>NZ_VCQU01000009.1 GCF_012932915.1 Antrihabitans stalactiti | reverse complement strand
GGAGCGTCCAGCACGGCGGGGCAGCCACTCCTTTCGAGCCACAAAAGCGGCATCCGATCATCAGCTACACCCCACCGCCCTGGGCATCCAGGGCACCAACCCCAGACACCAACAACCTTAGGGACGAAATCATGAAGACGAACATCAGAATCGGCGCGCTCGCATTCGTCGCTGTGTCGGTCAGCTACTACCTGTGGGTCGGGTCTACCGGCGGTGTGTTCGGTTGGGCGAGTGCAGCTATGGTGTGGCCGATCGTCGCAATCACGGTCGCCATCATGGTGTTCGCCTTCAGCGGCGACGGCATCATGGCCGCATTCACTGGCAAGAACAGCGCAGCATTTCGCAATGGGTTGGTCGGCATCGGAACCGTGACGGGCGTTCGTCCGACCGGAACGACGCTCAACGACCAGCCGCAGGTGCGGATCGACTTCAGCGTAGAAGGCGCCGATGGGAAAGTGTTCCCGTCATCCGCGAAAATGATCGTGCCCCTGACGGAGTTGGCGCTGCTCCGCCCGGGCGTGGTACTCCCGGTCCGCTACTTGGCGGACCGCACCGACAAGGTGGAGGTCGATCGTTCGGGCGACACGGCGCAGATTCAGGCGGCGTTCGACCAGTCGATGATCCGGAAAGGCGTTACGACGCAAGAGAAGCTGGACATTGCAGCAAAGGGCGTCGCAGCCCAGGCTGTCGTGCAGTCGCTGTCGGTTCCCGGCGAAATTCGCAACGGCAATTCGCGACTCGACCTCGGTTTGATCGTCACGCGGCCGGATGGCTCGACCTTCGCGACGCGAGTGGAGAAGTTCCTTCCGCCGAGCAGCGTGTCGCAGGTCCAGGTCGGCAGGGTGGTGCAGGTCCGCTATCTGCCGGGCAACGAAAGCGAGGTCGTTCTCGCCCTTTCTGCCAACGCCTAGCTCACGAACCTCGATCGGCCCCGTACCTTCGCCAAGGTGCGGGGCCGCTCGCGTTATTCAGGGGCACAGCACAATTCGGTCCCTGTTGTGGGGATCGACTCGAATCGAGATCGTCTCGCCCACCGCGAACCGCGGTTTGTCGATCGGCGCGACATCGAACACCAGCCGGCCGCTGTAGGACTCGGACCCTGGCACCGTCAGGACCAGGTCGAGTTCGGTGAGTTCGGATGCGTGGTCCGTACGCGCGACCAGATGTGCGCCCTCGATTCGTGCCCATCCTTCGAGACCACTCTTGCGGATTCGACGGTTCTCGCGTGAAGGAATGTTCGCCAACATCATGCCGACCCCGATGAGGAAGAAGAACAAACCGACGAGCCCGACGACCTGAAACGGAACGGTATCCGGGGGAGTGTGGGCGACCAACCAGCTCGACCACACCGCGAGCAGAATCACATACCCGGCCGCGATGCCGAGGACAGTCCGGACGATGCGCTCGTGGTTCATGGTTGCCTCCCTTCCAGGATAGGCGCGCCACGCCCCACCCTCGTGAGTCTTTTTGGAGTCCCTGGACTCCAAAAAGACTCACAAGGGGTAGTGGGGGCAAGAGTGTGAGCGGTGCTCTCTCCGCTTGACAACTAGGGCCCTATCGTCCATTGTCGGTGTATCCGTACTCGCAGTAACACACACCGTGCCCCTCGGTACGGGACCGTTCAAGGACAGGTTGACAATGACGTTGATCAGTGAGATCGCCCCGCCGCGCGTATTCGACGCAGGCCGTCGATTCACCGTAACCAACGGCCCGATCGAACTCGCAGCGTTCGAGTACGGACCTTCCAATGCCGAGACGATCATCCTGGTACACGGTTGGCCGGACACCCATCACCTGTGGAGCGGCGTCATCGACCGCTTGGCGGATCGCTTCCGCGTCATCGCCTACGACATGCGCGGGTTCGGCGAATCGACTACACCGACGGCGACTTCCGCTTTCGAACTTTCCGAGCTCTCCAAGGACTTGTTCGCCGTGATCGACGCGGTCAGCCCCAATGCCCCGGTTCATGTCGTCGCACACGACTGGGGTGCGGTCGTCGCATGGGACGCGGTCTGTGAGCCCGATGCCGAGCAGCGCATTGCGTCGTACACCTCTATTTCCGGTCCGAATCTCGATCACCTGGGCAAGTGGGTCCGTGACCGGCTCTCGAAGCCCACGCCACGCAACCTCGCCGGACCGTTCAGCCAATTGGCCGCGTCGGCCTACACATTTCTGTTCATGACGCCGGTCGTCTCGGATGCCATCTTCCGGGCGGCGGGCAACAAGAAGATCTGGTCGCGCTTGTTGTGGGCGATGGAGGGCTTGCCGAGCGAGAAGCTCGAGTTCGCCGACACCCTGAAACAAGACATGATCAACGGCCTGCGGCTGTACAGGGCAAACATCATTGCCCGCGTCGTCCGCAATCCGCGTACCCGCACAACCACAGTGCCGGTGCAGCTCATTCTCAATACGCGTGACGTCGCTGTGCGGCCCGAGGGCTACGACGACACCGAGCGCTGGGTCGACCGGCTCGTCCGCACCGAGGTGCAGGCAGGCCATTGGCTGCCGTACTCGCAGCCCGGCGTGATCGCCGACAAGGCCGTGCAGTTCATCGAATCCGTGAACGAGGAGGGCACGCGATGAGGCTTCTCAACCGTGGGACCAAGTCCGACGACCCGATCGTCCAGACCGATCCCGGCAAGGTGGAGCTGCACGCCCGCAACGTGAAGTTCGGCTGGGCCGCGACTCCACTGCACTGGATGCAGTTGGACCCGATCGCCTCGCATCTCATCAGCTCGCTCACCTTGCTACTCCCCGAGGGTGAGCGGATGTTCTGCTCGACCTTCAGCGAGGCGCTGCCGCTGATCAAGGACGAGAAGCTTCGCAAGGACATCCTCGGGTTCATCGGCCAGGAGTCGATGCACGCGGAGACGCACGACAAGGCAATCGGCGAATTCCTCCAGGGCAACGGCATCGACTCGAAGCCGTTCACCGATCAGATGGAATTCATCTTCCGGAAGGTGCTCGGTCCGCGGCCGGAATTCGGCGAAGTTGCGCAGCGGCAGTACTTGCTCGAGCGGCTCGCAGTGATCTCTGGTCTGGAGCACATGTTCGCGTTCCTCGGCGACTGGGTGGTCAACGCGGACCTGGAGAGTTTCGACGCCGATCCCGACATGCTCGACCTGTACCGCTGGCACGGGGCCGAGGAAGTAGAGCATCGCAACGTCGCGCACGACGTCGCCGTCTACTTCGACATGGGCTACGCGCGCCGTAACACCGCCATGGTCATCGCGTTCGCGAGCCTTCTCGTCTTCCTCGTCCGCGGTACGAAGTATCTTGTGCACGAGGATGACTCGCTCGACAACCCAGGCTACCTAGGCGTCATCGGTCGAGTGTTCGGCTCGATGTATCGGGGTTCGCTGCCGACCGTGCCGATGCTCGTGAAAACCCTCGCGATCTGCCTGAAGCCGGGCTACACGCCCGATTCCGTCGGCAGTACCGCGCAGGCGCTTGCCTACTTGGCGAAATCGCCTGCAGCCAGAGCAGCCGCGTCGTGACCCCGGAGCGAAGCGACAGAAAGTCGCTACCGTGACGGGTCGCCGGCCGATACCGGACGGGGTCCCGCTCAATCTGTACGGCAAGCCCAAACGCGATGCGACGATGCGCTTCTACGAGAAGTTCGTAGGGGCGTACATCAAGACGTCGACGCTGATCAATCGACGTGACGTCGTATCGAAGGTGTCCGACGACAGCATGACGTTGGTCGTGCGCGAGCGACGCGTCGAGGCGCACGACGAGAACGTGATCAGTCTGGTGTTGGTCGATCCCGGCGGCGGCGAGTTGCCTGCGTGGCGGCCCGGCGCGCATCTGGATCTGCGCCTGCCGTCCGGACGCCAGCGTCAGTACTCGTTGTGCGGCGATCCGGCGGATCGACGCACGTACCGCATTGCAGTTCGCCGCATTCCCGACGGCGGCGGTGGCTCGGTCGAGATTCACGACACCCTGACCGTAGGGAGTGCGCTGATCGCGCGCGGACCCCGCAACGGCTTCGGGTTCGCAGCGCCTGGCTTTGGATCCCCTTCGGAGCGACTGCATTTCGTCGCAGGTGGCATCGGTATCACCCCGATTTTGCCGATGGCTCGGCTCGCGGAGCGGCTGAAGCTGGACTGGACGTTGACCTACACCGGCCGCAGCCGCGACTCCTTGCCGTTTCTGGAGGAGGTCGAGTCGTTCGGCGACCGCGTGACCGTGCGGACCGACGACGAGCACGGCCTGCCCGACGCCAAAGAGTTGTTGGCGGATGTCCGCGAACACTCTGCTGTGTACTGCTGTGGCCCGGTGTCGATGATCGGGGGCATGCTCGAGGTGCTTCGCGAAGTCACCGATGTGGAGTTTCACTACGAACGCTTCTCCGCCCCACCGGTAGTCGACGGCGTGGCATTCGAGGTCGAGCTGGCCAAGACGGGTGAGGTGCTCGAGGTGCCTGCGGACCGGACCGCGCTCGACGTCATCAGGAAGAGCCGTCCTGACATCGCCTATTCGTGTCAGCAGGGCTTCTGCAGGACATGCGTTGTTCATGTGCTGGCGGGGACTCCGCAACACCGCGAGGTCACTCTGCTCGACGAGGATCGCGAGCGTGGCGAGATGCTGATCTGCGTTTCCCGCTCTGCCGGTGGACGTCTCACACTCGACCTCTGACGTCCCTTGCGGGTATCACGATCGGTGTACTACGGTACTTGAAGTAGACCAATCGGTGTACTGATTGACCGGCGGAGGAGTCCCCGAAGATGGCCGTTCTGCACGATGCGTTGACGCTCCCATGCGGGCAGGTTCTGCCGAACCGCCTGATGAAGTCTGCCCTCAGTGAGGGCCTCGGCAACGCGGGCAATGCGCCGGACGAGCGGCTCGAACGGCTCTACGCCCGGTGGTCGGCGGGCGGCTATGGACTCGTCGTCACCGGAAACGTCATGGTCGATCGCCGCCACCTCGGTGAGCCGGGCAACGTTGTGATCACCGATGATCGTGATCTGGACGCACTGTCGCGGTGGGCGAAGACGACCCAGGACGGCGGGGTGCCGATCTGGATGCAGCTGAATCACCCGGGACGGCAGGCGAATCCACTGGCGACGCGCGACAAGCCGGTCGCTCCGTCGGCTGTCGCAATGGGAATTCCTGGCGCACCCGCGCCGCGTGAGCTGGCCGACGAGGAAATCGTCGACATCGTCGAGCGATTTGCCACCGCCGCGCGCGTCGCCGAGGCGGCGGGTTTCAATGGCGTGCAGATCCACGGTGCGCACGGATACCTTGTGTCACAGTTCCTTTCGCCGCTGGCGAACCTACGGACCGACCGTTGGGGCGGCGACCCGGACCGTCGTATGCGATTCGTTCTGGAAGTGGTGCGCGCCATCCGATCGGTCGTCAATCCCGGATTCGCAGTCGGTATCAAGCTCAACTCGGCCGACTTCCAGCGTGGTGGATTCACCGAAGAGGAATCGCAGTCGGTCGTCGAGCGCTTGTCGGCTGAGAAGATCGATCTCATCGAAATCAGCGGTGGCAGTTACGAATCGCCTGCGATGATGGGTCAGGGAGCGACGCAGTCCGCGAGCACGAAGGCGCGGGAGGCCTACTTCTTGGAATACGCGCAATCGGTGCGCAATGCCGCCGCGCACGTCCCGCTCGCTGTCACCGGTGGATTCCGGTCTCGAGTTGCGATGCTCGACGCGGTCGAGTCGGGTGCGTGCGATGTCGTGGGGCTCGGACGCCCGACCGCGATCACGCCGACGGCGGCCGCTGACGTCCTCACCGAACGCACGGACCGCCTCCACTCGCCACGGATCACGCTCGGCCTGCCGGCGCGGGTCTCAACGCATCCGAACGTCAAGAGCATCAACGGTGCGCTCGATCTACAGTGGCATACCGACCAACTGCATCGCCTCGGTGCAGGAACCGATCCTGATCCGAGCCGGCCTTCGTGGCAGACGGCGGTGACCATGGTCAAGCGAAACGGCATCGACGCCTTTCGAAGCAAAAGGAGTTCCGCTGTGTCCCAACAGAATAAGTCCGACAAGACACTGCGTAAGTTCAAGGTCGAACGCGCGATCGGTCGCTATGTCGCGAACCCGACGGTCCGGGCGCTGGACCGAATCGGCATCAAGACATCGCTCGCCACCGACCTGGAGACGACCGGTCGCAAGACCGGCCTGGCTCGTCGCGTCCCTGTCGCGGCATCCTTCGACGAAACCGGTGCCTGGGTGATCTGCCAGCACGGCACGCGTTCCGGGTGGGGCAGTAACATCGGCGCAGACCCGAAAGTGCGCCTGCGCCAAGGGAATCGGTGGCGGTCTGGGACTGCGGAGTTCGTTCACGACGACGACGTCGTTGCTCGCTCGCGCACGTTCGCGTCGAACCCGGTCTTCGGTGCGTTGACGGGTGCGACATTTCGTGCCCTGCAGAGCACGCCGATCTCGGTACGTATCACCTTCACAGACGGCCAGTGAGGGTCCTGCGCAGACCGTTCAGTCGGTTGCCCAGAGGGGCAAACGGGAAAGAATTTGAATCTGCGACGGCAATTTTGATGTTTACAACCGTCAGATGCCTCTGACAAGAAGTAATTCCGAAAATTGGATCATGCAAATCTGAACCATCTGTGATCCAGACCACGGGGTGGGGCACTAAGGTATCTATGGTGACGCCCGCACGTCCCTTTAGTGACTCCCCTGTTCCGCCTGGCGGCGATGATTCCTCGTCGAGCGACCCGCAGTGCCCGACCGATGTCTCGCGTGTGCTCGCTGTGCGGAAAGTCGAAGCAGGCGAGCTCGGAGAGTTGTTGGCGCTTGTCGGCCGTGGGGATGCCAAAGCTTTCGCGACGTTCTACGACCGCACGTCGGCCAGGGTCTACGGCGTCGCGTTACGTGTCTTGCGAGACGCAGGATTTGCCGAGGAGACAACCCAGGAGATTTACCTTCAAGTCTGGCGCACGGCGTCCAGCTTCGATCCAGCAAAGGGATCGGCTCCGGCATGGCTGATGACGCTCGCACACCGGCGTGCGGTCGACAGGGTGCGCTCCGAGCAGTCGCACACCGATCGCGAGTTCACCTACGGCACCCTCAATCTGCCCGGTGAGTTCGATACCGTCATCGAGGAAGTGTGGGATCGCATCGAACGGCGAGCCGTCTTGGAGTGTCTGAACACGCTTACTTCCAGTCAGCGTGAATCGATTGAGCTGGCTTACTATGGTGGATACACGTATCGCGAGGTAGCAGACCACCTCGGTGTCGGGGTTTCCGCCATCAAGTCTCGTATTCGTGACGGTTTGATTCGACTTCGAGGATGTTTGGCGGTGAGCTGATGAACGACGAGTACGTCGATCTCGCGCACGGTCACGCTCTGCACAACCTCGATTCGGACGAACAGCGCCGCGTCGCCGACATCCTCGCGGGCCCCGAATCGGCAGATTTCGAGGCAACGGTTCGGCAAACTAACGAGACTCTCGCGTCGCTCAGTTCGGTCACTCTTGTGGAACCGCCGCCCGCTTTGCGCGGCCGTTTGCTCGCCCAAATCATGGCGGAGTCGAACCAGCGACCGGTCGAAGAGTCCGCGGTCGACGAGTTGACCGAACGCCGCACGGCGAAGAGTGGACGCTGGCGTATAGCTGTGGCAGCGGCAGCGGCAGCTGTGGTCCTCCTTGCCGGCGGCGTCTTCATCGGGCAGCAGCTGCAGCCGGAGCAAACACCGTCGACGGCAGCCACGGTTCTGGATGCTCCCGATGCTCGAACTGCCGATGCGGCGGTGGCCACCGGAGGCACAGCAACCGTCGTTTACTCCCGCAAAGAGCACGCTGCGGTGGTCATCATGAACGATGTTGCGAAGCCTGCCGCTGACACGGTGTACCAGATGTGGCTGATCCCCAGCAGTGGCAACCCGGTCTCTGCCGGGCTCATCGCTACGGACGCGATCGCACCGACGACCACGGCGGTTGTCACCGACGTCGGCGACGCAACAGCGTGGGCACTTTCCATCGAACCGCAAGGCGGTTCGCCCCAGCCGACGAACCCAATCGTAAAAGTCGCATTTACCTGACATCGGAATGCACGGTCTGGTAATGCCCGACCCGAACGTGATTTGCAGGATCGGTACGTTCGACTAATTATCGCGTGGTAAGACGTTGGTTTATTGATCAATTAGTACCCCTTAATAGAGACGATGCGGGCTCGACGGCAACGGTCGCCGTTGTGGTAAGCCTCATGCATGAGATCCGTGGCCACGCTCGCATGCGCCCTGTTGGCGGCCCTGTCGGTCGCAGGCTGCGCGGGGGACGGTTCCGGCGGACTACCGGACGCCCAGTTGATGATTCGAAACGCCGCAGCGGCAACGAAAGACGTGCGGAGCGCGCATATTCTCCTGACGGCAGACGGCGATGGTTTGGCAGTCGAGAGTGTCGACGCCGATGTCACCCGCAAACCTCCTGCGGCGCACGGTATTGCGGTCCGCAAGCCGGGGGGTCAGCGGGTCGAATTCGCGGAATCGGACGGCATGCTCTTCGTCGTGGGACCGAGCGGCAAGTACCTGCCTGCGCCGCCGCAGATTGCCGCCACGGTGCCCAGCCCGGCTCGAATGCTCGACCCTGAAAGGGGATTGGGCCACACGCTCAGCCAGATTCGCGACGCCACGACGCAAGGCAAGGAAGACGTCGCGGGTGTAGAAGCTTTCAAGATCGTCGGAACCGTGCCTGAAGATGTTCTGGCAGAGCTTATTCCGACAGCAGGTTCTGACGCGACCTTCACGGTATGGCTGCGAGTCAGAGCGCCGCATGCACCGCTGCGGACCAACTTGACATTCACAGGACGAGACGGAAAGTCGGCAACGCTCGCAGTGCAGGTGACCAACGTCAACAAGCCGATCTCGATAACGGCACCGGCATAAGGGGATTCGATGGACAAACCACATGAACATGCCATCGCAGTCGACGACCTTGTCGTGAATCGGGGCGGCAAGTGCGTACTCGACAGCGTCGGTTTCACCGTCGCAGCAGGCAGCGTGACTGGGTTGCTCGGTCCGAGCGGCTCCGGCAAAACTACGTTGCTGCGGTCGATCGTGGGCGTGCAGAAGATTACGTCCGGGACGGTGACCGTTCTGGGTACTCCGGCTGGCTCGCCCGCGCTGCGCAGCAAGGTCGGCTACGTCACGCAATCGCCATCGGTATACGGCGACTTGACGATTCGGCAGAACGTCCGCTACTTCGCCGTCAACTACGGCGTATCCCGAAATGCGGCAGACGAAGCGGTCCGGGCTGTGGGGCTCGGCGACATCGCGAACCAGATGGTCAACTCCCTCTCGGGTGGTCAGCAAGCGCGCGTTTCGCTTGCGTGTGCTCTCGTCGCGAACCCAGCGGTCCTCGTGCTGGACGAGCCGACGGTGGGGCTCGACCCAGTATTACGGCGCGACCTGTGGCAGCAGTTCCACGCGTTGGCTGCCGCCGGGACGACACTGCTGATCTCGAGTCATGTCATGGACGAGGCGGAACGCTGCGAACGGCTTCTACTGCTCCGCGAAGGCCGACTGCTGGCCGACGACGCCCCGGCCTCGCTGCTGCACGCCACAGGTGCTCCCAATTTGGAGGAAGCGTTCCTGCGGCTGATCCTGAACCAACTCCAACCAGCGAAAAGCTGAGGCGACCATGTCGATCAAGATCACGCTGAACACAGTCCTTCGTGTGCTCACGCAAATTCGGCACGACCACCGGACCTTGGCGGTCCTGCTGCTGGTGCCGAGCGTGCTCCTCATCTTGCTGAAAAACATCTTTGCCGACCGACCCGACATCTTCGATCAGATCGGGCTCATGCTGCTCGGCATCTTTCCCTTCGTTTCTATGTTTCTCGTCACAAGCGTCGCCATGCTTCGTGAGCGAGTCAGCGGAACGCTAGAGCGTCTGTTGAGCACGCCGGTGCACAAGCTCGATCTGCTGTTCGGCTACGGCATCGCGTTCGCGATGGTGGCCGTCGTCCAAGCAGTAATCGCGACGGCGGTCAGCTATTTGCTGCTCGGCCTGCAATCGCAAGGAAGCCCAGCTGTGGTGATCGTGATCGCCGCGGCGACCGCGGTTCTCGGCTCGTCGACAGGCCTGTTGACCAGCGCATTCGCCCGTACGGAATTCCAGGCGCTGCAATTCATGCCCGCCGTTGTCGTTCCGCAGATCTTGCTGTGCGGGCTGATTTGGCCGCGCGAGGACATGTCGTCGGTGCTGCAGGCGGTGAGCCATGCGGTCCCGCTGCGTTATGCCGCCGAGGCGCTCGGGGAAATCGAGACGTATCCGCTGCCGACAAATCTCATGTGGCGTGACCTGTTGATCATCGTCGCTTTCGCGGTCGTTCTACTCGCCGGCGGAGCCGCGACACTGCGCCGCCGATCCGCGTGACCGGCCGGAGCGGAGCGACCCACTGATTCAGGGCAATTATTCTGGCCCGTATGAGTAAACCGACTGTGTTCATCACCGGTGCCGCTTCCGGCATCGGTCGCGCGACCGCATTGCGCTTCGCGCGAGAGGGTTACCTGGTCGGCATATACGACGTCGACGAACCAGGCTTGCGCTCGTTGCGTGAGGAGATCGGCAAGGCGGGCGGCGCCTCGTACGCAGGGCTGATGAACGTCGCCGATCCAGCGCAATGGCGCTCGGCGCTGAAGAACTTCTGGTCCGTACACGAACGGCTCGACGTGCTGATCAACAACGCAGGCGTGCTGACCGCCGGGCGATTCGACGAGATGGATTCCGCCACGCACCAAAAGATGATCGACATCAACTTCGGTGGCGTGGTCCACGGCTCGCAAACGGCATTCCCGTACTTGCGGGCGACCAAAGGCGCGCAGGTCGTGAACATGTGCTCGGCGTCGGCGTTCTACGGCCAGCCGGAACTTGCGACCTACGGCGCAACCAAAGCCGCGGTGAAGAGCCTGACGGAGGCGCTGGATCTGGAATGGCGTCGAGACGACGTTCGCGTCATCGCAATCTTCCCGCTCTTCGTGCAGACCAAGATGATCGACGGAGTCGAGACCGGTTCGACGAAGTCGCTCGGCGTAAAGCTCACACCGGAGAATGTTGCCGACGAGGTCTGGAACGCGACCAAGAAGCGCAGCTGGATTCCGACGGTGCACTACGTCGTCGGCCTGCAGGGCAAGGCGTTTGCGGCAGCCGCGAAGTATTCACCGGATTGGATCGTTCGGACCGCCAGTCGAGTGCTGACCCGATCCTGACCATGTCTGCCGACGAGCCCGGCCCCACCGAGTGGGCCGAACACCCCAATGGGGTCGGGCCATGGCTGACCGAATACGGGACGCCGCCGCCGACCGACCCGCGGTACGACGCCGAGTTGCTCGAGCTCGGTGACCGGCGCAACGTCGTCGATGCGTACCGGTACTGGACCCGCGACGCGATCGTCGCCGATATCGATACTCGCCGCCACAGCTTGCACGTGGCGATCGAGAACTTCGGCCACGACTCGAACATCGGCACCGTCGTGCGCACAGCCAACGCGTTCGCTGCAGAGGCTGTGCATATCGTCGGACGACGGCGATGGAATCGGCGCGGAGCGATGGTGACCGACCGCTACCAGCGGATCATTCATCATCCCGATGTCGCCGCCTTGCTCGAGTTCGCAGCTGCGTCGAACCTTGTTGTCGTCGCAGTCGACAACACACCCGGCTCGGTCCCGATCGAAACGGCGGAACTGCCGCGTGCGTGCCTGCTGTTGTTCGGGCAGGAAGGTCCGGGAGTGAGCAACGATGCGCGCGACGGCGCCGAAATGACTGTCTCCATAGCGCAGTTCGGTTCTACGCGCAGCATCAACGCCGGCGTCGCGGCCGGAATTGCGATGCACGCGTGGATTCGCCGACACGCCGATCTCGGGACGGCGTGGTAGCGCGATTCACGCGCAGATTCTACGACGCATCGGACAAGATCATGACTATGCAAGCGGAGTGGTCGGCACGCGCCGACGCAGCGGAACGTGCGATCGAGGCACGACACCTTCGGCGGGTCTGGGGCCTGCCGGGTACCAGGCTCGGAGTGGTCGGCTGGCCCGCCGTCCCCGACGAGCGGTTCATGCTGCGTTGGCACTACTGGTGGCAGGCCCATCTGATCGACTGCGCGGTCGACGCTGCGGAGCGGGAGCCCACCCCGGCGCGGAAGCGCCGAATCGCACGCATCGCCCGGGGCGTCCGGGTTCGCAACCTCACTGGCTGGACCAACAAGTACTACGACGACATGGCATGGCTCGGCATCGCCCTCGAACGCGCGCAACTGACGCAGCTGATCGACTTCCGTCGCGCTGTCGGTGCCCTCGAGTCCGAGCTCTACCAGTCATGGGCACCCGAGGCAGGTGGCGGCATTCCATGGTGCGTCGGCTCGAACTTCTACAACGCACCGGCGAACGGTCCGGCAGGAATCCTGCTGCTTCGCACCGGAAAGGTGTGGCGCGCACAGGAAATGGCGGACTGGCTCGACGTGACCCTGCGCGATCCGGAGACCGGCCTGATTTTCGACGGCACTCGTCCAGCCGCCGGCGGCTTGGAACGCAACATCTACACCTACTGTCAGGGCGTCGTGCTCGGCCTCGAAACGGAATTGGCAGTCCAGCTGGGGGAACCGCGCCACAGTGCACGTGTGCATTCGCTCGTCGCGGCGGTCGAGCAGCGGCTCACGACAAACGGGGTGATCGTCGGGTCGGACGGCGGCGACGGCGGCCTGTTCGACGGGATTCTCGCGCGTTATCTCGCGCTCGTCGCGCGGGTGCTGCCCGGCGACAGTGATGCCGACGTCCTTGCCCGCGAAACTGCCGCACGGATCGTGCTGGCGTCTGCCGAAGCAGCGTGGGAGAACAGCCTGGCAGTCGACGGTCTGCCGTTGTTCGGTCCGGAGTGGTCCATCAAGGCGCGCGTGCCGGACCTGGGGGACTCGGTGGCAGTGCTCAGTGGCGGGTCGGTGTCGTCGTCGTCTTTCGGTGAACGCGACCTCTCGGTTCAGCTCAGCGGCTGGATGCTCATGGAAGCCGCGGCACGGATCGCGTCGTGATTCAGAGCTCGTGCTCGACCTCGTCGACCTCGACCTCTTCGGCGGGCTTGGCCATCTCCTGGTAGTAGTGCCGGATCCCGAGGATCGTTCCGATAACGAGGACCGCCACCATCACTCCGATGACAACCGGCATGAGCCATGAGATGCGGTGCAGGAACGTCCCGCAGTAGAAGCCGAGCAACAGTAGAACCGGCGCCCACACGATGGCTCCGAGCGTGCTGGCGATCGTGTACTTCGTGTGGTCCATCTTGGCGGCGCCTGCGACCAGCGGGCACAGCGTCCGCACCCAGGGGATCCAACGCGAGACCAGGACCGCCCAGAAACCATGGCGGTCCAGCATTCCGTTGACCCGATGGAGGTTCGCGGTGTTCAGATATTTGCCGTCGCGTCTGGCAACCAGCTTTGCCCCGGTCCGGTGGCCGATGACATAGCCGACCTGATTGCCCGCGATCGCGGCGATCATCGCACCGACCGACAAGGCCCAGGCTTGCTGACCGCCCGTGGTGTGCGTCGCGAGAACGATGCCTGCTGTGATCAGCATTGAATCGCCAGGGAGGAACAACCCGATGATCAGAGCGCATTCGAGAAATACGAGCGTGAGGACAACTACCCACACGACCACTGGACCAGCGGTTTCGAGAACGCCGAAACCGTGCGACGCAGCATTCATACTCAGCCAGCAGGCTCGTTCGGGGTCGCGACCGGATCGGCAAGATCGACGGGCTTACGACCTGCGCGCACGCGTTGCGCGACGTGGATGATCGCCGGCAAGACGGAGAGCAACACGATGAGCAAAAAGATTCCCTCGACGTTGTCGCGGATGAAGCCGACGTTGCCGAGGAAGTAACCGAGGATTGTGACGCCGCCGCCCCACAAGATGCCGCCGACGATGTCGAAGGTGAGGAACTTGCGGTACGTCATCTTCGACACACCCGCGAGAACAGGCGTGAAGGTTCTGACAATCGGAACGAATCGGGCCAGGATGATCGTCTTCGGCCCGTACTTCTCGAAGAAGGCGTGCGATTCGGTCACATATTTCTGCTTGAAGAATCGCGAATCTTCCTTGTTGAACAGCGCCGGACCGATCCTGCGTCCGATCCAGTACGCGCACTGATCGCCCGCAATGGCCGTCAAAGCGACTGCCGGAACCAGAATCCAGATGTTCGGATCGCCGTCTTGGGCTGCGAGGAGCCCGCCCGTGAACAGCAGCGAATCGCCCGGGAGCAGCGGGAACAGCAGTCCGGTCTCGATGAACACGATGACCAGGATGGCCGGAATCACCACGCTCGCGAACTTCTCGTTCAGGAGATACATCGGGTCCAACCATTGCGGCATCAATGCCAAGTTCGTCGTCACAGCATCCGAGGCCGCCAGCTCAATCACCTGCCCTACAGTACCGGCGTCGCGCAGGTGGTCGCCGCAATACCGGCGGTGAGCGCGTTCTATACCACGAGGTCCGGGTTCGGTACCGGTACGAAGCTCGTCTGTCCTAGGGTATTAGGCAGCGAGATTCAAAGCCGCCCTGATCCGGGCGGATTCACGACGCACACGGAGGTCTGTTCAGTGCCTATCGCGACTCCCGAGGTCTATGCCGAGATGCTTGGTCGGGCGAAAGAGCACGCCTTCGCCTTCCCCGCGATCAACTGCACGTCATCGGAAACCATCAACGCTGCCATCAAGGGCTTCGCCGATGCGGGTAGCGATGGCATCATCCAGTTCTCTACCGGTGGCGCCGAATTCGGTTCGGGCCTCGGTATCAAAGACATGGTCGTCGGCGCGACGGCGCTGGCCGAGTTCACGCACGTGATCGCCGCGAAGTACGACGTGACCATCGCGCTGCACACCGACCACTGCCCCAAGGACAAGCTGGACACCTACGTGCGTCCGCTGCTCGCCATTTCGCAGGAGCGTGTGAACGCTGGCAAGAACCCGCTGTTCCAGTCCCACATGTGGGACGGCTCGGCAATCCCGATCGACGAGAACCTCGAGATCGCCAAGGAACTGCTGAAAGCCGCTGCGGCCGCGAAGATCATTCTCGAGGTCGAAATCGGCGTCGTCGGTGGCGAAGAGGACGGCGTCGAAGCCGAGATCAACGAGAAGCTCTACACCACACCCGAAGATTTCGAGAAGACCATCGACGCGCTCGGCCATGGCGAGAACGGTCTGTACCTGCTTGCCGCAACCTTCGGCAACGTCCACGGTGTGTACAAGCCGGGCAACGTCGTCCTCAAGCCGGAGGTCCTGGCAGAAGGCCAGCGTGTCGCCGCCGCCAAGCTCGGACTACCCGAGGGCTCACATCCATTCGATTTCGTCTTCCACGGCGGGTCCGGCTCGCTGAAGTCCGAGATCGACGATGCGCTGAAGTTCGGCGTCGTCAAGATGAACGTCGACACCGACACGCAGTACGCGTTCACGCGCCCGATCGCCGGCCATATGTTCGCCAACTACGACGGTGTGCTGAAGGTCGATGGCGACGTGGGCAACAAGAAGGTCTACGACCCGCGTGGCTACCTCAAGAAGGCCGAAGCCAACATGACCGCCCGCGTGATCGAGGCATGCAACGACCTGAAGTCCGCGGGTCGTTCAGTCAGCGCCGGCTAGGCGTAGTCCTGTGGCGAGCCCGCGCGTCGACCTGCGCGTTCTCGGTCCAGTGCAGCTGATGGTCGACGGTGTTCCGCTTCCGGTGGGCGGTCCTAAGCCGCGCACGATGATTGCGCTGCTCGCGGTCAATCGTCGGCGGGCAGTCCCGTCGGAAGCGCTCGCCGATGCCGTGTGGGACAACGACGCGCCCGACGCGTACGCATCGAGCCTGCAAGTGTTCGTGTCGAACCTGCGAAAGACGTTGCGCAACGCGGGAGTCGACGCGCAGGCGATCTTGGCGACCGCGTCGCCCGGCTACAAGTTGCACATCGACGATGGTGAATGCGATCTCGGCAGGTTCGAGGCAGCCCGCGCGGCGGGGACGAAGGCTGCCGAGGCGGGCGACGCGGCTGCCGCAGCGAAGCATTTCGCAGCGGCCCTCGCCGAGTGGAGTGGCAAGGCTCTTTCGGACTTACGTGGGCTGCAGTTCGCCGACGATTTCGCTGCGGCCGTCGAAGAGGAGCGACTCCTGACGGTGTCGGCACGAATCGACGCCGACCTCGCCTGCGGCCGCGCGAGCGCGGTCGTCGGTGAACTGATCGCATTGACCGGCGAGTTTCCGCTGCGCGAACCGTTGTGGGGCCAGCTGATCACGGCGCTGTACTTGTCGAATCGTCAGGCCGAGGCGCTGGATGCGTGTCGTAGGGTCCGGGCGATCCTGGCCGAGGAGTTGGGCATCGATCCGAGTCCGGCTCTCGTCCAGCTCGAGCAGCAGGTTCTGCGGCAGGAGCCGCTCGTGCCCGGGTCGATCGGTCAGGCGGAGCGGCTGGCGAAGGCAATGAGTGAAACCGTCGGTGAAATGCCGAACGCGGTCCGGCGTGGGCGGTTGCGGGTCGAGGACGGTCGGACGGTGGCGATACCGGCGGACGGACTTCGGATCGGCCGCATGACCGACAACGATCTCGAACTCGACGACCCGAAGGTAAGTCGCTATCACGCGCAGATCAAACCCAGTCCGGCCGGATTGCTGATCAGAGACTTGCAGTCGGCGAACGGGGTGTTCCTGCGCGGTCACCAGATCGACGGCGGAGCGCTGCTCGGAAACGGCGACGCCATCCGAATCGGTTCCACCACCATGGTTTTCGAAGAGACCTCGCGCTAGGTACCAATGAGGCAGGGACCGGATGCGGTCCCCTCCGCCGCACCCGATCCCCAGCCATGAAAGACAATGCCGCGGGGTCGTTGGAGTTTGCTTAACGAACGCTTAAGACTGCACAACCCCCAACCCTCGTGAGTCTTTTTGGAGTCCCTGGACTCCAAAAAGACTCACGAGGGTTGGGTCAGGCTGGTTGGGTCAGGCTGGTGGCTCGCAGACCTTCCACGCGTCGTCGACGTGCATCAGGTTGAGGGTCCGGGTGAGGCGGTTGCTCGGATCGGCCTTGCGGTAGACGGTGACCTCGGCGATAGCGGTGTCGTCGGTGACCGAAACCCGGCCGACGCTCTGGACCACAGGGATCGACTTCTGATCGACCTCGGCTTTGTAGACCTCGGCGAAGCGCTCGTCGGAAATCTGTTTGTAGTAGTCGCCGAACGGTCCGCAGGTGGTGCGTCGCAGCGTTTGGATGTCACCGGTGGTCAGGGCGTGTCCGAACAGCTCGATCGATTCCTTGACCTGAGTTTCGGTCGACTTCCTGGAATCGCTGCTGCGCGTTACCCAGACCCCGGCAACGACGGCAGCTGCCAGAAGGACCAGCACTGCGAGCACGAGGAGTTTCTTGCCACCCTTCTTACGGGGAGGCGGCGGCTCGGCGGGGAGCACACGTTGCGGCTTCGCGGCGGGAGGCGGTGGAGGCTTCGGCGCGGACTCCACGGGCGGGGGCGGCGGCGTGGGTGCCGGGGGAGCAGGCGCCGGCGGCTCGGGGTGCTTGGCCACCGAAACCGGCGGCGCTACCGGCGGACGAGGTGCCGGAGCTTTCGGCGGCGAGGTCGGCGGATGAGTCTGGCGCGGTGGCGGCGGCGAGACCCGCCTGATCGGCTGGGTCGGTGCCGTCGGGCCTGCTTGCGGAGGGGCGGGCGGTCGCGAAACGGCCGGTGGGGGAACACGCCTCGGTGCAGGTGCCTTCGGCGGGACGGGCGGCGGCGGTGTGACCGGCATCGGCGCGGTCTCGTCCGAGACGATCGGCTTGTCCGCAGTAGACGGCTTGTCGGTAGGGGTGTCTTCAGGTTCGGAATCGTCGATCGCAGCCATCGCCTGCGTCGACTCAGGATCCGGCACCGACTCCCCAGGGTCGACATTCGGCTGCTGCGGCGCCTTTTCGTCCTTCGGCACGCTTCACCCCGTTTCTCGCGCTAGACCCCGAAAGGCACAATGTAGCTCATGACGTCTTTTGGTGACCTGCTCGGACCACAGCCGACTTTGCTTCCCGGAGACGATGAAGCCGAATCGGAACTGCTCAACCACGCCGAACCTGCAAAGGTCGCCGCGGACCACCCCACCGCGTCGATCGCGTGGGCTTATCTTGCCGAGGCGGCCTTGCGTGACGGCGCGGTCATCACGGCATATGCCTACGCGCGCACCGGATATCACCGCGGCCTGGATCAGTTGCGGCGCAACGGCTGGAAGGGATTCGGTCCGGTGCCGTACAGCCACGAACCGAACCGCGGCTTCCTGCGTTGCGTCGGAGTGCTGGCGCTCGCCGCCAAGCAGATCGGCGAGAACGACGAATACGCGCGATGCCTCGACCTCCTGGAGGACTGCGATCCTCGCGCAGCCGAAGAACTTGGCATCGAATAGACGACTACGTCTGGATGCGTCTCGCGGGAAGGCCCGTCTGCGCGCATCGTGGAGCCGCCTTCGGCTGACTGCGATTCCGATCCTGCAATGCGCGCTGGCCGCTGGGTGCGCCTGGTGGGTGGCGACGGTCCCGATCGGCCACCAGAAGCCGTTCTTCGCGCCGATTGCCGCTGTCGTCTCGCTCGGTGTAGCGCTGGGAGCACGGTTCCGCCGGTCCGTGGAGTTGGTGGTCGGGGTAGCGGTCGGCGTTGGAATCGGCGACGTGCTGATCAATATGATCGGCAGCGGAGCATGGCAGATCGTTCTGGTTGTCGCTCTCGCGATGATTGCGGCGGTGCTGCTCGACGGCGGACCGGTCATCACGGTCCAGGCTGCGAGTTCGGCCGTGTTGGTTGCGACCTTGCTCCCGCCAGGCGCAAACGGCGGCTTCGATCGAATGATCGATGCCCTGACCGGCGGGCTGGTCGGCGTCGCGGTGGTAGCGATGGTCCCGACCAATCCGATTCTGCGTGCAAAGGACACTGCGGGCGAAATCCTCGGTGTGGCAGCGGAAGTGCTCCGCATGTGCGCCGACGGACTGATGGAGCAGAACGCGAAGACCATAGCGGAATCGCTCCATCTCGCCCGCGATACTCAGGCCAAGATCGATGCGCTGCGAAACGATCTGAGGGGTGGCCACGAGATCAGCCGCATCTCGCCGTTGCATTGGAACACCCGGGCGAAGGTCGCCAGGTTGGCAGAGATCGCCGATCCGCTCGACAATGCGGTCCGCAACATCCGCGTCCTCGTGCGCCGATCGCTGTCACTCGTTCGCGACGACGAGATCCTCGACCCACGTTTGGTCGACGAGGTCGAAAAGTTGTCGCACGCCGTCGAAACTGTTCGGTCGGCAACGCTTGCCGGCCTCGAGGACCGGCCTGGTCTGGCGGAGGCGCAACGCGAATTGCGGGCGGTCGCGGCGGGTGCTCGCTTCGACCTGGTGCGTAAGGCCGGACTGTCGGCGAGTGTCGTTCTCGCTCAGCTACGTTCGACGATCGTCGACCTGCTGCAGGTGACGGGTGTCGACCGTAAGGCTGCGCTCGCTACTCTCCCGCCGACTGTGCCCAACCCGTTCGTCCCGCCGGAGCCGGACATCACTTGGTAGTGCGCACGACCGCCTGACCGGGACGCCACAGGTCGACGTACAAGTGTTTGTCGTCGACGGTGGTGAGCACGGCCTCGTCGATGTCGAGCGCGAAAATATGTGCCTCGCCAGGGTTTTCGAGATAGTGCGCGACGGTTTGTTCTTTCTCGTCGCCGGACAGTTCACGCGCACGACCAGCGACCTTCGCGTCGCCGCCCGCCATCTTCTCGTCGACCGGATTGCTGTGCAACGCGTACCTCGGGTCGCGCTGCAGGTCGCGCGCCTTGCGGGCGCCGATCATCGAACCGAGCACGAGGAGGTCGCCGAACATCTCGACCTCGGTGCCGCTGACTCGAGGCGAGCCATCGCGCCGGATGGTCGCGATGATGTGGTGCTTGTGGGCGCGGAAGCGCGCAGCGATCGCTTCGGCGAGAGCAGGCGCCTCGTCCGAGAACTGTTTCCAGGTAGCCATAGCACCGATTGTGCGCGTCGATACCGACAAACTTCGCAATGCGCCGCTTGGACTCTCAGGACTCCAAAAAAGTCCCACAACGAAGGTCGCGAGTCTCGGTAGGCTCGAAAGAGACGAGGCAAGCTGCGAAGTTCAGGAGGGTTACAGGATGGGCGTGACACTGGCAAAAGGCGGCAACGTTTCGTTGTCGAAGGAGTCGCCGAATCTCACGGCAGTGACGATCGGACTCGGCTGGGATGTCCGGGCGACGACTGGCCAGGATTTCGACCTCGACGCGAGCGCGATCGGCCTCGCAGGCGGAAAAGCGCTGCACGACAACTTCTTCGTGTTCTACAACAACTTGCGGTCGCCGGACGGCGCGATCGAGCACACCGGCGACAACCTGACCGGCGAGGGGGAAGGCGACGACGAAAGCATCAACATCGATCTGCGGGCATTGACGCCGCAGGTCGAGTCGGTGGTGTTCCCCGTCTCGATCCACGACGCCGACGCCCGGCGGCAGAACTTCGGCCAGGTCCGCAACGCCTATATCCGCGTCGTCGATCGCACGAGTGGGGCCGAACTTGCCCGGTACGACCTCACTGAAGACGCATCGTCGGAAACCGCAATGATCTTCGGTGAGCTCTACCGCCGAGGTACGGAGTGGAAGTTCCGCGCGATCGGCCAGGGCTATGCGTCCGGCCTCTACGGGATCGTCAAGGACTTCGGCATCAACGTCGGCTGACTAAAGCCGTTCGAGCACCATCGCGTTGGACAGACCACCTGCCTCGCACATCGTCTGCAGACCGTAGCGAGCACCGCGGTCGGCCATGGCGCCCAGCATCGTCGTGAGGATGCGGGCACCGCTCGCGCCGAGCGGGTGGCCGATCGCGAGCGCTCCGCCATGAACGTTGACTCGGTCTAGGTCCGCACCGGTTTCGTGCGCCCAGGCGAGGACCACGGACGCGAAGGCCTCGTTGACCTCGAAGACGCCGATGTCGTCGAGCGACAGCCCGGACCGTGCCAGCACCTTTGCGGTCGCGGGGATGATCGCCGTCAGCATGAGCAGCGGATCGTCGCCGACGACTGCGAAGCTGTGCAACCTGGCGATCGGCGTCAGACCGAGTTCTTTGGCCTTCTCGCTGGTCGTGATCAGCACTGCCGCGCTGCCGTCGCTTATCTGACTTGCGTTGGCGGCCGTGATGTTCCAGCCGATCTCGGGGAAGCGCTGTGCCCAGGCATCGTTGTAGTAGGCCGGCTTCAAGCTGCCGAGCCGGTCCAGGGTGCCGCCTGGGCGGATGCCTTCGTCGGCGGCGAGTTCGGGGAGCGTGACGAACTGCTTCGCGAATTGTCCGCCTTGCGTTGCCGCAGCTGCCTTTTCGTGGCTGCGAAGGGCGAACTCGTCGAGTTGCGTGCGTGAGAGGTTCCAGCGCGACGCGATCAGCTCTGCGCTGATCCCCTGCGGGACAAGCCCATCCGGATAGCGCTGGGCCAGTGCCGGACTCCAAGGCGAACCGTCGCGGATGTTGCTGCCCATCGGCTCGCGTCCCATCGACTCGACACCGCCGGCGACGACGATGTCGTACGCCCCGGACAGCACGCCCTGCGCGGCGAAATGCACTGCCTGCTGGCTGCTTCCGCATTGGCGGTCGATCGTCGTGCCTGGGACCGACTCGGGGTAACCGGCGGCAAGCAGCGCGCTGCGGGTGATGTTGTATGCCTGCTCGTCGACCTGCGTGACACAGCCACCGATGACGTCGTCTATGAGCGCCGGATCGATTCCGGACCGCTCGACGACCGCGCGGAGGCTGTGTGCGAACAGATCGACCGGGTGGATGTCGTGCAATGCACCGTTCGGCTTTCCTTTGCCCACCGGAGTTCTGACTGCCTCGACGATTACTGCATCCCTCATGATTTCTTGATCCCTTCCATCGACGCTGACTTTGGAACTCTATAGTCAGGATACGAGCTGACTATGGATTGGGCAAGTTAGCCGTAGAATGGATCACATGTCCGCAATTCAGCTCGACGACGTCCTCGCAGACCGCTCGCGATGGAAGACCTCTCGCTGCTCGATCGGCAAGGCCATGGAGGTTGTCGGCACCCGGTCGGCGATCTTGATCCTGCGCGAGGCGTTGTATGGCACCACCCGCTTCGACGACTTCGCGCAGCGTGTCGGGATCACGCAGGCCGTCGCCGCGACCCGGCTGAAAGACTTGACCGCGGCAGGGCTGCTCGACAAACAGCCCTACCAAGAGCCGGGTCAGCGCACCCGCTACGAATACATCCTGACCGAGAAGGGCGCGGACCTGTTGCCGGTAGTCATGGCCCTCATGCAGTGGGGCGACAAGCATCTCCAAGGCGCCGAGGGCGCGCCGCTGTCCGTCGTCGAAGCGGCGACCGGTGAGCCCATTCGGGTCGAGGTCCGCGGCGCAGACGGCGCTGTCACGGACGTGAGTGAATTGCGGCTCCAACTGCCCAGCTGAGGCTCGGATCCAAGGTTTCTTTAAGCGCATCCCAGGGAATCCGAAGGAAGCTCTGCGCACAAGAAAACCGGAGCCACAAGAAAGAGCGGGAATGGATCCGATGCGTAATCCACCGTCGCTAAGTTCGAGGTCACGGTTCGGTGGCGTGTTCGCGCGATGGTCCGGTCGGAAGAAACCAGCCCAAAGAGAAGACGGGCAACTCTCGTCAGGCGGCAGTACGCCGTTGCCGCCGTGGCTGGACGACGAGAATGCGGCCGAGCCCATGGCAGTCCCGCCGCCGATCGTCGTCACTCGCTGGGATCGACCCGAGCGGCAATGGCATTTGGCATTCGATGACGGGTCTGTGATCGCAGTCGCCGGTGCCGGACTCATCGGTCGAGCGCCATCGCCGTTGCCGGGGGAGAAGGTCATTCACCTCGTTGCTATCGACGACGACACCTTCTCGATGTCGAAAACTCACCTCGAATTCGGGCTCGACGACGCGGGCCTGTGGGTGCGCGACAGAGCGTCCACAAATGGGTCCGTTGTGGAAACAACAGGACGGCTGGCGCGGCTTATGCCGGGCGTACGCGTTCGGACGCCTCCTGGCGCTACCATCCACATGGGTGCCCGCAGATTCGGAGTGCAGCGATGACAGAGAGCTCGGTGATCGCCGGCGCGACCCTCAACTGGGGGGTTGCGACCGACGTGGGCTCCGTTCGGTCTGCCAACCAAGATTCGTATTGCACGGACCCGCCAGTGTTCGTCGTCGCCGACGGCATGGGCGGTCAGTCTGCGGGTGATATCGCGAGTCGTGAGGCCGTTGCCGCGATGGCGGGTCTGGCTGGACGCGTGCCGGTCACCGGCGACATGTTGACCTCGAGTCTCGCGGAGGCGCGAGAGCGAATCTCGAAGATCGAGGTCGACGGTCGCCCGCCGGGTACGACGCTGAGCGGCGTCATCGTCACAGTCCAGGATTCGGTGCCGTACTGGATGGTCGTCAACATCGGCGATTCGCGGACCTACCGGCTCGACGCCGGTGGCTTCGCACAAGTGACCGTCGATCATTCGGCGATCCAAGAGCTCATCGACTCCGGCGACATCAATCCGTCGTCGGCGAATTTCCACCCGATCCGCAACATCGTCACCCGCGCGATCCTGCCCAAGACGGACTACCCGGCAGATGTGTGGCTGTTGCCGATGGTCGCGGGCGACCGGATCCTCGTCTGTTCGGACGGACTGACGAAAGAGATCGAAGACGGCGGCATCGAAGAGGTGCTGCGCACAATCGAAGATCCACAGGCGGCGGCGGACGAACTCGTCCGCACCGCGATCGAGGCCGGTGGCCACGACAATGTCACCGTTGTCATCGTCGACGCGATCCACGCCGACGCGCCGACCGATGAAACCGCCCCGTTGCCGGTGCTACGAGGCTGATCCCCATGGCCCACACCTACAGACCGGGCGGCTGGCCTGCCGTGATCTGCGATCGTGGAGCCGTCTTCGTCCCGCCGAGTGTCGAGCCCCACCGCGTCAAGGCGTTGTACGAAGCGATGCTGACCGGTGCCGATGAAGCCGCGCTGCGAACAATGCTCGACGAGGCAGGTCCGGTGCCGTCGTATGCGATCGTCCTGCGCGACGCCGGTCCCCGCGGCAACGGAAAGTCTTCCGCGCGTGGTGAAGTCGTCGCCGACCTTCGCGATCACAAAGGCGATCACGCCGACGGCCGCGACGCGCCGCTGGCGACCGCGATCGTGCGCGGCGGCGGCCCTGGCGCGACCATCGAACTGCCGATCGTCTCGGGAATCGTGCTCGCCAACGAGATCACGTTGCATTGGAACGTTTCCGAACCAGAACCGGAACCAGAACAAGAACCCGTGCCTGAGCCGGAGTCGGCCCCGCCGCCTGAGCCCGAGCCGGTCGCAGCCGTGGTCGCCGAAGCACCTCCAGAACCCGAACCCGCGCCGCCAGTGCTCACCAAAACGCCCGGGCCCGCCGTCGGTGTGCCCGAGCCGACGTTTCGAACCGGGGCGCCACCGCCACCTGCGGCGCCCGTCGTCGAACGCGCTCCTGGGCAGGCGATCGGGGACCACGACGGACTTACGAGAGCGTGGAATCCCGTCGGTGGCGCAGTCGCGCAGGACATCAAATTGCCGCAACCTGCCGAAGCGCCGATGGTGCTCGGATTGGCATGCCCTGCAGGACATTCCAACCCGCCGGACCGCACCGAATGCCTCCTGTGCGGCCAAGGGCTGGAGGGCGAACCTCGGCCTGTCGAGCGCCCGTCGCTCGGCACGATTCGGATGTCGAACGGAACCAACGTCCCGTTGGTCGGGTCGATGGTGCTGGGCGCGCGGCCGAGCGTCAAGCAGGCCACGGAAGGCGATGTGCCGCATCTGATCACGGTCCGCAGTCCGACTCGGGCGATTTCGCGCTCGCACCTGAGTATCCGAATCGACGGCTGGCATGTGTTCGCGGTCGACCTGAACAGCACCAACGGCACTTTCCTGTTGCGCGGCGGCCAGCCCGCGGAACGCCTTCGGCCCGACGAGCCCTTCCAGGTGTCGGACGGCGACGTCCTCGACATCTGTGACGGCGTTCGGCTCTATTTCGAAGGTTTGCCCTGAGCGGTGCTCACTCGCCGATGCGAACCGCGTCGATGGTGAATTTCCAAACGCCTGGGCAGGCGCCGGTGAAGGTGATCGTCGTCGTACCGGTCAACTTCTGCGCAGGCCCGGCACCCGTGGTGGTCGGCTTCAGAACATCGAGGTAGCGCGGATTGCCTGCATCGACCCCAGAGTCGCATTTCGACTTCACGGCTTGATAGGACTGTTCGAACGCGCCGTCGACGAACTTGAAGACGCGCGGGTGGTCGGTCTCGGGTCTGGACAAGACGACCACGCACTCGTTCCCATCGTGTGTGCACGCGGGTGACGCTGTCCATCGTTCGACGACCGGGGTTCTGTTTGCGGACTCGCTACCGGGCGGGGTCGAGGTCAGCGTCGTCGTGAGTTCGTAGGTGCCGCGAAACGCGGCTCCGGGAGGGTTCGGATTGCCGGGGTCGGCCGGGTTGGCGTCGGTCAACGGTGCGGTGTCGGCAGGCAGATCGCCGCTGCGGACCAGGTCCATCGTCGACTCCCAAATTCCGCGGCAGGTCCCGCCTTGGGTGGTGACCGCCTTTCCGGACAGGCGCTCGATGGGTCCGTCGGTCGGTTGGGTCGGGGCCGTCAGTGTGATGGTCTGAATGGCGACCCAGGTTTCGTGCTGCTCCTCCTGCGTCTCCGCGGAACGACAAATTCGCTGTTCAGGTACAAAATTGCGAACCCACCTGCCGTCTGTGTAGCGAAACTCCATGCGGTCGAGCGTGAAATAGCCGTCGGTGCCGGGCGTCTTCGACGAGGCGACTGCGACGCATTCACCCGCCTTGCCGTCGCACTGCGACCGGACCTCCCAGACCACCTCCAGCGGTTTCTCGAGCTTGTCCGGAGCGACAGCGACGCCGTTGTAGACATTCGACTGGATCTTGACGTTGTACATGCCTTGAAAGGCATTGCCTGGATTCTTCGCGGCGTCTGCGCTCGAATCGTTGGAGCTTTGGTTGTTCACCCGCCAGATCGCAAAACCCACGACACACGCAATCGCGACCAGCACCGCGAGGACGGCGGCGATCGGTCGGTGCAGAAACGATGTCGACGGCGCGGGCGAAACCGGCTGGTGTTGCCACGGTTGGGGAGTTGGTGGCCGCACCTGGTCCCGCAGGACCGTGGGCTCCGGTGCAGGCCGTCGGGGGAACTGGGCGGCATGGCGCGCGGCCGTCGCCAACTCCATGCAGGTGCTGTATCGCTCGTCGCGGTTCTTTGCGAGCGCCCGTGCGATGACGTCGTCGAAGGCAGGGGGTACGGCAGCGACGAAGCTCGTCGGCCTCGGAATCGGACGGCTGACGTGGCCCATGATGATGCCGCCTGCGCTGGGCGCCTCGTACGGAGGATGCCCTGTCACCAGGTGGTAGAGCGTGCAGCCCAACGAGTACACGTCGGACCGACCGTCGAGCGGCCTTCCTTCCAGTTGCTCGGGCGACGCATAGTGCAGCGTGGCGAGCAAGATCCCTGTCTGCGTCAGGTGGCCGGTCTCGTCGAGCGCTTTTGCGATGCCGAAATCGGTGAGAAAGACGCGCTCGTCCGCGTCGTCGTAGGTGCCCTCGGCGAGAAGGATGTTGGCCGGCTTGACGTCGCGATGCAGGATTCCGAGACGATGCGCGTGATCGAGCGCCTTCGCGACCTCGGTGATGATGTGCAGTGCGCGTTGTGGTGGAACCGGTCCGCGTGCGACGAGCTTGCCTGCATCGGTCCCTGCGACGTATTGCATGGCGATCCACAGTTGGTCGCCGACGCGGCCGCGGTCGTACACGGCGACGATGTTGGGATGCTCGAGGCGGGCTGCGTGCGCGGCTTCGTGCTCGAACCGCGCGCGCACGCTGTTGTCGCCGGTCAACGACCGGTGCAGCAATTTCAGTGCGACAAGGCGTGGAAGGTTGGGGTGGCGCGCAAGGTAGACCGCGCCCATGCCACCGGTACCGATGATCCCCTGGATGGTGTATCCAGCGAATACGTCACCCGGCTTCAGGGCCGATTCCATTTTCCGACTTCCCTTCTCGACCCTTCCGGCACTCGGTCAACACCCATCATCCGGTATCGACGCGCGCTAGGCTCCCTCGAATACGCAACCGATCGATTGCACATTCTGGAGGCATCGATGACGGCACCGGTGTTCGCCGCGCTTGCCGACAGCACGCGCAGCGCGATCCTCGACGCAGTTGCGCGCCATGGTCCCATGTCGGCGACCGAGCTACTCGGCCACATCGCGGTCACGCGGCAGGCGATCACGAAGCATCTGGCGATCTTGCGCGACGCGGGGCTGGTCACCGCAGGGAAAACCGGTCGCGACGTGCGCTATCGAGTGCAGGCCACGGAACTGCGATCGACTGCGCACACGCTCGGCGAGCTTGCGGCAGGTGCCGAGCGCGCTCCTCTGGGGCGATTCGCTGCCGGGCTGCGCCCCGCACTGCTCTGCTCGGTGCACCCGGTCGCCGACATGGACCTGGCAATCGGTGGCTGGCTCGATATCGGGCTGCGCACGATGTGGTTCCCCAGCGAAGGGGTGTGTCTGCTCGGCGCGGATCGGCCTGTGGTGCTCCTGACGGACCGCGCCGACGAGCGTGCACTAGGTCCAGGTCCGTTGCTCGACATCGCGCACATCGACCGGTGGACAGAGGACTGGCTGCTGGTGCCGCGTGACACGAGCATGGGCCGTTACGGCGTGGCGACCGCGTCGGGTGGCGCGGTGGTCCGGGTGATCGAGCCGAATTCGCAGCTGAGGGAGTTGCTCGCCTAATGAGGTAGTGCACTACTCGCGCCCGCGGCCTCGCGCGTCAATAACGTCGAACCCAGACTGCGGCCACGAGGGGGGCCGCAGTCTGGATCAAGGGGACCTGCATGTTCTTGCCGTCGTATCCGGACCTGTTCGACCGATTCCGCCTGGAGTCGGCCGAGGCCGCGCTGGCAGACCGTGCTGCGAGCGGGGACCGTGACGCGATCGATGCGGCGCGGTGCCTGCTCGACCTCGGAATTTCCACGATGGAGCCAGCCCGACTGTCCGCCAGCCCATTTCAGGTGCAACCGCACTACATCGACGGACCGAATCCGCTTGCTCGCGCGACGCGGGTGCTCGGGGACCCCGATGTCGTCCGGTTCAGTCTGGACGGCGGCGTCGGATCGCCGATCGAGCGTGTGCCGCTCGCGATCGTGTGGTTCAACCTGGAATCGATGTCGGGGGGCGTGCAGCGACTTGTCGCCGACCAGTGCGTCGCAGCAGGGGTCGGTTCGATGCGGTCTGCGACGGTCGTCGCGGGTAAGGGTGGCGTCGTCGCCGCGATGGTCCAGATCGGGGCGACGGGGTCCGCGGTTGTCGACCCGCACCCAGGATTCGTCTATTTGCATTGACCGCTACCAGGCAGAAAGTCACATTCGGCCAATAAGATCCATACATGGGGACCGTGTGGCCGGCGCTGGGTAGAGCTGCGCAGCTCGATGCGATCGTTGCATCGTTGCGCCTGACGAGCAGCGCGAACGGGGTCGTCCTCACCGGCGGCGCCGGAGTCGGCAAGACGACTCTCGCGAAAGAGGCTGTGCGCGTTTCGGGGAAGCCGTTTCGCTGGGTCGTCGGGACCGAGACCGCGCGCAACGTTCCGCTGGGGGCGTTCGCTCATTTGATCTCGATCAGCAGTCCCATCGAGCCGGCGACGGTGCTGCGTACCGCGAGAAACGAGCTCGTCGCTGGGCTCGGCGGATCGATAATCGGCATCGACGACGCTCATCTGCTCGACAATTTCTCGGCGACGTTGGTGCACCAGTTGGCGATGGGCGGTTCCACAAGACTGGTCGTGACCATCCGAGACTCCGAACTTGCGCCCGACGCGATCACCGCGCTCTGGAAAGACGAATGGCTTACGCGCATCGAGCTGTCCGCGTTCACCAGCGAACAGACCGTCGAACTTGCAGAGACCGTCCTCGGCGGACCGCTGGAGGCATCCAGCGCAGACCGGATCTTCCGCGTCTCCGAAGGAAACCCACTCTTCCTGCGCCATCTCATCGAAGGCGCGATGTCGAGCGGCGCGTTGCGCGAGGTCGCGGGTGTGTGGCAGCTGCGGGGCGAAGCGGCGATCACCCCGCACCTGAACACGCTGGTGGCGAGCCGAATCGATCGGCTGTCGCAGGAGGAACGCCGCGTGCTGGAGCTGCTGTCGTTCTGCGAGCCGCTCGATCTCGACGTGCTGACCGATCTCAGCTCCGAAGAGGCGGTCGAGGCTGCCGAGCGTGACGGGCTTGTCCGTGTTGCGCGCGGACAAGCGGGGCTCGTTGTCCGGCTGGGGCATCCGCTCTACGGCGAGGTCCTGAGCAAGAGCACGCCGATGCTTGCCGCCCGCCGGATCCGCGGCGAGGTGGTGCGGCGAATCTCGGTCCGCAAACCGGAGCACGTCGTCGACAGGATCCGGCTCGCTGCGCTCGGTCTGGACAGCGACTCGCCGCCGACAGCCGAGATCCTCATCGATGCCGCGCGCGACACGCTTCGGGTCGGGGCGATGGAACTGGGCGAACGACTCGCCCGCGGCGCGAAAGACAGTGACGGGGGACTGTTCGCGTCGATCTATCTTGCGTACGCGCTGGCCTGGACCGGTCGAGGAAAGGAGGCCGAAACCGAGCTGGGGCAATACGATCCGGGCGATCTGTCCGAGATCGAGTTGGTCATGTGGGGGCTTCCACGTGCTGCCAATCTGTTCTGGCCGCTGGGTAGCCCCGAGGAGGGGCGAGCGCTCCTCGAACTGATCAGGACCCGCGCGACCGAGCGGATGGTGCATGACCTTCTCGATGCGTTGGACGCGACGTTCATGCTGTTCGAGAACCGAATTCCGGAGTCGCTGAAAACGGTTGCGCGGGTGATGAGTTCGCCGGGAAGCCCACCGCTCGCGCGGGCCTGGGCTGCGTCGAGCGGTGCCGTCGGGCTGGCATTCTCCGGTCGCTTCGACGAGGTCGAGCCGCTGGCGGTGCCAGGTCTCGAAGCTGCTCTGTTGTCCGAGACCGGCAACATCAGATACACCTGCGGACTCGGCCAGACATTTGCGCTGGTGATGACGGGCCGGATCGACGAGGCCGAGAAACTCGCCCGGCATTACGTCGACTTCGCCGAACAGCAGCAGCCCGGCCGCTCGCTGGGAGGGGTGCTGCTGGGTCGAGTGCTGTTCGCGGCTGGACGGCTGGATGCGGCGTTCGCCGAACTGCGCCAGGCCGCCGCGGCACTGGAAGGAACCGGGTACTCGTGGGCGATGCTGGCGCTGGCGAGTCTTACTCAAGTGGCAGCCGCCCTCGGGCGACGCGAAGAAGCGCGCGACGCGATGGAGCGAACCGAACATCTCAACGGCGACAATGTTGGCATCTTCCGGCCGGAGTTGCTGCTCGCACGGGCGTGGATGGCGGCGTGCGACGACGATCAGGTCCGCGCACAGGCGCTGGCGCGTGAGGCGGCGGTTTCAGCAATCGAAGGCGACCAGCTGGCGGTCGCGACCAAGATGCTCATGGCCGCTGCTCAATTCGGCGACGAGTCGGTCGCGGTCGAACTCGGGGAGCGAGCACGAGCGGTGCCCGGCGCATTCGCCGCGGTCGCAGTCCGCATGAGCTCGGCGCTGAGCGCGCGCGACGGTCGCGCGCTCGACGCCGTCGCAGCAGATTTCGAAGAACTGGGCATGCTGCTCATCGCAGCGGACACCTCAGCCCTCGCTGCAACTGCGTACGCCAACTCGGGCGAGCGGTCGAGCGAGCTCGCGGCGGCCGCGGCCGCCCAACGGCTTTCGGCGCTGTGCGGGAATGCGCTCACACCCGCGCTCGCGACCGGTGCGAGGGCGCTTCCGCTCACCACACGGGAACGAGAGATCGGCATCATGATCGCCGACGGGTTGTCCAACCGTGCGATCGCTGATCGGCTCGTTGTGTCGGTCAGAACTGTCGAAGGCCACATCTATCGGGCCTGCGCCAAACTGGCGGTCGCCGATCGCACTGCCCTCGGCGCAGCCGTGAGGGCCGAGAACAGGTAGTCGATTACGCATGTCCTCCGACCGGATACCGGCGAGACTTGCACTGAACAATTTCCAGTCGGGGTGACCGGGAGGGGCTCGGTTGTCTGACTTCACAAGGATCGAGTTCAATGCGGGCGACGGAAAGCCGCTGTTCTTTCTTCGCTTGACGCCGCCCGATCCATACCGCGGTCCGGTGATGCTCGTCCACGGGATGAGCGTGCGGTCCAACATCTTCAATCCACCCGTCGCGAGGCCATTGCCGCACGTGCTCGCCGACGCGGGCTACGACGTCTGGATGCTGAACTGGCGGGCAAGCATCGATGTCGAGCCGAGCGATTTCACCCTCGACGATGCGGCGGTGCACGACCACCCCGCGGCAGTCGCGAAGATCGGCGAAGTGACCGGGTGGGACACGATGAAAGCACTCGTGCATTGCCAGGGTTCGACGAGTTTCATGATGTCGATCTGCGCCGGCTTGCTCCCTGACCTGCCCAAAGTGACGACCGTCGTGAGCAATGCGATTGCGTTGCACGCCGATGTCCGGACCTTGATGGACATCAAGATGCCGTTCGCCATGGGCGCGCTGCGGCATCGCGTCGACGGTATGGATGCGCAGTGGGGATATCACGCTCCGGGGTTCTGGGCGAAGGTCACGCGGTCGTTGATGCTGCTGCACCGAGAATGCCGCAACCCCGTATGCCGGATGTCGAGTGTCGTGTACGGGGCAGGCTGGCCGGTCCTCTGGCGCCACGAGAATCTCGACGACGCGACCCATGACTGGATCAAGGGTGAGGTCGGCTGGGCGCCGATTGCCTTTTTCGAACAGATTCAAGCGAGCCTCAAAGCCGGTGAACTGGTATCGACCGGTAAGTACCCGCTGTCGGTACTGCCGCTGCGATTCGCCTCGCAGATGCCGAAAACGGACGCGCGGTTCGTCTTCATGACGGGTTCGATGAACCGTTGCTTCGTGCCGACCGGGATGGCGGCGACCTTCGACTTCTTCGAAAAGGTCGCGCCAGGTAGGCACACCTTCCAGAAGATGCACGGCTATGGTCACCTCGACATTTTTCTCGGCAAAGACGCTGCGACCGAGGTCTTTCCGTTCATTCTCGACGAGCTGAACAGGGAATGACATGAGCGGGATGACTTTTCACGAGGTAATGACCGGGCAGCTCGCCAAAGGCGTCACCGATCCCCGCAAGGGCTACCGCACACGCGGTTCATCGGGGATCGCGCTACGAGCAAGAATCGACATCGACGACATCGCAGCATTTCTCACGGATACGCACCATCGCGGAAACTTGAACGCTGCGTTCGAGATCCCGCGCTGGGGTGCCCAACATGCAACCAGCAAAGGCGATTTCAACCTGTTCTCTCCGGCTGGGGATCGCGCGTCGCTGATGATCTACGAAGCGCCGATCCTGCTCGACGGCGTCGAACATTGGCTACGCGGCGTCAAGCGGGTCGAAATCGCGGGCCCATGGCGAATGTGGCCCGCCACAACGACCTTGCTTGTCGAGGTACGAACTGCCAAGGGCGGGGCGGGCGTTGTCGTCGCAAGCGGCATTCTCCGCTTGAACGTGTTGGGCCTTGTAGCGTCGATTGCAACGATGCGGGGGACCGGCGTGGTGTGGCCGTTGCGGCACTTCGCGGTTGTTCGCTACCTCACGTTCTTCGCATGGGCGCTGGTCTGCACCTACATCCTGCGGCGGCGGCCATGACCACGAACGGCACTCCCGACGTGGTGATCGTCGGCAGCGGATTCGGCGGCGCGGTCGCGGCATGCAGGCTCGCGACGGCGGGTAAGCGGGTCCTCATGTTGGAACGCGGCCGAAAGTGGAGAACCGAGGACACTCCGGCTGAATCCGGGAAGAACTGGTTCTACGACCCGAAGAATCCCCTCGAGCGTGACGGCTGGATGGATGTTCGCCGGTTGGACGGCGATATGACTGTCGTGTGTGGAGCAGGCGTCGGCGGCGGGTCGTTGATCTACGCCAATGTGTGTATCGACGCAGATTCGAAGGTCTTCGAATCCGGGTGGCCATCGGCGATCAACGGAGCCGTGTTGGCGCCGTACTACGAGCGCGTGTCGACGATGTTGAGCCCGCAGCGGGTCCCCGTCGATCGGCCGGTCAGTCGAATGAACCTGCTGCAGGAGGCTGCCGTCGCAATCGGCGAGGGCGCGAAGTTCGAACGTCTCGAACTCGCCGTCGACTTCGCGAGTTGCACGTTCTGTGGCAACTGCGACATCGGGTGTGCGACCGGCGCGAAGAAGACGCTCGACCTGAACTATTTGGCCAAGGCGCAGACCAACGACCAGACCGAGATCCGGGCGCACTGCCAGGTCAGTCATATCTCCGGGGCGTCCGGCGGCTGGCGCGTGCATTATGTCGACTACTCGTCTGGGAAGGCGGTGCCCAGCGAGATCGTCGCGCCTCGGCTGATTCTGGCTGCGGGATCAATCGGTTCGACCGAGATCCTGCTGCGATCGCGACAGCGCGGGTTGACGACGCTTCCGCGCGCACTCGGCCGAGGGTGGAGTTCGAATGGTGATTTCCTCACTCCGGCCAAGTACAAGAGTCGAAGTCCGCAGCCGACCAATGGACCGACGATTACATCGGCAATCAGCTTTCTGGACGGGTACCCGCCTGCCCGCTTCTTCATCGAGGACGGCGGCATTCCCAATTTGGCCAACGTGATTTTCGAGGCAGACACGAAGCCGGGTCGCTTCTGGGCCTGGCTATCCCGACGCGGCGGTTTCGGTTCCGTCATGCCGTGGTTCGGCCAGGCGATCGACGCCGCTGACGGCGATTTCTATCTGGGAAGGTCGTGGCTGCGGCCCTGGCGAACGGCCATGAAGCTGAATTGGAACCCGGCCCGATCCGAGCAAGCGATCGACGCCATGGAGGAGATGCATGTTCGCCTCAGCAAGGCGACCGGCGGCTACCCGATCCGGTTACCTAGCTGGGGGTTGTTCAAGGGACTCGTCACGCCACACCCCTTGGGCGGATGCAATATGGCGGCATCGCCGGCGGCGGGCGTCGTCGATGATGTAGGCAAAGTATTCGGCCACCAGGGGTTGTACGTGATGGACGGCGCGATAGTCCCACGCGCGATCGGTCGCAATCCGTCGAAAACCATTGCTGCGCTGGCAGAGCGGGCGGTCGAGGCTTTGCTCGCCGATATGTGAACGACTTGTCCGTCGCGAATCTGAGGGGGACCGTCCCGTGATTCCGAAGCTCGCAACGGACCATCGTGTGGCGGTCACGGACGGTCGGTAGCTCTACGCCGCTCGTCCGATGTGACTTGCCGAGGCGCCGATAGTCGTGGCGGCGCCGCCTGTGATGGTCGCGAAGAACGCTGCGTGCTCGCGCGCGCCGCGGTCGGCGGCTCGATCGAGGCCGCCGGGCAAGAATCGCACCGCAGAGTGGGCCGCGTTTATCGGAATCCGAAGCAGTGGGTACCACGGCAGCACGTAAGGAGGCAGACCCATCGACCGCATCGCGCGGGGGCCGAGGACGGTCGCCGTCAACGAGAGATGTTGCGATCGCGCGATGCGGCGACGCAGCTTCGGCAGGCGGTCGTAGGACCACAGAAGCGGGTCGGTCGACATCGGAACAGCCAGAGTCTTGGTCGTCTCGTCCGGATTCGACAGTGCGCTGAGGGTGTGCAGGAGCACTCGGACCGCGTCGCGGAAACTCACTGGTAGCGACTCCTCGTGCACACCGATCAGCCAACCGACGTAACGCGTGAGGTGGGCAAGCGCGTCCAGATCTGCCGGCGAGTACACCATGCCCAGCCCGACGCCACCCAGAACGGGCGTGATCAGTGCACCAACCAACGTCGCGACCATGTCTGTCTGGTTGACCGGCAGCCCCCATTCGGCACTGTTCCAGTCCGGCATCGCAGCGACATGCCGACGCACGAACGCGTGGATGAGCCGGACCCGGATTGTGGAGCGATAGCCGACACCCAGCGGCGACATACCGTCTTCGGAAACGACATCCAAAGCCCATTGCATCGTCTCGGCGAAACGTTGGTTGGAGCCCTTCTCCAGCGCGCCGGTCCGTAGCAGCGTCTTGTTGAAACCGGAGAACATGTACCCGCCTTGCAGTGCGACATCCCGCGCCACGTACATGCCGTCAGCACCCGTGCTGGTCAGGACCTTCGCGCCGCGACGAATCTTGTCCATGTCGACCCAGTCGGGTGTGGCCTCCACTTCGAGGAAGAACTCGCGCAACGGTTGCGGGGCTTCCGGCACGCTGGCGATGCCGTCGGTCAGCGCGCGATCGAACAACGCCCGCATCTCTTTCATCCCGGAAGCAGCCATCCATTCGACCAGCCGGTCCATGGGTTCGTCGCCGACGACGAGGTTCTCCCCGAGTTTCTGCCATTGCTCGGCGTCGGGTTTGCGCAGGCCCAATGCGGTGGCGAACACCTGCACCGTCGCCGGAACCCCCCTGGGCGCGTCGGGATGGCGCGTCGGAACGGTCGGGTTCATCGCGGCTCTCCTTTGAGTCGTCGATTTGGATAACGAATGTGTTCCAAATATAGGGACGGGCTAGGATTCAGTCAATGGCCCGATCAAACGTGGTGCGTGACTACGGCGGAATCAGTGCGCTGGACCGTCGCGCCGAACGCCGTCGCAAACTCCTCGAAGCGGGTAAGCGAATCTGGGGCGAATCCGGAATCGCCGAGGTGACGGTCCGGGGCGTGTGCAGCGCGTCTGGGCTGACGCCGCGGTACTTCTACGAGCAGTTTCCGAACCGTGACGACTTGCTGGTCGCGATCGCCGACCAGCTTCGCACAGAACTGACCGCGACAATGGTCACTGCGAGTCTCGCGGATCCGGGAGACCTCGGTGCCAAGCTGCGCACAGCGTTCACCGCATTTCTGGACGCCGTCGCTGCCGATCCGCACAGTCACCGAATTCTGACAACCGAGTCGAACATCGCGGGTCTTCGCGAAGGTCGCGATCGGATGCTCGACACGATCGTCGAGCTGGTCCTGCACTACGGGCCCGGACTGCTTGGTTTCGAACCCGCCGATCCCGCGGACCTTCGCCGCGGCGCGTTGTTCGTCGTGGGCGGGGTGAATCAGCTCATCGAGGCCTGGCTGCGGGACCCCAAGGAATCGACGACCGAACTCGCAGATATTTGTGTGGCACTCACCCTCGCCACAGTCACCGCGCGGCGCCCGTAGGAACTGTGCGTGAGTTTGGCCCCTCTGGGGGCCAAACTCACGCACAGGACCTATCGCCAGAACTGCGTGAGGTATGCCCCGTTGCTCGACCACCACGACGGAATGCCGGACAGCTCGAAAAGCCCGTAGATGGCGTCGAAGAAGATGGCGTTGATCTGCGGGACGAACAGCACGGCCATCAGAACGAGCAGTCCGTAGGTTTTGAATTGTTCGAGCGCTCGCTGGGTTTCGCGGCTCAACGATGGCTCGATGGCACCATAGCCGTCGAGCCCGGGGACGGGGAGCAGGTTCAACACGGTCGCGGTGACCTGCAGGAACGCGAGGAAGCTCATGCCGAACCAAAATGCCGAATGGGTTTCAGCGCTGCCGAACACCCGGACCACGACCAGTAGTACGACCGCGCAGGCTGCGTTCACGAACGGTCCGGCGAGGCTGATCTGGCGCTGCACCTTCGGACCGAACATCCCGGACCGCACATAGACCGCGCCGCCAGGCAAGCCGATGCCACCCAGCGCGATGAACAGGACGGGAAGTCCGATGGACAGCAGCGGATGGCTGTACTTGAGCGGGTTCAGCGTCAGATAGCCGCGCACCTCGACTTCACGATCGCCCGCGCGCCATGCCGTGTACGCGTGTGCGAATTCGTGCAGGCACACCGAGACGATCCAGCCGAAGACGACGAGAATCACCACGCCCGCTTTGGCGAGCCACGAATCGAGATCAGCGGTCCAAGCGAGCGCGCCTCCCGCGATCGCCAAGGCCACGACACCCAGGAAGATCGGACTGGGCCGCACGGCGGTCCTCATCGAGGCTGGACCAGCTTCCACGGTTCGTGGTGCCGATAGAAGGCGGTCCGTTTCACGCGGCGCGAGTCGGGGATGCCGTCGCGCTGCAGAACCGCCTCCACAGTGCCGAGTTGCATCGCGCGTCCGCTGACCCAGCGCTTGCGGGAAAGGCGTCGCCCGCTGTCGGAGTAGGCACGTAACCCGGGCATCTCGAGGGTCGGTTCCACGTGCACCGCAGCGATTGTTCCGCTGAACAGCCTGGTGTCGTCCACGTATGCCTCACCCTCGAGTTCGGCACCCGCCCGACCGCTGACGACCGCTCGACCGACGATCGCCACGCCGGCATCGTCGCGAATGAGCGGTAGTTCGGCCGGTTTCCCGTGCAGTGCATTGCCTGCCGCAACTGCACCAGTTCCGGTCCGATAGATCTTCGACGCTGGGGTTCGCTCGAAAGGCACGTAGCCGATCTCCAACCCGAGCCGTTCGGTCCGCATCAGTGCCGTCAACACCGCTGCGAGCCCGGAGTCGCCGCCCAAGACGACGAGTCGGGGCCGTTCGGCGGCGTCGATCAGGGGCCATAGCTCGTCGAGTTCGCTCGCCACCGGGACAGTCCCCACTGCGGTCGCGGGTTGAGTGGTGAGCGCGATCGGAACCGGGCCATCACCACATCGCAGGACAAAGATGTCCAAACGTGCTCCTCGACTGGATTGGTCCTCGAATAGATCAAGCGAAAAAGTCCGCTGCCCTGAAACGATAGCCGGAAGTGTGCAACAAAACGGTTGCGGCGGGCGATCAACCTGTAGACCGCCGTATGTGAACACTCCGAAGGTGCAATGAGATGTCTAGGCCGACGCCGCAAGGATTAGTCGTTCGAGTCGTCAACGACACTTGGGAAGAATTGCAGCTCGACGTCGCGGCGATCGACCGCGAGGCCTGGAGCCTTCCCGTAGTCATCCGTGCACGCTCTGCCGCGGTCTTCCGCGCCAAGCAGGTTTCCTACAGCGAACACGAGTGGGGCGTGACCTACCACATCGATGGCGATCGCGATCGGCCCGTGTATTTCTACTTCTACTCCGACCATGACGACGCTGCCGACGGAGTCGAGGTGTGGACGCCGCCGACATGCTGCGCCCGCGTTCTCGCAGTCGCCGCAACCATCGAGGTCGAGGTCGTTCCCGCCGAGCGCCACGCCGCGCAGCACGCTGCCTGAGGCTGCGCTTTAAGCGAGAACTCCCTCAGCCGCCCCCCTTTCAGGATTCGCACCCCGACGCGCCGTGCGACACGCCGAGCCATCTCGGAAAAGGGGTGCGGATCGCCTGTTCGGGCGCCGAAGGGGCGGTTATGCGACTTTCTTCTCGGGCGATGCTCGCGCAACAGCCCCCTCGGCGCGGCGGGGCAGGTTCTGCTGCACGAGCCAGCTGCCTCGGGCGAGAACCTTCTCAGCCGCAGGCTGCGCGGCTGCGCACCGGCGGGGTTGCCTGAGGCCTTAGCCGCGGACCAGCTGTGAGAGCAGTTCGGAGACCACCCAGATTCGGGCGATGCGGTCGTCGACGATCGTGAAGATGTCCATTCCGATTCCGCTGACTACGTGACCGGAAGGCTCGACCGCGCCCGGCATCGGCAATGCGGCAACGTGTTTGCCTGATTGGCGGAACGCGACGGCTGCCTTGTCGCCTGCGTCGATACGGTCGACGACTTCCATCTCCAGGTCGGCGAAGGCCTTATGGGTTGCTCGCGCCCGGTCGACCAATTGGGCGCAGGTGAAAGGTGTGTCGTTGATGATGACCGGATCGGCGTATGCGGACCGGAAGAGGTCGAGTGCGCTGTCTCCTTCCGGCGGAGGGGTTTCCAGATTTCCAACGCGCGATCCACAGCACCGGTCATGGTCGGCGATTCTATTGCCGCAGCCGCCGGTTGAGCCACAGCTCTCGATCGGCCACAACGACTGCGAGAGCAACTACGGTCCAGGCCACCGCATTCAGGAAAATCACGCGGTCGGCGTCGATGCCGTCGGGCCACAAGGTCGACGTCTGACCGTTCCTTCGGCAGCGTGCGCGAGCAGCGTGATCAGCACACTGCCGTCGGCGCGGTTGAACAGCCAAGCGTAGACCGTCACGAGTGTGGCGAGGATCAGGGTCGCCACCAACGGCGAATTGGATTGCTGCAGTGTGGGTTGCGCGAAGCCGCGCCACGACGGCTCCTCGGCGACCGGACCGTTCAGCGGGTCGACGAGGCGTGACGCGAACACCACGACCAGGCCGTACCACGGATCGAGCTGATCGAAAGAGATGGCCGCCGAGGACAAGTGGGCGTTGGCGGTGATCGTCACGACGTGTATTGCGATGGGCACGCCGAGCGCCGCCACGTACCAGATCCAGTGCACCCGCCAGCGAACGATGCGAGACCCGAGTTCGCGAAATCCGGGGCGACCGTCGGCGATCGCGATCACGACCAGTGCGGCGATCAGGGCGCCGGTCGGGAGGAACGATCCGAACGGAATCAGCGACCACGACAACGCGTAGGCCAGGGCGAAGAAGGCGATCATGCGATGGGATCTGACCCAGCTTGCGGTGGTTCCCATGTCGCCTCGCGTCATCGGTTCGGTCGATAGATACCCGCTCGACTAGACTGTGCTTCCGGCCACTGCCTCCGTACGGCAGTCAGCTGCAGCTCGCCATCGCGGATTGCGCGTTCGATCGTAGGAGATATCAATGCCGGCAATCGTGCTGATCGGCGCCCAATGGGGCGACGAAGGCAAGGGCAAAGCGACGGATCTTCTCGGCGGCCGGGTCCAATGGGTCGTCCGCTACCAGGGCGGAAACAACGCAGGCCACACCGTGGTGCTGCCCAATGGCGACAATTTCGCGCTGCACCTGATCCCGTCCGGCATCCTGACGCCCGGCGTGACGAACGTGATCGGCAACGGTGTCGTCGTCGATCCCGGTGTGCTGCTCGACGAACTCGCTGGACTCGAGCGCAGGGGAGTCGACACCGATCGGCTGCTGCTATCCGCTGACGCGCACTTGATCATGCCGTACCACGTGGCGATCGATAAGGTCACCGAGCGCTTCCTCGGCAACAACAAAATCGGCACGACCGGACGCGGCATCGGACCGTGCTACCAGGACAAGATCGCCCGCGTGGGTGTCCGGGTTGCCGACGTTCTCGACGAGAAAATCTTCACCCAGAAGGTCGAAGCGGCACTGGAATACAAGAACCAGGTGCTGGTCAAGATCTACAACCGGCGAGCGCTCGATCCCCAGCAGGTGGTCGACGAGGTGCTCGAGCAAGCGGACAGTTTCAAGCACCGCATCAGCGACACCCGGCTACAGCTCAACGAGGCGTTGGAGCGTGGCGAGATCGTGTTGCTGGAAGGTTCCCAAGGCACGCTGCTCGACGTCGACCATGGCACCTACCCGTATGTGACCTCGTCGAATCCGACTGCAGGTGGGGCCGCTGTGGGGTCCGGCGTCGGACCGAGCCAGATCACGACCGTGCTAGGCATCCTGAAGGCGTACACGACGCGCGTCGGCTCCGGACCGTTCCCGACCGAGCTGTTCGACGAGCACGGCGCATATCTGGCCAAGCAAGGCGGCGAGGTCGGCGTGACGACCGGACGTGCCCGCCGATGCGGTTGGTTCGACGCCGTCATCGCGCGCTACGCGACGCGGGTCAACGGCATCACCGACTACTTCCTCACCAAGCTCGACGTGTTGTCGAGCCTCGACACCGTGCCGATCTGCGTGGCATACGACGTCGACGGTGAACGGGTCGAGGACATGCCGATGACGCAGACCGGTTTCCATCACGCGCGCCCGATCTACGAAGAGATGCCGGGCTGGTGGGAGGACATTTCGGGTGCCCGCACGTTCGCGGATCTGCCCAAGAACGCCCAGGATTACGTGCTCCGACTCGAGGACCTCTCAGGCGCACATATCTCCTGCGTGGGAGTCGGTCCGGGCCGCGACCAAACGATTGTGCGTCGCGACATCCTCGCTTGATCGACTCATAGGACACCCGCATGTTGTCGCAATGGCCGACGGTGCTCAGGGAAGGGCACCTCGACACTGTGACGGCCGCGATGCGGGCAGCCGACGGGCCGCGGGGCGTCGTCGTGATCGGCGACGCCGGCGTCGGCAAGACGACGTTGGCGCGCAGCGCAGTCAAGAGTGCCCGCGGTATCCGTCGGTGGGTCGCCGGAACCGAGACTGCAAAAGGAATTCCGCTGGGCGCGTTCGCCCACCTCGTCGAGCTGTCGGATCGCAACGAGCCGCACGCTGTCCTGCGTGCGATCCGCGACAATCTGCTGCTCGGCGGCTCGAAAGTCGTCATCGGCGTCGACGACGCCCATCTGCTCGATCACTTGTCGGCGTCAGTGGTCCATCAGCTCGCGACCGAGCGCGCCGCCAACTTCGTCGTCACAGTCCGACTGGGTCGCGACATTCCGGAGCCGATCAGCGCGCTCTGGCGTGAGGGCCTCTTGGTGCGCGTCGACCTGGCGCCGTTCACCCGTACCGAGGTGATCGAGCTGGTCGAGACGGTCCTCGACGGACCACTCGAATCGGTCAGTGCCGACCGGCTTTTCCAGGTTTCGCAGGGCAGCCCGTTGTTTCTTCGCCACCTCGTCGAGGGCGCGATCGAAGCCGGAAACTTGCGCTGTGTCGCGGGAATCTGGCAGCTGCGCGGCGCAACGGTCATCAATCAACAGCTGTCGACCCTCGTCGAATCGCGATTGAAGGATCTCGACGAGGCACCGCTCGCCGTCGTGGAACTGCTGGCATTCGGCGGCACCCTCGATTCGGGCATGTTGCACGCATTACGCGATCCGGCCGCAGTCGAGGTCGTACTCGAGGCGGGGTTGGCGAAGGTGATCGGTGACGCCCCGCACCGCGCGGTCGTGCTGACCCACCCGATCTACGGCGAGGTGATCCGCAACCAGACCGGCACGCTCAAGGCGCGACGAATCCGTGGGGAACTCGTCGGCGCGATGTCGGCGACTCGGCCCGCGCACGTCAGCGACCGGATTCGACTCGCCGCCCTTGCGTTGGACAGCGACCGCGACCCGGATGTCGCCTCACTCGTCGATTCGGGCGGCGATGCGATCACCCTCGGCGATCTCGAACTGGGCGAGCGGCTCGCGCGGCGCGCGCTGCAACTCGGAGGCGGCTTTCGCGCCGCATTGGTACTTGCGCAGGCGCTGTCGTGGCATGGCAAGGCGGCCGAGGCCGAGGCTGTTCTGGCCGGTGTCGACCCCGACACCTTGGACGAGCTCGACCTCGTCATCTGGGCCACGACGAGGGCCGCGAATCTCTTCTGGATGTGTCGCGACGACGCCGCGGCATCGGCGTTGCTCGCCGGTATTCGAGAACGGGTTACGTTCCCGGGAGCCCTCGACTTCGTCGAGATGTGGAACGCCACCTTCACAGATCGGTTGGACGACGCGGAGCGGGCAGCCCAAGCTGTGCTCGCGTCGGTTACTCGCAGTCCGGTGACGCATGGCTGGGCGGCGTTCACGGCCGCGAGTGTGCACATCCAGTGCGGGCGGATCGAGGATGTGGCGGAGCTTATTGCGCGCGGTCTGCGCGATGCGTCGCAGTCGAAGTCAGGGCTGCTTCGGTTCAACCTCGGGCTCATCGAGATTCCCGCGCTGCTGGTTCGCGGCGAGTTCGAAGCCGCTGAGCTGGCCGCGTTGCGCTATGTGGGGTATGCGATCGGCCAGCAACCCGCGCGCGCCAAGGCCGGTGTGCTGCTCGGTCAGGTCCACCTGGAGCGCGGCAGGCTCGAGGCGGCGCGCCGCGAGTTCGTCCAGGCGATCGCAGCGTTGGAGGGAGTGGGCTACGCCTGGGAGTTTCTCGCAGCGGCATTCTTGTGCCAAACGTCAGCGGCGCTGGGGCAGGTCGACGAAGCGGCCGACGCGCTCGCGCGGGCCGAGGTGCTTGCCGGCGATCACATCGCGATGTTCGCTGCGGAGCTGGAAATGTCGCGTGCGTGGCTCGCCGCAGCGCAAGGGCGCACCGCAGCAGCGATAGCGCACGCGCGGCACGGTGCCGACGCGGCCGCGCAGTCTGGGCGCTACACCGTCGAAGCCGACGGACTTTTCGTCGCGCTGCGATTCGGTGACCGCACGGTCGCGCCGCGGCTTGCCGAGCTCGCAAAAATGCTCGACGTCGCGCCAGCCCGAATGCAGGCCGACCATGCCGCTGCGTTGGCCGCCGACGACGGGTCCGGGCTTGCGGTTGCGGCGGCGCAGTGGGAGCGCGTGGGGGCCTTGGTCGTCGCGGCTGAAGCGGCTGCGCAGTCTGCAGTGGCGTACGGGCGGTCCAAGAACAGGCGCGGCCAGCAGGCGTCGTCGACGATCGCGCTACGGCTTGCGGCCGAGTGCGACGGAGCGAAGACACCTGCGCTGATCGCCGAGACACATCCGCTGCCATTGACCGCGCGAGAACGCGAAATCTCGGCCCTCGTCGCGCTTGGGATGTCGAACAAGGACATCGCCGACCAATTGGCAGTCTCTGTGCGGACCGTCGAAGGTCACGTCTATCGGGCTTGCATGAAATTGGATGCCGCGGACAGGGACGGATTGGCACGCGCGATCAAGCGCGCGCTGGGGTAGCATTCTGGAACGTGTTCTAGTTTCGTTGCTGTCGGAAGGATGCCCCAGTGCAGAGGTATGAAGGCCGTCGCGTGCTTGTCAGCGGTGCGGGTTCTGGAATCGGTCAGGGCGTCGCCCTGCGCCTGCTGGCGGAGGGAGCGCGGCTCGTCGCGGTCGACGTCGACGCAGCCGGACTGGAACTGACCGCGAAGGACGCAGGCGACGACGCCGCGGACCGGCTGAAGACCGTGATCGTCGACATCAGTGATCAAGAATCCGTCCGAGCCGGGCACGCCGAGGCGCGCGAGTTTCTGGGCGGCCTGGACGTTTTGGTGAATGCCGCGGGCATCCTGCGCACCGCGCATACGCACGAAATGCCGCTCGAAGACTGGAATCGCGTCATCGGCATCAACCTCACCGGAACCTTCCTCATGGTGCAGGAGGCCCTGCCGTCGCTGCTCGAATCGCCGCACGGCGGCGTCGTGGTCAACTTCTCGTCCACCTCGGCCTATTTCGGCGCGCCGTACATGGCGGCGTACGCGGCGAGCAAAGGCGCGGTCAGCGCATTCACCCATGCGATCGCGCTCGAATACGTCAAAAAGGGTCTGCGCGCTGTCAATATCGCGCCGGGCGGCATCAGGTCCGGAATCACGACGAAGTCGATTCTCGACCTGCCGAAAGACATCGATGGCCAGTTGTTCGCGAAACTCGGCGGGATGGTCGACGGTGGCAACCTCGGCTCGCCGGCGGACATCGCAGGAGTTGTCGCGATGGTGGCGTCCGACGATGGTAAATACATCTCCGGCACCGAGATTCGAGTCGATGGCGGCGCCTACATGTAGGCATCTGCAATGTCGGTGGTCGGGTAGACACTGAAGCCATGACCCCGCTCGGCTACACCTACTTCGACACCGCCCTCGGCAGGTGCGGAGTTGTGTGGAGCGAGGCCGGCATCCAGGCTCTGGCCTTGCCCGAGGTGAATGCGAGTGCGACGGCGCAACGGCTCGCGCGGTACTGCCGTTCGGCACCGGAGCAATCGCCGCCCGAGCCGGTCCGCGCGGCGATCGAGGGTGTCTGCCGTCATCTCGACGGCGCGGTCGACGACTTGCGCTGGATCGACCTGGACTTGACCAGACTGCGACTCTTCGACCGGCGGGTCTACGAGGTCGCCCGGTCGATCGAACCGGGTACGACGCTCACCTACGGCGAGGTCGCCGAGCGGGTCGATTCTCGCGGAGCCGCCCAAGCTGTCGGCCAAGCGCTCGGCCGCAACCCGGTGCCGATCATCGTGCCGTGCCACCGGGTGCTTGCCGCAGGTAATCGCATCGGCGGGTTCTCGGCGTACGGCGGCGTCGTGACCAAGCGCGCTCTGCTCACGATGGAGCAGGCGCCGGGGTTCGACGCGCCGACCCTGTTCTGACGGCCGGACCAGTCCAGTTATGCGGCAGTGGACTGGTGGAAGTCGTCGTGGTCGTCGTGGGCGTGGATCGCTGCGATGTCGGCGTACAGGCGCTGTTGCTCGTAGTCGCCAGGCAGAAAACCGGCCAGTGGTGCGGCAGGTCGGAACTGGTCAAGGTGGAATAGGCCGTGCTTGGAGCTGTGCGGAGCGAAGTGGTAGATCGCCGCTGCGAAAGCCCCGAGGATGAGGAGTGTCAAGATCGTGGTCATGCCATAACCATCCGCTCATCTGGCCTTGCAAAAAATAGCCAGATCGCAAATACTGGACCGCATGGCTATGAGGGTGTTGGGAGTGTCGTCGTTGACGCGCGATCTCGGGCAGTGGCGGCAAGACGATGCGAACGGGCGGCGCAAGACGGCCCGGCCCGCGTACCACGCGTTGGCAGACGGCGTTCGGTTGCTTATCCACGACGGCCGGATTCCACTCGGGGTGGCTCTTCCGAGCGAGCGCGATCTCGCTGCCGCTCTCGGCCTCAGCCGAACCACCATCACCTCGACGTACACGATGCTGCGCGAGGACGGCTATCTGATCAGCAGGCAGGGCTCGCGCAGTACGGTCGCGCTGCCGTCGGGCACTGCCCCGAACGGGCTGATGTTCGCCGCCACCACCGCAAAGCCGGACGCGCCGGCGATCGATATGAGCTACGCAGCATTACCCGCACCGCCAGAGGTCGAAGGTGCGTACGCCGCCGCGCTGAAGGCGCTGCCGACCTATCTGCCGTCGCACGGTATGGAACCGATCGGCATTCCGGTGCTGCGCGAAGCGATCGCCGAGCGCTATCGCCAGCGCGGATTACCCACCGAGGCGGACCAGATCATGGTGACCCTCGGCGCGCAGCACGCGCTGCGCCTGCTGCTCGCGGCGCTGACCGCGCCCGGAGAACGCGTACTGATCGAGCACCCGACCTATCCGAACGGCATCGAGGCGATCCGCAGCGCCGGCGCGCGGCCCGTGCCGGTGCCGCTGCGCCCCGAAGAGGGCAACTCCGGTGGGTGGGACCTGGACGGAATCCGAAGTGCGGCACGCCAAACCGCCGCACGCATGGCCTATCTCGTCGTCGACTTCCACAACCCGACCGGGCTGTGCATGGACGAGGCAGGCCGCGCCGAACTGGCTCGCATTGCCCGCGATACGCGGATGACCGTCGTCGTCGACGAGTCGATGGCCGAGCTCAATCTGGATATGGATCCCGTCATTCCGGCCGCCGCCTTCAATCGCGGATCCGAGTTGGTGACCATCGGCTCCGCATCGAAATCGTTCTGGGGCGGCCTTCGAGTCGGCTGGATTCGGGCCAATCCGTCGTTGATCACTCGGCTCGCTGGAACGCGTGCCGCGGTCGACCTCGGCACCCCCGTGATGGACCAGCTCGCGACCGCATACCTGCTCGCCGAAGCCGAGCCGATGCTCGAACGTCGTCGTGAGCTGTTGCGCGGCCAGCGCACCGCGCTGCTCGACGCGATCGATTCACACTTGCCCGACTGGCGCCCGCTCATCGGCGCAGGCGGTATGGCGTTGTGGGTACAGCTGCCTGCGCCTGTCTCGACCGCTCTCGCCGCGACTGCGCCGAACTTCGGGGTCCTGCTCGCCGCAGGTCCGCGCTTCGGCGTCGAGGGTGCATTCGAACGATTCATCCGGCTGCCGTATGCGCAGAACGAGCAGGATCTTGCACTTGCGGTCTGCGGTATCGCCGCCGCGTACGAGGTCCTCGCGCCGCGAAGCGACGAGTCGTCGGCGACCTTGGTGTGCGTTTAGCGGCCTGGAAGCGGGACCTGCGCGTCGCGCGACAATTGCTTGGCAATGTCGGGCGCGGACTGCGGATAACCGTAGAAGTACCCCTGCGCGAGTGAGTAACCCAGTGATGCGAGGACCGCTGCCTGGTGTTCGTTCTCCACACCTTCGGCAATCACCGGCAGGCCGAGCGAGACGCTGAGCAGCGCGATGACCTCGAGCAGCGGCGGCGCTTCGCCCTCGTCGGTGATCGATGTGATGAAGGAGCCGTCTAGCTTGAGGAAGTCGGTCGGCAGCGTCTTCAGCCGACTCAACGACGAGTAGCCGGTACCGAAATCGTCGATGGCGATGCGAATTCCGCGACCCCGAAGTTCGCCGAGATTCGAGATTGCGGTTGGTGTGTTCACGTCGAGAACGCTCTCGGTGACTTCCAGGATCAGCTGATCGGCGGGCCAGCCGGTTGCGCGGAGGACTTCGTCCACTCGCGCGACATAGTCTTTTTCGACCAGTTCGAGGCCGGACACGTTGACGTTGAGGATCATCGACTGCCCGGGGACCGACTGTTGAATGTCGAGCGCGTCGCGGCAGGCTCGGTACAGCACGAACCGGTCGAGGTTGGCGATCAGGCCGTTCTCTTCGGCGACGCGAATTACTTCCTCGGTGCTGACCGACGGCTGCGTGACCGACTTCCACCGGACGAGCGCCTCGACGCCCACAATCGTTCCGCCGTCGGTGAGGCTCACGATCGGCTGGTAATGCACGTCGAGCGTTTCGCGCGCGATCGCCTCGACCAATTCGACTGCGAGCGGTGGCCGCCGTGACGACTCCAGAACGGTCCGGTTGCGGCCTGCCTGCTTGGCGCGATAGAGACCGACGTCGGCGCGACTGACAAGGAACGACCCGGATTCCCCTGGTTGCCATGACGTCACGCCCGCAGAGCAGCCGAACGCGATCGACTCTCGCATTTGATCGGCGAGTGCGATAGCGCCTTGCTCGGACATATCGGGCACGAGGAGAGCGAATTCGTCGCCGCCGTAGCGCGCCAGAATTCTCGACGGACCCAGCAACTGCTGCCACGAGTCGGCAACCTTCTGCAGTACCGCGTCGCCGGAACGATGGCCGAGTTCGTCGTTGACCGTCTTGAAGCGGTCCAGGTCGAACAGGATCAAGGCCGGACGCAAGCCGGTTCGGGTCGCGCGAGCGATTTCGAGGTGCAGGCGCGTATCGAACCCACGTCTGTTCAACAGACCTGTCAGTGAATCTATGTCGGCATCGGATGCAAGCCTCGCGAGCACGCCGACCACGGCGCCGACCGCGATGGTGACGCCGGATGGCACCAGTCCGGACCACCACGGCAGTCCGTCGCGTGACGCGAGCACGATCATGCAGCAGGCGACTGCAAACACGATTTGAGCGGCAGCGCGCAGCCAGGAAAAGAAGAACGACGAATCGCACGCAACGAACACATAGAAGCTCGCCAACGCCAATGCGGCGGTGTTCGACGTGGATTGTTGAATGGTCGCGCTGATCAGAATCGTGCCCAGTGGGACGAGCAACTGATGAGTGCGAGGGTGTACCAGGTCGCCGATGACCGCAAGTCCGATGCCGAAGACCAAGGCTCCGATCGCAACGATCGCCACGACAACCCGGTTACCGGGCCCCTCGTGCGGCATCAGAATCGCAAGCGTCATACCGAGTACGCCGCCCATTACGAACAGGCCGCCGGTCGTCCGTGCCATCACCGGAGACGTCGCCAGTGCAAATGGCACCCGTGCAGGGGCGCCGGCGTCGTCTAAGACTTGGTGTCGCCGCACGCTGCTCACATTACCGCTCGCTCCCATCCTCCCGGGTTTGCTAGAGGATGCCTAGTTAAAAACTTCAGGATCATTAACGCTATGTTGCGGCCGACCGATTTTCCTGCGATCCGTCTATCCCGAGATAAAACCGTGCTCGGTAACGCGGGTTGCCGGTACGTCCGGGAAGTAAGTATGACTCCGAGTCAGACGCAGTTCTCCCGTCAGCACGCCGTTCCAGACGAAGCCTTCGCCGTGGTACCGCGGCACCATATACGACCAACGTTGGTTTGCGGCGGCAACGTGTTGCAAGTTTTCGAGACACGCGAGCAAACCAGGGATCGACGCGAGTGGTGACTCTGAGATTTCGGCGTATCGGCGCGCCGCATCGGCCTGCCTCTCGTTGATCAAGCAGGCCAACCGGTCGACCGCTTCCTGCAACGAAAGCCCTTCGGAGCGCCGCAAAACGCAGACCGCGTTGTTGTGATCGCCACGCGTGCATTCGGTTCGGAACGACAGCAAGTCGTTGGGTAGGTACCAGCAGTCCATAATGGCACGCCAGTACTGGTCTACCGACTCCATCGCGACGACTTCGGGATCCAGATCGACGCCGTGGATGTACTCGGTGACGACGTGGAACAGCTGACTGGCCGAGCTGCCACCGGTCGATCGAAGCTCCATGTGCTCGGCAAGATCGGTGATTCGATGATCGAGCAGGTCGGTGACCTCCGAACTGGTGGCGACGGTGCTGTAGAAGCCGAGCGCATCGAGCAACCGAGCCAGCAGCTTCGGCGACGATCGAGCAGTGAACCGCTCGATCAAGTCGTGAATGCTCTCCATCGCCCAGCGGGTGTCCGTCGCTACGCCGCCGTCGAGAACGTCTTCGATCTTGCCGAGATAGTCGTCGACGGCGGCTTGACGGACGCTGTTCGGACTGTCAGGTGCCGTGCGAAGGTCTACGACGTCGTCGTCGTGGATGAACAGCCACGTCATGAGGTCGCAGATGTCTTTGACCTTGTCCGCGTCGTGCTCGAAATAAGCCATACAGACGAACAGAGCGCCGAGGTTGTCGTGCAGAACGTTGTACGCCAACTTCGGCTCGCCCGGCAGCAAATGCCGATAGACCCAGTCCTCGTGGCTGCGCAGGATGTCGTAGTACTGAGGATGCAATCCGCAGGTGAACAGCTGGTCCAACGGCGGTAGGTGAACCCGGGTGTCTTCTGGAATTCCCGGGCAAGCCTTCGGTTCATCGCTCATGAGCGTGCCTCAAAGGCTGCGGTATTCAGTCGACACAGTTGTGATCGTAGCTACTGCAACGCGCAGGTCACCACAATGTCAACGGGTCGGCCGCGTCGCGTGGCGGCGCAGTCGGGATGCCGTTCGGGGTGCGCGAGAACCGCGGCGCGGGCAGATGCTGAACGACGCCGTCGATGTCGATGAGCGATCCGCGCGCAGCAATGTGTGCGTTGTCGGGCGCCTCGGCGAAGGTCAAGACGGGCGTGGTGCACGCATCGGTTCCTTCGAAAATGGCGGCCCACTCATCGCGCGTCTTCGATTTGAACTTGTCGGTGAAAATCTCCCGCAGCTTCGGGTAACCGGACTGATCGAGCTGATGCGGCAGGTCTGCAGCGTCGAGTTCGAGGCCCTTCAGCAACTCCGCATAGAACTGGGGCTCGAGCGCGCCAACGGCCATGTGCTTGCCGTCGGCAGTTTCGTAGGTGTCGTAGAACGGATAGCCGGTGTCGAGCATGTTGACGCCACGCTCGTCCGACCACAGCCCGCGACCGCGGAAGCCCCAGATCATGTGCGACAACGCGAGGGTGCCGTCGACCATCGCGGCATCGACAACCTGGCCTTTGCCCGAGGTCTGGCGCTCGATCAGCGCTGCGAGTATGCCGAAGACGAGGAACATCGACCCGCCGCCGAAATCGCCGACCATGTTCAGCGGTGGCACCGGGCGCTCACCCTTGCGGCCGATCGCGTGGAGCACCCCGGTCAGGGAGATGTAGTTGATGTCGTGACCTGCGCTCTGCGCGAGCGGACCCTGTTGGCCCCACCCGGTCATACGGCCGTAGACGATGCGCGGATTGCGCGCTGCGACGTCGTCTGGTCCGAGGCCCATTCGTTCGGTCACTCCGGGCCGGAACCCTTCGATGAGGACGTCGGCACGCTCGATCAGGCCGAGCACTTTCTCGATGTCAGCGGGATCTTTCAGATTCGCCTCGACGATCGTGCGATTGCGCAGCTGCTGGTCGTTGGGAATGCCTGCGGCGGGAATCCCGCCTGCGCGCTGCACGCGAACGACGTCCGCACCCAGGTCGGCGAGGAGCAGAGCCGCGTGCGGTCCGGGGCCGATGCCCGCAAGTTCGATCACGCGAATACCGGCGAGGGGCCCCTGCTTTGCGGCGTTCTCAGTCGTCATGGCCTAGACGTTAGCGAACCGCCAATAGTGTTCGAAGCTAGGGTTCTCCGCATGAATGGTTGGGGCGAGGTCATCGTCGGACTTGTCATCTTGATCGGCCTGGTCGGCATCGTTTTGCCGCTGCTGCCCGGTGTGTTGTTGGTGTTCGGCGCGATCCTGGTGTGGGCGATTGTCGAAGGGTCCGCAACCGCGTGGACCGTGTTCGCGATTGCCACGGTCTTCCTGATCATCTCAGGCGTCATCAAATACACCGTGCCTGGAAAGAAGATGAAGGACGCGGGCGTTCCGACGCGGTCGCTGATCCTCGGTGGTGTGCTCGGTATCGCTGGATTCTTCGTGATACCGATAGTCGGACTGTTCGTCGGTTTCATTCTCGGCACCTACCTCGCCGAGCTCGCTCGCCTCGGCAGCCACGAAACTGCATGGCCATCGACGTGGCATGCCGTCAAAGCGGTCGGCCTGTCGATGCTGATCGAGCTGTTCGGTGCACTCTTGGCCAGTGGTGTCTGGCTCGTAGGCGCCTTCCTGACGTGAGGGCTTACTGAGCGTCGGCGTTCACTCCACCGCGGGCAGTGATTCTGCGGTGTCGGAGGGCTCCGCGGCCTGCTTGGGTTGCAGCCGGTAGAAGCTGCGCGCGTTGGTACAGAGGACAGCTTCGTAGTCGTCGCCGATCGTCTCTTTGATCAGCTCGACGTCGGCGGGCTCGAATGCCCGTGTGGCGCGCGTGCCGGGGAGATCGGTGCCGAACATCAACGCCTCGGGACTGACGTTATGGATGCGGCGCAACGCATTCGGGATGTCGAAGTCGACGCGACCGAAGCCCGCTGCTTTGACCCGAACACCTCGGTCGACCAACTCGAGCAGGAATGGGAGCGCTTCACCGGAGATGCCGAGATGATCGATGCTGACAGCGGGGAGCTTGGTCAGCACCGGTGCGAGCGACGGCAGCAGTGATCCGTCGACGTAGAGCTCGGCATGCCAGCCGACGAGTTCGTGCGCACGCAGGGCTTGCAAGGTCAGGGCCGCGATGTCGATGGCGCCGCGTTTGAGGTTGAACCGGATCCCACGGACGCCGGCGCGGTCGAGTTCGAGAATGTCGTCGTCGGTCGCGTCGGGATGAAGCTGGGTGACGCCGACCCAGCCTTCGCCGAGCTCAGCCAGTGCGGCAACCAGATACGTCTGGTCGGTCGCTTGCCACGACCCGGTGATGACCGCGCCGCCATCGATGCCCAACGCGCTCGTGCGTTCGCGGTAATCGGCGATCGTGAACGGGTCAGGTAGGTAGCCGTTGTTTTCGACAAGCGGAAACCGCGGATCGATGATGTGGAGATGCGCGTCGAACACGCCTACAAGCATGCCCCAGAACGATCAACCGTTTGTGTGGTGGGAGTAAAAAATGCGGCGCACTTCACGTACCCACCTGTTGCGAGTACGTGTCAGGCGCGGTGCGGTTCGCTCGCTCGCAACATGTCTTCGCGTTCGACGACCTTGATCCGTTCGCGCCCTTCGGGTTCGCCGAGCGAACGCTCGTGAGCGTCCAAGCGGTACCAGCCCTGCCACGTCGTGAACGGAACGTCGCGCTTCTCGAGGAACTCGATGATCGCGTTCTCGTCCGGTTCCACCGCGCCGACGAAGCCAGCGCGATCGTCGAGCAGGCAGGCGACCGTTTCGTTCGCGTCGCCCTTCGTGTGACCGATCAGACCGACCGGGCCGCGCTTGATCCAGCCCGTGACATACGTTGCGGGAAGGAACTTTCCGTCCGTGCTGTCGTCGGCAAGGACTCGGCCGGCTTCGTTGGGCACGGTCCCTGCCTGGTCGTCGAACGGCAGGTTCGAGACGTTCTGCGAGAGATACCCGACGGCGCGGTACACCGACTGAACTTCCCAGTCCTTGAATTTGCCAGTGCCCCGGACGTTTCCGGTGCCGTCGAGCTCGGTGCGTTCGGTCCGTAGACCGACGACCTTGCCGTCCGCACCGAGGATCTCGGTCGGCGATTCGAAGAAGTGCAGGTACAACTTGTGCGGCCGGTCGCCTGGGTCGCGAATTGCCCAGTCCTGCAGCGTGTTCGCCACCATGTCGACGATCTTCGAGTTGCGGCGGGCCGCCTCGGAGGCTTCGTCGTATTCGATGTCTTCAGGATCGACGATGACCTCGATGGTCGGCGAGTGGTCGAGTTCACGAAGTTCCAACGGCGTGAACTTGGCCTGCGCGGGACCGCGACGACCGAAGACGTGGACCTCGACCGCCTTGTTCGCCTTCAGACCCTCGTAAACATTTGCCGGGATCTCGGTCGGCAGCAGTTCGTCGCCCGTCTTGGCGAGCACGCGAGCAACGTCGAGCGCGACGTTCCCGACACCGAGCACCGCGACCTTCTCGGCCTCGAGCGGCCAGTCACGCGGGACGTCGGGGTGGCCGTCGTACCAGGACACGAAGTCGGCGGCGCCGTAGCTGCCGTCGAGGTCGACGCCAGGGAGTTCGAGATTGCGGTCCGCGTTCGCGCCGGTCGAGAAGATCACCGCGTCGTAGAAGTGGCGCAGATCGTCGAGCGTGATGTCGTTGCCGTAGTCGATGTTGCCGAGCAGCCGCACGTGGTCCTTGTCGAGCACCTTGTGCAGGGCCGAGATGATGCCCTTGATGCGCGGATGGTCCGGCGCGACGCCGTACCGAATGAGGCCGAACGGCGCAGGCATGCGCTCGAAGAGGTCGATGCTGACGTCGGTCTCAGACTTCATCAGGGCATCCGCGGCATAGATGCCTGCGGGGCCTGCACCGATGATGGCGACCCGGAGCGGGCGGGACTGATCAGTCATCTTTACCGTGCACCTTCTCTACGAACGAAATTCGTGTGACGCGAGGCCGCAAATTAGCCTCGCCTAACATATGCGAAGTGCCTATTCTATCGTCTCGGCACAGCGCCCCTCCCGCAGCGGGGGATCAGGGTGACCTGTTTGCCCGAAACCGGACACGCAGGGGAAGATCCTGCACGTGACCGACGAGAGCAAGCCCGAGCCGCCGCGTACCGCAGTCCCGATCATCGCAGCATTGGCCGTCGTCCTGGCGATCGTCGCGGCAGTCATCATCGCTGGGATCATCTCGCCTGCCGAGGACAACCTCACCGAAGGCCAACAGATCGAGGTGTCGGTCACCGAGTTCATCGCTGCTCGCAACGGCGACGATGAGCAGCGCAAACGTGACACCGCCTGCGCCCAATTCGACGGCAAGATTCTCGCCGACCGCAAAGGCAAGCTGAGCTACGAGAAGGTCGCCGATGTCGCCCTCGACGGAAACAGCGCGAAAGCCGAAGTCACGACGAAGGTCGACGACAAAGACGAGAAGACCGCGACCTGGAATTTCGTCCGCAGGAACGGGAAGTGGCTGGTCTGCAACTAACCCCGTGCGCGCGTCTCACCGTCATAGGGGTGAAAATCACGCACGGTCGAAGTTGACAATCGCGCCGCTGAGCAGCGATCCTCGTGTCAGGTCATGAGTACCAGCAACAAGCCCCGGCTCGCTGGTCGGCAACCCTCCGCCACGGTGGGGTGCTCCGGGTGACGACCTGGCCGTGCTCCAATACCGGACACGGCAAGTGTGGATTCGGAAGGGCATTCAAGTGAGCTATGCAGGTGATCTGACTCCCCAGCAGGCATGGGACCTGCTTCGGGACGATCCGGCCGCGGTGTTGGTCGACGTACGGACCGACGGCGAGTGGCGCAAGATCGGCATCCCCGACACCACCGAAATCGGCAAGACCCCGATCTTCATCGAATGGGTCGACAATACGGGCAGTCGGAACGCGAATTTCGTCGAAGACTTGAAGGCCGCCGGCGTCACCGACGGACCGGTCGTCTTCCTCTGCCGTTCCGGAAACCGGTCCGTGCATACGGCCATCGCAGCGACCAATGCAGGAATCGGTCCGTCGTACAACGTTCTCGAAGGCTTCGAAGGCGCGGTCGGACCCGCAGGCCAACGCAACGTCAACGGCTGGAAGGTCCTCGGCCTGCCCTGGAAGCAGTCATGAGCAAGCCGACGGGTGGGGCGTTCGAGAAGCCGTTGCCCGAAGGCGTCGGTCCCGCGACGATCGGTGTGCGCGGCGGACTGATGCGGTCCGGTTTCGAAGAGAATGCCGAAGCCCTGTACCTGACTTCGGGATTCGTCTACGAAAGTGCCGGAGCAGCTGAGGCCGCGTTCACCGGCGACGTTGACCACTACGTCTACTCGCGCTACGGCAACCCCACGGTCGCCATGTTCGAGGAGCGGATGCGGCTCATCGACGGGGCCGAGGCATGCTTCGCGACAGCCAGCGGCATGGCCGCAGTCTTCACCGCACTCGGTGCGCTGCTGAAGGCCGGTGACCGGCTCGTCGCGGCCCGCAGCCTGTTCGGCTCGTGTTTCGTGGTCTGTAACGAGATCCTGCCGCGGTGGGGAATCGAGACCGTCTTCGTCGACGGCGAAGATCTCGACCAGTGGGAGCAGGCGCTCTCGGTGCCGACCACCGCAGTGTTCTTCGAAACGCCGTCCAATCCGATGCAGTCGCTTGTCGACGTGCCCGCCGTGGTGGAACTTGCCCACGCTGCTGGGGCCCAAGTGGTGTTGGACAACGTCTTCGCGACCCCGTTGCTGCAGCGCAGCTTCGAGCTCGGCGCCGACGTCGTGGTCTATTCGGGCACCAAGCACATCGACGGTCAGGGCAGGGTCCTCGGCGGCGCGATTCTGGGCACGCAGGAGTACATCGACGGTCCGGTGAAGACGTTGATGCGCCATACCGGTCCGGCGCTGAGTCCGTTCAACGCCTGGACCTTGTTGAAGGGTCTGGAGACGATGCCGCTGCGCGTCAACCACTCCACCGGGTCAGCGCTGCAAATCGCGAAGTTCCTCGAGTCGCACCCGTCGGTCGCATGGGTGAAGTACCCGTACCTCGAATCCCATCCTCAGTACGACCTCGCCAAGCGGCAGATGAAGGGCGGCGGCACGGTCGTCACCTTCGAGCTCGCGGCGCCCGAGGGACTCGGTAAGAAGCGTGCCTTCGAGGTCCTCGATGCCCTCCGCATCGTCGACATCTCGAACAACCTGGGTGACGCGAAGTCGCTGATCACCCACCCCGCGACCACGACGCACCGCGCCATGGGTCCGGAAGGTCGAGCGGCCGTCGGAATCACCGACTCCGTGGTCCGCATCTCGGTGGGACTCGAAGATGTCGAGGATTTGCTCGGCGATCTGGATCAGGCCCTCACCCCCTAATCCGTGCGCGCGTCTCACCCTCCCATGGGTAAAAATCGCGCACGGTTCTGCGCGAGCAACTGTGAGCGAATTTCACCCCTCTGGGGGTGAGACGCGCGCACGGGAGTTGGGTGGGGTGTCACATTTCCCGCGGCTGCGGTGTCTAAAGGGCATGACAAACAAACGGCAGGTCGTGGTTGTTGGTGCGGGGTACGCGGGGGTCATGGCGACCAACCGCATACTCGCTGCCGGGCGCGAGGACATCGCGGTGACCGTGGTGAACCCGCGCCCGGACTTCGTGGAGCGAATTCGGCTGCATCAGCTGGCGGCGGGGACGTCGACCGCGCTGGTGCCGTTGAACACGCTCGTGCACAAGGGTGCGCAGGTCCGGATCGAGTGGGTCGATCGGATCGGTGACGGCGAGGTCGAGCTGAGTGACGGCTCGACCTTGCCATTCGACCGACTCGTGTATGCCGTTGGCAGCACGTCGAATACGACTGCGATTCCGGGAGCCGCCGAGCACGCCCTGTTCGTCGCGCAATTGCATGAGGCGCGCGAATTGAAGACGCGACTGGCCGAGTTGCCCGATGCCGCCACAGTGACCGTCGTCGGCGGCGGACCGACGGGAATCGAACTCGCCGCAGAGATCGCCGAGCAGCTCCCTCGCGTGCACGTGACCCTGTTGGCCGCCGGCGACCTTGCGGCAGGAGTGTCGGCCCGGGCGAGACGTGCGATCGTCCGGCAGCTGGAGAAGCTCGGCGTGGAGGTCGAGGCGGGCACGGCGGTGACGCGCGTTGTCGATGGAGGGGTCGTCACCGCCGATGGCCGTACTCGGACGAGTGCTGCCACCGTCGTCTGCTGTTCGTTCGGTGCGCCCCAATTGGCAACGCGCAGTGGGCTCCCTACGGACGACGCCGGACGCCTGCTGGTCGACGAGACTTTGACCGCGCTGGGTCGGCCGGACATCGTCGGCGTCGGTGACGCGATCTCGTTGCCGCCGGAGATCGGTTGGTACAACCGGATGAGTTGTCAATCGGCGTCGCCGCTGGGGGCGCACGGTGGCTCGACCGTGTTGGCTGGGTTGGAAGGTACTGCGGCTGAACCTGTTTCGTTCGGCTTCGTCGGGACCAACATCTCGTTGGGCAGGCGATCGGGGGTTATCCAATTCGCCCATCTGGACGACTCGCCGCGTAGCATGATTATGCGGGGCGCGTCGGCGGCTGTAGTGAAAGAGCTGGTCTGCCGGGCGACCCTGTGGGGCTTGAGAATTCAAGGACGAATGAAGCGGCAGCAGCTCGCGATGCCTGCGCCGCGCCGTCGGAAGGATCTCGTGACAGCGTGACGACGCACGCAGACCTCTTCGACGAGTACCGACCGCTCCTTTTCGCGATTGCCTATGAAATCACCGGCACCGCAACCGATGCCGACGATGTGCTGCAAGAAAGCTTCATTCGCTGGTCCGAGGTGGACCTGGCTTCGGTGGAGAGTCCACGCGCGTATCTGGCGCAGGTTGTCAGCAGGCAGTCGCTGAACAGCCTGCGGACCGCACAACGACGGCGCGAAGAATACGTCGGGAACTGGTTGCCCGAGCCGATCCGGACCGAGCGGGATGCAGCGGACGACGTCGTTCTTGCCGAGTCTGTCTCCATGGCAATGCTTCTCGTCCTCGAGACGCTCGGTCCGGACGAGCGCACCGTCTTCGTCATGCACGAGGTGTTCGGCTTCGGCCACGCCGAGATTGCCGAGACCATCGGCAAGTCCGCTGCAGCGGTTCGCCAGATCGCACATCGCGCGCGGGAGCATGTGCAGGCTCGACGCAGGCGCTACGTCGCAGATGCCGAAGAGGCGGCGGCGATCACTGCGTCGTTCCTGCTCGCGGCGTCGACGGGCGCGGTCGACGTGCTGATGGAAATGCTTGCACCCGATGCAGTTTCGCTGTCGGACGGTGGCGGCAAGTTGAGCGCAGCACGCAGACCGATCATCGGCGCGGACCATGTGGCCCGCTACCTGGTCGGTATCGCCACCAACTTCGAACCAGGGTTGGTGCCGGAGTTCACAGTGCTGAACGGTCTGCCTGCAGTGTTGCTGAGCTTCGGTGACCGCCTCGATTCGGCGGTCATGATCGAGGTGGTCGATTCGTTGGTCAGTCGTATCTACATCGTCCGGAATCCGGAGAAGTTGGCGGCTATTTCGGCGGTCCGGCTGCTGGCGCGCTGATCAACGGTCACGAGGGGTGAGCTTTACGCGATCGACACCAGCTCGGTGACGTCGTCGATGGGCAGCTCGCCCTCGACCCACGCGGTGACCCACGCAGCGTTGAGGTTCACTGCGCCACCGTGGTTGTCCATGAACGCGGTGTCGGATGCGTCGCGGCCGGTCGCGATTCGGACCAGCGTCGATCGGGGAGCGAGGCAGGTTGCGTCGACTACTCGCCACACTCCGTCGATATAGGCCTCGGCCACGGCGTGAAAGTCCATCGGATTGCAGCCGGGCGCGTAGACCGCCACGACCCGGGCGGGTACGAAGACGGCTCGCAGCAACGCCACGACGAGGTGCGCATAGTCGCGGCACACGCCGGTGCCGGAAAGTAGCGTCTCGACCGCGCCGTCGATCGGGTCGCTGCTGCCCGGCATGTAGGTGAGTCGAGAGCCAACCCAGGACGACACCTGCTCCAGCAGCTCGGCAGAGCCTTTGGACTTCCCGAACTCCGTTGCGGCATAGCCGAAGAACTTGTCTGCCTCGGCATAGCGGCTTGGCCGCAAGTATTTCGACAAGTCGTAATCGGTGGTCGGCAGCGGCTCCGATTGCCCGACGATGGTGGCCTCGTAGTGCACCTGGAGATTGCCGACGCCGGCGGGGAAGGTGTGGATTCGAGTGCCATGGGCAGCGATTACCTCGTGCGCGACGATCGGTTCGCCGTCGAGCGAAAACGACAGGGATTCCGTCACTTCCGCGCCGGGGTGAAACGCGACCGCGATCTGGAACTCGAGTTCGGTCGGCTCGATGATGTCCGCGTTCAACGATGCCGAAACCTCACGCCTCATTGGCCCGATACTGCCAGGGTGTCGCCGGAGCCGCTCGACGAGTCCCTCAGTCGAGTGGTGCGAACGGATCTTGTGTGCGCCCGATCAGGTCCGCGACCGAATCGAGCACCAGTGTCGGCCGATACGGGAATCCTTCCACGCTCTCTCGCGTCGAGATTCCAGTGAGTACCAGAATCGTTCGCAGCCCGGCTTCGAGGCCCGAGACGACGTCGGTGTCCATGCGGTCGCCGATCATCAGCGTGCTCGCCGAATGCGCCCCAATGGACCGTAAAGCCGATCGCATCATCAGCGGGTTCGGCTTCCCGACGTAGTACGGCTCGCGCCCGGTCGCGCGGGTGATCAGCGCCGCGACCGCGCCAGTTGCGGGCAGTGAACCGTCTCGCGAAGGCCCGGTGGCGTCGGGGTTGGTCGCGATGAAACGAGCGCCGCGCTCGACCAAACGGATCGCGGTGGTGATGGCTTCGAACGAGTAGGTCCGGGTTTCGCCGAGCACGACGTAGTCGGGGTCGCTATCGGTGAGGACGTAGCCGATGTCGTGCAATGCGGTCGTGAGGCCGGATTCGCCGACGACGTATGCGCTGCCGTTCGGGCGCTGATTGCCGAGGAAAGTTGCGGTGGCAAGTGCGGAGGTCCAGATCGCGGTCTCGGGCAGGTCGAGCCCCGACCGGCGCAGCCGCGCCTGCAGATCACGCGGGGTGCGGATCGAGTTGTTCGTCAGCACCATGAAAGGCGTTCCGTTGCTTTGCAACTCGGCAAGGAACCGGTCGGCGCCGGGCACCAGGTGCTCTTCGTGGACGAGAACCCCGTCCATATCCATGAGGTAGGACAGTCCGGTGCTGGCTTCGTGGTCGGTCATCGATTCATTGTGCTGCGCTATCGGCCGAAAAGTCGGTACCGAGGCCAAGAATTCACCTGACCGAGCTCAGAAGCTCAGGCGACTGCGTCCCACGAGGTATATGTCGTCGACCGCCGACGGCGGATCGTCCACCCGCCGATTCGCGAAATGCTTCGGCCGACCGTCACCGAAGAGCGTGCCTGCACCGGGTAGATCTGGGGCCGCTCGATGTCGTGGTCCTGAGACTGGTTGCTCGGCCGATTCGGCTCGGTGTCTCGGCTCGGCGCTGGTAGCCGGATCCGGCCTGCTGGAACGCGAGAGGTGTTTCGGATGGTGCATGGGTGATCGCCCCTTCACTGTGCGGCGGCATTGGCGCATCGAACTACCGAGCCGCAAACACCCTCAACTTCGACGACCTTCTATCCCAACTAACTCGGTCTGTACAGCTCGAGAAGGTCTCGAAAATATAACAGACTGTTACCGGACGTGCGACCAGTTCTTGTGCCGAATTCTTGGGCCTGTTGTGAGTAGGCTCGGGACGTGGCATTGAAGCTGGGATACAAGGCATCGGCAGAGCAGTTCGGACCGCGAGACCTCGTCGAATTGGCGGTCCTCGCTGAGCAACACGGCATGGACAGTGCCACAGTCAGCGACCACTTCCAACCGTGGCGACATAACGGTGGGCACGCGCCGTTTTCGTTGTCATGGATGACGGCGGTCGGGGAGCGGACGAATCGCATTCAGCTCGGGACCTCCGTCTTGACGCCGACGTTCCGGTACAACCCGGCCGTCATCGCGCAAGCGTTCGCGACGATGGGCTGCCTGTATCCCGGCCGGATCATGCTGGGCGTCGGGACCGGCGAGGCGTTGAACGAGATCGCGACCGGCTATGCCGCCGAATGGCCGGACTTCAAGGAACGTTTCGCGCGGCTGCGTGAGGCGGTGGAGTTGATGCGGCAACTGTGGGTCGGCGATCGGGTCGACTACGACGGCACGTACTACCGAACCAAGGGTGCATCGATCTACGACGTGCCCGAGGGTGGCATTCCCGTGTATATCGCCGCAGGTGGACCTGTCGTCGCGCGATACGCAGGTAGGGCGGGCGACGGCTTTATCTGCACGTCCGGCAAAGGCATGGATCTCTACACCGAAAAGCTCATGCCAGCGCTTGCGGAGGGCGCTGCGAAGGTCGAACGGTCCGTCGACGACATCGACAGGATGATCGAAATCAAGATCTCCTACGACACCGATCCAGAACTGGCGCTGGAGAACACGCGTTTCTGGGCGCCGCTGTCGTTGACGCCGGAACAGAAACACAGCATCGAAGACCCGATCGAGATGGAAGCTGCGGCCGACGCCCTGCCTATCGAGCAGGTGGCGAAACGCTGGATCGTTGGTTCCGACCCCGACGACGTCGTCGAGCGCATCAAGCCGTATCTCGATGCCGGACTGAATCACCTCGTGTTCCACGCGCCGGGTCACGACCAGCGACGGTTCCTCGAATTGTTCGAGCGTGATCTCGCGCCGCGGTTGCGTTGATTCGACTGCGCTAGGAGCCTGTCCCCAAGTCGATAGCGACAGTGTTGCGACCGCTGTTCTTTGCGCGGTACATCGCATGGTCTGCGCGATCGAGCAGTGCGTCGAGTTGCTCGGTCGGTGACGCGACGGACAGCAGCCAGTCCCGCGCTGGGATCGCAGCCACACCGACACTCGCGGTGACCGGCGCGTGCGTGGCGGGCGCGCCGATCGCTTGCTGGATCCGCTCGGCCAACTCGGTGATCACGTCCGCAGGCACGACGTCCATGACGACGAACTCCTCACCACCCAAGCGGGCGAGCACCGCGCTACCTCGAACCACGGACTTGATCCGCAGCGCGGTCCGGACCAGAACCTCGTCTCCTGTCGCGTGCCCGAGGGTGTCGTTGACTTCCTTGAAGTGATCGAGATCGATAGTGATCATCACCAGTTGAGCCGAGTCCACCGCCGAGTCTTGATCGACGAGCAACGGCACACGGGAGTGCAGCCCGCGTCGATTGAGCAAGCCCGTCAAAGGGTCTACCAACGAATCGACGGCATCCGATCGGATCAGCCAGAAGCTGAACTGGAGCAGCGGCGGAACGGCAACGTTCGCCACGAGCAACACCAGCAGCTTCGCAACAGCAAGTGCAGGATCTGCGCCGATGATCAAGGGAATCGCGACAGCGACGGTCGACGCGAAAGCCCACACGAGATGGCACGCCAGCGTCTTCGGACCGTGGAAGAACGTGACGTAGGCACCGATGAGGACGAATGACGTAGACCCGGCCAAACCCGCGAGCGCGTCTGTGTCGCTAGCGATGCAGAACGTGATCGCCACATCGGACCAGATGATGAACAGAAACGACGTCACCTGCGTCGGCCAGTCCCCGGCCAACCACCGCGCGGCCCAGCCGTACGTGCCGACAGCGATGACGAAGAGGGCGATGCGACCAGGCAAACCTGTCGGACCAGTGGGGGAGAGCAGGACCAGGGCGGGGACCGCACCGAGCACGCCGGCACACAGTGCGATCAGCACTCGGACCACGCCGGTCAGCGACCGGGACTCGAAAAAGCTCAGCAGCCAGCCACGATCGAACGGGTCGTTCCACCACTCGCGCAGATCGAGATTGCCAGCCATCCGCTTTCGGCCACCCCCAGATTCTTCGCCACCAGTCGGTGATCGTTGGTCGTGCTGTTAGCGAGCAGTCAGCGCAAATATACGAAACGTCCGGTCGGTTCGGTCCAAGTAGGCGTCGTACGCGTGGGTGTAATCGGAGAAGGTGGCAAAGGCCCGATCCCATTCGGCACCGGTGATCAACTCGGCAATGACCGGTATTTCCTTGCCCGCCATCGTGACGATGGCCTCCGGGTTTGCCAGCAGGTTGGCGGTCCACGTGGGGTGACCAGCCTGCCCGAAATTGCTGCCGACCACGAACAGCCGATCGCCGTCTCGCGTGTAGATCAACGGCGTCGTGCGCGGCAGACCCGATTTCCGACCGGTCGTCGTCAGCAGTATCAGCGCGATTCCAGTCGGACCGAACATCGTCATGCGCCCTTTGCTCCGCGCGAGCAGCGCGCGATCGAGCGGGGTGACCGTGCGAATCCACCACGAGCCGGCGCGAGTCGACCCGAAAGCCGTCAGCGCCTTCTTCAAACGAGGACGTGCGCGGTGCCAGCGAACGTCGGGGAACGCCTTCTCTGTCATATACGAATTGTCGCCGAACTAAGCTGCGCACATGTCAACAACGGAGTCTGCCGTTCACAGGACCTCCAGCGTCTACGTTGCCGCACCGGAGGGCGATACCGGCAAATCGACCGTCGCTCTCGGTTTGCTGCACATGTTGAGCGCGACGACCGCTCGGGCCGGAGTTTTTCGGCCCATCGCCCGGTCGACGACGGAGCCGGATTACATCCTCGAACTGCTGCTCGAGCACAGCACCGCCGATCTCACCTACGAGCAGGCGATGGGCGTCACCTACGAGCAGGTGCACGAGGACCCGGGCGCGGCGCTGAGCGAGATCGTCCAGCGCTTCCATACCGTCGCCGAGCAATGCGACTCGGTCGTCATCATCGGCAGCGATTACACCGACATCGTCAGTCCGAGCGAACTGAACTTCAACGCCCGCATCGCGGTGAACCTCGGCGCCCCCGTGCTGTTGACGGTCCGTGGCAAGGGCCGAACGCCCGACGAGGTCGTGCAGCTGGTCAATGTGTGCGAGGCCGAGCTCAGCGCGCAGAAGGCGCACCTCATCGCGGTCATCGTGAATCGTTGTGATCCCGCCACGCTCGACGAGATCCCGAAGGTCCTTGCACAGACCGAGGTTCCGGCATGGAGCATGCCCGAGGTGCCACTCCTCAACGCTCCGACGATGGCCGAGTTGTGCCATGCGATCGGTGGCGAGCTCTACACCGGCGACACCGAGTTGCTGCAGCGCGAAGCGCTGCGAGTGATGGTCGGCGGCATGACTGCCGAGCACATTCTCGAACGACTGACCGAAGGCGTCGTCGTCATCGCGCCCGCCGACCGCTCCGACGTACTGCTGAGTCTGGTGAATGCGCACGAAGCCGAGGGCTTCCCGTCGTTGGCCGGCATCATCATGAACGGCGGTCTGTTACCGCATCCGGCGATTGCGAAGTTGGTCGCCGGCCTCAAACCGCGTCTGCCGATTCTGACGACCGGCCTCGGCACATTCGATACTGCAAGCGCCGCAGCGCAAACGCGAGGGCGAGTTGCGGTCGGTTCCCAGCGCAAGATCGACACCGCGTTGAGCCTGATGGAGCAGCGGGTGGACGCCGGCGAGCTGCTGAAGCGGATCGACGTTCCGATCCCGTCGGTGGTGACGCCGCAGATGTTCGAGTACCAAATCGTCTACCGCGCAAGGGAAGTCCGCAAACACATCGTGTTGCCCGAAGGTGACGACGATCGGATACTGCGGGCTGCCGGCCGCGTGCTGCAGCGGCAGATCGCCGACCTGACCATTCTCGGTGACGAGAACACGATTCGCGGTCGCGCGGCGGAACTCGGCGTCGACCTGAGTGCTGCCAAGGTGATCGATCCGCTGCATTGCGAACAGCTCGATGACTTCGCCAAGGAGTACACGAAGTTGCGCGCGCACAAGGGAATGACGTTCGAACGTGCCCGCGAGGTGATGACCGACATCTCGTACTTCGGAACGATGATGGTGCACTTGGGAATTGCCGACGGCATGGTCTCCGGTGCCGCCCACACCACCGCGCACACGATTCGTCCGTCGTTCGAGATAATCAAGACGGCCCCGGGCGTCGATACTGTGTCCAGTGTGTTCCTCATGTGCCTGTCCGACCGAGTGCTCGCCTACGGCGACTGCGCCGTCGTGCCCGATCCCACCGCCGAGCAACTCGCCGACATCGCGATCTCATCGGCTGTCACGGCCGAACAGTTCGGCATCGAACCCCGGGTGGCGCTGCTGTCCTACTCGACGGGTGAGTCGGGTTCCGGCGCCGATGTCGACAAGGTCCGCAGGGCAACGCAGTTGGCGCGCGAGCGACGCCCGGACCTGCTGTTGGAGGGCCCGATTCAATACGACGCCGCCATCGAACCGACCGTGGCCAAGTCGAAGTTGCCGGACTCGTTGGTCGCGGGCCGCGCGACCGTGTTCATCTTCCCGGACCTCAACACCGGCAACAACACCTACAAAGCGGTACAGCGCAGCGCCGGTGCCGTCGCGGTCGGGCCGGTCCTCCAGGGCTTGAACAAACCGGTCAACGACCTGTCCCGAGGCGCGTTGATCGCGGACATCGTGAATACCATTGCCATCACGGCGATCCAGGCGGCTGGAACGAAGTCGTGACGAATTCGCTTGTTCTGGTTATCAATTCCGGGTCGTCGTCGCTCAAGTATCAGCTCGTCGACACCGACACCGGCGCTGCCGTCGCGTCCGGCTTGGTCGAGCGAATCGGCGAGAGCGATGGGTACATCACGCACAAGTGCGGCGACGAAGTGATCGAACACCGTGGCCCGATTCCGGACCACGCCGCTGGGCTCGCATTGGCGTTCAAGATGTTCGATGATTCCGGGCACAGTTTGACCGGAGCCGGCGTGCGGGCAGTCGGGCATCGCGTTGTGCACGGGGGTGAGGTGTTCTACAAGCCCACCGTCATCGATGACGCAGTCGTGGAGGAGATTTCACGGCTATCCACTCTTGCGCCGTTGCACAATCCGCCGAACGTCGTCGGGATCGAATGCGCGCGGGCGTTGTTGCCGCATGTGCCACACGTCGCCGTCTTCGATACGGCGTTCTTTCATGGGTTACCGGCCGCAGCACGGCTTTACGCCATCGACGTCGAAGTCGCACGGGCGCATGGCATTCGCAGATACGGGTTTCACGGCACCTCGCACGAATACGTGTCCGGCGTTGTGGCCGAGTTCCTCGGTCGCGACAACTCCGACCTGAATCAGATTGTGCTGCATCTGGGTAACGGTGCGTCGGCGTCGGCGATCCAGGGCGGCAAACCGATCGACACGTCGATGGGGTTGACTCCGCTGGAAGGCCTGGTGATGGGCACTCGCAGCGGCGACGTCGATCCAGGCATTCTGATGCACCTGAACCGAAGCGCAGGAATGAAAGTCGATGACATCGACACACTGCTCAACCGACGGTCCGGGCTCATGGGGATGTCGGGCGTCAACGACTTCCGTGAATTGGGACAGCTGATCGAGGACGGCAGCACGGCGGCAAAGCTTGCTTACGACGTCTACATCCATCGGTTGCGCCGCTATATCGGCGCTTACCTGATCGAATTGGGCGGCGCGGAGGTCATCACTTTCACCGCAGGCGTCGGCGAGAACAGCGCGTCGGTCCGTGCGGATGCGTTGGCTGGTTTACAGAAATTCGGCATCGCCGTCGACCCGGGCCGCAATACCGCGAAAAGTCGCACCGCTCGGGTCATTTCACCAGAGGGTTCGCCGGTGACCGTCCTGGTGGTGCCCACGAACGAAGAGCTGGCGATCGCCCGCGCGGCGGTCGCAATCACCACCTAGCTCGTGAGTCTTTTTGGAGTCTATAGACTCCAAAAAGACTCACGAGGTCCTAGAACCAGCTCTTCGGCCGAATCGTGTTGGCGAGGTCGACCAGGGCGTAACGATGCCGACGGCCCGGGGCGCTGCGGGCGAGCGAACGCAGGCCCGCTTCGGTTCCGCAGCGCAGTCCGCGTTCGTCGAACGTCACGCCGAGCAGGGTGCGAGCAGGGTTGGTCGCGTCGTTCCCAGACCGCACCCACTCCAGTGCGGTGCCGAGGACCAGGGTGCGCATTTGCAGCGCGCGACCTTCGTCGGGGGGCAACGCTTTCACTCTTTCAGCTGCTTCGTAGAGGGTGTCTTCTTCGATCGGCTTTTTCGCAAGCAGTACGAGGATGGCGGTCATTCGCGCGACGCTGAAATGGCGTGACGTCGGCGGTACTTCGTCGAGTGCGGCTACCGCGGCGGCGTGGTCGCCTTGCTGAGTGAGCTGGCGGGCGAGTCCGAACGCAGCGCTCACAATTCCGTGATCGGTTCGCCACACCGTGGCGTAGAACTTCTCCACGTAACGCCGCCAGTGCTCCGGATCGGTCGAATCCCATTGTTGAAGAATCAGTTCGGCGGTGACGGCAAGTGCCAACTTCGGCGCGATCTCGCCTGGCATCGCCTGCAACACGGCGTCGAAACGTTCGAAGGCGTCCTCGTAGTCGGTGCGATGCAGTGCGGAAAGTCCGCTGTACCAGTCGATTCGCCAGTTGGGGCCCGCCGTTTCCCGCAATGCCGCGAGCCGAGCCTCGGCCTCCGCGCTGTCGCCGAGATCGAGGTAAGTCTTGACTTCGGCGAGAGTGAGCTCGACATCGAAGGTCGACGATTCGACTGTTGCCGAGCCGGTTTCGCGGGCGTGGCGCAACGATTCCAGGGTTTGGCTCGGCTCGCTGTGTACTGCTGCCGCGAGGAGTGCTGCACACGGATCGGTCGGATCGACAAGGGGGACAGGCAACGCGCGAGCCACGTCGTGCGGGTCCAGACCCTGATTCCTGCGCATCCCGTCCGCGAACGCATCGGTCTGGGCGATCGCGTCGTCGGTGCCGAAACTCGTTCGCTGCGGACTGAATATGGTCGACAATCGTGGCTGTTCGAGACCCGAATCCTTGGCGACGATCTCGCGCAGCACACCGGAGAGCTGTGCTGCCAGTTCCGCTGCCGACGAGAAGCGCAGTGCCGGATCGGGATCGGTGGCGCGGATGAGCAGGCGATAGTAGAACTCGTATTCCGCCAACACGGGCTCGTCTTCCGGGGTGGGGATCCCGTCGAGGTACTTCCCGTGTTCCATCGGCATATCGAGGGTCAGTACCGCCAGAGTTCGACCCACGGTGTAGATGTCGGACGCCACGGTCGGACCGGTTTTGGTGATCTCGGGCGCTTGGTATCCCGGTGTGCCGTAGAGGTATCCGTAGGATTCGATGCCCGCGACCGCGCCCAGGTCGATCAGCTTCAGCTGGTCTTCGGTGAGCATGATGTTGTCGGGTTTGAGGTCGTTGTACACCAGATCGGTCGCGTGCAGATACTCCAGCGCGGGCAAGATCTCGATGATGTAGGCGATCGCCTCGGGGACCGGAATGCGTTCCGGCTTATGTGAGTTGAGTAGATCCTTCAGCGAATGTCCGCCGACGTACTCCATGACGATGTAGCCCATGGGTCGTCCGTCTGGCATGGGGTGCTCGACGAAGTTGTGGATCTTGACGATGCTCGGGTGGTTGAGTTCGGCGAGGAACTGCCGTTCCGCGACAGCGACGGCCTGAGACTCGGCGTCGCCGGTTTGCAGTAGACCTTTGAGCACGACCCAGCGGTCGCTGACGTTGCGGTCGATGGCAAGGTAAATCCAGCCGAGCCCGCCGTGCGCGATGCATCCTTGGATCTCGTACTGGCCGGCGACCATGTCGCCTTCTTCGAGCTGCGGCCTGAAGTCGTATTCGGCACCGCAATTTTCGCACTTGCCCTTGGCTTTGCCTCGGCTTGTCGCTGTCGTGCGTCCGACCGGCTTGCTGCAGCGCCAACAGAACCGCTTGCCCTCCGCCACAACGGGGTTCGTCAGCACCGCTGACTGTGGGTCGACGGCGGGGACGACCGGTACTTCGACCAGACCGTCGCCGAGCCGTCGATTTCCGGAGCGAGTTCGGGCAGTCCGCGTACTGCGGCCCGATGATCGCGCTGTGGCCGCAGTGTCGACCATTTCGGTTCGGCTCGTCGATTCGGGCTCAGGGCGCGCGGCTTGCGTGCCCTGTGTGCTCTGTTCCTCGGCGTCGCCCATCCCGCTCAGTCCTCGTACCTGGGCTGCGGCGGACCCGGCGATGAGCCGAGCACGGCAAGCCACTGGTTGTAGATCGCGTTCCAGGTGCCGTCGTTGCGGATCCGTTCCAGCGTCCCGTTGACGAACCGAACGAGATCGTCGTTGCCCTTGGGGATTCCTATGCCGTACGGCTCGGGGCTTATCGTCGCTCCGACGACAACTAGGTACGGATCCTGCGCCGCTAGTCCGGCGAGAATCGAGTCGTCGGTACTGATGGCGTCGACCTGCCGTTGTTGCAGCACGACGAGGCAGTCGGCCCAGTTGGCGACCGTCAGCAGCGACGCTGCCGGCTGATATTGCTGGATGTGTTGCAGTGACGTCGTCCCCTTCACCACGCATACGCGCTTGCCTGCCAGGTCCGCGATCCCGTCGATGCCGGACCCCTTGAGGACGAGGATGCGCTGGTTGGCTTGGAAGTACACGGTCGAAAAGGTGACCTTCTGGCGGCGTTGGCAGGTGATGGTCATCGTCTTGGCGACGATGTCGACCGTCTTGTTCTGTAGTGCCATCTCGCGATCCGCCGAGCCGAGAATTCGGTACTCGACGCGCTCACGATCGCCGAGCAGGTCGCCGGCGATTTCTTTGGCGATGGCGACGTCGAAGCCTTCGATGGTCCCGGAGATCGGATCGCGGAAGCTGAACAGGTTGCTACCGGTGTCGAGACCCACGACCAGCCTGCCGCGGGCGCGGATGGCGTCGATGGTGGGTCCGGACTGCTCTGGGTCACGCGACGGTCGCAGGCTCGCGGTCGGGTCGCCGCAATTGGCCGGCGGCGGCGCGGCCTGTGGCGAGGTCGCTGGCTCCGCCTTGCCCGGCAGTGGCGGCTCGGTATAGGCGGTCCGCTCGGCGTTAGTGGTTTCGGATGGCGGCGCCGAGCAGGCGCTCGCGCCGAGCATTGCAGCGGTGAGCGCAATTGCGCTGCAGCACTGGAGAATCCGCCGCCTCATCGGTACTCCCGCAGGCGCGGCCACAGCCCGAGGGCGATCCACAGCGTGGCGAACAATGCGAGCGCAGCCACGCCTGGAGCCAGCGTATTCAGATCCTTGGACGCTCGAAAGATATTGGACCGCAATGCGTCTCGGGTCTCCTCGATGCCTTGGGCCAACGCCTTGTCGAGGGTGGTGAATGCGCTGGCCGAGTCGGTTGCGCCCTCGCCGACCGCAACGATCGACGCGCCGACGAAGTCGCCCTTTGCCAACGTGTCGTTCATCCGGGCATGGGACGACAGCCAACGATCGAGCGCGTCGCGAGCTTGGTCGACGCGTTCGGAGCCCTCGATCCGGGTGGGGTAGCCGTCGAGCAGCTCACGGAGGCGCTTGATGTCGGCGTCGAAGGCTGCGTCGTATTCGCCCGATGTGTCGCGCCGAGCGAGCTTGAGTGTCTCGTCGGACCGTGCTTGTTGTGCGAGGATCCGGCTCGCGGTGAGTCGGGAGAGCGGGTTCGTTCCGTGCTCGAGTGCGCGGTCGGCCGCTGCCGCAGAGAACGATCCGGCAATCACCGCCCAGCCGAATGCGACGATCATCACCAACGTCGCAATCATTAAGCCGGGGTTGAAGACTCGCTTCCACCGCCGAGCCACCATCGCCTGTCCGACGAGCAGGGCAACCAACGCGAAGCCCAGGGTGGCGAACGCGAGCCACGGCGGCGATGTGTATCGGTGCTGGGTCTGCAGGACCGCCGCGGACTGTTGCGAATGGAGTTCCTCGGCGCTCGGCAAGATCTTGCCCTGCATCAACGTCGATGCTTCACCCAGATACGCGGCACCGACCGGGTGCCCGTTTCGGTTGTTCGCGCGCGCCGTTTCGACGAGCCCCGCGTACACCGGCAGTTGCGTCGCAACGGACCTGAGCAGCTGGACCGTCGGCGCATCGGAATCCTCGGTCCCCGCAGCCTTTCCTGCCACCTCGGCGGCGGCTTCACCGACGGCTTGGGTGTAGGTGTCGCGAACCGCTTTGGGCTCGATGCCGCCGGAAATGAATGCGGTTGCGGCTGCTGCATCTGCGACCGACAGGGAGCTGTAGAGCTGCTGCGCCGAGCTCGCAAAAGGTTCGGTCTGGTCGAGCAGGGTGTTGAGGTCGTTCTGGCGTTCGTTGATGGACAACGCCGCGACGACGCCCGCAACGATGCAGACGATGACGAGGACCAGGCCGATCGCCAACAGCCGGGCAGGCGAGGACCGCATGAATGCGCGGATGTCGTTCGGATCGAGGTGGCCCCGGACCAATGCCACTGCGGCTTTCGGGGTGAGCGTGCCGTGAGTGTCCGTCAGGGTCCGTAGCCAGTTCCCCTCGCTGCGCTCGACCTGCGACGGTGCGGTGTCACCGGCCACATAGACCTCCAGCGGAGCGGAAGCGTTCACGGGAGTGAGCGCAGGTCGGATTCTATTCCGGCCGCTAAAGTCGATGGTGATGACGAGGCATTTCGATGCGGGGTGATGGCGACGGCTGGTCGTGGAGTTCCGACGGCAGCCGGCACTGGGGTTTGCACGGCGCTGCCGGTTTGTTACTGCGCGCGCCGCTGACAGGCGGGCAACCAGCGGTTTTGCTGCAGCATCGCGCGGTGTGGAGCCACCAGGGCGGCACGTGGGCACTGCCGGGAGGCGCGCGCGACAGCCACGAGAGCACTGTGGACGCCGCCGTCCGAGAAGCGGAAGAGGAAGCGGGAATCATCGCGGAGATGCTCCGAGTGCGTGCTGAACGCGTGACCGCGAAGGCCCGCAGCGGCTGGACCTACACGACGGTGATCGCCGATGCCGCGTCGACGCTTGCCACCACTCGCAATTTGGAGAGCACGGAGCTGCGCTGGGTACCCGAAACCGAGGTCGGGAAGCTGCGGCTGCACCCAGGTTTCAAGGCAAGTTGGGAAGCTTTGCAGGCGAAGTCGATGACGCTGGTACTCGACGGGGTCGCCGATCGACCGGAATTGGCGGAAGCGTTGCCGCGCACCTTCGAACTGCCCGATGGCGGCTTCGGTTGGCTGCCCGGCGTCGATCGAGCGGAAGCCGAAATCATGACTGCTCCCACGAGTTGGACCGCAGTCATCTCTACCGACACCGCCCGATATGCGGGAGTCTCGGATTTCCTACTGGCGATAACGCCCGCCGAGGTGTTCTATTGACTACGTGCCAATAGAGGAAAAGGTCACCTTCTGCCGAATCTGCGAGCCGTTGTGCGGACTGATCGCCACCGTCGAGGACGGTCGGCTGGTCAAGATCAGGCCGGACGGCGAGCACCCGCTGTCACGGGGCAACGCGTGCCCCAAGGGGATCGCGTTCACCGAGGTCCAGAACGACCCCGACCGAGTGCTATATCCCCAACGGCGCAAGCCCGACGGCACCTTCGAGCGCGTGTCCTGGGACTCCGCACTCGACGACATCGGCGCGCGGCTTCGCGCGATCATCGCCGAACACGGTCGCGAAAGCCTCGGTTGGTATTTCGGCAATCCCAGTTCGTTCTCCTACTCGCACACCATGTGGATTCTCGGATTCGCATTGGGCACTGGGATGCGGCACCTCTACTCAGCGGGCTCCCAGGACATCAACAACCGTTTCGTCGCCAGTCATCTGCTGTACGGCAGTCTGACCGCCTTGCCGATTCCCGACCTCGACCGGACCGATTTCCTCCTCATGGTCGGCGCGAACCCCATCGTCTCCCACGGCAGCGGTGTCACCGCGCCGCGCATCAGGGAGAAACTCACGGCGATCACCAAGCGGGGTGGCCGCGTCGTGGTCGTCGATCCGCGGCGATCGGAGACCGCGAAACTGTTCGAACATGTGTCGGTCCGGCCGGACGGCGACGCCTGGCTCCTCGCGTCGATGCTCTCGGTCATTTTTGCCGAGCAGCTGTTCGACGCAAAAACCCTTGCGGTGCAAGCAGACGGTGTCGACAAGCTGCGCCGCGCCGTCGCACGCTTCACGCCCGAGCTCACCGAATCCATCACCGGAGTCCCTGCCGGCGAGGTCCGTGACCTCGCCCGGTCGTTGGCAGCCGCATCCAGCGCAGCGGTCTACGGGCGGACCGGAACCTGCCTCGGCCGCCAAGGCACGCTCGTCGCCTTCCTGCTGGACGCACTGGCGGTCGTCACCGGGAATATCGATCGCCCGGGTGGCTTGGTCTTCGGCGAAGAACCTTTCGCCGGACTGGCGACGGCGCAGAACCTCGGTCTGGTCGGCTACGACCGCAGGCGCTCGCGCATCGGCAACTTCCCCGACGTGCTCGGTTCCTTCCCTGCGGCGGTAATGGCCAAGGAGATCACGACCGCCGGGAAAGGTCAGCTGCGTGCGTTGTTCACATCGGCGGGCAACCCCGTGCTGTCGGTGCCGAACGGTCGCGAACTCGATGCCGCACTCGGCAAACTGGACCTGCTCGTATCGATCGACCTCTACATGAACGACACGAACAGCAAAGCGGACTACATCCTGCCTGCGACGACCTTCCTCGAGCGCGAGGACATCCCACTGCCGTTCTCGGCGCTGAGCACGACACCGTTCATCCAGCACACCGAAGCCGTCGTCGCACCGTACGGCGAGGCGCGGCAAGAGTGGCAGATCATCGACGACATCGCTCGGCGAATCGGCGTCATTCCCTTCGTGGCGACACCGACCAACCGGATCGGCGGCCTCCTCAGCCGAGCGCGACGAATGGTGCCGACCAACCCGCTGACCATGATCGACGTCGCGATGCGGCTCGGTCCGTTCGGTGATCGATTCGGTGCGCGCCGCGGCGGGCTCAGCATGGCCAAGCTCCGCGCGAACCCACATGGTGTTGTGCTTCGCGAGCACGTCGAGACCGGCGTGCTCCGCAGGGTGGTGCGACACAAGAGGAAACGGGTGCAGCTTGCACCCGCCGAGATCCTCGACGTCCTTGCCAAACTCGGGCTGCGCAAGGACAGCAAAGAATTTCCGCTGCGTTTGATCGGACTTCGTGAGCTGAAGTCGCACAACTCGTGGATGCACAACTCGCCGAGTTTGATGCGTGGCGACCGAGAGCACACCGCCAGGATCAATCCCGCGGACGCTGCCGCAGCCGGCATCGAGGACGGCAAACCGTGCCGCGTGGCGTCGGAAGCCGGATCGGTCGAGCTACCGGCCACGCTGACCGAGGAGGTCGGCGAAGGCACGGTTGCCGTTCCGCACGGCTGGGGTCACAGCGGCGGTGGGTGGCGCATCGCGAACGCGGCTGGCGGCGTGAACGTCAACGAAGTCATGTCCACGGCGATCGTCGACGTCGAGCGACTGGCGGGCATGTCCCACCTCAACGGAGTCCCGGTCCGGATCGAGCCCGTCGCTTAGCACCTGCTCGTGAGTCTTTTTGGAGTCCCTGGACTCCAAAAAGACTCACGAGGGGAGTTGGGTTTTCAATTCGCGTGCAGCAGCTTCGGGGTCGGCGGCCTCCGTGATGGCACGGACCACGACGATGCGGGTTGCGCCGGCACCGAGGATCTCAGGCAGCCGGGCGTTGTCGATCCCGCCGATCGCGAACCACGGCCGCGTCGGACCGGATTCAGCCGTCGCGCGGACCAGCTCGATGCCCGCGGCCGGGCGGCCCGGCTTGGTGGGGGTGGCCCACACCGGACCGGTGCAGAAGTAGTCGGTGTGCTCCTCGATCGCAGCCAACCCGGCCTGCGCTCGGTTGTGCGTGGACCGCCCGATGATGACGTCGCTCCCCAGGATCTGGCGCGCGTAGTGGACGGGTAGATCGTCTTGGCCGAGGTGCAGCACGTCGGCGCCCGCTGCGAGTGCGATGTCGGCCCGGTCGTTGACGGCGAGGAGCGCACCATGCCGCCGCGTCGCGGCGCGTAGCACAGCGAGGGCGGCGAGTTCTTCGCGCGCATCGATGACTTTGTCGCGTAGTTGGATGATGTCGACGCCACCGGCGAGCGCAGCGTCGGCGAACTCGGCGAGGTCGCCCTTGTCGCGACGGGCGTCTGTGCAGAGGTACAGGGATGCGGTGGCCAGCCGTTCACGTGGATGCTGGCCCCTGACAGAATGCTGATGCACGAAATCGAAGGTAGCCGCTACCGTGGGGTTACGAGTAATTGAACACGGGAGCCTCGATTGCGACGAGGCTGAGAGGGGCGAGTGCCCGACCGTCAAGACCTGATCCGGGCAATGCCGGCGCAGGGAGCGAGGTGAAGCAGTGACGCGAACATTGGCGGTCGTCGGTGGCGGCGTGATCGGGCTGTCGATCGCGTGGCGTGCTGCGCAGACCGGATGGCAGGTCACACTGTTCGATCCCGCGCCAGGTTCGGGCGCCTCGTCGGTCGCTGGCGGCATGTTGGCCCCGCTCTCGGAGGGCTGGCCCGGCGAGGAAGCCACGCTCGAGCTCGGCGCCGCGTCGTTGGCACGATGGCCCGAGTTTGCGGACCGCATTGCAGCAGTGACCGGTCGCTCGGTCTTCACGGCGAAGGGGTCGCTGAGCGTCGCGATCGACGCCGCCGACGCCGCGGATCTCCACACCGTCGCCGAATGGGTTGGTGCGCAGGGTTATCACCTCGAAGTTCTGTCTCGGGCCCAGGTTCGCGAGGCTGAGCCGTCGCTCTCACGAAGTGTTCGCCTCGGGCTGTCGGCGCCATCCGAACTGGCAGTCGACAACAGGGCGCTGCTCGACGCGGTGCGCAGTGCCGCAGTCGACGCTGGAGTCGAGATCGTCGAGCGCGCGGTCGCCGACCTCGACGAACTCGTTGCGGACCAGATCGTGTTGGCCGCTGGTGACCGGACCGCGACGCTGTGGCCGGGACTGCCGGTACGTGCGGTCAAAGGCGAGATCCTGCGGTTGCGTAGCAGGCCGGGGACCGAACCGCCGCCGAGTCGGGTCGTGCGGGCCCGGGTCCACGGGCGGCCGGTCTATCTGGTGCCGCGAGGCGACGGAATCGTCGTCGGTGCAACGCAATACGAGTCCGGGCGCGACACCCAGGTCACCGTTGCAGGCGTGCGCGATTTGCTTGCCGACGCCCAAACTCTGCTGCCGAGCATCGGCGAATACGAACTTGCTGAATGCGGCGCCGGCCTGCGACCGATGAGCCCCGACAACTTGCCGCTGATCGGCCGATTGTCGGAACGAGTCGTGGTCGCCTCCGGCCACGGCCGCAACGGAATATTGCTGGTCCCGATCACCGTCGACGCGATTCTCGCGCTACTCGACGGCACGACGCTGGTCGAAGTCAAGTGTGCCGACCCTGAGCGGTTCAACCACGATGCAGGAGCGAAACAATGAGCGCGCCAACTCGAATCGGGATCACCGTCAACGGTGAAGACCACCTGCTGACCGAGGAAATGTCGGTCCGGGAGTTGCTCGAACACCTGAAGCTGCCAGACAAGGGCATCGCGATCGCCATCGGGGGTGGTGTGTTCCCACGCTCGCGCTGGGACGAGCCGGTCCAAAAAGGTTGGGAGCTCGAAATTTTGACGGCGGTGCAGGGTGGCTGAGATCGTCGACGCCCCACTTGTCATCGCAGGCCGCAACTTCGGTTCGCGGCTGATCACTGGAACGGGCGGGGCCGACAATCTGACGGTCCTCGAGGAAGCGTTGATCGCGTCCGGCACCGAGCTGACGACGGTCGCGATGCGGCGTGTCGATTCTGCCGGCGGCACAGGCGTTCTCGACCTATTGAAGCGACTCGAGATCATGCCGTTGCCGAACACGGCAGGTTGTCGCAGCGCCCGCGAAGCAGTGCTCACCGCGCAGCTCGCGCGCGAAGCGCTCGAAACCGAGTGGGTCAAACTGGAAGTCATCGCCGACGAACGCACACTGCTGCCGGACGTGGTCGAATTGCTCAGCGCCGCAGAACAGCTCGTCGACGAGGGATTCACGGTCCTGCCGTACACCACCGACGATCCGATCGTCGCGCGCAGGCTGGAAGAAGCTGGGTGCGCTGCCGTGATGCCGCTCGGTTCGCCGATCGGGACCGGGCTCGGCATCGCAAACCCGCACAACATCGAGATGATCGTCGACGGTGCGCATGTCCCGGTCATTCTCGACGCCGGCATCGGCACGGCAAGCGACGCAGCGCTGGCGATGGAACTCGGGTGCGATGCTGTCCTGCTCGCCACCGCCGTGACCAGGGCGAAGAACCCACCGCTGATGGCCGCGGCAATGGCCGATGCGGTCCGGGCGGGCTACCGCGCGCGGCTGGCAGGCCGAATTCCGAAGCGCTTCTGGGCGCAGGCGTCGTCGCCTTCCGTGACCTGACTCACCTGCGGGACGCGCGCCGATAGCCGATCGCAGCCGGGACCGCGAAGATTGCGATGATGGATAACGACCACGCAATGACCGCGATCATCGGTCCGCGCACGGGACCACCGAGAGACAGTCCCATCATCGCGTCGATGGCCTTCGACATCGGTTGCTGCTCGACCACGGGCCGCGCCCACTGCGGATAAGCCTGCAGCGGAACGAATCCTGTGCTGAAGAACATCAACAGCGAGGTCCCCAACGAGATACCTTCGACCAGAGCAGCTTTGGCAGTGAATACCGCGATCGCCGTAACCGCCGTCGTAAACGCCAAACCGAACAGCAGCGGTACAACGAAATAGCAGACCGTGGGGCCGATGCCGTTGTCGAAGCGGAATCCGATTGCGCAGCCAGTGCCCACGATCACGATGGTGCACAACAGGATCCGTGCGGCGTCGGCAAGAATTCGCGATACCAGGCCGGACGCACGGTGGCAGGGCAGCACCCAGAATCGGGCGAGCAACCCGGTTCGTCGTTCCCGACCGAGCGCGACAGCACTGACGACGGACCCCGTCATCACACCGACTATCGCCGTCATCGGTACCGTCATGTGCAGTGCGTCATGCCCGGCGAACGCCGAAACCTGGCGCCCCAAAACGATGTTCAGCATGACCAACATTAGCGCGGGGAACAATGTCGACTGTGCCAGCGTGACCGGGTCGCGAACCCAACGCAGCAACAACCTGTTTGTGTGGATGGCAGTGTGCACGACCAGCGAGCGAACCGAATGCTCGGCGGGCAACTCGTGGACCGCCATTAGGCCCTCCTTGCACTGACGATGATCGACAACGGCACGAAGACGACCACCATCGCGATGACCCATGCCAGGGGCGGACCCATCAACGCCCACGACACCGAGCCGGCACCGGATGTTGTGTCGCCCGCGAGTGCACGAAGCGCGTACACGAACTGCGAAATGGGTTGGTTTCGAGTGAACGGCTGAATCCATTCAGGAAACTGCCTCGCAGGGGCGAAACCGGTCGACAGCATGCCGAGGATCAGCATCGGAAGCGCGAGAGACTGCGTTGTCGCCTCCGGGCTGCGCGACAGCGACCCGAGTACGTCGGCGCCGAGCGATAGCGCGGTCGCGACGGCCAGCGCGAACAGGCAGAAGCCGACGGTGTGCAGTGCGCCGTTCGCAAACCGGAACCCGATGACGTATCCGGAGATGATCGCGATGATGACGGACACGACCGCGCGGAATACGTTCATTGCCGTTCGTGCCGCCAACGGAACGAGCCGTCCGATGGGCATCGAGTTGAAGCGTTGGTTCATGCCGTCAGCGGCGTCGCTCGCCGATCGGAACGCTGCTGTCAGAGCGTTCGATCCGAGCGACTGGAGGACGATGATCGGCATGAGGAACTGCGCATAACTGCTGAGCCCGTGTCCGAACACCGACATCACGATGTTGAGCGGCACGTAGAAGCCCAAGGTGAACAACGGTGGCGCGAGGGCGGCGAGCACCATCTCGCCGTTGCGGAGCGACGGCTGGGTCAAGCGGACGGTGAGCACCCACCACTGGCGGATGGCCGTCGGCTCCGGTCGGCGCGCAACCGTGGCAGCGAGACTCATTGCGCCACCTGACCGGTCAAGGACAGGAAGACATCGTCGAGCGACGGCCGCCGGAGTGCGATGTCACGAAGATCGATGTTTGCGCAGTCGAGCCGACGCAAAATCTCCGTCAAAGTCTTGGCGCCTTCAGGTGCGGGCACGACGACTCGGTCTGCGTCCCGAAGCAGCGCCGTCCGATACTCGTCTGGCAACATCGAACCGAGTTCGGCCACGATCGTCGGCATGTCGGTCAGTTCGAGCGGGACGACTTCGCAGTAGCTCCCGCCGGTCCTTTCCTTCAGCTCGTCGGCGGTGCCCTCGGCGATGACCGTCCCGTGATCGATCACGATGATCCGGTCGCTGAGCGCGTCGGCTTCCTCGAGGTATTGCGTCGTGAGCAACGTCGTGATTCCGAATTCCTTGAAGCTGCTGACAAGGTCCCAGACGGATTGGCGGCTGCGCGGATCCAGACCGGTGGTGGGCTCGTCGAGGAAGACCACTTCGGGCATGACGACGAGCCCGCACGCGATGTCGATGCGTCTGCGCATACCGCCGGAGTAGGTGCCGACCCGTCGATTCGTCGCATCCACGAGATCGAATTCCTTGATGAGATGCGTTGCCCTCGAACGAGCTTCGCGCTTGGTCATGCCCATCAAGCGGCCGAACATCACCAGGTTCTCTGCTCCGGTCAGCATGTCGTCCAGGGCCGCGTACTGCCCGGTCAGCATGATCTTTCGACGCACACTCGGCGCCTCTGTTCTGACGTCGTGCCCGGCGACGGAGGCACGACCGCGATCGGCATCGATCAACGTGGACAAGATGTTCACCATCGTCGTCTTGCCCGCGCCGTTTGGCCCCAGTACGCCGAGAATCTGTCCACGGCCGACGTCGAAACTGATGCCGCGCAACGCTTTCACGGTGCCGAAGGACTTCTCGACTCCGTCGACGACGACTGCCAGGTCCGAATTCATGACTGCGCCACCGCACGGGTCCGGCTGTTCAATACGTCGTTGAGTACGGACGCAATGGTGGGCAGCACGTCGGGGGATGTGAGGTCGTCGTGCGTGGCAGCGATGCCGTAGTCGACGATCTCGCCGCCGATGAAAGGTTGCCAACCGGCTGCTCCGTATTCCGGCACTTGCTCGCCCAACGTCGCTGCGAAATAGACCAGGTCGCCGTCGAACAAGGACCGATGGTGGCCTCGGCGTGTCTGTGCGGTCCGGTTGTACGCATCGGTTATCCGCTGGAGCGTTGCGGCGCTGAGCAATTGGTCGTCCAGTCCGAATCGATCGGCAATCAGTCGCGCGACTTCCGACGCAGACAATTGCGGTGGAACGAAGTCGATGCCAAAACTGGGGCCGAACGTGTGCACGAAGTCGCCCGCAGACATCGGCGGATAGTCGACGTCGTCGTACAACCCCCAGTCGGAGTCGAGCATTGCGAGAAGCCCGACCTCCTCACCGAATTCGCGCAGTCGCACGGCAATCTCGTGTGCGATCACGCCACCGAACGACCACCCCAACAGGTGATACGGACCGTGGGGTTGGATCGACCGGATCTCGCGCACGTATCGATCAGCGAACTCGATGACCGAGGCGGGCGGGCTGTCGTCGCCGCTGAGATCGGGGGATTGCAGTCCGTAGATCGGCCGTCCCGGGTCCACCGTCTCCGCGAGGCCTTGATAACACCACGCGATGCCAGAGGCGGGGTGGATACAAACGAGTGGTTCGCGATCTCCGCCGAGCCGGATCGGAAGCAGGACTTGCATTCCGAGACCTCCGCTGTCGGCGTCACTCTCACTACCGTCGGACGCGGCGATCCGTCGCGACAGAGCGGCCGTCGTTGGTTCGTCGAAGATCCACACCACGGGAATGGGGGTGTCGAGGGCATTTCGCAATCTGCCGATCACGGCCATCGCAAGCAATGAATTGCCGCCTAGTTCGAAGAACGAGTCGTCGAGACCTACCTGCTCGACACCGAGCGTGTCGGCGAATGCGTCGGCAATGGTCCGCTCCAGCGGGGTAGACGGCGCCCGGTATTCGCGGGTCCCCGAGTCCGGGGCGGGCAGCGCCTTTCGGTCTACCTTGCCGTTGATGTTGAGCGGCAACGAGTTCAAGACCACCAATGCGGCTGGAACCATATGCGCGGGCAGTTTCTCGGCGACCGCGGCGCGCACTGCGGCCGTGTCGATAACGCACTCCGGTGTTGCCGGCACGAGGTAACCCACCAGTTGATCGCCTGCCACGGAGTCGGAACGGACCATCACCGTGGTCTGACCGACAGTCGGCAGGGCGGCGAGCACCGCCTCGATCTCACCGAGTTCGATACGGAAGCCGCGAAGCTTCACCTGGAAGTCCGCGCGTCCGATGAATTCCAACTCACCTCGCGCGGTCCAGCGCACGATGTCGCCGGTGCGGTACATTCGGTCGCCGATACCGACCGCGAACGGATTTGCAACGAACCGGGCGGCGTTCAATTCCGGGCGCGCGCGATAGCCGCGTGCCAGCTGTACTCCACTGATGTACAGCTCACCGGGCACACCCGGAGGAACCGGGCGAAGCTGCCGGTCGAGGACCAACGCCTGCGTTCCACGGATCGGTCCGCCGATCGTGAGGAGTGACTGCGCGGTCAGCGGGTTGCTGATCATCGTGATGATCGTCGTCTCCGTCGGTCCGTAGGCGTTGTAGAAATTCCTGCTCCCTGCGGCGTCGGTACCTGCCCACCGCGCTGCCAGATCTGGCGGGCACGCTTCGCCCCCGGTGCAGACAACTCGCAACGAGTCGAGTCCCGTCGGGTCCATGGAGGAGAGCGCCGCAGTTGTGATGAACGCATGCGTCACGTGCTCCTGCGCGATGAACGCGGACAGATCTGCGCCGCCGTAGATCGTCGGCGGCGCGACGACCAAGGTCGCGCCGGCACCGATCGCCATCAAGAATTCGAGTACCGAGCCGTCGAACGACGGAGACGCGAAATGCAGGATGCGTGACTCTGTCGTCACCGTGTACCGCTCGCGTTGCTCGGCGGAAAAGTTCGGTAGGCCGGCATGAGTAACCACAACGCCTTTCGGCACCCCAGTCGATCCGGACGTGTACACGACGTAGGACGGATGAGCCGGCCGCAACGGCCGAATCCGGTCGGCGTCGGTTACCCGGGCTGCCGAGCACAGCGTTGCGGCAGCGACGCAGGACGGATCGTCCAACGCTATCCAGGATACGGAATCGGGCAATTCCGGACGTAGGCTCGTTAACGTAAATCCCACCGTCGCACCACAATCCGCGATCATGTCGGCTACCCGCTCCGAGGGGTATTTTGGATCGACCGGGACGAAAGCGGCACCTGACTTGGCTACTGCTGCGAGCGCCACCACTGATTCAGTCGAGCGCGGAATAGCAAGCGCGACAGCATCTTCGGGTCCGACTCCACGTTGGATAAGAACTCGCGCCAGCTGATTGGACGCTTCGTCGAATGCGCGGTAGGACGTCGATGCGCCTTCGAACGTAATCGCGATCCCTTCCGGATTTCGCTCTACTGCCCGTGTGATCAGGTCGGAGAGCAGACCAGGTGGCGAACCATTGGCGCCGACCCGCGTAACCAGTTCTGTGCGTTCGGCCTTCGTGATCAGCTCGATGTCACCGACACTGCCCTCGGGATCGTCGACAACAGCGGCGAGTACACGGACCAGCCGATCGACCATCGCCTCGGCAAAGACCTCGTCGAAAAGATCGAGGGCGTAGGTCGCAATGCCTTCGAGGCAGTTGTCCTTGTGCAGGACAAGGGTCATCGGATAGTGGGTTGTGTCGCCGCCTTCGATTCCGCCGACCGACATGCCATCGATGTCTGCAGCCTGCTGGCGGAGACCTTCTGCGTCGACGGGATAGGACTCGTAGACCACCAGCGTGTCGAATTGTGCGCCGCTGCCGACTGCAGAGTGAATCGCTGGGAGGCCCAGGTAGTGGTGATCGAGCAGCTTCGCTTGATCGTGTTGCGCCTGTCGTAACAACGCGGCGACGGTGTGGCTGGGCTCGAAACGCATCCGGACCGGAATGGTGTTGATGAACAGGCCGACCATGGATTCGACTCCCGCCAGCTGTGGTGGCCGCCCCGAGACTGTCGCACCGAACACGACGTCATCCCGACCGAGAGCGTGCCCGAGCACAATGCCCCATGCGCACTGGACGAGGGTGTTCATCGTTATGCCCAACCGGGCGGCAACCTCGGTTGCTGCCACCGTCTGCTCCTCGTTCAGGCCGAACTCGATCCGGCCAGTGCCGGAATTTCGTCGTTCTGGGTTCGGTGCGGCGAGGAGCGTCGGCTCGTCGATGCCTGCGAGCGCGTCGCGCCAGGCCTGGACCGAGGTTGTCGCATCCCAGTCCGCGAGCCATGCGAGATAGGTCTTGTACGAGGCGACGGGAGGAAGGGCCGATGTGTCGCCTCGCGTGGCGTACAGCACGAGAAGGTCGCGCATCAGCAGCGGCATGGACCAGCCATCCATCAGGATGTGATGGTTTGTGACGATCAGCTTCCAGGCGGTCTCGCCGACCCGTACAAGGGTGAATCGAATCAGCGGCGGAGCTGCGAAATCGAAGCCGGCGGTGTGGTCTGCTGCTGCGATGTCGGCGAACCTCGCATCGCGATCGGCGCCGGCCACGTCGCGCAGATCCAGCTCCGCCCACGGGACCGCGCTGTTTCGCCCGACAACCTGGACCGATTGCCCGCTGGAGTCGACCACGAATGCCGCATGAAGATTCGGATACCGCGACGTCATCGCCTGCGCCGCGACGCGAAGTCGAGCACTGTCGACGTCTCCGAAAAGGGTGAGAACCAGCTGGACGACGTAGGCGTCGACCGACGAATCGGCGAGCATTCCATGGAACAGCAGTCCAGCCTGGAGCGGTGACAGTGGCCAGACGTCGTCCAACGATGGATAACGCGCTTCCCACACTTCGATATCGCGCTGCGCGACGTCGACGAGGGTGAAATCGGATGGTGTGTGACCGCCCGCTGTCGATGACTGCGCATGCCGTGCGACCTGAGCGAGGGCAGCCAGCCACAGGTCGGCGAACTCGTCGACATCGCCACGATCCAGCAACGTCTCCGGGTAGCTGAAATGGGCGGAAAGGCGGTCGCCCTTGACCATGGCATTGACATCGATCACGGCGGCTGCCGGCATGTCGTGATTCATGCGGAGCGCAAGGTCGCCGAGTTCGTCGGTCGGAAGCCAGCCGAGTCCTGCTAAGCCCTCGGGCATTTCGGCTGCGCCGACGCGGCCGAGGTAGTTGAAACTGATCTGGCCGGGTAGCCGATGTGGCAACTGTGGAGCGGTCTCCTCGTTGAGGCAACGCAGCAGGCCGTAGCCGATTCCCTTGTCTGGCACCGCACGTAGTTGCTCCTTGACGGCCTTTATCGCATTGTTCATCGCCGAGCCGCCTGACCATGCCTCGTCGGTATCGATGTCGCGGAGATCGAGCCGGATCGGGAAGAGCGTGGTGAACCAACCCGCCGTCCGCGAGGTGTCTGCGCCGGGGAGGACGGCGTCTTCGCGACCGTGCCCTTCGAGGCGGATCAGTGCCGAGGCTTCGGTCACTCCGCGCCGCCCCCGCCATGTCAGCAATGCCAACGTCAGCGCGGTCAGCAGCCCGTCGTTGACCCCGCCGTGGAAGGCGGCGGGTAGCCGGGTCAGCAGGGCGTCGGTGATTTCCGCGGACACCTCGACGGTGACCGTCTGGACCGTGCTTGCCAGATCTACCGCGGGGTCGAGGTCGCGTCCGCCGACGAGCGGGTCAGGACCATCGATGATGCTGCGCCACAACGAAAGTTCTGCCACTCGATCGGGCTTGTGCGCCTCGTCCGCCAGCGCATGTGCCCATCGCCGCATCGACGTGGTCGGTTCCGGGAGCACCGGTGTTGCGCCCGAGGACAATTGGCCCCATGCGGACAGCAGGTCCGGCACCAGAATTCGCCACGTCACGCCGTCGACGGCAAGATGATGCGCGGCGACGACAAGAATGCCGCCACGGTCGGGTGTCGCCGGATCGAGCCAGACACATTGCAGGACATTGCCGTTTGCAGGAGACAGCCGATCCATGACGGAATCGAGTTCGGCCTCGGCCAGGTCGTGTAGCTCCTGCGCACCGATCTTGGCATCGAATTCGACTCGATGGACCACGTCGTCGACCACGACACTGCCTGCCGGTCCTGCCGCCAGTTGCCACTGCCCGTCTTCGAGCCGCAGGCTCGACCGCAGCATGTCGTGATGATCGATGACGACGGTGAGTGTCGCGACCAGATCTGGTCGCGAAATCCCCACGGGCAGAGCGAGGGTCACGGACTGAACGAACCGGTCGAAGCCGCCACCCTCGTCCACCATGAAGCGAACCACGGGCGTCATCGGCATCGATCCGACGCCGCCGCCCTCCAGTTCCTCGAGCGAAACTACTACTGCGGTATCGGTCACCGTCGCCAGCTCGGCCACTGTTCGGTGCTCGAAGATCTGCAGAGCGCTGAATCGCAGGCCTTGGGCCTTCGCCCGGGACATCAGCTGAATCGCCATGATGGAATCCCCACCGAGGGCGAAGAACGAATCGTCGATGCCGACGCGTTCGCGACCGAGCACCTCGGCGAACAAGGCTGCCAAGGCTGTTTCCAAAGGTGTTCGCGGCGAGCGATACTCGCTCTCGACCGCGAATACGGGTTCGGGCAATGCGGAGCGGTCGAGCTTGCCGATCGGCGTCAGCGGGATCGCTTCGATGATCATGATGGACGCGGGAATCATGTAGCTGGGTAAGCGATCTCGCAGCCATTCGGTCAGTTCCGCAGAATCGGGCGATTCGTTCTCTGCCGCGACGGCGTACGCAACCAGCGAAGTCTTCCCCGCAGCGCTCGTGTGCCCGATGGTCGTGACCTGGCCGACCGTGCGGTGTGCGAGCAGTGCCGAATCGATCTCGCCGAGCTCGATGCGCTGACCACGAATCTTGACTTGAAAGTCACTGCGGCCCACGTAGTGCAGTGTGTGGTCGGGGTTCCAACGGACCAGGTCGCCGGTTCGATACATACGGTCCCCGTTCCCGGTCGGGTCGGCAACGAACCGGTCGGCTGTAAGTCCTGCACGGCGGTGATATCCGCGGGCCAGTCCGTCGCCGCCGAGATAGAGTTCGCCCGTGACGCCGACCGGAACCGGTCGCAACGCCCGGTCGAGGACCAGTGCGGACACTCCATCGGCTGGGCTGCCGATCGAGATCGAGTCGTGGAGCGACAGCGGTGCGCTGTAGGTCGCCGATATTGTCGTTTCCGTCGGTCCGTATGCGTTGACCATCCGCACGCGGTCGCTCCACTTGGCCACCAGGTCGGGTGGGCAGACGTCGCCGCCGACCACCACCGATCGCAGGTCCGCGACGTCGTCGGGGTCGAGGGTTGCGAGCACACCCGGCGTCACATCGAGATGCGTTACATGTTGTCCGACAAGTACTTCGGCGAGCTCTGGACCCGCGTACGCAGACGTGGGCACGATGACAGAGGTCGCGCCGGCGGCGAAACCGACAAGCAGCTCCTCCACCGACACATCGAAGACCGGTGAGCTGAGGTGGGTGATCCGGAACGGCGGCAGAGCCGCAGCGCGGGCAGCGGCCGAGCTCGCGACCAGGCTGGCGAGCCCGCGGTGACTTACGCAGACACCCTTGGGTAGTCCGGTCGAACCGGACGTGTAGATGATGTACGCGCAGTGCTCTATCCGTAGCGGACTGCGTCGGTCGTCGTCGGTGATCGGCGTCGCTTCCGCCGCAGCGCACGTCGACTGCACGGCTGGATCGTCGAGCACGACCCACTCCAGAGTTTCCGGGATGGGTTCGCGCCACCCTGCTGCGGTCACTCCGATAAGAGCGCCGGAATCGCCGAGGATGTGAGCGATCCGTTCGGCCGGATGATTCGGGTCGACAGGGACGAACACAGCGCCCGTCTTCGCGACCGCCCACATCGTCACGACCGACTCGACCGAGCGAGGTAGCGCAACCGCGACCATGGACTCCGGTCGCGCCCCGGCCCGGATGAGTACGCGCGCCAGCCGATTCGACCGTTCATCCAGCTCGCGATAGGTCAGCGTCTCGGTACCCGCGATCAGCGCTGGGTCGTCGGCGTGGCATGCGACAGCGGAAGTCAATAGGTCTGGCCACGTTCGAGCGGGCAGACCATCTCGACCGCGCGCGGGAACCAATGCCTCGCGTTCGGTGTTGGAAAGCACGGTGAGCGCGCCGACCCGTCGGTCGGGCTGCGTGCAGACCTGGGCGAGAACGCTGGCGAAGCGTTCAGTGAAGGCGCGGGCTGTGGCCGCGTCGAAGAGGTCGGTCGCATAGCTCAGCGAGCCGGTCAGGCCGCCCGCGTTCTCGCGCAATACGAGGGACAGATCGAATTGCTCGGTTTCGCGTCGAAGATCTTCGAGTCGAACTGTGAGACCAGGCAATTCGACCACGGGTATGGCGAAGTTCTCGAAGGACAGCATGACCTGGAAGATCGGGTGATGCGAGGCGGAGCGGGTGGGGTCGAGCGCTACGACGATCCGCTCGAATGGGATGTCGGCGTTGGCGAACGCATCGAGATCCACATTGCGGACGTTCGAGAGCAGGTCCGCAATAGTGGCCTGCTCATCGATCACTGTGCGCAGCGCGAGCGTGTTCACGAACATCCCGACCACGTTGTCGAGGGCCTGTTCCGAACGGCCCGCGACCGGTGTGCCAACTGTGATGTCGCTGGTTCCGGACAGTCGCCCCAGTACGACGGCGAGCGCCGTGTGCACGATCATGAAGAGGCTCGTGTTGCGTTGTTGAGCGAATTCCATTGCGTTGCGGTGCGTTGCAGCGTCGATGCTGAACTCGATGCTCGCCCCGCGCATCGTCTGAACGGCCGGACGTGGCCTATCCGTAGGCAACTCCAGGCGTTCGGGCAAATCCGCGAGGGTTTCCGACCAGAACCGGACCTGTCGCGCAGCGAGCGACTCGTCGTCGTTCTCGTCACCGAGGACGTCGCTCTGCCAGAGGGTGAAGTCGGCATATTGCACCGGCAACTGTTCCCACTGGGGCGTAAGACCTTCGGCACGAGCCGCGTATGCCGCAATGAGATCTGCGCCGAGCGGTGCCATCGACACGCCGTCGGTGCTGATGTGGTGGACCACGACTACAACGACATGGATATCCGGTGCAAGGCGCAGCAGTCCCAGGCGCAACGGTGCTCCCGCAGTCACATCGAATCCGGTGCCTACCAGCGCGGCAACGTGTTCGAACACGTCTCGCGCAGCGACAGTAACCGCGGTGAGCTCCGGCGTCGCCGCGGCGGGCGCCAAGATCACTTGAACTGGACCCAGGGCATCGGACGGGTACATCGTCCGCAGACTTTCGTGCCTGCCGATCACGTCGCCGATTGCAGTGTTGAGCGCCGCGACATCGAGGTTGCCGGTGAGCCGCAGGGCAATCGCAACGTTGTAGGCGGGGGAATCGGTATCGAGCTGGTTGAGTACCCACATCCGTTGCTGCGCCGCCGAAAGCGGAATCCGCTCTGGTCGGGTCCGGGCCACGAGCTGTGTTCGGTCGCGACGATCCGACGCCGGTCGCAGCCGCGCGGCCAGCTGCGCTACCGTCGGGGCATCGAACAGATCACGCAGTGAGACAGTCGATTCCAGCGTCGCGTTGATTCGGGCGACGATTCTCGTCGCAAGCAACGAGTTGCCACCCAGATCGAAGAAGGATTCGTTGATGCTGACTCGGTCGAGATTCAACACTTCTCCGAACACCGCAGCGACCGACTCTTCGGCAGGTGTTCGCGGCGCAAGGAATGGGCTGCGACCAGCCGAGAAATCAGGCATCGGCAGTGCGCTTCGGTCGAGTTTGCCGACCGGTGTCAACGGCACCGCGTCGAGGACGATGACACCCGACGGAACCATGTAGCCGGGTACCGCCGCTGCGACTCGTTCGCGTAACTGATCGGGATCGACGGCGGCTCCCGAGGCGGGCACGACATACGACACGAGAACGGTGGACCCCGCCGGGCCGCGCAGGCCGAGTGTGGCGGCGTACTCGAGGTCGTTGCCCGCAGAAAGGACGGCGTCGATTTCCCCCAATTCGATTCGCAAGCCGCGAATCTTGACTTGAAAGTCGGTGCGCCCCAGATACTCCAGCTCGAGATCGCCGCTCGATGCCATGATCCAGCGCACGACATCCCCTGTTCGGTAAAGCCGTGCACCGGGCTTTCCGAAAGGATTCGCGACGAACCGATCGGCGGTGAGTTCTGGTCGGTCGTGGTACCCGCGGGCGAGCTGCGCGCCGCCGATGTAGAGCTCGCCGGCTATGCCGAGTGGCACCGGGCGCAGCCAGGCGTCGAGCACGACAGCCTCGACGCCGCGAATTGGGCCGCCGATCGTGACCGGTTCGTTCGGGTCCATCGCGTGGCTGATTGCCACCATGATGATGGTCTCCGTCGGTCCGTAACCGTTGTGCAGGTTACGGCCTGGGGCCCAACGCTGGACCAGTTCGGCCGGCACCGCCTCGCCACCTGCCACCAACGTCCGCAAGGTAGGGGTCGCGAAAGGGTCGAGCGTCGAAAGCACACCGGGCGTGATGAATGCGTGCGACACCCGCCGGTCGTCGATCAGTTGCTGCAGGTAGTGGCCTGCGTAGACATCGGGCGGCGAAACGATCAGTGTGGCACCAGCGCCGACCGCCATCAAGAATTCGAGCATCATCGCGTCGAAGCTCGGCGACGCGACATGCAGCACGCGCGACTCCGCGTCGACGGAATAGCGCTCACGTTGCTCAGCTGTGAAGTTGGCCAGGCCGCGATGGGACACGACAACGCCTTTCGGCTTTCCGGTCGAGCCCGAGGTGTAGATGACGTACGCCGTCTGATCGAGGTGAATCGGTGCGCGGTCGGAATCGGTGAGCGGTTCGTCGCTGACCGTCATGGTCCGTCGGATCGTTGCGATGTCGTCGAGCAACAACCAGTCGATCGTTGCCGGGAGGTTGGCTCCTTCGTTCAGGACCGTCACGCCCACCGATGCGCGAGAGTCCGTCACCATGTGCTCGATCCGGTCGGGCGGGTAGTTCGGATCGATCGGAAGAAATGCCGCACCGGTTTTCGCGACAGCCCACACGGCGACGATCGACTAGACCGACCGGGTCAGCGCGATAACGACGAACTTTTCCGGTCCGGCGCCGTGCCGGAGCAGCACGCGGGCGAGACGATTGGACCAGCTGTCGATCTCACGGTAGGTGAGGTCGTGGTCGCCCGACGACACCGCGACTGCGTCGGGGTCGATAGTTGCCGCAGTGCGCAGAAGCATGGGCAGCGTCGCCGGCTCTGCCTGCGGCATGCCGGAAACCGGTGCGAGAGTCGAACGTTCGGCAGAGCTGGACGGTTGCAGCGATCCGACGCGGGCATGCGGGTTTCGCGTGAGATCGTCGAGAAGCCGGAGATATCGCGTCAAAAGCTCGTGTGCTGCGCCGTCGTCGAACTCGTCTGCGGCGTACTTGAGCAACAACTTCAGGGATTCACCGCCCGCAATCCCGCTGGTTTTGGCCGGAATTGCCATCAGGCTCAACGGGTACGGCGTCGCATCGTCGATCTCGATATCGAGCACCTGCATGCCGGCAACCTCGAGCGAACGCCCCAGCGCACCTTTGTCGACGGGATAGGACTCGTACACCGTCAACGTATCGAACAGTTCGGGAAGTCCGAGTTCCCGATGGATCTCGGCGAGACCGACGTGTTGGACCTCGCGGACCGCGGATTGTTCGTGCTGGACGCGAACCAATAGTTGCGCGACGGTTTCGCGCGGATCCAGTGTCACCCGTACCGGAACTGTGTTGATGAAGAGGCCGATCATGGACTCCACGCCGGCCAGTTGCGGCGGCCGCCCGGACACTGTGCCGCCGAACACGACGTCGTTGCGACCGGTCAAGGTGGACAGCGCGATCGCCCACGCCGTCTGAATGGCCGTGTTAGGTGTCACGCTGTAGTCGCGCGCGAGAGCCCCGATAGCGGCGATCGTGTCTGCGCCAACGTCGGTCGAGACCCTTCCGGTCTGGGTCGACTCGATGCGTGCCAGTCTGCGCACTGCTCGGGTCGGGGCTTCCACGCCGGAAAGTGACTGCAGCCAAGGCGCTCTCGATTCTTCGGGGTCTTGTTTGCTCAGCCAGGACAGGTACTCGGAATACGAACGAGCCGGTGTCAAGTGTGCCGCAGGCACATCGGCGTACAGGAGCAACAACTCCTGCACGAGCAACGGCGTCGACCAGCCATCCAACACCACGTGGTGGTTGGTCATCAGTAGCTGATGCTGGTCGGAGCCCGTGCGAATCAAGGTGACGCGGAGAAGCGGTGCCCGGGAGAGGTCGAAGCGCGTTGCCTTGTCGCTGGCAATCGCCTGGGCGGCAGCGTCGGCACGCTCCTCGTCGTCGACAATATGGGTGAGATCTATTTCACGACAATCGATTTCCGCATGGGCGACGACGACCTGGCGCGGTCCCGAATCCGTCTCCACGAATGCAGCGCGCAGAATTTCGTGGCGATCGACGAGTTGCTGTGCCGCTCGGCGAATGCGGGCAGAATCGACTGGACCGCTCACGGTCATCCGGACCTGGACCGTGTAGTCGTCGGCAGTCTCGGTGTCGTAGAGCGCGTGGAAGAGCATGCCGAACTGCAGCGGGGAAAGCGGCCAGACGTCGGTCAGTGCCGGATAGCGCTTTTCCCATCGGTCGATCTCGGATTGGGTGACCGAGGTCAACGGGAAGTCCGACGGGCTGTGGCCACCGGCACCGGGAACGGCAGCTCGAACGGCGACGGCCTGCAAGACCTCGACCCAGATCCGAACGAGCTCGCGTACATCGTTCTCGTCCAAGAGCTTCGACGCGTAGGTGATCGTCACGTCTAGCTCGGGGCCTGCCGTGGTGTCGCGAGTCAGTGCGTTGATATCGAGCACCGCAGGCAACGGCATCGCGGCGTCGCGCGTCGCGGCGAATCGGATCGGCAGCCAGACCCCGTCGCCGCCACCGGCACCGGTTCGGCCGAGATAGTTGAAGCTGATCTGAGGTTCGCGGTGGCCTGCGAGGGACTCCGCCGTGTGGGCGTTCAGGTGGCGCAGCAGGCCGAATCCGATGCCGCGGTCGGGCATCTCGCGAAGTTGCTCTTTGACCGCCTTGATCGCGGCGTCCAGCCCGCTGTCGGATCCATTGCCGGCGACGATGTCGTTGCAGCGCAATGCAACCGGATAGATCGTGGTGAACCACCCGACGGTGCGCGACAGGTCCGCGCCTGCAGCGATTCCCTCTTCGCGTCCATGACCTTCGAGGTTCAGTACCACCGAGTCGCCGTCGCAGCCGCGCTGTCGGCGCCACCGTGCGACGGCGATCGCAAGTGCCGCAAGCATTCCAACGTCGGCGCTGCAGTGGAATTTGTCGGCGACGGTGGTGAGCACACTGCTCGCCGTCGCCGTGTCGAGAGTGACCGTGAATTCGGCAGCAGTCGCTACTGTGTCGACGGCTGGATCGATCGCGCGAGCACCGAGAGTGGGGTCTTCGGCCTGCGCGACCTGCCGCCAGCGCTGCAGTTCTTCGACGCGCCGTGCGTCGTGCGCGGTCTCGGTCAATGCATGGGCCCATCGTCGATACGACGTCCCGACCTCGCCGAGCATCGCAGGCGTGCCGTTCGCTGCCATCGACCATGCAGTCACCAAGTCGGGCAGAAGGATTCGCCAGGACACGCCGTCGACCGCGAGATGGTGAATCACCAGCCACAGTAGGCCGTCGAGGCCAGGTTGCGACATGCAGATCGCTTGCAACATCGTGCCCGCCGCTGGGTCCAATCGATCTGCGGCAGCGTGTAATTCCCTCTCGGCAACAGCATCCGATGTCTCATCTGCTCCAACCACGATGTGGCTGAACAGATCTGCGGCAACGACTGTTCCCGGTAAGCGGCACTCGAGCTGCCGAGTTCCAGCGGGGCCGTCGGCGAGCTGTGCACGCAGCACATCATGGTGGTCGATTACCGCCTGTAGTGCAGTTGTGAGGATCTCGGGGTCGAGATCGGCAGGCACCCGAACGAGTACTGCCTGACTGAAGCGATCGATCGGTCCGCCTCGAGCGAGCATTGTTGCGATGACGGGCGTCATCGCGACTGGACCGATACCGCCGCCTTCCAGCTCTTCCAATTTCTCTTGGGCCTGAGCGTCGGTTGCAACAGCCGCGATGGCGGCGACGGTCTTTCGTTCGAATACGTCGCGCGCCGTGATGTTTACGCCGGCAGCCTTTGCGCGGGCCACGAGCTGGATCGACAGGATGCTGTCGCCCCCGAGGGCGAAGAAGCTGTCGTCGACACCGACAGACTCGACGGCGAGCAATTCGGCAAAGAGTGCGACGAGGACTTCCTCGCGCGGAGTCGTCGGCGGACGTGCGGTAGCGCTCTGAGCCGTGAAATCTGGTGCAGGAAGAGCAGTGCGGTCGACCTTGCCGACTGGAGTGAGGGGGAACGAATCGAGGACGGTTATCGACCCGGGCACCATGTACTCGGGAAGGAACTGGGCGACGTAACTCTTCAATCGGCCGACGTCGACGGCGGTGTTCGCATTCGGCTGTACATACGCCGCGAGAACTGTTCCCCCGGAGGGGGTCTGCACCGAGCGGGTCAATGCGAAAGAAATACTGTCGTCACGCATCAGCACCGCGTCGATCTCACCAAGTTCGATCCGGAGACCGCGAATCTTGACTTGAAAATCGCTGCGGCCCATGTATTCCAGAGTTCCCGGCCGACTCCAGCGCACAACGTCGCCGGTCCGATAGAGCCGACTACCCGGAGCGCCGAACGGGTTCGCCACGAATCGTGCGGCGGTCAACGCCGGACGACGGTGATAGCCCCGGGCGAGCTGAACACCCATGATGTAGAGCTCGCCGGGTGCGCCGACAGGAACCGGCTGCAGCCATTCGTCGAGGACGACCGCCGCCACGCCGCGGATCGGTCCACCGAGGTTCACTGGATCGGCCACGCCAAGGGCGCTGCTGATCAGCACGACGATGACCGTTTCCGTCGGCCCATAGCAGATATGGAACTGCCGGCCGGGTGTCCAGCGCTGGACCAGGTCGGTGGGCACTGCCTCGCCGCCGACGGTGAGGACGCGCAGTTGTGGCAGCGCGGTCGGATCCAGAGTGGCCAGAACGGCAGGCGTGATGAACGCGTGTGAAATCCGTTTGTCGGCAAGTAGTTGCTGGAGCGGCGGCCCGGCGAAGACGTCCTTCGGCGCAATCACGAGGGCCGCGCCTGCGTCGACGGCGAGGAGGAGTTCCAACAAGGAGGCATCGAAGCTGGGTGACGACACGTGCAGAACGCGTGCGGAGGCGTCGACGACGTAGCGATCGCGTTGCTCTGCGGCGAAGTTGGCAAGTCCGCGATGGGTCACGACTACGCCCTTGGGTTTCCCCGTCGAGCCCGATGTGTAGATCATGTACGCGGCGTGATCGAGGTGTATCGATGCACCTCGGTGATCGTCGGTGATCGGTGTATCCGGGCTCATCCGTATGGCTCGCATGGTGGCGAAATCGTCGATCACGAGCCATTCGACCGAGTCCGGCAGTCCGGCTCTGTCCGCGCGGGTGGTGACCCCCGTCCGAACGCCGGAATCGGTGAGCATGTGCTCGATCCGGTCCCTGGGGTAGGTCGGGTCGACCGGCAGAAATGCCGCGCCGGTCTTGGCGATCGCCCACAGTGTGCAAATCGATTCGATCGATCGCGAAAGAGCAACGGCAACAGTTGTTTCCGGGCGAGCGCCCATGTCGAGCAGGACGTTCGCGAGGCTATTCGACCGGCGTTCCAGTTGCGCGTAGGTAACCTCGGTATCGCCCATGATCAGGGCTGGGTGTTCTCGATTCCGAGCAGCCGCTTTCTCCAAGATCGTCGGAAGTGTGGACGGTGGTTCGGACTGTCGTCCCCACGCTGGGACGAGCTCGGCTCGTTCTCGACCGGTCATGAGTTCGAGCGACGACTGCGGGGAGTCGAGACCTGCCGCGAGAAATCCGTGCAGGAAGTCGAGGAACCGGGCGTGGTGACCACGCAGCTCGTCGTCGCTGTACATGTTGGGGTTCGCTTGAAAGTCGATATGGGTGCTCGACCCACCGATCCCGGGATACAGGTTGACGAACAGGTCCTCGATCAGGCCGGAGGTCAACACGTGCAGCGTGCCGACGGACTTGCCCAATTCGATCCGAGCGTCGAACGCCATGATGTTGACCGATGGTCCGAACGACGCCGTGTTGTCGCGCGCGTAGCCGAGGTCGCGCATGATGTCTTCCTGGCGATAACGCTGTCGGCGCAGCGCGCCGGTCAACTCGCTCTGCGCGGTCCGGACCAGGTGCCCGATTGTGGTGGTTCGGTCGAGAGTCACGCGCAGTGGCACGACGTTGGCGACCATGCCGCCGGACCGTCGCAGGGAAGCAGTGGTTCGGCCGGACACCGGCAAACTCAGGGTGATGTCGGAGTGCCCAGTCATGCGTGACATGTAGGTGCCGAACGCCGCGACGATGACGACCGCGACGCTGGAATTCGAGGCTGCGACCAGCGCGTCGAGCAGGGCGGACGTCTCGGCAGGCAATTCTGCACTGACGCGGCGCGGATGGGAATGCACTGGGGCTCGGCCGCTGGCAAGACTGACGACCTCGGGCAATCCCGCGAGGTGTTCGCGCCAGTACTCACCGTCGGCCGCGAAACGGGGCGAGCGTCGGTACGCCGCATCGAATTCGACGATCGACAGCAGATCGTCCGCGAGCCGGGGCGGTTCTTGCTCCCCGTTGACTCGCGCGTTGTACAGCGCGGCGATCCGCTGCACCATCGTCATCGCGGCGTACCCGTCCAACGCGATGTGGTGAATGCGGGAATACAGGAAGCAGCGTTCGTCTCCGATCCGCAGGAGTTCGGCCTTCACGAGACGATCGCGCAATAGGTCCAGCGGCGCCGAGTACTCGGCGTCCATCCAGGCGTGTGCTGCGGCCACCGGATCCCGATCGCCACGGAAATCGTGCAATGCGGGCTCGTCGTCGAGGGTTTCGTCGACGACCTGATACGGCACCCCGTCGAACTCCACCAATCGGAGGTAGCCGGTGCCGAACTCCCTGCCCGCCTGACGGGTTGCCGCCGTCAGCGCATCGATGTCGAGTTGCCCCGATATGTCGACGTATTGCGCGATCGATATCGGCGCTGCGCCAGCCACATGTTGCGCGAACCAAATGCCGCGCTGCGCTGCAGAGAGGGGGAAAATGTTGGCACCCAATAGGTTTGACGAGCTGTCGATCGACGCCCGGAATTGTTCGTGCATGTGTGACCTCGCTGTCTGCCGGCGCGTTCCGGCGGCGAATCAGCCGTCTTCGCCAGCGTATGAGCAGCGAATCGGTAGGAAACGAGTAGTGGGCTACGTGGATGCGCCTGGTCGGATCGCACCCACCAGGCAGGTAGTTGCGTCCCTAAGCGGATATCGGGGTGGAGCGGCGAAGCTCGAATTCGGCGACGGATTCGTCGGAGACTGTCTTGTATCTGATGACGGTTGCCCTGTCGTCGAGCACCAGCCAGCAGACCGCGTCGGACAGGCGTTCGCGATGCGCCCTCGTCGTCACCCCGACAGTCGTAGCTGCGAGGGCTCGATTCCAGTTCGCTCGAGGAGTGCGTGGATCGACGGCGATTTCGCGCGCGCCGATCTTGGCGACCGCCACGCTGGCGACCATCGACTCGATCGAGTGGTCCAGCACGATTGCGACCCGACTCCCGCTCACGACGCCGTGATCGGCCAGTACTCGCGTGAGCCGATTCGACCAGCGGTACAAATCGATGTTGGTGAGTGTGCAGTCAGCGGTCGCGGCCGCGACTCCGTCCGGTGCCAGACGTGAAGTAGGGGGGTTCGGCATTGCCGGCTCCTGTTCGAGCGAGTGTTTCTTCTACGCTTAAACTTCGCCGATCGACCCCCTGTGGAACATCAACCGAAGGGGTGACGTAGCGACCCCTTCGGTGCCTGGGGGTCATCCTTAAGGATGACCCGAGTCGCGACCTCCGGTCGATGTGCCTGCTAACGATCTCCGGCATCCTGGTCACATGATCGAATTGAGGGGATTGACCAAACACTTCGGGGCGACAGCGGCCGTCGAAGATCTATCGTTCACCGTCCAACCGGGCCACGTGACCGGCTTCCTCGGACCGAACGGTGCAGGCAAATCGACCACGATGCGGATGATTCTCGGGCTCGACCGCCCGACCTCCGGCGTCGCACTCGTCAACGGCAAGCCGTATGCCGAACTGACGAACCCACTGCGCCAGGTCGGCGCGTTGCTCGATGCCCGTTGGGTGCACCCGAACCGATCGGCGCGGGCCCATTTGCAGTGGATGGCCGCGTCCAACGGCATCCCGAAATCCCGCGTCGACGAGGTGTTGCGCTTGGTCGGGCTGAGCGAGGTCGCAGGCAAGCAGGCGGGTGGCTTCTCACTCGGTATGTCGCAGCGGCTCGGGCTTGCGGGCGCGTTGTTGGGGGACCCGCAGGTACTGCTGTTCGACGAGCCGGTCAACGGCCTAGACCCGGAAGGCATCGTCTGGATCCGAAAGTTCATGCAGCGCTTGGCAGCCGAGGGCCGCACGGTCCTGGTGTCCAGCCACTTGCTGTCCGAAATGGCCCAGACCGCTGAGCATCTCGTCGTCATCGGCCGCGGCCGTTTGATCTCGGACTCCACGGTCGGCGAGTTCATCGAACGTTCGTCGGAGTCGACGGTCCGGGTGCGCAGCCCTCAGCTCGACCTGCTTCGCAGCCTGCTGACCTCGCGCGGACTGACCGTTCGCGAAGACGGCATCGGCGAAGACGGACCGGCGCTGTCGGTTCTCGGAACCACGTCCGACGACGTCGGCCGGCTTGCGGGCGAGAACGCAATCACGCTGTACGAGCTTGCGCCGCAACGCGCCTCACTCGAAGAGGCATTCATGAAGCTCACGGGCGGCGACGTCCAGTACCACGGCGAAGACTTTCAAGAAGTAATGGGAGGTGCGCTCTGATGGGCGTATTGGCTGCAGAACGTATCAAGATCACATCGACCAGGTCGCCGTTGTGGTGCACGGTCATCATCATTGCGCTCGGCCTCGGCTTCGCCGCATTGATGGGTGTGTTCGCCAATCAGGCGGTCGCGCATCCGGACCAAGCGGGCGGCTTCCCAGGCCTGACCACCGGGACCGCATCGAGTGGAATCACCGGATTCGGCGTCATGGTCCTCATGATCCTGGCGGCTCTCGTCGTCACGAGCGAGTACCGGTTCGGCACGCTGAAGACGTCCTTCCAGGCGGTGCCCAAGCGGACGACCGTCGTGGTTGCAAAGGTGGCGATCGTCGGTTTCTTCGGCGCAGTCCTCACAACCGCACTGGCCTTCGGTGCGTACATCATCGCGGGCCTCGTCGCGAACTCCGAAGCCCAGCAGGCGCTGACGTTGTCGAGCGAAGCGGATTGGCGCGGCATCTACGGAGTACCGATCTACGCCTTCCTGTGCGTCACTCTGGCGATTGCAATCGGCGTCCTGTTGCGGCAGTCCGCAGGCGCGATCTCGCTGCTCGTCCTGTGGCCGTTGCTGATCGAGTCGTTGTTCGGACTGTTCGGCAATGTCGGGCGAAAGATCCAGGCGTTCCTGCCTTTTCAGAATGCGAACAACTTCCTGAGCGGCGACAACGGGATCGACTTCCACTGGGGACCGTGGGGCAGCCTCGTCTACTTCGCGGTGTTCGTCTTCGTGATCCTCGGCGCGGCTGTGTTCGTCGTCAACAAGCGCGACGCCTGACCGTTACTCGTGCGTGCGGCCCGACGCTGAACTGCGTCGGGCCGCCCGCCGTATGTAGGTAATGTGTTGGTTTGTAGCGGGAGGGAACCAATCGATGAAGACGGCAGCACGCATCGCCATCTCGGCTGTGGCATTTGCGCTGGTCGCGGCGGGTTGTAGTTCGTCCGACGAGCAATCGGCACCGCTCACCCCCGACGGGCTTGCTGCCGCTGTCACGACCGACGCGATGGTCGCGCACCTGGACGCACTCGACAAGATCGCACGTGAGAACGGTGGCAATCGCGCTGCCGGGACGACGGGCTACGACGCGAGCGTTGCGTATGTCACATCGAAGTTGAAAGAGAAGGGTTTCGACGTCCAGACCCCGGAGTTCGACATCCACGATTTCGAGGTGAACGGAGAGAGCCTGAAGGCCGGCGACCGCGATTTCAAGATTTCGGCGCTCGGCTATTCGCCCGCCACACCGAAGGACGGTGTGCGGGGCCGCCTGGCGGTTCTTCCGACCGGGGACAAGCCTGGTTGCGACGCGACCGATTACGACGGAATCGACGTCCGCGGTGCGATCGCGCTCGTCCACCGCGGCGACTGTACGTTCGCCGCCAAGGAAAAGCTTGCCGCCGAACACGGCGCCGTTGCCCTACTTGTCGTCGTCGCCGGAGACGACATCCGCGTCGGCACTCTCGGCGAAGACAACTCGGCAAAGCTCCCGACCGCGGCGATCAGCGACAAAGACGTAGACGCCCTTGTCGGCAGCGGTGAAGCAACACTCGCGATCGATTCGAAGTCCACGACCCTCAAGTCGAAGAACATCATCGCCCAGACCAAGACCGGCTCGGCCGACAACGTGATCATGGTCGGGGCGCATCTCGACAGCGTCCCTGAGGGCCCTGGCATCAACGACAACGGAACCGGCAGTGCGGCCGTACTCGAGACTGCCCTCCAATTGGGCAGCGAGCCGAACGTGGCGAACGCGGTCCGCTTCGCGTGGTGGGGTGGGGAAGAGCTCGGTCTGCTCGGCTCGACCGACTATGTGGACCACCTGAGTCCCGATCAACGACTCGACATTGCGATGTACCTGAACTTCGACATGCTTGGATCGCCGAACCCTGGGTATCTGACCTACGACGGTGATAATTCCGACAAGCTCGGCGAGCCGGCAGGTCCGGATGGTTCCGCGGCGATCGAGCGGGTCTTCAACTCGTTTCTCTTGCGCGAAGGTGTCACGCCCGACGGAACCGATTTCGACGGCCGCTCGGATTACGGCCCGTTCATCGAACACAAGATCCCCTCGGGTGGGGTGTTCTCCGGCGCGGAAGAGATCAAGTCCGCAGCTGAGGCGGCCAAATGGGGCGGGGAGGCTGACAAGCCGTTCGACCCTAACTACCATGCGCCTGGCGACACTCTAGCTAATGTGAACCGCGAAGTTTTCGGTCGCAATGGCGACGCGGTGGCGTACTCCGTCGCGACGTACGCCTTGTCGATCGAAGGCCCGAACGGCGTGCCGTCGCGCGCCGACCGTGCATCGGCGCGGGGCGATGACAAGTAACAAGTCACCTGACGGTGCGCTGATATACGCTCGTCCGGTGGCCGACAGACCCATCGGCGAACGGGAACCGCACCCCGTCGCCGACGCGCAAGGTGGGTCGAGCGCGGTCAAAAATGCAGGTCGCCGTGGGTTTGCTGAGTGGTTGGAAGAGGCCAATCGCAGGCCCACGTTGATCGCGGCGATTCGTCGCTTTCGGTCGTTGCTGCCCGGTGATCCCGGTTTCGGTGATCCACTCTCGACCGCAGGCCCTGGCGGCGCGTCCGCCGTGGCCCGCGCGGCGGACCGGCTGGTCGGCGACGAAGGCGGTGTCGCACGGGAACTCGGTCTCGGGGCGCTCCAGGTCTGGCAAGCAGGCCTCGAACGAGTCGGTCGCGGCAAAGGTAGCCGTGAGGTCACTATCGTCTTCACGGATCTGGTCGGATTCTCCAGTTGGTCCCTCGGCGCGGGCGACGACGCAACTCTGGAGTTGCTGCGCGGCGTTGCGAAGGCGATCGAACCGCCGATCGTCGAACGCGGCGGGCACGTGGTGAAACGCATGGGCGACGGACTCATGGCCGTGTTCACGTCGGCCGATCGCGCGGTCCAGGCGGTCGTCGTCGCGAGAGAGCATCTCGAGCACGTCGAGGTGGCGGGCTTCAAACCGCAGATGCGAGTGGGGATTCATACCGGCGCCCCGAAGGAAATCGGCGGCGACTGGCTGGGGGTGGACGTGACGATCGCGGCACGCGTCATGGAGGCCGGCGGCAACGGCAACACCATGATCTCCGCAAACACGCTGCAATCACTGCGCCCAGACACCCTGGAACAGCTGGGCTTCACGATCAAGCCGTACCGCCGCAGCTTCTTCGCCGCCCCGCTTTCGGGCGTTCCGGAGGACCTGCGGATCTTCGCCCTCAAGCCCCTGTAGCTACTCGTGCACGATCTACTCGTGCAGCCGCCATAGCGGCGACACCGGTCCGTGGCCGGCGCCGAGATCGTAGGCAGCTTCCAGACACCGCGTAACCCACTCCTTGCCGAATTCGACGGCGTTCGGTACGTCGTAGCCGTTCGCCAACGCGCATGCGATTGCCGCAGCAAGGGTGTCGCCACCGCCGTGATCGTTTCCGGTGTCGATTCTCGTGCTGGTGAACTCGAGAAAACGATCGCCGTCGAACAAGATGTCGCGACTTTCGGTGGACGTGCGCAGGTGCCCGCCTTTGACCAAAGCCCATTGCGCACCCAGAGCGTGCAGCGACTGGGCGGCTTGGCGGGCGGTCGCGTCGTCGACCACGTCGATCCCTGTGATCAACCGGACCTCGTCGAGGTTCGGTGTGACGATCGTGGCCAGCGGAATCAGGGTGTGCCGAACTGCATCGAGCGCCTCTGGGTGCAGGAGCGGGTCGCCGTGCATCGACGCGCAGACGGGGTCGACCACGAGGGGAACGGTTCCACTCCGCCCGATCCCGACCTCGTTGCACACGCCCGCCACCGCCTCGATGATCGCGCTCGACGCCAGCATGCCCGTCTTCGCGGCGCCGACACCGATATCAGTGGCGACCGAACGCACCTGGTCGGCGACGATGTGCGGCGGAATCTCGTGAAAGCCGCTGACACCCAACGAGTTCTGGACCGTCACCGCGGCGACGGCAACGAGGGCATGCACGCCGCACAACGCCATGGTGCGGGAATCGGCTTGAATCCCCGCCCCGCCGCCGGAGTCGGTCCCCGCGATCGTGAGCACACGGAGCGGGGTGGTGCCGTTCGGCGGCAGTGGCAGCAGATTCACGATCGGACCCTAACGTTTCGAATCAGACAACGGGCAGGTAGACCTTCGAACCTGCCTCGACGAACTCTTCCGACTTCGCAGCCATTCCCGCCTCGATCGCATCGACATCCGTCAAGCCGTTGCGCTCGGCGTACTCGCGGACGTCCGCGCTGATCCGCATCGAGCAGAACTTCGGGCCGCACATCGAGCAGAAGTGTGCGGACTTGGCGGGCTCGGCAGGCAGCGTTTCGTCGTGGTACGAGCGGGCGGTATCGGGATCGAGTGACAGCGCGAACTGGTCGTGCCACCGAAACTCGAAGCGCGCCTTGGACAATTCGTCGTCTCGCTCTTGTGCATGTGGGTGTTGCTTGGCGAGGTCGGCGGCGTGCGCAGCGATCTTGTACGTGATCACACCGACCTTGACGTCGTCGCGGTTCGGCAGTCCGAGGTGCTCCTTGGGCGTGACGTAACACAGCATCGCAGTCCCGGCCTGGGCGATGATCGCCGCGCCGATCGCGGACGTGATGTGGTCGTAGGCAGGTGCGATGTCGGTGGCGAGCGGTCCGAGGGTGTAGAACGGCGCTTCCTCGCACAGTTCTTCTTCCAGCCGCACATTCTCGACGATCTTGTGCATCGGGACATGGCCAGGACCCTCGATCATCACTTGCACGCCATAGGATTTCGCGATCTTCGTGAGTTCGCCGAGGGTGCGCAGTTCGGCGAACTGAGCGGCGTCGTTGGCGTCGGCGATTGATCCTGGGCGCAGTCCGTCGCCGAGAGAGAACGTCACGTCGTACCGCCGCAGGATCTGGCAGATCTCTTCGAAGTGGGTGTACAAGAACGATTCTCGATGATGGGCCAGGCACCACGCTGCCATGATCGAGCCACCGCGCGAGACGATGCCGGTGACCCGCTTGGCCGTTAACGGCACGTACCGCAGCAGCACGCCGGCGTGCACGGTCATGTAGTCGACACCCTGCTCGCATTGCTCGATCACGGTGTCGCGGTAGATCTCCCACGTCAGGGCGGTCGGGTCGCCGTTGACCTTCTCCAGTGCCTGATAGATCGGGACCGTGCCGATCGGCACCGGTGAATTGCGCATGATCCATTCACGCGTCTCGTGGATATTCTTGCCGGTCGACAGGTCCATGATGGTATCGGCGCCCCAGCGGCTGGCCCACACCATCTTCTCGACCTCCTCGGCGATCGATGACGTCACGGCTGAATTGCCTATGTTCGCATTGACTTTCACCAAGAACCGCTTACCGATGATCATCGGTTCCGCCTCTGGATGGCGATGGTTGGCGGGGATCACAGCCCGCCCGGCGGCAACCTCATCGCGCACCAATTCGACCGGAAGTCCCTCGCGGGCAGCGATATACCGCATCTCTGCGGTGATGATGCCCGCGCGTGCCCAAGCAAGTTGGGTCGCGGCGCCGTCGACGGGATCGGGTTTGGTCCACTGGTCCCGCAATTTCGGCAGTCCGGCGTCGAGATCGATCGTCGCGGTCGAGTCCGTGTACGGACCCGACGTGTCGTACAGATCGAAGTGGTCGCCATTGGTCAGCTCGACCCGACGAACGGGCACGGTCAGTCCGTCGATGTCGACGTAATGTTTGTGGCTGCCCTCGATCGGGCCGGTCGTGACTGTGCTCTCGGAGACAGATGTGTCGCGCACGTTTTTATCGAGCATTTCGTATCCTCCCTACGCCGGCATTACCCGGTCAGGTTCATACGGTCGACGGCCCTAGCCGTCCTCTCAGCCCGCTGGTGCGAGCCCCCGTGTGTTGTGTAGTTGTCCGTTCGCGACCTTAACGCAGTAGTTGCAACTCGGTGGGTGACAGGCGCTCCAATCACCTATTAAATGGTGAGGTACATCACAGCGCTGTGGCGGGTAGAGGGTCATGGAGGTGTCGTGCTAGCAGGTTCGCCCAGCGTCGAAGTTACGGACAATGCAGGTCAGAACCGATTCGAGTTGCGATTGAACGGCGACTTGGTCGGGATCATCGGGTATTACGAATACGAAACCGGCCGACCGCGAACGCCGCACCGGCCGGTCGTGTCGTTCATGCACACGGTGATCACCGAGGATTTCGGTCACCGCGGTCTCGCGGGCGTGATCGTCAAAGGGGCGCTCGATCGCGCGCGGGAATACGGCTGGAAAGTCAGGCCGGTCTGCAGTTACGTGCAGCGATTCGTCGCCGAACATCCCGAATATCAGAATGTGTGCATCCCGGTCTAATCGCTCCCACCTCGCGATGGTTTTGCTGACTTCGCGGTCCCTATGGGGTGCGCGGAGTCCGTAAAACTACCGCGAAGTCGCCGATCTGGTGCCCGAAGTGAGTCAGTGTCGGCGGTCGGTCGATCTGGCCTCGATCGCCGCCGCGACGCCTGCGACGCCGTCTCGCACGATGGTGCCGTAGGCGTCGTCGGCGAGGACGTCCAGGCAGCGCCGAGCGGCATCGATCTCGCGCTGCGCAGCCTCGAACGACCCCAGTCGGCGATAGTTGTCGGCCAAGTTCAGGTGCAGTGACGGATAGAACCCGCGGACGTCGAGCGATGCGTGGTACTCGCCGGCACGTTCGTTGCTCAGCCCGTCGGCGGCGTCGAGTGCGCGGACGTCCCACGCGAGAGCCTCCGCCGGATCGTCGTACAGATCCGCCAGATAATGCGCGAGCGTGCAGCGGTGCAGTGGATCACCGTGCGGACCGATGGTGTGCCAGAGGTCGAGCAGTGTCGTCCGCGCGCCAGTCTGATCACCGGCTCGGCTGGACGTAACCGCCTGCATGATCGCTGCCATTGTCGGGTCTGTCTCCATGCGTCGACGCTATGTGCGACCACCGACAAACCTGCCCAAATTGATTAGTTAGCATTACGCAACTAAAGTCGGTCGACATGGCTGTCCCTGTGCTCGAAGAACCCCAGGCGGACGCCGGCGACGTCTCGACCATCAGACGTCGACTGCGCGTCGACCGCGACCACCCGCACTACAAGTGGATTGCGCTCTCGAATACGACGCTCGGCGTCCTCATGGCGACGATCAACTCGTCGATCGTGATCATTTCCTTGCCTGCAATCTTCCGTGGCATCCACCTGAACCCGTTGGCACCGGGCAATGTCAGCTACCTGTTGTGGCTGCTCATGGGCTTTCTGCTCGCATCCGCGGTGTTGGTGGTGATGTTCGGTCGGCTGGGTGACATGTACGGCCGGGTGAAGATCTACAACCTCGGCTTCGTCGTCTTCACCGTGTCAGCGATTGCGCTGTCGTTCGACCCGTTCGATACCGGGGCTGGCGCGATGTGGTTGATCCTCTGGCGTGTTGTGCAAGGCGTCGGCGGCGCGATGTTGATGGCGAACTCGACAGCGATTCTGACGGATGCGTTTCCGTCGAACCGGCGCGGAATGGCGTTGGGTATCAACCAGGTTGCTGCAGTCGCGGGTTCGTTCCTCGGCCTGATCATCGGTGGCGTTCTCTCCGAATGGGATTGGCGCGCCGTGTTCTGGGTGAGCGTGCCGATCGGAATCCTCGGCACGGTCTGGGGGTATCGATCGTTGCACGAACTCGGCGAACGTAATCCGGGTCGACTCGACGTCGCAGGCACCCTCACCTTCGGGCTCGGCTTGACCGCGCTGCTCACCGGAATCACCTACGGGATCCAGCCATACGGTGACGCATCGACCGGCTGGACCAACCCGTTGGTGCTGGGCGCGGTCATCGGTGGTGTGGTCCTGCTCGGCGTGTTCTGCTACGTCGAAAGCGTGGTCGCGCAGCCGATGTTCCATCTCGCGCTGTTCAAGAACAAGGCATTCGGGCTCGGCAACCTGGCGGGCCTGATGGCGTCGGTCGGTCGCGGCGGGTTGCAGTTCATGCTCATCATTTGGCTGCAAGGTATTTGGCTTCCGCTGCATGGGTTCGACTACGAATCGACGCCGTTGTGGGCGGGAATCTACCTATTGCCGTTGACCGTCGGCTTCCTCGCCGCCGGACCGATCTCCGGTTGGCTGTCCGACCATTACGGTGCGAGACCGTTCGCGACCGGTGGTTTGGCGATCGTCGGCATCACCTTCATTGCGCTGCTGTTGATCCCGGTCGATTTCAACTACTGGCTGTTCGCGTTCATCGTGCTGCTCAACGGAATCGGGTCCGGGCTGTTCTCGTCACCCAACGCGGCAGCGATCATGTCGAGCGTCCCCGCGGACCAACGCGGTGCGGCATCGGGAATGCGCGGCACGCTGTTCAACGGCGGCACCGCCCTCTCGATCGGAATCTTCTTCTCGCTGATGATCATCGGACTCTCCAACACCCTGCCTTCGGCGATGGGGTCGGGCTTGCAGGAGCAAGGCGTCTCGGCTGATGTGGCCGGTTCGGTCGCAGGGTTGCCGCCGGTCGGCAGTCTCTTCGCCGCGTTCCTCGGCTTCAACCCCGTCGAGCAGTTGCTCGGACCGAGCGGCGCTCTCGACGCGCCCGGTGTAGACAAGGCGGTGCTGACCGGGCAGGACTTCTTCCCGCACTTGATCTCCGGACCGTTCCACTCCGGATTGGTCGTCGTCTTCGTCGCCGCGGCGCTCATGATGTTCTTGGGCGCGATCGCGTCTTGGTTCGCAGGTGGACGCTACGTGCACGACGAGACACAATTGGCCGCGTGAGCGACGCGCTGAACGAGGCCGCAGAACTGTATCTGTTGCTCGGCCGCGTGACGCGCGCGCTTCGCAAGACCGGCGACGCAGGTTCGCTGAGTTCCGGAGTCGCGTCTGCGTTAGCGACGTTGACGCGGTCCGGGCCGATGCGGCTCGGCGATCTTGCTGCAGCAGAGCGGGTTACGGCACCGACGATGTCGAGGATCGTCACAGCGCTGGAGAAGGCCGAGTACCTGGTCCGTACTGCCGACCCCGACGACGGACGGGCGCAGTTGCTCTCCGCGACGGACGCCGGCCGCCAGCTGGTCACGGGCCTGACCTCCAGTCGGATACAGCTTTTCGCCACTGCCCTGGAACGACTCGATGCAGCGCAACGGAATTCGCTCGCGACCGGACTTGCCGCGATCGAGCAAGCCCTCACCTGAACGGGCGCCGGCGGCGCTATTCGAACTCAACCACCACCGGCGCGTGGTCGCTGGCGCCTTTGCCTTTGCGCTCTTCCCGATCGATCGACGCGCCGACGACGCGCGCGGCGAGGGCGGGGGAGGCGAGGGCGAAATCGATGCGCATGCCCTCGCGTCTGGCGAACCGCAGTTGTGTGTAGTCCCAATAGGTGTAGACGCCAGGTCCCGGAGTGAACGGCCGGACCACATCGGTGTAGCCGGCCTCGCCGAATGCGTCGAAGGCGGCACGTTCGGCGGGGGTGGTGTGCGTCTTGTCGGCGAAGTACTCGACCGACCAGACGTCGTCGTCGGTCGGCGCAATGTTCCAATCGCCTGCCAACACGATCTGCGCATCCGGGTTCGCAGTGAGCCATCCCATAGCGTCCGTGCGCAGGTTCGCCAACCAGTCGAGCTTGTACTCGAAATGCGGGTCTGTGGGCGATCGACCGTTCGGCACGTAGAGGCTCCACACCCGGACCTCGCCGCAGGTCGCTCCGATGGCGCGCGCCTCCGTCACTTCACCGAAGATGTCGAGAGTGTCGGCCTCGTAGCGGTCGAAGCCGGGCTGGTCCGCGAAGCCGACCTGGATGTCGGCCACACCAACGCGCGAGGCGATCGCGACGCCGTTCCATTGATTGAGTCCGACGTGTGCCACCTCGTACCCGGCCGCATCGAACTGCTCGTACGGAAACTGGTCGTCACGACATTTCGTTTCCTGAATGGCGAGGACATCGACGTCGGACCGATCGAGCCAGTCCAAGACGCGGTCCAGCCGTGTTCGGACCGAGTTGACGTTCCAGGTAGCTATTCGCAGCACGATCGGCGGTCAGGCCACTCGTTGTGCTGCGGCCTTGCCAAGCGCGATCGACGCTTGGTCGAGCTTGGTCGGGTCGATTTTCGCGCTGACGACGACCGTGTACACGTCCTTGCCGACGACGAAATACAGCCAGCGTTCGCCCTTGCTGATGAAGGAGTCGGTGCCGATGCCAGCAGTGGGTGCGGAGGCATCGGCGATTCTCGGCTTCAGGTCGTTGAAGATGTCGATGCCGCCCGGCTGGACCGACAAGGAGAGGATCGACTCGTTGTCACCTTCGTGGGCTTTCCACTCGCAGGTGTTGGATTGGTAGATCGAGTAGCCCGGCTCGACACCCAGGGCGTCCTTGATGTCGGCCGCGGTCAGCAGGCCGCAGACCGACTCGGTCGACAAATTTGCGGCGCTCGCGGTGGACTTCGCCGCCGCGTCTTTCGAATCGGAACCGCATCCCGACACGAAGACAGCCCCAACTATCGCTAGCCCAGCTGCCATTGCAGCCACCCGCTTGTGCATGGCCCCCACCCTAACCGGCGGTCGGAATGGCGTAGCGGTACCGATGGTGGTCGACGAAGCCCAGCCTCCGATACATCGCGAGAGCAGGTTCGTTGTCAACCGACACCTGCAGGTACGCGTGCGTCGCGCCGCGGTCACGGCCCCACGCGACCATGCGCGCGCAGATCAGCGAGCCGAGGCCGTGGCGGCGGTGGGCTTCGTCGACCTCGACGGCAGTCAGGCCCACCCAGCGCCTCCCGTCGGTCGCCGAAGTGACCGCGGCGCGCGCAATGGCCATCGGTTTGCCGCCTATCGCACCGAGTTGCCCGAACCCGAGTTCGCCGTGCCGTACCGAGGTCAACACATCCAGAGCGGCGGGTGGTGGCACCGAGCCTCGGTAGCGATACAGCGAAAGCCATTCGGCACCAGGCTCGGCCGCGATCGCCACCATCGCCGGACCAGGTGGCAACGCGAGGTTCGTGATGTCGGCGGCCAGCACGAGAACCTCGTCGTAGGTAGTCCAGCCCGCAGGCACCGTACAGAGCCGATCCGGCAGCAGGAGCCGCGGGCCCTGGCCTCGATCGGCGTACCACTGCCGTATTGCATCCAGCGAGTCGAGCGTGGCCGATTGCTGGAGCGGTACAGCAGAATTCGCCCGACCGGTGAAGCCGGCTCCGGAGCGCAACAACCAGCCGTCGATCCAGTGGCGTTCCAGCCCTGGCCACCCGTCCGCCGCGGCGATCTCGAGTTCCCGAATCTCACTGGTCCGGATGGGTCTGGGCCCCAAGGCTTTCAATGCCACAACTCGGTCCGATGCGACCTGCACCACCGCGCCCGCCGCCGTACGGACCGTCGGGGGGTCGAGCGAGACGAGCTCGCCGATGACGTCGGTCATGGGCCGTTCGTACCCGGCGGGTAAGCGATACCGCAGGACGACGCGGGACCCGATCGGAATGTCAGTCTTCGTCATGACCGAACGGATCGGCGACCGTTCCGGGAATCCACTGCAAACCTGGTGTTCCCCAACCGTTTCGCTTGATGGCCTTCTTCGCCGCACGTGCATTTCGACCGACCAGCACGTCGACGTAGAGGAGGCCGTCCAGGTGCCCGACTTCGTGTTGGAGCATGCGTGCGAAGAAGCCGGTGCCTTCGATGGTCACCGGTTCGCCGTTGGCGTCGGTGCCCGTCACGCGCGCCCAGTCTGCTCGCCCGGTCGGAAACTGTTCTCCCGGAACGGAAAGGCAGCCTTCATCGTCGTTCTCGGGGTCCGGCATCGTCTCGGGGATCGCGGACGTCTCCAGAACCGGATTGATGACAGCACCTCTGCGGCGGGCTCCGTCGCCGTCGACATCGGGGCAGTCGTAGATGAAGAGTCGCAGTGGGATTCCGACCTGATTCGCGGCCAATCCGACACCGTTCGCGGCAGTCAGCGTCTCCTCCATGTCGGCGATCAACTCCGCCAGTTCGGCTGGAGTTTGTGTGACCGGCTGCGTGGGGTTGTGCAGCACCGGATCGCCGACTATGCGGATCGGGAGAATTGCCATGGTCGTCAAGGATACTTGCGCGACTCGCGAGCGTTCACGTCAGCGCGGTCTGTAGATCATGGTTGAATGATCCCCGAAGAACAACTGTGTAATTCGCAAGGAGTGAGATGGACGGCGCAGCAGCGCGTAGCCGGAATCAGCCTGGGCCAGCGGGTAACTCGGCAACGGCGAACGAGCGTGGGGAGGACGGCCTCACTCGCCGCGAGCATGACATTCTGTCGTTCGAGCGTCAATGGTGGAAATACGCCGGCGCCAAGGAAGAAGCAATCAAAGAACTGTTCGACATGTCCGCGACCCGCTACTACCAAGTGCTCAACACACTGGTCGACAAGCCCGAGGCGATCGCGGCGGATCCCATGCTCGTCAAAAGACTGCGCCGGTTGCGTGCAAGCAGGCAGAAAGCCCGTGCTGCGCGTCGGCTCGGCTTCGACGTCACCTGAGTTAGTGTCTAGAAGGTGAGCAACCCGAACCCGCCCCCGGGAGGGCCGCCCCTTCGAGCGCTCGCGATGGTGCTGATAGCGCTGGCGATCGTCTTCGTTGGTCTCGGCGCATTGTCGTTGACCAAATCCGATTCCGACGATTCCTCCGAGACGACGACGTCTGCGCCCAGCGCTGTGAGTCCGAGCGGTCCGTCGGCGACCACAACTGCGGCGAAGCCGGTGGACAAAACGATCCCGGTGCGGGTGTACAACAACAGCGATATCAGCGGGTTGGCCGCCAAAACGAAAACAACAATCGAAGCCGCGGGCTGGACTGTCACCGAGACTGGGAACTACACCGAAACCCAACTCGAGAAGACGACTGTCTATTACGGGACATCGACAGGGGAGAAAGAAGCTGCCGCAGCGATCGCCGATACGCTCGGCGTGAAGTCGGAACAGCGGTTGGCTGGATTGAAGAACACCCCACCAGGCGTCATCGTGATCGTCACTGCCCCTTGACCCGTGGTCTGATCCTTTCGGTCCGGCGGAGAAACCGCCCGTCTATGATCATGTCCACTTGCTCTGTGCTTGCCCATACGTAGAGGAGCGGTTCGAAATGGCTTTGCCCATATCCCGTCGGTTGATCGTGGGTTTTGCGATACCGGCTTTGTCGGTCGCTGCTCTCGGGTTGTCTGCATGCTCGCCCGACCAGAACCCCACTGACGTGAAGGGAACGACGCCAGCGCCGTTCACCAGTTCTCCTGCGCCGTCTGGCGCCGAGCACAGTGGCGAGCACGCTGCAACGACCACGGCAGCCGAGGCAGCAGGCGATTCGGTGACTGCAGAGCTCAAGGACTCGACCGGCAAGGTCGTCGGCACCGTCACGTTCAAGAAGGACGGCGATTACGTTCAGATCGAAGCCGACGTGAAGGGCGTGGATCCCGGGTTCCACGGTTTCCACGTGCACGAGAAGGGCGAGTGCGTCGGCGACTTCACCTCCGCAGGCGGCCACTACGGTCCGACCGAAAAGGGCGCGAAGGGTGACTTGACGTCGATTCAGGTTCGCGAAGACAAAGAGGGCGAACTCGTTACGACGACTGACGCCTTCACAATCGAAGACGTCAAGGGCAAGGCAGTCATCATCCATGCGCTGCCCGACAACTTCGGAAACATCAACCAGCGCTACAGCGCCAACGGCGTACCCGGACCTGACGAGGAGACGCTGAAGACCGGCGACGCGGGCGCCCGTGTGGCTTGCGGCGTCATCAAGTAGGTGGCCGGATCGGGCTCCGGCTCGCTGACAGTTCCGTTCGCGTCGTCGCCGCGACCCACTCTCGGCGTCGAATGGGAGATTGCGCTCGTCGACAAGACGACGCGAGACCTGGTCAACAACGCCTCGGAAGTGTTCGATGCCGTCGGTGAGTTGAAGGCACACGACGGCACACCACAGGTCACCAAGGAGCTCCTCCGAAACACGGTGGAGCTGGTCACCGGAGTCCACAACACCGTCGGCGAGGCCGTCGACGATCTGCGCGGGACCATGGACATCGTCCGACGCGCAGCCGATGGACTCGGAGTCGATCTGTACTGCGCGGGTACACACCCGTTCGCGCAATGGTCGACGCAGCAGCTGACGCGGTCGCCGCATTACGACGAGATGATCGAGCGGACGCAGTGGTGGGGCAGGCAGATGCTCATCTGGGGCGTCCACGTCCACGTCGGCTTGTCCCATCAGGAGAAGGTGTTCCCGATCCTGAACTCGTTGTTGCTGCAGTATCCGCATCTGCTCGCGTTGTCCGCGTCGTCGCCGATGTGGGCAGGCTCGGATACCGGGTATGCGAGCAACCGCGCACTGATGTTTCAGCAACTGCCGACCGCTGGCCTGCCGTTCCAGTTCGAGAACTGGGGACAATTCGAATCGTTCGTCCACGACCAGCTCAAGACCGGCGTCATCGACCAGCTCGGCGGCATGCACTGGGACATCCGGCCCGCGCCGAAGTGGGGCACGATCGAGGTACGAGTCTGCGACGGGATTTCGACGCGAACCGAGCTCGCGGCGATGGTCGCGTTGATCCATTGCCTCGTCGTCGAAGCAGATCAGCGCCTCGAAAAGGGCGAGACGCTACCCAGCATCCCGCCCTGGCACGTGCAGGAAAACAAGTGGCGAGCGGCTCGATACGGCCTGGACGCGGAGATAATTCTCGATGCAGACAGCAACGAGAGGCTGGTCACGGACGATTTGTACGATTTGCTGGAGCGGCTCGCACCCGTCGCGCGCAAGCTCGGCTGTGTCGAGGAACTCGCGTCGGTAGCCGATATTCCGCGCCGAGGAGCCTCTTACCAGCGACAACGCCGCGTGGCCGCTGCAGCAGGTGGCGATCTGGTGGCTGTTGTCGACTCGCTGGTCCGGGAGCTGGATTCCTGACCCCTGCGCGTATCTCGTTGTTCACATGACGGGGCCGGTGTTCATCGGGCGGCAGTCTAGGTTAATAGGCCGTTTACTATATGTGGGTGTTGATCAAAGCCCCCAAGCGTGGAATCCGGCGTCTGGCGTCGCCGCACGCCTTCCTACCCGGGATGGTCATTGCTTGTGTGGTGCTGATGATCGTCATCCAGGTCATCGCCACTCGCTCGGGTCTGCTCGGACCTGTCTTCGGCCTTGCGAAAGACTTCGTCGCGACTCCGACGTCGTACTCGGTGCCGTGGGCCGGGCTGATCATCGCGATGGTCGGCCTCGACAAACGCATGCGCATCATCACGTTGTCCTCGGCTCTAGCGCTGGACGTCGTGACCGCCGGAATTCGGCTCCTGCTCGGCAACCGACTTGCGCTCGGAAACGGGCCGCTCATCGTGTTGACCGTGCTCGCAGTCTTCGTCGCGGTGCGGTGGACCGGGGTGCAGCGGTCGCTCGCGCTGCGCGGCATGGCGCTCGGAGCACTGCTCATCATGGCGGCGAAGATCGCGGAGACCTGGCTCTTTATTACTTCGTTGACTCGGCCGATGGTGCTCGACGAATACCTCGAAGTCGCGGACCGCGCGCTCGGTAACCCCTCGTGGGTGATGGGCAACGTCGTCGACGCGTCCGGTCCGGTCGGTAGCGCCGTGCTGCACTGGGTCTACAGCGAGCTTCCGTTCGCCGCGATCATCGTCGCGTGCTGGCAGCTACATCGCGTCTACCGCGACCCGGATTCGTGGCCGAGCCACTACCTCGTGCGGACGTTCATCGTCATGGGGCTCATCGGTCCGATCTTTTATTTCCTCTTTCCTGTCGTAGGTCCGATCTTCGCGTTCGGCGCCGAGGGCAACGGCATGCAGGTGATCGACGCGTGGCCGAACCTCGTGCCGTCGCTGAACACCGATCCCGGCGCAATACCGTTCGACAACTTCACTCCGCGCAACTGCATGCCGAGCATGCACACCGCCTGGGTGCTGTCGATCTTCATCCATTCCAGGGGCGGACCGCGCTGGCTGCGGTTCATGGGTAGTTTCTGGCTGGTTGGCACCCTGATGGCGACGCTCGGCTTCGGCTACCACTACGGCGTGGACCTGATTGCGGGCGCGGTCCTGTGCCTCACGGTCGAGTCGGCGCTGCGCGACCCTGAGCGCGGGTGGGGTTGGTTCCGCGTACGGCTCGTCGCCGGCGGTTCTGTGCTGTTCGTCGCGTTGCTGCTGTCGTACCGCTACCTCGCGGTGCCGATCGCCGAGAATGCCGAGATTTCCGCGCCGCTGCTCGTCGGGTCGCTCGTCGTCATGTCTGTCGTCTTCTATCAGACCTTCTGGGGTCGTCGTGCGGTTGCCGCTCCGCAGATCGAGGCTCAGCTAAGCTGACGCCGTGCCCGAGATCCGGACAGCAGCCCTGGCTTACGTTCGCGGTCGGCGGTTGCTGCAGACACGGTCGGTCGACAACGTCGCCTTCTATATGGCGGGCGGGAAGATCGATCCAGGCGAGAGCGCGGAAGACGCGTTGCATCGCGAAATTCGGGAGGAACTCGGGACGCGCGTCGTGCCCGACAGCGTCGAAGAACTTGGTGTCTTCGAGGCCGAGGCATACGGCCATCCTGCGGGCACCGCGCTGCACATGACGTGCTTTATCGCGGACCTGCACGACGAGCCCCGTCCGACGAGCGAGATCGCTGAGCTGCGGTATTTCACCGTTGCCGAATATGCCGCGATGCCGCATGTGGCGCCTGGGTCGATGCTCGTGTTTCGCCGGCTCGCCGATCTCGGTCTGGTGGACTGATGCTGATTCCGCCGACCACCATCGACGGCATCGCAGCAGGCACGATCACCGTGGCGTTCCGGCGGTGGGACAAACCGCGGATCAACGTCGGGTCTCGCATCCGCAATGCCCGTGGCGTCGTCGAAATCACCTCGATCAAGGAAGTCCGCAGGATCACCGAAAAAGACGCGCGGGCAGCCGGATTCGATTCCGCAGCCGCTCTGCTGAAATTGCTCGACAAGAAGTCGACCGGCGATCGGTTGTATCGGATCGGTGTGGCCTACGGCGGTCCGGACCCGCGGCACGCGTTGCGGGAGAGCGGCGACATCGACGCCGACGAGCTTGCCTCGTTGCGAAAACGACTGGCGCGCATGGACGCAGGCACCCCATGGACCCGGACCTACCTCGAGTTGATCGAGAACAATCCGGAAGTCGTGGCACGCGAACTTGCTCCGCTGGTCGGGATGGAACGCGATCCGTTCAAGATCAAGGTTCGCAGGCTCAAAGACCTCGGACTGACCGAAAGTCTCTTGGTCGGGTACCGACTCAGTCCGCGAGGTTGCACCTTCCTGGCGGCCGAGCGCGCACTCGAGCAATGATCGACTGATGACAACCCTGAGCGACTTGGCCGACTCATTCCTGAAGCTGCACCAGCCTGGCAACCCCGCGATCCTGCCGACCGTGTGGGATGCCTGGTCGGCGAACTTGGCGGTCGCGGCAGGCTTCAGCGCCTTGACCGTCGGCAGCCATCCGGTAGCCGATTCCATCGGCAAACCAGACAACGAAGGCATGACGTTCGACGACCTGCTCACGAGAGTCACACAGATCACGGCCGCGGTGACGCTGCCGGTATCAGTCGACATCGAGTCCGGCTATGGACTGGAGCCCGCACGTCTCATCGACGGTTTGCTCGGTGTCGGTGCGGTAGGGCTGAACATCGAGGACACGGTACACAGCGAAGGCGGGCGGCTGCGTGAGCCGCAGGAGCACGCCGATCTCGTAGGGCAGCTACGCCAGGCTGCCGACGAGGCTGAGGTCCGGCTGGTGGTCAACGCACGCACCGATGTCATCGCGCGAAAGATTGGTGACGAGTCCGACCGTGTCGACCGCGCCATCGCGCGACTGAAGCTAGCGGCGGCCGCGGGCGCCGACGTGTTGTATCCCGTTGGCGTGCACAGCGATGCGGTGCAGCGTCGACTGACCGCCGAGTTGCCGTTACCGGTGAACGCGATTGCGCTGCCGGACAAGACCGACAAGGCGCAGTTGGCCGATCAAGGTGTTGCGCGGGTCAGCTTCGGCCCGTTCCTACAGTTCGCGCTCGCGGCCGAGGCGAATCGATTGCTCGCGCTCTGGCAGTGACCCCCACCCTCGTGAGTCTTTTAGGAGTCTATGGACTCCTAAAAGACTCACGAGGGTGGGAAGGGACTCAGCCCGAACGATTCTCGGCGTAAGCCTTCAAAGCCGCGACCTGTACGGGATCGAGCGACGGCCGGACCGCCTTGCGTGCCGATGCGACGTCGGCGGCGGTGACGTCGGCGACGTCGACGCTGCGTCGCATCGCGGCCAATGCGGCTTCGCGCAGCAGCGCCGAACAGTCGGCGGCCGAGTAACCGTCGAGGTCGTCGGCGAGCGCGTCAAGGTCTACGTCGTCGGCCAGCGGCACCGCGCGCCCGGTCGTGCGCAGAATCTCTCTGCGCGCCATCGCGTCCGGCGGGGAAACGAAGACGAGCCGCTCGAGCCGCCCGGGCCGCAGGAGCGCCGGGTCGATCAGTTCGGGCCGGTTGGTGGCGCCGAGCACGACGACGTCACGTAAGGCCTCGATCCCGTCGAGTTCGGTCAGCAGCGCCGCAACCACGCGGTCGGTGACACCGGAGTCCGAACTCTGGCCACGGCGTGGTGCCAGCGCGTCCACTTCGTCCAGGAAGATCAGCGACGGCGCGGAATCTCTCGCGCGCTGGAACAATTCGCGGACCGCCTTCTCCGAGGCGCCGACCCACTTGTCCATGAGCTCGGCGCCTTTGACGGCATGCACGCTGAGCTGGCCGGTGCTGGCCAGCGCGCGGACGAGGTAGGTCTTTCCACAGCCGGGCGGTCCGTAGAGTAGGACACCGCGAGGCGGGTCGACGCCGAGGCGGGCGAACGAATCCGGGTGGCGCAACGGCCACAACACCGCTTCGGTGAGCGCCTGCTTCGTCTCGATCATGTCGCCGACGTCGTCGAGTGTGAGGCTGCCGACCGCGAGTTCCTCGGTGCCGGAACGAGACAGCGGACGGATCACCTCGAGGGCGCCTAGAAGATCGTCTTGCTCGAGCACCGGTTCTTCGCGAGACTTGCTCGCGCGCGACGCGGCACGCAGCGCAGCTTCACGGCACAAGGCTGCCAGGTCTGCGACGACGAATCCAGGTGTGCGGGCGGCGATGTCGTCGAGTTTGAGCGTTCCCGTCGGCACTTTCCGAAGCAGTAGTTCCAGCAGCGCTTTTCGAATCGCGCCGTCCGGAAGATTAAGGGCGAGTTCGCGATCGCAGAGTTGCGGATCTCGCAGCCGTGCATCGACGGAATCCGGATGCGCAGTCGTGGCAAGAAAAGCGACGCCAGGTGTTCGAACGGCGGCGCGGAGCTGATCGAGAATCAGTGTCGCAACAGGTTCGGGCTCGTTCGGTAGAAGAGCGTCGATATCGGTGATCACCAGAACACCGCCCGCCGCGACCGTGGCGACCGCATCCGCAACCGCACGGAGGCGGGCGCCGATGTCGAGGGAGCCCACGCTCGGACCGTCGAGCTCGACGAGCTTGCGTCCGACCGGAACCGCCCGCGCGAGGGTGGCCTTGCCGACGCCGGCAGGGCCGGTGATCATGACGGCGAGATGTGGTGAAGCGCCCAGCTTCTTCAGCAGCTCGGGCTCGTCGAGGGCAAGGCCGAGCCATTCTTTGAGCTTGGCCGCCTGTGCGGTCGCGCCGACCAGGTCTTCGACTGGGACGACCGGCGTCGGGGCGACCATGTCGACGGAATCGACAGCTGAAGTCGCGCCGGGTGCCGCGCCGGCACCCCAGTCGACTGCCGTGTTGGGCTGGACACTCACCGGCCCGGGGGATGGGTCCGCGCTGGTGACGGTGAGCAACTCCGAGGTCCACGCGACGCCGAAGGTGCGGGAAAGTGCTTGTGCTGCTGCAGCTGTGCTCGTGCCGGGACCGAGGTCGCGCGGCAGCAGCGAGACTGTGTCGCCGACGGTCACGACCTTTCCGAGCAAGGCTTGCCGCAATGTCTGCGCCGAAATCGATTGGGTCGCCAGCGCCGATCCGCTCACGCACACGCGTTTTGCGCCGTACACCGGCACCGGGGACACGACGATCGAGGCGTCTTCTTTGATCCCCGCGTTCGAGAGGGTCACGTCGTCGAGCAGCGCGATCCCGGTAGGTGTTCCGGGCGGTGCGATTCCGGCGACCGCAGCGGTCCTGCGCGAGCCGACCAGGGCAATGCCGTCCCATTCCCGCAACCCCAACGCGGTCAGCACTTCTGGGTGCAGCCGGACGACGCCGCGGCGGGTGTCGGCGGCCGAACTGTTCAGCCGGGCGGTGAGTGCCAGCTCGGGCATCGTCACCGGTCTCCGGGCCGTCGCAGACGCAAACGGGCGGAGGACCTGCGCCGACGGTCGGGTGCGCGCCGGATCGCGCGCCGCTCGGCTCGACGTTCGGCAGGCTTTCGATCCCAGGATTCGGGTCGGGCGGCGACCCAGCGCTGCGACCGGATCGCAAACGGAATGTGCGCCAGGTACATCGCCACGAGAACCATCAGAAGGACCAGTGGATAGGTAACGAGTGCCGCTGCGGCGATCGCGACAAGAACGAGCAACACCGATGCGAGATGCGGCGGCACTGAGAACGATTTCATCGCCAGCGTCGGGATGCGGCTGACGATCAGCGCGGCCGACAACACGGTCCAGCCTGCGACCAAGTAGTAGCCGTCCCACCAGCCGCGGCCCCATTGTTCGAACGCAGCGATGGGCAACAGCGCTATCAGTGCACCTGCGGGCGCGGGCACGCCGACGAAGAATTCGCGCGCGTAACTCGGGCGGGTGTCGTCGTCGAGCAGTGTGTTGAATCGCGCCAACCGCAGCACGATGCTGACTGCATAGATCAGGGCGACGATCCAGCCGGTCGGACTGTCTTCGAGCAGCGTCGTATAGAGAATCAGTGCAGGTGCGACACCGAACGAGATTGCGTCGGACAGCGAATCGAGCTCAGCGCCCATCTTGGAAGTCGCGTCGAGCAGTCGCGCGATCCGGCCGTCGAGAGTGTCGAGGACTGCTGCCGCGCCGATCATCGCGAGCGAGATGCTGAGCTCGTCGTCGAGCGCGAATTTGACGGCAGACAGCCCCGCGCACAAGGCAAGGATCGTGATGACGCTCGGGAGCAGGCGCACCGGACGAATACGGCGCGCACGCCCCGAGAGCGACTTCCTCGTGCTCACGGTTCTGATTGCGAGAGCTCGGCCAGCACCGTCTCGGCGCCCACCGCCCGCTGGCCGCGTTCCACGAGTAGCCGCGTGCCGATGGGGAAGTAGGTGTCGACGCGTGAGCCGAATCTGATCAAGCCGTAGGTGTCGCCGATCGCGATCGTGTCACCGACCTCGGGCTCGCAGATGATCCGTCGCGCGAGCAGCCCTGCGATCTGCACGACCGCAATCTGTTCGCCTGCTGGGGTCTCCAGCAGCATGCTCGTACGTTCGTTGCGGTCGCTGGCTTCCGGCAAGTCAGCCGAAAGGAATTGGCCCGGTTGGTGAATGACCGTCTTGACCGTTCCGCCGACGGGGCTGCGCTGCACGTGCACGTCGAGCACCGACAAAAAGATGCTGACGCGGGGACGCGGTTCGTCGCCGAGGTTGAGCTCAGGCGGCGCGGGCGCAGTATCGACAAGGGCGATTTCGCCGTCAGCCGGTGAGACCACAACTCCGGGCCGGTTCGGCGGCGTGCGGTGCGGATGCCGGAAGAACGCGGCGGATGCGCCCGCCGATGCGAGGCTGACGCGACGTAGCCACGTGCGATTTCGTCCCAGCGCCGCAACGGCGAGTGGGGCGAGCACGAACGGAAGGCCGGCGGGATGAAGGGGTGGGACCGCCGCGCGCACGAGATCGACGACGTGTCGAACGCTCGTTTGCGGGGGAGTGCCGAGGGGGGTTGGTCGGCGTGCCACGGGCTCCTCTAACTTCTTCGGATCTTCGGATACGCCGGGGTCGCGCAAATTTGCGAATACCGGCCGCTCACACCTTACGTGAGCGGCCTGGCATCGAACGTTCGTTGGTGGGACTGGCGTCAGGTTCGGCTCATCCTGCCGCTGACGAACTTGTAGATGACGAGAAGGATCACGGCGCCGACGATCGCACCCAAGAAGGCGTGGTTGACGGGTGGAGTGATGTCGAATTTATGCGGTGCGAACACGAGGCTGCCGAGCGTGCCACCGACGAAGCCGCCGACGACACCGAGGACGATCGTTCCGATCCAGCCGAAGTTCTCTTTACCGGGTACGAGAAGCCTCGCGACTGCACCCGCGAGAAGCCCGATCACGATCGTAGAAATGATGCCCCACATGGGAGTTCCCTTTCTCCTGCGAACGCACTCAGGGCGCTGAGTGCGGGGTCAACCGTAGGTCAACAACACCACAATTGCAGCCGTTTGGCGACGGCAAATGTGTGTCGTGCCAGTTGTTTCCTGACGACTGCAAAACGGGCATACCCAGCCCGCGGGAGGCGGAAACAACGTGGCTCGTGCGACGTCTCGAACGGTCCAGTAGAATATGAGGGGCCCTCACTTTTTGGAATCAACGCTGACGCCAGGAGCCCGACAATGCCCACACAGATCGCGACTACGACGGGCGTGCGGAACACTTCGATCCTCGGGCTCGGCGTATATCGCCCGGCACGGATCGTGACCAACGATGAGGTCGCCGGCGCGATCGATTCGAGCGACGAATGGATCCGGACGCGGTCCGGGATCAAGACGCGGCGCTTCTGCGGTCCGGACGAGACCGTACTCACCATGAGCATCGAGGCGTCGAAGGATGCGATCGAGGCGGCGGGTATCGCGCCTGACCAAGTCGACTGTGTAGTGGTGGCCACGTCGACGTGGCTGCTGCTCACCCCCGCCGCTGCCCCACAGATCGCGAGTGGCCTCGGGATGAAGGCCACAGCTGCATTCGACATCTCGGCAGGCTGTGCCGGGTTCTGTCACGGTGTCTCGCTCGCAGCGGACATGGTCCGCAGCGGAACGGCGCGCCACGTTCTCGTCGTCGGCGTCGAACGCCTCACCGACACTCTCGATTTCACCGACCGCTCCACAGCGTTCCTGTTCGGCGACGGCGCGGGCGCTGTCGTGGTCGGGCCGTCAGACGCCAACGGCATCGGCCCGACCGTCTGGGGTTCGGAAGGTGAAAGCTGGAAGGCGATCCGCCAGACCAAGGACTGGATGGAGTTCTTCAACGAGATCGACGCGACAGGCACGGACGCGACTCGGCCCTACCTGACGATGGAAGGCACGACGGTCTTCCGCTGGGCCGCACACTCGCTCGAAAAAGTGTGCCGCGAAGCGCTCGACCGGGCAGGCGTCACCACCGAGCAGTTGGACGCACTCATCCCGCATCAGGCCAATGGCCGTATCACCGAGGTGATGTCCCGAATTCTGAAGCTGCCGGACGACTGTGCAGTCGCCAACGACATCGAAACAAGCGGGAACACGTCGGCAGCGTCGATTCCGCTCGCCATGGACACGATGCTGCGCAACGGCGAAGCCAAAGCCGGTGACACGGCGCTACTCATCGCCTTCGGCGCTGGGCTGTCCTACGCCTCGCAGGTCGTGACGCTTCCAGGGCTCTAACCCGAGGCGCGGGGGGTCACGCGCAGGACGACGTCGTTGTCGCCGTTGTCGGTTGTGACGAGCAACGACCCGTCCGGCTGCGCGGCGACCGTTCGGATGCGTCCGAATCTCCCGTCGAGTTCCGCGGGCGCGACCTCGTCGACCACGGTTGTGCCGTCGTCGGACAGTCGCAGCAACCGCACGTGGGTGCCTTTCAACACGCCGATAGCGAGCGCGCCGTCCCACGGTGCCCACGAGGGTCCGGTGATGAAGCTGGCGCTTGCCGTGGCGATCGTGGACGATCCCGAACTCCACACCGCCGCAATCGCTCCCGGTACCCGCTCCGGATCGGTCATCGGGACGGATTCGTCGTACCTGTTCGGATTACGGTCCGGCTTCCAGCCGTAGTTGCCGCCCGAGCGCAGCAGGTTCACCTCGTCGTCCCTGCTCGAACCTTGTTCGACGGAGTAGATCTGGTCCGTGCCCGGCCGGAGCGCGAGACCTTGGACATTGCGGTGACCGAGTGTGTAGACAGGGCTGTCGGGGAAGGGATTTCCCGCAGCGGGTCGTCCGGTGCCGGCATCGAAGTGCAGGACCTTGCCGCCGAGCGAACCGAGGTCCTGCGGGATGGTCGGGCGCGCGGAATCACCGGTCGCGACGAAGAGCGTGCCGTCCGGCATGGGCAGGATGCGGCAGCCACCGTGTCGACCATTGCTGACGGGCAAGCCAGTGAGCACCGTGCCCGTTCGGGTGAGCTGCGACCATGCCGGGTCGACCGTCCATGCGATGACCCGGATGTCGGTCGTCTGGCTGTCCCGAAAGCCCTGACAGGTGAACACCTTCCGGCTCTGTGCGAAGTCTGTCGCCAATGCAATTGCCATGAGTCCGGTCTCACTGTTGGCGAACAGATCGTCGAGATCGGCCGCAACTGCCGTCGGCTCGCCACCTGGTCTGCGTACGACGAAACGGCCGCTGCGTTCGCCGGTCAGGACCGTTCCGTCCGGCGCTGCCACGACATCCCACGGATGGTCCAGGTCGGCCATGACGGTCGTGACATCCAGCGCGGGAAAGGTCGACGGCGGCTTGGGTGTTGGCTGGACCGGTTCGTCGGTACCGCATGCCGCCAGGCATGCCGCAACGACGATGCAATCGATCAACCGTCTTGCGCGCACACAATCCAGGCTACGTGGATTGCACCTGGGCCATGATCGCCAACGGATGACCATCGGGATCGTTGAAGAACGCCATCCATTCCTCGACGCCGGACGGATGCTTGAAGATCATGTGCGGTGCGCCGAGGAATTCGATTCCGCGCGAGGCTAATTCGTCGAATGCGCTCTGGATGTCATCGACGCGGAAATACAGCACGGACTGTTCGGCCACCATGCCGCTCTCCGCTGCGGTGAGAAACAGTCGGGTTCCGCCGCAGTCGAAGAAGGCTAGGTCGCCGTAGGTGAACAGATGCGGCAGTCCGAGTGTGGTGCCGTACCACTGCTCGGCGACTGCAATGTCGCTGACGGTCCGGGAGACTTGGCCGAGCGGTCCGAGGTGGAGGGTCATCGCGTCGTCTCCTCGAGGTTGCGCGGTCGGGCTGTCGTACGGGGCGCCGCGCCAGGTCTTCAACTCGGTACGGCGCGAGAGGCCGAGCTTCATGAGCGCGTTGGCGACGTGATACTTCACCGCGTCGACACTGATCCCGCGCCGACTTGCGATCTGCCGATTCGACAGTCCGTGGCGAACGGCGTCGACCACCCGCCATTCCGCAGGCGTCAGCACATCCGGGTGGCGGGGTCGGCCACGGTTGTTGCTGCTCACGGCGATAACGCTAATCCCGCATCGCCCGAATTACCCTCCCCCGTGCGCGCGTCTCACCCCCTGAGGGGTGAAATTCGCGCACAGTTCGCGCGGCACAACCGTGCGTGATTTTCACCCCGGAGAGGGTGAGACGCGCGCACGGGGCTAGTTCAGGCTCCACTTCACCGTGACCTGGAAACTGACCGTCTGTTGACCAGGCTCGACGGCGAAGTCCGCCGCTGCCGACTTCTCCTGCAGCAGCGGACTCGGGGATGGCGTGTTACCGCCGACCTCGCTGATGGTGATCACGCTGCCCAGCGATTCGCCCGACAACTGCGCGTACTGCTCGGCGCGGGACTTCGCGTCGTTGAATGCGCGCTCGCGCGCTTGTTTCAGCAGCTCGGTGTCGTCCTTGATGTCGAACGAAATGCTGCCGAGGCGCGCGTTGTCACCACCGGCCTTGACCGCTTTGTCGAGGATTTCCGACGCCTTCGACAGGTCGCGCACCACGATCCGGACCGTGTTGGTCGCGCGGTATCCAGAAATGGTCGACGTACCGCCGGCCTGGCCGGGGGTCGAATACTCGGGCTGGATGGACAGTTCACTCGTCTTGATGTCTTCCTTGGCGACGCCCGCCGCGCCCAGTGCGTCGATCATCGCGTTTGCGCGGTCGTTCATCGCGCTGACGGCACCCGAGACGTCCTTGGCGGTGGCCTCGATGCCGACCGATGCGTTCATCACATCGGGGGTCCCCTGGACCTCGCCCGTCCCGACGACAGTGACCTCGCCTTTGCCGTCCGATTTTGCGTCGCTCGTACACCCGGTCAACAGCAATGCGGCGGCCGCCGTACCCGCGAGCAGGCAAGTTGTGATGCGCTGAGTTTTCCTCATGGCCGCGAGTCTACGTGTGACGTTCGTCGCTTCTCAGGACGCGAAACGCGTCGGTGAGGGATAAATGACCTCCGCCGAACCTGTTCGGAAACGTCGTTGAAACCTGCGGCAGTCACGATGCCAATATGTCCCCTGACCAGAGCACACAGACGAGGACCGCATGTTCGTACTGCGGCGTCGGCTGTGGCGTGCTGGTCGAGACCAAAGACGACTCGCAGACTGGCGCTCGAGTAATAGCCAAAGTCTCGGGCGACAAGCTGCATCCTGCCAACTTCGGTCGGTTGTGCACGAAGGGCGCAACGCACGCGGAGATGATGGTGGCCTCCGGCCGAATGGACACCGCATTCATCAGAAGCCATCGAGGCGCTACGCCGGAGCCTATCGACGTCGACGCGGCAGTCCGAGAAGCAGCCGCTCGATTGCGCAAGATCGTCGACGAACATGGACCGGACGCGGTCGCGCTCTACGTGTCGGGCCAGATGTCGATCGAAGCGCAGTACCTGGCGAACAAACTCGCCAAGGGATTCCTGCGGACCGTGCACATCGAGTCGAATTCTCGGTTGTGTATGGCGAGTGCGGGCAGCGGCTACAAGCAGTCACTCGGCGCGGACGGTCCACCCGGTTCGTACACGGACTTCGAGTCTGCCGACGTCTTCTTCGTGATCGGCGCCAACATGGCCGATTGCCATCCCATTCTGTTCCTGCGCATGGCGGACCGCCTCAAGCAAGGCGCCAAGCTCATCGTCGTCGACCCCCGACGGACCGCAACCGCCGACCGCGCGGACCTCTACCTTCAGATCGCTCCCGGGACCGACCTGGCGTTGCTCAACGGGATTCTTTACCTGCTCGTCGAAAACGGCTGGATCGACGAGGACTTCATCGCTCAGTACACCGACGGCTGGGATGGCATGCCGGAATTCCTCGCCGACTACACGCCGGATCGCGTCAGTGCGATCACTGGGTTGGAAGTCGCGGATATCCGGACCGCAGCTCAGTGGATCGGTGAGTCCGGCGAGTGGATGACCTGCTGGACGATGGGGTTGAACCAGAGCACCCATGGCACGTGGAATACGAACGCGATCTGCAACCTCCATCTCGCTACGGGGGCGATCTGCCGTCCGGGTAGCGGTCCGTTGTCGCTGACCGGTCAGCCGAACGCCATGGGCGGCCGCGAAATGGGTTATATGGGGCCAGGTTTGCCGGGTCAGCGGTCCGTTGTTTCGGCCGACGATCGCGAATTCGTCGAGCAGGCTTGGGGTTTGGAAGCGGGAACGATACGCACCGACATCGGTCCGGGGACGATCGAGATGTTCGACCAGCTCGGCAAGGGCGACATCAAGGCCTGCTGGATCATCTGTACCAATCCGGTTGCCACCGTGGCGAATCGGAAGACGGTCGTCGCCGGGCTCGAGGCGGCTGAGCTGGTCATCACCCAAGACGCCTACACCGAGACGGCGACGAATGCCTATGCCGACATCATGTTGCCCGCGACGATGTGGGCGGAGGCCGACGCGGTCTACGTGAACTCGGAGCGGAATCTGACGCTCTTGCAACGGTCTATCGAACCTGCTGGCGACGCGCGACCCGACTGGATGCTCATCGCCCAGGTCGCCGCGGCGCTGGGATTCGAGAAAGACTTCGCATACACCAGTAGCGAAGAGATCTTCGACGAGATTCGCGGTTTCTGGAACCCGAAGACGGGCTACGACTTACGCGGCGCGACGTACGAACGGCTGCGCGACACTCCGGTGCAGTGGCCGTGCCCTCCCGACGACGACGCAGACCGTCATCCCATCCGCTACATCAACGACGGCATGAGCCAGACGTTGCACGTCGACGAGTCCGGTAGTCAACCGCGCCTTGCCTTTCCGACGCCGACGAGGCGCGCGCAGTTTCTCGCCCGTCCGCATCTGCCGCCGAACGAAATGCCGGACGACGACTACCCCTTCGTGCTCAATACTGGCCGGCTGCAACATCAATGGCACACCTTGACCAAGACCGGCAAGGTGGCCAAGCTCAACAAGCTAAACCCCGGACCGTTCATCGAGGTGCACCCGAGCGACGCCGAGCGCCTTGAAATTGCGGCCGACGACCAGGTCGAAATCGCGTCCAGGCGGGGCAGAGCAGTGCTGCCTGCGGTGATCACCGATCGAGTCAGGCCTGGCAACTGCTTCGCGCCGTTTCACTGGAACGACGAGCACGGCGAGTACGTCACTATCAACGCCGTCACGAACGACGCAGTTGATGTCGACTCATTGCAGCCCGAATTCAAAGCCTGCGCAGTGACTTTGCGTCGTGTGTCGCAGGTATCCAAGCCGACTGCAGTGGCCGAACCGCCACGCGGTTCGGCGAGCCACCCACTAGCATCGGCACTCGGTATCGACCTTGCACCACCGGAACTGTCGGCGGCCGAGAAGTTCTACGTCGGTGGCTTCCTATCCGCGCTGCATCTGGCTCCACCCGATCGACTGCCGGTCTTGCCTCGCGAAGCGCCGGTGTCGGAATCGGCGCGGTTGTGGATCGACGGGATGCTGGCCGGTACCTATTCGAGAGTCTCGGTGCCGCAGTCGTCGTCGGTCGGCGTGCTGGACGAGGACCGAGTGCGGGGCCGCTCGGTCGTCGTGCTGTGGGCCTCGCAGACCGGCAACGCCGAAGGTTGCGCGGAGCTTTGCGCGGCAGAGCTTGCCACGCACGGACTTACACCACGACTTGTGGACATGGACACCTGCGAACTAGCCGAATTGGCTTCAGCTCGTGACGTCCTGATCATCACCAGCACGTTCGGTGACGGCGGACCGCCGGACAACGGCGCCGACTTCTGGTCGCGACTTTCAGCCGCCGACGCACCGGCGATGAAAGACGTTCGCTATGCGCTCTTCGCGATGGGCGATTCGTCCTACGACGACTTCTGCGGTCACGGCCGGGCCATCGACACTCGAATGAGCGCGCTCGGTGCAACGCCGTTGCTGCCGCGCGTCGACAGCGAACCCGATTTCGAAGAGCCATTTCGGGATTGGCTCGATCGGGCGGTCAAAGCCCTCGATTCGCAAGAGGCGATGAAGATTTCACCGCCGCGCGGTCCGATGACGCCGCGTGGGTCGACCACGATCACGTCCTCGTTCACGCGCTCGGCGCCGGTGTTGGCTCGGTTGTCCCGTAACACGCCATTGACACTGAATGGCTCGTCGAAGGAAGTCCGACAGTTCGGCTTCGACATCTCCGAGTACAACGTCACCTACGACGCGGGTGACGCGCTCGGTGTGTACCCGGCCAATCGTCCGGGGGTGGTTCAGGATTGGCTTACGGTAACCGGTCTGGACGCGAACTCGGAGCTGTCGATCGACGATCGCGAGGTTCGGCTCGAGGACGCGTTGCGCTCACGGTTCGACATTTGCCGCGTATCGACGGACCTGCTGCAATTCATCGCCGAACGCAACCATGATCCGCGACTGGCGAAACTGCTGCGCCGGGACAACCGCAACGAACTCGACAAGTTCCTCTGGGCCAAACAGGCCGTCGACGTCCTGCGGGAATTCCCAGTCGCTGCGGACCTGTCGGAATGGCGATCGGTGCTCAAAACGATGCAACCGCGGATGTATTCGATCTCGTCGAGTCCGCTCGTGAGTCCGCACGAGGTCCAGCTGACGGTCTCTGTCGTCCGATTCGAAGCGGACAGCGGCGATGCGCGGGGCGGTGTCTGCTCCACGTTCCTCGCCGACGGTGCAGTGGACCGCTCGGTCGCGGTCTTCCTGCAGCGTGCGCCGCATTTCCGTCCGCCCGCCGATCCGACAACTCCGATGATCATGGTCGGCCCAGGAACCGGAATTGCACCGTTCCGCGGTTTCCTCCAGGAACGTCGCGAACTCGGCTGCTCGGGCAAGAACTGGCTCTTCTTCGGCGAACAGCGCGAAGCGACCAACTTCTACTACCGCGACGAACTCGACGGCATGGTCGAAGACGGCTTCCTGAACCGCCTGGACCTTGCGTTCTCGCGAGATCAGCGCGAGCGGGTCTATGTCCAGGACCGCATGATCGAGCACGGCGCCGAATTGTGGCGCTGGCTGGATGCCGGTGCGCACTTCTACGTCTGCGGCGACGCCGCGCGCATGGCGAAAGATGTCGACGAGACGCTACTCAAGATCGCCCAGATCCACGGCAATCTCGGTCCCGACGAAGCCGTGGCTTTCAAGAAGAAGCTCACGGCCGAAAAGCGTTACGTCCGAGACGTTTACTGACCTGCTCGTGAGTCTTTTTGGAGTCTATAGACTCCAAAAAGACTCACGAGGGGTGACCAACTCAGCCGACTGCGCCAGCTTCCAACGCTGCGCGCCAGCCGCCGTATTCGCTGATGTCCTTACCTTGTGCGGCGGCGGAGCCGTCGCAGCCGAAGGCGGTTCGCCATGTGCCGTCGTCGAATTCGACGGACCCCAACTGCATCGGTGCGGGGAGTGCGGCGAGAAATTGGCCGAGCGCTGCGGGTGAAAGCAGCCAGCGTTCACCGGCTAACGAGACGCCGACCTCGTCGGGTGGGCATCGCGTGACCGCTGGCTTCGGGGGGACCGTATCGAGAGCGGCGAGCCGGTAGCGCGGCGCGGTGGCGAGCGGTCCGGCCCATCGGGCGCCGAGCGCGTTGAGCTGATGCTCCAACGGTTGCCCGCGCAGGTGCGCGCCGAAGACCGCAAGCTCGACGACGGATGCAGCGGCGAGTGGCCATGCGACCGAGGGTGATTCGACGCCGGCCACCAGCGCTGCGACATCGAGCGCGACCGCATCTTCGAACGCTCGCGCCAACACGGTGACGCCGAATTGGGCCTCACCTGCCGTCCCAGCGGGGACCGCAACCGCGCAGAGGTCGAACAGATTGCAGAAGTTGGTGTAGGTCCCCATGCGCGAGTTGATGCCGACGGGGTCTGCCTCGACCTCAGCTATCGTCGGGTGAAACGGTGCGGTGGGTACCAGGAGAGCGTCGACACCCGAAAGCGCGGTCATCGCATCCGCGCGCAGACGCTCCAGCGCCGCAACATCCGAAACTAACTGGTGCGCTGGTAGATCGCGGGCAGACGAGATGATTCCACCGACGGTCGGATCTACGTCGTCCGGGTGCTGGTCAACGAATTCACCGACAGCCGAATATCTTTCGGCGACGATCGCACCGTCGTACAGCAGCTTCGCGGCGGCAAGGAAAGGCGTCGGGTCGATCTCGACTATCCAGGCACCGCGTGCGATGAGGTCGTCGACCGTGCGCGCGAACGCAGCCTTCCACTCGAAATCGAGCTCGGGAAGTTCGCGAAACACGGCGACCGTCGGGGTCGGCGGCGCGGCGAGCCGAGCGTCCGCCGGCCAGGTGCGGCCAGGCGCCCCCGCGGCCATCGCACTCATCGCACGATTGGCCAAGACCAGGTCGGGCGCGAAAATCGTGGCGCAGTCGTAGCTTCGGCATGCGGGCACGATGCCCTCGGTCGAGAGCACGCCCACCGTCGGCTTGATCCCGACAATGCCTTGGAGGGCAGCTGGAATGCGGCCCGACCCGGCGGTATCGGTGCCGATCGCGATGTCGGCCTCGCCGCGCGCGACCGCGACCGCTGAGCCGGAACTCGAACCGCCCGAGATGTATTCGGGCCGCCGCGAGTCCGGAACAGGGCCGTACGGCGACCGGGTACCAACCAGTCCGGTGGCGAACTGATCGAGGTTGGTCTTGCCGACCACGACCGCTCCGGCCGCCCGCAATGCGGAAACGACAGCGGCGTCGCTGTCCGGATCGTACGAGTACGCAGGGCAGGCTGCGGTGGTCGGCAGCCCGGCGACGTCGACGTTGTCTTTGACCGCAAGCCGCAATCCCGCAAGCGGACCCGATGCCGTTGCGAGTTCGCCGGCGACCTCGTCGTCGTCCCGACGGGCGATCCAGACCGTCATGCAAGAGCCCCTTCCAACTGCCTCGTACTGGCTGACACTTCGCCTGCCTGATTCCATGCCTGCCGTTCGGCCCCGAACGCCAAAGCCTGCTGCGCCCTGAACTCCGCGATCGACGATGCCTGCGCTGCGAGGAAGGAACGGTACTCGGCGAGCGAGAACTCACCGTCGACGATCTTCACCTCGCCACTTCCGCGTGCCATGTCGGCGCGTAGGTCGAGCAGTTCTTCGGCACTCACCGGGTACCAGGAGATCCGATCGAAATAACGCAACAGCCAGGGCGTTCCCAACTCGAACGGTCCGGAACTGTTGGGGTGGTTGTGATTCCACACCTGCGTCGTCCGACCGACGAACTGGTAGCCGCCCGGACCTTCCATGCCGTAGATGCACAGGTAGGCGCCACCGATCCCGACGGCATTCTCCGGCGTCCAGGTGCGGGCTGGGTTGTATTTCGTCGTGACCAGTCGATGGCGTGGATCGATCGGCGTCGCGACGGGCGCACCCAGATACACATCACCCAGACCCAGCACCAGGTACTCCGCGTCGAAGACGGTGTCGAAAACGTCTGCGACTGTGTCGAGTCCGTTCATGCGGCGGATGAATTCGATGTTCCACGGGCACCACGGAGCGTCGGACCGAACGCCGTGCATGTAGCGGATGATCGCTTCGCGCGTCGCTGGATCGTCCCAGGACAACGGCAGATGCACGGTCCGGCTGGGGACGACGAGTTCGTCGGGTGCCGGCATCAACGCCTCGGCTTCGGCGAGGATCGCCATGACTTTCGGCACCGGCAAGACGTCGGGATCGACCCGGACCTGCAGTGACCGCACACCTGGCGTGAGCTCGACGATGCCGTCGACCTTGCGGCTGTCGAGGTGCTGATGCAATGCATGGACCTGTGCGCGAAGCCCCAAATCCAGGGTCATTGCGCCGTATTCGACGAGGACGCCGTCGTCGCCGGCACGCCGGTAGGTGACGCTGGTCTGATCGTCGACGTCGTGCCGGGCGAGAACGCCGTCGTCGCCATCGCCGCCGGAGGAGAAGACCATCGGGAGGTTCGCGCGACGCGACACACCCAGCGCCCGTGGTGATGGGGCGCGGTCCGCGCGGATGGGCACGAAGCGAACTTTGTCACCGGGGGTCAGCTGTCCGAGCTTCCAACGATCGCCAGCGACAACCGTTACCGGGCAGACGAAGCCGCCGAGACTCGGACCGTCCGGTCCTAGCAGAATCGGCGTATCGCCGGTGAAGTCCAGTGCACCAATGGAATACGCGGTGTCGTGGATGTTCGATGGATGCAGGCCGGCTTCGCCGCCGTCGGTCCGGGCCCAGTCGGGCTTGGGTCCGGACAAGCGAACGCCGGTCCGATCGGAATTGAAGTGGACCTCGTAGTCGGTACCCGTGATCGTCTCGATGTCTTTGCGAGTGAAGAACTCCGGGGCACCATGCGGACCCTCGGTCACGGCGAGTTCCCACCTGTGACTGAATACAGGCTGCTCCTCCATCGGCACGCCGACGGACCCACGCAGCCGACCGTCGTACGGACGGGTCCGCAGCACATCGCCGACGGCGAGCGCCCTGCCTTCGAACCCGCCGAACTTGCCCAGGGTGAATGTTGCTGCGCTGCCGAGATAGTCGGGTGCGTCGAAGCCGCCGCCGACCAAGACGTAGCACCGCATTCCCGGGCCGCGTACCGTGCCGATGTCGAGCACCGACCCGGCCGCGACCTCGATGGTCCGCCACTGCTCGACGATTTGCCCGTCGAGCGTGACCGTGGTGGGCGCGCCTGTGACGCAAACCCTTGTCGCCGCGGTGAAGTGCAACGCCGGCCCCGACATCGTGCCTTCGAGGCCCGCGGCGCCCTCATCGTTGCCCAACGCGCGGTTTCCGAGGCGGAAGGACAGGTCGTCCATCGGACCGGACGGCGGAACGCCGATGTGCCAGTAGCCTGTGCGTCCCGGCCAATCCTGGACCGTTGTGAGCATTCCAGGGCGAGTAACAGTGATCATCGGGAGATGACCATCCGAACCGGTGTCGGATCGAACCCGTTGCAGGGGTTGTTGATCTGCGGGCAATTGGACACGATGACCAAGGTGTTGATTTCGGCTCGCAGGCTGACCTTCTTGCCCGGGGCCGAAATGCCATCGACGATGCCGAGCGTGCCGTCGGTCTCGACGGGCACGTTCATGTACCAGTTGATGTTGGACACCAGGTCGCGCTTGCCGAGCCCCCACTTCGCCGACTCCGCGAGGAAGTTCTCCGCGCAGGCGTGTTGATGTGCCGTGTGGTGCCCGTAGCGCAAGGTGTTCGATTCCTGCGAGCACGCACCGGCGATGGTGTCGTGATTGCCGACGTCGTCGGCGATCACCGTCATCAGGGGAGTGCCGTCGTCGCAACGCAATACGCTGCCCAGTCCGAGAAAGATGTTGCGCTGCGCGGTGATCGTCGCCTGCGCGCTGTAGCGCATGGCGACATCGTCGGCGGAGTACAGCAGGCAGTCGACGGCCTGGTTGCCGTACAGATCGATGATGTCGAGCACTTCGCCTGCCCGGACGATTGCCGACCATGGTGCGCATGCTGCGACGACCTCGTCCAATACGACGTCGGTGGCAACGGCGGTCATGATGCTCCCCAGTTCTGCGCGGCTCCCCACGCCTCCTCGGTATTCTGCACGGCCCGTTGGTATTCCGGGTCGTCATTCATCAGCGTCGACAGCTCACCGGGTGCGCCCCAGGCGATCACTTCGAGGTCTGTCGTCGGCCGCTCGTCCAGCGGATGCGGCGCGTCGGTCACCAGCACGATCACCGGCAGGTGAATCAGCAGGTCGATGAACGTGCCTGCCGCCGAATTGCCGGAAGCCCGCAGCCCACCATCGGGATCGACTCGCACGCCGCGGAAGAACGAAATGGTCGGGCCGATGTCGCGCACGGTCAGCCCGTGCTTCGTTCCTCCCCGCGCCAGCAGTTCACGCGCTTGCGGCGTTGTGCCGCAAAGTGTGTCGTGGGTGCCTGCGGTGTCGGCGACGATGGTCGCAAGGACCCTGCCTTGGTCCGACAGCAACGGGTGGCCGACGCCGAGATATGCCTGCCACGGAACCTTCACCGTGTCGGCAACATTGAGTCGCTCCCAGGGTGATCCCGCGCGGAGCAGCAGTACGTGTGCACACGCGCCGCCTGCCGGGTTGCGGAGGCGAAGTCGAGTACCGCGGCCGAGCACCTTCGTCGCATAGCCCGCCGGCGGAATCACCTCGGACCACGTGATCAACGATTCGTCGATGCCGTCGGGAGTAGCGGGCTTGGGGACGGTCGCAATGGCGGCCTGGCTTCGCGCGTGCTGGCGTGCGCCGGCTGTCGAGGCGGTAGTCACGCGGCAACCTCTTCGTCGACCTTGCGCGACCGGAGGTATGCGAACACCGCGGCACCGGCGGCGAACGTCAGGAGAACGAAGAGCGGTGCGGCCCAGAGCATCCACCAACCCTTTGCGGTGGGGTCGTAGATTTCGGCGCGCGGCCACGCGAGGTTGACCACCATCGCCCCGCCCCACACGACTGCCAGCAGGTTGATCGGAACACCCAAGCGACCCAGCGTGAACAGCTTCGTGCCGTCGGTGCTCAACTCCGGCTCGCGGTTGGGCCAGCCACGCAGTCGTCGCAGCAGCAGCGGGACCGTGACGAGCAGGTACGCGAGGTAGAGCGTCACGATGCAGACGCTCGCGAGGGTGGTGAACATTGCCGCATTGCCGAGGTTGACGAGCAGCAATGCGATACCCAGTACGCCGATGACGATCGCGGGCAGCATCGGTGTGCCGAAGCGTGGGTGCACCGTCGAGAGTTGTTTGGCGAACGGCAGTTTCCCGTCACGAGCCATCGAGAACATCAGTCGCGAGCCTGCCGTTTGAATTGCCAAGGTGCAGACCGTAATCGCGACGGCAACCGTGCACAGCAGGACCGTTCCGGCCGGCGTGCTGAGCTTGCTGGTGATGACGTAGGCAAGGCCGCCGGTGGCAAGCTCACCGTCGTCGAGACTCGGCGCTGCCATCAGTGCGCCGATCAGCATCAGACCACCACCCACTGCGGAGACTGTGAGGGCCGTGAGGATGGTGCGAGGCGCGACTGCGCGTGGGTTCTTCGTCTCTTCGGAAAGCTCACCGGCAGAGTCGAATCCGACCATCACGTAGGCGGCCATCAGGCCGGACACCAGGAAGGCGGCGATATATCCACCCGGCACAGCCTGCGAGGTGTCGAACACAACGCCCGGACCGCGCTCGGCGTGGGTGAAGAACAATGCGACAACCGAAGCGACACCGATGATTTCGAGTGTGACGCCGATCGAGTTGATGCGCGACATCAGGTCGATGCCGATGCAGTTGATCGTCGTCGTGACGACCAGCAGGATCGACCCGAACACGACTGCGTTCGCTGCACCCGAGGTGGACGTGAGCGCCGGGTCGTCGCCGATGAGCTGGAAGCCGCTCCAGATCGTCGGCATGACGACCTGCAGGGCGATCGCTGCGGCAGCGGCCGTGACGATCTGCGCGATGATCATGAACCAGCCGGCGAACCAGCCGATCGTTTCCCCTGCCAGTCGACGCGACCATTGATAGATGCAACCCGAGATGGGGTAGCGAGCGGCGAGTTCGGCGAAGTTCAGCGCAACGAGCAGCTGGCCGGCGAAGACCAGTGGCCACGTCCAGAAGAACGCCGCGCCGCCGAAGGAGTAGCCGAAGCCGAAGAATTGGAAGATCGTCGTGAGGATCGAGACGAACGAGAAGCCTGCAGCGAAGGACGCGTATCGGCCCAGCTTGCGATGGAGTAGTTGCTCGTATCCGAAGTGTGCGAGGTCCGAATCGTCGGAGCTCGGTTCGGGGTTCGTCATCGGCGTCGTAGACGTCAGCGGGGGTGCACTCACGATGGTTCCTTTGTCTTCGGACTCGATTACCTGTCACCCGAAAGGTTTCCAGGTGGACGCTCCGCTGTGGTGACGGTGATGTATCCACTCGATGGCCGGATGTAACTTCTGCGTTTCGTGGATTTCTGTCAGATGACAGAAATCTCACGTCGGCACTCGGATGACATGATGGTGATCATGGTGAACCCCGGACCAGGCCGACCACGCTTGGAACAGCGTCGTCGGCCGGGCACCACGCCGCGCGCCGAAATCCTTGATGCCGCAGCCGAACTGTTCACCAACAATGGCTACGCGAACACATCGACGAGGCGTGTCGCCGACGCGGTCGGGATTCGGCAAGCGTCGCTGTACCACCACTTCGCGACGAAAGACGACATTCTGGACGCGTTGCTCGCCGACACGGTCGCCGAGCCGCTCGCATTGTCGGCAGAACTGCTGAAAGAGGCCGGCGACGCCGATGCTCGCCTGTACGCGCTGGCGTCGTTCGACACGGCGCAGTTGTGCAGCAGTCGCTGGAACCTCGGTGCCTTGTATCTACTCCCCGAGCTGCGGACCGAGCGTTTCGAGTCGTTCCGGGTCCGTCGAGACGAGCTGCGTGCGAACTACGCCTCGCTGGCGAGGCGAGTGCTGGCGCAAGGCCAAGTTTCTGTTGCCGCCGGCGTCGAATACTTACCGTTTCGACTGGTCGAGACAGTGATCAACATGCGGTCCGACGATGGCGCGTCACCCGAGCACGCGCCGCGTCTCATACCCGAAGCGGCGTTGCGGGTACTCGGCTGGTCGGGTGATATCGCCGCTGTGCAGACGGCGGCGCGGCGACTGAGCGACCGCACCTACTGAGTGGGCTCCAGCATGGGCACGAGGAACTGCCGGGCAATCGCGGCGAGTTGATCGTCGTCGTCGAGGTCGACGATGTGGCAGGGGATCGCGAGGAACGACGCGCTGATGCGCACCATCATTTCGGCGACGAGCTCGGCGTCGAGGCTGCTCGCAACGTTGCCTTCGAGTTGTTCCCGGCGAAGCTGACCGGCGAGGAATTCTCGGACAGCGGCGAGCATGCGGCCGTCGTCGCCGATCATCGAGCTGGCCAGCAGGTTCGGCTCAGCGGTAAGTAGTCCGCCGATCAAGGGGTTACCTCGAATGGCACGCAGTGAGCTGACGAAGCCCAGCACCACGCGATCGGCAGCAGTCTTGGCATCCCTGATTTCGGTGAGGAAGCGCTCGAAGTAGCGCCGGAATTCCCGCAGTATGACCTGCTCGACCAGCGCGTCTTTGCTGGCGAACCGCCGATAGACCGTGATGCGGGACATGTTCGCGCGCCGAGCCACGTCCTCCATCGACGACCGCTGGATGCCCATCCTGCAGAACTGGTCGTACGCCGCGTCGAGTAGACGCGTGCGGGTCTGGTCTGTGTCGTCAGCCTGTTCCATGGCATCGACCAAGGCGCGCTCGAGCAAAGACTTCTGCCCAGCAGATTCCACGAGCTGCTCCTGTCCCGCTCTTGTGATGGCTGTCACGCCATGCTATCTATGGTACGACGTAACTCAAGTTGTTTCATTGCATCATGCCTTACGTGGCGACGGGGAGACGAAATGAACAATCTCAGTAGGCGAAACATGTTGAAGGCAGGCGGCGCATTGGGTGTACTCGGCGCTTTTGCGGCCGCCGCGCCTGCGCGAGCGAACCCGTGGACCTGGTCGCCATCGGGGTCGGTGCTCGGATCCGGGAACGGCGCGGACCCACTGACCGTGTGGGATTCCGAAGCCGATCCACTCGTCGCCTCGCTGCTCGACCGCGGCGACGTGCCCAAGGTCAACGAACTCTTACGTACGTGGACCAAGAACGGTCAGCCGTTGCCGAACGGTCTGCCCGCGGACTTGCGGGACTTCATGGAACGGGCCCGCCAACTGCCGGACTGGGCAGATCAGGGCAAGCTCGCGAACGCATTCAGATTCACAGAGAAGCGGGGAACCTACCTCGGAGTGCTGTACGGCTTCGCCAGCGGAATGATGAGCACCGTCATCCCGAACGAGGCGCGCGCGGTCTACCACTCCAAGGGTGGCGCGTACATGAAGGACCGCATCTCCAAGACCGCCAAGCTGGGGTACGACATCGGGACGCGCAACGCCTACGCGCCCGACGGCGAAATGATCGTGACCTGTCTGAAGACTCGCCTGGTCCACGCGGGAGTGCGCCACCTGCTACCGCAATCCCCTTACTGGACAGCAGGTTCCCCCGAAAACACACCGATCAGTCAGAACGACATGATGGTCACCTGGCACAGCTTGCCCACGACCGCGATGCGAATATTGCGGAAGTGGAACGTGCCGATTGCGGCCGACGAATCCGAGGGCTTCCTGCACTCCTGGCAACTGAGCGCACACATGCTCGGTATCGAAGACCAGTACATCCCCGCCTCGTGGGATCAGGCCGAATCCCAGGCAGTGCAGGTGCTCGATCCGGTGCTCGCACCGACTCCGGAAGGCGTTGCACTCGCCGATCTCCTGCTCAACCTCGGTGCTCAGCTCGACCTCACCCTGCTGAGCAGGCCGGTTCTCGGCGCTCTGACCCGCTTTGCGCTTGGCGACCAGGTCGCCAACTGGCTCAACATCCCGAGAGAGCCCGTGTGGAGCCCGTTGCTGGAGGTCGCCTGGAATCCCTACATCGCCGTTCGCGAAGGGATTCTGCCCTTGCCGATGGCGCCGGAGGCCTACTGGACCTTCGACGAGATCCTTCGGCAATTCGTGCTGCTCTACATGTCCGAGCTGCGGCCGATCAGCATCGAAATTCCGCAGACCAACCGTCCGCGCTGATCAGCCCTGTTCTACCGCGCGCTTGATCTTGGCCAAGGTCGACTGCATGCCGTCGACGAGTTCGACCTCGAAGGACGGCTCGCCGCCGAGAACCTTGCCGATACCGATCTGCGAAACCTTCGTGGTCCCGTTGCTGACGTCTCGTCGCTCGGTCAACTTGGTCCCGGAGGCGCTGGGCGCCAACTCGAATGACCAGGTCGAGCCGTTTTCGACGACCTTGAACGCGACTGCCTTGTTCGGTTCGAAGCGGACCACCTTCGACGTGGTCGGCCAGTACTTCCAGCCCTGCTTGTTGATGTTGATGGTGCGGGTGCCTTCTTTGAGCTTGCCGAGCGGCTGCATCACTCGACACTGCGGGCTCCACTCGGGCATCCGCTTGAGGTCCGATACGACGGTCCAGACGGCCTCGGGTGCTGCGTTTATGTCGATGGTTGCTTCGAGGTTTTTCGGCACAGTGACTCCAATGTCGGTGGCAGTGTCTCGAGCCTAGTCCGCGCCAGCAGGGCCAGCCCCCACGGACCGATGACCCACACCGGCCACGGATACAGCAGGTTCCAGGTCGCGATCGACGTCGCTGCCCAAATCGCAATGCACAGCACGCCCACGCCGAGCCAGGGCAGCCAATGTGACTGCGAATAGCGCTCTCTGCGAACCGCTTTTGTGGGTGCCTCGTCGGGAAGATCTTGCATCACAGAGTCGAGTTCCGATCGCGTCGTCGCGGCATACGCGCGCGCGACGCGACTGTCGAACTCGCTGATATTCAAACGGCCCGCACCGACGTGGGCGGCCAACGAACGGGCCGTGCGTTCCCGCTCGGCATCCGAAACTCGACTGTTGTTGTCGTCTATCATTGCTCTACCTTCCACTGTGGAATGTCGGTGAATTCATCGTCAACCTTCCACAGTGGAATGTCAAGGAGGGAGTTGCCCGAGATGGATCGACCACTGAACGCCACTGCGGCGTCGCTGCTCGGTTTCTTGCATCGCGGACCGATGACGGGATGGGATCTCGTCGTCGTCGCGCAAGAATCGATCGGCGGTTTCTGGTCGCTCACGCAGAGCCAGGTCTACCGGGAACTTGCTGCGATGGAACGGGACGGTCTGATACGCGCTGAAAAAACGGGCCCGCGAGAGCGCAAACCTTTTTCGCTCACGGAGGCAGGCCGGTCCGCGTTTGCGGAATGGCTCGATCGTGAGCCGGGGCCGGAGAATATTCGCTATCCATTGCTGTTGACCATGGTGTTCGGGGAGTATCTCGCGCCCGAGCGGCTCGCGGAAATGCTCCGCGACCACCAGCAGATGCACGAACGCCAATTGGCGAGCTACTTGGAAACAGCCGCCAGTCACGAATTGGACGGAAACCGATTCGCATTGGCGACCCTTGATTTCGGTATTTACTACGAGCGCGCAGTTATCGAGTGGTTTAACAATCTTCCCGCGCGCCTCACGCGTAACACGTAATAGCGGGAGCAGTATCGGCGATGGAGAGAGCAACACCGACCGCACCAACACGGAGTGATCATTCGTGAAAATACAATCGATCCTGGGTCGCCATAGCGAGCAGTCCCTGCCACTACTGAAGTCCGCGCGCATGCGCGGCAATCCCACGACTTGGCCGAGCGAGAAGCTCGAACGCCTTCTTACGCCCAGAGAGATCGACCAGGTTCTGCACCACCGAGTGTGACGGAGCGCGGCATACTCGTTGTGTGACGGAACCCCGCACTCCCAATGAGCCAGCCACACAATTCAAGCCTGCGATTCTGAGCGTCGACGACGACCCGGGTGTATCCCGCGCCGTGGTCCGCGACCTTCGCCGCCGCTACGGCGAGAACTATCGAATCGTGCGCGCCCAATCCGGTGAAGCCGCCCTCACGGCGCTGCGTGAAATGAAGTTGCGCGGCCAGCCTGTCGCGGTGTTGCTTGCCGATTATCGGATGCCGGGCATGGACGGCATCGAGTTCCTCGAACAGGCGATGGATCTACACCCCTACGCGCGACGCGTGCTGCTGACGGCCTACGCAGACACCGACGCCGCGATCAATGCGATCAACGTCGTCGATCTCGACCACTATCTACTCAAGCCCTGGGACCCGCCGGAAGAGAAGCTGTATCCGGTGATGGACGCGCAACTCGACGCGTGGCTGTGCACCGACCAGCGGCCGATCACCGAGACGAAGGTCGTCGGGCATCGGTGGTCGGCGCGATCCTCGGAAGTGCGAGAGTTTCTGGCGCGCAACCAATTACCGTATCGCTGGTACATGTCCGACGAGCCGGAAGGGATCCGGTTGCTCGAGGCAGCTCGCGCTGACGCCGACCATCTTCCCGTCGTGATCACGGCGGGCGGGCAGCCTTTGGTCGACCCGACCGACGCAGAACTTGCCGAACACGTCGGACTGGCAACAATTCCGTCGAAAGACTTCTACGATCTGATCGTGATCGGTGGTGGCCCAGCCGGATTGGGTGCGGCCGTCTACGGTGCATCCGAGGGTTTGCGGACCGTGCTGGTCGAGCGCACGGCGACCGGCGGCCAGGCGGGGCAGAGTTCGCGGATCGAGAACTATCTCGGATTTCCCGACGGAGTGTCGGGCGGCCAACTCGCGGACCGCGCCCGCAGGCAGGCATCCAAGTTCGGCGCGGAGGTCCTCACCACTCGCGAGGTTGTCGGACTCGAAGTGAACGGTTCCGCGCGGACGGTTCGGTTCGCCGACGGCGACAGCCTTGCCGCGCACACGGTGATCGTCGCAACCGGTGTGATGTATCGACGCCATCCCGCACCGGGTATCGACGACTTCACCGGCCGCGGTGTGTTCTACGGCTCCGCGATGACGGAAGCGCCACGCTGCGCGGACGAGGACATCTACATCGTCGGTGGCGCGAACTCGGCCGGACAAGCTGCCGTCTATCTCTCGCGAAGCGCACGCTCGGTGACGATCGTGGTACGAGCACCTTCGTTGGAAGATTCGATGTCGCACTATCTGATTCAACAGCTCGAGCAGATCGACAACGTCCGTGTTCGCTCGTGCTCGGAGGTCGTCGGGGTCGAAGGTGCCGATCATCTGGAGCGGATCACCCTTCGGGACAACAATTCCGGAACCGAAGAAATAGTCGACGCGCAATGGTTGTTCTTGTTCATCGGTGCTGCCCCCGGAACGGAGTGGCTCGATGGCGTCATCGAAAGGGATTCGCGCGGATTCGTCCTCGCCGGCTCCGACCTGTTGGTCGGGCGCTCCCGACCGCCGGGTTGGTCGCTCGATCGGCCGCCACACCACCTGGAAACGAGTGTCCCAGGGGTTTTCGTCGCAGGAGATGTGCATGCGGACTCCGCGAAACGCGTCGCATCCGCGGTCGGCGAAGGAGCAATGGCAGTCATGCTCGTCCACAAGTATTTGGCAAAGCCGTAAAGGAAGCTGCCATGAGTGAACTCGCTTGTAACCCTGAAGAATTACGAACGCTGTTCCTGTTCGAGAAACTCGACGACGAACAACTCGCGTGGCTCTGCCGCGACGGCAGGATCGAACTGTTCGAGCCGGGCCCGGTGTTTCGTGAGGGCGATACCGCGACCTGCTTCTACGTGATGATCGAGGGTGAGATCACGCTCACGAAGCTTTCCGGCGGCGAAGAGATCGAGACCGTACGCACGAGTCATCGAGGCTCGTACTCCGGCGCGTGGGGTGCCTATCTGGGCGATCGGGTGGAGCAGAAGTACGCCGCGTCCATGTACGTCATCAAGCCGACGCGCTTCTACGTGCTGGACGCGCAGATTTTCGCGCAGATGATGCAGGAATGGTTCCCGATGGCGGTCCACCTACTCGAGGGCATCTTCTTCGGCAACAGGAACTCGCGCCAGATCATCGACCAGCGAGAGCGGCTACTCGCGCTCGGCCAGCTGTCCGCCGGCTTGACCCACGAGTTGAACAACCCCGCCGCAGCTGCGGTCCGCGCTACGTCGTCGCTCCGGGAACGTGTCGCAGGTATGCGGCACAAACTCGGCCTGCTGTCGAAGGGCAAATTCTCGACCGAGACGTTGGACGTGCTGATGCGTATTCAGGAGGAGGCCGCCGAGATGGTTGCCAAGGCTCCGACGATGACGCCGATGGAGGAAGCCGACCGCGAAGACGAACTAGGCGAATGGTTCGAAGAGCAGGGCATTGCCGGCGGCTGGGACCTCGCCCCGAATTTCGTGCAGGCTGGGATCGACAGCGACTGGCTCGAACGAGTCCGAGGATCGGTCGAAATCGAGACGACGGGATTGCTCGAAGGCGCTGTCCGGTGGCTGAACTACACCATCGAGACCGAATTGCTGATGAACGAGATCGCCGATTCGACGAAACGGATTTCGGAGCTCGTCGGCGCCGCGAAGCAGTATTCGCAAATGGACCGCGCGCCGTTCCAGGTGGTCGACGTGCACGAGTTGCTCGACAGCACGCTCGTGATGCTTGCCCGCAAGATCGGCGATGACATCAAGATCGTCAAGGACTACGACCGCAGTTTGCCCTTGCTGCCGTGCTACTCCGCCGAGCTGAATCAGGTGTGGACCAATTTGATCGACAACGCCGTCGGTGCAATGGGCGGTGTAGGCACCTTGACTGTGCGCACCTACAAGGAAAACGACTGTGTCGCAGTCGAAATCGTCGATACCGGGCCGGGCGTGCCCGATGAGATCAAGAATCGGATCTTCGAGCCGTTCTTCACCACCAAGCCGGTCGGTGAAGGGACGGGCCTCGGCCTGGACATCTCGTTCCGCATTGTCGTCAAGAAGCACCACGGCGATATCAGAGTCGAATCAGAGCCCGGCAATACGCGATTCATCGTGCGCCTGCCGTTGACCGCACCCGAAGGAGAGACTGATGCAGGGGATTGATCCAGCGGTGCCGCCGAGCGGTCCGGGCTGTGTGGATTGCGACGAAGCAGGCGGATGGTGGGTGCACCTTCGGCGCTGTGCCCAATGTGGTCACGTCGGCTGTTGCGACACTTCACCCGAGCAACACGCGACGAAGCATGCCGCGACCAGTGGGCATCCCTTCGTACAGAGCTACGAGCCCGGGGAGAACTGGTTCTGGAACTACGAGACCAACAAGATGTACGAGGGTCCCGAACTAGTCGGTCCGGCGCACCATCCGGTAGATCAGACAGCCCCTGGTCCGGCGGAGCGCGTACCGAGCGACTGGCGCAGCCACATCCACTGAGCTTTACACAGATTGTTGGGGCGTCCGCACGTCCCAGACCCATACGTCGTCGACGGGACGGCCTGGTTCGCCGAGCAATAGTTGGACAGTCAGCCGGATCGCGTCCTGATTCTGGGTATGGGGCAGGACCACCACGTCGGCGCGCCAGAACCGGAGATCATCGGCGGCGTCCGCGCGGATCGCGTCATCGATCGGCGGGACCGTTCCGGTCCGTTGCACCTTGGCGAGTAGATCGGCGGTAGGGCGGGGAAGCGGTCCGTAATTGCCCTTGTTGTGACCCGTGCCGGTCGGGCCGACGAAATAGCCGCCCGCGATCGAGAAGCCGAAGTCGCTAGCGCCCTGCCATCTCAGCGCGCGTGCGTCTTGCGGATTGGGGATCGGCACAACGACGACCGAGCCGTCGGTGACGTAGCTCTGCCAGGCGCCGTCGGTGAAGAATTCGGGGGTTTCGCCGCGGTCGACGATCGGCAGCGGTGTCGGTGCGAGCGGGACCAGCGCGATCAGCAACGCGCCGAACCAGAACACCTGCGTGGCGCGCGAGGCCAGCGCCCGCTGGGTCGCGACCGCGAGCATGATCGCGATCGCGGGTATCGCCGCCAGGATGAACCGCGTCTCGAGCAGCGATTCGAGCAGCGGCAGGTGCGCAACGTACTGCCACGGCATCGTGATGCCCGTGTGCTCGCCGCCGATCACAAGTTCCGATCCGAGTGACAGCACGATCATTGCCACCAACGTCACCGTCGCCGCGCGAACAAGCCGGTCTCGCCACAGCCACACCGCAACGATCGCAACGACGCCGAGCAGTGGCCAGCCGAGGTACGCGTTCTGTTCGGTCGGGTTGATAGCGACGTTCTGGCCGGGAGCGAACCACCCACCCAGCGACTCGGACGGGAACTGGAAGAGCGATTTGACGTCGTTGCTCGAGCGGCTGTGGTCGACAGCGCCGTAGCTCTGCGGACCGAAGAATTGGTACCAGAGCGCGATCCCGGTCAGCGCGAACGCGGTCACAGCTGCGACGGCGAGCGGCCGGACCATTGTTGCGAATCGGGCGAGCCCGTCTCGCGGTGTGTGGAGTGCGTAGACGAGCACGAAGAGCGGGAATCCGAAGGCGAAGATGAGCAGCGGTTCCTCGCCGAGGCCGATCTGGACTGCGAGGAGAAATCCCAGCACAAGTCCGTCACGCACCCATCGGCCGTCGGTGGACAGTCGCAGGATTGCCGCGATGATCAGCGGGAAGAGGAAAAGGCAGACGAAGTTGGGATGCGCGTTCGCATGCGAGATCATCGCCGGCGCGAAGCCGCAGACAAGTCCGCCCACCGCGGCGGCGAGGCGGGAATCGACGACGTATCGCGACAACAGCCAGTACCAGGCGAATGCCGTCCCACAGAGTCCGAGAGTGAGGACCGTGACGAACGTAGCGGTCGGGCCGAAGAGGAGTGTGACCGGTGCAAACGGGATGCTCACGCTGAACATGGCGGTGTTGGCCATCATGTTCACGCCGAGCGGCTGGTTCTGCAGCGTTGTACCCAGCGGGTTCTCGAAGTTCGCGACCGAATGCGCTGCGACAGCGAAGAACCACTCCCACATGGTCTGGTCCTGACCGCTCTTGACCAGGTAGCCGTTGTCGAGATTGCGCCACTGCCGGTGCAGTACGAACACGGCCAGCGTCAGGAATGTGAGGGCAACCAGCGCGTCTGCGCGTGACCATCGGGCTCGGATCCGCTGCCACCAGCTTCGGGACGTTTCGACGCCCGCCCGTGTGGGCGGTCTTTCGAGCAGAGGTCCCGCGATGCTGGTTGGGGTCATCTCCTACTTTCCCGGACGTATCGATTCGTGGCCAGCGGTCCACGGTACAGGTCGTTCCTGGCAATTCCCCAAGATGTCGGTGACCGGCGGTATTCTGTCCGGAATGTCCCATCAAGTCCTGGCTGTCGCTTTTGCGCTGATAGCGGCGCTGTGTATCGCCGTGGGCGCGGTAGTTCGGCAACGTGCCGCCGCGAAGATTCCCGACGACGATCTCGGTGCACTCGGTGCCGTCGGTTCACTCACTCGTTCGCCCATCTGGTGGTTCGGCACGATCGTCGGCGTCTTCGGCTACGTGTTCCAGGCTGCAGCGCTCGGCAAGGGGTCGATCCTGCTGGTTCAGCCTCTGCTGGTCACGTCGCTGCTGTTCGCCTTGCTGCTCGGTGTGTTGTCCGGCCAACGCCGGATCAGCGTCGCCGAGTGGGGGTGGGCGGCCGCGCTCACGACGTCGGTCGCGATGTTGGTCGTGCTGGGGGACCCGAAGCCAGGGCGCGAACACGCCGAAGCCGAGCACTGGGCGATCATCGGGGCCGTCGGGTTGCCGGTCGTCGCGTTCTGCTTGCTGATCGCGCGGCGCAACCCGGGTCCGCGGCGGGCGTTGCTTCTCGGTGTCATCGCAGGCGCCTTGTTCGGCGTCGCCGCCGTGCTGACCAAGGGCGTCGTTGCACATGCCGGTGGTGGGCTGGGCGCGCTGTTCACGTCGGGGGAGACCTACGCCCTCGTCGTCGTCGGCCTCACCGCGACGGTGATGCAGCAGAACGCGTATCAGGCAGGTTCGCTACAGGCTTCGCTGCCCGCATCGACCGTTGCCGAGCCCGTCGTTGCCACCACGCTGGGATTCCTCGTGCTCGGCGAATACCTCGGTGCCGGCGCCGCCGTGTCCGCGATCCTCATCATCGCCGTGATCGTGATGGTCGCCGCCACGATTGCCATGGCACGCGATTCCGTCGAGGTGGACCCGGTCCCGACCTTGCACTCGCCACACCCGAGTGCTAAAAAGGCAGTTGGCACTCTCGAACCGTGAGTGCCAGGTCGGGACCGGTGAGGTCGGGCAATTGACACGCCCGAGCGTCCGTCGCGGGCACCGCGCCTGGCCAGCAGCTTGTATGGGACGACCCCAAGAGGCTCGTCCTGCGTGTCAACCTCAATGTTCCGGAGGATCACTTCGCAATGGCCAAGATCATCGCGTTCGACGAAGAGGCCCGTCGCGGCCTCGAGCGGGGACTCAATGCCCTCGCCGACGCAGTCAAGGTGACGTTGGGCCCCAAGGGTCGCAACGTCGTTCTGGAGAAGAAGTGGGGCGCCCCCACGATCACCAACGATGGTGTTTCCATCGCCAAGGAGATCGAGCTGGACGACCCTTACGAGAAGATCGGTGCCGAGCTCGTCAAAGAGGTCGCCAAGAAGACCGACGACGTCGCAGGTGACGGCACCACCACCGCTACCGTTCTCGCCCAGGCGCTGGTTCGCGAAGGCCTGCGCAACGTCGCAGCCGGCGCCAACCCGCTCGGCCTGAAGCGCGGCATCGAGAAGGCCGTCGAGGCCGTCACGGCTCGCCTGCTTCGCGACGCCGTCGAGGTCGAGACCAAGGAACAAATCGCCGCCACTGCTGGCATTTCCGCAGGCGACCCGTCCATCGGCGAGCTCATCGCCGAGGCCATGGACAAGGTCGGCAAGGAAGGCGTCATCACGGTCGAGGAGTCCAACACCTTCGGCCTGCAGCTCGAGCTCACCGAGGGCATGCGCTTCGACAAGGGCTACATCTCGGGCTACTTCGCCACCGACGCCGAGCGTCAGGAAGCCGTCCTGGAGGATCCCTACATCCTCCTCGTCAGCTCCAAGGTGTCGACGGTCAAGGACCTGCTTCCGTTGCTGGAGAAGGTCATCCAGGCCGGCAAGCCGCTCCTGATCATCGCCGAAGATGTCGAGGGCGAAGCGCTGTCGACCCTCGTCGTCAACAAGATCCGTGGCACCTTCAAGTCCGTCGCCGTCAAGGCGCCTGGCTTCGGTGACCGTCGCAAGGCGCAGCTCGCCGACATCGCCATCCTCACCGGTGGCGAGGTCATCAGCGAAGAGGTCGGCCTCTCGCTGGAGACCGCAGGCATCGAGCTCCTCGGACAGGCGCGCAAGGTTGTCGTCACCAAGGACGAGACCACGATCGTCGAAGGCGCCGGCGATGCCGAAGCCATCAAGGGTCGCGTCGCGCAGATCCGCGCCGAGATCGAGAACAGCGACTCGGACTACGACCGCGAGAAGCTGCAGGAGCGCCTGGCCAAGCTGGCCGGCGGCGTTGCAGTCATCAAGGCGGGCGCAGCCACCGAGGTCGAGCTGAAGGAGCGCAAGCACCGCATCGAAGATGCCGTGCGTAACGCCAAGGCAGCCGTCGAAGAGGGCATCGTCGCCGGTGGTGGCGTGGCCCTGCTGCAGGCAGCGCCTGCTCTCGACGACCTCAAGCTCGTCGGCGACGAGGCAACGGGCGCGAACATCGTGCGCGTAGCCCTCGAAGCACCGCTGAAGCAGATCGCCTACAACGCGGGCCTCGAGCCTGGCGTCGTAGCCGAGAAGGTTCGCGGTCTCCCCGCAGGTCACGGCCTCAACGCCGACACCAACGAGTACGAGGACCTGCTCAAGGCCGGCATCAACGACCCGGTCAAGGTCACCCGCTCGGCACTGCAGAACGCAGCGTCGATCGCGGCTCTGTTCCTGACGACCGAAGCCGTTGTCGCCGACAAGCCGGAGAAGGCCGGAGCGCCCGCGGGCGACCCGACCGGCGGCATGGGCGGTATGGACTTCTAAGTCCACCCCAGTACGACAAAAGGGTCGGTCTGCCGTTGGGCAGGCCGGCCCTTTTCTTGGCTCTGGTCCGTATGGATCTCTATTTCGCCGTATCTTTCGAGCGTCCTTGACAAACATGAAGACTGCTATATCTATTCATACCGGGCATTGGGTATGGTTTTGGGTGTGACGCACGTATCAGTCGGCCGCACCTATGCGGGCCTCCCGATCGAAGACCGACAAAGGCAGCGCCGAGAGCGTTTCCTCGAGTCGGGTCTGACCGTGTTTTCGCGCGACGGCTATTCGAACAGTTCGGTCGGTGCAATCTGCAAAGCTGCCGGACTGTCTTCGAGGCAGTTCTACGAAGAGTTCGCCGGGCGTGAAGCGCTGCTCATCGAGCTGTTCGACACGATCGAGGCAGACTCGCGACAGGCGGTCGCGATGGCACTTGCGGCAACCGCGAACGACGGCGTCACGCGCATGGTCGAGGCGTGCACGCGTGCCTACATCAGGTCAATTGGTACGGACCCTCGGCGAGCCAAGGTCGCGATCGTCGAGGCCGTCGGAGCAAGTCCGAGGGTCGAGCAGTATCGGCTCCAGCAGCGCAAGATCTGGAGCGGATTGATTGCCCACGCCGCCGAGGATGCCGCCACTCATGGCGAAATTCCGGCAGGCGACTACGAGATGCGGGTGAGTGCGCTGCTGGGCGCGGTCAACTACGTCCTGTACGACTGGAGCATGGCCGATCCGCGCCCGTCACTGGAAGACGTGATCAGGGTCCTGACGCGGACCCTGATCGGCGCGATCGGCGCAACTACCTGACCGGCTTTCAGGCTTCCGGCATCAGGATCCACGCTGCGATGTAGAGCAGCGCGACTGTTCCGAACGAGAACAGCGAACCGACGACAACAGCTGCGCGGACCAGGCTAGGGTCCAGCCCGAAGTAGTCGGCGAGGCCGGCGCACACACCGGCGACCCAACGGTCGGAACTGGAACGGACGAACGGGCGGGCGGGTTGCGTTTCGAATGTCATGTGTCCCAGTCTGTCTGGGGCGGTCCGCGCGCAACATCGGGATTGACCCTGATCTGCACCCTGAAATTCCCGACCACGCGTTCATCGCTCGTTCACCACGGCGACGTCTGTGCCGACTAATTTTCCGCTGGTGACCGAGCTTGCTGCGCGACCCGACGTTGCCGAGATCAAATACTTGAGTGCCATCGCCGATCTGCGTACCGCGGTGGATCTCGCGGACACGTCCGGCTTCGCGGTCGACGATGACGATGACGACGATCCCGTTCTGCTGACGCATCCCGACGGCGTGATCGTCGATACGTGGCGTGAGGGTTACCCGTACGACCACCGGATGTCGCGCTCGGAGTACGAGATGAGCAAGCGGCTGTTGCAGATCGAACTGCTGAAACTACAGAACTGGATCAAAGCCACCGGTGGTCGGATGGTCATCGTCTTCGAGGGTCGCGATGCCGCAGGTAAGGGCGGCACCATCAAGCGGTTCATGGAACACCTGAATCCGCGCGGAGCCAAGGTCGTCGCACTCGAAAAGCCGTCGGTCCGGGAGTCGACGCAGTGGTACTTCCAGCGCTACGTCGACCACTTGCCTGCAGCTGGGGAGATGGTGTTCTTCGACCGCTCTTGGTACAACCGCGCGGGCGTCGAGCGGGTCATGGGCTTCTGCACCGACGAGCAGCACGAGCGCTTCATCCGTCAGGTCCCACTCTTCGAGCAGATGCTCGTCGACGACGGCATTCACCTCGTCAAGTTCTGGTTCTCGGTGTCGCAACTGGAGCAGCGCACGCGGTTCGCGATCCGGCAGGTCGACCCGGTGCGGCAGTGGAAGCTATCCCCGATGGACCTCGCTTCCCTCGACAAGTGGGACCGCTACACCTCGGCCAAGGAAGAGAACTTCCGCGCCACCGATACCGACTTCGCACCATGGACCGTCGTCAAGAGCAACGACAAGAAGCGCGCCCGTCTCAACGCGATGCGGCACGTCCTGAATCGGTTCGAGTACGACAACCGGGACGAGGAGATCGTCGGTCAAGCCGATCCGCTGATCGTCGGCCGCGCGCGTGACGTCATAGCCGAGTAACCGTGCGCGCGTCTCACCCCTGCAGGGGTGAAATTCGCGCACAGTTCTAGGCTCGTGTCGTGGAGACGGTTCAGATCCAAATGCCGGACGGCAGTACGTCTCCGGTCTGGCTTTTCCCTGCCAACGGACCGCATTGCCATCCGCCGACGCCTGATGCGCCGCGGCCGGTGGTCGTCGTGGTTCCAGGCCTGGGCATTCCGGGCGGTTACTACGACGTCTTCGCTACGGACCTGGCGTCTCGAGGTTTCGACGTCGCCGTCGTCGAACTGCGAGGTCAAGGCGACAGCCGACCGAGGCCGACGCGCGACAGCCGCTATGGCTACCACGAACTCGCGTCCGTCGACTTCCCGGCGATGTTCGAGGTTGTGCGGGAGCGCTTTCCGGACAGCACGCCTTACCTGCTCGGTCACAGCTTCGGTGGACAGGTGGGCTTGCTGTACGCGGCTCGTATTCGCGGACGACTCGGCGGGATGATCCTCGTCGCGTCGGGCACGCCTTATTACCGGAGTTTCACCGGACCGTGGTCGCCGAAGGTGCTGGCCGGTTCCGCCGCAATGTCGTTGACCGCGAACATCGCCGGATTCTGGCCGGGTGATCGAGTCGGCGGTTTCGGTCGGCAGTCGAAGGTGCTCATCGCCGACTGGGCGCGTCTGGCACGGACCGGAAAGTTCGACCCCACCGACGCCGACATCGATTACGAAGAGCGGATCTCGCGGCTGAAGCTGCCCATTCTGTCCATCTCCATCGAGGGCGATGATGTCGCACCGGCAGAATCGGCGGCGCACCTCTACGGCAAGGTGCCCAATGCCGACGTGACGACGTGGCATCAGCCGGAACCCTTGGGACACAACGGCTGGATTCGAAACTCCGCCTCTACCGTCGATCGAATCGAAACCTGGCTCCGGGACCGTGCGTGATTTTCACCCCTGTGGGGGTGAGACGCGCGCACGGGGGTTGAGGCGGTCCCACAGGAATTCGTAGATCAACGCCGACTGGAATGCCATCTGCGCGTTGTTCGACGCGCCGCCGTGACCGCCTTCGATGTTCTCGTAATACCAGACGCGGTGACCGTATTTCTCCAGCCGCGCAGCCATTTTCCGTGCGTGACCGGGGTGGACGCGGTCGTCGCGGGTGGAGGTCGTCAGCAGGATCGGCGGGTAGTCCGCATCGCGGGCGACGTTCTGATACGGCGAGTACTGCTTGATGAAGTCCCACTCGGCGGGGTCGTCGGGATCGCCGTATTCGGCCACCCACGACGCTCCGGCGAGGAGTAGGTGATAGCGCTTCATGTCCAGCAGCGGGACCTGGCAGACCAACGCGCCGAACAACTTCGGGTACTGCGTGAGCATGACTCCCATCAGAAGTCCGCCGTTGCTGCCGCCGACCGCGCCGAGTTGATCAGGTGTTGTGATGCCGCGCGTGACCAAATCCGTTGCGACCGCGGCGAAATCCTCGTACACCTTGTGTCGTCCGGCCTTCTGAGCCTGTGTGTGCCACTCGGGTCCGTATTCGCCGCCGCCGCGAATGTTCGCCGTCACCGAGATGCCGCCACGCGACAGCCAGCCGATTCCGTTGCTGCCGTTGTACCCCGGCGTCCGGGAGACCTCGAAACCGCCGTAGCCGCCCAACAAGGTTGGACCGGTTGCGTTCGCCTGCCGCACAACGAAATACGGAATCATAGTGCCGTCCAGCGATTGTGCGAAGAACTGCTCGGTCACAACACCTTCGGCGTCGAAGTAGTGGGGTTGCTGCTTGATGGCAACGAGGTCTGCGCCGACCGAGCCCGCGAGAAGCGTTGTGGGATTGGTGAAGCCACTGCTCGTCAGCATGAACTCGTCGCCGCTTTCGAGCGGGTCGACGGTCAGGACGGAGGTCGACGCCATCTCGGGTGCATCGGTGAGCGGCACGGTCGTCCAGCCGTCCGTTCCGGGTGTGACGACGAACAGCTTGGTCTGCACATCCGAAAGCGTCACCAGGAGTACGTGGTTCTCGGTCCAGGTGTACTGGTAGAGCGACGTGTGCGCGTCCGGCAGAAACAGAATGTCGAAATCTCGCTCGCCTGCGAGGAATGAGTCGAAATCGATAGCGAGCAGGGCGCCGGTCGGAAATTGGTTGCCACCGACATCCCATGGGCTCTTGGTTCGAACGAAGAGCCAGCTCTTGTACCAGGATTCGCCGGCATCGCTGGGTGTGTCGAGCTGCTCGAGCGAACCGTCCGCGCGCTGGATATAGATCTCGTGGTTGAAGAAGTCGGTCGAACGGGAAACGTAATGGCGCTCGAAGCCGGGCGTACGGTCGAATCCTGCGGAGATGGAGATATCGGCCGCCCGACCCTCGAACACAGTCTCGGCGTCGGCCAGTGCGGTACCGCGACGCCAACGTTTCGCGATCCGCGGATAGCCGGACTCGGTGAGTGAGCCTTCGCCGAAATCTGTTCCGACATAGACGGTGTCGGGATCGATCCAGCTGACCGACGACTTCGCCTCAGGCAAGTAGAACCCGCCATCCTCGGGATCGATGAATGTGCGCGTCGCCATATCGAATTCACGAACGACGCCGGCGTCGGCGCCGCCGCGGGAGAGTTCGACCAGCGCGCGGTGCTGATCCGGTCGAAAGACGCTGGCTCCGGCCCAGACCCAGTTCTCGTCCTCAGCGTCGGACAGCGCGTCGAGATCGATCAGAACGTCCCAGTCGGGTTCGTCTTTGCGGTACTCCTCGGGCGACGTCCGGCGCCAGAGCCCACGCGTGTGCTGTGCGTCGCGCCAGAAGTTGTACAGAAATTTGCCGCGACGGCCAGGCAGCGGTATCCGCTCGTCGGCATCCAGCATTGCGAGCAGCCGGTCTTCGAGCTCGGTGAATTGCTCGCCCGCGGCGAACAACGCCGTCGTGCGGGCGTTGCGCTCACGGACCCAGCCGAGCGCTTCCTCGTCTTCGACAGCCTCTAGCCACAGATAGGGATCGTCACTCACGGCACCCATTGTGTCCGAGCCTCGCTCACCGAGTTCGGCGGCCGCTTACATTTGTAGCCGTGATCTGGGAACAGCATTGCTGCCTACCGCTGATACACGCGGCGGACATCAGCGAGCTCGCGCGCTACCACAACCCCCTTGGCGCGTATCTGTCTGTGAACGTGGGCTATTCGCCACAAACGCGCGCGGACTCGACGGCTTTCGCGACCGACTTCGCCGACCGTGCAACCAGCGACGGGCGATTCGACACGGTCCGGACGGTCGACGACATCGTCAGCGCCGTCGCGAACGACAAGATCGCCCTGGCCTTCGATCTCGAAGATTCCGGACCCTTGGAAGGTGACCTGAGCAACGTCGCCCACTTCTACGACCTCGGCGTGCGCTCGCTGTTGCCGACGTACAACCACGCCAATGCAGCAGGCTGTGGCTGCTTGGACAGCAACGACACTGGTCTGACGGCATACGGTCGCGACTTGGTCCGTGAGATGAATCAGGTCGGGATGTTCGTCGACGGCTCGCACTGCTCGCGACAAACCGGCTTGGACCTCGCCGCGACGAGTGCTCGACCGACGATCTACAGCCACTCCAATTTCGCTTCACTGTGGGCTCATCCCCGCAACATCACCGACGACCAAGCCCGCGCATGCGCCGACACCGGCGGAGTTGTGGGCATCAACGGCGTCGGAATTTTTCTGGGCGTCAACGGACCCGGCGACGACGCTCGTCGTCTCGAAGCAATGGCCGACCAAATCGAATACGGGGTAAATCTCCTCGGCATTTCGCACGTCGGCGTCGGGTCCGACTACAGCTTCGATCACGCGGACTTCAATCTGATGCTGGCGACGAACCCGGAGGCGTTCTCCGCGGCCTATACGAGCTGGGGTCCCCTGCACTGGGTCCCGCCGGAAGACACCTTGACCCTCGATGCCGTGCTGCGCGTTCGTGGCCACGACGACGACGCGATCGCTGCGGTGATGGGTGGAAACTTCATGCGAATCGCGCGGGAGGTGTGGCAATGATCGGCGATGAGCGGTTGCGGGAGTTGGCGTTCCGGCTGACCACCGTCGAAGGAATCGTCGGCGTCACCCTCGGTGGGAGCCGCGCACGCGGCACACATCAGCCGGACTCCGACGTCGATATAGGGCTCTACTACCGTCCTCCGCTCGATACGGCTGCGCTCGCCGGACTTGCCCGAGAGGTGGCAGGAGTGGACGCCACGGTGACAGCGCGCGGTGAATGGGGACCCTGGGTCGACGGTGGGGCGTGGTTGACGATCGAGGGCGGCGCGGTCGACTGGTTGTACCGCGATCTCGACCGCGTGATCGCGGTCTGGGCAGGGGCGAAGCAGGGTGCGTACGGGTTCCACGCACAGAACGGACATCCCTTCGGGTTCGCGGATTTCGCATACGCCGGCGAACTCGCTCTCGCGCTGGTTCTCGCCGACCCAACGGGAGAGTTGGACGGCCTGCGCCGGACGATGCGGGACTATCCAGAGGCCTTGAGCAAGAGTCTGGTTGCCCGACTGTGGGAGGCGACGTTCGACGTCCGAATCGCGCGCAAAGCCATCGGCCGTGCGGACACGACTTTCATCGCAGGGTGCCTGTTTCGGGCGGTCACAGTTTGCGCTCACGCGTTACATGGCCATGCCGGTCGGTGGCTGATCAACGAGAAGGGCGCGATCGCCGCGGCCAGCGCGCTCCCAGACGCGCCCGCAGATTTCGCGATTCGCGCACACCGACTCATGGGCGAGCTCGGCTCGACACCGACCGAGCTTGCCGACGCACTGGCCGTCGCCGAGGAACTGATCGCCGAAACGAGGTCGGTCTGCGAGGAGCCGTGAGGGGATCCGTGTGCAGCCGCAACCGCGCGGTACTAGGCTCGTCGCCGTGACCTCACACTTCGATGTCGTTGTTCTCGGTGCCGGTCCCGGTGGCTATGTCGCGGCGATCCGCGCGGCCCAACTGGGCTTGAACACCGCCATTATCGAGAAGCAGTACTGGGGCGGGGTGTGCCTCAACGTCGGTTGTATTCCGTCGAAGGCCCTGCTGCGGAATGCCGAACTGGCACACATCTTCAACAAGGAAGCCAAGACGTTCGGCATCTCGGGCGACGTGAGCTTCGACTTCGGCGTGGCATTCGACCGTAGCCGCAAGGTCGCGGACGGTCGCGTCAAAGGCGTGCACTTCCTGATGAAGAAGAACAAGATCACCGAGTTCGACGGCCTCGGCAGTTTCACCGATCCGAAGACGATCAGCGTGGAGCTGTCCAAGGGCGGTACGGAGACGCTCACGTTCGACAACGTGATCATCGCGACGGGTACGGAGACGAAACTCCTGCCTGGCACGTCCTTGAGCAAGAACGTCGTGACCTACGAAGAGCAGATCCTGACGCGCGAGTTGCCCGAGTCGATCATCATCGTCGGTGCCGGCGCAATCGGCATGGAGTTCGGTTACGTCCTCGCCAACTACGGCGTAGACGTGCGAATCGTCGAGTTCCTGGACCGTGCGCTGCCGAACGAGGACGCCGACGTCTCGAAGGAAATCACGAAGGCTTACAAGAAGCTCGGCGTGAAGATTCAGGTCGGCGCTGCGGTCCAGTCGATCGAGGACGACGGCTCGAAGGTCACGGTCTCGATCAAGGACAACAAGAGCGGCGACATCGAGACGGTCACCGTCGACAAGGTGCTGCAGGCTGTCGGCTTCGCTCCGCGCCTGGAGGGCTACGGGCTGGAGAACACCGGCGTCGAACTCAGCGACCGGCCCAAGGCCATCGCCATCGACAACCAGATGCGGACCAACGTCCCACACATCTATGCGATCGGTGACGTCACCGCCAAGTTGCAGCTCGCGCACGTCGCGGAGGCACAGGGGGTGGTCGCGGCCGAAACCATTGCAGGTGCAGAGACGCTCCCGATCGACGACTACCGCATGATGCCGCGTGCGACGTTCTGCCAGCCGCAGGTTGCGAGCTTCGGCCTCACCGAGCAGCAGGCGCGCGACGAAGGTTACGACGTCAAGGTCGCGACCTTCCCGTTCACGGCGAACGGCAAGGCGCACGGACTCGGCGACCCGACTGGATTCGTCAAGCTGATCTCGGACCAGAAGTACGGCGAACTCATCGGCGGGCACCTGATCGGGCCGGACGTCTCCGAGCTGTTGCCGGAGTTGACGCTCGCGCAGAAGTGGGACCTGACGGTCAACGAACTCACGCGCAACGTGCACACTCACCCGACGCTGAGCGAGGCGCTGCAAGAGGCACTGCACGGCCTCGCAGGCCACATGATCAACTTCTGATTTCCGGTCAGCGGCGGCGCGCGTCGTAAGCGGCCTGCGCCGCCGTTACGTCCGGCATCTTCCCTTCGAGTAGCTCGATCAGGCCTCGTAGCCGATCGGCGACTTCCTCGCCCAGTGGCGTCAGGCTGTACTCGACCTTCGGCGGGATGGCCGCGAGTACTTCGCGGTGTACCAAGCCGTCGCGTTCCAGCGCCTGCAGGGTCTGCGACAGCATTCGCTCACTCACACCGTCGACGTGGCGCCGCAATGCGTTGAACCGCTGCGGACCGTCGTCCAATGCGACGAGAGCCAACACGCCCCATCGACCGGTGACGTCGAGCAAAGTCTCGCGCGACGGACAGTTCCGGTCGAAGACGTCCGCCTCGAGGGTGGTGGCATCCCACGCGGCGTTCTCCGATTGCATGAATACATGGTACAACCGTCGCCGTGGTCACATGCTATTGCGGTAGTGCTGCATTTTAGTTAGTGTCATTCGAAAGGGAAGTTACTACGAAATTTGGAGTGCGCATGACCATCGCCGTCACCGGAGCAAGTGGCAACCTAGGGCGTCTCGTCGTCGAGGCGGTGCTCGCGCGAGGTACCGAACCGGCCGATGTTGTTGCCGTGGTGCGGGATTCGGCCAAGGTCGCCGACCTTGCCGACCGTGGTGTCGTCGTCCGTGAGGCGACCTACGAAGATCCGGCTGCGCTGAAGGAAGCGCTCGCAGGCGTCGACAAATTGCTGCTGGTCTCCGGAAGTGATGTGGGGCAGCGGGTCGAGCAGCATGCCAACGTGATCCGCGCGGCGGCCGACGCCGGTGTGCAGTCGATCGCGTACACGAGCATCCTCGACGCGTCCCGCAGCCCGCTGGCTCTCGCCGCCGAGCACAAGGCGACCGAGGAGATTCTCGCGACGTCCGGCGTCCCCTATGTACTGCTTCGCAATGGCTGGTACTGGGAGAATTACACCAACGGACTGGCTGCAACCGTCGAGCGCGGCGTACTGATCGGCAGTGCGGGCGAAGGGAAGGTCGCCGGTGCAGCGCGCGCCGATTACGCCGAAGCGGCGGCGGCTGTCCTGACCTCCGAGGGGCACGACAGGTTGGTCTACGAGCTCGGCGGAAACGAGCGGCTCACGTATGCAGAACTGGCGCAACAGCTCTCGGCGGTCAGTGGCGAAGCTGTCCGCTACCTGAACCTGTCAGCGGCCGATTACGTGAGCGCGCTCGAACAGGCCGGCGTTCCATCGGGATTCGCGAGCGTGCTGGCGGACTCCGACGTCGGCGCCGCTGCAGGCGCCCTCGATACCGACAGCGGCGACCTTCAACGGCTGCTCGGACGCTCGTCTACCCCCGTCGCAACTGTCCTGCGAACGGCTTTGGCGCGCTAGAAATCCCGCTGAATCCGCAGCGTAGTGATCGTGGTCGCCAATCCGTCGTACTGAGCGACGAGAAGCAGGAACTCGATCAGCCGCCGCTCGTCGAAGTGCTCGGCGAGCGCGGCCCACGTCGCGTCGGTCAGATCCTTGACCGTGACGAGTTCGTCGACGGCGGTGAGCAGTGCGCGATCTTTGTCGCTCCACTCTGGCGCTGTCGGACCCACCTTCACCTGTTCGAACAGCTCGCGCGTCACTCCGGCTCTCTTGCCCAGCCGGACGTGGTGGTCCGTCTCGTACTCGCAGCTGCGCAGGTGCGCGATTCGCAAAATGACCAGCTCGGTGTCGTAACGCTTGAGCTTTCCGCCTGGCATCAGCTTGCCGCTGTAGAACAGCCACCCTCGAAACAGGCCACCTGCGCGGCCGAGAGTGCTGAACAAATGCGCGTCCTGCGTGCCCGATCCGCGGGAAAGGACCTGCCAGACTACCCAGTTGATCGGTCCGAGTTCTTTCAGTCGCCCCGGAGATATGCGGGGGGCTTCGGACTGCTGCGGTGTCGTCATGCCTTCGACGCTACTCAATCCCGGACCGCGAGCCCAAGCTTCGCCATCGATAGCGCTCGTGTGGCACGTTCCAAGACGGTCGTCTGTGAGCTTGCGATGTGGGAGATCAGCGAATCGCGGGCCGCTCTGAGCCGACCTTCGAGTACGAGCTCGGCGATGTGCACGTGCTCGCGGATCATCGTGGTGATTCGTTCGTCGGACAACGCATCGAGCGCTCGGGCGGGCCGTACCCGTGCATTCACCGCCTCCAATGCGTCGGCCAGTGCGGGGTTGCCTGATGACGACAGCAAGACCATGTGGAAATGTTCGTCGGCGATGACGAGGTCGGAGCCCGCGCTCGGCGATGCGCTTCGGTATTGCTCCCAGGTCCCGAGTTCTGCCCGCAGCAGAGCGTGGTCGTGACTGAGCGTCGGATCGTCGAGTACCCGCTGAATTCCTTTGGATTCCAGCGTTACTCGAAGTTCGTACAACCCGTCCAGCTCGTCCAGGCGTGGCCGGTACGGATACAGACCATGGTGGTCACGCTCGATCAGCCCGTCGGCGAGCAGCCGCGCCAATGCCTCGCGGACAGGAGTCCTCGACACGCCGTAGAGCTCGGCCAGCCGCTCTTCCCCGAGCCGCTCGTTCGGCGAGATCGACCCTGACGCGAGATCTCTGCGCAGCGAGTTGTACACCTTCTCGCCGAGCGGGCGGTCCTGTCGCGACCCCCGGCCGACCATGTCAGATTGCCATCGCGGCGCGAACGGTCGATTCGGCCGCAGCCCCGCCGTCGCCGGAGGAGGTGACTCGACCGGATTGCAGGACGTAATACCGTTGCGCCGCCTGCAATGCGAACCCGATGTGCTGTTCGACGAGCAGCACGCTGAGCCCACCGCGCGCGGTGAGCTCGACGATGGTCCGTTCGATTTCGGCGACGACCGACGGCTGAATTCCCTCGGTCGGCTCGTCGAGAATCAGCAACTTCGGCTCGGTGATCAACGCTCGCGCGATGGCGAGTTGCTGGCGCTGGCCGCCGGAGAGCAGGCCTGCGCGTCTGGCCGACAAGTCGCGCAATGCGGGAAACAGCTCGAGCGATTCTTCGATCAATGCCTTGCCGCGTTTGCGGCCGTCGGCGACGACCTGCAGGTTCTCCATGGTGGTCAGCTGCCCGAACGACTGCTGGCCCTGCGGCACATATGCGATGCCGCGGCGCACCCGCGCGCTGGGACGCAGCTTGCCGACGTCGTCGCCGTCGAAGAGGACCTTCCCCGATTTGGCGGGCAGCAGGCCGACTGCCGCGCGCAACAGGGTCGTCTTCCCAGCACCGTTGTGGCCCATCACCGCAGCCACGCCATCCGCTGGAACGGAAAGGGATACACCGTGAATCACTTCGGAGCGGCCGTATCCGGTCCGCACGTCGACGAGTTCAAGCATTCGCTTCTCCTGTCTCGGCGGCGACCTTGGCCAGCTCTTCGCCGCCCGCAGCGGTGCCGAGGTAGACCGCTTGCACCTTGGGATCGGCTTGGACCTCTTCGACCGTTCCCTCGCTGAGGATCTTGCCGCCGGCGAGGACGGTGACCGACGTCGCGAACGCGCGCATGAAGTCCATGTCGTGCTCCACGACGACGACCGTGCGTTCGCCACCGATGCGCCGCAACAGGTTTCCGGTCTCGTCGCGCTCTTCGGCGCTCATGCCCGCGACGGGCTCGTCGAGCAGCAGGACCGACGCGTTCTGGACCAGCAACATGCCGATCTCCAGCCATTGCTTCTGCCCGTGCGCCAGAATGCCTGCCGGTTTGTCGACGAGATCGCCGAGACCGGTGATTTCCAGTGCCTCTTCGATTTTCGGCAAGATCGAGCGACGCTTGCGCAGCATCGTCAGTACGGACCGATGCGCACCGGCGGCGATGTCGAGGTTTTGCAGGACCGTGAGTTGTTCGAACACGCTCGCAGTCTGGAAGGTTCGCCCGACACCGAGTCGGGCGATCTGGTGCACCTTCTTACCGAGCAGTTCGACGCCGGACTTACGCACCGACCCAGTTGCGGGCACAAGACCGGTGATGGCGTCGATCACGGTCGTCTTGCCTGCGCCGTTGGGGCCGATCAAGAATCTGAGGTCGCCTTGCAACAAGGTGAGGTCGACATCCGTGACCGCCTTGAATCCGTCGAAACTGACCGTCAGCCCACGTATTTCGAGGTACTCGGTCCCCATCCCCACGTTGCCCCCGAAGGTGGGCTCGTGGCTGACCGCTGTCGTCATCGTGCCGGCTCCTTCGCCAAGTCGGGTGTCACATCGTCGACGCCCTCGGTCACCACCGGTGGTGGCGGCGATTCGGGACCGACCTTGGCTTTTCGGCGTAGCCGCAGCGCAGCGAGACCGGCAAGGCCGGCGGGGAAGAAGCCGACGACGACGACGAACAGTGCGCCTTGAAAGTACGTCCAGCCCGACGGGAATTCCTCGGACAGCGTGCTGGTAGCCCAACCGACGGCAATTGCGCCGATGACAGGACCGAAAAGTGTTGTCCGCCCACCGATTGCCACACCGATGAGGAATGCGATCGACGGAGCGATACCGATATCTGCCGGCGTGATGAATCCGACGATCGGGACGAACAGTGCCCCAGCGATTCCCGCGAAGAGTGCAGCGACCGCGTAAGCGACGATTTTGATGTTGGCGGGGTCGTAGCCAAGGAAACGGACGCGCTCTTCCTGATCACGCACCGCAACGAGCAGTTCGCCGTAGCGGCTGTTCATCAACTGCCACGTCACGAGAAGGACGACGATGAGCGTTGCTGCGGCAATGTAGAACAGCATCTTCTTGTTGACCGGGTCGTAGAGGTTGAAGCCGAAGAACGTTTGAAAACCGTTGAGCCCGTTGGATCCGCCGATGCTCTGTTGGCCGGTGAGATAGATCGCGATCGCGCCCGCCAGCGCCTGACTGAGAATCGCGAAGTAGGCGCCTTTGACGCGGCGTTTGAAGACGCCGAAGCCGAGGATTACCGCAACCAGCGGGGGAATGACCACAATCGCGAACAGAGCGAAGGCAGGTGACCTGAAGGGCTCCCAGTAGGCGGGTAGTTCGCGAATGCCCGCAATCCCCATGAAGTCGGGAACGTCACTGTGCGCGATCTCGGCATCTGCGATCTTCAGATGCATGCCCATCATGAAGGCGCCGAGTCCGAAAAACACGCCCTGACCGAGGGTGAGCATTCCGCCACGGCCCCAAGCCAATCCGATGCCCACTGCCACGATGGCAAAGCAAAGATACTTCGCGAGTAGATTGAGCCGAAAATCGCTGAGCATGGCGGGGGCCGCAGCGAACAGGAGAACAACAGCGACGGCAAAGCCGATGATCGTGCCGCCTCGGCTGCGCAGGAAACTCATGCGAGACTCCTCGTCTTGACTGTGAACAAGCCTTGGGGTCGCACCTGCAGGAACACGACGATCAGGAGGAACACGATCACCTTGGCCAGTGATGCCGTCGTTTCGTGTTCGATGAATGCATTGAGTAGTCCGATCGAGAAGGCCGCGATGACAACGCCTTTGACTTGGCCGAGGCCGCCGATCACCACGACGAGGAAGGCGTCGATCAAATAGGACTGGCCCGTGGTAGAACTCGTCGCGCCGATCAGGGTCAGCGCCACCCCGGCCACTCCGGCCAGGCCTGATCCGATGAAGAACGTGCTGATGTCGGTTCTGCGGCTGGATATCCCGCTGGTCTCGGCGAGGTCCCTGTTCTGCACGACAGCGCGAATCCGCCGCCCGAGCGGCGTCACCTTCAGTGCGAGTGCAAGGACCGCCACACACACGACCGCAAGGATCATGATGAAGATTCGCGCCTTCGGGATGACGGCACCGAGAATCTCGACGCCGCCGCGAAGCCACTCGGGAGATGCGACATTCACGGCAGGCGCACCGAAAATATCGCGAGCGACCTGCTGAAGAATCAGCCCGACTCCGAACGTCACAAGCAGCGTGTCGAGCGGCCTTTTGTACATCCGGTTGATCAGAGTCACCTCCAGCAGCACGCCCATGGCTCCGCCGACGATGAATCCGACGAAGAGCGAGATGAAAAGCGAGACACCGGCACTGGAGAAGACCTTCTGCACCACGTAGGCCGTGTAGCAGCCAGCCATGATGAACTCACCGTGGGCCATGTTGATTACGCCCATCTGACCGAAAGTCAGCGATAGGCCCAGCGCTGCGAGCAGCAGGATCGACCCGAGGCTGAGCCCGGTGAACAACTGCCCGATCAGGACTTCCATGCCGATGTCCCGCCCTTCTATGTCTCGTCGATGCCTAGCCGGTTACTTGCAGGAGCCCGAATCTTGCAGCGACTTCGCCCATTCATACGAGCACAGGTACGGATCCGGCTTGATCGGCGCGGGTGATGCCCACACGGTGTAGATGAGCCCGTCCGGCTTGATCTCGCCGATGAGCGCCGTCTTCGTGATGTGGTGGTTGCTGCCGTCGATGGTGACCTTGCCTTCCGGTGCGTCGAAGCTCACGCCGTCAGCGTTGTCCTGAATTGCCTTGACGTCGAACGACTTCGCCTTTTCGACGGTTGCCTTCCAGAGGTAGACGGATGCGTAGGCCGCCTCCATCGGGTCGGACGTCGGCTTGCCCGGGTACTTCGCCTGGTAGGCCGTCACGAAGGACTTGTTCGCGGGTGTGTCGACCGTTTGGTAGTAGTTCCACGCCGCCAGCTGCCCTTGCAGCACCGGGGCGCCGATCGCCGCGACTTCCTCCTCGGCGATGGACACCGAAATCACCGGCATGTCCGCGGCCTTGAGGCCTTTGTTGTTGTATTCGTTGAAGAACGCGACGTTGGAATCGCCATTGAGCGTGTTGAAGACCGCGTCTGCGTCCTTCTCGCGAACCTTGTCGACGATGGTGCCGAAGGCGGTCGAACCCAGCGGTGCGTAGTCCTCGCCCTTGATTTCGATGCCGTTCGCGGCGGCGTAGGCCTTGATCTCGCGGTTGGCGGTCTGCGGGAAGACGTAGTCGCTGCCGACGAGATAGAGCGACTTGACGCCCTTCTCCTTCAGGTAGTCGAGGCCCGGAATGATCTGCTGGTTCGTGGTCGCGCCGGTGTAGAAGATGTTCTTCGAGTCCTCGAGGCCCTCGTACTGCACGGGGTAATAGAGAAGCGAGTTCTTGCCCTCGAACACCGGCTTCATGGCCTTGCGGCTCGAGGACGTCCAGCCACCGAATACCGCTGCGACGCAGTCGCTGCTGATCAATTTCTCGGCCTTCTCGGCGAATACCTTCGGCTCGGATTGCCCGTCCTCGCGGACCGGTTCGATCTTCTTGCCCAGTACGCCGCCCGAGGCATTGATCTGGTCGATGGCCAGCAAGATGGAGTCGCGGACGGTCACCTCGCTGATCGCCATCGTCCCTGAGGTCGAGTTGAGCACGCCTACCTTGACGGTGTCTCCCGACGTATCGACACACGATTTGGACGCTTCGGAATCGCCGGCCTTGGAGCCGCAGCCGGCAAGGACCAGTCCGGCGGCCGCGACTGCAGTGGGGAGTGCGACGAATCGCTGAAAGCGTCTGGACCGTTGGCGAGGATTGGCACAAGAATCTGGCATTGACGGGCCTTTCGTTCAACCGGAAGGGACGATCGAACACGCCGCGTATCCGCCGTTGTATACAGCGGCTGTATTCGTGAACGCAGACATTAAAGGGAAAGTATTGCGCCCGAATGAATCTCGATGACGAGTATGTGTCCCGGATTTCCGCTGAGTTACAAAGCCCTCGCCGTTGGGACTATCTTGTTGTGCGTCTTTAGGAGCGCATAGACTCCTGAGAAGATTTATCGGGGGCGATCAGGGGGAAATAATGCTGTTCGATCGACGCGCAAAGAAGTTGGCCGCAGTCTTGGCAGGAATGATGGCACTGACCGGGTCGGCGTGTTCGTCGTCGACTTCCGGTGCGGCGAAGGCGCAAGCGCTGGGGGTAACCTACGGTTGCGCAGGTTCTACGCCGTAAGGCAAGGTTCTGGCGCGTAGGTCTGCGCCGACGAGGGAGTCACGCCATGGGGCATTACAAGAGCAACATCCGCGATATCGAGTTCAACCTTTTCGAGGTGCTTGGCCTCGGCGAATTGCTCGATTCCGGCGCCTATGGCGACTTGGATTCGGAAACGGTCCGCAACATCTTGTCCGAAGTCGTGCGGCTCGCCGAAGGCCCGATCGCGGAGTCGTTTGCCGATGCCGACCGTAACCCGCCAGTCTTCGACGCCGAGACGCACTCGATCACGATCTCCGATGCACTGCGGAAGACGGTCAAGGCGGTCCACGACTCCGACTGGAGCCGCATCGGCCTGCCCGAAGGAATGGGTGGTGTGCCCGCTCCCGCATCGGTGGCATGGGCGATCCAGGAACTCATCACGTGCGCGAACCCCGCCGCGATCTTCTTCAACATGGGTCCGGTGATGAACTCGGTCTTGTACAACATCGGGACCGAGCAGCAGAAGCATTGGGCAACAGCAGGATTCGAGAAGAACTGGGCCGGGACTATGGTCCTGACCGAGCCGGACGCCGGTTCCGACGTCGGCGCCGGACGGACCAAGGCGATCCAGCAGCCCGACGGCACGTGGCACATCGAGGGAGTCAAGCGGTTCATCTCGGGCGGCGACGTCTCCGACACCGCCGAGAACGTCTTCCACCTGACGTTGGCTCGTCCGGAAGGTGCTGGTCCGGGCACGAAGGGGCTCAGCCTGTTCTACGTCCCCAACTACCTGTTCGACCCGGAGACCCTCGAACTCGGTGAGCGAAACGGTGTCTACGTCACCGGTCTCGAGCACAAGATGGGCCTCAAGTCCTCGCCGACGTGTGAATTGACCTTTGGCGCAACAGATGTACCCGCAGTGGGCTACCTGGTCGGTGAGACGCACGACGGCATCGCGCAGATGTTCCAGGTCATCGAGAACGCTCGGATGATGGTCGGCGTGAAGTCCAGCGGCACGTTGTCGACCGGCTACCTCAACGCGCTCGCCTACGCGAAGGAACGCGTCCAAGGCGCGGACCTGACGCAGATGACGGATAAGGCAGCACCACGCGTTCCGATCACCCGCCACCCGGATGTTCGGCGCAGCCTCGCGATGCAGAAGGCGTACGCGGAAGGTCTGCGCGCGGTCTATCTCTACACCGCTGCGCATCAGAACGACGATGTCGCACAACTCGTCTCGGGCGCCGATCACGATCTCGCCCATCGCGTCGACGATCTACTCCTGCCGATCGTCAAGGGCGTCGGGTCAGAGAAGGCCTACGAACTGCTCACCGAAAGCCTGCAGACGCTCGGCGGGTCCGGCTATCTGCAGGACTACCCGATCGAGCAGTACATCCGCGACGCGAAGATCGACTCGCTGTACGAAGGCACGACCGCGATCCAGGCGCAGGACTTCTTCTTCCGCAAGATCGCGCGCGACCGCGGTGTTGCATTCGGGCACCTTGCCGGGCAGATCAAGGCGTTCATCGACAACGACTCCGACCGCCTGAAGCCGGAGCGTGATCTGCTCGCGGCGGCGTTGGACGACGTACAAGCGATGACGATGACGTTGACCGGCTACCTGATGGCCGCGCAGCAGACTCCGTCCGAGCTGTACAAGGTCGGGCTCGGATCGGTTCGGTTCCTGTACGCGGTCGGCGACCTGGTGATCGGGTGGTTGCTGCTCAAGCAGTCCGACATCGCGCAGGTCGCGCTTGCCGGTGACGTGTCAGCCAAGGACCGCCCGTTCTACGAAGGCAAGGTCGCTGTCGCGTCGTTCTTTGCCAAGAACGTGCTCCCGAAGCTCGCCGCGACGAAGGCGATCATTGCGTCGATCGACACCGAGATCATGGATCTCGACGAAGCCGCCTTCTGACTCGTGAGTCTTTTAGGAGTCCATAGACTCCTAAAAGACTCACGAGGGTCAGCGTAATACGTAGGGGGACACCATGCTTCGGTGTTCGCTGATGTCGAGGTCCTTGCCTAGCGGCGGGAACGCGCGCTGCGGACAGTTCTCCCGCTCGCAGACGCGACAGCCGGCACCGATAGGCGTGGCCTTGGCGTCGTCCAGGTCCAGACCGTCGGCGTAGACCACGCGGCCCGCGTGGCGTAGCTCGCAACCGAGGCCGATGGCAAATGTCTTGCCCGGCTGGCCGTATCGGGCTGCGCGGCGCTCGACTGTCCGGGCGACCCACAGGTACTTGCGGCCGTCGGGCATCTGCGCGATCTGCGTCATGATCTTGCCTGGGAAGGCGAACGTCTCGTAGACGTTCCACAGCGGGCAGGTGCCGCCGCTCGACGAAAAGTGAAAACCCGTGGCGGATTGGCGTTTCGACATGTTTCCCGCGCGGTCGACGCGCACGAACGACCACGGAACACCGCGTTGCTTCGGGCGCTGCAGAGTCGAGAGGCGGTGGCAGATCGTTTCGTAGCTCTGGGAGAAGAACGCCGACAGTCGTTCGATGTCGTAGCGGAAATCCTCGGCGACGTCATGGAATTGGCCGTACGGCAGCACCGTGGCTGCGGCGAAGTAGTTGGCGAACCCGAGCATCGCCAGGCGCCGCGACGCCTCGGATGCAAAGTTTCCCTCGTCGACCAGCCTGGTGAGCAGGTCGCCGCATTCCAGGTACGCGAGTTCGGCGGCGAATTTGAATACTTTCTGACCTCCGGACAAGTGCGGCGAAATCTCGAGCACACGAGCGTCGGGGTCGAAGCGGTGCAATACATTCGGACCGAGATCGATCCGTTCGATGATCTGGACGTCGTGAATTTGAGTCAGCCTGCGCGCGATCTCGCCGGCGACATCGCCGCGGTGAAAGCGCATCCGTGCCGTGAGATCCTCTGCGGCGGTGTCGAGTTCGTGCAAGTAGTTCTGCCGTTGGTAGAAGTAGTCGCGGACCTCTTCGTGCGGCTTGCTGATCGATCCGCTTCCGGCGCCGTCGGCAAATCGTTCCTCGGTGGCGGCTGCCAGTTGTGCGCTCGTGTTGCGATACCGGCGATGCATGTTCACCATCGCTCGCGCCATGCTCGGATGCGTGGACACCATGTCCGCAATTTCCCTTGCGTCGGCTGTGATGCCCATTTCTTGGTCGAGGGCCACCTCCTGCAACTCCGCGATCAATCGCGTGTCGTCCTGCGACGAGAAGAAGGTGGTGTCCACACCGAAGACCTCGCTGATCCGAAGCAGGACGGGGACCGTCAACGGTCGGACGTCGTGCTCGATCTGGTTCAGGTAGCTCGCCGAGATTTCGAGGGATTGCGCCAGCGACACTTGGCTCATCCCGCGCTCGATGCGGAGCTGCCGCAACCGTGCTCCGACATACGTCTTGGACATAAGTCCAGCGTACGGACCGTAGCCGGGTCTGCAAATGCCTCATTCGCAATGTTGTTAAGTCGTAGGCTGCATCTCGTGCGCGCAAAGGTAGCGGGGCTGATCGTCGCTTTGGCCTGCGGTCTGGGGGTGCCCGCGCCGGTCGCAGCGGATCCGATCTCGGATTTGCAGAATCCGCCGCGAGACCCTGCCGCGTTGTATCCGACGCCGTTGGGCGATCGCTGGTTCGACGCACCGCCAGGCTTCGAGAACGCCGCACCCGGAACGGTGCTGAGTTCGCGCCCCGCCTCGGTAGGCCCGCTGCTCACCCCGGTCGCCACCACCCAACTGCTGGTCAGGTCGTCCGACTCGAAAGACCGCCCCATTCCGGTGGTCACGACGGTGATGGTTCCGCTGACGCCATGGCCCGGACCCGGGGCGCGACCGGTGGTCGCGTACAACACGGCGATCGACTCGCTAGGTCTGACCTGCGTGCCGTCGTGGACCCTGCCTCGGGGCAGTGAGATCGAGCTCGCGGCCGTGCAAATTCTCCTTGCTCGGAACTACGCGGTCATCGTGACCGACCATCAGGGCCCACATCAGGCCTATGCCGCGGGTCGGATATCGGGCCACGCCGTACTCGATTCGATTCGCGCGGCCGTGAATTCACCGTGGCTCGGGCTGGCGCCGTCGTCGCCGATCGGCATCAGCGGGTATTCCGGCGGGGCGATCGCCGCGGGTTGGGCGGCCGAGCTGGCGCCGACCTACGCTCCGGAGCTCAACATTGCAGGCGTCGTCATGGGCGGAGCGCCAGTCGACTACCGGATTCTGCTCGGCTCGATGAACGGCAAGAACATGTCATCGAGCCTTTTCCTTGCGGCGACGATGGGCGTAGCTCGCGAGTACACCGAACTGATCCCACTGATGAACGACAACGGTTGGCGGCTCGGAATGATCGCCAAGGACTGGTGTTTGGCCGCGCTCGCGCCACCGGGTGTCGTCGCACCCATTCCGGTCGAGGCGTTGACCGACGTTCCGAACGTCGTCGATACGCCTGTCGTGCAACAGGTTCTGGCCGCGACGCGGATGGGTGGGCAGGCGCCCACAGCGCCGGTCTTCATCTATCAGGGTCAGCAGGAGATCTGGATTCCGCGTGAAGGCGCCGAGCGACTGTTCGGTGAGTGGTGCTCGAAGGGGGCCAGAGTCCGGCTCGAAGAGTTGGTCGGCGAGCATCTGATCGTCGCCCTGTCCGGCCTACCGTCAGCGTTCGACTGGCTGAACGACCGGCTCGCAGGCAAGCCTGTTGCGCCTGGCTGCAGCACCAACTAGATAGGTGTGATGCGCCAACGAGTCCTCTGGACACTCGAGTTCAGCCTCACCGGTCTAGGAATCATCTGGCTGGTGTTGCTCGTGTTCAAGGTCTACACCGGCTTTGGGCTGATGCTGTCCTGGGACGTGCTGGTGGGTGTCTACGTCGTGCTCGGTTGGCACTCCCTGCGCGGCGAACTACAGGTCGACCGCGCTGCTCAGCTGTCCGAGTTGGTCGGTCCCCGTTGGTATACGGCCGTGCTCGCGGTTGTGGCCAGCAGTGCTGGTCTGGCAGGCGGCTTCGTGATGATTTCGGCCACCGGGAGCAACCCGACCGAGGAGGGCGTCGCTGCCGCGACAGTCTTGCTGTCGTGGTTGCTACTGCACACGACATTCGCGCAGATCTACGCGCGCGCCTGCCTCGACAGCGGCGGACTGCAATTTCCCGAATGTCCCAATCCGCAGCTGGCGGAATTCGTGTACTTCTCATTCACCATCGGTACAACCTTCGCCGTATCCGACGTCACCGTTGTCACGTCAAGGATGCGAAACCGGGTGACCGCGCACAGCGTACTGAGCTTCTTCTTCAACGCCGCGGTCGTCGCCATCGCGATCGACTGGCTCAAGAGCTAGTCGATCGCTAGGACGCGGAGTAGCCGCTCGACCTCAGCCTGTACGGCAGTCCTGCCTGGCCCGAGGTACTTTCGCGGATCGACCAGCAGTTCGTCGGTCAGCGCGGACCGAACCGCAGTCGCCATGACTTGGTTCAGGTGAGTCGCGATGTTGATCTTCGACATCCCGTGCCGCACGGCGGACTGCAGTCCGGCATCCGGCACGCCCGACGAGCCGTGCAGCACGAGCGGTACGGTCACCGCCGCAGCGATTCTGACGATCAGGTCGTCATCGAGGACCGCATCGCGGGTGAGCATCGCGTGCGACGACCCGACCGCGACGGCCAACGCGTCGACGCCGGTGGCGGCCACATACTCGGCGGCTTCGGTTGGGTCGGTTCGAGCGCCGGCAGCGTGTACCCCGTCCTTGCCGCCGACCTCACCGAGTTCCGCTTCGACGTGGACGTCGCGATCTTGGCACCACTTTGCCACTGCCGCAGTGGCTTCGACGTTCTCGTCGTGCGACAGCATCGACGCATCGAACATCACCGACCGCACGCCCAAGTCGACCGCCTCACGGACGAGGTCGGGCGAGGTCGCGTGGTCGAGGTGCACGACGACGTTCGCGGTGCTGGCTGCCGCAATGTGCAAGCACGCCGCGGCGACAGCCGCGAGACCGCGGTGGTATTTCGCGGTGTTCTCCGAGATTTGTAGCACAACAGGGGATTTCGCGGCTTCGGCACCGCCGACGATGGCTTCGGCGTGTTCGAGTGTGATCACGTTGAACGAACCGAGACCGCCCGGTCGAGCTGCCGTAAGAGCGGCCGACATGTTTATCAGTGGCACGACATCTCCTCAGCTATCGAGCTTTTCGATTCGGACGGTCCGACGCAAGTGATCGCGCAAGGCCCTGTCTATCTCGCCGGCGACGGGCCGTGTGACTGCGGCGGCGGATGTCGCGACCGCGTCGGTCAGCAGCGCGGACCAGTCGAGAGGTCCGGGCTCTGCAAGATGAGCCATGATGGCGGCCGCAGCTGCATCGCCCGCACCGGTCGGGTTGCCGGGCAGCGGCTCTGGAAGTGCTGCGTGCCAGGCTCCGTCCTCGGTCACTGCGATCATCCCGACTGCGCCGCGCGTCGCGACGACTGCCCCGACGCCCTGTGCGCGCAGTCGGCGGCCGGCGGCGACAACGTCTCCAGGGGTCGGCAGGGGTGATCCGGCCAGCCGTTGCAGTTCGTCGCTGTTGGGAACCAGCACCACCCCGGGTACGGACCGCGCCACCAATTCCAGTGCCGCGCCGTCGATGTCGCAGATCACCGGCAGTCCAGCCTCGGTCGAGGCCAGCGCGATCCGGGCAGGCAGGTCGGGCGCTGTTTCGCCGGGCAGGCTGCCGGAGATCACGACGCCGGTCGCGTCGGCCAACCGGCTTTGGACCCGCGCAACGAGCCGGTCCGCGGCGTCGGGATCGTTCACCGATGCTCCCGGCTCCCATAGCGAGGTAGTAACTCCTGCAGCTGTTTCCGAAAGGACGAGGGTTCGCCGAATGCGGGGGAGTGCATGCACGAGGTCGACGGTCGAACCCAGGTCGAGAAGCGCCGCCGAGAATTCGGCGTTGCCGAATCCCATGACACAGAATGACTTTTCGAGTTGAGCGAGGACCCGCGCGACGTTGACACCTTTGCCGCCGGGGCGCTCGAACACGGCGCGTACGCGGTGGACTTCGCCGCGGACGAGCTGGCCGACTTCGTAGGTCACGTCGTAGGCGGGATTCGCTGTGACGGTGAGGATCACGACAGCCAGCTGCCACGCCGCATGACGCTGCCCAGTTCGAGGTCGTCGTCGACGACAATCAGGTCGGCGTACCGACCGGGCCGAATGGATCCGCAGGTCCCGTCGAGTCCGAGAACTGCGGCGGGTATTTCGCTGGCCGCTCGCACCGCGTCGACCAACGGGATTGCCGACTCTCGCACCGTACGCTGCAGCACTTCGATCAGATGGCTCGTACCGCCCGCGATGGACCCGTTCGCAATGCGCGCGATGCCATCTTCGACAGCCACCCGCTGCGGTCCGAGTTGATAAGTGCCGTCGGGCATTCCGGCCGCAGCCATCGCATCGGTAACGAGGGCGACGTTGCCACGAGCCGCGGCGAACACCATCGCAACGAACCCGGCGTCGACGTGGATTCCATCACCGATCACCTCGACGACCGCGTCACCGTCAGCTGCCGCGACCAGCGACGCGCCGACCGGTCCGCTGCGTCGGTGGTGCAGCGGCGGCATCCCATTCGCCAAATGCGTGACCAGGCAGGCATCGTCGCGCAATGCGTCGCGAGTTGTTGCATAGTCCGCATCGGTATGGCCGATCGCGACAATGACTCCGCGTGCGCGGAGTTGCGCCGCGAGTTCGGCGTAGCCGTCAAGTTCGGGTGCCACAGTCATCACCCGGACCCGCCCGTTACCCGCTTCGAGCAGCACGGCCGTCAATGCCGGGTCGGGCTCCAGCAGATAGGCCGGATCTTGCGCGCCACAACGAACGTCGGACAGAAACGGGCCTTCGAGATGGATTCCCGCGAGCGTCCCGTCGTCGACAAGTGGAATCAGTGTCGCGACCTGCTCGGTCAACGTCTCGGGGCGCGCTGTCACCAGGCTTGCGAGCAGCGTCGTCGTGCCGAACTCATGGTGATGCCTTGCCGCAGCTGCCATTTCGGTCACGTCGGCCGTCGTGAACGCGTGCCCACCTCCGCCGTGGCAATGGATGTCGACGAGGCCCGGAAGCAGCGTGCCGACCGGCTGGGGCGCTGTCGCGCCCGCGTTGGCCGCGTGCCATTCTTCGAACGAGTCGACTGCTTCGATACGGTCGCCGATGATCGTCACGACCGCGTCGCCGAGTACCTCGTCCGGCGTCACTACCCGCCCACGGATCGCAAACATGCTGGTATTCATCAGCTTTCGCTCCGCTGGCCGATGCAGGCAAGCAGTCCGGCACCGACCAATCCCGCACGCGAGCCGAACCTGCCGACAACGACATCGGGCACCGGGACCACTCGCACCCGAGCCTCCAGGGCGGAGCGAAGTGGCTTCACGAGCAGGTCCTCGGCCGCCGCAAGTCCGCCGCCGAGCACGAGCAGTTCCGGCGACACGGCGTGCACCACACCGGCGAGGCCGTCGGCCAGCGCGTCGATCGCCTCCGACCACACTTGCTGCGCAACAGCATCGGTCGCGAGGAGTGCAACGACGTCCGCTGCGCCGGCAACCGATCGACCCGACCGCCGGGCGTATTCGCGCGCAATTGCCGCCGCCGATGCAACAGTCTCGACACAGCCGACGTTCCCGCAGGGGCAAGCGATCCCGTTCGGGCGAACTACGACATGGCCGAATTCCCCCGCTTGTCCGAGCCCGCCCGTGACGAGTCGGCCACCGACAGCGAGCGCGCCGGCAATTCCGGTGCCGAGAACGACGATGCACACGTCGTCGTAGCCGCGGCCGGCGCCGAAGCGCCATTCGGCCCAACCGGCAACGGTGACATCGTGATCGACGAGGACAGGCATACCCCAGCGCTCGGTGAAGACCCCGGCGACCGGCACATCGCGCCAGCCGATATTCGCGCTGAACACGGCAATTCCGTGTTCGGTGTCGACAATCCCCGGCAGCAGGACTGCTGCGCGACCGACTCGCGCTCTTGGTTCGGCGGCGAGGGTATCCAGCAGTGCAGCACCGAATTCCGCAATCGCGGTGACCGCCGCGTCGCCTCGTGGGGTCGAAACACTCGATGCCGCGACCACCTTGCCCCAGCCGTCGCTGATCTCACCCTTGATCGTGGAGCCACCGACGTCGATGCCGAGGACGAGCTCGTTGTCCGTCACGGTTCGAGAATGACTGAGCGGTGCAGACTGCGCGGATTGTCGGGGTCGAGTCCGAGGTCGGCAGACCGTAGCAGGCACAGGCGGTGCACTCGAAGGAGTTCGGCCATCGGGTCGACGTCGCGGTGTTCCCAGTGCGCACCGGTCGCGGCCACGTCGTCGGCGAGGCCGGCCACGAGCGGTCCCAGCGCCCAGACCGCGCGACCCGGCGCTGCGATGCTGATCGGTCCGTGACGGTATTCGGTCGCCAGGTAGGACTCGACCCATGCCTGGCACGATTCGCGTAACTTCAACGCGGCCTCGTCGGCCAGCGGCCCGGCCATTCCCTGTCCAACGAACGTGATCTGCTCGGCGTTTCGCACACCGGCCAGTGCGTCGTCCGGTTCGGCGAGTGCGGCGCGGCCTTGCTCGATCACCGGTGTCAGATCTTCCCCGAGATGCCAGCGCAGGATTGCCAACGTCGTGGTCGCGAATCTCGTCTGCACGACGGATTTCTCGTCGACCTCGTCGATGAGAATCGGATCGGCAAGCTCGAGCACGGGCGTCTGCGGGCTGGAGCAGATCACTGTCGAACGCGATCCCGCCGGGACGGACCGCATCGCATCGACGACCTCGGTCGTCGTGCCGGACCTGCAGATGAACAGGTAGCGGTCGTAGCTGCGATCTGTGCGGACCTCGCTGGCCGGCCAGGCGTCCGTCACGCCCTGACCGCCGGATTCCCGCGCTGATGCGAACGTACGCGCCATGAAAAGGGAAGTGCCGCAGCCGATTGCGGCAACTCGCTCCCCAGGAGCCGGTAACAGGTCACGATGGACCTCGGCGGTTGTCGCCGCGTTTGCCCAATCTTGCGGCTGGCTCGCGACCTCGGCTGCAAGGAAGGAGCCGTTCGCCGACCTACCGACGCTGTTGGTCACGAAGACAGAATGCCCAGGTCTGCTCATCTCTGTCAATATGAGCCGGTGATCGCTCACATTCGAGCATATTTGGCGGTAGATTGCTGCCCTAAGTTTCGATCAGGTTGAGCGGGAGAAGTCTTCAGAGAGGCGGCGACGTGAAAAGTCTATCCAGGAGAGCGCTCAGCTTGGCGGCTGTGCTGACGTGCGCGGCCCTCGGCGCGCCGGCGTGTGGATTCGGTGGCGACGAAGACAACAAGGACTCGGTCTCGTTCCTCGCACCGATCTACACCGACGGCGAAAATGGAACGAAGGCTCTCTGGGACGGGATCATCAAAGACTTCGAGGCCAAGAACCCCGATGTCGATATTTCGCTGCAAATGGAGTCGTGGAAGACGATCAACAAGACCGTTCAGGACAAGATCCAGAGCGGATCGGCGCCGGACATCCTCAACATCGACGCCTACGCCAGCTACGTCAAGCCGGAGCAGCTGATCTACGAGGCGAAAGACGTCGTCTCCGAGGGCGTACTCCTTGATTTCCAGCCCGACTTTGCGCGAAACGCGTCGATCGACGGCAAGCAGTATGGGCTGCCCATCTTCGCGTCGACTCGCACGCTCTTCTACAACCAGGAGTTGTTCGACAAGGCAGGCATCACAGCGCCGCCGAAGACCTGGGACGAACTCCTCGCCGACGCCAAGAAGATCAACGACCTCGGTGGCGTATCGGGTTACGGTCTACCGCTCGGCAGCGAGGAGGCACAAGGGGAGACGTCGATCTGGACGTTCGGCGCGGGCGGCTCGTGGGGCGACGATCAGACGCTGACGATCGATACGCCGGCAAATGTCGAGGGCGTCACCGCAATGCAGCGGATGATCGACGAAAAGGCCACCCAGCCGAACCCCGGCGCGACCGATCGCAAAGACGTCATCAACGCGTTCATCCAAGGCAAGGTCGGGATGATCGAAGGCCTCCCGCCCACCGTGGCGCAGCTCGCGAAAGAGAACCCCGGGCTGAAGTACGGCACCGCACCGACGCCGAGCAAGACGGGTGTGCCGGTCACGCTCGGTGTTGCCGACCATTTGATGTCGTTCAAGAACGATCCGGCCAAGCAGGAAAAGGTCAGGAAGTTCCTCGACTACTTCTACTCACCCGACGTGTATGCGAAATTCGTTCAGACCGAAGGGTTCATCCCGACGACGATCTCTGGCGCCGAGAAGTTGGCAGGAGACCCGGTCACGAAGACGTTCGTCGCAACTCTTCCGACGGCGAAGTTCTACCCCAGCAACAACCCGAAATGGGGAGCAGCGCAGGGAGCTTTGCAACAACTCGCAGGCACGATCGACCAAGGAGCAAGCCCCGCCGAGGTTTTGACGAAGGTAGCGAACGCCGCCAAGTAGCTTCGGCTGCATTCGCACAGAAGGGCTGAGGGATTGTCGGCGCTCGCCAAGCATTCCATTCGCAAGCGTCGTAGTCGTCTTCTCGACATGCTTGTGGCGTTGCCGTGGATCGGTCCGGCGATCGCGCTGATCGTGGCGATCGTGCTGTTCCCCGCCGGTTTCATGATCTGGACGTCGACTCGCAACTTGTCGGCGGCCGGGCGCGATCGCGGCAACGCGGGCCTGCAAAATTTCTCCGAGCTCTTCGACACCGACGGGCTTGCACGGATTTTCGTCAACACCGCGATCTGGGTGGTCGTGGTCGTGGGGCTGACGTTGCTGTTGTCGCTCGCGTTGGCGCAGTTCCTGGACAAGGAGTTTCCGGGACGCAAACTGGTGCGCCTCGCGATTCTCGTGCCATGGGCGGCATCCGTGGTCATGACGACGACAATCTTCTACTACATGCTCGACCAGGACGTCGGGATCGTGAACCGGCTCCTTGTAGACCTCGGAGTGCTCGACCGCGGCTACGGCTTCACCAAGCAGCCGGTCCAGGCGTTCCTGGTGGCGATCGTCGTGGCGGTATTCGTGTCGATTCCGTTCACGACGTACACGATTCTTGCAGGCCTGCAATCGATTCCGTCGGACGTCAGGGAGGCCGCCGCGGTCGACGGTGCAAGTCCGTGGCAGCGGTACCGGATGATCATCCTCCCGCAGCTACGTCCGGCTATTGCGGTCGCGACGATCGTGAACATGATCAACGTCTTCAATTCGCTGCCAATTCTGCAGGTCCTCACAGGCAGCATTGCGGGCTACAAATCCGACACGACAACAACTTTGACGTTCAAGTTGCTTCGCCAAGGCGGCCACATCGACACCGCGGCAGCGATGAGCGTGCTGAACTTCGTGTTGATCCTGGTGATCATCGGCATCTACGTCGTAGCCGTCCGGCCGATGGACGAGGTCGATCGATGACCGACATCGTGTGGAACAAGCGTCCGCGCAGGCGGTGGGGACTGACCGCTGTCGGCGTCGTCATCGCGCTGGTCTTTCTCATCCCGTTCATCGTGATGTTGCTCGGTTCGTTGAAGTCGCAGACCGAGATTCGGCGCATTCCGCCGACGTACTTTCCGCAGTCGTGGCATCCCGAAAATTACGTCGATATGTGGTCGACGCCGGAGACGCCGCTGCCGTACAACTTGGTCAGCACGATCGTCATTTCGACGTGCGCAACGGTTCTCGTCCTGCTCGTCGCAGTCCCCGCCGCGTACTACACCGCGCGCCGACGGTTCCCCGGACGGGTGCCGTTCCTGCTCCTCGTGCTCGCGACCCAGATGCTGCAGCCGACCGTCCTCGCGGCTGGTCTGCTGCGCGAATTCCTCAGCTTGGGACTGCACAACACCTGGCTGGCAATGATTTTGGTGAACGGCGCCTTCAACCTGTCGTTCGCGGTGTGGATTCTGCACAGCTTCTTCGCGTCGGTTCCGAAGGAGATCGAAGAGGCCGCTGCACTGGACGGGCTGAGCAAGATTCAGACGCTGATCCGGGTGATTCTTCCCTTGGTTTGGCCTGGAATCGTCACGGCCACAATCTTTACCGTCGTCGCCTGCTGGAACGAATTCGCCGCAAGCTTGATCATTTTGAGCACACCCGAGAATCAGCCACTGTCGGTGGCGCTGACGAAATTCATCGGTCAATACCAGACGGCATGGCACTACGTGTTCGGTATCTCGGCGGTCGCCATCATCCCCGTCGTCATCTTGTTCGCGGTGATCGAAAAACGCCTGGTCGCAGGCCTCACGGCTGGCAGCGTGAAATGAGTGGTCCGAACCCGAGCGACCGGTCGCTGCGGTGGAGCCAATTGCTCGAACTGCTCGCCGAGAACGGCCGATTGACCGTCGAGGACGCCACACAGCGGCTCGGGGTTTCGGCGGCGACCGTGCGTCGCGATTTCACCTCGCTCGCCGATCAGCAACTTGCGACGCGCACGCACGGTGGAATCGTCGCCACATCGGTCGCCTATGACTTGCCCACGCGCTATCGCCAAGTCGTCGGCAAAGATGCCAAGCAACGGATCGCCGATGCTGCAGCCAATCGAATCGCGGCGGGGGCCGTCGTCGGAATCAACGGCGGCACAACGACAACCGCAATCGCGAGGGTGTTGGGCGGGCGCCCGCAACTGGCGCAGTCCGGCGGCGAGCCGTTGACGATCGTGACGAACGCCCTCAACATCGCCGCCGAAATGGTGCTGCGGCCACACATCAGGACGATCTGCATCGGCGGTGTGGCACGCCGGGAGTCCTACGAGCTGCACGGTCCGTTCGCGGCGCGCTTTCTCGAAGACATCCGCATGGACGTCCTCATCCTGGGCGTCAACGCCGTGACCGCCGACGGCGGTGCACAATGCAGGCATCTCGGCGAAGCAGGCATTTCCGCCGAGATGGTGAAGCGATCCGAGACCGTGCTCGTCGTCGCCGGAGCGGAGAAGCTGACTTCGAGCGCTCTCGCCCGGATCTGCCCGATCACCGACGTGGCCGTGATCGTCACCGACACCGCTGCCGACCCCGAATCCGTGGCTGCACTCCGCGACGCCGGTGTCGAGGTCGACTTGGTCTAACCCTCGTGAGTGCCAAGGTCAGCGCGAGAACACCTCGACCGAGCCGGCGTCGAAGCTGTTCAGGTAGATCGAATGCGTGCGAGGATCCACCGCCACGCCCACTGGAAGCTTCGCGGTGGGGAGTGAGTCGGTCACGGTGCGAGTGCTGGTATCGATCAGCGACAGCGAGTCGGAGTCGATGTTCGACACATACGCGGTGTGGGCTTCGGAATCGACGGCGACTGCGACAGGCTTGGTTCCGACGGAGATCGTGTCGGTCACGGTCTTGGTGGCTGTGTCGATCACCGAGACGGTGTGCGCGGCGCGGTTGGTGATGTACAGCGCGTGGTTGGCCGGATCCAGCGCCACGCCATTGGGCTCGTCGCCGACCTTGATCGTCGCGACGACCGCGCGCGTGACCGTGTCGATCGCCGAGACGGTGTCGGCGCCCAAGTTCGAGACGTACAGCGTGTGATTCGCTGTATCGACCAGCGGCACAATCGGTTTGACGCCGACTGGGATTGTCGAGACGACAGCGCGATTCTCGATGACCGACAATGTGGCGTCGTCCTGATTGGCGACGAACGCAACGCCCGAGTCTGCGTCGATTGCAACGTCCCAGGGGTTTCCGCCGACCTCGATCGTGTCGATCACGCTCGCGCTGGCTGTGTCGATCACCGACACCGAATTGTCGCCGTTGTCGACGACGTAGGCGACCCGACGTTTGGCGTCGACGGCAACTCCTGCAGGGCTCTTTCCGACCTTGACCGTCGACCGCACGGTTGCGGTGGCGACATCGATGATCGACAGTGAACCGCTACCGCCGTTGGTCACGTAAGCGGTCCCGGTCGTGGCGTCGATAGCTATCGCAATCGGATTGCTGCCGACCTCGATCACGCCGGTTCGCTGCGGCGCAGGCAATTGCGAGGTCGTGACCACCGCAGAGGGAGAGACCCCGGGGCTGGCAGTCGTGTCGGTCGACTTGTCGCGCGCAACGAACAGGTACCCCGCGATCGCAATGGCCAGCACGGCGAATATCGCGAGTGCGCCGAAGACGAATCGTGAGCGGTTCGGCCGCGTGGACGACAGCGGTGGTGCCTGTGGCGGCAGTGGCGGCGGTCCGGGTCGGGTGACCCTTGTCGTCTGGCCGACGGGCTGCGAGACGGGCGGTGGCGAGGCAGGTGGTTGCAGAACCGGCGCAGGCGGTTTCAGCACCCTCGAGGAGCCCGACAACGGCAGTGGCGAGGTGAGCGCCGCCCGCGCTGCGTCACCGAATTCGCCTGCGCTCGGGTAGCGGTCCGCGGGATTCTTTGCCATCGCGCGCGCGATCACGGCGTCCAATGCCGGTGGGACGCTGGCGTTGACCTTGCTCGCGGGCGGGGGCGGCTGAGTGAGGTGCCCGTGCATCTGGCGTTCGGGCGTCGTCGAGGCGCCGAACGGCGGTTCGCCGGTGAGGCAATGGTGCAGAACGCACGCCAGTGCATAGATGTCGACGCTGGCGTCGAAGTCCCCGCTGAACCGCTCCGGTGCCATGTACGCCAAGGTCCCGACCGCCCAGCCGGTCGAGGTCAGCCGATTCTCGCTCAACGACTGGGCGATGCCGAAGTCGATGAGGTAGACGAAGCCCTTGCGGTCGGTCACGAACAGATTCGACGGCTTGACGTCGCGGTGAACGAGGCCGGCGTCGTGTGCACTGTCCAACGCGTCGGCGGCCTGCGCGACGAGGTCGACCGCGACCGGAACTGTCAGTCGGCCTGCTTTCAGAATGGTGCCGAGGTCGCGTCCTTCGATGAGCGCCATGTCGATGTACAGCTGGCCGTCGATGGCGCCGAACGAGTGGATCGGGACGATGTGCGGCTCGCGCAGCGCGGCAACGATCTTCGCTTCGCGCATGAACCGGTGGCGGTAGATCTCGTCGGTCGAGAGATGCGGCGGCAGCACTTTGAGCGCGACATTGCGTTCGGTGAGGGTGTCGTAGGCCAGCCAGACCTCGCCCATGCCCCCGGCTCCCAGCAACCGCTCCAGCCGGAATTGGCCGAAGTGCTCCTGTCTCTCCACGCGACCGACTATTCCACTGTGCGGGCATCAAACGAACGAAAGGGCGTACCCCAAATTCCGGGGGAGGCCGAGTGGCGGTCTGGCGAACTGTGAGAGTTGCCACACTATGCCCGTCGACAACCGTGGCGACCCCTTATCGTCGCACCGAATCAAGCAGTACGCGCGTTCGGCTTGGGCCGATCAAACGACAAGGCCAGCGCGGTTTTCGGCGGAAAAATTGCTCGCAGGAGAGAGGTGAACTCTTCGCGCAGATTTGCAAACTTAGCAAACGACTTTGAAAAGCTAGCCAAGATTGGCATTAGCAACAGGTAGACGGCACTTTTCGGCTGTGCCACTCTTAAACAGTACGCACGTTATGCCTCGCAAAGATGCGAAGCCTGCCGATCCGCGGCGGGCTTGATCAACCAATAGATGTGGAGCAGAGATGTCGACCACCGGCACCCCGAAGACAGCTGCCGAGATCCAGCAGGATTGGGACACCAACCCTCGCTGGAAGGGAATTACGCGCACCTACAGCGCTGAGCAGGTCGTGAAGCTGCAGGGCAGCGTCGTCGAAGAGCACACCCTCGCCCGTCGTGGCGCCGAAATCCTGTGGGAAGGCGTCAACAAAGAAGACGACTACATCCACGCTCTCGGTGCACTGACCGGTAACCAGGCTGTCCAGGCGGTTCGCGCCGGCCTGCGCGCCATCTACTTGTCGGGCTGGCAGGTCGCCGGTGACGCGAACCTGTCGGGTCACACCTACCCGGACCAGAGCCTCTACCCGGCCAACTCGGTGCCGAACGTCGTTCGCCGCATCAACAACGCCCTGCTGCGCGCCGACGAGATCGCCAAGGTCGAGGGCGACAAGTCGGTCGACAACTGGGTTGTCCCGATCGTCGCCGACGGTGAAGCCGGCTTCGGTGGCGCGCTGAACGTCTACGAGCTGCAGAAGGCCATGATCGCCGCCGGTGCCGCCGGCACGCACTGGGAAGACCAGCTCGCGTCGGAGAAGAAGTGCGGCCACCTCGGTGGCAAGGTGCTCATCCCGACCCAGCAGCACATCCGCACGCTGACCTCGGCTCGCCTGGCTGCCGACGTCGCCGACGTGCCGACCGTCGTCATCGCGCGCACCGACGCCGAGGCCGCGACGCTGCTCACCACCGACGTGGACGACCGTGACAAGCCGTTCCTCGATGGCACCCGCACCGCCGAGGGCTTCTTCGGCATCAAGAACGGCATCGAGCCCTGCATCGCTCGCGCCAAGGCCTACGCCCCTTACGCCGACCTCATCTGGATGGAGACCGGCGTGCCGGACCTCGAGGTCGCGCGCAAGTTCGCCGAGAGCGTCAAGGCCGAGTTCCCGGACCAGCTGCTCTCCTACAACTGCAGCCCGTCCTTCAACTGGAAGGCCCACCTGGACGACGCGACCATCGCGAAGTTCCAGCGTGAGCTCGCCGCGATGGGCTTCAAGTTCCAGTTCATCACCCTGGCCGGCTTCCACTCGCTCAACTACGCCGCGTTCGACCTGGCGTACGGCTACGCCCGCGAGGGCATGACGGCCTTCGTCGACCTGCAGGAGCGCGAGTTCAAGGCAGCCGACGAGCGTGGCTTCACCGCCATCAAGCACCAGCGTGAGGTCGGCGCGGGCTACTTCGACACCGTTGCCACCACGGTCGACCCGGACACCTCCACGGCGGCGCTGAAGGGCTCCACCGAAGAGGGTCAGTTCCACTAAGGCTGAGCCGTTTCTCTCTCGAAACCGCTTACATGACGAAACACAGGAGCTGACGTTGACCAGCGAGAAGATTCAACGCGTCGGCGTGATCGGCGCCGGGCAGATGGGCGCCGGGATCGCCGAGGTATGTGCGCGAGCGCACATCGACGTGCTGGTGTTCGAGCAGACCCGTGAGCTGGCCGCGGCCGGGCGATCGCGCATTCTGCGCTCGCTCGACCGCGGTGTCAGCAGCGGCAAGATCACCGAGCGGGAGCGGGAGCAGGCCGCTTGGCGGTTGCGCTTCACGTCCGACCTCGGCGATTTCGCCGATCGACAGCTCGTCGTGGAGGCGGTTCTCGAGGACGAGAAGATCAAGACCGCGATCTTCCGCGAATTGGACGAGGTCGTCACCGACCCCAACGCAGTGTTGGCGTCGAACACGTCCTCGATTCCGATCATGAAGCTCGGCATCGCGACCAAATCGCCGGACCGCGTCATCGGTATGCACTTCTTCAACCCGGTGCCGGTACTGCCGCTGGTCGAATTGGTGACCACGTTGAAGACGAGCACGGCTGTGTCCGAGCGTGCGGAGGCCTTCGCGAGCGATGTACTGGGCAAGCAGGTCGTTCGCTCGGCGGACCGGTCCGGGTTCGTCGTGAACGCGTTGCTTGTGCCGTACCTGCTGTCGGCAATTCGCATGGTGGAGTCGGGATTTGCCACCAAGGACGATGTCGACAAGGCGATGGTGCTCGGCTGTGCGCACCCGATGGGTCCACTCGCACTGACCGACCTCGTCGGTCTGGATACTGTGAAGTCGATCGCCGACTCCATGTATGCGGAGTTCAAAGAGCCGTTGTACTCGGCTCCGCCGCTCCTCATGCGCATGGTGGAAGCGGGCTTGACGGGTAAGAAATCCGGTGCGGGCTTCTACACCTACGAGGCCAAGAACGGTCGCAGTTCGAAATAAGGGGCTTCACAAGAGTGGGTGCACGGAGAGTCGATAGGCTCACCGTGCACCCACTTTTTCGTCTCTGTGAGGGAGCTTGATGTCCAGTAAAGGGGCCGAGGGATACGGTTCGAGCGTTCTCGGATATCCGAGGATCGGGCCGCATCGAGAACTCAAGCGTGCCCTGGAATCGTACTGGCACGGCAGCTCGACCAAAGAAGAGCTCATCGCTGTCGGTCGGGAGCTGCAGGAGCAGGCGTTCAGCGAACTCGCCGCCACCGGCATCACTCAAGTTCCCGGCAACACCTTCTCCTATTACGACCATGTTCTCGACAACGCGCTGCTGTTCGGCGCTGTGCCGACGCGGTTCAAACCCCTTGAGGCTGACCTCGATCCGCTGGATTTCTACTTCACGATGTGCCGCGGACGCCCGGACTTTCCGCCGCTGGAACTGGTGAAGTTCTTCGGCACCAACTACCACTACCGCCAACCCGAGCTCGACGAGACGACCGAGTTCTCGCTGCACCCTGAGGCATTGCTCGACGAGTTCGATCGTGCGTTGGAGCGTGGGATCGAACTTCGGCCGGTGGTACTCGGGCCGGTGTCGTTGTTGCTGCTCTGCAAGATCGGCCCGAAAGGTGCCAATCCCGCTGGCGGTGCGGTCGACGAAGCGTCATTCAAGCTCGGCCTGCTCGACAAACTGCTGCCGATCTACGAAGAGCTGTTCGAGATTCTCGCCAAGCGTGGCGCGACCTGCGTTCAGCTGGACGAACCGTCGTTCACCAGCGATCACTCAGCCGAAGAGCTGGCCGCGTTCGAGCGTGCTTACCAACGACTTTCGACGTCGGCGATGCGCCCGCGAATGCTCGTCACCGGACCGTACGGCGACTTCGGGGAGGCGTTGACGATCCTCGCGCAGACCAAGGTCGAAGCGATCGGTCTCGACCTCGCGTCCCACCGGGTCAAGCCCGACGATCTCGCCAAAGTGCCTGGTATCAAACGTAAACGGCTCTACGCTGGCGTTATCAGTGGCCGAAATGTCTGGCGCGCAGACCGTTTCGTGACGCTGACCTACCTGAATGAGCTCGCTGCGGTCTGCCCGGACCTTGTCGTATCGACCGGGTGCACGCTGCTGCATGTGCCCTACGACGTCCTTGTCGAATACGAGATCGAAGGCAACGTCGCCGACCGGCTGGCTTTCGCGAAGCAGAAGACGACGGAGGTCGTTTCGCTGGCCAAAGCGCTGACCGATGGTCCGTCGGACAAGTGGCGCAAACGTCCCACCTCGGTGCATTTCAAGCAGAAACACGCTGTCCGGCAACGGGTCTACGCGGTCACGCCGGAGATGCGCGAGCGCGAGCCGTACGAGGTGCGTAAGGCTGCGCAGCAGGCGAAGCTTCAGTTGCCGCTAGTCCCTGCAACGACTCTGGGGTCGTTCCCGCAGACCGACGCGATCCGCCAGGCGCGGTACGAATTAGGGCAGGGCCGGTTGGCGTACGACGAGTACACCGACCGCATCAAGGCCGAGATCGAGGCGACGATCCGACTGCAGGAAGACATCGGTCTCGACGTGCTGGTGCACGGTGAGCACGAGCGCAACGACATGATCCAGTACTTCGCCGAGTTGTTGGAGGGCTTCGCCTTTACCCATAACGGCTGGGTGCAGGTGTACGGGTCCCGCTGTGTGCGACCGCCGATCCTCTACGGGGACGTCGCACGTCCGGCGCCGATGACGGTCGAGTGGGCGACGTTCGCCCAGTCGCTGACCGATAAACCCGTCAAAGGCATGGTGACCGGTCCGGTCACGATGTTGGCGAGATCGTTCGTCCGGCAGGATCAGCCGTTGTTCGATACAGCGGATCAGGTGGCGCTCGCGATCCGAGACGAGGTCGTCGATCTCGAACGCGCCGGTGTCAAGATCATCCAGGTGGACGAGCCTGCAATTCGCGAACTGCTCCCGCTCCGGCACCAGGGGCGCGAGGAGTACTTGCGGTGGGCGGTCGGTGCGTTCCGGCTGGCAACGTCCGGCGTCAAGGCCGAAACCCAAATACATACGCACATCGGGTATTCCGGCTTGCAGATCGTGGTCGACGCAATCGAGGAGCTCGACGCCGACGTCACGGCAATCGTTGCAACCCGCTCGATCGACTGGGTCCTCGAGGCTCTCAAGGGCGATGTCTCCGAGGGCGCCGGACTCACGCGTGGCGTCGGTCCCGGTGTGTACGAGAGTCGGTCCGCGCGGATTCCCGATATCGACGAGCTCGACGAATTGCTCACTCGTGCAGCTGAATCCATCGACGTAGACCGTTTGTGGGCGAACCCTGACGGCGGGCTGAAGACGCGGCACGGCTGGCAACTGGAGCCGTCGTTGCGCAACCTTGTCGCCGCAGCCCGCCGTATCCGGCGGCGCGCGGCGAAGGCACAGGAGCAGTAGCCCCTACTCGAGGTTCTCGCGCAACTGGGCAAGCGTGCGCGCGAGAATCCGCGACACATGCATCTGTGAGATGCCCAACTTGTCGGCGATCTGAGTTTGCGTGAGATTGCCGAAGAATCGATACAGCAGCACGGTCCGCTCGCGCTCGGGGAGCGCCTCGAGCAGTGGTCGCAATGCTTCGTGATCCTCGACGTTCTGCAGCGCGGAGTCGAAATCGCCGAGCACCTCGACCAACGGGAGGTCCTCGCCTCGGTTGCCGACCGTCGTATCGACCGAGACGGTCTGATAGGCGTTACCGGCGACCAAGCCCTGGCTGACCTCGTCGGGGTCGAGATCCAGCTCCGCGGACAGCTCTTTGACGGTGGGTGGTCTACCCAGCCGCTGCGACAACGCGCTTGTCGTCTTGCTCAGCGCAAGGTGGAGCTCCTTCATCCGGCGTGGCACGCGCACGGCCCACCCGGTGTCGCGGAAATGCCTTCGGACCTCGCCCATGATCGTGGGCACAGCAAACGAGATGAAGTCGGAGCCGCGGCTGACGTCGAATCGATCGACCGCGTTGACCAGGCCGACACGGGCTACTTGGACGAGGTCGTCGTGTAGTTCGCCACGGCCGTCGAATCGTCGAGCGATGTGCTCGGCAAGAGGCAGACACCGAACCACCAGTTGGTCGCGCAGCGCGGCCCGGCGAGGATCGTCGGCCGGGAGAGCGTCGATTTCCTCGAACGCGGCCCCGACATTGTTGTAGTCGTCGGAATTCCGCGAGTTCTTATTGGAGTTCGCGGTGGGCGTCACGCGTCCGGGCCAACCTTGCTCTTGGTGAACTCGATCGCCGTGACGTCGCCGTCGCGCTCCAGAGCGATCGAATCGGTGAGAGTCTCTAGTACGTACCAACCGAATGTGCGTGACGTCGTGGCTTCGCCGTCGACTGTGCGCGTGCTGATCCGCACTCGAAGGTGGTCGGGTGAGTGCTGGAAGCTGCACGTCAGGATGCTGTCGGGTTTAGCGCGCACGATGAGGAAAGAGCAGGCCTCGTCCATGGCCAACCGCACATCGGCGATCGCGTCGAGATCGAAGTCGTCCTGGCCCGCGATGGTGCCTGCGACCGCACGCACGACGGACAACTGGGTTGGATCGGCGCTGACGCGTAATTCGACAACAGCGTTCCCCGACTGCGTGTCGGGTTCGATCGCGTTCAATTTGCCCATCGGACCTCCGAGTCGACCGTGCTCATGGATAGCGGCTCCTCGCCTTCGGACAGGTTACCCAGTTGCCTTCACTCTCAAGCTCGCCCGGTTGCAGTGTTTAACGTTCGGAACGCTCGGGTAGGCCTGGAGTGCAAGCAAATTACTACCGGAGGAGATGCACGTGGCTCAAGAAAACAGCGGACCCGCCGAAGGCATCAAGGGCGCAGTCGAGGAAATCAAGGGCAAGGTCAAGGAGGTCGCAGGCTCGGTACTCGGCCGCGACGACCTGGCTCGTGAAGGTGAAGCCCAGCAGGACAAGGGCGAGGCCCAGCTCGAGGTCGCCAAGCGCGAGGCGCAGGCTGAAAAGGCTCGTGCAGAAGCTGAAGTGAATGAGGCGCGGCAGCGCGCGGAGCAGAATCGCTGACCCCATTCTTCAGGGCAGTACCCAAAACGACCCCGCTTCGAGTGGGGTCGTTTTGTGTGGCTGTCAGTTGCCTATCTTGAACGACTGTCGCGGGTCGGTCGGTGATGTCGGCTGGTGGCGTTCCGAGCGCATCCAGGTCCCCACTCGATGCGTGACGACTCGCCGGAGCGGCCACCGCACATTGCGGTTTCTGTGCAAGTTCGCCGAGGAAAATCCTGGCGTGTGTCCTCCATCACGGGTACACTGAACATATGTTCGATATCGGGGGATCGTTTCTCACACAATCCATTTCACTGCTCGACCACATGACCACCGCATCCGTCGCGGAAAACAAAGCCGCCCACGCCAAAATCACCGCCGCCGGGCACTTCTGGTCGGACTGGATCGAACGCGACGCCGAACTCGCCACCGGCGACATCATCGACTGCGGCAACAACGCCCTCGCCGAAATGGCCGTCCGCCTCGGCGTCTCCAAAACCACCGCCGAAACCTTCGCCGGCGTCGGCATGGATTTGCGGTTGCGACTCCCTCGGGTGAATGCCGCCTTCGCCGCCGGCGAACTCGACTACCCCCGCGTCGCCCGGATCTGCCGCGCCACCACCGGATTCACCCACGACACCGTCGACAAAGCCGAAGAAGAGATCCTCTCTTCGGCGTTGCGGCTCTCACCCGGTCCGCTTGCCCGCGCGATCGACAAAACGCTGATTCGGGCCAGCCCCGACGAATACGCCGCCCTCCGCAAAGAACAACAACAGTTCCGTCGGGTGCGGCGCCGTCGAGGCGACGCCCTCTCGGTCATCGAAGCCCACGTCAACCCCGACGAAGCCGAAGCCGTGCTGCAACGGCTCACCGAAATCGCCGACACCGTCTGCACACACGACACCCGCGGACGCGACTACCGCATGGCCGACGCGTTCATGGCCCTCATGCACGGCGAAACCCACCTCGACTGCTCCTGCGGACGCGACGACTGCGCTGTCGCCGGTCAACCACGCAGCGACAAACGCCGCACACCCCTCGTCCAAGTGACCGTGGATATCGCCACCCTGCTCGGACTGCTCTCCAACCCCGCCTACCTCGACGGTCACGGACCCATCGACCCCGACCTCGCCCGCACCCTCGCCGAAGACGGCACCTGGCAAGTGATGCTCACCGAATGCCTGCACCTCGCCGAAGAACACGGCCTCATCGAACGCGAACCCGCCACCCAGTTCATCGCCCGCGGCGGGCGACACAACGCCGGCGTCATCCCCGAACCCGCGGCCGCCGTTGAGCCGAGCGAGGCCGATCACGACCCCGATGAACCGAAACCTACAGCAGCGCAACCAGACCCGACAGCGCCAGAAGTAGTTGCCGAACCGACACCGGCACCGGCACCGGTCGCGCTAGCGCGGGCGGTCGAGTTCCGCCGCCCCACTCACGTGGGCCGCGTCCAAGGACCGACCAGCCTGCGACTACCGAAAACGGCGTTCATCTACCGACCCAACGCCGAAACAACAGCCCTGGTCCGCGCCCGCGACCAGCACTGCCGCTTCCCCGGCTGCAATGTGCCCGCAGCCAAATGCCAACTCGACCACATCGAAGAATTCGACCAAACCAACCCACCCGACGGCGGACTCACCCTCCCGGAAAACCTGCAATGCCTCTGTCAACTCCACCACACCCTCAAAACATTGAGACTGTGGCGCGCGGAAGCACTGCCCGGCAGCCGAATCCGCTGGACCAGCAGCCACGGCGAACACTTCATCACCACACCGGGAGGCGGACTCACCGCAGTCCCACCGGCACGCCTCAAACCGAAACTCACCATCACCCGAAACCCAGAACAACCAGCACTACCAACCACACAACCGGACGAACCGGCGCCGTTCTGACAGCTGATCCGTAGACAGGCTCTCGGCTCGTCCTGCTTCGAGCGGGGTGGCTTTGGGTATTCGGGGGTAATGAACGATCGCCCGACCTTCGGAGTCGAAGAAGAGTTGCTCCTGGTCGACCCCGCGACAGGCCTACCCGTTGCCAAGAACGAGGAAGTAGCCCGATCGGCGCGGCGCGAAGGCGTCGACTTGCAGCTGGAACTCACCAGTTGCCAGGTCGAGACGACGTCACCCGTCTCGACCACAGCAATCGAGCTCGGCAAGCACCTTCGCGAGCTACGCGAAACTGCTGCGAAGGCCGCGACCGACGCGGGCGTCTCGCTACTTGCGGTGGCCGTGCCGCCGGCAGTCTCCGAGAAGTTTCCCATCACCGACACCCCGCGGTACAAGAGAATCGCAGACCGTTTCGGCATGGTCGCCCACGAGCAGGGGATATGCGGCGCGCACGTCCACGTCTCGGTGCCCGATCGAGAGATTGCCGTGGCTGTGAGCAATCGCTTGCGGCCCTGGTTGCCGCTTCTACTGGCCTTGACCGCAAATTCCGCGGTGTACCGCGGTGCCGAGACTGGTTATGCCAGTTGGCGTTCGGTTCTCTGGCAGCGCTGGCCGTGTGCTGGTCCGCCGCCGTATCTGCGGTCGGCGAGTCATTTCGACCAACTGGTGGACATGATGGTGGACAGCGGCGCCATCCTCGATCCAGGCATGGTCTATTGGGATGTTCGGCCCTCGGCCAACTTTCCGACAGTCGAAATTCGGGTCAGCGACGTCCCGGCGACGGTCGCGGAGAGCACCTTGCTCGCGACCCTCGTGCGAGCGCTCGTGATGACCGCGACCGAGGACATTGCCAGAGGCGCAGAGGAACCGCAGTTCGAGGAGCAGGCGCTGCGCGCGGCCTACTGGAAGGGAGCACACGACGGCATCGGAGGCGAAGCGATCGACGTCATCGACGGTCGGGTACTGCCAGCCGCCGACCTGCTGAATACATTGCTGACGAGGGTTCGTCCGGCTCTCGACGAACTCGGCGAGTTCGACAGCGCTGCGCGGGGCGTCGCCGAGGTGCTTGCCCACGGTAACGGTGCAACACGCCAGCTCAGCGCGTTGCGGCGCCGAGGAGAGTTGAGTGACGTCATCACCGAGTGCGCGCGGCGGACGTTGTCGTAGATGTTTCGACCCGGTGGCCAGGGGTAACCGAAAGTCATGGACGAAAAAGCGATTCAGGACATCGACGTCGGCGAACCGGCCGTACCGAACGACCCAGCCGGATGGGCGGGCTACGTGTTCCTGCTGGTCGGCATCGGCGGACTTGCCGTGACCTTGGTCGCGCTCGGATATGGCTTCATGGGTTGGGGCGCGATCGGTGCCGCTGCGACCGTCGTGGCATTGGGAGCCGGAGCGTTTCTATTGTGGCGTGCGGGTCGGCACAACTTCAAGCACCTCGACGCCGACCGGGAAGCCTGAGTTCCACGGGCTACCGACTCCGTAGCGGAACCACGAGCCAGACCAGCGCAAAGGTCAGCGCGACACCCACGGCTGCGCAAATAGCGGCGACCTCACCGACCACGAGGTAGAACATGATCGCGACGACTCCGGTCAATGCGAGGCCGAGTAGCACGAGCCCAGCCATTGCATAGCGGTGGGCGGCCGTGACGAGCCGGTCGAGCCGGTGCCTGCGAAAAAGGATCCGGTGCGTGGCGACCGGAGCAATCAGCAGCACCGTGGATGCGATGGAGCAGAGGACGGTCGCCAGATAGACGCCCTTCATCGCGTCGCTCAAAGCGTCGAAGCGATCTTGAAACGGCAGCGTCAACAGAAATCCGGTGAGCAATTGAACGCCAGTCTGCACGACTCGAAGCTCCTGCAGAAGGCTGATCCAATTACGGTCGAGCCCTTCGGTTTCCGTCTCGTTGCGCAGTGACTCCCCGTCGCCGGTATTGCTCACCTGGGTCAGCTCGGGGGCGACGGGAGTTTCAGCAGTGCGCGGCTTGGGCGCAGCGGCGGAGCAACGATGCCGAGTAGCCCCCGCAAGCCGGCGAATGTCATGTTGGCCCAGTCGAAGTGGTCGTGCATTCGGACGATTTCCCCGCTGCGGACCTCGAAAGTGCCGCACGCCCAGATCAGCATTTCGAGCGGGCCGATCTTGACCAACTCGCGCCGAGCGGTCAGCACGGTCTCGCCGTTGCCCGCGATGTCGAGAGCGACGATGTCGAATCGTGTGACAAGGCTTGCGACCAGTCCGAAGACGTGCCGGAACGCCGACCTTCCGCGTACCGATGGCAGTCCTGAATGGGACAGCCGGAAGGTCTCGGCGAGTAGGCCGGCTGCTGCGTCAGGGTCCAGGGCTTGCAACGACCGCAGAAATGCCCGAACGACCTCGACTTCCAGCGTTTCGCCCATTCGGACGTCCGGGTCGAGCCTCGAGCCATGTCCGTTGTTCACGTCTCGCTCCTGTCGGTCGATGTCCTCGAATAACAGTATGGACGCTCGACCGACTGGAAGCGCAGGTTCGCTGCGCCGCGTGCGTCACAACGGTCGGCCACTCGGTATTTCACGGCGTGACGATGTTGAATTTCGGGTCACGCGCTTCCAGCACACCGATCAAACTTTGCAGGACGTGTTGGTCTCCCGTGAGTTCGAGGCCCGGTGACGTGAGGTCGCCCAGCAGCACGCCCACGAGCCTGCCCTTGGTGGTCGTCAACGTCGCCGCAGCCGTCCCATCGGCCGGTTTGGCAACGTAGATCAGCACACCGTTGCGAACGGTGATCCGAAAATTCACGTCCAGATCCGTGAACGTCATGTCCAGGGTCAAGTCGAGGTTCCACGCTTTCGGCCCGTTGATCGAGATCGAGAGCGAATCCAGGATCTGCTCAGGAGTGAGCTGGGCAATGAGGGCGGGCGAGCTCGCCTTACCAGGCGTCCCGAAGTTGCCTTCCCTGAGCTCGGTTGCACCCGATAGGAAGAAGTTCCGCCACGTTGCGTTCTCCGCGCCGTATGCCAACTGCTCCAGCGTGTTCGCGTACAGCGTCCGTGCGCCGGAATGCGCCTCGTCGGTGAAGATGGCGTGGTCGAGAAGAGTTGCCGCCCAACGATAGTCGCCTTCATCGAACGCTTGCTGAGCAACTTCGACAACTCGATCCAGGCCACCGATGGCCGCAACATAACGCTTGGCCAGCGCTGTCGGCTCGTGTGGCCAGAGCCGTGCGGGGTTGCCGTCGAACCAACCCATGTAGCGCTGATAGATCGCCTTGACGTTGTGGCTGACCGAGCCGTAGTAGCCGTGCGTGCTCCACGCGGCTTCGAGGGCAGGCGGCAGTTCGATCATTTCCGCGATCTCGGCGCCGGTGAAGCCCTTGTTGATGCACCGCAACGTCTGGTCGTGCAGGTAGGCGTACAGGTCTCGTTGAGTCGCAAGGTAGTCGACGACTCGCTCGCGACCCCAGGTCGGCCAGTGGTGCGAGGCGAATGCCACGTCACTTCTGGCGCCGAAGGTTTCGATCGCTTCGGTCAGATAGCCCGACCACACATGTGGGTCGCGAACCAACGCACCCCGCAAGGTCAGCAGGTTGTGCATCGTGTGGGTCGCGTTCTCCGCCATGCATAATGCGCGGTAGCGCGGAAAGTAGAAATGCATCTCAGCCGGCGCTTCGGTGCCTGGCGCCATCTGGAATTCGATGTCGACGCCGTCGATCGTGTGGACCTCGCCGGTTGTCTTGATATCGACGGTCGGCACGATGAGTCCGACTTCGCCGCCGGAGGTCGTCGCGCCAAGACCGGCACCGACCTGCCCTTGCGGTCCCTTCGCGAGTGCAGCCCCGTACATGTAGCCGGCGCGTCGCGCCATCGCTGTACCCGCGTAGACGTTTTCCGCCACTGCGTGTTCTAGGAAACCTTCGGGTGCGAGCACCGCGATCTTCCCGGCGTCTACGTCTGCCTGGGATGCGACGCCGAAGACACCGCCGAAATGGTCGACATGGCTGTGCGTGTAGATCACGGCGACAACGTCCTTCGCGCCGCGATGCGCCCGGTAGAACTCCACGGCGGCCGCTGCTGTCTCGGTCGAAATGAGCGGGTCGATCACGATTACGCCTGTGTCACCCTCGACGAAGGTCACATTCGAGAGATCGAAGCCACGCACCTGGTAAATACCTTCGACGACTTCGTAAAGCCCCTGGCGCGCGACCAGTTGCGACTGCCGCCACAAACTCGGGTGCACGGACGGTGGCGCATCACCTTCCAGAAATCCGTACGCGTCGTTGTCCCACACCACCTGACCGTCGGCGGCTGTGATTACTCCCGGCTCCAACTTTGCGATGAAGCCGCGATCGGCGTCGGCGAAATCATCGGTGTCGGCGAATGGCAGCGAGGACAAGTGAGCAGCATGCGCCGCTTCGATGTTCGCTGAGGGTGACTGTTGTTCCATCGTGGCTCCGTCGAGAGGTGGAATCGACTTGGAAGCTGCTCGGCAATCTCACCGTAACCGATCTCGCATCGCGGGCCACCGCGCGGGTCACAGGGGTCGGCTACTCTTTCGTCGGAGGTGGTGGGTTCGATGGCAAACGGGGTCTTGCGGCCCGGCGCCGTGTTCGCCGGCTACCGAATCGAGCGAGTGCTCGGTGTCGGCGGAATGGGCACGGTGTACCTCGCCGCGCATCCGCGCCTACCTCGCCAGATCGCGCTGAAACTGCTGCATCAGAACCTCACGAGCGACGACTATGTGCGCTCCAGGTTCGAGTTGGAGGCCGAGCACGCGGCTCGGTTGGAGCACCCGAATGTCGTCGCTGTCGAGGACCGCGGACGCGACGGTGGCCAGCTGTGGATCGCCATGCGCTATGTCGCCGGAATCGATGCGGAGAAGCTGCTGTCGGAAGGTCCGCTGGAGCCTGCGCGGGCCGTCTACATCATCACCGAGACCGCCGAAGCGCTCGACTACGCACACGAACTGGGTGTGCTCCATCGCGACGTCAAACCTGCCAATATCTTGCTGGAGCGACGCGGTTCGAATCGCCGCGAACGAGTGTTGTTGGCCGACTTCGGAATCGCGAAAGCGCTCGAAGAGACGACGCAGCTGACCAGCAGCGGCATGATGGTCGCGAGCTTGCCCTACGCGGCCCCGGAGGCGTTCGACAACCTCGACCCCGACCCCCGGATGGACGTCTATGCCTTGGGCTGCACGCTCTTTCGATTGCTGACCGGTCGGCAACCGTACCCGGGCAGCACCCTGCCGCAGCTCTGGTACGGGCATGCGCAGGCGCCGATTCCGCAACCGAGCGCGGTCCGCGATGGGCTACCCGTTGGTTTCGACGACGTGATTCTGCGAGCGCTGGCGAAGAAGCCGAACGATCGCTTCCGCAGTTGCGGTGAGCTCGCCGACGCCGCGGTCGCAGCATTGACACCGGTGTCGCAGTTGGTCGTGCCGCCGGAACCGGAGCCGCAGGCTGCGCCCGCACCAGAGGAGCCGACCACCGTCGAGGTGCGGACTCGTCCCGTCGCCACGACGCCGCCGCCCTCGCCCAAGGAGCGCGACGCAAGGCTTGCCATTGCCTCGGTCACGACGCGGTTGTCGGCAGTCCAGACGCGAGCCGAGCGCCTGGAACCCGCATTCGCGTCGTTGAAAAGCGAATTCAGCGCGCAATGCTCCGCGGACCTGATCTCCAACGAACGCATCAGCAGCGCTGAGATCGTGGAGGCAGAAACGATTCTGACCTCGGCCGTCGAGGCGCTCGACCGCGGCGATGCCGAGCGAGCGCTGGAGCTGACCCGCGCGGTCCGGGCTCACCTGTCGACTGCCGAACGCAACGTCGACGCAGTCACCGGCAGGCTTGCGTTGCTGCGTGCGGTGCGGGCCAACCCGAAGGCCAAGGTCGCCGAGGTTCGCTTCAAAGTGCACGATGCGCAGATGCTCGCGCTCAATCACGGCACCGCTGACCAGTGGCAGGCCGAATTCGACGCGCAGCTGGAACGGATCGACCGTATCGCTGCCGAGCTGAGCGGTCGGCATCCGGACTACTGGGCCTACATCACCGGCCTCGATGATGTGAAGTCCCACATCTCGGCGCTGGTTCAGCGAATGAAGCGAGAACGACGGCTGCGCTGACTTTGTCGTGACCAAATTCTGTCGTGACCAAATTCGGTCCTGCTGCGTTACGTTCTATATATGGTCACCGCAGCCGCATACGCAGTCTCAGCACCCGACGCAAAGTTCGAAAAAGTGACGATCGACCGTCGTGAGCTCGGCCCAGCCGATGTGTTGATCGACGTGAAGTACGCCGGCATATGTCACTCGGACATCCACACCGCACGCAACGACTGGAAGGGGACCACGTACCCCTGCGTCCCCGGCCACGAAATCGTCGGTCTCGTCGCCGATGTCGGGTCCGGTGTCACGAAATACAAACCGGGGGATCGGGTCGGCGTCGGCTGTTTCGTCGATTCCTGCCGCGAATGCAGCGCCTGCGTGGCGGGCGAGGAGCAGTACTGCATCAAAAGAGTTGTTGCTACCTATAATTCGCCCCTGCCGGACGGAAGCTACACGCTCGGTGGATATTCCACGCAGGTCGTGGTCACCGAACACTTCGTCCTGTCCATTCCCGACGGGCTTGCCCTCGACGTCACCGCACCGCTGCTGTGTGCAGGGATCACGCTGTATTCGCCTCTACGCCACTGGAATGCGGGTCCGGGCAAGCAGGTCGCAATCGTCGGTATGGGCGGTCTTGGTCACGTCGGTGTCAAGATCGCCAACGCCATGGGTGCAGAAGTGACCGTCCTCAGTCAGTCCTTGAGCAAGCAGGAGGACGGCAAACGTCTCGGCGCCCACCATTACTACGCCACCAGCGATCCGCAGACCTTCAAGCAGTTGCGCAATCGATTCGATTTGATTATCAACACTGTCTCCGTGAACCTCGACATCGACCGGTACTTGTCGATGCTTGCGATCGACGGAACGCTGGTCGAACTCGGGTTGCCGGAACACCCGATCGAGGTGCGCGCCTTCTTCCTCGCCAACAACCGGCGCAGCCTGGCGGGTTCGATGGTCGGCGGAATTCCGCAGACGCAGGAAATGCTCGATTTCTGCGCCGAGCATGGCATCGGAGCTGAGATCGAAGTAATCTCGGCCGACCGGATCGACGAGGCCTACGATCGCGTCGTTGCCAGCGACGTCCGCTATCGGTTCGTCATCGACGCGGGCACTTTTTAGAGGATGTGAGCGTGCCGCCCGACGTGCCACCACACCTGCGCGGGATGTGGGTGCCGCCGGGTGGTGCCGAACCGCCGCCACTGCTCCCAGCGCAGCCGCCCGCGCCGTCGCGGGGCGGGGGAGCGGTCCGAGCGTTGGTCGCGGTGTGTCTTCTCGTCGGCGCGCTCGTGGTGGGTGGCAAGGTCGTCGGCGATCGAAACTGGACGCTGCCATGGAAGGGCGACACGCCCTCTGCGGCGCCGATTGCGCCGATTGCTCCGTCGCCACCGTTGGACTTCGCCGCTGTGAGTGCGATCATCAACCCGACGTTGGTGAACATCGACGTCGTCGTTGGGCCACTCGAAATGCGTGGTGCGGGAACGGGAATCGTGCTGAGCTCGAACGGTCAGATCTTGACCTGTCATCACGTCGTCAAAGGCGCGATCGAAATCCAGGTCACCGATGTCGGCAACGGTTTGATCTACGACGCGACCGTTGTCGGGTACGACAGCACCCACGACGTCGCCGTGCTGCAGTTAGTGAACGCCGTCGACCTGGCAACCGCGCGCGTCGGCGACTCGTCCAAGGTGCGATTCGGCGATGAGGTATTGGCCTCGGGGAATGCGCGCGGCGCGGGTGGCACGCCGACGAGCGTCGCTGGCAAGGTCACGGATGTGGACGCGACGATCGTTGCGCGCAGCCAGGCGGACTACTCGCGCAAGTATCTGAACGGCCTGATCGAGGTCGAGGCGACGGTCGTGCCCGGTCAATCCGGGGGATCGCTCGCCAACAGCGCAGGCGAGGTGATCGGCCTGATCACCGCGGCATCGATGACTCCGGATCCAGACGCCACGCCCACTGTCGAACCGACGCCGCAGGCAGCACCCGAACCTGGTCAGGGCTACGCGGTTCCCATCAAGGATGCGATGGCAATCGCCGACCAGATCCGGTCCGGGCAGCGATCCGACACCGTACACATCGGGCCGACGGCGACCCTGGGTGTCGTTGTCTCCGACAGTAAGTCACCGAAGTTCATGGGCGCGCAGGTCGAGATCGCTGTGTTCGATTCGCCTGCGTACGCCGCAGGGCTCGACACCGGCGACGTCATCACCGCGATCGATGGAAAGCCCGTCGATTCCTCGACTGCGCTGCGTGCGGAGATCTCTGCCCGCAGCCCCGACGACGTGGTCGTGCTGGATGTGACAGACAAGGCGGGCGGTCACCGGGTCGTGCGAGTCACTCTTGCCGGTGGTCCGCCGAACTGACGGCGCCGGTCAGGATTGCGCCAGCCGCTTTTTTTCCGCCTCCACGTCGAAATCGGCAGGGGGCCAGTCGAGCTCCATCGCCTCCAACGCGCCGATCAGGAGTTCGGTGACAGCTAGTCGGCTGAACCATTTGTGATCGGCTGGGACGAGATACCACGGCGCGTAGTCGGTCGACGTCCTGTCGAACACCGCCTGATACGCCTCCTGATAGGCGGGCCAGAGTTTGCGTTCATCGATGTCGCCTGGATTGAACTTCCAGTACTTGTCCGGCCGATCGAGGCGTTCGGCGAGCCGGTCCCTTTGCTCGTCGTGCGAGATGACGAGTGCAACCTTGATGACGGTCGTTCCGCCGTCGACCAGATCTCGCTCGAATCCGTTGATCTCGTCGTATCGCGCGCCCCAGACCTCTGGTGGTACGAGATTGTGTACCCGGACGACGAGGACGTCCTCGTAGTGCGAGCGATCGAAAACCCCGATCTGGCCCGCCGCGGGCAACGCCCTGTTGATGCGCCACAAATAGTGGTGACGCTTCTCCTCTTCGGTCGGCACCCCGAACGAGGTGTGATCGATGCCCGAGGGGTCGGCCGCGCGGATGACGTGGCGGACGATTCCGCCCTTACCCGATGTATCCATTCCTTGGAGGACGAGCAGGACGGAGCGATTGCCGCCCGATCTGCCGTTCGCGTACAGCTTCTCCTGCAGCGCGGCAAACACGGCACCGCGTTCGGTCAGCAATTCCGCCGCTTGATTCGAGTCACCACTGAAACCGGGAGTAGCGCGCGTGTTGAATTCTGCAAGCGAGGTCTTCTTCGTTGCTCGGAGGGCTTCGCTTGCCGGCTTACTCCACGCACTCTTCGTTTTCGCCATCCAGTGACGGTAGCGGTCTAGGGTTTTGTGGCGCTGACGAATTGGGCGACACCGTGAACTTGCTGCTCGATTTCGACGAAGCCCGCCCGCATGAGAACGCTCGTGAATTCGTTGCGAGCGAAGGTCCGGACGCCGAAGGATTTGGAGATCAATCCGAAGGCACGGGCAACAGGCGCCGGTCCGCGTTCACAGCTGGTCATGATGGACACGCGCCCGCCGGGGCGTACCACCCGGATCAGTTCATCGACCACGGTGAACGGCTCGGGCACCAGATACAACGCCGCGAAACAACAGACGGCGTCGAAGGTGCCGTCGTCGAAAGGCAGCCGGCGAGCATCGCCTCGAATGTAGGCAGCATGGGAACTGCGGTTGTCCCGCGCAGCCTGGGTCAACATCGGCCGGGAGATGTCGAATCCGATCGCGACGCCGTCGCCATCCAGCCTCGAGCCGAGGAAACGAGTGAAGTTACCTGGTCCGCAGGCGACGTCGAGAACGCGCTGTGGACCGCCGAGGCGTAGGTCGTAGGCCGCCTTCTGATGCTCGTCCGCCATCCACAGCCCGAGGGCGGCGACTCCTGCCGGGCGCCAGAGATTTTCGTAGATCTTTGCGACGAGCGAGTTGTTCATCGCTCGTTGGGCGACGGTCGGCGTGGAAGCTTCCGTGCCGAGGGTGTCGATGAAGCCCTCGTCGGCCGGTGCATTGCGCACCTCGGCCCGCAGAAGTTCGCGTGCCCGGTCGAGGGCGTTGTCGATGCCGCTGGAAGCTGGACTCATTTGGTGGAGTTCGCTTTCGGTTGAAGTTGGGCGAAAGTGGCACCGGTCAATTCGACCGACTTCTCCCACAGCCCCTTTGCGAGATCGGCGTTGCGCGCCTTGCTCGACCGCGGTGACCGGCGGACGGGGCCACGCACACCCGCAAGGTTGGTGGGTCCGATGTAGTCGTTGTTACGGACATCCGGCATCACTGCCGCGTACAGCTCACTCAATGCGCCTGCGGTTTCGCTGTTGCCGAAAGCGCGCAGCCCGAGGTGGGTGATCGTCAGCGCACCGGGGATCGGCGGGACCATCGAATCGAACAGGTTGGTGGCTGCCACGCCGGGATGGGCAGCAACCGAAATGAGCTGTGTGCGTGCGGCATCGCTGCGGCGCGCCAACTCGGCACTGAACAGCAGGTTGGCCAGCTTCGACTGGTTGTACGCACCCATTCGGGTGTAGCGACGACGGTCGAAGTTCAGGTCTTCCAGCCGCATGTTGGCCTGCCGGTGCGCGATGCTCGCAAGGGAAACCACGCGGGGGACCGGAGCAGCGAGCAAGGTGGGCAGCAATGCGTCGGTCAAGACGAAGTGGCCGAAATGGTTTGTGCCGATTTGCATTTCGAAGCCATCGACGGTCCGGGCCTGGGGGATCGCCATCAGACCTGCGTTGTTTATCAGCACGTCGATCTGAGGGACAAGGCTGCTGGCTTGTGCCGCGGCCGCACGGACCGAAGAAAGATCGGCCAGATCGAGCGGAATCAGATGATGGTCTGTGCGTGACGAGACCGCGAGGACCTGGCTGAGGGCTTCGTTGCCGGTGACCTGGTTGCGGCACGCCAGCAGAATCTGCGCGCCGGCCTTGGCGAGCGCAGTGGCCGCCTGCAGGCCGAGTCCGTTGTTCGCGCCCGTGATCAGGATCGTGCGCTTGGACTGGTCGGGGATGTCGGAACGGCGAAAGTTCTTGTTTTGCAATGCTTCACGCTTGGGCATTGGCATTCTCTGCTTTCTGTGCCGAAGCTTCGGCAAGGGTGGTCGGGACGTCGTTCATTCCTTTGCCGCGAATGCGGCGTGCAGCGGTTGCTGCGGGTCTATGACTATGCCGCTGATTCGAGCCGTTGCGCCGATCATTCCCTCGATCAGTGCGCTGAGATAGCGAACGAACTCTTCGACGGGCATGGGATGGCCGACCATCCGATTCGCACCGAGCCACCAATCCGTCGCCGACGCGACGGTGCCGAAGATTGCGAACGTGACGAGTTCGGTGCTTTCGATGTCGACATTCTGTTCACCCATCGCCTCGGCGAACATCGCCGCGATGCGGCGGGCCGAATCCTGCGCGGCCGCAATCGCACGCTCGGACTCGTCGGCTTGCCGGGTGAAATGGCTGTGTACGAGGAAGCGAAAGACGTTGGGATGTTCGGTGACGACGAGCGCATACTCGGCTGCGCTGCGGGTGACGAGCTCACCGGCAGGATCTGCCAGCAGGTTGATGCTCGCCATGATTCTGCCCCACAGCAGCCCCTGAACGTTCTCGACGATGGCTGAGTAGAGATCCAGCTTGTCCGAAAAATGGCGGTAAAGCTTGGGTTTCGCCGCGCCGGCCTCCCGCGCGATGTCGTCCATCGTTACTTCGGGCCCGATCTTGTCGAGTGCGCGGATCGCTGCCTCGACCAGTTCGTTGCGGACCTGGACTCGATGTTCGCGCCACCGCTCGCTGCGCGCATCGACGCGCGGACCGTCTTGGTCCTTGTCGGTGCGCGGGCGCTTCACGCCCCTCGCGAGTCGGGTCACACGAGGCATAGTATCGCATACTGCCAGTACTAGCTACTGGCGGTATGACATGTCAGGTGAGCCTCTCGACCGTGATGGTCATGCCTGCTGCCCTCAGTCGGTCCGCGAGGGGCTCTCCCATCGCTGTCGCGGGGGTCAGGATTCCCGACAGTTCCGGGAGTTGCTTGTCGTCGAACGCGAGGCACAGGCCGGACTCGCCGAGCAATACTGCCGTCGCTTTGTAGCCAGGGTCGCCCTGAGCGGAGAACGTGGCGAGATACTTTGCGCCGGAAGAGGTCCGGGAGAACGTCTTCATGGTGAAGAAGCCGTTGTCGCGGGTTTCCTCGCTCGGTCCTGTGCCGGGTTTCGGCAGGACCTTGTCGAGCACCTTGCGACCCAAGCTGACCCGTGACAACAATGCTCCAGTCGCCATTCCGGCCACCAATCCGCCCGTGACACCCGCAGCGATCACCGGTGCCGCAATGGAGCTTCCGGTGCTCATCACTTCGTTGTAGCGGAAGTTCTTGCCGTAGGCCCAGCCAAGCAGCGCGTTGCTGCGACGGACGATCTTGCCGTTGTGTGCGGCCATCACGAATGTCGTCACCCAGCCGTCGAGGCTCGGGTCGATCGAACTTGCCCGCCGCAGTGCAATGTCGGATTGCCTGCCCTTCGGCTCGAGCGAGCGGTCCGGGCTCAGCGAATAGGGATCGGCGATCGTGCGCTGCGCAGCGGGGTTCTCCGCGGCTGCTTCCATCATCGCGCGTCCGGAATCGATCGTGCCGCCGCTCATTCCGCCCTTGATCTTCGCGACGAGTGTGGTGTCCTCGAGTTCGCCGGTATTGTCTTCCAGCGACTTCTCGTAGATCAGGTAGGCGCTCAAATCCGAAGGGACGGAATCGAAGCCGCACGAGTTCACGATCTTCGCGCCGGACCCTGCGGCGACCGTGTCGTAGTGGTCGATGGCCTCGCGAATGAACGGTGGCTCGCCGGTGAGGTCCGCGTAGTGCGTGCCTGCCTGCGCACAGGCCTGTACGAGTGGGAGGCCGTAGCGAAGGTACGGACCGACGGTCGTCACGACGACCTTGGTCCGCTTCGCGAGGGCGTCGAGGTCGTTCTGGTCGCTTGCGTCTGCGACCACGACGGACCAATTGGCAGCGACACCGCCGATTTCGTCGCGCACTGCCTTCAGCTTCGGCAACGAGCGGCCTGCGAGCGCGATGCGCGCCTTCGGCGGCGCTGCCTTCGCGAGATACAGGGCAGTCAACTTGCCTACGAAACCTGTTGCGCCGTAAAGAACCAGATCGAATTCACGCTTGCTTGCCATTGTTACTCCGCTCTTTGTCGGCAATCCATTGCTGGTTGGTTCTGCCGAGTTCGGTTACCGGGGGTTCGCCGTAGATCCACTCTCGCGCGATGCGGTGCCAGTTCGCGGTCGCTGCCAGTTGCCCGACGATACCGAACGTCAGAAAGTCGGCGCGGCGGGAGAACAAATGCTCCGGTGGCAAGTTCTGCCGCTTCATCGCGGCGAACTCGGTGGCCCGCGGATCGATCGCGAGAAGGAATGCCCCGCTTGCCAATTCCGGAGTGATCGCCAGTTCTTGGTCGACGAGGCACCATTCCGAAGCTGCGTACACGTAGTCCAGGCACTCGCTGACGGACACGCCGTCCGTTGGGTCGATCACGTTGTGGTCGACCATCAACTCGTACAGATCCTCGCCACGTTCCTCGGCTGCCGCGCGCAGGCACGCGAGTTCGAACTCGACGTGCGCCGGGTCCATCCGATTGAACAAGCCGAAGTCGACGAACGCGACCCGGCCGTCCGGACAGAGCATCACATTGCCGGGGTGGGGATCGCCGCAGAACTCGTTGTAGGTGTACAGCGAACCGACGTAGAAACGGTAGATGATCTCGGCGACGCGGTTGCGCTCTGCTTGCGGCATGGCGCGAATGTCTTCGAAGCTGGTCGCTTCGATGAACTCTGTGACCAGCACTCGACGGCTGCACAGCTCGGGAATGCTGTCCGGAACTGCGAAGAACGGATGCCCGGCGAAGAGTGCGGCGATGTGCCGCTGCGTTTCGGCTTCGCGCACGTAGTCGAGTTCGCTACCCAGATTGAGCTGCAATTCTTCCAGTAACGCCGGCGTCACCCACGGCATTGCCACCCGCCAGAACTTCGCAAACATGGTGAGGTTCTTCAGGTCCGCTTCGACTGCTGCCGCAATGCCTGGGTACTGGACTTTGACGGCGACCTTGCGACCGTCGTGGAGCGTCGCTCGATAGACCTGGCCGATCGACGCAGCTGCGATGGCTTCGGTGTCGAATTCGGCGAAGAGTTCGTCGAGCGGCTTGCCGAGATCTTCCTCGATGACGGTGCGCATCGCTGTGAAGGACGTCTTGGGCGCACTGTCGCGCAGCACAGCGAGCTTGCGCTGGAACGACTCTCGATGGTCGGGTGGCACGAGGTCGAGGTCGAGGATGGACAACATCTGGCCGAGCTTCATGGCGACGCCCTTCATGCCGCCAAGGACCGTGACCACCTGTTCTGCCGCCTGGATCGTCGATTCCTCGGCCATGCGTGCCCGCGCTTGCTCGGACCGGCCGAGCATCGATACGCGGGTGCGCTGGTGGCGGACGATCTGTCCGGCCACGGCGGCGCCAAGCTTCGAGCCTCTGCTGAGCCGCGACGTCGGGACTCCTTTGGCCATCTGTGGATTCCTCCAAATCCGGTCATCGCATGCGCAGGTTTACAAGATGGGCACACCTGTCAAAGCGAGACGTGTTCATTCTGGACCACACCTGCCCCGGGCGCTACGAAGGGTGCGGCCGGTTCCGTCACCGACCTTATAGGCGCGTTTGCTGGGAGGCTGCTCGGCTATCTGATAGGACAGTTGGTAAGGAACCGGGGTGACGCTGGACATCCGACCAAATCGGTGCTTCGATACGTTCGCATCGTCGCCGCCCGAACAATGGAGTTCGCAATGACGCTAGCCAGACCTACGCGCGGCGGCGCCGATGCTTCAGCTCCGATGATCCGCGTCTATTCAGGTCCGAGCAGACGGAGCCGCGCTCTGCGAACTGTCCTGCAAGTGACGGTTCGGCCGGTTATCCAGGCATGGGGCTACGCCCCGAATCTCCCATGGCCGTACGGAGTTATCGATTGGGCGGCGAAGGCGCTCTGGCCGCTGCCCGGCACGCTCGTCGACAAGGTCCGGCTGCCGTATTGCGATGGTGAATTCATCCGCGGTCCAGGGGCGCACAGTGATCGCGTCCTGCTCTACCTGCACGGCGGCGCGTTCATCTGCTGCGGACCCAATACCCACCGACGGTTCGTGTCCGACATTTCGAGAGCGTGTCGCGCACCCGCCCTGGTCGTCGATTACCGCATGTTGCCCGGCCACCCGGTGTCCACTTCGCTCGACGACTGCGTCGACGGTTATCGGTGGTTGCTGCAGCAGGGCTACACACCCGACCAGATCGTCGTCGCGGGTGATTCCGCTGGCGGGTACTTTGCGCTGATGACGGCACTAGCCGTGGTCGAGCGCGGCTTCGGCAAGCCGGCCGCGGTGGTCTGTCAGTCGCCGTTCATCGACACCGATCCAAGCCGAAAGCTCGAATGGCTCGGCGACATGGTCGATCCGTTGTTCCCTGCGATCGGCCTCGTCTCGCTCATCGCGAGGATGACGGAGTTCGAACGGTCGAACGGGCACCCGGACGAGTACGGCCGCGTCCACTCGCCGCTTTACCTCGACGTGTCCGGACTGCCTCCGGTCCTGATTCAGGCTGGCGCGTCGGAATTGCTGTCGGTGGACGCCGAACTGATCGCGGCCAAGATCGCCGAAGAGGGTGTGCCGTGCGAACTCCAACTTTTCGAAGGTCAGTTCCACGTGTTCCAGGCTGCGGCGGACCTGATTCCCGAGGGACGGAAGGCTATCGACAACATCGGCGCGTTCGTTCGTGCCAACGTCGGCTGACTACGCGCTCGGTGGTGGCGGCAGTGGGTGGTCCTGCGCGTTGAACACCTCACGGGAGCCGCCGGATCGCGCGATTCCCTCGATGGCACTCCAGATCATCATCGTGAGGTAGTCGATGAGTTGTTCGCTCGGCATCACCGGGTTGGAGATCCACGAGTGGACGGCGAGCTGGATCGCGCCGACGATGCCGTACGACCATGGCGATGCGCCTTCGGTGTCGTGCCCGCGGGCGGCCAGACGCTGCGTGATCACCACGTGCACGAGTTCGGCGATCATCTTTTCGGAATCGGCGACTGCATCGCGATCGGTACCTGCGCCGTTCGACATCACGTATAGGTAGATCGCCGTGTCGGATGCGATCGTCTCGACGTATGCCGAAATTGCAGCGCGAGCAAGACCGTATTCGTCCAGCTCCCGACCGATCGCTTCGTAGATTCGCGGCGCGAGAATCGTTTGGACGAAACGCTCCATCGCAGCATTCGTCAAATCGTTCTTGTCGGTGAAGTAGCGGTACAACACTGTTTTCGAGACACCGATTTCGGCGGCAATCTGATCCATACCGACGTTGCTGCCGTGCACGCGGATCGCATCCAGTGTCCCGTCGACGAGTTCCTCGCGACGAGCGACCTTGTGCTCGCGCCAGCGTCTTTTGCGCCCGTCGGTTTTGGAAACCTTCGCGCGTGGCGTGACGCTGCTTTCGGCAGTCAGGGGGAGCCTCCAGAGAACGGTGTTGCACTTGTTCAGGACAGCTTAGGCCGAATGGGAACGTGTTTCGGTCGGTACGTGGGTCTCCTTGTCCAAATTGGGCACAATGGGCAGGTGTCCGTAACTGAGCTCGACGACGAGCCGAAGCAAAGCCCGACAGCGGCGGCTGCGCCCGCAATGCAGCCAGGAGGTGGCTTCGCCGACGAGGAAAAGCGACGCGATCTGTTCAGGATGAAAGCCGTCGCCACCGGGTTTCTCGTATTCGCGAGCGTCGTCTACCTGTTCTGCCGCTGGCAGGAATCTCGCGGCGCAGGCAGCTGGGTCGGCTATGTGCGCGCGGCGTCGGAGGCGGGAATGGTCGGTGCGTTGGCGGACTGGTTCGCCGTCACTGCACTCTTCCGGCATCCGTTGGGCTTGCCGATTCCCCATACCGCGATCATCAAGAAGAAGAAGGACCAACTCGGCGAGAGCTTGAGCAACTTCGTCGGCCAGAACTTTCTCGCCCCCGATGTCGTGTCGGCGAAGGTCGCGTCCGCGCAGGTCCCGCTGCGAATCGGCACCTGGATGGCTGTGCCCCAGAACGCGGACCGTGTCGCCGCCGAAACGTCGACGATCCTTCGCGCGATCGTCGGCGTGTTGCGGGACGAGGACGTCGAGCAAATCATCGATCACACGATCGTGCGCAAGATCGCCGAGCCGAAATGGGGTCCGCCGATCGGCAAGGTCCTCGATGAGCTGCTGAAGGAGAATCGGCAGGTCCCGTTGCTCGACATGCTTGCCGAACGGGCCCATCAGTGGGCGTTGGGCAGCCAGGAAACCATCGACCGGATCGTGTTGCGCGATTCACCGCAGTGGTCGCCTAAGTTCGTCGACATCCTCCTGTCGGAGAAGATCTACCGCGAGCTGGTCGAGTTCACGTGGAAGGTCCGTACGCGCCCGGATCACGAGGTGCGGTTGGCGGCGAACAACTTCCTCACCGAATTTGCGCGCGACCTACAGTTCGACGAGGCGACGATCGTCAAGGCCGAATCGATCAAAGCCGAGATCATGGGCCGCGAAGAAATTACGGGTCTGGCTGCGGCGACCTGGCGGGTCGCGAAGCGGCTCATCCTCGAATCCGTCGACGATCCGAACAGCACCCTGCGAAACAAGGTTCGCGACAACGTCCAGCAGCTCGGTGAGCGACTGCGCGACGACGCAGAGATGCGGGGCAAGGTCGACAAGTGGTTGCTTGCGGGCGCGCGCTACATCGCCGCCAACTACGCGAACGAAATCACCACGATCATCACCGACACGGTCGAGCGCTGGGATGCCGAAGAGGCGAGCAAGAAGATCGAATTGCAGGTCGGGCGCGATCTGCAATTCATCCGGATCAACGGCACGGTCGTCGGCTCGCTCGCAGGCCTGTCGATCTACACCATTTCGCACTTCATGTTCGGTAGCTAGCCGCTCAGATCTCGTTGTTGGCCAGGACGGCGTACTGCGCAGCCGCTTTGCGCTGCAGATCGCTCAGATCGTTGCCGTTCACGATCCCCACGTACTGGCGATAGGCGATGTAGCAGTAGTAGCGCGACGTATCCGGCGCTGGATCCTTGATCTCGATGCATCGCGCGGTGGGCACGCCTTCGGGGCCATCGACCGCAGTCCGGTCGTCGCTCTCGGTGTATGACGCCTGCACCGCGGCCGCGCCTTGGGAGTCTCGTGCGCGAATTACGTAGGAGGCTTCGGTGAATGCGATCCGTTCGATGCCTGCCTTCTCGATCAGCTGAGTTCGTTCCTCGTGATCGTTGCCGAGATGCAAATACCCGCGCGAGTCGTAGGTAGCGGTGTCGACGCCGTCCACCTTTATATCTTCGGGTTTGGCCGGCAGCGTACGGCTGAGAATCGAATCTGGATTCGTCGGCAGATCGGAAAGCTTGTCTTGCGGCGTCGGAACGAATTTGTCCAAAAGCGGCATTTGGAGATCGAGTGCCTTCGAAATGACCGCCGTGAGAGCGGTCAGGTCCGGACTTTTGGTAAAAGCGAAGAGGTCGACGACGTATTGTCCGTGCGCCGTAGTGGCAGCAAGCGAGGCTATATTCGGCCGCCAATGCGAATTCGAATCCGGGTGCCCCGGAATTTTGACGGCGACGTTGTCTTTGTTTGCGCGGAAATCGGTGCCGTCGATTTCACGGGCCGCGTCTCGTGCCGAGCTCTCGTCAGGGAAGCGCAGAACCGTGACCGTCAGACTCGCCGGGTGGGGTGCTTTCGAATCTTTCGCGGGCGCGGGTGCGTCGCCTGCGGTGGTGCTGAATCCCGTGATCATGCCGTACCTGGTCAGTACCGGACCGGCGACATCGGCGAACAACGCCCTGGTCGCCACGACTACGTCCGTGATCACGGTCGAGCTCCAGCCGGTTTTGAGCGTGGGATCGACTTCGTAGGGGTCGGCGACGACATCGCCGATGCGCATTCCTTCCATGACGATGCCCTGATTTTTCGTCTTCGGATCGGCGACTGTCGGCGGCGAGGCGGAGTACGCCCCGACATCGAGCGTGCGAACGTCGAGTTCGGACGCTTTGGGGAACCCTTGGACCGAGGAACAGCTGATTGCGAATGCTGCCGACGCCACGATTACCCCCAGCGCCGTTGCGCGCCTACCGCTCTTCGTAACTGATTGCACGAGCCCCCCTTTCGACCTGCAGCGCATTTTCGGCCGCATTGGTGATAGGAATACACGCCATTGAATGTGGTACGCAAGAACAAACATTGCGGATGTGCGACGGGGTGCGCAATCGCAAAACTGTGATCCACGCCTCGCATGTTGCTAGCTCAAGCGCTTGCAAGAGCTAGCACTCTCACTTAATGTTGATTTCGGAACACCAACCAGGAGAGTGCAGAGAATGCCACAGACGCCCGAGGCTTCCGACGCGGAAGTACCAGACTCGGCCGGCACCGGTGAGTTGGCTGCACGCGTAGTCAAGGTCAAAGATGCCGCGCAAGATATCGGCAGCTTCATCCGGGCTCAGCGTGAAGCAGCTCACGTGTCCTTGCGACAGTTGGCTCTGCTGGCTGGTGTCAGTAATCCCTATCTCAGCCAGATAGAGCGTGGATTGCGAAATCCATCTGCCGAGGTTCTCGGGCAGATTGCGAAAGGTCTCCGGGTGTCTTCGGAGGCGTTGTACGTACGTGCTGGTTATCTCGAGCAACGTCCGTACAGCCCAGTCCGGGATGCGCTACTCGCCGATGTCGCTATCACAGAGCGACAGAAGCAAGTGCTTCTGGAAATCTACGAATCGTTTTGTCGCGAGAACGATTCGACGCAAGAAGAACTCGCGCCGACCGATGTGCCCGAGTTGTCAGCCGAAACCCCCCATTCCCTAGAAGAGGAGAGCGGAAAATGAGTGAGTCCACTGAAAAGGGTCTCGAAACCGTCAAGAAGCCGCTGTACGCCACCGTTGGCGCAGGCGACGCGGTTGTTCAGGCATTTGCAGACGTCGTAGCCAAGGCTCGCGAGCGTGCCGAGAACACCAGCACCGACGTTTCCGGTCGGGTCGAAGAAGCTCGTGAGCGTTTCGCCGCACTCCCCGCAGACCTGCAGGAGCAGATCGAGAGCCTGCGCGAGCGTCTGGCCGGCCTGCCGTCCGAGCTGCCCGAAGAGCTCGCCGAGCTGCGCGAGAAGTTCACCGTCGAGGAATTGCGCGCGGTTGCTGAGCGCTACCTCAAGGTTGCCCTCGACCTGTACGCCGATCTTGCCGAGCGTGGCGAAGAGACCGTCGAGCGTCTCCGCACCCGTCCGGTCGTCGAAGAGCGCATCGGTCGCGTCGAAGGTCTCGTCGACGATGCGCTTGCGCGCACCAAGGACGTCCGTGAGCAGGCGACCAAGCTCGCCAACAAGGTGACCGGTCGCGCGGAAGATGCAGCCGACGACGCAGTCGAGAAGGTCGAAGAGGCCGCTGCCGCCGTCAAGAAGGCCGTCGCCAAGAAGGCTCCGGCCAAGAAGGCTGCCCCGGCCAAGGCTCCCGCCAAGAAGGCCCCGGCCAAGGCTCCGGCCAAGAAGGCTCCGGCCAAGAAGTCGACCAGCTAATACCTCGCCCACCTGGGCACGGTTCGACGCAGTCGTAGAACAGCCGCTCTCACGCACAACGTGCGCGAGGGCGGCTTCTTCTATGATGGACGTCGTGGTGTTCTCTGCGGTTGCCGGCTTGACCGGCTGGATCATGTTGACGTTGCAGTTGCTGGCGATCGGCGCGGCGATTTTCGCGCTGGTGCACGCAGTCAGGCAGCGCACCGACGCCTACCCAGCCGTGGACAAACTGACCAAGCCGGTATGGCTCGGCATTCTCGCGGCGTCCTTACTAGTCGTCTTACTGGTGCACCCGGTTTCGTTCCTCGGGATCATCGCCGTCGTCGCGGTCTGCGTCTATCTGGTCGACGTTCGCCCGCGGGTCGACGACATCCAGCGCGGTCCTCGCTGGTAGACGCACCAAGGTTTCGCAAACCTTGACAATGAGCATTGTGACAATGTTACCGTTGTAGAAATGGCTGCCGACGAGGTCGCCTCTGCAAAGGAGCAGCTCGCTGATGGCCAACTTCCTCACGTCGGAGTCAGCACGTGTGCTCCGGGGGATTGCGGCAATTCTCGAGCCCGTCCGTGAGGCCGAAGGCGAACCCGCTCCCGCTCGTGAATTCCGCATCGACGACCTAGCTCGCGAGGCAGGCGTCAGTGTGCGCAACGTTCGGGTCTACCAAGACCGCGGTTTACTTCCGCCGCCGCGACGCGAAGGGCGGTCCGGCTTCTACAACGAGTCGCACCTCGCCCGGCTGAATCTGATCAACCGCATGCTCGATCGCGGATACACCTTTGCCACCATCAGCGAACTGCTGACCGCTGCCCAGTACGGCATGCGTGTCGAAGAAGTGCTGGACGTGGACAGGCTGGCTCCCGAACGCCCGGATATCGCTTCCGGGGAACAACTGACCTCAGCGAAGCTGAGCGGCTTGTTCGGCGACGAGGAATTCGACGCGAACCTGGCCAAGGCACTGCGCAGTGGACTGCTCAAGCGCGACGGTCAGGCATACCGCGTCGCCAATCCGCGCCTGCTCGAAGCGACCGAACTCCTGCTCGACGCTGGCGTACCGCTGTCGAACATTCTCGACAACGCCGGTGTCGTGCGAAAAGACCTGCGCGATGTGGCGGACAGGTTCGTCAAGCTCGTCTCGGACCGGTACTTCCCAGCAGACGGCGTGGCGTCGGATCTCGACGAAGAAGCGGTCGCCGGATTGACCGAGCTGATCAACAAAGGTCGTGCGCTGGTGCACGATGTCGTCCACTCGATTCTCGTCGACGTGATGGACGAATCGATCTCTGCAGCGTTGGAGCGAGCGGCCGAGCAACTAGCTGTCGCGGCTCAGGGCGAGGCGAAATCATGAGGGGCAGTGCTTGCAGTGGCAAGCGGGGAGCTAGCACGCTAGTGTGGCACGAGCCACAAGCTGAAACACAAAGGAGTGTTAGGTGACCACACGCGACCCGAACGCGCGCTGGAAGAACGAACTGTTGCGAACGCCGCCGATGCGGCCTGACGTGACGACCGTCAGCACGGCGGACGGTGCGCGTTTGAACGTGCACGCGTACGGGCCGAAGGACGCCGAGCCGATCGTCCTGAGCCACGGCTGGACCTGTTCGATCGCCTACTGGAACCCGCAAATCAACGTGCTCGCCGGGAAGTATCGCGTCATCGCGTACGACCAGCGCGGACACGGCGCGAGTGACCTCGGCAGGATCAAGCTGACGTCCGATGTGCTCGCCGACGACCTCGCTGCCGTACTTGCCGCAACCGTGTCGCCGCGCAAGAAGGCCGTGATCGTCGGCCACAGCATGGGCGGCATGAGCATCATGGCGTGGGCTGCCAAATACCCACACCAGGTCGAGCAGTTCGCCAGCTCCGTCGTGCTTGCAAATACCGGTGCCGACCGGCTGATCGCGGAAACCACGGTGGTACCTCTGCGTGGCCCGATCAAGCAGATCCCGGGGCTGCTCGGTCAGGTCGTTCTCGGTGCTCAGGTGCCGTTGCCGACCGCATTCATCACTCGCCGCCCGATGCGCTGGGTTGGGTTGTCCCCGACCGCAACGGCCGAGGAAGTCGATTTCTGCTGGCGCCTCGTGTCCGCCTGCAAGGGCCGCACCCGTGGCAAGTGGGGTGTCGCGCTCAGCGGCCTCGACATCGCGAAGGCGCTCGACAAGATCACCGTTCCGACCACGGTCATTGCTGGTGAGCGGGATCGCTTGACGCCGCCCGTCCACTCCGAGCGCCTCGCGAGCCAGCTCGCCGAGACCGGTTCTCTCGAGCAGTTGCTCGTCCTTCCGGGCGCTGGTCATATGGGCAATATCGAAGCGCCACAAGCATTCAACGACGAAATCGTGCGCCTCCGCACGCTCTCGAAGCGTCGCGTTCGCCGCCGCACCCTCGCGGTCGCCGAGGCGGGCTAGTTCAGCAACCCTCGATTCCGGGTGTGTGTACGGTGTGATCGGAGACACAAAGGAGTGTTTGGTTGAACACACAGGGGATGCAGTCCGGCAGAGCGGGAATCAGGGCGAGCGCCGTTGGCGCGGTGCGCACGACGGTGGGTTCGGTGATGGCGCGCCGAAGTCCGACCCAGCGCAACTGGCGCGACGAGCTGTTGCGCGACTCCGAACTGGACTACGAGATAATTCCTGTGGTCACCGACGACGGCGCCACCCTGCACGTTCGAGCGTACGGACCGGCCGATGCCGAGCCGATCGTCCTGTGTCACGGCTGGAGCTGTCGCATCGAGATCTGGAACCCACAGATCAATGCGCTTGCAGGCCGCTATCGCGTCATCGCCTACGACCAGCGCGGTCACGGCCGCAGCACCCTCGGCAAACGCACGCCCAGTGCAGACGTTTTGGGCGACGACCTCGCCACTGTGCTCGACGCTTCGCTGCGGTCACGGAAGAAGGCCGTACTCGTCGGCCACAGCATGGGTGGGATCACGCTCATGGCGTGGGCGTCCCGCCATCCGGACCAAGTCCGACGCTTCGCGTCGTCGTTGCTGCTCGCGAACACCGCGAGCGGTCAACTCGCGCAGGAATTGAACATTCTGTCGCTCGGCAGCCTCGTACCGCGAATCCAGAGCACGGTCGGTAAATACGTGGTCGGCGCGCCTGTCGCGATCCCACGAGGCATCGTGACGCGCCGAGCCTTTCACTATGTGGGGCTGGCGCCGCAGGCGGACAAAGAGGCCGTGGATTTCTGCCATCGCATCGTGCTGTCGTGCAAGGCACGCGCGCGAGGTCAGTGGGGCTGGGCACTGGCGACGCTGGACCTCACCGAAGCGGTCGAAGCCATGGCGGTCCCGACCGTCGTGCTCACGGGCGAGCAGGATCGGCTGACTCCGTCCGTGCACTCGTTGCGCCTGGCTGAGGCACTCGACCGAACCGGCATGCTCGACAAATTGGTTGTACTGCCCGGGGTTGGGCACATGGGCAACATCGAAGCTGTCGATGCCTTCAACGACGAAATCGTGCGTCTTCGCTCGCGCCGCCGTCGTCCTCGCCGGCTCGGCGCCGCGGGCTGACGCTCAGCTGAATACGACGGTTTTGCCCCCGTGGACGAGAACACGGTCCTCGAGGTGCCACCGCAGGCCACGCGCCAGCACCAACTTCTCGATGTCGCGGCCCTGCCGAACGAAATCACGGACCTCGTCCGCGTGGTCGACGCGGATGACGTCCTGCTCGAGAATCGGTCCTGCGTCGAGTTCCGGCGTCACGTAATGGCACGTCGCGCCGATCAGCTTCACACCACGTGCGAAGGCCTGGTGGTATGGCTTCGCACCGACGAACGACGGCAAGAAGCTGTGATGGATGTTGAGCGCGCGCCCTTTCCAGTGTGCGCACAGGTCCGGCGGTAGCACCTGCATGAACCGTGCCAACACGACGGCGTCGGGCTCATGGGAATCGACGAGTTCGCGGATGCGCCCGAATGCTGGACCACGTTCGTCCGGGTCACGTGGAAACGGCACGTGGTGGAACTTCACGCCGTGCGCTTCGACAACAGAGGCGAGGTCGGCATGGTTGCCGATGACCGCTTCGATCGTCGCAGGTAACTCGCCACCCGCTGCGCGGCCGAGCAGGTCGTGCAGGCAGTGCGGCTCTTTGCTCACGAGCAGGACGATTCGCTTCAAGGTCCCTGTGTCACTCAGCGCCCAATCGGTCTCGGGACCGAGTTGCATTGCGACATCACGAAAGCGGGAGCGGAACTCGTCGACGCCGAGTGGTATCGACGATGCGCGCACCGCTTGGCGGGTGAAGAACCAGCCGGTGACCGGGTCGGAGTGATAGCCGGCTTCGACGATCGACCCACCCAATTCGGCGATGAAGGTACTGATGCGCGCGACGATGCCGATCTGATCCGGGCAACCGAGGGTCAGGACGAACCGGCGGTCGCTATCGGGAGGTGGCGCACTCATGGCGTTCAGTCTTACCACCCACATGCTCACGACGAATCAGCAGCGGGCGAGTGTGACAGGCTCAGCGGCATGTCCGATCCCGAGCCCACCAGGGCCTCTGTTGCCGCCATGATCGACCACACGCTGCTCAAACCCGAAGCGACCAGCGCAGATGTGAACGCGCTCGTGGCCGAGGCCCGCGACCTCGGCGTCTACGCGATCTGCGTGTCGCCGTCGATGCTGCCCGTCGACGCACCGGGCCTGGTGGTGGCCGCCGTTGCAGGCTTCCCCTCGGGCAAGCATCATCGCGCGGTCAAAGCCGACGAGGCACACCGCGCGGCCGAGTTCGGAGCACAGGAAATCGACATGGTCATCGATGTCGGCTCGGCGGTCGCAGGCGATGTCGAGGCGGTGTATGCCGAGATTGCGACTGTGCGGGCGGCCCTGGACTCGTCCATTGTCCTGAAGGTGATCATCGAATCGGCGGTCCTGACCGACGACGCGATCGTGGCGGTGTGTCTCGCGGCAGAACGCGCAGGCGCCGATTTCGTCAAGACGTCGACCGGGTTCCATCCGGCAGGTGGCGCCACGACGCATGCCGTTCGGTTGATGGCAGACACGGTCGGGGGTCGGCTCGGAGTAAAAGCGAGCGGCGGCATCCGGACCGCGGATGCCGCGCTCGCCATGATCGCTGCCGGAGCCACCAGGATCGGGCTCTCGGCGTCGCGGTCCGTGCTCGACGGGCTGCCTAGCTGAGGATCCCGCAGCCGCTGGCTTTCTGACCCTGCTCAGGGAGGGGAAGGGTGAACTGACCACCCTCCAAACGCATTTCCACGCCCTTGTCGGTTATCTCGAGCGATTTCGGAGTCATTCCGAGCGGGTACTGCTGCAGGCCGCTCGAGATCGCGTTGACGATGCCGTCGACGAGATCGGACGGCACGCCGAGGCCGATCACTTTCGCCTCCACCGTCTTGACCTCGACTTTGTCGCCGACGATCTGCGGCTTCACCTTGACCGTCGCGAGGCCGGAGAGGACCGAGAAATTGAGCGTGCCCTCCGACTCATCGGCGGTGACGCCGTTGACGAGCCCGCCGACCTCGTTTTGCAGGGTGGCGGCGATGCCGTCGGTGGGCCAGGAAATGTCAGCTGACGAACTGCCGATCGTGCCGCTGGACTGGCTCGTCTGTTCGATGTCGACGTTGTTCGCCCTAGCGTGCACTTTCATCTGCTGCGCGGGACCGAACGCGGTGTCGTCGCTGTCGACGGTCACGTAGGGCACCTTGCTGTCGAGCAGCTGCAGCAACATCGGCTTCGGGCTGAACCCGATGTCGACGTTGGTGCCCAGGTCGTTGCGGAACTGTTCGGACATGCATTTCTTCGCGGTATGCCTGGCGTAGAACTCGCCGGCGAGGAGGGCGGCGACCAAGGCGGCCACGATGAGTGAGGAGATCAGCACTGCGCGGTTTCGCATTCGACCGATTCTCCACGACGTTTCTAAAGAGGCTCTGAGAATCCCCCTTCTCGCCTCGGATGGAGCATCGTGGCATCGTTTCCCGCATGGTCGTCGATAGAAACCCGCACGCCGGCATCACCCTCCCCGTGACGAGTCCGCGCGGCGGCACCACACTGTTCGCTACCGCAGTGCTCGCGGACGCGGTTCGGGGGTTCGACGCCGACCTTGCGCAGACGATCGAGTCGTCGCGGCGATGGCGGCACGAGTACACCGACGCGTTCCGCGCGATGACCGCAGTCAGCGCGTCCGCGCCGGCTGCCGCGGTCGGTATCGCCGAAGCCGGGCTGCAGTCCGCGCACAATCTCATGCGCTTCATCAGCGGGGCGGCCGATGCAGGGTTCGAATCGGAAGTCGTTCGTGGGACGCGTGAGGCCGTACGAACGCTGCGGGTGCCGTTCGGCAACAAGATTCTCGAAGGCGATGCGCTGCGTGCGCAGCTGCGCGCATGGCGCGACCGCGGCATCGTCGAACCGAGCTTCGTCACTGCAATCGACGCGGTCATCGACAATCCGCAATGGCTGTCGCTCCCGGGCCACCAAACAGTCGTTGTCGGCGCGGGCTCGGAGTTGGGCCCGTATCTGCCGTTGATCGACTGGGGTGCCGAGGTTTTGGCGATAGACCTACCGGGTGCGGACCGCTGGCGTCGCATCGTGCAGCAGGCCAAAGACGGCGCGGGCACGGTGACCTATCCGACGGGGCCGGCTGGTCCGGGTGTCGACGTTTCACGCAATTTCTCGGGAGTCCTGAACTGGATCTACGCGAACACCAGCAAGCGCAAGAAGTTGGTCTTCGGGATGTACGCGTACGCGGACGGGCGCGCGCACGTCGAGGTCACGCTGGCCGCTGACGTGATCGGCGTCGATATTCTCGAGAACCGCCCGAAGGCGACGCTCGCCTACCTCGCGACGCCCACCGATTGCTACGCGGTCAAGGCCGATGTGATGGCGGAAGCTCGCAGGCGATGGGCGGCGCGCGGCCGGCGGGCTGCCGGGCAGGAACTGCTCCGAATGGCGACGCGGTCGGCACTGATGCGGCCGAACTACTGCGACGAAGTCGTCGATCGCGATGGCAACCATTGGGGCCTTGCCGATACCTTGATCTCGGCGCAGGGCCCGAATTATGCCCTGGCGAAACGCCTTCAACGCTGGCGTGGCGTTGTTGCTCGCAACTCGGGGCAGCGGATCTCGTTCAACGTTGCGCCTGCGTCCTGGACGCAGTCGGTGACGAAGAACGCCATCCTTGCCAGCGCCTATCACGGTGCTGGGCGTTTCGGCGTCGAGATTTTCGCACCCGACACGGCTCGAACATTGATGGCTGCCAAGTTGGTGAGCGACCTGTTCGCGCCGGTACCTGTGGAGCCGAACGCCAATCCTGAGGTGCTCTTCTATGAAGGCGCAGCCCACGGCGGGTTGTGGCGGCAGCCGTTCGAACCGATTTCCGTGCTGAGTCTTGCTGCTGCGCAAGGCTATCCGCGCACGGTGTTCGACCGGCTGCGCCACTGAAGCAGTGGCGCAGCCGGCCAGGCAGCGGCTAGAACGGCCAATCGCCGCGCTGACCGCGCTCGATGAGCCCGATCATGCCGAAACCGGTATCGGTCAAGCCGCCGAACGTGAACCGGTTGCCCGCGGCAGGTGCATGACCCGCACGGTAACCTGCCACATTCCAGGTGTAGACCGGAACCGACTGTGGCACAGCACTGTTCACGTCACCGCTCGCGTCGAACCACGCCTGCTCGTCGGTGACGATCACAACACGGTCGTGACCGCGGTAGTGCTTGCCCAGCGCCGCCGCGGTGTTGGTGCCGCCCAGATCGCCGAAGCGATCCACGACACGCAGCACCGACTCGCTTTTCCGGAAGCGCACGGCACGGCTCGTCGTACCGAACTCGACCGGCGCGGCGTGTTTCGGTGAGAACCGTACGCTCGCTCGGTCCGCGCTGTCACTCCTTTTACTCGTGAGTCTTTTTGGAGTCTATAGACTCCAAAAAGACTCACGAGGGTTAGAACCAGGCGTCTTTCATGTCGAGTGTGGTGCGGTCGAGGGACTCGAGCAGGTCCAGCTGCGGACCGACTCGGGGGAGCTCGTAGGCGAAGAAGTACTGTGCCGCTTGGCGTTTGCCGTCGTAGAAGTCGCCGTCACGTCCCTCGGTGGCAAGGAGTTGCTCCAGCCAGATCCATGCGATGACGATGTGGCCGAAGGCTTCGAGGTAGATCGAGCTGTTCGCCATTGCGGCTTCGATGTCGCCCGAGGCGAACATGGCGCCGGTCACGCTTACCAAGCGCTGCCAGGCCGAATCCAGTTGTGCCGCAAGCTCGGACCCTTCGCCAGCCCTGGCGACCGTCGCGCCGATGAGCTCGCCCAACGCGGCAACACTGGCGCCGCCTTGCTGAGTGACCTTGCGTCCCAGCAGATCCAAGCCTTGTATTCCGTGCGTGCCTTCGTGAATGGGGTTGAGTCGGTTGTCGCGGTAGTGCTGCTCGACGTCGTATTCACGGGTATAGCCGTAACCGCCGTGCACCTGGATCGCGAGGCTGTTCGCCTCCAGGCACCACTGCGACGGCCAGCTCTTCGCGATCGGGGTGAGGATGTCGAGCAGTAGCGTCGACGTGCGCCGCTCGTCGTCTGATTCGGCGGTGTGCTGATAGTCGACGAGGCGACCGCAGTACATTACGAGCCCGAGCGCGCCTTCGACGTACGCCTTCTGCGCCAACAGCATTCGCTTGACGTCGGCGTGTTCGACGATCGGCACCTGCGGCTGCGAAGGATCCCGCGTCGCAACGGACCGGCCTTGCGTGCGGGTGCGGGCATAGTCCAGCGATTTCAGGTAGCCGGTGTAGCCCACCGCCGTCGCGCCGAGCCCGACGCCGAGGCGGGCCTCGTTCATCATGTGGAACATGTAGAAGAGGCCGCGGTGCGGTTCGCCGATCAGATAACCGACCGCGCCTGGCTCGCCACCCGGCTCGAACCGGCCTTCGCCGAGATTCAGGACCGTGTTGACCGTGCCGCGGAACCCCATTTTGTGGTTGAGCCCGGCGAGGACCACGTCGTTGCGATCACCGAGCGAGCCATCCGAGTTCACCAGGACCTTCGGCACGATGAACAGCGAAATGCCTTTGGTCCCAGCAGGTCCCCCGGGAATCTTGGCGAGGACGAGGTGCACGATGTTCTCGGTCAGGTCGTGGTCGCCGCCGGAGATCCACATCTTCGAGCCGAACAACCGGTAGGTGCCGTCGTCGCGCGGCTCGGCGCGGGTGGTGATGTCGGCCAGCGACGAACCGGCTTGGGTCTCGGACAGGCACATCGTTCCGAAGAACCGTCCGGCCAGCATCGGGGCAACGTAGGTCTGGATCTGTTCTGGCGTGCCATGAGCGACAAGCAGATTCGCGTTGGCCAGCGTCAAGAAGGGGTAACCCGACGTCCCTGGGTTCGCCGCCTGGAACCACGCCATACCTGCCTGCGCGACGATCGCGGGCAACTGCATCCCGCCGACCTCGCTGTCGAGGCTGGCGCTCAGCAGGTCTGCCTTGGCGAAGGCGTCGAGCGCCTCCTTGACCTCCGGGATGATCGTCACGCGTTCCCCGTCGAACGTCGGCTCGTTCGCGTCATTGAGTTTGTTGTGCGTGGCGAAGTAGCGAGTCGCGAGCTGCTCGCTCAGGTCGAGGATGCCGTCGAACGTTTCGCGGGAATGATCTGCGAAACGCTCGCGCTTGCAGAGTTGCTCGATGTCGAGCCATTCGTACAGCAGGAAATCGAGGTCTCGTCGCGACAGAACTGTCGAGCGCATTACGGTCCTTTCGATACACGTAGCGGCGAGTGTACTTATTGTGGCGCCACGATCGCCCAGGGCACCGTGAGTACACAATCTCGTAGTCTCCGCCGGATCGGGCGGACTGGTAACCCCTGCGCTGCAAGCTGGTCCATTGCGCCACGCCACCGGACCCGTGGACCGTACGGCGTCAGCGCCGCCGTCGCGTCCCACGCACGGTCAGCAGCGGTGAGCAGAGCGTGAATGCCCTCGCCTGGCACGTTTCGGTGGATCAAGGCCTTCGGCAGTCGCTCCGCGACATCGGACGGACGTGGGGTCGTCGACGGGTCCCAGGCGAGGGTCAGTGTGAGGGGCCCGGTGGCGTCGAGCAGCACCCACGCACAGCGCCGACCGAGTTCGTCGCACGTGCCGTCGATGATCAAGCCGTCAGGCGCAAGGCCCGCTTGCATCGTCGCCCACGCTTGCGCGACCGCATCCTCTGGATATTGGCGCAGCACGTTGAATGCTCGGACCAGAACGGGCCGGCGGCCGGCCAGTTCGAAGCCGCCGCGCGCGAAGGTGACGCCGTCGCGGCCTTCGACGACACGTTGCGGATCGATCTCGAGGCCGACCACTCGGGTGTCGGGCCGAACGGTCCGTAGGCGTGCGGCCAGCTCGAGCGTGGTCACCGGACTCGCGCCGTAACCGAGATCGACGACGAGTGGATCAGGGGCGGCGAGCAGAACACGCCGGACCTGATCGTCATGGACCAGCCAGCGGTCGCTGCGCCGCAACCGGTTGATGCCGGTCGTGCCCCGAGTGATCACCCCTTTCGGGGTCGGTGGGGGCACGGTGATGTCAGGCCTTCGTGAGCCTGTCCAGCCACCGGACGGTGACCTCGGCTTCGCCGCGGAACAGGTCGACCAAGTTGACGAGCATCATCTGCTCGAGCTTCGGCCCGAATCCGGGGATGAAGACCTTCGCTTCGGGTGAGCTACGCAGCGTCGAACCCGCTTCGGTCGAAAAGAGGCGCATCGTCCCGGTCAGGCTGCCGGGACCTGCAGGAATCGATGCCTCGAACGTGCCGGTGACCTCTGGCCCGAATGGGGAGTAGGTCTGCTTGCGGGTGATCACCATGTCTTTGCGCATGACCATCTGCGCGACCTCGGGCAGCATTTCCCGGGGCAGGATGTGGTGGAACTCGAGCGCGATACCGGATTCGTCGGCCTTGAAGGACTCGAGGTGATTCGGCGAGTACTTCCGCATCTCCTCGGCGATTTCTTCCCAGTAATCGCGGCTGCTGAGCGCCGAATACACCTGTTCGATGGTGTAGTGATACCGGGCGGAATAGTCGATTCGGCGGGCCATGGGCGTAAAGGTTACCGGGCTGCGGTGGCCGTCTTGAACGACCGTCTAACTGTGCGTCGTCGTCCACCGTTCGGTGAATTCGTCCTCTTTGTCGTTGAGACGGTTCAACTGTTCGCCGATCGCTTCCTCGATACGGCCACCGAACAGGGGAAAGTCGACCTTGACGTTGCCCTCGATGTGCAATTTCGAGCCGGTGCCCTCGGTCGTGAGTGCGAGCTTGCCGTCGATGACGGCTGGTGCACCGTCGACGGTCACGCGGAAAGTGCCGTTCGCGGAGCCGTTCGACACCGGTCCCCAGCTTTCCCTGCGATTGATGCGTAGGTCGCCGTGCCGGATCTTGGTGACCAGCGGCGGAAGGTAGCGCTCGGCGATGCCCTGAATCATGTTCGCGGTGTACGTGTCGCCGGTGACGGACGTATCGACGAGCTTCGCGCCGGGGCCACCGATCTCCGCGAGCCGATCGTTCCAGAATTGGTCGCTCGTGAACGCAGCATGCAGTACTGCAACGGATTTCGTATGCGTAGCGGAATGCTCGATGCGGTGTCCCATGAGCGGCACGCTACCGTTTGCAGTTGTGCCTGATCCACGCGCGATCGACCCGTGCCTCGTTGACGACCTAGAGCGCGCCGGTGCGCAGGTCTCGGAGGCTGTTCCGCTCGCCGGTCTGACCACTTTGCGGGTCGGCGGCCCGGCGCGAGTCTTGGCGGAGTGCCCGACGACGGCAAGCCTGATCGAGGTTGTTCGGTTGCTGGATACCGCGGCGATTCCGGTCCTGCTGCTCGCGGGCGGTTCGAACGTTCTGATCTCCGACGACGGCTTCGACGGTGTCGTCGTCCACATCGGCTCGAATACGATCCGAATCGACGACAGCATTGTGACCGCCGACGCAGGCGCCGAGTGGGACACGGTGGTCGCACAGTCCATCGACGCGGGACTCGGTGGGCTCGAGTGCCTGTCGGGTATCCCTGGGTCTGCGGGTGCCACACCCGTACAGAACGTGGGCGCGTACGGCGTCGAGATCGCGTCGCTGCTGCGCTCGGTCGAGCTGCTGGACCGCGCTACTGGCGAAGTCCGCCACACCGAACCAGCGGAACTGGGCCTTGCCTACCGCACCAGCGTCCTCAAGCACTCCGACCGTGCCGTGGTGCTGTCGGCCGAGTTCGAGCTGCAACGCGGTGGGTCCAGCGCGCCGCTGCGCTACGGCGAGCTCGCCAGGGTGTTAGGTGCGTCAGACGGTGAGAGCCGACCTGCCGCGCAGGTGCGCGAAGCCGTACTCGGATTGCGGCGCGGTAAAGGAATGGTGCTCGACCGCGCGGATAACGACACCTGGAGCGCGGGTTCGTTCTTCACCAATCCGGTAGTTTCGGGCGAGCAGTTGCCAGCGGTACTCGCGAAGATCGTGGCAAGAGTTGGCGATGTCACAATTCCGCAGTTCCCGGCGCCCGACGGCACCAAGCTGTCGGCGGGCTGGCTCATCGAGCGAGCGGGCTTCGAAAAGGGCTTTCCGGGCATCGATGCGCCCGCACGACTGTCGACAAAACACACGCTGGCCTTGACGAACAGGGGATCGGCACGCGCAAGCGACATCGTCGCCCTCGCGCGATCCGTACGGGACGGTGTCGCGACGGCATTCGGCGTATTGCTCGAGCCCGAGCCGGTTCCCGTCGGCCTCGCTTTGTGACGGAGGCCCTATGTTGCCGCAGGTACCGTTGAAAAATGCCAATTCGAAACCGATGGAGGTCCCTCGCTGTCCTCGTGGCGGCGATGCTGAGTGCCATCGCTCTGCTTGCCGGGTGCGGTAGCAACTCCGGACCGGGCGGCGCAGCGAACGCTGAGCCGCACGCCGAATTCGACCCAGCTGCGGGTGCCGAGGATGTCAGCCCGGTCGCTCCTATCTCGGTCAAGGCCGAGAACGGCACGCTCCAGAACGTGGTTCTGACCAGTCCGTCGGGCAAGGCGATTGCTGGCAAACTGAGCAACGATGCCAAGACGTGGACCGTCGGCGAGCCCCTCGGCTACGGCGCCAAGTACACCTGGTCCGGCACCGTCGCGGGCAAGGACAACAAGTCCACACCGATCGAGGGCAGCTTCACGACCCTGACGCCGGACTCGACGACGTCGGCCCAGATCCAGATCGCCGACGGCCAGGAAGTCGGCATCGCAGCGCCGATCATCGTGCAGTTCAATGCGCACGTCGAGGACAAGGCCGCTGTCGAGAAGGCCCTGAAGGTCACGACCGATCCACCGACCACCGGCTCGTGGGCTTGGCTGCCGGACGACCGAGGTTCGCGCGTGCACTGGCGCCCGCAGAACTATTGGACGCCCGGAACGAAGGTCAAGCTCGACGCGAAGCTGTACGGCCTCAGCTACGGCGACGGCGCCTACGGCGAGACCGACGCAACGTCGAACTTCACGATCGGTCGCAGTCAGATCGTCAAGGCGAGTGCACCCAGCCACCGCATGCAGGTCGTTCGTGACGGCGAGACCGTATTCGATTTCGCGGTGAGCTACGGCGAAGGCAACGAGGCGCGCAACGTGACCCGCAGCGGCGTCCACGTCGTGACCGAGAAGCACGAGGATTTCCTCATGTCGAACCCGCCGTTCTATACCAACGTCCGCGAGCGCTGGGCGGTCCGGATTTCGAACAACGGCGAGTTCATCCACGCCAACCCGGAGTCGGTCGGCGCGCAGGGCTCGTCGAACGTCACCAACGGCTGCATCAACCTCTCGCCCGAGGACGCCGCCGCGTACTTCCCGACCGCGCTCTACGGCGACCCGGTCGAGGTGACCGGCACGTCGATCCCGCTGTCGGCTTCGGACGGCGATCTCTACGACTGGACGATCGATTGGGATACGTGGAAGTCGATGTCCGCACTCGCCGACAACCCGGGCGCAACGGTATCGGCAACACCGAGGACCCCTGCGCCGGCCGGCGGCAACTGATCAGCTCCGGCGGTGCATCCGGCTTGCCGAAGCCTGGTCACGTGGCTTGACCACGATCTGATCGATATTGACGTGGCTCGGCCGCGAGGCGACGAAACCGATGATCTCGGCGATGTCGTCGGCGACCAGGGGATCGATGCCCTGATAGACCGCCGCCGCGCGCCCTTCGTCGCCGTCGAAACGGACGAGTGAGAATTCCGTTTCGACGGCGCCGGGCGCGACTTCGGTGAGCCGGACAGGTTTTCCGAGCAGTTCGCCACGCAGCGTTCGGTGCAACAGCGCCTGCCCATGCTTCGCCGAGGTGTATCCGGCACCGTTGTCGTACGCCTCGATCGCAGCGACCGACGTGATCGTGACGATGAGCCCGTCACCGGAGTCGATCAGCTTCGGCAGCAATGCCTTCGTCACGCGCAAGGTGCCGAGGACATTGGTTTCCCACATCCAGATCCAGTCATCGAGATCGGCGTCGATGACCGGCGCCAACCCTTTCGCTCCGCCCGCGTTGTTCACCAGCACATCGACGCGCGGGATCACTGCGGTGAACGCGGCGACGGAATCCTCGTCGGTGATGTCGAGTTCCAACGCGGTGCCACCGATTTCGCTGGCCAGCGCCTCCAGCCGGTCAAGGCGCCGCGCGCCGACGACCACGTGAAATCCGTCGGCTGCGAGCCTGCGTGCAGTTGCCTCGCCGATCCCGGAACTTGCGCCGGTGACGACTGCGATGCGATCGGTACTCATGGCGTCATCGTAGGTCGCCGGATTCTCGGTCAGGGTAGCGGCGCGTAGTGCTCAGCGTCGCCGACGATTGCGCGGCTGCGTTCGCCGTGGATGTTGACCGGCACGTCGCCCGCCAGAGTGATGCGATTGAGGCGCCGGTACTGATCGCCGTAATCGGCGACCGCGTAATGCTGCGTTGCGCGGTTGTCCCAGATGGCGACGTCTCCGTCACGCCAGTTCCACCTGGTGGTGTGCTCGAGCCTGGTGACGCGGTCCTGCAGCAGGTTGAAGATCGTTTGCGACTCCTTGGTGCCCAGCCCGACGAACTGCTTGATGAAGTGACCGAGCAGCAACGACCGCTCGCCGGTCTCGGGGTGAACTCGGACGACGGGATGGACGGTCTCGTAGTAAGTCGATTCGAATTCTTGCCGGTATTCGCGAGTCTTGTCGTTGATCGCGTCTGCTGCGGTCGCTGCGTAGTCATAGCGATTGGTGTGCACGGCCCACAGATTTTCGACGAGATGCCGCAGTGGCTCGGGCAACGAGTCGTACGCAGCGGTGGTCGAGGCCCATGTCGTCGAACCGCCGTATTCGGGCAGCGTCACCGCCCGCAATATCGACGCTGCCGGAATGCGATCGACGAACGTGACGTCGGTGTGCCAGCTGTTCGCTTTGCCGTATTCGGAGTCGATGGCGAGTGTCTTGGTGCCGCGCGACGTGACCGTCGGATGCGGCGTGGTCGGGATTCCGAGCAGCGAGGCGAATTCGTGCTGCGAATCGTCGTCGAGGTGTTGTTGGCCGCGAAAAAAGATGACTTTGTGCTCGAGCAGCGCCTGCCTTATCAGGGAGACACTGCCCGGGTCGAGGTCGCCGCCGAGGCGGACTCCATCGATTTGTGCGCCGATATGAGCGCCGAGCCTTGTAATGGAAGGTGTTGGAGCAGAGCTTGTTTCGGTGTCCAATGCGAGATCGATGGACATAGTTGGCCTTTCGCGGTGGGGGTTCGACGGGCCCAACGCAACCAGCGATCGCACATTCGCAGAAGTCTTTCTCGCACTGTGATCGCAAGCACGCCGATTGGACACAGCTGGTCGAAGTGCTAACTTTGGACGCATGTCCACCGGCCACCCGTCTGCGCTTCGCGTCTCGTACGTGACCGCATCGTTGGGTGCGCGGCTGCCATTCGCGCGGGAACTGTGTTGTCCCTGCCGCTGCCTGTGCAGCTAGCGCCAGCCGACCTGTAGACATTCGTCCCGGCGTATTCGGGGACTAAATCGAGGAATTTCATGTCCACGCCCACACTTGTATCTGCACCTCTTCGTTCGCATGGTTCGACCCCTCGTGCCGCCAACCGCGTCCAGGTGATTTCGCCTGAATTGCGCATCGCGGACAACCCCGCCGCCGCCGTTCTGCGGGCAGCATCGACGCAGGGTCCCATCTCTCGCGACACGACTGCTCGGACCACCGGGCTCAGCATTGCGACGGTGAATCGGCAGGTCGCAGGCCTGCTCGGTGCCGGATTGCTCCGCGAACGCGCTGACCTGACGGCATCCGGTGCCATCGGCAGGCCGCGGGTTCCGTTCGAAACCAACCACGAGCCGTACCTGACGATCGGCATCCACATCGGCGCCGTCGTCACCAGCATCACGGCCAGCGATCTCCGCGGCCGCATCCTCGGTGGCGTCGAAATCCCGACGCCACGCGTCCACCAGGACGCCGCGCTCACCGCGATCGCGCGCAGCGCCCGGTCCTTCACGACGCGGTGGCACCGTCGTAGCCCGCTGTGGGTCGGTATAGCACTCGGTGGCCGCGTCGATTCCGCGACCGGAATCGCCGACCACGCACGCCTGAACTGGCGTGGCGCCCGCGTCGGCGCAATTGTGGGAGAGGCTCTCGGACTTCCTGTTTCGGTCGCCGCACATGTCGAGGCCATGGCCGCGGCGGAACTGTTGCTCGCGCCGAGGAATCCGCAGGAAGCGCCTGCTGGCACCGGCTTGTACTTCTACGCTCGCGAAACGGCAGGCATTGCTCTGACCATCGACGGGCGGGTCCATACGCCGAACAACGGTCCGGGCTCGATAGTCCACCTACCGACCGGCTCGGACGCCGAATGCGAATGCGGACATCGCGGTTGCCTCGAAGCGACCGTCAGCGATCGGGCATTGCTCGATCGGGCGCGGTCGATGGGCATCCTGACCGGTCCGGAGCCGCTCGCGATCAGCAGCCTCTACCAGGCTGCGAGCTCGGGTTCGGTTGCAGCGCATGAGCTTCTGGTAGAGCGAGCCAAGGTTTTGGGTCGTACAGTGGCGATGCTTCGTGACCTCTTCAATCCGGACCGCGTGATTCTCGGCGGGCAGTCGTTCACCGAGTACCCGGCCGCGATTCCGCATGTCGCCGAGGCCTTTGCGCAGTCATCGACTTTGCCGCGCAAGGACATTCGCGTCAGCGGCTTCGGTAACCGGGTCCAGGAGTTCGCTGCGAGCGTTACCTCGCTCAGCGCGCTGTACGCCGACCCGCTGCCCTCGATGCGCCGCGCGCTGGGCTAGTCGCTCTTCGCGTCAGTTCGCTTGCGGCGGCGCGGTTTCCGACTCCGGGTCGAGGCCGCGTCGCTGCAGCTCTGCCCGGGCGTCGGCGAAGCCGCCGTATTCCAGTGTCGCCAATGTTGACTCGCCCTGCCAGGCGATATCGGCCCGGCGCCGGACCGTAACGTTGAGGCGCCCGAGCGGATGGAGAATCGCAGCGGGGGCGTTTCGGCGCTCTTCGGGGACGGGGACCGGCACGACGAATGCGGTATCCAGCGGCGAGGCGGCCTCGATCTCTATGCCGGACCGCGGATTCCGGCCATGCAGCGACCATTTCTCGGGCGTCACAGTCGCTCGAATATGCGACGTGCTCGGTCCGCCGAACCGCAGGACCGTACCGTCCGGCAGCCGAACAGAGACCAAAGTTGTCTCGACACTGAGGCGACCCGAGATGACCTTCGCGCCCGCGAACGTCACGCACGCGCCTGGCTCGGCAAACCCCTGCGCCGATCCGCTCCACCATCGCTCTGGGAAATGCGCAGAACCCCAACGCTTCTCGCCGTACACCTGAGCGCCGTCGAGATTCCACTGCTCGTTGCCGATGGTGGCGGTCCCCACGACACGACCGCCGAGCAGCCACGGATGCCAACGATGGCCGAGGCCGGGGATCGATTGGAAAAAGCTGGTCCCGCCGAAGGCGCGCTTCGGCCACGGCAATGGGTCGACGATGCGAACGTCGAGCCGCGCATCCGGCCCGAGATCTGCCACTACTCGGTCCGCTTCGCCGGTGAACAGCGCGCCTGCCGAGGCCCCGAATTTCTGCGGATCGGCGAAACCGTCAGGGTGTACGGCAGATCGGATGAAACCACTCGGATGCGCCGCGATGATGACCGTCGACCATGGTCCTTCCGGACTCTGATTGACGCCGATCGCCGCGGAAAGAATCCGGCCGGTCTCGGGCTGGGTGAACTTCCAGAAATACCCTTCGGTGGCGACACCGTGAGCAGGCAGCGGGTCGCCCCACGGCAGGTCGGCACCGGTCGCACGGAAGCGGTCGAGCAGGCTCGGCATGGCCCTTACGGTAGCGCCCCGCTATGACGCGAGGACGGCCTGGGACTGAGTCACCTGAGCAACGAGCTTGCCGGCATCGTCGCGGACCTCGGTCACGACGGCGATCGTCGACCGACCCGCATGCAGGCGCCGCGCGGTGGCAGTGACCGTTCCCGACCGGACACCGCGGGTGAACACGGTGCTCGAACTTGTCGTCGACGTCGATGCACCAGGCGGCAGGTTCAAGAAGGCGCAAACCGCTCCGACGGTGTCTGCGAGCGTCATGATGGCTCCGCCGTGCATGCCGCCGCCGATCGTGGTCCGGTCGGGCGCCCATTCGAGTCGTCCGACTGCTTCTTCTGGTGTCGCACTCACCAATTCGATTCCGGTGGTGACAGCGAACGGGATGCTCGCGACGATGTCTGCGGGGTTCATGCCAACGAACGATAGTCATCGCGGGGTGGGATACGGTGCGGAAATGACAACGCAGACAGCACGACTGCGTGAGGTGATCTCACGTGATGGCACACCGATCGTGTATCGCGTGACGGGGTCGGACGACGCTCGTCCCCTTGTGTTGCTCCATGGTTGGTCGGCGTCGTTACGCTGCTGGGGTGACGTCGTCGACGAGTTCGCGCGTCGCTACAAGGTCGTCGCGGTCGACCTTCGTGGTCACGGCTACTCCGGCGCGCCGGAGACGGGCTACGACGACCCAGCCAATTGGGCCGCCGACGTTGCCGCTGTTCTCGCGGCTGAAGCGCCGAACGGCGATGGCGTGCTGCTCGGCTGGTCCTACGGCGGGCTCGTGGTGTGCGACTACCTCGCCGACCGCGGCACCGCCCGCGTCGCCGGCATCGTGTTGACCGGTGCGATCACAGGAATAGGTCGCAATCAGGGCGGTGGGCAGACCGGTCCGAAGATGGTCGCAGCGATCCCCGGCGTCTTCGCCGAAAGCCCCAGCCAGGCGGTTCGCGCGTTCGCCGGTTTCGGGAATGCCAACACCGGTCCGGGCGACGACAAGGGCGTCATCGCCCAACTGATGTTCGGGACGAGCCTGAGTACGCCGCCGCGGGTGCGGTCCGCGCTGTTTTATCGCAACTCCGGGCACGACGAACTGCTTGCGACGCTCGACATTCCAGCGCTGATCCTGCACGGCACGGCTGACCCGGTGGTCGACGTGGCGTCGGCAGAGCATGCGGCGCAATTGATTCCGGACGTAGTGACCTCCTTCTGGGAGGGCGCGCAACACGGCCTGTTCGTCGAGGATCCGGCTCGCTTTGTGAAGATTGTGAACCAGTTCGTCGGGGGACTGTAGATCCATTGACGGGGTGTTCTACCAGGACTAAGTTCTGCCCGGACAGTTGTCCAAGTTGTCTGATCTGGTGTGGGAGAAGACGTCATGAGTACAGCCGATAGAGAACTCTCCGCCGACGAACGTCGACTCGCCGAACTCGGCTACAAACAGGACCTCGAACGGTCGTGGTCGTCCTTCTCGAATTTCGCCATCAGCTTCTCTATCGTGTCGATCCTGACGGGCGGATTGGCCAGCTACGGAATCGGTTTGGCCAACGGTGGACCGATCACGATGGCGTGGGGTTGGCCGCTTGTCTCGTTCATGGTGCTGCTTGTCGGCCTCGCGATGGCCGAACTGGCGTCCGCGTATCCCACCGCCGGCGGCCTGTACTGGTGGGCGTCGGAGCTCGGTGGTCCGATCTGGGGCTGGTTCACGGGCTGGTTCAATTTGATCGGACAGGTCGCGGTTACCGCTGCAATCGATTACGGCGCAGCGATTTTCACGACCGCAGTCCTCAATGTCATCGGCTTCGACATCGGCACGGACCGCACCGCGATCTTCTTCGTCTTCATCGGCATCCTGATACTGCACGCGCTGCTGAACATCATCGGACCGCACCTCTCCGCAACCATCAACAACGTCTCCGCATGGTGGCACGTCGGCGGTGTGCTCGTCTTCGTGGTCGTGCTCGCATTCTTCGCACACGATCACCAGAGCGTCAGCTTCGTGTTCACAAAGACGGTCGACAACAGCGCAGTCGGCTTCGGTGGCGTGTGGTTCAGCTTCCTTCTCGGTCTGCTGCACGCGCAGTACACGTTCACCGGCTACGACGCGTCCGCCCACATGTCGGAGGAAACGCAGGACGCGGGGCGTGGCGTTGCCAAGGGCATCATCAACACCATCCTGGTGTCGGCCGTGTTCGGCTACATCCTGATCCTGGCGGTGACGTTCGCAATCCCGAATCTCGACGACACGTTGGATCCGGAAAAGAACGGCGGCAACCCCGTGATCTACATCTTGGAAACGAACCTCGACCCGGTCTGGACCAACACCCTGCTGATCATCGCCGCCGCTGCGCAGTTGTTCTGCGGCTATGCATCGGTGACGGCGGCGTCGCGCATGTTGTTCGCGTTCTCACGGGACGGTGCGGTGCCAGGTTCGAAAATCTGGTCCACGCTGACGGCCAAGCGCGTCCCAGCCAACGCCGTGGGGTTCATCGTGTTCTTCGCGTTCCTGTTGCTGGTGCCGTCGATGCTCGTGCCCGAGGACAAATTCTTGACCGAATACGCCGCTGCGACATCGGTCGCGGTGATCGGGCTCTACGTGGCGTACGGGATTCCGATCGTGCTGCGACTACGGCACGGCAGCCGCTTTCACACCGGTCCGTGGCAACTCGGCCGGTGGTACCGGCCGATCGGCGTCATCGCCGTGCTGTGGATTGTCATCATCAGCGTGCTGTTCATCCTCCCGACCGACGACAAGGGCTACCCGTGGAACGACGAGTTCACGTGGGTGTCGGTGAACTACGCGCCTGTCACCTTGGTCGTCGTGGTAGGTGCGATCGGCCTCTGGTGGTTCGCTTCGGCACGCAAGTGGTTCACCGGGCCCAAGCGAAATATCGGCGAGATCGAAGCCGAACTGAGCGGCTAGCGCCGCGCAAGGCACTATGGAGGACGTGAGTTCCTCGCGCAGCGCCCCCGCACGACGGTTGCACCGGGTCGCGGTTCTCTCCGTACACACCTCGCCGTTGGCGCAGCCGGGTACCGGGGACGCAGGCGGGATGAACGTCTACGTGCTGCAGACCGCTCTGCAAATGGCCAAACGCGGCGTCGAGGTCGAGATCTTCACCCGAGCGACGTCGTCGGCTGACCAGCCCGTTGTCGAAGCGGCGCCGGGCGTCCTGGTGCGCAACGTCGTGGCGGGCCCGTTCGAAGGGCTCGACAAGCATGATCTGCCGACCCAGCTCTGTGCGTTTGCCGCCGGTGTCCTCCGTGAAGAAGCACGCCATCAGCCCGGCCACTACGACCTCGTGCATTCGCATTACTGGCTGTCCGGACAGGTCGGCTGGCTCGCGCGCGACCGCTGGGGCGTCCCGCTGATCCATACCGCGCACACGCTTGCCGCTGTGAAGAACGCCGCGCTCGCCGAGGGCGACCGACCAGAACCCGCTGCGCGCGAGATCGGCGAGCGGCAGGTCGTCGAAGAGGCCGACCGGCTCACCGCCAACACTGCCGAAGAAGCGAAGCAGCTCATCGAGACCTACGGCGCTTCCGCCGACAAGATCGACGTCGTCGCTCCCGGCGCGGACCTCGCGCTCTACCGGCCGGGCGACCGGCTCGCTGCCCGCGCAGCGCTGGGCATCGCTGCCGACGAAGCCGTTGTCACCTTCGTCGGCCGTATACAGCCGCTCAAGGCGCCGGACGTGCTGTTACGCGCTGCGGCTGAGCTGATTGCCGCGAAACCCGGGTTGCCGTTGCGCGTGCTCGTCGTCGGCGGACCGTCCGGCACCGGCTTGGAACGCCCTGATTCACTCATCGAACTCGCAGCCGCCCTCGGCATCGCAGACCGTGTCACCTTCCTGCCGCCGCAGCCGCCCGATCGTCTGGTCCAGGTCTATCGGGCATCGGATCTCGTTGCGGTCCCGAGCTATTCGGAATCGTTCGGCCTCGTCGCCATCGAGGCGCAGGCGTGCGGAACGCCCGTCATCGCCGCAGACGTCGGCGGCTTGGGAACTGCGGTCCGCAACCACGAGACCGGCCTGCTCGTCCAGGGGCACCGCACCGCGGATTGGTCGTCTGCGCTCGGCTGGCTGCTCGCAGACCCTGCCGAGTTGACGCGGATGGGCGAGCGCGCGAATCGTCATGCTGCGAACTTCTCTTGGGATGCGACAGCCGATGGTCTGCTCGCCAGCTATCGCAGGGCGAACGAGAATTTCGTCCGCCAGCGCGGTCCGGCTGCGACTCCTACCATCGATCCGGTCCGTCGGACGCGCGCGTTGTGGAAGCGGCGACGACCCGGGGGAGTGCGCGCGTGAATCCGACGTCGATAGTCGACACGATCGATTCCGCGCTCGTCGAACGCGAACTCGAATACACCCGCACCCGCGACGATCAGTTCGTCGTCGAGTTGCCGGGTGAGAAGAAGCTCAAGACGACCTGTCTGCTGACGGTCGGTCGGGACAGCGTTCGTGTCGAAGCATTCGTGTGTCGTCACCCGGACGAGAATGACGGGGGCGTCCACAGGTACCTGCTCACGCGCAATCGCCGGCTCTACGGCGTGCACTACACGATCGATCGGACCGGCGATATCTATCTGGTCGGCAGGCTGCCGTTCCATGCGGTGACGGCGGACGAACTGGATCGGGTCCTCGGTCAGGTGCTGGAAGCCGCGGACGCGGACTTCAACGTTCTCCTCGAACTAGGATTTGCGAAATCGATTCGGCGCGAATGGGATTGGCGAGTTTCGCGTGGTGAGTCGTTGGCGAACCTGAAAGCGTTCGAGCACCTGATCGACCAGCCCGAAGACGACGGCTCCACCGACATGCCAGGATAGGCGAATGAGCATCGGAACCCTTGTGCTGCTTCGCCACGGCGAAAGCGAATGGAACGCCTCGAACCAGTTCACCGGTTGGGTCGACGTGCACCTGACAGACAAGGGAATCGGCGAGGGAAAGCGTGCAGGCAAGCTCCTCGAGGAGCAGGGCGTGCTGCCCGACGTCGTCTACACCTCACTCCTGCGCCGGGCGATCAACACTGCCAACATCGCGCTCGACGAGGCCGATCGCCACTGGATCCCCGTGGTCCGCGATTGGCGGCTCAACGAGCGGCATTACGGCAAATTGCAAGGCTTGAACAAAGCGCAGATTCGCGACGAGTTCGGCGAAGAGCAGTTCATGGCCTGGCGCCGTAGCTACGACACACCGCCGCCGCCGATCGACGCGGGGAGTGAGTACAGCCAAGACGGCGATGTGCGGTACGCGGGAATCACGGTCCCGGCGACCGAATGCCTGAAGGACGTCGTGGAGCGGATGGTTCCCTACTGGGAGTCGACCATCTCGAAAGAGCTACTCGCAGGCAAGAACGTACTGGTCGCGGCGCATGGCAACTCGCTGCGCGCGATGGTGAAGCACCTCGACGGCATGTCCGACGATTCGATCACCGGCCTCAACATCCCGACCGGCATCCCGCTTCGGTACGACCTCGACGAGAATCTGAAGCCCACCAATCCCGGCGGCACCTATCTGGATCCGGACGCAGCGGCGGCAGGCGCAGCGGCTGTGGCGAACCAGGGTTCGAAGTAAGCGCTGTCGACAATGCCGGTCCGCAGGGTCCCGGCGCCTGGCAAACGCCGGGTGAACGTCGGCAGAACATTCACGATCATGCTTGTGACCTGCGCCAAAATGGCCCCACTCTGCGTTTGTGACCCCGCAAGCACCCGTACCATTTAGCCGTGAGCGAGCGCAGCGAGCGAGCCAATGGGCACAGTAGCTTCGCGATCGCTGCCCCCGAGCGAAGCGAGGCGGCAGCGTGAGCGTTGTTCAGGCTGTGCTGCTAGCAATCGTCGCGGCACTTGTCGGTCTCGCTGTCGGGGGCCTCTTCATTCCTTTCATGAACGCCAGGCAGAACCAGCGAAGGCAGGCCCAATCCGGGCTGACCATGTCGCAGGTTCTCGACCTGATCGTCCTGGCGTCCGAGAGCGGAATCGTCGTCGTCGACCGTCATCGCGACGTCGTGCTGTTCAATCCGCGAGCCGAGGAGTTGGGGCTCGTGCGCAATAGGTTGATCGACGAACGGGCGTGGAAAGCCGCGGAGCGCGTACTCGAAACAGGCCAAACAACCGACGCGGACCTGAGCGTGAAGAACCCGGCCGGACGTCGCGAGCGCATCGCGGTCCGGTGCGTTGCACGCCAGCTCAGTCGCGAAGAAACCGATTTCGTCGTGTTGTTCGCCGACGACGATTCCGAGCAGGTCCGGATGGAAGCGACGCGCCGCGATTTCGTGGCAAACGTCAGTCACGAGCTCAAAACGCCGGTAGGGGCGATGAGTCTCCTCGCGGAGGCGTTGCTCGAGTCCGCCGACGATCCCGAATCGGTCCGCCACTTCGGCCAACGTGTGCTGGCCGAGTCGAGCAGGCTCGGCAACATGGTGAGCGAACTGATTGCACTCTCGAGGCTGCAGGGCGCGGAGAAGCTGCCGGACCTCGACGTCGTCGACGTCGACGAAGTGGTTGCCGAAGCGGTCGATCGATCGCGCACTGCTGCCGAAGCTGCCGACATCACGGTCAACACCGATCGGCCGAGCGGACTAGAAGTCCTCGGCGACAAGACTTTGCTGGTCACCGCGTTGTCGAACCTGGTCGAGAACGCCATCGCGTACTCGCCCAAGGGGTCACATGTGTCGGTCAGTCGGTCGCTGCGGGGTCCGAAGGTTGCGATAGCCGTGACCGACCGCGGTATCGGCATCGCGAAGGAAGACCAGGAGCGTGTGTTCGAGCGCTTCTTCCGCGTCGACAAGGCTCGGTCACGGGCGACGGGTGGCACCGGTCTCGGTCTGGCCATCGCAAAGCACGTGGCTGCCAACCACAACGGCGAGATTTCCCTGTGGAGCAAACCCGGTACGGGTTCCACTTTTACGCTCCGAATCCCCGCGCATCACGAATCCGAACACGATGACCCGACACCGTTGCGCGCGGTGGAGAAGATGCAAGCCCCGCAGCGGCGCGACGTCGTGGCGCGCGGGAAGACCAACAATAATAGTGTGGAGGCCAACCGGTGACGAGTGTGCTTATCGTTGAAGACGAGGAGTCGTTGGCGGATCCGCTCGCCTTCCTGCTTCGCAAGGAAGGCTTCGAGGTGACGGTCGCCGGCGACGGACCGTCGGCACTCGCCGAATTCGATCGATCGGGCGCCGACATCGTGCTGCTCGACCTCATGCTTCCCGGCATGACCGGCACCGACGTGTGTAAGGCGCTCCGGACGCGGTCCGGGGTTCCGGTGATCATGGTGACCGCGCGCGACAGCGAGATCGACAAGGTCGTGGGTTTGGAGCTCGGCGCCGACGACTACGTCACCAAGCCGTACTCCGCCCGCGAACTCATCGCGCGAATCAGGGCAGTCCTGCGACGTGGGTCCGACACCGACATCGACGGGTCCGGCGACACCGGAGTTCTCGAAGCCGGTCCGGTCCGGATGGATGTCGAGCGCCACATCGTGATGGTCGCCGGAGAGCCGGTTACCTTGCCGCTCAAGGAGTTCGACCTACTCGAGTACTTGCTGAGGAACTCCGGCCGGGTGCTCACGCGCGGTCAATTGATCGACCGGGTGTGGGGCGCAGACTACGTCGGCGACACCAAGACCCTCGACGTCCACGTCAAGCGACTGCGCTCGAAGATCGAGGCCGACCCCGCGAAGCCTGAGCACCTGGTCACTGTCCGTGGCCTTGGCTACAAGCTAGAGGCCTGACCACGCGCTGCGCCCCCGTCCTCCGCTGATCATGGAGAAAGTCGCGCATTCGGCAAGAGAGATGCGGCCGTATGTACCGGCTCGGCGCGCGATCACGCAGCGCTGCTGCGCGCGATGAGATGCTTTTTGATTCGGGCGACGAGTTCGTGCGGTCGACGAATGTCGTCGGCCGTGATGTAGATGATCAGCCATCCGTGATCCTGAAGCCACGAGATGCGTGCCTTGTCCCTGCGCACGTCGAGCGGTCCGCCGTGGAAAGCGTCGCTGTCGTACTCCGCGCCAACCTTGGCACCTGGCCAGGCAAAGTCCAGGAAGTATTTCGCCATGCCGCGGTCGTCGAGGACGGGGAACTGCAACTGCGGTGCGGGTAGTCCACCGTCGAGCATTATCAGTCGAGATTCGGATTCCATGGGCGATGCCGCGTCAGCGCAGGCCAAGTCGAGCAGCTTGCGGACTTGCACGATTCCTCGGCGCCCCGCTTGCTGCTCGGCTGCCGCGGCCAGTCCATCGGGCGAGCAATGTCGGCTACTCAGCGCAGCATCGAGTGCGGCGAGAGCCCGGGGACGTCGCAACGTGCGCGCGAATTCGATTGCGGTCCAGTCCGGCTCGGTCAGCCAGCGGCCGTTGTGCTTAGTCACCGGTGCGCCTGGACGCTGATGGACTACGAGGCCTTTGCGGTTGTTTCTATCGCGTGTGAGTGGGTCGAGAATATGGACCGTCGGGCTCTCCTTGACGTCGAAACCCCACAAGGCAGCCGCAGTGTCGATGCATGCAACTACGTCGACGCCGAATGCTGAGTCGAGGCCGGCGAGTTTGGTCTCCAGGTCTGGCGGCTTTGTCGAATAGATCCCATGCCATACGCGGTGAACCGTCCCGCTGTCGACCATCCGTCGGCATTCTCTTTTCGTGAACTCGGTCAGCAGCACCGAAGTCGTCAGAATTCCGTGATTCGCGTCGGCCAACGATCTAAGTCGTAAATCCCCCATACGAGGAATCCTGATCGGTCGACTCGGCGGTATCGCTCGAAAACGGCGTGGTTATCCACAGGTCAGCGGGTTGTCCACAGCCCATTTCGCTGGCGAGACTGGACTTTCGAACGCATTGCTCGACGACGACGCGGACTTTTCTCCATGATCACGGGGGAGGGGGCGGAGCTACTGCAGCCGCTCCGCATGGACCGTTGCGGGGTGGACGGCGACGAGGCCAAGCCCCTCGCGGCGTTTGCAGTGGCGAGCCAACTCCTTATAGGCGGGCTTACCGAGCAACTCGGTGAGTTCAGGGGCGTACGACTCCCAGACCGGTTTCTTTCCGACGTGGGCATCGGGGGAGCCGCTGCAGTACCACTTCAAATCCACGCCGCCTTCACCCCAGCCGCGGCGGTCGTACTCGGTGACGACCGTCTTGAGTATCTGGACGCCGTCGGGCCGCGTGACCCAGTCTTGGGTGCGGCGGATCGGGAGCTGCCAGCACACCTCGGGCTTCACCTCGAGCGGCTCGATGCCCTTCCGCAGGGCCATGGTGTGCAGCGCGCAGCCGATGCCGCCCTCGAAGCCGGGCCGGTTCAGGAAGATGCAGGCCCCGTCGTAGCGACGAGTTCGCAGCGCAGGCTCGTCCTCCAATTCGTCCTGCTCGACATAGCCTTTCTTGCCTTTGCCCTTGTCCATCAGCTGCCAATCGGCAGGTGTGAGCATCTTCACTGCCTTGTCGAGCTTGGCGAGGTCCTCGTCGTCGGAGAGAAACGCGCCGTGGCTGCAGCAACCGTCGTCTGGGCGACCTTCGATGATTCCTTGGCAGGCAGGAGTGCCGAACACGCAGGTCCAGCGCGAAAGTAGCCATGTCAGATCCGCGACGATCATGTGCTCGTCGTTCGCAGGATCCATGAATTCGATCCACTCGCGAGGAAAATCGAGGTCCACCTCAGGAGTGGGTGTCATCTTGTGCTGGGACCGACCGCCACCTGCTGTCACAACCATGAAAGCTAGACCCAGTACCGTATCTGTGTGCGCCTAGGGGTCCTTGACGTCGGAAGTAATACCGTTCACCTGCTTGTAGTGGACGCGCATCGTGGTGGCCACCCGATGCCGATGAGCTCTACCAAGGCGACCCTTCGGCTTTCGGAAAACCTCGACGATGACGGCAAGATCACTCGTGACGGCGCGGACAAACTGATCGCGACGGTCGACGAGTTCGCCAGTATTGCGAAGACGTCGGGCTGCGGTGAGTTGATGGCATTTGCGACGTCGGCTGTGCGTGACGCGGACAACTCCGACTCGGTCCTTGCAAAGGTTCGAGACAAGACGGGCGTCGACCTCGAAGTGCTGAAGGGCACGGACGAAGCGCGGCTGACCTTCCTCGCGGTCCGTCGGTGGTACGGCTGGAGCGCGGGACGAATTCTCAACATCGACATCGGTGGCGGCTCGCTCGAGTTGAGCAACGGCGTCGACGAGGATCCTGACGTTGCGATCTCGCTGCAACTGGGTGCGGGTCGCCTGACGCGAGACTGGTTGCAGCATGATCCACCAGGCAAGCGTCGGGTCAACGTGCTGCGCGATTGGTTGGACGCCGAGTTGGTCGAGCCCGTGAAAGAACTCAACGCCGCAGGCGCTGCCGAACTGGCTGTCGGAACGTCCAAGACCTTCAGGTCGCTCGCGCGACTGACCGGCGCGGCACCGTCCGGCGCCGGACCGCGGGTCAAGCGAACCCTGACCAGCAACGGCTTGCGGCAACTCATAGCGTTCATATCCCGGATGACCAACGCCGACCGTGCAGAATTGGAAGGTGTCAGTGCTGACCGGTCGCAACAACTTGTGGCAGGCGCGTTGATAGCCGAAGCAAGCATGCGAGCGCTCGAGGTGGACACAATAGAAATCTGCCCCTGGGCGCTGCGCGAAGGCTTGATTCTGCGCAAGCTCGATACCGAAATGGGCGGTGACCTGATGGTGAGTGATCGATGACGGACGCGAACGGAACCGGTAACGGGACTGCGGCCGACGAGCCGAAGCAGATCTCGGTTGCCGAACTGCTTGCGCGTAACGGTCAGCAGGTCTCATCCGAGGGCAGTCGTCGTCGACGGGGTGGCAAGGGCGCAATTTCGGTCAGTGAGCTCACCGGCGACATCCCGGTGATCAGGGACGCACAGCCCGGCCACTCGGCCGACGCCACTGTCGGGTTCGACGAGGTCCAAGCAACAGAACCGGCGCCCGAACCCGCGCCTGAGCCGAAGATCGCCAAAGCCAAGAGCAAGTCCAAGAGCAAGGCGAAGCCGAACGCGGAACCGGAACCGCTCGTCCCGCCGACGGAAGAGATGCCGTCGTTGTTCGACGACAGCCGCATCCCACACTCGTCCACCGGCCATGCGCGGCCGCTGTGGGAACCGCGAACCCGAAGCGACACCCCACCGGTTCCGCCGGAGGCCAGGAACAAACCGGCGCCCGAGCCTGCGAACGCCTGGTCATCGACGACGCGGGAACCCGAGCTGATCTCCGGCTCGACCGTCGCGGGCGATTTGATGCGCGAGGAACAGGTCGCGCGCGACGAAGCAGCCGTCGAAGCCAGAGCTGCGCGTGCGAGGTCGGTGGAAGCCGAGGATGCCGACGAGCCCGCGAAGCCAGACCTGAGGAAGGCACCCGAGGAGTCGTTGTTCGAGCTGGACGATCAGCCGGACAAAACGCCCGAGGCGCCCGCATCGAGGCGAGCGAAGAAAGAAAAGAAGGCCAAGAAAGACAAGACGGAACGAACCGCCGCGGCCCAGTGGGCGATCTTGTTCGGTCAAGCGGTCGTCGCCGTGATCGCCGGTGCGCTGATGTTCAAGGGCTTCGAGCGGCTCTGGGACATGCTGCCGTGGGTCGCTTTCGCGCTGACCATCCTTGTGATCCTCGGCCTCGTTGCGCTCGTCCTTGTGCTGCGTAAGACAGAGGACATTCTGAGCATCGTCATCGCGATCGTGGTCGGGTTGTTCGTCACCCTCGGTCCGCTCGTCTTCCTCCTGAGTACGAGCTGATCGCGGGTGACCAACTCGACAAGCGGCCGTTCTCCGCGCCGCGACATCCTCGTAGGTCTGTCGACTGCCTCCGTCTACCCGCAGAACACCGAAGCCGCGTTCCGGTATGCGGCGGAGCTCGGCTACGACGGTGTCGAACTCATGGTGTGGGCCGAGTCGGTCAGCCAGGACATCGACGCTGTGAAGGCGCTGGTGCGCAAGTACGCCGTGCCCGTGCAGGCCGTCCACGCGCCGTGCCTGCTGATCTCGCAGCGCGTCTGGGGCTCGGACCCGGTCGCGAAGCTGGAACGCTCGGTCCGTACGGCTGAGGCGCTCGGCGCAGGCAACGTCGTCGTGCATCCGCCGTTTCGGTGGCAGCGTCGCTATGCGGACGGGTTCGCCGATCAGGTCGCCGAATTGGAATCCGCCAGCGACGTGGTCGTTGCCGTCGAAAACATGTTCCCGATGCGAGCGGACAGCTTTTTCGGTCGCAGCGGCGGCGCCGTCGAGCGGCTCAAACGCCGCGGCGGACCGGGTTTGGGGCTGTCGGCGTTCAGCCCGTCCTACGACCCCACCGATTGCGACCACCAGCACTACACGCTCGACCTGTCGCACACCGCAACCGCGGGGATGGACGCGCTCGCGCTGGCCGGCCGCATGGGCTCGCGACTCGCGCACCTGCACCTGGCCGATGGGCGCGGTGCCGCATACGACGAGCACCTGATCCCCGGTCAGGGCTCGCAGCCGTGCGTCGAGGTGTGCGAGTTGCTGGTCAAGAAGGGCTTCAGCGGCCAAGCGGTCATCGAGATCAACACCCAGAACGCCCGCTCCACCACTGAGCGCGCCGGGATGCTGCAACAGGCACTGACATTCGCTCGGATTCATCTGAACGGTCAAACGCATCTCGCGGTATCGGAGAGCGCCGGCGACGATCACGGCGATTCCTGAACGTCGGACCGATGCTGACCGACGGCTGTGATGGGAATCCCCAAGGCCGACCAACGGTTGCACGCCTACGGGCGGCACAACCATGCGTTCGCCCGGACCGACCTGGCGATGACACCGCGCACGACGATTCGGACCCGATGAAAGGCTGCATCACCAATGACTGCTGAGCAGGCAACGACCCCTCCGCCGACGGCCATCGGAAGCGCCCCCTTCCGCGCCCTGTGCACGCTGACGGACGAGGCCGACGGCACATACGGCGCCGTGATCGATCCGATCTGGACGATCGGTCAGAAGGTGCACGGCGGTGCGATGCTGGCGATCTGTGCCGCTGCTGCGCGTCGCAGGCTCCGAGAGGGCGAAGACGAAGCGGTGATGCTGCAGCCGATCGCCGTGAGTGTCGATTACCTCGGCGCTCCTGAGCCTGGCGCCGTCACGCTGGCGGTCAACGTGCGTAAACGCGGTAGGCAGATCTGCCTCGTCGACGTCGAACTGAGTCAGAACGGCCGGACCGCTGTGCGCGCTGCTGTGACCTTGGGCCAACTCGACCTCGAGCCGCCGCTGCACCAACTCGATGCGTTGACGGACATGCCCGCCGAGCCGCCCGCGGACGCGCTCAGGTACGACGGTGGCAGCCCGCTCGGCAAGATCGTCAATGTGGCGAAGGGAATCGAGCTGCGGTTGGACCCGACAGCCGCCAAGTTCGTGACCGGCGAGGTCGGCGAACCGGTGTTGCAGCTGTGGGCGCGGCCGTTTGCCGAGGACGAAAGCGATCCCGACATCGCGTTGCTGTTCGCGATGATGGTCGGCGACATCAGTCCGCCGGTCGTGTTCAACCGCGGGATGTTCGGTTGGGCGCCGACGGTGCAGCTCACCACCTACCTGCAGCGAGTGCCTGCTCCGGGGTGGTTGCGCGTGATCTCGAGCAGTAAGTCGATCGGCGCGAAGGTGTTCGACGAGGACCACCTCATCATCGACTCGACCGGGGCGGTCGTCGTGCAAAGCCGACAGCTGGCATTGATAGGCCGTAGCGCACGTTAATCTGCATGCCATGACGCGTATCGCAGTGATCGGTGGCGGCAAGATCGGGGAGGCGCTCGTCGCTGGACTGTTGGAAGCGGGCCGTGCCACCAAAGACCTTGTTGTCGCTGAGCAATTCCCGGCTCGGGCGAAGGAGATCGCCGAGCAATTCGGGATCAGGGTCACGACCGTTGCCGACGCCGCCGAAGGCGCCGACTTGATCGTCGTCGCCGTGAAGCCGTCCGACGTCGACGGCGTGCTGACCGCTCTCGGTGAGGTCGAACTCGACAGTGACCGCGAACAGTTGATCGTGTCGTTGGCCGCGGGTGTGCCGACGAGTCGCTTCGAGCCGAAGTTGCCCGCCGGCTTTCCGGTGATCCGGGCGATGCCCAACACCCCGATGCTCGTGGGCGAGGGGATGAGCGTCATCGCTCCCGGCCGGTACGTCAAGGAAGCGCATCTCGAGTTGGTTCGAGATGTTCTGAGCGCGGTCGGCAAAGTGACGGTCGTCTCCGAGAACCAGATGGACGCCGTGACAGCAGTGTCCGGGTCCGGTCCGGCGTACTTTTTCCTCGTCGTCGAGGCGATGGTGGATGCCGGTGTGAGCCTCGGATTGACCCGTCGGACGGCGTCGGAACTCGTTGTTCAGACCATGTTGGGGTCCGCAGCGATGCTGGATCGCTCCGAAGAGAGCGCAACAGAGCTCAGAGCGGCCGTAACTTCACCTGCGGGTACGACGGCGGCGGCGGTCCGCGTATTGGAGCAAAACGGCCTTCGATCAGCGTTTATAGAGGCGTTACATACCGCGAAGGACCGTTCGGCGCAACAGGGCGCAATAAACGATTAAGTCTGTTTGCCCACTCCCGTCGCAGGAACCCCACTAGTCCCGCTAAGCTCCATACAGCACGTGCGTGTCTGTTCCGCCGGAGGGGAAGCCTGGCGGCGCGAGACGTGCCGGAGGTATGTGGATTAATGGCGTCTGTAAACAAGCCACCGAACAGTAGTGGTTCCTCGTCTGGGGTTTCCTCGGACGGGCAATCGACTCTCGGTGGAACCCAGTTCTTGACCGTCGCTGAAGTGGCGAGCCTCATGAGGGTCTCCAAGATGACGGTGTATCGATTGGTGCACGGAGGTGAGCTGCCCGCCGTACGCGTCGGTCGCTCGTTCCGTGTGCACGCGAAGGCGGTGCACGACTACTTGGAGACATCGTATTTCGACGCAGGATGAGTGCTGGTGTCCGACCGCGGTGCGATAGCGGGCGCCGTTGTGCGGACCTCGGTTTCGTTACGCGCGGCCTGTCCCGGTACGATGGTGCTTCATCGTGTCAGCCAGCCGTTCGTCGGTGCTGTGCAACGACCGTGGTGTGACAGAAAAGGTGCGCGTGGTCTGCGCGCGCTGCAAGGCTAGAGAGAACGCGAGGAATACCCGCTATGGGTTCAGTGATCAAGAAGCGTCGCAAGCGCATGTCGAAGAAGAAGCACCGTAAGTTGCTTCGTCGCACTCGCGTTCAGCGTCGCAAACTCGGTAAGTAGCCGAACAGATGGCTCGATGCCCGTCCCCCCTTTCTATGGTGGGCGGGCATTGCCATTCGATCCCACGATGTGAGCAACAGCAACATTAAGTGATCGTTAGAACCTGGTTAAGCCCTGTCGACGCCGATGCGGAATCGCTAGGCTCTACGGGTAGCAGACGCAAGGGGAATATGTGAGTACGACCGATCGAGGAGTCCACTCGCCTAAGGTCGTGCTCGTCACCGGTGCCAGTCGATTCCTCGGCGGGTATCTCGTCGCTCGCCTCGCGCAGAATCCTTCGATCGATCGCATCATCGCTGTCGATTTGAAGTCGCCGTCCAAAGACATGCTGCGCAAGATGGGGCGTGCCGAGTTCGTTCGCGCCGACATCCGCAATCCGCTTATCGGCAAGGTCATTTCGGGCAACGAGGTCGACACCGTCGTGCACGCGTCCATCGTGTCGCGGCCACCGAAAGCCGGCAGTCGCGCCGCGATGAAAGACCTGAATGTGCTCGGCGCGATGCAGCTCTTCGCGGTCTGCCAGAAGGCGCCGAGCGTTCGAAAGGTCGTGCTGCGGTCGTCGTCGGCGGTGTACGGGTGCAGCGCACGCGACCCGGTGAAGTTCAACGAACAGATGAGCGCGCGCAAACCTCCGAAGGGTGGGTTCGCCCGCGACGCGATCGAGATCGAGGCGTTCGCGCGCGGCCTCGGCCGTCGCCGCCCCGAGATCGCTATCTCGACCCTTCGGCTGTCGCCACTGGTCGGTCCGCGCCTCAACGGCTCGGTGTCGCGATACTTCACGTCGCCGATCGTGCCGACCATTCTCGGTCGGGATGCTCGCCTGCAGTTGCTGCACGAAGAGGACGCGCTCGCCGCGCTCGAAGAGGCAACGCTGGCAGGCCATGCCGGCACGTACAACATCGCGGGCGACGGCGTGATCATGATGTCGCAAGCCATCAGGCGCGCAGGACGCGTCGAGGCGCCGCTGCCGTTCGTGCTGTTCCGTAGCATCGGACGAGGGCTGATGGGTCCTGTCATGCGCGAGTTCACGCAGGAGCAGCTGGAGTTCTATCATTACGGTTGTGGTCTGGACACCACCCGGATGCGGACCGAATTAGGTTTCGAGCCGCGCTGGACGACGCTCCAGGCTTTCGATGATTTCGTCAAGGGCGCATCGCTGCGGCCGGTGATCAACCCCGAATGGATCGATTCGGCGGAAACCAAACTTCTCGGGCTCGTTGGAGCCCCTGTGGGAGCACCGCGATGACTGAAGTAGCGAAAGTGATCCAACTGCACGAAGCGGCCGATCGGCCTGCGCGTGCGGTCAATCGACGTCGGGCCGCAGGTGCTGATGTCGTGCGCGACATCACCTCGCTCACCGAACGGATCGAAGAGGCGAATCCGCCGCAGGGTTTCCGCGAGTCGCTGACCCGTTCGCTGGCGAAGCAGATTTCGGGCACGGCAAGCTTCCTGCGCCGGCGGCTGACCGGCGACTATCACGTCGACGAGTTCGGTTTCGATCAGCACTGGAACGAGTCGGTGCTATTGCCCGTCCTGCGACCCTTGTACGAGAAGTGGTTCCGGGTCGAGGTCAGTGGCATCGAAAACCTCCCCTCACACGGCGGTGCGCTCATCGTCGCCAACCACGCAGGTGTCCTCCCGATCGACGGATTGATGACGGCTGTCGCCGTTCACGATCACCACCCGATGCATCGGACATTGCGGCTGCTCGCCGCGGACCTGATTTTCGAGACCCCGGTGATCGGCTCGGTCGCGCGCCGTGCTGGGCACACCCTCGCGTGCAACCCCGATGCGGAGCGGCTGCTGCGCAACGGCGAGCTGACCGGTGTGTTCCCCGAAGGCTTCAAAGGCATCGGCAAGCCGTACGCCGACCGCTACAAGCTGCAGCGATTCGGCCGTGGTGGTTTCGCCTCCGCAGCGGTCCGTACCGGTGCTCCGATCATCCCGTGCTCGATCGTCGGCTCCGAGGAGATCTACCCGAAGGTCGGCGACCTCGGTCCGCTTGCGCGGTTGCTCGGCTTGCCGTACTTCCCGGTGACGCCACTGTTCCCGCACCTCGGTCCGCTCGGCGCGATTCCGTTGCCGTCGAAGTGGTACATCGAGTTCGGCGAGCCGATCTACACCGATACCTACGAGCCGTCGGACGCCGACGACCCGATGGTCACCTTCGAGGTCACCGACCACGTTCGCGAGACCATTCAGCAGACCCTTTACCGCATTCTCGCGAAGCGCCGCAGCGTCTTCATGGGTTAATCAAGTGCTCACGACCTAAGCGGGGATCTTCCTGCGGGTAATCACCGCGGCCAATGCGCCACCTGCGGCTCCGAGTACCAAGGCGGTCGGTACGCCGACCTTGGCTGCTTTACGCCCAGTTCGGAAGTCGCGTATTTCCCAACCGCGGTTTTTGGCAAGTTCACGCAGGTCCGAATCGGGATTGATCGCGACCGCGGTCCCGCAGAGCGACAACATCGGTACGTCGTTGTGGCTGTCGGAGTACGCGGTGCAGCGCTTGAGATTGAGCCCTTCGCGGACGGCAAGGGTGCGAACGGCGTGCGCTTTGCCGAGGCCGTGGAGGATGTCGCCGACGAGTCGTCCGGTGAAGACGCCGTTCTCGCTTTCGGCGACCGTGCCGAGCGCGCCGGTGAGACCGAGCCGCTTGGCGATGACCTGAGCCAGCTCGACAGGCGTTGCCGTCACCAGCCAGACCTGCTGGCCGGCATCTAGGTGCATCTGCGCAAGTGCGCGGGTGCCGGGCCAGATTTTGTCGGAAATGATTTCGTCGTAGATCTCTTCACCGAGCCGGGCGAGCTCGGCTGTCGAACGGCCGCGGATGAAGGAAAGCGCCTTTTCGCGACCACTCGCGACGTCGTTGCTGCTTTCTTTGCCGCTGACTCGGAACTTCAGCTGCTTCCACGCAAAGTCGACAAGATCGGACGTGTTCAAGTACTTCCGTGCCGCGAGCCCGCGAGCGAAATGCACGATCGATGCGCCCTGGACCATCGTGTTGTCGACATCGAAGAACGCGGCAGCAGTCAGATCGCGGGGGACCGACGGTTCGTCGGTCGTCTCCTCTGCTGTTGCGGCACCAGCTTCGAGTTCTTGCAAGGCCAGCGCGGCATCCGCACTCGCTTCGCCTGCGAGGTTCGCGCGGACCTCGGCATCGCTGGGCCCCAACGGGTTTCTCCGCCGCCGACCGATCGCTCCCGGACCCAGCCGACCGCCGTCGAACACCCCCAAGACCAACCCAGCGGCGATAGCCACTGCTCGCCCAGGCACTCGTAACCTCCCGTGTCGCCGAACCTCACCCAACAGTAGTGCCCCGCGCGCCTTCGGTACTCCGATGGCACAGTGAATGCCATGAAACAGCCCTCGCACACGGTTACTTTCCTCACGCGGTCGGGCTGCGGTCTCTGCGACCGCGCCAGTGCCGAGTTGGCCCGCGTGTGTTCGGATTTCGATCTCGAATTCGAGACTATCGACGTCGACGAGGTCGCGCCGACCCGCCCGGAATTGCGAGCCGAGTTCGGTGACCGAGTCCCTGTAGTGCTGCTGGACGGTCGTGAGCACAGCTATTGGGAGGTCGACGAAGAGCGGCTACGAGCCGACCTCGCGCGCTGAAGATTTCACCCGGATTCGGTGTGTGGCGGAGCCGCGCAGGTGAAGATGAAGATCAGTGCGAAATTCGCCGACTTTGGGAATGGCTTCACAAGCAGTTAACGTGGTGGGCAACATTCCCACAGATCAGCGCGACCTGCCGGGACTTCGAACCCGTCGGCGAGGAGTATCAAACGTGACGGACCAGCACCAGGCGCCGCGAAGTCGCGGTGCAGCTGGGGCGACCGGAATGGTCGCCGGCCCGGAATCGAGCGCGAAGGTCCATCTCGCGAAGGACATTCCGCCCGCAACGGTCGCGCGGTTGACTGCCTATTTGCGGGTCCTCGGCGTCTTGGTAGACGAAGGGACGCTCATCGTATCGAGCGAGGAACTCGCCGCTGCAACGGGTGTCGGTTCTGCGAAACTGCGTAAGGATCTGTCCTTTCTCGGCCCGAACGGAGTGCGGGGCGTCGGCTACGACGTCGCCCGGCTTCGTGCGCGAATCGAGATCGCACTCGGCTTGGATCAAGGTCATCGCGTGGTGCTCGTCGGCATCGGAAATCTCGGTCGTGCGCTGGCGGGCTACGGCGGTTTCGGTCGACGTGGTTTCACGATTGTCGGGCTGTTCGACAACGAGGTCGACCTCGTCGGCACCGCGGTCGGACCGCTGCTTGTCCGCGACGTCGCAGACCTCGTTCCTGCCTGCGCGGAGCTGGACCCGACAATCGCGGTGATCGCTGTTCCCGACGACGCGGCCCAGGCGATCTGCGATCGGCTGGTCGAAGCGGGGCTCCGCTGCATCCTCAGCTTCTCGCCGGTGGCCCTTCGGGTGCCTGCGTACGTCGAAATTCGACGCGTCGACCTCGCCGTCGAAATGCAGATGCTGTCTTTCAGCCAGGCTCGTAACGCCGAGGTGGCCACTCGTGCGGGCGAGGATTCCCCCTCGCTTCGCTCGACTGGACTGATGGGGCGCGGCCCTGAGCTGCACGCCGCCACGACTAACAAGGGATCGGTGGTTCGGCAATGAGTGTGTTGCTCGTCGGGATCTCGCATCGGAGCGCGCCTGTCGCCGTCCTCGAACGCGTCGCCATCTCCGATACCGATCGTCCGAAGATGACCGATCGGATGCTCACATCGAGCCATATCTCCGAAGTGATGATCGTGTCGACTTGCAACAGAGTCGAGGTCTACGCGGTCGTCGATGCGTTCCACGGCGGGCTCGCCGAGGTTGGTGAACTGCTGGCCAAGCACGCAGGGATGCCGCTCGCCGATCTGACGAAGCACGCGTACGTGCGCTACAGCGAGGCCGCTGCAGAGCACCTTTTCGCGGTGGCGAGCGGCCTCGACTCGATGGTCATCGGTGAGCAGCAAGTGCTCGGCCAGATCCGCGCTGCCTATGCGTCGTCTGATGCACAGCAAGCTGCGGGTCGAGTGCTGCACGAACTCGCCCAGCACGCGTTGCGCGTCGGCAAGCGCGTGCATTCCGAGACGGGAATCGACTCTGCGGGCGCGTCGGTCGTGTCCGTTGCGTTGTCTCGTGCAGCGACGACGCTCGCCGACGCTGACGGCACCGACCTCACCGGCCGGTCCGCGGTGGTGTTCGGCGCGGGCGCGATGGGTGGTCTCGCGGTCGCGCAGCTCACACGTGCGCACATCGGGCGGATCGTCATCGTCAACCGCACGGTCGAACGTGCGCAACGACTCGCCGACAACGCCCTGGCCAACGGGGTGGATGCGGTCGCGGTGGACCGCGCGGAACTGTCGAATGCGGTCTCCGACGCGGACTTGCTCATCACCTGTACGGGCGCGGTCGGCGCTGTGGTGACACTCGCAGATGCGCATCTTGCGCTGTCCGAGCGTGACCGCGACCGACCGCTGGTGATCTGCGATCTCGGTCTGCCCCGCGACGTCGAGCACGCCGTCGCCGGCCTGCCGGGGGTCACAGTCATCGACATGGAAACTTTGCAGCGTGATCCCGCTGCGGGCGCTGCCGCGTCCGACGCGGAAGCTGCGCGCGAGATCGTCGCGGCGGAACTCGCGACCTATCTGACCGGTCAGCGCATGGCAGAAGTGACGCCGACGGTGACCGCGCTGCGGCAACGCGCTGCCGAAGTAGTAGAAGCAGAATTGATGCGCCTCGAATCGCGGCTGCCCGGTCTCGACGACCCGCAGCGCGACGAGGTTGCGCGCACGGTGCGCCGGGTGGTCGACAAACTGCTGCACGCCCCGACGGTCCGGATCAAGCAACTCGTCTCGACGCCGGGCGGCGATACCTACGCCGAGGCACTTCGCGAACTGTTCGAACTCAAGCCGGGCGCCGCCGCCGCAGTTGCGACACCGATGGAAATCGGCGGCGTCGAACTTGCCGACGACTTCACCGTGAGCCACGACTTCCAGCTCGGTGCCAATGGATCGGACGGGGGGCCGAATCCATGACCGTTGCATCGATAACTCGCGTGTTGAAGATCGGTACCCGAGGCAGCTTGCTCGCGCGCACTCAGGCAGGCACCGTCCTCGATGCGCTTGTCGCGGCAGGCCACCGTGCGGAATTGGTGATCGTGAAGACGGCAGGCGACGAGTCGGCCGCTCCGGTACAGCAGATCGGCGTCGGCGTATTCACCACAGCGTTGCGCGACCAACTTGCTGCGGGGAATGTGGATATTGCTGTGCATTCCTACAAAGACCTCCCGACCGCACCCGACGACCGCTTCACAATCGCTGCGATTCCGCCACGCGAAGACCCGCGCGATGCGCTGGTGGCTCGCGACGGGCTGGTGCTCGGTGAGCTGCCCGCCGGATCCCGAATCGGAACGTCGGCGCCGCGCCGGATCGCCCAGCTGAAGGCGCTTGGACTCGGCCTCGACATCGTGCCGCTTCGGGGCAACCTCGACACCCGGTTGGGCAAGGTCACGGCAGGCGAACTCGACGCGGTCGTCGTCGCTCGTGCGGGCCTCGCCAGGATCGGACGCCTCGACGCCATCACCGAGTCCTTGGAACCCGTGCAGATGCTGTCCGCGCCCGGCCAGGGTGCACTGGCGATCGAATGCCGCGCCGACGACGCGGACCTCGTCACCGCGCTGACCGCACTCGACGATGCCTCGACGCGGTCGGCGGTGGTTGCCGAACGGTCCGTGCTCGCTGCGCTGGAGGCGGGTTGCACCGCACCCGTGGGCGCGCTTGCCGAGGTGGTCGAGTCGATCGACGAGGACGGGCGAATTTTCGACGAACTTTCCCTTCGAGCGTGCGTCGTCGCGCTGGATGGATCGGATGAGATCCGGGCATCGGTGGTCGGGGCTCCCGAACGTGCCGCCGAACTGGGTAGAGCACTTGCCGACGAACTGTTGGAGTTGGGCGCTGCAGACGTCATGAGCGGGGGTGGTGGCGATGCCTGAGCCGATACCCTGGCCGCCTCGCAGGCGGCTGACGCATTGGCCGCCTCCTCGGCGGCCACGACACACGAACATGAATGCACGAACGAAAGCACTGGAGAACAACCGATGAGCCGAGCCCGTAAGAACACCCCCGGTCGGATCCTGTTCGTAGGTTCCGGACCGGGTGATCCGGCCCTGCTCACAGTCCGCGCACGTGAGGTGCTCGCCGACGCAGAGCTGGCTTTCACAGATCCCGATGTCGACAGGGGAGTGGTTGCGCTCATCGGCTCCGCGTACAGCGGCGACGCCGACGAAGCCCCCGAAGTGCGCCCGGCATTGGGCGATCCGACCGAGGTCGCGAAGACGCTGATCACCGAGGCGCGCAACGGCCACGACGTCGTGCGCGTCGTCTCCGGCGACCCGTTGACCACCGATTCGGTGATTGCCGAGGTCAGCGCAGTGGCGCGCACTCAGGTGCACTTCGAGGTGCTGCCGGGCCTGCCCGCCGGTTCCGCGGTGCCGAGCTACGCGGGCATGGCGCTCGGCTCGACGCACACCGAGGCAGACGTGCGTGGCGAGGTCGACTGGGCAGCGCTCGCCGCCGCCCCTGGACCGCTCGTCCTGCACGCAACCTCGGGTCACCTTGCCGAGACCGCCAGCGCACTCGTCGAACACGGATTGGCGCCGCAGACACCTGCTGCCATCACGGTCCGTGGCACGAGTCGCCAGCAACGGACCGTCGAAGCCACCCTCGCCACGCTCAACGATGCAGGCGCCGACCTGCTCGGTCCGCTGGTCGTCACCGTCGGCAAGATCGTCGCCCAGCGCGGCAAGATGTCGTGGTGGGAATCGCGCGCGCTGTACGGCTGGACCGTCCTGGTGCCGCGCACCAAGGAGCAGGCAGGCGAGATGAGCAATCGCCTCGTCACCCATGGTGCCGTTCCCATCGAGGTCCCGACTATTGCGGTCGAGCCGCCGCGGAGCCCCGCGCAGATGGAACGCGCCGTCAAGGGTCTGGTGGACGGTCGTTACCAGTGGGTCGTATTCACCTCGACCAATGCGGTCCGCGCTGTGTGGGAGAAGTTCGCCGAGTTCGGACTCGACGCTCGTGCGTTCTCCGGTGTGAAGATCGCGTGTGTCGGCGAAGCGACCGCCGAGAAGGTGCGTTCGTTCGGTATCAATCCGGAGCTCGTGCCGTCCGGTGAGCAGTCCAGCCAGGGCTTGCTCGACGAGTTCGCGCCGTACGACGACGTCTTCGATCCGGTCAACCGTGTGCTGCTGCCGCGTGCCGACATCGCGACCGAGACGCTCGCCGAAGGCCTGCGTGAGCGCGGCTGGGAGATCGACGACGTCACCGCATACCGCACCGTTCGGGCAGCGCCGCCCCCGGCCGAGACCCGCGAGATGATCAAGACCGGTGGTTTCGACGCCGTTCTGTTCACCTCGTCCTCGACGGTCCGCAACCTCGTCGGTATCGCCGGTAAGCCGCATGCTCGCACGCTCGTCGCGTGCATCGGTCCGAAGACTGCCGAGACGGCTGCCGAGTTCGGTCTGCGCGTCGATGTGCAGCCCGAGACCGCGCAGGTCGGACCGCTTGTCGAGGCACTGGCCGAACACGCCGCGCGGCTTCGCGCCGAGGGTGCACTGCCGCCCCCGCGCAAGCGCAAGCGTCGGTAAGCGGGCGCACAGTCGTGTTCCCGACTGACCGTCCCCGACGGCTGCGCCGAACACCGGCGTTGCGCCGGCTGGTTGCCGAGACCACGCTCGAGCCGCGGCATTTGGTCTTGCCGATGTTCGTCGCGGACGGTCTTGCCGAGCCGCGCGAGATTTCGTCGATGCCGGGCGTGCACCAGCACACCCTCGATTCGCTGGCGAAGGCCGCGGTCGATGCGGTGTCTGCCGGTGTCGGTGGGTTGATGCTGTTCGGCGTTCCTCGGCCTGAGGACAAGGACGCCGTCGGCTCCGGTGCGACTGATCCCGACGGGATCCTCAACCGCGGACTGCGCAGGTTGCAGACCGAGTTGGGCGACGACACCGTCCTGATGGCGGATACGTGTCTGGACGAATTCACCGATCACGGGCATTGCGGTGTTCTTGCCGAAGACGGTGCCGTGGACAACGATGCAACGCTGGCTCGATACGTCGATATGGCCCTCGCGCAGGCGGATTCGGGTGCGCACCTGCTCGGGACGAGCGGAATGATGGATGGCCAGGTCGGTGCGATCCGCACTGCACTCGACGCGGCGCAGCACACGGACACGGCGATTCTCGCCTACGCCGCAAAGTACGCCTCTGCCTTCTATGGACCGTTCAGAGAGGCTGTCGGTTCGTCGCTGGTCGGCGATCGTCGTAGCTATCAGCAGGATTCAGCGAATAGACGCGAGTCGTTGCGCGAGGTCGGACTCGACATCGCCGAGGGCGCCGATATCGTGATGGTCAAGCCGGCGATGAGCTACCTCGATATTCTTCGCGAGGTCGCCGACGTGTCGACGGTTCCTGTTGCGGCATATCAGATCTCGGGTGAGTACTCGATGATCACCGCAGCAGCGCAGAACGGCTGGATCGACCGGACCGCGGCAGTGCTGGAGTCGCTTCTGAGCATTCGACGGGCTGGCGCAGATATCATCCTGACCTATTGGGCCGCCGAAGCTGCTCTCTGGCTGAGAGATTCGCAACGATGATGCCCGGGCCCCATCCGGGGCCCGGCCCTGGGCCCCCGCCTGCACCGAAGCGTCCGGTGCCGGTCGATGTGGACACCGCGTGCCAACTCTGGTGGGCGGTCATCGGTGTCGGAATCGTGAATCTCGTTGCCGCGGTGACATTCTTGTTCGGCCAGCGTGAAGAATTCACCAAGCAATTGGTGGAGCAAATGGCGAAAGACAATCCGAATTTGCCGATGCAACAAGACAGTGCGAATTTGCTCTTCGCACTGGGCCTTATGACTTTGGTGATCGTCGGCCTCGCCCTCGCGGTTCTCGCTGGACTGTTCGTCCATTTGATGCGTGGTGGACGGAACTGGGCGCGAATGCTTGTGACGATGATCGGCGTCGTCGTGGTGTTCGTTGGGGTTCAGCTTGTTTTCGGAATCGGCACATTGGACGGCCCCGCTGCGTTGGTGAGTGGCGGCGCGAGCATCATCCAGGCTGTTCTCGTGGTTGGCGCGACCATCCTTCTGCATCGGCACGAGTCGAACGCATACTTCTTGAACTTCCCGCCGGTGAACACCCTGTGAATTAGCGGGCAAGATTGGCGCCATGTATTGTGAGTGCCATCACAGGGTTTCGGCCCTGTAGCCATTAGGTCAAGAAAGGCTTTGGAATGCGGGTCGTGATCGAGCAGGACCATAGTCTTCGCCGAGAATTGTGCTTCTTCGGGCTGATTGTGTTGTTCGGCATCATCACCGTCATCCTCTTGCTGGTCCCGGGCCTGTTCTCCTGAGCGTGTCGTCGGCCCGTATAGGTCTGCCAGCCCGGCGATAGCGCAGGATTGACGCCGTGCCCATCACTCCCCGCCGAGACGGTCGTCCCCGGAACGTCGAAATTGCGTACTGGATGTGGATTGTTGCCGCAGTCCTGCTCGTCCTTTTCGGTGCTTTGCTTTCCACCGCCTCGACCGATGCGGTTCGTGAAGTATGGCAAAAGAACGGAAACGACCCGGACGGTTTCACCGCGTACATGCGAATGCTTCGCGGTATCGGCATCATCAGCCTTGTCGTCGGATTGGGCGTCGGCTTTCTCGCGCGTCCGGTTAGATATGGCGATGCAAGATTTCGCCGTGCACTCGTCGCGTTGTCGTTCGTATTCGCACTTGTCGGACTCGGCATCGTTCTGATCGGCATCGCACCGACCGTCTTCATTGTTGTTCCGTTGTTGCTCATCGCGGCCGGGGTTGTCGTCTTCCGTCCGAGTGCGAATTCCTGGTTCACGGATGAACAATGAGCAGGTGCTTTTCAGCGAGCCGGGCGCCCGCTGGCGGGCAATAGCCTACGGACCGATTTTCTGCGGCATCGTTCTGATTGCAGAGCTCGTGCTCGGCATCGGCCTGCACGTGGTGATCACTGTGTTCTTCGCGCTCATTCTCGCGGGCATTGTGTGGCTGCAGGTTGTAGCGGCACGCAGGCACGTGAGCGTCGAACTGACACCGTCGTGGCTGCGGCAAGGCACCGAGACGCTACCCCTTGCCGAAATCGTCCGCGTGCTCCCTGAGCCCGACGAGAAGCGCAAGGTCGACGAGCCGTGGGAGTCGGCGCGATCCTTGGGGGAACTCGCGAACGTGCCACGAGGGCGAACCGCCATAGGCTTGCTGCTTTCGCGCGGCCAACTGGTCCGTGCGTGGGCCAAAGACGACGAAGGCTTGCGGACCGAGTTGACCAGTGCCGTGGAGCGACTGCAGGGGGAGCCCAGTGAATCGTAAGAACGTGACGATTGCCGGCGAAGTGATCGCCGCGCTCGCCATCGCCTTCGCCGCATGGTGGTCCTGGGACCGCGCAGCCCGCACGAGCAGCTTCAATCCCGCCTACGAAGGTGCGCCCGCGTACTCGGGCACCTACTACGCGGGCTCGTGGATCACGCTCGCTGCCGTGCTGGCCGTCGTCGCCGGGATCTTGGTGATCGACGGCATCAGCAGGGTCACGAGGCCACACGACTCCGCATGAATGTCGTCTAGGGGGCAAGCATCTCGGCGTCGAGGAGTGCCTCGGGGACGCCGAGACCCTCGACCAAGGTGCGCGCACGGGGGCGGAGATCGCGGCACCGTTCGTTGATGGCCCGGAGCACGGCCTTGGCGCGCTCGGTCGACAGCTGGCGGTGCTCCATGAACCACGCCTTGTCGTCGTCGATGACCGTCAGCGCGTAGAGGTCGCAGAGGTCCGAGAGGAGTTGCTTGGCTTCCTTGTTCTCGCACGATTCGATGCCGCTGATGAAGGCTTCGAGGGCAATCCGGTCGATGTGTGCACGTGCTGCACGCAGGACGTGATCTTGGACCGAGTTGAAGGCGTCGAACGGATCCTTCTCCCGCTTTGCGGCCGCCTGCAAGCGTCGGGCGGCGGTGGAGATCAGGTACTCCTCGCGGTCCTCGAACATGCCGAGTTGCGTGCCGCGGTTGAAGAGGCTGCCCTCCTCCTCGTTGTCGAGGCGGGAGTCGATGATGGTCTGGAAAATTTGCACCGCGACCGAGCGCGTTCTGACGACGTCGCTGACCGTTGTCGTGGCGAACCGCATCCACTCGACCGGGCTCATGCCGCGGATTTCGTCCGCGTAGCCGGTGAGCAATTCCTTGGCGACTAGCTGGGTGAGCACCACGTTGTCGCCCTCGAATGTGGTGAAGACGTCGGTGTCGCCCTTGAGCTGTACCAGCCGGTTCGCCATGAGATAGCCTGCGCCACCACACGCTTCGCGGCATTCCTGAATTGCGCGGGTGGCAAATGCGGTGTTGGCCGCCTTGAGGCCGGCTGCGCGGCCCTCCAATTCACGCTGTTCGTGTGGGTCTGGGTCGTCGCTGGTCTGGATTGCGGCGAGCTTGGCGATCAGTTCGTTCTGCGCGAACGCCAATGCGTACGCCCGTGCCACGAGCGGGAACAGGCGCCGCTGGTGGACGAGGTAGTCCATGATGGGGACTTCGTCGTCGCTCTTGGGAGCACTGAACTGCCTGCGCTGCAACGCATATCGCACGGCGATCGTGAGTGCGACCTTCGCGGCGGCCGCTGCGGAGCCGCCGACGGTGACGCGGCCGCGCACCAGCGTGCCGACCATGGTGAAGAAGCGCCTCCCCACGTTGTCGATGGGCGAGGTGTAGATGCCGTCGGCATCGACGTCGCCGTAGCGGTTGAGCAGATTCTCGCGTGGCACGCGGACGTTGTCGAACATGATTCGACCGTTGTCGACGCCGTTGAGGCCACCCTTGTAGCCACAGTCCGACGTGGTGACGCCGGGCAGGTCCGCGCCCGCCTCGTCGCGGATCGGTACGACGAGGCAGTGGACGCCCTGGTTCTCGCCACCGACGATCAGCTGCGCGAAAACTGCTGCAAGCCTGGCATGTTGGGCCGCGCCGCCGATGTAGTCCTTGCGTGAAGACGGCGTCGGCGAATTGATGACGAACTCGCTGGTGGCAGCGTCGTAGGTTGCTGTGGTCTCCAGCTCCTGGACGTCGCTGCCGTGGCCGGTCTCGGTCATGGCGAAACAGCCGAGCAGGTCGAGTTCGATCAGCGGTTTGACGTAGCGCTCGTGGTGGCGCTCGGTGCCGAGGTTCTCGATGGCGCCGCCGAACAGGCCCCACTGCACGCCCGCCTTCACCATCAGCGATAGGTCTGCCATCGCGAGCATCTCGATGCTCGTCACTGCGGCGCCGACGTCGCCGGTACCGCCGTGCGCAACGCTGAAGCCGTTGGCTGCGTACCCCGCATCGCGTACGAGCTTCATCTGCTCGAGCGCGCGTGCCCTTGCCTTGGCGAGGTCCGGCTCGTACCTCGGCGTGAACTCGTCGCGACCCAACTCCACGCGAACTTTTTCGCGGGTTTCATGGAAGGGTCCGTCGAGCGAAATCCGCAAATGATCACCAGTTGTCGCCATACCTTGCACCGTAGCGCGGGTAGGTGACCACCGGTTGTGATTTCAGCCGCGATACGGCGGCGCCACGCCCCAGCCCCAATGTGGCACAGGCGCATGCTCGACGACGGCGGCCCCTGGGGCCGAATTCTGCAGCGCCAGACGCGTGCCCCATTCGACGTACGCCATGAAGGCGGACCGAAATTCGGGGTCGTCGGGCAGCGCGGCGTCGTCGGCGGCGAGGCTCATCGTCGCCGCGAATCGGTGGCGCTGCTCTGGGGTGATGCCGAGGCCGATGTGGTGGTGCAACATTCGCTCGTAGCCGCCGAGTTGCTCGGTGTAGCCCGCCGGACCGCCGAATACCTCGCACCACCACAGCGTCACGTGAGCGCGGTGTTCTTCGCTGACACCGCCCGGAAAGAAGGCCGACAACATCTCGTCCCGCTCTACGCGGTCGTAGAAGGCGTCGATCAGGCGGCGGAATGCTTCCGCCCCGCCCGCCCAGTCGTACAAAGTCGGTGTGTCCGAAGTCTCGCCCGCCATGGCGTCCAAGGTAGCGCGAAGACCCGCGAGCGGACCGAGCCACTGTTACTGGGAGACTTGCTTGCGTGACTGTCTCCACCGCCGAATCCGCACGCCTCTTCGAGCGGGCCAGCTTGGCGATCCCCGGCGGCGTCAACTCGCCGGTCCGAGCGTTCCAATCCGTCGGCGGGACCCCGCGGTTCATCGCGAGTGCGTCCGGCTACACGCTGACCGACGTCGACGGCAACAACTACGTGGACCTGATCTGCTCGTGGGGCCCGATGATCCTCGGTCACGCGCACCCCGCGGTGGTCGAAGCGGTCCAGCGCGCCGCGACGAGCGGCCTGAGTTTCGGAGCACCCACCGCTGCCGAGGTCGACCTTGCCGAGGCGATCATCGGTCGAGTCGAACCGGTCGAGCAGGTGCGGCTCGTCAACTCTGGTACCGAAGCGACGATGAGTGCGGTCCGGCTCGCGCGCGGTTTCACCGGGCGAAGCAAGATCATCAAGTTCGCCGGTTGCTACCACGGCCACGTCGACGCCTTGCTGGCCGACGCGGGGTCTGGCGTGGCAACGCTCGGCCTGCCGACCTCGCCGGGTGTGACAGGGGCGCAGGCCAACGACACCATCGTCCTGCCGTACAACGACCTCGATGCGGTCGCCGAAGCCTTCGCGCTGAACCAAGGCGAGATTGCCTGCGTCATCACCGAGGCCGCGGCGGGCAACATGGGCGCGATCGCACCTGGCCCGGGCTTCAACGACGGATTGCGCCGCCTCGCGAATGCGCACGGCGCGCTGCTGATCATCGACGAGGTGATGACGGGTTTCCGGGTCAGCAAGTCCGGCTGGTTCGGCATCGACGGCGTCGCCGGTGACCTCTATACCTTCGGCAAAGTGATGTCCGGCGGTCTGCCTGCGGCGGCCTTCGGCGGGCGAGCCGACGTGATGGCCCACCTGGCACCTGCCGGACCCGTCTACCAAGCCGGAACCTTGTCGGGCAACCCGGTGGCCGTCGCGGCAGGTTTAGCGACGCTCCGTGAGGCGAACGATTCCGTCTACACCGCGCTCGACGCCAACGCTGCCCGGCTCGGCGGTCTGCTCGGCGAGGCGTTGTCGGCCGCGGGCGTCGCGCACCAGGTGCAGTTTGCAGGCAACATGGTGAGCGTGTTCTTCACGGCCGAACCGGTGACCGACTATGCGAGTGCAAAAGCGAGCCAGACCTGGCGCTTTCCCGCGTTCTTCCACGCACTGCTCGAACGTGGCGTCTATCCGCCGCCCAGTGCGTACGAGGCGTGGTTCGTGTCCGCCGCCCTCGACGACGATGCCTTCGCCATCATCGCCGACGCCCTCCCCGCCGCCGCGCAGGCCGCTGCAACCGCAACCGAACCAGGAAGCACGACGTGACCGAAATCCCCAAGTCCGATTCCGCGCAAGCACCGAAGACGATCGTTCACGTGCTTCGCCATGGCGAGGTCCACAATCCGAACGGAATTCTCTACGGTCGGCTCCCCGGATTCGGGCTGTCGGTGACCGGTCGTGCCCAGGCCGCCTCGGTAGCCGCAGCACTTGCGAATCATGACATCACCCATGTCGTCGCCTCACCGCTGCAGCGTGCGCAGGAAACCGCCGGACCGATCGCCGCGAGCCACGATCTCGAGATCGCGACCGACGACAACCTGATCGAGGCAGGCAACCTCTTCGAGGGCCTGCGCGTCGCGGTCGGTGACGGCGCACTGAGCAAGCCTCGGCATTGGTGGAAGATGCGTGACCCGTTCACCCCTTCTTGGGGCGAGCCGTATCTGCAGATCGCGCACCGCATGCTGGCAGCGGTCCACAAGGCTCGAGTAGAGGCGGTCGGGCACGAGGCGGTCTGCGTCTCGCATCAGTTGCCGGTTTGGACCTTGCGACGCTTCCTGCAGGGTGATCGGCTGTGGCACGATCCGCGCCGGCGGCAGTGTGGCCTCGCCTCGTTGACCTCGCTGGTCTACGAAGGCGACACCCTCGTCGACATCGTCTACTCGGAGCCTGCGGGCAGTTCGGATCCGAGGGTGACCGGGGCATGAGTCCCGCTCGCCTTGTGAGTCTTTCCGGCGTCCGAGGACTCCGAAAAGGCTCACAAGCGTTGGTTGTTCTCGCTGTTCTCGTGCTCGCTGCATGTGGCACCGGAACCGATGCAGTGGAACAAGGCGGCACCTTCGACTTCGTCTCACCAGGCGGCAAGACAGCGATCTTTTACGACCCCCCGGCGGACCGTGGAACCATCGGAAAGATGTCCGGACCAGACCTGATGACCGACGGCAAGACGACGTCGTTGTCGGACTTCGCAGGCAAGGCGGTCGTGATCAATCTGTGGGGCCAGTGGTGCGGTCCGTGCCGTGGCGAAGCGGGCGATCTGGAGAAGGTCTACGAGAACACGAAGGACCTCGGCGTCGCATTCCTCGGGATCAACGTCAAGGACTATCAGCAAGACAAAGCGCGCGATTTCGTCACCGACAACAACGTCAGCTACCCGTCGATCTACGACCCTGCGATGCGGTCGCTGATCGCGCTCGGCGGCAACTTCCCGACCAGCGTCATTCCGACGACCATCGTCCTGGACCGCTCGCACCGGGTCGCGGCGGTCTTCCTGAAATCGCTGGTGGCGCAGGAGTTGCAGACCGTCGTCGAACGCGTGGCCAAGGAGCAGCAATGACTGTTCTCGCCGGCGTCGGCGACAGCTTCGCCACGACCGCCGCCTCCGGACCGCTACTGCTGGCGATGGGTGCGTGCGCACTCGCCGGACTCGTGTCGTTCGCGTCTCCGTGTGTCGTGCCGTTGGTGCCGGGTTACCTGTCCTACCTCGCGGGCGTGGTCGGTGCCGACGCTCCACCCGTCACCGCGACCGAAGCCGTCGCCACCAAGCAACGGACCGGTCGAGCGCGCGTTGTCGGTGCTGCCAGCCTGTTCGTCGCAGGGTTCACAGTCGTCTTCGTCCTCGGGACCGCGTCGGTGTTCGGCGTCGTGCAGCAGCTAGCGGTCAATCGTGAAGTGCTCCAACGGGTCGGCGGCGTCGTGACCATCGTGATGGGCCTGGTGTTCGTCGGCCTCATTCCGCTGTTGCAGCGCGACATTCGGTTCGAACCTCGTCGCGTTACCAGCTTGATCGGTGCGCCGCTGCTCGGTGCGGTTTTCGCTCTCGGCTGGACACCGTGCCTCGGACCGACGCTCGCCGGCGTGCTGTCCGTCGCCGCAGGCACGGAAGGGACCACAGCTGCACGTGGCGTGACGTTGATCGTCGCGTACTGCATCGGCCTGGGGCTTCCGTTCGTCGTGCTCGCGTTCGGTTCGGCCAGCGCGCTGCGTGGCGTCGGCTGGCTGCGACGCCATGCGCGGGCGATCCAAATTTTCGGGGGAGTGCTGCTGATTGCCGTTGGTATTGCGCTCGTGACCGGCGCGTGGGACCAGTTCGTCTCCTGGGTTCGCGACGCATTCGTTTCCGACACGAGCCTGCCGATATGACCGCCACTCAGACGCGCGAAGCCGCGCCGCCACCGCCTCGGCAGAGCGCAGTCGGGCGCGGTGTCGCGTTCGTCCGCAACACCTGGCGCGGACTGACCAGCATGCGGACCGCACTGGTCCTGCTCTTTCTGCTGGCTTTGGCGGCCATTCCAGGCGCATTGCTGCCGCAGCGCAGTCTCAACGCGGGCAAGGTCGATCAGTACATTGCCGACCGCCCCACGCTCGGTCCGCTGTTCGACCGGCTCCAACTGTTCGACGTGTTCGCCAGCTTCTGGTTCACGAGTATTTATGTGCTGCTGTTCATTTCACTTGTCGGCTGCATCGTTCCCCGTTGCATCGACCATGCGAAAGCGCTTCGCGCGCAGCCGGTTCCGACGCCGCGCAACCTTGCACGGTTGCCGCATCACGCCACGCTCACCGTCGACGAGGATCCCGACCAGGTGCAGGCGCAGCTGGTTGCTGGACTTCGCGGCTGGCGCATCCGCCAGGACGACGGGACGATCTCCGCGGAGAAGGGCTACACGCGCGAGGCCGGCAACCTGGTGTTCCACCTGTCGCTGGTCGGACTGCTGGTGGCGATCGCCATCGGCAAGTTGTTCGGGTACGAGGGCAACGTCATCGTCATTGCCGACGACGGACCTGGTATCTGCACGACATCGCCCGCGGTGTTCGATTCGTTCAAGGCAGGCAACATCGAGGACGGCACGGGCCTCACGCCTGTGTGCGTCCGTGTGAAGAGCTTCAAAGCCGACTATCTGCCGACCGGTCAGGCCGAGATGTTCACCGCCGAGATCGGGTATCAGGCCGACGGCGACCTCGCGTCGAACACGTGGCGTGATGCGACGCTGCAGGTCAACCACCCACTGCGCATCGCGGGAGATCGGGTGTACTTGCAAGGGCACGGCTACGCGCCGACCTTCACGGTCACTTTCCCGAACGGTGAGACGCGGACCGAGACGATCCAGTGGCGACCCGACGATGCACGGACCTTCCTGAGCAGCGGCGCGTTTCGCTTCGACCCGCCTGCCGGTCTGTATCCGAATCCGGAGGAACGCCGCAAGAATCAGATCGCGATCGAGGGATTGTTCGCACCGACCGCGATCAGAATGGGCGACCACGGCGCCCTGTTGTCGTCCGGATTTCCCGCGATGAACAGGCCTGAGGTCGCCGTCGACATCTATCGCGGTGATACCGGCCTCGACACTGGTTTGCCGCAATCGCTGTTCTCGCTCAACAAGGAAATCATCAACCAGGGCCGGCTCAACAAGGAGCAGCGCGTCAACCTGGCGCCCGGGCAAGACGTGACGCTGAACGACGGGAAGACGAAGGTCCGCTTCGACGGTGCCAAGGAGTACGTCAACCTGCAGGTGTCGCACGATCCTGCGCAGGGGTGGGTGCTGATCTTTGCGGTGTCGATGATGCTCGGGCTGCTGGTGTCGCTGCTGATCAAACGGCGCCGATTCTGGGCTCGGATATATCCGCGAACGGGTGTCGACGACAATGGTGAACGACGTACTGTAGTAGAGCTTGGCGGGCTGGCCCGAACAGATCATGCCGGCTGGGGCGACGAGTTCGATCGACTGTGCGCGCGGCTGCTACCCGCCGCGTCGCCGCGACCAACGGGAGAATGACGCAATGCCGATCAACGAGACCCTCGCCGGATACAGCGACCTCGCCTTCCGGTCGGCGTTCCTGGTCTATCTCTTGGGCTTCGGACTGCTGATCTCCCACTACGCATCGAAGCGGGTCAATGCGGTGGAAGCCAAGGAGCTGGTGGGGAGCGGTCCAGCTGTGGGACTGCCTGGCCGAATCGTCGAAGCGCCGCCGAAGCCGCTCTCGGAGCGGCTCGGCAACATGGGCGTGGCGGTGATCGTCGTCGGGATCGGTCTGCACCTGGCGTCGATCGTGCTGCGCGGCTTCGCGACGGAGCGGTTCCCGCTCGGCAACATGTACGAGTTCGTGACGATGGCCTGCGCCGCTGCGGTGGTGCTGGGGTTCGGTGTGCTGCGCGGTCAGCGGTTCCGGTCGTTGTGGGTGTTCCTGCTGCCGCCGGTGATGATTCTGATGTTCCTCGCTGCGACGGTGCTCTACGCGGACGCGGCGCCGGTCGTCCCCGCGTTGCGCTCGTACTGGTTGCCCATCCACGTCACGATCGTCAGCATCGGCAGCGGCGTGTTCATGGTCGCCGGCGTTGCGAGCGTCCTCTACCTGCTGCGCATGGCGCAGCCCGAAGGCGCTGAGGGTAAAGGCATTCTCGGCAACCTCGCGCGCCGCCTGCCCGATGCACAGACCCTCGACCGGCTCGCCTACAAGACGACGATCATCGGTTTCCCGCTGTTCGGCGCCGGTGTGATTCTCGGGGCCATCTGGGCGGAGTCCGCATGGGGACGCTTCTGGGGCTGGGACCCCAAGGAAACGATGGCGTTCATCGCCTGGGTCGTCTACGCGGCGTACCTGCACGCACGCGCAACCTCCGGCTGGCGCGACACCAAGGCTGCGTGGATCAACGTCGCCGGTTTCGTGGCCATGTTGTTCAACTTGTTCGTGATCAACATCGTCGTTTCCGGCCTGCATTCGTACGCCGGACTGACCTGAGTCAACGTGCCGTAGGGGTTACTGCGGCGGATCGACCGGCCCGGGTTCAGGCGTGTCACCGGATTTACGTGCCTGCCGGTTGAGCCGCCACAAAAATTCTGGATCGTCGTCCGGACCCGTTACACGCGGCTGACCCGATGCATGACTGACGGGCCCGAATGCTTTCCAGAACAGCACCGTAACCGTTACCAGTCCGACCAATGCCAATAGGTAGATCACGACGCTCACCTCCTCCATTAGAGGGTAGCTGTGTGTGGCCTACTCGGCACCCGACTGGTCGTGCAACCTCAGCGGCGGACTGCTTCTGTCGTCAGCGATGCGAGCAATTGCAGGACCTCGGACTCGCGGAAGCGTCGGTGGCCGCCCGGTGTGCGGAGCGAGCCGAGCCTGCCTGCGTGTGCCCAGCGCGTGACCGTCTTCGGATCTACGTGGAAGAGTGCAGCGACCTGCCCAGGGGTCAAGAGGGTCTCAGGTGCTCTGTTGATAGCGGGTGCGCTCATCGACGTTCTCCCGTGTTCTCGTTCGTCGTCTTGGATTGGCCCCATCGTGTCACCAGAACCCCTAGGTACTCGAACGATCTATGTTTGGTAAAGGGGAGGTAATTCGCAAAACGGATAAGTCCGGCGCTAATGGAGGGGCGGTTTGCACACCTCGGTACATTTATTCGCGTGAGCGACGCGACCTCGAATTCTTCCGAACAGGCCGGTCCCCGCGCGAGTCACCGACTCGCCCGTGACCTGGCGCTCTACACCGTTGCCCGGCTTGCGCTGGTCGCGGCCCTTGCTGCAGCCATTGTGTTCGGCGCCAAGCTGGCAGGTGTGGAAGTGCCGATCATGGTCGCGCTCATCTTCGCGCTTCTTATCGCGCTCCCGCTCTCGTTGGTGCTCTTCTCGAAGCTTCGGCGGCGCCTCAACGAGGACATCGCGATCGTCGACGAACGACGACGACGCGACAAAGCCGACTTGCGCGCGAAGCTTCGCGGGGACTCCTAGCAATGACCGTCGTCGACCGGAGCGGTCCGCGCGAGTGGGTGGACAACGCGGTTCGGTTGATCGACGCCGACTCCCAACGCAGTGCCGATACGCATCTGCTGCGCTACCCGCTGCCGGTCGGCTGGAACGTAGCGCTGTATCTGAAAGACGAATCGACGCACATCACCGGCAGCCTGAAGCATCGGCTGGCCCGCTCGCTGTTCCTCTACGCGATTTGCAACGGCTGGGTGCACGAAGGCACCACGATCGTCGAAGCATCGTCGGGTTCGACGGCTGTGAGCGAGGCGTATTTCGCCAAGTTGCTCGGTCTGGATTTCGTGGCGGTCATGCCGGCATCGACGAGTCCGCAGAAGATCGCCCTCATCGAAGCTCAAGGCGGCCGTTGCCATTTCGTGGACAGTTCCGGCGAAATCTATGCCGAGGCGGCGCGGTTGGCGGCCAACACGGACGGTCACTACATGGACCAGTTCACCCACGCCGAACGCGCGACCGACTGGCGCGGCAACAACAACATCGCCGAATCGATCTTCCACCAGCTGTCCAGTGAGCTGCACCCCATTCCGGACTGGATCGTGGTCGGCGCGGGTACAGGCGGAACGAGTGCGACGATCGGTCGCTACATCCGGTACCGACGCCACCACACGAGGCTTGCCGTCGTCGACCCGGAGAATTCTGCGTTCTTCGGCGGATACCAGACCGGCAACCGGGAGCACGAGACCGGAATGGCCTCGCGGATCGAAGGAATCGGCCGGCCACGCGTCGAGCCGTCGTTCATCGGTCAAGTCGTCGACCGGATGATCCAGGTCCCTGACGCCGCCTCGGTGGCGGCTGCGCGCCACGCCAGCGTCGTCCTCGGCCGCCGGGTCGGCGGTTCCACCGGCACGAACCTGTGGGGTGCCTTCGGGTTGATTGCCGACATGCTCGCGACAGGCCAAGGCGGCAGCGTCGTGACACTGCTCTGCGACGGCGGCGACCGCTATGCCGGAACGTATTTCGACGACGGCTGGGTGCGTGGTCAGGGCATGGACCTCGTCGGTCCGACGGCGATCTTGAACGAATTCGTCGAAAGCGGCACCTGGCTGGGCTGAGCCGATCACGGCGGCGCACTTGCCTCCCCGCCCACCGCATCAATGTCGCATTCACTCGGTTTGACCGACTGAATGCGCCATTCATGCCGGCTGTCAATGTGTGTTGACAGGTTCCGAGTGTCAACCTAAATTGACATCATGACCGAAGCAACCAATCTGGCTGCCGCCGCGGGCAGTTCCGACCCCACGGTCGGGCTGCGCGCGGTCCTTGCCTTGCGCAGGCTGCTCGAACGACTCGAAGCCATCCAGGTCACCAACGCCCGCGAACAGGGCTGGTCGTGGCAGGCGATTGCCGACTCGCTCGAGGTCAGCAGGCAGGCCGTGCACCAGAAATACAACCGGAGAGGCAGATTCCTCTGATGTTCGAAAGATTCAGCAAGGCAGCCAAAGTCGCGGTCGTCGTCGCGCAGGAAGAGGCGCGCGAACTGCGGTCACCGCACATCGGCGTCGAGCATCTCCTGCTCGGCGTTCTGGCCGAACCCGAACCGCCGCTGCGTAATCTGCTCACCGGCCTGGGCATCACTCTCGACGGTGCGCGCGAGCAGGTTTCGCGCAAACGCAGTACGGAACCGCTCGGCGATGCCGACGCCGAGGCACTGAAGTCCATCGGTATCGATCTCGACGCGGTGCGCGAGAGCCTGCAGGCGAGCTTCGGCAAGGACGCGCTCGACCGTGGCACTCCCGAACCGCGCCGCAGGTGGCGCGGTGGCCACATCCCGTTCACGCGCGAGGCGAAGAAGGTCCTCGAGTTTTCACTGCGGGAAGCATTGGTGCACAATGACAATCACATCGGGTCCGAGCACGTCCTGCTTGGAATCGTGCGCGCACCGAGTCCGGTTGCGGAGGCGATCATCACCGCGCACGTGCCGCTCGCGGAATTGCGTGAGAAAGTGCTGGTCCTGCTGGACCGCGCCGCCTGAAAATTGGGGCAAATATGCCACCATTGACGCATGGTCCTCGTCATTCGTTTGGCAATCACCGCGTTTGCGATCTGGCTGGCCGCACGTTGGGTCGACGGCATCGACATCATCTATCCCAAGGAAAAAGACGACTGGTGGCAGTTCGTCGTCCTTGCGGGCATCGCGATCGTGTTCACTGCGGTGAATGCGCTCGTCAAGCCGGTCGTGAAACTGTTCTCGCTACCGCTGCTCATCCTGACCCTCGGACTGTTCCTGCTGGTGATCAACGGCCTGATGTTGTTGCTCACCGCCAAGATCACCGAGACGACCGAGTACGGACTGCGGGTCGACGGATTCTGGACCGCGGTATGGGGTGCGCTCGTCATCTCGATCGTCAACTGGCTGCTTGGGGTATTGGTCCCCGACGGCAAGGACTAACACCCCACCCTCGTGAGTCTTTTAGGAGTCTATGTACTCCTAAAAGACTCACGAGCAGTTAGCTCAGACCGAGGGCCAAGGCGGTGGTCGCTGCCCAGACGAGCATTGCAAGACCTGAATCGCGCAGCGCGGGAATCAGATCCAAGCCACCCTTGCCGCCGCGGACCGGCGCGTTGGCGCGAACCGCCAGCGGGGCTGCAAGCAGACCGACGAGCGCCCATGGCGTGCTCGCCACAAGCGCCAGGCTCGCCAGAAACGGGATGACGAGGAGTGCGAGATGCAGTGTGCGCGTTCGGGCGTCACCGATTCGCACAGCGAGTGTGAGTTTGCCAGCCTCGGTGTCGGTGGGTATGTCGCGCAGGTTGTTCGCCACGAGGACGGCACAGGAGAAGCAGCCGACGGCGACGGCGCAGACGACACCGACCCAATCGATCCGCTCGGCCTGCACGAACTGTGTGCCGAGCACGGCGATCAGGCCGAAGAAGACGAACACTGCGACCTCGCCGAAGCCGAGATAGCCGTACGGCTTCTTTCCGCCGGTGTAGAACCACGCTCCGGCACCACAGATCGGGGCAAGCAGGGCGAGCCACCACGCTGTCGTCGCGGCCAACGTAAGTCCGGCGACTGCGGCGACGAGAATGGCGATGAGCGCGGCATTGCGGACCGCGGCCGGCGATGCCACTTTCGAGCCGACCAGGCGAAGCGGTCCAACGCGTACGTCGTCGGTTCCGCGGATGCCGTCGGAGTAGTCGTTGGCGTAGTTGACGCCGACGATTACCGCGAGCGAGACGACGAGAGCGAGCGCGGCTTTCCACCAGACCGCGCCGCCCAACGCCGCTGCGGCGCCGGTACCTGCGAAAACTGGGGCGATCGCGTTCGGAAGCGTGCGCGGGCGGGCGCCTTCGATCCACTGAGCAGCTGAGGCCATGAGTCGATCCTTGCAGCCATTGGTATTCAACTGGCTCCGGGGGATCGGCTCAAATACGATCGGACAACAGTGCATCCAGAAGAGAGCGTCACCCATTCGCCGACGGAGGGCTCGGCGAACGAGTCCGCAGGCGTTGTCGTGGCCTTGCTGGGCGGGATTTGCACACGCCGCGGCGGCCTTCTCGTGCCACTTCCGGGAGCGCGTGCGCGAAGTCTCATGGTCGCGTTGGCAAGCGTTCCCGGCCGCAGCCGGACCGCGCAGTCGCTGATCGACGAGGTCTGGGGCGAAGAGCCGCCGCGCTCGCCAATGAATGCCCTGCACACGCAAGTGTCGCGACTACGGGCTGCGTTGCCGGACGGTGCGGTCGAGGTCGGACCAGCCGGTTACCGATTCACCCTCGGCAAATCGCACGTCGACATCACCCTCGCCCGGCAACTCGAGCAGCGGGCACAGCAGCGCCATGCCGAGGGCGATCACCGCGGCGCGCTCGAAGCCGTCGCGACGGCGCGGTCGCTGTGGCGCGGCGAGCCTGGCGCCGACCTGCCCGACGGCAGCCTTGCTCGCGAGCTGAGTGCCGAGGCTGCTGCCAGGGAGACAGCGCTCGACGCGGTCGAACTGGCTGCACTCGTGTCGCTCGGCGATTACAAATCGGCGGAGCTTCGCGCTCGCGCCATCGCCGACCGGAATCCGCTGGACGAACCCGCACACCTCGACCTGATGAAGGTCCTCGTTGCGCTGGGCCGCGACAACGACGCGCTCGACGTATTCGCCGGACTGCGCGCCCGGCTCGTCGACGAACTCGGCGCGGATCCCAGTCGGGCGATCGTCGACTTCAACACCGCCATCCTGCGTGGGGATGCCGCGGCGCCGGTCCGGCAGGACACAACGCCCGCTATGCCCAATGCGATCGGTCTCCGGGTCGGGCCGAACGTTCTGCTGGGCCGCGCCGACGACGTGACCGCAATCGAAGAGCTGATGAAGACCTCCCGGGTGACGACGGTGGTCGGGCCTGGCGGCGCCGGCAAGACTCGGATTGCACACGAACTGGGTTCTCGCGCCGCACATCATGTTCCGGTGGTGTTGGTAGAGCTCGCGGCTTTGCGCAGCGGTGAGGACATCATCGCGTCGATCAGTGGAACGCTCGGTCTGAGCGAGGCCGATGCCACACCAGGTGGATTCCATCGCGCACGGCTGTACGAGCCTCGGCACCGACTGCGAGAGGTATTGTCCAGCAAAAGAATTCTGTTGATCCTCGACAACTGTGAGCACCTGATCGACGACGTGTCGGCGCTCGTTGCCGATCTCGTCGGCGCGGGGGAGTTGCTCACCGTGCTCGCCACCAGTCGATCGCCGATGATGATCGGTGCAGAGGCCACGTATCCGTTGCCGCCGTTGGAGATCGACGGGCACGGCTCGCCCGCGACCGAACTCTTCCGTGCGCGTGCCCGCGCTGTGCGGTCCAGCGCGCGACTGGATCCGGTCGAGGTCGCCAAGCTGTGCCACACTCTCGACGGACTCCCGCTGGCCATCGAACTTGCCGCCGCTCGCGTGCGGTCGATGACCGTCGAGGAGATCAACACCAGGCTCTCGGACCGATTTGCGCTGCTGCGCATCGGCGATCGGAACTCGCCGGAACGGCACCGGACGCTGCACGCCGTCATCGACTGGAGCTGGAATCTGCTCGACGATCAGCAACGAGCCGCGATGCGCCGGTTGTGCCGTCTGCCAGCAGGTTTCAACCGTGCGACCGCTGAAGCCGTCGCGCAGTGGGGCGCGGTCGACGACATCACCGACGCGCTCGATGGGTTGGTCAATCAGTCGATGCTCACCGTCGTCGAACATGAGGAACCGGTCGGGCTGCGGTACCACATGTTGGAGACCGTCCGTGAGTACGGCGAGGAGCAATTGGCCGCGGCCGGCGAGACCGACGAGCTTATGGCACGGATTTCGCAATGGGCGCAAGAGTTTTCGCAGCGACAGCTCGACGCCGTCCTGGATCATCGGCAGGTCGTCGCGGCGCTGAGCGTCGAAGCCGAGCACGACAACCTGTTGGCGGTGCTGCGCTTTGCGACCCAACAGCGCGATGCGGTCACCGTGTACTTCGTCTTCGCTGTACTCGGGTTCCACTGGGCGGCGCGAGGCGCGCATTCGGAAGTATTCAATTGGGCGCCAAGGATTCTCGACATAGATCCGCGTGGACCTGACGAACACCGCATACCGACCGACTTGCTGATCGCCTCGTACCTGCTTGCCGGGCTGCACCGAGCCTTCACCGGTGAGATCAGGCCGATAGCGCTGGTACGCAGCAGGATTCGCGCCCTGCTGCGCGTCAGGGACGACCTCACCCCGGCATTCGTGTTGCAGACCTCCCTCGTACTCGGTCCGCTGTCCGGTCAGGGAATCGCACGCAAGCTCGCATACGGAGCGCGCTCTGACGACGAGTGGACCCGCAGTGGCGCGTTGTCGCTGCGAGCGAACTACTACGAGAACGCCGGCGACACCTACGGCTCGATGCGCGACGCAAAAGCCGGTCTGTTGATTGCACGCAGGCGAGAAGACACCTGGGGTCGGTCCATGCTGTGTCAGCACCTCGGCTCGTTGCACGGCCAATCCGCGGAGTACGAGCAGTCGATCGAGTACTACCGCGAGGCCGCGCAGGCTCTTGCCGACTTGCACGCGTACGAGGAAGGCGCGCAGTCACGGTCGTTCATGGCGGCGTCGATGGTCGGCGCGGGTCGGGTTGCCGAAGCACGCCGGGAACTTGCGGACCTTGCTGGAGCGAACTACGACTCCGCAGCGCTGTGGACCGAGCTCGGTGAAGGCAACGGTCGGCAGGCGGCACTGCTCGCGAGTACCGGCGAAGCAGACCTCGCCGAGGGCGACATCGACGGCGGACTCGCGCGCTACCGGCAAGCCTTGACGGTCGTGAACTGGCCGATCACGCGCGCCACGCCCGGTCCGTACGAGGCGCTCGTCGCCAGTGCGGTTGTCGACGCCCACGTCGTGCACGGTCGCGCCGACGAGGTCGGTCCGTTGGTCGTCGAGCTCATCGATGTCGCGCTCGAGCGCTTGGGCGACTTCTTCGATCTGCCGCAGATCGGTTGCGTCGCAGCGGCTGTGGGGACGTTTTCGATCGCGACCGGTCGCGACCCCGAGCGAGGCATCGCGCTCCTGGCCCTCGCCGTTCGCAATCGTGGGCGTCAGGACTATCCGTCGATGAAACTCGCGATCCATCTTGATGCCGCACGGTCCGCGGTGGGTGCCGACCGCGTCGACAGTGAATTGGCCAGAACAGCAAAACTGCCGAAGCGCGTGGCTTCGGCAGAGATTTTCGAGCACCTACGAACTGTGCGCGAGTCTTACCCCCCTGGCGGTAAGACTCGCGCACAGAATCGTTAGGCCTTCTTCATGTACATCCGGACGGTCAGCGGGGCGAAGATCGCGACGATCACGGCTGCGCCGAGCAGTGACCAGCCGAACTCGGCACCGATGTGACCGTTGTTTGCGAGGTCACGGACCGCGTAGATGATGTGCGTGATCGGGTTGATCTTGACGAAGCCCTGCATCCAGCCGGGCATGGTGTCGACCGGGACGAATGCACTGGACATGAAGGTCAGCGGGAACAGGATCAACATCGAGTAACCCTGGACCGTCGAGGCCTTGCTGGCGAGGACACCCATGAGTGCCCAGATCCAGCTGGTAGCGAACGAGCAGACGATTACGAGCAGAGCGGCACCGACGACTCCGAAGAAGCCGCCGCCGGGACGGTAGCCCATGATCAGGCCCATCACGATCGTCAGGACCGTCGCGATGAGGTAGCGGACCATGTCGGCGGTCAAGGCGCCGGCGAGAGGTGAAATCCTCGCGATCGGAAGGGATTTGAACCGGTCGAACACACCTTTGTCCATGTCTTCACGCAGCTGGGTGCCGGTGACGATGGACGTGGTGATCACCGTCTGCACGAGGATGCCGGGGATGATGACCGGCAGGTACGCCTTGACGTCACCGGAGATCGCGCCACCGAAGATGTAGGTGAACATCAACGTGAAGATGATCGGCTGCAGGGTTACGTCGAAGAGTTGCTCGGGGTTGTGCTTGATCTTCAGGATGCCGCGGTAGGCCATGGTGAGCGAGTTCGCGACGGACTGACGGAAATTGACGGTGTGCGCCTCGGGGGTGACGAGAGGCGACTTGGTGAGAGTCGGGGAAGGGGGATTGATCAGCGTGGTTGTCATGCGACGCTCCGTTCTGTATCGGAGTCGGCATCGGCAGCTTCTTCTGCGGGATGGCCGGTGATGGTGAGGAAGACCTCGTCGAGGCTGGGCTTCTGGACGGTGATCTCGTCGACGACGATGCCGTTGTCGCGCAACCGAATCAGGATCTCGGGCGTGACGCTGGTGTCGATCATCGGGGCGGTGAGGCGGGCAGCCTCAGGAGTGACAGCGGCCTCGACGCCGAGCGCCTCGCTGACGATCCGGCGGGCGTCGTCGATCTGAGCCTTGTCTTGCAAGGTGAGGTGCAGCGACGAGTTGCCGACCGAGGCCTTGAGCTCGTCGGAGGTGCCGTCGGCGACCAACTTGCCGCGGTCAATTACGGCGATGCGGTCGGCGAGCTGGTCGGCCTCGTCGAGGTATTGCGTGGTGAGCAGGACGGTCGCGCCATCGCGGACGAGGCGACGAATCGTCTCCCACATCTGGGCGCGAGTTCGCGGGTCGAGGCCGGTCGTCGGCTCGTCGAGGAACAGTAGCGGCGGAGTCGCGATCAGGCTGGCTGCCAGATCGAGGCGCCGACGCATGCCGCCGGAGAAGTTCTTCAGCGGCTTGTTCGCGGCCTCGGTGAGGTCGAATTCCTTGAGGAGTTCAGCCGAGCGGCGCCGGGAATCGGCGCGGCTGAGGCCGAGCAGCCGGGAGAAGATGATCAGGTTCTCGGTCGCGGACATGTCTTCGTCGACCGAGGCGTACTGGCCGGTGACTCCGACCAGTGAGCGGACCGCGTTGGGCTCCTTGACGACGTCGTGTCCGAAGATGCGGGCGTGGCCGGCATCGGGCCGGAGGAGTGTCGCGAGCATGCGGATGGTGGTGGTTTTGCCTGCACCGTTCGGTCCGAGAACGCCGTAGACCATCCCTTGCGGGACCGTCAGGCTGACGCCGTCGACCGCACGCTGCTGGCCGAATAGTTTGACCAGGCCGTCGGCTTCTACCGCCGGGACTGTGCTGTGTGAGAAGTTCATGGGTAGACCATGACGGACCGTTCTTGCGTGGTCCTTGCACGGCGATTGCGCGGTCTTACTCGGGTGGTGCGTCCCGCCGAAAGGGATCGGCGACAGGCCAGCCTGCTTCGTTCAGGTTCTTGCGCACCCGCTCGACGTCGGCTTCGACGGGAACCTCGTCGGTGACCTTCGTGATGGTGACCCCGATGTCGGTGGAGTCGATGGGCAGCTCACCACGCGCGACCAACTCGGTCGCGATCTGCCGGACCTCGTCGTCGGAGAGCCGTCGCTTCAGTAGCGCCAGTAGCGGGATGTAATCCGAAGCCGGCACGCCGTGGGGATACCCCGCGCGCAGCCAGCCGATGATGTTGGCCAGGAATGGCGGCAGAGACATGTCACACCTGGCTAGAAGAGGTGGATGCCGAAATCGTGGGCGAGAAAGTCCTTCATGATGAAGAGAATTCCCGTCACGACGGCGACGACAACGAGCGCGAAGCACGCGAATGCGCCTGCGACGCCGACCTGCCGACGTGCAGTAGCGGTGCCGTCAGCGTTAGCACTGGCAAGCAAGCGAACACCGAACGCGAACAACGCCGGGAGACCAGCACCGATCACTACGCCGGCAACCAGGATCTGGCCGAGGTGCTGTGCAGTCGTCACGAATGTTGCCACGAGTCACCCTTTGCGGACTGTTCCGATGATTCCCAATCAGCATTCACGTTCGACGTGTCGACCGGATTTCGGCGAGACCGCATCACCATGAAAATCGTCGCCCCGATGAGTATCGCCAGGACGATCAAGACGCCTGCCAAGCCGCCGACAGCATGGGCGATGAGCCAGCAGATTGCCCCGGCAGCACCCGCCATCGGCAACGTGCACAGCCACGCCGCGACAAGCCTGCCCGCGACGGACCACCGCACCTCGGCGCCCGATCTGCCGATCCCCGAGCCCAGGACCGAGCCCGTCGCAGTTTGGGTTGTCGATAGCGGCAGTCCGAAATGGCTGGAAGTGAGGATGATCGTTGCCGACGCGGTGTCGGCTGCCAGTCCCTGCGGCGGTGCGATTTCGACCAGGCCTTTGCCGAGCGTCCGGATGATGCGCCAGCCGCCGAAGTAGGTGCCGAGTGCGATTGCGAGCGCGCACGTGAGCTTGACCCAGAACGGCATTGCGTCGTCGGACTCGATCGACCCATGGGCGACGAGCGCCAGGAAGATGATGCCCATCGTCTTCTGGGCGTCGTTGGTGCCATGTGCGAGTGAGATGAGCGACGCGGAACCGATCTGACCCCAACGAAAGTTGCGCGCCTTCTCTGCTTCGGGAACATTGCGTGTGATCCGGTAAACCCAGCGCGTTCCGATCGCCGCGACAAGGGCCGCGACCAAAGGTGCGAGCAATGCGGGAATCGCGATTTTGTTCAGAACGCCGGACCACTCGACACCGTGCACACCGAGCGCCACGATCGTCGATCCGATCAGGCCGCCGAACAGTGCGTGAGACGAGCTGGACGGGATGCCGAACAACCAGGTCGTCAGGTTCCAGAGAATGCCGCCAACCAGCCCGGCGAACACGATGACGAGCAGGTCGTGGCCACCCACGCCGGACAACTTGACGATGCCCTTGGCTACGGTCGCTGCGACCGCAACAGACAGGAAGGCGCCCAGCAGGTTCAAGGCCGCAGAAAGTAGAACGGCGACTCGTGGGCGCAGCGCTCCGGTAGCGATCGACGGCGCCATGGCGTTGGCGGTGTCGTGGAAACCGTTGGTGAAATCGAATGCGAGGGCAGTAACGACGACGATGAGTAGTACGGCCATGTCTGCACTCACGCGGTCAGTCTGCGGCAAACAGACCGTAAATTCCAATCCGCCATGCGTGACCAGTGGGTGGCGTCGAAGTGAACTGCTCGACGCCACCCGCGCGGGTCGTCAGGGGAGAAGAACGAGCCGCCCTCGAATCCCGCCGTCGGCGAGGCGCTTATGTGCGTTCTGCACCTCGTCGAGCGGGAACGTCTCGGCGACGCGAACCGTCAATTTGCCCTCGTCGACCAATCTCACAAGGTGCGCCGACTGATCCGCATCGCCACGCACCCGGACCAGGTTGACGTCGATTCCGCGCTGGGTCTCGGGTCCGGCTTGGCTCAGCAGCCAGGCGAACCGACCGCCGTCGCGGGTCGCCGCCACGGCGGCATCCCCGATCAACGCGGTATCCAGCACCGCGTCGAATCCCGTCGGCAACTCGTCGTTACGGTCGACGAACCCGGTCGCACCCAGGGCGCGAAGAGCGGGTTCATCGGAAGCCGACGCCTGTGCGGTCACCTGGATGCCTCGCGCCGCCGCCAGTTCGATCGCGTAGCTCCCGACTGCGCCTGCCGCACCCGTTATCAGCAATGTCTGTCCGGCGGACAGCTCGAGCAGGCCCAGGGCCTGCAGGGCTGTCAGGCCGTTGAGCGGAATGGTCGCGGCCTCGACCGCGCCGACCGTGGTCGGGGCGGCGGCGACGTGGTCGGTGTTCAGCACGACGTACTCGGCCTGGGTGCCGAGCGGCACGAGCATCCGATCCTCGATCCCGATCACAGCATCGCCGACTTCGAACTCCTCGACGTCGGTACCCACCGCGTCGACCGTTCCTGCCACATCCCAACCGAGTCCGCGCTTCGCGCCCGGCTCGTAGCGGTAGCCCTGGCGGGTGGCGGCGTCGATGGGATTGACGGTTGCGGCCTCGACCTTGATCCTGACCTGCTTCGGACCGGGGACCGGAGTTGGTACGTCGAGGATTTCGACTGCCTCGGGTCCGCCGGGTTGGGTGACGATTGCTGCACGCATTGTGGATGTCTCCTTCTTGCTCTTCGAACGGAACTCGTCCAAACTAAAAGGAAGCGGTATCCGTTGGGTAGTAGGTACCCAATGGTGCGTAACTCGCAAAGGGGTAACGATGGCAACGCGGACAGCGGCACAAATGCGCGAGCAGGCGAAGGTCGAATACGACGCCTATCTGGCTGCCTGTCCGTCGCGGCAACTGCTCGATCGGATCAGCGACAAATGGGTCGGGCTGGTGCTGTCCGCCCTCGCAGGCGGACCGCTCCGCTACGGCGAACTCGGCAGAATCATCGCCGGAGTCAGCCCCAAGATGTTGACGCAGACGCTGCGTGGCCTTGAACGGGATGGGCTGGTCGAGCGGCGCGTCACGCCGACCGTGCCGGTCCGCGTCGATTACGAACTGACCGAGCTCGGCCGCAGCCTGCTCCCCGTCATGCGGGCGATCAAGTCCTGGGCGGAGCAGCACATGGACCTGGTCAACGCCGCACGCGCCGAATACGACGCCGCGCCGGCAACGGCCTAGAACTCCGAGACCTAGAACAGTGCGCGTAGCGCCTGGCGGTCCACCTTGCCCGGACCGCGTAGGGGCAACGCGTCGACGACCCGCAACTCGCGTGGTGCCGCCGTCGAATCGAGTTGCTGCGCAACATGTTCGCGAAGCTGTTCCAGTGTTGGCGCGGCGTCTACAGCCACGACGACTGCGACGACGCGTTCGCCGAGCCGCTCATCGGGAACTCCGAGAACAGCGCATTCACCGACGCCAGGATGCGTGAGCAGTACCGTCTCGACGACCTGCGGAACGATGGTGAGGCCACCGCTCGAAATGGCTTCGTCGAGGCGGCCCAAGACGGTCAGCACGCCGTCGCGCACCGAGCCTGCGTCGTCGGTCCGGAACCAGCCTGCCTCGGCAAAGGCGGGATGATCGGGCATCCCGCGATAGCCGGAAGCGAGCATCGGGCCGCCCAACAACACCCGGCCGTCGTCGAGGCGGACCTTCGCCTCGTCGAGCGGCACGCCGTCGTACACGCAGCCGCCGCACGTTTCGCTCATCCCATAGGTGCGGACCAGCGTGATGCCGGCGGACTGCGCACGCTCACGCAGCGCGGCCGGGGTGGCGGCGCCGCCGACGAGCACGGCGTCGAGCGTTGCCAGCGCAGTCGTCGCGTCGGGGTGGTTGAGCACCTTGAGCAGCTGGGTCGGCACCAGCGAGGTATAGCGGCGGGGTCCGGACATGGCTTCGATGGCGGGGATCAAGGCCACCGGGTCGAAACCGTTGGTCACGTCGATCACGATCGGATCGGTGCCCGCGGCCACGCTCCGCAGCAACACCTGCAGCCCGGCGATGTGGTGCGGCGGCAGGGTGAGCAGCCACGAACCGGTGCCGCCGAGACGTGCGTGGGTAGCGGTGGCGCTCGTGTTCAGCGCGCTCGCAGAAAGCATGGCGCCCTTGGGAATTCCGGTCGTGCCGGACGTTGCGACGATGAGGGCGACGTCGTCGTCGATGGGTTCGCCGACCCCCAGCGTCGAGGTCAGGCGGGTAGCTTCGCGCTCGTCGAACGAGGGGACCGGGAGCCGTGCAGGACCGCGTCCAGCCAATATCTCGCCGAGGACCGGCAGCAGACGTCCAACGTCGACGCTTGCGGGTATCGGGAGGGTCTCGAGGGTGTTGGACACGGTTTCGATGGTGTCACGAGGGGTGAGACCCCGTGACAACCATCGTCACTCGATGATCCAGCCGCCTTCGCGGAGGCGACCCTGAACTCGATCGATGTCGGCTTCGAGCGGCAGTTCGTTGGTGATCTTCGTGATCAGAACGCCGATGCTCGCCTTGTCGATCGGAATATCGCCATGCTCGACGAGGGCCGCCGTGATCTGGGCGACCTCGTCGTCGGACAACCTGCGCGTCAACAGCGCAAGCAGCGGGACATAGTCCGACTCAGGCACACCATCGGGGTAGCCGGCACGCAGCCACCCGAGGATGCTGTTGAGAAATGGTGGTAGCGCCAATTCGGTGTTTACTCTGCCGGGTCGGCCAGCGGCCAACCACCGGCCGCGAGCCGGGACGCAACGCGCGCGACGTCGTCGTCGCCGGGCGTTTCCAGTGCCAGCTTCTCGATTGCAGCCTCGATCTCGGTGCGATCGATCTCCCCATCGCCCGATTCCGTGGCATCGGCGATGAGCCGGTCGGCGATCAGCCGGACCTCGGTTTCGGTCAGGCGACGGTGCAGTACGGCGAACAAGGCTATGTAGTCCTCGCGCGGAATTCCCTTGGGATATCCGGCACGCAGCCAGTTGAGGATTCGCTCGGAAACGGGCTTCGCTGTTGCGGTCATTTTTGCTTCGCTCCCAGGATGTACCAGCCGAACTGGTGGCCGATGAAGTCTTTTGCGATGAACAGAATTCCGATGACGACAGCTGCTGCAACGATGGCGAAGAGGGCGAGAGCCAACGCGTATGCGGCTTGGTTTCGCTGGGTGCCCGGAGTGCCGTTTGCGCTCACGGTAGCCGTCTCCACCGACATGAAACGGATTCCGAAAGCGAAGATCAGGGGCAGGCCCACACCGAGCAGGAAGGCATACATCCCGACCTTGCCCAGTGAGGAAAGAATGGCGTTGAAGGTATTCACGTTGGGTTCCGTTCTTGAAAAGACTTGGGCCTAGACCTGGGCAGGCTGGTTGGAGGACGGCGCCGCCTCGGGTGCGAGGCCCTTGTCCCAGTCTTCGTTGACATTCGAGGTGTCGACGGGGTTCTTACGCGACCGGAGGTACATGTAACCGGACAATGCAACCAGGATGCCGAACACGACGACGACGCCGCCGAGTCCGCTGATCACATCTGCGATGTACCAGCAGATGGCACCGACGAGGCCGGCGAGCGGGAGGGTGAGACACCAGGCAGCGGCCATGCGGCCCATGACGTTCCAGCGAACCTCTGCGCCTGGCTTACCAAGGCCGGTGCCGAGGATCGAGCCCGTGGCGGTCTGTGTCGTCGACAGCGGCAGGCCGAAGTGCGCCGACGTCAGAATGATTGCTGCCGAGGAAGATTCGGCGGCGAATCCCTGCGGCGAGTCGATTTCGACGAGGCCCTTGCCGAGTGTGCGAATGATTCGCCAGCCACCGAGGTAAGTGCCCAGGGCGATCGCCAGGGCGCACGCTGCCATGACCCACAACGGCATGGTGTCCTTCTCGCCGATCGATCCATAGGCGACCAATGCGAGGAAGATGATGCCCATCGTCTTCTGCGCGTCGTTGGTGCCGTGTGCGAGGGAAACCAGGGATGCCGAGCCGATCTGACCCCAGCGGAATCCTTCCTTCACCTTGCCCGGATCCGACTTCTGCGTGACGCGGTAGACGAGCCAGGTACCCAGTGCGGCCACCGCGGCAGCGACCACCGGGGCGAGGACCGCAGGAACCAGGATCTTGCCGACGACGCCGGCGTCCTTGCCCGCCGACCAGATGACGCCACTCGTTCCGAGGGCGGCGATGGTCGCGCCGATGAGTCCGCCGAACAATGCGTGCGACGAGCTGGAGGGGATGCCGAACAACCACGTCAACAGGTTCCAAAGGATGCCACCGACTAGACCGGCGAAGACGATGACCAGCAGGTCTTGGCCACCTACGCCCTTGAGGTTGACGATGCCCTTCGCAACCGTCGCGGCGACCTCCACCGAGAGGAAGGCGCCGACGAGGTTGAGGATGGCGGATAGGGCCACTGCCACCTTCGGTTGCAACGCACCGGTGGCGATGGAGGTCGCCATGGCGTTGGCCGTGTCGTGGAAGCCGTTCGTGAAGTCGAAGGCTAAGGCGGTGACGATAACGATCAGAAGAACTATCAGGTCTGCGCTCACGCGAATCAGTGTGAAGATCGTCGGCGGGGAAATCCAGCTGAACCCGAGCTGTTCATCTGCCGTCTACCCGGTCGTTCGCGAGTCCCTTCGAAGCGGGTGATTGTCGGGCACTTGGACTATGACGAGCTTCACTCCGTCGGGGTCCGAAACCCACATTTCGAGCAGTCCCCACGGCTCCTTGACGGCCTCCCGATCGATCGTCACGCCCTTTGCTGCAAGTTCGCTTGCGGCCTTGGCGATGTCTCGGACTTGAAGCCAAATGGCGCCGCTGAATGTCGATGGTGCGTCGGAACCGCCGTGGCCCGCGATCTCGATGAGACCTTGACCGGCGAAAAACACGGTGCCGCCGGGATATTCGCGAGCCACGGCGAGGCCGATCAGGTCTCGGTAGAAACTCAGCGTCCGCGAATAGTCGGCGGGGCGCAAGATGACGCGGCTGCTGAGTACCTGCATCGGTGAACCTCTCGATCGATCAGAAATACCAGGGGTACGGCGTCCAGTCGGGCTTGCGCTTCTCCAGGAAGCTGTCGCGACCCTCAACTGCTTCGTCGGTCATGTACGCGAGTCGCGTCGCTTCGCCGGCGAAAAGCTGCTGTCCGACCAGACCATCGTCGGTCAGGTTGAACGCATACTTCAGCATTCGTTGTGCCTGCGGTGATTTGCCGTTGATGTCCGCGGTCCATTCGAGGGCGACATCCTCTAGTTCGGCGTGGTCGACCACCTTGTTGACGGCGCCCATCTGGTGCATTTCCTCGGCGGTGTACGGGCGCCCCAGGAAGAAGATTTCGCGAGCGAATTTCTGGCCCACCATCTTTGCCAGATAGGCGCTGCCGTAGCCGCCGTCGAAGCTACCCACGTCTGCGTCGGTCTGCTTGAACCGGGCGTGCTCGCGGCTGGCGAGTGTGAGATCGCACACGACGTGCAAGCTGTGTCCGCCGCCTGCTGCCCAGCCGTTCACCAAGGCGATGACGACTTTCGGCATGAATCGGATGAGGCGCTGGACCTCGAGAATGTGGAGTCGCCCCGCGCGGGCTTTGTCGACGGTGTCGGCGGTCTCGCCTGCCGCGTACTGGTAGCCGCTGCGGCCTCGAATGCGCTGGTCACCGCCGGAGCAGAAGGCCCACCCACCGTCCTTGCGGCTCGGTCCGTTTCCGGTCAGCAGCACTGCGCCGACATCCGACGTCATCCGCGCGTCGTCGAGTGCCCGATAGAGCTCGTCGACGGTGTGCGGCCGAAACGCGTTGCGGATTTCGGGACGGTTGAACGCGATGCGAACTGTGCCTTGCTCGATGTGCCGGTGATAGGTGATATCGGTGAGATTCTCGAAACCAGGAACTGCTCGCCATAGCTGCGGATTGAAGGTCACAGCGTCACCATAGCTACGGTGCAGGTATGAGTGAACAACTGAGTGACGAGGCCGACGAGCATCGCGGTGGCTTTCCGGTGTGGACGGCATCGACGGCAGGTCCGGATTTCGGGCGCTTCGTCGAGGCGATGCGGACCTTGCAGGACCTCGCAGTTTCCGCCGATGCGCCGGACGATGTCTTCGCGTTGGCCGCGGACCAGGCCGAGAAACTCAACGAACTGCTCGCGCCGTACAAGGCTGCCGAAGGCAAGGCTCCCGCTGGGCGTGCGATCGAACTCCCGGGTCGCGGCAGCCTGCTGATGTTGCCGTGGCGGATCGAGAAGTTCGACGCCGAGGGTGTCCGCAGCCGAGGCGTTTTCCGGCGCTACCACTTGGGCGGTAACGGTGCTGCGCACGGCGGCGTGCTTCCGCTGTTGTTCGACGACTTGTTCGGCATGATCGTGCACGCAGCAGGAAGGCCGATCAGCCGGACCGCCTACCTCCACGTGAACTACCGAAAGGTCACGCCACTCGAGGTTCCGCTGGTAATCGAGGGCGCCGTCGACCACGTCGAAGGTCGCAAGACGTTCATCAAGGCACGGCTGACCGATGAATCGGGAACGTTGCTGGCCGACGGCGATGCGTTGATGGTGCAGTTGTTGCCCGGTCAGCCCTGATTCACGCCCCGATCCGGCCTGCGATCCAGGGCAACGCATCGGCGAACGCCTGGGTGGCGAACTGCCAGGTGTGCCCGCTCACGACGGTGTGAACCGAGCAGTCGATGCTCTGCGCGCTTGCTGCGGCGCAGAGCTTCTCCGCGGCATCCTTCTGCACGACCATCATCGAATCGTCGTGCCCACCGAAGCCGTTCGGCGCGCTCGCAACAGGCGGGTGGTAGTTGCCGTGGCCGCCAGGTCGCGCGCTCTTCTGCGCATTCGGTTGCTGACCGGTGTCTTCGAACCAACCGGCAATGCCCACGTACGGTCCGTGTGTGGCCATTACCGTCATCGGGTCGTAGGACGCCCATTTGTCGGCGTCGCCGCCGAACAGTCGCGCGATCGTCTGGTCCTTGGTGCCGGCGGCCGGTCCGATGTCGCCTGCGATGTCTTCGAATGCGGTGAATTGGTCGGGGTGCATCGTGGTCAGGTCGACCGCGCAGGTGCCGCCCATGGACCAGCCGACGATACCCCAGTTCACGGCGTCGTTCGATGCGCCGAACTGCGAAACCATGTAGGGGCGAACGTCTTTCGTGAGGTGGTCCGCTGCGTTGCCGCGCGGTCCGTCGACGCATTCGGTGTCGGTATTGAAGCTGCCGCTCGAATCGACGAACACGAGAATCGGCGTGCGTCCGGCGTGGGCCGCGGCGTACGAATCGACCACAGAGATCGCATCGCCGCTGCGCATCCAGTCGGGTGCAGTGTTGAATTCGCCGCCGATCATCATCAGCACCGGCAGCTTCGGCGGTGTATCGCCCGCGAACCACGCTGGTGGCAGATAGACGTACTCCGAGCGGTGTTTGAAATCGCTGCCGTTGTCTGGAATGTCGACCTCGACAACCTTGCCGGTTGTCGGTGCAGTGCCGCGCAGACCCGCGAGGTCGCTGGCGTCGACCTCGTCGGGAAGCGGTCCGGCGGTGATTGCGCCCCAGACCGCCGACAGCGTCGGGAAGTACCCGACCCACTGATTCAGCACGAGGGTGACGCACACGAAGCACAACGGCAATACCAGAACGGATAGGGCTCGCCGCCACCATCGCGTGCCTCGCCAACCCACGACCGCGACGGCGATCGCGCCGACGAACACGGCGGTCCAGATCCAGAGCGGCTGGGGCGCGGGGTCGTCGGCGAGTCCCTGTGAGTTCATGTACGTGCGAGCGGCGAGTGCGCCTGCGATGCCCACCGCCACACTGATCGGCAACCAGATCAGGCGCCAACGCTTCGTGCGCCAGCCGATCACGACGATCAGTACGACAACGGTGACGATCTCCAGGGTGAGCGGAAACCATCCTTGCAGCAGCGAAATGCCTTGGTGAGCGCGCACTGGGGCGATTGTTGTGGACTTTCCTGCCAGAACCCTGGGAGCGACCTATGAGCTGGGCGTGAACCGCGGACGGTAAGAATGAGGCTGTGTCCGAACTGCCTACGCTCGCCGAACTGACCACCGAGGTCCGTGTGGTCAGCTTGCCGATGCGGGTCCGGTTTCGGGGTATCACTGCGCGTGAGGTCGCCTTGGTGCGCGGACCGGCAGGCTGGGGCGAATTCGGACCCTTCCCCGAATACGGCGACGACGAAGCCGCGCATTGGCTGCGAAGCGCGATCGAGGCGGCGTGGCTGGGGCAACCTGCCGCGGTGCGGTCCAGGGTCGCCGTCAATGCGACGGTGCCCGCGGTCGCCGCCGACCAGGTGCCCATGGTGCTGGCAAAGTTTCCCGGGGTCTCGACTGCCAAGGTCAAGGTTGCCGAGCCGGGACAAACGATCGACGACGACGTCCGGCGAGTCGATGCGGTCCGTTCGCAGATCCCCAACGTCCGAGTCGACGCGAACGGTGGTTGGAGTCTCGATGAAGCCACCCGAGCGCTGACCGCACTCACGGCCGTCGGACCGCTCGAGTACGCCGAACAACCGTGCCGCACGGTCGACGAACTCGTCGAGTTGCGGCGACGGCTCCCTGAGATTCGCATCGCGGCCGACGAGAGCATCCGGCGTGCAGAGGATCCGATTCGCGTCGCGCGAATGGGTGGCTGTGATGTCGCTGTGGTGAAAGTCGCACCGCTGGGCGGGATGCGGCGATTGCTGGACCTGGCGGTCGAGCTCGCAGACTTCGGGATACCGCTCGTCGTGTCGAGCGCACTCGATTCCGTCGTCGGAATGAACGCCGGGCTGGCGGCTGCGGCGGCGTTGCCGGAGCTGCAACTTGCGTGCGGGCTCGGTACCGGTGGGCTGTTCACCGAAGACGTCGCCGAGCCGCGATCTTTGGTCGACGGGGCGCTCGAGGTTGCGCCGATCGACCCGGATCCGGAGCGTCTGACCCGACTCGCCGTGACCGCAGACAGAGCTGATTGGTGGCTCGAGCGCTTGGCGAGATGTCACCGTATAGTGGCGGGCGCCGAATGAAGACGATCCTGATGGAGGACTGAAAGTGGTTGCAGCCCTGAACGAAACACTGCTCGAAGAGTCGCGACGCGATGCGGTATTCGCCGATGTGCACGCACTGATCGATGCAGAGGTATCGGACAAGAAGGGCGCCTCGGGCATCGCGGTCAAGAGCGGGTACGCGGCCGTCAAGAAGGTCAGTCCGTCGATCGTGCCCGAGGCCGTCGAGAAGCTCTTGCCGTCGTTTCTCGACCGGCTCGACCCGTTCTGGCAGGAGTTCCGCACCACGGGTGGCCGGTTCGCGGACTACCTGAGCGGGCGTGCCGACGAGGTGTCCGATGCTCTGCTCGGCGTCACGGACGACCGCGTCGAAGCCTCTTCTCGACAGGCCGCGAAGAAGGTCTACAAGACCATGCGGCCGTCGGCGAAGAAGAACGTGATCGAGGCTCTTCCTCGCCTTGGTGACCTGGTGGAGAGTCACGCCGAGCGCGCGTCTGCCAATCTGAAGGAGTGAATCCGTCCACCGCCCAGGCAACAGTTGTCGTCGACGAGCTGATTCGTGGTGGGGTCGAGGACGTCGTCCTGTGCCCCGGCTCGCGAAATGCGCCGTTGGCGTTCGCGTTGGAAGCCGCCGACTCGGCTGGGCGGGTGCGGTTGCATATGCGCATCGACGAGCGGACCGCGGGGTTTCTCGCGGTCGGGCTCGCGATATCGAGCGGGCGCCCCGTCCCCGTGGTGATGACGTCGGGTACGGCGGTGGCGAACCTCGGTCCGGCGGTGCTCGAATCGAATTACGCGCGCGTCCCGCTCGTCGTCCTGAGTGCGAACCGGCCGTACGAAATGCTCGGCACCGGCGCGAACCAAACGATCGAACAGCTCGGGCTCTTCGGTAGCCAGGTCCGTGCGACGGTCAGCCTCGGGCTGGCGGAGTACGGAAACGAACAGAACAGCCAGTGGCGCTCGGCAGTGTGTCGGGTTCTTGCCGCCGCACGCGGTACGCGGTCGGGCAATGCCGGACCTGTGCATTTCGACATCCCGCTGCGGGAGCCGCTTGTGCCGGGGATCCATCCGACCGTCCCTGCACCGGTCGGGCGGCCCAACGGCGCCGCGTGGACCACCACGCAGAACGCCACCCTCGACGTGCCGATCGAGATCGACCTCACGCCGGACACCGTCGTCATCTCCGGGCACGGCGCGCGCCTCCGCCCCGAGCTCTCCCATGTGCCCACCGTTGCCGAGCCGACGGCACCCTTGCACGGACCGCCGCTACACCCGCTGGCGTTGCCCCTGTTGGAGCCGCGCCAGGCGATCATCACCGGTCGTCCGACGTTGCACCGGCCGGTCGCGCAGCTGTTGGCCGATCAAGGGGTCGCGGTATATGCCTTGACGACCGGTCCGCGGTGGCCGGATGTATCGGGCAACGTCGTCGGAACCGGCACGCGCGCGGTGGTGTCCGGTGCGCCGACGCAGCACTGGCTCGACCGTTGCGCGAAGCTTGGCCGCAGCGCGGATGCCGCTGTGCGGGAACAACTTTCGCTGCACCCGAAGGCCACGGGGCTGCATGTCGCCGCCGTGGTCACCGACGCGCTTCGCGATGGCGATCAGCTCCTGCTCGGCGCGTCCAATCCTGTTCGCGATGCCGCATTGGTCAGCTACCCCAAACCGGGCGTGCGTGTGCTGTCGAACCGTGGCGTCGCGGGTATCGACGGCACCGTCTCGACCGCTGTCGGTGCCGCGCTCAAACACGATGGCCGGACCATCGCCTTGATCGGTGACCTGACGTTTTTGCACGACGCGTCCGGCTTACTGATGGGAACGGGTGAGCCCCGGCCGCTCGACCTCACGATCGTCGTCGCCAACGACGACGGTGGCGGCATCTTCGAGCTCCTCGAACAGGGCGATCCGCAGTACGCGGGGGTGTTCGAGCGCGTCTTCGGCACGCCGCACGGCATGGACCTAGCGGCGCTCTGCGCCGCTTATCGCGTCCCCCATCGGCTGGTGACCCCCGACGAACTGGCGGTCGCACTCGACGGCGGCGCCGACGGCATCCGCGTGCTCGAGGTGGCGACCGAGCGGTCCGGGCTGCGCGAACTGCACGCAGCGGTCCGCGCCCGGCTCTAGTCTTTCGTTTCGCTCGACGAGCGTTCGGCGATCCACTTCTCGACGTCGTTGCGCTGGTGCGTCAGGGTTTTGTGGAGTGCTTGCTCGAAGATCTTCTCGATCACTCCGCCGACGAGGCGCACTTTGACCTCGACTTTTCCTTTCGCGGTGATCAGCGCGCCGGTTCCTGCATCGGTGAGGGCGAAGACGCCGTCGGCGAGCCCGACGACTCCGGTCGACTTTCCGCCGAACGAGCCGGTAGCGCCGGGTCCGTCGAATTGCTGCCACTCCATGGCGTAGCTGAGCGTGAGTTCTCCGCCGAGCACCCTTCTGACAGGGCCGGGAATGGAGCGATCGCCGATGACCTGCGTCAGCACGACGCGGAGTGCACCAGGGCCGGGCGACGTATAGGTCACGTCGGCGTTCTCGGCGCCCTCGAACACCGAACGCCAGTACTCCTCGGACGTCAACACGGCATGAACCTGGGCTGGGGTCGACGTGTAGGCAAGGTCGAATTCGAAGCTGCGGGACATGGTCGACGACGCTACCCGAGCCGCTCGGGCGAGGCGTTGTAGCCTTCGACCGTGACCTCCGACCGCCGACCGCTAGTTTTGCGGCGGGTTCGATTGGTTGTCTGGATCACGGCCTCGGCGGTATCTATCTTGTCGGTACTCCTCGTTCTCGCGGCGTGGAAGAACGACCGGACCATCGATGCCGACAAAGACGTCACGGTTGCCGAGGTGCTCTCCGCCGGGCGGCTGCGTTCCGCCGTCAGCTTCAAAACCCCCGACGGCGTGACCCATACCCCGCGGCTCGGGGTGCTGTATCCGACCAACCTCACGGCCGGTCAGCGCATCGACGTCGAGTATTCGAAGGCCGACCCCGATCTGGTGCGGGTGAAGGGCCGTGATGCGCGCGTCGCGGTCATCCCGGTCGCGTCGGTGATCGTCGTGGTGTGGGCTCTCGCGATTCCCACGTTGATCGTCGTTGGTCGAATGCGCCGTGAGTCCGAAGCGTTTGCTTGAACTTCGCCCTGTGGTCACGCGGTCGTGGCTGGCTCGGGCGATGCGCCTAGGACACTGAGTCTCGTGCGAGTAGCCATCGTCGCGGAGTCTTTCCTCCCGAATATGAATGGGGTCACCAATTCGGTGCTCCGGGTTCTCGACTACCTCGAGAGGCACGGTCACCAGGCCTTCGTCGTCGCGCCGGACACTGTTCGGGCGGCACCCCCTGCCCCGACCGAGATCAACGGAGTCCCAATTCATCGGGTGCCTGCGATCATGGTGCCGAAGATCAGCTCCCTGCCTGTCGGCTTGCCGCAACCCGGCATGACGGCAGCGTTGCGCGATTTCGACCCCGACGTGATCCACCTGGCCTCGCCGTTCCTGCTCGGCGCGGGCGGTCTGGGCGCTGCGCTGCGGCTCGACGTGCCCTCGGTCGCGATCTACCAGACCGATGTGGCGGGATTCGCCAAGAGCTACGGCCTCGGCGTCGCGACCCGCTCGGCATGGGCCTGGACCGCTCGGATTCACCGGCGCGCGTCACGCACGCTTGCGCCGTCCACGGCAGCTGTCGAGGCGCTGGAAGAGCACGGCATTCCCCGCGTGCATCGCTGGGGCAGGGGCGTCGACATCGAGCGCTTCGCACCCAGTGCTCGACGCGAGGACCTGCGTGCGCGTTGGACACCCGAGGGCAAACTCATCGTCGGATTCGTCGGCAGGCTGGCTCCCGAAAAGCACGTCGACCGGCTCGAATCCTTGGCGCACAATCCGCGCATCCAGCTCGTCATCGTCGGCGACGGACCGGAACGCCCCGCCCTCGAGCGTCGGTTGCCTGGCGCGATCTTCATGGGCGAACTCGGCGGCTCCGAACTAGCGCAGGCTTACGCGAGCCTCGATGTGTTCGTGCACCCAGGTGAGCACGAGACGTTCTGCCAGGCAGTTCAAGAAGCACTCGCCAGCGGCGTGCCGGTGATCGGTCCGGATGCAGGTGGCCCACGCGACCTCGTCTCGCACTGCCGCAACGGCTATTTGTTGCCGGTCGAGCGGTTCGGTCAACTGCTGCCGAGCGCGGTCGACGCATTGGCGGACCGGACGGTCCGGGCTCGGTTCGGTGAATCCGCTCGACGGTCCGTGCTGCATCGGACCTGGCCGGCGATCTGCGCGGAATTGCTCGACCACTATCGCGAGGTCATCGGTGCGCCTGCCTCGCATCTGCACCACACCGCCTGACTAGCGATTCGCCCGAACCTGCTGTCGGAACGCGAGCGCGGCCGGGTTGGTGGGGCCTTCGGTGCGCCAGGCGAGTGCGATCTGCGCGCGGACTTCTGGGTGAATCGGCAGCACATGCAACGCCGTCGACATGATCGGGACCAGTGGTTCGGGCACGATCGCCACGCCGACTCCTGACTCGGTGAGCTGCGCGAGCACCGCGATATTGCTCGCCTCGAACGCCACGTGTGGCGCGAAACCAGCCCGGGCGCAGACTTCTTCGATCCTCGAACGGACACCGTTGCCGCGCGGCAGCGTAATGAGTGGCAGGTTGCGCAGTGCGGTCAGCGGTACCGACGACTCGGCAGCAAGCGGATGGTCGCGGCAGACGGCTGCGACGATCGGGTCCTCGGCCAGGACCTCGATGGTGAGATCGGGAGTGGGCTCGGTGGCCAGCCCAACCACGACGAGATCCAGTTCGCCTGAGCGCAACCGGTCGAGCAGCGTGGCGGAGTCTGCTTCGGTCAAGGTGATATCGACGCCGGGGTGATCGTTGTGGAATGCAGTCAGTTGAGTGGCAAAGGTGATCGTGGGACCCGCGCCGACTATCCCGACAGCTATGCGGCCGCGGAGCAGTCCGGACAACTCGTCTACGGCGGTCCGCGCGCCCGCAACGGCGCCCAGCGCCGACCGTGCGTACGGCAAGACGGCCCTTCCTGCGTCCGTCAGCCGAATGCCGCGACCCGATCGATCGAACAGGTCCTGACCGACCTCTCGTTCGAGCTTGCGGATCTGAGCGCTGATTCCGGGCTGCGCAACGTGCATGCGCTCGGCTGCTCGGGTGAAGTTCGCTTCTTCGGCGACCGCAATGAAGTACTCGAGCTGGCGAAGTTCCATAAATAGCGATTCTAGTTGGCAGAACAACTAGCTGTTGGACTTCTAGCTTCGTAGATCGCACGATGGAGTTGTCAGCAGGAACCGACAGTGAAAGTAGGTAAAGACGATGCCAGCACAACGCGAAACAGCCAGCACGCCAGAAGATCTCACCCGTCTGTTCGTCGAGCGCGCAAACGCCGGCGACGCCGAGGGGATGGCGCTGCTCTACGAACCAGACGCCGTTTTGGCGTTCCCGCCCGGGAGTTCGACGGTCGGCCGGAAGGCAATTCAGGCGATCTGCGAACAGTTGATCGCTGGCAGGCCCACATTCACCTTCGAAGAGCCGCTCCCGACCGTGTTCGCGGGCGATCTGGCGCTCACCTCGACTCCGTCGTCCGACAACACCGGCGGGCGAGTGCAGGTGGTGCGCCGCCAGTCGGACGGGACGTGGTTGCGATTGATCGACCGGCCGGAGGTGAAGGCCCCGGCATAACTAAGCTCGGGTCGTGACCAAAACAGAGGGCTCGCGGGCATCGCTGGAAAAGGACCCGCACGAGGTAGCGGCGATGTTCGACGGCGTCGCGCCTCGGTACGACCTCATGAACACCGTGTTCACCATGGGCCAGGACAAGCTGTGGCGGCGCGCCACGCGTAAAGCGTTGGCGCCGACGAGCGGTGAGAAGATCCTGGACCTCGCGGCGGGTACCGGTGTCTCGACGGTCGAACTGGGTCGCTCCGGCGCCTGGTGCGTGGCTGCCGACTTCTCGAAGGGGATGCTGAAAGCGGGCCTCGCGCGGCGGGTTCCGATGGTGGCGGGCGACGCCGTCGCGCTGCCCTTCGACGACAACGTGTTCGACGGCGTCTGCATCTCCTTCGGCCTGCGCAATGTCGCCGACTTCGACGGTGGGCTCGCCGAACTCGCGCGCGTGACGAAGCCCGGCGGCCGACTGGTCGTGTGCGAAGTCTCGACCCCCGTGTGGCGCCCGATGCGTTTCGGGCACCGAGTCTTCGTGACGAACGTGCTGCCCTGGGTGGCCAAGCGGTTCAGCAGCAACCCTGACGCCTACGTCTACCTCGCCGAATCCACCCTCGCCTGGCCGGACCAGGCCGAGCTCGCCAAGCGCATCGAAGCAGCTGGTTGGTCGAAGGTGAAGTGGCGCAACCTGTCCGGCGGAGTCGTCGCCGTACACAGCGCGATCTGTCCCTGACCCTCGTGAGTCTTTTAGGAGTCTATGGACTCCTAAAAGACTCACAAGGGGGTTAGGCGAAGTCTTCCGGCGTGAATTCCTTCGGCTCGACCAGCACGAGCCAGTTGCCGGAGTTGAGTGAACTCGACGTGGGTGAGCAGGTCGCGGGGGACCGGTCGAGGGGCCACCTGCTCAGCTGAACGGCGGGCGGCGATCGAACTTCAACGATGCGCGGCCCGATGCCCGCCAGGCGCGTGCGGTGGTATCAGCGTCTTCGTCGGTGACGAGGTTGCCCATGACCCGAATTGCGATGCGCATCAGGGCTTTCGACCGTAGGACCGGGGGTCCGCCGGTGGCGACCGCGCCGGGCATCGTGGCGAGCCCAGCGAGACGTCGGGCGATCGAGAACGCGCGACCGTAGCGGTCGCGCAGGAGGGCGGGCCAGGCATGGGTGAGGTCGCGGTCGTCGAGCAGGTCGATGACCAGCCGCCCACCTTCGAGGCCGTAGTCGATGCCCTCGCCGTTCAGCGGGTTCACACACCCCGCGGCGTCACCGATGAGGGCCCAGTTGCGGCCTGCGACGCCGGACACCGACCCGCCCATCGGGAGCAGTGCCGACGAGATTGCGCGGATCGGTCCGTCGAATTGCCACTCTTCGCGGCGCAGCGATGCGTACAGCTCGATGAGCGGTTTCAACGCGACCGCGGCGGGACGCTTGACGGTCGCGAGCGAACCGACCCCGATGTTCACCTCGCCGGTGCCCAATGGAAAGACCCAGCCGTAGCCGGCCTGCAATTTTCCAGTGCCGTCGCGCAGTTCCAGATGTGACGTGATCCACGGATCGTCGCTGCGGCCCGACTTCACATACGCCCGTGCGGCGACCCCGTACGCCGTTTCGCGATGCCAGGTTCGGCCCAATTCCTTGCCCAATGTGGACCGGACCCCGTCGGCAACGATCAACGAGCGGCAGGTGATCGTGCGTGGCCCGTCGGCGGTTTTCAGGATCACCGCGCTCACGCGGTCACCGTCTCGCTCGACTCCGACGGCCTTCGCGCCTTCGACCATCGTCGCGCCGGATTCGACGGCCGTCGTGCGCAGCTTGTCGTCGAGTTCTGTTCGCGGAACGGCACTTCCAATGGTCGGCAACGACCCACCCGGCCACGGCAGCTCGACTTCGCGGCCGAATCCGGCCAGGCGGAGCCCGTGATTGACGGTCCGCTGCCGGACCCAGTCGCCGAGCCCGAGGTGGTCGATTTCGGCGATCGCTCGCGGTGTGAGTCCGTCGCCACAGGTCTTGTCGCGTGGAAACACCGCTGAATCAGCGAGGACCACGTCGCGACCGCTACGTGCCGCCCAGGCGGCAGCTGCAGAACCCGCAGGTCCGGCGCCGATGACCAGCACATCGGTGTGCGCAGGCACGGGTGCGGGCTCGTGTGCGACATCCTGGGTCAACATGGTTCCATCTTGACAGTTCCGGCAAAGGGTCGTGCGTTGAGCCGACGCGATGAGCCGGAATGGAGCGTTACCGCTAGGTTCAATACCGTGGTACCGAACGCGTCACTGACAGAAGGAATGGGCACCGGGACAGTGGAGGAAGAGAGCACGGTCGTTGCAGGCGTGGATCTCGTCGATCCGCAGCTTGCTGCGAAGGTCCGCGACGGGCTGGAGCGTGTCGAGAAACTTCTCGTCGACGAGTTGTCGGACGGCGAGGATTTCCTCACGGAGGCGGCCCTCCATCTCGCGAAAGCGGGTGGCAAGCGGTTTCGCCCACTTTTCACGATCCTGACCGCCCAACTCGGGCCGAAACCGTACGACCCAGGCATCGTCACCGCAGCCACCGTCGTCGAATTGGTGCACCTTGCGACGCTGTACCACGACGATGTGATGGACGAAGCATCCATGCGTCGCGGGGCCCCGAGCGCGAACTCACGGTGGGGCAACAGCATCGCGATCCTTGCAGGCGACTACCTGTTCGCCCACGCGTCGCGTCTGGTCTCGACGCTCGGTCCCGAAGCGGTCCGCATCATCGCCGAGACCTTCGCCGAGCTGGTCACCGGGCAGATGCGCGAGACCATCGGCGTCAAGGAAATGCAGGATCCCGTCGAGCACTACTTGCGCGTCGTCTGGGAGAAGACCGGATCGTTGATCGCAGCGTCCGGCCGGTTCGGGGGCACTTTCTCCGGCGCCGATGCCGAACATGTCGCCCGGTTGGAGCGGTTGGGCGACGCTGTCGGGACAGCGTTCCAGATCTCCGACGACATCATCGACATTTCCTCGGTCTCCGAGCAATCGGGCAAGACCCCCGGCACAGACCTGCGTGAGGGCGTACACACCTTGCCGGTGCTGTACGCGCTGCGCGAAGAGGGCACCGGGGGAGACCGGTTGCGTCAGCTGCTCTCCGGTCCCATCGATTCCGATGAGGACGTCGAGGAAGCTCTGAAACTGTTGCGCCAATCGCAGGGCATGTTGCTCGCGAAGGAGAAGCTCGCCGGCTATGCCGATCTCGCACGGGCTGAGCTTGCACTCCTGCCTCAAGGCGTCGGTAACGAGGCGCTGAAACGGCTGGTGGACTACACGATCGAACGGGTCGGCTGAGGCTGTCCGCCGCGTAACGTGGAAGGCGCCTGGCCCTGACGAGAAGAGGCATCGCGTGCACGGCTATGCCAATGGATTGAAAACGTTCGCACTGCTAGTGGGTATGTCGGCGCTGATCGTCGGCATCGGTGCGATCTTTCGTAGTCCGACCATTCTGATCGGTGCGATCGTCTTCGCTGTCGCGATGAACGCGTACGCGTATTTCAACAGCGACAAGCTGGCCCTGCGTGCGATGCGGGCCCAGCCGATCACCGAGGTAGAGGCGCCGGTGATCTACCGGATCGTGCGGGAGCTGGCGACGATCGCGCATCAGCCGATGCCGCGCCTCTACATCAGCCCCACGAATGCGCCGAATGCCTTCGCGACCGGACGCAGTCCGAGGCATGCAGCGGTGTGTTGCACCAGTGGCATTTTGCAGATCCTCGACGAGCGCGAACTTCGCGCTGTGCTCGGGCACGAGTTGTCCCACGTCTACAACCGCGACATCTTGATCGCGTCGGTCGCGGGCGCGATGGCGGCGGTGATCTCCGGCCTCGCGAATCTCGCCGTATTCGCCTCGATGTTCGGTCGGGGGAACGGAGGACCGAACATCCTCGAGATCATGCTGGTGTCGCTGCTGGGCCCGATTGCGGCGACCGTCGTGAAGCTCGCGGTATCGCGATCCCGGGAGTATCAAGCCGATCAGTCCGGCGCCGAGCTCACCGGCGATCCGTTGGCGCTGGCATCCGCGCTCCGGAAACTGGAACTCGGCGTGGCTGCGGCGCCGCTGCCGCCCGAGCCGAAGTTGGCGGCCCAGTCGCACATGATGATCGCCAACCCGTTCCGTGGCGGTGAACGTATCTCGCGGATCTTTTCGACGCACCCACCCATGGCCGACCGAATCGCCCGCCTCGAAGCGCTGGCCAACGGCCCCTTGTGAGTCCTTTAGGAGTCCAGGGACTCCTAAAGGACTCACAAGGGGGTTGGGCTGCTACCGGTAGTTGACGAACTGCAAGGCGATGCCGAAGTCCTCGCTGCGCAGCAGCGCCTGGACGGCCTGAAGGTCGTCGCGCTTCTTGCTGCTCACGCGTAGCTCTTCGCCCTGGATCTGCGCCTTGACGCCCTTGGGGCCTTCGTCGCGGATCTTCTTCGAGATCTTCTTCGCGTTCTCGGAGGTGATTCCCTGCACAAGGGTTCCGGTGATCTTGTAGATCTTCCCCGACTGCACGGGCTCGCCTGCGTCGAAGGCCTTGAGCGAGATGTCGCGGCGAATGAGCTTTTCCTTGAAGACGTCGAGCGCGGCTTTCACCCGCTCCTCTGCTTCGGCCGTGAGAACGATCACTTCGTCACCGGACCATTCGATGCTGGCGCCGGTGCCGCGGAAGTCGTAGCGGGTCGACAGCTCTTTGCCTGCCTGATGCAGCGCGTTGTCGACCTCCTGCCGGTCGACCTTGCTCACGACATCGAATGACGAATCGGCCACTTCCAGCTCCTCGATCAGTTTTGTGTTCATCCCCGCCGCACAGACGTTATCGCGCTCGGTCAGGGCCACGACCACCCGGTTTGCACAATCAGTGTGGGTGCGTTGTATTCTGCTGAGCGCGTCAGACTCGCTCTGATCGCAACCGGCAGGTTGCCCGAGCGGCCAATGGGAGCGGACTGTAAATCCGTCGGCTTACGCCTACGTAGGTTCGAATCCTACACCTGCCACAGCAAGGAAATGCCCCGTGACCAGCTGTTCAGCCGGTTGCGGGGCATTTCGCTTTCCAGGCGGTTTGGATTCGATCGCCCGCTCTGTGTACCCTCTTGAAGGCTTCATCGCGTCGCAGAAGTTTCCGAGTATGCTGGGAGATTCCGCGCTGCGGACGTAGCCATGCCCCCTTAGCTCAGTCGGTAGAGCGTTTCCATGGTAAGGAAAAGGTCAACGGTTCGATTCCGTTAGGGGGCTCGCTGGATTGTGGTGCTGCACTTGCCGTGTGGCCCTCGACACCAAGGCGGTGTAGCTCAGTCGGTAGAGCAAACGACTCATAATCGTTGTGTCGCCGGTTCAAGTCCGGCCATCGCTACAACATGAACGATCTGATCGAGCCCGATCAGAACCAAGACCCGAAAGAAGGCATCCAGTGGCCTCCTCCACCGACGTCCGCCCCAAGATCACCTTGGCGTGCACGGAGTGCAAGCACCGCAACTACATCACGAAGAAGAATCGTCGCAACGATCCTGATCGCCTCGAGCTGAAGAAATTCTGCCCGAACTGCGGCACTCATCGGGCGCACCGCGAGTCGCGCTAGTCGACTCCGCGCGGGGTCGCGTCAGTCGCCTCCGCCTCGACCGATCACACGTGAGGAGATCGACACGCCGCACCTCGCGGGGTGCGGTCCTGGGTAGATAGGTACATTTTCCAGGTGACCAACACCGACGTTTCGGATCAGGAGACCGCACCCTTCGACCCAGCGGCGCACGCCGAGGCGATGGTGGGACACCACTATCGCGTCGACGACTACTACGAGGTCGGTCGAGAAAAGGTTCGCGAGTACGCGCGCGCGGTCCAGGATTACCACCCCGTCCATTGGGACGAGGACAAGGCTTTGGAGTTCGGCCACGACGGTCTCGTCGCGCCGCTGACCTTCATTTCCCTGGTGGGAATCCTGGCGCAGCGCCGGCTCTTCGAAACAGTGGTCACCGGCTACGACCTCAGCCAGATCATGCAGACCGATCAGGTCCTGGAATTTCACCGGCCGATCAAAGCTGGCGACCAGCTGGTCTGCGACGTCTTTCTGCACTCGTTCCGGCGCGCCCCCGGCGGCGCCGATCTGATCGTTACGAAGAACATCGTGACCGATCAGAACGACGAGTTGGTCCAGACGACGTACACGACGCTCGCGGGCCGCAGCAACGTCGAGATCGACGAGTCGATCGCGGCGACGATCAAAGACATCCTGATGCACGGCATCGGCGACGAAGAGCCCGATCATGTTCCGCGTTCGGCGCCCAACATTCCGGTCAAGCAGGTGGACGCAGCCCTGCCCGTCGTGCCGCCGAGCAAGCACGCGCCGAATTTTGCCGATGTCAGCGTCGGAGACGAGCTCCCGCCGCGGACCGTGCGGCTCACGCGCGGCGACCTGGTCAACTACGCGGGTGTCTCCGGCGACGCGAATCCCATCCACTGGAGCGACGAAGTCGCGAAGATGGTGGAGATGGAGAACGTCGTTGCCCACGGGATGCTGACCATGGGCCTCGGCGGCGGATTCATCACGTCGTGGCTGGGCGACCCGGGCGCTGTCAAGGATTACAGCGTTCGCTTCACCAGCCCCGTCTACGTCGACCCACACAAAGCCGCTGAGATCGAGTTCACCGGCAAGATCAAGTCGATGGACGAAGAGACCAAGACGGCTGTCATTGCCATGGTCGCGATGTGCGGCGGTCGGCGGATTTTCGGGCGGGCGACCGCCAAGGTCCAGCTTGCGTGACCGGCGATTTCGGTCGTAAGCGGGCAGTGAAGTACACTGAGATTTCTGGGTTTACTCAGCGCTGCGCGCTGCCCTGCGGCGGGTTCGTTTGCCGCTGAGGGTGGCGCGCATGTCATGTAATCGCAGAATGGCCGGCTCTCGTCGATCAATGTTGTTCTGATCGCTGTGTCGAGACCGGCCGAAGGGGCGTAGCTCAACTGGCAGAGCAGCGGTCTCCAAAACCGCAGGTTGCAGGTTCAAGTCCTGTCGCCCCTGCCCCTTATGCCAGCGACGGAGAGGATGACGGTGAGCGACGAGCGCGACAAGCGCGACGGCGATACGGAGATTGACGACTCCGTCGATGCCGACGTGACCGACGCCGAGTCGAGCGACGCCGACTCGACGGACGAGGGCGAAGCCGCGGCGAGTAGGCCGAGCGGTAAGCGTTCGGCCCGTCGCTCCCGCGCCGGTAGTGACGCAGGAGCAACGAAGGTTGCCACTCGTCCTACGAGATCGCAGGCCGCGGCTGCTGCAAGCAAGCAGAAGCAGGAAAATATCTTCAAACGTCTGCGGCGGTTCCTGCGGGAAGTGATCGCAGAACTGCGCAAGGTGATCTGGCCCAATCGCAAGCAGATGATCACCTATACGAGCGTGGTCCTTGTGTTCGTGATCTTCATGGTCGCCTTCATCAGCGGCTTGGATCTGGCTTTCATCAAGGGTGTTTCGTGGCTCTTCGGCTAGCCCAGCCGTATGCGCGACCAGTTTGCTTGTGACAATTCTTGATTCGAAGGAAGAGAGTGCCCAGTGACCAACCCGGAGAACGGTGAGGCCTCGGCCGAGGAGCTCGAGACGGGTGAAACCGTCTTGACCGAGGCGGAAGCACCGGTCGACCCAGTTGCCGAGATGAAGGCTGCGCTTCGCCGCGCACCCGGCGACTGGTACGTGATCCACTCTTACGCCGGTTACGAGAACAAGGTGAAGGCCAACCTCGAAACTCGCGTGCAGAACCTCGACGTCGGTGATTACATCTTCCAGGTCGAAGTGCCGACCGAAGAGGTCACCGAAATCAAGAACGGACAGCGCAAGCAGGTCAACCGCAAGGTTTTGCCTGGTTACATCCTCGTCCGGATGGACCTCAACGACGAGTCGTGGGGCGCAGTGCGCAACACGCCTGGTGTCACGGGCTTCGTCGGCGCGACTTCGCGTCCGTCGCCGCTGTCGGTCGACGATGTCGTGAAGTTCCTGCTCCCGCAGGGTCAGCAGAAGAAGGCGGCTGCGGCGTCCGGCGGCACGGGCGAGGCGGCTGCGGCGGCGTCGAGCAAGTCCGTCATCGAGGTCGATTTCGAGGTCGGCGAGTCGGTCACGGTCATGGACGGACCGTTCGCGACGTTGCCGGCAAGCATCAGCGAGGTCAATGCCGAGCAGCAGAAGCTCAAGGTCCTCGTCTCGATCTTCGGCCGGGAAACTCCGGTCGAGTTGGGCTTTACGCAGGTCGCGAAGATCTGACGTAGGGCAGTACTACACACCCGAGCAATACAATCCAGCAACAAGGAACACAGACAGATGCCCCCCAAGAAGAAGAAGAAGCTCGCCGGAATTATCAAGCTTCAGATCCAGGCAGGCATGGCGAACCCCGCCCCGCCGGTCGGACCTGCGCTCGGTCAGCACGGCGTCAACATCATGGAGTTCTGCAAGGCGTACAACGCAGCGACCGAGTCGCAGCGCGGAAACGTCGTGCCGGTCGAGATCTCGGTCTACGAGGATCGCACCTTCGACTTCAAGCTGAAGACGCCGCCAGCCGCCCGACTGCTCCTCAAGGCAGCCGGTGTGCCCAAGGGTTCCGGTGAGCCGCACAAGACCAAGGTCGCCAAGGTGACGATGGCCCAGGTGCGCGAAATCGCCAAGACCAAGCAGGAAGACCTCAACGCGAACGACATCGACGCAGCGGCAAAGATCATCGCCGGCACAGCGCGCTCGATGGGAATCACCGTCGTCGACGCGTAGTTGAACAAGAAACGTGTGGGAGAGCCGGCCAGGCTCGCTAACCACATCTGAACCAAGAAATTAGGACAGGTAGACATGGCAAAACGAAGCAAGGCATATCTCGCGGCTGCCGAGAAGGTAGACGCGGACAAGTTGTACACCCCGCTGCAGGCGACGCGCCTCGCGAAGGAGACGTCCTCGAAGAAAATGGACGCGACCGTCGAGGTTGCGCTCCGACTCGGCGTCGATCCCCGCAAGGCCGACCAGATGGTGCGTGGCACCGTCAACCTTCCGCACGGCACCGGTAAGACGGCACGAGTCATCGTGTTCGCGGTCGGCGAGAAGGCGGCCGAGGCAGTTGCAGCAGGCGCTGACGAGGTCGGCGCAGAAGATCTGATCGCCAAGATTCAGGGCGGCTGGCTCGAGTTCGACGCAGCTATTGCGACCCCGGACCAGATGGCCAAGGTCGGCCGTATCGCCCGCGTCCTCGGACCGCGTGGCTTGATGCCGAACCCGAAGACCGGCACCGTGACCGCTGACGTCACGAAGGCCGTCAACGAGATCAAGGGCGGAAAGATCAACTTCCGTGTCGACAAGCAGGCCAACCTGCACTTCGTCATCGGCAAGGCGTCGTTCGACGATGCGAAGCTCGTCGAGAACTACGGCGCTGCGATCGACGAGGTGCTGCGGGCCAAGCCTGCCACCGCGAAGGGTCGCTACCTCAAGAAGGTCACCGTGTCGACGACCACCGGACCGGGCATCCCGGTGGATCCGAACCGCACGCGCAACCTCCTCGAGGACAACGAGTGATGCTTGCCGAACGAGCATGACGCGGCATAAATATCCGCTGACGTAGTTGTGACGGCCGGTACGGATCTTGATCCGTACCGGCCTTCGCATTCCAGTAGGGTCTTCGATCATGGGTCTTTTCGACGTTGTGACATTTCCATTCCGTGTCGCTGTTGCGTTCGGTGAGGCGAGCATCGGTGTCGCGAAGCTCGTCGATCCGCAGGGGCCGACGCGTTTCGCAAACCAGGTTTCGGACCTCACCGCGGAAGATCGCCCGCTTGGCAAGGCCCTCGCACCGGGCGGGATCGTCGATCGGGTTCTGGAAGAAGATGGCGTGCTCGCCAGGCTCACCGCGCCAGGGGGAGCGCTCGACCGGATGATCGAGCCGGGTGGTCCGGTCGATCGGATCATGGCGCCGAACGGTCCGGTGGATCGCCTGCTCGCTCAAGAGGGCGCGATCGATCGGATGCTGGAAGAGGGCGGCATCATCGATCGGCTGCTCGCCAAGGAGGGGCTGATCGAGCAGCTTGTCGCCGAGGACGGCATCCTCGACAAGCTGTCCGATGTGATGGAGACGATTGCGAAGATCGGGCCGGTCATCGAGTCGATGGACCGCCCGATCAAGGCCATCGACGAATCTGCTCAGGTCCTGTCCGTTGCGGTGGAGCCGTTGAAGGATCTGGCGATGAAGATGCCTGGGATACGACGGCGTCCGACGCCGACGGTCCGGACCGTGTCGAGTGAGCGCGAAGACATCGTGATCCAGGTCGACGACGCGGAAATCGTCGAGGAGTAGCGCCAGCTACGAGAACCGCTGGATGTTCGCCAGGTAGAGCTCTGCGAGCTCGGGAATCACGCTGTCGGGAATGCTGTGGCCCATTCCCTCGACGAGGTGCAGCGAGGATCGCGGGATCGCCCGTGCGACCGCTTTGCCGCCCGCGGGGCGCAGTAACCCGTCGTCGGTTCCGTGCACCACGACGGTCGGCGCGGTGATTCGCTTGCTGTAACCGAGCACACTTCCGGTGCCCAGCGTGGCATTGAGTTGGCGCACGATGCCGGCGGGTGAGTAGTCGCGATCGAAGTCCGCGGCGACGATCGAGTGCAGCTCGTCATCGGAGAACTTGTGCTTCTTGCCGTTGAGCATCTTGAGCAGCTGGACCGAGAATGCGATCCGTTCTTCTCGTTCGGCGTCACGGCCGGGTCCGCCGAGCATGTACCGAAGGATTCGGGGATCGCCTGGCGGAAGGAACGGTTGGTTGGTACTGGAGAACAGAATTCCGAGCGAGTGGACGCGTTGCGGGTGCTGTGCAGCGAGAATCTGGGCGATCATCCCGCCCATCGAGGCGCCGATGACGTGCACCTTTGCAAGGCCGAGGTAGTCGATCAGTCCGATGGTGTCCTGTGCCATGTCCAGGAGCGAGTACGGGACCTGGCTCGGTCGGCCGAGCGCGAACTTGGCCACTCGGAGTGCGCGACTGCCGTCCACTCGAGTGCCGTTCAGCTTCGTCGACAAACCGATATCGCGGTTGTCGAAGCGGATCACTCGATAGCCCTGCTCGACGATCCGGTCACAGAACGCGAGCGGCCACTGCGTGAGCTGTGCGCTGAAGCCCATGATCAACACGACGGCGGGATCGTCGGGGTTGCCGAGATCCTCGTATGCGAGCTTGATTCCGTTCGCGTCGGCGACACCGGTCCGGATCTCTCTGGCCATCGCACTTCCCTCGTTTTGGCAGTTCATGGGATCGTCGCGTACTCTAGACCGCGGTCTTCGAGATATCGAAAACCACCCAATCACGTTCTACCCAAGACCGTCGGTCACGGAGTTCGCAAGAACTGCCGTCGAAGGTTCGGGATTTTCCCGGCGACCTACGCAGGAGATCGCGGTAGTGGATGTACAACGCAGATTTCGATGTGCGGTTTGCTTCCTCTTGTGCCCCGTGTGCTTCCTGCACCGGGGCTTTCGCTTTTTTCAGGAGAGTCCTCTGGGTAGGGCAGGGTCCAGAACGATATGACCCTCTGAGAGGAGGCGAAGTATGGCAAAGGCTGAGAAGATCACCGCGGTAGCGGAGATCACCGAGCAGTTCAAGGGCTCCACCGCGGCGGTTGTCACGGAATACCGTGGCTTGTCCGTCGGCAAGTTGACCGATCTGCGACGCGCGCTCGGGCCGAACGCCAGCTACTCCGTCGCCAAGAACACCCTGGTCAAGCGTGCCGCTGCTGAAGCTGGCATCGAAGGCCTCGACGACCTGTTCGTCGGTCCGACCGCCATTGCATTCATCAATGGCGAGCCGGTCGACGCAGCGAAGGCGATCAAAGCCTTCGCGAAGGACAACAAGGCGTTGATCATCAAGGGCGGCTACATGGACGGCCATTCGCTGTCCGTGGACGAGGTCAACCGAATCGCGGATCTCGAATCCCGCGAAATTCTGTTGGCCAAGCTCGCCGGCGCGATGAAGGGCAACTTGGTCAAGGCCGCGCAGCTGTTCAACGCACCTGCTTCGCAGGTTGCACGACTGGCTGCCGCTTTGCAGGAGAAGCGGGCTGCTGAAGAAACTGCAGATGCACCCGTGGATGCGCCGGCTGTTGCCGACGCAGTCGAAGATGCTCCCGCCGAAAGCTGATTCGCACACGCGCATCACGTACAACCCCATCAAGTACTTACCCAGGAAGGACCGCCACTATGGCAAAGCTCAGCACTGACGAGCTGCTCGACGCGTTCAAGGAATTGACCCTGCTCGAGCTCTCGGAGTTCGTGAAGAAGTTCGAAGAGGTCTTCGAGGTCACCGCTGCTGCTCCGGTTGCCGTTGCAGCCGCAGGCGCAGCCCCGGCCGCCGCCGAAGCCGCAGAAGAGCAGGACGAGTTCGACGTCGTCCTCGAGGGCGCAGGCGAGAAGAAGATCCAGGTCATCAAGGTCGTCCGCGAGATCGTTTCGGGCCTCGGCCTGAAGGAAGCCAAGGACCTCGTCGAGAGCGCTCCGAAGGCAATCCTCGAGAAGGTTGCGAAGGAAGCTGCAGACGCAGCCAAGGAGAAGCTCGAAGCGGCCGGCGCCAAGGTTTCGGTCAAGTAATTTCGACAGCATTCCGTATCAATTACGGAAACAAGGCGGGCGGTCCGAAAGGACCGCCCGCTTTCGCTTTTGTTGCGGGTTACAGAGGTGTGTCACACCACCCACATCCATGCGATACAGTGGCCCAACGCACAGCGGGATCGGTCTGTTCGAGTGTGGAGGTTTTCTGTGGGCGCCGAAGTTAGAACCGAAAACATAACTAAGTCTTTCGGTCGCCAGAATATCTGGCAGAACGTCACTCTGACGATTCCGCCGGGTGAGGTCAGCCTCATGGTCGGTCCGTCCGGTACCGGCAAGTCGGTCTTCTTGAAGTGCCTCATCGGTTTGTTGATGCCCGAGCAGGGCCACATCTACATCGATGGCACCGATATCACGACGTGCTCGAACAAAGAGCTCTACGAGATCCGCAAGCTGTTCGGTGTGCTGTTCCAGGACGGCGCGCTGTTCGGCTCGATGGACTTGTTCGACAACGTCGCGTTCCCGCTTCGTGAGCACACGAAGAAGAACGAGTCCGAGATCAAGCGCATCGTGATGGAGAAGCTTGAGCTGGTGGGCCTTCTCGGTGCCGAGAACAAGCTGCCGGGCGAAATCTCCGGTGGTATGCGCAAGCGCGCCGGTCTCGCCCGCGCCCTCGTGCTCGATCCGCAGATCATCCTCGTCGACGAGCCCGACTCCGGTCTGGATCCGGTTCGTACGACCTACATCAGCCAGTTGTTCCTCGACATCAACGCGCAGATCGATGCGACGTTCCTGATCGTGTCGCACAACATCAACCTCGCCCGTACGGTGCCCGACAACATCGGCATGCTGTTCCGTCGCAACCTGGTCATGTTCGGACCGCGTGAGGTGCTGCTGACCAGCGACGAGCCGGTCGTGAAGCAGTTCCTCAACGGTCGGATGATCGGCCCGATCGGTATGTCGGAAGAAAAAGACGAAGCGCAGATGGCGCAAGAGCAGGCGATGGTCGAAGCGGGCCACCATGCAGGCGGTGTCGAGGAAGTCGAAGGCATCGTTCCGCAGATGAAGGCTGCTCCCGGCATGCCGCCTCGCCAGGCGATCAAGCGTCGCCAGGACCGCGTCCGCGAGATCATGCACACCCTTCCGCATGCCGCTCAGGTTGCTATCCAGAACGATCTGGACAGCAGTGCCGAAGACGACGACGATCGCACCGAAGTCCTCCCCGCATACGAGGGCAGCGGCGGATCGCATCGCGGCTACGACGACGGCGGCTACGACGAGGGTGTTACCACTCCGCATAAGCACCTCTAGGGCAACGGGGAATGGCGAGCAAGGCGCGAGCCAGCATTCTCCGACCGATCAATGGCGGGCTCGCTCAAGCCGGTCACATCTTTGCCCTGTTCATCGACGTTGCCCGTAAGACGTTCAAGCGGCCGTTCGAATTTCGTGAGTTCATCGAGCAGTCGTGGTTCATCGCGAGCGTCTCGATTCTGCCGACCGCACTGGTGTCCATACCGTTCGGCGCAGTTATCGCGTTGCAGATCGGTTCGCTGATCCAGCAGCTGGGTGCGCAGTCGTTCACGGGCGCGGCAAGTGTATTGGCAACGGTGCAGCAGGCCGCCCCGGTCATCACCGCGCTGATCATCGCGGGCGCTGCCGGGTCCGCTGTCGCTGCCGACCTGGGGTCACGCACAATCCGTGAGGAGATCGACGCGCTCGAGGTGCTGGGCGTCGACCCGGTTCACAAGCTCGTCGTACCGCGTGTCCTCGGCATGGTGCTGGTGGCGCTGTTGCTCAACGGCCTCGTCTCCGTCGTCGGCATCATGGGCGGCTACTTCTTCAATGTGCTTCTGCAAGGCGGCACACCTGGCGCGTACCTGGCGTCGTTCTCGGCGTTGGCGCAGCTGCCGGACCTATGGATCGGTGAGATCAAGGCCGCGATCTTCGGTGTCATTGCGGGCGTCATCGCCGCCTACAAGGGTCTGCATCCCAAAGGCGGGCCGAAAGGCGTCGGCGAAGCGGTTAACCAGTCCGTCGTCATCACGTTCTTGGTCCTGTTCTTCGCCAACCTCGTCATGACCTTGATCTACCTGCAGGTTGTTCCGGCGAAGGGGGCATGAGTCGTGACGACAACGGCCAGTCGCGCCGCGCACGCGACCCGCAAGATCGTCCGGGCTCCGCTCGGGATCATCGACCGCGCGGGCGAGCAGATGTCGTTCTACTCGCGGACCATCGCGTGGACACCACGAACTTTGCACCGTTACCCCAAAGAGTTGCTTCGGCTGCTGGCCGAGGTGACGTTCGGAAGCGGCGCGCTCGCGGTCATCGGCGGAACGGTCGGCGTGATCCTTCTGATGTCGGGCTCGGTCGGCGTGGTCGTCGGACTGCAGGGTTTCGCCGCACTGGACCAGCTCGGTAGTTCGGTCCTCACGGGCTTCCTGAGCGCCTACATCAACACGCGCGAGATCGCGCCGCTCGTCGCCGCGCTCGCCCTGTCGGCGACTGTCGGTTGCGGTTTCACTGCGCAACTCGGTGCGATGCGAATCTCCGAAGAGATCGACGCCCTGGAAGTCATGGCAGTTCCAGGTATCCCGTTCCTGGTCACGACCCGCATGATCGCCGGCTTCATCGCCGTCATCCCGCTCTACATCGTCGGACTATTGGCATCGTTCTTGGCGTCGCGAGCGATCAGCATCTATTTCAACGGCCAATCGAGCGGTTCCTACGACCACTACTTCAACGGGTTCTTGCCACCGCAAGACGTGTTGTATTCGTTCTTGAAGGTGCTCATCTTCGCCTTCGTGATCATCTTGATCCACTGCTATTACGGTTTTCACGCCACGGGCGGTCCGGCGGGCGTGGGCGTCGCGGTCGGGCGGGCGGTGCGCGCGGCCATCGTCACAGTCAACATTCTCGACTTCTTCCTCAGTTTGGCGATTTGGGGAACGACGACGACCGTTCGGGTATCGGGATGATCCACACGCCGTCGAACCTGCGCAAACGGGTCCTGGGAGTCTCGTTCTTCCTGGTCCTCGCGTTGTTCGTGTGGGGTTCGATAGCGATGTACAACAAGACGTTCAAGGATGTCGTCGAAGTCGGTCTCGTGACCGATACGGTCGGCAACTCGTTGCCCAAGCATGCTGACGTGAAGGTGCGCGGACTTACGGTCGGCGAGGTGCGCTCGACGAAGCCGGAGGGTGGCAAGGTCCACGCGGTCATGGCTATCGATCCGGACAAGGCAGATCAAATTCCGGCGAACGTGACTGCTCGGCTCCTGCCGAAGACGTTGTTCGGCGAACGCTACGTCTCGCTGATCATTCCGCCCGGAACGTCGGCCGGAAGTGGCGACCACTTGACGTCGGACTCCGTTGTCGAGCAGGACCGCAGCGGTAATGCCATCGAGCTCAACCGACTTCTCGACAGTGTCTTGCCATTGCTGCAGGCAATTCCGCCGCAAGATCTCATGACCACGTTGAGTGCGGTCGCGAAAGCGATCGACGGCCGCGGTGAGGAACTGGGCACGACCATCGAGCGTCTCGACACGATCTTTGCAGGCATCAACACCGAGATGCCCAACCTGCAGGAATCGCTGCGCAGCCTTGCTACGTTCTCACAGACCTACTCCGACGCGGCGCCGCAGCTGGTCGAAGCGCTCGACAATTTGCGGACGACGAACGCGACGATCGTCGAACGCCGGTCCCAGATCGATGCGGTCCTCGCCTCGGTGACCTCGACAGGAAGCACGGCGACGGACTTCCTCGCTGCCAACCGCGACAACATCGTCGACATCGCGGCGGACTCTCGCGAAGCGCTCGAGTTGCTCGCGACCTACTCGCCGACCTTCACCTGCACGTTGCGCAACTTCGCTGCCATCAAGCCACGCACCGACGAGATCCTGGGCAAGGGTTCGAAGTTTCCGGGGTCGCGCGTGACCATCGAGGTCGTCAACACTCGGGGGAAATACCTGCCGAACCAGGACGAACCTCGGTTCCTCGACACTCGCGGACCGCAGTGCGCGCCGGAGGCGCCGCTCGGAGTCGACGCCGGTCAGTATCCGGGGGGCGCCAACAACGACGGCTCGTACCAGCCTCCGAGCAGGAACCCGGGCGGGGACGTCCCGACAATGGCTGTCCCGCAGTTCTCGCTCGTTCCTGCCGACTTCTCAGGGTCGACCGCGGAGCACGAGACGCTGTCGATGGTCTACGGTGCGGCGACCGGCATAGCGCCGCAAGACATTCCGCAATGGACCTTGTTGTTCGGCGCGCCGGCATTGCGGGGGAGTGAGGTGAGGATGAAATGAAGAGTCTCGCCGCACCGCTCATCAAGCTGGGAATCTTCGTCATCGTCACCGTTCTCGCGACCGGAATGCTCGCATTCACCATCGCGAACTCCAGCGGTGGTGGCGGCTCCACGTTCAAAGCGCGGTTCACCGATGTCACGTCGCTCAATCCCGGTGACGAGATTCGGATCGCCGGCGTACGGGTTGGTTCGGTACGCAAGATCTCGATCGTCGATCAGCATAAGGACGGCAAGCCCGCCGAGGCAGAAGTCGAGTTCGCTCTCGACGACCGCGACTGGCTGCCGTCGACGACCCACGCCACGATCAAGTTCCGGAACCTCGTGGGCCAGCGCTACATCGCGTTGAGTCAAGATTCCGGTCCGCAGGGCTTCAAGATCAACGAAGGTTCCACGCTCGGGTTGGACAAGACGACGCCCGCGGTCGATCTGACCTTGTTGTTCAACGGTTTTAGGCCGCTCTTCCAAACCCTCAGCGCCGACGACGTCAACAACTTGTCCGGCGAGATCATTCAAGTCTTCCAAGGGGAGGGCGGCACCATCGCCGACCTGGTGTCGAACGCGTCGAAGCTGACGAACAAGATCGCCGACAAAGATGCGGTGATCGGCTCGCTGATCAAGAACCTGACCACGATTCTGGAGACGGTCAATCAGCGCGACGACGAGCTCAACGACATGATCATCAAGACCGAGCGTCTGGTCAGCGGGCTCGCGGCAGACCGCAACACCGTGGGAAGTTCGGTCCAGTCACTGTCCGACCTCACGAGCGCCACAGCAGATTTGCTGGTGCCGACCCGGCCGTCGTTGCAGGGCTCCATCGCTGGTCTCAGTCAGCTCACCGGCGAACTCGTCAACCGTCGCGACGAGGTCAACGATGCCCTCACGAACCTGCCCCTGAAAATGGAGCGGCTCGGCAGAGTCGGTAGCTACGGTTCGTGGTTCCAGTTCTATCTCTGCGGAATCGACATCGTCGCCGGTGCCGGCGACAACGGCGCGCCGCAGCTGAATCTGCCCGCGGGACTGCCGACGATCAACCAGCCGATCTACACGAACTCCGCAACTCGCTGCCACAACGAGGCGGGCCGATGACCGATCGCATTCGACACCGTCGTAGTCCTGCCGCCACCGGTGCGTTGGGCATCGTCCTGGTTCTGCTGGTCACGATGTCCGCGTTCTTCCTCGACTCCCTGCCGATCATCGGCGCAGGCACGAAGTACACGGCCGAGTTCAAGGAAGCCGCTGGGCTCAAGGTGGGCAACGAAGTTCGAGTCGCAGGCGTCAAGGTCGGCAAAGTCACCGATGTGCGTCTCGACGGAAACAAGGTGCTCGTCGATTTCAGGACCAAGGACACGTGGATCGGCAACGAGACCACAGCGTCCATCCAGATCAAGACGTTGCTCGGCCAGAAGTACCTCGGCCTCGATCCGCGCGGCACCGAGACTGCGGACCCGAGCTCGCGGATACCGCTCACGCGTACGACGTCGCCGTACGACGTCGTCGATGCGTTCAGCGATGCGGCGCGAACCTTGGACGACATCGACACCACAAAGCTGGCAACGAGCATGCAGGTGTTGACCGAGGCATTTGCGGGAACGCCACCGGAGATCCGCGGGTCGATCGACGGCGTGAAGCGACTGTCGGAGACGCTCGCCAAACGCGATCAGGAACTGCAGCGACTGTTCGCCGCGACCAAGACGACGACGAAGATCCTCGCCGACCGCAATGCCGAATTCGAGCGCCTGATCCAATCGGGCGGCGAGTTGCTGACCGAACTCAACTATCGGCAACAGGCAATTTCCCAGCTGCTGACCTCGACCCGCGCCTTGTCCTCGGAGCTCTCGGCGTTCGTCGCCGACAACGAGGCGCAGATCGGTCCGGCGCTGACCAACCTCGCTGGGGCCGTGGACATCCTGAACGCCAATCAGGCGAACCTCAGCAAGACTCTCGAATTGGCGAAGCCGTTCTACAACATCTACGCCAACGTCCTCGGCACCGGTCGCTGGTTCGACGCCATCATCGTCAACCTCACGCCACCAGGATTGCCCGACATTCCCGGCTATCGGGATCCGATCCGAACGATCGGGGGTAACTGATGACGGAACCGCAGACCACCGGCAAGCGTTCGCGTTGGGTGCCGATCGCTCTTGCGACGGTCGTCGCGCTCGTGCTGGCAGGCGGCGCCTGGTGGATCTTCCAGTGGGCGACGACGACGAAGATCACCGCGTACTTCGACAGCGGCGTCGGGATCTACGAAGGCTCCGATGTTCGTGTGCTCGGCGTGCCAGTCGGTGAAGTCGACTCCGTCGAGCCGATGGGCGACCAGGTCAAGGTCGTGATGACCATCGACCGCAAGTACGACATTCCGGCGGACGCCAGAGCAGCCGAGATCATTCCCTCGATCGTCGCGGACCGCTTCATCCAGCTCACCCCGGCGTATTCCGGTGGCGAGAAGATGGGCAGAACTGCCACCATCCCGCGCGACCGCACGGCAACTCCCGTCGAGGTCGATCGGCTCTACAAGAGCGTCACCGAGCTGTCGACCGCACTCGGCCCCAACGGTGCCAACAAGGACGGCGTGCTTTCGAAGCTCGTCGAAACGGGTGCCGCGAACCTGAGCGGAAACGGTCAAGCGCTGGGCGACAGCATCACCCAACTCTCGCGAGCGGCGCGCTATCTCTCCGACACTCGCGGCGACATTTTCGACACCATCAAAGCGCTGCAATCGTTCGTCACGATGCTGGCAGTCAACGACAACCAGGTTCGTACGTTCAATGCCCAGCTGGCCGATCTGAGCGGATTCCTGGCGGGTGAACGGCAGAATCTCGGGGAGGCGCTCAACCTGCTCTCCGTCGCGCTCGGCGATGTCGCGCGATTCATCAACGACAATCGCGCATTGATCGAAACCAACTCGAACAGTTTGGTCACGCTGACGCAGACCCTGGCCGACCAGCGCGACAACATCGCCAAGGCGTTGCCGGTGATGCCGGTGGCGCTGAGCAACCTGGTCAACGTGCACAACGCCGAATCCGGCACGCTCGATATGCGCGCGGACTTCCCGGACCTGCAGGAACCGTTCGGGGTGATCTGCAAGATGCTCGACCTCGGCAAGCTCAAGCCTGGCGATCCCAAATTCGAAGCGCTCGGTCGGCAGCTCCGACCGATTCTGGACAACTGCAAGACGATCACCGATCAGATCACCGCAGGCGTGAAGACTCCGACGCTGATTCTGCCGTTCGGCATTCTCAGCAACGACAACCAGCAGCAAGCTCCCGTTCCGGGCACCGTGCCGCCAATCCCGTCCCCTCGAGTTCCGGACGGCACCCGATGAAGCGCACTCGTCTCGCCGCACTCAGCGTCTGCGCGACCGCGCTGGTAGCAACGGCGTGCGGCTCGCAAGGTGTATACGACATCCCGCTGCCCGGTGGCGCCGACGTCGGCGACCATCCGATGAAGGTCGACATCCAGTTCGACGACGTCCTCGACCTCGTTCCGCAGTCTGCGGTCAAGTTGGACGGCGTCCCCGTCGGCCGAGTCGACAAGATCGCGACAGGTGGCGACGGCTGGATCGCGAGCGTGACCGTCCTGCTGAACGGGAACGTCGACGTGCCGAGCAATGCGGGCGCGGAAGTGCGGCAGTCGAATCTGCTCGGTGAGAAGTTCATCGAGCTGACGGTCCCGCTGGAGGACGCATCGTCGGAGAAACTGCACGACGGCTCCGTCATTCACATCGAAAACACCAGGCACGCAACGGATATCGAGCAAGTATTGGGCGCGTTGTCCTTGCTGCTCAACGGTGGCGGTGTCGCCCAGTTGCAGCCCATCATCACCGAGGTCAACAAGGCGGTCGGTGGGCGTGAGTCGAAATTGCGGTCGCTGCTGGAACAGGCGAACACCCTGGTGTCCGGCCTGGAAGAGCAGGTCGACGACATCACGCGTGCGCTCGACGGGCTCGACGTGCTGGCGAGCCGGGTCAGCGAGCAGACCGATCAGATCGGCAAGATCCTCGACGAGCTGCCCGAGGGCGTTCGGATTCTCGAAGAACAGCGTCCGCAATTGACCGCTATGTTGAGCCAGCTCGACCGCCTCGGTCAGGTCGGCTTCGACGTCATCAACACCTCGAAGAACGATCTGATCCGCGACCTGCGAGCGTTGCGCCCGACCCTGCAGGCTCTCGGCGAAGCAGCGCCTGATCTGGTGACGGCGTTCCCGCTCATCCCGACCTATCCGTTCCCGGATTCGGTACTCGAAAGCACCGCGGGCGGATACGTCAACACCTGGCTGTCGGTCGACCTGCAGATCGGCACGACCCTGAGCAACCTCGGCGTCGGCAAGCCCGACCCGGTGTACGTCGACCCAGTGGGTCCACCGGTTCCCGTCGATCCGACCAATCCGTACTACCACGGCAACGGTCCGCGCCCGGGGTGGCCGACCATCTCGCTTCTGCCGTTGGCGCCGAATGTCGTGCGGCCCGCGGTCGGCAACGTTCCCGCTCCTGGCCAGGATCCGTTCTCCGCGTTACTCGACCAGTTGGGGGTGGTGCCGCGATGAGGTCCAAACTCGTCAGGTATCAGCTCGTCGCGTTCGTCATCGTGGCAGTGCTCGGCGTCGTGTTCGTCGGCGGCAAGTACGTCCGCCTCGACAATCTGCTCGGGTTCGGTCAGTACGAGGTCACGGCCAAGTTCCCGCAGACCGGTGGGCTGTACCGCGATTCGGAAGTGACGTTCCTCGGTGTTCCGGTAGGCAGGGTTGGCGATATCTCGCTGACCGCCGACGGCGTGGCGGTATCGCTGATGCTCGACACCGGCGGGCCGGACATCCCGGCAGCCGTTCAAGCGTTCGTGGTGAACCGCTCCGCGATCGGCGAGCAGTACGTGGACCTGCGCTCGGACACCTCCGAAGGGCCCTTCCTGAAAGCCGGATCGGTCATCGAACCCAAGGACGAGAAGGAAGCACAGGCGTCGACGCCCGTCCCCGTCGAGGACCTGATCGCAAGCGTCGACACCCTTGCGCGGTCCGTACCGCTGGACAAGCTGCGCGAGATGGTCCACGAACTGGGCGTCGCGTTCAACGCAAAGGGTGACGATCTGCAGATCCTCGTCGACTCGCTGAACACCTTCACCGATTCCGCTCTCGAAGCGTTGCCGCAGACGTTGGCGCTGATTCACGACGGCCGGACCGTACTCGGGACGCAGGCCGACCAAGCCGACTCGATTCGGACCTTCAGCAACGGACTGCTGCTGCTGACCCAGCAACTGCGTGCGAGCGATCCCGACATCCGGACCCTCATCGACACCGGGCTGGCCGCGAGTGATCAGGCGGGCAGCCTGCTCGACGAGAGCGGTCCGGGGCTGACGCAGGACCTGACCAATCTGCACGACACACTGCGCACGATCGCGCCGACCAGCTTCGCGTTGCGACCGCTGCTTCAGCTTTTGCCCGCACTGTCCACCGGCGCCTCGGCGACGGCCCCAGGTGACGGTACGACGCATTTCGGGCTGGTCTTGGAGACCAACAACCCGCCGGCTTGCACAAAGGGCTACGAGGGCACTCAGGCGATCCTCGAGGAAATGAAGCGGCAGAACCCGAACTTCGACGACACGCGCGACGACTTTCCGTTCAACAAGGACGCGACCTGCACCGTGCCGTTCGGCAACCCCACGGATGTGCGTGGCGGTGAACGGGCAAAGTACGCCGACCCGGACGTGGTGCAACCGTGGGACAGCCGGCCGAAGGTCGACCCGGACAAGCTCAATCTCTCGCCCATCGCTATCCAGCTGGCGACGTTGATGGGGATCACTCCGAAGCGGTGAAATCGATCAACCTTCGTCGGCACGTATGGTGGGCGCGTGAAGCGCGGTAGCTTGTTGCCCGCAGCGACGGGGCTGGCGGCCTTGCTGGCGCTCATTGCCCTCGCTGCGGCCGGTTGGTTCGGATTCGGCTGGGCCCACGCGGCGTTTGTGGAGAAGCCGCGGGCCCATGCGCGCGAGGAAGCACTCGATGCGGCACAGAGTGCTGCGCTGAATATCAGCACCTTCGACCTGGCCGATCTCGACGCCAGCTTCCGGAACATCGAATCGTCGGTCACGGGCAAGCTCAAGGACGAGTACATCGCGAACAAGGAAGCGCTCAAGACAGCAATCACCGCCAATCAAGCGAGCCTCGCCGTCAAAGAGATCACCAACGTCTCGCTCATCGAACTGAACTCCGATGAAGAGACGGCGAAAGCGCTCGTCGTGCTGCACCAGTCGACGACGAGGGCGAACCAGCCTGCCCTCTTGGACCGCGTCACGATGACGATCCAGTTGGAGACCGTCGACGGTGTCTGGAAGGCCTCCGAAGCGACGCGGCTCGAAACGCTGCCGCTCGACGTGCCTGCGACGCCACAACCCACGCCAACGCCAACACCCGAGCCCCAACCGACCGAGCCAGGAGGCCGGTGATGGCACCGCCCAATCGTCGCGTGAACCGGTCGACTCCGCGTCGTCGTCCGAAGGTCGCGGGGGCCAACCGACCCGCAGTCGACAGGGTTGTCGACAACGGCGAGGACGCCCCGACGCCGAGCGTGCTGCTCCGCAAACCAGACAAGAAGTCGGAGCCGGCGCCGTCGCCGGCTCGAACTTTGCGTGACTGGCGGCTCACCGCGATTCTCGCGGGCGCCGCACTCGTCCTCGGTGTCTTCGCGTTGGTCGCCTACTTCAGGCCGGGCGCCGACGTGACCAACGAGGCCTTCGTCGACAACCCCGCGACCGAGCAGGTCAAGGCCGCGGCAGCGAATGCGATCGTCACTCTCGCCCAGTACAAATACGACAAGATCGACGACTGGCGCAACGCGGGCAGCCAGGTCTTCACGGACAAGATGAAGGACGAGTTCAACAAGACTGCCGATGCCACAAAGGACTTCGCGGTTCAGTCTCACACGAGCACGACCGCGCGTGTCGACGACGTGGGTGTCACGGCATTGGACGGCGACCGCGCCGAGGTGATCGTGTTCGTGGCCGTGAGCGTGGACCGCGACGGTGTCGCCGTGGAAAGCAGGCAAGGCCCGCAGGTCGTGCGGATGGAGAAGGTCGGCGACAAGTGGCTGCTCGCCGAAGTTGTTCCCAACTGAGTTGTGATGTGTTTCTGCTGAACAGATTGGGTAAAACGCCGCCAGAAGTCTTGACGGCGCGGTGTTGAAGCGTCACTCTAATGGCGAGAACATGCGAGAAATCGCGGGTCGTGCGGCTGTGCGTCGACGCTAGAGTTTGTTCGTCTGGCGGCTGGCAACCAGCGTCGTAGCCACACGGAACCCCAGCTCGGGTGTTACTTTTGCTGCGCCGCTCGACATGGCGCACCTTTGCGTGTAAGTTTGGACGTTGCGCTGGCTGCCTCCTGTCCACCTCTCGTACCTCTACTGCCGAAAGTGTCACTTCTCAGTGTCACTTCCTGGTTGTCGTGGGCGAGTTCCGTTCGGTAGTCACCAGCGACTCGCCCCACAGGAACAAGCAGGTACGAGCGATGGTCGCGTGATTACGCGGCCCGCGTGAGGTGCTGGAAGGACGCATCTTGGCAGTCTCTAGCCAGACCAAGGCCAATACCGGGATTCCCGGAGCCCCTAAGAGGGTTTCTTTCGCAAAGATTCGTGAGCCTTTGGAGGTACCAGGGCTCCTTGATCTCCAAACTGATTCGTTCGAGTGGTTGATCGGTGCGCCGGCGTGGCGTGAGCGTGCAGCAGCACGCGGCGATAACGCGCTTGCCGGTGGACTGGAGGAGATCCTCACCGAGCTGTCCCCGATCGAGGACTTCTCGGGCTCCATGTCGCTGTCGTTCTCGGACCCCCGCTTCGACGAAGTCAAAGCGTCGGTCGACGAGTGCAAAGACAAGGACATGACCTACGCGGCGCCGTTGTTCGTCACCGCGGAATTCATCAACAACAACACTGGTGAAATCAAGAGCCAGACGGTCTTCATGGGCGATTTCCCCATGATGACGTCGATGGGCACATTCATCATCAACGGCACCGAGCGTGTCGTGGTGTCGCAGCTCGTGCGTTCGCCCGGTGTGTATTTCGAGCACAACATCGACAAGGCGACCGAGAAGGACCTGCACGGTGTGAAGGTCATTCCGGGTCGCGGTGCGTGGCTCGAGTTCGACGTCGACAAGCGCGACACGGTCGGCGTTCGCATCGACCGCAAGCGTCGCCAGCCGGTCACAGTGCTGCTCAAGGCGCTGGGTTGGACGACCGAGCAGATCACCGAGCGGTTCAGCTTCTCCGAAATCATGATGGCCACGCTGGAGAAGGACAACACAGCCGGCACGGACGAGGCGCTGCTCGACATCTACCGCAAGCTGCGACCAGGCGAGCCCCCCACCAAGGAAAGCGCGCAGACCCTTCTGGAGAACTTGTTCTTCAAGGAGAAGCGTTACGACCTGGCTCGCGTCGGTCGATACAAGATCAACAAGAAGCTCGGTATCCACACGGGTGATCCGATCACCTCGTCGGTGCTGACCGAAGAAGACATCGTCGCCACCATCGAGTACCTCGTGCACTTGCATGCGGGCGATCAGACGATGACCGCTCCCGGCGGCATCGAGGTTCCGGTAGAGGTCGACGACATCGACCACTTCGGTAACCGTCGTCTGCGTACGGTCGGCGAGCTGATTCAGAACCAGATCCGCGTGGGCCTGTCCCGCATGGAGCGTGTGGTTCGCGAGCGGATGACGACTCAGGACGTCGAGGCGATCACGCCGCAGACCCTGATCAACATCCGTCCGGTCGTTGCCGCGATCAAGGAGTTCTTCGGAACTTCGCAGCTGTCGCAGTTCATGGACCAGAACAACCCGCTGTCGGGTCTTACCCACAAGCGCCGTCTTTCGGCGTTGGGCCCCGGCGGTCTGTCCCGTGAGCGTGCCGGCCTCGAGGTCCGCGACGTGCACCACAGCCACTACGGCCGTATGTGCCCGATCGAGACTCCTGAAGGTCCGAACATCGGCCTGATCGGTTCGCTGTCGGTGTACGCGCGGGTCAACCCGTTCGGCTTCATCGAGACGCCGTACCGCAAGGTCGTCAACGGTCAGGTCACCGAAGAGGTCCAGTACCTCACTGCCGACGAGGAAGATCGTCACGTCGTTGCTCAGGCGAACTCGCCGATCGACGCGGACAACTTCTTCACCGACGCGCGGGTCACCGTGCGACGCAAGGGTGGCGAGGTCGAGCTGGTCGCGTCTACTGACGTCGACTACATGGACGTCTCGCCGCGCCAGATGGTGTCGGTCGCAACCGCGATGATTCCGTTCCTCGAGCACGACGATGCCAACCGTGCCCTCATGGGTGCGAACATGCAGCGTCAGGCTGTTCCGCTGGTCCGTTCCGAGGCGCCGCTCGTCGGCACCGGCATGGAGCTGCGTGCGGCTGTCGATGCGGGCGACGTCGTCGTCACCGAGAAGAGCGGTGTGGTCGAAGAGGTTTCGGCCGATTACGTCACGGTGATGGCCGACGACGGCACTCGCAAGAGCTACCGGATGCGCAAGTTCGCCCGTTCCAACCAGGGCACCTGCGCGAACCAGCGGCCGATCGTCGACGAGGGTGACCGCGTCGAGACCGGTCAGGTCCTCGCCGACGGACCATGCACCGATCAGGGTGAAATGGCGCTCGGCAAGAACCTGCTCGTGGCGATCATGCCGTGGGAAGGCCACAACTACGAGGACGCGATCATCCTGTCGCAGCGCCTCGTGGAAGAGGACGTTCTCACCTCGATCCACATCGAAGAGCACGAGATCGATGCTCGCGACACCAAGCTCGGTGCCGAAGAGATCACTCGGGACATCCCGAACGTCTCCGACGAGGTCCTCGCAGACCTCGACGAGCGCGGCATCGTCCGCATCGGTGCCGAGGTTCGTGACGGCGACGTGCTGGTCGGAAAGGTCACGCCGAAGGGCGAGACCGAGCTGACCCCGGAGGAGCGCCTGCTGCGCGCGATCTTCGGTGAAAAGGCACGCGAGGTTCGCGACACGTCGCTCAAGGTGCCGCACGGCGAGTCCGGCAAGGTCATCGGCATCCGCGTCTTCAGCCGCGATGACGACGACGATCTGCCTCCCGGCGTCAACGAGCTCGTTCGCGTGTACGTCGCGCAGAAGCGCAAGATTCAGGACGGCGACAAGCTGGCCGGCCGCCACGGCAATAAGGGTGTCATCGGCAAGATCCTCCCCGCCGAAGACATGCCCTTCCTGCCTGACGGCACTCCGGTCGACATCATCCTGAACACCCACGGTGTGCCGCGTCGTATGAACATCGGTCAGATCTTGGAGACCCACCTCGGGTGGATCGGCAAGACCGGCTGGAACATCGACATCGCCAGCGACGGAACTCGGCCCGACTGGGCCGCGACGTTGCCCGAGGAGATGCTGTCTGCACCTGCGAACTCCAACATCGCGACGCCCGTGTTCGACGGTGCCCGCGAAGACGAGCTCACCGGTCTGCTCGAGTCGACCCTGCCGAACCGCGACGGCGACGTCATGGTCGGCAAGGACGGAAAGGCCACGTTGTTCGACGGCCGTTCCGGCGAGCCGTTCCCGTACCCGGTCTCGGTCGGCTACATGTACATCATCAAGCTGCACCACTTGGTCGACGACAAGATCCACGCTCGTTCGACCGGTCCGTACTCGATGATCACGCAGCAGCCTCTCGGTGGTAAGGCCCAGTTCGGTGGTCAGCGCTTCGGTGAGATGGAGTGCTGGGCGATGCAGGCTTATGGTGCGGCTTACACGCTGCAGGAGCTGCTCACCATCAAGTCGGACGATGTTGTCGGTCGCGTGAAGGTGTACGAGGCGATCGTCAAGGGCGAGAACATCCCGGAGCCTGGTATCCCCGAGTCGTTCAAGGTGCTCCTGAAGGAGCTGCAGTCGTTGTGCTTGAACGTGGAGGTGCTGTCGTCCGACGGTGCGGCCATCGAAATGCGTGACGGCGACGACGAGGACCTGGAACGCGCTGCCGCGAACCTGGGAATCAACTTGTCCCGCAACGAGTCCGCCACGGTCGACGACCTCGCGAACTAGCGAATGAATGTCGCATCCAGTCGGACAGATCGACTGGATGCGACATTCACACATCGAGAATTTTGCTCAACCTAAAACCCAAATGGGGAAAGGGAGTTACGTGCTAGACGTCAACTTCTTCGATGAACTCCGGATCGGTCTTGCTACCGCCGACGATATTCGTCAGTGGTCCTTCGGCGAGGTCAAGAAGCCGGAGACCATCAACTACCGCACGCTCAAGCCAGAGAAGGACGGCTTGTTCTGCGAGAAGATCTTCGGTCCCACCAGGGACTGGGAGTGCTACTGCGGCAAGTACAAGCGCGTGCGCTTCAAGGGCATCATTTGTGAGCGCTGTGGCGTCGAGGTCACTCGCGCCAAGGTGCGTCGTGAGCGGATGGGCCACATCGAACTGGCCGCACCGGTCACCCACATCTGGTACTTCAAGGGCGTTCCGTCGCGCTTGGGCTACCTGCTCGACTTGGCGCCGAAGGATCTCGAAAAGATCATCTACTTCGCCGCCTACGTCATCACGACGGTCGACGAAGAGCTGCGCCACAACGAGCTCTCCACTCTCGAAGCCGAGATGGAGGTCGAGAAGAAAGGCGTCGCCGATCAGCGTGACGCCGACCTCGAGGCCCGTGCCCAGAAGCTCGAAGCCGATTTGGCCGAGCTCGAAGCCGAAGGCGCCAAGTCCGACGTTCGCCGCAAGGTCAAGGACGGCGGCGAGCGCGAGATGCGTCAGCTCCGTGACCGCTCCCAGCGCGAGCTGGACCGGCTGGACGAGATCTGGACCACCTTCACCAAGTTGAGCCCGAAGCAGCTCATCGTCGACGAGGTGCTCTACCGCGAGCTCATCGACCGCTACGGCGAGTACTTCACCGGTGCGATGGGTGCAGAGTCGATCCAGAAGCTGATGCAGACCTTCGACATCAATGCCGAAGCCGAGTCGCTGCGCGAGACCATTCGCAGTGGCAAGGGGCAGAAGAAGCTGCGCGCGCTCAAGCGGCTCAAGGTTGTTGCGGCATTCCAGATGTCGGGCAACTCGCCGATGGGCATGGTCCTCGACGCCGTTCCGGTGATCCCGCCGGAGCTGCGCCCGATGGTTCAGCTCGACGGTGGCCGTTTCGCCACGTCCGACCTGAACGACCTGTACCGCCGCGTGATCAACCGCAACAACCGCCTCAAGCGACTGATCGACCTCGGTGCCCCCGAGATCATCGTCAACAACGAGAAGCGGATGCTGCAGGAGTCCGTCGACGCATTGTTCGACAACGGTCGTCGTGGACGTCCGGTCACCGGGCCGGGTAACCGCCCGCTGAAGTCGCTCTCCGACTTGCTCAAGGGCAAGCAGGGTCGATTCCGTCAGAACCTCCTCGGCAAGCGCGTCGACTACTCGGGCCGTTCGGTCATCGTCGTCGGTCCGCAGCTCAAGCTGCACCAGTGCGGTCTGCCGAAGCTGATGGCGCTCGAGCTGTTCAAGCCGTTCGTCATGAAGCGGCTCGTCGACCTGAACCATGCGCAGAACATCAAGTCTGCGAAGCGCATGGTCGAGCGTCAGCGTGCACAGGTGTGGGACGTCCTCGAAGAGGTCATCGCCGAGCACCCCGTGCTGCTGAACCGCGCACCTACCCTGCACCGCTTGGGTATTCAGGCATTCGAGCCACAACTGGTCGAAGGCAAGGCAATTCAGCTGCACCCGCTCGTCTGTGAGGCGTTCAACGCCGACTTCGACGGTGACCAGATGGCCGTGCACCTTCCGTTGTCCGCGGAGGCGCAGGCCGAGGCCCGCATCCTGATGCTGTCGTCCAACAACATCCTGTCGCCCGCGTCGGGTCGACCGCTCGCCATGCCGCGTCTGGACATGGTGACCGGCCTGTACCACCTGACCCGGCTCGAAGAGGGTGCCGTCGGCACTCGCACCGACACCGCGAAGGACGTGCCTGAGACCGGTGCGTACTCCTCGCCGGCCGAGGCACAGATGGCCGTCGATCGTGGCGCGCTGTCTGTTCGGGCAGCAATCCGAGTGCGGCTGACGCAGCAGCGTCCGTCGCGTGAGCTCGAAGCGCAGCTGTTCCCGGACGGCTGGAAGCGCGGCGACGCCTGGATCGCGGAAACGACGTTGGGTCGCGTGCTCTTCAACGAGCTGCTCCCGGCCGACTACCCGTTCGTCAACGAGCAGATGCCGAAGAAGCGTCAGGCGACGATCATCAACGATCTCGCCGAGCGCTACCCGATGATCGTCGTTGCGCAGACCGTCGACAAGCTCAAGGACGCTGGCTTCTACTGGGCCACGCGTTCGGGTGTCACGATCTCGATGTCCGACGTCCTGGTTCCGCCGGAGAAGCCCGCCATCATGGAGGCGTTCGAGGCGCAGGCCGACCAGATCGAGCGCAAGTATCAGCGCGGTGCTCTGAACCACACGGAGCGCAACAGCGCGTTGGTCAAGATCTGGACCGAGGCTACCGACGAGGTCGGTAAGGCCATGGAGGCCCACTACCCGGACGACAACCCGATCCCGATCATCGTGAAGTCCGGCGCCGCCGGAAACATGACGCAGGTCCGTTCGCTGGCCGGCATGAAGGGTCTGGTGACGAACCCGAAGGGTGAGTTCATCCCGCGTCCGATCAAGTCTTCCTTCAAGGAAGGCCTGACCGTGCTGGAGTACTTCATCAACACCCACGGTGCTCGTAAGGGTCTGGCAGACACCGCGCTTCGTACCGCCGACTCGGGCTACCTGACCCGTCGTCTGGTGGACGTGTCGCAGGACGTCATCGTGCGCGAGCACGACTGTGGCACCGAGCGCGGCATCACGACGCACATCGCCGAGAAGCAGCTCGACGGTTCGCTGGTTCGTGACGCACACGTCGAGACCAGCACGTACGCACGTACGTTGGCCTCCGACGCGGTCGATGCGAGCGGAAACATCATCATCAACCGTGGCGCCGACCTCGGCGACCCGGCGATCGATGCGTTGCTCGCTGCCGGCATCACGCAGGTCAAGGTCCGTTCGGTGCTCACCTGCACCACCGGCACCGGCGTCTGCGCAACGTGCTACGGCCGCTCGATGGCTACCGGCAAGCTGGTGGACATCGGCGAGGCGGTCGGTATCGTCGCTGCGCAGTCCATCGGTGAGCCCGGCACGCAGCTGACCATGCGTACCTTCCACCAGGGTGGTGTTGCAGGCGAGGACATCACCGGCGGTCTGCCGCGTGTCCAGGAACTGTTCGAGGCACGTGTGCCGAAGGGCAAGGCTCCGATCGCCGACGTCACCGGCCGAGTTCGGCTCGAGGACGACGACCGCTTCTACAAGATCACCATCATCCCGGATGACGGTGGTGAGGAAGTCGTCTACGACAAGCTCAGCAAGCGTCAACGTCTGCGCGTCTTCAAGCACGACGACGGCACCGAGCGCCTGCTGTCCGACGGTGACCATGTCGAGGTCGGCCAGCAGTTGCTGGAAGGCTCGGCGGATCCGCACGAGGTCCTGCGCGTGATGGGTCCCCGTCAGGTGCAGATCCACCTCGTCAACGAGGTCCAGGAGGTGTACCGCAGCCAGGGTGTGTCGATCCACGACAAGCACATCGAGGTCATCGTGCGCCAGATGCTGCGTCGCGTGACGATCATCGACTCGGGTTCGACGGAGTTCCTGCCCGGTTCGCTCACCGAGCGTGCCGAGTTCGAGTCCAGCAACCGTCGAGTCGTTGCCGAAGGTGGCGAGCCTGCTGCCGGACGTCCGGTGCTGATGGGTATCACGAAGGCGTCGCTCGCGACGGACTCGTGGCTCTCGGCAGCGTCGTTCCAGGAGACCACTCGCGTGCTGACGGATGCGGCGATCAACTGCCGCTCCGACAAGCTGATCGGTCTGAAGGAAAACGTGATCATCGGAAAGCTGATCCCTGCTGGTACCGGTATCAACCGCTACCGCAACATCACGGTTCAGCCGACCGAAGAGGCCCGCGCAGCTGCATACGCGGTCCCGTCCTACGACGACCAGTACTACTCCCCGGACGGCTTCGGCTCCGGGACCGGTGCTGCGGTTCCTTTGGACGACTACGGTTTCTCGGACTACCGCTAGTCAACGCAACTCGGCCCCCGCATCCCTTCGGATGCGGGGGCCGAGTGCTGTCCGGACCCCGTGCGCGCGTCTCACCCCCTGAGGGGTAAAAATCGCGCACAGTCCGGGTTCGCCTTTTGTTGGTAACTATTTTCATTTAGCACCGCCTGTGCGTAGGCTCGCTATTGGAAACCGTTATCGAAAGTAGGTACTCCCGTGGCCGTCCCCAAGCGTCGTATGTCTCGGTCCAACACTCGTCATCGCCGGTCCCAGTGGAAGGCGACGCCTCCCGACCTGGTGAAAGTGAGGATCGACGGTGTGGCGCACCGAGTTCCGCGCAGGCTGGTCCGCGCTGCCCAACTCGGACTTCTCGACTTGACTGTCTAAGACTGTGCGCGAGTTTTACCCCTGGAAGGGTAAGACTCGCGCACGGTTGTAGGGCCTAGTGCTCGCTGTCGAGCGTCGCCATCTGCGCGACCGCGTAGCGTTCACCCGCGACCGCGTCGGCAGGGGCGGCAGCCTCGATCACCGCAAGGTCCTCGGGTGTCAATTCCAATGCGAGAGCGGCGGTGGCTTCGGCCCAGCGTTCGCGGCGTCGCGCGCCGATGACAGGGATGATATCGGTGCCGCGGGACAGCACCCAGGCGATGGCCAACTGCGCAACGCTGACGTCGTGCTGGCTGGCGACCTGGGCCAATGCCTCGACCAGTTGCAAGTTGCGGGTCAGATTCTCGCCTTGGAAGCGGGGGCTATGGGCGCGGAAGTCGTTGGCGGCGAATGCTTTACCGTCACGCATAGAGTCGCTCAACAAACCGCGTGACAGCACGCCGTACGCCGTGACCGCGACGCCGAGTTCGCGGGCGGTCGGCAGAATGTCGGCTTCGATGCCACGCGAAATCAGCGAGTACTCGATCTGCAGGTCCGCGATCGGCGCGACCGCAGTCGCCCGGCGAAGCGTGTCTGCGCCAATCTCCGACAACCCGATATGGCGGACGTAGCCCGCCTCCACCATTTCGGCGATCGCGCCGACCGTCTCTTCGATCGGGACCGCTGGGTCCAGGCGTGCAGGCCGGTAGATGTCGATGTAGTCGACGTCGAGGCGTTGCAGCGAGTAGGTCAAAAAGTTGCGGACCGCATCAGGGCGGGTATCGACGCCGCCCCACCCGCCGCCCGGACTGCGCATTCCGCCGAACTTGACGCTCAGCACCACGTCTTCGCGGGCGCGGTCGGCGATGGCCTTGGCGATCAGCATCTCGTTGTGGCCCGCGCCGTAGAAGTCGCCGGTGTCGATGATGTTGGCGCCGGAGTCGAGCGCGGCGTGGATTGTGGCTATGGATTCGGCGTCGTCGGAAGCGCCGTACATCCCCGACATTCCCATGGCGCCGAGGCCAATGCGGCTGACTGTCGGACCAGTCGATCCGAGCTGAACTTTCTCGATCTGTGTTGTCGTCATGACTCAACCTTGCGCCTGCTGGTCGGAGTTCGGCAGAGATGGTCGATCGGGGGATCGGCAATCCCTGGCTAACAGTGACCGCGGTGCGAGACAGTGGAGCGATGGACCGAACCGAGCTCGCCGACTTTCTGCGTCGCCGTCGCGCCCAGCTCGTCCCCTCCGATGTGGGGCTTGCACCGGGCGTGCGTCGGCGCACGCCCGGCCTACGTCGCGACGAAGTCGCGTTGCTGGCCGGGATGTCGACCGACTACTACACGCGCCTCGAACAAGCACGCGGACCGCACCCGTCGACGCAGGTCCTCGCGGCGTTGGCCCGGGCACTCCGCCTCACGGACGACGAGCGCGACCATCTCTACCATTTGGTCGGCGATCCGGCGCCGACTCGAGCGGGCGGCGACAAACACGTCGGACCTGGCCTCCTGCATTTGCTGACCAAGCTCGACGACACGCCGGCTTGCGTGATCTCCGACCTCGGCGAGGTCCTCGTACAGAACAGGATGCACACGATTCTGTTGGGGGACAACGCAGATCGGGCCGGCCTCGACCGGTACTACGCCTGGCGGTGGTTCACCGATCCGGCCGCGCGAGAGCGCTTCCCGGCCGAGGACTGGGACCGCTTGGGCCGCAAGCACGTCGCGGACCTGCGCGCCACAGCCGCTCGACGCTCGGGCGATGCCGACGTGACGGAGCTGATCGGGTCGTTGCGTGGCGGGAGCGAGGAATTCGAGCGGTTGTGGGACGAGCATCAGGTCGCGGTGCGGGTGAGCGACCAGAAGCGCATCCTGCATCCCGAGGTCGGGCTCATCGACATCAACTGCGAAACGCTGCTCACCCCGTCGACCACCCAGCACCTGCTCGTCTACTTCCCCCGGCCCGGGACCGACGCGCAGGCGAAACTCGACCTCCTGCGCGTGATCGGGACACAAGCGTTGAGCGGAAAACCCCGCTGACTGCTCGTGAGTCTTTTTGGAGTCCAGGGACTCCTAAAAGACTCACGAGGGTGGGCCGACCGGGACACAAGCGTGGAGCGCCAAATCCCAGTAATCTGACTCTCATGGCTAAAGAAATCGATCGGATCCGCGCACGGTCGGCGATCGAAACGATTCGCGAGAGCCCAGTGATTCTGCTGGTCGCGCTGTTGCCGGTCGCTGCGGTGTTCGGCTTGGTGTGGTGGCTTGTCGGGCTGCCGACGGCGATCGTCGGGTTGCTGATCGGCGCTGTCGTCGTGGTGGTCGGCGGCAAGTTCCTCAAATAGCGTCTCAGTCGCCGATCCGCGCGCCTGTGGCCGGGTGGAACAGGTGGATCGTGGCTCCCTCGCGCACGGTCATGGTCGCGGTCTCAGCGAGCTTGGCGGGCGAACGGGTGGCTGAGCGCGCGACGAACGTGACCGGTGCGGAGTCGAGTCCGGTGATGGCCGGGCCGGAATTCCGTGCGTAGACGTAGGATTCGCTGCCGAGCTCTTCGATCAGCTCGACGACCACGCCGAAGCCTGCACCGTCCCTGCGTAATTCGAGCTGTTCAGGCCGCACTCCGACGGTGACGGTCTCGAGTCCCGCCGCTGCGATCTGGTTCATGGACTCCCGGGGCAGCGGCACCGTGGTGCCCGCGATGTTGACTCCGCCGGATACAACCGGCGTGACGAACAGGTTCATCGCAGGGGAACCGATGAATCCGGCGACGAACGCGTTGACCGGGCGGTCGTAGAGTTCGGTCGGTGAACTGAACTGCTGCAGCTGGCCGAACTTCAGGACAGCCACGCGGTCGCCCATCGTCATGGCCTCGACCTGATCGTGCGTGACGTAGACGGTTGTGGTGCCTAATCGTCGTTGCAGAGCGGCGATCTGGGTGCGCGTCTGCACACGGAGCTTGGCGTCGAGGTTGCTCAACGGTTCGTCCATGCAGAACACCTGGGGTTCGCGAACGATGGCCCGCCCCATCGCAACTCGTTGCCGCTGACCGCCGGACAGCTTGCCGGGCTTGCGGTCCAAGTACTCGGTCAGGTCCAGGACCTTCGCCGCTTCGGCGACCTTTCGCTTGCGCTCCTCGACCGGCACCCCGCGCATTTTGAGGGCGAAGCCCATGTTCTCGCCGACCGTCTTGTTCGGGTACAGCGCGTAGTTCTGGAACACCATTGCGATGTCACGGTCTTTCGACGGGACGCCGGCCATGTCCTTGCCGTTGATCGAGATGTTGCCGCCGTCGATGTCTTCCAGGCCGGCGAGCATGCGCAGGGCTGTGCTCTTCCCCGAGCCGGAAGGGCCTACGAGAACGACGAATTCACCGTCTTCGATGTCGAGGCTCAGCGAATCGACCGCGAGCTTGTCTGCGCCCTCGTATACGCACGAGGCTTCTTTGTACGAAATCTCAGCCATTGTGATGCTCCTATGTCTATTTGAAAGCTTCTATTTGATAGCGCCGAAAGAGAGACCGCGGACGAGCTTGTTCTGTGCGAACCAGCCGGCGAGCACCACGGGCAGGGCGGTGAGCACAGCGGCAGCGGACAACTGTGCCCAGTACAGGCCCTGGCCCGTGATGAAGCCGACCAGAAATACCGGAATCGTCTGTGCCTGAACGGCTGTCAGGTTCACTGCGAAGAAGAATTCGTTCCAGGAAAAGATGATGCAGATCAAAGCCGTCGCAGAGATGCCGGGTGACACGAGAGGCAAGATGACCTCTCGAACCGCGGTCCACAAGCTGGCGCCGTCCATGCTTGCCGCTTCGAGTAGTTCGCCGGGAACTTCGAGGAAGAACGACCGCATCATCCACACCGCGATCGGCAGGTTCATTGCGGTGTAGAGGATTACCAGAGTCCAGACGTTGTCGAGCATGCCGATGTCGCCGACGATGACGTAAAGCGGAATGATCGCTGCGACGACGGGAAGCATCTTCGTGCTGATGAAGAAGAACAACGCGTCCTTTGTCTTTCGGACCGGACGCAGCGACAACGCGAACGCCGCGGGAACTCCGAGGAGCAGCACCAGCAGTGTCGAAATCCCCGTTGCGAAAGCCGAATTCAGCAGTGTCGTTCCGATTCCGCTGTCGAGGACCGCGCGGAACTGATCGAGGGTCGGAGTGAAGACGACCGTCGGGGGATCGGTGTAGGCGTCGCTCTCCTGCTTGAAGGCGGTGATCACCATCCACAGCACCGGGAAGAAGAAGCCGATGCCGATCACCCACGCGATGACGGACCAGATCGAGTCGCGGCCCCAACGCTTCTTGTGTTTGACGATGTTCGTGGCGGTCTGCGTAGGCCGTGCTGTCACATCGGTACTCATCAGGCTGCCTCCTCGGTTCCGCTGAAGCTCTTGAAGATCAGGCGCAGCGCCAGGGTCGAAATGATGATCGTTGCCACTACTGTGACGACGCCCATCGCGGCCGCTTGGCCTATGTCGAAGCCGAGGAACGCGCGTTGATAGATGTAGTAGGGCAGGTTGGAACTCGCCACACCCGGACCGCCGGAGGTCATCATGTACACGGCGTCGAAGGTGTTGACGAGGTAGACGGCTCCGAGAACCGCGCCGAGTTCGATGAACCGCCGCAAGTGCGGAAGGGTGAGTTCTCGGAAGAGGGCAAACGAACCTGCGCCGTCGACCCGGGCCGCTTCCAGGATGTCGCGTGGCATCGATTGCAGGCCGGCGAGAATCAGCAGCATCATGAACGGCGTCCACTGCCACACCAAGTCGGCCATCACTGCTGGCAGGGGGTACTTGCTGATCCAATCGACCTGACCGACGCCGAACGGCTTCAAGACGAAGTTGATCAGACCGAAGACGGGGTCGAACATCGTCGTCTTCCAAATCAACGCCGCGGCAACGGGAGTCACGAGGAACGGGGTGATCAACAGTGTCCGCACGATGCCGCGACCGAGGAACTTGCGGTCCAGCAGCAACGCGAGCAATAGCCCGAGGAACACCGAGATGATGACGGTCCCGACGATCATGATGACCGTGTTGAGCGCGACCGACCGGAACTGGCTGTCCTTGAAAACGTCGACGTAGTTGTTGAGTCCGTTGAACTTCTGCGAACCCGGGCGCACCAGGTTCCACGACTGCGTCGAGTAGTACAGGGTGAAGACGAACGGAATCTGGGTGACGACGATCATGAAGATCAGCGCGGGGAGGAGCGGTCCGCGCCGGCGCCAGCCTTCAGCACGGGAGATGTGCTGGCGCTTCGACTTCAGCACCGCGGCTTTTCTCGATTCGGGCGTCGACGGGGGCGCCACTTCTGCTACCGATTGGGACATGGCTACCCAGCCTCCTGATATGTCTTGCCGACCACTTCGGCGTATTGCTGTGCTTGTGCCAATGCGTCGTGCACGCTGATCCGTCCCGCGACGGCGGCGCTGATCTGCTGACTGACCCGGGTGCCGAGATCCTGGAACTCGGGGATCGTCAGGAACTGAATTCCGGTGTATGGCACCGGTTGAACGGTCGGATGGTCGGGATCAGCCTTTTCCATGGCAGACAAGGTCGGTGGTCCGTACGCGGCGGACGCGGCCTTGTATTCAGGAATCTCGTAGGTCGAGAGCCGGCTACCAGGTGGAACGCGCTCCCAGCCGAGCTGGGTGCCGACCATCTTCAGGTATTCCTTGCTGGTCATCCAAGACACGAATTTCCAGGCAGCGTCCGGCCTTTCGCTGGTCTTCGGAATACCGAGCGACCATGAGTAGAGCCAGCCGTTGTCACCCTTTTCCGCGGACGGTGCTGGCGCATAACCGATCTTGCCGACGACCTTGCTCGCAGACGGATCCTCCAGCACAGAGACCGCGGCGGTGGAGTCGTACCACATCGCGGTGTTGCCCTGCGAAAGTTGAGTCGCGCATTCGCTGAATCCGCTTGTCGCAGCCCCTGGTTCACCATGGCTGCGGACCAAGTCGACGTAGAACTGCACGGCCTTCTCGGTTTCCGGGCTGTTGAGTTGCGCGTTCCACTTCTCGTCGAACCAGCGACCACCGAAAGCGTTGATGACTGTGTCGAGTGGGGCGAGAACTTCACCCCAGCCCGGCTTGCCGCGTAGGCAGATACCCGAAATATCGCCAGGGTTATCGAGTTTCGCTGCGAATCCCGCAACCTCTTCCCAGGTCGGTTTCGCAGGCATCGTCAGGCCGGCTTGTTCGAGGAGGTCCTTGCGATACATGAGGAACGAGGACTCGCCGTAAAACGGAACTGAGTACATGCTGCCTTCGTACGACAGTGACTTCTGCAGGGACGGAATGAAATCCGTCTCGTCGTAGCCGGGAGTCTTCTTGGCGTAGTCGGAAAGGTTTGTCAGCCAGCCGTTCTTGGCCCATTGCGGTGTCTCATAGTTGCTGATCATCACCACGTCGAACTCGCCGCCGCCCGTCGCGACCGACGCCGTAATCTTTGCGCGGGCCTCGTTTTCCGACAGCGACACGAATTTCAGCTTGATGTCGGGGTTTTCGCGCTCGAACTCCTTGGAGAGCTTGATCGCGTCCTGCATCTGGGAGTTGGAAATGATCGCGATCGTGACGGCGTCGCCGCCCCCACCGGTGAACGACCCGGCGCCGGCGCACCCTCCGATCGCCATAGCTGTCGTGACCGCCATCGTGGCGGCAACGATCTTCGAACGAATGCTCATCGGGCCGATTCCTCCTTCTGTTCCAGCAGCCACCGTGCGCACTCGACGTCGGTGACCAAGACGGTCGCCAGACCTCCATTGAGTGCGCCGAGGATGGCCTCGTGCTTGAGTTCTCCGCCGCAAACGAGCACCGTCGACGGGCAGGCCCGGACGGAGCCGAGCGGCGTGGAGACGGTCCGGGCGGGCAGTGAACCGCCGACGTCGGTGCCGTCCAATTGGTAGAAGCGCCCACCGATTTCACCGACTGCGCCGAGTTCGTGCAGTTCGTCGAGAATGGTGTTGTCGATGTAGCTGCCTTCGAACAGTGTCGTGTTCGTCGACACAGGACCGACGCCGAACATCATCACGTCGGCATTGCGTCCTACTTCGAGAGCTCGTCCGATGTTCGAATCCTGTTCCAGTGCAGTGACTGTCGGGGGATCGGCGAACAGCGGCGCATGCAGGCGCAGTGGGGTCGCCTGCAACTGTGTCGCGCAGGTGCCGAGGATGTAATCGACGCCGGTCTGGTAATCGGCAGTCGTCATCGATCCGTCGAGTTGCACGACATTTGCGCACCGCGCGGACCGCGGACCGAGGGCCCGCGCCACCGCGACAGTCTCAGGGCCCCAGGTGAATCCGAGCGTATCGTCGGCCTGCAAACGGCGGCTGAGCACACTCACCGCGGCCCGACCGAGCGGGTGATAACCGGTCGCGGATCCATCGGGTACATCGCCGATCACGACCGCCTCGGTAAGACCGAAGGCGCGCTCGAGATCGCGTTCCAGATCGGTGTGGATCGCGGCAAGCAGATCGTTGGGGACGCTGATTTCGATTCGTACAAGACCCTGGGCCCGAGCGCGGGCGATCAATCGTCCGGCAGTCGGCCGGGAGACGCCGAGTTTGGCGGCGATCTCGGCTTGGGTGGCCCCCTCGAGGTGATACAGCGTCGCGGCGCGAAGCGCGAGCCGCACATCTTCGGATGCGGCGGGGCGGGGTGGATCGGTAGTCACACGCACTCCTCGTCGAGCGGGCCAGCTGCGTGAGCAATTGCTCAGGCTATGAACGGCTGCTCAAACAAGTTAGCATCGTAGTGTGACGCACACAACACTCGAAACGAAGTCGATGCTGGCGAGCGTGCTCGTCGAGCCAGGTCAGGTCGAGGTGCGACGGCGGCCGGTCCCGCAGCCCGCGCGCGACGATGTGCTGGTCGAGGTCAGCGTCGTCGGCGTCTGCGGCTCGGATGCGCACTACTTCCGGCACGGGCGCATCGGCGAATACGTCGTGACCGCACCGATCGTCCTGGGGCACGAAGCCGCGGGGCGCATCGTGGCAGTCGGCGACGACGTGCCGAAAAGCCGAATCGGCGAGCGAGTGTCCATCGAACCGCAGCGGCCCGATCCGGCCAGTTCGGAGACTCGGCGCGGCCTGTACAACCTCTGCCCGCACCTGCAGTTCTATGCCACCCCGCCCGTCGACGGCGCCTTGTGCGAGTTCGTCACGATCCAGTCCGCATTTGCCCACGCTGTGCCGGACGGCATGAGCGACGATTCCGCCGCGCTGCTCGAGCCGCTTTCGGTGGGGATCGCCGCGGTCCGCAAGGCAGGTATCGAAGCGGGCGCGCACGTGCTGATCGCGGGGGCCGGTCCGGTCGGGCTGGTGACCGCCGCCGTCGCGCGTGCGTTCGGCGCCACCCGCATCGTCATGTCCGATCCCGATCCCGCGCGCCGTGCTCGCGCAACGGAATTCGGTGCCACCGAGACGATCGATCCCACGACGGACTCGGTCCGCGAACTGGCGGTCGACTCGTTCATCGATGCCTCCGGTGCGCCGCGGGCCGTCGTCGACGGCATGTTCGCGGTTCGTCCGGCAGGCACAGTCGTCCTCGTCGGAATGGGGGCCGACGAGGTGAGTCTGCCGTTGTCGCTCCTGCAGAACCGAGAACTCGTGCTGCAGGGTGTCTTTCGCTATGCCAACACGTGGCCGCTCGCGATCGAACTCGCCACGTCGGGCGCGGTCGATCTCGACTCCATGGTGACTGCCCGATTCGGGCTGGAAGAAGTAGCGAAAGCGCTGGAAGCGGACCGTATCCCTGGAAACATCAAGGCAGTCGTCGACGTGCGGCGGGGAGGACAATCATGACGAAACTACGAGCTGACACGGTCGGGCAGTTCGCCGATGTCGTATCCGTTCCGACCTACGATCGTGCCGGAATCGGCGTCGGGATAGTGCATTTCGGGGTCGGCGGGTTTCACCGCGCACACCAGGCTATGTACCTGGACCGGCTGTTGGAACGTGGCGAAGCGCGCGAATGGGGCATTTGCGGCGTCGGTGTGCTCCCGTCGGACAAGCGGATGCGCGATGTCATGCGTGACCAGGATTGTCTGTACACGCTGTCGATCACCAATCCAGATGGGACCTGGGAGACAAGGGTTGTCGGGTCGATCGTCGAGTACCTCTATGCGCCGGACGACCCCGAAGCGGTGATCGAGAAGCTTGCCGACCCGCGGACTCGCATCGCGTCGTTGACCATCACCGAGGGCGGCTACAACTTCTCGCCTGACTCCGACGGGTACGACACGACGTCTGCCTTCGGACTCATTGTGGAGGCGTTGGCTCGACGCCGAGATCGCGGACTGGTGCCGTTCACGATCATGTCCTGCGACAACATCGAAGGCAACGGGCACATGGCGCAGGCGACGTTCACAGCCTTCGCGCGGCTTCGAGATCCCGACCTCGCAGAGTGGATCGACTCCGAGGGTGCGTTCCCCAATTCGATGGTCGACCGCATCACGCCCGCGACGACTGCGGACACCACTGTGGAGGTGGCACAACGCTATTCGATCGACGATGCCTGGCCCGTCGTCACCGAGCCGTTCACCCAATGGGTTCTCGAAGACCACTTCACGGCCGGCCGTCCGGCGTACGAAAAGGTCGGTGTCCAGGTCGTCGACGACGTCGCGCCCTACGAATTGATGAAGCTGCGTCTGCTCAATGCCAGCCATCAAGCGATGTGCTACCTCGGCTATCTCAGTGGCTACCGGTTGGTCCACGAGGTCGCCCGCGATCCTGATTTCGCCCGATTCTTGTTGCGCTACATGAATACCGAAGCGACGCCGACACTGCGACCGGTGCCCGGCGTCGACCTCGACGAGTACAAACACACACTCATCGAGCGCTTCTCCAACCCTGCGATTCGCGACACGGTCGCGAGGCTCTGTGCCGAGTCGTCGGACCGAATCCCGAAGTGGCTCTTGCCAGTTGTACGGCATCAATTGTCGACCGGTGGCGAAATGTCGTGCGCCGCGACCGTGATCGCAAGCTGGGCGCGATATGCCGAAGGCGTCGATGAGCAGGGCAACGAGATCGAGATCGTCGACCCGCTGCGTGATCGGCTCGTCCCGTTGGCGCGCAAGCAACGCCAAGATCCGACGGCATTCCTGACCGACCGAGAGGTGTTCGGTGACCTCATCGACCAGCCTGTATTCGTCGACTCGTACGTGCAGGCGCTCGCGTCTCTGCACGAAAACGGCGCCGCGGCGACAGTTGCGGCATTAAGGCAGTAGCGGTGAGCCGTCCGTGAGATCGCGGACCTCGCTGTAGCGTTCGCGAATGTCCGGCGTCGGATCGGCCTCGTAAGTTTTTGTCGCAGAACGATTCCACTGCGGTGGCGCGTCCTGGCCGGTCAGCGCCCACGCCGCTTGGCGGGCTGCGCCGTCGGCCACGTATTCGCCCGGTTCGGGAACCCCCACCGGCATACCGAAGATCGCTGGCGCGAGTTCGCGGACCGCTCGGGACCGGGCACCGCCGCCGACCAGCAGGACTCGCTCGGTCCGGACGCCTTGGGCGCGAAGCCGGTCGATGCCGTCGGCCAATCCGCACAACAAGCCCTCGACGGCGGCGCGGGCGAAGTGTGCGGGCGTGCTGTTGCCGAGCCGCAAACCGTGGACCGCGCCGGTGGCGGCGGGCCGGTTCGGGGTGCGCTCGCCGCTCAGATAGGGGACCAGCACAAGTCCGTCGCTGGTCGAAGACAGCGCCAGGTCGGCGAGACGGTCGAGGTCCACGCCGAGTAGTCGCGCGGTCGCGTCGAGCACCGGAGCGCCGTTGAGCGTGCAGACCAATGGCAATTGGCGACCCGTTGCGTCAGCGAATGCGGCAACCTCGCCGGACGAGTCGTTCGCGACGACCGTGCTGGCCGACGACACCACACCGGACGTTCCGATCGAGACGATGACGTCACCCTCGCGGGCGTCGAGCGCGAGGGCGGCCGCCGCATTGTCGCCCGTGCCTGGTCCGAGAATTGCGCCGCCGGCGTGAGTGCCGACGACCTCGTTGGGCGAGGCGACGCGGGGGAGCAACGGTTGCCGTGCGCCGAAGGCGAGCGCGAGCAATTCTGGTTTGTATTCGTTGGTCGCTGCGGCGAAATACCCTGTGCCGCTGGCATCGCCGCGGTCGGTGGCGATCACGTCGATCGACGTGGCGCCTGCGAGTTGCCACGTCAACCAGTCGTGCGGGAGGCACACTGCCGCTGTCCGATCGGCGTTGCCAGGCTCGTTGTCGGCAAGCCAGCGCAGCTTGGCGACTGTGATGGCCGCAAGCGGAACCACGCCGACCGCCTGTGCCCATTGCTGTGCGCCACCCAACTCCCGGACCAGCTCATCGGCGGCCGCTGCGGACCGAATGTCGTTCCACAACAAGGCTGGTCGCACGACGGCGCCTTTGTCGTCGAGGCAGATCATGCCGTGCTGCTGTGCGCCGACCGACACCGCCGCAACATCGGCGAGCCCGCCCGCGTCGTCGACCGCGCGTTCCAGCGCGGACCGCCAGTGCGCTGGATCGACCTCGGTGCCCGCCGGATGCGATGCGCGGCCTTGTCGGATCAGGGCGCCGGTTGCCGCATCGCGAACGACGACCTTGCACGACTGCGTCGACGAATCCACTCCTGCAACGAGAGCCATCCTTCGAGACTAGGCGTGACCAGCTCGTGAGTCTTTTAGGGCTCTACTGACGTAACCGTGGGTGGTTGTGTCGCATATGGGTGCGCACGCCGTTGTCCCAGTAGCGTTCTGGCTTGTCTAAGGTCGGTCGGCTACTTGTGCGGGGTACGGCGTGCGCGAAT
>NZ_VCQU01000008.1 GCF_012932915.1 Antrihabitans stalactiti | reverse complement strand
GCGTCCAGCACGGCGGGGCAGCCACTCCTTTCGAGCCACAAAAGCGGCATCCGATCATCAGCTACACCCCACCGCCCTGGGCATCCAGGGCACCAACCCCAGACACCAACAACCTTAGGGTCCCTGTCATGACCGCAATAGCGGAAGCCGTCGAGCACGGCGCAGAATCGGCGTTGGCCGAAGAATATGAGAACGTTCCGGTCCCACTGACCGCGCGACGCAGCCTCGCGTCGGTATCGGCTGTGTGGGTCGGTTTCCCAATGATTCTGACCTGTGCGGTCTTCGGCGGGTTGGTCGTGTATTCGCTCGGATTCTGGAAGGGGATGCTGGCGATCCTCGTCGGCAACCTAGTTCTGATGTCCTACGTCGGATCGCTCAGTTACCTCGCGGGCAAGACGGGAAAGAACTTCGCGCTCACCGCAATCGAGACGTTCGGCAAGAAGGGCTACGTCGTACCGTCCGGCTTCTTGGCGACGATCGTCATCGGCTGGTTCGCGTTCCAAACGGGTCTGACGGGAGCGATCCTTGCGGACACCATGCATTGGAGCGAGGAGTGGACGACCCTCGGCGCCGGCGTCGGCTACATCCTGATCACGCTGCTCGGCATCCGCGCGCTTTCGGTGATCGGCGTGATCGCGGCGCCGCTGTTTATCGCGTTGAGCGTGACGGCGATCGTTCTAGCACTGCGTAATTCGAGCTTCTCCGACGCGCTGTCCTACTCCGGCGGTGCTGGCACGGCTGCGATGAGCATGGGCGCGGCGATCACGTTGGTGGTCGCGTGTTTCATCGACTCGGGCACCATGACCTCGGACTTCACTCGCTGGTCCCGCAATGGGCGCCAAGGCTTTTGGGCTGCCTTCTCAGCCTTCCCGATCGCCAACGGCATCGCGCTGTTCGTCGGCGGGCTGATCGTCGCGCTCGCTGCTGCGACGAACCCCGCTTCGAATGGCGGCAATTTCCTCGGCACCCTCATCGACCATGGCGGACTACTCGTTCCGCTCGCCGTCGTGTTCGTCTTCGTGAATCTCGGCTCGGTGTGCGCACATTGCTTGTACAACGGCGCAGTCGGCTGGGGACAGTTGAGCGGCAACAAGATGCGGCCGCTGACCCTGATCCTCGGCGTGATCGGCGTGGCACTCGCGGTCGCAGGAATCTGGTCGCACTTCGAGCAGTGGTTGAACCTGCTCGGCGTGATCGTTCCGCCGATCGGCATCGTCATCATCCTCGATCAGCTTGTGCTGCCCAAGCTCGTCGCGTGGTCCGGCTCTGACGCTGCGGTCAAGTGGCCGCCCTTCGCAGCGTGGGCGGTGGGTTCTGCCGCAGCGCTGGCCGCCCATGAAAACGCACCATGGTTGTCGGATGCGTTGGTGGGCATGGTCGTCGGCGCCATTGCGTTCGTCGGCTTCCGGTATGCGGTGCGATCGAAGGCGGTGGCAGCATGACGCTCCTCGGGACTGTCGACTCGACACCGTACAAGTGGCCGTTCGACGGCCCGATCGATCCGTCGGCGACGGCCGTCATCTGTATCGACTGGCAAGTCGACTTCTGCGGCGTGGGCGGATACGTCGATGCGATGGGCTACGACCTGTCGTTGACCCGCGCCGGACTCGAACCGACTGCGCGGGTGCTGGCTGCGGCTCGTGCGGCCGGGATGACCATCATCCACACCCGCGAAGGTCACCGCCCCGACCTCTCCGACCTCCCCGCCAACAAGCGGTGGCGTTCGGCCCAAATCGGTGCGGAGATAGGTAGTTCGGGGCCGCAAGGTCGAATACTGGTCAAAGGTGAGCCGGGGTGGGAGATCGTTCCCGAGGTCGCACCGCTGCCCGGTGAGCCGATCATCGACAAGCCAGGCAAGGGTGCCTTCTACGCCACCGACCTCGATCTGGTGTTGCGCACCAACGGGATTCGCTACATCATCCTGACCGGCATCACTACAGACGTCTGCGTCCACACCACGATGCGCGAAGCCAACGACCGCGGCTACGAATGCCTCATCCTCTCCGATTGCACGGGAGCCACGGACCCCGCCAACCACGCGGCCGCCTTGCACATGGTCACCATGCAAGGCGGGGTATTCGGTGCCGTCGCCTCGTCTGACCAGTTGTTGGCGGCGTTTCCGAGCTGACTGATCGCTCGGACGCCATTGCGACTCGTAGGGTTCGGCAGCCGGTGCCGTTACCGAACCTTAGGGTCGCAAGGTTCGGTAAGCATCAGTCATCGTTGTCGGTACTCACCGCTAGCTTCAGGGCATGAATTGGGGAGACAAAACCGAGCAGGGCCTGCATGAAGCAACAGATTTGCTAGCATTATGCAACATGAGGACTTTGTACCTGCGCAACGTTCCCGACGAGGTGGTGGACCGCCTAGAGCGGTTGGCAGCAGCCTCGGGCGCGTCGGTCGCGGCCGTGGCGGTACGTGAGCTCACGGAGGTGTCGCGGCGCGCGGACAATCCAGCGCTGTTGGGTCAGCTCCCCGATCTGGGCGTCGACCCGAAGGAACTCGTCTATGACATCGTCGCGGAACGCAACGAGCGATGATCGTCCTCGACGCTTCGGCTGCGGTCGCAGCCCTGCTGAACGCAGGTGAATCCAGAAAAATGGTTGAGCAAGAACAACTTCACGTCCCGCACCTCATTGACCCCGAAGTTGCGAGCGCACTCCGCCGCCGCGTCCTCTCCGGCCGCTTAGGCGAAAGCAACGGCCGTGCCGCACTGGACGTGTGGAGTCGTCTGGGGATGACGCGCTATCCGATCAATGCTGTTCTCAGCAGAATCTGGGAGCTCAGGGACAACTTGTCCGCTTACGACGCGTCGTACGTCGCCGTGGCTGAACAGTTGGGCTGCTCGCTCGTCACAGCGGACGCTCGCCTCGGCCAGGCGCCGGGGATTCGATGCACGATATCCGTGGTGCCGAATTGAAGCGCGGTGATCGTGGCGGAGGTCTGCTACCGATGATCGGCCGATTCGTCACGGGCACCTCGACCGCTCAGGAATTTGAGCTGGAGTACCTAATTGCATTCAAGAACGACGTAGATCGATGGCCTGAATCGCAGTTTGCTCTGCTCGATTCCCTTTTCGCAGACGTCGACGACTACGTCGCAGATCCAGCCCTTCGCGCCGAGGTCGGCGGGCTCGACGACGACCAACTTCGGGATCGCGCGCGGGCAGTCTACGAATCTGTCGGCCACAACATCTGAAGACGGCACACTAGAAATCGAATTCGGCAACGACGTGCGATTGGTGGTCCGGCCGGACAATTCGTATAAGGCGTGGACGCTCGCGGGGCCTAGCGGAATCATTGCGGTCTGCACACCTGGTGGCGGGCTGACGACCTGGTCTAGTCGATCCATCGCTGATTAATAGAAGGAATGTGTCGGTGGTCACCGCTAGGTTGTCTGCCATGACCAACAGCGATGTCGACAACTTCGATCGTGAAGTGCAGCGGGCATGGATTGCGTTTCGCGACCAGCTTGCGGACCGTATTGCTGCCATGTCCGACGACGATCTGCTGGTCGTGGAGTGCGGGTTCGAGGATGCGGACCTGTCGCCCTGCGCCCAGTTCTTTGGCTGGGGTGGCGTGGTGCGGTGTGAGGTTCCGTCGAATCCGTATCTCCGCAAGGACCGTTGGTTGCGCGACGAGGACGTAGCAACGCTCCTTGACCTGGGCTTTCACCAGCCAAACCCGGGTCCGCTCGGCTCCCCCGCCTACTTCGTCGACCTCGACACTTCGCGCGCCGATCAGCTGGCAACGCTGGCGGTGTCAGCCCTCCGAGATGTGTGGGACGTGCCGCACCCATCGTTCTTGACCGTCATGGTGAACGCCGAGACCGTCAGCGAGCCCGCGCCCTTCGATCCCGAGCACCTCCGCGCGTTGATCGGCCGAACGCTCACGGCCGCAGGCTTCGACTACGTCATCGACGACGACGGCGACTTCAACGTCTACTTCGGCAAGCTCGTCATGTTCGTTGTCATCAGTGAAGATTCGCCGGAGATCGAGATGTGGGCGATGTTCCAACACAACGGTCACGACCCCGATCGCACCGCCGAGTTGGTCGCCGAACTCAAACGCGACTGGCAGGTGCCGCTGTTCATCATGCGCAAGATGATTCGCGCGGTCGCGGTCATGCCGGCGGAGCCGTTCGAATCGGGTCAGTTCATCGAGGAGCTGGAGCGTTTCCACCAGTTCATGTTGAGCGCCGACGACGCGTTCGGCAGGCGCCGCCCGTCGACCCGCGACAGCACCTTCCCGCCCGGCTTGCTCGCGATCCTCGATCTCGACCCCGACGGACTTGGGCTGGACCCCGCCGTCATCTCGCTTGCCTGCAACGACAGCCGTCAGACCGTCGCCGAGTATGTCCATATCTGCACCGAACAGGTTGTCGCCTGGCGAAATTCGGCGCTGGCAGCACGGCAGCGAGGAAAGGTCGACGACGAGCACACCTTCACTCACGAAGCCGATGCGTGGGAGCGGACCGCCGAATCGCTCAGCACCGCTCTACGTTTGCTGACCAAGCCGGTCCATCGTCACCGGCAGTTGGAGCTGTTCTCGAATCCTGTCGAGCCGACGTTGTTCGATGAGCCCTTGTAGCGCCGGTAGCCTTGACCGATGACCGACCCGACGGCTGACTACAAAGCACTCTGCAGGCGAGAAGCCGCAGGTGCTCGCCTGACCATGTTGCCGTTCTTGAATGCGAAGCCATCCGACTCAGGTCGCATCGGGCCCGAATGCCTGAGTCAGTGGTACCGGTGCTACTTCCGTAGCGACCACCACCGGTTCTCGTCGGCCGAGCAATACATGATGTGGGGCAAGGCAACCACATTCGACGACGCCCGCAGCGCTCAGGTAATTCTCGGTGCGACCAATCCGTCCAAGATCAAGAAACTCGGCCGCGGAGTGGCCGGATTCGACGCGCAAGAATGGGCGCGCGTCAGCCACGGAATCGTCTACCGCGCCAACCTCGCCAAGTTCGGCCAGAACGAAGAGTTGCGCGACTACCTGCTGTCGACGAAAGACCGGATTCTTGTCGAGGCCAGTCCTGTCGACAAAATCTGGGGTGCAGGAATCTCCGCCGAGGACGAGCGACTCGGCAAGCCGTCACAGTGGCCCGGGACGAACAAGCTGGGATTCATACTCATGGCAGTGCGCGCAAAGCTCGCTGAATCAGATTGAGCCCAAGTACACCCAACGGCCGTCGTGACGGACGAACTTGCTGACCTCATGCAGCGAATCACGTTGTCCCGCAGTCTTGTAGTGCGCGCGGAACTCGACGACGCCCTCGGAATCCAGCAATCCGCCGGCACTGGTCCTCAGCACCTCGAGGAAGAGCCAGCGCTGGTCCGGATCGAGCTCCAAATCTGATGGCCGCGTCGACGGGTCCCAGGAATACAACAAGTAGTCGACGTCGCCCACCGCGAACGCCGTATACCGCGACCGCATCAACTGAACCGCGGTCGGCGCCGTCTTCTCGCGTGCAATAAGCGGTCCACAGCACTGATCGAACGGCTCGCCGAAGCGGCAAGGGCACGCGTTGCTCACTTGGCGACCAACCGCTCCAGTTGACGACCGGTGATGATCCGAATCGGCTGGCCGAGCCGCCGCCGCTCCCGCACGGCGAACAGCTTGCGGCCTTCGAATTCGCTGAGCGCGTTACGAACTGGTCCGCGCACGAGCAGTGTCGTCGTATCACCGACCGAACTCTGCACTTGCGCGCCGGCCTGCGTGACAAGTCGGGTCGCCTGTTCGCGTGTGAGGTGGTCGAGCTTGCCGGTGAACACGACTTTCTGCCCGAACATCGACGTCGGCGCCCGCCCAGGAAGCACTGTGACGCTCTTCAACGACGACAACGCTTCGCTCGCATCGGCAGCGTCCAGGTACTTCTTGGCGCTCGCGGCGGTGGCGTGCCAGATCCAACACTTGAGGTCGTCGGCGACGTCGAGTTGCCGCAGCGTGTTGACGCGTTCCGCGGTCCAGACCTCGCCGGTCAGGAGCGTGCACGTCAGTAGACCTAGTTGGAAAACGTCCTCCGCCGGACCCCACCGCCCCCGCGACCACACCACCCTCGGCGTGTAGGCCGGCGTGAATGCAGTGACCTCGGCACGCTTGGGGTCCAACGTCATTCGCGTGATGCCGAAATCGCCGAGGACAAGATGCCCGTCGCGGAGGAAGACGTTCGCAGGCGTGAGGTCGCGGTGGGTGACGCCGACGTTGTGCATCTGCGCGAGCAGTTGCAGAACGCCGCCGATCTCTTTGCGCACCCGCGTCTCGCGCCACGGCACACCACCGGACCCCCGGACCGCATCGTCCACCGTCCCCTCGGACATGTACTCGAAGACGAGCACGTGGCGTCGTACCTGGTCACGGCCACTGCCGGTCGATGCGACGAACGAGTCGAGCATCTGCACCGCCCGGTCGTTGCCGCGGACGATCTTCCCGAAGAACGCTTCCCCATGCCAGTCGTCGGCACTTTGGCAGACCTTGACGCAGACTTGCGCGACGGGTCGCTTTCCGTCGTCGGACATGCGAAATGCCGAATAGGCTTGGCCGAAGCCACCTTTGCCGATCACGCTCATGATTTCATAGGGCACGCCGTCGTCGTTGTAGAGAGTCTGGCCCGCCCGCAGCGGCTTGACCTGATGTTTCGCCCGCATGCAAGCACCGTAGCGCGGATAGCGATCGGACTGATTGGAAACCTGTGCGATCGGTGCCCCGACTATTGGCCTTCGGAGTACGCCGGTGTGTACGGATGTCTTCATCGTCGGGTCGCTCGCGCGTGCGCATCGCGCGGGTGGCCGGCAACGATGATCACCTATCCGACCCTGGATTCTCGAAGCCCACGTCACAGAGATTGATCTCGACGGATCCCGGACCGGTGGGTTGACGGTGGATCGACAGCCACCCTTGGTGTGAAGTCCGAGCACAAGGGTGGCCAAGCCGCACCCTCGGATACGTATCGGCACGACATGCACCGACCTAACGTTATTCCCAGCAAAATGCAACGAAATCAAGTCAGCACCAATGGTTTTGAAAGAAGGCCCGCATGGCACGAAACGTTCGGCGGTTGATCGTCTACATCGGCGCGGCGACCCTGACGGCCTTCTCTCTGACCTCCGCGGCACTGCCCGCCCACGCTGTCCCCAACGTCGGAGTCAACGGCGAAGTGCTCAGCAAGTCGTTGGTACCCAACGGCATTCACATCACCCCGACAGGCCCCGTCGACGTCCAATTCTCGGTCCTCATCGTCGATCCCGGCGGCAGCGTCGGCTGGCACTCCCATCCTGGTGACGTGCTCGTGAATGTCGCCGACGGAAACGCGACTCGATACGAAGCCGACGACAAGGATTGCAAGCCAGCCAGATTCACCGTCGGAGAGGGCTGGGTCGAGCATCCACATCATGTGCACACCGTGCGCAACGAGACCGACAAGCCGCTGACGCTCAACGTCGTACTGATCACGCCGGCGGGGATGTCGCCCGGCGTCAGCGAACCAGACCCCGGCAACTGTCGGTTCTGACAACCACCCGCGCTCGATCGACCGAAATGGAGGTGTCGTCATGGTTGAAACCGCCGTTGGAGGCCAGACCTGCTGATTATCCCCGGCACCAGCCGGACCTCAAACTCGTGCTCGCCCAACCGAAATGGAGGTGTCGAAATGGTTGAAACCGCCGTTGGAGGCCAGACCTGCTGATTGTCCTTGGTTAAGGGGATCGCCCGTGATTGCCGGGCGATCCCCTTCCTGCAACTATGCCCGCCCACCCAAGAAATGAGTCGTTATGCGCCATGGAGCGCTCGTCGTTATCGCCGCGGGGTCCAGCGCTTCGCTCGTCTTGCCGCTCTACCTGAGCGAGCTCCGCAAAACGCAGAGCGAGATCGTCGTCCTGCTCACCAAGAGCGCGGAACGGTTCGTGCCACGTGAGGTGATCGGCTGGCTGGCCGACGAGGTGATCACCTCCGACAGCCCGACTCTCAACCCGGTAGAACTCGCCATGACCGCCAAGGCAATTGTCGTGCTCCCAGGGACCGCACACCTGGTGGCTGCGACGGCGCTTGGGTTGGCCTCGACGCCCGCGACCACCGCGCTGTTGGCGTCGCCGGCGCCGTGCCTCTGGTTCCCTCATATGAACAAGGCCATGTGGGATCGGCCCGTGATCCAGCGGCACGTGGCAACCCTGCGGGAATCGGGCGACACCGTCATCGACCCGGAATCACGCGTGGTCTACGAGATGTGGCGCGGCGGCCATGGAGACGGCGTTTCCATGCTCGGCCCGGAAAAGGCGGTCCCCATGGTCAACGACTGGCTCGATGCGCGCGCGTGAAGTGCTGCGGCAGCGTGATTTTCGCCTGCTGTTCGTAGCGCAGACCGCGTCGATGGCCGGCGACGCCCCCGCCATGCTGGCGATCACGTTCGTCGTGCTGGAGATCGGCGGCTCGCCCGCCGCCCTGGGCGCTGTGCTTGCTGCCCGTTTCGTACCACTGACTGGTCTCCTTCTGCTCGGTGGCGTACTCGCGGACCGTTTTTCGCGCAGAGGGCTGATGATCGCGTCCGATGTGGCACGCGCGGGCTCACAGGCCGTGCTGGCCGCCCTCCTCATAGCGGGAACCGCGCACGTGTGGCAGATCATCGCGTTGCAGGCCATCTACGGCAGTGCGGAAGCACTGTTCACGCCCGCATTAGGGGGCATCCTTCCGCAACTCGTGCCGACTGAGTCGCTCCGCGAGGCAAACGCCCTGATCTCGATGTCGACCAGCCTGACCCGCGTCCTGGGCCCCGCAGTGGGCGCCATCATCATCGCGACAGTCGGACCCGGCGCGGCCGTCGCAATGGACGCCGCCACCTTCGCGGTCAGCGCCGTTGCCCTGATGGGTGTCCGCCGGACGGGCGGGCGGGAAATGCACTCTGCAAAACGAACGAAACCGGAGCGCCTGTTCCCGGCGCTGAAAACCGGCTGGCGCGAGGTATGTTCGCGGACCTGGCTGTGGACGTCGATTGTGAACTTCACGGTGTTCAGCGCCTTGGCGTGGCCGGCCGTGTTGGTGCTCGGTCCGCAGGTCGCGCTGCTCGACTTCGGTGGCCCGGACGGCTGGGCCGTGATCATGGCGACGTTCGCGGGTGGGGCGTTACTCGGAGGCGCATTCGCGCTGCGAGTGCCCGCCGCCTACCCGGTTGCTGCGTGTGCCACTCTGCTCGCTGTCGCGGCGGCACGGCCGGCGGTCCTGGTCAGCGGCGCAGGGCTGCCGATTATCGGCCTGTATAGCGCGGTGTCCGGGGCAGCATTCTCCATCGCGTTGGTCTACTGGAATACCGTTCTGCAGGAACGGATACCGCTGGGAGTGCTCTCCAGAGTCAGGTCCATCGACGACTTCAGTTGTTCACTATTCACGCCCGTAAGCTACGTCGCCCTGGGGCCGCTCGCGGCGTTCATCGGACTGCGCGAAGGGATGCTGCTGCTGTCCGTGGTGGCGATCGCCGCGTGTATCGGGACCCTCGCCGTTCCCGCGGTCCGGCAGCTGTCGGGCGCCAAAGAGCCTGTGCCCGTTGGCTGACTTGGCGGTTCAGGCCAACTGAGCGTTTCGCGCCATGGAACGCCCGTCGTCGTTGTAGAGAGTCTGGCCCCCCGCAGCGGCTTGACCTGATGTTTCACCCGCATCCAAGCACCGTAGCGCGGATAGCGATCGGACTGATTGGAAACCTGTGCGATCGGCTCGCCCGCTTCTAGCCTTCGTGCATGCCGGTGAGCGGAGTGTGGGAGACGAGTACCGATGTCCTGATCGTCGGGGGTGGACCAGCGGCTACGTGGGCGGCGGTCCATGCACGGCAGGCCGGTGCGGATGTGGTCCTTGTCGACAAGGGCTATTGCGGAACGAGTGGCGCGACGGCTCCTGCGGGGACCGGCGTGTGGTACGTCGCGCCGGATCCGGTCAAGCGTGCGGAGGCGAAGGCCAGCAGGGAGGCGCTTGGCGGGTACCTGGCCGATCACGAGTGGATGGATCGCGTCCTCGACCAGACGTACACGAACATGGATCGTCTTGCGGTAGAAGGGAAGTACCCGTTTCCCATCGATCCGGACACGGGCCAACAGCTCCGCAACGGCGTGCAGGGTCCGGAGTACATGCGCCGAATGCGGGCGTGGGTCAAGCGACTTGGGGTGCAGATCCTCGACCACTCCCCTGCGTTGGAGTTGCTGGTCGATGCCGACGGCGCGGTCCGAGGTGCAGCTGGCTATCAGCGGCAGTTGGGACGCGACTATCGAATCTCTGCTGGCGCAGTCGTTCTCGCCAGCGGAGGTTGCGCGTTCCTTTCGAGGGCGCTCGGTACCAACGTCAACACGGGCGACGGTGCATTGATGGCAGCCGAAGTGGGAGCGCACTTTTCGGGCATGGAGTTCTCCAACGCGTACGCTATCGTGCCGAAAGGTGCGACGGTCACGAAGACCGCCTACTACGGCTACGCGACGTTCTTCCACGCAGACGGTCGGGTGATCGACGGCGCTGGGTCGTTGAAGGGCCGTTCGGTGATTGCGCGAACCCTGTTGTCGGAACCTGTGTTTGCCCAGATCGATCGTGCCGACGAGCACGTCCAGCGCCAGATGCGGCTCGGTCAGCCGAACTTCTTCCTCCCCTTCGACCGTCAGCGCATCAACCCGTTCACCGACCGGTTCGAGGTGGACCTGCTCGCGGAGGGAACAGTTCGTGGGACGGGCGGGATCAATATCGTCGACTCGCACTGCTGGTCCGGCGTGCCAGGACTGTTCGCTGCCGGTGATGCGGCCACGCGCGAACGGATCTGCGGCGGGTTCACCGGCGGTGGTAGCCACAACTCGGCATGGGCAATGTCGTCGGGGACGTGGGCCGGGCGGGGTGCGGCACGGGAGGCTCTGTCCACGCGTGTTCCGGCGTTGAGCGAACTGCGAGGCGCCGGACGAGTGGCGTTGTGGCCGTCGAAATCCGAACTGACCGCTGCTGAAGTGATTACGTCCGCCCAGGACGAGCTGATTCCGTTCGAAAAGAACTATCTCCGACACGGAACGCGCCTCACCGCTGCCGCCGACCAGCTGAACCTGTTGTGGGACAACGTCGAACACGATCTCGGTGCGAGCGACGGTGACGGACGCATCCGCGCTCGGCAGGCAGCGGCGATCACCGCGGTCGGACGGTGGATGTATGCGTCGAGCCTGGCGCGCACGGAAAGCCGCGGCATGAGCAAGCGCGACGACTACCCCGACGCCGATCCACAGCAGCATCATCACGTCCTTTCCGGTGGACTGGATTCGGTATGGACCTGGACTTCCGATGCCGCCGTTGGCAATCTGGCGGCAGTGTCGTGATCGAGATCCTCATCGCCGACGCCTGCATCGGCTGTGACAAGTGCGTCGACGCGTGCCCGACGAATGTCTTCGACCGCACCGACTCCGGAATCCCCCTTATCGCAAGGCAATCCGACTGCCAGACCTGCTTCATGTGCGAGGCCTACTGCCCGACCGACGCTTTGTACGTCCATCCGCAATCGACACCGTTGGACGATCGCGACTCCGTCGACGACGACCACATCGGGCGCTACCGCGAGAAGATCGGCTGGGGCAAAGGCCGGGTGGCGGGCAGTCTGGTCGCGGTCGGTCCGGTGCTACCGCACGGCGAGCTGCCGCCGAGGATTCTCTAAAGCTTGGTCTCCGACGACGCCTCGAATTCGCGGACGTCGGCTCCCAGGATCCGCGCGCCGAGGTCGTCACCAGTCCCCTCTCCCCGGAACGCTTGCACATCTTCGAGCGTCTCCCAACGCTCGAGGATGTTGATGCGGTCGGCGTCGACGATGTCCGCGGACAGCGCGAAGTCGAGACAACCTTTGGTCCCGCGCGCGAGCGTGACGACCTCCTGGCAGGTGTCGAGGTAGCTCGCACGATCGGCAGGATCGACGCGAAGGTGGCCGGCAACGATGATCATGGGTCCATGATGGCGCACGGGTCCGACACGTCCGGTCCGAGCGACTGACTACCCTATTGCGGTGATGGAATCCGTCGACGAGCATCTCCGCGACGATCGCCTCCGTCTCTTCTCCTTCGCCACGGCTGAGAAACGGGCCGACTACCTGCGGGTTTTGCGCGCGTTCGACAGTGCGCAGTCGGCATACGTCGTCTTGCTGCATGCCGCAGATATCGCCGAGATGCTGCGACGAGCGTCGGAGGACGAGTCGGCCCCGACCGCCGCCGAGGTGACCCCGCTGCTCGAACAGCTGCACCACTGGGGTGTCCTGGAACGAAGCTACGACGGCACCCGCGCAGCGACGCTGGCCGAGTACCGCAACCGGCACTACGTCTACCAGTTCGCGCAGGCCGGCTATCAGGCCTATCGCGCCGTCGAGGAGGTGCTGGGCGCACGCCTCGACGACGCAGCACTGTCCCGCCTCGTCCTGCCGGACCTGCTCGCGGACCTGACCGACCTCGCGGCCGCGAATCGTGCGGGCGACGGCGAGCTCGTCTACCGCAAACTCAACCGGCTCGATACCGCTCTGTCCGACATGGCGACGCGGGCAGCGCACTTCTACCTCTCGCTCGGCGACCTCGTCCGGACCACCGACGTGACGCCCGAGTCGTTCCTCGCCCACAAAGACGCCCTCCTCATGCACATGCGCGATTTCAGCCTCGACCTCGCGCGGTTCGCCCCGAAACTCGCGGCAGCCATCGCAGAGGTCGAGGACACCGACCTCGACGCGCTCATTGCCCACGCCGCGACACACGACGAACGGATCTTGCTCACCGTCGACGAACGTGCCGCAGACTGGCGCGCCCGCTGGTCCGGACTCGCGAACTGGTTCGTCGCCGCCGAGAACGAATTCACCGAGTCGGACCGCCTGCGCGAAGCCACGATGAGCGCGATCGCGGCCGTGCTCTCACTCCTGCGCAGGGTCACGGAGACCCGAAAAGGTGGGGTGAGCCGCGAGTCGGCGTTGCGGCACCTAGCGGGGTGGTTCGCGGCCGCGCCGACGACGGACAGTGCGCATGCGCTCTTCGGTGCGGTGTTCGGTTTGGGTCGTCCTCGGCATCTGGCAATGGAACACCAGGACACCGACATCATTTCTGCGACGCAATCGTGGTGGGTCGCGCCGCCGCTCGACATCGCTCGGACGCTGGCCGAAACCGGCCGACTCCCCTCCCCTGGCGCGCCCGCGAAGATCCAGCGGAACGACGGCAGTATTCGACGGCTACGCGAGGCGCAACTCGAAGTGCAGCGAGCCCGTGCAGCCGCGGCTCGTTCACTCGCCGCAGCCGATGTGTACGAGCGGGTGCTCGACGAACGCGAAACCGAGGTTTTGCTGCGTCTGCTCGACATCGCGTCGACGGCGTGGGTGCCCGTGAGCGGCCGGGTGGGCAGCTCAAAGGGGGCCGAACACGGAGTGACTCTGACGGTCAGCGAATGCGAGGGGTCGACGGTCATCAAGACCGCCAGAGGATTGCTGCATTTGAACAATCGCAAGCTGAGCGTCCGATGACAGCGAACGGTATCGACGCGCTCGCGCTCGACAACTACCAGCGTGCCGCGCGCGTCATTTTGTCGAATCACCTTGTGACGCGGACGTATCCGGACCGTATCGCGTTGCCGCTTGTCCGGCGGTGGGCCACCGAACTGCGCGACGACCTCGCCCACCTGTTCGGCTACCGGCTCGAGGTCACGGAGACTACGGCGCGGCTGTTCCCCGTCATCGACCGGCTCGATGCCAGTCAACCCGCCCGGACCGCGACCGAGCGCGTGTTCGACCGGCGCCGGTACGCCTACCTCGCCCTCGCATTGGCTGCGCTGGGACGGTCCGGCGATCAGATCACGTTGTCGGAGTTGGCCGATCACGTCGCGGCCGACACCCTGCAGATCGAAGGCCTCGACCTCGCTACGGACCGTGCCAGCGACCGCGATGCGTTCGTCGATGCGGTCGGGTGGCTTGCGACGCGCGGCGCAATTACTCTGGCCGACGGCGACGCCAGCGGTTGGGCGAGCGATCCCGAAGCCGGAGAAGCGTTGTATGACATCGACCGTTCGGTCGTGCACGCTCTGTTTCGGCCGCCACGAGTGCTGCAGCACCTGCACAGTGTGCGCGGCTTGCTGGCCGGCGATGCCCTCGACGACGAGTCCCCTGCGGATCCGGCAGAGGCGGCTCGACGGGTCCGGCGTGCACTCGTCGAGCGGCCCGTGGTCTATACGGAAGATCTTGCGGCGGAAGAAGTTCCGTTGCTGTCGGAGGTCGTCTCTGATGTCGAGCTGTTTACCGGCTTGAGGACGGAACGCCGAGCCGAGGGGGTCGCGCTGATCGACACCTCAGGCCGCATGTCCGACGTACGATTCCCGAGCACAGGAACGGTCGCCCAGGTCGCCTTGTTGCTCGCCGGAGAGATCGCCGACCGAGTCCTCGACGTCGACCTCGAGGATGTTCGACGGTTCCCTATGACCGATGCCAGCGTCGCGTTGGCAGCCCAACTCGATTCCGCTATACCGGAATCCACGGTGTTCGAACCGCTTGCCGACAGTCCAGACGAGCGGTCGCTAGCTGGGGTCGCGGGCGTGCGTCATGTCTTCGTCGAACAATCGTGGTTGCTGGAGACGGTCACACAACTCACACACTTGTACGGGAAAACCTTTGCCGCCCAATGGCAAGCAGATACACGGGGCTTGCTCGCCGGCGCCGTCGCATTGCTGGACAAGCTGCGACTCGTCCACGCAGTCGATGGCGGACTGCTCGCGTTGCCCGCCCTCGCCCGCTATCGCGGCGCAGTCGTCACCGTGCGGTCGCGGGTCAGCGAGCCCGCACTTTTCGAGGAGAATCAATGACCGACAAGCGGACCCGGTTTGTCCCCACCCGCGCGGGAATCGTCAATCTCTGGGACTACCGCGACCAGGAATTCTCCTTCGCCGACGGGCGACTGGTTCTGCGCGGACCAAACGGCTCGGGCAAGACCAAGGCACTCGAGGTCCTGTTCCCGTTCGTCTTCGACGGGCGCATCGAGCCGAGGCGGCTGAATCCGTTCGCCGGCGAAGAGCGCACGATGAAGTCGAACCTGTTGTACCGCAAGCAGGATTCGGCGTACTCGTACGTCTGGATGGAGTTCGCGCGAGGTAGTCGGTCCGACCCGGAAGCCGTGACGATCGGCATCGGAATGCGGGCGACGCGGTCGAGCGACAAGGTGACGCGTTGGTACTTCGTAACCGACGGACGTGTGGGCGTGGACTTCTCGCTGCTCGGACCCGACGATCGCCCGTTCACCCGCAAGCAACTGGCCGACGAAATCGGCGGTGACTCCATCACAGATCGGCCCGTCGACTACCGCGCCGCAATCGATTCGCGGATGTTCGGGCTGGGCCAACAACGATTCGATCAGTTGATCAATCTCATTCTGACGCTTCGCCGTCCGCAGCTTGCGAAGAACCTCGATCCAAAGGGTCTGTCGCAAGCCCTCACCGATGGGTTGCGGCCGCTCGACGAGCAGCTTGTCACCGACGCCGCCCGGTCGTTCAGCGACATGGAAGAGGTCGGGCGTTCGCTCGAAGGTTTGGTCCAAGCCGATACCGCCACAAGGAAGTTCGTCGGCGTCTACACGCGTTACCTTGGGGTGCAGGCGAAGACGGACGTCGACCAGGTTCAGCGGCGGCTGACGACCGTCGACCACACGAGCACGGCCCTGTTTGCCGCGCGTCAGTTGCGGGAGCGCCGAACCGAGGAGCGCATCGCCGCCGAGCAACGCCTCGAAGCCGCCGACCACGCACTTGACCAGGCCGTTGCCAACCGCGACGCACTGCACGGATCCAGCGCGTACGAAAGCAAGCAGCAGCTCGACGACCTTGCCGACGCGGTCCGCAGGCTCGAAACCTCTACTCGCCAGCAGGAAGACAAGGCGGTCAAGGCGCGCGACGTCGCGAGTCAGCGGGCAACGGAGGCGGAACGAGCCGCGACGGCTGCGCGCTCAACAGCGGTCCGACTAGCGCGGGCCGAAGACGAATTGCTCGCTGCCGCAGAAGATGCCGGCATCACCTGGACGCCATTGCCCGCCCACGTACGCGCCGACCAATTGACTGCGGCCATCCGCGGCCACGCCGAAGAGCGCGATGGCGACGTCCACGCCGTTCGCACCGCCTTGGCCGCCGTCGATACCGCCAGCTCCGAGCGGGCTCGGGCCGAACGGGCGACCGCGCGTGCACACGAGTTGCGTACTGCCGCTGTCGCCGCGGTCGCGGAGGCCGAGGCGGCCGTCGAACTCGCGCGCGCCGACACCGCACATGCGTTGCGGCGCTGGTGGGAACAACACGGTACGACGTTCGACGAGGTCCGCGACGGGCTGTTCGAGGCTCTCGCAACTGTGCTCGGGGATGCCGGCGACGACGACGCGGTGGCGTTGGCTGACGTACTCGCCGAGCGGGTCGAGCCGCTGGTCGAGGCAACGAGGGCGCGGCGGCACGAGGCACTTGGCCGGGCCGCGGAAGCGTCTGCGCAGGTGCGCGCCCGGACGGCCGAACGCGCGGAGGTCGCAGCCGAACGTGATGATGCGCCGCCACCTTTCGCGGCTCGCACGCAATCGCGCGACGGACTCTCCGGTGCGCCGTTGTGGCAGTTGGTGCGGTTTGCCGACTCGGTCAGTGACGCCGACGCCGCTGGCCTCGAGGCTGCGTTGCATGCCGCTAACATCCTCGACGGGTGGATTTCTTCTGGTCCCGAGTTGCCGCCCGACATCGAATCCGAGCAGTTCCTTGTGGCGTTGCCTCCGGGCAAGCGCCCCCCGGGCCGCACGCTTGCAGACGTTCTCGTCGTCGAAGACAACATCGCCGTGCCGCGCGACCTGGTCGCGGCTGTATTGGCTTCCATTTCGATCGATGACCTCGACGCTCAGGTTCGCGTCGGCGTCGATGGTCGCTTTGCCCAAGGGGTTTCGCAGGGTCGCCATCGCAAGTCCGACGCTGAATTCATCGGGGCGACGGCGCGAGCTCATCGACGTTCGTTGCGGTTGGCCGAACTGGACAGGCTGATCGCTGCGGCTGCGGCCGACGAGCAGGCGGCTTCGGCGGAAGCTTCCGCGGCTGCAGATCGACTCGCGCAGATTGGGATCGCGACCAAGGCCCTACCCCGGACCGTGGCCGTGACGGCTGCCTTGCGCAAGGTCGCCGAAGCTGCGGTGATGTTGCGGTCGCGGTCGGAATCCGCCGGCTACGCCGATCGTGAGCTTGACCAGGCGGTTGCCGACCTGTCGCTTGCCGAAAAGCGGCTCCGCACTGCGTCGGTCGAGCGGAGGGCGCCGCGCCGAGCCCGGGAACTCGATGCGCTCGCGGCTGCCATTCGGCACTTCGAGAACACCGGTACGACGGTTCTGCGAAGTCGGTCCGAACACGATCGAGCGACCGAGCGCGAACGTGAAGCCGCAGACCGCAATGACGACGCGACCTCGCTCGCCGAGGAACTCGCGATCGAGGCAGCCGAGGCGCAAGAGGGATACAGCGAGCAACAGCACCGCCTGGAGACGTTGCGAGAATCGTTGGGAGCCAGCGCCAAAGAGATCGATGCCGAACTCGAACGAGCGCGCCTTCGGATCGACGCCTGCAAAGCCGAGCAGCGCGCCGCACGGAAAGCGGACCGCGAAAGCGGCGAAGCAGTCGGCAAGGCGGACGGCGCCTATCAGACTGCGGTCGAGGGTCTGCGCATTGCCTTCACCGAGATCGTCACCGACGCAAAGCGGCTGGCGCCGTACGCCCATCGCGACATTCTCGCGCTGCTCGGCGCGGGCACCGACACGCGCTGGCCGAGCACCGAGGCGGCGTGGTCGACCGTCGAGCAGATGATGGCGGCGACGGAGGCGGCCGGCCCCAATGCCACTCCTCAGATCCTGCCTCCCGAGGTCCTGGAGCTGTTCCAAAACCTCTTCACTGCAACGGAGTCAGTGCGGATCAGCGACGCCGCCCGCAAGACGACCCGCAGCGCCGTCACCGCTGCGCTGCAGGATTTCGATGCGCAGCTGGCGAAGTCGGGGCAAGAGTTCGCGTTGCGCTGGGATGACGACGACGGTCTGACTGTCGTGCAGGTCGTCGACGAGCAAGGCGCCTCGTCGATCGCAGACTTCGCCGACCGCATCGATCGCGCCCGACGCGAGCAGGAAACTCTGCTCACCGATGCCGAACGGCGCATCCTCGAAGACGCGCTGTTGACCGGGTTGGCACAGCAGATTCACGAACGGACGGTCGACGCTCGCGACCTGATCGCCCGCATGGGTGCCGAGATGAAGCAACGGCGCATGTCGTCGGGCAACACGATCGGCGTGCATTGGGTACTCGCCGACACCTTGACGGACCACGCCCGATCGGTCTCCAAGCTGCTCGACCGAGACGCCTCCATGCTCGGCCACGACGAATTGGCCACCATCCGCGCGCATTTCGCGTCCGAGATCCGCGCGGCGCGGGCTGCGCATCCGGAGCGGTCGTACCCCGAGATTCTGTCCACCACGTTGGACTACCGTCGGTGGCGCGTGTTCTCGTTCACGCTGATCTCTGGCGACGGCACTGAGGAGCGCCTTACCGTCGCCCGGCACAGCGCGCTGTCCGGTGGCGAACAGTCTGTGTCGCTGCACCTTCCGCTGTTCGCAGCCGCGCACGTGATGCTCGATTCGGCGGATCCGCAGGCACCACGACTGCTCGCGCTCGACGAGGCGTTCGCCGGCGTCGACGACAACGGTCGCAGCGAATTGCTCGGACTCAGCGTGCAATTCGACTTGGACCTCTTCATGACCGGCTACGACCTGTGGATCACCTACGCCGACGTCCCCGGCTGCGCTCACTACGACCTTGCCCACTCGGCGGCCGAGAACACCGTCAGCGCAACACTGTTGGTCTGGGAAGACGGCGAGCTGCTCGCTGAACACGACGGCTCGGACCTCGCCGCCGCACTCGGCTCCCCCGGGCAACGCCGTGTTCCCCGCGCCATCGAAGGTGGGCTCGACTTCGCATGAGTTGGATCGGGACGTCCGAGCTCGAACTCGTGCTCCGGCGCGCTCGTGCCCGGTTGCAGCGCAACGGTCTTCGGGTCGAGGGTGATTTCGCAGTGAAGGCTGCTGCTGAGGCACCGGACTTGCATCGGCTGTATCAGGCGATCACTGGACGGTCGGCTGTTGGTGCGAAGACGATGACGTTCTCGCTTGGCGGGCTGAACACCTTCCTTTCGAGCCCGCTCAATGGGGGCGTGGGTTTGCTCGAGACGCTCGGTCCGTTGGTGGATCGGTCGGCGGAGAAGGCCTCGGCTTTGGCTGAGCTGGAAGGCGGGCTCGCTGAGGTCGAAGCATTGTTGGCTGGGAGTCGGTGGGCGTCTTACGTTGAAGTGCTTGCTGGAGAACGCAACCGGCTGGGCCTCATCAAGTCAGGAGCGTTGCGCGACGCCGCCGCAGTGCTGGCTCGGCTACCCGCATCCGGCGTGCCGTTGACCCAGCTCGCCACCGATGCCACCGGCAATTCGAAGTCGCTGGGCGAGGGTGCGGTCCGGCGGCTGGTCTTGCGAGTCCTCGCCGCCGACCTCGACGTGCCCGAACCAACCACGACCGCCCAACGCAAAGAACTCTGGGCCCACTTCGGCGTTGCCGTCGACGCAGTATCGTCGACGGTCCTGGTTGTCGGCTTGCGGACGGTCGGCGACCATCCCCTGGCTCGTTTCTTGAACGCGAGCGCTGATATCGGCGGACCCGTCGCGCTGACGCTCGCCCAGCTCACCCGGTGGCCTTTGGTTGTCGACGCACCGCACATCTACGTCTGCGAGAACCCCGCCGTTGTCTCAGCGGCGATGTTGTCGAAAATTTCGTGTCCTCTCGTATGCACCCAAGGCCAGCCCTCGATGGCCGCTAATGCGTTGTTGGCCAAAGCAACTGGCACCATCCACTGGCGCGGCGACTTCGACTGGACCGGACTCCGCACCACTGCGAAGGCCATCCAGCAGTTCGGCGCCACACCTTGGCGGATGGATACCGCGACCTACCTCAGCGGTCTGGGCGCGGGCGAATCCGAGGCGTTCAAGAAAGATCGCCCCTGCGAATCGCCCTGGGACCCGACCCTCGCCGCCGAGATGCGCCACGCCGGTCGCGCGGTGATGGAAGAGCGCCTCATCGACGTCCTGCTCGATGACTTGCGCTGACACCCCCTCAGCTCTGCAACACCCAGGTACCGCAGCCACTCGTCTCGAAACCCGCGTCCGACGGCGCGATCGCGACGGAAACCGGTCCGCCTTCGGTGAGCCCGTTGGCGATGATTTCGTCGAACGTGCCGCCAAAGCCGGACTTGCGCTCCCAATAGCAGAAATCGCCACCCCCATCGGAGTGGTACAGGCCTGCGACGATGTCGACGCCTACGCGGTACGTGCCGTCCTTGCGAATGGAGGTTGCAGGTGCCGCAGAGGCAGTGCCGGCCAGGAGCAGAGCTGCTCCGATTGTTGCGATCCCACTGAGCCACAATGAATTACGCATGATGTTCTCCCATGCTCAAACCGCCGAGGCGATGCCCGGTCGATCCGAGCTCTACAGGATCACATAGGGGTACGACAAATACGGATCAGCTGCAGCAACCCCCACCTCAGCAGCCGCCGCCAGCCTGAGCTTGCGGCGCCGCGGCCGGGGTTGCCTTGCCGGCGAGACCCAAGGTCGTGAGCAACTTGACGGTGTCGTCGTGGCCCTGTGGGCACGGCGTCGCGACCGACGATTCCGACATCGAGCGGGTCACGTCGAACGTGTCGCCGCAACTTCGGCATCGGTATTCGTAACGAGGCATGACAGCAGGATAGCCGGGTGTGCGTGAACGCCCGAGATCTGAAATTGTCGGGCCCTCTCGATAGTCTGTAGGGGCGAGTCCGAGCCATGGCGTGCTCCTCGCGTCCCACGAGTCCAAGGAGCCGCTCATGTCTGATCGTCCGAGTTTCGACGCTGACATCGACGCGGCATGGGTCGAGTTCCGGCGTGCCCTCGCCGACCGTCTTGATTCCTTCTCGAAGGGGCAATCTCTGGTCTTGACCTGCACTTATGACGTCATTTACCCCTCGCCTCACGTCGTGTTCAGCGTGACGGGCGCGAACCGGCTGAGGTGTGAAATCCCAGCTGGACGCCGCCTCGACGTCATGGACATCGCCGACCTCGACGCTCTCGTGGCCGCCGGCTGGCGTAGTCGAAAGAACGGTCGGTATGTACTCGAGGTGGGTCGACGGCTGTCAGACAAGGTCGCGGCACTCGCAGTTGACCTGCTTCGGGACCTGTGGGAAGTGCCACACCCCGCCTTCCTGACCGAGGACGGTCCGCACGAGCCGGCGCCCGTCGTTGCCATCAAATCGCGGGGTCGCGATCACCTGCGGCAGCTCGCGGCGGCCACAGTCAGCGACCTCGTCGGCGAACCTGCAGTCGTGGACGTCCATGGCGACATCCCGCTGTCGGTCGGCGGAGTGCCCTCGTGGCTCTGTGTGCGCGAGGACGCGCCGACCCTCGAGTTCGTGGTTGTCCTCGGCGAGGCGACCAATGCCACCGCCGTGATCACCGAACATGCGCCGCAGTGGCCCGACGTGACCATGACCGTCGTCGACGACACCGTCGTAGGAGTCCTGCGCGTCGAATCGACGGTATTCGCCGCCAAGAATCTGGCCGTTGCGTTCGCCCGATGGATTCAGTTCATGCGCGAGGGCGCACCTGCGATCGTTGCGGACCTCGCAGTCGATCCAGGACTCCCGCCTGCACTCATGGTCCTGCTTCACCTCGATCCGGATCGCGAGGGACTCCTCGACGCGCACGAGGTCGCGGCGGTATGCGACTACGACCGCGACGCAATCCTCGACTACCTCCGCATCACGTCGGAGCAGGAGATGTCGTGGCGTCGGTCGGCCGCTGAGGCCGACGACCTCGACGAAGCCGCAGCGTGCCACCACGAAGCCGAGGCGTGGGTGCACACGCACGAAAGTTTGCGCGCGGCGTTGCGGGTGGTTGTGTTGCCCAAGTCGCGCGGCGTCGCGATTCGACGGCACTCCGCCAACTCAACGAGCAAGCAGGTCCGCGACTAGTCGGCATAGGTGGCGCACCTCGTCGTTCGTGGGTGACAGCTCGTAGGCGTGGTGGTGGCAGGCACTGCTCAGGCCATTCCACGCAGTTGTCGCAGAGACCGCGATCTCTGGGTCCTCGAGGGCGCGGAGCACCACCAGTTTCGACGCGGCCGTCGTGCCCCGCATTTCCGCGTCCAGCGCCTTACAGCGTTGCGTAACAAGCTCTTCCAAGGCCTGACGCGCTAGGAAAGCCGATAGCCGGGCTGATGGTTGGGTCGTCGCCATCGTGCCGTCGAGCAGTAGTTCGGCGTTGTGAAGCAGCACCGCCGCCGCAGTGCTCATCGGATGCTCTGAAGGTCCGCGATGGTCTTTCTCAGGTCATTCGCGTCTCTGGTCGATAGCGGCGTCGAACTGTGAACTCCGCTCCCACATATGCGTAGTGCGTTTCTGCGATAGATCTGCGCCTCCGGCCAACCTGCACCGCCGGGAACATCGGTCAAGGCAAGACCGATTCGCTTCCGCGTTGTCTTGGAATTCTCCCACTCGGATTCCACGGTCTCTCGTTTCACGCCCGCGCGGTATCGCTTCGCGTAGAACGTATCTCGCGCCGCCGCTTCGATAGCCAGCCTGAAAAGACCTGGGGCCACGCGGTTCTTAACATCATCGGGCACGTGCTTGTCTGCAAGCAGTGCGAACGCGTCTCTCGCGTATCGAACGGCGCTATTGAGCGTCTCGGCAACTGCGACAGTCGACGACGCTCCTCGAGTTACCTCGACGAGCCGTGCATCGACGGAGAGTTGGCGAATCGTCGCAGCCAGGCGGTCGTCGTGCGAGAACACAATGACCTGCCGTGTTTTCGCCAGCGAGGCAAGGACTTTGACAAACCCGTCGATCTTGGCAGGATCCATCGCCTGGATTGGATCATCGAGAACGATGAATCTGAAAGGGCTGCTTGGGGTCGTCGCGCGTGGGATGAACAGAGCCAAGGCCAACGCGTGCAATTCTCCTTGGCTCATCACGGACAACGCTCCCGCTGGCTGGCCGTCGACGCTCGCTTCCAGCATCGCCTTTCGGCTCGTACGTGTACCGGTAAGCGTGATCGAGCCGAGGTCGACGTTGCTCTCCTGACGCAGCTCCGCCCATATCTTGCGAGCCTGGTCGGCGAGAGGCGCAAGTCGCTGATTGCGGAGGTCGGCCGCGTGCTCGGTCACCCATTTCTTGGCGGTCGTTAGCGCCGCGACAGCAGGATCCGCGGTGCGAGCGGCGCGCTCCAGACCAATCCAGGTCGCGAGGCTTTCCGACAATGGCGCCCAATGGTTCTCGCGGTCGGCAAGTTCTCGTTTCGCCTCGTCCTTTAACTCCGTTGCGGCGGAACGAAGCTCGGCGAACTTGGCTTCCATTTGGCTCGTGAGATCGGAGTCGGTAGAGATGGCGGCTACTGCCGACACGGCGTTGCGATACCGCTCGAGCGTTTCGAGGTCCACTCCCCCAATTGGGGCAACATCAACGACACCGGTCGTGAGACTTCGGAGTCCACGGCGACTGGAATCGAGTTCCGCTCGTGCTGAACGAATCTCACCAAGTACGGATTGGCCGCCCGCGAGCTCCTCGGTCGCATGTTGCTTCCAGTCGGCAGTCAGTCGACCCTCGCCGCAGACTGGACATTCGCCTTCGCCCTGCGAATCGAACAGCGCGATAGCCCCACTCAACAGCTTTGATCGTTGTTCCGCGAGTTCGAGCGCCGTCCCAGCGAGCCGCTCAGTCTCGGCGAGCGCATGGCGGAGTCGCTCGACTCCTGCGGTGATTTCCACCGCGTCGGCGACGGTGATTGTCGAAATCTTCCGGAGTGGGCCGATTGTGGCGTCCGCGCGCGCAGCGGTTCCACTCGCCAGCTGGCCCACTGCGTCCAGATCTACGATGCGCTTCTTCAAAAGCAGAACGGCATCAGCTGCACGGGAGTCGTCGGATGAAGCGAGGGCAAGTTTCAGATCCTTCAAGGCATCGGCTGCCGACTTCCGCGTGGTCCTGCGAAGTGCGAGTTCATCGGCGAGCAGCTTCTCGGCGTCGTAAATCTCTTCCAACCCAAGCAACTTCGCCAACGCGTCGTAAAGCGCTGACGGACCTTCCTCGAACAAGCCACCTATTTCGTCGTACGAAAGTAGCGGGCGATGTTTCTCTACGGTGTCGCGCCAACCAAGTCCGTCCCAACCGGGCTGGCGTTTCCCCTTCCCGACCTGCAGCCACGCGGTTGCCTCGTCGAGGTTTGCTCCAGGCGACCAGTCGACACCGAGCACGGACGGCTCTCCATCCTCGACAGCGAGCCCGATTCGGACCTGGCAAGGCGAATCCTGATGCAAGTTGCGCCAATTGCCGGTCCACTGAGTCGACTTCTTGCGCCACCGATAGCTCCCGCCAGTGACAGCGAACTCCAGCGCCTCAGCGAGACTCGACTTACCCGACCCATTCCGCCCACTCACCACGGTCAGCCCAGGTGCGGGATGCAGCGGCAAGGTCGCTGTTGGTCCGATTCCCCGAAAGCCGGCGACCGAGATCGACGTCAGGAACGCTCCCGTCGGTTCGGCTGTGCTCCTGGTCGGGAGCACGGTGACGGCCGTTCGACCGGTTGGCGCGAGGTCGAGGTGATCACGCAGAGCTTGACGCCCCTCCAACGCGGCAAGCACAGTCAACTTCGCGTGTTCGTCGAGCGAGCTGTCGGCATCGGCGAGCTCGAAGACTACATCGGACAGCGGACGTTCCACCGTGGTCATAGGGCCTCCCCAGGTTTCGTGCGAAGCGTAAGGGAACGCACTGACATTCGTCGATGTTTTGTGGCCGCAGGCTAAGACTTCGCCGACTGAGATGTCCCCTCGTCGACTTCGAAACAAAGGTCGCGAAGGCGCTTCGCGACGTTCTTGCCCCCGGTGAAGTCGCCCGATCGCCTTGATTCGCCCGTCGCATGTCGATACGCAACGCCCACAATCGCTTTCGAGTCGTATCTGCGGCTGCCGAAAACTAGAAAGTAGTCTCTAGCCTCACCGAATCCATTGCGCTCGAGGAATTCTTCGCGACCAAGCTTGTCGTACTCGGCGATGGCTTTGACGACCGATTCACGCGTCACATCCGAAAGCTGCACGCGACGAACACTAGTGCTGCGCCGACCTGCCCGCTCAGATGATCAAATGGCGATATGAGCGAGAAACCCGACGCACGCGCCGCAGTCGAGGCGATCGCAGAGGCAACACCCGAACCGATCCGCGAACACTGGGTCGACGTCAACGGCGTGCGGTATCCGCCGAAGCAGGCATATCAGCTCGTCAGCGGCCTTCCGCGCTCTGCGTTCACGTCACACCGCGCAATCAGGGAACTGCGAAAGCTCGGGTTCTCAACGACTACATACTAGCCGAGCCCAGCCGCAAATTCTGCTGTGGACAACGCCGCGGCGACCGACGATCCCGGAGGGATCGCAGCGTCCATCACCACACTGTTGAAGTTTCTCGACGACCGAGACCTGACCGCGCACATGGCGGCTGCCGAAGCCGCGTTCGTCGGTGCTACGTCGGAATCTTCGGCCTCCGTCGTTCACGATCATGCCTTCAGTGAAGATCTTCTAGACGCGGCTCTCGCAGTCCGCGCCCGGCTAGGCCGGATCAATGACGTCATACACGCAACCGTCATCGCACGGACACTGCCGCTGATTCTCGAGCCCGGCGAGCACGTAATAGTGCGTCCATCTCTGGCTGCCGGTAACGACCGGACGAGACCGTTCGACCTCGAAACCGATCGCAGAATCGCAGAATTCAAAGTTTCGCAGTGGAAGGGCGCCGACACGATGCGTAAACGCGGTGTCTTCGCGGACATGGTGCATTTGGCGCTCGACGACAGCGACCGCAAAGCGGAGATGTATGTCGTAGGCCCAAGACCGATCAAGTTTCTGCGAGGTTCGAATACCACCGCTGAGTCGGCGCTTGGGCGGTCGTCGCCGCACACAAGGGAACGGTTTGCTAAGCGCTTCGGCCCGGCGGACGCCGTCACAATAAGGGGCTTCACATCAGGGGTCGGCGCGCACATCAAACTCATCGACTTGACGACGTTGTTCCCCGTCTTGGACCTCCCGGCGGAGCTTCTCTGACGACCTCTGTGGCACTTTCAGTCCTGACGCGCGGACGAGTCTTTAAGGCTTGGATGTCGCTGCTGCATAGGAGAGTCGTTGATCTGCTCGGCGCAGCGAACGGCGGTGAGCCCGAAGGCGTCGAGATCCACGCCAGTTCCGCGAAACCAGAATGGTTGCGATGAATTCCGCTGTACTGCCACCAGTTGCCGTACGGCATCAGCTGCCCAGCGTTGTTGATCCATATCTGGAACGGCGAAAACCGCAGCCCATAGGGATAGAAGAAGATGCCGCCGTTCGGCCGTGATCCGACGGTCCCTCGGGAACCCATCTCCTTGACCCGCCCGCGTACACGGCTGCGGCCCGATCTTGAACCCCACGGATTGATGCGACCGCACTCAACTCCATACCCAGGCGCGGTAGATGGGCAATCAATGCCAGCACTATTCGCAAACCCGGAAACGACCTTAATACACGGTCGTTAATTGCTAATTGCGGATTCTTAGTCTGTCAACTCGATCGCTATTTGCTAATTGCTATTTGCTAAATGACATCCGACCAGCGAGCCGCTGACCTGCGCAAACAATGGCTTGCCAATTTCCGATAGATGCTCTACATTCAAGAGGAAGGCATTTAATAAAGATTGCCTCATCAGCATGGTTCGCCTCGGGCAATGGCAGCGTGAGCGAATGCGTACGAATTGCCTTCCAGGCGAATAGTCGAAAGCGAATAAGACAATGAGTGATAATGCATGCCTCGACTACGAGGTGAAGATCCATCTGGAACAAGACACTGACGACCCTGTCTTGTCTCCCGATACCGACACCATCAGCGAAGATGTTCACTACCTGCTTATTCTCGCGGGGGTACTGCACATCCTCGACCAGCCGACATGGCCGAGGCACGGCGTCGGGGACGCCATCAAGGTGATGTATTCAATCACTTGCCCATTCCGAGTTGACCCCAGTGACCGATCACCCTGCGAGGCAGTGTTGAGGGCGACGTCGGAAAGCTCGGGGAAGGAGTACTACACACTGGTCGGACTCGCGGAAAGGCTCGTCGACCTTCACCTGGAGTTTGAGGGACTGGAGTTAGTGGCCGCCGGTGAAATTGTCCTCGCACGTTACGCGCACCACCATCCGGAAGTGTGGGTGGACTACCTCGACCGAGCGCTTACAACCTTGCTCAGAATCCGCTCGATACGCGCGTTCAAAGTCATGACCGTGAGTACCGAGCTCGGCGACTTCGGATTGTTGCCGTTCGGGTCGCACAACTCTGATGAACCGATTGTCGCTGCAGCAAAGGGTGGAACGCCGTCCGGCGACTTGTTCGACGTCATGGATGGTCTCGCAGCGGACGACGCTGCGGCCGCCGGGCAACTTCCCTCGACCCGTGACCTCGGGCAGCCGGCACTCTGGGCGGAGCCGAGGACGAACGACATCACTACGGACCCGCGTTGGATGTAGTTCGACGCCGCAATGAACCACGAGATTTCACACTCCTATCTGCCGTACTGCATCGAGCGTCAGATCGGTGCTTACGAGGAAACGGACAGCTGGACTCCTGAGGACGATGCAGCCCGGATCGCCGCCACTAGGGCTATCGGGCGGCGCGAGCTCGAAGAATTGAAGGAGCAGTGCGCTTCGGAGATGGGACTGGACGAACGGATCGAATTCCTGATGAAGGCCGCAATGACCGATCATGACCTGCGACGCGGAAGACAAGAGCGTGAAGCGCTACGGCAGGAACTCGAAACAGCGAAGCCGCTGCACTACTTCGGTAAGTACAACGGCCCCGAGGTCGACCTGCTGGCACGGATCTCCGAAGCTGGACAACCGCGTGGCGTTACAACTGGCGGACTCGCGCGTGGATGCCGATGGAACTTGGCGAGGCGTTCGGGATCGTTTTCGTGCACACCGAGTGGTACCCGGGGACCGACGAAGAGGCCCACGCTGCAATGACCGACAACGAAAGAGGGAAATAGAGTGAGTACAACCAAAGAGCTTGTTGCGCAACTCGTTGCGGGCGAGCTAACTATCGAACAGGTCGCAGAGGCGCTGCGATCAAAGACCTTCCGGAAGATCTCAAACGAATACCCCGACGAGACCGCCGACCCACGTGTCTACGACGATGACAGCTTCTTTTGGGTCGGCGTTGCCTGGGACAGACAACGGATCGATGATGATCAGTACGACATTTTGTCACGTGCCGCGGGCGAATCGACGAATGAATCTTGAGGTAGGCCTCCATCCTAGCTCCAGCCCTAAGCTCAAAGTACTTGCGTGAGTTGGCGATCGACGTCAAGCGCGCGGCACTCCCGCCGAAATCGTCGGCGAGATTCACCGGCTGACCGCGATACCCAGACGCCTGTCTGCGTCGAAGTTTCGTCTCGGCCGCTCTGCAACTCCGATACCAAATAATCGATCGACGCGCGAAATACACTGCCCATCAGAACAAACGAATGAAGTGACCGACATGAAAGTCTTCTACAGCCCCGACTATGCGGGTTCTGCCCACGCCTTCGCCACCACCCGCAAGTCGGGGTGGATCGCCGACTCGCTGGCCACCGAGCCGATTGACAGCGTCGAACTGATCGCTCCCACGCCGCTGACCGCCGATCAGATCGCAATGGTCCACGACGACATATATGTCAGCGCAGTACGCACCGGCAGCCCTCGGTTTCTGGCCGAGTCGCAGGGCTTCGGCTGGGATCAGGGGTTGTGGCCGATGGTGGCAGCATCCACAGGCGGAGTGGTCGACGCCGCGCGTGCGGCTATGTGCGACGGGGTCGCGGGGTCACTGTCCAGCGGACTGCACCACGCGTACCGCGACCGCGGCACCGGGTTCTGCACCTTCAACGGATTGGCAATCGCAGCCAAAGCGGTGATCGATGAGGGCACAGCCAAGTCTGTGCTAGTTCTGGATCTGGATGCACACTGCGGCGGCGGCACCTCGTCGCTGATCGCCCGCGATTCGCGGATCCGGCAGATCGATGTGTCGGTCGACAGCTTCGACTCCTACGCCGATACTGACAATGCGCAACTGACGATCGTGACCGATGCGAGCGAGTACTTAAACGCATGTCGCCAAGCGCTGTCACGCACCGAAAGCGCGACGCAGTCAGCGAAATTCGACCTGTGCCTCTACAACGCCGGAATGGACCCGTTCCAGGACTGCCCGATCGGCGGCCTCGACGGCATCACCGGCGAGATACTCGCCCGCCGGGAGGCGCTGGTTTTCGACTGGTTCCGTCAGCGCGGCATCCCAGTGGCGTTTGTGCTGGCGGGCGGATACCTCGGTCCGAACCTCGATGAGACCGGCTTGGTCGGCCTTCACCGGCTCACCCTGACCGCTGCCGCACAGGCGGCGGTGACAGTTACGACTTGGCTAGGCCAGCGGCAGTAAGTACTCGGTCACAGCGTCCCAATCTGAGAATCGCGCGGAGCCAAATTGGATCCATTCACCTTCGAACTGGGCTGCACCATTCGCGTGGCGATCGTCGACGAGAAAGTCGCCGCGATTGAGGTTCTTGTGGTGCGAGAGGATGAGCCGTTTGTATGCCACCGAGTCGCTTTCGAAACCGAAGTGCTTCTGGACCCATTCCAACTTGTCGTGCCACGCGGTCGGGTTCTTCCACGGCGCCGTCGAAAGGATGTAGGTGTCGAACTTCGTTGCAAGTAGCCGGTACGCATCGAGTGCGCCATCCAATGGTTCCATCAACGCGAAGATTCCCGGCACCTCGTCGAGATCGTTCTCGTGGCGCTCGAAGAGTTCCCGGCTGATTTTGTCGATGCCGGTTTGAAAGTGCACCAACGTGTTATCGAGGTCGACGTACAGAATCTTCTTCACTGGCACTGCGGTCCTCCTGGGACGGTTACCGGTCGCACATTGCAGGCAGTGGTCGACGTTCCCACACGCTCCCTAATCTCGCTGGCTCTTGAGTAACTTGCGCGTCAACTGTGCCAGCTCTGACGAGTAGGCAACAAGCGTGATGCGACTGACGGACGTTTGTGAGGTCGTCACTGCCTTGACCTGCTGTGCAATAGCGTCAGCTTTCGGCCATCCGTACGACCCACCTGAGATCAATGGGAACGCGATCGACCCAACACCGAGTGAGTCTGCGAGTGCGAGACTCCGCGTGTAGGCCGCCCGCAGCAGTTCCGACCTGTCTTCGCTCCCCGAGTAGCGCGGACCAACAGTGTGAACGACCCACTTCGCGTTCAACTTACCCGCTGTAGTTGCCACGGCGGCGCCGACTGTGAGGCCGTCAGGAAGCGACGTCGCACGTAGGACCTTGCATTCCTCGAGAATCGCTGGCCCGCCCGCGCGATGGATCGCACCGTCCACGCCCCCGCCACCAAGGAGACGGCGGTTCGCAGCGTTGACGATCGCGTCGACGTGCATCGTTGTGATGTCGCCTTCGACGACGTCGACGATCGGTCGCGCCGGCTTTGTTTGAGTCGCCACGCTCCACAGCGACTCCTTCGGCTTCGCCCACGGCATCACTTTCAATACGTCTTCAGGGTTGCGACCCAACAAGATCGAATAGCGTGCAGCGACCGAAGGAGTCCGGCTACGACCTTCGACGCAATGCAGGAGAACAGTTTTGCCCTCGTCACGGAGTTGTTGAACTGTCCGCGCGGCATCGTCGAGAACGAACTCCAGGTTCGCGTTGCGCTCGTCACCTGAGTCGATCAACCAGAACTGAAGGTGTTCTCCGCGGATCGGCGCGCGCCCCACCCGGCACAGGCTCACGACGGCGTCGTATTTCTTGTCGCGATAGAAATCAGCACCGCTCACTGTGACGCCGCTGTCGTGCGGATGTGTAGCGATGTTATTCGTCCTGAATTTCGAGTAGTCCACAACGCCGACGCTTGGCCAGCCTTCGCGATCGTCGCCACCTTTGTTGGCGACCTTTACAGCGAGCCGAACCAGATCGTCGGCCCGAAGTCCCGGGTATCCGTGCAGGATTCGGCGCCAGCGCGCGGGAATCGCCGATGCTCCCCACCGCGCACCGAGCAGCCCGCCAGCGATCGCGGCCGTGGTGTCTGTATCCCCGCCCGCGAGGATGCACAATTCGAGAGCGGCTTGGAGATGTTGGGGCCCTGAGGAATCGGCTTTGGTGATCGCCCACCAAGCAGTCTGTAGCGCGTGCACTACCCAACCGTTGTTCGCGAAGTCGCTCGGCTCGCCGATCTCAGCCTGAGTGATCAACGGACGCCAGAAGTCTGCGACATCCTTCTCCGCCTGATCGAGAAACAGACCTACGCCGTCCAGATTCCCTTCCAAGACAGCGTGTCTGATCGCGAACGACCACAATTTGCACGCCTGAATCGCGCGCTCGTCGTAGTGCGTGAGCGAGCTGATCGCGGCGGCAGCATCGATACACGCCTGTGCGTCATCGAGGTAGGCGAGGGCTACAGGCGCCGTTCTCATCAGGGAACCGTTTCCAGCGGTACGCCCCTGGAGTTCGCCCGCGTGCCTTTGCATCTCGATGGCCGACTGAGAGCGATGCTGCAAGACGGTTCTGGTCTGATTGCCGATATCAGCGGGGTTTGTATCTAACCACTCGACGAAACGCGCTGCGACAGCGTCCAATCCCGGGCCGGTGCGGATATCTGCACCGTCCGCCGCGGCCAACGCGATACCCAACGCCATCGAGGTATCGTCGGTCCACTCCCCCGGCGCCCAGTTGAACGGTCCGCCGCCGATCATATCGATGGCATTTCCAGCCGTCGGATGCGTGAACTCGTATCCCGCCCCGAGTGCGTCACCAGCCGCCGTTCCAAGCAGAACGCCCGCAGCCCGATGTGTCTGCAGTTCCGAAAGCTTCATCATTCCGCCCCTTAGATCGAATTTGCGCTAACTATAGATCAAGACTGAGCTAAGCTGCAAGCGTGACGAAATGGCGTGACGCGAGCGGCAAGTCTCTGGAAGACTATCCGCGCCCATCAGTCGCGGTCGACGTGGCGGTGTTGACCGTCGCCGATGGCGAGTTGAAGGTCCTTGTCGTCAAATCTCCGCGCGACGGCTTGGCCTTACCCGGCACGTTTGTCCATCCTGGAGAGACGACACAGAGGGCAGCAGTGCGAGCGCTTGCTGCGAAAGCTGGGCTGCTCGGAATCGAGTTTCACCAGCTCGGAGTCTTCGACGATCCGCAGCGGGACTACCGCGGGTGGGTGATATCGGTTGCGCACGGGGCGGCGTTGCCTCTGGATCGATTTCCGGTTGACTCGACACTCATTTCGATTGTCAACGACGTACCGGTCGAGGACCTCGCCTACGACCACGCACAGATGGTGACGTTCGCAGTCGCCGATCTACGGGAGCGATACGCGCGTGCGGTCGACCCGGACAGACTGCTCGGTGAAGCGTTCACCGTTTTGGGGCTACGCCAGCTGTACGAGGCGATTTACGCACGCCCATTGCCCAAGGACACTTTTCGCCGACAGTTGGTGGATGGGTTAGTCAGTGCTGGCCAGTTGGAAGTCGGCGGGGGGCGGCCGGCGGAGCTATTTCGGCGACTACCAAACTGCCTGCTCCCTCGATCAGCCGCCAGCCTATTCTATGGCGACTACGGTCGCCGTCGCGGATGACCGTGTTCTCCCGGTTCACGGATTCGATTATGAGCCGTATGAAGGGCCCACGTATCGACTTCGATTTTGCTCGCCCTTGGAAAAGCCCGTTCGATTCGTTTCAGCCGATATGCGCCGCGAAAAATGCTCAATTCGATTTCACAAGCGACGTAACGCCGCCAATCTTCCAGGAAGCCTCAGACGAAGCATCGATGATCGCGGCGACGATGTCCGCACCACACAACCCGGATCCCGAGTATCAAACCCAGACTACGATGCAAGCCCTAGCGCGCATCCCCTCAATTGAACTCGGACACAAGAACATTTGACAGCACAACAACGAAGTCGCTGGTCTACCGTGTCATTCACAGCGGTGAAGGCGGAACATTCTGCACTTTGTCGACGTCCGGTTCTGACCAACGGATGTCCGCGCTAGAGAACATCAGGCCATTCAGGTCGATCGTAGGATCGCACTACAGCTGGTTTCGCTGCTTGAAGAGGCATTTCCTGGCATCTGAAAGGCAGTCGCAAGGGCAGGACTCCAAATAGCTCGCGACGACGCTAGCCGCCGACCGCGCCACCGGACTGCCCCTCGTCCTCGTCGTCGTCGACGACGATAATCAGCTCCGAAGCGCCGCGTTCCGGAAAGTTCGACTTCGCATACCTTGCAATGGTATTCAGTCCCGCGACGTTGACACCTGCACCGACGCCGCCGCCTACGAGCGGGACGATCTTGACGAGGTTAATTACACCCTGTTGGCCGAACTTCGTCACCAGGCGAAATCCGACCTTCTTGTTGATGTCAATTAGCACCCGGCCAGGAACGCGTTGAATCGCAGCCATCGCAGACTTTGTTCCGATCTTCGCGCCGGCCTCGCTTATGGCAGCCGCACCGCCAGCTCCGAGGAGCGAGACAAGCACAACACTCTTGACCTCCTCGGTATCGAGGTCGTATCCGCGAATGTGCGCGATGGCCGCGGTGATGCGAACTGCAGCGGCATAGAAGGAGACGACGTCGGCAGGCATCCCGACTACCAGGGCGAGCGGCCCGCCAACACTCGTCACGAAACCTGACACACCAACTTGGCGCCGGTGAGTTCTGATTAGCCGCTTGATCGCATCGTCTGGGTTCGATGAGGACGCAAGTGCTTCATCAGCAACATGCTGCGCGCCCTTCCAAGGGCCGACACCGTCGATGCCAGCAGTCAGAATCTTGTCGACCAGCATCTCGGCACGAGCCTGGACGGCGCTATCCGTGCTCGCCGTGTTGCTCGCGTCCCATGCCATGATTCTCTCCATTCGATCGGCGCGTGCCCTACGGCGAGCTCAGTTTCGGGTCGGTTTAACACCCACCAGCGCTCAACTGACCGCGGCGGGGAGGGTGAAGGATGACACCTAATTGCCCGCTATGCCAACCTGCCCAGACTGTCGGTACCCCGTTGTATGTTCAGCGGCTGACGAAATGAAAGTAGACAGCGGCGCTGTAAGTTCCTTTCGCTCCCAGCTTGGAGGTCGCAGTGCTCAACAACTGGCGCGAGCAATCTGCGCGCGTTGCCAGGTTAGCGACAATCGATGTCTTCACCTAACGGAAATATCCGAATTTCGCAGCTCGGGTCGGTAGGTTGTGTCTGAACGGGGCCTTGCAAAGGGGGCGCGATGCGCGGCTACTCGCCCGCGACGACAATGTGGTGCAGCGGAAGGGCCTTCGGCCACAACGGCTCTCGCGGACGCCGCCCGGCAGTGCGAATTCGGTAAGGAAAGCAAAATGTCAGCATTCTTCGCTCCAGCGATCCCAGAGCCAGGGGCGCTAGTTTCCGTTCGAGGTCAGAAATGGATCGTCAGCGAAGTTGATCCAGCCGACGCCAACACTGTCGTCGCCCTTCAGAGCGTCGAGGACGGCCAATACGGCAACACGCTTGAGGTGATCTGGGAGGTCGAGCCAGGCACGGCGGTGCTCCCAAGCGGGTCCCTCCCCGAAGTCACTAGAGACGGCTTCGATCCACCCGAGCAACTCGCGGCGTTCTTGGACGCAGTGCGTTGGTCCGCGGTCACATCCGCCGACGTGAAGACGCTCCAGGCGCCCTTCCGCTCGGGCGTCGCAATTGAGGACTACCAGCTCGAACCTGTCGCGCGCGCCGTCGACGCTCCACGTGTGAACCTCTTGCTCGCCGATGACGTGGGTTTAGGCAAGACAATCGAGGCTGGGCTCGTCGCACAAGAGCTGCTACTGCGCCACCGCGCCAAACGGATCATGATCATCTGCCCGGCGGGCCTGACACTGAAATGGCACGACGAGATGGCCGACAAGTTCGGCCTCAACTTCACGATCATCGATTCGGAAGAATGCGCGCGCGTTCGCCGCACGTACGGAAGCGTGGCGAATCCCTTCAACATCCACTCTCAGGCGATCGTGAGCCTGCCGTGGCTTCGCGGGGCAAAGGCACAGCGCCTCCTTGACGAGGTAATTCCGGCTGACGGTCCGACATATCCGCGAACGTTCGACCTACTAATCCTCGACGAGGCTCACCACGTTGCGCCGGCCGCACCTCGGCAGGTTTACGCGGTCGACTCGCAACAGACCAAGTTGATCCGTCGCCTGGCACCACATTTCACACACCGGCTCTTCCTGTCGGCGACTCCTCACAACGGATATCAGGCGTCCTTCACCGCGCTGTTGGAGATCCTCGACGATCAGCGTTTCGCGCGCGGCGTCGAACCCGACGCCCAGGCGATCAAGGACACCGTCGTCAGGCGGCTCAAGCGTGACATCGTTAACGCCGACGGCTCGCCGAGATTCGTTGCCCGCGAGGCGAGAGCCATCCTTGTCGATTACCCCGAGAGCGAGCGGCAGATCCACGCGGAGCTCACGCGGTTTGCCCGGTTGCGTCGCAAGAAGCTGACGACGAATGGCGGCCGCAGAGCCACGGACTTGGTGACGCTGCTGCTCAAGAAGCGGCTGTTCTCAAGCCCGGCGGCATTCGCACATACCGTCCAGGTCTACAGCGGAACCCTCCGATCCCGCGCTCAAGCGGTAGCCCCAATTGGCGACGAGGCACCAGAGTGGTTGGACGAATTCTTCGACGACATCGCCACCTACGACGATGCCGAACTGGTAGAGGCCGAAGATGATGCTGTCAACCGTGTCCGGCCAATGCAGCCCGACGCCGATGACGACGAATTCGCGCTGCTTCGTCGAATGCTTGACTGGGCGCTTGCCCATGAAGCGCGGCCCGACGCGAAGGCGAAAGAACTTATCGGATATCTGGAGGCGGTCTGCCGGCCGGACAGAAAGGCATGGACGAACGAACGCGTAGTCGTATTCACCGAATACCGGGACACGCAGCTGTGGTTGATGAGCCTATTGCGGCAGAACGGCTTTGGCGCTGATCGAGTTTCTGCCCTGCACGGCGGTATGGCAACAGACGAACGCGAAATGCTCCGCCTCGCGTTTCAACGCGATCCAAGCGAGCCAGGAAGCACCGTGCGCATCCTGCTCGCGACCGATGCAGCGAGTGAAGGTATTGACCTGCAACGTCATTGCCATCGCCTGGTCAACTACGACATTCCGTTCAACCCGAACAAGCTCGAGCAACGCATCGGGCGCATCGACCGCTATGGGCAAACCAGGACGCCTGACATCCGGCATTTCGTCGGGACGGGCTGGGAGAAGGCCGTCGATTCGTACGAAGCTGATCTGGAGTTCCTGTCCCGCGTCGCCACGAAGGTGGCTCGAATGGAAGAAGACCTCGGTTCCGTCAACGCCGTTCTTTCCGAGGCGGTTCAACGTCGAATGCTCGGTGAGATAACCACTTTCGACGTGGAATCTGCTGGGAAGAAGAAGGCTCGCTTGGCCGCGGAGTCGAATGTACGAGACCAAGTTCGGCGCTTACATTCGAATCTGCGGCAAACCGTGGAGGAGCTTGGCATCACACCACAACGGGTGAAAAGGGTGGTCGACACAGCGTTCAATCTCGCTCGCCAGCAACCACTGGCCGTGCACCTCGACGAGAAGTATCTGGCGGATGGGATGTTCGACGTGCCGACACTAACCGGCTCGTGGTCGCGAGCGGCCGAGCGGCTCACCGACCACGCTCGAATTGGACGTGATGGGCAGATTCACCAACTACCAATTACCTTTGACCAGAACGTGATGCGCGGTGACGACGACGTGATTCGTGACGACGTGGTCATGGCCCATCTGAACCACCCGCTCGTGGCGATGTCCACACGACTGCTCCGGGCTGCGGTTTCCAATGACCAGGTGGGCCTTCGGCGAGTCACTGCAGTCGTCAGCGACGATCCTGAGCTCGAAGATGTTCTGGTGGGCGCATATTCGCGATTCGTATTGGTCGGTGCGGATGGACTGCGCCTTCACGAGGAGGTGCTTTACGCTGGCGGGTGGGCACCACAATCAGCGCGCTTCCGACGTTTGGAGAACTTGACCACCCTCGGCGGGATCCTCGATCGTGCAATGACTGACGGCCGTCAGGCATCCGACGCAGTATGGGACAGGATCAGCGAGCGATGGCCGAGAATCTCCGATGGCTTGCTGGGCGCGATCGAATGGCGTAGCAATACGCGTCTGGAATCGTTGCAACGCAAACTAGAACAGCGCGAGAAGGACGAGCGAGATCGCATCAATTCGGTCATCGCACAATTCTCCGCGACGCTACGTTCGGCGCTTAACACCGACGAATACACGGAGGAGGAAGCCCTCTTTAGCCGCTCCGATTTGGAGAAGTCCAAAGATGAGCGAGCACAATACCGACGCGACCGCCAGAACTGGGAGCAGCGCCTCGATGCTTTGAAGTTCGAGCGCGACCGTGAGCTGGATGCCGTTTCCGCTCGATACCGCCATCAAGATCCGCACAGGTTTCCTGTCGCCGTCGTGTTCGTCATTCCCGCAAAAGAGGCCACCCGATGAGCGCATACCACCGACCCGCCCGGCCTAGGGTTCCCGACAGCACCGAACAGCACCGCGACTGGCTCGGGCTAATAGAGGTAAGCGGCCCGTTCCTCTCGCTATCAGTACTTCGGCAGACATGGCCGACACTTGATGCGCTGGAAAAGCCCGAACGAGAACGCCTTCGGCGAGCGCACAGTGAATGGCAGGCCGACGCGCGCGGCGGCCAGCAAGCCTGGATCGACTACGTGCTCCACGATCTCCTCGGTTGGGGCGACACGCTCCTCACACGCGATCTCGACGCTCTGCAGATGGAGGTGCCAGAGCACGACAGTCTGGTGACGCCGTCGTTCGCACTCGTGGAGCCGGACGAAGACGCGAAGCCGACCACTACACGGATTCTCGGGATCATTTGCGAATCGGGTACCGCTCCAACCGCGCGCATTCAGGGTGAGCCCTGGTCTGCCACAACGGTAGATCGCTTGGCAAGGCTGTGCCGTCACCACGACATCGAACTCGGCATGGCAACCGACGGGCGATGGTGGGCGTTGGTGTGGGCTCCCCGGGGTGGCGTGACCACGACAGCGGTGTTCGACGCTGTCGCCTGGGGCGATGCCGGCGAGCGAGATGTGGTTCGTGCATTCGTTTCCTTGCTATGCCGGCGCAGGGCCTTTGGAGTACCCGACAATGAGCGCCTCGGTGCACTTCTGGAGCGGAGTAAGGACTCTCAAGAAGAGATCACCGAAGCGCTCGGTGTGCAGGTCCGCCAGGCCGTCGAGTTGCTGGTCGCGGCAATTGGCCGCGCAGATAGTGAGCTGAGGAGACGGGGCGAGACCGGCCTGAGTCAGATCGATGCGCACGACGTGTACCGAGGGGCCGTATCGGTGATGATGCGAGTCGTGTTCCTCCTATTTGCCGAGGAACGCGGATTACTCCCGTCAGATAACGACCTTTACTCGACGGCGTACTCGGCCGCTCGCCTGTGTGCTGAGCTGGAGGAGCGTGCGCTCGATGGATCCGAAGACGATCTGGAACACACGTATCTCGGCTGGCACCGGCTACTCGCACTTTTCGGCGCTGTCTATCACGGTGTGAACCATCCGCGTCTGACGATGCACGGGCACGACGGATCACTGTTCGACCCTGATACTTTCGCGTGGTTGCCCCTGAATATCGACGATCGCACAGTGCTGCACATGTTGCGTGCCGTGCAGTTTGTTCAAATTGGAAAGGGAAAACTTCGCGAGCGCCGAACGCTGTCGTTTCGCGCCCTAGATGTTGAACAGATCGGCTACGTTTATGAGGGCCTGCTCTCGTTTGACGGCTTTCGCGCCGACGACGTAGTACTTGGGTTGATCGGCAAGGAGGGTGTCGAAGAAGAGGTTCGGCTGCAAGACCTTGAAGGCCTCGCCGCGCTATGCGGCGACAACTCAGCTTTCGCTGCAAAACTGTCGGAGAAGTACAACCCGTCGGGAATCGGATCACCCGTTGCCCTAGCTAAACGTCTGGCGCCCATGTCAGGCACAGAATACGAGGATGCTCGTAAACGGCTCCTCTCAATGGTGCGCGGTGACTATCCACTGGCCCAGCGCCTACTGCCGCTATACGGCATCATTCGATCCGACCTTCGCGGGCTCCCTGTTGTTGTGATGCCGGGAGAGCTATACGTCACAGAGTCGCCTCTACGTAAGAACACAGGGACGCATTACACCCCCCGCTTTCTCGCGGAACAGGTTGTCGAGGGCGCGCTCGAGCCCCTTGTTTACGAACCAGGCCCGCTCCAAACCGCGGCAAGAGATGACTGGAAGCCCAAACCCAGCTCCGAGATTCTTGAGTTGAAAATTGCCGACATCGCGATGGGCTCAGCAGCGTTCCTGGTTGCGGCCGCCCGTTACCTCGGCGACAGGTTGATCGAGGCTTGGACCCGGGAAGGTGACGAACGGGCAAGCGGCCGGATCCTGGTCGACAACATTGTTGCTGAAGACGACCACGTTGTGGTGGAGTCTCGTCGAGAGATCATCGAGCACTGCCTCTACGGGGTCGACATAAATCCGATGGCCGTCGAAATGGCCAAGCTCTCCCTTTGGCTGGTCTCCATGGATTCCCGCCGGCCATTCACCTTTCTCGATGATCGACTTTTGAGCGGTGACTCGCTGCTTGGCATAACATCCATCGAACAGCTCGAGTACATGCACATGGACCCACAAGCTGGACGAGAGATCCACAAGCGCGGACTGATCGACTTCACTGCTGGAATACGCGAGCTCGTAGCCGAGACTGCGGAGACACGGCGATTGGTGTCCACGGTGGACGGCACGACGCTCGAGGGTCTGAACCGCAAGCGATCGATCTTGCACGGATTACACCTAACAACCGGCAGGGCTAGGATATTCGCCGACCTCTGCGTCGGATCAGCGCTGGCACACGCACGCACCGGAGAACGTGGACTGCGAGACGGTTCCATCGCGGCCGCGGGCCAGGCCGAACGTGCCGATCGGGACGAAGCGGAGGTGAGAGCGGAGCTGGCAAAATGGCTGCGAACGGACCAGCCCGTGGGTGGATTCGATCGCAAACCTCTTCATTGGCCGCTAACCTTTCCCGAGGTATTTGAACGCGGCGGATTTGACGCAGTGATCGGAAACCCTCCGTTTCTCGGAGGCAAGAGAATCACCGGGCCGATGGGCACCGCATACCGGGACTACCTCGTAAACGCCATCGGCGGTGGAGTCAAAGGTAACGCCGACATGATTGCTTACTTTGCACTGCGCGCACATGTCCTTCTAAACAGTCGCGGGCAGGCAGGCCTGATCGCGACGAACACTCTGTCGCAAGGCGATACGCGCGAAGTTGGATTGGACCAACTGGTGAGGAACGGGGTGTCCATACGACAGGCAATTAAAAGTAGGCCGTGGCCGTCAAAGTCCGCAGCGTTGGAGTTTTGTGCCGTGTGGACGACCCGAGCACCCGTGGGTAATGGCGCCAAGTTTGTGCTGGATGGAGTCGCCGTCGAAGGCATTACCAGTGCTCTAGACGCGTCGTCACGGGTAAACGGTCAGCCGTTCCGGTTGTCGTCGAATCAGGAGATCTCATTCCAGGGAAGCATCGTCCTCGGCCTCGGATTCACCATGGAGCCAGCGGCAGCGCGAGCCCTTATTGGACAGGATCCCAAGTACAGAGAAGTGCTGTTTCCATACTTGAACGGACAGGATCTGAATACTAGTCCGACATGCTCGTGCAGTCGGTGGGTTGTCGACTTTCACGACTGAAGTGAGAGTCGCGCAAAGACCTACCCAGCGGCTTTCGAAATCGTCGATAATTACGTACGCCCGGAAAGGCAACGCAAAAAAGCAAATGGCGAGTTCGTTCTTCGGAAGCCACTCCCACAGCGTTATTGGCAGTACGCCGACAAACGGCCCGGTATGGTGCGTGCGATCGCTAATCTCGACCGAGTTGTGGTTATTGCGCAGACGAGTCGATCAGTGATTCCGGTGATGGCTCCAACCGGGCAAGTTTTTTCTCATATGCTCGTAGTTTTTGCCACCGACGACACCGCGATGCTCGCAATTCTCTCAAGTTCCGTCCACTTTTTGTGGGTAGAATCGCGTGGGTCCACGCTTGAAACTCGAATTCGCTATATACCTACGGACGTCTTTCAGACATTTGCCATGCCTGCTCTTACCGATGAAATGCGAGATCTCGGCTCTTATCTCGACACCTTTCGTGCAGATGTACTGCTTGCGCGAGGCTCCGGCTTGACTAAAACGTATAATCTCGTCTTCGATCCGACTTGCACCGACGCCGACATCAAGGAATTGCGTGCCATACACCGCGCGATCGATGAGGCTATTGTGCGCGCATACGGGTGGGCAGACCGCGTTGCGAAGGTCGGCGGGCTCGACCATGGGTTCCATAAGATCGGGCGTGAAGTCCGATACACAGTCGCCCCGGCGGCGCAACGCGAAATTCTCGACAGCCTTTTAGAGCTCAACCACGATCGTTACGCGGACGAGGTTGCGCAGGGCCTCCACGACACAGAGCGACGATGCGGGAACGAAGAGAGGCTCTTCTGATGCCGCCAAACTCCAAAATCGGTGCCCCCAGTGATGACGCAGCAGAGTCCGGACAGCCGGAGTACCTTCTCCCGCCCCTGGCTATTCCACAAGCCTTTGAAAATGCGGGGAGCTTCGAGGTTCGTAGCGAGCTGCAAGAGCTGATCGCGCGGGATTTATTGGGTCCTTGGGACGGCGGAACCGAACGGTTCCCGCCTCGCTCGGCAGGACCACGCGAGCGTTACCTGGTTGGAATGCTTGGCCCTCGCCATCAGCCGGAATCCAGCCTCGACGATGCAAACGAGATGGCGGACACTGAGGCGGGTGTGAGCGGCGATGCCCGAGGTGAGGAGGGCGGCGAGCTTCCCGAAGTCCTTACAACGCAGAATCTCGGCCGCATCTGGGCGTCTTCGATGGGCTTGTCCTTCTGCCTCGATGCAGCCACCCGAGCGATCGCGGTGACGTCGTCCTGGGGAATCTACGGCAAGCACGAGACCGAGGACGACGACGGCAAGAAACGAACTGTTTGGGGGCGCGAACCGATCTCATTCACACGCGAAGTCCGAGTGGATGACGAGGGCGACCAGCGGATTCCACTGACGGCGACCGATCCGGATACACCGTGTGTGTATCTCGCCGTCGCAGTCCGGGAGAAGGAGTACTCGCGCACTGTCGAGTTGACGCTCATTAACAACCAGCTTGAGGCGCCCACAAACAAGGACACCTCCTGGCTGTTCCAGACCGCACTCTCCGTCACCGCTCTCGACGGCGCCTCGCCAGTGTTCCTCCCCATAGACGATCCACTCGATAGCGCGCCGGTTAGCGACGACGACCCCGAAGAGCTGCACTTGCGGCTGCTCTACCGGAAGAACCTCAAATTTGCGGCGGGCCGCAACGTCGCAGTTCATGCGTATGTTGCCGACAACTCAAGACGCGCCGACAAACTCGAAACCACATGGCTTCCTACGTATGACGTTGCCTCGACCAACGCTGACGTCACGGAAGGAAGCCCCCTTGCCGCGGTTGAATTGAGAATGGACGAGCTCGCCACGGCTAGTGCCGAAAACCTCCGCATCGGACTCACCCCACTCGCTGACGGTTACGATGATTGGCTAAACAAGCAAGAAGCGGATGTCGCCGATCTACCGGATGCGTTGCGTCCCGCCGCACAGACAGCGATCCTCAACGCCCGTCGCGCCGCCAACCGGATCCGCTCAGGCATCGTGCTACTCACCGACGCAGACAACCCTCGCCACGCAGATGCGTTGCGTGCGTTCCATTTCGCGAACCGAGCCATGGCTGACCAAAGACGGCGGACAGAGATCGGCCGTATTCGGGAGGGTTCTGCCGTGGGCTACGCTGACGCACTCGACGAGGTAAACAGCCGCGGCCCCAAGGCCGCTATGTGGCGGCCGTTTCAGTTGGCGTTCGTCCTGCTTAACCTGCAGCCTCTCACCGACCCCGACAATCCCGAACGCGCAGCCGCAGCCACCGCCACAGTCGACTTGCTTTTCTTCCCGACGGGCGGCGGAAAGACGGAGGCGTACCTGGGGCTGACCGCGTACACGTTCGCGATTCGGCGCATGCAAAAAGTGATTGGAGCCGGCGAACTGGCGCGAAGTGGAGCAGCCGGAGTCGCGGTGTTGATGCGCTACACACTTCGGCTGCTAACGGCGCAACAGTTTCAGCGCGCGGCAGCACTTGTCTGCGCATGTGAAGTGATCCGTCAAGAAGACGAGCAGACTTGGGGAAAGGAGCCATTCCGCATCGGTTTGTGGGTTGGCGGCGGCGTATCCCCCAATTGGTACAAGGATGCCGAGGACCAAATCGCCGAAGCTCGCGAGGCCGGCGAAGGCAAGCGCACGAGCGTGCTGCAGACACTGAGGTGCCCTTGGTGTGGAACCCGCCTCCTCGCCCACCGCGACCTACTCGCCCGCGCGGATGCCCGTCGAGTGCTGCTCTTCTGCAGTAACGCGGAGGGCGCCACCTCATGTCCTTTCTCGCGCACTCAATCCGCCGAGGGGCTACCCATTCTCACCGTGGATGAGGAGATCTACCGGTATCTTCCGAGTCTTGTCATCGCGACCGTCGACAAACTGGCGCAGCTACCTTGGCGCGGATTCGCTGGACTGCTGTTCGGGCGCGTGCGGGAACGATGCCCTCGGCACGGCTATCGACACCACGATCTCGACGCAAAGATCGGTTGCGGCGGAAGGCACAACAAGAAGGGCAATCTGCCAGCCGTCGCGAGCGAGCCAACAATTCGTCTGCGGCCGCCTGACCTCATCATCCAGGACGAGCTGCATCTAATATCCGGAGCACTTGGCACGACAGTCGGCTTGTTCGAGGCGGCAGTCGACCAACTGACAACGTGGACGACGCCGTCGGGCAACGAGACTGGGCCAAAGATTGTCGCATCGACCGCGACTACTAAGCGTGCCGCCGACCAGGTTCGCGGGGTTTTCGGTCGCGATCTGGAAATCTTCCCTCCGCAGGTGATCGACATCGCCGACACGTTCTTCTCCGCCCAAATTCCGGTCACCGCGGAAAATCCCGGCCGCCGCTATCTCGGGGTCTGCGCACACGGTGTGCGACTCAAGTCGGCTGAAATACGGCTCGCCGAGGTCCTTTTGCTGGCCGGTCAGACCTTGTTCGACCGCCACGGTCAAGCCGCCGACCCTTACATGACATTGGTCGGCTACTTCAATGCCACGCGTGAGCTAGCGGGAATGCGGCGCTACATCGACGACGACGTGACAACCCGTGTTCGTCGCAGAGGTCGCGCGCGCGGCCTGTCCGACCGAATTATCAGCGGCACCCAGATGCTCAATACGCAAGAACTGACATCCCGCATCTCTTCGGGAGACATCAGCGAGGTACTCAAGCAACTAGAAATCGGCTTCGATCCGGACGTCGATACGAGCGAGCGCCGCCGCGCAATCCTCGAAAACATTCGCGACGTCATGCAAGCGAACAAGAAGCTGCCGGCGAACAAAGACCGGACGGCGACGCACCCTATTGCAGACAAATGGAGTGCGCGGAGTCGCGCAGATACGACACCGGTGGACGTTGTACTCGCGACGTCGATGTTGCAAGTTGGCGTCGACGTTTCACGCTGGGGGTTGATGGTGGTCACCGGTCAGCCGAAAAACACCGCCGAATACATCCAGGCATCCTCGCGTGTGGGTCGCGATTCCAAGCGACCTGGGCTGGTCGTCACGCTCTACAACTGGACCCGACCGCGCGATCTTGCTCATTACGAAGACTTCGAGCACTACCACGCAACCTTTTACCGGCAGGTGGAAGCACTGTCAGTGACCCCCTTTACGCGTCGCGCACTGGATCGTGGTACCACCGCCACTTTCGTTGCAGCAGTTCGAAACATCGCCGACAGCCATTCTCGAAACGGTGACGCGCAGGACGTGGATCTTGAGGGCACAGAGGTGGCCAAAGTCGTTGATCGGATGCTGACTCGCGCCGATGCGATAGCCGGTGCGCGCGGGCGCAGCTATCTGGCCGAGCGGATCCGGCGCCTCACAGACATCTGGAATCAACGGAAGGCAGGCTCGACCCGCTTGGGTTACGACACCGGATCCGATGGCCAGCAACGCCTTGTCGGTCTCCTAACCAAGGCTGGTGAGGGTCGGTGGACAGATACAACTGTTGGCTTCTCGATGCGCGAGACCGAGAACGAGATCAACCTCGTGCTGCCTGGGGGCGGCGAGCTTACCAACCCGATGTTCGGAGCCCCGGCCTGGTCCTTCACAACCTCCGACGATGGTGCCAGCGCCGACACGGCCGATTCCGACGTTGGCGACGATCTCGGCGGATCTGAACTCGCCGAGCCGCCAGACCAAGGGGTGAAGTCATGACAGACCGCGAGCGTTATCGTCGACGAGTCGGATCTGTGAGACCGAGCCATCTGATGTTTACAAGCGGAGTTGGCTCGCTCGTAGACCTCCCGAACTTTTCAGTTCTTGTGCGCGGCCTCGATGATTGGCGCTACGACGCTGTTCCCGAGTCGGAGGAGATTGCCGAGCCTCGCCTACTTGCCGGCGTCAGAGCCCTTCCCGGCAAGCGGTGGGTGACGCAACTGCGACCGGCGCCTTGGATGGATGGAGTCGATACAGATCCGAGCGGACCAGCCGCCCGTGTCGGAGTGCCTGTGACCCCCTTCCCGGCGTGGCTCCGATGCAGCGCCTGCAATGAGCTCGCGCCCATCGACTCTCAAGTATTCGGCTTCGAGAACGACAAGCCTCGCCGACCGCATGACGCGCGCTTCTTCCATACAAACTGCCCGCGCAAACGCTCGGGCAAGCGACCGCTCGCCGTCGCGGCACGATTCGTACTCGCCTGCACTGCGGGACATCTCGATGAGTTTCCGTACACCCATTTCGTGCATCAGGGTGGAGGATGCCCCGATGTCAGCCACCCCCGGCTGCAGATGGACGACCGCGGCGGCAACATCGGTGCGAACGTCGAGATCCGCTGCGTCAACTGCAGCGCACATCGCAACATTCGACAGGCAATGGGCGCACGGGGAGCAGAAAATCTTCCTCGGTGCCGCGGCCGCCACCCTCACCTCGGAAACCACTTTCAGGCTGGCGGATGCACAGAGCAACCGAAGATGCTCGTCATCGGCGCCTCGAATCAGTGGTTCGCCCAAACCCTCTCGGCACTGGCGGTACCCAGGACTGCCGCCGGGGAGCTGGGGACCCTAGTCGAGAAGTACTGGGACCAGGTGTCGCAGTTGCCAAAGTCCATGTACGAGTACGGTCGCGCGAACGTAGTCGCGTTTCGGGAACTCGATCGGTGGACCGACGACCAGATTTGGGACACCGTCGAACGACTGCTTGCCCAGAGGGCATCGGGCGGTACCAGCACGGAAGAACCCGCAGGATACCCAGACCTCAGAACACCCGAGTGGGATGTGTTCTCCGCTGACCAATTTCCCGAGCCTACGGACGATTTCACCCTGCGGCGTGATCCTGACGGCGTACCCGCGGAACTCAAGACGGTGTTCGCCGATGTTGTCCAAGCCGAGCGACTCCGAGAAGTGCGGGCACTCGTCGGATTTACTCGCCTCGACTCCCCGGACCCAGACGATCCCGAACTCGTCACTCCCGCACCGCTTTCACGCGACGATCCGACATGGGTACCCGCGAGTGAGGTGCGCGGCGAGGGCATATTCCTTCGCGTACCTGAGGAACTCCTACACGACTGGGAGAACCGCGTCGAAGATTCAGCAGCAATGAATCGACACAGGGCCGCCTATGCGCGGTTCCGCGAGAACCGGTATTCGGATCGCATTCGCGGGCCGTTCGACCCGATGAAGAACTGGCCAGGCGCGCGCTACATCGCCCTGCACTCGTTGTCGCACTTACTGATTCGCGCGATCGCGCTCGACTGCGGATATAACTCGGCCAGTCTTTCCGAACGTATCTACGCGGGCACCGACGATGACCCACGCACCGGCATCCTGATCTACACGGCCGTTCCTGATGCGGAGGGCACTCTCGGGGGATTGGTCTCCCAGGCTGAACCCGAGCGTCTCGTACGGCTTACACGCAAGGCACTTTCCGATGCGTGCCGATGCTCGTCCGACCCGCTGTGTTCCGAACGGCTACCGCAGCCACACGCCGACTTCTTGCACGGTGCGGCATGCCACGTCTGCCTATTTCTCTCCGAGACAACCTGCGAGCGTGGCAACCGCTTCCTGGATCGCCGGTTTGTGGTGCCGATTGATAAGCCGGAGCTGGCCTTGTACCGGGATTTGCCGTGAACGAATTCGAACGAATCGCGTCGGCGGCAGCGCCCGCCCTCGGCGTCGCAACGATTCGCACGGTTGCCGGCCATCTGTCTTCAGGCACGTCTGACCACGCCGTGATTAACTCTGTCGGAGATCGAGTTCGTCAGTCAATATCGCGAATTCTGCAGGCGCGTAATGAAGCTGACGTTGCTCCGGCTCACGCTGCGGTATTTCTCCGCGGATTGGCGGCTGGATATGAGCACGCAGCGAGCGATACCGTCGAGACAGTCTGGAGCGGCCCGTCAGAATACGGAGTCCCAGTCCGCGCGACCGCCCAAGTGTTGATCGAAGTCATCAACACCGCTAAGACCGAGCTGCTCCTGATGACTTACTCCGCGAAACCACACGAGCAGATCCGGACTTCGCTGACAGCAGCGACGTCGCGCGGTGTGTCAGTTTCAGTAGTTGTCGAGACGATTCAAGGCGCTGGAAGTGCCATGTCCGGCGCCGAACCAGCGGCAGCATTCGCACGCATTCCGGGCCTGCGCCTCTGGCATTGGCCACGCGCCCAGCGCCTGGAGGCGACATCGAAAATGCACGCAAAACTCGCGGTTGCGGATCGGCGTCTCCTATTTGTATCGAGCGCGAACCTGACCCAATCGGGTGTGGAAAAGAATGTCGAGGCCGGGCTGCTGGTTCGCGGCGGAAATGCCCCAGCACGGGCCGCAGAACATGTTGACGCCCTACGAATCTCTGGCATACTCGTGCCACTGACTTCGGGGGGTCAATGATGACGGCGCTATGCGTCGTCGAGGATCAACCTGGGGGTGTGCGATGCCGAGTCTAGGAATCGACAGAGGATTCTTACTCGATTTTGGAACGCTCGAACGATCAGTTCAGCGGCGCGTTCAAGAAGTCTTCGCCGAGTTCGAGGCAAGCACGCATACCGGCCTTCACCTCGAACGGATCATCAACGCGCGTAGCGACCGATACAGATCAATACGAATCAATCAGTTTATGCGTGGAATTGTCATGGCTCCCGAGTCAGGCGACACCTACACCCTCCTCAAGGTCCTTCCGCACGACGATGCTTACGCGTGGGCTCAACGGCGAAGCGTTTCGGTGAACAGCGCAACTGGCGGTATCGAGATTCGTGATGAAGTCGCCATCGACGACACACTTCCGCAACTCGCGGCGTTTGCGCAGACTGCCGACTTACTGTTGTTCGAGGATGTCAACGACGCGGACATGAGACGCCTCGGCATCGACGAAAAGACGCTCGCCTTTGCTCGGGCGCTAACCAATACTTATCAGTTGGACGCTGCTAAGTCATTCCTGCCCGGGACGCAATGGGACGTATTATTCGGTCTCGCAGCAGGCCTCACGCCCGAGGAGGTGTGGGCTGACATGGGCGCTGCCATCTTGGACGAGCCGGTGGATACAACTGACTTGGACGCCGCCGTCCTCCGCAGCAAAGACCGAGTTGTGCTCGTCGACGGACCTGATGAACTGATGGCGGTCTTCGAGCACCCGTTCGCGACATGGAGGGTCTACCTCCACCCCACGCAGCAGGCGGTCGTCGACGCTAGCTACAAGGGCCCAGCGCGAGTAACCGGCGGCCCTGGGACGGGAAAGACGGTTGTTGCGCTGCACCGCGCTCACGTGCTGGCCAAGCGGGACGAAGGCCAGGTGCTGGTCACGACCTTCACGTCTACGCTTTCCGACACATTGAAGGCCGGTGTGAATCTCCTCGTCGACAGGCCCGAAGTTGCGTCGAGAATCGATGTGCAGAATGTTGATCGAGTCGCCCACAAAGTCTTTCGAGACGAACACGGCGCACCGAGGTTGCTGGACGGAGACAGCGAGAAGTCAGCCTGGCAAAGCATTGTCGTGAACCTTGCGGCGCCCTTCACAGCCGTTTTCCTAGCTGAAGAGTGGCGTCAGGTCGTGCTCGCGCAGCGTGTCGATAGCGCTGCCGGTTACCTCAGCGCCAAGCGAACCGGCCGCGGCCGGCGGTTAGGTTCGAGTCAGCGCGCGCAGGCATGGCAAGCCATGTGGGAATTCGAGCGAATGCTCGTGGAGACTGGCTCATGGACGCACGAGACCATACGCAGAGAAGCAACCAAGATCTTGGATGAGGCAACAGAGAAGCCGTATCGGCACATCGTCATTGACGAGGCGCAAGACCTGAGCCCCGATCAATGGCGGCTACTCCGCGCAGCCGTTCCGGAAGCCAATGACGACATCTTCATCGCTGGTGATACTCACCAGCGAATCTATGACAATCGCGTGAGTCTTCGCGACGTTGGAATTAAGGTGACTGGCCGATCGAACAAGCTCAACCTCAACTATCGGACGACCGCCGAGATCCTGGGCTGGAGCTTAGGTTTATTGCACGGCGAGCCCATAGACGATATGGAGGGTGGGCTCGACTCGATCGCCGGCTGCAAGTCACATCTGCACGGGACTGCGCCATCAACAAAAGGCTTCTCATCTCAGGATGGCGAAATCCGACACCTGGTTGAGTCAGTAAAAGCCTGGATCGATAAGGGAATCGCGCCCTCAGAGATAGGCATCGCGACCCGAGCGAAGTGGCTAGGCAATGCAATCCGCGACCAGTTCTCGGCACACGGCGTCGCGGCAGCTGATCTTGCCAAATCTTCCAGAAGCGACAACGCAGTTAGCGTGGGAACCATGCATCGCATGAAGGGCCTCGAGTTCCGATGCCTCGCTGTTGCAGGCGTTAACGCCAAACTAGTGCCAGCCGATAGTGCCGTGACGCCTTTGGAGGAGGACGAGCACACGCACCTTCAAGACCTTCAACGCGAGCGGTGTCTGTTATTCGTGGCATGCACACGCGCGCGCGAAGAATTGCTCGTCACATGGCACGGAACCCAGAGTCCATTTCTTACACCGGTCACTTAACAAGCCTACGAGAGAGTGCTCATGACCCGCCTTTCGACGTTGCTCGACGAAATCGACTCGGGCGTCGTACTTTTGCCCGAGTTCCAGCGCGGATACGTATGGAACCGGGACCAGGTGCGCGGACTCATGCGGTCGCTCTACCTCGGATACCCCGTCGGAGGCCTCCTCATGTGGGAGACAACCTCGGACGACATCACAGTCCGAGGGAAAGCGGCTGGCGCGGGAACGCGCCAGCTCCTACTTGATGGCCAACAACGCGTCACTTCGATGTATGGAGTCGTTCGCGGAACTCCCCCGCCGTTCTTCGAGGGCGATGCGAACGCCTTCACCGGGTTGTACTTCAACGTCGAGCGCCAGATCTTCGAGTTCTACGCACCAACGAAGATGACCGGCGACCCAACGTGGGTGAACGTCACCGAGCTGTTCAAGAAGGGTCCGTTCGACTACCTCACGTCCTTTCCCAACCTCGATCGGGATGCACTCAACACCTATCTCGGACGACTGAACCGAATCAAGGAAATCGAGAACCGAAACTTCAACCAGGAGAAGATCACCGGCGCGGGCAAGACGGTCGACGAGGTGGTCGATATCTTCAACAAAGTCAACTCCGGCGGTACCAAACTGTCCAAAGGCGACTTGGCCCTCGCAAATCTCTGTGCTCAGTGGCCGGACGCTCGCCAAGAGCTACGCGACAACCTGGACCGCTGGGACAAAGCAGGGTTCACATTCACTCTGGACTGGCTACTTCGCAATGCCACAGGCGTCGCGACCGGCCGAGCGTTGTTCTCATCGCTGAGCGAGGTCTCTGCGACCGAGTTCGAAAGTGCGATGGGCAAGTCCGTCAATTACATCGGCACGTTTCTCGACGCGGCATCCGGTCGCCTCGGGCTCGATCACAACCGGGTTTTGATGGGGCGATACGCGACACCCGTGATATCGAGGCTGCTGCATCTGAACGGTGGAGGGTTCAACGACAGTGCCCATCGCGACAAAGTCTTGTACTGGTACGTGCACTCGGCGCTTTGGGGTCGCTTCAGTGGCTCGACCGAAACGTATCTCCAACAGGACTACGAGGCAGTTGAACGCGGCGGGGTCGATGCCCTGATCGCAACCCTCGAACGTATCCGCGGCGGGCAACTGTCTATCGAGCCTGACGATTTCGCCGGTTCGACGCGAGGTTCTCGCTTCTATCCGCTTCTCTACTTGCTCACTCGAGTCGATGGCGCGCGGGACTTCGGCAGCGGTCTCGAACTGCGCGCCGAACTGCTCGGCAAGCTGACGTCGCTGCAAGTGCACCACATCTTCCCGAAGGCGCTCCTACGTAAACACAATGTCGACCGCAATGACATCAACGCGATTGCCAACTTCTGCTTCCTCACGCAAGACACAAACCTCAAGATTGGGATGCGTGACCCTGCCGACTACCTCGCTGAAGTGCAGAAGAAGCATCCAGGCATCCTCGAATCACAGTGGATTCCAACGGATCCTGACCTTTGGCGCGTTGATCGATATCTTGATTTTCTCGCTGCCCGACGGGAGCTACTTGCCGCGTCAGCGCAGTCGTTCCTGGATAGTCTGCGGGCCCAGTCGGCGCGGCCTGCGCGAGCCGACCTGCAGCCCTTACAGGTTGAACCCGAGGTAACCGACGATCCTCGCTCAGCCCAAATACGAGACATGATCAAAGAGCTCGAAGAGCGCGGCTACGCCACGCCTGTCGTCGATACAGAGATCGCAGATCCGGTCAGCGGTCGCGAACTTGCGATGGCTGAGGCATTTTGGCCAGACGGATTGCAACACGGCGTCGGCGATCCCGTTGTTCTCGAGCTCGACCCGGAGGAGGCAGACCTCCCGCGTTTGGAGGAACTCGGCTACAAGGTGTTTACGTCGGTCGATGCCCTGCTCGGCTTCGTAGAGAACGAAGGCGTCGCTGCCGCGGGTGAACCTGCCGAGGCCGAACCCGAGGCGTCTGTTGCGGCGGCCGCCGATGTGGAAGTGATCGCCGCGTTCGGGCGCCGAATGGTCGATGCATACAACCGCGCGAGAACCGAAGTCAATTACAACGCCACCTACTTCCGCAGCATGCTGGCCGAGCTCGGGCCGGTCTCCACGGCACGGAAATTACTTGCGTCACCTGCTGTTTCCGATGGTTTCGCCGCGTTGTGGGAGAGGGGGCGTGTCGACCTCACAGTCGAGGCCATTGTCGTGAGGCCCGAGTTTGCCTCCCTTTTCGACGAACACGAAGTCGAAATAGCGAATCGACGTCTCGACCAGTTCGGATACGTCTAACACACAACCGCCGGACATGGCTGAACAGTACCGAGGTGCATTTCTCGAACGCCGAGAAAGCCGGTACGTGCAGAAGAAGCCTGCTGGCGGAACGAAGCCTCCATTCGATACCGAGCTAGCCTAATCGTACGACTAGACCGAGAAGGTGTGGCGACATCGTGCTGTTCGTGGAGAATTACGCGATCAGCTACGCCGCAGGTCTCACCATAGGAAGTCGCGCGGATCCGCCGCGCGGGTAAGAGCTCCGCCACCATCGAAGAAGGCCCGCCCTCGTCCCTGAGCCACACAGGTGAGGAATTTCAGTGAGTATCAGCGGGGAATTTCAGCGAGCGTGATTACTTGCGCGCTGGCGTGCGGCCAAGCGAACGGCATGGCGTCTGTGCGTCATTTAGCGTGTCGAACATGTCCAGGCGCAAAGTGCTTTACCATCGGTGACGCCGGGGGGTCACGACTGAAGTCGGTCAGCAAAGCGGATAGCGAACGCTGCCCGTTGAGACTTATCGCTGGCAGCCAAAGTTGCATGACAACAATAGGTTACTAGGCTGTCGGAGCGCCGAAGGGGAACAGCATGACCGAGCTCTGGCATTACGATCGGTGGCAGGCCGAGCTCGCGTCTGTTTACCTGCGACCAACCAACTCGAAGGCTCCAATCATGCTCTTCGTGGACGATCAGGAGCTTCAGAGGGCCTTCGGAAAATCGCAACCGCAGCCTGTCATTTCACTCGCCCGGGCGGTCGCATCACAGCTCGATTGGAACAAACTCTACGACTTGTTCAGTTCCATCGAGCGACGCCAGGCGCGCTGGCGGCTCGGCGACCGGGCAAATCCGCCGCCAACACTGCCCGTGCTTGTTCTCAGCGTACTAGCGGCGTCGAGAATGGAGTGGGATCGAACCGCGACCGCAAGCGCTTATTATCCTCGTCTCCAAGCTATTTTCAGTTCAATCGGCCATAAGGTGGATCCGACACAATTATCGCATTCGTACGGCTCGCTCCCCGCTATGTGGGAGGAGCTCAGAGCTTGGATGGCGTCGCGCCCTAGCGAGTTCGGACCGCTAAAGATACAGAACCATCCGCACCTGAATAGGATCGGGTATTCGCTATCTCAGGCTGTCGTCCGCGGTGGTGACCGGGCCATGCTGACCTCGTTCTTTGAAGCAATCGATTTGGATCCGCAGGACGTTCCCCACGTGAAGCAACTACTCGATGCGTTGCGCCTTTGGTGCACGAGGAACAGGGGCTTCTCGTCGGCATTCGCCACGACCCTGGCGAGCGGGCTGGCGGCGGAGCTCATTGGCCCTATCCTTGGCAGCCTGGCTTCTACTTGGGATCGCACCGTCGTCGCATCCGGGGGCCGACATTGGCTCCCGTTTCGATTGGCAGTCGATCTCGAAGAAGGGGAAGCGTCATGGGTTGTGAAGATCCGTGCCGGGTTAGAAGGCGATTTACTCCGATTTCGCGACGGCACGAGTGTAAGTATCTCAAGACCTGAGTGGGGTTCCTTCTACGAAATCGACGGCGATCTGCCGTCGGTCGCGGAAATGCTAATGACGCGGTTCAGAGCAGACGGCGACAATGCGGTTGCGATGCATAAAGCGAAGTCGATCTATGTCCTAACCTTCGAGCCGTCTGAAGGCAAGTGGATCGAGACCACTGGCATCGAACCGTTTGAGGCGCATCTGCTCGTGGTGACCGGCGGGCTGTCTCACGACGTCGAGAATCTCCTTAACCAGACAGCCGATCACGGATGGAGGAAGGTACCTCAGCTCCCTTCGAATCCTTTGGTAGCCGGTGCAACGATCTTTCGGAACGTTTCATTTTCGAGTTCATCCGCGTTCGCTGTAGCGATGCGGCGCGTCGACCCATCGCTACGTGAACAAATCCGCCCAGACCGCGCGCCGATGCCCCGCCTCGCCAACGGGCTGAAGCTGGCAACCACGCTCTCCGATCACCAATACATTTGCGGAGGGGAGCCAGATCTTCTGCTTCCGCTCGGAGCGACTCCGCGCCGCGTGACGGCGTCGCTCGACGGAATAGAGCAGACCTTCATGACCAGCGACTTTCCGATTAGTTTGCGAGGCACGATCCCTCTCTCGCCTGGACGGCATGTACTGGTTGCAGATGGTCGTACGCTTGTGTTTCACACTTGCGAGCGGGTTTCAGCACTAGGAAGGCCAGCGAACGAGAAGGCAAAACATTTGCGTAAATGGACTGCCGAAATTTGCTTGGATACCCATCGACGCACCATCCCTCCTGTATTTTCTCGGGACACATCCACAGAAACCTGGGCAGTCAATTCTTTGGGTCACGCGATTGAGATAAAGGCATCTGCAGTAGCAACGTGGATGGAATCACGCGGTATTAGTCCGGCGTTCTTCGAGCCTCATATTGAACCACATACTGCCTGGATCGTTCGCAAGCGCGGTACGAACATTCGGATGATAGACATTGCCGCAACGCAAACTCCGCAGTTCCAAGATCTCAACCTAGTTTCGCGGAAGCTTTGGAATCTAATTGCGGATGAGTGCAAAAACACAACTGATCAAAAGCTACGATTTCATGTCGAGGCCTTTTTAAGGTGGAATACCAATGGACGCTGACGTGCTGCTGAACTGGATCAGTGAAGTCGAGCGAGGTTCACTGCGCAGACTGCGAGACCAGGTCTGCTGGTTCGCAGGATCCGGATCGGCGCCAGACCGAAGGCTCCGACAGGCCGTCGGGCGGTGGATTCGAGACAATGTGACGGTCGGACGTCTTGACGTGAACTGGGAAGTTGATACGTGGGAGGCCGCCGACCCGATCTTAACAACAATTCCGTCAGGTGATGGATATGCGGTTCTCGTCGGCGGCCGAACAATGAAACTTGATCGGTTGCTTGGAGACGCGGCAGACAGGAGCGACATTTTCAGACGAACTGTAAGTGCGGTACCCCGATCCGGCGACCTTGAGACGCCATCGTCAATCTTTATCGAGTACTTGTCCATCTATGACTTGGAAGCAGCATCCTCTATGCTGGACGTCCAGTTCATTCCCCAGGTGTATCAGCTACTAGCCGACCACCTGGCGCCTTTGAAACCAGGACCGCCTTGTCCACCTCCCGTTCGCAGCGGGGCACCGATTGAACGATGGAGCCCGGCAAAGCGAGCATTCTCGGTAGACGACCCGACGAGGACTGGAAGTGGCTTGTACCGGCAGGAAGTCAACGGCCGGGCGCTGTACTCTTTGCTTGTCGGGAACAAATGGTTCCGAACGAGCTATTCAGAAGGCGTTTATCTATCATCCACGGGGATGTCAATGGACTTTGTTAGATGGCGTCCCGAATCCAAAGTCGGCCGAGACTGGATTGGTCGGGTATACGTCGACAGTGGGGTACCGCTCCCCGACAGTCATCGAAGAGTATTGGGAATGTGCTCAGGACTCAGCCCATCAATAAGCGAGTATTCCGAGAATGCGATTTACGAGAACATTCCGCGTGATATTGCTGAAAAAGTCACTGAAAGCCTGGGTCATCGATTAAAAATCATGTCTGTCGCGAATTAAGAAGGGCGAGATGGCGAGCAAAATGCAACAACTGGATGCAATCGGAACGTTCGAGGCTCTCCGTGAGGCGTTCTTTCGCTACTATGATTCGCCTTTCGGGCTAGCGGACGAAAGATTGCAGAACGAGCGGCGCGACCTGTTCGACCGGCCCGGGGGAATCTACAGACGGCCTCTGATTGAGGTTCGTCCCCAGTACCAAATCGCCACTAGCAGTCTCGCCGAGTCCATTGCAACCGCTGGATTACCTGGCGAGTGTGCGAGCTTTCTAACGACGGGCCTCATTCCTCCGGGCCGCCCTTTATACACTCACCAGGAACAGTCTCTCATCCTTGGCTCCACGGTCGGCCGGAATGTAGTCATAACTGCGGGAACCGGATCGGGTAAGACGGAGTCGTTTCTGCTACCCATCATTGCGAGTTTAGTGGACGAATCAAGGTCGTGGACTGGGAGCGGAGCGCGGGGTGAGCGCCGTTGGTGGTCGATGACAGGTCGATCGTTCGAAGCTCAGCGGTCCGGAGAAACCGGGAGACGAGCTGCCGTCCGCGCGATGATTCTTTACCCGATGAACGCATTAGTTGATGATCAGCTCATCCGCCTGCGAAATGCCCTCGACAGCAATGAGGCGAGGCTATGGCTAGACGAGCATCGTCGCGGCCACCGGTTCTATTTCGGCCGATACACTGGCGCGACGCCGGTTACAGGCGCGCGCGACCAGAAACCGAACCTGGACAATCTGGCAAAATATATGCGGGAGACCGCGAAGCTCGCCGACCAGGCCGCAAAGTCGGCTGAAGAGAGCCATCGATACTTTGTTCCGCGCTTTGGGGGTGCCGAGCTGCCTTCGCGGTGGGACATGGAGGATTATCCACCCGACATTCTAATCACGAACTACTCGATGCTCAACGTGATGTTGCTCCGACAAAGGGACGCACATTTCTTCCGGAGCACTCGGGAATGGCTTTTCGAAAAACCTGAGAACAGATTTACTCTAGTGGTCGACGAGTTGCACTCATACCGCGGCACCGCCGGCACCGAGGTAGCACTGCTCATACGAAATCTAAAGCACAGGCTGGGAATAGCGGGCAAGCCGGAGAAACTGCGCGTCCTCGCCGCATCAGCATCTCTAGATGCTAGGAGAGACCGCGCTTATCTCGAACAATTCTTCGGGGTAGACGCCGCAAGTTTCGAGTTCCTCGAAGGTGACTTGAAGAATCCGTCCGATCCAAGGCAGCTCGACTTTGAGAGCGCTCCCGGAGTCGCGCTTGAGAATGCGTTCCGTTTTGACGCGAACCGTCAAATGCAGCGGACAACCGAGGCGAAATCCGAAGCAGAGTTGGCAGCAATCCTGTCTCCCCATAAAGTGCAGGCCGAGGGAATAGCTGATGTTCACCGTCTGCTTGCTCGCGCTGCATCGGAAGACGGCGACTGGCCTCGCATGCGCAGCCACCTCTTCTTCCGAAATGTTCCCGGCGTGTGGGCGTGCAGCGATTCGCGATGCGATCGCATACCTTCCGGATCGTACGAAGATCGTACTGTTGGAAAGCTGTTCGGCGAGCCACGAACTCGGTGTGAGTGTGGGGCGCGGGTCCTTGAATTGCTTTACTGTCAGAACTGCGGCGATGTGTTCCTCGGAGGCTTTACTGCCGAGGGGGTGACGCAGCAGAAGGAATTACGTGCCCAGCTTTTAGCGGATATCCCTGACCTAAGCAAGTTGCCTGACCAGGTCGGACAAGAGAGGACATCTAGTAACTACTTGATCTACTGGCCGCGGACCAAGAGACCCGAGGTGGAGGACGTCGGTTATACATGGACCGCACAAGGCGGAGATGTCGAGTTCTCGTTTCTTCCCTGCCGTCTTAATGCATCGACTGGCGAGCTAACGGCGGGACCAAAAAAGCAAACTGGTTGGACGTTTCGGATCAGCGTCAAGCGGCACAGGTCGGGCCCAAACGCCGGGGACTACAAAGTCGATCCGAGCCGCCTTCCTGGTTTGCCGACGAAATGCCCGAACTGTAGCGACGATCGGGAGGTCAAGTATTCGAAGCGGGGGGCTGTAGAATTGACCGACCCAATACGGCTGCGCTCGCCCATTCGGACGATGAGAACAGGTTTCGAAAAGATAAATCAGGTCCTGATCACAGAGCTCGCTCAGCAACTTCCGGAGCCAGAGAGAAGGCTGATTGTTTTCACCGACAGCAGGCAAGACGCGGCGAAACTATCCTCTGGAATCGGGCTTAGACACTACCAGGACTTACTTCGGATTCTTCTTCACGAGTCCTTAGGGGAATCGACAGACCGCCAGATTCTGATCGACGCGGCACGTAGACGATTCGTGGACGGCGAAAGATCATCCGAAACAGCAGATGCGGTGCGAGCACTTCGTGAAGTCGATAGAGACGCTCTCGACAAGCTGCGTGACCACTGGGAAGACGTCGAGACTTCCACTGACGAGGAGGTTGCATCGCTTGTCCGCCGGTTTACAGGCCCGGCAAGGCTATCGTCGCTTTCCTTGGCGGTGCGCGACCAGCTGTTGATCATGGGAATCAACCCGGGTGGTCCGAAGCCATCGCTGGCGGCCACGGAGCCTCCTCGAACGAAGACCCGCATCATCGCTCAAAAACCTACAAGGTGGCCAGCTCTATACGACTGGCGAACTGCGGGCCCTCCCCGTGCGAGGGCCCAACTCGGATCTCTTGAACAAAGCCTGCTCGGGGATATCGATCAGTCACTTCGAGAGGAAGTACTTGACGGACTGTTCTCGGGCGCTGGGAGGGATTTCGAGTCGCTAGGTTTGGGGTGGCTCGCGTTCGAGTTCGACACCCTGAGCGATGCAGTAGAGCCAGCCTCTGGTGTTGCACTTGCGCGCTCGAGTTTGCGGGTACTAGGTGATATGCGACGCTTCTTTGGTCTCCGCAATCCCGCAGTCAACCCACCAGCCAAACTGAAGAAGTTCTGGGAAGCCCTTGGACGAGAACACTCGCTGACATTTGAGGAAGTCCAGGAGCGGGTACTTCGACAATGGAGCAACGGGGTCCAGGAATTCTTGATTAACGATGAGTTGGCCGTTCTCCGCGCACCGTCGCCGGCATGGTGGATCTGCGAAAAATGCCGCCGCCCGCATCTGCATAGAGGGGCGGGCCTTTGCACCCGATGTGCCCGCCGATTGCCAGTCGATTCAGTTCCAGTTCAACTTGCGGATGAATACTACGGCTGGAAGGCAACGAACCACATCGGAAGATTTCGATTGTCTACCGCCGAGTTGACTGGTCAGACAGACCGTCTCGATGCGCAATCGCGCCAGGCGCGATTCCAGGGAGTGTTCCTGGACGAGGGACAGCATGAACTAGCGGACGCCGTCGACCTGCTTTCAGTTACGACGACAATGGAAGCGGGGGTAGACATTGGCTCGCTGGAGGCCGTCGTTCTCGGCAACATGCCCCCCAGTCGCTTTAACTATCAACAGCGTGTCGGACGTGCTGGGCGGCGGGATTCACCCGTCGCGATTGCCTTAACAGTCTGTCGCGGACGGAGTCACGACGAGTACTACTTCGATCGGCCACACCGGATCACCAACGACGCCACCCCGGCGCCATATCTGACGCTTGGCCAAGAATCGATCCTTCAGCGGGTCCTTAACGCTGAATCGCTGCGCATGGCATTCGCTGGGCTGTCAGACGAGTTGGCGAGCCTCGATGGTTACTCGGGTGTGGGCACTAACACTCATGGCCAATTTGGCGCAGCAGTTGAGTGGCCGACCGTCAGTGCTCTAGTTCAGACGTGGCTGTCGCAACACCGTGAAGCACTCGCGGACGTAACGCGCGCGCTAGCCGAGCGATCGGGCCTTGAGTCCAAGTGCGATGAGTTTGTCGATCGAAGCCAGAACGCGTTGGTGCGCGAGATCGACGAGGTGGTAACGAAACCCGGATCGGAGCACTTGAGCCAACGACTTGCCGAACACGGGCTACTCCCCATGTTCGGATTTCCATCTAAAGTGCGCTACCTATACCTAAAAAGGCCGACAGTTGCGTATCCATGGCCGCCGCGAAACATCATCGACCGAGATTCAGCTATGGCAGTTTCGCAGTTCTCCCCGACGAGCGAACTCGTGAAAGACGGATCGGTGCATCCGGTTGTCGGCATCGCAGCCTTCAAGCCAGCTGGTCCGCGGGTCGCTGAAGACGGCGATGCGCTTGGCGAACTACGTCCACTCGACGTCTGCCGAGTCTGCTCGTTCATGGCAGATCGGCCAGCTGATCGAGACGCTGAATCTGGACCATGTCCGCGCTGCGGTGCGGAACCAGGTTCGTTTCAGACAATTCCGATGTATGAGCCGCTCGGGTATCGCGCAGGTCGGAAGCGTGACTTCGACGGTAACTTTGCGTGGAGTTCCCGCGCGGCCGCTGCACGTGCCATGACGGACCTTGACCGCCTCGCTCGCGAACCGATCGGGGACGCAGTTGCGTATTCAGGTTCGGGCTACCGATTTGTATTGAACGATCGAGGCGGCAAGCTATTCGAATTTAGAAAAGACAACGGGTACTGGGGCGGATACGTTTCCGTCGACGCAGTCCGCCGTGGTGACATCAGCGACAGTTCACTCACCGGAGCTCCGAAACTCGTAGCGCTCGGCTCTGTTCAGCCAACCGATTTCATGTTTCTTGGGTCGGTTTCGCCTACCAACGCTGACACAGGAGTCCGGCTCAATCTACACGGGGCAGCTCGACAACCGTCAGGTTCCCCTGACCTATCTGAGGGACGCCGCGCCGCTTGGTATTCCCTGGCGTTCTTGCTTCGGACGGTGGCAGCCGCATACCTCGACCTGCAGCCGGCTGAACTGACTGCAGGAATATATTCGGGACTCGAGAACGGAGAGCCGTCGTTGTTCGCCTTCATCGCGGATACGCTTGAGAACGGTGCCGGTTTCAGCAGCCATCTAGGATCCTCGATTGAGCTACCCAAGTTTCTCGACAAGGTCGAACAATATCTGGAAGAGCTCGGACAGGCAGAGCACTCATCTATATGTAACTCGTCCTGCTACAGATGCTTGCGTGACTACGGAAATATGGCCTACCACGCGCTCCTCGATTGGAGGCTTGCGGCAGATTTGTTTGGATGTCTGCGCGGACGACCGTTACCTGACCGCCTATCCGAGGAGCGCGCAGTGCTCGGCGTGTGGGCCGAGGGTTACGGAGCCGAGGTCGTCGCGTCATTTGACGTTCCGGTGGCATTGGCAGTTCTTGAGACGAACGTTTACGGACGCGAGGCCGTGATCGTCAGACACCCTCTAGAGGCCGCCGAGCATGGCGAGAATGCCTTAATCTCTCCACGGATGGCAACTGCCTTCGCAGCCGCTGAGGAGCTTCTCGGCGCGAGTTGCCCAATCTATGCGGTTGATAGCTTCGTGCTTGACCGTGATCCTGCCGCCGTACGTAAACTTGCAGAGAAGGCCGACCGGAGCTGATCATGGTCGACACTCGGCCGGGCTGGCTAACACCCACCTCTGCGGTCGCGTTGTTAGAGTGCCAAGCTCGCGCGCCGACATGGGGGCCGCCTTCGCTCCCCCCTGCCTCGATGTCGGCTGACTCGGGTTCGATCGCGCACGCCGCGCTCAAGCTGTGGATCGAATCTGGGGAATGGCGAAACGATGTAAGCGGCGACGGCCTTGTTGATCGCTTCCTTGTGAATGTTGCGCAGGCGGGCGCCGATGTGGCGCGCTTGCGCGCCGGTCGATTGACACAGATGAGACTTCAACGGCGCGCACGTGGTTTGGCCACCCTTTTCGCATCCGCCTCGGGTACAGCGATCTTTCGTTGCGAGTCGATTCTGCAAGACTCAAAGCTTTTCGTCTGGGGCCGTCCGGATGTTGTCGTCATCGACCGACATCGCACGCAGCTAGTGGACCTCAAAACAGGTGAACATGTTCGGAACGATCTTCAGGCTGATCTTGGGATCCGATTCCGTATGTTGCTGTACGCCCATTTGGTACGCATAACCTACGGCGTTCTTCCCGCTGTCGCTGACGTGTTTAGCCTGAAAGACGGCCTTTCCACTTTCCGTGTCGATTCCAACGAAGTAGATGAAGCCGTGCAACGCGTAGTTCGGGTTCGTTCGGCGTGGATGGCCGGCGCTCGACCAGCAACACCATCTCCCCGGACTTGCAGCGGCTGCAGAATCCGCCCAATTTGTGATCCCAGTTGGCAAGCCCTCCGATTGTGGAAACGCCGAGATGCTGTTGAAGGAACCGTGGAACGAATGGTTAAGGCAGAGAACGAATCGTCTGCCGTCCTTCTGAACACTTGGGAGGGTACGTCCTGGGTCACCCGACTGCCACCGCACGTTCAGTCAGAGGTCGGCGATTATGTTCGCGTTGTTGGCCTCCGACCTGTTGAAACTCGCCAGTCTGAGGCGCGAACTCCAACAAACTACATTGCCACCGACTATGCGGTGGTGCATTCGGTCGGTCGATTCGATCATTTCTGAGCTTCCCGGATTCTCACTGTGTCGTTGCCAGATGTTGGCGCTCACCGGAGGTATTGCCATCTTTCATGATTTGATGAGAGAGAGCCCAAATCTGCTCCCCATCCTAGTTCGACCATACCGATGTAATAGTGCGCTCGAGAAATAATTGCACTTTGTCACACGATTGCCAGCAGCACGCGACATTGTCGTTGCCTACGCGGTCGTAGTGCGCGTCAGGCGGTCAGTCGGCGTTCACCTGAGCCCGCCTTGAATCTTGCTGCGCTCATCGCCGTCGCGATTGCGTCGGCCAGAGCTCGCGCCAACGGAGGCGGAACGGCGTTTGACACCTGTTCGACTTGCGCGGAAAGCGTTCCCTCGAGTACGAACTCGGACGGAAAACCCTGAAGCAACATTGCCTCATAAATGCTCAGACGACGTCGCCCGTCGGGGTGCACATGAATCTCTCGATGACCATATGCAACCGTTGGGCTCGGTTTGTCCCACTCTAAGCGCCGAAAGCATCTACTAGGCCTCCGTTCGTGCTCCTGCTCAGAAAATCGTCTCGACAGCGGACGCATCGTCCAGTGGTTCTCATGATGGGGTATATCGGTTGCGAGAAGCCCCCGGGAGTAAAACGTCGGCGCCGGGAGAGCACCGATGACCGATCGGACTGTCATATCTTTTCCGATAACGGGGATGGGAAGAAATGCAGCAGCGGTCAGTTGATCGCTGAAACCCGAAATTATGATGCGGTTTCGCGTCTGCGGCACCCCATAATCCAGGGCAGAGAACTTCTCCGCCTTCGCAGCAAAGCCGATCTGTTCAAACTTGGACAAAATTCCCTCAAAAACGGTGGAGTGTTTCGCGTCTCGAATACCCAATACATTCTCAAAGAGAACGAATTGGACATCGTAGCGAGCCTGCAATGCCTCAACAATTTCCAGATATAGGAGGGGCAATTCGTTTCGCGGGTCGTTTGCAACCGAGGCCGTGTTGGCCCGAGAGAATCCCTGGCATGGTGGACCGCCGATAACGCCGATCCGCTCGCCCGGAATGAGCAGATCCTTGAGATGATCCAGAACACCTGTCGGCCCTAGCTGCGCGAGGTCGGCCATAATCGAGGCAGTGGTCGGAAAGTTTCGTTTATGCGTTTTTACAGCCGCACTAGAATTGTCCACCGCGAGAACTATCGGGTAGCCCGTATCATAGAACCCTAGATCGAGGCCACCGGCGCCGGAGAACAAGCTCACGATCTTCGGTAAGGCCATCAACGGTGTCCCATCTGGATGTCTGCGATCGGAAGGGCTTTGAGGACTCGCGAGTTACTCTTTGTCGACCCGTCTATGCGGTGGCCCCAGGCCCTCACTCTAGCCACACTCGGCGACATCGTTCGGTATCGACAGACCCACATTGTCAAGAGTCGAGGGCGACGGTGCATACCGCATCTTGCCATTGCCCGTGGAACCTTGACAGCGCACCGAAGCGCAGTGTGTTCGGGCATACTTGACGACGAACGGCAGAAACCTGTGTGCTCGTCCGCGAATGCTTCACATAGCGCCCGCGAGTTGTACGCGTCAAGCGTCTCCGCCGCGACCCGGAGCACGAGGGCGTTCGGCCTGGACGCCGAAGCCGGGCGAACTCCGGATTCGATCCACGAGTGTCTGTGGCGCCACGAACGGGGCGGTCAATTCCGGTGGGTTGCCGGTGTGAAGGCGGACGCGGGCTATGACCCGTCGTCACACATTCAGCTGCGGTTTCGCCTACGAACCGAAAGCCCCGAATCGACAATCCCGCAGGCTATAGCCCGAGCTTCGAGGCCAGCTCATGGCCGCCGACGTCCCGAACAAACGCTGGGTCTCCGCAGACAACGAGTTGGTCTCGCGCCCGCGACAGACCGACATAGAGGCGCTCGCGAGATCGCACGTGAATAGTCGTCTCGTTGACCGCAACAACAACGGCACGGCGCTCCAACCCTTTGAATCCAAGCACGTGGCCGTAGAACACCTGCTCGTTGTCCCAGAAGCTCGCCCAGTAGGACTCGTGGCCTTCGGTTTGACGCGAAACCTGTTCGGGATGCCGGCTTCCCGTCGTGAGCAACGCGATGTCCTCTGGCCGCCAGCCGACATCCATCAGCTTGTCGATCTGATCGTCGGCAGCATCGAGAGCGTCCGTAGCGGCAGACGGAACGAATGTGACGTCTGGACCTTCGCCACCAAGCAGCCGCATACGTTGCCCTACAAGCGGAGTGAACGCATCGGCAATCTGTCGAGTGTTTCGAATGTTGTGGTCTAACACCAAGGGCACGAGTTGAACTGGCGGCGAACCCTGCCGGTCGAAAACGCGTTGGCCCTCGTCGCTAAATAGGTAGATCCCACCGATCTCGTGATCTCTGAGCGACGCCAAAATTGGTTCCCACCAGGAGTCCGCGAAATCTTGAGCCTCGTCGATAACAACCGCGTCGAAACGGTTCTTGACATCCAAAGTGGCGGCCAGCTCGGCCATCTGAAGCGGTAGGTCGTGCTCCCAAAACCGCACTGTGTCGGAATTTCGCACAGACTCGTCTGGCCCGACCGGCGCACCCCACTGGAGTCCGAGTGCGTGAAATTCGCCGACGTACGCTGGCCGCTCCCTTCTCGACCAGCCATCCGTCAAACGTTCGAGATAGGACGCAAGTCCGTGCGAATAGCAAATGAGCGCAACACGATTGCCTGCGCGAGAGAGTCGCCGCGCTTGCTCGAGCGCAAGTAACGTCTTCCCACTCCCCGCACCGCCCCGTACCTCCACGCGGTTCAATAACTTCGTCGCATCGAGGATCGTTGCTTGATTCGCCGTCAAGATATCCACAGCATCTTCGTTGGCGATTGCCCGCGAAACAACGTCGCGTTGAGGTAGCCCTCGCCCACTCAGCGCGGTCTCCAATTGCTCTATCCCCACCCACCCCAGGAGCGGCCGATTCAGCTTCTGCTGCTTCAGAACGTCGCCCAGCAAGGACACGAGTTGCCCAAGCTGAGTGCGGTCGACGACCTTCCATCGAGGACAGTCAGGCAGGGCGAAGTCCGGTGAGAGTTCAGTATTCGGCAAAACAACGACGTGATCCCATCGCACGCGTCCTTTTTTCCAACGCGGGTCGGACTCGACGAAACTCCGCAGCGCGTAACACGCGTCGCGCGCCTGTCGGACGGGGTCGATGTCAACTTCGCGCCCGCCACGGAATTGGCGCCAGCTCCTGCCGTCGTGCCAAACCTCACCGCCCTTGACCTCGATGCAGACAATGCCGGCACCTTCGATCGCGACCACGAAGTCGGCCTCGTGATCCTTCAAATGGTCGGTGACCCGCTGGCCAGCAGCGACGAAGTCATCGTCGCCGAGCTGATCGACGAGCGCGCGCCACACCTGCTTCTCCGCGCCATTCGCGAAACGCGGATTGGCCGGTTGCGTTGCAGGCATCAGTGTCCTTCTCCGCTAACAATCCCTTGCCTATCAATTGGCCTATTCAACACGCAGGGAGAACATTTCGGGCTGATGTCGTGAATCTAGTTGACCGATGCCCGAACACGGATGTCGAATGTCGTGCCAGTCGTAGACCGCAAGCGCCTCCCATCCACGAACCTCCCTACACTGCAATGATGGCCATCGATCTCGCCGCATTGACAGTTCCTGAGCTGCTCAAACTTTGGTCCGGGACGATGTCCGAGTTACAGGACAGAGAGTTGGTCAGGACTAACAACAATCCCGTTGGCGACCTTGCAGAAGCAATTGTCCACGCGCACATGGGAGGAGAGCGTGCAGGATTCAGCCAAAAGGGTTGGGACATAAGGACTCCAGATGGAGAGCGTGTTCAGGTGAAGGGAATGCGCAAGACCGCGACGACCAAGCGACGAAATCTCAGCGCAATTCGCGACGCCGACTACGACTCGGTGGTTGTGGTGGTGTTCGACGCGGACTTCGGCCTGACGGAGACGCTGAAGATGACGCGACCTACCGTCGAGTCATTGTTTCCCCATCGCGCCTACGTCAATGGCCGGATCATTACATTGACTACTGCGCTCTTGAGCAACCCGGCGGTATCGAAGCTCGACATGAGTGCGGCATTTGCCCGAATCAGTCAGCCCCGACGCGATTCAACTCAATAGTCCGCCCACCCCGACCCCTCGCCAGGGTGGGCGGCGGGTTCACTTCAGCGCCACCGTTGTGCCGCCGGAGAACACGGAGTCATGGAGTTCGATCTGGGAAGGAATCGTACCCGCGGGGACGTCGAACACGATGGTCGCGTCAACGGAATTGCCAGGATTGATCTGCTCGTAGACGGTTCCCTTGTCGAGGGTGATCGTGGCCATGTCGTCGACCGAATATTGGCGTCCCCCACCGTCGAGCAGCTTCTGCGCTGACATCGAGAAGCTCTGCTCACGATCCCCGACATTGCGGACCGACAGCTTCACCAGCACGAACTGACCTTGTGCCGACTCGGTGGCGTAGCTCGCTCCCACGCTTGCCACTCCTGCCTCGACCGATTGAACGACGAACTCGAACTTGCCGTCCCGCACTGGCACACCGATGCCCGGTTTGGGTTTGGCCTGGGCGCCCGGTCCGGAGTCATCCCCCGCCTTCTCGCCACCACCGCTCGCGACGGCGATCACGATGATCAACAGCAAGAATGCGAGCACTGTGAGCACCTTGTGCCGTGCGAACCAGTTCTTCTTGGGCGCCGGCGGCGCGACCGGTGGGTAGTGCGGCGGATACGGCATCTGCGGGTGTGACATAACGATTCCTCTCATCGGATATTTGCCCGGTCAGCTCATCGCAGGTGCCACCGTCGCGGCGTCGGCCGTAAGGGCCCTCGTCCTCATACTTTTGGTCGGTGGTTGATTAAGGTCGGGCCGATCGTCGGATCCGACCTGTCGGTGGGCGGCCGTACTCTCCTCGACGTGACCACGACCTCCAAGGCGAAAATTCGCCGGCGCCTATGTACGACGCTGGTCGTGTCGCTATGCATTTGCTGCACGATGATGACCGTCGCTCTCGCGTCGATCTCGGGAAATTCCCCGGGTTGGAATCAGACATTCGGAGCCTTGCTCAACATCGCTGCGGCGGTGATGCTGGTGTGGCGATACCAGTACCCATGGCACGCGTTGGCTCTCGCGGTCGCTGGGCCGATTGTCTTCGAAACCGACGCAACGGCATCTCTGTTCGCACTATTCGCCATCACGGCGTTCGTTCGCGGGTGGAAACTCGCGGCAGCCGCCGCCGTGACGTTCCTGGCGTGCGGAGTTTCTTTGACCTACGACGCCTTTCGACGACGCGACTACTCGGTGCTGACGATCGGGCACGGCAAGATCGAAGAGGGTCAACCAGTACCCGAGTGGAATCTGCCGCTGTGGATTCCGTGGTTCGTCGCGGTGATGATGGTGTTGGCTGTCGTTGGATTGGGACTCCTCCGCAAGACCCAATCCGACCTAGCCGCAGCCGAGCTGACGCTTGACCGCGCAACGCATGAGTCCAACAACATGCGCGAAGAAATGGCCCGAACTGCGGAACGGGCCCGAATCGCCCGCGATATGCACGACACGCTCGCAGCAAGTCTGAGCCGAATCTCGTTGTTCGCCGGTGGACTTCAGGTCAACAGCAACGAAGGATCGGTGAAGGTGGCCGCGCAAGCCACGCTGATCCATGACACCGCCCACAACGCATTGGACGACCTACGCCGAATCATCGGTGTGCTGCGGAGCGATGGCAACGACGCCGGTTCCACTGGAACGCGAAGCATGGCGGATCTTCCCGACTTGGTGTCGTCCGCGCGGCAATCGGGCATGCGAGTCACGTTGTACACGGATGTCGCGAACGGACAACCGGGCAGCAACGCCAGCCGCGTCGCGTACCGAGTTGTGCAGGAAGCGTTGACGAACGCGCAAAAGCACGCGAACGGTTCGCCAGTCTCCGTGGCGGTGTACGCCTCCGCCGAGACTGGGGTTCGCGTCGATGTCCGCAATTCGGTCAACATCGGCGTCTCCACTGCCAACTACGGATCGAGGACTGGCTTGATCGGCCTCGCTGAACAAGTTCACGGTGTTGGTGGGACCTTCGACGCGCGCGAATGGCCAGGTCAATTCGTCGTGTCGTGCTGGCTCCCGTGGCGGCCTTGACTGGACCAGATTGTCGGTGCCGCACTCTAAGCTCTGCCCATGATCACCGTGCTCGTCGCCGACGACGATCCGTTCGTTCGGCGGGGCATCGCCGACATCTTGAACGCGACGCCTGATATCCGCGTCGTCGCGGATGTTGACGACGGCGACAAAGTGGCACAGGCAGTCTCACGGTTTCGCCCACATGCGATCTTGATGGACCTCAATATGCGCCGGATGGGCGGCTTGGAGGCGACGCGACAGGTGATGCAGATGCCGCGGCCAGCCAAGGTCATTGCGATGACCGCTATGGACGTCGACGACCTTGTCGTGCAGGCTATTTCCGCTGGCGCGCATAGCTTTCTCAACAAGGACGCGAGCCCGGAGTCGTTCTATTTGTCGGTTCGAGCTGTGGTCAGCGACAACACTTTGTTCAGCGCCGACGCACTCAGACGGATCGTTCAATCGTCGCCACCGGTTGCAGCAGCGGCTCCCTCGACGCTAACCAACCTCAGCTCGCGCGAACGAGAGATATTGTGCGCCATCGCATCCGGTGCCACCAACGCCGAGATTTCCGCACAGTTGTATCTGAGCGAGACGACAGTGAAGACTCACATCTCATCTGTCTTCGGAAAGCTCGGCGCGCGGAACCGCGTCGAAGCGGCGCTCGTGGCGTTTCGCGCGGGACTAATTGCGTAGCGCTCGGCGTGCACGCCTTCCCAGAGGCAACCGTTCGCTTCTCGCCCTATTCGTTCGCGCTTTTCGCTGCGCACTTTCTGTACTGCTGGTCGTAGGTGTCGACCAGCACGTTGATCGGGATGGCGTTCGTGTCGTAGATGTCACCGAACGCCCGGCGAAGATTATCAGCGGCGGACGACTTATCCCCCTCGGTACGCTCGAGCGCAACGTCGTAATTCACCAGCATGCCGGCGCCAGCGCGATACCTCCTGATGGACTCCGCATCTGGAAGCCTCTCGTCCGTCGCCAGCTTCTCGGCCAGACGATAGGAGATGACCGCATCGTCGACGGTAGCGTCGGATGTTAACCGCAAGATATCCTGATATGCATCACCGAACGACTTCTGTGCGAAACCTTGTGCGCGAAGGTAGTTTTCCGTGACCTCGCTTACCGCCGCTACCCCTGCTTCCCGCCCGCCCCGCGGGTTGTCGATCTTTAGAGCCTCATCGAATGAGACCAGTCTGCCGTCGCTGCCGAAATATGGCTGGAGGGGCGGGAACTGCGCCAGCGGACCCCGTTCTTGCATTTCGATGGTCAAGTTGTAGTACAGCGCCGCGTTGCCATCCGAGAGCAAACAACCGTTGTCGATTCGCGATCCCTCGGATGGACGCCCACATCCAACGATCGACGACGCAGCAGCGAAGATGATTACGACCACCAGCCCGGCTGCGCACGCTAGCTGACTCACTTTCGAGAACGATCCCACTCTCCACTCCCTACGCGGCGCATTCGCGGTAACGCTGCACGTATGCGTCTACGAGAGCGTCCGCAGGAATGCCGTTGGAATTGAACAGGTTTCCAAACACTCGGCTGATGTTCGTGCTGCCAATCAGCGGGTCACCCTCTGGATTGTTCACGCCAAGTGCATCTTGGTACCTCTTGAGCGTGCCCGAATCGGTCAGGTACGGAGTCGCCGAATCGGATTGAGGAAGCCTTTTGTCGAGCTCGAGGCTCTGCGCAAGCGCAAAGTAGACCTCCGCATCGTCCAACTTGGCCTGCTCAGTGCGATTGCGAATGTCGTAGTAGGCGTTCCCGAATGCCGCGGTCGGAAAATCGTTGTAGCGCAGGTAATTCAGCGACGCCGCGCCTACCTTGTCGCGGCCAGTGCGCGGATCCCGCAGAGGATTGTCTATCCAGATCGCGTCGGCAAACGGGACTAACTTGCCGTCCGCGCCGAAGTACGGCTCCAAGCTCGGAAATCGCTGAAGCTGACCGTCGGCTGCGCGGTCGACGACGACGCCATAGAACAACGCCGAATCACCCTCGCGGAAAAGACACCCTGAATCGAAGCCAGGTGGACTGTCCGAACGATGACACGCCACCAAACTCGCAATTAGGAGGCACAGCAACAGAATTCCAGACGTGGCGTTCCGCAGACCTGCTGACTTCATCACCGAAGTACATCGTCTCGTCCGGCGCGTATCGACGCGAGAAACTCGATCGTCGGGAAGTTCTGGCTTCGCAGGTAATTCAATGCCGCGGCGCCGACTTGGTCACTTCCAGTTCGCGGATCCCCGAGTGGATTATTCGCCTGAATCGCCTCGTCGTACGGGAGAAGGCTGCCGTCCGGACCTCGATAGGCGTCCGGCAAGGGCGAAGGCACAAGCTGCTGTTGCGCTTCGAGCGCCCTCAGGATGTTGTAGGTCTGGATCGCGTCGGCTTGATTCGCAGCGACCTCGTCGCGAGGAACGGCATGATCGGCGTCACCAACAATCGTGTCTTCGAGCGATCCCGTCAGAAGTCCAATCAGTGGTTCGGCATAGTCGCTGCCAGGCACGGCTGACAACGCAGTCTCACCCGATTCCACCGCGAAGTCGAACGCCTTCTGTCTCGCTTCCTTCTGCGACTCCGCGTCAGCCCCACGATCTGCAGCTTCGGCCGCGTACCCCTCCTCGATGTACCCCTGGATCCGGCCTGCGGGGTTGCCGAGTTCGAAGGCAGCGTCTTGTGGGTTCGCCAATACTGAAGTGGCAAAGCGGGCCTCGAGTTCCGCGATCGTCGCGTATCCGTCGCCGTTGAACTTCTTGGCGGCCTCGGGGTCTGTGTCGATGACTGTGAAGAGGCGTGACGCAGCGTCGTTGTCGAGGACTCCAAAGCCGCGCGTTGCCAAGTGCTCCGGCGCAACACCGGCGATGTTGCCGATGTAGGGCGAAAGAGCGTCGGAAAGCCCCTGCACCGCTATCGGATTCACATATCCGAGCGATTCGTTGCCACTGTGCGGCATGTTCATCAAGCTGGAGTAGTTTTCCGAGTCGGCAAGAATCTGCGACAACGCATAAGCCGACTTTCCGGCGTTCTCGGCGCGCGCGACGTCGGATGGATCGGTCGCGTTCTCGACCTTGGCGTCGTCGGGAATCCAGTCGTAGACGCCGCGCAACGCCGCACCCTCGTCGGCCCATTCGTGGTTGAAGAGCGGCATGAAAACCTTGTCGCGCTGGAAGCCCTTCTCCACGTCGATGTTTGCGGTGTCCGTGCCGGTCAGCAAGGCTTGGGAAGCTTCATGATTTCGCGAGCCGACGTCCACCAGACGCTCAGCGTTGTGTTCGACAAGGTTGTGCCATCCACGCTGCGGGTCGAGGCCGATATCGAGGTCCTTGTTGTCGAGGATCCACGCCTGATGCGCGCCTTGACGTTCCAGTTCGAACCCGAACTTCGCACCGGGTTGGTAGTCGGGATTAGAACTGCTGAGTAGATCGCTGAAGCGACCCATGTCCTCGTACCAAGCTCCGGTCTCGTTTTCCGGAAAGCCGCGGTAGTCATCGGGGAGGTCGCGCGTATTCGCGTCCGGGGCGCCGTTGTAGCCAAAGACCTCGTTGTCGAAATTCGGCCTGGTACTTACAAGTTCACGGATTTCTGGATCGAGCTTGTCCCAGCTGCCACGTGCGACCGGAGAGCCGCTCGAATTTCGTTCCTTCGACACGACGTTCTCGTTCGAGACTGTCAGCAGTCCGTTGGCCAAGTTCTCGCGGAACTTCAACGCGTCCGGCGATCCATCCTTCCTCAGCTTCTCGGACACCTCGAGCAGGCCGTCGCGACCCGCTTCGTTGTAGAACTTGTCGAGGTACGCAAGTGTCGATGCGGGCAGCGTGGCCTGTTCGCCTCGTTCGAGCGCCGCCAGTTGTTCGGGAGTCAAACCCGCCCTCGCGAGATTGTTCGCGACACGTTCGATTTCTTCGTCGGATAGCTTTCCGTCGGCAACCGTGTGGCCGTCCTCCTCCCCCTGCTCGGCCGACAGCTCGGCATCGTTCGGCTTCTCGGTCTTCCTGTCGACGAAGCTGAACTCGGTCTTGCTGTGGCCGGCCGACGGCAAGTCGGTGAACGCAGTTTTGATGGCCTTCGATGCGTTCTCTTCGGCAGTACCGAGGTTTGCAAGAGCCGCCCGAATCTTCAGCTCGTGAGCGTCGGCTTCGGCATTCAGCGACGCTTGGGCGGTCACCACATCTTCGGATGACGCACCGGGCATCAACATGGCTGCATCGGGCGCTGCTACGGCGCCATCCTCCGCGACCGTAAACGTCCGCGATTCTGCGGCGTCTATTGCCGAGACCGCCACCTGCTGAGCTCTGGCGATGTCATCCGCACCTGCGCGCGCAGTTTCTGCACCCGCATCGAGCACGTCGAGCAATCGCTGAATTTCGGTGCCCAGTGCAGCAGCGTCGTCACGTGCAGTGTCGCCCAAAGTACCTGACCAGTACCCGGTCGAACCGGCGTAGTCCCGCACGACCGACTTCGTGGCAGTTTCGACGCTCGTGCTGGCTGTCTCCCACTCCAGCGCTTGCGCGTACAAGGGATCGACCCGCCAAGTCTTCGCTTGCGTTTTCGTCGGAACCGGCATCAGGCCCAACGCTCCTGGGAGCCGGGATTGACGTTGTTCAGATCGCGGACCGTGATTGCGTCAACGGTTACCAGCTTCTCGACCGAGGCGATCGACTTGTCCGAAAGGGCGAGGAGTTTGGCCGACAATCCTTTGGCGGCCGCATCGGCTGCGGCACCGACTGCCGCGCACACCTCCCCGACCTGCGCGCCGTGCAGTCCTGCCGTCACAGCAGGTGCCGCGGTATCGAACGTCACCCCCGACGCCGAATTCACTGATCCCGAAGTACGCGTAGCCAGCGCCCCGACCTCGTCGCGCACAACAAATAGCTGGTCGCCCATTACGCCCCCCAATTGACAGTCCGCCCCCGGCTTGCTCGGTAGGATCTTAGCAACATTGCGGCAACGGTCCGCAATTACCTCGGGGGAGAAAATTGACTGACGCACGATCTCAATGGACCAATGCAACTGACCCACTGTCGACGAGTCTGCAACGTCTGAACGACACCCTGCTTGTTGCTCGCAGCGAAGCGTCCAACCCGTTTCGATCTGTGGTCGTCGAGGCGACTGCGGCAGGCCAGATCGAGATCGTGTTCATCGACGATTCGCTTGCGTCCGGTGATGGCGAGCGCTTAGCCGCTGAACTCACAACTCTCGTGCGAGAGGCGCTCAGTCGTGCGCGCGAACAAAGCGTTGGGGCTTTGGCCGAGGTCAAGTCCGATTCTCGTGTTGCCGAAGCAATTTCGGACATGAAGGATGCGATGGCCAAGCCGCTGCCAACCGCACCGTCGCCGCGGCGAACGACGCCGCCCGAGGATGAGGACGCGTACTACCGGCGCTCCTCCTGGCTCCAGTAGCCCGAAAACCTTGTGGCACCAATCCGGACCTGCAGGCACTGTGGAGTTAGACCACCACGACCCAGGAGCCGCCGCATGACCAATCCCAATCTGACGCTTATCGCCGTGCTCCTGGACCGTTCAGGCAGCATGCACTCGATCAAGTCCGACACCGAGGGCGGGTTCGACGCCTACATCGCCGAGCAGCGCAAGCAGTCCGGCGACGTCGTCGTGACGCTCGCCCAGTTCGACGACCACTACGACCGCGTCTACACCAACACCCCGATCGAGAAAGTCCCGCCGCTCGACCTCCAACCCCGCGGCGTGACGGCGCTGTACGACGGGATCGGTCGTCTCACAACCGAAATCGGTGAGGAGTTGGCGGCCAAGCCCGAGCAAGAGCGGCCTGGAACGGTGATCGTCGTCGTCCTGACCGACGGCCACGAGAACGCCAGCAAAGATTGGACGCACACCGCCGTGCGAGAGGTCATCACTCACCAGGAACGCGATTATGGATGGCAGTTCGTCTTCCTCGGCGCGAACATCGACGCCGTCGCGATCGGCCAACAACTCGGCTTCAATCCAGCCAGTTCGATCACGTATGCACCGTCACCGGCCGGAGTGTCCGGCGCGTTCGCAGCCGCGGCGAAGTACACGAGTCGGCTGCGCGCTGCACCGAAGGGAGCCGCTGTCGAAGGCTTCTCCGAGTCCGACCGCGCACAGGCGATGCCCGACGCCTGACCTCGACGGCCTTGCGCTCGGCGGTGGTCAGGGCAAAATCCCATCCACATATCCGCCGTCGACGCGCACGGCCCCACCTGTGGTGGCGGACGCCAACTCCGACGCCAAATACACCACCATGTTGGCGATCTCCTCCGGCTCGATCAGCCGCTGGATCAGTGATTGCGGCCGATGCAGTCGCATGAACTCCCGCTGCGCGGCGTCCCAGTCGAGGGACTTGTCCACCAACTCGTAGACGAAGTCCTCCACCCCGCCCGTGTGAGTCGGACCCGCAATCACGGAGTTCACCGTGACTCCCGTCCCCGCCGCAACTTTCGCGAACCCTCGCGACACACCCAGCAGCGCGGTCTTCGAGACTCCGTAGTGAATCATCTCCGCCGGAATCACGATGGCGGAGTCACTCGCGATGTACTGCACTCTCCCCCAGCCACGTTCGATCATCCCCGGCAGATAGAGCCGCGTCAGACGCACCGCCGCAAGCACATTCACTTCGAAGTACTTCCGCCATTCGTCGTCGGAAATGCTCAAGGGATCCGCAGTGCCGAAGATCCCGAGATTGTTGATCAGGATGTCGACGTTTGGCAGCAGTTCGACCGCACGGTCCGCGCCCTCCGCCGTCGATACGTCGGCATCGACAACCACCACGTCGGCGCCATCAACCGCGGCCCGCAATTCGTCTGCGGCCTTCTCGACGCGCGAGGCCGTCCGGCCATTCAGACCCACCCGCGCACCAGAAGCGGCCAGCCCCTTCGCAATCGCGAAGCCGATCCCCTGCGTCGAACCGGTCACCAACGCCGTCTTGCCACTCAGATCGATCAGCATGCTTGCTCCTTCGCCATCGCGTTCACAGACTGCGACCAATACTGCCTGACCTCTGCCGCCACACGAGTTGACTCGACTACCAGATTCCGGGCGCGACCGCGCGCCGGGTCGTTTCTGTCGGTGCCCCGCTCTACCGTCCTCCCATGGCCCGCACCCCGTTCCAGTACTTCGACCCAGCCGACTTGGAGGACGTCGTCGGGTCACCCACGTTCATACGCGGAGCGCACCTGGCCGATTCAGAGGCCGCGATCGGTGCGCAGTGGACGCCTGCCACCAAGGAACTCGATGGCGTGGTGCGTGGTAGTGGCGGCGACCTCTACGAAGCGACGGCCTACTTCGACCAATTTCCGGGGTCGACGGAGTTGTTCTTCGGGCATGGCGAGTGCTCGTGCCCGGTCGGCGAGAACTGCAAGCACGTCGTCGCCTTGGTGCTGATGGCGATGGGTGCGAACACACGGAAGGCCAAGCCCGCGCCACCGCCGAAGCCGACATGGGAGCAGGCGCTGAAACCGTTGCTCCCCCTTGGTCCGGCAGACCATGAATGGCATACGAAGTCGAATCCGATCGCCATCGAGTTGTCGATGCCGGATGCGATCCATGGCCGCTCGTCGCTGCATGCGCGGCTGATGAAGCAGGGCAAGAACGGGTGGATCAACGGCGGGTTGTCGTGGTCCGGCATCGGGCAGATCCACTCCCAAGCCGGCCATCCCGCCGAGCAGCTGCGGATCCTGCGCGAGCTGTACGCGGTCTTCACGTCGAGCCGAAACCGTTCGTACTACTACCAATACGGCGATCAGCGAGACATCGACCTCACGACTTTCGACAGTCGCCAACTGTGGCCGCTGCTCGACGAGGCGACTGCCGCTGGGATCGAGTTGATCAACAGCGTCAGACCACTAGGAACAGTTGCCCACAACTCCGAAGCGGAATTCTGCCTCGACGTCCGTCGAACTTCGACGTCGCTGCTCATCACGCCCGCCATCCGAATCGACGGTGAGTTGATCGGGCCGACCTCGCTTGCCTTCATCGGTGACAACGGGCACGGACTGGTGACCAAGGCCAACAACCTTCGCCTTCGCCTGGCCAAGTTCGCTACCCCTGTTCCGCCACGGCTGCAGCAGATGATGATCGACGGCCAGGTGCTCGACATCCCCGTCGATGAAGAAGAACGATTCTTGACGACGTATTTTCCGTCGTTGAGGCGGTCCGCGACGTTGGTGTCGTCGGACGAAACCTTCACGACGCCACAGATTTCCGATCCCGTGCTGGCGATGCGAGCGAAGTACGGCGACAACCACGACCTCGTTGTCGACTGGGAATGGGCCTACCGAATCGGTGACCACGACCTGCGCGCGCCGCTCGACTCGCGCGGAGCCGGCTCGGCATTCCGCGACCTCGACCGTGAACGCGAAGTCCTTGCGCGACTGGACCTCCCGCTCGGGCACTACGGTGCCCACAGCGAGCTCGGCGGCATCGACACCATGCGATTCACCACTGAACTGCTGCCTCTGCTCTCGGGCATCGACGGCGTCCTCGTCGACATCGACGGAACACCAGCCGATTACCGCGAAGCCGGCGACTCCGTGCAGATCGGCGTGTCGACTACAGCGACAGGCAAGGATGCGGACTGGTTCGACCTCGGCCTGACCATCTCTGTCGAAGGCAACCGAATTCCGTTCGCCGACTTGTTCACTGCACTGTCGCTCGAAAACACGCATCTCCTCCTGCCGAACGGCGCCTACTTCTCGTTGGAGAAGCCGGAGCTGCAGGCGTTGAAGCGGCTCATCGACGAGGCGAAAGGCTTGCAGGACAACGCTGACGGACCGCTACGGCTCAGTCGTTTCCAAGCTGGACTGTGGGACGAGTTCGCGAAGCTCGGAGTCGTCGAAGAGCAGGCGTATGCGTGGCGTCAGCAGGTCCAGGGATTGTTGACGCTCGGCTCGGTCGAGTCGACGCAACCGCCCGCATCCCTCGACGCAGATCTGCGGCCCTACCAGCTGGACGGCTTCCGCTGGCTGACGTTCCTGTGGCAACACCAGCTCGGCGGGATCCTGGCAGACGACATGGGCCTCGGCAAGACGATCCAGTCGCTGGCGTTGATATGTCATGCGCGAGAAGCGGATCCGTACGCTCCCCCGTTCCTCATCATCGCGCCGACAAGCGTGGTGCCGAACTGGGCCGCGGAGTGCGCGCGGTTCGCGCCTGGGCTGAAGGTCGTCGCGGTCAACGAGAAGTTGAAGGGTGAGATCGTCGACGCGGACGTGGTGGTCACGTCCTACACCCGCTTCCGACTCGACTTCGACACCTACAACGAAATGCCCTGGTCAGCGTTGATTTTGGACGAGGCGCAGTTCGTCAAGAATCACCAGTCGAAGGCGTACCAGGCCGTTCGCCGTTTGCACGCGCCATTCAAGCTCGCGATCACGGGCACGCCGATGGAAAACAATCTGCTGGAACTGTGGTCGCTGCTGTCGATCACCGCGCCCGGACTGTTTCCCAGCATCAAGCGGTTCGGCGACTACTACCGCAAGCCGATCGAAAAGCAAGGCGACGCAGAGCTTCTCGCGCAGCTCCGTCGCCGGATCAAGCCGCTGGTGTTGCGGCGCACCAAAGACCAAGTGGCAGCCGACCTTCCAGCGAAGCAGGAGCAGGTACTCGAACTCGAGCTGCATCCACGCCACCAGAAGATCTACCAAACCCATCTACAACGCGAGCGGGCCAAGATCCTCGGCCTCATCGACGACATGGACAAGAACCGCTTCACGATCTTCCGATCGCTCACGTTGCTGCGGCAGCTCAGCCTCGACGTCAGTCTCGTCGACGACCAACACGGGGCTGTGCCGTCGGCCAAGATCGACGCGATGGTCGAGCAGTTGTACGACGTGATCGACGGCGGTCACCGGGCACTCATCTTCAGCCAGTTCACCGGGTTCCTGGCGAAGGTGAAGGCCCAACTCGACGCCGAGGGCGTGAAGTACTGCTACCTCGACGGCTCCACTCGCGATCGCGGGCAGGTCGTCGAGGAATTCAAGAACGGCGACGTCCCTGTCTTCCTCATCAGCCTGAAGGCCGGCGGCTTCGGGCTGAACCTCACCGAGGCCGACTACGTCTTCATCCTCGATCCGTGGTGGAACCCCGCATCCGAGGCGCAAGCGGTCGACCGCACACACCGGATCGGTCAGACGCGCAACGTGATGGTCTACCGGCTGATCGCCAAAGACACGATCGAAGAGAAGGTGATGGCACTGAAAGCGAAGAAGGCCAAGCTCTTCTCAAGCGTCATGGATGCCGACAGCATGCTCAGCTCGAGCCTCAGCGCTGACGACATTCGGGGGCTGTTCGACTAGGCGGGCGGGTCCCGCGAATTCCTGGCGACCCAGGTCAGTCGGGTATCGTCCAGCGCAGAGAACTTCTGGGGAGGGGGGTGCGATGACTCATTTGCGAACCGTGGCGGCCATTGGCGCGCTGATTATGGCGACGACATCCTGTGGCACTGGGATGGATGGCCACCCGACTGCAGCAATCACTGCGACCCCCATCTCAACCGTCGATCCGGCGACACTCTTTGATCCCTGCAAAGACATTTCAGCCGAGTTCATGCGGGGGCAAGGACTTTCCGTCAACGATGGCGTCGGAAAGCCGTTCGACAACAAGTCCGTCGACGGAAAAATCGTTTGGCACGGATGCACTTGGTTCATGTCGGACGGGTACAGCGTGAGCATCGCGGCCACCAATCTGACTCTCGCCCAGATCAAATCCGAGAAGTTCAACGACTACAAAGAGATTTCTGTCGCTGGTCGGCCGTCAGTCACGTACCGAGACCAACCGAACTACGGCGACGCGAACTGTCTTGTAAACATCGAGCTGGGCGCAGGCAGTGTCGACTTCGACGTACTTAATGAGCGTTCGAACAAGAAGACCGGCAACTTAGACACGTGCGCTATCAGCCGCGACATAGCAACGAACGTCGCTGCTCTGCTTCCGACCGCTTAGAACGGGATAGGGCCGACATGGAACCGAATCGGTGCAGCGACCGTCTAACAGAACAAACAGCACTCAAGCGAAGGGGCCTTGATGGCGGAACCAGATCCCGAGGCACTGGTCGCGTTTCGCGAACTCGCGGGCGAAGCGCGCGCGGGTTCGCTTTCGGTTGCGCTGAACCCAACTGAGTTTTCCGCGCTGGACGCGGCATGCGTCGCGTTCAAGGACGCAATTCGCGGGGTGCAAGTCACGATGCAGCAGGCTGGGAGGGCGGGCGCACAGTGGGGACTCGGCGAAGACAACGGGCGCCTTTCCTCGGCAATTGACCTCGTCGCGAAGTACCGCGAGCTTGCTACCGGCGACAGCAACAGCATGCACGCGGTGCTAGAAGAGCACTACAAGGTTGCGCAGGAAATGCAGACGTTGTTTCAAGTGATCCGGGACGACTACATCCGCACCGATGAGGAGTTCGCGGCCAAGTGGCGCGAAATGAACACCGAGATTGAGAGCGGTCCCCGATGAATGCGGAGAATCCGTACAGCTTCACGCACAAGGAGATCAAGGCTGCGTTTGAGGCCATGAATCCCGAGAGTGCACGGACCCTCACGCGCAACAGTTGGGTCACCGCCGGTACCCAGTGGACGGCGGCGCTGGAGACCTTCCGCTCCGCGATTGCGACCGCACAAAATGCCGCTTGGCAGGGTGTCGCAGCGGAGAAGGCCACTTCATCGATTACCGACTACACGCGATCATCGTCGAAGTTGAACGACGCTATCGACAGAGTCGTGAAGAGCATCGATTCCGCTGCTGACTCCGTGAGTCGGACCAAGGCGAACATTCCGAACGTTCCGGAATCGGACGGTTCGTCGGAGCGCGAGAAGGTCATCTCCGACGCGGAGCAGGATGCGCAAGTCGAGATGGCCAACGGGTACACAACGCCGCTCACCTTCGAGTTCTCAAGGAGCGCTCGCCTGCCGCGCGCTGAGAGCGTCATCGACTACGGGCGCAACCTCGCAACCGAGCACTCGACGACCTCGAGTACGACGCAGACCGGCGACAATCCATCGAGCACGAACTCAACATCAACGACATCCACGTCGACCGACCCCAATGCGCTGACTTCGAACGACAGGGCTGTCAATACCGACAACGAGTCGACGACTACGAACCCCCAGACCTTGGCGAATAACAGGCCCACGACGGACACAGCTACCGACACGTCAAACAACGACCAAGACGCCAAGGTCACGCCGACTTCCTTCAACCCCAACCAAGAAGACTCGATCCGACCGGCCGCCACGACACCAACCGGACCGACGCCGATCAGCCCAGGTCTGAGCCCGAATACGACGACCACCAATCCCGGACCGAGCACTCTCCAACCCTCACCGCTCGGCACCCAGAACGTCAGTAACCCCAACACCCCCGCCGGACCGATCAGCACGAGCGCGGCGCCACGGTCCAGCACAGCCGCGCCCGGCGGCCTGATGCCCCACGGCGCGGGGCGGCAAGGTGGCGAGGACAAAGAACACAAGACACCGAGCTATCTGGTCAACGAGGAAAACGGGAACGAGCTGATCGGGCCGATTCCGAAGACCACACCTCCGGTCATCGGAGCCTGACCTGTCAGACCGTTCCGATAGTGTCGGGGAATGTCGCAGCCGGCTCTGACGGCCGACCAAGTGGCGGCCCTCTCCCCCGACGCAACCTCGCTCACGGCTGCGCGGCGCCTGGGCGCCAGGTGGTCGCGCACGGGGACACACGCCACGGCTTTGTGGGGTCTGTGCGAGGGCAGCGGGGCGAAGCCGTACCAAACCGTCGTCGACCTGTCCGGTCCTGCGTACAAATGCTCGTGCCCGAGCCGCAAGTTCCCGTGCAAACATGCGTTGAGTCTGATGTTCATGTGGGCGGAAGGGACTGTCCCCGAACAGGACTCACCACCTCCGTACGCGACCGAGTGGCTCGAAGCCCGCGAATCCAAAGCCCAGCGAGCCGACCCCAAAGCCCGCACCGCCAATCCGCAAACTGCGATCCAGCGGATCGAACGCGTCACCTCCGGACTGGAGGATCTGGACGTTTGGCTCACCGACCAGATCCGCACCGGACTGGCCCAGGCGGACCGCTCCTGGGTCGCCTTCGAAACCGTCGCGGCAAGGATGGTCGACTCGCAAGCTCCGGGTGTTGCGTCGACCTTGCGGCGCCTGCCCGCCATGATCGCGACGCACACCGACTGGCCGGAACGTCTCCTCGCTGAGTACGCGCAACTCCACCTGCTGATCAAGGCGCATCGTCGGATCGCGGAACTGCCCGAGCCGCTGGCAGCGAGCGTCCGCGCGCACATCGGCTACCCCGTCAGCGCCGAGAGTGTTCTCGCAAATCAACCGGTTCGCGACCGCTGGATGGTCCTCGGCCTGCGAAGCACCGAAGAGAACAGTCTGTACAGCCGCAAGGTCTGGCTGCGGGGTCGCGAATCACGCAAATGGGCTGTGCTGCTCGACTTCTCCTACGGCAGCCCTAGCTTCCCCGTCGACACCCCACCGCCGGGCTCGCTGATCGAGGCAAACGTCCATTACTACCCCGGCGCAGCGCCACTGCGAGCAAAGCTTGGCGACCGACACAGCCGCCCAGAACCATTCACCACCCTGCCAGGCGCAACCATCGACAACGCCCTGGAAGACTTCGCCCACGCCATCGGCACCGACCCGTGGCTCCGCTCATGGCCGGTCTGCCTCGCCGACGTCGTACCCGTAACAACCAACGGCACATGGCATCTCGTGGACACGAACGGCCAGGCGATACCACTGTCGACAAGTATCGATGAACTCGCGCTGTGGCAACTGCTGGGCCTGTCGGGCGGCCATCCGCTCAACGTGATCGGCGAGTGGACGAGCGGCGGAGTGATCGCAAGCTCGGTCTTCTCCGCAGGTCGGGTGGTAAATCTGTGAACGACGAACTCCTGTCGGCGGCCTTACTAGGCACCGCCCGAAAGCAACCGACCTACGAAGGACGAGAAGCGAGACTCCAAGGCGACCCCGCCACCGTCCTGCTCGAAGCCGCCGCAATGCAGCACGCCTTCAACCGGGGCGCCCAAACCCCTACAACTGCAACCATCCCACCGCCAGCCGAAGACGACACGCGCTACCTCCTACCCGCAGAAGCGATTCCACGCATCATCGAGCTGCTGGCGATCAGATCGCCGCTGCTGCCGGAATGGTTCCACGCCGCCCAGAAGTACGACTATCGCGCACCGGAATCGATGACAGCCCAACTTGTCGCGCAGGCCAAAGCACTGCAGGAGCACCGCGCAAGCATCCTGCGACTGGCGGGTTCTCGCGGCCAATGGCTCGCGGCGCAGAATCCGGAATGGGCAGATCTGGTCAAGCCGTCGACCGACAATCCCGACATCTGGACGTACGGCACGACCAACGAACGCAAACGCTGGCTGACCAACCTCCGGGCCAAAGACCCCAATGAAGCCCGCAACTACCTCCAACAAACCTGGGACAAAGAGAACGGAAACGACCGAGCCACGCTGCTTGCCATTCTCGAAACGAACCTAAACCCGCAAGACGAACCATTCCTCGAGGCGACCCTCGATGACCGCCGCGCGGACGTCCGACGAATCGCAGCCAACTTCCTTCGGCAACTTCCAGATTCGGCGTACACAGCCCGAATGGCCGAGCGAGCAAAGCGAGCCATAAAGGCCGAACGCACCCTCATGCGCACCACCGTCACCGTCGAACCGCCCACAGCACTGGACGACGAAGACCGACGCGACGGGCTCACGGAAGAGGGCGTAGTCAGGCAAATCGTCAGCTCGGCACCACTCAGCCTTTGGAACGACATGTTCGGCTCCGCGGAGAAGGCGATCCGCGCGTCGATCTCCGAAGAAGACCGCCCTCTGATCATCGATGCGTGGTCCGAAGCTGCTGCAGTGCAACGCAATCAGGAATGGGCCGACGTGCTGCTGCCCGGCTCCAAGCATGCCGAGCACCTACTTCCAGTCGCCAGCCAACAAACCCGCGAACGGTATGTCAGAAGCCTCGGCGACGAACTGCTCACCGCCGGACCGTTCAATCCGCTTACGACGCTGAACCATCCGTGGTCACGCGAAGTCTCCGCGCATGTGCTCAAGCAAATGCTGCGTCGCGCAGACAACGCCGCCAAACTGCCATTCCGACAACGAGACCGCGCACGCCACGAAGCCCAACGCGCCATCCGACTGGCTTGCGCGCACTTACCCATCGACGCGTACCCGATGGCGCGCGCCTCCGCCGACCACTGCCCGGACCCCGCCTGGGCACAGACCTTCACCGAGATCGCCCACAGCCTCATCCAACGCAAAACGATGCTCGAGGAGCTTCAATGACCCAGGCCATCGACCAGACCACACTCCTCCGCCCGCACGCCGAGCAAGAGTATGCCGAGGAACTCCAAGCCCTCGATCGCCAAGACGACCGGCCACGACCGCCGTCGTGGAAGCTGTCGCCGTGGGCCACAGTGACCTATCTACTCGGCGGCGTCCTACCTGGCGGCACCGTCATCTCACCCAAATACGTTGGCCCCCGCCGCCTCATCGAAGTGGCAGTCGCAACGCTGGCCACCGACCGCGCCCTCCTCCTGCTCGGAGTACCGGGAACGGCGAAAACTTGGGTCTCCGAGCACCTTTCCGCCGCGGTCAGCGGATCGTCGACGCTACTCGTGCAAGGCACATCAGGGACCGCTGAGGAATCGATCCGCTACGGCTGGAACTACGCGCGCCTACTGGCGGAAGGCCCGACGGCCGGCGCCCTGGTGCCCTCACCTGTGATGACGGCAATGCAGGAAGGCCGCATCGCACGCGTCGAGGAGCTCACCCGAATCCCTGCCGACGTCCAAGACGCACTCATCACGATCCTCTCCGAGAAGACACTGCCGATCCCGGAGCTGGCGACGGAAGTCCAGGCGGCCAAGGGATTCAACGTCATCGCCACCGCCAACGACCGTGACCGCGGCGTCAACGACCTCTCCTCCGCGCTGCGGCGCCGCTTCAACACCGTCGTCCTGCCGCTCCCCGCGACCGAGGAGGAAGAGATCGACATCGTCACGCGACGGGTCGAGCAATTGGGAGCCTCGCTCGAATTGCCGCCCGTTCCTGCTGCGGCAGAAGAGATTCGACGCGTGGTCAGCGTGTTCCGCGAATTGCGTTCCGGGGCAACGGCAGACGGTCGAACGAAACTCAAGTCACCATCCGGCACACTCTCGACCGCGGAAGCGATCTCGGTAATTACTAGCGGTCTGGCGCTGTCTGCACACTTCGGTGATGGCGTGCTGCGCGCATCCGACATCGCGGCAGGCATCCTCGGTTCGGTCATCAAGGACCCGGTTGCCGACGCCGTCGTATGGAACGAGTATCTGGAAGCCGTTGTCCGCGAACGCAAAGACTGGGCCGACTTCTACCGCGCCTGCCGCGAGGCCACATGACGACACGCATCTACGGCATCCGCCACCACGGTCCGGGCTCGGCCAAATCCCTCCGCGCGGCTCTGGACGAATTCGATCCGGACACCATCCTGATCGAGGGACCGGCCGACGCCGATCCACTGGTCGCACTGACGGCATCAGCCGAGATGATCCCGCCGATAGCCCTGCTCGCTTACGTCGCTGCCGAGCCGGCCAAGGCCGCATTCTGGCCTTTCGCTGTCTTCTCACCCGAATGGCAGGCAATGCAGTGGGCAGCGGAACACGAAGTGCCAGCTAAGTTTTGCGACCTTCCAGCGTCCCAAACCCTCGACATCAAGGACCGTCACCGCGAGAAAGGCGACCCCCTCGAAGATCTGGCTGCAGCCGCCGGCTACGACGACGCCGAGCGGTGGTGGGATGCGATCGTCGAATCCACTTCCGACGCAGGAACGTTCGATGCCCTCAACGAGGCGATGGCATCCCTAAGAGAATCGACCACGATCGACGAACGGACCCTGCAACGCGAGGCGTACATGCGCCAAACAATGCGGAAGGCACTCAAAGACGGCTCCGAACGCCTCGCCGTCGTCTGCGGCGCCTGGCATGCACCGGCACTGAACCAACTCGGTCCGGCCGCCCACGACGCAAGACTGCTCAAAGGCATTCCCAAAACCAAGACCTCGCTGACCTGGGTGCCATGGACCCATTCACGCCTGGCAACGTCGTCCGGCTACGGCGCCGGAATCACCTCCCCCGGCTGGTATCACCACCTGTTCACCGAGACCGACAAGCCGATCACGCGCTGGCTGACGAAGGTCGCACGCGTCTTGCGGACCGAGGACCTTCCCGTCTCGAGTGCGCACATCATCGAAGCGGCCCGGCTCACGGAAACCCTTGCCGCCATGCGATCCCGACCGCTCGCCGGGCTATCGGAAGTCACCGAAGCGACGCGCGCCGTGTTGTGCGACGGCGACGAAGTACTGCTGGAACTGGTGTCCGCACGGCTCGTCGTCGGCGAGAAACTCGGTGCCGTGCCGGAGGAAACGCCGACCGTCCCACTCGACGCGGACCTGCGGGCCAAAGCCAAAACCCTGAGACTCAACCAAGAAGCCGCAGCCCGCAAACTAGACCTAGACCTCCGCAAAGACAACGACCTGGCCAAATCCCGCCTATTACACCGACTAAGACTCCTCGGAATCGGCTGGGGCACAGTCACAGCGAGCGAGGTCCGCAGCACGGGTACGTTCCGCGAATCGTGGACGCTCGAATGGCAGCCGGAGTACGCGGTCGCGATCGTCGAGGCATCGATGTGGGGAACGACGGTCCTGGCGGCAGCCGAGGCGAAGGTGCTCGACCAAGCCAACAGAGACGACGCCACCCTCGGCGACCTCACCAAACTCCTGGAGAAGGCCCTCGTCGCCGACCTCACGAATGTGCTCGCAAGCCTCCTGAAACTAGTCGAGTCGGCAGCAGCGTTGGACCACGACGTCGCCCACCTCCTCGCCGCAATACCGCCGCTGACCAGGACAATCCGGTACGGCGACGTCCGCGGCACCGATGCCACAGCCCTCACGCGTGTCACCGACAGCCTCCTCGTCCGCATCAGCGCTGGTCTGCCATCCGCTGTCACGAGCTTGGACGACGACAACGCCGCGGAGATGCGCAGGCTGATAGACGACGCCCATGGCTCGGTCATGACCCGCGACGACCACGAAGCCTCCGAACAATGGCTGACGACGCTGCACTCCATCAGCCACCGCGAGGATGTGCACGGTCTGCTGATCGGGCGCATCGTCCGCCTGCTGCGCGACGCCGACCGAATTACTCAACAAGACTCCGAGGCAAGACTTTCCAGAGCTCTGTCGGTGGGAGCCGAGCCCGCAGCCAAAGCAGCGTGGGTCGACGGCTTCCTGTCCGGCGGCGGCCTCCTGCTCGTCCACGACCGACAGTTGTTGCGGCTCATCGACGATTGGCTCTCCGGCCTCGGCGAACAGGACTTCACCGACGCACTGCCGCTACTCCGTCGCACCTTCGGCTCGTTCGACCAAGGCGAACGGCAAGCGGTGGGCCAAGCCGTCCGGGATCCGAACAACGACAACAAGCCAACGACGGCAACCACACTCGACGAAGAACGTGGCAAAACAGCAACAAAAGCCGTCCTAGAAATCCTCGGTGTCTCATGACCAGCCCCGATCGACTCAGACGATGGCGCCTCGTCCTCGGCCACGCAGCGGAAGAAGGCACCGGCGGCCTGAGCGACCGCGACGACAAAGCGATGGACGGCGCGCTGGCCGCGCTGTACGACTCGGATAAAAACGGCACTGGTGGCGACGGCACCAAACGAGCCGGCGGCCTCGGCGGCTCGGCGCCGCGGGTTGCCCGTTGGCTCGGCGACATCCGGACCTATTTCCCCACCAGCGTCGTCCAGGTGATGCAAAAGGATGCCGTCGAACGGCTGAACCTGACGCAGCTGCTGCTCGAACCCGAGCTGCTCGACGCCGTCGAACCTGACGTCCACCTGGTCGGCGCGCTGCTCAGCCTCAACCGCGTGATGCCCGAAACCACGAAGGCAACAGCACGCATGGTCGTCGAGAAGGTGGTCCGCGAAATCGAGCGGCGAATTGCGCAGCACACCGTCGCGGCGGTCACGGGCGCGCTGAACCGCGCCGCCCGGACCTCGCGCCCGAAGTACCGCGACATCGACTGGAATCAGACGATCCGTCGCAACCTCGCGCACTACCTGCCGGAGTACAAAACCGTTGTGCCGCAGCGACTTGTCGGTTACGGCCGTCGGTCGCAGGCCGTGCAGCGGGACGTGATCCTGGCCATCGACCAGTCCGGCTCGATGGCAAGCAGCGTCGTCTTCGCGTCGGTCTTCGGGGCGGTTCTGGCGTCGATGCGGTCGTTGAAAACGTCGATGGTGGTGTTCGATACGGCCGTCGTTGACCTGACCGACAAACTCGACGATCCCGTGGACGTACTGTTCGGGACCCAACTCGGCGGCGGCACCGACATCAATCGCGCGATCGCGTACTGCGAATCGCTGGTGACCAAGCCGACCGAGACGTTGTTCGTCCTCGTCTCGGATCTCTACGAAGGCGGCGTTCAGGATCAGATGCTGCGGCGCGTCGGGGCGATGAAACTGTCCGGTGTGCAAGTCGTCGTGCTCCTTGCGCTTTCGGACGACGGCGCACCAAGTTTCGACCACGACAACGCCGCGGCTCTTGCCGCGCTGGGTGTTCCGGCGTTCGCCTGCACGCCCGACCAGTTCCCGGACCTCCTTGCTGTGGCTCTCGACAAGGGCGATGTCGCACGCTGGGCTCAGGTCAATGCTGGTCAAAGCCGATAACCTGGCAAGGGTGACCCCCAGCGGCAGGTTGGCAACCCTATGCGCCTTTCTGCTGACCATCGCCGCCTGCACCCGAATCGACGGCACGCCCACTGCAGGCGATCCGGCACCCAAGCCCACCAACGCCGTCTTCGGCTCCTTCTACGGCGAGTGCGGTTCGGTGACAGACGACGAGGTCGCCCAGATCACGGGCATCCAGGACCTTCGCGTCGAGGGTAAGAACGGCATCAAATGCCGGTGGGCCGTCGGCCTGGAGTACGTGATGTTCAATTGGTATCGCGGCAGTCCGATCGACCGTGAACGGATGGGATCCGAACGCATCGGTCGCGACGTCGAACAGTTCGAATTCGAGGGTCGACGCGCGTACACGTCGCGCAACGCAGCGCCCGGCACCTGCGAGATCGGCGTCGAAGACCACGCCGACTTCATCTACTGGGTGATCAGCTACCGCTCGGGTCCGCAGCCCACCGACGTGTGTACGCCGGCGCGCGAACTCGCCAAGCTGACGATCGCCAGGTCGAAATGAAGCGGCTGATCACGGCGCTCGTCGCCTTCACACTCCTCACGGGGTGCAGTACCCCAGCCGACACCCCCAAAACGCACTCCCAAGCCAAGTCCGACCAGTTCGAGAACCTCCTGCAGGAATGCGAGGCGGTGACGCCTGAGCAGATCGCCGAGACGGTCGGCAGCGGCTCTGCGACGCGCTATTTCTTCGGTGCTGTGTGCATGTGGACGGTCGCGACGTCGCTCGGAGAGATCGACGTCACATTCGGCTGGTTCGAGAACAACGCATTGCTGCATGAACGCGAGGTCGCGACCAAGCTCGGATATCGAGTCACGACGGTCGCTGTGGACGACACGGCGGGGTTCTCCGCGTTGCGCCCTGGCGACCCTCCCACCTGCGGAGTGTCCGCAACCTACTCGGGAGTAATCACGTGGTGGGTGCAGTCCGTCGACGGCGGTCCCGATCCGTGCGACGCGGCAGCCAAACTCGTCGCACTCACGCTTATGCGCAACCTCTAAAAGGTGGCGAGCCTTTTAGGAGTTCTCTATAAACGCCGAAAAGAGCGACTCTCACTGGGCCACACGACTACTCGCGAGTACGCGTTAGACGACGTATAAATTTCGATGTAGCCCAGGTCGGCGTGAATGCACACACCGACCGCGCTTGCTGGTGCATGCTGCTAGATGGCCTAACGTCAGACAGGCCACGAGACGGCTCAGCAAACGAAACCGCAAAGACGGACGATTGAGAGATATGTTCACTCGGATTGCAGTAGTCAACAGAGGCGAAAGCGCCGTACGCCTTATCAGGGCCGTTCGCGAGCTCAACGCCGAGCACAACTACGGGATCCGCACGGTCGCGCTTCACACAGACGCTGAGCGCCGTGCGATGTTCGTCCGGCAGGCTGACGAGGCGGTCACGCTGCGCTCGACCGGCACCGGCAGCCCGTACCTCAACCACACCGAACTCGAACGCGCGCTGCTCGAAGCGAAAGCGGATGCGGTGTGGGTCGGTTGGGGCTTCGTCGCCGAAGACCCGGCGTTCGCCGAACTCTGCGGCCGACTGAACATCACCTTCATCGGGCCCACCCCCGAGGCGATGAAGCTGCTCGGCGACAAGGTCGCCGCCAAGATTCTGGCCGAGAAGGTCGGCGTTCCGGTCGCGCCTTGGAGTGGCGGGCCCGTCGAGACGCGGTCTGACGCGCGTCGTCACGCTCAGGCCATCGGTTACCCGTTGATCATCAAGGCCCGCAGCGGCGGCGGCGGTCGCGGTATCCGCAAGGTCTATTCCGAAGACGAGCTGGAGCTCGCGCTCGAGCGCACGCAGGGTGAAGCGGAGCGCTCGTTCGGCGACCCGGTCGTCTTCCTCGAGCGTCTCGTCACCGACGCGCGCCACGTCGAGGTGCAGATCATCGCAGACAACTACGGCAACGTCTGGGCGCCCGGTGTGCGCGACTGTTCCATCCAGCGCAAGAACCAGAAGGTCATCGAGGAATCGGCCTCGCCGGTGCTCACCAAGGAGCAGGCGGACCATCTGCGTTTCGCCTCCAGCGAGCTGGTGCATGCCGCCGGTTACCGCGGCGCCGGAACCGTCGAATACCTCTACCAGCCCGACCAACAACTGTTCACCTTCCTCGAGGTCAACACACGTTTGCAGGTCGAGCACCCGATCACCGAAGTGACGACCGGCCTCGACCTGGTCAAGCTGCAGATTCACGTCGCCAACGGCGGACGCCTCGAAGGTGAGTGCCCGGCAGAATTCGGCCACGCCGTCGAAGCGCGCCTCAACGCAGAAGACGCCGACAACGGTTTCGCGCCTGCACCGGGCACGGTCAAGCTGCTGAAGTTCCCGCTCGGCTCGGGCCTTCGCGTCGACACCGGCATCGCGCAAGGCGACGTCATTCCGCCCGATTACGACTCGATGGTCGCCAAGGTCATCGCATGGGGCAAGGACCGCTCCGAGGCGCTCGCCCGGCTGCGGACCGCGCTGCGCGAAACGACCGTCGTCCTCGACGGTGGCACGACTACCAAGTCGTTCCTGCTCGAACTGCTCGATCGCGAAGAACTGATCTCGGGCGACGCCGACACCGGCTGGCTGGACCGGACGGGCGCGGGAACAACCGACGGACCGACCCGCGTCGCGGACATCGCCCTGATCGCCGCCGCGATCGACACCTACGACGCCCAGGAGGCGCGTGAGCGTGCCGCATTCCTGCGGTCCGCGCGCGGTGGTCGGCCACGCGCGACGCACTCGATCGGTCGCGCCGTCGAGCTCACCTACCAAGGTCAGGCGTATCAGCTGACGGTCGGCCAGATCGACCCCCATCGCTACAACGTCGAGACCGAAGGCGGCGAGTTCGAGGTCAGCGTCGACCGACTCGGCGAGTTCGAGAGCCGAATCATCGTCGGCAACAGGCGATTCCATGTCGTGTCTGTTGCAGGCACTGCGCACTACCTCGTCGAGGTCGACGGCGTCACCCACCAGATCAGCCAGGACGAGGCCGGCGTGGTCCGTGCCCCCGCCCCGGCGGTCGTCGTGGCGGTGCCGGTGGCGCCGGGCGACGAGGTCGCTGCGGGCGCAACGCTGGTCGTGCTCGAGGCCATGAAGATGGAGACCGCGGTCCGCGCACCGTTTGCGGGCAAGGTCCGCGAAGTGCTGGCGGTCGTCAACTCCCAGATCGACGCCGGCGCTCCCCTGCTCCGGGTCGATCCGCTCGAAGACGGTGCCGTGACGACGAAGGCACCGCGAGTCGAGTTCGCGAAACCACAGTCCGCGCTGCAGACCGACAACCACACCGAAGCGATCGTCCGCCTCGACGCACTGCGCGCGGTGATCACCGGCTTCGACGTCGGCGGCGCGCGTGCGCGCGAATTGCTCACCGAGTACCACGCGCTGCGGGCCGAGGTGCCGCGCACGGTCCTCGTCGGGCCCGAGCTGGACCTGCTCACGACGTTCGCCGACATCTGCGAGCTGTCGCGCAACAAGCCGACCGGCTTCGACGAGGAAGAGACACACGAGCAGGCGCACAGCCCGCGCGAGCACTTTCATTCGTATCTGCTGTCGATGGACGTCGACGTGCAGCGCCTCCCGGAATCGTTCCGCAACAAGCTTTCCCGCGCGCTCGGCCACTACGACGTGGTCGACCTCGAGCCCGGACCGCTCCTGGAAGAAGCGGTGTATCGCCTCTTCCTCGCGTTGCAGCGAATCGAGAATCAGGTACCGGTCATCGTCGGGCTGCTCGAACGTTGGCTCACCGACGATTACGCCGCGCCCGAGTCGTCGCCGGAGTTGGCGGAAGTGCTCGATCGACTGATCGACGCCACCCAGGTCCGCTACCCGCTGGTCGGCGACGTCGCACGAAACCTGCGCTTCCGGTTCTTCGACGCGCCTGCCATTCACGACATTCGCAACCGTGCCTACGACAACGTCCGCGGCAACCTGGCCTACCTGGCCGAACGTCCCGATGCGCCCGACTACGCGCGTCGAATGGAAGCCCTCGCGGCAACTCCTGAGCCGCTGATCGGCCTGCTGGCACAGCGCATTTCGAATCCCGGCGTGCTGCTCGAGGTCTTGACGCGGCAGTACTACCTGATTCACACGCTCGACGACATCAAGGCCTTCACCCGCGACCATCGACCGATCGTGACAGGCACGTTCGATCAGGCCGGCGAGCGGGTGCATCTCGTCTCGATGATCACCCAATTCGCTGGTCTACTACGAACTCTCGACATCATCGACGACCTGGCGGGCGAGGCACCGGAAGATCTCGCCGTCGACCTCTACCTCGCCTGGGCCGATGCTCCGTCGGACGGCGACGAGTTGGCCGACGCGCTGCGGGGCCTTCTTGCCCAGCATTCGAAGGCCGCGACGTGGCGTCGTATCACCGTAACCGTCTTTGCGGCACCGAACTCGGTGCAGCTGATCACGTTGCGCGGCACCGGAACCGACCTCATCGAAGACCGCATCATTCGGGACATGCACCCGTTGACCGGTCAGCGGTTCGACTTCTGGCGCCTGAAGAATTTCGACGGCATCCGGTTGTCGTCTGCGGCTGACACGCATCTGTATCAGCTGTCCGCCAAAGACAATCCGGCCGATCAGCGACTCATCGCGTTCGCCGAGATTCGCGAGGAGACCGTTCAGCGCGACGGCGGCGGCAACATCGTCGCCGTCCCCGCGATCGAGCGCGCGCTGTCTGCCTGCATGGACGGCATTCGCCGCGAGCAGGCTAAGCGCGGTGCTCGCAGACTCGACAACAACCGTGTCGCGCTGTACATCTGGCCCATCATCGAGGAGCCGGTCGAGCAGCTGACCTCGATCGGTCAGTACATCGCGCCGCTCACCATGGGCGCCGGACTCGAGGAAGTCACGCTGTTGGCGCGACTGCGCGAGACACCACTGAGCTCGCCGCGTGAGGTTGCGCTGCGGTTCTCGTATCGGTCCGGCGCGGGCGTCCACGTCCGCGTGACCGAGCCGCCGACCGAGCCACTGCGACCGCTCGACGAGTACACGCAGAAGGTGCAGCGGTCCCGTGCTCGCGGCACGGTGTACCCGTACGAGTTGATCCCGCTGCTGACGCAGGAAGACGGGTCGTTCACCGAGCTCGACTTCGACGATTCCAACAACCTCGTGCCCGTCGACCGGCCGTACGGCTTGAACAAGGCCGGCCTCATCGTCGGCCTGGTGACGACTCCGACGCTGCGGTACCCGGAGGGCATGACCCGCGTCGCCATGTTCGGCGATCCGACGAAAGCCCTTGGCACAGTTGCCGAAGCGGAGTGTGCTCGCGTTGTCGCCGCGATCGATCTCGCCGAAGAGCGCGGGATTCCGGTCGAATGGTTCACGTTGTCTTCTGGCGCAACGATTTCCATGGACAGCGGTACCGAGAACATGGACTGGGTCTCGCGCGCACTGCGCCGGATCATCACGTTCACCCAAGCCGGCGGCGAGATCAACGTCGTCGTCGCAGGAATCAACGTCGGCGCGCAGCCGTACTGGAACGCCGAAGCCACGATGCTGACGCACACCAAGGGCATCCTCGTGATGACCCCCGACAGCGCAATGGTGTTGACCGGCAAGCAATCTCTCGACTACTCGGGCGGCGTCTCTGCCGAAGACAACTTCGGTATCGGCGGCTACGACCGCGTCATGGGCCCCAACGGCGAAGCGCAGTACTGGGCGCCGAACCTCGCCGCAGCCTGCGACATCCTGTTCACGCACTACGAACACGCGTATGTTGCTCCGGGCGAACGCTTCCCGCGTCGGGCACATTCCAAGGACCCACTGGACCGCGACGTCTGCACGTACCCGCATGTGCACCCGTCGAGCGACTTCACGACGGTCGGTGACATCTTCTCGTCGAAGACGAACCCAGAACGCAAGAAGCCCTTCGACATTCGCACCGTGATGCACTCGGTCGTCGACCAGGACCACCCGGTTCTCGAACGCTGGGCCGACATGGCTGACGCCGAGACCGCAGTCGTCTTCGACGCCCACCTGGCCGGAATTCCCGCCACTGTCGTCGGCATCGAATCGCGGACCATCCCCCGCAAGGGCTGGTTCCCCGCCGACGGACCCGACCAGTGGACCTCGGGCACGTTGTTCCCGCAGTCGTCGAAGAAGACGGCGCGCGCGATCAACGCGGCAAGCGGCAACCGGCCGCTAGTCGTGCTCGCCAACCTGTCCGGCTTCGACGGTTCACCGGAATCGTTGCGCAATATCCAGCTCGAATACGGCGCCGAAATCGGTAGGGCCATCGTCAATTTCGACGGACCGATCGTCTTCTGCGTGATCTCGCGCTACCACGGCGGCGCGTTCGTCGTCTTCTCCGGTGCGCTCAACGACAACATGGAAGTGCTCGCCGTCGAGGGCTCGTTCGCCTCGGTCATCGGTGGCGCGCCCGCCGCGGCTGTCGTGTTCTCCCGAGAGGTCAACGCACGCACCGCTGCAGACGCCGCCGTCAAGGCGTTGGAGGAGCGGCTGGCCGCATCGACAGACGACGCCGAGCGTGCGCACCTGCGCGTGGAGCTGTCTGCCGCTCGCACAGCGGTCCGGTCGGACAAGCTCGGTGAGGTGGCTCAGGAGTTCGAGGCGATCCACAACATCGACCGCGCTCGTGAGGTCGGGTCCGTGCACTCGATCGTCCCGGCCGCAACGCTGCGCCCGAGCATCGTCGCCGCCGTCGAGCGTGGGATGAAGCGCACCACTGCCAAGTGAACTCGTGAGTCTTTTCGGAGTCAGGGACTCCGAAAAGACTCACGAGCAGGTCAGAGGTCGGCTATTGCTTCGAGTGGCTTGGTCCGTGCGGCGCGAGCGGCGGGCCACAACGCGGCGAGCACGCCGACCACGGCGGACCCGATGAGCATGGCGATCACCTGAGCCCAGGGAATTGCGATTTCGCCGAGGCCTTGGTCGCGCAAGGTGCGGATGAACCCAGCGCCGAGGCCGAGTCCCAATATGACGCCGACGATCGCGCCGAACACCGCGATGAGGACCGACTCCAGGTAGATCGTGCGACGAACTTGGTTGCGCGCCATACCGACTGCGCGCAGCATGCCTATCTCTCGGCGCCGTTCGACGACGGACAGGGCCAGGGTGTTGATGATTCCGAGGATCGCAATCACAATCGCCAACGCCAGCAACCCGTAGAGCACAGCCAGCAGAGTGTCGATCTGTTTGCCCTGCTCGCCCTTGAACTGTTCGCGATCAAGCACCTGGACGACGACGTAGGGGTCGGTCGCTTTCTCCAGACCTGTTCGCAGCGACGTCATGTCAGCCCCGGACTTGGCTTTGATCAGGACCAGGAAGTCGGCGCGCCGGTCTGCCGGCGTCATCGCCTGGTAGGTCTTGTCCGAGACGATCCAGTCGCCGAGCACCTGCGAATCTTCGAAGATGCCGGTGACCTTGAGCTTCACATGGACGGCTGACTTCTCGTCGGCGTAATTCGTCAATTCGACTGTGTCGCCGAGCTTCCAGCCTTTCTTGTCCGATTGGGTTTCCGACACGAGCATGCCGTCGTCTGCGATGTCCCGCTCGCCCGACACCAAATCCATGGTGAGGACAGGATCGACCGGACCACTGAATGAGACTCCGTTGCCGGCGTTTTCGTCACCGACCTGCGCGGGGACGAAGCGCAGCCCGACCGCGAGGTCCACGCCGTCGACCTTGCGTGCCGCGTCTTCCGCGGGCACGACCACACCGAACCCTTGCGGGCCGGTCAGCATGTAATCCGCCTTGACGCCCTTGTCGACCAGCGTGTCGATGCTCGCCTTCGCCGACGCGCCGAAGGTCGCGATCAGCGACACCAGCATCAGTCCGAGGGTGAGCGCGAAAGCTGTTGCCGCCGTCCGCCTCGGATTCCGGACCGCGTTGCTACGAGCCAGCCGACCGATCGGGCCGAACGGCCGCGTCACGACCGACCCAAGGGCGCTGACGATGGGTCGCGACAACGATGGCGCTGCCAACAGGACAGCCAACACCAAGGCCAGCGCACCGCCGCCGACGGTCGACGCACCCTCCGCGCCGGTGAACTGTGCACCGATGACAACGGCGACGACACCCGCGACGGCTAGGAGAGCGCCGATGATCGTCCGCATCCGCAACGAATCGCCGGTCGACGCGAACTCCTCGCGCATTGCCTCGACGGGCGGGATCTTCGCCGCTCGTCGTGCGGGCGCATAGGCGCTGAGCGTCGTGACGACGACGCCGACGACCAACGCGACGACGACGGTCCGGGTTGCGAGTTGCAACGACCCGGTCGGCAGACCGAGATCGAAGGCGTTGAGCAGACCGGTCAATCCCAGCGCGAGACCGACGCCGGCAGCCAAACCCAATGCGCTGCCGATCAACCCGACGATCAGCGCCTCGAGGACCACCGAGAATCCGACTTGTCTGCGGCTCGCGCCGACCGCGCGCAACAACGCGAGTTCCCGCAGCCGCTGCGCCACGATCATCGAAAACGTGTTGTAGATGATGAAAGTGCCTACGAGCAAAGCGATTGCACCGAAGGCCAGCAGGAAGTAGTTGATGAAGCTGAGCGCTTGCGAGATCTGCGCCTTCGCGTCCTCGCGGACCTCGTCGCCGTTCTGCACCTTCAGATCGGGAAACGCCTTCTGGATCCGATCGCGAAGCTCGTTCGCCGACACACCATTTCCGGCGACATCGATGTAGGCGACGTGGGAGCCGTCGGTGAACAGCTGGCGCGCTTGCGTTTCGTCGAAGAACGCACCGATGAAACCGCCGGTATCACTGGCCGGTTGATAGATGCCGGTGATCGTGACTTCCAGCTGCCCCCGCGCCGACAGGATCTTGGTCTTGTCGCCGACTTGAAGATCGGCCCTCGTCGCCGCCCCCTGATTCAGCGATACCTCACCCGGCTTCGTCGGCGGTCCGCCGGCTACGTAGGGGTCGAGCTTCTCGAGTGCCTTGTCCGGCGGCAAATAGGACTGGCCGATGCTCGGCGCGCCGCCGTTCTGCACCGCTTTGCCCGCCTTGGTGAGCAGGACGATGGTGCCGAATTCGGCGGGAGCGACTGCGCGCACGCCGTCGATCTTGGTGATGGTGTCGACGTCGCTGAGCGAAACACCGGGCGAGCGCACGTCTTCGGGGCTGACGCGCACGTCCACGCCTTGCGCGACGTTGGCGAAGATGCCGTCGAACGTCTTCTGCAGGGAGTCGGTGAAGACGAACGACCCTGTGACGAAAGCAGTTCCGAGTACGACGGACAGCAAAGTCAGCGCGAGGCGAACTTTGTGTGCGGCGAGGTTGCGCAGGGAGACCTTGCGCATGGGTGAGCCAGCCATCGTCAGACCGTTTCCAGCGACTTCATCCGGTCGAGCACCGATTCTGCTGTCGGCTCACGCAATTCGTCGACGATCTTGCCGTCAGCGAGGAACACGACTCGGTCCGAGTAGGCCGCGGCGCGGGGGTCGTGTGTGACGATGACGACGGTCTGCTTGAACTCGTCGACCGAGGTCCGAAGAATCGACAGCACCTCGCCAGAGGAGCGCGAGTCCAGGTTGCCCGTCGGCTCGTCACCGAAAATGATCTCCGGCTGGCCGGCAAGGGCTCGCGCGCACGCGACTCGCTGCTGCTGACCGCCGGACAGCTCACCCGGACGGTGCTTGAGCCGGTCCTTGAGGCCTAGCCGCGTCAGCACGGTGTCGAGCCACTCCGCGTCGGCGGTGCGTCCGGCAATGTCTTGGGGCAGCGTGATGTTCTCGATCGCGGTCAACGTCGGGACCAGGTTGAACGCCTGGAAGACGAAGCCGATGCGGTCGCGGCGAAGCCTGGTCATCTGCTTGTCGGAGAGCGACGTCAACTCGGTGTCGCCGATCGACACCGAACCCGACGTCGCGTTGTCCAGCCCGGCGAGGCAGTGCATGAGCGTCGATTTGCCCGACCCGGACGGTCCCATGATGGCGGTGAACTCGCCCTTGTAGAACTCCGCGGACACGCCGTCGAGCGCACGGACCTGCGTATCGCCTGAGCCGTACGTCTTGACGAGGTCTACCGAGCGGGCAGCGACAGAGAGCGAAGCCATGTTCGCCTTTCGTTGATCGGACGCGTCGGAGTCCATAGTGTCCGGTTCACACGATCTCCGCATCGGGGAGGACCCTGATGTCTGCCGCAATCAGCACTGGGTGGGCGCGGGCTCCCCTCGGAAGCGAGCTTCGACGTACTCCCACGCTGCGGGGAAACCGAGTGCGGCGCAGGTCATGTGCTCAGAAATGTCGTAGGGCGAGAAGACGAGATTAGCGCCCGCCGCGCAGTACCGGCGCGCTGTGTCAGCGACCGCGTCGAATGGAGTCAGTCCGTCGTACAGTCCGTGCCAGATCATCATCGGCACCTTCGGAATGTCCGGGAAATACTTCAGGCTGTTCTCGTGCAACACCGCGAGCGCCGCGGGGCTGGTGATCAGGTCCGTGCGCCCGGCTACGTCTCCGGCGCTGCGGAACAGTCCGTGGAAGATGAGGAACCGGCGGCACTCGTTTGCCATGAACGCGCGCAAGAACATGCCTTGGTCGTTGAGCTGGCTCGTGATCGGCAGCCGGTCCGGGTATTCGCGCTCGAGGCCCATCGCGGCGGCGAACGCCAACCCGAAGCCGGGGTGCGGTGCGAAGCCGAGCCCGCGGGCCATTTCCTCGAGGTCCGCCGGAATTCCGCCTGCGACGACGCCGTCGAGCTTCAACTCAGGCGCATAACTGGGCTGCAGCGCGGCCGCCCATGCACTCGCCATGCCGCCGCCCGAGTAGCCGGCCAGCACCACAGGCGCGTTCGACAGGCCCAGCTCGGTGACCTGCTTGACTGCCCGGACGCTGTCGAGCGTGACCAGTCCACCGAGCCTGGCTGCGCCGTACGCACCCGTCGGTCCGAGGTGGTCGGGAATTGAGACTGCCCACCCACGCCCGATCGGCAGGTACATGCCAGGAGCGTCGTTGAGTTCGGCGTTGAACAGCGACCGCGACGGATTGCACTTCACGCCGAGCGAATTGATGATCGCCTGGTAGGACACCAGCGGCGGGTTCGTGATCCCGACCGGCATGAACACTGTGGTCATGCCCATGATCGGGTTGCCCGCGGAGTTGGTCGAGCGGAATGCGACGTGCCAGCCCTCTGTGCCCGCGTACATCCACGTGTCGATTCGCCGAACGCGGACCACGTCACCTGGCTTGTAGTTCCCGATGTCCTCCGGCGCATGAAAGAACGGGTCCGGATCGTCGAGCAGATACAACGGTTCCGCACCGACCGAGCTTGGTTGCACTATCGCGCCGAGCAAGACGCCTATCAGAATCAAGAAAAGCGCCTTCACCGCACGCTGCATATCGGTCCCGCTCCTTAGCCTCACCCGTCAGGACGCGAACGACCATATAGGACAAACGTGACACTGTCGTTACGTAGGTCACAGGGGTTCTCGGCGGCTCGCATGCCGAGGGGGCGGCTATGCGACTTCCTTCTCGGCCGATGCTTGCGCAACAGCCCCCTCGGCGAGATGCTGCCGCCCCGGCCGCCCTGTCGGTGGGCGCCGATAAGGTGAATGCATGCGAATTGGAGCCCATGTCCGCCTCGATGGCGATCCGATCGGCTATGGGGAGCGCCTGGGGGCGGATCTCATTCAGATGTTCGTGATCGACCCACAGGGTTGGGAGAAGCCGGCGGCGCATCCGAAGACAGCGGAGATCCTCGCGAGTCCCGTGGATGTCGTGGTGCACTCCTCGTACCAGATCAACGTGGCGAGCACGAACAACAGATTGCGAATGCCGTCACGGCAAGCGGTCGCGCAGCAAGCCAAGGCTGCCGCGGACCTGGGTGCATTCGGGCTGGTCGTGCACGGCGGGCACGTTCGTAACGACAGTGAGATCGACGCGGGAATCGACAACTGGCGCAAGCTGTTCGAGCGTCAGGCCGAAAAGGGTGGCTTTCCTGTGCCGATCCTCATCGAGAACACCGCAGGCGGCGACCACGCGATGGCGCGGTATTTCGACTCGATCGCAAAGTTGTGGGACGCAGTCGGGGAATTCGGTGCCGGGTTCTGTCTCGACACCTGTCATGCATGGGCGGCCGGTGAGGATCTTGTCGGGATCGTCGACCGCATCAAGGCGATCACCGGTCGAATCGACCTGGTGCACCTGAACTCGTCGCGCGACGAGTTCAACTCGGCACGTGACCGGCACGCGAACTTGAGCGACGGCACTATCGACCCGGAGCTTCTCGCCGAGGTCTGCCGGACCGCTGATGCGCCGATCATCCTCGAGACGCCCGCCGAGGGCTTGGCGGACGACATCGCGTATCTACGCGACGCGGTGAACTAGGCCGTGTCTCTCATTCTTCGAGACCCGTCCAAACGTGTTGGATGGTCGCTCCGCAAGCTCCGCGACTAGACGCGGGGAGCGGTCAGCGTTCCGACCATCGCGCGGCCGCGAGCCTCGAGGTGGTCCAGCCCATCGAGACGGCCGAGTGCCTCGGCACGAATCCTGAGCAGGAGCAGACCCGACGTCGACGCGACGATCAGGCCGAAGACTGCCATCTCCGCCCGAAGTTCGACGACTCCGAATGCCGCCCCGATCATGCCGACCAGGAATACGAACCAGTACACGGGTTTGTAGTGTGCGGACCCCATGACCAATGCTCCTTCACATAAGTCGATCATTTCGTCCATTGAGATTCTCAGTGGTTCACTTCTGTAACAGAGGTTACGACTGTCCTGGGCAAACTTCGGCGCGACACGACGCGCGGATTTGTGATTCGATACCGTTCCGAGACTTCGGGTGTGCTAGCGGCGCCACGCTGCTTAGAGTGGTTCAACTCGAAATCAGGATGGACGAACATGAGCGCACGATGGCGGGGTGCTGCAGGCCCAGCGATAGCGACGTCCGCCATCGCGCTCGGCATCGCCGTACTCGCAGCGTGCGGCGACGGCGCAAATGATCACGTCGTCCCGCCGCCGCTCAAATCCGGGTTGTCGTCAGCCGTCTCGCTGACCACTGCATCGACGACGCCGGCGGTGACGGTCCCGCCGTCACCGACGTGGCAGATCGCGCCCGAAACCACCGAACGACCGCGGCCGCCGGAGACGACGACGCGGCCGTCCCGGACGCCCTACACCTACACACCGAGGACGACGACCCTGCGGACCAGCCTGCCTGCGGCAAGTGATCCCGACGAAAACTAGAGCTCGACCATTCCGTAGTCGGCAACGCCACTGGCGAGGACGCGCAAGTGATCGTCGGTGCCGCCGTAGGTGCGCTCGATCGCAGTTAGTCGACTGAGGTAATGGCCGACCGGATATTCGGCGGTCACACCGATGCCGCCGTGCAGCTGAATTGCTTCCTGACCGATGTGGCGAGCGGAGCGCCCGATCTGCAGCTTCGCGCGCGACGCGATCACCGGATCGACGATGCCCTCAGCCAACGCCATCGTTGCGTACAGATTCATGCTGCGCGCCAGCTCGAGCGACACATACATATCTGCGGCCCGCTGGGTGAGCGTCTGGAACTTCGACAACGTCACGCCGAACTGCTTACGTGTGCGTAGGTAGTCGGTCGTCAAACGGAGCATTTCTTCCATCGCACCGACGGCTTCGGCACCGGTCGCCGCCTGGGCACCGATGATCGCAGCCTGAATGTGCGCACTCGCGTCGACGGCTTCGCCGAGCGGCTCGGCAGACGCGTTGTCGAACTCGATCTGCGCTCCGCGCAGGCTGTCGAACGTCGCGAAGTTGCGCCGCACAACGCCGGACGCGGTGGCGTCGACCAGGAACAGCCCGACCCCTCCCCCAGGCAGCTGCGCACTGACAACGAGCACGTCGGCGCAATCGCCGTGCAGGACCGGATGCTTCTTACCGGTCAGCGTCCACGAATCACCGTCTTGGGCAGCGGTCGTCGTGACCTCCGGATACGGCCACCTGGTTCCCGGCTCGCCATGGGCGAAGGCCAGCAACGTGTTTCCCTCGGCAACCTCGCCGAGCAAACGCGCACGCTGCTCGTCGGAACCGGCCGCGGCGACAAGGCCGCCCGGCACCAACACCGCGTCGATGATCGGTTCCGGCGCCAACCGCCGACCGACCTCGACCAGTACGGCCATTGTCTCGACCGGTCCAGCGCCCATGCCGCCGTCTTCTTCGCTGAAACTCAAACCGAGCAAACCGATTTCGGCGAGCTTTCCCCAGACTTCCTTGCTCCAGCCGAGGTCCGTCTCGGTGACCTTCAGCCGCTTTTCGGGGTCGTAGCTGCGGGAAAGGAGGTCGCGGGCGGTGTCGCGCAGCAGTTCCTGCTCTTCAGTGAACTCGAAATCCATTGTCCTGCCTCACAGTCCGAGAATCGTCGAGGAAATGATGGTGCGCTGCACTTCGTTGCTGCCGCCGTAGATCGACGTCTTGCGATAGTTCAGATACCGCGGTGCGGCCAGCTGCGCCCACTCGGCGGAGGCCAGGTCGTCACCCGCCTCGTACGGCAGCGAATCCGGACCGGCGACGTCGACCAGCAACTCGGTCGCGGCCTGCTGCAGCTGCGAGCCGCGCAGTTTCAGCACCGACGATGCGGGATTGGGCTTGCCGTCAGCCGAGCCCGCGACAACGCGAAGCTGAGTCAATTCCAGTGCGAGCAGCTCGTTTTCGATCTCGGCGAGGCGCGCAGCGAAGTACGGCTCTTCCAGCAACGTTCCGCCGCCGACCTTGGTCTGCGCGGCGTGCTCCTTGGCGTGCGCGAGCTTCACCTTGGTGCGTCCGACACCGGTTATACCCGTGCGCTCGTTGCCGAGCAGGAACTTCGCGTAGGTCCAGCCCTGGTTTTCCTCGCCGACGAGTTGATCTGCCGGGACGCGAACGTCTTCGAAGAACACCTCGTTGACCTCGTAACTGCCGTCGATCAACTTGATCGGCCGGACCGTGACGCCGGGCGACTTCATGTCGATCAGCAGGAACGAAATACCGGCCTGCTTCTTCGGCGCATTCGGATCGGTGCGGACGAGGTTGAAGATCCAATCGCCGTACTGACCGAGCGTGGTCCACGTCTTCTGGCCGTTGACGATGTAGCTGTCGCCATCGCGGACCGCTGTGGTGCGCAGCGATGCCAGGTCCGAACCTGCATCGGGCTCGGAAAACCCTTGCGACCACCAGATATCGAGGTTCGCGGTCGGCGGGAGGAAGCGTTCCTTCAACTCCTGCGACCCGAAGTGCGCGATGACCGGACCGACCATGCTCGCGTTGAACGTCAACGGCTCCGGCACGTTGGCCAGCTGCATCTCATCGAGCCAGATGTGGTGCTGGATCGGCGTCCAATCCTTACCGCCCCATTCGACCGGCCAGTTCGGGACCGCGAGACCCGCAGCGTTCAAGATTCGCTGTGTGGTGACCCAATCTTCCTTGCGCGGTTCCAGCCCACGGCCGACTCGGTCACGGATTTCTGCGGGGATCTCCGTCGTATAGAACTTTCGCAGATCGTCGCGGAAGGCGACTTCTTCGTCAGTCAGCGCAAGTTTCATCGTGGCCCCTCGCGAGCGCATAGTTATGGTGGCCGGACAGCCGCCAAATGCCACCATAACTATGCGCTCGACGGACGGAGTTTTCGGCCATGACGTTCATCGCTCTCGTGCGACATGGCGAGACCGACTGGAACCTGCACGGCCGGTTGCAGGGGTCATCCGATATCCCGCTCAACCGCACTGGGCGAGCGCAGGCGCGCGAGGCAGCTCACCACTTCACCGACCGAAACTGGGACCTACTCGTCAGCTCACCGCTCTCCCGCGCCAGCGAAACAGCCGACATCATCGGCGAACATATCGGGTTGACGCGGTCGGCTACCTACGACGACCTGGCCGAACGGCATTTCGGCGAGGCCGAAGGAATGACCGATTGGGAGGCTTATCACGAGTGGCCGCATGGTTGGTATCCCGGCTTGGAACCACGTAGCTCGGTCGCGGAGCGCGGGCTGCGCACCCTGAGCGCACTTGCGACGGACAACCCCGATTCCGCCATCATCGTTGTCACCCACGGCGGGGTGATCCGCGCGATAATCGACGTAGTGCACACCATGCGGTCGCCGCGCATTCTGAACGCCGCGGTCAGCACTCTGAGCATCGACGACGACGGTTGGCTGGTGCACTCGATCAACGGCGTCGACGTGTGAGGCAGGAACGCATATGCACATCGAAACCAAGCTCGCCGACCTCGGATTCGCACTCCCCCCTGCCCCTGAACCACCGCCCGGATTTCAGTTCGCCTTCGAATGGGCGCGTGTGCGGGGAAATCGGGTCTATCTGGCCGGTCACGGCGCGCAGAACCCGGACGGATCGTTAGCCGGACCGTTCGGGAAGGTCCCGTCGGAAGTCTCGGTCGACGCCGCGTGCGACAGTGCCCGCCTGGTTGCGGTCTCGATGCTCGGCAGCCTCTCGCGCGCCATAGGCGACCTCGACCGGATAACCGCCTGGCTATTAGTGAGCGGGATGGTCAACGCGGACAGCGGCTTCCCCCAGTCGACGGTTGTGCTGAACGCCTTCAGCGATTTCCTGCTCGTCCTGTTCGGCCCGGACATCGGCGCCCATGCTCGCACCGCCATCGGCGTCGCGAGCTTGCCGATGAACAGCTCGGTCATCGTCTCTGCCGAAGTCGAGATCTCGTAACGGTTCGACGATCAATTTCGACAAGGTTTGGAATCGGCCCACACCTCGGTGAAGCCCGCAATCGACGACGGATCGCCCGAAGCGGAGAACGGCTCGAAGAATGCGAACCGAGAAGCCCATGCCTTGATCCGGGGATCCCTAACGGTCTGCTCGGTTCCGTCCGGCAGTGACAGAGTCGCGGTATCTTTCGCCACGCATATTTCAACCGAATGAATCGTCTTGCCATCTTCGGCGAGTGGCGGATTAAATGTCCCGGACGCAATTGATAACAATTCGACGCCGCCTTTATCTCTTTCTGGTGCCACCGAGTAGTTCCAACTGTCGCTGTCGACGATAAAGTGCAGCGGCATTTCCGGCGACGATCCGTCGATGAAGTGCGCAAGCTCACCGGTCACCGCAGCCGCCGCAACGCCGGGAGATTTCCCCTTCGCGGGCGAGATGATCCACCGGAAACCGATTCGCGTCACCGCCCGCTCCAACGCATCGGTCTGGAAGTATCCGGCGGCAGGACTGGCGGACCCGGTCGGACGAAACGTCAACTGACCATTGATAATTCGGGGCGTCGACCCAGGATCGGCCGACTCGGCCACATGGGCTGGCGCGCCGTTGGAAAAGGTTGCTGGAGCCGGTCCGTCGGGCAGCTGCGAGAAATCTCCGTAGACCTCGGAGGCCGTGGGCGCAGCCTTGGGAAGCGGACTGAATTCGGGCGCGCCCGACGCGCAGGATGTCACCGAAACCGTCACCGCGAAGACGATTCCGATCGGTCTGAAAGTTCCGAGATCAGCGAAACGCATTCGATTACCCCCACTGTCCGGTTTGCAGGGGCTTGAATTTCGCCGCACGACCATTCATCCTTTCGAGGAGCGATGGCGCCCTTATCGATTCCGCACGTATTCCCATTCTGCATTTGCCCCAAAGTGAGGTTTTCCCGTGAAGTTCCTGCTGCATGGAACACGACACCGTATTCGCTCGGCTAGGCGCACCGTAACCATCGTATCGGCGGCGACCGCCATCGTTGCTGCGGGTTTCATCGCCCCTCCGACCGCTTCGGCCGCAACAGGACCCATGGCGCCAGGACTCGTCGGCGTGACCGCGGTGACGACGACCGGCGCTGCTGCGGCGTCGCAAACCAGGGACTTCCAGGCCGTCACCAATGCTCGATTCAAGGCGGTCCGGCTATCGATCGAATGGCCCGACGTCGAGAACGTCAAGGGCGTATTCAACTGGGCTACAACCGATCAAAAGGTCAACGCCGCCGCTGCTGCCGGCTTGAACATCCTCGGCCTCCTGACCTACACGCCTGCCTGGGCAGCGACGGCAGAGGGAAGGAACTTCATCCACCCGGCTCCGGCTGATCCCGCAACGTTCGCCAACTTCGTCAAGCTTGCCGCCCAGCGGTACAAGGGCTCGATCAAGAACTGGGAGATCTGGAACGAGCCGAATATCCAAGCCAGTTTCGCGCCGAAGCCCGATCCCGCGAAATACACGACAATGCTGAAACTGTCTTATGCAGCAATCAAGGCGGTTGATTCGAGTGCCACCGTCATTTCGGGCGGCCTTTCCCCGTCCATGGACGACGGCACGAACATCAGCCCCTACATGTTCGTTCAGTACATGTACTGGTGGGGCGCCAAGGGCAGCTTGGACGGCCTCGGCATCCATCCATACAGCGCCCCCGGCCTGCTGAGCCAGGGTGCGGACTGGAACTCGTCGAAGAACGCGATCACCGTCATCAATTGGTTGCTGACGGCCTTCGGCGACGGCGGAAGACGGCTGTGGACAACCGAGTTCGGCGCCCCGACGTCGGCCACCCAGCCATACGGAGTGACCGAAGCCAGACAATCGGAGATCTTGGTCGACGGCATCAATTACCTGCGATCGCTGCCCAACGCCGGACCGATCTTCCTTTTCGACTTTCGCGACCTCAACACCGGAAGTCCGAACGTCGAATTCAACTTCGGCCTGGTGCGGACGGATTACTCACCCAAGCCGTCACTTGCCGCAGTTCAGGCCATGCTCGGAGCCTGACCCTCGAACACAGCCGTTCGATGGGTAGATTGAGTCGATGGCCGAGTCGACGAAACGCTTCAAGGCCTCCGGCGGCGACCTGTTCATGTCCGGCGGCCGCTACATCGGCATAACCGGTCCGGTGGAGCAGCGATCGGTCGAGTCGGTGCGGAAAGCGTTGGTCGAAATCGCTCGAGCGGGAACGCAGACGCGAATCGGCCTGCGATCGAGCCAGTCGAGCGCCACCTGGGCCTTCGATCCAGTACTGCGAAGGGACGCGGTCCGCGAGATCCCCGGCCCGTCCAACGTCGCGGGACTGTCCGCCGCCGCCGAGTCGGTCCGTCGAGAGACCGGCCCAAAGCCGTCGTTCCAGTTGATCTTGTGCGGCAACTATCTCTTCTTCGACACCGACCACGGTCTCGGCGACGGAAAGCTCTTGGTCGATTTGATTACGGCCGTCGACGAGTACACGTCGACGGGCACGCTCGGTGCGTGGGCGGACACCCCGGAAACCCGGCATGCGTTGGCCAAAGCGGTGTTTCGCTGGTTCGTGGTGCGGCCGAAGCATGTACGCCAACTGGTACGCGTGCGGAGTGCGTTCCGCGAGATGCGATCCGCGAGTTCTTCCGAGCCGCCCACCGACACCGGGCTGCTCCCCTGGCAGCCATCGCACGCCGTCAGTTTCGCCGTCTCCCCCGGTTCCGTCGAAACCGAACTCAGGCAGTGGCGAAAGCACAACGCGCCCAACGTTAGCGGCGCGCTCCTGGCGATGATGCTCTTCCGCAAAGCATTTCGCGCAGTCGGTCTGCACGCGACCGACGACCTCGTCGTTGCCGTGGACTGTCGTCGCTACCTGCCGAAAAAAAGTGTCGTCAACGGAAACTTCGTGCTCGGGATGAGTGTCCCGATACACAGCGAGACGCCGCTCGACGACGCCGCTGCCGCCTTGTCCGCTGCCTACGAGTCAGGACTGCCGTTGGCGTGGCTCGGTTTCGCCTCCGCTGTGACCCGCGTGCGGCGCAAGGTCGTGACCGTTCCGGTCGATACGGTTCCCGCGCACCCCCGCATGCGCATGATGTACACCGACCTCGGCCGGCCACCGACGCTCGCGAAGTCGAAATGGGTCGTCGATGAAGGGCGGATGCTGACCGGGTTGCTGGATACCGCCGGACCGGAAGCGCTCACGATCATGGCCACCGTGATCGACAACGATCGGACGTTCTCGGCATCGTTTCACGACAACGTCTTTCCCCGAGAGAAGATCGAGGCGGCACTGCGGATGGTGACCACCGACCCGATCGCGCTGCTAACCGACCAGCACCGCACCGAGCGGGCGCGCACCTGAGGTTCGCAGTTCTTTTGTCGCGCGCACAACATCTTTGCGACGCGCGACGTCCGGATCCACGACCAACAAGGTTCCGTCCGACACAGCAGCCAACACCGAAGCAGCGCTGCTGCGGTCCATCGGTGGGGTATCGATCACGATGTAGTTGTACTCGGCCAGAAGCGAAAACAACGCTTGGCTGACCACATGCGACGGCAGTAGCGGGGCGACGTCGCGGCCAGTGCCGACCGGAACGACGCTGAGGCAGTGTTGGATCGTCTTCTGCACGACGTGATCGAGAGTCAGGTTCACACTGATCAGATCGATCAAACCAGGGCTGGGAGCCAACGAAAGTTCGCTGGCGAGAACCGGGTTCGCCGAATCTGTCTCGATCAACACTGTCGAGCGGTCGGTCTCGGCGAACGCGATAGCGAGGTCGAGCGCTGCGTGGACCGTCGACTCACCGGTTTTCGAACTCGTGACGACGATAATCCGAGGCTCGGGGTCCATCGACTGCAACGCAACCCGCACCTTCCGATACGCCTCGGCCTCGGGGGTGTCCCACGAATTCATCTGAGCGCGACGCTCGTCCGGACTTCGGTCGACGACTGTCACCGGACCCAGAACGGGCAGTCCGGATGCCGCCGCGAGCTTGCCGACCTTGCCGACCGACCGATCCGTCAGATGCCGAAACGCGACGAATGCGAGCCCTATTACGAGACCGATGATCGCCCCGTACAGCGCGAACGGAATCAATTTCGGAAAGGTGGGGCTGTCGGGGACCGCTGCGGGACTGACAAGTGTGACGACCACGCGAGCTTGGGCCTGCCCGGCAGGAGTCTCCAGCGGTGTGATGTAGGAGATGAATTCTTCGGCAAGCTTGTTCGCGATCGCAGCGGAGCGCTGAGCAGAATCGTCTTTGACGCTGACGTTGATCAGTACCGTTTTCGGCACCGCGGTGGCAGTGACCTTGCTCGCCACCTCCGATCCGCTCAGCGGCAACCGCAACGCGTCGACCACACGTTTGCCGAGGATCTCGCTGCTGAGCATGTCGGCGTAGGAGCCGGCACGCTGTTGCGAGAACTGGTCGCCCTGGAACGACTCGGTCGACGTCGTGCCGCCAGTGGTACTGACGAACAACTTTGCCGACGACGTGTACTGCGGCGTCAGCACGAAGGTCAACCCGATGCCGACACCGATGCCGATCACCATCGCGACCACCGGTATCCACCATCGATCGCGCAACGCGGCAAAAGCCTTGTTCGAGTTCATTATTTGGCCGTCGTTTCCTTTACACGTGCATGCCTGGCAGCTCGCGCAGTTGCGCGCTTCGCCGGAGGTAGATCGTTGAACACAATTCCCCCAATGGGGTGACCGGCCTCGCGGAACTCGCCGGCCAATCGCGAGAGCCGATCGAAGCGGGTCCGGCCGGCTTGGGCGACGACCAGGACGAAGTCCGCATGCCGCGCGAGTCGAAGTGCGTCACTGTATTTCGCAGCGGCAGCAGTGTCGATGAGAAGCCAGTTGCTGGTGAGTTTGACTCGGTCCAACAACAGACCGACTCGGGGCGAGTCGATCATGCGTCCACCGTGAGCGCCGACGTCACCGACGGGAACGATCGTCATCCCATCGCGCCTGTTGCTTTCGGTGTCGCTGGGCGACGTTCGGTCTATGACCACATCGGCAACGGTGACGGGGTTCAGCGACCGGGTGAGACTGGCAACGAGGGAATTGCGCACATCGAGATCGATCACGGCTGGGCGCGAGCCCTCGTCGCGAAACACGCGCGCGAGTTCCAGCGCGAGCCACGTCTTGCCCGCGCCTGGTTCGGTCGAACAGATGAGCACGACGTGGGAATCTGCATCCGAACCCTCCGTGACCGTCGTCGTGAGATTGCCGCGCAGCTGCCGATAGGGCTCAACCGGGTCTGCGTCGGGAGCAAGTACAGCGAGAACGGGCGCGCCCGCGGCCTCTTCCGCATCCTCCGGCCGGCGAATCTTCGTGTCGAGCAAGGCCAGAACGACGGCCAACCCTGCACCCGCCGCGAGTCCCGCGCCGGTCGCTGCGGCAAGCAGCAAGATCGGCGGAAACCCGCCCGGCTTCGCGGGGAGTGTGGGCGGCTCGACGACGATCAATTCCGCGCGGGGCGTGAGGGCTCCCGGAATCGTTTCGATCGACGCGACCTCTGCCTCGAGCTCGTCGATATAGGTCTGATTGATCTGTCGCGCCAACCCCGGGGACTTCGCTTTCGTCGTCAGCTGTATCAACACGGTGCTCGGGATGGCGGCTGCTTTCGTCGACGCGATCAGCTCAGCAGGTTCCATGTCGAGGCCGAGATCACCGATGACCCGCCTGGCGAGCTGCTCGCTCTGCAGCAGCGCCACGTAGGAAGGCGACCGCTCACGGGCGAACTGGTGACCCTGGTAGTAGGTATCGGCGTCGTCGCGCGGAGTGGACACGAACACCGACGACACCGATTCGTACTGCTTGGGTTGCACCAGCAGCAGTGCAGCGGTTCCACCGATGATGATCAGCATGACGAGGACAACCCACCGCCATCGATCACGCAGGATCCTGAAGTATTCGCCGAGCGTTTCGTTCATCGAATCATCTGGTGTCGCCGAGGCCATCAGCTGCGAGCGTGGCGGCAAGCTTGTCGCCGAGGAAGCGGCTACCCGCCGCGTTCGGATGGACGTTGTCCGATCCGATCAGGGGCGCGACATCGATTCCGGCGATCCAGCCGAGAGCGTTGGGGTCGATGAACACCACATCTTTGAGGTCGGGCTTGGCGCGAAGCGCCTTTTGCAACCAGTCCGCAATCGGGACTGCGACGCCGGAGTTGTTGGTGGCCTTGAGCGCCGAATCACGCAGGTACCAAGGAGCAACGACAACGATGCGAGCCTTCGGCCACGCAGCCTTGACCTGCTCGACTGTGAAGACAAAGGAATTGGCGACGTTTTCAGCGCCGTACACCACGTCGTTGCGGCCGCCGTCGATCACGACGACGTCAGCGTCGTATCGACTGCGCAGGCTCGGAATGCGCTCGTAGAAGGACGTGGACTCGGGGCCTTCAGCGCTTTGCGGCAGCCGATGGTTCGGTCCGCCGTTGATGAAGCCGGTCCCGGGCACGACTGCAAGGTTGCAGTTCCAGCCCATGCTGGTCGCCGCTAGGCAGGCGTAACCGAGGTCTGGCAACGACGGCGGACCCATGGTGTAGCTGTCGCCGATGAACAGCGCCGACTTCGCAGAACCGTCCTGTTCGGTTACCTCCGACGCCGCTGCCGCCGCCTCGGCGGCGATCGCCGGGTCGGACTGCCGATGGCTGATGACCACGATGCTCACCACGGCGGCGACGGCGACTCCGAGAGCCAGAACTCCGACACCAGCCCAGCGCTTTCTCGATGAATCAGCCAAAAGGAACGCCGCCCGCTCGTAGTGCGTCGGTCAGCGAATTCGCCAACACTCGTTGACCGGTATCGGTGGGCTGCGAGTCGTCGTTACGGAACAAGCCTGGTTTGGCAAGCCAGGGTTCGTCGACGAGGCTGAGGTAAGTGAGCTTCAGATTTCGCACCGACGTGCCGACGGTCTCATCGATCTGACGGACGACGTCGGGCGCGGGAACCTCGTGCCAGAGCGGACCCACCACGATGATCTTGGCGTTCGGCGCGGACCGAGCCAGCTTCGCAACCAGGTCCGACACTGCTTGACCGATGAGGTCCAGCGGCTGGCCGACGTCGAACAATCCGCCGAATACGACGATGACATCCGGCTTCGATGCGAGCGCTTTGTCCAATTGCGCTGCGAACGGACCCAGTCCGCCCGCATCGGCCAAGTATCCGGAAGCTGGCACGCTGACGTTGCTCACACTGGCACCTGTGGACTCGGCCATGAGGGTCGGCCACACCACGGAGTTCTTGACTCCAGCGCTGTAGGAATCACCGATGACCGCCACCCGCAAGGTCTCCTTCGGAGTCGGCGGCGTCTCGTTGCTGTTCGCGATCAGGATGTAGGCAACGAGGCCGGTGACCGCCAGCAGAGCGACGACAAGCAGGGTCGTCGCGGCGGCTTTGGCACGTGGGCGGCGTCGAGGAGAGTTCATCTACTGATCAGCTGCCTTCTATTGCGCACCGGTACGACCGTTGCAATTGCTCGGAAACTCTCGGCATACCGAGCTCGTTCAACACTGCAGCACGTCCTCGCGCGCCTGCGGCTCTGGCAGCGACGCGGTCGCGAACCAGCGTCGCGACGGCCGCCGCAATCGGCTCGACGCCTGGTTCGCAGACGATCCCGCTCTGCGTTCGAGTGACAAGATCGGCAAGTCCGCAGTCGTGGGTGATGACGACCGGCAGTCCCACCGACATCGCTTCGAGCACCGACATCGGGTATGGCTCGTTCACTGACGGCAGGACATACACGCTCGCGCTCCGCATCCGCTCCGGACCGGCTCCGCTGGCGATCGCGCCCTCCCACGTGATCGCCGCCGTCTGCGCAATCAATGCCGACACAGCAGCACCTTCCCCTTCGTCGGGTCCGACGAGGGCGAACCGGGCATCGACGCCGTCCGCGAGCAAGGCACTGGCAGCACGCACGAAGTCGACCGGCCGTTTGCGCTCGTGCAGGCGGGCCAGATACAGCACCTCGGGAACGTCGCCGGACTCCTCGATCGGTTCGTAAGCGGGCACGCCGTTGTGCAGCGCCGTCAACCGGACCGTGGGCCCCGCGATCGTCGTGAGGTCCGTGCGTTCGAGTTCGGTCAGGTAGAAGACCTCCGCTGCGCCGCGGAGGATCCGTCGAACGAACAACAGGTCCAGCAGCGGCGCGAGCGCGTTGGACCTCGGCGCGAGCATGCCGTGCGGCTGGACGACGTACGGGATGCCGAGTAGGCGCACAAGCACGGCGAGCGGCAACAACACAAGATCGCGAGCGAGATGTAGATGGACGACGTCGAATTCGCGACGCCGCTGCCACAGCCAGCGCAGTAGCCCCGGCGCGGTCAGCCCGGCAAAGCCGACGCCAGGCACCAGCGTGCGAGCGGGCGACAGCGCGAGCGGCACGCCCTCTTGTTCCACAGGGATTGATTCGTAGCCGCGCACGCCCGCGGACAGGGTCACGTCGTGGCCGAGTTTGCGCAGCGCTGCCGATTGATTCAACGCAACCCGGACCGGACCGCCGTACGCGCCGTCAGGACTCAAAAGTGTGACGGCCTGCAGAATCCGCATGCTCAGGACTTCTCGATCCGTCGCACCAGCGGCTGGACCGAACCCCGTGGAGCAAGAACGAGCGACGACGGTGCGACGTCCTCGGTCACCAACGCTGTCGCCCCGACGACTGAATTGGCACCGACCCGGACGCCGCGCAGCACTACCGCGCGCATCCCGATCCATACGCCGTCCTCGAGGGTGATCGGGCCGTTGTCGTATTCGAAAACCGGGGAACGATGATCGTGGCTACCAGCGCAGAGGTAGGCCTGCTGGGATATGCAGACGTCGGATCCGATGGTGATCCGTTCGAGGTTGAGCACCTCCGCGCCGACCCCGATCCAGGAGTTGTCACCGATCGTCAGCTTCCACGGCCATTGAATCGATACGTTGTGCCGAACCAGAACGCCTGTACCGATCTCGGCGCCGAAGGCTCGCAGAATCTTGATGCGCAGACTGTTCGGGCACCACACGCGAGTGAAGAGAGCAGACGAAATCGCGACCCAGAGAGCCTGTGCAACGATGCCTCGGCCCTTATCGTACGAGCGCCCGCGCAGCGCACCGAGCGATCGGTCGGAGGCATGTTGAGTACTCACGAAGAGGCCCTTTCGGGATTGCCTCGTCCCCGTCCGAGGTGAAAGATCGGCTTGCAGCCGGTAACGATACCCAACTTACCCGGGATATCTCCCTCGCAGCGAGACGGCGAACGCCCGGCTTGGGCGCAACCAATCAGGAGGCGGTAGGTCGACCATGACCGCGTCCACCCAAGTGCGTGAACCCTCGACGGCCCACTTCAACAAGACATTTTCCGAGCGTCGCGAATTCGGCAAACGAGCCGTCGCTGCCGCTGTTCTGATCGCGCTCGGTGCGCTGTCGGGCCTGCAGGTCATGGGCTTCACGGTCACGCTGTTCAGCGGCATCTGTTTGCTGGTGGCACCAGCCTTGCTCCTGCGCAAGCTGAGTCTCGGCGACTGGATTCCGATCGCGCTGGCAACGGTCGGACTCGGCGGTTTTCTCATCTCGTCGCGCCTGAATGCCGTGAGCGTCCTCGACCAACGAGTGTTCCAGTGGGCAGCGTTCGGCCTCTACTTCATCGGTCTGCTGGTTCTTGCAGGCAAGGATCTGGAGCGAGTTTTCGCGCTCGCCACCGGTGTCGCGCTTGGATCGTGCATCTATTTCTCGACCAAAGGCCTACCGGCGCTGGGCACGCCGAGCATCGAGTCGTTCTGGAAGTACGCCTATGCGCCGTGGCTCACGTTGATCTGTCTCTACGCCCTCGTCTTGATGCGGGTCTCATTGCGGCTGCAGGCAGTCGCGCTGATCCTCCTTGCCTGCGCGAGCCTGGTTCTCAACTACCGCTCGCACGCGCTCGTCTGCCTTGGCGCAGCGGCCGTCCTTCTGGTCACGGATTTCGCACGCGGACGGATCGCGCGGTGGCTGCAATTCGCGTTCGTCGGCGTGGCCGTCGCCGCGTTCGGCAGTTTGCTTCCCGCCGTTGCGAAGTCGGGCGTCCTCGGCGCAGCGATCCAGGAGAAGACGGAGTTGCAGGACTCCGCGGGCGTGCCGTCGATCCTGGCGGGCCGAACCGAGTCGCCGCTCTCGGTGTCCGCGATCATCGAGAAGCCCTGGTTCGGCTGGGGTTCGGCGAACAACATCACCAATGACGTCTTCGACCGCGGCGAACGGTTCGCCGCGCGCATCGGCTTCGATTCGAGCATCGACCTGAACATCAACTGGCACCTGCCGAACGGCGATGTCTCGCTGCATTCGACGTTCTTCAACGCCTGGGCCGAAGGCGGCGTGTTCGCCGCGCTGCTGCCGATCGGTTTGCTGTGCGCAGCATTCGCCGTCGTGTGGAACAGTCCCAGATATGGGTTGTGGGGAGCGATGGCTGTCGTGATAGCGATTCAGGCCATCTGGGATCTGCTGTTCTCACCGACGTCCTACAACATCCTGCCGATCTTCGCGGTCCTCGCCGTCGTCTTCGCCTCCGTTCATCTCGTCGACCGGACCGACCGCGCCGCATGAAACCGACCGTCAGCGTGGTGATCCCGACCATCGGTCGTAGCTCACTATTTGCCGCAGTGGAGTCCGCTTTGGCTCAGACGTACCCCGTCGCGGAAGTGATCGTCGTCGTCGATGCCAGCGGCGAGGTCGCTGTTCCGACCGACGATCGCATCAAGGTGATCCACACTTCGGGTGGCCTCGGCAGCAGCAGAGCGAGACAATTCGGCATCGATTCCTCGACCGGCAGTGTGATCGCATTGCTCGACGACGACGATGTGTGGCTACCGGAGAAAGTCGCCAGCCAACTCGCGGCCGTCAGCGACTGTTCCGACGAATGGATCGCCTCGTGCAGCGTGGAGGTCCGGGGTGACGGGCCGCCGCGGGTGTGGCCGCGACGGCTGATCGAACCTCGACAACCAGTGGCGGACTTCATCTTCCGGTTCCACTCCCCCAGGTTCGGCGGCGCCAGCGTGCAGACGTCGACCCTGCTGTTTCCGCGGCTCGTGGCCGAGCGCGTCCCGTGGACGGCACCACGCGGCACGCTGCACGACGATCCGACCTGGCTGTTGGCGGTCCGCAAAGAATTTCCGGACGTGCCGATCGTTCAGCTCCGCGAACCGTTGGTGCGCTACGACCTCAGCCACGGCTCCCTGTCGCGGACCGGTCGCGACCAGAGTGCAGGCTACATCGCCTGGGGCCGCGAGCATCTCGCGTCGTCGAACCGCCGAACGCGGGGCGACTATTTCCTGACCAGCCCCGTCGCATCAGCGATTGCCGGAGGTTCGCTTCTAGGAGTTCTCCGATCGATTGCGACCGGCCTCCGATACGGCACACCGGGCCCAGGGGCACTCGTATACGCGTTCGCAGCCATCGCGCGGGTACTGCTCGGGAAGGTCAGATCATGAAGGTCTCGGTCGTGACGATCAGCTTCCGCGACCTCGACGGTCTGCGCAAGACGGTCGCCAGCGTGCGCGAGCAAAAGAGCACCGCAGACATCGAGCACATCATCGTCGACGGCGGATCCGGTCCGGCGACCGTCGAGTATCTGCAGTCCCTCGATCCGCAACCGGCGTATTGGCAGTCGCAACCGGACAAGGGCCGCTATGACGGCATGAACCAGGGCATCGCGCGCGCGACCGGCGACATCGTGTGGCTGATGCATTCGGGCGACTGCTTCTCCGATCCGGACGCGATCGACTACGTGGTCCGGCAGCTCGACGACCCCCGCAACGTGTGGGGGTATGGGAAGGTCCGGCGGGTGGGCGCGAACGGCGAAGAGCTCGGCACCCTCGGCTACATTCCGTTCGATCTCCGCAAGTTCACGTCCGGCATGAACACGGTTCCGCACCAAGGCACATTCATCGGCGCGGACCTCGGAGCGAAACTCGGTCCGTACGACGAGACGTTCGGACTGGCAGCCGATCAGCTGTATCTGTTCCGCGCCGCGCTCGACCAGTTGCCCATTGCCCTGGACCGCGTCGTCTGCGACTTCGACGCCACAGGCGCAGGGACCGTTCGGCCGATCAAGCACAACTTCAATGATCTGCGCAAAGCCTGGGACCTCATCGGGTATTACCCACACGGCAATCGCACGCGAGATCGCCTGCAATCTCGCGCCATGGAGTACCTGGTGCGCACCATCTTCGCGACCAAGCGACTGCTCGACCGCGCACCGCGCAAAGACTTCGGTGATGGCAACTAAACGTCGTCCCGTCACGGCTGCTCAGCAGTCGGGCAGGCATCGAACGGTGAAGGGTAGGCACCGGCCGTCGAATGTCGTTCGGACGTCCGTCGAGGACATTCAGCCCATCGGAATGCTGCGCGCAGACACCGATTCCGCGCTCAACACCGAAGAGCAGCGCGCTGTGGTGTGGGGGACGATCTTTCGGGTGATCGGCACGCCGGTCGTCGCACTGGTCGGGCTGCTCAACACAGCGATAATCGTCAAAGAAACCGGCGAGGCCGTGTTCGGCGTCGTCGCACTGATCTCGACGATCAGCTTGTTGTTCCCCTTCGCCGATCTCGGGATAGGTGCAGTCGTCACCAGTGCGAGTTCGCGCCCTGGAAACATCGCCGACGACCGAATCGCCGTCGCCACCATTCAGCGTGCGTTCCGCGTGCTGAGTTTGGTATCCGTCGGCCTGGTCGCGGTCCTGATCACCGTCATGGCGTTCGACGCGTGGGGCACAGTCATCGGACTGACGACAGGTCCGGATGATCGCTGGATCGTCACCGTGGCGGCGTCGATCTTCGCGCTCACGCTGCCGGTAAGCCTGGGCACCCGAATTCTCATCGGGATCGACAAGAATCAGCTCGCCGTCCTGATCTTGATGTCGAATTCGGTGTTCGGCCTACTGATCACGTTCGGACTGCTGTTCTCCGGTGCGACGGGAATCTGGTACGCGATCCCTGGCGTGGCGGGTGCATTGATCGGCAACGTGCTCGGCACGATCGTGGCTCTGCGCATGTCGGGCATCGGGAGCGCAGCGTTTCGGTCGCCGCCGGCGGACCTAGCTGACGCCAAGCTGCTGTCCGGGTCGGCGTGGATGTTGGTCGCCAGTGTCGGTCTGCCGCTCGGACTGCAATCGCACCGCGTGATTCTTTCGCACCTGTCGACCCCTGAAGAGTTGTCTCGCTACGCGCTCATGGCGCAGATCTATGCACTGGGCTGGTCGGTCTTCTCCACCGCAGGCATGGCCTATTGGCCGGTGTTCGTCAAACGGCGCGACGACCACGACGGGACTGTGTCGCTCTGGCTCAAGATCGTCTACGCATTCGGCGGCGTCTCGATTGTCGGAGCCATCGGCATCACCGCGCTCGGCCCGTTTGCAACGTCGATTCTCTCGAGCGGGCGGGTGCACACGACGACGGTTCTGGCGTTGGCGTTCGGACTCTTACTCGTCGTGCAGTGCATTCATCTACCGTCCGGCGTGCTGTTGACGACGCCGACAGAGATGCGCTGGCAGGCATTCTGCATCATGGCTATGGGCGTCATCAGCGTCGTCGGCGGCATTGCGGTGGCGCCCGAATACGGTGCCGCCGGCGTCGTCTTCGTGGCTGCGGCCGCCGTGCTCACCGCGCAAGTGTTTCCCGACTTCGCGAACGTGCCCAAACTAGTCCGGCGGCGAGCCCCAACGCCGGACGACGAATCCGCCCCTGCCGTGGCCATCTGAGGTCGTGAGTCTTTTAGGAGTCCAGGGACTCCTAAAAGACTCACGAGGGTCAGTGGGTGTTGGCTAGGGCCTTGGCGAAGCGGCGAAAGCCCTCGCGTCCGGCGGCTTCGCCGAACTTCGCTTCGCCCAGTTGCGCCGCAGCGTCGACCAACTTGGTCCGCAGTCCTTCGTCGTCGCGGAGCGCCAGTGCACCCGCGACCAGCGCCTCGCCGCTGCCAGGATCGACGATGTGTGCTGCGGCGAACTCGTCCACGACGGAGTGCGTGATACCGCCGGATTCCACCGCGGCGATCATTGGCCTGCGGGCCGCAACGTAGGACGTCACCTTGCTCGGCAGTGACATTTCGAGCACGCCGCGGCGCTCGTTGAGCAGCAATGCATCCGCTGCGGCGAGTACGTGGGGATAGGCATCGCCGTCGACGGGGTCGACGAAGCGCAGGTTCGGGATGCCCTTGCCGAGATCGCCGAGGGCACGCCGCTGATTGCCATCCCCGACGAGGACGAACGAGACTCCGAGATTGCGCTGGTAGGCAATTCGCGCGGCGTCCACGACATTGTCCAGACCTTGCTTCATGCCCATGTTGCCCGTGTGGACGACGACGAAATCCGAGGTGCTCGGCCAGCCAAGGCGTGCGCGCGCTGCTGCAGTCGTCTCGTCCACGCCGGTGATGTGAGTGAACAGCGGGACGTCGATGATTCGCTCGGGGCGGACGCCGCCGTCATTGACCAGCACGTCGCGAAAGCGCGGGGTGATCACGCCGACCAGATCGGCGGACCGAGCGAGGCGGTACTCGATGTTTCCGATGACGGCGCCTGCGCCTGCACCCGTGGTGCCGGACTGCTGGGCTGCGTTGCCGCTGAGATCGTGCACGACCACGCCGAGCGGTCTACCGCGCGCGGCACAGCGTCCCGCGACGAATGCGCCGAGCAAGGGAGTCACGGCCACAACGACATCGCTGCGCGACGCCAGCACATACGGCAACGCGAGCGACGCGAAGCTCAACTCCATTCGCGCGCGGCCGATCAGGTTCGGCGTGCGCGGGACGGCATGCCTCACGCGCGTCACTCGAGCAGGCCCGAAGGTTTCTTTCCATCGGAGACCGCGGCGATACTTCTCGTCGCCGACGGCCCATTGGGGGTAGTGCGGGATGCCTGTGACGACCTCGACATCGGCACCCCCCTCGCCAAGGGCCTTGACCAGCGCCGTGTTGTACGGCGCGCTCCCAGTGGTCTCGGGATCGAAATGGCAAGCGACGACGCAGACTTTCAAGCCAGCGAGATCGGTGAAAACTCCTGCCGGCACCTCAGCAAGCGCCGTCGGATTTGACGACGGCGGCGATGGTTCGCCAGATGATCACAAGGTCCTGCACAACCGACCAATTGTCGACGTAGTAGTGGTCGAGACGGATGCGCTCTTCCTCGGAGACCGACGACCGGCCGGAAACCTGCCACAGCCCGGTGATGCCGGGCTTGACCAGGGTGCGCCGCTCGATGAAGTTGAAAACATGGGAGCCCTCGCCGGGAACGAGCGGGCGCGGACCGACGAGGCTCATGTCCCGGCCGAGCACGTTGAACAACTGCGGGATCTCGTCGATGCTGGTCTTGCGGAGGAAGTGTCCGATCCGGGTGATGCGAGCGTCGTTCGCGGACTTGTAGAAGACAGCGGCGTCTTGCCCTGCCTTGGTCTTGGCCTCGTCGATCATCTTGTCGGCGTCGGTGACCATGGTCCGCAATTTCCAGATTCGGAACGTCTTGCCACCGAGACCGACGCGCTCCTGGCGGAAGAACACCGGTCCACCGTCTTCGGCTTTGATCGCGATCGCCGCGAGGGCGACGACCGGTAAGACGACGAGCAAGACGACCACGGCGAACACGAAATCGAAGATCGACTTCCCGATCATCGATGCGCCCTCACATTTCGCCCTGTCGACCTGCAGCATCGCGAGATTGTCGATGGGTCGGATCTTCAGCCGCGGACCTGCGACATCTGCGACGCCCGGAGCGACGACGAGGTCGACGTCGAGCGCATCGAGTTTCCAGGCCAAGTTGCGCATGCGCTCGTAACCGAGTTGCTCGACGGCGGCAACGGCCACGGTGCTCGCAGAGGTCAGAGTCAGCGCGGCATCGATCGAGTTCTCGTCGCCGAGGATCGGTATCGATCGCGTTCCGGCTTGCACCGTCTCACCGACACCGCCAGAAAAGCCCGGCACGCACGCGCCGATGACTCGGTAGCCGGCGTCTGTTGCCCTGTCGAGTCGTTTGCCGATCGACGCAACCGATTCCAGGCAGCCGACGACAATGACCTCACTGGTGAACTCGCCGCGCGCGCGGGCTTTCGCCAGCAGTCGACGCCAGATGTGGCGTTCGGCGATGAGTCCGATCAATCCCACGGGGAGTGCGATACCGAGGTAGCCGCGAGCCATGCCCGCCTGCAACAGCAGGGTGCCGACCGCGATCGTGCCGAACACCCAGCCCGTCCCCGCGACGACGCGGCGATATTCGTCGGCCCCGTTACCGATCAGTCCGACGTCGCGCGACCCGACGAGACTGAGGCACAGGATCCACAACAGCGAGAGAACTGCGGAATACGTCGTGACGGCGGCGAAATCGGGGTCTTGCTGCGCCGCAATTCCGTCGATGCCGAAGCGCAGCATTTGCGCGAGTGCAACCGCGAACACGATGACGGCGGCGTCCGATGCGAGGACCTTCCGCCTGTACGCCTGCTTCCACGGGCGTTGACTCGGGTACGCTCTGCGCGCACTGCCAAGCAATTCTCCGACAGACTCGTCTTGCGTGTGCGCGTTGCTGGCGAAATCCATCTAGTGAAATCTCCGTAAGTCTTGCAACCGACTACCAATAGCTCAGGTGACCCCGTTGATCCCGACCTACCCTCTAGTCGATGCCATCGCCAGAATCGTTACGGTACCTTCCGTCCGCGATTTCGAAGGCAAACAGGACGCGGGTTCGGGGAAGAAAGGTCTTGCAATCTCGAACCCTTTTGTTGGACGAATGACCATCACGCGCGTTGTGTTCACGGCGCTCCTTTTACCTGCCTTTTCGCTCGCGGCATGCACCAGCGTGGATAGCCACAAGCTTGCTGCGCCGTCCGCGGTTCACTCCGCACCACCGCACGAAGGGTCTTGCAGCGCTTCGAATTTAGGTGTCACGGCAGTCACCGCAGGCGCGACTCCCGACCTGCTCGACCGACAAAGCCGCGAAATCAGCGAACGGAAGATACGTTGGGTCCGCCTGACAATCGAGTGGCCGATCGTCAACCAAGAATTCGGCACTTTCGACTGGACGTCGACTGACAACCTGGTGAACAGCTTCCACGATCGTGGGACGGAAATTCTCGGCGTGGCGACGTGGGCGCCGACGTGGGCCGTACCGCCGCAGAACCAACTGGTCAAACACCCCGCACCCGCAGACCCAGCGAGGTTCGCCGAATTCGTGTCGATCGCGACGAAGCGATACCAGAACCGCATCCGAACCTGGGAGATCTGGAACGAACCCAATATCGGGATAGCGTTCGGGCCGGGGGTCAACGTGAACCTCTACGCAGCGATGCTGATCCGGTCGTACGCAGCGATCAAAGCGATCGACCCGAACATCGTTGTCGTGAGCGGCGCGACTGCACCGACCGTCGACAACGGATACGACCTCAGCCCAGCCAGCTTCTTCGAGCAGCTCTATCGCGAAGGGGCGGGACACTCGTTCGACGCGATCGCCATGCACCCCTACAGCGACCACGGATTTCTCAGCAGATATTTCGGTGAGGGAAGTTCGGCGAACGCCATTGCCCAGGTACGGATGACGATGGTCCGCAACGGGGACGCCAAGAAGAAGATCTGGTTCACCGAATTCGGCGCGACAACCGGAGGCCCCCGCGCGTTGAGCGAGCCTGACCAAGCTGCATTTCTGGTCGACGGCATCAACTATCTGAAAGCGCTGCCGTTCTGCGGAGGGATCTTCGTGTTCGACTACCGCGACGTCGAGACGGGTAGCCCAGTGGCGGATTTCAACTACGGTCTCGTGCGGTCCGACTTCACGCCGAAGGAATCCCTCGCCGCAGTCCTCGGCACCCTCTAGCCGCTCACGGGCAATTCGACGGCGCCTCCGCGCCGGTGAATCTGTCGCGGATCCACGCATACATCTCTTCGCCGCCGTCGACGTCGGTGTGACCGCGGTCTGCAATCTCGCGGTGGATGATCGTGTCGCCTGCCTCGCAGGCCCGGCTCACCGCACTCGAGACCCAGGCCGGCAGGACGACGTCATCGAGGCTGCCGTTGACCACGAACATCGGACCCGACGCTCGGCGCTGCGGGAGGGCGGAATCCTTCAGCCAGCCGACGAGCCGATCAGCAGCCTCCTTCGACGACGGCCGCACTTGCGCGGAATTCAGCTCGCCGAAAAGCGCCTTCTTGTTCGCTGCCTCAGGCGTCGTGCACGACGTCAGCGCCAGCTGGTCGTTGAGCGCAACGCCGCGTAGGTAGTCGGAAGGTTGGAGGTCGGGATGAACCACTTGCAAGCCGGCGATGATCAGCGGCATGAACAAGATCTGGCCCGGGGTCAGAGTTTCCGATTCCGCGGCGACGGCGTAACCCGTGAAGTCTGCCGGCGGAGCGATCGAGATACTGCCGAGGAAGTCGAGTCCGGTGCCATAGTCCGCGGCGTACTCGTTTGCAGCCCACGCGGCCTGTCCCCCTTGCGAACTGCCGAAGGCAAGCCAGCGGGTCGACACATTCGGATAGACGTTGCGCAGTGCACGGACCGAGTCGATCACGTCGAACGCCGCCGTTTTCGGTTCCAGGTACGGATGCCCACCCGGGTGACCGAGGCCTTGGTAGTCGGTCATGGCGACGGCGAATCCGGACTCGACGATCGGAGCAATCGACGACGCTGTTCCCCTGAGGTCCGCACTGAGCGACGGTCCGCAGTCGACGGTCGTACCCGTCGTCACGTGTGCATAGGCGATGACGGGCCAGCCACCGTCCGGCGGCGAGCCTTTCGGTACGAAGACGGTCCCGGCGACTTCGCTCGCCTTGCCGTCGTAACCCGATACCGATCGATAGACGACGGTCGACGCTTGGCCGATCTTGGCCATCACGTCGTCGGGCAGCTGCGCGGGCTTCGACTCGACGATGGTGCCGCGCTGAGCCAGGACGTTCGCAGCGATGGCAGGAAGCGGTGTCGACAATTCGAGCCGGGGCTTCGAGTCGGTACCGGAGCACGCGGTGACCAGCACAATCAACGCGCCCAGCACGATTGCAGTTCCACGCGACGATGGCATGGCGAACAGGCTAGCGTGGGGACTGATGAGGATCCTGATGAAGACGCTGCCCCTGTTGCGCTTGGTGGACAGGTTCAGCCAGCGCAGGTACATGCGCCTCGCCACAGCCGCGCTCCGCTCCGGGGGGATGGAGATCGACGGTCAACCGCTGTGGGTTGCCCCGAGTATCTACGTCGACAGCAAGGAGCAAGGGATCATCTCCCTCGGCCACCGTTGCGTGTTGTCCGAGCACGTCATGCTGCTCACCCACGACTTCTCGCTCGACCGCTATTCCGAGAAGATGGGAATCGCACCATCGGATATGGAATACGAGACCAAAGGCAAGATCCGCATCGGTGACTACGCGTTCATCGGTATCCGGTCGATCATCATGCCCGGGGTCACGATCGGCGACGGCGCGATCGTCGGGGCTGGTTCGGTTGTAACGAAGTCCGTCGGCGACGGGATGGTCGTAGCAGGTAATCCTGCCCGCGAACTGGGGACTGTCGAAAGTGCGTGGGAGCGCAACCAGGCACAGTGGCAACTGAAGCGCCGGCGCCCCTAACTAGTCTGGAGCTCATATTGAAGCGCGCGTTGATCACCGGGATTACCGGTCAGGACGGTTCGTATCTGGCCGAGCTCCTGCTGAGCAAGGGCTACGAGGTGCACGGGCTCATTCGCCGTTCATCGACGTTCAACACGGCTCGAATCGAACATCTCTACGTTGATCCGCACGAACCGTCCGCCAAGCTGTTTCTGCATTACGGCGACCTGAGCGACGGCGCTCGACTGGTCACGTTGCTGAGCAAGATCGTGCCCGACGAGGTCTACAACCTCGCTGCGCAATCCCATGTTCGCGTGAGCTTCGACGAGCCTGAGCACACCGGAAACACCACCGGCGTCGGAGCGATTCGCTTGTTGGAAGCGGTCCGCATGACGGGGCTGAACTGCCGGTTCTACCAGGCGTCGAGTTCGGAGATGTTCGGCGCGACTCCCCCGCCACAGAACGAAGACACGCCGTTTTATCCGCGATCGCCGTACGGGGCAGCGAAGGTCTACGCGTATTGGATCACGAGAAACTATCGCGAGGCCTACGGTCTGCACGCCGTGAACGGCATCCTGTTCAACCACGAATCTCCCCGTCGCGGTGAGACTTTCGTGACGCGCAAGATCACCCGCGCGGTTGCTCGGATCAAGGCAGGCACACAGGACGTCCTGTACATGGGCAACCTCGACGCGATCCGCGACTGGGGTTACGCGCCCGAATACGTCGAAGGAATGTGGCGGATGCTGCAAGCCGACGAGCCCGACGATTTCGTTCTCGCGACCGGCGGCAATTATTCGGTCAAGGACTTCCTGCAATTTTCGTTCGAGCGCGCGGACCTGGAGTGGGAGCGGTACGTCAAGTTCGACGAGCGGTACCTGCGCCCGACCGAGGTCGACGCACTGATCGGCGACGCGAGCAAGGCCGAGCAAAAGCTGGGCTGGAAGCCGACGATCCAGACACCCGATCTCGCGCGGATCATGGTCGACGCCGACATCGAGGCCCTCACACACGAGGGCGGTAAATGGATCGATCGCCCGGCACTCAGCGATTGGGCCTGAGGGAATGGGTTTCGTACCGTCCGCGCTCGACCGCTCGGCCACGACCTACGTTGCCGGCCACCGCGGTCTCGTCGGCTCTGCCATTTGGCGTCATCTGGATTACTCGGGTTTCGATCAGCTCGTCGGCCGATCGTCCGCCGAGCTTGACCTGCGCGACCGCGCGGCCGTGTTCGCGTTTTTCGCGCAGGCGAAGCCGGCCGTTGTCGTTCTCGCTGCGGCGAAGGTCGGCGGCATCATGGCCAACAGCACCTTCCCGGTCGACTTTCTTTCCGAGAACCTGCGCATTCAGCTGAACGTGATGGACGCGGCCCTCGAGCATGGCGTCGAGCGACTCCTCTTCCTCGGGTCATCGTGCATCTACCCAAAGCTGGCGCCTCAGCCGATCAAGGAGGAATACCTCCTCACCGGCACTCTCGAACCGACCAACGATGCCTACGCGATCGCGAAGATAGCGGGGATCCTGCAGGTGCAGTCGGTTCGCAAACAGTATGAGCTGCCGTGGATCTCGGCGATGCCCACCAACCTCTACGGTCCGGGCGACAACTTTTCGCGGCAGGGTTCGCATGTGCTGCCCGCCTTGATCCGTCGCTACGACGAAGCGCGTCGCGACGGCGCCAGCTCGGTCACCAACTGGGGCTCCGGCTCGCCTCGACGCGAATTTCTGCATGTCGACGACATGGCGGCCGCGTGCTTGCACCTGCTCGAACACTACGACGGACCCACCCAGGTCAACGTCGGTACCGGCGAGGATTCGACCATCAAGGAAATCGCCGAAATCGTAGCGGCCGAGGTCGGCTACGAAGGCCGCGTCGAGTGGGACACAACGAAGCCGGACGGCACTCCCCGAAAGCTCCTCGACGTCACCACGTTGCGGGAATCAGGTTGGACCCCACGGATCGGCCTGCGCGAAGGCATCGCTTCGACCGTCGAGTGGTACCGCACGCATATGGATTCGCTCCGCACCTAGGTCCGTCGGGTGCGGATGCGCCAGACCCCCAACGCCGCGATCACCCAGCCCGCGATCGCCAGTAGATCCGATTCGGTCACGCCGTTCTCGGAGGTGAGCACGAACAACACCCTGCCCTCGATCGGCCCGTTGAAGAGCACCCAAAGCACGCCCGCGACCGTCACAGCCGCAACCGAAATCCAGCTCGGCTTCACGAGGCACACTGCGCCGCAGACGAACAAGAGGTTGAGCAGGACGAGCGCATGGAAGAACTGGGGCGAGATCACACCACATTGTCCATGCGCACTCTTACGCGAACCTGTGAGCTAGTCGCGCTTGCGGTCCTTGCCGAACTTCTCGCGCTTGGGCCCTTTGAACGGCGGCCGCTGGTTGGGCGGTCCACCGTCCTTCTGCAATTGGATCAGTACACCGCTGATTCTGGTGCGGCGCAACGCTTCCAACGTCTCACTCGACAGCTGAGCGGGCAGCTCGACGAGGCTGTGGTCGGGCCGAATGCTGATGTGACCGAAATCGCTTCTACGCAGCCCACCTTCGTTCGCGATCGCGCCGACGATTGCGCCCGGCACGACGTGATGCCGCTTGCCGACGTTGATCCGGTAGGTCGCGAGCTCGACACCGGTTTTGCGATGCGCGCTGGGTTCTTCGTTGCGCCGTTCGTCGAACTTGCGCGGCGGCCGTTCGCGGCGCGGTTCGTCGTCGCGAACTCGCCTCTCCCGCACCGGCTCCGGCGCCTCGGGTTCCATCAGGAAGCTCTCGCCGTTGCGTGACTGGAGTGCGAGTGCCGCGGCGATGTCGGCGAGCGGGATGTCGTGCTCGCGCTCGTAATCCTCGATCAGCTTGCGGAACAGCGAAATATTCGGTGAGCCAAGGCTTTCGGTGATCGAGTCGCCGAACTTGGCTACGCGCTGAGCATTCACGTCTTCGACGCTGGGCAGCTGCATCTCGGTCAGCGGCTGGCGCGTCGCTCGCTCGATCGCCTTGAGCAGATGGCGTTCACGCGGTGCGACGAAAAGCAGTGCCTCGCCACTCTTTCCGGCCCGACCGGTCCGGCCGATGCGGTGGACGTAGGACTCGGTGTCGTGCGGAATGTCGTAATTCACGACGTGCGAGATGCGGTCGACGTCCAGACCGCGCGCCGCGACGTCGGTGGCCACGAGGATGTCGAGGCCGCCGGACCGCAACTGGCCGATCGTGCGTTCACGTTGCGCCTGAACGATGTCGCCGTTGATCGCCGACGCCGCAAGTCCGCGCGCCCTGAGCTTTTCGGCGAGTTCCTCGGTGGCCTGCTTGGTCCGCACAAAGATGAGAATTGCCTCGAACTGTTCGACCTCGAGAACCCGGGTGAGCGCGTCGAGCTTGCGCTGATGGGACACCTGGACCCAGCGCTGCGAAATGTTCGATGCCGTCGTCGTTTTCGACTTGACGGTGATCTCGATCGGATTGTTGAGGTACTGCTTGGAGATCTTGCGGATCGCCGACGGCATCGTCGCGGAGAACAGCGCGACCTGCTTGGTCTTCGGAGTGTCCTCGAGGATCCGCTCGACGTCTTCCTGGAAGCCCATCTTGAGCATCTCGTCAGCCTCGTCGAGGACGAGGAACTCGAGCTTCGAGATGTCGAGCGTGCCCTTTTCGAGGTGGTCGATCACGCGGCCGGGAGTACCGACGACAACGTGCGCGCCGCGCCGCAACCCGGACAGCTGCACGTTGTAGTTCTGGCCGCCGTAGATCGGCAGCACATGCAGTCCGGGAATGTGCGACGCGTACTTGCCGAACGCTTCGGCGACCTGGATTGCCAACTCACGGGTCGGGGCGAGAATCAACGCCCGGGGCTCGCGCGCCGTGACGTCGACGCGCATCAGGATCGGGATAGCGAAGGCGGCCGTCTTTCCGGTGCCGGTCTGCGCCAGACCGACCACGTCGTTGCCCGCCAGCAGCGGCGGAATCGTCGCAGCCTGAATCGGCGACGGGGACTCGTATCCGACGTCTTTGATCGCTTCGAGCACTCGATCGTCGACGCCGAGATCGGCAAAACTCTGTGTTTCCGGTGTTCGGTCGGGCTCCGGCTCAGGGCCGTTCGTCGGCCCGTCGCCGTGATTTTCGCTCATGTGACCTGGAGTTTACTGCCTCGGGAGCGACCCGAACTAGATTGGGCTTCGTGACGGTAGAGGTAGCGGTTGCGCAGTTCGCTCCAGGGACGGACAAGGCGGCAAATCTGGGCACGATTCGTGCGCTCGTCGGCGAGGCAGCCGCACGTGGCGCACGGGTCGTCGTCGCGCCTGAGTACTCCATGTTCACGGCGCCGAAACTCGATCAAGGCGTCGTCGACGCGGGCGAGCCGCTGGACGGTCCATTTGTTGCGAAGCTGGGTGAGATCGCGAGTGACGCAGGCGTTTACGTCATCGCCGGGGTCGCGGAACGCCTCACCGACAACGACCGGATTTCGAACACTCTCGTCGCCGTCGGACCGGACGGGATCGTCGCTGCCACCTACCGCAAACTGCATCTGTACGACGCCTTCGGCTTCAAAGAATCCGACTTCGTCGTCGCAGCCCCGACCGATGCTCCGCAGACGTTCGAGGTCGACGGTGTGACCTTCGGCATGCAGACCTGTTACGACGTCCGCTTCCCGGAAGTGACGCGGCGCATCGTCGACGCGGGCGCCGAGGTGGTGCTACTTCCCGCGCAGTGGGTCCCCGGACCGCTGAAGGAAGATCACTGGACCACCCTGCTGCGAGCGCGCGCCATCGAAAACACGATCTACATAGCTGCAGCCGACCAAGCCGGACCGTTCGGCGCGGGAAACAGCATGATCATCGATCCGATGGGCGTCGTTCTCGCCGCGCTCGGCGAGCGCACCGGGACCGCGACGGCGACGATTTCCGCCGACCGCGTCGCGGAAGTTCGACGGAAAAATCCCGCGCTTCAACTGCGCAGATTCCGCGGAGTCGAGCCAATCTAGCGAGTCCCGTAACGCATGGGACTGTTGTGAACGACACAGTTGCCGAGGGTGTCGATTCGGAAGGCAACACCATGTTGGCAACAATGCAACGAGCAGTTTCAGAGCCAAGCCTCGCGCTGTGTCTTGTCGAGGCAATGCATGCCAATGTTGCCGAACCAGCACAGACCGCAGCTGTCGTCGAGTGCTACCACGCGTACCGCCAGGCAAAGGGCCACTCTGCAATGACCGACGGAGTTCGGGCGCTGCTTCGCACCTTCGAGGAAGTCGGCGGAATCGAAGCCTGGGCCGGCAAGGTCGGGAACTACCGTCGTCGCTACTCCCCCAACTCGTCGCCCGTCGCTGCCGCTGCGATCGAACATGCCGCGGAACTGCTGTACCGCAGCGGTATCGAATCGAGCGCGGACCTGCGTCGCGCGGTCGCCGACGCCGAAATGGCTCGGTCCCTCGAAGCACGTCTCGGCGACATCGCAGGCTCCCCCGCAGTTTGGGACGCCCTGCTCAGCCGCGCGCTGGTCAACGCGTAGCGATCAGTGCGATTCGACGCTCCAGCGGAGTAGCGTCGATAGTTGATGAAATACGCCGATCGCGCCGAAGCAGGTCGCGCGCTGGCTAAGTCGCTGACCTACCTGCACGGGACTTATCCGCTCGTGTTGGGGCTCCCCCGCGGTGGTGTGCCGGTGGCCTATGCAGTCGCCGAAGACATTCCAGGCGAATTGGACATCATTCTGGTCCGGAAGCTGGGCGTCCCTTGGCAACCGGAACTGGCGATGGGCGCGATCACCGAAGGCGGCATCAGGGTGATCAACGACGACGTCGTGCGGCACTCCAACATCAGTGAGACCGCATTCGCGCTGACGCAGGCGCATGAGCAGGCAGAACTCGAGCGCCGTGGTCGAGTGTTGCGTGGTACGCGTCGACGCATCCCACTCGCAGACCGCGTCGTCGTCATCGTCGACGACGGAATGGCAACGGGCGCTACCGCGCTCGCCGCGTGCCAGCTGGCGAGGAAAGAAGGGGCTCGGTGGATCGTGGTGGCGGCCCCAGTTTCGGCGCCCGAGGCGGTCGGGCGGGTGGGTGCGGTCGCTGACGAAGTCGTCTGCCCTTGCACGCCACATGATCTCGGTGGCGTGGGCGGTGCCTATCGCGATTTTCACCAACTCGACGATTCCGAGGTCACTGTTCTGCTCGCTGCGAACCCGTACACCCAGACTGATGAGCGAGCCTAATGTGATGGAATACATGTCTACTGGTAGGTAACCGAAGGGATCACCCGATGCGCGAATTCGAAGTGCCGGCGACGTACACAATCCCTGAGGACGCTTCGATGGCTGAGAGCGTTTTCCGGTTGGCGAAGGAATCGCCGACGTTCGTCCCGTTCAAGTTGCCGGTCTCTGGCGGCGGCTGGTCCGACGTGACTGCCGCGGAGTTCGCCGAGAATGTCACCGCGGTCGCGAAGGGGTTCATCGCGTCGGGTGTGAACCTCGGTGATCGCGTCGCGATCATGGCAACGACTCGATTCGATTGGGTGCTCCTCGATTACGCGATCTGGACCGCTGGTGGTTGCACGGTCGCGATCTACGAATCCTCCGCCGCCGAGCAGGCGAAGTGGATCCTCGAAGATTCCGCGACGGTCCTCGCTGTGGCCGAAGCGCCGCGGCATGCGGCGACCATCACCGAGGTTGCCGATTCCCTTCCCGACCTGCGCGAAGTCCTGCAAATCGACGGCGGTGCAATCGGTGAGCTGATCAGCCGCGGCGCCGACGTCTCCGACGACCTCGTTCACGAGCGACGCAAGCAGGTCAAAGCCTCGTCGCCCGCCACCTTGATCTACACCTCCGGCACCACGGGCAAGCCGAAGGGCGTCCAGCTGACACACGCCAACCTCTACGCAGAATCTGCTGCAGTACGTGGCGACCTCTCCGAGTTGTTCGTCGCAGGCAACAAGACCCTGATGTTCCTGCCGCTGGCTCACGTCTTCGCGCGAGCCATCTCGGTCGGTGCGCTCGATGCCAAGGTGACGGTCGCGCACACGTCCGACTGGGGCACGCTCGTCGAACAGTTCGGCGCCTACCAGCCCGACTTCATCCTCTCGGTGCCGCGCGTGTTCGAGAAGGTCTTCAACTCGGCCAAGCAGAAGGCGCACGACGGCGGCAAGGGCAAGATCTTCGACTCGGCCGCCGAAACGGCCATCAAGTGGAGCGAAGCGCAGGAGACCGGCGGCGCCGGAATCGGTCTCAAGCTCAAGCATGCAGTCTTCGACCGGCTCGTCTACAGCAAGTTGAAGACCGCGCTCGGCGGTCAGTGCAAGGCAGCAGTTTCCGGCGGTGGACCGCTCGGCGCTCGCCTCGGCCACTTCTTCCGCGGCGTCGGCGTCACGATCTACGAAGGCTACGGACTCACCGAGACCAGCGCCGCTGTCACGGTCAACTCGCCGTCGCACATCCGCGTCGGCAGCGTCGGCCGACCCATCTCCGGGCACGGCGCGAAGGTCGCTGACGACGGCGAACTGCTGGTCCGCGGTCCGGTCGTGTTCACCGGGTACTGGAAGAACGAGGCCGCGACGGCCGACAACTTCGTCGACGGCTGGTTCAAGACCGGCGACCTCGGTGCCATCGACGAGGACGGCTTCGTCTCGATCACCGGCCGCAAGAAGGAACTCATCGTCACCGCCGCAGGCAAGAATGTGTCGCCGTCGCAGCTCGAGGATTCCCTTCGCTCGAACCCACTGATCAGCCAGTGCATGGTCGTCGGCGACGGGCAGCCGTTCATCGGCGCGCTCATCACCCTCGATCCCGAGGCACTGCCCGGCTGGGCCGAACGCCACGGCCTGCCTGCCACCACCTCGGTCAGCGAGCTTGCGAAGAACGAAGAGTTGATCGCCGACATCAACGCCGCGGTCGCCGAGACCAACAAGAAGGTCTCGAAAGCCGAGCAGATCAAAAAGATTCGCATCCTCGACGTCGACTGGACGCAAGAGGGCGGCGAACTCACGCCCAAGATGTCGCTCAAGCGGAACGTCGTGCTCAAGCAGTACGGCAACGAGGTCGACGCGATCTACTCGTAGGAACTGCTCGCGAGAGTGTGGGATTTCGCTCGGATGGCGAGTGGAATCCCATACTCTTGCAGTGCATTCAGGGGGCGCAGAGGTCACGGCGATCCGCGGGTCTCAGCAGTGTGGAATTCCTCTCGGATACCGAGTGGAAAACTACATTCCTCGCGCGCGTCCGTTCATTCCTCGCGGATGAGCCGGCGGATCTGTTCGACGAATACGTCACGCGTTGCGGGGATTACGTCGACTTCCTCTCGTGCACGGATGATGTAGCGGCCATCGCCTTCGACGTCGATCCAACTTAGAATGCGGTCCGGGCGTTCGATACCTTCGCTCAAGCGAGTGGCCACCAAGACGTTTCCAGTCCGGCGACGAGGTTTCGCCGCAAGCTGACGGATTTGCGCCGCAACGGATTTCGTTGCAACCGACGTTACGATCACGTCGCGACCGTCTCGTTGCACATCGCTGAGCCGCTCGGTCCGTGCCGGCTCGCGACCGGCCGGCTCGGGCGGAATCGATGCAACTGTCCTGAGCAGCAACGTATTCAGCTGTCCGAGTGACACCCAGACCTTCCCGTGTCGGCCTTCCTGTTGTGCCGCAACGACACCGGTCCGGCCTTCGGATGCGGCGAGCACACGAATCGGTCGCGATTCGTCCGGACCTTCGAGCCCGAACACCGTGATCCGCAGATCCGGCTGGGCGAGGATCCGGAACGCGACCTCCAGATCTGCGGTGACAGCCCGCTCAACCCACGGCTTCAACTCGCGAAGATGCTGCGCTCGTTCGTCTTCGGTTTGCGCGGTAGGCCACACACTCAGCGGATACGGATGCCAATCAAGGCCAGTCGTTTCCCATGCGTAACTGAACTGGTCCGGGGTGAACGTCCAGTTCACGCCTCTTTCCACTCCCCCAACACAGGCGGCGCTGCGGGGTCGATCGGGCCGATCAGTTCGGTGCCGTTGTGGACGTTCACGAGGTACGACGGAGTCTTGTGCTCTTTGTCCTCATCCCCCGCGGCGCGCGCGGCGTGGGGCATCATTCCACTCGGAACAGACTTTGCGGCAACGGCATTCGCCGCGACACTCGGTCCTTGGCGAAGGCTGTCGGCACCCACCACAGCAGCAGTGCCGCCGAGCATTCCCATCCCGAGATTCGCATTCGCATTGTCCCGACTCTTGTCATCCTGGCGACGCAAATTCGGACCGGTCGGGCTCGTGAAGAAATTCGGGCTTTGTGGATTGACGCCGGTCGCGACCGGGCCTCGCGAGACGCTGTTGTCGGCGGTCGGCGAGTTGCCATTGATGTTGCCCGGCTGGTCGGCTGACGCATTCCTCGTTGCGGTGGTGGATGTTGGATTCGCGCTGGTCGTATCGTTCGTCTTCGTGCTCGCTGGATTTTGGCCCTGCTGCACAGCATTCGGGTCGGTTTGGTTCGTATTCGCGACAGACTCAGCGGTCCGGCTGTTGTCCGCGCCACTGGCGTTGTTGCTTTCGCTGCTGGTAAAAGAGTTGAGGCGATGGACGTATTCGTCGGTACCGTTTGCCCCGCCGCCGTTAGTTGGGTCGGTCGGCATCGTGAATCCCGGCACACCATTGCCCACGGTCAGAAACGCACCCTTGTAGACGGTATTCATCACCCGCACCGCCTCGCGATGGGCGGCTTCGGCTTCCTTTTGCGCTGCCGCTAGCGCGAGTCCGGTGTCGGGGTAGAGGACGGCGGTGATTGCCGCCCGCGTCTCGACGGAGATCGGCTGTGGAACGCCGGCTTTGACGACGCTTGCCGCCTCACTCGCCTGGAGAAGTCGATTACCCACGTTGGTCATGAGCCCCGAGCCCTCAGCCGTCGTGGTCGTCACCGCGTTGACGCCGCTCTGTGCACTGGACGCGGCTGCCCCACGCCAACCATCTCGCATGTCGGTGGCGATTCCGGCGGCGAATTCAGTCGCATGCGTGTACATCTGCAACGCAGCTTTCGTCCAGTTCGACGCACTCCCGCCGATTGCGCCTGGACTCAAGGCCTGCACGGAGGCGTAGATGGTCTCGTGCGGAATCGGCTCGAACATTTCGGCGACCACAGAATTCGGCCCGCGATAGTGGGCCGAATCCTCGACGACCTTGTGCTCGTTTACCAACTGCTCCAACCCAGGCGGAAGGAACGGATAGTCCTGGGAGGGGTCTTTCGGCGCCATTTCAACGTCCTTTCGGCGTGGAGACTGCTGGGACCAAGAACACGCTCATCAGCGATCTTTGGGGAGAGCTGGTTCGAACGCCCGCGCCACGTCGGGCGCCAGTACGCAACCGTCATTCCCCGCCGTCGTAGGTTCGTAGTCGGGTCCGATTGAAATCAGCATTACCCCCCTAGCCATTCGAACAACAATCGCGCATGACGACGCAGCAATATCGCTTCGCACCAGCAACGATTCTCGGCCGTTGATTGTGAGGAACTGTGGCGAGTCGTTCTTGTACCGCTCGATATTTTCCTCAAAAGTCACGTTTCCGATCGTGACGCCGGCGCTGAAATCCTTTCCCAAGAAGACACAGCCCAGAAACGTGTACTCTGCGGCGATGTCCGTTCGCTGGCGGGATGCGGGATCCAGACCAGCTCGTTTGATCACCTCGTCATCGAAATCGAAGCACGGGTCGAACGTGACATCTGCTCTGCCATTTTCGTTGAACTGCTTCGGCGGTTCCAGTCCCTGTGGCACGACTGTCGTTGTCGACCCATGGACAGCGGTCAGGGAACTCGCCAACGAATTGGCCGCATCACCGTCGTCAGCGCCAAGGGAACAACCTGCAACGACGAATAGAAGCAGCGCGCTGAGCAGCGGCCCGCGCAGCCTCACCGCGGTTGACCGACCTCGACAGCACTTATTGCCGCCGCGTTGGTCGCCTCTTGGTTTGCATATGCTCGGCCAGCTGCACGAAATGTTTCCGCCATGTTGGCAGCGATCGCGATTTGACGGTCGATATAGTCGATCGCCTCGGTTGCCTTTGCCACAAATTGGGCACGCAGGGCGTCACCCGAACCGAATCCACCGAACCCGGACAGCTGTTCGGTGGCGATCAAACTCCGCCGTGTCGAGCGAAGTCCATCCCGCAAAGCCTCGGCACGGCCAGCGCATTTCTCGGCAGTCCCAGGCTCTAGCCAGAGCACACCCCCTTCTACGGATTGCCGCAATTCCTCGACCGTCGGTGCCTTATCACTCACCAGCCAGCTCCTCCCCGCTAAAAAACTGCTCACGATGTTCGACGCAGCGCAACCACGATCGGTTCCGTCGAATGTGTGTTCCGCCCCGGATCACTCCCCTGCCCCGTCTACTTTCACAGATCGGCGAGGCCATCACAAGCTGAGGACGAACTCCACAATGTCGGCGGTGACCTGGGCCTGGACTGGTTCGTGGAGCAAATCGTGGCCGGCATCGAGGTACTCGTGGAACACCACTCCGGACCGTGCGGCGACCCACTCTCGGACTGGTTCGATGGGAGCGAGTCTGTCGTCAACTCCGTGCACCACTAGCAAATCGCCACCTGGCACCGCGGTTCCGGCGATCGAGCGAGGCGTTCCGCAGAGCACCACACCATCGACGGAGCTGTTCGCCAACACGGCCAGCGTCGTAGCGGCACCCAATGAATGTCCGGCCAGCACCACCCGCAACCCTGCCCGCTCGGACCGGGCTATCGACAATAAATTCGACGCATCAGCAGCCAATGACTCGAGCGCCACCACGACGCCCTCTTCGCCCTCGCTCAAGCCGTGGCCGACGAAATCGATTGCCCAGAGCTCGATTTCAGCGGCGCCGAGCGTACGGGCGAAGCGATGGTACTGACCGCTGTGCTGCCCACGACCGTGGAGAAACACCATCACCGCACGAGGTGCTTTTACTTGCCAGCGACGGTAGTGAACGCGGCCGACAGCTCCGTCGAAGAAGGGCATTCGCCCTAAACCTCGGTCGCCTTCGACGCGATGATCCCCGCCATGTCGTCGAGTTGCGCCAACATCGCCTCACTGCGCCGATCGACAAGCCACCGCAGGACTAGCCCGTCGAGCAACGCAAGACCGAAACGCGAAACGGCGGCGACCGGTTCGAGCCAGGTGGTTCCGCTCCGCTCCGAACAGTTGTTCAGGAATGCGACGGCTTCCCGATCCATGATTTGGTACTGCTCACTCGCAATCGCGTTCATCAGCGTGGCCGTCGAATTGTCGGCGGCGCTGGCGCCGCGGAGCGAATAGGACCGCAATTCGAACGACAGCTTCTGCCGATCAGGAGTCGCCTCGATGAGCGGCCACATCGCACTCAGACCACGGTGCAGCAAAATGCGAAGTCCGCGTATGCCGCGGACCTCGGGGTGATGCGACGCCTCGCCGAATGCGGCATGCATCGATTGGCTGACTTGCAACACGATCGACTCACCCATCGCAGCGAGTAACGCCTCTTTGCTTTCGAAGACGTAATGCACGACACCGAGCGACACCCCCGCATGCTCTGCGATGCCTCGGACCGTTACCGCGGCTATCCCGCCCCGTTCGGCGACCGCGATAGCGGATTCGACGAGTTGCGCTCGGCGCTCGTCCGCCGGCAGTCGGGTCAGCATCATTCGATCGTAGAACGACTTTCTGTGACAGAACACTGACGGCCTACCGCTGGACGGCCTTCACGATCAGGACATATTCCGAATCGGGATACCCTCCAAAGGTGGGAAACGTCCAACGCCGTGCTTTGGCTGGAGTCGTTTCGGCCGGGGTGATCCTCGGAGTTGCCGAGCTCGTCTCGGCTCCAATCGCCTCGAACAGCTCGCCATTGATCGCAGTCGGCGACGAAGTCGTCAAGCGCACCCCGCTCGGCGTCGAACGATGGGCGATCGAGAACTTCGGTACCGCAGACAAAATGGTGTTGTTCACCGTCATGCTCTCGGTCAGCGTCGTCGTCGCCTGCGCTGCCGGCATGCTCGAACGCCGGACTCGACCGTGGGGATCGGCACTGTTCGTTGCGTTCGGAATCGTCGGCGCCGCGGCCGCGCTGACGCGGACCGATTCTTCGTGGACGTACGCGGTGCCGAGCGTGCTCGGAGTCGGCGTCGGTATCGGCGTTCTCCGTTGGCTGCTGCGGCCGATCTTGGAGACCACGCCAGACGAACCGCACACAGCTACTGCGGGCAGCACCCGCCGCGAGTTCACCGGAATGCTCGTCGGTGCGGGAGCATTCGGGTTGCTGGCCTGGCTAGGTGGTCGCGTGTGGGCGTCGGGATCGCGCGACGTGTCCGCGAACCGAGCCAACGTCAAGCTGCCGGCACCCGCGGCCGCGCTTCCACCGGTGCCGATGAGCACCGACCTGCAAGTCCCCGGGATCACGAAATACATCACGGCCAATCCCGACTTCTACCGGATCGACACTGCGCTCGTCGTTCCGCAGCTGTCGACCGACGACTGGTCGTTGCGCATTCACGGCATGGTCGACCGCGAGATCCGGATCAACTTCGCCCAGCTGACGGCACGGCAGCCGATCGAACGGCTGGTCACGCTCGCATGCGTTTCGAATCCGATCGGCGGTGACCTCATCGGCAACGCCAAGTGGCTCGGCTTCCCGATCAAGGACCTGCTGGAAGAGGCGGGTGTGGATGCCGACGCGGACATGGTGCTCTCGACCAGCGTCGACGATTTCACCGCAGGCACGCCGCTCGACGTGCTGATGGACGGTCGGGACGCGATGCTCGCGGTCGGGATGAACGGCGAACCGCTGCCGATCATGCACGGCTTCCCGGTGCGGATGGTGGTGCCCGGGCTGTACGGATACGTGTCAGCGACCAAATGGGTCACCGACCTCGAAGTCACGCGATTCGATCGGGCGAAGGCATATTGGACGAAGCGGGGCTGGTCCGCACGCGGACCGATCAAGACTGCGTGCCGGATCGATACGCCGCGGTGGTCGTCGGAGTTGAGGTCCGGACCGCTGATGATCGCCGGAGTCGCGTGGGCTCAGCATCGCGGTATCCGCGCTGTGGAGGTGCAGGTCGACGACGGTGAATGGCAGCAGGCGCGGCTCGCCGACGAGGTGTCGATCGATACCTGGCGGCAATGGGTCGTCGAGTCGAACTTGACCGAAGGCAAACACACGCTGCGAGCCCGTGCCACGGACGGCACCGGCGAGGTCCAAACTTCGGCTGAGGCGGACGTCGTGCCGGACGGGGCAACGGGCTACGCAGAGGTGGTTGTGAAGGTCAAGTAGCGCGGGTCAGGCGTTCTCTCGCGCGAAGCTTCGGGCGCCGAGAAGGCCGAATACCAACGTGACCGCGATGGTGACGATGGTGCCGACGTACACGTCGGTCGAACCGAAGTCGCCGCGGAACAAGGCGCGCGCCGCGTCGACCGTGTGTGAGAACGGATTCACCTTCGCGATCGTCTGTAACCAGCCGGGTCCGACGCTCATCGGCAGCAAGATTCCCGACAACAACATCACCGGCAGCGCCACACTGTTGAGCACCGAAGCGAGGGTCATTTCGGTGCGTGCCCACAATGCGAGCGCGTAGGACGCGGATGCCAAACCTGCGGCCATGACCGCGATCAACGCCAGCGACAAGACCGCTCCGAGCAGGCTAGGGCGCAGGCCGAAGGCAAGCATTGCGACAACCACGAGGATCAGCGCTTGGACGATCAGCACGACCATGTCTTTGAGCACTCGACCGATCAGCAGTGCACCTCGACTCGCCGGGGTGACGCGCTGCCGCTCGAGCACTCCCGCTCGGAGTTCGCTGACCAAGCCGAAGCCCGTGAACATCGCGCCGAACAGTCCGATCTGAATGACCAAGGCGGGCACCAGAATCTTCCACGGATCGGCGTCGGCACCGAGTGATCCCGCGATTCCCTTCACCAACGGACCGAACAGGACGAGGTAGAGGATCGGCTGAGTGAGCCCGATGATCAACCACGTCGGGTTGCGCAGATTCGTGCGCAGCTGTGCCCAGAAGATCAGTCCCGTATCGCGCAGAAATCTCATGAGTGGTTTCCTTCCCGGAGGGAGCGCCCGGTGACGGTGAGGAAGACGTCGTCGAGGCTGGGCCGTTTGACAGTCAGAGATCGGGCGACGATGCCCCGCTCGTCGAGCGCGCGCAGCAGCGGAACGACGGCGGCATCACCGTGCTCGACGGTGAGGTGGACGCGGCCGAGTTCGACGACCTTGGATCGCACCTCGAGGAGCGCCTCCGCGACCTCGATCGCGAGATCGGTTCGCGCCTGGTCGATTTCGAGGCTGATCACATCACCTGAAATGCGTCGCTTGAGTTCTTCCGGTGTGCCTTGCGCGACGATCTCGCCGTGATCCATCACAAGAATGCGGTCGCACAGGAAGTCGGCTTCGTCCAGATAGTGCGTGGTGAGCACGATCGTGGTGCCGCGCTCCTGCAGACCCTTGACGTGGCCCCACAAGTTCGCGCGGCTCTGCGGATCGAGACCCGTCGTCGGCTCGTCGAGATAGATCAACGCGGGGCCGTGGATCAACCCGAGGGCGATATCGACCCGGCGGCGCTGACCACCGGACAGCTGCTTGCATTTGCGTCCGCCCAGCCCTTCGAGGTCGAGAGTGGCGAGCAATTCTTCGGCGTTGCTGACCGCTTGCGCTTTGCTGAGGCCGAAAAGTCTTGCTTGCAAGACAAGTTCGTCGATGACGAGTTCGTCATCGTTTGTGGATCCGCCCTGGGCGACGTAGCCGATCCGCGACCTGACGGTTTGCGAATCGGTCCGTAGGTCGGCCCCGGAAATGGTGGCTTCACCAGACGTCGGATCGATCAGCGTGCTGATCATGCGCAGCGTCGTCGTTTTGCCGGCGCCGTTCGGTCCGAGCAAGCCGAGGATTTCGCCCTGGTGAACGTCGAAGTCGACGCCCTTGACGGCTTCGACTGGGCCAGTCTTCGTAGTGAACGTCCGCGACAGTCCGCGAACGGAAATCATGTCGCTCTTGGTGAGTGCAGTCGTGGTCACGCCGACCACGATAGAACTCGCGACCGACGTTAGTCAATGTTGACTAATCGCCCTTGACTAACCCCGTGTGAAGGGCGCGATTCGACTGTCCGTCCACACGTCGAGCTCGCCCGTTTCGATGCGAGCGAGCGTCTCTCTGGACCATTGCAGGTCGGCTTCGAGGTGCAGGGCGAGAAACCGATTCGCGTCGGCGACGTGGTACGGCTCAGCCTCGATCGGATCCCCCGACCCGGCCAACACCCGTCGGACCTCGCTGTTCATGAACTCGGCATCGACCTCCAGCTTCGCGATTCGGCTCTGCAGTGCGGCAATCACCTCGGCACGATCGGCGAACGGAAACAGCACGGCCGCAGGCATATACGGAAACTTCGGCTGGTCGATGGAGCGCAGCGTCTCCCGAAGCAACGCATGGAACTCCTGCTCCCCCTCGGGGCTGATGCGGTACTGCGTTCGCTCCGGCCGCGCACCATCCTGACCGACGCCGTCGACGTCGATCAACCCATCACGCTGCAACGTTCGGAGCGCACTGTAAATCGACCCCTGGGCGATGCTCGCCCATTGATCGGCGCGCCAAGACAGGAGTTCGCGACGCACGTCGTACCCGTGAACGGGCTGCAACAACCGCACCATCGCGAGCACGAGCAGCCGGGTAGAGGGAACTGCCATGAGCAGAGAGCCTATCGTCGCTGGTGTGACGAGTACCGATGCAGACCAGTTCCGCCTGTCGGGGGCATGGAACTTTCGCGACCTTGCAGGCCTGCGAACCGCCGACGGCCGTACGGTACGGCCGGGAATCGTCTTCCGGTCGTCACAGCTCGCCGAACTCGACGATGACGGTCAGGCTGCGCTCCTCCAACTCGGCATCACGGACGTGTTCGATCTGCGCGGTGATGCAGAAGCCCGCCACGGCGGACGCGACAACTTGCCCGACGGCGTTCGACTGCATGTGGCGCCGTTTCACGAGCGCCGGTTGGACGATGCGACGGCGCCGCACGAGACTCGCCTCGATTCGCCTGGCGGCGGACGGGAATACCTGTCGCGGGCATACGCCGAGTTCCCCCTGCTCGCGGGCGCACATGCCGCGATCGCTGACATATTCGACACGGTCGCCGATACCGACAACAGGGTCCTGATCCATTGCGCCGCAGGCAAAGACCGCGCCGGCTGGGTCGCCGCCACATTACTGCGAGCAATCGGTGTCACCGAGGACGACATCGTCGCCGATTACCTGCGCAGCAACGACGCAATCGGAACCCTGCGGTCGAGGATGTCGGCACAGTACGGGCAAGCCGTAAACCTCTCCGATGACTTGCTCGGCGTCGACGAGGAGTACTACCGCGTCGCCATGGATGCGGTCGAGCACCATTACGGCAGCTTCGAGGACTACCTCGGTTCGCTCGGCCTCGACTCAGGCGCTGTGGGCCGGCTTCGCGGTCGCCTGCTCGACTGACGCGGCCGGACCCACCATCCGGACGAAGCCCTCACCGTCGATCTCAGCGAAATCGCCTGTGTGGAACCAGTTTCCGGTGAATTTGCGAGCCGTCGTCTCCGGGTCGCGCCAATAACCGCGCATGATATTGGGTCCGCGGCAGAGCAACTCACCGCGCCCGACCTCGGCGTCGGGTCCGTAGAGCGCCAGCTCCATTCCCCCACAAGCTATTCCGGCACTTCCGGGGTGCGTCTGCGCACACTCGTCGGACAGTGCGAGGCCGATTCCGCTGGTCTCGGTCGAGCCCGACCACGACCAGAGTTGTGCGGTCGGGAACGTAGTGCGCAACTGCGCAGCCTCGGCATCGCCGAATCTGCCACCGTTGCAACTGATTCGGCGCACGCGCCCGGCATCGGCAACGCCGGTGCGCTGCGCGACCTTACGGACGTAGTCGTTGGTCGTGCCCGTGACGACATCGATATGTTCGCGCTCGATGGTGCTCATCAGATCGGTGTCGAGCGCAGGGTCCAGCACGACGGTGCCGCCGACTGCGAACGTCGGCAGCAACTGATTCACGCAACCGCTCGCGTGTGCCAGCGGCAGCATCATCAAGTTCCTGATGCCATCGCAGGTCAGCTGTTCGTCATGGACGACGGTCTCGATCGCCGACAGGATGTTCTCGTTGCTCAGTTCCACTCCCCTGGCCGGCTCACCAATGCCCCGGGTGTAGCAGAGCACGGCCAACTCGCTGAGGCACGCGCCGTCGTCGATGAACGGGAGTCCGTCCGGCAATTCGTCGTCGAGTACGTAATCGGGTTCGCTGTCGGCGAGCAGTCGCTCTACCTCGGCACTGCCGAGCGCGACATTGACCGGAACCGGCACCGCTCCACTGAGGAGTGCGCCGAGAAACGCCTGGACCCAGCGCACACCGTTCGGAAAGACGATCGCGATGCGGTCGCCGTAGCCGATGCCGTGCTGCTGCAGCCCACCGGCAATTCGCGACGCCGACGTCCACAATTCGCGGTAGGTCAGACGCGTGCCGCCCAGTTCGACGACGGCTTCGCGGTTCGAGTATCGGTGCGCGCGCACGTCGAGGTACTCCGTCAACGACGGCACCAACCCCCCGTAATGCAGCAGTCCGTCGTGGAGCCGCACCACCGAGCGATCGCGCCACCGCTCGTGCGTCGGGTATTCGACGAGCGACAAAGGCAACTTCGACCTCCAGCTATCTCTTGGGGTCGACTATATGGCCTAGATCACATTTACGGCGACCTCAAACGCCTCGGTAAGTCGCCTTTCCCGGGCCGACATCGAGGAAACTCCGTACGGCACCGCGCAGGTCCTCGGTGTCGAACAGCGCTCCCGATACGTCCGGCGTGATGTCGTCCGCATGCGCCACACCGCCGGAACGCCAAGCGGCGATGATCTGCTTCGTCGCGTGGTGCGCGCGAGTCGGTCCGTCGGCGAGGCGCGCGACGAGTGCCCGCGCGGCCGCATCGACGTCCTCGTGCACGGCGTTGACGACTCCCCAGGAGTGCAGGGTCGCGGCGTCGTAGAGGTCGCCGGTCATGACGAATTCGCGGGCACGACCTGACCCCGCGCGTTCCGCCAGCCGCTGCGGCCCGCCCATCGAGGGCGTCAACCCCACGACGGTCTCCACCAGCCCGAATTTGGCCTTTGGTGCGGCGACGATGATGTCGCACGCCAGGGCGATCTCCAGCGCGGCGGTCAAGGTGAGACCGTGCGCCGCAAACACGACCGGGCACGGTAGCGACTCGATCGGATGGATGATGTCGGCGAAAAGTCGGCGCCACAGCTGCGCGCCCTCTTCGACGCTGAGCCCGTCGAACATATGGACATCCACGCCGCCCGACACGACCTTGCCCTCGGCGCGCAGCAGCACCGCCCGCGGTGGAGCCTCATCAAGAATCGCCACATTCGCGATGAGCGACTCCACCAACTCCTGGTCGAAGAGGTTCAGCGGCGGACTATCCAGCGTGAGGACCGCGAATTCAGCTCCGGCCTCTGTCGTTTCGCGTTCCAAGCGCGTACGGGGCGAGTTCATCCCCTCACAGTAAGCGGCGCTGAACAACAAGTTGTCAGCGCCGCTTATTTTTCGATGGCGGGCTCCGCCCGACTAGGCGGCAGGCACGGCGACGTCCTCGACCGGCTTCGGCAACTCCTGCGGGCGGCGTGTACTGGCGAACAACATCGACGCAATGAAGCCGATCACCAACACTCCGGCAGGGAGCAGCAGCGATTCCGCCAGCGCTGAATTGAACGCCTCGCGCACGAATGGCGGCAACGCACCGGTCTGGCCTTCGGCGGCACCGCCGTCGATGCCATGGGCCGACAACCGCGAGACGATAAGCGCCGCGACCGCGGCACTGCCGAGCACGGACCCGACCTGCCGTGTCGTGTTGTAGACGCCGGCTCCCGCACCCGCCTGCATCGGCGGAAGGTCGTGCGTTGCGGTAGCTGCGAGCGGTGCCCAGATGCAGGCATTGCCGACACCCATCAACACGATCGGAGCCATGTACTTCCAGATCTCGGTGTCGGTTTGCATGACTGCGGCGAACCACACCAGCGAGATCGAGAAGCTCGCGAACCCGACCGCGGGAATGATTCGCGGATGCGTCTTGTCGACCAGCTTGCCGACGAACGGGGCGAGGACTCCGGTGACGATGGCCATCGGCGCGAACAGGAAGGCCGACTTGGTCGGCGAGAAGCCGCGGACCGCCTGGGCGTAGAACATCGCAGGCAGGAACATCGCTGTGATCGCGAAGGCCATTGCCGTGATGCCCACGTTGGCGAGCGAGAAGTTGCGTTCCTTGAACAGCGAGAGCGGCAACAGCGGTTCGGTCTTGACGCGCGACTGGTACCAAATGAAAGCGATGAGCACCGCGACGCCGAATGCGATCAGCAGCCAGATGCCGGCCGACCAGTCGTAGTTGTTGCCCTCTTGGAGTCCGAAGACGAGGCAGAACAGACCGATCGCGCTCAACGCGATACCGAGGAAGTCGAAGCGATGCTCATGGGTCTCGAGCGCCGGAACGAAGATCCATGCCATTCCGAACGCAATGAGGCCGACCGGCACGTTCACGTAGAAGATCCACTGCCAACCAGGTCCGTCGACGAGGAGGCCACCCGCGATCGGCCCGACCAGCGACGCGACACCCGCGACTGAACCCCAGAGGCCCATTGCTGCGCCGCGCTTGTCCGGCGGGAAGATCCTCGTGATGACGGCCATCGGCTGCGGCGTCATCATCGCTGCGCCGAAGCCCTGGAACACCCGGGCGGTAATCAGCATTTCGATGTTCTGCGACAGCCCGCAGAACAGGGAAGCAATGGTGAACAGCACCAAGCCGCCAAGATAGATGTTCTTGGGGCCGAAGCGATCTCCCAATCGGCCGGTGATGAGCAGCGGCACGGCGTACGCAAGCAAGTAGGCGCTCGTCACCCAGATGACGTTGTTGATGTCGGTACGCAGGTCGTTCATGATCGCGACATTGGCGACGGACACGATCGTCATGTCCAGCAGGATCATGAAGAACCCCAGGCACAGCGCGCCCAGCGCGCGCCATGGATTGAGCACTTTCTCCATGTTGATCGTCCTTACTTCTCGTTGGGGCTTCTGATCAGCCACGGCAACTCGCCGCTGTCGATCTGACTCACAAGTTCGCTGAGCCATTTCGCCTCGGCTTTTTGGATGGTTCCGGTGTATTCGACGGCAAGCCAGAACACTCTGGGGACGTCGAGTTCGCGTGCTACTTGCGCGACGGCGTCAAGTTCGTCGATATCGTTGTGAAGCAGTTCTATTCGTTCTTTCAACAATTGCGCGACCTCGTGCGCAGGCAGATTGTGCGACTCCGCCAGCGCAACCGGAAACAACGGATACTCGCGGATCGGAGCGCCGAGAAGCTCGGTGATTCGCGCCCTCAGCACCTCCTCACCTTCGTGAGTGACCTCGTACATCGTCCGTTCGGGCCGGTTTCCTTCCCTGTCGGTCCCGGTCGCGCGGACCAACTTCTGCTCGGCCAGGCGATCGACCGTGTGATAGAGCGAGCCCGGCCGGACCTTGACGATTCGGTCTTCTCGTCGCTGCACGAGGAGCTGATACATCTCGTACGGATGCATGGGGCGTTCGGCCAACAGCGCGAGCACCGAGATACCCAACGGCGTCAACGTCATCTCCCCATCACCTCCACCCGAACGACGTTAGCGGGACGGTCCGACATGGTCCGCACCAATTATTCCGTCCGGAATATACGGCGCGGAAGTCGCGGGCACAACACGCGGAGTCGCAATCAGGGGGTTGGCTACAGTGATTCGATGCCGGAATTCATCAAGACCCGCATCACGGCCGACGGACGCGACGGTTACCCCGTCGAGCCCAATCGATACCGACTCGTCGTAGCGCGGGCGTGCCCGTGGGCGAATCGCACCGTGATCGTTCGCCGGCTCCTCGGACTCGAAGACGTCATCTCGATGGGCATGTGCGGACCGACCCACGACGAGCGCAGTTGGACCTTCGACCTCGACCCTGGCGGCGTAGACCCCGTCTTGCGGATCCCACGAATCCAGGAGGCATACTTCGCCCGCTTCCCTGGATACGAGCACGGCATCACCGTTCCTGCGATCGTCGACGTCCCGACTGGTCAAGTCGTCACCAACGACTATGCGCAGATCACCCTCGATTTCTCGTTGGAGTGGAAGGCTTTTCACCGCGACGGCGCACCGGACCTCTATCCGGCCGCCCTGCGCGCCGAGATCGACGAGGTCAACGAACTGGTCTACAAAGACATCAACTCCGGCGTCTACCGGTGCGGTTTCGCGACCTCGCAGGAGGTGTACGACAAGGGTTACGACCGGCTCTTCGCTCGCCTCGACTGGTTGACCGACCGCCTGGCGACGCAGCGCTACCTGGTCGGCGACACGATCACGGAGGCCGATATCCGCCTGTTCACCACGCTGGTTCGGTTCGATTCGGTCTACCACGGCCATTTCAAGGTCAATCGGAACAAGCTGTCGGAGTTGCCGGTGCTGTGGGCGTATGCGCGCGATCTGTTCCACACGCCGGGTTTCGGCGACACGATCGACTTTCCCCAGATCAAGGAGCACTACTACAAGGTCCATACGAATATCAATCCGACGCAGATCGTCCCCCAAGGTCCGGACCTAGCCAACTGGCACGACCCGCACGGCCGGGAAGCCCTGGGAGGCAGCCCGTTCGGCGAAGGCACTCCCCCAGCGCCACCGAAGCCTGCCGAAGCCGTTCCGGCCGGACACACCGCATGACGCGCGTGTCGATCCTCGTCGCCAACCGTGGCGAGATTGCACTCCGCATCATCCGGACCGCGCGCGAACGCGGCTTCGACACCGTCGCCGTCTACGCCGACGACGACGCCGACAGCCCGCACGTGCATGCGGCGACCACCGCAGTGGCACTGGGCGATTCCGGCCCCGCTGGGTATCTGAATCAGCAGGCTCTACTCGCCGCAGCGACATCGACCGGCTGCACGCTTGTCCATCCCGGCTACGGATTCCTCAGCGAGAATGCCGAATTCGCCGACGCGTGCACCAACGCCAAACTTACGTTCGTCGGACCCGATTCGGCGACGCTGCGACTGTTCGGCGACAAGGTCGGGGCACGGGCCGCGGCGATCGACGCCGACGTACCGGTGCTGCCTGCAACGGACGCTGGGGCGACGGTCGAACAGGTCCGGGCCTTCCTGGCCGAGCATGCCGACGGCATCGTCATCAAAGCGCTCGCCGGCGGCGGTGGACGCGGAATACGCTTGGTGCACAACGAGTCCGAGGTCGACGACGCATACCGCGCGTGCGCGGCGGAGGCACTGCTGGGCTTCGGCAACTCGGACCTGTTCGCCGAGGCGCTCTTCACGGATGCGCGCCACATCGAGGTACAGATTGCCGGAGACGGCAGCGCTGCGGTGGCACTGGGCGATCGCGATTGCAGTGTGCAGCGAAGGCAGCAGAAGCTGATCGAAATCGCACCAGCGCCGAACCTTTCGGACACGACGCGAGAGGCATTGCACGCCGCTGCCACGCGGTTGTGTTCATCGCACGGTTACCGCGGCCTCGCGACGGTCGAATTCCTCGTCAAGGGAAACGAATTCGTGTTTCTCGAGGTCAACCCGCGAATTCAGGTCGAACACACCGTCACCGAGGAGGTCACCGGACTGGACTTGGTCGGCGTGCAACTCGACATCGCGCAGGGCAAGTCGACCGACCACCTGAGTTCTGCCGCACACGGTTTCGCGTTGCAGGCTCGCGTGAACATGGAGACGTTCGACGAACTCGGCAACGTCGTGCCCACGGCGGGGACGCTGACTTCCTTCGCACCGCCGACCGGCCGTGGCGTTCGCGTCGACACCTTCGGCCGCCGGGGGCTGCGCCTCAGCCCGCGGTACGACTCCCTGCTCGCCAAGGTGATCACTCACACCGACGACCTCGCCGCGCTTGTCGACAAAGCCGACGCCGCGCTCGCCGAGTTCGATATCGACGGCATCGCCACCAACATCGCGTTCCTGCGGGCAGTACTGTCCGACAAGACTTTCGAACCGGGAGCGGTGTCGACGTCGTGGCTCGGCGACCGGCTCGTCGACCTCGCCGCACGCGCACTGGACGCCCATCCGGCAGCCGCGACCCCCACCATCGAATTGCGTGCCGACGAGACCGCCATCCGCACGAACCTCAGCGGCGTCGTCGTCGAAATCGCCACCGAAGGAGACGTGGTCGCGACCGGGTCGCCGGTCGCCGTGCTGGAGGCGATGAAGATGCAGCACGCGCAGCCGGCGTCGCACGATGCCGAAGTGGTCCGGGTCCTCGCCCGTCCCGGTCAGGCCCTCACGACAGGCGACGTCCTCGCGATCGTGCGCGCAACCGGCACCGACACTGCGTTGACCGCCAACGTGATCAACGATCTCGACACCGTCCGGAGCGATCTCGCCGAAGTCCTCGACCGCCACCGACGCACGCTCGACGAGGCACGGCCCGCGGCAGTCGCGAAGCGCCACAGCACGGGCAGGCGTATGGCGCGCGAAAACATCCTGGACCTCGTCGACGACGGCAGTCTCGTCGAATACGGGGCACTCGCCCTTGCCGCGCAACGCAGTCGGCGTAGCGAGCAGGACCTGATCGACAACACACCCGCCGACGGCCTGATCGGCGGTCTTGCCACCATCGGCGCCGAAACCTTCGGCGCGGCAGCGGCATCCGCCGTGGTGATGTCGTACGACTACACGGTCCTTGCCGGTACGCAGGGCATGCGCAACCACTCCAAGACCGACCGACTGCTGGAACTTGCGACACGGCAGCAGGTTCCGGTCGTGCTGTTCGCCGAGGGAGGTGGCGGCAGACCAGGCGATACGGACGCCGGCGCCGCGTTCGGCCTCGATCTGGACACCTTCAAATCGCTCGCCGCACTGAACGGTTCGGTGCCGCTGGTCGCCGTCGTGTCAGGTCGCTGCTTCGCCGGAAACGCTGCTCTGGCAGGCGTATGCGACGTGCTGATCGCCACGCCCGATGCCAACATCGGGATGGGCGGTCCGGCGATGGTCGAGGGCGGCGGGCTCGGCACCCATCGCCCTACCGACATCGGTCCCATCGAGGTCCAGCGCCGAAACGGCGTCGTCTATCTCGTCGCACGCGACGACGCTCACGCGGTCGCGCTGGCCAAGCAGTACCTGTCCTACTTCCAAGGCGACGTCAGCGAGTGGACCGCGCCGGACCCACGGATCTCGCGACACGTCGTGCCGGAGAACCGGTTACGCGCCTACGACGTCCGCAAGGCCATCGAGTCGATCGCTGACGTCGGGTCGGTCCTCGAGTTGCGTCCCGATTACGGCGTCGGCGTCGTTACCGCGCTCGTCCGCGTCGAAGGCGCCGCGTTCGGCATGCTCGCGAACAGCAGTCATCACCTCGGCGGCGCGATCGATGCCGAAGCGTCCGACAAGGCTGCCGATTTCCTGACCCTGTGCCAGTCGCACAACCTTCCAGTTGTGACGCTTTGTGACACACCAGGTTTCATGGTCGGGCCGGAGTCCGAGAAGGAGGCGACGGTCCGGCGGTTCGGCCGGATGTTCATCGCGGGCGCACGTCTGACCGTTCCGTTCGGGACCATCGTCCTGCGCAAGGGCTACGGCCTCGGTGCGATGGCAATGGCGGGCGGCTCGTTCCACGCCGGTCAGTTCACGGTCGCGTGGCCGACCGGCGAGATCGGACCCATGGGCTTGGAAGGTGCGGTCCGGCTGGGGTTCCGTAAGGAGCTCGAAGCCGCGGACAACCCCGCCGAACTGTTCGACCAACTCGTCGCCATGGCTTACGAACGTGGCAAGGCCCTGTACGCCGCAACGACCTTCGAACTCGACGACGTCATCGACCCTGCCGACTCCCGAGCCTGGATCAGCCGTCTCAAACTGTGAGCGAATTTCACCCCCGGAAGGGTGAGACGCGCGCACGGGGTCAGGTGCCCGCGTAGGTCCCGAAGCTCCAGAACACGCCCTCCGGGTCGCGGACCGAAAAGCCCCGCGACCCGTAATCTTCGTCGCGCAACCCGCGGCTGACCGTCGCGCCCGCGGCGACCGCGCGCTCGAACAATTCGTCGGGATTGTCGATCACGATGTAGACGGAGCCAGCGCCGACCGGGTGGTCGTCGAGTCCGCCGCCTTCGCGGCCGCCCGAACTGAGCATGACGGCGCCGCCGCCGGGCCAGTTCAGCTGAGCATGGTCGACTCGGTCACCTTCGCCGTACACCGCCGCCTCTTCGAAACCGAAAGCGTCGACAAGGAACCGGATCGCAGCACGCGCGTCGCGGTACTGGACGATCGGAAAAATCGTTGTCTGGGCAAGTGCTGTCTCGTTCATACCGCCAAGTCTGCGAGCTCCGGTGTCGTCGAGTCTTGGACGAATGTGAACACCTCGCTCGCGCGCCATTTCGACGGCGACATACCCGCGAGATCGCGCCAATCCCTGGCCATGTGCGCTTGGTCGTAGTATCCGCACATTGCGGCGACGTCGGCCAGCGAAGGAATTTCGGGTCGACGCAAAATCGCATGAGCGGCGCTGAACCGCGCAATCCTGGCCGAGTCCTTCGGCGTGATCCCGAATTCCGCCGTGAACTGATTCACCAGATGACGTCGGCTCCAGCCGATCTCCTCGGCGACGTCGCCGACGCGTGCTTGTCCGTCGTTTCCGGCGAGCATCGACCACGCCTGCTCGAGCGCCGGGTTCATGGGGGCGTCGTGAATCGAACACCGCTCGGCCCGCCGCGAAAAGATCTCGTCGAGTACCGCGAACCGTCTTCGCCAGTCCGGCGTCGACGAAACGCGGTCACGCAGCTCGCGGGCATCGGCGCCCAGAATGTCGTCGAGATCGACCATCCAGGCGCCGAGTTCGGCCGTCGGCATCCCGAAGATCGCTCGCGCGCCGAGCGGTGTCAGCCCCACCTGAATGCCGTGTTGGTTTCCGTCGTGCGCGATGGTGCACGGGACCACGGTGATGCCACTCGCGAGCGAGGTCCAGGACGTCGAGTGCTGGTCTGGATGCGACGCCTCGGCGATTTCGAGCGGGTCACCGATGGTGATGATCACAGTCAGGCTGGTCGACGGCATTCCGACGTGTTTCCCAGGCGGGAAGCCCGAGAGCCAGTATCCCTCGTAGCCGCGCACGAATTGGCGCAGCCTTGGGGTGGGGAGGCTGAATGCGCCATCCGAGACGCCGGTCATAGTTTCGAGGGTAGGCGGAACAGACCGGAATGTCCGTTCGTTGCCATAGAGTTCTCTTCCGACCAGAGCGACTTAGAAAAGGTGGGCAGCGATGGCGTTCTTGAAGGACAAGGTCGAGGGTGCGGTGAAGGCTGTGCTCGATGACGGCAGCCGCCTCCAGGCACCCACTGTGAACAAGTACGTCAACCGCGTCAGGCGGTCACATCCCAACGAGAGCCCCGCCGAGATCATCGAGCGCCTCGAGAAGATGTTCCTGCTTGCGGTCACCGGCAGCGGTAGCGCCGTTGGAGCAACGGCTGCCGCGCCCGGCGTCGGCACCGCGGCGGCGCTGGCCGCAGCCGGTGCCGAGACCGCCTTCTTTCTGGAGGCCTCAGCCCTGCTGACGTTGGCGATCGCGTCGGTCCACGGAATCTCGCCCGAAGACAACGAACACCGCAAGGCGCTCGTGCTGGCGGTCGCGCTCGGCGAGAGCGGGATGGACATCGTCGAACGGACGGCTGGGCACGGCGCAAAGAACTGGGGTTCGCTGCTCGGCAGCCGCATCCCCGGCATCAAAGACATGAACGACTCGCTGCTCAAGAAGTTCATTTCCCGCTTCGTCGCGAAGCGTGCGGCCCTGATGGCGGGCAAGATCATCCCAGCCGGCATCGGCGCAGTGATCGGCGGTGTCGGTAACCGCACGCTGGGGAAAGGCGTGATCAACAACGCGCGCAACGCATTCGGACCCGCTCCCGCGCGATGGCCAGCGGAGAAGCTGATCATCGATCCGGACCCTCTACCCGCGGTTGAGAGTTGATAACGAAAGGCGTGAAACGGGCGCTGCGCCTGTAACGTTCGTCACCTCTGCAATGACAATGTCGTCGAAGCGAGGTGATGTTCGATGCCGCACAACACAGCCGAAATCGCGCTCCACGTCGAGCGTTCGGGCAATGGTCCGCAGACGTTGCTGCTCATCCACGGTTTCGCGGACAACTCTGCGACCTGGCACAAAGTAGTCCCGACCCTCGGTGCCCATTTCCGCGTGCTGGCCGTGGATCTGCCTGGTTTCGGTCGAGCGTCGCGAGCGATGTCGGACCCTTTGATCCCTGGCTACGTCGAACTCCTTCGCGAGTTGCTCCGCGCGGAAGCGAACGGACCGGTCATGGTCATCGGCAACTCGCTCGGTGCTGTCACCGCACTCGCGCTCGCGACTGCACACCCCGAACTCGTCGACCGAGTTGTTCTCGCTGATATGCCGGGTATCGACCGTTTGCCCAAGGCTTGGGGCGTTGTCATGTCACGGCCCACCGAGCTGCTACTCCGAACAGCAGCGTTTCCGATACCGTCGCCGTTGCTCCGGCACGGCATCGGCCTCGCGTACGCCGCTGGGGCGATGCGGCATCCGCTGCAGCCTGGGTTCGCGGTCATGCGTACCGGCTTCGATCGCTACTACGCCGAGAAGGCGAATGTCCTTTCGCTGCTGCCAACCGGACGTCGCGTTCTCGCGAGTATCGCCGCGCTGCCGATCAGACGGATGATCAGGGAAGCGACCGTCCCGGTATTGCTGCTGTGGGGCCAACACGATGTCCTGACTCCGTCACGTAAAGCCCGCAGTTTCGTCGACGGACCGGCACGGCGGGTCGTCGTGATTCCCGATTGCGGTCATTGCCCCCAACTGGACAGACCGGACGAATTCCTTGCGGCCGTCATGCCGTTCGTTGCCCAGGAGATTCGCCGCGCGGGCTAATCTGGCCCGGTGACTTCGGGATTGTGGCAAGGCGCGTACCTCGAGGTCCATGGCCTCACCAAACAGTTTCGCTCGACGATCGCGGTCAACAACCTGAGCTTCGCCGCTCCCCCAGGCTCGGTGACCGGATTTCTCGGTCCGAACGGCGCTGGGAAAACGACGACTCTGCGCATGATGCTCGGCCTGATCCGGCCGACTGCCGGCACAGCGACGGTCGGCTCGGTTCCCTTCACCAACATCGCGGATCCCGCGCGAGCGGTCGGTGCGGTGCTCGACTCACTCAGCCTGCACCCCAAGCGGACCGCACTCGGTCATCTGAAGGTCTACGCAGCCGCGATCGGGGTGCCCGATACCCGAGCGCGTGAGGTTCTCGGTCTCGTCGGCCTCGCCGAGGTGGCCAACAGGCGCGCCGGGACGTTCTCGCTGGGCATGCGGCAACGGCTCGCCCTCGCGACGGCGGTGCTCGGCGATCCGCCGGTCCTGATTCTCGACGAACCGGCAAACGGGCTCGACCCCGAAGGCATTGCCTGGCTCCGCGACTTCTTGCGGTCGTACGCGAAACGTGGTGGAACGGTCTTGATTTCGAGCCATATCCTGCGTGAAGTCGAGCAAACGGTCGACAACGTCGTCATCATCAGTCGCGGATCCCTGGTGTACCAAGGTGCGCTCGATGCATTGCGTGGCGCGAATCGAAGCAGGATTCTCGTCGCGGCCTCCAGCCCGTTCGGGTTGGCGAATGCGCTGGTCGCCAAAGGCATCACCGACGCGCACATGGTTCCCGACGGCCGGCTCGCGGTAGCGGGACTCACGAAGGAGCAGATCGACAGTGTTGCGCGGTCCGCGGGCATCGAAGTCTTCGGCACCGCCCTCGACAGCGTCGATCTCGAGCACGTCTTTCTGCAGTTGACGTCCGGACAGTTCGCTGCACAGCACGCACCGCCACCGCAGACCTACTCGCCACCACCGGGCTACTACCACGGTCCGACCGACGGAGTTCCGCGATGAATCTGTTGAAAGCCGAATTCCGCAAGGTGATCACACTGCGGTTCTGGTGGGCCCTGATGATCGGCCCGCTGCTTGTCGGGCTTGGCGCAAGCGCGTTCTCCGCGAGCGTATTACGCGACACCGACGATTTTCAGAGCAACGAACTCATCGCCGTCGCCGCCTTCGCCGGACTCATCGTCGCCGTCTTCACGACGATCATGTTCGCCGGACTTTTCGGCGCGCTCAACGCCGGCACGGAATTCGCGCACAAGACGCTGACCCCGACCTTCCTGACCGCCTCCGGTCGCGACGGCGTACTCGGCGCGAAAATTCTCGTCACTGCCGCGTTCGCCCTCTTCTACGGACTCGTGATCGAGATCGTCAGCGTGCTCGTCGTATTCGTGTTCTCGACCGGCGACGCCACATTCGACGGCGACGTCCTCGCATCGCTCGCACTCGGTCTCTACGTCATCGTGTGCTGGGGCGTGATCGGCGCCGGGTTCGGCATGCTGTTCGGGTCGAGCCTCGCGGCCGTCCTCGTCGTGACGGCGGGCCCGATCGGTGACCTCGTCCTTGGCACGATCCTTGCCGGGCTCGGCGCCGACCCCGTGCGCTATTGGCTGCCGCTGTTCACCACCTTCGGCACGATGATCGGCGGCAACGCCGAGGAAACGGATCTCTTTCCACCCTGGCCGATTCCACCGATTCTCATGTTCATCTACGCCGTCGTATTCGTCGGTGCCGGCTGGTTGGTAGCGCGGACCCGAGACGTCACGTGAGTTGACGGGTCGTGAGTCTTTTAGGAGTCCAGGGACTCCTAAAAGACTCACGAGGGTGGGGGTGTCGGAGCGTCGGTCTACGGTGGAAAACGATGAGCGACGACGGGTGGATACGCAGGCTGTGGGGCCAGTGCTGGGCCCATCGCGGAGTCACGATCGGGGCGTTGGCGGCCACGGCAGTCGGAGCGTTGATCGAGATCGTCGGTCCGCTGCTCACCAAGACTGCCGTCGATGCTGCGGGAGCAGGTGCCGTCGAAAAGATCGGCGCAGTGGCGGCCTTGCTAGCCGTGTTGGCCGTCGTTCGGTTCGCGTGCCAGTACGGGCGGCGGATGCTTGCCGGACGAATGTCGCTCGGCGTCCAGCACGATCTGCGGCTATCGCTGTTGTCGTCGCTCCAGCGCCTGGACGGCCACGGTCAGGACCGAATTCGCACCGGCCAGGTTGTGTCTCGATCGATCTCGGACCTGCAATTGGTCCAGGGTTTGCTCGCGATGGTGCCGCTGTCGGCGGGTGCGTTGCTGCAGTTCGGTCTTGCGGTCGCGGTCATGACAGTGCTCAGTCCGTTGCTCACGGTGGTCGCGCTGCTGATCGTTCCGGCAGTCGCGCTGATCGTTTACAAAGTCCGGCCGACGGTGCATGCGGCGACGTGGTCGGCACAGCAGCGCGCGGCGGACCTTGCGCAGCACGTCGAAGAGACAGTCACCGGGGTGCGCGTCGTAAAGGGGTTCGGCCAGGAGCGTCGCGTGACCGACCGGCTCGAACAACTCGGCCGGACGCTCTACGCCGAGCGGATGCGCGCCGCATTCATCAATTCGCGGTTCGCGCCGACGATGACGGTCCTCCCCGAGTTCGGCCTCGTGGCCGTCGTGGCCTTCGGCGGCTTCCTTGCCTTGCACGGAAACATCACGGTCGGCACATTTCTCGCGTTCGCGGCCTATACAGCCACGATGACGAGTACGACGCGAGTCTTGTCGTCGGTCGTCGTGCTGGCCCAGCTTGCCCGCGCTGCGGTCGACAGGGTCTTCGAGGTGATCGACACCGTGCCGACGGTCGCCGACCCGCACTCCCCTGTCGACGTGCCGCATGGTCCGCTCGGTGTGGACTTTCGCAACGTCAGTTTCGGTTTCGATCCTGAGCACGACGTCCTGCGCGGTCTGAACCTCACCGTTGCGCCGGGTGAAACTGTCGCGATCGTCGGTCCGGCGGGTTCGGGGAAGACGGCATTGTCGTTGCTGCTGCCGCGCTTCTACGCCCCGCGCAGCGGCGCAGTCGTATTGACCGGACCGGGCGGCTCCGAGGTCGATATTGCCGAGGTCGCAGCGGACCAGTTGCGCGCGGCGATAGGCATCGTGTTCGACGAACCGTTCCTGTTCTCCGACACCGTCGCCGCGAACATCGCGCTGGGCAAGCCCGACGCGACGACGGAGGAAATCCGCAGGGTCGCAAAGATCGCCGCGGCCGACGACTTCATTTCCGAGCTTGCCGACGGCTACGACACGGTCATCGGTGAGCGAGGGTTGACGCTCTCCGGCGGCCAACGCCAACGCATCGCACTGGCCCGCGCACTGCTCGTCGAGCCGCGGGTACTGATCCTCGACGACGCGACCTCTGCGGTCGACGCGACGACCGAGGCCGCGATCTTTGCCGCACTGCCGGCCGACAGCTTTAGAACGACGATCATTCTCGCCCACCGAAATTCGACGCTGGCCTTCGCCGATCGCGTGGTGGAGTTGGGAGCGGCCGGCGTAGCAGCCAACCCAGAACTCTGGCCTGAGCAGCAGATCGATCTCCCGGCCACGAAAGAGACGACCGCTCCCCCTGGTTTCAGCGGACCGGTCTCAGCGGCGGTCGGCTCGATGCCGCCTACGCCGGCCATGCTCGCGGCCATCGCCGCGCTACCACCTGCAACCGAGCAACCGGGCTTGGATACCGCCGCACTCCGTCAGCCCGATCCCGAGTTCGCGTTGTCGAAGATGCTCAGGCCGGTGCGCTGGCTGTTGGCCGCCGTCGTCGCGTGTCTGGCAATCGATTCGGCGATCGTCATCGCCTTTCCGTCCATCGTGCGCTACGCCATCGACCACGGTGTTTCGCTCGGTCAGGCGTCGGCGTTGTGGGAGGCGAGCGCACTCGGTGCGGTCCTCGTGCTCATCGACTGGTTCGTCGTTGCGGCTACAACGTTGATCTCCGCGCGCGCCGGCGAGCGTGTGTTGTTCGGACTCCGCGTCCGCAGCTATGCGCATCTGCAGCGGCTCGGTCTCGATTACTACGAACGCGAACTGTCCGGCCGAATCATGACCCGCATGACCACCGACGTCGATGCGTTGTCGACCTTTCTCCAGACCGGACTGTCGACCGCTGTGCTGAGCGTGGCAGTTCTCGGCGGCGTGTCCGTCGCCCTGCTGGTCACCGACCTATCGCTCGGACTTGTCGCGGTGATGGTGATCCCGCCGCTGCTCGTTGCCACTGTGGTGTTCCGCCGGCTCTCGTCGGCGGCGTACACGACGTCTCGGGAACGAATCTCGATCGTCAACGCCGACTTCCAGGAGAACATCGCGGGCCTGCGCGCGTCTCAGGCGTATCGCCGCGAAGATTTCGCGGCGCAGCGGTTTGCCGAACGTGCAGAGAGCTACCGGCGCAGTCGGATGCGATCTCAGCAAGCGATCTCGATCTACTTTCCGTTCATCGCGCTGCTTTCGGATCTCGCGCTGGCTGCAGTGGTCTACGTCGGCGCCCGGCACGTGGCCGAGGGGACAACGACGCCCGGCACACTCGTTGCCTTCGTCCTCTACCTCGGCCTGCTGTTCGTGCCGATCCAACAGCTTTCGCAAGTGTTCGACGGCTACCAGCAGGCAGCGGTGGGCCTTCGGCGGATCGGCGAGTTGCTGCGAACGCCCACCTCGCTCGAGGATGCCCAGCCGAACGAGATCATGCCCATCGAAGGACACCTGCGTGGTGAGGTCACGATGCACGACGTGACGTTCCGCTACCGCGAGCAGGACGCCGCCGCGTTGCGAGATGTTGATCTGCACATTCCGGCGGGAACGACAGTCGCGCTAGTCGGACGTACGGGTGCCGGCAAGTCGTCCATCGTCAAACTGCTCGCCCGCTTCTACGACCCGACGGCCGGGTCGGTAGCGGTGGACGACGTCGATGTTCGGCGCTACCGACTCGGTGAGTACCGCGCCCGCCTCGGTGTGGTGCCACAAGAGGCGCACCTGTTCACCGGTGATATCGCCACCAACATCGCTTTCGGCAAACCCGACGCAACCGACGAGGAGATCGAGGTTGCGGCGCGCTCGGTCGGTGCGTTGGCGACGATCGCGGCATTGCCGGCCGGTATGCGAACTCCGATCGGCGAACGCGGTCAAGGGCTGTCTGCCGGGCAACGCCAACTGGTCGCCCTCGCCCGCGCCGAATTGGTCGACCCGGACCTGTTGTTGCTCGACGAAGCAACGGCGACTCTCGATCCGGCAACCGAAGCCGTGGTGCTTGCAGCGAGCAAGGCTGTGACCCGGCGACGGACTGCGGTGATCGTCGCGCACCGGCTCGCTACAGCCGCGCGGGCTGACCTGATCGTCGTCGTCGACCACGGCACAATCGTCGAGTCCGGCAGCCACGAAGCCCTCCGAACGGCGGGCGGACCGTACGCGAAGCTGTGGGATGCAGCACATCAAGAAGGCGGCGAGGTCTTCGATTCCGGGCAAGTCCTGGTTAACGGCTCGACTGCGCGCAGTTGACACGTCAACCAAGTGCAGGGATTCTGCGCACGCGTTCAGGTACAGGTCTAGCCTCGTATATAGACGTGCAGATCGGTAATGAGGAACGAAAAGAGGATTACCTGCCGTGAGCAGCTCCACTGCCCAGTTCGGACAGAATCAATGGCTCGTCGACGAGATGTACCAGCGGTTCAAGGAAGACCCCGCGTCCGTCGATGAAAGCTGGCACGAGTTTCTGACCGACTACACACCCGACGGCGCCGACGCGGCCAACGGGCAAGCCGAGGCAAAATCCGCCGCGCCGCCACCGCCCGCGAAAGCTGCTGCCCCAGCACCGAAGCCCGCGGAATCGAAGACTCCGGCACCGAAGGCCGCCGAGCCGAAAGCCGCCGAGCCGAAGGCTGCAGCCCCGGCACCGGCCACGAAGCCGAAAGCCGCTGCGCCGCAAGAAGCTCCGAAGTCTGCTCCACCCGAGAAGCCCGCACCGAAGAGTGCGCCTGCGCCTGCGTCGAACGCCGCGAAGCCCACCGCACCGACACAGCCCGGTGCGGCAACCGGCGACGAGAACAAGATCCTGCGTGGTGGCGCTGCGGCGATCGTCAAGAACATGTCGGCGTCGCTGAGCATCCCCACAGCAACCAGCGTCCGCGCCATCCCGGCCAAGCTGATGATCGACAACCGACTGGTGATCAACAACCACCTCGCGCGCACGCGCGGCGGCAAGATCTCCTTCACGCACTTGCTCGGCTATGCGATCGTCCAAGCCGTCAAGGCGCTGCCGACCATGAACCGACATTTCGCCGAGATCGACGGCAAGCCCAACGCGGTCACGCCGGCGCACACCAACCTCGGTCTCGCGATCGACCTGCCCGGCAAGGATGGCAGCCGCACCCTGGTCGTCGCGGCGATCAAGGGCTGCGAGGCAATGAACTTCGCGCAGTTCCACGCAGCGTACGAAGACGTGGTCCGGCGCGCGCGTGACGGCAAGTTGACCGCCGAGGATTTCTCCGGCGTGACGATTTCCCTCACCAACCCGGGCACGATCGGGACCGTTCACTCGGTACCGCGGCTCATGCCGGGCCAGGGCACGATCGTCGGCGCCGGTGCGATGGAGTACCCCGCCGAGTTCCAGGGCGCCAGTGACGAGCGGATCGCCGATATCGGCGTCGGCAAGTTGATGACGCTCACCTCGACCTACGACCACCGCATCATTCAGGGTGCAGAGTCGGGCGATTTCCTCCGCACAATCCACAACTTGCTGATCAGCGACGAGCTGTTCGATGAGATCTTCCACGCGATGGGGATCCCGTACGAGCCGGTCCGTTGGCGCAAGGACATGCGTGAGCGCGGTGTCGACAAGACCACCCGTGTGCTCGAACTCATCGCGGCGTACCGCAACCGCGGTCACTTGATGGCCGACTCCGATCCGCTGCGGTTGGTCAAGGACAAGTTCCGCAGCCACCCGGACCTCGACGTCGTCACCCACGGGCTCACCCTCTGGGACCTCGATCGCGAGTTCAACGTCGGCGGCTTCCGCGGCGAAGAGCGCATGCGGTTGCGCGACGTACTCAGCATTTTGCGCGACGCCTACTGTCGCCACGTCGGTGTCGAGTACATGCACATTCTCGAGCCCGACCAGCTCAAGTGGCTGCAGGAGCGAGTCGAGAAGAAGCACGTCAAACCGACTGTTGCGCAACAGAAGTACATCCTGAGCAAGCTGAACGCCGCCGAGGCATTCGAGACGTTCCTGCAGACGAAGTACGTCGGTCAGAAGCGCTTCTCGCTGGAGGGCGCCGAGACGGTCATCCCGATGATGGATGCCGTCATCGATCAGGCGGCCGAGCACAGCCTCGACGAGGTCATCATCGGCATGCCGCACCGCGGTCGTTTGAACGTGCTTGCCAACATCGTCGGCAAGCCGTACTCGAAGATCTTCACCGAGTTCGAAGGCAACATGAACCCGTCGGCTGCCCACGGGTCCGGCGACGTGAAGTACCACCTCGGTGCGAGCGGCACCTACATCCAGATGTTCGGCGACAACGACATCGAGGTGTCGCTGACTGCCAACCCGAGCCACCTCGAAGCTGTCGACCCGGTGCTCGAAGGTCTGGTCCGTGCGAAGCAGGATCTGCTCGACAAGGGCGACGGTCCCGGCGGCTTCTCCGTCGTGCCGTTGATGCTGCACGGCGACGCGGCCTTCGCGGGCCAGGGCGTGGTTCCCGAGACGCTGAACCTCGCAGGGCTGCGCGGATTCCGGACCGGCGGCACGATCCACATCGTCGTGAACAACCAGATCGGCTTCACCACGGCACCGGAGAACTCGCGCAGCAGCGAGTACTGCACCGATGTCGCAAAGATGGTTGCGGCGCCGATCTTCCACGTGAACGGCGACGATCCCGAGGCGTGCGTCTGGGTTGCGCAGCTGGCTGTCGATTACCGGCAGCAGTTCCACAAGGACGTCGTCATCGACATGATCTGCTACCGCCGCCGCGGTCACAACGAGGGCGACGACCCGTCGATGACGCAGCCCTACATGTACGACACGATCGACACGAAGCGTTCGGTTCGCAAGAGCTACACCGAATCCCTCATCGGTCGTGGCGACATCTCGCTCAAAGAGGCCGAGGACGCCCTGCGCGACTACCAGGGTCAGTTGGAGCGAGTGTTCAACGAGGTCCGGGAGCTGGAGAAGTACACACCCGAGCCGACGAAGTCGGTCGAGATGGATCAGCCCCTTCCGAAGAAGCTCGTGACCGCCGTGGACAAGGCGCTGCTGCAACGCATCGGCGATGCCTACCTGAACGTGCCCGAGGGCTTCACGGTGCACCCGCGCGTCAAGCCGGTTCTCGAGCGTCGACGCGAAATGGCGTACGAGGGCAATGTCGACTGGTCGTTCGCTGAACTGCTCGCCTTCGGCACCTTGATCGACGAAGGAAAGAGCGTCCGGCTCACGGGTCAGGATGTTCGGCGCGGCACGTTCACCCAACGCCATGCGGTGATCATCGACCGCAAGACAGCCGCGGAGTACACGCCGCTGCACAACATCGGTAGCGAGAAGCCCGGCCGATTCGCGATTCACGACTCGGCTTTGAGCGAGTTCGCGGTCGTGGGGTTCGAATACGGCTACTCACTCGGTAACCCCGAGGCACTTGTGTTGTGGGAAGCGCAGTTCGGCGACTTCGTCAACGGCGCACAACCCATCATCGACGAGTTCATTTCGTCCGGTGAAGCAAAGTGGGGCCAGCTCTCCGAAGTGGTGATCCTGCTTCCGCACGGTCACGAAGGGCAGGGTCCGGACCACACGTCCGGTCGCATCGAGCGTTGGTTGCAGCTGTGTGCGGAGGGTTCGATGACGGTCGCGATGCCGTCGACTCCCGCGAACTACTTCCACCTTCTGCGTCGGCACGCGCACGACGGAATTCGCCGTCCGCTGGTCGTCTTCACACCGAAGTCGATGCTGCGCAACAAGAATGTGGTCAGCAACCTGAAGGACTTCACCGACGGCAAGTTCCACTCTGTGTTCGACGAGCCCACCTACGAGAGTGGCGACGGCGACCGCAGCAAGGTGAAGCGGATCCTGCTGACGAGCGGCAAGCTCTACTGGGAACTGTTGGCGCGCAAGCAGAAGGACAACCGCGAGGACGTTGCGATCGTCCGGATCGAGCAGCTGTACCCGATCCCGCGCTTCCGGCTCAACGAAGCACTCGACGGCTACCCCAACGCCAAGGAGTACTTCTGGCTGCAGGAGGAGCCCGCGAACCAGGGTGCGTGGCCGACGTTCGGGCTGTACTTGCCGGAATACCTTCCCGAGAAGCTGACGGGTATCAAGCGCATCTCGCGGCGTGCGATGTCGGCACCGTCGTCGGGGTCGAGCAAGGTGCACGCGGTCGAGCAACAGGCGATCATCGACGCAGCGTTCGCTGATTGATCCGGCGTTCGCCTGATTTGCTGCCGCTCGACCGGGTCGAATTGCGTCCGAGGGAGAGTCTCGCCCACCCCTTCGACCCGAACGCCTGGTATTTCGACTTGCCGGCGATCGCCGAACTGCGCGACGAGGGACTCTCCTTCGCCGCACCGGTCACGGTGATCGTCGGCGAGAACGGGGCAGGCAAGTCGACGCTGGTCGAGGCGATCGCTTCGAGCTGGGAAGGTGGGCTCACCGCCGCCAAAGACGCCATGTGGTCGACGGGCGGCAGCGGTGAGGACACCGACCTTGGTTGGCATCTGTGGTGCGGGGGCATGCGTCCGCGGCCGCACGGCGGTTGCTTCTTACGGGCCGAGTCGATGCATCAGATGTTCGCAGCGGCCGATGGCGGTCGTGCGCGGGACGACGACCAAGCGTTCAACGAGCTCAGCCACGGTCAATCGTTTCTGCGCTACATCGCCGAACGCCCGATCGGCGTCGGACTGTGGATCATGGACGAACCAGAGGCGGCGCTGTCTTTTCAGTCGTGCCTTGCACTGATCGGGGCGATCAACGATCTGGTGGCCGAAGGTTCGCAGGTCGTCATGGCGACGCATTCGCCGGTACTCGCAGCGTGCCCGGGTGCCGATATCTGGGAGCTCACCGACGACGGGATCGAGACCCCCGACTGGGGCGACCTCGACATCGTCCGTAACTGGCGCCGATTCCTCGACTCACCCGAGATGTTTCTCCGGCACCTGTGAGTCCATTCCAGCAGCGGCCAGCAGCACTGCTGCGACCTCCGGACTGAGCGCAACAGCAGGCAACGCGCGGATGTTCATGTCGATCAAGTCTTCGCGGCTGATCTGCTCTTGATCCTCTAGCCAGTTCAGCGTGGTCTCTTCGACGAACGCGATCCAGCCACGGGTGGCGAGCCGAATTCGCGGCGTGATCTGCTCGGGCGGTAGGGGCACGAAGCTGAGCGTCTGGTCCACGATGCGTTTCCGGCTCTCGTCCGCGACCGAACGCATGTCGGGATCACCGCTGGAGGGACCACGCAGAATCGCGGTGTAGCCATCCCGGTTCTCGAGCACGTAATCGACGTAGCGGTTGAGGAGGTCACGGACCATCTCCACCGGCGGGAGGTCGGTGTTGGGTTTGAGGATCGCCAACAGCTCGTCGCTGCCGTGCGCTGCGATCGCAAGGTGAAAGTCCCGCTTCGACGGGAAGTAATGAAAGAGCAGCCCGCGTGAGATACCGGCCTTCTTGGCGATTTCCTCGATCGAGATGTCGTCGAAACCGCGGATGGACAGCATCTTTGCGCCCAGTTCGATCAGCTGGTCACGCCGTTGCGCTGGGTCCAGCCTGATTCGCACCATCGATCATCACCTCCACGCCCGTACTGAGCACCACTCAATAGCTATTGACTAACAGTCAGTAGAACTCTACGCTCGTTTGCATGAGTCCTGAAGTTACAGACAATGTGGAATTGCACAAGGGCGTGCGCCACGTAAACACGCTGATCATCGGCAGCGGGTTTGCGGGACTCGGCGCCGCCATTCGATTGAGCCAAGAAGGGAAAGACGACTTCCTGGTCCTCGAACGCGGTGCGACCGTGGGCGGTACCTGGCGCGACAACACCTACCCAGGTGCTGCTTGCGACGTTCCGTCACAGCTCTACTCCTACTCGTTTGCGTTGAATCCCAACTGGTCGCGCTCGTTCTCGACGCAGCCCGAGATTCAGGCCTACATCGAGTCCGTAGCCAAGAAGCACGACATCCTCGACAAGCATGTCTTCAACACCCACGTCCAGTCCGCGCATTGGAACGACGACGACGCGATCTGGGAAGTCCAGACCTCGACGGGCCGCTACTCGGCCAAGATCCTCGTCGGCGCCGTCGGCGCACTGGCGGAGCCGAACCTGCCCGACATCAAGGGCATCAACGGCTTCGAAGGCGAGATCTTCCACACCGCACAGTGGAACCACGAGGCGGACCTCACGGGCAAGCGCGTCGCGGTCATCGGCACCGGCGCTTCGGCGATCCAGGTCGTCCCCGCGATCGCACCGAAGGTCGCCAGCCTGGACCTGTACCAGCGCACCGCACCATGGCTGCTCCCCCGCTTCGACCGCGCGTACACCACGCCGGAGCGGCTCGCCTTCAAATACATCCCGGGCGTCCAGCGCCTGTCGCGCGCAGGAATCTACTGGGCGCGCGAAGTCCAGGTCGTCGGTCTCGCGAAGGCACCTATCTTCATGAAGCCGCTGGAGCTCATCGCACGGGCGAAGCTCCTGGCCGAGGTTCGCGACGCAGAACTGCGCGCGAAGGTCACCCCGGACTTCCAGATCGGCTGCAAGCGCATGCTGATCAGCAACAACTACTACCCGGCGCTCAGCCGTGACAACGTCGACGTCGTCACCGACGGCATCGCCGAAGTCAGCTCGAACTCGATCGTGACCAAGGACGGGACCGAGCGCGAGGTCGACGCGATCGTCGTCGCCACCGGTTTCCACGTCACGGACTCCCCCGTATTCCAGACCATCTTCGGCAAGGACGGCCGGTCGTTGGCCGACGTCTTCGACGAGAGTGGTCAGCAGGGCTACAAGGGCGCCGCGATCGCCAACTTCCCCAATATGTTCTTCCTCGTCGGGCCCAACACCGGCCTGGGCCACACGTCGATGGTCTTCATGATCGAGTCGCAGATCAACTACCTCGCCGACGCGATCAAGACAATCGAGAAGCAAGGCCTCCGGACCGTCGAGGTCCGTCAGGATGCCCAGGACGCCTACAACGCGGAACTGCAGGCAGACATGGCGAGTAGCGTCTGGATGAACGGCGGCTGCGCCAGTTGGTACCTCGACAAGCACGGCAACAACACCACGCTGTGGCCAGGATTCACGTTCGAGTTCCGCCAGCTGACGCGTAAGTTCGACGTCGCCGCGTACGACACGACAACCGACGTCGAGGTCGATCCGATCAGCGTCATTGCAGACGAAACGAACGAGAAGGTGGCAGCTAGATGAGCGACTTCAGCGGCAAAGTGGCCGTGGTAACCGGTGCTGGATCCGGTATCGGTAGAGCACTCGCTCTCGACCTTGCAAAGCGTGGCGCGAAGCTCGCACTCTCCGACATCGACACCGAGGGGTTGGCGGAGACCGTGCGGCAGGCGGAAGCACTGGGCGCAGAGGTCAAGTCCGACCGCCTCAACGTCGCAGAGCGTGAAGCTGTGCTGACCTACGCCGACGCGGTGCATGCGCACTTCGGCAAGGTCAACCAGATCTACAACAACGCTGGAATCGCCTACTCCGGCGACGTGGAGGTGTCCGAGTTCAAGGACATCGAGCGCGTCATGGATGTCGATTTCTGGGGCGTTGTCAACGGCACCAAGGCATTTCTGCCGTACCTGATCGAGTCCGGTGACGGGCATGTGGTCAACGTATCGAGCCTGTTCGGCCTGATCGCGATGCCGAGCCAGAGCGCGTACAACGCAGCGAAGTTCGCAGTGCGCGGCTTCACCGAGTCGTTGCGCATGGAGATGCTCGCCAGCGGCCACAAGGTGAAGGTCACCTGCGTACACCCAGGCGGAATCAAGACCAACATCGCCAATAACTCGACCGCTGCCGGCGGTGAGGACATCACGGCGATGGCCGACGTGTTCAACAAGCGATTGGCGCGGAATTCCCCTGAGATGGCCGCCAAGACGATCCTCGACGGCGTTCGCGGCAGCAAGGGCCGCGTGCTCATCGGCCTCGACGCTCAGGCCCTCGACCTATTCGTCCGGGTCACCGGGTCGCGTTATCAGCGAGTTGTCGCCGAGGCGGCAAGCAGACTGATTCCGAAGCCGAAGGCGAAATAGCTCCATGCATCTTCCCCTGCCCGTAGCGGGCGCAGCGCTGCACGGTTTCTACCGGGTCGCGATGTACCACCGCTTGCCTTATCGCACACAACGCGCGCTGCTGGACATCGGTGCGCGCCTGCAGCTGATTCCAGCAGGCACGGTCGTCGAACAGCTATTGCTCGGCGGGCGTCGGGCGGAGAAGGTGACGGCAGGGTCCGACAACGGGACTGCCGTGTTGTATCTCCACGGTGGCGGTTACACGATCGGGTCGATCGCTACGCATCGGTCACTCGCGGCGCATATCGCTCGCGAGTCCGGCGCCGCGGTCTACCTGATCGATTACCGGCTTGCGCCAGAGCACCCGCTCCCGGCGGGGCTCGACGATTCCGTCGCCGCGTACCGCGATCTGCTGTCCGGGCACGGTTACTCCGCTGACCAGGTCGCGCTCGGCGGCGATTCGGCCGGCGGCGGTTTGGCCGTCGCGACGACTCGTCGGCTGATCGACGAGCATGCCATCACGCCGGCCGGGCTCGCCCTGATCGCGCCGTGGGTGGATCCGAACGTCATCGCAGAGCCGAAGGGCGATCTCGTTCTGACGCAGAAGTGGTCGCGGCGCTGCGCCGCCGCCTACCTCGGCGACGCAGACCCCAGCGACATCGGGTACGCGCCCTTGTTGGGCGATCTGAGCGGTCTCCCCCGGACCTTGGTTCAGGTCGGGCAAACGGAACTGCTGCACCCGCAGGCAGTCGCCTTCGTGTCCGCACTCCGCACGACAGGCGTCGACGTCGAGTTCACCGAACACGCCCGGCTCTGGCATTGCGCGCAACTGCAGGCCTCGCTGGTAGCAGATGCACACCGCGCGGTCCAGGAGATCGGCGTCTTCCTTCGTGACGTCTGGACGGCTACGGAAGACGACGTCGCCGTCTAGCTCTACTGCTCACAGGCCGTGTTGGTCGAGCCACGTGCGGGCAAGATCTGCTACCGAAGCCCCACGATTCGCGTCCGCGAGTAGGTCACTCAGGTTGTCTGTAGTCAGTTCGCCTGCAACGACATTCAGCTTGGTGATCTGCTTTTGCGTGAGCGACCCGGTTCTAAAGACCGGAACGACGTTCTCGGCTGCGAATGCGTACTTGTCGTCGGTCAGCGCGATAACGCCTTTCGAGAACCCGACCCCGGGTTCCTGGACACCGACATCGGTGCCCTCGCGAGATCCTTCAGCTTTGGACGAGACCTGCCGGAATTCGCAGGAGTATTCGGTCCGCAATCTATCGATCACGACAGCAGGCACAGGGCGAGACGATCCCAAGGTCAGCTCACCGCAACGCAGGTCGCCGACCGATCGCGCAGCTGTCGACTCCCCGACGATGAACACCGACCGATGTTGCGCACCTGCGTAGTCCGAGATCGACAAGCCCGCGGGTAGAGCCTTGCTCAGCGCATCCCGAACGTCGTCCGGCTTGCTTTGTGTGGCAGCGGGATTCAGGTAGGCGAGAAAACTGCCGGTCAGCTCCGGAATCAGCGTGACCTTGCCACTGTCGAGTGCGGCCAAGGTCGCCGCGCGGTCACCGAGGTGTGCCTGGACCTCGACCGTGCTGCCCCCGCGAGCCAACGCGCCTGCGTAGATCTCGGCGATCAACTCGCTGTAGGTCGAATCCCCCGAGCCGACGACAACCGGCAGTGTTGCCGGGTCAGGATCGAGGACGGGATCGTCCAGACTGCAACCCGCAACCAGGGCAAGCACCGCGATCGCCATGCCGAAGCGAGCTACGAACACGAAAATTCCTTCTCTTCGACCACGGATTGCATCGTTAGACTGTCACGCTAATGCCTCGTTGGAAGGACATCATGGCCGCCACTCCGCTCCGCTGGCTCACCACCGCTGCTCTCGCTCTCGCACTCGTCGGAACCGCAGCGTGCGGCAATTCGGATCCGCTCAGTTCGGGCGGTTCGTGCGATTCCAAGGATCCGAACAAGATCGCGGTCGGGTCAGCCGACTTCCCCGAATCGTCGACCATCGCCTTTATCTATGCCGAGGCCCTGCGTAACAACGGTTTCGACGTCGTCGTCAAGCCGAACATCGGCAGTCGCGAGGCCTACGTCCCTGCGGTCGAAGATTGCTCGATCGACCTGATTCCCGACTACACCGGCAATCTCCTTCGCTACCTGAACAAGGATGCGACGGCCACCTCGTCGGCGGATGTGGATAAGGCACTGACCGAGGCGCTGGGCGACTCGCTCGCAATCTCCACGCCGGCGCCAGCGGAGGACAAGGACGCCGTCGTCGTCACCAAGGACACCGCGGACCGCTGGAAGCTGACCTCCATCGCCGATCTCGCCTCGCACTCGGCAGAGGTGAAATTCGGTGCACCAGGCGAATTCCAGAAACGTCCGGTCGGCCTGCCCGGACTGAAGGCGAACTACGGACTCGACATCTTGCCCGACAACTTCGTCCCGATCGAAGGCGGCGGACCCGCGACGGCCAACGAGTTGAACAGCGGCGCCATCACGGCGGCGAACATCTTCACCACCTCGCCCGCGATCAAGAAGTACAACTTCGTCGTCCTCGCCGACCCGAAGAACAACTTCCCCGCGCAGAACGTCGTCCCGTTGTTCCGCGCAGACAAGCGCAGCGACAAACTCGTCAAGGTACTCGACGCGGTGTCGGCGAAGCTCACGACCGACGACCTCATCGCGCTCAACGACTCTGTCTCGGGCGACGCGAAGGTGGAAACCTCAGCCGCAGCACAACAGTGGGTCGCCGATCATGGCTTGAAGACACCCGTCGGATGATCGAGTTTTCCGACGTCACCAAGCAATACCCAGACGGCACGATCGCCGTCGACGGCTTGAGTCTGACCATCGAGTCGGGTTCGTTCACCGTGTTCGTCGGACCGTCAGGGTGCGGCAAGACGACGTCGATGCGGATGATCAACCGCATGATCGCGCCGACGTCCGGGACGATCAGCGTCGACGGCAAAGACATCACCACATCGAACGCCGTGCAGTTGCGCCGCGGCATGGGATACGTGATCCAGAGCGCCGGATTGCTACCGCACCGCACAGTCGTCGACAACGTTGCCACAGTCCCTGTGCTGCAAGGAGTCTCGCGTCGCGCCGCGCGCAAGTCCGCGCTGGAGGTGCTCGAACGCGTCGGCCTGGACCTCGCGTTGGCAACGCGGTATCCAGCGCAACTGTCCGGTGGTCAACAACAGCGCGTCGGCGTCGCCCGTGCGCTGGCCGCCGACCCGCCGATTCTGCTGATGGACGAACCGTTCAGCGCCGTCGACCCCGTGGTTCGCGAGGATCTGCAGAACGAAATGCAGCGGCTGCAAGCGGAATTGCGCAAAACCATCGTGTTCGTCACCCATGACATCGACGAGGCGGTCAAGCTCGGCGACAAGGTCGCGGTATTCGGACGCGGGGGCGTGCTCCAGCAGTACGACGAACCGCAGAAGGTCCTCGCTTCCCCCGCAACCGATTTCGTCGCAGATTTCGTCGGTCGCGACCGCGGCTACCGTGGACTGTCGTTCCGCACCGCCGGGCACATCACGCTTCGTGAGGTCCGTACGGCGACGGAGTCACGTCTGAAGGAGCTGGAAACGCGCACCGGCGAGTGGGTGCTCGTCACGAGCGAGGACGGCGCCCCGCGCGGCTGGGTGGACTGGAATGGCACGGTCGCTGCGGGCGGATCGCTGTTCCCCGCGGGCGGCGACCTGCGCCAAGCGCTCGATTCCGCGATTTCGTCGCCGTCGGGAATCGGAGTCGCTATCGATCCGCAAGGCAAGGTCGTCGGCGGAATCGACGCCGCCGATGTACTGGATCAGCTTGCACGCCAACGACGCACGGAGCGTTCGGCGCAACAATGAAGTACCTGCTGAACAACTTCGACAAGGTGAGTGACTATGCGCAGACCCACCTGTACCTCGCGCTCGTACCGCTGCTGATCGGACTCGCGATCGCGGTGCCGGTCGGCATCGCGATCCAGAACGTCCCGTGGCTGCGCAAGATCACCGTGACCATCGCGAGTATCGCGTTCACGATTCCGTCGCTCGCATTGTTCGTGACGATCCCGAGCATCGCGGGACTGAAAGTTCTCGACCCGCTCAATGTCGTCATCGCTCTGACCATCTACGCAACCGCGTTGCTGGTCCGAGCGGTGCCCGAGGCACTCGATTCGGTGGCGCCCGATGTGCTCGACGCCGCGACTGCGATGGGCTTCACGTCGCTGCGCCGGACCCTCACCGTCGAACTGCCCCTTGCCGTTCCGGTTCTCATCGCCAGCATCCGCGTGGTCACGGTGACCAACATTTCGCTCGTCTCGATCGGGTCGTTGATCGGCATCGGCGGCCTCGGGCAGTTGTTCACCGAGGGCTATCAGCGCGACTACCCGGACGAGATCGTCGCCGGAATCATCGCTATCGTTGTGTTGGCGTTGGTGTTCGACGCAGCGCTCTACCTCACCGGCCGAGTACTGACGCCCTGGGCTCGGACCGCGAAGGCGGTCAAGCGATGAACTACATCTCGAAAGCACTGTCCTACATTGCCGATCCGACGAACTGGCGAGGGTCGGGCGGCATCGCGGACCGGCTCGCCGAGCACCTCTGGTACAGCTTTCTCGCCATCGTTCTCGCCGCAGCCATCGCGATCCCACTCGGCATGGTGATCGGCCACGTGCGCAAGGGCGACGCGATTCTGGTCGGGCTGGTCAACGCCATGCGGTCGCTGCCGACCCTCGGTGTGCTGACGTACCTGGTCCTGATCATCGGCGTCGGGCTGCGGCCGCCGATTATCGCCTTGGTGCTGCTTGGCATCCCGCCGCTGCTCGCGGGAACGTATGCGGGCATCGCCAACGTCGACCGCGCGGTCGTCGACGCGGCCCGCGCGATGGGCATGACCGAGTTGCAGGTGTTGTTCCGCGTCGAGATTCCGAACGCGATGCCATTGCTGCTCGGGGGCTTGCGGAACGCGACGTTGCAGGTCATCGCGACAGCGACCATTGCCGCCTACGTCACCCTCGGCGGTCTCGGCCGCTACATCTTCGACGGTCTGGGCAACTACGAGTACGACATCGTCATGGTCGGCGCGATTCTCGTTGCGCTGCTTGCCCTCGTCATCGACGGATTGCTCGCGCTCGCGGTGTGGGCATCGGTGCCGGGGACTGGACGCTTCCGCTGGACGCCACCGACCCTCAAAGCCGCCGTGGTGGCGCGCAGCAACGGATAGCCTGGCCGAGTGCCGCTACCGCGCCCGCCCAAGCCAACATCCACGCCAACATTCGCGGCGATCACCGCGAAGCTGTGGAGGTGTTTGGCCGAGGACGACGACTTCCGAAAATCTGCTATCGAACTCGGCGTTGTCGATCGCGACTGGCTCGAGCACCCGGACGAACAGGTCCGGCCGCCGAATCCCCCGCTGGAGGTCACGCGGCGGCTGCTCGAGCGAACGGTCGAGCGCCGGCCTTCGGTTCTGGCCACAATCGGGCTCAACGCAATCGAGATGCTGTCGTGGGACACGGCGTACGAACGCTCACCCAATCCTGGTGCACAGACCAGCGCGGAGGTCGCAGTCCTGTTCACCGACCTCGAAGGCTTCACCCGCTTCACGGCAGAACACGGCGACGCCGCTGCGCTCGAGCTATTAGGGCGCCACCACGAGACCGCGTTGCCGATCATCCGCGGTTGGGGTGGACGAGTGGTCAAACGACTGGGCGACGGCTTGATGTTGGTGTTCCCGACCCCGACTTCGGGCGTCCGCGCAGCAGTCGAATTGGTGCCCACCGGACCGACCCCGCTCCGTATTCGCGCCGGTGCACACACCGGACTCGCCGTCGTCACGAAGGACGATCTGCTCGGGCATGTCGTGAACGTGGCTGCCCGTGTCACCGGTCAAGCCGAAGGCGGCCAAGTTCTCGTGACGGCCGAGGTCCGCAAGGCGGTCGGCGACATTCCCACGGTCCGATTCACCGGACCGTGGAGCCGCGAGTTGAAGGGAATCGACGAACCGGTATCGGTTTACCAGGCCGAATCAGCCGTTTAGTGCCCTACGACGCCTTCGGCCTTCGCCGCAGCCGCCACCGCTTCGGCAACAGCGGGGGCTACGCGCGGATCGAGCGGGCTTGGCACGATCTTGTCGACGCTGAGTTCATCGGCGACGACCGAGAGAATCGCGTTCGCGGCCGCAAGCTTCATACCCTCGGTGATCCGTCGCGCACCCGCGTCGAGCGCCCCCTTGAACACACCGGGGAACGCGAGGACGTTGTTGATCTGATTCGGGAAGTCGCTACGACCGGTCGCGACGATGGCCGCGTGCTTGCGAGCGACCTCGGGGTGAATCTCGGGGTCGGGGTTCGACAGCGCGAACACGATCGAGTCCGGCGCCATCGATGCAATCAGATCCTCTGGAATCTTGCCTGCCGAAACACCGAGGAAGACGTCCGCACCTTCGAGTGCCTCGGCGGCCCCGCCCGAGCGACCCTGTGGGTTCGTCCGTGCTGCGAGATCGGTCTTGACGTCGGTCAGGTCCGTGCGCTCGCTGCACACGATGCCCTTGGAATCGAGCACCACCACATCGGTGATTCCCGCTGCCAGCAAGATGTTCGCGCAAGCGACACCCGCGGCGCCCGCGCCCGAGATGACGACGCGAAGCGGCTCGAGGCTGCGGCCCTGGACCGTGGTGGCGCCCTTCAAGGCGGCGAGGACGACGATTGCCGTGCCGTGCTGGTCGTCGTGCATCACGGGGCAGTCGAGCGCTTCGATGACGCGACGCTCGATCTCGAAGCACCGCGGAGCCGAGATGTCTTCGAGGTTGACCGCGCCGAAGCTGGGACGCAGGCGAATCAGCGTCTCGACGATCTCGTCGGGATCCTTGGTGTCGAGAACGATCGGGATCGAGTTGAGGCCCGCGAACTTCTTGAACAGCGCGGACTTGCCTTCCATGACCGGAAGCGACGCGCGCGGACCGATATCGCCGAGCCCGAGCACAGCGGTGCCGTCGCTCACGACAACGACGAGCCGATCGGTCCAGGTGTAGCGCTTGGCAAGCGTCTCGTCGGCGGCAATGGCGCGGCTGACCTGAGCGACGCCAGGCGTATAGGCGATCGAAAGGTCGCGCTGCGTCTCGAGAGGCGAGGTCAGTTCTACCGACAGCTTGCCGCCGATATGACCAGCAAAGATATCTTCGTCGGTGATGGCGGACAGGTTGCCCTGGGGGCCCGTTGGCGCTTCAGTCACAGCAGACACGATGACACTCCTCTTCGCGGCCCGAGTATTCGGGCCGGGTTAACTATATTGCGGCTAGGCAAATTCGAACCGTCGATGCGCGTTCATTGAGAATCGTGGACTGGGACGGGTGCGTCCGAGAAACCGTATGTACCTGCGCTCGGGGCGGTGGCGCCGGCGCTGAGGTGGTGCCAAGTTTGCCACCGCGGCCGAAAGGTTCGCAACGAGGGTCGGTGCAAATGGAGTCGCGGTCGGCGACGGTGACGCCGCGACCTCCATCATCGGCAACCGTAAGTCATGTTGATTACCCGGACGTAAGAACGATCTCAATCTCGGATCTTGTCCGCGGTGAGGGTGGCTCAGTCGCGGAGCTTGCGGAGCGACCATTCAACACGACTACGGCGGGCCTCGAAGAATGAAAGGCACGGCTCGTCGCGGAGCTTGCGGAGCGACCATTCAACACGACTACGGCGGGCCTCGAAGAATGAGAGGCACGGCTCGTCGCGGAGCTTGCGGAGCGATCCAACACGACTACGGCGGGCCTCGAAGAATGAGAGGCACGGCTCGTCGCAGAGCTTGCGGAGCGACCATTCAACACGACTACGGCGGGCCTCGAAGAATGAGAGGCACGGCTCGTCGCGGAGCTTGCGGAGCGACCATTCAATATGACTAGCCAGGCCTCGAAGAATGAGAGGGACGGCTAGTCCCACCATTGGGTCCACAGGAGTGCCGCAGTCACCACGAACACCGCGAGCGATGCGACCAGGGAGGCTCCTCCCCTTCGGCGATCGGCGACGACCTGAGCCACAAACACAACGACCGACGTCGCGACATGCCAGGTGATCGACGTCGATCCGGGGCCGGGAAAGTCCCATCGGTCGCCGAGAAAGTGCGCACCCACGACGACGAGAGTCAGGACGATGACCCCCGCAGTGATCGCACCGCTGAGGCCGCGAATCAGCCTGCCTGACAACGAATCCGTCATCGGGTGCCACCGGTGAGCACGCCGACACCGGTCGCGGCGGCGACGAGCTTGTCGAATTGGACCGGATCGGTGGTGAATTCGCCGAGGCGGACCGTCTTGTTCGTGCCGTGATAGTCCGACGATCCGGTCGTGACCAGGCTGAGCTCGTCGGCCAGCGACCTCAGCATGTCTCGGTCCGCGGGTGCGTGATCGATGTGGTCCACCTCGAGGCCGCTCAGTCCGGCGGCAGCGATCTCCCGGATGTGGTCGACGGAGACCAGTCGGCCGCGAGTTCGCGCCCGTGCGTGAGCGAGCACGCATACTCCGCCTGCTGCGCGAACCATCTCGACCGCCGCCGTCAGCGGTGTGTCCGCCTTCTCGACGTAGTACGGACCGTTGTTGGCCAGGAGATGGGCGAATGCAGCGTCGACGCTCTCGACGACTCCGGCGGCGACGAGCGCACGCGCGAGATGCGGTCGGCCCGCTGCGGCACCAGTAGCGGCCAGGATCTCGTCGATGTCGATCGGGTACCCGTCGGCGGCCAAGTGTTCGCCCATCGCACGCAGCCGCGTGACACGTTCGCCGCGGAGGCGTTCGCGCTCGCGGGCGAACACCTCGTTGCCAGGGTCGAAGAGATAGGCCAACAAATGCACGGCAACGGGTGAACCGTCCTCCCCGTCACCCGTGCACGACATTTCCATTCCACGGACGAGCCGCATGGTCGACGGCAATTCCTGCAGGGTCTGTTCGGCCTCGACCCACCCAGCCGTGCTGTCGTGATCTGTGATGGCAACGACGTCCAAACCCGCTGTCGCAGCTGCTCGCAGCAGCTCAGCAGGTGAATCGGTGCCGTCCGACGCAGTCGAATGGGTATGGATATCGATCCGCACCTCACCAGTCTGTCAGGCGTAGCATTCGGGCGTGCCGTCCATCCCGCCGCTCGTGTCGTTGCGCAAGCAGGGAAAGCGCCCGACCGAGGACCAGGTGAGCCTGCCGCGAATTCCCATTCCGGCGGCGCGCGCGATCGTCGATTGCGCGGTCTACGTCGATGGAGTTCGGCTTCCCGGCAAATTCACCCATACCGCCGCGATCATGGAGGTCCGTAAGCGCGGCGCAGGGTTCGCGTGGATCGGCCTTCATGAGCCCGACGAAGGCCAAATGGCCAGCATCGCACAGTGTTTCAGCCTGCATGAGCTGACCGTCGAAGACGCCGTCCATGCCCACGAGCGCCCGAAGTTGGAGCGCTACGACGACCTGTTGTTTCTGGTGTTGCGCACCGTCAAATATGTCGAGCACGATGTTCACGCAATCAGCGAGGTCGTCGAGACCGGCGAGATCATGGTGTTCATCGGCCGCGATTTCGTCGTCACGGTCCGGCACGGCGATTTCACCGGGTTGGGTGGCGTACGTCACGCGCTCGAAGCCAATCCGCAGCGTCTCGCGCTGGGTCCGACCGCCGTATTGCACGCGATTGCCGACCATGTCGTCGACACCTACCTCGAGGTCGTCAAGCAGGTCGAACGTGATGTCGACACCATGGAAGAAGAAGTGTTCACGCCTGGCAACCGCGTCGACGTTGCACCGATCTACCAGCTTAAACGTGAAGTCGTCGAGCTGCGCAGATCGGTGAACCCGCTTTCCACGCCGCTGCAGGCGTTGACCAGCGGCTACGACGGCGCGATCCCGAAAGAGATTCGCCGCTATCTCCGTGACGTCACCGACCACCACACCCTCGTTGCCGAGCGAATCGCAGAGTTCGACGAGGCACTCAGCTCGCTCATCCATGCGGCGCTGGCGAAAGTCGGGGTCCAGCAGAACACGGACATGCGCAAGATCTCGGCCTGGGTCGCGATTGCTGCGGTGCCGACGTTCGTTGCCGGCATCTACGGCATGAACTTCGAGCACATGCCCGAGTTGAAATGGACGTATGGCTACCCGATGGTGCTGGTCTTCATTGCCATCGTTTGCACCGTGTTGGGCTACACGTTCCACAAGAACGATTGGCTATAGCTGCGCCGCACCACGCCGAGGATTGCGGATGTCGATTCCCACCTCACGCCACGCCTCGCGCAACGCGTCAGCACCACGCAAGCGCACCCACGCTGCCTCGGTCCCGGTGATCGGCGCGACCTCGAAGAAGCGCACCGGCTCAGCGGGTTCGGCCAGTGGCAAGTCGTCGATGTCGCCCGGGCCCAAGAGGGCCGCTGTGAACGGTGAGTCCTTCCACAGCGGTTCGCCGAGATCGAGCAAGGCATCGGGCTGCAGAATGACTCCTTCGACCGCGGGTGCTGCAGCCAGCACCGCGAGCGTCCTGTGCACGCCGGATGCGACGCCCGCTCCCCCATGCAGCGTGAGGACCAGTTCGGCCCGCGGCCCACGAACGCTGTCGGTCACGAGATCGCCCGGGTCGCCCATCGGATGACGCGAACAACCTGCCGTCGCGTATCGAACGAGCGCTTCACTATCGGACCCGAAACGCAGCACCTCGATTGGCTCCAAACCGAGGAAAGTCACCGATGCCGCGGTCGGCTCAGGACCGCCGATCTGCGAATGCAAGTGCGCCCGAACGGCTGAAACGATGTCTTCGGTCACGGAATGATCCTCGCATTCCGCACCCTCGTGAGTCTTTTTGGAGTCTATGGACTCCGAAAAGACTCACAAGGGGTGGATGTGGACGTCCCGATTTTCGACCGTGGGATGGGCAAATTCCAGCAACCGCCGGCCTTCGCGCTCGATGGCGGCGAGGTGGGTCTTGGCGGGCTGAGTGAACATCGATACGTCCAGCTTGGCCGCCTTTTTGGCGTTCGACAGCGCGCAATAGCCGGCGACTCGTCCGTTGACGAGGACCGCGGGCTTGATGATGCCGTTGATCGTGAACACGGACTTCTTGTATTCCTCGTCCATGATTCGGGTCCGGTCGGCGTAGGACAGCAAGACGTTGTCGAAAGGCGCAAGAATCCGGACCGGTGCCGTCACGCCCGCGTCGGGCCGTGGGGCGTCCAGCAGATCGAACAGCTCGGCACCCGACTCCGACCGGAAGGTCACCAGCTGCGGACGCAACCGTTCCATCACCTCGCCGAGACGAGTCAGCCCGGACCAGGCTTGGACGTCCAGGACAGTCGCAGGTCCGTATGCGGCCAAGTAGCGCAGCAGCATGTCGTCGGGCGACGGCTCGAGGATGGGCGGCTTACCTGCCCAGTTCTCCAACGTCGTCAGTGTCGGCTGACCACTTCGCCCCCACACCCCACGCGGCGGGACCTGCACCAGCGCAAGGAGATTGCGCAGCCCATGGGCCAACGCGGCCGGGTCGCGGTCCGGCCAGCGCTGCGCGAAGATCGGCCGCAGGTCGGCCAGCGTCATCGGCGACTGCTCGACCAATTCCCTACCGACCGAGGCCAATTCGTCGAAATCGATATCCCGTAACCCCGCCGCGTACAGTGCGTTCTGAGCGAGATCGCGGACCATGATCGGCTGCACCAACGGCCGCAGGACGCGGGCATCGTCGGCGGCGAGCAGGTGAACGGTCCCGCGCATGACCACGATCCGGACCGCGCGGCGGTCGAGGATCAGGTCCGAAAGTTGTTGCGGTTCAAATCTTTCGAGCCTTGCCCACGCGGCGAAGTACGGCGCAGTGGGCGATTGTGCCTGCAAGCCGTAGGCGTGGGTGACGAAATCGATCGTCGAGGTCGCGCTGCGAGCCAGCAGGTGCTGCCTCGCCAAGGTCGCGCGGTTCAACGCGCGTTGGGTGAGTACAGCGGTCACCGCACTATCGTGCCCGACGCACACTGTGCGTGAGTTTGGCCCCTGGAGGGGCCAAACTCACGCACAGTTGTCAGGCGACCTGAACTTTCTCGGCCGCTGCCTCGACGGGCTGCGGCGCATCGGAGAAGCCGGCCAGCTTGACGTCCTTGATGAACAAGGCGACGACGAAGCCGACCACACCGGCGGCTGCGGCCGCCCAGAACACGCCCTGAATTCCGTGCGTGACACCGACATGCAGTGCGTTCTGCAGCTCGGCCGGCAGGGTTTTCACCATCGACGGCGGCAACTGCGCTCCGCCCGAGACCAGCTTGGCACCAGCATCGCCCGCCTCGTTGGTGAGACTGTCCGTCAGTCGCGTCGTGTAGACGGTGCCGAGGACAGCCGTTCCCAGCGACATTCCCATCGTCCGCAGGAATGTGCTCGCACCCATGCCCGCGCCCATATCGCGCAGGCTGACGCTGTTCTGCGCGATCAGCATCGACGGCTGCATCAGCAGGCCGACGCCGAAACCGAGCACGATCATGAAGAACGCCAGGGTGAGCTTCGTCGTGTCGGTCTGGACCTGAGCCATCAAGACCATCCCTGCGGTGAGAACCACGCCGCCGATGATCGGGAAAATCCGGATCTTGCCGATCCGCGAGGTCAGCTGGCCCACGATCAAGCTGGCCAGAATCATCGGGAACATCATCGGCAGCAGAAGCAGGCCGCTGTTGGTTGCCGACGCGCCCTGCACCAACTGCTGGAACTGCGGCAGGTAGGCAGCGGAGCCCATCATCGCCAAGCCGACCAAGAACGACAGCCCGCCCGCCAACGCGAAGTTCCGGTTGGAGAACACGTGCAACGGCAGGATCGGTTCGCTCACACGCTGTTCGACGGCGACGAAAGCGACGAACGCTACGACTCCGATCACGGCGAGAAGTGCAATCTGCCAAGAGCCCCACGCATATTGCGAGCCCGCCCAGCTGCCGAGCAGCACCAGTGCGCTCGCCCAGACGGCGAGGAGCGCGGCGCCCCACCAGTCGATGATGACCTTGCCCGTGGTCCGTCGAGGCGAGTGCAACGTGAACCAGACGGTCACGATCGCGATCGCACCGAGCGGGATGTTGACGTAGAACGCCCAGCGCCACGACGCGTTGTCGGTGATCCATCCGCCGATCAGCGGACCGCCCAGCATCGCCAGGGGCATGATCGCCATGAACAGACCCTGGTACTTGCCACGTTCGGCGGGCGGGATCAATTCGCCGAGGATTGCCATCACGCCGACAATCAATCCGCCGGCACCGAGGCCTTGGAGCCCGCGGAACAGGATGAGTTCCATCATGCTCTGCGACATTCCAGTCAGCGCGGAGCCGGCCAGGAACACGACGATCGACGCAAGGAACATCGACTTGCGGCCGAACAGGTCACCGAGCTTGCCCCACAACAACGTGGAAATAGCGGTAGCGAGCGTGTAGGCGGTCAAGACCCAGGACAGGTGCTTGAGACCGCCGAGGTCGCCGACGATCGTGGGAAGCGCTGGCCCCACGATCGTGTTGTCCAACATGGCGAGCAGCATCGTGATCATCAGCCCGCTCATGACGGTGATGATTTCGCGATGGCTGCGCCGCTGGAATCCTTCTTCGATCGTGCCGTTGACGGCTTTGGTTTCGTCCATTTCCCCACCACGCTTACTTGCCGACCGGTTAGCTACTTACCTGCCGTATAGTAATCTCCTGATAGACGATGTCAACCGGGATTAATCGGACAGGAGTGCGCACAGATGCCGTCGAGCGAAGGTTCAATGAGGGATCGCATCTTGCGTGTGGCCCTCGAACTGTTCACTGAACAGGGCTACGACGGGACCTCACTGCGCGAGATCGCCGAGCGGCTGAACGTCACCAAGGCTGCGTTGTACTACCACTTCAAATCCAAGGAAGCACTCCTGCTCAGCCTGATGGAGGAGCTGAAGGAATCGATCGACGCCCTTGTGGACTGGGCGCGCGAGCAGGAGTTTTCCGCAGAGTTCCAAGCCGAGATACTCGAACGCCTCGCCGACCTGTTCTACGGCGACGCAAGCCGAATCGTCCGCCTGCTACAGGAGAATCAGCCGGTCATTCGCTCGATCGCCGCCGAAAAGCAAGGCATCGGCGGACCCAAACCCGGCGAGTGGGTGTTCCAGATCCTCGACCTGCTCACCCCAGCAGACGCAGATCTTTACCAGCGCACCAGGATTCGCACTGCTTTGATGGCAATCGTGTTCGGGTCGTTCGCCAGCCGAAGGCTGGACGGGACTGGGCCCGAGGTGAGCCCGGAGGAGCACAAGAAGGTGTCGCTCGCCGTCGCGCGCGAGCTGTTAGATGGCCAGCTTGGCCAGTAGGTCGCGGGCAGCCTCAGCAGTTTTGGGGTCGCACAGCACGTCGTAGCGACCGGCGACCAACTGCATCGATGATGCAAAATCGCGCTGACCGCGCGTCGCGGCGTACGGGATCGCCGTGGAGATAACGCCGAACACGATGCCGCCGACGATGCCGACCGCCAGCGGACCGAACAGCCCGCCGTTGGTGAACAGACCCAGCAGCAAGCCGAAGAACACGCCGAGCCACGCACCCGAAACTATGCCGCCGCCAATGACTTTGCCCCAGGTCAACCTGCCGAGCACGCGCTCCACCTGCATCAGGTCGACCCCGACGATCGTCACATCCTCGACCGAGAAAGCCTGGTCCGCAAGGTAATCGACAGCGCGTTGCGCCTCTGCGTAGGTTGGGTAGGAACCGATCGGCCAACCCGACGGTGGCGTCGGCAGCCCCTGTCCAGCACGACTCGGACCGCCCAGTGGATTCGTCATAGCTACATTGTGCCCCGCAGATTGCCCGCCCTGCGCACTTAGCTGCGTTTACTGCCTCGCTCGCGGAGCTTGCGGAGCGACCATCCAACACTCAGGCCGGGTCTCGAAGAATGAGAGACACGGCCTAGCCTGGGGCGTATGGCAGCGGTAAGTAAGGTCTTCGCCGCGAGGCTCGCGGGCTTGGTTGTGCTCGGGCCGGACGGCGAATCAGTAGGCCGGGTCCGAGATGTGGTGATCACCATCCGGCTCGGCCGCCAACAGCCACGCGTGATCGGCCTTGTCGTCGAATTGCTCACGCACAGAAGAATCTTCGTACCGATGCTCCGCGTCACCGCTGTCGAACCCAGCAGCGTGACGCTCATGACCGGAAACGTCAGCCTTCGGCGCTTCGCCCAGCGAACAGGCGAAGTGCTCGTGCTCGCACAGGTCCTCGACTCGAAGGTCCGCGTGAACGATCCGGACGACCCGGAGCTTGGCAGCCAAGAAGTAATCGTCGTCGATCTCGGAATGGAGTTGACCCGTACTCGGGACTGGGTGGTGTCTCGCGTCGCTGTGCGTCCACATCGCGGCAGGCTCGGGCGTCGAGGCAGGCTCGAAGTGGTCGATTGGCAGCAGGTGGAGGGCCTCACGCCGAGCGACCTCGCATTGCCCGGCCAGGGTGTCTCGGCGTTGCTGATGCAATTCGAGGGGCTTCGCCCTGCCGACGTCGCGAACGCGATGCGCGAACTGCCGGAGAAGCGGCGCCTCGAGGTCGCGATCGCGCTCGACGACGAGCGACTGGCCGACGTGGTGCAAGAGCTACCCGACGACGATCAGGTCGAATTGCTCGGCCAACTCGAATCCGAGCGCGCAGCGGACGTGCTGGAGGCAATGGATCCCGACGACGCCGCAGACCTGTTGGGCGAGCTGCCCGACGCGGAGGCGGAATCGCTGTTGCGATTGATGGATCCCGAGGAATCGGAGCCCGTTCGTCGACTGCTCGCTCACTCCCCCGACACTGCGGGCGGTTTGATGACGCCCGAGCCGGTGATCCTCAACCCCGCAACCACGGTCGCCGAGGCGCTGGCGCGGGTCCGCAACGCTGACCTCACGCCCGCCATTGCGAGTCTCGTGTTCGTCGTGCGCCCGCCGACTGCCACACCGACCGGTCGCTACCTGGGCTGCGTCCACTTGCAGCAGCTGTTACGTGAGCCGCCGGCCAGCTTGGTCGGTGGGATCCTCGACAAGGATCTACCGCAATTGCGACCGCACGACCCGCTGACAACGGTGACCCGATATTTCGCGACCTACAACCTCGTATGCGGACCGGTGGTCGACGATCAACGCCACCTCCTCGGCGCGGTTACGGTCGACGACGTTCTTGATCACCTGCTGCCGGAAGACTGGCGTGAGCACGAGGGGTCCATCGGTGAGTGAGAAGCGGATTTCCAGTGAAAAGGCGGCGGCAAGCGCGGCGCGCCAGCGGCTAGAGACCCCCGTCGGCTCGCGCGGGTTCAAGTTCACCTTCGATGTCGAGGCCGTCGGCCGTACGGGCGAAACGTTCGCCCGATTTCTCGGAACGGGCCGCTACCTCGCAATTCAGACGGTCTTCGTTATCGTCTGGGTCCTGCTGAATGTGTTCGCGGTCCGGTTCCGGTGGGATCCGTATCCGTTCATTTTGCTGAATCTCGCATTTTCCACTCAGGCGGCATACGCCGCACCGCTGATCTTGCTGGCCCAGAACCGGCAAGAAAACCGCGACCGGGTGTCGTTGGAAGAGGATCGAGTTCGCGCTGCGCAGACGAAAGCAGATACCGAGTTCCTCGCTCGCGAACTCGCTTCATTACGAATTGCTATCGGTGAGGTAACGACCCGTGACTATTTGCGTCGAGAACTGGATGAGTTACGCGATCTGATGATCGAACGAACGCCCAATTCCCCAGGTACAGGCAAGAATTCCGCTAGTTCTGGAAAAGGGTCCGGTTCCGGCAAATCGCGGCGTGCGAAAGCACCGAGCGAATTCACTCATTCGGAAGACCTCCCCAACCCCGGTATGTAATCTGGACAACGTTGTCCAGAGCGGTTATCGACCGCTGACACGATTCCGCTGGTGGTGTGTCGAATGCGTTTGAAGGCCCCGATAACAGTTTCCGCGCTTGTTCTAGCCGGGCTGGTTTCGGCCGGTTCGTCGGCGAGCACATATGTCGGTGGCCCAGATCCGCGGACCCCTGCCCCGTTGCTGTCTGCAGCCGCGCACGAGCAAATCAGCGCCGTAAAACTCGCGAACACCGTCGGATTGGTCCCGTCGTCGCCTCGGCCTGCGCGCAAGCTCCACCAAGTCTCGCCGACGCTTCCGGCGTCGTTCGCGGGCGCGATGCCATTGCGGGACGTCTCGATTCCGAGTGCGATCGGAGCCCTCGGTATTCCGGAGATCGCGTTGGCCGCCTACCGCAACGCAGAGTTGGCGCTGGCCGCATCCGAACCCAACTGCGGTGTGAGCTGGAACCTGCTCGCTGCGATCGGTCGCATCGAATCGGGCCACGCCGGCGGCGGTAAGACCGACGCCGTAGGCACAACGACCACTCGCGTTCTCGGCCCAACCCTCGACGGCACCCTGGCCGGCAACAACGTCATCACCGACACCGACGGCGGTGCGCTCGACGGCGACAATCTGCACGACCGCGCAATCGGCCCAATGCAATTCATCCCGAGCACCTGGAAAAACTACGCGTCCGACGCCAACGGCGACGGTGTTGCAGATCCGAACAACATCTTCGACGCTGCCCTCTCGGCCGGCAAATACCTCTGCTCGGGCGGACTGAATCTCCGCGAACCAGCACAGGAACTGCAGTCGGTGCTGCGCTACAACAACTCGATGGCCTATGCCGCCAACGTTCTGAGCTGGTCGGCGGCGTACCGCACTGGCGCAATTCCGTCGCCGGTGTCGATCTCGGCGGATCTCGTTCCACCGGGAACGTCGCCGATCGACGTGTCGGCCCTCGTCGCGGAGTCGGCCGCGGCCACGACGACGACAACAACCACGGACACCACGAGCCCATCGACCACGACCACCACGTCGCCGCCGATGATCACGATCCCCGGCATCGGCGAATTCCCGTGCGGCATCCTCTGCCCTGCGCCGCCACCGCCGGCAGTCGTGCAGCCGACCACACCGACCACGCCTGCTGCACCAGGTGCCCCAGGCCAACAGTTGGTCGAGGCGCCTCCGGCAGCGCCGAACGCGCAGGCTCCCGCGACGCCGAACTCACCCGACCCGTTCATGCGCCCCGCGCCTACACAGGAAGCCGCACCGGCCGCTCCTGCGGCTCCGACGCAGCCACCCGTGGCGCCTGGTCCGGCGTCGGCCCCGGTGCCGGCACCCGAACCGCTCTTTCAGCTTCCGCCGCTGCAGTTGCCGTTCGAGTTGCCACCCCTTCCGACCTTCCCGCTCGCAATGCCGCTACCCTAAGTTTCGGCAGTTGGCCACAGCCGTGAGCAATGTCACGGCGAGATAACGAAAAAATCTCAAATAGGGTACCCTCGGCTCCGACCTGAAATCGGAGCGCCTCGATAGAGGCCAACGGAGGTATCAGCTAGTGGGTCGCCACAGCAAGAAGTCGAGTTCGACCATTCGGCGAAATTCTTTGATCGCCTTGACCGGGCTCGTTCCAGCTGGACTCGTCACCGAAGCTCTCGTCACGCAGGCGCCTGCGGCGCAGATTGCCGGTGACGTCGTATCGCCCGTCGCGCTCGGCCATTCGGCCGCATTCGACCGAGTCACGCCCGCCACGACAGCCGCCAAGGTGGTGAACGAGCCGGTCGCCACGCCTGCCCCGCCACCGCCGGCCGAGCCGTCGCTGCCGACCAGCGTCAAGGCGTCACCGCTCGGTGTCCCGAACATCAACGTCGCCGCCTACAAGGCCGCTGAGGCCACCCTCGCGGCACAGAATCCGGCTTGCGGGATGTCGTGGACCCTCATCGCAGGCATTGGCCGCGTCGAGTCCACGCACGCCAACGACGGTAAGGCCGACGAACACGGCAATCTGCTGAGCCCGATCTACGGACCGATCCTCGACGGCAGCCTCTACGGCAACAACGTCATCCACGACACCGACAACGGTGCGCTCGACGGCAACGCCACCTACGACCGCGCGGTCGGGCCCATGCAGTTCCTGCCCGAAACCTGGAAGAAGTACGGGGTCGACGGCAACGGCGACGGCGTCGCCGATCCGCAGAACCTGTTCGACGCCGCGTTGACGACCGGTCGCTACCTGTGCGACGGCGGATTGAACATGCGCGACATCGCTCAGCAGACCAAAGCGATTCTGCGCTACAACAATTCGATGGCTTACGTGGCGAACGTGATGGCCTGGTCCGTCGGCTACGCAACCGGTATCGTGCCTGCCGCTGCGGCCCTTCCGCAGATCCACTGATGGGTCCGTCCAGGGCCGCTCAGTAGGATCGAGTAATGCCAGTCGTCACCGAAGATGCCGTTCGTGCTGCCCTCGCCAGGGTGGACGACCCCGAGATCCGTAAACCGATCACCGAGCTCGGGATGGTGAAGAGCGTCGATATCGGCTCCGACTCGAGTGTCGACATCGTCGTTTACCTCACGACGTCCGCGTGCCCGATGCGTACCGAGATCACCGACCGGGTGAGCAAAGCCGTCGCCGACGTCCCCGGCGTCGGCAGAATCCGCGTCGACCTCGACGTCATGAGCGATGAACAGCGCACCGAGCTGCGCCGGTCGCTGCGTGGCGACTCTGCTGAACCGGTGATTCCGTTCGCGCAGCCAGGCTCACTTACTCGGGTCTACGCGGTCGCCTCCGGTAAGGGCGGCGTCGGAAAATCCAGCATCACAGTCAATCTCGCGGCGGCCATGGCCAAGAAGGGATTGTCTGTCGGCGTTCTGGACGCAGACATCTACGGTCACTCGATCCCCCGGATGCTCGGCACCGATGCGCGGCCGACGCAGGTCGAGCGCATGATCATGCCGCCGGTCGCGCACGACGTGAAGATGATCTCCATTGCGCAGTTCACCAAGGGCAACACTCCCGTGGTGTGGCGCGGACCGATGTTGCACCGCGCGCTGCAGCAGTTCCTTGCGGACGTGTTCTGGGGCGATCTCGACATCCTGCTTCTCGATCTACCGCCCGGCACCGGCGATATCGCTATCTCGATCGCTCAGCTCATTCCGAGTGCGGAGATCCTCGTCGTGACGACGCCGCAGCCCGCCGCCGCCGAGGTTGCGGAGCGGGCAGGCGCCATCGCGCTACAGACCCGCCAGCGCGTCGTCGGCGTCGTCGAGAACATGTCGTGGATGGAAATGCCCGACGGCTCTCGCATGGACGTGTTCGGCAGCGGCGGCGGCCAAGTGGTGGCAGATCGCCTCACCAAGGCCGTGGGCGCGAAGGTCCCGCTGCTCGGTCAGATCCCGCTGGAGCAAGCCGTTCGCGTCGCAGGCGACGAGGGCGTTCCGATCGTGCTTCGAGACCCCGAATCAGCCGCTGGCAAAGCCTTGATCGCTGTGGCCGACAAGTTGTCGGTCCGGCAACGCGGCCTGGCCGGCATGTCGCTCAGCATCGACACCACCCGCCACCTCTGACCTGCTCGTGAGTCTTTTAGGAGTCCAGGGACTCCTAAAAGACTCACGAGGGGTTGTTCAGGTGGCGTCAGGATCGATCGGCGGGCGCTCGTTGTGGTTCAACGGTTTTCCGCTGGTCGGGGGCATCTCGGCCGATTTGGGCTTCTCCAGCGAGGGCCGGTCGAAATTGCCGGTGAAGATCGAGTCGTCGCCATCGAGCAGGTGTTTGGTGATGACCGAACGAGGGGTCATCCCGCGTAGCTTATTGATCTCCGACAACGGCTGACGAAGGTCGTCGAACTCCGGACCGAGTTCGTCCTTGAGCTGCTGGGTCGCGCCACTGGCATAGTCGCGGACCTGGCGCATCGTCTTCGTCACCCACATCACCGCACCGGGGAGCCGTTCCGGCCCGAGCACGACCAGTGCCACGACCAGTAGCACCACCATTTCCGACCAGCCGATGTTGAACATCAGTCGGACGTCAACGTGATCGGAACATCGACGAAGCGCCCTTCGCGTACGAGTTGCACGTTGACCGTGGCATCGATGGGTTGCGACTGGTACGCGACGACGAGTTCGTCAGCATTGGTGACCTCGCGGTCGCCGACCTTGGTGATGATGTCGCCTTCGACGATTCCGGCTCGCTGCGCTGGGCTGTTGGCCTTCACGTTCTCGACCTTGGCGCCGCTCGTCATGTCGTTGACGACTGTGCTGGCGTTGACCCCGAAATCGGGATGCTTCATGACGCCGTCGCGAATGAGTGCCTGTGCGACCTTGCTGACGGTGTCGATCGGGATCGCGAAGCCGAGACCGACGGACCCACCGCTCTGACTGCGAATCGCCGAATTGATTCCGATGACGCGACCTTCGTCGTCCAGCAGCGGACCGCCGGAGTTACCGGGGTTGATCGCTGCATCGGTCTGCACGGCGTCGATGACTGCATCCGTGTCGGTGCCCTCGCCGCTGAGCCGCACGGGGCGGTGCAGCGCGCTGACGATGCCGGACGTGACCGTCTTGTTCAGGCCGAGCGGCGAGCCCATCGCGATGACTTCTTCACCGACCTCGACGTCTGCCGATTTGCCGAGCTGCGCAACCTTCAGGTTCGCGACGTCGACCTTCAGCACGGCGAGGTCGGTCTTGGTGTCGCGGCCGACAATCTTCCCCGGCGCCTTGGTGCCGTCGGAGAACAACACCTGAATCTTGGCTTCACCGGTCTTGTCGGTCGCAGCCATCGAGATGACGTGGTTGTTGGTCACGATGTAGCCGGCGCCATCGATGACGACACCGGATCCGCCTGCGGCGTTGTCGCCGAGCGTGACCTGGATCGACACGACCGCGGGCAGAACTGCTTCGGCGACCTTCGCGACCTGAGTATGCGGCTCGTCGCCGCTCGCATCCACCTGCTGCAGTGCGACTTTCCGGCTCGTCAGATCTCCACCGACCTCAGCGGTCAATCGGCCGAGCAAACCGCCCAACAGGCCGATGACCAGCGCGACGGCGGCGAGAATCGCCAGCGCCTTCGGCTTCACCCGGGAGCCGAACAGCACTTCGCGAGCGGTGAGCTTGGGTGCGGGCGGCGAGACGTGCTCGACCGGCTTCTCCAGGGCGGGCGGTCCGAGCTGGGCGCCGGCATTCGGGTCGCGCCACGGATCCGGTGGCTCAGGCGTCTCGTCCGGTCCGGTGCTCGCGTTCGGGTCGCGCTGCAGCGACTCGGTATCGCCCTCCTGGCGACCGAACGCCTCGGCGAGAATCGGGTCGGGCGGACGAACCTGTAGGTCAGGCGAGGGCGTACCCCGGCTTGCCGTCGGAGTGAACGAACCCGTCACACCGCTCGGGCGGCCGAACGCACGCGTGAAGGAATGGTCTACGTGGGGGCGGAACACCGGCCGCGGCCCGAGCACCGGCGCATCGGATGGCCGAAGGTTCCCAGCATCCGCGTCTTGTGGCTTGGTCGATTCCGAGGTCACGCCAGAAACTCTACTGTGTTGGATTGCGCGCTTCGCTCGCGTGTTCGCTGGCCACTCATTTGCGCCTTCGGAGCGTCCAGCGCCTACTTTCGTCGGGCAAGTCGCTTCCACAGAACGGGAACTCACCGGTCGGGATCCGACCGAGTGCGCCCATCAAGGATTTCGGAATCGCGATCTCACCGGACTCGCGCAGCGCCTTTCGAGCTTGCTGCTGCGCCTCGACCTCTGCGGCGCACTCGGGGCACATGCCCAGATGCTGCGCGGCACGCAGATATGCATTCATGCGGAGTTCGCCGTCGACGTAGGCGGCGATCGCCTCGCTCGCCAAATGCTCCGTCGACCCGAAGCGTCGGGCCGGTGCCGATCCCGGGTCGTGCGCCATCGAATCCCTCCTGGTCGTCTCCGAGCAGACGCGGGGCAGCGGTGTCACAGAAGTGCGCTGTCGACCTTGTTGTCTGCCTGGTGGGCCAGGTACTCACGCAATGCCTGCCGTCCGCGATGGATCCGGCTGCGCACAGTACCGAGCTTCACTCCCAGTGTGGCACCGATCTCTTCGTAGGACAGGCCTTCGATGTCACAGAGCACAACCGCGGCGCGAAATTCGGGTGCAAGTGAGTCCAAAGCGGATTGCAGGTCCGGATCCAGGCGCGCGTCGTAGTACGCCTGCTCGGGTCCGGGACCTTCTGCGGGAACCCGGTCGTAATCGTCGGGCAGCGCTTCCATGCGAATCCGGTTACGGCGCCGCACCATATCGAGGAACAAGTTCGTGGTGATGCGATGCAGCCAGCCCTCGAATGTGCCTGGCTGATAATTCGACAACGACCGGAACACTCGAATAAACGTGTCCTGCGTCAGATCCTCGGCATCTTGCGCATCGCCGGAAAGTCGGTAGGCCAGCCGATAAACCCGGTCGGCATGTTCGCGAACCAGCTCGTCCCAGGACGGCATAGCCGTTTCCTCACCGGTGGCGTCGAAAGCGGCGGTTCCAGTGAGTTCGGCCTCTTGATCTCCGGACAGCAACGACTCGGGTGAGCCGTGCTCACCTCGAAGAGTGGAATAGTCGCGTGCCACATTGACCGTGTGGATGGCTGAAACCTCCTAGGCAGGACCACGTACTAACTTCTAAGAACTTCAACTCGCCGGTTGGGCGCTTTGTTCCCCCGTGATCGGATGGTTCTTCTTCCGTGGAGACCACACTGTCGCACCGCGATATGCCCGGCGTATGAGGAGCCTGAGGGAACCCTGAGAAATGTTGTCGGTCGCGCCTAGACGACCCGAAGCTATTACGGCGATAACCTCGAATCGTGGAGACGAATGCGCAGCGAACCCTTACCTACGTCGAAGAATCTGTTGTGGAGGACGAGGTACTGGTCGCTGCACGCGAACGAGCCGATGACCTTGGTGCTGCACCGATTCCGCCATCGGTCGGCGCAATCCTGAGCATGTTCGCCCAATTGCTCGACGCGAAGACGGTCGTCGAGGTCGGCACCGGCGCAGGCATCAGTGGCTTGTGGCTGCTCGACGGCATGCGCGAAGACGGCACCCTGACCACGATCGACTCCGAACCCGAGCATCAGCGCGCAGCGAAAGACGCCTTCCGCGCAGGCGGTATTCCGACCCCACGGACTCGGCTCATCAACGGTCGCGCACTGGACGTCCTCCCCCGCCTCGCCGACGCCGCCTACGACATGGTTTTCATCGACACGACGCCCGTCGACCATCCCCAGTACGTCGAGCACGGAGTTCGCCTTCTTCGACCCGGCGGCCTGATCGTGCTGCACAACGCACTGCTCGGCGGTCGGGTCGCCGACTCGACGCAACGCGACGCCACCACCCTCGCGGTCCGCACCGCCGCGCGCGCCATTGCCGAAGACAACCGCCTCACCAAGGTCATCATCCCCGTCGGCGACGGGTTGCTCTGCGCCTCGCGCGGCTAAAAAGTCCTGCTCAGACCATGTGAGTCTTTTAGGAGTCCAGGGACTCCTAAAAGACTCACGACATGGTCTTGCGTGGCGATTGAACGAGTGTTTAAACTACTGAACATGCGTTCAGGCACCGCCGACCTCACGACCAGGGCCCGCATTCGCGATGCGGCGATCGTGGTGTTCGGCGAGCAAGGATTCGGGACCGGTGTTCGCGCAGTCGCGACTGCGGCGGGAGTGTCGCCGGGCCTCGTCAACCACCACTTCGGGTCGAAAGACGGGCTCCGCGAGGTCTGCGACGCATACGTGCTCGACGTCATCCGGACCGACAAAGCGAAGTTCTTGACCTCGCCCAGCGCGGCGGGAATGATCGCGCAGCTCGCCGAGATCGACCACTACGCGCCCATGGTCGCCTACATCATTCGCAGCTTCCAAGCCGGTGGGGCGTTGGCGCTATCGTTGTTCGAGCACCTCACGGACAACGCCGCGCTCTACCTCGAAGAAGGTGTCGCAGCAGGGACGTTGCGCCCCAGCCGTGACCCCGCCGCGCGGGCCCGATACGCCGCGCTGCAGGGGCTGGGCGGGATGTTGCTGTTCTTCCAGTTGAAGTCCGACAAAGAAGGCGCGATCGATTACACGCACGCGTTGCGGGAGTACTCGGACGCAACGACTTTCCCGGCGTTGGAGCTCTACACCTACGGAATGTTGACCGATTCAACGCTGTTCGAGGCACTCGTCGACCAGCGATCCAACGAGAACCAGGAAGACGCATGACTACCATCATCGAAGTTGCCGACCTGCGCAAACAGTTCGGTCATGTGAACGCGCTGGACGGTCTCGATCTCGAAGTGGCCGAAGGCGAAATACACGGCTTCCTCGGGCCGAACGGTGCCGGAAAGTCGACGACCATTCGCGTGCTACTGGGAATTCTGCGCGCCTCGTCGGGGACCGCGACCTTGTTCGGACGCGACCCGTGGACCGACGCAGTCGCACTGCACCGCGACATCGCCTATGTGCCAGGCGATGTGACGCTGTGGCCGAACCTGTCCGGCGGCGAGACGATCGACTTGCTCGCCCGAATGCGCGGCGGAATCGACAACGACCGCCGCGCCGAACTGCTCGAGCGCTTCGATCTCGATCCACGCAAGAAGGCACGGACCTACTCGAAGGGCAACCGGCAGAAGGTCGCTCTGGTGTCCGCGTTCTCCTCGAACGCCCGACTGATCCTGCTCGACGAACCTACGTCCGGCCTGGATCCGTTGATGGAACAGATCTTTCGCGAATGCGTCGCCGAGGCGCGCGACCGCGGCGCGACCGTGCTGCTGTCCAGCCACATCCTGTCCGAGGTCGAGGCGCTCTGTGAGCGTGTGACCATCATCCGCGCAGGCAAGACCGTCGAAAGCGGCACGCTCGAATCGATGCGACATCTCAGCCGGACCTCGATCACGGCCGAATTGCTCGGCGACCCAGGTGATTTGAGCCGCATCGCCGGTGTCGAAGACATCAAGATCGAGGGCACGACGCTGCATTGCCAGGTCGACAGCGAGCACCTAGGCGAGTTGATTCGCGTACTGGGCGACGCAGGCGTACGGACCTTGGTCAGCCAGCCGCCGACGCTGGAAGAACTGTTCCTGCGGCACTACGAATCCGACGATTCGGCGCAGCGCGACGAGAAGGTGACGGTATGAGCACCGCGACCGCAACCCGACCGGTTGCCGTCCCGTCGTCGACGAATTTCACTGGCACCCTTTACCAACTGCGGTTGTTCCTACGCCGCGACCGCATCGTGCTGCCGCTGTGGACCCTGGTGATCGGCTTCCTGCTCCCGATCACCTACGTCGGCAGCATCGAGGCCGTCTACCCGAGCGAGGCCGACCGCGTCCAGTTCGCGGTGTCCACTGCGGCCAGTCCCGCCCAGATCGCCATGTACGGACCGATTTTCAGCTCCAGCCTCGGCTCGGTGACGATCTGGAAGGCCGGTGCGCTGTACACGATCATCGCGCTGGCGGTGATTCTGACGGTCATCAGGCACACCCGCGCCGAGGAGGAATCCGGCCGCGCCGAACTCGTCGAATCTGGAGCCATCGGAAGGCATTCCGGTCTCACGGCTGCGCTGCTGCTGACGATCGGCGCCAGCCTGGCAACTGGTGGCGTGGCGACGATCTGCCTGTTGTCGGGCGGTCTACCTGTTGCGGGTTCGATCGCCTTCGGTGGTGCGTTGGCCGCATCGGGCATCGTGTTCGCAGGCGTCGCGGGCGTCGCAGCACAATTGAGTCCCGGCGCACGCACTGCACGTGGCATCGCACTTGCCGTCCTCGGCACGACCTATGCCTTGCGAGCGGTCGGCGACGCGGGATCTGGTCAGCTGTCGTGGCTTTCACCGCAGGGCTGGTCGTTGCTGGTTCGCCCGTACGCGGACGAACGGTGGTGGGTCTTCATCCTGCCGCTGGTGACCAGCGTGGTCCTCGTGGTGGCGGCGTACGCCCTGCTCAGTCGTCGCGACGTCGGAGCGGGTCTGATCGCCGAACGACCCGGCGCGCCGACCGCATCGGCCTCGCTGAGTGGCGCTCTCGGCCTCGCTTGGCGGATGCACCGCGGGACCCTCATCGCCTGGACCGCTGGGCTGACCCTCTACGGCCTGCTGATGGGCAGCGTCGCCGAAGGAATCGGCGGCCAGATCGGTGACAGCCAAGCCGTCGTCGACATCATCGAGCGAGCAGGCGGACCGCATTCGCTCGAGCTCTCCTTTATCGGTTTCGGCTTCACGATGCTCGGTTACGCTGCAGCGGCTTTCGCGATCTCGGCAGCTCTGCGCCTCTATTCGGAAGAAGGCGCGCAGCGGGGCGAGTCCGTGCTGTCGGGCGCGGTCGGGCGGGTGCAATGGGCGACAAGCCACCTCGTCTTCGCGGTACTCGGTCCGGCGGTGGCGATCGCAATAGCCGGTTTGGCAGCAGGATTCGCCTACGGCAGCGCGGTCGGCGACGTGGGCGGTCAACTCCCTGCGGTGCTGGGCGCAGCACTGGTCCAGCTGCCAGCGGTGTGGCTGCTTGCCGCGGTGACGGTCGCACTGTTCGGTCTACTCCCGCGGTACACGCCGATCGCGTGGGCGGTCCTCGTGGCGTTCGTCGTCCTTCTCGTCGTCGGCTCGGTCGCCAGCTTCCCCCAGCTGATCCTCGACCTGGAACCGTTCGGTCACCTGCCGAAACTGCCGGGCGGGAACTTCGATGTGGTACCCGTCGCCTGGCTGCTTGTCCTCGACGCCGCGCTCATCGCCGCCGGACTTGTGGGCTTCCGACAGCGGGATCTGCGCTGATCCACACTGTGCGCGAATTTCACCCCTCCGGGGGTGAGACTCGCGCACGGGGTTAGATCCAGACGCCCTTACCGACCGTGACAACGCCACCGTTGCTGACGGCGAAACGGTGCCGGTCACGCTCGAGGTCGACGCCGATGACCTCGCCTTCGCCGACCACCACGTTCTTGTCGAGGATCGCGTGGCGGACCACAGCACCCTTGCCGATCCGGCAGCCGGGCATGACCACGCTGCCCTCGACGGTCGCGCCGTCGTCGACCATCACGTTGCTGGACAGGACCGAATTCCGCACCGTCGCAGCCGAAAGGATGCAACCCGCCCCGACCACCGATTCCTGCGCGAGTCCACCCTTGACGAACTTGGCAGGCGCGAGGTTCTCGGCGGCACCGCGAATCGGCCAGCGCCGGTTGTACAGATTGAAGACGGGATGGACCGACACGAGGTCCATGTGCGCGTCGTAGAACGCGTCGATCGTTCCGACATCGCGCCAATAGCCGCGGTCGCGGTCGGTAGCACCGGGGACGACGTTGTCCTTGAAGTCGTACACCGAGGCCTGACCGGTCTCGACCAGGGCCGGAATGATGTCGCCGCCCATGTCGTGGTCGGAATCTGAGTTCTCCGAATCGGCGCGAATCGCGTCGACGAGGACCTTGGTGGTGAACACGTAGTTCCCCATGGACGCGAACGTCACGTTCGGATCGTCCGGTGTGCCCGGCGGATGCGCCGGCTTCTCGAGGAACTGCGTGATCCGACCCGATTCATCGGAATCGATGCAGCCGAACGCCTTTGCCTCGCTGCGCGGCACCCGGATACCGGCGACTGTCACACCCGCGCCGGTGTCGATATGGTGCTGCACCATCTGCTCGGGGTCCATGCGATATACGTGGTCGGCACCGAAGACGACGATGTACTCGGGGTCTTCGTCATAGATCAGATTCATCGACTGCAGGATCGCGTCGGCGCTGCCCGTGTACCAACGCGGTCCGAGCCGCTGCTGCGCGGGAACCGGAGTGATGTACTCCCCCGCGAAGCCGGACAGCCGCCACGTCTGCGAAATATGGCGGTCCAGCGAATGCGACTTGTACTGCGTCAGCACACAGATCCGCAGGTAACCAGCATTGACCAGGTTGCTCAAGACGAAGTCGATCAACCGGTACGCGCCACCGAACGGGACTGCTGGCTTCGCACGGTCCGCGGTCAACGGGTACAGGCGCTTGCCGACACCACCGGCAAGGACGATCCCGAGCACGTGCGGCTGGCTCCTCACATGTGCAAACCTATCCCGGCCCATGGTTGCGCCGCCACCGCGACGCCCCATGGAGCGTCCGTTACGTTTAGCGAGTGCGGGTAGCGATGATGACGCGGGAGTACCCGCCAGAGGTCTACGGCGGTGCGGGCGTCCATGTCACCGAACTGGTTTCGCACCTACGCAGCCTGTGCGACGTCGACGTCCACTGCATGGGTGCGCCGCGCGAAGGCGCCTCCGTGCACGATCCTGACCCCGCGCTTGCCGACGCCAACTCGGCACTACGCATCATGTCGGCCGAGCTGCGGATGGCACATGCCGCGAGCGACGTCGACGTCGCCCACTCCCACACCTGGTACGCGGGGTTCGCCGGGCACCTCGCGAGCGCGTTCTACGACATACCCCACGTCCTGACAGCGCACTCGCTCGAGCCGCGCCGACCGTGGAAAGCCGAGCAACTCGGCGGCGGTTACCGCATCTCGTCGTGGTCCGAACGCAACGCGGTCGAGAATGCGGACGCGGTCATCGCCGTCAGCGAAGGCATGCGGCGCGACGTCCTCGACGCGTACCCGGCCGTCGACCATGACCGAGTCCATGTGGTGCACAACGGAATCGATACCGGCGTCTGGCATCCCGGACCAGCGTCGACCCCGGCGGACTCGGTCCTTGCGAGGCTCGGCGTCGACCCAGCACAGCCGATGGTTGCCTTCGTCGGTCGCATCACCAGGCAGAAGGGCGTTGCCCACCTGCTCGCCGCGGCCAAGCAGTTCCACCCCGACTTCGCTCTCGTTCTGTGTGCAGGCGCGCCGGACACCCCAGCGATCGAGGCGGAAGTTGCTGCTGCCGTCGCGGAGCTGAGTACCCAGCGCAGCAACGTGCACTGGGTGCGCGAGATGCTGCCGACGGCCGGTATTCGCGAAATACTCTCCGCGGCAACAGTATTTGTGAGTCCCTCCGTCTACGAGCCGCTTGGGATCGTCAACCTGGAGGCCATGGCTTGCGAGACCGCGGTCGTCGCGTCCGACGTCGGCGGCATCCCCGAGGTCGTCGCCGACGGGAAAACAGGAAAGCTCGTGCACTACAACTCCTACGAGCCACGTGCGTTCGAAGAACACCTCGCCGAAGCCGTCAACGAGGTGGCAAGCGATCCGGCAATGGCTGCCGCGATGGGCAAAGCAGGGCGCTTGCGCGCGATCGCCGAATTCTCGTGGCCACAGATCGCACGGCAGACGTTGAGCGTCTACGCCGACGTGATCGCCAAGCGCGGCCGGTAAGCCGACACCACCACCGATACCGTCACGCTGACGACTGCCGGCAGGGCCGCGATTGCCTCTGCGCGGACCTGCGGTGACAGGTGATGCGCCGACGGACCCATCCCCACGACGGCGCCGACGGCAGCATGGTCGAGCTCGACGGCGTACTCGACGGGCACCCGGTCGATTCGCTCGAATCCCGCCGACATCGATTCGCCCAGCCTGCGCGTCTTTTCCTCGTCGACGCGAACCATCCCGATCGGCGCAACGAGCTCGCACAGATGCCTGCTGGTTGGCGTCGCAACGATGTAGAGGCCATCCGAGCACAGCACTCGCGAGACCTCGTCGGGGTTGCGCGGCGAGAAGATCGACAGTGCGTGCGTCACTGCTCCGTCGAGAATCGGCAATGCCTGCCAGGCGTCGGCGACCACCGCGGCGACACGCGGATGCGCCCTCGCCGCACGACGGGCCGCCGCCTTGGAGATGTCGATGCCGAGCCCGAGCGCGTCGTCGGAGCGATCCACTGCTCGCGCCAAGTAGTAGCCAGTCCCCGCGCCGATCTCCACGATTCGTGGCGCGCGGTCGCCGATCGGTTCGCCCACGATGTCGGCGACCGTTCGCGCGATGTCATCGAAATGGCCCGCATCGAGGAACTCAGCGCGAGCCGCCACCATGTCCGCGGTATCGCCGGTGAACTTGGTGGCGGCGCCCGTCACAAGGCTGACGTACCCCTGGCGGGCGACATCGAAGGAGTGCCCGCGGGAACAGAGAAGAACTGACTGCTCGAGTTCCAGATCGGACCGGCAGACAGGACAAGCGAGGAGTTCGGCAACCTCGGCCAACATCAGGCTGAACCGAACAGGCACAAAAGAAGGCCCCGCGTGCCGTGCGGCATTCGGGGCCGGCGACCGAAACGGTCTCTAGCCGGTGACACCCTTGAGCTCATCACCAAGTGCTGCTGCTTCCTCGGGCGTGAGTTCGACGACGAGGCGTCCACCACCTTCGAGTGGTACCCGCATGACGATTCCTCGTCCCTCCTTGGTTGCCTCGAGGGGACCGTCCCCAGTGCGGGGCTTCATGGCCGCCATCCTGCTCCCTCCAGATCCGCGCCGTCAGTGCGCGCGCCCTATGGTGTCGTCTCAACTCGCCTGCCTTTGGCGAGCTTCGAAATTCCATTGTTCCCTATCGCACATATCGGCGGGTACCTGAGTTCCCAAAACACCGAAATGGCGGCTCTTCACTCCTACACGTTCACCCAGCAAGTGGCCAGGTGATCGTCGACCATTCCGGTCGCTTGCATCAGTGCGTAGGCCGTCGTGGGACCGACGAACTTGATCCCGTTTCGCTTCAGTTCGCGAGCCATTGCAGTCGATTCCGGCGTTACTGCCGGGACGTCTCCGACACCGCGCGGACGAGGACGCGGCGGCGGTGCAAACGACCACAACAAGGCATCGAGATCGAGATCTTGCTCTGCGATGACGCGTGCATTTGTAATGCACGCCGCCACTTTCAATCGGTTGCGGACGATGCCCGGATCTGCGAGCAGCCGCGTCACGTCTTCGTCGGTGAACTCGGCGACAGCAGCGACCTTGAAGTCTGCAAACGCCGCTCGAAACGCCGGCCGCTTACGCAGGATCGTGATCCACGACAGGCCCGATTGGAATGCCTCCAGGCACAACCTTTCGAACAGCTCGTCGCGACCGTGCAGCGGACGGCCCCACTCGAGATCGTGATAGTCCCGATAGAGCTCGGAACCGACCGCCCACGGGCAGCGAACGCGCCCATCGTCGATCGTCATCACTTCTGTAGATCGACCGCGGGCTCGGCCTGCAGCTCCTGTAGCTGCGCCCGCAAGTACTCGATCTCCTCTGCCAACCGATCCAACGCCCAGTCGACCTCACTCGCCTTGTAGCCGCGCAGCGTCTGTTGAAAACGCAGCGCGCGCACGTCGGCGGCCGTGACTCCCTCGACGGGCAACACGGTCGGCGTTGTTCCCGGTGGCAACGGCGCCAGTTCCTCCTCACGGCCGAACACTGCGCTGGCTGCAACGAACAGCACAGCAGCAACGACGGCCACGATCAGGATGTACAGCAGCATCGTGAGCATGACCCGATCCTTACACGAGTCACCGACAACGATGCCGCCGCGCGCCCTTACGGAGCAGGCTGGTATGTCTTCAAGTAGTCCATCATCGCCGGCTGTAGGTGCTGGCCGGTTTGCGCCACGCCTACGATTGCTCCGATACCTGCGCCGATAATCGTGCCGAGGATGCAGCCGGCGATCGGATTGAGCAGGATTGCGATACAACCGACGACCTGGCCGACAGTCGCACCGACGGCGACAGCCATCATTCCGCCGCTGTTCCACCAGGACATTGCCTCGGTCTTCAGGGTCTCCCAAGCGGCGGTCCGATCGCGAGCGACCACCTCACTGACCATCGTCGGCAGGTCCTTGGGTGTCATCTGCAGATTTTGGCCGTCCTCGCTGATGTTGGCCGCAATCGGATAGGTGATGTTCTCGAACGAGTAGTACGTCGGCACGACTTCCCGGACCGTACCTGCGGTATCGACGAGTTGGACCTGCGAGTCGACCAGCCGGAATTGACCGGAATCGATGTGCGTGTTGACCGTGCTCTCACCAACCCAGGTCGTCGTGTAGTTGATAGTTGGGTCAGCCGGATCCGCCTGCGCTGTCACGGCACCGAACAATGCTGCCGCGACCACCGTCGACGTAATCAGCGCCGACGATTTCATCAGGTTCATGGAGCTCTCCTATCAGTGATTTATTGGCCGTCTTGATTGACGCTCTAGTCCCCCTGAGGACGCTTTCGCCGGATGCGCGAGGTAATCCTCGAGAATCGGCCCGATCACCGCGAGCGAGCTCGGGTCGATCATCTGGTTGTGCTCGCAGCCGACCGCGAACTCGTGAATCCCCTTTGTCACGAACGGAACCCACTCGTCCACCGAATGCACAACCGGCTCGACATGGGCGGAGGTCCGCGAGTGCCGTCCGCCGCCGCCGTTGCTGTGCGCACCGGCGCTCGCGGGACTCGTTCGGCCGTTTGCGTGCCGGCCAGCGGACTGATCGTGGCCGGTTCCATTGTGCTTCGGGCTCTCCGGGTGATTCGCCGAGAAGAACAACATGCCGCCGTCGAATGCGGTCGGGCGGAAGTCGGCCATCATGGCGGCCGACGACGTGAACCCGGCGCTGATTCGTTGCAGGTGCGCAGGCGTGATGCCGGTGACCTGGCCCAGCGACGCGTTGAACAGTTCGACCGCTCGTTCGTAGGTCGGCTCGCCCTCGGACTCGTCGACGTGCGCACCGAGCCCGCGGAGCAACTCCGCGACACTCAACGTCGGAGCCGGACCGCTGTCCGGCGTGACGTAGCTGTCCAGCACCGCCAAGGTGGCGACGTCCTCGCCCCTGCGACGAAGCTCGACGGCCATGGCGTGCGCGATGACGCCACCGAGGGACCAGCCCATCACGTTGTACGGTCCGTGCGGCTGGACCGTCATGATGTGGTCGACGTAGGTGGCAGCCAGTTGTTCGATGGAGCCGAAGTCCTTGCCGCCACCGATCATGGGCAACTGCAAGCCGTACACCGGACGATCGGCGTCGAGGTGCTGGGTCAGACCCGAGTAGCCCCACGACAATCCGATTCCGGGGTGGACGCAGAACAGCGGCGCCTTCGAACCGGTTGCCCGCAGCGGGACCAGCACACCCAACGCCTCGTCGACGGCAGCGGAGGCGACCGATGCGGGACCCGACTCGAGCAGTTCGGTCACGCGGCGGGCGATCCCGGCCGGTGTCGGATCGAGGAAGAGCAGCTGCAGCGGAATCTCTGCACCGACCCGGCTCTGCAGTTCGCTGATCACCCGGGTGGCGACCAGCGAGTTGCCACCGAGATCGAAGAAGCTGTCGTCGGTGCTGACCCGTTCGATGTGCAGAACGGCGGCGAACACCTCGACGACCGTCTCCTCCATCGGCGTGGCCGGCGCCAGCAGCTCATGGGCCTTCGACTCGAACGTCGGTACCGGCAAGGCCCTCCGGTCGAGCTTGCCGACCGGTGTCAGCGGGATCTCGTCGAGAATGACGATCGCCGCAGGCACCATGTGCGACGGCAGCTGACCGGCAACGTGCGATTTCAGCTCCGGAATCTCGATCGGCGGCACACCCGACGTCGTCACCACATAGGAGACGAGCACGGTGTCACCGGAAGGTCCGGTCTGGCCGATCGTCGTCGCGAAGGCAACACGGGGATGGCTCGCCAGCGCCGTGTCGATTTCGCCGAGTTCGATGCGGAAGCCACGGACCTTCACCTGGAAGTCGCTGCGACCGATGTACTCGAGGTTGCCGTCCTTGCGCCACCGGACGACGTCACCGGTGCGGTACATCAGCTCGCCCGGCTCGCCGTAGGGGTTGGCGACGAAGCGCTGCGCAGTCAGTCCGGCGCGGTTGTGGTAGCCACGGGCCAAGCCTGGACCGCTGATGTACAGCTCCCCCGCCACGCCGACCGGCACCGGGCGCAACCGGGTGTCGAGAACGACGTCGGCGAAGCCACGAGCAGGTCGACCGATGTTGACGACCTCGCCGGGCACCATTTCGGCACTGACGCTCGCCTGAATGGTCGTCTCGGTCGGTCCGTAGCCGTCGTACATCCGCCGCCCTGGCGCGAACCGCGCGACCAGCTCGGCCGACGCTGCTTCGCCACCGACGATGAGCACTCGCAGATCCTGAAGTTGCGTCTCGTCCATCGAAGCGAGCGCCGTCGGTGTGATGAAGCAGTGCGTGACTCGTTGGTCGCGAAGCAGATCGGCCAACGCTTTGCCGCCGAAGACGGTCGGCGGCACGATCACTGCTGCGGCGCCGGCTGAGAACGCGATCGTCAATTCGAACAACGAGGCATCGAAGCTCGGCGACGCCAGGTGGGCGACCCGGGATTCCGCTGTCGCCCCGAAGTGGTCGAGCTCCTCGGCCAACAGGTTCGACAGCCCGCGATGGGTCACGATGACGCCCTTGGGCTTTCCAGTGGAGCCCGACGTGTAGATCAGGTACGCCGGGTGCGAGATCTTCAGCGCGGCTGTGCGGTCGTCGTCCGTGACGGCCGCTGCCGAAGCCGACGCCACCTGGGCCTCGACGTCGGCATCGTCGAGCGCCAGCCACGGCACGAGCCCGGGCAGCGCCGGCACGTGCGTTCCCAGTGTCAGGCCCAGCATTGCGCCGGAGTCGCTGAGCATGTGCTCGATCCGGTCCGACGGGTAGGTCGGATCGACCGGCAGGAACGCGGCGCCGGCCTTCGAGACCGCCCACTCCGCGACGACCGACTCGATGCACCGCGACATCGCCAGTGCGACGAACGATTCCGGACCGATACCGCGCGCGGCGAGGACTCTCGCGAGCCGGTTGGACCGCGCGTCGAGCTCCTGGTAGGTCATCTCGATATCGCCGTAGACGAGCGCGATGGCGTCCGGGTCGATCGAAACCGAATCGGCAAGCAGCTGCGGGAACGTCGCAAGCTCGACGGCCGGATTACCGCGGGCCGGTGCGAGAACGGAAAGCTCTGCGGCGTCGAGCAATTCGATATCGCCGACGACCACCTGCGGGTCGGCCGTGACCGCTTCGAGAATCCGGATGAAGCGATCCGCGAAGCCCTGGACCGTTTCGGCCTCGAACAGGTCCACCGCGTAGTCGATCGCCGCGCCGAACCCTGCCGGGGCACCGGTCTCGGTGAACTCTTCCGAGATGTTGAACTGCAGGTCGTACTTGGCGACCGGGTTGTCGAACCCGACCCCCTCGACCGTCAGTCCGGGCAGCTCCACCCGTGGCATCTCGTTGTTCTGGAACGCGAGCACCACCTGGAAGAGCGGTGAGTACGCACCCGAGCGTGCGGGGTTGAGCACCTCGACGAGGCGCTCGAACGGCAGATCGGCGTGGCCGAAGGCGCTCAGGTCGACACCGCGGACGTGCTCGAGCAGGTCGGCGAAGGCGACACCGTCGCCGACTCGGCTCCGCAACACCAGCGTGTTCACGAACATGCCGACCAGGTTGTCGAGCGCGGCATCGCCGCGACCCGAGATCGGCGTACCGACCGAGACGTCGTCGGTGCTGCCGAGGCGACCGAGCAACACAGCCAGCGCCGCGTGGACCGTCATGAACACGGTCGAATTGTGTTCGCGCGACAGCGAAATCACCTTGGCGTGCAGGTCGGCATCGATCTCGAACTTGACCCGGCCACCGACGAAGGACTGCTGAGCAGGCCGCTGGTGATCGGCAGGCAACTCCAGCACCTCGGGGACACCGGCCAGCTGTGCGCGCCAGTACTCGAGCTGAAGCGACGCAAGGCTTTCCGGGTCGTCCGTGCGTCCGAGTGTCTCGTGCTGCCAAATGGTGTAGTCCGCGTACTGGACTGCGAGCGGCGCCCAGCCGGGCTCGTTGCCCTCGGTCCGCGCCGTGTAGGCGGTCATGACGTCGACCGCGAGCGGTCCCATCGAGAATCCGTCGGCGCAGATGTGGTGCACCACAAGGGCGAACACGTGCTCGTCGTCGGCGATCCGGTACAGCTGTGCCCGGACCGGAACGCGCTCGGCGACGTTGAAACCGGTCGTCGCGAGGTCCACGATGGCGGTCTGCAACTGCTCGGGGCCCGATACCGTGATCGGCGCGAGCTCCGGAACAACCTGTGCCGCAGTGAGAACCCGTTGAGTCGGGTTGCCGTCGACGACAGGGAAACGCGTGCGAAGCGATTCGTGGCGCTCGATGACGTCGCGAACCGCCGCGGCGAGTGCATCGACGTCGAGAGTTCCGGTCAGCCGGATCGCGAGCGGAATGTTGTAGGCGGGCGACATCGTGTCGAACTGGTTGATGAACCACATGCGCTGCTGAGCGAAGGACACCGGAATGTGTTCCGGCCGCTCGGCAACACGCAACGCCGGGCGGGCACTGCCGCCGTTGGCGTTCTCGGCTGCCGCGGCGAGGTCCTGCACGGTCGGGCCTTCGAACACGGCCCGAACAGCCAGGTCGATGCCGAGTGCTGCGTTGATCCGCCCGATCACCCGAGTCGCGCTGAGCGAGTTGCCGCCCAGTTCGAAGAAGCTGTCGGTGCGTCCGACGCGATCGATACCGAGCACGGCGGCGAAGACTTGCGCGATCACCTGTTCGGTCGTGGTGCGCGGCGCGCTGTATCCAGAAGTGCTGCCGGTGAATTCGGGAGCAGGCAGAGCCGAGCGGTCGAGCTTGCCGACCGGTGTCAACGGAATCTCGTCCAACGCCACGATCGCGGCAGGCACCATGTGTGACGGCAAGTGTGCCGCAAGTTCCGCGGTGAGCACGTCGGTGTCGATCGAGTAGCCGCTGGTTGCGTGGACGTAGGACACGAGGACCGTGTCGCCGGACGGTCCGGGACGGCCCATGGTCACTGCGAAGCCGACCGCCGGGTGCGTCATGAGCGCGGTGTCGATCTCGCCGAGTTCGATGCGGAAGCCGCGGACCTTCACCTGGAAGTCGCTGCGACCGATGTACTCGACCGTGAACCCGCCCTCGACCGTCCTGGCCCAGCGCACGACGTCACCTGTGCGGTACATGCGTTCGCCGGGCTCGCCGTATGGATTGGCGACGAAGCGTCCAGCGGTGAGCGCGCCACGGTTGTGGTAGCCGCGCGCCAAACCTGGTCCGGCGATGTACAACTCGCCGGCTGCGCCAACCGGCACGGGCCGCATCGCGGAGTCGAGCACGACGGCCGCAACTCCCCTGACCGGTCCACCGATGGTGATTGGCTCACCGACGACGAGCGGGGCGCTGATGTTGGACATGACGGTCGTCTCGGTGGGTCCGTAACCGTTGCTCATCGAGCGACCGGGTGCCCATCGTGCGACCAGTTCGCTCGGGCAGGCCTCACCGCCGACGACGACGTTTTGCAGAGTGTCGAGTTCGGCGGGTTCCAGCGTCGCAAGTGCCGCAGTGGCAACGAACGCGTGCGTGACCCGTTCTGTCGCAATGAGTTCCGCCAGTTCGGCGCCACCGTAGACGGTCGGGGGTGCGATGACCATCGTTGCGCCTGCACCGAAGGTCAGCAGGTACTCGAAGATCGCGCCGTCGAAGCTGGGCGTGCAGAAATGCAGAGTGCGCGAGTACGTCGTCGCCTCGAAGCGCGACGTGATGTCGGCGGCGAAGTTGTCCAGACCGGTGTGGGTGACGACGACGCCCTTCGGCAGTCCCGTCGAACCCGACGTGTAGACCACGTAAGCCGCGCTGCTCAGTTCGATGTGACCCAGTCGATCGGAATCGGTCACTGCCTTACCGGATTTCGCCGAGCACGTGGCAACGAACGCCGGATCGTCCAGCAGCAGCCACGGCACGGTGTCGCCGAGCCGGTCACGGCTGTCGCTGACACAGATACCCAGTGCCACACCGGAATCGCTCAGCATGTGCTGGATACGGTCCGCGGGGTAGCGCGGGTCGATCGGCACGAATGCCGCGCCGGTCTTGGCGATTGCCCAGGTCGAGATCATCGAATCGATCGAGCGAGACATCCCGAGCGCGACGAACGTCTCCGGGCCGGCACCGTTGTCGATCAAGACGCGGGCGAGGCGGTTGGAACGCTCGTCGAGTTCGCGGTAGGACACGCGCCGACCCTCGAAGGACAACGCGATCGCACGAGCCGAAATCGCTGCCGCGTCGGTGAAGATCTCCGGCAGCGTCCGGACCGAACCGCCCTCGCCACCGCGCACCGGTGCCAGCGTGGCGAGCTCGGTGTTCGACAGCATCCCGACGCGTGCCAACTGCTGCTCGGTATCGGCCGCGATGGCGTCGAGAACGCGGGTGATTCGCGCACCGATTTCGCCGACGGTCACCGAATCCAGCACCGACTCCTGGTACTTCAGCTTCACGTGCAGGCGGTTGTCGGCGGAAGCGACCACGGTGAGCGGGTAGTGCGCGGAGTCCGTGCCGTAGATGTCGCGGACCTTCATGCCCGCGATGTCGGTCTCCTCGGACATCCCGGCGCGATCGACCGGGTACGACTCGAACACCGTGAGGGTGTCGAAGCCGACGCCTGCTCCGGCGGCCTGCTGGATGGCGGGCAGGCTCACGTAGTGGTGGTCGAGCAATGCGGCCTGCTCGGACTGGACGCGATCGAGCAAACTGCCGAGCGTCTCGGCTGCTTGCAGCGTCACTCGCACCGGCACGGTGTTGATGAACAGGCCGATCATCGCTTCGATACCCGGGACCTGCGGCGGGCGGCCGGAGACCGTGGCGCCGAAGACGACGTCGTTGCGAGAGGTCAACGCGCCGAGCACGATTCCCCAGGCGGACTGGACGATCGTGTTCAACGTGATGCCGCGGCCACGAGCGATGTCACGCAGCGCGGTCGTTGCGGTTTCGCCGATCGAGATCGTGTGCTCGCGACTGACGTCGTCATGGGTGCGGCTCGGGTCGAGCGGTGCGAGCAGGGTGGGCTCGTCGACGCCGAGAAGCGCGTCGCGCCAGGCACCGAGTGATTCCTGCGCCGACCGCTCGGTCAGCCACGCCAGGTAGTCGCGGTAGGACCGCACGCGCGGTAGCACCGCAGCGTCGCCATCGGTTGCGTACAGCGTCAACAGCTCTCGCACCAGCAACGGTGTCGACCAGCCGTCGAGCAGGATGTGGTGGTTGGTCAGCATGAACCGGTAACGGTCTGCAGCGGTCTTGATCAACGCCATGCGGAGCAGCGGTGCCGCGGTCATGTCGAAGCGGGTTGCGCGGTCGGCCGCGACGAACTGCTCGATTGCATCGTCCCGGTCGGCTGCGGCGAGGTCACTGAAATCCACGACGTCGAAGGGCAATTCGACGCGGTCGTGGACGATCTGGACCGATTCACCGTCGGAGTCGGCGATGAACGCAGTCCGTAGGTTCGCGTGCCGATCGAGGAGGCTCTGGCCGGCGCGGCGCATCCGCTCCGCGTCGACCTCTCCCCCGAGTTCGAGGGTCAGCTGCACCATGTAGGCGTCGACGGTCTCGTCGGAGAGAATCGCATGGAACAACAGCCCGGACTGCAGCGGCGAGAGCGGCCAAATGTCGGTCAGCTCTGGGTACGCCGCTTCGAGGCGTTCGATGCCGGCCTGGCCGACATGCACGAGCGGGAAGTCCGACGGTGTGAAGCCGCCGGAGCCGGAGCTGTTGGCATAGCCCGCGATCGACGTCAGCGCGCGGGTCCACAGCTCGGCCAACTCGGCAACTTCGGAGGCGGTGAGCACACCGGCCGGGTAGGCGAAGGAGGCGCTCAGGCGCGGTCCGTCGCTCGTCGTCCGGGTGACAGCGTTGATGTCGAGTGCTGTCGCGACCGGCATGTCGGAGTTCTCCGCGTCACCGAATCCGCCTGCGGCCGCTGACGTGTCGATCGGCAGCCACTCCGCGTTCGGGCCGCCCGAGCCGGCAAATCGGCCGAGGTAATTGAAGCTGACCTGCGGTGCCCGCAGTTGCGCCAGTTCATCAGCCGTATCGGCGTTCAGGTAGCGCAGCAGTCCGTAGCCGATTCCGTTGTCGGGGATCGAGAGCAACTGCTCCTTCACGGCTTTCACCGCGGTACCGACGGCGATGCCGCCGGCGAAGGCGTCCTCGATGTCGACACCGGCGAGGTCGAGGCGGACTGGGTGAATCGTGGTGAACCAGCCGATCGTGCGGGCAAGGTCGGCGCCCGGGACGATGTGGTCCTCGCGGCCGTGGCCTTCCAGGCTCAGCAGCGCGCTGCGATCCCGATTGCCGCGCCACTTGGTCAGCGCCATTGCCAGCGCGGCGAGCAGACCGTCGTTCACGCTGCCGTGGAACACCTCCGGCACCGCGGTCAACAACGTGGCCGTCACGTCGGCACTCAGCTCGACGTCGACCTTGGCCAACGTCGCGCCGATATCGATCGTGGAATCCAGTGCCCGCGAACCGATCAGCTGATCGGGTGCGCTGACGATGGAGCGCCAGAGTTCGAGTTCTCCGCTGCGTGCCTGGGCTGCGTCGACGAGACCATGCGCCCAGCGACGCATCGACGTCCCAACCGGAGCGAGCTCAGGTTTGCCGCCTGCCACGATCTGCGACCAGGCAATTGCGAAGTCCGGCACCAGAATCCGCCACGACACACCGTCGATGACGGCGTGGTGAGCGACGACGAGCAGTCGCGCGTCGCCAGTCGGTGCGACCAGCCACACGAACTGCACCATAACGCCGTGCTCGGGATCGAGCCGGCCGGCTGCGTCGTCCAGTTCGACCGAGGCAATCTCGAAGAACTTGGCGCCTTCGACGGCGTCGACCTCGACCTTGCGAATCAGATCGGCAGCGTGGATCGCACCCGCGGGCACGACCGTCATCGACGACGCGTCACGGTCGAGCCGCGATCGCAGCATGTCGTGGTGATCGAGGACCGCTTGGATGGTCTGTGCCAGAACGGTGTCGGTGATCCCGTGCGGGAGCATCAGCGCTGCGGACTGGGAATGGCGCGTGAAGTTTTCACCACGTGCCAAGAGCCAGTCCATGATCGGCGTGAGCGGCAATTCGCCGGTGCCGCCGCCATCGAGTTCCTGGAGCACGGAGAGACCACTGGTATCGGTGGGGACGGCAACTTCGGCGAGTCCGCCGACCGTCTTGCGCTCGAACACGTCGCGCGGCGTCAGGTGCAGTCCGGCTGCCTTTGCCCGCGAGACCAGCTGGATCGACATGATGCTGTCGCCACCGAGGCCGAAGAACGAATCCTCCACGCCTACCTGGGTGTGCGGGTCCAAGCCGAGTACCTCGACGAACAGTTGCGCGAGCAACTGTTCCGGATCGCTCGCCGGTGCACGGCCCGAACCGACCATGTATTCGAAGTCCGGTGCGGGCAGGGCCTTTCGGTCCAACTTGCCGTTTTCGGTGAGCGGCAGCTCGGGCAGAACGACCAGTGCCGAAGGCACCATGTACGACGTGAGCTCGCGGCCTGCGAATTCGAGGACCGTCGAACCTTCGAGCGCGACACCGTCTTCGGGCACCACGTAGCCGACGATGCGGTCGGAGTTGCCGCCGTCCTTGCGGACGATCGCGATCGACTGTGCGACACCGGGGCAACGCAGCAGCGCCGACTCGATCTCGCCGAGTTCGATGCGGAAGCCACGAATCTTGACCTGGAAGTCGCTGCGGCCCAGGTATTCCAATCGGCCGTCGGAGTTCCAGCGGGCGACGTCACCGGTGCGGTACATCCGCTCGCCCGGTGCGCCGGTGGGGTCTGCGACGAAGCGACTGGCCGACAGCGCATGCCGACCGAGGTAGCCGCGGGTCAATTGCGCGCCCGAGACGTACATTTCGCCCTTGACCCCGATCGGAACCGGGTGGAGGCGCTGATCGAGGACCGAGACCCGCAAGCCCGGGATCGCCCGACCGATGACGCTGGCTGCGGCCGCAGCGGCGAATTCCTTGGTCAACGCCAGGTGGCTGACGTGCACCGTGGTCTCGGTGATGCCGTACATGTTGACCAGCGTCGGGCTGTTCTCATCGTGGCGGTCGTACCAGCGGGCGAGCTGACCGAGGTCGAGTGCCTCGCCGCCGAAGACGATGTAGCGCAACGCCAGGTCGGAATTGCCGGCGGCGCGGTCGGCCTCGGCCAGCTGGTAGAACGCCGTCGGCGTCTGGTTCAGGACCGTGACGCGTTCGCGAACGAGCAGTTCCAGGAACGCTTCCGGCGAGCGGGCCGTGTAGTAGTCGACGACGACGAGCTTGCCGCCGTGCAGCAGCGGTCCCCACAACTCCCAGACGGAGAAGTCGAAGGCGTAGGAGTGGAACATCGTCCAGACATCGGTCTCGTCGAACGCGAATTGTGCTGCCGTGTTGGCGAACAGCGTTACGACGTTGCGGTGCTCGACCATGACGCCCTTGGGGCGACCGGTCGATCCCGAGGTGTAGATGACGTAGGCGACGGAATCTGCGCGCAGCGGCGAGATCCGGTCTCGGTCGGTAATCCGTGCGGGCGAACGGGTCTCCACCTCGGCGCGGTAATTCGGCGAGTCCAGGAGCACGGTCGGCAGATCGCCGACGGTGAGCGAGGCGAGCTCCGCTGTTGCCGAGATGAGGCAGACCGGCTTTGCGTCCGCGAGCATGAAGGCGAGCCGGTCGTGCGGGTACATGACGTCGATGGGCAGGTAACCACCGCCGGCCTTGATGACCGCCAGCAGCGCGACGATCAAGTCGTTGGAACGCGGCAGGGCGACGGCGACCAAGGTGTCGGGTCCGACGCCGAGTTCGATGAGTCTGCGCGCCAGCCGGTTCGTGCGGGCTTCGAGTTCGGCGTAGGTCAGCGAAATGTTCTCCGACACAACGGCGATGGCCATGGGATCCTTGGCCACGGCGCGCGTGAACAGTTCGGCCAAATGCGCAGATTCGACGTCGACGCTCGGGGCGTTCCATTCGGTGAGCATCGCCTGACGCTCGGCAGCGTCGGTGATCTCGATGTCGCCGACCGGAGCGGTCGGGTCCACTGTGATCGCGCCGAGCACCCGGAGGAACCGGTCGGCGAAGCCACGGACCGTTGCCGAATCGAAGAGGTCCGTCGCGAAGGTGAATGCGGCGTCCATTCCGGCGGGCTGACCAGCGGAGTCGTAGCGCTCCGACAAGGTCAGCTGGAGATCGAATTTCGACACTCCGAGTTCGAAATCGACTGCGTCCACTGTCAATCCCGGCAGCTCGAGGTGGGCCTGCTCGTTGTTCTGGAATTCGAGCAGAACCTGGAACAGCGGCGAGTACGCCGTATTCGACTCGACATCGAGTACGTCGACGAGCCGCTCGAACGGCAGGTCCGCGCGGCCGAACGCACTCACGTCGGCTTCGCGGGTCGCGTCGAGGAGCTCGGCGAACGAGCGATCCGCTGCCACGTTCGTCCGCAAGACGAGGGTGTTGACGAACATGCCGACCAAGTCGTCGAGTGCGGCCTCGCCGCGGCCTGCGACCGGGGTGCCGACGGCGATGTCCTCGGTGCCGGACAGTCGTGCCAACAGGATCGACAAGGCGGCGTGCGCGACCATGAACTGGGTCGAATGATGTTCGCGGGCAAGTCCGGTCAGTGCGGTGTGCAGCTGCTCGGAAATGTCGAACGTGACGACGTCGCCGACGAACGACCGGCGAGGTGAGCGCGGCCGGTCGGTCGGCAGATCGATCAGCTCTGGCAGACCCGCCAGTGCCGACTTCCAGGAAGCGATCTCGCCGCTGATCCGCGATTCGGGATCGTTTTCGGAGCCCATCATTTCGCGCTGCCAGATCGCGAAATCGGCGTACTGCACGGCCAACGGCGCCCAACCGGGTGCGCAATCCTGCGACCGCGAAACGTACGCGGTCATGACGTCGCGTGCCAGCGGTGCCATCGAGAAACCGTCGGCGCAGATGTGGTGAACCACCATCGCGAAGACGTGCTCTTCAGGGCTGACCTGGTAGAGGGCGGCACGGACCGGAACCTGCTGCGTCACATCGAAACCGCCGGTGAGGTGGGTTTCGAGTTGTGCACGCAGGTCGGTCTCGTCGGCGACGACGATCGGCGCGAGGTCCGGAACAACCTCTGCCGCAGGCACGATCTGCTGGATCGGACCTGTGCCCACGGTCGGGAAGTAGGTCCGCAGGCTCTCGTGCCGCTCGACGACGTCCGCGATGGCCGCCTGCAGCGCACCGAGATCCAGTGCGCCGGTGAGGCGAATCGCGAGCGGGATGTTGTAGGCAGGCGACGAGGTGTCGAACTGATTCAGGAACCACATGCGCTGCTGGGCGAACGAGACCGGCAGCCGGTCCGGACGCTCGACCGCTGCCAACCGTTGCCGCGAGCCCGTATTCGCTTGCGGGACAAGTGCGGCGATTCCTCGCACGGTCGGGGCTTCGAAGATGGCGCGGACGCCAACCTCGGTGTCGAGGGCCGCGTTGATGCGAGCGACGACACGCGTCGCGCTGAGCGAGTTTCCGCCCAGCTCGAAGAAGTTGTCGTCGGCGCCGACTCGCTCGGTGCCGAGCACTGCTGCGAAAACCTCGGCGATGGCACGCTCGACGGCGCCCTGCGGTGCGGTGTACTGCGCTGCCGCACGACCGAACTCAGGCGCCGGCAATGCCTTTCGATCCAATTTGCCTGCGGGTGTCAGCGGCACGACGTCCAGCAGCACGACGGCGGTCGGCACCATGTGCGACGGCAAGAACTCGGCGACGTGTGCGATCAGATCGCGTGCGTCGGCGTCGGTGGCGCGAACGTAGGAGACCAGGACCGTCTCCCCCGTCGGGCCGGGACGGCCGATCGTCGTCGCGAACTGCACCGCCGAATGCGACTTCAGCGTGGCGTCGATCTCGCCCAATTCGATGCGGAAGCCGCGGATCTTCACCTGGTGGTCGCTGCGACCCAGGTACTCGAGTTCGAGTGCCGGTCCGCGCACCTTGCCGGTGGGCTTCCACCGCACGACGTCACCGGTCCGGTACATCCGAGACCCTGCTGCCCCGAAAGGACTTGCAACGAAGCGCTCGCCACTGAGCGACGCGCGATTGCGATAGCCGCGCGCCAAGCCCGGACCAGTCACGTAAAGCTCGCCCGCGACGCCGACCGGCACCGGCTGCAGCCGCCGATCGAGGACGACGTTGCCGTAGCCCAGCGGCGGTGCGCCGATCGTGACCGCGGTGCCCGGGGCCAGCTCGCCGCTGATCGCCGCGACGACCGTCGTCTCCGTCGGTCCGTATGCGTTGAACATCGACCGTCCGTCGGCCCACTGCGCGACCAGTTCGGGCGGGCAGGCCTCGCCACCGGTGATGACGCATTCGAGATCGGTGAGACCGGACGGATCGACCGACGCCAGCGCGGCAGGAGTGATGAATGCGTGCGTCACACGTTGTGTGGCAAGCAATTCGGTGAGTTCCTCGCCGCCGTAGATGGTCGGCGGTGCGATGACCATGGTTGCGCCGGTGCCCACTGCCAGCATCAGTTCGAGGACCGATGCATCGAAGCTGGGCGAGGAGAAATGCAGGGTGCGCGACGAGCGATCGGCACGGAAGCGGATGCGCTGATCGGACGCGAAGTTGTCCAGTCCGGCGTGGGTGACGACGACGCCCTTCGGCAGACCCGTCGAGCCCGAGGTGTAGATGACGTACGCCGGATTGTGAATGTCGATCTGGCACAGCCGATCCGAATCGCGGACCGCCCGGCCGGACCTGGCCGTGTAGCGCTCCTCGAATTCGGCATCGTCGATGACGAGCCACTCGACTCCCGGCGTGAGCGTGTCGTTCACGAACGTGTCGATGCTCGCGCCGACCGTAAGTCCGAGCGTGGCACCGGAATCGGTGAGCATGTGCTCGATCCGGTCAGCCGGGTAGTTGGGGTCGACCGGGACGAACGCCGCGCCGGTCTTGGCAACCGCCCACACCGCGAGGACCGATTCGATCGAGCGGGAGATACCCAGCGCGACGGTCGTTTCCGGGCCTGCGCCGTGGTCGATGAGCGTACGGGCCATGCGGTTGGACCGACGGTCGAGTTCGCGGTAGGTCACCTCACGGTCGAGGTAGGAGAGCGCAATACCTTCGGGATCGATGGCTGCCGCGTTCGACAGCAGGCGCGGCAGGCTGCGATTGGTGCGACCGCGACGGCCGCGGACCGGTGCCAACCTGCGTCGCTCGGCGCTGGTGAGCAATTGCAGCGACGCGATCGACTGGTCGATATCGGTGATCATCGCGTCGATCACCCGGTGAATGCGGGTGCCGATGCCCTCGACGGTCGGGCGGTCCAGCAGGTCGGTCTGGTACTGCAGCGTGACGTGCAGCTGCGTGTCGACAGCAGCAACGACCGTCAGCGGGTAATGCGTTGCGCTGCCGCCGTGTACGTCGAGCACGTTCATGCCTGCGATGTCGACGTGCTCGGACAGTCCGGCGCGATCGACGGGGTAGGACTCGAACACGGTGAGCGTGTCGAATGCAACCGCCGGTCCGGTGGCGCGCTGGATATCCGGCAGCGCCAGGTAGTGGTGATCGAGCAACGACGCCTGTGTTGCCTGCACCGTGTCGAGCAACTCGCCGAGGCTCTGGCGGTAGTCCAGTGTCACGCGAGCGGGCAGCGTGTTGATGAACAGGCCGATCATCGATTCGATGCCCGAAATCTGCGGCGGGCGACCCGAAACCGTCGTACCGAAGACAACGTCGTCACGAGACGTCAACGCACCGAGGACAATTCCCCAGACCGTCTGAACGACGGTGTTGAGGGTGACGCCACGGTTGCGAGCGAGGTCGCGCAAGGCGGCCGTTTCGAGCTCGGTGAGCGACAACTCGACGTCTGACGAGAAGGCTGCGTAGGTATGTCCGCGCTCGACGGGTACGAGCAGCGTCGGCTCCTCGACACCGGCGAGAGCGGCGGCCCACACACCCTTCGACTGCTCGACCGAGCGGTCACCGAGCCACGACAGGTAGTCGCGGTACGGACGCACCCGCGGCAGCACCGATTCGTCACTGTCGGTGGCGTACAACGTGATCAGCTCGCGCAGGATCAGCGGCGTCGACCAGCCGTCGAGCAGGATGTGATGGTTGGTCAGCATCAGGCGGTAGCGACCCGGTGCGGTCTTGATGAGCATCAAGCGCAGCAGCGGCGCGACGGCCATGTCGAAGCGGTTCTCGCGGTCTTGCGCGCAGGCCTCGTCCACCGCGGCGACAACGCCGGAGGGATCGACGGTGCTGAAGTCCAGCGAGGTCCACGGCAGCGTGACCTGCTCGTGTACGACCTGCACGGCCGGGCTGGTGGGATCGGCCGGGTCGACGTCGGCGACGAACGCGGTCCGCAGATTGGCGTGCCGGTCCAGCAACTTCTGACCGGCGCGGCGGAAGCGTTCCGGATCGACGATGCCGCCGAGTTCGATCGTCAGTTGAACCGTGTAGGAGTCGATGGATTCCGTCGCGAGCAGCGCGTGGAACAGCAGACCGGACTGCAGCGGCGACAGCGGCCACAGATCGCTGAGCGCGGGGTACGTCGCCTCCAGGCGATCGATGCCGACCTGTCCGACGGGTACGAGCGCGAAGTCGGACGGCGTGTGGCCGCCTGCTCCGGATGCGGTGGCGTGCTCTGCAATTGCGGTGAGCGCCTCGCACCACAATGCTGCGACGGCGTCGACCTGCTCGGCCGACAGCACGCCGGTCGGGTAGGTCCAGGTTGCCGTGAGCTGTGCACCTGCTGCGGTCTCTGTGGTCACAGCGTTGATGTCGAGGACGTTCGCCACCGGCATGTCGGCGTCGCCTGCGACGTGCAGATCGATCGAGTCGTCTGGCAGCCACGCTCCGTCGGTCTCTGCGTTCGCATACCGACCGAGGTAGTTGAAGCTGACCTGTGGCGTCGCGAGTTCGCTGAGTGCACTGCGGGTTTCGGCGTCGAGGTAGCGAAGCATGCCGAAGCCGACGCCGTGGTCGGGCACCGCAAGCAGCTGTTCCTTGACGGCCTTGACGGCCGAGCCGGCAGCCGGGCCACCGGCAAAGGCGTCGGCGATGTCGACACCGCTGAGGTTCAACCGAACTGGATGGATCGACGTGAACCAGCCGACTGTGCGGCTGAGGTCCGCACCGGGAACGACATGATCTTCGCGACCGTGCCCTTCGAGGTTGACCAATGCAGACGACCCACCACGCCATTTGGCAAGGGCGAGACCGAGTGCCGCCAGCAGTCCGTCGTTCACGCTGCCGTGGAACACCTCTGGCACCGTGGTGAGCAGGATGTCGGTGACCTCGGGGCTCAGCTCGACACTGACCTTCGCGGTCGTTGCGGCGACGTCGACGCTGGAATCCAGTGCGCGGGAACCGATGAGCGGGTCCGTACCTGCGAGTGTGCCGGTCCAGAAATCGAGTTCACCGCGACGCTCTGCGGCGGCCTCGACCAAGCTGTGCGACCACCGGCGCATCGACGTGCCCACGGGTGCGAGATGCGGCTCCCCGCCTGCATTGTGCTGTGCCCAGGCGATTGCGAGGTCTGGCACGATGACGCGCCACGACACGCCGTCGATGACCATGTGGTGCACGACCATCAGCAGACGCGAGGCACCGGACGGTGCCCGCAGCCAGACGAGCGCGACCATCACGCCGCTGTGCGGATCGAGGCGGTCGTGCGCTGCGTCGAGCTGTTGCGTTGCTAGCGAAGCGAATTCGGGGGTGCCCGGCTCGGCGTCGACCGCAACGGTCCGAATCGTGTCGGCCGCACGGACCGAACCGACAGCGCCGACCTCGAACGCGCTTGACGTGAGCGTCGCGCGGAGCATGTCGTGGCGATCCAGGACTGCCTGCACTGCTGCGGTCAACCCCGCTTCGTCGACCTCGGCGGGCAGCGTCAGAGCCGCTGCCTGCGCAAATCGACCGTAGTGTTCCGTGCGCTCGAGCATCCATGTGACGACCGGCGTCAGCGGGACCTCGCCGACCCCGCCGCCCGGCAGCTCTGCGAGGACGACTGCGGCGTCGGCAGCGATCGGCGTCGCTACCTCGGCCAATCCGCCGACCGTCTTGCGCTCGAACACATCCCGCGGCGTGAGGAACAGGCCTGCGATCTTCGCCCGCGACACCAGCTGGATCGACATGATGCTGTCGCCGCCGAGGCCGAAGAATGAATCGTCGACGCCGACCTCGGTTTGCGAATCCAGTCCGAGTACCTCGGCGAACAGCTTCGCGAGCACGATCTCGGTTTCGGTGACCGGCTTGCGGCCGGTTCCGGCCAGCACCTGGAAGTCCGGTGCAGGCAACGCCTTCCGGTCGAGCTTGCCGGCTGGAGTAAGCGGAAGTTCGTCGAGGACGACGAGTGCCGACGGCACCATGTGTGGTGCGAGGAGCGTGCCCACGAAACGCAAGACCGCGCTCGTGTCGAGGTGTTCGCCTTCGCCGGGTACGACGTAGCCGACGAGCCGCTCTGCGGTCGCGCCGTCCTTGCGTGCGGCGACGACGGCGCGTTCGATGCCGTCGAATTGCATGAGCGCGGACTCGATCTCGCCGAGCTCGATCCGGAAACCACGGACCTTCACCTGGAAGTCGCTGCGGCCCAGGTACTCCAGCTCGCCTTCGGCGTTCCAACGGACAACGTCACCGGTGCGGTACATGCGTTCGCCCGCGTTGCCGAACGGGTTCGCGACGAAGCGCGAGCCGGTGACTGCGGGACGGCGATGATAGCCGCGTGCCAATCCGGTACCCGTGATGTACAACTCGCCAGCGACGCCGACCGGAACCGGATGCATCCGGCCGTCGAGGACCAGCGAACCGACACCGCGCGTCGGGCGACCGATCGTCACCGGCACACCGGGAACCATCGCATCGCTCATGCTCGCGACAACTGTCGCTTCGGTCGGACCGTAGGCGTTGAACATCCGCCGACCCGGGGCCCATTGCGCGACCAGTTCGGGTGAGCAGGCGTCGCCACCCGTTGCGACGCAACGGACCTGACCCAGAGCAGCCGGATCGACCGACGCGAGCGCGGCGGGCGTGATGAAGGCGTGGGTGACGTTTTCGTCCGCAAGCAACCGCGCGAGTTCGTCGCCGCCGAAGATCGTCGGCGGCGCGATCACCATGCCGGCACCCGCGCCGAATGCCATCAGCAGTTCGAGAACCGACGCGTCGAAACTAGGCGACGAGAAGTGCAGCGTCCGCGAATCCGGTGTGACATCGAACCGTTCGGCCATTTCGGCGGCGAAGTTCGCCAGGCCGTAGTGGGTGACGACAACGCCCTTCGGCTTGCCGGTCGAACCCGAGGTGTAGATCAAGTAGGCCGGATCGCCGAGGCGCAGCGGTGCGCGCAGTTCGTCGGCATCGATCGGAGCCGACGAGGCGTCGGGTGTCGCAACGTCGACGACCAACCACGGCGTGGTCTCTGGCAGGCGGCCGAGCTTCTCCGAAACGGTAAGTCCGAGTGCGGCGCCCGAATCGCTGAGCATGTATTCGATTCGGTCGGCGGGGTAACTCGGATCCACGGGCAGGAAGGCGGCACCCGCCTTGGCGATTGCCCAGACCGAGACGACGGACTCGATCGAGCGCGACATCGCGACCGAGACAAACATTTCCGGTCCGACACCGCGGCCGATCAGGATGCGTGCAAGTTGGTTGGACCGCTCGTCGAGTTCGCGGTAGGACACTGCGCGGCCCTCGAAGGACAGCGCCATCGACTCGGGATCGACGGCCACTGCGCGCGCCAGCAATTCGGGCAGCGTCAGCGGTGTCGTGTCGAGGTCACCGAGAACCGGTGTGAGCGAGGCACTCTCGCGCTGATCGAGGATATCGATGTCACCGACTGCGTGCCGGGCATCGTTGCTGACTGCGTCGAGAATCCGTACGAATCGTGCTGCGAAGGTCTCGACCGTCGTGGCGTCGAAGATGTCGGTCGCGTAGGTGAAGCTTGCGCTGACACCGGCGGGTGCGCCGGTCTCGTCGAAGTCTTCGCCGAGGGTGAGTTGCAGGTCGAAGTTCGCGATCCCCGACTCGAGGTCGAACGGCGTCGCCGTCAGGCCTGGCAGTTCCAAGCTCGGCCGGGCGATGTCCTGGAACTCGAGCATCACCTGGAAGAGTGGTGAATAGGCCGTGGACCGTTCCGGATTCAGCAGCTCGACGAGCCGCTCGAACGGGACGTCCGCGTGCGCATACGCCCGCAGGTCCGTCTCGCGAACCTGTGCGAGAAGGTCTGCGAACGACGCTGCGCCCATGACCTCGGTGCGCAGGACGAGGGTGTTGACGAACATGCCGACCAGGTCGTCGACCGCGCGATCGCCACGACCGGCGATCGGGGTACCGATCAGCACGTCGTCGGTGTCACCGAGTCGGCCGAGCAGGACCGCCAGCGCGGCATGCATCGTCATGAACACGCTGGAACTGTGTGCGCGCGCCAAATGCACTACCTTGCGGTGCAATTCGGCGTCGATCTCGAAGGTGACCTTCGACCCGCGCGCATCGCGGCGAGTGGGCCGCGGGCGGTCCAGCGGCAACTGCAGCAGGTCCGGCGCACCCGCGAGGGCACCCCGCCAGAAGTCGAGCTGCTTCGACGCCAGTGACTCGGGATCGTTTTCGGAGCCGAGCAGTTCACGCTGCCATGCTGCGAAGTCCGCGTACTGGACTTCCAGTGGCGCCCACTGCGGTTCCAGCTGCGCGACCCGGCTGCTGTAGGCGACCATCACATCGCGGACCAGGGGTCCCATCGAGAAGCCGTCGGCCGAAATGTGATGCACGACAACGACGAGTACGTGCTCGGTCGGGCCGGCTTCGAGCAGTACCAGCCGGGTCGGGACCTCGGAAGCCACGTCGAATCCCGTGGCTGCGACGCGAGCGATCGTGTTGTGGAGATCGGCGTCGGCCACGGGATTCGACGACAAATTGCGCAACACCTCGTGAGTGGGCACAACCTGTTGCGTGGGCTCGTTGCCCACCATTGGAAACTTCGTGCGAAGCGACTCGTGCCGCTCGAGGACGTCGGAAATCGCGGCTTCGAGTGCGGTGTGGTCGAGGTTGCCGCCGAGGCGAACCGCGATCGCGACGTTGTATGCCGCCGACGACGTGTCGTACTGGTTGATGAACCACATGCGCCGCTGGGCGAACGACACCGGCACTGGATTGGGCCGGGTGGTCGCGCGAAGCACCGGGCGACCCGATGCCGTTGCCGACGAGATGCGGCCAGCGAGGCCTGCGACGGTCGGTGCGTCGAAGACGTCGCGAACGCTGACCTGTGCGCCGAGTGCGGCGGCGGCGCGTGCCGCGAGTCGTGTTGCCACCAGCGAGTTTCCGCCGAGGGCGAAGAAGTCGTCGTGGATGCCGACGCGGTCGGTGCCGAGCAGGTCAGCGAAGATCGCGACGAGGACCTCTTCGGCGCCGGACTGCGCAGCGACGAATTCGGTTGCGGTCGCTTCGAATACCGGTGCCGGAAGCGCCTTGCGATCGAGCTTTCCACTGGCGTTCAGCGGGAAGGCGTCGAGCACGATCAGCTGCGCCGGAACCATGTAGGCGGGCAGTGTGGTTGCCACGGCGGCCTTCAGTGCCGCGGTGTCAACGGTGGCATTCACCTGCGGCACAACGTAGCCAACGAGCGCCGGACCGGTCGCCGGGTCGTTGTGGACAACAACGACGGACTGCGCGACCGTCGGCTCGGCGAGAAGGGCGAGTTCGATCTCGGGCAGCTCGATCCGCAGACCGCGGACCTTCACCTGGAAGTCGGTTCGACCGATGTATTCGAGATTTCCAGATGCCATCCAGCGCACCAGGTCACCGGTGCGGTACATGCGAGCTTCGGGGGCGAACGGGCTGGCGACGAAGCGGTCGGCGGTCAGGGCCGCGCGGCCAACGTACCCCCGGGCAAGCTGGGTGCCCGCGAGGTACAACTCCCCCGCTACTCCAACGGGGACCGGGCGCAGGCGTTCGTCGAGCACGTAGAGCTGGGTGTTCCACACCGGAGCGCCGATCGGCACGACCGTGTGGTCGGCGGCTGTGCATTCCCAGTAGGTGACGTCGACGGACGCCTCGGTCGGTCCGTACAGGTTGTGCAGTGCAGCGCCACTGATCTCGCGCAGTGCGGCTGCGGTGGCGGGCGGCAATGCCTCGCCGCTGCAGAACACCAATCGCAACGAATCACATTGCTGGGCAACGGCACCCGCGGTGAAGGCCGAGAGCATGGACGGCACGAAGTGCAGCACCGTGACCTGCTGGTCGGCAATGAGCTGTGACAGGTACACCGGGTCGCGGTGTCCGTCGGGTGCGGCGATGACGAGCCGCGCACCGGTCTGCAAGGGCCAGAAGAACTCCCAGACGGAGACGTCGAATGTGGCTGGCGTCTTCTGCAATACGACGTCGGAACCGTCGATGTTGTACTGCCCCTGCATCCACAGCAGGCGGTTCACGATGCCGCTGTGGGTGACAGCGACACCCTTCGGACGGCCGGTCGAACCCGAGGTGTAGATGACGTAGGCCGTGTTCGACGGTCGAAGTGCGACACCCGTGACCGGCGCGGAATCGTTGCCGGACAGGTCGAGTGCGTCGATTTCGAGGACGGGAACGCTGGTATCCAGCGCTTCGCGGTCGCGTGTCGTCGTGAGCACACAGACCGGTCGGGCGCTGTCGAGCACGTAGGCATTGCGCGCTGCCGGATGGTCCGGGTCGATCGGCACATAGGCGCCGCCGGCCTTCACGATCGCGTACATGCCGACGAGCAGGTCGAAGGAGCGCCGCATCGCAAGGCCGACGAACTGCTCGGGTCCGACTCCGATCGACATCAGATGCCGGGCCAGCTGATTCGCGCGAGCGTCGAACTCGGCGTAGGTCAGTTCCTGACCGTCGAACACCAGCGCCACGGCGTCCGGCGTCTTGGCGACCTGCGCGTCGAACAGATCGACGAGTGTGCAGTCCGGCACGGCATGTTCGGTCGAATTCCACCGATCGAGAACGACAGTCCGCTCGTCGTCGCCGAGCAGGTCGATGTCGCCGATCGCGACGGTGGTGTCGTCCGCGATCTCGTCGAGCAACCGAACGAACCGCGTCGCGAAGCTTGCGACGGTGGCGGGGTCGAAAAGTTCGGCGGCGTAGGTGAACTCGGCTGCCAGTCCGCCGTCGATTGTCTCCGAGATACCGAGCTCCAGGTCGAACTTCGCCGCACCGCTGGACAGCGGGCTCACATCGACCTGAAGGCCAGGCAGCTGCAGCGTTGCCTGCGCGAAGTTTCGCAGAACGAGTAGCACCTGGAAGAGCGGGCTGAACGACGCCGAGCGTGGCACTGCGAGTGCCTCGACCAACCGGTCGAACGGCACCTCGGCGTTGCCGAATGCGGCGAGGTCCGTAGCGCGGGCGTCGGCGACCAGCTGGGCGAACGGCGTCGTCGGCGCGGTCTTCGTCCGCAGCACAACGGTATTCACGAACATGCCAACCATGTCGTCGAGCGCTGCGTCACCGCGACCGGCGACCGGCGTGCCGATGGCGATGTCCTGTGCGCCGCTCAGTCGCGACAGCATCGCGGCCAGCGCCGCATGCAGAACCATGAAGAGGCTCGCGTCGTGTCGAGCCGCGACATCGACGAGCTTGCGGTGCAAGTCCGCGTCGATCGAGAAGGTTTCGACGCCGCCGCGCATCGTCTGGCGCGCCGGGCGCGGACGGTCCGTCGGGAGCTCGAGCAATTCGGGCAATCCGGCAAGTGCGGATTGCCAATAGGAGACCTGCTGGCTGAGCAGACTCGAGTCGTCGGTGGCCGATCCGAGGAGATCGCGCTGCCACATTGCGTAGTCCGCATATTGCACAGTGAGTGGAGCCCAGGACGGGGCCTGGCCCGTGGCGCGTGCGGCGTACGCACTCATCACGTCGCGAGCGAGCGGCACCATCGAGTAGCCGTCGGCTGCAATGTGATGGACGACGAGCGCAAGCACGTGCTCGCTCGAATCGATGCGCAGCAGCGCAGTTTTCAGCGGCGACTCGGTCGTGACGGCGAATCCGGATCGGGCGATCTCCGCCAATCGCGCATCGAGTTCGCTCTCGTCGATGTCGATCGGTGTCAGATCGGGGAGCGCGTCGCCGACCGGGAGAACGACTTGCAGTGGTCCGTGGTCGGAATCCGGGAACACGGTGCGAAGGCTCTCGTGGCGTTCGACGACATCGCGGACCGCATCCGTCAATGCAGCGAGATCGAGCTCACCGCGCAGGCGAACAGCGACCGGAATGTTGTAGGCCGCGGACTCGGATTCCAGCTGGTTGATAAACCACAGCCGCTGCTGCGCAAGGGAAATCGGCACAGCGGTCGGGCGCTGGCGGGGCACTAGCTGAGGCCGGGCTGACGCTCGCGGTCCACGGCTTGTGACCCGGGCCGCGAGCGTCCGCACGGTCGGTGCCTCGAACAAGTCGAGTACACCGATTTCGGCACCGAGCGCGGCATTGACGCGCGCGGTGACGCGAGTGGCTACAAGTGAGTTGCCACCCAAATCGAAGAAGCTGTCGTCGACACCGACCTGGTCGGCGTTCAGAACAGCTGCGAAAACTTCGGCGATCGCGATCTCGGCTGCCGTCACCGGAGCCTGGTAACCGCTGGTCCGCCGATCGAAATTCGGTGCAGGCAAAGCCTTTCGATCGAGCTTGCCAGCACCGGTCAGTGGGATCTCGTCGAGGAGCACCAGCGCGGCCGGAACCATGTGCGCGGGAAGGCTCTTCGCCGCGTGGTCGATCAGGTCCTGCGTGGTGAGGCCGGCATTCGTCGACCGCGCGTAGGAGACGAGAACGGTCTCGCCCGATTCCCGCGTGTGCCCGAACGTGATCGCGAACGCGACATCGGGATGCGCCAACAGGGTGGCGTCGATTTCGCCCAATTCGATTCGGAAGCCACGGATCTTGACCTGCTGATCGGACCGGCCGAGGTACTCCAGCTCGCCGGACTCGTTCCAGCGGACGACGTCGCCGGTGCGGTACATGCGAGTGCCTGCAGGCCCGAATGCGCTGGCGATGAAGCGTTGTGCGGACAGTCCGGCGCGGTTTCGGTACCCGCGTGCCAGACCTTCCCCGGTGACGTACAGCTCACCGGGCACGCCCGCGGGCACCGGCTGGAGGCGACGGTCCAGGACGATCGCGCCGTAGCCCATCGGCGGCACACCGATCGGCGCACCCGCGCCGGGCTGCAATGCGCTACTGAGAGCTGCGACGACGGTGGTCTCCGTCGGTCCGTACGCGTTGAACATCGTCCGGCCCGGCGCCCAGGTCTGCACCAGTTCGGGTGAGCACGCCTCGCCACCGGTCACGACGCATTCGAGTTCGTCGAGGCCCGCCGGGTCGACCGACGCCAATGCGGCCGGCGTGACGAACGCGTGAGTGACGTGCTGTGTGGCAAGCAGATTCGCGAGTTCGGCACCACCGAAGACGGTGGTAGGTGCGATCACCATCGTCGCGCCTGCACCGACGGCGAGCATCAGTTCGAGAATCGATGCATCGAAGCTCGGCGACGAGAAGTGCAGCGTCCGCGACTCCGACGTCACGCCGTAGCGGTCCCGCTCTTCTTGGGCGAGGTTCGCAAGGCCGGAGTGGCTGACGACGACGCCCTTCGGCACGCCCGTCGACCCCGAGGTGTAGATGACGTAGGCCGGGTGCTCGATCCGCAACGAAGCGGTGCGCTCGGCATCGGCGATCGGAGCAGTGAAGCTCGTAGCCATCTTGCGCGTGGTCTTTTCATCGTCGACGACCAGCCAGTCGACGGTGTCGAGGAGGACGCCCGCGAACTCGGTCGTCGTGATGCCGAGCACGGCGCCCGAATCGGTGAGCATGTGCTCGATGCGATCGGCCGGGTACTTCGGGTCCACCGGCACGAACGCCGCACCGGTTTTGGCGACTGCCCACACCGCGAGGACGGATTCGATGGACCGCGGCAATGCCAGGGCGACAACCGATTCCGGACCAACGCCACGCCCGATGAGCAGGCGGGCCAACTGGTTGGAGCGTGCATCGAGTTCACCGTAGGTGAGCTCACGGTCGCCGAAGACGAGTGCGGTCCGCTTGGGGTCCGCCGCTGCGGCTGTCAGGATCTCCGGCAGCGTCTGCGGGACTGCACCGAGGCGGCCCAGGCGCGGGACCAACGCGACGTGCTCGGTGGTGTCGAGGATGTCGACGTCACCGACCGGCATCGTCGGATCGGCAGCGACGGCCTCGAGTAGGCGACGCAACCGGGTTGCATAGCCGTCGACGGTGGCGGATTCGAACAGGTCCGTGGCGAAGGCCACCCGCGTGTAGATGCCTTCGGCTGCCGTGCCGGCGCCGAGGTCCTCCCAGACGGTGACCCGCAGGTCGACCGCGGTGCCGAACTCTTCGGCTGGCTCGCGCTCGAGCAGAATCTGGAATGGCGGCTCGTTGTCGGCCGGCCGCGGCAGATCGAGTTCGGCGACCAAGCGGCGCAGCGGGATCTCCGCGTTCCGATACGCTGCCCCGTCACGTTCGTGCACGTCGGCGTAGACATCGTGGAACGACTGCGACAGGTCGATGCGGCTGCGCAGCGACACGAAGTTCACGTCTGCGCCGGTGCCGACCGGGGTTCCGATCACGACGTCGTCGGTATCGCCCAACCGGCACAGCAACACGGCGAGCGCAGCGTGGATCAGCGTGAAGACATCGGAGCCGATGCCCTCGGCAAGTTCGACGAGCTTGCTGTGGACGTCTGCGCGGAGTTGGACGTCGACCTTGTCGAGGCGGCCCGATCCGTGCGCCGGGCGCGGCCTGATGCACGGGAGGTCGAGTATGGCCGGAGCACCGTCGAGCTCGGTGCGCCAGAACTCCAGCTGTTGCGCCAGCCGTGCCAACTCGGCTCCGGCGTGTGCACTTTCGGCGTGCACGCTCGAAACCAGGTCGTGCTGATCGGCTTTCGCGAAGTCGTCGATGAGCTCGACGAACCGGCGATGGTGCTCGTGCAGCTCGGCGTCGCCGTAGCGATTGGGGTTGGATCGGAAGTCGACGAACGTCTTTGCCGGCGTTCCGGATTGGTAGATGTTGACCAGCAGGTCTTCTACCGGACCCGAGGTGATGATGTGGAACTCACCGACGATCGGTCCCAACTGCAGCGCCTGGCGGAACAACATCACGTTGACCATCGGCGCGTCGAACCGGCGCGAATCGCCACCGGCGTCTCGGCGAATGTCTTCGAGGCTGTAGCTCTGGTGGCGCAGCGCGCCCATCAGCTCGAGCTGAACGCGGCCGACCAGGTCGGCGATCGTGTCGTCGGCGCGGACGCTGATTCGAAGCGGCGCGACATTGACGAACATGCCGCCGGACTTGCGCAGCTGCATGGTCCGTCGACCCGACACCGGCATCTGGACGAGGACGTCCTCCTGCCCGGTCATGCGGGACAGGTAGGTCGCGAACGCCGCGATGAGGCTTGCCGGAGCTGCCCCACGTGAGCGCTGGTCGGCCTCGTTCAACCGCTCCATGACTTCGGCCGGCAGCGGCGCACTTTCGAGCTTGCTGCGCGCGGCGACGCGACCGATGGTGTGGCTGAGTGTCGAGCCGCTCCCCTGCGCCGGCGTGCGTTCTGCCCAGTACTTGCCGTCGTCGACGAATCGGCTCGACGACCGGTAGTCGAGGTCAGCCGTCGACAGGGTCCGCAGGTCGACTGCGGTGTTCGGTCCGGCGTCGGTGCCGTCGAGCGCGGCTGTGTACAGCGCGGCGATGCGGTTGACCATCGTCATCGCGCCGTAGCCGTCGAGGGCGACGTGGTGAATTCGGCTGTACCACAAGTGGTGCTGCTCAGCGAGCCGCAGTATGTACATCTCGACCAAGCGATGGCCGGCGAGGGTGATCGGCTTGGCGATGTCTGCGTTCATCCATTCCAGCGCTGCGGCGGCCGGATCTGCCTCGGAGCCGAAGTCCACAACAGGAATCGAACGGTCCAGGCTTGGGTCGATGAACTGGTAGGGCTCGCCGTTGATTTCGATGAGCTGCAAGAACGGCGATTGGAAGTCCTCGCCGGCCTCCACCGCTACGCGGCGGAGCAGATCGATCTGCAGGTCCCCCTGAAGCTCCACGTACTGCGCAATGACGATCGGTGTGTCCGGCGTCAGCTGCTGAGCGAACCAGACAGCTCGCTGACTTGCTGATAGAGCGAACGCACCCTCCGGAATACCGGCGGCATCGGTGTCACTGCCTTCGAATCGATCCGGACTCAGCGAACCCACGAGACTCCAGCCCCTGTCATTTGGTCGGGCTGCGCGAATCGCTTCACAACAACCCGAGCGCGGTATTCCGAATGCACCTAAGGTGCAGTCGGACCTCCAATTGACGATTCGGAGCGAGTGCTGGTTTGGATGGGCGAGATTTTCACCTTTTCAAATCGCGTCGACGTCGGGCGGGGGTCCATAACATGCGCAAACCCCGATTCGGAGCGAATTCGCAAACCTCGCGTGGGGGTAATTCATCCACGCCAGCCAACTATTTACCGAGGTCAGAGCCCTAGAGACGCCAAGGTCACCGAATGGTCTCGGCTTCATTACGAATGAGACACCTACCGCGTGTCGAATTGTGTCGAATTGAAGCAATTCAATTCGGCACGACGGAATTCCGACGTGCGGCAATTCGTTGATTCAGCGCGTTTTCCGAGGTCAAACCCACCCCTGTGAGTCTTTTAGGAGTCCAGAGACTCCGAAAAGACTCAAAAACGATGCATTATCACACTGGCCGGAGGGAAATCATCGGCGGGCGGTCGGCGAGGGAGACCTCAGTGCTGACCGCGATGAAACTGTCCCCGTCGAGAGGGAACTGCGTGAGTGCGGCGCCCGAATCTTTGATGCCACAACGGCCGAGAAGGGTGCCTATGATCTGGCGACTCATCACGCCGAGGTCGCTGAGCGGACGGTTGCGGTGCTTGCGGATACCGAGGTTGACCTGCCCTATCGCGTCGAGACCCATTTTCTCGTAAGTGTCGAGGAGCAAGCCGATTTCGACGCCGTAGCCAGGGGCAAAGGGCACCGAGGCCATGAGTTCGCGGGTGCCTGCGTATTCGCCGCCGAGCGGTTGCAGAACGCTGGACAGGTCCGGGCGCAATGCGGAAAGCAGCGGTCGTGCGACGAGTTCCGTGACCCGCCCACCGCCGTTCGATTCGACGGACCCGCCGTGCTGCAGCGGCCGCTGATAGTAGCCCTTGACGAGGTGTACTCCGGGAACCGTCAGCAACGGACCGAGCAGCTTCGGCACGAACTCGGGATCGGGGTTGATCAGGTCGGAGTCGATGAAGGCGATGATGTCGCCGGTTGCCGCGGCGAGCGATCGCCACAGCACCTCGCCTTTACCGGGCACCGGGCTCAGTTCGGGAACGGCCTGTTCGCGGCTGATCACCGTCGCACCGGCTGCGCGCGCACGTGCCGCGGTCTCGTCGGTAGAACCGGAGTCGAGCACGATCAGTTCGTCGACCAGCCCGCCGAGGAGCGGATGGATCGTGTCGATGACCTTCGCGACGGTAAGTTCTTCGTTCAGCGCGGGAAGGACGACGGAGACGGTCCGGCCGGCTTTCGCGGCGACCAACTCTTCGATCGTCCAGCTGGGTTTGTCCCAGGTGTTTGTTTCGGCCCAGTCGCGGTGCGCAGGTGTATTGGTGATGTCGGAGAGCGTCATGCCAAACCCCTCACTGTGTGCGCGGGCTGTCTGGTCCCCAGGATCGCTGCAACCATGTCGACCACCCGCCTCGTGGACGCCACCTCATGAACGCGGAACATCCGAGCACCACCAGCGGCTGCCAATGCCGTCGCTGCCAGTGTCCCCTCGAGCCGCTCTGTGAGGTCTACTCCCAGAGTCTCCCCGATAAAATCCTTATTGCTAAGCGCCATAAGCACTGGCCATCCGGTGTTTACAAGAACGTCCACTCGCCGCAACAACTCGAGCCCGTGGTAGGTGTTTTTGCCGAAATCATGGGTCGGATCGATCAAGATCGAGTCGGCTGCCACCCCTACGGACCGCGCATGTTCGGCCGCGCGCACCAGCTCCGCGACCACGTCGCCCACCACATCGACATAGCGCACGCGATGCGGACGAGTGCGTGGCGTCGCTCCTCCGGTGTGGCTGCAGACGATGCCGACCTTCAATTCGGCGGCGACGTCGACGAGCTTCGGATCAGCTCCGGCCCACGTGTCGTTGATCAACGCAGCACCCTCGGCGACAGCTTCCCGCGCTACCTCCGCGCGCCAGGTGTCGATGCTGATCAAGAGGTCCGGGTACTTCGACCGGATCGCCGCGACGAACGGAACAGTCCGCCGGACCTCCTCGTTTGCATCCACCTCGTCCCCCGGACCAGCCTTGACACCGCCGATGTCGACAAGGTCAGCGCCTTCGCCGACCGCCCGGTCGACAGCAGACATCGCCGCACGGTCGGTGAACGTGGCGCCACGGTCGTAAAAAGAGTCCGGCGTGCGGTTGACGATCGCCATCACCAACGCCCGATCCGTCGCCACCGGCACGCCGCACAGCGTCGGCAGGGGTGGCGTCGTCATATCTCTATGGTGACACGCTCCGCGAGGTCACGAATTCCACAGCGAACTCGGCGAAGCCCACCTACCCCTTTGGCGCTTGCACAACAGCCCCCTCGGCCCGAGAACCCGCGCAACCCTTGGCCAAATCCCGCCCGACCGACCAGAACTGTGGGATTCCACTCGGCTACCGAGCGTTATCCCACATTTCCATCGACCATCCGACCCAACCCACCCACGACCGCCCGGGCCCGCGCAATCGACCAGGACCGTGGGATTCCACTCGGCTGCCGAGTGCTATCCCACATTTCCATTGGCCGGAAGAACCGCCCTACCCCCGCGGCGCTTGACCAGCGGCTACGTCGTCGGCGTAGCCCTCGTATGCCGGGACGTATCCCTCCGCCCGACCGGCCAGGACGTACAGGGTGCCTTCGGCGTCGGGCGAGTAGGCCTCTTTCCGCAGCTCGACCTTGCGGCTCTTGAACGTCGACGTCTGCTCGAGCGAGTCGACGATCCGGACGAACAATGGGACCGCATACGCCGGCAACCGCTCGAAGAGCCGAGCACCGACCGCCGGACCGTCGAACGTCGCGCCTTCGTGCAGGACGACGGCCGCCATGCCTGCCTTGCCGTCGGTGCCTGGAATGTCGACGCCGAAGACGACTGCTTGATCGATCGCTGTCTCTGCCCCGAGCGCACCCTCGACCTCGGTGGTTGCGACATTTTCGCCCTTCCAACGGAAGGTGTCGCCCAACCTGTCGACGAAACTGATGTGCATCCACCCTTGCTTGCGAACGAGGTCGCCGGTGTCGAACCAGACGTCGCCGTCCTTGAACGCGTCGCGCACGAGCTTGGCTTCCGATGCGGCGTTGTCGGTGTAGCCGTCGAACGGCGAGCGGTCGGTGACCTTAGCCAGCAGCAGTCCGACGCCGCCGCGCCCGACCTTCTTCAATCTGCCGTCCGGTCCGCGCTTGGCCTTGCCGGTGTCGTCGTCGTACTCGACGACGGCGTGCGGGAGCGGGCTCACGCCTGCCGTGCGGTCGACGTTCAGCGCGTTGACGAAGGCGATGTTCGCTTCGCTCGCGCCGTAGAACTCGACGATGCGGTCGATGCCGAACCGCTTCTTGAAGTCGTCCCAGATTTCCGGCCGCAATCCGTTGCCGACCGCCAGACGAATGTTGTTCTCACGGTCGGTGTCGCGCGGTTCCTGGTTCAGTAGGTACCGGCACAGTTCGCCGATGTAGATGAACGCGGTCGACTTGTTGAGATTCGCGTCGTCCCAGAATTTCGACGCCGAAAACTTGCGACCTAGCGCGAACGTGGCATCGGCGCTGAGCACCGCGGACAGCGCTACCGTCACCGCGTTGTTGTGATAGAGCGGCAAGCAGCAATACAGCGTGTCCTGCCCACGCAACCGCACGCCCAGCGCACCGAGTCCGGCCATGCCCTTGAGCCATCGCATGTGACTCATCACGCTAGCCTTCGGCAAGCCCGTCGTGCCTGACGTGAAGATAAGGAATGCGCGGTCGCGGCCGGTGATCTCGGCACAGACTGCCGGATCAGCTGGGTTCGCCTTCTCGGACAGATACTCCAGCTCGTCGGAGAACATCAGGCCGTGCTCGACAAGGATGCCGTTGAGCGCATCGCCGCATTCGGGGCCGACGACCAGCACGCGACTGTTCAGCAGACCGAGACTGTGGGACAGCACTTCGCCGCGCTGGTTGTGGTTGAGCAGTCCGGCAGTCGCGCCGAGCTTGCAGGCGGCGAGGATGACGAACAACGTCTCCGGCCGGTTCGTCATTAGGACGCCGACGACGTCGCCCCGCGTCACGCCACGATCGGTCAGGACACTCGCATACTTGTTGACCAGGACGTTCGCCTCGCCGTAGCCGATCGATCGACCTTCGAAGCGGACGAAAGGACGGTCGGGATGCCGGTGGGCCGCGCGTTGGAAGACTAGCCCGACGGAGTTCGGTGAATCCGGATCCTGCAGCAGACCTTTCGCGCCCCGCGCCATACTGCCGATGTCCGGCGCCATTGCAGGCAACTTGCGTGCGAGGTCGAACAAGTTGACGGTCGTCCGCTGCGACGCCATTACTACGCCCCTCTCGATTGCGAATCGCGGACGCACTCGTCGAGCGCCTCGTCGATGTCGGTGGTGATGACAAGTCTGTCCATTGCACTCTGTCCAACGAAGCCCTGCTCGCGCAGGCTATCCAGCCAGTCCAGCAGCGGGCGATAGAAGTCGAACGGATCGAGCAGTACCACTGGTTTGTCGTGCCCGCCGAGGTAGCCACCGGTCCAAGCTTCGAAGACCTCTTCCAGCGTGCCGATGCCGCCCGGCAAGGTCAGAAATGCGTCGGCACGGTCTTCCATGACCTGCTTTCGCTGCCGCATCGTGTCCGTCACGATCAGTTCTTCGGCCTCGTAATCGGCGACTTCACGCGCGACGAGCAGCTTCGGAATGACGCCGACGGTCCGTCCACCGGCCGCGCGAGTCGAGTGCGCGACCGCACCCATCATCGACACGTTGCCGCCACCCCACACCAGTTGCCAGCCACGCCGACCGATCGCGGTGCCGACGGCCGCGGCGAGGTCGACGAAGACCGGATCCTTCGTACTGGACGCGCAGTAGACGCAGACGGAGAACGGGGTGTCGCTCACCAGAGATCCTCGGTCCTGGGCAGATCATCGTCGAGCGCGACAGCGTCGTCGTTCGACTGCTCGAGGAGCCGAATCACCTCGTCGACGCTGTCGGTGACATGGATCAACTCGAGGTCCGGCTCCGATACTTTCCCCTCGGCCAGCAACGACCCCCGGATCCAGTCGATCAGGCCCGCCCAGTACTGGGTTCCGAAGAGCACGATCGGAAACCGCGTGACCTTGCGCGTCTGCACGAGCGTCAGCGCCTCGAACAGTTCGTCGAGGGTGCCGAAGCCGCCAGGCAAGCACACGAACGCCTGCGAGTACTTGACGAACATGGTCTTGCGCGCGAAGAAGTAGCGGAAGTTGATGCCGAGATCGACCCATTCGTTGAGTCCCTGCTCGAACGGTAGCTCGATACCGAGGCCGATCGAGAAGCCGCCGGATTCGCTGGCGCCGCGGTTGACCGCCTCCATCGCGCCAGGACCGCCGCCTGTGATCACGGCATAGCCGGCCTTGGCCAGCGCCGCGCCGATCGCACGCCCTGCGGCATAGTCCGGGTGCTCGGAGGAGATGCGCGCCGATCCGAAAACGGTTACGGCACGGGGCACTTCGGCCAGCGCGCCGAATCCTTCGACGAACTCGCTCTGGATCCGCAATACCCGCCACGGGTCGGTGTGGACCCAGTCGGACGGTCCGCGCTGGTCGAGTAGTCGTTGGTCCGTTGTGGACGATTCCGCCTTGCGGTCGCGCCGCAGCATGATCGGCCCACGGAACTTCGTGCTCGTGGGTCCGGACTGCAGTGGTCGACTCTCGGTCTCGTCGGGTGCCATGTGCAAAGGCTATCGGGTGCTTACTCGGCAGTCAGATATGCCCGCAGAACGGCGGTCACGTCGGTGATCTGCGCGACGGGCACGTGCTCGCCTCGGGTGTGTGCGAGGTTCGGATCGCCAGGACCGTAGTTGACCGCTGGGATTCCCAAGGCGGCGAACCGCGACACGTCGGTCCAGCCGTACTTCGCCCGGACCTCGCCCCCCGCCGCCTCGACGAGCGCGGCAGCCGCCGGCGCCGCCAGTCCCGGCAACGCGCCCGATGCACTGTCGGTCAGTTCGACGCCGAGATCCAAACCGTCGAACACTTCGCGGACGTGCTCGGTCGCCGCGGCAACCGTTCGGTCGGGTGCGAATCTGAAATTGACGTCGACCGTCGCCGCATCGGGGACGACGTTGCCTGCCACTCCCCCGTCGATCCGCACGGCCGAAAGTCCTTCCCGATACACACAACCGTCGATATCGACCGAACGAGCCTCGTACTTGGCGAGCCGGTCCAGCGCCGGACCGAGTTTGTGAATAGCGTTGACACCCAGCCAGGACCGCGCCGAGTGCGCACGGGTTCCACCTGCGGTCAACCGGATTCGCAGAGTGCCCTGGCAGCCGGCCTCGATGAAGCCGCCCGTCGGCTCGCCGAGAATCGCGACGTCACCTGCAAGCCATTGCGGCAGTTCACGTTCGATCCTGCCGAGGCCGTTGAACTCGGCTGAGATCTCCTCGCAGTCGTAGAAGATCAGGGTGACGTCCTGGGTCAGATCCCGGACCGTCGCAGCCAGGTGCAGGAACACCGCATCGCCCGACTTCATGTCGACCGTGCCACAGCCGTGCAGGATTTCGCCGTCGCGACGGCTCGGAACGTTGTCGGCAATCGGGACCGTGTCGAGGTGGCCAGCCAGGATCACGCGGCTGGGCAAACCTCGATTCGTCCTCGCCAGCACAGCATTTCCATTGCGGATGACCTCGAACCCGTCGGTCTGCTCGCGCAGCGCAGCCTCGACCGCGTCAGCGATCACCCGCTCGTCACGGGACACACTCGGTATGTCGACGAGCGCAGCGGTCAGCGCGATGGGGTCGGCGGCCAGGTCCAATGCGGTCACGCGGTCCAGGTTAAAGCGTGCCTCCGACAGCTACGGGGTTGCAGTCCTGGCGGCGGGGTCAAATCCACCCGGAATCTCGTAGATGTTGCCGTCGAAACCCGCGCGGAACAGCCTGCCATCGGCGAAGCCCGCGCCGCTGCGGCCGTAGGTGACGACGCTCGACAAGGGCAATCCCGTTGCCAATACACAGAATTGGTTCGGTCCGTCGACGCGGAGGATCTGCCCGGAAATGTCTGCCGGGACGATCGGACGGTCGCGCGAATCCAGAGTCAAGCCATCGGCTGCCATCAGCACATCGCCACCACCGAAGGTCACGAGCGATTCGGGGGCACCGGGATTTGCGAGCGGAATCCGGCTTACGCCAGGGTTGGCGAAGGTGCGCGACACGTACAGATAGGCGTCGTCGCTGCTCAGGACAGCTCCGTTGGCGCTCGGAAGCCGCGCCCAATCCGGTTGGACGGCACCGTTGGGGAACACCCGTCCGACCAGGTCGCCGAAATCATTGGTGGCGTAGATGACTCCGTCGCGCGCGACGTCCATCCCGTTCGCAGCGCTGAGGCCGGATGCGATCGGACTGACCGCCCCATTGTTCACGTCCACCCTGGCAATGGCGCCGGGTCGGGTGAGGTCGCCGATGACCACGCTCAGATTGCTGTAGCTGGCAAGCAACGTGCCGTCGGGCGCCCACGCCAGCGCACCGGCGGTGCCGGGCAACGTTGCGATCGGGTAAGCGGGCGCTCCCGGCCGGTCGACGCGGTAGATCCGATTGGTGTTGAAGTCGGTTGTATAGAGCCTGCCCTGCGCATCGACGGTCACGCCCTCGAGCGATGCACCCGGGATGCTGGCTACCAAGACAGGCGCCTGGCCGGCGCCTGGGCAGATCGGGGCTGCAGTCGCAGTGGGCATGGGGAGCGCTAGCAGCGACGCACTCAGTGCGGCAGTCGCAATCACTCTCGGGATCAGCTTCACGAACCGCATTCTGTCACCGTCACAGTCGTCGGTAGTCTTGTTCGACGTGAGCGCACAAGGAGCAACAGCCGTCGGCATCGCCAACATCACCAATTCGGGAACGGTGCTCGACACGTGGTACCCGGCACCCGAACTGGGCGAAGTTGCCGACACAGGGACGACTGTCCTCGAGGGCGACGACATCCCCGCCGAATTCCGCGACATCGTCGGTCCGGACGAGGCCCGCGACGTCAACATGGTTGCGGTCCGAACGTCGATCGCCGATCTCGATGCCGCACCCGTCGATGCGCACGATATCTACCTACGCCTGCACCTTCTTTCCCATCGCCTCGTCCAGCCGCACGGCGCGAACCTCGACGGCATGTTCGGCCTGCTCACCAACGTCGTCTGGACCAACTTCGGTCCGGCTGCGGTCGAAGGATTCGAGACCGTTCGCGCGAAGCTTCGGACGCGCGGTTTCGTCACGGTCTACGGGGTCGACAAGTTCCCCCGCATGGTCGACTACGTGCTGCCCACTGGGGTCCGCATCGGTGACGCCGATCGCGTCCGCCTCGGCGCGCACCTGGCCAGCGGCACGACGGTCATGCACGAAGGCTTCGTCAACTTCAACGCCGGGACGCTCGGTACGTCGATGGTCGAGGGCCGCATTTCCGGCGGCGTCGTCGTCGGCGACGGAAGCGATATCGGCGGTGGCGCGTCCACGATGGGGACACTGTCCGGCGGGGGCAAAGAACGAGTCTCCGTGGGCAAACGTTCGTTGCTGGGAGCAAACTCCGGGCTCGGGATCGCACTCGGCGACGACTGCGTCCTCGAAGCCGGCTTGTATCTCACCGCGGGTACCAAGGTGACCGGCCCGGACGGAACCGTCGTCAAAGCTCGCACCCTCAGCGGGCAGAGCAACCTGCTTTTCCGGCGCAACTCGGTGACCGGAGCAGTCGAGGTCGTGGCCTGGAAAGGCAGCGGCGTCGAGCTGAATGCCGCCCTGCACGCCAACGACTGACGTTTCACAACAGCGGTAATTCGGAGTTTGCTCGCTGTTTCCATTTCGATGATCGAATTGATGTGAACCTGCCCCACAGTCACTCCGCCGCGCCTAATGTTGGACTCGCTCGGATGCGAGGAGGTCGGAAATGACGGTGGCGGCAGAATCCAGGCAGGCCTGCGGTGTCGATATCGGGGGTAGCGGCGTCAAGGGGGCGATAGTCGACCTCTCCGACGGATCCCTTGTGGGAGAACGCGTTCGGATCGATACTCCGCAACCCGCAACAACGGAAGCCGTTGCGGCGACCGTTGCACAGGTTGTCAAAGAGCTCGGCTGGACCGGTTCTGTGGGGATCACCCTGCCGAGCGTCGTCCAGGCGGGAATCGCGAAAACCGCAGCGAACATCGACGCGTCGTGGGTCGACTGCGACGCCGTCGCGTTGTTCACTGCGGCGCTCGACGGGGCAAAGGTCGTCGTCCTCAACGATGCCGACGCCGCAGGATTGGCCGAAGACAAGTACGGCGCAGGCAAGGACGTCAAGGGTGTCGTGATCTTGCTGACGTTCGGTACCGGCATCGGATCAGCGGTCCTGACCAACGGAGTTCTGGTGCCCAACACCGAATTCGGACATTTGGACGTCGACGGTAAAGAAGCCGAGCACCGCGCCGCATCATCGGTCAAGGAGCGCGAAGAGCTGTCCTACAAGAAGTGGTGCAAGGAAGTCTCGCTGGTTTTGACCAAGATCGAAAATTTGATGTGGCCCGACTTGTTCGTCGCGGGCGGCGGCATCAGCAAGAAAAGCGAAAAGTGGATTCCGTTGCTTACCAACAGGACTCCGATTGTTCCGGCTGCGTTACTTAACACCGCTGGAATCGTCGGCGCGGCAATGGCTGCTGACACAATTGGTTCGTGAAGCCTGACTTCGAGCACCGCCCCTTCGTGGGCGGAGACGATAGCGAAAGACCAACTTCGGGAAGGCCCAAGATGGGACAAGACGCCCCTCCGCAAACAGACCCACACGTTGTCGTGTTGTTCGGCGCTACCGGTGATCTCGCCAAGCGCAAACTCATTCCCGGTCTCTTCTATCTGTCGCAGCACCTCCTGTGCCCGAACATGCGGATCGTGGCCACCTCGCTCGACGATCTCGACACCGAGCAGTTTCGTACCGCCGCAAAAGAGGCAGTGCACTCGTTCGGCCGCAAGCAACTGACGCCCGACGAGTGGGCCGCATTCGAGAAAATCGTCACCTACGTCCCGCAGGGCAAAGGTCCGGGCGTGCTCGCCGAAGCGGTCGCGGAGCAGCAGACCGAACTCGGTCCGGATACACGGCTCTTGCACTACTTGAGCGTTCCGCCGAGGGCCGCGACCATCGTCGTCAAGACCCTCGAAGAGGCCGGTCTTGTCAAGAACGCGCGCATCATCATGGAGAAGCCGTTCGGGACCGACCTGGCAAGTGCGGTCAAGCTGAACGCCGCCATCCACGAGGTCTTCGACGAATCCCAGATCTTCCGGATCGACCACTTTCTGGGTAAGGAACCGGCGCAGAACATCCTGGCGTTCCGCTTCGCCAACGGCTTGTTCGAGCCGATCTGGAACCGAAACTTCATCGAGCACATTCAGATCGACGTTCCCGAGTCCCTGACGTTGGAAGGCCGCGCTCAGTTCTACGAGCAGACCGGCGCCTTCAAGGACATGGTGGTCACTCACTTGTTCCAGATTCTCGCGTTCATGGCGATGGAGCCGCCGACCGAACTGGCCCCGCAGGCGATCAGCATCGAGAAGAACAAGGTCTTCCGCTCGATGAAACCGCTTGAGCCCGCGAATGTCGTTCGCGGCCAGGTCCGCGGCTATCGCGAGGAGCCTGGCGTCTCACCGGAGTCCGACACCGAAACGTTCATCGCGCTCAAGGCCGAGATCGGCAACTGGCGCTGGGCCGGTGTGCCGTTCTACCTGCGCACAGGCAAGTATCTCGCTGCCGGCCAACGCATCATTTCGATCGCCTTCCGCGAACCACCGTCTTCGATGTTCCCCGCAGGCTCAGGCATCGGCGCCCACGGCCCGAATCACCTGACGTTCGACCTCGCGGACGCGTCGAAGATGTCGTTGTCGTTCTACGGCAAACGGCCTGGTCCGGGCATGCGGCTGGACAAGCTGAGCCTTCAGTTCGCCATGCAGGAGACCGATCGAGTCGGCGACGTACTCGAGGCATACGAACGGTTGATCCTGGACGCGATGCACGGCGATCACACGTTGTTCACGACATCCGAGGGCATCGAGCGGTTGTGGGAGATTTCGCAGCCGTTGCTGGACGACCCGCCGCCGGTCCGCGGTTACGACGCTGGCTCATGGGGTCCGAACGCGATTCACCAACTCATCGCCCCACGTGCGTGGAGGCTCCCGTTCGAACGCGTATGGCGCGCCAAAAAGTAAGGATGGAGACGTAATGCAGCTAGGAATGGTCGGCCTCGGCCGCATGGGCGCGAACATCGTTCGCCGCATCATGAAAGACGGCCACACTGCAGTGGTGTTCGACGTCAACGACGGACCGGTGAAGGAGTTGATCGAGGAAGGTGCCGAGTTCGGCACCACAGACCTCGCCGAGTTCGTCTCCAAGTTGGAAAAGCCTCGCGTTGCCTGGGTCATGATCCCCGCCGGTATCACCGGCAAGGTCATCGATCAGCTCGCCGACCTCATGGAGGAAGGCGACATCATCATCGACGGTGGCAACAGCCGCTACCACGAAGACATCAAGCGCTCGAAGGCCCTGAAGCCCAAGGGCATCCACTACGTCGACATCGGCACGTCCGGCGGCGTGTTCGGCCTGGCCCGTGGTTTCTGCCTGATGATCGGTGGCGAGACGGCACAGGTCGAGCATCTCGATCCACTCCTGAAGTCGATCGCCCCCGGCATCGGCGATGTCGAGCGCACACCCGGTCGTGAAGGTGAGCCGTCGACGTCCGAGCAGGGCTACCTGCACTGCGGTCCGGCGGGTGCGGGCCACTTCGTGAAGATGGTGCACAACGGCATCGAATACGGCGCGATGGCCGCCTACGCCGAAGGCATGAACATCCTGCACAAGGCCAACATCGGGTCGCGTTCCGCAGGCGAATTCTCTGCCGAGGAGACCCCGCTCGATAACCCGGAGCTCTACCAATACGACATCGACCTCAAGGAAGTCACCGAGGTGTGGCGTCGCGGATCGGTAGTTGCCTCCTGGTTGCTGGACCTCACCGCAGCGGCCCTCTACGCCGACCCGACCCTCGACACCTTCGGTGGCCGCGTCTCCGACTCCGGTGAAGGCCGTTGGACCGTCGCCGCCGCCATCGACGAAGGCGTCCCCGCAGCCGTCCTCACCGCCTCGCTCTACAGCCGCTTCGACTCCCGCGGCGAATCCCTCTACGCCAACAAGGTCCTCTCCGCTATGCGCAAGGCATTCGGTGGCCACCACGAGTTGCCGCACAAGTAGTCAGCGCAACGGCCGTCGCTCCTTCTGGTAGTGGCGGCCTTTTCGTTTGTTCGCCCGTGTCCGCGCGTCCGCCGGCCCCCGCCACTGCCTCAGGCCGCATCAATGTCACATCCAATCGATCTAACCGGTTGAATGCGGCATTCATGCGGCAAGCGCGTCGCGTAGGTATAGCTTGGGTCGCGGCCGACTTCGAGCAAGTTCGTAATCGGATCGCAAGTCGGCCAATACCATTGCGGGCGCCCCGAGGATTGTTCTCGGCAAATGCTCGACCACCACGACGCCGTGCCTGCGTAACAGCGCGCGCCGAAGGACCGTCGCCTCGTGGTCCGCGGGCGAAAGATGATGCGCGAGTGAGTCGATCTCCCATGCAAGTCCGACCTCGTCTAACCACCCGTCAGGCCGGGCGAGGAAGCTTCCATCGGATGTGAAGAGGTCCCTGTTGAACACCATCGCGGGCAGCCCCGATTTGGCATAGAGCTTCTGTGCATCGATCTCTGCCACCGAGTGCGCGTTGGTGCCGAGTTCGGCGAGAACACTGCGAGGCCCAGCACTGTAGCGACGCGGTCCGTCAGCTAGCTCCATCGCAAGTTCGTCGACGGACACATCACCGCGCTGCACTGCACTCGCGATCAGTGCGCGGCATTGGTCGGCGTGGCGTGCACGTCGCGCGGCATCGACAACACTCCGCGCAATCGGGGCGCAACGCAGGCTCCCACGCATGACGCCATCGGGCATTCGCCATGTGCGCTCTACCGTCACGAATGAGGTTGAGGCCCTGTGCCGTTCGGGTGGCACGAGGACGTGCACGCCGCTCATCGAACCGCTCGGTGCATAGCCGTGAGCGCCGAGCGACGCGTGGCCCGAGAGAACTGCCCCGTCGCCGCCATACAATAGGGCTGCCGTGCAACGCTGCAACTGGGATGGAACTCCGTTGTGCAGCAGTACAATTCCCGGCAGTATCCGCTGCCATTGTCCGCCGTCGCGACACCTCGCAGTGACTGTGCTTCCAGCAACCCCCAACTCCTGCAATGCCGTGCTCTTGATGACCCCATTCACGGCGACCTGCCACAGCAACGCTGGATCGTCCGCCCATTTCCCCCGTTTCATGCCGGCGAGTATTGCCCGAGGGTCCGACATTCCCCGCCCGCAATCGCATCAATGTCACAGCGAACCGGTCAGACCGGCTGAATGTGACATTCATGCGAAATGGGTTGGCCTAGAAGAGCGAAGCGGCTGCGGAAGACCGAAATAGGCGAAGTGGCCGCCCATAGCCGAAGTATCCGCCCTCAAACCGCATCAATGTCACAGCCAACCGGTTAGACCGACTGAATGTGACATTCACGCTGCGCGAGAAGGCGCATTCATGCAGTGGCTACTGGTGGGCGGGCTGGAATTCCCCAGTCTCAACGTCCTGCTCGGCTCGGATGACGTGGACGACCGCGTTGATGAGGGCGAGGTGGGTGAAAGCCTGGGGGAAGTTGCCCAGATGCCGACCGGTTCGGGTGTCGATTTCCTCGGCGTAGAGCTTCAGCGGACTGGCGAAGGCGAGGAGGCGTTCGCATAGTTGCTTGGCGCGGACCAGTTCGCCGACCTCGACGAGGGCGGAGACGAGCCAGAAGGAGCAGATGGTGAAGGTTCCTTCTTCACCGACCAGGCCGTCGTCGGTTTCCTCGACTTTGTAGCGCAGGACCAGGCCGTCGACGGTCAGTTCGTCGGCGATCGCGAGGACCGTCGCCTTGACTCGTTCGTCACCGGGCGGCAGGAAGCGCAGCAACGGAATCATCAGGGCCGAGGCGTCGAGGGCAGGGGCGCCGTAACGCTGGGTGAACACGCCGCGCTTGTCGACGCCGTGGGCAAGGATGTCGGCCTTGATCTCGTCGGCGATCTTGTTCCACTTGGCGGCGTATTCCTTCTCGCCGTGCATGACTGCGAGCTTCGCGCCGCGGTCGAGTGCGACCCAGCAGAAGACCTTCGACGACACGAAATGCTGCGGCTCGCCGCGGACTTCCCAGATTCCGCGGTCCGGGAGTCGCCAGTTGTCGATCGCCTCTTCGACCTGCTTCTTCAGGATCGGCCACAACGCCTCGGGTACGTGCTCACGCGAGCGGACGTGCAGGTAGACCGAGTCGAGCATCGCGCCCCATACGTCGTGTTGACGCTGATCGAAGGCACCGTTGCCGATGCGGACCGGCCGCGCCTCGTCGTATCCCGACAGGTGCGGCAGCTCGAATTCGGTGAGCGTCTTTTCCCCTCCGACGCTGTACATGACCTGCAGGGTGAGCGGTTCACCGGTCTTCTGGTCTACGGCGACATCGGAGAGGAAGTGGAAGAAGTTGTTGGCCTCACGGTCGAGACCGAGCGTATGCAGGCCCCACAAGGCGAAGGTGGAGTCGCGAACCCACGCATAGCGGTAATCCCAGTTGCGAACGCCGCCAGGCGTTTCCGGCAACGACGTGGTGGACGCTGCCATCAGGGCTCCGGTCGGGGCGAAGGTCAGGCCCTTCAACGCCAGCGCGCTCTGCTGCAGATATCCACGCCACGGGTGATCGGGGAACTTGCCGATGGTGAGCCACTGACGCCAACATTCGGACGTCGCCCACATCTTCTTCAGGGCCTCTTCCTGCGTTTTCGGCGCAGGCAGCGGCGACCAGGACAGCGCGACGAACGCTTCGTCACCTTCGGACATCCGAGTGCGCGCGTTCGCTTCCGGACCTTCGATGCCGAGGCGAAGGTTGGTGGTGAGCTTCAGCGTCGGCTGCGACCAGTCGGCGCTGCCTTCGCATGTGGCGGTTGCCTCTTCGTAGACCTGCCCGGTGTACTCCCACTTGGCCGGGCGGCGGTGGTAGTCGAACGCCGGCTCGCAGCTGACTTCCAATTCGACTGTGCCACTGACGCATTTGATCGTGCGGAGCAGAATGTGCTCGGCATCCCAGTCGGTCGGCGCGCGCTTGTGTGTCTTCGAACGCTTATCGGTGTTGTGCCAATCGCCCATGATCAGCGCGTCGTGGACGACGAGCCACCCGGTCTCGGTTTGCCAGGTGGTTTCCACAATCAGACCGCCGGGTCGATAAACCCGCTGCGACGGAACGTTCTGACCGTACGGACCGACACGAAAATGGCCGGCGCTCCGGTCGAGGATGGCGCCGAACACGCTCGGACTGTCCGGGCGAGGCATACACATCCACTCGACCGCACCATTTGGTGCGATCAAACAGGTTGTCTCGCAATCGGATAGGAAGGCATATTCGTCGATCGGCGGAAACGGACTGCGTTTCGCGAGCCCGGCGCCGAGCGAACCACGGTCGTCGACCGTCACCTCGAGGGGCGCTTCCACCTCTACTTCCGCCGTGGCACCCCCGCTTCGCCGCGCTGGTTTTTTCGCCGTCTCACTTGCCGCCGTAGCCATCGAAATATCATCCTCGATGGCTACCTGGTCTGTCCGGAGATTCGCTGACTATTAACAGGAGTTACGTTCAACCACGCGTCGTGAAGACATGCTTCATCTGAACCCGAGGTTCACACAACATCGTTCCGCCCGCGCGCAGCCACTCACCGACCACCCGGGGTGCGTCGCGTGCCGGGTTGTAGATGTCTTCCTGGGACGAGAACAGGCCGTCGCCCGCGTACACGAGCCGCGAAATATTGGGGAATCGGAACTCCACGCCGGGCTCGGTCGGGTGATCGAGGATATTGGCAATACAGACGACGACCGCATCGTTGACGTCGTCGAACGCGATCCAGTCGTGCTCGAGTCGCATATGCGGGAACGGTGACATCACGTCGACGATCCAGGCCCGGACGTCCTCGCGTGCCGTGAACTCGCCATACGCATGCTCGATGTATTGGACATCTTCGGTGAAGAGATCGGCGAACGGCGACCAGTCGCCCGTGGCCGAACACCTGCCGACGACCGCGGAATAGTTGTCGACCGCGCCTTGCAGCTCTTCACGACTGAACCGACCCATCCCGCAATTCTAGAACACGTTCTAGACTGACGGCGTGAACTTTGTCCTGGTCGACCGCCCACATCCCGGCGTTGCACTTGTCACGCTCAACCGGCCGGAGCGTCGCAACGCGATGGCCTTCGATGTCATGGTGCCGCTGCGGGAAACACTCGAGGAGATCAGCCACGACAACGACGTCCGCGCGGTCGTGGTCACCGGCGCAGGCGCCTCGTTCTGCTCCGGCGCGGACCAGACGTCCGCGGGCCGCCCACCCCACATCGACGGACTGACCAGACCGACTGTCGCCCTTCGCGCTATGGAACTGCTCGACAACGTCGTCCTCACAATCCGCCGCATGCATCAACCCGTCATCAGCGCAGTCAACGGCGCGGCCATCGGCGGTGGCCTCTGTCTGGCGCTCGCAAGCGACATCCGTATCGCTGCCGACGACGCCTACTTTCGTGCCGCAGGCATCAACAACGGACTGACCGCAAGCGAACTCGGACTCAGCTACCTGCTCCCCCGCGCCGTCGGATCGTCTCGCGCATTCGAGATCATGCTGACCGGCCGCGACGTCTCGGCAGCCGAAGCCGAGCGCATCGGGCTCGTATCACGATGCGTCGCAAACGATTCTCTGCTCGACGCGGCGTACGAGGTCGCGTTGCGGATCGCCGAGTTCTCGCGCCCGGGCATCGAACTCACCAAGCGGACCCTCTGGTCGAGCTTGGACGCCGGGTCGCTGGAAGCGCACATGAATCAGGAGGGCCTCGGACAACTGCTAGTGCGCCTGATGACGAACAACTTCGAAGAAGCGACCGCCGCGCGCAAGGAGAAGCGCAACCCAAGCTTCAAAGACTAAAGCCCGAACGCAATCACCCGCTGCGGATGGATGCGGATGATCTCGCGCGACATCCCCTTCATCGGCGGGTCCACGTCGGTCAGCGCCTCGGCGGTGCCGCGGATCTCGACCATGCGCACCCGCCACGGCTGGACCGACGCGATGTCGTCGACGACGAACGCCACCTTGTCGTTCGTCGCGATGTTGCGAAACTTCTTCGACTCCCCCATTCGATGACCGCCGATGTCGATTGTTCCTAGCTCGGCGTTGTATCGGAAGCCGACGGGATTGTTCTGCGGCGCGCCCGTTTTGCTGACGGTGGCGAGGCGCCCCAGCCGCTGAGTGCCCAGGTATTCGAGTTGGCCGGTCGTCAGTTCATCCATGCACGCAACGCTAGAACCTCGACGGCACTCGAGGTCAAGACCCGCGGACCATCCCGTAGAACCGCTCGACGTGCACGGTGAGGACGAGTCGATGGTCGTTCACCATCGCCTGCCGATATTCGTCCCAGTCCGGGTGCTCTCCGTTTGCGGCACGGTAGTACTCGACGAGTTCTTCCACGGTCGCGTCGTGTGGGTCGCTAGCGACCGGCGACAGTTCGGCCTGCCCCTCGGCGACCGCGTAGTTCCACCCGCCGTTGCCGTTGACGGACAGGCTGACTCGCGGGTCGCGCTGCATGTTCTTCGTCTTCGCACGGTCTGCCGTGATGGAAATCTTGAACTGCCTGGCCGCGGAGTCGTAGCGATACATGATGTTCGAAATCTGTGGTCTGCCATCACGTTTCAACGTGACCAGCGTGGCGAGCTTGGTGTTCGCGAACAACTCTTCCAACTGCTCTTCAGCCATGTTTCGAACCTACCCGCCGAGCCGCTTCTTCTGCACCTTTCCCATGGCATTGCGCGGCAGTTCGGTGACGACACGAACCTCGCGGGGCCGCTTGTGAACAGATGCGACGCGGGCGACGTGATCGATGAGGTCCTGCTCGTCCACCGCCGCCGCAAGTACGACATACGCGACGATGCGCTGCCCGAGGTCGTCGTCGGGGACGCCGACGACCGCGGCCTCGGCCACCGCGGGATGACCGAGCAACGCTGTCTCCACCTCGACAGCGCCGACGCGGTAACCGCCGGACTTGATCAGGTCCGTCGAAGCGCGTCCGACGATCCGATGGAAGCCATCAGGTCCAATAGCCGCGACGTCGCCTGTGTCGAACCACCCGTCGTCGGTCCAGCATTTCGCCGTCTCTTCCGGCAGGCCGAGATAGCCGTCGAACAACATCGGTCCGCGCACCTGCAGCGCGCCGATGCTTTCGCCGTCGTGCGGCACGTCGTTGCCGACCTCGTCGCGCAACCGGGTTTCGACGCCGGTCACCGGCAACCCGACCCACCCCGCGCGACGCTCCCCGTCGACCCGCGCAGACAGCGTGATCATCGTTTCGCTCATGCCATACCGCTCGACAGGCGCATGACCCGTCAGTTCCGCCAAGCGCTCGAACACCGGAATCGGTAGCGGCGCACTGCCGGACACCAACACGCGCGCTGGCCGGAGTGCCGCACAAGCGTCGACATCGTCGGCGATTCGCGACCACACCGTCGGCACGCCGAAATACATCGACCCGCGAGCCTGCGAATAGGCCTGCGGCGTCGGCTTCACGGTGTGGACGAGCGGACTGCCCACTCGCAGCGGACCAAGTACGCCGAGGATGAGTCCGTGAACGTGGAAGAGCGGAAGTCCGTGCACCAGAACATCTTTCCGCGTCCACGCCCAGGCTTCGGCCAACGCGTCCAACCCCGCCGCAATCGCTCGGCGACTGAGCAGGACGCCTTTCGGCGGTCCCGTTGTTCCGGAGGTATAGAGCACGAATGCGATATCGGCCGGGTCAGGTTCGGGGTAGGTGTGCCACGACCGGGCATGCAACCGGACCGGCACCACCGGCAGGTCCGTACCATCCGGGGCCGGACCGAGCCAGGCCTGCGCTCCCGAGTCGCGCAGGATGTGGGCAAGCTCGTCGGTTCCAGAATCGGGTGGCACCGGGACGACAGTCACGCCGGCGATGAGGCACCCGATGATGGCGATGATCGTCGTGGGCGTCGGCTCGGCGAGTATTGCAACCCGGTCCGCGCGAGCGATCCGCTCGGCGACCGACGTTGCGGCGCCGATCAGGTCGCTACGCGACAGAACTGTGTCGCCGATCGTGACCGCGTCGGGAATGTCGTAGCCCCGGGCAACCGCAAATGGGTCCAGAGATCGCAGTAGCACCTCAGCCACGCGTCGCGATGGATCGAAGGAAGAACGTCAGGTTCGACGGCCGCTCGGCAAGTCTGCGCATGAAATAGGGATACCACTGGCTGCCATAGGGGACGTACACCCGCACCGTGGATCCGGCTTCCACGAGCCGCTTCTGCTCCAAGTCCCGGATGCCGTACAGCATCTGATGTTCGAACGTGTTCGCCGCCCGCCCGTTTCGCGTGGCAAGCTCATCCGTCGCGGCAATGACCACCGGATCGTGCGACGCCGCCATCGGATATCCGGTGCCGGCCATGAGAATCTCGAGGCATCGTAAGTACGAATCGGTGACGTCGACTTTGCGCTGGAAAGCGACCTCGGGTGGCTCCTGATACGCGCCCTTGCACAGTCGGACGCGGGAATCAGGGCCTGCCATCGCCCGACAGTCATCTTCCGTTCGATGGAGATAGGCCTGTAATACCGCACCGAGCCAAGGGAATTCGGATCGCAAGGCCGTGACGACGGCGAGCGTCGAATCGGTCGTCGTGTGATCTTCCGCGTCGACGCTCACCCAAATTCCCCGTTCGGCAGCCGCCGAACAGATCTTCCAGGCGTTCTCGGTAGCGATCTTGTCGCCGTCGCCGGGCAGCGCCTGCCCCAGCGCCGAGAGTTTCATCGACACCTCGGTCCGCGGCACATCCGCATCTGGCGGCGTCAGCGCGGCGAGGTCGTCGAGCAACGCCACATATTCGGCAACGATGGCATCCGCCTGCCCACGGTCGGTTGTCTGCTCGCCAAGAAAGTCGATGCTGACCGCAGCGCCGCCGGCAAGCAGGTCACGTGCGACGGCGAGAACAGCCGGGCGGTCCTCCCCCGCAATGAATCGCTCGACGATCCGCTTGGTGACGGGCGCCTTCGTGATGGTCCGCTTCATCCTCGCCGACCGTGCGGCAGCGAGAATCGCAGGCCTGAGTGGGTTCGACAACGTAGTCATGGCTGCATGTGTGGGTAGCGGTAATCGGTTGGCGCGACGAAAGTTTCCTTGATCGTGCGCGCCGATGTCCAGCGCAGCAGGTTCAGCGGCGAGCCGGCCTTGTCGTTGGTCCCCGAAGCGCGTGCCCCGCCGAACGGCTGCTGACCCACGACCGCGCCCGTCGGCTTGTCGTTGATGTAGAAGTTGCCTGCAGCGAATCGCAATGTGTCGGTGGCCCGTTCGACTGCCGCACGGTCCGTGGCGATCACCGCACCGGTCAGCGCATACGGCGCTGCCGACTCGACCTGGCTCAGGACCAGATCGAACGAGCCCGGCAGTTGATCGTCGTAGACGTAGACGGACAGGATCGGACCGAAATACTCGGTCGCGAATGCTTCATCGGCAGGGTCGGCGGCCAGCAACACCGTCGGTCGAACGAAGAACCCCTCGCTGTCGTCATAGGTGCCGCCGACGGGAATCTCGATGTTGTCTGCCCCGCGGGCCCGCTCGATCGCCGCGACGTTCTTGTCGTACGCTCGCCGATCGATCAGCGCGCCACCGAAGTTGGCCAGATCGGCCACGTCGCCGTAGGTGAGTTCTGCTGCCTCCGTGAGGAACTCGTCGCCCATGCGCTGCCAGAGCGACTGCGGGATGTAGGCCCTCGACGCGGCCGAACACTTTTGCCCTTGATATTCGAACGCACCACGAATCAGCGCTGTTCGCAGGGCATCCGGGTCCGCAGACGAGTGTGCGACGACGAAGTCCTTGCCGCCGGTCTCGCCGACGAGGCGCGGATAGCCGTGGTAGTTCGCGATATTGGCGCCGACTTCGCGCCAGAGATACTGAAAGGTCTTCGTAGACCCCGTGAAATGGATACCCGCCAAGCGAGGATCGGTGAGCAGTACCTCCGACAACGCCGCACCGTCGCCGGTCACCAGGTTGATCACGCCGGGCGGTAGCCCCGCCGCTTCCAGCAGCTTCATCGTCCAGTACGCCGAAACCGACTGCGTCGGAGACGGCTTCCAGACGACCGTGTTGCCCATCAGCGCCGGCGCGGTCGGCAGGTTGCCTGCGATCGCGGTGAAGTTGAACGGTGTGATCGCGTAGACGAAACCTTCCAACGGGCGATATTCGAGCCGGTTCCACACGCCTGCCGACGAGACCGGTTGCTGCGCAAGAATGTCGCGCGCGAACGCCACGTTGAATCGCCAGAAGTCCACGAGTTCGCACGGCGCGTCGATCTCGGCTTGTTGCACGCTCTTCGACTGCCCGAGCATCGTCGCGGCCGCGATCGTCTCACGCCACGGCCCGGCAAGGAGGTCCGCGGCACGCAGGATGACGGCGGCTCGGTCGTCGAACGACATTGCGCGCCATGCCGGCGCCGCTGCGATCGCGGCGTCCGCAGCAGCGGTGGCATCCTCGTGCGTCGCATGAGCGATAGTGCCGAGCACGATGCTATGCCGATGAGGTGCAACGACATTCGTTCGTTCGCCGGATCCGGGACGATGCTCGCCGCCGATGACGTGCGGGATATCGACCGGGTCCTTGGCGAGTTCTGTCAACTTGGCCTGCAAGAGCGCCCGTTCGGGCGAGCCTGGCGCATAGGAGTGGACGGGCTCGTTCGAGGGCAATGGAACCGTCGTAATTGCGTCCATAGTCCAGATTAACGCCATGACCGACGGCCTTGCCAGGTCTACCATTACTCCTAGGCATTCTACCTAGGAGGACAGTTGCCTACCCTGAACATCAAGAATCCAGAGGTCTACGAGCTGGCCCGTCGGCTTGCCGACGCTACGGGTCAATCCCTGACCGAAGCCGTAGCCGACGCGCTGCGGACACGCCTCGACATCGCTTTCGCGGACGAACGTCGTCAACGAATCGAGGTGTTGCTGGACGAAATGAAGGACTTGGCTCACAAGATTCCACCCAATGCAACTGACGATCTCTATGACGAGCACACGGGATTGCCGCGATGATTGTCGACACGTCCGCAATCGTCGCAATCGTCAGGAGCGAGCCCGAACGCGACCGATTTTCGAGCACGATCCTCGGCGCTCGCTGCCATTTGTCTGCCGCGACTTGGGTCGAAGTCGCAATAGTTGTCGACTCGGCAAAGGATGCGACTCGAAGTCGCCAACTCGACGAGCTCATCGCGGTCATGGGCTTGGTGATAGAGCCAGTGACGGCCGTGCAGGCTCGCATCGCTCGCGAGGCGTACCGCGACTTCGGTCGCGGCTCCGGGCACCCCGCGCGACTCAACTTCGGCGACTGCTTCGCCTACGCACTCGCGAAGGATTTCGACATGCCCCTTCTGTTCAAGGGAAACGGCTTCTCACACACCGATGTTCGATCGGCCCTACCGCACGAGTAACGCCCGCAACGTGTCGATGGTGTCGGCTTGCCCAGCGTCCTTGTCGGGCCGATACCTGAGCACCCGCGCAAATCGCAACGCCACTCCCCCCGGATAGCGCCGACTCGTCTGCACGCCGTCCAGCTCGATTTCGACGACGATCTCCGGCCGCAGATAGACCGTGTGATCGTCGCGGCTGCGCTCGTATTTCGGGAACTCCTCGGTCTGCCAGGCAAGCAACTTGTCGGTCATGCCCTTGAACGTCTTGCCGACCATGATCGGTTCGCCACCGTTCGGGTCGCGCGCGCCCAGGTGCAGGTTCGATAGATAGCCGGTCCGGCGGCCATAACCCCACTCGGCGCCGAGGACGACGAGGTCGATGGTGTGGACCGGTTTGACCTTCTGCCACGACTTGCCGCGCCTGCCAGCCGCATACGGACCGTCCAGGGCCTTCACCATCACACCTTCATGGCCGCCACTCATTGCCGCATCGAGCTGGCCGGCAGCTTCCTCCGGTGACGGGCGTTGCACGGACGGGATGCGGTTGTCCGGCGCAGCGACCTTCAGCGCCTCGAGTCGAACCTCGAGAGGCTCGTCCAACAGGTCCTTGCCGTCGAGGTGCAGACAGTCGAAGAAGTACGGCAGCAGTATCGAGTCGCCTTCGTCGGCGCCGAATCGGCTCATCGTCTCCTGAAATGGACGCGGCCTACCCGCGTCGGTGAGTGCGAGCGTTTCGCCGTCCAACACGACGCTGCTGCACGGCAATGACCGGACGAGCGAAACCAATTCCGGCACAGTCGAAGTGATCTCGCGCAGCGAACGCGTGAAGATGCGGACCTCGTCGCCGTTGCGGTGGACCTGAATTCGCGCGCCGTCGAGTTTGAACTCGACGCTGACATCCCCACCGAGTTCCGCCAACGCATCCGCCAGACTCTCGGCGGGTGACGCCAGCATCGGTTGGACCGCCCGACCTACCTCGAGCCGGAATTCTGCCAACTCCGCCAGGCCCCCGCGAAGAGCTGCGGCTGCCGTCGTCGGCAAGACACCCGAAAGCATGTACGCCCGCCGGACAGGCTCGATCGGCAGCCCCGCGGCAGCGGCAACGGCCTCCGTCATCACACCGAGCAGCGCTCCTTGCCGTAGATCACCGGTCAGCAGCCGGATCACGAATGCGCGCTCGTCAGCTGTGGCGAGCGCGAACAAGCCGTCGAGCAATTCCCGCCGACGCAGGACCGAGCCCGCGCCGGAAAGACCGGCAAGCTCCTCGAAAACTGCCTCCACCGCAGCCACGGTCAGCGTCGGCTCTGATGCGGGAACCCCCTCGGCACCCATCAATGTGCGCCAGCCGGTGCCGATCCGGCCTTGGCGCAATTCACCCGCGAGCCATGCGACGGCAGGCTCGATCTCGTCGGGTTCCAGGCGCTGCAACACCGACGCCAACGTCTCTGTCTTGGCCTTTCGCGATCGAGTGCTGCCGACCTCGGCGGACGCGGCGACCAGCTCAGCGAAGTTCATCGGCCCATTGTCGTTCACGCCACCGACACTCCCGCGGCGTACGATCGAGTCATCTCGGTTTCTGCCATCCAGTCCTCGTGGCATCTACGAGCCATCAGGAATTATTGGATCGGCGGAGGACAGCGGTGGCAATCACGGAGTTGGGCGAGTACGCCCATCTGACAGACGCCGATGTCGAAACACTCGGCCACGAGCTCGATCAGATCCGACGCGACGTCGAAGACTCACTCGGTCAAGGGGATGCCGACTACATCTACCGAGCAATCGCATTCCAGCGAATTCTCGACGCGGCCGCTCGCTTGACGATCTTCTTCTCCAAGAAGCGCGGCGGCTGGCTGCTAGGTACCGCGGCCCTCGCCGCGGCGAAGAGCATCGAGAACATGGAACTCGGTCACAACATTTCGCACGGTCAGTGGAATTGGATGAACGATCCGGAAGTCCACTCCAATACGTGGGAGTGGGATATGGCCGGACTCTCGTCGCAGTGGAAGTACTCGCACAACTACCGCCATCACGTCTTCACCAATGTCGTCGGGATGGACGAGGACCTCGGTTTCGGCGTCATGCGCATCACCCGCGATCAAGAGTGGCAACCGCGGTTCCTCTTGCAACCACTCCAAAACCTTTTGCTAGCAGCCACATTCGAGTGGGGAATCGCACTGCACGACCTGTACTCCGAGCAGGAGCGCGCGGGCACCCCAGTGGGCAAGGCAGCTCAGACCAAGGCGTTCATCCGCAAGATCGGCCGCCAGCTCGGCAAGGACTATCTCTTGTTCCCTGCGTTCAGCGGCAAGCGCTGGCTGCGCACCCTCACCGCAAATGCGACCGCCAACCTGGCGCGAAACCTATGGGCCTACGTCGTCATCTTCTGTGGGCACTTTCCCGACGGCGCCGAGAAGTTCACGCTCACCGAACTGGATGATGAGACGCGTGGCGAGTGGTACCTGCGCCAGATGCTCGGCACCGCCAACTTCGACGCCGGCCCGACGATGGCGTTCATGAGCGGCAACCTGTGCCATCAGATCGAGCATCACCTGTTCCCGGACCTGCCGAGTCGTCGATACGCGCAGATTGCGGTCCGGGTGCGGGCACTCTGCGACAAGTACGACCTGCCGTACACGACCGGCTCGCTCGCCCACCAATATCTGCTGACGCTGCGCACGATTCACAAGCTCGCACTGCCGGACCGATTCCTCCGCGACACCGTCGACGATGCACCCGAGACGGCGTCGGAACTGATGTTTCGCGGTAAATCGCCTGCCCCGAACTCCGGCGGCGGTAAGCGACGCGGCCTGCGAACGGCGCGCGCCGAACGCAAACGCTAGCGCAACCGAACGCGGGCTGCCGCGATCCGCTCGTCCGGCGCCGTGAGCGCGATCCGCACATGCTGCCCACCGCGCGGACCGTAGAAATCACCGGGCGCGACGAGAATGCCGCGATCTGCGAACCAATCGACGGTGTCGCGGCAGGCTTCCCCGCGGGTGGTCCACAGGTAGAGACCCGCCTCCGAGTGATCGACGGTGAATCCCGCGCCGCGCAACGCATCCAGCAACACCGATCGACGTTCACGGTAGCTCTCCCGTTGGACGCCCTCGTGCGCGTCGTCACCGAGCGCTGCCGTCATCGCGTCCTGAACCGGCAGCGGCACGATCATGCCAGCATGCTTACGGACCGCGAGCAGCTCGCCGACCAGAGCAGGGTCGCCCGTGACGAAGCCGGCTCGGTAGCTCGCGAGATTGGACGACTTCGACAGCGAGTGGATGGCAAGCAGACCTGTGTGGTCGCCGCCGCACACCCGATCATCGAGAATCGACGGCGCTTCCCCATCCCACACCAGGCCGAGATAGCACTCGTCGGAGGCAACGATGACGCCGCGCTCGCGGGCAAATTCGACGACCTTGCGCAGATGATCGACGCCGAGCACGCGGCCAGTCGGATTCGACGGTGAGTTCACGTAGATCAGAGCCGGCGTCGCAGGCCCGAGCTGGGTCAGGCCGTCCGCCCGCGCGACCGTCGCCCCCGCGAGCAGCGCGCCGACCTCGTAGGTCGGGTAGGCCAGCTCAGGAATGACGACGACGTCGCCGGAGCCCAAGCCCAACAGCGTCGGCAGCCAGGCGATCAACTCTTTGGTGCCGATTGCGGGCAGCACCGCAGCCGGGTCGACGCCTGTTATTCCGTAGCGCCGCTTCAGCGCCGCCACGACCGCCTCGCGCAGGTCAGTGGTGCCGTGCGTCGTCGGATAGCCGGACACATCGGACCGCGCAGCGAGCGCGTCACGAATCAGCGGGTCGACCGGATCTACAGGAGTGCCGACCGAAAGATCGACTATGCCGTCCGGATGCGATTGGGCACGCGCCTTGGCGACCGCAATCGTGTCCCACGGGAAATCGGGCAGCCCTGAAGCCACCGAAATGCGAGCCAACTATTCCTCGCCCATAGGAGGCAGCGCCTTGATGAACGGCGGGTCGTAAGCGACTTTGCCGAGCTTCGCGGCACCACCGGGCGACCCGAGATCGTCGAAGAAGTCGACGTTCGCGCTGATGTAGCCGTTCCACTGGTCGGGTGTGTCGTCCTCGTAGAAAATCGCTTCGACGGGGCACACCGGTTCGCAAGCACCGCAGTCCACGCACTCATCCGGGTGGATGTACAGCATGCGGCCGCCCTCGTAGATGCAGTCGACAGGGCACTCTTCGATGCAAGCCTTGTCCAAGACGTCTACGCACGGCTCAGCGATGATGTACGTCACTGCTGTTCTCCTTGTTCTCCGACAATCACACACTGCCCTCACGCAAGCGGAATTCCGCTAGAGAACAGTATCCCGATCGAACCTGGGGTAGTTGCCACCGGCTGCCCTACATTGGACTCGATCCAGGTTCGACCAGCCTTTGCAGCCCGCGAAAGAGCTCCGAATTCACCGAAATAGTCGGCAACGACGCCGACTACCGGCAGCATGCCTACGTAGCGGAACAGCTTCGCGGGTTGCGGACGTCTATCCAGCTCGGAGTCGATAGCGCGAAGAATTCGAGCAATCCGCCAGAGCGCCTTGGCCAGCGCGAAAGGCGTCCAGCTGTGCTTGTCGTCTTCGGCGCCTTCCTGCTGTGCTGCATCCGCCGCTGATCCGGCGAGCTTGCCGGGGATCGTCCGATGAGTCAGCACGTCGGCGAGCATTCGAACCTGCTCGTCCTGGTCGAGGACGCCGTGTTCACGAGCCACTGCTACCAGCACGATCGCCTGATTGCCGAACCCCAACGCATCCTGCAGCGGCAGACGCTGGACCAGCGCACCGAAGACCCCCGGATAGGCGACTACCAGATTGTTCAGCGCCCCGACTCGTCGCACCCACCACCTGGCCCGGTGATCCAGGTCCATCTCGTCCCACGCCTTGGTCCCAGGAACGTCGGCTGTGTTCAGCACCCATGCCAGCGCGTCGAGTGCGCGGTCGACCACCGAATCGGACGACTGGTGGTCGTCCTTCGTCCGATCCTTGAGTCCCAACGGGTCGACTCGAGACAGCACGTCGAGCACCGGGTTGATCACCCAGACGGCACGGCCGAGCGCACTGGCGACGTTCTTGTCGGTGATTACCGAGTCGGTCATGCGACGCGCGCCGCGTCTGCGTAGACCGTCGTGCGTTCGCGAGCAGGGCGCCCGATGCCCTCGGCAATCGCGCGCAGTTCCGCAACCGACTTCGCCGAGCCGTGCTGGGACCCTGCCATTCGCGAGATCGTCTCTTCCATCAAAGTCCCCCCAAGGTCGTTCGCACCGCCGTTGAGCATCACCTGGCTGCCAGTGACGCCGAGCTTCACCCAGCTGGTCTGGATGTTGTGGATCCTGCCGTGCAGCATAATTCGCGCGAGCGCGTGCACGGCCCGATTGTCACGATTGGTCGGACCTGGTCGAGCAGCACCGGCCAGATACAGCGGCGAACTCTGATGCACGAACGGCAGTGGAACGAACTCGGTGAAACCGCCTGTGCGGTCCTGGATTCCGCTCAGCACACGCAAGTGGCCAACCCAATGGCGCGGACTGTCGACGTGGCCGTACATCATCGTCGAACTCGACCGCAGACCCACTTCGTGCGCGGTGGTCACGACATCGATCCACGTTGCGGTCGGCAGCTTGCCCTTCGTCAACACCCAGCGGACCTCGTCGTCGAGAATTTCGGCCGCAGTCCCCGGAATGGTGCCCAAACCGGCTTCCCGCAACGCGACGAGCCAGTCGCGCACGCTTTGCCCACCGCGCGATGCGCCGTTGACGATCTCCATCGGACTGAAGGCGTGCACGTGCATCGTCGGCACACGTTCCTTCACCGCGCGGACCAGGTCGGCGTAGCCGGTCACCGGCAGTTCGGGGTCGATACCGCCCTGCATGCAGACTTCGGTCGCGCCTTCGACATGCGCCTCCCATGCTCGCTGCGCGACCTCGTCGGTGGACAGCGTGAACGCGTCCGCATCGCCCTTACGCTGGGCGAATGCGCAGAACCGGCAGCCGGTGTAGCAAATGTTGGTGAAGTTGATGTTGCGGTTGACGACGTAGGTCACCGCGTCCCCCACCACGTCGCGACGCAGCTGGTCCGCGAGCGCGACAACGGCTTCCAGGCCCGGACCGTCCGCTGTCGCCAGCGCGAGGTAGTCCTCGTCCGAGCACCCTGCCGGATCGCGTTCCGCCGACCGCAACGCGGCTACCAGGTCGGTGTCGACCCGCTCGGGCGCGGATAGCGAAAGTACTTGCTCGCGAACGGTTTCCCAGTCGCCGAAAGCACTACCGAGGTCGCTGCGTGTTTCGGTGTTCCGGCCGTCGGTGTCGATGGCGCTGTTCAGGTCCGTACGGCCTGCCGATTCCCACGACTCGTCCGGCTCCTGCCACGGCAGCCCAACGGGTTTCGTGTCGAGGCGGGCAAGGCCGGTCACCGGATCGGCGAGGGCATGGACGTGTGCGGTGATCCGCGGGTCGATCCAGGGCTGCCCAGCGAGGACGTATTTCGGTTGTGCCGCAGTGCGTTCGGTGAGCTGGTAGCCCGCCTGCGCGGTGAGTTCGGCAAGGGTGTCGAGGTTCGGCCACGGCCGCTCCGGGTTCACGTGGTCGGGCGTGAGTGGCGACACGCCACCCCAGTCGTCGACGCCGGCACCGATGAGGGCCAGGCATTCGGTGTGCGACACCAGGTTCGGCGGCGCCTGAATCCGCATGTCCGGACCGAGCAGCAATCGCGCAACGGCGATGGTCGCGAGAAATTCTTCCAGCCCCGCGTCCGGCGTTGCCCGCATGGCGGTGTCGTCCTTGGCCAGGAAGTTCTGGATGATCACTTCCTGAATGTGACCGAATGCTTTGTGCGACTTACGGATCGCCATGATCGACTCAGCGCGATCGGTGATCGTCTCGCCGATGCCCACGAGGATGCCGGTCGTGAACGGCACGCTGAGCCGCCCGGCGTCGGTGATCGTGCGAAGCCGCACTGCTGGGTCCTTGTCGGGACTTCCGTAGTGGCACTGACCTTTTTCGGTGAACAGCCGCGTCGACGTCGTTTCGAGCATCATGCCCATCGACGGCGCGACCGGCTTGAGCCGCGAAATCTCTTCCCAGCTCAGCACTCCTGGATTCAGGTGCGGCAGCAGGCCCGTCTCCTCGAGCACGCGAATCGACATAGCGCGCACGTAATCGAGTGTGGAATCGTAACCGCGCGAGTCGAGCCACTCCTTCGCCTCGGGCCACCGTTCTTCAGGCCGGTCGCCGAGGGTGAACAACGCTTCCTTGCAGCCCAGTTCGGCTCCGCGTCGAGCGATGTCGATGACTTCGTCCGGGTCGAGGTACATCCCCTTGCCCTCGGCGCGCAACTTGCCGGGCACCGTCACGAAGGTGCAGTAGTGGCATTTGTCGCGGCACAACCGGGTGAGCGGGATGAAGACCTTGCGCGAGTAGGTGACCTGCTTCGGTCGCCCAGCCGCATCGAGACCGGCATCGCGAACCCGGGAGGCCGAGGAACACAGGTCGTCGAGGTCCGCGCCGCGCGCCTGCAGCAGCACGACCGCTTCGTCGACATTGAGCGTGACGCCGTCGCGAGCTCGGCGGAGCACCCGTCGCATGGCTGAAGCAGCTGGCGCTGGCGTTCGCTGGGCGGGAAGATGCGGGTCCGGCAGGAAGGTCACCGTTCGATCATGCGCCACCCGTCGTCGGACGTGCCACCTGAGGGGTTGGCCTAGTCTTGATCACATGGCCAGCAAGCCTGACGAGACGCGCGACGGCGTCGATCTGACCAATCTCGATCAGCCCCTGTTCAACGGCGCAGATGCGACAAAACGGGACCTGGTCGACTACCTCGATGCCGTGAACGAACGCATCCTTCCGGGACTGCAGGACCGAGCGCTGTCGGTGATCCGGGTCCGCCCCGGTCAGGAACCGTTCATGCAGAAGAACGTGCCGAAATACACCCCGGACTTCGTGCAGACGGTCAAGGTGTGGGCCGAGGCGTCGAAACGTGAAGTCTCCTATGCCCTCTGCAACGATCGCCGTACTTTGCTGTGGTTCGCCAACCAGCGCGCGGTCGAGTACCACGTCTCGTTGACGCGAGCCGAGAATCGGGAGCACGTCACCCATCTCGTGCTCGATCTCGATCCGCCGGAAGGAAGCTCGGCGTTCTCGCTCGCGGTCAAGGCCGCGCACCTCATTCGCGAGGCGCTGACCGAGCTGGACTTGAAAGGCGCGGTGAAGACGAGCGGCGCGAAGGGTGTCCACGTCATCGTGCCGATCGACGACAAGGCGACGATCGAGGAGGCCGCGGCGGTCACTCGCGCGATCGCGGCTAGGGCCGAACGCATCGATCCGGTCCTCGCGACCACCGAGTTCGTCAAAGAGAACCGGCACGGCAAAGTCTTTCTGGACTCGACGCGGGCTGGTGGGGCCACGATCGTGGCGGCCTACAGTCCGCGAATCAGGCCAGGCGCACCGGTCTCGTTCCCGGTGGGGTGGGACGATCTCGACCGAGTGTCACCGCGCGACTTCACGATTCGCAACGCGGCCCAACTGGTCGCCGACCACGACCCGTGGGCCGAGCAACTCCCCGCTCCCCAACACCTGAGCGCCGACCTCATCGAGGAAGGGCGCGCGATCCCTGTCGCGCGGGTCGCGGCGATGCACGAAGGCAAGCGACGGGCTGCGCGCGCCCGTAAGGCCGAATAGCAGTTACATCGGGCGATTGGCGAGCATTCGCTGCAGCTTCGAGCGTTCCCGATGGGTCTTGCGGGCCTGGTAGGCGATCGGGAAATAGCGGATTCGCTCGGGCAGCAGTGGGACGGCGCGCCCGATCGCCCAGCCGATCAGTCGCAACGCGCGTTCGTCGGTCGCGGTCCATTCGAGGCCGAGCTTTGCGCGTGCCTTTTCGGGAGTAGTCCCGACGATGACGAAGTGCTGCAGCCTGCCGGGCCCGAATGCGAGCACTCGCCACAGCGGACGCAGCGCGGCCGGCAGCTGCACCGGCGGCGGCAGCTTCCGCGTCGTCTCCAGGAATTCGTATGCGGTCTGGTGCGCGACCAAGGTGTTGTCGAGAATGTCTTCGAACTTCTCGAGGTATTCGGCATAGGTCGCGGGGATTTCCTTCTCGGCGACGTGCAGGTTGCGCATCAGCTGCACAACTTCCTGATAGAGCGCCTCGAGTTCGTCTGCAGAGTATGGCCGCCGGGAAAAATATTGGGCGGCTACGGCATACGCATACGGACCGGTCAGCGGCACCCACGCCCACGGCCCGGAGGACAGGGCTGCGTAGCGAGTGCCGTCCGCACCTGTCGAATTGAGAGACTTGTGCATCACCCGCAAGCGATCGCCCTCGGTAAGGCCCTCTTCGCCGCCGTAAATCCAGGTGTTGACCGACGCAATGCTTCGAAGCGCCCTGCCGATCCCGTCTGTGCGATAGACCGAATGCTCGCCGACGACGGTGCCGATCGCCGGGTGCATCGTCTGCAACAGAAACGCCGATCCGGCTGTCAGGGAGAAGGTGATGAGCCCGACGTCGTCCCACAAAAACGTTCCGGGTTCGATCGGACGCCTCGACGGCCGAGCTTTGCGCTCAACCGGCTCTCCGGCTACCTGAGATAATGCGACCATTATTCTTCCTTTCACGCGACGCTGCGTACCGTTAGCTAACACGCGCGGTTCGGACGCATACAAGTCGCGTACGAGAAGGGCGGACGATGGCAAGCGATCAACGCAGGGACCAGCGCAAACAACCACACCAGGAGCGCTCGCACGCAACCGTGGAGCGCATAGTTTCAGCCGCAGGTCGCGTTTTGGCCACCCACGGTTACGCCGGCTGTTCGACCAACCGCATCGCCGCGGAAGCCGGCGTCAGCAAGGGGTCCGTCTACCAATACTTCGCCGACAAAGACGAAATCTTGACCGCGCTCGCTCAGCGGATCGCCGACGAAATGGTGGCTGAAATCGGCACCGCAATCGACGGGCGACTCGGCGGCGACATCTGGGCGATGGGTGATGCGGTGCTGTCGACCACGTTCGATGTCGCCGAATCGAGGCGTCCGATTCTCCGGCCCCTGCTCCTGGAGGCACCGCACATCGACGTCATCGGTATGGCGTCACCGGTTATCGTGCGCGCCAACGACATCGGTCGCCACTACTTCGCAATGAACCCCACCGAACACCGCGCGCGGGTCGACGTCGACGCTGCGATGTTCGTCTTCATTTCGATGCTGCGATCGGTGTTGGTGGACTACATCACCGGGGCGACCGACATATCCCGCGAGCGACTGCACGCTGCTCTCGGATTCGCCGTGGCAGGACTTTTCTGACGTCTGGGACCATGGCGTCATGCCCCCGAACCCACCTGTGACGATCGCCGACCCCGCGTGGCGACCCAGCGACAAGGCCAAGAAGCTCTGGGCAATCAACGCTGCATTGCTGTGGATCATCCCCGTTGTCGCCCAGATCGTGTGGGCAGTACTCGACGGCAACGCAACGTCGTGGCCGCACGTTCTCGTGCTCGCCGCCACGGTCATCCTTGCAGGCGCTCATATTGTCGGAGTCCCCATTTGGCGCTTCGCCGTGCATCGGTGGGAGGTCAGCGATACCGCGGTCTACACAAAGACGGGCTGGTTGAATCAAGAGCGCCGAATCGCGCCCATTTCACGCGTGCAGACCGTCGATACCGAACGTGGCCCGATCGAGCGGATGCTCGGACTCGCGACCATCACGGTGACGACGGCGTCGTCGGCCGGTGCGGTCCGGATCAGTGCACTCGATCAAGAAGTCGCGGACCGCACGGTCGCGCAGCTGACCGAGATCGCAGCCCTGCATACCGGGGACGCCACATGACCGAGCTCGACGAGGCACAGCCCTGGCTTCGGCTGGACAAGCGCATGCTGCTCGTCCACCCCGTCACCGAGGGCGCCAAATTCCTTCCGGTGCTACTGGTTTCGTTCGTGCTCGGCGCACAGAGCGGCAACCACACGTGGGGTCTGATCACGGTCGCGGTGATTCTCGTGCTCGCTCTGCTTCGCTGGTTCACGACCTTCTATCGCATAGGCCCCGTCAACATCGAGCTGCGGACCGGCTTGTTCCAGAAGAAGCTGCTGTCCGTCCCGCGCAGTCGGATTCGATCGGTCGATGTCGAGGCCAACCTGATGCACCGCGTGCTCGGCCTGTCGGTCGTGAAGATCGGGACCGGCACGCAAGGCGGCGTCGGCGACGAGAAGTTTCTGCTCAATGCGCTCGACGCGAAGCTGGTGCCGGCGCTGCGGGCGGACCTGTTGGCGAAGGCGCCGGTCACCGACAACTCCGGCGAGCCCGCGGCTGCGCTGCCCGCGTACGAGATCGCGGAGTTCTCGCCAAGTTGGGTTCGTTATGCGCCGTTCTCGTCTACCGGGCTGCTCATGGTCCTCGCCCCGATCGGCCTTGCGTTCCAATACGGCTTGGTCGGTCGAATCGAGAAGTCGGACACCGTGTCGAACGGCATCGACGATGCCGCGCAGTTCGGCCTGCTCGCCGTCGTGGGCGTCGCCTTCGTGGTGCTCATCGTGGTGGCCAGCGCCCTGGCCTGCGTCCGCTACCTGCTCGCCTACGCGAACTTGACCGTGGTCGACGACACTCGCGTCCTGCATATAAGCCACGGCCTGCTCAAGACCCGTTCGACGTCGTTGGACCGCGCCCGCCTACGTGGGTCGACCTTGAAAGAACCGCTGCTGCTCCGGCTGGTCGGTGGGGCAAAACTGGACGGCATCATGACCGGCGTCAGTGCGGCTAAGCGGGAATCGTCGCTCGTCCTGCCGCAAGCACCAGCAACTCAGGCCCGCCGGGTTATGGCGCACCTGACGGGCGATACCGCGCAGGCGAGCGTGCCGCTCGTGTCACACGGTCCTGCGGCCCTGCGGCGACGGTTTACCCGCGCGCTGATTCCGGTCGCGATCGGGGTGGTGGTGCTGGTCGTTGCGGAGGTTGTCGACGTCGTGCTGTGGCAGTACTGGCTGGCGTTGGGCGTTATCGCAGTCGCGCTGGTCGGGCTGGCGATCGATCGCTACCGAGGCTTGGGCCATGCGGTCATGCCCGGCTGGCTGATCACCCAGAGCGGCTCATTGGACCGTGACCGCGACTGCCTGCAAAGTGCCGGGATCATCGGTTGGACGGTGCGACAGACCTTCTTTCAGAGACGCGCAGGTGTGGCGACTGTCGTGGCGGCCACCCCTGCAGGCAAACGTCATTACGACGTGATCGACTTGCCGATCGAGCAGGCCTGGTCGCTGATCGAAGCAGTTCGGCCCGGATCCGGCGACATCTGGGTGCACACCGCCACGCCCGATTAGGCCGTGTCTCTCATTCTTCGAGACTCGGCCAAATGTGTTTGATGGTCGCTCCGCAAGCTCCGCGACTAGTGTTGTGAGACATGCATGACGACCGCCAAATTGTCGAGAGTCGGATCGGTCGGTTCACCGACCAGCGCATCAACCCGGCGGTGTATCAATCCCGCAGCCAGGTGACGATGACGGCGTGGACGGTCCCCGACGAGCCGGTCCCGTTCACCGACGCGGTCGCGCAGAAATTCGAGCCGATCGAGCCTGGCACCCCGTGGGGCAAACCGTGGGGAACAATGTGGATTCATGCCACAGGCACACCACCTGCGGACTGGTTCGACAGTCGCGGCAGGCTGCCGCGCGGCACCGCACTGGAACTACTCGTCGAACTCGGTTTCACCGGCGGTCCGGGGTTCAATGCCGAAGGCTTGGCCTACCGCCCCGACGGCACAACCGTGAAAGCGATTGCGCCGTTCAACAATTGGATCGCGCTCGACCCACGCAAGCCGCTCGACCTCTACATCGAGGCCGCCGCGAACCCCGACGTCCCCGGGTTCCAGCCGACTCCGATGGGCGACAAGGCAACTGCGGGCAACGGCCCGATCTACACCCTTCGCAGTATCGAATTCGTCCTCCGCAACACCGTCGTATGGGAACTGCAGCAAGACGTCTCGGTCCTGACGAGCCTCATGCACGCACTACCGTTCGACATCCCACGCAGGCACGAGATACTGCGCGCGCTGGAGCGCATGTTGGACGTGATGGACCCCGACGACGTGGCGGGCACGGCCGCAGCAGGCCGCGCTCAGCTCGTCGACGTGCTCGCTCAGCCCGCATATGCGAGCGCGCACAGGGTAATTGCGGTCGGTCATGCGCACATCGACTCGGCGTGGCTGTGGCCGGTCCGCGAGACGGTCCGTAAGTGTGCGCGCACGTTCTCCAACATGGTCGATCTGATGGACCGCTACCCGGACTTCCGTTTCGCCTGCTCGTCGGCGCAGCAATTCGCGTGGATCAAGGCCAACTATCCGGACCTCTTCGCCAAGATCACGGCGAAAGTCAAAGTTGGACAGTTTGTTCCGGTCGGCGGGATGTGGGTCGAGGCCGATACCAACATCCCGGGCGGCGAGGCGATGGCTCGGCAGTTCGTCGCGGGCAAGCGCTTCTTCCTCGACAACTTCGACGTCGACACCCCAGAATGCTGGTTGCCGGACAGCTTCGGCTACTCGGCCGCAATGCCACAGATCGTGAAGGCAGCCGGTTCGGATTACTTTCTCACGCAGAAGATTTCGTGGAACCAAACCAACCGGATGCCCCACCACACCTTCCTGTGGGAGGGCATCGACGGCACGCGGGTATTCACCCACTTCCCGCCGGTCGACAAGTACAACTCCGACCTCGGTGGCAGCGATCTCGGTCATGCGCAGCGCAATTACCGGGACATGGGCGCTGGGACGGTGTCGCTCGTTCCGTTCGGTTGGGGCGACGGCGGTGGCGGTCCTACGCGCGAAATGATCGCTGCGGCTGAGCGGACCCATTCGCTCGAAGGATCGCCAGCCGTGACCATGGGCTCGCCGATCGAGTTCTTCGAAGAAGCGGAAGCAGAGTATCCGCGCCCACCGGTGTGGTCGGGCGAGCTGTACCTGGAGCTGCACCGCGGAACCTATACGTCGCAAGCAAATACGAAGCAGGGCAACAGGCGAAGCGAACACCTGCTGCGAGAGGCCGAGTTGTGGGCAACAACCGCAGCGGTCCGTGGCAAGTTCGACTACCCGTACGACGAACTGGAGGCGATCTGGCATCTCGTCCTGCTGCAACAGTTCCACGACATCCTCCCGGGCAGTTCGATTGCGTGGGTGCACCAAGACGCGGAACGCAACTACGCCGCGGTGGCGAAGGGGCTCGAATCGCTGATCGCCGCGGCACTCGGCGAACTGTCCGGCAAGGGACGAAAGTCCTTGCGATTCAATGCTTCGCCGTTCGCGATCGACGGAGTCGGCGCACTTGGAGCGGGATCGTCCTCAGTATCCGAATCTGCCGTGCCGAAGAAATACCGCAGCGGCTACGTCCTCGACAACGGCGCATTGCGTGTGGTGATTTCGTCGAAGGGGCTCGTCACGTCGATGGTCGACGGGGCAAGCGGCCGTGAGGCGATCGCTCCTGGAGCGTCGGGGAATCTGCTTCAGCTGCACCGCGATACGCCGAACGTGTGGGATGCCTGGGACATCGACGAGTTCTACCGGCACGTCGTCACCGATCTGACCGCGATCGAGTCGCTGGCCGTCGACGGCGCCGACGTGGTGGTCGTTCGTAGCTTCGGCAAGTCCAGGATCGTGCAGCGCCTCAGCCTGCCCGCGGGATCTTCGGCGCTCGAGATCACCAACGAGATCGACTGGCACGAAAGCCAGAAGCTGCTCAAACTCGCCTTCCCGTTCGACGTCCATGCCGATCGGAGTGCCTCGGAAACGCAGTTCGGCCACATCTTCCGGCCGACGCATTCGAACACGTCGTGGGATTTCGCGAAGTTCGAGATCTGTGCGCACCGCTGGGTCCATGTCGGCGAAACCGGCTACGGCGTTGCGGTGGCCAACGATTCGACGTACGGCCACGACATCGGCAGGCGCACCCGCGACGGCGGTGGCACCACAACGACCGTGCGGCTCTCGCTGCTCCGCGCTCCGCGTTATCCCGATCCCAACGCCGACCAGGGTGCGCACACGCTGAAGGTGTCGGTCCGGCCGGGCTCGTCGATCGGCGACGCGGTCGAGGAGGGCTATCGCATCAACCTCCCGACCCGCACGGTCCGGGGCGGCGTGGACTCGGTCGAACCGCTGGTGCGAGTGTCCAATCCGGCGGTCGTCGTCGAGGCGGTCAAGCTCGCCGAAGACCGCAGCGGCGACGTGATCGTGCGGCTCTACGAGTCGCGGGGTGGGCGGGCCAAGCCGTCGGTCACCGCGGACTTCGACTTCGAGACAGTCGAATTCACCGACCTCCTGGAACGGTCCGTCGACGGTCCGGCATTCACGACCGACGGGAACACCATCGAATTCGAGGTCCGGGCATTTCAGCTACTCACACTGCGCTACCGCGCCCGTAGGCTGCCGACGTGACACCCCGAACGATCGCCGAACTCGATGCTGCGGTCGCCGACTGCCGGGCATGCCCGCGTTTGGTCGAGTGGCGCGAGCGGGTCGCGGCCGAGAAACGCGCCGCATTTCGTGACGAAACCTATTGGGGTCGAGCAGTTCCCGGCTTCGGACCGTCCGACGCACGACTGTTGATCGTCGGGCTGGCGCCCGCCGCGCACGGAGCGAACCGCACCGGACGGATGTTCACCGGCGACCGCAGCGGCGACGTCCTCTACGCCGCTTTGTATGCCGTTGGTCTGGCGAATCAACCGACCGCGACCCACATCGACGACGGCCTTCGACTCCGCGGCGTCAGGATCACCGCACCCGTCCACTGCGCTCCGCCCGACAACAAGCCCACACCCGACGAGCGAGACAACTGCCGGACCTGGCTCGACGCGGAATTGCGTTTGCTCGCACCGACGCTGCGATCGGTCGTGGTGCTCGGCGCCTTCGGCTGGCAGGCGCTACTCCCTTGCCTCGCCGACGCAGGCTGGGAAATCCCCAAGCCGAGACCCAAGTTCGGGCACGGCGCGCACATCGAACTTGCCGGTGGCGCTGCGCCTTTGCACTTGTTCGGCAGCTACCACGTCAGCCAACAGAACACTTTCACCGGCCGACTCACCCCTGCGATGATCGAGCAGGTGCTGCGCGACGCCGCCGCTGCCGCATCGCTGTGAACCTTCACGCGCGAACGGGCGGCTGCGAATACCGGTAGAGCAGTGCGGCGGCAGGGAAGACGCCGAGCACGAAGAGCAGCAAGGTCGGCCAGTCCAGGGTGAGGACGATATCCCCGCCCGGACCGCTCGACACGGCGGCGACGAAGCCGATCAACCACATGGCCAGCGGTGCGCCGATGAGCATGTGATTGTCGGTGACCGTGCGCGCAAGGAGCAGGAGACCGACGTTGACGAACCCCGCGACGACGGCGCTGATCGGAAACGCGGTCGCGCCGAGGTAGGTCGGAAGGTAGAGCGCCTCGAGCACGAGCGTGACGAAGCCGTCGACGATCAGCAGCGCGAGAATGACTTTCGGCAAATAACGTTCGATCGGAGCGCGGTCGATCACGGCACGGGCGGGTAGCCCAGCAGGGTCAGCAAATGACTCTGCAGATCGACGAATGCGTACAACCCGTTCGTGTAGAGCTCGTGCTGAAGGTCGCCCGTCGGCCGAAGACTGTCGACAAAAGCCGCGATCGCGTTTTGTAGATCCCAGTTGTACATCGCGTTCCTTCCGTCGCGGACCTTGTCGAGTCTATGCCTTACAGTCCGGCAAACAGATCGTGTTCGAGGCCGTCGTCGCCCACAGGGCCGAGCTGTCCGCGAGCGAGGACGTAATGCTCCTCGGCAAGGACCGGCTGAGCGATGTTGTTGGACAGCGCGAACTCGGCGCCTGACGGCGCGACCGTCACCTGCGTCGCGTGAGCCCGCAGTGCCGCCAACTTCGCATCCATAACCCCGGAAACATCGAGCACCGTCGTCACGGATTCCGATGGGAACGTGGGCAATTCACCCTGCGCGGGCCTTCGCCAACCGTGCGGCACAGCACCGATCCGAGCAAGTCCAGCGTTCAGAGCGTCGTGGTCGGTGACGGTCCAGTACAGCTTCGCCGGAGCGTCAGGTCCCGCTGCCTCGACCGCGGCAGTCGTGAAGCGATGGACCTGAATGTGATCGGGATGGCCGTAGCCGCCGACCTCGTCGTAACAGACGACGACCTGCGGCCGCACGGACCGAATCACCGCCAGAATCCCGGCAATGGCTTCGGCGGGATCGGCGTTGACGAACGCGCGCGGATTCGCCGCCGCGGGGGTGCCTGCCATTCCGGAATCGCGCCACCGCCCCGGTGCGACGAGAAAGCGCGGACCTGCGACGCCGAGTTCGTGCAGCGCCGTCGACAGTTCCTTGATTCGATAGCCGCCGAGCTGGTCGGCGCGGTCGGCGACCAACTCCGCCCACTCCGGACCGATGACCTCGCCTTCCTCACCGAGCAAGCAGGTCAACACCGTGACCTCGACGCCCTCGCGGACGTAGTGGGCAATCGTTCCGCCGGTGGTGATGGATTCGTCGTCGGGATGTGCGTGGACGAGCAGGAGCGACCTGGTAGGCGCGTCGCTCACCGAGGCTTCCTCGTCCACCCTGCCGCGTCGCCGAACACGCCCGACTGAATTGCGCCGTCGAGCGACACTCCCTCGACCTCGTCGCCGGCCGCGGCATCGATGGTCAGGTCTTGCAAGACGGGAAGCACTGCCGAGAGCTCCCACAGTTTCGGTTCGGCTTGGGCGAGTACCTGCGTGAAGTCCGTCGTACCGCGCAGCGCAGCGTCGATCGTGGCCTGCAGACTCGGGTCGCAGACGCCGGACAAGTTACTCGGCGCTGTTGCGTCGATGTTTCCGTCCAACGGCGGCGTCGTCGGCCCACCCGTCGTCACGGTCGGTGTCAACGGGCAGCTGAACCGCGACGCGAGCGCAGTCGCGCGATCAGACCCCGCGCGAACCCAGCCGACGATGGCGTCGATCTGACGGTCCACGAGCGCCGTGCCGTACAACTCTTCAGGAGCCAGCTTCACCACCGAAGCCTCGATTCCGGCCACCCGAAGCTGATCGACGACCGTGCTCGCGACCGCTCCCGCGGTCTCGTCTTCCTCCGCCGTGCCGATCCGAATCGCCAGCGGCTTGCCATCTTTCATGAGGGCGCCGGGCATCGGATTCGGTGTAGCAGTGGGCGCAGGGCCTGACGTCGTCGGCGGCGCAACGGTCGTGGTGGTGGCGGTCCGTACATAACCGGCCTCGGCCAGGCGCGCGTACGCCTGGTCGGACTTGAGGCGTTCCGGCGCGGTCGGCACGTAGCCGGGATCGGAGGGTGAAAGCACTTGGGCACGAGCCGGTTCCACCGCAGACCCACTCCCGGACCCGACAGCGGCAAGCAATTCGGGGTCGATCAACGCGAGCACTCCACTGCGCACCCGAACGTCTGCCAATGCTGTGGTGCGAGCGTTCAGCGTGAGCTGTAGTACGCGAGGCTGGAACTGCTTCGCCGTGCGGACCGACGGGATGGCGGCGAGCTGAGCGGCTGCAGCGTCGCCACCATGCACGACCGCGACCTGCGCATCGCCGGACCGAATCGAATCCGCAAGCTGCGCAGACGTTCCCGCCCGACGAAGCAGAATCTGGTCCGGCTTGGCGGGCGCATCCCAGTAACGGTCGTTGCGCTCGAGCAGGATCTCGTCGCGACCGCGGTCGATCTGCTTGATGTGAAAGTGCCCACCCGACACCGGAATGTTCTCGGCCATTCCTTGCTCGAAACCGCCGGGCGAATCCTTGATCAGATGCGACGGCAGCAGGTTGGAAAACAACTCGCGCCATGCGGGATAGGGGGCCGTCATCGTGACGGTCACCGTCTTGCCACCGCCCGATGAACCCACGTCTTTGATCAACCGGTAGCCGGCGGGGTCGACGGCGCCCGGTTCCTTGATCATCTGCTGCCACAGGTAGCGAAAGTCCTCGGCAGCGATCGGAGCTCCGTCGGACCACTGAGCTTCGTCGCGGATCTTGTAGACGATAGTCAACGGGTCCGGCGTGGTCACATCCGCCGAGTCCATGACTGTGCGATCGAGCAGCCAGTCGGTTCCCTTGCCGTCTGCAGTCCGCGTTGGACGGAACGGACTAGGCAACACGAGCGACGCCACCGCCGAGTTGGTCGGCGACTGATCGGCAAGCAAATGCGGATTGAATCCGTTGCCGATGTCGTCGATCGCGACCACGACAGTGTTCTTGGTCGGCACCGCCGTCGGACTGTTCGGGCTGTCGGTGCTCTCGATCGGCGGGGGTGGATCAGCCGTGCAACCAGCGAGGAACAGAGCGGACGCAGCCGCACACGCCGTCAACGCGCGACGACTCAGCGCACCTCGCACCCGCACTCCTCCTCTACCCCAGACTCGGCTCGAGTCAGCGCACCTTATCGCGAGCCTTGCTTCGGGACAGTTCACGGGCGCGCTCTGTTGCGTTGAGATTGACCTTACGCACGCGAATCGCGTCAGGACCGACCTCGACGCACTCGTCCTGTGCGCAGAACTCCATCGCGCCTTCGAGGTCGAGCTTGATCGGTGTCGCGAGGGTCTCGACGATGTCGGCCGACGACTGCCGCATGTTCGTGAGCTTCTTCTCACGAGTCACGTTGATGTCGAGATCCTCCTGGCGCGGGTTGATGCCCACAACCATGCCCTCGTAGGTGGCCGCACCTGGCTCAACGAAGAAGGTTCCACGGTCTGCCAACTGAGTCATCGCGTACGGCGTCACCGAGCCCGCCCGGTCGGACACGAGCGAACCGGTGTGCCGAGCACGGATCTCGCCTGCCCACGGCGCGTACCCGTGGAACACGGCGTTCATGATGCCGGTGCCGCGAGTATCGGTGAGGAAGTCGGTCCGGAAGCCGATCAGACCACGGGAGGGAACGATGAATTCCATTCGGACCCAACCGGATCCGTGGTTGGTCATCTGCACCATCTTGCCCTTGCGCGCAGCGAGCAACTGCGTGATTCCGCCGAGATGCTCCTCGGGGACGTCGACGATGAGCTCTTCGTACGGCTCGTGGAGCTTGCCGTCAACGGTCCGGGTGACCACCTGCGGCTTGCCGACGGTCAGCTCGAAGCCCTCGCGGCGCATCTGCTCGACCAGGATTGCCAGCGCGAGCTCGCCTCGACCCTGAACCTCCCAGGTATCCGGGCGTTCGGTCGGGAGAACCTTGAGCGAGACGTTGCCGATGAGCTCGGAATCCAATCGCGCCTTCACCAAACGGGCCGTCAGCTTCTTGCCGCCGTTGCGACCTGCGAGCGGAGACGTGTTGATACCGATGGTGACCGAGATGGCCGGCTCGTCGACGGTGATGCGCTTGAGTGCGACCGGGTTCTCCGGATCGGCAAGGGTGTCGCCGATCATGATGTCGGGGATGCCTGCAATCGCGACGATGTCGCCCGCGACACCTTCCTCGGCCGGATGGCGCTCGACGCCTTCGGTCGCGAGAAGCTCGGTGATCTTGATCTGCTTGATGCCGTCGCCGTGCATCCAGGCGACCGTCTGACCCTTGCGCAGCCTGCCGCTGTAGATACGCACCAAGGCGAGCCGACCGAGGAACGCCGAGGCGTCCAGGTTGGTCACGTGTGCCTGCAGCGGCGCTTCGGGATCGCCCGTCGGTGCCGGGATGTAGCTGAGCAGAACGTCGAACAGAGCGTCCAGGTTCTCGGCGTCGGGTGCGTGCCCGTTTTCGGGGCGCTCCTTCGATGCCTTGCCCTCGCGGCCGGACGCGTACAGGACCGGCAGGTCCAGCGCGAGCTCGGCAGCTTCGGCGGCTTCGTCGTCCAGGTCTGACGCGAGGTCGAGCAACAGGTCGTGACTCTCCTCGACGACCTCTTCGATACGCGCGTCGGGGCGGTCCGTCTTGTTGACGAGCAGGATCACCGGAAGCGACGCGGCGAGTGCCTTGCGCAGCACGAAACGCGTCTGCGGCAATGGGCCCTCGGATGCGTCGACCAGCAGCACGACACCGTCGACCATGGACAGTCCGCGCTCGACCTCGCCACCGAAGTCCGCGTGGCCAGGGGTGTCGATGACATTGATGACGGTGACCGAGCCGTCTTCGTGGTGCCGGTGCACCGCTGTGTTCTTCGCGAGAATGGTGATGCCCTTCTCGCGCTCGAGGTCACCAGAGTCCATGACCCGGTCGACGAGCGTCGCACGTTCGGCGAATGCGCCGGACTGGCGAAGCATCGCGTCGACGAGGGTCGTCTTGCCGTGGTCGACGTGCGCCACGATGGCAACGTTGCGGAATGAAGTAGTACTCGACACGCTGTGATCTCCTGAGCTGGTGCGCCCGCGCGAGAGCGAAACTCGCACGAACTCTTGGCGGCCGCGGCGCAGATCGAGTACCTCTGGATGCGTGATTTGCGCAGGTTTGCGCAATGCGGCCAGGTGACAGCCTACCGGTCCCACACCGAAGTAACGTCAAGCCGCTGACTGAGGGTAGGCTTACTCACGTGGTCAAGGCCAAGAAAGTATCGAGTCTCAAGCCGAAAAAGAAGTGTTGCCGGAGCAAGACTCGGTGCCTGAAATGCCCTGTCGTGATCATGCGAATGAAGAAGGCAGAGAACGAAGGCCTCTCGGGTAAACACCTCCAGAAAGCCCTCAAGCGCGCTCGCGCCGCCTAAACCGCCAGGGCGGCTTTGAGGTCGTCGAGCCAGATTCGATCGTTGGGGACCAGGTCGACGGCGGCCAATTCCTCGGCCGATACCCACTGCAGTGCGGAGTGATCGAGCGCCTGCGGAATACCCGATTCGATAGCTGTGCGATATGCGCGCAACACCAGACCGCGCGGCAACGGCACATCGACGCCGATCCGCGCTCCCGCAACGGCCACGACGCCCAGTTCTTCGGCCAACTCCCGACGGACCGCGTCCGCTGGGCTCTCCCCTGCCTCGACTTTCCCGCCCGGCAGCTCCCACATGCCTGCGAATTCGGCTGGTCGAGTGCGTTGGGCAAGGAGAAGTCGACCGTTCGAAATGACCGCGGCGGCAACTACCTCCAGCGGCTCGAATTGCATGGCACCATCATGAGGTATGGCCACATTGTTGTCCGATGCCGAGCTCGCCGATGCCTTGACCGAACTGTCCGGCTGGACCAAGGTCGGCGACACATTGACGCAGACCTTCGCCCGTCCGACCTTCCCCGAAGCTATCGAATTCGTGGGTCGCGTCGCAGTCGAAGCCGAGGCTGCCAACCATCACCCTGATATCGATATCCGCTGGCGGAACGTCACTTTCACCCTGTCGACCCACTCCGAGGGTGGTCTGACGGAACTGGATCTTGCGCTGGCTCGGACGATCGATCGATTGGCTTCTTGATCTTCGCCCCCAGGTAGATCATCAAGACGTACAGCGCGATCGTTCCGTACACATCCACCGCGCCGAGCCATGCGAGTGGCCACGGCCGGGGAATGACCCACGCCGAGTCCTGGAAGTAGCCGAGTAACCACGGCACGCCGAGGGCGATGTTCACCGCCCAGTACCAGGCGAGCACTCGCGCTGCCAGGACCTCCCGGTACGGACCGTGCAGCAACCAGATCAGCAGCGGCATGGTCCACACCCAGTGGTGCGACCAGGAGATCGGCGATACGAGCAGGCCCAGGAATGCGACGACGAGGAGCGTTCCGAGCCGGTCGGTCGGGTCGAGCGCGCGCCATGCGAAGACCGCGAGTACGGCGACGACCAACACCGCGCCGATCCATACCGGGCCGCTTTCCACGTCGTGGCCGACGATGCGGCTCAAGGCACCGCGCAGCGACTGGTTCCAAACCGACCCCACCGGACCGATTCGCGACGCGTCGCCCAAAAGCTTGCCGAAGTACTCGCGCGCCTGACCGCCGACCACTAGGTAACTCACCCCGACCGTCGCCCCGAAGACGACGGCGGACGTGATGACAGTGGCCCAGCGGCGTCGGGCAAGGAAATAGAGGCCGATTATCGCGGGTGTGAGTTTGATCCCAGCGACGAATCCCACGAGGAATCCGGACAGCCACCAGCGCGAACTTCGCACCGCGAATATCGCACCGAGGACGAGGAAAACGTTGACTTGCCCATAGTCGAGCGTCGTTCGGACGGGCTCGGTCCAGACGCCGAGGGCGGTCCACACCAGGACCGTTGCGCGGCGCTTCGCCACCTCGTCGGCATCCGCTTCGCCGAGCAGCAGGTCGAATGCCATCGACACGACGGCGAACAGGGCCGCAACGGTCAGCAGCTGCCACGCGATTCCGACGAAGTCGAACGGCAGGTAGTGCAGCGGAAAGAAGACGAGCGCCGCGAACGGCGGGTAGGTGAACGGAAGTGGGAAGTCCGGGGTGTATTCCGCCGTGGTGTATCCGTACAGGTCGCCGCTCAGCAGCGCGGCGGACCCGTCGACATAGACGCGCAGATCGACGAGGTTCATCCCGTTCTTGGTGAACAGCGTCCAGGCCAGGCGAGCGACGACTGCAACAGCAAGCAGTACCGCCGCGCCGGTCGGCGAGCCGAGCGCGGCCCGGACGCGGGTGAATCCGCTCACAGCCGACCCTCCCTGTTTCGATTGCGCCGGCGAAGTCGAAAACCGTCGCGACGAGCGTAGCGGTCATACCTCTTTTGCGACCCGACGACCACCCAGAGCTATAACAGTTGCATCAACATTCACATTGATCACTTCAGTAACAGGCTATCGTTCGCTTGTCGACGATTGTGTGACGTCGCGGCTGTACAAGATCCGGTCACGCTACATAGAGTGACGCCCGAATCGGCAACGGTTACCACTCCTCGACAATTGCCTGACCGACGAAGGATGGGGACATCTAGTGTTTCGCACCCAAGCAACGCGAATTGCAACGACCGCGCTGGCGATAGCGGCCGCGTCCGCACTTGCCGCGCCGTCCTTCGCGACCGCCGAACCGGCTCCCTCGGTACCGATCCCGGTCCCGATCATTCCCGCCGGCGTACCGGTTGATGCGCTCGCGTCGCTCGCTCCAGCCATCCTCGGCGCCGTCGCCGGACCCGCGGATATTGCCGACAGCCCGCAGTCCGCGTTGATCGAGCAGCTCAAGGTGATTCAGCAGAATCCAGGCCTGCCTCCCCAGATCCAGTCGGTCCTCGGCAGCCTCATCAAGTTCCTCGACGGCAGCGGCGGCGGCGGCCCCGACATCCCGCCGCCGGACAGCGCGCCAGTGATCGCACAGTTCCTCTACCCGACGATCGGTAAAGGCTGCATCTCCGACACCGCCGATTCCGTCGGCACGGCCCTCGCCGTTCCCGGTCCCGCCAAGCTCCCCCCGCCCGGACCCAAGGCAGGCCAGGCTGGGTTCGTGTTCACCGCGCTCGGCACCAAGCCCCTCGCCCCGGTGCAGGCCGGCCCGATGACCGTCACGTGGCTAAACATCGACAACCGCAAGACCGAGACTCAGACACTCACAAACGCGGCCAATATCAATCCTGACGGCCCAGCGACGCTGTCCGTGCTCTCCGATACCGGACCGGGCCGAGTGCTCGCCGTCATCTCGGGAACGCTGACAACGCAGGCCGCGGATGCTGCTCCACGCAGCTGCTCCTTCTTGCCGACGGTCGGCTTCTTCACCGTCGCGTAGCCGGTTCAATCGGACTTTGCGAACCCCTGGGGCTGTGGTAGACCCAGGGGATGGCCCGGTCGAAAAAGTCACTGCGCTCGCGCAACTCGATCCTGTCGATCCGCTCCGAGGGGTCGATCCTCTCGATCGGATCCGCTTACTCGGTTCTGTCGATCGGTAGCGTCGGATCGATCCTGTCGGTCGGGTCCGCAGGTTCCTTCGGCTCGGCGATTTCCACCGCGTCGTTCGGCAGCATCGGGTCCGTGTTCTCCGGACTCTCGCAATGGTCGTTGTTCTCGTGGCGGGGCGACCGCGCTGTCCCCCAGCCGCGGCCGCGGCTCTACATCGTCCCCAACGACCCGGAGTACGACGAGCCGATCGCACGCACACAAAACTGACTCGTGTGGCACTGCCCGTCGTGCGGTCGCACGTTCGCCAACGTCAACCAGACCCACACGTGCGCGGAGTTGGGTGATCTCGACGCCCACTTCGTCGGCACGGACCCCCAGGTCCGAGAATTGTTCGACCTCTTGCGAGCTGCCGTCGAGCCGGTCGACGTCCTCGCGCAGCGCACACGAATCGCCTTTCATATCCGAATGAGCTTCGCGGCCTTCATGCCCCGAAAGCATTGGCTGGACGGCCATCTCGTGCTCGCCCGGTCCACAGAGCACCCGACATTTCGGAGTGTGCAGGTGTTCTCGCCCCGCAACGTGCTGCACGTATTTCGGCTGCGCGACGCGGCAGACGTCGACGACGCGTTTCTCGCCCTGCTCTCCGACGCCCGCGCGGTCGGCGAGCAACGGCATTTGCGGCAGGTCCAAGGGGCGGCTTTGCAAACAACGGTCGAGAGGCGACGCGAATACCCGCCCCCTCGAGCGACGAAGGCTTCGCCGCCAACGACATTGAACCGGTTGACGACTCACCCCGTTGTCTCAGGTGAAAGGGATGGGAGGTGTCATCGATGGATCCCATACAGCAGTTGTTCTGCGAGTTCTTGAAGCTAACCGGGCTGTGCCACGCCCTACCCCACTAGCGGGGGGTTAAGTCAACGACCACTGGCCGTAGTCGGGTTTCAAGATGTTGTTGATGTCGACGGCGATTCCGTCGATCCGGCCTTTGTCGATCTGGACTTGGTGGAGGTGCGCAGCGGGGTGGACGTAACCCTTCGGCGTTCCCCAATTGTGTTGCCAGTACCAGGATCCGAGGCCGGCGATGCTGGCGAGGTCGATCGTCGGCGAGTTCGCGTAGACGCCGGTGTTCTCTTTGCCGACGACCGACTGCCAGCCCAGCAGGTAGGGCGCGATCATGGTCGCGAACTCGATTTGCGTTGGGTTGTCGTCGATCGAGGCGTAGATCGGACGGTTCTCGGGTCCACCGGCGGCGAGGTGCAATTCCAGGCCCCGCTCGGCGTGCCGTTTGCCTGCTTCGAGCCCGCCGCGCCAATCGGCAGTTTCGGCCTTGCCGTACTGATAGCAGGACACGATTTCGAGGCCTGCGGCTTCGAACGCTTCGACCTCGTCGGCCAGCAGCGGCTTGCCTTCCATCCACTCGGCGCCTTTGCGTCGATCGGACACGTAGCGGATGGCGCCGAGATGGCCCGCGTCGAGGATCGCCTCGGCGGACGGCACGCCGGCCGAGTAGTCCACGAGGGTGCCCAGCTTCGAAGCGGCTTGTGCCACTCCGGAATTGACTCCGACGGCAGCGGCACCGACAGCGCACGATCCGACGGCCAGATACCTGAAAAGTTCACGACGGGAGACGTACACGTGGACCTCGCTCACTTAGTCAAAAAAAATCGCTACCGGCGCGCCTTCCCCGTTTCTCACGAACGCGCCGGTAGCTTCGATCGTTTACACATTCCACCACAACAACTCTGACTCCGCTAGCCCCATTAACCACATGAGTCACATTTGTTTCAGGCCTCGGTGGATGTGGTGACGTGCCCGTAGGACGCCCGTCAGGCTCCGCTGATCCGTTCGGCGATGTCCACACGCCGACTTGTGCGGTCGCCGACCTCTTCGCTGACGGTCGACGCGACCTGTTCGGCGATCTCGTTCTTGACGCCGCCGACCACGCCGAGGAACGACGCGCGCAGACCTTTGGCCTTAAGCTCGATCGCCACCTCTTCCGCCGTCGGCGGCGTGACCTCGACGACGACGACGAGCGGGTCGGCGGGGCGGGCTGTGAGCACGAGCGGGATGTCGATCGCCGCTTCGTAGCGATTGTCCTTGCCCATCGCGATCACGAGATCGAGGCCGAGCGGAATGACCAGGTCGAGGCTGACGAATTCACCGCCCTGCCGTGCTGTGACGACAGGCTCGCGAACTTGCCCGTTGGCGGTCACTTCGGCGACCCCCCGTGGCCCCGCCTTCAGCGGTCCGATGTCGACCTGACGACCAGCGAGGTCGCTGACGTTCTCCATGATCCGCTGCTCGGTCACGGCCTCGCGGAAGAAGCGCTCGCCGAACTGGTCGTAAGTGATCCATTCGACGTTGAGATCGGTGTTCTCTTTGGTGTCGTTGATGCGAGCCGCGACGTCGACGATGCGACCTCGCATCGAATCCGCCTCCGACAGCATTGCATTGAGCCGAGTAGCGACCTCACGGCGAATTACCTCGCCCATCGGCTCCAGCAGCCACTGCCACATTGCGCCGAGAGCCTCCGCGCGGAAGACGAGCTTCACGTCGCGGTGGGTGATCTTGGGGATTTCGATCACGATGCGCAGCGGCGCGGCCGGGCGCGCCGCCAGGACGAGGTTGATTTCGACGCCCACCTGCAGGCGAATTTCCTGACCGAGCCGGAGCACGATGCTGAGCGACGCGGGAACCACGAGGTCGTACGACACTTCCTCGCCGGGATGCGGGGTGATCGTCGGTTCGCCGACGCTGCCTTCCGCAACGAAGCCAGCCATCCCCGCTGGGCCGATCTCGACGGGCCCGATCTTGATGCCCTTGCCGGTCATCCCCGCGAGTGCGTCCTCGATCCGACCGATCGTCACTGCCTCTCGAAAGAAGCGCTTTCCGAACTCCCCGTGCGTGATCCAGATCGGCGGTTCGACGGCGGGCGCCGACGCCACACCTTCGTTTGTCTCGGTCATGCTTAGTGGGCCCCTTCGACTTCGCATACTTGCGAGTAGCGGCTCTTACGATAACGCTGCAGCTAATCGTCAGATACCTATTGCGAAATACTCACCCCGCTCGAGTAGTTCTGCTCTCCGGTGCAGTCGTCGAGACCGGCACCCTGAGATTCATGCACATGCTGCCAACAGTCGCGACCGTCGCCGAAAAGACGCCCCGGAACCGCGACCGCTCGCTCGATCTCATTCGGATCGTGTCGCTGCTCGTCGTCATCACCGGACACGGCGTGATGCTGTTGGTCAGCGTCGACTCCGACGGTCTGCATTTCGGCAACCTCCTCACGAATTCACCCGTGCTGCAAGCACTCACGTGGGTCCTGCAAGTGCTGCCGCTGTTCTTCTTCGCGGGCGCCGCATCCAGCGCAATGGGCTACACGCCTGGAACGAATTGGGGCGGCTGGCTTCTGCGGCGAGCGCAACGTCTCTATCGACCGGTCTTCTATTACGTCGCGGCCTGGGTGGTCGCGCTTGCGGTCTTGCAGCAATTCGCCGCACACCAGGTACAACGCCAGATCGCCGGCCTCAGCGTCCAACTGCTCTGGTTCATCGGCGTGTACGTCATCGTCCTCGCCTTCGTCCCGGCGTTCACCAGAATGACCCAGGGCTGGCACCTGACCTTGACCGTCGGCAGTGTGTACGTCGGCGCCGCTGCGGTCGATTGGACGCGCCTGCACGACGGACCGTCGATGCTGAGCTACCTCAACATCTTGGTTTGGCTGATTCCAGCTGCGCTCGGCGTCGGCTACGCGCGCGGACTCGTAAGCCGTGGCGCAGCAGCGACTCTCGCAGGTGCGATGTTCGTCGTCGATGTCGCGCTGGTTGCTCTTGGTCCGTACGAACTGAGCCTGGTCACCGTCGAAGGGCAACGGCTGTCGAACATGACGCCGCCGTCGTTGGTCCTTGCCGGGCACGCGATCGTGCTGTCGTGCCTGTTCATCGCCATCGCGCCGTGGTGCGACCGCCTCGCCCGAAACGCGCGCGTCTGGTGGCTCGTCGCGATCGGGAACGGCGGCGCGATGACGCTATATCTCTGGCACATGCCGGCGTTGTTGCTGGTCACTGCAGTCAGTCACCTGCTCGGCTACGACCGTACCGACCCAGCCCAACCCGGATTCGCAGCGCTGCTCGTAGTCCAGGTGCTCGCGTTGTATGCGGTGACGGCAGCGCTGTTCCTGGGATTGCAGCAATTCGAGAATCGTCCGCTGCCGTGGTGGGACGGTGCGGTCACCGGGAACAGCGCGATGACGGGTATCGCGGTCGTGATTGCCGGCGTCGCGAACCTCCTCGCCGCCAAGTGGGGACTCGTCGGACCCGGGATCTGGTGCACGATCGTCGCCGCCGTCGCATTGATCGTCGCCCGAGCCCTCGACCAGACGCACGCGAATGGCCTGGCAGACTCCTCCCATGGCCGGGTACTCCCCCACTCCGCAGGTGCGCAAACTCGGTATCAAGGCTGGGAGCACCGTCCTGATCGAGAATGCCCCAGCGGGTTGGGCTTTGGACGATCCCCCGGCTGACGCAGACATCGTCGACCGGGCGGTGACGGCGGACGTCGTGCTGTCGTTCGTCACCGCAGCGGCGCAGGTGCCCGACCGCATCGCAGGCAACGCCGACACGATATTTCCCGCAAGTGCCCTATGGATTCTGTGGCCACGCAAGGCAACTGGGCACGTGAGCGACGTCGACGAGAATCTGATTCGCGAGACCGCGCTGGGCCTAGGACTGGTCGATGTAAAGGTCGCGGCCGTCGACGACGACTGGTCCGGGCTCAAGTTGGTGTGGCGCAAAGAAAACCGACACCGCTAGAGCCGGCCGAACCCCACGATCCCGGGTTCGTCAGCGATGACTAGGGTCCGTACGCGGATCCCGCCTTCGTTGCCACCGACTGTCTTGATGGTGCCATTGTCGTTGGCGACGACGATGTTCGTGTGCTGACCGAACCGACTGTCTTCGCTGTAGAGGACGACGTCGCCGGGGCGCGGTTGGTAGCCGACGGGCGCAAAGCGGCCGGACTGCTCGTAGAACTCCTGCAGGGTGAACACCCCGGGAATACGCCACGACTCGGAGTTGGGGTTCGCCAGCGGCTGGCCAGCTTCGCGCATGACCCAACTGACAAAGTCAGCGCACCACGGCTCCGTGATGCCCTCCGAGTACTTCTCCCCCGCGCCCGGCGCCGCGAATTCAGCGCGTAGCACGTCGACGACCCGCGCTTGCCTATCGTCGAGCGAACTCGTCTCGATGTGTGGAAACGGCTCTTTATCTTCGTCGAACAATGTCGGAATGTTGCCCGCGAACGACCACGTCAGAGCCGCAATTGCAGCCAGAACGACAGCCGCGACACCCAGCAGAATTCTCGATTTGGTGATCATCCCCCGCATTCCACGAGCGTACCGACCGCCGCTAACACAAACGACACGCAAGCGTTCCAGGGCCGCCATGCGTTCTGTCGACAATCGTCAGCATGACTTTCCCGTCTATTGCAGAGATCGTCGCCGCTCACACCGGCGGCTCAGGTTCGCCGACCGAAACCGCCGTCCGCGTGGCCGACGCGATCGAAGCACGAGGTGATGACGGGACGTGGATCTCGGTCGTCGACCGCGAGGACCTCTTCGCCGCTGCGCAGGAACTAGAGAGCCGACCCGACGCGCACAGCCTTCCGCTTTACGGTGTGCCGTTCGGTGTGAAGGACAGCATCGACGTCGCAGGCCACCGAACCACACTCGCGTGCCCAGATTTCGGCTACATCGCCACCGACACCGCACCCGCCATCACGCGACTGCTGGAGGCGGGCGCGCTCTACGTCGGCAAGACCAGCCTGGACCAGTTCGCCACCGGACTGAACGGAACCCGGACCCCGCACACCATCCCCCGCAGTGTCTTCGGCGGCAACATGATCTCGGGCGGCTCGAGTTCGGGATCCGCGTTGGCGGTCGCGCTCGGTCAGGTCCCGTTTGCGGTCGCGACCGACACCGCTGGGTCCGGACGCGTCCCGGCGGCGTTGAACGGCGTCGTCGGCTTCAAACCCTCGCGCGGACTGATCAGCGCGATCGGGCTGGTGCCCGCCTGCAAATCACTCGACTGCATGACCGTCATGGCCGGCTGCATCGACGACATAGACCGCGTCTTCGAGATCATGGCCGCCCCTGATGACGACGATCCGTGGAGCAGAGCAAGAGGTCCGCGCTACGACGGTCGGACCGCTCGCATCGGACTACCGCCCCTGGCGGATCTGGAGTTCTTCGGCGACGAGCCGATGGCGGCGGCGCACGTCGCGGTCCGGGATCGGTTGCAGCGCAACGGCGAAGCCGTCGTCGATACCAGTCTTGCCCCCTTTCTCGCTGCAGGGGCCTTGCTCTACCAAGGTCCGTGGGTCGCCGAGCGTCTCGTGGTCTTCGAGGATTTTCTTGCCATGCAACCCGATTCGATCCATCCGGTCGTTCGCGAAATCCTGCGCAGCGGCGAAAAGTACACAGCCGTAGATGCATTCCGCGCGCAGCAGCGACTACAAGAACTTCGCGCGGAGGTGGGCAGGCTGTGGCGCGACATGGACGTGCTGCTGCTTCCCACGATCGGCACGACGTTCACGGTCGACGAGGTGCTCGCGCGTCCTATCGAATGCAACACCGCCCTCGGTCATTACACGCATTTCGGCAATCTGCTCGACCTCTGCGGCGTCGCCGTGCCGATGGGTCTGACCGCGGATGGTCGACCCTGCAGCGTCATGGTGCTCGGTCCGGCGCTGGCCGACGACACAGTTCTCCACGTTGCCACCGCTCTCGCAAAGGAGTCCCTATGACGGCCATCGCCATCACGTCGGCCACTCCGACACCGTTCTCACTGGCGCCCGGCGCGACTGCCCTCATCGTGATCGACATGCAGCGAGACTTCTTACTGCCCGGCGGTTTCGGCGAAAGTCTCGGCAACGACGTCGGCATGCTGCAAAAGGTCGTCGCGCCGCTCGCCGACCTGATCGCCGCTGCCCGGACCGCCGGGGTCCCCGTGATCCACACCCGCGAAGGCCACCGCCCTGACTTGTCGGACTGCCCGCCTGCGAAACTGCTGCGCGGTAGCCCGTCGCAACGGATCGGCGACCCAGGACGCTTCGGCCGCATCTTGATTCAGGGCGAATACGGGCACGACATCGTCGACGAGCTCGCACCGATTCCCGGCGAGGTCGTGATCGACAAACCGGGCAAGGGTGCCTTCTACGCGACTGAACTGCAGTCGGTCCTGGCCGATGCGGGGATCACCCAACTGCTGGTCACCGGCGTCACCACCGAGGTCTGCGTCCACACGACGGTGCGCGAGGCGAACGATCGCGGATACGAGTGCCTCGTCGTATCCGATTGCGTCGGTTCGTATTTCCCCGAATTTCAGCGCGTCGGCCTCGACATGATCAGCGCGCAGGGCGGCATCTTCGGCTGGGTAGCCCCAAGCTCTGCCGTCATCGATTGTCTCGCCACATTCCACACCTCGAAATCTGCCTGAACAGGATCACCATGAGCGTCGACGTCAAAGCAACAACCCCAGAGGCCCCCACACCTACGCCGTCGATTGCATGGTGGACGCGCGGCGACACGAACGCATTCTTCGGGCTGGGCTTCAACATTCTGGTCAACGTCTTGACGCTGACCGCCTTGATGATCGGGGTCGTCAACGTCGGAAGCGGTGACGTCCTCGGCACCGTCCTGCCCGCGTTGGGCGTCGCCCTCATCCTCGGCAACCTCTACTACACGATGCTCGCGCGCAGATTGGCGCGACGCGAAAACCGCACCGACGTCACCGCATTGCCGTACGGACCGAGCGTCCCGCACATGTTCATCGTCGTCTTCGTCGTAATGCTGCCGGTGTACCTGCAGACGAAAGACGCCAAGGCGGCCTGGCAGGCCGGACTCGCGTGGGCATTCATGATCGGCGTCATCGTCATGATCGGCGCGTTCGTCGGTCCGTACATTCGCAAGCTGACGCCCCGAGCGGCGATGCTCGGCACCCTTGCCGGCATCTCGATCACCTTCATCTCGATGCGGCCTGCCGCGCAGATGTGGGAGGTCGCGTGGATCGGATTGCCGGTGCTGGCAATCATTCTCATCGGTTTCTTCACCAATGTCCGCCTGCCAGGCAATATTCCGGTCGGGTTGGCCGCGCTGCTCGTCGGTACTGCCATCGGCTGGATCGGCGGTTACATGGACGCCCCAGCTGTGAGCACTGCAATCAGGGACATCGCGATCGGCTTTCCCGACCTTCGCGTCGACATGCTGTGGCACGGGCTGAGCGACCTCGCGCCGCTGCTTGGAACGGCAATCCCGTTGGGCGTCTACAACTTCACCGAAGCGATGAGCAACGTCGAGAGTGCAGCCGCGGCGGGCGACAACTACAACCTGCGCAGCGTGCTGCTTGCCGACGGCGCGGGCGCGATCATTGGTTCGGCGTTCGGCTCGCCCTTCCCGCCCGCGGTCTACATCGGTCACCCTGGTTGGAAGGACGCGGGCGGCCGGATTGGCTACTCGCTGGCGAGCGGCGCGGTTATCGGATTGTTCTGCTTCCTGGGCCTTTTCGGCGTGTTGTCGACGATCCTGCCGATCCCCGCGATCGTGCCGATCTTGCTCTACATCGGGTTGCTCATAGGCGCACAGGCTTTCCAGGCAGTGCCGCGACTACACGCGGTCGCCGTCGTGGCAGCGCTGCTACCGAACCTCGCGCAGTGGGCGACCGGGCTGATCGACAACGCGCTCGCTGCCGCGGGTACATCGGCGGAGAAGGTCGGTAGCGTTGCACTCGGCAACGCAGGCGTCGTCTACGACGGACTGAAGACACTCGGCGAAGGCGCTGTGCTCACGGGACTCGTGCTCGGCACCATCGTGACCTTCATTCTCGACAAGAAGTTCCGCTTCGCGGCGATCGCCGCCGCCGTCGGCGCAGTCTTATCCTACATCGGCCTCATTCACGGCGAGTCGGTCGACTGGGCCGCGAATCCGCAAGTGGCACTCGGCTATCTGATGTTCGCCGTCATCTGCCTCGGCTATTCCTTGCTCCCCTCGGCCAAGCCTGACCCCACCCCCTCGTGAGTCTTTTAGGAGTCTATGGACTCCTAAAAGACTCACGAGGGTAGTTTGCCCAGCATGGCGAGGGTGGATAGCTGGACCTGGGCGGTGCGGATGTTCAAGACCCGTACCGCGGCTGCGGCCGCCTGCCGCGGCGGGCATGTGAAGGTCAACGGCGTGACCGCTAAGCCCGCACAGACCGTGGCGGTGGGCGACGAGGTCCGCGTACGGACCGCTGGGGTCGAGCGGATCGTCGAGGTGGCTCGGGTGATCAGCAAACGGGTCGGACCGACCGTCGCCGTCGAATGCTTCATCGACCACAGTCCACCGCCACCACCACGCGAGGTGCTTGCTTCGATCCCCCAGCGTGACCGTGGGGCGGGGCGGCCGACCAAACGCGATCGCCGCGAACTCGAAAAGCTTCGCGGCTTCAACGTCGACTAGGCCGTGTCTCTCATTCTTCGAGACACTGCCTAGTGTGTTGGATGGTCGCTCCGCAAGCTCCGCGACTAGTGATAGATCGTTTCGAGGTCGAACAACGCAGTCTCGAGTAGATCGACGAACCGCCCGATGTCGGACACTGCGCGCGGGCAGGCCGTCACGCCGATGTCCAAGGTCATCTGCGTCGACGTTGCCGCGACCGCCAGCGCGAGTCCGTTGGTGACGATCGACACCGGGTAAGCGGAGTTCAGGCGTGACCCGTTCCAGAACACCGGGATGCGCCAACCGGTCACGTACGAAATGCCGATGTTGAATGGCGGCCGCGACACACCGGTCATTTCTGCGATGCCGGACAATGCCTTCGGCGTCATCGACGCGACCGACATGACCATCGTCGACGCCAGCCCGACCGATTCCGCTGTTAGCTTCGCACCGTCGATCGACGACTTGATCATGGCCAAGCGCTGCTCGGGATGTTGCAGATCAGTGCCGAGCCGACAGAAGAAGCTGCCTTTGCTCTCGATGCCTTTGGAGGTCCGCTTCACGGCGGGGACCATCGCAACGAGAGACGAGCCGGGCAGCGGGCCCGCTTCGCGCAGGTATGTGCGGAGCGCACCGGAACACATCGCAAGCACGATCGCCGTGATCGGTGCTCGCGAGAACTTGTGAACGTTGTTGATTCGTTCCATCGAGAAGGAACGCCCGGCAAACACTCGTTCGGCGTCGACGGGGACGTTCAGTATGGTCTTCGGCGCGCGGAACGGCACCGCCAGGCTGCGGTCCATGATTGCGCTGGCGACCTTCGCCGTGTCTGGAACCAGACTCGCGAGTCCCGAGATCTGCTTGCCGCCGAACCGCAGCAGCGAGGACACGCTGACTTCTGCTTGCGGGGTTGGCGTCGGCGTGTGGGGGACGTGCCATGGCGCTCCGGACGACTCCGCCGCGGCGTCGTCGGACAACATCGCGTCGACCAGCCCGATGAGGTCGGTGCTGTCGATCAAGGCGTGATGGACCTTGAAGTACAGCGCAAATCGGCCGTCGGGCAAGCCGGAGACAAAGCAGGCCTGCCAGAGCGGTCGTGCGGGGTCGAGCTGCGTCGAGTGCAGTTCCGACACGAGCGTGAACAACTCGTTCAGCGTGCCAGGGGCGGGCAGAGCCGCTCGACGAATGTGGTACCCGACGTCGATCTTCTCGTCGTGGGCCCACATCAGGTTCCCGACGCCGCCGACGCCGATCTCGGGATATTTCCGGAAAGTACGCGAGACCTCTGTGTTTGCCGCGACGCGGTCGATGAGCGTGCTCAGGTAATTCGGCGCGGCATCCTTCGGCGGCTCGAAGACGAGGACCGTTCCGATGTGCATCGGATGTTCGGGCGAATCCGCACGCAGGAAGGCTGCGTCAGACACCTGTATCAGTTCCACCCGATCCCTTTCGATGCATTCGCGGCCTTGGGCCGAGTTGCACGGATCGTACGCGAGGCTCCCCAAGATCACTTGTCGTCGCTTATTCTTCCGCGGTGACCAACCTCGGAATCATCGCGTTCATTATTTTGCTCGTCGTGGTGGTGTTGCTGGGGTATGCGGTGAACCGGCTCGTCATTGCGCCGAACCGCAAGACCGTGCGGTACGCATCGTCGGCCGAGTTCAAGAAAGACGAGATCGTCCGCGAGCAGGTGCTGGCGAACTTTCTCGGGCTCGAGTCACAGCGTGACAAGAAACCGGGCCTCGGCAATCTGGTGCTCAGCGCCAAGAAGCTGTGGTTCTACCGGTCGGAACCCCAGCTGACCGTCGACATTGCGCTCGCCGACATCACCGGAGTCGAGTTGGCGAAGACGCACCTGGGCCACACGACGGGCAAGCCGTTGCTGCTGGTTCGCTTCGCCGGACCGAGTGGTCCGGACAGCGTCGCCTTCCACCTGCCGTACCCGGACGAGTGGCGTCTCGCGATCAACAATCTGCGGTAGCGCGCGCTTCGAAGTCGAGCAGCCACTGCTTCACGGGCAAGCCCCACCGAAAGCCACCGAGTGCGCCGCCAACCCGGACCACTCGATGGCAGGGCACGAACAAGGCTGCGGCATTGCGCGCGCACGCGCTGGCCGCTCCTCGTATCGCGGCCGGCCGTCCCGCCAGCTCCGCGAACTCCGTGTAGGTCACGGGCGCTCCTGCTGGAACCGTTCGCAGCACCTTCCACGCATAGGTCAAGAACTCGCCCGAATGCTGTTGGACGGGAACCGAATCTATGACCGATGGATCGCCGTCGTGGTACGCGGCGACGGCGCGGGTCACCGCTCCGAGGTCGTGGCATTCGCGCACCTGTACGGGTCGCAGGCTTGGATGGATCAGCACCCGTAGGGTTTCGACGTCAGCGGTCCACCCTGACGCCAGAACGACGCCGTCGTCGACAATCGTTGTGAACGGTCCGATCGGTGTGGGCTGGGTTGCGTAGTCGATCATTTGCTACTCCTTGTCGATAATGCGATGCGCCACAGGTGCATCGAGAGGTAGGACCGCCAGGGCATCCAGCGGTCGGAATCGGTGAGGTCTACGCCGAGTTGCGCAGCGCCTTGGCGGACAACCAGATCTGTGCCGAGCAGGATGTCCGGGTCGGCGAGCAGCCGCATGGTCACGTAGTCGGCGGTCCATGGCCCGACCCCCGGCAACGCGAGCAGATCGCGTTGCAGGTCCGCAGCGTCGCGCCCGCAGTGCAATTCGAGGTCACCGTTGGCCAACGCTTCCGCGACGGCCACGATGGATTCGACTCGACGGATCGGTCCGGTGAGTACCTCTCGGCCATGTTCGGCAACCGCCGCTGCGGTGGGAAAGAGGTGCGTCACCCCCGTATCGGATTCGATCGGCTCACCGAGCGCGGCGACAAGTCGGACCGTGTGTGTCGCCGCCGCTGGCAGCGAAATCTGCTGCCCGATCATGGTTCTGAGCAACAACTCCGTACCGTCGACGTTACCGGGGACGCGGATTCCTGGCGTCGCGGCGACCGCGTCCGCGAACCTGGGGTCGCCGGCAAGGACCGCGTCCACCGCCTGCGGATCGGCGTCGAGGTCGAGCAGATGCCGGATGCGAGCCACCGCAGGTGCGAGGTCACGCATGTCCTGCAGTGCGAGGTCTGCGCGGACGAATCCTGGTTGCAGCCGCAGCGTCGCGACGGCGCTCCCATGCGGCAGCCGCAGACTTCGCGCGTAGGTGCCGTCGGCCCAACTCTCGACCCCCGCCACCGCATGCGACTCCAGAAACCATGCGAGCCAAGCGGAATCGAGCGGCGGACGGTACGGGAGTCGCAACGACACCGCTCCGTCGGTAGTCGAAACATTCTCCCGCCGAGCCGATTCCGCGCGCATCTGCGACGGAGTGACGACGAAGACTTCCCGGATCGTGTCATTGAACTGGCGAATGCTGGCGAACCCCGCCGCGAACGCGATATCCGACATCGACATCGCCGTCGTCTGGATCAACAATCGTGCTGTGTGTGCGCGATGCGCCCGAGCGAGAGCGAGCGGTCCGGCGCCGAGTTCGGCTGTCATCACCCGCGTCAACTGCCTGGAGGAGTAGCCCACCGACGAGGCCAGAGTCTCCACTCCACCGCGCTCGATGACGCCGTCGGCAATGAGACGCATTGCACGCGCCGCCAGATCGGACCTGGTGTTCCAGAGCGGCGAACCCGGCGCAGCGTCGGGTAGACACCGTCGGCACGCACGGAAACCGGAGTGCTGTGCCGCCGCCGCTGTCGGCAGAAAGGTCACGTTGCCAGGCTTCGGTGTTATCGCCGGACATGAAGGGCGGCAATAGATTCCAGTCGTGCGGACCGCCGTGAAGAACTGCCCGTCGAACCGCGAATCCTTCGCCTGGACCGCTCGGTAACAGCGGTCGAAGTCGAGGTGGGGCGAGCGGGTCGCTGTGGTCATAGCTCCACTCTGTCTCGGTCGACCGTGCAAAGCTAGCGGAAATCGGACATCACCCCTTCGCGGCAGAATCGCACTAGGCTCTGGGGATGGAAATCATCGATCCCCTCGACGCGGCCTTTCTCCTCGCTGAATCGCGGGAGCATCCGATGCATGTCGGCGCGCTCATGCTCTTCGAACCACCTGCCGACGCAGGTCCGGAATACGTGCGCGCGGTGTACGACCAGATGGTCGAGAACACCAACTACCACCCGACTTTTCTCAAACGCCTTGCGACGCCGCGCGGTTCGTTGGGTGGGCTGTTCTGGGATCACGACACCGAGCTCGACGTGGAGTACCACATCAGACGGGTCGCGATGCCGACACCGGGTCGGATCAGGGAGCTGCTCTCGGTGGTCTCGCGTTGGCACGGAACGCTGCTGGACCGGCACAAACCGCTATGGGAGGCCCACATCATCGAGGGCCTCGCGGATGGGCGGTTCGCGATCTACGTCAAGGTGCATCACGCATTGCTCGACGGCATGAGCGCCCAGCGGCTCATCCAGCGCCGTCTGTCCACCGATCCCAACGACCGCTCGTGCGTGCCACCGTGGAACCGGCCGGAGCAACCGCCCACGCGGCGGGACAAGCGGTCGGGGTTCGACCCGGTCGGCCTTCTGCGCGCAGGTGGGCAAGCGATCTCCGACGCAGCAGGCATGATTCCCGACGCCGTCACCGTTGCACGCAAGGCGATGGGTGACAGCGACCTGATTCTCCCCTACCGCGCCCCGCACACGATTCTGAACGTCCCGATCGGCGGTGCTCGCCGGTTCGCCGCGCAGTCCTGGGACTTCGATCGAATCAGCGCGGTCAAGAAATCCGCGGGGGTGTCGGTCAACGACGTCGTCCTCGCGATGTGTGGCGGCGCGTTGCGCAACTACCTCATCGACAACAACGCCTTGCCCGATGCATCGATGAGCGCCTTCGTGCCGATCTCGACCCGCGCTCCCGACAAGCTCGATGCCGGCGGCAACGCAGTCGGCGCCATCATCGCCAGCCTCGGAACCGACACGCCGGACTCTGTCGAGCGACTGGACGCTGTCACTGCGTCGATGACGAGCGCCAAGTCGTTGTTCAAGTCCATCGGCGGGCTGTCCGGGCTCGCGTGGTCAGGTGCCGCGGTATCGCCGATGATCCTGGCGGGGCTCCCCCTGATCGGGCGCGTCACGCCGCATTCGTTCAACGTCATCATCTCGAATGTGCCCGGACCCCGCGAGGAGATGTACTTCAACGGGGCGCGCCTCGACGGTATGTACCCCGTGTCGGTCGTGACCGATGGTCAGGCGCTCAACATCACCCTCACCAACACCGCAGGCACGCTCGACTTCGGGCTGATCGGCTGTAGACGCAGCCTGCCGAGCTTGCAGCGCATTCTGTCCCACCTGGAGACGGAACTGACGGAGCTGGAAAAGGCCTTCGTGTAGATGACGAGCGGAAACAAAACGCGATGGCAGGCCGAGGCAAATTCGCGGGCGTACGTCGCTCGGTTCGCGAAACTCGAATCCGACGGCGTCGACATCGAAGGTGAAGCACGGACCGTCGACGCACTGATCGCTCCGCGGTCCCGCGTGCTGGATGCCGGGTGCGGGACCGGCCGGGTCGGCGCAGCGCTCGCCAGGCGCGGCCACACCGTGACTGCCGTCGACCTGGACCCGATCCTCGTCGACGCGGCGCGCCAGCACGCCGACCTCGATGTACGTCTCGCCGACCTCGCAACGCTCGACCTGGGCGAGGCACGTTTCGACGCGATCGTGGCCGCGGGGAACGTACTGGTCTACCTCGAGCGGGACAGAGCGGTCCGCGATCGAGCGCATGGCCGCGCATCTGGCGCCCGGAGGCGTGCTCGTGACGGGCTTCGCGACCAACCGCGTGTACTCGCTGGAGGAGTTCGACGACGACCTCGCGGCCCTCGGACTGGCGGTCGAAAGCCGCTTCGCAACGTGGGACCTGCGGCCCATGAACGACGATGCCGACTGGGCCGTGACCGTCGTACGTGCTCCTGCCCCGTAAACTCCCAGCGTGTCTCTTACTCTCGGAATTGTCGGTTTGCCCAATGTCGGCAAGTCCACCCTGTTCAACGCGCTGACCAACAACGACGTCCTCGCCGCGAACTACCCGTTCGCCACGATCGAGCCGAACGTCGGTGTGGTCCCGCTGCCCGACCCGCGGCTCGACAAGCTTGCCGAGATCTTCAAGTCCGAGCGGACCGTCCCTGCTGTGGTGTCGTTCGTCGACATCGCCGGCATCGTCAAGGGAGCGTCCGAAGGCGCCGGGCTCGGCAACAAGTTCCTCGCGAACATCCGTGAAGCCGACGCGATCTGCCAGGTGGTCCGGGTGTTCGCCGACGACGACGTCGTCCACGTCGACGGAAAGGTCGACCCGAAGGCCGACATCGAGGTCATCGAGACCGAGCTGATCATCGCGGACATGCAGACCCTCGAGAAGGCCATCCCTCGCCTCGAGAAGGAAGCGCGCATCAAGAAGGACCGCAAGCCGGTCCTCGATGCCGCGCTCGTCGCGCAGAAGTTCCTTGACGAGGGCAAGACGCTGTTCTCGGTCAAGAGCAAGCTGGACACCGACCTGCTGCGCGAACTGTCGCTGCTCACGATCAAGCCGTTCCTGTACGTCTTCAATGCCGACGAATCGGTCCTGACCGACGACGCCAAGGTCGGCGAGTTGGCTCGGTCCGTCGCACCGGCCGACGCCGTGTTCCTCGACGCAAAGGTCGAGCAGGAGTTGCTCGAACTCGACGCCGAGTCGTCGTTGGAACTTCTCGAATCGATCGGTCAGACCGAACCCGGCCTCCATGCCCTGGCGCGCGCCGGCTTCCACACGCTCGGTCTGCAGACCTACCTCACCGCAGGACCGAAAGAGTCCCGCGCGTGGACAATTCACCAAGGCGACACCGCCCCCAAGGCCGCGGGCGTCATTCACACCGACTTCGAGCGTGGCTTCATCAAGGCTGAAATCGTCGCCTTCGACGACCTCGTCTCCGCCGGTTCCATGGCTGCCGCCAAAGCCGCTGGCAAGGTACGGATGGAAGGCAAGGAATACATCATGCAAGACGGCGATATCGTCGACTTCCGCTTCAATGTGAGCAAGTAGAAGCGGTCGGTCAGCTCCGAACTCCAGGCTCGATCGATGAGCCTGTGGCGACAGTGAAAGTTAACGGCGTCGAGCAAATCCTGCGGTGATCATGGGGAAAAGTACAGAAAATGCGACCTCTGTCGGTACTTTTGCCCATGATCAACGGCGTCGAGGAAGACCACGACGATCAGCGATGGTGCGCAACGTCGTCGCGCAGAATGTTGGGCCACGTTTCGACGTCTGTTGGGGTGTGGGCGACTGTCAGCGTTGCTTTGGGGAGCAGTGCGGCAAGGGATTCCGCGGTCGACATTGGATGACTGGCATCGTCCACCCACGCCAAGATCGTCGTCGGTACGTCCACGCGTGCGACGGCCTCCGGAGCCGGTAGGTCGCTGAGTGCCGCACCTCGGAACAATGATGGCAACAGCGCGTCGGGGACGTCAGGGACCGTCTCGGGCGCACCGACTGTGGCGGGCGGCGGGGTTCCGCCTCGCGCGGACGCGAGAAATGCGTCGACGCCTTCAATTTCGATGAGCTGTGCCGCAGCTTCGTAGCCGATTGCCTGTGCTGGACGGGTTTCCCACACAGTTGGCGGCACCATCAGCGTGAGTCCCGCGAAGCGGTCGGGCTCGCGGGACGCGGCGTGCAATAGCGTGGCTGCTCCCATCGACGGACCGACTCCATGGACCTGTTCGCCCGGGAACCAGTGATCGAGCAGGCGCAGCAGGTCGTCGGCGAGGTTCTGCCATTGATAGTCCTGCGGGACCTTCCGACCCGTCGATCGGCCGTGGCCGCGGGCGTCGTACCGCAGCAACCGAGTGCCGCTGAGCCCTCGACCGAGGTCGAGGTTGAGCACCCGATCGCGCGCACGGCTCGACGTAAGTCCGTGCAGCTGGACTACTGGGTGTCCACCCTCGTCGCTCAGAGCAACCGCCAGGTCGGCTCCGGGAACCTCGAATGTGGGCATGAATCAGGTTATCTGGGGCGATAGGGTACTGCCATGCGGCTGACCAACGTCACGCACTTGCGTCTGCCGTTCGGTCGACTGTGGGGCTACGACGTCACTGCGTCTGTCCTCGACCGGCGACTGCCAGTGTCTTTCGACCAGCGGGCCCACGTGGGGGCGGGCGAGCGCCCTGGCTCGTGGATGGCGCTGTCTTTTCGGCTGCCGCACGGACAATCGTTTCGCCGGGAATCGATCGAGGCTGCGTGGCTGGCTGTCGTCGGCCGTCACGGCACATTGCGAACGGCATTCGTGCCCGGCGCCGACGCGTCGGAGCCGGAGCTCCACGACCTGGAAATTCGTCCGGGCGCATGGGTCGAGCATGAGATAGCTCCGGGGCAGGCCGTCAACGACGCGGTCCGCGAAGTTCTCGACGGCGCGTGCGCGCCGTACCAACAACCCTCGCACCGGCTGTGTGTGTTGGAGACTGCCGCCGGACAAACTGTGGTGATCGGAGCCGACCACGCTCACGTCGACATGTGGTCGATGCTGGTGATCGCGCGCGACCTGCTGTCGATCCTCACTGCAGGGCGGTCAGGAAACACACCGTTGCCGGGGCGTCCGCCTGCGTTCGTCGAACACACCCAAGCACTGTTGGACCGACCGCCGGCGCCGGACCACGTGCGCCAACGGTGGGCGGAAATCATCACCGACAGCGGCGGCGTCATGCCTCGATTCCCGCTGTCGCTGGGTGCACCCGAGCCGCAGCGCGAGCGGGTCGAAGTGCGCGATGTTTTCGATCTCGACGACGGTGCCGCGTTTGCTGTTCAAGCCCGCGACGACGGTGTCTCGACGCTCGCCCTGGCTGTTGTTGCGATGACGGCAGTGACGCGCGAGCTGGCCGGGACCCCGCTGCGCGCCGTTTTCCCCGTACACAGCCGCTACGAAGAGAATTGGCACGACTCGGTCGGCTGGTTCATCACCAATTCGGTCCTGGAGTCGGCGGTCGCCGAGCCGCGCGCCGCGGCAGCCGCGGTGAAACAGGCTGTGCAGCTTGGCTCGTGGCCTCTTGCGGACGTCCTTGCACCGTGGGGCGGCATGCCCGTCGCACCCGGCATGTTCGCGATTTCCTGGCTGGACCTGCGGAGACTGCCGGTCCGCATCGACTCCGTCGGACTCGACGCGCAATACGTGAGCGCAACCATCCATACCGATGGCGTCATGCTGTGGTTCATCCTCGACGAGTCCGGGCTGCACCTGCGCTGTCGCTACCCCGACACCGCCGAGGCTCGCGCAAACGTCGGCGGCTGGCTAGACCTGTTGGTCGCTCGTCTGCAGACAAGCGCGCGATCGTCGGTCCGCGGACTGCTTCGGGTGGCAGGCCGGACCTTCAGGCTGGAACGCGCGAGTCGCGATGACGTCGAAGCCATCGCCGCGCTGCTGTCCGACGATCAGTTCGGTCGGGAACGCGAGAGTGCCGAAATCGAACGATACGAGGCTGCCTACGACATGGTTGCCCGCGACAATTCCAACTACCTGGGAGTGGTCCGCAACAGTGCCGACCGCGTTGTTGCCACAATGCAATTGACCGTCATTCCCGGGCTTTCGCGGGGCGGATCGATCCGGCTACAGGTCGAGGGACTGCGAGTTGCGGAGGCCGAGCGTTCCAAAGGCCTCGGCACCGCGATGCTCGAGTGGGCACACAACTACGGGCGTGCGCGGGGTGCGCAACTCGCCCAGGTGACCACGGACGAAGCCCGCGAACGCGCACGCGCCTTCTACACCCGGCTCGGCTATCGCTCCGCCCACGTCGGGCTGAAACGGGATATCTAGACGTCTACGCTCGCGCCCATGGAATACGTCGTCTTCTACACCCTTCGTGATGGCGCCGACCGCTCTCGCCTCATGGAGGTGTTCTCCCGCCACAAGGCCTACTACGAGGAGTTTCGCGCCGCCGGCGGCGGGCTCATCGCGATTGGACCGTTCAGCACGCCCGACCCGGTCGCAGGGTCGATGGGAATCTTCAGTACCCGCGAGGATGCCGAAAGATTCACCGCCGCAGATCCTTTCGTGCTCGAAGGGCTCGCCGAGCCACGAATCACCGAGTGGAACTCGGTTCGGTTCGAGTAGCGCGTCAGCCGGCCAGAGGTGGGTTCAGCTGGGCGAATCCCTCCTGGCGGCGGTACGGAAAATGCGGATACGGGGCTTCGGTCGCGCTCACCTTGTCGAGGCGGGCCACCTGATCGTCGGTGAGTTTCCAGCCCACCGCGCCGAGGTTCTGCCGGAGTCGGTCGAGGTTGCGTGCACCGACGATCACCGACGACACGGTCGGTCGCCGGAGCAGCCAGTTCAGCGCGACTTGCGGGACCGTATGCCCGGACTCGTCCGCGACGCCGCTGAGGACGTCGACGATGTCGTACACACGCTCGTCGTCGACGGGCGGCCCCATTTCTGCAGTCCGGTGCAGCCGGCTTCCGGCCGGTAAGGGCTGACCCCGACGGATTCTGCCCGTCAGTCGGCCCCAGCCGAGCGGGCTCCAGACCATCGCCCCGACCCCTTCGCTCGCGCCCAATGGCATGAGTTCGCGTTCGTAGTCGCGGCCGATCAGCGAGTAGTAGACCTGATGGACGATGTAGCGCTGCCACCCATGTCGGTCCGCGGTGCTCAGCGACTTCATCAACTCCCAGCCAGCGAAGTTCGAGACCCCGACGTAGCGGATCTTCCCGGCTGTCACCAGCCCATCGAGGGTCGACAGCACCTCTTCGGCAGGGGTGCCCGCGTCGTAGGCGTGGAGTTGGAAGATGTCGATGTGGTCGGTCTGCAATCTGCGCAACGCCGACTCGACCGCAGAGATCAGGTGGCTTCGGCCGCTTCCCGCCGACCACGGTCCGTCGCCGGTCGGCAATCCTGCTTTGGTGGAGATCAGCACTCGATCGCGTCGGCCGCGAAGGGCCTCGCCGAGCACTTCCTCGGACGCACCGTCGGAGTAGACGTTTGCGGTGTCGAACATCGTCATACCGGATTCGATTGCGACATCTATGATTTCGCGCGCCTCGGTCACATCGGTGCTCCCCCACGCCCCGAATAGCTCGCCTCGCCCACCGAAAGTGCCAGCCCCGAAACTGAGTTCAGGAACCAGCAGGCCTGATCGGCCCAGTCGTCGGTACTCCATGCCATCCTCCTTTATCGGAACTTTGGTGCCGTTAGAAGATTAACACCGTTTCGGCACTAACGGCACCAGAGTTCCGTTTATGATGGGCTCGTGACTGAACCCATCGAGCGCCCCGGAGGGCGTACGTCCCGCGTTCGCCACGCGGTCCTGCGCGCCGCCGGTGACGCTCTAGCCGAGTCGGGATTCCCTGCGCTCGACCTCGCCGAAGTCGCCCGCAGGGCCGGCGTCGGCAAGACGACCGTCTACCGGCGTTGGGGCAATGTGCCTGCTCTGGTCGCGGATCTCCTTGCGGAGATGGCCGAGGAGTCGGTCGCGAGGACGGAAACCGGCACTCTCCTGGGCGATCTGGAAGCAAACGCTCTTCTGGTCCAGCAGACGTTGACCGATCCGCGCCAGGGGCGGCTATTCCGCGCGGTCATTGCCGCAGCCAGCTGTGACGAGCGGACGGCCGCGGCGTTGCAGCGGTTCTACGACATGCGGATCGCCGAGTGGGTTCCGTGCGTCGAGGCCGCGCTACGGCGCGGCGAGGTGCCCGAGGGAACCGACCCAACCACGGTCATCATGGCCGTCTCAGCGCCCCTCTACTACCGCCTGCTGACGCGCACCGAGCCGCCAACCAGGGCGGATGCGTTGACCGCCGCACGGTCCGCGGTAGCCGCTGCAACCGCTGGCGCCTTCGTTCCCTTGTGAGTCTTTTTGGAGTCCAGGGACTCCAAAAAGACTCACGAGGGTTGGTCAGGCAATTTCGAGCGTGGCGGCAATCAGATGCCAGAGCCGTTCTGCAGCGTCGTGGGTGTTGGCCGGTGGCGTCGCCCTGAGCTGTTGGGCGATGCCGTGGCGAAGGCCGCCGATGATGAAGGCCGCGGCGCTGTCGGCGTCGATGTCGGCCGGCAGTTGGCCGAGGTCCTGACCGCGGCGAATGTTGGCGGCGGCGGTGTCGGTCATGGTCGCCAAGTGGACGGCTTCCAGCTCGGCAAGTTCGGGGTCCAGCGCGGACCGACTCAGCAGGATCGGTGCCAGCGGATCGGCGAAGTGATAGCCGACGAACAGGTGGGTGCGTTTGCGCTCGCGGATGCCCCAATGGACGTCAGCGGGTAAGTGCGCGTCGGCAATGGCATGACGCAGTCCGTCGTAGAAGCCGTCGTAGATCGCGGCGAGCAGTCCGCTCTTGGAGCCGAAATGGTGGTAAAGCGCACCGGTGCTCAACTGGGCTCGGCGGGTGAGTGCACCGAGTTCCAGCAGCCCACCGCCGCGCACAAGTTCTTCGCGAGCGGCCGTGAGTAGTTGTTGACGACCGATCGGCGCGCGTGCCATAGTCCAAACATAACAGAACTCGGTTATGTTTCAGGAGGAACTGTGAGCGCCGAAGTGACGTCCTTGCTGGATTTGAGCGGTGACCTGGCGGGGACGTATCCGCGGACCGCGAGCAGCGGAGCGACAGTCGACCCAGCAGTGGTAGACGCCGACCTCGCCGAAATGCAGCGCAACGGCTTCGTCGTTCTTCGTGATCTGCTCACGCCGGCCGACATCGAGGAAATTCGGGAAGCTGTTGCGCCACTGCTGGATCGACGTGGTCGTAACGGGTTCGAAGGGCACACGACCCAACGGATCTACAGCGTGCTGAACAAGACCGCCAGTTGTGACCGGATCGCCGATCATCCACGTGTGCTGGCACTCCTCGACCGCCTGTTCATGCCGAACTACCTGCTGTCGATGCTTCAGGTGATCAACATCCTGCCGGGCGAGCAAGCGCAGATGCTGCACACCGACGACGGCTTCTACCCACTTCCGCGACCACGCCCCGCGCTGGGAGCGGCAACGATCTGGGCGATCGACGATTTCACGGCCGACAACGGCGCGACCGACATCATCCCCGGCAGTCACACCTGGGGCGATCAGCTGCCCGACGAGGCCGACCGACAGCCGGTGGTGATGAGCGCTGGATCATGTGTGTTCTTCCCAGGCACCTTGTGGCACGGCGGCGGCGCGAACCGCACGGACCGTCCCCGCCTGGCCGTCACCGCCCAATACTGCGAGCCGTGGCTGCGCCCACAGGAGGCGTTCACTCTCTCGATGACCCGCGACACCGTGCGACGGGTCTCGGAGGACATTCGCCGGATGCTCGGCTACAGCATTCATCCGCCGTTTGTCGGACAGGTCGACGGCATGCACCCGAAGCGACTTCTCGAATCGACCCGGGCGACGGCAAGCGACGCTTGATCGTTTCGCACGTTGCAGAGCAAGAATCTGGCGTCAGCGGGTCGCCTGCGCAAGCAGGCCCTTGACCTCGTCGACGCCCGCCGGTCGTGCGGCTTCCAACGAGAATCCCGGAACACCCTGGAACGCTTGCGGTTCCGCGGCGTACTGCAAGCCATAGGCAGGAGTGTCGACCTGGTAGCGCCAGCCTTCGGCGAGCGGTCCGACGTCGACAACGTCGTATCCGATGTCGTTCAGGAAGGCGGTCACGGCGGCCTTCGCGGTGTCGGAGTCGCCCGCGATAGGGAGGGCGGATCGATCCGAGGCGCCGGTGGGACGGCCAAGTTTGGCGAGGTGACGGAAGTGGATGTTGTTGAACACCTTCACAACTCGCGCGGTCGGGATCAGGGCTTGCAGCAATTCGGACACGGTACTTTCGCCGGAGTCGAGTTCGGCGATCTGACCATCGCGAGCTGAGTAGTAGTTGTTGGTGTCGATGATCGTCTTGCCCGCAAGCTCTGCGACCGGAAGTTGGTCGATGTTCTTCAGCGGAATCGTCACCACCACAATGTCTGCGCTGGTCGCGGACTCTGCCGGCGTTGCCGCGCGAGCCCTCGGACCGAGTTCGGCCACGAGGCTAGCGAGCGTCTCTGGCCCCCTGCTGTTGCTGACCACCACGTCATAGCCAGCGGCTACGGCCAGTCGTGCCACAGTGCCGCCGATGTTTCCTGCTCCGATAAATCCAATAGTTGCCATGAATCGGGTCAACCACGGATTGGCGACCGTAATTCCGATTTCGCCGCCGGCTGACAACGACCCTTGACCTTGACACAGTGACAAGGACTCCAATGGTCGACGAAGGAGGTAGCTGCCATGAACAACACACACATCCATGCCCTGGCCGCTGCGGACCCGTCGGTCCGGCTGCGGGCGGCATTGTCCGCGGGCACCCACCCCGATCCGGAGTTCACGAAGCCACTTGTCGATCGGTGCGCCGTCGAACCGGACTTTTTCGTCCGCGACATGCTGACCTGGGCGTTGTGCCGCCTACCTGCCGAGTTCACGGTGCCGAGATTGATCGATGAGCTCGGCTCCGACGTGGCACAGGCGCGCAGCCAGGCGCTGCACACGTTGTCCAAGATCGGGAATCGTCGCGCATGGCCTGCGGTGTCGGCGTTGCTGCACGACGGCGACGACGAGGTGGCGCGCAGTGCGTGGCGGGCGGCTGCGGTGCTCGTCCCACCCGGCGACGAGCCAACGCTTGCCACCGAGTTGGCACGAGAACTCGGCCGAGGCGACCGGGACGTGCAGCTCAGCTTGAGCCGTGCACTCGTTGCGCTCGGTGACAGCATTTTCGCGGTGCTCGACGCAGCCGCGACGAGTTCGGATCCGGTCGTTCGCGCGCATGCGGAGGCGACGACGCGGCTCTGGCACGACCCCGACGGCGGCTTCGTCGTTTCGCTGGAGCTAGCGACGCGCGTCGCGATCGTCGGCCCGAACGGATAGTAGGAGGCGACAGATGTTGATAGGTGAGGTCTCGCGGCGGTGCGGTGTCAGCACGCGAATGTTGCGTCACTACGACTCGTTGGGGCTTGTGAAGCCGACGGGCCGCACGGTCGGTGGCTATCGCGAGTACTCCCCCGACGACATCCGTCGCCTCTTCCACGTCGAGAGCCTACGGACGTTGGGCCTGTCGTTGCACGACGCTAAACGTGCGTTGGACGAGCCCGACTTCGCGCCCGCCGATTTGGTGGGTGACCTCATGCAACACACGCACGAGCGGATCGTCGCCGAGCAGGAATTGCTCACGAAACTCGAGCGCGTCGACGCCGCTGCACCCGCGGAGTGGGACGACGTACTACGCATCGTGGCCCTGCTCCGCGGCCTCGAATCCGAATCGGCGGCCCACCGCCAACAGGCGATTTTGGCGCAGGACGGCGACACATCGCGGCCCGTCGACGCGCTGGTCCAGGCGATCCTGTCGGAGGACGATCTGAACGTCGCAGGAGCGCTGCAATGGTCGTTGGCCAGGGCCGATGGCCAAGGACTTGCCGGCTTGGCGACGGGACTCGACTCGCCCGACACCGCTGTTCGGCGCCGGGCAACCGTCGCGATCGCGGCAATCCCCTCCGACGAGGCATCGGCGCACCTGCGACGTGCGCTGGGCGATTCGGATGCCACGGTCCGGGAGCGTGCCGCCCTCGCGCTGGGCTCCCGTGGTGACACCGATGCGACATCGCCTCTCCTCGCGATGGTCGTCTCGGGGCAGCGTGACGTCGAGGCTGCCGAGGTGCTCGGCCTCCTGGCGGAGGAATCATCCGCCGCCGACGAGATCGTTTCAGCGATGAAAGGCGAACTCGACAAGTCGGCCGACGCATCCATAAGGCTGCGAATTACGCAGGCGCTGGCCGAGATTCCTGGGTCGGCGGCCCGCACCGCGTTGACCGAGTTGACACACGACGGCGACCGGACGATCGCTGGCACCGCGGCATCGATCATGAGCCGACAATAGACAGGTACAACTGCACAGTTTAGGCTGTCGATATGGAGTCGAAGACGGCATCCGCCCCCGCGTTCGCAGCTGCGCAGGCGCTGCGAGTGATCGTGGGCCGGTTGCGGCGAAAAATGCAGGACGCGTCGGCGGTCGGCGAACTGACCGCGTCGCAGGCATCGGCGCTGGCAAGGCTTTCCTTGAACGAGCCTTCGTCGACGAGCGCGCTTGCCGGTGCCGAACGCGTGCGCCCGCAGTCGATGGCCGCGACAGTCGCGGCCCTGGAGAACCTCGGACTGGTCCGTCGCGAAGACGACCCCGACGACGGTCGCCGCCAGCTCATCTTCCTCACACCCGAAGGCCGGGAGTGGGGACAAGGGGCGCGTGCCTCGCGTGCCGAATGGCTGGCGGGAGCATTCACCGAACAGTTCACCGAGGCCGAATTGGCGGTGATCAACGAGGCGCTGATCCTGCTGGAACGAATCGTCGAACCGTGACGTCGGCGGACGGATTCGATCGCAAACTGTTCGCGCCACTGATCTCGGGTGCGGTCCTCAACCCGGTCAACTCGACGATCATCTCCGTCGCATTGGTGCCGATCGGGGTGGCGTTCGGTCAGCCCGCTTCGTCGACCGCGTGGCTGATCTCGTCGCTCTACCTGGCGACAGCAGTCGGGCAGCCGGTGGTGGGGCGCCTCATCGATGTGTACGGCCCGCGACGCCTGTTCCTTCCCGCGACCGCAATGGTCGGGCTCGCGGGAGTGATCGGCACCGTCGCTCCCAACTTGTGGGTCCTGGTGGTGGCGCGTGTCGTTCTCGGCTTCGGCACGTGCGCCGGCTATCCAGCGGCGATGCGACTCATCCGCGACGAAAGCGACCGGACCGGCAAGGACAGTCCTGCGTTGGTACTCACCGTGCTATCGATATCGACACAGACAATCGCAGTCATCGGTCCGTCGCTCGGCGGATTGTTGATCGAGGTCGGCGGATGGCGCGCAACGTTCGCGATCAACATTCCGCTCGCCGTATTCGCCTTCGTCCTCGCGGCCCGCCGTTTCCCGAAATCGACTCCCCCAGTCGGCGAGAAGCGTTCGCTTGATCTCGACCTCGTCGGCATGGCGACTTTCGCGGGCGCCCTCGTTGCGCTGCTGCTGTTCTTGATGGACCCTCGCGTCGAGGACTGGTACCTCGTCGTCGCCGCGTTGGTGTTAGCCGCAGCGTTCACCGCCCGCGAACTGTCCTGTGCCCACCCGTTCATCGATCTGCGGATTCTCGGCAGCAACCGGCCACTGCTCATCACCTACGGTCGCGCGCTGTTGGCGTACGTCGTGTCGTACAGCTTTCTGTACGGCTACACCCAATGGCTCGAGCACGGCCGCGGATTGTCTGCGAGTCAAACCGGGCTCGCCACGTTGCCGCTGTTTCTCACGGGGATCCTGGTGTCGTTTGCGACTGGGCGCCGTAAAGGCGTGCGGGGCAAGCTGGTCGTCGCCGCCGTCGCACAGATCGCGGGCTGCACATTGCTGCTGGCGCTGCATTCCTCGTCTCCCGTCTGGCTTCTCCTCGTCGTTGCGCTCGCCTTCGGGATTCCGCAAGGTCTGGGCAGCCTCGCACTACAGAACTCCGTGTATCACCAAGCGAATCCCGCCGATATCGGCGCCTCGGCAGGGCTGCTACGGACCTCCAGCTACCTCGGCGCGATCATCTCCGCCGCCGCGCAAGGGGCCTTCTACGGCGAAGCCGCCACCACCGTCGGCATGCACAACCTTGCGTTCCTGCTCATCGGCGTCGGTGTCGTCTTCCTGCTGATCACCGTGTTCGACCGCTCCTTGACCAAAATCGATACCCGCCCTGAAATGGAGACCACACGTGCCTGACCAGCCCACTCTCGACCCACAGCACACTGCCTTGCTCGTCATGGACTACCAGAACGGGATTGTCGGCCAACTACCCGACACCGAACCGTCAGTCGCCCGAGTGGCCACCGCCATCGACACGACCCGTGCGCATGGCGGGCAGGTCGGCTGGGTCCGGGTCGCGTTCACGGACGCCGACTTCGACGCGATCCCCGAGTCGAGCATCTTTTCTGCAATGGCCGCCGGTGAGCGCAGGAAGACGATGCACGCAGACGCGCCGACAACGCAGATCGACGCCCGCCTCGCGCCACAGCCCGGCGATATCGCGGTCCGAAAAACACGAATCGGTTCCTTCTCCACCACCGACCTCGAGCACAACTTCGCGCGAGGGCGATCACTACTCTCGTCCTCGCCGGGATCAGCACGAGTGGTGTTGTGCTCAGCACCGTGCGCGAAGCAATGGACCGCGACTACCAGATCGTCGTCCTTCGTGACGCCTGCGCCGACCGCAACGCCGACACCCACACCTTCCTTACCGAGCAGCTGTTCCCCGCGCACACCTACGTCACCACGGTCGACGACCTCGAAACACTGTGGGCCTAACGCTGGCGCCGAGCGATCGCGCGTGCCGCGGCGTTCAGGCGGGGGAGTCGTCAATAATGCAGTGATGAACGACGACGACGTGCGCGAGGCGATCCAACGCCACTGGGCCGCGTCCGACGCCAACGATTTCGACACCGAACATCGGATCTACCGAGACGACGCGGTGCTCGACTATCCACAGTCGGGCGAGCGCATTCGCGGTCGGGCGAGTATTCAGGCGTCGCGCGAAGCGCAGCCGAACCTGAAGCGATTCGCTGTTCGACGCCTGTCAGGCAGCGGCGACCTGTGGATCAGCGAGCTGATCCTCACCTACGACGGTCAACCGAACTACGTCGTGAGCATCATGGAATTCGAGAACGGCGAAGTGGTCCGCGAGACACAGTATTTCGGCGAACCGTTCGAACCAGGCCCTTCACGAGCTATTTGGGTGGAAACCCGCCCGTCGCAACAGGACCCCAGCGCTCCGGTGTAATCCGAAGCAGACACTTGCCTTGGTCGACCATTGCCTGGCGGTACTCGTCCCAATCTGAATGTTCGCCTGCGATCACCCTGAAGTACTCGACCAGCGGTTCGACCGCGTCAGGCAAGTCGACGACCTCGGCCCGCCCATCGACCTGAACGTAGGCACCGTTGAATTCGTCGGAGAGCACTACGACGCTCGCGGTATTCGTTCTACGGATGTTGGCAGTCTTCGCTCGTTGCGGATAGGTCGCGATGACGATGCGGCCTTCGGCATCGACGCCACCGGTGACCGGCGAACTCTGCAGTGATCCATCCGACCGGAACGTCGTCAACACCATGTGATGACGCGGTCTGACGAAGTCGAGTAGTTCGGACAGTCCGACGACATTCGCAGTTGCAGCTTTGCCTGGCATCCTTCCAACCTAGCCGCGGTTGACGCCCTTGCGCTCATCGTCACCGGACGATATAATCGAATGTACGTTCTACGTGCGAGTTCAAGAGCTGGCCGCGACAGTGGCCGACCTCGACGACGCCGCACACATCGACGCGATCCGCGCCCTCGAAGATCTCAAATCCGCCTGCGCAGCAGCACAAGCACGCATCACCGCCGAGTTCGACGCCACTCGCACGAACCCAGCCGGTCTGGGGGCTGAAATCGCACTCGCACGTCGCGAATCACCGAACCGCGGTGGACGACACCTCGGTTTCGCCCGAGCCATGCAAGAAATGCCTCACACGCTCGCACTTCTCGAATCCGGCGAACTGAACGAATGGCGCGCCACCCTGCTGGTCCGCGAAACTGCTTGCCTCACAAAAGAAGACCGCGCCGTCATCGACCAAGAATTCTGCGCCGACCCAGCCGTGCTCGCTGGACTCGGCGACCGCGCGATCGAGACCAAAGCACGCGCCCGAGCGGCACAGTTGGACGCCGAAGCCGTCGTTCGCCGGGCGCGCAAAGCTGTCGCGGACCGGCACGTAAGTATTCGCCCCGCACCCGACACAATGACCTATGTGACGGCACTCCTCCCAGTCGCGGAGGGTGTCGCGGTGTGGGCGAACCTCAAGCGCGATGCCGACTCCCTGGTCGGTACCGGTCAAGCGGGCGACCGAACACGCGGACAGGTAATGGCAGACTTGCTCGTGGAACGGATCACCAGCGTCGACAACGCCGATGCACAACCAGTCACGGTCAATGTCGTCATCTCCGATGAGACCCTCTTCGGTGGCGGCGCCGCCCCTGCCCACGTCGACGGCTACGGCGACATCCCCGCTCCGATCGCGCGCAACTGGATCAAGAACGCCGTAACCAAAGATGTTGCCGAATTACGCCGCCTTTACGCCAACCCCACTACCGGCGCGCTCACCAACCTCGAATCCGTCGCGCGCTGCTTTCCCAAAGGTTTGGCTCGGTTCATCGATATCCGCGACAAGGTTTGTCGAACACCGTGGTGCGATGCGCCAATTCGACATCGCGACCACATCGAACCCCACGAAAATGGCGGCGAAACAACCGAACTCAATGGTGCTGGGCTCTGCGCCGCGTGCAACTATGCCAAACAAGCGCCCGGTTGGAGCGCCGAGCCCGAGGAAGCGAGCGGTCTGCACCAATACAACTTCACCACACCCAGTGGGCACACCTATCGATCCACCGCGCCGCCGCTACCGCTTCCGGCCAAGAAACGCGCCCGCACACGGCAGGTCGAGATAGATATCGTGTGGGCGGCCTGAAGTTGCCGCCGTTTCGCTGCGCGTCGCGGGAATACGGACCGCTCCCGAGCGGTTGTCCAACCTCGGCCTCGCGAAAAATCGTTCGATTTTTTCTTCCGGTCATGTCGAATCCTTTAGACCGCGTTCGACGTATCTATAAGCGGGTGGTCACAGGGGCTACCGAAACACCGATCCAAGGGGGTCACATGACTGTCGCTACCGACGTTGTCGATTCAGTCGATCCAACCGAATCCGACAAGTCCGCCGGGACAGCCAACGGAAAGACTCCGTTGATCGTCATGTTGCTCGTTGCGGCGACGTTCGTCGTCATCCTCAACGAGACGATCATGATCAACGCGATGCCAAGGTTGATGATCGATTTCGACGTCACCGCTCGGACCGCACAGTGGCTGTCATCGGTCTTCATGCTCACGATGGCTGCTGTCATTCCGATTACCGGCTGGTTCCTGCAGCGGGTCTCCACCCGGACCGCGTTCACGGTCGCGATGGTGACCTTCGGCACCGGTACCGCGTTGGCGGGGCTGGCACCGACGTTCGAGGTGCTCCTAGGCGCCCGCGGCATTCAGGCCGCAGGCACCGCGGTGATGATGCCGCTGCTGATGACGACGTTGATGCAGGTCGTCCCCGAGCAGGACCGTGGCCGAGTGATGGGCAACGTCACGCTCGCAATTTCGGTCGCGCCTGCGCTCGGCCCGGCCATCTCGGGCCTCATCCTGCAGCTCGGATCGTGGCGTCTGATCTTCGCGTTCGTGTTGCCGGTCGCCGCAGGCGTCACCGTTTTCGGTTTGCGCCACCTGAAGAATGTCGGCGAAACCAAGGTCGGTCCGGTCTCCTGGATCAGCGTTGCGTTGGCCGGGTTCGGGTTCGCGGCTCTGGTTTACGGTCTCAGCGAGATCGGCGCCCGCAGTGGTGGACAGCTCAGCGTGATCATCGGCATCGGCGTCGTTCTCGTCGCTGCGTTCGTGGCGTACCAGCTGCGGCTGCAGTCGTCGGGTAGCCCGCTGCTCGATCTCCGCACGCTGAAGCACCGCAACTACACGGTCACGTTGGTGCTGATGGCCGTCGCGTTGATGGCATTCCTCGGCTCGATGATCCTGCTGCCGCTGTACCTGCAGGACATCCGTGGACTGTCGGCCGTGCAAACGGGTCTACTGGTGATGCCAGGCGGTATCGCGATGGGCGTGCTCGGACCCCGCGTCGGCCGGATCTACGACCTGAAGGGTGCTCGGCCGCTGGTCATTCCGGGTGCAATCGTCATGGTTGCGTCGCTCGGCGCATTGAGCCGGATCCAGGCAGACACCCCGTACGCGTTGATCTTGGCGGCGCACGTGGTGCTGATGGTGAGCTTGGCAGCCATCTTCACGCCGGTCTTCACGCTCGGCCTCGGCGATCTGACACCGGAGCTGTACTCGCATGGCAGTTCGTTGCTCGGCACGTTGCAGCAGGTCGCAGGCGCGGTCGGAACCGCGGCACTGATCGTGATTCTCACGAACCGGTCCGCCAATCTGGCCGAACACGGCTCGGCGCCCGATGCCGCGTTCGTGGGTGGTTTGCAATGGGCATTCATCGCCGGCGCGGTTCTCGGCGTGATCGTCGTTGCGCTGTCGCTCCTGCTCCCGCCCAAGCGCGAAGGCGCACCGGTCGGTGTGCACCACTAGCAACAAACGGTCCCACAAAGGACCCAACGCCGAAATGGCGTTGGGTCCTTTGTTTTTTCTCCGAGAATTCGTTGAATCTGGTACGTGATATCGCCGTTAATCGATTGAATCGGTGCTACTTTTCCGCCTATGCCCCCGCCTGCGTCGCGCATCATCGTCGAGCCGGACGACGGCGTTCGTCCAGTTCACGACTTCATCGACTCCGCGCAAACATCCTTGCTCGTAAAGCAATTCACTTTCACCGAGCCAGAGCTGATCGAGGCGGTGATCGAACGGCACAAAGCCGGTGTCGATGTACGCGTCATGCTCAACCCGGCACGATCCGGCGGCGATCGCGCGAACGACGAGACGTTCGAAGCATTCGAAAGCGCCGGCGTCCCGGTGCAATGGTGCAGTCCTAAGTTCTATGTCACGCACGAGAAATCGATCGTCGTCGACGGCGTCGTTGCTTTGGTCGCGACCTTCAACTTGTGCACCAAATACTTCACGGCAACCCGCGACTACGGCGTCTTCACCGACGATCCTCGGCATATCGAGCAAGTCGTCGAGGTGTTCGACGCCGACTGGGAGCATCGGGATTGGACACCCTCGACCTACGACGGCCTGCTCTGGAGCAACTCGAATTCACGCCTTCACATGGCTCGATTCATCGACTCCGCCGAACATCGCCTCGACGTCCAACACCCGAAGTACGTCGACGCAGTGATTCTGGAACGTCTGCTCGCGGCGGCCGACCGCGGCGTGCACGTGCACGTGCTCTGTGGTGGTGCGCATGGAATCAGCGAGTGGGACATATTGGATACGTTCGCGTCGCTGCGGACCTTGCGACGATTCGGCGTCAAAGTGCACAAGCAGAAGAACCTGCGTGTTCACGCAAAACTGCTGATAGCCGATAACACTCGCGCGCTCGTCGGGTCGATGAACATCGACCGCAGCGCGTTCGATCTGCGGCGCGAACTCGGCATCGAAACGGATGATTTGACTGTGGTCCAACGACTGAAAGGCGTCTTCGACACCGACTGGGACCTCTCCCATCACTACGACCCGCCGGACCCACTCGACTCGGCACAGCATGCGGAGGACGACTTTCCGCACGACGAACAGCTCATGCATGAGTGAAACAATTGCCCCGCGAGTGTCACTTGTAGAAGTGGCGTTGACGTTCAACCAAATTGCTCTCGCGTCGTTCGGCGGCGGACTGTCCGCGTGGACGCTCGAAGTAATCGTCGTCCGGAAGAAATGGCTGGAGGAGAAGGAGTTTCTTTCCGCGATGACCATGTGCCGGGTGCTGCCTGGCTCGAACCAAATCAATCTCGCCGTGTTCACCGGCACCAAGATGGCCGGCCTACCTGGGGCAATCGCAGCGGTTCTCGGAATGTGCCTCGTCCCCGTCACAATCGTTATTGCGCTGGCATTCGCCTACTTTCGGTTCAAGGAGATCCCCGCGGTCAAAGGCGCGTTGCATGGCGCATCCGCGGCAGCGGTCGCCCTGACGCTGGCGATGGTGATCAAGACCGGGAAGCAGGCACTGACATCGGTCGTGCCTGTTCTGTTCTTCGTCGCCGCGTTCGTCCTGAACGGCGTACTCCGGTGGCCCCTCCTGGTCACGCTGGCGATCCTCGCTCCGTTGGCCCTCATCTGGGCGTGGCCGAGAAAGGCCACCTCGTGAGCACTTTCATCGATATCGCGGTGCTGTTCGGCTCGCTCTCGTTGCTGTCGATCGGTGGCGGAAACGCGGTCCTACCCGACATGCACCGCCAGGCCGTTGGCCAGCATCATTGGATGACGAGCGCACAGTTCGCCGACCTGTTCTCGATATCGCAAACGACGCCGGGCCCGAGCATCCTCATAGTCGCAATGATTGGCTACGGAGCCGGCCTTTCGGCCGGCGGCGTTCTTTACGGAATTATCGGTGGCGTACTCGCCGCGATTTGTATGGTGCTTCCCGCGGCGAGCTTGGTATACACCGTCACGCTGTTTTGGCAGAAGGCTCAGGAATCGAAACTACGCAAGGCCGTCGAGAAGGGCTTTGCGCCGCTCACCGTCGGTTTGATCCTCGCGACGTCGCTCGTCATGAGCCGCGCGGCCGACCACGATTGGCGTGCCTACCTACTCACCGCGCTGTGCACGCTCGTCTTCGTGCGGAGCTCACTCAACCCCCTGTTCGTGGTAGGCCTTGCGGCGTTTCTTGGGTACCTCGGCGTCGTCTGATCCCAGGCATTGTCTCCTCGATATCGATCTTGTTTTCTCGGCGATCGACAAGGTGGGCAAGGCAGGCGATGTTCGCCTCGACCTCATCAAGAAGAAGTACGAGCCGTCCGCGGACAACGGCTTCTTCGGTCCAGGGTCGGTCACCTGGAAGGTGTGGACCTACCCCAGTTCGGCGCTGATGGGTTTCATGCGCGCCGTGACGATCGAGCAGCTCGATCCGAATCTCAACGCATCCGTGGAAGCGTCGGGCGGGGTCCGAGCACGGACCCGGACCCGCTACGAACGCACGATGCGGTACTTCGCGCTCGTGGCCAGCGGCGATACCGCAACGGCCACCAAGGCCGCTGACATCCTCGTCAAGGTCCACTCGAAGGGGATCGGCATCGACCCCGTCACCGGCGGTCGCTACGACTCCAATTCCCAACTGTGGATTCACATGACGGCCTGGCATTCGATTCTCTACTGCTACGAGATTTTCGGTCCAGGCAAGCAGAGTGTGCCATCGCCGCGCAATGTCAGACGATCAATCCTGACGACGTGCCGCGCAGCCGCGAAGCGGTGATCGAATTCTTCGACGATTGGCGTCCACGCCTTGCCGCGTCCGCGCTGGCGCAGTCGATGACGCGCATGATCTTGCACCCCGAACTTGCGATGCCCGCGGTGCCCGAGGTAACGGCGCCGATCATGTCGATGATCGGCAAATACATGCGCCAAATGTTCGGCATCAAGCAGTCCGCCGTTGAGGACAAGATCGTGCAGAACGCGATGCGAGCGCTTATGACCGCCGTGAACAGCAACATGCATCTCTACGACGCGGTCTGGTCCTGGCTGGTCCCAGGAACCGCGCCCATCATGATGCCTGCAGTGCTGGGCATTCCGGCGTTGTCGGACGTCACGATGACACCGCGTGAGGCCCAGAAGAAATACGGCTACGACATTCCGTCCGAGGCGCACATGGATCTGCGACGCAAGCAAGAACAGCGGGCATTCGGTAGCCACGAGGCACCGAGCGACGAAGGCTTGATCGAATCCGAAGCGTTCTTCGGGGGCATGAAGGGCGTCGTCGCCGCCACCGGGTAATAGTGGTGGCATGGGACGAACCGATACAGCGTCGCGGGTGATCGAGGCTCCACCATCCAGCGTCTACGCGGCGCTCGTCGACCCGAACGCACTCGTCGAATGGCTACCGCCACATGGCATGACGGCCCGATTCGAGCACTTCGACGCCCGCCCCGGGGGTAGGTATCGGATGGTCCTGACCTACGTCGAAGCGCCCGAGTCGGGCGGTAAGACCGACGACAATTCGGATGTCGTCGAGGCGCGCTTCATCGACATCACACCCGATGATCGGGTTGTTCAGGCCGTCGACTTCACCTCGGACGACCCGTCGTTCGCTGGGACGATGACGATGACCTGGGCGGTGTCACGCGTCGACGGCGGGACCCTCGTCGAATTTCGTGCCGACGACGTGCCACCCGGAATTTCGCCGGAAGACCATGCCGCCGGGATGAATTCGTCGTTGGACAATCTCGCTGAGTACTGCGCCCGCCACAACTCCCCCCGACCCTTGTGAGTCAGACCGCCTCGAAAGGCTCACCCTCCAACGCGACGGACTCGCGACCGTCCGGTCCCTTGGGAACATCGCCGACGAGGGTGACGCGGTAGAGGCGGCGATCATGGTCGGTCGTCAGATCGGTCGGCGCGAGGTGCACGGCCGCCCGGTTGTCCCAGAAGGCGATGCTGCCCGGTTCCCACTTGAAGCGGACCGTGTATTCCGGCCGCCCGAGCTCGTCGTAGAAAAGACCCAGCAGCCTGCGGCTTTCGTGGGGCGACACACCGACGATGTGGGTCGTGAAGCCCGGATTCACGTACAGCGCCTTCTCCCCCGTCTCGGGGTGCACGCGGACGACGGGGTGTTCGGTGACCAATGGTCGACGGTTGACGCGCGCCTCGTAGTCCGCAGTCGCGGTGGCGCCATCGGGCGGCGAGAACCGGTGGACCGCGCGCAGCCTGTCGGCGAGAACACGCAACGGCTCCGACAGTCCTTCGTATGCCGCGACCGTGTTGGACCACTGGGTGTCGCCACCGTACGGCGGAATCACCTCGGCACGCAGAATCGAGGCGGCGGGCGGGTTCACCGCAGCGGTCACGTCCGCGTGCCATCCGGTCTTGTCGTAGCCGCGGCTCTCGGCGTAGCGGGCTTTGAAGCGGTCACGGAAGATCGGGTAGATCGTCGGAAAGTCCGAGTCCGGAATCGCGTCGAACAGCGGATGCGCGGGCGTCGGCGAGCCGAAGGCACTCGCGAATCGCACGTGGTCGGCGTGGTCGATGACCTGATCGCGGAAGAACACCACCTTCCATTGCAGCAATGCGGCACGGATCGCGGCGACCTGTTCGTCGCGCAACGGACGGGTCAGATCGACCCCGCGAATCTCGGCACCCGTCCAGCCGGACTGCGGACGGACGTCGAGCGCCTCGGCTACCTGCGTCATTTCTTGATCTCCTTCGGGGTGACGCCGTCGAGGGCGTTCTGAGCGGTCACGATGTTGTTGTATCGACCATCGACGTACGGACCGACGTCGACGTGGGACTTGATCGTTCCGGTGTCCAGGAGCCCATCGGCGACGGTCTGGAACAGCGCGGTCGATGCCGCGTCGATCGGGTAGTACTTGCTGGTGCCGACCTCGTCGAGGAGGCGCTGACCTTGTTCGGTGGTGATGCCCTGCTGTTTGACGTAGTACTCGCGGATCCACTCGTCGGGGTGGGAGTCCTGCCAATTGTTCGCCGCCACAGCACGTCCCACGTAGTCGCCGATCGCGGCGGCCTTTGCGGGATCGTTGAGGACGTCGCGCCGCACGATCAGGCTGTTGATACCGGTGTTGATGCCGGTGCCGTCACCCAGGATCAACGGCTCGCCGACTTTGAAGTACTGGTTGCCGAGCACGATGGCGGCGTCGACAGCACCTGCGGCGAAGGTCGGGACCACTTCTGCTCCAGCGAGTTCGACCGGTTCGACATCGGTCTTGATGTCCAGGCCGGCCTTCTTCAACAGCGCGGCGGTGACCATGTGTCTGCCCGAACCCGGTGGGTAGGCAACACGTTTGCCGCGTAGGTCTGCGACGGTCTTGACGTTGCTCTTCGGATTTGCGACGAGGTAGTAGCCACCGCTGCTGCCAGGGTTGGCTTGTAAGCCGATGGTCACGAGATCGGTCACGCCGTTGTCGACGGCGATCGGAACCGGCGCCTCGCCGATCGACCCGATGTCGGCGGCGCCCGAGCGCAGCGCTTCGATCACGGCGGCGCCACCACTGAAGTCGGCGAACTCCACACCGTAGGGCGCGTCCTTGCCCGCCCCGGCCAGGTTCCACGGCAGCGACTGAGTCGCGTTCTGCTCGGCGACAACGATTTTCGTGCCAGCGGGAACGTCGGTCTTCGCCGCGATCTTCACTTCGGCGATCGCCTTGTCGGCATCGTCGTCGGACAACCCGCAGCCGGCAGCGATCAGCGAGACCGCTACCAGCGCAGTCAGTTTCCACCGAAGGGGCGGTTTACGCAGAGATCTGGACATAGTTGTGTTCCTTGATCAGGTGCCGAACGGCACAGGGGTCAGAGCGCGACCTCGGTAGCGACGCCCAGCTCTTCGAGCAGGCGACGCCGCAGCGAGGCGAATTCGTGGGAATCGCGGGTGCGTGGTTTCGGGACGGCAACGTCGACATCGAGCGAGATCGCGCCATCGGTCAGGACGATCACCCTGTCTGCCAGGGCGATTGCCTCGTCGACGTCGTGGGTGACGAGCAGAACTGCCGGGCGGTGGCGACGGTAGAGGTCGAGCAACAGTCCGTGCATCTTGATTCGGGTGAGCGCATCGAGCGCACCGAACGGTTCGTCGAGCAGCAACAACTCCGGCTCACGCACGAGCGCACGTGCCAACGCGACTCGCTGGGCCTCACCACCGGAAAGCGTGCGCGGCCACACCTTCGCCTTCGGTGCGAGATTGACCTCCGACAACGCGGACAACGCTTGTTGGCGAACCGCTTTCGTTGCAGGCAGACCGATCGTCACGTTCGTGACGACTCGCTGCCATGGCAGCAGCCGCGGGTCCTGGAAGACGATCGCCCGCCGTTCCGGTACACGGAGGTAGCCCTCGACGTCGGAATCCAAGGCGCCAAGTGCGCGTAGGAAGGTGCTCTTGCCGGACCCACTGCGTCCGAGCAGCGCAACGAATTCGCCGCTGCGTATCTCGAGGTCGAGTCCATCGAGAACGACGTTGTCGCCGAACTTCTTTCGCACACCGCGCGCCAGGACGACCGCGTTCTCAGTCGCCATCGTAGGCTCGTCTCCACGTCAGCAATCGCGCCTCGAGGAACCGAACGACGAACACCGAGAACAAGCCCAGGATTGCGTACACCGCGATCAGCACGAAGACGACGTCGATCTGGAAGTACTCCCGCGCGTCAGTCATCATGCGTCCCAATCCCTTCTTGGCATTGATGGTTTCGGCGAAGATCAACGACAGCCACGATGCGGTTAGCGCGAGCCGCAGTCCGATCAGGAAGCCCGGCAACGAACCCGGAATGATGACCCGGTAGATCAGCTCCCCCCGACCCGCACCGAACGACCGAGCGGCCTCGACCAGTCCCGCGTCCACACTGCGGATCGCACTGAAGGTGTTGATGTAGATCGCGACCGCCACGGCGAGAGTGATCAACAGAACCTTCGGCACTTCGCTGATCCCGAACCACACGATCAACAGCGGCACGAGTGCGAAATTCGGCACGGCGCGAAGCACTTCCATGTTCGCGTCGATGAAGTTCTCGCCCACCCTCGACAGACCGGACACAAGTGCCAGGCCGACGCCGAGCGTGATGCCGAACAACAGTCCGTAGCCGACGCGCAGCACGCTGATCGTCAGATGCTCTTGCAGCGAACCGTCGAGAATCAGCCGCCAACCAGCCCGCAGGACGGTCGTCGGCGGTGGAACTGTCCGTTCGTCGAACACGCCTGTGCTGGAAAGGGTTTGCCACAGACCGACGAGCAGGACCGGTCCGATGAGGCGTTGCAACGGCCGCGGCACCACGGGCGTGCGCTGAGACTTGCGGTGCACCGTGGTCGGATCGACGAGTGTGGAGGCAACCGGACCGACACGTGCTGCCGCGGTTGGCTTCGTCAGTACGGTTGCCATCTCAGGCAGCCCCGAAGAATTCCCCGGAGAGCGGCTCCGACGCAACGCCGTCGACGCCGACCGGAATGTCGCCGACCAGGGTGATGCGGTGCAGTACCCGGTCGAAGCCGAGGTGTTCGGTATCGCGTGGCGCCAAGTGCAACGCGGCCCGATTGTCCCAGAACGCAACGCTTCCCGGCTCCCACTTGAACCGGACCGTGTACTCGGGCCGGCCGATCTGCTCGAACAGCAGGTCCAAGATGTGGCGGCTCTCCCTCGGCGACAATCCGACGATTTCGCGGGTGAACGACGGGTTGACGTACAGCACCCGCTCCCCCGTTTCGGGATGCACCCGAACGACGGGATGGATGGACGCGAGCGGGTTGGTCCGTACCAATTCGCCGATCTTCTCGTCGCTTCGCTCAGCGGAAACGGATGCACCGAAACGGTGTTCGGCACGCAACCCGTCGATGAGTCCGCGCACCGATTCCGAAAGGCCCTGGTACACAGCGGCGACGTTCGTGAACTGGGTATCGCCGCCGTACGGCGGCACCACTTCGGCACGCAGAATCGAATGCGACGGCGGGTTGATCAATGGCGTCACGTCGGCGTGCCAGCCAGGACCGTTGGCACTCTGCTTCTTCCGATACTTCGGTCCGTAGCGGTGGTCGTACGCGGCGGGCGAGACGGTGTGGATCTGCGGGAATTCCGGCGGGGCGGAATCGCCTTCGTAGGGATGGCCGGGCGTCACGTCGCCGAACTGGGCGCCGAACGCTATCTGCGCCGCATGGTCGAGCGTCTGGTCGCGAAAGAACACGACCTTCCACTTGTTCAACGCATCGCGGATCTCGGCGACGGCGCCGTCGGACAGCGACTGGGACAGGTCGACGCCGCCGATGAGGGCGCCGGTCCAGCCGGACAGCGGTGTCACTTGCAGGCGAGTTTCGGTTGCAGACGTCATTAATGTGGCTCCTTCAGGGCTGTGAAAGGCATTGCCAACCAGTGTTATTCGAAGTTAACCCGGTTCGCCGACGGGGCCACCAGTTTGATTCGGGCTGACTCGAAGGGGCGCCACCCAGCGATACATCGCCGCCGCGCCGAGCCCGGACGTCACGCCGAGCGCAAATACAGATGCGCCCAATACTGCTACGGCACTGATGATTCCGACGGCGATCGGACCCACGAACATGCCCGTGTCGTGCATGAGACGCCAGGCGCCGAGAAACTCCGCGCGATGCCCGGGAGGTGCTGCGTCGGCGCCGATGGTCATGATGACGCCGTTGCTCAGCCCGTTCGCCAAGCCGAGAACCAGCGCAACGCCACCGGCTGCAATTGCGTTACCTGCCAGGGGCAAGACTGCGTAGCCGACGGCGAAGAATGTCATCGACGGCACAGCGACCGCGCGGCGGCCGAAGCGGTCCATCCAGATGCCCGACGGATACGACATCGCCACGTCGACCGCCCCGCTGATGCCGAAGATCAGACTCGTCGTCGACGCGCTCATCCCGATGTGCGCAGCCCACAGCGGCAACAGGGCGTTACGCGAAGCGCGCGCCGACCCCATCAGCAGCGCACCCAACCCCAATGTGGTCAACACCTTTCGGTGCTCGCGCAAGACCGACGTCAGCGAGCGCGGACCCCCGTCGGCAATGACCGGATCGCCGTCCTCGGGTTGGGCCACCATGAGGGCGCCCGATGCCACGATCGCGGCAAGCTCCACCCACAAGCCACCGGCCGTCCCGACGCCATGGATGACACCGGCGCCGAGGAAGGGCCCGATGAAGAAGCCGAGCCGCATGGAGCCCGCCATTGTGGAGAGCGCCCGGCCACGGTCCGTTGCCGAAACAGCGGCGACCACGTAGGAATGCCGGGCCAATCCCCAGACGGCGTTCGCAACGCCCATCGCCAGCATGCCGACCCCGAACGACGCGAGATTCCACGCCGCGATACACAACACGACGCCGGCTGCGCCGACCGACGATCCGAGCGCGATGGCCCATCGTTCCCCGATTCGGGCGACGATTCGGCCGGCTGGCAAGTCCCCCAACACCATTCCGAAACCCGACAAAGCAACCATCAGGCCCGCCGTACCCGTCGACGCACCCAATTCGAGTGCGCGCAGCGCGAAAATCGGCGCGGCGGCACCTTGGCCGATTCCGTACAGCGCGGCAGGTACGAAGAGCGGCCACGTCAACTCGCGCAGGCGCGCCTTGGTGGGAGGTGTTGGCAGACAAGCAGGCTCGGTTTCTGCCGCTGTCACTGCGCCACGGCAGCGCGTCCCGAGAATTGGCTCTCCGGTCGCGGTAGACCGAAGTGGTCACGCAACGTCGAGCCGGTGTATTCCTCCCGAAACAGCCCGCGCTCCTGCAGGATCGGCACGACCGTCGAGGCAAACTTCTCCAGTCCCTGCGGATATTGGGGTGGCATCACATTGAAGCCGTCGGCGGCGCCGTTGGTGAACCACTCCTCGATCGTGTCGGCGACCTGCTCCGGGGTACCCGCGAAGACGCGGTGTCCGCGTGCCCCGGCAAGGCGGTGCAGTAGCTGCCGGACGGTCGGGCGCTCGCGTGCGACGATCCCGGCGATCACCTGCAGACGGCTCTGCGAATTGTCGGTGACATCACCTGCGCCGGCAAACAATTCGACTGGCACAGCCTCATCGAGAGGGAGGTGGCGGACGTCGGTACCGACCAAGTTCTTCAACTGGGCCAACCCGTAAGCCGGCACCGTCAGCTCGTTGAACTCACGCTCGAGCGCGTGCGCCTCGGCTTCGGTGTCCGCGATGAACGGACTGATGCCCGGTAGCACCTTGACGTGCTCGGGATTGCGGCCGAAAGCTGCTGCGCGCTTTTTGATGTCGGCGTAGAACGCCTGACCGTCCTCGAGGCGCTGGTGCGCGGTGAAGATCGCCTCGGCGTATCGGCCGGCGAACGACCGGCCGTCGTTGGACGCACCCGCCTGCACCAGGACCGGGTGACCCTGGGGAGTGCGTGCCGCGTTGAACGGTCCGCGGACCTTCAGATGCCTTCCCACGAAGTTTATTTCGTGGATCTTGTCGGTGTCGGCGTAGATGCCCGCGGCCGGGTCCAGCACGATTGCGTCGTCCTCCCAGCTGTCCCACAACGCGACGACGGCGTCGACGAACTCCCGAGCCCGCGCGTAGCGATCGGCGTGAACGGGATGGGCAGCGAGCCCGAAATTGGCTGCAGCCAGATCTGTTCCGGTGGTGACGATGTTCCAACCTGCTCGTCCACCCGAAATGTGGTCCAGCGAGGAGAACAGACGCGCGAGGTTGTACGGCTCGTAATAGGTGGTCGATGCTGTGGCGATGAGCCCGAGGTTGGTGGTCGCGGTCGCGATCGCGGTGAGCAGAGTGATCGGCTCCAGCCCCGGTGCCGCGTAGTGCTTGACGTTCTGACGCAGAGCCGGTCCGTCGGCGAAGAACACGGCGTCGAACTTCGCTGCTTCTGCCGTGCGGCCGAGCTCCTGGAAGTAGCTGACGTCGTAGATGCGCTCGGGACTGCTGTCCGGATGGCGCCACGCCGCCTCGTGGTGGCCCGTGGGATAGATGAACGCATTGAGGCTGAGCTGACGCGTGCCGCGTGCCATGTCGGGAATCCTTTCGTCGCCTAACATTCGATCGTTTTCGCGACAACGGCAGAACCATTTGCCTTCGGGTGATCCGAAGTCCCGCCCACCAACAGATGGGAGGGTGGCATTGTTGAGACCATGAGCAGACGTGAGAGCGAATCAGAAGGATCGTCCGGCGAATACAGCATCGACCCGGAAGATCAGCTTCAAGAAGAGGACACCCTGATCGATCGCGGTGTCGACGACGTGCTCGACGAAGGCTATTCACCAGTGGAGCGACCGCTCAACCACAACGACGTCGAGACCCTCGACGAGCGTCTCTCGGAAGAAGTTCCGGACGTCACCGACGATGACGAGCCCTTCGACGAGAACCGCATGAGCGACGAAGAGGTCGGTGACCGCCGCGCCGGGCGTCTGGCCGCGTTGGGCGAAGGCGAAATCGGCGAAGACTCCGAGCTCTTCGGCATCGACGAAGGCATCGACGGCGGGGCAGCCTCGGCCGAGGAAGCCGCTGTCCACATCATCCCCGAATAGGGCATTCGACCGTGACACAGCCTTTCGAAGGCGGGCGCGCGAAGAACTTCGTCGTCGGCCTGTTCGACTTCCGCTTCCGCACGATGTCGGCCTTGGACGCCGCGCCTTGGATCTACCTGATCGCCATCCTGGGCAGTCTTGTCGCATGGGGATACGGGGCGTATTGGGGTTTCACCCAATCGACCGCGACGGGCTTGCTCTGGTCGCTGCTGATCGGACCCGCGATCTTCGTCGGCGTGACGGTGGTGACCCGCCTGATCATCGAGTTCGTGCTGGCGATCCTGCTGCTGTTCGTCCGGCTCAGCGAGACCAGAGACGCGGTCGTCCAGATCGTCGAGAACACCACCGATATCTCCGCCCAGACCATGGGTCTGCCGACCGTCCCCAGCTTCGCCAGGGGAATCAAGAACTTCGTCGTCGGCACCGACGAGGGCCGAGAACGACGTCGGGCCGCAGCCAAGGCACAGCAGGCTCGTGCCGAAGCCCGCGCCTCGGCAGAGTTGGCCGCTGACATCGCTGTCGCAACCGCGGTCGACGAGGCTCTCAAGCGGACGTTGGAAGAGGCCGCGCACCGAGCGGTCCAGCGGTCGATGGAGCAGCAGGCCGCGACGGAGGAAGCAGTCTTGGAGTTGGCAGTCGAAGCGACGTTGGACGACGACGCCGTCGCGCGCGACTTGACGCCCGACGAGCCCCTCGACCACTCACAAGAGAGCGGTCAGCGCTGAGTGGTGAGCCGATCGGTCAGTTCGTTCAAACGTTCCAGTAGCGCGTCGCGACTGGTTTCGTCGTCGACGTCGCTGATGCGATCGCGGGCCCGGTCGAGGTGCTCCCTGGCCGTGGTCCGGTTGCCGACCGAGATGAGGTCCTCAGCTTTTTGCAGCTCGGCCTTCGCGTCGGTCTGAGCCATGGTCGAGTGAGCTTCGTCGTTGAAGACGACCTGCTTGACCTTCCACAACGGATCGGACGGACTGGCGGAGTAGGCAAACGCGGCCGTCGTACCGAAGACCAGCGCCAATGCAGCGCAAATCCCCGCGATGGACCGCATCACCCGACGTTTGCGTCGCGAGTTGGCGAGGTCGTCCTGCGCCTTGGTGTCGCGGTCGATTGCGGCGACGATTTCGTCCACATCCGGGTTTACGGGTAGCTCCGAGCTGAGCAAATCGGATCGCCAGTTCATGAGCAGCGTGGCGAGCTGTTGTTCATCGGCGTTTTTCGACGTGAACGTCCCACCACTGGCGATTCGCTCGATGAGGGCATCGTCACGCCAGACAGCTGCGATGTCTACCATCGCACCGTCTACAGCCGGATCAGTCCCGGTATCACCGTTGCGCAACCCGGACCGGCCTTCCTTAGCCATTTCGCTCCTGCCAGGTGGGTACTCACATTGTTGCAGTTCTACCCACTGTTTAGGTCATCGACACATGCACCACCATGTGTTACTGACAGGACACGTTGTCGTTTCGAATGACTGCAGATTTGTCCGATCTGCCCGTCTGTTCGAGCACTCGCGCTGCGAAGACGACTTGTGAGATGACCAAACAGGTCGCGAACGGCTCCTCGATGCGCGCTAGGCCGGGGTTGCCGAGAGTCGGCGCTGCGTCTGCCGGCAACAGGTCGAGCAGCACAGCCGCGGACCGCGCAACGACCCGCTGCGCGGCACCGGCGAATTTTGCGGCCGATTCCGCGCCTTCGCTACTGACGTGGAGGTGGGCAATCAGCCGCTCCATCGCCCGTCGATCACCCGCAGCCCCCTCGATGAGGTCGCGACCGGCGTCGACCGCGGACTGCGGAACTCGTCGCACGCTGTCGGTACAGGTCAGCCAGAGATGCTCGGTCGTCGGAACGACGGTCCGCTGAGAAAGGTGCCGAAGAACGCAGCCGTAGTCGAAGAGCAGGCGAATCCAGAGTTCAGCGAGAGTTGTCCCCGTCGTCGCCGACCATGGCATCGGAGTTGCCGGGCATTCGTGCGTGAGTTCGCCTGCTCCCGTCACCATCGCCTTCGCGCCTGGCACGAGGTCGACGATGCTCGTGGTGAACAGCGCGCGGCACGCAGCACTTTCGTCGCCGTCGATTGCGACGTCGTCGACCGCCTGCCGGAGAATGGCGGAGGCGAGCGACACTTCGCTCTGCGCGAGAAACCCGACGTGATGCAGCACCTTCTCGGCGATTCGACAATCCACTGCGATGTCGGGGTCGGTAAAGGGCACCGAGCGAATGCCGGAAGTGCTTGCATCGATAGTGAACTGCCGACGCGCACGACCACCGGTGACGACCGCGAATTCCACACTGGGCGAGATGCTTCCGCCGAGCAGGAGCAACTGATCGGACAGCAGAAGCGGCATACCGCGCACCGACTGCAGCGTAGCGATCAGCCCGTCCGAATTGTGGGGCTGATCGAATTCGAGCACGCGCGAACGACTTCGCGGATGCCGAAATCCGATTCCGGCAAGCTGTGCGAGCCTGCGTGCGGCATGAACCGGATGCTTGCGAATCGACGTGGCGTGTGACACGGCGCCACCGTATCCGCGGCTTAGCCGAAATCCGTCAAAGAACAAGCAATCGGCGGCCGAACACCGCCTGAACGGCGAAAGCCAACGGAAAACTCATAGGCCGGAACAGGCGGACCTGACAGTCATTCCCGGACTGCGACTGGTTCGGCGACGACAGGTTGTGGCTCGACCGGTCGCGCCCGGCGCAGCGTCAGGCCGACGAGTCCCGCTGCCAGCACCGAGGCGGCACCGAACAGATAGGCACGGTCCGCGGCGTCGTTCGCCGCGGCGAGCGTGAGCGGATTCCCGATCATCGCGATCAGCACCGCGGTTCCGATCACCGCACCGAACTGGCGGAACGCAGCCGACACGGCGCTGGCAATGCCGAACTTCGCCTCGGGAATGTGGGTCAGCGCTGCGGCACCCAAGGTTGGGAATGCGAGGCCGATACCGATTCCAGTGAGCAGCTGGCCGGGCAGCCAAACGCCGGCGTAGTCGGGTTCCACACCCGCAGACCGAAGAATCAGCACGCCCGCGAGGTAGACGAGACAGCCCGGCACGATCAGCGCTCGATGACCGAACCGGTCCGCCAACCGGCCCGCCGGACCAGCAACGATCGTCGACGCGATCGGTCCGGGCAGAACCGCGAGTCCTGCGGCGAGCACCGTGTACTGCCAGACCGACGTGAGAAACAGGATGTTGCCGAGCAAGGTGGAGAAGAACGCCATCGCGAACAACATGCTGCCCAGGTTTGCGTCTCGAAAGCTCCGAATTTTCAGCAGCGAAGGGTCGATGACCGGGCGGGGGTGCGTAATGCATCGCCAGGCGACCAGCGCGCACAACACCACTGCCCCAGAGAACGCCGCGATGGTTGCCGGGCTCGACCAGCCCCAGGTTCCGCCCTCGACGATGGCGAGCGCCAGCAGTCCGAGCCCGGCAATCGTGAAGGCCGATCCTGCGAGGTCCGGCAGACCTGTGACGGTCTCGTCGACGCTTTCGCGCAGACCTTTGCTGCCGGCGATGAGCACGATCAGGCCGATCGGAACGTTGACGAGAAAGATCCATCGCCAGTCCGCGACGTGAACGATCACGCCACCGAGCGGCGGTCCCGACGCGGCAGCCAACGCTGCTGCCGCACCCCAGATCCCGACTCCGGTCGCTCGTCGTTCAGCCGAGAATTCGGGCAGCATCAGAGCCATCGACACCGGGGTCAGCACTGCCGCCGCGGCGCCTTGCAGTGCGCGGGCCGCGACAAGCAGTTCCCACGTCGGCGCTAGGGCGCAGATCACCGACGCGACGATGAATCCGACGATCGCGCCGAGGAAGACGCGCTTTCGGCCGAATTTGTCGGCGATCGCACCGGCGGGCACAAGCAATGCCGCGATGACGATGAAGTACGCGTCGAGCACCCAGGAGAGGTCCGCTCGCTGCGCGTCTGGAAACGACGCTGCGATGCTCGGGAAGCTCACATTGACGATGGTCGTGTCGAGGAAGGCGAGAAAGCCTCCTGCGCTGGCCGCAGCTATGGCGAGGGTGCGTCGTTGCAACATGCAACTAGACGATAAGACGTGTAGTTGCGTTTTGCAACGGCCAAGTTAGGATCGATTTCGTGAAGCACGACGAACTTCTGTCGAAGAACTGCGCGCTGTCTCGAACCGCCGCCCTGCTCGGCGAACGCTGGATGATCGCGATCCTTCGCGCGGCCTACTTCCGCGCACGCACCTTCGAGGACTACCAGCGCGCGACCGGCATCGCGCGCAACATCCTCACCGATCGGCTGCAGCGGCTCGTCGACTTCGGGATCCTCGAACGCCGCACCTACGCCGAAGGCGAACGACGGACGCTCAGCGAGTACCGCCTGACCGAGCCCGGCCTCGAGCTCTACCCGGCGATCGCGGCGATGCTCGCGTGGGGCGAGAAACACACGGGGCTCGTCAACGGTCCGCCGACCGAGCTGGTCCACACCGCCTGCGGCAAGGTCACGCATGCTCGCGTGGTCTGTGACCAGTGCGGCGAAGACCTGATCGCCCACGAGGTCAAGGTACAGCCCGGACCAGGCGCACTAGAGCCAGCGCCCCCGTGGGCGCCGATCGAAGTCGGCTGATCGCGTGGGATTCACCCGCGCCGAACTCGAAACCTATCGCGACGCAACACTTCCGGACCTGATCGGTCCAGGGTGTCGGCTGCTGTTCGTCGGCATCAACCCTGGTCTATGGACGGCAGCTGCGGGCGCGCATTTCGCTCGTCGCGGCAATCGCTTCTACCCCGCACTGCTGCGCGCAGGCATCATCGAGCACCCGATCGACGCCTCGGCGGGAATGTCGGACACCGACCGAGATCACCTACTGGACCGAGGAATAGGGATCACCAACTTGGTGAGCCGAGCGACCGCGCGCGCTGACGAGCTCACCGCGAAGGAGCTGCAGGACGGCATCGCCGCCCTGACCCGAACCGTCGAACTGGCCGGGCCGCGGGTGGTTGCGGTCGCGGGGATCACGGCATACCGCACGGCGTTCGGACGAAAAACCGCAGTTGCGGGCCTGCAGCCGGAATCGCTTGCGGGCGCCCAGTTGTGGGTCGTGCCCAACCCGAGCGGGCTGAACGCGCACGAGTCGGTCGAGTCGCTGGCGAACGCCTACCGGGAAGCGGCTTCGGCAGCAGGCATTTCGTGAGCGTGGCAACGTTCGCTGTGCTGGTGGTTGCTGGATTCTTCACGGGCGTAGTCGGATTCATCACTGGTATGGCGTCGATCGTCTCCTACCCCGCGCTGCTAGCAGCCGGATTGTCGCCGATCACAGCGAACGTGACGAACACCGTGGCGATGGTGGCGGTCGGGGTCGGTTCGACCGCCAATTCGACCAAGGAACTGCGAGGTCGAGGTCCGCGGCTGGTGCTGTGGTCGATCTGCGCCGCCCTCGGTGGCCTCACGGGTGCGCTGGTCCTACTGCTTGCTCCCGCAGGCACATTCGAGGCCGTCGTACCGTTTCTTGTCGCCGGGGCATCCCTTGTGCTCCTGCTACTCCCCCGGATCCGACAGCTGAGGGGTCACGCAAACTTCCCAAGAACGCTGCCGGTCGCCGTCTTCGTCATCGCCATCTACGGCGGTTACTTCGGCGCCGGTGCAGGCGTGATCTTCCTATCGGTCATCATGCTGACGACGGCCGAAACCATGTGGGGCGCCACGATTCTGAAAAGCTTCCTGCTCGGCATCGCCAACCTCATCGCCGCCGTCGGTTTCGCCGCTTTCGGTCCGGTGAACTGGGTCGCCGCACTCGCTTTGGCCCTCGGCGCCCTGATCGGCGGTTGGTGCGGACCACCCGTGGTGAAAGTCATTCCGCCGAACGCCCTTCGAATCGCAGTCGGCATCCTCGGCCTCGGCCTCGCCGGCTGGTTGCTACTCCGCTGACCCCGTGCGCGCGTCTCACCCTCCCAGGGGTGAAATTCGCGCACGGTTGGGCGGAGCACAACTGTGCGTGATTTTTACCCCTTGGGGGGTGAGACGCGCGCACGGTTGTTGGAGCGCCACTCGTCCGGCATGAAGTCGTTGTCGCGGAGGAAGTGGGTCATGCGACGCAGGTAGTCCGGCTGACTGACATGCAACAAGTGATTACCGGGGAACCAGTGCATCGCGGGACGATCCCAATGCCGCCACAGCCTCAACGACTGCTCCGGCGGCGCGAGGCGATCGCCGAGACCGGTGATGATGAGTCGCCGCTCCTTCGGCACCAGCGGCTGGTAGTTCAGTGCCGAACTGTAGGCCAAGCTCCCGTCCGAGATCTCCCGGTCGATACCACCCCAATTCAGCCCGGCCTCCACCATTGTCGACGCCGGAAACCACTGTTGGACAAGGGCGCCGATGTCGACGACCGGGACGTTCGGCATCACGACCTTCATGCGATCGTCGACCGAGCCGATGAGCGAGGTCGTGTAACCGCCCAACGAAATACCGGTCACACCGATCTGTTCCACACCCGTGGATTCGAGGTAGTCGACGAATATCCGAAAGTCGTGGACCGCCTGCGCCATTGCCTCGGCGACACCGGTCAACCCGTGCGAGAAGAACCCATGGCCACTGAACGGTGAGAGGCGCGATGCTCGTGCACCGTGAAAAGGCAAGGTGTACAACAAGATGTCGAAGCCGGCCTGGTAGAACCACGGCAACTGTAGGAACAGTCCGTTCAGCAGGTACGGCGATGCCAGGAAGCCGTGGATGACGCACAGCGTCGGTCGCGGACCGTCCGCGTGCCGCCAGTGCTGGGCGTGAGCAACATTGTTGCGGTCCAATGTCTTCCAGAACGAACGGAGTGCGGGGTTCACCGCCTCGAAGGGACTGTCGAAAGCAAGCGCCTCGACCGGTCCGTTCGCGACCGCCTGTGCCACGTGATTCGCTCGCTTCCGGCGAACCGTCGGCATGGACGTGGGCCGTGGAAACGACCGCTCCGGATCGTGGAGTGCACCGAGTTCGGCGTAGAAACCGAGGTTGTCGCGCTCGCGCCGCGCGACCGTACGGCCGACCGAAAACGGTGTCACCGTCGCGGCGAGCAACGTCGACGCCGCAGTCCTAACGACGACGTCCGCTGCCGCGGAAACCTCGACGACCACGCGGTCACGCAACGACAGGTCACCCGGCGCAGGTAGTCCCGACGCGGTCGCATCATCACCCGGAACGTTCGGAACCGAGGCGGCAATGGTTGCAAGCGGCTCGGCAGCGTCCCCGGACATCGTTGTCCCAGAATTCATGCTTGCACTGTATGCGCAATGATGGCTGTCGAAGCATCTGGAGAGGAAGTCATGGTTCACGTCCACCACACCGGCACGGCAGCGGTCCCCCACACGTTCGCATGGGACTACATCTCCGATTTTCGCAACGCCGAGGACTGGCTCTTCGGTATCACCAAGCTCGATGTCGTCGGTGACATCCCGTTCGGACCTGGCGCGGTGTACGAAGGCGGGATGAAGCTCGGCCCTAAGACGTTGGGCGCGGTGTTCAACGTCGAGACGTGGGAACCGCCGAGCTTGCTGACCTTCGGCTACGTGTCGGGCTTCGAGGTTCGGTCGAAATGGCAGCTCAAGGCACTCGGCGAAGAAGAATTCGAGCTGGAGGTCGACGTCCACTACGAACTGCCCGGCGGCATAGCCGGTCGCGCACTGGGCAAGATCATCGAGCCCTTCGTAATTCTTGCTGTTCGTCATTCCGACACGACGCTGCGAAAGAAGTTGGAGCACCGGTACGCCGACTCGCCGTCGCGCTGAGCTCGATTCTGTAGCCGCTCCCTATGCGGTGCGATCACCCCTGCGCAGCTCGAGCTCCTCTCGGTGACCGATGACCGTCTCAGGGAACCGGGTGCGCAGCGCTTCGACCTGCCGGTTCAGTTCGTAATACGTCTCGTACAGGTCGGTGGACTGGATCAGCAGCCGACGCTTTGCGCCCAGCCCGTCGCGCGAGCCGACGCGGCCAGAACATCCTTCGATTGCCTCGATTGCGGCGGTGACGATTGCAATCTCGTCAGAGAGAATCGCGATGAACGCGGCAGCCTGGGCCACTTCCGCCGATCGCAGTTGACGCCTATTCACTCTGGCAGGCACGGATGCGCCGTCCACCAATATGTCCATGACAGGAGCATCCGGGTGAACAAACGATTGCACCATAATTAAAATCAGGCCTGCGACGAACTCCGAGGCCCCCGGACCCTATGGTTGGCGAAGTGGAGCAACTGACACCGCGTGATGCGCTGATGTACTGGCTGTCCCAGCGTATCCCGACCGATCAGTTCCTGCTGTTCGGTTTCGACACCGATGCTACTGAGCCGGACTCGTTGCAGGAGTTACTGATTCGACGCGCCGAGCGGATCACCGATTTGCAGGTCCGGCTGCGTGACGTCCCGCTCGGTGTCGACTACCCGTATTGGGTCGCTCGCAAGGTCGGCGCCGACCAATTCGTCGACCATGTGCTTTCCGACACAACGTGGCCAGGATTGGTTGCTGCACTGGGCGAATTGCTGACCGAGCAACTGGACGTCCGTGTAAGTCCTTGGCGGGTACACATTTTCCGCGGAATCACCGGGGCGCCGCGCTGCGACGGCTCGACGGCGTTGATCGCGGTTCTGCAGCTCTCACATGCGTTGGCCGATGGCAGGCGATCGACCGACATCGCTCGACGGCTGTTCGACTCGAACGAACTAGCCAGTCCGAGCACCCCGGACCAGCGGAACGTCCCCGGAATTGCGCTGACCGTACGCGGCATCATCCGGCTCCCAGTGTTGGTCGCAGGCACATTCGTCCGCGGGTTCGCCGCGTATCGAGCTGCCAAGAAACTCGCAAGTCTCACCGCGTCCGGGGAAATTCCACCGGAAAACCCTGGGCAACAACTTACTTCGCTGGATGTGCCGCCAGGAGATCGCCGCGTGGTCAGGATGATCGTCGTCTCGGCCGACGAGTTGCGGGCGCCGAATAGCACAGTCACAGTCGCGGTGCTCACGGCAATCGCGTCCGCACTCCCCCGCTATCTCGCGCTGACACAGCAGCGACTGGGCGCCGAGGTGACAATGGCCTCACGTCGAGAATCTGAGGCCCGTAACAACTTCCGTAATGTCGGCATTGACCTGCATACCGACGAGCCCGACCTCCGAGTGCGCGCTCGCAAGATCCGCGACGCCTTGGAGCAGCGGTCCATCCGAACCGAGCACCCGCTGATGTCGGCGCAAGCCGAGGTCAATCGCGGGCTGCCGGCACCCATGGTTCGCTACGAGGTCGAGCACTGGCCGCTGTTCGACACACCGCCGTCCGTCATCGGCAACACCGTTGTCTCCAGCGTGAACCGGGGCGCCGACGATCTGCGGCTCGCCGGTGGGCAGGTCACATTCACAGCAGGCTTTCCCGCGCTCTCCCCGTCGATGTCGCTGACGCACGGCGTCCACGGCATCGGCGACGCGCTCACGATATCGATCCTCACGAGCCCTGACGTGATGCCTGACATCGACCGCTACGAGGCCTTGCTGCGTGAAGCGCTCGGTGAGGTGATCGAGGCGAACGGCAGGGCAGCCTCGACGGTGTAGGCGATCTCGAGCAGCGTGCGCTCGTCGCCGTGGGCCGCAGAGAAGTGCACGCTGAGCGGCAGACCGTCGGTAGTGACCCCTGCCGGGACTGCGATCGCGGGCGACCCTGCGACGTTGTTGAGCGGCGTGAAGGAGACATAGGTTTCCAGCCGGTGCATCAGCTCGTCGAAGTCGACCGTGGGACTGAGCTCCCCGATCCGGGGTGTGGTGTGTGCCAATGTCGGCGACAGCAGCAGCTCGTAGCGGCCGAACATCGATGCGTACATGTCCGCCACCCGCCGCAACCGCCACAGCGCGCCGGGTGTGCGCCGAAGCCCGCGGCGGTGCAACGCACGTAGGCCGCGGGTCAGCCCGTCGTTGCCTGCGGCGTCGAACGAGCGGTCCAGCACCAGCTTCCCGGTGCTCACTGCGAGGTCGGCCATCAGCCCCCAATACTGCGTGAAGTCCGCGGCGAACTGCTGCGTGAACGGCATCGTGAACGGCTCGATCACATGTCCGGCCTGCTCGAGCAGCGCGGCCACGCGTTCGACAACCTCGCGCGTCGGCTGGTCGACTGGCGCGTCGTTGACAGTGTCCAGCACGAGGCCGATCCGCAGCCGCCGGTTGGACGGTCCGTCGACTTGGCCTATCGGAGGCAGTGATGGGTTGCGCCAGTAGTCCTCGGCGGCAGCCACATATGCAGCAGTGTCGCGGACGGTACGAGTGACGACGCCCTCGGAGATGATGTTGAGCGGCAAATGGCTTGCCTGATCGCCGTCCCGATGCCTGCCGCGGGTGGGCTTGAGCCCGACCAGCCCAGCGCACGCCGCAGGGATCCGGATCGAACCTCCGCCGTCGTTGGCATGCGCAAGCGGCACGACGCCCGCGGCCACCAACGCCGCCGATCCGCCGGAGGACGCGCCGACGGAGAAATCTGTGTGCCACGGGTTGCGCGCCGGCGGACCGGTCTGGAACTCGGTGGACGCGTTGAAGCCGAACTCCGGCATCCGCGATTTGCCCAACACGGTGACGCCGGTGCTGAGGAACTGGGTGGCGAATGCACCGTCCCGTTTGGCAGGGCGGGCCGTGAATGCCTCGCTGCCATGGTTGGTCGGCAGGCCGCGCAGGTCGGTGTTGTCCTTGACGAACGTCGGCACGCCGTACAGCGCGCCCGCTTCGTGGCCTGCAAAGCGCGGTTGGTCGTACAGCGACAACGCGACGGCGTCGAGCTGTGGGTCGACCTGGCGGGCGCGGGCAGCCGATGCCGACGCCAGCTCGGCCGGGCTGACCTGCCCCGAGCGGACCTGCTTCGCGAGCGTGACCGCGTCCGCATCGCCCAAAGCATCGTCACCGAACGCGTGCACCACATGGCCGTCCATACCGCTCCTGTCGTCTACCGAACCCGTCTGCCAAAACTCTAGATAATCTTCCAGACATTGTCTAGAAGATCTTCCAGAGTTAAGCTTCTTCGCATGTCATCGACCAGGCGGCATGGCCCAAATGCCCTCGCGCGCAGAGACGCATTGCTGCGCGCCGCTGTGGAGGTCGCAGCTGAGCGCGGAGTCGCAGGTATCACTCATCGGGTCGTCACCGAGCGCGCAGGCCTACCGCTTGCCACGGTCAGCTACTTCTTCGCGTCGATCGACGAGCTCATCGAGGAGGCGCTGCGCACCTTCATCGACAGCGAAGCCACCGCCCAGATCGGACTCGCCGAGCAGCTCGCCGACGCGCACAACACTCCCGACGAGATCGCGAAAGCCTTCGTCGCCGTGTCCGCGCCCCGACTGCCGGAGACGCTCGCAATGTTCGAGGGCTACCTGCACGCCGCCCGGACGCCGGAATACCGCGAGCCGGTGGCCGCAACGCTGGCGGCATTGCGCAAGATCGCCGCTGCGGCCGTCCGCGCGGCAGGCGCAACCGACCCGGACGCCGTCGCGCCCGCCTTCAGCGCACTTGCCCACGGCTTCGCGTTGCACCAACTCGCCGCGCCGGAGGCCGTGGACGCGGAGATGGTGTACGCCGCCAACCGCGCATTGTTTCTCGGCTACCTACTCGACAACGGTCACACAGAGCTCGCGCTCGAGCTCGCCGGCGAAGGACTCGGCGACCAGCCCGGACCGCGGAACACATAGCCGAAACGCGCTCGCCAGTTGCCAGCCGTGCGGACGTCCCGCCAGATTGCGTGATACTCGCCGAACGCGACGACGAACGGGTTGTGGGTGTTGATGTTCTTGGTGAGCCCGTAACGAACTCGCGCACCTTCGGGTTCGAACGACCGGAACAGGCGATCCCAGACGATGAGAATGCCGCCGTAATTCTTGTCGAGGTATTCGGAGTTCGAGCCGTGATGGACCCGATGATGCGACGGTGTGTTGAGCACGAATTCGATTGGCCGAGGGAGCTTGTCGATGCGTTCGGTGTGCAGGAAGAACTGGTAGACGAGGCTTATCGACTGCTGAAACAGAATCATCCACGGGGAAAAGCCGAGGAACGCGAGCGGCAGCCAGAACGGCAGCGCCGTCATCGGCGTCCACGTCTGCCGGACCGCTGTGCTCAGGTTGTAGAACTGGCTGGAATGGTGCACCACATGCGAGCCCCACAGCACTCGGACAGTGTGGTGCAGCCGGTGGTACCAGTAGTAGACGAAGTCGTCGGCGAAGAACAACGCGACCCAGACGAAGGGGTTGTCCGCGGGTAACTGGAACGGCGCGACCGTATAGGCCGCCGCGTAGATTGCCAGCACTGCGAGCTTCCACCCGATGTTGATGAACACTTCGCCGAGCCCCATGGACACGCTCGTCGCCGCATCACGCAGCTCGTAGCCCTTTTCGTCGTCGTCGGGAAGGAAGCGGAAGGAAATCGCCTCCAGCGCAAGGCAGATGATGAACACCGGAATCGCGTGCAGGATCAGGTCGAACATTGATCGTCCTTCTTAATCGCCCAGGGCGGCGACGATGCGCCCCAGTAGTTCTTCAGCGTGTTCGCGCGCACCGGCGGCATCGCGATGCACGATGCGGTCTGCCAAGGCAACGTGCGCGTCGCGATCGGCGAGCTCTGCCGGAAAGCCCGTCAGGTGGATGGCGCCGATCTCCTCGATCGCCGCAACGATGGTGTTGAGCCCGAGCCGGTAGGCGAGATTTCCCGACCCGTCGACGATGGCAGTCCAGAAGGCGCGGTCTATCAAGATCAGTTCCTCGAATGGGCACTCGCCGACGGGATAGCGGTCGACTGCGGTCGCAACGAGGTCTAGTTGCTCGTTCTTCGCACGGTCGGCGCACAGTCGGGCTGCGTCGGTCCCGACGGACCGTCGCATCTCCACGATGTCTCGCAGAATCCGAACCGGTGGCACCACCCCAGTCCGCGTCAGCTCTACCAGCAAGTCGAGTCCGGCGTTGTCACGCCAATCGAGAACACGCGTGTTTCCACCCTGTGCGATGCGGACGAGCCCGGACTGTTGCACCCGTTTGAGCGCCTCCCGAACCGCGTGGCGGTTGACCCCGAACGACTCGGCCAGCTCGCGTTCGGCGGGCAGGGGGTCGCCGGGCACCAGCCTGCCGGACAGGATCTCGTCGACGAGCTGCGCGAACACGGCATCGGAAATCGCAGTTCGCGAGATCGGCGTCAATGGCACTTCTCAACGATGACCGCTTACTGGTCATCTTGTCAACTGGTTGTACCAGTTGGATGTCCATCACCTGCCAGCCGTTGCGAGCAGCCAACTCCACTAATCTGTTCGACGTGACCGCCCCCAACGTCGATGCCGCGCGCCTGCGTGGCGGCTTCGTTGGCGCGTGTTCCGGCGCGATCACCATCGCCGCGCACGGACTCGGTGGCGGCGAAACACCGTCCGAGAACGCGCTCGTCTTGCTACTGGTCACCTGCGCTGCCGTAGGAGTCTGGGCAGGCTCAGCAGCTGCAAGTGGCCGCTTGCCGGTCCTCGTGCTGCAACTCTGCGCAGGACAAGCGATCGGGCATATCGCAATCACGATCGCGGCCGAGCACTCACACGACCTGCTCCCCTCCACTTCCATGCTCGCCGCCCACTGCGCCGCCGCGCTCGTCTGCGGCGCGCTCATCTTCTCCGCCGAACGGTTGTACCGAGTCACCGCCTCGACATTGCGGCAGGTGGTCGTCGTCCTCGCACCTCTGGTGGTCGACGAAGCACCGCTCCCCGCGCTCCCGGCTTACCGCCCTGACGTCGTCCTGCGACTTCTGGTCAGCTCGGGCCTCGGCACTCGGGGACCACCCGCCTAGGGCTTTCTCACACCCTTCCCACACCACCTCCCGGGTTCAACGCCTTGCGCGGGGTGGCTCATTTGCGTTCCTCGACGAAAGCCTGTCTCGCTATGTCCACACCCGAAATCGAGCTCGACCGACCCTCGGTCGAGCCGTCCACCGACCCTCCACAACGATCGCGGCCGCACAGCTTCCGGCCACTGATCCTTCGATTGCACTTCTATGCCGGCGTGTTCGTAGCGCCGTTCATCCTGATCGCCGCGGTCACCGGTGGCCTGTACGCCGCTGCACCGACAATCGAGAAATTCGTCTACAGCGACATCCTGGCCGTCGACGACGGCGGTGCTCCCTTGCAGCTGACGAAACAAGCCGCGTTCGCACAGACCGCATTTCCGAACCTCCAGATCACCGGAATGCGGCCGGCCGCAACAGCGAGAGAATCGACGCGCGTCTACTTCGCCGACCCGAGTGCGGGTGCCGAGAAGCAGCGCGCGGTGTTCGTCGACCCCTACACGGGCGAAATCCTCGGCAACGAAGCCGTGTGGTTCGGCTACCTCCCGCTGAGCACGTGGCTCGACGGCCTGCATCGGCATCTGCAGCTCGGCGAACCAGGCCGGATCTACAGCGAACTTGCCGCGTCGTGGCTGTGGGTCGTCGCGCTGGGCGGCCTGTATCTGTGGTGGGCGAAACGTCGGCGCGACAAGCTGCGACCGAGCGAACGCGCGCCGAGCAAGCGGGCGACATCGCTGAAGTGGCATAGCTCCGTGGGCATGTGGGTCCTGCTCGGGTTGGTCTTCCTATCGGCAACCGGCATCACGTGGTCGACCTACGCAGGTGCGAACGTCAAGGAACTGCGGACCGAAATGGGTTGGGAACGTCCCTCGCTCGACACCACACTCGGCGGCGAGCACGCAGGTCACGGGGCGGATCCGAGCGTGGCTGCGCCGACGGTGCCGATCGACTACGACCAGGTCGTCGCCACTGCGGACCGCGCAGGAGTGGAGCTGCCGTTCGAGATCACGCTGCCTGCCGAGCCCGGCCAAGGAATCGGCGTTGCAGAGATCGACAAGTCGTTCCGGTCGACGACCGATGCCGTCGCCCTCTCCCCCACGACCTTGGCGGTCACGAGCAAGATCGACTACGCGCGCGACTACTCCTTCGTCGCAAAGTTGGCCGACTGGGGAATCCGGCTGCACATGGGGTTCATGTTCGGACTGCTGAACCAGCTGCTGTTGCTGGCCATCGCCATCGGCCTGCTGACCGTGATCGTGCGCGGCTACCTCATGTGGTGGCAACGTAGGCCCACCCGCGGCTCGGCGTGGGCTGTCGGACGGCCGCCGCAACGAGGCGGCATTCGGCGGATGTCACCGATCGCGGCCGTACTGACGGTGGGCGCAGCCGTCGCTATCGGGTGGTTCTTGCCACTTCTCGGCTGGAGCTTGCTGGCGTTCGTCGTTGTCGACGCCGCTATTGCTGGCGTGAAGCGGGCGCGCACCACTCCAGCAACTGCTCCACCGGCCAAGTATTGATCACTCGATCGGCCTCGACACCACACGCCTGTGCCCGTTCGCACCCATATCCCTGCCAGTCGAGCTGGCCAGGCGCGTGGGCGTCGGTGTCGATCGAGAAGAAGCAGCCGGTCTCGAGCGCGAGATCGATGAGACGCTCCGGCGGATCTTGACGCTCGGGCCTGCTGTTGATTTCCACAGCGGTCCCGAACCTGCGGCATGCCTCGAACACGATTGCAGCGTCGAACTTGGATTCCGGGCGCGTGCCACGGCCACCTTCGACGAGGCGCCCGGTGCAATGACCGAGGACGTCGACGTGGGGATTTGCGATCGCATACACCATCCGCCTCGTCATGGTCGCGCTGTCCGCGCGAAGGTTGGAATGCACACTCGCGACCACGATGTCCAACTCGGCGAGCAGGTCCTCGTCCTGATCCAGCTTGCCGTTGTCGAGGATGTCGACCTCGATGCCGGTCAGGATGCGAAACGGCGCAAGCTCGGCGTTCAGTTCGGCGACGACGTCCAGCTGCTTGCGTAGCCGCTCAGGCGAAAGTCCGTTGGCGACAGTGAGTCTCGGCGAATGATCGGTGAGCGCGCAGTAGTCGTGGCCGAGTTCGACGGCGCGACGCATCATCTCGTCGATCGGACTGCCACCATCGGACCAGTCCGAATGGGTATGCAGATCGCCCCGCAATGCTTCGCGCAATTCACGCCCACCCGCACCGATGGTTTTGGCGGCCGCCTTCAACTCGGTGAGGTAGGCCGGCTCCTCGCCTCCGACAGCTTCGGAAATGACTTTCGCAGTCTTCGGACCGATTCCAGGCAAGTTGGTCCAACTGTTCGCGCGCGCATGGCCGGCGCGCTGCAGCTCGGTCAGATCCGCCACGATGTCCGCCGCACGCCGGTACGCCTTCACCCGGTGCGTCTCGGCCCGCGAGCGCTCCAACCAGTACGCCACCTCCCGGAGCGCGTAAACCGGATCCATAGGGTTCATCTTTCCTGACGAGGCGACAGGAGTGACGGGGGGTTAGCGGAGATGAACAGATACGGTTTCCTTGTGACCACATCGCAGCCGGATTCGCCGTACTCGCACGGATTCGCGACCATCGCGGTCGCAGTGCCGTCGCACCGATTAGCCGATCCCGCATTCGGCGCGGAACGAACGATCGCACTGCTGCAGCAAGCGACCGAGCAGGGAGCGGCAGTCGTCGTGTTTCCGGAGTTGGGTCTGTCGTCGTACAGCATCGACGACCTGGTCCAGCAGGATGCGGTGCTCGAAGCCAGCTTGCGCGCATTGGAGTCGGTGATCGTTGCGACGCGCAGTACGGTGCCGCTGGTCGCGGTCGGGCTGCCGTTGGTCCTCGGCAGCGCGCTGTACAACTGTGCCGCGGTGATACACGACGGTGAATTGCTCGGGGTCGTGCCGAAGTCGTATCTGCCGAACTATCGGGAGTTCTACGAGGAGCGCTATTTCGCCTCGGCCCGGGATGCTCCGTTCGACACGGTCCGGGTGCTCGACCGTGACGTGCCGTTCGGCAACGACCTGATCTTCGAGGCACGCGGCATTCCCGGGTTGGCCGTGCACGTCGAGATCTGCGAAGACCTATGGGTGCCGATCCCACCGAGCACCTGGGCCGCTCTGGCAGGTGCGACGGTGCTGCTCAATTTGTCGGCAAGCAACATCACGACCGGCAAAGCCGACTACCGGCGCGCACTCTCGTCCGCGCACTCCGCACGATGCGTCGCCGCGCATGCCTATGTCAGTGCGGGCCACGGTGAATCGACGACGGACCTCGCCTGGGACGGCGACGCACTCATCACCGAGAACGGAAGCCTGCTCGCTCGAGCCGAGCGGTTCACCGAGACCGAACAGGTGATCGTCGCCGACATCGACCTCGACCGGATTCGCCAGGAACGCTTGCGGACGAACAGTTTCAACGATTCCGTCGGCGACTATGCCGAGAAAGCACGGTCTTTGCGACGCATCGAATTCCATGTCACTGCGCCCCAGCAGGATACGGACCTACGGCGCAACGTCGAGCGATTCCCATACGTGCCCGTCGACGCAGCCGACCGCGATGCGCGCTGCCGGGAGGTCGTGAATATACAGGTCCAGGCGTTGTCGACCCGCCTTTCCACGTCGGGGATCAACCGACTCGTCATCGGCGTCTCCGGTGGACTCGACTCGACCCTCGCGCTGCTCGTCGCCGTCGAGACCATGGACCGCCTCGGACTCCCCCGCACGAACGTCCTCGCGTACACGATGCCCGGCTTCGCGACGGGCTCCGCGACGAAGGACCGCGCGCACATTCTGATGAAGTCACTGGGTGTGACAGCGGAGGAGATCGATATTCGGCCGTCGTGCCTGCAGATGCTCGAAGACCTCGACCATCCGTATGCCAGGGGCGAGAAGGTGTACGACATCACGTTCGAGAACGTACAAGCAGGCGAACGAACCTCACACTTGTTCCGCCTCGCGAACATGCACGGCGCTCTGGTCCTCGGGACCGGTGACCTCAGCGAACTCGCGCTCGGGTGGTGCACGTACGGCGTCGGCGATCAAATGTCGCACTACAACGTCAACGCCTCGGTGCCGAAGACGCTGATCAGGCACCTGATTCGCTGGATGGTCAGCGCACAGAACTACTCGTCGGTGACGTCGGAAGTCCTTGCCGAGATCGTCGACGACGTCGTCTCCCCCGAGCTGATTCCGGCCGGCGACGACGGCGTCATGCAGGACACCGAAGCATCGATCGGTCCGTACGAGTTGCACGATTTCTTCCTCTACTACCTGACCCGCTTCGGTTACCGTCCGAGCAAGGTCGCCTACCTGGCCCACCATGCCTGGGGTGACCGGACCCGGGGGGCGTGGTCCGACCTGATGCCCGCCGAGCATCGCCACCAGTACGACCTCGACACGATCAAAAAATGGCTGCGGGTGTTCCTCGACAGGTTCATGCGTAGTCAGTTCAAGCGGACCGCGATGCCCAACGCACCGAAGGTCGGTTCCGGTGGCTCGCTGTCCCCGCGCGGTGACTGGCGCTCGCCGAGCGATGCAAAGGCAACGACTTGGCTCGACGAGTTGGATTCCAACTGATCGACCGAGTGTGCCGGTTCTGCCGGATTCGACGGATTCGCAGCTAGGCTCGCAATCGTGACTGAACCCGCAGCGAGCAAACAGGCCATCGACCGCGGCGACGTGATCGGCAAAGGCGCACTGTGGCTGGCGAAATGGTCGTTGTGCCTGGTCGCCATTGCAGCAGGGCTATGGGTTGCCGGGATCGTCATCGCCGACTTGTGGGTTGTCGTGTTGCCGGTGCTGCTCGCGGTCGTCATCGCCACCGTCCTGTGGCCACCGACCCGCGCGATGACGAAGCGTGGTTTTCCGCCCGCTGCGGCCGCCGGCATCTCGCTACTGACCTTCTTCGCGTTGCTTGCAGGCATTGTCGCGGTGATCGTTCCATCGGTCATCGACCAAGCGCCCGACCTGGGAACCAAAACCACCGACGGCGTCAATCAGGTCCGGCACTGGTTGCAAGGACCACCGCTGAACATCAGGGACGAACAGCTGGACTCGGCTTCGCAGGCGATCATCGACAAAGTGCAGTCAAGCGCTCAGACGATCGCCAACGGTGTGTTCACCGGCGTCAGCGCGGTGACGTCTGCGCTGGTCACCTTCGTCCTCGTCCTCTTTCTGTCCTTCTTTTTCGTCAAGGACGGCCCCAAGTTCTTGCCGTGGCTGCATCGAGTCGCAGGCAGGAGATCAGGCCACCATCTCGAGAATGTTCTCGCGCGGGTCTGGGCGACGCTCGGCGGCTTCATCCGCACGCAGGCGCTCGTCAGCTTGATCGATGCAGTCTTCATCGGCTTCGGCCTCGTCATCCTCGACGTGCCACTCGCGCTGGTGCTCACCGTCATCACGTTCTTGGGTGGCTTCATCCCGATGGTCGGCGCGTTGGTCGCCGGTGCGCTGGCCGTTCTGATCGCGCTCGTCGGGAATGGATTCACCACGGCGCTCATCGTGTTGGCCATCATCCTGGTGGTCCAGCAGATCGAGGGCAACGTCCTGCAGCCGATGCTGCAAAGCCGAAGCATGAACCTGCATCCGGTGATCGTGCTGTTGGCGGTGACGGCGGGTGGTTCACTGTGGGGAATCATCGGCGCGTTCCTCGCGGTCCCAGCAGCCGCGGTCGGCGCTGTGGTGATCCGGTACATCGGCGAACAGATCGATGCCAAGACCGTCAGCCCGCTACTCGAACCTCCAACCGAGACCCAGCCCGTCCTCGAATAACGTGCAGCCGGTTCGGGATTCGTTGCCGTAACTCGTCGACGTGACTGACGATCCCGACGACGCGCCCGCCCGCGCGCAATTCGTCGAGCACACCCATCACCGAATCGAGCGCATCGTCGTCGAGACTGCCGAACCCCTCGTCGATGAACATCGTGTCCAACACCAAGCCACCGGATTCCGCCGCGACGACATCGGCCAACCCGAGCGCGAGGGCCAACGACGCGGTGAACGTTTCACCACCGGACAACGTCTTGGCCGGCCGGACCGAGCCGGTGTAATCGTCGCGGATCTCGAGGCCGAGCCCGCCGCGCTTGCCGCGGGGTCCGCGGGCGTCGGTGTGAACGAATTCGAAACGGCCACCGGACATTCGGCGAAGTCGAGCCGATGCCGCCACGGCGACTTCCTCCAGGCGCGCCGCCAACACGTAGGACCGCAAGGACATTCGGCGCGAGTTCTGCCCACGACCGGCCACGAGATCGGCGACTTTCTCCAACTCGTCGTGCGCGGCTTGCATCGGCGCCAGATGGTCGTGCGCGGCCCACAGTTGCGCGACCAGTTCGGCCAGTTTGGTGGCCCGCCGAGTGCATTGTGCCTGCTCGGCGATCGCGTGGTCCAGTGTCGCCCGAATGTGTGAATGGGCGGCCTCGAGCGCTTCGACGTCCGGAGGCTCGGCACCGGCGACCGCGGCGATCTCCGGCTCGGCCAGGACGGCTTCGGCGTGCGCGCGCCGCTCGTTGGCCGTGGTGAGTTCGGCCTCGAGCCGACGCTGTTCGGCCGCCGTTCGAACTGCCGCCGTCGCGGCCTCCACACTGTCGAAACCGCTTTCTCGCGAGAGTCTTTCGAGCTTGCGCTCGGTGGCGGTCGCGAGAGCGGCGGCGGTAGAGGCCGTGCCGTAGGCGTCGCGCAACCGCGCTCCCGCGGTCGCGAGGGCTTCGAGCCTGTCGCGTCGGTCTTCGACGCATTCGTCGGAACCGATCGCCGCGACGATCCCGTCTCGCAATTCGTCGATGCGAACCCTCGCGGCGGCAATCCGCTCCTCGCCAGCCGACAGGGCGATTTCGATGTCGCGCAACGCTGTTCCGACGCGCTCAGCGCGATGGCGTAGGTCGGCGATCGCCGTCGTCAACGCATTTGCGCGCCTGCGGGCGGACTGAGCGGCAGCGAGTAGGCGTGTTGCGGCGGCGAGTTCGCTGGCAAGAACATCGCTTTCGCGGTCTCCCCCACGGCCGGTAAGCCCGGCCATTGCACGTTCGACCGCATGCACCGCCGCGACGGCGCGGTCACGCTGAGCCGCGGCAGCGACTTCGGCGTCGGCCGCGGCGAGTTCGTCGGATTCGGTGACCGTGGTCGCGGCAGGCAACGCAGGAGCCGGATGCTCGACCGACCCGCACACCTGGCAAGCGCTGCCATCGCGCAGGGCGCCGGCGAGTTCGGCAGCCATTCCGGACAAACGCAGTTCCCGCAGTTCGAGAACCCGCTCCTTCGCATCGTTGTGTCGAGCCCGGCTCGATTCGAACTGCGCATTGGCCTTCCCCAATGCCGCGCGAAGCGTGAGCAATTCCGCTGCAGCCGCCACTGCGTCGGCAGCGCGGTCCTTACGGTCGGTCAGAACCGGGATTTCGCTCGCCTCGTCGGTGCATCTCACCAACTCGCGTTCGGCTGCGTCGATCTCGGCGGGTATCGCGTCGTGCTCCGCGGCCAACTGCTGCGACTGTGCTGTGGCTGCCTTCTGCTCGGCCACCAACCGCTGCACAGTCGATTCCAGACTTGCCACCGTCTTAACGTCCGCAACGACGAGGTCGAGTCTGCCCAGCTCCTCGGTCCATGCACGGACCGCGCTCTCGAGGTCCGCACGCTCGACGACCACGCCGCCGTTGCAATGCGTGAGGTGATCGCGAGCGCGGATCATCGCCGCATCCGATTGCCTAGCTTGCCTTTTCGCCGCCGCATGGTCCTCGACGAGCGCACCGACTCCGGCCGCGCGACGCGATTGTGCGAGCTCGTTCGACAGGACGGCACGACGGTCCGCACCCGATCGGTATTCCTCGAGCTGGCACTGCGCGGCCCGGATCCGGCGTTGCAGCTCGGCGACATGGCGCGCGTCGTCGAGGCGCCTGACCGCCTCATCCGCTGCGGCGTGCAGTTGTTCGAGGTGAGCGTCAGCGTCTAGCTTTGCGTCGCGGGCATTCTCCAGCAGATCCTGCGCCCACTCGATCGGATCGTCGGCCGGTCCGTCGGCATCCGCGGCTGTGCAGACCTGAGCGACGAGGCGGTCGATCGCCTGCGTACGAGAGTCGAGCTGCGCGGAACTCTCCCGCCGGCGGTTGGCAAGCCATTGTTCCGCGGTACCGAATCGTGCGGTATCGAAGAGCCTTTCGAGCAGGCGCTCGCGATCTTCGTTGGCGGCGCACAGAAACCGCGCGAACTCGCCCTGCGGTAGCAAGACGACCTGAAAGAACTGATCGGCCGACATACCGAGCAGCCGGTTGACCTCGTCGCCGATCTCGACGATGCGCGTCAGATTCTGCCCGCGCCCATCGAGCCAGGTCAGCGTCGCTTTCGCATTCTCGGTCCGTACGCCGTCGCCGCGGAGCTTGGGCCGCGAGAACTCCGGGCTCCTTACGATGCGCAGCCGCCGTCCACCGACCGTCGCCTCGAGCACGACCTTCGGCGGGGTTGCGGCAGGCGCGTGGTCGGAGTGCAGGCGCTTGCATTCCTGACGCGCCCCCGGAACCGTCCCGTACAACGCAAACGCGATGGCATCCAACACCGTCGTTTTCCCCGCGCCCGTGTGACCGTGCAGCAGGAAAAGCCCGTCCGACGACAACGCATCGAAATCGACCGACGTTGTTTCGGCGAACGGCCCGAACGCCGTCATCTCCAGCCTGTGCAGCCTCACGCGGTTTCCTCCAGCGGAACCGCAACTGGTTCTTCGCTCACGGCTGCCGCCAATGCCTTTACCACCCAAGCCATCTCGGACTCCGACGGCTCGCAGCACACGTCGGCGAGGAAGCTGCGAGCAACTTCCACATCGCGGCGCCCGTGCACACGCTCGCGGTAGCGCAGCTCCGGATTGCCCTCGGGCCGTTGCCATTCCACGTGGATCGCGTGCGGGAAGCGGACCTGGACCTTGCGCATCGCGTCGACCGGCCGCACCGAATCGGTGAGGACGGCACTGATGTAATGGTTTTCGGCAGCGGTGAATCGAACATCGGTGAGGATCTCGTCGACCGTGCCGCGTAATTGACTCAGACCGCGCACGACCGGAAGGTCGTGACGCTCGACGCGCTCCAAGCCGTGCTCACCGATGTCGGCAATCCACACAGCCTTTCGGTGCGACCGCTCGCCGAACGAATACGGCAGTGGCGAGCCCGAGTAGCGGACCGATTCGGTCAACGTCTGGGGCGAATGCAGATGGCCGAGAGCGACGTAATCGATACCGTCGAACACGCTCTGCGGCACGGTTTCCACGCCACCGACCGAGATCGATCGCTCCGACCCGGTCGCCTCCCCGCCGACGACGAAAGCGTGCGCCAGCACTACCGACCTCGGCTGAGACCGGTCGGCAAGATCCGCCTTGATCCGCCCGACCGCAGCACCGAGAACCGCCGCATGCGAATGCGCTTGCGGTACTTCCAGTTCCGCCCGAGTAGTTTCGGGCTCCAGATACGGGATGCCGTAGAAGGCAACGGGGCCATGCACGTCGTCGATGACGACGGGTGTGGCGATCTCGGCGACCCGCGTGCGCAGGTGCAATCCACCCGCCGCGGCAAACGCGGCTGCCGACCCGAGCCGAGCGGGGGAATCATGATTGCCCGACGTGGCGACGATGACGGCGCCAGCCGCCCGGATCGCCTCGAATCCGTTGTTGCAGACGACGATGGCGTCTGCACTAGGAATAGCACGGTCGTACACATCGCCAGCGACGACCACTACATCGACGGCCTGTTCGCGCACCAGCTCCGCAATTGCCGTCAGCGCACACGCCTGATCGGCCAACAGGTCCACACCGTGGAAGGTGCGGCCGATGTGCCAATCGGACGTGTGCAAGATGCGCATGATCGGACGGTAAGCGAACCCACCGACAAGTTCGGCAAGCGGCGCGGCGAGTCGTCAACCCTCGTGAGTCTTTTCGGAGTCCAGGGACTCTGTCCAGTCTCGACACATGTGGGACATCTGATGTCTACCCACATGTGGGACAGGTTGTTGGATGGGTAGGTGATGGCACCTGAGACCGGGCTTGGATTAGTCCATGCT
>NZ_VCQU01000007.1 GCF_012932915.1 Antrihabitans stalactiti | reverse complement strand
ACCTGAGCAGCACCCGAACCCCGGACCGGACACGCCCCACGGGGTGGGGAATTACGTGACGGCGGGTGAGGAATTACGTGACGGACAACCCCTCAGAGGTGGGGAATTACGTGACTGCTGACAGGCACTCACCGCCGCCGAACGAGCGCACGTGCTCACCGTCATCAACACCGCTGCGTACGCGGACCTGGCGATCTGCCAGATCTGGGCCCGCGAACTCGATGAAGGGAACTACTGGTGCTCGATGTCGAGCATGTACCGCATCGCGTCCGCCGCAGGTCAGAGCCGGGAACGGCGCCGGTTGGCAACTCATCCGGCGAAGGTCAAACCCGAACTTCTCGCCGACGGGCCCTCGCAGGTTTGGACGTGGGACATCACCAAACTCCGCGGCCCCAGCAAAGGCGTCTGGTTTCACCTGTACGCGTTGATCGACATCTACTCCCGTTACAACCCGGCGTGGATCGTGGCAGCTCACGAAAGCGCTGATCTGGCAAAGGATTTCATCGACGAAGCGATCACCTGCAATGGTGCTGTCCCGCATACGGTGCACGCCGATCGCGGCACGTCCATGACCTCGGGTCCGGTGTCGGCGTTGCTGAACAACCTCGGGATCACGAGGTCGCACTCGCGACCACGAGTTTCGAATGATAATCCCTTCTCGGAGTCGCAATTCAAGACTCTCAAGTATCTGCACGATTTCCCGAAAGCCTTTGCCTCACTGGCTGATGCGCGCCAATTCTTGGAAGGATTCTTCAACGAATACAACCACATTCACCGTCATTCCGGCATTGGCTGGCACACACCAGCTTCGGTCCACTTCGGCACCTCGGACGCGGTCGACGAGGCCCGTCAGATCACTTTGACCGCCGCCTACAGGCGAACCCGGCACGGTTCTCTCGCCGACCGACACCACCGAAAATGCCAGCCGTCTTCTTCATCAACGAACCCGTTACCCAACCACAGATGAACTGACCTTCACTGTCTCATTTGACTTGACTAATTCCGGCCTCGGACTACGGCGGCTCGCCCCACCCGACCCGTTGGGTGTACCGAACCTGCGACCAACACCCTATGGAGGAAGCATGACTGCCTATCGCACGATTATCGTCGGGACCGACGGATCTGAATCATCGCTGAAGGCCGTGGACAAGGCTGGTGCGATTGCAGGTGATGCCGACGCCGAGCTGGTTGTGGCGTGCGCCTATTTCCCGAACGATGCCACGGTCGCTGCAGCGGCGGAGAACGTTTTGAAAGACGAAGTGTACCAAGTTCGCGGAGAGGGCGTTGACGCGCGTCTGCCATGCGGCCGAACCGATCATTTCGACTTTAGGCCGATTCCATTCCGCAGGCGGCTAATCGAATCCAAAGCCCATCCCCTCTATGTGAGATGGTCGACGAGGGTGCCCTCGGTACCGAACAATTCAGCGCGCCAGTACTCGAGAAGCGCCTCGTTGTCGATGTCGGAGGGGTGGAAGCCCGGCTTCATATAGCGCAACAGGAGTGGCGTCATCCCCTTGAAGAGCGGCCCCCGCAGCGTCGCCACAGTTCCACGAGCAATTCGCACCGGATTGCGCCCCTTCGGATCCTGAACCACCGAAACCAGCGTTGCTGCAGCGATGAGCGGGAACGCGACGCCGAACATCGTCACCATCGTCATGATTCGCGACCATTCGCGGCCGCCGACGGCTTTGTACACGTCGAACGCCACAGCCTTGTGCTCGACCTCCTCGAGCGCATGCCACATCAGCAGGTTCTTGACCTCCGGATCGTGGGCCATGTCCTGCACCTCCTGACTGGACAGGATTCGCTCCGCGAGGACTGCCGTGAAGTGCTCCGCCGCCGCGGTCATCGCCAACGGTCCACGCTTTGGCAACCATCCTTCTAAGCGCTCTACGCCCTTGAGGATTGTGTCCACCGTCCTGGTGCTGTACCCGATTTCCACGAGCTTGTCGTTGAGTCGACGGTGTTCTTGCCCGTGCGACATTTCCTGACCGATGAAGCCTCGAATCTGCTGCCGCAGCACGGGATCAGCGATCTGGTCGCTGTACCGGCGAACCGACCGGATGAACAACTCTTCACCGACAGGAAACGACATCGACAGCGTGGCGATGAGATGACTGAACACCAGGTCGTTGTTCGCGAAGTGCCGCACCATCGGCGTCGGTTCACCGAATTCGAACTTGATCCGTCGCGGCTTGACACGGTCGATCGGCGCGGTCCGTACCTGTTCCTGATTTGCGGTCATGCCGTCCTCCTTTGGGTGGTGTTAATGCGCTGGACCCTCTGAGTACGGACCTTGCGGAGATCGAACATCCGACCCAAATGGGGCAGGTGTTGCAACGATCGCTGGAATCCGCCCTTCGAGCACCCATGCTCCGTGCTTGTACTTTGCGCAGCAGAGGGCAGGTCACCCTCTGCGATTCATGCAGGTATAGCCTGCCAGTATACGCTACTACATGTATCGCAATTTGCGCGATCACATCTCGGTAAACCTGAGCGTGCACAACCCCACGAGCCGCCCTTCTCGCCTCTTTATTCTGACCAAATTCATGCGAAATAAGGTGTAGAACAACACTATTCGACTTAACTGATCGCGTGCTGACCGCGATACGAACCGGATCCAGAACGGATGCAGTAACAGTACCGATAGGACCTAATAACGACGTGGCACAGCCCAGGGAAGCACTCGGCCCATCTCGGTGCCCTCTCTGGCAGGCTTAGGTGAGACACTCGGACCTTCCCGAGAACCTGTCTTTGAGGGCATGACTGGAGCGACATCCCATGAGCAGCCCGACCACAACGACCTCGTCTGTCCAGGCGGTTGATCCCGCCGCGAAACCGACCCGCCGGACGTTCACCAACGAGTACCGAAACAAGATCATCGACGAATACGCCCAAGCCCCGCGAGATATTGTCAATACCTGTGGATCGGGAACTTTCAGGCGACCTCCGATTCGGCGGTTTCCGGCTCGGTTGTTGACGCTTCGGGCGTGATATCGGTCGGGCGTTCGAGCAGCTTGCCCTTGTGGAACACCGCGCCGGTACGGACCAGCGCAACCAGGTGGGGTGCGTTGACCGCCCGCCAGCGAAGTTGCGCGGCATCGATCAGCTTGTAGGACATGGCGATTCCCGCCGCCCGTGAACCGGGACTCTTGGTGACCTTGGTCCGCAAGCGTACTGTGGCGAAGGTGGATTCGATCGGGTTCGTGGTGCGCAGATGCACCCAATGCTCGGCTGGATACTTGTAGAACTCGAGCAGCACGTCGGCGTCGTCGGTGATCTTCGCGACCGCTTTCGGATACTTCGCCTGGTAGTCGACCGCGAACGCTTTGATGGCGACCTGGGCCTTGTCGATGTCCTCGGCGTTGTAGATCTCCTTCATCGCCGCCAACGCGCCGGGATGCGCCGACTTCGGCAGCGCGGCAAGCACATTTGCCTGTTTGTGGAACCAGCAGCGCTGCTCCCGGGTCTGCGGGAACACCTCCCGCAGAGCCTTCCAGAACCCGAGCGCGCCGTCGCCGACCGCCAACACCGGTGCGGTCATGCCGCGGCGTCGGCAGCTGCGCAGCAGGTCGGCCCACGATTCGGTCGATTCCCGGTACCCGTCGGTCAACGCGACCACCTCTTTGCGGCCGTCGGCTCGAACCCCGATCATCACCAGCAGGCAGAGCTTCTCTTGCTCCAGCCGAACTTTGAGGTGGATGCCGTCGACCCAGAGGTAGACGAAATCGGTACCGGACAGGTCGCGCTCTCCGAATGCCTTCGCCTCGTCCTGCCACTGCGCGGTCAGCCGAGTGATCGAGGCGGCCGACAGCCCGGCACCGGAGCCGAGGAACTGTTCCAACGCGGGCCCGAAGTCGCTGGTGGACAGCCCGTGCAGGTACAGCAGCGGCAGCACCTCGTTCATCTGCGGGGACTTCCGTGTCCACGCCGGCAGGATCGCCGAGGCAAAGCGTTGCCGCTCACCGGAATCCGGATCGACACGCTTGTCGTTGACTCGCGGCGCCTGCACCGTCACGGCACCGGCCGCGGTCAGTACGTCGCGTTGGTGGTGGGAGCCGTTTCGAACCACCAGGCGGTGGCCGTTCTCGTCGACCTGATCGGCGAACTGGTCGATGTAAGCGGCGACCTCGGCCTGCAACGCCGCCGCGAGCATCTGCCGGGCGCCGTCGCGAACGATCTCGTCGAGCAACGACCGCACGGGCACGTCGCCGTCCGCGTTGGATGAATCGGTGGCGTGAACTACCTTGAGCAAGGGCGTACCTTCCCAACCAGCGCGCCAACGCTGGTCTTGATCGAATACCTGATTCCGTGAAGATCATCCTCCGGGAAGGTGCGCCCCTCCCAAAACCCTCATCCACAGGTATTGATCATTGCTCCCGCCTGCTCGGTGCCCGAGATTCACAAACTCGCCGAAACCATCGAAACGTGGCAGGAACCGATGATCCTCGCGATCGAGACTGGACTGTCCAACGCACGCAGCGAGGGCTACAACCGCATCGTCAAACACGTCGGTCGAATCGCGTTCGGGTTCAGAACACCGGACAATCAACGTCGCCGGGTACGGTGGGCCTGCACCCGCCTATCACGGCGAGCGCCATCCAGGGCCAGGCACTTACGCCCCTGCTAAATCTGAAGACCCAGTTTGCGGCCGGTCTGTTTTGGCGTGGATCGACATAGGCGTGGACGGGGGAGAGGCTGCGCAACGCGCCGCAGACTCAGATAGAAACTGAACCGCGTGCCGAACTTCCGATACCTGGCTAGTGACGCGAGTTGACCACCCTCGGGGAGCCTTCGAAAGGGTCGAAGCCGAACAACACCTCTACTGCGACCTGCCACGTTGGTAACCGGTTCGTACCCGAAAACCTCTTGTGAAGAACAATTCTGCGCCCGGTCCGGAAGCGGAGACGTGCTCGTCGGTGCCGGACCGCGACGAACCGCACGGGTGCAACGCCGCAGGCAACTGGTGCACCATGCAACTGGTGAAAACGCCGGAGGCAATAGTTACGACGCCGCACCGACTAAGGGCGCCGTCTCGACATAGAACGAACCTAATGACCTTGCCGGTGCCCGAGAGAAAGCATTTGATGCAATCATTTGATCACCGGCTGTTCCGCACTGGATCGAGTTTCGTCTATGACGCGAACATTAGACGAATCTAGGGGCAAATGGCGCCTGAACTCGACGTTTCGCGAACGGCTGGTGGCGTCGATGATACCCCAAATAATTACGCTGAGCTGACCGATGAAATCGTCTAAAGACAAGGCTCGGCTGCGACTGAACTGAGACTCGATCCACCAGTCGGTGGCCGAGAGACCGGCGCCGACAATCGAACGAACAGTCATGTCGATCCCTTTGGTGCTCACTCCCGAACTTTGCAGTGCCGATGCGAAGTGATCGGAGATCAGCGTCGCAAGTTGCTGGGTGTCATCCAGAGCAGGGTCGGGACCTCCAGAACGGTCGGAGAAATGGCTACGCATCAGGTAGCGAAATACGTTCGGATGCTGATCTACCAAATGCGCGTACTGACTAACCGCCGTGTGAAGAATGTCGTCGATAGAGTCCGACTCGAAATTGATGCTTCCAAGAACGCCCTCCCAGAGCAAGTCCTTGACACGGCGAGCGACAGCATCATGCAGATCGCGCTTATCGTTGAAGTGTCTGTATAACTTGGTTTTTGTAGCACCAGCTTCTTTGGCGATGTCATCCATGTGTGCGTCTGGGCCATTCTTGTCGAAAGCGCGAAAAGCCGCCTCGACTATGTCCGCACGTACCGCCGCGCGGTGATCGACCCAACGAGATGAACGTGCGTCAACCCTTTTGACCACACCGTCTCCGACTGTTGATGCTACGCCCGCGTCTAACGTGCCGAGACTACATGACACTCCGATTTCTCGCGGAGGCGCGCACGGATGTCTCCCCCCGCTAGTTGTCGAAAAGGGACAGCGACCACGAGCGAAGCGATTTCGAGGTTGTGGTCAGATGTCGAAGGTGACGGTAACCTCATCGGTCAAAGGGAGTGCCTGACATGCTAGGCGCTCGCCTTCCGCGATGTCGGCAGCGACGAGGATATCGTTCGCCAACATGGCCACATCCCCCTGCAGCAGTCTGCACACGCACGCGCCGCAACTCCCCTCTTTGCATGAGTACGGTGGTGAGTAGTCCTCGTTCAATAGCGCGTCCAGCAGCCCGAGATCTCTTGGCCACGCGATCTCGATCTTCTCGCCGTTCAGATAGACGATCGCTTGTGCGCTGTCTTCGGCCGAGGCGGATTTGGCGCGTTCCTTCACCTCGAAGGGATTACCATGCAGCGATTGAAAAACCTCGCGGTGTATTCTGTCGTGGGTGACGTTCACGCTTTCCGCAGATCTAACGACTAGATCCATGAATGGCGGAGGGCCACAGACGAAGAATTCAGAATTTCGGTGCGCCGAACACAGGTATTTCACGACATCTGCGGTCGGCAAACCTTGCTCGCTCTCGAGCCAGCTCTGAATGTCGAGGCGTTCCGAATATTGCTTTGCGTAGTGGGCTAGGTCTGGACCGAAGATCACATTCTCGGAGTCCTGATTCGCATAGAACAGAGTGATATGGCCCGAGCCCTCGGCCAGTGCGGATTTGATAATGGACATGATAGGAGTGATACCGCTGCCGGCAGCGAACAACACCATGTCTCGATCGAGGTCCCTTGGAGTGAAGTGGCCGGCAGGGGGAAGTACTGCTAAAATCATTCCCGATTCGATGTTGTCGCACAACCAGTTGGAGGCGTATCCTCCTTCGGTCCGTTTAACCGTGACCGCAAGGGTATCTTCGGTGTGCGGAGAACTCGACAACGAATAGCAACGTGCAACAGATCCATCCCTCTCGCTCGGAACACGGAGCGTTAGAAACTGGCCAGGTAGATACTGGAAATGCTCGACGCCCGAATCCGGGACGTCGAAGACGATGGATATCGCCTGTGGGCTCTCCTGGAAAACCTCAGCAACGCGGAGTTCCAGCCCAGGGCTCAATGAAGTCAAGGTACAGATCCTTCGTGATTTATGACAAATAGTTCAACAACTCAGGCTGCGAGCGAAAAAGCTACGGCGTCTCGCTACGCAGCAAACCCGACTTCCGCCCGATCGCGTAGCCCAGGCGGGCCAATGGCGCATTTATATCCTGATAGCGTGGCCCAACCACCCGAGTGATCACATCGAATCCCCGAGCGTCTGGTCCAATCAGCACGCGAGGCTTATTGTGACGCACTCCCTTCAGGATCGCGCTCGCTGCTCGCTCCGGTGTTGTCAAAGCTATTCGGTCGAAATGCTCGACCATCTTCCCAAGGTCTCCAATGGCCTCAACGCCGCGAGCATTCCGCGCTATGTTTGTTTTTATGCCACCTGGGTGCACACACGTCACGCCCACCGGGTGGCGGCCAATTCTCATTTCTTGTCGAAGGGCTTCGGTGAACCCTCGGACCGCAAACTTGGCTGCGTTATAGGCACTTTGACTAGGAATCGCCATGAGCCCGAATACACTGGAAACATTCACAACGTGGCCGTCGCCCGATTCGATGAGTTTAGGGAGGAACAGCTTCGTCCCGTTCGCGACACCCCAGAAGTTGATTCCCATCAGCCAGTCGAAGTCTTCCCAATTCATGTCGAGGACGTCGGCGCCCAGAGCCACGCCGGCGTTGTTGACCAACATGTTGACGGAGCCGAAGTCCTCGATTACCGCCGAGCAATGGTCCTTGAACGCTTCTCGGTCGGCGACGTCGAGCTTGTAGGCTCGAGCAAGAGAGCCCACTGATTGGCATTGCGCGGCCGTCTCGGAAACTCCGTCGATGTTGACGTCGGACAACGCCAATCGGGAGCCTTCTGCAGCAAGCTGCAGCGCGAGGGCGCGCCCGATTCCTGATCCCGCTCCCGTGATCGCTACGACTTTATTCGAAAATGTCCTCATGACTTCGCCTTTTCTGCCATGTGGGCGCCTACTGTATCTAGCTTGGTTGTATTGGATTCTCGACGTCCGGTAAATTCGAAGTCGGACTCGGACACCTTGCGAGTCTGCAGCCAGTACTGCCAGGTGAAGCCGGGCCACACTGTCCGGTTGACACCGTTGGAATCGAGGTACCAACTTGTGCAGCCGCCGTTAGTCCAGACTCCGTTGGCCAGCTTGCGCTGGATCGTGCTGTTGAAGGTATTTTGAACAGACTGTCGCACGGTGAGTGCGTCGGCTTGGTGTTCGGAAGTCAACCGAATCGCTTGGAGCACGTATTTGATTTGGCATTCAATCATGAAAACTACTGAGTTGTGACCTAGCCCCGTATTCGGCCCGAGTAGGAAGAAGAGGTTCGGAAATCCAGCAGCTGCGATTCCCAGATGGGTGTTAATTCCGCTGTTGTTCCAATGTGCTGCCAACTCGAGGCCGGTAGAACCTTTCAACTTAAGACTGTCGAATCCGTCGGTGACGTGGAATCCGGTTGCATAGATGATTACGTCGACCTCGCGCTCCTCGCCGTCCATAGAAACGATACGATCTTCGTTTATTTCCGCGATTCCATCGGTGATCACGGTCGTCGACGGCAAGTTCAGAGCAGGATAGTAGTCATTCGATCCGAGGATTCGTTTGCAGCCAATTCGATAGTCGGGAGTCAGACGCTCACGTAGCGCGGGATCATCAATGGAACGGGAGATGTTCCGCTTCGCTATATTTTCGATTGGCCGCATCAGGTTGGAGTGCCCGTTTAGCCCGATCGCCAGAGATTCCGCGGACCAATAGATCGCCGAGCGAAGGATTCTCGGTAGCAGGGGTGTGCGGGCGAATATCTTTTGGAGGGAACCCGGGACCGAGAAGTTCCTGCGCGGAAGCACCCATGCTGGTGTCCGCTGATATAGCTGCAATTCGGAGACTAGCGGCGCTATCTTAGGCACAAACTGAATGGCGCTTGCGCCGGTGCCGATCACGGCTACCCGCTTACCCTCCAGCGAGCATTCGTGATCCCATTGTGCTGAATGAAACGATTGCCCATTGAATGTGTCCTTACCTTTGATTTCGGGAATGTTCGGTATGTGGAGGGCGCCGATTCCGGAAATTAGGAAGCGTGTGACATACTCGCTTCCGTCAGATGTCGTGACCCGCCATCTCGATTCAGCCTCATCCCAATAGCCGCTGGCGAGAGCGCGGCCGAAGTGGGTGCGGGAGTACAAGTCGTACTTCTTGGCCAGACTGGTGAGATAGTCCTGGATCTCTTGTTGCCCCGCCCATACTTTGCTCCAGTCGGATCTGGGTTCGAACGAATACGAGTACATGTAGGACGGCACATCGCAGGCGCAACCGGGGTATACATTGTCGCGCCACGTTCCGCCTATGTCGTATGCCTTTTCGATGATAAGGAAATCATCAAGTCCAGCGTTGCGAAGCTGCATCGCCATGCCTAGTCCGGAGAATCCACTGCCGACTATCAGTATGTCGGTGCGGTGAATCTTGGCACCTGTCGACCTGGGCTTCGACTTCCTGGTTGTGCGTGTCGTCATTTGTATCCTCTAGGTTGAGTTTGCAGTCATTGGGGTCATTTGTCTTGGAGTCGCGTGACGAGCGACTCCGCGAGGAGGGGCAATCATAAACCTGATGCGCTGCAGTCACGCGAGGTCGTCGGGAAGGCTTCTGCTCAATCTCCAAAGCCAGCGGGTGATCTTTCCGTCGAGCATTCCCGCTTCTTGGAAGAAGCGGATCATCGGCTCGGACATGAACTGAAGATTCTCGCTGTAGTGGGGGCCGAATTGGCACGCGATGAAGCCCCGCATCGGATGTACGCCTATCGACCGGTATACACGTGGATTGATCAGAATCGGATAAGCGAGATTGGCAATGACCGCGAGTGCTCCGCGGTGCCAAGCGCGCGTCAACTTACGACGTCGGTGCATCCCGTCAACGAGTTCCATCCGTGCAAACGTAATGTGTCGCGCTTCTTCGAGCACGTGAATTTTCATGAGCTGTCTGAGATGCGGTTGCAATTCTTCGTCGTTCATTGCTTCGCGCTGGCCCCGGTCCAATATTTCCTCGATAAGCAACGTCGCGCCGGACACGGACGGTCCGAGGGGAATAAAGTGAAGCATCTTCGCGAAGGTTAGACTCCCGATCGGGAGCTTGTACGGCGCGATACCGGTTTTATTGATCAGCCGAGCGAACATGGTCGAGTGGCGCGACTCGTCGCCGACCTCAGCCAAGGCGTAGAGGGATTTATCGTCGGTGAGGTCGCCTCTGGCAGCGGTGCGTAGCAGTGCCGAACTCAAGAAATTCTCAGCATATATACCGAAGCTCAGTATGCTGACGATTTCATGTTTACCGAGCTCCACTCGTTGTGCGGGAGTGAGTCGCTGCCAGATCTTTGTTCCGTAGAGCGAAGTTCTATGTTCGGGTAGCCATTTCTTGTCTGGCGCCCACGGGCTGTCCCAGTCGACGTCGACTTCAGCATCGTATGACTTCTCTGCAGACGATCTCAGCAGCCGACCAGCGGACTTCTGTATGTCTACTGGCCTCCTCCCGGCTACCCGCACGAAGCGATCGTCGGACGTTCGGTCGTCGTGAAGTGCAACTTCGTGACTGGTCATCTTTCGTCATCCTTTGCAGAGTTCGAGTATTCCGAGCTATCGCTGCCCGCATCCGCCTGCATGGCGGGCAGTTGTCGTTTGGCAGCTGCGACTGCGTTTCGGCGAGGTACTTTTCCGACAATAGCCGTTACTCGCAGTATGCTATAACTTTGTGTGGAAGCGCCTCGGTTGTCAAGTCCCGATGAGCTTCCGACGCGCCCAATCTCATGAGGTCGGATTGGACGCCAAGGTGTCGGCTGACCGGACCGTAACTCCCGAAACCCTAAGGAAGGCAGTACAACGTGGCTGATTCGCATGAACGCTCGGACTACATCGGACCCGCCAGACTGACGATCGACGGCCGCGATTTCGACGTAGATATCGAGTTGCGTGGCTTCTTCCAGCCGATCGACGGTCTATATCGCTGGTACGGCCGGACCCGGCCGGCCCCCCAGTTAAGCGAAGTTCTACGAGGTGGCCGCACGAAGGCGACGTTGAAAACGCCTTGCGGAGAGTCATCTACAACAGTTGGGGACCTCGACTTTTGGGGTCGCTACCGGCTAGAAGGGACAGGTCGACCACCTTTTCATCTGCCGACATCGGCGTAGATGGCGGACCCCGCCGGCAGTCCAACCGCAAGTGAGCTGACGTCCGCGATGGCGGAGCTCCTCCGACCGGACTAGCGGTACCAGCAATAGCGAAACCCGGTCAAGGGCTGGCGTTGGTCAAGACGACAACTGCAGCATGCAAACTCACATGGATGAACCGGTGACGCCGCTGAGTAGGAACGGAATTGATCGAGGCCGCGATCGCGGCTCCCTATACAGCCGTGCTCGCGATTGCGTTGGGCACCAGCGCATCCAGAATCAGGGCACCGGGATTCTTGGTGGTGACGATTCGTACGTGCGCAGGTCGCGTGCTTCGTGGGAATGTTGGTCATGATCGGTTCGGGCGGCGACGAATCTCGTCGTCGGTTCCGCCAGCGCCGATTCGTGCGGTCAGGCCTGGCCGTCAGAAGGATCTTCGACCTCGGGCCGAGCAACCCGAGCTGGGATCCGAGAGCGGTCGCTGATCTCGGCACCAGCCTTTCGGCCCGCAAGAAAATCGTCGACGATCTGGGTGAGTTCGCTCGGTCCCAACGAATGCAGACCGGCGAGTCGTGCAAAAACCACGGGACCCACGAGTTGCGTTATGGCCAAGGTCGTATCGAAGTCACCGAGTTGCCGCTTCGCTTGCGGGCTATCGAGCAAATCTTCGAAGGGCTGTCGATATCGATTGGAAACTTGAGCCCGCAGCGACGCCACGGCGTCGTTTTCAGCGCCGACCGGATTGTCTCCGTTGACTCCGGCCGCGTGATCGGTGTCCAGCTGAGCTGGGCCGAGACCCACCCAACAGAGAACAGTGAGTTGTACCGGTGCTGCGTCGATCAACTCAGCCGACCGACACACTATGTCGACGAGCCGCGCGCGAAGATCGCCTCCCGCAGGAGGCGCCACCACCGGCGGCAGGAGATGCTCGAAGGCTGCGGCGAGAAGGTGTGTGCTGCTTCCGAACTGCCGGTACAACGTCGTACGCGCAACCCGCGACAGCGCTGTCACTGCATCTATAGTCACCGCCCCGACCCCACCCGAAGAAAGCAACGACGTTGCCGCGTCGATGAGTCGGGCGCGTGAACGAGCGGTTCGCGGGTCCACATAATTCCCATCCGCCGTCTTCAACGGGCGCACCACGACACCGTCAATTCGTTTTCTAGTCTGCAAGTACCCACAACGCCGAGTGTACGGGGACCTGTTGCTCGACGAGGTAACACACCGACTCCGAGAGGAGGTTTGATCGATACCATCAGTCTCGTTTTGACCGTTCGTTGAAACTCGCAGTGGACTCTGACACTGCCCATTGCGTGTCTGAATAGTGCTGATGGAGAAGGTTGGTCGATCGCGTCGTTGGGTATGTGCCAGTGAGCCTCGCGCTGAAGTACCGACTCGTCCGTCCGCATTGCCGGTTACGCCATCGACACTGAGCGAAGGACCGCCAGGCGACGATCGGCCTCAAAGCTGCACTCCGCGAGTGGTAGACAATTGCGGCGAGTGACTTCCACTCCTGCATGCCCGAGCGGCGAACCCACACAGTTCGAGTGGAATGCAATATTCGATACCGCTGGTCTACTCGGGATTGGGTCGAATGGGGCCCGTCTTGGCCAGCGTTTGCGCCGCATCGGCGCCAACTCGTTTACGGTGCGGCGCGAGATTGTGCAGTCACGTCCCCGACGAGACAGGACGTCTCGAAAGCCTCCGAGCGGGCTGAACTATCGTCGGCTACGCGCAAGGTCATTGGCCGTTCTCGCCAGATGGCTCGTATTCCAGCTGCCTTGCGGTACTTTCGGTGCTGAACCGAGGGTGAACTTCGGCTCAGGATCAAGATGCGAGCCTGTCCTTCGATCTATCTCCAATGGTGATGGCGCACAGAGTAATTCAAATCGAGTGGAGTTCCCTCGGTTGTCACAGTCAGCGTGTGGTGGCAAGGGCGACAGAGCCGAATCCGTGGTTCTGACTCTCGAGTTCTGAATAAATGCGTGACACGGGGTACCGCATACCGTAGTGTTACGCACAAGCTCGAACCGGCAATGGACGAGCTTGGGCGAGGAAGGCGGCAACGGCACGCGTTGCCTTCCCTCACGCCGGTGAACACAACGAGCCGACGTTGACGGCCAATGACGTAAGTCACATACTGCATTCACAGTATGTTATCTCGAACGTACCTACTGGAGGAATACCGATGACTACGGCTCGCAGATCCACATCTATGGCTCCGGCCGACTATGGTCAACCCGCACCAATCGCGCCGGTGGACCGAGTCAAGCTCCGCCGAATCAAGTTCGAATTCGGCGAGCCCACTCCTATGGTGCGCCACTTCGCGAACAACGACCTCGTATTCAGCCACCTGATCGCGATACTGTCGATGTCGTTTCCTCCTGGCGAAGAGTTGTTCATCCGGTCGGTTCGCCGATACAGCGACCAGATCACCGATCCTGCTTTACGCCAGCAGATTCGCGGCTTCATCGGTCAGGAGATGTCGCACGGACAAGAACATCGTTCCCTGAACGACAAGCTCGTGGAGATCGGTTACAGCACCAGGTTCATGAATGCGATCTTCAAGCCGATTCAGCGCTTGGAAGAATGGCTACCCAGCCTCATGCCTTTGGCGATGACAGCAGCTGCTGAGCACTTCACGGCGATCCTCGCAGAGCGCATCCTGTCGAATCAAGAGGTGCAGGACATGGCCCACGATCCGGAGGTCAAGAACCTGCTGATGTGGCATGCGCTCGAAGAGGTCGAGCACAAGGCCGTGGCTTTCGATGTGTACAAGACCGTCGGCGGCCCCGAGTGGTTGCGGATTGCCATGATGGCGGGAATGTCCAGCCTTGCGTTCCCACTCATCGCTGTGGCGACGTTGGTGTCGTTGGTCCAGGATCCGGAGGGGCGCAATCCGTTGCGGATTACGCGCGGAGCTGCGGCGACGCTGCGAGGGCCGCTGTTCAAAGGGTTGACGCCACCCCTGCTGCGTTACATGAAGCCGGGCTTTCACCCGTCCGATATCGACAACGAGGCGCTTCTGGAGTACTGGCGCGCTGAATTGTTCGGTGCCGAGGGCACTCTCGTCGACCATCTCAAGTAAATAGCTGACAACGACAGGATCTCGCGCATGACCTCAAGTACGAAAGTCGAGACGACGGCCAGTTCTGAAGAAGAAGTTCCTGATCACGAAGTCGTCGTGATCGGCGCAGGGTTCGGTGGAATTGCTTCCGCTATCGCACTTCAACGAAAAGGTATCTCCGACTACCTGATTGTGGAGAAATGGGGCGACGTGGGCGGCACTTGGTTGGCCAACACCTATCCTGGTGTGGCGGTGGACATCCCGTCGTTCATCTACAGCTTCTCCTTCGAACAGCGCGCAGACTGGTCGCGCGTTTTCGCCCCAGGCGCGGAGTTACTTAGGTATGCGAGAGAGATTGTCGACAAGCACGGCCTGCGTGAGAAGTTGCGCGTCAACACCAAGATAGAACGCGCTGAATTCGACGAGACGCAGAATCTTTGGCGGCTTTGTACCGACGGCGGGGAGCAGATCACATGCCGGTTCCTGGTTCCTGCCGTCGGGGGGCTAGAGCGCCCGAAGCTGCCTGACATCGACGGACTCGACTCGTTTGCAGGTTCGTTGATGCACACCGCATTGTGGGATCACGACGTGGATTTGACGGGCAAACGGGTCGCGGTCATTGGCACCGGCGCGACCTCGCTGCAACTCGTGCCGGCGATCGCCGAGAAGGTCGGTCGACTCACGGTGTTTCAGCGAACACCGATCTGGTTGGGTCCCAAAGTCGACGCGGAGATCGGGTCTCGTGGTCGACGCATCCTCGGCCGTCGAACTCTTCGGTCCGCATTTCGTGTTGTCGGCACGGTCGCGACAGAACTCGCTATGAGCACCATGCTGGTCGGACCGGCGTGGTTGAATGACCTCAGCAGACGCGCAACGGAGAATCAGATGCGCAAGTGGATGAGCTCCCAGGTCGACGACCCGGCTATCCGCGAGAAATTGATCCCGCAGTACGGGTTCGGTTGCAAGCGACCGTCCATGTCGAACACGTATCTGAAGACTTTTAATCGCGACAATGTGAGCTTGGTGACCGAGTCCATCGAAAGGGTTACTGAGAAGGGTGTTGTGACGGTCGACGGGATCGAGCACGAGGTCGACGTGTTGATCTGTGCAACAGGTTTCAAGCTATGGGATAAAGGGTCGATGCCGCCTTTCCCGGTTGTCGGACGCGGTGGTATGGAGCTGGGAGAATTCTGGCAGAATAATCGTTTCCAGGCTTATCAGGGTGTGTCGATCCCGGACTTTCCCAATCTATTCCTCGTCATCGGACCTTACGGGTTTGTGCTCGGTTCCTACATCTGGATGATCGAGGCCACCACGGCTCACCTGAGCAGGGCAATCAGTGAGGCGAACAAACGTGGTGCGACGAGTTGCGAAATCCGCCGAAACGTCCATGATGCGTATTTCAAGAAGTGCTTGAAGCGACAAGAATCGAACATGTTGTTCACTCCAACATGCGCGGGGTCGAATACCTATTACCTTGATCATCATGGAGATTCACCATTTCGGCCGTCAACGCATGGCGAAATGTACTGGCAGAACCGCCACTACGACCTGAACGACTATGTATACGGCATCGAGACGCTTCGGCCCGTGATCCCGACTGGCACATCCTCGACACGCCGCGTCGAAAATGGCGACAAGTGACTCGGCTACGCAGATTCAATTGCGGGTACGCGGCAGATCCAACCGCGGGCGGTCGAACGGTTGACGATGTGCCGCACACAGCGGGGTCAACCGTGCGGACCTCCGATACGATCCCTGAGATTCGGCGATTCAAGTACAATTCATTCAGCCGAAATCTCGGGGGAAGGAAATGACGGAAAGAAATGTACTTGCGACCGCTACGCGGAGCGCTCCAAACAAAGTAGCTTCCCCATATGCGAGGATCGTGCGGAAGAATTTTTCCGACGCGGTCGTCTCGAGTTTGCGAACGTTCGGTCGAGCGGTGGACGTCGCAAAGGAGTCCGTCGGTGGTGCAGCCCGCGATATTGTCAGTTTGAAATTTCAGTGGCGAGAAATGCTTCAACAGTGCTGGTATCTGATCACCGTGACGGCGTTGCCAGCGATCCTGATGGCGGTGCCGTTTGGCGTGATCGTGTCGGTGCAGGTCGGCAACTTGATTCATCAGCTCGGCGCGGATTCACTTCTGGGGGCGGCGAGCGGCCTCGGGGTGATCAAGCAGGGCGCACCGCTGGCGACGGGTCTGCTTTTAGGCGGCGCCGGCGCCGCGGCGATCGCAGCGGATCTGGGTGCCCGCAGCATTCGCGAGGAAATAGATGCTTTGCGCACTATGGGCATCAGTCCGATACACCGGCTTGTCATTCCGCGAATGGTCGCGATGGTGATCGTTGCGCCGATGCTGAATATCTTGATCATCTTCGTCGGCGTGTCGGCTGGGTACGCTGTGGCGGTCGGTGCTCAGGACGTGACACCGGGTAGTTATTGGGGAACGTTCGGCTCGTTTGTGACTCTCGCCGACGTTTGGGTCTCGCTCCTCAAATCAATGATTTTCGGGTTCCTGGTGGTGGTGATCGCCTGCCAGCGGGGGCTCGAAGCCAAGGGGGGTCCACGTGGTGTTGCCGACGGTGTGAATGCGGCTGTGGTGCTTTCGGTTGTCTCGATCACCATCGTGAACCTTTTGATCACTCAATTGGTCACGATGTTCATCCCCGTGAGGCTGGCCTGATGCCCGCGTCGGGTTATGCACCCAAACACTTCGGCTGGGTGAGACGGATCCTCGACAAACGCGGCAGTGCAGCGGCACCGGTGGAAACATTCGGCTTCGTCCTGACTTTCATTTGGCTAGCTTTGTCGTCGATCCCGTTGACGCTCAAGCGGTATCGCGCCGAGACTATGCGCACGATCACGGATATGACGTGGGGGCGAGGGTCGATCATTGTGGGCGGTGGCACGGTTCCGATGCTGATCGTGCTCGGCCTGGTGATGGGCGGTTCGGTCGGGATCGAATCGTTTGCGACCCTCGACATCATCGGAATGGGCCCCGTCACTGGCCTCGTCTCGGCCTTCGCCAACACTCGCGAGTTGGCTCCGATCGCTGCCGGCATCGGATTCGCGGCCCAGGCCGGATGTCGGATGACCGCTCAGATCGGGTCGATGCGAATCTCGGAGGAAATCGACGCGCTGGAGGCAATGGGCCTGCGGTCGATACCGTTCGTCGTTACGACCAGGGTGATCGCTGGGGCAATCGCGATCGTGCCGACGTTTCTGATCGCATTGATCCTGAGCTACTTCTCATGCAGCTTGGTCATCGTTTTGCTGCACGGGCAAGCATCCGGTGTTTACGACCACTACTTTTTCCAGTTCATCAGCGGCTGGGATGTGATCGCAGCGGTTATCAAAGTCCTAGTTTTCTGCATCGCCGTCATCCTGATTCATTGCTACCAAGGCTTTTTCGCAACCGGCGGTCCGGAAGGGGTGGGTATTGCATCTGGTCGGGCGGTTCGCGCGAGCTTTGTGGCGATCATCGCCCTGGATATGCTGCTGACCCTCGCGCTGTGGGGCTTTAATTCATCGATCGACTTCACGGGATAGGGCTATGCCGATATACGGGATTCCAGGAGTATCGACCAACAAGCGGCGCTCAAAAGTAGCTGGTGTGCTCGCACTAGCGTTGGTCACGGTGGTGGCGATCTCGTGGATCGCGGTCGACAAGGCCCGCGGGGACGACCGGATGCAGATCGTCCTACAGACGGATTCGATCGGGGACGGTATCGCGCCAGGAACCCAGGTCCGTCTCGACGGAGTGAACGTTGGCTCGATTGCCGCCATCGACAGCGGGGAGTCCGGGCGACAGCTGATTACCTTGAGGCTGAACCAGTCACGGCTTTTCGGTGTCACCGATAGCCTTGCCATCGACTATGCACCGGCAAACCTCTTCGGCATCAGCGAGGTCGAGCTGAAACGCAGGGACGGCGGATCTCCGTTGCAAGAAAACGCGATAATAGACCTTAGCGGTGATCATTCGGCAAGGGCGCAAGACGCCACGATGGGTGCGCTTATCCGGTCCCTCTCTCAGACGAGCGGCGACGTACTCACACCGCGGCTCGCCGAAAACTTGACGAGGGTTGCCGCCAACCTCAGTTGGTTCACACCGCTGATCGAAGCAATGATTGCTACCGGTCAGAACCTCGCAGACACACAGATATATCCCGTCTCGTTCCTGCTCGGTCAGTATGGATCCACGCTGACAGGCGCCGCTGCGCTGATTGACGGCACTGTCAAGCTGTTGGACCGCTTCAAGAACATCGAAGTATTGCGGACCCAGCGCGATCTTTTCGACACCGGTGTCAACACGATCGCAAAGGATTTCTTTCCGGCGGTCGCCAACACCCTGTTCACTGCGCAGCGTTACTTCAGCGGCTATGCCGACATGCTGACGCCGATTCTGAACATCACGAGTCAGATGGTGCCGTCGCCGCAACTGTCCGGATCCCAACTCCGCGAAATATTGGCCCGCTTGGACAAGTCGTTCACCGACACACCGGACGGGCCGATACTCAACCTGGCGCTGACGCTGCGTGGAGTTCCAGCATTGTCGGTACCGCTGCTAGGGACCTCATCTGCCCCGATAGCAGGAGGCCCGCGATGAAATCGGTCGTCCAAGTTGCGTGGAAGTTGATGTTGTTCACGGTCGTCATCGCGGTACTGCTGGTGTTCGTAGTGCAAGCGGTCAAACGACCAGTGTCGGGAGACACTCATGACTATTCTGCTGTCTTCACCGACGCCAACGGCCTCAAGTCCGGTGACGACGTGCGCATGTACGGCGTGCAGGTCGGCAAGGTGCAGTCGATCGCGCTTGACGCAAACCAGGCGGTTGTGAGATTCACCCTGCAACGCGGGCGAGCGATCTACGACTCGAGCAAACTCGCGATCCGCTATCAGAATCTCACTGGCCAACGGTACGTGGACATCCAGCAACCGGCGGTGTTGTCAACTGAGATCTCGGCAGGAACGACGATCGGTACGTCGCAAACTATTGCGTCTTTCGATATCACAGCATTGTTCAATGGGCTGGAACCCGTTCTTGCCGAATTCTCACCGGGCGCTCTGAATCAATTCGCTGAGACTATGCTCGCTGTGATCGAAGGAAACGGTGCCGGAATCGGACCGGCACTCGAGTCGATCGAGAAGTTGAGCAACTATGTCACCGACCGTCAAGCCGTCATTTCCGTCCTCGTCTCGAACCTGAGGGCGATCTCCGACAAGATCGGCGGGAAGTCGGCGCAACTGGTCTCGCTGATCACGAAACTTTCGACATTGATCGCCACATTGCACGATAAGATCGGCAGCATTATCGAATTCGCGCTCATCGCTCCACCCATCCTGGGGCCGATCAACAATCTGCTCGCCACTCTGGGGCTTACAACCGAGACCAATCCCGATTTCGACACCGATATCAAATTATTGTTCCCCGATCCGCAGCACGCAGTCGAGGTTCTCGGTCGGCTACCCGCGCTGCTCCAAACGCTCAACGCCCTCATCCCTGACACCGGGCCAGGTGTGAACCTCGCCTGCACGAACGGAAACGTGTCTGCGCCGGGCCCCTTACAAATGCTCATCGGCGGGCAAAGGATATCGATATGCAAACGCTGAATCAAAAGTCGCCCAAGAGGATTCGCTTTGGGAGCAGCAAGCCGATTCTTCACGGTGCTGCACTGGAACGACACGAGTTGTGGTGGGGCGTAGCAGGCGCCGTTGTCGTTGTGCTCGCCCTCGTAGTCAGTGCTGTCGTCTTTGTTGTGCCGCTGGGTAAGTCGACCTACACCGCCGATCTGTCCGAAGCCGGATCGATCAAAGAGGGGGATGGCGTTCGAGTCGCCGGAGTGCCGGTGGGGAAGGTGACATCGCTCGAGCTGCAAGCTGACACCGTCCAGATGACGTTCACCGTCGATAGTGACGTCTTCCTCGGAGATCAGACAACGCTCGACATCCGAATGCTCACCATCGTCGGTGGTCACTATGTTGCCGTCACTCCGGCCGGCACATCCGCGTTGGGGAAGAGATCGATTCCAGCCGACCACGTCCGGCTGCCGTACAGTCTGTCGCGCGTATTTCAAGACGCCGCCACACCGATCGCCGATGTAGACGGCGAGACCTTACGGAAAAATTTCGCGGCCGCGCAGACCGCGATCGCGTCGAGCCCCGAGGGGATTCGGCGAACAGGGAACGCGATCGAATCGCTTGTCGATGTCCTCGATAAGCAAAACGACGACGTCTCCCGAATGTTGGCGTTCGTCGACGAATATTTAACCGCGGTCAACGCATCGAAATCGGTACTCGGAGACATGATCACGAGAATCAATTTGATGGAGACGATCGCGATCGACAAGCGAGCCGAGATCGACGAATCGATCACGACGATCGCCGAGGTGTTGTCGCGCATCGCGGCCATTGAGCCGACGTGGCAGTCCACATTGAAGCCGATGGCCGACAAGCTTGCTGAAGCGATTCCTGACCTGGAGCGGCTGAGTGAGAAACTCGGGGGGATCGTCGTGAGTGTGCGGGACTTACTGTCGCGCCTACAGACCATAGTCTCACCGCAGGGTGATGTTCTCGTCGACCAATCGTCGACCACGATGTCGGCCCCCGCCCTCTGCATACCCGTTCCCGGAAAGGTGTGCTGAGACAGTGGAGCGCCTGCTTGCTTCTCGTGGGTTCATGTCGATCCTAGGAGTGATCGTGACCGGCGCAATGGTGGTCATCGCCTACTTCATCGTGTTCGAACCTGCCAAAAAAACGCAGAGTTACTGCGCCCTCATGCCCGACGCCGTCGGTCTCTATACCGGCAACCAGGTCACTATGCTCGGCGTGGCCGTCGGCACCGTGACCGATATCGAACCTCAAGGCGAGGCAGTGCGCGTCGACTTCGAGGTCGATGCAGACCATCCGTTGCGCGGCAAATTGTCAGCGACGACGGTGTCGGACACAATTGTGGCCAACCGCAACCTGGCTGTCCTCGGTGATGGCCACGCGAGTGCGGACTGGGACCCGAACATGTGCATCACACATACACTGACGCCGAAAAGCATGACCCGAACTTTGAACGCGCTCGGCGAACTTGCCGATGAGCTCAACGGGTCCGATGATCCCGCAGAAAAGGCTCGGATCGTCGATGGGATCAACGCATTCGACAAAGCAACCGCTGGCACGGGTCCGCGGATCAACGAGCTGATTCAGAAGCTTGGTGGTGCACTGGACTCACCCAATGCCGCGATCGGGCACATCGGGGCGCTGGTCGACGCGCTCAGTTCTCTGTCGGCCAGCGTTTCCACCGGCTGGGACGACATCAGGGGCATGCTTACTCGATTTGCCGTAGTCCTCCAGCAGGTGAACTCCGAGATACTGGCGCCGGTGGGGCCCGTCGTCGATGACCTTCGCGCCATCATCCCGTGGCTCAACGACATCACAACCAAGTTCGGTGGCCCGATCCTGCAGGTCCTCGACGCGTCAGTCCCACTGCTTCATTTCATCGGCGCCAACGTCGGCACGATCCAGGAAATCATCCGGATGATTCCGCCGGTAGCGGGGGCCTTCCAGCGTTCGACCGACCCTCGAAGCGGCAAGCCCGCCTTGACATATGCGTCACCGATCGTCGCGATTGCACAGACGAACGCGGACCAGGTATGCGCAGCGGTGAACATGGTCGCTCCCGGTCGGTGCGCGTCAGCGGCGAACGGGCTCGCGGACGTACAGCTGGTCCCGTTGGTACTCGCAATAGCCGGTGCACGATGACCGCGGCGTCACGAGTTCGCTTTGCGCGGAGACTTGTGAGAGTGGTCGTTCCACTGGTCGCAGCAGCCTTGGCATTGAACAGTTGCGCGTTCGACCCATCCTCGGTGCCTTTGCCCGGAACTACGGTTTCCGGCGAGACGTACCGCGTCCGAATCGAGTTCGAAAATGCGCTGAATCTGCCGGCGCGCGCCAAAGTGGCGTCCAACGGTATCCAGGTCGGCACTTTACGCGCTGTGACGCTCGTGAACCCGACCGAAGCGCACGAAGGGTATGTCGTTGCTGATGTCGACATCGCGAAATCGGTCAAGCTCCCGCGCACAACCACCGCCGAGCTCCGCCAGGCTACAGTCCTCGGCGATATCTATATCGCGCTGATTACGCCGTCGAACGGCTACGACAACCCAATTCCCAATGGCGGAACGATCACTCGGCAGCAAACGAAACCCGCATTGCAGGTTGAAGACACGATGGCCGGCATTGCAACCTTCGTACAAGGCGGCGCAATCCACGAGATGCAGGACATTATCAACCGGATGAACTCTGTCCTGCCTGCGGATCCGAAGGAAACGGCCAGGATATTCCAAGTTGTCGGCGCAAACGTTGAAGACGTATCAGCGCATCTTGACCAAGCAGACGCGTTCCTTGACGGAATGCAGGCCACCACCGGCGTCGTTATGGAAGATTCGGACATACTAGCTGAACTGCTTACTGAAGCGGGCGTCACGCAGGCGACAAACGCGATGACGTCGCTCATCGGGCTACTCGGTCTCTACGACGGATTCGCCGCAATCACACGTTCTCTGGCGTGGGTTTCACCACTAGCCGCGGCGGGCAATGCCGCAGCCAGGGCATTTATGCCCCTTGCATTCACTGCTCGACCCTTGGATCTGAAGGCGCCGTCGAACCTGAACAAGTTGGTTGAGTTGATTCGCGAAAAGGTCATTCCCTTTGCCGATCACGGGCCGAAGGTGAATATCGTCGGCGCTGACATCGAGGGCTCACCTGCCGGTGCCGGACTGTCCAAAGACGGCCAGGTCGATCGAATAATCGACACTCTCAGGATGATCGGGGCGGTCCGATGAAGTTGAGCTCACTGGTGTCACTCACCGCGATCGCGGGTGTGTTGGTGTTCGGGGTCGGTTACTTGACATTCGGTGTCGTGCGTGTGGATTGGTTCAAGGAGTACACGAGCGCGACGATGCTGCTCACGAACTCAGGAAGCCTCGCAGCGCGGTCGCCAGTACTACTCAGAGGTGTCAAAGTAGGCGAAATTACCTCTGTCGACAACGTCGCAGAGGGAGTCGAAGTGAAGTTCCGGGTCGATGACAAATTTCGAATTCCCACGGCGAGCACGGTGATAATAGAGAACCTTTCCGCGCTTGGCGAACCATATGTCCAATTCACCCCCACGCGGAACAGCGGACCGTATCTTGAAAGCGGCCAACGAATCGACACCAAAACAATTCAGATGCCGCTATCGATCCCTGAGGTCGCCCGAACAGTGACGAATCTGCTGAACCAACTTGATCCTCAGGCGCTCAGCAACATCGTGAACACACTCGATCAAGGTTTGGCCGGAACCGAATCGGTAATCCCGCAGCTTGCCGAGTCGACCCAGCTGTTGGCCGCCACAATCCTGAGCAGAAGCCCACAAATTCGCAGCACGATGACCGATCTACAGGCGATCGGTGCGGACATGGAATGGGCCGGACCCTCGATGGCCGCGGCCGGCCCAGAATGGGGCAATTCCGGAACCCAGGCAGACCTCATCGCTGAGGCGATCGGGAAACTAGCGAGGATCGGAAAAATTCCCGACGACTATGTGCAAGGCAATGGGCTGGTGCCGTTCTTGAACAATGTGTCCGCCTACCTGACCGAGGTCGGTCCGGAATTGCAGAAACTCGTGCCAATAATTCAACCGCTTGCCGCCGCATCAGAAGCGTCGATCCCGCAGATCGATATCAGCGCACTAATTTCACAAGCACTGAACGCTACCGGTGACGACGGCGCGCTTCATCTGCAAATCAATATCAAATGATCTCCACCGCAACAAGAACGGAACGCCGATGATACCCCTATTAGCAAAAAGGCCAGAGAAGCCGATCGACGACGACGACGCGAAACCCGACGATTCGGCTCGAAAAGTAGCGACGACTATCGACGACCGAGAGCGGGCAACCATCTCGATCCGAACGTCAACCATGGTCTATGGTGCGGTCATCATCGTGTTGGTTGCCGCCGTGTCGATACTCGACTGGCTATGGCTCTCGGCCCAAAGGGATCTGAGCGATATAAACACGAAGGCAGTCGCCGATCAGCGGGCGGAACAGGTGGCCACGGACTACGCGGTCGGAGCATCGAACATCAATTTCCAGGACGTCGATGCGTGGCTTGGGAAACTGAAGGCCAACACGTCCCCACAGCTGGGCAACAAGTTCGACGCGACGGCACCGCAGCTGCAGGAAATCCTTGTTCCGCTCAAGTGGACTTCGACCGCGGCCCCCATCGACGCCGTGGTCGAGTCGGAGGCCGACGGAGTCTACAAGGTGAACGTCTTCCTCAATGTAACGTCCACGAGCGCGCAGACTCCCGCGGGTGCACAGACCACTGTCACCTACAACATCACGATCGACACGAACTCAGATTGGCTGATCACCGACGTTGGCGGCATGGACGGTGCCCTGCCCGGGAAATGACCTCGAAATGGGCGAGGTCCACACGCTGAATCAATGACCTCACTTCAGATGATTTCGTCAGGCGCAGACAGACTTCTGCCGGTAGCTCACAGGCAAGGATCAGTACGGTGTCGATAGCCATCAGTTCGGATCACGTCGCACTCGCCGAGTCGGTGCGATCGCTAACGAAGCGGACCGTTACGTCCGCGGACCTACACGAAGTCCTCGATGCGAAGGTGGAGGTTGAACCCGCCTACTGGCGTGCGGCTGCCGACATCGGGCTATTCGGGCTTCACCTTCCCGAACAGTTCGGTGGTCAGGGATTCGGATACTCCGAATTGGTGGTGGTCATCGAAGAATTGGGGCGATCCGCCGCACCTGGTCCGTTCATACCGACGGTGCTGGCCGCCGCCATCGTCGAGCTGAGCAGCAACACGGACGCGAAGAACGCGCTGTTGCCGTCCCTCTCGGATTGGTCACGACGCGGCGCGGCGTCGGTGCGTTCCAACGTGGTCGGGCGGATCGAAAACGGCTTGCTACACGTCGAAGGCACCGCCAGTTCGGTGGTCGGCGCTTCGGCCGCAGACGTTGTGGTGCTGCCGGTTTCGGTCTGGGCAGGCGAAACGCGACCGACGTGGATTGCACTGGATGCCGCCGATCTGACGATTCGTGACTCGGCGAGCGTTGATCTGTTGCGTCCCATCGCAGACATAGAAATAGCCGCGCAGGTTGTTCCGGCAGACAGGGTGCTCGGTGTCCTCGACGGCGCCAGGGTAGGTAGTATCGCTGCCGTTCTCTATTCGGCAGAGGCGGTCGGGGTCGCATCCGCGTGCACACACATCGCGTCGGAGTATGCGAGGGTGCGCCACCAGTTCGGACGGCCCATTGGCCAGTTCCAAGCTGTGAAGCACAAGTGCGCAGCCATGCTGGTCGGCGCGGAGCGAGCGGCGGCGGCCGTCTGGGACGCCGCCCGCGCGCTCGACGATGCGACATCGAGCCACGTTGACCTTTCCGCCGCAATCGCAGCTGTGCTCGCACCACCTGCCGCCCTCACGGCGGCCCAGGACACGATCCAGGTGCTCGGCGGTATCGGGTTTACTTGGGAGCACGACGCCCATATCTATTACCGGCGTGCTATTGGAATCTCCGCCGCTATCGGGCGGAGCACTGTCTGGACTCGCACAGTCACAGAGCGCGTGATCGAGTCAGGTTTGCCACTGATCGAGGTGACGCTGTCGGACGATGCCGAGCGCCGTCGAGGCGAGATCCGCTCCGCTGTAGCAGAACTGGCCGCTGCGCCGGCGGACGAGCGGATCGACCGGATCGTCAACGGCGGTTGGGTTCTGCCGCACCTGCCCATCCCGTGGGGTCGTAATGCCGACGCCGTCGACCAGGTGATCATTCAGCAGGAGCTCACGACAGCCGGGATTGTGCGGCCCGAGATTGCGTTGGCGAACTGGATGGTGCCCTCACTGATCGCGTACGGCACATCGGAACAGCAGCAGCGCTACCTGCCGCAGACCCTGCGCGGTGAGGTGTTCTGGTGTCAGTTGTTCAGTGAGCCGGGCGCGGGATCGGATCTTGCGTCGTTGACGACCAGAGCCACCAAGGTGGTCGGCGGCTGGCGGCTCACCGGTACCAAGGTGTGGAATTCGTTGGCCCAGTTCGCTGATCGGGGCTTCTGTCTGGCGCGAACCGATCCCGCGGCTCCCAAGCACGAAGGGATCACCTATTTTCTGATCGATATGAAAGCGGCTGGCGTCACGGTGAAACCGCTGCGCGAGCTGACGGGCTCTGCGTTGTTCAACGAAGTGTTCCTCGAGGACGTTTTTGTCTCCGACGAAGATGTTGTCGGCGAGGTGAACAAGGGGTGGGAGGTGACCCGCAATACGCTTTCGAACGAGCGAGTGTCACTGTCTAACAAAGATCTTCCGCTCTACGCGAGTTGCAGCGACGTTGTCCGCTACGCGCAGCAGACCGAACTCGACGCCATTGCTCAAGATCGCATCGGACGCCTCGTTGCCGAGGGCTATACAGTTCGTCTACTCAACTTGCGGTCCACGATGCTGCAACTCGACGGTACCGATCCCGGCGCATCGTCGAGTGTGGCGAAGCTGCTGAACATGCGCTTCGGCCAGCACGCCGCCGAGGTAGTGCACGCCGAATTCGGGTACGAGGGCGCATCCGCGAACGAATCGCAGGCCGCCGGGAAGTGGGCGAGCTACCTTCTCGCGAGTCGGGCAACCACAATCTACGGCGGCACGACTGAGATACAACTGAACATCATCGCCGAGCGTCAGCTACACCTACCCCGAGATCCAGCACCGATCGAAAAGTGACTCGTTACTTTGAGTCCTGCGGCTGCACTCAAGGACCGCTCCATGGCTGCACAGACAGGTTTCGATCCACGACCCGCAGTCGCGACACGAAGAATTGGCGAGAACACCCGGTAGCGACGACGCGGGAAGTGTGATCTTGGGTAGGTAACAGGAGCCCTCACCACAGGAGGCATCGCAAGATCGCTCGCAACCAGCACCGCCGTACGGGGACCGGACTCATTCTTTCGAATATTGCTGCCTACGTTGTGATTTAGCCCCATACGACCCATTTCGGGCCGATCGGCTCGATGCGAGAAACCCAGTCGCAATCATTGGACGGGTGAGGTCGAGGAAGTCTCGCATCGCCAGAGTCGGGAGACGGCGCACGGGCTATTGAAGGCGCCCGGCCGGCACGATGAATGAAAACGAAGTTCGATGCCGGTAGCGAGCTTGGCGGCGACGCCACCTTATTCCCGACAACGACAACTTTAGGATACGATACTTTCAGTATCGAATCTGGAATCGATGATCGGTCCTTTCCCTACGGGAAGGAAATCCGAGGTGAACTGGGCGCGTTCCGCGCTTGTGCGTGGGGCCGACAATTTGAGTAGTCAGGTAGGGGTCAATGAAGGCCAACAGAGGCATGAGTTTCGATCGGCTGGGGCACTTCGTTGTGCGCGCGCGGTGGTGGGTGATCGGCTTCTGGATCGTCTTGGCGGCGGCGTTGAACATCGCTTTTCCCCAGGTGGAGAGTGTCGTGCGCGAACAGTCGGCTCCTGCTTTCCCTCCTGACTCGCCCACATTCGCCGTTCTGGACAAGATGGCGAAGGCATTCGACGAAGAGGGTTCCCGCACGACGGTAATCGTGGTTTTGGAAGACAAGTCCGGCCTGGATCAAGGCGACGAGCACGTCCTGAGAAATCTGATTGCAGCGCTGAAGGCGGACACCGAACACGTCCTCAGAGTGCAGGATTTCCTTGACGAGCCGCAGGGGAAAGCGCTCTTCACCAGCCACGACAACCAATTGTGGTATCTGCCGGTCGGCATTCAGGGCGACATCGGTACGCCTGACGGCAACGCTTCAGACCTTAGGGTCCGCGATATAGTCGCGGAGACAACCCAAGACTCGAACCTAGAGACCCGGGTGACGGGGCCGCCCTCGACAGGTACCGACATGGTAGTCATCGGTGAATCCAGCATGGCGTTGATCACGGTGGTGACCGGAGTCCTTATCACGCTGATTCTGCTGCTGATCTATCAGTCGCTCGTGACCGCCCTGCTTCCGCTGATGATGATCGGAATAACGCTCGTGGCAGCGAGGGGAGTCGCGGCCGCGTTGGGCCTGGCAGGGTTCGGCGTGTCGGCTTTTACGGTCGCGTTCATGACGGCAGTTCTGGCCGGCGCAGGTACCGATTACGCCGTTTTCCTCATCAGCCGATACCACGAGTTCGTCCGCGGTGGGCTCGCATACGATCGCGCGATAGGCGAAGCTGCGGGCGTAATCGGAAAGGTCATTGCGGCATCAGCGGCCACCGTGGCACTCGCGTGCGCGTCGTTGGCTTTCACACAGATGGGGTTCTTCGCTACCGCCGGTCCCGCGTGCGCAATAGGTATCACCCTTGCGTTTCTGGCGTCAGTCACGCTGCTGCCGGCGGTGCTATCGGTAGCGGCGGGTAAAGGAAAAGCCCTGCCTAAGCGCGACCGCACGGCTCGCGCCTGGAAGAAGGTCGGCGTTACCGTGGTTCGACGGCCGGTGCGTGTCCTTGCGATGAGTCTGGTGCTTCTGCTGGGGCTGGCTGTGTGTGCAACCTTCATAGACGTTAGTTACGACGACCGCAGTGGTCTACCTGACGATCTGCAGAGCAACGAGGGTTACGCGATGCTCGATGCGCACTTTCCCAAAGACTTTGTACTACCGCAGTATCTGGTGATCGCCAGCGAGTCCAATATGCGGACGCCCGAAGGCCTCGCGGATCTCGAACAAATGGCTGCGCGAGTGGCGCAACTGCAGGGAGTCACAGCTGTTCGCGGAATCACGAGGCCCGACGGCAAGCCGCTGACGGAAAGCTCGGTCTCATATCAGGCCGGTCGCGTCGGGTCCGGCCTGGCCGATGCCGCCAGCGAGATCGATTCGCGCGCAGCAGAATTTACCCCAATGCTGGACAAAGTCGACCAGATGGTTGCAGCCATCACGGATTTGCGCGAAATGTCGGAGCCCATGTTCGCCGCAGCGGTAGACGCGAGCGACTTACTCGACCGAGCAGGGGGTTTCGACGGGCTGGACGCCAGGTTGGCCGAGGTGCAGGGCGCGTCTGGTCAGCTTGAGGCAATGAATGGTGCGATCGATGAATTCGCTAATGCCGCAATGCAACTTGCCGATCTTGCACAGTCTGCCGAGCCGTTGATAAATGTGCTGAACACCAGCTCGTTCTGCGACGTCGATCCTCGCTGTGTACAACTGCGCTCTCAGCTGCAACTGTTCGTGGGTGTCGGCAACGATTCGCTCGGTGCCCGCGTTACGCGACTGCGCGACGCGGTGACAACGCTGACTGGCGGGTCGTCGATTTCCGAAACCCTAGGAGAGGCTCGAGACGCCCTCGCCTCGGTTAAGTCTGCGATCGTTGCCCTCGGTGGAGACCCCAACGATCCTGGGGGACTGGTGAGTACGGCACAGGGAACCATCGGCACAATGGCAGTCGATGCGCAGGCCTTCGGTGGCCGGTTCGCAGAGCTTGGCCCAGCCAAGGATCAGCTGCAGTCTGGTCTCCAGCAGGCGGCCGACTATCTGCTGGAGCTGAAAAATAATGCATCCTCGCAAAACATGGCGGGGTTCTACATTCCAGCGATCGTCGTCAACAGTATCGACTTTCAAACCGCGGCATCTGTGTTCGTCGGTGCGGACGGGCACGTGGCTCGGTATCTGATTTCGACGGAGTTCGGGGCATTCGGCGACGAGGCAATCGAGCTGACCGGAAAGATTCGGCAGACGGCACAAGCTGCGGTGCCCAATACCAGTTTGGAGAACAGTACCGTCGAGGTTGCAGGTGCCACCTCGCTGACCGAGGACGTCAAGAAATACCTGAACGACGACTTCTTACATATCATGATCACCACGTTGATCATCGTCGCGTTGGTTCTGATTCTGCTTCTGCGGGCGGTCCTCGCACCGCTGTATCTGCTGATTTCGGTTGTGTTGTCCTATGTTTCGGCACTGGGTCTGGGTGTCATCGTCTTTCAGCTCTTGTTGGGCCAGGAGCTGTCTTGGATGTTGGCACCGATGGCCTTCATCGTGTTGGTAGCGGTCGGGGCGGACTACAACATGCTGCTCATTTCCCGGCTGCGGGACGAGTCGTCCCGAGGTATTCGCGTCGGCGTCATTAGAACCGTCGCGTCCACTGGCAGCGTCATCACCTCTGCCGGAATCATTTTCGCGGCGAGCATGTTCGGACTCATGGCAGGCCAGTTTCAGGGCATGATTCAAATCGGCTTCGTGATAGGAACCGGGCTCCTGCTGGATACATTCATCGTGCGAACAGTTACCGTTCCAGCCCTCGCCTCGCTGATTGGCCGTGGTAACTGGTGGCCGTCGAAAGTCTAGGGATCTCGGGACGCAGTCGAATTGGTCCCCAAACGAATTGAGGGTCACTCGAGGTCGCGGTCGGAGAAGCTGCGCGCCGGGTCGTTTCTCCCTGGCTAGAGCAGCGAGGACGGCGCCGGCTGGCTACGTTCGGCGACCTGATCGCCCATGGTTCGCCAGGCGTCGCATGGTCTCATCGACGGTCAACCCGGTTAGGTTGCGCCGCGGCCGGTGCGCCCAGCACGAGCTGATAACCCAGTGCGGCACGACCGGAATAGGTTGATGCGCAATGTGATCGGATGATCGACGCCCACGCCGACAAACTGCTGAGGAGTCGCCGCCCACCTGGCCGACGCGCGCGGACCTGCTCGCGTTCACCGCAGTCCCCAAGAAGATCTTGGTTCGACAACAGCAAACAACAAAAGTTGCCGCCGTAGTGACGTAGTCGGCATTTTTGCCGACCGGACCACCACGATCCGCCTCGATCTCGTCGCACGCTTCTGCGTTGCGCGACGTGAACGAGGCGCTGTGTTTGTTTGCGGCGCTGGCAATTGCCGACGAGGGCGCGCGCCGGTCGAATCACACGTGACGAGACATATTGAAACTATTTGAGATGGTCCACGAGAACGCCATCGGTGCCAAATAATTCGGCACGCCAACGCTCGAGGAGCGGCTCGGTATCGATGTCGCTCGGATGGAATCCCGGTCTCACATATCGCAAGAGAACGGGCGTCATCCCCTTGAAGAGCGGTCCCCGTAGCGTCGCCACCACTCCGCGGGCCACCCGGATCGGGTTGCGCCCCTCCGGATCCTGGACCACCGAAACCAAGGTTGCCGCAGCAATGAGCGGGAACGCAGCGCCGAACATCACCAACATCGTCACGATCCGCGACCATTCGGGGCCGCCGACGGCTTTGTAAACGTCGAAAGCAACGGCCTTATGTTCGACTTCCTCGAGCGCATGCCACATGAGCAGGTTCTTGACCTCCCGGTCGTGTGCCATGTCCTGCACCTCTTGCTCCGACAGGATGCGCTCCGCGAGGACTGCCGTGAAGTGCTCTGCTGCAGCGGTCATCGCCAGGGGCGCACGTTGGGGCAACCATTCTTCCAATCGCTGTACCCCTTTGAGGATGGTGTCCACCATTCTGGTGCTGTAACCGATTTCCACTAGCTTGTCGTTCAGCCGGCGGTGTTCTTGCCCGTGCGACATTTCTTGACCGATGAAGCCACGGATCTGCTGCCGCAGAACGGGATCGGTGATCTGGTCGCTGTACCGGCGCACTGACCGGATGAACAACTCTTCACCAACGGGGAACGACATCGACAGCGTGGCGATGAGATGGCTGAACACCAGGTCGTTGTTCGCGAAGTGGCGCACCATCGGCGTGGGCTCACCGAAGTCGAACTTGATCCGCCGCGTCTTGACGCGGTCGATCGGAGCCGTCCGTGCGGGTGCGTGATTTGCGGTCATGCTGTCCTCCTGTGAGGGGTACCTTCACCAGACCCCGCTGAGTGCGGCCCCGCGGATCCCTGACATCCGCGTGAAGGGCGGGTGTTGCGCGATCGCTGGGGTTCCCACCCTCCTTCGGGGCATCACGGTCCGTACTGTTTGCTGCATCGCAGCGCCTTCTCGCCCGCAAACGATCAAGTACTTTCAGGCGACAAGTGGACGATACTCTGTGTCATGCATAGTTTCAAGGTTCAAGGCGTTTCGCAGCAGGCTGGACAGTCCGTAACGGCATTACTCCAACCCCGGTCTGAGGCCCAAATGGATCTGAAATAGGCGCTTTATAAACAACATTCGGTGCTCGTGGTTCCCGTGTTTGCACGACACGACTGAGATCCAGGCCAGCCGAAGTAACAGTACCGGCAGGGCTATAACTGGTGGACCGAACTACCCGATATGGCCGAGCCTGGCCGTTGGGGGCCACGGATGGGGCCGCCAGAAATACGCTGTTGCCCAGCACTGGTCCCAGATGGACTGCAGATCCCGCGCGAACCGAAATTCGGCTTGGATGATCGCGGGCGCGCGCCTCGATACGGCCTCGTGCCTTCGTGGCGGCGTTCAAGGGGGCAATCGAACAGCCCGTCAGGTCGAATCGCTTGCCATTGACCGGAAGGGCTCAGAGCGAGCGGGCGAGCGAGGGTCTCGATTGCGATCATCGAATTCCCCAGTTCAAACTCGGTGCGCTGTCAATCCGCCCGGGCATCCAGTGACTGCGCGGCGTCGGCGAGGGCGTTGGCGAGGGTCTCCTCGAGGTCTGGCAGAAGTGCGGCGAGTTGGGCCGCATGAGTGGCGCGTTGTTGTGCGGTGCGGTCACTGGTAGTAGCGGCTACTGCGACGGCCGTCCAGGCTTGTGCGGCTCGGCCCGCCGCGACGGCGGCGGCCTGGAGGGCCGGGTCGGGGGAGTGGTTCTTGAGGTCAGTGCATCCCTGGCAGAGGAGGTAGCGGAAGAGTCCGCCGCCGGTGCCTGCTTTTTCAATGAAGGCAGCGAGTGCGCCGAGTGCGCCATGAAGTGTCGGTGTGTCGAAGCTGTCAGACCAGTGGCGCAGATCGTTGGAAAAGGCGCGGACACCGGCGAGTCCTGTTCCGGCAACCACGTGCGGTGATGCGGCGGCGAATATGCCGGGTCCGCCGTTGCGGAGCGTGTAGGCGGATCGCTGCAGGGCGTCGGCCGCGGTAGTGAGGAGGTCGGGTGGGAATGTTGGCCAGTCGACGACGTAGGTGGTGTGGCGCGTGGGTATAGGGAAGCCGGTAGAGGAGCGGGCTCGTGCCAACGCGTCGTAAGGAACCGTTTGGACGGCGTCGCGGTCGTTGTCGATGACGTAGGCGATTCGCGCAGAGGCGTCGTAGCCGATGACTACGATGTCGTGGCGGCTCATCGTGAGCCGTACGCGCAGGTAGGGAAGTTCGGCGATATCGGCCCAAACCATGACTGGCCGTCCGGAGTCGATTTCGGTGGTGACCCATTTCCATCCGAGGTCGGCGTCGTCAGTCTGGCGTAAATCCGTATGGGCGCCAAGTCGGTGCAGCAGGTCAAGTTCCATATCGGCTCCGCGTCCGACGAGGTAGATCGGGGGTTGCAAGGTGACGTCCCGGATATAGGCGAAATCGAGTGCCCCGCCGAGAGTGAACACAAGGCCCTCGCTGGGTGGTGCGCCCCAACCGAGCTTGGCCCATTCCATTAGGTCGCGCAGCGCGCCCGAACCGCAATGGCCGGCTTTCTTATGTGGGTAGTCGATCAGGACTCGGGTCATCGGGTGACTACTTTCAGGCTCGACAATCCGCGAAACGACATTCCGGTTCGCCAAATTGGTTCACTCGCCAGCGTGAGCCGCGGAAAGCGTGAGACGAGGCGTGGGAACAATTCGGTTCCTTCAAGTCGAGCCAGCGGTGCACCGAGGCAGAAGTGGATGCCAGCGCCGAAGGACAGTGGGACGGTTCCGGTTCGAGTGATGTCGAGCACGTCTGGATTGGGGAACCGGTCGGGGTCTCGATTGGCGGCGCCGAGAAGGGTGAGCACGACCTGGCCCGGTCGCAGGTCTATACCGGCAAGTCGAGTTGCTTCGAGAACGGTCCGCCCATTGGTTTGCACAGGCGCGTCGTAGCGCAGCAGTTCATCGACTGCGGTTGCGGCCAAATCCGGACGTTCGCGTAGAAGCGCCATCTGATCGGGGTGAGAAAGCAGCGCGGCGACGCCGTTGCCGATCAGGTTTGTCGTGGTTTCGAATCCTGCCGCGAACAACAAGATGGCGGTGCCCACGCATTCATCGTCGTCGAGAGTGTCGTCGCCGCGGGCTGCGGCGAGCCGGCTGAGCAGGTCGTCAGACGGATCAGCCCGTTTTTCTGCCATAAGTTCGGAGAAGTAGTGGGCGAGTTGGTCTTCGGCCTCGCACGCTCGGGTGAGGTCAGCAGTGTTTGCGCTGGGTTCGAGCGAGGCGATCAGTGCGCGTACTAAAGGAGCGGCGGCGGAGCGAGCCTCGGCAGGGACTCCGAGGAGGTCGCCGATTACGTTGACGGGCAACGGCAATGCCAATTCGGTGATGATATCTGCGACCGGCTGATCGGCGATGCCGTCGAGTAGGCGATCGATTTGCAGGACTATTCGGGCTCGGAGGTCCTCGACGTGGTGGGGAGTGAATACGTCGGCAACGAGTCGTCGTAGGCGCTGATGGTCGGGTGGATTGCGAAACAGCATCGTGCGCCGGAAGCGGTGCATGGCTTGGCGTTGTAATTCTTCTGGGATGTCGGTCAGCCCGAACCCGAGAGACTCGTCGACCTTCCCGAGCCTGCGGTCCCGCAGTGCGGCGGCGCAGTCGTCGTAACGGCTCAATACCAATACGCCGGACTGGGTCAACATCGCCGGATGCGCTTCGCGGAGCCGGCGGAAGGCGTCGTAGGGGCCAGCCTGGCCATGAGCGGTGAGCAGGGCAGCGAGCAGCAACTCGCGTGGGGGTGCGGTCACCGTCGGGCCTGAATGACTGGGGCCCGACTGGTGAAGTGCGCGGGACCGACCACAATGAAAAGCGCGTCGGCGGTGGCAACAACTTGCCCGTTTTGGTCCTCCACTCTCGCCCGGAGTCGTAGCTTGCGCCCGTTTCGCGACAGCATCTCGGCGTGCAAGGTGTACTCGGTCTGGAGTAATACCGGGGCGAGGTACTCGACTTCCAGTTTGCGTGTGACTGCCAGTTCACCGACCACATACAGCGCGAAGCCGAACAAGTCGTCTAAGACTGTCGCCACTGCGCCGCCGTGAGCGATTCCCGGCGCGCCGACATGGCGTCCGTCGAAGACATGAGCTGCGACTACACCGTCCCCATGTCGACGTGCGCGCAGGTGGTGCCCATGTTGATTCGCGGGACCGCACCCGAGGCAATCCCCGTGATGGGGCGGAAGCAGAGCCGAATCATGTGCAGTGGTCTGCATCGAACTTAGCCAATCCGACATGTATGGATTAGATGACGTTGGTCTGGTGTCCTGGGCGTCGTGCATTACGTACCTCACTTCTGTGCCAACGGCTCCGTTGACTGCGCAACTCCCGATTTCGTTAGTCACGCTGACTATTGGATACAAAAACCCTTGCGGTGTCAACAAAAGTTCAAAAACTGCGATTTCGACGAAAAAAGCGCGAACGCGACCCGCGTGTCGAGGTCGGCCCGCCTGCGTTTACGGTTGGACCAAGGGTCGGTTACTGTAAATTTATGAACAAAAGTGCCAACTGATACAGTTTGGTGCGTGGTCGATGAATCTGTTCGGTTGTCGTTTCGGCGTCATTTGCGCAAGGAGGCAATCCGTGCCGCGCACGCGCTGACCCTGGAAAAGGGTTGGGATCGGGTCCGAGTCAGCGAGGTCGCCGCACTTATCGGAGTGTCGCGTCCGACCTTGTACAAGGAGTTCGGTGACAAACAAGGACTCGGAGACGCGCTCGTGTTGGAGGAGGCCGAGAGATTCTTGGTGGGGATTGGAGCGACGCTCGATGACCACCGCGACGCTCTCGAAGAAGCGATCCCGGCTGCCGTCCGCTACACGCTCAACGAGGCCTCGTCCAGTCCGCTGTTGAAGTCGGTGCTTACGTCTCCTGGTGCCGACAGCCGCCCCGAAGAGACTGGCGTGCTGCCGCTGCTGACCACGTCGGCGTCGATGCTCGAGCTCGCGTCCGCACGGCTAGTGGGTTGGATCGGAAAACATTTCCCTCAGCTCGACAGCGATGACGTCATCGATGGTGTCGACGCCTTGATCCGGCTGACGATCAGCCATGTTGTGCTGCCCACGTCGGATAGCGCCGAAACTGGGAGGCGGATATCCGAGGTCGCCCTTCGCTACCTCGGTCTAGCGAGTCAGATGTCCCTCTCGCGGTCGTGACCGCCGGAGCGGCATCGATTTTCGACCACTATGGTCTCGTCAAAGCATTGGGCGGACCTGCCTGCCCTCGTTCGGCATTCGAGTGTGTACCTCGCGTTCACGGATCATGGTTTGGGTTCGATCCGATGTCGCTGCAGGTCTGGTACTAGGTCGGTTGTCAACCGTGGTTGCAAATGCGACACCGAGTGAATCGGACGCCTTCCTGGCGATCGTCTTCATTGCGTTGATCTCAGAGCGCATTTCCGACATCACCATCGGGATCGAGAAGGCCGAACATGCCGCATCGAATGTGCGTCGATTGAAGAAAGAGGCGGCAGAACGTCGCGCCCGCATCCTCAACGACGACATACGTGCAGAGAGCGAAGAATTGGCCCGCCCAGCCCCGAGGTATCGCCGATTCCCGGAACTGAGGGATCACACGCGACACGATCACGACGACGCTCTTACCCTGTGAAAACAACGCCGCCTGCTGCGGCGGCCGCCCCGATCTGTCGCGTAATCTGCGCAATCGTTGCGGAGGGCTGCGGGGCGCTCCATGTGAGATCGTTGCGCGGCGTCGTCCAGTTAAAGTTGGTGGGATCAACACATTCGCGCCCTACCGAACACCCTTGAGGACAGCACGCTCGAGTCGCGTGTTCAGCCGATCTGCGTCTAGCGTTGGTGTCGGACGGGGATCAGCAAAGGGTGGGGGGCGTGACGGCGATGACGATTGTGATCGGAGCCAGCGAAGTACGGGTGAAGTGCAATCACGCGGGTTGCTCCAGTGACGTCTCGGTGAAAGTGGCCAAGGGTGATGTTGCCGATGCCCGGGCGATGGCGTCGGGTCGTGGCTGGGCGATCCGACCCGACGGTGATTATTGTCCCGACCATATCTCGGATGTACCGGCAAGGAAGCGTCCGACAGCCTCCTGACTTGGCGAAGCACCACCATGTTCTGACGTTCGACCCCGGGGCAGTGGCCTACGACTCGATGAAATTTGCAGCGGACCGAATTTGGAACAATCGCAGACGGGTGACCAGCTGCATCGAAGCCAGCCGGGATCGCGTCACCGCAAGGTGCAATTGGGGACAGTGACCACTTGCGTCCCGCGCTAGCGAGAAACTGATCAGATCGCCAGACGTCTGTGCGCAGTCGGCTAACCGCGATCTGCCAAGGGCTAGTCCGCACTTCCCGCAGAATAGGGTCCAATGGCTTGTGACACCTCAGCTGCTGCGATGGTGCCGTCGATCCGCGCGCGTAACAACAGGTTGATCGTTGTTTCTAACTTTGCTAAGACCACGATAAGACGACGGCGACAAGAAAGGCCCCCTCGAAAGGGGGCCTGACCTGGTCTAACTGTGGTACGCGATACTGGGATTGGACCAGGTTCCGTCAAAGCGGTCCCACCCTGCCACACCTCCGTCGTCAGGTGCGAACGCGGTCAATCCGTCCAAATACCTTCGATCAGAACACGATTCCGAGCTGCGGATGTGCCGACGTACCTCGCGGACATCGCCGATGACGAGTGCCCCATCAGCGCCATGTGATCACTCAATGTCGAGCCAGCTTGGGCGAAAATCGTTGCTGCCGAGTGTCTTAGGTCGTGAAGTCGCATATGCGGGTACTGCATCGCGGCAAGTGCGCGAGTCAAGGCTCGTCGTGGGGCAGTCGCATCGAGGAAGCCGCCGTGCTTCGAGGGGAACAACAGGCCCGCGCGGCCTGGCTCGGCCCAGCGCTCGATCTGTTCGACGAGCAACGGCCGTAGCGCTTCGGGCAAAGGGACTGTCCGCAGCGCGGTCCGTGACTTCGGGCGGCCGACCACCCATGTTCCGCGATCCTTCGTCAGCCCTCGGGCGACGGTGACCAACATTCCGTTTGGGGACAGATCTAGGTCCGAGCGGCGCAACGCAGCGACCTCGCCCCATCGAAGGCCCGACATCGCAGCGAGCAGAATCAGTGCGCGCCATTGATCGGGGAGTCGCGACATGAGTTCGCGCATTTCGGCAGGCGACAGCACCACGGGCTCGACCTTGCGATGTTTGACCGAGCCGCCGCGGATCCGACACGGGTTTGCCGCGATCAGTTCGTCGTCCACTGCTTGATTGAGGATTGTTCGTAACAGCGAGTAGGCATTGGCATTTCGGGTTGGGAAGGCGTCCAGGCCGGCGAACCATTCGCGAATACAGCTGACGGTGAGCGCCGTCAGGGGAGTGGTTCCTAACTCGGGCAGAATGACGCGGTCGAGATACCCGCGGTTCAACGTTCGGGTACGCGGTTTGTGGCGGCTCTCGGTCTGGCTCCACCAGCGGTCTGCGTACGTAGCCAAAGTCAATGTCCTTCTTGGCACATCGGTTTGGAGCTGGCGCGTCCACGTTCCGAGCTCGATACGGCGACGTTCGGCCGCGAGCCAGGCGACCGCGTCGTCCTTCGCTTGGAACGTGCGAGGTGCTTTGAACGGCAGCCCGTCGGGCGCCGTGTACTGCGCCTGCCACCGACCTGACGGCAGCTGTCGTAGACCGCCGAATGATCGTTTGGACCCCGATGCCCGAGCTTTTCCTGCCAACGATGTTCCCTCCTCCACGTTCCAGGATACGTGCAGAATACGTGCAGAATGAGAGTCATTCAACGCCCGCTCGCGCTACTTTCTGACCACTTCAGCTCGCCCCATATTCCCTGGTACAGAGGATAATTTCCCAGGTCAGAGCAGTTGAAGGAGAGTGCTACCAGGCAGGTTCAAATCCTGTCAGCCCGACAAAGTTTGTGCAGTTCAGAGATGTCAAGTACAGACGACCCGGAACTCGTGGACCGCGGTCGTGGCTGCGATCGCGCTGTTCGTGAGTGTGTGGAACCTCAACCTCACCCACCTCACGACGCAAGTGCGTGATCATGAGAATGGGTTCCGCGATACGGGATTGGATCTCGTCGCTCGTCTGTATGAACGGATTTCGCTGTTTCTCCGCGAAGAGGGCTATCTAAATACAGTTTTGTCGCCGCGTATTCGAGACACCGAAGAGCTCGACGACGAAGACCTGCGGACGTTCTATATGCTCCGGACCGAGGTCGACGACCTTATTCGCGAAATCGACATGGTTGCAACGCAATTGCACATTCTTGCGACGACTGAGTTGGCTGGTGTCGCAGAAGACGTGAGATCAATCTCAGCGTCGCGCAGTCGCGCCTGATCGAATCGGCAAAACGCGAGTTAGGTCGCCGCACCACAGCAACCTCGTTCGGTCCCTTCGTGAGTGACAGGTTCTGATCCGAGCGTTCGTTGTATCGAGTACCTCGGGAACCGTTGAGACGGTCTATTTCTTGAATCGGCCGGCGAATCCGCGCAGCGGGAGGTCGGCACTAGTGAGTAGTCCCGGTGGGGCCGCGACCACCGAGGCGATAGCGTTGAGCGCTGGCAGCCCGGTGACGGTCATGCCTATCGAGGCGAAGTTGTCCGGATTGGACAGGTCGACTCCGGGCTTTGGCAAGATCATGTGCTTGTTGTAAATGCACGGGTCGCCCTTGATCTGAGTGATGTAGCAGCCTTTGATGTTCCAGTTTGGTTCAGTGTGTGGGGTCATCTGCCATTCCAGATGAGTTTCGACCTTCGCGACGCCGTCGACCATGCCCTGGTACTTGAGATAGTTGCTGCCAAGGGACCCCTTCGGCAACTGGTACCAGCCCAGGTCGACATCTTTGGTGCAGGCGCCGAGTTCGTAACAGAACTCGACCGAGTCGAGTTCCAGGCCGAAGCAGTCCGCCATCATCAGCACGCTGTCGGCAAAAACGCGGTTGTACTTCTCCAACTTGCCTGGGATGGTTGGATCGTCGACCGGCGATCCATAGCCGACTTCGATCCAGGTGTCCCTCGAGTGATGACACGACACGTCGACGGACTCGAGGGTGACGATGTTTTCGATCTCGGCGACGTCGGCGGAGCACACCACCCCGAGGATCTGATTCACGCCTGGATTCATGCCGGTGCCGTAGAAGGTCGAGCCGCCCTTCTCGCACGCTTCCCGCAGGAGCTGCGTCACCGGCTTGCCCGAGCTGTGCGGGTGGTTGGTGTCGCGATGCCAACCGGTGATCCAGTCTGCCGTCGTGACGACATCGATCCCGGCCTCGAGGACCTTCACGTAAAGGTCCTCGTCGGGGAACACGCCGTGGAAGGTCAGCACGTCGGGCTTGGCGGCGATGATCTCCTCGACAGACCCGGTCGCGATGACGCCGTTAGGCGCGAGGCCCGCGATCTCGCCAGCGTCCTTGCCGATCTTTTCCGCTGTGTAGCAATGCAATCCGATGAGTTCGAGGTCGCGATGGGTACTGATCCGCTTGATCATCTCTGATCCGACATTGCCGGTGGCGACCTGAAAAACGCGGATCGGTGGGTGCTCAATCGTTTTCATCGGGTGGTGGCCTTTCTGCAATCGAAGTCGGCGGGATAGAACTGGGTGGCCCATTCCCGAATGGCAGTGAAGCCCTTGAACTCCGAGGGCGATAGCGCCGGCGGATCGGAGTACCTCTGGTGCTTCCAGATGTGGATGTCGTTCTGAAACTGCTCGATGACGGCCTCGGCGTATTCGAGTGCCCGTCTGGTCGGTTGATCGCTGTCGTCATGGGGCTTGCGTCCGATCCAGACCGTGAATCGAATATCAGAGGTCGAGTCATCGATCGGGGTGACCGCGGTCAGCGTCCGGTTGTCGATCATTCCCCAACTCTTGGTGGCAGCCACACCGATTCCGCTGTTGATCGCTTGCACTCCGCTGTTGACCTCGCCGGCCGGAACGTCTTCGAACGCAATCGTGAAGTCGACGTAGGACACTGGCGCTTCGAAGTCGTGACGGGTGAACTCGGGGACCAACGGCGTTTTGTGCACGTATTTGAAGTGCGCGAAGTCCACACCGTTTTCCATCACGTATTGCGGATGAATCTCGAGGGCTGTCTCGAACAGGGTGCTGTGACCATAGGCGGGGTAGTAGTCCGCTGCGCTGCGGCCGTCGTCGAACCCGGTCAGGACGTTGGTCACGTCGAAATATGGCTCACGCCGGTCGGCGTCGTACCAGATGAAGACCGATTCGCTGTGCTCGGCTACCGGGTAGGTTCGAATCCGGCGGGCCTTGTTCGGGTGCTTCTCGTAGGGAATGCACACGTTGCGTCCCTCGGTATTCCATTGCCAACCGTGAAACGGGCATTGCAGGGTCTCGCCATTAACGGTGCCGCCGTAGCCCAGATGTGCACCCAGGTGCTCGCAGTAGGCGTCCATAACGGTGACCTGCCCCGACGCCGATCGCCAGGCGATCATCTCCGTGTCGAAATACTTCATGCGCCGGACATCGCCCACGAGGATCTCGGCAGACCATGCCACCTGAAACCATCCAGTCGGCTTCATCGGTAACGGTGTCTTCGCCATCGCGCCTCCCGCTGCCATTCGCCTGCTTCCGAATCGTAGTGGGTTCTATGATTAAAGGAAAGAGGGTTCTATGAAACGGGTGGAGCAAGTATCGGTGCACGTCACGGGTGCCACTAACATTGGCGAAATGACCGACGTGGAGATGGTGGTAGGCAGACGCGCCAACAAGCGTGGCTTGGCCACTCGCGAGAGCATGCTCGACGCCGCCATTCGATCGCTCGCGTCCGGGGACCCGGGTGCGGTCTCGGGAAATCGCATAGCCAAGGAGATTGGCGCCACGTGGGGGACAGTCAAATACCAGTTCGGCGACATCGACGGATTGTGGGCCGCAGTGCTACGCCACACCGCCGAGCGTCGCGGAGACCTTCCCGCGAATGTGCCCAGCACCGCCTCGTTGCGTGAGCGGGTGACAGCGATCATCGACAATATGTACGACGGACTCGCCGGAACCGATTCGCGTGCCATCGAAACGCTACGAGCCGCAATGCCACGCGATCGGGACGAGTTCGAGCGGCTGTATCCGCTCACTGCAGCGGAATTCGCGTCGTGGCGAGATGCGTGGCTCGACACCTGTCGCCGCGCGTTCGCAGGGCTGGACGTGGATCCCGAACGCCTCGCGGAGGTCGCCGCATTCATCCCGGGTGCGATGCGAGGAATTGCGTCGGAGAAGCAACTCGGCACCTACACCGATCTCGACCTAGCTCGACGAGGAATCACCAATGCAATAGTTGCGCTCCTCGGCATGTCGTGAAATTGTCAGCCCTTCCTTGCAACGAGGTTGGCAGCGTGCGATCCACAGGTTCTCGCGCCGTTGAACTCGATTCACAGGATGGCGGTCGTTTTCGCTGATGACGGCGACGTGCTTGTCCTCGATGCAGGGGCCGCTGGTCCTAGTGGCTCGGTGGATCGGTTCGAGGTGCTTGTTGGGCTTCGTAGTGGGAACGCATCGGGTCCGAAGGCGCACTTTGCTGCCTGACGAGTCACTCGAACAGCGTCGCACCCGCCGCGCGTAGATCGTCGGGCTGAGCCTCGCTGTAACCGAGGTTTTGCGCAGACCCTTCAGCTGAATTCGACGTAGCCCGGCCCGCCTGCACAGCCGATGGAATTCGTCGAACCACCATTTGGGACGAATCGGAGTGTCGTCCTCGCGCACGGCAACGAATCGGTCGTCGGACCAGGGCACGCCGATCGTCAGCGCCTCGGCCTTCTGCCGCGATGATGGCCAGCGCGGCCGTAAAGGACTGCATCCTGCTTCACGGCAATTATGGCTACGCGCAAGAACTTCCGTTCGACCGCTGACAAGATAGGGGGCCAATCGTTCGGCCGCAGCATCGTAGTAGGGTTAGCGAGGTCGCGCTGGACCCGTGAAGACTGGCCGGGCCCGGTTTCGTCGACAGCTCCCGAGCCTCGTCGTATCCCTTTGGCCATCTCGTCTGCGTTGGGCGTCAGGGCTGGGTGATCGGAACGTGAACCGCGAGGAAGTCGAGCTGCCCGGCGACGACGCTGTCGAAGTACGGCTCGAGGTAGGGCTCGAAGTGCGCGCAGTCGTAGGTGAGGACCTCGCCCTTGGGGATCTGCCGGGCAGCCTTCAGAGCGACGTCGAACGGGGTGACGCTGTCGCGCATGGCGATCTGGACCAACGTGGGCGCGGTGATCTTGCGGGCGCTGCGGCCGGGTGAGTAGAACGGCACACGCAGCGCGATCCGGGCAGCCACGTCGTTCTCCGCGAGCAGTTCCTCGCGACGGTCCCCGGCCAGGCGTTCGGCCATCGGCGCCGCGTCGGGCGAGGTCATCATGGCGACGTCGCCCGGGTAGCCGACCGCGGCGACCCGATAGGGCTGGAGTCCGGCGATCGCACCGATCTGGTCCCGCACCCCCGCCGCGATCAACCGCGCGACCAGACCCGGTGACTGGGTGAACGTCGACGCCAGGCCGCTGATGTGCGGCACCTGCGCAATGACGGCGGCGACGTCGTGGTCCTCTGCGGCCAGGTGCAATGCGTGACCGCCGCCGAACGACGAACCCCACAGCACTACCCGGCTCGTGTCGACGTTCTCGATGCTGCGGGCGTAGGCAACACCGGCGCGCCAGTCGAGATGCTGAGCGCCGATGTCGAGTACGCGCCGAGGCTCACCCGCGCTGTCGCCCCATCCTCGATAGTCGAATACGAGCACGGCGTAGCCGGCGTCAGCGAACCGGGCGGCATACGCGTCCAGGCGAAGTGCCCGGATCGCCGCGAAACCGTGCGCCATGGCGATGATCGGCGGGTTCTGCGCGCCGGTCGGGCGGTACAGCCACGCCGCGCAAGCTGTGCCGTGCGAGTCGAACGTGACGTCTTGGCGGGTGTAGCCGCTCATCTTCCAGATCCCTTCATTGCGTTCTTGAATGTCGATCAAGAACTCGATGGGATTACCGTACGTTCTTCTTGATCATTAATCAAGAGGTCGGGTAGGGTGAACTCATGCCGGCGAACAAGCCTCAACAAGACCGTGCGGAGAAGCGCGCGGAACTCCTCAGCGAAGCCCGCCGACTCTTCATCGAGGATGGTTACGAGTCGACGTCGATGGCCGCCCTTGCGAAGGCGGCGGGGGTGGCGGGGAACACGATCTACTGGTATTTCACCGACAAGGATGACGTCCTGGTTGCCGTCCTGAACGCCGTCGTCGCCGACGCGCTCGCCGACTACGAGCAGGTGTCGACTGCGCCGATAGCCGAGCAGCTGTTGTGGATCGTCGATACGCTTCAGCAGATGCGAACGCTCGTGAGCACCGTGCACTCCCGAGCGACGCGGTCACCAGCCGTTGACGCGTGGCACAACGGGTTTCACCTGATGACCGAAACATTGTTCCGCACCACACTCGAGCAGGCCGGTCTGAGCGGCACCGACATAGAAGCCGAAATCAAGATCGGCGTGTTCACCATCGAAGGCCTTCTCGCCCACGGCCTCGACGCCGCCTCGACGCGAGCCATTTGCCAACGCCTAGCCCAGCTTTGGACCCCCACGTGAAATCGCCGAACCCACGTACATGCCGCGATGAGCGCGATGCACCCGCATAATGTTGGACGGCCGCACTTCCAGCATCCAGACCAGCTGGGTGAAACTGGGCACGACGGGCACGCAGATGATGCTGCACGCGATCGCCGCCGACATCAGAACCCGCACATCAACGCACCACGGACTACGCCACCTGCAAGCAGAACTCGCAGCTGCGACCTTGCCCGGAACACAACGCCGGCCCACTTATGGGCTGGAAGTGCTTACAACGGCTGCCACTGAACGGCATTCGGTACCGTTTCTGAACACATTTCGGCGACGAAGGCACGTTAGTGCCATCGTCGCCCGTCGAGTACTACCGCTCGGACGCGCTGATACGTCTCGTGCAGCGCTCGAGTTCGAGAGGGCCCCTTCGTCTGGAGCCTTTGGGCCCTTGGGGTGCGGGCGCGGCGCCGCCGACAATATGTGCGACTGTCCGAGTCAGGAGAATGACTATGCAGTGCTACGACGAGTATCTGCGTTGGCTCTATCGCGGTGGCCGCCCGAATCTGTGGGCGCGCGTTCAAAATCGCGCGACCGCGGAGCTGTTCGCGAGGGGGATCCTTCCACACCGTGTCGCCGCACTCGGCATTCACGGCCGCCGCAGCGGGCGGCTGATCTGGTTTCCCGTCGCGTTGACCGAGTTCGAGGGCCACAGTTACGTCGTGTCGATGCTGGGTCGCGATGCCAACTGGGTTCGCAATTTGAACGCGGCCGATGGCCAGGCGATCCTGCGACACGGACGGCGAGAAAGCGTGCGCCTGGTCGATGCCGATCCTGCGTTGAGCGGTCCCATCTTGCGGCAGTTCCTGCGGGGCGCACCAGGCGCACGCCCACACGTTCCGATCAGCCTCGACGCTTCTCCCGCCGAGTACGAGCGCGTCGCCGCGAACTATCCGATCTATCGGGTCGATCCCGCCGTGCGCTGAGTGCGTATACGTCGCTGATCGGACATGCCAGTGCCTCGCCCTCCACAAATCGTCCAACGAAACCGTCGTTACATTCCTGGAGTGACGAGTGTGCGTATGCGGTGGCTGGGTTCCGCTCTGGCGGTGGTCGCGACCACGCTGAGCGCGGGATGCTCGCCAACCACGCACACGCCCGACGCGGGCGGACTACCGATCAGTGCAGTGGGTGAGATCGAGTTGAGCGGTGGGCCGGTTCGGTTCGACTACGCCAGCATCGATCCATCCCGTGGCCTGATGTTCCTCGCTCACATGGGCGCCGGCCAGCTCGTGGAGGTCGATCTGCACGCTGGTGCGGTGCTCCGCACGATCGGCGATCTGCCGGATGTGCACGGCGTGATCGTGGTGCCCGATCGACACCGCGTCTACGCTACGGCGACCGGGCAAAACCAGGTCGTGGCCTTCGACGAGGACACAGGCGCGCGGTTGTTCGCCGCGTCGACTGGCACCTATCCCGACGGCCTGGCGTACGACCCTGTTCACGACACGGTGTGGACCACCAACGAACGAGGGGGAACCGAAACAGTCGTCGACGCCGACACTGGAACCGTTCGGGGCACCGTCGATCTCGGGGGCGAGGTCGGCAACGTCGTCTACGATCTGGCGACCGCGACGATGATTGTGGCCGTGCAAGGGCGCGACGAACTCGCGGTGATCGACCCGGTCAGCCTGACAGTCACCCGCCGGATCCCCACTCCGGAGTGCGAGGGCCCGCACGGGCAGGCGCTCGATAACGTGGCGCAGGTGATGTTCGTCGGCTGCGAACATAACGCCACGATGGTCAGCGTCGACCTGAAGGCGGGAACCGTCACCGGTCATCAGGCCGTCGGCGAAACGCCCGATGTACTCGTCTACGACGCGGAACTGCATCGGATCTACCTGGCCGCCGAAAGCGGCTGGGTGAGCGTTTTCGACCACCACGAGGGGCGCACCACCGTGCTCGGCTCGATGATGCTCGCCGACGGAGCCCACACCCTGGCACTGGACCCACTCACCCACCACACCTATTTCCCTCTCCCGCACGGCCCCGGCGATCGGCCGGTCCTGCTGGAATACGTGCCGTCGGACTGAAATCCTCAGGGCGTCCCGAAACACGTCGCCGTGCAGACCGACCGGCCGGGTCAGATACCCGCGACGTGGACGAGTTGACCTACCAGCGCTGTGACCGCCATGGCGAGGCTGCCACCGATGACGACTCGCAGTGCCGGGCGCAGCGTGCTCGTTCCGGCGACCCGCGCTCCGAGAACGCCGGCGACGGCAAGTCCCAGCACGGTGACGATCACGATGAGTCCCAGCCGGGTGGCACTGGTCGGTGCGATCAGACCCAGCAGCGGTAGCAGTCCACCGATGAAAAAGCTTGCGGCCGAGGCCATCGCCGCTTGCGCTGGGCGGGCGGCGGTGATTTCGTTGTGCCCGAGCTCGTCTCGTAAGTGGGCGGCGAGCGGATCGTTGTCGTGCAGCGCGGCGGCAACCTGCGCGGCCAGTTCCGCGGGTAGGCCGCGGTCGCGGTAGATGCCTTCCAGCTCTTCGAGTTCGGCGTCGGAGTCGGTGGCCAGTTCGTGTTCTTCCTTGGCACGGTCGCCGCGTTCGACGTCGACTTGTGAACTGACTGAAACGTATTCGCCCGCGGCCATCGCCATCGATCCGGCCGCGAGTCCGGCCAGCCCCGCGGTGAGGACCGCGCCCGCTCCCGCACCGCTGGCCGCGACGCCGACCATGAGGCTCGCAGTCGACACCAGTCCGTCGTTGGCGCCCAGAATCGCTGCCCGCAGCCAGCCCGCGTGCGCACCGCGGTGCCGTTCGGCGTGTGGGTTCACCATCTCCAGTAAAGCCATGACGCACGTCCTTCGGATTGCTGTTCGGTCGAGCCGAGCGGGAGTACGGGAAGGGCTAATGGCGCCGAACGCACGACGACGACGGCACGTCGAGAATTGGGACGACTGTCGGAAACTGTTGCACTGCAGAATATTTAGTTTGCAGCGCGAGTCGATTCAGCTCGGGCGATCCGCCCTCCGACAATCAGCGCCACCACCGCAACAACACCGACCACAGCGATCAGACGGTTGACGTCGACGGCTGGTTGCCACCGCACTCGGTCTCCTTTGACAATGAACGCTCCGGCCGGCTTTCCGTGCAGCCCAAGGCCAGCACCCTCGCCTTGACCCTTCTCGTCATGGCCGTTCCCGAACCCACCGCCACCCGACACCGATGCGGCTGCGATGACGGTGACTGCATCCTTCTCGATCGGCTCCGCATAGACGATGCTCGACTTCAGAATGTCTCCGGCGGCGGTCTTCAGATCGTCGATCTTCATTTGCGCTCCCTCTTCGACTCGTTCCTGTCCCGTCGATGATCGCGTGATCGGGCGTCGGACCCACAGGGCCAGAGGTCCTCGCCGCAATGGCAAGAAGGCTGCTCGGCCTCGAAGCCCGCCAGCACAAAGGACTCGTCTGGAACGATTCCGAGAGACGATCTCACGGAGGCATCGAACCGCATCGATACACCGGAGACCGTGTACAGAGCGGACAGTCAGCGCCGTCAGGGCGAGTGGTTCCGAGCTCAGTCAGGCTGACGCGGCCGAGATACCCGCGGTTCAACGTTCGCGTACGCGGTTTGTGGCGTCTTTCGGTCTGGTTCCACCAGCGGTCTGCATACGTCGACAGTGTCAATGTCTTTCTCGGCGCTTCGGTTTGAAGCTGATGCGTCCACGTACCGAGTTCGATGCGAGGACGTTCGGCGGCGAGCCAGCCGATCGCGTCGTCCATCGCGTGAAACGTGCGGGATGCAAGCAGTGTCTTCGTCGACTTCGTCGACTTCGTCGACTTCGTCGACTTCGTCGACTTGAACCCAATTCCACCGCGAGCTCGGCGAGGCCTGCTGCTCGTTCGGCCCGTGCCGCCGGCCTACGAGTCGAATAGAAATTGGACACTGTGCATTGTGTCGACGTGGTCGCGCGGCACTGCGAGATGTGCCGGGTGTTTGAGATAGGTGTCGAAGTCGTCAGGGTTCTCGAACTCTGTGACGACCGCGTAGTCGGCGTTCGTAGCGCGTTCACCAAGGTCGCGACCGTACCGAGTGCGGATGGGGAAATCGAAGTGGCTCGGCAGCGCAGCGAGTGCAGCGCGCATCTCCTCGATCTCGATGTCGCTCGCCGACTCCTTGAACTTGAGCGTGAGGCAATGGATCAGCACCGCGGCCCCCGTGTGGTGGCGTCGAGGAGATAGGTGTCGAGCTTCTGACGGGTCACCGAGAGTCCTTTCGATGCGTGGCTGCCGGGATAGGCACCAGTCCGAATCGCAGAAGCGATGACCGCAACCGCGTTGCTGCAAGTCCATCAACGCTAACGCAATTTACGGATGAATCTGAATCGTTGCTGCCTACCAAGGGTGCATAGCAGGGGCCATTTTGTCAACGAGTGATCACGCTTGTCGGCATTGGTGGCTGCCCGCGGCGCCAGGTGGATCAACTTGTGGTGAACCCAGGGCGATCCCGGCCCGCATCCTCTCCGCGCCACGGCGGCGTCGGCTTAAGTCACTCGGCGCGAGAGTTAGCAGCAATGGACACTATCGTGCATTTTGCAATGTTGGCGGCGTGGTTCGCGCCCACTCGGCACGATTTCGACACTTCGTCGATGTTCAAATAGTGTTACAGCATAAGCATATTGGCTGAAATAGTCGGATTACGGCCGCTTCACGGGAGTGCATCTTCGGGCAGGCAGGCCGGGCAGTACTCGCGGCGAGTGGGCATATGAAAGTTATTGTCTATTGACAAGTGCTGGACGCGCTGTCCACACTGAGTGACGTACGACACCGAGTTCGTGGGCTCGCGTCCACTACGACTGAGAGAGACTCGACATGAAGCTGGGATGCTCATTCGCAACGTCGCTGGAGACTCCGGAGCACATCCGCATCGCTGAGAAACTCGGTTACGAGCGAGCGCTTTGCTACGACTCTCCGGCGCTCTACCCGGACGTTTGGATGGAACTGATCCAGGCGGCGGACCTCACCGACCGAATCGTGCTCGGGACGGGGGTTTTGATTCCGAGCCTGCGGCATCCGATGGTGACGGCGTCGGCGATCACGACGCTCGTCAAGGCCGTGGGCGTGGAGCGCGTTCTTGTAGGAATCGGGAGTGGTTTCACCGGGCGCCTAGCCATGGGGCAGCCCCCAGTGCGATGGGCGACGGTCAAGCACTACGCGCGCACTGTTCAAGCACTTTTGCGTGGTGAGCAGGTCGAATGGGAGGGGGCAATCATGCAGCTGATACACCCCGACGAGCGCTTCGGCCCAACTCTTCCGATCACCGTGCCCTGGGGTGTGGCCGGCGAGGGTCCGAAGGGCACCCAGGTCGCCCGGGAGCTTGGTGCCGAACTTCTCCGGATCACCGCCCCTGAACCAGGTTTCGATCGTCAAATGATGATGGTTATCGGCACGGTGCTCGATGACGGCGAGGACCCCGGGTCCGAAAGGGCAATCGACGCGGCCGGCCACGGCGCCGGTCTGTTTCTGCACTGGGCCGTCGAGCACGACGTGATCGACGAGTTGCTTGGTGAAGGTGGCAGGGCTTGGGCCGCTGCGTACGACCACATTCCTGAGAACATCCGTCACATTGCGATGCACGATCGCCACGTAGTCGGCGTCAACGACGTCGACCGACCCTTCATCAACGGTGCGGTGATGGTGGGCGCTGGGCTCTCACTCACTGCACAACAGTGGCGGGACAAGCTCGCCCAGCTCGAAGAGGGCGGGTGCGATTTCGTGCACTTCCAACCCGCCGGCGCGGATATCCCACGCGAGCTCGAGGCATTCGCCACAGCGTTCCACGGCTGACCAACCAAAAGGGGTTCAAACGACAATGAAAGACCTCATGTTCATCGAGTGGAGCGAGGAAGGTCCCGTCGCCACCGTGTGGCTGAACCGGCCGCCGCTCAACGCGACCGACCAAAGATTTTACAGCGAAATCCGCGAATTCTTCAGCCACGCAGTCGAATACCTCCCACGAGCCCGGGTCGTGGTGCTCGCCGCGAAGGGCAAGCACTTCTGCGCGGGCAATGACCTCGCTGACTTCCAAACCTTGAATCCGGACAATGCGCCAGAACGGCTGAAGCTGGCTCGTGAAGCGTTCTGGGCGATTTACGACTCACCGTTCCCCGTTATCGCAGCGGTCCACGGTGCCGCGGTGGGGTCCGGACTCGCGATCGCGGCATCGTGCGACCTCGTCATCGCGGCCGAGGGGGCACGGTTTGCCACACCCGAGGTCAACGTCGGGGTGCTCGGCGGCGCAAAACACCTCTCACGGCTCGCGCCGCAAGGAGTGGTGCGTTTGATGCACTACACCGGTGACCAATATCCCGCCGAAAAGCTGCTGCCGTACGGCGGGATCGTGGAAATCGTCCCAGAGGAGAAGTTGCTCGAATCCGCTCTGGCGCTGGCTCGCTCGATCGCCCGGCACAGCCCCGTGACCCTCGAACTCGCCAAACGCAGCCTCAACGGCATCGAGTACATGGACCTCAAACCGGGTTATGAATTCGAGCAGGCGCTAACCCGTGAATTGTCCGCCTACGACGACTCCAAAGAGGCGGTCAACGCTTTTCTCGAACGGCGCGCACCGATTTACACAGGGCGATGAACGCGACAATGACGAGCGAATCACTCGACACGTACCGGATGCGGGCGAGGGCATGGCTTGCCGACACCGAACTTCCCGACGTGCCACTCGATCTCACCGCACGATTCGCGGTCCTACGACAGTGGCAGAAGACTCTCTTCGAGGCCGGCTGGGTCGGCATCGCCTGGTCGAAAGAGGCAGGGGGACAAGGGCTTACCCACCTGCATCAGCTGGTGTTCATCGAGGAACTCGTCCGAGCCAGAGCGGCCGCTCCGATCGGACTCATCGGACTCGAAGTCGTTGGGCCTTCGATCGACAGGTACGGAAGTGACTGGCAGCGAACTGAGCTGTTACCGCGGCTGCTGTCTGGCGACGACATCTGGTGCCAAGGCTTCTCCGAACCGGACGCGGGATCAGACCTGGCCTCACTGCGTACCCGGGCAGTGGTCGGAGGTGACGAGTTCGTCGTGTCCGGACAGAAGATCTGGACCAGCTGGGCGCACGAGGCGCAATGGTGCGCCCTGCTCGTCCGCACGGACACGTCCGTGCGCAAACAGGCCGGCATCAGCTATCTCCTGGTCGACATGACAAGTCCCGGCATCACCACAAATCAGGTCGAACAAATGACCGGCGACAAGGAATTTTGCGAAGTCTTCTTCGACGAAGTTCGAGTACCGCACCGAAACTTGCTCGGCGACTTGAACGAAGGATGGCTCATCGCAACACACACCCTCGGTAGCGAACGCGCGGGAGCTACGCTGCGGCGCCGAGTCGAACTAGAAGTGGCGCTGGACGACGCGGTCGGCCAACTCAGAGAACATCGCAACGGCAACACCACCGGCAATTCAGAACTGGACCGGCGTACCCGCGCCGCCATCGGTCGCGCACACATCGCACTGCAAGTGCTGAACGCTCAGACACGCCAGACCACTGCCAGACTGGTCGCGGCCGCAGGGCCAACGCCTGTGGATTCAGTTGACAAGCTGCTGCTCAACGAGGTTGAGCAGACTGTATTTTCCGAGATCTCCGACCTTCTTGGACCGCTGCGCGCGCTGTCGAACTCCCAACCGCACGGCCTGCAGTGCGAACGCTGGGCCCATGAGCATCTCTACTCACGCGCGGCATCCATCTACGGCGGCACCTCACAAATACAACGCAACATCATCGCCGAACGACTCCTAGGACTTCCCCGTGGCTGACGACAACCAGAGCACCGCGGAGTTCGCCACCGCAGTCGACGAATACCTCACTCGTTCCTACGACGGAGACCGGCGTCGCAAGATCCTCGAGACCGGTGGTTGGGACCCTGGATTTGCAACTGAACTGGCCGATCTCGGGTGGTACGCGCTTGCAGTGCCCGAGATTTATGGGGGGCTCGGGGCACCCCTTTCCGAACTCGGCACAGTGTTCGCCCAGTTCGGTCGGCACCTGGCGACGGGCCCGCTGCTGGAGAACGTCCTGCTCCCCGCCCTGTTGCTGAGACTCGACGGCTCGGAGTTGTCACCTCCAATTGCCGCAGCTGTCGAGACCGGGATTCCGCTGGCGCTCGTCGACGCCGGCGTCACTGCCGACTGGAGCGCCGACCTCGGATCGGTGACGCTGCATGATCACACCCTTGCCGGCACCGTTAACGCTGTCCGCTTCGCAGGACAGGCGAGCCTGTTGGTCGTTGTGGCAGAAGCAACGCCGGGGCTAGCAGTGTGTTTGGTCGACGCGGCAGCGGCCGGAGTGCACATCGAAGAAGTAGACAGCGCCGACCCCGCGACCGAGTTTGCTCGTGTCACTTTCAATGAGGTCCACGCCGAAGCGGCGGCATTCGGGCCCGCGGCCGAGGCACTCGTCACCCGCATCCGCTCATGGGCCCGGCTCCTCATCGCCTGTGAGCTCAGCGGCGTCGCACACCGCAGTCTCGAGCGCACCATCGAGTACCTGAGCCAACGCAGGCAGTTCGACCGACCGATCGGAAGCTTCCAAGCGGTCAAACACATCGCTGCCGATATGCACACACGCTGGGCTGGTTTGCACAACCTATGCGTGGCATCTCTCGACAATGCCGACCACGCATCCGCAGCCGACTTGGACATCTTGGCGGCGACCGCGAAAGCGCACGCCGCCCTGACGGCAATCCTTATCTGCGAGGACGCCATCCAGCTGCACGGCGGAATGGGATTCACCACCGAAAGTGACGTGAGCTGGTACTACAAGCGTGCGCTGGCTCTGCGGAGCTGGTACGGCGACGACACCGAGCTGCAGTTGAAGGTCGGTACGGCTCTCCTGCACATCGCCCCGGCAACCACAACCACCGACTCCGGACGCGACGACGCACCGGCGCAAGTTGGGGGCCGAAAGTGAAGGCAACGAGGCTCGACGACGCGAGAATGCGCCACCACATCGATGAAGGGCTTTGGGCAGGAAATCTGGTCGACGACTACCTGACCGCCCACGCCACCACATCGCCCGAGCACGTCGCCGTCATCGACCGAGGACGATCCTGGACTTACCGCAATCTGGATCAGAACGTGAACCGGCTCGCCTCTGCGCTGAGCGCACGCGGGGTCGGGCACGGCGATGTGGTCTCGTGGATGCTGCCGAACTGGGTCGAGGCGATCGTGGTTCACCTGGCATCGCTACGGATCGGTGCGGTCAGCAACCCGATCATCCCGATCTACCGCTCCAAGGAGACCGCGTTCATTCTGCGGCAGGCAGTGTCGAAAGTGGTTGTGGTCCCACAGAAATTTCGGGGCTTCGACTATCCGGCGATGATTGATGAGATTTGGCCGGATGTCCGCGACCTGGAGATCGTCGTCGTGGTCGGCGCCCGGGCCGACAACAATCACGTGCGGTTCGACGACCTGATCAACGAGGGCCGAGCCCAAGACATCGCGCGGGGTCCTCGTGACGCGAACGACATCGCGTTGTTGCTGTATACCTCGGGCACCACATCAGTACCGAAAGGTGTGTTGCACAGCCATAACACGCTCGATTACGAAAACCGCAGCGTTATCGACTTCTTCGGACTCTCCACGTCGGACGTCGTATTCATGCCGTCTCCAGTCGGGCACATCATCGGAGTCCTCTACGGGATACAGCTTCCCTTCATGCTGGGCAGTACCGTCGTGCTTCTCGACATCTGGAGGCCCGAGCGGGCGCTGGCACTGATCCAGCAGCACGCGTGCAGCTTCGTCGTGGCCGCGACACCGTTCCTTTACGGAATTCTCCACGAGCCGACGCTGTCCGATTACGACATCAGCTCGCTACGAGTCTTCGCCTGCGGTGGCGCCGACGTGCCTCCGGAGCTGATCAAGGCCGCTACTTCGACGCTGCACTGCATGGTCAGCCGAGGATACGGATCCACCGAATACCCGACCGCCACCGGCAGCAACGAATCGGATGCGCTGACCAAACGAGCACACACCGATGGGAGAGCCCTCGGCAACGCTGATTTGCGCCTTGGACCAGATGGTGAGCTCCAAGTCCGTGGGCCGGAGCTGTTTCTGGGGTATCTCGATGCCGCCCTCAACGACGACGCGTTCAGCGCCGACGGCTGGTTTCGGACCGGCGACCTAGCGCGCATCGACGCCGACGGCTTCGTCGAGATCGTTGGCCGGAAGAAAGACATCATCATCCGTGGCGGTGAGAACATCAGCGCCAAGGAGATCGAGGACCACTTGTTCGAGCACCCGAAGATCTCAGACATCGCGGTCGTCTCATCCCCGGACCCGGTGCTTGTCGAACGGGTCTGCGCAGTCGTCGTCCCTGAACCGGGGGAGAGCATCACGCTCTCCGAGATCGTCGTGTGGCTGACTGGCCGGCAGATCGCGCGCCAGAAGCTTCCGGAACGCCTCATCTTGCTCGACGCCCTTCCACGCAACCCAAGCGGCAAAGTCCAAAAATTCACACTCCGCGCGCTGGCGCGTGAGAACACACAGTCCGGCTATCAGCTCACCGCAACCTCAAGGAGCGAACAATGAAAACGCACACCCTGACCGAGTTCGCATCGGGTCACCAGTTCCTCGAAGGCTTGCGCTGGCACGACGGCGCACTCTGGGCCAGTGATTTCTTCAGTAAGAAGGTCATGACGTTCGCAGCGGATGGAACGGCCACCACTATCACCGAAATTCCTGGCGCCCCTTCCGGTTTGGGGTTCTTGCCCGATGGTTCGACACTCGTCGTTTCCCAAGCCGACGCGACAATCCAACGCGTCGCCGACGACGGGTCGGTGAGCACGTTTGCCGACTTCAGCAGCATCGCCGGAGGACCGGGCAACGACATGCTCGTTACTGCAGACGGGCACATCTACGCGGGCAACTTCGGTTTCGCCGTCGGGTCGGAGGACCCCAAGCCCACGGCGCTGGCGCACATCGATCCGCAAGGCACCGTCAATACCGTCGTCGGCGATGTGCTCTTTCCCAACGGTATGGCTGTCACGCCCGAGGGGGTTCTGCTGGTCGCCGAGACCTTCCGGCACCGGGTCACTGCCTACGACATCGCCGCAGACGGATCGCTGTCGAATCAGCGGGCCTGGGCCCAACTTGAGGATTCGTTCAACCCTGACGGCATCGCCCTCGACCGTGACGGTGGTGTGTGGTTCGGCAACGCTCTGACTACTGGCGACGACAGTGGCTTCTACCGTGTTATGGAGGGCGGCGAGATCACCGACAAGGTACCGGTTTCGGGCGCCCAGGCGGTCGCGTGCGCGTTCGGCGGCGAGGATCTCGGCACGCTTTACATGAGTTGCAACGACACCACGCTTGAAGACTTCCTCCAAGGACGCTCGAAAGCTGTGATCGCCGTCGCAGAGGTCGGACGCGAGGGGGCACCCGGTGCGTCCGGCGCCTGAATTACTTGGCAGCAAGCGTGAGAACGGTGCGAGTCCAGCCCCGTTCTTGACGTCCGAACTGGCAACTAAGATACCGGCAGGCGGAGAGGAGACTACTGAAATGGACGCCGCCGCCGCGGAATCCCGGGCCCCCAAGGCCCGCCCTCGACACCGACGAGCTGAAATCGCCGAGAACGCCAGCGAGCTATTCAGCGCGCGCGGCTTCCACGCCGTGCGCATGGAGGACATCGCCGAGGCGAGCAATATCACGGCCCGGGCCCTCTACCGCCATTACCAGAACAAGCAGGCCCTGCTGTCGCATGTCGTGCTGCAGGACCAGCAACGGCTTATGGAGACCTTCGCCGACCTGGCGAAGCAGTCATCCGAGCCGCGCGGTCTCGACGCATCCCTGACTGCTTTCACCGAGGCAGCACTCGACAGCCGTCGATTGTCCCTGCTCTGGCAACGCGAGGCCCGACACCTCGATCCCGACAACTATCGATTGGTCCGCAGACAAGCCCGATCGATGGCCAAACAAGTCGAAGCACTCGTCGTGAACTCCGAGCGAGATGACTTCGACGACGCCGTCGCCGACATCAGAAGCTGGGCCGTTGTCAGCATCATGACTGGTACCGGACTCTACGAGAGCACACTCTCACGTCAACGCCTCGCCCAGGATCTGATCGCAGCGGGCAAGCGGGTCATCAACGCGCCAGTCGCTGAAGGGATGTCGGTCGGCGCTGAAGTCGACAGGACATCGAGCTCACGGCGTGAACAACTGATCTACGCCGCGGCCAGCGCATTCCGCAACAAAGGGTTCGCCGGGGTCAGCATCGACGATATCGGCGGTCAGCTCGGCATCGTCGGCCCCGCGCTCTATCGGTATTTCGACAACAAAGCTGAGATCTTGGTCGCCACCATGAATCGACTCGACGAATGGCTGGCGCTGGAAATGTCGCGAGCTATGCGCCTTCCGTGCCCCGACGAGGCCGTGATCGTCCAACTCGTCCACGGGTACATACGGATAGCACTCGAGGCGACCGATCTGCTGGCTGTTTCACTCACCGAACGGCTCTACCTCCCCGGTCCGGTCGTCGAGCGCTTCGATCGCGTTCAAGCCGACTACATTTCGGAGTGGCAACGCTGGATGTCGGTTGCCCGCCCCGAACTGCCCGACACACGTGCCTCGACGCTGGTCCGGGCAGCCAAGACGATCATCGACGATTGCGTGCGGATTCCACATCTGCGGCAATACAAGCAGTTCCCGGCGGAACTCACGTGCGCAGCGCTCGCGACACTTGGTCTAGACAGCTTGTGAGGGTCGCTCGGCTGTTCTAAATCTGTTGCTTAGAAACGTCTTTCGCGCGAATAGTCGCGCCCGGCCTCGATGAGGCGGGTGTTCGACCCGCATCGTCGTGCGCGAACACCAACCATCAACGACGAAAAGCATTACGGCAGAACGGATTGTGTCGTGGACTCTTGCAAGTACGACCGAATGCAGCCGGCGCACCCCGCTCTGCCTATGCGCGCGCTGAAGCTGGGCTACAAGGCCTCGGCCGAGCAGTTCGGACCCCGCGAGTTGGTCGAATTGGGCGTGTTGGCCGAAGTACACGGTATGGAATCGGCGACAGTCTCCGATCACTTTCAGCCGTGGCGCCACAAGGGCGGGCACGCGCCGTTCTCGATCTCGTGGATGACTGCGGTCGGCGAGCGCACCGAGCGAATCCAGCTCGGCACATCGGTGTTGACGCCTACTTTCCGCTACAACCCAGCCGTCGTCGCGCAAGCGTTCGCCACGATGGCGTGTCTGTACCCCGACAGGATCATGCTCGGTGTCGGAACAGGTGAGGCGCTCAACGAGATCGCGACCGGGTACGTCGGTGAATGGCCAGCGTTCAAGGAACGTTTCGCACGCTTGCGTGAGGCCGTGGCTCTCATGCGCGAATTGTGGCAGGGCGAACGCGTGGATTTCCGCGGCGAGTACTACCGCACTAAGAGTGCGTCGATCTACGACGTCCCCGAGGGTGGCATCCCGATCTACATCGCCGCCGGCGGACCCGTCGTCGCACGCTATGCGGGCGAGTCGGGCGACGGCTTCATCTGTACATCCGGCAAAGGCATGGACCTCTACACAGACAAGCTGCTACCTGCAGTCGACGAAGGTGCGGAGGCCGCCGGCCAGCCGGCTGGTGACATCGATCGGATGATCGAAATCAAGATTTCCTACGAGAGGGATCCTGAACTGGCACTGAGCAATACACGGTTCTGGGCGCCGTTGTCGTTGACGCCACAACAAAAGCACACCATCGACGACCCGATCACCATGGAAGCGGCCGCGGACGCGCTGCCGATCGAACAAGTCGCGAAGCGGTGGATCGTCGGCTCCGATCCCGACGAGGTGGTCGCCGCGGTCAAGCCCTACATCGACGCCGGCTTCGACCACCTCGTCTTCCACGCGCCGGGGCGCGACCAACGCCGATTCCTCACCTTGTTCGAGAACGATCTCGCACCCCGGCTGCGCGCTCTCGAATTGCTCCCGCGGAGCGGTCAGCGTCGTCGAGGTCGAACGACGATCTAGCGATGACAGCCAGATGAGTAGGAGCGAATATGCGGTCCGTACTGCTTCCCGTCAAGCGGCTTACGCACGCCAAAACGAGGCTGGACGTCGGCGGTCTACGTTCTGCCTTTGCCATAGCCTTTGCCAAGGACACGATCGCGGCAGTCAGCCAATGCGCGGACATCGCGATGATCCTGGTCCTCACCGACGATCACATTGTGCGACAGAGCCTTTCCGTGCTGCCGGACGTGTCTGTCACGCACACACCGCGCGGGCTCAACGAAGCGCTACATACCGGCGCCGCGGCTATTCGCGCGGCGGCGCCTCGTTCGGATATCGCAGTGGTGATGGCAGACTTGCCGGCGCTGACACCCGCAGAATTCTCCACTGCGTGCTCGCGCGCCGCGGAGTTCGAATCCAGCTACGTTCCAGACCGCGACAAACTCGGCACCACGGCGCTATTCGCGTCGAGTAGCAGGCTGCATCCGGCATTCGGCCCCAATTCCCATCGGGCACACACGCAAGCAGGGCACGCCGCATTGGACGTCGACGACTGTCCCGGCCTTGTGCGCGATGTCGACCTCACGGAGCACCTCGAGGCCGTCGCGCAACTCGGCGTCGGTCGCGCAACGGCGGAGGTTCTGGCCCGGTACTTCGAAGACCTGCGAATTGGAGCTACAGCGTGCTGATCGATGTGCCCTCGACTGCCGGAATCCGTCGGGCGCTGCGGCGTGCGCGGGACGGAGCGACTCTCAACGTCGACGAAGCCGCTGTTCTGCTGCAGGCGCGGGCCGCCGATCTTGTCGACCTGTGTTCGTCGGCGGCCAGGGTGCGCGACGCCGGCCTAGAGGCTGAAGGCCGACCGAAACAGGTCACCTATTCGCGCAAGGTCTTCATCCCATTGACCAGGTTGTGCCGCGACAAATGCCACTACTGCACCTTCGTGACGGTGCCCGGCAAGCTGCGCGCCGACGGCCAAGGAATGTACCTCGATCCAGACGAAGTGCTCCAGATTGCCAGACGCGGTGCGGAACTCGGGTGCAAGGAAGCGCTGTTCACCCTCGGTGACCGGCCGGAAGGCCGGTGGCCCGAGGCTGAGAAGTGGCTCCATTCGCGTGGCTACGCGTCGACGCTGGATTACGTCCGCGCCATGTCTATTCGCGTGCTCGAGGAGACCGGCCTGCTGCCCCACCTGAACCCGGGAGTGCTGAGTTGGCAAGAGATCTCGCGGCTCAAGCCGGTCGCGCCGTCGATGGGCTTGATGCTAGAGACGACGTCGAGGCGGTTACACACCGAACAAGGGCAATGCCACTATGGAAGTCCCGACAAGGATCCCGCGGTTCGGCTCCGCACGATTACCGACGCAGGCCGGCTCAGCGTGCCGTTCACTACGGGGATACTCGTCGGCATCGGTGAGACTCTGACCGACCGAGTCGAATCGATCATGGCTATCCGCAAGTCGCACAAAGCATTCGGTCATGTGCAGGAAGTGATCATCCAGAACTTTCTGGCCAAGGGCGACACCGCAATGCGGGATGTGCCGGATGCTGGGCTGGAAGAGTTCTTGGCAACGATCGCGGTCGCCCGACTGCTGCTCGGTCCGGGCATGCGCATCCAAGCGCCACCGAATCTCGTCTCGAACGAGGAGTGCATTGCGTTGATCGGTGCGGGAGTCGACGATTGGGGCGGTGTCTCACCATTGACTCCTGATCATGTGAATCCTGAGCGACCTTGGCCGAACCTGGACACACTCGCCGACATCACTGCCGCTGCGGGTTTCGTGTTGACCGAACGCATTGCTGCACAGCCGAAATACGTGCTCGCCGGGCAGCCGTGGATCGATCCCCGGATCATCGCGCACGTCCGGGCGTTGGCGGATCCGGCGACGGGACTGGCGAAACTCGACACCAAACCCGTCGGCCTGCGTTGGCAGGAGCCCGACGAAGCATGGGAATCGGTCGGTCGGACCGACCTGCATTCGGCTATCGACACCGACGGTCGCCATACCGATACCCGCAGCGACATTTCCAATGCGTTCGGCGATTGGGAGACCGTACGGGAGCAGGTCTTGTCGCTGCAGGCGCCCGAACGCTTCGATACGGACCTGGTTGCCGCACTGCGGTCGGCCGAACGCGACCCTGGCGGCTGCTCCGACGACGAGTACCTTGCGCTCGCCACCGCCGACGGACGGGGGCTGGAAGCGGTGGTTGCGCTCGCCGACGAGCTGCGCCGGGATGTGGTGGGCGACACCGTCACCTACGTCGTAAACCGGAACATCAATTTCACCAACATTTGCTACACCGGTTGCCGCTTCTGCGCCTTCGCGCAGCGCAAGGGCGACGCCGATGCGTTCACGTTGTCGATCGACGACGTCGTCGATCGGGCGTGGGAGGCGCACGTCGAAGGCGCGACGGAGATCTGCATGCAAGGTGGTATCGATCCGGAGTTGCCGGTCACCGGCTACGCGGACCTGGTGCGCGCGGTGAAGGCGCGTGCGCCGTCGCTGCACGTGCATGCGTTCAGTCCGATGGAGATCGTCAACGGGGCTTCCCGTGGTGGCCAAAGCATTCGGGACTGGCTCCTCGAACTGCGGGCCGCGGGACTCGATACCATTCCGGGTACCGCTGCTGAGATTCTCGACGACGATGTCCGGTGGATCTTGACCAAAGGCAAATTGCCGACCGCGGCATGGGTGGAAGTGGTCACGACGGCTCACCAGGTCGGATTGCGGTCGAGTTCGACGATGATGTACGGCCACGTCGACAACCCGAAACATTGGGTCGGGCATCTGCGAGTGCTGCGTGGGATCCAAGACGAGACAGGCGGATTCACCGAGTTCGTGCCATTGCCGTTCGTGCATCAGAGTTCCCCGCTGTACCTGGCGGGGGCGGCCAGACCTGGCCCGACTATCCGCGACAATCGGGCGGTGCACGCGTTGGCCCGCATAATGTTGCACGGCCGCATTTCCAACATCCAGACCAGCTGGGTGAAATTGGGCACGACGGGCACGCAGATGATGCTGCAGGGCGGCGCCAACGACCTCGGCGGGACTCTGATGGAAGAAACGATCTCCAGGATGGCTGGTTCACGGCATGGCAGCGCGAGATCCGTTGCCGAGCTGCGCGCAATCGCCGACGGCATCGGAAGGCCCGCACATCAACGCACCACGGACTACGCCACCTGTAAGCAAAACTGGCAGCTCCCAATGTGAGCCGGTGTGGCTTCGGCCGTCGCCGTGTTACCTGCCGGTGTGGGTCATGACGTGGTGCCACCAGGCATCGAGGGGGCTTGGATCGGGCCAGACCGCGGCGACCTGGTGCGCGTCGTTGGTCGCGGTCGGTGACGTGACGTCGATGCAATCTGGATCGTCGATGTCGAAGATTCGGGTGCGGTGTGTCTGGTGGGGGTAGTCGATGTCGGGGTCGTCGCTATCGACGACCTGCGCTGCCTGCTCGGCGAGGTCGGCCTCGGCTGCAGTGGGAATCGGATCGAGAATGGTCATCGCGCGCTCCTCCCAGGTGCTCGTGCGCGGCGCCGTGCCTGATCTGCAACCGCTGGACCTGCTCGAGGGAGCGGTGCGCTGGCGCCGCTGGTTGAATGCACTGCTCTGCTCGAGGGGGTGAAGGGAAATGGGGCCGTGGCGCGACCCCGACCAGTTGGTATTGCCGTGTGGCGGTGCGCTACCGGAGCCGGACCGTGGGATGGTCGGCATGAGGGTTCAGCGCCGAGATGTGTGGGATGCGGGGTGGTGCCACGGCCTCCATGAGTGCGGTGTCGGTGTGCTGTTCTCGCCTGCCTTTCGTGTGTGTCGCGGTACGAGGTTCGGTATCTGGTTGTCGTCGGCCGGGGGTGCGCGCTGGGTTGCGCGGGTGTGGTGCCTTCTCCTGCGGCTGTACGGCTGCGACGCATCGCTCGGCGGGACGAGGCCGCGTGGGAGCGGATCGATAGCGGTGGTGATCGGCGGCGATGGGGGTGGGCACGGTCGCCGGGCGAGCGCCTCGCACAGGATCTCGTCGATGTCGTCGAACAACGCAGCGACGTCGGGATCCAGGCGCCATAACTGCTCGGCACCGGTGATCGCGCCGATACCGGACTGGCAGTTCATGCGAGTCATCGTGCTCACTCCCACGCTGGTCGAGTTGGCGCCGGTCAGGCGTCGATTGCCCGTCGGCCGTTGCGGTGTGCGATCTCGATTTTGCGGGGCTTGGCCTGCTCTGCGACCGGAATTCGTAAGCGCAGAACGCCGTCGGTGTAGTCGGCCTGAATTCGGTCGGTGTCGAGTTGCTCGCCGAGGAACAGTTGGCGGCTGAATACGCCACGCGGTCGCTCGGCGGCGATCATGTCCCGGTCGGTGTCCACGTCCGGACGTTCGGCTCGCACGGTGATCACGTTGCGCTCGATGTCGAGATCCAGCGAGTCCGGTTTCATGCCGGGCAGGTCGAATTCGACCACGAATTCGTCGCCCTCGCGCCAGGCGTCGATCGGCATGACCGTCGGTCGGGCCGAGGTGCCGAACACCTGCTGGGTCAGGCGGTCGAGATCTCGGAACGGGTCGGTACGCATCAACATCGTCGCCACCTCCAATAATTCGATCTAGTATCGATGTCACCACTTATCTGTGGTAACCGGCATAGATTTATTGTGACACTGGATCTAGACTGAATCAAGAGTCGACAACCGAAAATTTTCCAATGATGTACCGCGACAACGAAAGCGCCGCCACCGGCCACGGCGCTGACCAACCACCCGACAACAACGCCCGCGACCGTCATGGACCACACCGACCACACCAGCTCGCTGCAGTGCAACTACTGCGAACGTCGCTTCGCCACCGATTATCGCCACCCGCGCGCCGACGCCCAGATCAACGGCTGGGTCGTCGGTACCGAGGTGACCATCTGCCCGGCCTGCGCAAACGCCCACGCGAACTCCTGAGCGGCGACTGGCCGCCAGGCGAGCGAGCAGCGGGCACCTCCCTAGGCCGAGGCGCAAGGTGATCGGTCTCGGTTGGCGAGGCCGTGGCACTCCACCGAACTAGACCTCAGGACGATTTCGCACAATCGAATCGGTGACCGATGACAGCACGGTCTCCCCGGCCGCGGTGAGCAAACCAGTTGTGGTCACGGCCGAGCGATCGGGCCGTGTGGGGGTCACCGCATCGATTCTGATCGAGCCGGAAAGCGTTATTCCTGGCCGAACCGGCCGACGAAGTTCGACATCGCGCAGAGCTCGGCCGGCGATGATCGACCAGTGCCGGTATGCACCGAGCGCAGCGAGCCGTTGAAAGATCGCGAGAGAGTGTATGCCGCTTGCGATTAGACCACCGAAGTAGCCGCTCTCCGCGGCTGCCTGATCGATGTGGAATGGCAACGGATCCCATTGAGTGGCAAATGCAATGATCTCGCCGTGTGTGACCGAATAGGTGCCGAGGTCGATGATCGTGCCGACTGCAAGGTCCTCGGCAAACTTGGCTGGTCCGTCGTCGCCCATCTCAGAACCTTCCGGCGGTGTCGGTGAGCGCGTTGACTACTTGTTGGCGGCGAGTAATCCCCAACTTCCGGAGCACGTGCGCAACGTGGCCTTCGACGGTCCGAACCGAGAGCACCATGAGGTTGGCAATCTCCTTGTTGGAGAGCCCTTGTGCAACGTATGAGGCTATGTCGCGTTCACGCGGAGAGAGTTCCGATGTCGCGGTCGATCGAGGGTCGGCACGCTGATCCCGCTCTTCTTTGAGTGCGAAGGCGATCACCTGGGCCCGCGACATCGTGGCGCCCTGTTGGCGCGATTGTGTGTAGGTCGAATTGCCGAGGGACTTTCGCGCACGCGCTTCGTACACTTCGCGTCGCTCGACCCAGTGCTGTGAACCGTAGAGCTGCATCCCGAACGAATCCCACATCGACGATGCCGCCCCGAGGAGTACGGCTGCACGTTCGTTGGAGCCTGCCGCTGCCTCTGCCCACGACAGCAGATCTGTCACAAGCGTTGTTCCCACGGTGTCGTCGAATGCGCGCTTGAGGCCGAGGCTGAGTGTCGCGAGCCGGATTGCCTCCTCGAATTCACCCTTGACGAGAGCAACAAGGCCAAGCCCGTAGACCGAGTAGGACAACATCCACTTCTCGCCTGTGGCCGAGGCTTGTTCGTGAACCAGCTCGAAATGCTTTGCAGCGCGTAGTGTCTCGCCGTTGGAACTGCACAACATGCCCATCTCGATGTGCGCAGTCCACATGAGGGCAGTGCCGTCGGGGATCCGATCGTAGAGCGCGAGCGCCTCGTCGAGGTGACGTTCGCCGCCTTCGAAATCACCGCCGAGGTAGGTGTTGAGACCCTGTGTCTGGCGCGCAAATGCCAGCGTCGCGTCGTCGTTCGCCAATTCTGCACGCCGGACGGCAGATTCGAGGGTTCGAGCCGCCTGGGCGCGGTCACCCTGCATCGTCTGGAGGACGCCCATTGTTGCCTCGAGTTGGCCGATGCGGGCGTTGCTGAGTGTCGTGAGCTTCAAGAATTGCGTGATCCACATCCGATGCTCGCGGATGGAGAAAGCCGACGACCACAAGAACCACGTTGCAATTAGATCCGATGCCAACTCGATCGATTCGTCGGTCGGACTACTCAGCGCAGTCTGTAGTGCGAGTCTCAGGTTGGCTCGGTTTTCGCGGAGCCGGTTGCTGACTCGTTCCTGTTCGCTGCCAGTCCATTTGCTTCGTGCGGACTCGACCAGAGTCGAACACCATCGAAGGTGGGCGCAACGGAGTTGTGCCGCGTCATCCGGCGTCAGCTTGCTCGCTCCGAAATGTCGAAGGGTCTCCAGCATGCGAAATCGGACGGTACCACTGCTGCCGTCTCGTAGCAGAACCGATTTGCTGACCAAGCCGGCGATAACGTCCAGCACCTGACCGGCTTCCACTGTGGCATTCGCGCATACAGTTTCGGCCATTTTGAGATCGAATCCCTCGGCGAAAATCGACAGTCGAGACCAGAGTGCCTGTTCGCGCAAGTTGCACAGGTCGTAACTCCATTCGACAGTTGCATTCAAGCTGCGGTGTCGGTCCGGGCCGCCACGATTTCCGACGGTCAGCAGTGCGAGTCTGTCGTCGAGCCGTGCGGCTAGATCGTCGACCGACAGCGCGGTCAACCGTGCGCAGGCGAGTTCGATGGCGAGTGGAATTCCGTCGAGCTGAATACACACCCGCCGGACTGCATCTCGACTCGCGTCGTTCAGTGTGAACCCGGCAATCGCGGCGGATGCTCGATTCTCGAACAATTCGATTGCCGCGCTGTTGTTTTCGGTGGACAACGGTTCCAAGACGTAGACGTGCTCGTCCGGAACGGTCAGTACCTCGCGACTGGTTACCAAGATCTTGACGTCGACGGTGCTTCTGAGGATCAGCGATATCAGCTCGACGCAGGCTGAGATCACGTGCTCGCAGTTGTCGAGAACGATCAGCAGCTTCTTGTCACGAACGGACCCGACAAGTGATTCGAGCACGCTGTGTTCCGGCAGATCGGTGTCGCCGAACCCAAGGCCGTCCAGAACCGCTTGCGGCAGTAGCGATTTGCTCCGTAGCGATGCGAGCTCGATGAATCGAACGCCATCGGCGAATGCCCGCCGATACTCCGATGCTGCCTCGGCGGCGAGTCGGGTCTTACCGATACCACCCGGACCGGCGATGGTGACGAGTCGGCTCTCGCCGAGCATCGCACGCAGACTTCGTAAATCGTCCTTTCTCCCGACGAAACTGGTTGCGAAGTGCGGAATGTTCGAGGACTGCCCAGCCGCAGCCTGCGGTGTCAGCGCAGCGCGTTCGGCCCTGACCCGCTCGACGGCGCGGGCAAGTGTGTTGCGCGATCCATTCCACTGCAACTCTCGATGCAATTGAGCCACAGTCATATTCGGGTTGACATCGAGAAGCCTGCCTATCGCGGGCGCGAGCGAATCCGCCAACGATCCGGATCGTGGTCGGTGGTCGCGCGGCGGTGTCTCGAAAGTCAGTGCTCGACGCACCGTGTTGCGAGATATGCCCAGGGTGGTGGCGATCGCTGAGACCGACTCGCCCTCGTTCCTGAGGTCGACGATCTGGCGCCATTCGTCGGAGTTCACTCGGTGTCTCGGCTCTGTCGATTTCTTACTTGTGACCGGCGTCACCTGGTCGATAGTGCACGCCATCGGCCGCCTGGTCAACATGTGACATCGTTCGTATTGACGCGCAACAACTGACTTCGCGTTGTCCGGCTAGCCCTGTGAGCAGGGGATTCAGTGCTGTTCTACCCGAGTTCGCGAACCGAGTATTTCTACGGTTTTGCGGTGAATCGCAACGATGGACAGTGATGCAGGTCATAGACGAGCGAACTTGTCGAACAGACGGAGTAACCAATGAGCACGCCGGAACAGAACATCGAGGCAGCGAACAATTTCGCGAAAGTCTTCTCCACGGGTGACGTGGCGCAGATCCTCGACACCCTCCACCCCGAGGGGACCTACTGGGTCTCCGGCGGGATCGAGGGCATGTCGGGGACCTACGACAAGGAGGGTCTCGGTGCGCTCTTGAGCGGGGTCACCACCGTGTACGAGGACGGCGCACTGGAGGTCACTCCGACCGGTGCGATCGCGCAAGGCGACAAGGTCGCTGTCGAAGCCACGTCGTACGCAAAGTTGAAGAACGGCAAGGTCTATCAGAACGCCTACCACTTCTTGTTCGAGTTCCGCGACGGGAAAATCCTGTCCGTCAAGGAGTACATGGACACCAAGCACGCATACGACATCTTCTACGTCTGAGTAGTTCCACAGAAAGGCAAATAATCATGGCAATGGAAACCGGACTCATCGTCCACCCGTACATGCGCCCAGAGCACACCTCGCGCCAGACGTTCGACTGGTGTGTCGAGCAGGCGATAGTCGCCGATCAAATCGGCTTCGACTCCGTCATGTACTCCGAGCACTCCTCCCAGCGTTGGGAGAACATCCCCGCACCGGAGCTGGTGATCGCGGCGGCCGCCCGCCAGACCGAGCGGATCAAGTTTGCTCCGATGGCACACATTCTGCCCCACCACAATCCGGCGAAGCTCGCCGTCATGATCGGCTGGCTCTCGCAGATTCTCGAGGGCCGGTACTTCCTCGGAGTGGGTGCTGGTGCGTACCCGCAGTCCACCTACATTCACGGCATCAAGAACGGTGAGGACACCGAGTTCACCAACAAGATGGTCCGTGAGTCCCTCGAGATCATGGAGAAGATCTGGAAGCGTGACCCCTTCTTCTACGAGGGCCAGTTCTGGAACGCCGGCTACCCGGAAGAGCTGCACGGCGACGAGGGCGACGACCAGCACATGCTCGCCGACTTCAGCCCATGGGGCGGTGCGCCGGAGATCGCAGTGACCGGATTCAGCGCCAAGTCGCCGTCGATGAAGTTCGCAGGCGAACGAGGATTCCGGCCGATGTCGATCTTCTCCGGTCTCGACGCTCTCAAGACACACTGGGAAACCTATTCCACTGCAGCCGAAGCCAACGGTCACGTCGCGGACCGCTCGCGTTACCACGTGTCGCAGACGGTCTTCGTCGCCGACACCGACAAGGAAGCCAAGCGACTCGTCATGGAGGGTCCGATCGGGCATTGCTTCGAGCGATACCTGATCCCGATCTGGTGGCGCTTCGGCATGATGGACGGATTCATCAAGGACGCCGGCGCTCACAAGTCCGACGTCAACCTCGAATGGATCGTCGACAACGTCTTCTGTGTGGGATCACCGGACACAGTCGTCGAGAAGATCGGCACCTTGTTCGAGGCCAGCGGCGGCTGGGGCACCCTCCAGGTCGAGTCACACGACTACTCCGAGGACCCGGCTCCGTGGTTCAACTCCCTCGAGCTCATCGCCAAGGAAGTCGCACCCCGAATCTCCCTGCCGACACCGGTTTCGGTCTAGGTCGTCATGTCGAATCGTTTGGAAGGCAAAGTTGCCCTCGTGACCGGCGCATCTCGCGGAATGGGTGCGTCCCATGCGCGGACCTTCGTCGCACAGGGGGCGAAGGTCATCCTCGCCGACGTCTCAGACGAGGCCGGTGAGAAGCTGGCGGCAGAGTTGGAAGACAACGCGATCTTCGTGCATCACGATGTGACGCAACCGGATTCATGGAAGTCGGTCGTCGAGAGCGGTGTCAGCGCGTTCGGCGAGATCAATGTTCTGGTGAACAATGCGGGTGTACTCGGTCCGTTGGCGGCCACCGCAGACTTGACCGAGAACGACTACCGGAACGTCTGCCGAATCAACCAGGACGGTGTGTTCTTCGGGATGAAGGCGGTCCTGCCGTCTATGGAGCGGGCAGGTATCGGTTCCATAGTGAACATCTCGTCGATCGCCGGAATGGCCGCGAACTACGGATTTCCCAATCTGGCGTACGTTGCCAGCAAGTTCGCGGTCCGCGGGATGACGAAGGCGACGGCAGTCGAATACGGACGCAAGAACATTCGGGTCAATTCTGTCCATCCGGGATTCATCCAGACTCCGATGATGGTGGAAGCCACCAATGAAGAGGGTGGCGACGCGTTGGCTCAGATCCCGCTGGGGCGCATCGCCGATCCGCAGGAAGTGTCCAACCTCGTGTTGTTCCTCGCTTCGGACGAGTCGTCCTACATCACGGGCTCCGAACACCTCGTCGATGCCGGAATGCTCGCGCAATAGAAACGAAATACCTCCGCTGGGGTGGGTTGCACAGCGCCCACCCCAGCGGATCACCAAGAACTTCTCCGAAAAGGATTGAGCGACATGCGAACACCCATCGCGCGAGTCGAGCAGGCGTTGGCCGATGTGGCCGCAGGTCGTTCGATCGTGCTCATCGGCGGTACAGCCGACCAAGACAGCTATCTGCTTGCCGCAGCCGAGAAGTCCTCGACCGCGTCTATTGCCTTCATGGTCCGGCACGGTTCGGGATTGATCTGCGCAGCAGTGACCGGAGCCGATGCCGATCGGCTCGGCCTGTCACCGATGTCGACCTTGTGCAGTGGAAGCAGTTCCGTCGACTACCTGGTGTCGGTCGATACCGCTGACGGTTCCGGGACTGGAATCTCGGCAATCGATCGAGCTTGCACGCTACGGCTCCTGGCCGATCCGCACAGTCTGCCAGCGACTTTCACCCGTCCCGGGCATGTCATGCCAGCGCGAGCACACCCCGGCGGCGTGCTCGGCAAGATCGGTGCGGCAGAAGCGGCCACGGATTTGACGCGCTTGGCTGGGGTTATGAGCGCGGGCGCCTACACCGCACTGGTGTCCGTCGCAGATGAGACTCGAATGGCCAACCCGCAGGAGGCCAACGACTTTGCGGCCCGACACAAGTTGGCCTGGCTGTTCATCGACGATGTCGTGGCCTATCGCCGAGCGACCGAAACTGCGGTGCGAGCAACGTTCCGGCACAACGGAGCCACGACTTTCGGCCCGTATGTGGCGAGGGGCTTTCACAGCGATGTCACCGGTACCGACTTCGTGGCCTACACCGTCGCCGACGTCAACGGCCACGACACTGCACCGCAAGTCGTTCGCCATCGCGAAGACGCCGCCGACGTGGGTTCGCTGGGCCTGGCCGACTCCTTGGCAACGGCGATGAAATCGGTCGCGCGGCACGGCCACGGAACGGTGGTGGTCGAGCGGTACTCGGAGCGGCAGTCCTTGTCTGACAACGCTCGCCACATGGCAGCGGTCGACGCCGACGTGGCCGAAATCGTCCGCACCATCGGTTACACGACCGTCGAACTCGTCGAGCAGGGCGAACGCGCTTCCGACGCGCCAGTGGTGACGGGACTGGTCCAACATGGGGACCAACGTGGTCGGGTTCTTGGGTTCCCTACGGCGAATATCGAATTGGACAACGACGGTTCGGCGGCGTCGAGCAAATTCCTCGCCGACGGAGTCTGGGCAGCGCGTTGTGAGCTCGACGATGGCCGGACCGTTTCCGCGGCCGTGTCGATCGGACGGCGATCCACCTTCTACGGAAACGCCGGTCGCAGGCTTCTCGAGGCGCACCTGCTCGACTTCACGGGCGACCTGTACGACAGAGAGTTGACGGTTCGATTGGTCGGCTGGATCCGCTCGCAGACAGCTTTCGGATCGAAGGAAGAACTGATTGCGGCCTTGAACAACGACGTGCAGCAGGCCCGGAAGATGTTGGTGCACTGATGTCGAACAACGCTTACTGGAGCGAGATCTCGCCCCTCGCGGACCTACTCGGTCGAGGAGCCACTGACCATCCTGATCGCGATCTGATCGTCTTCCCCGAGAGTCGGTATACCTACGCGCAGGTCTACGACCGATCGATACGGGTGGCACGAGGTCTCATCGGCCTCGGCGTCGAAGCCGGGGACAACGTCGGTCTGTTGGCGCACAACGGAATCGAGTTCCTCGAGGGATTCTTCGGCGCGGCTTTGGCAGGATGCGTCGTGGTCCCTCTCAACGCGAGGCACAAGTCCGCCGAACTCGGCTATATCGTCGAGAACGCGGATTTGACTGCCCTCCTGACCGTTTCGGGAGACAACGACTACATCGACTTCGTCGACGTGATGCACGAGGCGCTACCGTCGCTGCGCGCAGCGGACCACGGCCGGTCCTTGGCTGTGCCCGAGGCGCCTCGATTGCGCGCGGCGATCTTGCTGAAGGGGGACGAACGCGCAGGGTTCGTCTCCCGCTCGACATTCGATCTCGCCGCCGCCCGTGTCGCCGTCGACGAGGTCGACCGTCGGCGCATGCAGGTACGTGTCCGCGACGTGGCCGCAATCCTCTACACGTCGGGTACGACGGCGAATCCCAAGGGCTGCATGCTCACTCACGAGGCGATCACTCGTGGACCGGTGTTCCGTGCACGACACCGACTGGTGACCGAGACACGACACGTCAGCTGGGGTGGCGGACCGATGTTTCACATCGCAGCCCTCGCGCCGCTCATCGGAGCCATGGGAGCGGGCGGTACCTACCTCACCGACACCTATTTCGAGCCAGGTCGAGCGATCGAACTCATGGTGCGGGAGCGACCGACGACGATCTGGCCCTGGTTCCCCGGTCCCATGCAGATGTTGACCAGTCATCCGAGTTTCGATGCAGCAGTGCTGGATTCGGTGCGCTATGTCTTTCTGATCGGTCCGCGTGTGTTGATCGCCGAGACCCAGACGCTTTTTCCGCGAGCCGAACTCGTCGCTGCGTGCGGCATGACCGAGACCGGCGGAATCTACGCTCTCAGCGATGAGACCGAGACGTTCGAGGACCGGTCCAACGCTCAGGGCAAGCCCGCACCGGGGATCGAGGTGCGCATCGTCGACCCCGTCACTCGTCGGGAACAACCGATCGACGTCCCCGGTGAGATTCTCGTGCGTGGGTTCTGCGTCACAGACGGCTATTACAAGGATCCAGCGAAGACGGCGGAAGCGCTCGACAGCGAAGGGTGGCTGCACACCGGCGATCTATACAGCCGGACCGAATCGGGATGCCTGGTATTCCACGGCCGACTCAAGGACATGCTGAAGGTCGGTGGCGAAAACGTCGCCGCCATCGAAATCGAGTCCTTCCTGTGCGAACATCCTGCTGTGCTCAACTCCGCAGTCATCGGTCGTCCCGACGAACGTCTCGACGAAGTGCCGATCGCGTTCGTCGAGATCCGCGAGGGGCACGACCTCACCGCAGACGAGTTGATGTCGTTCTGCCAGGGAAAGATCGGTCGCTACAAGATCCCGCGTGATGTCTACTTCGTCGCGGCAGGGGAGTGGCCGATATCTGCAACCAAGATCAACAAGCGAGGGTTGCGCGCGATCCTTCGCGACAGAAGCGAAAGTATGAGTCCCGCTTCATGACCGAGGCCGTCGTCACGTCGGCCGAGATCCGCGGGGTCGCGGAGGACGTGCTGCGAGAAGTGGCCGACGGTGACGGACTGGACGACCTCACCGCCGCGCTGATCGGGCTTTCCGTCAGGGCTGTGGTCACCACGATGGATACCGAAGGCAGTGAGCGGTACATCAGATTGGCACTGGCCGCGGGCGCCACGCCGGCGCAGGTCCACGAGGTGCTCACCGTGGTGGCCGCAATCGGGATGCACACGTTCTTCGAGTCGTCGAGGCAGCTGGCGCGTATTGCCGCAGAGCAGGACCCTGCCGCTCCGGTGGCGGCAGATCGCGAGCTGTGGGCACACTACGTCGGAGACGATTCGTATTGGGCCAGAGCCGAAGTGGCAGTCCCGGGCTTTCTCGACGCGTTACTGCGGATGTCGCCCGAAGCCTTCGCGGCATTTTTCGAGTTCTGTTCGGTCCCGTGGCAGAGCAAGACTGTCCCGGCGCTGACAAAGGAGCTTGTGTCGATGGCGTGCGACGCAACGCCCGGCCACCGTTACCTGCCCGCGTTCCGGTTTCACTTAGCGAATGCGTTGCGCCTCGGCGCCGGCGCCCTTGCCGTGCGTGAGGCCTTGGCCATCGCCGAGAAGGCGCCATCGTCCCAGGGCGTTCGCTGATCAACGCGCAGGTGGATTACGTCAACGTTGATGTAGTCGGCCTGTAGAATCCTGTGTCGTGGCTACCTCCTCGACGACCTCCAGTGGCATGAGCAAGCGCAGAAGCAGCGCTCAAACCGAGAACAGTCCCGGCTACCAGGCGAAGCGGGCAGAACTCATGGGGCTTGCCGCAGAAGTGTTCAAGGAGAAGGGATTCGAGGCGGCGACCCTCAACGACATCGCCGAGCGTTTCGGGACCGATCGCGCGTCGATCTACTACTACTTCGCCAGCAAGAAGGAACTTTTTCAAGCGCTTTTCCACGACATCCTCATCGGAGTGCTGAACGAGAACGTCGCGGTGGCGTCCGAGATCGCTGCGTCGGACAGATCGGCACCGGACAAGCTGCGTGCCCTGGTCGAGCAACAGTTGATGTCGTACGAGAAGCACTATCCCTATGTCTTTCTCTACATCCAGGAAGACATGGCGAAGCTGAGCTTGGAGAACACGGCGTGGGCCAGAGACATGGCGCGCAAGACGAAGCGCTTCGAAACCATTGTCACCGACGTCCTACAGCAAGGCGTGGACGACGGTGTGCTTCGCGCCGACGTGTCGGTGACGTTGATGGCGAAAGCGCTGTTCGGGATGATCAACTGGACGCACCGGTGGCTCAAGCCAGGTATGCGCAAGACCGACGCTCGCCAAACCATCGACGCGTTCTGCGCGATCTTCTTCGACGGAGCGGTCAAGCGCTAGCGGCCGGTCCACACAGCATTTCGCTTCTCCGCGAATGCTTTACGCCCTTCGAGTCGGTCAGCGCTGTACTCGTACGCCTCGATTGGCTCGTACCGCGTCGCCAGAGCAGTCTCGAGCGGCCAGCCCGCACGGGAGAGCACGGCGTCCTTTGCTGCCTGTACTGCCAGCGGTGATGCGGACGCAATTCGCTCGGCCCACAGGGTCGCAGTCTCATCGAGCTTTTCGTATGGAACGACCTCGTTCACCAGTCCGTAGCGCTCCGCTTGATGCACGTCGATGCGATCGCCGGTCAGGATCATGGCCAACGCGATGTGGTGGGGGAGTTGACGAATCGCCCGGTGCATGATGCCGGCCTCGCCGATGATCCCGACCTTGGTCTCGGGAATGCCGAACTTCGTGGTGTCGGCCGCAACGATGATGTCGGCGCACATTGCGAGTTCGAAGCCGCCGCCGATGGCGTAGCCCTGTACCGCCGCAACAAGTGGCTTGCGAAGGGTCAGCAGGGGCCCTCCGACGCCTGTGAGTCCGCCGCCGAGGGCCATTCGGCGCCCTGCGCCGCCGCCGGTACCGCTGACGTCTGCGCCCGCGCAGAATGCCTTCTCGCCGGTGGCAGACAACACCGCGACCCAAATGTCGGGGTTGTTGTTGATTTCGGTCCACGCTTCGAACAAGGCGAGGTCCATCTCGGCGTTGATCGAGTTGAGGGCCTTCGGCCGATCGAGGGTGACGCGCGCGATGTGACCATCGACCGCGAATCCGATTCCTGAGCTCATGGAGTTTCCTTGTCTAGTAGAGTTCTTCGGGACCGACAGGGCGCTTGTAGTGCGCCACAGCGGCTTTGAGTCCGACGTCGGCGATCCATGCTCGGATCTGCTTCACGGACGGCGACAGGTGCAGCAATGCGTCCATCTCCGCTCCGCTCTGCGCGGCGTTACGCACGCCCATAGCTTCCATGGAGCGGTTGATCGAGAGTTTCTTGATCCGCAGCACATCCGAGGGCGTCCGGGCGACTCTGGCTGCAAATGTTTCTACCGCAGCGATCAACTCGCTTTCAGGGACTGCATGATTCGCCCATCCCCACTCGACCGCGGTAGTTCCGTCGATGGTGTTGCCGGGCACAAACGCTAGCTCTTTTGCACGTTTCGGTCCGACCAACGGTGCCCAGACGGGAGCGATGTAGCCCCCTCCGAGCGGCATGGCAGGTTCCCCGATTTTCGCGTCGTCGGCAACGAACGTCAGATCGGCGAACACGCACATCTGTGTTGCGCCGGCGATGCAATATCCGTGTACTGCGGCGATGACTGGCTTGGGATGGTCCCAGATGGCCAGGAATCGATTCATGTTGCGTGCGAGGCGTTCTCGATCCGCGACCGGATCAGGTTCGGCTACGACCTTGCCTACCTGGTCGATGTCGTAGCCGGCAGAGAAGCCGCGCCCGCGACCGCGGATGCCGATCACGGGGCCACCCTCGTACGTCAGCCGGTCCAGTGCATGGCTGAACTCGTCCAGGAGTGCAGTGGAGAGCGCGTTCGCCTTGGTCGGGCGATCGAGCACGATCCAACTGATCGGTCCTCGATGCTCGATCTGGAGGTTCTCGTACTCGACATCCACTGCGGTCGAGGAGGTCATGCCGACGCTCGGCCGATCGGAATCTGCTTCTTGACATGGAAATCGGTTACGCCCGATGCTCGCAGTTCGCGTCGGGTGAACAGCCAACCGCTGGTGTCGTCGAAGACGAACTCGTCGTGATACTGGCCGAAGAAGTACCCGTCCGCCTTGCCCTCTTTGGTGTAGCGGTGCCATGCATACAACACCGATCGAACCTTTGCCGAGCGCAGATCGTCGCTGAAGTCGACGACGACGTTGGAGACGTGGTGGCTCGTTGCGGTGAAGAAGGTTCCGATCCCATCGAGGGTTTCGCGATAGGCCTTGCGACCGTCGGCGCCGAAGTTCGGTCCATAGGCGACGTAGCAATCCTCCGTGAACAGGGCAGCGAGATCGTCGGGCAGGTTCATATCGAGGTAGTACGCGTAGTCGAAGAGAACGCGCTCGATCTTCTTGATCGACAACAGCTCCGCTAGTTCTCGCGTTGTCGTGTCCTGGGCAGTGGTCATGGCGGGTTCTCCTCGTTGTCGTCAACGTACGTGTAGATCATCGCGTGAATCGCGGCAATTGTCAACGCGGACGTAGATTGAATCAACGCGAGCATTGACAAGGAAACTCAACGGTGTGACCATTGACGTAGGGGAGCAGCGCAGATCAATGCATTCTCGGAAGGTGACTTCGATGACGATTCTCGACCCGACACGGACGGTCGAACGGAGCCGATTTCGACACGTCCTCGGCCATTTCCCGACGGGAGTAACAGCGATCACGTCACTCGACGGCAACGGCAATCCCGTCGGCATGGCCGTTGGCTCGTTCACCTCGGTGTCGCTCGACCCGCCGCTGGTGGCCTTCCTGCCGGACCGTTCCTCGACGACCTTCCCGATCGTGCGCGCGAACGGCAGGTTCTGCGTCAACGTCCTCAGCTCACGGCAACAGGCCGTCTGCCGTGCGCTGTCGCGAAAGGGCACCGACAAGTTCGCCGATATTTTGTGGTCTCCCACGGCGACGGGCTTGCCCCGAATCACCGACGCTCTCGCGTGGATCGAATGCACGATCGATGCCGTGCACGAAGCGGGCGATCACTACATCGCCGTCGGCCGGGTCGACGCCATGGAACTCGACGCGATCGACGATCCCCTGATCTTCTTCCAGGGCGGCTACCGCGCCTGCGCGCCGGCCGCTACCGCATGAATGTCGCACTGACTCAGTCAGACTGAGTGAATGTCGCATTCATGCGTTGAGGGCCAAGTTATTTGGGCGGGAACCTTTCGGTTCCCGCCCTCTCAGCCGTGTCGTCAGCGCTTGGTGTAGTTCTCGAGGTCGGGCCGTTCAGTCATCTGCCAGTACTCGACGTTGAGGAAGGGCATCACGAACACGACTCGACCGTGTCGGTTGCGGTAGTAGGTCGACATTCCGCGGTGGGTCCACACCGTCTTGTCGTGAGTGGTGTCGACGAGCTCGTTGTAGCGGTCGTTCGCCTCGGCTGTGGCGTCGATCGCGGTGATGTCGTTCTTGAACATCTCCGTGAGAAGTCCACGGATGTAACGCATCTGGACCTCCATGAAGAACATGAAGCTGCCGCTGCCAGGGAACGAGTTCGGGCCGCCGAGCATGAAGAAGTTGGGAAAGTCGGGAACAGACACACCGAGATATGCCCTCGGGTCATCGTCGTTCCACGCCTGTCGCAGCGAGAGTCCGCCGATGCCACGGACATCGAGAGACGACACGAAACGTGCGGCCTCGAAGCCTGTGGCCCAAATGATGACGTCGGCGTCGAACTCGACCCCCGCACTGCTGACAAGGCCGGTGGGAGTTACTCGGTCGACTCCGTCGTTCACCAGCTCCACATTGTCCTTGCGCAGCGCTGCGAACCACCCGTTGTCCAACAGGATTCGCTTGCCGAACGGTGGGTAGTCCGGAAGGACTTTGTCCAGCAGGTCGGTACGGTCCCCGAGTTGTGCGGTGATATAGCGCGTGAAGTACTCGCGGTGCGCGTCGTTGCGCGCGTTGACCGCACGCTCCGGATGCTCCCACGCGGGGTCGACGCGAAGGGACTCGATGACCTTGTCGCCGAACTGCCAAAACAGCCGAATCCAGTACCAGCTGTGATACTCGGGGCACGACTGCATCAACCGGCGCAGCTCCAGAGGAATTGGTGTTCGGAACTTCTCGAATGGCGCGACCCACTGCGGCGATCGCTGGAAGACGGTCAGTTGCTCGACGCGATCTGCGATGGCCGGTGTGATCTGCATGGAGCTGGCTCCGGTGCCGACGACGGCGACGCGCTTGTCCTCGAGTTCGAGCCCCTCTGGCCAGTCTGACGAATGGAACTGAATGCCCGAAAAAGTCTCCATTCCAGCAACATTGGGTAGCTTTGGTCGATTGAGGACTCCCACGGCGCTGATGACCACGCTCGCGTTCAGGACCTCTTCTTCGCCTGCCCCGTTGCGGACGGCGACGTTCCACCGCTTGGTGGTTTCGTCGTAGTCAGCGCTGAGAACCTCGGTGCCGTAGCGCACTCGCTCGTGCCCGCCGAGAGCTTTCATCGTTCGGGTGAAGTAGAGCTGCAAGTCGTTTCGCAACTCGAAGTGTGTGTTCCAGTCGTTCTTCGCGAACGAGAACGAGTAGAGGTGGCTCGGGGTGTCGACGCCGGCACCCGGATAGGTGTTCTGGAACCAGTTGCCTCCCGACTCGGGTTGCTTCTCGAGGATGACGTAATCCACGCCCATGTCCTCGAGCTGTTGGGCTGCCGCGATTCCCGCCACGCCCGTGCCGATCAGCACCACATTGAAGCCCGGCGGTGGCTGCACAGGCTCGAGCGCGATCTCGGGGGCGTCGGGAGCAACGCGGCGGGCGAGCTCCTGGGAAAGCATCGGACCGTACTCGTCGCCGACGGGTTCGCCCATGCACACTGTCATCATCCGGACCGTGTCTTCGGGCGATGGGGACGGGATGGCCGGTGCGTGACCGGCTTGGAGCGACAGGATCGCAGCCACAGCATTTTCGCGTATCTCGTCCTGCAATGTGGGAGCCAAGCCGCCGGAATCATGGTCCCCCAAACCTTTTCCGCGGGTCGGGCGATAGGGCTCCTCGAGCCATTTCGGGTCGCCGGTCGTCTGATAAACGACCATGAGCAACGCCGGCACGTTCGCGATGGCCACCGCGGCCCGCACTTCCTGCTCGCTCAAGCGATCCGGGTTGAAGTAGCCGTCTTCGTCTTGCATGTGTACCTCTCTCCAAGAATCAACGCGGACGTTGACAAGCGTCTTTCGAATCCTGACATCCACAGGTGTCGTTGTCAACGTTCATGTTGACAACGCGTGGTCCGTGAGCAACAGTCACGTTGACAAACTTGGCGGTGTGGAACACAGCGAAAGAGGACTTTGATGGGAACGAAGGTGTACACCACACCGGAAGACGCGGTCGCCGACATCGCCGACGGCGCATCGATCGCCGTCGGCGGATTCGGGCTCTGCGGCATACCCGACGCGCTGATCTGGGCACTGGCCGACTCAGACGTCGGCAATCTCGAAATCTTCTCCAACAACTGCGGAATCGACGCCCACGGACTTGGCATTTTGCTCGACACCCATCGAGTGCGCCGAGTCACCGCGTCCTACGTCGGGGAGAACAAAGAATTCGCTCGTCAGTACCTCGCCGGCGAACTCGAAGTCGAGCTGACGCCGCAGGGCACGCTGGCAGAACGACTGCGTGCAGGGGGAGTCGGCATCCCCGCGTTCTTCACTCCGGCCGGTGTCGGCAGCCCAGTCGCTGACGGCGGACTGCCGTGGAAGTTCAACAGTGACGGCTCGGTCGCAATCGGCTCACCCCCAAAAGAAGTGCGAGTCTTCGGTGGCACCCGGTACGTCCTCGAACACGGAATCACATCCGACTTCGCGTTGGTGCATGCATTGCAAGGAGATTCGGCCGGCAATCTCGTCTTCGACAAGACCGCAATGAATTTCAACCCTCTCGCCGCGATGGCTGGCAGGGTAACCGTCGCGCAGGTGGAACAACTCGTGCCCACGGGCACCCTCGATCCCGCGCAAGTTCATCTGCCGGGAGTGTTTGTCCAACGAATCGTCGAGACGGGTCCACAGCGGACGCGAATCGAAAAGCGAACTGTCACAACAGCAAAAGAGGCAACGCGGTGAGCCGGGGATGGACTCGCGCGCAAATGGCTGAACGCGCGGCCGCAGAGCTGGTCGACGGCGAGTACGTTAACCTCGGTATCGGACTGCCTACGCTCATTCCCGCTTACCGCGACCCCGACGTTCATGTGACGTTGCATTCCGAGAACGGGATTCTCGGGACAGGACCCTATCCAACCGAAAACGCGGTCGACGCCAATCTGATCAATGCGGGCAAGGAGACGGTCACGGTCAACCCGGGCGCCTCGTTCTTCGATTCCGCACTGTCGTTCGGGATGATCAGAGGCGGCCACATCGACACCGCGATACTGGGTGCTATGCAGGTCGCCAAGAACGGTGACCTCGCGAACTGGATGGTCCCCGGAAAGATGGTCAAGGGCATGGGCGGCGCGATGGATCTCGTCCATGGGGCAAGTCGCGTCATCGTCGTCATGGAACACATCGACCGGGATGGAAAGCCGAAAATTGTCGACGCCTGCACGCTGCCGCTGACAGGCCAGGGCGTGGTCGACCGCATCATCACCAACCTCGCGGTCATCGACGTCACCGGCGATGGCACTCTTGCGCTCCGGGAACTCGCTCCGGGTGTGACCGTCGACGAGGTTGCCGCCCTCACCGATACGCTGCTCGACGTTGGGGCGATATCGGTCCACGCCCGCACATGGCGCGAAGGCGACGGGCTGGGTTAGAGATCGGGACGCACCGTGCGAATCGCCGCGGCGACCATTCGAACGATTTCCTCGATCAGCTCGGCTCGTGAGAGTTCGATTCCGCCGTCCACCCAATCGCTGATGGCTTGCGCTGCTCCGACGATGAGCATCAAGGCGGCGACATCCAAACGAATGCGTTCTTTTTCGGTCACCTCGATGTCCGAAACGACGGCGTCGATGAGCATGGCGGCGATCGCGTGCTCGGCGCGGCCGACGGTGTCTTTGCGTTCGTCGCCGCCCATCATGTCGACGAACAGCCGAGCGTTGCGAGTGTCGGAGATAAGAACTGACACAACGCTTCCGACCATTTCTTGCACTCGACTGAGCATGTCGGGGGCCGGGGTTGCGATGGCGGCCCGGGCAGCTGCAGTGACTTCGTCCACCAACCGCTCGCCGAGGGCTACGAACAAATCGTTCCGGGTGTGGAAGTGCTCGTAGAAATAGCGCTTCGACAAACCTGCTCGCGCGCTGACGTCGTCAACGGTGACCGATGCGCGAGTTCCATCCGCGAGCGCGCTGAGGCCTGCGTCGAGCAGGGCATCACGACGCAGCCGCACGCGCTCCGCTGCGCTGACGCCTCGGAACGTCCGGACCACGGCGGTTGAATCGTTCACTCTCCAATCTTGACACACCGCGTCGCGCCGCCTACCGTTTTAGGAACTGATCAGTTCCTAGTAATGCTCGGCCGGCGGCGCAGGGACTGTCCGAAATTCAGACGTGACCCAGGACTCTCGAACCCCCACCAGGCAGGCGAACTCATGAACCTTCTCGATCAAGTGATCAACAAGGCGCAGGCGACGATCCCGCTCGACAAGCAGATTCAGGGCGTGCATCTCTTCCAGAAGGCGAAGAAGATGGTGGTCAGTGACAACGCGCCGGTCTTCGTCGAACGCCCGATTCCTGACGTCGAGGATGTGCCGCTGGCACAGATCGACGTCAGTAACCCATTCCTCTTCCGCCAGGGAAAATGGCAGTCGTACTTCAAGCGCCTGCGTGATGAGGCGCCGGTGCATTACCAGCCGAACAGCCCTTTCGGCCCGTTCTGGTCGATCACTCGCTACGAGGACATCATCGCCGTCGACAAGAACGCCGACGTGTTCTCCGCCGAACCGTTCATCGTGATCGGTGAGCCGCCCGAGGGCCTGAGCGTCGAAATGTTCATCGCCATGGACCCCCCGCGTCATGACGAGCAGCGCAACGCCGTGCAAGGCGTGGTTGCGCCCCAAAACCTCGAAGAAATGGAAGACCTCATCCGATCGCGCGTGCAAGAAGTGCTCGACAACCTGCCGATCGGGGAGCCCTTCGACTGGGTGGACAAGGTCTCGATCGAACTGACTTCGCGCATGCTGGCGACGCTGCTCGACTTCCCGTACGAACAGCGCCGCAAGCTGGTGTATTGGTCCGACTTGGCGGGCGGCAGCGCCTCGGCCACGGGCGGCGAGAACGACATGGACGAGATGTTCACGGGCATCGCAGACATGGCACGCCACTTCAGTGCACTCTGGCATGACAAGGCCGCCCGTTTGGCGGCAGGCGAGAAGCCCGGTTTCGACCTGATCACCCTGCTCCAGTCGTCCGAGGACACGAAGGATTTGATCCATCGCCCGATGGAGTTCCTCGGTAACCTCTTGCTGCTGATCGTGGGTGGCAACGACACCACCCGCAATTCGATGACCGGCGGTGTGCTGGCGCTGAACCAATTCCCGGACCAGTTCGCAAAACTCAAGGCAAACCCCGCGCTGCTTCGCAAGATGATCCCCGAGATCATCCGCTGGCAGACGCCGCTGGCGTACATGCGCCGCGTCGCCAAGGAAGACACCGTGCTCAACGGGCAGTTCATCCGAAAGGGCGACAAGCTCGTCATGTGGTACGTGTCGGGCAACCGGGACGAGCGCAAATTCGAGAATCCGGACGAATTCATCATCGACCGATCCGCTGCGCGCCATCACATCTCGTTCGGCATCGGCGTCCATCGATGCATGGGCAGCCGGCTCGCCGAGTTGCAGCTGCGAATCCTCTGGGAGGAGTTGCTTGCGCGGTTCGAAGACATCGAGGTGGTGTCGGAGCCGGAGTATGCACAATCCAACTTCGTGAAGGGCTACACGAAGATGATGGTCAAGCTCACCAGTAAGCAGCCGGCCTGACCAGCGCAGGCGAGCGCGTCAGTGGGTATCTGTAGCGTCGGGTGCTGTGAAAACAGGGGAACACGCTCAGAAGCTCGCGGACCGCATAGTCGAGCTACGCGACGCCTACTACCAGGGGGCGCCGCTGGTCGCAGACGCCGAGTACGACGCGATCGAAGACGAACTACGCGGCCTTCTCGAAGCGCACCCCGACCTCACGCTCGACCTCAATCCGCTGGAGCAGGTCGGCGCGCCCGCAGAGCTGCACGCTCCAGTCCGGCATTCGCGTCCGATGCTGTCACTGGAGAAGGCGACCAAACCTGAGCAGGTTGCGGCGTTCTTCAACCGCTTCCCCGGGCAGTCGGTTGTAGTGATGCCGAAGCTCGACGGCTTGTCCCTGGCTCTGGTCTTCGAGGACGGGCGCCTCGTACGTGCCATCACCCGCGGCGATGGCACCACCGGTGACGACGTGACCATGTTGGTTCGCGCCTTGGTCGACGGCGTCCCCGAGCGGATCGGTAGCCGCGGGCGGGTGGAGGTGCGTGGCGAAGCGGTGATGCTCCGGTCGACCTTCCTCGCATACAACAAGGCGAATCCGGATAAGCCGCTGATCAATCCGCGCAACGCCGCAGCGGGCACTTTGCGGGCAAAGGACCCGGCGACGGTCGCCGAGCGGCGCTTGCAGTTTTTCGGCTTCGACTTGGATGACCCTGCCGATGATGGCGTCGTCGACCTGGAAGAGGGGCTGCGGGCTCTCGGTATCGCCGGTGCACAGATGCAACACTGCGTCGATGCCGAGCAAGCGCAGGCCGCGATCACCGCGATCGAGGAGGGTCGCAACGCGCTGAACTACGACCTCGACGGTGCGGTGCTGCGGCTGGCCGATCGAGAGGCCTATGCGGCGGCCGGAACGCGGTCGAACTCCCCGCGCGGCGCGTTGGCGTTCAAGTTCGCCGCCGAGGAGAAGACCACGTTGCTGCGCGAGGTGATCTGGGACGTCGGCAAGACGGGCAAGATCGTCCCGGTCGCGTGGCTGGAGCCGGTTTTCGTCGGCGGCACGACGGTCACGAAGGCGACGCTGGCCAACCAAGAAGTCATTCGCGCCCGCGACATCAAGATCGGGGACACGGTGCTGGTGCGCCGCGCTGGCGACGTAATCCCTTTTGTGGCAGGCGTTCTCGATGCCGCGAAACGAACGGGCGAGGAGCGCGATATCGTGCCGCCCGCTGTCTGCCCCTCGTGCGAACAACCGGTGACCGAGCAAGGCAACAGCCGAGAACTGTTCTGCACCAATGTCGCGTGTCCCGCGCAGACGGTCCGCAGGCTCATCCACTGGGCGTCGCGTGCCGCAGCGGATATCGACGCCATAGGGCAGGTGTGGATCGAACGCCTAGCTGACGCCGGCGTCCTCGAGAACCCGTCGGACTTCTACACACTGACGAAGGAACGCCTGCTCGAGTTCGACCGTATCGGCGAGGTCTCGGCCCAACGCATGATCGACTCGATCGATGCGAGCCGCCAGGTCGGCCTGCGGCGCGCGCTGATCGGCCTGGCCATCCCGATGGCCTCCGACGGCACCGCCGCGCGCCTGGCCCGAGCGGGATTCGGCTCCCTCGAAGAGGTCGCCGACGCGGGCCAGGAACGGCTCGTGGCCGTGGATGACATCGGCGCGAAGGTCGCAACCTCCCTCGTCGCTCACCTCACCCGCCTACGCCCGGAACTCGAAAAGCTACGCGCGGCAGGCGTATCCCTGGACGTGCGTGAAGAGGACCTTCCCCCGGTCATTGCGGCCGGCGCACCCCTGGAAGGCAAGACGGTGGTCATCACCGGGGCTATCAGCGACCCGCGGTCTGGCGAGAAGGTCGCGCGCCCAACGTTTCAACGCCTCTGTGAGCAGGCGGGCGCGACGGCAGCCTCCTCGGTCTCGGCCAACACCGACTTGCTCATCACCGGTGCAGGCGTCGGTGAGAGCAAACTGACCAAAGCAGAGAAACTCGGCGTCGAGGTCGTCGGCCAGGGTGAGATCTGGGACCTGCTGATCGCCGCCAAGGTCGTCTAGACGACAGCGGTCGTAGTCGCGAGCAGAATGCGCAGAATGCCGAGATCGCGCGTTTGCGCCCGTTGTGAGCACAAGCGCGCCTTCGCCACCGTGCGTCGTTAACTTCGATTCACACGGACATCGGAATCGCCCGAACATCCGAAAAGTCAAGGAATGTAACGGCAATGACGCTGACAGCAGAAATCGGCTCTCCCGCTAAAGGTATCGATATCGGCCGTCGTCTCGACGCCTTGCCGGTAGGTCCAGTTCATCGCAGGGTTGTGGTGGCGATCGGGCTCGGCTTGTTCTTCGAGGTCTACGAGATCTTCCTGTCAGGCGCGATCGGGACCGCGCTGAAGACCGAGTACGGTCTGGGCGGGACGACGCTGATGGTCATCATGGCATCGACGTTCGTCGGAATGTTTGTTGGCGCAGCGGCGTTCGGCCACATCGCCGACAAGATCGGCCGACGCCGCGCGTTCATGATCAACCTGGTGTGGTTCTCGGTGTGCAGCCTGGTCGCTGCGTTCGCTCCGAACCTCGCGATTCTGGTCGTCGCGCGGTTCTTGGCCGGGGTCGGGATCGGAGCCGAGTACCCCGTCGCTGACGCCTACCTCTCCGACGTGCTCCCGGCGTCCCATCGTGGGCGCCTGGCGGCGTGGGCGTACACCTGCTCGTTCCTGGCAGTACCAGCCCTGGGGTTCCTGTCTCTGGGCCTGACCGGACACACGATCGCGGGCATCGCCGGCTGGCGGATCTTGCTGCTGATCGGCGCTGCGGGAGCGATCTTCGTCGTCGCGATGCGGCGCGGACTGCCCGAATCCCCGCGCTGGCTCGCGGGCCAAGGCCGCAATGGCGAGGCGCAAGCCGCACTGCAGCAATTCGAGACCGACACGAGCCTGCCGGCCGACCTCAGCGAAGAGTCGACGACCCCACCGGCGCTTTCTACGAAACCTATTGTCCGCCTGCGCCAGTCACCATATCGGGCGCGCGTGGTGATGCTCGCGGTGTTCCACCTGTTCCAGCCCTTCGGCTACTACGGCTTCGGGACATTGGCGACGTTGGTGTTGGTCCACCGCGGCTTCGACGTGACATCGTCACTGCTGTTCGTTGCGCTGTCGTTCCTGGGGTATCCGCTGGGTTCGCTGCTGTCGATCCCGCTATTGGCGCGCTGGGAACGCAAGTACCTGACCATCGCAAGCGCGGCTGCGATGGCATTGTGCGGCATCGCATTTGCGACGCTGAGCGAGACAGCGGCAATAGTCGTCTTCGGCGTGCTCACCACCGCCGCGGCCAACGTGTTCTCCAACGTCTATCACGTCTACCAGGCCGAGATTTTCCCCAGCGACGTGCGCGCCACCGCGGTTGGCTGGACCTACTCCATCTCTCGGCTGTCCAGCGCTGCATTGCCGTTCATCTTGATTCCCGTGCTCGACAACTATGGGCCGGCTGCGATGTTCGCAGTCGTGGTGGTCGCTTTGGGCTTGGCTGTCGCTGTCCTCGTGCCAGTCGGTCCGCGGACCAGCAACCGGGGACAAGAGGACATCAACCCAGTCTGACGTCGGCAACGATGGCGGTACGCTGCCACCCATGGCCACGAGAGGTCGCATCGACCTGAGGCTCGCCACCCAGGTGCTGGTGCTGCAACTCGTGGTCGTGGCGTTGACGTCGATCGTCGCCTTCGGCATGTTCGCGGCTTTCACCCGTCACCGTATTGCCGACGAGTACGGCATTCGCGCTCTCGATGTGGCACGTGTCGTCGCCCTGGCTCCGGCAGTTCGGGCCGGTGTTGCCGGTTATGACGCGAACCCGCTGCCAGTCGGTCCCGAATTCAGGGCCGAACTCGAATCGGGTCCTCTTCAGGCGATTGCCGCGGAGGTTGCACAAAGCACCGATGTGCTGTTCGTGGTGATCACCGACAGTAGAGGGTTGCGGTTGGCCCACCCCAACTCGAACGACCTGGGTTCGCCGGTAAGTACCGACCCCGCGCGCGCGCTCGCCGGCGGGGAGGAAGTGCTGGATGAAATTGGCACGCTCGGCCCGGCCGTCACGGGAAAAGTCCCTGTCCGGGCACCGAATTCGGATCGCGTCGTCGGCGAAATCAGTGTGGGAATCTCCACCCGGGATGTGCGTCGTCAACTTGACAGCAGCCTACGAATCTGCGCGCTGCTCGGCGGGGTGGCTTTGCTCGTCGGCGTCATCGGGTCGATTCTCCTGGAGCGCCGCTGGCGTGGGCTGACCCTGGGCCTGCGGCCAACCGAAATGGCCGAGATGGTGCGCGGACAGGCGGCGGTGCTGCACGGCGTCGGCGAAGGCGTGCTGGCCGCGGATGCTGATTGGCGCACGACCTTCGTCAACGACGAGGCAATGCGCCTGCTGCAGGTCGCCTATCTACCAGGCCGCCCGGTGGCTGAGATCGGACTGACGCCTCGGGTGCTCGACGTGTTCCTCGCGGCGGACTCCACACCGACTCTGGCGACGGTCGGCGACCATATCGTTGTCGTGTCGGCTCGCCGGGTCATCCGCGACGGTCGCGACCTGGGCGCAGTTCTTGTGGTTCGCGATCGCACCGACGTGGAATCGCTTACCCGCCAACTCGATGCCGTCCAGTTGATGAGTACGGCGCTACGCGCACAGCGACACGAGTTTGCCAACCGGCTCCACCTGCTCAACGGGCTACTCGATGCCCGCCATGTCGACGAAGCACGGCAGTACCTGGCCGACCTGCTCGGTTCCGGGCCGCTGGGCTCGGCTGTGCCCGGCATCGACGCCATCAGCGACCCCTACATTCAGGCTTTCCTGGCAGCCAAGGCAGCGGGGGCGCGCGAAGCCGGCGTCACGTTGACGATCGGCGAGAACACCTGGGTCGCTGGGCGGCTGACGCTTCCCGTCGAGGTGACAACCGTGCTCGGTAACCTCCTCGACAACGCCATCGACGCCACTCGCGGTGTGTCGGGCGACGTCAAGGAAGTGGAAGTCGAACTCTTGCAGGATGATTCGACATTGCACATCGTCGTCGCGGACAGTGGCGCAGGCGTCGAGCCGGGCTTTGTCGATCAGCTGTTCACCGAGGGTGCGACGACCAAACCCGCTTCGGGGATACCTGGCGGCCGCGGGATCGGGTTGACCTTGTCGCGCCAGCTGACAAGAGGGCTGGGCGGGGACTTGAGGTTGTCGAGCCCGGGTGAGCCAGACCGGCGACTGTGTGGGGCTGAGTTCATCGCGCGGCTGCCCGGGGTCATGCAGGATTCGGACGTGCAGGATTCGGACGTGTTCGAGGAGGCGCAGTGGGAGACCTGACTGTCCTTGTCGTCGACGACGACTTTCGCGTGGCGAGCATGCACGCCGGAATCGTCTCTGCGATAACAGGTTTTACGGTCGAGGCCACCGTGACCACGCTCACCGCGGCCCGCAAGGTAGGACCTGTCGACCTCGCGTTGGTCGACGTGTACCTGCCGGACGGATCAGGGGTGGACTTCGTTCGCGAGCTGCGCGGCGATGCCATCATGCTTACCGCTGCCCTCGAGTCGCACACTGTGCGCGAAGCGATCGCAGCCGGAGCGCTCGGTTTTCTGGTCAAGCCATTCGCCCCGGTCGACCTTGCCGCTCGGTTGGCCGGATACGCGCGATACCGAAAGATCCTGTCGCCACCGACTGTGTCAGCGGATGCAGTCGACGCGGCACTGGACGCGCTGCGCCCGAAGGTCGCGAGTCTCAAGCACACAAGCGCTCCGCCATCCCCGACGAAAACACTTGTGCTGCAGTCTCTGCAGGCATCCGGGCAACCGATGTCCGCAGCAGAGGTGGCTGCGGCGATAGGCGTTTCCCGCGCCACAGCGCAACGCTATCTGGCAGCAATGGCCTCTGTCGGCGACGTGACAATCGGGTTGCGGTACGGGACCACAGGACGGCCCGAGCAGGAATTCTCCGCAGCAGCGCCACGCTCCGCGCGCTGACACGTCGCGTTGCCGGGATCTGCCCTACTTACGAGCCTCGACGATCCAGGCGCGGGAGTCGAAGTACACGCCGTCGGGGGTGGTGTGGGCGTCGAGGGTCGCGCGAAGCTGCGTGCGTGCTTGCTCGGCAGCTGCTGGGTCGAGGTCGGCGAGTTGGTCTTCGAGTTTCAGTAGCCGCAGGACCGCGTCGTAGGCGGTGGCCGCGTCCGGACCGTAGTAGACGGGCTCGTGGACCTCGGTGAAGGTGACGTCGACGAAGCCGGCTGCCGTCAGGATGCCTTGGGTCAGTGTTGAATCTGCCAGGGAGAACGCAGCGGACCCACCGAGCCTGATCGCCTCGGCCCACTCGTTGCGGTCGCGCTCTCGCCAGACCAGTAGGACCAACCGTCCTGCGGGGCGCAGAGCGCGCCCGATGTTGGTGAAGGCGGCGAGAGGGTCGGCGAAGAACATGGTCCCGAATCTGCTGATGCAGAGGTCGAAATGCGCCGGGGGAAATGCGTGAACCTGCGCGTCGGCCTGCTCGAACGTGAGATTGGTGAATCCCTCGCTCAGCTGTCGGGCCCGTTCGAGCATGGGCGCAGACACATCGATGCCCAATGCGCTGCCTGCGACGGCGGCACGGGCGGCCTCACGGGTGGACAGTCCTGTGCCACAGCCGATATCGAGCACACGGTCGGCATGGCCGACCCGAGCGGCGGTACGGAAGTGCTCGTTGTACAGACTCAGTTCTGCGTCGTAGTCGAAGACGTCAGCCATCACCGGATCCCAGGGCCGTCGCGGAGCACTCCTCGTACCTGATCCAGTGTCACGGTCTCTGGCCTGAACTCCGGCAGCCACCACGTGGCGCCCGCCGAGACGTACGGCGCCGGGTCGACGCCTAGCGGAAGCCCGACCACGAAGTCGTAGGGAGTCGACTTCCCTTGCCGCAGATCGGCAATGGTGGTGACGATCTCGCTGAGTTGGTCGTGGTGTTCGAGATTCACTGGGAAGAAGCCGTCGTGCCGGGCGGCGCGGCGCAGTGGTTTGGCGTTGCCGGGTTGTCCTGCAACCCATACTGGCACGCCAGGACGCTGGACCGGTGTGGGAAGGAAGGTCATGCCCTCGACGGTGTAGTGCTCGCTGTGATGGTGCACCGGTCTACCCGACCACGCGGCGACGAGGATTTCCAGTGACTCGTCGAGCATGTCGCCTCGCCGGCGATCAACCACTTCTTCGCCGGTCGCCGATAACTCTGCCGCGTAGCGATCGCTGCCGAGGCCGACGCCGAGGGTGAGCCGGCCGCCACTGAGCCGGTCCAGGGTGGCGGTTTCCTTGGCCAGCTTGGTCGGCCTGCGGCGTGCGAGCGGTGTGATCATGGGTCCGATCCGGACGGATTCGGTAGCTGTGGCAATGGCGGCCAACGTGATCCACGGGTCGGCGACCTGCTGGACCGGCGCGCGCCAGCGAAGGTGGTCCCAGACGAAGACGCCGTCCCAGCCGGCTTCCTCTGCTTCGGCTGCCAAGCGTGCGACTGCGACCGGGTCGGCGAGTTCGTCGAAGATCGGCAGCCATAGCGCCGAGCGCGCCCCGGTCATGCGCGGCCGCCGTCGGTGTGTGCGAGCAGCGCAGGGACGAACACACCCCACAGGGGTGCCGGCAGGTCGTGTCCGGCGCCTTCGAGTACCAGGAGGGTCGCGCCTGGAATCGCGTCGCGGACCGCAAATCCGTGGGGGAGTGGGAGAACCGGGTCGTGGTCGCCGTGCACGACGAGGGTCGGCGCCGTGATGTCGGCGAAATCGCGAGACGATCCGTCGAAGCTCATTGCGTAGTGATTGCCCAGGGTGGCCGCGATATCGCGTGTGCGGGCCACGTCTTGCTCTACAAGAGCGCGGGTTGTCTTCTCGTCGAAGTAGGGCGATCCGCCGGAGCCTGCCTGCGCGGATGTGACGATGAAGTCCACCACCGCAACGGAATCGGCAGGGTCTGGGTCGACAGAGGTGCCGGGAGGAAGCTCGTAGGTCGACGGCGGAAGTCCTTCTGCCCCAGTAGAGGTGGAGACGAAGGTCAGTGACGCCACCCGCTCTGGGTGATCGACACCGATCATGAGTCCGACTCCGCCGGACATCGACCGGCAAACGACGTGAGCGCGCTCGATGTTCAGGGCGTCGAGAATGCCGACTGCGTCTGCGGCAAAGTCGCTATAGCGGTAGCCCGGCTGCCCTGGCGGATAGCTGGTCGATCTGCCGGTGTCGCGGTTGTCGTAGCGGATGACGAACCGGTTGCCGCGTGCGATCTGCTCGCATAGTTCGGTCTCGAACCACAGCATCGAGGCGGTCGCGCCATCGATGAACAGGATTGCCGGATCTGTTCGGTCGCCGAAGGTTTCGATGCAGAGTTCGACGTCGTTGATGTCGATGAGTTGTTCGCCGTTCGAAAGGTGTTTTGTCATGACTGCAACGCTAGACAGACGGATCGATCGAGAAAAGCGATAGTTTCCGATCAATGTGATCGCTTTTGTCGATACCATACTGAACATGTACGACATCGAACTGCGGCATCTCACCGCGATGGCCGCCGTGGCCGACGAGGGCTCGTTCGGGCGAGCGGCCGCGCGGCTCGGTTACACCCAGTCGACGGTGAGTCAGCAGATCGCAGCGTTGGAGAAGGCCGTCGGCGGTGCCGTCTTCGACCGGCCTGGTGGACCGAAACCGGTGCGGATCACCCCACTCGGCACGGTCGTGCTGGCACACGGACGCGATCTGCTGGCGAAAGCCCAGTCGATGGCAGACGCCGTCGACCGGTTCAAGGCCGGCGATGGCCGAGTCGATATCGGCACCTTCCAGAGTGTGTCCAACGTGATCATGCCGTTGATCGTTCGTGGCCTTCGCGCCGAACATCCACGCTGCGACATAAGACTTTTCGAAGAGGAGACCGACCAACCTGATGTCCGCGATCTCGACCTGATGTTCTTCGACGGCCGGGTCGACGGCGACGTCGAACATCGCAAGTTGTTCGACGATCCGTACGTGTTGATTGCTCGTCGCGGCACCTTCGCAGACGGTCCCGTGCACACGGACCGACTCGACGGAACTCCGATGGTCGCGCACCCGCCGATCTGCGATCAGGCCCGCATGGAGCAGGCCCTCGCTCGCCGCGGTGTTCGGCCGCAAATCGTTTGTCGCACGGGCGGAAACGAAACTGTGCTGTCGATGGTGCGCGCGGGTATGGGTTCGGCCATCCTGCCCCGGCTCGCGATTCACGGTGCCGATATCGATTCCGATGCGACGCTATACGTCCACGAGCTCGAGCCGGCACTTCCGCCGCGCGAGATCTTCCTGCTGTGGCAGGCGCATCGAACGCACTCGCCGCTCGCAGCACGCGCGATCGAGATCGCGGTGGAGGTGGCAGGCAATATCGTTCAGCCGATTGTGAATTCGGGTGAGGTGCCGGTGTAGGGCGCGATACGGCCTGAATTGTCGCGCCACGCACCGTAGTGCTGGATGCGGTAACGCCCCGCTGTGGTGCTCGGCGGGACCGCCCAGATGATCCGCACGGTGGATTGATTGTCGCTGCCGTTCGGACGTTCCCAATGAAATGTCGTCTCGTAGCTGTTGTCATCCGCAATACGGACCCAGCCGCCCGCGGTGTACTGCTGGACCTCCAAATAGGTGGAGTTGCGCCGGAAGTCGTTGTTCGGGTGGCCACCGACGAATTCGACGGTCACGGTGTCGCCTGTTGCGTAGGTGGGTTGCGGCGCTACCGTGACGTCGCCGAACGCCGTCCCCGGTTGTGGCGCATCGGGTGGAACCGGTGGAAGCAGGTCCGGCTGGAATCCGGACTTGTCCAACGGCGCCGGACCCCGCGCCGGTCGCGTGTCGGAGCGGATGGCTGCGGCAAGGCCTGCAAACGTCTGCATGTACGCGCAGAGTGACCAGCGCCCGTACATCGTCGAACCGCCCTCGTACATTTGCGCGTCGTATTCCTCAGGCGTGGTGCAGTATTCGACGTAACTGTTCGTATAGCCCTGGGTGAGAACGTTTTCGATCGGCACGCCGAGTTCGCGCGCGACGACTTGCCGGATGCGCAGCCCGGCGACGATAGTGAATTCGGCCGGACCGCCCGCGATCACCAGGTCGCCGATCCGCACGATCTGCAGCGGAATCACCTCCGGTGCCCACGGTGCAGGTGGCATCAGGCCTGCAGGCAAGGCGACCAGCTTCGGCCACTGTGCATCACGAATCCACTGCGGCACGGGGGTATCGACACCGCCGAACGCCACGGCCAGTGGATTGAGCGTGCCCTCTTGGAGGAAGGACAGTTGGCTGTTCCAATTGTCCTCGGTGCTGGTCGCGAGCGTAGATACACCCGTCATCGCGGGTGTCGTTCGCGCAGGCTTGCCGTCGGGGGTGAAGCGGCCGTCGATCATCTGAGTGCCCATGTCGATATAGGTGAACGCGGTCGATACACCAACGGTGCTCATGGTCGACGACGTATCGAACGCGGATCTGCCTGCGTCGAACTGCCTTTCGCCGATGATCCGGTTGTTTGCGACGTTGTCCTGCGTCGGCCGGGTCGGGTGCATCTTGACGAGGTCGAGGTTCGGCGTCATGTCGCCGGCGTTCGTCTGCGAGAAGGCGGCGACGAACTCGGCCGGACCGTCGAGGTAGCGGACGCCGACCGTGTCGTGCTCCCACAGGTAGCTCGCATAGCCCTTGTTGTCGCACGAGATGTAGCGGTTGCGATCGGTGAGTGACGTTCCGTGCGTGGCGAACCAGGTGATGGCCCCGACGTCTCGGCCGCCTTGCCGAAATCGTAGAACGGTGACCATCGGATCGATTGCGTCTGGGAATGCGGCCTTGTCGGGTTCGGGATTTCGGTCGAACGCGCCGCGCGAACGGTTGGCACTGGCGTTGTGCAGTTGCTCGCGTCCCAAGGTGATCGTTCCGGGTGCCAAGCGGTCGTGCGCCTGCGCGATCGCTTCTATGATGCCTGCGACTTCGGCTTCGAAGGTGTTGCGGCGGAAACCATTTGTCGCGAGCGTGTAGATGAAGTCCCACGACGAGCCGCCGCACGAGTTGTGGTTGTGTGTGGCCGTCAGCATGATGTTGGCCTCGGTGTACACGCCGTCGAACATGCCCTGCAGACGCTGCACGACCGTCTGGTGTACCGAGTCGAACAAGCACGCGACGTCGGCGTTCACGTAGGCGACGCGGTTGCCAGTAGACTGGTCGACGACGACGAAAGCCCTTGCCTAACAACGTTGGCGAAGGCCCTCGGCGACCTGCTCGAGTTCGGAATAGCCCATCAAGCCTTGCCCGGCGACCGCGCCGGTCATGTCGGATATTCCGCAGCCGACCAGGTAGTCGGCACTGCCTGGAGCCGCTGAGGCGCTTCGCGTCGCCGCCATTGCAGCTACGGGTGCGGCACCGAGCGCGAAAAGGACCGCTCTACGGGAGATCTTCAACGAATCGCCTTCTTCGTGTGTGGGCCAACGGTGTCCAGGTAAGCGCGCAGCACGTGCTTGCACTCGTCGAGTAACGCAGGGTCGCCGCTGGGATCGGCTCGAAATGCTTCTTGGATCAGGGCGTCTGCGGTGAGGTGTGCGGTCCTGCAGATGGCAGGTAGGCGATCGTTGTCTTCGACGCCCAAGCCGACGAGCAGAAGCCGCAGCGATTCCGCCATCCTCACCTTGTGGTCGCGGTCGGCAGCCCAAGTCTTCTCGCTGAGGTGTCGACCGAACCACAGCGCCCGAAATCCTGGTTGCAAGCGGTAGGCGTCGGCATAGCCGTCGATTACCACGTCGACGAAATCGTCCCAGGTCAGATTGTCGGCCCGTGCAACGTACTGCGCCATCTGCACCTCGAATCCCGTGAGATATCGGAGGGCGAGGGCGTGCAGGATGGCGTCTCGGTCGGGCAGGTAGTGGTAGAGCGATCCGATCGATACCCCGGCTTCAGCAGCGACTTTGGTGGTGGTGACCGATTCGGCGCCTTCGCTTGCGAGCAGGTCGTCGGCAGCGGCAAGGACCTTCTCCAGTCGGGCTCGGCTGCGCGCCTGCTGCGGCTGGTTGCGTAGCCGGGTTGCGGGTTCGGATGCGGCAGTCACAATGCTCCTAAAACTCGAACTTGAGATTGTTTCGAATTCACTCTAGCATCCTTTTCCATGATGTCCGTCACAACTATGGCCGCCGAGCGCGCTCGAATTGCGGAGTCGTGCCGACGACTGGCCGGCGCGGGATTGGTGATCGGCACCGCGGGCAACGTCAGCGTGCGGGTCGGCGAACTCGTCGCTATCACGGCGACGGGCGCTGCGTTCGAGGGCCTGACCGAAGACCAGGTGACCGTGGTGAATCTGCGCGGGGACGTTGTCGACGGCGACCTTGCGCCGACGTCGGAGCTCGAGTTGCATCTTGGTCTGTACCGGAACTGCAACGCGGGAGCCATCGTTCATACCCACGCTCCAATGGCCGTGGCTGTGGGATCGGTCATCGACGAAATCCCGTGCGTGCACTATTCGATGCTCTCGCTCGGCGGGTCGGTTCGGGTCGCTCCGTATGCGACATTCGGCACGCAGCAACTAGCGGACAACGTTCACGCCGCCCTCGCGGACCGATCGGCCGCGTTGATGGCCAACCACGGCGCGATCAATTACGCGAGCGACTTGGACCACGCGGTCGAGTCGGCGTTGCTGCTCGAATGGGCCTGCACCGCCTATTGGCGGGCCGCCGCCATTGGCAAGCCTCGCGCCCTCACACCTGAGGATCAGGCTGCGGTGATCGCCGCGGTCATCGAACGCCGTTACGGCACAACACAATCAATCGAAGCAGAGGAAGTGCGATGAACAGCGGTCCAGAGATGAAGGTCGTCTCGATGGGAGTTCACGTCCTGGATACTCTCGTCCGTCCGGTGCAAGAAATCCCTGCGGGGCAGGGTAGCCAGCTGGTCGAGCAGATCAAGATGACAGTTGCGGGGACGGCGGGCGGCACCGCCCTTACCCTGGCCAAGCTCGGCGCCGATGTGCACAGCGCGGGTGCGATCGGCACCGACGCGATCGGCGACCTGATGGTCTCGCTGTTGCAGGAGCGAGGAATCGATACGTCGAATCTGCTGCGTCGCAATGACGTTCAGACTTCGGCGAGCGTACTGCCGATCAGGCCCGACGGCTCGCGTCCTGCATTTCACGTCGTCGGTGCGAATGCCACGTACGGTCCGGGCGATGCTCCCTGGGATCTGATCGCCTCCGCAACTCACCTGCACCTCGGTGGTCCGGAATTCATGGGCGGCGACGCCGCAGCGAAAATCTTGGCGTTCGCGCGCGAGCACGGCGCTGTCACATCCGCGGACATCCTCGCACCGGGTGACCCAGGCCTACTGGAATGGATCGCGCCTGCGCTGCCACATCTGGACTACCTCCTGCCGAACGACGAGCAAGTCCTCGGCTTCACGGGAGCGACCGACTTGGCCGCCGGCTGCCGCGCCTTGCGCGAACGCGGCGTCGGCACTGTCGCGGCGACTGCGGGCGGCGAGGGCGTGGTGCTGGTCGATGAGGACGGCGTGATCCGGGTACCAGCGTTTGCGATCGACGTCGTCGACACGACCGGATGCGGGGACGCGTTCTCCGCGGGCTTCCTGCGCGGGCTCTCGCTCGGGCAGAGTGCTCGCGACGCGGCCGTACTCGGTTGTGCTTCAGCTGCTCTCGTCGCGGGTGGGCTCGGTAGCGACTTCGGAGAATTCGACCTCTCTGCAGTGCAGCAGTTCGTCGCGGCGACGGCGACGCGCGCGTGACCGACGTCGATGTCGTTGTCGTCGGGGCCGGGCTGTCCGGTCTGACAGCAGCGCGTGACCTCGATGCCGCCGGTCTGTCGGTGCTCGTCACCGAGGCCCGCGACCGAGTCGGCGGACGCACGCTCAACGCCACGGTCGCAGGCGTCAACGTCGACCTCGGCGGCACGTTCATCGGACCTGGTCAGGACCGGGTCGGTGCCCTTGCTGCCGAGCTCGGCTGCGCGACGCACCCGACCCGTACGGCGGGGGACAATCTCGCGTTCTGGAACGGACGAGTCCGTCGGTACAGCGGGACGATTCCCCGCGTCAGTCCGGTGACGCTTGCCGATGTCGAACGGGTCCGGCTGCAGCTCGAGCGGATCATGCGCCGCGTCCCCCTCGGCCGACCGTGGGATGCACCGGACGCGGCCGAACTCGATGCGCAGACGGTGGCCTCCTGGCTCGAGAAGGCCCGTGCGACCGCGGGCGCTCGCTCCCTCGTCGGCGTAATAACCAAGACGGCATGGGGCTGCGAACCCAACGAGATATCGTTGCTGCATTTCACGCACTACCTGCACGCCTGCGGGGGATTGAACCCGATGGTCGACACCGAAGGCGGCGCCCAGCAGGACCATTTTCCTGAGGGCGCGCAACAGCTTTCGGTTCGATTGGCCGACAAACTCGGTGAGAAGGTGCTGCTCGGTGCGCCCACTACCCGGATCGAATGGTCCGAGGATGGCGCGACCGTTACGGCTGGAGACACAATCATCAACTGCCGCAATGTGATTGTGTCGGTGCCGCCCGCCCTCCGTGGCCGCATCACATTTGCCCCACTTCTCCCGATGCTGCACGATGTTCTGCCGCAGCGCTGGCCGCAAGGTGTGATTTCGAATGTGTACGTCGCATACGAGACGCCGTTCTGGCGAGCGGCTGGACTGAGCGGTCAAGTGGTGTCGGACGCGGCACCGATCTACGGAACCTTCGACACTGGTCCGTCCGACGACGGGCCTGGCGTGTTGCTCGGCTTCGTCGGTGGTTCCTACGCTCGCGATTTCGCGACCCTGCCGCCCGCCGAGCGCAAACTCCGTGCGCTGTCCGCCTTTGCGACGTTCTTCGGCGCCGCCGCGCTGAATCCGATCGACTACATCGAGCAGCAATGGGGCCAGGAGCCGTGGAGCGGTGGCGGCCCGACTTCGGCTGTTCCCCCGGGTGCGTGGACGAGCTACGGGCGGGCCCTCGCAGCGCCCGTCGGACCCATCCACTGGGCGGGATCCGAGACCGCAGACAAATGGCCCGGCTACCTCGACGGCGCCGTCAGCGCAGGCGAGCGCGCTGCCCGAGAAATACGAACGCGAGTGCAAGGAGTATCCGCATGACTTGGTACGGCGAACACACACTGACCACAACCGCTGCAGCAGAGGCGATCTGGTATCGATGGACCACGTTGTCCACTTGGTCGGAAGATGATCCGGAGTGCCAATGGGCGCGGATGGACGGACCGGTTGTTGTCGGCGCGACCGGCACACTCAAGTCCAAAGGGCCGAAGTCGACCTTCACGTTCACCGAACTGGAACCGAATCGGCGCATGGTCTTCGAGATCAAGCTTCCGCTCGCCACTTTGCGCCTGCCGCACAACATGATCGAGAGCGCTGACGGTGTAACTCTCACTCACGCAGTCGAAATCACCGGACCACTCGCCGGATTGTGGGGCGCGTTGGTCGGTCGGGGAGTCGTCAGGGGGCTCCCCGAAGTCGTCGCCAACGTCGCAACGAATGCGCTCGAGCAAGGCTCCTTGCGCACAACTCAACGGAAGGAACACTGACATGTTCGGAGGAGCGCGCGCAGCGGTGGCTGCGAGCTTGCTGACGGTTGGGCTGGCGGTCTCGATCGCACCCGACGCGGCGGCCGCACCGTCGTACCGGGAATATGTGGCATTGGGAGACTCCTGGGCGGCAGATGTCTCGCTGGTCAACTTGGACGCAAGCCAAGTGCCAGTGGGTTGCGCACAGAGCCGCAGCAACTACCCCAAGCAAGTTGCTGCAGCACTCGGCGTCTCGACGTTCCGTGACGCAACGTGTGGGCAGGCGACGACGAAGGAGATGACGGCCCCGCAGTCGCTATTGGTACCCGGTATCAACGCACCGCAGTTCGATCGACTCACACCCTCGACCGATCTCGTGACGTTGGGTATCGGTGGCAACGACGCCGGCCTCGCAGACGTTGTCGCAACGTGTGTGACGTTCGGTGCATCGCACTGCACGGATCAATGGGTGGTCGGTGGCGTCGATCGAATGTCAGCATTGATCGACGCCGGCAAAGGCAAGGTGATCGACGTGCTGCAGGGGATTCGTGCCCGTTCACCACAGGCGCGAGTCCTGGTAATCGGTTATCTCGCCGGCCTCCCCACGAATAGTGGCTGTGCAGCGCAAAGCGGAATTCCCGACTCCGACGCAGCCTGGGTGGGCCGAAAGCTCGTCGAACTTAACGACATGCTGATAGCCGCCGCCGCGGCGACCGGTGCGGAATACGTCGACACCTACTCCGGCAGTGTCGGTCACGACGCGTGCCAAGCCCCGGGTGTGCGATGGGTGGAGGGAACAATGCCGATGTCGAGTACGCCGCAAGGTGTGGCGGTTCCGTTCCATCCGAATCAACTCGGCGCCAACCATCAGGCGTGGGCCGTCAAGAACGCACTTGGGTTATGACCATGCGAAGTTCGGCGGTGCTCGTGGCGGCATTCGCCCTTTTGGCTGTCGGAAGTAATGCCACACCGGTCGCGGCCGCTCCGAACTCGAGTGCGTGCGAATCCTGGGTCGCGGCATTCACCGCTGCGCCAGGTGTGAAGAGTGCGGCGTCGCTGCAGGGCTCGACCATCCGGGCGATCGTGTCCCCGCACGTGGGAAGCGATACCCTGCGGCTGCGCTTGACGAACCGATTCGGTAGCCAACCTCTGACGGTCGGCCCAGTCGAGATCGGCCGCAGCATCGGGGGTTCGGCGAACCTCGTGGCCGGCAGCAATACGGTCGTCACCTTCGGTGGCAGCCGTACGGTGACGATCCCGGCGGGCGCCGATCTGACCAGTGATCCAATCAGTTTGCGCGCCAACGCATTCGAGCTGCTTGCTGTGAGTTTCTTCCTACCTGTTGCGCAATCGACGACCGAACATTTCGATGCCATGCGGTTGTCCTGGATGGCGCCCAATGTCGACGCCACCGGAGCCGAAAACGCAAGCGCATTCCTGCTGCCGTATCCGATGCTGCCGGTTGTCGCGGGCCTCGACGCCGTGGTTCCCGGTGGTCGGACAGTGGTGGCTTTCGGGGATTCGATCACCGATGGTGCGGCGTCGTTTCAGGGGCGGCCTGCCATGCTCGGGACCGACGAGCGCTATCCGGATTTCTTGGCGCGCAGGCTTCTCGGCGCCGGGCATTCCGACATCGGTGTGGTCAACGCGGGCATCAGCGGAAACCAGGCGAGCAGGGATGGCAACCCCGTGACCGGACCCATCGTGGGTTACGGGCCGGCTGGGGTATCCCGGTTCGAGCATGACGTTCTCGAAGTACCCGGCGTCACCGACGTCATCGTGATGCTCGGTACCAACGACATGTCCTCGGAGTTCCAGGAGCCGGCAACTCCGCAACAAGTCATCGACGCCTTGGCGACGATCGTCGCCAAAGCGCATGCCGCTGGCGTGCGCGTTCAGCTCGGCACTATTCCGCCGCGGCAGGACGCGCAGACACCGCCGAGCCATCCAGCCGGTGTGCTGGCGGTCAATCGTTGGATCCGCGAGGAATCGCAGGCGGACTCGGTCATCGATTTCAATGCCGTACTCCGGGATCCGGGGAACCCCAGCATCTTGAACCCCGGCTTGGACAGCGGGGATGGTGTGCATCCCAACGCAGCCGGCTACCGGGCGATGGCGGACGCGGTGGATCTCACCACCCTCGTCGGCACGGGTCGTGGATGTTAGGCGAGGCCGAACATCCGCCGCACCCAGGCAAGTATTGCGTCCATCGCTGGCATGATGTCGGTCACGGGCACTCCTGAATCGTATTGCGGATATCCCCGAGACCCGAACTTTACGCCTCCATGGGTCGTGAGTCTTTTAGGAGTCCAGAGACTCCTAAAAGACTCACGACCCCAATGGCAAGCAGATGATGAACGCTGTGAAGCGTCAGGCAGGTGTACCCATACGCCGCGCAAAGTATTCGCCTGACCGAGAATTCAGCCGAATCGACGGCAAACCTGTTGTTGGGCAGCAGAATCAATACTCTCCGAACGCGAGAACAAACAGATTCCCTTTGTTCATCGAATTGCGAGGATGTTGCCGGACCATCGGGGTACGGTCGCTGCGAGGTGTGTCGACCGGGGCGCCTCCTCACAATGCGAGAGGATTTGAAGCATGCACAATGCAACAAAACGAACTGCAGCGTTCTGCGCCGCCATTGCGGCTGTCGCGCTGGTAGGTGCGGGTTGTAGTGACGACGACAAGGACAAGGCTAGCGATACAGCGAGCTCGGCGACGTCCCATGTCATGTCAGGTGCACACGGAACGACGACCGGCACTGCTGCGGCAGGCGAGACGAAGATCAAGGGCGCGGACGGCGTGGAATACACGGTCACCGGCGACATCTACACGAAGTACAACGCGGCCACCGACGCAGCAAAGACGGCGCTCGGCGCACCGAAGGGCGAGCAGCAGACGAACCCAGACGGTGGCACCTTCCAGCAGTTCGACGGCGGCGTCATCGTCGTTCACAACGGAAAGTCCTACATCACCTGGGGATTGATCCGCGACAAGTGGAACGAGCTCGGGGGCTCGCAGGGGCAGCTCGGTTACCCGACCAGCGATGAGACGGACACCCCTGACGGCAAGAAGCAGACGACCTTCGAAAAGGGCACTGTCACTTGGACGCCAGGCGACGCGACGGCAGTCGTCGTAGCAAACTGATGTAGTTGGGAGGCTGGACAATCGCGGTGATTGTCCAGCCTCCTGCTCAGATCGTCCAGGCGAGCCGGAAGCGCTCGGCAAGGTCGGCGAGGGAGTCAAGTAGGGTCTGCTCATGCCGTCGAGTTGCGACCGTCGCGTCGACGATTGCAGCACCGAGCAGATCGCGCGTATAGCGCGAGGCGGCCAAGGATTCGATCACGGTCGCAATGTCGTTCGGCAGCAGCGGAACTCCGCGAGTCGCTAGCTCCTCCGTGGAACATTTCGACGGATCGTCGGCAAATTCGTTCGGCAGCGGGATATTTCGCGTGATCCCGTCGAGTGCGAGTGCAAGCACTGTCGCGGAAGCGACGTAGGTGTTCGCCGACGGATCGGTGATCTTGACCTCGAGGTTGGCGCCGTACGGGTTGCTCGGTCCGCCTTCGACCAGGCGCACTGCTGCCTCGCGATTTTCCCGTCCCCAACACAGGTGGACGCCGGACCACGACCCAGGCGCCAGTCGCGCGCCCGACAGGACCGAGCCGGTCAATAACCCTTGCACGGCAGGCAAATTCGCGACGATGCCCCCGATCACTGCGCCACCCTCAGCGGTGAGGCCGTACGGTCCGGAGCCGCCGCCAAAGAGCGGAACGCCATCGCGGGTCAGCGAAAAGTGCTGGTGTGCACCGTTTCCGGCGCCGCCGATGAACGGCATGGGGGAGAACGACGGCCGCACATTGTGTCGGCGCGCAACCCTGCCGACGATGGCCTTGGCAAGCACCACGCTATCGGCAGCTGCGACGGGCGTAGCAGGCGCGAGCGAGAATTCGAACTGGTTGGGTCCGTATTCGCGGTGCAGTTGTTCGATCGGCAAATCTGCGACACGCGCGGCATCGAACAGGTCGCCGATGAAGGCCTCCGAGTCGAGCAGGCCGGCGATTCCGTACGGGACCCATCCCGGCTCGTGGAGCTCAGAGCCGTCGGGTGCGGTGAGCACGAACTCGAGTTCATGGCCGACCTGGGCTGCAAGGCCCGCGTCAGCTAGGCGTCTTTCGATCGAAAGCAGCAGTCCACGTGCGCAATTCGCACTTCGTTGACCGTCCTGGAGAAAGTAGTCCGCAGGCCCCCACGCCAGCCCGTCGCCAAGATTCCGCACGCCGTCGATATCGATGCGCACCCGCTCGTCACCCACCGCCGTGATGGTGTCGGTGAAAGCGATATGCCCGTCGATGCAGAACGCATGCCACACCGGCGACACGCCCAGTCCAGCGCGATGAAAGACGTCGAGCCGTTCGAGCGGGACCGTCTTCGCCAACGTGAGGCCTGCGGCGTTGACGACGGACCCGATGACCGACCGCACACCCGCCGCCGCCAGTTCGTCCCGTACGTTCTCGATCGCCGAAGCGTCGATTGCCGAAGCCTTGCTCACGCGATAATCATGCCTTCACTGGTCCGGATAAGGCTGCATCGGTAACGTGTCGTCGAACTCCGCAGTCCCCAATTCGTAGGTAGCACCGAAGGCCGTGTGCAGCGACGTCGGGCCCGATCCGGTGCCGGTCAGCGTCAGCGCCATGGACGCGATCGAGCAGTTGCGGACCTGGTGTTCGCCGCCGGCGGGGTCGGCATAGCGCCAGCCCACGAACCTTTCTTGCGGTGCCGTGACCTCGACGTCGGCGACAAGTGCGTCGCCGGGAAGCGACAGGGTATTGCCGCCGACATATTCGCGGATCGCTGTCGCGCGGGCCCGGTGGGGGCCGCCGATTCGGTGCCGGACACCGGCATGGCTGATCACCCCACTCGCCACCCACGGTGTGGTGAAGGGTCCGATGTTCAGCCTACCGAGGACAACGTCGAGCCAGGTACCAGGGCTTTCGGCAAAACCGCTGGCCTGCAACCAGATCCAGCGGTGTGCATGCTCGGTACCCCAGTTGTGCCCGAGCATCCCGCGCCAACCGTCGAGCGAGATTTCGCGGTCGTTCAGCGTGAACGACCCGTTGAGCCGCATGTCGGGTCGCGGACTCGTCGACTTCGTTTTCGGCAGCGGCGCTCGGTACATCCAGGCATAGGGCAGGTGCGCCAATGGACCTTCATCGCCGCTGAATCGAATGTTCCATCGAGCACTCACGTCCGACGCCGCCGCGGAGCCGGATGCACCTCGTGCACTGATCGAGCCGTGGTCGCCGATTGCAAGCGAGGTGCCGTCCGGCGTTGCCAACACGTCGCTGTTCACCTTGACGGCAGTCGGACCGTCCGACTCGAACACCGTGCACCAGACCGAGCCCATGGGTCGCTGGCCGGGGCTTTTGCGGATCGTGTACCGAATCCACATCCCGAGCGGCTCGTCGGGATGGCACGCCTTCAGATAGGTGCTCTCATAGTGCGCACGACCGATCGCGATGTGTGGAAAACGTGGAGCCACGGCCTCGTCCACGCTCATTTGCGACGCACGCACGGACCTGAGTATTTCACGTCCACGCGCAAAATGGACCTATCGAACGAAGGTGGTTGCCTCGCCTAGTGCGCGCTGCAGCGTGCTCAGCGCTCGGACTGCTCCTCGCACCGGGCCCGGTGCGTTCGACGATGTACGCAGGACGTCCAATATCGTTGTTTCGGTTACTTTTTCGGTCGGTGGGACGGACTCGCCTGCAACGACCTGGCGGACGGCTTCGACAGTACCGAGTACATGGTCGGCGGCTCCGCGCAACGCGGCCGCCGTTTCCGCGCTCGGTGCGGAGTCGGGCTCTGCCCGAGCGGCATTCACGCCAGCTCGCGCGAAGGCGTGGGCGGATCGGTTGCTCGACTGCAGAATTCGCAGCAGCCGTTTGGCACCTCGTCTGTTGCGCGTGGTCGGCCCCAGTTCGAGTGGCTTGCCTGCCGTGATCACCTCTTGCAGCGCGTTGTCCAGCCGGCGGGTGTTGGTGACGAGGTCGGTGTCGCCACCGGGAGCAACGACAGCGTCGACGCCGCCGTTGATCACCTCGCTCATGAGATCGAGGTACGCGTCGACCTTCTCGGCGAGGGTCGCGCGCGTTCCGGTCGAGAAGATGAAGAACGCCGATGCCATGCCGACCAGTCCGCCTGCGGCGGTTTCGGCGATGCGCAACTGGAGGACAGCGACGCTGAAGTCGCCGAGCAGTCCATACAACATCGCGAGCAACACGGTGACGAAGAACGTCAGCAGCGCGTACGCGACAGTCACCAGGTAGAACGCGCAGAACACGCAGACCAGCAAGAGTGCGATCTGTAGCGGCTGGTTGTTGCCGACGAGTGCAGCGAGCAGCACACCAGCCGAGACACCGACGACCGTGCCGACGATGCGATGACCTGCCTTCGTCAGGATCTCACCCCGGGTCGATGCGCCTGTGAACACGAGAAACGCGGTCAGCACCGCCCAGTACCAGCGGTCGGGTGATATCAGCTCACCGAGCACGGCGGCTGCGGTCGTCGCGACGGCGACCTGGATCGCGGCTTTGGTGCTCGGGTTCAAGCCAGTCGGGGCCTCGCCTTCGGGATCTTCCGGCTCAGGCTGCTGCTGCGGCGCAACATCGGCGGCTTTGTCGGCTCGCAATGCGTTCATCGTGATGTGATGAATTGCGATGTGCGCCTGAGCGGCTCGGTAGGCAACGACGGTCGCGATGCCGGTTTGGGTGGACAAGTCGGCTTTGTCCGCGGCCCCCGCGGCTAGCTTGCGGGCGGCCCGAAGCTGATCCTCGGAGGGGTTGTTCTGCAGGCATGCCCCGAGTGCTGTCGTGGCATGCCCAAGGCCGGTCGGCCACGGCTTGGCGGGATCGAGCGCCCACAACGCGCTGACCAGTTGTTCGGTCGCGATCTGCGCGTCGAAAACTCGCAGCGAGAGATCTTCGTTGGTGATGGAAAGCAACTGCGCGGCGTCGTGCCTGTCGAGCCAGTCGTCGATCATCAGCGCGGTCTCGCCGAGCCGGTCCAACCGTCGCCGCAGCATGCCCAGATCTCGTCGATCCCGATTGCCCGCAGCCTCGAGCACGGAGATCGATGCTGCCCGCAACGCTTGGACGAGTCGACGCACCTCGACTCGGGGACGGTCGGGGAGGATCAAGGTTCGTACCAGGAGCGTGGCGGCTATCCCCAGCGCGATTGCGAAGGTCAGCACCGGTATTTGATGTGGCGCCGCGTGCAGGAACAGGCCGAAGAAGTACGAGATGAATGCGACCATGCCCATCGCGTTACCGCGAGGTCCGTATCTACGCACCCATACCGCTGCGAAGAGAATCACGATGAACCCGACGTCGCCGACCTTGCCGAACTGCGACAGCACCGCCGACACAGAGACGGCAGCCACAGCAGGCAGAAACAACAGAAGAGTCGTGATCACCCGGCTGCGCTGATCTCGATCCTTCACAACTGCCGACGATTGCATCGCGACGACCGTGCCCAACAAGGCAACAGTTATCGGCTGGTCGGTGAGGGTCGTGAAGGCCAGCAGCACAACCATTGCCACCAATACCGACAGGGTCACGGCCGTGGCGCTCCGCAATCGCACGCGACCGGGGTCCGACAAGGCGAGAAATCGCTTCACATCCGACAGCGATCTCCAGGGCATCGGATGATTGTCGCAATGCTCCGCGGGTTATGCGTCGGGAAGCAGCCGGAGTGTCTCGTCGACGATGATCTCGGGTTCGGTGAACATGACGTAATGGCCTGAGTTCGACGCATCGACGAACCGGCCCTTGTCGAGGAACTCGGCAGTGCGTCGGTGGGCGACGTTGATGGCGGGCCGCTGGCTCTTGTCGACGAAGCTCACCTTCGTGCCGCTGATGACCGTGACGTCGATGCCTTCGAGGCGTGCTGGGTTGTCGCGCAGCCGACGCATCGACGGCAGGAATTCGCGCGCTTCGGCACCCATCATGCGAGCGCCGCGGATTCCGAAGTCCTTCCGGAAGTCGGCGTATACGTCCTTCGGTTGGCTGCGACCCATCCGGGCCATCAATCTGTATAGCCCGGTCCGAGCGAAAAACACCGCGAACGAGCCGGTCTGCGCCATGCGTTTCTCGCCTGCGGGAGTGAAGTATTCGGCGGCGTTCTCGTCGGATTGGTCGACGAGGACGAGACCCTTGATGTCGAACTCGCCGGTCATCGCCACCGAACGAACGATCGGCCCACCCCAGCTGGACCCGACCAAGATGAACGGTCCAGGTACGGCGCGGAGGAGCTGCACGAGGTCGGCGACGGTGCGCTCGAGGTCGCGCGGGGCGTCGTCGTCATCGCTCTTGCCTGAGCATGCCCTGTCGTAGACGACGGTGGTGGTGCGCTCGGCGATCGCAGGCTGCACAAGTCCCCAAATCGAGCCGGACAGGCCCATGCCGGACTCGAACACGACCGTGGGTCCGCCATTGCCACGGATGCGGAAGTGCAGGCGGCGACCGTCGTCGAGCGTCACGAATCGTGACTCGCCGAACGTGTGCTTGCTGTCAGGTCCAGCGGTTGTCGTCACCGGACCAATTTAGGGTGGGCTAACCTAAAAAGTCAACGAGACTGGAACGGAGTACGATCGCAGACCTGCGAACAACAATCTCGAAGGAAGCTCCTATGCTTCGGATCTCGGTTCTTCGATTTTCAGTGTGGCTCGCGACCATGATTGCCGCCTGCGGGATGGCTCTCGCCGCTGAGGCAACTGCACAAGCGGAAGTTCCAGGTACTCCCTGCGGTCCAGACATGGTCGTCAACACCCACGACAAATGCGTCAAGGTCGGCGAATTCTGTTCGTTCTCCGACGGCATGATTCTCGGGACGATCGGCCTCGACGGCCGGTGCGTCATCCCGGGAACGAACATCCGCCTCGACCTGTTGCGCTAGCGCAGCGGAATGTCGTGCCCGGGCCCGCGCTCGGCGTCGGGTCGCGGACCGAAGTACCGCCGATCGGCGGCGCTGATGGCGACATCGTTGATGCTCGCCTCGCGGCGACGCATGAGCCCGTTCTCGTCGAACTCCCATAATTCGTTGCCGTAGCTGCGGTACCACTGGTCCGCCGCGTCGTGCCATTCGTACTGGAAGCGCACGGCCATTCGATTCTCGCGAAATCCCCACAGGCTCTTACGGAGAACGTACTCCAGCTCGCGCTCCCATTTCGCGGTGAGGAACGCGACGATTTCTTCGCGGCCGGTGATGAACGTGTCCCGGTTTCGCCACTGCGAGTCGGGCGTGTAAGCGAGGCTGACCTTTTCGGGGTTGCGCGTATTCCACGCATCCTCGGCGGCCTGGACCTTCTGTATCGCGGTCTCCATGGTGAACGGCGGCAGCGGGGGACGTTGTGCAGTCACAGGTCGAACGCTACCAGCGGACAGCCAACTCGTGCTCGACGCCGAGGTCGCGGCAAAGCCTGCGAATTGCACTGCAGTCCTGAACAACTCGGTGGCCTACCGCTTCGGCCTCGGCGTCGCGAATGATCTCGTCGGCGCCTTCGATGCGCTCTGCGTGCAGGATCGCGGCCCAGGTCGAGAAGTCGCTTCCGGTGAACGCTTCGACCGCGGTGGTGAGCGCGGCAATCAATTGCCTGCGTTCGTCGGAATCCAGTTCGCCGAAGACGATTTTGAGTAGCTCACCCGCAACGGACGAGTGGCATAGTTCGTCGCGACGATGCATCGCGACGGTGGCGCAATTGACGGGCTGGATGGCGTCGTTCTCGCTCATCAAGGCGAGATAGCTGCTGATCGACGTCTCCGCTGCCGCGGTGTAGGCGAGCCGCACGATCGCCGCGGGGCGGCCCGGCGCAGCGGTGGCCAAGTCTGCGTCATGTTCTCGTACGGTGCGACTTCGCGGCAGCAGCGAGTCGGACAAGGTCCACTGCCGGCGCCGACGAGTGAGCGCGCTGGCGTTGAGGTGCATCAGCGTGTGGTACTCCTCGTCGACCATCGCCTGTACTGCCGCGATCTTGTGCTTGTCGCCCAATCCGACGCCGAACTCGTCCCGTGACAACATCCCGAAGCCGGGGTTGACCACGTATTGCTCGATGTCCATGACGTTCTTGTTGTAGGCGATCCATGCCCAGGCGCGCACGCGGTTCTGGGTGTTCTCGTCGAGCGCGAGATAGCGATCGTGGGTGTGGAAGGGAATGAGTTCTTCGGGGTAGTCCGCCTTCGCAGGATCGAAGAGGTCGTCGACATCGACTTCCGGTTTGCGCACCGTCGCCCGGTGGCCCCACGTCCGGACCAGTCCGTTGATGATTGCGCTTTCGACCGGATCGGCGCGGTCGTAGTCGGGCAGCGTTGGCGGCATCACGGCAGTGCCGCAATCATGCGCGTGCAGGTAGCGCGGAACGCCTCGCCTTGGTCTGCGAGCGGACTCATTGCGCGCGTCATCAATTCGCCGAATTCACGCTCGCCGCCACGGTCGACGACATCGCTCAGCTCCGCCGCAGCCGACGCGAAAGCCTTGCGGGCGTCGACGGCATACGGGTTGCCGCTCTGGATATCCAAGTACACCTCGGGGAGACCACCCGCGACGCGCGACAGGAGCGCCAGCATCGCGTTGTGCGGCGGGGTAGCGATCGTGGTCAGTTCCTCACCTGCCACCCCGAGATTCGCCAGCGCCAAACCGAACGTCAGGACTGCCGCGTGCGTCAGTGCTTGCGTTGCCGCGCAACGACGGTCGTGTTCGTCGGCGCTCAGTTCGACCACGCGCGCGCCGCAACTGGTCAATGCGTGGAGAAACGGTGCGACCGCAGGCCCGGTGTGGTGGACCACCGCACCGACCGGGCGGCCCGAGAAACCGAGGGCCGGCGCGAACATCGGGTTGATCCCGACGCTCTGCAGGTGTGGTGCCTCTCTCGCGATGCGCTGGTGAATGTGTGACTTCACCGAAAGCGTCTCGACGAGCAGCGCAGTTGGGGACGCGTTGTCCGCGACGAACGACACCGCTTGCAGGGCAATGGATTCGGGCAGCGCGAGGACAACGATGTCAGCGTCGCGGACCGCTTCAATGACGTCGGGGGTCGGTGCGGTGATGTCGCCGACGATCACAGTGGCGGGGACCGTTCCTACAACTCGATCGACCACGACCAGACGGGTGCCGTCGATATCCCACAGCGGAAGGAGGAGCCGACCGATCGATCCGCATCCACCAACTACTGTCACGTGCCGCGCGGTCACCGTTTCGCTTCTGTTGAGAGGGTTGCCGACAAGCATCTGCGCATCGTCGCTGCCTTGACGAGAGTTTCTTCGAGTTCTTCCGCGGGGTCCGAGAGTGCGACGATGGCGCCGCCGATTCCGAAGGTCACCTCGTGGTCGGTGGCGACGACCGTGCGGATGACAACCGAGAAATCGGCTGTTCCCGTGAGCGAGAAGTATCCGATCGCGCCGGAGTAGACGCCACGTGGGCCGTCTTCCAGTTTGTCGATGATCTCCATCGTTCGGATCTTCGGCGCCCCCGTCATCGAGCCGGCGGGGAATGCGGCGCGCACACAGTCGACCGCCGACGCATCGTCGCGCAGTGTTCCGCGCACCGTCGATACCAATTGATGAACTGCCGCGTAGGTTTCCACGTCGAACAACTTCGGAACGTGCACCGAGCCCGGCACGCATACCTTCGTCAGATCGTTGCGGACCAAGTCGACGATCATCAAATTCTCGGCGCGATCTTTTTCGCTGGAGACGAGGTCGCGCCGCAGATCGGCGTCTGCGGCAGGCGTACTCGCCCGTGGCCGCGTGCCTTTGATCGGTTTCGACTCGACGACGCGGTCCTTGTCGATCCGGAGAAACCGCTCGGGCGACGCGCTCAGGACCGAGCTGTTGGGGAAGCGCAGCAATGCGCTGTACGGGGTTGGGCTGATCTCGCGCAGGCACCCGAACGTGCTGACGGGATCGATCGTCCGGTCGACTGCGGCAACGTTCGTCAGGCACACCTCGTAGGTCTCGCCGGACCGAATTTCGACGAGGGACTGCTCGATCAGATCGAGGTAGCGGGCGTAGTCGTGGCGAAGGCGCAGCTCGACTTGGTCTTCGAGTCCGACGATCGGCGCGGGTGCCGGGGGAGCGTTGTGACTTTCCTCCATCTGCAGCAACGCCGTCGACGTTTCGTCCAGCCACGCGGCAGACGCCGGGTCGCCGGTCGGATCGCTCAAGCAGAGCAGGTAGCAGCAGCCGGCCTCGTGGTCGATGACCACTGAACGGTCGGCGAACACCATCGACGCGTCGGCGTCCGCCGCGGTGTGAACGAGCTGACCACCCGAATCAGCCTTCAATTCGTAGCCGAGGAATCCGACGTAACCGAGGCTGAACGCGAAGGGGAGTTCCGGGTTCGGCGCAATTGAGCGCTGCTTCAGTTGATTGTCGAGGTACTCGAACATCGTCGCCCGGTTCTCCTCGACCAGCTTGCCGTCGCGGTGGACGCGCACGGTCATCTCGGCGACGCGATAGGTGACGAACTCTGCGCGCGGACCGCTCGCATCGCCCATGACGGAGAAACGGGACGCGACTTCACGAGCGCTACTGCCGTCGAGCCAGAAGGAGTGGTCGCTCGACGCGAAGAATCGGTCGAATACCGCACTGGCGTCGATGCTTCGGTCGATTCGGCGAGATTCGACCACCAGTGGCGAGCGTGCGTTGTTCGCACGTGCCGACGGCAGCGTCGGGACCGTGTCCGCCGATGCGTGTGGTGACAGGTTCCGGAAATTGGTGAGCAACTCGCGACCGAATTCGGTGCAAATCGATTCGGGATGAAACTGAACTCCCCAGAGCGGTCGCGTCTTGTGTTGGACAGCCATGATCAGACCGTCGTCGGTCCATGCCGTGGCTTCCAGCTCGTCGGACAGCTCTTCGACCAGCAATGAGTGATAGCGCACTGCGGCGAATGGCGACGGGATGCCAGCGAACAGGCCGATGCCGGAATGGCTGATCTGTGAAACCCGACCATGCATGGGCTCCGGCGCCAGCACGACAGGGCTGCCGAATCGATTGCAGAGCCCCTGATGGCCGAGGCAGACGCCGAGCACGGGGAGACCACAATCGTCGAGAGCCCGGCGGCTGATGCCGAAATCGCGCTCGCGGTCGGGCCGTCCGGGGCCAGGCGATACAACGATGTTGTCGAACTCGGAAAGATCGAGCAGATCCCACTCAGCGTCGTTTGCGACGACGGTCGGCGGCGTCCCGTTCACCTCGGTAAGCAACCCGAAGAGGTTGTAGGTGAACGAGTCGTAATTGTCGATGAGCAGGGTCCGAGTGGCCATGGATCACTTCCGTCCGAGGCCGTCGATGATCAGATCCTCGACGCGGCACGCCTCGCCGATGATCAGGTCGTAAAGAGAACGCAGGAATTCAGGCGAGAGGTTGTGCGCTCGCGCGTAGTTTTGCGCACGTTCGTGAACGAATCGCATTCGCCCAGGCTGCAGCATCGGAATATCGTGCTTTTCCTTCAGCAATGCTATTTGGGCGCACACCTCGATACGATTTCGTACATCGTCGAGCAGTTTGTGGTCCAGTTCGTCGAGTTCGGACCGCAACTCCGCCAGCTTTTTTTCAGCCGTTTCGACGCCACGCTCGGTCGAGGTTGTGTCAATTGTTCGGGTCACCCCGAGAACCCCCTTCGCTGTTCGGTTGTCGGGGCGCCGATCCTGCCGAATCGCCACGCCGACAGGCGGCTTGCGGCGCCGTTCATATATGAACTGCAACACATCCGACGGCACTCCGTCAATAGCCGAATTTGTTCTCCTGCAACTGATTTCCGACGATCGTCGGGCCTTCAAAGAGGTTTATTCGTTGCCGTCGCGGCTGGGGATGGGTGCTGATCCTGATTGTGATCAAACCGAGATCGAAGGGCGTTCCGAGGGTTGCAAACACGCCCAAGAACGAAACTCGACGATAGCCCGGAATTAACAATACGCGCACGTGGTCGCTTTGTGGAACCCCAAATCATCGCGACAGTTCTCGTATCAATCGCGCAGTTTCGTCCGGACGGTCCACCATCACGCGATGACCCGACGGGGTAATGATCGTCAAATCGGCGCCGAGCTCTTCTGCGAGTACACGTTGCTGGTCGAGCCATTTGTTCGCCCATGGTGTTCGGTAGCGACCTGTTGCCACCGCGACCGCCACCGAGACCGCTTGGATCGGCGCGTGCCGTCGCAAATCGAGCACCTCTTCGCCGAGGTCGGAATACGCGTTGTTCTCTCGCACGACCGCGCCCAGATAGTTGCTCAGGCCGTTGAGGACGGTGTGCGTCGCTGTCTGCACTCGCTTCGGCAGCAGGCGCGGTCCGGCGGGCTCGGCAACACTCGAATCGAGCAGCAGAAGCGCTGCGGTCCGGTCCGGATACAGGCGGGCGAATCCTTCCGCGTAGAAGCCACCGAGCGAGTGTCCGACGAGCGTGACGGCAGCGGTACGTCCGACAGCGTCAAGGACGGCGGCGATCCTGTGCGCCTCGGCACGCACGGTCGGCTTGTAGTCGGACTTCGGCGCCGGGCTCGAACCCAGACCAGGCCGGTCGAATCGGACGACGATGTGGTCGGTGGCGAGCAGATCGGTTACGTCGTCCCAGTCGCTCCATTTGCCGGCGAGGCCACTGCACAACACCACCACCCGCCCTGTCGAACCGCGGACCACGACATGCAACTGCTCGCCGTCGACCGTCACCAGCCGGGGCGTCGTCATTGCTGATTCCTGTCGTCGCGCAGGTAGTGAACGAATCCGGCGACATAGACAAGCCCACCGGCGATCGCGAGCAGTTGGACACGCTGGATCACGCCGATGGCTGCGGGATGCCCCTTCTCGCCGAGCCAAATCGCACCCAGGATTGCCGCCGTCGAGGTCAACAGAAGTGCTGTGATGCTTAGTCCAATGCGTTGCAACACTCGATGGTTCGAGTAGCGGTACGCGGAAATGGTGAAGGCCGGTGCCGACACGACGGCGGCGAACCCAGCTAGCCCGCTGCTCGCGAGGTGCAGTTCATGGGTCAGCGGGACGTCACCGCTCGCTTCTCTGGCAGCGCAAGTCGGGTCGGAATGGGGCGCGCAGCTCAGCGGCAACAACGAGTCGGCGACGGTCGCTGCGGCGAACAACGCCACAGCGCACCAGCCGATACGGATCAGCCAACGCTGTGGGCGCGATCGCAACACCACGGCCGTCGCAGTGAGAACGACAGCACCGCAGACGAAGTCGAGGCATCGGAACAACGTCGAATATGGTCGGCCGACGGCCGCGAGCTCACTGACGTAGGACGACATCGACCGGCTGTGGGGGTCGACGAATGGTCCGAACAGCCACGCCGAATAGAGTGCGGCGCCTACGAGCAGCGCCGAGGCAACGAGCCGCCGATACGAATTCACAGGTGATCGGCGCTGATCGGCATATCGGACCCTACCGCGCCGCGGGCTCGTTGTCGGATATCTTCGGTGGGTGCAGTACCCCCGGCGAGGAAGGGACACCGTTGATCTTCATTGTCGTGAAATTCAAAGCAAAACCCGAATGGGCTGATCGCTGGCTCGATCTCGTCGAATCGTTCACCACCGCGACCCGCGCCGAAGAGGGCAACCTCTGGTTCGACTGGTCGCGCAGCGTCGACGACCCTACCGAGTTCGTGCTCGTCGAAGCGTTCCGCGACGGCGAGGCCGGCGGGATTCATGTCAACAGCGCCCATTTCAAGCAGGCCATGCAGGAACTTCCACCCGCGCTGGTCGCCACCCCGAAGATCATCAGTCAGACCATCGACGCAACTGACTGGTCCGAACTCGGCGAAATGACCGTCTGATCGGTACCTCGTTGGTGATCGGTCCGAGTGGTTTTCTCGGTTCGCACGTGACGCGCCAACTGGTCGCGGCAGGACACGACGTTCGGGTGCTCGCACGGCGCACGAGCAATCTTCGTGGCATCGAGGGCCTCGCGGTCGAGCGGCATTACGGCGATATCTTCGACGACGCAGCCTTGCGGTCCGCCATGGCTGGCTGTGACGTGGTCTTCTACTGCGTCGTCGACACCCGCGCCTGGCTGCGCGATCCCGCGCCGCTGTTTCGGACCAACGTAGAAGGTTTGCGCCACGTCCTCGACGTTGCCGCCGATGCGGGGCTGCGACGGTTCGTGTTCACCAGTTCGCTCGCCACGATCGGTATTCGAGACGACGGTTCGCCGGCGACCGAGGACGACGCGTGCAACTGGGTGGAGCGCGGTGGTCCGTATGTCGAATCGCGCATCGCTGCAGAGGAACTCGTGTTGCGATACTGCCGCGAACGCTCGTTGCCTGGAATTGTGTTGTGCGTCGCGAATACCTACGGCGCCGACGATTGGGGAGCGACACCGCACGGAAAATTGGTCGATGCCGCAGCCCGTGGACAAGCGCTGGTGTATTTCGACAAGTTCGCCGCGGAGGCGGTCGGGATCGAGGACGCCGCGGCCGCACTCTGCTTGGCCGCCGACAACGGGCGGGTAGGGGAGCGTTACATCATTTCCGAGCGGTTCATCAGCAACCGGGAGATGTTCGACGTTGCGGCCGACGCGACCGGCGCGCGACGGCCGATGGTCAAGATTCCATTGTGGCTGGCCCGAGCATCCGGCGTGATCGGCGACCTCGTCGGAAAGCTGTTTCGGCGAGATGTGCTCCTCACCTCGGTGTCGGTCCGCTTGTCGTATGTCACGACGCCGATGGACCACAGCAAGGCCGAGCGTGAATTGGGTTGGCATCCGAGACCGGTGCAGGACTCGATCCGCGATGCCGCGTTGTTCTACCGAGCCCGGCGAAGGCACTAATTCGAGCGCGACGGAACGGGCACGCGCTGCGGGGTCGCGATCGGCTTGAGCCGCTTCCAAGTACCGTCGGACTGGCAGACCTGGCCATCGAGCTTTTTGCCGACGCTGTAGCTCACGCCGCCGGACGTGCAGTAGTAGGTAACGGTCCCGTCGGGAGACGTCGTCTGTTCGGCTTGTGCGACTCCGGCTGCGCCGAATACTCCCGCCGTGATGAGCAACGAGGCTGCAAATGCTTTGACGGTCTTGGAGGTCATGTCGGGCCCTTGTCGTTTGTGCGTCTTCGCCCAAGTGGGCTACGACAAATATGGCTTCTAGCTGCGCAAACAGATAGATACCCGAGGAGGCCAAACCTCGTACCCACCCGTGGGTGGGAGGGTGGGGGAGCTGTGGCAAATGTGCCGTTACCTCGGCTGAGAAGGTTGAGCTTCCAGGTTAGCGCGACTCTTTGTGCACGGCGTCGAGGTAGCGCTGCAGGTAGAACGGCCAGCCTGCGTCGTTGGCGACACCGTCGCGGACGCCTTCCCAGCCTTCGCCGTGGCGTTCCAGATTGCGATGTTCGAGCTCGACCCGTGTGCGATCGGGCGATTCGGCGATGAAGCGGACCTCGACCTCGCTGGTCTTCGCCGGATCAGTCTCGATTTGCCAGCGCCCGTTGATATCCCAGCTGAACACGACCCGATTTGGGGGGTCGTACGTAAGGACTCGCGCCCAGCGGCAGACAGTCCCGTCCTCGGCGCGGTCGTAGATTGTGCCGCCGACGCGAGGTTCGAAGACCGTCTCCGCGATCGGGGACGGCATGATGTTGTGCTCGCGTGGCTTGATCGCGTCGAATCGCTCGATGAACACTCTAAACGCCTTCTCCAGTGGTGCGTTCACCACAATCCGCTGCCGCACCGGTGCTGCGTGTGTCTGAGTCATTGCTACTCCTCCGGTTGTTCGACTGTTTCCTTGAAGGCGGTCAGGGCTTGTCCCCAAAACCGGTCCAGTTGTGCGCGTAGCGCATTCATCCCTTCCGGATCCAGTTGATAGATGCGGCGGGTGCCGACTGCCCTGTCTTGGACCAGTCCGGCGTCCTTGAGCACCTTCAGGTGTTGCGAGACTGCCGGTCGGCTGATCGGTAGTTCGCGAGCGAGTTCACCAACCGCGCAAGGACTCTCGGCAAGACGTTCGAGGATCGTGCGCCGCGAGCGATCTGCCAGCGCACCCCATTCGTCTCCAGCTCGGTAAGTGACTACGAACGGTAAGTCAACGCTTACGGAAGGGCTTTGTCAAGGGTGAATCGGACGCGTAAGCGTCTGATCAGCGCCTATTCAGCGGCTGCGGGCAAAGTTTCGAGTCGAAACCACCCCCGCAGCTAGGAGTTCGAAATGTCCAAGATGACGACAATTCTCGGCGGCGCGGCCCTGACCGCAGGACTGCTGATCGGCGGAGCCTCGGTCGCCGCCGCCACGCCCAGCTTTCACACCTCCACGTACGGCGGTACCTACGCCACCAAGGACGCATGCGTCTCCGCAGGCAACAACGGCGACGCGACCCGCTTCTCGCGCTGGACCTGCAAGCCGCAAACGAACGGCACATGGGCGCTGTACTTCGATTGATGCGTGACTCTGACGGTTGATGTCGCGTCAAGAAGCGTGACTCGGCTGGCCACGCCAATCCGTGCTTGCCCTGTCCTCGTCAAAAGGGCGATGGCTTTTCGGATTCTTTGGGCTGTGGTCGGCCACCACCTGTACCCGACTGAGTGGGATTCCTCCCGGATTCCGAGTGGAATTCCACGCCAATTCTCCCTATCAGAACGGTGCTGGCTCTTCGGGTTCCTTGTTCGGTGTGGCTGGAAGTTCTGGATTCCGGGTGACTTTGAGTTTCGGTTTCAGGTGCGCGGCGGGGACTGCGGTGATTCCGCCGCCTGGTGTGGTGATGAAGTGTTCGCCGTGGCTGCTGGTCCAGCGGATTCGGCTGCCGGGCAGTGCTTCTGCGCGCCACAGTTTGAGGGTTTTGAGGGTGTGGTGGAGTTGGCAGAGGCATTGCAGGTTTTCCGGCAGGGTGAGTCCGCCGTCGGGTGGGTTGGTTTGGTCGAATTCTTCGATGTGGTCGAGTTGGCATTTGGCTGCGGGCACATTGCAGCCGGGGAAGCGGCAGTGCTGGTCGCGGGCACGGACCAACGCTGTTGTTTCGGCGTTGGGTCGGTAGATGAACGCGGTTTTCGGTAGTCGCAGGCTGGTGGGTCCTTGGACGCGGCCGACGTGGACTGGGCGGCGGAACTCGACCGCCCGCGCTGGCGCGACGGGCACCGGTGCCGGCTCTGCCACGATGGTGGGTTCGGTCGAGACCGGTTGCGCTGCTGCGGGTTCGGGAATAATGCCGGCGTTGTGGCGCCCGCCGCGGGCGACGAATTGGGTGGTGGGTTCGCGTTCGATGAGGCCGTGTTCTTCGGCGAGGTGCAGGCATTCGGTGAGCATCACTTGCCAGGTGCCGTCGTCGGCGAGGGTGCGGGCGAGGTCGGGGTCGATGGGTCCGTGGCCGTCGAGGTAGGCGGGGTTGGAGAGCAGTCCGAGCAGGGTGGCGATATCCACGGTCACTTGGACGAGGGGGGTGCGGCGTTTGTCGCTGCGTGGTTGACCGGCGACAGCGCAGTCGTCGCGTCCGCAGGAGCAGTCGAGGTGGGTTTCGCCGTGCATGAGGGCCATGAACGCGTCGGCCATGCGGTAGTCACGTCCGCGGGTGTCGTGGCCGCAGACGGTGTCGGCGATTTCGGTGAGCCGTTGCAGCACGGCTTCGGCTTCGTCGGGGTTGACGTGGGCTTCGATGACCGAGAGGGCGTCGCCTCGACGGCGTCGCATGCGGCGGAAGTGTTGTTGCTCTTTGCGGAGGGCGGCGTATTCGTCGGGGCTGGTCCGGATCAAGGTTCTGTCGATGGCGCGGGCGAGCGGACCGGGTGAGAGCCGCAACGCCGAAGAGAGGATCTCTTCTTCGGCTTTGTCGAGGGTGTCGTGGGTGAATCCGGTGGTGGCGCGGCAGATGCGGGCGACGCGGGGGTAGTCGAGTTCGCCGGCGGCGAAGGCGGCATTCACCCGAGGGAGTCGCAACCGCAAATCCATGCCGACGCCGGCGAAGGTTTCGGCGGTGGTTTTGGAGACGCCGAGGCGGACGGCCATTTCGGCGAGGGCGTTGTTGCCGCAGTCGATGATGGTGCCGGTGGCGAGTTCGGCGTCGCGTTCGATCCAGTCCGACCAGAAGTGTCCGGCTGCGGTGATCTTGGCGTGGGCGGCTTTGTTTTCCGCCACAGACGCGGTGGTCATGTGGTCGAGCAGTGAAATGGACTGTGTGAGAAACGATCCCCCGATATCGAACATATGTTCAGTGTACTGACTGGGTCCGACAGAAGCCAGGATCTTCTCGGCTCGAATCGCCACGAATGGCGGCGATTCGAGCCAAGCGCACGAACCAATCGCCGACTACCCACGCATCTGGATCACCGCGGGGTGTCGTCCGTACTACGCCGACGGCAGACTCTCGGCGCGGCGAAGTGGCGTTACGACGTTGTTCGACAACGTGTTTCGGCGACGGAGCCGCACTCGACCACCGTTCTTGGGAGCGTAGGCGACGCCCCGGCTGTGGAAGCGTTCACCTGGCGCGTGGGTTGTCGTCAGGTCGAAATCGCGAAGCAACGTCCGCAGTACGACGTCCATCTCCATGTTTGCGAAGGCGGCGCCCGGGCAGCGGCGGGTTCCGCCGCCGAACGGTACCCACTCGTAGTTGTTCGGTTTGTGTCCGACGAAGCGATCGGGATCGAACTGGTCGGCGTTGGGAAAGACCGATTCGTCGTCGTGCACGATGCTGATGCCGACGATCACGGTGTAGCCGCGCGGAATTGTCCAGTCGCCCAAAGGCATCGACTCGGAGATGACATGCCGGCCCATCAGGTCGATCACGGGCCGCGTGCGCTGGACCTCGAGAATTGTCGCCTGGCGCAGTTCGGAGCCACCCTCGTCCACTTCGGCGACCAAGCGTGCCAACAGATCCGGATGCCGCTGTAGCCGTTCGATGGCCCACGCAAGGGTTGTCGCTGTGGTCTCGTGTCCAGCGGCGAGCAGGGTGATCAGTTCGTCTGCTACGTCGCGGTGCGACATCGCTGAGCCGTCGTCGTAGCGGCTTTGCAGCAGCATCGCGAGCACGTCGTCGCGCTCGGCCAAATGAGGATCGGCGAGTGCTTTGTCGATCAGGCTGCCGACGATGGCGTCGAACTCGCGGCGATATCCGTTGAATCGACCCCAGGGGCTCCAGGGTCCCAAGTCTTTTCGGGGAATCGGGACAGTCGCCAGCCGCGAGGCAAACTTCACCCAGCCGGGAAGAAGCTTCCGCAGTGCCTCGAATTCCGCACCCTCCGCACCGAATACGGCGCGCAGAATCGCATTCAGCGTGATGTGCATCATCGAATCGAGCGTTGCGAACTCTTTGTTCCCCGGCCAGGACGCGGCCTCACGGAGGAACTCCTCTTCGATGACGCTCTCGTAGGCGTGCATCCGTTTGCCGTGGAACGGCGGCACGAGCAGCTTGCGCTGCCGGCGGTGCGCTTCGCCTTCGAGGTTGAAGATCGAGCCGTCGCCGAGCACTCGGCCGAGATTCGGTCGGAGATTGGACGCCACGTCGGTGCTGGTCATGAAGACCTGTTTGATCAGCGCCGGTTCTGTGACAACTACCGAGCGGCCGAACAGCGGAATGTCGATCGTGAACGTCGGACCGTAGCGATTTCGCAAGTACTGCATTGTCTTTCGGCGAGACGCGATGAAAGCCACGCCTTGAACGAATCTCGGCAGCGATGGGCCTGGGGGAACGTCTACTGTGCGGGCGCTCATTTCGTGTCCTCACGGCATTGTGGCGGTAATCACGAGTACCAGGTCGACGGTACGCGGGATTACCGCCGATGCGCAACGGTTGATTGGCAGACGCGATAGTCTCCGGACGGTGATGACCGATCGCGGCGACGTCGTTGCGCCGTCCGACACGATGAGCCCGTTTCGGAAGCGCCTGCTCGATGGCCTTGCGGCGTCGATCGAAGAAGTCGGCTACGCGGGAACCAAGATCGACGACATCGTGCGCCACGCGCGAACGTCCAAAAGGACCTTTTACGAGGAGTTTCCGAGCAAAGAGGTGTGCTACTTCGCCTTGTTGAAGGCGACCAACGAGTCGATGCGTTCAACTATCGAAAAGGCAGTCGACCCATCGATGCCTTGGCGCAACCAGGTGCGGCAGGCGCTCGACGCGTACTTCGGCACCGTCGAAAGCCACCCGGGGCTCTCGCTGAGCTGGATCCGCGACCTGCCGGCGATCGAGACCGAATCCCGATCGGTCCAGCGGGAAGCCATGGACTCGCTTACCCAGATGCTGTTCCAGCTGGGCGACGCGCAAGGTTTTCGCGACGCCGGCATCGCGCCGATTTCGCGCCTGACCGCAATCCTGCTGCTCGGCGGCCTGCGAGAGCTGACCGCGGCTGCCATCGAGCACGGCGACAGCATCCATGACGTCGCCGAGATCGCCGTCGACGCGTGCATTGCATTGCTCGGACCCAAACCAATTTGAGGCTTGTGTCACGGACCGTGACAGGATTACTCTTAGCGTGACAGAGCGCGTAGGAGTGTGACATGTCGGACCCTGAAAAGCAGCCGTCGCTGCGGGCCAAGCTGAACGAACATACGAGGACCTTGATCGTCGAAGCGATGGTCGAGCAACTCGGCGAGACCGGCGTCATCGACTTCTCGGTATTCGAAATCGCAAGGCGGGCAGGCATATCGCCGCGCACCATCTACCGGCACTTCCCGACGCGCGAGGACATGTTCGATGCGATGAGCCGGATGGTCAACGAGCGCGTCGGGTTCCCCGACTATGCAACGACGCCGCAGGGCATCGCGGATCTGGCTCGGAAGCTCTTCCCTGCCTTCGACGAGAACGAAGCGCTCATCCTGGCGCAAATGCAGACGCCGACCGGCCAGACCGTACGCGCCCACGCTCGCAAGGAACGGGCTCGCACGATGCGGCGAGCCGTCGATTCGATCGCGCCCGACCTGTCGGAGGACGAGCGCGACGCATTCGCCGCGGTCTGCCACTGCGTGATGTCCGCTGACGCGTGGCGCCGCATGCGGACCGACTTCGACTTGGACGGCGTGCGCAGTGGGGAGGCAGCCGGGTGGGCACTCGAGACTCTTTTCGCTGCGATCGAACAGCGAAACCACCAGCGCAAGAATGGGAAAGACAATGATTGACACCCAATGGGCTCCGCCCGGCAAGGGATCGTGGCAACTGGAAAGCGCGCACTTCCCGACACCGATATCGCCGTATCACGCCGAGATTCTCACTGAACAGTTCCCACGCGGCTTCGCTGCAGGGACCGAGCGGCTCGGAATTCTGCTCAGTCATTTCGACCACGCAGTGGTGAACGGATTCGACTACATCACCCCGCGAATCGTCGGTGCACCCGAAGGCGCCAACGGCACGCCGCCGTACCCCGTCTTCAAGCTGATCTCCCTGCTGCATCCGGCCGTCCGGCGCCGGCTGAAATCGCAGAAGACGGTGTTCGAGCGGAAGCCGTGGCGCGACGACGTCGCGTTGTGGCAGCAGACAATTCGGCCAGAGTCGGAGCGACGCCATCTCGACCTCCAGCGTTTCGATGTCGTGTCCGCATCCGACGACGAACTTGCGGAGCACCTGGAAGCGTTGCACGCCAACGCAAGTCAGCAGTACTACGTGCATCACCGGTTCACGATCAGCAGCCTGACGCCCGTCGGTGACTACCTCGTCAAAGCCCGTGAATGGACCGGACTGCCCGACGGGGTGCTCATGCAGGCATGCCGCCAGCCCGAGGGAATCGCGACCGTTGCGCGTGCCCAGTTCGAGGCTGTGGTCGAAGCGCTTCGTGCCGATCGGTCCGCGCAGGAACTGCTGCGCACCGGACCGCATGCCGCCGAGAACCTCGCCCAACTTGCTGCGCGAACCGACGCGGTCGGCGAGACGATGCGCGTATGGCTCGAAATGACGGGCAACAGGCTGATGACCGGTTACGACATCGTCGACCTCACGGCAATCGAAATGCCTGACTTGCTTATCCGGACGCTGCTCGCGGCGCTCGACGACTCTCAAATTCACGCTCGCGAAGAGACGCGTGCCGCGTTGGCTGCGAAAGTCCGAGCCGCGGTGCCGACGCAGCACAAGGCGGAGTACGAGGCCGTCCTCGCCGAAGCGCTTTTCGTCGGTAGCCTGCGCGAAGAGCGAGCCCTGGTCTGCGACTTCTGGGCGTACGGACTCGTCCGCAGGGCGATCTTGGAAGCAGGACGCAGGCTCGCCGACCGCGACCGAATCGCTGAGCCAACACACCTGCTGGACGCGAGCCACAGCGAGATTCTCGAACTCGTTCGAGGAACGGGCGGTCCGGAGGCTGCCGAACTGAAAGACCGACACGCATACCGAATTACGGCAACGGCCGATGACGTCCCCAAGGTTCTCGGTCCCGAGCCTGCGCCCCCGCCGCCGCCGAGCTGGTACCCGGTTGGGGCTCGTCGGATGAATGCAGCAATCGACGCAGCGGTGAAGGCCATCTTCGACGAACCGGTACCGCGGACCGAACCCAAAGCGGTCCATGGATTGCCGGCAGCTGCCGGGCGGTACGAAGGAACGGCCCGCGTGATTCTGCGACCCGACGACTTCGGCCGCATCACTCGTGGCGACGTGCTCGTCGCACGAATGACCACGGAGGCCTATAACGGGATCATGCCGCTGCTCGGCGCAGTGGTGACCGACCGTGGCGGGCTGCTTTCTCATACCGCAACGGTCGCAAGGGAATTCGGCATTCCCGCCGTCGTCGGAAGCTCCACCGCGACGAGGCTGATCCCAGACGGTGCTCGTGTCGTCGTCGACGGCGACCGCGGTGTTGCGACCCTGACATGATCACCCCGCTTGCCCAGGCCGGCGACCCTGCCGCTTTCGGCGGCAAGGCTGCGGGACTTGCCAAGGCAGTGCATGCCGGGTTGCCCGTTCCGTCCGGCATAGCCCTTCGCTACGACGTCGTCGACCGAATCGCCGTCGGCGACCATGCTGCATTCAGCCAGGCGTTGGCCGCTGCGGAGCGGCTGGGTCCGTATGTGGCGGTTCGGTCGTCGGCGGTCGGCGAGGACGGCGCCGACGCGAGCTTCGCAGGCCAGCACACGACGATGCTCGGCGTGCCCACCGACGCCGCGCTCGAGGCTGCGATCACCGCCGTCCATTCGTCGGGCCGTTCGCCCAGTGCGTCGGCTTATCGCTCACGTCTCGGTGTTGCCGGTCCGGTGCGGATGGCCGTTGTCCTGCAGCAGATCGTCGATGCCGAGTGCGCCGGAGTTCTATTCACCCGCAACCCGGTGACGCACGCCGACGAGCGCGTGATCGAGGCGTCGTACGGGTTCGGCGAGGCAGTGGTCGGCGGAATGGTCGTGCCGGACGAATATCGGCTGTCCCGTGGCGGCGCGGTCCTGTCGTCGCGAGTTGGCCTGAAAGACATAGCAATTCGACCCGCGGCAACAGGCGGAACCATCGAGGTGGACATCGACGCAGACAGTGCTGCGCGGTTGTGCCTCACACCGCAGCGTTTGGCAGCACTCGACTACCTTGCGACACGCTGCGAAGCAGCCTTCGCGGGGGCGCTCGATATCGAATGGGCGTTTGCCGAATCTGCCCTCTACCTACTGCAATGCCGGAGCGTGACCAGATGATCAACGATGTGCTCGTGTCGGGTTTCTTCGAGTTGGCCGCGGTGTCGGCGTCGCTGACGGCAGCGCACGAGACGGGACTGCTCGTCGCGTTATCCACCGGGCCCGCCGGTGGCACGGAACTCGCTGAGCGTTGCACCTGTTCCGTGGCGGCCGCCGAACAAGTGCTCGCGGTGCTCGTCGAAGCCGGCGTCGTCCAAGTCGACGGTGATCGCTATCGGTTCACATCAGCTGTCCAGAGTGAGCTGGACAAGAGTCCCGGTGGCGCCCCGGCATATTTCCGCCTCTGGGCGCATACGCCGACGTACCTCCGTTCGGGTGCACCCACGGCGGTCATGGATGGCACGCCCGCTGAGCGCAGTGCTGCCTATTCGTCGACCGTAGGGGGACTCGCCGACCTGTTCGGCGATGCGGCCCTCACGCTTGCGAGTTTCGCGCCGATACGTGCTGGCGCGCGTGTGCTCGATCTGGGAGCCGGGTCGGGTGTGTGGAGTTTGGCGATGATCTCGGCGACCCCTGATGCGACCGCGACGGCCGTCGATTTCGAGCGGGTGCTGCCGTCCTTTCGGGCGCGCGCCGCGATCGTCGGCGTCGGCGACCGCGCCGAAACGATAGTCGGCGACTATCACGAGGTCGCGCTCGACCGGAATCGTTACGACCGAATCGTGCTCGCCAACGTCTTGCACTTGGAGTCGCCGACCGACGCGGCCGCCTTGATCAGCAAGGCAGCCAGCGCGACAGCTTCCGACGGTGACCTGGTGATCGTCGACATCTTCGACGGCGACCGCCCTGCTCGGCTTCGGCATGCGGCATATGCGTTGCACCTCGGGATGCGCTCCGCCGCCGCACGACCCCACCGCGTCGCCGACCTGGTCGGCTGGCTCGCGGAAGCGGGGTTCGATCGATACTCCAGCATCGACCTCGGCGCACCGGCAGGAGTCAGCGCACTCGTCGCGCATCGCGGTGTCGTCTAGCGTGGTGGCAACTCAGCACCGGTGCGAGGAGACGAACAATGGCGTTCAAGATCGATGTGCCGCAGACGACCGTTCACGGAGACGTCGACGAGGGCTATGGCCCCGTAGCCGACCAGTTTCGGCGCAACTTCGCCGAGCGCGGTGAGGTCGGCGCTGCGTGCGTCGTCTACCGCGACGGTGTGAAGGTCGTCGACCTGTGGGGTGGTTACCGCGACGGTCGGGACCGGCGACCCTGGCGTGAAGACACCCTCGTCACTATGTTCTCCACAACGAAAGGCGTTGCCTCCCTGGCCTGTGCGCTCGCGCATTCGCGTGGGCTGCTGGACTACGACGCAGCAGTTGCGACGTACTGGCCCGAGTTCGCGGAGAACGGCAAGAGCGACGTGACGGTCCGCCAATTGCTGTCACACCAGGCCGGACTCTGTGCGATCGATCGCCCGCTCTCGCTCGAAGATTTGGCCGATCTTGACGTGGTTGCCGATGCGATCGCGCAACAGCGGCCGGCGTGGACACCGGGCACGCGCCACGGCTATCACGCGATCTCACTCGGCTGGTACGAGGGCGAGCTGATCCGCCGGGTCGACCCGGCGCATCGGTCTATCGGTCAGTTCTTCGCCGAGGAAATCGCCGCACCGCTGGACCTCGAGTTCCATATCGGGTTGCCGGCCTCCGTCGATGTCGATCGGATCGCGCACCTGCACGGCTTTCGCAAGGCGGAGATGCTTCTGCACATGCACGAGCTGCCAAGGAAATTCGTGTTCGCGATGCTCAACCCGCGCAGTGTCACGGCGCGATCATTCAACAATCCGAAGTCGCTGGCCGCGATCGACGAATACAACCGTCCGGACGTGCTCGCGGTCGAGTTGCCCGCGGCAAACGGCACCGGCCGGGTCGACTCCGTCGCGAAGGCGTACGGCGTCGTCGCAACCGGCGGTCACGCATTCGGGCTACATCAAGAGACGCTCGACGCCCTCGCCATTGCCGCCTCACCGCCAAGCGGTGGGACGCACGACGTAGTGCTGCGGACCGACACCGTCTTCTCGCTTGGATACATCAAGTCGTTCCCGGACTTTCGATTCGGCACCGCAGCCGGACGAGCATTCGGAACACCGGGAGCCGGCGGTTCGTTCGGATTCGCCGACCCCGACACCGGCATCGGATTCTGCTACGCCATGAATCGCAGTGGCTTTCATTTGTTCGACGATCCACGCGAGGTATCGCTGCGCAACGCTCTCTATGCCGATGTGCTGGGGGAGATGGCGCAGCGTCCGGATTCGTAACCCGAGGTTTCTCACGCGATCAGGTGCATACCGCAGCGATGGCCTCGATCGCGACCTTCGCCTGCTTGGGTAGTTCGTTTACAGAGATCGAACTGCGGGCGGGCGGATCGACCGGGAACGCCTCGTTGATGGCATCGTTGATTTTCGAGAAGTACGTCATGTCGGTCATCAACACCGTGATTTTCAGGACGTGTGCAAGGCTCGAACCGGCTTGGTCGAGAACGACTTTCAGATTCGCAAGGACCTGACGGGCCTCATCGCCCGGGTCGGTCGAAGGGAATTCCACTGTCCCAGGGACGAAGCCCTGAATCGCGGAGATGTAGACAATCCCGTTGTGGATCGTCGCGTGGTTGTAGAGCGGCAGGGGCTTCGTCAACCCGTCCGCGACCATGTGACCAATGTCTGGCGTCGTCATCGATATCCGTCCTGGACGAGTTCATCTTTTTGTTCGACAGATGATACGACCGGCAACCCAAGAAAAGTACAGTGAACTGGTGGATTTCGCGGAATCAATACGGCTGAACGAGTTCAATTCCCTTCCAATTCGCGACGGGCTGGATATGCTCCACGGGGTGTGCGCGTCCACGCAATGGGGCCAGCTCATGCTGGCTGCCCGGCCATTCTCGGATATCGACGATGTGCTGCGCCACGCGGACCGAATTCTGACCGAATTGCCGGTCGCGGAGATCGACGCGGCCCGCGACGCCCACGCGCGGATCGGCGATTCCGTCGACAACGCCTCGGAGGCACGTGAGCAAGCCGGTGTTGCGGATGCGACGCGGTCCGTGCGCGAGCGGCTCGCCGAGGGCAACCGCGCCTACGAAGAAAAGTTCGGCTACATCTACCTCGTGTTCGCCACAGGAAAGACGGGCGAAGAGATGGCGACGATCCTGACCGATCGGTTGCACAACGACCCGGAAACCGAACGCCGCGTAATGATTTCGGAACTGGGCAAAATCAACCGGCTGCGGCTGCAGCAACTACTCGCCGAGCCGATCGCGGAGGGGTCATCGTGACGACACTGAGCACACATGTCCTCGATGCGGTGTCCGGCAGTCCCGCGGCGGGCGTGCCGGTCACGCTGACCGCAGCAGACGGTTCCGTGTTGGCAGACGGGCACACCAATGCCGACGGACGAATCGGCGACCTTGGCGGAGGCTGCACCGCCACCGGGATTTACCGACTGCGCTTCGATACGGCGACATATTTCGCGGCAGCCGGCATCGTCGGCTTTTATCCCGAAATCGTCATTGCTTTCGAAATCACAGACACCAGCGCGAAATATCACGTCCCAGTGTTGCTGTCGCCATATGCGTACTCAACCTATCGAGGGAGCTGACCGTGTCCGAAATCGTCCTTGGCCACAATCAATATGGCAAAGCCGAAAACCGAGTGGTCCGTATCTATCGTGATACGCCTCGGCACGAGATTCACGACGTGAACGTATCGTCTTGCCTGCGCGGTGATTTCAGCGACGCGCACCTCACCGGCGATCAAGCGAACGTTCTCACCACCGACGCGCAAAAACAGACTGCGTATTCGTTTGCCAAAGAGGTCGGGCTGGAGAAGATCGAGGATTACGCGCTTGCACTGGCGCGGCACTACGTCGGCGATGTCGATGCGATCGACGAGGCGCGCATCGAGATCGACGAATACGCTTGGGAGCGTGTGATCGTCGACGGCGCCGAGCACGACCACACGTGGGTCCGAAAGGGGCAAGAAGTTCGCACCGCCGCCGTCACGGTCAATGCGGATGGCGAATGGGTCGTCGGCGGACTCAAGGAATTTGTGATCCTGAAATCGACCGGCTCGGAGTTCGCCGGCTTCTACAAAGACAAGTACACCGTGCTCGAGCCGACCCACGACCGCGTGATGGCCACGTCACTCACCGCCCAGTGGCGGTTCACCCACACCGACGGCATCGACTGGGACGAGGTGTACGCCGGAATCAAGGTCCAACTCGTGAAGCAGTTCGCTGTCGTCCAGTCGAAGGCCTTGCAGCAGACGCTCTACAAGATGGGCAAAGCAGTGTTGGAGGCCTACCCGGTCATCGCCGAAGTGCGGCTCTCGGCGCCGAACAAACACCACTTCGTCTACGATCTGGCCCCGTTCGGCGTGGAAAACAACAAGGAAGTCTTCCACGCCGACGACCGGCCCTACGGCCTCATCCAGACCACCGTCACCCGCGACGACGCGACCCCACCCGGACCGGCGTGGGACGCATATCAAGGCTGGTTGAGCTGATCTGCCCCAACACCCCTCGTGAGTCTTTTAGGAGTCTATGGACTCCTAAAAGACTCACGAGGGTGAGCGACCCGCACTCAGTGCGCGAAGATCTGGTCGTCGCTTTCGATGCTCGACGGCAACGGTCCGCTGAGGCATTCCAACTTGGCGGTGTGCCTGCGAAGGTCCGCGAGGAGAAGGTCCGCCATGTCGTGGGTCATGCCCGCCCGCACCACAATTCGCAATACGGCAAGGTCTTCGCGATTGGCAGGATAGGTGTACGCCGGCACCTGCCAGCCTCGCTCGCGCAGGCGCTCGGATACGTCGAAAACGGTGTAGTTCGTCACCGAGTCTTTGAGCTTGAACGCAAACACAGGTAGGTCGTCACCACGCGTGATCAACTCGTACGGACCGATCTTCTCGATCTCCGACGCAAGATATTGCGCCACGTGCGAGCTGTGCTGCTGGACCTTCGTGTAACCATCGAAGCCGAGGCTCGCGAACATGAAGTATTGGGCGACGACCTCGCTGCCCGGCCGCGAGAAGTTCAACGAGAAGGTCGGCATGTCGCCGCCGAGGTAGTTGACGTGGAAGATCAACTCTTCGGGCAGGTACTCCGCGCTACGCCAAATTGCCCAGCCGACACCGGGATACACCAGTCCGTACTTGTGGCCGGAGGCGTTGATCGAGCAGACGCGGGGAAGTCGGAAGTCCCACACCAGTTCCGGCTGGATGAACGGCGCGACGAAGCCGCCCGATGCGGCGTCGATATGCAGGGGGATATCGAGTCCGGTTTCTTCCTGGATGCGGTCGAGTTCGGCGGCGATCTCTGTGAACGGTTCGTAGCGACCGTCGAACGTCGACCCGAGTACTGTGGCGACACCGATGGTGTTCTCGTCGACGTAGTCCTTGAGCCGGTCCGCGGTGAGGCAGAGCTTGTCGCCCTCCAACGGCACGATGCGTTCTTCGATATCCCAGTAGCGCATGAACTTGTCCCAGCAGACCTGCACGTTGGCGCCGGTAACCAGGTTCGGTCGGTCGGTCGGCTTGCCCGCCGCCCGCATCTTCGCACGCCAGCGCCACTTCATAGCCAGACCGGCAAGCATCACCGCTTCGCTCGACCCCGTGGTGGAACAGCCGATGGCGTCTTCGCCGGCGGGGGAGTTCCACAAGTTGGAAATGATGTTGACGCAACGGTTTTCCATTTCCGCGGTCTGCGGGTACTCGTCTTTGTCGATCATGTTCTTGTCGGCAGTCTCTGCCATCAACTTGTCCGCGTAGGCAGGCATCGATGTGGTGCAGAAGGTCGCGAGGTTCAACCGAGCGCTGCCGTCGAGGAGCAGCTCGCTGTTGATCATGTTGTAGGCGGTCTCGTGGCCGAGGCCCTCAGCGTGCAGGAAGAAGGTCGGCGCGCGTCCACTCATCTCCTCGACAAGCGCTTCCTGCGGAACGTTCCGCTCGGGAGCTTCCTTCGGTGCCGGTGTGGCGGCAGGCGCCGGTCGCGATGTGCCGAAGAGTCGGTCCGACAGCGCGGAACCGAGATCCGATGCGCGAGTGAGTCCGCCGGAGATCGCGTCGCCCGTGCTCGCCACCGCAGTCGTGACGTCGCGTGTCGATGCCGCGGCCGCGACCTGCGTGACAGCCTCGGTCAGCTGCTCCTTGAAACCCGCACTTCCTATCGCGGACCGTGTGATGCGTCGTGTGACTTCCTCGACGCCTGCCTTCGTGACCAAGCCCATCGCCGGACCTCCATCGAGTAGGGGATATGTATTCCGACGCTACCCGGGTCGGCGCGGTCAGGAGGCTGGTTCTTGCTGAGCGGTGCACTGGAATCCGGCGCGGACCGCTGGGACCCCCGTCGTTATCGATCCGCACGATTTCCCGGTCCGGGAACGGCCGAGCCAGAGTTGCCTTTGCTGCGGGATCGTGTGCAGAGGCGCGCAATTCGGGTCCACGGCAGAAGTCTGTGTGCCCATTGTCCGCGAAGCGGTACAACGTGAACGATAGGGAGAAGTGTGGAATTCCTCTCGGATACCGATCGGAATCGCTCACTCTTGCGAGGAGGTGTGGATGTCGAAGGTGACGTTGACGGTGATCGCCGGCCCGTCTACCGGGGCAACGTTCGAATACACCGAACGAACGATCGCGATCGCGGGACGAGCCGACGATTGCAATCCGCGGATCATCGAGCCTGGACCGCAGGTGCACGTATCTCGGCACCATTGTCTGTTCGACATCAATCCGCCGGATATCCGGGTGCGTGACTTCGGCAGCCTGAACGGCACCCACGTCAACGGCGTCGAGATCGGGCGCCGTGCGGCAGGCCAAACGCCAGAGGAAGGAGCGCGCAACGCTTTTCGGGAGCGTGATCTGGTCGATGGCGATCGAATCGCACTCGGTGCGACCATCTTGGCTGTCACCGTCGAATCCGATCGCGAGACCGTGGTGACGCCGACTCGCAGAGTTTCTCCGCGGTTCGAGCCCGGTAGCCGGATCGACAAATTGCTCAGCGACGCTGCCGCTGGTCAGCCCGACCTCGCAGGGATCCGCGGCTTCGAGATCGTAAGCGAACTCGGCCGCGGCGGTCAGGGCGTTGTGTACCTCGCGCGGCACGAGAGCAATGGCGAACTCGTCGCGTTGAAGGTGTTGCTCGCGGCAATTGCGGTGCAGCGCAAAGCGCGCGACGAATTTCTGCGCGAGATCAGCGGAATGCGGGCGCTGCGGCATCCGAATGTCGTCGGTCTCCGCGAGGCCGGATCGGCAGGCGACACCTTCTTCTTCACCAGCGAATTCTGTCCTGGCGGCAGCGTCGACGACCTGGTTCGGAAGGGCGGCGTGCTGAATCCGGAAGAGGCGGTCGCTATTACGCTGCAGGCGCTGGACGGATTGGCCTACACGCACTCGGTGTTGCTCGGTCCGGAGGCCACCGGGCTGGTGCATCGCGACATCAAGCCGGGCAATATTCTGTTGTCCAGCACCGGACCTGATCGCATTGCCAAGATCGGCGATTTCGGCTTGGCAAAAGCGTTCGACCGCGCGGGACTCTCAGGTCACACGATGACCGGTGCCATCGCAGGGACCCTGTCGTTCATGGCGTACCCGCAACTGATCGACTACAAGCGCGCGAAACCCGATGTCGACGTATGGTCAACGGCTGCAACGCTTTACTGGATGCTGACGCAGAAGATGCCGAGGAACTTCCCGCCTGCAGCCGACCCCATCGGCGTCGTCTTGGGCACCTCGGCGATTCCGATCCGGGAGCGCAACCCCGCGATCCCCGGCACGTTGGCGGCCGTGATCGACGAAGCGTTGATCGATAAACCGCAGATCGTCGTCACTTCGGCGACCGAGTTCGCCGACGCTCTGCGCAACGCACTATGACCGTCGCACCCACCAACGCTCACGCTGCTGCTCGGTTCGCGGCGACGACGTCGCGGTCATAGTCCGCAAGCGCGCCAACAACTCCTGGGTGCCGGGACGAGCGGCCGGATCCTTACGCAGGCAGTCCGCGACGATGGGAACCAGCCGTTCGGGGACGCCGGTCAAGTCGGGCTCTTCGGTGAGGGCGCGGGCGAGGATCGCGTAGCCCGGTCCGTCGCCGAACGGTCCGCGTCCGGTCGCGGCGTACACGAGCACACCGCCGAGCGAGAAGATGTCGGCTGCTGGACCGATCGTCGGCTCGTTTCGGCATTGCTCGGGCGACATGTATGCGGCGGTACCGACCCGCCCATCCGGCGCTGTGAGGGTGCTTCCGTCCATCGCTCGGGCGATACCGAAGTCGATGACGCGGGGACCCTGCGCGGCCAGCACCACATTCGACGGCTTGAGGTCACGGTGAATCAAGTTGGCGTGATGAATCGCAATCAGCGCTTCGACCAGGCCGAGCCCGACGGTCCGAACGGCGTCCAGCGGTAGTGGGTCGGTGGGGCTCACAGCCTTGTCGAGCGTTGGGCCCTCGATGAATTCGCTTGCCAACCAGGGTTTTCGGGCGGTGGGATCGGCGTCGACGACAGCTGCGGTCCAGAAGCCACCGACCGTGCGCGCGGCTCGTACCTCACGGGCGAACCGTTCGCGAAAGTCCGGGTGCTGCGCAAAATGCTCGTGGACGACCTTGATCGCGACGGGCCGCCCGCTGCTGAGCCGGCCGAGGTACACAAGTCCCATACCGCCCGACCCCAGCCGCCCGAGCAGGAGGAACGGTCCGATCGTTGGGGGATCACCCGGTTCGAGTGGTTCCACGGGTCCTCTCCCGGTCGGGTCTCACGGGTGCACCGACACCAGCTGGTTGCCGGAGTTGTCCTCGATGATGATGTCGGTGATGTCGGACTTCGCGACGTCCGCCAGCGTCGTGGTCCGGCGTTCCTTGTCGGTGGTGGTGACTCGCCAGCTGTCCGCGATGGTGCGAGCGCCGTCCCGGGTGACCACAACCATCCGCACCGACTGTCCTGCAGCGATTCCCGAGATTTCGGCAACCACCTTGGTGCCTGCGGGAGTTTCGGTCAACGTGACGGCGATCGACACTCCCGTCTTCGCATCGGTCGTCGTTTTCGGCGCGCTCGACGGCTCTCCGACCCGCGACTCCGAGGTAGTTGCCGTAGCGCCCGCAGTATCGGCGGGCTTCGCGGTGGAATCCACCGGGCCATTGTTCCCGAGCACGACTGCCCCGCCGATCGCCAACGCGCCTGCGACGGCCGCAGCGGCTCCCGCTGCAGCAATGCGTGGACCGCGCTTGGAGGGCCGGTCGGCGGGCTGTTGGTATGAACCCGGCGGCGGGGGCGGTGCAGCCTGCGGTGGGGGCGCCATCATCGGTGTTCCGTAGTCGGGCAGCGGAATTCTTCCCACCGGTTCGGCGTGAGGTTCCACGACGTTGGTCGGGCGTGCACCCGTCAACGTCGGATCATCCATCGGCGCTGCGCGAGCGGGCGGCTCGGTGACCACCATCGGCGTCACAGGGCGCGGGCCACTGCCCGCCGACCGTGCGGCGCTCGACACGGCAGCCATCCGCCGACCGTATTCGATCTGATAGTCCGACGGTGCCTCTGCCGGTCGATGCGTCGACCCTGGGGGCAGTTCGACGGCTTGCACGACTCGATGCGGTGCCCGGCGGTCGCCGATCGGATTCTTGTCCACCGCAACGAACGCAGTGAACCGTGACAGCACGCCGAAGCTCAGCGACAGCCGGGTAATTGTCCGCTCCAGTGGTTCGGCCTGCTCCAAAGGGCAAGTGAGGTAACGGTCTTCGAGATCGGCGAGATGCGCCCGGGCCCACGCCGTTGCGACGGTACGGTCGTCGACCGAACGAGGGACCAGCCGACTGATCCAGCGCTGACCGTCACGTGAAATGCCACGAATCGCTATCTCACCGACCGGATTGCCGACCCATCGGCCTGCGATCAGCAACGCAACGCCGGGGTAGACGTCCGGCAGCCGGGCAGGCGTCACCGTTCCCCTTGCGATACCCAGACCGCCGTCGACGAGTTCGAGGTCGGTCACCAGCGGTGCGGCGAGTTGTCGCTGGACCTGCTCGATCGCCTCGTCGAGCCGGTCTTCCGATTCCGCGACCTCGAAACGGCCGCGGCCCAGATCCGCGAGCCGCTGGAGAAATCCCGCGTTGACTGCGACGCCGACGCCGACCGTGTCGATACGGATTCCACCGACGAGCGGTGCCAGTTTCTCGATGATCTGGTCTTCGTTTCCGACCAAGCCCGCGGTGATGACGAGAATGGTTGGTTCCCTTCCTGATCCGCGGAGCAGCCGTGCGGCCTGCTCGAGCGGCGGGAGGATGACGGGGTTGCCGGACCCGTATGTCGCGACCAAATGCTCGACCGCGTCGAATCGGTTGCGGTCCGTCGCGTCGACCAGTCCGTCATCGTGCCGGACGGGTCGGGAGACGGTGTCGTTGAAGGTCAGGACGGCGAATCGGTCCACCGGCGTGAGCGAATCGATGATGCGCGCGGCCGCGCGACGTGCCGCGACGATCTGCCAACCGTCCATACTTGCCGAGCGGTCCAACAGGACGACGAGGTCGAGCGGTCGCGGCGCGGTGGCGGCGGTCGTCGACGGCAGGACCGTCAAGTTGAAGGTTCCTCGCCGTCCGACCGGATCGGTCACGGTCACGATCGACGCGAAATGGTGTGGTCGTTGGCCCGTGTCCACGCGAAGGACGAAGTCACGGTCCAGTCGGCTCCCGGGATTCACCCGGACCCGAACCGTGCCTTCGATACCGATGTCTGCGCCGTCGACGAGCTCCGCGGGCAGATTGCACCCGATCTGATGAATGGGCACGACATGCGTGTCGATGATCGCCTCGATCGTGAGCCGCACCGGATTCGGAAAGCCGGTCAACAGGACCGGTGGCGTGATGCGGGAGGCATCCGGGACTGCCTCGGTATCGGTGTGCCCGCCCGCACCGACAGGAGGGCCGTCGAGCTGAACCCCTGGAATGTAGCGAGGGGCGACAACCAGCGGGAAACGGAACGTGAGCTGACCGGCCGCATACTGCAATGGCGTCGACAACGTCAGCCGCACGACGACTCTTTCGCCAGGGGCGATATTGCCGACGCGCATGGTGAAGACGTCAGCGCGCTCTTGTTCGACGATCGCGGCGCGCATTCCGTCTGCCAGCGCGGCCTCGTATTCATTGTGCGCATGCCCGCGTTCGACGAGTCTGCTGTCGATTACCCTGTCGCCCAACTGAAGTGACATTGCAGTCACCGCGGCTCGCTCCGGGAGTGGGAAGATGTAGGTCGCCTCGAGTGGCACCCGCAATCGATTACGGAACTCCTCCGCGACGAATACCGTGGCGACCATTCCGGTGATGCGTGCGCGCACGTCGAGGGCGAACAGCGGCAAGTTGCCGGTGTTGGTCATCAGAGTGCCGAATCCCGCATCGGGATCGTGATCGAGACCCGCGCCCGCATCCATGACGGCAGTGATCAGCACGCTGCCTCCACTGTGTAAGCCCAGGTCACACGTGCGATTATGACACCATGTCGAGTGCTCGGCCGGGGGACTGATCATGATCGCGACCTGTCCCCAGTGCAAGCGCGAATTCCGCTCGGGTAGTAAGCAATTCGACCATTCGCTGCGCTCGCTGGTGAAGGGCTGCTCGCGTTGTTGATCGGCTGTGCAGGCTGCGGTCTGCTGTTCGCGCCCGGTGGCGTGACAGCGCGCGACGCGGAGCGCTACGAGATGATCCGCGTGATCGGCCGCGGCGGAATGGGCGTCACGTGGCTCGCCCGAGATCGGATCACCGACAGGCAGGTCTGCGTCAAACAGTGCGGCGGTACCGCCGTGGCCCGCCGATTCACTTTGATCGATCTTGACCGCAACGGTCGCGACGTGTCGCACGTGAGCCTTCTTCGCCCGTCCGGCTAGGGCCGGACGGGCAAAGCAGCACTCAGCGGGTCGGAGCCGGGGCAGGCGTCGTCGACGGTGTCGTGCTCGATGACGGCGGACTCGGTGGGTTCGCCGGATTGTCGTTGTCGTTCCCGTTCGGGTTCGCGCGCGGCCCGCCCCGTCGTTCGGCGCCGCGACCCATGTGGTCACCGCGGCGTGCGCCGTCATCGTTGCGCATCGAATGCTCGCCACGACCGTGCTGGTGATGGTGGTGACCATCGTCGCCGGCGAGCAGTCCGCCGCCGAACCCGAGGCCGAAAATGACCAGGCCACCGACGACGAACGTCGCAATCTTCAACGGCAGCGACGAGCGCCATTTGTTGGCAAGCTTGTCGGTGCGGGTGGTCGCGGGTACGGGGTGTTCGGGCTCCGGTCTGTGCGCTTCCCCTGGCTCGGGCGGCAGGTTTTCTTGCGTCATGAGGCGTCCTCGTTGGTGTCGGAAGTGTTGACGAGCGCCAACGTAGATGCAGCACTTGTGCGCACCACTCGTGCAGGCTGCGAATGTGCTGTGAGTCTCTTAGGAGTCCATAGACTCCTAAAAGACTCACGAGCCGGGGATGACCGGGACCGCTGGGGCCGCGGGGACGGCGGGTGCGACAGGTACGACGGGCTTGGGTGCCGGCACGGCGACAGTGGGGACGGGCGCTGTGTACGCGGGCGCTGTGTACGCGGGCGCGGAGTAGGTCGGCGCGGAATACGTGGGGGCAGCGGGAATCGACGGCGCTGTCCATTGCGGCGCGCTGGGCTCGACGACCACCGCCGTGGGTGGTTCCGTCGTCACGACGACCGTGGTCGGCGGGGTGTAGGCCGGCTCGGTATACGTCGGCTCGACCGGGGCGGGTTCAGTGGAAGTCTCGACGACCGGCGGGACCGTGGTGACGACCGGCGGCGGCGGAGTCGCGCGGACCGTGGTCGGGACGATCGGGCGGGGGAGGGTGGTGCGCGGCGCGGTGGTTGTCGTCGTAGTCGTGGTGGTGGTCGGCGAAGTCGTCGGCGCTTCGACTGTCTCCTGTGCCATTCGCGCGTTCTCGGACTTCGCCTCCGCGACTACCGCATCGGCGATGCCGAGATCGCTTGCGGTGTAGCTGAGGTCGCCAGGATCGAGCAGTCCGCCGCCGGCATAGATCGTGGACCAGCGCATGACCGCTTCGGCGTAGTCGAGGGAGTTGTTGTAGCGCAACACTGCTCGCAGTCGCTGCGATATGTCGCGCAGGTCCGCCTCACCCGCGCAGAGATACTTGGCAGAGGCGAGCGCTGCGTCGAATACGTTGTTGGGATCGCTGACGCCGTCGAGGTTTCCGTCGGTGGCCCAGACGTTCCAGGTATCGGGGAGGAATTGCATCGGTCCGATGGCGCTGGCGAAGCCACCGGATTGGGCAGGGATCACTTCGTTGCCTGCCAGGTGACCGTCGAGCGTGGGACCGTGGATCGGCGCCAACGTCGTGCCCGACCGATCCGTGCGACCGCCACTGGCGTGGTCGGATTCGATCTTGCCGATGCCTGCCAACAGATTCCACGTGAGTCCGCAGCCGGGTTGCGTGGCAGCGAGACTGAGTTCTGCGTTCCGGTATGCCGCGAGCGCGACTTCGGGTATGCCGAGAATCGCTGTCGTGGCTGGTAAGGCGGCGACAGGCACCTCGGCGTCGACGGCGCCCGGGGTGGGCACCGCCCGCAGTTGATGGTTCGGACGCGGACTCGACGGGACGAGACCGACGATGGCAGCAGTTTGGATTTCATTGGTGGAGGCGATGATTCCCGCGAATCGGATCTCGAACGCGGTCTTCGGCGACGACCGTGGGTCATCGCCGATTGCCGTGGACGCGGCAAGTGCAGCACTTGCGGCGAGCAGCACCGTCGTTACGAGAGCGAACTTGGGATGCATCCGATCACGCCCGGAAGATCGGTCCGACTGTCGTGACCCGGAACCCGTTGTCGGCTATCACCGTCACCCATGGGCGAATGTTCGTTCTGCCGATTACGCCGGTAAGCGAACCGTGGAATGCCATGACGGCCATCTCGTTGTCGCACCCGGTGATTGCGGTGCGAATCGCTTCTACATCGACCACCCCGGGACCGTTGCCCACGCTCAAGTTGGCGCCCAGTGAGGGGATACCGAGGGTTACCGTCGCGGTGGGCGGTGTGCCGACGCCCATGTTCATACTCACGTTCGGCGAGAGCCATGAGAACGTCAGCTGACCGGTGAACGTCGCCGGATAACCAACTTGGTATCCCATGATGACCGTCCCTTTGAAGTCTTTGGCCTTGTCGCCGGTGATCGCAATCTTGGCGCGGCCGTCGTGGTACCACTCACGGGTGAGGAAGCTGTCGTCCAGCGGTGCGACGAAGTTGATCGCTGTATCGACCAGACTCACGCTGATATCGGTGCCGTCTCTATCGATGACGTGATTGGTCGCGTCGATTCCCGCATTGGCGGATCCACCGCAGGTCATCGTGAGCGCTGCCGCCGCGGCCAAGGCAAAACTCAGCGCACGTGCGACGCCGATGTGTCGTCGTATCATTTCTTGCTCCTTCCGCGACGCCGCTTCTCGACGTCTGTGGTCTATGTCTCCGGTGCCGGAGCTATCGAATGAGTGATGGTGGCGCTGTAGGTGTCTGCAACGAGACCATCTGCCGGCGTGTGTATTTCGACGTTGGCAGTCCAGCTCGTCGAACACCGCTTGCTGGCCGTCGCGGCAGGCGCGGGCGACTCCGACAGCTGGGCCATCCCTGCGCTGCTGCTGCAGTCTGTGGAACTCGCTGTATAGGTAGGTCGCCCAGATGCGACGAGCGCTGTCTTGGTTCCACGAAACTCCGACATCGCAACCGTGACGGTCCAGCCCTTGCTGCCGCTTCTGTCGTCGACGACGGTCACGAGCACGGTGCCTCGAACCACGCCTCGCGGCGTCGAATCCGATGTGACAGTGAAGGGTCCGGTCGTGACCGTCAGAGCGCCGCTCGCCGTCGTCGTGGTGGTGGTCGTCGTCGTCGTCGACGTTTCTGTCGTTGTCGTTGTTGTCGTCGTCGGAATAGTGGTCGGCGTGACGGTCGTGATCGGCACGAGTGTTGTCGTCGTCGGCTCGGTGGTGGTGGTTGTCGGCTCGACGGTGGTAATCGGTTCCGTCGTTGTCGCGGTTGTCGTCGTGGTTGTGAGTTCGGAACTCGAAACGGTTGTGGTGGAGCCGGATTGGTACGTTGTCGGGACGAGGGTCGACGGCACGACGAGTGTCGACGGCGCGACGGTCGTGATCGGCGGTGCGGTGAGCGGTGTGACGAGCGTCGGTACCAGCGGCTGTGCCGTGATCGGCGGGGGGACAGTGGTGTTCGGCGCAGCAGGTACCGGGCACCCGGGCCCGGGGACCGAGCAGGGCAGGGGGTCGGTCCGGCCGGTCGGCGATGCCGCGAGTGCGAAGGCGATGCAGCAGACGATGACGAGCGCACCTCGCGCGCTCGAAATCGCCTGCTGCGTAATCATTTCGCTTGCCGCCTACGAAGGAACAGCGTCACACCGAGTAGGGCCGCAACAACCAGGGCTCCGATTCCGGCGCCAACGAACACGGCGGTCCAGAGCGGACTGGATTCCTGCGGTTCGGTGATCGAGACCGATTCGCCTACGCCCGAATCGGGGAAGGTCAGCGTCGCCGTCGCAGTCTTGTGGAGCAGCCCGCTGTGTAGTGCGACGGTCACCGTCCAGGGCCCGGCTGGCAGCGTCGTGCCTAGGGAGAAGACGACCTGGGCCGTCTTGTCGGGAGCGACGGTCACGGCTGTGGCCCGTTTGGGTCCTAGCGCCAAGCCGCCGGGCCCTTCGGTCAAGGTGACGTCGCCGCCAAGATCGACCGCTCTGCCTCCCGTGTTCGTCACTTCGGCGACCACCTCGTGTATGCCTGCGTCGTTGCGGCGCGGGGTGAGTTTGTCGATTTTGAAGTTTGCCGGCGGTCCGTTGCCGGGTCCGACCGAGAGGTAGACGCGGATGCCGACCCGGTTGACGAGAATCGCTCCGCTGCCGCCAGGGTCGGGTCCCTTGATCTGCGCCCAGACGACGCCGTACTGCTCACCTTCGGGCGCATCTTTTGGAACGGCGATGGTGACTGTCACCGGGTCGGCCTCGCCCGCGTTCATGTCGAGCTTCGTTTTGTCTATCGACATCCAGGTCGTTAGTTCGTTGACCTCCGACACGGCTTCGGTTTCCCAACCGCCCGTCTCGCGGATAGTTGCCGCGCCGGGATACAGATCGACGGATTGGTATGCCCCAGTGTTGTTCTGGATGTCGATCTTGCGAGTGATCGTCGTTCCGGGCGGCAGATTGTCGACGATGTAGGTCTGCGCGCGAGGGTCGTCCTGCAGATCCACGGGTATCTCGAGGAGGCGCACCCCCAGCCCGGTGGGGGCCGGGGGTGTCGACGGGTCCGCGGGCTGTGAGCTCGCGACGGGGCAGGCGATGACCGTCATTACGGTGATCGCCGAAATGATCAACCAACGCATTATTCAGTTCTCCTGCGCCGCTACGGCGGGGGGATAGGGGCCTGGTGTAGATCCGGTGTCAGGAGACCGAGTGGACGAGGTTTGCTGTGTAGCTGCCTGAGGCGAGGAAGAGATTCGCGGGAACTGTCAGGGTGGGGTTCCACTGCGCGTTGTTCGAGCCCAGTGCCGACGTTCCGACGGCGACCGGCGCTGCGCTGTTGCTCATGGAGAGCAACGGTGTGAAGACGACGACGGTCAGGGGGAGTAGGCCGCCGGATGGGATGCTTGCCACCAAGTTGGTGTACGAAACATTCGACGCCGGAACGGTGGACGTGCCGTTGACGAAGTCGCTGAGCGATGCTGTCGCGGTCCAGGTTGCGAGCAATTGGCCTCGCTGGTCGGTGACGATCACATTGCCGGTCTGCCCACTGTATGAGAGTCCATTCAGAGTGAGGCTTGCAGCGGCCGGCGCTGAAATCGACAATGCGCCGGCTTGCACGCCGATAGTGACGATGGTGGTCGCCGCATTGGCGTTGTTTGCGGGGAGAAAGAGCGCTGAGGCGGCGAGAATGGCCGCGCTCGCGACGACGGTTTTACGCATCGTGCACTATCCGATCTTCGGCGTCGTTGCCGTGTTCGGCGGCTGGGTTTGCCGCAGGGGATTGCGAGTGGGGAGGTTTCGTGGGTCACAATTGTGTCTCACAGGAGGGGACGTTAGTCCCTATTAGGGGACTGTACAAGCTTCAATTTGCCCGCGCTAGGAAATCAAACCTGAAGTTGGTTAACGTCCAGCAATTCCACGAGACGGTTTTTCCAGGTCCCCTTTTACTGGAATTCACGTTGGGGGTTTGCCGGTATTTACGAGGTCTCGACGTGGCGCTTCCGGCCGAAGCCGGCTGCAGCAATCGGGCCGACTGCACCTGCGAGAGCGAGGGCGATGCACATCGGGCCGATAAACCACCACAACGCCGACGCGTATTGGATATCGACCTCGAACGGCCAGTTGGGATGACCATCCCCGTTGGGATCCAGGAGGGGATATGCGACAACGAACGTGATGTAGAGCGTTCCGTACGTCGCACCGGCACCGAGTGCAGCCATCGAATACCGGGTGTGATGGTGTGGCGGTAGCCCGCGAAAAGTCAGAATCGACGTGATCAATGCAATGATCGCGTCGATCAAGATCATGCTTGCGTAGACGCCGACTAGTGCTTTTACGGAGAACGCGTTGATCCGGGTCAACTCGTCGACCTGCACGCTGGAGGCGTCGCCGGCGACATACAGCACGGTCATCGCCACTACCGTCGCGCCGGTTGCCACCCGCCGAATCAGGCTGTAGCGCGTGGCGCCGTTCAAATATTCGGTGAACATCACGAAGCGATCGGCGCACACGAGGCCGGCTATCAGCGAAACGAAACAGGACGCGTTCGCCAGACCTGTTGTCTGCGATATCTGCGGGTCGACCCACTCTCGGACGGCTGGCAGGCGAAGGAAGGTCGACACCGACAGCGCCGCCAACGCCTCGGTGAGAACGAGCGGCTTCGCGGCAAGCCGAAAAACAGCTAACCGAAGTGCGACCACTACCGCCAGCGACAGCGGCACCAGCAACATGGGTGGCTACTTCCTTGCAGCGTTGTTTTACATTCCGAAGTCTTGCGCCGCCTGCACGCGCTCAGCGTTCGCCTTCAACCTGTCGACTTCCTTTATCGCCAGTTTTGCAGTGCGCGTGTCTTTTATAGCTTGACCCAATGTATCGACTGCCGACCGAACATTGCCGATATCGACCGGCAACCGTTCGACATTCAAGCGTATGTAGGCACGACGCACGATCTCATGATCATCGACATCCAGTACGTCCGCGATTAGGCCTAGCTGCTCGACATCGATTGCGCACTTTCCACCCTCGATCTTGATGTAGGTGTTCCGGGCAATCCCCGTCGCCGTCCACATCGCTTCCTGCGTGAGACCCTCGGCAATACGCCGTTCCTTGATCTCGTCTGCAAGCGCGAGAGTGCGCTCTCCCCGTATTTTGGCGGTCAGACCCATAGCCGTCGATGCTACCCCTGCCAAAGATCGGAAGGTAGGCTCGCGACGTTCGGGCCTGTCATGTGCCGAATTGCCACCGGGGAGACGAGGGGATCAAATATGAAGTTTCGTACTCTTTTGACTGCAGCGGGTGCAATTGGTTTGGCTTTGATCAGTGCGCCCACAGCGAGCGCGGACAACGTCTGGGGGCCTGATTACGACTGCAGCCAAAACTTCGGCACAGTCTTCAGCGGTGCGCGCAATTGGGTAATCAGTCCGTACGGCAGCGCAAACATGTGGTGCACACCCGGATTTCACGGATCCTGGACTGTGGCTTATCAACTCGACCCAGCAGGCAACCGGCACAACGTGACGGCGCTGTTCTACGTCGGCCCCGGATCGCAGTGGGTCTACACAGGTCTTCCCGGGCTTTATCAAACCAATTAGGCGTGCGCGCGCCATCCCTTGATCAACTCGTCGGCGTGGGCATACTGTTTGCTCGGGTCGGGTTCGTCAAGTAAGGCGGTATCGCATGTCCACGACGGAAGTGCTGATCGCAGGCGCTGGACCGATCGGATTGACCACAGCAATCGAATTAACCCGAAGGGGAATCGATTGTCGGATCATCGATCCGCTGCTCGAACCACCGCAATACGCCAAGGCTGTCGGAATTCAGCCGCGCACAGCGGAAGTGTTCGAGGGAATGGGTGTGCTCAACCAAGTCCTCGACGCGGCGATCCAGATGCGTGGGCAGGTTGTCTTCGTCAATGGCGTTCGAGTCGGCGAGATGGAAATCGCGACGCCCAAAGACGTGCCGTTCGGGTTCATTTCGCTCCCGCAGTACGAGACCGAGCGAATTCTGCGCGATGCGTTGTCATCGCACGGCAAGAACATCGAGCGCGGTGTAGGGCTTGCGAGTTTCACACAGGACGACGACGGTGTCGACGCTGTGCTGTCGGATGGGGAAACAGTTCGGGCGCAATATCTGGTGGGGTGCGACGGCGCGCACAGCATCGTACGAAAGACCCTCGGCCTCACCTTCGAAGGCGGGGCATTCGAGGAGTCGTACATGCTCGGTGACGTCGAGGTCGACGGCGATTGGTCGCAACCACGCGGTTGGGGAATTCGGTCGATGCACCAGACCGACGGCGTCACCGACGACCTGCTGGTATGCATCCCGCTGCCAGGCCGCCGCCGCTACCGGATGTCGATGCTCGTTCCCGACGACCTATTGGCGGCGAGCAAGCCGGCCGCAGACAAGATCGAGCACGGATTCGGCGGCGCGAAGAAGCCGGAGCTGCATCATATCCAGGCTGTTGTGGACAGGCTGTCGCCAGAGCCGATCACAGCGACGAACCTGCGGTGGTCGTCGGTGTTCCGGATCAGTCACCGGATAGCCGGTTCCTACAGTCGCGGAAGAGCTTTCGTCGCCGGTGATGCGGCCCATATTCATCCGCCCACGGGCGCGCAGGGCATGAACACCGGGATCCAGGACGCGCACAATCTCGCCTGGAAACTCGCTCTCGCTGTCACTGGCAACGCCGCCGACGGACTGCTCGCGAGCTACGACGCCGAGCGCCGACCCGTCGGCGAAGAAGTCGTCGGTCGCACGGTTCGCGCGGCGCGTGAAGGTATCGGGGCCGGGGAATCGGACCCGGACTACATCATTCGGCGGGAAGCGCAGCTGTTGATCGACTACAGCGACAGTCCTATCGTCGCGAAAAGCACTGCTGCAGAGGTGTTGCCGCGCGCAGGTAGTCGGGCGCCGGATGCCGTCGGCCTGACACGGGACATGGTCAACGGGCCGTTTCGGCTGTTCCCCATTCTCGGACGGATTCGCCACTCCGTCTTGATCTATGCCGCCGGCGGCCCCGTCGAGGTACTGGAAGGCCTTGCCGCAGCGGCAGTAACGGCGACGCACGGCGAGGCTGACGTCTACCTCGTGGCCGCTGCCAATGCTGACGTGGGTGAGGCCAACCTGCCGGTCATCCGTGATACGGACGGCGACTTCGCCCGAATGTACAGTGCTGCGGACAGATCTGTGTTCGTCATTCGCCCAGACGGCTACTTGGGATTTGCCGAACGGGACGCCACGGCGGAGGGACTCGTGAAGTACCTGAACACCACCTTCCGCGCCTGAGAAGCCCGACCCGCAAGGACGCGGAGAGGATCACTCGTTTGGACGGCCTTGCCGACTTGTCACTGATATCGGGTCCACTGCCGTGGATCGTCACCGCAGTCGGTGTTGTCGGAGGGCTGTGGCTACTGTCCAGCCGCCGTCGCTGGTTCGCCCACCGAGCGGTCCCGCTGTGTACGACCTTCGCGGTCCTTGCAACCGCAGTGCTCTATGTCGTCGTGGAGAAGTGGTGGCGGCCGTTCCCGGACGCGATTGCAATGCCGATCTATGTGTGGATCGGTATAGCGATTTGTGGTGTCGCGCTGGTGATTCCGCGGATGATAGCCGCCGGTGGCTGGCCGGGAAGAATACTGTCGGTCGTCGCCGTCGTCGCCCTTGCCCTCGCCGCAGGCGCGCAGATCAACCTGGAGTTCGCCGAGTTTCCGACGATTCGCTCGGCGCTCGGGCTGCCGGAGAAGGGGAGGACGTCGTTTTCGGAGCTCGCGACGCACGTCTCGAAAACGGTGTCGGGCATCCCGCTCGACACGGAGTGGCACCCGGCGGCAGACATGCCGACGGAAGGCAAGATTGCGACGGTGCCGATTCCCGGCGAGCGGTCGGGATTCGACGCGAGAGACGCGGAAATTTACGCCCCACCCGCATATTTCAGCGATCCGAGGCCACTGCTTCCCGTACTGGTGCTGCTAGCAGGACAGCCGGGTGCGCCCGAGGACTGGTTGCGGGGTGGTCGGCTGGTCGAGACGATGAACCGGTTCGCCGATGCGCATGCGGGGCTGGCACCCTTGGTCGTCGTCGCGGACGGGACCGGCAGTGAACTGGCGAATCCGCTCTGCACGGACTCGCCACTGGGCAACGTCGCGACCTACCTTGCGGTCGACGTGCCCGCGTGGATCAAGGCACATCTGCAGATCGACCCGCAACCGCGGGCGTGGGCTGTGGGCGGACTGTCGTACGGCGGAACCTGCGCGTTGCAGCTTGCGACGAACAATCCGGACATTTATCCCACATTTTTGGACTTTTCCGGCCAGGAAGAGCCCACACTGGGGGACCGGCAGCGAACAGTAGCTGCCGGATTCGGCGGCGACGAGGCGGCTTTCATCAAGGTGAATCCCATGGACCTCATGAGGACCAAGAAGTACCCGACATCCGCCGGTGCGTTCGTTGTCGGCTCGGACGACAAGGACTACCGGCCCGGCCAGATGAAGGTGGCGCAGGCCGCCCGCGACGCCGGTATGGATGTGACGTATCTGGAGTTACCCGGCGGCCACAGCTGGTCTGTGTGGTCGGCGGCGCTGGAGAAGCAGATGGACTGGCTTGCACGACGACTGGGCCTGATCGGATGAGAGGGATCGAATGACAACGGCTGAGGCGCCCGAACGAACCGTCACCGCGTGGAGTTCTGTTTCCCGGGTGGTCCGCCGGGGCGTCGACATCGTGCGCTCCAGCGCAACGCGGGCACCGGTCAGCATCGGAGCACTGGTCCTGCTCTGGGTACTGGCGGTCGTGACCGGTAGCGTCATGCGGCCGTCGGCTCACGTTCTCCACCACTACGCGGTCGGGATCGTTCCACTCGAGCACTGGCGGTTGTGGACGCCCTTCACGTCCGGTCTCTTCGCACCAGGTCTGATCTGGTACCTGTTTGCGACCATCCTGATCCTGATCGTTGCCGCACCCATCGAAAAGCGAATGGGCTCGGTGAAGTTCGCGATCGCAGCCGTCGTGACGCAAGTGCTCGGCGCACTGCTCGGGCTCGTAGTCGCGGTCGTTGCCAAGCTGCTCGACGAGAGCTGGGGTCTGCATCTGCACGACGGCACCTCGGTGGGGCCGACCACCTGGATTGTCGGCGTTGCAATGGTGGCCAGTTCGAACATGCAGACGTTGTGGCGGCGACGAATTCGGGTCGGTCTGTTGGCGCTCCTCATCACGCTCGTACTCTTCAGCGGCCATCTGCACGACACGGTCCGGCTCGGTGCAGCGCTCGCGGGCCTAGTTGTCGGGCGCTGGATCGTCGGCAGGTCTGCCCGGGGCGCCCGCCTCGCCGGGACGCGACGCGAGGGTCGGGTCCTCGTTGCCATCGTCGTCGCGGCAACCGCGTTGGGGCCGGCGTTCGCTGCCCTCACGCCGGACGCGGTCGGACCGTTCGCGGTGTTGCGAGAGTTGTTCCGGGGCACCGCCTACGACTCCGACGAAGTGGCGCAGGTCTGTGCGCAATTCCCTAAAGGCGACGAATGCAGGCAAGGTGAATTGTCGTTGCGCCTCGCCGGTGTCGGCCCGACCATCCTGAGCCTGATGCCGTCGTTGTTCCTCCTGGTTCTCGCGGACGGGTTACGACGGGGCAGGAAGTTTGCATGGACAGCCGCGGTCGTCGCACAGGTGGTGCTGCTCGGACTTGCGTTGCTCAACTACCTGGTCCGGTTCGTCGATCCGCTCGATACGGAGACGATCTTCTACGGTCTGGATTCGTCGACGGCCTACCGAACGGTCGCACCGTTCGTACCGCCGTTGATCGTGCTCGTCGTACTCATCTGGACTCGAGCATATTTCGATGTCCGTGCGCCTGCCGGTACCTACCGGAAGCTGCTCGTCGCGATGATCGGATTGACCGTCGGGCTCGGGGTCGTCTACTTCCTGGGCGGCTTGGCAGTCCGTGGGCAATTCGATCCGGGGGCATCTGCGGGCGGTCTCGTGAAGGCATTTCCCGAGCGATTGGTGCCGCCGGTGTACTTGCAATGGCTCGATCCCGCATTTCTCCCCGATCAGTTCGTCGCGACATTCTTGTACGAATGGACAGGCGTGGTCTTCTGGCTCGCGGCCTGTGTCCTCGTTGCGAGGACATTCCTTGCTCCCGCCTACGGAACTGAAACCGACGCGACAGAGAAGGCACGTGACCTGCTGCGCGCCAGCGGCGGAACCGCGTTGTCGTGGATGACGACCTGGCGTGGCAACAAGTACTGGTTCAATGCGAGCAATACCGGATACGTCGCATACCGGGTCGTCGGCGGCGTGGCACTCACCACCGGTGATCCGGTCGGCCCACGAGAAGAGCTGCGCGACAATGTGATCGGGTTCGCCGAATTCGCGTCGTCGAACGGGTGGACGCCGTGTTACTACTCGGTCGGCGTCGATGTGAAGCGGATCGCCGACGACTTGGGTTGGGGTGGAATACAAGTCGCGGAAGAGACCGTCCTCGAACTGTCCGAGTTGGCGTTCACCGGCAAGAAGTTTCAGGACGTCCGCACCGCGCTGAACCGCGCGAAGAAGTCGGGAATCACAGCGGAGTGGATCAGCTTTCCGACAGCACCTTTGGCCTTGACCGATCAGATCACCGTGATCTCCGAAGAGTGGGTGGCCGACAAGGGGATGCCCGAAATGGGCTTCACCCTGGGCGGTTTGGAGGAGATCGACGATCCCGAGGTCCGGTGTCTCGTGGCGTTGGACGCGGACCGCACGGTCGAGGGCGTGACGTCGTGGCTGCCCGTGTACGAGAACGGTGCCATTGTCGGTTGGACCCTGGATTTCATGCGCAGACGATCGGACGGGGCGTTCCGACCGGCGATGGAGTTTCTGATCGCCTCTGCCGCACTGACACTCAAGGACGAGGGCGCGACATTCGTGAGCCTGTCCGGCGCTCCGCTGGCGAAAGTCGAAACCGGCGAACCGGATTCGGACGAGACGGCCGCGTCGGCAACGTTGGACAAGTTGCTCGACGTACTCGGCAAAGCGTTGGAGCCGGTGTACGGATTCCGGTCGTTGCTGGCCTTCAAGTCGAAGTTCCAGCCGACCTACGTTCCGATGTACATGGTGTTCGCCGACCCCGCGGCGCTCCCGAGTATCGGAAATGCGATCGGCCGCGCGTACCTACCCGAGGTGACGTTCGGCCAGACCGTCAATTTGATGAGAACGATCATCAAGCGCTAGTTCGGCGGGAGCAACCCGGTTTCGTGCGGTGTCTCCGTTGGGAGCAGGCCGGTTTCGTGCGGGGTGGTCGGCAGGAGGCCGGTCTCGTGCGGAGTGGTCGGGAGCAAACCGGTCTCGTGCGTTGTCTCGGGCGGTAACAACCCTGTGGCATGCGTGGTCGGGCGCGGCGGTGTTGGCGGCAACGGTGCAACTGTCGGTGCGGGCGGGGGAGTGGCGGTCGTGCTCGAGGCCGATGGCGTTGTACTGCTCGACGTCGACGACGGGGTCTCTTCGATAACCGTCTCGTTCTTGGTACACGCCGGGAGAAGCAATGCGCTGGCAATCGCGACGCACGCAACAACGGTTTTGGTCATTGATCCCTCACCTGATAGCGCGGTGGGTGGCACCTGAGTGGGCCTACCTCGGCTCCGCGTAGTTCCATTTCGTCGTGCCGTCCGGGGCGATCAGGGTTTGGATCAGATCGACTCCCGCGATCGCGAGCGTCGGACCGCCGACAGCGACGGTTCCGATGATCGCGCCGACGGCCGCGCCGGACGCGATGATCGGCAGCGTCGTGATGACGCACTGCAGAAACGGCGGTGTGGCGCACACAGCGCCGGCAACGACGAGGCCGACCAGACCACCGAGTAGTCCGCCGACCGCCGTGCCGGTGAAGCCACCGATAGCGGTCGCCATTCCGAACTGAGTCGAGAATGCCGACTGCGCACGCGAATTCTCGATGAGCGACGCAACAGGTGTGACGCCCGCTCGTGCCTTGGTGAGGTTGCGGTCCGGGGTCAGCTTCAAGGTGTGGCCGTCCGCCGACACGTCGTGCAAAAGCGGAAATTCGAACCCAGCTGCGGTGTAGGTCAGCGGCAAGTTCATGACCGTTCGGCCTGCCGAGTCGTTCAGATCGACAGTGCGACCATCAGGTTTGAGGACGAAGGCGCCTCTGTCGATGGTCGTCACGACAGTCTCGCCGACCAGTGTGGTCCGGTAGCCGATGTCGCGGGGAGTGTCCGCGTGCACGGGCCCGACGCCCAGTCCGATCGCCACTGCGGCAATCGCCGCAAGCGCGGGGAGGGTGGTTCGCGTCATGGACACTCCTTTGAGACCCTGTGTGACCTGCGTAATCGTGCCGTGCGGGGCTGATGTTACGCATGGGGACAAAGAGTCGGGAGCGAACTTATGGGATTGATATCGACCCGTGTGCTAACGCGGCACGACGTAGTTCCACTTCGTCGTCCCTGGCGGTGCGACGAGGGTGGAAATTAGGTCGATTCCAGCAATAGCAAGCGTTGGTCCGCCCGCTATGAGGGTCCCGACAATTGCACCGACGGCAGCGCTGGCAGCGATGATGGGGAGGCCAGTAACGATGCACGTGAAAGCCAACCCGCAGGAGGTCAAAGCAATCACTACACCGACGACGGCACCGACCGCGGTCCCGATGAACCCACCGACCGCCGTCGCGATACCGAACTGCGTTATGAACGCATCCTGCGCGCGCTGATTCTCGAGCAGCGATGCGACGGGTTTGACGGCTGGTCGTGCCTTGGTGATGTCGGGGTCTGGGGTCATTTTGAGCGTCCGGTTGTCACTCGACACCTCGTGGAGCAGCGGATATTCCAGCGGCCCGACCGTGTAGTAGAGCGGAAGATTGACGACCGTACGACCGAGATCGTCGTCGAGGTCGACCGTCCTACCATCGGGCGCGACGTCGAACGAGCCTGAATCTATCGTCGTCACGACGGTCTTCCCGTCGACGAGTGTCGTCTCGTACCCGATATCCGGCGCCGCTTGGTCTGCGTGCGCGGTGCCGACCCCGATACCCATCGCCGTGATGAGGGCTGCCGCGAGCACGGTGCCCCCATGACGTCGAAGCCTTCTCCTCGGACCGATCTTGCCTTTGGCCTGCGAATTTTCTGTCATAGCTACTCCTTGCAAGCTCCACGAACGACGACCCGCATCGATTGTTGCGTGTTCGTTGCCACAAGACCACGACCTAACGAAATTTGAAGCTTGCGTCGTTTTTCAAGAGGGCCGAATTCCCACAAACAGGAGGCATCCGCCTCTTGCGGGGTGCAGCATTTCAGGCATGAGGAATGCGCAGCGACTCGTGGTTCTGGCGTGTTCGGTGAGCCTCTTGGCCTCGTGTGCATCCGACGATGGGTCGAAGACGCAGTCGCCCTCCGCGGGCGTGACGACGATCGAATCATCGGATCCCGCGAAGGCTGACGCGGTGTTGAAGCTCGTGCGCGACTCCATGGCGGCGGCGCATCTGAAATCGGTGATTCTTCGGGTGACCATCGACGGGAAAGAGATAGTCACCCAAGCACTCGGCGATTCGATGACGGGTGTTCCCGCGACGACAGACATGCATTTCCGCAACGGCGCGGTGGCTATCTCCTATGTGTCGACGGTTCTGCTGCAACTGGTCGACGAGAAGAAGGTGAGTCTGGACGACAAAGTGTCGAAATGGTTGCCGGACCTACCGAACGCTGACCGCGTAACCCTCGGCCAACTTGCCCACATGACATCGGGCTACGTCGATTACGTCCTCGGCAATCCAGAGTTCGCCGCTGCCATCTACGCAGACCCGTTCAAGAATTGGACGACCGACGAACTGTTGGGCTTCGCGGTCAACAAGCCGCTGTTCTACGACCCTGGGACGAACTGGAACTACGCACACACCAACTACGTCATTCTCGGGTTGGCGTTGGAGAAGATCACCGGAAAGCCGATGGCAACCTTGATCAAGGAAAAGGTCCTCGATCCGCTCGGCTTGAACAACACGGTGGCGAACCAAACGGCAGTCATTCCTGAGCCAGTCCTTCATGCGTTCACGTCGGAGTGGCGTGAGTACTTGAAGGTTGCGCCGGGGACGCGGTTCTACGAGGAGTCCACCTTTTTCAATCCGTCGTGGACGATCACGAATGGCGCCGTCGAGACCACGAACATCTTCGACCTCCACGATTCCGCGGTGGCCATCGGTTCCGGCAAGCTTCTCTCGCCGGAGTCGTACAAGGCGATGGTGTCGCCCGAACTGCGCGGTAAGACGACTGCGCTACCCGGCTGCCCGACCTGTGCCCCGCAGGACGAGGCCTACACCTATGGACTGGGCATCGTCATCGTCGGCAACTGGCTGATGCAGAATCCGCTCTTCTTCGGCTATTCGTCGTTCATGGGATACCTCCCGTCGCGCAAGATCGCCATCGCCGTATCGGTTACTTACGCCGAGGACGGCTTCACCGAGCGCGGTGACTATCGAAACGAGGCAGACGCACTCGGTCGCGCGATCGGTGCGCTACTCGCTCCCGACGACGCGCCCGCGCCGCTGCCGAAGAAGTAAGCCGTACCGACTGAACTAATGTGCGGGCATGGTTTCGGTCAATTCGACAATGCTCGAGCTCGGATCGCATGCGGTGGATTTCTCGCTCTCCGATCCACACGGAAAAGTCTGGTCGTTCGGTGACGTTGCTGGTCCGCGCGGCACGCTCGTCGCGTTCGTCTGCAATCACTGCCCTTACGTGCGCCATCTCGCGACCAGTATCGCGACCGCCACCGCGGACTGGATCGAGGCAGGGATCGGCGTCGTGGCAATCAACAGCAACGACACCGACAAGTACCCGGACGACGCGCCAGACAAGATGGCGGCCCAAGCGGCGGAATGGGGTTGGCGTTTTCCGTATGTCTCCGACTCCGACCAGTCGGTCGCAAAGGCCTATCGCGCGGCGTGCACGCCAGATTTCTACCTCTTCGACGCCGACCAGGTGCTGGTCTATCGCGGACGGTTCGACGATTCGACACCGCGGAACGATCGCCCGATCACCGGTGCCGATCTCGGTGGCGCGGTGACTGCCCTGCTCGGCGGCGCATCCATCGCTGCCGATCAACTTCCGAGCATCGGTTGCAATATCAAGTGGCGCAGCGGTAACGAACCGGAGTGGTTCAGTTTGCTTCGGCCGCGGTAGGGAGTGACCGCTTTGTCCGAATATCTTGGGTGAGCGTTCGACCTGCCAAAACCTGATTCTTCTGGCATCATGCTCGCCGTGAGCTACCCACAGAATCCTTCGCCCGAATACAACCCCGGTGGTCAGCAGCCGTACGGTCAGCAGCCACCCCAGTACGGACAGCCGCCGGCGCAATACGGTGGTGCCCCCGACCCGCAGGCACCCTACGGTCGTAATCCGGTCACCGGTGAGCCGTTGTCCGACAAGCAGAAACTGGTTGCGGGCCTGCTGCAGCTGTTTCTCGGCGGCTTCGGCGTCGGTCGCTTCTACCTCGGTTACACCGGAATTGGCATCGCCCAACTCCTGACCTGCGGCGGCCTCGGCATCTGGGCGCTCATCGATGCGATCTTGATCCTCGTGGGCAAGGTGCCCGACGCACAGGGTCGCCCGCTACGCGATTAGTCGTGCCGGCTGCACTGTCACGACGCCGGAAGCTGTTGGTGCTTGTCGGCGTCGTGGCCATGGCACTCGGTGGCTGTCTCTATCTTTGGGCCGTCGACCCGCACAATCCGACGGCTGTGATGCCCACCTGCCCGACCAAGTTTCTCACTCATCTCGACTGTCCCGGTTGCGGCGGGCTCCGGGCGACGCACGCGCTTCTGCACGGCGATCTTCGCTTGGCCCTCCGGGACAACGCGTTCCTTGTACTACTGTCGCCCATCATGCTGTGGCTGCTCACACGCGCAGCCCAGGGTTACGTCACCGACCGCCCCACTCGCGTTCCGACGCGACTGGCGGGCACTATTTTGGTCGTCGGAGTTGCCTGGGCCATCGTCCGCAATCTGCCGAACTGGCCGTGGAAGCCGATCTCTGCCTGACGTGTCAGTGGTGTCGTCGAAACAACGCCACCCCGGCGGTCGCCAACGCGTCGAGGTAAGGCGCTGCTTCGGAGCGCCACCGGTCTTTCGCGCTGTCGCCGATTTCGTTCCAGGGCTTCGCCGCGCCCACCATGTTGATACTTCGTTCCCGCATCGTCGCTGCGACGATGTCGAGGGCAGCATCGTGGACCGATGGCGCGGTCATCGGTCCGACCCCGACGCGAACAGGTCCGCAGTAGCACCGAGTTCGCGACCCACTCGCTGCGTATAGGCGTGCAAGTGATCGGTCAAGATCGACGCCGCTATGCCCGAGAACTCGAATGCGACGCCTCGGCGCTCGGTGTCGTCGATCATCACCGCAGCGAGGCTGCCTGCCGTGGCCGGGTCCATCGGGTAGACGACCGGTGCGCCGACGTGGCCGAACTCCTCGCCGCGGGTCCGGGTGATGTCGAGGCCGTACTCGCGCAACATGCCGTGAATAGTGTTGAGCGCCTTGGTTGCAACGTCACAGATCGGAGTTGTCGCCCCTGGCAACGGGGTGAGAACGAGATAGATCGCGACTGGATGTTGGCGGCTCGGAGAAGAATCTATGACGGCCGAATCTAGCGTCTGCATGATGACCTCACTCCCGAAAGTGCCCACCCAGTGTGACACATTCGTTATCTTCTCGCTATCAAAACGAGACAGAATTATCGGGAGTTGGACATCTGACTACTTCGGCGTGAAGATGCCGCCCAGGTCGGCCTTTTTGATTGGAGCGTCCGCGTTGGCCTGGACGGAGCAGAGCAGGCCCACCGCGACGATCGACGCGTCGACCGCCGTGCCTGCAGGCTCGCTGTCGCTGTTGCTGTTCTCCTTCAGGAACTTCGTGATCGTGACGCGCTGCTTGTCTTGGTCTTGTTTGACGAATTCGCTGCAGGGGGTGTCGCCGCCCTTGTTCACAGCTTCCTTGACTTCGGAGCACCCTGTGAGACACAGGACCGCGATTGCGCTCGTCGCGATGGCGAACTTTGCTGGTATGCCGTTGACATTCATCTGTATCTCCTCGTTTGCCTTGCAATCGGTATACCCAAATGCATACGGGTTCAACGGGGCACGCGAGGGCTTATGCGAAACACGCCGACTAGCGGACTGCGGTCAGCACGCCCGCCGCGGGGTCCTTGCGGGGGCGGCTGGGCCGGGGCGCCATATCCAAGTGCGCCCCGCGGGTTGCGGACGAAGGACCGACGCCGCGGCGTCGAGCACGCGACCGACCGTCGAGTGGTGCAGTGCGAGCTCGCGGGCGATTTGCGTCTTCGACATGTCGTGCGCGTACCGCAACTGCAGGATCTTCGTGACCTCCGCGACCGGGCGTGTGGTGAGTTGATCCCGCTCTAGTTGGGCGGCCACTCGATCCCAGGTGTCGTCGGTGATGTGGTGCTTGCCGGGTTCGTCGACGACGGACGGCACTTGTTCGGTAACCGGTTGTGGCGCTTGCTCTTCGGGCTCACCTATGAGCTCGACTTCGACGGTACGGACCTGGTCGACGACTGTGATCACGTCTTTGGTTGAGGTCACTTCGACCGCAGGCGTCTCGACTTTCAGCTTCGAAAGCACAGCGATTCCATGCGTTGCGGCCAGCAATGAGATGGGCGCGGCGGTCGCGATCGCAGCGGCAAGCATCGGCGGCAGGTCGGCGGTCGCCGCGACGACGGCGTGCACGGCATTGGAGGCAACGCTGACCAGCGCGGAGACCCCGAGCACGGCCCAGAAGAACCGGCGTCCGCGACGTTGCTGCTCGTACGGCGCAAGGGCGACGACCGAGATCGTGGCTTGCAAGATCGTGCCGTCGACGACGACCGGCCAGAGCCACGACAGTTGGTGTGGCAACCCTGCCATCGTCGCGAGGTCCCACAGCACCGAGAACGACAAAACGAAACTTGCCATGGCTATCACAATCGTGATGGCGACTGCGGCCACCAATGCGCCCCGAAGTACCGCGGGCGGGGGAGTGCCGGGGCGATCGATGGCTGTGTCGTCAGGTCCGGTCAACGGTCTGTCCTCCGGTGTGGGCTTTCGGGGCAGTGTGAAAACTGCAACGCCGCAATCGTTCTCGCTCGCCATTTCCGAACGATGACGACACGCCGGACCGTCCCGCGACGCGCCGACGACACGCCGACACGGGTGGGTTAAGGCTCCGGCCGCGCGCGCACCAAGGCGCGGGAGCAAGATTTACATTTGCCGAATGAGATATCAGTCTGTTAAATTCAGCGACCTGACCTGCCAACTCCAATGTGGGAGAAGTCGAGCACTTGAACGCAACGACGTCGAGCGAGACGGTCGAGACACGACAGCGAACGGGATCACTTGTCGAGCGATTCGTCGAGTACGCATTGACCCTGTCGCTCACCGGATTGCGAACATTCGGGCGTTCACTGCAACTGGCCACATCTTCGATTCGCTACCTGGTGGTCGACGTCGTTCGGCTACGCCATCCGTGGCGAGAGACCGTCGTGCAGTGCTGGTTCATTGCCACGGTGACGGCAATACCGGCAGTACTCGTGTCAGTCCCGTTCGGCGTCATCGTCTCCGTTCAGGTCGGCAGTCTCACCCAGCAGGTCGGGGCATCCTCGGTCGCAGGTGCAGCTGGCGGACTCGGCGTCATTCGGCAGGGAGCGCCGATCGTGGCGGCATTGCTGCTGGGAGGCGCCGCCGGGTCGGCGGTCGCCGCAGATCTCGGTGCGCGGACCGTCCGTGAGGAAATCGAAGCGCTCCGCACGATGGGAATCGATCCCAGCCGCAGGCTCGTTGCGCCGAGGCTCGCGGCGATGGCCATCCTGGCACCGCTGCTCTGCATGCTGATCATCTTCATGGGTTTGTCCGCGGGCTACTTCATCAACGTCGTCTTCCAGGGCGGTACGCCGGGCAGCTATATCTCGTCCTTCTCGTCGTTCGCGTCCCTGACCGATCTGTATGTGGCCCTCGCCAAGTCGATGATCTTCGGGGTCATCGTCATCGTCGTGGCCTGTCAGCGCGGGTTGGAAGCCAAAGGCGGACCGAAAGGCGTTGCGGACGCGGTGAATGCGTCGGTCGTCATCGGGGTCGTGGCCGCGTTCGGTGTAAACCTCGTTTTGACCCAACTGGTTTCGATGTTCCTCCCGACCAAGGTCGGCTGATGGTTGCGTCGGAACATGATCCTTTGGCCATCCGAAGGGTCCGCGACATCGGCACCAAGCCTTTAGCGCTGTTCGACAATCTCGGTCATCAATTCACTTTTGCCTACTTGGTGCTGCGCGCAGTGCCGCACACGCTGAAGCACTATCGCCGACAGATGATGCTGACTTTGACCGATATCACGTGGGGGAGCGGGTCCATCATCGTCGGCGGCGGCACGGTCGCTGTGCTGGCCTTCCTCGGGGTGGCGGTCGGTGGATCGATTGGTGTGGAGGGTTTCAACGCCCTCGACATGGTTGGGATGGGGCCGCTCACCGGCTTCGTCTCCGCATACGCGAACACGCGCGAGTTCGCACCGATGGTGGCGGCCATCGGATTCGCTGCGCAGGCCGGCTGTCGAATGACCGCTGAGATCGGCGCCATGCGCATATCGGAAGAGATCGATGCGCTGGAGGCGAGCGGGATTCACCCGATTCCGTTCGTTGTCACGACGCGCGTCGTCGCCGGACTGATCACCATCATTCCCCTCTATCTGCTGACCCTCATCGTCAGCTATCTATCGTGCGTATTCGTCGTGAACGTGTTGCACGGCCAATCGGCCGGAACCTATTACCACTATTTCGATGCCTTCATTAGATCAACGGACGTAGTTGCTTCCGTCGTCAAGGCGTCGATTTTCGTTGTCGTGATTATCTTGGTCCATGGGTACCAAGGTTTTTACACGACCGGTGGTCCGGAGGGTTTGGGTCGATCATCGGGACGCGCAATCAGAGCGAGTTTGATTCTTGTTGTCATCATCGACATGATTCTCACGATAATCTTCTGGGGTTTCGACTCCGGCATCAAGATTTCCGGATAAGCGATGCCCCTATTCCAAGATCTATCCGGACGAGCGGCGAGTACGCGCGCACTTCGAATTCGTGGAGCTGTCGCCGCCGTCGCACTGCTGTTGGTCTCCGGCCTGTTGTTCTCCTACTCGAAAGGTTACTTTCGAGACGACTTCGAATTGAAGATCGATGCCGCCACACTCGGCGAAGGTCTCGCCGCCGGTGCCGAGGTGAAGTTTCGGGGCCTGGGCATCGGCACAGTCACCAAGATCGAGACACTCGGCTACGGGCACCAGCTGCTGGATCTCGCGATCGACCGCAATCAGGCGAGCGCGCTCACCGACAATGTCTCGGCCAGGTTCACGTCGTCGAATGTGTTCGGGAGCACGGCAATCGAGCTTGTCAATACCGGCGGCGGGGCGCCGCTGCGCGAGGGGAAGACCCTGATCATCGGGGAGAACAGCACCAACGCGACCGTCACCGGAGTGCTCAGGCGTGCCTCCCAACTCACCGCACTGTTCGACTCGGACTCGGCACGAGCGCTGCTCGATACGCTCGCCTCGAACGCCCAAGCAATCGGTCCGATCCTGACGTCGTTCTTCGATACGGCATCGTTGATCGCGGACAACCAGCAGCGGCCACTCGCCGACCTCATTCAGGCCGGAGCGTCGGTTCTCGATGGCGCGTCGGACGTCACGGAGCCGACGATTGCTCTTGTTCAGGGGATTTTGGACAGCGCCGACTATCTTGCCGATCCTGCAACCAAGGACAAGGTCAGGCGCGCGATTTCCGGTCTCGACAAGGAACTGGTCAAGAAAGTCGGCGACTTGCTCAGCGTGAACAACGCAAACCTCGCCACCGTTATCGATGCAGCATTGGACGTTGCTGTGCCAATATTTGCTTCCGCTGCGACCATTGCGCCTACCTACAACAAGCTCGGCACGCTACTCGACCGAGTCAAGGGCGCATTTCCTGTTGTCGATGGGAACGTGCAGTTGCAATTGGACATAATTCTCACCGACATGCCGTACTTGCTCGATTCGCTGCCGGCAGGAGCGCGGTAATGGCGGCGTGGCGCGGCGCAGCGGTCCGCTTCTGTGTCTTTCTCTTGGTGATCGCGGGTTGCACCTACGTCATCGTCACCGCTCTGCGTTCTCCCGTGCAGGGGACCGCGCACAGTTACAGCGCCGTCTTTTCGGATGTGTCCGGTCTGTTCGTCGGAAACGACGTTCGAATTGCGGGCGTTCCGGTTGGCAAGGTCACCGCCATCGATCTCGAGGACCCGTACGCCAAGGTGACCTTTACGGTCGTCGATTCGCAGCCCGTGTACTCCAACACTCGAGCGGCCGTGCTGTACCAAGACCTCGTCGGTCAGCGCTATGTCGGGCTGGCAAACCCCGCGCCGCTCGGCTCGGTAGTGGCAGTGGGGACCGAGATTCCCGTCGATCGAACGACTGCCTCGTTCGACGTGACGAAACTGTTCAACGGATTCGGGCCCCTGTTCGACACTTTGGATCCGTCGGCACTGAATTTGTTCGCGCAGAACATGTTGCGAGTCGTCCAAGGTGACCCGTCCGGCATTGCTCCCGCGCTCACCGACATCGAAAAGCTGAGCACATTCGCCAAGGACCGAGAGGGACTGATCGTCGTGCTCATCGACAACCTCGGTGCGATATCGGATCAAATCGGCGGGAAATCACAACAGGTCGGCGACTTGATCCACCAACTCGAGGGAGTGTTGTCGAAGTTCACGTCGCAAATCGGCGGAATCGTCGACGCGGTGAAACAAGCGAATCGTGCGCTGGTGCCTGGGATGTCGCTCCTCGAAGAAGCGCAAGCCGTTTACGACGACAACTATCTGCCGATCGATGGCTTGCTCCGCCGACTACTGCCGCAGACGGGCCAGATCGTGGATGTGTTGACCTTGTTGCCCGGCTTGCTCGTTGCGCTGAACCAGGGCCTTACCGCTGGCGGACCGGGCACGCAATACACCTGTAGTGCAGGCAATGTCGATGTCCCAGGAATCGGAAACGTGGTCCTCGGCAATCAGCGGCTGGTGGTGTGCAGATGAAGCTGCGGTGGCGGTCGCGCGACGAGCACACGCAGAACCGAACGCAGTTACTGCTCGGTGTCGTCGGTGTGTTCGCATGCGTCGTTGGCCTGCTCGCAGCGGCGGCACTCTTCGTCTTTCCGCTCGGGCAGCACAGCTACACCGCCGAACTCCGGTCGTCGGGTGGAGCACGCGCCGGTGACGAGGTCAGGGTGGCAGGCATCAAGGTCGGCAAGGTCACCTCGGTCTCCTTACACGGCAATCGCGTGTACCTCGAGTTCGCCGTGGATGACGATGTGCACGTTGGCGACATGGCCGCCGTCGAGATCAAGTTGCTGACCCCGATCGGCGGGCGCTACATAGCATTGACGACCGCGGGCGACGAAGCGCTGGGTGAGCGGCACATTCCCGCGGAGCGGACTGCGCTACCTTTCGAGATCGGCGACGTCCTCGAAAAGGGGACGCCCGTTCTCCAACAGGTGGACGCAGCGACGCTGCGGGCGACGGTCGACGAAGTGAATCGTGCGATCAGTGGGCAGCCCGACGCAATTCGGCAATTGCTCGACAACGCCACGTCGTTGACGGACATCGTTGCGAAACGATCGGACCAGCTCCAGAAGGGTCTCGACATCTCCGACGAATACCTGGCCGCCGTCGACAGCGACAAAGCCCAATTGGCGCAGGTCTTTCGAGAACTCGGTGTCGTGACCGTCGAGCTCGGGCAGCGCCGAGTCGAAGTAGTCCAGGTCTTCAACCTGCTGCGCAGACTGTTCGCCTTCATTCATCGGCCGGTGCTGGCCTACGCCGAGGGAATCGAACCGTCGGTCGACCAGGTCGAGCAGCTGTTCAACAAGCTCGTTGCCGACCAAGCCGGGATCGACTCGGTGATCACCCAATTGCAGGGATTCATTCACAAGCTCAGCGACGCAATAGGACTCGGCAACGGTGTGACGATCGACCAGTCGCACGCCGTCATTCCAGGGCCTGCGTTCTGTATTCCGACACCGGGCAAGGGGTGCTAGCGATGTCGAACTCGAAGCGAGTAATCACGACGGTGGGTGCGGCAATCGTCGTGGTCATTGTTGCGATCGCCGCTGTAGTGGCAGGTAGAGCTGCCTACCGGCACGTGGCCCCGGCTGTCGCGATGTGTGCCGAGCTGTCCGACACGATCGGACTCTATGTCGGAAACAACGTGTCACTTCTCGGGATCGACATCGGTGCGGTGGATGCCATCACCCCGCTCGGCGACCGAATGCGCGTCGACTTCCACATCGACGCCGACATCGCCGTCCCCGCCGATGTGGGCGCGGTGACCGTCGCCAGTTCTATAGTCACCGATCGTCGGCTCGAGCTGACGCAGGCATATACCGACGGACCGAAATACGATACTTCCCACTGTATTCCGTTGGAGCGGACCCGAACGCCCAAAGGGATCAGCGAAGCGTTCGACGCGATCGACACGCTCGCGTCGGACCTGCTCGGCGGCCATGGTGAGCCGATGGGCGACTCCGCGAGCGCTGCGGTTCTCGGTGAGACCGTCGACACGGCCGCTCGAGTGCTGGAAGGCACCGGGCCGCAGATCAATCAGGCGATCAAGCAAGCGTCGGCGATGATCGGGGACCCGGCTTCACGCGACTCGGTGATGCGGCGAATGATCGACAACGTCGATTCTCTGACCAGTATGTTCGTGACGAACTTCGCCGACTTCCAGACGACCCTCGACAACATCACCGAGACGATGAAAACAGTCGAGGGATTTGCCCGCGAATTCGCGACAGCTGTCGACATCGCGGTCGACTTTCTCCCCGTCATTGTCCGGAACTTCCGGAAGTATCAGAACCAAGTGTTCGGTCTGCTCGACCAGGCAGTGCCGATCACCCATGCGATTCTGAGTCGCGCAGGCGACATCAAAGACATTCTCGATCAGTTACCCAAGGTGACGGGTGGGTTGTCGGCCCTACTCAACCCCGGCCTCGGTGCTGCGCAACTGACCTACCGGGCACCGAGCCTCTTCACGCTCCTGCTCGGATCGGCAGGATCTCGATGAACCGGGCGGTGTGGCTTCGATCGATTGTTGGACTCGCAGCTGTCGCACTCGTAGCCGGTTGCAGCGCCGATCCGACGGACATCCCGATTCCCGGCACTTATGTTGCGGGGGAGAAGTATTCGGTCTCGATTGAATTTGCCAGCGTGCTTCAGCTGCCGGCGAAGGCCAAAGTTGTCGTCGATGGTGTCGGTGTCGGCGTGCTGACCGGAGTCGAATTGAAGAATCAGCTCGCGGTGGCAACGATCGACCTGCAGAGCCAGGTTCAGCTGCCTGTCGACACCACGGCTGAGCTGCGACAATCCACGATCCTCGGTGATATCTACATCTCTTTGCAACCGCCGAAGAACAGTCCAGGCCCATTCCTCGCCGACGGCGATGTCATTCCAGAGCGGCAGACCATTCCGGCCAACAACGTCGAGAATGTTCTGCGTAGTCTCTCGACTCTGGTGACCGGAAGTTCGTTCGCCACACTGACCGATCTTGTGAATACCGCGAACCGGGCATTTCCTGATGCGGCCGAATTCGAGCGCATACGTAAAGCTGGAGTAACAGCGCTGCACGATCTCAGCGCGAACACCGACGCGCTCGACCGCATACTCGACACAGCTGCGACGATCTCGAATACGTTGGTCGCCAACCGGTCCGACGTCGACCGCGTCCTCGCTGACGGGCCCGCGCGTTTCGGTGCGGTGGCAGAGGTCTCTCTCGACATCGTCGACCTGATTCTCGATATCGGGTACCTGACCCGCCATGTCGGTGACCTCCTCGTCCCGATCGAGGGGGACCTCCACGACATCATCTCGGTGGCAACTCCATTGTTGCGGGCGGTATCTCGGGCCGACATCACCGTACGAGAGAATGTCGACAGCGCGATCGGACTGTTTCGCGACAGACTGATCCCATTCCTGAACGCCGGTTCACCGAACGTCCGCATTCACTGGATCGATCCCGGTAACGGTCGCCAGGACAGCACTCAGTACGTCGACAACCTCATCGCTACGCTTCGATCGATCGGAATGCTTCGGTGAAGATTCCCGCGTCGGTTTCCCTTGCGCTGCTTGCGGTCACGACGGTGGTCGAGGTCGGCTACCTGACCGTCGGCGTTCTCGATATCGACCCCCGCAAGGACTACAACGAGGTGACCGTCGAGCTCACCACCTCGGGCGGTCTGATGGATACGTCGCAAGTCTTGCTGCGGGGACTGAAAGTCGGCAAAGTCGCCGCTATCGCGGTCACCGAGCACGGGCTCGCCGCCACGTTGAAACTCGATGCCGCCTACGACATCCCGCTGGACAGCGAAGTACGGATTGCGAATCTGTCGGCGGCGGGTGAGCAGTACCTCGAGTTCAGGCCGGTCAGCGCATCAGGGCCGTTCGTCACAGACGGCACGGTCATCCCGTCGAGTCAGGTGAAGAGCACGGTGACCGTGAGCGACGTGCTGTCGAAGGTGAACGCGCTGACCGAGCAGATCAAACCTGATGCGCTGCAGAGCATCGTCGACGCACTGACACAGGGAATTGCAGACGCGGGGCCCGAGATTGCCAATGTCGCGAATGCGGGACTGTTGATCGCCCAGACCCTGAAGGACAAGCGCGACGAGATCGTTCGCATCTACGTCAACGCCCAGACTCTCGGTGCGAACGTCGCAGGCTACGGACCCGTGCTGACCGAGTTGTCCAGCGACATCGTGAATGCCACGCCGGAGCTGCTGCATTTCCTTCGGGCCCTGAAGCCGTACGCCGACGTCAGCGACGGCGTCTGGCAAGAACCTATCGGCCACGTCGTCGACAAGCTGAACGAATACATCACGACCCTGTCACCCGACCTCGCGTTCATCGCGACGGTGGTCAAGCCCGCGACAGCGCAACTTCGGCCGCTGCGGCTCGATCTGGGATCGCTGATGGAGATCCTGTTGCGGGCCTTTCCCGCCGACGGACCGGCCCGAGTTGCCGTCTCGATTCCCAAGTGAGCCAACAAGTGTCGATGAGAAGGCAGGAAAGAATATGACAACCGACGATGATCCAGAAGTGACCACAGCGCGCTGGCGGCGCTTCGTCGTTCCAGGTTTGGCCGCAGTGGCCATCGGGGGCGCTGCCGCCACATGCGTCCTGGGCGTGAAGCTTTCGGCAGCGAGCGACAAAGCCGACCAGCTTGCCGTCCTGCAGGCCGACGCGGCAGACAAGAGCAAAGCGATCGAGGTCGCGCGGGGCTATGTGACGCGGTCACTGACCTACAACTACAACAACGTCGATCCGTTTCTTGCTGCCGTGCAGGAGGGTGCGGCCGACCAACTTGCGACCAAGTGGAAGTCGGTGTCCGATGTGGTGCGCCAAGTCATCATTCAGGCGCAGGTCGTGTCATCGGGGGAGTCGGTCCGCGAGGCCGTGGAGAACGGTGACGACGGCTCGTTCAAGGTGACGGTCTTCGCCACGCAGAAGGTCCAGAACATTCAGCAGCCCGAGCCCGCCACGATGCCGATCCTTCTCAATGTTTCGGTGATCAAGAAGGACGGAACGTTTCTCGTGTCGGACTTCGGGCCGCAGGACGGTGGCAACGCGCTGATCGGTACTCCGGCTCCTAAGTGAGCCGGCCTACGCCTTTGATGCTGCGCTTCATGAACGGTCGGACGAACGGCGTTGTGAGGCGCAGCGGTAGGAACCCGACGAATTTGGGTGATCCGGCAACAGTCCAGGTGAGCAAGCTGCCGCCGTTCGATGTCGGCGTGATGACGTACTCCTGGATGCCTGCGTCGAGTCCGTAGAGCGAAGCGCCGGTCACCGAGAACGCGATCCGCTTACCTTCCTCGAACGCGATGATTTGTTCTTGTAGCGCCAGGAAAGTGCCGAGGATTGCGCGACGCGAGCCTACCGATTGTTGATCATCAAGGTACGCAACACCTTTCATGAACGGTAGCCAGGAGTACGCGCGTTCGTGGAGCAAAGCCTTCCACAGCCGTTCCGGTGAGTCGGGAAATGCGACTTGGCTCGTCACCGAGAACGACGCCAAGGTGTCGACGAACATTCCTAGGTGGGCTTGCGTCACCGGTTTCACGCGGAACCGGGCGGAGGACCTCGGCCCGCCGGATGCCAAAACGTAGGCGAGCACCGGTGCGGCGATGACGCCGAAAGCGGCCAGAACGGTCGCGACAAGCAAGACTTTCATCAGCATTTTCATTGATTCCATTCGTGTATTTGCTCTCTTTGGGAAAAGCGCCGGCTATGTCGAGAGTTCGAGGACGCCTCGCGGATTCCATGGCATCGGGCCGCTGGGAAAACTGAACCGCACCATTCGGTGGCCCTGCGCAGTCTCGAAGTGCGCGATGAACGGTGGCAAGAACCCCGCGACAACCTTGTCGAGGAGTCCACTGATCTGACTGAAACTCGGTCGGACTCGGACCTGCCACACGTCGAAGCTGCCTGCTGGTACATCTACGCGAGTGTGCTTCTCGACTTTCACCTCCAGCGGCCAGCAGATCGAAAAGGCAAGCCACACCTCGACGGTCTGTTTGGTTCCCTTGCGAAAGTCGAGGCCGCGCAGCAACGTCAGGCCGCCGATCACAGGCATGACCTCGCGAGGAAACGCGGCGACGTTGCCGCCGAACTGGATGTGTTTGGTATGGCTGAAGTAGCCCTCTTCGCGGCTCACGACATCGCCGTCGCTGCGGGTCTCCGCCTTATAAGAGTGCGCGGCCATAGTGGCGCCGTTGCGACGGAAGGTCTGCTCGACGAGGAATGCGAACTCGGTGCCCCTGCTCGCTGAGATCGAGGAGACGTAGGTGTCGTCCTCGTGCTCGATGAGGCTGGTGACTTCCGTGCCACCGTCGACGCCGTCGACTCTGAGGATGTAGACCGACTTCTCGCCGTCGCTGATCGACGGGTCGAGGAAAGGGCTGCTCATGCGGACTCCGCTTCGCGGTCTTGGCTTGCGAAGGGCAGGGAGCGGATGAAGTGGCCACTGCGTCGGAGAGCGGCCTTACCCTCCGGGACGAAATCTGCGCCCGCATGAAAAACGTGAAACTGCCCGGCCCACAGTTCGAGTCGGCCGGGAACTCCCGATATCGCCAGCTTGTCGGCGAGTGCATGCGAATCGGCGGCGAGCAGCTCGTCGGAACCCGTTTGGATCAAGACTGTCGGTAGTGTCGAAAGGTCGGCGCCCAGAATGTCTTTCGTTGCGACGCCCCCGCCGGCGACCATTGTCAGCGCTTGCGCGGCAGCCGCGATGTCTGCCACTGCCTCGATGGCACCCAACGGGAAGAGTGGATCGCGGGAACGTCGATCAGGGCTCTCGCTCCGGGCGAGGAAGAGGTCGACGACCGGCGAAAAGCACAGCACGCCAGCCGGTTTGCCGAAGCCTCGTTCTGCCAGTGCTAGTGCGGTGGCGAGGGCTAGGTAGCCGCCTGCGGAATCGCCCGCCAGCACGATGTTCGCGGGACTGTAGCCCTGTTCGACCAGCCACGCGTGTGCGGCGAGCGCATCGTCTACCGCTGCGCTGATGGGGGATTTGGGCAGCATCCGGTAGTCGACGCTGAGTGCCGGTACGTGGGCATTCGCCGAGAGTCGCGACACGAGTCGTCGATGTGTGCGCAGCCCACAGGTGATGAATCCGCCGCCGTGCAGGTAGAGAATCACTTTGCCGTGTGGCTGTGCGCCTGGTCCGGTGATCAATTCGGCGCGGCAGTCGGGCAGCTCGATCCACTCACGCGTCGTTCCGCGCAACGCGGGCAATAGCAGTCCGGCAATGTCGACCAGTCGGTACGGCCAGGGGAGTGCGGGCCATCGCCCGAACGCGACGAGGACCGGACGCACGAACGCACGGATCAGTGCGGAGAGGATTCGGGAGCGCACACTCGTACCCGGAATGCTCTCGACCGTCATCATCGACGGTGTCTTTCGATGTACCGCTGCAGCGATTTTCATGCGCTGATTAAAGTGAATGATGTATCAGTCTGTCAATCTCGACTTTTAATGAATGATGTGTCAGTCTGGGCGTAGGCAGGCAAAATGGAGGATCGAATTGATGACAAAACCCGACTACCAGGTCGCGATCATCGGGGCGGGTCCGGGCGGCATCTGCGCAGGAGTTCGCCTGAAGCAGGCTGGAATCGACGACTTCGTGATTCTCGAGCGGGAGGACGATTTCGGCGGTAGCTGGCGTGACAACAACTACCCGGGGTTGGGCGTCGACGTTCCCGGCTTCACCTACCAGTACTCGTTCGCGAAGAATCCGCGATGGTCGCGAATGTTTCCACTGCGCAGGGAAATCCTCGATTACCACCGCGAAGTCGCACAGCGCTTCGGTCTCCTCCCGCATGCATGTTTCGGCGTGAACATCCTTCGCCAGGTGTGGGACGAGCATGCAGAGTGCTGGCTCCTGCACACCGCGACCGGCACGCCGATCACCGCTCGATTCGTCATCTCGGCCATCGGTGCCTACATCATCCCGAAGGAAGATCCAGGCATTCCGGGCTACCGCGACTTCACGGGCAAAATCCTGCGCCCGGTCGGCTGGGATCACTCCTACGAACTCGACGGCAAGCGGGTTGCCATCATCGGAACAGGCGCCAGCTCGGTGCAGATCACCCCGACGATCGCACCGAGAGTCGGGACACTCGAGGTGTATCAGCGCACGCCGGTGTGGTGCCTACCCAAACCCGATTTCCGGATGCGGCCGTGGATGCAGAAGCTGCTGGGAATGCCCGGTGTCGGCGCAACGCTCAGCGGCGCAGGCTATCTCGCCGTCGAGGTCGGTCTGGACACCATCACGCAGACGCCTGCCGTGCTCTTCCGGCCCGGTTCGCGAGTGTTCGACAAGCTCGGGCGGGCGCTGTATCGCGCATATCTGCGAACTCAGGTGTCAGACAAAGAAACTCGCCGTGCCTTGACGCCGACGTACGGCGTGCTCGGAAAGCGGCCGACGTTGTCGAACGACTTCGTCCAGGCATTCAACCGTGCCAACGTCGCTCTGATCACGTCGCCAATCGAGCGGATCAGCGCCAACGGCATCGTGACGGCAGACGGCATCGAGCATCCCTGTGACGCAATAGTTCTCGCCACAGGATATGAGCTGTTTTCCGATCCCGAGAGCTACCGGGAGGGTGCGGTCGTCGGGCGCGACGAGTTCGACCTCGGCCGGTTCTACGCCGAGCATCGTCTGCAAGCGTACGAAAGCGTCAGTGTCCCTGGGCTGCCCAACCGGTGGATGCTCGTCGGGCCGTATTCGTGGATCGGCACTGGCTGGCACGCGCTGGTCGAAATCGGCGCGAATCATGCGGTCAACGTGATTGCCGAGGCACTTCGTCGCGAGAGTGACGTCGTCGAAGTGTCGGCGTCGGCGCATGAGACGTACCACCGGATGATCCGGAAACAGGGCGCGAACATCGCGTACTACTTCAACGTCGTCAACAAAGGCCTGCGGACGTATTACGTGAACTCGCAGGGGGATATGCCCTACATTCGGCCGACGTCGCTGTTCAAGGCCCAACGCTCCAGCAAGCATGTCCGGTTCGAGGACTACGAGTTCGGGAGCCGCCGTTCGGTCGGGGAGCTGCGCGACGTCGACGCAGCAGTCGGGATCGTGGCGCTATGAGCAGATATCCCATCATCGACCTCGACGGAGCGGTCGTTGTCGTCACCGGCGGCGCGCGGGGTATCGGCCTCGCCACTGCCAAGCGCTTTCTCGACAACGGCGCGCGGGTTGCTATCGGTGACCTGACCCTCGAAGCGGCGTTGGCTGCCGCTGCAGCGTTGGGCCCCAACGTAACCGGCTTTGCCTGCGACGTCGGCAACAGAGTGTCGTACGAGAAGTTCATCGACGCGGTGGAGGTTCTCCTCGGTCCCATCGATGTGGTGGTCAACAACGCAGGCATCATGCCAGTCGGACCGCTGTTGGAGGAGGACGACGCTGTTGCGGCCGCAACGATGGCCGTCAACTTCTGGGCGCATTACCACTCGATCAAGGTCGTAGCGCCACGAATGGTGGCGCGCGGTCGCGGTCATATCGTGAACGTGACGTCTGCTGCGGGCAAGATCCACTCGCCGGGTTTGGCCAGCTATGTTGCGTCCAAGCACGCGGCGACGGGGCTGTCGCGAAGTGCCCGCGAGGAACTCGCTGGATCGGGTGTCTCGGTCACGGCTGTGCTGCCGGCCGCGGTGCAGACGCAGCTCGTCGACGGCATCCCGTTCCGCTTCGTCGAACGCTTGGGAATCATCTCGCCCGAGTGGGTGGCGCGGACCATCGTGTCCACCATCGATCGCAGGCCCGCGTTGATCGGGGCACCGCCCGGACTTGTCACCCTGCTCAATCTCGCGGCTTTCGTCCCCGACGTGATCTGGCAGCTGGGCAGGCGGCTCACCAACGCGGACCGCGTGATGGGACCGATCGATCGCGTGAGCCGCGAGGAATACGAATCGCGAATCACGGCTCAGACAGTTCGGCTTCCGTCCGCCACACATTGAGGAACCATATGACCAGCTCGAATGTGATCGATACCGAAGAGATTTCGAACTCAGGACCGAAAGCCCCGCAGTACGAGGTCGTCATCATCGGTGGCGGCTTCGGTGGTCTCGGTGCGGCGATCGCCCTCAAACGCGCCGGGATCACCGACTTCGTCATCATCGAGCGGTCCGACGATATCGGTGGGACCTGGTACAACAACCACTATCCCGATGTGGCGGTGGATGTTCCGGGCATCGTGTACCAATTCTCGTTCGAGAAGAATCCGGACTGGTCGCGGACCTTCCCCAAGGGTGCCGAAGTGAAGGCCTACATCGATCACTGCGCAGACAAATACGGACTGCGCGGCCACCTACGGCTGCGGACCGAGGTGATGTCTCGGGAGTGGGACGAAGCCGACCACCTGTGGCGGCTGACTACCGATTCAGGGTCCGTCGTCACGGCACGCTTCGTCATCACAGCACTCGGTGCGTTCGTCGAGCCGAAGACGCCGGATATCGAGGGCCTGGACAGGTTCGAAGGCAAGATCATCCAAACTCAGAACTGGGACCACACCTACGAGCTGGCCGGAAAGCGGGTGGCGGCAATCGGAACGGGCGCGACGTCGGTGCAGATGATTCCCCAGGTCGCCAAAGTGGCCGGGCGATTGGATGTGTATCAGCGCCGAGCGATCTGGGTATTCGCCAAGCCGGACTTCGCAATTCCGCGGGTCGCCCGACTGTTGTTGAAGTACGTGCCAGGCTTGCAGTCCGCTGTCCGCGGCGTGGTCGCCGCGATCGTCGAGGTAGGCCTGGTCGCAATCACCGTGTACGGCAAGCAGGTTGCACCGATTTCGAAGATTCCTGCGTGGGCGACACAGATATTTCTGTTCAGCCAGGTACGTGACCGTGAACTCCGCCGGAAACTCACTCCCGAGTACGGGTTCGGCTGCAAACGGCCGAGTGTGTCGAACAGCTACTACAAGACGTTCACGCGAGACAACGTCGAGTTGATTACGGACGGGATCGCCGAGATCACTCCGACCGGTGTCAAGGACGTCAACGGCATCGAGCGCGATATCGATGTGTTGATTCTTGCTACCGGCTTCGAGATGTCGCATAGCCCTCGGGTTTTCCGGCTACGACCAGTGAAGGGTCGGGACGGCTTCGACTTGGCCGACTTCTACCAGAACGAGCGGGCCAAGGCATACGAAGGCGTCAGCATGCCGCAGTTGCCGAATACGTTCATGATCTTCGGACCGTACGCGTGGAGCGGTAGCTCCTGGCATGTGATGGTGGAGAACGCATCTCGGCACGCGGTGCGCGTCATCACGGAGGCGCGGCGCCGCGGCGCGACTGCCGTAGCCGTCACACAGGAGGCCAACGACCGCTTCTACGACTTCATCAGGCCGCGGTCTACCGACACGCTGATGCACGGAAGGGCATGCGCGAACGCGAACTCGTACTACATCGACCATCACGGCGATTTCTCGTTCCTGCGTCCGACAACTGCCTATCAGTCGACCAAGGCGAGCAAGACTTTCTCCCTCGACGACTACACCTACGAGCGGCTGGAAACACGACAGCCTGTTGGTAAAACGATGTCTGGTTCGCAACCTGATGGGATTATCGTGTAGCAATGCCATCAATCGAGGGTGAGCCGGCCGGTCGGCGGATTCGGGGGCTCAACGCCGACGAACGCCGTCTGCAGCGTCGTCGTCAGCTGCTCGACGCGGCGCTCGAAGTGTTTGCGGCAGAGGGGTATCCGCGTACGTCGATCGAGCAGATCTGCCAGACCGCCTACGTAGGCACCAAGGCGTTCTACGAGGTGTTCGCGAGCAAAGAGGCGTGCTACATCGCTCTTCTGCAAGATTTGACCCAGCAGATCGAAGACAAGGTCCTGGCCGCCATTCGAACGGCGCCCAAAGACGACACCGACCCGATCCCAAGGATTGTCGCCACCTTCGCGCACGCCTTGGTCGACGATCCGCGGGTTGCGCGGGCTACCTTCGGCGAGGCTGCGGGAATTTCCCCAGCGGTCGAACGGCAGCGCAGGGAGAACCGGCGCTGGTCGGCGGCCTTTGTCGAGACGCTGTGGCGCCGGTATGACGACCTGGATCAGAATCAGGATTACAGCCGGATGGCCATCGGTGCGATCGGCGGCATGTTCGAGCTGATTGCCGACTGGCTGCTCGATGCGTCCGATTCACCGACCTTCGAAGAAGTGGAAGTTCTCGTCACCGAGCTCTACGAATTCGCGGAGGTCGTCCGCGTCGGAATCCGTTCTCGCTCAGCTGAGTCCACGTAACTTTCGCTCGCGCCACTGCGCGTCCGCGATGCCTGCGGGCGTGGACGGCGGCTCACCGCACACCCATTCCCGCGCAATTCTGTGCCAGTTCGCCGTCGCCTCCAATTGGCCGATGACGCCGAAGGTGTAGAAGTCCGCGCGACGCGAGAAGAAGTGCTCGGCGGGCAGGTTCTCCTTGTGCATGCGCTCGAAGTCGGTCGACCGCGGATCGGCGATCAGCAGCAGCGCCCCGCCGGCCAGTTCGGCCGTGATCTGCAGTTCGTCGTCGTCGAAGGTCCATGGCGACGCGTCGTACGCGTAGGCCAGCAAGTCGTCGGCCGTGATGTCCGACTCGGTACGTAGGACCGCAGAGCCGCTGAGCAGCGTCCGAAAATCGTCGGCCCGTCCGTCCATAGCTGCGTGTACGGCCGCACGTTCGAAGTCGACAGCGGCGGGTTCCATTCGCTTGAAAAGTCCGAAGTCGACGAACGCGACTCGACCGTCGTTGGCCAGCAGCACATTTCCTGGATGTGGATCGCCGTTGAACTGGTTGTCGAGATAGATTGCGCCGATGTAGAAGCGGTAGACGATCTCGCCGACCGAGTTGCGCGTTTCGGCGTCGAGCTCGCGGATCTCGTCGAACCGCAGGCCTTCGACGAACTCGGTGACCAACACGCGTCGACGGCACAATTCCAGCACGGTGTCGGGCACGAAGATGTTCGGGTGTCCGGCGTAGAACATCGCGAGCTCGTGCTGCGTCTGTGCCTCGTGAACGTAGTCGAGCTCTTCTTCGAGGTGATAGCGAAGCTCGTCCAGAAATGCGCGTGAGTCGAACGTCGGCAAAATCGGCTTCGAGAACTTGAGAAGCAGCGCAAGGTTTTTCAGATCTGCACGAACGGCCGACGCGATCTTTGCGTACTGCACTTTGACTGCAACGGGGCGACCGTCGTGCAGTCGTGCCCGATACACCTGGCCGATCGATGCGGCGGCTATTGGTTCGGGATCGAACTCGGCGAACACCTCGTCGATCGGGCGGCCGAGGTCGTCCTCCAGCACTTTGCGCATGTTGTCGAACGACACCGTCGGTGCGCTGTCTCGAAGGGTCGCCAACTGCCGCTGGAAATGTGCCCGGTGCTCGCGCGGGACCATTTTGACATCGAGGATCGACAGCATCTGCCCGACTTTCATGGCGGCACCCTTCATGCCGCCGAGCATGTCGACCAACTCGTCCGCGGCGTCGATGAACGACTGCGCGACGGCTTCGTCATCGGCGCTCTTCGGATTGGCCAACTTGGCGAAGCGCAGTCGTGCGTTTCGAACCGCTTGCCGCGCCGCGAATTTGCCGATCTTGCCGCTGCGCGCGAGACGGGAGGTCGGTACGCGATCTGCCATCACATGGGCGCCTTCCGGTCGACACAGCGGCGCTCGCGTATCGCGCCGCGCAGGACGGGCTTGATAGACTGATACATCAGTCGATGTCCTGAAAGATTAACCCCGGGACCGATCATAGTCAGGAAAGCCCCTCATGACCGCAGATCCGAACGTGGACGCCGATTCGGCGCCTCGCCGAGGGCGGCCGAAGGAGGCGGGCCTGGCGGAGCGACGCCGCAGGCAGATCGTGGAGTCTGCCTATGTCGTCTTTGCCGAGCGAGGCTACGAGGCGACGGGCATCTCCGACCTTGCTGCACACGCGGGCGTCGGCCAGGGGACTGTGTATCGCTACTTCGCGAGCAAACGCGAGATCCTCGACCACGTCTTCGATTTCAGCGTGGAAAGGCTGTTCGAGGCGGTCGATCCCGAGACGCTGGCGTCGACGCCCACCTCCCTTGCCGAGTTGGTGGAGACGATTCAATTGGCCGCCAATCGGGCTTTTGCACTGATCGAACGAGAGCCGGAATTCCTGCGCCTCATCCTCGTCGAGGCGAGCGCAATCGATCAGGAGCTCAAGGATCGGGTGCTGGGTCTCGAGCAACTTGCGGCGAACTTCCTCGTCAAGTCGCTGCGGCGGGGGATCAAGAGCGGATTCGTCCGGTCCGATGTCGATCCCCAGGTGTTCGCCCACATGATCTTGATGCTGATCCTGCCCGGCCTGTTGCAGGAACTTCGCGGCGAGGGCAGCCCGGAGAATCGGGAGCGCTACATCGGGGCAGTCGTCCACATCATGATGCGTGGTCTGTGCGCACCTATGACGGTGTCGGTATGACATCGACTGCGTTGGACCACAACGCCGTTCGCCGCGCCGAATTAGTGCAGGCCGCATACGGACTGTTCCTGAGCCAGGGCTACCGCAATATCGGAGTCGCCGACATTGTCGCGCGGGTCGGTGTCAGCCACGGCACGTTCTACAACTACTTCGACAACAAGCGACACATCCTCGACGCCGTGATCGATCATTGCCTCGATTTGATCGGACGCCGCGCGCTGGGTTCCGTCGCCGCCGAATCGACTGCCACACTCGACGAGTTCTGTGCAAACTTCCGCCAAGTGGTTGCTCGCGTGTTCGAACTGAACGACGCCGAGCCCGGCATGATGAACTTCATGCTGTTCGAAGCATCGTCGATCGACGGTCACGTGATCGAGCGGATCATGCAGAGCTTGGGTACGTACAGCGCCACGGCGACCGAGCATGTTGCCAACGGCATCTCGCGCGGGTTTCTCGATCCGAGCCTGGACGCCCAAGTCGCTGGGGAAGTGCTGCTGTCGATCATGACGGCTGCCATAGTGTCGGCGGTTCGCGACGGCGAAGACGGGATGGAGCCCGACCAAGTCTGTGCCGGGCTGACCGACTTCGTTCGGGCAGGGTTCGGAACCGGCTAGCCGCGCGCATACGACGGTCCGCGCCGTGACGGCAATTCGCGCACAAGCGCTCGAAGTCCGAACCGGAGTATCGGATTCAGTGCTACGGCAAACCATTTGGCGGGCAGCCACCCGATATAGCGCGGCTTGACCGCCAGCGTCCACCGCAGTCGCGTTCGGGTGCCACCATCGATCGGCTCGATGGCGTATCGCTCGCACCAGGAGCCGAACACGGGGAGGGTCGCGTCGACCGCTGTGTAGACGAGGTGGGAGCCCTTCTCCCAGTGCAGTATCCGCTCGTGCTGGGCGAAGATCAGCCAGTGGTGGAGGAACATTTGGAAGTCGCGCACGGTGCCGGGACCGACTTCCTCGCCTTCCGGATAGCGGCAACCCCACACGGTCGGCAGCCACGACCACATCCGTGGTCCTGAGATGACCGGCCAGATTTCTTCGGGGGTGGCGTCGTATTCGTATTCGATGTAGCTGAGAAACGGTGCCTCGGCGAAGAAGGCTTCATAGCTGTTGGGCTCAATTGGGTTGGCTTTGAAGCGCATCGAGTGGCCTCTCACTGTGGTCGCCGACAGGCAACGTCTCGTAGGTGTAGTCGTCGAGGGGGTAGTTGACACTGTCGCGACGGTTCTGCAGCAACGTTGCTGGGCGCACGTACGGCGAATCACCTTGCGAATTCACGAAGTACGTATTCGACCCTGCGCAATGGACGGAGAAGTAGTACGCGATGTTGCGGCCTTTTCTCATCAGCTCGGCGTGATAGCGGTCCTGTGCGGACTTGCGGACCTCGGTCTTCGTGACCCCACGTGAACGAGCTTCGCCGATGGCGCGGTTGATGTTTCGCATCGCGTTCTCGAGGATGTAGTGGAATGCGGTGCCGGTCCAGGAGTACGGGCCGACCATGATCCAGCGGTTGGGCAGCCCTGCCACCGCGGTGCTGTGATACGCCTGCAAGCCCTGCTCGTTGAAGAACGTCCCGAGATCGAAGCCGTCCCGACCCACGACCGCGCCTTCGCGGTAGCTTTCCGGATCGGAGAACACCTCGTAGCCGGTAGCCAAGATCAACGCGTCGATCTCGCGGGTTGTCCCGTCGGAGCATTCGATGCCCGCTGCGGTGATGCGGGCGATGGGATCGGTTACCAGCTCGACATTTTCGCGATTGAAGACGGGAAGGTAATCGCCGCCGAGAGTGCCCCTCGTACAGCCGGGTCCGTAGGCCGGAACGAGCTTGCGACGAATCTCTGGGTCGCGCACCTTGATTCGGAGCCAGCCCTTGTAGAGACTGCGCGCGACGGAGTCGAACGGCCACGACGCCGCGTTGAACAGCCGACTCGGCGTGTGGACCAGGACGCGCAACGCGAGTTCGATGACGCCGAGGACGATTCCGTCGTGGAGGACGCCGGCCACACCGGGGATTCGCAGAACTTGCTTCAGCCAGCCCGGCATCACGAAGTCGGGTTTCGGGAAGTACCACTGGGTAGTGCGCTGGTAGATGTGGAGGTGCTCGACCAGCGGTGCGATCGACGGAGCGATCTGCACCGTGCTCGATCCGACGCCGATGATGCCGACTCGTTTGCCGCGAAAGTCGTAGTCGTGGTTCCACGCAGCCGGGATCATGACCTCGCCCGCGAAATCGTCGAGCCCAGGGATGGCCGGCTTGTCTTTCGGCCGCAGATAGGCGCCGACGGCGCTGATGACGAACCGAGCGGTGATCTGCCCGCCGCCGGCGATGTGCAAGCGCCACAGGTGGTTTGCCTCGTCCCATTCTTCTTTGACGATGTCGGTGCCGAGTCGAACTTTTCGGTCGAGGCCCGCCGCGCGTGCGACTTCCAGGTGGTATTCCTGAATCTCCTTACCACTGGCGAAGAATCGATCCCAGTCGTGTTTGCGGGCGAACGAGAACTGGTAGGCGAGGGTCGGCAGATCGGCACCGACGCCGGGGTAGGTGTTGAACAGCCAGGTTCCGCCCATCCCGTTCGCACGGTCGATGAGCACCACGTCGGTCACGCCGATTTCGGCGAGCTTCACTCCAGCGCAGATGCCGCCCGCGCCTGCGCCGATGATTGCCACCTCGTACTCGGGCTGTTCTGACCTCATGCGGATATTAAAGCGACTGATATGTCAGTCCGTCAAGAAGTGTGGCTGTTCGGCAAGGTGGCATAGGCGAATCGGGCCAGGTCAGCTGGTTTCGAGCGGTACTGTGACCGGATGGTGGGGCTGCGGGTCACGAGGCTGCAGCAGGTGTGGCTCCAGGCACCCTCCGCGCTGGCGACTCCGGCGGTGATCGGCCGGGTAATTGGTGCGATGTACGCCGTCGGCGGTATCCACGGCGCAATCATCGCGTCGCAAATCGCCACTGATTCGGCGACGCCGGTGGTGTACTCGGCCGCTGCTTTGGCTACAGCGATCGGAATCGCGACCGCAGTGTGGGGCTATCGGCTGTCGCTCGTCCACTACGAGATTCTCGCGTTGCTGGGTTGTGTTTCGCTCGCCTTCGGCCTGACTTTGGTGACCGACGACGCCGCAGCGGTAGGCCTGGCGAGCTTTGCGGTGTGCATCGGAGTGTCCGCTGCATTGTTCTTCGCGTGGACGCACGCAGTCGTCATCAATGCGGTTGCTGTGGCGTGCGTCGTCGTCGGCCTTGGCGCGCGGCATAATCTCACCTGGGCCGCGGGGATCGTGGCAGCCGCAGGGACACTGCTGATCGCTGGATCCGTCGGAATTCTGAGCAGGTTCGCCTCGGATGCCAACGTCGACAGTCTGACTGGGCTGCTGAATCGGCGCGGCTTCGACCACCAACTCGGCTTCGCACTCGCGGATGCAAAGCGGTCCGGCGGGCGGCCTGTTCTGGTCCTGTTCGATCTCGATCGATTCAAGTGGATCAACGATTCGCAAGGCCATCATGTCGGCGACGCGGTTCTTCGGAAGGTCGCCGACGTATGGCGAAGTCACATCGACAAAACGATGATGCTCGCCCGCTACGGCGGCGACGAGTTTGCGTTGTTGTTGCCCGAAGCGACAGAAGACGAAGCGGTCGCGTTGAGCGAGCGCCTTCGCGCATCGATCTCGACCGGCTGCTCGGCGGGTGTGACGTCGTGGCGGCAGGGTGAATCGGGATCGCTGTTGGTCGGTCGTGCCGATATCGCTCTCTATAAGGCGAAGCACTCCGGCGGAAGCCAGACCGCGGTGCAACCGGTGCACGCTTCGGCTGTCGCGTCGGAGTTGCGAAAGGCGATCGAACAGGCCGACATCGCCGTCCACTATGCGCCGATCGTTCGCCTCGGCGGAGATGGCGACATCGTCGGGTACGAGGCGCTGATGCGGTGGAGGTCCGGTGCCGATCCAGGCATCACCCCCGCTGAAGCCATCCGCGTTGCCGAGGGACACGACCTCATCGCAGCCCTCGACCGCATCGTGCTGGAGCGTGCGTGCCGGGAGGTCGCGGAATTCGCTCAGCGTAGTCAGCGCGCATTTCTGCACGTCAACGTTTCAGGGCGAGAACTGGCGGAACGGAACTACGTGGCGACTGTCGAGGAGATACTGAAACGGACACGTTGGCCTGCCGGTCTACTGGTTCTCGAGGTTCAAGAAGCTGTGTTCGACTACGAAACCCCCGCTGTCGTTCGAAACCTGCGGGCCTTGCGCGATCGTGGAATCTGCATCGCCATCGACGATTTCGGTGGCGGTTACTCTTCACTGAGCCAGTTGGAGACGCTGCCGATCGATATGGCCAAGGTCAACCGCAAATTCGTGGCCGCTGCGACGCAGGAGTCCGCCGGTCCGTCGCTCATCGGCGTCGTCGCCGCGCTTGCCGACGCATTGGACTTGCCTGTCATCGCTCGTGGAGTGGAGAATTCGGCGCAGGTCGAAGCGCTGATTGCGCACGGTTACCAATTCGCTCAGGGGTCGCTGTTCGGGGAAGCGCAACCTGCTGACGCATTCGGACGCTGAATGCCCAGTTCACGAATCGAATGGTTGCTCAGGCCTGCGGCGCTCGCCACCCCTGCGGTCATGGCGAGGACCACCGGCACGCTGGCGACCTTCGGGTCGCTCATCGGATTCGTCATCACGGGCCTTGCACCGGCGAAGGCGACGACCCCGTTGTCGTATGCGACTGCGGGTCTCGCGGCAATTCTCGCCGTCGTGTTGCTCACGTTCGGGTGTCGATTCACGCGCCGCCACTACGAGGCTCTGACGTGGTTCGGCATTGCAGTCATGACGGTCGGCACCTACGCGCAGACCACTTCGATCGGGACTGTCGCAGTAGCGACGAATTACGTGCTGTTCTCCGCACTCGCGGGGTTCTTCTTCTCGCTGACCGTCGCTAGCTTGCAGATCGGTGCGTGCGTAGCCGGTTGCCTGGTCCTTCCTGCAATTCGCCCCGAACTTTCTTGGTGGGCGGGGCTTTCCGCGGCTTCGGTCGTGATTTTGGTCGGCACGACAGTCTTCGTGCTGAGCAGGCTGGCCTCGGCGGCCGAGGCGGACAGCCTCACAGGACTGGTCAATCGGCGTGGTTTCGATCGGCGTCTGGACATCGAGATCGAGCGCGCGGAGCGAGACGACAAGACGTTGCTGCTGGTCCTGATCGACATCGACCGGTTCCAGGAGATCAACGAACGGCAAGGGCACGCAGGCGGTGACGAAGCGCTGCGGCACATAGCCAAGACCGGCCGTCGGCTGGTCCGGCCGGAGCATCTGTTCGCCCGCTACGGCGGCGACGAGTTCGCGATCCTCATGCCGAATTCCGACGACGACGAGGCCATCCGGATGTCGGAGTTGCTCCGGATGTCGATCCGCATCGGCTGCTCGGCAGGCGTCACCCGATGGCAGCCGGGCGAATCGGCGTCGTCGCTGGTCAGTAGGGCCGACATTGCGCTGTACCGAGCCAAGCGTGCGGGCCGAAACCGGACGAAAATCGAATCGGGCGCGTGGCCGCCGTTCGCCGCGGAACTGCGCGACGCGATCGACGACGATACGATCAACGTGCACTATCAGCCGATCGTGGAGCTGGCGAGCGGCAATATCGTCGGCGTCGAAGCATTGTTGCGCTGGGCCCCAGCGACTCGACCTGACTTGCGGCCGGACGAGATCGTGCGCATCGCAGAAGACAACGACCTCATCGCAGCCCTGGACCAGAGCGTCCTGCGGCGCGCGTGCCTCGACGCGCTCGAGATGCAACGATCGGTGATCACGAGGCTGGATCTCAACGTCAACGTGTCAGGTCTGGAGATCAACGAGAAGAACTACGCCGACATGGTCGACGACACGCTACGCGCGACTGGTTGGCCGTCCGATCAATTGATACTCGAGGTGACCGAGACCTTCCTCGCCGCCGACACGGAGACTGCGATAGCAAATATCCGCACGCTCCGGGAGCGCGGAATCCGAATAGCCATCGACGATTTCGGCAGTGGCTATTCCTCGCTGAACAGATTGGCGGAATTGCCGACGGACCTGTTGAAACTCGACGCCAACTTCGTTTTCTCGATTACGCCCACCTCCGGACCGCCCAGATTGCTCGCTGCAGTGGCGGCGCTGGGTGTGGCGCTCGAATTGCCGGTGATTGCCGAGGGTGTCGAGACCGCGAGCCAGGATGCTGCCGTCAAGTCGATCGGATTTCGATTCGCGCAGGGCTATTTCTACGGACGGCCGGAGCCTGCAGGCGCGTTCATCGCGGCGGCTGCCGCGTCGACGCGAAGGTAGTCAGCCCTGCGCGATGTAGGACTCCAATTGCTCACGGTCGCTTTCCAACTCGCTCATCCGGCTCTTCACCACGTCGCCGATACTGACGATCCCGGCAAGCTTCGCCTCGACGAGGACCGGCATGTGTCGGATCCGCAAGTCGGTCATTCTCGCGGCGAGGCTGTCGACGGTGTCGTCGGGGGAGCAGGACACCACATCTTTGGTCATGATGTCCGACACCCGAACCTGCAGTAGGTCGGGACCGCGCACGTGGAGCTGGCGCACCACGTCGCGTTCGGACACGATTCCGACGACAGCGTCGCCTTCGACGACCACCAATGCGCCGACATTGCGCCACGCCAACTGCGCAATGAGGCCGGCCACTGTCTCGTCGCGACCGATCGTCGCGACGTCGGCACCCTTGTGTTTCATCACATCAGAGATCCGCATCTGGCTACACCCCGATCCTTCAGGTCCGGCGAAATGTGCGGTTAATCCAGGCTAGTCGCGGTGCGGGCTCCGCGATAGATGCCGGTGCAGTGTCGATACCGGCAGCGGCGGCCATATCGTCGACCGCGCGATCGAACGCCTCCCGGAGACGACCGACCGGCGGGTCCAGCGCGCGATCGGTATGGAATCCGAAATGCATTGTGCCGTCGTAGGAGAACGCCCCCACGTTGAGTCCCTGATCGGCCGGATTGAGCGGCACGATGGGGTACATCTCCAGCACGCGACGGCCGTTGAGATACAGCGGCGCGGTGGGCCCTGGCACGTTCGAAACCACGAGGTTGTGCGACGGGAAATCGATTCCCGCACTCAGTACGGTCGACAGCGCGGGGGACAGTAGCGGAGGAGCGAGCCCGCCCACGACCACGAAAATGGCACCCGCCATCACGCCGCCCGCGCTTTTGAGCTCGTCCATCCGCTCGCCGACGATCTCGACCCTGCGCAACGGATCAGGTTCGGCGACAGGTAGTTCGACGATGACGACCGAGATCCGATTGCCCCCGACTTCGCCTTCTCGACGGATGCTGACCGGGACCAGAGTGGTCGGATCCCGCTCCAGCGCGTCGGGATCGACGCCTGCCTCGCGCAGATAGATCGCGAGCGCGCCGGTGACAATGGCGAGCAGGACGTCGTTGACCGTGCGATCGGTGGCCTCGGCGATCGATTTGATGATCTCGAGGGGCGCGGTCGTGCAGTCGTACGAGCGGTTCGCCGAAATGGTTCTGTTGAAAGGGGTTTCGACTGCGGGTGGCCTGCTGCGGAGGAGTTCGCGGAGCACGTCGGCGGCTTCGCGGAGGTCCGCGGCCGCGGTGGACGGCGAAGTTTCGAGCACGCGAGTCGTGCCCTCGACGACGAGCCGCTGTGTTTTCGACAAGGGCTTGACGGCAAATCGCCTCGCCTGCCTAAGCAGCAAGCCCGGACGTTCTTCCTCGGTCTCGGGCGCTGGCTCGCACGGTTCGGCTTCCGGCTCGATATCGAGGACCGTCATGCCGATCCCGAGGGCCGATGCGCCATCGACGAGCGCGTGATGCATCTTCATGATGATCGCGATGCGGCCGTCGGCGAGACCGTTTACGACGTGCAGTTCCCACAACGGTCGCGAGCGGTCGAGCCGGCGCGACATCTCGTTGCCGACGTGGCGCATCAATTCGTCCTGACCGCCCGGTGCAGGCAGCATGGCCAGGCGGACGTGCACCTCCACGTCGAAGTCGTCGTCATCGACCCAGACGGCGTTCGACAGTCCGGTCCGGCCCTCGTCGAGCTTCTGCCTGCACCGCGGAACCAGGTGAATACGCTCCCTGATCCGGTTGCAGATCTCGTCGTAGGAAAGGCCGGGACCGGCTTCGACGAAGATCAGGCTGCCGATCGTCATGTTGACCGGCCCGACCTCGCCGACCAGCGACGACCTGTCCAGCGGCGACAGTGGGTGCGACATGAGACGTATCGTTGCACCGCGAACTCCCAGATGAGCGGCTTTTCGCGGGCGTAGCATCGCGGATGTGACCACACCGCCACTGCGTGTTCTCGTCTACAGCGATGATTCGAGCACCCGGGAGAAGGTCCGGCTGGCGTTGGGAAAGCGGCCGCATCCCGACCTACCGGAAATCGAATACATCGACGTTGCAACCGAGCCGATCGTGATCAGCCACCTCGACGCCGGTGGCATCGACCTGGCGATTCTGGACGGCGAGGCAACGCCGGCCGGCGGAATGGGCATCGCGAAGCAGCTGAAGGACGAGATCGCCGACTGCCCGCCGATCCTCGTACTGACCGGTCGGCGCGACGACAAGTGGCTGGCGAAATGGTCCAGAGCCGAAGCGGCCGTACCGCATCCGCTCGATCCGATCGAACTTTCCAACGCAGTCGTGGCGTTGCTGCGGACGCGGATTTCGGCCTAGCGCCCGCCGCCGCGCATTAGCTGCAACTTTGCAGGCTGGCGTGCCGAATTCCCTTGGACGGAACTGACTGGAAAGTAAGCCAAGGCAAGGGAAAATCTGGGTAGGCTGAGACTTGGCTCACACGACGACGATGTTGTGCCGGTCCGCGCAGGAAGGAGAACAGGCGGCTTGAACGTCTATGTGCCGATCCTGGTTCTCGGAGCGCTCGCCGTAGGTTTCGCTGTCTTCTCCGTGATCATGGGTCTGATCGTCGGCCCGCGGCGGTACAACCGCGCGAAGCTCGACGCGTACGAATGTGGCATCGAGCCGACTCCGCAACCGATGGGCGGCGGTCGCTTTCCGGTGAAGTATTACCTGACGGCAATGCTTTTCATCGTGTTCGACATCGAGATCGTCTTTTTGTATCCGTGGGCCGTGTCGTTCGACGCGTTCGGGTTGTTCGCGCTGGTCGAGATGTTCCTTTTCGTTCTGACGGTCATCGTCGCCTACGCATACGTGTGGCGGCGTGGCGGCCTCAATTGGGATTGAGGAGCTGATATGGGTCTCGAAGAGAAGCTGCCGAGCGGCTTTCTGCTGACCACGGTGGAGGGCATCGCGGGGTACATGCGTAAAGGCTCGCTGTGGCCGGCGACCTTCGGCCTGGCCTGCTGTGCCATCGAGATGATGGCCACCGGCACCGGGCGCTACGACATCGCGCGGTTCGGGATGGAGGCCTTCCGCGCGTCTCCGCGCCAAGCCGACCTCATGATCGTCGCGGGCCGGGTAAGCCAGAAGATGGCTCCTGTTCTGCGGCAGGTCTACGACCAGATGCCGGAACCCAAATGGGTTCTCGCCATGGGCGTGTGCGCGTCGTCCGGCGGCATGTTCAACAACTACGCGATCGTGCAGGGTGTCGACCACGTCGTCCCTGTCGACATCTACTTGCCCGGCTGCCCGCCGCGCCCGGAAATGCTGCTCAACGCAATCCTCAAGCTGCACGAAAAGATTCAGGAGATGCCGCTCGGCGTGCACCGTGACGAGGTGGTGCGAGAGGCTGAAAAAGCCGCCCTTGCAGCGACTCCCACGTTCCAGCTGAAGGGTCTGCTCCGATGAGCCAAACAAGCACCGGCATGTTCGGGGTGCAAGGAACTGGTGACACGTCGGGTTACGGTCGGCTGGCTCGTCCGGTCCCATTGCCTGCCAGCAGCCCCCGTCCCTACGGGAGTTATTTCGACGAGGTCGTCGATGCACTCGCTGCAGCATTGTCGGATACCGGCGTGGAGCTCGACGATGCGGTGGAAAGGGTCGTCGTCTTCCGCGACGAGCTGACACTGCATGTGCGGCGCGAGTATCTGCAACGGGTTGCGCAGCGGCTGCGCGACGAGCCGGACCTGCGGTTCGAGCTGTGTCTCGGCGTCAATGGGGTGCACTATCCGCAAGACACCGGCCGGGAGTTGCACGGCGCGTATCCATTTCTGTCGATCACGCACAACCGACGCGTCCGCGTCGAGGTCTCGGCACCCGACACGGACCCGCATATCCCGTCGCTGTACTCGATCTACCCGACCAACGACTGGCACGAGCGCGAAACTTACGACTTCTTCGGCATCATCTTCGACGGCCACCCGTCGTTGACGCGGATCGAGATGCCCGACGACTGGGAAGGCCACCCGCAGCGCAAGGACTATCCGCTCGGCGGCATCCCGATCGAATACAAAGGCGCTGTCATTCCGCCGCCGGACGAGCGGAGGTCGTACCGCTGATGAGCGAAGCAACCGTCTATACAGCTGCAGGCGAGGATTGGGACGAGGTCGTCAGCGCCGCGAGACAAGCCGGCGAGGAGCGGATCGTCGTCAACATGGGGCCGCAGCACCCGTCGACGCACGGCGTCTTGCGGCTCATTCTGGAGATCGAGGGGGAGACGGTCACCGAAGCGCGCTGCGGCGTCGGCTACCTGCACACCGGAATCGAGAAGAACCTCGAGTACCGATATTGGTCGCAGGGCGTCACTTTCGTGACTCGGATGGACTATCTCTCGCCCTTCTTCAACGAAACCGCGTTCTGCCTTGGCGTGGAGAAGCTTCTGGACGTCACAGACCAGGTTCCGGAGCGGGCCAGTGTCATTCGCGTGATGATGATGGAGCTGAACCGCATTTCGTCGCATTTGGTCGCGTTGGCCACCGGCGGGATCGAACTCGGGGCTTTGACCGCGATGTTCTTCGGATTCCGCGAGCGTGAGCAGATCCTCGACGTGTTCGAAACCATCACCGGGCTGCGGATGAATCACGCCTACATCCGGCCCGGTGGCCTCGCGCAGGATCTGCCTGCGGACGGCGTGGACAAGGTTCGTGAGTTGCTGAAGATTCTGCCGGGCCGGTTGCACGAATTGGAGTTGATGCTGAGCGACAGCCCGATCTGGAAGGCGCGCACGGTCGGCATCGGCTACTTGGATCTGACCGGTTGCATGGCCCTCGGCGTCACCGGGCCCGTCCTGCGGTCTACCGGGCTGCCGCACGACCTGCGGAAATCGCAGCCGTACTGCGGTTACGAGAACTACGAGTTCGAGGTCAAGACGGATACCAGCTGTGATACCTACGGCCGCTACTTGATTCGGGTCGAGGAGATGAAGGAGTCGCTGAAGATCGTCGAGCAATGTCTCGACCGTTTGAAGCCCGGTCCGGTGATGATCGAAGACCGCAAGATTGCCTGGCCCGCGGATCTCGCTCTGGGCGAGGACGGGCTCGGCAACTCGCCGCAGCACATCAAGAAGATCATGGGCACCTCCATGGAGGGGCTCATTCATCACTTCAAGTTGGTCACCGAGGGGTTCCGCGTCCCGCCCGGGCAGGTTTATGTCGCTGTCGAGTCGCCACGAGGCGAGCTCGGTGTCCACATGGTCAGCGACGGTGCCACCCGGCCGTATCGGGTGCACTACCGGGACCCATCGTTCACGAATCTTCAAGCAGTGGCAGCGATGTGCGAGGGCGGGATGGTCGCCGACGTGATTGCCGCCGTCGCCAGCATCGACCCGGTCATGGGTGGGGTGGATCGATGAGCAATTCAACGCCGGTGTTCATTCAGTTCGGTGCGCGGTCCGAGGAGAAGGGGCAGCTGGTTCATCCAGGCGCTCCGGTGACGTATCCGCCCGATGTCGAGGCGCGACTGACTGCCGACGCCGCCGAGATCATCGGACGCTATCCGGTTGCGCGGTCGGCGTTGCTTCCGTTGCTCCATCTGGTCCAGTCCGAGGACGGCTATATCACTCCCGCCGGCATCGAGTTCTGCTCGAAACAGTTGGGGCTCACCGGAGCTGAGGTGACGGCGGTCGCGACGTTCTATTCGATGTATCGCCGCGACCCAACGGGGGAGTACTTCGTGGGTGTCTGTACGAACACGCTGTGCGCAGTGATGGGCGGCGACGCGATTCTGGCTGCACTCGAGGAACATCTCGACATCGGACACGGTGGAACGACGGCCGACGGCAAGGTCACGGTCGAGCACATCGAGTGCAACGCGGCATGTGACTTCGCGCCGGTCGTGATGGTCAATTGGGAGTTCTTCGACAACCAGACTCCGGAATCGGCGCGCACGCTTGTCGATTCGTTGCGGTCGGGCGAGTCGGTGCAACCCAGTCGCGGAGCCCCGCTGTGTACGTTCCGCGAGACCGCCCGGATCCTTGCAGGCTTCCCCGACGAACGTCCCGGAGTGCTCGAAGGCGGCCCGGGCGATGCGACGCTGGTCGGGTTGCGGATCGCACGCGAACAGGGCATGACCGCACCGACGACGGACGGAGCATGACGTGCCGCTGACTCCGGTTCTCAGTCGATTCTGGGACGAGCCGCAATCGTGGACGCTCGAGACCTACCTTCGTCATGACGGGTACGAGGGGCTGCGTAAAGCCCTGGCCTCGACGCCGGACCAGGTCATCCAGACGGTGAAGGACGCCGGACTGCGCGGTCGTGGCGGTGCGGGGTTCCCGACCGGAATGAAATGGGGTTTCATCCCGCAGGGTGACGGTAAGCCGCACTACCTGGTTGTCAATGCGGACGAGTCGGAACCTGGTACGTGCAAAGACATTCCGCTGATGATGGCCACTCCGCACGCGCTGGTGGAGGGCGTGATCATCGCGGCGTACGCCATTCGTTCGAGCAAGGCGTTCATCTATGTCCGCGGTGAGGTAATTCCGGTGCTGCGGCGATTGCAGGCGGCTGTGGCCGAGGCCTATGCCGCCGGCTATCTCGGCACGAACATTCTGGATTCCGGCTTCGACCTCGAGCTGGTGGTCCATGCCGGCGCAGGTGCCTACATCTGCGGCGAGGAAACCGCGCTGCTGGATTCGTTGGAGGGCCGCCGCGGCCAGCCACGGCTGCGGCCGCCGTTTCCCGCGGTCGCCGGTCTGTACGCGTGCCCGACCGTCGTCAACAATGTCGAGTCGATTGCCAGTGTGCCGCCAATTCTGTTGAACGGCATCGACTGGTTCCGGTCGATGGGTAGTGAAAAGTCTCCCGGATTCACGCTGTACTCGTTGTCCGGCCACGTGACGAAGCCGGGCCAATACGAGGCGCCGCTGGGAATTACGTTGCGGGAGTTGCTCGAATACGCGGGCGGTATCCGCGCTGGGCACCGGCTGAAGTTCTGGACACCGGGTGGGTCGTCGACGCCGATCTTCACCGACGAACATCTCGACGTCGCCCTCGACTACGAAGGCGTCGGCGCTGCAGGCTCGATGTTGGGGACGAAGGCGCTGCAGATCTTCGACGAGACCACATGCGTTGTGCGAGCGGTCCTTCGGTGGACCGAGTTCTACGAACATGAGTCCTGCGGCAAATGCACTCCCTGCCGTGAGGGCACCTACTGGCTGACGCAGATTCTGCAACGGCTCGAGGCAGGCAAGGGAACCGAGGGCGACGTGGAGAAGTTGCTCGACATCTCCGACAGCATTCTGGGCAAGTCCTTCTGCGCACTTGGCGACGGCGCGGCAAGCCCGATCCTGTCCTCCATCAAGTACTTCCGCGACGAGTACCTCGCCCACTTCACCAGCGGCGGGTGTCCGTTCGATCCACACGCGGCGACACTGTTTTCGGCGGTGACGGCATGACCGGGGTGCTGCCAGAATTGCTGACCGTCACAATCGACGGCGTCGAGGTGCGAGTACCCAAGGGCACCTTGGTCATCCGCGCTGCCGAGTTGGTCGGAATCCAGATTCCGCGGTTCTGTGATCACCCGTTGCTCGACCCAGTCGGAGCTTGTCGCCAGTGCCTGGTCGATGTCGAAGGCCAGCGCAAGCCGATGGCCTCGTGCACCATCACAGTCACCGATGGCATGGTGGTCCGCACGCAGCACACCTCGCCTGCGGCCGAAAAAGCGCAGCGTGGCGTGATGGAGTTGCTGCTGATCAACCATCCACTGGACTGCCCGGTCTGCGACAAGGGTGGCGAATGTCCCCTCCAGAACCAGGCAATGTCCAATGGCCAGGCGGAATCTCGGTTCGAGGACGTCAAGCGCACCTTCCCGAAGCCGATTCCGTTGTCGACGCAGGTCCTGCTCGACCGCGAACGATGCGTGCTCTGTGCCCGCTGCACGAGGTTCTCCCAGCAGATCGCGGGTGACCCGTTCATCGAACTTCTCGAACGTGGTGCGTTGCAGCAGGTCGGGATCTATGGAAACGAGCCGTTCGAGTCGTACTTCTCCGGCAATACGGTTCAGGTGTGTCCGGTCGGCGCGCTGACCGGCACGGCTTACCGATTCCGCGCACGACCGTACGACCTCGTCTCGAGCCCGAGCGTCTGCGAACACTGCGCGAGTGGCTGCGCGCAGCGCACGGACCACCGGCGCGGAAAGGTGCTGCGGCGGTTGGCCGGCGACGATCCCGCCGTCAACGAGGAGTGGAATTGCGACAAGGGGCGTTGGGCGTTCACCTACGCCACCGAGCGCGACCGCATCACCACCCCGTTGGTCCGCGACGATACCGGTACGCTCGTACCAGCCTCATGGTCGGAGGCGTTGGCCATTTCGACGCATGCATTGATCGCGGCCACCGGGAACGCCGGTGTGTTGGTCGGCGGTCGCGCGACTGTGGAGGACGCCTACGCGTACGCGAAGTTTGCGCGAATTGCACTCGAGACCAACGACATCGATTTTCGCGCTCGAGCACACTCCGCCGAAGAGGCCGAGTTCTTGGCGGCGAAGGTTGCCGGTCGAGGGCTGACGGTGACCTACGACGACCTCGAACAGGCGTCGGCGGTGCTGCTCGTCGCTTTCGAGCCGGAAGAGGAGTCGCCGATCGTCTACCTGCGGCTGCGCAAGGCCGCACGGAAGTCGGGATTGGCAGTGCACTCGATTGCGCCGTTCGCGACGAACGGGTTGACCAAGCTGTCCGGTCGACTGATTCAGACGGCGCCTGGTTGCGAGGCGCGGGCGCTCGACGACGCAACGACCGCCGAATTGTTGAACCCGGGCGCGGTGATCATGGTCGGAGAGCGGCTCGCTGGTGTGCCGGGCGGCCTGTCGGCAGCCGTCCGGCTCGCCGAAAAAACTGGTGCCCGATTGGCGTGGGTGCCGCGTCGCGCAGGTGAACGCGGCGCGCTCGAGGCAGGCGCCGCGCCAGGATTGCTGCCGGGCGGCAGGCCGACCAGCGATCCGGACGCTCGGCGCCAGGTGGCGACGCTGTGGAATGTCGCCGAACTGCCTGCGACACCAGGTCGCGATACCGCTGGCATTCTCGCTGCGGCACAAGCGAATCAGCTCGCCGCGCTCGTCGTCGGCGGCGTCGAGGTCGACGACCTGCCCGACCCGGACGCAGCGTTGGCCGCGCTCGACGCCGTGCCCTTCATTGTCAGTCTGGAGCTTCGGCACAGCGCGATCACAGATCGCGCGAACGTCGTCTTCCCCATTGCGCCCGTGGTCGAAAAGCCGGGCACCTTCGTCAACTGGGAGGGTCGCACACGGACCTTCGATGCCGCATTGCGCGATACAGGCGCCATGCCGGACCAGCGCGTACTGCACGCGCTGGCTGCGGAAATGGGTGCAGCGCTGAACCTTCCGGATGCGGCAACGGCTCGCGCCGAGATCGACAAGCTTGGCAGCTGGGACGGTGGGAGCCTACCTGCGCCCGACGTTGCGGCGCAAGCGGCCGCGCAGCCAGGTCCCGGCCAGGCGGTCCTCGCGACGTGGCGGATGCTGCTCGATGCGGGTCGATTGCAGGACGGCGAACCGAATCTCGCCGGAACGGCGCGTAAGCCGGTCGTGCGATTGTCGGCGGGCACCGCCACCGAAATCGGTGTCGGCGAAGGCGAATCGGTCACGGTGCGGACCGACCGCGGCTCGATCACGTTGCCACTGGCCATCACTGACCTGCCTGACGGCGTCGTCTGGCTTCCGCTGAACTCGCCGGATTCGGCGGTCTACCCGCAATTGGGTGCGGCAGCAGGCAGTGTCGTCGCAATCGAACGAGGAGGCGCGTCATGACAGACCTCTCGTTGTTCGGCCACGACCCGTGGTGGTTGGTTATCGCCAAGACTGTCGGCATCTTCGCCTATCTGATGCTGACGACCCTCGTGGTGGTGCTCGCCGAGCGAAAGATCATGGCGTACATGCAAATGCGCGTCGGACCGAACCGGGTCGGTCCGTGGGGTCTGCTGCAGACCCTGGCAGACGGCGTCAAGATGGCCCTGAAAGAGGGCGTTATCCCGACCGGCGTCGACAAGCCGGTATACCTGCTCGCCCCGGTCATTGCAGCGGTGCCTGCGTTCATGGCGGTCGCCGTGATCCCGTTCGGTGGTCAAGTCTCGATAGCAGGCCATCAGACCGCGTTGCAGCTCACCGATCTGCCCGTCGGTGTCCTCTACATCCTCGCCATCGCATCGGTCGGCGTCTACGGGATCGTGCTCGCCGGGTGGTCGTCCGGCTCGACGTATCCGTTGCTCGGTGGACTGCGCTCGACCGCGCAGGTCATCTCGTACGAGATCGCCATGGCGATGTCGTTCGCGGCGGTATTTCTTCTGTCCGGGACGATGTCGACGTCGGGAATTGTCGCTGCGCAGGACCGCATTTGGTACATCTTCCTGCTGTTGCCGTCGTTCCTCATCTATACGATCTCGATGGTCGGCGAAACCAACCGCGCGCCGTTCGACCTGCCTGAAGCCGAGGGCGAACTGGTCGGCGGCTTCCACACCGAATACTCGTCCCTTCCGTTCGCGATGTTCATGCTCGCCGAGTACGTCAACATGGTGACCGTCTCGGCGCTGTCGGCAACGCTGTTCCTCGGCGGCTGGCATGCGCCGTTCCCGTTCAACCTGTGGGACGGCGCCAACGCGGGGTGGTGGGGGCTGTTGTGGTTCACGATGAAAGTCTGGGGTTTCCTCTTCTTCTTCATCTGGCTCCGGGGTACGTTGCCGCGGCTGCGCTACGACCAATTCATGAAGCTCGGCTGGAAGATCCTGATCCCGATTTCGCTGCTCTGGGTCATGGTGGTTGCGACGGTCCGGGCGTTCAGGAACGAGGGCTACGAGATCAAGTCGATTGCGCTCGTCATCGCAGGCGTAGTCGTCGCCCTCTTGGTGTTGGCGCTGGCGTGGAAGTTGGTTCGCGGCAGTCGGGCCCGCGTCGCCGACGAGCCTGCGCCAACCGGCGCGTTCGATCCGATGGCCGGCGGGTTCCCGGTTCCGCCGATGCCAGGTCAGACGCTTCCGGAATTTCGCCGAAAGTCCGTCGTCACGCAAGGGAGTACGGATGCCTAAGTTTCTTGGTCCAGTAGCAGGATTCGGCGTGACCTTCTCGACCATGTTCAAGAAGCCGATGACCGAGTTCTACCCCGAGGAAAAGACGCCGACCGCAGCTCGTTATCACGGTCGGCATCAACTCAACCGTCATCCGGACGGGCTGGAGAAGTGCATCGGCTGCGAGTTGTGCGCGTGGGCTTGCCCAGCCGACGCCATCTACGTCGAAGGCTCCGACAACACAGAGACGGAACGCTTTTCGCCGGGGGAGCGGTACGGGAGCGTCTACCAGATCAACTACCTGCGCTGCATCGGCTGCGGGTTGTGCATCGAGGCCTGCCCGACCCGCGCGCTCACGATGACCAACGACTACGAACTCGCCGACGACAACCGCGCCGACCTGATCTACGGCAAGGACAAACTGCTCGCGCCGCTCGGTCCGGGCATGGTCGCGCCGCCGCACGACATGGCCCCCGGTACGACGGACGAGGACTACTACCGGGGGAATGTGAGCGGGCCGGCGGACTCTGGACTGAGGAGTGGAGGGAGCGCAGCGACTGGAGCGACGAGGGAAGAGGCCGCCACAAAGGGCCCGCGAATGGACTCGAATGTGAGCGGTACAGAATGACACTCACGCTGCTGGCGGATTCGTTCACCCGCACCTCCACCGGTGAGGGCGTGCAGTTCTGGATTCTCGGCACCATCGCGGTGCTCGGTGCGCTCGGTGTGGTGGGCGCTTCCAGAGCGGTCTATTCGGCGATTTTCCTCGCGATGACGATGATCGTCCTCGCGGTCTTCTACATGGCGCAGGATGCGCTTTTCCTCGGTGTCGTGCAGATCGTCGTCTACACCGGCGCTGTCATGATGCTGTTTCTGTTCGTGCTGATGCTCGTCGGCGTCGACTCCTCGGACTCACTGGTCGAGACGTTGCCCGGCCAGCGGTATGCCGCCATCGCTGCAGGTCTGGGGTTCGGGCTGCTGCTGATCGGCGGAATCGGGAACGCCTCGGTGTCGGGCTTCAAGGGACTGCAATCGGCGAACTCCGGCGGCAACGTGCAAGGGCTGGCCGAGATCATCTTCGTGCGCTACGTCTGGGCCTTCGAGCTCACCGGCGCATTGCTGGTCGTTGCGACCATCGGAGCAATGGTGCTCGCGCACCGCGAACGTTTCGAGCAACGCAAAGATCAGCGGGAGCAATCGGTCGAGCGCTTCCGCGAGGGCGGTCGGGTGACGCCGCTGCCGACTCCCGGCGTGTACGCGCGCAACAATGCCGTCGACCTGCCGGCCAGGTTGCCGGACGGAACGTATTCCGATCTGTCCGTGAGCTCGGTGCTGAAGAAACGTGACATGGATACATCTGGGCCAGGTTTGGGGCGCCTGGGTGGGAAGGGTCACCGTGAATCCTGATAACTACCTCTATTTGTCCGCGCTGCTCTTCACGATCGGTGCGGCGGGAGTGTTGCTGCGTCGCAACGCGATTGTGGTGTTCATGTGCATCGAGCTGATGTTGAATGCGACGAATCTGGCGTTCGTCACGTTCGCTCGGATGCACGGCAATCTCGACGGCCAGATGTTCGCGTTCATCACGATGGTCGTCGCCGCTGCCGAAGTTGTCGTCGGTCTTGCGATCATCATGACCGTCTTCCGTGCCCGACGTTCGGCTTCGGTCGACGACGCGAATCTGCTGAAGCACTGAGGGCGGCGAATTGAATACGGTCTGGCTTCTGCCGGTTCTGCCGCTGTTCGGCGCCGTCGTGTTGTTGCTCGGCGGCAAGCGGACCAACTCGTGGGGTCACCTGCTCGGGTGTGCGGCGTCGATTGCGTCGTTCGGCGTGGGCGTCGCGTTGTTCTTCACCATGGTCGGTCGCGACGATGCCGACCGGCTCATGCACAACGACGTGTTCAGTTGGGTTCCGGTCGCGGGCTTGCAGGTCGACTTCGGCCTTCAATTGGACCAGCTGTCAATGTGTTTCGTGCTGCTGATCACCGGTGTGGGTTCGCTGATCCACATCTATTCGGTCGGCTACATGGAGCACGATCCGGAGCGCCGTCGCTTCTTCGCGTATTTGAATCTCTTCCTTGCGGCGATGTTGGTGCTGGTCCTCGCCGATAACTTCCTCGGTCTGTACGTCGGCTGGGAAGGCGTGGGTCTCGCGTCGTATCTGCTGATCGGGTTCTGGCAGCACAAGCCATCGGCTGCGACCGCGGCGAAGAAGGCGTTCGTCGTCAACCGTGTCGGTGACATGGGTCTGGCGATCGCGATGATGATCATGTTCGCGACGTTCGGCGCCGTCGACTTCGCGTCGGTGTTCGGCAACGCGGACAGGGCCAGCGACGGGACGTTGACCGCGATCGGGCTGATGCTGCTCCTCGCTGCATGCGGTAAGTCGGCGCAGGTCCCGCTGCAATCCTGGCTCGGCGACGCGATGGAAGGTCCGACGCCGGTGTCGGCGCTCATCCACGCCGCGACCATGGTGACGGCAGGCGTCTACTTGATTGCCCGGTCGAACCCGATCTTCGATCTCACACCCGACGCCCGGTTGGTCGTCGTCATCGTCGGCACTGTCACGTTGTTGTTCGGGGCGATCATCGGCTGCGCGAAAGACGACATCAAGAAGGCGCTCGCCGCGTCGACGATGAGCCAGATCGGCTACATGGTGCTCGCCGTCGGTCTCGGACCGGCGGGCTACGCATTCGCGATCATGCATCTACTCACGCACGGGTTCTTCAAAGCCGGACTGTTCCTCGGCGCTGGATCGGTGATGCACGGCATGAACGACGAAGTGAACATGCGTCGCTATGGCGGTCTACGGACCGTCATGCCGATCACATTCGTGACGTTCGGCCTCGGCTATCTGGCGATCATCGGCCTGCCTCCGTTCGCGGGCTTCTTCTCGAAGGACAAGATCATCGAGGTCGCATTCGACGAGAACCCGATTCTCGGTGTGGCCGCCCTCATCGGTGCCGGGCTCACCGCGTTCTACATGACGCGCGTGATGCTGCTGACGTTCTTCGGCAAGCGTCGTTGGGCTGCGGACGCGCATCCGCACGAATCACCCGGCACCATGACTGCGCCGATGATCGTGCTCGCAGTGGGGTCGGTCGCCGCCGGAGCGCTCTTCACGATGGGCTCGTCGTTGCAGCATTGGCTCGAACCTGTTGTCGGATATCACCATTCGGAGCCAGCGATGCCCGTATGGGTGACGACCGTGCTTACGCTGGCGTTCGTGCTCGGCGGTGTCGCGGTTGCCTATCGGCAGTACGCGCTTCGTGAGGTGCCCGAGGAGGCTCCGGCCGGTTCGGTGCTCACGGTCGCCGCGCGTCGGGACCTCTACGGCGATGCTCTCAACGAGGCTGCGCTGATGCGCCCCGGTCAACACCTCACTCGCTCACTGGTTTTCGTCGACAGCAAAGGGGTGGACGGCATCGCGAATGGGTTCGCCGCACTTATCGGCGGCACGTCTGCCCGGCTTCGGCAACTGCAAACCGGTTTCGTCCGGTCGTATGCTCTCGCGATGTTCACCGGCGCAACTCTGGTGGTCGCAGCGATGCTGTTGGTCAGGGCGTGGTCATGACCGACTTTCCCTTGTTGACGACGCTGTGGCTCGTCCCTCTCGTCGGTGCGCTGGTGGTCCTTGCGCTGCCGACGGGAAAGAGTCAACTCGCCAAGTCGGTCGCACTGGGCGTATCGGTCGTCACCCTCGGCATTGCAGTGGTATTGGCGTTCCAGTTCGACCCGGGCGGCGACCGCTACCAATTCGTCGAGTCACACGAATGGATTCCGGCGTTCGGCACCGGCTACACCCTGGGAGTCGACGGCATCGCGCTGGTCCTCGTGGTGTTGACGGCGGTGCTGGTGCCTATTCTGCTGCTCGCGGGCTGGAACGACACCGAGGACACGACGGGGTCGCGCGGTCCACGCACGTACGTGGCGCTGACCTTGATGGTCGAGGCCATGGTGTTGGTCTCGTTCACCGCACTCGACGTTCTGCTGTTCTACGTCTTCTTCGAAGCCATGCTGATTCCGATGTACTTCCTCATCGGTGGGTTCGGCAGCATGGACCGTACCCAAAGGTCCTATGCGGCAGTTAAATTCCTGCTCTACAACCTTTTCGGCGGCTTGATCATGCTCGCCGCCGTGATCGGCCTCTACGTCGTGACTGCGCGAAACGGCGCAGGCACCTTCGATTTTCGCGAGATCGTGACCGCTGCCAACAACGGTGGTCTCGGCGCGAGTCCCACCGTGCTCAACGCGATCTTCCTCGGCTTCATGTTTGCGTTCGCCGTGAAGGCGCCGCTCTGGCCGTTCCACACGTGGTTGCCCGACGCCGCCGTCCAATCGACACCGGCGACGGCGGTGCTGATGATGGCCGTCGTCGACAAGGTCGGCACGTTCGCGATGCTGCGCTACTGTCTGCAGCTGTTTCCGGATTCGACGCGATACTTCACGCCGCTGATCATCACGCTGGCCGTCATCGGAATCGTGTACGGAGCGCTGCTGGCCATCGGCCAGACCGACGTCATGCGACTGATTGCGTACACGTCGATCTCGCACTTCGGCTTCATCATTCTCGGCATCTTCGCGCTCACCAGCCAGGGGCAGGCGGGCTCGACCCTGTACATGGTGAACCACGGCATCTCCACCGCGGCGCTGTTCTTGGTCGCGGGATTCCTCGTCTCGCGGCGGGGGACTCGCGCGATCGCGGACTACGGCGGCGTGCAGAAAGTCGCTCCCGTGCTGGCGGGCGTCTTCCTCGTGTCCGGCCTCGCGACACTGTCATTGCCGGGCCTTGCGCCGTTCATCAGTGAGTTCTTGGTGCTGATCGGGACGTACTCGCGCTACCAGGTCGCCGCTGTCGTTGCGACGAGCGCGCTCGTGCTGGCCGCGATCTACGTGCTGTGGCTGTACCAACGCGTGATGGGCGGACCGATTACCAAGGGCAATGAGAAGATTCGAGATTTGGTGCCGCGTGAGATAGTCGTCCTCGCACCGCTTGTCGCGCTGCTGATCATCCTCGGCGTCTACCCCAAGCCGGTCCTGGACGTCATCACTCCTGCCGTCGATCACACATTGACCACCATTCACCAGGAAGATCCGGCACCGACCATGGCTGGTGACAAGTGACGACCTACGCCTCGACGTTGCAAGCGCCGACTATCGAGTACGGCGAACTTGCGCCCGTGCTCGTCGTGTTCGGTGTGGCACTGGTCGGAGTGCTCGTCGAAGCCTTCGTTCCGCGCGCCGGTCGGTACGTGTGTCAGCTCGTGGTCAGCCTTGTCGGACTTGTCGCGGCGTTCGTGGCGGTCGTCGCCCTCGCCGGTACGCGGCACTTAGCGGTGATGGGCGCGGTCGCCATCGATGGGCCGACGTTGTTCATGCAAGGCACCATCCTGCTCGTCTCGATTCTCGCAATTCTGCTCATCGGCGAGCGTGGACTCGGTGGCGACACCGACGCATTCACCCCGCAGGCGTCGGCCGTGCCCGGCAGTCCCGCTGAGCGGGAGGCAACCAAGGCAGGCGTCGTCCAGACCGAGGTCTTCCCGCTGAGCCTGTTCGCCATCTGCGGCATGCTGATCTTCCCGGCGTCGGGTGATCTGCTCACGATGTTCGTCGCACTCGAAGTTTTTTCGCTTCCGCTGTACCTGCTGTGCGGCCTGGCGCGTCGTCGTCGACTACTGTCGCAGGAAGCAGCGGTGAAATACTTCCTGCTCGGAGCATTTTCGTCGGCATTCTTCCTGTACGGAATGGCGTTGCTCTACGGATATGCGGGCACGGTCGAGTTGACCGGAATCGCGTCGGCGGTCAAAGACCATACCGGCAACGACTCGCTGGCCCTGGTCGGCGTCGGTCTGCTCGCGGTGGGACTGCTGTTCAAAGTCGGCGCGATTCCCTTCCATTCCTGGATTCCGGATGTCTATCAAGGCGCGCCCACGCCGATCACCGGCTTCATGGCAGCGGCGACCAAAATCGCGGCTTTCGGCGCATTGCTGCGAATTTTCTATGTCGCGTTGCCTGATCTACGAGTGGATTGGCGGCCGGTGCTGTGGGGCGTCGCGATCCTGACCATGGCGGTCGGCGCGGTCCTTGCCGTTACCCAGACCGACATGAAACGAATGCTCGCGTACTCGTCCGTGGCTCACACCGGTTTCATCTTGACGGGCGTGATCGCGCTGAACGACGCCGGTCTGTCGGCTGTGCTGTTCTACCTGCTCGCCTACGGTTTCAGCACGCTCGGCGCTTTCGCCATCGTCACTGTGGTTCGCGACTCGAGCGGTGAGGTCACGAACATGGCCCGTTGGGCCGGCCTCGGTCGCCGATCGCCTTTCATCGCAGGAGTTTTCGCGTTGTTCCTGCTCGCTTTCGCTGGTATTCCACTGACCAGCGGTTTCGTCGGAAAGTTCGCCGTGTTCCAGGCGGCGGCCGAAGGCGGAGCGGTCCCACTGGTGATCGTCGGCGTCGTCAGCAGCGCAGTCGCAGCGTTCTTCTACGCCCGCGTCATCGTGCTGATGTTCTTCTCCGAGCCGCCGGCCAACGTCGCCACCGTCGCGCGGTCGAGTGTCTTGACCACCACGGTCATCGTGATTTCCGCCGCCACCACCGCGGTGCTCGGAATCTTCCCGCAGCCGGTCCTCGATCTCGCCACCAAGGCGGGGGAGTTCCTGCACTGAGGTGTTGCGACGAGTAGATCCCCTCAGCCGCAGACCATTTCGCCAGCGACACGCCAATTTGCTAGCAATTTCGTCTGCGGTTGACAAGTCGGCGTGCGGCTGAGGTGTCGCGCCCGCCGCCGCAGTCCGAGGCTGCCGAAGGGGTGGTTATGTGCGTCGCCACTCGGGCCGATGCTTGCGTAACCGCCCCTTCGGCGAGAGCTACGTGCGGGCGATCTGGGCGAGGACCTCGAATTCGAGTCCGTTGGCTTTGGATAGGTAGACGTCTTGGCTGAGTTGGTTGCCGCGGATTCGCATGAGACCGCGCGGACCTTCGTAGAAATAGCCCTGGGGGAGGTGGCGAACTGCGGTGACGTCGAGCGAACCGGTGACTGTCGCGAGCTGCGCGACCATGCGGATAGCTTCGTAGCACGATTCGCCGATCGCGTTGGGTGGCGGAGCATGCGGACCGAACCTTGCGTAGTACTTGTTCGTGAAGTCGCGGCCCTCGATCGTGTTCAACGACTCGAAATACGCTGCGGGTGAGTACAAACCGTCGTTGCTCTCGGCGCCGCCGGCGAGCAGGGTGTTCTCTTCGACGATCGGGCTGACGCGCAGCAGTTCGGACGAAAGTCCGGCAGCGGCGAAGGCGCGGTTGAAATGCACCGCGTCGGCGCCGACCAGCAGCATCACGACACCGTCGACCGGCGCCTCGGCGATGGCGGCGATCGTCGCGGTGAAGTCGGTTGTCCCAAGGGGTACAAAGGATTCCGAGATGATCGTTGTCCGGCCCCGGACTGCTCGGCGTGCGACGGCCGCGGTCGTTCTGGGCCAGACGTAGTCGTTGCCGACGATCGTCCAGTGGTGCGCGCCGAGTTCGCTTCCCATCCAATCCATTGCTGGGAGTAGCTGATTCGACGGTCGTTCACCGGTGAGGAACACCCCTTCGGTCTGGTCGCCGCCTTCGTGCATCGCGCCGTACATGTACGGGACCGTGCCGCCGATCCGCTTGGCAACCGCAACGCGGACAGCGGACGTGTGCCACCCGGCTACTGCGTCGACGAAACCCGTCGATACGAGCGCTTCCACTTCCAGCGCAACGACTTCCGGATCCCTACCGCCGTCGACGTTGACGAGGCGAACTTCGCGGCCGTTGATCCCCTTCGTGGCGTTGAGTTCGTCCATCGCAAGAATGCCGCATGCTTCGCACGACGGACCGAAAATCCCCGCCGGGCCGCTCATCGGGATGACGAATGCGACCGTGACGGTGTCCGGGGCGCGGCGAAGTAACTGGGACGACGTGGGGTGCTCGGCATCGGCAGACGAGGCATCCACCATGCCCTCCTAGCCGTCATCGCTCCCGCCAACGCGGCTACTTCGTCGTACACTGCGGAGACCATCACCCCGCCGCGAGCGCACCTGGAGATAATTTGCGGAGCGTAGACACGAAGTTTAGTCTCTCGCTGCTGCTGCGGCAGGTCGAGCGCAAGGTGGCTGCGCTCCTCGTTCCCGCCTTGGAACAGGCTGATTTATCGCTGGATCAATGGCGTGTGATGGCAGCGATGATCGACTCGGGTGGTGTCCCCATGGCGGAACTGGCCGAGGCTTCGATCGTGGCCGGTTCGACGCTGACCCGTCACGTCGACAGGCTGGTAGACCGCGGTTTGGTCATCCGCCGAATCGATCCGACCGACCGTCGGAAGGTCATCGCGCTGCTCTCGCCGCGCGGAGAAAGCACTGCTCACGACCTTCGCAGGCTGGAAATGTCGCTGCAGGAGAGCATCGTCGAGCGGCTCGGCAACGACCACTTCCACGTTCTCACAACAGAACTCGAGCGTCTGGACGCCGAGCTGGATTAATCCGATCTTGGTTTAACGGGATCGTTACTCAGGTGCCATCGTTTCGGCACACCTTCTGCCGAGTATTGCCCGCGGCACGATATTTCCATCTGGGAATATCGCAGATGGAAGGAACCGCGCGTGAGCATCGATACCAAGCTGGACGAAGAACCGGCAATTCTCGACAGGCCCGTCGAGACGAAGTCACACACCAACGCCGCACTCAAGGAAACCCTCGAGGACTACACCCTGCGGTTCGCGCCTCGTAGTTACCGAACGTGGAGCGCGGGAGTCGTATCGGTGTCCGCCCTCGGCGGAATTGCCTACTTGGCAGACTTTGCGATCGGCGCAAACATCGGAATCTCGTACGGCACTGGCAACGCCCTGCTGGGCATCGGCATCTTCGCCGTCGTCATCATGCTGACCGGCTTCCCGCTGGCCTACTACGCGGCGCGCTACAACATCGACCTCGACTTGATCACTCGCGGAAGCGGTTTCGGCTACTACGGCAGTGTGGTGACCAACGTCATCTTCGCGACGTTCACGTTCATCTTCTTCGCGCTCGAAGGCTCGATCATGGCCCAAGGCCTGGAACTCGGGCTCGGAATTCCGGTCGCGTGGGGCTACCTGATCTCCACCCTCATGGTGATCCCGCTCGTCATCTACGGGATGAAAGCCCTTGCGAAGCTGCAGGTCTGGACTACGCCGCTGTGGCTGATCATGATGGTCCTGCCGTTCGGCTACCTGCTGCTGCGGCACCCCGAATCGGTCAGCTCGTTCTTCGCGTACGGCGGCGCCGATGGCAAGGGTGTGAACTTCGGCTCGGTCATGCTTGCAGCCGGCGTGTGCCTCTCGTTGATCGCCCAGATCGCCGAGCAAATCGACTACTTGCGCTTCATGCCGCCGAAAACCCCTGAGAACAGCCGGAAGTGGTGGGCCGCAGTGCTCGTCGCAGGTCCGGGCTGGGTGATCTTCGGTGCGCTCAAGCAGATCGTCGGATTGTTCCTGGCCGTCTACATCATCGCCAACGTCGCAGACGGTGCGACGATCGCGAATCAGCCGGTGCATCAGTTCCTCGAGATCTACCAGGACATGATGCCGCACTGGCTCGCGATGACCCTGGCCGTAATCCTGGTCGTCATCAGCCAGATCAAGATCAACGTGACGAACGCGTACTCCGGCTCGCTCGCCTGGACCAACTCGTTCACCCGCGTCACCAAGCACTACCCGGGACGACTGGTCTTCGTGCTGTTCAACCTGGCGATCGCGTTGATTCTCATGGAAGCCAACATGTTCGACTTCCTCAATACGATCCTCGGGTTCTACGCGAACTGCGGTATCGCCTGGGTCGTCACCGTCGCGACCGATATCGCCGTCAACAAATACCTGCTGAAGCTGTCACCCAAGGTGCCGGAATTCCGTCGCGGCATGCTTTACGCGGTGAACCCTGTCGGCTTCGGGGCGATGGCAGCGTCGGCGGGATTGTCGATTCTCGTCTTCTTCGGTGCCTTCGGCAGCGCGATCAAGCCCTACTCGCCGATCGTGGCGGTGGTCATTGCGCTCGTCCTCACGCCCGCCCTCGCGATTGCGACCAAAGGCAAGTACTACCTGCGCCGCTCGGACGACGGCATCGACCTGCCCATGTTCGACGAACACGGCAACCCCTCCGACGCGCGGTTGCTGTGCCACGTCTCGGGTATCGATTTCGAACGTCCCGACATGATCGCCTCGGCGGTGCCTGGCCCCAACGGTGAAAAGCAGTACATCAGTTCGTTGAGCCTGAGCACCGACAAGACGGGGGAGCACGTCCTGCCCGCGGACTAGCGACGAACAACTGTGCGCGAGTTTCACCCCTCCAGGGGTGAGACTCGCGCACAGTTGTTTTGGCTATGCCGCAGGCCTTTTGTCGAGCAGTCGGAGCCAGGAGCCGGCGAAGATGATGATCGACGCGCCGAGTAGAACGATGTCCTTGATGATGAACGGTCCTGCAGCCGAGAGGAACGGAACGGAGTGCTCGTAGTCCGTCGAGGTGAACAGGAACGAGATCGTCGTCAAGAACAGACCGATCGCGATCAGTCCGCCGATGACACCGAAGATTTCGCGAACGAGGCCGAGCGCGATCAACACGGCGGCTACGATCTCGATGACGCCGAATACCGCTGAGAGACTGCGAATCTCGACCAGATCGAGCAGCCAGCCCAGGAACGGGCTGCGACTGACGAGCGGTTCGATCGCTTGTGACTCGGCGACGGTGAACTTGGTTGCGCCGATCCAGCCGATTGTGACGACGAGGCCGATGCGTGCGATCAAGAATCCCGCCTTTTCTACCTTCCGGGCGAGTTCGGAATCGGTTGCGACACGGGGTGCGGTGATGGTCATGGTGGAAGTCCTGTTCGGTGTCTTGGTGACTGATTCGGTATGGCGCCCCGGGCATTGCGTGAATTCATGACGTAGTGCCTCGCACAGCGCTAGGCGTTACAGCCGAACCGACAGGTTTTGCGAGCAGCGCCCACAGCAACGCCGCGACCGCGACGATCGCGCCGCCGTGAAAGATCCACTCCACGGGCAGAAGTCCGCGAGGTGCCAGCCCGATGTGGCGGTGCAAGGAGCCGTGCGGCATCCACGACGCTAACAACCACACCGATGCAAGCCAGGCCGCGAGCGCATGGAATCGGTCAGGTGTGCGCGCTGCGAACCAGCGATAGCCCAGCAGCGCAATCGCGATGCCGATGCCGAAGGCGACGTTCTCGATCATGCTTTCCGCGATCAGGCCACCAAGGATCGGTTGCGCCGCCGTCGGCAAATCCGGTGAGGGGCGCCAGAATCCGCCAAGTGGGCCACTCGGACCGATCAGCGTGGCGAACGCCGTTGCCACGACCGCGACGGGTGTGAAGAGCTTCATGTTCAGACTGCGGTGAAAGTACGTTCGGCAACCAGTTCGAGCACAACAGGCTCTACGAATTCGACCAGTTGCGCCTTCGATTGCGGGGTGGTCCGGACCTTGGCCAGTGCCGCACTGAAGGATTCGGCGTCGGCGATGGAATCGAAATCGAGGTCGACGATCACCTTCTGGGGCGATGCGACGGACCTGCTCACGCGGTAGGACCGGACCTTGTTGTCTGCGCGGAACCGGTCGAACTTGTCGAACACCGCCTTCCACGATTCGAAGTCGTGGACGGTGTTCTCCAAGTGCAGGGTGGTGGTCATAATAGGCCTTCCGGATCGTCGTTGTAGTGAGTCAATGATTCGTTCGGTCGACGGGCCGGCGACATCCCCGATCTTGGGGATCTTTTCGCCATAGACTGAGTTTCATGCCTTCCGTGCGGGAGCAACTCGATCGCATCGAGCGCACGTGTCAGGCCGACCACACCGCAAAAGTGTTGCGGGAGAAGTTACTTGCCGACATTCGTGCCATCGTTCCATTCGATGGCCACGTCTTCGCACTCACCGATCCCGTCTCGCGCGTCGCGACGTCACCGCTGGCGGATGTCCCCGGCTTGCCATGGCCGCGTCTGCCCGACTTGATCCGCTGGCGGTATCTGACCCGAATCAATCGGTGGAGTGATCTGCTCGACGAGGGCAGAGGGGCCAGCTCGCTACTGGGAAGCACGGCGGGGGATCCGTCGCAGTCGCTGCTCTGGCGCAACGTCCTGCGTGATCTGGGAGTTGTCGATACCGCGGCGCTCGCATTCGGCGACCGGTACGGGTGCTGGGGGTTCCTCGATCTGTGGCGAACGTCGTCGGGTGCGTTCACCCCAGGGGAGCTGTCGTTCCTGTCGGCGCTGAGCGGGTCGGTGTCCGCGGGGCTGCGACGTGCTTTGGCGCGGACCTTCGTCGACCCGGATCGTCGCCTCTCGCCCATCGGTCCGGCAATCGTGATTCTCGGACCGGACCTTCAGGTCCGAGTGCAGACCGCCGGTGCCGCGGAGGCGCTTCTCCGGTTGAATCCACCCGACGAACCGATGCCGCCCATCCCCGCCGCGGCGTACAACATCGGCGCAGCCCTCATTGCGGTGGAGAACGGTGTCGGTGTCGGCCCGGCCTGGTCGCGCGTCTGCTTGGGCGGCAGCCGGTGGGTCACGGTGAAGGCGGACCGAATCGGTGGCGGCGATATCGCGGTGTCGATCGAGCCGAGCACAGCTGCAGAGCGCATGGACCTGTTCGGGCGCGCGCATGCGCTGTCGACGCGTGAGTCCGAGGTCCTTGTGCTGCTCGGTGCCGGCATGGATTCCCGGGAGATGGCCGCTGAGCTGGTGATTTCGGAGCACACTGTCAACGACCACGTCAAGGCGATGCTGGCAAAGGCCGGCGCTCGGACGAGGCAGGTCTTGTTGTCCCGTGCGCTCGGTAGCTGAGTTATTCACAATTTGATAACAGATTGTGGAAATCGCGATGCTGGGGGCGCGAGGAGGGCGAAATCGGGCTTGGGGTCAAGTCTTGTGATACGAAAATTCGATGCGCTGAGCGACCGGTAGCCGCAGGAGGAAACGCGACATGGCGAACGCCAACCAGGTGAAGCTCCTCATGGGAAGTGTTCAGCAATGGAACCAGTGGAGGAGAGACCAAGAGCCGATGCGCTCGGGTGATCCGGAAGACGATCTGTCGGACGACGAGAAGGCGGCCATACTCGACCGGGGGATCGTCGAGGGCTTCCAGGCCGTGCAGGAGTATCGCGGTGTGCGGGTCGATCTCGCGGACGCCGAGTTGGCAGGCGCCAAACTGATCGGGGCAAATCTCGAGGGCGCTGACCTCCGCAATGCGGACCTCAGTGGAGCAGACCTGAGCGGCACCAACCTCAGCGGCGCCAATCTGGAGAACGCGGAGTTGGGCGGTGCGGATTTGAGTGGAGCGTGGCTCGGGCGAGCGCGACTGACGAACGCCTCACTGTGCGGCGCTGACCTCGAACGCGCGATCCCCACCCACGCCGATCTCGACGGCGCCGACCTGCGCGGTGCGATCCTCATCAACGTCGACCTCGATTTCTCCACGTTGCGCTATGCGCGGCTGACGGGCGCGACGCTCGACGGTGCGGACCTGACCCGGGCTGATCTGACCGGCGCCGATTTGCGCCGCGCGAACATGGTCGGTGCGAATTTGACGCGGGCTCGGCTGAGCGGCGCGGTACTCGATGGTGCCGACCTCACCAAGGCAGATCTGAGCGGCGCCGACTTGACCGATGCCACCTTGTCCGGTTCCAAGTTGTCCGGTGCAAACCTTGCTGGAACGATGCTGGGCCAGGCCGGGCGGGTGTTCCAATTCGACGAAACCGATTATTCTCCGCCAAATTCAATGAATTCCAGCGAAGCCAATTCCGCTTGATGGAAGCCATTGTTTTCGTCTCGATTCAGATCACTGATCAATAAATACTCGGGGTCCTCTCCACTGGTATACTGAAGGTCGTCGCGGACAACGGCGTCGGCGGTAGTGTGCGGAGATCTCGAGATGAAGCTGGAGCCAGTCAGCAGGTTTTTGGGGAACTTGCCGGGAGCAGGCGGTAATCCATGGGTCGGGTTGGTTTACGTCGCCACCTTGATCACCGGCGCGGGTCTGGTCAGGTTCGCCTTCTTCTCGGTTCGGAAGAACGAGCGCGGCGTCTGGCTCCGGCTCGGCAACGTCGTCCAACGTTGGTTCGGCGACGAGCCGAAGCTCCTGCGACCGGGCCGACCAGGGGTTAGGTTCCCGTTCATCTGGCGTCTGGTGAAGATATCGGTCAACGTCCGCACGAATCGGACCGAGGATATCGAGACGACTCGACGCGACGCAGACTACGACCGACGCCAGAAATGGGTCATCAAGTGCGACGTCAACTGGCGCGTCCAGTCGAGCGGCTTCCGCGTCGTGCGAGCCGCGTTGCGGTCGGAGGATCTGCAAGAGACAGTCATGGCGATAATTACGAATGCAATACGGTCCAGCGTTTATGCCGAAGAAGTCGGAGAAATGGAAACCGATGCAGAAGTTCTTGCCGCTGTGAAATTGCGTGCCAAATCGAAACTAGCCGGACTGGGTGTTTCTATCGGTGCCGTAAACATAATCAAGTACGCCCCGGTAGATGCGCAAATTCTGGCAAATGCAATCGAGCAGTCGCCGAGTGGTAGCGCGGGCTCGAACGGGCAGGTAACTGCAATCGCGGGCTCCGCCGTGGCGGAAGGAATGCTTCGACCCGCGTAGCCGAAGCACGCGCAGCGATCTACTATTTGAGGCTGGCGGTGCGGCCCTCGAGATCTCACGCGAGTGGTTGTCGGCCGTGTTGTGATCGAGGTCCGCAACCTTGGACGGCGCGACGAGCCGAACCTGCCTTGGAGGTTGCAGATGGTGTGGAGGCCCTGCCGGTATGCGCAGCGCTGGCCTGAACTCTGGCGACCGCTGACCGACCACCAGCGTTGGGTCTTATCGCAAGCGCTAGCCGAGGACGGATTTGCCAGCGACCCCAACCGCGGCGAAATCGCGGACCTTGCCGCACTGGTCGCAGGAACGCTGACCGCCGACGAATTCGAGCAACGCGCCGAATGGCGGATCTGCAACGCCGAATAGCGGCGTGACATTGGCTCGCTCCGCTCGCTGCGCGGTCGTGCTTTGACGCCCGCCGTCGCTCAGGCGAGTTGTGCCTGGATCGTGCCTGACTCGACGGCGGCAAGAAGTTCGGTGTAGTCGAGTTGAGTCTGATCGGCATAGCGCACCGCGTACCGACCGATCGCCTTGTGCAACTCCTTGTCCCCGTCGAAATAGCCCGCAAGCAGCCGGGGATCGAGTGAACGGGTGTGTGCACGAGCCAGCAGAGCTCCCGCGAGCCGGCCGTAATCGTCGAGGTGATTGCCTTTCAGCAACGTCGGATCGATGTCGCCCTTCATGTTTCGGAATTGCCGCACCATGTAGGGCACACCGTCGATGGTCGTCCAGCCGAGCAGGATGTCGGTGCTCGCTTGTACGAGTCTTGCACCGAAGACGATGCGCTGACCTTCATGTCGCGGCTCCTGCGCGGGCAGGAACGGCGCGAGCGCCGACGGATTTGCTTGCTTCAGTTGCAGCACAAGGACTTCGTCGTGATTGCCGTGCAGCAGAGCAACGTAGCTGCGCAGGCCGACGCTGCCGGTGCCGACGATCCGGAACGCGACGTCCTGCACGGCGAAACGCGCAATCAGATTGCGGCGCGACTCACGCAACGATTCGACGTAAGCCTCCAGACCGTCGATGACGGCCTCCCGTTCAGCGTCGTCGATGTGGGTCAGGATCGGCGGATCCTCGATGAACCGGTGCCTGCGAATGCCGGTCGCGTGGTCGTCGAGGTGTTCGGTCCACTTCGCGACGACCTTTGCGCTGGTGTTCCCGCGAGCTTTGTCCGCGGCCTCGGCGAAATCGTCGATCAGCGCGTCCGCCTTTGCCTTTTCGATGACCGACGAGTCCGGCAACGCGGTCCACGACGTCAGAAAAGGCGCCTCTGCGAGATCGCGAATGGTACGGCGATAGGACTTCACGGCGTCTTCGGCCGCGTCGACGCATCCCTCGGCGTCGACGCCGCCCTCACGGCCTGCGAGTACCAGGCTTGCAGCGAGGCGCTTGAGATCCCACTCCCATGGGCCGGGGATCGTCTCGTCGAAATCGTTGATGTCCATGATGATTTCGCCGTGCGGCGAACCGTAGAGCCCGAAGTTCGCGGCATGGGCGTCGCCGCACAGTTGCGCATTGAGGCCGTTGGCAGGCGAACCGGCGAGGTCTGCGGCTTGCAGGCCCGCCGAACCGCGGAAGAATGCGAACGGCGACACGATCATTCGGCCCATCCGCAGCGGAACGAGGTCCGGCAATCGACCTTCGTTGCTCGACTCGATGAAGTCGAGCACGCCCGGACGGTTCGGATTGGTTGCGTCGTGGTCGTGCGCCGAGGAGGGAACGACATCGCGCAGCGCCCGACCGCGATCGAACACGTCGCCCGCTCGTACGAACGCCCGCAGGTCGACCTTGTGCACGTCGTCGTTGCCCATCTTCGGCGCCTCCTCGATCGCGAATGTTAGTCAACAGTGTGCCTCCTCACATGCGAACGATCGGCAGTGGCTTAGGGTCGACGCGATGAGCATTTCGGACCTGTCCCGCGAGGCGGTCGGTGCTGCCCTGGCGGAGTTCGAGGTCCGCCACGCCGGCGAGACGGGTTCACGAAGGGCGGCGGTCGCGATTGCCCTCGGCACCGACGTCGACGGCGCGACAGCCTGCTTGCTCACAGTTCGCCCGGCCAAGATGCGCGCGCACCCCGGTCAGTTCGCACTACCCGGCGGTGCGGTCGATGCAGGCGAAACCGTGGTCGAGGCCGCGATTCGAGAACTCGGCGAAGAATTGGGAGTCGAGGCCAATCCGACCGATGTTGTCGGCAGGCTCGACGATTACGTCACCAGGTCCGGGTACGTGATCACACCGATCGTGTTGTGGATCGGCGAACGACTGCGCACGACCGAGCCGAATCCCGCGGAGGTCGCGTTCGTGCTGCGGCCCACGATGGTCGAGGTCGACGCCGAACCGCGTTTCATCTCGATTCCCGAATCGGATAAACCCGTCATTCAATGGCCTTTTCGCGCTCACCTGATACACGCACCGACCGGCGCGATCGTCTATCAGTTCCGTGAGGTCGTGTTGCACCGGCGGCACACCAGAATCGATCAGCTCGAGCAGCCGGTGTTCGCGTGGCGGTAGACCGATGAATGGGGTAGGACAAGGCATGGAAACTGGGGAGCCGCTGCGGACCGATCGCATTCTGACGGTGCCGAATGTACTCAGCATCATTCGGCTCATCGGAGTGCCGATCTTTCTGTACGTGCTGCTGGTGCTGGAGGCCGATTGGTGGGCGTTCGCGATCCTCGTCCTCAGTGGTGTCACCGACTGGCTCGACGGCAAGCTCGCCCGTCTACTGGACCAGTCGTCGAAGCTGGGGGCGCTGCTCGATCCGCTCGTCGATCGCCTCTACACGGTCGCGACCATCGTCGGATTCGTGATTCGTGGCTTGCTGCCGTGGTGGGTGGCTGTATTGCTGATCGGGCGCGACGTCGTCCTCGCGTTCACCTTGCCGGTGTACCGGCGACGCAACCTGCCGCCGCCGGACGTGATCTATCTGGGTAAGGCGGCGACGTTCGCGCTGATGTCCGCGTTCCCGTGGGTCCTTGTGGGACAAGCGGATTGGCCCGGAGCGGCGGCTGCAAGTGCGTTCGGGTACGCGTTCCTGATCTGGGGGACAGTCGTGTACGTATGGACCGGCATCTTGTACATCTGGAAGGCAGCAGCCGTCGCGCGGGCAGTACCGGTGACGTGAACTCGCTGCTGCGGTCGTTGCTGACCGACCATCTCGACCCCGGATATGCGATTGCTGCCGAGAAGAACAAGGCGGGTCAGCCGCGCACAGCAGTCCTGTGGCTGACGATCGGAGCCGTGGTGCTCGGACTGATTTTCGGCATCGCGTTGACGAACAACGCCGACGTTCCTGGTGGTGCCGCGGAAAGTCGGGAGATCGTCACCCGTATTCACGAAGCTCAGGACGCCAGCGTGGAGCTGTCGGACAAACGCAACAGTCTCGCCGCACAGACCGATTCGGCACGAGAGAGCGCACTGGCAGGCAATGCAGACGGGGCGGCGTTGCTGACCAAGATCGACACGCTCGAAGCTGCCGCAGGTGTGCAGGCGGTGCACGGTCCAGGTCTCGCAGTGACCTTGCGCGACGGGACGACAAAAGGCAGGTCCATCGTGCTGGACCTCGACATTCAGGCCGTCGTCAACGCGCTGTGGGCGAGCGGAGCAGAAGCGGTGTCGGTCGGCGGGGTGCGGATCGGGCCGTCGGTGACGATCCGCCACGCGGGCGGCGCGGTCCTCGTCGACAACGGACCGGTGTTCTCGCCCTACAAGATCGTGGCTATCGGGCCACCCCAGCAGCTTCACACCGGCTTCGTCGTCAGCGAGGCATTTGTCCGGATGTCGGGGTTGTCGCAGCTCTACGGCGTCGGATTCGATTACGACGTGTCGGAAGACCTGTCCGTGCCCGCAGCGCCCGTGCATGAACTACGCGTTGCACAGGAGGGAGGCCGATGAAGGCGCGTTATGCGGTCCTGGGCCTGCTCGCGCTGGTCGCGGGCATTGCCATCGGTGTGGTCGTCAGCCCACAGGTGCCTGATGCCGCGGCTCCCTATTTGCCGATCGCAGTCGTGGCAGCGCTCGATACGGTCTTCGGCGGCCTGCGTGCGTATCTGGACGGACTGTTCGATTCGAAAGTGTTCGTTATCTCGTTCGTGTTCAACGTGTCGGTTGCAGCACTCATCGTGTGGCTCGGCGATCAACTCGGCGTGGGAACGCAACTGTCGACGGCAGTCATCGTCGTGCTCGGTATTCGCATCTTCGGCAACGCGGCTGCGCTGCGTCGACGACTGTTCGGAGCGTGAGGGCTGTGTCGGAGGCGAAGCGCAGGGTGCTGTTCCCAGCCTTCGCGATCGTTCTTGTCATGGCGCTGGGCTTTGCGATTGCCGCGCAGGTGCGGGGGACCGGATCGGGAGACACGCTCGATTCGGCGCGGCCTGCGGATCTGCTGGTCGTGCTCGACAACCTGAACCGGCGCGAAGCCTCGCTGCGCGAAGAGATCACAACCTTGGAGAACACGCTCGCGTCACTGGAACGCAGTGGGTCGAGCGCGGCGCTCGACGAGGCGCGCTCCCGGCTCCAGGCGCTGTCGATCCAGGTGGGAACCGTGGCCGCGGTGGGTCCAGGCGTCGTTCTGCGGATCGACGACCCTCTGGGCCGCGTCGGTTCGGACGTGCTGCTGTCTGCCCTGCAGGAGTTGCGTGGCGCGGGCGCGGAAGCGATGCAGGTCCAGGGAGCGTCTGGCGGCCCGGTCCGGGTCGGACTCGAAACGTGGGTGGGTGGCAGCGCGGGCAAGATCGTCGTCGACGGCATCGAAATGACAGCGCCGTACACACTCGTCGTCATAGGGGATTCGCCGACACTCGCTGCTGCTGTCAACATTCCCGGGGGTGTGGCAGATACGGTGTCGCGCAACGGCGGAAAACTCAATGTCGAGCAATCCCCGAGCGTGTCGGTCGCAGCCTTGCGAGATCCGAAAGCGCGCCAATACTCTCTTCCCGGTAACTAGCCCGAAAGGACCCTAAGCGGTGACTGACTTCGATATTCCCGCCGATCTGCGTTACACCGAAGAACACGAATGGATCAGAAAAGTCGGTCCGACGACCGCGCGAATCGGCATTACCGATTACGCCCAGTCACAGCTTGGTGACGTTGTGTACGTCAAACTGCCCGATATCGACGACGAAGTTGTCGGTGGCGATTCGTTCGGCGAAATCGAGTCGACAAAGAGCGTGTCGGACATCTTCGCGCCATTGACCGCGAAAGTTGTTGCGGTGAACGAGAATTTGGATGCGGAGCCAGAAGTCGTCAATTCGGATCCGTACGGCGACGGCTGGTTGGTCGACCTGGAAGTTGCCGACGAGAAGACTTTGGATGCAGCGCTGCGCGATACGCTTGACGTCGAAGGTTACCTGGCAGTCATCGAGGGCTGAATAGCCCCCGGTGTCGTCGCCAGTCTGCCTACACGCACTACCCTCGGCAAGGTACGGTCATGGGAAACGTCTGTGTGTGCCAGTCGGGACTGAACAGTCGGGGCAAAAAGCCCACTGAGGAGGAGAAACGGTGAGCGAGAACGACAATGACTCGGCTTATGGAGAGAGCGCGGCGGAGACCACGTCGGTCTTCCGTGCTGATTTCCTGAACGAAGTCGACACTTCGGCCGTCCAAACGGGTGAAGCGCCGGTTTCGGGGGTCGAGGGCCTGCCGGTCGGTTCGGCCCTACTCGTTGTCAAGCGTGGTCCCAATGCCGGTTCGCGGTTCCTGCTCGACCAGCCGACCACGTCGGCCGGGCGACATCCAGACAGTGACATCTTTCTCGACGACGTCACTGTGAGCCGTCGCCACGCGGAGTTCCGCCAGGAAGATGACGAGTTTCAGGTTGTCGATGTCGGCAGCCTCAACGGCACGTATGTAAATCGTGAGCCGGTGGATTCTGCCGTTCTCGCGAGCGGTGACGAGGTTCAGATCGGCAAGTTCCGGCTCGTGTTCCTCATGGGGCCGCGCTCGCAGGGTGAATCGGGTAACTGATGACCGCGGTCGGGGAGCGGGCACGAGGAGGGATGTCGATCGGCTCCGTCCTCGACCGCCTGCGCCCTGACTTTCCCGACATCACGATTTCGAAGATTCGGTTTCTCGAATCCGAGGGTCTGATCAGCCCCGAGCGCACACCGTCGGGGTATCGCAGATTCACTATTGCTGATTGCGAGCGGTTGCGGTTCGTCCTCACCGCCCAACGCGATCAGTATTTGCCGCTGAAGGTCATCAAAGAGCAGCTCGAAGCGATCGACAGCGGCGTAGCAACGCTCGGTGCACAGCGGTCGCCGTCGCGACCACGCACGTTGGTGGTCGCGCCTGGCGAAGTGTCGCCCGAAGAATTCCGGACCGATCGTGAAGTTCGGGTCAGCCGGGACGACCTGATCACGCGCGCAGGCATCGACGACAATTTTCTCGCCGAGTTGCTTCGCGCAGGGCTGATCACGCCGGGGCCCGCGGGCTTCTTCGACGACGACGCAGTCGCCCTCGCCGTCACGGCGAAGGCGATGTCGGAATTCGGCCTCGAAGCCCGTCATCTCCGGGCGTTCAAACTTGCCGCCGATCGTGAGGCCGGCCTTATCGCCCAGATCGCCGGGCCGGTCGCCAAGGGTCGCGACGCAGGTGCTCGCGATCGCGCGGAAGAAATGGTTCGCGAGTTGGCCGCGCTATCCCTCACACTGCACACATGTCTGGTGAAGGCAGCGGTCCGGTCCGCGTTAGGCCAGTAACACTGGCGGTTGGGCTTTGAACGCCCGATCTTTCCCTCGTCGTGCGGGGTCGCTGCGCTCCCAGCAACTCCTCAGTCCAGATCGTGCGGCCCAACCGCGGCTGTACGTCACGGCTAATCATGAACTCGCATAGACTATTTGTAGGGCTTCGAGCTGGGAGGCGGTCGCGATGAGCGAAATGCGTGTGATCGGTATCCGTGTGGAGCAGCCACAGAATCAACCTGTGTTGTTGCTGCGCGAGACCGATGGTGATCGCTACCTGCCCATCTGGATCGGCCAGACGGAAGCGACCGCAATCGTCCTGGAACAACAGGGAGTAGAGCCGGTGCGGCCGTTGACGCACGATCTCATCAAGAACTTGATCACGGCCTTGGGGCGGACGTTGAAAGAGGTCCGCATCGTCGATCTGCAAGAGGGCACGTTCTACGCAGACCTCGTCTTCGATCAAGATCTCCGCGTATCCGCTCGCCCGTCGGATTCGGTGGCGATCGCGCTTCGGGTCGGGGTGCCGATTTTTGCCGAGGAGCCTGTGCTTGCAGAGGCTGGTTTGGTGATGCCGGACGAGCGCGAGGACGAGGTCGAGAAGTTCAAGGAGTTCCTCGAATCGGTATCTCCGGACGACTTCAAAGCCACGGATGGATAGGACTGTGACATTTCTTAGCTCGCTGCGCTCGCCTGCCGGCCGGGCAGTTTCGCGCGATCTTCCCTCGTCGACTCAGTCGCTGCGCTCCCTCGCTCCTCAGTCCAGATCACGCGGCCCGACCGTCCTGTATAACGCTTTAATCTCACCCTCAAGTTTAGGTTGAGATATTGGCGAGTCGCGTTGACCCAATGGTGTCGGCGCCATAGCGTTTCGGGCGTACGCTGAACCTGGTCGCAGACCTGAGAGTCGCAGTATGCGACCACGATCGAAGAGGGAGTTGTCCGTGGTAGATCAGCCGCAGGAGATCCAGCCCGGCCTGTTTCCGGACGACTCGCTTCCCGATGATTTGGTCGGATATCGAGTGCCGAGCGCCTGCCAGATCGCCGGAATCACTTACCGCCAGCTCGACTACTGGGCGCGCACGTCGCTCGTCGTTCCGTCGATCCGCGGTGCCGCGGGTTCTGGGAGCCAGCGGCTGTACTCCTTCAAGGACATCCTTGTTCTCAAGATCGTGAAGCGGCTCCTCGATACCGGGATCTCGCTGCAGAACATCCGCATCGCGGTGGATCATCTGCGCGACCGCGGTGTCCACGACCTTGCCAAGATCACGCTCTTCTCCGATGGCACCACCGTGTACGAGTGCACGACTGCCGACGAGGTTGTCGACTTACTGCAGGGTGGTCAGGGCGTGTTCGGCATCGCCGTGAGTGGCGCGATGCGTGAGCTCACGGGCACTATTGCGAACTTCCCCGCCGAGCGCGCCGATGGCGGCGAGAGCGAAGCTCGCCCCGAGGACGAGCTCGCATTCAGACGTAAGAACCGGGTCAGCCGCAAGACCGGTTAACTGTGCTGAATGGCGGCTCCGCAAGCTCCGCCGCTATGCTGAATGGCGGCTCCGCAAGCTCCGCCGCTATGATGGATGGGCGTCGCCGTCGTACGGGAGAGTTTCGGCCAGCCTCGGCTGTCCGGACGCCGAAGGAGCAGCACCTCCCCGTCAATCTCTCAGGCATAGAGGACCGTGCGGGCTTCGACGTCTCTGGAAAGCGGTGGCCATCCACCCGCCCACGGGGAAAGGGGCTCACGCCCTGAATCTCTCAGGCGCACACGACAGAGGGGGAGGGTCGACCCTCTGGAGTTGTCGTGACTCGTTCTTTTGCGGACCGCCATATCGGACCCGACGCTGCTGACCTCGTTAGGATCCTCGATCTGATCGGGGTCCAAACGCTCGATGAGATCGCCGAGAAGGCGCTGCCTGCCAGCATCCTCGACGCGTCGGGTCTCGACATCCTTCCTGCGCACGCCACCGAGCACGAGACGCTCGCGGAACTCGGCGCGTTGGCAGCGACCAACACGGTCGCGACCTCGATGATCGGCCTCGGCTACTACGACACGCTGACGCCGCCGGTGCTGGTTCGCGGAATCTTGGAGAATCCTGCCTGGTACACGGCCTACACGCCGTACCAGCCGGAAATCAGCCAAGGTCGGCTAGAAGCGTTGCTCAATTTTCAGACGATGGTCGCCGACCTCACCGGCATGGAGGTAGCCAACGCGTCGATGCTCGACGAGGCGACTGCCGCAGCCGAGGCGATGACGTTGCTGCGACGCGCGAGCAAGAGCAAGTCGCCGCGGTTCGTGATCGATGCCGACCTGTTCCCGCAGACTCGTGCCGTCATCGAGACCCGCGCGGAACCGCTGGGTATCGAGGTCGTCGCCGCCGATCTCACCGCTGGTTTGCCCGACGGCGAGTTCTTCGGTGTGCTTGCTCAGCTCCCGGGCGCGTCGGGCCGCGTCGTCGACTGGTCGGACATGATCGCCGCCGCGCACGAGCAGAAGGCGCTGGTCGCAATCGGCGCGGACCTGCTCGCACTGACTCTCATCACACCGCCCGGCGAGATCGGCGCCGATGTGTGTTTCGGAACTACGCAGCGTTTCGGCGTTCCGATGGGCTACGGCGGTCCGCATGCGGGATACCTCGCGGTCAGCAGCAAGAACGCGCGTCAGCTTCCTGGCCGTCTCGTGGGCGTGTCGGTCGATGCCGACGGTGACTTGGCCTACCGGCTCGCGCTGCAGACCCGGGAGCAGCACATTCGCCGCGAGAAGGCGACGTCGAACATCTGCACCGCACAGGTGTTGCTGGCGATCCTGGCAGCTATGTACGCGAGCTATCACGGTGCCGACGGGTTGGCCGCGATCGCTCGACGGGTCAACGAGCGCGCGTCTGCGCTCGCGGCGATGTTGCGCCGCAGTGGCATCGAGATCGTGCACGGCGAGTTCTTCGACACGATCACTGCCCGGGTACCGGGTCGGGCCGAAGAGGTTGTGGCAGCAGCCAAGGCCGACAACATCAACCTGCGCCTCATCGACGCCGATCACGTCGGTGTGTCGTGCGACGAGGCGACGACGTCCGCCCACCTCAGTGCGGTCGCTCGTGCCTTCTGTGCCGACGGTGACGGGTGGGTGGGTTACACGACGTCGATACTCAACCAGCGCAAGTCGGAGTACCTGACGCACCCGGCGTTCACCCGCCATCGCACCGAAACCGCGATGCTGCGCTACCTCCGCGCCCTGTCCGACAAAGATATTGCGTTGGACCGCAGCATGATTCCGCTGGGTTCGTGCACGATGAAGTTGAACGCGACGGCCGAGATGGAGGCCATCACGTGGCCGGAATTCTCGCGCCTGCATCCGTTCGCGCCGACCGAGGACGTCCCCGGAATCTTGCGCATCGTCAACGACCTGGAGACGTGGCTCGCCGCTATCACGGGATACGACGCTGTCAGCCTGCAACCGAACGCAGGCTCGCAAGGCGAATACGCTGGGCTGCTTGCGATTCGGCAGTACCACCTCAGCCGTGGCGACGACCACCGCGACACCTGCCTGATCCCGTCCAGCGCGCACGGCACGAATGCGGCATCGGCGGTCATGGCCGGCATGCGGGTCGAGGTCGTCGCGTGTCGGCCGAACGGCGACGTTGACCTGGAAGACTTGCGCGCCAAGATCGCCGACCACGCCGAGCGCCTTGCCGCGATCATGATCACCTACCCGTCGACGCACGGTGTTTACGAGCAGGAAGTCAGCGAGTTGTGCGCCGCTGTGCACGATGCCGGTGGCCAGGTATACGTCGACGGCGCCAACCTGAATGCCCTTGTCGGCCTTGCCCGGCCAGGTCGTTTCGGTGGCGACGTCAGCCACCTGAACCTGCACAAGACGTTCTGCATCCCGCACGGTGGTGGCGGTCCGGGGGTCGGCCCGATCGGGGTCCGGTCACACCTCGCAGAGTTCCTGCCGGGTCACCCGCTGATGCCGGAACTCGGCAAGGGCGGAACGATTTCGGCCTCGCCGTACGGTAGCGCGTCGATCCTGCCGATCACCTGGGCATACATCCGGATGATGGGCGCCGACGGACTGCGTCGCGCGACGCTGACCGCGATCGCGTCGGCGAACTACATTGCACGACGCCTCGACGAGCACTATCCCGTGCTCTACACCGGCGAGACCGGAATGGTTGCGCACGAGTGCATCCTCGACCTGCGTGAGATCACGAAGCGGACCGGCGTCACGGTCGACGATGTGGCGAAGCGGTTGGCGGACTACGGCTTCCACGCACCGACGATGAGCTTCCCTGTTGCCGGAACGTTGATGGTCGAGCCCACGGAAAGTGAATCCCTCGACGAGATCGACGAGTTCTGCGAGGCGATGATCGCGATCCGCGGCGAGATCGACCGCGTCGGTGCAGGGGAGTGGCCAGTCGACGACAACCCGTTGCGTGGCGCTCCGCACACTGCGGCGTGCTTGGTCGACGAGTGGAATCACCCGTATTCCCGTGAAACAGCGGTCTTTCCGCGCGGCAAGCACGGCCGCCCAAAGGTGTGGCCCGCCGTTCGTCGGATCGACGGCGCGCAGGGCGACCGCAACCTCGTCTGCTCGTGTCCGCCGATCGAGGCGTTCAGCAGCTAGCTCATGGGGTAAGGGCCTTGGCAATCCCGGCGCCTGCGTCCGGACCGGTGGTGACGCTGCCGCCGGTGCGGTCGGCCAGGGATCGCAAGGTCTGCGGTGGCGCAGCGCCGAGTGCGACGACATTGACCCGAACGGGCTTGCTCGGGTCGGTGGCAGCGGCGATCGCGTCGAGTAGTTGCTGACCGTTCACCGTCGAATCGTCGTCGGGTCCGTCGGTGATGAGCAGGACGGAATTCGTTCTGCCTGCAACGAATCCGGCGACGGCGGCGCGGTACGCATCGATCAAGGTCGGGTACGCCTGGTCGGTCGTGACGGGTGTCGATCGCACCGCCGTCAACGCTGAGTTCGCTGCGTTACGATTCAACGGACCCAGCGGAACATCGACGTGATAGGGCTTGGGACCGTCGAGGCCTTTGCTATAGGTCCACAGGCCGAACCCGGACGAATCCCCAGCGCCGTTCACATAACGATGCAGTGCGTCGACGACACCGACGAGTGGGTTGCTCATCGACGCCGAAACGTCGAGCAGCACGGTCGTATTCGCTCCGAGAGTCGGATGGGCCAACACGTTCGCCAACTGATCGAGTACCGGGCCGGCGGCTGGTTGTAGTGACCGCTCGACCTCGCCGGTCCGAAAGCCCGCGTCGGACAACGTTTTCGCCTGCTCGGGCTGCCGGAGAAAATCGACGAACATGGAAGCGATTCGACTCTGTGTCTCGTCGACCCACTCGCCGTTCAGCGTCGCAGCCGGAAAATCGGCGACGATAGTCGCACCCACCGGCTTGTATGCGACGACCTTGTCGCCCGCCGAGCTGAGCTGGTGCTCGGTGACAGCGACCGCTTGGACCGAATCAGCTTCGCCCACAAGGGCATTCAGCGCTGCCGCAGTGTCGGTTGCCTTGCCCGTCGAGTTGGTGACAAGTTGCGACAACGCAGCCACCACCGGCCCGGACCGCGCGGCTTCCTCGCTCAGCGGACCGAACCCTGCGTTCGCGACTGCGGCAGCCACCGCTTCCGATGCCAGCAATGTCGAATCCGACCCGGGGCCGAGCGGTACGGAAATCCCCTTCAGTCCGGGCAAATCACCCCAGCCGGCTTTCCGCCCTGTCAGTTCGTCTGCCAAAGCCTTGTGGACCGCGAGCACGACCGAGCTCGACGCGATCGACTTCGGATCGCCGTCGATGACGCCCGCAGCGACACGATTCAGCGTCTGCGACGACGACGGAATCCACAGCGCGGGCTTCGGTCCGAGAGCAGCGACGTCCCAGTCCTTCGCAGCCAGCGCCACGCGAACAGCCTCGGACGGCTTGGCGATCATCGCCACGTGCGCACAGCTGTCCCGCACAACAGGTTTGGTCTCGTTGTACTTGTTCGCGATAGCTTCGAGCTGACTCGCAATTTCAGGGTCCGCGGTGACGTTCAGCTGTGCGTCGCCGTCGACGCAGGTCTGCGCGGCCGCATCGGATTCGTCACTTACCCTGTCGCGCAAGCTGAACCAGCCGACCACGAGTGCGACGACGACGATCAACGCGATGACGGCGAAGATCACGCCTTTACTGACGCCACGGTGGCCTTCCGTGCTGCGATGGTGCCCTTGACGATCTGTCATGGCCACGGCGTCGTCTGGTAGCGGCTGCGTAGCTGAGTCAGCAGACCAGGCGTGACTGCCTGCCCATCCTCGGCGGCTCTGGCGACGTCGCGAAAGTAGTTCTCGTAGCCACCAGGCATGAACAGCATGATCAGCTCCGCAGGTACGTCGCCCTCGTTCCGAAAACCATGCGCCTGACCGCGAGGCACCGCGACAGCACCGCCTTCGCCGACCGTTTGCGTGCGGTCTGCCAGTTCGAAAGACACCGCGCCCGCAGTGATCAGGAAGTACTCCTCGTGACCGTGATGGACGTGCGGTGCCGCACCTATCGCACCCGGCTCGAGGATGGTCTGGACCGCCGACATCGCACCGCCCGTCCGCTCACCCGCCAGCCGTACGAAGAAGGTGCCGAACGGTAGATCGAGCCGTTCGGCGTGCTCGGGTAGCCCGAGGACGACATCGGGAAACGAAGTCACCCAGCTAGGCTACCCGGCCACAACGACACGCCGGGAGCTATGCGTTTGCTGTGTTGGCGGCTTTGTACTCGCGACGGCGGCGATGCAGGATCGGCTCCGTGTACCCGTTGGGCTGTCTGGTGCCCTCGAGAATGAGCTCCGCCGCAGCCTGGAACGCGATGTTGGTGTCGAAGTCCGGTGCAAGCGGCTTGTAGGTGGGGTCGCCGGCATTCTGGCGGTCGACGACGGGCGCCATCCGCTCGAGGCTCGCGCGCACGTCGGCTTCGGTGACAACGCCGTGGCGCAGCCAGTTCGCGACGAGCTGGCTCGAAATGCGCAGCGTTGCACGGTCTTCCATCAGGCCGACATCGTTGATGTCGGGCACCTTCGAACAACCGACGCCGTGGTCGATCCAGCGGACCACATACCCGAGGATCGACTGCGAGTTGTTGTCCAACTCGTTCTGCTTCTCCTCGGCGGACCAATTCGTATCGGCCGCAAGCGGAATGACCAGAATGTCGTCGACGGTCGCGCGCTTGCTCTTCGCGATCTCCTTCTGCCGCTCGAACACGTTGACCTTGTGGTAGTGCGTCGCATGCAAAGTCGCGGCGGTCGGCGACGGCACCCATGCAGTGTTGGCGCCGGCCCGCGGGTGCGCGATTTTCTGCTCGAGCATGTCGTGCATGAGGTCGGGCATCGCCCACATCCCCTTGCCGATCTGCGCCTTGCCTTCGAGACCGTCGGCAAGCCCTGTATCGACGTTGAAGTCCTCGTAGGACAGGATCCAGTGCTGCTTCTTCATGTCGGCCTTGCGCACGACCGGTCCGGCCTCCATGGAGGTGTGGATCTCGTCGCCTGTGCGGTCGAGGAAACCGGTGTTGATGAAGACCACACGCGCTTCGGCGGCCTTGATGCACGCCGACAGGTTGACCGTCGTGCGGCGCTCTTCGTCCATGATGCCGACCTTGAGCGTGTTTCGAGGCAGGCCGAGCACGTCTTCGATGCGACCGAACAACTCGTTGGTGAACGCCACTTCCTCGGGACCGTGCATCTTCGGCTTCACGATGTAGAGCGAGCCGGTCCGGCTGTTGCTCAGTGCGGCATCGCCATTGAGGCTGTGGATACCGATCAGCGAGGTGAACAGGCCGTCGAGGATGCCCTCGGGAACCTCGTTGCCGTCCTTGTCCAAGATCGCATCGCTGGTCATCAGGTGCCCGACGTTGCGGACGAAAAGCAGTGAACGGCCGTGCAGCGTCAATTCTCCGCCGTCGCGCGAGGTATAGACGCGGTCCGGGTTCATGACGCGGGTGAAGGTCTTGCCGCCCTTGGACACTTCCTCGGCGAGATCGCCCTTCATGAGGCCGAGCCAGTTGCGGTACCCGACAACCTTGTCGTCGGCATCGACCGCGGCGACGGAGTCTTCGAAATCCATGATCGTCGTGACAGCGGATTCCAGGACGACGTCCTTGATACGTGCGGCGTCGGTCTGGCCGATCGGCGACTCGGGGTCGAACTGGATGTCGATGTGCAAACCGTTGTGCTTCAACAGGACCGACGAGGGGTTTGCCGTCGTGCCGAGGTAGCCCACGAACGTGGCCTCGTCGCGTAGGCCGGTGATACTGCCGTCGGCCAACGTGACAAGGAGCTTGCCGTCGGAGATCGTGTAGTTCGTCGAACCGACATGCGAGCCCGAGATCAACGGCGCCGCTTCGTCGAGGAAGTTGCGGGCGAAGGCGATCACCTTGTCGCCCCGGACCTTGTTGTAGCTGGAGCCCTTTTCGGCACCGTCGGTCTCGGGGATTGCGTCGGTGCCGTAGAGCGCGTCGTACAACGATCCCCAACGCGCGTTGGCCGCGTTGATGGCGAAGCGGGCGTTCAGGACCGGCACCACCAGCTGCGGACCTGCTGTCGTCGTGATCTCGTCGTCGACGCCGGTGGTGCTGATGGCGAACTCGGCGGGCTCGGGGAGCAGGTAGCCGATTTCGGTGAGGAACGCCTTGTAGGCGGCGGCGTCATAGCCGGTGCCGGGGTGCTCGGAATGCCAGGCGTCGACCTTGCCTTGGATCTCGTCGCGCTTGGCGAGCAGCTCACGATTTCGCGGCGCTAGGTCGTTGATGACTTGCTCTGCACCGGCCCAAAACGCGTCGGCATCAACACCGGTGCCAGGGATGGCCTCGTTCTGTACGAAGTCGTACAGGACCTTTGCGACCTGTAGTCCACCGACCTGAACGCGCTCAGCCATGCCAAACCTCACTCTTGACTTGATTTCGGACGCCTGATCTTACCTTCCGGTAACACCGTGACGGTCAACGCGGGCGCTATGGGCCCTATTCCGGTACTGGTTCGACGCCGCTGCTGTGTCGTTGTGCAAGTTCTCGATAGGCAGGCGGGTTCATATTGATCCAGAACTCCGCGTTCGTACCCTCGATCGGCCCCTTCACCTTCGCGGGGCTACCGGTGACGAGCATGCCGTCCGGAATCTGTGCTCCCGCGACGACGAGCGCTCCGGCAGCAACGAGCGTTCTGGCGCCGACGGACGCGCCGTCGAGCACGGTCGAGTGGTTTGCGATCAGTGCCTCGGCGCCGATAGTCGCGCCGTGCACGACGCAGAGATGGGCCACTGTCGCACCGGCTCCGATCTCGCACGGCATGCCGGGGGGAGCGTGCAACACCGAACCGTCCTGAATGTTGGCGCCCGCCCTGACAATGACCGGCGCGTAGTCGCCACGAAGCACGGCATTGTACCAAACCGACGCGCCGGCTTCGACGCGAACATCGCCGACGAGCGTGGCGGTCGGGGCGATGAATGCGGACGGATCGATGGTCGGCGATGTTCCTTCGAACGAATACAGCGGCATGGGCCGAGTCTGTCAGGTTGACCACCACTTTTTGTCGGACCCCGGTGGTTGAGTTGTGACGTGGGTCGCAGCCAACGCACTCACCCAAACTCGAACGATCCGAAGGGACTGGAGAAATGCCGACACGTGATGAGGCCTGGCCGCAGGGAACGCCCTGTTGGGTCGATTGCCAGGTAGACGACACCTCGAAGGCTCGCGAGTTCTACAACGCCTTGTTCGGCTGGGATATTCAAGACGGTCCGGACGATGCAGGCGGCTATCTGATGGCTCTGAAAGGTGGTAAACCCGCTGCGGGCATCGGCCCGAAGATGTCCGACGAGCCGATGCCCTCGGCGTGGACCACCTACTTCGCCGCAGACAGCGCGGACGACGTTGCGGGCAAGGTGGCTGCCGCAGGAGGAACGAACTTCATGCCGCCTTTCGATGTGCTCGACGTCGGTCGGATGTTCGTCGCGGCAGACCCAACGGGCGGTGTCTTCGGAGTGTGGGAAGCGAAGGCGCACACCGGTGCAGGCATCTACAACGAGCATGGCGCGTACTGCTGGAACGAACTGCACACCCGCGAGTACGCGAAGGCTCAGGAGTTCTATGCGACCGTGTTCGGCTACACCTACGCCGAGATCGGCGACGGGGAGAACTTCGTGTACTCGACGTTCACGCTGCCCGGCGGTGCGGACAGCGTCGGCGGCATCGACGACGAAACGAAGATGCCGGGTGATCCGATGCCGGCGTACTGGCTCACCTGGTTCCAGGTCGACGATTTGGACGCCGGCGTGGCCAAGGCCAAAGAACTGGGTGCGACGGTCCTTTCGGGTCCCGACGACAGCCCATTCGGCCGAATGGGAGTCGTCGCGGGGCCGCAAGGTGAGGTGTTCGGGCTGATCGATCCGACGACGACCGTGGGCGATCCGCCGCCGGCTAACTGAGGCACTGGCGGGTCGGGGTTGCAAAAAATTAGGGCTCCGGCCCGCCGGTCAGGTTAGTGTCTGGCGTGGACCTGGATCTACCGGTGAGCGCGAACAGCGTTCACCTCATGACACGACTCGGTGGGGAACGCGGGCTCAATCCAGCAGAGTTGTTGCGCGGGACGGGAATCCTTGCCGAGTCGCTACAAGATCCACGCGCCGAAGTTGCCTTGAGGCAGGAATACGCGGTTCTTCGCAATCTCATCGGCCATCCCGCGATCGAACCGGGATTCGGTGTCGCACTTGGGGCCAGCTATCACCTCGGTATGCACGGGGTATGGGGCCTGCTGATTGCGACCGGCAGGACGTTGCGCGAAGCACTGACGATCGCGCTCGGCTATCTCGATCTCGCGTGGGCTTTCACGAAGGTCGAGCTGGCCGAGGCAGACGGCGTCGCGATGCTGCGGTCCGACGGCAGCGATATCCCCAACGACGTACGACCTTTCCTCATCGAACGGATCTCGGGCGCGAGCAAGGTGTTGCTGCGAGACGTCTTCGGCTCCGACGTCGCATTGAAAGGTGTCCACTACAAACACTCCGCACCAGTGAAGACGGATCGCTACCTCGAGCTGCTCGGGGTAGAACCCACCTTCGATTCCGACGACAATTCGATCCGATTCGACGCCGACTTGCTCGACGTTCCGTTGCGTCGCGGCAACGAGTGGACACGGCGCGGCTACGAAGCCGTGTGCAAGGGAATTCTGGCCAAACGCAAAGCCAGATCGGGAGTGGCAGGTTCTGTGCGCGATCTTCTGGTCCGTGAGCCAGGCCGTACACCGGACGTGGTCACCGTCGCCAGAGAACTGAACGTGAGCCCGCGGACGCTGTTCCGTCGGCTCGAACTCGAAGGCACATCGTTCCGGATGCTCGTCGACGAGGTCCGCGAGGCGCTGGCCGAAGAGATGTTGAGTGTCGCAGGCCTCAACACCGAAGAAGTCGCAGACCGTCTGGGCTACTCCGACCCCGCCAGTTTCGTTCGAGCCTTCAAGCGCTGGAAGGGGCAGACGCCACAAGCGTTCCGTGTGCTCGCGCGGCGCCCGGAGCTACCACTGCGTTTTCGCTGATCTGTGACCTGGATCATTGCGATCTTGAGCAACGTAACGGCACCCTAACTTCTCACTGTCGATGAAGTGAAGGTGAACCGATGTACGCGTTCGAACTTGATCTCACGCTGGGCGAAGCGCACCGGCGCACTGCGGTCCTGAACGCCATCGGCGCCGACTGGGACCCGATCGCCGTCCTGGAGGAAGAAGAGCGGGCATACGACATGCTCTACTCGGGCCTCGATGACGAGCAACAGCGCATCTACGACGAATTGGTCGTGGCCGGCGTACTACCCGAGCGGACGGTGCGTCGTGCTCCCAATTGATCCCACCGCGGATTTCAGCCGGCGAGCGTGGGTGCCGTGCCCGAATTGCGACCATGGTGCCGAATGCGGGCACTGCCAGAGCGGTCGCAATTGCGATCGGCACTGGCAGTATCTACTGAGCAATCAGGGTCGCCTCGTGCATCTGCAGTGCCGTGATTGCGCTCACCTGTGGCAGTTCACCACCCGGCCTGCGCGTGGTGTGCGTCCGTCAGCCGCCGAGACGACCGAATGCTCGCAACCCAGTGATCGTGTCCGCCAGCGTTTCTCGTGATTCGCGGTAGGTGACGCCGAGCTCGCGTTTGCTCGGTTCGTCGTCAGCGGGCGGCATCTGCGTGTAGTACTGCATGCCGGCCTCGGTGATCGGCGTCTCGAACGGCAGAAACCGCTCGACAGCATCGACGAGTTGGCCCATCCCGCGCAGCAGAGCGTCGGGAACGGGTATTGCGCGTACGGTTTTGCCGCTCGCCTCGGTGAGAGTGTCGGCGATCTGCTGGACGGTCAGGCGCGGACCGCCTGCCATGTATCGGCGTGGGCCTTTGCCAGGTACCAGCAGGGCGGCGTGCAGCGATGCGAGGTCGCGGACGTCGACGACCGTCCACGCGGCGTTTCGACCAGGTACGACCCCCATTTGCACCGCTGCCGAGACACCGTCGGCGGCTTCGCCGAATTGGTCGCCGACCGGCGGTCCGAGCACCATGCCCGGATACGTGATCACGACCGGCGCACCTGCATCCTGCAAGCCCCGGGCGTAGAGCTCGACTTCTGCCTTCGACTTGCCGTAACCGTCTGCGCCGCCGGTGACCGGAAGGTCTGCCGTGTACTCCTCGAGATCGGGCGTGAACAGAGCGGTGATCGAAGAAACGTGCACGATCGGATCGAGGCCGAGCTCGACAGCCGTGCCGAGGACGTTCTGCGCGCCCGCCAGATTCATGGTCATCATGGCTTCGGCCTGCTTGGGGTCCGTGGCCACAAGAGCAGCGCAATGCACGACGGCGTCGCAGCCTTCCATTGCGGCGGCCACGGACTCACGGTCGGTGATGTCGCCGATCACATAGTCGCTCGGATCGAGGCCGAGTTTCGCGACGCTCGTGCCGAGTCGGGCCGGGTTGCGAACCAAAAACCGCACCTCATGGCCTGCGTCGACGATCGCCTTTGCACTCCAACCGCCGACGAATCCGGTCGCACCGGTCACTAGAACTCGCATAACCGGAACTTACCCCAGCTCGACGTGGCAAACTTGCCCCTTCCTCCTGAGCCGGGCTACCGTCCACGCCATGGTGACGGTAAGTGCTGGAATTCGAAAGAAACTGCTAGTAGCGCTTCCGCTTGCGTTGGCTGCCGCCCTGGTCGCTGCGACGCCGGGCTCAGCCGATCCAAGGCCCAGCGGTCCCGACCTGTCGGCTTGGCAGCACCCGTCGGGGTCGCCGATCGACTGGAAAGCAGTGAAGGGCGCCGGCCACGATTTCGCGTTGGTCAAGGCGACAGAGGGTACGGATTACACCAACCCGCATTTCCACGAAGACACGACGGCCATGCGCGCGGCGGGCGTTCTGCGCGGTGCGTATCACTTCCCTCGGTTCGACCAGGCTCCCGAGCCGCAGGCCCTTCATTACGTGCAGGAGACGTTCGGCGAGAACGTCTTCGGGTCGCTACCGCCGATCCTCGATGTCGAACGGTCCAATGGTCAAGCGCCACAAGTCATCATCGACTGGATGCATCGTTGGTTGAACCTGGTCCAGGTTCTGACCGGCAGGCAACCGATCATCTACGCGGCCCCAGGCTTCTGGCGCTACGAGGTCGCAGACACGCGAGAGTTCAACCATTACCCGCTGTGGGTCGCCGATTGGAACCAAGGACCATGGCCCGACCTGCCCGGCGGCTGGACGAACTGGGTGTTCTGGCAGACGACCGACCGCGCAAGTATCCCGGGGATCTCGGTCCCGTCCGACTCGAATATTTACAACGGCGATATGGGTCCACTGGAGCGCTGGGCGAACACTCCGTACTTCGGTAGCTGACACAACTTCCACGAGAACCGGGCCAGAGCGGCAGACGCTCTGGCCCGGTTTTTTGCGTTCGGTTTGTTCTCCTGCAGTTTCCCGAAAGTAACGGCCACGAGTCGGATGCTCCCTGGTCATGACATCGCAATCTGCAGATTGCAGACCATCGATTACGTGGTTGCTACACGATTCAGGGCGGCGCGCGTGGTTGCCTCCGCTGGATGTGTGTAATTGATTGCGGTGCAATGCAATTCAACGATGCCGAGCAATCGGTACCGGTGAGATTCCGGCAACCTGGGATTGTTCCCAACGTGACCAATCGGCAACACGGTGGGCGTCAACTTGGTGCATCCGCAAGTCGGAATCAACGCCCAATCGCAGGAGGACCAAGTGTCTGCACCCACCACCGACATAGACCAGGCAATCGAAGCCAACATCGCAAAGTCACTCGGCGAGATCCCACATCCCGCTCTGCCCAAAGGCACCAACATTTATGGCTCCACCAAGATCTTCCCGGACTACAAGGCCGAGGGTGGCGAAACGTATTTCACTCTCGTCCATGGCATCGCGCACGAGTCGTCGGTCAGCTTCGTCGCAGTACTGCAAGCGACGCGAGCGCTGCGCAAAGGATTCGACTCCGCGATCTACTTCTACGGGCCCGGCGCGATCAATGCCATTGCCAACCGCGGCTTTCCGACTACCGGTGACAGCGGCTTCCCGGGCGAGCAGAACATCAACGACTCGCTTGCCACGTTCATCAAGGAAGGCGGGAAAGTCTTCTGCTGCCGCTTCGGTCTCGCACTCCACGGTGCGCGTGAAGAAGACCTCATCGAAGGCGTGATACCGGCCCATCCGCTCGACGTTCAGGACGCGCTTATTCACTACGCACGCAAGGGCGCGATCATCAACTCGACCTACCAGGTCTGAGGCCGATATCCCATGACTGGCTTGTCAACCCGTGTAGATATCGCGCTGCTCGGCATCAGAGTCGATGTTGGCGGGGCGAGCGAAGCGACGGGATATGTTCCGGTGCAGCGCCGTTCCGGTGCCGGGCCTAGCGACGACGGCCATGTGTTGATCGCGGGTGCCGGCGCTGCCATCCCGATCCGTTCCGACAGTCCGTATTCCGTTGTCGGAAATAGGTTGTTGCTCGACGGCGCCGACATCGGCATGGCGATCGAGCCGGTCCGTCGACCGCAGTTCTACGACATGCAGACCGCCGACGGCGTGTCCTACGAGAAGATCGCCAAACTGCACGGATCGAATGTGCTGGCCACCACCGTGGTTCAGACCTGCATTCGCTACGGCGAAGATCAGCGGTGCCGATTCTGTTCCATCGAGGCATCGCTCGAGGCCGGCAGCACCATCGCCGTCAAACGCCCCGAGCAGCTTGCGGAGGTTGCCGAGGCCGCGGTCAGGCTCGACGGCGTCAAGCAGATGGTGATGACGACAGGGACGTCGGCCGCGAAGGATCGAGGTGCGCGGCATCTGGCGCGCTGCGTGCGGGCCGTGAAAGCTGTTGTGCCGGATCTGCCGATCCAGGTGCAGTGCGAGCCGCCGGGAGATCTGGCGACAATCACCGAGCTTCGCGAGGCGGGTGCCGACGCGATCGGGATTCACGTCGAGTCGCTGGACGACGAGGTCCGCAGGAAGTGGATGCCGGGCAAGGCGACTGTGCCGCTTGCCGAGTACCGGGCGGCGTGGGCCGAAGCGGTCCGGGTGTTCGGTCGCAACCAGGTGTCGACCTATCTTCTGGTCGGGCTGGGCGAGGATCCGGACGAATTGGTATCCGGTGCAGCCGAACTCATCGACATGGGCGTCTACCCGTTCGTCGTGCCGTTTCGGCCGCTGGCGGGAACGCTCGCGGTCGATGTCGACGGTGCGGTCGCTCCGAATCGCGACGTGCTCGAAGACGTGACCCGAAGGGTCGCAAAGGAACTGCAACGGGCGGGCATGGCAGGCGCGGACCAACGAGCAGGCTGTGCGGCGTGCGGTGCCTGCAGCGTGCTGCAGAGCGCCGGAGGCTGAGATGACACTCTCCGAGGTGGATTTCAGCGTCCTCACCGGGCCGGCTCCCCAGGCGCCGACAAGTCTCGGCTTCCTGGTCCAGCTGGCCGATTCTTCGCAGATCGCGGCGTACCGCAGGCTTCGGCGGGACTCGTTCGTCGTAGATCAGGGCCTGTTCGTCGGCAGCGACCGCGACGACCTGGACGACGATCCACGCCTGCGCGTACTCGTCGCAATCGATCCCGAAGGTGCTGTGCTCGGCGGCGTTCGGCTGGCGCCGGCGACCGCCGATGATATCGGCTGGTGGACGGGCAGCCGATTGGTCGTCGACAAGAGTTGTCGGACGAAGGGCGTCGGCCCCGCGCTGGTGCAATCGGCGTGCGCGCATGCCGAGGCCAACGACGTCCTGCGGTTCGAAGCGACAGTGCAGGCCCGCTACGAGCAGCTGTTCGCCAGACTCGGTTGGATTCGGCTGGCCGACAGCGAGATCGGTGAGGTTCCGCACGTGCACATGCGCTGGCCGATCGACCGGGTCGAGCGGCTGGTCCAGTCGACCAAAGCCGTGCTGGCCACGGCTCTCGCCCCGCTGCGCGGGCAGCCGATGGGGTTGGGTGGCAGGGGATTTCGCGGTGACGACGGAGTTCCGTTGCCAGGCAGCGACATCATCGCAGCGTGCGACGCCATCATCCCGTCGATGGTCGAGCGTGACCCGGAATGGGCCGGCTGGTGTGCCGCATTGGTGAATCTGAACGACCTGTCGGCGATGGGCGCGTCGCCGATCGGCATGCTCGACTCCGTCGGTGCACCCAATCATTCGATTTTGACGCGGGTCATCCGGGGTCTGGCCCGGGCGAGCGAAGCGTGGGCTGTCCCAGTACTGGGTGGGCACACTCAGCTCGGTGTGCCTGGGGCACTGTCGGTCACCGCGCTCGGACGTGCGCAGCGGCCGGTGCGCGGCGGTGGCGGCAGGCTCGGCGACGAGCTCCGGCTTACTGCCGATCTTGGCGGCGGCTGGCGGCGGGGATATCAAGGTCGACAATGGGATTCGACGTCTCGCCGCACCGGCGACGAGCTGCGAGCCATGGCCGAGTTCGTTCCAGGAACGGCACCTGCGGCCGCGAAGGACGTCAGCATGGCGGGGCTCGCAGGAACCACAGGAATGCTCGCAGAAGCAAGCGGGCTCGGTGCAGAACTCGAGGTCGCACGAGTCCCGCGGCCAGCAGGTGCATCGGTCGGAGAGTGGCTCACATGCTTCCCCGGCTTCGCAATGATCACAGCCGATTCGCCCGGAGCGCGCGTCGCGCCGGCCGGCCCGGCGACGTCGGCCGTGTGCGGTCGGCTCACCTCGACGCCGGGAGTCGGCTTGCGCTGGCCCGACGGCGCCATCACACGAGCGGTGCACGGCACCGTCACAGGATTGGGAGAATCATGAACGGCGTCACAATATCGGTGGCGGCAGCAGAATTCGGCCGCGACATGGAAGCCGGCTATCGCACGATCGCCGGATTGATCGACCAGGCACGAGCCCGGGGGACCCAGCTCCTGGTCCTGCCCGAGGCGTGCTTGGGCGGGTATCTGCCCAGCCTGGGCGGTGGCGAGGAAAGCGACGAGGCCAAGGCGCGACGGCTGCGCAGCTTGCCCCCAGCGTTGGAACTCGACGGACCAGAAGTGCGTCGCGTCATCGACATGGCAGGCGATCTCGTCATCACCCTCGGTTTCTGCGAGGCCGACGGCGACACCCGATACAACACGGCGGTGACGCTCACCGGCGACGGAATCCTCGGTTCCTACCGCAAGGTTCACCAGCCACTGGGTGAAAACCTCTGCTACGCAGCCGGAGACGAGTACCGTGCGTTCGACACGCCAGTCGGACGCATGGGAATGCAGATCTGCTACGACAAAGCGTTTCCAGAGGCCGCACGGATGCTCGCGCTGGACGGCGCCGAGATCGTCACCTCGCTGTCGGCATGGCCCACCGCGAGGACGGCGACCGCCCCGAATCTCGAGGAAGACCGGTGGAAGCAGCGGTTCGATATCTTCGATCGCGCACGGGCCGTCGAGAACCAAATCGTCTGGGTCGCTTCGAATCAGGCGGGGACGTTCGGGTCGCTGCGCTTCGTCTGCAGCGCAAAGATCGTCGGACCGGGCGGCGACATACTCGCGACGACAGGAACAGAGCCAGGTTTGGCGACCGCGACCGTCGACGTCGAGCATGTGCTCGGGCTAGCCAGGGGCGGCGGAATGTACAACCTGCGCGATCGACGCCCGCACCTCTACAAGGCACTCGCACTGGAGGCTGTCCATGCCTGAGATGACGTTTCTGGTCGAGTGGCCCGGTGGGCAGCGGCAGTCCTGCTACTCGCCGTCGCTGGTGATGCACGATTACCTCACTACTGGAAGTTCCTATCCGGTAACCGAATTCCTCGCGTTGGTCGACACTGCGCTGACCGAAGCGAGCGAACGGGTCCGCGCGAAATACGGCACTTATTGCACGTCGGCTATGCAGCAACTCGCCGAAATCCGCGAAGCCGCCCATGGTGTGGCGGGAACGGTCCGAGTGCTGTCGATGACACCGCAACTTCCAGCACCGCAGGGAGCATCGAAATGACCGAGCATCGAGACGTCGTCGTGGTCGGCGGCGGCCAGGCCGGACTGTCGATCAGCTGGCATCTCACGCAACGCGGTATCGATCACGTTGTCCTCGAACGCGATACAGTCGCACACGAGTGGCGTGACAGCCGCTGGAACAACTTCACGCTCGTCACTCCGAACTGGCAGTGTGTGTTGCCGGGCTATGCCTACAGCGGCGCCGATCCACATGGCTTCATGAAGCGCGACGAAGTCTACGAATTCGTCCGGTCCTATGCCGATTCGTTCGGAGCGCCTGTGCGAGAACGGGTTGCGGTCACGTCGGTACAACATGCCGCGAGGGGCGGCTACGACGTCGAAACGACGGACGGCCGTATCCACACAGACCAGGTGGTGATTGCCGTTGGTGGCTACCACATTCCGACGATTCCCCGTTTCGCCGAAAAACTTCCTGAATCGATCGTCCAACTGCACTCCTCCGAATACCGTGGCAGCGCTGAGCTTCCCGACGGCGAAGTGATGGTCGTCGGAACGGGGCAGTCCGGCGCGCAGATCGCCGAGGACCTGCACCTCGACGGGCGCAAGGTGCACTTGGTTGCGGGCAAGGCACCGCGTGTCGCACGGTTCTACCGCGGTCGTGACTGCGTTGCCTGGCTGCACGACATGGGGCACTACGACGTACCTATCCAGGATCAGCCGGGCGGACTCGGCAAGCGGGAGAACACCAATCACTACGTCACCGGCCGTGACGGTGGCCGAGACATCGACCTTCGCCAGTTCGCGTTGGAAGGAATGTCGTTGTACGGCAGGATGATCGATGTCTCGGATACGACGGTGCAGTTCACGCCGACCTTGGAGGCGTCACTCGATGCCGCGGACGCCGTCGCGGAAAGCATCAAGGATTCCATCGACGCCTATATCGCACGGTCGGGAATCGACGCGCCAGAGGAGCCTAGGTACGTACCGGTCTGGCGACCGGAGCAGGAGGTGACCGAGCTGGACCTGACGCAGTGCAACATCACGTCGGTCGTGTGGTCGGTCGGCTTCCGCACCGACTACCGTTGGCTGCGCGTCGGCGTATTCGACGGCGAAGGCCATCCCTGCCACAACCGCGGCGTGACGGCCGCCCAGGGGCTGTTCTTCCTCGGGCTGCCCTGGCAACACACCTGGGGTTCGGGCCGCTTCGCCGCCGTCGCCCGCGACGCGGAATTCCTCGCCGAGCAGATCACCCTGCGGGTCCGCGAAAGCGCGGCTGCATAGCGATGGGTACGACCCGGGTCGCCGCTCTGGCAGGCCATTTCGGTCCGGAGATCGGGCGCGCGCTCGAGAAACTCGGTGGCATTCTCGAGCGGCTGACAGTGGAGAAGGTCGACCTGCTGGTGTTGCCGGACGCGACGCTCGGCGGCTATCTGGGGGAGTTGCTCAACCCGGACCTGTCCTCGGTTCCCGAAGCGATCGATCCAGACGGGCCGGAGATCAAGCTGCTGTGCTCGATGGCCGGTGACATGACCGTCTGCATCGGCTTCACCGAACGTGCGGGCGACCTTCGCTACAACGCGGCGAGCTGTCTGACCGGCGATGGCGTGTTGGGGCATCATCGCAAGGTCCACCAGCCGGCAGGCGAGCACCTGGCTTACGCAGCGGGAGAGGGGTTTACGGCGTTCGACACGCCCATCGGGCGGATGGGAATGCTGATCGACTACGACAAGACGTTCCCCGAATCGGCGCGAACCCTGGCGCTGGACGGCGCACGCACCATCGCGGCGTTGTCTGCCTGGCCGGCCAGCATCACCGACCGTGCGTCGCGCATGCCCAACGACCGTCAGGCGCGGTTGTTCGACCTGTACGACATGGCGCGTGCCGCGGAGAACCAGGTGGTGCTCGCGTCATCGAATCAGACCGGCGTCACCGGCTCGCTACGGTTCCTCGGCCAGGCAAAGGTGGTCGGTCCGGGCGGTGACGTTCTTGCCAAGACGTGGTCCAAAGGTGGTCTGGCCGTGGCGGATATCGACATCGACGCCGAAGTGGACCGAGCCCGTCGAGTGTTGCGTCACCTCGAGGAGCGACGCGTCGACGCCTACCACAACCTGCTCGACGACAAGGGCGGGCGCGGATGAGGATCGCCCTGCTCACCTACTCGACGAAGCCGCGCGGCGGTGTCGTCCATACGCTGAATCTCGCCGAAGCCCTTGCTGCGGCGGGCGCGGACGTCACGGTCTGGAGCTTGGCGCGCGACGGCGACGAGAGCTTCTTCCGGACGGTCCATGCGAGCGTGTCGGTCGAATTGGTGCCGTTTCCGACGGTCGCGAACGAAACGGTCGGGGCTCGGATCATGCGATCGATTGCGGTGTTGCGTTCGGGCTTTCGGCGCGAGCACTTCGACATAGTCCATGCGCAGGACTGCATCAGCGCCAATGCAGCTGCTCCGTGCGTCCGGACGATTCATCACCTCGACCACTTCACGACTCCCGAACTCGCGGCATGTCACGAACGCGCGGTAGTCGACCCGGTGGCGCGAATTTGTGTGTCCTCCGCCGTCGCGCAGGAAGTGCGTGACGGTTGGGGTCTAGAGCCGGTCGTCATCCCGAACGGTGTGGAGTACGAGCGGTTCGCCGACGTGGCCGAACCTGCTGTTGCGCACTGGCGGTCGCGGTTCGGCAGGTACGTGTTGGCGGTCGGTGGCATCGAGCCGCGCAAAGGCAGCGTCGACCTGCTGGAGGCATTCGCGCTGTTACGAGCAGACGAACCGGACCTCGACCTCGTCTTCGCCGGTGGAGAGACGCTGTTCGATTACCGCGACTATCGGACAGGGTTCGACGAGCGCGCGGCCGAACTCGGCATCCGGCCAATCGTGTTGGGCGCGGTGCCCAACGACGATCTGCCGAGTCTGGTCGCGGGAGCGGCTGTGCTGCCGTTCTTTTCGACGAAAGAAGGCTTCGGGCTCGCGGCGATGGAGGCCCTGGCGGCAGGTATTCCCGTTGTCGCACGCGATCTTCCGGTCTTGCGGGAGGTGTTCGGTGATGCTGTCGATTACGTTGCCACACCACCCGACATGGCGACCGCTCTTCGTAATGCCCTCCGGCCTGACGCGGCGCGGCGGTCGAGGGGTCGGGCGCTCGCCGCGACCTATCGGTGGGCGGACGCGGCGGAAGCCCACCTGGCCTTTTACCAACGCCTCACAGAAGTGAGCGGCAGCGGTCCAGCAACCCGGACCGCAGGACCGCGGCACGAGTAGCCAGCGCGGCTTGTTCACGGACGTATTCGGCTCGGCCACTCGCTGTTTCGACCTGGATAGGGGAGTAGCCGAGGTCGGCGAGATCGTAGGGGCTGGCTCGCATATCCAATTCGCGTGCGGCCATGGCCAATTCGAAGCAGTCGACGAGGAACCCCGATTCGATCAGCGGACTGAGTTTGTAGCACCACTTGTAGAGGTCCATATTGGCGTGCAGGCAGCCGGGCTGCTCGGTGCGGACCTGATCGTCGCGCGTCAGCTGTTCTGCATTCCGCGGCTCGGCGGACGGTGTGAAGAACCGGAATGCGTCGAAATGTGTGCAGCGCAGCGGCATCGACTCGACGACTGTGTCGGTCCCGGAACTACCGAGCCGCAGCGGGACCGAGTGGCGAACGTCCTCTGCGCGGTGGACCATCGCCCATTCGTGCAGGCCGAAGCACCCCAGATTCGCCGGCCGGTCGGCCGTGGCGGCCAGCAATTCGGCAATGAACCCCACGGTCCGTAGGCGGTGCCGTAGGAACTCGGGGTTCACTGTGGCGCCGCCGTCGAAGCTCGTGTAGCCCTTGAATTTCAGGTACTCCGAACCACCGGCGAGTCCGACACCGAATCCCGGATGCCACCGTTGCAGTTGCGCCGGACGCAGACTGTAGTAGGTGAACAGGAAATCGAGGACGGGATGGGCTTGGCCAGCCGCCTGCCGGTCCAGGTGTGGCGCGATCAGCTCGCCCACTCGCGTCCGGTGACGGTCACGGCGCGCTGTCCACTCCGCCTGAGCCAGAACTTCCATCAGCTCGCGTTGCGTCCTGGAACCACATCGGTCGTGCGATGGGTTGCGTCGCGGATCGTTCCGACGAACTCCTCGACCAGATCCTCGAGTGCGACGATGCCGACGGTCACGCCCTGGGCATCGACGACGCGACCGAGGTGGCTGCTGACGCGGCGCAGTCGGCCCAACGCTTCGTACAGCGGCGCCGTCATGTTCACCGTGGGCAGCGTGCGGATTCCGGCGCGCGGGACGATCGTGTCCGGGCCCGACTTGTCGTCGCCGACTTCGTCCAACACATCCTTGAGGTGGATGTAGCCGGCAAGTGTGCCATCGGCGGCTTGGACCGGGTAACGCGAATAGCCGGTCTCGGTGACCGACTGCTCGATGGCCCCGAGGGTCGTGCCTCCGTGGATGAGTGGCAGGCAGCGCGCCTTCTCCAGCGGGATCACCACGTCGGCGACGGTTCGGTTCTGTGTCTCCAATGCCTGCGTGAGCCTGCGGTGCTCCTCGGCGTCCAATAGCCCTTCGGACCGCGATTCGCCGATCACTTCGGCGAGTTCTTCCGCGGAAACGGTCGCGTCGAGTTCGTCTTTCGGCTCGATGCGCAGTAGTCGGAGCGAGAGGTTGGCACAGATGTTGTAGAAGCCGATGACGGGTTTCGCCAACCGAATCCACGCCAGGTGAATCGGGACGAGCAGCAGCGCCGTCTTCTCGGGTCCGGCCAGGGCGATGTTCTTCGGGACCATCTCGCCGATCAGTGTGTGCAGCATGACGACGAGCGCGAGCGCGATCGTGAAAGCGATCGGGTGTAGCAGTCCCTGCGGCACGTGGGCGAGATGGAGCGGCCGCTCGATCAGATGCGCAATCGCGGGTTCGGCAATACGACCGAGCAGGATCGAACAGATCGTGACGCCGAGCTGTGCAGCGGCGAGCATGATCGGTAGGTTCTCGGCCGCCCGAATGACAGTCTTCGCACTCCGCTTTCCCTGTGCGGCAAGTGCTTCCAACCGGTCACGGCGGGCGGAGATGAGCGCGAATTCCGCGCCGACGAAAAAGCCGTTTCCGACGAGCAGGAAGAGGGTGAGCCCGACACCGACGAAGTCATTCATCGTGCACCCGCTTCGCGGCGATGACGTCGGCAGGAACCGGCGTCAGCAGCACGCGGTCGATGCGTCGTTCGTCCATCTGTTGAACACGAGCAATCCAGCCGCCGTCGTCATCGTCCTCGCCGGATACGCCATCCGGTAGCACTACTTCGTCGCCTACGTCCGGAATGCGGCCCAGCTCGGTCAGCACGAGGCCGCCGAGAGTTTCGTACTCACCTTCGGGCGCGTTGTATCCGGTGGCGCGGGCGACCTCGTCGATGCGCAACAGACCCGAGCAACTCCAACTGCCGCCGACCTTCTGCACGTCGACGTCGGCGAAATCGTGTTCGTCTCGGACGTCCCCGAGGATCTCTTCGATCAGATCCTCCAAGGTGACCATGCCTGCGGTACCGCCGTATTCGTCGACCACCAACGCCATTTGCAATCCGTGTGCGCGGACGCGTTCGAGTACCTCGTCGCCGTCGAGGCTGGCCGGAACAACCGGAACACGTTGCGCGAGCAGGCTGAGCTTCGTTTTGCGACGGCCGTTCGTAGCGAGCGTGAAAGCCTGTTTGATGTGCACGATGCCTGCGGTGTCGTCGAGATCGCCGTCGACAACAGGAAACCGCGAGTAGCCGGTGCGCGCCGCCGCGGCGATGAGATCGGCGACGGTGTCGGTGATTTCGAGCGTCTCGATCTTCACGCGCGGCGTCATCAGCTCCTCCGCCGTGCGTTCACCGAATTGCAGCGAGCGGTCGACGAGCCAAGCGGTCCGCTGGTCGAGTGCGCCACGCTTGGCCGAGGTCCGCACCAGTGACCCGAGTTCCTGCGGGGAGCGGGCCGATCGGAGTTCTTCGGCGGGCTCGATACCGAGACCTCGGACCACCCAGTTGGCGGAGCCGTTGAGCGCCTTGATCGCCCACTTGAACACCGCCGTGAAAAGAGTCTGCATGCCGGCGGTGAACCGGGCGGTCGGCAGGGGTTTCGACAACGCGATGCGTTTCGGAACGAGTTCGCCGTAGACCATCGACAACGACGTCGCGATGAAGAGCGCGATCGTGATCGACACACCGGCCGCGGCAGCCTCGCCGAGGCCGACGCGCGTCAGTAGCGGTGTGATGAGTCGCGCAAGGACCGGTTCGGCGATATACCCGGTGATGAGTGTGGTGATGGTGATCCCGAGCTGTGCACCAGAGAGCTGGAACGACAACGTGCGATGTGCCCGCTGCACTTGCTTCGCACGACGGTCGCCGTTGCGCGCGTCGGCGTCGACGGTGCTGCGTTCCAAGGCCGTGAGCGAAAATTCCGCTGCGACGAAAAAAGCCGTTCCTACGGTGAGCCCGACGAATCCGATCAAGCTCGCGATTGTGAGCCAAATGTTCATCGGCTATCGCCGCCTGCGAAGAACGCCGGGTTTCTCGCCCGGCTCGGTAGAGGAGCCCTCCGAAGAAGGCTCTGCTGAGCCCTGCTCGTCTGTGCCGGGGCTTTCGGATGCCTCAGGCACCTGGTTCCTTTCGTTCGAGATCCGAAGTCATATTCTACGGTCGGCCGACGCCGATCGCGCACTACCAACCCGCGGGAAGTGGGCGTCCTTCGGCGAATCCGGCCGGCGATTGCACTCCGAGCACCGCCTTCTCGTGCAGCTCCGGCAACGAGCGAGCGCCTGCATACGTACAGGTGCTGCGAACCCCTGCGCAGATGTGGTCGATGAGATCCTCGACACCGGGTCGCTCCGGATCGAGCCGCATGCTCGAACTCGAAATACCTTCCTCGAACAGGCCTTTGCGGGCACGGTCGAAGCCGCTGTCCGAGGCGGTCCGGGCCGCGACCGCGCGCTTGGACGCCATGCCGAAGCTCTCTTTGTAGGCATTGCCAGCGCGGTCGATGTGCAGGTCGCCCGGCGACTCGTAGGTGCCGGCAAACCATGAGCCGATCATCACATTCGACGCGCCTGCCGCCAGTGCGAGTGCGACGTCACGAGGGTGGCGTACGCCGCCGTCCGCCCAGATATGTTTGCCGAGTTCGTCGGCCGCGGCAGCGCATTCGGCGACGGCGGAGAACTGTGGCCGTCCGACGCCGGTCATCATGCGGGTCGTGCACATCGCGCCCGGACCCACGCCCACCTTGACGATGTCCGCCCCGGCGTCGATCAGGTCTTTCGTGCCTGCTGCCGACACCACATTGCCTGCGACGAGCGGTACGCCGAGATCGAGTGCGGCCACCGCCGCGAGCGTTTCGAGCATCTTCGTCTGGTGACCGTGCGCGGTGTCGATGACGAGCAGGTCCGCGCCGGCGTCGACCAGACCCTTCGCCTTGGCGGGGACGTCACCGTTGATCCCGACTGCAGCCGCGATTCGCAGCCTGCCGGAGCGGTCGAGCGCGGGCTGGTAGATCCCGGCGCGAATCGCACCGGTCCGGGTGAGCACGCCCGCAAGCGAGCCGTCGTCGTTGGTCAGGACCGCGAGGCCGAGATGTGTCGTGTCCAGCAGCTCGTATATGTCGCGAGGTGACGTCGACACTGGCGCTTGGACGAAATCGGTCGCCGCGATGGAACGTAGCCGCGCGAATCGGTCGACGCCCGAGCACGCTGCTTCGGTCACCACGCCGACCGGCCGATTGTTTTCGACCACGATCGCAGCACCGTGAGAGCGCTTGTGCAGCAAAGCCATGGCGTCCGACACCGATGCCTCGGGGGAGAGGACGACGGGGGTATCGGCGACAAGGTGCCTGCTCTTGACGAACGACACCGTCTCCGCGACGGCCTCGATCGGCAGATCCTGGGGGAGCACGACGAGCCCACCGCGACGCGCCACCGTCTCGGCCATGCGCTTGCCCGCAACTGCGGTCATGTTCGCAACGACGATGGGAATTGTGGTGCCCGAACCATCGACGGTGGCGAGATCCACGTCGAACCGCGACGCGACATCGGTCCGATTCGGGACGAGGAAGACATCGTCGTAGGTCAGGTCGTACGGCGGGGTATGTCCGGGAAGGAACTGCACGCCTCGCAATGTTACGCGGGACCCGGGGTTGCCAGCATGTCGAGCGCACTGCGGGCAAACGCACCGAACCGCTCAGGCTGGGTATACGGCGATACCCGCCGGCTACCGAACGCTGGTTTGCTGGCCATCGGGGAGTCTCGTAACTGTGCGTGAGTTTGACCCCGCTGGGGGCCAAACTCACGCACAGTTGGAGTGGGGTTGATTATCTGGACCTAGCTGCACAAATAACCCTTGACTCGCACATACGTGCTACGTAAAATAGGTGGCATGGGGTTGGGGGAGGTTCTCGAAGCGATCGGCACGCTCGACACAGTCGAGCCGTGGCGCTACTCCACGACCGAGTTGATGGAAGTCCTCCCCACCCTGTCCGACACGATCCACACCTTGGAAGCGATCCGGGTCGCGCTGGTCGGCGAGCTGGATAAGCAAGGGGTGCCCGGTGGGCTGGGGGCGACGTCGACGACGACGTGGTTGGCCAACAACACGTCGTTGCCGATCTGGGAGTCGAACCGGATCCTCAAATTCGGGATCGCGCTCGACGCCCACCCCGAGATCGCCGCCGCGTACCAGGCGAAGCTGATCAACGCTGACGCTGCGCGGTTGATCGTGGCGTTTTTGGAGAAGCCACCGCCGGGGATGCCGACCCAAGTAGTGGAGTCGGTGCGGGCGTTTCTGTTGGCGGCCGCGCAGGAGGACGACGTCCGCGAACTGCGGATACGGATCAAGCGGTTGCGGGAAACGTTCGACGCCGACGACACCCCCGCCAGTGAGGACACCGACCGCAACGAACTGTTCGCCTCACCCACGCTCAACGGGCGAGTCGTGGTCAAAGGCGACTTCGACGCCGAAACCGGGGAAATGCTGCTCTCGGCATTGTCACCGTTGTCGACACCACGCCCCACCGACGCGGCCGGTCGAGACAATCGGACCGCTGCGCAGCGGCGGGCGGACGGGTTCACCGAAATGCTGCGTCGTTACCTCGACTCCGGTGAGAGTCCCGAGGATGGTGGCGAACGCCCGCATGTGCATCTGCATATCGACGCCAAGGATCTGACCACCGCCGACGAAGCGCCGGAGACAGTGTCGGACAAGCCGGACAATGCCTATTTCTTCGATCTGTTCGGTCGTCAGGGTGTGGGTCGGATGCCGTGGATGGGGGCGATGAGCATCGAAGGAGCGCGGCGGATCGCGTGCGATTCGGTGGTGCATCCGATCGTGATGGACGAGAACGGGTCCCCACTCAACCTCGGCCGCAGCCAGCGCACCGCGAACCGTAAACTCCGCCGCGCTCTCGCCTCCCGCGACGGTGGGTGCGCGTTCCGGGGCTGCGGACGACCCGCCGCCTGGTGCGACGCGCACCATATTCAGCATTGGATCGATGGCGGCCCAACGGATTTCGACAACCTGGTCCTGCTGTGCCGGTTCCACCACCGCCTGATTCATCACAGCGAGTGGGAGGTGGTGATGGGCCGCGACCGCCACCCCTGGTTCATCCCACCCGCCAAGATCGACCCGCTACGAAGACCGATCGCGGCGCATGGCCGCGCGGATCCGCGAGCGGCGTAAGACAACTACATACAAGAACAGGCTCTGCGTTTCTAGCGGGGAACTAGCCTGCGCGAACTAGCGCGCCGGCGACGAGCCGTAATCCGCGCGACCGCGGAAGCCACCTGAGGACCGACGCGGTGCGCCGCCTTCGCCGTGTGACGCCTCACGCGGACGTCGCTCCGAGTACGAGCCCTCGCGGCGCGGGCGACCCTCGTGACGAGGAGCCGAACCATCGAAGCGAGGTGTCCGCGGGCGACTGTCGAAGCGACGCTCGGTGCGGATGTTGTTGTCGGGCAACGGCTCGCCGGTGGGCTGCTGCGAACCGGTGATCGTCGCGAGTTCAGTCGAGCCGGGAGCGACCGAGACCGGACGTGCGTTGACGCCGGCCTGTGAGGTCAAGCGGCGCATCGTGTTCCGCTGGTTCGGCAGAACGATCGCAACGACGGTGCCGTTCTCGCCTGCACGAGCTGTGCGGCCTGCGCGGTGCAGGTAGTCCTTGTGGTCGGCGGGCGGGTCGACGTGGACGACGAGATCGATTCCGTCGACGTGGATTCCGCGAGCTGCGACGTCGGTCGCAACGAGGACCGGTGTGCGGCCGTTCTTGAACCGCTCGAGCACGCGCGTGCGCTGGTTCTGTGCCTTGCCGCCGTGCAGCGACTCCGCCGGAATGCCGACCGCGCGAAGGCGTTCGGTGATTCCGTCGCAACCGAGCTTGGTGCGGGCGAACATGATCGTGCGGCCATTGCGGGCGCCGATCTCGGCGAGGACCTTGTCCTTGTTGCCGCGATCGACAAGCAGGACATAGTGATCCATCGTGGTGACACTTGCGCGACCGTCTTCGGTCGAGTGCTCGACGTGGTCGGGCAGGAACTGACGGACCAGCGACTGGACCTCACGGTCGAGCGTGGCGGAGAACATCAGGCGCTGACCGCCGGTCTTGGTCTGGCTGAGGATGTCGCGGACCTCCGGGAGGAAGCCCATGTCAGCCATCTGATCGGCCTCGTCGAGCGCGGTGATCTCGATCGCGTCGAGAATCGCGGTGCCCTGGCGCAGGTGATCGCCGAGCCGGCCCGGCGTCGCGACGAGAATGTCGACTCCACGGCGCAACTGGTCGACCTGCTTGTTGAACGGGGTACCACCGACCGCTGGGCGCACGATGAGGCCGAGGGTGCTGGCGTACGGCGTCAGCGATTCGACGACCTGGAAGGCAAGCTCACGCGTCGGGACCAGGACGAGCGCCCGTGGCCGTTTGGCGGCCGGACGATCGCTGCGGCCTGCGAGGCGATTGAGCATAGGGAGCCCGAACGCGAGTGTCTTGCCGGAACCGGTCTGTGCCCGGCCCAACACATTTCGACCTGCGAGGGCATCGGGTAGCGCCATCGCCTGAATGGGCGAAGGTTCGGTAATGGAGTTGCGAGCGAGCGCGGTGACGACCGCGTCAGGCAAGCCGAGCTCAGAAAAAGTAGACATGCAAAAACCTCTCCGGACAGTAGGGCGCGTCGCGGAGCGGGAGCTACGTTGCACCTGCATAAGAAGACGAGCCAGGGGCACAGCTCACCTGGTCGACTCTGCAGACGGAAAGCGGGTATGAACCACGCAAACGACTTACGAGAAGATGGGGCGAAAGCGCCACTTCATCAAAGTGGCCGCGATGGCGGCCGTGTTCGAGTGTACGCGAGCGGGGGGTGGATCCCTATTCGTACCGACTCAGGCTTGGAACAAACGGTTGAGTTCGACTAGCCACGGAACTGCTACTGCAATGGTGGGGACCACGAGGATCGCTGCGGATGTGAGATAGGCCGCAATGGCGATCTTGATGTCTGCGCCCGGGCCGCTGAGGCGTTGGATCCGGATCAGAGTGCTGGGTCCGCCGGCGGCGAGCGCGCCGACCGGCGCTGCGGAGCCCGAACAGGCAATCAATGCGCGAGCCAGTGGCCGCGGTCCGGTGACCTTGACCGCCGAATCGTCGGCAAGTAACTCGATAAGCAGGGCAACCGAGCCCAGCGCCGACCCACTACGCACGAAACGGGGAAAGGCTTCGTTCACCGCGGTGAACATTTCCAGGACCAAGTCGTGCCGCGCGCGCAGGTGTGAGCGCTCGTGGGTGAGGACCGCCTTGATTTCGGAATCGTCGAGGTTCGCGAACGTGCCCTCGCTCAGCACGACGCGTTGGCGCAGGCCAGGCAGGCAGTACGCGATCGGCTCTGCGGCGTCGAGGACTCTGATGTTGGTCGGGCGGGCGAGTTCGGGCCGATGACCGCGGTCGAGCAGGTCGACCAGCATTCGATGACGGGCCCGTCGGCGTCGCGTCTGCACGGCGACGCGCAACATGGCGAAGCTCAGACGCGCTCCGACGAGCACAGTCAATGCGAAAACGACGATGTAGACAGTCCACAGCGGCAAACCGAGGACGTCGATTTCTCTCGTCGGCGACGTGGTCGGGCGTCCGTTCGGGCCGGGAACGAGAAGCTGACTTGCGATGGCGAGGCCCGAACCGAACGCGGAGAGCACGGCACCCAGGGCGATTGCTTGCCACAGCACGATGGCGGCGCGCGGCGCACGAAACGGCCATTTCGCGCGCGCGAGCAACGCCGGTGCGGGCCCTGCCAGCAACAATGCTAGGAGGGCGAATACCGGCGCTGCGATGTTCATCGGGGAGTGGGCGGAGGGTTCGGGGGAGCGTCTTCGAGGTTTGCCAGCGCTTCGCGCAGAGCGGCCGCTTCGTCAGCGCCGACCTGGCCGACGAAATGGACTAGCGCCGCGACACGACCGCCGGACGCGTCTGCCTGCTGCAATGCGTCGACCATCAAGCTGGCGACCAGTTCGTCGCGACCGGAAACAGGCGCGTAGCGGTGGGCTCTGTCGTCGCGCTCCTGGATCACCAGATCCTTCTTGGCGAGCCGCTGCAGCACCGTCATCACAGTTGTGTATGCCAATTCTCGTCGCGCAGAGAGTGCTTCGTGGACTTGACGCACTGTCTGCGGCTCGCTCGTCGACCACAAGTGATCCATAACCGCGCGCTCGAGTTCACCTAGACCAGCCATCCCACTATTCTACGGACCCTCCGACACAATTGCGTACTACGGGGCGTCGTAACGCGCCGAGCGCCGTGTGGTTTCGCTCATAGTGCCAGCTCCACGCTGCGGCGGGGTGGTTTTGGGAGCGGTAGCGAAGACGTAGCCAAGGTAGTGCTTGCATACTTAGGCAAGCCTTGCCTATAGTTGGCGCCGGGAAGCATGTGGACCGTGCGGATTCCTGAGGGCTGCAGAGACTCCCGGTCCTTCCCGCGACGGGCTCCTTGTCAGATGAGACGAGGGGCCCGTCGCTCTATCCACTGGGTCGTGTAGATGTGATGTGTGAGCGCCGAACCGCTGTCGAGCGAGTCAATCGATCAACTGAACGAGATTTCCGGACGCGGTTTCGACGGCGTCATCGGGTTGAAGTACGTCGGCGGTACGACGGACCGACTCGAAGCGGAGATCGAGGTGAACCCCTCGTTGCTCCAACCTGGCGGCATCGTCCATGGTGGCGTGTACTGCGCGATCGTCGAATCCGCCGCCAGCGTGGCAGGTGTGAATTGGCTCGCCGGCAAAGGCCACGCAGTCGGCGTGAACAACAACACCGACTTCCTGCGTGCCACCAGGTCGGGATCGCTTTCTGCGGTGGCCGAACCGATCCATCGGGGAAAGTCGCAACAATTGTGGGTTGTCACCATCACCGACGTCGACGGTCGCACTGTCGCGCGCGGTCAGGTCAGGCTGCAGAACATCTACGGCGACAAAGAACTGGGTAAATAGCCGCACGGCGATCACGTGCCACTTCCGTCACAACTCTTGTACGGTGGTCGGGTGCGTCGTGATGGACGAGACCAATCAGGAGGTGTTGGCGTTGGGTACTGAAGCCGAGAACGGCGATGCGCCATACCCGGGCCGCGAGCGTCGTCGTCCGCGCCCCGAAACCCCGATCGGCTACATCCAAGGGTTGCCGGCGAAAGTTGTCCTCGACCGGTTGCCGGTGCCCGTTCTCGTCGTGCACGAAGACGGAACCGTTGTCTACGCCAATCTGGCGTTCGAGGAGCTGCTCGGTTACGAGCGCCACGACATGACCGATCGCGGCGCCGAAGTGATCTTCCTGGACCTCGATGCGGGCACGTCTGCGACGTCGCAGCTGCGGGACAAGGCGGGCAGCGTCGTCGAATTGGCACATACCGACGGCTCCGCCGTCCGAGCGGTCGTCAGTGACTCCGCACTGCTGCGCGACGACGACCCTGTCGTCCTTGTCGCCTTCCATGACGTGACCGAGCAGCTCTGGGCGCACGGGCGCGTCGAGTAGGAGTCAGCGTCCCAAGACTGCTCCGCACATCGCCTTACCTAGCCATTCTGCGTATTCGTCGCTAGACCACCCTCGAAGACCAGTCAGCAGATGCCACACCTCGACGCTGTTGAGCGTCCAGATCAGATCGCGCGCCCGCTCGACGGTCAGGCCGGGGCGCAGCGCATTCAACGCATTCACTCGGTTCGCCGCCATGCCCGTGCCGATGAGCCGTTCGCCGTTGGTCGTGTCGATGTGCGCGGCGAGATCGGAATCGCCCGCTTGCGCGCCTGCTAGCACCACCAGCAGCAACGGGCCGAGCCGGTCCATCAATTCGCGACCGAGCTGGGCGTAACCCTCGAGAAACCGCACCGGATCTTCCTGCTGATACATCGCAATGAAATCGGGACGTTGCGCAAGGGGTATCGGCGCTTCGTCGCCGACGAGACGAATGTCGTACACCCGTTTCAGCAGCGCCGGCTTGCTCCCGAACGTGTTGTACACCGTCTGGCCCGTGACGCCGGCGGCTTTCGCGATCTCGGCGACCGTGGTCGCGGGGTAGCCGCGTTCCAGGAACAACTCGTACGCCGCATCGGTGATTCGACGCTTCGTCAGCTCGGCCTGCTCAGCGCGGACAGGGCTGGAGTAACTGCGGTCGGAAGATTTCACTTGACTCCAACTCAATTCATTTTATTCTTACTATAAGCACCCTAGTCAGGAGGACCCACACATGTCGACATTCCTCTTCGCGTCCGTCGCAATCGAAGCCCACACGACCAACCCGATGCCCATCGCGGCTCGCCTTGTCGAGCGCGGTCACACAGTCCTCTGGTACGCCGGGCGGGCGTTTCACGATCGGATCGCCGCGATCGGCGCAAAGCCGTTCCCGTACGTCGCCGCGCCGGACTTCAGCGGTCAGGACCTCTTCGAGTTCTTCCCGCAGTTCGAGGGGATGGCCGGGGCAAAGATGATCGGCACGGCGTTCAACGACATCTTCGTCGGGCACGCCGCCCATCGTGTGGCCGACCTTCGCGCGATCACGACTGCTCAGCACGTCGACGCCATGTTGACCGACGGGCTGAGCTTCGGCGTCGGCATGGTGTCGGAGCTGGAGGGAATCCCGTGGGCGACGTTCGCCGACGGTCCGTTGCCGTACAGCGACGCCGACACTCCACCGTTCGGTCCGGGGCTGCTGCCGATGCGTGGCCCCGTCGGTCGGCTGCGGAATCGGATCGTCAGAGCCGCTGCCGGACGGTTGATCTTCGCCGAGACCGAGCGTACGTACGACCGGATCCGTCGCGACCTCGGCTTACCGCGTGATTCACAGTCGGCGTTAGTTTCCGTAGCCTCGCCGATGTTGCATCTGCAGGCGTGCACGCCGTCGTTCGAATATCCCCATGCCGACCTGCCTTCACATATTCATTGGGTAGGTGCGCTGAAGCCCGACGCAAAGCGCGACTGGGTGAAGCCGGCGTGGTGGTCGCGGCTCACGATCGCGAAGCGGCCGATCGTGCACATCACGCAAGGCAGCCTGCGGCCGGACATGACGGAGCTGATCGTTCCAGCCATCCGCGCGCTTGCCGATGAACCCGTGTTGAGTGTCGTCACGACGGGCGGCCCGACCGAAGCCGACGTCGAGCGTGCATACGGCGGACCGCTCCCGTCGAACTGCATTGTCGCGCAGTGGGTTCCCTACGACGAGTTGTTGGCGGTTGCCGACGTCTTCGTCACCAACGGCGGCTACACCGGAGTCACGCTTGCACTGTCGCACGGCGTCCCGATGGTCCAGGCAGGCACGACCGAGGAGAAAGCGGAGAACGCGGCCCGAATCCAGTGGTCCGGAGTCGGGCTGCGGCTCGGCAAGACACACCCGGCGCCGGAGAAGGTTCGTCGCGCGGTCCGGCGAGTGCTGGACGAGCCGAGTTTCGCTGTAGCCGCGCGGAAGGTGCAAGCCGAGATGGCCGAGCACGACGCGGGCAACGAAGGCGCGGACCTGCTGGAGGAACTCGCCACCCGGCGCGGATAGCGGGTCTGCCTTACGATTCTCCTCACCACGTGAGGAGAAGAGGGGCATGCGACTGTCGCCGCACGAGCAGGAAAGACTGCTGCTGAGCTATGCCGCAGAGTTGGCGCGGCGACGACGCGCACGGGGATTGCGCCTGAACCATCCCGAGGCGGTGGCCATCATCACCGACCACGTGCTCGAAGGCGCACGGGACGGCCGGTCGGTGGCCGAGTTGATGTCGTCGGGCCGTGAAGTCCTGACCCGCGACGACGTGCTCGACGGCATTCCGGAGATGCTCCACGACGTCCAGATCGAGGCAACCTTTCCCGACGGGACCAAGCTGGTGACCGTTCACCATCCGATCGCTTAGGGGGTCTCGTGATACCGGGTGAATACCTTTGTGCCGAAGGCACTATCGAGTTGAACGAGGGTGCCGACCGCGTAGAGCTGGATGTGGTCAACGCGGGCGACCGTCCAGTGCAGGTGGGGAGCCACGTGCATTTTCCCCAGGCCAACGCAGCTTTGCGATTCGACCGCGAGGCGGCCCACGGTCGTCGGCTCGACATTCCAGCAGGCACCGCGGTTCGGTTCGAACCCGGCCTGGGGCAGCGGGTTTCACTCGTTCCGCTCGGTGGAACGCGCGAAGTGCACGGTCTGTCGTTGACGCCGCCCGGAAAGTTGGGACCAGCATGACGTCCTTGAGTCGAGCTCGCTATGCCCAGCTGTTCGGACCGACGACGGGCGACCGAATTCGGTTGGCCGACACCGATTTGTTGATCGAGATCACCGAAGACCGTTGTGGTGGACCGGGAAAAGCGGGCGACGAAGCGGTCTTCGGTGGCGGCAAGGTGTTGCGCGAGTCGATGGGTCAGGCGCGGGCTACGCGCGCCGAGGGTGCCCCCGATACCGTCATCACCGGCGCGGTGATCGTCGATTACTGGGGAATCATCAAGGCAGACGTCGGGATTCGTGACGGTCGGATTGTCGCTCTCGGCAAGGCCGGCAACCCGGACACGATGGACGGCGTCCACCCGGACCTCGTCGTCGGACCGTCCACCGAGATCATCGTCGGCAACGGTCGCATCCTGACCGCAGGCGCGATCGATTGTCACGTCCATTTCATCTGTCCGCAGATCATGGACGAAGCACTCGGCGGTGGTATCACCACCTTGATCGGCGGCGGCACCGGGCCCGCGGAGGGCAGCAAGGCCACCACCGTCACACCCGGCGCCTGGCACCTCGCACGCATGCTGGAAGCGACCGACGGCTGGCCACTGAACATCGTGTTGCTCGGCAAGGGCAATACGGTCAGCGCTGAAAGCATGTGGGAGCAATTGCGAGCAGGCGCCTCGGGATTCAAACTCCACGAGGATTGGGGCTCGACGCCTGCGGCGATCGACGCGTGCCTGCGGGTCGCCGACGCTGCGGGCGTTCAGGTTTCACTGCACTCGGATACGTTGAACGAGGCGGGGTTCGTCGAGGACACCGTCGCGGCGATAGGTGGCCGCGGCATCCACGCCTATCACACCGAGGGGGCGGGTGGCGGGCACGCACCCGACATCATCACGATTGCCGCACATTCCAATGTGCTTCCGAGCTCGACGAATCCGACCCGGCCGCACACGGTGAACACGCTCGACGAGCATCTCGACATGCTGATGGTCTGTCATCACCTCAGTCCGTCGATACCCGAGGATCTTGCGTTCGCGGAGAGCAGGATTCGGCCGTCGACAATTGCCGCAGAAGACCTGCTGCACGATATGGGCGCAATCTCCATGATCGGCAGTGACGCGCAGGCGATGGGCCGAATCGGCGAGGTGGTGCTGCGCACCTGGCAGACCGCGCATGTGATGAAGAAACGTCGTGGAGCACTGGCAGGCGACACTGCGGCGGACAACGCCCGCGTGCAGCGCTACATCGCGAAATACACGATTTGCCCGGCGATCACTCATGGACTCGACGGCGAGATCGGGTCGGTCGAGGTCGGCAAACTGGCCGACCTCGTTCTGTGGGAACCGGCCTTCTTCGGTGTTCGGCCGCATGCGGTGATCAAGGGCGGCGCCATTGCCTGGGCTGCGATGGGTGACGCCAACGCCTCGATTCCGACCCCGCAACCAGTCCTCCCGCGGCCCATGTTCGGCGCGTCACCCAAGGTGGCTGCCGCGACGTCAGTGCATTTCGTGTCACAGCAGGCCATCGACGACGGTCTCGCGGACCGCTTGGCGTGTGATCGAAAGCTGCTGCCTGTCAAAGATGTTCGGCGCATCGGCAAGGCCGACATGCCGCACAACGATGCGCAACCGCGCATCGAGGTCGACCCCGACACGTTCACCGTCCGCATCGACGGGGAGGTCTGGCAGGAACAACCGGCGACCGAACTTCCGATGGCCCAACGATACTTCCTGTTCTGATGAGTTTTGCTGCGCTGCTCGCCCTTGCCGACTCCCGATTGCCGATCGGTGGTCATGTTCATTCCGGGGGAGTGGAGGAGGCAATCGAGTCGGGGGTCGTTCGCGATGTTGCGACGTTGGAGGCGTTCTTGCGCAGACGAATCCGGACCGCTGGACTCGTCGGCGGATCGATTGCGGCCGCGGTCTGTGCGGGCCAATTGGACCCCGTGACCGCCGACGTCGAAACCGATGCGCGGACACCGTCGCCCGCCGCCCGGACCGCTTCGCGCGCGCAGGGCAGGGGACTACTGCGTCTCGCGAAACGGGTGTGGCCGCACCAAGACTGGGCAGGTATCGGTCTTCGCCCGCACCTCCCGGTGATGTTCGGCGCGGTTGGGCGAGTGGTCAGCGCGACGCCTACCGAGACCGCTGCGGTTGTCAGCTATACGACGATGACCGGCACGGCGACCGCCGCGCAGCGCCTGCTCGCGCTCGATCCCGCCGACGTCGCGGCTCTCACGTTCACGCTTGCCGACCTGTGCAACCGCACCGCCGACACCGCGGTGCTCGGTCTCGCGGCACTGTCCGATCCGTTGCTCGATGTGCTCGCTCAGCGCCACATCGAGCGCGAACGACCCCTGTTCGCGTCATAGGAGGAGAACGCCATGCCCCCACATTTCATCGACGGCGAGCCGCACAGCCACGGCCACGACCGCCCCAAGCGGACCCGGCAACCTGGGGAAGCGCTGCGAGTCGGCATCGGCGGTCCGGTCGGCTCGGGTAAGACCGCGCTGGTCGCCGCGCTGTGCAGGCAGTTGCGCGACCAGCTGTCGCTCGCGGTCCTGACGAACGATATCTACACCACCGAGGACGCCGACTTTCTCCGCAGGCATGCGGTGCTGCCGGACCAGCGGATCACCGCTGTCCAGACCGGTGGGTGTCCGCACACCGCGATCCGCGACGACATCACGGCGAATCTCGATGCGATCGACGACCTGATCGAGGCGAACCCGCCGCTCGACCTGATCCTCGTCGAGTCCGGCGGCGACAACCTGACGGCAACGTTCTCCTCCGGGCTGATCGACGTGCAGATCTTCGTCGTCGACGTCGCGGGTGGCGACAAGGTGCCGCGCAAAGGCGGTCCGGGCGTGACGTTCTCGGATCTGTTGGTGATCAACAAGACAGACCTCGCCCCGATGGTCGGCGCTGATCTCGGTGTGATGGAACGCGACGCAACACGCGTCCGGGAGGGCCGCCCGACGGTCCTCATCTCGCTCACCGAGGATCCCGCCGCGACGAAGGTTCTCGCCTGGGTCAGGGAGCAGCTCACGCTGCCCGTGCATGCGTAGCTGCCTCACGATTGTCGCCACCGTCGGTCGGCTGCCGCAGATTCATGCCGATGGCGGCCTGACGGCACGCATCACCAATACCGATACCGTGCACCTGATCGGAAGTGCCGCAACACCTCTCGGTGGCGATCACATCGGCGTGACTGTACGGGTCGGTCCGGGTGCTCGCCTGCGGGTTCGGTCGGTGGCGGCAACCATCGCGCTACCGGCACGCGATCGCATCTTGTCGACCGCCGAATGGACCATAGAGGTGGGTGAGGGTGCGAGCTTGGACTTCGATCCAATGCCGCTGATCGTCGGCGCCGGCGCTCACCATTTGGCGAAAACCGTTGTTGGCCTGGCTTCGTCGGCCTCGCTGCGCCTGCGCGAGCGGGTCCAGATCGGCCGCGACACAGAGACCAGCGGCTGGTGGGCAGGCGAGATGGTCGCCGATCTCGATGGCAAGCCGATGCTGCGGCACCGGGTGGATGTGGGCGCGAGTGCAGTCGCCGACGACGCGATCGAAGCGCCGCGCGCGATGATCGCCGAACTCGTCTATCCCGACTCGCGGACGGCCGAGGTGACCGGGCTGTCCGCCGCACGGCTCCCACTAGCGGCAGGCGGCACACTTGCGACATGGATGGGCGCTCGATTGCCCACCGCACTGGCTACCGTAGAGGGATGACCGAAGACACCGCGTTCGATCCAGAGCACGTAGCGCAGGCGCGCGCGGCGCTCGAAGCGGCCGCGGACCTTTCACAATGGGTGCAGCGGTTCGAATTGCTCGGTGATCCAACACGATTGCGCATTCTGCTCAGCATGCATCGCGCGCCGGGGATCTGCGTCTCCGATTTGGCTGCCGCGCTGGAGATGACCCCGACGGCCGTGTCGCAAGCGTTGCGGCTGCTCCGCAACCAGGGCTGGGTGGCCGTCGAGCGCGTCGGCAAAAAGATGAGCTACCGGCTCGACGACGACGTCGTGCATCGATTGCTGCACGACGTCGGCGCCACCCATGCCGACTGACTAGCCGGCGGCCTGCGACTGTTTGATGACTTCGACCGGGGGCGCAGCGCCGTCACCGGAAGCCAACGGCGGTGCTTCGAGTGCGTCGGACTCTTTCTTCAACTGTTCCATCGCAATGCGGCCGTAGATCCACCGCTCGGTGATCGCCATCTGGCCGCGGCTACGGCCGAGGAACGTGATGAACCACGAGAAGGTCGTCGTGACGCGGCTCTTGTATCCGACCAGGTAGAACAGGTGCAGGGCGAGCCACGCGAGCCACGCGATGAAGCCGCCGAACTCGAACTTGCGGATTTGGCAGACCGCGTTGAAGCGCGACACGGTGGCCATGCTGCCCTTGTCGAAGTACTTGAACGGCTTGCGAGTTGCCGGGTCGTCCTCGCCCTTCAGACCCGCCTTGATCAGCTTGGTTGCATAGTGCGAACCCTGAATCGCGCCCTGCGCCATGCCCGGCACATTCGGCACGCTCATCATGTCGCCGACGACGAAGACGTTCGGATGACCCTTGACCGTGAGGTCGGGCTCCACAACCACGCGACCTGCGCGGTCCGTCGTCGTGCCGTCGGACTGCTCGGCGATCAGCTTGCCGAGCGGGCTCGCCTGGACACCGGCCGACCAGACCTTGCACGCGCATTCGATGCGGCGCTCGGTGCCGTCCTTCTCTTTGACCGTGATGCCCATGTAGTCGACGTTGGTGACCATCGCGTTGAGCTGAATCTCGACGCCCATGCTCTCGAGCTGACGCTGCGCCTTGAGCCCGAGTTTCTCGCCCATCGGGGGGAGCACGGCCGGCGCAGCGTCGAGCAGGATTACTCGACAATCACGTGGGTCGATGTTGTGGAATGCGCCTTCCAGGGTGCGGTCGGCGATTTCTGCGATCTGTCCGGCCAGCTCGACACCGGTAGGACCTGCGCCGACGACCACGAAAGTCATCCGCCGGTCCCGCTCTGCCTGCGAGTTGGTCACTTCCGCCGCCTCGAACGCGCCGACGATGCGACCGCGCAGCTCCAGCGCGTCGTCGATGGTCTTCATTCCGGGCGCGTACGTCGCGAAATGGTCGTTACCGAAGTAGGACTGCTGCGCGCCAGCGGCGACGATCAGGCTGTCGTACGGCGTGACCGTTTCCATGTTGATCAGCTTCGACGTGACCGTCTTCGCGGCGAGATCGATACCGGTGACTTCGCCCAGCAGCACTGCAGCATTCTTTTGCTTGCGCAGGATCACACGGGTGGAAGGCGCGATCTCGCCTTCAGAAAGGATGCCGGTCGCAACCTGATAGAGCAGCGGCTGGAACAGGTGATGGGTCGTCTTTGCGATGAGCGTGACGTCGACATCTGCCCTTCTCAGCGACTTCGCTGCTGCTAACCCTCCGAAGCCCGAGCCGATAATGACGACTTGATGGCGTCGCGGCTTTGCGGACTGGACGCTCATGACTGCACTCCTCCACGCTTCACAAGGCGCCCAACGCTAGGCGCCACCTGACAAACCGTAGTCGTCATCGGTGCGGCCGTCCTGGCAACGTGACACATTCGTCGTTGCTACAAGCGTTGTCACAGTGGTGGCGGCGTGCCACCGCTATTTGTCAGGCAACCCCGGAAGGAGCGGGCCCGTCAGGTCGTCGGCACCGATCGCACTTAGCGCAGGCCACAAGAAAGCGGTGAGGTTGTCGACGAGTCGAGCGCGGTCCGTGGTCGAGTTCGCGCTCCAATCTTCCGCGGCGAGCAGGATGGCGCCGACGGTCGCGGAGGCCCATGATCGGACGAGGGCGGGGTCGGCGCCGAGTCGGTCGAACAACGCCTCGAAGACGAGAGTCGCCCAGTCGGCGGTCCGGGTGAAGAGCGGCCGACCATGACCGCTGGGCTCGTCGACGTAGAAGGCTTGCATCAAAAGGAAATGCAGCCTGGAGTTGTCCTCGACGAATCCGCTGATCAAGTCGATCAGTTCGGCGAGCAGTTCCTTGACAGGTCGAGGCTGCGCAAGAATCTCGTTGGCTTGCAGAATGATTCGCTGCGTGTGCCGTTCGGCTAGTTCATGTACCAAGGTAGGTCGGTCGGCGAAGGCCGCGTAGATGGCGGTCCGGGCGAATCCGGCCTCGGTTGCGATGTCGGCGAACGACAGTTCTGCACCGGTGCGCGCGATAACCCGCTCGGCCGCGTCCAAAATCTCCTCGCGACGGACCGCTGGATCGACCGGCGGACCTGGTGGCCTGCCGCGGCCGCGGCCCGACACGGTGGTGCGCACTCTTGTCACGGCGTCCTCCCAGACGTAATGTGCGAGATGTACTTTACGGGCAACGTCGCCCGTTGTCGCGGAGGTCGAGCGTGGTAATCGCCCAGCACGGACCTGTCGATCTCGGCAGCGAGAATCGTCAGTTCTTCGAGATTCCGCGCAATCGACCGCTCGATATCGCATTGGCGGCGATGACGCCAGAACGCGCGGCGATACTCGCGAAGCCCCCGCGGGGGAGCGGTCTGCAACCGGTCGTCGGCGATCTCGGTATGCCGTTCATCGGTCACGGTCTCGGCTGGTTGCGTTGGGGCCCAGCCCAACAGTTGGACCTCTACCGCAAGTACGGGCCGGTCTCGTGGGAGAAACCGCTCGGCAACAAGACCGTCCTCGTGACTGGCCCCGACGCGACGCAGGTCGTCGTCAACAACAAAGACAAAGCCTTCGGCCAGGGCTGGGACTACTACATCGGACCGTTCTTTCCTCGCGGACTGCTGTTGCTGCAGTTCGAGGAGCACATGTTTCATCGTCGCCTGATGCAGCACGCATTCACGCGAGATCGGCTGGCTGCGTACTTCCACGACCTCACACGGCTCGTCGACGACGCAGTCGGCCAGTGGGAGCCGAATCGGCAACTGCCCAGCTATCCGACGATCAAAGCAATGACGCTCGACATCGCCGCTGAAATCTTCATGGACGCCGACGTTGGGCCGGAACGAGACCGACTCAACGACGCCTTCATCGCCTGTACTCACGCGGCGTTGGCCGTCGTCCGTCATCCGGTGCCGGGCGGAAATTGGCGCAGAGGTCTGCAGGGTCGCAAGGTGCTCGAGGAGTACTTCTATCGGATGTTGCCGACCAAGCGTGCATCCAGAGAAGACGACATGTTCTCCGCGTTGTGCCATGCGCAAACCGAGGACGGCCGCCGGTTCAGCGACGCCGACGTCGTCAACCACATGATCTTCCTTGTCATGGCTGCCCACGACACGTCGACGACGACCGCGACCACCGCCGCCTACTACCTCGGCAAACACCCGGAATGGCAGGAGCGAGCGCGCGCCGAGGCACTGGCTCGCGGCGATGCACCGCTGGACATGGTCGGGTTGGAGGGGATGCCGACCCTGGAACTGGTGATCAAGGAATGCCTGCGGCTCGTCGCTCCCGTGCCCGGTTTGGTGCGCAAGACGGTGAAAGACACAGAGATTCTCGGTCGGTACGTGCCAGCCGGCGTGATGGTCAGTGTCGACCACTGGGTCAATCATCTGCTGCCGGAGTACTGGTCCGACCCCCAACGCTTCGATCCTGACCGATTCAGCGAGAAACGCCGCGAGGACAAGTCGCATCGCTACGCGTGGATGCCGTTCGGTGCAGGCGCGCACAAATGCATAGGGATGCACTTCGGCATGCTCGAAGTGAAGACCATCCTCGACGCGATGTTGCGCAACTTCGAGTGGACGGTTCCCAGCGACTATCGAATCCCGTGGTCGTTCAGTTCCATGCCGTTTCCCAGGGATGGAGCCCCGATCACGCTACAACGCAGAATCAAGCTGGCTTGATCTTGACGTTGTCGTCGATGAAGGTGGTCACCTCCTTGAGGGCGTCGATCTGCTCGTCGGCGCCGTCTGCGTTGAACTGAATGATGAACACACCGTCGTCTGCCGGGACTATCACGGTCTTCTGGGCCGAGACCAGCTTCTTTCCGTCGTCACCGGTGTAATTGCCCGCCAGTTCGTAGCCCTGGAAGCCGTCGAGGGTGTCCTCGGCGCCGTCGCCGAGCGGTTCGTAACCGGGAAGGTTCTTCAGCTCACCCGGCGCGTACTGGAGCAGCTGGCGGCGTCGACATCGCCCGTGAGCTTCGACATAAGGACGATGACACTCGCGGTGTAAGCGCCGGCGTCCGGTCCGTCGTAGACGATCGCGGCGTATGCCCAGTCCGGTGCGTCCGCGCTCGCGTCCTTCCAGTTCTCGGGCACCGGCAGGTCGAGCGTGGGCGCCCCCGGGTCGCCGCGATGCTGAACGACCTCGGTGATGTTGTTGGCTTTGATGTAGTCGGCGATCGTCTGATTAGAGCCGGAATCTGGTTGTTCCGTGGTCCGAGGAATGAGCTTGCTGCCGGTCTTCGACGGCTTTGCCGAATTGCTCGACTTGGCCGCACTGGTCGTCTTCGCGCTGGACGAGGACGAATCCTTGGAGTCGTTTCCGCACCCGGCGAGCGGCAGCGTCAGGGCGATGGCGGTGGTGGCCACGGCCACCGAACGGAGTGCAAAATTTGGCATGGACAGCAGCGTAACGCCGGCCGTGCCATCCGATCGGTAGTAGTTCAGAGTTGGTCGACGGTGATCATGCCGCCCGCATCAAGCATTGGTCAGCACGCCGATTGTTTTCACCGAAGAATGGCTTTTCTCTTGCGCAATTCGGCGGTCAATCCAGCAGAATTCGATCCAATTGGTGACGGCGGTCACAACGGCAATTTGCGCGATTGCTCGCTCGTCGCGCGGAGAATTGCCAGGTCAGAGGCCCGGTGACGGCGAGCTAGCGCCAAAGCGCCCTTCATGAGCGTTTTGTGGCCGAAATCGGCCGCTATAGCGTTATCTGAGCGATATGTGACTCAGAATACAAATCACTATTCGATCTTGGTTTCCGCTGATCGGCATCGTCCCTGGTAGGCAGACCTTTTTGGAACGGAAGATTGGACCTGCAGAACACCCGGAAATCGGACATTGAAGCGCCATTTATCACGATCAAATTACAACTACTATGTCGAATAGTTGTACGGTTCATTTCATGTTTGAGATTGTTTCGTTACCTAATCGGATTCATGCGAAGTCGTCCATTGCTGATTGCGAGCCGACCACCAATCGCGCGGCACGTCGTCGCACCACCCGTCGTGTGCTTGCAGCGTCTGTTGCAGTCAGCGCGATGCTCGGTGCGTCGTCCGCGACCGCGCTTCCGCTGAGCGAGCAGGACGTGAAGGCTGCCGAAGCGGCCGCTCCGGTTGACGAGACGGTCCTTCGGGCAGATCAGACGGACTGGGTTGCGTGGAAGGCTGGCAAGGTCGCCGAGGAAGCCAAGGCGGCACTGGAAGCCGAAGCACGTCGTCCGCACGCTGTGCAGCCGACTGCAGGCATCCTGACATCCACCTTCGGGCAGCGCTGGGGCGCCATGCACGCCGGAATCGACCTTGCGGGGCCGATCGGTACCCCGATCGTGTCCGCCGCGGATGGAACGGTCATCGAAGCCGGCCCGGCCTCGGGCTTCGGCTTGTGGGTCCGCGTCCAGCAGGACGACGGCACGATCGCTGTTTACGGCCATGTCAACGAGATGATGGTTGCGGCCGGACAGAAGGTCCGTGCGGGCGATCTCATCGCGACGATCGGTAACCGTGGTCAGTCCACCGGCCCGCACCTGCACTTCGAAATCTGGGCGCCGGACGGTACCAAGACCGATCCGTTGATCTGGCTGGTCCAGCGTGGCATTCAGCTGATCGCACCGGCCGCGTAGGCCCCGGTCATGTTTGGACTCGGCGAACTCGAAGCCGAGGCGATGGAACAACTGTGGTCGTCGACGGACAAGCTTTCGGTCCACGACCTTGTCGATCGCCTCAGCACCTCGAGACAGCTCGCGTACACCACCGTCTTGACCGTAGTTACCCACCTGCACCAGAAGGGTTGGGTCGAACGGGAGAAAAGGCAGCGGGCGTACTTCTACTACCCGTCACGGACCCGAGAAGAAGCTGTTTTCAGCGCCGTCCGCGCGATGCTCGACAGCATCGATGATTCGGCAGCGGTTCTCGAACTCCTCGGACCAACGTTGAATCAGGCCGAATTCACCGCACTGACCCGCGGATGGGCTCGACGCGTATCCTGACCTGCGCTTTTCGCTAGTACTTGAACATGTTCAACTTGGTGCTACTCTAGTTGAACACGTTCAAAACTAGGGGAAGGCGCATCGTCATGAGCGCAGTTATCGCTTACGCCATCTACACCACCGTCAGCTTGGCGTTGACGTTCTATATCGCGCGCACGCTCTACCGGCACGGCGGCATGTTCCTCGAAGAGGTCTTCGACGGCGACAAAGACGTTGCGAACGCGGTGAACCACTTACTCGTCGTCGGGTTCTGGCTCATCAACTTCGGCTACATCGCCCTCACCCTGAAGGTCAGTGGCGATCTAGACACCGCACGCCAGGGGTTCGAGGCGCTGGCGCTCAAGCTCGGTGGCGTGTCGCTCGTTCTCGGTGCCATGCACTTCTTCAATCTCTTCGTTCTCACGCGGATGAAGCGGAATCGGCGAGTCGCCAAGCAAGGTCCGGCTGCGCCCATGATGATGGCTCCGTGGGCACCACCCAGCTATCAGGCGCACGGCCCGGCTCCGCAAGCAGGCTGATTTTGTGATCTCACCGACCTCGCGTGGGGAAGAGACTCGACAGCGCATCGTCGACGCGGCGATGCGCTTGTTCGAGGAAAAGGGCTACGAGAAGACGACGATGCGAGCTGTCGCCGGGGAAGCCGGCGTCAGCCTCGGCAACGCGTACTACTACTTCGCTTCCAAGGACCATCTGGTCCAGGGCTTCTATACGCAGATTCAAACCCTGCACGAAGCCGCGGTCCGTGGGAAGCTCGGGCCTTCCGAGTCGTTGGCAGACCGGTGGCTGATCGCGACGACCGCATTCATCGACGTTGCAGAGCCTTATCACCAGTTCGCAGGGAAGTTCTTCGTCACCGCAGCTGATCCGTCGAGCCCGTTGAGTCCGTTCAGCGCGGACAGTCTCCCAGCCCGCCAAGCGTCGACGGACATCATGCGCAGTGTCGTCGACGGTTCGCGGATCAAGGCCGACAAACGCCTGCTCGACGAACTGCCGGACTTGTTGTGGCTCGCTCACATGGGCGTCGTGCTGTTCTGGGTCCACGATTCGAGTTCAGGTCAGCGGCGGACCCGCATGCTGGTTCGCCGGGTCGCGCCGCTGCTGGAGCGAATCATTTCCCTGTCCCGCCTGCGCCCACTTCGGTCCAACTTGCACCAGGTTCTCGACCTGATCGCGGACCTGCGAACACCGGACGGACTAGACAAGGAGCCGTAATCGGCGCGGTGACACCGTGATCATCACCTGCTGCCCCCACGAGAGCGACAGCGAATCGGACTCGATTCCATCGCCGAAGACGACGAGGTCGGACTCGGCGATGATCGACAGCTGTTGCCGACCTTCGAGCAGCCCTTCGGTGTGATCGGTCCCGGTTGCGGGGGATGGCCACGCTTCACGAACGAACCAGCAGAGCTGCTGTTTGTTCGGCTTCGGCAGCACCATCTCGCTCGCGCGCTCGCGCCACACCGACCGGCACCAGCCGGTCGCGCCGGTACCGGACCCGATCAACACACCCGACGACGAATGTCGCTCCACCGCGCCGTCGTGTGTCGCAATCCGATAGCGGGCGGACTGGTGGCTGGGATGTCCGACGTAGATCTCGTTGAGTGCACTCAAGGTCTGACCGTCGTCGAGCTCGGCGTGCACCATCGTGCGCGACTGAATTTGCGCGCTGGTGGCGCCGGCCTTCGGCAACACGCGACCGATCTCCGCCGGACCGTGCGGTACCAGCACCCCCGGGTTTCGGTCCGGGTCGGGATTGACTCCGACGACGGTTTGGCCGTCCAAGTACTTCGCCACGTTGGCGACCAGCCCGTCCTGCCCGACGGCGACGACGATGTCTTCGGCACCGAACACGAATCGGCTGAGGTCCTCCCGCTCGACCTGGCCCCGCCGCCAATCGAGCGGGATCGCCGCCGACGCTGCCGCCAATGCCGCGAGCTGCGCGTCGTGGCGTGCCTGCACCGCATCCAACGTCCGACCGCGGCCGGCGAGGAAGAACGCTGCCTGCTGGAGCGTCCCATGCCGGCCGAGCAGGTCGTCGAGTTCGGTACGACGATGAACCACCACGGCGCGCGGCGCGAGCGTCATCTCATTGCCTTCCTGCGGTGAGCCCGGTCAGCACTTCGGTGAGCACATCCGGGGTCAGGTTCAGGGTGCCGATGTTGGGCAGATTGCCCGCGATCTCCTTCAGCGCCAAGGCGAGCACAGTGGTGTTGTCGAGGTCGCGGTACGCGCCGAGACGTGCGGCCTCGGTCTCGGCTTGGGCCAGCCCGACAACTCGGGTGGCCTGTGCTTCGGCGTCGGCGAGGAGCCGTTGTTGGTCTGCCTTCGATTCGGCTTCCACCCACTTCGCTGCTGCGTGCTCGGTCGCGCGTTTGCGCTCGTTCTGGCCCTTCTGAGTGACGAGCTGCTCTTCCCGCTTGGCGAGTTCGATCTGGTTCTGCAGCTCGTTCTCCGCGATGGCCCGCTCCCGCTCGACGGCAAGTGCCCGCCGTTCGAATGTCGCCTTGTCCGAATCCTGTTGCACCCGTTCGCGCGTCGGTGTCTGCAACGCACGTTCGACGTCTGCTTCGGCGCGGACGGCCACGACCCGAATGTCGATGATCGCGAGCCCCGTGTCTGCGATGCGCTGGTCCGCGGTAAGTCCGGACGTGATCCGATCGCGTACTGCCGCCATGCCCTCCGCGAGTGCCTGCGGCAGTGTCATCCGACCGAGTAGTTCCAGCGCGTGTTGCTGGGCGAGTTCGGTCAGCAGCCCGCCGACCTGTTCGAGCGGCCTCGACCGCCATGCACCGGTATCGGGGTCGATCCCGAAGTCGATGCGTGTGGCGGCGAGGGCGGGATCGGCGACGCGGTAGGTGATCGTCGCTTGCACCGTCACGTCTTGAAAGTCGACCGTGCGGGCGTGGAACAACAACGGTTGCTCCCGGTCGTCGACAGGCACCTCGCTCAGCGCCGCATTGAGTGGGCGAAACCAGAATGCCTGCCCAGCGCCGTCGTGCGACAGGCGTGCCCTGTTGAGGTGGCGGATGTGCGCGGTCGCGTTTGCGCGCAGGTGGCGCAGGAACCAGAACTTCGTGATGTCAGCCATGACAACCTCCTTTTCGTCAACATGACGATAACTCGAAGGTTGAGTTATCGTCAAGATGACGATTATGATTCGGCTGTGCCGCTGAGACTGAACGCCGCTGTTGCCGTCGACCTCGTCGTTTTGACGATCTGGCAGGAACGCCTGGCGGTGCTTCTCGTTGAGCGGGGTGTGGCGCCGTATCGCGGCGGGCTTGCCCTACCCGGTGGTTTCGTGCTGGAGAACGAAGACCTTCCCGCTGCCGCAGCCAGAGAGCTGGCGGAGGAGACGGGAGTGACCGTCGATCACGTTCATCTCGAACAGCTCGCGACTTATGGTGCACCGAAACGTGATCCGCGTGGGCGGGTGGTCACGACCGCGTATCTGGCCCTCGCGCCGACGCTGCCCGAGCCAGTTCCCGGTACGGACGCGGCGGCAGCGCGCCTGGTCACGGTGACGGACGCGATGTCGGACCCGACGCGACTCGCATTCGATCATCGGCAGATCCTGGCCGACGGCGTCGAACGGGCGAGGGACAAACTCGAGTACTCCCCGCTCGCAACTGCGTTCTGCGGCAACGAGTTCACCATTGCGGAGCTGCGCCGAGTGTACGAAACGGTCTGGGACACGACGTTGGACCCGCGCAATTTTCATCGCAAGGTAACCAGCACAGCGGGATTCGTCACACCCACCGACCGCATGACGAGACAGGGTGGGCGTCCGGCGCAGCTGTTCACTCGTGGTGATGCCCGATTGCTGCACCCCGCGATGCTGCGACCGCGCGCCGACTGACGCTAGGCGCGTCCCGACAGCAGAATCTGCGCGACCTGCGAGTCGGTCACTGTCCCGTCGTCGTAATCACCTTCGCCACCAAGCGAATTCATGATCGCGAGCGTGTAACGCTGGCCTGGGCCCGCGAAACCGACGGAGTTGATGATCCACCCGCTGTCCTCCTCGGACCAGCCGTCCTTGTTGCCGGGCTGCGCCGCCGGTCCGGCTCCCCAAACACCCCACTGCTGGTTCGGGTCGACGTTCTGCAGTTCTTTGACGATGAACGCCCTGTCGGTCGGATTCAGTTGCGTCAGCACGTATTGCATGAGCCGATCGAGGTCGGCGGGCGTGCACTTCTGGAAGCCCCAATACGGGTTGATCTCGCTGAAACCGGGTTGCGGTGCGAGGTCGGTCATTCCGTACTTGGGGAAGTTGTTGTTGAAGGATGCGTGATCGTCCCCGCCGTAACGAATCCAGAGTGCATCGGCGGCGTCGTTGTCCGACGAATGCAGCATCTGCTGAATCTGGGCGCGGTCCGTTGGTGTCAGTGCGATCTCGCCCGCGCGGTTGCGAGTGAACAGGTCGACGGTGATGGCCAGCTTGATCGTCGATGCGGTCCAGACGTGCGTCGCGGCGTTGTCGTTCTGATAGACGGCGCCGGTTACACGGTCGCGCAGCACGTACCCGACCGTTCCCGGCCGTGCGGCGATGTAGTCGTTGGCAGCCGAAATGCGCTGTTGCATATCGCAATCGAGCGTCGCAGCCGACGCTGCGCAGGTCGGCGCGGCAGCGGGAGTCGTGGTCGAGGGCGGCGCTGACGTGGTGGTGGTTGTCGTTGTCGTCGACTGCGTGGTCGAAGTCGATGGCGGGGGAGTTGTGGTCGACGGCGCGGACGGAACCGTCGACGGCAACGGCGCGGCGAACCCAGATCGGTCCGCATCGGTCGGGATTGTGCAACCTGCAGCCATCAGCACGGCAGCAAGCGCCGCCGAAAACCGCTTTCCCGAACCCATACCTCAGGGTGCCATGACCGAATTTGGTTTGCAGGAAGGCGCGCGGGTCTCTATGCTTTCGTCCCATGAAGCGCGTGCTCGTAGTAGACAGCCGCAGCGGGGTCTGATTCGGACCGACCCCCGTTGCGGGTTGTTGCTGCGTTTCGGTCCTTCCTTCTCGATGGAAGCCCGCTTCGATGAACACCATCACTCGTTCTACCGATCCATTCACAGCCCGTTTCGGGATCGCCAGCCCGCGCACTCTGCAGGCGGAAACTGCCGGCATCAGCTGGTCGGAATTCCTCGAGCGCTATAGCCCGACCTCCGGTCCGATGCGCTTGCGCGAGTGGTCGGTCTCGCCTGGCATCGCCGGAATGCGTTCCTACGACGGCATTCTCGACATCGACGGCAGGGTCGCGGCTTTCAGCACTGCCGCCACCGGACCGATTGCCGCCCTGACCACATTCCTGCACGAGGCCGGCCACGGCGTCGAGATTCTCGCCTTTCACCAGCGACCGGTCGCCGAGGGAACCGCGACATTCGTGCATTGCGAGCATGACGGGCGGCGGCACTGGGCCATCGCAATCTCCGACAGCCCAACAGATTCGGCGCTGCGGGCCATCATCGCAGGTGCCAACATCCTCAGCGCCAAAGGCCGATGACCACCGCGATCAACAACAGTTTCAGCAACCAGTCGCCGCCGTGCAGTGCGGCGAGCCGCCAAGGCGTGTTCTCCCACAGCATCGCGCCGGTCCACAGCATTGCGGGGAAGCCGATGAACAGCACGAGTGCCAGAAGCACTGCTCCGCCGATTCCGTCGACGCCGATCTCTGCGGCAATCCCTGCGAAAATCGTTGTGAGCACGACACAGCGGGCGATCTCGACCAGCATCTTCCACGCCGGCGGGCGCTCGGTTGGGTTGGCTGCCGAACTCACGGCTTGTAACTGCGCGGCAAAAACGCTGTAGAACACCGACGCCGATACGAATGCAACGATCGTCGCTGCCCCGACGGCTAGGAAGTTGATGTCGTCCATGTGAATTGCTGCCTCCGGTCGAAGTTGAGCTTTCGATCGGGACGTCGAGACTGGGTGCGACGAATCGACATAAGTGGTTCGGTCAACGCACTCCACACAACCGAAGTCCGGCGGCAGTCGCTGCGGCGGCGACTACCACCACGACGAGAGGCGCTTTGCGCCAGGCGAGGAATCCGCCTACTGCGACGCCTGCGGGTCTGGCGAGGCCCACGAATTCGTGCCCGTCGGTGAGAGCGGCGGTTGCCACCAAGGCGGTGAGGAGCACGACGGCGGCGACGCTCATCAGTCGCTCGGCCTCACTCGAGAGGTGGACGCGCCTGCGCAGGAGCGGTCCGGCGAAGCGAAACGCGAACGTCCCTGCGCCGAGCACGGCCGTAGCGATCAACAATGACGATGTGGTGTTCATGCGGGCACCTTCGTGCGAGGAACGGCAACACCCAAACCGGCGAGGCCGAGGAGGACGGGAAGTCCGGCGGGCAGGAACATCGAGGTCGCGAGGGCGATCAGTGCGCCGATCAACGCGGCACGCATTGTCACGACGTCGCGAAGTGCGGGCAAGACAAGAGCGAGCAGCACCGCTGGGAAGGCGGCGTCGAGGCCGAAGGCGTTGGGGTCGCCGATGATCGTGCCGCCGACGGTACCGAGCAGCACCCCCGTGTTCCAGCACACGAACAAGCCGAGGCCACACGCCCAGTAGGCGGCGCTGCGCCGGTCGGGGTTGCGTTCGGCGAGTGCGAATGCGACCGACTCGTCGATCATCAGGTGGCTACCTGCGATTCGACGCAGCAGCCCCGATCCGAAGACATCGCCGAGCGCCATGCCGAATGGGAGATGCCGAGAATTGACCAGCAACCCGGCGACGACGGCGGCAATTGGACTGCCACCTGCGGCGATGATTCCGATGAACAGGAATTGGGACGCGCCGCCGAAGACGACGAACGACAGCAGAACGGGTAGCCAGAGGGGGAGGCCCGCGCCGACCGTGATCGCGCCGAACGATGCGCCGACCACGCCGCTGGCCAGACAGACCGGTGCGATGTCCCGAATTCCTTCGCGGCCAAGTGTTCGCCAAATCGTACGCATGGTAGTCCATGTTGAACGCTTTGGTGTCGTTCGTCAAGTCGAACAACTAGTCTTCTACAGCGAACGTTCGTAGGTCGCGACGATCACGCCTGCGGTGGTCGGGACGCTCCGCACGAGCTCGAATCCGACCCGGGGCGACGTTTTGTCGAATAGCCGCGCGCCACTGCCGAGTACCAGTGGGTGAATCACCAGGGTGTAGGAGTCGAGCAGGCCTGCGGCATGCAGGCTACGCACGAGCGCCGCGCTACCGATCACGTTGAGTTTCGGGCCCGGCGTGGCTTTGAGTGCGCCGACCGACTGCACTGCGTCGCCAGCCAACAGGGTCGAGTTCTGCCACGCATCGGCGGCTGCGAGTGAACTTGACACGACGTACTTCTGCACCGCGTTCATGTGCTCGGTGAACGGGTTGCCGTCGGTCTGGGTCGACCACGCGCCGATGAAGTCTTCCCAGGTGCGCCGCCCGAACAGTATTTCGCCGGGCTCTGCCATTCCGCGACCCATTTCTTGCATGAGGATGTCGTCCTGGTAGTTGGCGCCCCAGCCGCCGTGGACGAAGCCGTTTCGAGTGTCTTCGTCCGGGCGACCCAGGCCCTGGACCACTCCGTCGAGGGTGACGTTCATGGTGACGCTGATCGTGCGCATCGCGAGTTCTCCTTCTCGAATCGGTAGCCCGGTGGCATCCCGTCACCCACTACACGAACGCGCGTAGCCGATTTCGACAGGCTCGTGAAAGGTTCGCCAGATCGTACGAAGCGGAGTCTATGATGAACGAATGGTCGAATCCAAGGGTGCCCCGCTCGACGTGATCGCGCAGTCGTTGCAGCGCGAACGCCGTCGTGCCGGACTCTCGCTCGCCGAAGTCGCACGGCGGGCCGGTATTGCCAAATCAACTCTCTCGCAACTGGAATCGGGCGCAGGCAACCCCAGCGTCGAGACCCTGTGGGCGTTGAGCGTGACGCTCGATGTGCCGTTCGCACGGCTGGTCGAGCCCCCGCGACCGAACGTTCAGGTCATTCGTGCGGGGGAGGGCCCATCGATCGCGTCCGACCGCGCAGACTACGTCGCGACCTTGCTCGCGTCGTGCCCGCCGAACGCCAGACGCGACATCTATCTGATCACCGCGCAGCCCGGCGAGCCGCGCCTGTCGGATCCGCACACGCCGGGGGTCGTCGAGCATGTCGTCATCAGTCACGGCGCGGCACTGATCGGCCTCGCAGACGAGCCGATCGAGCTTCGGCCAGGCGATTACATTGCCTATCCCGGCGACGAAGCCCACGTCTTCAAGGCCTTGAAGCGCGACACCGTTGCGGTGTTGATCTCCGAGCATTCCTGACCGCTAGCCCGATCTTCGGTCGGATATTGTGGCGCGATGTCGGATCGCATCACCGTCGAGACAGTCGACGGAATCGCTTACGCAACCCTCAACCGCGCAGACAAGATGAACGCTCTCGATCTGCCGATGTTCAAGGAGCTCGCCTCGGTCCCCGGCGAGATCGCCAAGGACACTTCGGTCCGGGCGGTGATCCTTCGCGGTGACGGTCCCGCGTTCTGCAGCGGCCTGGATTTCGCGGCGGTGTCGAAAGACCAGGTCGGTCAGGTGAAGGGGTTCGCCAAGCTGCCGGTGCAAACCACGAACCTGTATCAAAAGGCGTGCTGGGCCTGGCGCGAGATGCCAGTTCCGGTGTTCGCCGTGACCCACGGCTATTGCTTCGGCGGCGGTTTTCAGCTCGCCCTCGCTGCCGACTTCCGCTTCACCACCGCCGACTGCCAGTTCTCGGTGATGGAGGCCAAGTGGGGCCTGATTCCCGACATGACCGGATCGGTCACGCTGCGCGAGTTGGTCGGCATGGATGTCGCCAAGCGGTTGACGATGACCGCTGAGATATTCGACGGCAATCGCGCGAAAGAGCTGGGGTTGGTCACCGAGGTCGGTCCGGATCCGCTTGCCGCCGCGAAGGTCCTCGCTGCTGAGATTGCCACTCGCTCACCGGATTCCGTTGCAGCGACGAAAAAGCTGTTCCACGAGACGTGGACGTCGTCGCCGCGGTCGGCCTTCTGGACCGAGAGCGAGCTGCAGCTCCGCCTGCTACTTGGCCGCAACCACAAGATCGCGCGCGCTGCAGGAAAGGCGAAGGAAATCCCCAAGTGGGTCGCTCGGACTATCGGCTGAGCGGATGACGTAACCCGAATTCTCGGCAATCTGCGTCGTCGCAGCTGATCCCCACGGTATGTTGACCGCAAATCTATGGCTAGCGGAAGGCCGGGGAATGCAGAAGAAGGACCGCGGTAAGACGCGGTGGCGGCGCTGCTTCATCTTGCTGCTCCCTGCCCTCCTCGGCGTCGGAATCCTCACGATCATGACGATCCAGGGTGTGATGCCGCTGCGTCTTGCCGTGAGCGGACAAGACTTCAAGCTGTCGTCGAACGGCGGTCCGGCGGTCGCAGCGAAGGGCCTGACGGCCTATCCGTCGACGATCGAGATGAAGGACGGGGCGACGAAACCGGTGCTTGTCGCGGGCCTTCCGGAAGCCACGCTCGAGGACGGCATGTGCCTGTCGCTCGTATTGACCTTCCCCTTCATCGGCACCAACACACTGCAGATTCACACGAGCGGTGAGACCGTTGTCGAAGACATGAAGGCCAGCGCCGCCGAGATGTTCATCAAGGGTGTGTCGATGAAGAGCCGCACCAAAGACGGCAAGGATCCGGATGCGACCGGCAGCAATATCGAGGCGCCCGGTGCTATCAATGTGGACGCCTCCGAGGTTGGCGGCCGCCCGGGCACGATGGGCTTGAACATCCCCGGCGTCGTCAAGATGGGTGGCTTGCAGGCAACCGCGAAGGGCGCATTGATCTCCGGTACCGCGAAGCTGAACGGTATCGGGATTCCCAAGCTTGGCCACGGTCGCGGCGTCGAACACAACGAATGCTACTGAGGTGACGCCATGAAGAAATTGTGGATTCGCTTCAGGGAATTTCGTTGGACCCGCCCGTTTTGGGGCGGGCTGTTCGTCATGGCGGGCGGCGCCATCATCGGCTGGCTACCGCTCGGTCCCGTTACGGACATCATTCACGCCGGTATCGGCGGTATCGGCGGCTATCTATGCAGTCTGATTCTGATCGTCACAGGGCTCTGCCTGTGGTTCCGGCCGAAACTGCGGTACGGCGCGGCAATTGTGGCGGTCATCATCTCGCTCATATCGTTTCCGGTGTCGAACCTCGGCGGATTCGTCGTGGGCATGATGGCGGGAATCATCGGTGGCTGCCTCGCCTTCGGCTGGTCGCTTCCTGCTGACGACACCGACGAAGGCGCAGAACAGCTTACGGCCCCAACGGGCAGCGGATCGTTTACGGAGAGGGTTTGACAATGATCGACGAAACGGCCGACCCAGGCGTGTCCACGAAGGTGGTCGAGGAGACGCAGCCACCACTCGTTCGTCGATGGGTGTCGAGCGCGCAAGACGCGGCGTCGAAATACGTCGCAGCGTCGCGCCAGACGACAACGAAATCGATCAAGACATGGAACAGCACCGTTCTCGATGCAGCCGACGGCGACGCGCAGGTCGGTACGCGCTGGGGCCGTGGCGCGTCGATCATCGTGCCGAGCTTCTTGGCCATCGGTGGAATGGCAGCGGCAATCGGCAATGGTGCACTCGCCGCGAACTTCAACCTGGCAAACCAGCCGATCAGCTTGCATATCAACAGCGTGGCGGCAGATGGTTTGGGCATCGTGATGGCATCCGCCAACGTCAAGAACGAGGACGGTTCGTTGAACCCGACTGCGTTGTTGCACGCTGCAATCGGCAACGGTCAGATCGACGGCGTATGCATCATCGCGAAGCAGGCAATTCTGGGCGCGACCTACTCCGTCGTGTTGAGCGTTCCCCCAGGCCTGGACCAGCTTGCGACCGGTGCGAACGTGCAATTCGACGTCACCGATCTCGTTGCCCACGATGTGAAGATCTCCAACGCTTTCATCGGCAAGTCCGCTGACGACTTGGAGGTCAGCGGCCAGAACCTCGGCGGCCAGCCGGGCGGTTTCGGCTTCGATGCGGGCAACGGAACAGCGGTCCTCAACGATGTCAGCGGCACAGCGCTCGGCGCGAGCATTCTCGGATCCCTCGAGGCGCCGGTGTTCAACGCGTCCATCAAGCCGGGCGAGGTGGAAAATTGCTGATCGCGAGAGAGCGACTTCGGCTGGCGCTCCACTGGTTTCGGGGCTTTCGGCGAAGTCGGCCATTCTGGGGCGGACTATGGATGATCGTCGGCGGCTGGGCGATCCTCAAGTTGTCGCTGGTTGGTTTGCAGTTGATGTTCTCCGCCGGGCTCACCGGTTTCGGTGGTTGGCTGTCGGGCGGCGGTCTGATCCTGTGCGGTATCGCCGCGTGGCTGGCACCGAGTCAACGGTTCTTTGCTGGGCTGATCGGGCTGTTGCTGGCGGTCGTGTCCTTCGTGATCTCGAATCTTGGCGGGCTCTTCGTCGGGATGTTCTTCGGCATCGTCGGGAGCGCGATGGTGTTGTGCTGGGGTCCGACGAAGCGCCGTAAGCGTCGGGCTGCCGAAGCGACCGAGAGCACACCGAGCGACGAACTTGCGGACGCCACCGCCGGGGCCCCGAAGCCGAGTGAGTCGTCCGCATGATCGATCGGATGTCCTCGGCCCGCGGGTTGTGGATGCGAATGTTGACCATCGTGGGCATCGCCTCGGTCGTCGCTGCGACGGCGTACGGCCCTGGAAACATCGCGACTGCACTCGGTTTCCGCGAGCTTCCGCCACCTCCGGCGCCTGAATCCATCGGCTATATCCCGAGCGGAACACCGGTGAAGATTCAGGCACCCCGCGCACGGATCGCCGGCTTTCAGAAGGTTGTTCCTCGCTCGCCGATTCTCCTTGCGGACGGTTCGATGTCGCCGCCGACCACGGTGTATCTGCGCGTCAACAAGATCGAGCTCGACGATGTGACCATTTCCAGCGTGCGGCCCGACCACGCCTTCGTCATCAAAAACTTCAACGGCACCGACGAAAGCAACGCCGCAGTGGTCGGGAACGACGACCCAGGAACAGCTGTCGAGCTCTGGATCGATGTGAAGTCGCTTGCCCTGTGCGTTACCGCGGACACGTTCTATTCACTCGCGGTGGGCTACGCAGGAGTGTTCGGCGGCCGGTTGGACGAACTGCTCGCGTTGGTTGCCGACACGTTCCGGCCGACCGCGGAAAGCGCGCTAGGCGGGTTCGGGCCCTGCCTGCAAATCAACACACTATTGCCGCTGGTGGCAGTTTTCATCGACCACGGTGTGCCATTGCCAGCCTCACTTCCAGCGGCCAACTTGGACCTGACGGCCGCCACAGCAAAAGTCACTACCGGTCCCGGACGCCCAGCGGTGACCGCGCCGCTCGGCATCGTGGGGGTCACCCGATGATCGAAGAATCCGAAGAAGTCGTATACCGGACTCGTTGGGGGCGCACCTCGATCGCCGCTGGCCTTGCGTTCGCGCTTGTCGCAGGAATCGGTCTCACGATGTTTCGCGGGGCGCTGGCCGCTTCGTACGTCGCGACCTCGACGTCGGGTGGACTCACCGCGAGCGGTTTGACCACCGATCAGGTCGGCGCGATTGTTCGCGCCATTCCGGTTCGCAATGCCAATAGCGAAAATTACGACGAATGGGTGGCGACCTTCCTGATCGGCCACGGCTATGCGAACTCGGTGTGTTTGACCGAGAAGGCGACGCTGTTCGGCCAGACCGTGACCTTGATGCTCACAGCCGGCGACGACGACCCGTCGACCAACGAGATCGAAATCGAGGGTCTCACGCTCAACGTCTATGACGCGACGACCTATCTGCAGGCCCAGGGGATGACCTACATCAACAAGAATCCTGGTGATATCGCCATTCCCGGCGCGCCGACCGCGCCTGGTGCGTCGCCGGTCGAGTTCGGTCTCGAGGCTCAAAACGCTGTACTCCGCGGGGTCACGGCGCGAGTATCCGACGCCGAGCTCATCCATTTGCCCAACGTTGCCGATCTCAAGGCGAACTTCCTCGTCGGCGACCGGGAATGTCCACCGGTTAAATAACCTTTGACTTATATAAGTGCAAGCTGATAGAACTGAATTGTGCACGCTTTCGACATACTCGGCGATCCGGTAAGGCGCCGGATTCTCGAGGCGTTGGCCGACGGTGAAATGACCGCCGGTGCCATTTGCAGCGTGGTTCAAGACGATTTCACGATCAGCCAGCCGGCTGTGTCGCAGCATCTGAAGGTGCTGCGCGACAGCGGCTTTGCGACAGTCAGGGCAGAAGGCACGCGTCGGCTGTACGCAGTGAATTCCGATCCGCTCCGAGACGTGGATGTCTGGCTCGATCAGTTTCGTCGTTTCTGGACCCCGCATCTCGATGCCCTCGCAACCGAAGTGGCGAGAGGGAAGCGTGCGCGCCGACTAAAGGGAGAATCCTGATGCTTGTTGACGTCAACCACCAGATCAACGCTGTAGACCGCGCAGTGGGATCTCGCACGATAGAGGCCGGTACCGCCAGCGTCGTGACGATCAGCCAGGTCTACGACACCTCGGTCGAAGATCTCTGGGACGCCTGCACCAACCCGGAACGAATTCCTCGGTGGTTCCTGCCGATCAGCGGTGACCTCGTGCTCGGTGGGACCTACCAACTCGAGGGCAATGCGGGCGGCACGATCGAATCGTGCAGTCCTCCGGAAAGCTTCAGCGCCACTTGGGAATACGGGGGCCAGGTGTCGTGGATCGAGTTGCGACTGACTGCCGAGGGCGACAAGGCGCGGTTCACACTCGATCACATTGCCCTTCCTGACGATCGTTGGACCGAGTTCGGCCCCGGTGCTGTCGGCATCGGCTGGGATCTGAGTTTCGTCGGCCTCGCGAAGCATCTCGAGTCCGGCGCCGCCGTTGATCCGCAAGAGGGAATGGAATGGACGATGTCGGCAGCGGGCGCCGAGTTCATGACGTTGAGCAACGACCGTTGGTGTGCAGCCGCGATCGCAGCGGGGGAGGACGCCGCCGCAGCGAAGGCCGCCGCGGACCGTACTCTGGCTGCCTACACGGCGGCTCCAGCGGAGGGATAGCGGATGGCGAAGGCGGATGTATCCGAGGTCGCGAGTGGAGTGTTTTGCGCTCGAGGCACCGACGTCAACTGGATCCTCCTTCGCGACGGCACGGACCTGACGCTGATCGATGCCGGCTATCCGGGCGATACCGGTGCGGTAGAGGAATCGATCCGCGACATCGGCGGTCGGCCCGAGGACGTGCGCGCGATTCTGGTGACTCACGCGCACGTCGACCACATCGGTGCGGTCAACCATTTCCACAGCACCTACGGCACTCCGGTATATCTGTCGGATACCGAGACGAAGCACGCTCACGGCGAATTCCACGAGGGTGCAACAGAACTCGACGTAATCAAGCGACTGTGGCGACCAGGAATGCTGCCGTGGTCGTTGCGAATTCTCCGCGGCGGGGCATCGAAGAAGCCCGTTCTCGGCCACGCGCAACCGTTTCCGACGTCGGGTGCCCTCGATCTACCCGGCGCGCCGACACCTGTCGCCACGCCCGGACACACATCTGGCCATACCGCATACTTTCTGCCTGCCGTCGGCGTTGTCGCGACCGGTGACGCGCTCGTGACCGGTCATGCACTGACGAAAATCAACGGTCCGCATTTGTTGCCCGGATTCTTCAATCACGATGAAGCCGAGACCCGTTCGGCCCTGGACGTCATCGCGACCCTCGATGCAGGCAGCTTGATTCCGGGTCATGGCGCACCGCACGTCGGACCCATTCGCGAGGCCGTCGAGGCCGCGAAGGCCCGCTAGTCGATCAGGTCGTCGGCCGCGAATACCCGAACGTCGTCGTCGGTTGCCAAGTGGATCGGCTGTAGGCGCAGGTTGCCGCGCTTCGCAGCCTTGACGAGGCCACTGGCCCACGCGCGGTCCGAGGACGTGAACTGGGCGCTTCCCGGTCTCGACAACAAGAATGCGGCGGAGCCGTCTTCGATCGCGGAACTGGCGAGGAATTCGGTGCACGCGGTGATCACGTTGTCCAAGGTGCGAGTATCGGGCTTGAGTGGGATCTGGGCGATCTGCTGTAGGACTTTCACCACCTCGCCGTCGGGGGCGATGAACGTGAACCACAGCGTGCGTTCGGCGAAACCCCACTCGCCCATCAAGATCCGCCATTGCCGATGCATGTCGGCGGCGTTGCGAACTACTGGTGTCGGGTCGAAGGGCGGCAAGGGCGGGATGTTCTTGGTCATGGCTGTCAGCATTGCCGAAATCGCGCAACCGTGAATTTGGTTATCCACAGCCGTGATCGGTTATCCACAACCCCAATGCTCGGGACGACGAAATCCGTCGTGCAACCTGGTTTTCGCGTCACCCGTCGCCGCATCGAGTTGGGCTTGGACGAGGAAGATCACGCCGGTGAGATCGGCGCCTGCGAGGTTCGCGCCGCGAAGATCGGCGCCGATCACATCGGCGTTTCGTAGATCGGCACCAGCGAGATTCGCGCCGATGAGCAACGCGCCGCGCAGGTTCGCACCTCGCAGGTCGGCCTTGCGCAGTTTTGCGCCGATGAGGTCAGCGCCGCGAAAGTTCTTGCTGCTACTAAACTTTGCACGCACGAGTTCGCTCGTCTGCGACAGCAGGGCGTTGATCGCACTGCGGCGCGCGTCGACGTCGATTGCCAGAATGTCGGGTGCGGGCTCGCGCGTCGATCGCTCGGTTTCGTCGAACAGCCGCCGCATCTCGCCATGAAGTGTGCGTGCCGCAGGAAGTGTCAGCGCCTCGTCGAGATACCAGAGCAATTCGTGCAGCTGACGCATCGTTGTGAACACGTCGAACATCTGTCGAGCGCTATCAGGCGCGTCCTTCCAGCTCACGGCCAGATAACTGACCTGCGAGACCTTCTGCCCGGCACCGAAGCAGTCGTACACCGTGCAGCCTCGAAAACCTTTCTGCCGCAACTGAGTGTGAATGCCGCAGCGGAAGTCCGAGGCCAGATTCGGGCAGGGCGTTCCTGCATTCTTGTCGATGGCGAAATCGGCTGATCGCGTGAAAGCCGGTGCGACGCAACAGAGTGCGAAGCAATTGGCGCAATCTGCGCGCAGGTCGGATTTCTGAGTCATCGTCTCGACGAGCCTACCAACCCTCGTGAGTCTTTTAGGAGTCCAGGGACTCCGAAAAGACTCACGAGGGTGGTGGCGATTCGTGGATAGTCGCAAGCCGACCGCGTAAGTAGCCTTGCTCGGCTTCGTTGTCGGTGTTCGCGATCGCGGCCTCGTAGGCCCGGGCCGCCTCGGTTGTCCGGTGCAGCCGGAGCAGCAGCTCCGCACGGACCGCGTGGAACGGGTAGTAGCGATCGAGGTCCAACTCGGCAAGTAGTTCCAGCCCCACCGCTGGACCGCTCACCTCGGCAACCGCGACTGCACGATTGAGTGCGACCACCGGCGTCGGCTGCATGGCGATGAGTTGGTCGTACAGCGCGACGATCTGCGACCAGTCGGTCGCCGCAGCGGCAGGCGCGTCACTGTGCACCGCCGCGATCGCAGCCTGGATCTGATACGGACCAGGTTGGTTGCGTCGCAGGCACTTCCGAACAATGTCGTGCCCTTCGTCGATGAGGGCCTGATTCCATAATTGGCGGTCCTGGTCGGCCAGGGGGAGTAGGTCGCCGGCCGGGCCGGTACGAGTCGCGCGACGCGATTCGTTGAGCAACATCAGGGCGAGCAAGCCCCACACTTCGGGTTCGTCGGGCATCAACTCGGCGAGCACGCGCCCCAACCGGATGGCCTCGGTGCACAGGTCCTCGCGGACGAGGCGCTCGCCGGAACTCGCGGTGTAGCCCTCGTTGAAGATCAGGTACAGCACCGCCAGGACGCCGTGCATTCGGTCGGGAAGATCGGCGTCGCGGGGGACGCGGTAAGGGATTTTCGCGGCGCGGATCTTCCCTTTCGCTCGGGTGATGCGTTGCGCCATAGTTGCTTCGGGCACGAGGAAGGCGCGGGCGATTTCCGTCGTCGTGAGCCCGCCGAGGAGGCGCAGGGTCAATGCGACCTGTGCGGCCGCGCCCAGCGCGGGATGGCAGCAGGTGAAGATCAATCGGAGTCGGTCGTCTCGCACAGGACCCTCCTCTACCCACTCGTCTTCGGCGTAAATGAGCGCGGCTTGCGCGTACCGGTCGTTGCGCGTCGCATCGCGTCGTAGCCGGTCGATCGCCCTGTTGCGCGCGGTCGTGATGATCCAGCCCGCCGGGCTCGCGGGCAGGCCGGTTTCGGGCCAGCGCTGGGCTGCCGCGACGAAGGCGTCCTGGACGGCCTCCTCGGCGATGTCGATATCGCCGAAGGTGCCGACCAGGACCGACACCGCCCGACCGTGTTCGCTTCGGAACACCCGCGCGATGTCGTCCTCTGTGACCGCTTGGGTCACTGCTCGTCTTGGAACGGCCGGACCTCCACAGGCAATGTCGACGCTTGGCTGACCTTGCGGCCCCACTCGAGTGCGGCGTCGAGGTCCGGCGCCTCGATCACGGTGAATCCGCCGAGGTGTTCCTTGGCTTCGATGAACGGTCCGTCGGTGGTGATGACATCGCCGTCGCGGGCACGCACGACGGTCGCGGTGCTGGGCGGGTGCAATCCGGCGGCGAAGACCCACGCGCCTGCCGCCTTCATCTCTGCATTGACCGCCTCGAGGTCGGCAATGATGGGATCGAGAATCTCGGGCGCTGGAATCGGGCCGTCCGGCTGGTAGCAGCTGAGCAGGTACTTGGTCATGGCGTTTCTTTTCGTATGTCGTCTATACGAACGCCGGCCGGTCGATTCGACACTTCAGCTGAAAACGCCCGGAATTTCCAACGCGCGGCCAAGGTCGTCGGGGTTGCCGAGCGTCGCAAGGGCGATCCGGATCATGGTCGAGCGAGCACGGTCCAGGAGGCCGGGATCCGGGTCGTCGGCGAGCCAGAGCCGATAGCCGACGAACTCGCAGGCATTGAGCAGCGTGTCGACGTCCAGCGAGTCCGGCTTGTCGCGTCCAAGCTCGCATATTTTGGCGTTGAGGAGCGCGTGCAGCTCTTGGAGCGCAAGTTCCCGATGGGCCGCTACCGGGGAACTGCGGTCGTACATTTCGCTGAAGAGGGGTCGCAGGACGGGTCCGCGCTCTCGAGCCCAGTCGAGATAGGCATTGATTGCGCCGATCGACATCGAGACGTCGTTGTCGGTTTTGCGGATCGCCTCGCCGACGGTGCGAACCAATGCTTCGTCGGACTCGGACAGCAGCATGTGAAGTGGCTCTTCGGCATTCGCGAAATACCGATAGAACGTCGGACGGGCAATGCCCGCACGTTCGAGAATGAGCGCGACGCTGAGTCCGCGCGAGCCGACGTCGGCGAACACGTCAGCGGTCGCGGCGACGATGCTCGCGCGGACGCGTTCTGCTTCTTCCGGCGTCTGCGGCGGTCGACCGCGCCGAGCTGCCGGTTCCTTGACATCCATGTGACCTCCGTGTTTAAGCTAACATGAGTGTTAGTTGAACACAGGTGTTCAAAAAAGTGGAAGGCATCGACTTGACCGCAGTAATCTCGCCCGCCGAACAGCTTGCGTTGCCCGCCCAGACGGTCGAACGTCTGACGAAACGAGCAGCCGCCGGAGGCGCGGCAGCGGTCGCAGTGCATGCGCCCGCCACCGGTGTGAAGATCGGGGACCTTCCGCAGTCTTCGGTCGCCGACATCGAACAGGCGTTTGCTACGGCACGCGAAGCGCAGCGGGATTGGGCGGCGCGTCCGATCGCCGAGCGCGCGGCAGTCTTCAAGCGATTCCACGACATTCTTCTCGACGAGCAGGCCGATATCCTGGACATCCTGCAGACCGAGACAGGTAAGTCGCGCCCGCACGCGTTCGACGAGGTCGGCGATGTCGCCGTCAACTCGCGCTACTACGCGAAGGTTGCCGCCGGGCTGCTCGACCCACACAAGCGCAACGGCGTGCTGCCGATCCTGACGCAGACCACCGAGGTAAGGCGCCCAAAGGGCGTTGTCGCCGTAATCTCGCCGTGGAACTACCCGCTCGCGCTGTCGGCGTCGGACGCTCTGCCTGCGCTGATCGCCGGCAATGCCGTGATCTCGCGTCCCGACAACCAGACCGCGTTGACCGCACTCTGGGCAAACGAAGTTGCCGAGCGCGCGGGCTTGCCTGCTGGTGTCTGGCAGGTCGTGCTCGGTCGCGGACGGGAAATTGGTGGAGAAGTCATCGCCCGCGCGGACTACGTCGACTACACCGGTTCGACCGCCACCGGTCGTACGATTGCGGCTCAGGCGGCCACCAGGCTGATCGGCTGCTCACTCGAACTGGGTGGCAAGAACCCGATGCTCGTGCTCGACGACGCCGACATCGACAAGGCTGCCGACGGCGGCATCCGCGCATGCTTCAGCTCGGCGGGCCAGCTCTGCGAATCGATGGAGCGGATCTACGTTCACACCGACGTCTACGACGAGTTCGTCCAGAAGTTCGTCGCCCTCGTCGATGAGATGAAGCTCGGCGCGAATCTTGCCTTCGACAGCGACATGGGGTCGCTTACCTTCCAGCGTCAGCTCGACTCGGTCAGCGCACACGTGGACGACGCGGTCGCCAAGGGCGCGACCGTCCTCACCGGCGGCAAGGCGCGGCCCGACCTCGGTCCGTACTTCTACGAGCCGACGGTGCTCGCCGATGTCACCGATGCGATGGCCGTCTACCGCGACGAGACGTTCGGACCTGTCGTGTCGATCTACCGCGTGGCAAGCGACGAGGAAGCCATCGCGCAGGCGAACGACACCGCATACGGACTGAACGCGAGTGTGTGGACCCGCGATACGAAGCGTGGCCGCAAGATCGCCGAGCAGCTGCGGTCCGGCGCGGTCAACATCAACGAAGGCTTCATAGCCGCCTGGGGCAGCATCGACGCTCCGTCCGGCGGTCTCGGTGACTCGGGCACCGGGCGTCGTCACGGCGCGGACGGCATTCTCAAGTACACCGACTCGCAGACCATCGCTGTGCAGCACCTCTTGCCTATTGCACCGCTGCCGGGTATGTCTGACGAAGTATGGGCGAAGACGATGACCTTGGCCTTCCGTGGCATGAAACTGCTGGGCCTCAAGTAACTCCCCGAATCGAATTTCAGAATGGACCGATGTAAATGAAGAATGTCTCCAACAAGATCGTGCTCGTCACCGGCGCCGCAATGGGCCTCGGCAAGCTGTTCGCGACGCGCGCCGTCGCGGAACACGCTGCCGCGGTTGTGCTGTGGGATATCAACGGTGACGCGCTGAAGGAAACTGCTGCCGAACTCGAGGCTGCGGGTGGCACAGTCCACACCTATGTCGTCGACGTGTCCTCCTTCGAGTCGATCAGTGAAGCCGCCGCCTTGGTGCGTGACAACGTCGGCACCGTCGAGGTGCTGTTCAACAACGCAGGCATTGTTCGCGGCAATTCCTACTTCTGGGAGACCAAGGACGTCGCCGACATCGAAAAGACGATTGCCATCAACTCGCTGGCTCCGATGTACATTGCGCGCGAATTCATACCCGGCATGATCGAGTCGGATTCCGAGTGCCGCATCGTCAACATCGCCTCGTCGGCAGGCCTCGTCGCCAACCCGCGGATGGCTGTCTACGCCGCATCCAAGTGGGCGGCAGTCGGCTTCTCCGATTCGATCCGTCTCGAGCTGGAGCAGGCCGGTCACAAGCACATTCACGTGACGACGGTCTGTCCGACCTACATCGACACCGGCATGTTCGACGGCGCGAAGGGGATGCTCCTGACGCCGATCCTCCAGCCCGAAGACGTCGTCAACGCCACGTGGGACGAGATGACCAACGGCGGACCGTTCGTCATCCTCCCTTGGACCTCGCGGCTGAACAAAGTTCTGAGCGGTGTCCTCCCGGTCAAGGTGCGCGATGCCTTCTTGAACCTTGCCGGCGTGTACAAGTCGATGGAGGAATTCAAGGGCCGGGAGCGCTGACCTTCGACTCCACCTACCGTGCGCGAGTCTTACCCCTGGCGGGGTAAGACTCGCGCACGGTTTTGTATGAGGGCCGCGAGCCCATCGAAAATCCGTTCCAGCCCGAATTCCAGCGCGTTGTCTTGCTCGTCGTTCGCGCCCGCCGCTGCGAATGCCGCCGCCACCTGGGGATATCGGTCCGCGCGGTCGGTGAGAATCCCCGCCATCAGCGCACCGGTGTCCTTTTCGGATGTTCCGGCCGGCGCCGTCTGCTGGACAAGGCTGCGGACGTGGCCGTTGACCAGGACGATCGCGTCCAAACGCTCGCCACCGGTCAGGTTCGTCTCCGCCAGCGCGCCGAGGGCGACCTCCAGCCAGCCGAGCTCGTTGGGTCCGTAGACCCGAGCGCCGACCGCCGTTTCGAGAGCCCATGGGTGGGCATTCGCGACATCGCGCCAGGCCAGTGCCCACGCGTGGAGTCGTGGTCGCCAACCGCCGTTCACTGTGGCTAGCTCGGGCGGTGCGCCAAGCGCGGTGTCCAGCATCAGCGCCAGCAACTCTGCCCGGCCGGGAACGTAGCGGTACAGAGACATCTTGGTGTAGCCGAGTTCGTCGGCGATGCGCTGCATCGACAGCGTGGCAATGCCCTCGGCGTCCGCCTTCGCGATCGCGACCTCGACGATGCGGCCGAGGGTCAAGCTCGGTTTCGGACCGCGCCGTGCCCGGTCGCCGGTATCCCACAGCAGTTCGGCAGTTCGTGTTGAGTCGGGCACCGATCCTCCTGGAGGACGCTTGACGGGAAACTGTGTCTACCATAAACTAAACTGCGTCCGGTAGAAACAGTTGTGGTCTGGAAGGCTCATCGATGTCGAACAAAACCGTCCTCGTATCCGGTGCAAGCGTCGCGGGACCAGCGCTGGCGTACTGGCTGAACCGGTACGGCTTCGCGGTGACCGTGGTGGAGCGGGGGCGCGCGCTGCGGCCCGGCGGTCAAGCGGTCGACTTCAAGGGCGAGACGCACCGGAAGGTGTTGGAGCAGATGGGAATCCTCGACGAGGTCCGTGCTCGGGCGACCGGCAAGAGCGACCTGGTCATCATCGACGAGAACGACAAGGAACTGGCGACGATCCCGGGCGAGTTCACCGGGGGAGATGTCGAAATCCTGCGGGGCGACTTGGCGGCAATTCTGTTCGAGCGCACGGAGCGCGACGTCGAGTATCTCTTCGGCGACACGATCACCGCACTCGGCGAGGCGGAATCGGGAGTCGACGTCACATTCGAGAACGCTCCGCCGCGCACCTTCGACCTTGTGCTCGGCGCCGACGGAATCCACTCCGCCGTACGTCGATTGGCTTTCGGTGCGGAGGATGACTACGTCGATCACCTCGGCTATTACTACGCGGTGGTCGGTGCGAATCGGCGCGGGGGGACCGTCGACAAGGACCGCGCAGTTGGCCTCATGTACAACGTGCCGGGCAAGATGGCCGTGGTCGGCGGGGCGAAGGCGCCGGAGCTGTACATCTTCGCTTCGGACCGAATCGACTACGACCGCAACGACATCGATGCGCAGAAGCGGCTTGTCGCAGATGCCTACGTAGATGTCGGGTGGCGCGTGCCCGAGATGCTGGAGACGCTGCCGGATTCGTCGGACTTCTACCTCGATTCGATCGCCCGCGTCGCCATGGACCGCTACACCAAGGGGCGCGTCGCCCTCGTCGGCGATTCCGCATATGGAAATACGTTGGGTGGCTTCGGGACTGGGCTGGCGATCGTCGGCGCATATGTGCTCGCGGGCGAACTCGCCGCCGCGGGCGGCGATCACGTGGTCGCGTTCGAGCGGTACGACAAGGTCATGCACCGTTATGCCAAGTCCGCGCGCTCGGTCAATGCCGGACCGTTCATGGCGCCGGCCTCGCCGTTGCGAATCCGGCTGCGCAACTGGACTTTCAAGTTCGGCCTGCCGATGCGGCTGATGTTGAAGGTGACCGACATGTTCGCCACCGACATCGACCTGCGCGACTATCCGGCTCTGGTCCGGTCGTGAGGCATTGACATGCAGGTAAATACCTGCCTATTGTAGTGGTGTGCCCACGGAAACGGATGCGGTGTTCAAAGCGCTCGCCGATCCCACTCGGCGGTACTTGCTGGACAGGTTGCACGAACAGAACGGGCAGACGCTCGGCGAACTGTGTGAGCGTCTGGGGATGGCTCGCCAATCGGCGACCCAGCACCTCGGTGTCCTGGAGGCGGCCAATTTGATCAGCACCGTCCGGCGGGGGAGGGAGAAGCTCCACTACCTGAACCCGGTGCCGCTCAACGAGATTCAAGAGCGCTGGATCGACAAGTTCGAACGCCCGCGGCTCCGAGCCTTGAGCGCAGTCAAACGACGAGCGGAGGATGCAATGACCGACAAACCGACATTCGTATACGTGACCTACATCGAGGCGTCCGCGGCGAAAGTCTGGGAGGCCCTGACCGATGCTCAGCTGTCGGGCGAGTACTGGGGCCACAGCAACGTCTCGGACTGGAAAGTGGGGTCCGGATGGGAACACCAGCGAACCGATGGGTCGGCCATCGCCGACGTCGTCGGGACCGTGGTCGTGAGCAATCCGCCCACCCGGCTGGTGACGACCTGGGCGGACCCCGCCACCCCCGAGGCAACTTCACGAGTGACCTTCGATGTGCAGGAGTACGGAGAAATAGTGCGGCTCACAGTGACTCACGAAGACTTGCCGAGCCAGGCCGAGCACGACGACGTCGCCAGCGGTTGGCCTGCGGTGCTGTCGAACCTGAAGTCGTTCCTCGAAACCGGCCACGCTCTGCCACAAGCTCCGTGGGAAATGGCGCACTGAAGCTACGACGGTCGTGAGTCTTTTCGGAGTCTATAGACTCCGAAAAGACTCACGAGGGTGAGGGATTCAGCCGCCGAGCACCTCGAGGTAGTGCGGGTTGGTCATCACGCCGAGGATGTTGCCGAACGGATCGATGACCGATGCCGTGACGAATCCGCTGTCACCGCGGGGAGTGATCTTTTCGTGCACCTTGGCGCCCAAGGCCACGAGCCGGTCGACGGTCGCGGCGAGGTCGTCGACGTGCCAGTAGACGATTGCGCCGCCGGGCGCATCCTGTTGATGCGGTGCGTAACGACGATTGATGATGCCGAATTCGTCGTTGTAGTCACCGATTCGGAACTCGACGTACATCGGAGTTTCGGGGTTGGGAACATGGAAATACGGCTCGATACCCAGGAACTCCGAGTACCACTTGGCTGCCTCCGTCACGTCGTCTGCGAAAAAGTTGACGGTCGCTAGTCCTCGCAACATTGGTGGTTCCCTTCGGTTCGTTTTGCTGACAAACCTAGTCTCCAGGATAAAGTGCTCATCAATTGAGCACTTTGTTTGGCAGACTCATATTTATGCGCGCAGACCGACTCGTAGCCGCCCTCTTGCTGATGCAGGCGCGCGGCCGACTCACCGCAGCCGAACTTGCGACCGAACTCGAAGTCTCGGTGGCCACCGCCCGCCGCGATCTCGAAGCCCTGTCGGCGGCAGGCATTCCGGTGTATCCGCAAGCCGGTCGGGGCGGGGGCTGGTCGCTGATCGGCGGAGCGAGAACCGACCTGAGTGGTCTCAGTTCCAACGAGGCGCAGGCATTGTTCTTGCTGCTCGGTCCGGCGGCGGCTGTTGTGCCCGAAGCGAAATCGGCGATGCGCAAGCTCGTGCGGGCGCTGCCGGGAACATTCCGTGCGGACGCGATGGCAGCGGCAGACGCCGTCGTCGTCGACTCTGCGGGCTGGGGGGAGCGCCTGCGGGAGCGTCCCGAGATGGCCAAGACCTTGGAGAACGTGATCGTGCGCAGGCGCAAGGTGAAGCTGACCTACGTGAACCGCGGCGGGGACAGTTCGCAGCGACTCATCGATCCGTGGGGACTGGTCGACAAGGACGATGTCTGGTACCTCGTCGCGGGAACACCGAAGGGACAGCGAACCTTTCGAGTCGACCGCATCGCCGACATGACCGTCACCGACATCGAGGCGGACCGTCCCGCCGACTTCGAATTGGCGCAGGCGTGGGACCAGGTCGTCGACCATGTCGAGCACGCACGATCACTGGTGTCCGCAACGGTGCTGGTCGATCGCAAGCACGTCCACGTATTGCGCGACCACTTCGGTCGGCATTGCACGATGGAGGGAGAGGTCGACGACGGTCGCGCGCGAGTCCGAGTCGCCGCGCCGGTGCCGATGATGATTGCCCAGACGTTGGCCGGGTGGGGCAACGGCGTCGAGGTGGTCGAACCCGAATCTGTGCAGGCAGAACTGGCGCGAATCGGGTCCGAGCTGATCGAGCGATACGGCGCCTCACCTCGGGGCAAAGAACCGAGCGAAACGGTCCGCAACTAGGTCCGGCGCCTCCTCGGGCAAGAAGTGGCCAGCGGGAATCGCCGATCCTTCGACCGCACCTGCCCACTCCCGCCAGATCGACAGCGGTTCGTACCACTCTGCTACAGGGCCGGTTTCGCTCCATAGCACCAACGTCGGGCAGCGGATCGGTTGGCGGGTGCGATCTTCGAGGTCGAGTTGCGTGTCGACCGTTGCGGCGCTGCGATACTGCGCACAGATTGCTCGAACACGGCCCGGGTCACGAAACTGCGCGACGTAGCGGTCCCTGCTGGCGCGAGGAAAAGCGAAGCCGGCTCCGGACCAGGCATCGAGCATGTGATCGACGAATTGCTCAGGCGCACCGCCGATCAGCGTCTCCGGCACGGGAGCTGGCGCGGCGAGAAAAGTCCACACCCAGTAGCCGATCGCAAACCGTTGGTCCGCGCGTTCGAACGCATCACCGGTAGGCACGATGTCGAGTACAGCGAGTCGCCGGACGCGGTCAGGATGATCGATCGCCATTCGATAGGCACAGCGCGCCCCGCGGTCGTGACCCGCGACGGCGAACTCGCCAAAACCCAACGCTGCCATCACTTCTACCTGATCGTGAGCGAGGCTTCGCATCGAATACTCGATGTCGGCCGGGGCACTGCTGTCGCCGAAGCCACGAAGGTCGGTGGCGACGACGGTGAACCGGTCCGCGAGCCGTGCGGCGACGTCGTCCCACATCACGTGCGTCTCCGGTATGCCATGCAGCAACAGCAACGGCGGACCGCTTCCGCCGACGACGCCATGAATGCGCGCACGCGAGGTCTCGATGTCGAACGCCCTCATTGAACGGATGTACCCACAACTTCGTATGTGCAGACATGGACACCCAGCAGATTTGGCACGCTGTCGACCTCGAGCGACTCGCGTTCGCGGACCTCCTCGAAGGTCTGTCCGACATGGACTGGGAACTCGATTCACTGTGCGGACAATGGACGGTGCGCGACGTTGCTGCTCACGTCGCGCTACAGCCGCGAAACACGGTGGGACGCCTGGTCATCGACCTTGCACGAAGCCGCGGCAACATCGACGCGATGATCCGCGACACGGCGATCAAGTACGGCCGGGTGCACAGCGTCGAGGAACTGGTCGCCGGCGTGCGCGCGACTGTCGGATCCCGCGTCACCCCGATCGGCACCGGACCGGTCGACCAGCTCACCGACATCCTTGTACATGCCCAAGATGTCGCGATTCCACTCGGCATCGCACATGAGATGCCGACCAATGCAGCGCGACTCGCACTCGAACGGGTGTGGGTCAAGTCGTTCCCGTTCCATGCCCGCAAGAAGCTCGCCGGCTACAGACTGCGAACGACGGACACCGCGTGGGAAGTCGGCGACGGACCGCTCCTCACCGGCCCCGCATCTGCGTTGCTGCTGCTCGTCACCGGTCGTCAGACGGTCGCTACTTTTCGGGCTTGAAGAAATGAGTGACCGGTCGAGCCTGCTCGACACCATCGATGAAGACGTCGACCTTCTCGTTGTAGAACGCGACCAATCCGGCGATCGGCAGTAGCTGCCGCGTGGGGAAGTCGTAGCACCACGCGAGGTCGGTGTGCGTCTTGTCGCCGACCACGATCGACCAATATTCGCTCGTCATGCCCTTGTACGGACACGACGTGACGGTGTCGGTGGGCTCGAGATGCTCGAAGTTGACCTCGGTGCGGTTGAAGTAATACCGCGTCGGCAGGCCGGTCTCGAAAACCATGATCGGCGAGGATGATTCGGCCAGCACGACGCCGTCGAGCTCGACGCGGACCGTCCGGGTCGAACGAAGTGCGTCGACCCGCGCGTACGGACTGCGCGGATGCACGAATACCTCTTCGTCCTCCTCGAACCAGCTGTCGACGGCGGACCAGTTGATGCGCACCATGTGCGCAAGCCCTTCGAGCGAGTCTTCGGTGTAGACGTGCACGACACCCGGGCGCACGATTCCGTCGACCTCCAGGCCGTAGCGGCGCGCGGTCCCACGACGAAGCTTGCTTTCGTGGGCCTCGTCGACCAATACGCTCGAATCGATGTCGACCAGCGGAATGTAGTACTGCGGATAGGGAGACCATTCCCAGACGTAGATGGCACCGGTCGTATCGAGCACGACCTTGCCGCCGAGGGTGGCCCGGATACGTCGCGGGACCGGCTCGATGTGGTTCTCCGGCACGAGCGTCTGCGGGTAGTCCGGCATGGACTTCTCCTCACACAGCGTTGGTCAGTGGCGTGGACTACGGTCAATTCTGCATCAGCGGCGGGCTGGTCGGTTCGAGGGTCGAGGAGTCCGGTCGTGGGTGAACACGCAGAACCAGCCCGCATCAGCGACTTCCGTGCCCGAGCCGCCGCGCGCGAGCGGGCTGCCTGGGGTGGCGGCGAACCGCTGACCCACCTCAACGACCTCGGTATTCAGCCCCTCGCGTGGTTCGATCGCGAACTCGTCGACGCGATCATTGCGGCGGACCCGGAGCGGCAGCGCAGAATTGCGCGGTGGGTGACTCGGCGAGTGTTCGGCTGGGCAGGGCTCGCCGAGCGCGAGTGGGTCGTACCCGCACTGCGCGCGTTGGACGACGGCGCACCGCCGCCACCGCCGTTCGAGAATCCGGACGATGCGTTCGCTCGGCTACGAGCCGATTCGTCCGGGACGGTCGACTGGCCGTACGAGAAGTCGGTCGTACGACCGCAGGCAGAGCGCTCGCCCTTCGACCTCGGCAAGATCGATCGGCCGAGGCATGCGATACCCGCGTTCTTCAGTGCACTCGATCCTGACCCGCTCCGCGCGGCTCTCGGGGCACTGATGCATGCGTCGGTCACTTTCGGCAGCTCGGCCGCTGCTCTGCACAGTGACCTGCGCCAGGAGTGCGGGATCGCGTGACTGCCGACTACGCCTCCACTGTGGGCACGCTCCGCAATGCCGGTTGCGTTTTCGCCGAGGACGAGGCGCGGTTGCTCATCGACGCGGCCACGTCGGCGGAAGACCTGGCGCGCCTCGTGCAAAAGCGGGTCAGCGGTGAGCCGCTGGAGCAGATCCTCGGCTGGGCAGAGTTCTGCGGTCGCCGAATCGTCGTCGAGCCAGGCGTTTTCGTCCCGCGCCGCCGCACCGAACTGCTCGTTCACGAAGCCGCGGCCTTGGCGTCGACCGGGGCAGTCGTCGTCGATATGTGCTGCGGCTCAGGCGCAGTCGGGGCGGCGCTGCTGGCGCGGCTGAACGGTATCGACCTGCATGCTGCCGACAACGATCCAGCCGCCGTGCACTGCGCGAGGCGAAATATCGGTGCTCGAGTCTATGAGGGCGACCTGTTCGATGCGCTGCCAGCATCGTTGCGTGGGCGGGTGAACATCCTCGTGGCAAACGTCCCGTACGTGCCGTCCGACGCGGTGGCGACGATGCCGCCCGAGGCGCGGACCTACGAGCCCCGGTCTGCGCTCGACGGCGGCGCCGACGGACTCGACATCGCCCGTCGATTGGTGTCAGGCGCACGTGAGTGGCTGGCGCCAGGTGCCAGTCTGCTGTTCGAGACGAGCAAACGTCAGGTAGCGACGGCAGTGGACATCATTGCCGGGCACGGCTTTGCGCCGCGAGTTGCGCGGTCCGAAGAGCTGGACGCCACTGCCGTCGTAGCGACTGTTCTTGCGCCCCGGCTGGATCAGCCGAGCAGGTTGTCCACGTAGCACCAACGCCATTCTTCGCCGGGCTCGACGCTTCGCATCACGGGATGCTCCGTGCTCTCGAAATGCTTTGTCGCATGGTTGCCTTGTGACGAATTGCAGCAGGCAACGTGACCGCACGTCAGGCACATGCGCAAGTGCACCCACGTGAGTCCTTCGTCGATGCATTCCTGGCACTGACCAGGGTTGTCGGGCACGCAGGTGACCGGTGCGTCCGCCAGATGATCGCAGCCGCCGGCAACGCCTGCCGTCAGCGATTCCGTCTTCAAGTTGTCCTCGGCCTCGTCCAACCGGTCGATCATCGACTCTTCGAGGTCGAGGACCCCCATCACGCTTTGCAGCACCTCGTGGTCGAGCACGCCGGAATCGCGCACCTGCAGAACCACTTCGCGTTCCGCGGCCAGCATCTTCAGTCGTAGGCGGCGGTATTCCTCACTCGGCGTGGTCAACTCCGATTCGATCGGTCCGAGACGTTCCCACGACGCATTGGTTCGCATGGCCAGCCGATTGCGCAGGTTCTCGATGATTTCGGGTGATGTGTCGGGCGTGATGTGCTCGTCGAGTGCGCGAAGTCCGGCGTCGGCGGCCTTCTGCAACAGTCCGGCCTGTTGGAGCGCATCCTCGGCATGACTCGGTCCGCGCAGTTTCAACAGTCGCACCAACCACGGCAACGACGTGCCCTGCAGCAGCAAGGTGCCACCCACGACAACCAACGCGAGCAACCGCAAGACGTCGACGTGCGCTATCTCTGCGGGGATGACGAACACCGCAGCAAGGGTGACCACGCCACGCATGCCCGCCCACGAGACGACTGCCGGGTACTGCCACGGCGGTGCCGGGTCGACCCGGCGAATCCGTTCGAACTTGCGCGGTCCATATGTGGTCGGGAAGACCCAGAGCGGTCGGACGACCACAACCGTCAGCAGTACAGCGACGCACGCGAAGATCAAGCGGCCGTGGTCGAGTTCGCTGTGCCATGCGTCGTCGACGATCTTGCGCACCTGTAGGCCGATGATGAGAAAGACGGTGCTTTCGAGAATGAACTGGATCGTTTGCCAGTTGGTCCGCTCGGCGATTCTCGACGCAGCGCTCTGCCACACCGGTGCGCCGTGGCCGAGGATGAGCCCGCAGACGACAACCGCGATGACGCCGGACGCATGGATCTTTTCGGCGGGCAGGTACGCGACGAACGGCGCCAGGAAGGACAGCGTCGTATCCAGCACCGGGTCGGTGATGCGGCGGCGCAACATCGCCAGGCCGAACGCCACGATGACGCCGACCAGGGTGCCGCCGCCCGCGGCCTTCAGGAAGTCCCAACCGGCGTCCCACCAATGCACAGTTCCCATCGATGCTGCGATGGCGGTGCGAAGCGCGACCAGCGCGGTCGCATCGTTGAAGAGCGATTCGCCTTCCAGGATTGTGACGATCTTGCGCGGCATACCGATCTTGCGCGCAATTGCGGTGGCTGCGACCGCATCCGGCGGAGCCACGACTGCACCCAGCGCTGCCGCGACGGCAAATGGCACAGGCAGAATCAGCCACACCACCGTCGCCACCGCGAACGTCGTGAACAGCACCAGCCCGACCGACAGCAAGCCGATTGCCCGCTTGTTCGCCTTGAAGTCGACCAGCGACGTTTTGATCGCCGCCGTGTAGAGCAGCGGCGGCAGCAGGCCGAGCAGAATGAGTTCGGGTTCGAGCTCGATGTCCGGCACGAACCACAAGTACGACCCGATGACCCCAGCGATGGTCAGAACCAGCGGCTCCGACACGCCGAAGCGTCGGGCGGCCGTCGCCAGCGCCGCCGCGGCAGCGACGAGAATGACCAAACCGAATGCGAGATCCACTCGCCCATCCTGCCAGGCGTGTCAGAAATGTCGGACCCGCGACGTACTTTCGGTTATATGGACAAACCACTCACTGGCAAAGTTGCGTTGGTTGCAGGTGGCACTCGAGGAGCAGGTCGGGGGACTGCGGTGGCGTTGGGGGAGGCAGGCGCGACCGTGTACGTGACAGGTCGCACCAGTGGCTCGACACGATCGGAGATGGATCGTCCCGAAACGATCGAGGAGACTGCGGCTCTCGTCGACGAGGCCGGGGGGCACGGAATCCCGGTCCGAGTCGATCATCTGGTTCCCGACGAGGTCGCTGCGTTGGTGCGGCGGATCGACGACGAGCAGGGTTGTCTGCACGTGCTGGTCAACGACATATTCGGGCTCACGACGATGGAGTGGAACAAGACGGTCTGGGAATCGACGCTCGACATCGGTCTGCGTGTATTGCGGCTCAGCGTCGAAACGCACGCCATCACGAGTCATTTCGCAATTCCCTTGCTGCTGCGCGCACCCGGTGGTCTGGTCGTCGAAATGACCGACGGTACCGACGAATACAACTCGAAGAACTACCGCGTCTCGTTCTTCTACGATCTCGCCAAAGCATCGGTCAATCGGATGGCGTTCGCACGTGCGCACGAACTGCAGCCCCATGGCGCAACGGCGCTGTCGCTCACCCCGGGTTGGCTGCGCTCGGAGGTGATGCTCGACGTGTACGGCGTCACCGAGGCGAATTGGCTCGACGCGACCGAGAAGGAACCGCATTTCGCGATCACGGAAAGTCCGGCGTTCGTGGGCCGCGCAGTGGCGGCGTTGGCGGCTGACCCCGACGTGGCGCGGTGGAACGGGAAGTCGGTGTCGAGCGGCGAGTTGGCGAAGATCTACGGCTTCACCGATATCGATGGAAGCCAGCCGGATTGCTGGCGTTACCTGGTCGAGGTGCAGGATGCAGGCAAGCCGGCTGATGTGACGGGATACCGCTAGCGGGTGGCCGGTAGGCCGAAGACGCGGGTTGCGTCGGTGTACATCCCGAGCTGCTGTTCCTTGTCCAGCGGCGGGAGTTGACCGAGGATGCCGCTGACCGTCGCCATTGCGGCAACGACCTCGGTTCCGGCGATCGTGAAGTCGGCGGTTGCGCGGCGCACGTGGTTTGCCGACGTCACAAGGACCGCGCTGTCGGCCCCGATCGAATCGATGATCTCGGTGGAGAACAACGCATTCTGCACCGTCGAATTCGCCTTCTTCTCCGCATGAATGCGGCTCGACGGGATGCCGTGCTCCTCGAGCCAGTTCTGCATGGCCTCGGCTTCGGTGATGCCGTTCTGCGGATTGCCGCCGGTCACGATGATCGGTGAGTCGGGCGCTGCGAACGCCTGCAGCGATGCGGTTTGGAGGCGACTGACCAATTCGGGACGCAGTGCTCCGTCGGGCAGGAGCCCGAAGCCCAGGACGACGATCGCGGTCGTCGGTTCCAACAGGGAGGGGAATGGGTTCGGCGGGGTCGCGGCGGCATCGGCGATTGCTTCCAGGACGTGTTCGACGCCGGCCACCTTGTCGGGCGCGACTTTGTCGAGTTCGCTCAACGCACGTGCCTTGACCTTCTCGTCGCGCGCGAAATCGGCCCAGATCGCCTGCAGCGCCAGCGCATCTGCGTCCGTCGGTGCTGCTTTGAGCAGTTCGTCGAGGTTGCGTAGTCCGTCGTCGGTCTCGCCCTCTTTGAAAGACCCCTGGGCCTGGTTGTACAGCTCGACCGGACTCGCGGATGCGCTCGGCGCATTCACCGTCGACAACAGAACCACTGCCGAGGCAGCCCATACCATGGTTAACACGCGTCGCATTCCGTCACGGTAAACGAGTTCTGTAACATCAGTATCACAATTATCGGAGCGGCTCTCCCGTCACATGCGGATCGGTCGACCGGACGGGCTCGGCATTGGGTCCGTCGGCGAACCCGCGGAGGCTGGCGGCGAGGGTTCGATGGATCAACACCGCGCGTGCGGGTTCAGCCAGTCCGCGCAAGGGGCCGTCGATCATGAGCATCGCGAGCCCGTGCACCATTGACCAGGCCGCAACCTCGGCCTCCGGTCGATCCCGCGGGTCCATGAAACCGACCGCGACCAGGTCGTCCAGTGATCGCGACAACATCTCGAACGCGGAGTCGCCGCCGCTGAGTTCCTTCGCCTCGGTGACCACCTGCTCGTCGCCGTAGAACGCCGTTCGGAACAGCCCGCGTTCGGCAAGGGCGAACCGGACGTACCCCTGGCCGATCGCGTACATCTGTGCGACGGCGTCCTGGACTGGATCTTCTTGCGGTGCGAGCGATTTCAGAAATGTTTGCATCGAGCCGAAGAGGCTTGCAAGGGCTTGCGTCTTTGCTGCCGCGATGAGTTCGTCGCGTCCGGCGAAGTGGCGATACGCCGCGGTCGCCGTCACTCCTACGGCCCGCGCCGCCGCTCGGACCGTTACCGCGTCGGGTCCGCCCGTCTCCGCGAGCTCCGCTGATGCAGCCACCAGCGCGTTGCGGAGGTCGCCGTGGTGGTAGGCGTCGCGGTTCGGTGCTGCGTCGTCGCTGGTCACAAAAGGATGTTGACACCCGTACACATTGCGTGGCAAGTTAACACCTGCAAAGTTTACGCATGTCAACATTAGGTGGGAGGCCTGGAAATGTTTCAACGACTTGGCGAATTCGTGGTGCGGCAGGCGCGGTGGGTGCTCGTCGTCAGCCTCATCGCACTGATCGGCGGGGGAGTGCTCGCGGCGAGCGCCTTCGGCAAACTCAAGGATCACGGGTTCGACGATCCGAGCTCGGAATCAACTGCCGCGGCGGAGCGCCTCGACGAAAAGTTCGGCGGGAACAGCGATTTCGTGCTGCTTGTCAAGGCTGCCGATGGGTCGGTCGACAGCGCGGCAGCAACGACCGCAGGCCAACAACTGACTCGTCAGTTGCAAACCGATGACCGCCTGCGAGATGTCGTCTCCTACTTCGACACGCACGCACCGGCGATGAAGTCCGCCGACGGTGACTCGGCAATCATCCTGGTGAGCAGTCGGGACGACGAGCAGAAGCCCGACGCCATCATCGACAGCTACCGACGAGACGGGCCTGCCATTTCGGTCCAATTCGGCGGACAGCAACCAACGTTCGCAGCCGTCGGCGATCAGATCGCCAAGGATCTGACGCTGGCCGAAGCCATCGCGATCCCACTCACCTTGGCACTGTTGGTCCTTGCCTTCGGAAATGTGATCGCTGCACTACTGACGCTGTCCATCGGCGGAATCTCGATACTGGGCACCTTCGCCGAACTGTCCGTCTTCGGTTCGCTCACCGACGTGTCGATCTATGCAGTCAACATGACCACGGCAATGGGCCTCGGCCTTGCCATGGACTACGGACTGCTCCTGGTCAGCCGGTTTCGGGAGGAGCGGTCCGGCGGTGCGCAACCGAACGCCGCAATCGTGAAAGCTGTGGCGACCGCGGGACGGACAATCGCCTTCAGTGCGTCGACGGTCGCCGCGGCCTTGGCCGCCCTCGTGGTGTTCCCGCCGTACTTCTTGCGGTCGTTCGCGTATGCCGGGATGGGCGTCGTGTTGATCTCCGCGGTAGGCGCTTTGTTCGTGCTGCCCGCGTTGCTCGCAGTTTTGGGCGAGAAGGCCGACGCGCTGAAGGTTCCCGGCATCCGCGGAATCCAGGGCAACGAGGCGCAATTGTGGGGCCGGATAGCAGGATTCGCGATGCGCAGGCCGCTGCTGACCGGAATACCCGTCGTTGCGGTGCTGCTGGTCGCAGCCGCGCCGCTGCTCAATGTGCAGTTCGGTATGCCCGACGACCGGGTTCTGCCCACCACCTCGGAGGCTCGTCAGGTCGGCGACGTGTTGCGGTCGGAGTTCAGCGGTGGTGACTCCGACGCGATGACGGTTGTCACGACGTCCGGCGTCGACGCCGGACCCCTCGCCGACTACGCGGCGCGGCTGTCGCAGTTGCCGCACGTCACGATGGTCGAATCGAGCGTCGGAACCTACGCGAACGGTGCTCTGGCTGTGTCCTCGCCGGCCGACGTACGGTTCGCGCGACCCGACGCCCAGCGACTGTCGATCGTGACCGACCTCGATGCGACATCGACGGCCGCACGCGACCTCGTCGAGCAGGCCCGCGCTGTACCTGCGCCCACTGGTACGCACGCGTTGATCGGTGGGTCGGCGGCGGAACTCAACGACACCTTGGCGTCCATCGGCGCGAAACTGCCGCTCGCGGTCGGCTGGATCGTTCTGACCACATTCGTGCTGCTGTTCGTCTTCACCGGCAGCGTCGTGCAGCCGCTGCGTGCATTGGTGCTGAATGCGCTGAGTCTCGGTGCAACTCTCGGCGCCATGGTGTTCGTCTACCAGGAGGGTCACTTCGCCGACCTGGTCGGTTTCACCCCGGCGCCCCTCGATGTCTCGATGTTGCTGCTGCTCTTCTGCATCACGTTCGGGCTGTCGATGGACTACGAAGTGTTCGTCGTCAGCCGGATCAAGGAGATGCACGATAGGGGAGCGTCCACCCGTGACGCCGTCGAGCATGGTCTGGCACATACCGGCCGGCTCGTGACCACTGCTGCTGGACTGATCTCGATAAGCTTCTTCGCCTTCGTGATCAGCGATGTTCGGTTCATCCAGTTCTTCGGCCTAGGAACCGGGTTAGCGATCCTGATCGACGCGACGCTGGTCCGTGGCGTGCTGGTGCCGGTCGCGATGCGGGTGCTCGGCAAGGCGGCGTGGTACGCACCCGCACCGCTTCAGGCGTTGCATGCCCGGGTCGGAATGGCCGAGGCATAAGAATGGTGTGAGATCGATGTCCGGAATGTCGCGACGGTCCCGACGTCTCTGCTGAAAGGGCGCAACGCGGTGCCCACCTAGTAAGGAGAAGACCAGTGAAGTACATGATCCTGACCTACGCCTCGCAGCAGGACTACGACGGAATGGGTGGGGTGGCGACCGACAAGCCGGCCTGGACGCCCGAAGATTTCGCCGCGATGGGCGCGTTCATGACAGCGTTCAACGCGTCGTTGGAGGAGTCCGGCGAGCTGGTGGAAACGCGCGGACTTGCGGCGCCGGTGCATACTCGCCGGGTGAGCGGTCGAGCCGCCGTCGTCACGGACGGTCCGTATGCGGAGACGCAAGAGGTGCTCGCCGGCTATTGGGTCGTGGAGTGCGAAAGTTTCGATCGGGCAACCGAAATCGCCGCACAACTCCGGAATTGCCCGGGGCCCGAAGGGCTTGCGGAGTCCGCCTATGCCGACGTACGTCCGCTGGAGGATTACCCGGGCGAATTCGAAGTCTGAGAATGACCACTGCGATCGAGGACCTGCTGCGCCAATCGGCGCCGCAGGTCCTCGGTGCTCTCGTTAGACGCTACGGACATTTCGACCTCTCGGAAGACGCAGTCCAGGAAGCGCTGTTGGCCGCGTCGCAGCAGTGGCCTGCCGACGGCATCCCGGACAACCCGCGGGCCTGGTTGATCACCGTTGCATCGCGTCGACTGACCGATCTACTGCGTAACGAGCAGGCCAGACGACGCCGCGAAGACACTGTCGCGCAATGGGTGTTGCCGGAGGACTGGTTGGCTCCTGCCCCCGACCGTGGCGGATCGCAGACCGACGACACGCTCATCCTGTTGTTCATGTGTTGCCACCCTTCGCTTTCAGCCGCGTCTCAGATCGCGCTGACCCTTCGCGCAGTCGGCGGCTTGACGACCGAGGAGATTGCCCGCGCATTTCTCGTCCCCGAAGCGACGATGACCCGGCGAATCAGCCGGGCGAAGAAGACGATCAAGTCCAGCGGGACGGCGTTCGGCATGCCACGCGACGCCGACCGCGCGGACCGTTTGGCCGCGGTCCTGCACGTGCTCTACCTGATCTTCAACGAGGGTTATGCCTCGACGTCGGGTCCCAACTTGGTCCGAGTCGAGTTGTCGGCAGAGGCAATACGGCTGACCCGCATCGTCTTTCGTTTGCTCCCCGACGACGGCGAGGTCGCGGGTTTGCTCGCGTTGATGCTGCTCACCGATGCGCGACGACCGTCTCGAACGGGTCCGGACGGTGCGTTGATTCCGATGGCCGAGCAGGACCGATCTGCCTGGAGCGCCGACTACATCGCCGAGGGCGTCGCGCTGATCACCGGGGCGCTGCCGCACGGCCCGACCGGTCCGTACCAGCTGCAGGCCGCGATCGCCGCGTTGCACGACGAGGCCCCGAGCTACGACGAGACCGACTGGCCGCAGATCGTGGCCCTCTACGGTCTGTTGCTGAAGATCGACGACAACCCGATGGTCGCGTTGAATCACGCTGTCGCCGTTGCCATGGCGAGCGGTCCGGCCGCGGCGATGGAGTTGCTCGCCGGCGACGAACGTCTCGCGGACGACCACCGGCTTCACGCGGTCCGTGCACATTTGCACGAAATGTCCGGCGACCTCGACGCCGCTCGCAACGCGTACCGCGCCGCGGCGAAGTTGACGATGAGCCTCCCGCAGCAGCGCTACCTCAACGCCCGGGCCGACCGACTCGGTGGCGAGTAGCGGCTCACGCCTTTCCCTTCAACTTTCGCCACCCACCGGCGCGGTTGTTGGCGATGATCTGACGGAACATTGCGGTCAGTGCGGGGGCGTTGATGGTTTCGCCCTGCTTGATCGCGACCGTGCGGGCGGTCTTGTTGTCGTGCCCGCCGGTGATGATGCCCTCCGGGTCGGGGACGATGGCACCGTCGTAGAGAAAGACATTCACGTGCGTCTTCGCCGCGAGCAATGCGCAAATATTGCCCTGCAGTACGAAATACGGCTGCACGGTGCGTTTGATCGTTTCGACTACCTCGGGATCCGCAGCGTGGACCAGGTCGCGGACCTCGCGACAGATCTCCTGCTGCCACTCGGGGAGCCGGTCGATATAGGCGTCGACGCGAGGGTCTGAACTGTAGGTCACCGGACTACGTTAACCACATGGTGATGATCAGTAGGAGGTTCCGCGGTCCGGATGTGTCCGGTAACGGTGGTTACTCGTCGGGACTTGTCGCCGCGGCGCTCGGCCCTGGCGCTGTTGTCGAGGTGACGCTTCGTAGGCCGCCGCCGCTCGACGTCGCACTCGATATCGAGGTGTCGGACACCGCAGCTCAGTTGACGCACGACGGCGCCGTCGTCGCCGACGCGAGAATCGCGGATGTCGCGCCCACGCCGGTCGAGGCGCTGACCGTCGAGCAGGCCGAAGACGCAATGGCACGGTACGACGGCTGGTCCTCGCACCCGTTTCCGAATTGCTTCACATGCGGACCCGAGCGGTCCGAAGGTGACGGACTCCGGATCTTCCCTGGCCCGGTCGCCGACGGACTAGTCGCTTCCACGTGGACGCCGGATGCGAGCCTGGTCGACGAGAATGGGGATATTCCCGCCGAAATCATCTGGGCGGCAATGGATTGCCCAGGTGGCTGGTCGGCCATCACCGAAGATCGACCGATGGTGCTCGGCCGCATGGCAGTTCGCATCGATTCGCTGCCGACTGTCGGCGCGACCTACGTCATCGCAGGCAAGGCACTCGAGAATCAGGGCCGCAAGTCGCGCACAGCAGTGTCTCTGTTCGACGCCGACGGAAAGGTTCTCGCGACTGCCGAGCAGGTGTGGATCGTCGTCGACCCAGCGCTGTTCAATCGTCCGTAGCTGGGATGTTCGGTCCCTCGGCAGCGATCGTGGTGTTGTCGCCATGGCCCGTGCGCACGGTAGTTTCGCCGGGCAGCGGCAATAGCTTGCTGCGGATCGACTCGATGATCGTCGGATAGTCCGAATAGGAGCGGCCAGTCGCGCCCGGACCGCCCGAAAACAAGGTGTCCCCGGTGAACAGCACGCCGAGCATCGGCACGTACAAGCACGACGAGCCGGGCGAGTGACCGGGAGTGTGCACCACATGAAGCTCGATGCCCGCTACGGCAATTCGTTGACTGTCGGTCAGCCCCGAGAACGGCGCATCAGGATGCGTTGCACGCCACAGCATGTCGTCGGCCGGATGCAGCAACACCGGGGCGTCGAGTTGCCGAGAGAGTTCTGGAGCGACGGTGATGTGGTCGTTGTGGCCATGCGTGCAGACGACGGCGACCACGTGACGATTTCCGACTGCATCGACGATCGGCGTGGCATCGTGGGCCGCGTCGATGACGACGACCTCGTTGTCGTCACCGATCAACCAGATGTTGTTGTCGACATCCCATGTGCCGCCGTCGAGTTCGAAGGTCCCGGACGTGACGACTCGGTCGATGCGAACGTCTCCGCTCATTGGACGACGACCGAGCGCAACACTGTGCCCTTGTGCATGGTCTCGAACGCCGCCTCGACATCGCCTAGACCGATACGTTCGGTCACGAATTTCTCCAGCGGCAGCCTGCCCTGCTGATAGAGATCGACGAGTACCGGGATATCGCGGTCGGGCAGGCAGTCGCCGTACCACGACGACTTGAGCGATCCGCCGCGGGAAAAGAGGTCGATCAACGGCATCTCGAGGGTCATGTCCGGGCTCGGAACGCCTACGAGGACAACAGTTCCAGCGAGGTCGCGAGCATAGAACGCCTGCTTCCACGTTTCCGGGCGACCGACAGCGTCGATGACGACGTCGGCGCCGAACCCGCCGGTCAGGGCCTGAACTGCCTCGACAGTGTCTTCCTTCGACGCATCGACGGTGTGGGTGGCACCGAGGTCGAGCGCCCATTCGAGCTTGCTCGCGTCGCGGTCGACGGCGATGATCGTCGACGCGCCTGCGAGTCGTGCGCCCGCAATGGCTGCATCGCCGACACCGCCGCAGCCGATGACAGCGACCGAATCCCCGCGTGACACATGGCCGGTGTTGACCGCGGCGCCGAAGCCCGCCATGACACCGCAGCCGAGCAGTCCAACGACCGCAGGGTCGGCCGAGGCGTCGACTTTCGTGCACTGACCTTCGTGGACGAGAGTCTTCTCGGCGAACGCGCCGATGCCGAGCGCAGGCGTCAAGGCGGTCCCATCGGCAAGCGTCATCGGTTTGCTTGCGTTGAAAGTGTTGAAGCAGTACCAGGGACGTCCGCGTCGGCACGCCCGACATGCGCCGCACACTGCCCGCCAGTTGAGGACGACGAAGTCGCCGACCTCGACCTTCGTCACATTGTCGCCGACGGTTTCGATGACACCGGCAGCTTCATGTCCGAGCAGGAAAGGATACTCGTCGTTGATGTTTCCGTCCCGATAGCTGAGATCGGTATGGCAGACGCCGCACGCCTGCACGTTCACGACGACGTCGTTCGGACCCGGATCGGGAATCGTGACGTCGACGAGCTCGACGGGGTTTCCCTTGCTTCTTGCGATGACTCCTTGCACGACTGTGGGCATGGGGTAGACCTTTCCAGATAGGACTCGGTCGAGACCAGGTCTGGCGTCACATTCGTGCCGTGGCGCAATCACCCTGCACGGGCCGAACCGTCAAAGACGTTGCCGCGCACCTGTTGCAGCCCTTTGGACGAGCACCCAGCCACGGCACCTTCTGCGCGGATTCGCCAGGTAGGCCGGTGGCGTTCGACCCGCTCGCAGGCGACGGAGTGGCACGGTTTGCGTGAAACCGGCCGAGAGGTCTCGTCAACCCACTAATGTTTGAATTTCTTCGGTGTCGATCTTCATGGGAGCGCGATGAATGCTACGGCAGCAGGATTTTTCGGACTCCTGGACTGGGAGGAGATCACCGGCCTGAACAAGTTTTGGGTCGACATGATCAGCATTCCCATATTCAGTGCCGTCGCCGGTCTCATCACCAACTGGACCGGCGTGATCATGTTGTTCGCCCCGGTTCGCTTCACGGGGTTCTATGTTCCGGGCCTCAAACGGCTGTTCCCTTTGCTGCCGCGCATGGTGCAGATTCTGCCGACCTTTGCGCCCGGCGGCATTCTCGGTTTCCAGGGTTTCATTCCTGCGCGAGCCGAAAAGATGGCGAGCCTCGTCGTCGACAATGCCGTCGCAAAGATCGGCACCGCGCAGGACTTCTTCTATCAAATGGAACCGGAAGCCATTGCCGATCAGGTCGCAAAAGTCGCGCAGCCGAATCTTCGCGAGATGGTCGATCGAATAATGAGCCAAGAGCACCCGCAGCTCTGGGCGGATCTGCCGCCGCGCGCACGGGAGATCCTGCATTCGCGGGTCGAGTCCGAGTTGCCGGCAATCACGCATCGCGCATTCGATTTCATCGGCGAGAATTTCAACCAGTTGCTCGACATCAAATTGATGGTCGTCGGATTCCTGCGCGAGCGTCGCGACATCCTCAAGGACGTCGTCTACGGCCTGGGCGCCCCCGAACTGCGGTTCATGGTCCGCATCGGTCTGCTCGGCTTTCCGTTCGGGATCGGGCTCGCGTTGTGGTTGTCGTGGTTGCACTACTTCCACCCACCGGTCCTGACCATCCTCCCGAACTGGGTGTGGGTTCTGATCGGTGCCGCGGCGGTCGGTGTGGTGGTGAACATCATCGCGATCAAGGTCGTGTTCGAGCCGTCGACGCCGCAGCCCTGGTACAAGTACCTGTGGAAGCACGCGAAGTTTGCCAAGCGGCAAGAACAAGCCGCGACCGACTTCGGTCACGCGATCGCCTACCAGGTGGTGACGCTCGACATCATCGCCAACGACCTACTGGAAGGACCGAGCGGCGACAAAACCCGCGCCGTGATCGAGCACTTCCTCAAGAAGGAAATCGACCGCATTCTCGGCCCGTTGAAGCAGGTCGCGCGGTTGGCCGTCGGTGGCAAGGAGTTCGACGCCTTGCAGGACTCGGCGGGTAAGTCGTTGGCGTCGGAGTTTCGGCCGTGGCTGAGCGAGGACGTCGAATTCTCCAAGTCGACCGCGGCGAAGATCGATACGCTTGCGTCGCAGAAGTTGCGGGAGCTACCCGCCGACGAATTCGTCGAGATGCTGTACACCGCGATCGAGCAAGACGCGTGGTTGCTATATCTGCACGGAGGCTTGCTCGGCATCATTGTCGGCGCCACCCACATCCTCATATTCGGAGTGTGACGATGACCAAAGAAGAGCCAGGCGACGAACTAGCCCTGCCCGACAAAGAAGAGGGTAGAAGCATCCCGGGCGATGCCGTCGCGATTGCTCGCGTCGCGGGTGCATCCGTATTGCGGGCTGTCGGTGCGATCACCAAGGGATCCATCGACACGGCGGGCGACATCGCCAAGGAAGTGCGGTCCGGCGAGCCGATCACCGAAATCGTCGACCATCGTGTCGAGCAGGTCCGGCACGCGACCGCGGAGGCGCTCGGCCTGGAGGGCCCTGGCGCCAAGGTTCGGCCCGGCGCAACGGCCGGCGACCTTCGCAAGCGGGGACAGGCGATGATCGTCAGCGGTTGGGACCCCTCGGTCCAACCGCGAGACGTGCATCCGTCGTACGCGTCGATCCTCGACGACATCACACCCGACGAGGCACGGATCGTCCGCTTCCTTGCCGTCGCAGGGCCGCAGCCCTCGATCGACATTCGAACGAAGGCCCTGTTCGGCATCGGTTCACAGCGTCTCGCAGCGGGCATCAGCATGGTCGCCCGTATGGCCGGTTGCACGTGGCCCGACCACGACCAGCATTACCTCGCCAACCTCAACCGCCTCGGTCTGCTCCGGTTCTCGGAAGAGGCGGTCGCCGATTATCGGCGCTACGCGTTCATCGAGGCACAGCCGATCGCGCAGGAAGCGTTCAAGCGGGTCAACATGAAGGCAATCTCGACCTACCGCAGCATCTACCTGTCTCGATTCGGCGAACAATTCGCCGACATCTGCTTCGACCTCGAAAGCTACAACGGCGGCGGCTGGGCCGAATACGAGTCGGGTGACGTGTACCTCGGAAAGGGCCCGCGGCTGCCTTAGCTCGGTCGAGTGCCGATCGTCGCGAAGACGGTCGGCTTCGACGTGGACGCGTAGAAGTCGTTGCCCTTGTCGTCCACGACGATGAAGGCCGGGAAGTCCTCGACGTCGATCTTCCAGACGGCTTCCATACCGAGTTCGGGGTACTCGAGCACTTCGACGTTCTTGATGCAGTCCAACGCCAGCCGAGCTGCCGGACCGCCGATCGAACCCAGGTAGAAGCCGCCGTGTGCATTGCAGGCTTCGGTGACCTGCTTGCTCCGATTTCCCTTGGCCAGCATGATCATCGACCCGCCCGCCGCCTGGAATTGCTCGACATAGGAATCCATCCGGCCCGCGGTCGTCGGGCCGAACGAACCGGACGCATAACCCTCGGGCGTCTTCGCAGGACCGGCGTAGTACACGGCGTGGTTCTTGAGGTACTCAGGCATGCCGTCGCCGGCGTCGAGGCGATCCTTGATCTTCGCGTGCGCGATGTCGCGGGCGACGACAAGGGAGCCGTTGAGCGACAGCCGAGTCTTGACGGGGTAGTTGCTGAGCTCGGCGAGCACTTCGGGCATCGGACGATTGAGGTCGATGCGCACGACGTCGTCCTCGGCGCCCTGGCTGAGCTGTTCGTGCGTCGTGTCCGGCAGGAACCGCGCGGGATCTGTTTCAAGCTCTTCGATGAAAACACCGTCGGCCGTGATTTTGCCGAGGCACTGCCGGTCGGCCGAGCAGCTCACGGCGATGGCGACCGGCAGGGATGCACCGTGGCGGGGAAGCCGAACGACGCGCACGTCATGGCAGAAGTACTTGCCACCGAACTGGGCGCCGATGCCGAACTGGCGAGTCAGCTCGAGGACCTTCTGCTCCAACTCGACATCGCGGAAGCCGTGCGCGGACGGACTTCCCGTCGTCGGCAGCGAATCGAGGTACTTCGCGCTGGCGTATTTGGCGGTTTTGACAGCGAACTCGGCGCTGGTCCCGCCGACGACGATCGCAAGGTGGTACGGCGGGCACGCCGACGTGCCGATCGACCGCAGCTTTTCGTCGAGGAACGCCATCATGCGCTTCTCGTTCAGGACGGCCTTCGTCTCCTGGTACAGGAACGACTTGTTCGCAGAACCGCCGCCCTTGGCCATGAACAGGAACTTGTATTGCGTCTCGTGGCCCGGCTCGGTGTCGGCGTACAGCTCGATCTGCGCGGGCAGGTTCGACCCAGTGTTCTTCTCCTCCCACATGGTGATCGGCGCCATCTGGGAGTAGCGCAGGTTCAGCCGGGTGTAGGCGTCGTAGACCCCGTGTGCGATTGCGGCCTCGTCGGGCGCGCCGCCAGGCTCGCCGACCAGCACCTGAGAACCCTTTTTGCCCATGACAATTGCGGTGCCGGTGTCCTGACACATCGGCAGTACGCCTGCAGCCGCGATGTTCGCATTCTTGAGCAGGTCGAGGGCGACGAACTTGTCGTTGTTGCTGCCCTCGGGGTCGTCGAGGATCGATCGCAGCTGGGTGAGGTGCGCGGGGCGCAGGTAGTGCGCGATGTCGTGCATCGCTGTATCGGTCAACAGGCGAAGCGCCTCGGGATCGACCTCGAGAAAGGTGCGGCCGCCCGGACCGTCGACAGTCCGGACCCCGTCGCTCGACAGCTTGCGGTATTTCGTCTCGTCGGGGCCGAGGGGGAGCAGGTCTTGATACGCGAATTCCACGACGTAAAGGTTAGCCCGGCGGGGAGGATCACCGTTGCACTACTCTGCTCCACGCCCGAGCGGCGGCAACGAACAAGGAGATTCACGTGGCTTCTCGTCTCAACCCGTACCTCAGCTTCAACGGCAACGCGCGTCAAGCGTTGGAGTTCTACAAGTCCATCTTCGGCGGCGAACTCGTCCTCAACACGTTCGGTTCGTTCGGTGCGCCCGACGCTTCGATCGCGGACAACATCATGCACGGCATGCTGGAGGCTCCGAACGGCTTCACGCTCATGGGTGCAGACAGCCCGCCGGACGATCCGTCCGAGTACAACATCGGCAACGGGGTATCGATCAGTCTCAGTGGTGACGACGCCGAGGGACTTCGTGGTTACTGGGCAGGGTTGTCGGTCGACGGCACGATCACGGTCCCATTGGAAAAGCAGATGTGGGGCGACGAATTCGGCATGCTCACAGACCAATTCGGCTTCGTCTGGATGGTCAACATCGCCAGTTCAGCGGCCTAACTCGCGGTATCACTCGGTGCCTGCGGCGGTCGCCTTGGTGCGTTTCCGAGGGGCCGCCACGACACCTTTGCGGCGCTTGTCGGCGTACATTGCGCGGTCGGCGGTCCGGCGCAGGCGTTCGAAGTCGTCGCCCGCTGACCTCGAGAAATCGTCGCGTCGAGCGCTGGTTGAGAACGACGCCATCGAACGATTGCCGAAGCAACGCAGTAAAGAGTCCGTCTGGTACGACGACGACGTCATCAATGAATGGTTGCAGTACCGTGCGGTCCGCGCCAGAAGGCAGATGTAACTGGGGATAACAGGTTCGGCACTTACATGCCCAGGGTGTAGGCGGCCATCGAGATCGAGCCTGCGGCATGCCCGTCCACCAGCAGGTTCAGCGGCTGCGTGTCCGCCAGTCCGGCGATGTAGAGCATCGGCAAGTAATGGTCGGGCGTCGGCACGGCCTTGGAAAAATCCGGGTGTGAGTCGAGCGTCGCGATCTCGGTGGGGGAGTGCTCGAGAATCTCTCTTGCGGCGTCGTCGAAGCGCAACGCCCAGTCGTATCCGATGTCCGGGTGGCGAAAATCGACCGTCCGAAGGTTGTGCACGATGTTGCCGCTGCCGATGATCAAGACGCCGTCCTCGCGCAGCGGCGCGAGCTTGCGACCCAGCTCGAGATGATGGTCCAACCCTTCGAATGCGTTCAGTGACAGCTGAACTACGGGTATCGACGCATCTGGGAACGCGTGCACCAGCACCGACCACGTGCCGTGGTCGATGCCCCAGCTGTCTGCGTCGCTGCCGACCCAGGTCGGCTCGACTGCGTCGGCGACTTCGGCTGCCAGCTCGGGCAATCCAGGTGCGGGGTACTCGACGGCGAACAATTCCTCTGGGAAGCCGTAGAAGTCGTGGATTGTGCGGGGACGAGGCATCGCCGTCACCGCGGTGGCGTTGATGAACCAGTGTGCGGAGATGACGAGAATGGCGCGGGGCCGCGGCACCGATGCGCCGAACCTCCGCCACGCGTCTGTGTATTTGTTGTGCTCCAACGCATTCATGGGATTGCCGTGCCCGATGAATGCGGCAGGCATTGTTGTCATGCTCTTGCCCTCTTCGCCAAATCTACTGTTGCAGCACGTAACTCGCCGACCGAGTCGATCGGCTTCGCATAGCCCACCCGCGTGACGGCGATGCCGCGGGGTGTTGTGACCCGCACATCGAGGCCATAGCGGTCCGCGCCCTCGCACGCCGCCTGTGTCGCGTCGGGGAATCCACCGAACTTCTGCGCCATCGCAAGTAGCGCCTCGGCATGGTCGGCGTTGAGATGGTCGATCGCGCCTTTGGCTGCTGGCGCTACCGGGTCCGGTGCCGCGGCCGCGTACGCCTCCGCGGTCGCAGAATCCATCCGTCCGTATCCGCCGACCCACCGGATACGCTGGACGCGCAGGATCCACACGGAGAAATCGCTGAAGTCGATGTACACCTTGGCTGCCGCGACTGCCGCGAGATGCGCCGCACGTGCGGCGACGAGCTCGTCGTCGACGGGCCGCTCGACGTAGCCGGCGAGCGTAATCCGTGCGCTACCAAGTGGATCCGACGGCGGGTTCGGCGCGACGATGGCGATGCTCGCGCGCGGGTCGCGGGCGAGGTTGCGGCCGTGTTCGGCCATCCGGGAAACACACAGCACCGGGGCACCGTCGAGCAGCCCGTAGGTCACGAACGACGCCCACGGATCGCCGTCGGCGGTGAGGCTGGCCAATGTGCCGATGTTCGTCGAATGCGCAATCGTGCGAGCCTCCTCCGCCGCCGACGGCCGCGTGGAGTCGACGACGTCGGTCAGTGGGGGCGGAACGGTGGGTGCGTCGCCGGGGTCGCCATGATCGAGGGTCATTTCACGAACGGTACGCGGACCTCGACCGTAAGTCCCGACCGCAGTGTGGCGTCTTGTGCAAGAGATCTGGCGCGTTCTGCTAGTGACCGGGCGTCGTGGCGCGAATAGCGTTCGAAGCGTGAAAACTGTTCTCGTCACCGGCGCGTCGTCCGGAATGGGTAAGGCCACGGCGGAGAAGCTGCTCTCGCAGGGATACATCGTCTACGTCGCGGCTCGCCGACTCGACAAGATGCGCGATCTCGAAGAGCTCGGCGCGGTGGCAATCGCGATGGATATCACCAAGGACGCCGACGTCGTCGCCGCAGTCGACCGAATTGCCGCCGAAAACGGTGGCATCGACGTCCTGATCAACAATGCCGGGTTCGCCACGTACGGGGCCATGGAAGACACCGCGCTCGCAGACGCCCGCTACCAGTTCGAGGTGAACCTGTTCGGTCTCGCCCGTCTCACTCAGCTCGTGCTGCCGTACATGCGCCAGCAAGGCGCAGGCACCATCGTCAACATCTCGTCGATGGGCGGGAAGATCTACACCCCGATGGGGGCTTGGTACCACGCGACCAAACACGCCGTCGAGGGCTGGTCGGACTGTCTGCGCCTCGAGCTGAAGCCGTTCGGCATCGACGTCATTGTGATCGAGCCAGGAATCATGCAAACCGAGTTCGGCGACGTTCTCGTCGGACCACTACTGGAGCGGTCCGGGGAAGGGGCGTACGCAGATCTCGCGACCAAGGTCGCCGAGGCGACGACCGCGATGAAGGACGCCAACGGTGGCTCGCCCGCATCGCTGATCGCCGACGTGATTGCCCACTCGATCGCAGCGAAACGGCCGAAGACTCGCTATGTTGCCGGACGGTATGCGCAGCCGCTGATCGTCATGCGCAAATTGTTCGGAGATCGAGTGTTCGATCGGGTAGTCATGAGCCGTGTCTGACAAATTTGCGATCGATCCGTCGGCGAGGGCATTGCTCGCCGATCTGGGGATCGCCGTTGTGAATGTTCTGCGCCGGGCAGGGTTGCCGCAGAACCTGCTCAGCGGCGGTCCGGCCGTCGTCGGACCCGTCGAATACTTCGCATTCTGGCAGGCGCTCGACGACGAAGCCGACGACCCGGACCTTGCGTTTCGGATCGGTCGGGCGATGTCGGCGGAGGTCTTCGCGCCGTCGCTGTTTGCCGCGCTGTGCAGTCCGAACCTTGCTGTTGCCGCCGGCCGAATCGCCGTCTACAAGAAGCTCATCGGACCGATGCGGGTACACGTGACATCGACGCGGGATTCGCTTGCGGTCGAGTACGAGTGGCCCGGGGCGCTGCAGCCGCCCGATCTGCTGATCGTCACCGAGCTCGCGTTCTGGGTGGCGCTGGCGCGCCTCGGTACCCGGTCGGCGATTTCACCGACGCGAGTCAGTGCGCCTGTCCAGCAAGCGAATTCGGCCTCTGCGACGTCCTTCTTCGGTGTCGGCGTGGATCATCGCGCGGTGCAGTCGATTACGTTCTCGGCAGTCGACGCGGTCCGACCCTTCTTGACGGCAAACGACGAGATGTGGCAATTCTTCGAGCCCGAACTCCGTAAACGACTGTCGGAGTTGGACGACGCCGCCACCATGACTGAGCGCGTGCGTGCGGCGTTCCACGAAATGCTGCCTGCCGGTACGGCATCCATGGCAGAACTGGCTCGTGAGCTCGCGGTCAGCACCCGGACGCTGCAACGCCAACTCCAGGCGGAGTCGACGACATTTCGGGCGGTCCTCAATCACACGCGTGAGGCGCTGGCACGCCACTATCTGCTCGCCGGGAACCTGTCTGTCCCCGAAATCGCTTTTCTGCTCGGCTACAACGACACGAATTCGTTCTATCGAGCGTTCAATGCGTGGACCGGCACCACTCCCGAACAGCTCCGGATGTTCGCCGTGTAACGCGCGATAGACTCCCACCGTGCCGAGCCGCCCGACAGTACCCGACGAGCCGGGCGCGGCCACGGGCCAAGTCGCCCGGTGGGAGCGGCACAACTCCGAACGGCAGTCGTTGATTCTGAAAGCTGCCGTCGAGTTGCTCGAGGAAAGCCCGGCCGGCGCAGACGTACCGGTGCAGCAGATCGCCAAACGCGCTGGTTTCGCGAAATCGGTGGTGTATCGGCAGTTCAACGGTCGCGAGGATCTGGACCGCCGAATCAGGTCCTACGTCGCCGACGATTTCGCCAAGACCCTCGACACCAAGCTCAACATCGCCGACGGGTCGCTCGAGGAGCTGCTGACGAGAACTGTTCGGACCGTGGCAGATTGGATTGCGGACAATCCGCGTCTGCTCGAATTCATGCGGACCGGCCCGACCGATGACGACGATACGAACATCGACGCGGTCGCGAGTGTGAAAGCCAGAATTGCCCGCCGAGCGCGCGACATCATCGAGTCGGTCACGGTGTTGATCGGTGTCGACAGCACGGGGTTCGAATCGTTGCCGTTCGCGGTCGTCACCATGGTGGAAGGGTCCCTGACGCACTGGGTTCGCGATCCCGACGCGGAAAAATCGCGCGCCGAGATCGTCGACGACCTCGCGACCTACGCCTGGTTCGTTCTCGATGGTGCGTGCCGTTCGGTCGGCCTCGATGTCGACCCGAAGGGTCGACTGGTCGACGTCATCAAGCTGATGACCGAGGTCAAGCGATAGCTTTTGCCTCGCGCAACGGTTCGCTGCGGAAGCGCGACACCGCGCCGTCGATTCGGAGCAACTTCCAAACTTGCTTCGTGATCGGGTTGATGAGACCGAGGTCGTCGGCGAGCATCCGTACGTCGCCGAAGTAGTCGGCGAGGATCTTGCGGGATTGCGGGCTGCGCCAGAAGGCGTCCCGGAAAACGTCCTTCGGAATGTCGTACTCCGTCGCGAACGAGCGAGGCGGCGTCATGATTTCGCCGACCAGCCACCGCATGGCGAGCGGGAACGCCAACGCACACACCCCTCTGCTGAGTGGATTCATGCGCTCTATATGCGACCGCAGAAATTCGTGTGCGAAGGAGATGTGGCGAGCTTCTTCGGCGATGTGAATCTGCATGGTCCGCAATACGGCAGGCGGAATGTCGGCTCCCTCGCGGATGAGGGCCTTCTGGTAGTGATCGATCGGCTCTTCACCACCGAGGATGCCGATGAACAGGATGACGTGGGCATAGCCACCGGCGACGCCGATGATCGGCGACAGCCGCCGGAAGATCGGCCGCATCCCGGGTACGTCGACGCCGATGCGATTGACCAGCTCTTGGAACATCTGGATGTGGTTGCACTCTTCGGTCATCTCGTGCAAGCAGTACCGAAACTCGGGCGAGCCATTCGGCAGCTTCATGATGTACTGCATCATTCCGCGGATCAGGATGCTCTCGAAGGCGGCACCGACCTTGATCGAATTGGCCTGACGCCACTTCCCGATCTCGATCTGCCGCTCCAGCGGTAGATCCCGGTACCACTGGGTCGCGCCGAGCGGGTCGATCTCGGGCGACAGTACCCAGCGCGGATCGTCGGGATCGATCGCGAACTCCGGTGAATCCCAGGGGATGTCCAGATACGGGTCGAAGCGTCGGTTCACCGAACCGTCGGACAGAGTGTGCATGAGATCGCGATACTGCGCGTCCCACAGCTCGCTCGTCTTCGAAGTTGACAGCGTCATCGATGCCTCCTTGTGAATATCCGGTAGTCCGGAGTACCTTTTACAACCTATTGGGACTCGTCGTCTCAGTCAAGCACCGAAAGGGATCATCGATGACCGCACAAACCTCGAGTTGGATGACCGAGGATCTTGCCGACGTGCGAGACCTTGCTCGAAACTTCTTCGAGAAGGAAGTCGCACCCAACATCGAGAAGTTCATCGAGCAGCACCACGTGGATCGCGACCTGTGGAACAAGGCAGGCGAGCTGGGCTTGCTGTGCATGTCGATTCCCGAGGAGTACGGCGGCGGCGGTGGCACCTTCGCCCATGAAGCCGTGCTGATCGAGGAACAGGCACGAGTCGGCGACACCTCATGGGGCGTGAGCCTCCACAACAGCATCGTCGCGCACTACCTGCTCTCCTACGGCACCGAGGAGCAGAAGCAGAAGTGGTTGCCGAAGATGGCGACCGGCGAGGTGGTCGGTGCAATCGCCATGACCGAGCCCGGCACCGGCTCGGACCTGCAGAACGTGAAGACGAAGGCAATCCAGCACGGCGACGAGTACGTCGTCAACGGCTCGAAGACGTTCATCACCAACGGTTCCCAAGCCGATCTGGTCATCGTCGTCGCAAAGACCGACACCGCGGAGGCGAAGAACGGCATCTCGCTGGTCCTCGTAGAGGCGGACCGTCCCGGCTACCGATGTGGTCGCGTGCTCGACAAGCTCGGCCAACGTGGGCAAGACACCGCCGAACTGTTCTTCGACGACGTCCGGATTCCCACGTCGAACCTCTTGGGTACAGCCGAGGGCCTGGGCTTCATCCAGCTGATGCAGCAGCTTCCACAGGAACGGCTGATCATCGCCGTCGGCGCTGTGGCGGGCATGGAAGGCGCACTGGCGCAGACGATTGCGTACACCAAGAGCCGGCAGGCCTTCGGCAAGCCGATCTTCGCGTTCCAGAACACGAAGTTCAAACTGGCGGAAGCGGCGACCGACGCCAAGATTGCGCGCGTGTTCGTCGACGACTGCGTGTCCAAGCACCTGCGCGGCGAACTCGACATCCCGACCGTCGCCATGGCGAAGTGGTGGACCACCGAGCGCGCGATGTCCGTCGCCGACAACTGCCTCCAGCTCCACGGCGGCTACGGGTACATGACCGAATACCCGATCGCCCGAGCGTGGGTCGACAACCGTGTGCAGATGATCTACGCAGGCACCAACGAAATCATGAAGGAGATCATCGCGCGGACGCTGTAGCCCTCGCTATTGTTGGCGCCCATGGGGGCGAAGACTGCACTGCTGTTCTATTCGACGCACAACGCAATGGAAGTGCTGCGCTCGAAGCCGAAGCTGGACCGAGGTAAGGCGCGCCGATTGGTGGCGCGCCTTTACCCGGACTCGACGGTCGACGAGGTCGACGATGGCGACCTCGAAAGCAGTGCGTTTCCGGTCCGCGCCGATGGCAACCTCTATATCGGCGTCTTTCCGGGGTTGACGGTGCTGGCGACTGTCGACGTCGCCGTCGACCGCCCGTCGCAGCTCGACAGTCGATTCATCGATGCAGCCGATGGCGCCGCGGTCATGCTGCATGCGATGCACAGCGTCAACGACTGGTTCGCATACGGAGTATGGACCGGGGGAGTGCCGACTCGGCTTCTCAGCCTGTCGCCGGACACCGGAATCATCGAAAACATCGGCGCGGCCGAAGAATTCGAAGAACCGTACTGGTTCGGCGAGCACCCCGTCGAAGACGAGTATCCGTTACCGTTCCACCCGCTCGAGCTGGGCGAGGAAGCGTTGCGCGCCCTGCTCGGTTTCAACTACGAGGGCTACGTTCTCGACGACGACCCCAACCTCGCGTCGATCACGCTCGCCGGGTTTCGGGTCAACTAACGCCAGCAGGAAACCCTGCGGCGTCGTCTCCACACCCTCGGCCTCCCGCACCAACCGAGCGCGGACTGCGAATCCGGCCTGGGTCAACAACTCTGCAATGCGGTCCGGTTGCAGTCGACGAACCTCCAGCGCCACGGCGTGACCGAATGCCTCCGCGAAACACAGCGGCTCGTCGCCGACCTGAAATGCGACCACCAAACAGCCGCCCGGCTCGAGGACTCGATGAAACTCGGCGAACACCTGCGGCAGCAAGTCGTCGGGAATGTGGATGATCGAGTACCAGGCAACGATCCCGCTCAGCGCGCCGTCGGGCATGTCGAGCGCGGTCATCGAGCCGACCTCGAACTTCAGTCCCGGATATGAGCGCGTCGCCAGCGCGACCATCTCCGGCGAGAGGTCGATGCCGAACACCTTGCAGCCCAGTGCATCCAGTAGCGCGGTCACTCGGCCAGGGCCGCTCCCCACCTCGAGGACAGTCCCATGGACAAGGGAGGCAAATTCCGCGAGCACGGCTCGCTCCAGCGGCCTTGCCTCGGGCTCGTCGGCAAATCGCGCTGCGTAGTCCACGGCGATCGCGTCATACGACGCGCGAGTCGATTCCAGAAACCCTGGTTCGGTCACGCGGTTGACCGTACCGTTGTCGAGGTGAGCAAACTTCCCGAGAGTGCGCGTGCGCTCATCGAATCCGGGCGCCTCGCCCATTGCGTAACGGTCAACGCCGACGGCAGTCCGCAGGTCAGCGGAGTGTGGGTCGGGCTAGACGGCGACGACATCGTCATGGCACATATTCCACGCAACGCGAAAGTCCGCAATTTGCAGCGCGATCCGCGAATCGTGCTCTCGATTCAGGCCGACGGTAAGAACCCGATCGGCATGCAGGAGTACCTCGTCGTCCACGGCACCGCGACCGTCACCGAAGGCGGCGCCGCCGACGTGCTCAACCGGCTTGTGAAGGTGTACGCAAGTCCGGATGCCGAGTTCCCGCTGCCGCCCGGCGCACCGCCCGGATTTGTCGTGCACATAAGCCCCGACCGACTCGGCGGCTTCGGTCCGTGGGTCAGCTGACCCAGGGAAAGGCCAAGCTCGGTGGTGTTGTCGCCGCCGTCGACTGTTGACATCGAAAGTGCAGTTGTTCAGCCTCACAAGCACCGAAATGCCTGAACAACTGCACTCTCGGCAATTGGGCCCGACCCGCAGTTGGCAGATTGCCAATAAGGTGTGCATGATGTCTGGACAACGCAATTTGCCAACGGGAGTTTTCAGATGGATCTCGAGTGGTCGGCAGCCGACCTAGCCTTTCGCGACGAAGTGCGCGCCTTCCTCGATGAGCACTTGACCGCGGACCTGCGCCGGGCCGGAAGGCTGATGACGAGTGTGTACTCCGATCACGAGGCCAGCATGGAGTGGCAGCGCATTCTGCACGAGCGCGGCTGGGCTGCGCCTGCGTGGCCGGTCGAGCACGGTGGCTGCGATTGGACTTTGGCTCAGCACTACATTTTCAGCCGCGAATCGACGCTCGCCGGCGCACCGTGGTTGTCTCCCATGGGACTTCGGATGGTCGCCCACGCGATCATCGCGTTCGGAACGCCCGAGCAGAAGGCGTTCTATCTGCCGCGCATCCTCACCGGCGAGGTGTTCTTCTGCCAGGGCTACTCCGAGCCAGAGGCGGGGTCGGACCTTGCGTCACTGAGCATGGCCGCGATCGACGACGGCGACGACCTCGTGTGCACGGGCAGCAAGATCTGGACTACGCACGCGACCGAGGCGAACTGGATCTTCTGCCTGGTCCGCACGTCGCGCACCGGCAGGAAGCAACAGGGCATCACCTTCGTCCTGATCGACATGAACACACCCGGCATCGAAGTCCGGCCGCTCGTCATGACGTCGGGTGAAGAAGTGCAGAACCAGGTCTTCTTCGACAACGTCCGAGTGCCGAAGTCCAACGTGCTCGGCAAGATCGACGACGGCTGGACTGTCGCGAAGTACCTGCTCGTTTTCGAGCGAGGCGGCGGCGCGGCAGCACCGATGTTGCAGGTCATGGCCGAATCGGTGGCCGACGCGGCTGCCGAGCAGCCTGGACCCGACGGTCGGCCACTGATCGAGGACCGCACGTTCGCGGCCAAGCTTGCCGAGGCACGCATCCGCACGGAGGTACTCGAGATTCTCGAATTCCGGACGTTGGCCGCGATGGCGGAGGGCCGCAATCCTGGTCCGGCAGCATCGATGCTGAAGATCCTGTCGACCGAGCTGAGTCAGAAGCTGACCGAACTGGCGCTGGAAGCCGCTGGCCCACGGGGCCGCGTCTACCAGCCACATGCGACGAAACCGGGCGGCCCGATTGCCGAATTCATTCCGCCTGCAGACGGTTACGTCAGCGGTGAGGAGTGGCAGGCCGTTGCGCCGCTGCGCTACCTCAACGACCGCGCCGGCTCGATCTACGCCGGTAGCAACGAGATTCAGCGAAACATTCTGGCCAAAGCAGCGTTGGGACTCTGATGGACTTCAACTTCACCCATGAACAGGTGCTCCTCCGCGACACCGTTGTCGGATTCCTGGCGACCCGGTACGACTTGGAGAAGAGCCGGACCGTCGCCAAGACGGGCGCCGGTTGGCAGCCCGATATCTGGCGCGGATTTGCCGACGAGCTGGGCATTCTCGGCGCGACCTTGCCAGAGAGCGTCGGCGGAATCGGTGGCGGCCCAGTCGAGTTGATGATCGTCAGCGAGGCGCTCGGTGGCGCTCTTGCGGTCGAGCCGTACGTCGACACGGTCGTCGTCGGCGGTGGTCTGCTGCACCGAGCGGGCGGCGATCGTGCCGAAGCGCTGCTGCAGGGAATTGTGTCCGGCAGCGTGATCACTGCGTTGGCTGCCACCGAGCCGACGTCGGGCTACGGCTTGCACGACGTGTCGACGATCGCACGGCGCGACGGCGATTCCTGGGTGCTCGACGGCGCGAAAGCCGTTGTGAGCAGCGCGCCATTGGCGACTCACCTCCTCGTCACCGCGCGGACCGCGGGGTCGCGACGCGACACCGACGGGATATCGCTCTTCGTCCTCGAATTCGATCCGAACAGCCCGCCACCCGGCGTCACGGTCCACTCGTATCGAACCATCGACGATCGCCGCGCGGCGGACATCGTGTTCGACGGACTGCGGCTGCCCGCCGACGCTTTGTTGGGTACCGACGGCACGGCTTGGGAATCGGTCGAGCAAGCGATCGACGAGGCCACCGCCGCGGTGGCGTCGGAAGCAGTCGGCTGTATGCGAAAAGTGCTTGCGGACACCGTCGAATATGCGAAGCAACGCCAGCAGTTCGGTCAGCCGATCGGTAGCTTCCAGGTGTTGCAGCATCGCATGGTGGACATGTACATCGAGCTGGAGCAGTCCATCGCCGCTGTCTATCTCGCGATCCTCAACCTCGATTCCGACCGCAACGAACGCGCTCGCGCGGTCTCGGCGGCGAAGGTGACGATCGGCCGCGCCGCACGATTCATCGGTCAGAATGCAGTCCAGCTGCACGGCGGCATGGGCATGACCGAAGAGCTTGCGATCGGCCACTACTTCAAGCGGCTGACTGCGATCGAGAACGAATACGGTCCGGCGGATTACCACATTGCGCGCTACATGCAGGCGCAGCCTTCACCCGAAATCGACGCGCTCCAACCAGAAGTCGAGTAGCTCCTCGTCGCCGAAGATTTCGATTCCAGCGCTGCGAATGTCGCGACGCTTGAAGATGGCGAGCACGAGATCGACCAGGGGTGCCCGCACGGCGACGGCCGATTTCTCGTGCGCGCGGCGCCACGCGATCGCGTCGCCGGTCAGGTCGATCACCCACTCGGCGTGCGCGTCGGGTGGGGTGTCGGTGGCATGGAAGTGCAGCGTCCTACCCGGACCTAGCAATTCGCGCATCTGCGGGTGGAACTCGAAATGCATCGGGAGCGAGCCGAGCCACATCCACTCGTCGATGGCATCGATCGCGACGTCACGTTCGACGGTGAACGGTGCACCGAGCGCCAAGATCGCATCGGCACGGTGCACCAGCGTCTCGTTCATGAAGCGGCGAGCGTAGAACGCAGCCGTCCCGTTCGGCACCGGGTCGGTCGACGCGGGTGAGTCCGGACCTGCCTCAAGAAGCGTATCCGCCAGCAGCCGCGCACCCTCCGCCAACCACGGACCGACGACAGCAGGATCTTCATTGGCGTAGGGGGAGAGATCGCGGAAGTGGTCGTCCGGGAGTCGGTCCGTCGCGCGAGTTCCGACGGTGTCCGCCGCCCAGCGCTGGCCGCCGCCGAGGTGCCGTAGCAACTGCCCTACATTCCAGCCGGGGCACGAGGGGACGGGGACCGTGAGGTCCGCGCCGTCGATGGCCGCCACCAAAAGGTCTGTCTGCGTGACGATCTCCGAAGCATGGCGATCGAACGTCAATGCGGTCATGAGCCCTACCGTAGCCGCCGCTGTTCGCCGCGTCTCCGCTGATCAGCTGTTTCCGGCCCTGGCCCGAACGTGCGCACGTTCGCCCTGCGGACCGAACAGGCTGAGGACTTCCGCAGGTCCGGGGCCGGGGTTGCCGAACCAGTGCGGCACGTGCGTATCGAACTCCGCCACTTCGCCCGCCGTCAGAATCAGGTCGTGCTCACCGAGCAGCAGGCGGATCCGTCCTGAGAGCACGTAGAACCATTCGTACCCCTCGTGGGTCTTGAGGTCGGGATCGATTCCCGGATCGCGTGGCGGGATAACGTGTTTGAACGCCTGTATGCCGCCGGGTCGCCTGGTCAGCGGGATGATTGTCTGACCGTTTCTGGTGATCGGCTTCGCATGGATCCGCGGATCACCTGTCGCGGGCGCGCCGACCAGCTCGTCGAGCGGGAGCATGTGAGCTTGGGCGAGCGGCAGTAGCAGTTCGAGTGTGGGCCGTCGCTGACCGGATTCGAGTCGGGACAACGTGCTCACCGAGATCCCGGTGTTCTCGGCAAGCTGTGCGAGCGTGACGCCGCGATCCATACGGACCGCTCGTAATCGCGGCCCGACCGCATCCAGCGCCTTGTCGATCGCGTCATCGTTTGCCATATCGGCAAGTTTACTTGCCATATCGTCCGATGGCGAGCACTCTCGACAACATGACGAAATCAACGACAGTCGATGTATCGAAACGCGATGTCCCGAAATACGACGTGATTGTCGTCGGAGGCGGCGCGGCCGGCCTGAGCGGCGCAAAGAACCTTGCTCGCGCACGTCGGAGCGTGCTCGTCGTCGACGACGGTCAACCCCGCAACGCGCCTGCCGGGCACATCCACAACTACCTCGCGCGTGAGGGCACACCGCCTCTCGAGCTGCTCGCGATCGGGCGCCGAGAGTTGGCCGAGTACGGGGGTGAGGTGGTGTCAGGACGCGTGTCTGCAACATCGGCGATCGACGGCGGGTTCGAAGTCACCCTCGCAGACGGCAAGACCGTGCAGAGCCGGCGGCTGCTCGTCGCCACTGGGCTTGTCGACCGGTTGCCGGACGTGCCGGGCGTCGCCGACCGCTGGGGTCGAGATGTGTTGCATTGCCCGTATTGCCACGGCTGGGAAGTCCGCGACCAGGCGATCGTCATTCTCGCGACCAACCCGATGTCGATGCATCAAGCGTTGCTCTTTCGGCAGCTCAGCTCCGATGTAACTGTGCTGCTCCATAATTCGACTGTGCTGAGCGACGACGAACTCGAGCAGCTCGCCGCACGCGACATCGCCGTTGTCGAGGACACCGCGACCGGATTGACGGTTGTCGACGACCGACTGACGGGCGTGCAACTCGCCAGCGGTGGGGTTCTCGAGTGCCAGGCGGTCGTCGTGGCGCCGCGATTCGAGGCGCGCGTCGACTTCCTCGCCGGGCTGGGGTTGCAGGCGCAGGACATCGACATGGGAGGTCACGTCTTCGGTACGGCGATTACCGCCGACGCGAATGGCGCGACGTCGGTCCCGGGCGTGTGGGCGGCAGGCAACGTGTCCGACATGAGTGCTCAGGTGATCGTCGCAGCGGCTCGGGGAGTCGCAGCGGCAGCGCAGATCAACGCCGATCTTGTTCTTGAAGACACGCGCCTCGCTGTGGCCGCCCGGCGGGCACTCGCCTCGGTCTAGTTCGCCACCTTGTAGCCCATGATGTCGCGGATCAGCGGACTCTCCTTCGTCCGCTGGCCGGCATCGACGTCGGGCGCATACTCGGCCTTCGTGTGATCGTCAATGAGCGGGCCGAGGGCGTCGTTCGAAATGAGGCGCGATTCCAACTCGAACGAATCGATTTCGAAGGGGAGTCCGTTCGCGGCGAGCGGGTCGGGACCGTTCATTACGTGGAAGTGCAAGTGGGGGGCGTCGGAGTTACCGGAATTGCCGAGCAGTCCGACGACCTGTCCTGCTTTCAGGTCGTCTCCGACCTTGACCTTCACGCCATCTTTGCCCTGTAGGTGGGCGTAGAACGCATAGTGGCCGTCGCCGATGTCCTGGACGACGTGGTTGCCGCCGTATTCGTCGATACGCAACCCCGTCGCACCGATACTCGGCGTCTGCTCAGGCAGATTGTCGACCACCGCAACAACTTTGCCGTCCGCGACCGCGTGCACGTTGGTGCCGAAGTAGGCGTAGCTCTCGGTCTTCGTCTTATCGCCCGTGTACAGGTATCCGTCGTTGTTGAGTTGCACGTAGTCGATGGCGAATCGTTCGGCCAGGAAGAGCTGGCCGTTGATCGGATTGGCTGCGCCGCGGTGACCTTGGACCTCGCAGCAGCTATCGCCGTCGAGCCAATGCGGACCGTCCAGCGGTGGCTTGATGACGATCGGGTCCTTCTTGTCGACCTTCGTCGTTGCGACCTGCTCGACCAGAGTCTGGGGAATCAGCGGCGGGCTCGGCTCGGCAACTTCGATGTCGACGGCGTGGGAGATCGTGTCGGGAATGTCAGCGCGGGTGTCCACCGTGGCATCGACCCATACGATCGCCGACTGACCTGGACCGATAACTGGCCCACGTTCTTTCGCGCCGAACACCTTCATCCATGTGATCAGCTTGTCGCCGGAGAGATCGAAGAGCGTTCGGTCGCCCGCCATGGCTTTGAACGACTTGATTGTCGTCGGCGACGGCAAGACGTTGGTCAGCATCACTTCATAGGCCATGTGAATCTTCTTGTCCGTCGCCGGAACCGCGATCGGCGCCGCGATGACCGAGGCGATTACCGGCGTGACGACGGCCGGAGCGGCAGAGGTCGTTTCGGTGCCCGACGATGATGTCGACGAGGACGAATCCGACGATGACGAGCAGGCCGCCATCGACACGAAGACGGCGGCGGCAACTGCCGATGTAGCAAGACGATTCAGACGAATCCGGCGCATCATCGGACGATGCTAACGCCCTCAGGCCGACGGCGGAGTGAATTGGCTTGCGGTGAATTCCGCTCCTTGCGGGTCGCGGATCACCGCCGATTTCGTCCACTCTGAATCGTTGCCGGACAGGACAATTCCGCCCAGTCGCTCTGCGGCGGCAACTGTGTCGTCGCGGTCGGCCACGGCGAACGAGACGTGCCAATTGGGCGTCTCAGTGTCGCCCGCAGGAGCCAGCCAACCGATCGCGTCCGAAAATCCGGGCGGCACAAAGTCTCCGGACTGGCGTTCGAAGATGTCGGGGTCGACCGTCGCGGCCAAGTGGTCGCCGTAACCCGGTCTGCGAATCATGATCGCGTAGCCGATGTCGTCGATCGACCACCCGAACACGTCGGTATAGAACGCCGCCGATGCAGCGGGATCGGCTGCGTGCAGGTCGCTGAAATTCCACGATCCAGGGGCGTTCGTTATCTGGGCACCCTTGCGGTACTTCGCCTGCCACAGGCTGAATTTCACGCCGAACGGATCAGCGCACGCGACCGAAATGCCAGCCTGGCCAGCCGGCGTCGGGGGCTCGAGAATCTTGCCGCCCGCGCGCGTGACGCGCTCGGCCGCTGCCGCAGCGTCGTCGACGGCGACGTAGGTATTCCAGACCGCCCGGTCGAAAGGACCGCCGATGCCAGCCGCGTCTTTGCCGTCGAGTTGGGCGATGACGTATCGATACGGCGCCGATGGCGGCGCCGCGTCTTCGAATATCCAGCCGAAGATGCCGCCGTAGAACGCCTTTGCCCCGTCGACATCGCCGCACTCGATATCGACCCACGACGTCACACCCGCGGGATAGGTCCGTACCTCGGTCATCGCAATCGCCCCTCTCGGTTGATGCCACCCAAGCTAGCGGCACCCACCGACAGGTTCAGACCGACAGCGTGAGCACCTCGGGTCCGTCCTCGGTGATCGCGATCGTGTGCTCGGTGTGCGCCGTCCGCGAGCCATCAGCCGACCGGATCGTCCAACCGTCCGGGTCGAAGACGATTCGATCGGTCGTGGCGGCGAGCCATGGTTCGAGTGCGAGCGTCAGACCAGGGCGGAGCTTCAGACCGCGTCCAGGGCGGTCCTTGTTGGGTACGTGCGGATCTTCGTGCATGGTGCGGCCCAGCCCGTGACCGCCGAACTCGGTATTCACCGGGTAGCCGTAGGAGTCCGCCACCGTCCAGATCGCATGGGACACGTCGCCGAGCTTGTTTCCCGATTGCGCTGCCGCGATACCGGCGACGAGCGCTTCCTCGGTGGCCTTGATCAGCCGGAGGTCGTCGGGATCCGGCGTGCCGACGACGATGCTGCGCGCCGAGTCTGCGACCCAGCCATCGATCGAGACCGCGAGGTCCATGGTGAGCAGATCGCCGTCAGCCAATCGGTAGTCGAACGGAAGTCCGTGCAGCACGGCATCGTTGACGGACAGGCAGACCGTATTGCGAAACGGTCCCTCGCCGAACGATGGCGCGTAGTCCCAGTAGCAGGACACGGCGCCGCGCTCTTCGATCCGCCGTCGCACGTGGAGTTCGAGATCGAGAAGATTGACTCCGACCTCGGCGAGGTCGGTCAGCTCGTCCAACACGCGGGAGACGAAACCGCCAGTGATGCGCATCTTGTCGATCTCGCCGCGTGTCTTCAGTTCGAGCAATGTCTTCTCCGTCCTCGCCGATAATTCTCTACCGTAGTGACGTGACAGGCACGCAGCTCACCTTGATCATCGTCGGCTCGGTGCTTCTCGGAAACATCCTGTTCCAGGGCTTGATGTGGACCTTGATCCTGCGGCACTGGCGAAAGCAGTGGACACGTGTCACCGCCGAGGTCGAGCGTGCGATTCGAAAGTCCGGCGCGAGGACGATCCGTCCTCCCTATCGCGCACGTTATATGGGTTCGACGAGTCGATCCGCCGGGCGAGTCAACGGCAAGGCCATTGCTGCCCTCACCGACGAAGCGCTGATCCTGCAGACGTTTCGAGGTGGCCCGCTGATCTATCGTGCCGACGGGGCGGTTACCGGTGTGCGCGAATCCAGGTCGTTCCGGAGATCGGCCAGCGCAGGCTGGACGAACGTCGTACTTGGTTTGGCCGATGGTGGCGAGGTGGGCTTTGCGGTCCGCGAGGACGCTGGTGGCTGGGTCCGTGACGTGAAGCGGGTTGTCGTCGGCATTCGGTGACGAATGTCGGTGCCCGAACGACACGCGAAACGAGGGGACACGTACGGGACGAGCTTTGCAAGCACGCAGTCGGTAGGCTTTGATCGATGCTTGGATTCCTCGATCCTTTGGAAGCGCTGCAGTCACGACTGCTCGACGCTATTGGCGACGCAGTTATCGTCACCGTCTGGCACTACGACCGACCAGTCGATCACGCACGCTTGCGAGAATTCCATGTCGCATTGCAACGAGGCCCGCTTGGTCGATCGATCGAAGCATCGCCCATTCGCGGTGCGAGTGGCCGCTGGGTTATGGCGGACACGTTTGCCGAGTTGTTCGTCGAACCACATCCGATCGCCCGGGAGCAGTTCGAGGGCTGGCTGGACTCTCGGATAGCCGAGCCCCTTTCGACAGCCGGCGGTCCGGGCTGGCGGCTGTCGACCACCGCGTTCGCAGATGGCGGATCGGCGGTGTGCCTCGTAGCGACACACAAGATTGCCGACGTCAAGGCAATCAGTCAGGCTGTCGCGCAGGCGGTACGCACCGATGAATCCGGCGCTGATCAAGTGAGCTCGAACGGCACCGGACGCAGGTCTTCGCTCGCCGAATATCTGGCTGCGATCACGATGCGATCTGCGGTTGGGTGCACGCTTGCCATTCGTCGGGTCGCGTCGATAGTCGCGCGACAGTCGAACACGCAGCAAATTGCCTCCGCTGAAACCGGCGGAAACACGAGTTCAGAGCCCTCGGGGCCACCGCCGCGACCAGCGCGTGTTGCGGTCGCCATTCCGGCGGAGCAGTGGCAACAGTCCGCCGAGAAGCTGAACGGCTCGACAACCAGTCTTTGTGCTGCGGTCACGGCGTCGATTGCCAGCGCGCTCGGACGCGTGAATGGTGATGGCGTAGCAACGCTGTTGATGCCGGTCAGCACCCGGACCGGACCGGATGACATCCGGGGCAACGCGATCGCGAGCACCCCCTTGAATGTTCCGGTCTCTTTCGACGGCTCGAAGGCCCCGGACCTGGCACAGATCAGGCAGTTGATCAAGCAGTCGCTTGCCGCTCAGCCGAGCCGCAAACGTGATCGGCGAGACGCACGCGCCTTGATCTCGTTGCCTCAGGCTCAGTTCAGCGAGGTGGTCGAAATGGCGGGCGAGCACCTCGCGACCGACCAATCTGTGTGCTCTGTGGTCGGCAAACTCGACCACAAGCTACCTTTCATCGACGGCGGCGAGGCGAGTTCAGTATGGGCAGGGTTGGTCAACCCGCAGCTCGAGGACGGTCGCGCTCTCCAATCTCAATCCAGCATGCTTTCGGTTTTGATCGTCGAAGCGTGCGGCCAGATAGCCTTGCGCTTTGTCGGATTTCACGACGATCGCGTGGCTGACACTGCGCAGCTGCGAAGCCTTGTGCTCGATGTGTTCGAGTCGTATGGGATGTCTGCGGTCTCACTCACCTGATCTCGCAAGCTTCAAGCACAAGTGTCGGGGTCGGATGGCATGGTGGATGCCGTGGATATGAAGGCGATCAACCGCGCAGCAATCGAACAGTTCCGGGCCGGCGGGGAAGTCGACGGCATGAATCGCGATCGACTTCTGCTCCTCACGACGTTGGGGCGCAAGTCCGGCCAACGTGTCACGACGCCGATGATGTTTCACGACGACGGCGGTCGGCTGCTGGTCATCGCCTCGAACATCGGAGCACCCAGACACCCGGACTGGTACCTCAACCTCGCGGCAAACCCCAGGGTGACTGTCGAGGTGGGTACGGAAATCTACGAAGCGACAGCGTCGACCATCGACGGCGAAGAACGCGAGCACGTCTGGGCCATGCTGAAGGCGAACTATCCGTTCTTCGCCGACCACGAGGCAAAGACGGATCGGATCATCCCCGTCATTGCACTCGTCCGGGATTGAAACTGCGAGCGGCGTCTTCGACTCTGGCGAGGTAGTTCCTCCACCACGCCGCATCACCGGGAGCCATGTTGGCGTTGCCTTCCCTGTATCCGGCCGCGCCATCGATGAGTTCGCGAACGATATCGGCATGTCCCGCATGCCGATTCGTTTCGGCGATGACGTGGACCAGAATCTGCTGCAGCGTCACCACCCTGCGATCGGGTGGCCAATGCTGTACCTCGCCGACATCGTCGAGCGCGTGCGCCTCGATCGTCGCATCGGCGTGCGCCCAAGCGCGCGTGTAGAAACCGAGAATCTCGTCGCGTGACTCGTCAGCGGTAGCCCACATGTCGACGTTGGGCTCGGCATCGGGTGCGAACCAGCTGTCGAGTACCGGCTCGTTCGGCGGGCGCCCGAACGTTTCACCGAAGTAGCCGAACTCGATGCCTGCCAGATGCTTGACCAGCCCCAACAGGTTGGTGCCTGTGGGCGTCAGCGGACGTCGAACGTCGTACTCGGACAGCCCGTCGAGTTTCCACAGCACCGCGTTTCGCGCTGTCTGCAGGTAGCGGCGCAGAACGTCCTTCGGCTCCATGCGTGCCCTTTCACTTTGCCGGCGTCAGCACCTCGCGTAGCCGCGGGAGGAAGCCGGCTGGATCGTCTACGAAACCAGTGTGGCCGCCGGGGAACCTGACGGGTGCGATATCGAGAGCAGCGGCGAGCGCGTTCGAGGTCCGCTCGCATTCCTGCTCACCCGACTCCTCGCCGATGCCGACGACGATCTTGGCTGCGACCGCGCGCAGTGCCGTAATGTCCGGGTGCCAGAAGGAGCTCGCACGCAATTCGTTGGCAAACCAGTGCCGCTCGTCTGCCGCCTGCTGTGGCTCGGGCTCGTTGCCGAATACCTGCATGAACACCGGCTCGGGCATGTGCAGGTTCGCCGTGGCCAAGAATTTTCGCCACGCACCGACGCGGTCGCCACGCAGGAACGTCTCGCAGTAGTCCTCCGTCGCCGCGCGGACCGCCACCCGGTCGTCGAGCAGCTCCACCAACGGTGGCTCGTGTGCGATGACGACGCGGACCGATTCGGGGTGCCCCTGGATCAGAGCGAGTGCCGTGACCGCGCCGCCGCTGGACCCGAAAACCGACGCCGGGCCGGCGTCGACGTGCGCGATCAGCCGGGCAAGATCGTCAGCGCGCAGTTCCGGCGTCGAGTCCTGGTCGCGATCGTCGACGGTGCTGCGGTTGATGCCGCGCGGATCCGTGGTGAGAACGGTGTACTCGTCAGCCAGCAGATCGGCCAGCGGCGCAAAGGATTCCGCGTGCATGGGAGCGCCGATGAGCACGACGAGCGGGCCCGTGCCGCGCAGTTCGTAGTGCAGTCGGGCACCGGGAACGTCCAGGGTATGGGCGGTGATGGTGGGGTTCATTCAGGTCTCCCAAGCGGTGAGAAGCGGTTGCGTTCGAAATGAAGACTCCAGGCGTCGGGCAGACTCATCGGTGTGAGCGAAATTCCTTCGACAACGGATCTCGACCTCGCGCGCGACGGTGACGACGCCGCGTTCAATCGTCTCGTCGAACCGCTGCGGCGCGAGTTGCACGCGCACTGTTACCGCATGCTCGGGTCGACACACGATGCCGAAGACGCATTGCAGGACGCCCTCCTTCGGGCGTGGCGCAGCCTGGCGCGATTCGAGGGACGAAGTTCACTGCGCTCGTGGCTCTACACGGTCGCGACCCGGACTTGTCTGGACTCGGTCGAACACCGCCGCAAACGTGCGCTGCCCATCGACCTCGGACCGTCGAGCGAGAGCGCCGTCGTCGGCGATGTGCCGCTCGCGGATGTCGCCTGGTTGGGTCCGTATCCGGACGCCCGATACGAACAGCGCGAAGGCGTAGAACTGGCTTTCGTTGCCGCCCTTCAACATCTGCCGGGCAATCAGCGTGCGGCACTGCTGCTCTTCGAGGTGCTGGGGTTCTCTGCCGCGGAGATCGCGACGATCATGGATACCTCGACCGCGTCGGTGAACAGTGCACTCCAACGCGCTCGCCGCATCGTCGCGGAGAAGGTGCCGCCCATGACGCAGGCTCAGACGCTGAAGGGGATCGGCGACCTGCGGTTGCGAGAAATCGTCGCCCAGTATTCGGGTGCCCTCGAGCGCGGCGACGCCGACGCGCTGGTGCAATTGCTCACCGCCGACGTCACGTGGTCGATGCCGCCCTTGCCGCACTGGTATCGCGGATTGGACGCGGTCATGGACTTCGCGGTCCGGGTGCCGATGGATGCGTGCGGAGCCTGGCGTCGCGTACCGACGCAAGCGAACGGTCAGCTTGCGTTCGGGTCGTACCTGTGGGACGACACCGCTGGCACGCACTTACCGTTCGCGATCGACGTTTTGACCCTTCGCGGCGACCGAATCGCGGAAGTCACGACGTTCATCGGGGCCGAACAACACCTGGCCTTCGGGTTGCCCGCCTCCGTGGCATGAACTTCAGACCGGGGGTGCGTCCGAATCCTCGGGCGCGCCGCCGCGGCGAACGACTTCCGCGCGGGCACGGTCGATGCCGCCGTGTTCGAGGCCGGCCAACGACGATTCGCCGCGCCAGACGATTCTTCCGCGACTGCGGACCTCGACCGACAATCTTCCGCCAAGATGCTCGATAGCTCCGGCAATGTTGCGGCGCTCGAGCGGCAAAGGCACGGGGAGCACATGTGCGGCACCCAGCGGTGCGTTGCCTTCGACGGTCACGCTGACCAGGCCTCGCCGACCTTGCAGCGACCACCGCTCGTCGCCGACCTCGGCGCGCACCGGCGAGACGCCCGGATTGCCAAGTCGAAGAACCCGACCGTTCGGCAACCGCACGACCAACGCTGTGACCTCGGTGCGCAACGGTCCGGCGGTGATCTCACCGCCGGCGAATGCGACGCAAGCCTGCGGCTCTGCGAAGCCCTGCGCTTGGCCCCACCACCAAGAGTCGGGGAATCCGCCTTTGCCCCAGTTCTTTTCACCGTAGACCTGAGCACCGTCGAGGTTCCACTCGTCGCCACCCACTGTTGCGGTACCCTCGACGCGCCCGCCGAGCAGCCACGGATGCCAGTACTGGTTGAGCGCCGGAACGGACTGGAAGACGCTGGACCCGCCGAACGCCGGGCGCGGCCACTCGACTCGATCCGAGATCCGTACGTCGAGCTTGGCATCGGGGCCGAGGTCGACGTGCAGGCGATCAGCCGAACCTTGGAAGGCGGACCCCGCCGACGCGCCGAGGGCGTTCGGATCGGCCGACCCCTCCGGATGGACAACGGTGCGGAGGAAGCCGTTCGGATGCGACCCGAGCCCGAGGGTCGACCACATGCCTGTCTCGGACCGATTGACTCCGATCAACGCAATTATGGAGCGGCCGGAATCAGGTTGGCTGAAACGCCAGAAGTACCCTTCCATCGCAACGCCGTGAGCTTGGCGCGGATCACCGAAGGGTAAATCTGCGCCGGTTGCGCGGTACCGGTCGAGTAGTGACATGTCGCCACGCTACCGGTGAACCGCGAGGGTTGATTCTCCGTTCGCTCAGGTATGGCATCGACACCCAGTTACAGGCTTCTGCAGATCGCGCTCGCGGCGTTCGGCACGGTCATGATCTGTCTCTATCCGCTGGCCGTCGTATGGCCGTCAGGCTGGGCATGGCATCACGGCGCTCCGTACGAGTCGCACTACTTCATGATGATTGTGGGCGTGTACGTGACGTTGGGCCTCTTTCTGTTGAACGCCGCGCGACGCCCCGAGGCGAATATCAGCCTGATCTGGTTCGCCGCGGTGTCGAGCCTCGTCCATGCGGCGGTCATGGCGGTGGAATCGTTCGACATGGGCGGACACCATCACGGTCACCTGTGGGGCGACGTCCCGGCTTTGCTTGTCGTCGCCGTCGTGTTGCCGATCCTCCTGCGGTCGGCTGGGCTCGCCACACGCTGAATCTCCAGGATTCGGATTCGTTCGGTCACTGCTGTCGAAAACGCGCTACGCCGCTCGACGCACTTGCAGTTGACCGAATCAACGACCGAATCCGACAAGGAGAACATCATGGGATACATCAAAGGCAGCCTCTTCATCTCGCTCGACGGCGTCATCGAGGATCCGCAGACCTGGCACTTCGACTACTTCGACGATGAGATGGGCGCCGCGGTCGGCGCGCTGATGCAGAACGATGCGACGCTGCTGGGACGCACAACTTACGACGAGTTCGCCGGCTACTGGCCGAACGCTGATCCCGAAGACCCGCTCACCGGGATCATGAACGGATCACGCAAGTACGTGGTCTCCAACACGCTTACCGACGCCAGCTGGGAGAACTCCAGCATCATCAGCGGCGACGTGAAGTCCGAACTGACGAAGCTCAAGCAGGACACCGACCTCGGCGTGACGGGCAGCGCCACGCTGGTCCGCTGGCTGGTCGAGGAAGGCCTCATCGACGAGTTGCACTTGTTCGTGCACCCGGTCGTCGTCGGTCAAGGCAAGAAGCTGTTCGCCGACGGAGCGAAGGTGCCGCTGAAGCTGTTGTCGTCGACGACGTTCGGCTCCGGCGTCCTGCATTCCGTCTACGCCCCAGTTGCCTAGTGCCCCAACCCTCGTGAGTCTTTTAGGAGTCTATGGACTCCTAAAAGACTCACGAGGGGGTTAGTGGGTGGGTATGACGCAGGCCGTGTCGAGGCCGAGCACCCGATTGAGCCGGCCGAAGGCGAGCCACGACCCCAAACACATGGTCAGTTCGACGATTTCGCGTTGCTCGTAGGCTGCGGTCATCCGGGCCCAGAACTCGTCGTCGATCGAATGATGGTCGAGCGCGTACCGCTCGGCGTATTCGGCGGCCAAGCGGGTGCGGTCGTCGAAGGCGTCGGTGGTCCGCCAATCACGCACTGCCGCATCGAAATCGGCCTCGACCTTCACCCCGTCGCGCTCGGTGCGCCAGTCCTGGCAGAAGATGCAGCCGTTGATCTGCGCGATCCGCAGCCGGGCGGCCTCGAACTCGCGCAGATCAAGGGTGCTGTCCGAGTACACCTTCATCGAGAACTTGGCGGCCGCAGTGCCGATGCCCGGCACCATTTCGCCCCACACGTATCCGATCGGATCCTTGCCCTCTGGCACATCGACGATCATGCTGATGCCTTCCTTCTCAGTTTGCCGACCGCGGGGCTGAGTGGCACGTCCAGCGCGTCGTAGATTCCGGGCCCGGCGGCGCGTAGCCACGGGATCGCATTGACCAATCTGCCGACCGCGGTGGCGTTTCCGCCCGCGGAGCGATTGCCGCCTTCGTCGGTCGCCTCGATGTTGATCTCGATGCGCGGGCGCCCCTCGATGATCACCTTGTGCGCGCCGTCGCCACCGTCCGGCGGCATCGGCCAATCCGTCGCGCACGACGGGTGGATGCGCGTGACGTGCTCGATGACGATGAGCGGCTCGCCATCGACGACGCCTTGGACCTCGAAGCGCAACGCGCCCTGGTTGCCGGCCTCGAACGTGCCCATTGCCGCCGTTTCGACGCTCGACTCGAGTGGGCGCCGCAGCAGCGTTTCGCGAACTTCGTCGAGTTCGACGCCGAGTGCGCGGGCGATCAGACGAAGCTGGCCGCCCCAGACCATCGTCGGAACGCCGGGCGCCACCATCGGCGGGAGATAGTCCATCGGCTGACCCATGCCGACCAGATAGCGCACGGAGTCGGGTTGGTCGTAGGTGGAGTAGTCGAAGATCTCCTGGCAGCGGACCTGGTCGATGCTCGACGCCAATCCTGTTGCGAGGATGGGCAAGATGTCGTTGCCCCAACCCGGGTCGATGCCGGAGACGAAGAGTGATCCGCCGCCGTCGGCGATCGCAGCAAGGACCGGGTCGCGTAGTTCCGGGGGAGCAGACCTGGGGTCGTACATGGCATAGACCGACGGCGTCACCACGCAAGCACCCACTCGGATTGCTTTGTTGATGTCGGCGAGCGCCTCGACCGGGCGGACCTCGCCCGACGCCGCGTACACCACGGCATCGGCTTCGGCGAGCGCTGCGTCGACGTCGGCGGTGGCCGCGACGCCGAGCGAGCGGTCCAGGTCGGCAAGCTCGCCGGCGTCTTTCCCGACCTTGTCGGGGTTGTGGACGATCACCCCGGCGAGGTCGAGGTCAGGATGTGCGTCGACCGCGCGTATCGCCGCCCTACCCACGTTTCCGGTGCCCCACACGACCGTCCGCGCCGAACCCTGGCTGCTCATGGCCTCCACGATATAGAACACGTTCCAGTTTCGATAGTTGCCAAAAGTGCCCTGCGGCGGTGTGATCGTGCGATGAACCTTCGCGAAGTCCTCGACCGGTCTGCGGACCTGTCGGCAGCGCGTGTGTACAGCGATCCATACGAGACCGTCGACGGAACCACCATCATCACCGTGACGAGATATCGGGCGATCTCGGGCGCCGCTGCGCCGGTCGGTATCTTCGTCGTCCACAATGGACAGGTCAGCTGGGAACCCGCGGCGGACGTGACCCGAATTGCTCTGCTCGGCTTGGCGACTGCCGTCATCGCCACGCTCGCGGTGCTTCGGCGCCCACCGTGGCCGGATCTACATTTCACAGGGAGTCCTTGGTGACCACACGCGCACTTGTCGTCGGAGCTGGGGGAGCGACCGGCTTGGCATGGTCCAGCGCCACGCTCGCCGTGCTCGAAGCGGAGTCGGGTTGGGACCCCCGAGACGCGGACGTCTTCGTCGGCACATCGCAGGGGTCGCTGTTGGTTGCCTTGCTGGCCAGCGGGATCGGCACGGCGGACCTCACTGCGTGGTACCGACGCGAACTGCCGGTCACTCATCCGTTGCGGCACAAGCCGGATGCCCGCCAACGCAATTCAGGCTCTCGGGTGCCCCTTCCGGCTGCGCCGGGTATGGCGATCCGCGCATTGCTGCGGCCCGGGAGGGTGGCGACGACGACCGCGCTGTCGGGGTTGCTGCCTGCCGGTCGAAGTTCGCTGGACACCTGGGTCGCGCCGCTGACGGCGCTGTGGAAGCCTGACGAGTGGGTGGCGCATCCGGCGACCTGGGCGGTCGCCGTCGATTACGACAGCGGGGAGCGCGTCAGCTTCGGCGCCCCAGGTGCGCCTGAAGCGGGAATCATCGATGCGGTGCGTGCGTCCAGTTCTGTGCCCGGGGTGTGCGAACCGACGAGAATCGGCGACCGCCGCTATATCGACGGCGGCGTCCACTCGTCGACGTCCGCCGATCTGGTCGCGTCGCTGGACGTGGACGAGGTGATTGTGCTCGCGCCGATGGCGGGCGAAGGTGGACCGTCCAGTCCCACGGCGGTCCCCGAATTCGTCATGAGAAAGGGAATGCAAAGAAAGTTGGCGGCGGAGGTTCGCGTGCTACGGAAAGCGGGTAAACACGCTCGGGTGCTGGTTCCATCGCCGTACGATGTGGCGGCGATGGGCGGCAACTCGCTCGACCCCAAGAATCGTAGAGCCATCTTCGAATCCACCTTGAAGCGTGGACACGATCGAATCGCAGCCACTGGAGGATCGAAATGACCACGTACAAAGTCGGCTACTTCATCGGAAGCCTCGCATCTGGATCGATCAATCGAAAGCTGTCCAAAGCGTTGATCAAAGTGGCCCCGGCTGAACTCGAGTTCACTGAGATCCCCATCAAGGACCTCCCGCTCTACAACCCCGACTTCGACGAGGACTATCCGCCGACCGGTGTCGCGTTGAAGGAAGCTCTCGCCGGGGTGCACGCGGTCCTGTTCATCACGCCTGAGTACAACCGGTCGATCCCTGGCGCACTGAAGAATGCGATCGACTGGGCATCGCGACCATGGGGCAAGAATTCGTTCGACCACATGCCCGCGGCCGTCATCGGCGCATCGCCGGGAGCGATCGGGACTGCGCTCGCGCAGCAGAGTCTGCGTGGTGTGCTGAGCTTCTGCAACGCGAGGCAGATGACGACTCCCGAGGCCTACATTCAACTGAAGCCGGGCTTGATCACCGACGACGGCGACATCACCAATCCCGAGACCGAGAAATTCCTCACCGACTTCATGCAGGAATTCCGCGACCACACCTGTCGAGTACTGACCGTTCTGCCCAGAACGAGCGCGGCGGAGTAACTAGCGCGTCGGTGCGTAGTGCAGCGCTGTGACACCGCATTCGAACGGCGTGGCGGCGACAAGGCGGAGGCGATGGTAGGCGCTGGCAGGAAAGACCGGCATGCCACCGCCGATCGACGTGGGGTTGACGAACAGGTGGAGTTCGTCGAGCAGTCCCTCGGCGATCAGATTCGAGACGAATGTCCCACCGCCGTAAGCGATGATGTCGCCACCGTCCTGCGCCTTGAGTTCGTTCACCGTGGCGACGAGGTCGCTCGCGATGGTGACACCGTCCCACGGTGACTCGGTAACGCTTTCGGAGATCACGACTTTCGGCGTGTTGTTCATCTTGTCGATGGATTCCTGGTCCTCGCCGGGAGGGCCCGCTGCCCAGGCCGGGATGAAGCCTTCGGCGAGCTTCCGACCTAAGACGATGGTGTCGACCGGCTTGGTCAGCGCGTCGACGTAAGCCTTGAAGTCGTCGGACCAATCGAACGTCAGCCAGTCCATTTCACCGTTCGGTCCGGCCATGTAGCCGTCGACCGTGGTCTGGACTTGAAGCTTGAATGTGCGCATCGAATCGATCCCTTCTCGCGTTCTCTCGGTGTTGTGCTGTCAGCGTGGTCTACGTCCCTTACGGTTTGTTTACGGTCGTCAACCCAGTAGCGTCGAGGCCATGGGGGTTTATTCAGCTATCGGTAGGACAACTGTCGCGGGGTTCGTGGTGTCGGCGCTGGCTGTGGCGGGTGGGTGTGCGCTCACGGTGGATGGGAATCCAGTGGCTGTATCCGAAAGGACTTCCACGACAACGGCTTCCGCGCCGACATCGAAAACCAAGCCCACGGTCGCGCTCGAGGAACACGCCGTCGACGACGAGTGCGTCCTCACCGGTGCGCAGATCAGCACGCTGACAGGGGTAAGTCTGGACGACGGCCAAGCGACGAGAACGAAGCGCAGCGACGGGACGTGGGGGCAAAGCTGCACCTACTACCTCACCGCCGGCGGCATCTTGTCGTTCACCGCGTCGATCAAGGTATTGCGCCCGAAGGACGGCCCAGTCACCGACGACGTTATCGCGAGCATCACCCGACCAGGAGCACGAAAGGTGCCCGGCGTCGCACGGACCCTGCTGATCGAAGACAAGGCCGACTACCCGCAAAGTTGGTTGGCGACAGATAAATTCGTCACCACCATTTTCCTGGTGGGCAGCAACTTGCCCAGCCCCCCGACCGACGAACGCTGGACCGCCGCCGCGCAGGAAGTGATCACGAAGTTGGCGAGCTAAGGTCGCCAGTATGCGGAAACCGATTCTCGTCGTACTGGGCATTGTCGTGGCGCTGTTCGGTACGTTGTTCGCATTGCAAGGCTTCGGGGTGGTGTCTGGCAGTCCGATGAGCAACACCACGACGTGGTCGATTCTCGGTCCGGTGATTGCCCTCGCGGGTCTTGCTGTCGCCGCGTACGGCTGGCAAGGCGGGCGCCCCAACCATTCTCCGTGATCAATTCGGTCCCTCACGCAGGCACTGCGTAGCGCTCTACGAACCTCCGCAGGATTTCTTGTGGATGGGTCACATCACGTTCCCTGGCAGCCGATTTCAGCGAGTCGGCAGCGTTGGGGTCGAAGTAACCGTGGTTGCGGTACGCGTCGATCCGAGTGCACAGACCGTCTACGTCGAGTTCGGGGTGGAACTGCGTCGCATACGCGTTCTGCCCGACCCGAAATGCCTGCACCGGGCACGCGGGCGACGACGCGAGCGCGACAGCATTCGACGGCAACCGCCTCACTGCTTCCTTGTGGCCGCCGAAGGCGTCGAAGACATCGGGGACGTCGACGAACAGCGGATCGTTGCGACCGGCGTCGGTGAGGGTGATGGTCACGGCACCGACCGGCTCGCCGTAGGTTCGGTCCACCGTCGCGCCGACGACGCTGCCGAGTGTGCCGACGCCGTAGCAACATCCGAGGAAGGGAAAGTCCTGGTCGACGATCCGGTCGAGCAACGGCAACAGTTCCGACTCGACGCGGACCTGAGTGTCCGACTTCTCCTCGCTCGGGTCGCTGGCATTGAACGGTCCGCCACCCAGGATGATCCCCGACCAGTCGTCGAAGTCGATGGCAGGTAACGGATGGTGGGTGAGGTTGACTCGCCGAAGCTCCGCCTCTTCGAGGCCGGAAAAGCGCACGACCGAGGAGTATTCGTCGTCGGCGGCATCGTCTTCGGCGCGGATCGACAGCAGCAGGAAGGGCTTCGGTTTCATGCGGCTTCGTCAGTCAGGGGCGATTTGGGTGAACTCTCGGTTCTCAGGGTAGGCCGAATGCAGAATCGCCGGAATACTGCGCTTCCGCGGGCGGCGCGACCAGATGCAATCCTAACTGCAACCGATGGTTGCGCGAACGAAATCGATGAGTTACGGTGATGTGCAACCAAACGTTGCAGGAAGCGAGAACATCATGGAATACGGAAGCATCGAGCGCGACATCTACATCGACGCGTCGCCCGACGTGGTTTTCGAGGTAGTCAGTCAGCCCGAGCACATCCGCGAGTGGTGGTCAGACGAGGCCGACTTCGAGTCGGCGCCAGGCGCCGCCGGGGAACTCGTCTGGGGCGACCGGGATCATGTCTCACCGATCACGATCGTCGACGTCGACCGCCCGCGGTCGTTCTCCTTTCGCTGGTGCTACCCCGACGGCGCGACACTAGAGAACTCGCTGCTCGTGACGTTCGAACTCATCGCGCAAGGCGAGGGCACGCTGCTTCGCATGAGCGAGACCGGGTTTCGCGAAATGGGCTGGGAGGTCGCCGTTCTCGAGCAGCAGTACGCCGAACACGTCGAGGGTTGGAACCGCTTCATCCCCATCCTCGGCGCGTACGCCGCGCGAGTCGGGTCGCTGCGATGACCTCCGGAATCGACGACGACCTCTGGTCGGCAATCGGCGACCCGATGCGGCGGCGCATGGTCGACCTGCTCCTCGCATCAGGCGGCGGAACGGCGACGTCGCTGAGCGACCAACTGCCCGTGACGAGGCAAGCCGTGGCGAAGCATCTGGGAGTGCTGGACCGTGTCGGCTTGGTCCACGTCACGCCCGCTGGACGGGAAATGAGGTACCAGGTGGACGACGAGCAACTGGCTCGCGCGGTCGCGCAGCTTTCTTCGGTCGGCGCGACTTGGGATGCCCGGTTACGCCGAATCAAGCTGATCGCCGAGGCTGTTCAGCGCAGTAAAGAAAAGTAAACCGACTAAACCAACCGAGTAGTGGGGGTGTATTTCGTGCGCCCTTTTTCGGCCGGCAATTCAACAACCAAGGAGTGGAAATGACAATCGCAAACAAGACCGTTCTGATCACCGGAGCGAATCGCGGAATCGGAAAAGCATTGGTCGAGGAAGCGTTGCGACGCGGTGCCTCCCGCGTCTACGCCGGGACGCGCGGTCCGTCGGTTCACGACGATCCGCGAGTGACGCCGCTGACTCTCGACATCACCGACCCTGCGCAGATCGCTGCCGCGGTCGAGCAGGTCGAATCCCTCGACGTTTTGGTCAACAACGCGGGAATTGCGCTCTACGACGATTTGACCGACCGCTCGGCGATAGAACAGAGTCTGGCGGTTAATCTGTTTGGACCGCTTGATGTTACGCACGCGTTCCTGCCGCTGCTGACACGTTCGCGCGGGGCGATCGTCAATGCGTTGTCGCTCGCCGCGATCGCACCGCTGCCGATCATCCCGGCGTATTCGATCTCGAAGTCGGCCGCGCTCTCCATGTCGCAGTCCATGCGCGCCCTCCTCGCTGGCAGGGGAGTCAGCGTTCATGCGGTCATCACCGGGCCGGTCGACACCGATATGAACGCCGGTCTCGACATTCCGAAGGCCTCACCCGAATCCGCTGCGCGCGCAATTTTCGACGGCGTCGACAGTGGCGAGGAAGAAATCTTTCCCGATCCATTGTCGGAAACAATCGCGCAAGCATGGCGGGACGGTCCAGCGAAGGCTCTGGAACGGCAAAACGCCGAATATGTCGTCGACCGCAATTACACCGCCACTTTTACCGTCGACCAGTCGCCGGCAGAGGTATTCGCGGCCATCACCAATGTTCGCGGCTGGTGGTCGGAAGACATCGTCGGCGATACGGACAAACTGAATGCAGTGTTCGACTACCACTTCCGAGACGTCCATCGTTGCACAGTGCAGATCACCGAGCTCGTGCCCAACGAGCGCGTCGTCTGGACGGTGTTGGACAACTACTTCGATTTCATCGACGACAAGACCGAATGGAAGGGCACCACCATCACCTTCGAGATCGCCGAGAAGGGCGACAAGACCGAACTGAATTTCACGCACCACGGCTTGGTGCCGGAATACGAGTGCTACGACGTCTGCTCCGACGGCTGGGGCACCTACATCAAAGGCAGTCTGTGGGACCTGATCGAGACAGGCAAAGGCAAGCCGAACGTCGGGGAGGCCATCACCGACGGCGAGCGCGCACTGGCTTCTGATCGCAGCTATACCAAAACCTTTACGGTGCAACAGACTCCGGACGAGGTCTTCGCCGCAGTCAACAATGTTCGCGGCTGGTGGACGGGCGAAATCGACGGCAGCACCACCGACGTCGGTGACGAGTTCACCTACCGCTACGAAGATCTCCACGTCTCGAAGCAGAAGGTGACGGAATCTGTTCCAGGTCGCAGGGTCGTCTGGCAGGTGCTCGAAGGCGGTCCGACCTTTGTCGGTGTCGCCAACGAATGGGCAGGCACGTCCATCGAGTTCGACATCGTCGACCAGGGCGATCGAACCGAACTTCGTTTCACCCACGTCGGATTGGTGCCGGACTACGAGTGCTTCGACGCCTGCTCCGACGCGTGGGGTGGCCTGGTCACCGGCAATCTCCGAGACCTGATTGCTGTTGGAGCCCTAACCTCGAGGGCATGAGCGAGTCAGCGTTGAGCTTCGGGATCAAAACCACACCCGCGAATGTCAGCTACCACGACATTCTGCGGGTGTGGCTCGATGCAGACGCGATTCCCGAGATCGAGCACGCCTGGCTGTACGACCATCTGCTCCCGCGCGTCGGTGCGGGGTCGGAACCGATTTACGAAGCGTGGACACTGCTTTCCGCACTGGCCGCGCGGACGCAGCGGCTGCGAATCGGTGTGCTTGCGAACAACAATCGGATCCGGCACCCCGCGGTCCTCGCCAAGATCGCGGCAAACATCGACGGTATCTCCAACGGTCGCCTCGACTTCGGGATCGGCGTCGGGGGTCTACCGACATCGGACCCCAGATTCGCGACCATGGTGGCACCCGAATACGAGGCGTTCGGCATTCCGGTCGGGGAGTGGGGTGCCGCGGTCGCCAGCCTTTCGGAAGCCTGCACGATCATTCGTCGCCTGTGGAGTGGGGAGGAGTTCGATTTTGCAGGGGAGCGCTACCGCCTGGTCGGTGCGCGGTGCAATCCGACACCGGTCCAGTCGCGTGTGCCGATTCTGATCGCGGGAACTGGGTCGTCTACCTTGCGGATCGTTGCCGAGCACGCCGACGTGTGGAATGCGATCGGCCCGCCGCTGAACACCGCGGCAAAGCTTTTGGAGCGCAGCCGCGTTCTCGACGGGTACTGCGCAGCTAGTGGGCGGGACCCTCGCAGCATCACGCGCTCGGTGCAGGTCGCGATTTCCTATGACGACCCGGCTCTCGCCCGGGTCATCGTTCGGGAGTTGATCGACGTCGGCTTCACCCATGTTGTGCTGAACCTGCCGTCGCCGTATCCGAACGACGTTGCGCGCTGGGTGGCGGACGAGTTGATCAGACCAAACCTCGAGCGACGTGGCTAGCTGGTCGATGGCCAGCGATCACGGAGGGGCGCCGGGGTCCACCTCGGCCACGCGACCGTGCCGACCGCCTCGCCTTCGCTGAATCGGGCGACGATGCGGGTGATGTCGGCGGCGCTGTTGTCGTACACCGTTGCCGAGTCGCATCGCGTGATCGCGATCGCGACGAGATCCCACAAGCGGTGATAGCGCTCCCTGATCTTGTCTTCCGGGACGAGGTGCCCGCCTTCTAGTACGCGTTGCCGCACACGCTCGACCGTCAGCTCCTCCGGCACCAGCATCACGTGCAGGATCACGGTGTAGTCGTGCCGAAGCGCCTCTTCGATCAAATCGAGTTTCGATTTGTGGGAGAACACAGTCTCGGCAATGAACGACTCACCCAAGGTGATGAGCGTCGTCCGCATTCGCGCGGCAATTCGGGCAGCCTCGTAGGAGTGTTCCGCAGCAGCGTCAGGCCACTCTTCCGCCGCGATCACGTCCGCGTTGACGAACACGCTCTCGATCAGAAGCGGCTGCAGCCTTCGCGTGACGAAGGTAGTCTTACCTGCACCGTTGGAACCGACGACCAGATCGAGCCGCCTCACGAAGACAGCACGATGATGGTCCCGTCCGGGTTGTGCTTGACCACGCGGCCCTCGTCGTCGAGCACCACCGAGGACAGGCCGCGAGCAGCGCGATCGGCAACATGGTTACCCGTCGACAAGCTCTCTTCGAGCGCAGCCGCGACCTCGGCGTTGAAGACGACGCCTTCCTCCGCGCTCAGAGCGCGCAGAGGCAATCGACCCGCGAGCGCGGCCTCGACCCGCTGGCGCGCAACCTTGCGCTGGTTGGACACTTCCCGGCCAACACGTGCCCAGTGTTCGAGCTGCTGGCGCCCCGACCGGCTCTCGCGAGCACCTTCCGCGATCGCGCTCGCAATAAGATCGGCGGACAACCTGGTGACCTTGTCTGCAACGCCTGCCATGGCACTCACCCTCTGTAGCAATACTGCAACTCATTGTAGCAAGTCGCTACATCGAATGGGTGTGCGTAGACGGCCGGGCTATTCGAGTTTCGACCTAGAAATCATCGACACGCTCGACGGCGTCTGCCACTACGGCTGATTTGGGCTTTACGCTCACGCGGTGGCCGTCAAACAGACTCGCAGGGCGCGGATCGCCCGCAGGCGCAAACGACGGATGGATCTCGTCGAACACGATCTGAGCGACGAACAGTGGGCAGCGTTGAAAGCGGCCTGGGGCGGTTGCGCGTACTGCGGCGCAACGAACAAGCCGCTCCAACGCGACTGCGTCCAAGCGATTTCGCGAGGCGGGCGCTACACCCTCGACAACATTGCACCCGCCTGTGGTTCGTGCAATGCAAGCAAGTGCAACGACGAAGTCACCGGCTGGCTCCGCCGCAAGCGGCTCGACGAGCGGTCCTTCCTCGCCCGCTACGTCGAGATCAAAGCCGCACTGGCAGAGCAGTTCCCGCAGCCGGAGAGCCTCGCTACTTCTTCGTCGCAGTGATCAGGAGGTATTCGGCGTCGTACTCGGTGCGGCCGGCTTCGGACGCCTGATTCCAGCGCGTCAGCATCGCGAGGAAATCGTTGTCGAGGGCGGCGATCCGGTCGGGCTGGCCCTCGTTGTATCGGTAGACCGAGATGGTCGGACCGTAGTTGGTCTTCCAGTACTCGCGGAACTCCAATGGGTTCGCGGAGTGGTCCATCCGGACCGTCTGACGTTGCATCTTCAGGTCGGTCACGTTGTCACCGAACAACTTTCGGACATGCTCTTCGTTACCCCACTGCGGCGGTGCGCCTGCACCGGGAGGGGGCGGCGGCGCATACGGCTTCAGTGTCGTCAACAGGTTGCCGATGAAACCTTCGGGAGTCCAGTTGATCATCGCGATCGTGCCGCCGGGACGTGCCACGCGGACCAACTCGTCGGCGGTCGCTTGATGATGCGGCGCAAACATTGCGCCGACGCATGACATCACCACGTCGAAGCTGTTGTCCTCGAAGGGCATTGCCTCCGCATCGGCCTCGACCCATTCGAGTGCGACACCGCTGCGCGCCGCGATCGTGCGGCCGACGTCCAGGAGTTCCGGTGTCAGATCACTTGCGGTGACGACCGCACCGACCCTTGCAGCCGGAATCGCGGCATTACCCGACCCTGCGCCCACGTCCAGCACACGGTTACCTCGCTTGATTCCGGCGGCGCGGACCAACTCTGGTCCGAGCGCGGGAATCAGTTCCGCCGCCACAGCGGGATAATCGCCCGACGCCCAGAGCGCCCGATGCTTTGCCTTGAGCTGCTGGTCTGCGGTCTGGGTGTGATCGTTGTCGATGCTCATTTGAAATGCTCCCTGGTCTTCGCCGTCCGTTCGGTGCTAGGAGATAACTCTCGACGAAGACGGGGTAGGGAACATCGGGAGAACTTCCCCATATTGCGGCGGCGGCCACCTACTGGAGGATGCCCGTTTCTCGTGCTCGCCGCACGGCTTCACGGCGCCCGGTGACCTGCAGCTTGTTGAGGATCGCCGAGACGTGATGGTCGACGGTCTTGACCGACAGGTATAGCTGTTCGGCTAGTTCTGCATTGGTCAGACCGCTTTCCAGCAACCGGAGGACCTCGATCTGCCGGGTAGTCAAACCGGCCGGGTTGGCGAGAGTCGTCGCGCGTCGGGGCGCTGGCACCGCGGTCGCGCCGCGTGCCCGGAGGTCGTAGCGCACCTTGGCAGCGACAGCGTCGGCTCCGAGGCGGTCGAGAATGTCGAGTGCACGCCTTGCGAGCGCGGCATCGCCGGAGTCGACGAAGGCATGGGCGGCGTCGTACGGCGTCGACAACTTTTCGAACGACTCACCAGCGGCTTGGTGCTGCCCGTCCAACAGCAGTCGATACGGCGGCGCAACCGATCCGGGTTCGACACAGTCTCCGATGCGGTACAGCCACATAGCCAAGTCGCCGCGCGTCCATTCCAGTCCGACCGCCGGCGACGAGTCGAGCAGCGACCGACACTGGTCGAGTCGGTCGTCGGCCATCCCGGTCAACCAGGTCTTTTCGACGATGGCAGAGGCCACCGGAATCAGCCGGACCGGCTCGCCGAAGCGCCACGCAAGGTGCCAGGCCTCGTCGAGGCCGCCCAGATCGTCGCCGATCCGCCGCAGTGAGACCAGCGCGCGGATCAGCAACGGCCAGGTTCGAGCGAGCGGTGCACTGCGCTTGCCCAACACCAGGTCGGAATCGGCGAGTGCGCCGCTCCAGTCGCCCACAAGCAGTTTCAGCCTGCTGCGGGAACCGAGTTGGACGACGTGGCAGACCGGCAGATCGTGCTCGACCATCAACGGGATCGAGACATCGAGTAGGTCTGTTGCCGCATCGAGGCGCCGCTGTTCGACGTCGAAGTACGTCAGGTTCGTGTACCCGCTGGAGTAGATCTCGTCGATATGACGCGGACCGCCGGTGAGAATCTCGAGCAGCCCATTCCGGGCGACCTGTCTTCCGCTGAGGATGGCGCAGAAACCCAAGATCAGCTCGACGCGGACGACAAGTGTGGGATCGCCTGCCTTGGCAGCGATTTCGCCGGCGCGCTCGAGCAACTGAGCCGCGGTGTCGAGTCGACTCGATTGGACGGCGAGAAACGCCTGCAAGGCGAAGGCGTGCCCCAACTGCGCGAGTTTCGTCGGCTCGTCAGGACCGCTGTTGCCATCGAGGCCGGCGATCGCCGCAGCCACATGTTCCTCGGCGACCGCGCGGTTCGCGTTGTACCACTCGTAAACCGCCAACGCGTGATGGTTCGCACTGACTGCCGTATCAGCGCGCATCGCCTCCCGCAGCACCATTGCCCGTCTGCATGCGTCGATTGCGTCATCGAGGCGGTCCGTCAGGTAGTACTCGGCGGCAAGTAGTTCCAGAACCTCGGCTTCGATGTGGTGTTGTATGCCGCCCTGATCGAGTGCAATACGAAAGAACTCGGTCGCCTGGGTGTGAGCGCCGGTTCGCGCCGCGGCCCGACCGGCGTCGGTTGCCGCCTGGGTGATCAAGCTGCGATTGCCTGCGCCCAGCGCATGATGGGTGATGACGGCGGGGTCCGGATTCGACGACGCGTGATGGGCGTTGATGAATCGACGATGCAGCTCCGGCTCTGCGCCAGGTGGAATGACGCTCGTGATCGCCAAGCGGCACAGGTCGTGTCGAAACGCCACGCCACGATCGTTGCGTCGGATGAGTTTGGCGTCGTCGAGCGCGCGCAACGCGGACATAGTGACGCCGAGATCGGCGAGCAGGTGATCGGCGATAGCCCCTGGGGCGCAGGTGAGCAGGTTGAGCAGATCCCAGGACGCGCTGTCGAGTCCGGCCGTGCGAGCCAGGATCGCATCGCGCACCGTGGTGGGCAATTCGCCGGTTCGGTGGTCGAGCATCTCGCAGACGAAGAACGCGTTGCCGCCGGTCACGCGGTGCAGCCATGCGGGGTCGACGGAACGATCACCGACCAGCCTCGTCACCGCGTGCAGGCTCAGCGGCGGCAAGGTCAGCGATCGCGCATGTGGAGACCGTGCGACGTCACCGAGCAGGCCCCGCAGCGGATGCGTCACCCCGACCTCGTCGTCGCGCGCGATGCCGATCAGGAAAAGATTGGTCTGAGGTGCGCGGCGGAGAAGGAAGCGGAACAAGTCGATCGTTGCCTGATCGGCCCAGTGGAGATCGTCGAGCACAACGATCGTCGGTTCGGCACGGAGGTCGTCGAACACCGCGGCGAAGATGTCGAACGGCTGATCGCTGTTGCGCAACAGCAATTGCGTTGTGGGGTCGAACTGGTCGGCGAGATCGTGCAGCGGTCCGAGCGGTCGCGGCGTCGACAGCGGGTCGCACGCGCCCCATAGGACGCGGACCTCCGCGTCGAGTTCTCGGATGAACGACTCGACGAACGACGTTTTGCCGCCGCCGGATTCGCCACACACTAGCATTGCGCCGCCGCGCCCGGCACGGGCGTCGGCTGCGCGTGTCTCGAGCTCACCGAACTCGTGCTCGCGCTCGGTGAGCATCACATTGAAGATTTTACCGATTTGCGGCGTTTGGGACCAGCACTCCCGGGACAGGCGACCAGATCGGATAGAAAGTCCATATGAACCGCGACGAGATTCGAATCGAGGAATTCGACGGAGACCACAGGGACCTTGAAAGGTCGTTCCGGCTCGCCGAGGACTCCGATACCAAGCTCGACGAGTACATCGACTCTGGCCGGGTGTGGGTCGCCGTGACCGAACAGGCGGAGGTCGTCGGGCACATACACGCTGTTGCGAGCGTGGACGGCTCGACATGGGAGGTCGTCAACACCGCCGTGGTCGAGGATCGTCAGGGGATTGGGATCGGGCGCCGCTTGCTCGAACGCGCAGTTGACGAAGCCAAATCCAGCGGTGCCAACCGGGTCGAATTGGCTACCGCGACAGCCGATATCGGCAACCTCCGCTTCTATCAGCGGTGTGGATTTCGGATGAGCCGCATCGTGCGTGACGCATTCGGTCCGCACAGCGGGGATATGAACTGACTTTCGTCCCCACGGGGACTCGCGATCACCGACCCTTCTCGTACCCCTCAGGAGGGACTACGCTCTCGACAAACGCATGTGCAACGTGGCTGAGGCGGTGTTGTCGAGATGAGCACTACATCCCGCAAGATATTCGCCGTCTGCGTTGCGCTCGTGCTGGCGAGTTGCTCGTCGAAGTCCGAACAGCCGTCCCACGTGAAGACAATCGATCAAGGTGCCTTCCAGGGCGTTGTCGAGCGCCTTGCCAAGGACCTCTTCGTGCCGGGTGCCGTTGTCCTACTGCGGACTCCCCAGGGGACTTTCGCTGCCGACGTCGGGACGACCGAGCTCGGGAAGCAGACGAAACCGGACCCGAGCACGCATTTCCGAATTGCGTCGAATACCAAGACGATGACTGCAGCCCTGATTGTTCTGCTCGCGCAGGAGGGCAAGCTGAAGTTCGGCGACCCGGTCTCGTCCTATGTTCCTGGTGTGCCGAATGGCGAGAACATCACCGTCGCTGAGCTTTTGAAGATGCGCAGCGGCCTGTACGGCTACACGCAGGACCCGGACCTTTCTGCCGCGATGGATGCCGAACCCGCGAAAGCCTGGACGCCGCAAGAAGTCTTGGCGATCGCGTTTCGGCACCCGCCGCAATTCGCGCCCGACGCCGAATACGAGTACAGCAATACCAACTACGCGCTGCTGGGACTGATCGCCGAGAAGGTTGGCGGACAACCGTTGCAGACGCAGTTGAAAGATCGATTCTTCGGTCCGTTAGGGCTTGCCCAGACGTCGGTGCCCGTTGCTGACGACACCGCCATCCCCGCTCCCTATTCGCACGGATACATGTACGGCGGTTCGTTCTACGCCCTCTCCGACGTCGACTATCCGGCTGAGCTGACCGCTGCCGCGAAGGCCGGAACGCTCCAGCCCATCGATTACACGAATCAGAACTCTTCGTACGCAACGGCAGCCGGCGGTGCGATCTCGACAGCTGACAACTTGGGCACCTGGATGCGTGCTCTCGTGTCGGGCAAGGTCTTCAACAGCGACTTCCACCGCCAATGGCTCGACAGTGTGCAAGCCGAGGACCCGTCGGCACCCGACGGGCAGAAGTATGGGTACGGGATCTCCTACCAGCGGTTCGGTGAGCACGCGGCCATGTACTACCACGGCGGCGAATTGCCGGGCTTCAACTCGTTCATGGGCTACGACCCCGATAACGACGTCACCCTGGTGATTTGGACGAACTTGACGCTCTCGCCCGATGGCAACACGACCGCACAGGGGATGCTTGCACCGCTGCTAGAGGAGATCTACGCGGGCCTGAATCTTCACTGAGCGCGCAGGACGACGATCCCCGGGGTCGTGTGTACGTAGTCGACGAATGACGAATCGACGACCTTGTTGTTCGCGGCAAGCGACGATGCGTTCCGGAAGACGGGACCGTCAGGGGTCGCGACGAAGATGCCGACGTGAGTCACGTCGAGGCCCGCGATGTCGGTGTAGGCGCCGATGAAGTCGCCGGTTCGTAGATTGCCGATGACGTCGGAGCTCACGGCGTCGCTGGGAATGTAGGTGATGTCGCGATCCACCACCGGCAGGCCGGGAAGGAACTGTCCGCCATCGGCTTTCGCGTTGAGCTGCTTGGCGACCGTGACGGTGCCGGCACCCAGACCAGCCGTGATGTCCCTTGCGGGAGCGGCGTCGGTCTGCGACCAATCGCTGAAAAAGTGTCTGCGCTGCGGGAATGCAACCTGACCGTCGACGTAGCGCGTCGCGATCACGTTGGCCACGAACTGATCCCGGGTGGCGGACTTGCTGAGCGCTTCGACGTAGTCGAGGTAGGTGAAGCAGTCGACTCGGCGGAAGTCGACGACCAGTTGTTCAGGCTGGGTAGCCGAACCGACGAGCATGTCGGCTCCGTACGGCGTTCCCAGGAACTGACGCGACAAGAGCCCGATCAGGTCGCCCTTGCTCACCGCGCCTGCCGCGGCGCGCATCGCAAGCATTTCGTCGATGGACGTGGCAGTGACATCGTCGATGTTCGGTTCGGCGACAGCGGACCCGGCGCCGAAGACGATGCCCAGCACGATCAACAGCAGACACGCGAGCTTGCGCAAAACACCTCCCAGAGTTCGTCGATCACCCAGGCCCACAACAACGTTAGTCCGTCGCTGCGAACGTGGCGGCGATTGTGTCGAGAAGGGCTGGATATCGCTTGGCTTCTGGATGCGAACCAGGCTTTCCGCTACTGACCACCCCGACCGCAAGTCCGCGACTGGGGTCCGCCCACATGGCGATGTCGGTGAGCCCGGTGTGCCCGAAGGCGGCAGGCGCGTTGCGGCCGAACGGTCCGAAGCGCTGCGACCCGAGCATGTAGCCGGTGCCCCAGCGCAGGGGAGTGCCCCCGCTGGCAATGTCAGGACGTAGCCGGCGGCACTGCACGACCGCTTCGCGCAACGTTTCGGGCCGCACGATCCGCACACCGTCCAATTCGCCGCCGCGGCGCAGGATCTCGGCGAACCGCGAGAGTTCGAACGCCGTGGAGACGGTGTTCGACGACGGCACGACGCCGGTCAAGAACTCAGGTCTGTTGGATCTGGCGATGGTCTTTGCCATGTTGCCGCCGAGAACCTTTCGGAACGCAGCCTCGATCGCGGGCGGTGGCGGCTTCCCGGTGACGTGACTCGGCGCGACGAGCGTGAGGTCCTGCTCGGCGACGCCGTAATTGGTCCAGCGGAAGCCCAGGGGGTCCAGGATTTCGTCGGCCAGTACGTCGCGAATGCTTTTGCCTGTTGCGGCGCTGACGATTTCGCGGACCAGCGGACCCCAGGTCAAGGCGTGGTACATGTGCACCATGCCCGGTCGATAGATCGGCTTGAGCTGGCCGAGCCACTCGCGGGTGTACGCGCTGTCCTCGGAACGTCGAAGGTCCATGCGCGGACCGGTCGGGATCGGCACGCCCGCGCTGTGCGTGAGGACATGCCGGATCGTCGTCCGATCCTTCCCGTGGCTCGTGTACGTCGAGAGGTAGTCGCATACTCGGTCGTCGAGCGACAGCACGCCACGTTCGATGAGCATGTGCAGCACGGTCACCGAGATGCCCTTCGCCGTCGAGTAGACGCAGAAGGGCGTGTCGGTCCGGACGACGATCTTCTCCGCGTCCGGCGGATCGCTCGGACCGTTGCCCCAGCCGTGACCGATCGCTCGGTTCAGGACGACCACGCCGTTACGGCGGATGCAGACCTGAATCGCCGGTTGCATACCGGCGCTGTACCAATGGCGAGCAGCACGCCAGACCCGGTCCACCGACGCAGCATCGACTTCGGAATGGTCTTCGTTGCCTATGTCGGTAATGGCATCGAGATCCTCGACAACGGGGATCCGGCCTTCTGCAGCGGTAGTCGCCTTGGTCACGCGCCCAGCCTAGGCTGGGCTGATGTCGCACTACTCTCTCGTGATCCGAAACGGCACGTTCTTCGATGGCGACGGGTCGGCGCCGATCCGCGCGGACCTGGGTGTCCGCGATGGCGTCGTCGCCACGATCGGCAGTATCGAACCCGGGAGCGCCGAGCGCGAGATCGATGCGGACGGCAAGTGGGTGATCCCCGGCATGATCGACGCGCACACGCATTACGACGCGGAGGTTCTGACCTCTCCAGGTCTCGGCGAGAGCGTGCGCCACGGCGTGACGACGGTGATTCTCGGGAATTGCTCGTTGTCGACGGTGTATGCCGATGCCGACGATTGTGCGGACCTGTTCGCCCGAGTCGAAGCCTTGCCTTGGGATGCAGTGCATTCCGCAGTCAAGGAGAACAAGACGTGGGACGGGCCGAAGTCCTACGTCGACGCGATCAACGCCAAGCCGCTCGGGCTCAACGTCGCAGGATTCATCGGACACTCCGATATCCGCGCAACAGTGCTGGGCCTGGACCGTGCGACCACCGCGGATGTCGCGCCCAGCCCCAGCGAACTTTCTCGCATGAAAGAGATGCTCAGCGAAGCCCTCGATGCTGGATTCGTCGGCCTCTCGACCATCCGCAGCTCGTTCTCGAAATTGGAGGGCACTCGCTGGCCTACCCGCCTACTACCGTCGACCTTCGCGAGCTGGAAAGAGTTCGGCGCGCTCAACAACGTCTTGCGATCTCGGGGCCGCATCCACCAGAGCACGCCCAATCTCGCGAAGCGCTCGGAGATGGCGCGCTACTTCGCGCAAAGCATGGGCGGCAGACGTAGGCCGTTGAAAACGACGATCATCAGCGCCGCGGACGTCAAAGCCGACCGCACCGTGGTCAAGGCGGCGATCGCTGCGGCGAAGGTCGTCAACAAACTCGGCGGGAACGGGTTTCGCTGGCAACACCTCCCCGTCCCGTTCGAGGTCTACGCCGACGGTGTCGACTTGGTGGTGTTCGAGGAATTCGGTTCCGGTGCGGACGCTTTGAACATCCGCGATGTCCTCGAGCGGAGCGATCTACTTGCCGACGAAAGCTATCGGCGCCGGTTCCGCAAAGACATGACGGCGAGGGGCTTCAAGGTCTGGCACCGTGACCTGTACGACGCCGAGATCGTCGCGTGCCCCGATGCCTCAGTCGTCGGCCGGTCCTTCGGTGACGTCGCCGACGAGCGCGGAATCGAGCCCGCCGACGCATTGCTCGACCTCGCGGTCGCGCACGGCAAGGCGTTGCGCTGGCGCACCACCATCGCCAACGACCGCGACGACGTCCTCGACCGATTGCAACAGTCCGACGTCGTACAGGTCGGCTTCGCCGATTCCGGTGCGCACCTGCGCAATATGGCGTTCTACAACTTCGGTGTGCGCATGCTCGAACGCGTCGCCACACGCAAGTTCATGTCCATCGAACGCGCCGTGCACCGCCTCACGGGCGAACTCGCCGACTGGTACGGCCTCGACGCCGGCCATCTCCGCATCGGATCTCGCGCCGACATCGCCGTCATCGACCCCGCCGGTTTCGACGGCTCTAGCGCCGCGTACGCGGAGGCACCCATGCCGGGGCTCGAGGGGATCGACCGCATGGTCAACCGCAACGATGCCGCCGTCGCCGCAACGATCGTCGGCGGTCAGGTGCTCTACGAATACGGCACTTTCGCCGACGGTTTCGGAAGTACGATTCATGCCGGAAAGTTCCTGCGGGCGAAGGATTCCTGACGCGCTCAGCTTCCCGCGTGCTGAATTCCTACGGCGCGAAATCGGTTTCGACGGAGCTGAATCCGGTGATCGGTGGAGAAGGAGTTCAGCAACGCGAGCTCCTCCTCCAGCGTCGAGACAACCTGCTGGCTCAGGTCTGTGCCGTCCTCGGCGATGATCCTGTCCACGATGCCGTCGTCGAACAGATCCTGCGAGTCCACCCGCTGTTCTGCGGCGACCTCGGGCGCCCGCTCAGTGGTTCTGTGAATAAGGGCGCTCGCGCCTTCGGGTGGTAGCGCAGATAGCCAGCCATGTTGGCAGGCAACGATTCTGTCGGCGGGGAGCAACGCGAGTGCCGCACCGCCGGCCCCTTGCCCGAGCAGGAGTGCAACGGTAGGCGAGGGCGACATCACGACATCGGTGAGGCACTTCGAGATCTCGGCAGCGAGGCCGCCTTCCTCCGCTTCGGCCGACAACGTTGCGCCGGGAGTGTCGATCACCGTGACGACGGGAAGCCGAAGTTCCTGTGCCAGGCGAATCCCGCGACGAGCCGAGCGAAGGTCGTCGGGGCCGACGGAATGCGCGGGACTCTGCCTGTTTCGGTCGTGCCCGATGCAGATGCAGACCGTTGATCTGAGGCGGACGAGGGCGACGACGAGTCCTGGATCCGATCCGTCGGCCGTCACGCCGTGGAGTGGAACCACGTCCGAGCACGCGGCGAACACATCTCGAACACTGGGTCGGTCGGCCAGCCTGGAGCGCGTGATCGATTCCCAGGCCTCGCCACTCGTGGATACTGTTGCAGGACGGCCTGTTTCGGGTTTCTCGCGCTTACCGGGCTGTGCGACAAGCGATAACACGCGCCCAAGAACACCAGCCAGGTTGTGGAGTGGGACAACGCCGTCGACCAAGCCGTGCGCGTACAAATTCTCGGCGACTTGGACTCCGCTTGGGAAATCGCGCGAATGGATGGCCTTGTACACGCGCGGGCCCAGAAAACCGATCAATGCGCCTGGTTCGGCGAATGTGATGTGTCCCTGCGACGCCCAGCTCGCGAGGACGCCACCGGTCGTCGGATGCCGTAGGTAGACGACGTAGGGGAGTCCGGCGGCTTTGTGATCGGCGACCGCGATCGCGATCTTGATCATCTGCACGAACGCGACGGTTCCTTCCTGCATCCGGGTGCCACCGGATGCAGGCGCGGCGATGAGCGGAAGCCCTTCGCGAGTCGCGCGCTCCACCGCAAGAACCAGTCGCTCGGCGGTCGCCACACCGATGGACCCGGCAAGAAACGCGAACTCGCTGACGACTATCGCAACGCGGTGTCCGGCGATGGTCCCTTCGCCCGTGACCACGGCCTCGTCGACACCACTTTTCGCTTGCGCGGCAGTCAACGCGTCGCGATAGGCCGGACCGATGTTCCAGTTCGACTCGACGACGGTGTCCCAGGACCTGAAGGTCCCAGGGTCGAGGACGGCATCGAGCACCGTCCGCGCCGCTGGTGAATCCCGCACAAGTTTCATGGCCTGGCGATGGTATAGCGCGGACCGACTCAGCCGTGCAGGGTCGGCCGGTAGATGAGTTCTTGGGTGCGGCCGTCGAGGGTTCGGGTCTCGATCAGTTCGAGGTCGAAGTCGGCGGCACCTTTGAAGATCGGTTCCGTTCCCGACCGCCCGGTAAGGACCGGGAAGAGCGTCACCTGCACGAAGTCGACCAGTCCAGCGGACATCAGTGCTCGGTTCAACGACAAGCTGCCGTGTGAGCGCAACGGCGCGTCGGACTCCTCCTTCAGCCGAGTAATGACGTCGACCGCGTCACCTCGCGCGATGGTCGCGTCCGGCCAGTCGAGCGGTCCTTCGAGGGTGGACGACACCACCGTTGCCGGCAGGTTCCGCATCCGGGTGACCCAGGGGTCACGCACATCGGAGTCCTCGGTGCTCTCGGCGAGCATCTGCGCGAATGCCCGATACGTGTTGGCCCCGAACACCATTCGCTGCTCCCCGGCGTACGAGGCAAGGCGATGGTCGAGCAATTCGGGCCCTTGCTTGCCCCAGTAGCCGCCCCAGTCGCCGTCACCGCCGTACGAGGCGAACCCGTCGAGGCTGCTGAAGATGTCGTACGTGTAGGTCGCGGTCATGATGTCTCCTCCAGTGAATGAGGCAGCCCCTTGCTTGCCTCCTTACTAGAGCCACGAACGGCCGCGACGCAATACGACACCTCCGCAAAAATTTCAGGCGCGGATGATCTCAGTCAGTGCGGCTACGGGATCGCCGTCGCCGAGGATCTGGACGGCCACATGGTCGGCACCGGCCGCGAGATGCGCATCGACCTGCGCGCGGACGCTGGCTGCGGTTCCGTGCGCGACGAGGGCGTCGATGAGCGCATCGCTGCCACCGTCGGCAATGTCGGCGTCGGTCCAGCCGACGCGCTTCAAGTTCGAGACGTAATTGCGCAGGTGCAGGTACGGGCGGTCCACCGGTGGACGCCCGACCGCACGGGCGGCTTCGGGGTCGGCGTCGAGAACAACCTTGTGCTCCGGGGCGAGCAACGCATGCGGCCCGAGCTGCTCGCGAGCGAACTGCGTGTGCGCCGGCGGCGTCAAGTATGGGTGCGCTCCCAGGGACCTATCTGCCGCGAGTCGCAGCATCCGTGGGCCGAGGGCGGCGAGCACGCGACGCTCGACCGGAACCTCCTTCTTGTCGAGCACGTCGAGGTAGTGACTGACCGCGTCGTATGGCTTCTCGTACTCCGCGGTGGCCTCGGGATGTCCCGCGCCGATGCCGAGGTAGAAGCGACCGGGAAAGTCCTGCTCGAGGTCGAAGAACTCGTCGGCGATCGTCGCGGCGTCGGTGTTCCAGATGTTGACGATGCCGGTCGCCACCGTAATGGCCTCCGTGGCGTCGAGAACCTTACGGACCGGCCTCAGATGCTTAGGCGACCCGCCGAGCCAGATGGTGCCGTAACCCAACTCCTCGATCGCGCGCGCCTGGTCCGGGGCGAACTTGCCGAACGACCCCCAGACGCCGTGTGTTCCGAAACGGGCGATGTGGGCAGAGTTTTCGTTGGTCATATTCGTTAGAACAGCGAACGAGAAGTCCTATTCCGCGCGTTGCCCGAGAATCAGGGTGCGCGCCGCATGCGCGGGCATCGCTCGATGAAACAGCCAACCCTGCGCGTAGTCGTAGCCGAGGCTGGCCAGCGAGTCGAGCTGGGCAGTGCATTCGACGCCTTCGGCAATGACATCCAGTCCGACGGCGTGCGTGATGGTGCGGAGGGCGTTCAGCAGCGAGCGGGCGTCGTTGTCGGGAAGCGGCTGCACCAATTGCCGATCGATTTTGACGCTGCGCAACACGCCCTTCGCGATCAGTTCGCCCAGGCGCGCCATGTTCGAGTAGCCGACGCCGAAATCGTCCAGGTGGAAGCCGATGCCCGCCTCGCGGAGGGTGTGCAGCGCGCGGTCGGTGATCGGATCAGGTTCGAGAATTGCGGTCTCGGTCAGTTCGAGGGTGAGCAGGTTCGTCGGCAGCCCGGCTTCGCTGACGGAACGCAGAATCATGTCCGGTAGTGCCGGGTTACGTAGCTGGCGTGCGGACAAGTTGACGCTGACCCATGCGGGTGGGTGAGCGGGCGAATCGGATTGCCAGGTGACCGCTGCGGCGAGGGCCTGCTGCAGCACGGTATCGAACAAGTCGTTGATCAGTGGCGACGCCTCGATGAGCGTGATGAATTCGCTCGGGCACACCGTGCCCAGGATCGGATCGTTCCATCGAGCGAGCGCTTCGCAGCCCACGATCGACCGGTCCCGAATTCGAACGACCGGCTGAAACTCCGTGGTGATATTGCCTGACGCGATCGCATGGCGTATGCGCGTCGAGATGCTCAGCCGCCGAGCTGTCCATTCGCGCTCGGTGTCGGTGAGCGTGGACGCTGAGTTCATCGGTGGCCTCTCCCAGCGACTTCGGCTTCGAACCCCGTGTGTGGATATCGGTTCCGACCTCCGATATGCCGACCAATGGTCGGTTTATCATGACTCAGACAAACCAAGAGTACTCAGGCAACCTGAGTATTGTCGAGCAAGGACGGGCTAAGTATGGACTTGAGTGGTTATCCTCTCGGTCAGCTCGTTTCCATCCTCGATCGCACACTCGAGGACCACATCGACGAGGGTTTGCAAGGCGTCGGGTGTGGTGACATCACTCGAAGCCAGGGCGTAGTCATGCATATGCTCGACCGCGAGGGGACGCGCATCACCGAAATCGCAGCCCGAGCGCGGATCAGCGTGCAGTCGGTGTCCGAGTTGGTCAATGCGCTCCAACGGCAGGGCTACCTCGAGCGCAGGCCCGATCCAGCCGACGGGCGCGCGAAGCTTGTCATGCTCACTCCCAAAGGCGAGCAAGCCGTCGTGGGGGCGATGAGGGGATTCGACAAGCTCGGCCGCGCGTGGGAACTCACACTAGGACCGGAACGGACCGACGAATTCAAGCGTGCGCTCATCGATCTCGCGCTCGCAACTGGTACGGAGCACATTCGATGAACAGTCCACAGCGTCAATTGAGCACCCTCGTGTCGGCGAGCGAACGAACTGCACTCGTTTATGCGGGGGAGTCGTGGTCGTACGCCGAACTGGCGGCAGCAGCAGACGAATTGGCACGCGCGATGACCGCCGCAGACCTGCGAGGCGAACGAGTTGCACTTGCGCTGCCGAATTGCCCGGAGTTGGTGCTGTGCTACCTCGCGTGTTTCGCCTCGGGCGCGGTCGCAACACCATTCAATACCCGTTACGCGCCACCGGAACTCGAGCAGGCGCTGCGTCGCGCTCGCCCGCGCTGGCTCGTTGTGCACTCGGGCAAACTGGCGGACCTCGCGCTCATCGATCCAGCCGTCCTCGACGACACCCGTGTGCTCGTCGTCGGTGACTCGGCCGGAGGCCACGAGGAATTCGGGGCTGTGCGCGCTCCGTCCGGTTCGCGCGATCCGGAGGCGTCGGACCCAGGAGCGCCGGCCGTCATGTTCTTCACGTCCGGATCGACAGGTCGGCCGAAAGGTGTTGTACACAGCCATCGTTCGGCGCTTGGGATCTTGACGAGCACGTCCGAGGCCTTGGGTGACGTGACCGCTGACGACGTCACTCAGGTCTTCGAACCGCAGGTCCATGTCAGTGGTTTCATCGCGACGATGACGACGTTGCTGGCAGGCGGCACTGTCGCGCTGTACGACGGTTTCGACCCGGCCAGGTATGTGGAAGCGCTGCAGAAACATCGTCCGACACTCGTGTGCACGCACATCGACGTCCTCGCGCAGGTGCTGCGGGAACCGGGAATGCAGCGATCGTGGTTCTCTTCGCTGCGCGGCGTCTACACCGGCGGCGACACGGTGCCTGCCGCATTGCAGCGAGAATTCATGGCGGCCAGCGGTTTACCCATCGGCGTCGGCTGGGGAATGACGGAAGCGATCTGGCTGACGATCAGTCGTGATCCGCAGCTGGACCGAGACGGGTGCATAGGTGTGCCCGTCACGGGCCTCGAGGTCCGCACCGACCCCGAGACCGGCGAGTTGCTGGTGCGCGGGCCGATGGTGATGGACCACTACTGGGAGGACGAAACGCTCACCGCCGCAACCCTCACCGACGGGTGGTTGCACACCGGCGACCTCGGCGAACAGGACGCCGACGGTGTCTGGTGGTTCACCGGTCGAATCAAGGACATCATCGTGCGCCGCACGTCGAAAATCTCACCTGGCGAGGTGGAGTCCGCTCTCGACGAGCATCCCGGTGTTGCCGCGGCCGCCGTGATCGGCGTCCCCGACGCAGAGGAAGGTCAGGTTCCGGTCGCCTTCGTCGTCCCACGCGACGACGCTGTGCTGACGATCGAAGACCTACTGTCTTTCTTGCGCAACCGAATTGCCGCATACAAAATCCCGGCACGGCTGTATTTCCGTGCCGCGCTCCCGCTCACGACAAGCGGCAAAATCAACCGTCGCGAACTATCGGAAGGCTGACCTAAGTTCTAAGCTGACGATCATGAACGCACCGACGGTTCTGATCAGCGGCGCCGGACTTGCAGGCCCCTCGCTGGCGTACTGGCTGAGCGAATCAGATTACCGGGTAATCGTTCTCGAACTCGCCGATGGGATACGCCCGGGTGGTCAAACCGTCGACCTACGCGGTGCAGGCCGCGAGGTCGTGCAGCGCATGGGCTTGCTCGAGGAGATGCGGTCACGGTCCCTCGACCAAGCAGGCGCGGCGTGGGTGCGGTCCGACGGCAGTCGACGTGCCGAAATGCCGGTAACGGCGTTTCACGGCAACGGCTTGATCTCCCAATTGGAGATTCTTCGAGGCGACCTGGCGGACGGGCTATATCAGGCTACGAAAGACGGCGTCGAGTACCGTTTCAGCACAAGGATTTCCGCGCTCTCGGACCGTGGGGACGCGGTCGACGTCACGCTGACCGACGGCACGTCGCTGACGGTCGATCTCGTGGTCGGGGCAGACGGTCCGCATTCGGCGGTACGGCGGTTGGTGTTCGGGCCTGAAGAGCAGTTCGTCGTACCGCTTGGTGGGTACCACGCCTGGTTCACAGCACCGGATACGGTCGGCCTCGACGGTTGGTACCTGCTGTACCAAGCGCCCGGAATCAACGCATCGATGCGGCCGTCGCACGATCCCCACATTGCGAAAGCCGGTCTGGCGTTTCGGTCGGAGCCAATCGACTACGACCGCCACGATGTGGCACAGCAACGCGGGCTGTTGGAAGAGCGACTGGCAGGCCAGGGGTGGCACTGCGATGAACTTCTCGCAGCAGCCGCCGAGGCCGACGACTTCTATTTCGATTCCTTCGCTCAAGTGCACATGCCGACGGTCTCGCGTGGCCGGGTGACATTGGTCGGCGACGCAGGTTACTGCGCATCGCCTTTGAGCGGAATGGGAACCAGTTTGGCGCTGGTCGGTTCGTATGTTCTTGCCGGTGAGCTGGGTCCCGCAGAATCACTCGACACTGCAGGCATTGCAGCGGCATTCGAGCGCTACGAAGCCATCATGGCGCCATACATCGAGAGCTGTCAGCACCTGGCCAACGACCTCGATACCTATATGCCGGCGACACCGAGCGAGATCGCGATCCGAACCGGAATCATGAAATGGATGCAGCGCTGGCCGTTTCGCTCGTACGCCGAGAAGAAGTGGTTCACGATCGCCGACGCGATCGATCTGCCGAACTATTCCCTCGGTTGAATCTGCCAAAACTATCGAATTCGCCTAGGACTGTTTCACCTCCGCCGAATTGCGAATATGACAATATCGGGGGACAGGTAGGTCAGCATGGTCAAACTAGGTCCGCAGGTAGGGAGAGACGGATGAGCAGGGTGAATCTTCGAACAGCTGGGGTTGCGGTGTTTGTTGGAATCGCTTGGTCGGCTGCGGCAGGAGCGGCGTACGCGATGCCTGCTGTTGGAGAGGTCTCCAGCATCCTGACGCCTCGCCAGGTCAACCCGTCCGGACCGTTGGATCCCCGATGCATATTGGCGCAAGGGAATCCGATTTGCGCGAATGGTCCATGGGTCGCAGATCCGAACGCCACGCCGAATCCGCTCCCCAAGGGGCCTGCAGGCGGCGATCTCAATGATCCGACAAACCCGTTGAGCCCGCTGAACCCCGGGAACCCGCAGAACGAAATGAACCCGGCCAATCCGCTGAGTCCGCTGAACCCGACCAGCCCGACGAACCCGATGAACACCGCCTGACGGCTATCAGCCAGCGCTAGTTGGCGACTGCCCAAATCCAGTCGCCAATTGGCAGCTGCGGCAACGCTCGGACCGCGACCATCATGCCCTCGCATCCGGCGGCGTCGTTCACCAAGTATCCGGTCTGGCACACGAAGTTGCCTGCCTTGTCGTAGTGCGCCGAGCGGTTGTAGAGACTCCAGGTCAAGCCGTCCGCCGATGGGGTCCACAGACAATCGCTCGCGGCGATGCCCGCGCACGGACCCTCTACGCCCCACGGCCCGACCGGTTGTGCGGACGCGCTCGGTGCGAGGCCGAGAGACAACGCTCCGGCTGCCGCAATGCCGAGAAATACGCTGGCCGACGACTTCTTAGTCATGGAGAGTCCTTTCTTTCGTTGTTATTTCACACCTAAGCACAAACCGCCTGACTGCTTGGGTGAAATCACGCAGGTGCGGAGCGTTTATCGGGACGCAAAAGCACCAGCGCGAGAATGATCGCGGCAATGGGGACGGCCGCCATGATGAAACTCAAGGTATGAATGGCATCGACCATGCTGTCGGTCGCCGCTGCAACCACCGCACGTGCCCGATCCGGATCGAGCACGTTCGTCCCACCGCTACCTGATTCCGTACCGCCATGCGCGACTCGAAGTGCTTCCCGCGCTTGTTCTTCGGTGATGTTGGAGACGGCCAATTTGCGCGCGCCATCCTGTACGAAGATCGCGGTCCCGATGAGTGCGAACAAAGTCGGACCCAAGGAATAGCCGGCTTGGCCGGTCGCTGATTTCAGAGCCGCCACAGCACCGCTGAGGCCTGGCGGCGCACTGCTCATCATGATCGTCGATTGTGGTGTTTGAACAACTGCACCACCCAGGCAAATCAAAACGATTGCAGTAAACAACACGACCATCGGGCTGTCTTTCTCCAGCACGGTCAGGACGAGTAAACCGGCCAACAACAGGGCGAGCCCAATAACGAGAACAGATTTGTTTCCGATGCGGTCCGCCAATCGGCCCGAACCGATAGCTGCGAACGCCTGCAGGATCGTCGCTGGTACGAGCAGAAGTCCGAGCAGTGCGGGCGATTCCCCACGGATAGCGACGATGTAATACGCGAAGAGGATCGTGCAGCCGCCGGTGAGAAAGTTCTTGGTAACCCCCGCAGACACTGCGACAGAGACGCTCTTGGAACGAAAGATATGGAGGTCCAATGCCGGTGTGGGGGTCCGCAACTCGCGTATCACGAAACCGGCGGCGGCGATCAGTCCAATGATGATCGGCACGAGCGCGCTCGGCTTCAAACCCTCTGCGAGGCGCGAGATTCCGTACACGATCGCGAGAAGGGCGACCGCCACCAATCCGACGCCCACCAGATCGGGCTTTCGCGGAGCGCGGGGGGTTTCGGGCACATACCGCAAGGTGATGAGCAACGTAATCACCGCAACCACTGGTGCGACGAGGAACCCTGTGCGCCAGCCGAAATGCTCCGCCAACAGGCTCCCGATCGCAGGTTGCGGAGCCGAGAACGCGAATGATGCCCCGAGATACAGCGAGATCGCCGCGGCTCGGCGTTCGGGTGGGAAGACGTCGTTGACGATGGCCAACGAAAGTCCTAGGAGGAGCGCGAATCCCACGCCCGCGCCGGCCCGGGCGACCATGAGGGTCGCGCTGTTAGGCGCGGTAGCCGCTACGACGTTGAACACGACAGCGCCGACCGAACCGATGACGAACAATCGCTTCTTGCCGTAGAGGTCGCCTAACGCGCCTGCCCCGAGTACTGCCGCGGCGAGCGCGAGCGTGGCAAGGCTCGCTACGAAACTGGCCGTGCTGCTGGTCATGTCGAGACCAGCGCGGATTTCCGAGATATTCGCAGAGAGGATGGTGGGGTCCGTCATCGAGATGCTGTACCCGAGGCCCATCGCGGCGACCGTCATTGTTCCCGCGAACCCGGACACTTGCGCTGGAGCTACAGGATCGGCAGAAGTCATCGGGCCTCCAGCAGTGGTCGCAGGCAATTGTTCAGCGCACGCGGGAAATCGATCTCACAGACAAGCAACGCAACCCGAGTATGCACGGACGCTGGGCGGGGATTGCTCGAATAATTGATTTCCTCGAATGAATTGAATCATTGAGCAGTGGCGCGGGCGTAGCGGCGAGCCAGGTTCGCGAACGCATTCTTCAGTTCCTGCGGATCGATGACCTCGATATCGGCGTCGAATCGCCCGATCGACGCAGCCAAACCCACCCACGACCATGAGCCCAGAACCACCCGGCACCGGTTCGGTCCGAGATTTTCGACCACTCCGTCGTCGACAAAGGGGGTGACGGCCGTCGCGGGGAGTTCGAGGATCACCTCGCCCCGGCACGGCCATTCGCTGTCGCCACCGCGGAATCGGCTGTTGACGAAGGCCGCGACGTCCCCGCCTGGTAACTCGCGCGGCACGAACCGCGGACCGGTCGGGGTGCGCGGCGTGATCCGATCGGCGCGAAAGGTCCGCCACTCTGCGCGGTCGAGGTCCCAAGCGACGAGATACCAACGGCCGCCCCACGCGACGACATGATGGGGCTCCACGCGGCGGGGCGGGGCATCCGGCGACGCAGGGGAGTAGTCGAACCGAAGAACCATTCCGGCATGGACCGCGGCGCTGAGGGCTAGCAGCACAGTGCTGTCGACCTGCGGATTCGGTTGACTCGCTGCTCGTTCGGCGACTGAGACTTGAATGGCGTCGATCCGATTGCGTAGACGCGAGGGCATGACCTGCCGCACCGTCGTCAACGCGCGGGCGGCGGCCTCCTCGATACCCGCGCCGGTGGTCGTCGCAATTTGCAAGGCGATCGCCAGCGCGACCGCTTGCTCGTCGTCGAACAGGAGCGGCGGCAATTCGGAACCGGCGTCGAGACGGTAACCACCGTCGGGACCCTTGAACGCCACTATGGGATAGCCCAACTCGCGGAGCCGGTCGACGTCGCGCCGCACGGTCCGTGCGCTGATATCCAGGCGTTCGGCCAGGAGCGTGCCGGGCCAGTCCCGACGCGCCTGAAGCAGCGAGAGCAACGCCAGAAGTCGCGACGAAGTTTTCTGCATATCTTCATCATGCCCCGAGTAGCGGACACATCCTGTCCGCTTCTCCTTGAAGTATTGCCGTGTACGCACACGACACCAAGGAGTAACCATGAGCATCAACACCGTCACCCACATCAACCTCCGCGGCGACGCACGCGCTGCGCTGGAGTTCTACCAGTCGGTCTTCGGCGGTGACCTCGTTGCCATCACCTACCAAGACGCCCGCAGTGTGACCAACCCCGAAGAAGCCGACCAGATCATCTGGGGCCAAGTGACTTCCGATGACGGCTTCCAGATCATGGCCTTCGACGTGCCGTCCTCGCGAGCGTGGAGCCAAGGCAACGAAGCGTTCTTCGTCTCGATTCGCGGCAAGGATACCGCCGAAATCACCAGCTACTGGGAGCGGCTCAGCGCCCACGGGACGGTCGTCGCGCCCCTCGCACCCGCTGGCTGGGCACCGTTGTACGGCATGCTCACCGACCAATTCGGCGTCACCTGGGTCCTCGATGTCGCTGCCGAGTATGCCGCCTAAACGGCTGGTCTCGCGCTGACCGCGACCACGCCACCTTGGGGGTCGGCGACGACGGCATTGCGAAAGCCGGGAGAGTTCGTGGGTGGCATCAGGATCGAGCCACCCAGCGTGACCGCACGAGCAGCGAAATCGTCGACGTCCGAAATGGCGAAATTGATACTCCAGTGCGGTGGAACGGCAATGCCGTCCGTCGCGGTCACGACCGCGACGAGACGGTCCCCGCGGCGCCACTGGGCGAAGCCGGCGCCCGGAACGGATGCGAGCTCCCAACCGAACAGATTGCCGTAGAACGCATTTGCTCGCTCGAGGTCGGTCGTGTGCAGCGAGCTCATTGCCCACGAGTTCGGTTCGTCGACCACCTCGGCGCCATTCCGGTCGCCGGACTGCCACACGCAGAAAGGCACTCCCGTTGCGTCGGCAAGGAGCGCGAACTGGCCGTCGGAGCCGGCGGTAAGCGGGCCGATCAGGGGTGTGCCGCCCGCGTGTTCGGCACGAGCAAGGGTCTCGGCGATGTCGTCGACTCGCACGTGGACCACCCAACCCGCCGGCGTCGACGGGGGTGCTTGACCGATCCCAGCTACTCGCCGCCCGTCGAGTCGTGCAGTGAAGTACTCGCCGTCGAGCCCCGTCGGCATCGGGGTGGCCTCGTCGAATGTCCAGCCGAACAGCGATCCATAGAATTCGGTCGCTGCTCGTGGATTCGGCTGAAACGACTCGACCCAGCACGGTGTGCCAGGCGACGTCGTGTCTCGCTTGCCAAGTGCGTGGTCTGTCGCCACCGCGCCCCCTATCGCTCGTAACCCGTTGTACCAAATGCACGTTGGCTCTGCATCGGTTGGTGGTCCGATGCAGAGCCTTGGGTTTCGTAGTTGTGTTACGCCGCTTGCGGATTCGCGCGGCCATGTGCCGCGATGGGTCTTCGCAACGGATCGATCCTGGCGGGTGGGATGAACCAGGGGTGCCGGTCTCGGCCCATCACGACCTCCCATTCACTGTGGTGGATCAGTCGGTGGTGGAACCGGCAGAGCAGGACGAGGTTGTCCAAATCCGTTGCGCCGCCGTCGATCCAATGCTGAATATGGTGCGCGTCGCACCACGCGGCCGGTCTCCCGCAGCCCCGGAACGCGCACCCACCGTCGCGAGCGAGGAGGGCGCGGCGGAGTTTGCGGTTCGCCGTCCGCACGCTACGGCCCAGATTGAGCGGGGAACCGTTGTCGTCCATCACGATCGGGTGCACCACAGAATCGCAGGCAATTCGCCGCGCTCCTTCGATGCTCATCGCACCCATCCACGGCAAGTGTCCCACAGTCGTTTTGCCGAACAAGTCGAAGAAGTAGGCATTGTCCGGCTTGTCCGACACCGCCTCCGTCGCGGGTTCTTGACCGGCCAAATCATTGGCCTGAATATGCAGATGCAGGTGTGGTCGTTCGCCGCCGTCGTCGGGGCTGGCACCGGAGTCGAGGTAGCGACGCAGAATCTCGGTGAACCCGTCCGCCCGGCGTTGCGCCGGAGTCCGGTTGTCTGGACCCGCTTCGTCGGTGGGGCGTGGTATCGACAGTGGTGACAACGCCGCCAACAGCATTTCCCCGGTTTCGGCGTCGAAGTCGCCTTTGACTGCCATTCGCCCGTTGAGTGTGGTGGAGGCGTAGAACTCGTTGCGGTCGGTGTCCTCACTGGCCGGGGTGTCGTCGGCCTCGAACGTTTCCCGCAACCGCGCGATATGCACCCGCAACTCCCGCAGATCACCAGGTTTGGCGGCGTCGAGCAGAAACGCCCGCACCGAGTCCACCGCTTCCACCGGCATGCCCGGTGGGGGTTTTTCCAGGAACGCCACGATCAACCGCGCCGCGTCGGCGTTGATCTCCTTCGCCTGATACGCCGCGGCGATGTCGGGGTAGGCCTCCAATGCGACCCCGAGTGTGAGGATCCGGTTCGACTCCCCAGGTGAGAGTGAGGTGCGGTTGGCCAACCAGGTCGCGGTCGAGGTGGCTCCGAGCCCTCCGGGGACACCGTGTTTGTCGAGTTCGGCGACCAACGCGACCCGCATCGCTTCCAACGTGTGGATTGCTCCGGACAGTTCCGGGAGCACATCCATCAACTGGGTGGTGGTGTAGCGCCACGGTTCGACTGTGTCGAGCATGTCGATCGCTTCGAGAACCTCCCCCAACCCCATGCCACCTATTTTACGTAGAACATACGTGCGAGTCAAGAGATATCTTGCGCCGCCGAGCGCATAGAAACGGTGGCGAATCAGCGCCTCAGTTCGACCATTTCTATGCACTCGACGCGGTGGTCGCTCGCAACGTCACCGTGCAGGCGTGAGGTGCGTCAACACGCAACGCCAACGACCGTCTTGGCGGATAAAGACGTCAGAGGTCCATTCGTCGTTCTCGAATCGCGTGCCTTGGAAGTAGCCCGAATTCACGACCCGCGCGACGACCACCGCAACGTCGCCGTATACACGGACCGAGATCAAGTCACTGCTCATGGTGTCGTGGGACACGGTCCCGTTTGCGACCGCCTCGAGAAATTGGCGCCCCGGGGTGACTCCGTCTTGCGAGACGAAAGTCCATTCTGCAGTGGCAAATTCAGCGATTCGCTCAGCGTCGTTGGCGATGAGGGCTGCATTCCAATCATCGAGCAGCTGTGCGAATTCATCGTGCGTTGTCATGTATCCCAGGGTCGTCTCAGCGCTACGACCCTGAATTGGACGAATAGGAGGTCAACCAAGTTTCGCGAAGTCGGTCGATCGCCACGTGCGGACGTGCAACCGAAGCAGCGTGTCGTCTTCGGCCGTCTCTGCGTACTTCGCAGCGCCTTTCGGACCGAGGTAGCGAGCGGCGATCTCGGTGACCAGGCCTTCGGGCAAAGGTTCGATGGTGACCGTGCCCTCGACCGTGACGTAGGCGGGCGGGTTCTCCTCGCGCTGGACGCACAGGGTGGCCTCGGGCGACTTCCGCAGTACCCCGACCTTCCGGGTGCGTGCCGCAGTCACTATCTCTACCACGCCGTCTGCGTAGCGGTACCAAACCGGCGCCGCTAACGGGGCTTCGCCGTCTCGTCCCACTGCGAAAACACCGATGTGGACGCCAGCAAGGAACTCTTCTCGTTCGGTTGAAGTCATCGACAATGTGCTCATACGTCGAAGCTAGCGCCGGGGTCCGACACGGCAGACCGATGAGTTCTCGCGGCAGCGACGGTCTCAACTCTGAAACCCTGAACCCAAGGAGCAAACGTGGCAGATGTGTGGACGATCGTGCATGCGGAGCGGGCAGCGTTGATCGCGGACCTCGAGGCGATCGACGATCAGCAGTGGGACGAGCCGTCGTTATGTGGGGAGTGGTCGGTGCACGACGTCGTCGCGCATTTGATCGACACCGCCCGGACCACGCGGCTAAGTTTTGTAATCGCCCTAGCACGAGCTCGGTTCGATTTCGACCGGCAGAACACTCGCGGCGTGGAGCGCTGGCGTGGCGCCTCACCGCAGGAAACGCTCGAGCAGCTTCGTCGAGTAGCGACACGCACGTCGACTCCGCCCGCACACCTCGATACGAGGATTGTCGAAGAAATCGTCCACGGTGAAGACATCCGCCGACCGCTCGGCCTAACCCGGAACTACCCGCGCGACGCGGTCGTCAGAGCCCTCCGCCTGCAGGCTCGCACGTCTGCATCTTTGGGCGGGGCAAAGGAATCAATTGCCGGCATCAGGCTGACGGCAACCGACGCCGACGTGACGATCGGTGAAGGTTCGGACGTTGCAGGTCCGGCGTTGTCGCTGTTGCTGGCGATCAGTGGCCGCCGGGTTGCGCTAGACGAGCTCACCGGACCGGGCGCTACCGTCCTGCGTGCGGCGATCAGCTCCCGAACGGACTCGCAGGCGGACGGACCGGGTAGGCCGCGACCTGCATGATCACCGAGCCCTCGCACGGACCGCTTGCGATGTCGGTGCGCCACGAGCCGGTCAGCGTGCCGTCGGGTTGCGGCGTGTAGTACGCCTCCGAATGCGCAGGTGCCCACACCTTCGGAACGCCTTCGCCCATGTAGCAGTCCCATTGCCAGTCGTAGGGATGTACCCAGCTGGTGCCGTCCCAGGTGTAGGTCGCCGGTTGGGGGAGTGTGGGATTCGCGGGCTTCGGTCCGCCGACGACTGTCGCCACGCACGTCCCGCTCGTGCAGCTGGTGGCGAAAGTGTAGGTGTCGGAGAAGTCCGGCTCGCCTTGTCGTGCTGCCAAACTCGTTCCGGTCTTCGACGCGGCGAATCGCTTCAAGGAGTAGTCGCCGGACCACGAGGGGTCGGCTGCACTCGCCGACGGAGCCCAAGCAAGCAGCAAGCCACCGACAAACGCGAACACCAGCAGGGCTTTTCGCATGGAACGAATTGAATCACGTTGCACCCGCTCTACTGTGGAGGCTGTGGGCAAAGCAGCGTCGCTGGCGCGCATCTCGGTGGTCTATGTTGTCGCATTCGCGGTGGGTTTCGCCTGGCTGGTGTGGGGGCCGCCCACCGGTCGCCTGTGGCTCGACTCGTTGATCGCCGACATACTTGCCACGGTCGTGGTGTTCGCCGCGAGTCGCTTCTACCGCAACTCCAGCTGCTACGACCCGTACTGGAGTGTCCTTCCGCCGCTGCTCACGCTGTATTGGTGGATCCACAGCAGCCCTGATACGAACGACATCCGCAGCGCCTTCATCACGGTCCTGATCCTGCTGTGGGCAATTCGCCTGACCGGCAACTGGGTCGCGACGTTTCCCGGACTGCGGCACGAGGACTGGCGGTACCCGATGCTGAAGTCCAGGGCGGGCCGTGCCGAATTCGTCGTCGATCTTTTTGCGATCCATCTCTTTCCGACGGGACAGGTCTTTCTCGGCCTGCTTCCGGTGTACGTCGCAGTCACGGCGTCGGGACGAGCTTTCGGCTGGCTCGATGTCGTTGCCTTCATCGTCGGCCTCGGAGCAGTGACCCTCGAACTCGTCGCGGACACGCAATTGCACCGCTTCACCAAGCAACGGCAACCGGGCCAAGTCATGGCGACGGGTGTGTGGAGTTGGTCGCGGCACCCGAACTACTTCGGTGAGGTGAGCTTCTGGTTCGCGCTCGCGTTGTTCGGCGTCGCCGCGTCGCCGGCGGATGCGTGGTGGCTCTTCCTTGGCGCACTCGCGATGTTGGCGATGTTCCTCGGCGCCAGCATCCCGATGATGGAGAAGCGGAGCGTCGAGCGTCGCCCCGACTACCAAGCCGTGATCGACCGAGTATCGCGATTCGTGCCGCGTCCACCGCGGCGGGTGCGCGTGTGAGCCGACCGCGTGTGGTTGTCGCCGGGCTTGGCGACAGCGGTCTGCTCACGGCGATCAATCTGTCCCGTCACGCCGATATTGTCGGCATTTCGGCCAAGCCGGGCCTGGTCAGCGGCCAGGAACTGGGCATTCGCCTGACCAGGCCAGACGTATGGGCTCGCGACTACCGCGTCACCTTCGACCGGTTCCGGCGCCTCGACTCGGTCCGTACGGTGCACGCCACTCTGACCGCCGTCGACCTGGCCGAGCGAACTGTCACCGTCCGATTCGCTGACGGCACGACGGCCGACGAGCAGTACGACGTCCTTGTCATCTCGACGGGCGTGACGAACGGCTTCTGGCGTAGACCGAACCTCCAATCGGCGGCGGACGTCGACGCCGACCTGCGCGCTGCCCACAACCGAGTCGCCTCGGCGTCGTCGGTCGTGATCATCGGCGGTGGGGCCGCGGCGGTCAGTAGCGCCGCGAACATCGCGTCGACGTGGCCGGACAAACGCGTCGACCTCTATTACCCAGGCGCCCAGGCACTTCCGCGCCACCATCCGCGGGTGTGGCGCACGGTCAGCCGGCGGCTGCGCGCGTCAGGCGTCGGTATGCACCCCGACCATCGCGCAATAGTGCCAGCCGCACACGACCGCATCACCGATAAGCCGGTCGAGTGGTCCACCGGCCAATCGGCGACGACCGCCGACGCCGTGCTGTGGGCCGTCGGCCGCGTCCAGCCGAACACCGACTGGCTACCGACGGACCTGCTGGACGCGAACGGCTTCGTCCGCGTCACCCCGGACCTGCGCGTCCCCGGCCACCCCGGTGTGTTCGCCATCGGAGACGTCGCTGCCACGGACCCACTGCGGACCTCGGCACGCAATCGTGCAGATCGGTTGCTCGCCCACAACATTCGAGCCGAGCTGGCCGGAAGGAAGCTGCGGAGGTACCGGCCACCGCGGCGCCGTTGGGGGTCGGTCCTGGGCGCCCAACGAGATGGCTTGCAGATCTTCGCCCCCAACGGCCGCGCATTCCGGCTGCCCTCGTGGACGATCAACACCGTTCTCCAACCGCTGATCGTCCGGCTAGGCATCTACCGCGGAGTCCGCCGGAACCGTGAGTGAATTTCACCCTTGTGGGGGTGAGACGCGCACACGGGTGGTGAGGATGACCAACTGCTGCGTCGCGCGGGTCATGGCGACATAGCGGTCGACCGCCCCTTCGATCCCGTCGCCGAACGACACAGGGTCGACGAGGACGACCAGGTCGAATTCGAGGCCCTTCGCCAACTGCGGAGTCAGCGACCGAACACGAGACTTCGTTCGATACGACGGCGCGCCGATGACACACGCGATCCCTTCCGAATGCGCGGCGAGCCAGGTGTCGACTATGGAGTCCAGGTCGGACGCGGATCCATGTCGGACCGGAATGCCGCTGCTACGGACCGACGTCGGCACGTTGGCATCGGGGAGCGCCGCTCGAATGACCGGTTCGGCCTCGACCATCACCTCTTCCGGCGTCCTGTAGTTGATGCTCAGCGACGCCAGCCTGACCCGGTCGAGTCCAACTCGCTCGAGGCGTTCCTGCCACGTTTCCGTGAAGCCATGGCGCGCCTGGGCGCGGTCGCCGACGATCGTGAAACTGCGAGACGGGCAGCGCAGCAACAACATCTGCCACTCCGCGTCGGTGAGTTCCTGCGCTTCGTCGACGACGATGTGGGCAAACGGTCCGGCGAGCAGGTCCGGCTCGACGCGCGACAGCGCGGACCCATCGATCAAGGCGTCCTGGATGCTCAACTGCCGAAGTTGCGTCATCACCCCTTCGCCATCGTCGAATTCGTTGGACGCGATCAGGTCGTCGATGACCTTCGATCTCTGCTCGCGTTCGGCAGCCAGGGCAGCGCTGTCCCGCCGCTCGCGTAGCGAGGCCTCGGGATCACCTAGTCGCTGACGTGCCGCGTCCAAGAGCGGCAGGTCCGACACCGTCCAGTTCTGTGCGTCCGCGCGTTGCAGCGTCCTGACGTCGTCGGCGCTGAGCCATGGCGCGCATTTGCGCAGATAGGCAGGCACCGACCACAGGTCGCCGACCAGGTCTGCTGCTTCTATCAACGTCCAGGAGTTGTCGAGCGCGGTCCGCAGGTCGTCGTTCTGCAGCAACGACCGACGCAGCTGGGCCGCGGGAACAGTGCCATCCGACTTGTCGATCAGGATCGTGAGCAGCAGCTCCCAGATCTGCTCGCGCGCTTCGTTGTGTGGCGTGCCAGGATCCGCCGCTTCGAAGGCCTCGGCCCAGTCGTCCGGGGTCAAGGTGATGTCGGACCAGTCGGTGGCGACCGTCATCGCCTTCTTGGGCGGCTGCTCGTAAAACTTCACGGCGGCCTCGATGGCCTTGACGAGCTCGGCCGACGACTTCAGTCGAGCCACCTCAGGATCGGTCTCGGGCTTCGCGGTCGCACCTTCGGACACCAGGTCGCGCAGCGTGCAGAGCTGCACACTCTCCTCGCCGAGACTGGGGAGAACATCGGCGACGTAGGCGAGGTAGGGCTCGTGCGGACCGACGAACAGCACAGCATGGCGAAGCCGCGGATCGCTGTAGAGGAGATACGCCGACCGGTGCAGTGCGACGACCGTTTTACCGGTGCCCGGACCGCCGTCGACGACGAGAGCACCGCGGGACCCTGCCCGGATGATCGCGTCCTGGTCGGCCGCAATGGTGCCGAGCACGTCGCGCATCTGTGGTGATCGGTTGCTGCCGAGGCTCGCGATGAAGGCGGACTGGTCGTCGAGCGCGGCGTTGCTCGCCAGGCCGTCCGCGGTAAAAACTTCATCCCAGTAGTCGCTGATCCGCCCGCGCGTCCAGCGATACCGCCGACGGCTGACCAAACCCTGCGGGTTGCCGTGGGTCGCGCCGAAGAACGGCTCGGCGGCGGGGGAGCGCCAGTCGATCAGCAACTGATTGCCCGCACTGTCCAGCAGTCCTTGCCGTCCCACATAGATCGGCTCGGGGTTGTCTGCGCGGACGATGCGACCGAGGCACAGGTCGAGGCCGTAGCGCCGCAGCGCACGTAACTGACCGTTGAGCTGGTGGACCAACATGTCGCGCTCCAACGCCTCCTGACCCAGCCGGCCCGGCGCCTTGCGCGCGGCATCGAGCTGGCTGGTCAATTTGGCGATGGATCGCTCGAGACTGTCGGAAATCGCCGCAAAATGTTGCTCGTCGGCAGCGATAAGGGCCGAGTCAGCCTTAGCAGAAAGGTTGGCGGGAAGGTCGAACGCACTCGTGGTCAGGGAGGTCAAATTTCGTCAGCTCCATCTTCGAGTTTTGGGTTAGGTCGGCAATTTTGCTGCACAACGGGGGTCTTGCGGCAAGCCCCCTAGTGCGATATACGTTAAATATGGGAGGAGTGTGTTTCTCCTCCATTCGCTTTCTGCGCTGATCCGCTCATCCAACAGGCCTTTGATTTCGGCTCGGCTCGGTCAGTGCATGGCAGCCCCGAACCACCGCGGGAGCGTGCGCGTCAGCTCCTCCTGGTCCTCGCCGACCCACGCCACGTGACCGTCCGGCCGCAGCAGCGCGGCGGGAAAATCGAGTTCCTCGCTGACATCGACGACGTGGTCGACCCGATCTGCCCACCCCGCCACCGACAGTTGACCGGTCTGGTCGAGCAACAGCCCGCGACCACGGTGCATCAGCTCGAAAAGACGGCTGTGCTCGAGCGGGACGTCCCGCAGCCGACGGCCGACCAGATCGTCCGTGCTACCGAAGTCGTACCGAATCCCGACGGCAATGATCTTCTCGATCAGATACCGGTTCACGTCGTCGAACTCCATCAATTCCGTCAACAGCCGACGGACCGCTTGCGCTCCTGGATCGAGGGAGACCAGTGTCATCTGCGCGCGAGTGTTGTCGAGCACGGAGGCAGCCACAGGGTGCCGCTCCGCCTCGTAGGTGTCGAGCAGTCCGTCAGGTGCCCACCCTCCCAGCGTGGCGGCGAGCTTCCAGCCCAGGTTGAACGAGTCCTGGATCCCGAGGTTGAGCCCCTGTCCGCCCATCGGTGGATGGATGTGAGCCGCGTCGCCTGCGAGAAACACCCTGCCGACCCGGTAGCGCTCAGCCTGCCGAGTCGCGTCGCCGAAGCGTGACAACCAGCGCGGTGAGTGAGCGCCGAAGTCGGTGCCTGCCGTCGCGATCAGCTGCTGTTTCAGTTCTTCCAGCGTCGGCGGGACCGCACGGTCCTCGGCCACACCGGCCGCTGGAGCCACGACCCGGTAGACCCCGTCGCCGAGCGGCATTGCGCCCGCCCGGACCTGCGTCTTGCGGACCTCCGCGTTCACCGCCATTACGGTCTCCAGCGACGCAGTCAGCTCGACCTCACCTAGCAATGTGTCGACCCTGGTGGGCTCGCCGGGGAAGTGGACTCCGAGTGCCTTACGCACCGTGCTGCGACCGCCGTCGCAGCCGACGAGGAAACGCGTCTGCAGTCGAGTGTCGTCCGCGAGTTCGACGGTCACGCTGTCGTCGTCCTGCGTCAGCCCGACCAGCTCACTGCCACGCCGGATCTCGACGCCGATCTCGACTGCGTGCTCGGCCAGCAATCGGTCGGTGGTGGGCTGCGGAATGCTGAGAACGTATCGATGCGAGGTGTCGAGGCCCTCGGGCTGCGGCCTGTTGATGCCAGCAAAGAAACCGCGGAGCGGGTGCTTCGTGCCGAGCTCGAGAAAGCGGTCCAACAGACCCCGCTGGTCCATGATCTCGATGGTTCGTGCGTGCATTCCGAGTGAGCGAACGATCTTCGTCGGCTCGGCGTCCTTCTCCAAGACGAGCACGTTCACGCCTTGGAGCCGTAGCTCACCGGCAAGCATCAAGCCGGTAGGTCCGCCGCCGGCAACGATCACGTCGATCATGAATTCCCCCATATCTGCAGGTCCTGGCATCGCCCGCAGATTCTGCAGCACTACAGGGGCCTTGCCGCAAGCCCCCCAGTGCGATATATGTTGAAGGGGAGGGGAATTCCGAGCTAGCGATTCGTGGCGTTGTGTTGCGCTTCGGCACAGACCTTGAGGCGTGCCAGCGTCGTGCGCATGTTCTCGAGCAGCTCTTTGTGGCGGTTGGTGGGGACGTCGATAATCCTCGCCCAGACGGGAATCCAGCGAACCTCGTAGGACTCCGTCACGCGCGTGCCCGACCCCTCGGGTTGGAATTGATAGCGCCAGACAGTGGATTCACGCCCGCCCTCGTCGGTGATGAATTCGAACTCCCGGCCCGCATCTGCCACAAGCACTCGCCCGTGCCGCTTGTACCGGATCCGTCGTCCTGGACCGACGGCGTTCTGCCCCATGAAGGTCGTTCCCACAACAGGCGTGCTGACCTCGCCTTCCCAGGTGACCCCTTCGCATTCGGGACTCCACTCGCCGATCCGCGGAAGGTCGGACACCATCGCGTACAGCGACTCCGCGCTGGCGTCGATGACGGTGTCGACTCGATCGGTGGTCAACCAGAAGCGCTGGCTCACTGTGGGCATGGGGTTCTCCTCTTCGCTGATGCAGCTAACGTCTGTAAGAAAAGTTACGACCATTAGCTATAGCTGTCAATAGAAACTTAGGCTACTATTCGAGAATGAGTTCTGAGCCAGTCGATGGGGCCCCCGTTCTCGATCGGCGCGCCAAACGAAGGCAAGCGACGATCGAAGAGATTCTCGATATCGCCGAGCAGGTGATGGCCGAAGACGGCGTCAACGGGCTGAGTCTCGCCGAGGTTGCGCGGCGCCTCGGTGTGCAGCCGCCGTCGCTGTACAAGTATTTCGGCTCGTTGATGGCGGTGTACGACGCGCTTTTCCGACGTGGTCAGGACGCCAATCTGGAAGCTCTCCGAAGTGCGATGGCCGGCGCGGAGCCCGGACTCGCCGCGCTACGGGCCGGCCTCGAAGCATCCTGCCGTTGGGGACTGTCGAACGCACATCTCGCCCAGTTGCTGTTCTGGCGACCGGTTCCCAACTTCGTTCCGAGTGCCGAATCGATGGCGGCAAGCCACGCGATGGTCGACCTGCAACGCCGAGCGCTGGCCGACGCCGCCGCCGCCAACGAGCTTGGACCGGGCGCCGATACCGACGAAGCGCTCTATCTCGTATCGATTTTCGTCAGTGGAATCATCGGACAGGCGATCGCCAATGAACCTGAACTGCCATGGGGGACTGGTCGTTTCACGCCACTGTTCGCGAAGCTCGGCGATATCCTTACCGCGACATATCCGCCCGAGGCCCGCCCGCGTTGACCGTCGCGCTCACCACAGACGAACTCCGCGAGGTCACACGGTATGCGGTGGCCTGCGCTGAAGCGGCTTTACCGATCTTCGAACGCGACTGCGCAGACGACGCACGCGCACGAGCCGTCCTCGATGAGGCGCGCAAATTCGTCGACGGCGGCAACCGAACGAAGGCGTTACGCATGGCCGCATTCGATGCGCACCGCGCGGCTCGCGAGGCGGTGAGCGAACCGGCAGCTCACGCTGCGCGGGCCGCTGGCCACGCCGGTGGTGCGGCATATTTGCATCCGCTCGCAAAGGCGACTCAAGTACTGCACATTCTCGGTTCGGCGGCGCATGCCGCTCGAGCCATCGAACTGGATGGTGGATCCGACTTCGTCGAGACGGCACAAGGCCTTGCAGGCCCGATTGTGGTTGCGGTGCTTACTCGCTACCCGAACGCTCCCGGTGGTGGCGGCCGGGTAGGCGAGTTGATACGGAGCCTGGACGCGTCGCTGCGCACTTAACCCTGCGGTCCGTTGATGTGGTCGGTGTTATCGCCAGGCGGCGGGGTCGGCCCATTGATGTGATCGGTGTTGTCGCCGGGAGGTTGGGTGTCGGTTGGTCCGTTGATGTGGTCGGTGTTGTCGCCGGGCGGCGGGGTCTCGCTCGGTCCGTTGATGTGATCGGTGTTATCGCCGGGCGGCGGGGTCGGCGCGACAGGCGTCGGCTTGCCCGGCACAGGGGCCGGTGCCGGAGCCGGGGCGGGAGCGGGTGTCTGCGGCTTCGCAGCGGGTGATGTTGCCGCCGAACTCGAAGGCGTCGTGGTTGCGCTGGTCGTCGACGTCGTGGGCGTCGTCGTGGTGGTTGTTGTTCCGGAACCGTCGGACGACGAGCACCCGGCGCCGAACAACGCCAGTGACAGCACACCAGCGGCTACGAGTTTGTGCATGAGCGGACGCCTCACTGTGAAACCTGACCGAAAAAGGTGGTGCCATCATCCTTCCTCGCTCACGGATTCACAACCGGACCTGTGAGCCAGCCGCTACACGCGCTCGAATCGATAATCCTTCAGATCGAAATGCCTACTGCGCCAGATAGATTCAACCGTCGTGGTGGGACGAAGGGGCACGTCGCCGTGGCGGTCGAAGTAGTAACTGTTCGCGCTTGCGCAGCTGTCTTGCCAGAAGATCTGGTACTTACGCCGTGCCAGCATCTCGGCAAAGAATCGCTCGTTCGCGGAGCGCGTGACCTCGACGAGGTTGGTGTGCGACGACCGTGCCTCCTCGAGCAGCCGCATGATGTGGTGCGCCTGCGCCTCGATCAGTGCGAAGTACGAGGAGCCGTTGTATCCGTAGGGCCCGAAAATCGAGAAATGGTTCGGGAATTCGGGCACGCTGACGCCTTCGTATGCCTGCAGCCGGTTCGCGTCCCACCACTGTTCGAGCTCGAGGCCACCGCGCCCGTGCAATTGGTAGGTCGGCATGTTGCCTGGATCGGCGACCTTGAAGCCAGTCGCGAGGATAAGGACGTCGAGGTCGTGGGTGCCGTTCACCGTGTGCACTGCCCCCGCGTCGACATGCGTGATCGAGCCGGTCTCCAGGGTCACATCGGGACGATTGAACGTCGCGAGGTAGCTGTTGTGGAAGCTCGGGCGCTTGCAGCCGAGCCCGTAGCGCGGGGTGAGCTTGTCGCGGAGGGCTGGGTCGCGGACCTGCTTGCGAAGGAATGCCCGGCCGATCCGCTCACCGGCTTTACCCGCGGGCACGATGCCGTTGTAATGCGCGGCGATCGGGAAGGTCACCTCGACGAACGCCTGGCTGGCCAGGCGCGCGAGCTGCTGACCACCGGGAAGCCGCTTCAGCAACACTTTCGCTGGCGTTGCAATCGGCACGTCCAGCTTGGGCATGCACCAGATCGGAGTGCGCTGGAAGACGGTCAAGTGCGCGACCTGTGGCGCGATCTCCGGGATCACCTGGACTGCCGAGGCGCCCGTGCCGATGATGCCAACCTTCTTGCCGCGCAGGTCGATCGAGTGGTTCCAACGCGACGTGTGCATTTTGACGCCTGCGAAGGTGTCGATGCCGTCGATGTCGGGCAGTTTGGGCCTGGTGAGCACGCCGGCGGCGTTGATCACGAAACGGGCGGTCAACACGTCGCCGGATTCTGTGGTCAGTCGCCACAGCGTGCGGTCATCGTCGTAGTCAGCCGCGACGATCGACACACCGAACCGTATGTGCGGGCGCAATTCGTACTTGTCGACGCAATACTCGGCGTACGACTTGAGCTCGGCGCCTTTGGCGTACGTACGCGACCAGGTCGGTCGCTTCTCGAACGAGTACTGGTAGCTGAACGACGGAATGTCTACGGCGATACCGGGATAGGTGTTCCAGTGCCACGTTCCACCAGGCCCTGTCGCCTCGTCGACGACGATGAAATCGTCGAACCCGCGCTCGCGCAGCTTGATCGCGACGCCGATTCCGGAAAAGCCGGCACCGATGACGATAATTTCGTGATGAGTCTTCACAGGCGGGCCACCAGATCCTGAAGTGGTCCCGGCAGCACTCGGGACACTGGATACGCGAGCTGTACTTCGATTCCCGACGAGACGAGCCCTCGGTTGCGAGCCACCGCAGAGACGACCGACTTCGCGACCGTGTCCGGAGAATGGCCGAAACCGAATGCCTTGGCGATCCAGTCTTGCTCGGCAATTGTGCTGCCACGCAACCGGGACCGCGTGTGGATTCCTGTGTTGATCACACCAGGGCAGATCGCACTGACACCGACGCCGTGCGACGCCCAGTCGGCACGCAGGCAACGCGAGAGCATGATCACGGCAGCTTTCGACGCGCAGTAGGTCGCCATTCGCCGGTTCGGTAGGTAGCCCGCACCCGAGGCGATGTTCACGACGTGGCCTCGGCCGCGCTCGACCATCCCGGCGCCGAAGATGTGGCAGCAGTTGACGACTCCGTCGATGTTGACCGACCGTAGCCACGTCCAGTCGTCGAGCGACGTGTCGAGAAATGAGCCGCCGACGCCGACGCCCGCGTTGTTGACCAGAATGTCGACCGGGCCGATCTTGCCTGCCAACTCCGCAACGGCAGCGGAGTCGCTCACGTCGCACTGGTACTCGGTCTTGCCGTCGATATCGACGGCTGCCACCTTTGCGCCCATCGATGCGTAGCGCTTTGCGACAGCGGCACCAATTCCGCTGCCCGCGCCGGTCACAACGACGACAGCACCTTTCGGGTCGATGCGTGTCATGCCGTCACCCGTCGCCGAGCGATCATCTTCAGACCGTAGCGGGGACGCAGCGTCAGCGTCGCTTCCGGTTCGACCGGATGGCCGGGTGCCAGGTCGAACACGAATTGCTGGCTCAGCATCGCGGTGATCAGCACCGATTCCATTGTGGCGAAGCTGGATCCGATGCACATCCGCTTGCCGCCACCGAACGGCAGGTAAGCGGAACGGGGCCGGTCTTTCGACGCCCCGGGCAGGAATCGCGAGGGATCGAACTCGTCGGGATTCGGCCACCAGCGCGCGTCGTGGTGGATGTGGTGGACCGGAATGATGACCGTGGTGCCCTTGCGGATGTGGTGGCCGTCGACGACGTCGTCTTCGATCGCGACCCGCGGAATCGCCCAGGCGGGGGAGAAGTACCGCATCGCCTCGTGGAAACACGCTGCTGTCCACCGCAATCGAGGCAAATCGTCGACTGTCGGCGTCCGACCCTGCAAGACCGTATCGACCTCGTCGAGCAGGCGCTCCCGCGCAATCGGGTTGAGCGCCAACAAGTACCACATCCAGGACAGCGCATTGGCGGTTGTTTCGTGGCCCGCGAGCATGAAGGTCAGAGCCTCGTCGCGAACCCGTCTGACCGGCAGTTGTCCGGTTTCGTCTGCTGCGTTCAGTAGGTGGTTGAGGAGGTCCGGGCTGTCGGTCGGATGCGCGCGACGCTCGTCGATGACGTTCCATACCGCTTTGTCGAGGATGCGGACGATCCGCTGGATTCGGCGGAACGGTGGTGGCAGCGGGACCGGTGTGAACGCGACCGAGGAGAGGCCGCGCCAGGCGCGCTTCGGCGGCGCGAACACGATGAACAACCGCTCGAGGTGTTCGGCGAAGCGAAGTCCGTAGGTCACGAGCCCGGACATGCTGGTCGCGATTTTGGCGAACTGCTGTCCGAACAGGGCGTTGCCGACGACGTTGAGCGTCAGTTCGACCATCTCGCCGACCATATCCACCTCTATGCGCCCGTCCTGCGCGCCGATCGCGGTGCGGGCGGCTTCGATCGGCTCGATCATCAGCTCGATCAGACCGTCGAGGTGGCGTTTGGCGAACATCGGTCCGAGCATCGTCCGGTGGCGCTGCCACGATTCGTCTTCGTCGGTGAACAGGCTGACGCCGAGGATTGCCCGCAGGATCTCGTATTCGAACGACTTGTGGTACTTCAGGCGACCGGAGTGCAGCACGTGGTCGACGTACTCGGGTTTGGTGAATGCGACGAATCGTCTTGTCCCGGCACGGAATCGAAGGACGTCGATGCCCTTCATCCGGCCGATCATGCCGTCTTCGTAATCGAGACCGATGGTCAATGCTTCGTACGTCGCGACAAGAGTGCGGGTCCGGCCCGAAGTGGTCGGCGGAGCGCTGCTCAGTGCTAGGGACATCGTTGTCCTCCTATTGGTGGCACGTGACACCAGTTTGTAATTGCCCGCCGACGTTTGTCAATATGTAGAAGTGCGACAGGCACGAGAGGTCGGAACCTGGCGCGGTCGAACCACTGCGGAACGCCGCGCCGAGCGCCGCAAACGGTTGATCGACGCCGCGATGGACATCTGGCGACGCGACGGCTGGGCCGCGGTGACGATGCGTGGTGTCTGCTCGAAGGCAGCGCTCAACGACCGGTACTTCTACGCGGAGTTCGGAGACCTCGACCAGTTGCTCGTCGCCGTATGGGAACACGTGCGAGATGAAATGCTGTCCGCGCTGACTGTCGCCTTCGCGCAGAACCTCGGCCGCTCACCGCACGAGATTGCTACGGCGGCAGCCGAAGTCATCGTTGCGCGAATCACCGACGACCCCGGCGCGGCGCGCATTCTCTTCATGCACCACGGCGGCAGTCCGGCTCTCGAACAGTGCCGGTCCACGGCGCTGCAGCTGACCACCGGCCTTGTCGTCGCCGCCGCGCAGCCGCACCTGCGGGCTGAGACCGACCAACTGGCATTGCGCATGGACGCCGTCGTCGCGGTCGGCGGCTTCGTCGAACTACTCAGCGCATGGCAGGCGGGGGTCATCGAATGCGACGGTCAGGCGATCGTCGAGCAGACCGGCCGCCTCGTCTCGGCCTTCGGCGACCGCTATTTGACCGCACGCGCGGTCAAATAGCCTCGCTGCTTCCCATAATCGTGAGCTAAGTCTGACCGGTCAGTACGCGCCTGCGGCGATGTCCTCGAGGCCGCCTTGGTCGGCATGAACGCAGCCGCCGGCTTGCTCGAGGGTCGGCACGACCACGCAGTGCGCCGCGCTGCGATCATCGCTGCCAATCCTGGTCTGCAGGAACGCGAGCTGCACAAACTCACCAAAATGGCGGCGATGGCAGCGACGGCTTTGCGCGAGCGTGGCACGCACGAGCCGGTCGCGAGCCTCGCCGCTCAGAGTGCTGTAACCGTCTTCCAGGTCGCGTTCACGCAATGGGTCGGGACGGTCGGCGACCCGGGAAGCCTTGCCGATTGCATTGCCCGAACAGCCGCCGAACTGCGAGCGCTCGTCTAGCAGCCGGTCTCGCGAAGGATCGGTCGTAACGCGGACAACGGAATTCGGGGCTGCCACATCCCCGAGTGGACAGGTCCGAAACGGCTGGCCGGCATGACAAGAACGAGGTCGTCGCCGTCGAGGTACCACGCCTTGTAGTTCTCGGCGTAGTCACCGCCCGGCTCGTAGCGACTGATGTCGCCGTCTTCGCCGATCGCCTGCCGGATGAACGGACGCACTATCGGCGGCAGCGCGGTAAGTGCGTCGTTTCCAGGGCAGAGGAGATCGGTCAGGGTGATCGCCTTCTTGTCGTCGAAGCTGTACGTCACGATCTCGTCGTTCGGATGCGCGCCGCCGAGGTACCAATCATTGCTGAACACAATGGATTTGACGTGGCCGCCGTGGGTGTACGTCTTGTACGTCAGCGAGGCGTGACCGTTCTGCGCCACCTGGTCGTCCGGGTGGCCGTATGTCGCGAAGAACTTGCGCAGGAAGTCTTGCAGCGCTGGTTCGTCAACGAGGTCCGTCGGATATTCGGCACTCACGTCCACTGTGATGTGCTTCGCATTCGTCCCCGTCAGCTTGCACGCGTCGTTGTCCCAGGTGCCCCCGACCTCGGCGCAGAAGGCGGTTGGGGTTTCGTCGGGAGTTGTCGAAGAGCACCCAGCCGCCACGAGGCACAGCACCACGGTGATTGTGCGGAACATCGGGTCATGCTCGCACAGCCGCGAGAATGAGATGACACTTAGCTCTTGCGCTAAGTGTCCAACCGCTGATACTTTGCCTTATGGCTCAGTATTCACAGGATCTGAATGGGGTGTTCCAAGCTCTTGCGGACCCGACTCGCCGGTCCGTGCTGGGCCGGTTGGGGCAGGGGCCCGCGAGTATCAGTGAGCTGGCGAAGCCGTTCGATATGGCATTGCCGTCGTTCATGAAACACATCCATCAGCTCGAGGACAGCGGGTGGATCCGGACTGAGAAGACCGGCCGCGTACGGACCTGCGTCATCGAGCGGACGTCGTTCGACGTGGTCGAGGCGTGGCTGTCCGAGCAACGCGACATCTGGGAGCGCCGTACCGACCGGCTGGAGCAGTTCGTCATCAACGAGGAAGAAGGCCGACGATGAATCGCGATCTGGATCTGACGATTTCGCGAATCATCCGCGCGCCGCGCGCCGCGATCTGGAAGGCATGGACCGACCCCGCGCGCTTCGAACAGTGGTGGGTTCCCGCGCCTGCGCGCTGCAAAGTGGTCGACATGGACCTGCGGCCGGGAGGCGCGTTCCGTACCCAGATCAGCGAAGACGGCGGCGAATTCATGCCACACATCAACGGCTGCTTCCTTGCGATAGACGAGGTCGAACGGATCGTCTTCACCAATTCGCTGGTCGGCGGCTGGCGCCCCGCGGACGACCCGTTCATGACGGCGGTCATCACCATGGCTGACCACCCGCTCGGAACCGAGTACGTCGCCACCGTGCTGCACCGCAACAACGCGGACCGAAACCGGCACGAGGAGTTGGGATTCCACGACGGGTGGGGGACCGTCACAAGGCAATTGGCCGAGCTGGTCGAGGAGGAATCATGAAAACCGTTCTGATGCAGTTCTTGTCGCTGGACGGGGTCTCGCAGGGACCTGGATCGCCGGACGAGGACACGTCCGATGGCTTCGCCAACGGCGGCTGGCTCGTCCCGCACATCGACGAAGCATTCATCAAGCAGACCGCGGCGTGGCTGCGCGAAGCCGATGCACTTCTGCTGGGGCGTCGCACCTATGACAGCTTCGCGCGGGACTGGCCGCAGATCACCGACCCGGACGACCCTTTCACCGAGCTGATGAACAGCCTCCCCAAATACGTTGCCTCCCAAACCCTGCAACATGCCGACTGGGCACCGACAACGATTCTGTCGGGCGACGTGGTCGCACACGTCGAGGAGCTGAAACGGCGCCCGGGTAGGGAACTGCAGATCCACGGCAGCGCTCGCCTCGGTCAATCGCTACTGGCTGCCGGACTGATCGACCAACTGCGGTTGGTTATCGCGCCCGTCGTGGTCGGCAGCGGCAGAAGACTTTTCGAGACTGGCGGACCGCCGGCTGGGCTGCGTCTCGAGCGCAACGACAGCACTCCCGGCGGGCTGACCATTCTGGTGTTCGACGTAATCGGGCCGCCGACATACGGGACCTACGAGAGCAGTTCGGAATGGGTCTGACGCAGTAGCCACTCGAGTGCGGCGGTCATTGCCGGCCAGGCCGAACTCGCGGGATCGATCGGTTCGAAATGTCCAACGCCAGGTAGCTCGAACAGCCGCGTGGGGGTGCCGCCCGCGTCGAGCAGGTCGCGGTGCGTGACGCTGTAGGACAAGGGGACGAGATTGTCTCGCTCGCCGTGGATCAGTGCCGTGGCGACACCGGTCGCACCGATGGCGCCTGGATCGATCGACGTCTCATACTTACCGCCCAGGAGCTGTTTCGCAGCGGAGTTTCCGAGCTTGTCCGACAGGGCTGTCGCGATGCTGCACACCCCGGCAATCGAAAGGACACCGTCGACGGCGGGGGTGTTGCGATGCCACCGTGAGCCGGTCGGGAGTCTGTGCCGCGCCGAAACCCACAGCGCGAGATGGCCTCCCGCCGAGTGGCCGGCGACCAGCACAGGTAGCCCTGGCGTGCCGAGCGTGGCGGGAAGCTCGTCCACTGCACGCGCGACGTCATCGAAGGTACCTGCGTCGCCGGTCCGGCGATACTCCACATTCCCAACTACGAAGCCGTTCACAGCGAGCTCTTCGGCCAACGGGGCCAGGGGTTGACGGTCGTACATCGGGCGCCAAAAACCGCCGTGTAGCAACAGAATCACCGCGAGGGGAGCAGTGTCGGGCAGCCACACATCCGCGACCTGTTGGGAGTCCTCGCCGTAGCGGACAGAATCGGCCACTTTCCCATGCTAGTGGTCGTGAGTCTTTTCGGAGTCCAGGGACTCCGAAAAGACTCACGAGGGGGTGCCTTAGATTGGGGGAGTGAGGGATTCGTCGGCAAGCGCGAGGGCCGCCTCCTTGGGCGCGTAGTTCGCCAAAGCGGTGATGAGCCTGCGGATCCCGTCGAGCACCGATTCCGACAGGCGCGCGTGCCGGGCGACGTCGAGTTCGTTGGCGATTGTCAGGACGGCGAAGTCGCGCAGTTGGGCGCCGTGAATTGGGCTCGCGGTGCCGGTGAATCGGTCGACAACTAGCAACTGCGGCCCGCCCAAATCTGCATAGGACGAGGTTCGGTCGCACGAGCCATAGAGGTAGACGAGCGCCTCGGCATCGGACCCGATGACGTGCTGGAGGCGTTGCCGGTCGTTGGTCAGTTCATGCTGGAACCCGTCGGTGCCGTAGGTCGCATGACAGATCGCGGCGAGACGCGTCCGCGGCGCGGCAATCCATTCGACGGTGAGGTCGTACACCCGACCGACGTGAGCGAGCAAAGTTCCGCCAGGGTGCGCGAGTTGCTCGGCGCCGAGGGTCCGCTGCAAGTCGAATGCCTCGCGAACGACGTCGTCCGTTGCGAGCCATTGGGTCGTGTGCGCAGACACAATGCGTGCTAGCGCTGCCGGTGCATCGCGCGCCACAAGGTGACCGGCTTCCGGAACTTGGACGACGGTGACTTGTCGGTTGGCTGCGCACAGCCGGTCCGCGTCCGTGTCATCGACTGGCGACTGAGGTCCTGCACGGACCAGCAGGATCGGCATTTCCAGCGCCGCGACCGTCTCGAGTAATCCGGCTTTCCCGGCGAGAATGTCGTTGACGATTTCGGGGGATTGATCGAGAAGTCCTTGCGCGCCAAGCCAAGCGCGTGCCCGGACCGGATCTGGATCCGGAACGACGTCCACGAGAATCAGACCGGCAACACGTTGCGCAACAGCCGGTTTCGCGAGCGCCGCCATGGCGGCGAGACCGCCGAGCGACGCTCCCACCATGACGATCGGCTCGGGTTCACGCTCCACGATGTCGGCGACGTCGTCGGAGACAGCCTGAAGCGTGGTTGCCTCCCCTGAACTGTCCCCGTGGCCGCGTAGGTCGACCGCCACGGTCCGCAATCCGGCCATCCGCGCTGTCACGGGCGCCCACACGCCTCGCTGCTCGCCGCCTGCGTGCAGCAACAGGACCGTCGGCCCCGCGCCGGTCACCGTGGCCCGAAGGGTCGCATCCCGCACCGCGTATTCGACTGTCGCCATGGCCGTCCCCTTTACCTTGAAGTACCAAGGTAAGAGACCCTACCTGGACCAGTCAAGGTATAGTGCAGTCGTGGGATCCAGAACACGTAGGCCTCCCGACGAGGCACGCCGGATGATCCTGGACGCAGCAGCAGAATTGCTCGCCAAGGGTGGGGTGGCCGCCGTGCAAGTGCGTCAGGTGGCGGCTGCCGTCGGGATGACCGACGCCGGCGTCACCCACCACTTCGGCAATCGCGAGCAACTGCTCGCCGAACTGCTGCGGCACGGGGGACGGCGACTGCGCACCGCGCTCGAGGACGTCGTCGGTGCATGGCTGGACCGAGATGCCGATCTGCTCGAGCTCGTCGAATCGCTCGAAGGCACATATCGCCGCGGCGGCTACGGCGAACTGGCGGTTGCAATGCATGCGGCGGGCTGGCGCGACCCAGGCAAAGGCATGCTGAATCCGGTCGTCGACGCGCTCCATGGGCTGCGACCTCACGGCAGCTCGATCGACGACACTCGTCTCGCGGTCGCAGCACTCCACCAAGCGATGGCAACGGAATCCCTTTACGGAACCGCCTTCCGCCGCAGCGCGGGCATGACCGGCGCCGCGGCGGACGATTCGAGTGCTCAGGTGAGCTGGTGGGCACGGCAGCTCCAACTCGCGCTCGGAATCACTACGCCTTGATTACAGTGGCTCGGTGGGGATTATCGAGTATGCGCCCGGTGACGTCGTCTACTTCCCAGCCGGACCCTTCTGGGGTGTGTGCGGGGTCGTGCGGGAAGTCGATTCGCGCCGAGCCACATTGCGGGTCGACGTCGACGAGGGGCTCGTCCACCGCGAGGGTGGGGTGTTGTCGGTCCGACGACACACCTTGACCGCAGCGTTCGACGAAGTCGAACTGGCGTAGCCGCGTGGACCACCAATTCCTCCTCGTCGCCGGCGCAGCGCTCGCCATCATGATGTCGGAGTGATGCAGTCGGGCCAGTAGAGGAGCAGACCGTCGAAGACTCGCCTCTCGGCGCCGCCTAATGCCTTAGCGGGCTGATGCGCGGATCTGAGTAAGGAATTCGCCGTTCGTTTCGGTCTGCTTCAAGCCGGTCAGCAACAGTTCGAGCGCTTGTTGCGGGTCGCGTCCTGCGAGTGTGCTTCGCAGCGAGCGTGTTGCACCGAGTTCGTTCGCCGAGAGCAGCAGTTCTTCTTTGCGCGTGCTGGAGCGGTCGATGTCGATCGCGGGGAACAGTCGGCGGTCGGCGAGGTGCCGGTCGAGCTTCAACTCAGCGTTGCCGGTGCCCTTGTATTCCTCGAAAATGACTGTGTCGGCGAGCGATCCAGTCTCGACGAGGGCTGTGGCGATAATCGTGAGCGAGCCGCCGTTCTCGATATTGCGCGCGGCGCCGAGGAACTTCTTCGGTGGTGCCAGCGCACCGGCGTCGACGCCGCCCGAGAGGATGCGACCGGAACCGGCGGCGGCAAGGTTGTAGGCGCGGGCCAGTCGGGTCAGTGAGTCGAGCAGAACGACGACGTCGCGGCCCATTTCGACGAGGCGTTTGGCATGTTCGATCGCCAATTCGGCGAGAGCGATGTGGTCGCGGGCTGGCTCGTCGAAGGTCGACGCGGCAATCTCGGCAGGCACCGAACGGGACAAGTCGGTGACTTCTTCCGGGCGTTCGCCGACGAGCACCAGCATCAACTGGCACTCGGGATGGTTCTTCGCGATACCGTGCGCAATGGATTGCAGCACAGACGTTTTGCCGGCCTTGGGTGGTGCCACGACGAGTGCGCGCTGGCCTTTGCCGATCGGCATCACCAGATCTGTGATGCGCGTGGTCATTTCGTGCGACTCGGTCTCCAGCCGCAGCCGTTCTTGCGGATAGAGAGGGACCAAATCGGCGAAGTGCGGTCGCGATTTCGCCTGTCCGGGCGGCAGACCGTTGATGGTGTCGATCCGAACCAGCGGGGCGAACTTGGCGCCTTCGCGCTTCGGACCGACTGCGCCGGTCACGGTATCGCCGCGGCGCAGTCCGTACTCGCGGATCAGCCGTGGGGGAACGTGAGCGTCACGCCGACCAGCGAGGTAGCCGTCGACGTGCACCGACGCATGGTCGTTGGTAATGTCGACGATCCCGGTCACGGTCTTCTGTGGTGGGTTGTCTTCTGGGTGAATTGTGTTGTCTTGCATGGTTTTCTCCTACGGGAGTGAGTGTGTAGGTTCGGCAGATCGCCGAGAGTCTCCGACGGGCAGATGAGTCGCCGGTATGCGGAATCGATCGGGGCGCTACTGAGAAGCTGATTTTTGTGGGAGGGACGAGGTCTACCTACATCCACAAGATCGATACGCCGCTAACGGTAGCGGCATTTTCTACAACACGCAATAGCGCCGGATTGTTCCCTGGGCCACACGACGACCCACCCCACCCCGTTGATCATGGAGATAATTACCCAAATCGCACGGGCTTTCGGACCTTTTCTCCATGATCAACAGAAAATTCGGCCCCTCACAACCGGGAACAGTTCACAATTGAACCAATCCGGCGGGAGAGTGGAGCTGAAATGGGTGACCCGACCATAAGTCGCTGGGGAATTCCCTACATGAGCGACGAGGCGACGGCGAACATACAGAAGTTGTTCGAGGGCGAGCGTTGGCAGCAGATGACGATCAAATCGGCGGACGACATCGCCAAGATGAAGGCTGCTGGAGCGATCGGTGCGACCGTTCTCGACGAGATCACCCCGCACATCGTGCCGGGCATCACGATCCGCGAGATCGACAAGCTGACCCGCGACCTGATCGTCGGCAAACACGGCGCAGAGATCGTGCGACTTGCCGTGAAAGCGTCGGGCACCGGAATGGCGCACGCGGACAACATCTCTGCCAGTTATGCGCTCAACGACGTCGTCGCAAACGCACCCGCCGACGAGCGAGCACTCCGGACGGGCGATCTGTTCGGCATGGACATCAGCGCACGCAAGGACGGCTGGTCGTGCGATACGGCCAGGCGGTGGATCGTCGGAAACGACGCCTCACCAGAGATCACCGGCCTTTATGCGGCGAGTCTTCAAGTGATGTGGCACGTGATCGGGCTCGTGCGGCCGGGCGTCTCGCTGAACGAACTGGGTCACGCTGCAACAACTTTCGCTGAGAACCACGGCTACAAAATCATCCATACGTTCCCCGCGGTGGGACACAGCATCGGACGCGAGCACAACGACGGTTGGTTCATCCCATGGAAGGTGGGTGGGCTGAACGAGGGACGTGTGGTCGAAGAAGGCATGACGTTCAGCATCGAGATCTACCTGACCACAGGGACCGGCGAGCTGAAGTTTCTGACCAACGATGTATCCAGTTTGGTCACCGCGGACCACGCACCGGCCGCGTACTGGGAACACATCGTCGCCGTCACGGCGACGGGCTGCGAAGTCCTGGACCTGCGCGCCGGTGAAGACCCGTCGTGGGCGGGAACGGCGTAGTCGCCACGCGCCGTTCCATTCGTCCATTTCGTCGGTTTCGCGCGGCTGGAACCGGACGCTTTCTTCGAAATCTGCTGACCGTGTAACCACCTTCCCTATCTACTGATAGGCGTGGCGATGCGTCGGCGGCAGAGTCGGAAGGCAAGAGTCAATGACGGGACGGCCGGAATCCGGGCCCCGGCACAGCGGCGATGGTCGAGATCCGAAAGTGCGGCGGGAGTTGCGGCTGGTGTCCGATGACACCTACCCCGACTGGGACGCACTGTATCGAGACAACGTCGGCTGGGTGTACGGACTGATGTTCTCGAAGGTCGGTAACCGCCCGGACGCGGAGGACCTGACCACCGAGGTATTCATGGCAGCGCTACGACCATTGCGAGTGTCGGCGAGCGTGGGGGAGGTTCGCGCATATTTGCGCGCGACCGCACGGACCGTGCTGGCCGGCTACTGGCGCACCCGGATGGGCCGCGAGATCACGACCATCGATGACGACGTCCCAGCCGAAGTTGCTGAAGAATCGGTGGCGAACACGACGGCGGTGAGTCGAGCGCACACGCTGCTGAATCGGCTTCCTGACCGATACCGACGCATTCTGGAGCTACGGTTTCTGCATGGACTTTCGGTGAACGATTCCGCAAGTGACCTGGGAGTCAGCGTCGCGAATGCGAAAGTATTGCAACACCGGGCGTTGCAGATGGCGGCACAGTTGCCTGAAGGAGGTGCGAAGTGACCCGAAGGGAAGTACGGCGATACGTCGAAGATCTGCTGGCTGGACGGCGGGCACGGTCGTTCCGTCCCGATGAGGCCGAGGCCGAGGAGATGCGCGCCGCGATCACGTTACGCGCGGGACGCCTCGGCGCGGACACGCCGAGCGAATCGTTTCTCACCGACCTCCAGCAGCGTCTCGCTGCCGAGATCGATGATCCTTCCCCCGACGATGCGCGGAAGACAGGACCTTCGACGACGCGCCGGACGGTCCTCATCGGCGGATCGGTCGCAGCTGCCGCGGCCGCAGTCGGCGCGGTTGTCGACAACACGATCGTCCGCGGAAATGCGGCCGACAAGCAGACGCCCGTCCTCTCGCAGGGAACGCTGGAACCGACCACCGGAGCGTGGCGCGCGATAGCCGCTAGTGCGGACGTTCCGAACGGAGCGACCGTTGCCTTCAACGTCGGCACGATCAGCGGATTCGTGCGTCGAGTCGACGGGCAACCGACCGCGGTGTCGGGGGTCTGCACGCATCAGGGCTGCAAGTTGTGGCTGGACGCTCCAGCCGACAAATTGCGCTGCCCGTGCCATTCGACCTCCTTCTCCACTGCGGGCGAGGTGCTCACCCACCAGCTGCCGATCAGTCCGGCGCCGTTGCCGAAATTGCAGATCCGCGAAAACGACGGCACCATCGAGGTTTTCGCGCCAACCGAACCCGCCTGACCCGCCCAACAACTGTGCGTGAGTTTGGCCCCTCTGGGGGCCAAACTCACGCACAGTCTGTTTGTAACCCCCCTCCCTATCTGTTGATGACCGTCCGCGTGGGACGGGAGGACTACGGAATCGGAGATTGCACCCATGAGAAAGATTCTGGATCGGCGGCACGCGATCGTTGCCGTGACCTGCGCCGCTGCTACGGCTTTGACGTTCAGCGCATGCGGATCCGACACCGGATCACAGGCTGACGATGCGTCGCCGTCGTTCACTTTCGCGTCCGGTGCGGAGACGCCCGGGATGCCGGGGATGAGCCCCACGGCTATGTCGATGCCTGGGATGCCAGGTATGACGGCGCCGACCGAGGCGCCCGCAGCGCCGGCGGCGGCCAATGCAGTGAACATCGACAATTTCGCGTTCGCGCCGGCCAAACTCACCGTGCCCGTCGGCACGACCGTGACCTGGACCAACAAAGACGAAGAACCGCACACGGTGGCCAGCAGCGACGGCACCTTCCATTCGCCGGGCATGGGTGCAGGCAGCACCTACACCTACACATTCACCGAGGCGGGCACGTTCGACTACATCTGCTCGATCCACCCGTTCATGCAGGCGACCGTGGTGGTGACGCCATGAGCACCGTCGAGTCCGAACACAACGAGCACACGGACCCGCGTGACCCGCACACGATGTCGCGCAGGCAGTTGATGCGGCACACGGCGTGGTTCGGTGCGGCAGTTGGATTGAGTATCGTTGGGGGAGAGGTGATCTCCCAGGTCGCTGGGACTCCGGTCAGCAGCGCTGCACCGTCGCGTCCGACGTTGCGATTCGCCCAGATCAGCGACAGCCACATCGGCTTCCAGGGCGCGGCGAACACCAACGTGGCAGACACGTTCACCGAGGCGATCGGGCAGGTCAACTCGCTCGGTTACACACCCGACTTCGTCATTCACACCGGTGATCTCACCCATCTCGCGACGCCGGAGCAGTTCGACCAGGTGAAGGAGATGATGAAAGGGCTGAATACACCACACATCTTCACCGTCCCCGGCGAACACGACTCGACCGACGATCACGGTCAGCGGTATCGGGATGCTTTCGGCAAGGGCACTCGTGGAGACGGTTGGTACAGCTTCGACGTCGCAGGCGTTCATGTCATCGCGCTGGTCAATACGTTGAACATGAAGCTGCTGGGCCATCTCGGGCAGGAGCAGCTCGAGTTCGTCCGCAAGGATGTCGAGGGACTGTCCAGCGACACACCGATCATCGTGTTCAGCCACATCCCGTTGTTCGAGATGTATCCGCAATGGGGTTGGGGCACAGACGATGCCACCCAAGCCCTGAGCTACCTGAAGCGCTTCGCGTCGGTGACGTGTCTCAACGGGCATGTCCACCAACTGTTCACGAAGACCGAAGGCAACATCACGTTCTACAGCGGCACCACCACCGCGTACGCGTTGCCGAAGCCCGGTGAGCCGGGAATCACGGTTCCCAAGCCACTGGTCCTTCCCGCCGGGAAGTTGCACGATGCGCTCGGGATCCGGGAAGTCAGTTACCAGAAGGGACAGCAAATGCTTGCCCTGAAAGAGCAGGTGCTGAAATGACTTTGACGCAGACCCTTCCCCGAGTGTGGCCAGATGTGTTGCTGCGCGCCGGGATCAGCGCGTCCCTCGCGATCAGCGGTTACGTCCACTACGACCTGTATCGAGGCGGCTACCGGTATATCCACATGATCGGTCCGTCGTTCCTCGTGCAGGCTGCGGCGTCGTTTGCGATCGCGGTGCTGCTCCTCCTCGGCGGACCGTTCACCCTGCGAATCGCCGGGGCCGCAATTGCCGGCGGCGCATTGGTGGCCTTCGCGCTCTCGCGCACTGTCGGGATCTTCGGCTTCACCGAGATCGGCTGGGAACCCGCACCGAAAGCAGCTATCAGCGTCATTGCCGAAATCGTCACTGTTGCTTTGGTTGTGGTGTCCATCGTGCACCGGTTGTGGTTGCTCAGGTCCAGGCGCGAGGTCGCCTGATGTTCAACAACATCGGGTGGGACAAACTGTTTCTCCTCATCGTCGCCGCGCTCGTCGTTCTCGGCCCGGAGCGCCTCCCTGGTGCGGTGCGACAAACCCTGCAGTACGTGCGACGGGCTCGCGACTACGCGAGCGGCATCAGCGAGCAGCTGCACGCCGAATTGCAGCCGGTATTAAGCGAATTGGGTGAGTCGATACCAGAGGTCACTCCGACCGTCGTCTTCACCGAACCTGACAACGAAGGAGACGGGAAATGGGCAGTATGAGTCCTTGGCACTGGGCGCTGGTGATTGTGGTCCTCATGGTTCTCTTCGGTTCGACGAGACTCCCTGCTGCGGAACGGGGTTTGGGCCAGTCGTTGCGAATCTTCACGAGCGAGGTCAAGGCGATGCAGCGAGACGATCCGCCCTCCTGAGGTGGAGGTCGTATCGAACGGCCGCGCGGCTCCGGAGGGGAGACCCGCGCGGCCGTTTCTTGCGGAAAGACCCCCTCGGCCAAGGCTGGGCCACTCCCGCACCCCATTTTGTATCCCGCAGGCGCAATTTGCCCGTGCGTCGAACAAATTGCCCTGCGGGACGACGGTGGTTGTTGGATCGCTCAGGCACCCAGTCCGCAGGTCCACTCGAAGGTGTCCGACGACGGGTTGTAGTGCGAGAAGCAGGGCGGGTCGACGTCCGGGGGAGCCGCGTTGGCGGTCGAGGTGCCGAGAGCAATGGCTGCGGTGGCGCCCAGCAGGGCGAGTCCGGTGTGGATCGATTTCGTGAACATCGTTGTCTCCTAGGTTGATTCCTTCCCTAGGTAATAGGAGACGGGGTTACACCTGAGGGGTGTCGTAGCCTGAAACCACTGCGTCATTCAGCGGCATCGGAAGGACTTTCATCGTGACGACAATCGCTGTCACCGGTGTGACCGGTCAGCTCGGCTCACTGGTCGCCGCAGACCTTGCAGCCCGGGGAATTGGTCTGCGGCTGATTGCGCGAAATCCTGCACGGGTGAAAACGATCGACGGCGCGGTGGTCGCGGCTGCCGAGTACGGCGACGCCGCAGCCTTCGGGTCAGCGGTGGCCGGGGCAGACACGTTGTTCCTCGTCTCGGCGACGGAGAGCGAAAACCGTGTCGCAGAACATATTACGGCCGTCGACGCCGCGATCGCGGCGGGTGTCGGCAGGATCGTCTACATCTCGTTCCAAGGTGCGGCCCCCGACGCGACATTCACCTTTGCCCGCGACCATTGGCACACCGAACAGCACATCGCGTCCAGCGGAGTCGATCACACCTTCCTGCGGGACAATAACTACCTCAGTCATGTTCCAGGGCTGGTGAATCCCGCTGACGGCGTGATCCGCGGACCGGCCGGAACCGGAAAGTTCGCACCGGTTGCGCACGCCGATATCGCCGCTGTCGCCGCCGCGGTGCTGGCAGACAACACGTTGCTGGTCGGCGAAACCCGTGACGTCACAGGTCCGGAGGCTTTCACCCTGGATGAAGCCGCTCGCATTCTCACCGAACGAACCGGACGCGCCATCAGCTACGTCCCCGAAACGCGCGAAGAAGCCTTCGCCAGCCGCGCGCATTACGGTGCGCCGCACTGGGCTGTCGAGGGTTGGGTCAGTTCGTACGAGGCGATCGCGACGGGGGAGCTCGCGTCGGTGTCGGACACCGTCGAAACTGTGCTCGGCCGTCCGCCGGTGTCGTTGAGGCAGTATCTGAAGGACAACCCGTCGACCCTCGCTGGGCTGTACGGCTTCAGCAGTGCCGCCGAGGTGGCAATCGAGAATCCCGGCCGCTGGCGAAAACAACTCGGTAGCCACCTCGGGCACAAAATCGCCGTCAAATCCGACGACACGACGTCGACCTTCGATTTCGACGGAGGGTTCGGCACCGTCACGGACACCGCGTCAGGCCTGCGGCTGAATGCCGAGGCGGCCACCGCGGACACCCTCGCCGTCGTCAAAGACGTTCTGGGACGGCATCTAGAGCGGTTCGCGCAGAAACTCGACATCACGGTCACCTGGATGTGACACACCGGGATCCGATGTCGTGATTGCGACTCGTGAGCAGCATGTGACGCTTACATTTGTTGAGCCGACCACCCCGAGGCCGGAGTAAAAGGGGTAACACATGTCTACAACGGAATCCAGAACGTCTAGCGTTCGCGAATTGACGCTGCGAGGTGCTCTTCTCGGCGGCGCGATCACCCTGGTATTCACCGCAGCAAATGTGTATCTCGGCCTCAAGGTCGGGCTCACGTTCGCGACCGCGATTCCCGCAGCCGTGATTTCGATGAGCATCCTGCGCTATTTCAGCAATCACTCCATTGTCGAGAACAACATCGTCCAGACGATCGCGTCCGCGGCAGGCACGCTCTCCGCGATCATCTTCGTGCTTCCAGGCCTAGTGATGATCGGTTGGTGGAGCGGCTTTCCGTACTGGATCACAGTGGCCGTGTGTGGCGTCGGCGGCATCCTCGGCGTGATGTATTCGATTCCGCTGCGACGCGCTCTGGTGACAGGTTCGGATCTGCCGTATCCGGAAGGTGTTGCAGCCGCGGAAGTCCTGAAGGTGGGCGACACCCAGCAGGGCGCTGACGAGAACCGTGACGGTCTGCGGATCATCGCGCTCGGAAGCGTCGTATCCGCGGCATTTGCGTTTCTGGCTTCGCTCAAGTTGATCAGCAACTCCCTCGCGCACGTCTTCAAAATCGGTTCAGGCGGAACAATGTTCGGCGCCAGCCTGTCGTTCGCGTTGATCGGCGTCGGGCATCTCGTGGGCATCACAGTCGGCATCGCAATGCTCGTCGGCTTGGTCATCTCGTACGGCGTGCTGTTGCCGGTGCGCAGTTGGGGATTGGTGGGCTCCGAACCTGCTGCCGACGTGATTCCTGCGATCTTTTCCACCGAAGTGCGATTCATCGGCGCCGGCGCGATTGCAGTCGCAGCGATCTGGACGTTGCTGAAAATCATCGGCCCCGTCATCGCCGGTATCAAAGGTGCGCTGCTTTCCTCGCAGAACCGTCGACAGGGGACGACCGTCGACGTCACCGAGCGCGATATTCCGATCCAGTACGTGGCGATCGTGGTCGTCGCGTCACTCGTACCGATCGCGCTCTTGTTGTGGGATTTCGTTGACGGAACCGCCCTGGACGGTCATTCGCTGGGCATCATCGCGGTCAGTCTGGTGCTCGTGTTGTTGATCGGTCTGGTGATCGCCGCTGTGTGCGGCTACATGGCCGGGCTCATCGGGTCGTCGAACAGCCCAATCTCCGGGGTCGGCATTCTGGTCGTTCTCATTGCCGCGTTGTTGATCCGGATGACGTTCGGCGACGCCGATGCCACGCAATCGGCCGCGCTGATCGCGTTCACTCTTTTCACTGCCGCCATCGTTTTCGGTGTAGCGACGATTTCGAACGACAACTTGCAGGATCTCAAGACAGGTCAACTAGTCGGGTCGACGCCGTGGAAACAGCAGGTCGCCCTGGTCATCGGCGTGTTGTTCGGCTCGGCGATCATCCCGCCGGTGCTGCAGCTCATGCAGACCGCGTTCGGATTTGCCGGGACGCCCGGGGCGGGGCCGGATGCGCTCGCGGCACCACAGGCCGCACTCATCTCGTCGCTCGCGAAAGGTGTTTTCGGCGGTGATCTGAACTGGGCGCTGATCGGACTGGGTGCACTGATCGGCGTCGCGGTTATCGCCATCGACGAGACGCTCTCCAGGACGACATCGAAGTTCCGGCTGCCACCGCTCGCGGTGGGGATGGGAATGTACCTACCGATGGCGCTCACACTGATCATCCCGATCGGCGCGATTCTTGGCCGCGTGTACGACTCCTGGGCCGAGCGAACCGGTGCGGATGTCGATCGGAAGAAGCGGTTGGGCGTTTTGCTGGCAACCGGTCTGATCGTCGGCGAAAGCCTGTACGGAGTCGTTTTCGCGGCAGTTGTCGCTGGCACGGGCCAAGAACAACCGTTGGGTATCGTCGGCGCCGGATTCGAGAACTGGGCCGAGTTGCTCGGCGTCGTCCTCTTCGTCGGGGTCGTCGCGTGGCTTTACCGCCACACCCGTAGCCGCGCCGTCGTCGAGGACAGCGCGGCCCAGTAGCAGGTCACATCATCATCGGGGCGAGGATGTAGCTCGCGTTCACGGTGGGCGCACCCGAGTCGATAGTGGTTTGTACGCCGTAGTTTTGGACGTTGTAACCGGACACACCCGAACCGTTGGTCGTTGCGCCCATATAGTCGTTGGTCGAGACGAAGTTCGCGACCGCACCGAGGCTGCCGTATCCGTAGGAGATGTTGATCGGGAACACCGGGGTGGTGTTGTTCGATACTGCGGTCACGATCTCCGTGGCATGTGGTGCCAGGGACTGACGCGGTCCGGCAATGAACGAACCGTAGGGGTTGTTCGAGTTTGTGAGCCACATCGTCTGGTCGGTGTCGTTGGTGATTGACATTGTGGTGGTGGGGGCGTTCGTGGGAAGCGTGCCGGCGGAAGCAATTCCTGCTACCCCGACCATGGTCGCGAGGGCTGCGGTTGCGGCGAGTGGCGCGAGGATGAGGCGGCGGCGGATCGAGGTGGTGGTCATTGGAGTGGACCTTTCGGAAGTCTTTGTCTGCGGCTCATCTGCCGTTGCGACAACTATCCCTCGCCACGACCCCGCACGGCATCCACCAAAGAGGTCGTCTACCAGGTGATATCCGCTTCCCCCAATCGGGGGACACCTGTGCTGGCTAGGGTGTCGACCATGACCAAGACCGACAAACTTCTGTGCGTCTTGTACGCGTTGGTTGCGATCGCATGCTTGATCGGCACCCAATGGGTGTTGGTCGACTACATGATCGGCGGCGGAAGCACGGCAGACGCTCTGGCAGCCACCGTTGACGGGCACGCCGCCACGTTCGTCACGATCGACCTGCTCGGCGTCGCCGTCGCGGCGACGGCTTTCATGATCGTCGACGGTCGTCGCAATCGCGTTCCGCTGCTGTGGCTTTACGTCGTACTCGTATTTGTCGTCGCGGTCAGCGTGGCATTTCCGCTCTACTTGATCGCACGGACCAGGACACTGTCGACTAGCAAACAGTGACGATGTGCGCCTGGATTTTCCCGTCCACGGCGCCGGTACCGAATTGCTCGGCCAGGGCCCGCTCCGCTGCTGCGGTGGCACGGTCGAGATCGCCTCGGGCTTCGATCTCGTCTCTCAGGGGTGTCCCGTGGCAGTAGGCGAGAGCCGGAATGTGTGGTGACTGCGCGCGACTTCGCGCAGCGATCGTGGTGATCTGTGGTGCGGTGGCGAAGCCGGCTCGAGCCAGGTCCTCGGTGATTGTCGCAGTGTCGTAGTAGCCGTGTGGGGTGCGCGCGAGGAAACGCGGGGGATCGTTGGGAAACACTTCCTGCAAAGCGGTCGTCACCGTATCGGCGAACTCGTTCTCCTCGATACGATCCCAGGTACTGAACACGAATTGCCCACCCGGTCGTAGCACGCGGCGTGCCTCGGCATACGCAAATGCTCTGTCGGGGAAGAACATTGCGCCGAACTGGCAGATCACGGCGTCGAAACTCGCGTCCGCGAACGGAAGCTGCATGGCATCCGCCTGCCGCCATTCGACAGGTCTTGCTGTCCCGATCGCGGCGGCTTGGTCGAGCATCGCTTCATTGAGATCGGTCGCGACGATCGATACGCGGTCGGTCAATCCCTCCGCCAACGCGCGCGTGAGAACGCCCGTCCCAGCGGCGATTTCCAGTATGTCGGAGATGTCCGGTGACCTCAGCTGCGCGACCATCGGCGCCGCATACGGCGCGAAAATCAAAGGCACCATGTAGTTTTCGTAGAATTCCGCCACCGCGCTGGTGAACACGTTGTCGCCTGACATGGCTCACCTCTCGGTTGTAACGTTCTGCCCCGCGCGTTGAGCGTAGACCTCGATCCACCGTTGTCAGCGATGTTCGGCCCTAGCCGCCGAATATGTGTGACTCCGTATTACAGTCAGACTGTCCGTCGACCCGCCGCAATGTCACCTTCAAGGATGCAGATGACGCCTTCACACCCCCATTTTATTTGGCGCGCAATCAAACCCGGCATCTTCGAAGCTATGCGGCTGGTGTCGCGGTTCGCGATTCGCGAGACGAATCGCCCGTTCACGCAGCCGTCGATGCTGAAACCACACGTCGGCGGTCATCGATACGGGTGGACGCACTACGGCGTGATGATTCCCGACCTGCCCGAGCCGCACCGGTACTTCAGCACCATGATCATCGCTGGCCTGCCCGGTGCGACCGCATTCGACAACGACCAGGGAGTGACCACCAGCCCGCGCGACACCGCCGCGGTCTCGGTGTCGACGGCCGCACCCGACGCGGCGTTCTACCGTGCCTACTCGATGACCGGCGAGTGCGATCTTCGCGCCGATGGGTCCGTCCTCAACTTTGGGGACGACCTGGTCATCAGCGGTACGTACCCGGACTTTCAGGTATCGGCGCGAACCGGGACATTGACCGCTGAATTGCGTCTGCGCGCAACCGGACAAGTTGCGTGGTTCGCGCGGACTCCCTTCTACGACCACTTGAGCCTGTGTGTCGAGTACGACGGCTGGGTCGCAGTGGGCGGGGACCGCACCGACGTGAGCGGCGTCGGCACATTCGAATACGCCGCCTGTGCGGGTTTGCACGGACTCGTCGACCGAGAACTGGGCTCGTCGGTGAAGGCTCCTCTCGACTTCTTCACCTACAACGTGATCGCCATCGACGACCGCTCACACCTGCTGCTCGCGGACGTCCATGCGATGGGAGAGCCGCTCGCGACGATGGCCTATCACCGATCGGTAGGCCAGCCGACGTGGGTCACGCACGAGAACGTGCGGTTCGAGGTCACCGAATTCGCGACCGATACGACCACCGATCCCTACGGCAACGAGATGCGGCTTCCGGTGCGATTCACCTGGACTGCCGGTTCGGAACTCGTCGTCCACGGAACCATCGACTCACCACCACGATTCGGTGTCGGACGTGGATACATCCTCGGCTACCGATGTGAGGGTAGCTACCAGGGCGCCTCGTTCGAGGCGCGCGGATACATGGAGTACATCGACTGCGAAGCCGTGAACCGCGCCGCACCCGATTTCGCTGTCACGAGTCGACGTGAAACAGGGTCGTAAATCGCTCGAGCGACGTCAGATCGCCCTGCAGAATCCTGACCACGTTCTGCTTCACGGCCTCGGCTGGGGTCAGCGTGCCCGCGATCAGGTGGCGGAGGTCCGGGCCGGTGGCGAACTTCAGTTCAGGTTCGCCACCGGGCAGCACGCCGCCCACTGGCGGTGCGGGGGGAGCGATCTGAACGACCCTCAGCTCGCCACCGCCGACCTGAGCACGCAATTCCACGGCATCGACCTGGATCTGGAAATCCAGTGATGCGGAAGCAAATTCCGGTCTGAAGGCTGTACGCAGAGCCATCGTCAGTGAGTCTGCCGTGACGATATCGTCGTCCTTCGGGTCGCCCATCGACCGGAATCCCCATCTGCCGAGGGCCAGCACGATCGGCTCGAGGTCGCGGCCGTAGTCGGTGAGCTCGTAGACGAGTCCGCATTTTGGGATCGGGATACGTCGGATCACCCCGCCCTCCTGCAGTTCCTTCAGGCGTGCGGCGAGGATGTTCGTTGGAATTTTGGGCAGTCCCTGGTTCAGGTCGGTGTAACGACGAGGTCCGACCAGAAGGTCACGGATTATGAGCAGGGCCCACCGTTCCGTGATCAGCTCCGCAGCGGTGGTGATCCCGCAGTACTGCCCGTAGCTGCGGGCGGCCATTTAGGCCTGCGCCTGCGCGGTCTCGGGGGCTTGTTCTACCGCCTGCGGCGCCGAGTAGATGAACGCCAAGGTGTTGCCGTCCAGGTCTTCTATGTCACGGGTGTACATGAAGCCGTAGTCCTGCGCCGGTCCGGGCTCGCGGCCACCAACCGCCAGCCCCGCTTCGATCGTTTTGTCGACTTCTTCCCTCGAATCGCGGGTGAACGCAATCTGGAATGTCGCGGCGGTTTTCTGATCGCCGATCTGCTTCTCGGTCATGCTGGCGAAGAATTCGCGCTTGAGCACCATGGTGGAGATGTTGTCGTCCCATACGAAACACGTGGCGTTGTCATCGGTCAGGACCGGATTGATCGTCGCACCTAGTGCTGTGTAGAAAGCCGTGGCGCGCTTGAGGTCGGAGGTTGGGTAGCTGACAAAGATGTTGGTAGGCATGGCAATTGCTCCCTCGGGTGAGTCGTGACCTTGTCCGGATTTGATACTTGCAAAAAACAAGCCCGCTTGTCAATAGCAAGTAAGGACGAAGGTGGACGCATCAACTCGCGGCGGTCTCCAACGTCACCTTGACCGACACCTGACCGTCGTCGTTGCGACGACTGACGGCATGTCCGGCGTGATCGACCCCCCGAAGCTTGACCGTGACCCGGCCACCGTCATCGAGAAAGTTGCGCCACCAATTCTTCTGGTCGGGCATGGCAACCCCGATGAGAAGTACGTTGCCTTTCTGGCGGTATGAGACAGGCAGGCTGAATGTCTTGCCCGACTTGCGTCCTGTGTAGGTGATCAAGACCATCGACTTGCCAGCGATGTTGCCGAGAATCGGTGCCCGCATCGCTGCAAGTACGAGCTTGTTGGTTGCCGCAGCTGCCTTTTGGAATGTATTCACATCCTGAGTAAACCAGCACGGCGCAGGACGCCAGCGTCGGTCATCCAGTGTGGAAGTTGTTCAGCCAGAATCGGCCGAATCGATCTGAACAACTGCACTTTCGGCGTGCGGAAGCGCTGATGGTGGACGCCGCAATCCGAAAGGGAGATCATCTAGCGATGACAGAGCCCATGGACGTCTCGTATCGACTATCCAGACGCAGTCTGATCGCAGGTGCGGCAGCGCTCGCGGTGGCTGGATGTGGCAGTGAGACAACAGAACCCGCATCGGCTAAACCCTCGACCGCCCCAACGCCCATTACCGCAATCGAAAACGACGCGGACCTCGAGCGGGCATTGCCGTCACTGTCGAATTGGGGGAGGTGGGGTGGCGACGATCAAATTGGGACGTTGAACTTCATGACGCCGCAGACCACACTCGCTGCCGTGGCGTTGATCCGTACCGGGCGGGTCGTGCCGTTCGCGCGCGAGATTTCCTCGACGACACCGAATCTCCGCGACGTCACGTACAAGATGAAGCGCTACGACGACCCGTTGCCCGAAGAATCGGGCTGTATCGACGAAATTGGAATGACTTATCACGGCTTCGCAGTGACGCATGTCGACGCGTTGTGCCACATCTTCACGCCCGAAGGCAAGCAAGGCATGTACAACGGCTATTCCGTCGAGGAAGTGACCGAGGGCGGGGCCCAACGCCTAGGTATCGAGAAGATCGGCGAGATCGGCATCGTCGGTCGAGGCGTTCTGCTCGACGTCGCCGAGGTCCGCGGTGGTCCGCTGGAGGTCGGCTCCGTCATCCGGCCCGACGACCTCGAAGCCGCAGAACGTTTGCACGACGTGCGAGTCGGCGAGGGCGACATCGTGTTCGTCCGCAACGGCGGGGGAGTAGGCAACACCTATCAGCGTGGAACTGGTCTGCACGCCTCGTGCCTGTCGTGGTTGCGTGAGCGTCGCGCGTCAGTGCTCAGCAGCGACTCCGACAGTGACGTGCACCCGCCGCTCCCTGGCTTCGAACGCTGGACCGAACCGATGCATATGGTCCTCATCCCGTACCTCGGCATGCCCATACTCGACAACACCGATCTCGACGCCCTCGCCAAAGCCTGCGCCGCTGAGAAGCGTTGGGCGTTCTTTGTAAGCGTCGCTCCCTGGCGGTTCAAAGGCGCCACCAGCTCGCCGGTCAATCCGATCGCGATCTTCTAACCCGCATAGAACGCCCGACTTGCGGGTATGCCTACTTCAATCGACAGATTGAGGAGCAGGCATGAAGGACTTCGAGTTATCGCAGGATGCGGCCGCGAAGTTGGAAGAGCAGGTCGAAAACGCGGCAAGCGACAAAGACGAAGACCGGCCCGACGGCGACTCGGTTGAGCAGAGCCTGGACGTACCCACGAAGAAGCCAGAGGACGAGGCTGCGGAGCAGGTGCAGAAACAGTACGAGGAAAAGTCCGGACTCGAACTCGATGACGAGAGCGCACGCGGCATCGTGAATGCCGCGCGAGCGGGCGGTGGGTCGTCAGGCGGTGGCTCGGCCTCGGAATCCGAATCAAGTTCCGATTCCGACTCAGCTTCGGCCTCAGAAGGCGACGCGGAATCTGGCTCGGAGAACGGCGAACGCTCCAAGACGGGCGATTCCGAGACCGAATCAGACGCCGAGAACGACTCAGACTCCGAGAACGAATCGGTTAAGGCTGAATCGTCAACAGACGCAGGGGATTGATTCAGTCGCTACATCGTGCTCAGCGGCTCGCTTCAGCTAGCGGGTATCAGGAGACAGACGCTGGGGCACCGCCGGCGGGTTCGTCTTCCGCCTCGTCCTCGACCGCTTTCAGATGCGCTTTCACGGCTGAGATGCCGGGGAGCAGTCCGCTGCACAGTGCAGCCAGGGCATAGCCGATGATCGGCACCCATGCCGCGATGGTGAGGGCGTGCAACAGTTCGGGCTGCGTATAGCGACCGGCGGCGTCGAAGAACAGCACGCCGGTCACCGCGATGCCCAGTGCGCCGCCAACTTGCTGGAACGTTCCCAGCACTCCCGATGCTGCGCCGGAATCCTTCGAATCGACTGTGGCCAAGGCGATGTCGAGGAGTGGGACGACCATGACGGTGAGACCGACTCCTGCGATCGCCATAGGGATCACCGTGTCCCACGCTGAGTAGTCAGCGCCGGTGTCGTTGAACACGTAAATGACCCAGCCTGTGCCGATAGCCATGAGTGTGCCGCCGATGGCGGGCAGGATCCGTCCGAGCCGCGCGACCAGCGCCGCCGCGACGCCGGCAGCAACGGTGGCGCCGATGCTGAATGGCAGCGTCAGTGCGCCTGAAACGATTGCGGTGAAGCCCAACCCGGTCTGCACATACAGCGCGAGGATCAGGAAGAACGAGTTGATCGACGCTTGGAACAGGAACTGGATGGTGAGGCCGCCGGTGAATCCGCGGTTGGTGAACAGGCGCAACGGCATCATCGCGCTGTCCTCGCTGTGGCGTCGTTCGTTGAGGACGAAAAGCGCCAGTACCACCGGCGACAAGACCATCAGCACGAACGACCATGCGGGCCAGCCGAGCTGGCGGCCCTCCACCAGCGGGTAGACGATCAGCAAAATCCCGCCCACAGCCAAGAGAACGCCGAGCGGATCCAGCGGCGACGGACGTTCGGATTTCGTGTTCGGAACCAGGAACAATGCCGCGATCACGATGATGATCCCGATCGGGATGTTGATGAAGAATATGGCCCGCCAACCGCCACCGAGCGGGTTGTTCGTGACCAGCCATCCGCCGAGAACGGGTCCGATGACCGCCGCCATGGCCGTAATGACGCCGATGACGGCGAAGATCGCCGCGCGTTCGCGTGGTTTGTACAACGCCTGGACGCTTGCGAGTACCTGCGGAACCATCAACCCTGCGAAAAGTCCCTGCGCGACCCGCGACGCGACAAGCGTCTCGCCGTTCTGCGCGACCGACGCGGTTAGCGACGCGATGGTGAAACCGGTTATGCCCGTAATGAATACACGCTGCCGACCGTAGCGATCACCCAGTCGGCCCGAGGTGATGAGTACTCCGGCGAATGCAAGGACGTAGCCGCTGATGATCCATTCGAGCTGCGACGGGGTGCTGCCGAGATCGTCGCGGATGGCGGGCAGTGCGACGTTGACGATGGTGACGTCCATGAGATCCATGAACATCGCGAAGGTCAGAATTGCCATCGCTAGGCCGCGGAAACGTGTCATGACGGGGACGATAGTCGCTGTTCCTTTGCTGCAGGTGCGCCACTTGGCACGACCGCGCAAATTTCACGTGCTTGACGTATTCCCATATCGGCATATGATTGCGACATGGCACGAGCAGCGACGACATCGGACGTCTTCAACGCGATTGCCGAGCCGCAGCGGCGGGAGATTTTGGTCCTACTGCGAGCGGGTGAGCGGCCGGTGACCGAACTGGCCGAGCAACTGGGCATGACCCAGCCGGGGGCGTCCAAGCACCTGCGGGTGCTGCGGGAAGTAGGGCTCGTGCGGGACCGTAAGGCAGGGAAGCAACGCCTGTACGGCATCGACGCGCGCGGGCTGCGACCGATCCACGAGTGGACCGGCGGGTTCGAGCAGTTCTGGAACGACAGCTTCGACCGGCTTGACGCATATGTGCAGGACCTCGAAAAGACAAGGCAAGGGGAGTAACCGATGACAGCGACAGAAAACGCCGCGCAGACGCAGTCGGCGACAGAAGACCGTGAGATCGTGATCTCTCGGATTATCAGTGCCCCAAGGGAGTTGGTGTTCGAGGCGTTCACCGAGGTCCGGCATCTGTCGCATTGGTGGGGGCCGGAGGGGTTCACCACCACAACGCGAGCGTTCGAGTTCCGCGTCAGCGGTGTGTGGGATTTCGTGATGCACGGACCGGACGGGACCGACTACCAGGAGTGGATCTCCTGGACCGAGATTTCCCCGCCGGAGCGAATTGCGTTGCTGCACGGTGAGTTCCGCGGCGATCCGAACGCCTTCGAGTCTGTCCTCACGTTTGCGGTGGAGGGGGCAGCGACGCGGATCGAGATGCGGACCGTGTTCCCCACGAAGGAACTGCGCGACGAGGCGGTCGAGAAGTACCACGCAGTCGAGGGTGGACAGCAGACCCTGAGCAATCTGGCCGCCTACGTCGCCGACATGCTTCGCAAGGGAGTGGAGGACTGATGGCCGGAAAAGTGTTCTTCAGTGTGTCGATGTCGCTCGACGGATTCATCGCGCCCGAGTCCGTCGGCGAATTGATGGGGAAGCAGTGGATGGAGTTGCAGCGATGGATCTTCCCGTTGCGCTTCTTCCGCGAGAACCTGAAGCTCGGCGGGGGCGGCGAGGAAGGCCGCGACAACGACATCGCGCGAGAAACCTTCGAGCGGACCGGGGCGAGCGTGATGGGCAAGCGAATGTTCGACGCCGGCGAGCGGATGTGGCCGGATGACGCGCCATTCCACACGCCGGTCTTCGTCGTGACGCACGAGAAACGAGACCCATGGGAACGGCCGGGTGGGACCACGTTCTACTTCGTCAACGACGGCATCGAGTCGGCGCTCGACCAGGCGCGTGGGGCCGCCGGTGACCGAGACGTCCGCATCGCCGGCGGTGGTGAAACCATCCTGGAGTACGTGAACGCAGTCTTGGTCGACGAGTTCACGATCGCACTGTCACCGGTGCTGTTCGGTTCCGGAATCCGCCTGTTCGAGGGCGTCGACGCGAGTCGTGTCGCTTTGAAGCAGGTCCACGTCGACTCGTCGCCGCGGGTGACGCATCTGACCTACGCGGTCCGGGAGCGGTAGTGGACTAAGCATCTGACATCGGTCTTTCGATGACTCACTTTTCGAGATCTTGCGGTGGGGTAACCACCCAGACACCCTTAGGAACTGGATTTGGATCAATCGGCAGCCCGCTGCCCGTGAGCCGCGCCAGGACGACCTGCCAGTGAAGGAGCTCCGCTTTGGTCGCTTTGAGCTCGGCGCTCAGCCGCCCGAATATCTCGCGAACGTCGGGGATGGAGTTGCCCTCAAGTCTTCGTAAGGTCCGCCCGACCCGTTCGACCTTCCTTGTCAGTTGTTGGACGATCGAGGCGACAGGCTCCGCAAGCGCCGTGGACTTCGGGAGAGCGGCTGCGAACCGGTCGACAAGCTCAAATACCGATTCGTACATCTGATTATCGTGACAGACCAGCTGGGCGGTATCGGAGTAGCACAACACCGTTTCCGAATCGGTGTTCATCGATGAGCTCGAGGTCGGCGCGAGCGTCGATCGGGAAGGCCGGCTTGCCACCACCGAGAACTGTTGGCCAGACGTACATTTGGCACTCGTCGACCAGCCCGGCGTTCAGTGCTTGGGCTGCAAGATTCGCACCCCCTACGGTGATGTCGCTGGTGGCCGCGTCCTTAAGTTCACGCACCGCGGCGGGGTCGAAGTGGCGGTCGATTGTGGTGTTCGCGGTCAACGCAGCGGTCATCGTCGTGGAGTAGACGACCTTCTCTGCTGCCTGCCAAGCGGTCGCGAAGTCGGCCCACAGGTCGGACTGCGCCGCCAGCGTGGCGTCGGTTTCCCACACAGCCATGAATTCGTAGAGTCGCCGCCCGTAGAGGAGCGTGCTCGCGGATTGCAGGAGGCTTGTGTGAGAGGCGAACACGTCATCGTCCGGTGGGAACCAGGCGAAATCGCCGCGTTCGTCCTCGATGTAGCCGTCGAGAGACACGTTCGTCACGTAGATCAGTTTGGCCATTTCACGGCACCTCCAAGTCATCCGGCCACATGGTGGCCAGTCGGGCGAAATACATCAACGGCTTGGTCGCTAGCCAGGAAGTGAGTCGCCCGGGAAGCCGAGGCAGGGGAGTACCTCGCAGGTCATCATTCCCGCCTGCACACACGGATCGGCGGCCATGATCTGCTGCGCCCGCTCGAGTGGCTCAGTCATGATCGCCACGCCCGCAAGCGCATCGGAGATGACGGGACAGAGGACCGCGATCACACCTTCGGCGCGTAACGACACCATGCGGCGTTGATGTTCAAGTTCGATAGCCTCGGCTTCAGCCTGATGTCGGTCCGCGGTCCACCGGAGTTGAACCAGGCTGAAGGGCTTGGCGGTCGCGGCGAGCGCTTGAATCTGGTCATCTGTGACGTCGATGCTCATCTTGATCAGACCTCTTCTCTTCCAGGCTGGACGTGACGCCTCAATGCGTCCAGAGATGTTTCGGGAGACGTGTTGAAGCAGAAGGCGATTCCGGGTGATTCCGCGCTGCAGACGTTGACGATTCGCTCGAACAGCAGCGTGTTTTCCGGGAACAACCTGATGCCGCCGCCGATCATCACCAGGCCGAACCGATCACGGCCGAACGCGGCTCGAATGTCCTGTTCGGCCTCGTCAGGTGAGGTTCCGATCAGGCAAGACACCGCGTCGAACCCGGCGGCGACGGTCGCTCCGAAACCGGCCTCGATCCGCTCGGCCATCGTCGCCTCGTCAAGGCCCGGTGGCAGTTTGCTGTAGTCGAGCGCGCGTGCGTGGATGCCGACCATCAAGATCCGAGTCATGGAATCCACTGTTTCAGACTGTGCTGCACCGTGTGTGCGAGAAAGCGATCGGGATCTTCAGCTGAGAGCATTCGGGTCGACTCCTTCGCCTCTTTCGGGTTTCGATCTTCACCAACCAGGGAAAGCAGACCAGGAAGTGTGATTGATTAGCCCGTATCCCTATGGAGTAAACACAAGTCGAAAGGTCGAAAATGAAGTTCTCGCTTCGGACGTTCGCCGCTATTGCGGGACTGCTGCTTTTCTGCTTATTTGCCCCCGCATCGGCTGGTGCAGCACCCACCGATGTGTCCGGGGCAGCCAGCGTGGCAGGGAACAAGGTCACGTCGGTAATAACCAACAACTCCGGCGGGGTGATCACCTGCGCAGTTGGTGGCTTTCCCGCTGGGACAGTTGATCCGAACATGTCAGCTCCGACGTTCGGCCTCACATATAGGGACGTTCCGGCCGGCGGAACGGCGTCCGTGGTATTCGAAAACGTGCCGAACGGTACCTATGACATTCACTTTCTGTGCGCGAACGCGGGCGTCACCGAGAAGTGGGCGACATTCAACTCCCAAGACATTTCGAAGACCACTGAACCAGTCACGGTTACGGTGCCGAACAATCAAAATTGCATCTTCGGATCGCTCTGCATCTGAGCCGTCTGCAATTCGCGGTGACGCCACCCCGCCACGATGCACATCGTCATTGCCGCAGCGAGGCCGATGAGCCCAGATCGTCACAGTCCGATCGATCCAGCTGCCGGGCGGGGGAGCGCTGGGAAGAGCGTTGCGCAGCTGGAATTCGGCGAAGTCCGTTTGCCGAGTGCATAGTTTTGGTGGCAAATCGCGCCTGCCGAACGACCAAAACTATGCACTCGGCGGTCGGGCCGGGCTCCGCGCCATCGACATAATCACTGCGGGTTTGTCAGCGCCTCGACCCGACCGTTGCGCTTGGCTTGCGCCAACCCGCGGCGGGCCATGAATCCGTTGCCGAGCAACAGCACAGTTTTGTTCGGGACCTTGAAGCCCAGCGCGGTATGAGGGAAGTATCGAGTATTCGTTCCCGAGACGTCGAGCCACCCGGTGTTCTGGCGCAACTCGACGCCGTCGAACTGGTTGCGATAGTCGTGTGCCAACAGCCCGGCCCGACGTCCACCCGTGGGGGTACAGTGTGGCACTCGAAGTGAAATGCCGCTCTTGTCGGCCCCGGTTACGATGACGGGCATGACGGTCGGATATCCGTCCGCGTCGATGTACGACACGAGGCGGAACGGCAGTTTCGCTGCGCGCGCGCCGATTTTCGCTGCATCGACACGCGGACCCGTTCCCTTCTTCGGTGGGGCCTGGGGGACCGCAACGTCGTCGGTGATCGGGTCGCCGAACACTTCCGGCACGCCGGTGCAATCCAGCTGAGGCCACGCCACAATGCGCGTAACCGCGACTGTCACGACGACACGGTCGGCGTGATAGGCACCCAGCCAGCGATCCCAGAACCATCCGCGGCGGGGGTCGCCCATGAACGGAATCGACTGCACGAAGATCTTCTCGAGCTGGGCAGGATCCGGATGGACGTCGAAGGTCGCTTCGCCGTTGACAAGTACGTATCGAGTATTGCCGGGATGACCCAAACCGTGCTGGCGGGTATGGTACGCAAGTCCAACTTTCGGTTCCGCACGCATGCGTTCGAGTTTGCGCCCGAACCCCAGGGATGTGGTGAAACTTACTGTGCCGGAGTCGCGGTCACGCATTCCGACCGGCGTCACCGGGGAAACCACTGCGCCGCCTGCGGGCGTCGCATATGCCACGGCGACCGTCATGTCGCCGCCGATGACATCGTCGACTTCGTCCGGCCACCGCACTGGCATATCGCAAAAATTACTAGCCAGGATCGTCGAAACACCAGCATGATCAGGCACAAAGTTGACGTTGATGCGATTGCGTGAGCGAGTGGGTAGAGTGCCGCCACGCTACCTTCATCAATGGAAGTGAGATGGACAAATGCCCTCCGCCCAACTCCGGGGCGTCACCGTCGACTGCGACGACCCCGAGTCGTTGTCCCGGTTCTATCAAAAGCTGACAGGGATGACCGTGGGCTTCCGCAGCGACGAGTATGTCGCGCTCACCGGTGGGGCTGGTCCTGCTATTGGGTTTCAGCGGGTCGAGAACTATCGGGCTCCTCAGTGGCCCGGTCAGCAAATTCCGCAACAGCTCCACCTCGACTTCGCCGTCGAGGATCTCGGTGCGGCTGTAGAACTGATGCTGTCCCTGGGAGCGACTCGACCTCAGCATCAACCGGGCGGGGACCGCTACCGCGTCCTTCTCGATCCGGCGGGCCACCCGTTCTGTCTGCAGGAGCCGTAGCGGCAACGCTGTCTTGTCTGGTCTAGGGCGGTTACCGCGAACTGAGGTAGCGCGGATGCGCCGGCCACTTGGAGAATGCCCACGAGATCGGAAACGAGCCGAAGGCCATCAGCGGATGGGTGCCAAAGTAGGACTCTCGACCATCGCGTCGCCACCGGCTATCGTTCTTCGCCATGACCCTGCTTGTCGACAAGTACATCGACGCCGTCAACCGTGCCGACATCGATGCCTTGACTGCCATCTTCGCGCCGACGGCGACTTTGAGACAGCGAGAGGGGGTCTACCGCGGAACCGGTCAGATCGCCGATTTCTATCGCAACCTCTGGCTCGGCGGCCCATCCGCCCACGAGATCGAGAATCAGTTTGCCGATGGGAGCGCACAGATCGTCCAGTTCAAGGCGACCAGTCCGACGGGTGAAACGCGCCACGCCGTCGACGTCTTCATCGTCGAGGACGGGCTAGTTCAGTCTCTGGACATCTACTACCGGTGAATCCTCGCCGCTAGCCCGGACTTCGTGACCGGCAACTCGAGGTCCATGTAGTCGGCATACACGACGAACAGTTCGGTATCGCCGATCGAGGCTTCTCGCAGAGTTTCCTGGTAACCCTGCGAATTCGGTTCCGTCGTATTCGACCTGAGCGCGGCACTCTATCCACGATTCGTGTAGAGCTCTTCGTGCCGGGTGAGCTATTGACCGAAGGTGTAGCGAAGGTTGGCGTTGATCAGCGTGTTTATGCGTTTACGCATGTGACCGATGGTCGAGATGCTCGGCGCGGGCGGCTGGACGAACAGCGTCCACCGCAGATCGGTTCCACCGCGCGCGCCGGGCGGAAGGTCGAACTGCACGGTTGCTTCAGGGCACCGGATCCATAGAGAACTCCAGGTGACCTGTTCCGGTTCGTTTGCGTTGACGATCCGGGGCTCTTGCTCGTCGTCGAGCAGTCGAAGCCACGGTCGAGTGGGTCACGGTGCGGCTGGGTTAGCGCTTCGAAAACTACGAAGGGCGGCGCCGGCTGGTTACGGCGCCTACTACCGATTTCGAGCATTTAAGGAAGGTATCCAAGGTTTCGCTGTCTGGTTCCGGAGGCTGTGCGTGGGGCTCTCCGACACGCGTCGGGACGTCATTCCACGCAAGTGATTGGCGCGGTGCCACCTTTCGTTCGCGTGTGCGTCAAGCTGGATTCGAAAACCGCATCGACGATAAGGGGAGCGGGGAGATCGTGATGGAGGATCCGCCGGACGAAGCGTATGAAAGGGTCACGAATCCGGAGCGGTTCGCTCCGCTGCTTCCCGCCGCCGAGAATCTCGTCGCGGATCTTGAACGCCGATTCGAGGTGATCGTCACCCGTGGGTCTGCAGTGGGGTGGCTGTCGTCAGATGTCCAGCCGGTGGAGTCGATATGGATCACACCGCGGCTCGCGGACCAGGCGCCGCTGACGATCACCACTACGTCCCTTCCGGGTTTGTACCTCGATGTGGGTGCTTGGCAGCACATTGCGTTTCCGGGGTGTGCATGCGACGCGTGCGATGAGCACGTCGAGGATGCCGTGCGCGAGCTGGAAATGTACTGCACGGCCCTTGCCGAGGGCCGGCTGTCGAACGCGTTGTTGGGGGACTGCGGCCCAGACTGGAACACGTCTGGGGAGGCGAGAATTGGAGCAGCAGCGGCAAGCTGTTCCTGTCTCGGCGACGCGCAGCCGAGTTGCGTGGCACGGACGTTCAACCCCCAGAAGACGGGCGCTGGCGTTCCTGGTCAACAAGACCGCACGCTGCTGCCGAGTTTTCGTGAACTGGCATGGCGTTTCGCCAGTGGTGTCGAGCTGGATCTACCACCATCCGCCTCACGTGATGCGCGTCTCGCCACGTCCGGCAGTTGATCGGATGTTCCGCACATGACCAAGCGACGTATCCGCGGCAAAGTCTTAGCCGTGTACGGGCAGGTCCTCGTCGAAGGCCTGGACGGGTGGTTGCCGGACTACGGCAGGCTCGGTCTGGATTGGACCGGAAACCTGACGGCGCCAATGGCCCACGCCGAGAAGGAGTGTGACTTGGAATGCGCACAATCTTCGGCGTTGTGACACAACGGAATCACTAGGATTGGTCAGCGCCTCGACCCAGCCGTTGTGCTTGGCTTGCGCCAACCCGCGGGGGTTTCATTCGCCCTGTCGGGGTGCTGAACTATCACCCTGTGGGGAGTGGAGTGTGGGTTCGTCGTCGCCGACGATTTACCTATCGAGTTCACCCGATCATCGTTAGGACACCCATGAACAAGCAGGTCGCCAGTATCGCAGTCTTCTCCGCAGCTGCGGGGATCGCCCTTGCCGTCCATGGGGTCGCGAACGCATCGCCCAACGGCTGCGATTCGCACCAGTTGGTCATCACCCACATCGAGACTCCGACATCCAGTGCGTCCATCTGCCAGTGGCAGGGCGATGGACGCACCGAGTACCGCGGGTTCGGCAAGGCCAACGGCCTTGCAGTGACCGCGCCGGTGGTGTGGTCGAACGGGTCGTCTTACAGTGCCGTCAACAACGGCTACACCTACCGGATCGATGTCGGGCGCGGCCTTGCCGTGGTGGCGCCCAACGGATACCAGATCTCCTACGAGCCCGCCATCTGATCGTCGCGTGCTCGCTAATCGATAGGGCACCCCAGAGTTTGACTGACCGACACGAAGGACGCGTCGAACTCGCGAGAGATCTTCTACGCGATGCTGATAGGCGGCGGCATCGGGATCCGACCGTGCATGATCTTCCTTGCTTGTCGGCCGTCGCGTAATTCCCCAGGGGTAGCCGTCACGTAATTCCTCACGTTCGGCGCTGCTGTGCTGAGGGTAGCTGGGGTTGTGGTCGGTGTCAGGTGGCTGTTGTGCCGGGTCGTTTGC
>NZ_VCQU01000006.1 GCF_012932915.1 Antrihabitans stalactiti | reverse complement strand
TCGGCCACCTGATGCTCGATCCGACCAAGCGATACCAAGGCCAACTCCACCTCGCGGCCTAGAATGTGTCCCGCATGTATGTAGACATATCTGTGCCACATGTATGTAGACAGCACAGAGTCCAGGGACTCCTAAAAGACTCACGAGGGTTGGGGTCGGTATTCGGCGGGGAACAACTTCTGCAATGCGTCGAGTTTCGGCATGTCGTTGGCGACGATGTAGGGGTTGTCGGGGTTCATGGCGAGGAAGTTCTGGTGGTAATCCTCGGCGCGGTAGAAGCCATCGAGCGTGCTGACCTTGGTCACGATCGGTTCCGAGAAGGCATGTGCGCTGCCTAGTTGCGCGATGTAGGCGTTCGCAACGTCGGCTTGTTCGGCGCTGGTCGTGAAGATTTCGGTTCGATACTGCGTGCCGCGGTCGGGGCCCTGGGCGTTGAGGGTCGTCGGATCGGCGACGACGGTGAAGAAGATCTGCAGGAGCTTGCCGTAACTGACGACGCTCGGATCGAAGGTGACCTCGACCGATTCCGCATGACCGGTTTTTCCTGCGCTGACCGTTTTGTAGTCGGCAGTGTCCTTCGTGCCACCCGCATATCCGGAGACTGCGCCGAGCACTCCGTCGACGTGCTGATACACCGCTTGAACGCCCCAGAAGCAGCCGCCGGCAAAAACTGCGGTGGCAGTTCGAGCCGTGCCCGCAGGCACGTCGACCGCGGGCGCGGGAACGACCCCTCCCGGCGACGTCGTGTGCTCGGACACAGGAGCGACCTCGGAACCGCACGCGGCGACCGCCGCACACAACGCCAGCGCGGACAACAGCCGAACAAGGATTCGCATGGCCATTCGGAGACCTCCAGCTGTCATTGTGGTTGTGTCGCAGTGAAATTCATGGCGACACCGTTCATGCAGTAGCGCAGTCCGGTCGGCTTCGGCCCGTCGGTGAAGACGTGCCCGAGGTGCCCGCCGCACTTGCTGCAGTGGACTTCGGTTCGCTTGCCGTACGAGTTGTCGACATGTTCGCCGACCGCGTTGGCGAGTGGCTGGTAGAAACTCGGCCAGCCGGTGCCGCTGTCGAACTTGGTCGCCGAGTCGAACAGGTTCTGGTTGCATCCGGCGCACGAGAAGATGCCCGTCCGGTGTTCGTCGTCGAGTGGGCTCGAGCGCGGCAATTCGGTGCTGGCGTTGCGGAGGACCGCGAATTGCTCTGGCGTCAGGCGCTCGCGCCACTGCTCGGTCGTCAACTGAAACGGAAACGTGCCCTGCTGAGCGGCCGCCGGCGCGGACCGTTCGGTCCTGCTGCAGGCCACGGTCACCACGCACAACCCTGCCCCCGCAAGGAAGCCACGTCGCGTAATCACCACTCCCCGAGCATAGGTCCGAAAATCGGACGCGACTGTGACGTATCTCTGACGATGACCACTTCCAGCACAATGGACGACGTTTAGTGGCGAGGATGTGGCATGGGAACTCTCGCGCTGATCGGATTGGTCGGCGGCTTGATCACCGGGATATCGCCATGCATCTTGCCGGTCCTGCCAGTGATCTTCTTCTCCGGCTCCGCCCCGTCAGCGGACTCGACAGCCGAGCGCGTCTCACGTTGGCGGCCGTACTTGGTGATCGCCGGACTCGTGACCAGTTTCGCGACCTTCACGTTGCTGGGTTCAGCCTTGCTCGCGGCGCTCGGCCTGCCACAGGACGTGTTGCGATGGGCCGGGTTGATCGTGTTGGTCCTCATCGGCATCGGCCTGATCTTCCCGTGGTTCGAGCACATTCTCGAGAAGCCGTTCTCCTGGATTCCGCAACGCCAAGTCAATTCGGAGCGCGGCGGTTTCATTTTGGGCCTGGCACTCGGCGCGGTCTATGTGCCGTGCGCCGGACCGGTCCTGGCTGCGATCGCGGTGGCCGGGTCGACGGGCGAAATCGGAGTCGACACCATCGTCCTCACCGTCTCGTTCTCGATCGGCGCAGCGGTCCCGTTGCTCTTCTTCGCGCTGGCGGGACAGCGCATTGCCGAGCGGGTCCGGGCATTCCGTGAGCACCAGCGTGGTGTTCGCATCGCGGGCGGTGTGGTGATGATCTTGTTGGCGATCGCCTTGGTGCTGGACCTGCCCGCGGTGTTGCAGCGCACGATTCCGGATTACACGAATGCGTTGCAGGACAAGGTCGCGAACTCGTCCGAGATCAGGGAGAAGCTCGACCTGACCGACTTGATCAACGACCAGAACAAGGATCTCGACAAATGCACCGCGGGTGCCACCGAGCTCGAAAGCTGTGGCACTGCGCCAGATATCAAGGGAATCACTGCCTGGCTGAACACCCCCGACGGGAAGAGCATCGACCTGGGGAGCCTCCGCGGCAAGGTGGTCCTGATCGATTTCTGGGCCTACTCGTGCATCAATTGCCAGCGATCGATCCCGCACGTCGTCGATTGGTACAACACCTACAAGGACGACGGCTTCGACGTGATCGGCGTCCACACCCCGGAGTACGCGTTCGAGAAGGTCACCCGCAACGTCGTCGCCGGTGCGCGTGATCTGGACATCACCTATCCGATTGCGCAGGACAACAATCTGGCGACGTGGTCGAACTACCGGAACCAGTACTGGCCCGCGCATTATCTGATCGATGCGCAAGGGGTCGTGCGGCACATCAAGTTCGGCGAAGGCGACTACGACGTCACCGAGAAGCTGATTCGCGAGCTACTGATGGACGCCGACAGCGACCGCAGCCTTCCGGCCGCTACGGCCAACACCGACGCCACCCCGACAACGGGGACCACACAGGAGACCTATCTCAGCGTCGACAAGCAGTCGAACTACAGCGGCGACGGCCCACTGAAGCAGGGCGAAGGCCAATTCAGTTACCCGACAACGCAACCTGCCGACACATTTGCGCTACGAGGCCGCTTCACCGCCGACGATCAGGGTCTGACCGCCTTGGACCCAGCTGCCGAGATTTCATTGAACTATCACGCCAACCAGGTCTTCATCGTGGTCGGTGGAGAAGGCAATCTGCGCGTGAACGACAACGGTCTGACCCGCACGATCGCCGTCTCGGGCGCGCCGACGCTCTACAAGATTCACGACGGCGACTCCAACCAGTCCGGCAATCTCAAGGTCGCCCTCGACCCCGGCATGCAGGCCTTCTCCTTCACGTTCGGCTAGCGGGTCGTGAGTGACCGGTACGTCGCGGTCTCGAAGTCGAGGTAGCCGCCGAACGATGCGGGATCGGCGAACGGCAGAATCTGCGTCGCCCAGAGTCCGGCGATGCCGTTGCGGCGGTCGATCCAGTAGTACAGGTTGGCCAGCCCTGCCCAGCCGAGGGAGCCGGCCGGTCGACCGGTCGGCGCCTGCTCTTCGTTGACCATAAAGCTGTATGCCCACGATTTACGTTGTCCTGGAAAGAATTCCGCGTCGTGCGAGAGCGCGGGTACGACGCCCTTCAACTCGGTCACCGTTTGGCTTTGCAGTCCGTTGCGGACCGCTTTCGCGACGGTATCTTCGGCCAGTACGCGACCGTTGTCCCCCACGCCGTCCCGAAGCCACATCCGGAGAAACTTCGTGTAGTCGCCGACGGTCGAGTACAGCCCATGGCCACCCATGTGTACTTCGGGTTGCTGCGGCAACACAAGAGCGGTCGGCGTCAACGTGCCATCGGCTTCGCGTTGGTGAATCGTCGCGCGCCGTGCGCTCATCGAATCATCAAGCACGAACGACGTTTCCGACATTCCCAACGGCTCGAAGATCCGCTCTGCCATGACGGTGCCTAGCCGCTGCCCTCGGATCGACTCGACGACGAGCCCCGCCCAATCCATGTTGGACCCGTATTGCCATTTGTCACCGGGATCGAAAAGCAGTGGCGTCTGCAAGGATTCCCTGGTCGCGGTGATGACACTGGGGCAACCGCCTTCCGCCAGCCGCTTGTAGGTCTCGTCGAAGAACGAGTAGCCGAAACCTGCTGTATGCAGCAGCAACATTCGAGTCGTGATGTCGCGCTTGGGTGTTCGCAGGATCTGTTCGCCCGAAGCATCGAACCCCTCGATCACTTGAAGCTTTCCGATCTCAGGGAGGTAGTTGGCGGCAGGCGCGTCCAGGTCCAGCAGACCTTCTTCCACACACTGCAGAACAGCGGTCCCAGTGATGGCCTTGGTGGTCGAGAACATCGCGAAGACGGAGTCGACGGTCATCGGATCGGCCCCGCCGACGGATCGTTGCCCAGCGGCACCCTCGTAGCGTGTGCCCGTTCGGTCGGTCACCATCGCGACCACGCCGGGAACCCGCTCCGAAGCGGATTCTGCGTGGGCGACCGCGTCGAGTACTGGGCCGAGCTGTGCATCGAGCTGGTTCATCAGAAGTTCTCCCGTCGACATAGAAGTCATTGCAGGAGGGGACGTTAGGCAAGATCGAGAGGGCAGCACGTCTGCAATCGGCATGGTCCGTCTGGGATCGGCACCGTGTTGTGGGACAGGTCACCGCGGGGTTCGACGGAGAGTGTCAGCGGGGTTCTCGCCGAATCGTTGCCGATACGAAGCAGCGAAGATGCCCATGTTGACGTAGCCCCACGCACCGGCAGCGTCGACGACCGTTGTCGCCGACGACGACAGCAGCTCGCGCCGAACGCCCTGTAACCGCTGTTCCCGCAAGTAGTCTCGCGGGCTCACCGACATATACCGACGGAACGCACCCGACAGTGCGCGAACGCTGACGCCTGCGGCTTCGGCGATATCGCCGACCGTAGGAAGATTGCCTGCATTCTCATCGATGTATCGCACTGCACGACGCACGTAACCGGGAGCTTCGATTGTCGTCGGTTCGAGGTCGACGGCCGCGCTCGCGGCCCAATCGGTGAGCAGGTGCGACGCGATCATTTCCTGCAAGTTGGCCCCGACCCGTCCGTTCGCAACCTGCTCCGGCGCGGCCGACAGCGTACGAACTGCGTACTCCAGCAATGCAAGCCAGGCACTTCCCGGACCACCGATCGCGCACTTGTGTCGCCACAACCGATCGTCGGGAATGCGGCCCCACCAGCGCAGGGCCAGGTCAGCGAGGAGCCGGTGCGGAATCGTCAGGTTGAGTTGGAGATGGTCGGCATCGGTATCGAGTCGATAGTCGACGCGACTGCAGTCCGCAACGAACGTGCCGCCGGTGCTGATGTCGAGAGTCGACTTCGGGGTGAGCGAATGCCGAGTCCAGCCCTGGATCGTCGTCAAGACGATCACGTTGCCTGCCTCGGGAGCGAACTCGCCGATCGTCACGGGAATTCCGTAGCAGAACCGGGTCACCGTGATGTCGGCGATCTTTGCCGAGAACATGCTCGACGCCGGCGTCAGAGCGCGCCCGACTGGTCGCACGACGTAAGGCATGTACACCTCGTCCGACCACTGCTTGATCTCGTCCCAATCGTCGACCTGGTGGCCGCTGCGCTCGCGTTGCGCGGCGGTTCGCGGATCCAGATCGAACGGCATACTTGCAGCATAAGTACCGGCGCGTGTGATGTGGACCCGCTGACCGGACAGTCTTTGTTCCCACTTCAGCGACCTGAAAGCCAGGCTTGCGCATGCTGGTCGGCGGTGCTGACCAGCCGGTCAGGCCGGAGACTCACACCGTCGGTGCAAGCGACTAGCACCGGATCGGACATTGCCACGGAATACGCTACGACGCAGCCTGATTGGCCTCGCTCGGTGCACAGCGGGGTGCTGACTTTCCCAGCGCAGGCACAACTCGCGTCAGGTCATCGAGTTTCATTATCAACACGTTGTTTTGGTGCCATCCAATGAGCATTTGCTCACAAAACGTCCTGATGATCTTGCCCTGGTCACAGGTTGCGCAACCGATTTCATTGTTTACGCGACTTCTCTTCCTTTGCCGGGCAACCAGGTCTAGCGTCACCGAAAGTGCTACAAGATCAAAGGTTTGACTAAGAGCACGCTGGAGTCACGGACGTAATTCTGGTGACAACCGAAGGGTGGTTCTGATGGCGGACACGACAATCGCCGAACACGGCGGCACGAGCGGCGGAAGCAGTCTCGACGCCGAGCAGGTTGGCTACAAACAGTCACTAGGGCGCCGGCACGTCCAAATGATCGCGCTCGGCGGCGCTATCGGAACGGGCTTGTTCCTCGGCAGCGCATCGCGATTGCACAGCACTGGACCTGCGCTGCTGATCAGCTACGCGGTTGTCGGTGTCATTGCGTACTTCTTGATGCGCTCACTCGGCGAGCTGGTGCTGCACCGCGCGACCTCGGGCGCCTTCGTGTCCTACATGCGCGAGTTCTTCGGCGAGAAGGCCGCGTATTACACGGGCTGGATGTATTGGTTCAACTGGGCGCTGACCGGTATTGCGGAGTTGTCTGCGGTCGGCCTCTACATCCAGTACTGGTGGCCTCTGATGCCGACTTGGGCAACCGTACTCATCGCGCTCGCAGTCGTTCTCACCATCAATTTGTTGTCAGCGCGCGCGTTCGGCGAGTTCGAGTTCTGGGCGGCGATCGCCAAGGTCGGTGCGATCGTGGTCTTCCTGCTCGTCGGCATCGTCGTCGTCGGCCTGCGGCTGCATGTCGGCGAACACCAGGCGGGACTGGGAAATCTGTGGAACAACCTCGGTGGCTTCTGGCCGACCGAGTCGCCCTTCGCCTGGTACGGACCGATCCTCGTCATGTCGGGCGTCGTCTTCGCCTACGCCGCAATCGAAATGGTGGGCATCGCCGCAGGCGAGATGCAGGACTCGCGCAAAGAGGTACCGAAGGCAGTGAACGCCGTGATCGCGCGTATCGCGATCTTCTACTGCGGTTCGATCTTGCTGCTCGTCTCGATGCTGCCGACCTCCGAGTACAAGGCGGGCATCAGTCCGTTCGTCACGGTCTTCGGCAGGATGGGGCTGGACTGGATGAGCAATCTCATCCAGGTCGTGCTGATCATCGCCGCGATGTCCTCGTTGAACTCGGGCCTCTACTCCACCGGTCGGGTGCTGCGTAGCCTCGGCATGGCCAAGCAGGCGCCGAAGTTGACGCTGAAGATGAGTGGCTCCGGCGTGCCGTGGGCAGGCATCGTGCTGACGTCGGTGGTCTTCGTACTCGGCGCGGTGCTCAACGCTCTGACTCCTGATGCATTCGAGATCGCCATCGAGGCCGCCGCGATCGGCGTGCTGTTCACCTGGGCGACGATCTTCCTGTGCCAGATCCGGTTGCGACAGTTGTCGGACAAGGGCGTCGTACCACCGAGTTCGTTCCAAGCGCCTGGCTCGCCGTGGACCAGCTACATCGGGCTTGCCTTCATCGGACTTGTCGTCGTAGGCATGGCGGTGTCCGGCTGGCAAGCGTCGCCGTACTTCTGGCACAAGACCAACTTCATCGTCGTCATCATCGGCATCCCGCTTCTCTACGTGATCTTCGAAGTCGGCTGGCTCCTGTGTAAGTCGCGCGTCATCGAACACACCGGAGGAAAGATCGGCAGCGTCTGGACCGACAAAGGTCCGCGATACGGAACCACAGAGGTTCCGGACCCAGCTGGGGAGGACAACTGACATGGCCAGCTCAACGATTCGCCGCACTCTGTCCGCCTTCTTCGCCGCCGCCGTGGTCGCGGGCCTGGCCGCATGCTCGTCCGGTGCCGACGGTTCCCCACCCGGAGACAACGGGGCGACCGGTGACGCCAAGATCACGATCGGTGTCGCCTCGGACGAACCGGGCGTCAGCGAGAAGGTCGATGGGGGCTATCAGGGCTTCGACGTCGACACGGCCGCGTTCGTGGCGGGCAAGCTCGGTGTTCCCACCAAGAACATCACCTGGAAGCCGTTGGACCAGGCAGAGCGGGTGACTGCGCTGGAAAAGGGTGAGGTCGACCTGGTCGTCTCGACGTTCTCGATCACGCCGGACCGGGAGCAGAAGGTCTCCTTCTCGAAGCCGTATTTCGTTGCGCACCAGGATCTGTTGATCCGCCGCAACGACGACACGATTGTCTCGCCGCAAACGCTCGACGGTAAGACCCTCTGCGCCGCAAGCGGGACAACCTCGGCCGACTACGTGACTGCGAACTACAAGGGCAAGATCACGCTGCGTGAGGCTCCGACGTGGTCGGAGTGCGTGCGCAGCCTCGCCAACGGTGACGTCGACGCGGTCTCTACCGACGACCTGATTCTCGCCGGATTCGCAGCCGACCCGAAATACAACGGAGTCCTGCGGGTGATCGGCAAAGGATTCAACGACGAGACGTACGGCATCGGAATCAAGAAGGGCGACACCGCAACTGTCGACAAGGTGAACGCGGCATTGAAGGAGTACATCGACTCGGGCGCGTGGAAGAGGTCGCTGGACACCTGGGTCGCACCGTCCGGGTACAAGCTGCCGAGCCCGCCGAACATTGGCTGATTCGCTCGCCGACAAGCTGCGGCGCTACCCGCCGTTCGATGCACTCGGCGCGCACGAGCTGGCTGTTGTCGCAGCTGCCGCGCGCGCCGAGTCATACGAGGCGACGGACCTGATCCTCGACGCCTTCGCCGAACATTCGACCGACGTTCTGGTGGTCCTGAGCGGCACGGTCGAGTTGTGGCACGACCCGGCGCGGCTGTACGAAGCGCCCGACGACAGCCTCAGCCCGGGCGGTGTGTTCGGCTACTCGGCAATGCTCACCGAACGATCGATCGGGCCGCGTGCCGTGGCGGCGAGCGCTACCGAGGTCGCGCGCATACCGGGCGATGCTGCGGCGCGCATATTCGTCTCCAGACAAGGGGCTCGCTTTCTCGCCGAGATGCTGACTTCGCGACACAACCCGCCGCCGCCGGCCGCAGGCATGTCGAGCGGTGTCGAGGACTTGTTGCGGGCGCCACCGCGCGTGCTCGACGCGACCGCGACAGCGGCGGATGCTGCACGCGCAATCGGGGCCCATGGTCGCGGTTATGCGGCAGTCCGACTCGACGATGGCACCTATCATCTGGTCACCGATGCCTCACTGCGACAACGGATCATCGTCGATGGTATGTCGTCCGACGTCCCCGTGACCGAGGTTTTCGACCCCACCCCGCCGACGTCGGTGGTCGGCGATAGCGCGGCCGAACTGCTGCTCACCATGCTCGACCGCGGCTCGAATTTCGTCATCGTCGTCGACCGCGCCGGGCAACTGCGTGGTGTGGTGTCGATGCGCGACGTCGGCCTCACCCCGCTGGCGGTCGACATCTCGCTACACGAGCAACTTCGGCATGCACCTGATCTCGTCTCGCTCGCCGAACGAGCGCGACGGCTGCCCGACCTGCTCGGCCACCTCCTCTCCAGCGGTCTGGCGTCGAGCAAGGTCATCGGTGTGAATTCGACGATCCGGGACGCGATCGTCCGACGCGCAATCGAACTCGTTTTCGCCGGGCATCCCGATCTCTCGACCGACGACTTCACCTGGTTGTCGATGGGCAGCAACGGCCGCCACGAAGCGGTCCTCACCTCGGATCTCGATTCCGCCGCGGCCTTCATCGACGGCACTCCCCCCTCGGTCATCGATTCGTGCCGGGCAGCGTTCGCCGAAGTCACGGCGACCTTGGCGAATGCGGGCCTCTGCACGGACGAACACGGGGCAACTGCGAGCCGTCCTCCGTTCGCACGCACCAACCAGCAATGGCGCGAAGCCGCCCGCGGATGGATCGCAGCGCCCGACCGCAACGAGGGGGCGATCATGATCTCGCTGCTCGTCGACGGTCGTCCCATCTATGGCGATCCCGGATTACCCGCTGCCACTGCGGTATTCGGCGAACTTCGCACCCAGCCCGCAACGCTGCGCCTGCTGTTGGAAGACGCTCTCGCCCGCCGGGCGCGGCTGCGGACGATGCGCACCTCACTCCTGCGCCGGAGTGGATTCGACATCAAGACCCAAGCAATTCTGCCGGTCGTCAACATCGGCCGCTGGGCTGCCCTGAGTGTCGGTTCCGCCGAACTCGACACGATTTCTCGACTGCAAGCCGCGGCAGGTTCGCAGATGCTCCCTGAGTCGCGAGCGCGCACACTGATCGATGTGTTCCAGGCTCTGCAACGGCTGCGGTTGCGCTACCAACTCCTCCAGCACGCCGATGGCGACAAGCCTTCCGACACGCTGACCATGACTTTGATGTCGCCGATCGACCGGTCGGTCATCGGCCAGGCGGTCCGCGAAATCGCGGCGACGCAACGTCGGATGGCGAATGTTTCCGCCTACGTCAGCGCCGAGGAATGGTCCGGTTCGGGATCGGCGTGACACCACGGGTAGCAGTGATCGGCGATGTCCACGGTCAGCTCGCCGCGTTGCGGTACGAGCTGGTCCGGCTCGGCGCGGACCCACACACCGGAGACCTGCCGGACGACCTCACGGTCGTTCAGGTCGGTGACATCGTCCACCGCGGGCCGCACTCGGGTGGCGTAGTCATGCTCATCGACCGCTACCTGCGCGAGCAACCCGGCCGGTGGATTCAGCTCGTCGGCAATCACGAGGCGTTCTATCTCGGCGACCGCTCGTTTGTGTGGACGGACCGCGTCGACGGCGACACCGCCACCACCGTCCAGCGATGGTGGGCGGAAGGGTCCATGCATGTGGCAGCGGCGCTACCGACCACGGTCGGTGACTACCTCGTCACCCATGCCGGTCTCACCGCAGGCTTCTGGCGCGCCGCTCTCGACATGCCGACATCCGCCGCAAACGCGGCGACCGCGCTCAATCGGCTCGGCGCAGGCGGGGCTCGAAAGGTATTCCGGCCAGGCGCCATGCTCGGTCGGCGCCGATCCGGCTCGGCCGGTCCGGTGTGGGCCGACGCAGCCGACGAACTCGTGCCCAGTTGGTTCCAGGCGCAAATGCCGTTCAGTCAAGTTCACGGTCACTGCACCGTCACCGATTGGGACACAGGATTGCCGCGCGGGTCCGACGAGGTCAAGGCCAACACCATCACGAATCCGATTGCTCGGCACGAGGTTACGACCCTTCGCGGCGGCCGCATCATCGGCATCGACCCCTGCCACGGTGCCGCCGCGGCGCCCTTGTGGGCGGCTTGGGAGGCCGCGCTCGTCGGTCCGGTAATCACCTAACCTCGTGAGTCTTTTTGGAGTCCAGGGACTCCAAAAAGACTCACAACATGGTGGCAGGGATGGCAGCGATGAGGCCGCCGTCGATAAGCAGGTCCTGACCGTTGAGGTAGGAAGCCTCGTCGGAGGCCAAGAAGGCCACCGCTGCGGCGATGTCCTCCGACGTGCCGAGCCGGCCTGCCGCAACCGCCTGGACCGCAGCAGCCTTGGCCGCATCGGAGACGTTGGCCCGGTAGGACGGTGTCTCGATGTAGCCGGGGCTGATGGAGTTGACGCGGATCTTCCGTGGGGCAAGTTCCGCAGCAAGCGATTGCGCGAGGCTGAGGACAGCGGCCTTCGTGGCCGAGTAGAGCGAGGCAGCCGGGACACCACGGTGGACCGCCCAGGACGAATTGACGACGATAGCGCCGCCGTCGGCGAGCAGAGGAAGTGTCTTCTGGATCGTCAGAAAGACTCCCTTGAAGTTGGTCGAGATCACGCGGTCGAGTTCCGCCTCGGTGATATCGGTGATCGGGGCAAAGGCGCCGACACCCGCGTTGGCGAACACAACGTCGAGGCGGCCGTGCTGGGCAGCGATCACGTCGACCAGGCCATCGAGGTCCGACGAATCGGCAACGTCAGCGGAGACAGCGTGTACCCGGTCCCCCGCGTTCAACTCTTCGACCGCAGCATCCAGACCGGGTTTGCCGCGCGCGGCGATCACCACCTGGGCGCCCTCATCGAGCAATCGGCGGGCCGTGGCCAACCCCATTCCGCTGCTGCCGCCGGTAACCAGGGCGATCTTGCCGTCGAATCGGGCTGTGGCAATCGGCATTCCGGAATCCTCTCGAAGGTGTTGTCCTTCGAGCGAACTCCTCGCGGCTGGTCGCTATTCCGCTCTGTGCAACGCACGAACGTTCAGATGCACTGGATGTGTGGAGAAGGGACTATTGCCCCTCTCGTTCGGGCACAACAGCGCTTACCCGCCTCGAGTCCTTCGGTGAACGCTTAGCTCAAGAAATCCGAAGAACGAGCCGAGGGGCTGATCGCGATGTCGCAACAAATTATGTGGGCGTGCCACCAACTGATGATGTGGCTGCACAGTATGGGCGTGATGCCGCCGATGCAGATGCCGGGCATGTAGGTACTTGTGGTGGCCAGGGCCGGGATCGAACCGGCGACCTTCCGCTTTTCAGGCGGACGCTCGTACCAACTGAGCTACCTGGCCGGATAGGCGCCAGGATTCTGGTGCCAATCGCCTTTTACTGCGACCCTGACGGGACTCGAACCCGCGACCTCCGCCGTGACAGGGCGGCGCGCTAACCAACTGCGCCACAGGGCCTTGCTTTCCTGCTTACTGCTTTTACTGCGTGTCACTTGTACAACTCTGGTCGAACGTACCCCCTACGGGATTCGAACCCGCGCTACCGCCTTGAAAGGGCGGCGTCCTAGGCCGCTAGACGAAGGGGGCGCGCCGCAGCATTTCGAACTCTCCACACTGCGAACCAGTCCCCAACGGCTGACCGTTGGGAGCTGAGTTAGCTTAGGACAGAACCGCTCAAAACCCCAAACCGGCTGCGTAAGGCCCTTAACCGAGATCTTCGGGACTCGCTTTCGTCTGCCAGCCGGACTCTCGCCACGTCGCCAACCACTCTGGCGATGCCATCGCTTCGAGGACGAGCTCATAGGCCTCTTCGAACCGATCCCGAATGTCGGCGCGTTCGGAGAGCAGGTCGGCCATGTAGCGCTGGCCGGCCAGGACGGCAGCAAGATTGCGGGTGAACTTGGCCGGATCGACGTTGTCGCGGAGCAGGCCCGCGTCCTTCGCACGCGACGCAAGGACGAACGCCGCTTTGCCCCAGACCTGCCCACCGCCGTGCTGGACGTCCGGGTAGAAATCCGGCTCGATGATGAGTCTGAATTCGGCTTGGACGATGACGTCGGTTTCGAACCGCAATGCAATCTCGTCGATCATTCCGTGCAAGATTTCCAGCGGATTCAGCTCTGTGCGTGCCATCCACCTTTCGGTGGTCGCGGCATAACGTTCGAGTGCGGTATCCATTACCGCGCGCGCGAGATCTTCCTTCGAATCGAAATGGAAGTACATCGCGCCTTTTGTCGCGTGCGAGCCTTCGAGAATTCGATTGAGCGACGCAGCCGTGTACCCACTCTTACCGAACTCGACCGCAGCCGAGCCGATGATCGCGGACCGCGTGCGGCGTGCCCGCTCTTGCTGCCGTGCCATGCGCCAATCGCCTCCGGACCTCGGTTGCGTCTACGGATGACGGCCCCTCGGAAACCGATCTGTAGACGCAGTATGAAAATGAAATCCGGATACGAATCAGGCTTTCTTCGACCTTCCCGACAGGTGGTCGGGGAATGACGAAGAAACCATAAAACACACCGGGTGGTATAGTTTTGACTGCTCGGGTGCGCTGCAGGGGGTGCGCACCCGAGCGATTCGTGTCAAATCGGTACCGAGCCGAACTGCTGCCTCCTGCGGCGCTCGAACGATATTGACCGCACAATATCTGCAAAAGGCGCGGCTGAGAAACTGAACTGTCCGGCTAATTCCCAGTTGTACGCAAAAAAAGCCGACTTCGGCTACCAGTGCGTACCCGGCGTAATGTCAACGAACAGCCGTTGCCTGGAGGAATCCTTCCGTTCCTCGGCGACGGGCGTACCGGCGGTCGCCGTGGCCGCGGGCGAGTCAGCAAACATCTTGAAACCTCGGTTTCGGACGATGTCCATGATCTCTGGCGTGATCGAATCGGCGAACGCTGCCACTCGTCCGAACGCTGGGCTGTACCTGCGGGGACGCTCGACGATGGCGTCGCAGATCACATGACCGGCTTCTTCGGGGCTCAAGGTTGGGAAGTTGTCGTAGAGGGTCGTGGGCGCGATCATCGGCGTCCGCACCAAGGGCATGTGGATCGTCGTGAACCGGACACCCTCGTCCTCGGTCTCGGCCTGGAAGGCATCGGACGCAGTGTCCAGCGCGGACTTCGACGCGATGTAAGCAGCGAATCGCGGGGCCCGCGTCTGCACTCCGATCGACGAGATGTTGATCACTTGGCCGAATCGGCGCTCACGCATTCCAGGTAACAGTCCCAGCATCAACCGAAGAGGCGCGAAGTAATTCAATTGCATTGTGCGTTCGAAATCGTGAAAGCGGTCGTACGACAATGTCAAAGATCGGCGAATTGATCGGCCGGCATTGTTCACTAGGATGTCGATCTTGCCGTAATTATCGAGTACCGAGGCAACCAATGCATCAATAGCCTCGAGATCTGTGAGATCGCACGGATGCACGTGAGCAGTGCCGCCGCTGGCTTGGATCTCCTCTGCGGTCTCGCGAAGCTTGTCTTCGCCCCTTGCCACCAGAACGATCGTGCCGCCTGCCCGGCCGATCTCGAGCGCGGCGGCCTTGCCGATCCCGGAAGATGCTCCGGTGATCATCACGATCCGCCCCTCCAGCGCCTCAGCGAGACTCGGCTTGGGACTCAACAGCCGCGCGATACCACCGGGCGTAGTTCGCGAGCTGGGGCGCGTGAGCGCCTTGTTGACGAGAGCGACAGGGCGAGTGACCGCGGAGCCGACAGTCTTGAACGGATTCATCGTCGTTGATCCCATCCGGTAGCGGGAGTAGGGAGACGTTCGTCACAGTAGCCCGCATCGCCCGGCAGCGGAATGTTGTAACCCGGGTGCGGTTCTCGCCTCGATCGGCCGCGCATTAGACTGTCCGACCGCGCCCCTTTAGCTCAGTTGGTAGAGCTACGGACTTTTAATCCGCAGGTCCTCGGTTCGAGCCCGAGAGGGGGCACTAAGCGTCCTGCTCCTCCACGATTCGTGCGAGCTTGCGAGGCGCGACCAAGGTGTACGACGTGCGGATCCATTCGCGCAATTGCACCCACCGCTGTGCGTCGGCGGAAACATCGATCGAAATGCCGACCCAACCGTGCCGACCAAGTCCGTAGCTGGCCGGCGTGACTGCCGAATCCGTCGCGACGACGGCAGCAGCCTCGTCTTTGCTCAATTTCAGCGAGATGCCGGTCGCGTCGAGGTCGCTGAACACGAAATTCTTGCCGCGTACGCGGAACGTGGGGTGACCGCCCCATTCTTCGATGTCCACACGCTCGGCTTCGGGGAGTTCTGCCGCGATCTGCTCGAGGCGTTCCATGTTGCTGGGCATGTGGCGTCGGTCAGCTCCTCAGCTTGGCGACCAGATCGATGTAAGCCTGCTTCGCGTCGTCGCTGCTCGTACCCTTCAGCTTTTCCCAGCCTTCGTACTTTGCGCGGTTGATCATGTCGAAACGCCCGGGCTTCTTTCCTTCGACGTCGCCTTTCGATGCCTGTTTGAACAACCCGTACAGCTTGAGCAGATCGTCATTGCTCGGCTTTGCAGTGAGCTTCTTCACGTCTTCTTGGGCGAAGGCAAAAGCATCATCGAGCTCCGACATGGCACTCCTGTTCGACGGTGAACGTACGAAAGAAATCGTAGCCCGCAGCGATGAGACAAACACTCCCGTCGAGCCGGTCCGTTAACTATTGTCAGGCCCCGGCGGGCATTTCGCAGATGGATGCCCATGAGAAGGCGGGCCAGATGGCATCATTCGATGATCTTTTTTCCCAGATTCCGATCGCGCAGATCGCGCAACAGCTCGGCGTAGACGAAAGCACTGCGACCGACGCCGTCAAGACGGCACTTCCGACACTGGTCGGCGGATTGCAGGCGAACGCAGCGGATGCCGACGGCGCCGCGTCCCTCGAAAATGCCCTGGGCCAGCACGGAAGCTTGCTCGACGGCGGCGTGGACGTCAATCAGATCGATGCCGCGGACGGCGCGAAAATCGTCAGCAACATCTTCGGTGGCGCCCAGAACGAGGTCGTCAGCGCACTGGGTAACACAGTGGGCGACACCGCTGGCTCCGCAGGCAGCCAGCTCATCAAGCAACTGCTGCCGATCCTTGCACCGATCGTGCTCGCCTACCTCGCGAAGCAACTGACCGGCGGCAACAACGCGACACCCGCACAACCCGCGCAGCAGCAATCGTCCGGCGGCGCGATCGGCGACATCCTCGGCGGGCTGCTCCGTAGCGCGACCAGCAACTCCAGCGCAGGCGGTCTCGGCGGCGTACTGGGTGGATTGTTGGGCGGAAACGCCGGCGGCGCGCTCGGCGATGTATTGGGTGGTTTGCTCGGCGGCGGCAAGCGTTAGTCAGCATCGCCGTTTCACAGAACACCTACGGTCGCGTAGGCTGACCTAAATACCACAAGCCCACCTTGGGCCGAAACACGTACTCAGTACACACGTATTTGCAATCGATCGAGGGGCACGCAATGGCGAGGGATCTATCCCAGCTCGAGCTGCTGACCGAGCTACAACCGGTCGCGGAAGAAAACGTCAATCGTCATATCTCCATGGCCAAGGAATGGCATCCGCACGACTATGTGCCGTGGGACGAGGGCCGCAACTTTGCCGCCATGGGTGGCGAGGATTGGGAGCTCGGGCAATCGAAGCTCGACGAGGTCGCTCGGGCAGCCATGATCACCAACCTCCTCACGGAGGACAATCTGCCGTCGTACCACCGCGAAATCGCCGAGAACTTCTCGATGGACGGCGCGTGGGGAACCTGGGTCGGTCGCTGGACCGCTGAGGAAAACCGCCACGGCATCGTGATCCGCGACTACCTGGTCGTCACCCGTGGTGTCGATCCGGTCGCGCTCGAGCAGGCTCGCATGGAGCACATGACGAACGGGTTCGCCACACCGGCCGAGCTCGCCCCCGGTGTCCTGCACTCGGTCGCATACGTGACGTTCCAGGAGCTGGCCACGCGCGTGTCGCACCGCAACACCGGCAAGGTCTGCAACGACCCGATCGCCGACCGCATGTTGCAGCGGATCGCCACCGACGAGAACCTGCACATGATCTTCTACCGCAACCTCTGTGAAGCGGCTCTGGAGCTCTCGCCGGATCAGACGCTGAACGCGATCAACCTGATCGTGCAGAACTTCCAGATGCCCGGCGCGGGTATGCCGAACTTCCGTCGCAACGGCGTCCTCATGGCCAAGCACGGAATCTACGACCTGCGTCAGCACCTCGACGAGGTGTTGTGGCCGGTCCTGCGCAAGTGGAGCATCTTCGAGCGCAACGATTTCAGTGCGCATGGCGAGAACATCCGCGAGGACCTCGCAAAGTTCCTCGAAAAGATGGAAGCCAACGTCGTGAAGTTCGAAGAGCAGCGCGACCGCCTGCTTGCTCGTGAAGCCAAGCTCCGCGAGCAGCGAGCATCCTGAAAACCTAGATCGAAAGATTGTGCCCGGCACCGTCATCGGTGCCGGGCACAGTTGCATTTGCGAGGAGAAGCATGTGAATCCCCTACGCATCGGCCAGATCGAGCTCGCCAGCCCGGTCGTGCTGGCGCCGATGGCAGGCATCACCAACGTCGCTTTTCGGACGTTGTGCCGCGAACTCGAGATCGACCGCGCGGGCAGCGTCTCCGGCCTTTACGTGTGCGAGATGGTCACCGCACGTGCACTCGTCGAACGTCAGCCTGCGACGTTGCACATGACGACGTTCGGCCCCACCGAGACGCCGCGCTCGTTGCAGCTCTACACAGTGAACCCGGACACCACCTACGACGCCGCAAAAATGATCGTCGACGAGAACATGGCCGATCACATCGACATGAACTTCGGCTGTCCCGTCCCCAAAGTCACCCGCAAGGGCGGCGGAGCGGCGCTGCCGTACAAACGGACGCTCTTCGGCCGGATCGTGGCCGCTGCTGTGAAGGCAACCGAAGGCACGCGAGTACCGGTGACCGTCAAGTTTCGAGTCGGAATCGACGACAACAACCACACTCATCTCGACGCAGGTCGAATCGCCGCCGCGGAAGGCGCCGCCGCAGTGGCGTTGCATGCCCGGACCGCCGCACAGCGATACTCCGGAACTGCCGATTGGTCACAAATCGCCGCGTTGAAGGCGCATGTGACCGATATCCCTGTGCTCGGTAACGGAGACATCTTCGCGGCCGAGGATGCAGTGCGAATGATGGCCGATACGGGCTGTGACGGCGTAGTCGTCGGCCGTGGTTGTCTCGGCCGGCCGTGGCTGTTCGCGGAACTCAGTGCGGCCCTGAACGGGACCGCCCAACCGACACCGCCGAATCTCGGTGAGGTCGTCGTGATCATGCGCAGGCACGCCGAGCTGCTCGCCGCCCATCACGGACCCGACAAAGGTCTTCGCGAATTCCGCAAGCATGTGTCCTGGTACCTGCGCGGATTCCCCGCTGGATCCGAGCTGCGGGTAGCACTCGCGCTCGTGTCGACTTTGGCCGAGTTGGACGACCTGTTGGTCCAGCTCGACCCATCGATTCCGTTCCCCAAGGACGCCGAGGGTCCGCGTGGCCGGCAGGGTTCACCGGGCACCGTGGCGCTGCCTGAAGGCTGGCTCGACGATCCCGAGGATTGTCTGGTTCCCGCAGGCGCCGACCTCATGCACAGCGGAGGATAACCGGAAATTAGCTACGTCGTCCGATTGGATGACCTACCGGCCGAGGTCACCGCATGAGGGTGGACCGCAGACGCCGAATCACTATCATTGCTGGAATCGCTGAACGCGACTTGATGGAATTCGAAAGGCAGGGTTGCTTCGGTGGGTGACGATCGGACGCCGGGCCAGCCACCGGCTGACAATCGCGCCCCGTGGGAGCGGTATTTCGTCGATCCCCCGGAGTCGTCATCGAACGAACCCCGGTCGCATGCGGCGACGCATGAAAGCCTGCTGACGAAGCTGCTTCATCCAGCGCGAGATCGCTCCGTATCGGTTTCCGATCTTGTGACCAAGTTCGGCAAGCGCGAACATCGCCCCGCCGACGAGACCGACGCAGATACCGCGAAGCTCCCCAGAATCACCGACGACGTCATCGCGAAGATGGCGGCGAACCCGTCGGCCGATCGCTCGGGAATGCACCGGGCGCCTGCGCCGCCGACACCGCCCGTGGCGATGAAGAAGCTGGCCCCTTCGACGGAACCCGCCCCGAAGCCGCCGCCGACACGTCAGCGCTCCGCAACTCCGGTCCCGCCTATACCACCCGAGCCGACCCAGACCGTCCAGGAAGCGCCCGCGACCCCGGTCGTGATTCCGCCGACCAATCCGGACGTCGCTCGACCACAGTTGACGCGGCTGGCAATGAGCCGCTTGCGCCGAAAACGCCGGGTTCGTATTGCAGGCCGTTCGATCATCGCGCTCGTCGCCATCATGTCGCTGACCTTGACCGGCTACGTCTGGTACTCGATCAAGTGGACCGACAGCAAGTTTTCCCAGGTCGCGGCGTTGGACCCCGACTCCCCCGACGTCGTCGACGCAGTTGGTCAAACGGGTGACGAGACCTACCTCATCGTCGGCACCGATACTCGTGCCGGTCAGAACGGCGAACTCGGCGCTGGAACCGACGATCAATTCGAGGGCACCGCACGCTCCGACACGGTCATGCTCGTGAACATCCCCGCCAATCGCCAGCGTGTGGTCGCAGTCTCCTTCCCGCGCGACCTGAACGTCGACCGGCCAGTGTGCCAAGGCTGGGACAACCGCACCGGCACCTATACCAACGAGACATTCGAATCGGCGCCGGACGACAAGCTGAACGCCACCTACGCGCTCGGTGGACCGAAGTGCCTGGTGAAAGTGATTCAGAAGATGTCCGGCCTGAAGATCGGCCACTTCGTCGGAATGGATTTCTCCGGGTTCGAGTCGATGGTCGACGAAGTGGGCGGGGTCGAGGTCTGCACAACACAACCGCTGGTCGACGACGAACTCGGACCGATACTCGAGAAAGCGGGCCGGCAGACGATCAGCGGCAAGACCGCCTTGAGCTACGTCCGCGCCCGAAACATCGAGTCCGAGGGCAACGGCGACTACGGCCGCATCAAACGCCAGCAGCGCTTCATCTCGTCGCTGCTGCGCTCGGCGCTGTCGAACAAGGTGCTGCTGGATCCAGGCAAGCTCAACGGGTTCATCAGCGCGTTCACCCGCGAGACCTTCGTACAGAACGTCAACACGAAGGACCTTGTCACGCTCGGACGGTCGCTGCAGAAGGTCGACGCCGGAGCGGTCACGTTCCTGACCGTGCCTACCGCAGGCACCACCGAGTGGGGCAACGAGATCCCCCGGACCGACGACATCAAAGCAATCTTCCACGCGATCATCAGCGATGATCCGTTGCCCGGCGAGGAGCGATCCGTCGAGCCCTCGACCACATCGAATCCCTCGACATCGACCTCTCCGACCACCGCAGCTCCCACGACCGAAGACCTGGCGATGGCTCCGAGCAACGTGACGTTGCAGGTATCGAACGCGTCGGGTGTTCCGGGGCTGGCCGCGTCGACCGCGTCGACGCTCGGCGCCTACGGTTTCGGCATCTACCAGGTCGACAACTACTCGGGCGAGAGTTCATCGACTGTCGTCCGCTATTCGTCCGGCCACAAGCGCGAGGCTGAGACCGTCGCTTCCTCCATCCCGGAAGCGACGATCGAAGAGACGACCGGGCTCGGCAGCATCGTCGAATTGGTCGTCGGGAGCGATTTCGCCGGGACGGTCAAGGCACCTAAGGCTGCTGGGACGCCCTTGAATTCCAGCGGGTCGACCTCATCCACGTCTGGCAGTTCGAATACATCGACGACGACGGCTGCAATTCCGTCGGACCTGGACGTCACCAACGCCGGCGACGATTCCTGTTCTTAAGCCGACGAAACGATGTGGTTCGGGATTCACTCTCCGTTCACCGCTCGTCCGTGACTTGGCACAGGCCTGGAAGTAAGGTTCCGTATCATGCGCGTTGCCTATAACGAACAAATGAACGCACTCTCGAAGATCCTCGGCGAGATGGCGGGCCTTGCCGGGTCAGCCATGGAGCGTGCCACGCAGTCGCTGCTGCAAGCCGATCTGAGCCTCGCTGAGTCCGTCATCACCGAGTACGACCAGATTGCAGCGCTCAGCCACCAAGCCGAGGAGCGGGCATTTGCGTTGCTCGCGCTGCAGGCGCCGGTAGCGGGTGACCTGCGGTCGGTGGTCAGCGGCATCCAGATCGTCGCGGACGTCGACCGCATGGGAGCACTTGCGCTGCACGTTGCCAAGATTGCGCGTCGCCGTCACCCGAACCACGCGCTGCCCGAAGAGGTCAACGGCTACTTCGCCGAGATGGGTCGCATCGCGGTCGCGCTGGGTGCCGCCGCGCAAGAGGTGCTCATCAGCCGAGATCCTGAGCGCGCGCTGCGTTTGCGCGAAGAAGACGAAGCCATGGACGACCTGCATCGCCACCTGTTCACGGTGCTCATGGACCGCAACTGGAGCCACGGCGTCGCGGCTGCAGTCGACGTGACGCTGCTCGGCCGGTTCTACGAGCGTTTCGCCGACCACGCCGTTGAGGTGGGTCGCCGTGTGGTTTTCCTCGTCACCGGAACCCTGCCGTCCGACGAAGACCACGAAATCGACCTCGCCCACGGCAGGTAAACGCCGGTCAGCGGCGCCCCGCATCAGCTGAGAGCTGGTGCAGCGCCGCGACCATCCGGTCGATCTCTTCGCACGTGTTGTAGAACGCGAACGACGGCCGGACCGTCGCTTCGAGACCGAACCTCCGCAGGATCGGCTGCGCGCAATGATGCCCCGCGCGCACTGCTATGCCCTTCTCGTTGAGGGCCTTTCCCACTTCGAGCGGTTCGTATCCGTCGAGGACGAACGAGACGACGCTCGCCTTCTGCGCGGCGGTGCCGACAAGGTGCAGGCCAGGAACCTTCTTCATCGCCGCCGTCGCATACTCGACGAGGAAATGCTCGTAGCGGGAGATGTTGTCGATTCCGATTCGCTCGACGTATTCGAGCGCAGCACCCAATCCAACGGCGTCGGCGATGTTGCCGGTCCCGGCCTCGAACCGCCCCGGCGGCGGTTGATACAGCGAACGCTCGAAGGTGACGTCGGTGATCATGTTGCCGCCGCCTTGCCACGGCGGCATGTCCGCGAGCACTTCTTCGGTGCCGTAGACGACACCGATGCCGGTGGGACCGAATATCTTGTGCCCGGAGAAGACGAAGAAGTCAGCGCCGAGAGACTGCATGTCGACCTTGGTGTGCGGAACCGACTGCGCGCCGTCGATCAGGATGCGGGCTCCCGCGCGGTGACCTTCTTCGACGATGGCGTGCACCGGCGTGACGGTCCCGAGCGCATTCGACACATGGGTGACGGACACAAGTTTGGTGCGGTCCGAGAGGAGCTTCGTGTACTCCCCCATCAGCAATTGCCCCGAATCGTCGACCGGGATCACCTTGATGACGGCGCCGGTCTCGGACGCGAGCATCTGCCACGGCACGATGTTGGCGTGGTGCTCGAGATGGGAGAGGACGATCTCGTCGCCTTCGCGAATGTTCTTGCGCCCCCACGTTTGTGCAACCAAGTTGATCGCCTCGGTCGCACCGCGAACGAAGATGATGTCTTCGGCCGACGATGCTCCGATGAAACGCGCGACGATGTCCCTGGCTCGCTCGTATGCATCCGTGGACCGCGCGGCAAGGGTGTGCGCAGCACGGTGAATGTTGCTGTTCTCGTGTTCGTAGAAGTAGCTCACGCGGTCGATCACGACCTGCGGTTTCTGCGTCGTCGCAGCGTTGTCGAACCATACGAGTGGATAGCCGTTGACTCGCTCGGACAGGATCGGGAAGTTCCGACGGACCGCGTTGACATCGATACCGGGGTGCGGATCGAGGAAGTCGACGTCGAGCGGAGGATCCGAGCTGGTGCCCAGGTCGGGCGCGTCGACGTCGGGCAGGTCGGACAGGAAGTAGAAATCGGACGAGGGTCGAGCATCGGGCTGCGCCGGGAGGACCCCGGCCAATGCGGGGATCTCTGGGGTGAACGGCAAGCCGTACTGCACCGACGACAACGGACCGCTCGGCGGGCTGTTCTGCACCGGCGGATTCGGCACGTTGTCGGGACCAGGCGTTCCACTGATGAAGTAGTACGGCGATGCGGGGGCGATATCGCGCTCCGGCGGCAGAATCGCTGCCAGCGACGGGAGTTCGGGAACGAACGGCACACCGAGGCCCGCTCCAGTTGTCGCGTGGGACGTGCCGGCCGTCGCCGACGGCGGACCGTTCGGTGGACTCACCGGCACCGCGAGCGGTGGTGAATCAAGCGGTGCATACCCGCCGCCCGGTGGCGGCGGCGCGTTCGGCACGCTGGGCTGACTCGTCGGCAGGGTCGGCTCCGCAACCCCTGGCTGGGCAACCCCGGGCGTCGCCGCTCCCGTCACCCCAGGCGAGCCCGGCAGCGCGGAAAAGAACTGGCCTGCAAGCTTGTTCAGCGTCGCTTCGTCTGGAAGCCAACTCGGCAGGCCGCCGCCGTCACTTCCGGTACTTGGGATCGTAGTCATGGAACTTGTCGACCTCCGCACCTTCGAGCAGTGCGACGGCGTCGTCGGTCAGAATGGCCAGCGAGCAATAGAGGGAAACGAGGTAGGAGGCGATCGCGCTCCGATCGATACCCATGAACTTCACAGACAGGCCCGGACTCTGCTCACCGGCAAGACCCGGCTGGAACAGGCCGACGACACCCTGACGTGACTCCCCCGTCCGGATGAGAAGGAACTTCGTCTTCCCATCCTCGACCGGCACCTTGTCCGACGGGATGATCGGAATGCCACGCCAGGTGAGGAACTGCGAGCCGAAGAGGCTCACCGTCGGCGGCGGAACACCACGTCGCGTGCACTCTCTGCCGAACGCCGCAATGCCTTCGGGATGGGTCAGAAAGAAGCCTGGCTCTTTCCATGCCTTCGCGATCATGTTGTCGAGATCGTCTGGCGTCGGCGGACCGCCAAGCGTCGTAACCTTCTGTTTGTCAGCAACATTGGCGATCAACCCGTAATCGGGGCTGTTGATGAGCTCGCCCTCTTGATGCTCTTTGATGGCCTCGATGGTGAGCCGCAACTGCTGCGCGATCTGGTCGTGCGGGCTCGAGTAGAGGTCCGACACTCTGGTGTGCACATCGAGGATGGTGTGCACGGCCTTGAGCCGGTACTCGCGCGGCGACTTCTCGTAGTCGACGAACGTTTCGGGCAACGGCGATTCGTCGAAGTTGTCGCATTGAATATCGACGGATTCGGGATGACTCACCTTGTTGACGCGGTAGATGCCCGCTTCGACCGGCACCCAATTCAGCAGGTGAACCAGCCACCGAGGGCTGATCGACTCCATCTGCGGAACGGTTTTGGTCGCATTCGCCAGGGCCCGGGCGGCGTCATCACCCAGGGCCATCGGCCGCGGTCCAGCGTTTGTCATCGGTCCACTCCTCACACCGAAGCGAAGGTGGCTCAAGATCAGCCAGAGGCAATGTTATGCCGCAACAGCCTTATGCGCATAGCGAAGGAGCCAGGCGATAGCCGACGCCTCTGATTGTCGTAATGAACTGCCCGAGTTCAGGATCCTCGCCCAACTTCACGCGCAACCGTTTGACGTGCACGGCGACAGTATTCGTGTCGGTGAGGTGTCCCCAGACCGCGTGACTGATTTCGTCCTGGTCGGCGACGCGACCTCGCCGTTCGACGAGGAAGGCCAGTAGCGCTAGCTCGCGGTTGGTCAGCGACACCTCACGACCACGGACATGCACGCGATGACCACGGCGGTCCACGCTGATCGGTCCGGCAACGAGAAGTTCTGTGGCAGAATGTGTTTCGCCCCGCGACTGCCGTCCCGCCTCGACGAACGAGGTTATCTGGCCGATGTCGTACGGCCGTTCGATCATTGCGGTCGCGCCTGCTTCGACGGCGACCCGGGCAAGGTCCTCGTCGTGCGGTCCCACACCGATGAGAATCGGCACATCGGACTGGTCTCGCACCGTGGACACGATATTCGGCGGGTCTACCACACCCAGCCGAGCCGAGAGCACGAGAACCGACGGCGGTTCCGCACCGACGGCAATCAAGACACGAGCGCCGTCGAGGCACCAATCGAGACGGATGCCCTTGCGCGCCGCCGCCGAGGTGGCAGCGGCCGCGATATCGGCGTTCGAGTCGGCGAGAAGCACCCTGCCCGCGCTGGTCACAGTTTTAGCCAAAGCGGCCGGAAATGTAGTCCTCGGTGGCCTTCTCGGTCGGATTCGAGAAGATCTTCTCGGTGTCGCCAGTTTCGATCAGCTTGCCGGGCTTTCCCGTCGCCGCGAGGTTGAAGAACGCGGTCTGGTCACTCACTCGGGCAGCCTGCTGCATGTTGTGGGTGACGATGACGATCGTGTAGTCCTTCTTCAACTCGGTGATCAGATCCTCGATCGCCAGCGTCGAGATCGGATCGAGCGCGGAGCACGGCTCGTCCATCAGCAACACATCCGGCGATACGGCGATCGCGCGTGCGATGCACAGCCGCTGCTGCTGACCGCCGGACAAACCACCGCCCGGCTTGTCCAGTCGGTCCTTGACCTCGTTCCAGAGGTTCGCGCCGCGCAGCGACCGCTCGGCAACCTCGTTGAGACGCTTCTTGTTGCGCTCACCGAGCAGTTTCAGCCCTGCGATGACGTTGTCGCGAATCGACATGGTGGGGAAAGGGTTCGGCCGCTGAAACACCATGCCGATGGTTCGGCGGACACCGACGGGATCGACAGAAGAGCCGTAGATGTCTTCACCGTCGAGCATGATCGAGCCCTGAACGCGCGCGCCCGGGGTCACCTCGTGCATGCGGTTGATCGACCGCAGGACAGTGGACTTGCCGCAGCCGGACGGTCCGATGAGTGCCATGACGCTGCGAGGTTGCACCGAAAGGCTGACCGACTCGACGGCGTGGAAATTGCCGTAGAAGATGTCGAGATCTTTGATATCGATTCTTTTGACCATGTCAGTTCCTGTTCGGTATCAACGCTTCGCCGAGAGAAGGCGCGTAGCAACGGCGGCAAGGATATTGAGAAACGCGATCACGATGATCAAAGTGAGAGCAGCGCCCCACACGCGCATCTGTCCGGCATGTTCGGGGTTGCCCAATTCGCTGTAGATCATCAGCGGCAACGACGCCATGTTGCCGTCGAAAAGGTCGTAGTTGATCGATCGGCTGTTCCCGACCAGGACGAGCACAGGGGCGGTCTCGCCCATGATCCGGGCGAGCGCCAACAGGATGCCGCTGATGATTCCAGGCATCGCCGTCGGGAGCACCACTCGCACAATCGTCTTCCATTTGGGAATGCCCAACGCGTACGACGCTTCGCGCAACTCGTCCGGCACCAGCTTGAGCATTTCCTCGGTGCTGCGAATGACGACCGGCAGCATCAAGAGCACCAGGGCGAGCGATACCGCGAAGGCACTCTGCGGCATCCCGAAGGTCGCAATCCACAGCGCAAACACGAACAACGCGGCGACGATGGACGGCACGCCCGCCAGGACGTCGACCATGAAGGTTGTCGTCTTCGCCAGTGGTCCGCGACCGTATTCGACGAGGTAGATCGCGGCCATGATGCCTAGTGGCACAGCGATGATTGCCGCCATTCCCGCCTGGACCAAGGTGCCGTACAGCGCGTGATAGATACCGCCGGCGAATTGCTCGGGGAGGATGCCCTTCAACGACTTGGTCCACCAGCCGCTGGAAGTGACAGCCTCGAAGCCCTTTTCGATCACGGTGTAGAGCAGCCACAGCAGCGGCACCAAGGCGATGAGGAACGACGTCACGAACAGCGATGACGCGATGTTGTTCTTGATCCGACGGCTGGTGCTCACGTTCTTGAACGTGGGCGCCTTGACCGGCTGATCCAACAATGTGCTCATGAATTGACCTTCCCGCCCGCGATCGTGCGAGCCAGCGCGTTGACCACGAACGTCAGCGCAAACAACACGAAGCCGGCCGCAATGTAGGCACCGGTCGGGAGCGGCGAGGTGAACTCGGAGGCAGCCGAAGCGATCTTCGAAGCGAACGTGTAGCCACCGTCGAACAGCGACCAGTGACCGGCCTTCGCCGCGGACCGCAGGATGATGAGGATCGCAATAGTCTCACCGAGTGCTCGGCCGAGTCCCAGCATCGAGGCAGCGATGATGCCGCTGCGCCCGAACGGCAGCACAGTCATCCGCACTACTTCCCACTTCGTGGCGCCCAGAGCTTGGGCGGCCTCGATCTGGGAAACGGGAGTTTGGCGGAACACTTCACGAGTCACCGAGGTGATGATCGGCAGGATCATCACGGCGAGCACGATGCCCGCGGTGAACGTGGTGCCGCCACCTTCCGGTGAGACGTTTCCGTCGGAGAACAGAAACAGCCACCCGAGTTTGGTGTTGAGGAACGTCGCAATCGGCTCGAGTTGCGGAGCGAGGATGAAGATTCCCCACAACCCGTAGACGATCGACGGAACCGCTGCCAGCAAGTCGATGATGGCGCTGAACGGCTTCGACAACCGGGCCGGAGCGTAATGCGTGAGAAAGATTGCGATTCCCAATGCAATCGGCACCGCGATCGCCAACGCGAACAGCGAACTCAAAACCGTCACTTGGAACAGGTCGGCAATTCCGAAATTGAGATTGTCGTCCTTGGCAATGAATTCGTGGCTGGTGAAGAAGTTCGCGTTGTTCGCCCGAATGGACGGCCATGCGCGCACGAAGAGGAAGAGCGCGATCAGCGCAATTGCTGCGACGATCGTCGCACCGGCCGCCGTCGACAACGACTTGAAGATCTTGTCGCCGACGCGGCCCGTACTCCGGTCACTGAGCTTCGACGAGCGAATCGACCCGGTATCAGTAGCCATACGAGAAGTATCTCCGCCCGACCGCGGGTCCGTCTTGTCAGACGGACCCGCGGTGCGGGTTACCTCGGGGGGTTGAACGGACATGTGCGTTCGATCAGGAAATCGCGTTGACGGCTGTGGTCAGCTTGTCTTTGAACGCTGCGGGGATCGGGATGTATCCGTTGCCTTCCAGTCCGTTCTGGCCTGCACCGATGGTCGACTGCAGGAACGCCTTGACGGCCTTACCGACCTCTGCGTCCGGGTACTTCGAGCACACGACCTCATAGGTCGGGAGCACGATCGGGTACGCGCCCGGCTCGGAAGGCTTGTAGAACGACGAGGTGTCGAGCACGAGGTCGTTGCCGGTGCCCTTGATCTTCGCCGTGGCGATGGCCTTACCGACCGTGTCGACGCTGATCTCGACGGGATCCGGACCTGCGGAGGTCACGATCTTGGCGATCGCGAGGCTTTGCGACTTCGCGAAGGACCACTCGTTGTACGTGATGGCGCCCTTCGTGGACTTGATGGCAGCTGAGGTGCCTTCGTTGCCCTTCGCGCCTTCGCCGACGCCGCCGTTGAAGACCTTGCCCGCGCCCTTGCCCCAGGAACCGTCCGACGCCTTGTCGAGGTACTTCTGGAAGTTGTCGGTGGTGCCCGACTCGTCGTTGCGGTAGATGACGCGGATGTCGTCACCCGGCAGCGATGCGTCCTTGTTCAGCGCCTTGATCGCGGGGTCGTCCCACTTGGTGATGCCACCGTTGAAGATCTTGCCCAGGGTCGGTCCGTCGAGGACCAGGCTCTTCACGCCGTCGACGTTGTAGGTGACTGCGATGGGGCCGAACACCGTCGGGAGGTTCCACGCCTCGCTGGCGCAACGCTCCTTGGCCTTCTCGACCTCGCCCTTTTCGGCGTTCAGCGGGGAGTCGGTGCCGCCGATGTCGGTCTGCTTGCCGATGAACTCGGTGACACCTGCGCCCGAGCCGTTCGACGTGTAGTTCAAAGTCTTGCCGCTGCAAGCGTCTTCGTACGCCTTGATGAAGCGGGTCATCGCGTTGGCCTGGGCGGACGAACCGCTGGCCTTCAGGGAGTCCTTGCCGCCGCAGTCCACCTTGGTCGTGGGCGCGTTCGCGGTCGAGTCGGAAGAGGATGAGTTGTCGTCACTGCCACACGCAGAAAGCAAGAGGGCACTCGCAGCCAGCAGGCTGAACGCCGTGCTGGATCGTTTGAGCTTCACGTAGCTCCTTCGAAAATCGAGGTGGTTCACGCGAACGCTCCACCTGTGAGACCGAGTAGCGGAGAGTTTCCGCCGAGCAACCGTTAGCCGCTCGGGGGTTGAACCTAGGGAGCCGTTATGAACGCGCGGCCCAAAGAGAATGAACGGAAGATGAATCCATCGTCGGAGAAAAACTACTCCGCGCTACGCCCGTAAGCCACGTCGACGTGAAAAGTATCGAATCCGAGGCGGCGATACGTGTGCACGGCCGCCGTGTTGTCCGCCTCGGTATAGAGGAGCACCTCATCGAGCGACCGGCCATGCAGATAATGCAAGCCTGCCAGGGTCAATGCCCTACCGAGCCCCATCCCCTGTGTCGACGGGTCGATCGCGACGACGTAGACCTCTCCGATGGGCTGGGCGGTCTCGGTGTGCACCTTGGTCCAGTGGAAGCCGACCATTCGGCCGTCGGCATCGACCGCGATGAAAAGGCCGTTCGGGTCGAACCACGCGGCGGCGCGCCGGGAGGCAACATCGGCCTCGGTCCAGCCGCCCTGCTCGGGGTGCCAATCGAATGCCGCATTGTTGACCCGGAGCAGCTCGGCGTCGTCGTCCGGACCGTTGTAGGTGCGAATCGAAATACCTTCGGCAACACTGATTTCAGGGAGTGGGTCGGCCAGGGACCGGCGCATCTGCAGTAGCTCTCGTGCGACGACGAGACCTTGCCGCTCGGCGACGGCGCGGGCAGCCGGGAGGTTGCCGTGGGCCCAGACACGCGCTCCCGCACCACCTTCCGACAATGCAGCCGAGACGAGGTCGGTTCCGATTCCCCGGCCCCGGTACTCCGGTTCGACCACGATCTCTGCCATCGGCGGGTGAGTGTCCGTCCCGTCGACCAGGTTGGCATAGGCGACGATTCGGGAATCCGCTTCGACGACAGCGTGTCGCGCAACAGAATTCTCGCGCAGCGACAAGACGACCTGCTCCGAAACGGGCGCCGTCTCGTCTACCGCCGTTGCCGCACTGATGATTTCGTCGATACGGTCTGCAGACTCGGCATCGAGCCCGGCAACCCAGGTGGCGTTGGACACCTAGACGGCCGAGCCGTTCGCGGGTGCATATTCGTGGCCGTCCTGGTCGTCGATGTCGTCGTAATCGTCGTTCGCGACAACAGGATCGGCCTTGCCTGCGCTACGACTCGGACGCACTGCCTTATAACCCACGTTGCGGACCGTACCGATCAGCGCCTCGTACTCCGGGCCCAGCTTCGCGCGAAGTCGCCGAACGTGGACGTCGACGGTCCGGGTGCCGCCGAAGAAGTCGTATCCCCAGACTTCCTGCAGCAACTGCGCACGTGTGAACACGCGACCGGCATGCTGCGCGAGGTACTTGAGCAGCTCGAATTCCTTGTACGTGAGGTCGAGCGGGCGACCCCGCAACCTGGCGGTATAGGTGCCTTCGTCGATGACCAGCTCACCGAGCGTGATCTTGCCCGTGTTCTCGGGGCTCGCGATTCCGCCGTTGCGCCCGACCAACAGACGTAACCGCGCATCCAGCTCGGCCGGACCGGTACCCGGCAACAAGATGTCGTCGAGCCCCCAATCCGCGTTCACGGCGACGAGGCCGCCTTCGGTCAGGACTGCGACGACAGGAACCGCCGATCCGGTGGTTCCCAACAGGCGACACAAACCCCGTGCGGCGGCCAGATCGATGCGCGCATCCACGAGGGCAATGTCGGCCGTCCCGGCCTCGAGCAGTGACGACACCTCGGTCGGCGCGGGGCGCACGGTATGTGCAAGCAACGCCAGCGAGGGCAGCACCGACTCGGGATTGGGGTCGGAGGTAAGAAGGAGCAGCTCCACGGACCCTCCCAAATAGCCATGGCAGTGCCGTACGCAGCTGCGCCGATGTGACAGACACTTGTACTTTGGGTGACAGACTAGCGCGCCGAGCAACATTTACGTTCGGATGAGGGCACAGCGGCGGCGGCCGGGCGCTGAGGATTCAGTAACAATGGTGAACGTGCGCAAACTGATCATCGGGCTCGTCTGCCTCGTAGGCCTCGCCGTCGTCATCGACTTCGGCGCCGCTGCCTACGCCGAGTACCGGGTGTCGCGCGCGATTCGCCAGGGAGCCGACCTCACCTCCGACCCCGAAGTCACCATCCACGGATTCCCGTTTCTTTCCCACGCGATCGACGGCAAATACAAAACGGTCGAGATCAGTGCGCACGGCGTTCGGGCCGACGTCATCGGCAAAACCACGATCGAAGCGACGCTGACCGGGGTATCGGTCCCGCTGGCCGACATGATCGACGGCACCGTCGACACAGTCCCGGTCGACCGCGTCGACGGCCGAATCCGCATCGACGCCACCGAGCTGGGACGGCTCCTCGCCATCCCTGACCTGCAGGTTTCCGCTCCGCCCGCCGACAAGTCCGACGGCACGTTCGGTTCGGGTGGCTCCGGACTGACCACCACCGGCGGTGTCGTCTTCACCGGCACCGTTCCGGTCGGACCGGTCAAGACCAAGCTCAGCGTCAAGGCCAATCTCATCCTCGAGAACGGGCAACTCCGCATCGTGGCCAGCGATTTCTACATCGACCCCGGCGCCGGCTTCAAAATCGACATCCCGATTCCCGACCGCAACGGTGTACTGGGCCTCTTCAATCAGACGATCGACACCAGGCAATTGCCGTTCGGGGTACTCCCGACGAAGGTATCGGCGATCGGATCGCAGATCGTGATCGAAGGTACGGGGCAGAATGTGACTATCAACCTCGACGACTTGAAGAAATCATGACGCAGATCACAGTCCTCCTCGCCGTGCTGGCGCTCGCGACAGCAGTCGGCCTCGCCTTCCGGGCGCGCGCAGGCAAAGTCCGGCACACCGCGAGTTCCGGCGATAACGACACTGCGGAACTCCTCGCGTCGGTCGGTGTGCAGTCCGCCGTTCCGACAGTGCTTCATTTCTCTGCAGACTGGTGCGGTCCGTGCGCGGCGGTCCGGCGCGTCGTCGGTCAGGTTGTCGCCGACTTGGCGCGAACCCCCAACCCGCCAGCCGAGGTCGAGGTGGACATCGACGAGCATCCTCGCCTGGCCAAGAAGCTCGGCGTCATGTCACTGCCCACGACCTTCATCTTCGACGGCGTCGCGACCGAGCGGTTTCGCATCTCGGGGGTCCCGACGAGCGCCGATCTGCGGACCGCGCTCGTGCAGCTCAGCGGCTAGTTTTCCGGGTCCGCTTCAGGTCGCTGACCAGGCGATGGTTCACGTTTCCCCAGAAGCGGGTAAACTGCGCCACGTGCAGACCAGCCAGGAGCTTATGCTCACCCGACGCCGCGCAGTAGACCTGTGCCGCCTCGCGGGCTGTTGTTGTCGCACTTGCCGCTGATCGCCCCCGGCCGGTCCGTTTTGCTCTGATTTTGTGCAATTCGCCGACACCCGTGCCGCCGAGGTAATCGTCTGATCGCGCGGTCACCCGCGTCCTCGGCCAACCTTTGCCCAAAATATCTGCGCGCAGGAGCACGTCACATGTCCACAACATCACAATCCATCACCGGATCGGGCTCGGTCGCAACCGACGTAGCCGCGCCCGGTGCAGCACCTCAGGTCGACGTCCGCGGACCACGGTTCGCAGCGTGGATCACCACAACAGTCTTGGTAGTCGTGCTGGTCGCGGCGATCTTTTCGACAGTCGCAGCAGGGGTGATTCTCGCGATCCAAGCCGTCGTCTTCGCGATCGGCGCAGCGGTGGGTCCGCGTCGCAGCCCATACGGTGCACTGTTCGCGAAATTCGTCGCACCCCGCATCTCACCGACAACCGAACGTGAACCAACCCCGCCGTTGCGCTTCGCGCAGCTGCTGGGCTTCGTCTTCGCGTTCGTCGGGGTCATCGGCTTCGCCGTCGGCCTCCCCTTGCTCGGTCTGATCTTCACAGGCTTCGCGTTGTTCGCCGCGTTCCTCAACGCCGCCTTCGGCATCTGCCTCGGCTGCCAGATCTACCCGCTCGTCGCGCGCCTTCGGCCCGCCAACAGCTAACCGTCCCAACGTAATTCGCACATCTATCTGAAGTACATCGAAAGGAACACAATGGCTCGCTCCGACGTCCTGGTCTCCACTGACTGGGCCGAGCAGAACCTGAACGCCCCCGGAAAGGTATTCGTCGAGGTCGACGAAGACACCTCCGCCTACGAGGGTGGCCACATCGAGGGCGCGGTCAAGCTCGACTGGAAGCAGGACCTGCAAGACCAGGTCCGGCGCGACTTCGTCAACCGCGAGCAGTTCTCCGACCTGCTCTCTGCCCGCGGCATCAGCAACGACGACGAGGTCATCCTCTACGGCGGCAACAACAACTGGTTCGCGGCATACGCCTACTGGTACTTCAAGCTGTACGGGCACGACAACGTCAAGCTGCTCGACGGTGGTCGCAAGAAGTGGGAACTCGATGGTCGTCCGCTCTCGCGTGACGCAGTCAAGCGGGAACAGACCACGTACAAGGCCGCCGAGCCGGATCTGTCGATCCGCGCATTCCGTGACGAAGCCGTCGCCGCCATCGGCGTGAAGAACCTGGTCGACGTCCGCTCCCCAGACGAGTTCTCCGGTAAGATCCTCGCGCCGGCACACCTCCCGCAGGAGCAGAGCCAGCGTCCCGGCCACATCCCCGGCGCATTGAGCGTCCCGTGGAGCAAGGCCGCGAACGAGGACGGCACGTTCAAGTCCGACGAAGAACTGACCGAGATCTACGGCGAAGCCGGCTTGGACGGATCGAAGGACACCATCGCCTACTGCCGCATCGGCGAGCGCTCCAGCCACACCTGGTTCGTGCTCAAGGAGCTGCTCGGCCACGAGAATGTCAAGAATTACGACGGGAGCTGGACCGAGTACGGCTCACTCGTCGGTGTACCGATCGAACTGGGAGAGTAAATATGTGTGCAGCACCAACGCAGGGCCAGGCCATCCCGGCCGGTGTCGACGTAGAGAAAGAAACCGTCATCACGGGTCGCGTGCTCGCCGGTGACGGCCAGCCGGTCGGCGGCGCGTTCGTCCGACTGCTCGATCGAAGCGGTGAATTCACCGCCGAGGTCGTCGCATCGGGCACCGGCGACTTCCGCTTCTTCGCAGCTCCCGGCGACTGGACGGTCCGGGCACTGTCGCCTTCGGGCAACGGCACCGCCGCCATCCGCCCCGAGGCCAACGGCATCCACAACGTGGACGTGACGGTCGGCGCGGCTTAGTCCCTGCTTCATCCCACTGTGCGCGCGTCTCACCCCTCCAAGGGTGAAACGCGCGCACAGTTGTTTCCGGACCCCGTGCGCGCGTCTCACCCGCCAAGGGGTGAAATTCGCGCACAGTTGAGTGCGATTGTTCACCCATTCGGCGTGTCGCCGCAGTCCCGTTTAGACTGACCGACGTGGTCCTATTCTTCGAGGTTCTCCTTGGTCTGGCATCGTTGCTGATCACCTGGTTCGGCCTGTATGTCGTCTATCGCCTGGTCACCGACGAGTCGTGAGCCAGGACGCGACACCAAGTTCCGAGCAGGCCCAGGCGCCCAGTACCGACGAGGCAGTAGCGCTCGCCGCAGAGCGCGCGAAATCGACTGGTGCTCGCAACATTCCGATCCTTCCTGATCTGCCCTTGCCTGAGGACACCGCGAACCTCCGCCTCGGTCCGGACCTCAACAAAGCTCTGCTCGCCCTCCTCCCGATGGTCGGTGTGTGGCGCGGCGAGGGTGAGGGCAACGACGAGTCGGGCGATTACCGATTCGGTCAGCAGATCGTGGTCAGCCACGACGGCGGCGACTACCTGACGTGGGAATCGCGGTCCTGGGTGCTCGACGCTTCCGGCGATTACGTGCGTCCCGACCTCCGCGAGACCGGCTTCTGGCGAGTGAGCGGCGACGGCACCAAGGACAACGAGGTCGTCGAACTGCTGCTCACCCACAGCTCCGGCGTCATCGAACTGTTCTACGGTCAGGCGCTCACCCAAGCATCCTGGGAACTCGCCACCGACGTGGTCATTCGTAGCCAATCCGCCGCCGTGGTCGGTGGCGCGAAGCGGTTGTACGGCATCGTCGAAGGCGGCGACTTGGCATACGTCGAAGAACGTGTTCTCGCCGACGGTCCGTTGGAACCACGTCTTTCGGCAAGGTTGTCGCGCTACATAGGCTGACCCGTGCGCGCGTCTCACCTCTCCAGGGGTGAAAATCACGCACAGTTCGAGTTGTCCACAAGCGCCGGTTTATCCACAGATCGACCGCTGGACCTGGATTCCAACCGAAATCTGTCGGTGGCATCCCCAAGCCTCCGTTCATGGAAAATGACGAACTCCAACGCCTCATCGACGACCAACACGGTGTCGTGACCTACCCGCAGCTTCGCCCTCATGGCTACAGCCGCAAGCGGGTTCAGCACGCCATCGAGGCCGGGCATTGGCAGCAGGTCCTGTTCGGCGTGTATTCAGTCGTCAGCGGTCCGTTGACGCGCGACGCGCGACTGACTTCGGCACTCCTCTACGGCGGCGGCTCGTCGATCCTCAGCTATCGAACGGCAGCAGAGGATTGGTTCATGTTGCCAATCGACGACTCCGCGCCGGTGCACATCACGGTCCCCTATGGGTCCTCGGCCGTCAGCGTCCCGCCGACGCCGCACCGCCCCACGAATCGCCTTGCTGTACGCGGCGACGGCGTCGTCCATCCAGGTGTCATCGTCCATCGATCTCGCGCGATGGAACACATACGAATCGGATCGACCCGCCCTCGAACATCCAAAGTCGATACGGCGATCGACGTCGCGGTTTCGGAACAGACTGCGGAAGCGGCATTTACAACCCTGGTCGCGCTTGCCACCAATGGCGGCATTCGCCTCGCAGACCTCGAGACGCGCGTCGAGCAGCGCAAACCGAGGCGGCACAACGTCGCAATCGCCGATGCATTGCGCCTCCTCGCCGACGGCGTCCAGTCCGTACTCGAATTCCACTATGCGATCGACGTCGAGCAGGCTCATGGACTCCCGCAGGCCCGCCGGCAGGGACCTGTCGTCGTCGACGGTCAAACCCTCTATGAAGATGTCGTCTATTCGACGCCCGGCACGGACCTCATCGTCAGGCTCGACGGTCGGGCCACACATACGATGCGCGGCATACCTTTTCGAGATCGTCGCCGAGATAACGCGGCGGAAGTCGCCGGAAAGTCCAGCCTTGTCTACGGCTGGGAGGAGGTACACCGCGACGCGTGCGAAGTCGCGGCGGAAGTGCGATTTGTGCTGGAACGCTCAGGATGGGCCGGGCGAAATCCCTGTCCGAACTGTGCGCGAAATTTACCCCTGACGGGGTGAGACGCGCGCACAGAACGCGAACAGCCCCCGAGCCTTCTGCGCGTTCGCAGATCCCGGTCGGACGGACCGGGGGCTCGGGGGCCGGGTAGCTGCCTTGGATTCACCAGCCGCTCGCGCGGTCGAGAACCCCTCAGCGGTAGCGGCTAGCGGACAGCCACCTCACATGTCCTTCGTATAACCAACTTCAGACCACCTCCTCTCTCGTGTACTAACGAAAGTACGTGGACCCGCAGCGATCGGCAACGCATTTTCTCGCTGCGCTGAATCGAGGGAAATGACCTGGTCAGGGCGGCTATCGTTCGGCAGCTGGTGAGTCACCACCACGACCGTGCGGCGACGTACCACTAGGCCTGACCCACGGTCGAGCAGGCGTCGCAGGAGTTCGGCGCCTTCGCGTGCATCGAGGTGTTCGGTCGGCTCGTCCAGGAGCAGGACGTCGGCGGGCGAGACGATGGCGCGGGCGAGCAAGATGCGGCGCCGCTGACCGCCCGAGACCGCGCGGTCGCCACCGACAAGGACCGTGTCGACACCGTCGACCAAGCCGTCGAGCCACTCCCCCAGCCCGACCGAACGCAATACGTCCTCGGCCTCGCTAGTGGTCAACGAACCCCGCGCGACCCGCAGGTTCTCCAGCAGCGTGGTGTCGAACAGATGCGCGTCTTCGGCGAAGAAGGTCACCCGCCGCCGGACCGACCCAGGATCGATGTCGTGCAAATCTTTGCCGCCCAGCGTAATTCGTCCCTCGACGGGCTCCAGCAGGCCGGCCAGTGTCATCAGCAGCGTGGTCTTGCCCACCCCACTTGCACCGACGACGGCCACCCGCGCGCCACGCGCGAGGTCCAGATCGATCGGTGGCGTGACTGCAGAATCCGGCCACCCGGACCGCAATCGTCGAGCACGGACCACCCAGTCGGTCGCATCCTGGCGACCCGGCGCAGCCGCAACGCCCGCACCGTCGACCAAACTGACCACCCGGCGAGCGGCGATCCGGGCCCGGGTCAACGCTTGCGCTGCAGCGGGGAGCAGTGCGACGGCCTCGAACGCCGCCAACGGAACCAGCACGAGCACCGCCAGGGCCATCGGCGTCATCCCGCCCTGACCGCCCCCGCCCGGACCGTACAACGCGACACCGATCAGCAACGCCCCGAGGACGCTCGCTCCGATCGCGAATGGTGTTGCCGCCGCGGCGACCGCATTGCCTCGTGCCGCACGGTCCGCAGCCGCAGCGGCACGCACGCTTGCCGACCGCGCTGCCCCGACGACCTCGCCCAAGTGCCCGGCAACGCGCAGTTCGGCGGCGTGGTCGAGCGTGGTGACCGCATGGACGGCGTAATCGGCGGCCGAGGCCATCGAACCTTCCTCCGCGGACCGAGCGGCACGCGAGGCCAATACCGGCGCAACGATTCCCGAAAGCGCCAGCGCCCCAGCCAAAATGACGGCGGCAAGCCCGGATATCGATGCCATCAATCCGACAGCGGCGACGGAGAGCACCACAGCGACCGCGATCGGCACTACAGCCCGAACGACGACGGCCGCAACAGTCTCCACGTCGTCGCCGGTGCGCGTCAGGAGCATTCCGCGGCGCATGCCGGTGACGGCAGCCGGTTCACCCGCCGCGAGCTGGCGGTAGATGGCGGACCGAGCGCCGACCGCGCCACGAAACGCCGTGTCGTGACTGGCCAAGCGTTCCAGATACCGGAAGACGCCGCGCGAGATCCCCAACGCCCGGACCGCAACCACCGCGACGCTGAGGTCAAGGATCGGCGGCATCTGCCAGGCGCGCGCGATCAGCCACGCGGCGACGCCCGCGAGCGCCAACGCGCTGCCCAGCGAGGCGACGCCCGCGGCCACGGCGAGTGCGAGCCGACGCGGCCGGACCTCCAACAGTCCCAGCGCACGGACCAGCGGGTCATCGAACATCGCCACGCACCTCCACGATGAGGTCCGCAGCGGCGAGAACGGCAGGACGGTGGCCGACGACCACGACAGTCGCGCCGCCCTCAGCGCAGCGAACCAGTGCATCCAGCACGGCCGCCTCGCTGTCGGCATCGAGGTGAGCAGTCGGCTCGTCGAGCAGCAGAATCGGCCGATTCGATGCCAAAACCCTTGTCAACGCCAACCTTTGCCGTTGCCCGAGTGAAAGGCCCGCTCCGCCGACGCCGACGACGCTGTCCCAGCCATTGGGCATCGAGGACAGCACTTCGTCGAATCCAGTTGCTGCACAGGCCGGTCCAGCGCAGCCAGGAATGACGCCGGTCAGCGCCAAGTTCTCGCGCAGCGTGCCCGGCAACAACACCGGCCGCTGCGGCAGCCAGGCGATGTGATCCCACCACCACTGGGGATCGAGGTGCGCAACCTCGATGCCGTCCACGGTTACGCGGCCCTGGTCGGGCGCTGCGAGACCGAGAATTGCTTGCAGCACGGTCGATTTGCCGGACCCGTTCAGTCCGGTCAACACGGTGACCATGCCCGGCCGGAACACGCCGTTGAACCCGGCGGGCGCCATGCCGTCACGCGCCGCAACACTGAGCGACGTGACGTCGATGATCCCGTTCAACCGCGCGGGTCGCAGCCCGTCGATCACGCGAGCCCCTCCAGAGATTTCGAGCACCTCGAACGCCTTTCTCGCAGCAGCCATTCCGTCCTCGGCTGCATGAAAACGCTCCCCGACCGCCCGGATCGGGGCGTAGACCTCGGGGGCAAGGATGAGCGCGACAAGCCCTGCCTGCAGTGCCATATCGCCGAAAACGAGCCGTAGGCCGATACTGACCGCGACGAGCGCGACACACAGGGTGGCAAGCAGTTCCAGCACCATGGACGACAGGAATGCGATCCGAAGTGCTGACATCGCGGTACGCCGATGCGCATCGCCCAGTTCCCGGACGCGAGCCTCCGGACCACGCTCACGACCCAACGCCCGCAACGTCGGCAAGCCGGCGAGCAGGTCGAGCAGCTGGCCCGACAGTGTGGTCATCGTGGCTAGCGTCTTGTTCGACTTGTTCCGGGTGAGCAACCCGATGAGAACCATGAAAATCGGGATCAGCGGCAGTGTGCCGCCGACGATCAGGGCCGACGTCGGATCCTGCGTCCAGATGACGGCGATGACCGCCGGTGGGACGATGATCGCCAAGATCAGCGAGGGCAAATAGCCCGCTAGGTAGGGCCGGAGATCAGCGAGTCCGTGCGTGAGAACGACAGCCAGTTCGGCTCGGCGCGAATCGAGTTCGCGGGGCGGCAGCTCGGCCGCTGCTTCGAGAACATCACCCTCCAACTCCGCAATCACATCGGTAGCCGCTCGATGCCCGAAGCGCGCCTGCAACCAGGCCGAGGCGACGCGTACCGCAACGACGACCGCCAGAACCCCGAGCAGCCCAGCCCAATCCGACAAGCTACGCCGCGACGGGTCGGTGATCACACCGGCAACAACGCTACCGATCACCAACGCCGACAAGATGATTGCCGCAGTTGTCACCACGGACAGCACGACCGACAGCACCAGGTACCCACGCGCAGAGCGCGAGAATCGCCACAGTCTCGGGTCGACCGGTCCGCGACGAGGTTCGACGACGGTGGTCATCGCGGCCGCCTGGCCGGTAGACCGATCGACGGCGGGATGTGGTCGACCGAGATCCGTTGCCGGAATACCCAGTACGTCCAGCCCTGATACAGCAGGACCACCGGCGCCGCGAACGCCGCACACCAACTCAGGATCTTCAATGTGTAAGGCGACGAGGACGCGTTCGCGACAGTCAGGCTGTACAACTCGTTCGTCGTCGATGGCAACACATTCGGAAAGAGCGATGCGAAAAGCAACGTCATCATTGCGATCACAGCCAGTGCAGTGCTCACGAACGCCCACCCCTCGCGTTCGGCGTTCGTGAGCACCAGGGTGGCCGCGAGCAGTGCAACGACGAGGCCGGCCAGCAACCACGTCCAGCCCCGACCGCTCGACAACTGCGTCCACAGCACGAACACCCCACACACGACAGCCGCTGGAACGGCCAGCCGTGCAGCGAGTTTCACCGCATCGGCACGGACCTCGTCAGCAGATTTCAAGGCGACGAACACACAGCCGTGCAGGACGAACAGCAACGCGAACGCGGCGCCACCCAGCAACGCATACGGACCAAGCAAACCGAACACACCGGACGTCATCCGCTTGTCCGCGCCGATGGCGACGCCGCCGACGATGTTGGCGAACACGATGCCCCACAGGACCGCAGGTACCCACGAGCCGAACATGATGGCGGCGTCACACCGAGACCGCCACACCGGATCGTCGATCTTGCCGCGCCACTCGATGGCACACACACGGACGATCAGCGAGACCAGGATCAGCAGTATCGGCAAATACATGCCCGCCAAAAGCGTTGCGTACCAGTCAGGAAAGGCAGCGAACATCGCTCCGACGGCGGTGATCAGCCATACCTCGTTGCCATCCCACACCGGACCGATCGTGTTCAGCAACACGCGTCGGCGGTTCTCTGTCCGGCCCAGGATCGGGAACAACATGCCCACCCCGAAGTCGAATCCTTCCAGCACGAAGTACCCGATGAACAGCACGGCGACGGCGCCGAACCATAGCTGCGGCAAAGTCATCACGCCTCCCTCTAGTACGCGAACGAAAGCTGTTTGGGTGCTTCGTCATCCGACACCGGGTCGGACGGTCCGTGCGTCGACGGACCTGCAATCACGTACCGGCTCATCAACTTCAACCAGACGCAGGCCAGCGCGGCGTAGAGCAGGGTGAAGGTCGCGAGCGACACCACAACCGTCGCCGACGAGTGTCCCGAGACGGCTTGTGCCACCGTGAGTCGAATCTGATCGACACCAGTGGGATTGGGTGCGATGACCCACGGCTGGCGGCCCATTTCGGTGAACACCCAGCCAGCACTGTTCGCGAGGAATGGCGTTGGAATGGCCAGCAAGCTCAGCCACGCGAACCACCGTTGGTGCGGTACCCGGCCGCCCCGGGTGACCCACAACCCGGCCACAGCGAGCAAAGCCGAACCCACCGCAAGCGTGATCATCAACCGGAAAGCCCAATACGTGACAAAGAGATTCGGCCGGTAGTCACCGGGTCCGTATTTCTCGACGTACTCGTTCTGCAGGTCGACGACGCCTTTCAGATCGACGCCCGAGAACTTGCCCTCGGCAAGCCAGGACAGCACGCCGGGAACTTCGATCAGGTGCGAGACGCTGTCGCAGTTGTTGTGGGTGCCGACCGTGAGGACCGAGAAGGCGGGGTCCGTGCCACCGTGGCACAGCGATTCCGCAGACGCCATCTTCATGGGCTGTTGCTGGAACATCAACTTGCCCTGCGCGTCTCCGGTCAGCACCAATGCGCCACCCGAAACGATGATGACGGCCATCGCGAGCCGAGCGACGGGCCGGAACAGCTGTGCGCCGTCACCGTCAGGACCTTTCAGCCCCCGAACCATCCACCATCCGGCGATCCCGGCGACGAACGTTCCCGCCGTCAGGAATGCGCCCGCAACAGCGTGCGGAAAGGCTGCCAACGCTGTGTTGTTGGTGAGGAGGGCCCAGATGTCGGTCAGTTCTGCGCGCCCCGTGTCGGGATTGAACCGCGCTCCGACCGGGTGCTGCATGAACGAGTTCGCAGCGATGATGAAGTACGCCGAGGCGTTCACGCCGATGGCGACGATCCAGATGGTCGCGAGGTGGACGGCCTTCGGCAGTCGCTCCCAGCCGAAGATCCAGAGGCCGAGGAAGGTCGACTCGAGGAAGAACGCGACGAGACCCTCGAGCGCGAGCGGCGCCCCGAAGACATCCCCGACGAATCGCGAGTATTCGCTCCAGTTCATTCCGAACTGGAATTCCTGGACGATCCCTGTCGCGACACCGAGGGCGAAGTTGATCAGGAAAAGCTTGCCGAAGAATTTGGTGAGCCGGTACCAGCGATCGTGGCCCGTGATGAACCAGAGCGTTTGCATGACTGCGACGAGCGGCGCCAAACCGATCGTCAGCGGCACGAACACGAAGTGATAGACCGTCGTGATGCCGAACTGCCATCGGGAGATGTCCAAGGCGTCCATGCCTTAGCTCCTGCCATCGTCTACTACAGATTACGTACTACTGACTGTAGTAGACGAGTCAAGCCCTGCTAGGTGACCGACTCCACAGCAAGATCGACAAGTGACGGAATTGCCCCGGAATTCTCCGGTTCCGGCAGCTCGAGGCCGTCGATCGTGTGCACGCGAGCGGCCAAAGTCACACTCGACAACAGCCACACACCGTCCGCTGTGATCAGATCTGCGGGGAAAAGTGGCGCGTACTCACACGAGTAGCCCTTGTCCTCGGCGACCTGAAAAAGGGCCCGCTGCGTGGTTCCTGCGAGCACGCCCTGACTCGCAGGGGGCGTGATGAGGCTCTTGTCGCGCGCAATGACAACCGTCGACCGCGGACCTTCCAGCACCCGTCCTTCACTGCTCACGAAGATCACGTCGTCGGCGCCGTATCTCGCCGCGAATCGCAGCGCCGCCATGTTCGTCGCATACGAGAGCGTCTTCGCTCCGACGAGCTGCCACGGCGCGATCTGCCCGAGGTCGACCGACTGGCCGCGCGGCATGGTCATCACCGACACTCCGTCGGTGCGGACGGCCCTTACCCGGTCCTGAACTGGGCCGATAAGCACGTAGCCGGTCGGATCACCACCGCCTTCGCGGCCGCGGCTGTAAACGACGCGCATCGCGCCTTCGGCCTCCTCGCCCCACTCCTCCGCCGCTGTATCGATGACGGATCGCCATGCTGCGAGGTCGGGTGCGGGGAGGTCGAGCGCTTCCGCGGACTTGCTCAGCCGGGCAAGGTGCATGTCGACGATTCGGGCGCGGCCACCGCGAACGAGGATTGTTTCGAAGGCGCCGTCGCCTCGCAGCGCGGCAAGGTCGTCAGCACACAACAGCGGCTGGTCCGCGTCGCGCACGACGCCATCCAGGGTTACAAGCACTCGATCAGCCATGCTGCCAGCGTATCGGCGCCATCGGACTTCGAGCGCGCTCCTACTATGGGCGGTGTGGATCAATCCCCGATCGAAACACCAGGCGCCGTTGCAGGCGTGCCGGGATCATCCGATGAAGCAGTCGCATGGCACTACGGCGATCCGTTCGCTGAACAACGAGCCGCTGTCGAAGCGGCAGCGGTCATCGACCGCTCACACCGATTCGTCATCGCGATCGAGGGTGCCGAGCGCCTCACGTGGCTCCACACGATCTCGAGCCAGCACATCGCCGCGCTGCCCGACCGCGCGTCCGGCGAAAACCTGAGCCTGGACCTCAACGGCCGCGTCGAGCACCACTTCGTCATGACCGATATCGACGGCACGCTGTGGATCGACACCGAAGCCGCCAACGGGCCCGATCTGCTCGCCTTCCTGAAGAAGATGGTCTTCTGGGCGAAAGCCGAACCCCGCGACGCCAACGACTACGCGGTCATCAGCCTGCTCGGCAGGCAGGCACACGACGTTCTCGACGGGCTGCCCGCCGGCACCGACCGCGCAGAATCGCTGCCAGGCGGGGGCTTCGTTCGGAAGATGCCGTGGCCGACGGACGACTCGTACGACCTGATAGTCCCCCGAGATCAACTCGCGCACTGGTGGACTCGCCTGACGAAGGCGGGAGCGACACCCGCCGGGATGTGGGCGTTCGAGGCATTGCGGGTGGCAACGCTGCGGCCACGAATCGGAATCGACACCGACGACCGCACGATTCCGCACGAGGTCCGCTGGATCGGCGGGATCGACCAAGCCGGCGCGGTGCACCTGGACAAGGGCTGCTATCGCGGTCAGGAAACCGTTGCTCGCGTGCACAACCTCGGCAAACCGCCCCGAAATCTGGTGCTGTTGCACCTCGACGGCTCGGCAGAAGGGCGCCCCGAGACCGGCGACGCCGTCAACGCGGGAGGCCGCGCAGTCGGCCGGGTCGGCACGGTCATCGACCACTACGAGCTCGGACCGATCGCATTGGCGCTGGTCAAACGCAATATTCCGGCAGACACCACACTCGACGCCGGGCCATGCGCAGCATCGATCGATCCCGATTCGCTGCCTGTCGGCGACGAGGTCCAAGCCGGACGGGCGGCGATCGAGCGGTTGCGTGGTCGATGAGCGGGCGCGTCGACGCCGTCTGCATCGTTCACGCTGATCTGCCCAGTCCGCGCCCCGTTGGGGTGACCTCGATCGACAAGCGCCCGCGGCCTGGGCGGCACGCGGTCGACCCGATGGGTCTCGTCGACGACCACGTCTGCGACACCGACCACCACGGTGGCGTTGATCAAGCGGTCTACGCATACGCCGAGGAAGAAGCCGCCCGGTGGTCCAGCGAGATCGAGAAGCCGGTCCCGGCTGGGTGGTTCGGCGAGAACCTGCGGGTGAGCGGTATCGCCGTCACCGATGCCGTGATCGGCCAGCGCTGGCACCTCGACAACGTCGTGCTGGAGGTCACCGCCCCGCGCATTCCGTGTGCGACGTTCCAGCGCTGGACCGACGAGGAGCACTGGGTGCGCCGTTTCACCCTGCGCAGTGACGTCGGCGCTTATCTTCGTGTTGTCGAGCCCGGCACCATCGGTGCTGGTGACACGATCGATATCGGTTACACCCCGGAGCACGGCGTCACAGTCCGCGATCTCTTCGTCGGTACGGACCTCGACCGGCTCATTCGACTCGAAACGGAGCCGTCGTTGTCTGCCAAGGTTCGCGGCAAGATCTCGCACATTCTCGAACGTGCAGGAAAACGATGAGCGTTGAACTGGTCGAGCTAGTTCGTTCGGGGTTTCGGGAGAGCGTCCATCGCGGGTCGGTGGCCGTCGTCGCGCCCGACGGCGAGTCGATACTCGAGCTCGGCGAGGTGCACATCCCGATCTATCCACGGTCGGCGAACAAGCCGATGCAAGCCGTCGCGATGCTTCGCAACGGGTTCGAGCCGGTCGACGTCGACGAACTTGCGATCGCCACGGCATCGCACTTGGGCGAGCGCCGGCACGTCGCACTCGTGCGTCGCTTGCTCGACGCCCACGGGCTGACCGAGGACCAACTGCTCTGCCCGCCGGACTTCCCCTCTGACGACCAAGCACGCGCGGAGGTACTCACGAACGGGGCGAGGGCGCGGCGCGCGTACATGAACTGCTCAGGCAAGCATGCGGCCATGCTGGCGACATGTGTGGCCAACGATTGGCCTACGGAGAACTACCTGGACCCGACGCACCCCATGCAGCTGGCGGTGATCGACACGATCGCCGAATTGACCGGAGAGCCGGAAAGCGAATTCGGGATCGACGGCTGCGGCCTGCCGATCGTTCCGGTGTCGCTCACGAACCTCGCCCGCGCCGTCGCGGCATTCGTCACCGCACCGGCCGAGTCGCCGGAGCGGCGCGTAGCGGACGCAATTCGGGCTCAGCCATACGTGATGTCCGGCACAGGCGCAGACGACCTGCAGCTCATGACAGCGGTCCCCGGATTGCTGTGCAAGGCGGGTGCGGAAGGCGTCCACGTAGGGGCCCTGCCGGACGGCACAGGGTTCGCTTTGAAGATCGACGACGGAGCCGACCGAGCGAGGATGCCGCTGACAGCCGGTCTGCTGGACTGGATCGGCGTCGATTCGGGCGGTGCCGTGACCGAAATCGGTGCGCAGCCCGTCAACGGAGGCGGCGCGCGGGTCGGTGTGATCCGCGCAATTCCCGGCGTGTTCGGGCGACGCGTCGAATCCTGAGGCGCTAGTGGTGGTCCTAGAAGCGCGAGCGCGATTCGCACGCTAGAGTGTGTGTCAGGAAAAAATACACATTCGAACGGGGCCGCCAAAATACCCAGGCCGCCCCTTAAAAGCGCGAGGGGGTTAGCCATGGGCCGTGGCCGGGCTAAGGCAAAGCAGACCAAGGTTGCACGCGAGCTCAAGTACAGCTCGCCATCCACCGACTTCGACAGCTTGCAGCGAGAGCTCGCCGGAGGAGGTACACCCATCTCGCAACGAAGCAGCGCCGGATCGTCTGACGATCAGGACAAACGCTCTCGCTGGGACGAAGACGAGTTCGAATACGAAGAGTGGCGTCGCTGACACTTAGGTAGAACGAGGGGGAAACCGGCCGCAGCCGGTTTCCCCCTCGTTCGCGCCTGAACCCCTTCAGAACCGCGGGTGGTCGCCGACCATGAAGGCACGGTCCGGCTCACCCTTCTCGTTCTTGGCGCCGGCCTTCTTCACAGTGCCGAGCGTCCAACATTTGATGTGCCTGGCAGTCAGGATGGCCAATGCACGGTCGACGTCTTCGGGCGCCACGACCGCGACCATCCCGACGCCCATGTTGAACGTCTTCTCCATCTCGGCGCGCTCCACGCGGCCGCGCTGGGCGATCATCTTGAACACCGGCGCCGGGTTCCACGTTCCGCGGTCGAGCTCGGCAACCAGGCCACGCGGCATTACCCGTGCAAGGTTGTTCGCAAGCCCGCCACCGGTCACGTGAGCGAACGTCCGGACCTCTGTCTCGGCAATCAGCGCAAGGCAATCCTTGGCGTAAATCTTCGTCGGCTCGAGGAGTTCCTCACCCAACGTCCGGCCGAATTCCTCGACATGACTGCTCAGCGACATGCGGTCGATCTCGAGGAGCACTTTGCGCGCCAGACTGTAGCCATTGGAGTGCAGACCCGAAGACCCCATCGCTATGACGACATCGCCAGGGCGCACCCGGTCGGCGCCGAGGACCGAATCGGCTTCGACCACGCCGATACCTGTCGCCGACAGGTCGTAGTCACCATCAGCCATCAATCCCGGGTGTTCGGCGGTCTCGCCACCGAGCAAAGCGCAGCCGGCGCGGATACAACCCTCGGCGATGCCACCGACGAGCTCAGCGACGCGCTCAGGGACAACTCGACCCACCGCGATGTAGTCCTGCAGGAACAGCGGTTCTGCACCACAGACGACCAGGTCGTCCACGACCATGGCAACGAGGTCCAGCCCGACGGTGTCGTGGCGGTCCATCGCCTGCGCGACGGCGATTTTCGTCCCGACGCCGTCGGTCGAGGCAGCAAGCAGAGGCTCGCGGTAACCAGACTTGAGCGCGAACAATCCGGCGAATCCACCCAGACCGCCCTGCACCTCAGGACGACTCGCCTTCTTCGCGAGCGGGCCGAAAAGCTCCACCGCCCGATCGCCCGCCTCTATGTCCACGCCTGCTGCTGCGTATGAAGCACCGGGGCGGCGAGGGGTCTGGGGATTCATCAGCGAGTGCTCCGAATTGTTGGCGAAAGGTGCGAGGTCACGCTACCGGAGTTCGATGACAGTTCGGGCGTCGGTGCGACCTATCCGCTGTACAGAGTCACTCGGAGGGGCCGATCGGTTGGACACTCTGCCGATTTCTTCCTGGATCGGGTTCCTTCAATTCGATGAACAATGCATGCGAATCGGACTCCCCGATGTTCTCGCCCCAATGCTCTTGCGCCGCCACCCATCGGGCTTGGCCGGCAGTCAGTTCGACTTCGACGCTCCGACCCCCTGACGTGATGCGGCGACGAAAGGAACCGAGGGGATACATCACCGAATCCGGATGCCCGTGCGGCGCTGTGCGATTGCCTGGTTTGTCGCGATATTCGAGCACACGGACCCGCTCGTTCTCGAAGATCACGGTGTAGAGATCTGGGTTGGTGACAATCGGATCGTCGCTCATGGTGGGACCCTCGCTCGACCGGTACGACCTGTTCCGCCGGATATGGTACTAAGATACCGTAATGGACACCGAAGTACCATATGAGCGCGAAGGCCGAACGCGGCAGAAGTCGCGGACCCGTAAGGCGCTGGTCACCGCAGCGCAGACCTTGCTCGCGGACGGGCTGACCCCGACCGTCGAGCAAGCCGCGGCGGCTGCGGGGATCTCCCGCACCACGGCATATCGATATTTCCCCAACCAGCGCGGCCTTCTGGTCGCCGCGCACCCCGAGATCGACATGGCATCGCTCCTCCCGCCGGACGCGCCAACCGACGTCCGCGAGCGCCTCGACCTCGTGATGCGCCAGGCAATCAGGATCACGGTCGAGTGGGAGCCTGCGTTGCGCACCTCATTGCGGCTCTCCCTCGAACCCGACCAGTCCGAGCGGCCGCTCCTTCGACGAGGTCGCGCGATCGGCTGGATCGAAGAAGCGCTCGAGCCCCTCCGCGCAACCACACCTCACGTCGACCCGCATCGCCTCGCCTGCGCAATTCGCTCCGCGACCGGTATCGAGGCGTTTCTGTGGCTGGTCGACATCGCAGGCATGCCCCGCGCCGAAGCGGCGGAGACGCTGCTGTGGACCTCGAAAGCGCTACTCGAAGCGGCCGTGCAATCGACGCCGGCTATGCCTGAGCACCGCCGGAAAGGTGGGCATTAGCCATCCGACGGCGGCGCTGCTCGACGGGATCGGGCACGGGCACAGCGGCGACGAGGCGCCGGGTGTAGTCGTGCGTCGGGTGACCCAACACGGCCGTCCGGGTCCCTTCCTCGACGATCGTGCCGCTCTTGCAGACGACGACGCGATCGGCGAGCAGATCGACAACGGCGAGGTCGTGGCTGATGAAGAGGCAGGCGAACTGGCATTCGGCTTGCAGCTGCTCGAACAGCTCGAGAATCTTGGCTTGGACAGACACATCGAGCGCGCTCGTCGGTTCGTCAGCGATCAACAGGTCCGGCTGCAATGCCAACGCCCTCGCCAAGCTGACGCGTTGACGCTGACCGCCGGAGAGTTCGTGTGGATAGCGTCCGCTGATGTCCTTGGGCAGTTGCACGTCGTCGATGAGCTGGGTGACCTTGGCGCGCACAGCAGCTCGCCCGACCTTGTGCACGATCAGCGGTTCCGCAATGGCCTCGCCGACCGTGAGGCGGGGGTTCAACGACGTTGCAGGATCTTGGAAGACGACGCCCAACCGGCGCCGCACGGGTCGAAGATCCCGCTCCCTGAGCCCCGCGATGTTCGCGCCGAGGACCTTGATCGCTCCCGCCGTCGGCCGCTGCAGTCCGACGACGCAGCGCCCGATGGTGGTCTTGCCGGAGCCGGACTCACCGACCAACCCCAGCGTCTCGCCCCGCGCGATGGTGAAACTCACGTCATCGACCGCCGTGAAAGCCGGTCGGCCGAGCGCTCCCGGGAACCGAACGGTCAGGTGCTCGACGTCGAGCACTGTCTCGGCGCTCGAATGGTCCTCGACCTCGTCCGATCGAGAACCCAAGTGCGGGACCGCAACGAGTAGCGCTCTCGTGTAGTCGTTCGCTGGTCGGGCGAACAGTTGCTCGACCGGCGCCTGCTCGACGATGCGCCCGTCTTTCATCACCACGACGCGGTCGGCGAGGTCGGCGACGACACCCATGTTGTGGGTGATCAACACGAGTGCGCAGCCGGTTCGGTCGCGCAGCTCACGGAGCAGAACGAGGATTTCGGCCGCGACCGTGACGTCGAGCGCCGTCGTCGGTTCGTCGGCGATGATCACTTTGGGCTCACACGCAATCGCGATCGCGATCATCACCCGCTGCTTCTGCCCGCCCGACAATTCATGCGGATAGAAATCCACGCGATGCTCCGGATCCGGCAAGCCGACCAGCTCCAGCAGTTCGACAGCCCTCGCCTTTGCGGCTTTTCGTCCCACCGACGAATGCGCCCGGACCGCCTCGCCGATCTGGTAGCCGACAGTGAACAACGGATCGAGAGCGAGACCGGGCTCTTGAAAGACCATCGACACGTCACCGCCACGAATCGCGGTCAGTTCGCGTTCGGACATCGCGGTAATCGTGTGCGTGCCAACACGAACCAGACCGTCGACGTGCGCGGTCGGCGGCAGGAGGCCGATCGCGGACCGTGAGCTGACCGACTTCCCCGAGCCCGATTCACCGACGATCGCCAGGACCTCGCCCGGCTGTACGTCGAAAGACACATCGGTCACCGCATCGACAGGTCCGGCGTCGGTGGCGAAGACGACCGTCAAGGACTGAACGGTCAGCGCAGGCTCGGTCATTGCACCTGCCGCCTCGTGCGCAGCATCGGATTGAAGCCTTCGTCGAGGCTCTCCCCCACCATCGTCATACCGAGCCCTACCAGGACGATGGCCACGCCGGGAAACACTCCTGTCCACCAGATTCCGTTGGATACGTCGGCCAGCGCCTTGTTCAAGTCGTAGCCCCACTCTGCCGCAGCGGTCGGCTCGATCCCGAAGCCGAGGAAGCCAAGGCCGGCCAGAGTCAGGATCGCCTCCGCGCCGTTGAGCGTGGCGACAACCGGAAGCGACTGGGTCACGTTGGCGAGGATGTGGCGGAACATGATTCGGCTGTTCGATGCGCCGATCACTCGCGCCGCATCGACGAACGGTTCCTGCTTGACCGCGACCGTTGCATTTCGAACAACCCGAAAGTATTGCGGGACAAAGACTGCGGTGACCGCTATTGCCGCGGAGAGCACGCCGCCGAACGCACTCGAATTGCCTCCCGCGACGACGATCGACACCACGATCGCGAGCAACAACGACGGAAAGGCGTACATCGCATCCATGAACAGCGACAACACCCGATCAGGCCAGCGCCCGATGTAGCCCGACGCCAAACCCAAAGGCACGCCGACGACGATCGACAGGACGAGCGAGAGCGCGATGACGAGCAAGGCGGTCCGAGCGCCGAAGAGAACTCGCGAGAACACGTCCTCCCCGCGCACCGAGGTCCCGAACCAATGCTCGGCCGACGGAGCCTGTTGCCGGACGAAATCCACACCGTCGGAGGAATTTTGCGACAGTCCGTACGGTGCCAGGAGCGGGGCGAACACTGCGGACAACACGAAGAGAGCGATCAGGCCAAGGCCGACGAGCAGCGTCACCCGCTGCAGACCGGAGGTCATCGAGAACAGCCGCAGCCCGCGCGCTTGCATCAGAACCGCACCCGCGGATCGATCAGGGCAACCACAACATCGACGAAGAAGCTCATGAATGCCACCACTAGCGCGATGAACGCGACAATCCCTTGCACAGCAATGAAATCGCGGGCTTTCAAATACTCGGCAAGCTGATAACCGAGGCCCTTCCATTCGAAGGTCGTCTCGGTCAGCACCGCCCCACCCAGGTGCATGGCGATGTAGAGACCCATGACGGTCACGACGGGAATCATCGCGTTCCTGAACGCATGGCGACCGGTGACCACGCGCTGCGACAGGCCGCGCGCCCGCGCAGCTTCGACGTAGCCGCTTCGCAGAGTCTGCAGCAGGTTCACGCGCACCAGCCGCAGGAACACGCCCGCTGTGAGCAGACCGAGCGCAAGCGCAGGCAGGACCGCATGTTTCAAGACGTCGCCGATGTAATCGAGGTTGCCGTACAGGATGGCGTCGACGATCATAATGTTGGTTTTCGGCGAAACATGTTGCAGCGCAAGTTCGACCGGTGCGCTCGCCCGCCCCCCGGCAGGGAGCCAACCCAGCTCGACCGCAAACAGCAATTTCAGCAACAGGCCGACGAAGAACACCGGCGCTACATACGCCAGAATCGCGAAGAGCCGCAGCGCCACGTCGGCGGCTTTGTCACGGTGACTTGCTGCGTAGCGCCCCAACGGAATCCCGACCGCGAACGCGACGAGCAGCGCCCAGAAGACCAGTTCCAAGGTGGCTGCGCCGTCGACCCGAATCACGTCGCTGATCTCGCGGTTGTCCGCCGACCGGCCGAAATCACCACGCAACAGGCCGGCCAGATATTCCCAATACTGAGACAGCAGTGGACGATTGAGTCCGGCTGCTTCCTTGCGCTCGTTGATCTGCTCGGCCGTGAGGCGCCCACCCATGCTGGCGCTGATCGGGTCACCGACGACGCGCATGAGGAAGAACACAACGGTCACGAGGATCCACGCGGTCGGAATGATCAAGCAGAACCGCACCGCAAGATAGCGAGCGAGCGCCGCCCTGCGCGAGCGCTCACCGACGCGAGTAGTCACGACGACGGGTCAGTGCTTGGACAGCACCGTGTACCGGAACTTGAACGACGCGTCCAACGTCTCGGGGACTCCTTCGACATTCTTGGCCGCGACTGCAATCTGCTTGCCGGACAACAGGGGAAGCATCGGAATGTGGTCTCGGGCGAGCACGTCCTGAATTTGCCGCAGCAGGTCCGTGCGCTTCGCGAAATCCGGCTCGGTCGTTTCTTTCACGATCAGATCGGCGATGAACTTGTCGTCGAAATGCGATTGCAGGAAGTTGTTCGGCGCGAAGAACGGCGTCAGATAGTTGTCCGCATCCGGGAAGTCGGGGAACCACCCGAGTTGGTACACGGGGTAGGCGTCCTGGGTCCGCTCCTTCTGGTAGGTCACCCATTCCGTCTGCTGCAGATTGACCTTGAACAGTCCAGTGCCCTCGAGCTGCGACTTGACCGCGGCGTACTCCTCGTCGCTGCTGCTGCCGTAGTGATCCATGTTGTACTGCAGATTGATCTCGACCGGCAACGGCATACCGGCATCGGCCAGGAACTTCGCCGCGGCATCCTTGTTCGGCGTTGCTCCGTAGACGTCTTTGTACGACTCGACGGAGCCTGGAACGCCGGGCGGAACCGACGAGTACGCCGGCGTGTACGTGCCCTTGTAGACGTTGCGCGACAACGCATCTCGGTCGACCGACGACGCGATCGCTTTGCGAACGGCCAACTTCTGTTCCGGGGTGGCGCCGGGCATCGTGTTGAGGTTGAACACGATGTAGCGCAGCTCGCCACCGGGGCCCTCGTACACAGTGACCTTGTCGCTCCCCCGCAGGGAGTCGATGTCGGTCGGCGTGAACGACCGGAATCCGACGTCGACCGTGTTCTTCTGCACATCCTCTTTCAGAGACTGCGCGCTCGCGTAGTACTTGGCGATGACGTTCTCGGACCTGGGCTTACCGAGTACGCCCGCGTAGTCCGGGTTGGCCTTGTAGTCGACGAGCTGATTCTTCTTGTACGTCTCGATCGTGAACGGACCGGCGAACGGCTTGGCCTTCACGATCTCGTTGTCGTCGAGCAATTTGTCGGCGGGAAAAACCTGCTCGTCGACGATCGGACCCGCATTCGTGGCGAGGACTTGTGGGAACGTCTGATCGTTGGGGTTCTTCAGGGTGAACGCCACGGTCGTCTCGTTGACGGCGTCGGTGTGGTCGAGCTGGGTGAGCAGCGAAATCGGGCCGTTGGGGTCGTTGATCTTCACGATCCGGTCGTAGGAGTGCTTCACGCTCGCGGCGGTCAACGGATGACCGTTGGCGAACTTCAACCCCGGTTTGAGTGTGCAGGTGTAGACGACGGGCTGCGTGAACTCGCATTTCTCCGCGACGTCAGGCTTGAGACCCGCATCTCCCGGAACGGAATTCATCAAGTACGGGTAGATCTGGTTCATCGGCGTGAACGATCCGTTGTCGTACGCGCCCGCGGGGTCGAGGGTGACGATCTTGTCGGTCGTTCCCACCACCATCGGCGCCGGACCGGACGCGTCTTCGTCGGTCCGGCCGCTGCCACAGGCAGCCGAGAACAGGGTCAAGCTCGCGATGAGGCCGACCGCTTCGAGAGTTGTCGTTCGCATGACAGGCGACGGTACGCCCGTTTGTGTGGATTATCCGTCGGTATCCGACGGCAATTCCACGGCTTCAGCTCAGGGCCTGCTCAGTGCGCTCACGTTCGCGTCGGTGGTCCCTGCGCCGATGCCTTCGAGCAGATTCTTGCTGATCATTTCCTTCGGAAGGGCGATCGGGTACTCGCCGTCGAAGCACGCCGAGCACAACCGGCTCTTCGGCTGCTCGGTGGCGGCGATCATCCCGTCGATCGAGATGTAGCCGAGGGTGTCCGCGCCGATGGAGCGGCGGACGCCTTCGAGCATTTCAGCCATCGTGTCCGCGCTGTTGGCAATCAATTCGGCCGGCGAGGCGAAGTCGATCCCGTAGAAGCAGGGCCATTTCACCGGCGGCGACGCAATCCGCACGTGGATCTCCAGTGCGCCGGCCTCCCGCAGCATGCGGATCAACGCACGTTGGGTGTTGCCGCGAACGATGGAGTCGTCGACGACAACCAAGCGCTTACCGCGGATCACTTCCTTGAGCGGGTTGAGCTTGAGCCTGATGCCGAGCTGACGGATGGTCTGCGACGGCTGAATGAACGTGCGCCCGACATAGGCGTTCTTCATCAAACCTTGGCCGTACGGAATGCCCGAAGCTTGCGCGTACCCAACGGCGGCCGGGGTGCCGGACTCCGGAACGGGGATGACCAGGTCGCCGTCGGCAGGATGCTCTTTGGCGAGGCGACGACCGATGTCGACGCGGGCGCCATGCACGGACCGTCCCGCGATCACGCTGTCGGGACGCGCGAGGTAGACGTATTCGAAGACGCAACCCTTGGGCTCCGGGTTGGCGAACCGTGAGGAGCGCACGCCGTCTGCGTCGATCGCCAGCAGCTCACCCGGCTCGATCTCGCGGACGAACGAGGCTCCGACGATGTCCAGCGCTGCGGTCTCGCTGGCGACGACCCAACCACGGTCCAGCCGCCCGAGACACAAAGGCCGCACGCCGTAAGGATCGCGTGCGGCATACAAGGTGTTTTCGTCCATGAAGGTCAAACAGAAAGCACCACGGAATGTGGGGAGCAGCTGCAGCGCGGCCTGCTCGATGGTGCTGTCAGCGGCGGCGAACGCCAGCAGCGCACCCATGATGTCCGAGTCGGACGAGGCGGCGATCGCTCGACGTTCGTTGATGAGGCCCGCTTCGCGCGCCTTGCTCGCCAGCTCAGCAGTGTTGACGAGGTTTCCGTTGTGGCCGAGCGCCAAACCGGTGCCGACCGCCGTCGTCCTGAAGACCGGCTGCGCGTTCTCCCAGTTCGTGGAGCCCGTCGTCGAGTACCTGCAGTGGCCGATCGCGACGTGCCCGGGCATTGCGGCGAGCGTCTGCTCATCGAAGACCTGACTGACCAGGCCCAGATCCTTGAACACCAGCACTTGTGAGCCGTCGGCGACCGCGATTCCAGCAGCCTCCTGCCCACGGTGCTGCAGCGCGTAGAGGCCGTAGTACGTGAGCTTTGCGACGTCCTCGCCAGGCGCCCAGACGCCGAAAACTCCGCATTCTTCGCGCGGCTCATTTTCAGGCTGATCGAGTTGGCGGGCTGGACTGTTGACCGATGGATCGGCTGAAGTCACCTTGCGCTCCCTTTGGCGGCTGGACGAGGGGGGCACCAGCGAGTCTACGGGTGATCTGTATCTCCGCCAGCCAAGCACGCCTGCTCAACGTGCGGCACCTGCGGGTTTGCCGAGCGAATGTCAGGCAAATCACGTTCCTGCGGCGTGTTGCCGAAGATCGGCGTCCGCGTCGGATTCCTTGCTACCGTCTCGCACTGTGACGAGCGAGGATACGGCGGGGTCCGAGACTCTTCGAGCATTGCGCGAACCCAAGCTGTGGTTGGCCCCAATATTGGTGGTCAGCTTCGTGATGGCGCTGCTCGGCGTGCTCTATCTGGACAGCATCCTGGACCCGAAGAAGAACCTGCACGACTTTCCGATCGCGGTCGTCAACCAGGACGACGGCGAGACGTTCACCTCCGTTGCGGGCGACAAACGCGAGAACTTCGGCGACCAGATCACCGACGCGCTCGTCAACGGCGTCGACAAAAATCAGATCGATATTCGCCATGTCGGGATCGGCGAAGCCCAGTCCTTGATGCGCAAGGGTGAGGTCTACGGCGCACTGATCATTCCGAGCGACTTCAGCAAGCGACTGCACATCCTCGGAATCACGAGCGTTGCGCCGGGCGAAGACATTCAGAAACCGGCCGTGACGATCAATACCAATCCCCGTGCAGGCCCGTTCGCCGTTGGAATCGTCACCCAGATCTTCGACCAGGCGACGACCAAGGTGAACGAGACCGTCGGCAAGCAATTGACCGAGTCGGTGCTGGCCGAGCTGAAGGGCACCCCGATCTCCGGTGCAAGCAAGCTGGTGTTGACCGAGCCCATCGCGGTCGACACCGTCGCTTACAACGCTCTACCCGATGGCACCGGCAACGGGCTCGCGCCGTTCTACTACGCGTTGCTGCTGCTCTTGGCCGGTTTCACCGGGTCGATGATCGTCAGCCAACTGGTCGATGCCCAGCTGGGCTTCGCACCCGCCGAGATGGGTCCCTGGTACATCTACAACCCGTCGGTCCGAGTGTCGCGCTTCCACACCTTGATGGTGAAGTGGGCGCTCATGCTTGTGCTCGGGATCGTGGTCTCAGGTATCTACGTCGGCATCGGCGCTCTGCTCGACATGCCGATGTCGCGGCCTGGAGCCCTGTTCGCTTATGGGGCCTTCGCGATCACCGCGGTCGGAATTTCGGCGACCGCCGTCATGGCCGCTCTGGGCTCCGCAGGGCTGATCGTCAACCTGATCGTGTTCATCATTCTCGGCGTCCCGTCGTCGGGCGGTACGGTCCCGCTGGAGGGCCAACCACCGTTCTTCGGTTGGCTCGCGAACTTCGAACCGCTGCATCAGGTGTTCATCGGCACGCGAGCAATTCTGTTCTACGACGCGCGCTACGACTCCGGCTTGCTGAACGCCTTCTGGAAAACATTGGCAGGCCTGATCTTCGGCATGGCCATCGGAATTATCGCCACCCGCATCTACGACCGCAAAGGCTTCCACCGCGGCACGACCGGCGAACCCCTAAACCAACCCTCGTGAGTCTTTTAGGAGTCCCTGGACTCCAAAAAGACTCACAAGGGTAGGAGCGGGAGCCACTGCGCGACCTCGCTCGCCCGGCTCCCCGATGCCATGACCCTGGTTTCCTCGACTGCTTTCTCGAAGGTCAGGAGACCGGTGGCGAGGAGCAACCAGGTCCGGGCGTCGGTCTCGACAACATTGGGTGGCGTTCCTCTGGTGTGCCGCGGTCCGGAAATGCATTGCACTGCAACGAAAGGCGGGACTCGGACCTCCACCGACTTGCCCGGCGCGTCTTTTGCCAACGCACGGGCGCTGGTGCGTACAGCAGCTGCCAGCACTTTCCGGTCCGGGGCGGGGGTCGCTTCGTCGCGCAGCCACTCCGCCACGGCGAGAAGGTCAGCGCGAAGATCGCTCACGACTGGACCTTCGACGCCAGCACTGCCCCACCCACATTGAGGGCGAAATGGAGCAAAGCCGGTGCGACGACGCTGCCACCTCGATGCCGCAGCCAGCCGAACACCAGGCCCGCGAGGCTGGTGGCGACAACGGTCCCGACCACATTCTGCTCCGCTACCCGCGCAGGCTGGATGTGCCACAGGCCGAACGTCGCCGCACCGAGCACACCACCGACCTGCGGCCCGAACACGTTCTCCAGCAATGGATCCAAGGTGCCACGGAAGATCAGCTCCTCGGCATAGACCGTGCCGATCGGAATGTGCACCAGCGTCCACTCGGCAAGGTCGTCACGCGGCGCCTCGCCGACGGCCGCCCGAGCAGCAGGCAGCGATGCGACGACCCCATAGCCCGCCAGCGGCGCTACGGCCGCTGCAGCCCCGACGACCAGGCCGTCCCGCGTCAGCCACGGCACCCGCCTGCCCAGCGCGAGCCCGTAGCCCGTGGCGAAGCAGGCGTTCGCGAACGTGCGGCCGCGCGGACCGAGCCCGGCGGCGGGCAAGGCCCAGTTGCTCCACAGCAGCGGAACGGCGATTGCTGCACACGCCACGACGCGACCAGTCATTTCGCTTCTTGCTCTTGCTCGTCCAACGCATCGAGCACGGCGCGGACTCGTTCGGTGTCGGCCTGCGTCCAATCCGGCGGCGGCAACAACGCGACCCACGCGTCGAGTACCAACGTCCCGTACCGGTGACCGTGACCGGCGGGCACCGAGGTTGCATTGGTCAGGTCGGCAGCCACCTGCCAGAAGGTGACGACGGGCCGCCAGGTGACCTCGTTGGTCACGTCGGCGCCGCGTGGCTCGGACAACCAGTCCGGGCGCGAGAACAGCAGGTCCGGCGACCACCACACAATCGGATCCGACGGATGCTGCAGATACGCCACGCGTGGCATCAGCCACGGTCTCGGCGGCTGTTCCAGGTCTTCCTCATCGCCGCCGAATCGCACGACCAAGCCGTCGGCGTAGACCGGCTCGACCTCGGGACTTCCTGGGTCGCGGCGCGAAACGAATTGCCCCCAAATACGATTCGAGTTCGGCGGGCCCACCCACAGCGCACCGTCGACCTTGGACCGCAATTCCCCGATCCCGTCGAACGCAGCCTCGGAACCCTGCGACCCGAGGCTCTCCCCGTACACGAGCAACTTCGGCCGAAGTTCCTCCGGGCGTTGCGCCCAGTGTTCGTAGACCTTGTCGAACAAGATCGCGCCTGCCTCTGCAACCTTCGTGCGGTCGGCAAGAAACGACAGCACGCTCGGCAGATACGAATACTGCGTCGCGACAATCGCCGTGTCGCCGCCGTACATCAGCTCTATCGCCGACGCCGCCGTCGAGTTCACCCACCCGGTACCCGTCGTTGTGATGACGACGAGCACTTTTCGGTCGAAGGCGTGCGTCCGCTCCAGCTCGGCGACCGCGAGATCCGCCTGTGCCGCTGGGCCATTCGCGGACTCGAGGCCCGAGTACACCCGAATCGGCTCCTTCGCTGCCTTACCTGTCGTGAGTCCGATCAGCCCTGCGTCCAGGCCCTGCGATACGAACCAGCGACCTTCGGAACCGAGCGTCTTCCACGGAATCAGCGAAGACGGACTCCCGGACCGCTCAGGCCCTTGGGGCTGCACAGCGGCAGGCGACGTCTGATCGTTGCGAATGCTGAACAACGAGTTGGCTGCGGCGAAGAACCCGCGCGCGAGAACACCGTTGAACAACGTCACGGCAACTACGACGACGACGAACGAACCTACGGTCGGCGCAACCGATCTCGGAATGCGAATCCATCGATTCAACAGCTTCGCATTCCACCGCACAATCCTGCGGACCATGCGAAACGCCGCGACAATAGCAGTGATGACGACGAAACTCAGTGCGCCCGTACGAAAGTACGCAGGTGTCGTCGTGCCGACCATGCCCATGAGCGTCGATTGGTGCCGTTGCCATTGCGCAGCCAGCACCAGCATGTAGGCAGCGCCGCCGAGCACGGTCACCAGGATCGCTACCTTCAGACTGAACGAAACCCATTGCGGCGGCGCCGATATGCGCAATCGCGGCCGAATCAGCCTGCGGAACAGCCATTCCAACACACACCCGAGGCCATAACCCAGCGCAGCGTTGATCCCGCTGATCAGCCCTTGAAACATCCAATCCCGCGGCAGCAGTGATGGAGTCACCGACCACGCGAAGAAGATGCCGGCAACGACAAGTCCGACGAAGTTCAGATCTATCGCACGCCCGACCCGCGAGAGCCGCCGCGCGACGCGGCGCGCGGGGCTCTGTTCGACGGTAGCGATGGTCAATCCGCGTGCGTCCCGAACAACGCGGGCAGCGTTGCCTCGAACGTCGTGCGCAATTCGGTGAGGGGCACGTCGAACACGCCCTGGACCTCCACGGAGTCGGAGCCTTGGTCGACCACGCCGATGCGCACCCACGGCATCGACCGTGCGTCACACATCTTCGTGAACCGCGTTTCCTCCGTGCGCGGAACGGCGACCAACACGCGGCCAGCCGATTCGGAGAACAACGCGACAAATGGGTCGGCACCCTCGGGAAGGATTATCCGGCAACCAGTTTCGCCCGCGAGGGCTGCTTCGACGACGGTCTGCGCGAGACCACCTTCCGACAGGTCGTGCGCAGCGCTGATCATGCCGTCGCGCGAACCCGCAAGCAGAATCTCGGCGAGCAGTTGCTCACGAGCGAAGTCGACCTTCGGCGGTACGCCACCGAGGTGATCGTGCGCGACCTGGGCCCAGATCGATCCGCCGAATTCGTCGTGGGTATCGCCGAGCAGAATCAGGGTCTCCCCCAACTCGTGGCCGATGCCGGTCGGAATGCGCCGGTGCACGTCGTCGATGACACCGAGCACACCGACGACTGGCGTCGGCAGGATCGGCGTCCGACCGGTCTGGTTGTAGAAACTGACGTTGCCGCCCGTCACCGGAATGCCAAGCGTCGCACAGCCATCCGCGAGACCACGCACAGCTTGCTGGAACTGCCACATCACGCCGGGATCTTCGGGCGAGCCGAAGTTGAGGCAGTTGGTCACTGCTTTCGGGGTGGCGCCTGTGGTGGCGACGTTGCGGAACGCCTCGGCCAGCGCCAACTGCGCACCGGTGTACGGGTCGAGCTTCGTATAGCGGCCGGACGCATCCGTTGCCAAGGCAATACCCCGACCGGTTTCCTCGTCGATCCGGATCACGCCCGCATCGGCGTGCTCGGCGAGGACCGTGTTACCCCGGACGTAGCGGTCGTACTGCTCGACTATCCAACGGCGACTGCATAATTGCGGACTGCCGAGCATCTGCAGCAGGGTCGCGCGCAGTTCGTCAGGAGTTGACGGGCGGGGCAGCGAATCCGGCGATGCGGCAATCAGATCGTCCTGATCGGCCGGCCGTTCGACGGGCCGGGTGTAGACGGGACCCTCGTGCGCGACCGTGCGCGGCGGCACGTCCACGACGGTCTCGCCATTCCAGGAAATGACAAGATGGTCGCCGTCGGTGACCTCGCCGATGACCGTGGCCAGCACGTCCCACTTCTTGCAGACCGCCATGAACGCATCCACGTTCTCCGGTGTGACGACGGCGCACATGCGCTCTTGCGACTCGCTCGACAGCACCTCGGCCGGCGTCATATTCGTCGCCCGCAGCGGCACCTTGTCCAGATCGATATGCATACCACCGTCACCAGCAGCAGCCAGTTCAGAAGTGGCGCAAGACAATCCAGCGCCACCGAGATCCTGAATACCGACGACCAGCTTGGCGGCATACAGATCGAGGCAACACTCGATCAGCACCTTCTCGGTGAACGGGTCGCCGACCTGAACCGCAGGCAGCTTCTTGCGACCTGTGCCGGACTCGTCACCGGAGAACGTGTCGCTCGCCAGGACCGATACGCCACCGATTCCGTCGAGGCCAGTCCGCGCGCCGAACAGAATGATCTTGTTGCCCGCTCCGGACGCGAATGCAAGATGCAGGTCCTCGACTCGCATGACGCCTGCGCACAGCGCATTCACCAGCGGGTTTCCTGCATAGGATTCGTCGAAGACGGTCTCGCCGCCGACATTCGGCAGCCCGAGCGAGTTGCCGTAGCCGCCGACACCGCGCACGACACCGTCGACCACGCGACGGGTATCGGGAGCATCCGCGGCACCGAAGCGAAGCTGATCCATGACCGCGATCGGCCGCGCGCCCATCGCCATGATGTCGCGCACGATGCCGCCGACTCCGGTCGCCGCACCCTGATAGGGCTCGACATAGGACGGGTGATTGTGGCTTTCGACCTTGAACGTGACTGCCCAGCCGTCGCCGACGTCGACGACGCCCGCGTTCTCGCCGATGCCCGCGAGCATCGAGGCCCGCATCTCGTCGGTCGTGGTTTCACCGAAGTAGCGCAGATGCACCTTCGACGACTTGTACGAGCAGTGCTCGCTCCACATCACCGAGTACATCGCGAGCTCGGCATCAGTCGGCCGGCGACCGAGGATCTCCTTGATCCGCACATACTCGTCGTCCTTGAGACCGAGCTCTTTGTACGGCTGCGGGTTGTCGGGAGATGCTGCGGCTGCGCTGACGGTATCGACCTGCGTAGTCACGGAGAGTGGCGTCCTTTCGGTCCTGCGGGCGTGGAGCCTCGAAGAGAGTCTAGTCGGCCACTTTCCAGGTCACCGGGCCGTGAGGGCTTCCACGCACCACCGACCACTACCCAGGCGCCAGAAACGCCCCCAGCGCGTCGGAGTAGGCCTTGACGTCGTCGGCGCCCATCAGCTCGCGGGCGCTGTGCATGGCGAGCTGAGCTGCACCGACGTCGACCGTGGACAGTCCGGTCCGCGCAGCCGTGATCGGTCCGATCGTGGAGCCGCACGGCAGATCCGCGCGATGGACGTACCGCTGCAACGGCACCCCGGCTTGCTCGCACGCGAGGGCGAAAGCGCCGGCCCCGACCGCGTCCGTCGCGTACCGCAGGTTCTGATTCACCTTCAGCACCGGACCGCCGTTGATCGATATCCGGTGTGCAGGCTCGTGGCGCTCCGGGTAGTTCGGATGTGTTGCATGGGCCATGTCGCCGGAGGCACAGATCGACGCCGCCATCGCCCGCATGAAGTCTTGGCGATCGCCGCCACGATTCAGCACGATGCGCTCGAGAACGGTGCCGAGCAGGTCCGACTGGGCGCCTCGGTCCGAACCACTGCCGACCTCCTCGTGGTCGAACAACGCGAGCACCGGCGTCGACGGACCAGGATTGTCGGCCGCGGCCAGCAGCGCATGCAGTCCGGCGTAGCAGGTTCCCTGATTGTCCAGCCGTGGCGCGCTGACCAGCTCCGATTCGACACCGGTCACGCAACTGGGCGCCAGATCGTGCGTCATCAACTCCCACCCCAGTACCGAGTCGGCCGCCACGCCGGCTTCGGCACTGACGAACTCGATCAGGGAAGGCGAGCTGCCGGTCCCCCAGATCCCGTTGAGGTGGCGTTGTGGGTCGAGGTGCACGCCCTTGCGGTCCTCGCTGAGGTGAATGGCGAGCTGCGGCACCCGCAGGACCGCGCGGTCGATGCGGACGAGTTTCTGCTCGACGCCATTGCCCGTCCGTACTGCCAATCGTCCGGACAACCCGAGTTCGCGATCGAGCCACGAGTTGAGCCACGCGCCGCCGTACGGCTCCAGTCCGACGAGCTGCCATCCCGCGGACGTCAGGTCGGGATGCTGCTTGACGCGCAGATTGGGGCTGTCGGTATGGCCGCCGACGATCCGAAATCCCTGCGCGGAGCTGTCGGTGCTCCACGCGACCAACGATCCGCCGCGGATGACGTAGTAGCGGCCTGCCTCGGTCGGCCAGGCGTCGGCTTCCGCGAGTTCGACGAAGTCGTGACGCACCAACTCGGCGGCGGCGGTTTCGCAGACGTGGAACGGCGACGGGGACGCGTCGACGAACGCGCACAATCCATTTGCACTGGCGAGCGTGGCTGGCATGACTGCGATCCTAGGCAATAGGAGCAAAGTACCCAGGGCCACTCGAGTAGTCGTACTCAGTTGTCCCTCATCGGCGATCGGCAGAATTCGCGCATGACCACACCGAAACCGAAGTCCACCAACACCGCTGCCTTTTATCTACAAGCCATTCTCGCGTTCGGAGTCAGCCTCACCGGCACCATCGGTGGGATCTATTACCTGCCGATCGACGCGTGGCAGAAGAGCTTCCTCATCATGTCCGCATTGTTCCTCGTGACGAGCTGCTTCACCCTCGCCAAGGTGATTCGCGACCAGACCGAGCGCGACACGGTGCGTGAGCGAATCGACGAGGCGCGACTGGAAAAGCTTCTGGCCGATCACGATCCGTTCAAGACGGCTGCGTGACGCGCCGCAGCGCGAGTGCCGTGATCGCGGTCGCGAGCAACGCGCTGGCTCCGGATACGACGAGAGTCGTCGGCGCGTCGGTGAGCGACAGCAGCACTCCACCCAGCAGATACGACGCGCCTGCCGCGACGCCGACGAGGCCGTAGACGGTGCCGAACACGCGGCCGAGTACTTCTCTCGGCACGGTCCGTTGTAGGTAGGTGTTGACGCCGACGTCGAGCGCGGCGAGCCCGAGCCCGCGGATCACCTGAATCAGCAGCGCCGCGACCACCGCGCCGGCTAGCCCGGTCAACAGGTTGCCTGCGCTGCTGACTGCGAACCCGACGATCAGCAGGACCAGCGCAGACGTGCGCGAGGCGTATCGAGCCAGCAACGGATATCCGATGGCGAGCCCGATTCCGACACCCGCGTACAGCGCGGCAGCAGCAGCGTCGGAGCTGTGTAGGGCGTCCTTCGCCAAGAAGACGAGCGCGACGTCGTCGACGCCGGTCAGCGCAACGACCACGAAGAAGCCGATCGCGACAACTCGGACCGTCGGCGTCGACCACAAGAACCCGATGCCCGCGCGGGTGGCGGAAATGATCCCCTCGTGTGGGCCGGCGACGGCCGGCTCGAGTGCAGGTAATCCCAGCAGGACCAACGCTGCAATCGCGAAGCTGACGCTGGTGAGAACGAGTAGTCCCTGCACTCCGAGAAAGGTGAACAGCGCCGCGGCACCGAGCGGTCCGGCGGCTTCCATTCCGTAGGTCCCGGCGCCGAGGGTCGAATTCGCAGCCTCGACGTCACTGTCGTCGACGATCGACGGGACGGCGCTGCGCGACGCGGGCAGATAGATCTGGGCCGCCAAGCCCCGGACCACAACGAGCACTAGGAGCACAGGTAGCGGCGGCAGCGTGGCGGCGATGATCGCGGTGAACGCGGCTTGGGTCAGTTCGCAGCCGATCAGCACCTTGCGCAGGTCGAACCGGTCAGCGATCGCGCCTGCGAGCGGACCGAACAATCCCGGCACGAAATCGACAGCGAACAACAGCATCGCTGCGGCGATCGCAGCCGCCGCCGCACCTTGGAGGTGGACCAGCAACGCCACCAAGCCCAGCGATTCGCCGAGGTAGGAGGTCGCGCGCGACGTCCATAGGATGCGAAACCGAGCACTACGGCGAAGCAGTGAGCGACGCCGACTCATTCGTGGATTAAGCCGACACCAGCGAATCGAGCAACGAGAGGAACATGCCGAGACCGTCGTCGCTCGGCCCGGTCAGTGCCTCGGTCGCGTGCTCGGGATGCGGCATCAGCCCCACGACACGGCCGTTCGCGGAGGTGATTCCGGCGATGCTGTTTTGCGAGCCGTTCGGATTCTCACCCGAGTAGCGGAACACCACGCGGCCTTCGCCTTCGAGTTCGTCCAACACTTTCTGTGGCGCCTGGAAACGGCCCTCGCCGGACTTCAGCGGCACAAGGATCTCCGCATTCGGCTCGTACCGCGACGACCACGCTGTCGCGTTGGACGCGACCGTCAGCCACTGATCACGGCAGATGAAGTGCAGATTTTCGTTGCGGGTCAAAGCGCCCGGCAGCAAACCGGATTCGCACAGCACCTGGAAGCCGTTGCAGATTCCGAGGACCGGCAAACCGCCTTGCGCGCCGCGAATCACTTCGCCCATCACGGGTGCGAAGCGGGCGATCGCGCCGGCCCGCAAGTAGTCGCCGTACGAGAATCCGCCCGGGACGATGACGGCGTCGACGCCTTTGAGATCCGCGTCGGCATGCCACAAGCTGACCGCCTCGGCGCCCGAGAGCCGGACCGCACGTGCTGCATCGACGTCATCGAGCGTCCCTGGGAACGTGATGACCCCTACCCGGGCAGTCATGACAGGCGGGTCACTTTCCACTCTTCGATCACCGTGTTGCACAGCAGTGATTCAGCGATCTTCGCCAGCTCGGCATCGTCGACTGCATCGTCGACCTCGAGCTCGAACCGCTTTCCCTGCCGTACGTCCGAGACACCGGCGAACCCCAGGCGCGGTAGCGCGCCGACGATGGCCTGCCCCTGCGGATCCAAGATCTCGGCCTTCGGCATGACATCGACCACGACACGCGCCACGTGCTGCTCCTCGTTGTTTTGCTGTGGAGACTCCCGACGCGGGCAGTTTACCGGCCCTAAGGTGGAGACATGCGCGTCAGCCATTTCAGACACTCCTGCATCCTGGTCGAGACCAACGATTCGAAGATCCTTTTCGACCCCGGCAACTTCTCCCACGGCTTCGAGGGAATCGACGGGCTCGACGCAATCTTCATCACCCATCAGCACCCGGACCATGCCGACCCAGCACGCCTACCTGCATTGATAGAGGCGAATCCCGGTGCGAAGCTGTTCGCCGATCCGCAGTCGGCCGCGCAGTTCGGTGACGCCTGGACCCCCGTGGCCTCCGGACAGGTCGTCGAACTCGGGCAGACGCGAATCACAGGCGCCGGTGGGCGGCACGCGGTCATCCACCCAGACCTTCCAGTGATCGACAACACCGTCTACCTGGTGGGCACCGCCGAGGAGCCCGCTCAACTACTTCATCCCGGCGACTCGCTGTTCGTGCCGTCGTATCCGGTCGACATCCTCGCGCTCCCCGCTGCAGCGCCGTGGATGAAGCTCAGTGAGACCGTCGACTATCTACGAGCGGTCAAGCCACGCTTCGCCTTTCCGATCCACCAAGAGGTGGTCTCGGATGCGGGGCGCGGGATCTACTACGCGCGGCTAGCCGAAATGGCGCCTGAGGGAACCGAATTCAAGGTGCTGCCAGAAGAGGAATCGCTCCAGCTCCGCTGAGCTGAACATCCGTCGTGAGGCTTACGCAGCGCGGGTCGCTGCCAGCGGGCTCCAACGGTAAATGCTCGGGTGAGCACCGTGATACAGCGCGAGGTCGACCGCGTCGAGCATCGCTTGGCGCGGTCCGGACCTGCCAAGTTGCTTCGCCGAAACGGCGAGCCGCAATGTGCCACCGCGGCGGGCGATGCGGCCCGAGCCCATGACCAATGCCCGACACCACCACGGTTCGGCGCGGAAACCTTCGCCGATGCCGATCACCCGCGCGCGGACCGAGGTGGACCGTTCGAGGTCGTGGACTGCGGTCAGCCCGGCGACGAGCCGGAAGCCGAGGTCGGGGAGAACAGCCATGGCGCCGTCCGATGCAGACCATTGCGGAGCCGCAAAGAGCCTGGTCCGCAAGCCGGTCTGCTCCATCACGCGGTCGGCCGCAGTCAGTCGCAACCTGGCCTCGTGCTCGGGCAGGCCGGCGAACTCCGCCTTTCGCCTGCCCGTCGCTGCCTGGTCGTAGCCGTGCAGGACGATCGAGTCGCCGTCGTCACGCCGTCGGCGCAGCCATTCCTGCGTCGGCTCGTCGCGGACGAGGCGGTACTTGTCCTTCAGCCGGGGCGCGACGAGCAGCGACAGCGGTACGCCGCGCCGATCCATCTCGCCGGCAAATTTCTTCGCTGCCCCAAGGGTCTCGTCCCTGATCCCCGAAATCGAAACGATCAGTTCACCGCTCATGGGTTTCACAGTCGCATCCGCAGGTGTACACGCAGTTCCTGCAGCGTGACTGTCGGACGAATTCGGTGGAAAACCGCTCAGTTCGGCAGGATTGCTTCGATCGCTGCGATCACCTCGGGCGAATCGGGTGTCGTCCGCGGGCGGAAGCGATTCGCCACGGTCCCGTCAGGTGCGATCAAGAACTTTTCGAAGTTCCACTGGATGTCGCCGCTCTTGCCGTCTGCATCAGGCGTTTGTGTGAGCTCGGCGTAGATCGGGTGGCGCTGGGCACCGTTGACTTCGAGCTTCTCCAGCAACGGAAACGTCACCCCGTAGGTGGACGAGCAGAACGTCTGAATCTCTTCTGCCGTACCAGGTTCCTGCCCCATGAACTGATTGCACGGCGCTCCGATCACGGTGAGGCCGCGGTCGGCATACTCGGTCGCGAGCTTCTCCAACGCCGAATACTGTGGCGTGAGGCCACATTTCGACGCAACGTTCACGAGAAGGACAGCCCGACCGCTGTATTCGCCGAGCGAGGTCGGCACGCCGCCGAGTGTGTTTACTGCAATATTGGTCAGGTCCATGAATTCAGGCTAGCGCGCATGCGAAAAGGGAGCCGCATTCGCATGCGACTCCCTCTTCTACCGCTCCGCTAGGCGCTGACGAGCTCCTTCTTTTCGGCGGGAGCCTTGTCTTCGGGGAGATGGTCGTCGACCATCAGTTCCTCGTCGAAGGGCAACTTGCCTGCGAGGACAGCCTTCACCTGAGCGTTGTCGATCGTCTTGGTCCAGGTACCGACGAGGACGGTGGCGACGGCATTGCCGGAGAAGTTGGTGACCGCGCGGGCTTCGGACATGAACCGGTCGATGCCGACGATCAAGCCGACTCCGTCGAGCAGTTCGGGCCGGTGGCTCTGCAGTCCGCCTGCCAGCGTTGCCAGGCCTGCACCGCTGACTCCTGCTGCGCCCTTGGAGGCGATGATCATGAAGGCGAGCAGCGAGAACTGCTCGGCGAGAGCGAGCGGCTGGCCCATCGCGTCGGCGATGAAGATCGATGCCATGGTCAGGTAGATCGCGGTGCCGTCGAGGTTGAACGAGTAGCCGGTCGGTACAACGACTCCGACGGTGGTCCGCTGGACGCCGAGGTGCTCCATCTTTGCGATCAACCGCGGCAGGGCCGACTCGGACGACGACGTCGCGACGATGAGCAGGTACTCCCTGGCCAAGTAGCGGACCAGGCGGAAGATCGAGAATCCGGAGACCCACTTGAGGATGAGGCCGAGGACGCCGAAGACGAAGATTGCGCAGGTCAGGTAGAAGGCCAGCATCAGGGTGCCGAGCTGGACGACCGCGTTGAGGCCGGTCTGTCCGACCACGTTCGCGATGGCGCCGAATGCGCCGATCGGGGCGAGCCACAGAATCATCGACAGGATTCGGAAGACGAGTTTCTGGATCGAACCGATACCCCGAAGGATCGGTTCACCGGTCTTGCCGAGCGCTTGGATCCCGAACCCGACGAGAAGCGCGACGAACAACGTCTGCAGCACGCTTCCTGCGGTCAGCGACGACAGCAGCGACGTTGGGATGATGCTCTGGAGGAACTCCATCGTGCCGCCTGCGCCATGCGCCGTTTCGGCATATTTCTCGCCTGCGCTGGCATGCGCCGAGATGTCGAGGCCACTGCCCGGTTGGATGATGTTGCCGACCACCAGGCCGATTCCCAATGCGACAGTCGACATCGACACGAAGTAGGCGAGTGCGATGCCACCGACCTTGCCGACGCTCGCGGCGGCTTTCACCGAGCCGATGCCGAGCACGATCGTGCAGAAGATGACGGGGCTGATCATCATCTTGATCAAGCTGATGAACATCGTGCCGAGCACGCCCACCGACTTGCCGACGCCTGGCGCGAGCCAGCCGACGAGTATCCCGGCGAACACCGCAACGATCACCGACATGTAGAGCCAGTGTGTGCGGTCATGCTTCTTTTGACCTTGTTCTTTCGGGGTGGTCGGGGCGCTCATTGCGTTTCCTCTCGCGAGCCGGGTACGAAGTGAGGTGAATCACTTCGCCTCATGAGGAGAATGTTCCCCGTGGGACGTGACGCTAGTCACGATTGCGTTCATTACTTTCAAGGAGGCGACGTGGCCAGGGGTCGGGTATCGCTCGCGCGGCAAGTCCTGATCCTGCAGCTAGCCGTCCTGACGGTCGTTATCGCCGCGGGCGCGATACTGGCCGTGTTCGACGCCCGCCGCGACAGCGACGACGCCACCCGCCAGGAGGTGCTCGGCATCGCCGTCAGCCTCGCGCAGGCCAAATCGACCGCCGAGGCGCTGCACTCGCCCGATCCCACTGCGATTCTGCAACCACAGACCGAACGAATCCGGATCGCGACCGGCATGGATTTCATCGTCGTGATGGCACCGGACCGGACCCGCTTCACCCATACGAACGTCGACCAGATCGGAAAACCGTTCAGCGGCAACATCGACCGAGCACTGCGGGGTGAAACCTTCACCGAGACATATACGGGATCGCTCGGTCCGTCGATCCGGTCGGTCACACCGATCTACGACAACGGCGCCATCATCGGCCTCGTGTCAGCCGGCGTGACGCGAGCCAAGATCAGCGAACAGGTCAAGCACGGAATTCCCGTCATCCTCGGAATCACCGCCGCCGGACTTGCTTTGGCAACGATCGGATCCGTCCTCCTCAGTCGACGGCTTCGCCGCCAGACCCTCGGCATGGCCCCCGCCGAGCTGCGGACCATGTACGAGCACCACGACGCAGTACTGCATTCGATCCGGGAAGGCCTGTTGGTGTTTCCTTCGCGCTCACCCGACGTCGCCGAAGTCGTCAACGACGAAGCCAGAAGGCTCCTCGATCTGCCCGAGGGAGCGGTCCGGCGTACGGACCTACCCGAATCGATGCAGGTCCTGACGCCGGTCGTCGTGCGGGACGAGATGCATGTGACACCGAATCGGGTGTTGGTGGTCAACCGAGACCCCGTCGAATGGGAGGGCCGCACCATCGGAACGGTGCTGACGATCCGCGATCACACCGAACTGGAAGGCGTCATCGGTGAACTCGACTCGGTCCGCGGCTTCGCGGAGTCGCTACGATCGCAGGCCCACGAGTCCGCGAATCGGCTGCACACAGTGATCACGATGGTCGAACTCGGCCGATACGACGAGGCAGTCCAATTCGCCACCGCCGAACTCGAACTCTCCCAGCATCTGATCGACCGCTTGATGGGATCGGTCCAGGAACCGGCGTTGGCGGCACTGCTGCTCGGCAAGGTCGGGCAGGCGTCGGAACGCGGTGTCGAGCTGACCATCAGCGACGACACCGCACTCGACTCCCCTGCCCCGCTCACCACGCACGAGGCTGTCACGCTGATCGGCAACCTTGCTGACAACGCCATCGACGCGGCGTTATCCTCACCCGATGCGTGGGTCGAAGTGACTGTGCAAGAGGTCGATTCACAGCTCGTCGTCAAGGTGGCCGACAGCGGTCCTGGGATGTCGGCCGACGACCTCGCACGGGCGAGGAGTCGCGGCTATTCGACGAAAGACAATCATCGCGGGCTCGGCCTTGCCCTGGTCAGCCAACTCGTCGCCCGCTATCGCGGAACCATCACTGCGGAAAGAAAACCCGCTGCGGAAGTGGTCGTGACGATCCCCCGGACCGCATCATGATCCGGGTGATGATCGTCGAAGACGAGAAGCTCATCGCGACGGCGCATCAGACCTACGTCGAGCGGATGTCGGGGTTCGAGGTCGCCGCCGTGGTGCACACCGGGCGCGACGCGATGCGCGCAGCGACCACGGCCGCCGCAGCGGGTACGCCGATCGACTTGGTACTCATGGACATCGGGCTACCAGACGCCAGCGGTCTCGACGTCGCGGCGGCGCTCGGGGGCGTTCGCCCAAGTCCGGACGTCATCGCGATCACCTCGGCGCGCGATCTCGCCATGGTGCGGTCCGCGGTGGCGCACGGAGTGATGCTCTATCTGCTGAAGCCCTTCACCTTCGCCGCCTTCCGCGACAAGCTCGAGCGCTACCTCGAATTTCGAAATGCGTTGCCCGAAGGGGAATCAGCGGTCAGCCAGCGCGATATCGACCGTGCGATGGGCGTGCTTCGCACCCCGGAAGAACGCACTGCTTCCCCGAAAGGCATTGCGCCGCAGACGTCGGACGAGATCGCGCGGGTAGTGCGCGCCGCCCCGAATGGTTTGGGCGCAACAGAAGTCGGCAAGTCGGTCGGCGTTTCACGCGTGACGGCGTGGCGCTATCTGGAGAAATTGGCTGACGACGGAATCCTCCAGCGACGGACCGAATACGGGAAGGCTGGTCGGCCGCAGGTCCTGTACGTCTGGCGCTAACCCTGTGCGCGCGTCTCACCCACCCCGGGGTGAAATTCACGCACGGTAGTAGGGCGACAGCCGCAGCATCGACCGTGCCACCAACGGACCGAGCAACGGCATCGCGTGGCGCTTCCATCCCAAGGTCGCTGCGATGTCGGCGGTGATCTTGTCGAAGTCGTAGCGCTGGTAGCGCAGCAGCCGCTGGCTTTCTGCGGTGTCGACCCAGTCTGTGGCATAGGGCTTTTCGCTGAACGCGGAGTCCGGTAGCGGTCGGAGCCCGAGCGCGCCGAGCATCTTCGTCATGAACTCCCGGTAGGTCACCTGGCAACCGTCGCCACCGCCGATGAACAGCGTCTTACCCCAGATCTCGTCGGTTTCGAGGGCATTCGCCATCGCCACGGCCGCGTCGTCGGGATGAAGCACCTCGATCCGGTTGTCGAGGCCGATCTCGAACATGATCGGCTCGGCGCGACGCGCCCCCATGATCGGCACGTCGGCGAAACGCGGAATGAACCACGTCAGCGCGGACTTGCGGACCATCGCCTCGCCATCGATCTTGTGCTGGCTGTAATGGTCGATCGCAGCCAACGGATCGTCGACGTGCCGGGGCGGCGGCTTGTCGAGAGTGTTGCCGTGGACATCGAAGGTCGACGCGAAGACCAACTTTGGCGGGATGGGTTGCATTTCGCATGCCGCAATCACATTCGCCGTGCCGTCGACGTTCACCTGCTTCGCGACCGCGGGGCGTTCCTCGCTCCCGGGCGGAATCATGGCGGCAAAGTGCAGCACCACCTCGACGCCGGCCACTGCGCGGTTGACCGCAACCGGATCGCGGATATCCGCCCAACGAATATCGCGTACGGACCGAAATTCTCGTGCCCGCCGGACCTCTGTCGGTGTTTCCAACGAGAAGCACCGCACGTCGTGACCGCGCCGAAGCAACTCGGTCAGCGTGTGCGAACCGATGTTGCCAAAGGCGCCGGTGAGGAGAAGCTTCACTTGTGCTGGCGGATCGTGCCGCGCCCGGCAACCAACGGAATGTCCAGTGCGGACACCACTCCGGGCGCTAGGTCGTCGAGTGCGGGGATCGCGTTGACCGCTCGCATACCGGTCGCAAGGCAGCCACCGGTGATCGGGTCGCCGTCGAGTTCGCCGCGAAACACGGTCTCCTGTGTGATGTTCGGGCTGCCCTTGATCTCGACGCGGTAGGCGTCGTTCTCGACCGAAGTCGCCGTCGGCCAATGTGGCGCCGCAGCATTCGTGATGCGGTTGACGTGTTCGATGATGATCTTCGCCTCGTCGCCGACCCACCCGCGGATCTCGAAACGGACCGCCGCGCACTGGCCCGGTTCTATGACGCCGAACGGATAGACGATCGGCTCGGTTGCAGGCCATTTCTCGTACACGGTGTCGATGCGGTCCAACTCGACGCCGACCGCGTCCGCGATCATCGGAATCGTATGGCCCCACGCGAACACCAGAATCTCCGGAACTTCGAGAATGGCCTTCTTGTCGACGGGGACACCGAAGCCCATCGTCGAGCTGTAATCACCTGCGTAAGTCGCGTAGTCCAGCAGTTCTTGGACGCGCACGCTGTCGACGCGTCCGCACAGCCCGAGCAGCGTCATCGGGAAGAGGTCGTTGGCGAAGCCCGGGTCGATACCCGTTGTGAAGCACGACTTTCCGCCATCTCGGCAGGCCTGTTCCAGTGGCTCGATCAGCGCAGGTATGCACGCTTTCGGATAGACGAACGGCGTCATGGCCGTCGACACGACATGCTTTCCCGCGCGCAGCGCCTTCGACATGTTCGCGATGTTCACGTCGGCATACGCCGCGGTGGGGCCGAAGTATGCGACCGCGTCGGCATCGACTGCCAATGCTGCGTCGACGTCTGTCGTCGCCGCCAGACCGACCGGCTCACCACCCACGAGGTCGCCGACATCGCGGCCGTCCTTTTCCGGATCGTGGACGATCACCCCGGCCAGCTCGAACGTCGGGTGATCGAGCAACTCACGGATGACAAGCTTCCCGACCACGCCGGTTCCCCACACGATCACCTTGTGCGACACGCTTTTACACCCTCTCAGCGGAAGTATTCACCGGCATTTACGAAAAGTGTTTGCCCAGTGAGCATCCGGGCATAGTCGGAGGAGAAGAAAACGACGGCGTTCGCGACATCGCCGTCCTCGGGAATCTCGCCGAGTGGCATGTTCCGCGTGATCTTGGCTTTGATCGCGTCCTCCGGCACGTTGCGCTGCTTCGCGGTCATTGATACGTACAGCTCGACGTTCGGTCCCCACATCCACGTCGGCACAACCATATTGACGCGAATCTTCTTCGGGCCCAGCTCGCGCGCAAGGGAGAACATCGCCGAGTGCAATGCGCCTTTCGACGTCGAGTACGCCGCTTGCGGCAACTGCGGGTGGAACGACGACTGGGTGCCGATGAACACCACAGACCCGCCCTGTTTCTCGAGTTCGGGCAGCGCCGCCTGGGTCAACTGCAGCGTGCCGATGACGTTGGTATCCAACATCGCTCGCCATTGTTCGAGATCGCCACCAGCCAGCCCACCGAACACGTCTTCCTTGGCAGCGACGTTGACCAATGCATCGACCTGACCGAATTTTGTTGCTGCAGTGGCGATCAACCCTGTGCAAGACGTCTTGTCGACGATATCGGTAACGGCGTAAGCGACTCGCTCCCCCGACGGGTCGATCTCGTCGGCCACCTTCTGCAAGTTCGATTCGCTCCGAGCACCGAGCACGACGTTCGCGCCGTCTCGACTGGCAGCCAACGCCACCTCGCGACCCAACCCGGTGCCGACGCCTGATACGACGACGGTCTTCCCGTCGAGCAACTTTGCCATTTTCATAACGTAACGCGGCGTAACGATTTATTCAACGTTACGCCGCGTTACGATTTTGCCGATGACCGAAAAACTGCCCGGTAGACCGCGAGACCCCGGCATCGACGATGCCGCGCTGGCCGCTGCCCGGGAACTCCTCGCCGAAGTCGGTTGGGAGCAAACGACTATGGTCGCCATCGCCGAGCGGGCGGGAGTAGGTAAGCCCGCGTTGTATCGCAGGTGGCCTTCGAAAACGCAACTGATCTTCGAGGCGGTCTTCAACTGGATGACGGAACCGGTAGCCGTCGCCGACGCCCCGGACTCCACGGAGTGGATCCAACGATCGTTCGCCTACACCCTGGACCTGTTCGCACGCCCTGAGGTCCAAGCAGCGCTACCAGGACTACTCGCCGCCCTGCACGACAACCCGGACCTGCAGTCGAGCCTGTGGCGCGAGTTCGGCGCACCGGGGATCGACATGCTCGGCGAGACGTTGCAGGGCGAAGGCGCTGGTTCCGAGGCCGCGCTGGACGCGCAGGCGACGATGGTCCTGATCATCGGCTCCAGCATGATCGTCCGGCTGTTGCTTTCCGGCGAGAACGCGGCCGCGGTGGCGGCCAGGCTCCCCCGGATAGTCAATCCCCTGTGACGGCGCCGGACGTTGTGAGCACCCAAGCGAATTCGAATGCGGCTTCCTTCCACCGCGCGTAGCGTCCGCTCACGCCACCATGCCCGGCAGTCATCTCGGTCTTGAGCAGCAGCGGCGAGTCGCCGGTCTTCGTGGCACGCAGCTTCGCCACCCATTTCGCAGGCTCGACGTAGAGCACGCGCGTGTCGTTGATGCTGGTGATCGCCAGAATCGCCGGATAGTCCATCGCCGCGACGTTCTCGTACGGCGAGTAGGACTTCATGTATTCGTAGACTTCCTTGTCCGCCAAGGGATTACCCCACTCGTCCCATTCGATGACGGTGAGGGGTAGCGACGGATCGAGAATCGACGTCAGCGGGTCGACGAAGGGCACGTTCGCGATGATGCCCGCAAACATCTCCGGCGCAATGTTGGCGACCGCACCCATCAGCAGACCACCGGCACTGCCACCTGAGGCGACCATGTGTTCCGGGGTTGTGATTCCGGCGTCGACGAGGTGGCGGGCGACATCGACGAAGTCGGTAAACGTGTTCTTCTTCGTCAGCGTCTTGCCGTGCTCGTACCAGAGGCGGCCCATTTCGCCGCCGCCGCGAACGTGAGCGACAGCCAAGATCATGCCGCGGTCCAACAGCGAGAGCCGGGCAACCGAGAAACCCGGATCCTGGCTCGCCTCGTACGAGCCGTAGCCGCTGAGAATCACCGGCGCGGGTCCGCCGCCCAACACGCCCTTGCGCGCGACCAGAGAGACCGGGATCTTGGTGCCATCCGACGCCGTCGCCCAATCACGTTGCTGCTCGTAGTCTTTCGCGTCGTATCCACCGAGCACCGGCTGCTGCTTGCGAAGCAGGAGTTCACCGGTATCGAGCACGTAATCGAACACCTGGGTCGGCGTGATGAACGACGTCAGACCGATACGGACCGTTCGCTGCTCCCATTCGGGGTTCGCCGACATCCCGACCGAGTACAGCTCCAGGTCGAAGTCCAGTTCGGCCCGCTCGCCGTAACCGGTCTCGGTCAGCGGCCAGATTGCCAATCGCGTCAGCGCTTCCCGTCGGTAGCTCAGTACCAGGTGGGTCGCGAACGCGTCGACCTCCTCGATTCGCACATCGTCGCGGTGCTCGATGAGCGTCGTCGTGTTCGACGGATCGGAAACAGGCGCGTCGGCGAGCACGAAGTTCTCGGCTTTCACACCGTCGACGACGTCGTTGTGCAGGATCAGAAACCGATCCTCACCACCGACGACCGCATGTTCGACGCTGTATTCGACACCTTCGCGGCGCGGGAGGATCACCCTGAATTCGCCTTCGGGATCGGAGCTTTCGAGCATCCGTCCCTCGGTCGTGATCTTGGAGCCGATCCAGATCATGAGGTACTTCTCGCTGCGCGTGGAGCCGACGCCCACCCAGTACCGCTCGTCCGGCTCGTAGAACACCTTGACGTCGTCGTCCTTGGCAGTGCCGAGCTTGTGCCGCCACACAGTGTCGGGCCGCCAGGAGTCGTCGACCGTCAGATAGAAGACGTGCGACCCATCGAGCGACCAAGTGACACCGGCGGATGTCCCCGCAACTTCGTCCGGGAGCAACTCCCCCGTCCGCAGATCCTTGAATCGCAACGTATAGCGCTCGTCGCCGACGACGTCGACCGAGTACGCGAGCATCGTGCCGTCATGGCTCAGCGAGAAAGCGCCGAGTGCGAAGAATTCGTGACCGTCGGCCAGCACATTGCTGTCGAGCAGAATTTGCTCGTTCGGTACCGCCAGCGAAGCGGTCAGTTCCGGTGGCGTCCAGTCCTCCGGACCGCTGATCGGGCACCGGCAATGCACACCGTATTGCTTGCCCTCGAAACTACGGGAGTAGTACCAGAACTCGCCCATCCGGGTCGGCACCGACAGATCGGTTTCCTGCGTGCGCGCCTTGATCTCGGCGAAGATCTGCTCGCGCAGCGGCTGCAAATGCTTCGTCTGCTCGTCGGTGTAGGCGTTCTCAGCCTCCAGATAGGCGACGACCTCGGCATCGTCCTTGTCGCGAAGCCACTCGTACTCGTCGACGAAGGTATCGCCATGGTGCGTACGGGCGAATGGAACCTTCTTCGCGATCGGAGCGTCAGCAGACATGCCGTCCACCGTAGCGGACGGGCCTAACGCACCCAGTCGGCGAACGACAGTCCTGAGATTGTCTCGTACGCCTCGATGTAGCGAGCACGCGTCGCAGCGACGACCTCGTCCGGCAACGGCGGTGGCGGTCCGTCGGCATCACGGTCCCAGCCCGAATCGGGTCCGGTGAGCCAGTCGCGAACGTACTGCTTGTCGAAGCTGGGCTGCGGCGCTCCGACCTTGTAGCTGTCGGCGGGCCAGTAGCGCGACGAGTCCGGCGTCAACACCTCGTCGGCGAGAACGAGGTTGTTGTTCTTGTCGAGACCGAATTCGAACTTCGTGTCCGCCAGAATGACACCCCGCGCCTCGGCGTAACTCGACGCACGGAAGTAGATGTCGAGAGTGTCCTCGCGAAGCTTGACCGCCAGTTCCGGGCCGAGTTGGTCGACGACCGCCTGAAAGTCGATGTTCAGATCGTGTTCGCCGATATCCGCCTTGGTCGCGGGCGTAAAGATCGGATCGACCAGTTTGCTGCCCTCGACCAGGCCGGCGGGCAGTTTGATGCCGCACACCGCGCCGGTCTTCTGGTAATCGCGCAGCCCGGACCCGACGAGGTAGCCACGCGCGACGCATTCGATGGGGATCATCTTGAGGCGCTTGACCACCATCGCTCGGCCGCGGACCTCGTCCGGGATGCGGGCGTCGTCAGGTTCGCCAGCAAGATGGTTCGTCCCACCGAGGACGTCGAAGAAGAAAAAGCTCATCGCGGTCAAGACTCGACCCTTGTCAGGGATCGGGGTGCTCAAGACGTGGTCGTACGCAGAAATGCGGTCGCTCGCGACGAGCAGCATGTGTTCGTCGTCGATCGCGTACAGATCACGGATCTTTCCACCGGCGAGGTACGGGTACGAAGACAAAGTGGGGCGCACTCAAGGCACCCTATCGGTCCGGGGTCGGCGACGCGCAATTGTCATCACATCCGCAGCGCAATGCCGGTGAGTCGCGGCGTGCGGGTCGCGGGCGTGGCCGAAGTAATGTCTGCTCATGTCCTCGCGCATCAGACATGTCCTCGTCGTTGCCGCGCTCGCCGCCGCTCCCATGATCGGGCTTGCATCGCCCGCTCAGGCGTGCGCGTGCGGTGGTGTGGTCAGCCCCGATGCCAGCGCGAGCGTCGCGGACGAAACCGCGTTGGTTCGGTGGAACGGTTACGAAGAAACGATTGTGCTGAAGCTCGGGCTCGAATCCGACGCCGACAACGCAGCGTTGGTCGTGCCGACGCCGACACCGGCGCGGGTTGCGGCAGGCAAGACCGCCACCTTCGACGAACTACAACGACTCACTGCTCCGCGGGTCGAGACGAAGAACGAATGGTGGGAAGCCATCGGGACGTCGTCCCCGGATTCGGACGGCGCCACGGCAGCCGCACCCCTGGGAAGTGCACCCCACGTGCTCGCGCAGGTCCAGCTCGGACCTCTGGAGGCGACCACGCTGGCCGGCGGCGACCTCACCGGATTGCAGACCTGGCTGTCGACCAACGGCTATGCAATGAAGCCCGAGGTCACGCAATCGCTCGCGCCATACGTCTCCGAGGGCTGGGCATTCGTGGCGATGCGGCTGACCAGCACGAAACCGCTGAACGGTGACCTGGATCCGGTCCAGCTCACTTTTGCGTCGGACCACTTCGTCTACCCGATGCGGATGTCGGCAGCGGCAACGAAACCCCAGTCGGTGCGGATCTACGCACTGGCGGATCGCCGAGTCGAGCGCCGTGACGTCGACGCACAGAACCAGCAGGTACGGACCACGTTCGCCGGCCCGATCGCACACGTCGAGGACCCCGACCTCGCCGCGCTGGTCGGCGACGGCACCTACCTCACCTCGTTCACCACCTACATCGGCGAACCGTCGAAGATCACGTCCGACTTCTTGCTCGGCCCCGCGAAGAATGGTGACGACTACCAGCAAGTGACATACGTGCGGCACGAAGTCCGCATCCTCGGCATCATGGCCGGACCGTTCCTGACCGGCGTTGCACTGTTCGTCCTTGTCGACCTGTTCGTGCTCTCGTGGGTGATCAGGCGCGGGAGGAGTCGCCGGGCAGAGCGCGCTTGATCGACGACGCCAGGTAATCGAGGTCCGGTCGGCGCGGGCTCGTCGGTCGCCCGCGGAGCCCGAAGCCGTCGCCAGCTTTCCGCGGAATCACGTGCAAATGGACGTGAAAAACCTCTTGACCGGCCGTGACGCCGTCGGCCAGGAAGAAGTTGACCCCGTCACAGCCGACCTCGCTCTCACGCAAGGCCGCGGCGAGCAGCTGACCGACTTGGAACAGCCTGCCGCCGATCGCCGGGTCGAGCTCGGCGAGGCTGCTCGCCGGGACCTTCGGAATCACGAGGAGGTGGCCCGGCGTGAACGGCCGGATATCCATGAAAGCCAGGACGTCGTCGTCCTCGTACACCCGGCTCGCCGGCGCGCGACCGGCGATGATCTCAGCGAAAATCGTCACAACGGACCTCCGGTCATTGTGAGTCTTTTTGGAGTCCAGGGACTCCAAAAAGACTCACAAGGGTATGAGCTAAAGAATCGGCGAGGGGACGTAGCGGGCTGCGTCGGGGTATTCGTCGGCAAGCTTTTGCACAGCTGCGACGACAGCCGTCACCTGCGCCTCCGCGGCGCCGATGAACGCGGACCGATCGGCAAGCGCCGCGTCGAGCTGGGCGCGGTCGAGCGGGAAGCGATCGTCGGCAGCGAGCCGGTCCAGCAGGTCGGGCTCGCGACCTTGCTCGCGCATCGCCAAGGCGACCGCGACCGCGTGCTCCTTGATGACCTCGTGCGCCGTTTCACGTCCGACGCCTGCCCGTACTGCAGCAATCAACATCCGGGTGGTGGCGAGGAACGGCAAGTAGCGGTCCAACTCGCGGGCGATGACGGCCGGGTATGCCCCGAATTCGGCGAGGACCGTGAGGAACGTCTCCATCAAACCGTCGATGGCAAAGAAGGCGTCCGGCAAGGCAACTCGACGCACAACGGAGCAGAAGACATCACCTTCGTTCCACTGCGCGCCTGCAAGTTCGGCTGCCATCGAGCCATAACCGCGCAGCACCACCTGCAGACCGTTCACCCGCTCACACGAGCGCGTATTCATCTTGTGCGGCATCGCGGAAGAACCGACCTGGCCTGGCTGGAAGCCCTCGGTGACGAGTTCGTGGCCTGCCATCAGCCGGACCGTGTGCGCAAACGACGACGGACCAGCCGCAACTTGCACGAGTGCCGAGACGACCTCGTGGTCGAGCGAACGTGGATAGACCTGGCCGACACTGGTCAGCACGTTCGCAAACCCGAGATGGGTAGCGACCTTGCGCTCCAGGGCATCGAGCTTCGCGGGGTCGCCGTCGAGCAGGTCGAGCATGTCTTGCGCCGTCCCCATCGGCCCCTTGATGCCACGCAGTGGGTAGCGGTCGATCAGCTCCCGCACCCGCGTCAGCGCCACGAGCAGTTCGTCAGCGGCCGACGCGAAGCGCTTGCCGAGGGTCGTCGCCTGAGCTGCGACGTTGTGTGACCGCCCGGCCATGACGAGCATCTGATACTCGGTCGCCCGCTCGGCCAAGCGCGCCGCGATAGCAACGCCGTGCGCATGAACATGCTCGAGCGAGCGCTTGATCTGCAGCTGCTCGACGTTCTCGGTGAGGTCGCGGCTGGTCATGCCCTTGTGAACGTGTTCATGACCGGCGAGAGCGTTGAACTCCTCGATCCGGGCCTTCACATCGTGGCGCGTGACGCGTTCGCGTTCGGCGATCGACGCGAGGTCGACCTGTTCGAGCACACGCTCGTAATCCGCCACCGCCTCGGCGGGCACCGCGACACCGAGTTCGCTCTGCGCCCGCAACACCTCGAGCCACAGCTGCCGCTCGAGCACGATCTTGTATTCGGGAGACCACAGGGCCACCAACTCGGGGCTGGCGTAGCGGGTAGCAAGAACATTAGGAACAGGCACAGAGCTATTTTGCCCTGCTTGCGGCTACCGGCTTACCTGCGGGGCGACGATGTCGATTACCTCGAGCAGCGCGCCTTTGGCGATACGGCGCGGGTCCGGATCCACTTCGCTGAGCGCGCCGACCACCGCACCGTCCACGATCGCGACGAGCCGACGAAGTTGCTCCTGCCGGACTGCGCGTCCGGACCGGCGCAAAACATCCGCGAGGAGGTCGTCGAGTTGGGCGCGCATCCTGAGTTGGACGTCGCGTAGCTCCGGATGACGGGCAGACGCGACAAATCGCTCGTATCGGACGATCAGTTGCTCGCGTGAGTTCACATCGGCGCCGTTTGGTCCGACCAACAGGTCGACGATGAGGTCGACTGTCGCTTCGGCGCCTCGACGGCGGTGACTGACGACGCTGATGCGGTCGCGCATCAGCTCCAACTCCGCGGTACCGGTGAACTCGACTGCGCGAGCGATCAAGTCGTCGAGCGACTCGAAGTAATAGGTCGTCGACGCCAGGGGCAATTCCGCGCGAGTAGCTACCGATCGATGCCGGATCGCATCGAATCCACCTTCGAGCAAGAGTTCGGCCGCCGCTGCAACCAACGCTTGACGACGCCGTTCGCCCTTGGGGGTCGTCGCTGTGGTCACCCAGCAATGGTGCCAGTCGAACCGGGACTACCTGGGTGGAATGGCGAAGGCCACACCGACTTTGTAAAGCGATCGAAGAATCGGCCCCGCTTATGACCGAACGTGTTGCAATCTTTCCAGCGCTTCTTCGATCTCGACGGTCGCGCCGGCAAACGAAAACCGAACGGTCCGTGAACCTCTCGCCGTGTCGAAGTCCACGCCCGGGGCGAGCGCAATGCCGGTGTCGGCGAGGACCTGGCGACACCAACCGGTCGAGTCGGCGGTGAGGTGGCCGATATCGGCGTAGACGTAGAACGCGCCGTCTGCGGGTGCCAGCTCCGAAATTCCCAATTCGGGCAGCCCGTTCAGCAACAGGGCCCGGTTCGTCGCGTACCGCCGAACGTGCGAATCCAGTTCGGCTTTCGATTCTGCGGTGAAAGCCGCGATCGCGGCATGCTGCGAGATTGCAGGCGGACACACCGTCATGTTCGACGCCAACCGCTGCAGCGCACGCCGGAGTCCGGTCGGCACCAACATCCAGCCGAGCCGCCAGCCGGTCATGGAGAAGTACTTGGAAACCGAACCGATGACGACGGATTCGCGCGATGTTTCCCAGGCACACGACGTCGTCGCCGCATCGTTGTAGGTGATGCCGTGGTAGATCTCGTCCGAAATAAGAAGGGTCCCATGGTCGTCGCACCATCGAGCAATCGCGGCGAGCTCGGCCGGGTCGATGACGGTGCCCGTCGGGTTTGCCGGACTGGCGACGACGAGCCCTGCGGGCGGCGCGGGCAGATTGTCGAGCATCGCGACGGTCGGCTGGAACCTGGTCTCCGCACCGCAATCGATCTCGATCACGTTGCACCCAAGTGCGGCAAGGGTATTGCGATAGGCCGGGTATCCCGGGCGCGCGACGACCACCGTGTCGCCCACATCGAACGCCGCGAGAAAGATCAGCGTGAAGGCGCCCGACGATCCGGTGGTGACGACGACGTCGTCGGCATCGACAACCACGCCGGACACCGAACGGTGGTGTTCGGCGATCGCGGCCCGTAGCGGTTCGATCCCGAACGTCTCGGTATAGCCGAGCAGTTCGTGGTCGAGTGCCTCCCTGGTTGCGCGCAATACCGGAGCCGGAGCTGGCGTAGACGGCTGACCGGCTGCCAGCGACAACAGGTCGCCATGCGTTCGTGCGCGTTCGGTCGCCGCCTTCCACACGTCCATGACGTGGAACGGTTCGACTTGGGATCGAATGGATTCTGAGCGCACACTGCGACGCTAGCGGCTGCGCACCCGTCGGGTAGCAACCGTGTATCAGTTCGGCAGTATGACGTTCCTGTCATTTGGGTCCTGTTATCGTCGGCAACGTATGCCTGCAGGCAGGCACGTTTCGATCGAAGGGCATGGCTTGCTAGGCCGAACCCGAGTAATGCTCGTGGTAATCGCTGCCGCGGCAGTCCTCGCTGCCTCCGACACCTCACACATCCGGACCGGTCCCGCGACCGCGACCGTGCCCGGCGTCGCACCGGCTGCATTCGCGCGCTCCGCCGACGTCGAGCCTCTCGACCTCGACCACGACTTACAGGTCCATATTCAGCCGAGGTCGAATCACTCGTACTTGAAGCAGATCGACAAGGGCGAGCGAATGCGCGAGCAGAAGGTCGTCGAAGCTGCGGCACGGGCGACCCTTGCCCGCGCAAAGGCCGAGGCTGCGGCCGCGATTGCCGGGGAATGGCAGCCGTGGCTCGCCGGCGCGGGTGCAAACGGGACACTTGCGGGAATCGGCGGCTACTCGCTGCCGGCCAAAGGCGCATTCACGTCGGGGTTCGGTCAGCGCTGGGGCGTCTTGCACGCGGGCATCGATATCGCGGGGCCGATCGGCACACCGATCTATGCAGTGTCGAGCGGCACGGTCATCGACGCGGGTCCCGCCAGCGGATTCGGGCTGTGGGTCCGAATCAAGCACGACGACGGCGCGATCACCGTCTACGGCCATCTCTACGACTTCTTCGTGTCGGTCGGCGAGCGAGTCCCAGCAGGATTGCAAATCGCCCGGATGGGCAACCGAGGCGATTCGACGGGCCCGCACCTGCATTTCGAGGTCATTTTGGCGGGCCAGCATGTGGACCCACAAAGCTGGCTCGCCCTGCACGGCATACAGGTCGGCTGACCAGGCGTCGGCGCAACGCGTCCGGAGCTACGGAAGTTGGATGCGCCCCTCGGCAGCGGCCAGACCGATATCGGTCCGGAAATGGCCGCCTGCGAGTTTGACCTTGCCGAGCTTCGCGTAGGCGTCGGTCCGTGCGCTGCCGAGGTCTGCGCCGACGCCCACAACGCTCAACACGCGCCCGCCTGCGGATACGACCGCGCCGTCCGGACGCCGTTCCGTGCCTGCATGGAGAACACCTTCGGCATCCGCGCCCGTGATCACGTCGCCCGTGCGTGGGCGTCCCGGATAGTTCTCGGCAGCCAGCACGACCGTGACAGCAGCGCCGTCGCGCCACCGAAGCGCAGGAACGGACGCAAGGGTGCCGGTAGCGGTCGCGCGCAGGAGTTCGGCGAATGGACTGTCCAGCAAAGCGAGGACCGCTTGGGTCTCCGGATCACCGAAACGGCAGTTGAACTCGACGACCGCAGGTCCGTCGGCGCCCATGGCCAGGCCCGCGTACAGCAACCCCGAGAACGGACAGCCGCGCGCGACAAGTTCCGCAGCGACCGGTCGCACGGTGTCTTCGACGATCCGCTCGACGGCATCGTCGGGCAGCCACGACAGCGGTGTGTACGCACCCATGCCGCCGGTGTTCGGACCGCTGTCACCGTCGCCCACTCGCTTGTGGTCCTGCGCGGGCAGCAGCGGGACGACAGTGTCGCCGTCGACCAGGCAGAACAGCGACACCTCGGGTCCGTCCAGGAACGACTCGATGAGAACCGGATGACCACGCTCCAGCAGGTCGGCGGCATGATCGCGTGCTGCGGAGCGATCAGGCGTCACGACGACGCCCTTGCCGGCCGCGAGACCGTCGTCCTTGACCACCCACGTCGGACCGAACCGGTCCAGCGCCGCGTCGAGTTGCGCTGGACTGTCGACGATTTCGGTCCGTGCGGTCCGTACACCGGCCGCAGCCATCACGTCCTTGGCGAACGCCTTCGAGCCTTCGATTCGCGCGGCCGCCGCCGACGGACCGAAGCAATCGATGCCCGCAGCACGCACAGCGTCGGCGACACCGAGCACCAGCGGCACCTCTGGACCGATGACGACGAGATCGGCGCCGACCTTCTTCGCCAGCGCGACGACCTGGTCGCTCGACGACGGGTCGACCGAGTGCGTCTCCACCAGGTTGGCGATTCCGGCGTTGCCGGGAGCGCACAACGCGGCCGAGACCGCGGGGTCGCGGGTCAACGCCAGGACGAGAGCATGTTCACGGGCTCCAGAGCCGATCACGAGTACGCGCACGCCGTCGAGCCTAGGGCGTGTCGCTCATTTCGGAGCCGTGAGGTCATAGAGCTGCACGCCGTCGACGTCCGTCACGGTGAAGTTGGCTTCGACCCATCGCGTGATCGTCGACGATCCGCGGGCCTCGTCTCCGCCCATTCGACCCATCCCGCTGGCGATGAAGTAGTGCACCTTGCCTTCCGAAACGTACTGCTTGAACTGGTCGAGCGTGGGCGACGGATCGGTTCCGTTGAAGCCGCCGATCGGCATCACGGGCAGTTCAGTCGCCAGTTGGTACCCGGCCGCACTGTTTGCGCCCACCGTCGCCGCGACCCACGTATAGGCGCCGCTGTTCTGTTCGAGCAGCTCGATCATGCGGTCGCTCGGCTTACTGCCCATCAGCAAGTTGCCTGCTCCCCCGAACATTTGCTCCATCATTTCCGGCATTCCCGCCCGCCCGTTCGGCCTCGGCGCCCCATCACCTGGCATACCCGGCAGATCGCGACCGCCTGGGAAGCCGAAGCCGGAATCGACGTTGGGTCCCGCCGACACGATGGCGCCTTGCCGTGCCCGTCCGACGGTCTCCGCGGCGTACGCGGTTGGGCCAGCGAGGCCGACGAACAGCGCCGCCAGAACAACTGCCGTCGTGAGTCTTTTTGGAGTCCATAGACTCCAAAAAGACTCACAAGCAATGAGGATGACGCCGACCAAGGTAAACCCTGCGACGACCCAGCGAAGCCAGGGCACGAAATCGGGGCTGCGGTTCAGCAGAATCCACGACGTCACACCAGTGAGCACCAGGGTCGCGGCGAAGACGACGCGCACCCAGATCTGTTCGCGCCGTTGCCATGCCAGCACGGACCCGGATCCGACGAGTGCGGCGACCGCAGGCGCGAGCGCAACTGTGTAGTACGAGTGGAAGATTCCCGCCATGAAGCTGAAGACAAGCCCGGTGACGAGCAGCCAGCCGCCCCACAGCACGAACGAGGCGCGACGCAGGTCCGTGCGAGACGCCCTGCCACGCAGAGTAATTCCGACCAGCATCAGGACGAGCGCAGCTGGAATCAACCACGCGATCTGACCGCCTTGCGCAGGGTCGAACATTCGCGTGATTCCCGACGAGCCCCACATGCTGTTGCCTCGGTTGCCAAAATCTGCGAATGCCGCTGGCATTTCGCCACCGCTCGGCACCACACTGCCACGCTCGTTGCCGTCGAGGCGGCCGAGCCCGTTGTAACCGATGGTGAGTTCCAGAATCGAATTATGTTGCGAGCCACCGATCCACGGTCGCGACGACGTCGGCCAGAGCTCGACCATGAGGAGCCACCATCCCGCAGACACCGCCATCGCGACGCCGGCGGCCAACAGCTGCAGCACTCGCTTGCCGAGTTTCGGCGGACCTGCGAGCAGGTACGTCAGCGCGAGCGGCGGGACCACAAGCATCACCGCCAGCTGCTTGGTGAGGAAACCGAAGCCGACGAAGACGCCGGTGACGACCAGCCACCTCGTGCGACCGTCCTCGACGCCGCGGAGCATCGCCCACGCCGCGCCGATCATCAGAAACACAAGCAGCGCATCGGGATTGTTGAAACGGAACATCAAGACCGCGACGGGCGTCAACGCGAGGACCAAGCCGGACAGCAGACCGGCCGCAGCGCCGAAGTACCGGCGCACAGTCGCCCACAGCAACGCAACTGAGCCGACGCCGAGCAACGCTTGGGGAATCAGAATGCTCCAACTGCTCAGACCGAACACCCGGACCGACAGGGCCATGAGCCACAGCGACGCAGGTGGTTTGTCGACGGTGATGGAGTTCGCCGCATCCGAGGAGCCGAACAGGAAGGCTTTCCACGAGACCGAACCAGCTTGTGCTGCGGCCGAATAGAACGAGTTTGCCCATCCCGCAGCACCGAGGCCCCACACGTACGCCACAGCCGTGGCGATGAGTAGGGCCGCGAGAGCGTAACGCTCCCACTGTCTTCGGCGGTGCCTCGGTTCCGGTGCGGCTACGGGCAGCGGCGCGGTCATCGTCGCACTCATCGGACCACCGACTCGTTGTTGCGGAACACCCAACGCAGTCCGACGAATCGAATGATCGTCGCGACCAGGTTCGCCGTAACCAGGACCGCCAACTCCACATGCTTCGTCGTCGACGGTGCCCATTGGTGCAACACCAGCAGCGATCCACTCGTCAGGGCCAACCCGACACCGAAGATCAGCAGTCCCTGCATCTGATGCTTGGCAGCATGCGCGGATCCGCGGACTCCGAAGGTAAACGCGCGGTTGGCCGCAGTATTCAGGATCGCCGTGACCAGCAGTGCGACGAAGTTCGCAGCCTGTGCACCGATCGCCGCGTGCAGGGTGAGATAGAGCAGCGCGTATGCGAGTGTGCTTGCCACGCCGACGATTCCGAACCGGACCAGCTGCCCGATCATTCCTCGCGGCACACCGGGAACCAGCGGCTCACGTCCGAGGCTGCGCCGCAGTTCGTCGAGCGGCAACGTGCCGAGCGCCAGCGCGCGGCCCAACCGCCACACGCCGAGCAAGTCCTTACGGACGGTGTCGACGATGTCGACCCGTGAGTCGGGGTCGTCGATCCAGTCGACAGGCACCTCGTGAATTCGCAACCCGATCCGCTCGGCGAGCACGAGCATCTCGGTGTCGAAGAACCACTCGCTGTCTTCGACGACGGGAAGCAGTTGACGTGCGACGGACGTCCGCATCGCTTTGAAGCCGCACTGCGCGTCGGAGAACTTGGTCTGCAACGACGCGTGGAGGATGAGGTTGTAACTGCGCGAGATGAATTCGCGCTTCGGACCGCGGACGACACGAGAGGTCCGGCTCAATCGCGAACCGATCGCAACGTCGGAGTGCCCGGAAACCAACGGTGCGACCAACGGCATCAGGGCATTGAGGTCCGTCGACAGGTCGACGTCCATGTAGGCGACGACGGCCGCGTCGGATGCGCACCACGCCGACCGCAACGCCCGCCCTCGGCCTTTCTCGTCGAGGTGGAGCACCCGAATCCCATCGAGCTCCAATGCGACCTTGTACGCTACCGCGAGCGTCGCGTCCGTACTCGCGTTGTCCGCGATGGTGATTCGGGCAGAGTAGGGCACCTCGGAGCTGAGAAAGCGGTGCAGTCTGCGCACGCACTCGTCAAGATCGGCTTCCTCGTTGTAGACGGGAATGACAATGTCGAGGGTCGGGCCGGACACGATGCCGACTCCCCCGCGCTCGGGCGCCGTCGCTGCTTTGATCATGGGGTCGACTTTGCTGTGGCAACCTCCGGCGATCCTGGGCCAAAGCTGACAGTTGGCTGGCAGTGCCGCGCCGCCGTGTGCGACGGCATATGTTGGGACCATGCCTTCCGTCTTCAGCGCGATCATCGCCGGTCAGATTCCGGGCCGGTTCGTCTGGAGCGACGACGATGTCGTCGCTTTCCTCACCATCGCTCCCATCACCCCCGGGCACACACTTGTGGTGCCGCGCAAGGAAATCGACCAATGGCAGGACGTCGACGGTGCGACGTTCGGCAAACTGACCGCGGTGGCGCAGGCCATCGGCCAAGCGGTCCGTAAAGGCTGGGACGCGCCGCGCGCAGGGCTGCTGATCGCGGGCCTCGAGGTCCCCCATCTGCACCTGCACGTGTTCCCCGCCTGGGAGCTTGTCAACTTCGACATCTCCACCGCCAGCCCGGACGCATCGGCGGAGTCGCTCGACGAGGCCGCGGCGACGCTGAAGACGGCGTTGCGCGACCTCGGCTACGGCGAGACTGTCCCCGACTGATGCGGTAGGGCGACCGTGAAGGTCGAGCCCTTCCCAGGGACACTTTCGACGGTCACCGTGCCGTCGTGGGATGCAACGATGGCCGACACGATCGACAGGCCGAGCCCGGTGCCACCGCTCTCCCGGGTTCGGGACGTGTCGGTTCGGTAGAAGCGTTCGAACACCTTCGCCGCATCGTGTTCGGGCAGCCCAGGGCCCGTGTCGATGACCTGGACCAGGACATTCTCGGTTGTCGTCGACAGCCGGATACAGACGTTTGCGTCGGGCGGTGTGTGCGTCAAGGCATTGCCCACCAGGTTCGACAGCACTTGGCGCAGCCGCGCTTCGTCCCCGAGGACCTCCATCGTTCCCGGTCCGTCGACGACTTCCAGATCGACTTTTCGCTCCGGTGCAACAGCACGCGCGCCGTGGACCGCGTCGCTCGCCAAGCCCAGCAGGTCGACGGGTTTTCGTTCCAACGGCCGTTGCGCGTCGAGTCGCGCAAGCATGAGCAGGTCCTCGACGAGCAGCCCCATCCGCGACGCCTCGCCTTCGATGCGTTTCATCACCGTCGACACATCGGTCGCCGCACCCTGTCGATACAGTTCGGCGAATCCACGGATCGTCGTCAAAGGCGTCCGTAATTCATGGCTCGCGTCGGCAACGAATCGACGCATTTTCTGCTCGGAACGCTTTGCTGCCGCCTCCGAGTCCTCGGATGCCGCGAACGCGCGCTGAATCTGCGAGAGCATGCCGTTGAGCGCCATCGATAGGCGATCGATCTCGGTCTTGTTACCCCGCACGGGAACTCGACGTTTCAAATCGCCCGCCGCAATGGCTGCGGCAGTGCCTTCGACTTCGACGAGCGGACGAAGACTGCGCCGAATGACGAAGTAGGCGGCCAAGCCGAGCACGGACAACACCACTAGACCGATCCCCAATTGCAGCGCAACCAAACGGTCGACAGTTTCCTGGTTCTCGCCCAGGTTGATGGCGATCTCGGTCTTTCCGTCCGACGTCGTGGTTTTGAGCGCACGCCATTCCACACCGGAATCGCCTTGAGATCCGATGGTGACAGGTGAGTCGCCGATGGACGCCGGGAAGTCCGGCACAGCATCGGTCCTGCTGGATGCAAGGACCAATTGGCCGTTGGAATTCTCCATCCGCACATAGAAGTCGGTCGGCGGGTTGTCCGGACCGGGTGCCCGCACCGGCGGCGGCCGATTCATTCGGGGCTTCGCCCAGGTGTGCACGGCCTCGACGAGTTGTTGATCGGTCCTTTGCAGCAACGACCGCTCGAACACCGACTTCACCGCGACCCCCGACGCGACGAGGCCGAGCGCTGCCATCAATACGAGGGCGGCGACGAGCGTCACCCGCAATGGAACAGCCTGCAGCCTCCTCACCGAGGCTCACGCATGACGTACCCGACTCCGCGCAGCGTGTGGATGAGCCGCTTGTCGCCGGTATCGACCTTGCGTCGCAGATACGAGACGTAGGACTCGACCACACCCACTTCGCCGCCGAAGTCGTAGCGCCACACGTGGTCCAGAATCCTCGGTTTGGACAAGACAGTGCCCGCGTTGACCATGAAGTAGCGCAACAACGTGAATTCGGTCGGTGAGAGCGCAACCGCTTCGCCGGCTTTCCACACTTCGTGGGTGTCGTCGTCGAGCTCGATGTCGGCGAACGAGAGCCGCGGCGAGCGCACCTCTTCGCCGACTTTGCCGGAACGACGCAGGATGACGCGCAGCCGTGCGACGACTTCCTCGAGGCTGAACGGCTTGGTGACGTAGTCGTCTGCGCCGAGTGTCAAGCCTGTGATCTTGTCCTCGATCTCGTCGCGGGCGGTGAGAAACAACACAGGTGCATCCACACCGTCCGCGCGAAGCCGTCGCAGCAGGCCGAATCCGTCCATTCCCGGCATCATCACATCGACGATCATCGCGTCGGGGCGGAAGTTTCGCGCCCTGTCCAAGCCTTCGGCGCCGTTGCTGGCGGTCGACACTTCGAAGCCTTGGAAGCGCAAACTGACTGCTAGGAGCTCGACGATCATCGCCTCGTCATCGATCACGAGGATGCGGGCTTCTGGAGTCGACACGGTCACGGACTACAGCATTGCGCAACCGGCTATGCATCAGCTGGGCAATTCCTGGAAGTTTCCTGTGAGCGATCACGCAACCCAGTTACGCGGAGTGCCACATACAGTTTCGGGGTGGACGTAACGACTGTGGTGCTGTTTCCAGTGAGGGCTGCGTTCGTGACCGCTGATTCTGCGTTGATGGTCGCCGAGGGCTCCCTCGCGATGACGCGATCGGTGATCAGCGCTCAGGCGGCGCTGTTGAAGGTGAACACCGATACCTCGGTCGGCGCGCAGATCGGGTTCGCCGGTCGCATGTCGACCCTGATGGCGGAGGACCGCGCGCTGGGCCAATCACTGCGCCCAGGCGGGCCCCTGGATAGATTTCTCCAGCGCGGCGGGGTCGCCGACCGGCTGACAGCCAGGGACGGACCGTTGGATCGCTTGCTCGCGCCGGACGGTCCGATCGAGCGGCTCTTCGAGCCGGGCGGCATCGTCGACCGTTCGCTCGAACCGGGCGGATTCGTCGACCGACTGGTTGCGCCGAACGGCACACTCGAGCGGCTCACCGCTCGCGGCGGCATTATCGAGACCTTGGTCGCCGAGCAGGGCGCGATCGAGCGGGTCGTCGGGGTCGCCGATCAAGTGGTGAGCCTGACAAACGTGATGGCGTCACTGGCGCCGAACCTCGATCGATTCAACCGAAGTGTCGACGCGCTGCAGGAACAGACCGCCCGACTCACCGAACTGGCGGCTCGATTCCCGCCAGGACGCTGGTTGCGACGGTCGCCGTCAGAACCTCAGGTCTGAGGAGTGAGGTGGGTGTCGAAGAAGCCGAATACCCGCCGCCATGCGTCGTCCGATTGTTCGGCTCCGTAGCCGAATCCGGTGATCCGTAGCAGGGGTTGGGCGGGGAGCTCATTCGCGAAGCTGTGCCCCACGCCGTCGTAGACCTTGACGTCGTGGGGAATTCCCTTACGCTCCAGCGTCTTTTCGAGCTTCGGACCTCTACCCTGCAGGATCGGGTCGCGCTTGCCGAAGCTGGCGACGATCGGGCATGCGTCGTCGTCGACGACTTTGTTGTAGTCCTGCAAGAGCGAAGGGTAGAACGGCGCCGAGGCGTCGAAGCCCTGGGATGCCATGACCAGCGCGAAGCCGCCGCCCATGCAGAAGCCGACGATGCCGATCGATCCGGTGCAGTCCTCGCGCGCGGCAAGAGTCTCGCGCGCGGCGACGATGTCGTCGATCGCCCGGCCTTTGTGGGCGAACAGGTCGGTAATCACGCGCCGCACACACAGCACAGGTCCACCGCGTGAATACAGGTTCGGCGCAAGCGCGATATACCCGTTGTCCGCGATCTTGCGAGTGATGTTTTTGATGTCCTGGTTGAACGCCGTCATGTCATGAACGACGACGACACCAGGCCACGGTCCGTCCCCTGTGGGGATTTCGAGGCGCGCCTCGATACGGTCTTTCGCTGTTTCGACTTCGATGTCGGCCACAACTCAGGAATGTAGCTTCTCTGCGCTAGACGGTGACGACCGGCATGCGGTAAACGGCATCGCAGACTCCGAGTGGTTGAACGGTTCCTGTGGGCTGAAGCGCAGAACTCCGGCGAGCAGCGACACGGGCATCCGCTGAACTGCCTTGTTGTAGTCGCGCACTGCGAGATTGAAGTATTGCCGTGCGTAGGCGATGCGATTCTCGCTGTCATTCAGGTCCAGTTCGAGATCGAAGAATCGCCTGCTCCGCTTCAGCTTTGGATTCCGACCCACCGACGCAAGGACGCCACGAACAGCGACGGTGAGCGCGTCCTCTGCCTTCGCCTTCTCAGGTGGAGTCGACGACTCGATCGCAACATCGGCGGCGGCGCTGACCTCGTCGAAGGCCTGAATGCGGTCCGTACCCGCGTGCGCGCGGACGGCGTGGACCAGATTGTGGACGAGGTTGTGCCGCTTCCTCAGCTGCAGGTCCAACCGGGTCCACGAGTTGTCGACAGCGTTGCGTTTCCTGACGAGCCCGTTGTAACTACCGACCGTCACTGCCCCGACGGCGGCGCCGACCACGACGAGCACGCTCAAGACCACAACGCTCACACCTACCTGCTTTCACCCCACGCCTGAACATGCCCAGACACAGTGTTGGGTTCACGCGCGCTGCACAGTAGGTACCCGAGGGTGAAGAACACCAACCCAAGGTGTGAGTTCGAGTCGATCAGTCCAGGTCGGACCGGTTCTCGTTCGAGGTCGTGTCCTCTCCGCCGCGGTTCGGTCGTGAATCTGTCCCGCATCGCAGGAGCCGATCGATTTCACCCGCATTGGTGACCAGTCGCTCTTCCGATTCAGGGAAGGCAGTCGCATTCATGCCGATCTCCTGACCTAGCTGATACTCGATACACATCGACGCTAGAGAGTTCACGGCGCAGCCGCGCGAGTAGTTCACTACTCGACTTCCCCACCCTTGTGAGTCTTTTAGGAGTCCAGAGACTCCTAAAAGACTCACAAGGGTGGGTGTTCGAGGGGGTTGTTGCGGAGTTTGTCTGCAACCCCGTTCTGCACTGCTCGGGCGGCCGTGCTGCCAGGTTTGCGGGCAGCTTGATTCTCGAAACAGCTGTTGAACTCCTCGGCCAGACCCAGGCGTGGCCATGCCGAAAGCACCTGCCTGCGGGTGGCGGCGGGGACGAGATCGACGCCACGTCCGGAGATGTCGATGCCGGTGGCTCGTTCGAGAAGGTGCCCTTCGGGATCGGTCTCGACGTCGACGTCCGCCCACATATGCCGGACGATGATGTCGTTGAGGCGCTGTCCTCGTTCTGGAGACCAGCCCGCACCTGCGGCGAATACCGCCGCCACATGACCGCCCGCATATTCGAAATCGATGGCGTGCGCGTCGAATTCGGGGACCAGCCCGATGTCGTGGAAGATCGCCGCGACATAGAGCAACTCGCTATCGATTGTGACCGCTTCCTCGCGTGCCAGCGCCTCAGCCCAGTAGTACGAACGCACCGAGTGATTGAAGAGTGCGGGCGAAAGGTATCGACGCGCGACCTCGAGCGCGGTCCGTGCGGTGGCCGTATCTGGTGTATTCATGCCGGCCACGGCGAGTTCTCGATGACGTCCACGAAATCTCCGCGCACGAAACCAGGCACGAAATGGGCGAGGACGTCCGCTTTGACGTTGCCGAACGTCGTCTGCGGACGATGCCGGATCCCGTCGGTGAACGCTGCGAGGATCTCGGCTTTGAAGTTCGGTCGCGGATGCGCGGCGACGACCTGTGCCCGCTGGTCGTCAGTGATTGCGTCGTAGCCGATGCCCAGCACGTCCAACTCGACACCGCGCGTCACCAAGGCGATTTCCGCCGCCATGTGCAGCGGGATCTCTGGTGTGGTGTGCAACGCGATCGCAGTCCACACTCGGTCCGCCGCGTCGCCGTCGACGCCGTGCGAGCGGAGAAACCGGCGGGCTTCGTCGGCACCGTCGATCTCGAAGCGCTGGTCGGTTGTTCGGAACTTCTCGGTCAACCCCAGGTCGTGGAACATTGCCCCCACGTATAGCAGTTCCGGGTCGAAATCGAGGCCGGCTGCGCGGCCCCGCAAAGCCCCGAAGACGAACACCCGCCGCGAATGGTGAAACAGCAACGGCGACGCCACCTCCCGGACCAGCTCGGTCGCCTCTCGGGCCAACACGCTGTCGGGGATCTCGACCCCTGCAATCGTTTCCATACCGTCCACTGTGCCGACATCGGCTACGCTCACACCATGTCTTTATCGACAAACAAACCACAGATTCAGACATGACTCGTCGGGTCGGAGTCCTCGCCTTCGAGGACGTCACACTCCTCGATGTCACCGGACCGATCGAAGTCCTCCACACCGCAGGCACGTACGAATCGGTGCTGGTCTCACCCCACGGCGGCCCGATCACGACCTCGTCGAAGATCACCCTCGACACGACTGCCGCAGCGGATGCCGGACCGTTCGACACCGTCGTCGTCCCGGGCAGCGACTATCTAGTCGACCACGGCGTCGACGACTCGCTACTCGGCGCCGCAAACACATTGGCTGCCAATGCCACTCGGGTCGCCTCGGTGTGCACGGGCGCATTCGTGCTGGCCGAGCTCGGCTTGCTCGACGGCCACCGCGCCACCACCCATTGGCGACGCACCCGCACGCTCGCCCACCGCTATCCACGCATCGACGTCGTGCCCGACGCACTGCACGTCAGCGACGGCCGCTACCTCACCTCGGCAGGTATCAGTGCCGGCATCGACATGGCCTTGGCGCTGGTCGAGCACGATGACGGACCCGACGCCGCCCGTGCGGTCGCCCGCGAACTGGTCGTCTACATGCAACGGCCCGGCGGACAATCCCAGTTCTCCGCCGCACTGCGCACTCCGCCAACTCGAAATCTGGCCCTGCGCACCATCATCGACGCCGTTCACGCCGACCCCGCTGGCAACCACAACGCCGAATCGCTCGCTGCTGCTGCCGCTCTGAGCACCCGCCAGGTCACTCGACTGTTCAACAGCGAACTCGGCACCACCCCCGGACGATGGATCGAACGCGTCCGCCTCGACCAGGCTCAACAACTGATCCTCAACGGGCACACCATCACTGCGGCCGCCAGTCGCAGCGGACTCGGCAGCGACGAATCCCTGCGCCGCGCCTTCGCCCGCCACCTCGGCCTCACCCCGACCGAATACAAACGCCGCTTCACCACGACCACCACCACCAGCTCGTGAGTCTTTTAGGAGTCCAGGGACTCCTAAAAGACTCACGAGAACCTTTGTGGAGCCTCCTGTCAGGATTGAACTGACGACCTTTCGCTTACAAGGCGAGTGCTCTACCACTGAGCTAAGGAGGCGTTAGGGCGGTGCAATCATACCGGCAGCGCCCAGGATTCATGACAAGTGACCTGGTCGTCGAGACGACCAGGTCACGTCAAGCGTTGGTTCGAAAAGATCAGCTCTCGGAGGACTTCGCCGCGCGGGCTGCTTCGTCGGCTGCCATCGCGTCGCGAAGGCTCTTCGGTCGCATGTCGGTCCAGTTCTGCTCGACGTATTCGACGCAGGCTGCTCGACTCTCTTCACCGAATACGACGCGCCAGCCGGCAGGAACCTCCGCGAACGTCGGCCAGAGAGAGTGCTGCTCCTCGTCGTTGACCAATACGTAGAAGCGGCCGTCCTCGTCGTCGAAAGGATTGGTGCTCATCTGACCTCTCTGGTTGAAGCTGCACAGTCGGAAATTGATTCACCCCGCGACGTCGACCCTAGCAAGCGTCAGCTCGCGAAGAAATCGAGCAATGCTTTGTTGACCACTTCGGGCCGTTCGAGGTAGCCGAAATGACCTGCGTCCGGGATCTGGCGGTAAACGGCGCCGGGAATCGCGTCGGCGATCTCGCGGGACAGATAGGGCGGGATCATCCGATCGTCGGCGAATCCGATCGACAGACACGGCACCTTGATCTGGCGATAGGCCTGCACGCGATCGAAATCGTGGTCCATCTTGCGTTGCGCACGAATACCAGGGGTAACCGGTCCGCCGGTGAACTCGAAGAGGTCGAGCCAGTCGCGGGCGGAATTGGGGTCGGCGAGGGTGGCGGGCGACAGGTTCATCACGGCGGTGACGGCGGCTTCGTACTTGGCAGGCAACTGGACGCCGCTCGCGTCCAAGTCGTGCTCGCCTGCCGACAGCGTTTTCTGAAACTGGTCGAGACGGCCATGACCGGCCATGAACACGGCCTTTCGCACCAGGTCTGGGCGCTTCAAGCACAGTTCCTGGGCGACACGAGATCCCATCGATGTGCCGACCACGATTACAGGGCCTTCGCCGAGCAGTTCGATCAGTCCAGCAGTGTCGGCGACGAGGTCGTCGATCTGCATGCCTGCGGCGCTCTCCGACGAGGGAGCGATGCCGCGATTATCGAACGTGCAGACCCGATAGCCCGCCTTCACGAGAGCAGGCACCTGGTGCAATGCCCACACTCGACCTGGACTTCCCGTACCCATGATGAGCACGACGAGCTGGCCGGAGCCCTTCACGTCGTAGTTCAGCGAAATCCCGTTGACCGCTGCTAACGGCATCCTTGCCCCTCCTGTCGATCACGCGCCACGCAAGCGTGGTCGCCGACGGCAACGTTAATGCAATCAAGTCGTAAGTGGCGTCGGGGCAACCGGTTCTCCTAGAGTCGAGCAATAGAAAAGGCCTGTTCGACGACGAACAGCTGAGCGGGAGGAAGACCATGGCCACCAAGACGCCGAGCACGACCGATATCGCAGACGAAGACCTCGAGCCGTTGGCCGACGAAACTGCACGGCAAGCTCAGCGAGTCGTCGCAGCGTATGCCGCAGATGCCGACGAGTGCCGAATGTTGCTGTCGATGCTGGGTATTGCCCCGAACAACCGTCTGGACTGACGCCGACAGCGCATAATCCGACTTAGTAAAGGGACGAAAACGACAACGATTCATTAAGGATCAGCGTGGGTGACCGGAACGGCAAGAACGCAGCAGACGAAGTGGGTCCAAGTACCAAAGGGTCCGATTTCGTCGTCGTTGCCAACCGCTTGCCCGTCGACCTCGTCACAGCACCCGACGGCGGAACGCGCTGGAAACGAAGCCCCGGCGGCCTGGTTACTGCGCTGGAGCCGATCCTGCGTGGCAACAAGGGCGCATGGGTCGGTTGGCCCGGCGTCGCCGACGCAGATCCCGATCCGTTGATCGAAGATGGCGTCGAACTCCACTCCGTTCCGCTCAGCGCGGCTGAAGTCGAAGACTATTACGAGGGTTTTTCGAACGCGACTCTGTGGCCGCTTTATCACGACGTCATCGTGAAGCCGGTGTACGACCGCAAGTGGTGGAGTGCATACGTCGAGGTCAACAGGCGATTCGCCGAGTCAGCAGCGAAGGTTGCTGCCCAGGGTGCAACGGTGTGGATTCAGGACTACCAGCTCCAACTGGTGCCGAAGATGCTGCGGATGTTGCGCCCGGACCTCACGATCGGGTTCTTCCTACACATTCCGTTCCCGCCGATCGAGCTGTTCATGCAGATGCCGTGGCGGACCGAAATCATCGAGGGATTGCTCGGCGCGGACCTGATCGGCTTTCACCTGCCGGGTGGTGCGCAGAATTTCCTGTACCTCGCTCGTCGACTCGCCGGCCAGCCGACGTCGCGAGGCAGCATCGGCGTGCGGTCGAAACTCGGCGTTGTGCAGGTCGGTTTCCGATCCGTCCGCGTAGGTGCGTTCCCGATTTCGATCGACTCGGGCAACCTCGACGAGCGGTCCAAGCTGAAAAGCATCCGCGACCGCGCGAAGCAAATCCGCAAGGACCTCGGCAATCCGAAGCACATCATGCTCGGCGTCGACCGCCTCGATTACACGAAGGGCATCGACGTTCGGCTCAACGCTTTGCTCGAGCTGTTGGAGGAGAAGCGCGTCGACCCGGCATCGGTCGCGATGCTGCAACTCGCAACGCCCAGCCGCGAACGTGTCGACAGCTACGTGCAGTTGCGCAGCCAGGTCGAGCGCCAGGTCGGCCGAATCAATGGCGAATACGGGGAGATGGCGCATCCGGTCGTCAACTACTTGCATCGACCGGTTCCGCGTGACGAACTGATCGCCTATTTCGTCGCGGCCGACGTCATGCTCGTCACCCCGTTCAGGGACGGAATGAATCTCGTCGCCAAGGAGTACGTGGCGTGCCGCAGCGACCTCGGTGGCGCACTCGTGCTGAGCGAATTCACCGGTGCGGCAGCCGAATTGCGGCAGGCCTACCTGTGCAATCCGCACGACCTCGAAGGCGTCAAGGATTCGATCGTCGCCGCGCTCGAACAGGACCGCGACGAAGGCCGCAAGAGGATGCGTGCCCTTCGACGGCAAGTCCTCACCCACGACGTCGAACGCTGGGCGAAATCATTCCTCGCGGCGTTGAGCGGGGGCGGCGTCGCCGGCTCGGCGTTGATCGCCGACGACGAGGCCGAAACGAGTTAGAAATCAGCTGTAGCGCACCGGCAGGTGTTTGATGCCGTTGATCCAGCCCGAGCGTAATCGTTTGGGCTCAGCGAGTTTCGAGATGTCGGGCATCACATCGGCGATCGCGTTGAACATGAGGTCGATCTCCATTCGAGCCAGGTTCGCCCCGATGCAGAAGTGCGCACCGCTGCCGCCGAAACTCAGATGCGGGTTCGGGTCGCGCATGATGTCGAACTCGAACGGCCGGTCGAATACGTCCTCGTCGAAATTTGCGGAACTGTAGAACAGACCGACTCGCTGGCCCTGGGCGATTGCAACACCGCCGAGTTCGGTGTCCATGGTGGCCGTGCGCTGGAAGCAGTGGACGGGTGTGGCCATCCGCACGATCTCGTCGACCGCAGTGATCGGCCGCGTCCGCTTGTACAGGTCCCACTGCTCAGGATTGTCGAGAAAAGCGTTGATGCCGTGCGAGATTGCGTTTCGCGTCGTCTCGTTGCCCGCGACGGCAAGCAAAATCACGAAGAAGCCGAATTCGATGTCGTCGAGTTTGTGGCCGTCGACGTCGGCCTGGACCAACGTGGTGACGATATCTCCCGCCGGACATTTCCTGCGGTCTTCGGCCATCTTGTACGCGTAGCCGAGTAATTCTGCGTTCGCGGTCTCGGGATTGTCAGCGGCGTATTCGGGATCATCGGTGTTCATCATCGAGTTGGTCCAGTGGAACAATCTTTCGCGGTCGACTTCCGGTACACCGATCAAATCGGCAATTGCGAGGAGCGGAAGTCGCATCGCAACGTCGTCGACGAAGTCGCCTGACTTCCGTTCGGCTGCATTTGCGACGATCTCACGCGCCGACGCCGCCAACTTCTCACGCATTCCCGCGATGGCGCGCGGGGTGAACAACTTCGACACCACCCTGCGCAGCCGAGTGTGCTCGGGCGCATCGTGATTGATCAACAGAGCCTTTGTCAGCTCGATCTTTTCCGCGTCCATCCCATCGAAGAAGCGAATCACCACGCCGTTCGCATTGGTCGACCACAACTCGCCGTCTTTCGAGATCGCCTTGATGTGTTCGTGTTTCGTGATCACCCAGAATCCACCGTCGGTGAATCCCGACGTACCGATCGGCTGCGCGTTCCACCACACCGGTGCGGTCCTTCGTAGTTCCGCGAACTCCGCGATCGGCATGCCGTGCTCCAGGAGATCAGGGCTTGTGAAGTCGAACCCCTCACCGAAGGGGCATACGGTGCTGGCAGTCATGGGTGGCAACCTTTCGATCGAACGGCTGAACACGTTCCAATTACTCCGACCATACAGCTATCGATATCTGTATGACCACACTCGCCGACAATCCTGAGTAATGTTTCGATGATGCGCACGCATGGGTGGGGCGGTGACGTTCCCGCCGACGACGAAGAGGCTGTGTTGCGGATCCTCGAAGCCACCCGGCAGACGATCGACAGCAAAGGCGAACAGGCGGGGATCGCCGACGTCGCACGGCAGCTCGGCGTCACCCGGCAGACGATCTACCGCTACTTTCGCAACACCGAGGACCTGCTCTCGGCGGCTGCATTGCAATCGACCGAACCCTTCCTCGATTCCTTGGCCGACGACCTGCGGGCGATCACCGACCCTGCCGAGGCGATCGTCGAGGGAATCGTCACCGTCTTCGAGCGGTTGCCGCATGAGCACTACCTCGGACTCCTGTTACGTACGCATCCGACGAGTTCTTTCGCCGTCCGAGTCACATCGCCGACAGGGCGACATTTCGGCCGTTCCATGCTCACGCGCCTCGATGTCGATTGGGCGGGAGCCGGTTTCACCGATTCGGATCTCGACGAGATCGTCGAGATTCTCTTGAGAACGCTGCAGTCACTCATCCTCGATCCAGGCGATCCAGCGCGGACACCGGACGAGTTACGAACGTTCCTGCGCAAGTGGGTCGCGCCCGTCATCGAATCGTTCCGCGCTGTTCGCACGCTGAGCTGAGCGAGCGCCCGAATTGGCTCCCCAGACTGGGTCATGGTCTACGGCAAACTCTTTCGCCCACCGATAGTCAGGCTTACCACTCGGCGTTCGCGATACGTGGTCCGCGATCCAGATTCGACGCGGGATTTTGTAGCCGGCGAGATGCTCCCTGACATGTCGCTCGAGGTCATCGAAATCGACTGCCGAACCGGCAGATTCGATGACAGCGCCGACCTGCTCGCCCCAACGCTCGTGCTTGGTTCCAATGACTATCACGTCGTACACGTCGCGGTGTGCCTTGACGATGCTCTCGACCTCTTCGGCGTACACCTTCTCACCGCCGGTGTTGATCACCATGTTTCCGCGGCCGAGGAGGGTCAGTGCGCCGCCCTCTTCAACCCTCGCGCGATCATCGGTAATCACCATTCGCACGCCGTCGACTGTTCGAAACAGCTTTGCCGACTTCGCTTCATCCTTGTAGTAGCCAATGGGTACCGATCCGGTCTTTGCGATCCAGCCCTCATCCCCAACGCCGACCAGGTGGCCATCGTCGTCGACAACGACCGCACCGCGCCCGGTCTGTACTCGGGGGCCGCGCCCAGGCTCTGCACCCTTTTGCGCGAAACCTATTCCACCGAAGCCCGTTTCGGACGATCCGATCGAATCCGACACCATCAGATTGGGCAGTGTCTCCAACAGAAGTTCCTTGACCGGTTGCGAGAAGAGCGCAGCGCCAGAGGCGATCACGAACAAGCTGCTCCTGTTCACCGGCCGTTCCCGGTAGGCGTCGATCAGCGGTCGCGCCATCGCGTCCCCGGTGATGATCATGATCTGCGCACCATGGCGCTCGACGATCTGCCACACGCGATGGGGATCGAACTTCGAATCGAAGATCACGGTGTTGCCCGACCACAGCGCGGTGAAGGTTGGCATCATCGCCGACGCGTGCATGAGCGGGGGTAGCGCGAACCAACGAGTCGGCTCACCGGCCGCTCCGACGCGAGACTGCTGATACTCGTCTGCGACAGGCTCGTTGGTATAGAAGTCGATGCCACCGCCGAGGACGCGCCACATGTCTTCCTGTCGCCACATCACACCTTTCGGGCGACCTGTGGTGCCGCCGGTGTACATGATGAACAGGTCCTCGGCGGCGCGCGGCCCGAAGTCGCGGCTCTCGTCACTAGCGCGAAGCGCTTCCTCGTACGGAACCGAATCGCTGAACCGCCCCGCACCGCCGAGATCGTCCTCGACCACGATGCAATGTCGCAGCTTCGGTACGAACGGCAACACCTCGGCGATCGCCTCTGCGTACTTGCGATGATGGACGAGTCCTTCGAGGTCCGCATTGTCGTAGACATACCGCAACTCGTCACGGGTGTACCGATAGTTGATGTTCACCGGGACCGCGCGAATCTTGTAGCAGGCGATCAAAGTTTCGATCGTCTCGATCGAGTTGTGCATGTGAAAGCCGATGTGGGAATTCTTTCCGAATCCCACCGACTCGAGGTGGTGAGCAAGGCGGTTCGCTCGCCGCTCGAGTTCGAGGTAGGTGGTCTGACGTCCACCTGCAATCAACGCGACCCGGTCGGGCATCGCGTCGACGGAGTGTTCGTAAAGGTCGGCGAAGTTGTGCGCCACTATGTTTCGTTCCCTCCAGGGCTGTTCTCAGAGCACGATGAGCGGTAGCGGCTTGCCTCTGTCGACGAACGAGAAATCGGCCCCCGTGCTGAATCGCGTTATCGCAACCTCGACGGCCTCGCGGAAGGGCTTGTCCGCGAGCGCAATCTCGAAGGTCGTTCCTGAACTGTCCGATTGGGCTACCCGGGTGTCGAATTGCGGATTCACCCCTCGTACAAGCGCATTCAGCGGAGCTAAGTCTTCGCCCGAAATCATCGTCGGCCAGGTTCCGTCGGTGAATGCGCCACAGTCCCGACCGATCCGCAATGTCAGGACACTCGACTTTTCGATGCTCACGGCGACATAGGCCCGCGGGTTCAACGCCGGGTGCAGTTCGAGAACGGTCGCCAGCGCTTCGAGGTCGTCGCCGAGCCTTAAAGCCTTTCGAATCCGTTCCGACGTCAAACCCGCGATGCCGGCGAACTGCTTGCGACCTATCGCGAGGGTTGCCTTCTCGTCGGTCCGGGATCGCACTGCGATCAAGAACCCGATCGTGAGCAGATGCTGCTGCAGGCACACTTCCTCTGCCAGCCGGATCAGCGTCGACCGCGAGAAGTCCGCGAACCGGATGTCGCTGAGCAGCGTGCCCGAGTAATTCGAGTTGCCCTCGTCCGCTGGATCGATCGGTTGCAGTTCGACTGTGGCAGCGGCAGATTCGAGCACACGGTCGAAGTTCGGCGGAACGTCCGGCGGGATATGGCTGGGGTCGATCTTCACGGTCCAGGCGCAATGCGGTCCCTGTGCCGAAGGCAGCCGCGGCGGGCGGTGGATCGGGCGGACCTGAGCGAACTTGTTCGTCGCCAAGGCCGTGGCATCGAAGGTCGGGTCTTCGATGTCGTGGCACATCGCCACGACGAACTCCTCCCCCATCGGTTCGACGTCCATCAACGCACCGCAGTGATCGAGCCAGAACTCACCGCTGTCGTGATCGTCGACGCGGAAGCGGAAGTCCATGAACTGAGGCGGCGCGCCGATATCGAATTGCAGGCCCTTGAAGATCGTTTCGACGCTGTCGCCCTCGAAGCCCAGCGCCTTCTGCATCCGCTTGGTGTAGACGGGACTGGCGACCTGCCATTCCTCGATCGCAACCTGGGTCATTCCTTCGCGGCCGAACGCGCCGATCGAGTGGGCCATCCCCGATCGGTCGATCAAATGCCCACACAGCAGTAGTTCCGGGAGGAGAACTGCCAGTTCTTCCCGGGACAGTCGCGCGAACGAATCGTGTCCGGTCACCACAAACTCACTGGCGAGCCACCGGTCTTGTACCAGCCGGGCAGTCGCTTACCGGACATCGATCGCTGGATCCGTTTTTGCATTCCGTCGGACAACGCATTCTTCTGAATCATCTCCAGGAACAAGGCAGAGACATTGCCGAAGTCGAAAAAGTCTCGCTGCCAAGACCACTGAAAGTCTCCGCCGTATCGGAACCAGCTGCCACCGATCCCCTCTACCTGGAAGTGGCTGCCGTCTTCGCGCGTGCGCTCGTTCGTCTGCTTCCAGAACCCGATGACGTCGCCACTACGTTCGTCGATCACGAACTGCTGGTAGGGGTACTCCCAGCCCTCGAGGCCCATCATTTCTTGTCCGAGTGCGAGTTCCCGGATCTCTTCACGGCCGACCGCCATGAATTCCTGCGTGGGGCCGTAGTTCCAGCCGTATGTCGCGTCCTCGGTGTACATGTCGGCCAACGGCTTCCAGTCACCGAGCTTCTCACAACGCTTGTTCTCGTCGACCCAGCGCTGAACCATTTCGTCGAGCTCCGCGCGTTCGTAGCCGGTCATCCTCATACACCCTTCGAATTTGTTCCGGCGCTGTCTTCGACGAATGCCAGCGCTTGGGTCGGGCAGAAACGAACGGCGTTTTCGACGTCCGCGTGCAGTTCGGGCGGTGGTGTCGGATCGAGGATCTCGACCTTTCCGCGCTTCGGTACGGCGAAGACGTCGGGAGCTTCGAGTTCGCACATCGCATGGCCCTGACACAGATCGAGATCGACGACGATTCTCATCGTCCACTCCTTCGCCGATACCTGACCTTGCAAGGCTGTTGCAGTTGAACCACCATCTTGCTGTGGTCGTTTCGATAACTGTCCGACGGCTGCGCAAGCTCGAATTCCCAGTCGCGCAACAGAACCGAGAAAATCGCCTTGATCTGCATCGTTGCGAACGCCGCACCCACGCAGCGGTGCCTGCCTGCACCGAACGGGATCCACGTCCAGCGGTTGACCATGTCTTCCTGCCGCGGCTTGTTGTAGCGGTCAGGCACGAAGCTGTCCGGATCGGGGAAGTCCTCGGCGATACGGTTGGAGATCGCGGGCGACGCGGCGACCATTTCGCCTCGTTCGATCCGATGACCGGCTACCTCGAACTCGTCTTTGGCGACCCGCATGAGGATGATCAGCGGCGGATGTAGCCGCAACGTCTCCTTGAGCACGTTCTCGAGCTTCGGGATCTGGCGCAACGCATGGAAGCTCACCTCCTCGCCGTCTGCGTAGAGGTCGTCGAGTTCCTGCGTGACCGCCGCCAGCACATCCGGGTGCCGCAGCATCTCGATGAGCGTCCACGATGCGGTCCCCGAACTGGTGTGGTGACCGGCGAACATCATCGAGATGAACATGCCGGTGATCTCGTTGGCGGAAAACCGAAGATTGCCCTCTTCGTCCTTGATTGTGATCAGGATGTCGAGCATGTCGCGGTCGGCCTTGTCCGGCCGTCCCGCTGCGATGCGGCTGTTCATGATTTCCTGAACCAGGTCTACCAGGCCCACACGGGCTCGATCGCGCACACGGAAGCTCTCGATGTCCAGGTAGGGGTCGACGTAGCAAAGCGGGTCGGTTCCTCGCTCCAGTTCGTGGTACAGGTGCGCGAACCGCCCATCGAGTTGCTCGCGAAACCTCTTGCCTATGAGGCATGCCGAGGACGTGTAGATAGTCAACTCAGCGAAGAAGTCCAGCAGATCGATTTCGCCTTCGTCGCTCCAAGATTCGACCATTCGGCGGACTTCGTGCTCGATGGTGGCGGCATGACCCTTCATCTGCTCGCCGCGCAGTGCCGCGTTGTGCAGCATCTCCTTGCGACGTTCCGGGTCGGTATCGAACACCACTCCCTCACCGAAGATCGGCGTCATGAACGGATACGCCGCCGCCTGGTCGAGTTCGTCGTCGGAGGACCGAAAGAAGAACTCGTTGGCCTCGGCTCCGGACAGGAACACGACCTGCTTGTCGGCCAGCCGGAATGTGCCGACGTCACCGCATTCATCGCGGACGCGCTGCATGAGTGCAATCGGGTCGGTGCGCAGTTCCTCGAGGTGGCCGTGTTCGTGCTCGCCTCGCGAGACCATCGACGGTTTCACGATGGTCATTCGTCATCCTTTCGGAGCGGGGCTTCGGGCTGAACCTCGACGAGCACAAGATGCGCACCCCGTGGCGCAGAGACCACGGCGACGACGGCTGCGGCAATGTTGGAGGCGCGGAGAAAATACGGGTGCCTCGCGAATCCCCACTTCGCCCAGTCCGCCAGCAGGGCACCGACATCCTCCTGGGGAGCGTTCCAACCCATGGCGGTCTGCGTTGGTCCGGGCCGGACAACGGAGGCCCGAATTCCTGTGCCTTCCAGTTCCATTCGCATCTGCCTGGCCATTGCCTCCAGGCCGGTCTTCGCTGCGTTGTAGGCACCCATTCGTGGCCGGGGCGAGTCGGCACAATCCGAACCGATCACCACGAAGTCACCGCGCTGCCGTTCCAGCATCCCCGGCAGAATGCGGTGCACGAGCCGCTGTGCGCCGACCAAGTGCACCTGCACCTGAGCCGAGAACCGATCTGGATCCATGTCGTGCACCTGCGAAAACTCGAGGTCGCCTGCACCGGATACGACGATCTCGGTCGGGCCGAACTCGTTTTCTGCGGCTGTGACGAACTCGTCGACCGAATCCGACTGTGTCACATCGAGAAAGTGCGCATATGCGCTACCGCCGTTGGCGCGGATCTTCTCGGCAATTGCTTCGCATTCGTCAACTCTGCGCGCACCGAGCGATACCGGGTGCCCGAGTTCGGCGAGAGCGATCGCGGTCGCGGTACCGATGCCCGACGACGCGCCGCTGACAATGGCATGTCTGCGAACAGGATTCGGCTCGAAACGCGGCATCAGCGGCTCTCCACTTCGATCGGCAGGTTTGCGAATCCGCGAACATTGGTCGAGTGCACCCGCACGATTCCGGCCTCGTCGAGGCTGTACTCCGGGACCTGGGATACGAACTCGCGCAACGCGATAATGGCTTCGAGTCGAGCGAGGTGGGCCCCGAGGCAGAAGTGCGGTCCCGAACCGAAACTGATCAATGCATTCGTTCCTGTTCGTCCGATCGTGTACTCGTCCCCGTTATCGAAGACTGCGTCGTCGCGATTGGCGGATCCGATCAGAATGAGCACCTTGTCACCGGAGCTGATTGTCCGGCCGTAGTAGTCGATGTCTTCGGCGGCGGTGCGAGCCACTATCTGGCTCGAGGTGTCGTATCGCAACGTCTCCTCGACCCATTCGGGTACGAGGTCGGGATTCGCCACCACCTTCGCGTATTCAACGGGGTTGCGGGCAGCCCAGAAGAGCGCGTTGCCAAGGAGTTTCGTGGTTGTCTCGTTGCCGGCGACAACCATCAAGAACATGAAACCGATGATCTCGTTGTCGCTCAGGCGATCACCGTCGATCTCGGCGTCGAGCAACGCTGAGACGAGGTCCGCACCTGGGCTCTTGCGCCGCTTGGCGAGCATGTCCGCGTAGTAGGTGAAGAGGTGGATCGACGCCTCCATCGCCGGGATCGGAACGTCGAGCACACCTTCCTCGCGATGCACGACCAGGTCAGCCAGCCGCCGCAACTCAGCGCGATCTTCCTGCGGAACACCCATCAACTCGGAGACCACATCCATAGGCAGTTTTCCGGCGACTTCGGTGATCCAGTCGAACTTGCGCGACGCAAGCGCGGGCTCGAGGTGCTGCGTCGTCAATTCGGTTATTCGGCCCTGCATTTCGTTGACTCGACGCGGAGTGAACCCCTTGGAGACCAGTTGGCGCATCCGCAGATGTCGTGGGTCGTCCATCGCAAGGAACGACATCACCTTGTGGGCATGCGGACCGTACGCAGCGGGGTCGAGCGATACGCCGTTCGCGCTGGACAAGCGCTTGGCGTCGCGAAATGCGGCATTGACGTCGAGGTGCCGTGACAATGCCCAGAACCCCAGCTCGTCGTTGCGATAGATGGGCTCTTCCTCGCGCAGGCGACGGTACGTCGGATAGGGATCCTCATGGAACTCGTAGTCGTACGGATTGAACACAAGGGGCTCTATCGAAGCTGCGGTCACTGCGCGCCCTCCGGTCTTAAAGACATATAGCTGGACACGTGTCTGGACGTTACTACAGCACCTAGCTGGAGACAAGGCCTGCCATGGTCCATGCACCGCTCCGTTCGCTAGGATGAGTTTCTAGAACGTGTTCCAGTCTAGAACGGGTTGCAGCCATTTGAATCGAGGAACGGCGTGCCGAACAACCGTCAGCAGTCATCGGTCGAGTCCACCGCGGCGACGCTCACCCCGCTTCGCGGCGGACGCGGCGTCTTGCTACTCGCCGCTGTATCCGGTCCAGACCTCGCAGCGAACGGATACTCCGAAGAGGAGTACCTGGCCACCGGCACAGCAACGTCGTTTCGCGCAGCTGGACCGCTGACCGCAGAAGGTCGCTTCGACCTCGAACTCAGCGGCGAAACAGCGGAATTCGCTACAAGGGTGGTGGTGCGACGGCCGATCGATCCGGACGCGTTCAACGGCACACTCGTCGTCGAATGGCTCAATGTCAGCAGTGGGCGCGACGCTGCACCCGACTACACCTACCTCGCACGTGAACTTATCCGTAGCGGATATGCGTGGGCAGGCGTGTCAGCGCAGTGGGCCGGCGTGGAGGGCGGCAACCCGACGATTGCAGTGCCCAACAGCGCAGACCGAGCACTCACCGGCCTCGCGGGAATCGATCCGAAGAGATACGGCGACTTGCACCATCCCGGCGATGCGTTCTGCTATGACATTTTCGGCCAGGTCGCGCACGGACTCGAAACGTCCCCTGCGCTAGCCGGACTCACCGTCGTACGCAAGCTCGCGGTGGGCGAATCGCAGGCAGCGATCGCACTATCCATGTACTACAACGGAATTCAGCCTCTGTCGAACACGTTCGACGGGTTTCTGATCCACAGCCGCGGCGGCGCCGTGGCACCGCTCGGCACCGCCGGAACTGGGATTGCCCTGCGCGCTGCCCTCCGCGAAGGCACGCCCACTCGCTTACGCGACGACGTAGCGGTCCCGGCGATCGTCGTACAGACCGAGACGGATCTCTTCGGTCACCTCGCCTATTACCCGGCGCGGCAAGAAGATTCGGACTACTTCCGATTGTGGGAGATCGCCGGGGCAGCACACGCTGACAAGTTCCAGATAGGCCCGTTCGAAAGCATCTTGGAATGTCCGCTGCCAGTGAATCGCGGACAGCAGAGTTTCGTTGTCCGCGCTGCCCTGCGCGCGCTCGACAGGTGGGCGAGCGATGGGCAGCGCCCGCCCTCAGCACCACGGATGCAGGTCGTCGCCGGTGAGACCGAGTTTGCGCTGGACGACAACGGAAATGTTGTGGGCGGCGTTCGGACGCCGGCAGTCGATGCTCCGACGACGATCCTGTCGGGTGCGCCTGCACCCGGCGCATCCCCGATCTGCGCACTGTTCGGCACAACCACGCCGCTACCCGAGGCACGATTGCGAGCGCTCTACGCAAGCGCGGCAGCGTATCTTGCCCGCTACCGCGCCGCCGTCGACGCTGCTATCGCGGCCGGCTTCGTGCTCGCCGACGACCGTGCCGAACTGCTCGCGGAGGCGCAGCCCGATCTGGTCAGCTGGTGAAACGACTTGCGCTGACGAAGAATGCAATCAGGTCGCGCACGCTCTCGTCGGTCGGGCGGGGAGCGTGACCGAGTTCTCGGATCGCCTTGGATCCGTCGACGGTCGGTGACGTCAGCACCGTGTCGATCGCGCCGCGCGAGATCAGATCCGAACCGAACCGCGCTCCGATCGGCTCGGCGACCGGCACGATGAAGTCGACAACGCCGAGCGGTATCGCGAACAACGGTCCGCGTCGTCCTACCGCGCGAGCAGCGATGCGGAACACGTCGATGAGATCGGCTGAATGCCCGGCGAGTATGTAGTTCTCACCGGTCCGGCCCTTCTCGGCCGCAGCGATCATTCCGGCGGCAACGTCGCGGACGTCGATGAGGTCGAAGTGTCCGGCGATCCCGACCGGCATCCGACCATTCGCAGCCATGCGCAGCATGCTGTTGAGCCGTGACGGCCCCCAATCCACAGGACCGAATATTCCCGTCGGATTGCAAATAACCGCATCCAGCCCGCGGTCGACGACGGACCGAACCGCAACCTCGCCGAACCATTTGGACCGGTCGTAGACCGGCAGATCTTCGCGGGTCGATCGCGGCGACTCCTCATCGAGCGGCCCGGCGAGGTGATACTGGTCGTACGCGTGCAATGAACTGCAATGCACAAACTTTCGCGCGCCCACCTTCAGCGCAGCTTCCGCCACAATCCGTGCGCCTTCGGTGTTGACGCGCCACGCAATCGGGTCGTGCTGCGCGAGCGTCACCATCGCAACCAAGTGGTAGACAACCTCGACATCGGCCAGCGCCCGAACCATGTCGTCGAGGTCCAGGATGTCTGCCCGCAGCCAGGTGATATTGCCATCGATGTGGGCAGGTGGCACCACTCGATCGATCGCCACGACCTCGTGCCCGAGCGACGCAAGCGCCTCGACGAGGTTGAACCCGAGAAAGCCAGCAGCACCCGTTACGGCAGCGCGCATCGCCAATTTCCTTCGCCCGACTCAGATCGGCGTCAGCTGAGAAACGAGCCAGCGACCATCGACCTTGTGCATGCTGACGCGAAGGCGACTCCCCGACGTCACAGCTTGCGGGTTCTCGCTGCTCGTCGTGACCTGATTGACGAACATCAGGGTGTCCACCGAGTCCGGCGACGCGGAAATGACCGCCGCGCCTTGCACGCTGACCTTGACGGTGAGCTTCTTCTCTTTCGCACCTGGGACGATCGCGTCCTTAACGAGCTTCAGATACTCGTCTCGAAAGTCGCCCGTCAGTCCGTCAGCGGCTTTCGGCAGTGTGGTGTCGACGTTTTCGTAGTCGTAGCTCAGCATGTCGACGACCTGCACGGACGCCGCGTCCACGGCAGCAGTGCGCGCGTCGGCTGTGTGTCGGTCGTCCAAGTAGGTCGACAGCTGGAACCAACCCACGACAAGTACGACGACGAAAAGCACGCACAGCAGCGCTATCGATGCGATTTTGGCCCAAAGTCGCACCGCGGGCGATATGCGGAAGTTGCGTTTGCCGGAAACCGCTGATGGTTCGGGCATTTCGTGGTCCTCGCGCAATTTCTCGACGGTTGCAGTTGTCACGGAACGAATTCCACCTTAGATGTTGCCAAACGCCCGTCGACGTCTGTGATGCTGACGCGTAGGCGGAAGTTCCGCGGTTGCGGCGTGTCCGACCCAGCGTTGGTGACCATCGTCTTGGCCGCAACGAGAACGACACCACCGTCGCCGCTTTCGCTCTCCAACCCGGCGTCGATGATCTCGCCGTTCGTCGAGACCTTCGCCTCCCGGACGATGCTCACGAACGGGTCGATACGGCCGTCGAACTCCGTCTTGAATTCGCCGGTCGCGTTCTCGAGTATCCGATCGACGACAGCCTTCGCGTTATCCGGAGTGATGGTGGTCAGGTCCAGGACGACCTGTCGCGCCGCCTGTATGTACTCCTGTCGCTGTGCGTCGCGTTGGTCTGTCTGATCGTTCGCGTGGGTGAGGAAGACGACCGCCGCCGCTAGCGCGACAACAACTACCGCCGCCGCCGCAGCCAAGGCGCGCAGCCGCATATTCGGCTTACGCACTGGCTTATCCACGGCCACAGCCGTTTTCGAATCCACGTTCTTCTCGACCGGCTTTGGCGCAGCGGGCCGAGCGGACGCACTTTCGGTGCTCGATTTGCGCAACGTGATCGGTGCGACCGGCGCATCGCCGACTGGTGGGCCCGCTCGCCGAACCGCTTTGCGCCGCCGCTGAACACCCGTACCGCGGTCTTGCACAGCGTCTATCGCTTCGCTGTCCTTCTTCTCTTCGCTCATCCTTGCTGTTCCACCATCATCGTCTGCCAAGAAACTTCGGATTCGGATCCATTTTTCAACTGCGGCTGGCTGTACACCTTGCCGTCCGGACCGATGAATGTCCCTGTCGCCGGATCGTATTGTCGAGCTGCCGTTCTCGGCTTAGCGACCGTCCCGCCATTGTCATAGGAGCTCGGCGTCACCTGGCCCGGCAGGGTCACAGGCGGATTGATGCCCTCCGGCACATAAGGTTCTCCGCTCTTGCACATCTCGACCGTGGGCGCACGGCGGCCCGGTGCGTCCATGCACGGAGAGTTCCGCGCACCTCTCACCGCAATTTTGCTGTCCTGCGGAACCTTGCAGAAGGTGTTCGACGGTGTATCCGGTATCGACATGTCCGCAGGCGAGCGCCACTGCGTAGGCGGGATGAATCCCGTTGTGCAAGAAGGCGGATCTTCGACCGAGATCAGGAAGTCCACGATCGCACCGTCTTCCATCGGACCGCGCACCGCAGTGAGTAGTGCCGCGACCAGCGGCGGGAAAACGACCAACACTTGCTCGATGGATTTGTTGTAGGTGACGCCGACTTCGCCGACACTCACCAGGTTCGCGAGCAACAGCGGCAACGTCGGCCGCAGATCCTGGAAGAGCGCGGTCGCTTCGTTGGCGGCAGCAGGCCCGTTTTCGAGGATCGACCGCAGCTGAGGATCACTGGCGCGTAGCTGATCAGCGAATCGCGTGAGATCCCTCGTCCAACCACGGACGGCGTCGCTGGATTCGATCTGCGTGTCGAGCAGTGGTCCGATCTGATCGATCAGAATCTTGGTCGGGTCGACATTTGCCTTTGCCTCTTGCACGAGGAGTCGTGCCGAATCGAGCAGTTTCTGCAGGTCGGGACCCGTGCCGTTGAAAGCCTTGAACGCTTCGTCTACGACGGTGCGTAGGCGTGTGTCGGAGATGCTCGCAAGAAGGCGATCGGCTTGATCCAGCATCGGCCCAACGTCTTGCGGCAACTTGGTTCGATCGACCGGAATCACGTCGCCATCGGCAAGGTCGGGTCCGTCGGCGGTGTTCGGGACGAGGTCTACGTACTGTTCCCCGACCGCCGATACGCTCTTGACCCACGCCACCGAGTCGGCCGGGATCTTGTAGTCGGAATCGATCGACAACTTGGCTACGACACCCGTCGGGGTCAGGCGAACCTCTTCGACCTTGCCGACATTCGTACCGCGATAGGTGACGTTCGAATGCTGGTAGAGACCGCCCGTGGCCTCGAGATCGACCGTGACCTCGTAGGTGCCGATACCGAACATGGCAGGCACGTTGATGTACACCACACCCATGACGACGACGCCGACCACGGTCAGGATCGAGAAGATGATCAGCTGCGTACGAACGAACCTGGATAGCATCATGGGGTAGGCACCCCCGGCAGCGGAGCATTGATTCCAGGTATCGAGGGCAGCCCCGGTATCGACGGCAGCCCCGGAACCACTGGTTGCGACGGGACGGACGGCACCGCCAACGGATTGCCCGTATCGCCGGCGACGCCGGCCACGCTGCCGAGCAGACCCTCGACACCACCGAACGTGCCGCCGAGCGGCGTTCCAGTCAGGAAGTTCGAGTCGAGCCGGGACCCGGTGAGGTCCAACATCATCATCAGGTTGGCGTAGTCGCCCTTCAACCAGTGATCCATGTTCTTCATCGAGAACGGGAACGTCAGGAGCAGGCTCAGCACATCGGTGAGGTGGTTGCCCGTGTCCGCAAGCGAGCGCAGAACCGGAACGAGACTGTGCAGGTTGGCCTTCAGGTCGTCGCCGCTCTGGTCGATGATGCGATTCGCGACATCGCTGAAACGACCGAGCGAAACCAAGGCGTCGGTGAGATTGTCGCGCTGACCGTTGAGGACCTCGAGCGCAGGCGGGACGCCCTCTAGCGCGCGGGCCAGTTTGTCCTTCTCGCTGGCGAGCGTCCCTGTAACGCGGTCCAATCCGTCCAGCGCAGAAACGATGTCGCCGCGCTGCTCATCGAGCTGACCGACCAACTCGTTCAGCCTCGGCAGCAGGTCGTGCACCGTGGCTTCGCGCCCGTCGAGCGCAGCGTTGAGTTCGCGCGTGACGTCCTGTAATTGCGCGAAACCACCACCGTTGAGGACCACGGACAGTGAAGACAAGGTCTGCTCGGTGGTCGGATACGCCCCGGCTCTTTCGAGCGGGATGGTGTCACCGTCGCGCAGTTCGCCTTCGGGTTTCACCTTGGTCGGCGGTGCGAGTTCGATGTGATTCGAACCGAGCAAACTGGTTTGCCCGACCTTCGCGGTCGCGTTGGCCGGCAACTTGACGCCGTGCTTGATCGAAACAGTAACTAGCGCATGCCAATCCTGTACTTCGATTCCTTGCACCGACCCCACCGTCACGTCGTTCACGCGCACTGGGGAATTCCGGGTCAGCGTCGTCACATTCGGCATCTGAATGTAGACCTTGTATGAATCCGGACCTGTTCCCTCGGCGCCGGGCAGCGGCAACGAATTTAGGCCGCTCCACGTGCAGCCGCTCGTCACGACGACCAAGGCGACGAAGACGGGAGCCAACCGCAGCAACCGTCGAGCGAGGAGCTTTCGGACCGTCATCGGCCACCTCCCGGCAACAGTAGAGAGAGGAGACCGTTCGGTTGCGGAAGCGGTTGGGCGATCGGACTTTGCGGCGGCACCGAGGCACGCAAATCCTCAGGGCTGTACTCGATCTGATTTGGGAACGCGGCAACTCCACTAGCCGGGTTGACAAGAATCGGCGGGTAATTCACAACGAGCGAGTTGAAGACGGGAGCGAAGAACTGCCTGCACAAGTCCGCGGACCGCTGCGAATCGTTATTCCCCAACCCCTCGACCGACCCGCACAAGAACGTAAGCGGACTCGCGACTTCGTTCAGCCCGACCACACCAGTCAACGATCCCTGGGCCGGCTTGTAGATCTGGTAGAAGTTCGCCAGCGCGTTCGGGGCGATGTGCAGCACTTGCTCGAGTTCAGGCCTCTTGTCCGCCAGGACCTTCGTCGCGTCCGCGAGTTGGGCAACGCCTGTGGCGAGCTTGTCCCGGTTGTCGGCGACGAAGCGCTGGACATCGCCTAGCGCGGCGTCCAGGTCTACGAGCCCCTGCCCGAGTGCGTCAGAGCTGTCCCCGAGCACCTGCGATACCGTCGCGAGCCTGTTTCCGAACGAGACGATCTGCGTGTTGCTGTTGCTCAATGCCGAGACGAATACCTGCAGGTTCCGGATCGTCGCGAACAGATCCGTGCGGCCGTCGGAGAGGATGCCCAAGGCGTTCGACAACTCGTGGAGGGTCGACTTGAGCGCGTCGCCGTTGCCGTCGAGATTTGCCGCAGCCGTATTGAGAAACCGTCCGAAGCTACCTTGCGCGTCGTCCCCGACTGGTCCGAGCGCTGTCGACAGCCGTGTCAGTTCCCGCTTGATGTCATCCCATTCGACCGGCACTGCCGTTCGACCGATGGGGATCTCCGCATTGTCGGCAAGCGCTGCACCGCCGTCGTAAACCGGTGTGAGCTGCACGAACCGCCCAGACACCAGAGACTGCGCGATGATGACCGCGTCCGCGTCGGAGGGAATTTCGACGTCGGAATCGACCGACATCTCAACCTTCACCGATTCCGGCTGTGGCTCGACGCTGTCCACCGTGCCGACTTTCACACCCAGGACGCGCACATCGTCGCCCGGGTACAGCCCGGTCGCCGACGTGAAGTACGCAGTGAGCCGATGCGTGGTGATGCGTTCGTAGACGAAATACGCCACCGTTGCGGCGACGAGAGCGAGGACGCACGCGACGGCGATCAGTATGCGTTTTCTGTTGCGCCCGAACACCGTGCTCGTCATCGCGGCTCCCGCAGTTGTATCGACGGAGGCGGATTGAGGAGATAGTTGTACAAATCCGCTGGCAGGTGCCCGGGGTCGACGAAGGCGTCGACGAGACCCTGCAGCATCTTGCCGGAACCGTAGTTCTGCACAAAGGCCTGGAAGTACGGGCCGCTCGCCACTGCCTCACCGAGGGCCGTCGCGTACGGACCCAACCCATCGAGTGCACGGGAGAGATTGTCCCTGTTCCGGATCAGCAGGGCAGTCACACTGTTCAGCTTCTCGAGCGTCGGACCGATTTGTTCCTCGTTGTCATGAACCAATCCCGAAAGCTGTTGCGAGACCGAGGAAATGTTCGTGATGAGTTCCGAGATGGCCGACCGGCGCAATTCCAGCGCGCCGAGCAGGTCGTTACCGTCCAGCAGTAGCGCGTTGATCTGGTCGCCACGGTCGGCAAGAACCTTGGTAACCCCCTGGGCCTTGGTGAGTAATTCGCGAAGGGTCTGGTCGCGGTCGTTCAGAGCCTTGGACAAGCGCGTCACGCCGTCGAGGGTCTCCCGCAAAGGCGCGGGTGTATCTTTCAGCGCCGTGCTCATGACATTGAGTGCGTCGTTCACCTGATCGGTCTTGAGGTCGTGCACTTCATTACTCAAGTCGCCGAGTGCATCGTTCAACGAATACGGCGCCGTCGTCCGGTCCACCGGAATCGGCTCATCTTTTGTCAGCTTGCCGGAACCGGAGGGAGTCAAGGCGAGTGATCGCCGACCTAGGACGGTGTTGGTCTTGATCGCAGCCGACGTCTCATCTCCGAGTTGGATACCTTCTTTGACGGTGAAGGTTACGAGAACCTGCTTGCCATCCAACTTCACGTGTTCGACGTTGCCCACCTCGATGCCTGCGACCTGTACCCGGTCACCGGGTACCAAGCCGCCCGCATCGGTGAAGTTCGCCGAATACTCGATGCCATCGCGGAGGAACTGCAACTTGTTGTAGTTGAGCGTTGCAACGACAACCGCCGCTGCAACGACGATTCCGACGATTCCGGCCCGTATTCGTCGATCGACTGTCTCTTTCATGACGGCGCGCACCTCCCCGTCTGCTGAATTCCCGGCAAAGCGAGCACGATCTCACGGTTGTCGGGCCCAGTGAACTTGGCTTTCGTGGCGCAGACGTAGAACTGAAAGAACGATCCATAGCCACCGAGTCGAATCAGGCGACGGAAGGTTTCCGGCAACTTGCCGAGCACGTCGTCGATCGTTGCGCTGCCGGCATCGAGATTTGTTGCGAGCCGACCGGTCTCGGCGATCGTCCCCTGAATATCGGGACGCGAGGCGGACAACAATTCCTCGAGGCGAGAGGTAGCCCCGGCTATCTTCGGTATCGAATCGGCGATCGGGTCGCGATTCGCCGCCAATCCGCTGATCAACTGCTGCAACTGGTCGATCGTGGTCGAGAATTGGTCGCCGCGCTCGTCGATGGTCTTCAGCACGGTATTGAGATTGTCGATGACACTTCCGATCAAATCATTGCGATCGGCAAGCGTTTTCGAAAACGATCCAGTGCTGCTCAACAGGGAAACGAGAGTGTCGCCCTGGCCTTGGAAAACCTGGATGAGAGCTTCGGTGAGGTTGTTGATCTCCTTTGGATCCAACCCCTGGAGCAGCGGCTTGAATCCGCCGAGCAATTGATCGAGGTCGAGGGCAGGAGACGTCTGCGTCATCGGGATCGACCCGTCGTCCCCCAGCGGTTCCATCGAACCGGGGCCTTCGAGGAGTTCCATGTAGCGGTCGCCCACCAGATTCTCGTACCGGATCGTCGCCTTCGTGCTCGTCAGTAACGGATACTTCGATTCGACGTCGAAATCGATGTGCGCGAGATTGTCCTTACCGACCGACACGCCCTGGACGGTTCCGACCGGCACACCCGCAATCCGGACTTTGTTTCCCTCCCGCAGTCCGGACGAGTTCGAGAATGTTGCGTGGTAGCTCTTCGTGCCTGCGAACCGCACCTGGCTGAAGACGATGACCAACCCGGCGAAGATCAGAGCCATCACGATCGCAAAGATCGAGAACTTGACGGTGTTTGCAGTATTTTTCATCGCTGCGCCAACCCTGCGAACAGATCCGCGAACAAGATCTGAAATACCTTGGGCGCGTTGAACGTAAGTTGCGTATTCGGGACGTACGGCACGTTTGCCGTATCTGTCACGATGTAGGGCGCGTGCGGGTCGGACGGCACTCGATCCGGTAGACCGACGCAGTTCGGACCGCCGGTCGCGTTGACCTTCGGCAAGCTGTCTGGATACATGTACGGCTTCTGGCTGTAGGTGAAGCCGGCATTCAGCGCGATGCCTTCCTGCAAACCACCCTCGACGGCCTCTGCGATCGGCCGAGCCTTGTCGAGCCCGAGAATCAGGCAGCTCAACACTGGCGAGTACCGGTCGAGCAGTGCCGTGGTCGGGCGCAGGAGGTCCAGCGCGGTGGTCAGGTTCTGCTCGTTCTCGCCGAGCACTGTTTCACCAGTGTTTGCAACGCCGATCAAGCTGAGCAGCAGCGACTCGAGGTTGTCCCTTTCATCGACGAGGGTCCCGCCGATCGCCGTTGCATCGTCGAGCAGTCGGACCAGATCTGGTGCGACATCGGCGTACAGATTGGTCACCTCAGCGGCGGACTTGAAGTCTTGTTGTAGCGCAGGAAGGCTCGGGTTGATATCGGTGAGGTAGGCGTCAGCGTCGGTCAGCAACTCACCGACCTGCTTTCCCCTGCCACGCAACGCCTCGGAGAGGGCGCCCAACGTTGCGTTGATCTTCTCTGGTTCCAGCGTCTGCAGCACGTCCGACAAATGCTGGAACAGGGTGTTGAACTCGACGGTCACTCGTGGTGCCGCCACGGTCGAACCCGCGGTCAAATGTTCGGGAGACGGGTCGGAGGGAAAGACGAAATTGACGTATTTCGCGCCGAAGACGGTCGTCGACTTGATGTCGACCTTGGAGTTCGCGGGAATGTTCTTCAGCATGTCAGGTTGCATGTCCAGCGTGATGGTCGCACCGTCCGGCGTCTCTTCGATCGATTTGACCCGACCGACCTCGACCCCGCGCATCTTCACTTTCGCGTCGGGATCCATCACCAAGCCCGACCGCGGCGCGGTGATCATGACCGGAACCGTCTCGGTGAACCCTCCCGCGAACATGGTCAGCGCAACGACGACGATCGCGACGAGCCCGCCCACGAGTCCGAGGGCCGCAAGCCTTTTGAACCATCCCTTTTCAGTCAACCCGTTCACCTAGCCTGACAGGTTGAAGTTGCCGGACGCCCCGTAGACAGCGAGCGAGATGAAGAGCGTGACGCTGACTACCGCGATCAGCGAGGCGCGCACAGCGTTTCCGACTGCGACGCCGACGCCGACTGGGCCGCCCGTCGCGGTGTAGCCGTAATAGGTGTGAATCATCATGACGGCGATTGCCATGAATATCGCTTGTACGAACGACCACAGAATGTCGGTGGGTATGAGAAATGTCGAGAAATAGTGGTCGTACAAACCTGGCGATTGGCCGTAGATCAAGACGGTAGCGAACCGACTCGCAAGGAATGATGCGATCACCGCTAGGGCGTACAACGGAATGATCGAGATCATTCCGGCGACCACGCGCGTACTGACCAGATACGGCACCGACGATATTGCCATGACCTCCAACGCGTCGATTTCCTCGGAAACGCGCATCGCGCCCAGTTGAGCAGTGGCGCCGGCTCCGATCGTCGCCGCAAGACCGATCCCCGCGATTACGGGCGCAGCGATACGAACGTTGATGAATGCCGCAAAGAATCCCGTCAAGGATTCGACACCGATATTTCCGAGCGAGCTGTAACCCTGAACGGCAATCGTGCCACCGGTGAACAACGTCAGGAATCCGACGATGACGACGGTGCCGCCGATAACAGCGAGCGCGCCCGACCCCATGCTGATCTCTGCTATCAGCCGGACTGTCTCCCGCGGATAGTGGAAAATGGCTCTGGGCATCGAGCCGATGGCTCGCGCATAGAAGATTGCGTGATCACCGATCGAGTCCACCGAGCCAAGGGCCCGGCGATATCGCATCTTGGTGCGCGGAAAACGTTGCGACAGAACGACTTTGTTCATGCTCACCGCGCCGTGAGTTTGATACCGGCTGCGGTGACCACAACGTTGACAACGAACAACGCCATGAACGCGAAGACGACGGTCTGATTGACGGCGTCGCCGACACTCTTCGGCCCGCCCTTCACTTTGAGACCGAGGTAGCAAGCCATCAAACCGGCGATCATCCCGAAGAGGCCGGCCTTCACTTGCGAAATCATCAATTCGCCGAATCCGGTCAGCAGCGTCAATCCGTTGACGAACGCCCCTGGATTGACATCTTGCAAGAATACCGAAAACAGGAAACCACCGAGAATTCCGATCGTGCACACCAAGCCGTTGAGCAGCAGCGCGACAATTGTCGAAGCGAGAACGCGCGGTACTACGAGCCGCTGAATCGGATCGATGCCGAGCACACGCATCGCGTCGATCTCTTCGCGGATTGTTCGGGCGGCAAGATCGGCGCAAATTGCGGTCGCTCCTGCACCGGCAACGATGAGGACCGTGACAATCGGCCCGACCTGTGTGATCGAACCGAGAGCGGCGCCTGCACCACTGAGGTCGGCCGCACCGATCTCGCGCAGCAGAATGTTGATCGTGAAACTGACCAGAACCGTGAACGGTATTGCAACGAGAACGGTCGGGACGATGGAAACGCGCGCGATGAACCACGCCTGGTCGATGAACTCTCGACGCTGAAAGGGCCGCCGAAACGTCGCCCGAGCGGTATCCGCGACGAGGTCGAAGTATCCGCCGACAGCCTGCAGAGGGACCGCAAATAGGTCGTTCATTCCACCTCCTCCAGGGGCGTTCGAGCGTCCACCCGCGTCATCGTAACTAGAACACGTTCACTAGGTCAAAAACATAGCCTATCTCGATGGATGCTGCTGTCGCCTGAACGAACGCAACCGCGCTGATTGGCCAGGACTCGGTAGTCCGCGCTGCAAAGCGCAGTGACGGTACCGCATTTCCTACCATGATCGCAGCCGTAACCGTCCTGCCAAATCTTGCCGGCATCGATTCCGCGCGCGTTCTCGTCAGCCGCGTGCCCGACGGTATTAGAACACGTACTCGCCATTGGAATCCTCGGCACTCCTTTGCAGCGACTCCCTGGGCTCGGGTCGATGGATCCGGGGACTGAACCGCTGTTGTTCATCATGGAACCAATCGCGGCGGAATGTGGCTGTTTTGCAAATCTAACGTCACCGCTGCCGCGCCGTCGAAAGTTCGAGCCGTGCACCCCTGCCTGCGAAGATCCGGACAATCCCGAGCCCAAGGGCTGAACCTTTACAGGCAGGGCATACTAGAACCTGTTCCAGATTCGTCCCACGAAACGCCCCCGCGACCATTGCGCGGAGGCAGGAGCCGAACTATAGTCCAGACACATGTCCAGCACAGTTCGGAGCGATGCATGAGCAACCTGCGACCGACCGAGTCCGAGGCCACACCGCTGCTGATCGACGGAAAATTGGTGCCAGGTGCGGGAGGCGTTTTCGCGACGTACAACCCAGCAACCGAAGAACTACTCGGGTATGCGGCCAACGCGGACGCGGCCGATATGGACTCCGCGATCGCTGCCGCGCGGCGCGCATTCGACAACACGGATTGGTCGCGCAACCACAGCTTCCGCGCACAGTGCATCCGGCAGCTGCGCGACGCGCTCATGTCACACGTCGATGAGTTACGAGAGATCACCATCGCAGAAGTCGGGGCACCCAGAATGCTCACGGCCGGTCCGCAACTCGAGGGTCCGATCGCAGACATGGGCTTCGCGGCGGACCTCGCCGAAAGCTACGAGTGGGAAACCGATCTGGGCACCGCGACGCCCATGGGAATCAAGACCAACCGAACGCTGCGACGTGAAGCGGTAGGCGTCGTCGGTGCAATCACCCCGTGGAATTTCCCGCATCAGATCAACCTCGCGAAACTCGCGCCCGCACTTGCTGCCGGCAACACCGTCGTGCTCAAACCCGCGCCCGATACGCCGTGGTGCGCCGCGCTCGTCGGCAAAGTCATCGCGGAGGAAACCGATATCCCCCCTGGTGTCGTCAATGTGATCACTTCCGACGATCACAGGATCGGAGCGCAACTCGCCGAGGATCCGCGCGTCGACATCATCTCGTTCACCGGCTCGACGCGGACGGGCAAGGCTGTAATGGTCGCCGCGGCAGCCAGTCTCAAGAAGGTGTTCCTCGAACTCGGCGGCAAGTCCGCCTTCATCGTGCTCGACGACGCCGACGTCGCGAGCGCCTGCAGTGTCGCCGCGTTCTCGGTGTGCGTGCACGCGGGCCAAGGCTGCGCGCTCTCGACTCGCTTGCTGGTCCCCCGTTCGCACTACCAGGCGGCGCTCGAGGCGACCGTCCGAACGCTCACAGGCATGCGCCCCGGCGACCCCAACAAGCCCGGAACTGTGTGCGGCCCGGTGATTTCGGCCGCGCAGCGCGAGCGGGTGGAGCGATACATCGCCGTGGCAAAGGCCGAGGGCGGAACCATCGCCTGCGGCGGAGGAAGACCGGCAGGAAAGGAGGCCGGCTACTTCGTAGAGCCGACGCTCATCACGGACGTGTCGAACAATTCCACTGTCGCCCAGGAGGAAATCTTCGGTCCCGTGCTGGTGCTCATCCCCTATGACAGTGACGACGACGCGATCGCCATCGCGAACGACTCGCCATACGGCCTTTCCGGAGCCGTCTGGGGCACCGATCCGCAGCGCGTGAAGAAGGTCGTCGACGGCGTACGGACCGGCACACTCAGCGTCAACGGCGGTGTCTGGTATTCCGCCGACGCGCCTTTCGGCGGCTACAAGCAATCGGGAATCGGCCGCGAAATGGGCGTCGCCGGATTCGAGGAGTACCTCGAAACCAAACTGATCGCCTCCGCCGGCTAGCGAACTTCAACCACCATCACCGCTAGGAGCAGATCGAATGGCCCGATTCACTGGTAAAACCGCGATTGTCACTGGCGCCGCGCAAGGTATCGGCGCCGTCTATGCCTCCGCGTTGGCAAAGGAAGGAGCCAACGTCGTCGTCGCGGACCTGAACGTCGACGCAGGCAAGGAAACTGCTGCGCAGATCAGCGCCAACGGCGGCACCGCAGTGTTCCAGGAGGTCGACGTCGCCGACGTCGACTCGGCTCGCGCCCTTGCCGAATTCACGGTGAACGAGTTCGGCGGGATCAACCACCTCGTCAACAACGCCGCGATCTACGGCGGCATGAAACTGGACCTCCTGCTCACTGTCCCGTGGGACTACTACAAGAAGTTCATGAGCGTGAACATGGACGGCGCGCTGAACGTGACGCGGGCCGTCTACAAGCCGATGCGCAAGGGCGGTGGCGGATCGATCGTCAACCAGTCGTCGACGGCGGCGTGGGTTTACTCGGGTTTCTACGGCCTTGCGAAGGTCGGTATCAACGGCCTGACTCAGCAGCTTGCGCTCGAGCTCGGCGGTTCGAATATTCGAATCAACGCCATCGCTCCTGGCCCGATCGACACCGAGGCGACGCGGACCGTGACGCCGGGCAACATCGTCGAAGACATGGTGAAGCGGCTTCCTCTGCACCGAATCGGCACTCCCGACGATCTGGTCGGTGCCTGCCTGTATCTCCTGTCCGATGATTCCGCGTGGGTGACCGGCCATATTCTCAACGTCGACGGCGGACAGATCTTCCGGTCATGAATTCGGGCATTGCGCACGAACCCGTCGGATTCATCGGGTTGGGCAACATGGGTGGGCCGATGGCCAAACGGCTCGTGGACTGGCCGGGTGGTCTCGTCGTCTGCGACATGCGCCAGGAAGCCACTCAACCTTTTCGTGAAGCCGGTGCGGCCGTTGCGGATTCGAGCAAGGACGTCGCAGCAACGGCACGTGTGATCTCGATAACCGTGCTCGACGATGCTCAAGTGCGAGACGTGATTGCGGGACCGGACGGAATTTTGCAGACGGCCGGACCTGGCACGGTCATCGCTGTTCATTCGACGATCAGCGACGAAACTGCCGTCGAACTCGGCGCTGAATGTGCGCGGCAGGGTGTCGAATTCGTCGACGCACCGGTGAGTGGCGGCGCGCCGGGTGCGGCCAAGGGCGCCCTCGCAGTCATGGTCGGCGGTAGCGCGACCGCGTACGAAGCTGTGCGCGAACCGTTCGGCTGTTGGGCAAACTTGGTGATTCATGCCGGCGACGTCGGCTCTGGGACGCGAATGAAGCTGGCCCGCAACCTACTTCACTTCGTCTCGTTCACGGCTGCAGCCGAGGCACAACGCCTCGCCGAAGCAGCGGGTCTGGACATCACGGCACTGGGCAAGGTGGTGCGGCATTCCGACGCGGTCACCGGCGGGGCGGGTTCGATCATGTTGCGCAACACAACATCCGAAATCGCACCCGATGACTTCTGGTACCCGATCATGACTCATGTGCGCAACCTCGGCGAGAAGGATCTCTCCCTCGCTCTCGGCCTCGGCGACAGACTCGGTATCGATCTACCGCTGGCTCGAATAGCGCTGGACAGACTCGGCACCGGCCTCGGCGTAGGAACCAATGCGGCAACAGGACAGGAGCACACATGACAGACGAAGTCCGCCAACGCGGCCTGGACATGATGAAACAGGTCTATGGGTGGGACCTGCCGGCCGACGTACCCGGTGACTTCTTCGCCGTCACCATCGACCATCTCTTCGCCGAAATCTGGACTCGCCCCGCTCTGACGATCCGCGAACGACGCCTACTTCTCCTCGGCGCCGTGGCCGCCCAGGGCAATGTGGACATAGCCAAGATTCAGCTGACCGCGGCGCTGCACAACGAGGAGTTCGATGCCACTCAGCTCCGCGAAATAGCCTTGTTCTTGACCCATTACGTCGGCTGGCCGAATGGCACCAAGCTCGACCAAGCGGTCGGGGCAGTCCTTGCCGAAGCCAAGAAGAAGCGAGCAACCGATGACTGACACATCGAACGTGACTCCCGTGGATGCGGCCGACATTGCAGCGTGGGACCTGGAGGCGGACGTCGTCGTCGCCGGTTATGGAATTGCAGGCGTCTCCGCAGCCATCGAAGCGGCCCGTGGTGGAGCCGACGTACTCGTCCTCGAGCGCACGAGCGGTTGGGGCGGCGCAGCGGCCCTGGCAGGCGGATTCATCTATCTCGGCGGTGGCACGCCGTTGCAGAAGGCACTCGGCTTCGAGGACACACCGGAGAACATGGCGCGGTTCCTCAAGGCGGCTGTCGGCCCTGGCGCGGATGCCGCCAAGATCGACGACTACTGCAACGGGTCCGTCGAGCATTATGAGTGGCTCGTTTCTTGCGGAGTCCCTTTCCGCGAAGCCTTTTGGGGTGAGCCCGGCTGGGAGCCACCGCACGACGAAGGTCTGATGTACTCGGGTGGCGAGAATGCCGCACCCTTCAACAAGATCGCGACGCCCGCGCCGCGCGGACATGTCCCCCAGATGGAAAACAAGCGCACCGGCGAAAAGGGCGGCGGCTTCATGTTGATGAAGCCGCTCATCGACACGGCCGAGGAACTCGGCATTCGGGCCGAGTACGACATCCGTATCGAAAGACTCGTCGTCGATGCAAGGCGGCAAGTCGTCGGGGTCGTCGCGAAGCGCTACGGCAAAGAGATCGCGATCAAGGCGAACCGCGGTGTCGTCCTCGCGACCGGCAGTTTTGCGTACAACGTAGACATGATCGAGACCTACGCGCCACGCTTGATCGGTCGCCCTGGTGCTGCCATCGAGGAACATGACGGTCGAGCGATCCGGCTGGCGCAGGCCCTCGGCGCCGACCTCGCCCATATGGACGCGACAGAGGTTGCCTTCTTCGGCGATCCGCAGCTGCTCGCGCGCGGAATTCTGGTGAACGGCCGCGGCCAGCGCTACGTTCCCGAGGACACGTACCCAGGCCGAATCGGCCAGGCGACGCTGATTCAGCAGGACAACAAGGCATTCCTGGTGATCGACGAAGAGTCCTATGAAGCGGCCCTCGAGACCGAGACATCGACTCCGTTCTTCCGAGTGACACCGAAGTGGGTCGCGGAGACCGTCGAAGAGCTCGAAGCCGAGATGGGGCTACCAGAATCGGCTTTGCAGTCGACGATCGCCACGTACAACCTGCACGCGGCACAAGGCGCCGACCCGATCCTCGGAAAGAAGCCGGAATGGGTGAAACCCATCGGCACACCGATCGCAGCCTTCGACCACCGCGGTCACACAGCGGGTTTCACGCTCGGCGGGTTACGGACCGACCTCGACGCCAGAGTCCTCCATGTGTCGGGCCAGCCGATCGAAGGCCTCTTCGCGGCCGGTCGGTGCACCTCTGGTCTGTGCGCCGGCGGCTACGTCAGCGGCGCATCCCTCGGCGACGGCAGCTTCTACGGACGTCGCGCCGGAATAGCGGCAGCGAAGCGAGGGTGAGGTGTTGAAGTTGCTCCCCCGCGCAAGCCGTAGTAGCGTCTGGACACGTGTCTGATAACGTGATCGTGGAGGCCACTCGGCGACGGCTGACCGAGAAGCAGGCCGACACGGTCGACCGCCTGACGAAAGCCGCGTTGGATGTGCTCAGCCGAGAAGGCTTCGCGGGATTGACGATCCGCATGGTGGCCGCGGAGGCAGGCGTGGGCGCAGCGACCGCGTACACGTATTTTTCCTCGAAGGAACACCTTTTCGCGGAGATCTTCTGGCGGCGACTGGCGGCGACTCCCCCGCCGCCTAACGATGATCCCGTTCGCAGGAATCGGATCGGCGCGGTGTTGCGCCACATTGCGCTGCTCGTTGCGGACGAACCTGAACTCGCTGGAGCAGTAACGAGCGCGCTTCTCGGCCGCGACCCGGACGTCGAGCATCTACGCCTTCGCATCGGCCTCGATATTCGCAATCGAATCATCGCCGCATTGGGACCCAACGCTGATCCGGACATGGTCGAACTTCTCGAATCGCTGTACGCCGGAGCGTTGGTTCGCGCGGGCATGGGTCACGCGTCGTACGCCGAGATCGCCGATCGTCTCGAGAAGTCCGCCCGCCTGCTAGTCGAGTGACACGGCGGTCGGCGCGATCGAGGGCAACCCCGCGACCACGATCATGATCGCTTTGGCGACTGCCGTGATCTGGCCGTCGTACCTGATTTCGGCTTCCGCGAACACTTTTCGGCCGTCGACCGAGACGACTCGCGCGGTGACACACAGCGGTTGGTGCAGCGGCGTGGCTGCGCGATAGTCCACGGTGATCGACACAGTCATGGCCGCAGCAACTGTCCACGCCACTGCTCGACCCAGAGCGTGATCCAGAACAGCGGCGACGAGACCGCCGTGCGCGCGACCTGGTGGGCCCTCGGCAGCAGTGGGAAAGGTTACGCAGCCACTCGTTTCGCCGTCGACGTACGCCAAGTCGGTCAGCGGCGGCGCTACCGGATTGCACGGCCCCTCGATGGCGTTGTTGATGCTGATACCGCCATTGCTGCGGGTCACCTGCAGGCTTGTGTCTCGACTGCGCTTCCGCAGAAGTTGGGTCGCCTGTTCGATCAGCTGTGCAGCCGCTTCTAGGTCGGCGGCGGGCGAGTCCGTATGTATGCACGCGTCGATCACGTCACGCACTCGATCCGCGACGAGTTTGGTGCCGACGGGAACGTTTGGCACCAAACGAATCTCGCGTCCATCGGACTGCGGGCTCACCGACATCACGGCACCTCCGGGAATGGAATCTCGTTGTCACTGAGCAGGAAGTCGTCCACGAACGAACGCGCACCCGACGACATCAGGTGCCCGATGTGCCCGCCGTCATGCCACGCCACCGTGCCTTGCCACCGCTCGTGGAGCCGCTGCGCTGCCCTGATCGACGTCAGCCGATCGTTCGAGGCAGCCAAGACCACGCGGCGACTCGTGGGCGGAAAAGGCTCGAGAATCATCGGATCGATAACCGAGCTCACGCGCCGGACAGGTTCGGACCGCAACAGAGCCGCGAGTCGCCTACCGTGCTCGCCTCCTCGGTCCAGATGGTGCGCGAGTGTGGCGTGCAGGTCGAGCATCGGAATAACAACCCCGACCGAGTCGACTGCCGGCTCGAGTTCTGCGACCAACGCGGCGATGGGACCGCCGAGTGACAGCCCAACGACGGCGATCGAGGTCGATTCCTGGCGAGCAATCCAGCCGACTACCGCGCGGACCTCGGACACCGCGCGCAAGGTGACGGCGACGTTCACGAGGGGGTCGAAGCTCGGGAACACCTCGCGCCGTCTTCGGCGCAACCCATGCAGGGGCAGCACGGGAAAGGCGACGTTCAGCCCGAGCACTTCGTGCATGTGCCTGGCGCGCAAGGAAATGAGATCGTCCGAACGCCCTTGTCCTGCACCATGAATCCAGACAACCCAAGGTCGCGGGGCGCCAACGTGACGCATGGTTCGGACGCTCGCAACCTCAGGTCGACCTAATCCCATCGCCGCCAACGATGGGGGTAGCTCGGGTGTACTCACGTAGTCCAAGCGCTCGAACTGTGTTGCTCCGAACCGGCGCGGAATCGACCTGAGTGGTTCGAGAGGCCGTGGCGCAACATTGCATCCCACTACACCGAGACCAGCTAGCTCATCGGCCTCTTCCTGGCATCTCTGCACCGCGGCGGCGACCACAGCTTCGTCCGGGACTGACCGCACCACCGCACTCGCGGCGAGAAAGAACTCGTCGAGAATCGCCTCGCCCACCTGACGCGGACCCAGCGGGCACGCGGGTAGCTCGTCACCGTCGTACCGCTTGCTCGCCCGAACAGCACTCGTGACCGAGCGCGGCAGGATGCCCCCGAGCAGTGACAGCCGAGTCAGCACCGGCCCCCGGCCCGGATCAGGCATGCAGGCGACCTTCGTCGGCAATGGCCGCGAGCTCGGCTGTCGCCGGACCGAGGCGTGCGAGGAAGCTCGCTGGATCGGGCATCGACTCGGGTGTCGCCACAAGTCCGATCGACAACCGGCCGTCGTAGCTGTAGGCAGTCAGGTTCACATCCGCCGGCGCGATTGCGACCGCGAACGAAATCCATTCGACGACAGCAATGTCGCCGAGCCATCGTCGATGATCGGGGCCTGCAACATTGGCGGTAGTGATGTTGTTGACGATTCGCGGCATCCGATGTGCAAGTAGCGCACGCAGTGTGCCCGCCAGCCGTGCTGTGTACTTCGGAAGACGTTCTGCCATAGCGAATCCGACGTGTCGTCGATACTTGACGGCCGCCGCGCAACTGAGTGCGGTCGCAAGCAGCCTTCGACGCGCATCGGCCATTTCGATATGCAGATACACACTCGACGGCGCCACGGCATTTCCCCAGCGGCGCTTGGATTTCGGATCGGCGGACACGCCGAAGGTGGCGACGGCAGGCCGGTCGACGGCTTCGCCTCGCGACTGCAACTCGGCCCGCATCGCGCTGGCAAGCACACCGTGCAGTACGCCGTTGACCGTTACTCCGTTGAGCTGTGCAATCTTTCGGAGTTCAGCGAGGTCCAGGCTGTAGCTCGCACATACCCGATGTTTGCCGCTGGGGGTGTTGAAACTGCTGCGGCGGGCCTTCAATCGTCCCGGCAGTGCCGATCGGTTCTCGGACGCTCCTGCTCGGCGCCGGATCGTCGCCAGCTCACGACCGAGCGCCAGCATCCCCTTCGCCAGCCGCGCAGTGTCCCGGCGGGCATGCTGCCGTAATTCTTGTCGACCGACATTTCGCGGCTCGTGCGGTCTGCATCCCGGCGCAGACCGGCCTGGAGTCGACGTCGTCACCGCGAGCAGGGTATTCAAGGCAGCCAGCCCGTCCGATACGGCGTGATGGAGGCGGACGACCACTGCCTGCCGCCCACCGGCCACACCGTGCACGAGGGTGATCGCCCACAGGGGTCGTGATCTGTCGAGCTTCCTTTCAGCGAGCTTGGCAAACGCATCGTCGAGCGTTGCCCGACTTTCGTCCGCCAGTGTCATTTCGTCGAGATGCGCGTCGAGGTCGAACTCCAAGTCGTCGACCCAGAACGGTCGGCCCCGAAAGCCAGGAACCGCTACCGCCCGCTGGGTTGTTCGCGGCACGACACCGAGATAGTTCGGAACGGTCCGCCGCACATCATCGAGAGTCAGCGCCCGGCCGAACAATGAGGTGTCCAGGACAGCGACTTTCAACGTGTGCATCGGTGTATCCGGGCCTTCGAGATGCCACATCAGTGACTCTTGGCCGGTGAAGCGTTCCATCGTAGCCATACTACCGTCCAGACAGCTGTCTTGCTAGCTCGTATGCGGTGCCCCGCGCCGCACGGACCCAGGTCTCGTCACTGGTGCTCGCCCCCTGCGATACCAAGACACGCTTGAGAATCTTGTTCGTCGCGGTCGTCGGCAGTGCATCCGTGATTCGCACATAGCGCGGCCATGCTTTGGGCGAGAGGTCCGACTGGGCACGGAGAAATTCTTCGAAATCGGCGGGCGTCAGCGTCCGGTCCGTGTCGAGAACCACCGTCGCCATCAGTTGGTCACCGCAGTCGGGATCGGGAACGCCGTAGACGGCGACCTGATCGATCGCGTAATGCCGCATCAAGATCCGTTCGATCGGATTGGCCGCTAGGTTCTCGCCGTCCACGCGGAGCCAATCACCGGATCGCCCAACGAGATACAAGAAGCCATTCGCATCGCGATAAGCGAGATCACCCGACCAGAAGATTCCACCGAGCAGACGCTCCTGCGTCGCAGCAGCATCGTTGTAGTACCCGCGGAACTCACCAGCACCGCGGACATTGACCAGCTCCCCGACTGCCTCGTCCAGGTTCACCACCCGACCGGTTGCGTCGTACGTGGCTCGCGGACATTCCATCAGGGTCTCGCGGCTGAAAATCGCAACGTCCGGACCCGGGATGCCGATCGAGCCATGCGGCGTCTCGGTCGTCCGTCGAACGACTATCGCCATTTCGGTCGAGCCGAATCCATCTCGTACTTCGCACCCGAAACGCTCAGCGAACTCGATGACATCACGTTCGGGCGCCTCGTTGCCGAACGCAATCCGCAGCGAATTGTCTGCATCATCAGGCAGGCGCGGCGTCGCAAGAATATATGCGAGCGGTTTGCCGACGTAGTTCATGTACGTCGCACCGAACCTTCGGATGTCGCTGAGAAACGCGGTGGCGCTGAACTTTCGCGCAAGCGCCAGCGTTGCACCACTCGCCGATGCAACGGCGAAGCCACTGATCACGGCGTTCGAGTGGAACAGCGGCATCGACACGTAGCAGACGTCCGCCGGTGTCAACGAGAAGCGTTCCGCCAACATGGAACCCGCGGTGACAACCGTCGAGTCGGCCATCATCACAGCCTTCGGGCTACCACCGGTACCCGAGGTGAAAATGAGCATGAAGATGTCGCCCGGGTCGTTCTCGATCGCCTCGACGGGCCGACCCAGCTCTTCGAGTGCATGCCGCCATTGCGCACCGTCGGTGTCGATCACTCGAATGCCGCCGAGGTCCAGATCCGCAACCAGGCCAGAGAGACTGGAGTCGGTGAGGACCAACTGGCAATCGGCCCTTCTAATGTCGTCAGCCAGTGCGCTGCCGCGTCGCGTCGCATTGATTCCCACACTGACGTAACCACCGAGAGCACCGGCAGCGAGGCCCATGGCCATTTCAGGCGTGTTCTCGAGTAGCAGTCCGACATGGCGCGAAGCGTTCATATCCAACATCGACAGCACCAGATGGGCGCGCAGAGTGGCATCGGCGACGTACTCGCGCCACGACCAGGTTCGGTCTTCGAATGCGAGCGCGGTCGTATCCTGCGCGCAGCGCGCAAGCAGGAGGTCCCGAACGGTAGCGCCCGTCACGTTACTCGTTCGCCCAGTTCGCGTTTCACGACTTTTCCCGATGCGTTGCGCGGCAGCTCGGGTAGGAACTCGATCACGCGGGGCACCTTGTACCCCGCCAGTCCAGTCTTGACGTGCTGTTTGAGTTCGTCGATCGTGGCGCTGCCGCCCGGCTCGAGAACGACGAATGCTGCTAGGCGCTGGCCGAATTCGTCGTCGCTCACGCCGATGACTGCGGCTTCGCGCACTGCCGGATGCGAGTGCAGGGCCTCCTCCACTTCGAGTGGATAGACGTTTTCGCCGCCCGACACGATCATCTCGTCGTCGCGTCCGACAACATGGAGTCTGCCGTCTTCGTCGAATCGTCCGATATCACCGGACACCATGTAGTTCTCGTGAAAAGTCTTGGTATCCCCGGACGTATAGCCTTCGAATTGCGAATTGCTCAGCACCACAATCTTTCCGACCGCACCGTCCGTCACCTCGCGTAGGTCGTCGTCGAGAATTCGTACGTCCGTACCCGCCAGCGGACGGCCTGCACTGTTCGGCGCGGCACGCAGGTCAGCCGGCGTCGCCGTACTGATCAGACCGGCCTCGGTCGCGTTGTAGTTGTTGTAGACGATGTCGCCATACCGGTCCATGAATGCTGTAACGGCATCGGACCGCATTCGCGATCCGCTCGCGGTGACGAAGCGCAACGTCTGCAGCGTGTATTTGTCGAGCACAGCGTCGGGCAGGCTCATGATTCGTTCGAGCATGACCGGGACGAGCGCAAGGCCACTCGCTCGATGTGCGTCTACCAGAGCGAGCGTTGCCTCCGGGTCGAACCGCCTGCGCATCACGACGGGGCACGCCATGGTCGCCGAAATTGCGAGTTGGCCGAACCCCCAAGCATGAAACATGGGCGCCGCCACGACAACCGGATCTTCGGCGCGCCAGGGAATGCGGTCGAACATCGAGGCCAGGGCGGCCGCACCACCGCTGCCGGAGCGTCGCGCGCCTTTGGGTGAACCTGTCGTTCCCGATGTGAGGAGGGTGATTCGCCCAGCAGACTTCGGTCTGGTGGGACGCGCACCGAGGTTCTGCTCGATCAGTCCGTCGACGGTCGGTCCTTCCCGATCTCCGTCGGACCACGCACCTACGTAGACAAGGTCGGCGATCCGCGTCCTGACGTGGTCGACGAGCTCCGAGAACTCCTCGTCGAACACGAGAACCGTTGCGTGCTCACGGATGAGCACGTCTGTCAGCTGCGATCCGCCGAAGCCGGTGTTCAGCAAGAGGGCATCGGCGCCGAGCCTGGTAGTCGCGCCGAGCGCCTCGACGAGCCCGCGATGGTTGCGGCACAGAATGCCGATGGTCCGGGGAACGCCGATGCCGAGCTGGGTCAACCCGACAGCGAGCGCGTCGCAATGCTGATCGAGCGCGCGCCAGGTCAGGTCGCCGCGTTCGTCGATCAAGGCGACCCCATCGGGTCTGCGCGCCGCCGAGAGGCTGATGCCGGTCATCGGTGTCACGCCCTGACGTCGGATGGCCATCCCCATCCGCAAGTACTTGTCCGGTCGTAGCGGCGCGAGCATTCGGCTGCTGACCAGGACGCGGACGATCCACACAAGCCTGTTCAACCGGTGTACGAAGACCTTCACAAGCCGTCCTTCAGATCAGCCGAGGATGGGGAAACGGCGTTGTTGCGCCAGCTCGTCGAGTGCCGTTTGCATCCGCTCGCGAACGACGCGATCGATTTCGGCGATATCAGGTTCGGGCCCGAACTCAGCTCGAAGGTCGATCGGCTCGAGCACGCGCGTTCGGATCTTTGCGGGAAGCGGGAAGTTGGGCGGAATGCCGAGTGAGAACCCGAACGGGAAGCCGAACGTCAGCGGCGCGATCTTGCTGCGCATCAGCCCGTCCAGCTTCAAGAGCTTCGCAAGCGACTCCCCACGCGAGAGGAACAGCTGCGCTTCTTGGCCACCGATGCTGACGATCGGCACGATCGGCACGCCAGCCTCGACGGCTGTTCGGACATAGCCCGTGTGGCCTGCGAAATCGATCCGGTTTGCTTCCGACGTCGGCCGGAACGCGTCGTAATCTCCGCCGGGAAATACGACCGTCACCGCGCCGGACTTCAGGACCGTGGCAGCGTTCGTCCGGTTGGCTCGCACAAAACCCGCGCGACCCAGGAGTTGTTTGCCGAACCCGATGAACAACATGTCATGGGCCAAGATGTACAGCGGGCGATCGGTCCCGAAGTGATCGAAGAACGCAACGGCGATGATCGGTACATCCATAGCCAGAAGGCCGCCGGAGTGGTTCGATACCAGGAGCGCCCCGCCGGCCGGGATTGCATCGATTCCGGTTACTTCCGAGCGGAACCAGCCCTTGACGGCCAGCCGAAGTAGCGGCAGTAACGCCGCAACATAAGTGGCGCTACGTGATTCGAGATCTGCTGCCTCGCCAAAGTCGTGCATCGCTCGTTCCACCCAACTAGACACTTGTCCGAACGACTATACAGTCAGGAGTTCAGAGTCGGAAGGCCGGTGTCATTCGAGCTTCAAGGCCTGCGCCGCGGAGAACGTGCGCGCTGGGTCACGGTCGGCGAAGTACTCCCCCAGCCGGACCGCCAGATCGTCGGGTGCCCACTGCTCGCCGAGCGCGTCGAAACGCTCCTCGACGACTGGTGCCGCCATCAACGCGACCATCGGTCCGTAGACGACGAACACCTGCCCGTTGACCGAGTCGGCCGCAGGTGATGCCAGGAAACCGACCAACGTAGCGACATGCTCGGGCGACAGCGGATCGACCCCGTCGGAAGGTCCGGCGCCGAACACACCCTCGGTCATCGACGTCCGAGCCCGCGGACAGATCGCGTTCGCACGAACGCCGTAGCGCGACAGTCCACGCGCGGCCGTCAGCGTCAACGCAGTGATCCCCGCCTTCGCCGCCCCGTAATTGGCCTGACCTTCCGGACCCATCAGACCGGCCTCGGACGACGTGTTGATCAGTCGGCCGTAGATCGGACCGCCCACGTCCTTCGACTTTGCCCGCCAGTAGGCCGCCGCATTTCTCGACAGCAGGAAATGGCCGCGCAAATGAACGCGAACTACGAGATCCCATTCCTCGTCGGACATGTTGAACAACATGCGATCACGGGTCACGCCAGCGTTGTTGACGATGATGTCGACACCGCCGAACCGCTCGGTCGCGGTCTGCATCAGCGCGTCTGCCGTCGAGCGCTCCCCCACGTCGCCGCCGACGAACTCCGCGCGGGCGCCCAGTGAACGAATGACGTCGAGCGTCTCGTCGACCGCCGCGCTGGGCTGCAGGTCGTTGACGACGACCGATGCGCCCGACCGTGCGAGCGCGACCGCTTCCGATCGACCCAGTCCAGCGCCTGCACCCGTGACGATCGCGACTTTGCCGTCGATGCCCGTATCGATTTCACCCACCGCAAGACCATAGAACGTGTTCTAGGTTTCGGGCAACAGGGCTCAATCCTTGGCGAACAACGCCGCCTTCGGGCACTGAGCGATCGCATCGCGCACATCGCCCTCGAGCTGCGCGGGGACCGGCCCCTCCGCAACGATCAGATCATCGTTGTCGTCCAAGTCGAAGATGTCCGGCGCAATTCCGACACAGATTCCGTTGGCCTCGCACTGATCCCAGTGAACTCCGATCTCCATGGCCACCACTGTAGTCCCGAAACCGCACCGGAACGGTACGAACTTTGACTAGAACGTGTTACAACTTTTGTGCGATGATGCGAAGAGGGCATACGAGAGGTCACGCATGCGAATCAGCTATACAGCGCAGCAACAAGCACTGCGGGAGGAGTTGCGTGCGTATTTCGCCGCACTCATCACACCTGAACGGCGAGAGGCGCTGGACTCACGAACCGGCGAAGTCGGGTCCGGAACGGTCTACCGCGACATCGTCCGCGAAATGGGACACGACGGCTGGCTGACCCTTGGTTGGCCGAAGGAATACGGCGGCCAGGAACGGTCGATGATCGACCAGTTGATCTTCACCGACGAGGCCGCGATCGCGGGTGCGCCAGTCCCATTTCTGACGATCAATTCAGTGGCGCCGACGATCATGCATTACGGATCCGAAGAGCAGAAGCAGTTCTTCCTCCCGAAGATCTCGGCAGGTGAATTGCATTTCTCGATCGGCTATTCCGAGCCTGGAGCGGGCACCGATCTAGCCAGTCTGCGCACGAGCGCGGTCCGTGACGGCAGCGACTGGATCATCAACGGCCAGAAGATGTGGACCAGCCTCATCGCCTACGCGGACTATGTATGGCTCGCCTGCCGTACGGACCCGACGGCGAAGAAGCACAAGGGCATTTCGATGTTCATCATGCCGACGACCGCCGAAGGCTTCTCGTGGACACCTGTGCACACGATGGCGGGCGTCGATACGAGTGCGACCTATTACCAGGACGTTCGCGTGCCCGACACCGCCCGCGTCGGCGAGGTCAACGGTGGTTGGCCGCTGATGACCAATCAGCTCAATCACGAACGCGTCGCACTCACCTCTGCTGCGCCGCTACAGAACTCGCTGCGTCAGGTCCTCGAATGGGCGCAGAACACCAAGGCAGCCGACGGTTCGCGGGTGATCGACCGGGAATGGGTGCAGATCAATCTCGCTCGCGTCCACGCCAAGGTCGAGTACTTGAAGCTGATGAACTGGGAAATCTCCTGGTCGGCTGCGCATGCACCCAGTAAGTGGGATGCCTCCGCCTGCAAGGTCTACGGCACCGAACTCGCCACCGAGGCCTACCGGCTGATGATGGAGGTCCTGGGTCCGGCCGCGTATCTCCGGCAGGACTCGACCGGAAATGCGCTGCGCGGCCGAATCGAACGGCTGCATCGCTCGTCGCTGATTCTCACGTTCGGCGGCGGCACCAACGAGGTCCAGCGCGACATCATCGCCATGACCGCGCTGCAACAGCCACCAGCGAAGCGATAAGGGAACACACGCATGGACTTCACTCCAACCGAAGCGCAGAGCGACCTCGCGGCGCTGACCCGCGGCATCGCCGAAAAGCTCGTGACGCCCGAACGGCAGCGCGAGCTCGACAAATCCGCCGACCGTTTCGACGACACCCTGTGGCAGGCGCTTGCGACCGCCGGCGTCCTGGCAGCGACCCTGCCCGAGTCCGTCGGCGGTGGCGGTTTCGGCATCCTCGAACACACCGCAGTCCTGCGGGAACTCGGTCGTACACTCGGCGCCGTGCCGTACTTGCCGTCGATCGCGTTGGCAGCGGACACCTTGGCCGAGTTCGGCGATCCAGCACAGCAAGAGTGGGCGCAGCGCGCCGGCACGGGCGACGTCATCCTCACGGTCGCCCTCGCCGAAGACGTCAACTACGAACCGTCGCAACCGATCACTCGCGCCGAGCCCACGACGGGCGGATGGTTGCTGACCGGAGCCAAGGTGACCGTCCCGGTAGCCACTCGGGCCGTTCGAATTCTCGTTCCCGCAGCGACGCCCGACGGTGTGGCCGTGTTCCTCGTCGACCCGAACGCGCCCGGCGTGACCGTCACACCTCAGCTCGTCGTCGACCTGGGGTCGGAGGCGATCGTCGAATTCGCCCAAGTTGCGCTCGACGACTCCAGCGTCGTCGGGACCGTCGAAGCGGGTCCGCGCATCCTCGACCGCCTGCTGACCAGGTCCGCCGTCGGCTCGACTGCGCTGCAACTCGGCACCCTGGAACGCGCGCTGGAGATGGTCAGCGACTATGCGAGAGAACGAACCCAATTCGACCGTCCCATCGGCAGTTTCCAGGCCGTGGCACAACGCCTCGCCGACGCGTACATAGACGTCAAGGGAGTCCGGCTCGCACTGACTCAGGCGGCGTGGCGCCTGCACGAGGATCTCCCCAGCGAGGCCGAGGTCCGGACCGCAAAATTCTGGGCCGCCGATGCCGGGCATCGGGTGGCACACAGCGTCATTCACGTGCATGGCGGCGTCGGCCTGGATACCGATCACCCGGTCCACCGCTACTTCCTCGCGGCCAAGCACAACGAGTTCGCCGGCGGCTCGGCGACCGAACAACTTCGCCGCCTCGGTGCCGTTCTAGCAGCAACCCCCGCCTAACTGCTTGTGAGTCTTTTAGGAGTCCATAGACTCCTAAAAGACTCACAAGGGTTAGTTGGCGGCCTTGGTGATTCGTGTTGCAGCCGCATCGAATTCGGCAATCAAACCGGTCATCACATCGGCGACCGAACGAATCTCGTTCATCCGACCCACAATCTGGCCGACCGGCATAGCGACGACCTCGGGATCGGCCGACGCGGCGATCCGTGCATGTGCCTCACCGACCAGGATGTTCTGCAGCGGCATCGGAAGTGGTGACGGCGCATCGGGTTTCGACCATGCCTCGGTCCACTTCGTCTTGAGCAGGCGAGCCGGCTTGCCGGAGAAGATCCGCGTACGGACCGTATCCGACGACGTGGCCGCGAGCAGTGCCCGCTGCGTTGCCGAGAGTCCGCCTGCCGCACTGCCGAGTTTGTACTCCGAGCAGGTCAGCCAGTAGGACCCCATCCAGACGCCTTGCGCGCCCAGCGCCAGTGCCGCGGCGATCTGGCGTCCGCTGCCGATACCGCCGGCGGCGAGCACGACGGTGTCGTCACCGACCGCATCGACGATCTCGGGGACCAACACCATCGAGGCAATTTCCCCCGTGTGCCCACCGGCTTCGTAGCCCTGGGCGATGACGATGTCGACGCCGTTCTCGACGTGATGACGCGCGTGCGACACCGCACCTGCCAGCGCAGCAACCGGGACGCCGTGCTCGTGCGACTGGTCGATGATGTCTTTCGGCGGCGAGCCGAGTGCATTCGCGATCAACTTGATCGGATGCTTGAGCGCCACGTCCACATGTGACCGCGCGACCGAATGCAACCAGCCCAGCACGCCGACGGCGTGCGCGTGGCCGGTCGCGAGCGGCGGCACACCGAGATCGTTGAGCGTGCGGTCCACGAAGGCGCGGTGCTCAGCCGGAATCAAGGCATCGAGGTCCATCGTGGTGCCCTCGGTCGGGATCTTCGCCGGCATCACGATGTCGACGCCGTACGGCTTGCCGTCGGTGTTCTCGTCCATCCAGTTGAGCACTTCTTCGAGTTCGTCCGCTTCGTTGAAGCGCACGCACCCGAGCACACCCATCCCGCCTGCTCGCGTTATTGCAGCCGCGACGTGCTCGGACGGCGTGAAGCCGAAGATCGGGTACTCGATGCCGAACCGCTCGCAAATGTCGGTGCGCATCAGCTGGACTTGCTTGTCTCGGCGACCTTCAGGTCGTCGTCGGCGGTCCGCGATTCGGTCTGTGTCTTCGCCCACCGATAGTCGGGCTTGCCTGCCGGAGATCGTTTGATCTCGTCGACGAACCAGACGCTGCGCGGGACTTTGTACGAGGCGATCTCCAGGCGACACGCATCCGACAGCTCGCGCAGACTCGGCGATGCTCCCTCGCGCAGTTGGACGACGGCAGCGACCCGCTGGCCGAACCGCTCGTCGGGAACGCCGACGACGAGGGCGTCGAACACGTCCGGATGCGATTTGAGCGCACCCTCGACCTCTTCTGGGAACACCTTCTCGCCGCCCGAGTTGATCGACATCGACCCGCGTCCGAGCATCGTGACCGTTCCGTCTGCTTCGACCCGCGCGTAGTCGCCCGGGATCGAGTAGCGGACGCCGTCGTATTCGACGAAGGTCGCCTTCGACTTGGCCTCGTCTTTGTAGTACCCGATCGGGATGTGCCCCTTGCGGGCAATGAGCCCGATCTGTCCCGAGCCGGGTTCGACGGGCTTGCCGTTTTCGTCGATAACGGAGGTCGACGCGTCGATCTTCACCCGCGGTCCGCCTGCGTGCTCGGCCCCCTTCGTGACCAGGCTCAGCCCGCCGAAGCCCGTCTCCGACGAACCGATCGAGTCACTGATCATGCGGTTCGGCAGCAGTTCGCAGAACTTGTCTTTGAGACTCGGCGAGAACAGCGCGGCGCTACTCGCGATCACCCACAGCGTCGACGGATCGTAGGGTTTGCCGGTTTCCGGATTGCCTTCGACCAGCGCATCCATCATCGGGCGAGCCATCGCGTCGCCTGTGATGAACATGAGGTTGATCCCCAGCTTTTCGATCAGCTGCCACACGCCGTGTCCGCTGAACTCGGGATACATCACGGTCCTGCCGCCACCGAAGAGGCTCTGCAGGGTCGCCCACTGCGAGCCACCGTGAATCATCGGCGGAATCGGAAACCGCGTCATCGGACCTGACGCCGCGCCGGCGTTGGCGAGTTCCCACTCGTCTTTCACGTACTCGCCGGTCATGAAGTTGATGCCGCCGCCGAGCACTCGCCAGACGTCTTCCTGGCGCCACATCACGCCCTTGGGGCTGCCGGTGGTGCCGCCGGTGTACAGGATGTACAGATCGTCGCCGCTGCGCTCCGGGAAGTCGCGTTCTGGCGACGATTGCGCGAGGGCGGCCTCGTATTCGACGCCCGAGTAGTCGAGGTCCGTGCCGTCTTCGACGACGATGAGCGTCTTCAGCTTCTCGGACTGCGCGGCTACGGCGCGGACCTTGTCCGAGTAGCGCCGCTCGTGCACCAAGGCGACCATGTCGGAGTTGTCGAAGATGTACCGCAACTCGTTCTCGATGTAGCGGTAATTCACGTTGACCATCACCGCGCGCAACTTGAAGATCGCGACCATCGACTCGACGGCTTCGATCGTGTTGCGGGAGTAGATGCCTACCTTGTCGCCCTCTCGGACGCCTTGGTCGTGAAGGTAATGCGCGAGCCGATTGGCGCGCTCCTCCATCTGGGCATACGTCTCCTCTCGGCTGTCGTCCAGCAGTGCGATGCGTTCCGGCATGAGGTCGACCGCGTGCTCGACCAAGTCGGCGATGTTATAGGCCACGCCACAAAATTAGAACGTGTTACCGTTTTAGGCAAGACCTACCGGATGGGATCGAGATGGACGAATCGGGCATTCCACATTGCCTCGTCGAGCAACGCGGCCACGTTTTGATCGTGACGATGAATCGACCACAGGCTCGTAACGCCCTGTCGGGCGAGATGATGGCGATCATGCGCGACGCGTGGGACCGCGTCGACTCCGATCCGGAGATCCGGGTCGCCATCCTCACTGGCGCAGGCGGCGCGTTCTGCGCAGGTGCGGACCTCAAGGCGATGACGTCGACACACCCCGGCGACTCGTTCTCGAGCAGCAAGTGGGACATGTCGCGAATCGACGCGCTCCTCAAAGGACGGCGGCTGACCAAGCCGTTGATCGCGGCGGTCGAGGGTCCAGCGATTGCAGGCGGCACCGAGATCCTGCAAGGCACCGACATCCGCGTCGCAGGCGAAAGCGCGAAGTTCGGAGTGTCCGAAGCACGGTGGGGACTGTTCCCCCTCGGCGGTTCAGCGGTCCGACTGGTGCGGCAGATTCCCTATACGATCGCCGCCGACATCCTGCTCACCGGTCGCCACATCAAGGCCGCCGAAGCCAAGGAGATCGGGCTGATCGGCCACGTCGTACCGGATGGCGAGGCGCTGACCAAGGCGCTCGAGCTCGCTGAGCTGATCGCCGCCAACGGTCCGCTAGCGGTGCAGGCGATCCTGCGCACGATTCGAGAGACCGAAGGAATGCCCGAGAACGACGCGTTCCAGATCGATGCGCGACTCGGCGTCGAAGTGTTCAAGTCCGCGGACGCAAAGGAAGGTCCGCGCGCGTTCGCCGCAAAGCGGCAGCCAACGTTCGTCGGCGAGTGAATTTGCCCCTGCTGATGGTGGGTTGCAGTCGTTCCCCTCAGACGATGCAACCCACCATCCCCTGGCACGGAACTCTGCTCCGCGTTGTCGGAGTCTTCAACCGCACCGTCGCCCATTCCCCGCAAAAGCGCAGGTAGATCCACCGCACCGGTTGTCCTGACCGGACAAACGGGCAATTCCGCGGGTTCGACTAGAGTCATTCTCCGGGCGAAACAGGGGGATGTGCAGTTGTCGAGCGGCAGTAACCGGACATGGGAGCAGGGCACTCGGAGCGGATCGCCGCGGCGGGTGTTCGCGGAGCGGTTCGCCGCTCTGTACGAGGCGGCGGGAAACCCCGTCCTGCGCCGTGTTGCCGCTGCCGCCGAGGAACGCATGCGCGCGACGCAGACGAAAGTCCCTGCGGCATCCGCCCAACGAATCAGTGATTGGAAAGCCGGCCGAAACGTCCCTGCTCGCTTCGAGACATTGCGCCCCGTTCTCCTCACCCTGATAGACCAGACCCGGCGAAGCGGAAACCAGTACGACCCCGCGCTGCTCGACCTGCAGGAATGGAAGCGACTCTGGACCGCGTCCGACTCGTGGAACCCAGCCCAGGACATCGCCGAAGCCGACTGCCCCTACCTCGGTCTGGCGTCCTACCGACGCGACAACGCGGTGCTGTTCTTCGGCCGTGGTAGGCCGACGGCCGAGTTCGCCGACTTGGTCAGGACGGCGATTGCGCCGGGCGGAGAAGGCGGAATCATTGCCCTGGTCGGCGCGTCCGGGGCGGGAAAATCCTCGTTGCTCGATGCCGGCCTGATTCCCGCGGTCGGCGTCCCGGCGGACGAGTGGGCGATCGCGACCCTCACACCAGGAGCCGACCCGCTCGGCTCCGTCCGCAGCGCGATCGGCCGCGCAAACGACGAAATCGACGGCGTCGATGGTCTCGTCGCAGCCGTGCGGGACTGGTCGGGCAGCAGGCAGTTGCTGCTGATCGTCGACCAATTCGAAGAACTGTTCACGATCTGCACCGAAGAGCACGCTCGGGGTGAATTCCTCGCGGTCTTGGAACAGTTGCCCGTCGTCATCGGAATCCGGGCCGATTTCTATGCCCGCTGCCTCGACTACCCCGCGCTCGAAAGCGCACTCAAACACCGCAGCTACCTGCTCGGGCCGATGCGGCTCGACGAGCTCGCCGAAGCCATCACCGGTCCGGCGGAGGCAGCCGGCGCCAAACTCGAGGCCGGGCTGGCCGACCTGGTCATCACCGAGTTGTGCGGCATCGGTGGCCACGAAAATCGCAACAGCTACGACCCGGGCGCGCTGCCGCTCGTCTCTCACGTGCTCGAAGCGACCTGGCAGCGACGCGAGGGTGGTCGGCTGACCGTGGCCGGATATCGGCAGGCGGGTGGCGTCGTCGGGTCGGTCGCGGCGACCGCCGAGCGCGCATGGAGCGAGCTCGCCGGTGCTCAGCAGGCGGCAGCCAAGGAACTGCTGCTCGCGCTGGTCACCGTCGGCCAGGACGCACGCGATACCCGACGCCGCGTTCCACGCGGGGAACTTCTCCGCCGGACGGTCGACACCGTCGCCGCGGAGGCCGCGCTCGAAACACTCTCGGTCGCGCGACTGGTCACGCTCGACGCCGAGTCGGTCTACCTGACCCACGAAATCGTCCTCGACGCCTGGCCGCGACTGCGCGGCTGGATCAACGAGGACCGCGCAGGATCGCTGGTCCGGCAGCGACTGGAAGCCGACGCCTCGGACTGGCACGCGACCGGACGTGATCCGTCGGCGTTGTATCGCGGGACCCGACTGGTGTCCGCACTCGACCATTCCGCCGCGGTCGCGACGAATCCGACGACAACGGCCTTCATCGCGGCATCGCAAGCGCTGCACAGGCGAGCCCAACGTCGCTCCACTGCCACGAAGGTGGGGCTGAGCGCACTCGGCGTCATCGTCCTCGTCTTGGCGCTCGTGGCGTATAGCCAGACCCAGACCGCGACACGGCAGCGCGACGATGCGGTCTTCGCCAGCGTTCTCGCCGAGTCCGATCGCCTCCAGGAATCTAATCCGTCATTGTCGGCGCAGCTGAGTCTCGTCGCCCATGGCTTGCGACCCGACGACGGATCGGTCCGTTCGCGCTTGCTCGCGTCCCAAGCCGCACCACTGGCGACGCCGATGGTCGGCCACACCGGCGCGGTGTACACGGTCGCGTATCGGCCGGACGGGAAGGTCCTCGCTTCGGCAAGCAACGACCGGACCGTTCGGTTGTGGGACGTGGCCGACCCAACGAACCCGCACCCGATCGGCGAACCGCTGACCGGTCATACGAACTTCTTGACCTCCGTTGCGTTCAGCCCGGACGGCAAGGTTCTTGCGTCGGCGAGCGGTGATCACACGGTGCGGCTCTGGGACGTCTCCGACCCCACCAACCCACGACCCTTGGGCCAGCCGCTGGAACAGGGCCAAGGAACCGTCTACGTCGTCGTGTTCAGCCCTGACGGCAAAACCCTGGCTGCGCCGAACGACGACCATTCGACCTCGCTGTGGGACGTATCGAATCCCGAACGTCCGACGCTGCGCGGCCAACCACTGCGCGCACAGAACGGCCCCGTCCGGACCGTTGCATTCAGCGCAGACGGTCGAACACTGGCAACCGGCAGCGACGACACGACCGTTCAGCTCTGGAACGTGACCGACCCGTCCGCTGCCGTGCCATGGGGTCCGGCGCTCGGCGGATTCTCCCGCGCCGCGCACTCGGTTGCCTTCAGCCCGGATAACCGGCATCTGGCCGCTGCCAGTGACGACGCGACGGCGCAGCTGTGGGATATCGCTGATCCTGCCCGACCGACTGTGTTGGGTCGGCCGCTTGCCGTTCATTCCGGTCCACTCTGGACCGTCGCGTTCAGCCCCGACGGGACGACTCTGGCTACCGGCAGCTGGGACGGCAGCGCGCGATTGTGGAACCTATCCAACCCGGCGCAGCCACGACCGCTCGGCCAGCCGATCACCGGGAGCACCGGCGGCGTCATCACCGTCGCCTTCAGCCCCGACGGCCACACCCTGGCAGCGGGCAGCCAGGAGGGCGTCGTCCGGCTCTGGTCGCTGCCCAGCGCGATCCTGCACGCCGATACAGACACGCTTGGCGTTCCATCGTTCAGCCGCGACGGTTCGCGAATGGCCACCGGGACGGCTGCTGGTGTCATTCAGCTCTGGGACACCTCGGACCCGCGATCGCCGACGCTGTTGGGCAAGGTGGCGACCGGACGACCCATCAACTTGGTCGTGATCAGCCCCGACGGCAAGACAGTGGCAGCCGAGGGCGGTGCGGAGCCCTTTGCGCGGTTGTTCGACGTCGCCGACCCTGCTGGGATGCGCGAAATCGCGGCGATCGCACTCGATATTCGGTACACCTACCAGCTCGTCTTCAGCCCCGACTCGCAGTTACTCGCCACCGGCCACGACGACCATTCGATCGAGATCTGGGACGTCCGGGACCGCGCTAAACCGGTGCTGCGCGGCAGTTCTGCGCACGTCTCGACCGCATTCATCACCGACGTCGCTTTCAGCCCGGACGGTCGGCTGCTTGCGACGTCTGACGAGGACAAATCCGTCAAGCTGTGGGACGTCTCGGACCCGGCGGGTCCGCGCCAGCTCGGCCACACCCTCGAAGGTCATTCCAAGCGAGCCACTGCGGTGACGTTCAGTCCGGATCAGCAGACCCTCGCCAGCACCAGCGACGACCAGACGATTCGGCTGTGGGATATCAGCGATCCGTCGAAACCCTCGGCAATCGGCTATCCGATGATCGGTCATATGTCGACGGTGCGGTCGCTCACCATCGACCGAAGCGGCGACGTGCTGGCATCAGGTGGCGACGACGGGACCGTCCGGCTTTGGGACATCAGCGACCGGTCGCGTCCGAAACCGATCGGGCAATCGATCACCGCCCAAACCGGGTCGCGTCAGGACGTGGAGTTCGACCCCGCGGGTGGCTTTTTGGCCAGCATCGGCGCCCAGGGTGCGCTGCGACTGTGGGACCTCGACGAGCAGCGTGTGATCGACAGGATCTGCACCGTCACCAAAGGGCAGTGGACGGTGCAACTGTGGGACGAGCACTTGGGGCAGTTGCCTTACGATCCGCCCTGCGAATAGCTGAACGAGCGCATCGCCGCGAGCGCCTGGACCCGCCGTTCGATGACCCGACTGCGCGCCAGCTTGTCGTCGTCGTCGGTGTGCGCGGCTTGCGCGGTGGATTGCCCCGGCCATTGCCGGTACAGCAACCCCACTTCCGTGCTGAACCAGCCATCGCAGACCGCATCGGCGGCAAGGAGCAAGCCGGTGTCTTCGGACGCAGGCAGGGCCATCCACCCGCCCAACGCCAACGCGAGGTCGGTCCGAATGCACAGCGTGCCTGGGACGACCTGGAGCCGGTACGAGTTCTGGTGCCAGTACTCGAACAACGTTCCGCTCGGCACACGGCCATCCGCAGGGGCGCCGTCGAAATCCACCGTCGTCCCGTCTGGCAACAGGTCGAGAGCACGGCACGTCGACCAGCCGATATCGGGGCTCGCGTCGAGTGCCTCGATGTCTCTTGCCAGTGCGCCCGGAGCCAGCAGGTCGTCTGCGTCCAAAGCCTTCGTCAGTTCACCCGATGCCCTGCCCAACGCGAGCGTGCGTGCCACCCCCGCGCCGCCGCGCCGACCCGACCCGATGCTGATCCGAGGATCGGCAGGCAGCAGCGACTCCAGCACGCCGGTGTCGCCGTCCTCTTGCACGATCCATTCCCAGGACCAGCCGACCGGCAGCACCTGTTCGCGAATCGACTCGTAGGCGGCCAGCAGATGTTCCTCCGACGGCCGGTAGGCCGGCGTGATGATCGACAAGGTGCTCACGGCACCATGTTCGCACCTAGATCGCGCGCTCCTGATTCACCCAGTAAGGATCACGAAGCTTGCGCTTGGGCAACTTGCCGTTCGGGTCGCGTGGTAGCTCGTCGACGTAATCGACCGACCGCGGGAGCTTGAACCGCGCAAGGCGCTCCCCCGCGAACGCGAGCAGTTCGGCAGTCAGGGCATCGTCACCGACCACGCCGTCGACGGGTTGGACGACGGCCTTGATCTCCTCGCCCCAATCCGGATGCGGCACACCGAAGACCGCCACATCGGCGACCTTCGGATGCACCGCCAGCTGTCCCTCGATCTCGGCGGGATAGATGTTCACCCCACCGGAAATGATCATGTCGGACTTGCGATCGCAGAGGTAGAGATAGCCGTCTTCGTCGAGATAGCCGATATCCCCGAGCGTGAAGAGGTCGCCTACTCGCGAGGCTTCGGTCTTCGCGCGGTCGTGGTGGTATTCGAAACTCGACCCGCCCATACGCATGTAGACCTGGCCAGGCGTTCCGGTCGGCAACTCGGCGCCGTCGTCGCCGAGCACCTTGATCACCGAGTTCGGCCACGGCAACCCGACCGAGCCGGGTTTGCGTAGCCAGTCGGTTCCGTTGATGGCGGTGCCGCCACCCTCAGTCGCTGCGTAGTACTCGGTGACCACCGGCCCCCACCAGTCGAGCATCTTGCGCTTCGTTTCCTGCGGGCATGGCGCCGCGCCATGAATCATCACCCGCAACGACGAGACGTCGTACTTCGCTCGGACGTCGTCCGGAAGTGCGAGCAGCCGATGGAACTGGGTCGGAACCATGTGGCTGTGCGTCACGCGCTCTTGCTCGATGAGTCGCAGCATGTCTTCGGGATCCCAGCGGTCCATCAGAACTACCTTGTGCCCCAGTTGAATCGAGATGACGACGAAGTTCAGCACAGCGGTGTGATAGAGCGGCGAACCGCAGATGTGTACATGGTCGTCGAATGCGCCGATCCCGAAGATCCCGAAGAACCAGCGTGCTGCCAGCGGCACCTCGTCGGGGTCCGCGCCGGTCAACGGTCGGCGAACTCCCTTGGGGCGGCCCGTAGTTCCGGAGGTGTAGAGCATCGGAGCGCCTGTGGTCCGTTGGTCCGGGCGTCCGACCTCACCCTTGCCAAGTTCTTCGAGTGGAGCAAAACCCTCGATGTCGCCCACCGAGAATCGCGCTGTTGCAGGTAATTCCGCTTCGTCGGCAGCGAGTTGCGCTGCCGCAGCGAAGCGGTCGGCGGCGACGAAGGCCTTGGCCTCACTGTCTTTCAAGATGTAGGCGATCTCAGGACCGGTCAGGTGATTGTTCACCGCGACGATGTAGAGCCCGGTTTCGAACGCCGCGAAATAAAAGGCGACAAGGTCCGCCGTGTTGTGCAGCAGCATCACGACCGAATCGCCGGTCTGAAGACCGAGCGCCTGCAAGCCGCGTCCGTAGCGGTCGGCAGTCGAGGCCAGTTCGCCATAGGTGACTTCGCGGCCTGCCGCCTCGACCAGCGCGATTCGGTCAGGGTCGTGTGCTGCGATGTTCCAGAGGCCAGGTGTTGCCGTCGCGGTGTCGCTCATGCTTCAAATCTAGAACGTGTTCTACCGAAAGAGCAATGTCCTATCCGGCGAGGCCGTTCAACAATGCGTTTATCGCGAGGTTCCAACGCCGATCGACCGCTGCCGCAGTGGTGCCCAACCGCCGCGCATTTTCCGATCCCGCCAGACCTTGGATCAATGCCAGGAGTGCAAGCGATACGTCCGTCGGGTCGCCCGCGATGATGCCCGCATCGAGGCAACGCCGCACCCGGCCGACGATGAACGCGCGCACCGAGCTCCCCGCTCGCATTTCCGGCAGACCCGGATCGAAGTCGCTGAACGGACGCTCGAACATGAGCGCGGCCAGCGTCGGATGCGAACGCACGAAGCCGCGGTAGCACTGCGCCAGAGCAATGAGGTCCGCGCGCGGATCGTCGGTTTCGGTCAGCGAGTCGAACTCGCGCCGCAACATCCGGAAGCCTTCGAAGAACACCTCGCGCAGCAGCCCCGCCTTGTCGCCGAAGAACTCGTACACCGCGGGCGGCGACGTCTCCGCTCGCGCAGCAACGGTTCTCGTCGTGAATCCGGCGACCCCTTCGCCCTCCAGCAGCTCGACCGCGACGGCTACCACGCGATCGCGAAGCTCGGGTGTTCGCTGCTTGGCCCTCGGCACACGCTAACTCTAGCGTGCTCGAAAACCTTTCGTGCCATTGTTCCGAAACGTTGATACGATTTCGGCATGACCACCTCACCAAGCCTCGAAACTTGGGGCGCAGAGCGCTCACGCACCGTCACCTGGAACGACCCGATGCCGACCATCGCAGCCGGGCTCACAATGTCCGGGCTCGACTATCTGACCGCCATGCTCGACGGCCGGCTACCTGCGTCGCCGATCGGGCGCCTGGTGGGTATCGAGGGCGTGTCGGTCAGCCGCGGCGATGTCGTATTCCGCTGCGTTCCAGACGAATCCGCCTACAACCCGGTCGGGTTGATTCACGGCGGCTTGATCAGCACGCTGCTCGACTCGGCGACCGCGAGCGCGGTCCATTCCACCCTCGACGCCGGCGTCGCGTTCACCACCTTGGAGCTGAAAGTCAGCTTCATGCGCCCGGTACATGCAGGTCAGGTGCTGCTCGCCCATGGTTGGGTGACAAAGCCGGGATCGCGAGTGAGCTTCGCGGAGGCCGACATCCGCGACGCCGACGACCGCCTCGTGGCGACGGCGAGCAGCACGTTGCTCATCCAGCGAGTTCAGTAGTCGCGCCGTTGGCGATCTCGGACAGCAGACGGACCTGCTCGACATCGCCACACGTCACCAGCAGCATCGTGACCCCCGCTGCCTCCCACACGTCGAGTTCTGCCCGGACCTGAGCCGCGTTGCCGATGATCATCGTCTCGGTCACCATCGCGTCCGGAACGACCGCTGCCGCTTCGGCTTTGCGACCCGCACGGAACAGTTGGCCGATCGCCTCGACTTGCTCTTCGTAGCCCATCCGCCGGTACACCTGCGCATGGAAATTCAGCTCGGGTGCGCCCATCCCACCGATGTAGAGCGCGAGAATCGGCTTGACGTTGGCGATCGCGGCCGCCCGATCATCGGTCACGATGACCTGGCACGACGCGGCGATCTCGAAGTCTTCGCGGGTCCGGCGCGCACCTGCGCGAGCAAAGCCTTCGTCGAGCCATTCGTTGTACATCGGCGCGAGCCTGGGCGAGTAGTAGATCGCCAGCCAGCCGTCGGCGATCTCCGCTGTCAGCGCGACGTTCTTGGGCCCCTCCGACCCAAGCCAGATCGGCAAGTCGGCGCGCAGCGGATGCGTGATCGGCTTGAGCGGCTTACCCAGCCCCGTCGCGCCCGGACCGTCGTAGGGCAAGGGGTAGTGCGGACCTGGGTTGCGCACCGGAGCTTCGCGAGCGAGCACCTGTCGGACGATCGAGACGTACTCGCGGGTGCGCGCCAGCGGCTTGCCGAACGGCTCGCCGTACCAGCCCTCGACAACCTGCGGACCGGACACGCCGAGCCCCAGAATTGCACGCCCGCCGGTCAGGTGGTCGAGCGTCAGCGCATGCATTGCGCAGTTGGTCGGCGTGCGGCCGGACAGCTGCGCGACAGACGTCCCCAGCCGGACCCGCTCGGTCCGCGAACCCCACCACGCCAACGGGGTGAACGCATCCGAACCCCACGATTCAGCAGCGAAGACAGCGTCGAAGCCGTGCTCTTCGGCGGCAGTCACCAACTCCCCGTGGTTGTGCGGAACCTGCGCACCCCAATACCCGAGTTGCAAACCGAGCTTCATTCCTGCCTCCACTGTCGAGGTCGCTCAGACCTGCGCTCTTGCCACCAGAATAAGAACCTGTTCTACTCGAACTTGTGACCGTTGTGAACAGTACGGCAGTCGAACTTCCATTGAGCGCTCCCCTGAACGCGGCATTCGACTACACCCGATCCGTCGGGCCGACGATTGGCGCGTTCCTCACCGGCCTGCGAGACCGCAGGATCGTCGGCGCACGGGGATCGGACGGACGTGTCTGCGTGCCCCCACCCGAATACGACCCTGTGACCTACGAACCGCTCACCGACTTCGTCGACGTCTCCCCCGTCGGCACTGTCACGAGTTGGTCGTGGGCAGCGGAGCCGATCGAAGGCCAACCGCTGGATCACCCGTTCGCCTGGGCGTTCGTCACGCTCGACGGCGCCGATACCGCGATCTTGCATGCCGTCGACGCCGGCTCCCCGGAGAACATGCAGACCGGAATGCGCGTGCACGTCCACTGGGCCGACGAGACCATCGGGAGCATCCGCGACATCGCATGCTTCGTTCCCGGCGACGAGGCCGAACCGGTTGGCACCGAAGCAGATTCGCCGCCCGTCACGATGCTCACCACACCTATCCGACTCGCGTACCAGCATTCAGCGTCGTACGAGGAGAGCTTCTACCTGCGAGGGCTCGCCGAAGGCAAGCTCATCGGCGGCCGGACCGGTCCAGGCGCGAAGGTCTACATCCCGCCACGTGGTGCGTGTCCCACCGACGGACTACCGACCAACGAGCAGGTCGAACTGCCGGACAAAGGCACGGTCACCACGTTCTGCGTCGTCAACGTGCCGTTCCTCGGTCAGCGCATCAAACCGCCCTACATTGCGGCGTACGTGCTGCTCGACGGTGCCGACATCGCCTTCCTACATCTGATTCTCGAATGCGATCCCGCCGAAGTACGGATGGGTATGCGAGTCGAAGCGGTCTGGAAGCCGCAGTCGGAGTGGGGTTTCACGCTCGAAAACATCGACTACTTCCGGCCGTCGGGCGAACCGGATGCCGAGTACGACACCTACAAGCAACATCTCTGAGGAGTGACCTGGTGACTGACGTAGCAGTCGTCGGATTCGCCCACGCACCGCATGTGCGCGCGACCGACGGCACAACGAACGGCGTCGAAATGCTCGTGCCGTGTTTCCAATCGCTCTACGCCGAACTGGGAATCACCAAGGAAGACATCGGTTTCTGGTGCTCCGGATCGTCGGACTACCTGGCCGGACGTGCCTTCTCGTTCATTTCGGCAATCGATGCGGTCGGCGCTGTGCCGCCGGTCAACGAGTCGCACGTCGAGATGGACGCGGCGTGGGCCTTCTATGAGGCGTGGATCAAATTGCTTACCGGCGAGGTCGATACAGCGTTGGTCTACGGCTTCGGCAAGTCGTCGGCCGGAAACCTACGCAAAGTTCTTGCGATGCAGCTCGATCCGTACGTCGTCGCACCGCTGTGGCCTGATTCCCTTGCCCTGGCAGGGTTGCAGGCGCGAGCCGGTCTCGACGCGGGCAAGTGGACCGAGCGTTCGATGGCCGAGGTGGCCATCGCCAGTCGCGCCGCAGCGCAAGGCCTTCGGAGCGGACCTGTCGACATCGACGCCCTGCTCGCCACCCCGTTCGTCGCAGATCCGTTGCGTAAGCATGATTGCGCGCCGATCACCGACGGCGCCGCCGCAATCATCCTCGCCTCCGGTGACCGTGCTCGCGAACTGTGCGAAAACCCCGCCTGGATCACCGGCCTGGAGCACCGCATCGATTCGCCGAACCTCGGCGCGCGGGACCTCACGGTGTCACCATCGACAACCGCGGCGGCGAAGGCCGCGACCAAAGGCGACAACTCGTTGGACGTCGCCGAGTTGTATGCACCGTTCACACATCAGCAACTGATTCTCGAAGAAGCGATGGGGATGGACTCACGCACCGTGATCAACCCTTCCGGTGGTCCACTCGCCGCGAACCCGATGTTCGCTGCGGGCCTGGAACGGATCGGTTTCGCGGCCAAGCAGATCATGAGCGGCAGCGCGGGTCGAGTTCTCGCGCACGCCACGAGTGGTCCAGTGCTGCAACAGAATCTGGTAGCCGTCATGGAGGGGCGCGGATGACCAAGCAACTCGCCGCAGTGCTCGGCACCGGCCAGACCCACTACGTCGCCAAGCGACACGACGTCACGATGTCTGGCCTGTGCCGCGAAGCGATCGACCGTGCCCTTGTCGACGCGGGTCTCACGCTGAAGGACATCGACGCGGTAGTCGTCGGCAAAGCGCCCGACCTGTTCGAGGGCGTCATGATGCCCGAACTGTTCATGGCCGACGCACTCGGCGCGACCGGCAAGCCGCTGATCAGAGTCCACACCGCGGGGTCCGTCGGCGGGTCGACCGGGTGCGTCGCGGCGAGCCTCGTGCAAGCAGGCGTGCACAAGCGGGTACTCGCGGTCGCGTGGGAAAAGCAATCTGAGTCGAATGCCATGTGGGCCTTGTCGATTCCGGTGCCGTTCAACATGCCGGTCGGTGCAGGCGCAGGTGGATACTTCGCACCGCACGTACGGTCCTACATCAGGCGGTCCGGCGCACCGACCCATGTCGGCGCCATGGTCGCGGTCAAGGACCGGCAGAACGGCAGCCGAAATCCCTACGCACACCTCAAGCAACCTGACATCTCCCTCGAGTCGGTCCAGGCGTCGCAGATGTTGTGGGACCCGATCCGCTACGACGAGACCTGCCCGTCGTCCGACGGCGCTTGCGCGATCGTGATCGGGGACGAAGAGGCCGCGCGAAAGGTCGAAGCCGAGGGACGCGGGGTTGCCTGGGTCCATGCGACCGCAATGCGCACGGAACCCACCACCTTCGCTGGGCGAGATCAGGTGAACCCGCAAGCAGGGCGTGATGCAGCGGCGGCCTTGTGGCGTGCTGCCGGAATCACCGACCCGCTCAACGAGATCGACGCCGCAGAAATCTACGTTCCCTTCTCGTGGTTCGAACCGATGTGGCTGGAAAACCTCGGCTTCACACCGGAAGGCGACGGCTGGAAGCTGACGGAGGCAGGCGAGACGGCGATCGGCGGGCAACTGCCGGTCAACCCGTCGGGCGGGGTGCTGTCGTCCAACCCGATCGGCGCGTCCGGACTGATCAGGTTCGCCGAGGCGGCGATGCAGGTGATGGGTCGCGCTGGTGACCACCAGGTGGCGGGCGCCCGAAAGGCCCTCGGCCATGCGTACGGCGGTGGTTCCCAGTACTTCTCGATGTGGGTCGTCGGCGCGGACCGTCCGAACAGCAACGGGAGTTCACAGTGAAGTTCACGCTCGGCATCGCCATGAGTCCGCTCGAACAGTTGCCCGAACTTGCGAAAACCGCTGAAGAGTGCGGTTTCTCATCGATCGCATTGCCGGATTCGCTCTTCTTCATGGAAACCGCTGCGGCGAAGTACCCCTACACGCCCGACGGTTCTCGCATGTGGAACGCCGAGACGCCTTGGGTCGATCCGCTCATCGGCGCAACAGCGATGGCAGCGGTGACCTCGACGATCCGCTTCTACTCGAACGTGCTCAAGCTGGGCTCTCGCAACCCGTTGCTGCTCGCACGGCAGGTCGGGTCCGTCGCGGCGATGACTGGCAACCGATTCGGGTTGGGTGTCGGAATCGGCTGGGCACCCGAGGAGTTCGAGTGGTGCGGCGCCCCGATGGACCACAAGGGCGCCCGAGTCGACGAGATGATCGAGGTGCTCAAGCTCGTTCTCGGCGGCGGTATGGTCGAATTCCACGGCAAATTCTACGAATTCGACAAGTTGCAGATGAGTCCTGCACCGGCTCAACCAGTTCCGTTCTACGTCGGCGGTCATACCGAACCGGCACTGCGACGAGCCGCACGAGTTGGCGACGGCTGGTGTTCGGCGATGATGAAGTTCGACGAGCTGGTCGCGACGATGGCGCGGCTGGACACGCTCAGAGCCGAATACGGCAGGGCCGACGTGCCGTTCGAGATTCAGGCCGTCTGCATCGACCGCTGGGGCAAGAACGGCTACGAGGAGATGGGGCAGGCCGGCATCACCGACGCCATCGTCGTGCCGTGGCTCTTCGACGGCGTTCCGTTCGACGGTCCTCTCGAAGCGAAGCAGGATTCGTTGCGCAAGTTCGCTGCGGAGAACATCACCTAAGACGAAGGGCCACCATGCCAGACCACCCCGCTCGAGTTGCCGGTTCCGCCTCGCAGGCGGCGGTGCGCGCCAAGGACAAGGACGCCTGGCTGGACCTGTTCGCGGCCGACGGCTGGGTCGAAGACCCCGTCGGTCCATCAGGTTTCGATCCAGAGGGCAAGGGCCACCATGGCCGCGAGGCGATTGCCGCGTTCTGGGACATGGCCATCGCCAAGACGGACTCGATCGAGTTCCTCTTCGACGATTCGTTCGCCTGCGGCAGCGAGGTGGTCTTCACCGGCAAGATTCGCTCGGTGATCGGCGGTATGCAGATCGACGCCGAAGGTGTTTTCACCTACCGTGTCGATTCAGCGGGCAAAATCCTAGCGCTGCGCGCCTTTTGGGAGGTCGACCGCGCAATGCGGACCGCCAAGCCCGTCTAACCCTCGTGAGTCTTTTCGGAGTCCAGGGACTCCGAAAAGACTCACGAGCTGTGGTTAATGCGGGACCGGGCAGGTCTGGTAATCGACCTGGAATTCCTTGATCCCGTTGAGCCAACCGGACCGTAGCCGACGCTCAGGACCGGCCTTGGTGATGTCTGGGAGATGGTCGGCGATCGCGTTGAAGATCAGATCGATCTCGAGCCGCGCGAGGTTGGCGCCGAGGCAGAAGTGCGCACCCGTGCCACCGAACGACACATGCGGGTTCGGGTCGCGCTTGATGTCGAACTTCGTCGGGTTCTCGAACACGTCTTCGTCGAAGTTGGCCGAGCTGTAGAGCATGACGACGCGCTGACCCTTTTTGATCTGGACACCCGAGATCTCGGTGTCCTCCAATGCAGTTCGTTGGAACGACGTCACCGGCGTCGCCCACCGGATGATCTCGTCGGCCGCCGTAGCCGGCCGCTCACGCTTGTAGAGCTCCCACTGATCTGGGTTCTCGATGAACGCAGCCATGCCATGCGTTATCGCGTTGCGGGTCGTCTCGTTGCCCGCGACGGCGAGCAGGATGACGAAGAAGCCGAACTCCTCCGGGCTCAGTTCGTCACCGTCGACATCGGCCTCGATCAGCCTGGTGAGGATGTCGTCGGCCGGGCACTTCTTTCGCTCGGCGGCCATTTGATACGCATAACCGAGGATCTCCATCGACGCCATGCGCGGATCGACATCGCAATCGGGATCGTCGTACGACGTCATCTGGTTGGACCAATCGAAGACCTTCATGCGGTCTTCTTGCGGGATGCCGATCAGCTCGGCGATGGCCTGCAATGGCAGTTCGCATGCCACCTGCGTGACGAAATCACCCGCACCCGACTGGGCTGCCGCAGTCACGATCTTTTCGGCTCGGCTCGCGAGTTCGTCGCGCAGACTGTTGATCGCGCGAGGGGTGAAGCCGCGCGACACCAGCTTGCGCAGCTTGGTGTGCTCGGGCGCGTCCTTGTTGATCAGGATGAAGCGCTGCTGATCGATGTTCTCGCGCGGGATGTCGTCGTTGAAGCGCGGGATCGCCGTGTTTTCGTGCGTCGAGAACACCGCACGCCGCGACACATCGCGTACATCTGCGTGCTTGGAGACGACCCAAAATCCCCCGTCGTGGAATCCGCCTACATCGAGCGATTGCGCATTCCACCAGACCGGAGCGGTCCGCCGAAGCTCGGCGTACTCCTCGAAGGGCACCCGCTCGGCATAGACGTCCGGGTCGGTGAAATCGAATCCAGCGGGAAGGTGAGGTTGTGACACCGTTGTCTCCTGCATCTGCTGTCGTCTTAGCGACGTGATCTGTAACACGTTCTATATGCATTGAAGCACAGGTGGCCGAGGTGTGGAAGAAACCGCTGGTAGCCGCTTGCCTAAAGCAGGAACGTGTTCTACTTTCGGGGTACGAGGAAGGAGCCCACCGTGGGTGATCCGGTCATTGTCGATGCTCTCCGAACCCCGATCGGCAAGCGCCGCGGCTGGCTGTCGGGACTACACGCTGCCGAGATTCTCGGCGCGGTCCAACGCGGCATCGTCGAGCGCTCAGGTCTCGATCCGCTGGTCGTCGAGCAAGTCATCGGCGGTTGCGTGACCCAGGCGGGCGAGCAATCCAACAACATCACGCGGACCGCTTGGCTCCATGCCGGGCTGCCATGGCAAGCAGGGTGCACGACGATCGACTGTCAGTGCGGCTCGGCTCAGCAGGCCAATCATTTGATTGCGGGATTGATTGCGACGGGCGCGATCGACATCGGGATCGCATGTGGCGTCGAGGCGATGAGCCGGGTGCCACTCGGCGCGAACGTCGGCGTCGACGCCGGACCGCGCCGCCCCGAATCCTGGGATATCGACCTGCCGAATCAGTTCGAGGCTGCCGAACGAATCGCCAAGCGCCGCGGGCTGTCGCGGGCCGACGTAGAGGCGCTGGGCGTGCGATCGCAGACCCTGGCGAAACAGGCGTGGGAGGGAGGGCGGTTCGACCGCGAGGTCCTGCCCGTCACGGCTCCTGTGCTGGATTCGGACGGCAATCCCACGGGTGAGAAGCAGGAGGTCCGGCGCGACCAAGGTCTGCGCGATACGACGCTCGAATCCCTCGCGAGATTGAAGCCCGTGCTCGAGGGCGGTATCCATACCGCGGGAACGTCGTCGCAGATTTCCGATGGCGCCGCGGGCGTGCTGCTGATGGACGAGGCGAAAGCGCGCGATCTCGGCTTGCGACCGCGTGCGCGAATCGTGACGCAATGCCTGGTCGGCTCCGAACCCGAGTTCCACCTCGACGGACCCGTTCAGGCGACGACCCGTCTGCTGGAGCGCAGCGGGATGAAGATCGGCGACCTGGACCTGTTCGAGGTGAACGAGGCGTTCGCATCGGTGCTGCTGTCCTGGGCTGCGGTACACAAGCCCGACATGGACAACGTGAACGTCAACGGGGGCGCGTTGGCCCTCGGCCACCCAGTGGGCAGCACCGGCTCACGGCTCATCACGACCGCCCTGCACGAACTGGAGCGCCGCGACGGCTCGACGGCGCTGATCGCGATGTGTGCCGGCGGCGCGTTGTCCACGGGCACGATCATCGAACGCATCTGACGAGCGGACCTACCGCTCTCGTAGCCACTCGCTGAGTTGCGGTCCGATGATCTGCAGCGACTCGGGAGACATCAGGTCCGAGTGGTCTGCGTCGATTGCATGGTCCTCGATCCGGCCCGTCACGAACGGCTGCCACGTGGAAGCCGCGTTCACACTCGACGGGCCATCGGGGCGCGCACCGAAGAACAACACGTCGCCCTCGAATACTCCTGGCGTGTAATCGTTTACGAGCATCGGTGCGCGCGCCGCATCGGCGAAGATGCGCTGAACCTGGTCGACTGTGAAACCCGCTTTGTCTGCTTGGGTCGCCACGACGAACTGCTCGGCCTGCGTTGTCGAGATCTCGGTGAGGTCGAGGTCGTCGGTAACTTCGATACCGGCCGAGACGAACAGGGATCGCAGTCCGTCCGCGAGGAGACCGAGGTCGATGTCGTGGCGGCTGTCTGCCATCGCCAGCGCCGAAACCTCCGCCCCTTCAGCCTGCAATACGACTGCCATCTCGTGCGCCAGCGAACCGCCCAGCGACCAGCCGAACAGGCGATACGGCCCTTCGGGCTGGATGCGACGAATCTCGGCGACGTAGCGTCGGGCGATTTCCTCGATCGACGTCAAAGTCGAGTCGGGTCGAATGATGTTGGGCGACTGCACCCCGTACAGCCGCAATCGCGGATCGACGTAGCGGGTCAAGCCGAGATACTGCCACGCGAGCCCCCCGTTCGGGTGAATGCAGAACAGCGGTGCACCCTCGCCCGCCGCACGAATCGGTAGCAGCACATCGAGGCCGGCCACGTCATCGGCACCGACATCCGGGCGAGCCAGCCGATCGGCAAGTTCGCTCACCGTGCGGTAGGTGAACAGCCACCGCAACGGCATGTCGAGCGTCGTGGCCAGCTTGATTCTGGCGGCCACGCTCGCCGCGATCAACGAGTTGCCACCCAGTGCGAAGAAGTCGTCGGCCCGACCGACTCGGTCGACACCCAGCAACTCGGCGAACGCTTCGGCGACAGCGTGTTCAAGGGGTGTTCGTGGCGCTTCGTACACCGCCGCAGTGGCCTGCGTCGGGGTGGGCAAGGCCCCGCGATCGAGTTTGCCGTTCACGGTCAGCGGCAACTCGTCGAGCACCATCACCACGTCCGGCACCATGAACCGTGGCAAGAACCCCGAGACGAAGTCCGTCACATCCTCCGGATTCACCGACACACCGGCCTGCGGCACGACATAACCGATCAACCGCTCCCCGGTGAACTCATCGGTCCGGACCACCGCCACTGCATGCGCGACCCCGTCGAACCGGGCCAACGCCGACTCGATCTCGCCCAACTCGATCCGGAACCCGCGCAACTGCACCTGCGAATCCGACCGACCCAGATACTCCAACTGCCCTTGCGCATTCCACCGCGCCACATCGCCGGACCGATACAACCGAGAACCCGGTTCACCGAACGGATCGGCAACGAACCGACCCGCACTCAACCCGGGACGCCGGAAATAACTGCGCGCCAACTGCCGACCGGCTACATACAACTCACCCGGCACACCCACCGGCACCGGACGCATCCGAGCGTCCAGCACATACACACTCAGCCCCGGCAAGGCGCGCCCGATCACACTCGCCGAAGCCGAATGCGTTGCGTCCAGTGATGCGTCGACAAACGACACGAACACGGTTGTTTCGGTGATCCCGTAGCCATTGATCAATTGCGGACCGCTGGCGCCGTGCCGGTCGAACCACCCCGACAACCGACCCAGATCCAGCTCCTCACCACCGAAGATCACTTGCCGCAATGACAACCGACCCGCACCGGCCTCGGCCGCCACCCGCTCCGCCTCCGCGAACTGATAGAAAGCCGACGGCGTCTGGTTGAGCACCGTCACACCCTCGTGGCGGCACAACTGCACGAAATCCTGCGGCGAGCGTGATGTGAAGTAGTCGACCACCACGACCCGGCCGCCCGACAACATCGGACCCCACAACTCCCAGACCGAGAAGTCGAACGCCGCCGAATGAAACAGGGTCCACACATCGGAGGAATCGAATCCGAACTTCGGCACAGCATTGGCAAACAACTCGACCACGTTGCGATGACTGACCGCCACGCCCTTCGGCCGACCCGTCGACCCCGACGTATAGATCACATAGGCCGTGTTCTCAGATCGCAATGGAGACAGTCGATCCGCATCGAAGATTGCCGCATCGGAGAATCCCGACACATCCACCGAATCGATCTGCACCACCGGCGCCGTGACCGAAACCGGCACGCCCACATCAGCACTGGCGATCACACACACCGGCGCCGCATCAGCCAAGGTGTAACCGATCCGCTCCACGGGATACGTCGGGTCCACCGGCACATACGCACCACCAGCCTTGACGACGGCAAGCAACGCCACCACCAGATCCACGGACCGACCCAACAGCATTGCGACCAACGACTCCGGCCCGACGCCCAGCGAAATCAACATCCTCGCAAAACGATTCGCGCGAGCATCCAACTCCGCAAAGGTCAACGACACATCGCCGAACACCACCGCCACCGCATCCGGCGTCCGCGCCACTTGCGCATCGAACAACGACACCAAGGTCGCACCCGCGTCGACGACTCCCCCGACGCTGTTCCAACCCTCGATCACCAACGCACGCTCGTCCGCTCCGAGGATCTCGATATCGCCGACCGGGATCGACGAATCAGTCACCACCGCAGCCAGAATGCGGGAAAGCGCGGTAGCGAATCCTTCCACTGTAGATCGGTCGAACAAGTCTGTCGCGTACTCGAACGACGCCGCCAATCCAGCCGGATTGCCCTCGGGATCGAATGTTTCGGCCACACTCAGCTGCAGATCGAATTTCGCAACCGTGAATTCGACGTCGACGACACCGATCTCGAGGCCTGCGAAATGCAAGTCCGTCTGCGACAGACTCTGGAACGCAAGCATCACCCGGAACAACGGATGCCGAGCGGTCGACCGCTGCGGATCGAGTACTTCTACCAGCCGTTCGAATGGAAGGTCGGAATTACCGAACGCCTCCAGATCGGTGTCGACAGCTCCTGCGAGCAAGTTCGTGAACGGCTGCGCGCCATCGACATTCGTGCGCAACACCAAGGTATTGACGAACATGCCGACGAGGTCGTCCAACGCCTGCTCACCGCGCCCGGCTATCGGAGTGCCGATCGCGATGTCAGTGGTCCCGCTCAACCGCGCGAGCAACACCGCCAGACCCACGTGCACAACGATGAACAACGTTGCGTTGTTGGTCCGCGCCACATCGACCAACGCCCGGTGCGTCTCGGCATCGACGGTGAACGCGAACGAGCTGCCCCGTTGGGACGCAACCGCCGGGCGCGGACGGTCAGCGGGCAGATCCAACTGGTCCGGCAGCCCAGCCAGTTTTGTCGTCCAGTACGCGAGTTGCTGCGATATCAGCGAACCGGGATCATCCTCGCTACCAAGCAGTTCCCGCTGCCACAGCGCGTAATCGGCGTACTGCACAGCCAACGGCGACCATTGTGGTTCCTGACCTTCCGAACGGGCGGCGAACGCGACCATCACATCTCGGGCGAGCGGTCCCAGCGACCATCCGTCAGCGGCGATGTGATGAATCACGAACACGAGCACGAATTCGTGATCGGTGATCTCCAGCAAGGCAATCCGGACCGGTACCTCGCGGGTGACGTCGAAGCCGGCTGCTGCGAGCTCGGCAACGTGCTTCGTCACCTCAGTTTGGGATACCGCCTGCTGAACGATAGTTACGCCTGCATCGAGGCTCGGCAGGACAATCTGTGCTGGCACTCCTTCGAACTCGGGGTACTTGGTGCGCAACACCTCGTGCCGACCGATCACATCACCAACCGCTGCAGCGAGGGCGGCAACATCGAGGTCACCGGTCAGCCGCATCGCAATCGGAATGTTGTAGGCACCCGAATCGGGATCGAAACGGTTCAAGAACCACATGCGCTGTTGCGCCAACGACAACGGCACCCGCTCAGGTCGCGACCGCGCGACCAGCATCGGCCGCTCTCCCCAACCCACGCCCTCCTCGGCGCGGACCGCCAACGCCGCGACTGTCGGCGCGTCGAAGATCGCGCGTACCGGTACCCGGATACGCAGCGCGGAGCCGATCCGCGACACCACCTGCGTTGCCGTCAACGAGTTGCCGCCCAAAGCAAAGAAGTCGTCATCAAGACCAGCCCGTGCGACACCGAGAACATCGGCGAACACCCCGGCGACGATCTCCTCGACAGGTGTCGACGGCGCACGGAACGCACGCGCCTCGAACACCGGCACCGGCAACGCTTTTCGATCCAACTTGCCACTGACGTTCAACGGGAACGCGTCGAGCACCAACACGACCGACGGCACCATGTACGACGGCAGACGATCGGTGACGCTCGACCGCACGCGGGCGGGATCCAGCACGACCCCCGGCATCGCGACGACATAACCCACCAACTGCTCACCGGCGTCCGAGTGCACCACCGCCGACGCCGACTGCCGCACGTCCGGCACAGCGTTCAGCGCAACCTCGATCTCACCCAACTCGATCCGCTGACCCCGGAACTTGACTTGGAAATCGGACCTACCGATGTACTGCAATACGCCGGACTTGTCCCACGACACCAGATCGCCGGTCCGGTACATCTGAGAACCGCTCTCGCCGAACGGATTTGCGACAAATCGATCGGCAGACAGATCCGGACGTGCGACGTACCCACGCGCCAATTGCGCTCCCGCCAAATACAGCTCACCAGTCACGCCCGACGGCACCGGCTGCAATCGCGAATCCAGCACGAAGACTTGCGTATTCCAATTCGGCGCGCCGATCGATACCGTGGGTCCACCTGGGACTGCCTGTGCCGCAGTGACCGCCACCGCAGCTTCTGTCGGACCGTACAGGTTGTGCAGCTGTGCGTCGGTGATCCGACCGAAGGCATCGACGGTCGCCGCCCCCAATGCCTCACCGATGACGAACACGCAGCGCAAGCTGGCAATTCGTGCTCGATCCGCATGAGCGACGAAAACGGCCAACATCGACGGGACGAAATCGGTGACCGTAACCCGGTGCTCCGCAATCAAATCGACCATGTAGTCGACATCTCGATGTCCGTCCGGAGACGCAAGGATCAACCGTGACCCGGACTGCCACGGCACGAAGTAGCCCCACATCGACACGTCGAACGTCGTTGCCGTCTTCTGCAGGTATGCGTCGTCGGCAGAGAGCGCATACGTGTGGGTCATCCACTCCAGGTGATTGACGAATGCGCTCCGCGAGACCACCACACCCTTCGGGCGCCCCGTCGACCCCGATGTGAAGATCACGTACGCCGGATTCTCCGGGCGGACATGTTGCGCTCCCGACACCGGGCCCGCAGAGTTCGACAGATCGAGCTCGTCGACTCTAATCACCGGCACACCTGCCGGAACAACAAGGCCGAGTTCGCTGTTGGACAACACGCAGACCGGCCGGGCCGCATCGAAAATATCGGCATTCCGTGCGACCGGGTGATCCGGATCCACCGGCACGAACGCACCGCCGGCCCGGAGCACCGCGTACATGCCGATCACCAGATCGACGGACCGCCGCATCGCCAGTCCAACCAACTTCTCCGGACCGACACCCACAGACGTCAAGTACCGCGCCAATCGATCGACACCGTCAGCAACATCTCGATAGGTCCACTGTGCGCCGTCGAACACCAATGCCACGGCATCCGGCGCTCGCCGAACCTGCTCGTCGAAGGCGGTGAGCACATCGCCATCGACAATTCGATGCTCAGTTGCATTGCGCGCCAGCAATAACTCGTGCCGCTCCGACTCGGTGAGGATGTCGACACTGCCCACTGGGGTCGTCACATCGGCGACCAGGGTAGTCAAGATCCGGGTCAGTCGCTGTCCGAGAGTGATTACGGTGGATGGATCGAACAGGTCGGCCGCGTAGTCGAACGACGCCGACAACCCGGAAGGTTTTCCGTCGGGGTCGAAGGTTTCCGCCAGGCTCAGCTGCAGATCGAATTTTGATACAGCAGTATCGAATTCGACGAGCCCCATCTCCAGGCCCGCAAATTCCAGTTCCGGCGCCGCCAGATTCCGCAGCGTCAACATCACCTGGAACAACGGATGCCAGGCCGCGGACCGCTGTGGTTGAAGTACCTCGACCAACCGCTCGAACGGAACGTCGGCGTTGCTGAACGCCTGTAGATCGGTCTCGGTGAACTGCGCCAACAAGTCTGCGAACGAGCGTGCACCTGACACCTCGGTCCGCAGCACCAGCGTGTTGACGAACATCCCCACTAGATCGTCGAGTTCCTTCTCCCCGCGACCGGCTACCGGGGTACCGATGACGATGTCCTGCGACCCGCTCAACCGCGCCAGCAACACCGCCAACCCCACGTGCACGACGATGAACAACGTCGCATTGTTCGTCCTCGCCAACTCGACGAGCGCCGCATGCGTCGCCGCGTCGATCTCGAACCCGATCGATCCACCACGATGGGAGGCAACACTCGGACGCGGCCGATCGAACGGCAGTTCCAGCCGATCTGGCAGGCCGAACAATTGCTCGGTCCAGTACGCCTGCTGTTGAGTCAACAACGAACTGGGATCATCTTCGTCACCCAGCAGCGCCCGCTGCCACAACGAGAAATCCGCGTACTGCACCGGCAACGGCGCCCATTGCGGCACCTCGCCCATCGACCGCGCTGCGAACGCCGCCATCACATCGCGCGCCAGCGGACCCATGGACCATCCGTCAGCCGCAATGTGATGGATCACGAATACCAATACGAATTCGCGATCGGTGATCTGCAGCAATGCAATCCGGATCGGGACCTCGCTTGTCACGTCGAAGCCCGCCGACACCAAATCGCCGACCCGCTCGGCCAATTCGGCATCCGACACCACGGTCGGCACCAAGTTCGCGTACGACCCCGGGCCTGGGACGACAACCTGCGACGGCACCCCATCGACCTCGGTGTAAACCGTGCGCAGCACTTCGTGCCTATCGATCACGTCGTCTACTGCCGCCGCAAGCGCACCCACATCGAGCGCACCGGTCAACCGGATCGCCACCGGCAAGTTGTACGCAGCCGAGTCCGGATCGAACCGGTTCAAGAACCACATCCGCTGCTGCGCCAGCGACAACGGCACCCGCGACGGACGCTCCCAGGCCACCAAGGCCGGCCGAGCACCCCAGCCTGTGCGCTCCTCGACGCGAACTGCCAACTCCGCCACCGTCGGTGCCTCGAACACGACCCGAACCGGAACCCGCGCACCCAACGCCGCACCGATACGCGACACCACTCGAGTAGCGTTCAGACTGTTGCCACCCAAGGCGAAGAAGTCGTCGTCCGCTCCGACCCGCTCGACACCGAGCACATCGGCGAATACATCCGCCACGATCTCCTCGACCGGAGTCGACGCCGCCCGAAACACCTTGGCCTCGAACACCGGATCGGGCAGCGCTGCACGATCCAGCTTCCCGGACGCGTTGAGGGGGAAGACGTCCAGTACGACCACTGCAGTCGGAACCATGTACGACGGCAACCGATCTGCCAACGCCGACCGCAATTCACCGACATCGACAACGGAGTCGGGAGCTCCAACGACATAGCCAACGAGCTGGTCGCCGGATCGGGGATCCGTACGCAGAACCACCACGGCTTGCGCGATCGAGGGTTGGGCGGTCAGTGCGGCCTCGATCTCCCCCAGTTCGATCCGCTGCCCGCGTAGTTTGACCTGGAAATCACTGCGACCGACGTACTCGAGTTCGCCGGACGTGTTCCACGACACCAAATCCCCGGTCCGGTACATGCGGTCTCCCGCGGTCCCGAACGGATTGGCCACGAACCGATCGGCCGACAAGTCCGCACGTCCGACATACCCGCGCGCCAGTTGTGTACCCGCCAAATACAACTCGCCCGTCACACCGACCGGTACCGGCCGCAGCCGCGAATCCAGTACCAACGCTTGCATATTCCACACCGGCGCACCGATCGGCACTACGGCGCCGGGTTCTCGGGCCGCCCACGACGTAACAACCTCGGCCTCGGCAGGTCCATACCAGTTGTGCAATTCGGCCGTGCTGCATTTCATGAATCGCGACACGGTGTCGGGGTTCAACGCTTCCCCAGCGACAAACACTCGACGAACGGTGTCGCTGATTCCCGCGACAGCGTTCATGTATGCATCGAGCATGGACGGCACGAAATGCACCGTCGTGATGTTCGAGGATGCGATCAGCTCCGCCAAGTAGTCGGGGTCGCGATGTCCGTCGGGTGCGGCGACAACGAGCTGTGCGCCAGTCTGCAAGGTCCACAGCATTTCCCAGATGGAAATGTCGAAGCTGATCGGTGTCTTGTTCAGCACAACGTCGGACTCATCGAGCGGGTACAACGCCTGCGCCCAGCACAACTGGCTCGCCGTCGCCTCGTGGGTCAACATCACGCCTTTCGGGCGGCCCGTCGAGCCGGAGGTGAAGATCAAGTACGCGGTGTTCTGCGGCCGAAGCTCCGCAACGCGCTCGTCGGGCGAAATCGGTCCATCGGGGTACACCGAGAGGTCGAGACGATCAACCTCGAGGACGTGCACCTCCGACGGCAAGTCGACCCCCTCGCGGCTGGTAGTGAGAACAGCACGTGGCGTCGCGGATTCGAGGACGTAGCGCCCGCGTTCGACGGGGAGATCCGGATCGAGGGGAAGGTACACCCCACCAGCAGCGAGTACCGCGTGCACGGCGACGACCAGATCGACCGACCGGCGAATTGCGACGCCGACAACGGTCTCGGGACCGACGCCCTCGGCAATCAGCTTGCGCGCCAATTGATTGACCCTCGCAGCGAACTGCCCGTACGTGACCGTCTCGCCTTCGAAGGACACTGCGGGGGCAGCTCGATCTCGAGCGACCTGCGCGTCGAACATATCGACCAACGTCACGTCCGGCGTGCCGTGCGACGTTCGATTCAGCTCGCGCACAACGTGATCGAACTCGACCGGACCGAGCATGTCGATGCGGTCGAGTGCGATGCTCGTGTCTTCCACGATCGAGTTCATGATACGAAGAAGCCGCCGCGCGAAGGCTTCGACGGTGCTTCTGTCGAACAGGTCCGCCGCGTACAGGAACGAGCCATACATTCCCGCAGACAGACCGGCGTCGTCGAATCGCTCCTCGAAAGTGATCTGCAGATCGAACTTTGCGGTGTCGACCTCGGCGTCGACGCCGCTGACGGTCAGCCCGGGAAGGTGGAATTGCGTCGCAGCATAGTTCTGGAACACGAGCAGTGTTTGGAACAGCGGACCGTGCGCAGTCGATCGGGCGGGCGAAAGATCGTCGACCAGCCATTCGAACGGCAAGTCGGCGTGGTCGAGTGCGGCGATATCGGTCCGTCGGATCTCTGCCAAGAAATCCTCGAAAGTCGAGTCCGGATCGATCCTTGTCCGCAGCACCACGGTGTTCACGAACATGCCGATCAACGGCTCGAATTCGGGGTGAGTGCGACCCGCCACCGGGGTGCCCACCGCGATGTCGTTGGTTCCAGACAGGCGTCCCAGCAACAGTGCGACCGCTGCATGGACAACCATGAAGACCGTGGTGTTGTGTTCGCAGGCTGCCGAATTCAACGCGCGGCTGGTGTCTTCGTCGATCGAGAATTCAGTTCGTCCCCCGACAAAGGATTGCACCGGCGGTCGTGGGCGATCTGTGGGCAGGTCGAGAAGTTCGGGCAACTCGGCTAGTTCGTTACGCCAGAAGCCGAGTTGCTGCGCGCTCACCGACGTCGGGTCTTCGGCCGAGCCGAGGATCTCCCGCTGCCATATGGCGTAATCAGCGTACTGCACATTCAGCTGTGCCCACGACGGAGTCGCGCCGGAGGAACGGGCACCGTACGCGAACATGACGTCTCGCGCGAGCGGGCGCAAAGACGAACCGTCACAGGCGATGTGGTGGACAACGACGGCGAGCACATGATCGTCCGGCCCGACCGCATACAGCCTGGCCCGAATCGGGACCTCGACGGACACGTCGAAACTCGCACCCCCCAGGGCCGATAGCTTCGTGCTCAGGCTGGCGGCACTCGCTACCACCGGGGTCAGGTCGAGCTCTGGGATGTCGTCCAAGACTTCCTGAACGGGGACATCATCGACGAGGGGGTACCTCGTCCGCAGTGATTCGTGGCGGCGCAGAACATCCGACACAGCCAACCCGAGCGCATCGACGTCCAACACTCCAGTGAGTCGGACGATCAGCGGAACGTTGTATGGCGCACTATCGGCCTCGAACTGATTGAGGAACCACATCCGTTGCTGGGCAAACGATAAGGGAACCCGAGCTGGACGAGGCCCGGCAACCAATGCCTTCCCTTCGCCCCACTCCGCTCTCGATTCGACACAGACGGCCAACCCAGCCACTGTCGGCGCCTCGAACACGACCCGCACCGGGACTCTTGTTCCCAGCTCGGCACCGATCCGCGAGACCACCTGAGTCGCGATGACGCTGTTCCCACCCAGCGCGAAGAAGTCGTCGTCCAGACCGACCCGCGCAACACCGAGCACCTCGGCGAATGCGCCCGCGACAATCTCCTCGATCACGGTCGTCGGTGCCCGGAATTCGCGAACCTCGAACACCGGCTTCGGCAACGCGGACCTGTCCAGCTTCCCGCTGGTATTCAGCGGCAACGCGTCCAGCACGATCAAGACTGAAGGAACCATGTAGCCGGGCAACCGATCCCGCGCGTCGGACAACACGTCGTCGGACTGCAGTGCCACGCCGGACTCGGCCACGACGTAGCCGACCAACTGGTCTCCCGCACCGGTGTCCACCACGGTCGTTGCCGACTGCGCGACTCCCGCTACCCGGAGCAACGCGGTCTCGATCTCGCCGAGCTCTATCCGTTGCCCGCGCAGCTTGACTTGGAAATCGACCCGCCCTACGTACTCGAGTTCGCCGGAGTTGTTCCACGACACCAGATCCCCGGTCCGGTACATCCGAACACCCGCAGCACTGAACGGATTGGCCACAAACCGGTCAGCCGACAGATCCGCGCGACCGACATAGCCACGCGCCAGTTGCGCTCCCGCCAAATACAATTCGCCGGTCACACCGGCCGGCACCGGCTGCAGCCACGAATCCAGCACGTAAACCTGCGTATTCCAGTTCGGTACACCGATCGACACCATGCGGCGGCCGGCCACGACTCGCGCCGAGGTCACCACCACCGCGGCCTCGGTCGGACCGTACAGATTGTGTAGCTCCGCAGCGCTGACCCGACCGAATGCGGTCACCGTCGCCGCCGGTAACGCTTCGCCGGCAACGAACACTCGACGCAGCGTCGCAATCCGCGTGCGCTCCGCCTGCGCAGCGAACACTGCGAGCATCGACGGCACGAAATCGGTGACCGTAATTCGTTGCGCAGCAATCAAATCGACCAAGTAGTCGACGTCACGGTGCCCGTCCGGGGACGCAAGCACGAGTCGCGCCCCCGCGCGCCAGGGCACGAAATATCCCCACAACGACACATCGAACGTCGACGCGGTCTTCTGCAAGTACGAGTCCGCCGCCGACAACTCGTAATTGTCGGTCATCCACTCCAACTGATTGAGGAACGCCGCACGCGAGATCACGACGCCCTTGGGGCGCCCCGTCGAACCCGACGTGAAAATCGCGTAAGCAGGATTGCCAGGCCGCGCGGCGGGCACTCCACCCTGCACAGCTGCTGCGGAGTAGTCCGTCAAGTCCAGGTCGTCGACCTCAACGACCCGCACTTCGGGTGGAACGACCACTCCACTGCCTGCATGCGTCAACACGCATGCCGGCCTTGCTGTCTCGAAGATGTCGGCATTTCGGGAGGCCGGGTGATCCGGATCCACCGGCACGAAGGCACCACCGGCACGTAACACGGCATACATCCCGATGACCAGATCGATCGAGCGCCGCATGGCCAACCCGACCAGCACCTCGGGAGCGACCCCCAGCGAAACCAGATATCCCGCCAACCGATCGACGCCAGCAGCAACCTCTGCGAAGGTCCACGCCACGTCGCCGCTCACCAACGCCACGGCATGCGGAGTTCGTGCGACCTGCGCATCGAACGCCGCCAACACGTCGCCATCGGCCACCGGGTGCTGAGTTGCGTTGCGCGCCACCGACAACTCATGCCGCTCATGTGCGGTGAGGATGTCGATACTTCCAACCGGGGCCGCAGCATCGACTGCCACAGCAGACAGGATCCGGGTCAGTCGCCGTCCGAGCGTGCTGATCGCGGCATTGTCGAAGAGGTCGCGCAGGTACCGCAGGTGCAGATGTATGCCGGTATCGGTCGTCGTGACCAACGTCAGTGGGTAATGCGTCGCGTCGTGCAGCGACACATCGGTGATCGTCAACGCATCGATCGCGCTCGCCTGCTCGATCAACCCCTTCTCGTCGATGGGGTAGGACTCGAACACCGACAACGTGTCGAACACCGCACCCGCGCCGACGCCCTGCGCGATCTCGCTCAACCCGACGTAGTGGTGATCGAGCAATTCGGCCTGCGCGGTCTGCACCCGACGCACAAGCGCCTCGACCGACTCCGCGGGATTCATCCGCACCCGCACTGGCAGCGTGTTGATGAACAGTCCGACCATCGACTCCACGCCGGGCAATGCCGCCGGGCGGCCGGAAACCGTCGCCCCGAAGACCACATCGTCGCGACCGAGCAACCTGCCCAACAGAATTCCCCATGAGGTCTGCACGATTGTGTTGAGCGTGACCCCCCATTCGGCCGCGCGGACCGACAATTTCGCTGCAACGTGCTCGTCGAGATCTATCGTGACCTGCTCGGACAACGAACTCAGCTCACGACCCGGGTCGGCCGGGGCGATCAACGTCGGTTCGACGCCCGCCAATGCGTCCGACCATGCGTGCGCCGAAAGCTGTCGGTCCTGCTGTGCCAGCCACGCCAGGTAGGAGCGGTACGAGCGCGGCCGCCCCAAAATCGTGCTGTCACCATCAGTGGCGTACAGCGCCAACAGATCCCGGAGCAGCAACGGCATCGACCAGCCGTCCAGCAAGATGTGGTGGTTGGTCACGACGAGCGCGGACTCGGTACCGCCGAGGTCGAGCAACGCGAACCTGATCAACGGCGGCGCAGCAACATCGAAGTGCGTCAACCGATCCTGTGCGAGGAATGCCGCCATCGCCGAATCACGTTCGTCTGGAAGCATTTCCGACAGGTCGAGCTCTCGCCACGGCGCCTGCACAGAGTCGAGTACCACCTGGACCGTGTTGCCCCGCTCGTCGGTCACGAATGCCGACCGCAAGTTCGCATATCGGTTTAGCACTCCCTGGGCCGCGGCCTGGAGCCGCAGCCGGTCCACGAATCCGGACAGAGTGAGCACCACCTGCACCGAATACGCGTCGACCGACGATTCGGCGAGCAACGCGTGGAAGAACAACCCCGACTGCAACGGCGCCAACGGCCACACATCGGTCACGTTGGGATACCTGGCCTCGAATGCCTCCAGTTCACGCTGCGTCAGCGACACCAGTGGCACGTCCGACGGCGTCAGGCCGCCCGCGCCCTGCGAATTCGCATGCGCAGCCAACCCGCCCAACGCCTCGACCCACAGATCAGCGAGCCGCTGAACGTCGCTCTGGGACAGGATTTTTCCTGCAAATGCGAACGACGCACCGAGACTCGGACCGTCGACTCCCGAAGTGACGATGGCATTGATGTCGATGATCTTGTTCGCCGGCCGGTCGGCATCACTCGGTGCAGACAACTCGCCCAAGCCGGCTGTCGGCGCCCACGGCACTCCCGGGCCACCGGTGGCGTCGGTGTCCAGCGCCACCTGACCCAGATAGTTGAAGCTGATCTGCCCGTCGGGTAGCGGCGACAGCACGCCGCTGGTCTCGGCATTCAGGTACCGCAGTAGTCCGTAGCCCAGCCCCTTGTCCGGAACACTCAGCAGCGCTTCCTTCACGGCCTTGACGGCGCTACCTGCCGCGCGCCCACCACGAACCGCATCGTCGACATCGATACCCGCGAGATCGAGACGTACCGGGAACACGCTGGTGAACCAGCCGACAGTCCGTGAGAGGTCGGCACCGGGAACTACCTGCTCCTCACGGCCGTGGCCCTCGAGCTGCACCAGTACCGACGACTCGACGACACCGCGTTCCCGCCGCCACTGCACCAACGCGAGCGTCAACCCGGCGAGCAACCCGTCGTTGACGCCGCCGCGGAACAACCCGGGAATCGTCTTCACTAGCGCCGACGTGACATCCGCGGGAACCCGCACCTGCACTCGCTCGACTGTCGCCACCACATCTACGGCCGGGTCGAATCCCCGGTTGCCCACCAACGGATCTGGGCCGGCCAACAGTGAGCGCCACAGCGCCAATTCCGCAATTCGCATTGGGGCACTGGCTTCTTCGGCTAAGGAGTGCGCCCAGCGGCGCATCGACGTGCCCACTGGAGCCAACGCGGGAACACTGCCGACGGATACCTGACTCCACGCAGATGCCAGGTCAGGCAACAAGATACGCCACGACACTCCGTCGACGACCAGGTGATGAGCGACGATCAACAACTGACCCGGTCGGTCGGCTCCCTGGTCGAACCACACGATCTGCAACATCGACCCAGCCGACGGATCGAGGCGATCCAGTGCCCCCGCCAACGCCACCGATGCCGCCCGAGTCACGTCCTGCTGCGCCCTGCCCGGATCGATCGGAATCCTTAGCACCAAACCATCGACGTCCACGCTGCCCGGAGCCGAGGTCACCAGGCCCCAACCGCGAGCGTTGTCGTGCACGAGCCGGGACCGCAGCATGTCGTGGCGATCCACGATTGCTGCCAGGGTCGCCGTGAGGCCCGACCGGTCTATCCCGGCCGGCAACTCGACCACCATCGACTGGCTGCTCCGGTCGAACGCGCCGGGCCCTTCGACCAACGCAGCTTCGACCGGCGTCAACGGCATCCAACCGACACCCGCACCCGACAGCTCTTGCAGTACAACAGCATCCGACTCATCGGTCAGAGTCGCGACTTCGGCCAACCCTGCTACAGTCTTGCGCTCGAACACATCCCGAGGCGTGAGCACCACCCCACGCAACTTGGCGCGCGAGACAAACTGAATGGAGACGATCGAATCGCCACCGAGGGCGAAGAACGAATCATCGAGCCCGACTCGATCCACCCCGAGCACCTCTGCGAACAGCTCACTGATGACCAATTCGGCGTAGGTCTGCGGCGCCCGGAAATCGGTCGTACTGACAAACTCCGGCGACGGCAATGCCTTTCGATCCAGCTTGCCGTTCGGTGTCAATGGCAGGGCGTCCAACACGATCACCAGGTCCGGCACCATGTGACGAGGTAAGAACTCCGACACGTAACTCGTCACGGCGAGCGGATCGACCACGGCCCCCGCTCGGGGCACCACATACCCGATCAATCGATCACCGGTGTTTTCGTCGGTGAGCACCACCGCCACCGCGTTCGCCACGTCGTCGAACCGCGCCAGCGCGGACTCGATTTCGCCGAGCTCGATCCGGAAGCCACGGACCTGCACCTGGGCATCCGACCGACCCAGATATTCGAGAGCCCAATCCGGTGTCCAACGAACGACGTCCCCGGTCCGGTACAACCGAGAACCGTTCTCCCCAAAGGGATCAGCGATGAATCGCGCGGCGCTGAGCCCGGGCCGCCGATAGTAGCCGCGCGCGAGCTGCGGTCCGCTCAGATAGAGTTCGCCCGCCGCGCCCACAGGTACGGGACGCAGCCGGCGATCGAGCACCAGCGAGCGCATTCCCCTGATCGGACCGCCGATGGTTACGCCATGTCCCGGCACCAGAGGATCGCTGATGTTCGTCATGATCGACGTCTCGGTGGGGCCGTAGCCGTTGTACAGCCGGGGTAAACCGTCCGGGTTGGCGCCTGCCCACTGTGAAACGAGTTCGGGCGGGCATGCCTCGCCGCCCGCGACGACAACACGCAGGTCGACAAGTCCGGCCGGATCGATCGTGGCCAACGCTGCCGGAGTGAAGAACGCGTGCGTCACCTTCTCTTGCGCCAGCAGAGTGGCGACTTCCTCGCCACCGTAAATACGCTGTGGCGCAATGACCATCGTGGCACCGCTCGGTACAGCCAAGAGCAGTTCGAGCACCGACGCGTCGAAACTCGGTGACGCGAAATGGAGAGTTACCGACTCGGCAGAGATCCCATACCGGTGCTTCTGCTCTGCGCTGAAGTTCGCCAGGCCGACGTGTGTGACGACGACACCCTTCGGCACTCCTGTCGAGCCCGAGGTGTAGATCGAGTACGCCGCGTGGTGAATTCGTAGCGGGACCGTTCGATCGTCGTCGGAGATCTCGTGTGGCGAATGCGCCGCGATGCGCCTGCTGAACTCGGGCGAATCGATTTCCAACCAGTCCACTGTGGCGGGAAAAGTATTGCGGTGCTTGCCGATCGTGAGGCCCACTGTGCAGTCGGAGTCCGACAGCATATGCACGATTCGGTCGCGTGGATACAGCGGGTCCACAGGCACGAACGCAGCACCGGACTTCGCAATCGCCCACAACGCGACAACTGATTCGATAGAACGCTCGATTCCGGACGCGACAAACGATTCGGGTCCGATGCCAAGCGAAATCAGTTCTCTTGCTATCAGATTCGATCGACGATCCAACTCTCGATAGGAGAGCTCGCGACCCTCGAAGCGCAGTGCAACTCCATCCGGATTCGCGGCAACCGCCTGCGCGAGCAGCACTGGCAGCGGCACAGGTTCCGGACCGACTGCGCCGGAAACGCGCGTGAGGGAGGTCCTCTCGTCCGGAGAGAGTATGTCTATGTCGCCAGCCGTTGTCGCGGCGGGCGAAATCAATGCGGAGACGATACGCGCAAGCCGTTCGCCGAGAGTTGTGATCGCGGACCGGTCGAACAGATCGCTGTCATACCGGAGCTGATGGTGCACAGTGGTATCGACGGTCGTAACCAACGTCAGCGGGTAGTGGGTTGCGTCCTGCACTGCGATCGCGGTAAGCGCCATGCCGTCGATCGAACTGGCTTGTTCGGTCAAGCCTTTCTCATCGATCGGGTAGGACTCGAACACCGTCAACGTGTCGAACACCACCGCCTCGCCGAGGTCCTGCGCGATATCGCCCAAACCAAGGTAGTGGTGATCGAGCAGCGCCGCCTGTTCGGACTGCACCCGTTGCAGCAACTTGTCGAGCGACTCGTCGGGGTCGATCCGCACCCGCACTGGGAGGGTGTTGATGAACAACCCGACCATCGACTCCACCCCAGGCAGTTGCGCCGGGCGACCGGACACTGTGGCACCGAAGACCACATCGTCACGACCGAGCAAGCGCCCCAAGAGAATTCCCCAAACAACCTGGACGATCGTATTGAGCGTCACGCCGAGATCCGCAGCGCGTGTCGATAGCATCGCCGACATGTGCGCGTCAAGATCCATCGTGACTTGCTCGGACATCGAACTCAGCTCACGGCCCGGATCCGCGGGCGCCAGCAACGTCGGCCGCTCGACCCCCGCCAGTGCCTCGGCCCACAACTGTGCCGAAGCCTGACGGTCCTGCTCGGCCAACCACGCGAGGTATGACCGATACGGACGCACCCGCCCCAACGCTGAATCGTCACCACGAGCGGCGTACAACACCAGCAAGTCCCTGAGCACCAGGGGCATCGACCAGCCGTCGAGCAGGATGTGATGGTTCGTGACCACCAGCATGAACTCGTCGTCCGCCAGCGTCAGAAGCGCGAATCGGATCAACGGTGGCTGTGTCACATCGAAGTGGGTCAGCCGATCCTCGGCCAACAAGTTCAGTACCGCCGAATCACGTTCAGCCGCGGACATTCGCGACAGATCCACCGCACGCCACGGCACGGCTACCGAGTCGAGGACCACCTGCACCGCATTGCCCTGCTGGTCGGTTACGAATGCGGTGCGTAGGTTCGTATACCGGTCGAGCACTCCTTGTGCCGCCGCGTGCAGCCGCGCCGAATCGACCGCCCCGGACAGGGTCAACGTCACCTGCACCGAGTACGCATCCACCGACGATTGTGCCAACAGCGCGTGGAACAACAAGCCCGACTGCAACGGCGCCAACGGCCACACGTCGATCGCTGCTGGATATCGTGTTTCGAACAGCTCGAGGTCGCTTTGTGCCACCGACACCAAGGGCACATCCGACGGTGTCAAACCACCTGCACCAGGCGTGCGGACATGAGCGGCCAACCCGGTCAGCGCATCGACCCACAGGTCCGCAAACTGCCGAACATCGTTCTCGGACAGAACTTCTGTGGCGAACGCGAAGGAGGCACGCAAGCTCGGACCGTCAGGTCCGTCGACGACGACAGCGTTGATATCGATGATCTTGTTCGCGGGCATGTCGAGATCGCCCGACGCGGACAATTGCCCCAGCCGGGCCGAAGGCGCCCATGGAATCTGCGCCTCGCCGGCACCGTCCGGACCCGCCAACGACACCTGACCGAGGTAGTTGAAACTGATTTGTCCGTCCGAAATGCCTGAAAGGGCTTCGGCGGTATCGGCATTCAGGTGCCGCAGCAGTCCATAGCCCAAACCTTTGTCCGGAATCCGGAGCAATGCTTCCTTGACCGTCTTGATCGAGTTGCCCGCCGCAGTACCACCGGCCAAGGCGTCGTCGACATCGAGACCAGACGTGTTTAGCCGAACCGGGAACACACTGGTGAACCACCCCACCGTCCGCGACAGGTCCGCACCCGGAACCGCCTGTTCCTCACGGCCGTGGCCCTCGAGTTGAATCAACGCGGTGGGTTCGACCACCCCGCGAAGGGCTCGCCACTTCACAAGTGCCAGTGCGAGACCCGCCAACAACCCATCGTTGACCCCGCCCCGGAACAACCCCGGAATGGTTTTCACGAGGGCTGTTGTCACATCGGCCGGGAGCCGTACATCGAAACGCTCGACGGTGGCGACTGTGTCGCGAGTGGGATCGAAAGCACGGGCACCGAGCAGGGGATCCGGGCCCGCCAGGATGGATCGCCACAGTGGAAGTTCGGCAACCCTGGACTCCGACGACGCGGCGTCGATCAACGCGTGCGCCCACCGTCGCATCGACGTCCCGACCGGTGCCAATGCCGGGACCCGACCGTCCGCCACCTGCATCCACGCAGCTGCCAAGTCCGGCAGCAGAATTCGCCACGACACTCCGTCGACGACCAGGTGATGCGCGACGATCAGCAGCTGGCCCGACTCCGTCTCGCCGCGGTCGAACCACACTAACTGCACCATCACGCCCGCAGCCGGATTCAAGCGGCCCAGCGCGGCGTCCAATTCAGCGGAGGCCAATCCAGAAACGTCGTCGATGACGATCGGCACGTGACGCAGCAGCGCGTCGACTGCCACAGTTCCAGGATCGGTCGTCTCGAGACCCCACCGGCCGGTGCCGTCTCGCACCAATCGCGACCGCAACATGTCGTGTCTATCGACAACCGCTGCAAGCGTTTCCATCAGACCGGACCGCTCGATCCCGGTCGGCAACTCCACCACCATCGTCTGGCTGTTGCGGTCGAAATGGCCCGGACCCTCGACGAGAGCAGTCTCGACAGGCGTCAGTGGCCGCCAACCGACGCCGGCACCGGAGAGTTCTTCGAGCACAGCCGAATCCGAGTCGTGCGCGAGCTGCGCGACCTCGGCCAAACCGGCAACGGTCTTGCGTTCGAACACATCTCGCGGGGAGAACACCACACCCCGCGCCTTCGCCCGCGACACCAACTGAATCGAGACGATGCTGTCGCCACCCAACGCGAAGAACGAATCATCCACACCGACCCGGTCCACCCCGAGCACCTGCGCGAACACCTCACCGATGATCTGCTCGACCTCGGTCTCAGCCGCCCGGAACACCTTGTCGGACACAAACTCCGGCGCCGGCAACGCCTTACGATCCAACTTCCCGTTGCCCGTCAACGGCAACGCCTCGAGCACCATCACCGCATCCGGCACCATGTAGGAGGTCAAGAACCCCGCCACGGTCTCCGAAATCTGTGCTGGTTCCAGCGTGGCGCCCGCCTCGGGAACGACATACCCCACCAGGCGATCACCGGTGCGCTCGTCGGTCCGCACGATGGCCACCGCATCCGCGACACCCGCGCACCGGATCAACGCCGACTCGATCTCGCCCAATTCGATCCGGAACCCACGCAACTGCACCTGGGCGTCTGAGCGACCGGCGTATTCCAACTGCCCCTGGGCGTTCCATGCAGCCACGTCGCCAGTGCGGTACAGCCGAGAACCGTCCTCCCCGAACGGATTCGCCACGAACCGGCCCGCGCTCAACGCTGCCCGACCGACATACCCGCGCGAGAGCTGCTCCCCCGAGACGTACACCTCACCCGCAGCACCCACCGGCACCGGCGCCAACCGCGCGTCCAGCACGAACACACCCAACCCGGGCAGGCCACGACCGATCACCGAGCCACCGCCCGCAGCCACCATCTCGGCTGTCACCGCCACGAACGACACGTGCACCGTCGTCTCGGTGATGCCGTACATGTTCACCAACCGCGGACCGGCATCATGGCGGGCCACCCACCCCGACAACCGACCCAGATCCAACGCCTCACCACCGAACACGATGTGGCGCAACGACAACCGGTCTGCGTCCGTGTCGGCCGCCACCCGCTCCGCTTCCGCGAATTGATAGAACGCCGACGGGGTCTGGTTGAGCACCGTCACGCCTTCACGGCGCACCAGTTCCACAAAATCTTGTGGCGAGCGGGAGGTGAAGTAATCCACCACCACCAAACGTCCGCCGAACAGCAACGGGCCCCACAGCTCCCACACCGAGAAGTCGAACGCCGGCGAATGGAACATCGTCCACACATCGGTGGAATCGAACCCGAACTTCGGCGCAGCATTGGCCATCAACTCGACCACATTGCGATGGGTGACCGCCACACCCTTCGGCCGACCCGTCGACCCCGACGTGTAGATCACATACGCCACATCCGCAGATCGCAACGGGCACAGTCGATCTGCATCCGTCACCGGTGCAGCGGAGAACTCCGACACCTCGACCTCGTCGATCAACACCCGCAGGGCCGACACCGACTCCGGTACTGCCGACACCGATTCGGAATCGGTGAGCACACAGACCGGTGCGCTATCGGTCAGCGTGTAAGCGATGCGTTCGGCCGGGTAGGACGGATCCACCGGCACATACCCACCACCGGCCTTGAGCACCGCCAGGATCGCGACCACCACATCCAGTGATCGTCCCAGCACCACACCGACCAACGACTCCGGACCCACACCCACCGAAATCAGATACCGCGCAAGCGCATTCGCCCGCGCGTCGAGCTCGGCATAGGTCAACGACGCATCCTCGAACGTCACCGCCACCGCATCCGGGGCCGCCGTGACCTGCGCGTCGAATAACGACACCAACGTTACGTTCGGGTCCACCACCGCGCCGGGGGTCAGCGCCCTCGACGACACCAACTCTCGCTCCCCCGCGAGGAGCACGTCGACATCACCCACCGCGCTCGACGGATCAGTGACGAACGCCGTCACGACGCGCATCAGCCTGTTCGCGATCGTGCTGACGGTCTGCTCGTCGAGCAGTGCCTGCAAGTATTCGAACGTCACGCGGATCTCGGCGGCTGCCGTGATGACCATCGACAACGGATAGTGCGGGGCATCGTTGGAGCGGACGCCGTCGACGCTCAGGCCCTCGATGGCGCCGGCTTGCTCGGCCAGCCCGGCAGTGTCGACCGGGTAGGACTCGAACACGGTCAGGGTGTCGAACAACGATCCTGTGCCGGTGACTCGCTGAATATCAGCAAGCTGGATGTAATGGTGCTCGAGTAGGTCGGCCTGCTCACGCTGCACGCGGACGAGTAGGTCCTCGAGGGATTCCGACGGCTTGATTTGGATCCGGACCGGCACGGTGTTGATGAACAGACCGATCATCGACTCGACACCCGCGAGTTGCGGTGGTCGACCCGACACCGTCGCGCCGAACACGACATCGGTGCGGCCGGTGAGCCTTCCGAGGAGAAGACCCCACGCGGTCTGCACGATGGTGTTGACCGTGATGCCCAGACGGGCGCCGAGTGCCGTCAGCCCCCCTGCGATCTGCTCGTCGACGATGGCAACGACTTCGCCTGTTCGTTGCGTGGTCGCCAGGCCCGCTCCGGAGCGCGCAAGCAGCGTCGGCTCGTCGACTCCGTCGAGCGCGTTGGCCCAGACCTGCAGTGACTTGGCGGGGTCTTGCTCACCCAGCCACGCCAGGTAGGACCGATACGGGCGCGCGCGGCCCAACAGCGCCGGATCGGCGTGCGTGGCATACAGGACCAGCAGGTCCTTCATCAGCAACGGCATCGACCACCCATCCAGCAGGATGTGATGATTGGCCATCACCAGCTTGAACACACCCTCACCGACCGTGACCAACAAGAACCGCAGCAACGGCGGGCTGGCGAGGTCGAAGTTGGTGGCCTGATCGGTGGCCAACAACGCTGCCAGCGCCGCTTCCCGCTCCCCTTCCGACAGGGTGGTCAGATCCACCTCACGCCACGGCACGTCGAGGTGGTCGAGGACCACCTGGATCGGAGTCCCGTCGGCGTCGGTGAGGAACGCGGTCCGCAAGTTCGGGTACCGATCCAGCACCGCCTGCGCCGCCGCGTGCAACCGGCCGGCGTCGAGTGCACCGGACAGATCGAGCACCACCTGGATCGAGTACATGTCCACCGAGGCACCGGCGAGCATGGCGTGGAACATCAACCCCGACTGCAACGGCGCCAACGGCCAGACATCGACCACACCGTCGAAGCGGGACTCGAACTCCTCGATCTCGTTCTGTCCCAGCGACACCAAACTCAGATCCGACGGCGTCAACCCACCCGCCCCCGGTGAGGACGCATAGGCCGCGAGCGCGGTCAACGCCTCCACCCACAACTGCGCCAACCGTGCCACCGCGTCACCCGAGATCACCTGCGAGGCGTAGGCGAACGAGGCACCCAACGACTGCCCCTCACCGTCCTCGTCGGTGACGATGGCGTTGATGTCGATCACCTTGTTCGCTGGCATATCCGCATCACCCGCAGCGGTGAGCTCACCCAACCCACCGGCGGGGGTCCAGCCAAGCCCGGCGACCTCGTCGGGCACACCGTCGAGCGAGACCTGGCCGAGGTAGTTGAAACTGAGTTGCCCGTCCGGCAGTGCGGTCAGTACCGGTGCGGTGTCGGGGTTGAGATGCCGCAGCAACCCGTACCCGAGTCCCTTGTCCGGGATCGCCAGCAATGCTTCCTTCACTCGTTTGAGCGCGGCCCCCGCTGCTGGGCCACCCGACAGGGCGTCGGCGATGTCGAGACCGGTGAGGTCGAGTCGGACCGGGAAGGCGGTGGTGAACCAGCCGACCGTGCGGGACAGGTCCGCCCCGGCGATCACCTCTTCCTCGCGGCCGTGGCCTTCCAACTGCAACAACGTCGACGATTGGGTCACCCCGTGCTCGGCGCGCCACGCCGCGACCGCCATTGCCAACGCAGTCAGTAGTCCGTCGTTGACGCCGCCGCGCAACAACCCGGGGATGGTTTTCAGCACCGCGGCGGTGACGTCGGTCGGGACCCGGACCTGCAGTCGTTGCACGGTGGCGACGACGTCGCGGGTCGGGTCGAACGGCCGTGACCCGAGTACCGGGTCCGGACCGTGCAGGATCGATTGCCACCAGCCCAGTTCCGCGACGCGTGCCGGGGTGGAGGCTTCGTCGACGAGGGCGTGGGCCCAGCGCCGCATCGATGTCCCCACCTGCGTGAGGGCGGGTGTTTGTCCGGCGGAGAGTTGGGCCCAGGCGGTCACGAAGTCGGGCACCAGGATTCGCCACGACACCCCGTCGACGATCAGGTGGTGGGCCACGATCAGCAACCGACCCGTCAGCGTGGGGCCGCGGTCGAACCAGACGAACCGCACCATCCGGCCCGTGACCGGGTCCAACCACCCCATCGCCGCGTCCAACGCCGCCGACCCCACCGCCTCGGTCGTCGATTCGTCGGCCGCAGGATCGATGTCCACGACCGTGACCAGGGTGTCGGCATCCACCGACCCTACCGGCAAAGTTGTTATACCCCAACCGGTTTCGGGGTCGTGCACCAACTGTGAGCGCCACATGTCGTGGCGATCGAGCACCGCCGCGATCGTCGAGACCACACCCGCACGGTCGATCCCGACCGGCAACTCCAACATCATCGTCTGCGAATTACGAGTGAACCCGCCCGGACCCTCGATCACCGACCGCTCGATCGCGGTCAACGGCCGCCAGCCCACGCCGGCACCGGGAAGCTCTTCGAGCACAACCGAATCGGAGTCGTGGGCAAGCCGGGCGATTTCAGCCAAGCCTGCGACCGACTTGCGTTCGAACACGTCCCGTGGCGAAAACACGACGCCGCGTTGCCTTGCGCGGGAAACCAATTGAATCGACACAATCGAATCCCCACCCAGCGCGAAGAAGGAATCATCGACTCCCACCCGCTCGAGGCCGAGCACCTCAGCGAACACTTCGCTGATCATCTGCTCAACGGGAGATTCCGCTGCTCGGAACACCTTGTCGGAGAGGAACTCCGGCGCGGGCAACGCGTTGCGGTCCAACTTTCCATTGACGGTCAGCGGCAGGTCGTCGAGCACCATCACCACATCCGGCACCATGAACGTCGGCAAGAACGCGGAGACGAACTCCGTCACATCCACCGGATTCACCGAAACATCGGCCTGCGGTACGACATAACCGATCAACCGCTCCCCGGTGACCTCATCGGTCCGTACGACCGCCACTGCCGAGGCCACGCCGGCAAACGACGCCAACACCGACTCGATCTCGCCCAACTCGATCCGGAACCCACGCAACTGCACCTGGGCGTCCGAGCGACCGGCATATTCCAACTGGCCCTTGGCATTCCATGCAGCCACGTCTCCGGTCCGGTACAACCGAGAACCCGGGTTCCCGAACGGATCGGCAACGAACCGACCCGCACTCAACCCGGGCCGCCGGAAATAACTGCGCGCCAACTGCCGACCCGCCACATACAACTCACCAGGCACACCCACCGGCACCGGACGCAACCGCGCATCCAGCACATACACACTCAACCCCGGCAAGCCACGCCCGATCACACTCGCTGCACCCGAGCGCGCCGACTCGCTCGTCAGTTCCGCAAACGACACATGCACGGTGGTCTCGGTAATCCCGTACATGTTCACCAAACGCGGTTCGGAATCACCATGGCGGGCATACCAACCCGACAACCGGGTCAGATCGAGCGCTTCACCACCGAAGATCACGTGGCGCAACGACAACCGACCCGCACCCGCAACCCGTTCGGCCTCGGCGAATTGATAGAACGCCGACGGGGTCTGGTTGAGCACCGTCACGCCTTCACGGCGCACCAGTTCCACAAAGTCCTGTGGCGAGCGGGAGGTGAAGTAATCCACCACCACCAACCGCCCACCGAACAGCAACGGACCCCACAACTCCCAGACCGAGAAGTCGAACGCCGGCGAATGGAACATCGTCCACACATCGCTGGAATCGAACCCGAACTTCGGCCCAGCGTTCGCCATCAACTCGACCACATTGCAGTGCGCGACGGCGACACCCTTCGGCCGACCTGTCGACCCGGAGGTGTAGATCACGTACGCCACGTCTTGTGATCGCAACGGGGACAGTCGATCTGCGTCCGTGACCGGTGCGGCGGAGAATTCCGACACCTCATCGATCAACACTCGCAGGGCCGTCACCGACTCCGGCACCGCCGACGCCGATTCGGAATCGGTGAGCACACAGACCGGTGCGCTATCGGTCAGCGTGTAGGCGACGCGTTCGGCCGGGTAGGACGGATCCACCGGCACATACCCACCGCCAGCCTTGAGCACCGCCAGGATCGCGACCACCACATCCAGCGATCGTCCCAACACCACACCGACCAACGACTCCGGACCCACCCCCACCGAAATCAAATACCGCGCAAGCGCATTCGCACGACCGTCGAGCGCGGCATACGTCAGCGACACATCCTCGACCGTCACCGCCACCGCATCCGGGGCGGCCGCGACCTGCGCGTCGAACAACGACACCAACGTCACGCTCGGGTCCACCACCGCGCCGGGAGTCAGCGCCCACGACGACACCAACAACTCCCGCTCGCCGGCGGCGAGCAACTCGACATCGCCGACCGCAGTCGCAGGATCGGCGGCGAACGCCTCCAGCAGGCGCACGAAGCGCTGCGCGAACGACGAAATCGTCGATTCGTCGAACAAGTCGGTGGCGTAGGTAAACGACGCCGATATGCCAGCACCGTCGACGTTCGCGGCCATTGTCAATTGCAAGTCGAACTTTGCGACGGCGGCGTCGAAATCGACTGCGGCGACAGTCAACTCGGGTAGGGAGAATTCTGTCGCCGCGAGATTATGGAACGTCAGCATGACCTGGAACAGCGGATGTCGTGCGGTCGAACGTTGCGGGGCAAGAACTTCCACCAAGCGCTCGAACGGCACATCCGCGTGTCCGAATGCCTGCAAGTCGGTGCGCTGCAGTTGCGATACCAGTTCGTCGAAGGACTCGTCCGGGCGCACGTCTGCTCGAAGGACGAGGGTGTTGACGAACATGCCGACAAGGTCGTCGAGTGCCTGCTCGCCGCGGCCCGCTATCGGTGTACCGATGACGATGTCGTCGGTTCCGGAGAGTCGGGCCAGCAGCACCGCGAGTGCGGCATGGACGGCGATGAAGAGCGTCGCATTGTTCGCGCGGGCGATGGCGGACAATGCCTGATGCGTTTCGGCGTCGATTGCGAAGTCGAACGAGGCGCCGCGGTTCGATGCAGTTGCCGGACGCGGGCGATCGCTAGGCAAGTTCAGCTGGTCGGGCAGCCCTGCCAACGCCGTCTTCCAGTACGTTTCCTGCTGCGAGATAAGCGAATTCGGATCGTATTCGTCGCCGAGTACGTCATGCTGCCACAACGCATAATCCGCGTACTGCACCTCGAGGGGTGTCCAACCGGGGGCTTCGCCTTGTGCGCGTGCGGCGTAGGCGATCATCAAGTCCCGCGCGAGCGGGCCCATCGACCAGCCGTCGGCCGAAACATGGTGCACCACAACCACCAAGACATGCTCGTTATCGGCGATTTGGAGAAGGTTCAGCCGGACCGGCACTTCGGTAGTCACGTCGAAGCCGTGAGACGTCAGCTCCGACACGCGGGCGATCACGTCGTCTTCCCTGACAGACTCGACAGGCAAGTCCACGTCCGCTGCAGGCAGCATCACTTGCGACGGAAGTCCGTCGGTTTCGGTGTAGACGGTGCGCAGAACTTCGTGCCGGGCAATGACGTCCGTAACCGCTGCACGCATCGCGTGTACGTCGAGGGATCCGGTCAGTCGGATTGCGATCGGGATGTTGTAGGCCGCCGACTCCGGATCGAACCGGTTGAGGAACCACATCCGCTTCTGCGCAATCGACAACGGCACCACCGATGGACGTGGCCCGGCCACCAACGGTGCCCGACCATCCACACCGGCGTGTTGTTCCACCCGCACTGCCAACGCCCCCACCGTCGGCGCCTCGAACAACACCCGCACCGCAATCCGGGTCTCCAACGCCGCACCCAACCGCGCCGCCACCTGCGTCGCGATCAACGAATTCCCACCCAACGCGAAGAAATCGTCGTCGAGCCCGACCCGATCCACCCCCAACACCTCGGCAAACGTCTGCGCCACGATCTGCTCCACCGGGGTCACCGGGGCCCGGAACTCGCCGGCCTCGAACACCGGCGCCGGCAACGCCTTACGATCCAGTTTGCCGTTCACCGTCAGCGGCAACGCCTCCAACACCACCACTGCCGCCGGGACCATGTAGGACGGCAACTCCCGCACCGCCGCCGCCCGCACCACATCGACGTCCACACTGTTCGCGGTGTCGCCGACCAGATAGGCGACCAGCTGATCCCCGGTCCGGGAATCCCGGCGCGACACCACAGCGACCTGCGCCACCCCCGGCTGAGCCGCCAGGACCGACTCGATCTCACCCAACTCGATCCGGAAACCCCGGACCTTCACCTGGAAATCGGTGCGCCCCACATACTGCAAACTTCCCGAGGCGTCCCAGGAGACCAGGTCACCGGTGCGATACAACCGGGCACCCGGTGCTCCGAACGGGTTCGCCACGAACCGGTCCGCGGTCAGGTCGGGTCTTCCGTGATACCCGCGCGCCAACTGCGCCCCGGCCAGATACAACTCACCGGCCACCCCGACCGGCACCGGCCCCAACCGACCATCCAACACATAGACCTGGGTGTTCCACTCCGGTGACCCGATCGGCACCGACACCACATCCGCCTCGGTGACGACGTGGGCGGTGACCGACACCGCCGCCTCCGTCGGGCCGTACAAGTTGTCCAACCGCCCCTGGTTGTGGTTGCGGAACCGCTGCGCGGTCGCCGGGGGCAACGCCTCCCCGATCGCCAACACAGCCCGAAGCGAGGACCCCAGCACCCCGCCCGACTCGATCAGCAACGCCTGCAACATCGACGGCACCACTTGCAACACCGACACCGCATGCGCGCGGATCAGCTCGTTCAAATACTGCGGGTCCTGATGCCCGTCCGCCCGCGCCACCACCACGGTCGCACCGGAGACCAGCGCGGACCAGAACTCCCACACCGACAAGTCGAACGTCGCCGCGGTTTTCAGCAACACCGCATCCCCAGCACCCAACCCATAGGCCGACTGCTTCCACTGCAACTGATTCGCCACCGCACCGTGGCTGACTGCGACACCCTTGGGCACACCGGTCGACCCGGACGTGAAAATCACATACGCCGTCGTGTCCGGCCGCACCGGACCACGCCGCTCCGCATCCGTCACCACAGACGCATCGACAGCACCGAGATCGAGGGTGTCGATCCGGACGACAGCCCGGTCCCCGTCGACGTCGAATCCGTCACGCGCAGTGCTCACCACACAGACCGGTGCCGCAGTGTCGAGGATGTGGGCGACCCGGTCGGCCGGATGATCGAGATCGATCGGCACATAAGCCCCACCAGCCTTGACGATCGCATACATCCCGACCAGCAAGTCGGTGGACCGGCGAATCGCCAACCCCACCAACGACTCCGGACCCACCCCCACCGAAATCAGATGCCGCGCCAGCCGGTTCACCCGAGCATCGAACTGCCCATACGTCAGCGACTCACCCTCGAACACCACCGCCAACGCATCCGGATCACGAGCAACCTGCGCATCGAACAACGACACCAACGTCGCACCCGATGCCAACTCATGAACGGTGTCGTTCCACTTCTCGAGGACCGCACTTCGCTCCGCAACATCGAGCAATTCGATATCGCCAACCGTCACAACGGGATCTGCCACAACCGCGGCCAACACCCGATTCAATCGATCGGCAAACTTGACCACCGTCGACTCGTCGAACAAATCCGTTGCGTACGTGATGATTCCAGATATCCCCGCCGGTCCACCGGCCGCATCCCGTAGATCGTTCACGATCAAATGCAGATCGAACTGGGAGATGGCCTGATCAATATCGACACTGCTGACCTGCAGCCCCGGCAATTCCAAGATGGTCTGCGCCAAGTTCTGGAACGACAAACCCACCTGGAACAACGGATGCCGCGCCGTCGACCGCGCCGGATTCAGAACCTCCACGAGACGTTCGAACGGCACATCCGCGTTCGCAAACGCCTCCAGGTCCGCTTCCCGCGTCGCGCGCAGCAGCTCGACGAAGGGCATCGAACCATCGACCTGTGTGCGGAAGACCAACGTATTGACGAACATTCCGATGAGGTCGTCGAGTGCCCGCTCGCCACGGCCTGCGATCGGTGAACCGATCGCGATATCTTCAGTTCCGGACAAACGCGCCAACAACACGGCGAATGCTGTGTGCAGCACCATGAACAACGACGCACCATGGTTCCGCGCCAACACGGACAAGGCTGCGTGCGTGTCCGCGTCGACCGAGAATCGCACTGACCGGCCAGCCAATGACTGCGCGATCGATCGCGGGCGATCACTCGGCAGATCCAGCTGGTCCGGCAAGCCGTCGAGCGTCGACCGCCAGTACGCCACCTGACGGGACGCCAACGATGTCGGATCGTCGTCGGAGCCCAACAGCTCCCGTTGCCACAGTGCGTAGTCCGCGTACTGCACTGCCAGCGGTGCCCAAGTCGGCGCCTCGCCCTGCACCCGCGCCGAATACGCGACCATCACATCTCTGGCCATCGGAGCCACCGACGAACCATCCGCACTGATGTGGTGCACCACGATCGCTAAAACGAACTCATCACCACCGACGGCAAACAGCTTGGCCCGCACGGGAACGTGACTACTGACATCGAACCCAGCCGCTGCGAACGCGTAAACCGCTGCCCCAAGCTCGTTTTCGCCCACGGGGATAGGAGTCAGGTCGACCGCCACCTCGCCTGGCGGCAGGATCACCTGCGACGGAACACCATCGAACTCGGAGTACTTCGTTCGTAGGACTTCATGGCGTGCGATCAGGTCGGTCACGGCGGACTGCAATGCGTCGACATCGAGGTTGCCGACCAACCGGATCGCGACCGGAAGGTTGTAGGCCGAAGACTCCGGATCGAACCGGTTCAAGAACCACATCCGCTGCTGCGCCAGCGACAACGGCACCCGATCCGGACGTGGCTTCGCCACCAGGGCGGGGCGTCCACCCGCACCGGCGTGTTCCTCGACCCGCACGGCCAACGCACCCATGGTCGGGGCCTCGAAAATCACCCGCACGGGGACTCGGGTGTCGAGCGCCGCGCCGAGTCGCGAGGCGACTTGCGTCGCGATCAGCGAGTTGCCACCCAAGGCGAAGAAGTCGTCGTCGACACCGACGCGGGCGACGCCGAGCACATCGGCGAACACCCCGGCCACGATCTCCTCGATCGGCGTGGTCGGTGCCCGGAACTCCCGCACCTCGAACACCGGCTCGGGCAACGCTTTACGGTCCAACTTGCCGCTGGTGTTGAGCGGGAACTCGTCGAGCACCAGCACTACGTCCGGCACCATATACGCGGGCAATGACTGCGCCACAACAGCCTTCAACGCATCGACAGCTACCTCGACGCCGGCGGCGGGCACGACATACCCGACTAGGCGATCACCCAAGCGCTCATCGGTTCGCACAACGACAACGACCTGCGCAACGGTCTCGGCACTGAGTAACGCCGATTCGATCTCGCCGAGTTCGATGCGCTGGCCACGGAACTTCACCTGGAAGTCGGTGCGCCCGATGTAGTGCAACACCCCGTCACCGCGCCAGGACACCAGGTCACCGGTGCGATACATCCGCTCACCGGTGGCGCTGAACGGGTTGGCGACGAACCGGTCCGCCGACAAGTCCGGGCGGGCCACATACCCACGCGCCAACTGGGTTCCGGCCAGATACAGCTCACCCGCCACCCCGGCCGGGACCGGGCGCAGTCGGGTGTCGAGGACGTAGACCTGACTGTTCCACTCCGGACGACCGATCGGAACGGTCGTACCACTACCGGTCGCGGGCCAATAGGTGATCGACACCGCCGCCTCGGTCGGTCCGTACAGGTTGTGCACGGTCGCCGGGCTCAGTCGCTGGAACGCGGCCACAGTCTCCGGCGGCAGCGCTTCACCGATGACGAACACCTGCCGCAACGACCCGACGCGGTCGGCGTCGACGTACGCGGCGAACACCGCCAGCATCGACGGCACGAAGTCGGTCACCGTCACCGCGTGTTCGGCGATCGTCTCTGCAAGATAGCCCGGGTCGCGGTGCCCGTCCGGGGTCGCCAGAACCAGCGTTGCCCCGACGCGTAGGGGCAGGAAGTAACCCCACAGCGAGACGTCGAACGTCGTCGCCGTCTTCTGCAGATACACATCGTCGGCGGTGAGACCGTACTCGGCCTGCATCCACTCGAGTTGGTTGACGATCGCCTCATGAGTGACCGCAACACCTTTCGGGCGTCCGGTCGACCCCGACGTGAAGATCACGTACGCCGTGTTCTCCGAATGGAGGGGCGTCCGGCGTTCCTGATCCGAGACAGGTGAATCGTCGTCCAGACCGGAGAGCTCGAGGGTATCGATCGTCAGAACTGGGATCGTCCCTGCCTCGCCGAATCCGTCAGCGACAGTGGTCAATACGCATACAGGTGCGGCCGTCTGCAACACAAATACGTTGCGTTCCACCGGATGATCCGGATCCAGCGGCACATATGCACCGCCTGCCTTGACCACCGCGTACAACGCGACAAGCAGATCTGCGGAACGGCGAATCGCGATGCCCACCAGCGATTCCGGGCCAACTCCCAGCGATATCAGGTGCCGGGCAAGTCGATTGACTCGTGCATCGAACTCTGCGTAGGTGAACTGCTGTTCACCGAACACCAACGCGAGCGCGTCCGGTGTGCGCGACACTTGGGCGTCGAACGCACCCAGCAACGTCGGGGACGACTCGATCACCGCCGCAGTGTTGTTCCACACCTGCAGCACGGTGGTGCGTTCGGTGTCGTCGAGCAGTTCGATATCCCCGACCGGGATCGAGGGATCGGCCAGCACCGCGGCCAGGACCCGTGCGAACCGGTCGGCGAACTCCTCGACAGTGGAGGGATCGAACAGGTCTGTGGCGTAACTGAACTCAGCGTGAATGCCAGCGGCGGCGCCGGTGTCGTCGTACTGCTCCACCAACGTCAACTGCAGGTCGGTCTTGGCCAACTGGGTGTCGAACTCCACCCCACTGATGTGGAGCCCGGGCAGTTCGAGGGAGGCCTGCGCCACGTTCTGGAACGACAACCCGACCTGGAACAACGGATTCCGTGCCGTCGACCGCGCCGGATTCAGCACCTCCACAAGCCGCTCGAACGGCACATCCGCATGGGCGAACGCCTCGAAATCCGACTCCCGCGACGTCGACAACAACTCGTCGAAACTGGTGGCCCCGGCCACCTCGGTGCGCAGGATCAACGTGTTGACGAACATCCCGATCAGGTCGTCGAGGGCCCGCTCCGCACGCCGCGCGATCGGCGACCCGACCGCAATGTCCTCGGTGCCACTGAGCCTGGCGAGCAGCACCGCCAACGCGGTGTGCATGAGCATGAACATCGACGCATTCCGGCTGCGCGCCAACGCCGACAACGCCCGATGGGTCTCGGCGTCGATGCTGAACGGCACCGACTTCCCGACAAACGACTGCACCGCCGGCCGTGGCCGATCACTCGGCAGATCCAACTGGTCCGGCAACCCCGCCAGCTTCGACTTCCAGTACGACACCTGCTGGGCAGCAACCGAATCCGGATCGTCCTCGCTACCGAGTAGTTCCCGTTGCCAGATCGCGTAATCGGCGTACTGCACCGGCAACGGCGCCCACCCCGGCGCCTCCCCATGGGCACGCGCCGCATAGGCCGTCATCAGATCCCTGGCCAACGGCGCCATCGACGACCCATCCGCCGCCACATGGTGCGCGACGAACACGATCACGAAATCGTGGTCACCCAGCGCGAACAGCGTTGCCCGCAACGGCACCTCGACGGTCACGTCGAACTCGGCCGTGGCGAGCTCGAGAACCCTTGCGACAAGGTAATTCTCACTGATATCGATTGGCGTGAGGTCTGGAACCGCCTGCGACACCGGCAGAATCACCTGATGCGGACCCTGCGGAGTGTTCGGGTAGACCGTGCGTAGCACCTCGTGCCGGGCGATCAAATCGGTCACTGCCGCACCCATGGCGGCGACGTCGAGGTCCCCGGTCAACCGCACGGCGAGGGGGATGTTGTCCACCGCCGAGGTGGTGTCGAACTGATTGAGGAACCACATCCGTTGCTGTGCCAACGACAACGGCACCCGCGCCGGACGCTCCTTGGCGACCAGCGGGGGACGCGCCGGTGCCCCGGCCGCGTGCTCCGCACGAGCGGCGAGGGCGGCCACGGTGGACGCTTCGAACAACTCACGGACCCCGAGCTGCACGTCCAGCGCGGATCCGATCCGCACCACCACCTGGGTCGCGATCAACGAGTTGCCACCCAGATCGAAGAAGTCGTCGTCGAGCCCGACCCGGTCGATACCGAGGACCTCGGCGTAGACCGCCGCCACCACCTGCTCGGTCGGAGTCACCGGTGCCCGGAACTCGCGCGCCTCGAACACCGGTTCCGGCAACGCTTTACGATCCAGTTTGCCGTTGGCGTTCAAGGGGAGTTCGGGGAGGACGACGATGGCGTCGGGCACCATGTAGGACGGCACCGCCCGGCCCACGAACTCCAGCAGGGCGGGCACGTCGACGTCGACGCCGACGGGTGGGACGACGTAGCCGACGAGACGGTCCCCGAGGCGTTCGTCGGTCCGGACCACCGCGACCGCTTGGGCGACCGACTCGTGCGCGAGCAGCGCGGTCTCGACCTCACCCAGCTCGATCCGCAACCCACGCAGTTTCACCTGGAAATCGGTGCGCCCCACATAAACCAGTTCCCCGGCACTGGTCCAGCGGACCAGGTCACCGGTGCGATACAACCGGGCACCCTCGGTGAAGGGGTTGGCGACGAACCGGTCGGCGGTCAAACTGCCGCTGCCGACATACCCGCGCGCCAATTGGGTTCCGGCGACATACAGCTCGCCTGCCACACCGACGGGCACCGGGCGCAGCCGGGCGTCGAGCACGAACACGTGGGTGTTGAAGACCGGAGCGCCGATCGGCACCGCCACCACATCATCGGCCCGGCTTTGTCGGCGGGTGACCTGCACCGTGGTCTCGGTCGGCCCGTAGAGGTTGTGGACGGCGGTGCCGGTCGACTCGGCGAACCGGGTCGCCAACCCTGCCGGCAACACTTCACCACCAGCGAAGACGCGACGTAGTCCGGGGATGCCGGTGTCGCCGATGCTGTCCTGCAACACCGCGAGCAGCGAGGGGACGAACTGGACGGTGGTGACCTGCTCGGCAGCAATGACGTCGAGCAGGTATCCCGGATCCCGATGACCGTCGTGACGTGCCACGACCAGCCGGGCACCAACCTGCAACGGCCACAACACTTCCCACACCGACGCGTCGAACGTCGCCGGGGTCTTGAACAACACCGTGTCGGTGGAATCGAGCCGATACTCCGCCTGCATCCACAGCAGCTGGTTCACGATCGCGCGGTGGCTGACCGCCACCCCCTTCGGCCGTCCCGTCGACCCCGAGGTGAAAATCACGTACGCCGTGTTCTCCGGCCGCAACGGCGCCCGTCGCTCGTCCGGCGTGATCGGTACCGCATCCACACCGGAGAGGTCGAGCTCATCGATCCGATGCACCGCAACATCGGCAGCAGCGAAATCGTCACTCACCATGGTCAACACACAGACCGGCGCCGCAGTCGCGAGCACGTGCGCGGTCCGCTCCGCCGGGTGATCGGGGTCGAGCGGCACATAGGCACCGCCCGCTTCCAGGACCGCATACATTGCGATGAGGAGATCGGTGGACCGGCGAATCGACACCCCCACCAACGACTCCGGACCGACCCCGACCGAGATCAGGTACCGGGCAAGCCGATGCACGCGCGCCGAGAACTCGGCGTAGGAGAGATGCTCATCTTCGAACACGACCGCAGTCGCATCAGGAGTGCGTGCGACCGCCGCCTCGAACAACTCGGGCAGAGTTGCCGCGTCCACCGGATGGTCGGTCGAATTCCATTCGTCGACAACGAGACTGCGTTCCACGCTGTCGAGCAGATCGACGTCACCGACGACGACGGCGGGGTCGGCGACCACCGTCCGCAGCAGGCCGATGAAACGATCTGCCAACCCGGCTACGGTCGACCGGTCGAACAGGTCCGTCGCATACGCCAGATGCGCGTGCAGCCCGTCACCGACCTCGACCAACGTCAACGCCAGATCGAACTTCGCCGTATCCACCGCGACATCGACCGCGGACACCGTCAGCCCCGGCAACTCGAACGAGGTCTCACCCAGGTTCTGCAACGTCAGCATCACCTGAAACAGCGGATGCCGCGCTTGCGAGCGGGCCGGGTCGAGCACCTCCACCAGTCGCTCGAACGGCACATCCGCGTGGCCGAATGCCCCCAGGTCCCGCTCCCGCACTCCGGCAAGCGTTTCCGCGAAAGTCGCCGCGCCATCAACGCGCGTCCGCAACACCAACGTGTTGACGAACATCCCGATCAAGTCGTCGAGCGCCGCGTCGCCACGCCCGGCGACCGGAGTGCCGATCGCGATGTCGTCGGACCCCGACAACCTCGACAGAAGCACCGACAACGCTGAGTGCACGACCATGAACAACGTCGCACCATGCGCCTGCGCCAAGCTATTGAGACCGGCCCGCAAAGCGGGGTCGAGGTCGAACTCGTAGTCGGCACCACGATTGGACGCCACCGCCGGCCGCGGCCGATCCCGCGGCAAGTCCAACTGATCGGGCAGATCAGCCAACACCGTCGACCAGTACGCCTCCTGGCGAGCAATGATCGAAGTCGGATCGTCCTCACTACCGAGGACTTGGCGTTGCCACAACGCGTAATCGGCGTACTGCACCTCCAACGGCGCCCACCCCGGCGCATCCCCCTGCACCCGCGCGGCGTAAGCCACCATCACATCCCGGGTCAGCGGGCCCATCGAGAAACCGTCGGCACTGATGTGATGCACCACGAAGACAAGGACGTACTCGTCCACGGCACTGGAGATTTGGTAGAGCCGGGCCCGGACCGGAACCTCCACTGTCACATCGAAACCCGCGGATGCATCCGCAATGATCCGTCCGACCAAGTCGTCGTCCGATACCGATATCGGCGCAAGGTCGATAGCGGCATCATCGGCCGTGAGTACAAGCTGATAGCCGATGCCCTCGATCGCCGGATAGACGGTCCGGAGAACCTCATGCCGACCGACGACATCGGTCACGGCCTCTTGCAGCGCAGCCACATCCAACTCGCCCGACAAACGAACGGCAACCGGAATGTTGTTCACCGCCGAGGTGGTGTCGAACCGGTTGAGGAACCACATCCGTTGCTGCGCAAGCGATAGCGGCAGCCGCTCCGGCCGTTCCAAGGCGACGAGCGACGGCTGGCCCGCACCGGCGGTTGCCAGCGTCTGTTCGATCAACGCACCCAGTTCCCCGACTGTGGGAGCGTCGAAGAAATCACGGACGTCGATGCGGACACCGAAGTCGGTGTTGATCCGCGCGATCGCCCGGGTCGCGATCAACGAGTTGCCGCCCAGGGCGAAGAAGTCGTCGTCTACGCCGATCCGCTCGAGGCCAAGCAGATCCGCGAACAGCTTGACGAGGATCTCTTCGCTCGGAGTTTCTGGTGCGCGATACTGCTTTGCCAGAACCGCGAAGTCCGCTGCGGGAAGCGCCTTTCGATCAAGTTTGCCGCTCGCATTCAACGGCAGCGCATCCAACGAAACGAACAACGCCGGAATCATATAGTCCGGAAGCTGTTGCCGGGCAGCGGAAGCGAGCGCGTCGTTGTCGAGTTCGATACCCGCGTCGGGCACCACGTACGCGATGAGCTGATCCCCCGCGACCGGATCCACGTGCACGGCGGCGACGACGTCGACGACCCCGTCTGCGCCGCGCAACACCCCCTCGATCTCGCCGAGTTCGATGCGCAAACCGCGGATCTTGACCTGAAAATCGGTCCGCCCCAAATACTCGATGATCCCGTCGCCGCGGCGACGGACCAGATCCCCGGTCCGATACATCCGCTGCCCCGCGGTGAACGGGTTCGCCACGAACCGATCCGCCGTCAAATCCGGGCGCGCGATATAACCCCGCGCCAACTGGACTCCGGCCAGATACAACTCCCCCGCCACCCCGGTCGGCGACGGGCGCAACCCGTCATCGAGAACCAGCAACTCCGTGTTCGCCACCGGCAACCCGATCGGGATCGACGCCACATCCTTGTCGGTGACCTGGTAGTAGCTGACCTCCACCGCCGCCTCGGTCGGCCCGTACAAGTTGTGCAACTCCGCGGCACTGATCTCGCGCAACCGGGCCGCCACCTGCGCCGGCAACGCCTCCCCCGACGCGAACACGTACCGCAACGACGACACCCGCGCCGCAAGGGGTTCTCCGACATACACCGACAACATCGACGGCACGAAATGCACCGCCGTCACACCGTGTTCGATCATCGTCGCCGCCAAATACGCCGGATCCCGATGACCGTCCGGCTCCGCAATCACCAACGTGGCGCCGACCTGCAACGGCCAGAACAACTCCCACACCGACACATCGAAGGTGAACGGCGTCTTCTGCAACACCACATCCGCCGACGTCAACCCATACTCGGTTTGACGCCAGGTCAGATAGTTCAGCACCGACCGGTGCGAGACCACCACACCCTTCGGGCGACCCGTCGACCCGGACGTGAAAATCACATACGCCGCAGACTCCGGCCGCAACGGAGCAACACGGTCCGCATCGGTCACCGGATCCGCCGACAATGCAGACACGTCAACCTGGTCGAGCCGTACCACCGGCACCGTCGAGGACGATGCGAATTCGTCACGGGCGGTGCTCAGCACCACCACCGGGTGGCTGGTGTCGAGCACATACTCGATCCGCTCCGCCGGATGATCCGGATCGATCGGCACATACGCACCGCCGGCTTTGAGGATCGCGTACATCCCGACCAACAACTCCACCGACCGCCGGACCGCCAACCCCACCCGCGTCTCCGGACCCACCCCCAGACCGATCAAATGCCGCGCCAACCGGTTCGCCCGCGCATCGAACTCCGCATACGACAACGACGTGTCACCGAACACCAACGCCACCGCATCCGGCGACGCGATCACCTGCCGGTCGAACGCCGCGACCAACGTCTCCACCACATCGACGGCCGCCGACGCACCGCCGCCGATATCGGTGACCGACACCGCATCCGACACGATCGCCTCGACCACCCCGTCGAGCCCACCCGACACCGACTCCACAAACCCCGGAACCACATCACCCAACACCACCGGCACCAACGCCTCGGCCGGCAACGCCCCACCCATCGCCGCATCCATCGCCTGCAGCTGCTCGGCCAAAGCGCGATACGTCACCGTCACACCGTCGAAAACCACCACCGCCCGCTCCGGCTCACGCTCGGCGACAGCCGCGACCAAACCCGGAATGTCAGCGATCATTGGCGTGAGCCGAAGCGCTCGAAAGGGTTGCCGCAACGGGTTTCGTCACGATGAGCGAAGACTCCTGATGCACGAATACCGACCGCCCCGATCTGCAAGTCCGGCAGCGCTCGCCCCGCGGCGAGTGCGTCGGTCCACTCTGCGCGCGCGGATGGCGGCCTGCGAAAGCTCTTCGAATTTTCGTTGAGTACTACCAATATTCCTTACTGTCCCTGCAATTCGCGAACTCCCAATTCGGTCGGGCGATACGGCAGTATCGCAGGATCTCGTGACGGTCGTCACCGGACCCCACCGCAAGCAGACCGCCTCACCGTGATGCCAGCCAGGGCATAAGGTCACAGGCCCAAGGCTGGGCGTCACCGGCTCGCTTGCAGTGGTCGAGCACAATCTTTCGCCAAGTTCGCATACCCCCGGACACAAAATCGAAGCGCGTTTTGGAGATTGCGAAACTAAAAAAACCGGTGGATTTGATTAGCCCCGCACAGCGAGCGAGCGTGAGGTTTGCGGGCGGATCACACGACTCTTGGCGCGCGCACGAACGACAACCAGGTACGCAACGGCGCCACCGACACGTCTTACTCGACTTGGTGCCGCCTGGTTATTCGCCCACGACACGCCGAGCTACTTCTAAGCAACCCTCAAAATTCGAGGTCGGAGCGCCTCGACTGGCCCGTTTGAGGGAGTGGACACACGACCAGTCGACCGTCGCGGTGTCCGGCAAACACTGCCGTTATCTGCGACGACGCGACACGGCTATTGCGACTTGTAGCACGAATACGACCCCAACCGTAGGATTTCAGTTACTGAGCCGCTAATATCGAGGCGAATGAATATGAGCGAATTGAATCTGCTCCGGCGAAGGGATATGGACGGCTGACTATGGCTGATTTCGCTGCGCGGCTGAACAAGCTGTTCGAGACCGTGCACCCACCAGGGCGTAAGCCTCACACCAATGCCGAAGTTGCGGCCGCTCTGACCGAGAGCGGCCATCCGATTTCGAAGCCCTACCTGTCACAGCTAAGGTCCGGCCAGCGCACCAACCCGTCCGACGAGACTGTCGCCGCCCTCGCCAAGTTCTTCAAGGTGAAGCCGGACTACTTCTTCAACGACATTTACGCTGCCAAGATCGATCACGACCTCGAACTCCTGTCGCAACTACAGGGCTACGGGCTCCGTCGGCTTTCCAGCCGTGCATTCGACCTGTCGGAAGAATCGCAGAATCTGTTGACATCGATGGCGGAGAAGCTCCGGGCGAGCGAGGGCCTGCCCGAGATTCCGCCGGACGGCACCGAATAGAACTCGGTCAGCTCGCCGCGCCGTTGGTGTAAGCCTGCGCGATCGTGCTCACCCATCGGCGCGTCGACGTGCCGTCTGGTGGCGCAATCCACCGCGTATCCAGGGGCGTCGAGTTCAGTGGATCCCGCACCCATACCGCGACGGCGTGCGCTCGTTCGGCGCGCCCCGCGGGCGGTGTCTCCGACGATTTGGACGCCGCTCCACCGCCGCCTGCGAGCAGGTACAGCGCATCCATGACATGCGCGACCTGATCTGATGCGCGCAGCACGGTCGTCGTGTTGCTGGAGTCGTCCTGCGTCACTTCGGGAAAACGCGTGATCAGTGCGTTGTGGAGCACCTTCACCTGCCGCATCAACAGCCGTGCGCGGACCCACATCTCGACGAGGATCCAGACAGCGCCGATCGAGATCAACAGGCTCGCCGTCAACCACGCCCACGTCGGAGTTGGACGCGTGGCTGGCACCGATTTGGTCATCAGTTCACGGAAGTGCACGCCGGCCAGGACCCCCACCATGGCGGTGCCGATCGCGAATATTCCGACGCCTCTGCCGAGCGGAGTCCAGTCGAAGTTCCGTACCGCAGTCACAACGATGACCAGACAGCCGACGACGATGGCAGCCCAGCCGATCTTCGCCGACCAGAAGATCGTGATCGCGACGAACACGGCACCGATTGCATAGATTGCTGCCGCGACCCGACGCAAGTTCTCGCGGGATGTTATCGGCCAGGCCGCGGCAGCGACCACCGCAGTTGCCGCAGTGAAAGCAACCCACAGCGCGATGATGAGCAGCGGAACGAGCCGTTCACCTGCACGGACTCCGTTGGGCAGCAACCGATCCACGCTGTCTGCCACTTCGGGGATCCCGATCGTGACCGCCGCGGCGACGCTGGCGACTGCCGCGACGATCGCCACTCGGACTGTCGTGGCTGGACGCACCAGAACGCGACCGACCCTGCCGCCGGCTGCAATCCACACTGCCAGCGCGACCAACCAGAAGCTCACCCCAGAGCCTCGTCGAATCTCAGCACAGAAACACCCGTGCCACGGTTGGTGAAGACGCGCAATCGGGTGAGCAGCATGCCGGCGAAGGTCTCGGCCTCCCATTCGGCGAGCTCGTCGTCACCGTCTTCCACAACTTGCTGGTACGCGCGCTGGCTGAGCATGTAGGCGATCAGCTCGGCGCTCGCCTCCAGGGTGACATCGCTCGCGGGCGCGCCTGGGTGGCGAAATACGATGTGTCCCAATTCGTGTGCGAGAGTGCGTTCTCTGCTCGGCAGCGCCGACGCAAGCACGATGACATCGCGGTCGGGGTAGGCGCGTCGTTGACCGCACACCCCGGGACCGAGGTCAGCGGTCGCAATCTCTATCTCGCGGCCTCGCTCGTGCGCTACGGCCGCAACGACCTGATCCAGCGTCACCGAGTCCGAGTCGGCAGCGAGCGCACAAACGGCGTCGACGGCGCCCGCAACTCGTCGATGCGACCGGGCCTTGCTCTTATCAGAGTCAGTTGTCATGGCACGTCACCCCGCACCAGGGCCGAAGAACTCGGCGTGCGCCGACTCCACCCTCGCTTGCGACAAGCGTGCACCGTTGTAGCTGATCACTGCGGCTGCTCCGCCGGCGAACAAGAGTGCGATGAGTCCGCCGAGCACACCGAGCGGGTTGTGCGGAGGCGGCAGCGGGCCGAGTGCGTTGGTGTTGGTCACGTCGGGTTGCGTGGTGTCCACTGCCACGGGCGTGTTCACGGGTGCCGCCGGCGGCGGGGGCGGCGGTGGCGGAGGTGGCTCTGCCTCTATCGGCGCAGGCAGGGCCTCGATGACCGGAAGGACGATGGAGGGAAGGACGACGACGGGGGGGACGACATCCGCTGCACGCGGTACGACGAAGACGGGTTCAGGAACCGAGACAACGGCCGGCGGCGGCGGTGGCGCCACGGTGATCGTTTTGCCGACGACCGCAGGACTCGGTGGCGGAGTCGACCCGCTCTGCGCTGAATCCGACGCCCCGCCGACCCTATTCGACGATGCCGGCGCGGGCGGCGGCGGCGGGGAAACCGTGGGTGGCGGATCGTCGTCGTCACAGTCGTCGTTGCCGTGATTGTTGTTGCCGTGATTGTTGCCCGGTCCGTTGTTGTTTCCGTGGTTATTGCTGCCGGGGTTGTTGTTGCCGTGATTGTTGTTGTTCCCATGGTTGTTGTTGTTGCCATGGTTGTTGTTGTTGTTTCCGGGTCCGTGCGGCGACGGACCGCCGTGGCCACCCGGAGTTGCGGCGGCTGTGACGGGTGCGAACAACGCGAGACCGATGGCAACACCGATCGTTGCCGCCACCCGCGCGGCACGATCACCGACCATCACGACAACCCCTATCAGCGGACGAAAGCGCTACGCCGTCGAGAAACAGGCGCCAACACATATTAAGGCGATATTAACCGTCACACAGAACCGGTACATATCCCACCGTATTTCAGGGTTTGCGCCGATCTCGTTACTTCGCGCCGTAAACCGGAACCGGCGGATCCGCTGCGGCGATGAGTTTCTGCACTACGACACCCAATTCCGCCGGATCCCAACGATCGCCTTTGTCGATCGGATCGCCGTGCCGCCATCCGTCGGCAAGCGCGACCTTTCCACCCTCGACTTCGAACACCCTGCCCGTCACGTCGCGAGATTCTGGACTACCGAGCCACACGACGAGTGGTGAGACATTTTCGGGGGCCATGACGTCGAAGCCCGAATCAGGTTTGGCCATCGTGGCCGCGAACGCTGCCTCGGTCATTCGGGTTCGCGCCGCAGGCGCAATCGCATTGACTGTGACGCCATAGCGACCGAATTCGGCCGCCGCATTCAAGGTTAGCGCCGCGATCCCGGCTTTCGCCGCGGCGTAATTTCCCTGGCCGACGCTGCCCTGTAATCCTGCGCCAGAACTGGTGTTGATAATTCGCGCATCGACAGGACGACCCGCCTTCGATTCCGAGCGCCAGAATTCGATCGCATGGCGCATGGGCGCGAAATGACCCTTGAGGTGGACGCGAATAACGGCATCCCACTCATCCTCGCCGAGATTCGCCAGCATCCGGTCGCGCAGAAATCCAGCGTTGTTGACGAGCACATCGAGCCCGCCGAAGGTATCGAGCGCAGTGCCGATCAGTCGTTGTGCGCCCTGCCAATCCGCGACATCGTCACCGTTGACGACGGCAGTACCGCCCGAGTCGCGGATCTCTGCGACGACTTGTTGCGCTGGATCCTCGGCCGAGGCCGATCCGTCGAGTCCGGCACCGAGATCGTTGACGACGACCCTCGCACCCTCCGCCGCGAACGCAAGCGCGTGCGCGCGCCCGATTCCGCGACCTGCGCCGGTCACGATGACTACCCGGTTTTCGCATAACCCGCTCAAATGAATTACTCCTTGCTCTGTTGTGCTGCGTTGTGTGGGGATGCTGCTGCGGCGAGAAATGCCGGCCGTTCGCCGCCGCCGTGCACCGTGATTGCTGTGCCGCTGATGTAGGACGCGAGTGGTGACGCCAGAAACACCGCACAGTTGCCGACGTCGATCGGGCCAGCCATGCGACCGATCGGCACGGTGTCTGCGACAGCGGCGAGACCGTCCGATCCCCCGTAGTGCAGATGACTCTGCTCGGTCTCCACCAGACCGACGACTATCGAATTGACCCGAACCTTCGGCGCCCACTCGACCGCGAGGCTCGACGACAGACTGTCGACTCCCGCCTTTGCCGCGCCGTACGCCGCGGTACCGGGTGATGGACGCGAACCGCTGACGCTCGAGATCATGATGATCGAGCCGCCATCCTGCTGCTCCTGCATCACGGCATTTGCTGCCTGGGATACCAGCAGGGGCGCAAGCAGATTGAGCTCGACGACCTTGGCGTGGAACTTCGGACTCGCCGTGGCGGCCAAGGCGAAAGGCGCGCCACCGGCGTTGTTCACCACCGTGTCCAGCCGTCCGTGCCGCTCGACGATCGATCCGATGAGCTGAGCGACCGCGTCGGGATCCCGCACATCGCAGCTCGCGAACTCGAGTGTGCGACCACCGGCGGCAATCTCTTGCTCAGGGGGCCGACGCGCGCACGCGACGACCGTCGCACCCGCCTCGAGAAAGGCCCGGGAAATCCCCGCGCCGACTCCGCGGACTCCCCCGGTAACCAGGACGACCGAATCTTCGAGGGCGAGGGCAATGCTCACCGTGCTAACCTACCAAGCAATCGCTTGGTTTGGCGACCGGCTCCACAAACCCCCGAGGAAACACATGGGAATTACCTCCACATCGAACGGATCAGGCGTAGCGATCCTCACGATCGACTACCCACCTGTGAATGCATTTCCCACCGCAGGCTGGTTCGAACTTGCCGATGCAGTGCGGACAGCCGGACGGTTGCAGAGCAATCGCGCTGTCGTCATCCGCGCCGAAAATCGCGGATTCTGCGCCGGCGTCGATATCAAAGAGATCCAGGCGAATCCCGGCCACCAGAGTCTCATCGACGCCAACCGTGGCTGTGCCGATGTCTTTTCGGCGGTCTACGACTGCCAGGTCCCTGTAGTGACCGCGGTGCAGGGCTTCTGCCTCGGCGGCGGCATCGGGATTGTCGGCAACTCCGACATCGTCATAGCTTCGGACGACGCGACTTTCGGGCTTCCCGAAGTCGATCGCGGCGCGCTCGGTGCGGCAACGCACTTGTCCCGGCTGGTTCCGCAGCACCTCATGCGAGCCCTGTTCTTCACCGCCAGGACGATCACCGCGAGCGAGTTGCACCACTACGGGTCGGTCTTTCAGGTGGTCCCACGGTCCGAACTCGATGCCGCCGCACTGAAAGTTGCCGAGGAGATCGCCGCAAAGGACGGCCGGGTCATCCGCGCCGCCAAGGAGGCGCTCAATGGCATCGACGTGCAGAACGTCCACCGCAGCTACCGCTATGAGCAGGGATTCACCTTTGAACTCAATCTTGCCGGCGTAGCCGACGAGATCCGTGACCGGTTCGAGGACGACCTTGCTCGTAAGCGTGCTGCTGCCAGTCAGGAGGCCGGCTCCAATGCGTGACAAGCGAATGTCGCTCGACGACGTGGTCGCGCAATTGCGCAGCGGCATGACCATCGGCATCGGCGGCTGGGGTTCTCGCCGCAAGCCGATGGCCATGGTCCGCGCCATATTGCGTTCGGACATCACCGATTTGACGATCGTCACCTATGGCGGACCAGATCTCGGCCTACTCTGCTCGGCGGGCAAAGTCCGAAAGGCGTATTACGGCTTCGTCTCACTCGATTCGGCGCCGTTCTACGACCCGTGGTTTGCGAAGGCCCGGACGTCGGGGTCGATAGAGGTGCGCGAAATGGACGAGGGCATGTTGAAATGCGGGCTCGAAGCAGCGGCGGCTCGGCTTCCTTTCCTGCCGATTCGCGCAGGCTTGGGGTCCGATGTTCCGAATTTCTGGGGCGACGAGTTGAAGACAGTCACCTCGCCATACGTCGATGAATCAGGTTCTGCCGAAACGCTGATCGCAATGCCGGCACTGAAACTCGATGCGGCGCTGGTGCATTTGAATATCGGTGACAAACACGGCAATGCCGCATATACCGGCGTCGACCCGTATTTCGACGACTTGTACTGCATGGCGGCGCAGCGGCGTTTCGTTTCGGTCGAGCGCATTACCGAGACCGAGGAATTGGTGAAAGCCGTTCCACTACAGGCGCTTCTGCTGAACAGAATGATGGTCGACGGGGTCGTCGAAGCTCCCAACGGTGCGCATTTCACGCTGGCGGGCGATAGCTACGGACGTGACGAGAAGTTCCAACGCCACTATGCCGAATCGGCGAAAGACGCTGCGGCATGGCAACAATTCACCGACACCTATCTGTCAGGCTCCGAGGACGATTACCAAGCCGCTGTCCGGCGATTCGGCGAGGAGCAGCAATGACCGACGACGTCACACGAGCCGAGATCTGCGCGGTCGCTTGCGCCGACATCTTCACCGGTGCAGGCGAAACCATGGTGAGTCCGATGGCGACGCTGCCGAGCATCGGCGCGCGTCTCGCGCGTCTGACCACCGAGCCAGACCTGCTCTTGTCCGATGGTGAAGCGCTACTGATGGCGGAAACCCCTGCCCTCGGGGCAAAGTCGTCGATCGAAGGCTGGATCCCATTCCGCAAGGTCTTCGACGTGGTCGCGTCGGGTCGCAGGCATGTCGTGATGGGCGCCAACCAGATCGACCGATTCGGCAATCAGAATCTCGCGTCGTTCGGCCCGCTGCAACACCCGACGCGGCAGATGTTCGGTTCGCGGGGTGCACCCGGCAATACGATCAATCACGCGACGAGTTACTGGATTCCGAAACACTCCGCCCGCGTCTTCTGCACGAAGGTCGATGTGGTCTCGGGTGTCGGTTACGACAAAGTCGATCCCGCCAATCCCGCTTTCAAGTTCCTGCATCTGCATCGTGTCGTCAGTAACCTCGGAGTCTTCGACTTCGGTGGACCGGACCATACGATGCGCGCGCTGACCCTGCATCCAGGCGTCGGCGCGGACGATGTCGCTCGCGAAACCTCCTTCGAGATCGCCGGATTGGCGGACGCAGGCGAGACGCGACTCCCGTCGTCGGAAGAACTGCGTCTGATCCGCGAGGTCATCGATCCGCGTGGACTTCGCAACCGCGAGGTGGCGGCATGAGTGCGCTTGTCACCCCGCTGACCGAGTTGGTCGGCGTGCGACATCCCGTCGTACAGACCGGAATGGGCTGGGTCGCCGGGCCTCGCCTCGTCGCCGCGACCGCCGAAGCGGGCGGCCTCGGAATCTTGGCTTCGGCCACGATGACCTACGCCGAACTCGAAACCGCTATTGCAAAGACGAAAACGTTGACCGCCAACCCATTCGGCGTCAACATCAGGGCCGACGCAACGGACGCACCGCAGCGCATCGACCTTCTGATTCGCGAGCAGGTCCGGGTGGCGTCGTTTGCGCTCGCGCCGAAGCAAGATTTGATCGAGAAGCTCAAAGCCGCTGGCGTGGTGGTAATTCCATCCATCGGCGCGGCAAAGCACGCAAAGAAGGTCGCAGCGTGGGGCGCCGACGCGGTCATCGTGCAAGGCGGTGAAGGCGGCGGCCATACCGGTCCGGTCGCGACCACGCTGCTGCTGCCGTCGGTACTCGATGCAGTCGAAATCCCGGTGGTCGCGGCGGGTGGCTTCTTCGACGGGCGTGGTTTGGCGGCGGCGTTGGCGTACGGCGCTGCCGGCGTCGCAATGGGCACCCGTTTTCTGCTCACCAAGGAGTCGACGGTCCCAGACTCGGTCAAGCAGGAGTACCTGAGCCGCGGACTCAACGACACGACCGTGTCGTTCAAGGTCGACGGCATGCCGCACCGTGTGCTCAACACCGAACTCGTCGAACGACTCGAACATTCGGGTAACGCACGCGGTCTTGCCGCTGCCGTCGGCAATGCCGCGAAATTCAAGAAGATGACAGGCATGAAGTGGTCGACGTTGGTTCGCGACGGCCTCACGATGCGAAAAGGTAAGGAGCTCACCTGGTCTCAGGTAATCATGGCAGCGAACACGCCGATGTTGTTGCGCGCCGGGTTGGTCGAAGGCAACACCCATGCAGGGGTTTTGGCCTCGGGCCAGGTCGTCGGCATGCTCGACGATCTGCCGAGTTGCAAAGAACTGATCGACGGCATCATCGCCGACGCCGTCGAACGGATCGAAGCGATGGGGAAGCTGCGGGGCTGACCTCGCAAACACAAGCACCTCGTGAGTCTTTTCGGAGTCCATAGACTCCGAAAAGACTCACGAGCTGGTTACATGCCTGCTGCGGAGAAGCTAGGTCCGTAGACGACGGGAGCCTTCGCACCGCCGACGCGTTCGATGATCGTCGCGTTCGCCGTGCCACCGCCTTCGCAGATCGTCAGCAGGCCGTATCGGCCGCCGACCCGCTCGAGCTCGTTCAGCAGGCTGGCGAACAGCTTGGCGCCGGTTGCGCCGAGCGGATGACCCAGTGCGATTGCGCCGCCGTTGACATTCACGCGATCAGGGTCCGCGCCGGTCTCCTTGATCCACGCGAGCACGACGGGCGCGAATGCCTCGTTGATCTCGATGACGTCCATGTCGTCGATCGACAACCCCGACTTCGCCAACGCGTACTGCGTCGCCGGAATGGGTGCGCTCAACATGAAGATCGGGTCGGCGCCGCGCGCGCTCAGGTGATGGATGCGGGCACGCGGGGTGAGTCCGTAGTCCTTGACCGCTTGGCCAGACGCGAGCAGAGTCGCGCTCGCGCCGTCGGAGATCTGGCTCGCGACGGCGGCCGTCAACCGCCCTCCCTCGACGAGCGTCTTCAGCGACGCCATCTTCTCGAGGCTGGTATCGCGCGGACCCTCGTCGACGGTGAAGCCGTCGATCGGGACGATCTCTTTCGCAAACTTGCCTGCATCGATGGCTGCGCGCGCACGCTCGTGGCTGCGTAGAGCCCAGCGCTCCATGTCTTCGCGGCTGATATCCCACTTGTCAGCGATCAGCTCGGCGCCGCGGAACTGCGAAACTTCTTGGTCGCCGTAGCGTTCGAACCAGCCCTTGGAGCCGCTTGTCGGGGTCTCGAATCCGTACTGCTGACCTGCGAGCATTGCGGCGGAGATCGGGATCTTGCTCATGTTCTGCACGCCGCCTGCGACCATGAGTTCGGCAGTTCCGCTCATGATCGCCTGTGCGGCAAAGTGAATTGCCTGCTGGCTGGAGCCGCATTGCCGGTCGACGGTGACGCCTGGAACCGCCTCCGGCAGTCCCGCCGCGAGCCAAGCGGTCCGGGCGATGTTGCCCGCCTGCGGACCCACGTTGTCGACGCACCCGAAGACGACGTCGTCGACTTTGTTCGGATCGACGCCGTTGCGCTCGAGGACCTGCCGAATCACCGACGCTCCGAGGTCTGCGGGATGTGTCTCCGACAGCGCTCCCCCACGTTTGCCGACCGCGGTCCGTACGGCATCGACAATGAATGCCTCTGGCATGTTTTCTCCTACTTCGAGTTAGCGTGACGCAGTGCGGGATTGGACAGTCCGTCCAAAACGATCGCGAGATATTGCTTCGCGACGGTCGCCGCTGTCATCGAACCGCCGGGCCGGTACCACCGGACTGCTACCCACACAGTATCCCGCATGAATCTGTAGACGAGTTCCACGTCGATATCGGGCGTGAAACTCCCGTCCGCGGCACCCGCTTCGAGGACACCGATCCAGAGTTCGCGGAATTCGGTATTTCTGGCGTCGATGTAGGCGAACCGTTCGCTGCCGCGCAGATGTTTCGCTTCGGCCTGATAGATAGCGACTGCGGAATGGCTGGCGTCGATCGCCTCGAACGACGCGATGACCAGCGCTTCGAGAGTGTCGCGCGACGACAGCCCGGTCTCGCGGATCTCCTGATAACGCCCGAACAGTTCGTCGAGAAAGCCGCGCAGAATTTCGTCCACCATCGATTCCTTCGAATCGAAATGGTGGTACAAACTGCCGGACAGAATTCCCGCTGCATCGGCGATATCCCGCACCGTCGTGGCACGCAGACCTCGCTCGGCGAAAAGCCGCGCCGCAAGGGCCAACAGTTCGTCGCGTCGTCCGGAAGGCTGAGTCACGCTGCCATCATAGCAACCAAGCGCTTGCTAGGTCACCCGTGCGCGCGTCTCACCCTCCCAGGGGTGAAATTCGCGCACGGTTGGGCGGAGCACAACTGTGCGTGATTTTTACCCCTCTGGGGGTGAGACGCGCGCACGGTTGGTTAGGCGCGTTGGCTACTGACCGACACGACCTCGCCGGTGAGGTAGGTCGAATAATCGCTGGCGAGCATGGCGATCGTCGCAGCGACTTCCCACGGTTCGGCGGCGCGGCCGAATGCCTCGCCCGCGGAGAGTCGGTCCAGCAACTCCTCGGACGTCACCTTGGCCAGGAACGCGTGCTTGGCGATACTCGGCGCGACCGCGTTGATCCGAACCCCGAATTCGGCGGCTTCGATTGCACTGCAACGGGTCAACGCCATCACCCCAGCCTTGGCGGCGGCGTAATGCGCTTGACCGTGTTGCGCCCGCCACCCGAGCACGCTGGCGTTGTTGACGATCACCCCACCATGGCCGGCGCCACGAAAGTATTTGAGCGCCTCCCGAGTACAGCGGAAGGTGCCGTTGAGGGTGATGTCGATGACGCGGTCCCACTGGTCGTCGGTCATGTCGACGACCGGCGTCTCACCACCCAAACCAGCGTTGTTGACGACGATGTCGACTTTCCCCAAAGCCTCTGCTGCGCCGACGAACAGAGCGGCGACTTGCTCGGAATTGCTGACGTCACAAGGGACCGCGGCGACCCGTCGATCCGGAAATGCAGCAGCCAACTCGGCCTGCGTTGCCGCCAAACGCTTTTCGTGCCAATCAGATACGACGACGTCGGCACCCTCGGCGAGCATCCTGCGTGCCGTCGCGGACCCGATACCGGTGCCCGCAGCAGCCGTGACGACGGCCCCGCGACCCGTCAACAGACCGTGCCCCGGAATCTCTTGTGGTGCAACCGACAATGGGCTACTACTCACGGACGAACCTCTCTCGGCAGCCCGAGCACGCGCTCGGCAATGATGTTGCGCTGGACCTCGTTCGACCCACCGTAAATCGTGTCAGCTCTAGTGAACAGGTAGAGGCGTTGCTCGTCGGTGAGGTCCGGATCAGCGAGCAATCCGGAGGCACCGACCACTTCCATGGCGAGCTCACCTAGACCGCGATGCCAGTTGGCCCACAACAGTTTCGACACCGACGGTTCCCCGCCATTCCCACCGGTTTCGACCTTTTCCATAGTGCGCATCGCGTATGCCCGCATCACTCGCAGGCCGATCGCCGCTCTCGTCAGCTTGTCGGCAATCAGCGGATCGTCGGCGGCGCCGTTACGTCGAGCGAGATCCGCGATGTGCTCCAACTCGCGCGCAAAGCCGACCTGTTGACCCAGCGTCGACACGCCACGCTCGAAGGTCAGCGTGCCCATTGCAATCCGCCAGCCGTCACCGACCTCGCCGACCACGAGGTCCGCGTCGGTCCGCGCGTCGTCGAAGAAGACCTCGTTGAACTCCGCGGTCCCGGTCAGTTGAACGATGGGCCGGATGGTAACGCCAGGTTGGTTCATCGGGACGAGCAAGTACGAAAGACCTTTGTGGCGAGCAGATCCCGGTTCGGTCCGGGCGACGACGAAACACCAGTCGGCTTCATGGGCCTGCGACGTCCACACCTTCTGACCGTTCACGACCCATCCGTCGCCATCCAGCCGCGCCGAGGTCGACACTGCAGCCAGGTCGCTGCCTGCGCCGGGTTCCGAGTAGCCCTGACACCAGAGTTCGGTCACGTTCTTGATTCCGGGTAGGAAGCGTTGTTTCTGCGCATCGGTGCCGAACGCCAGCAGCGTAGGACCGAGTAGGTTGTCGCCGAAATGCGACACGGTGTGCGGAGCGTTGGCGCGTGCGTACTCCTCGTGGAATATCACCTGCTGGCGCAACGATGCGTCGCGACCGCCGTATTCCTTCGGCCAGCCGATGCACGTCCAGCCCGCCGCGGCGAGATGCCTGGTCCACGCAAGGCGCTCGTCGTGGGCCTCGTGCTCACGCCCCGGACCGCCCAGCCCGCGCAGTTGCGCAAACTCACCTACGAGGTTCTCCGCTAGCCATTCTCGAATGGCGACGGCAAACTGCTCGTCCTCCGCGCTGGACCTGTCCTGGCTCTCACCCACAGGCGTAGGATAACCTACCAAGCACTTGCTTTGTCGACTCCCTTCGAAGGACGCCACGTGACCGCACGCACGACGCCCGCTGCCTTGCAGCACGCTGCCGCGACTTTCGGCGACGCAACGGCGATCGTCGACGGACCGGTCACCCTCAGTTACGGCCAGTTGTTGGAGGAAGTCCGCACGGTCGCTCGCGCGCTGATCGCCCGTGGCATTCAGCATGGCGACCACGTCGGAATCTGGGCGCCGAATACGCATCATTGGATCGTCGCGGCGCTGGCCTCGCAGTACGTCGGCGCAGTCCTCGTTCCGATCAACACCCGCTACACCGGCGCGGAAGCACACGACATCCTCCTACGGTCCAGGGCGCGAGCACTTTTCGTTGCCGGTCAGTTCCTCGGCAAGGACCGTCTCGCCGACCTCCGCGAGGTCCCCGGCGAGCTGGAGATCGACACCTACGTACGCATTCCGATCGACGACGAGCGCACAGACGACGCCCCGACCGACCTCGGCTGGCACGACCTCGAACAGTTCGCCCGTGCCGCGTCACCGTCGGACGCCGACGAACGCGCGGCCGCTGTCCAGCCCGACGACGTCGCGGACATCATGTTCACCTCGGGCACTACCGGTCGCAGCAAGGGCGCGGTCTGTGCCCATCGCCAATCCCTTGCCACCTCCCGCGCCTGGGCCGAATGCGGCCGAATCACCAGCACGGACCGGTACCTCGTCATCAACCCCTTCTTCCACAACTTCGGGTACAAGGCAGGCATTCTCGCGTGCCTGCAGACCGGGGCATCGATGTATCCGCAACTCGTCTACGACGTCGAGCAGGCGATGCGCACGGTCGACGCACAACGGATCACCGTGCTGCCCGGACCGCCGACGATCTATCAAACGATCCTCGACCACCCACGGCGCGCCGAGTTCGATCTCAGTTCACTCCGCTTCGCAGTGACGGGCGCAGCGGTGATTCCCGTCGTGCTCATCGAGCGAATGCAGAACGAACTGGATATCGACATCGTGCTCACCGCATATGGGCTCTCCGAAGCATCCGGCTTCGGCACGATGTGCACGACGGACGACGACGCCGTCACCGTTGCGACGACCTGCGGGCGGCCGATTGCGGACTTCGAACTTCGCATCGACACCACAGGTGAGGTGCTACTGCGCGGACCGAACGTCATGCTCGAGTACCTGGACGATCCCGAAAATACGGCCAAGACGATCGATTCCGACGGCTGGTTGCATACCGGAGACATCGGAACCCTCGACGAACGCGGCAATCTGAAGATCACGGACCGACTCAAGGACATGTACATCACCGGCGGTTTCAACGTCTACCCAGCCGAAGTCGAGCAGGCTCTGGCTCGGCTCGACGGCGTCGCCGAATCCGCGGTTATCGGTGTGCCGGACGAGCGAATGGGTGAGGTGGGTATGGCGTTCGTGGTGGCGGCGCCGGGTAAATCCGTCACCGCTGATCAGGTCATCGATTTCGCCAAACAGAAGCTTGCGAACTTCAAAGTGCCACGGTCCGTGCAGTTTTTGGATGTGCTGCCGCGCAACGCCGGTGGCAAGGTGCTCAAACGTCAATTGCGGGAGGAAATTTCATGACCGTGCCGGACGAAGGTGAGGTCGTCACGTATGAAACGCGCGGCAAGGTCGCGCTGATTACGTTGAACAGGCCTGACTATCGCAATGCTCAGAACTCTGTGATGACCTACGCACTGGATGCCGCGTTCGATCGAGCGGTCCAGGATGCGGACGTGTCGGTCATCGTATTGGCAGGCAACGGAAAGCATTTCAGCGCCGGCCACGACATCGGCACCCCGGGCCGGGACCACCATGTGCACTACGAGAACAAAGCGGTCATGTGGTGGGACCACGTCGACCGGCCAGGCGGCGACCAGCGCTATGCCCGCGAGATGGAGGTCTACCTCGGGATGTGCCGGCGCTGGCGCGAACTGCCGAAGCCGACCATCGCGATGGTGCAAGGCGCGTGTATCGCGGGCGGTCTGATGCTCGCGTGGGTGTGCGACATGATTGTCGCGTCCGACGACGCATTCTTCTCCGATCCTGTTGTCCGCATGGGTATCCCCGGTGTCGAGTATTTCGCGCATCCATGGGTCCTCGGACCGCGGGCGGCCAAGGAGATCCTGTTCACCGGTGATCGCTTCAGCGCCCAACGCGCGTACGAGTGGGGCATGGTGAATCGCGTTGTCCCACGCGATGATCTGGAGGCCGAAACGTTCGCGATCGCCGAACGGATCGCCGCGATGCCGCAATTCGGGTTGGCCCTCACCAAGAAGGCGGTGAACCAGTGCGAAGACCAGATGGGCATGCGCAATGGCATGGACTCGGTATTTGGACTGCACCATTTTGCACATGCTCACAATGCCGAGGTCGGGGCTGATTCGCTCGGCGGGATGAACGCAAAGTCCATGAAAGATAAGGCCAAGTAATGGATCTGGATCTCGACGACAAGACTGTCGCCTTCCAGGAGGAGGTACGCGACTTCCTAGCAGCCAATGCCCCGTCGACGCCGCTGCCGTCGATGGACACCAAGGCCGGATTCGAGGCGCATCGGGAGTGGGAGCACACGCTTGCCGAGGCACGGCTGTCCGTCGTCTCGTGGCCCGAAGATCTCGGCGGTCGTGACGCGTCACTGCTGGAATGGGTGCTCTTCGAGCAGGAGTACTACGCTGCGCCGACGCCGGGGCGCGTCAGCCAGAACGGCATATTCCTATTGGCGCCCACACTTTTCGAGCACGGTTCGCCCGAGCAGCTGCAACGGCTACTCCCACGCATGGCGCGGGCAGACGACATCTGGGCACAGGCGTGGTCCGAGCCCGAAGCCGGCAGCGACCTCGCCGGGATCCGGTCGATCGCTCGCCGGACCGACGGCGGCTGGCTGCTGAGCGGGCAGAAGACGTGGTGCTCGCGGGCGAGTTTCGCCGATTGGGGCTTCGGGTTGTTCCGCAGCGACCCGACGGCCGAACGCCATAAAGGCTTGACCTACTTCATGTTTCCGTTGACTGCCGATGGTGTCACGGTCCGGCCGATCCCTCAGTTGGATGGCGAGCCGGGGTTCGCGGAACTGTTCTTCGAGAATGTCTTTGTCCCCGACGAAGACGTGATCGGTGCGGTCCACAATGGCTGGCGCGTCGCGATGAGTACGTCGAGCAACGAACGTGGGCTGTCGCTCCGAAGCCCGGGACGGTTCAACTCCGCAGCTCAGCGACTGGTCGAGCTATGGCGAACGAACGCCGACCCCGCAGACACCGCGTTGCGCGACCGCGTCGTCGACGCATGGATCGGAGCGGAGGCCTACCGTTTGCACACCTTCGGCACTGTGACCCGGCTGAGCGACGGCGGTTCGCTGGGTGCGGAATCGTCGATAAACAAGATTTTCTGGTCGGAGCTGGATGTGGCTTTGCACGAGACGGCGCTGGATCTCCTCGGCCCGGATGCCGAGCTTGCCGGCGGTTGGCAAGACGGTTACCTGTTCTCGCTGTCCGGCCCGATCTACGCCGGTACTAACGAGATTCAACGCAACATCGTCGCCGAGCGACTGTTGGGTCTACCGAAGGCGGACCGATGAGATTCGCACTGTCCACCGAGCAGACCGACTTCGCGGCAAGCTTGCGCGACCTCATGGCGAGCGCGAAAACCCCGCAACTCATTCGAGCATGGGCCGACGGCGATTCCGGTCCGGGCCTCGCGCTGTATCGGCAACTCGCCGACGCCGGTGTTACCGGCCTGGGCATCGCAGAAGAGTTCGGCGGCCTCGGCGCCCACCCCGTCGACCTTGCCATCGCCTTCATCGAGATCGGGCGCGCAGGGGTTCCCGGCCCGATCCTCGAGTCCGCTGCAGTCCTTCCCGCGTTGCTGGAGTCCCTTGCAGACGACGCCCTCGCGCAACGGTGGCTCCCAGGTATCGCCGACGGGACGACGTTGGCCTCGATCGCGCTACCGCCATCGGTACCAAGAGCATTGGACGCCGACCTCGCTGACCTTGTGCTGCAAGTCGACGACGCTGACCTCCAACAAGTCACGCCCACAACGCAACTCCGGTCGGTGGATGCGGCGCGAAGGCTTTTCGACGTCGAACCGACGAGCGTCCTGGCGTCCGATGTAAGTGTCGCCGCAGCAAAGGCTTACGACCTCGGCGTCCTTGCTTGTTCGGCGCAGCTACTCGGAGCCGGACACGCGGCACTCAGCATGGCGACCGAGTACGCGAAGAGTCGCGTCCAATTCGGTCGACCGATCGGTCAGTTCCAGGCGATCAAACACCATCTTGCCGACGCCCTCGTCGGCCTCGAGATGGCGACGCCGCTGCTCTATGGTGCGGCGATTGCGGTCGGCGCCGGCGATTCCAGCGCGTCTCGCGACGTCTCGGCGGCGAAGGTTGCCTGCGGCGACGCCGCCTACCGAGCAGCACGAAAAGCGTTGCAAGTACACGGTGCAATCGGCTACACGGCCGAATACGACCTTTCGCTGTGGCTGACGAAGATCCGTGCGCTGGTCACGGCGTGGGGTACCCCTGCCGAACATCGTGGCCGTGTCGCCGACGCCCTGCGGAGCGGATCATGAACGACGAGCAGCGGGAGCTTGCCTCGACGGTCCGCGCGTTGGTCGCCAAGCACGCGTCACTGCGAAAGGCCATCGAATCCGACACCGGCTACGACGACAACTTGTGGCGAATGCTCTGCGACCAAGTCGGCGTCGCCGGCCTCGCGATTCCGGAAGAGTTCGGCGGAATCGGGGCAGGGCTAGTCGAATCTCACATCGTCGTCGAAGAACTCGGCCGCACACTGGTGCCGACGCCGATGCTCGACTCGGTGGTACTCGGAGGCCAGACGATCCTCGCAGTGGGCGACCACGATGCGTGTGAACGTCTCCTGCCAGGAATCGCTGAAGGCACCACTACCGCCGCCGTGTGCTGGGCCGGTAAATCAGGCTGGACCGTTCCCGCCGTCACAGCCGACCGAGACGGATTACTCTCCGGCACAGCATCGTACGTCCTCGGCGGCCACATCGCGGACGTGCTGATCGTCATCGCGTCGACAGACGAAGGCATCGCCTTCTTCGAGGTGGACCCAAGCCAAGACGGTGTGGTCCGACGGCAACGCCGAGCAATGGACCCAACCAGGCGCCTCAGTGAGATCGAGTTCACCAACGTCGAAGGGCGCTTGCTCCACACCTCAGACCCCGCCACCGCGCTCGATCGAATCCGAAATATCGCGTGTGCCGCGCTTGCTGCCGAACAGGTCGGCGGTGCGGACCGCGCGCTGGCGATGACCGTCGAGTACGCCAAGGATAGAAAACAATTCGGACGCGCGATCGGAAGCTTCCAGGCACTCAAGCACCGGATGGCCGACCTGCACGTGCTCGTCGAATCGGCGCGCGCCGCGTCCGACCTCGCGACCGCGACGCTCGACCCGGCAGACTGCGCGACCGCGAAAGTCTGGTGTTCGGACGCCTTCAGTCAGGTTGCGGCGGAAGCCATTCAGCTACACGGCGGGATCGCGATCACCTGGGAGCACGACGCGCACTTGTACTTCAAACGCGCACACGGGAGCGCCGAATTGTTCGGTCGACCGGAAGAGTACGTCAGGCGATTCGCGCACTCGGTGTGAACCGAACCGGCATCGACTCGAGTCCGGAGATGAAGTTGGCGGGCCGGCGCTCCAACGTTCCGTCCGTGGCGAGTTCCATATCGGGCAACCGCGCGAGCAGCCGCTCGAACATCAGCCGACCTTCGATGCGCGCCAGCTGATTTCCGAGGCAGAAGTGATTGCCGAAGCCGAAGGCCAAGTGTGGGTTGGGGTCTCGCGTCGAGTCGAATCGTGCAGCATCCTCGAAATGCGCCTCGTCGAAATTGGCGGACTCGAAAAGCAGGAGCATCTTCTCGCCTGCGACAAGGTCGGTGCCGAAGAAGGTCGTGTCGCGCATGACGAGCCGGCACATGTTCTTGATCGGCGTGACCCACCGCAGCATCTCCTCGACCGCTGTGCGAATTCCCGCCGGTTTGGCTACCAGTCGGTCGCGCTGGTCGGGATGGCGCATCAACTGCTCCATCCCGCCGCTCAGCACATGCCGAGTCGTTTCGTCACCGCCGACCAGAATCAGCAAGGTCTCGCCGAGGATTTCGTCGTCGGTCAGCCGCTTGCCGTCGATCTCGGCGTGGACCAAGATGCTGGTCAAGTCGTCGGTCGGCTCGCGCCGTCGCGCTGCGATCGTGCGCATGGTGAACTCGCCGAATGCTTGGTACGCCTGGAAACTGGCCATGACCATGTCGTCGGTGACATTGGTGCCCAATGATTTGACGAGGTCGTCGGACCATTTGAGAAACATGTCGCGGTCGCGCGGTCGCACACCGAGCATGTCGCCGATCACTGCCATCGGCAGGGGCGCGGCGAGGTCGGCGACGAAATCGCATTCCCCACGCTCACAGACCGCGTCGATCAACTGATCGCAGATTCCGGCAATGTGCTCGATCTGGCCCTCCACGCGTTTGCGCGTGAAGCCCTTGTTGACGAGCTTGCGATGCGCAACATGCTCCGGCTCGTCCATGTCGATCATCTGGGGCAGTGGACCTGATTCCGGTCGAATGCCACCGGAGTTGGAGAAGAGCCCAGGGTCTCGCTCGGCCGCCATGAGTGCGTCGTAGGACGCGGCAGCGGCGTAACCATGCATGTCGCGACTGACCGGCTCGTGTGCGCGCATCCACGCATAGGCCGCACGCGGGTCACCGAATTCTCCCGCGTAGAACCGGCCGTCGAGCAGGTCGAATCGAGGCCGCGTATCGAGATCGGACATGGTGCTCATACTAGAACTTGTTCCTATATCTTGAGGGGTATGACCAGCCACAATGTGCTCGGGCGTGAGGTCGCGATGCCGATCGAGATTCGATCGGCGAGCGCGTTCACGGCGTCGTATGCGGTCCCCGCTCGGGCGGCGCAGCAGCTGATCGACTACTCAGGCCTGCGGGTCCAACGCATCGGACCAGGTCGGGCAATGTGCACGCTCGTCTTCGTGACCTATGTCGACGGCGATCTCGGTCCGTACAACGAGTTCGGGGTTTCGTTCCTTGTGCGCGGACGTGGCGTACTCATTCATCGGCTGCCGGTGGATGGCGAATTCACGATGGCCGCCGGCCGCGGAATTTGGGGATTCCCCAAGGAACTCGCCGACTTCGACATCGACGGAACACATGGTGTCATTCGGCAGGACGGTCAACTGATCGTCGACCTCCAGGTCAAGCCCGGCATCAAGCTGCCGAGCCCGAACGCCGCGCTCGACGCGTTCTCGCACCTGGACGGCGTCACCCGGCGGACGTCCTGGCGAATGAAGCCTGCCGGCGTCCGGACCCGGCTGGGTGGCGCGACATTGCAGCTCGGCGGCCACCCGTGGGCACAGGAACTAGCAGCCCTCGGCCTGCCGAAGCGCGCGCTGATGACTTCGGTGATTCCGCAGCTCCCGATGACGTTCCACGAGCCCCAACAACTGTGAGTGATTTTCACCCCTGGGAGGGTGAGACGCGCGCACGGGGTTAGAGCCAAGTGTCCAGGGAGGTCGTCGTGAGGAAGGACTCCAGGTCGTCGCGCCACGGCGCTGGGACGGTCTTGTCCGGCTCGATCGCCGTGTACTGACCGCGGTAGAACAGCAGCGGCCGTTCGTCTTTGACTTCGGACAGCGACGACACACGACCGAACACCACGAAATGGTCTCCGCCGTCGTGCACTGTCTCGACGGTGCAGTCGATGTGGGCGAGCGCGCCTGTGATGATCGGGGAGCCCAATGCCGATGGGGTCCAGGGTATTCCGGCGAACTTGTCGGGCTCGCGTGAGCCGAAGCGAGCGCATGTCGATTGCTGCTCCTCGGCAAGGACATTCACGCAGAACACCCCGGACCGTTCGATCGCCGCCCACGACCGCGAAACCTTGGTCGGGCAGAACAGGACCAGCGGTGGATCGAGGGACAGCGCCGCGAACGACTGGCAGGCAAAGCCGATCGGTGCGCCGTCGTCCATCGTCGTGATGATCGTGACGCCGGTGCAGAACTGACCGAGCACCTGACGGAACGTCCGGACGTCGATCCCGGCCGACTCAGTCACCGCGCATCCCGACGCCGAAGTCGTGGCCCCAGAGACTAACTGCCGTGCTCTCGCGCGCGACCCAATCGTCGTCGTCGACTTGTCTTCCTTCGCAGCCGAATTCGATATCGAACCCGCCGGGCGTCTTCATGTAGAACGACAACATCAGGTCGTTGACGTGCCTGCCGAGGGTCGCAGACATCTTCACTTTGCGTCGCAACGCGCGGTCCAGGCAAAGACCGACATCGTCGGAGTTCTCGACCTCGATCATCAGGTGAACGATCCCACTCGAGGTCGGGAAGGGGAGGAAGGCCAGAGAGTGATGCCGAGGGTTGCAGCCGAAGAAACGCAGCCAGGCAGGCTGCCCGTCGGCCGGCCTGCCCAACGCCTCCGGGGGAAACCGCATCGAGTCGCGCAGCTTGAAGCCCAACACATCGCGGTAGAACTGCAAGGCCACAGCGTCGTCGTCGGTGGAAAGGACGACATGGCCGAGGCCCTGCTCGCCGGTCACGAACTTGTGGCCGTACGGGCTGACGATCCGCCGATGTTCCAGTGCCGCACCGTGAAATGCCTCGAGGGTGTTGCCGGACGGGTCCTGGAACGAGATCAACTCGTGGACCCGACGGTCCTTGATCTGCTCGGCGGTGCCTTCCTTGTGTGGGACACCAGCGGCGTCCAGCCGGTCCCGAATGTCTTGCAATTCAGCGGCATTGGCGGTCTCCCAGCCGGAGACAACGAGTCTGTCCTTCTCACCTGGAGAGATGATCAAGCGCGCGGGAAAGTCGTCCATCCGCAGGTAGAGCGAGTTGGGGTCGGTGCCTTTGCCCTCGATCATGCCGAGGATCTTCAGACCGTACTCCCGCCACGCCGCCATGTCGGTTGCTTCGATTCGCATATACGCGAGCGACCGGATTCCCATGTCAGCGTCCACCTTCGGTCAAGAAATCGGATGCGAGCTTGTTGAATTCGTCGAACTTCTCCAACTGCGCCCAGTGGCCGCAGCCGCCGAACACGTGCAGCTGTGCCTTCGGAATCATTTTCAAGGCGACCAACGCGCCATCGAGTGGATTCACCCTGTCTTCACGCCCCCAGATGAGCAGGACGCGTTGCCGCAACTTGTATGCGTCGCGCCACAGCATCCCCTTTTCGAAGTCCGCGCTGGAGAACGACTTGCCCATCGCCCGCATCGCGGCGAGCGATTCGGGCGTGCTTGCGGCGGCGAACCGTTCGTCGATCAACTCGGGTGTGATCAACGATTGGTCGAAGACCATGATCCGCAGGAATGCCTCCAACTTCTCCCGCGTCGGCGAGGCGCCGAACTTCCCAAGGTTCTTCACCCCTTCGGTCGGGTCGGGAGCAAATAAATTGACGCTCAGCCCACCCGGACCCATCAGCACGAGACGTCCAGCGCGGTCGGGATAGTCGAGCGCAAACCGCACAGCTGTCCCGCCGCCCAGCGAATTGCCAAGCAGGTGAACGCGTCCCGAGATGTCCAGCGCGGTCAAGAGGTCGTTCAGCGCGGACGAACTGTGCACGAAATATTGCGGATGATCCGTGGGTTTGTCGGACCTGCCGAAGCCTGGCTGATCGACTGCCAGAACATGGAAGTTCTGCGCCAGCACCGGAATGTTGCGGGCGAAATTCGACCACGACGAAGCACCCGGACCGCCACCGTGCAACAACACGATCGTGGGACCGTTGCCAACGCCGGCCTCGTGATAGTGCAGCTTCAGGTCTGGGCGGACCTGGGCGTAGCGCGAAGTGGATTCGTACGTGAGCTCGTCGACTGCCGTCACAGCAAATCTCCTAAACCATCGTGTCCGAGATCGGCAAGCCGAATTCACCGGACCCGAACATCACATATGCCCGCTCGGGGTCGTTGGCGGCATGCACGCGACCCGCGTGCGCGTCGCGCCAGAACCGTTGCAGTGGAGTCCCGTTCGCGAGTGCGGTCGCGCCCGAGCTCTCGAAGAGCTTGTCGATCGACGAGATAGCGCGGCCCGTCGCACGGACCTGGTCGCGTCGAGCACGAAGGCGCATCTCGAACGGCACGTCCTTGCCTGCACTCAACAACGCGTACTCGTCGGCGACGTTGCCCGACAACTGGCGCCACGCAGCGTCGATGTCGCTCGATGCTTCCGCGATGCGGACCTTGGCGAACGGATCGTCCTTGGCCTTCTCCCCCGCGAACGCAGCGCGGACGCGCTTGCCCTGATGCTCGACGTGCGCTTCGTATGCCCCGTACGCCATTCCGACGATCGGCGCGGAGATGGTGGTGGGATGGATTGTCCCCCAAGGCATTTTGTAGACCGGCGCGGTGTTGCGCTCCAGGCCGGGCGCGGTGAGCGTGCTCATCGCCTTGAAGCTCAGCGTGTGGTGCCGCGGTACGAAGACGTCTTTGACGACGACGGTGTTGCTGCCGGTGCCGCGCAGCCCGACGACGTTCCAGACGTCGTCGATCCGGTAGTCCTCGCGAGGGATGAGGAAGCTGACGAAGTCGACCGGCCGACCGTCCTTGATGACCGGACCGCCGAGCACCGCCCAGGTCGCGTGGTCACAGCCCGACGACCATGCCCACGCGCCGTTGACCTTGTAGCCACCCTCGACCACCTCACCCGCACCCATCGGGGCGTAGGACGAACTGATGCGCACGTCGCTGTCTTTGCCCCAGACGTCTTCCTGCGTCTCCTGCGGGAAGAGGGCGAGATGCCAGTTGTGGACGCCGATGATCGACGACACCCAACCGGTCGAACCGCAGGCGCTCGCGATCTTGCGGACCACGTCGTAGAACAGCGTCGGGTCGCATTCGTAGCCACCCCACTGGGCCGGCTGCAGGAGGCGGAAGAAGCCGGTTTCCTGGATTGCTTTGATCGATTCGTCCGGGATGCGGCGGAGGTCCTCAGTATCCTGAGCACGCTCGCGGAGCATCGGCAGAAGTGCCTCGACTCGCTGCATCACCTCGTGACTGCTGTGGTCACTCACTGCGTCGCTCCTCTAACTGGGCTGATTGGTTCACTGCACCTGAGACTAGAACACGTTCCCATTGATGTCGAGGTTCGGCCCGGCTAGCAGGTCAGATGGTGCGCCACACCGTGATAGACGCACCGAAATCTAGCGGATTTCGCCCAAGTTCTATAACGTGTTCTACATGGCGAAGGTACGCGAAATCGATGTCGGCACGACACCGACGAGGTATGCCCGTGGTTGGCACTGCCTCGGTTTGACCAAGACGTACACCGACGGGAAGCCGCATGCCGTCACCGCGTTCGGCACCAAGCTCGTCGTTTGGGCAGACAGCAAGGGTGAGTTGCGGGTACTCGACGGCTACTGCAGGCATATGGGCGGCGACCTCACCCAAGGCGAGGTCAAGGGCGACGACGTCGCCTGCCCGTTCCACGATTGGCGTTGGGGCGGAAACGGTAAATGCACCGGTATTCCCTACGCACGCCGCGTGCCGCCTTTGGCCCGCACTCGCTCCTGGACAACGCTGGAGCGCAACGGCCAACTGTTCGTCTGGCACGACCATGAGGGCAATCCGCCGCCGGACGACGTCACCATCCCTCGGATCGAGGGCGCCTACAGCGACGAATGGACCGACTGGACCTGGAACTCGATGTTGATCGAAGGCGCGAACTGCCGCGAGATCATCGACAACGTCGTCGACATGGCGCACTTCTTCTACATCCATTTCGCCTTCCCGACGTACTTCAAGAACGTCATCGAAGGCCAGGTCGCCACCCAGTATCTGAACACCAAGGGTCGGCCGGATATCGGAATGGGCTCGCAGTACGGCGGCGATACGCTGCTGCGCTCCGAGGCGTCATATTTCGGTCCGAGCTACATGATCAACCCGCTCACCAACGTGTACGGCGGCTACGAGATGGAAAGCGTGCTGATCAACTGCCACTACCCGGTCACGCAGGATTCGTTCGTCCTGCAATGGGGTGTGTCGGTGCACAAGCCGCAAGGCGTCAGCGACGAGATGGCCGACAAGATCGCCGCGAAGTTCACCGAAGGCATCAGTCTCGGCTTCCTCCAGGACGTCGAGATCTGGAAGAACAAGAGCAAGATCGAAAATCCGCTGCTGTGCGACGAAGACGGTCCGGTCTATCAACTCCGCCGCTGGTACGAGCAGTTCTACGTCGACGTCGCCGATGTCACCGATGCCATGACCAGGCGATTTGAATTCGAGGTCGACACAACGAAGGCGAACATCGCGTGGGAGGCCGAGGTGGCCGAGAATCTGCGCCGTAAGAAAGAAGCCGAGGCGGGGGTGTAGCCATGGCTTGGGCTAAGGCTCCCGACTTCCGCGATCAACCCGAACGTATCGAGGCGGTCCGGGCGCAGACCGTCGTGGACAAACAGACGTACCTCGATCTCGGCATGCAGTCCGTCGAATGCCGAACGTGCGGAACCCGAGTCCTCGCGCGCAAGAACAGCTTCAAGCAGACCAGCATTCAATGGACGAGCGACCCGGCTGACACCTGCCCCGTATTCAAGGAGGCCATCAGCGCGGGCGGCTCGACGGCACAACACGATTCGTGCCCGCGGCTGCGCGACAGCATCGACCACGCGGTCGCCGAGGGACTGCTCGAGGTCGTCGATCGCGAAGGCGTCTGACAGAGTTCCCATCTATCCAAGCCACGAACACCCCGGTGGCGTGAAACTTGGGTCCATGAGCATCACCGGATTGACCCCATACCTCTACTACGCCGATGCCGACGCCGCCCTCGACTGGCTGGAGAAGGTCTTCGGCTTCGGTCCGTCGACCCGCTGGCTCGACCCCGACGGTGTGCTACAGGAAGCCGACATCATGGTCGGCGGCACGAAAGTATCGATGACGGCGCGGGCCCCTGGCCCGTCCGACGGTCCGGGCGCGTTGCTGATCGTCACGGTCGACGACCTCGACGCTCGTCGGGAACGCACCGTCGCCAACGCCGACGTCGCAGTGAGTGACATCGAGCAGCAGCCATACGGTCCGCGGTCGTTCGACGTCACCGATCCGTGGGGCTACAAGTGGTACTTCTGGCAAGGCGACGTCACGCCTGCGCCGGGGTGGACCAAGGCCTGAAACGACAAACCCCGCCGCACTCATTCGAGTGGGCGGGGCTTGTCGAGGAATCAGTTATCCGCGAACGGCAACCGGGGAAACCAGGTCCGACAGGTTCAACTGGACGCCACGGTCGGCAGCGGCCTGGTCGACCTGCTCACCGGCGTTCAGCAACGCAGCGAGGTTCGGGTCCGACGGCTTCGGGAATTCCGGGGCGGCCGGCGCCGGAGCCGGCTCTTCGATGGGCGACGAACCGGTGCTCAAGCCCTTGCCACACACCGGCCACGCACCCTTGCCCTGCGAGTGCAGGACGTTCTCACCGACGCGGATCTGCTCGGCCTTGGAAGCACTGCTGGCCGAACCCGAGCCACCGTTGGCTTCCCACGTGCTCTGCGAGAACTGCAGGCCGCCGTAGTAGCCGTTTCCGGTGTTGATGGACCAGTTGCCACCCGACTCGCATGCGGCGACGGCGTCCCATTCGTCCATCGTCGCGGCCTGCGCGGTCCCGACGCCCAGCAGCGACGGGGCGATTGCGAGGGAGCCCGCAGCAATGGCAAAGGTGGCGGTGCGCTTGATGGTCGTGGTGAATGCAGTCATGATCGAGTAAAACCCTTTCGAGATTGTCGGCGAGATCGGCGCTACAAAGCGCTCTCGCTTTACCCTCGGGAATATCTATCGGTATAAAGTCCCGCAGGCTGATGATTTCGAACTGCCCACAAGTTTAATGACCGCGTTATCGTTCCGTAACCCTATTGCATTCCCATACCAACTCTGGGCGCATTATTTACCCAGGTCAGGTCGGTACTTAGCGGTCCGTACGATCGAGAATGTAACTCAGCTCATGGCCGTTTTGCGGCCTGGCTCACGCCGCGCATGTGGCGGCGCCCACAATTTGTTGTGAGTCTTTTAGGAGTCTATGGACTCCTAAAAGACTCACGAGGGGTGATCAGGCGTTTTCGCGCTGCAATTCCAAGGCGATATCGATGAGCTGATCTTCTTGCCCGCCGACCAATTTGCGCGCACCTGCACGGACCAGCATTTCCGCAGCGGAGACGCCGTAGCGCTCTGCTTGCAGTTCGGCGTGCTTGAGGAAGCTCGAGTAGACGCCTGCGTAGCCCATCATCAGGGCTTGTCGATCGAGGAGGCATTCGTGCGGCATGACCGGACGTACGACGTCCTCGGCGGCGTCGGCAATCTTGAAGAAGTCGATGCCGGTCTTGATGCCGAGCTTGTCGCAGACACCCACGAACGCCTCGACAGGCGTGTTGCCGGCGCCGGCACCGAAGCGCCGCGTACTGCCGTCGATCTGCAGCGCACCCGCCCGGACCGCATAGACGGAGTTGGCCACGGCGAGGTCGAGATTCTCGTGACCGTGGAACCCGACCTGCGCATCGCCGTGCAACTCGTCGACGATGGCCGCGACGCGATCGGCGACCTGCTCCAGCACCAGCGCACCGGCTGAATCGACAACGTAGACGCACTGGCACCCTGCATCGGCCATGATGCGGGCCTGCTTGGCGAGGTTCTCGGGCGACTGAGTGTGGGACATCATCAGGAAGCCGACGGTCTCCAGTCCGCGCTCGCGTGCGAGGCCGAAGTGCTGGATCGAGACATCCGCCTCGGTGCAGTGCGTAGCTATGCGACAGATCGACGCGCCGTTGTCTTGAGCGATGATGATGTCTTCCTTCACCCCGACCCCCGGCAGCATGAGGAATGCGATCTTCGCATTTTTCGCGGTCTTGGCCGCGATCGAGATCAATTCCTGTTCGGGAGTCTTCGAGAAGCCGTAGTTGAACGACGACCCGCCGAGACCGTCGCCGTGCGTCACCTCGATCACCGGAACGCCTGCGCCGTCCAGCGCGGCGACGATGTTCTCGACGTCTTCGGCGGTGAACTGATGGCGTTTGTGGTGGCTGCCGTCGCGCAAGGACGTATCGGTGATGCGGATGTCGAGTTGATCGGAGAATGGCATTGTCACTCCTCAGACGCGCACGTTCAGAATTTGTTTGGCGACCTCTTCGCCGACCTTTGCGGCCGCGGCGGTCATGATGTCGAGATTGCCGGCATACGGCGGCAAGTAGTCGCCCGCGCCTTCGACTTCGACGAAGATCGACACCCGCGCCAGCCCGCCGGAGATCACCGACGGCTTGTCGAATTGGGGCTCGTTCAAGAGCCGATAGCCCGGCACGTACTCCTGAATGCTCGCGACCATCCGATGGACCGACTCGGCGATCGCCGCAGTATCTGCATCCTCGGGAATCGCACAGAAGATGGTGTCGCGCATGATCATCGGCGGGTCGGCGGGGTTGAGCACGATGATCGCCTTGCCACGTCCGGCACCGCCGATCGTCTCGACACCACGGCTCGTCGTCTTCGTGAACTCGTCGATGTTGGCCCGTGTGCCCGGACCCGCGGAGACCGATGCGACGGAGGCGACGATCTCGGCATAAGACACCTCGACCACACGCGACACCGCGGCGACCATCGGGATCGTGGCCTGGCCGCCACAGGTGATCATGTTGACGTTGGGTGCGTCGAGGTGCTCACCGAGATTGACCGGCGGCACAACGGCGGGGCCAACCGCAGCGGGGGTCAGGTCGATCGCGCGAATACCTGCTTCCGCGTACTTCGGCGCCGCGTCGCGGTGGACGTACGCCGAGGTGGCTTCGAAGACCAGGTCGGGCTTGTCTGCCTGCGCGAGCAGCCAGTCGACACCTTCTGCCGATGTCTCCAGCCCCATCGAACGGGCACGTTTCAGGCCCTCGCTCTCCGGATCGATGCCGATCATCCAGCGCGGCTCGAGCACCCCGGACCGCTGCAGTTTGTACAGGAGGTCCGTGCTGATGTTGCCCGATCCGACGATCGCGACACTTGCCTTGGTCATGCGCTTCTCCTAAACGAACTGCAGCGAAACAGAACCCAGCCCGCTGAACTCTGCATGGAAAGAATCACCCGGTCGGGCATCGATAGCTCGTGTGCACGAGCCGGGCAGCACGATGTCGCCTGCCTTCAGCCTTACGCCGAACCCCGCGACTTTGCGGGCCAACCACGCGACCGCGATGACAGGGTCGCCGAGGACCGCGTCACTGCGTCCCTCCGCGATTTGCTCGCCATTGCGAGTGAGGACGGCATCGATGCCTTTGATGTCGATTTCGCCCGGCTTCACTCGCTCCTTGCCGAGAACGAATCCCGCCGACGACGCGTTGTCCGAGATGGTGTCTGCGAGCTTGATTTTCCAGTCGGAGATGCGGCTGTCGATCAGTTCGATCGAGGGCGCGAATGCCGTCGTAGCCGCAAGAACGTCTTCCTCGGTGCAATCCTCGCCGGGCAGGTCGGCGCCGAGAACGAAGCCGACTTCGACCTCGACCCGCGGGAAGCAATAGCGCGCTGCAGGCACCGGCTCTTCTTCTGTCACAGCCATATCCGCGAGGAGATGGCCGTAGTCGGGCTCGTCGACACCCATCATGTTCTGCATGGCTTTCGACGACAGGCCCACCTTGTGACCGACGACCCGAGCGCCCGCATCGAGCCGACGACGGATGTTGATGAGCTGAATTTCGTACGCGTCGACGACGTCGATGTCGGCGTAGTGGTTGGTCAATGGGTCGATCGGAACACGGTCGCGCTCGGCTGCGAGCAGCCGATCCGCGAGCTCGATGCGTAACTCACTCGACAGCATGAATCAGTCCCTTCGCTACGGCACGGCCGGCGCGTCGGCCCGAGAAAACGCAGTCAGCGAGCGACAACCCGCTGACATAAGAGTCCGAGCAGATCCCGACTGCCGTGCGACCTGCGGCATACAGACCAGGTATTTCGTCGCCGCTCGCCGTCTTCACGGCACCGGTGACTTCGTTCACAACGACTCCACCGAGCGTGAGCATCGGGCACGGATTCGACACGCTCTGTTTGATCGAGACGTCCAACAGCGAGAACGGCCCTGCTGTGAGCGGACGCCTGAAGTCGTCGGGCTTGCCCACCGGGTCTGGAGCGCCGAGTTCGATCGCGCGGTTGTGAGCGTCGACGGTGGCGCGCAGCCCGACAGGATCGATACCGGCCTTCACGGCTGCGTCCTCGACTGTCGCACCTTTGCTAGCCTCGAAACGGAACAGCCCTTCGGTCTGCATCCGCTGAAACCATTGCGATTGGCCCGGCAACTGCGACCGCGCCTCCCGAGCTACATCGGCATCGATGAGCAACCAGCCTTTGCCGCCGTGGTCAGCGACGAGGGCGTGGCCGACCGCCGCGCCGTAGCGGGACTCGTCGATGACGCGGCTCCCGAATTGGTCCACGAGGATTGCTCCCATGAACGCACTGGGCGGAACGAGGAACCGCCACACCGAGACGTTGCCCAGGCGGTCCGTGGCGGCGCCGACAGCCCGTGCCATTTCGATTCCGCTGCCATCGTCGCCGGACGTGCCCAGCGCCAACCCACCGCTGAAGGCTGGTGCGTGCTCGAGGACCATTTCTCGGTTGGCAATGAAGCCACCAGCGCACACGACCACTCCGGAATTGGCCCTGATGCGGACCGTTTTGCCGTAGCGCCGCTCGATCTTGCGCATCTGCTTGTCGAGCAAGGTTCGCAACGGTGGATAGTAGATCCCCGGTTTCGCGGACGTACGAGCCAAGCGCGCGAACAGGTTTCGGACCTTGACCGGCGCTTTGACCAAGGTCGTGGCCTCGACGCCCACGACGCGACCATCGTCGGTCAAGAGCCTGACCGCTCGGGTGTGGGGCTGGAATCGAACACCCGCGGCCTGCGCTGACTTCGACAGCGCGGCATAGATCTTGTTGCCCGACGTGCCTTTCCCATGGGCCCGATGCCCGCGCGGAGCAGGCTTGGCGACAGAGCGAAAAGCGCCGGCCAACTCGCTTCCCGAGTAGTAGAGGTAGTACTTGTTGTTCGGAAACGACGTCTTGTACGGGCAGAGGGTCGAGTCGAACGGCACACCGTGACCGATCAACCAATCGATCATTGCTGGGCTGCCGTCCACGAACCGTCGCAGACTTTCGGCGCTCACAGCGTCGCCGACTTCGCGGCTCAGGTACGCGAGCATCTCTTCCGGCGAGTCCTCGACGCCGGCCGCGCGCTGCACCGAGGTTCCGCCACCCGCGTAGACGATTCCGCCGGACAATTCGGTCGCGCCGCCGCCGTTGAAACGGTCGATCGCGAGAACATCGGCGCCGACTGCTACAGCTTCGAGCGCGGTCGACGTGCCAGCCGCGCCGTAGCCGACGACAACGACATCAGCGGAAAGATCCCACGTCATCGGTACAAACCTCCCATGGGACTGCAACACGTTTCGATGTCCGCTCTGGACCCGCTGCCCCATCATTCTATAACGTGTTCTACATGAGCAAGCATGAGTACGACATCGTCGTGGTCGGCAGTGGGGCCGGCGGGATGACCGCCGCGCTCACTGCCGCGCGCAAGGGCCTGAGCGTCGTCATCGTCGAGAAGGCGCCGCATTACGGCGGCTCGACCGCACGGTCGGGAGGTGGCGTCTGGATACCGACCAACGAGGCGCTGGTCGCCGACGGTGTGGACGACGACATCGAAGAGGCGCGCAAATACCTCCACAACATCATCGGCGACGTCGTGCCCGCCGACCGCATCGATACCTACATCGATCGCGGTCCGGAGATGATCTCCTTCGTGCTGCGCAACTCGCCGTTGCGGTTCGCGTGGGTGCCGGGCTACTCGGACTACTACCCCGAGGCACCGGGCGGCCGGGTCGGCGGCCGGACGATGGAGCCGAAGCCCTTCGACGGCAAGAAACTTGGCGCCGAGCTCAAAAACCTGGAGCCGGATTACGGCAAGGCACCGCTCAATGTCGTTGTCACACAAGCCGATTACAAGTGGCTCAACCTCCGGAAACGCCACCCACGCGGACCGCTGCGGGTCATGCGGGTCGGCGCTCGGCTGATCGGTGCCAAGCTCACCGGCAAGCACCTACTCGGGCGCGGACAGGCGTTCTCGGCCGCGTTGCGGAAGGGCTTGCTCGACGCGAATGTGCCGATCTGGCTCGAAACGCCACTCACCGACCTCGAGACCGACGGCGGTCGCGTTGTCGGCGTGCACGTCCTGCGAAACGGGTCTCCGGAACTGATTCGAGCACGGCGCGGCGTGATCATCGCAGCGGGCGGCTTCGACCACAACGAAGAAATGCGACGCAAATACCAGCGCGAACCGATCGGCACAGAATGGACGGTCGGCGCGAAGGCGAACACTGGCGACGGCATTCTCGCGGGCCTGAAGCTCGGTGCCGCAACCGATTTGATGGACGATGCATGGTGGGGACCCTCGATTCCACTGACCGGCGGACCGTGGTTCTGCCTGGCGGAGCGCAACCTGCCCGGCAGCATCATGGTCAACAGCAGGGGCAAGCGATTCCTCAACGAAGCCGCACCATACGTCGAAGCTGTGCATCGGATGTACGGCGGCGAGTACGGCATCGGCGAAGGACCGGGCGAGAACATCCCCACATGGATGATCCTCGACCAGCGCTATCGCGACCGCTACATGTTCGCCGGGTTGCAGCCGAAGCAGCGTTTCCCGAAGCGATGGATCGACGCAGGGGTGGTCACCCAGGCCGCATCGATCGCCGAACTTGCCGAGAAGGTCGGTTTGCCTGCCGATGAGCTGACCCGAACGGTCCAGCGGTTCAACGAATTCGCCCACAAAGGTCATGACGAGGATTTCGGCCGAGGCGTGAGCGGTTACGACCATTACTACGGCGATCCGCGCAACAAGCCGAACCCGAGCCTCGGGGCTTTGGAGAAGGCGCCGTACTACGCGATCAAGATGGTCCCAGGCGACCTCGGCACGAAAGGCGGCCTCCGGACCGACACCGCGGCAAGGGTACTGCGCGAGGACGGGACCGTGATCGATGGCCTCTACGCAGTCGGAAACTCGAGTGCGCCCGTCATGGGGCACACGTATGCGGGCCCCGGCGCGACGATCGGACCAGCCATGACCTTCGGCTACCTCGCTGTGCTCGATATGGCGGAGCGCAAGAATGCCAATTGATCCCGCAATCGCCATCGGCGCCGACCTTGGATCGAACGAATTCGCCTGGGAGACCTCCGATGTGCAGCTGTACCACCTCGCGTTGGGTGCAGGACTGGACGACCTGAGCTACCTCGACGACGTTGCGCCACAAGTACTGCCAACTTTCGCCACCGTCGCGGCGACCTTCCATGCGACCGAGGCACCCCGGGTGTCGTTCCCGGGCGTCGAGATCGATCTTGCACGGATCGTCCATGGCAGCCAGGAAATCGTTGTTCACCAGCCGATTCCGCCATCCGGCAAGGCAACGACGTCGACCCGAATCGCCGAGGTGTGGGACAAGGGCAAGGCCGCGGTGATCGTCCAGGAATCGACGACGGTCGACACCGACGGGAACCCGTTGTGGAGTGCTCGATCATCGATATTCGCTCGCGGCGAGGGTGGGTTCGGTGGCGAACGCGGTCCGTCGGAGTCGGTCGCACTCCCCGACCGAGAACCTGACTTCGACGTCACCACAAAGACTTTGCCGCAACAGGCGCTGCTCTACCGAATGTGTGGCGACCGCAATCCACTGCACTCCGACCCCGCATTCGCGAAGGCCGCAGGCTTTCCTGCACCGATCCTGCACGGACTGTGCACCTACGGGATCGTGTGCAAGACGGTCGTGGGTGCTGCGCTCGACGCAGATGCCGCACGCGTCAAAGGTTTCCGGGCCAAATTCGCCGGCGTCGTCTATCCCGGTGAGTCGTTGCGCTGCCGAATCTGGCGTGACGGCAGCCAGTTGCTGGTCGCCGTGACCGTCCCAGAACGTGACGACGCACCTGCCCTCGCCGACGTCGTCGTGACGCTCGCATAGGGCCAGACCGCCACGGCGAACAACGCGACCACAACGACCGGCGCCACCACCGGCACCCACGGAAGCTCGACGGGCGCGAGCGAAACAAGCATCGCCACACCGGTGAACAACAGTGCACCCGTGAGCGATACCAGCCCGGCTCGCCCAAACGACAACAGCAGGAACAGGACTGCCGACAGGCCGGCGATCGCAGCGAGCAACAAGGGCGGATTACTCAGCGCCAGAGCGACGATCGCGACAACGATCGCGCCCGTCGCTGCAGTTCGGCTGAAGGCACTCGCGAGGACCAAGACGGCGGAAATACCCGAGACAATCCACGCGATCATCGGCGCATCGGGCACCGTCGCGGCGACCATCATGAGCCCGACCAAGACGTTCATGCGCGCTTCCGAACTTGCCTGCGCCGCTCGGGAACCAGGCGCATCGCCTGGTCGAGGGTGATTCCCGATGGCCAGGCGACCACGTCGACTCCGACGGTCGTCATGTCGCGATACATCGCGGACCGCTCGATCCGCCACATCCGCGCGATCATCGGCGCGATCTCGCCTTCGAACGGTGCACCCTCCAGCACATCGATCGCCACGACCGTATGACCACGCTTACGGAGGTCGATCAGGGCAAGCGCGAATTGGGTATCGAGCATCGTCGAAAACGCGATCACGATGGCTCCGTTAGGGATTGCCGCCCGCGGCACCAAGGTTCCGGTACTCGGTATCGAGTCACTGCCGACGTCGAGGACCGTGTCTAGCACGCGGTAGAACTGTCGCCTGCCGATGTCGGCGCCGAGCCACCGCGGATGCATTCCGAGCCCGGCAATTCCTGCTCGATCGCCTCGCCGCAATGCGCTCTGCACGACCTGCGTCGCGCCACGCACGGACCGCTCGGTCGCCTCGGTCGCCGGCCCCGGCGCCTGCGGATAGGTGTCGATCAGGACGACGACATCAGCCGCGCGGTCGGTGAGTCGTTCGGTGACATGCAGCCTGCCGCGCCGGGCGCTGACCGCCCAGTTGACGGTTCGCAGTTGATCGCCAGGAACGTAGGCGCGAATGTCGGCGTATTCGACTCCAGGACCGTGGTGCCGCGTCAGATGCGTACCGAGCCGGTCCGGGAGTTCGGTGCGCGGGATGCCGGCGTTCTGCGGAGCCGACAACGGATAGACGTGCACCTCGGCCGCGTCGAGAACCGCTGTGCCGCTGAATAGCCCGCTGCTCGACACCACATGCACGTGCACCGGAATCGGGTACCTGCCCCAGCGTTTCGCCGAGCAGCGCAGCTCGACCTGGTCCACGTCCGCTGTGACATCGCATTGCAGCCCAGCGATCGGCGGCACGTGAAGTTTGGTCACGGTCGCGGCGCTGTCGACCGAAACGGACACGGTCACTTCGACGTCTTCGGTCTCGAAACAGCGCGACAACGGTTGGCTGGCTTCGCCTTTGACCGTTCCGGCGGGCAACTGCCACGCGATCGACACGAGCACGCCGAGGAACGGCGCGGCAAAGACGACCAGCTGCCAACTTCCGGCGATTACTGCTGCTGCCAGGGCGGCCGCGCCGCAGGTCGCGATCGCTGCTGCCATCGGCGAAGGGCCCCAACGGAGTTCGACTCCGTCATCGACTGGGTTCATGCCGAGGCCCGGGGTGCGGGCAGCCGGCGCAGCAGCTCCTCGACCACGTCTTCGCCGTGAATGCGCCGGACCCACATTTCCGGACGAAGGCTGATACGGTGCGCAATCGCTGGTACCGCAAGCGCTTTCACGTCTTCGGGGATGACGTAATCGCGTCCCAGCAACAAGGCACGAGCGCGGGAGAGCTGCACGAGGTCGAGTTCGGCGCGGGGGCTCGCACCCACCTCGACCTGCGGATGGTTGCGGGTCGCGGAGGCGATCGCGACGACGTAGTGCAGAACGTCTGGGTGCACTGTCACGCTTTCGACCGATTCCCGCATGGCCGTGAGATCGGACGCGTCGACGATTCGGTTGACGACATGTGGTGCCGATCCGCGATCGAGCCGCCTGCGCAGCATGTCCTTCTCGTCGGACTCGGACAGGTAACCGATGCGAAGGCGGATGGCGAAACGGTCCAGCTGAGCCTCGGGCAGCGGGTAGGTGCCTTCGTACTCGATCGGGTTGTCGGTGGCGAGGACTACGAACGGCGAGGGCAGTTTGCGGGTTTCACCGTCGATGCTGACCTGGCCCTCCCCCATCGCTTCGAGCAGCGCTGCCTGAGTTTTGGGTGGCGTGCGGTTGATCTCGTCGGCCATCAACAGATTGGTGAATACGGGACCGGCTCGGAAGTCGAACCGCCCGGACTGCATGTCGTAGATGGTCGAGCCGAGCAGGTCGGCGGGTAGAAGGTCCGGGGTGAACTGGACGCGCGCGAAGTCCAGTCCGAGTGCGGCGGCGAACGAGCGGGCGATCAACGTCTTGCCAAGCCCGGGCAGGTCCTCGATGAGCACGTGTCCACCGGAGAGGACCGTGATGAGAATCAGTGTCAGCGCACTGCGCTTGCCGACGATCACTCGTTCCAGCTCGTTCAGCACAGCCTCGGCACGCTCGGTCGTGACCTGCGCAGTCGTCGTCATATGCTCTCCAATCGCTCGAGTATCTCGTCGAGAGCTGCTCGACCAGGGGCTGGCTCATCGCGGCGGGCATGCGACGCCGCACTTGGGTCTACCCACTCCCACAATTCGGAACCGAAGAGCATTCGCCCAGCCGCGTCGTGCGCGGCTGGATTCTTTGCCGGCCGGTGCCCGGTCGACATCGAAAACTCGCGGGCAAGTATCGGGCGCAAGTGGCGATCCCACGCGCCGCGGTTGCCGTCGGCCCACGCGACCATGATCTCGGTCCGGGCGCGCCAGCGTTCCAGGGATTCGGCCGCTTGCGAGTCGGTGGCGCTGACTGGCTCGTCGGAAGACCCGATGAACCACCAACGCAAAGACAGGAGTGCGAAGGCAACCGCGACTCCGGTCACGACGAGCACGATGGATCGCCCGCCGACGCCGAGCACCATCGCTTCGACGACAAGGACGAGCGCGATCCCGCCGAGCAGGATCTTCACGACGCACCGCGCAGGTCCGCGGATACCAACTGCAGCATGTCGATTGCGATTGTGCGTTGTTCCTCGGTCATCCGATGTGGACTGAACCGCGCTTCGGTGAACAAAGCGACCAGTGTCGCAGCGGCGTCAGAATGCAGCACACCATGGTCGACCGCACGCGCAAGCACCTCGGTCGGGGTGTCGGACTCGTGAGGCGCAGCATCGGGCGCCTCGGCGAGCGCACGTTCCATTGCTGCGTAACAGGCGATGATCGCTGCTCTAGGTTCGCGGTCTGGGTCGGCAATCTCGGCCAATCCCAACGCCGCCGCGCGCGCGAGCGTGTCCGACACCGACTCTGTCGACTCGTCGAACGGTGCGATCCGGAACTGTTCGTTGTCCGAAACTGCCGATCGTCGAACCACGATGATTCCGCCCACGATCATCAAGCCGACCAAAAGGAGAGCCTGGGCGCCGAGCAGCGGGATGAGAAGCGGATTCTCTTCCGGCGCGGGTGCTTCCTCGGGCGGAGGTGTTTTGTCTTGGGTCTCGGCGTCGCTTTGCTGCTCGTTCGCCTGTGTCGGCGGTGCTGTGTCTTCGTGGGATCGGCCGAGGCTCATCGTCGATAACGCAGTCGCGATGGCGAAGACGAGTACTGCGGCAGCAGCCAGGTACAGCAGCCGCTTACGCAGACCGCGGGGACCGTCAGCGCCGCTGTCTCGAACGATGAGAACGGCAGCGCTCTTGCGTCGGCGCAGCAATTGGAGCAAACCGATGAACGTCACGACGATCGCGATACTCATGATCGACACGATCGCGATGATTGTTGCCGGACTCGACGTCGACCGCTGCTTCGGAATGGGGTCGGCGCCCGGGACGTAGCCCCGCAGCGCAATCGCCGCGACGATTACAAGCGCCAGCACCGCCGCGGCTCGGCGGAAACCATTCTCCGCAACACGCATCGGGTAACCCCAAACCCCCGGCACTCGTGACCGGGCATTTCTCCCATCCTACTAAGTGTTCAGGTAGGAGGAAGGGCTGCGATGACCTCCGATGCGATCTGCTCAGGCGTTTGGGCGATGTCGACGACGATCGCATGTTCGTCCTGGCCGGGAGGCTCGAGCGTGTCGAGCTGAGATGTCAGCAACGACGGCGGCATGTAATGGCCTTGCCGATGCTCGAGGCGCTCGCTGATCTGCTCGCGCGACCCCGACAGCTGCACGAACACCACACCGTCGCAACGAAGGACGTCGCGATAACTGTGCTTGAGCGCCGAGCACGTGACTATGCCCGACTTACCCGAATCAATCTGTCCCGCTATCCATTTCGCGATGAGTTCGAGCCAGGGCCAACGGTCTTCGTCGGTCAGCGGATGGCCCGACGCCATCTTCTCGACGTTCGCCTTGGGGTGCAGCTCGTCGCCTTCTTGCAGATCCCAACCGAGCCGTTTCGCGAGAATCCCTGCGACGGTGGATTTGCCGGAACCAGCGACGCCCATCACCACGAGAATCGTCATACGACCACGCTCAAAGCGAGTACGCCCGCCAATCCACAGACGGAGATTATGCATTCCATGGCGGTCCAGGTCTTCAGGTTCTGGACGACCGTGACACCGAGATATTCCTTGACCAGCCAGAACCCGGCGTCGTTGACGTGGCTGAGGAACAGCGAACCCGAACCGATCGCGAGCACCATCAACGAGACGTGCGTCGTCGAGAGGTCGACGGCAACAGGCGCGAGGATGCCGGATGCGGTCACGGTTGCGACAGTGGCCGACCCTGTGGCGACCCGAATGAGAACCGCAACGATCCAGGCGAGGAGCAGCACAGGGAGCGAGCTGTCCTTGATCGCATCGGCGATGACGTTGGCTATCCCGGTGTCGATGAGTACCTGTTTGAAGCCGCCGCCTGCGCCGACGATCAGCAGAATTCCGGCGATGGGTGGCAGCGAACTCTCGAGGGTCTTCGACAACGCAGCGCGGTCCATGCCGCCGCCGCGACCGAGCAGGACCAGTCCAACCAGGACCGCCAGACCAAGCGCGATGACCGGTGTACCGAAGAAGTCGAGACCCGTCTTGAGCCACCACTTCGAGTCTTCGGCAACGACATCCCCGAGTGCCTTGCCGAGCATCAACACCACAGGCAACGCGATCGCGACCATCGTGACCGCGAACGAAGGACGCTGCTGCACGATGACCTTGCCGTCGGCGTCCGTCTCGTCTTCGGCGGTCTGAAAAAGATCCGGAACGGGGACGTCAACCCACTTGGCGGCGAGCTTGCCGAACAACGGTCCCGCGATGACGACAGTCGGGATCGCTATCAGCACGCCGAGCCCCAGCGTCAGACCGAGATTCGCTTTCAACGCGTCGATCGCAATCAACGGGCCAGGGTGTGGCGGAACGAGCCCGTGCATCGCCGACAGCCCGGCAAGCGTCGGGATCGCTATCTTCATCAGGGGCAAGCCGGATCGGCGTGCGACCAGAATGATGACCGGAATCAGCAGCACCACACCGATTTCGAAGAACATCGGTAGGCCGATCACTGCGCCGACCAGACCCATCGTCCACGGCAACGCCGCGTCACTGGATCGGTTGACGAGGGTGTCGACGACGCGGTCCGCGCCACCTGAATCGGCAAGCAACTTGCCGAACATGGCGCCGAAGCCGATCAGAAGGCCGACGCTTCCCATGGTGGATCCGAAGCCTGTGGTGAATGACTTCACCGAATTGGCGGGGCCGAGGCCGGCGCCAATTCCTACTCCGATTGCACCGATGGCAAGCGCCAGAAAGGGATGGAGTTTCAACCAGGTGATGAGCGCGATAATGACGCCAACACCAACAATTGCTGCAGTGATGAGCTGCGCGTTGCTCATTCGGCAGACACTACGCCCTAGTGCTGCACAGGCACACGCTCTAGCACCACAACGGGGAGAACACGTTCGGTGAGCTTCTGATAGGTCGCAAAATGTGGGTAGGTCTGATTGAGGAGCTTCCAACACTCGTCTCGCTCCGCGCCCTCGGCATTACGCGCGGTGACCTCCCACTGTGCGCCGTCGACATTCACAGCTGCCTTGCCCGCATCTCGGAGATTCAGGTACCACGGCGGAGGCTTTGCGCTTCCGCCGTTCGAGCCGCACACGACGATGTCGTCGCCGCGTCGTGTGAGCATCAATGGGACGCTGCGCAGTTCGCCACTCTTTCGACCTCGAACAGTGAGCAAGAAGGTGGGCGCACCGAAAAAGCGGTCGAGCAGTTTGCCTTTGCCCTGCGCCTTCCGACGTTGGTGGAATCGCGAAAACGCGCGTGCGCGGCCAGCGAGATGGGTCGAGGCCAAGTGATTCACACGACCGATAATCGTCATGCACACATCTCCCTCGTGAGTCTTTTTGGAGTCTATAGACTCCAAAAAGACTCACGACCTAGTGGGTGAGGACCAAGCCTGACGTCGGGACGCCCGTTCCAGCAGTGACGAGGACATTCTCGACCGACTTGACTTGGTTGACCGAGGTGCCTCGAATTTGCCTGACACCCTCGGCAATTCCGTTCATCCCGTGGATATAGGCCTCGCCGAGCTGGCCGCCGTGCGTATTGATCGGCAGCCGACCACCGATCTCGATCGCCCCGTCGGAAATGAAATCCTTCGCCTCGCCGCGACCGCAGAACCCGAGCTCTTCGAGCTGCATCAACACGAACGGGGTGAAGTGGTCGTAGAGCACTGCTGTCTGCATGTCTTGTGGCCCAAGGCCCGACTGCTCCCACAGCTGCTTTCCGACCAGACCCATTTCCGGCAGTCCCGTCATGGCGTCGCGGTAGTAGCTGGTCATGATGAATTGGTCCGACCCAGCACCTTGTGCCGCAGCGGCGATGACCACAGGCTTGTTCGGCAGGTCTTTCGCTCGTTCGGCCGAGGTGACGACGATCGCGATGCCGCCGTCGGATTCCTGGCAACAGTCCAACAGGTGCAGTGGCTCCGCGATCCAGCGCGACTGCTGATGGTCCTCGAGCGTGATCGGTTTGCCGTAGAAGAACGCGGCCGGGTTGACGGCAGCGTGTTTGCGATCCGCGACGGCGACGCGGCCGAAATCGGCACTCGTAGCGCCATATACGTGCATGTAGCGGCGGGCAACCATCGCTACCTGCGAGGCGGGCGTTCCCAGTCCGTGCGGGTAGGACCAGCTAGCGTCGACGCCGGACGACGTCGGAGCACCGGCCAACGCGGTCGAAACCTGACCGAATCGGGTCGCAGACCGCTCGTTGAATGCGCGGTATGCGACGACGACGTCGGCGACCCCGGTCGCCACCGCCATGGCGGCTTGCTGCACGGTCGCGCAGGCAGCGCCACCACCGAAGTTGATGCGGCTGAAGAACTTCAGGCTCGGAATCCCGACGGACCGAGCGACCGCCGATTCCGAATTCGAGTCCATCGTGAACGACGTCAGTCCGTCGACGTCCTCCGGTGTCAGCCCTGCGTCGGCGATTGCTGCAGAGACTGCCTCTGCCGCCAAACGCAATTCACTCCGTCCGGAGTCCTTCGAGTACTCTGTGGCGCCGATTCCGACGATTGCAGCCTTGCGCGACAACCCGGTCACTGTGGCACCCCCACAACAACTTTGGCGGTGATGTGGTCGCCCAGGCTGTCGGCGCCAAGCACGTCGACGGTCACTCTCTCGCCGTCGACGGCAATCACCTCGCCGCTGAACGTCACGGTGTCATAGGCGTACCACGGGACGCCCAAACGCAACTTGATCGAGTGAACGACCGCCCGCGGACCTGCCCAGTCGGTGATGAACCGCTGCACCAGTCCGGTGTCGGTGAGGATGTTGACGAAGATGTCCTTGGACCCTCGCGCGTGCGCCTTGTCGCGATCGTGGTGCACATCCTGAAAGTCCCTGGTGGCCAGGGCAGTACTGACAACGAAGGTCGGGTCGGCGGTGACCGCGAATGCGGGCAGTTTATCTCCGACTGCTGGGGTGATCATGACTTGGGCCGCCACGCTGGGATGGTCAGGTCGTCGTCGATGCGCACGAACTCCACCTCGACCTCGAGCCCTATTTCGACCATGGCCGGCTCGATTCCGCGTAACTCACCGAGCATTCGCACTCCTTCTTCCAATTCGATCAGTGCGACGACGAATGGCAGTGCGCGCCCCGGAACCTTGGGTGCGTGGTGAACGACGAAGCTGAACACCGAGCCCTTCCCGCTGGCAACGACATAATCCGTCTGCTCGGTTTTGTCTTTCCAGATCGCAGGAATCGGCGGGTGCCGGAAGGTGCCATCGGCGACCTGCTGGATCCGCAGTTCACCGACTTTCGTTCCGTCCCAGAAGAATGCGGAGTCCTGGGAAATCATCGGTCGGATAGCGGTCGCGGGATCGATGCCGACCGGCTTTTCCGCCGGGGCAGGCGGCGCGAACTTCAGGACCCGGAACAACATTTCCGCGACCGGTTCGTCGTCGACGGTCCAGACGTTCTTCACGGTGACGAACCAACCCTCGCCGAGGCCCGTCTTCTTCGGCCCGACAACCTCTTCCAGCGTGGCCGAAAGCGAAACCTCTTCCCCGAGTTTCAGATAGCGGTGATAGGTCTGCTCACAATTCGTCGCGACGATAGACGTGAACCCGGCATCATCGAGGATCTCGATGATCTTGCCGAGCGGGTCGTCGCTCGTGCGGGAGTAGTGCAGCCCACCCATCGTCCACACTTGCGCCATCGCGGGCGGTGCGACGATCCCGTCGTGACCGGCCGCACGCGCTGCGTCCGCGTCGACGTAGATCGGATTCGTATCGCCGATCGCCTCGACCCAGTTGTTGATCATCGGCTGGTTCACCGGGTCGCGCCCGGCCCGCGGTTTGCTGGCGCCCGCAGCCCTGATCAGTTGGGCCGCTTCGGTTATCGTCTCGGACACCCGTCTCCTAACGTGGCACGCGCGGTAGTTTCAACCCGGCTGTCGCGATCAGCTCGCGCATCACCTCGTTGACGCCGCCGCCGAAGGTGATCACCAAATTCCGTTTGACCTGCTTGTCGAGCCAGTCCTGCAGCTGCGCCGTTTCGGGATCCGACGGATCGCCGTGTCGACCGACCAGCTCCTCCGCCAAGCGCCCGACGCGTTGAATGCGCTCGGTAGCAAAGACTTTGGTCGCCGACGCGTCTGCGATGTCGACCGCTCCCTCGACACTCGCGACTTGCCAGTTGAGCAGTTCGTTGAGCCGATAAGTCGCATGGATCTCGCCGAGAATGCGCTGAACATCGCTGCGATCGAGCAGATTACGAGCCGACGCCCAAGACCTCAGCTTGTCGTACAAACCACCGATCCGCCCCGCAGGACCGAGCATCACCCGCTCGTGGTTGAGCTGGGTCGTGATCAGTTTCCAGCCCGCATTCTCCTGCCCGACAAGCATTTCGGCGGAAACATGCACATCGGAGTAATAGGTCGCGTTGACGTGATGGGCGCCGTCGCAAGTGATGATCGGCGTCCACGAATAGCCTGGATCCTTGGTATCGACGATCAGAATCGAGATCCCACGATGCCTGGAATCGGGCGGGCCCGTGCGGACCGCAAGCCAGATGTAATCGGCATCGTGACCGCCGGTGGTGAAGATCTTTTGACCGTTGACGACGAAGTCGCCGTTGGCATCTCGGACCGCTGAGCATCGCAGGGCTGCAAGGTCCGTGCCGGCCTCCGGCTCGGAGTAGCCGATCGCGAAGTGGACTTCGCCGGCCAGGATCGCGGGCAGGAACTTCTGCTTCTGCTCTTCGGATCCGTAAGTCTGCAACGTCGGTCCGACGGTTTGCAGGGTTACCGCAGGCAGCGGCACATCCGCGCGGACCGCTTCGTTGGCGAAGATCTGCTGCTCGACGTCTCCGAACCCGCGGCCGCCGTACTGCTTCGGCCAGCCGACCCCGAGCCAGCCGTCCTTACCCATCCGTCGAATGACTTCGCGATAGGTCGGACCGTGCCGCTCGGTCATCATGATTTCGGCTTCGTCCGCGGAAATCAGACTGGAGAAGTATTCGCGCAGTTCGGCTTGCAGCGCACGCTGCTCGTCGGTCAGTTCGATGTACACCGCGCCCCCAAAAGGTCGAGTCGCAAAGAGGATCCGCCGACGAGCCGCGCTAGGTCCTTTGCCTGGGACGAGTAGCGGTGCATGGGATAGGTGACGTCGACACCCAATCCGCCGTGGAGGTGGTGGCACACCTGCATCGCTGCCGGCACCTCCGTCGCGAGCCAGTAGGCGACCACGTCGAGATCGTCGTCGGCAGGCAGTCCCTCGCCGAGCCGCCATGCTGCCGAGAGCGCCGCAACGTGCAGTGTTCTGGACGTGACGTAAACGTCGGCGATCTCCTGCGCAACAGCCTGGAACGTGGCGAGCGGCTTGCCGAACTGCTGCCGGGTGCCGATGTGCGCAGCGGTGAGGGCCATTGCGCCGCTCAACAGTCCATCTGCCTGAGCAGCCATGCACGCCAGCGCGTGTCGGTGCAGTACGCGCAACTCCGCTTGCAACAGTTGCGATTTCGGCACGCTGACACCGTCGAACCGGACGGCGAACTCCGGCGCACCCGACGACGTCGGCGTCCGCGTCAACGTCACGCCTGGCGCTTCGGGCGCGACGAGCACGACACCCGCATCGGTCGGGACGAGAATTCGAAATGCCTGGTCGGCGTAGGGCACGCCGACTTTGGAACCGGAGATGACGAGCGAATCACCTTCCGCCGCAGCTGTTGTGGCCGGTGACGTCGTGAAGGGCGCACCAGGCTCGTTGAGCGCGGCAGTCAGGACCGCACCTTCCTCGACCTGCCCGAGCATCGCATCGAGCACCTCGTCGTCTGCCATCGCCAACAGTGGGAGCACGCCGAAGCCCAGGGTTGCGAGCGCAGGCGCATCCGCGGCACGCCGGCCGATCTCAGTGAGCAACGTCGTGACCGCACCGATCCCGAGACCGTCACCACCGAAGCGCTCCGGCAGCGCGAGCGACACCAGCCCGGCCGAGTGCAGGGTGGACCACAACGCGTCGGCGGACTGGCTTGCTGCACGGTCGAGCAAGCCGACGGCCGCTTCCGCGACCGCGTCTTGTGTCTGATCTCTGTTGAAATCCAACCCGCGCTCCTGCAACTCGAAGTAGAACGTGTTTCAGTTGTATCACTTAATCCCGAGGAAGCCCAAGGATTCGCTCGGCGGCGACGGTCAGCAGAATCTGCGTCGACCCACCCGCGATGGACAGGCAGCGAGTGAGAAGGAACGCGCGCGACGGCTCATTATCGAGCGCACCATCCTGCCCCGCGATATCCAGCGCGAACTCCGCGACGTCCTGGCGGTAGCGCACGCCGACGAGCTTGCGCACGCTCGACTCGGGGCCTGGGTCCTGACCCTCCAACTGCCGAATCGTCGTTCGCAGTTCCAGCAACGTTCCGACCGTCGAATCGCAGATCAGTGCTCCCAAGCGGTCCGCAATCAGGGGGTCGTCCGGCTGGGTCGCGTCGAGCAAAGTCTCCAGCGCGGCGTCGAGCGAGGACCCCTTGCCGATTGCAACCCGCTCGTTGGCGAGCGTGGTGTGCGCGAGCCGCCAGCCACCGTCGACTTTGCCGACCACGCAGTCGTCCGGGACGAAGACGTCGTCGAAGAACACCTCGTTGAAGCGCTCTTCGCCGGTGATCTCGCGCAACGGCGAGATCCGAATTCCCTTGCTGCGCATATCTATCAGAAAATAGGCTATGCCCCGATGCTTCGGCGCGTCCTTGTTCGTCCGCGCGAGGCAGATGCCCCAGTCGGCCTTCTGCGCCGCCGACGTCCACACCTTCTGACCTTGCAACGACCAGCCGCCCTCGACCTTCGTCGCGGCGGTGCGAAGCGCTGCCAGGTCCGACCCGGCGCCCGGCTCGCTGAACAGCTGGCACCACGCCAGCTCACCGCGAAGAGTTGCCATGACGTGCCGTTCGATCTGTTCGGGCGTGCCGTGTTCGAGGATCGTGGGGACGGCCCACCACCCGATGACCAGGTCCGGCACCTCGACGCCGGCGCTGTCGAGTTCTTCGGCAATCAACAATTGCGTCGCCGCATTCGCGGCCCGGCCGTACGGCGCGGGCCAATGGGGTGCGAGCAAACCGCTCTCGGCCAATGCCACACGTCGACTCTCCGGCGCCAAGGCCGCAATATCGGCTACCTCGGCGCGCAGCCCTGCGCGTTCGTCGTCGAGACCGCTCAGATCGAGTGCAGTGCCGCGCCGTGCTCCTGCCCTCGACAGTTCCGTCACGCGGCTGCGCCAGCGGGCAGACCCACCGAGCAGGTGCCGCAGCGCCGTCGCTCGCCGCAGGTAGAAGTGCGCATCGTGTTCCCAGGTGAAGCCGATGCCGCCGAGTACCTGGATGCAGTCCTTGGCCGTATCGACAGCCGCATCGAGCGCGACTGCGCCCGCAACGGCGGCAGCGATCGGGAGGTCGACGCCGTCTTCTGCAGCGACGGCGGCATCCCAGGCGACCGCTCTAGTTCGCTCGACGCGGCACAGCATTTCGGCGCAGATGTGTTTGATCGCCTGGAACGAGCCGATCTTCTTGCCGAACTGCTCGCGAATTTTGGCGTACTCGACCGCGGTATCCAGACACCACCCGGCAATACCCGCAGCTTCCGCGGCCGCGAGCGTCACCGCAAGGTCCAGCACAAGGCCGGGACGAACGTCGCTGACCAGCCGGTCGGCGCTCACGTGGACGTGAGCGCACGTCACCCGCCCAAGCGGGGTGCTGTGGTCGAGGGCGGGCACCGATTCGACGCTCAATCCGTCCGCGTCGCCGTCTATGAGGCACCACACCGGGCTGCCGTCGACCGACGCCGGCACGAGCACGGCGACGCCACCGCCTGCGCCGATCGCGTAACCGGCAGCGCCGTCGACGATCAGCCCGCCGTCGTCGTCACGCGTACCGGTGAGAATCGGTCCGTCGATCGCGACGGCGACTGGAAGGCTGCCGTCGGCGATCTCCGGACCCCATCGCTTGGCCGCCAGCGTCGACCCGGGCCTGGCGATGACCAGTCCGGCGAGAGCGGTCGAGAGCATCGGTCCACCGACGAGCCCGCCTGCGGCCTGCTCGAGCATCGCTGCGAGGTCTGCGACGGTCCCGCCGACACCGCCCACATCCTCGGGCAACGCGACCGAGAACATACCGAGTTCAGCGACGCCCTCCCAGTTCGCGCGCCAGAAATCGGGGGCACCCGAACGGACCGCTGCAATGGGCTCAGCCCTGCGCGCCCATGCTCGAATGGCGTGTTGCGCCGCCTTCTGTTCATCGGTCGTGGCGATAGTCACAGCCGGTTCCGCCCTTCTCAGAATGACACAAACGCGTAGAACGTGTTCTAATGTGTTTACCAGTCTAGAGTCAAGCGACGAGATAACTACCTGGTCAAAGCGATTAACTTGCAAGCACAATCCACGAGAACGAGGAGTGTCGATGGCATCGCCCTCACGACCGCGTAGTGCGGGCAACGGCACCGTCACAACACTGAGCGACGACGATCTGAGCTCGAACGCCCAGCGCGAGCGCCGTAAGCGCATCCTCGACGCCACGCTCGCGTTGGCGTCGAAAGGCGGTTACGACGCAGTTCAGATGCGTGCCGTGGCCGATAAAGCCGAGGTCGCCGTCGGCACCCTGTACCGCTATTTCCCGTCGAAGGTGCACCTTCTGGTGTCTGCGCTCGCTCGCGAATTCGAGCGGATCGAAGGCAAGCGCAAGGTTCCACCGGGCGACACGCCCCAAGAGCGGATGCACCTGATCCTCGGTCAGATCACGAAGGCAATGCAGCGCGATCCCCTGCTCACCGAGGCGATGACGCGAGCGTTCATGTTCGCCGATGCGTCGGCTGCCGCCGAGGTCGATCGGGTCGGCAAGGTCATGGACAAGTTGTTCGGTCGCGCCATGAGCGACGGCGAGCCGACCGAGCGCGAACTCGCGATCGCCCGGGTCATCAGCGACGTGTGGTTGTCGAATCTCGTCGCCTGGTTGACCCGCCGGTCGTCAGCGACGGACGTCACAGCCCGCTTGGAGCTCACGGTCGACCTGCTGCTCGGCAACGAATCGTTGTGATCTGAAGTAAATTCCAGGCCCACAATGCCGTGCTGACGGGGCCTATCCCCTAGGTTTGTTACGTGAGCGCTGACGACCTTTCTCCCGAGTTGCGTCGTGCCCTGTCGACCATCGCGCGCACGCCGCGATTGCTGGTCGCATCCGACTACGACGGCACCATCGCGCCGATCGTGTCCGACCCGAGCAAAGCGTTCCCGCACGCGGAATCGGTCTTTGCGCTGCGCGCATTGGCAGGCCTGTCCGGCACGACCGCTGCCGTCATCTCAGGTCGCGCCCTGCGCGATCTGGCTGCGCTGTCACGCCTGCCGGTCGAAGTGCAGTTGGTCGGCAGCCACGGGTCCGAGTTCGACGTCGGCTTCGTGCACGCGATCGACAACGACGCAAAGCAGCTGCTCGACGAGTTGGTGACCGAGTTCCACGCCATTGCCGCCACGCACGAAGGCGTCACCGTCGAACACAAGCCCGCGAGCGCCGCGCTGCACGTTCGCAATGCCACGCCGGAAGTTGCCCGACAGGCCCTCAAAAAGGCACGTCAGGGTCCGGCGAGTTGGGTCGGCGTTCAGGTCACCGAAGGAAAATCGGTCATCGAACTGGCCGTCATCGTCACCGACAAGGGCGAAGCGCTCGACATTCTGCGGCATCAGGAATCTGCCTCTGCGGCAATCTTCTTCGGCGACGACGTCACCGATGAGAAGGCGTTCGCACGCCTGCACGGCCCAGATATCGGCATCAAGGTCGGCGAGGGCGACAGCGGCGCACAATTCCGTGTCGACAGCACCGAGGACGTCTCCACTGCGCTGGCATTCCTGCTCGATCAGCGACGTAATTGGCTTTCCGGCGCGAGCGCGCCACCCATCGAACGACTGACCATGCTGGCGAGCCCCCGCTCGGTTGCCCTCGTCACCCCGGACGGCACCATCACTTGGATGTGTCACCCCGAACCCGATTCGGGTGCGGTTTTCGCGCACCTTCTCGGCGGTCCGGAAGCGGGCCACTTCTCCGTCGGACCGCAGCGAAGCGCGTTGCCGCTGTCGCAGCGTTACGTCGACGGCACGATGACGGTCGAGACTCGTTGGGCGAGCTTGCAAGTCACCGACTACCTGCCGCACGACGTCAGCCTCGACCGTACGGACCTCACTCGAATCATCACCGGCGACGCCAAGGCGATCGTCAGCTTTGCACCCCGCCCCGAATTCGGGCAGGTGCCTGTGCAACTCGAGCAGGAGACCTTCGGCCTGCGGGTGTTCGGTCCGAACGATCCACTAGTGCTGCGCTCCCCCGGCGTCGAATGGGAGATCAAGAGCGACGGTGTGCACCAGAGCGCGACAGCGGTCGTCGATCCGTCCGAAGGTCCAATTGTGCTCGAACTGCGCTGCGGCACTTGGGATCTTGCGCCGTCGACGAACGACGAGGCGGACCGTCGCAAGCTCGCCGAGGCGTACTGGAGCGAATGGGCCGCGTCGCTGAACCTGCCTCCGATCAAGCCGGACCTGATGCGTCGGTCCGCGCTGACCTTGCGCGGGCTGGTCCATGCGCCGTCCGGCTCGATCCTTGCCGCCGCCACCACGTCGCTGCCGGAAGACGTCGGCGGCGTGCGCAACTGGGATTACCGGTACTGCTGGCTGCGCGATGCGGCCCTCACCGCTTCCGCGCTGGTGTCGGTCGGATCGTTGCAGGAGGCCGAGGAATACTTGGCCTGGGTGCACGAGGTGCTCGAAACACTCCCCGGACCCGAGCGACTGCACCCCCTGTACACGATCTACGGCAGCGGCTTGCCACCCGAAGCCGTGATCGACGCGCTGCCCGGTTACGCCGGTTCGCGACCGGTCCGGGTCGGCAACGCGGCAAACATGCAGGTGCAACTGGACGTGTTCGGTCCGATCGTCGACCTGATCTCGACGCTCGCCCACGCCCGCGAAGCGACCGGGATCAGCGATCCAGCGGTAGCGCTTCCCGACGTCGACTGGGAATTGGTGTGCGCCATGGTTTCCGCGGTCCAGCGGCGGTGGCGTGAACCCGACCATGGAATCTGGGAGATTCGCGGCGCACCGCGCCACCACGTGTACTCGAAGGTCATGGGCTGGGTGACGATCGACCGGGCCCTGACGCTGGCCCAGCAGTTCGGCCGGCCGCTCGACCCGGCGTGGTCCGAGTTGCGCAACACGATTGCCGACGAGGTCGTCAACAAGGGCTGGAACGACGAGGTTCAGTCGTTCACGGCGGCATACGACGGCACCGACCTCGACGCCGCGACCCTGCACATCGGCCTGAGCGGTCTGATCGATCCGGCAGATTCCCGCTTCGCGGCCACGGTCGTCGCGACCGAGGCTGAACTGCGCAGCGGATCGACGGTCTACCGCTATCACCACGACGACGGACTGCCCGGCGGCGAAGGCGGCTTCCACCTGTGCGCGGCGTGGCTGGTCGAGGCGTATCTGCTGATAGGCAAGCGGTCCGACGCGGAAGCGCTGTTCGACCAGCTAGTGAAGGTGGCCGGGCCGACAGGACTGCTGAGCGAGGAATACGACCCCGTCGCCGAGAAATCACTGGGCAACCACCCGCAGGCGTACAGCCACCTCGGTCTGATTCGCTGCGCGCAGCTGCTCTCTGCCTAACCTCACCCCTCGTGAGTCTTTTTGGAGTCCAGAGACTCCAAAAAGACTCACGAGCTGTGCGTGCGCTAAAGTACAACGGAAATGATTTCCATTAGCAACAGTCGGGAGTTTCCTGTGCGCCGCCCACTTCGCACCGCCATTGCCGTGATCGGTCTATCGGCCGCCTTCGCTCTCACCGCATGCGGTTCGTCGGACGACAGTTCGTCATCGAGCAAGCCGACGATCGTCACGTCGACCAACGTGTGGGGCTCGGTCGCCTCGGCGATCGCAGGCGACAACGCGTCGGTGAAGTCGCTGATCAGCGATCCCAGCGCGGACCCGCACTCCTACGAATCGACGCCGAGCGACGCAGCGACGGTGACCGATGCGGACCTGGTCGTCTTCAACGGCGGCGGCTACGACGAGTTCATCGAGAAGATCCTCAACGGCAAAAAGGACAAGCCGACTGTCGACGCGTACGAGTTGCTGCCTCCCGATCCGTCCGTGACCGGCCAGCGCAACGAACATGTCTGGTACGACATCACCACCGTCGACGCCGTCGCGCACAAGATCGCAGACGAACTCGCCAAGCTCGATCCCCCGAACGCACGGACCTACGGCGACCGTGCCGCCACGTTCGAAACCCAGCTCTACGGCATTGCCCAGATCAGCGGCAAGATCGCAGCCGATCACCCGAACAGCCCTGTTGCGCAGACCGAGCCGATCGCGCACTACCTTCTCGTTTCCGCGGGAGTCGAGGATTTGACCCCGAAGGAATTCGAGGAGGCGATCGAAGAAGGCAACGATCCGTCGGCGAATGCTGTCGCCACCACGCGTGACCTGCTCACCTCGAAGAAGGTCCGGGCGCTGGTCTACAACATCCAGACCGAGGACAAGGTGACCGAGGATCTTCGCAAGGTCGCCGAATCCGCGGGGGTTCAGATCGTCGAAGTTACGGAGACACTTCCCGAGGGCCTCGACTACATTCAGTGGCAGACCCGCAACGCCGAAGCACTCGCCAAGGCGCTCAATTGAGTTATGCCGCGAGCTCGACCGCGGTAGACCAGGATTCGCCAGTGCCACAGCCTGATTCACCGAACGATGAAAGCCGCACGCCCGCAGTGTCACTCGCGGGCGCGCGGCTGTCGTTCGGCGATCGCACCCTGTGGGAGAACCTCGATCTCGACGTTGCGCCTGGCGAGTTCGTCGCCGTACTCGGACCGAACGGGTCCGGCAAGACATCACTGCTCAAAGTCTTGCTCGGCCAACTCGGGCTGACGTCCGGCACCGCTCACATCGCCGGAACAGCTGCGCGCGCAGGCAATTCCGATGTCGGCTACATTCCGCAACAGAAGTCGATCGATGAAGGCCTGCCATTGCGTGGCGTCGAACTCGTCGGTCTCGGCGTGGACGGACACCGTTGGGGCCTCGGCATCCGTGGTCTGGCCCGCCGTCGCCGCATCGTGGCCGACGTCATCGAGCAGGTCGGCGCATCGGCGTTCGCCAATGCACCCCTCGGCTCGCTATCGGGCGGCGAGCAACAACGGCTCCGTGTAGCGCAGGCATTGGCAGGCGATCCGAGCGTGCTTCTGTGCGACGAACCGCTCCTGAGTCTCGACCTAGCCAACCAGCGCCTCGTCTCCAAACTCATCGATCGGCGCCGCCGCACACACAACACCGCGGTTCTGTTCGTCACGCACGAGATCAACCCGATCCTCCCCCTCGTCGACCGCGTTCTCTACCTGGTCGACGGTCAGTTCCGAATCGGTCGGCCCCGCGAAGTGATGACGTCGAAGGTGCTGTCCGACCTGTACAAGACCGAGGTCGATGTACTGGAGGTCCGCGGCAGGCTCGTCGTCGTCGGCACCGGTGACGCCATGGATGCCCTCGGCACCGCGGGCGGACATCACGTTCACGAGGAGTGGCGGTGAACGACAAGCTGAGCGAGCTGTTCTCGAAGCTGTTCGACTTCTCCACGACAGCGCACCTACTGTCCTACGACTTCGTACAACAAGCGCTGCTCGCCGCCGCAATCCTCGGTCTGCTGGCAGGCGCGATCGGACCGCTCATCATCAGCAGGCAGATGTCGTTCTCGGTGCACGGCACCAGCGAACTGTCGCTGACCGGCGCGGCAGCGGCGTTGCTTGCCGGAGTCAGCGTCGGGATCGGGGCCATCCTCGGCGCAGTCGTTGCCGCCGTCCTGTTCGGGTTGCTGGGAACGAAAGCGCGGGAACGCGACTCGGTGATCGGCGTGATCGTCTCCTTCGGCCTCGGGCTGTCGGTGCTGTTTCTGTGGCTCTATCCGGGCCGCTCCGGTTCCAGCTTCTCGCTGCTCGTCGGACAGATCGTGAGCGTCGGAAACAGCGGATTGACCTTGCTCATGGTGTGCGCCATCGCTGTCCTCGCAGTCCTCGCAGTCGTCTATCGGCCGTTGCTGTTCGCCAGCGCCGATCCCGAAGTCGCGGTGGCGCGTGGCGTTCCGGTCCGTGCGCTGTCGATCGTCTTCGCGGTGCTGGTCGGCGTTGCTGCAGCTCTCGGTGTACAGATCGTCGGCGCGCTGCTCGTCCTGTCGTTGCTCATCACGCCTGCCGCAGCGGCCGCACGAGTCACCGCCAACCCGCTCGCGGCGACATTGCTCGCGATCGCATTCGCCGAAATCTCTGCTGTCGGCGGAATCCTGCTCTCGCTGGCCCCCGGTGCACCGGTCTCCACGTTCGTGACCACGATTTCGTTTGTCATCTACCTGGTCTGCCGCGTGATCGGACCTCGACGCAACCGCGACGCGAGACGCAAGGTCGTCGTCACCGTCGACTGAATATGATCGACCGGTGACCGACGGACGCTGGCAGTTCTGGATCGATCGCGGCGGCACGTTCACCGACATAGTCGCCCGCCGCCCTGACGGCGAGCTGCTCAGTCACAAGCTGCTCTCCGAGAATCCGGCTCGCTACCGTGACGCCGCGACCGCGGGCATCCGCGAAATCTTGGGCATCGACGATGCGCAACCCATCCCTGCGGACCAGGTCGAAGCAGTCCGCATGGGAACAACGGTCGCCACCAACGCGCTCCTCGAGCGCAAAGGCGAGCCGACCGCACTGATCATCACCCGCGGCTTCCGCGATGCCCTGCGAATCGGATACCAGAACCGGCCACGAATCTTCGATCGCCACATCGTGCTCCCGGAACCGTTGTACAGCACCGTCATCGAGGTCGACGAGCGCGTGACAGCGGACGGTACGGTCCTGCAGGCACCCGACCCGGAGCGCATCAAGGCCGATCTGGAGCGCTGTTTCGCCGACGGTATCCGTGCGGTCGCCATCGTGTGCATGCACAGCCACCTGTGCCCGGACCACGAAGCCGAGATCGCACGGCTCGCCGAAGAAGTCGGGTTCGAGCAGATCTCTCGATCCGCAGAAGCCAGCCCGCTCATGAAACTCGTCCCGCGCGGCGACACCGCGGTGGTCGATGCTTACCTGTCCCCTGTGCTGCGGCGGTATGTCAGCGAGGTGGCGGATCAATTGGGTGGGCAGGGCGAAGACGCAGTGCGGTTGATGTTCATGCAGTCCAATGGCGGACTGGCTGAGGCACAACATTTTCGGGGCAAGGATGCGATCCTGTCTGGCCCCGCGGGTGGGATCGTCGGCATGGTTCGCATGAGCGAAATCGCGGGTTACGACAAGGTCATCGGCTTCGACATGGGCGGAACATCAACCGATGTCTCGCATTACGCGGGCCACCTCGAGCGAGTGTTCAACACCCAGGTCGCGGGAGTTCGACTGCGGGCACCGATGCTCGACATTCACACCGTCGCGGCGGGCGGTGGCTCGATCCTGCATTTCGATGGCAGCAGGTACCGGGTCGGTCCGGATTCCGCGGGTGCCAATCCGGGTCCGGCGTGCTACCGCAACGGCGGTCCGTTGACGGTGACCGACGCGAACGTGATGCTCGGACGGATTCAGCCCGAGCACTTTCCGCACGTCTTCGGACCGAACGGCGACGAGCCGCTCGACGCCGACGTCGTGGCAGAGAAGTTCGCTGACCTCGCGGCCGAGATCACGCAGAAAACCGGCGACGACCGCACTGCCGAACAGGTCGCTGCGGGATTTCTGCAGATCGCGGTCGCCAACATGGCGAATGCCGTCAAGAAGATCTCGGTCCAGAAGGGTCACGACGTAACCCGCTACGCGCTCACCACTTTCGGCGGCGCGGGCGGCCAGCACGCCTGTGCAGTTGCCGACTCGCTCGGCATCGACACAGTTCTCGTACCACCGATGGCAGGCGTGCTGTCGGCACTCGGAATCGGTCTCGCCGACACCACAGCAATGAGGGAACAGTCTGTGGAAGTGCCGCTGGCAGCGGATTCGATGACCGACATCGAAGACAAGGCAGACCGGCTCGAAGAAGCCGCGCGATCCGAATTGCTCGATGAAGGCGTTCCCGCAGAACGGATTCGGATCATTCGGCGCGCACAGGTCCGCTATGACGGCACCGACACCGCAGTGACCGTCACACTCGGCGACTACGACCAGATGGTCCAGGATTTCGAAAGCTCGCACCGTGCAACATATTCGTTCTTGATGGACCGGCCGATGGTCGTCGAAGCGCTCTCCGTCGAAGCGACCGGAATCACCGAGCAGCCTGATCTGGCGATCCCGCAATCGAATTCAACCCAGAGCGAATCCGGGTCGGTCCGGCTGTACGCCGGCGACGAATGGCACGACGCACCGATCCGGCAACGTGACGAACTGCAGCCGGGTGAGGCAGTGACCGGTCCGGCGATCATCGCTGAGCCCAATTCGACGACAGTCATCGAACCGGGCTGGCGTGCGGAGCGCAATGATTCGGGCCACCTCGTCGTCGAGCGAGTTCAGCGCCGGTCTCACGCCGATGTCGGAACCGAGGCAGATCCAGTGCTGTTGGAGATCTTCAACAATCTGTTCATGTCGATCGCCGAGCAGATGGGTACGCGGCTCGAATCGACCGCGCAGTCGGTGAACATCAAAGAACGCCTGGACTTTTCGTGCGCCCTTTTCGATCCGGACGGCAATCTGATCGCCAACGCGCCGCACATCCCGGTGCATCTGGGTTCGATGGGACCCAGCGTCAAAGAAGTCATCACGCGACGCGAAGGAACGATGAAGCGCGGCGACGTCTACGCCGTCAACGACCCCTTCCACGGCGGCACGCACCTACCTGACGTCACCGTCATCACCCCCGTCTTCGACGCCAATGCCGACGAGATCCTCTTCTACGTCGCGTCACGTGGTCACCACGCCGAAATAGGCGGTCTCACGCCAGGATCGATGCCAGCCGGTAGTACGCACATCGATGAGGAAGGTGTGCTGTTCGACAACTGGCTGCTCGTCAGCGAGGGCACACTCCGCGAGAACGAGACCGTCGAATTGCTGACCGAGGCTCGCTACCCCTCCCGCAATCCGCAGACCAACATCGCGGACCTGCGCGCGCAGATCGCCGCGAATCAGAAGGGCGTGGACGAGGTCGGCGCGATGATCGACAGCTTCGGTCTCGATGTCGTGCACGCCTATATGAAGCATGTCCAGGACAACGCCGAGGAATCGGTGCGCCGTGTGGTCGAGACCCTCGAGGACGGGACCTACCGATACGAGATGGATTCCGGCGCAGTTATTTCGGTGTCGATCACCGTCGACCGGAACGACCGCTCCGCAACCATCGACTTCGCCGGCACGTCGGATCAACTGGAGACCAACTACAACGCTCCGTCTTCGGTGGCAAATGCCGCTGTCCTGTACGTCTTTCGGACTCTCGTCGCCGACGAGATTCCGCTGAACGACGGCTGCCTGGTGCCACTGCAGATCGTCATACCGGACGGCTCGATGTTGGCGCCGGTCTACCCAGCGGCCGTCGTCGCGGGGAATGTCGAAACGTCACAAGCGATTACCGGTGCGCTCTACGGCGCCCTCGGGATTGCCGCCGAGGGCTCGGGGACGATGAACAACCTCACGTTCGGCAACGCGAATCACCAGTACTACGAGACGATCAGCTCGGGGTCCGGTGCGGGCGACGGGTACGACGGCACACCGGTGGTGCAGACGCACATGACCAATTCGCGGCTGACGGATCCGGAAATACTCGAATGGCGCCTGCCTGTGCTGCTCCGGGAATTCAGCATCCGGTCCGGCAGCGGCGGCGACGGGCGGTGGAAGGGCGGTGACGGCGCGGTCCGGCGGCTGGAATTCACCGAGGCGATGACGGTGAGCACCTTGTCGAACCACCGGCGCGTGGCGCCGTACGGCATGGCCGGCGGCCAACCAGGCGAGCTTGGAGTCAACCGAATCGAACGATCCGATGGGTCCGTCGTGGCGATGAAAGGGTCCGATTCCGTCGACGTCGAGGCCGGCGACGTACTGGAGATTCTGACACCGGGCGGCGGCGGATATGGCGAACCGTGGTTAACTTAGCCCGACGACAGCGCAGTTGAGAGGGTGCACCCATGATCGACTTTTCCATCCCTGACGAGCTCATTGCGAAGCGTGATCGAATTCGCGCCTTCGTCACAGACACGATCGTCCCGTACGAACGAGATCCGCGGTTAACCCAGCACGGACCGACCGACGAGCTGCGCCAAGAGATGATCGGGAAGGCCCGCGCCGCGGGCCTGCTGACCATCCAGGCGCCGACCGAGTACGGCGGCTGGGGGCTTTCGCATCTGGAGCAGGCCGTCTTGTTCGAGGCTGCCGGTTGGTCGACATTGGGACCGGTCGCGATGAACTGCGCTGCACCCGACGAAGGCAACATGTTCATCCTCAGCAAGGTCTGCAATCCCGAGCAGGCGGACCAGTTTCTGCGTCCCGTGATCGAAGGCCACCAGCGCTCGGTGTTCGCCATGACCGAACCGGGCGGCGCAGGCTCGGACCCCGGCCAGCTCGCAACGGCTGCGACCTTCGACGGCGAGACCTTCACGATCAACGGTCTCAAATGGCTCATCACGGGTGCGCGTGGCGCGAAAACGTGGATCATCATGGCGAATCTCGAGACAAATGATCACCTGCAGGGCGGGCCGACACTGTTTCTCGCCGACGGCGATTCACCCCGCATCGTGCTCGAGCGAATCATGAACACGATGGACCGCAACTACGTCGAGGGGCACGGCGTCGTCCGCTTCGACAACCTTCAGCTGCCGAAGGAGGCGCTGCTCGGCGAGGCAGGTCAAGCCTTCCGCTACGCCCAGCAACGTCTCGCGCCTGCCCGCCTGACGCATTGCATGCGCTGGTTGGGCGCTGCCGAGCGCGCGCAGAGCATCGCGATCGAACACGCCAAGACGCGTACAGCATTCGGCAAGACCCTGGGTGAGCACGAGGGCGTGTCGTTCATGTTGGCGGACAACGAAATTGCGCTGCACCAAAGCCGTCTGTCTATCTTGCACGCCTGTTGGTTGATGGATCAGGGTGAAAAGGCGCGGCACGAGAGTTCGATGGCCAAAGCCTTCGTCTCCGAGGAGCTGTTCAAGGTCGCCGACCGCTGCGTGCAGATCCTCGGCGGGATCGGCATCAGCGACGAGACCGTCGTAGAGATGATCTTCCGCGACATGCGCGCATTCCGCCTTTACGACGGTCCCACCGAGGTCCACAAGTACGCGATCGGACGCAAAGTCCTGCGCTGACGTACGCCCCACCCCATTGACCGAGAGGCGCGCGACCGTGGGTGCCAACCACCCACCCTCGTGAGTCTTTTAGGAGTCCCTGGACTCCTAAAAGACTCACGAGGGGTCAGGCGATGCCTCCGGATGCCCGACTAGTTGTCGAACCCGCCGGCAATGCCGATCGTCAAGAACACAGCGAAGAACAGCACATATGCGATCAGGATGATCGACCCGATGATCCCGCAGATGTAGCCTGCGTTGATCTGACTGCGTCCGCCGATGGTGCCACCGGACGAGTCGATCTCGTTGAGTGCCTTCTTGCCCATCACCCAGGCGAATGGTGCACAGAACTGGCAGAAGACCAATCCGAGGATGCCGAGCACCAGGATGGTGCCGGTTTGCGGATGGTCCGGCGCGACGAAGTAGCCACCGTAAGAAGGCTGCTGCTGGTACGGATTCGGGTACTGCTGCTGGTACGGGTCCTGCGGCGGGCCGTAATTCGGTTGTCCGGGCGGCGGTCCGTACGACGGCTGGTCGTGCTGCTTGTTCAGGTCGATCGGCTGGTTGGGGTCCCCCGGTGGATACGTCATAGCGGAAATGATCCTGGGGCAGGCGCGATCATGCAAATAGGTGTCAGTGCGAGCGGCGTTGCCGCGCGATCTCGGCCAGCACCACGCCAGCTGCGACCGAGGCGTTGAGCGACTCGACCGGTCCGGCCATCGGGATGCTCAACACGGCATCGCACGATTCGCGGACCAGCCGGGACAGTCCTTTGCCCTCGGACCCGACGACGACGCAGATCGGACCGGAGCCGACGAAGTTGTCCAGCGTCGTGTCGCCATCGGCGTCGAGCCCTACGATCTGTACACCCTTGCTCTGCCAATCCTTCAGCGTGCGAGTCAGATTCGTCGCCCGTGCGACAGGCAACCGTGCCGCCGCGCCTGCACTCGTCCGCCAGGCGACGGCGGTGATGCTCGCACTACGGCGCTGCGGAATGACGACGCCATGGCCACCGAACGCGGCAACCGAGCGCACGACCGCGCCGAGGTTGCGTGGATCGGTGATGTTGTCGAGCGCGACGAGCAACGCACCCTCCCCTGCTGCGGCTGCTCGGCCGAGCAGATCATCGGGATGGGCATACCGATACGGCGGCACCTGCAACGCGATGCCTTGGTGTAATCCGTTGGCGCTCAACCGGTCCAGGTCCGTACGCGGGACCTCGAGAATCGAGATGCCGGCATCGGCAGCGAGCTGAACGCTCTCTTTCAGCCGGTCGTCGCTCTCGGTGCCCACTGCGACGTAGAGCGCCGTCGCGGGCACTCCGGCACGCAGGCATTCGAGAACCGGGTTACGACCGAGCACTGTCTCCGGGCCGTCTTCGGCCTTACGGCCCGCTGGGCGCTGCCCGCCGCGCGCGGGCGCCGTCGCCTTGGCTGCTGAACGGGCACGTTTGGCGGCCGGATGCTTCGTGCGTTCTACTGCTGGCGGCGTCGCGCCTCGCCCCTCGAGTCCGCGGCGTCGATTGCCACCCGACCCGACGACCTGGCCTTTCTTCGTTCCTGTCTTGCGGATCGCTCCGCGCCTGCTCGAATTGCCGGCCATGATCTAACGACCCTTCAGGGACCACTCGGGTCCGTTCGGTGTATCCGTGATTTCGATGCCAGCGGCGGCCAATCGGTCGCGAACCCCGTCCGCAACCGCCCAGTTCTTATCCGCGCGCGCCTGCTGGCGTCGATCGAGCTCGGCATGAACGAGGACATCGAGTGCCTCGTTCGCCGCTTCAGTGTCCGAACCCTGCGCCCACTGCGGGTCGAGGGGGTCGATGCCGAGGATCGCCAGCATCCCGCGCACGCGACTGGCAACTTCGACAGCCGCAGCGAGGTCGCCTGCGTCGAGCGCCTTGTTGCCCTCGTGCACGCAACCGTGGACCTCAGCGAGTGCCTTCGGAACGCCGAGATCTTCATCGAGTGCCTCGGCGAAGGCGTCGGTCCACTTGCCGAGCGGTACGTCACCCGCGCGGTCGCGGGTCTTGAGCACGAACGCCTCGATGCCTTGGTACGACTTCGCCGCGACCTCCAGCGAATGATCGGAGTATTCGAGCATCGACCGGTAATGGGCGCTGCCGAGGTAGTAGCGAAGCTCTTGCGGCCGGACCCGTTCGAGCACATTCGGAATGGAGAGCACGTTGCCGAGCGACTTCGACATCTTCTCGCCGCCCATGGTGACCCAGCCGTTGTGCAGCCAGAGCCGGGCGAAGGGATCGCCCGCGCACTTGGCCTGCGCAATCTCGTTCTCGTGATGCGGGAAGACCAGGTCCAGACCGCCGCAATGGATGTCGAACTCCGGACCGAGGTAGGTCTCGGCCATCGCCGAGCACTCCAGGTGCCAGCCCGGCCTGCCCGCGCCCCACGGCGTCGGCCAAGAGGGTTCGCCGGGCTTTGCGGCCTTCCACAGCGTGAAGTCGCGCGCGTCGCGCTTGCCTTCACCAGCGCTTTCGCCCTGGTGGACGTCTTCGAGCTTGTGCCCGGACAGCTGACCGTATTCGGGGTAGCTGAGCACGTCGAAGTAGACGTTGCCTTCGGACGCGTACGCATGACCGTTGTCGATCAGTCGCTGCATCATCTCGATCATCTGCGTGACCACGCCGGTTGCCCGCGGTAGGTACGACGGCGGCAGCACGCCGAGTTTGTCGTAGGCCCATTCGAACGCGCGCTCGTAGGTCGCCGCCCACTCCCACCATGGCCGACCAGCTTCGGCGGCCTTGTTCAGGATTTTGTCGTCGATATCGGTGACGTTGCGGATGAATGCGACGTCGTAATCGTGGGCAAGCAACCAGCGCCGTAGTACGTCGAATGCGACGCTGCTGCGGACGTGACCGATGTGCGGCTCGCCTTGGACCGTGGCACCACACAGATAGATCGACGCATGGCCGGGGACCAACGGTATGAAGTCACGTAGGGTCCGCGTTCCGGTGTCGAAAAGCCGCAGGGTCACGACCGGCCATCCTACCTGCACGGATCAGATGGCCGGGCCAGCGCGCTCAGCCGCCCTGCTGCACACCGACCGGCGCCACCAGGACGCCGCCCTGACGCGCCCGAGCGGATTCGGCTGCCAGCTGGTCTGCCTCGGCCTCCAAGGCGACGGTGCCGCGGTCGGGCGCCATCATCACGGCCGTGATCGGGATGGCGAGAGCAAGCAAGCCGATGACGAAGACGGGGAAGAGGAACGAGAATACTTCGAGGCCTGCGGGGACCGGTGCGGTCTGATCGAGGCTGACGCTCACCGCCGCCATACCGGTGAAGTGCATGCCGACGACGGCGACACCCATCACGAAACCGGCTGCGATGCGGAGGATCAGCTTCTCCAGGACGAGCGTGAACCACAGTGCGACCGTCGCGGCGACGACAGCGATAGCGATGGATGCCCCAACGAGCAGCTTGTCGTAGTGGATCTCGCCCTGCATCTTGACCGCCCACATGCCCGTGTAGTGCATCAAGTTGACGGCGAGTCCCATGATGATGCCGCCTGCGACAAGTCGCTTCACGTCGACCGTTCGGCCGGCGACAACCAAGCCGATGAACGTCGCGACGATGGAGAGGATCGCGGAGAAGAAGGTCCAGCCGAGGTCGTAGCGGACGACGCTGCCCGGGACCGAGAAGCCGAGCATCGCAATGAAGTGCATCAGCCAGATGGCGACGCCACCGATGGCGAGCGCTGCCATTGCGAGCCAGCGAAGCCGATCACGCTCGACCAGCGCGTCAGCCGAACGGCGCGTGCAGGCGAGGCCTACAACCGAGCCGATCACCGAGACGATGTAAGAGAGTAACAGCAGCCACAGGCCCATACCGAAATGGTGCACATGGCCGGCGACGTGTTCGTGGGCGTCGGCGAGGACCGATACGCCGGAGCTGAGCAGATTCATGAGGTTTCCCAAAAGTGAGACGTGACTTGCGGATTCAGCGGACCATCGATGGCAGATGGTTCAGTGCATATTCGGTGACGGCGATGAGTGCGTGCTTGGCCGACTCACGTCGACGAGCGTCGACGGTGATCATCGGTACGTCGGGCGAGATGGCGAGAGCCTCACGAAGGTCTTCGAGCGGATAGGTCGGTGCATCGTCGAACTCGTTGACCGCCACCAGGAATGGGAGCTGGCGAGCTTCGAAGAAGTCGACCGCAGCGAAGCTGTCGTCGAGGCGGCGGGTATCGACGAGCACGATCGCTCCGATCGCGCCCAAGACCAAGTCGTCCCACATGAACCAGAACCTGCGCTGACCCGGTGTGCCGAAGAGGTAGAGCACGAGATCGTCGGCGATGGTGATGCGGCCGAAGTCCATTGCCACCGTGGTGGTTTCCTTCTGCGGGATGGAACCGATGTCGTCGATTCCCTCCGAGACGTTGGTGACCAAAGCCTCGGTTCGCAGCGGCACGATCTCCGAAACCGTACCGACGAAGGTCGTCTTGCCCACGCCGAATCCACCGGCGATGACGATCTTCGTCGACGCGATCTCGCGAGGTCCGTCAGAGTGCTCGTAAACCACTGAGCGTCCTTTCGATCAGTTCGCGCCGCTCGGATACCGACGACCGAGCACCGAGGGTGCCGTGTACGCGTACGTGGGATGACGCCACGAGGTCGCTGACGAGCACCCTCGCCACGCCGAGAGGCAAGTTGATGATGGCGGCGATCTCCGCCACCGAGGGGCTACGGCGGCACAGACCGACAATGTCTGCTCGGACGTCGCCCGGCGCCCATTCGGTTCCGGACGCATTCGGGAGCGTTTCGACTGCTGCCTCCAATGGAAGCGTGACCGTCGGACGCGTACGCCCTCCCGTCAACGTGTACGGCCGTGCAATTCTTGGCTGTGCCGCCTCGACCGGGCGGTCGATGGAAAGTGTCATCGCGCACCCTGCGGCACGCGTGCGGACGCCTGGACAGTTTTACCGACGCGGTCGACGAGAACGGCCATCTCGTAGCCGACCTGTCCGATATCGCACGAAGTCGACGCCAGCGCCGCAAGCTGAGATCCGTCGCCGACCCCCATCAACAGCAGGTAGCCGTTCTGCATCTCGACGACCGACTGCAGCACCGGCCCACCGTCGAACAGCCGTGCAGCACCTGCCGACAAGCTAGCCAGTCCGGAGGTCACCGCCGCGAGTTGCTCGGCGCGATCCAGGGGCAGCTGCGCGCTGGAGGCCTGCAGCAATCCGTCAGCGGAAACGAGGACCGCGTGGGAGACACCTGCGACGTCTCGAACGAAATTCGACACCAACCAGTCAAGCGTGCGATCGGTCGACGACTGGGTACGCGCGTTCATCGGTCTCCTTCGTGGCTGCTGTGACGGCCTTCTTCGGTTCGCGCCCGACCATTTCGGACACCTGCTAACTGCCTGCTGAGATTGGCGCGAACTGCCGCCGGGTCACGATGCTTGCTGCCGTTGCCGTTGGTTGCCGTTGTTGGCAGCGCGACGCCAGGTACGAGCCGAGCCCCACGCTCACGGACCGGCAGACCCGATTCCGTGTGCCGCTCGACCTTGCTCTCACTGGCCTGCTGCGCCGCATTCCAGCCCACGTCAGCAGCTGAAACCCAGGGCTTGTTCGACGGTCCGCTGGTCGACGGATCCATCAGCCATTCCGAGGTGAGCCGGGCAAAGATCGGCAGCGCATCGGATTCGTCGTTTTGCACCGGCGCCAGAACCGATGGCTGGCGGGGCGGTTGCGGCGCCTGCCGGGCGGGCGGTGCCGGCCGCACCGGCTCTGGCCGCACAGGCGGTTCCGGTGGAGGCGGTGCCGCCGCCTTTTGCGGTGGAGCAGCCGGCTCAGGTTGACCTGGCGAACGCGGCTGCGGGAAGTTCGCCTTCGGCCAGCCGTTCGTAGGTTCGGCGGATTCCGTTGCGTCCGCACCATTTCGAGCGCTGAAGAACGCGGACGTGTTCGACGGTGCCGTCCGGTTGCCGTTTTCCCGAATCGGAGTGGGCTCGAACGCATTTCCGTTCGTACCGAGCTTCGTCTCGTCGCGAACACCGCTGGCGCCTGGCGATCGTCGGGGCAACCCAGGGAGGCTGCGGCCGTTGGTGTTGCCGTTGATTGTTGCGAAGTCGTCGTTGCGCTTCGGTGTGCCGAGCGGCGCCGGTGCCGCTGGGGCGGCACTGGCTGTCGGAGCGAGCGACTGTGCCGGAGCCGTCGAATCGTTCTGATCGGCAAACGCACTCAGCCGCGACGGCCGCTCTTGCACGCGATCGTTGCCGCCGAATCCAGCGGCGGGTGCGATGAGCACGCCTGGAATGTGCACGCTCGCCGTCACGCCCGGCTGGCCCGCAAGTGCCGCCGTAGTGCGCAGCCGGACAGTGATGTTGTGCCGCCGAGCCAACCTGCCCACGACGAACAAGCCCATTCGACGAGCGGTCTCCGGGGTGACCTCACCACCGAGAGCGAGACGCTCGTTGGCTGCGCGAAGCTCGTCGTTCGACATGCCGAGACCGCGGTCGGCGACCTCGATCAGGATGCCCGCATCAACGGCGCGTGCGGTGGTCACCGCAACAGCCGTGTCCGGCGGCGAGAAGCGCAGTGCGTTGTCGATCAATTCGGCGATGAGGTGACCGATATCGGCCGCTGCAGCGCCGGTGAGTGACCCATCGACAGCCGGTCCGATGTCGACTCGGCGGTAATCCTCGACCTCGGACATGCCCGCACGGAGCACATCGGCGACGGGGACCGGATCGAGTCGGCCACGACGCTCCGTCGTGTCGGCAAGCACCAGCAGGTTGTCACCGTTACGGCGCATGCGGGTGGTGAGGTGGTCGAGGCGGAAGAGCCGGTCCAAGCGTTCCGGGTCGTCTTCGTCGCGCTCGAGAGTTTCGATGAGGGCGAGCTGTTCCTCGACGAGGGAGCGGCTACGACGCGACAGCGTTTCGAACATGTCACCGATACGCAGACGCTGGCCGTGCTCGCCTGCGAGCCGGAGGGCCTGGAAGTGAATGTCGTCGACCGCGCGGGCCAGCTGACCGATTTCCTCGGTCGTGTGAACCGGAATCGGCTCGATCTCAGGAACACCCTCGCCCGACCGCAGCCGTTCGATCTCCTCCGGCAGGCGGAGACGAGCAACCTGCAATGCGCCGTGGCGAAGGCGGCTGATCGACCGGACAAGAGAACGACCGACCGACAACGCAAGGGCAAGTGCGAGAAGAACGGCGCCGAGGACGATCGCCGTGTCGCGAAGTGCCGCCGAGCGCAGATCGTTCGAGCGCGCCGTGACGGTATCGCTGAGTGACGTCGAAAGCTCGCCGGTGAGCTGGCTGTACTCCTCGTCGCTTGCCTTCGCCGCCGAGGTGAAAGCGGAGGTCGTGATGCCCTCGGCACCGGGGCGCCCGTATGCATCGCGCCGCAAGTCGACCGCCGAGCGCAGCGATGTCGCGTCGATCGTCGTCGATGTGACCTGCTGCGAGAGCAAATCGACGGCCGCGGCCTCGCGGCCGGCAGCAGACGCGACCCGCACGCGAAGCGCCACGTCGTCGCTGAAATCGGGCGAGGTGATCAGCACGCGCTGGGTTTCGAGTGCACGCTGCGCCGCCAGGGCGGTGACCAACGAATCGGCGATAGCGCGAACCTTGTCGTCGTTGACGGTGCGCATAGTCGCCGTGATGGCTTCGGAAACACTCGAGCTGATCGATTCAGCCTGCTCAGCGAGTTTGGTCGGGGCTTTGTCACCCGAGCCGATTGCGCTCCGCAGGGTTGCCGCGGTGGCTTCGGCCGCGGAAAGGCGGCCGGCGACGGTCGCGTCGAAGTCCCCGGACTTGACCAATGCTGCGAAGTTGGCGGCTGCCGCGTCGTACTTCGACGACGCGTCCCCGATGCTGTTGCCGGTTGCGCCTGCATAGGCGAGTTCGTTCGCGGCGTCGACGAATGCGACGGCCGGCGCGACGATGCCGACGTTGTTGGCGGCGATGCTCAGCTTGGAAGCGTCGCTCAGTTCACCGTTGATTCGAACTGCGCCGAAGGTCATGGCGAGAACAACTGGCAGGACCATGATCGCCGCGACTTTCCAGCGCAGCGGCCACCCCGTTGGCGCCCATTTGGACGCACTCGTTTGCGACGGTTCGACGACGTTCGGCCCATTGGCAACCATATGGATACCACCTAGTCAAAAGTGCAGGAACCTATCCTGCGAAGGTAAGTACTTCGGTCTAGCCGCCCACTCGCGTAGGGCAAAGAAGGCCAATGCGAACTCTAGAGGAAACATCACGACTTCGCATCTTTCTTGTAACGATCCACCTCGAGCGGAGTGTGCTACGTCATGAAATCGACTTCGCCAATTCGGGCGATGAGTCAAGCCTTTGTACGGTTAACGCAGGTCGGGCGCGTATTACGCGATTGCAGAAGTTGAATCTACAACCAATGCGGTAGCAACAGCGGCGATACCTTCGCCGCGTCCAGTGAGACCTAAACCGTCGGTCGTCGTTGCAGAAACCGACACCGGAGCACCGAGAGCTTCGGACAAAACAGACTGCGCCTGCTGGCGTCGCGGACCTATTTTGGGCCGATTGCCGATCACCTGCACGGCGCCATTTCCGACGACGAAACCGGCCTCTGTGACGAGCCTGGCTACTTCCGCGAGCATGACGACGCCACTGACTCCGTCCCATTCGGGACGTCCCGTGCCGAAGACAGAGCCGAGATCACCGAGACCCGCGGCCGAAAGGACCGCGTCACACAGCGCGTGAGCAGCGACGTCGCCATCGGAATGACCAGCGCATCCGTCTTCGCCCTCGAAGAGCAGCCCAGCGATCCAACACGGCCTGCCCTGCTCGATCGGGTGAACATCGGTGCCGATACCTACGCGGAAGGTCATTGGACTTTCGCTTCGGCCGCAGCAATTACGGCGCGCGCCAGGACCAGATCGAGCGGGGTCGTGATCTTGAAGGCGAGTGCGTCGCCGGGAATTGTTCGAACTCGTTCGCCGAGGTGCTCGACCAGACTGGCATCGTCGGTGGCACCGTCTGCGGGTGTCGCCGCCGAATACGCACGGCGAAGCAGTTCGGCGTCGAAGCCTTGCGGAGTTTGAATTGCCCGCAACTCGGACCGTTTCAGCGTGCCGGTGACGTTGCCGAGGATGTCGACCGACTTGATCGTGTCGGTGACATCCAGCGCGGGCACGACGGCGGCGCGACCGCAGCGGAGTTCTGCGACGACCCGGCTGATCAGCGACGGCGGAGTGAGGGCACGCGCTGCGTCGTGCACAAGGTAGATGTCTGCATCGGGCGCGGCAGCAATGCCCGCCCGGACGGAATCGATGCGCTCGGCCCCGCCCTCGACGATGTCGACACCGTCAGGCAGGCATGCGGAAGCGCTGTCGATCAGATCTGGTGGAACCACAACAACGACGTGATCGACGACCCCCGAAGAGAGGAGGCCGTCGACAGCCAGGCGCACCATCGGTGTGCCCGCCAGCGTCACGAAAGCTTTCGGTTCCGACTCGCCGAGACGCACACCGCGTCCAGCCGCTGGAACCAGAGCGACCACTCGGCCGCCCGCTTCGCTTGTCAAGACAATCTGCGATCGATTAAGAGATCAGGACGCCGCTGCGAGAACCTCGTCGAGAATGATCTCGGCCTTGGCATCGTCGGTTCCTTCGGCAAGCGCGAGCTCACCGACGAGAATCTGGCGAGCCTTCGCGAGCATCCGCTTCTCACCGGCGGAGAGACCACGATCCTGCTCACGACGCCACAGATCACGAACAACTTCGGCGACCTTGTTGACATCGCCCGATGCAAGCTTCTCGAGATTTGCCTTGTATCTGCGGGACCAGTTGGTCGGCTCTTCGGTGTGCGGTGCGCGAAGAACCTGGAAGACCTTGTCGAGACCCTCTTGACCCACTACATCGCGGACACCGACATACTCGGCGTTGTCTGCGGGAACGCGAACGGTGAGATCGCCTTGGGCGACCTTGAGAACGAGATACTCCTTTTGTTCACCTTTGATGGTGCGAGTTTCGATTGCCTCGATCAACGCCGCTCCGTGATGGGGGTAAACGACGGTGTCTCCGACCTTGAAAATCATGTGTCCCGTGCCCCTTTCGATGTAGCCAGTTTAACATGCCGCGAGGCACCCATGGGATCGAAGGTGCAGGTCAGGGGCATTGCGGCCTGATTCAAGGGGTTGACAGGAGTCCGGTTTCGTGCATTGCGTTGCGGGAGAACGGGATCGCCGGAACGGAATTTGGCCGCGTTCTCACGTGCCGGACGAGCCCATGGGCCTACGCTTTGCACTAACTACTACGCTCCATCGTGGAGCATGAGTTCGAGCCAGCTGTTGGACGCGCAAGATTCGATGGAGGAAACCCGTGACAACCGTAGGGACTAAGCGTCGAGTCACCGCCGCATTCGCCGTTGCCGCAGGCGCGGCGCTGGCTCTGACCGGCTGCAGCGCGGGGCAGGTCTCACAGATGGCCGTGCAGGTCGCCGCGATCAACGGTACCGAGGCCAACGTCGGCGCCATGTCGCTGCGCAATGTCCACGTCGTCTACCCGGACGGCAAGGAGTACACGAACCTCAAGGGCGGCAAGGCCGCCGTCGCGTTCGTCGCGATCAATACCAGCGAGCGCTATGCCGACAAGCTCAAAGAGATCACCACCGACGCGGGTCCGGCAGAGATCACGGCGGACAGCACCGAGATCAAGCCGCAGGCGTTGCTCGTGGCGACCGCGCCGAAGGGCGAGACCCTCAAGGAAGCCGTGCAAGACGAGGCAGCGTCGCGCCAGGTCGATGCTCTGGTCGAGCTGACCAGCTTGTCGCACGACGTCGGCCCAGGCCTCACGGTCGCGATGACCTTCCACTTCGAGAAGGCGGGCGACGTCCTCGTCAACGTCCCGGTCGATGCCGGCCCGGTCACCCCACGTGAAGAGTCCGCAAAGTCCGGCGCCGCGCAAGAGGCTGCAGAAGGCAGCCACTAGGCCCGAGAGCTTCGGCTCGCCGCGTCACTTGCGGTGATCTGTCGGTAGGTACGCATACGCTGCCGACCGTGGCCAAACCCAAGTCGAGCTTCCGTTGCTCGTCGTGTCAGCACACGGTTGCGAAATGGGTCGGTCGATGCCCTGATTGCGGCGCGTGGGGCTCGGTGGACGAAGTACCGATCCTTGCTGCCATCCCGTTCCGCGCGGGCGTAGGAGGCCAGCAGCGTGCGGCGATGCTGCCGTCCACACCTGCGACGCCGATTCACCAGGTCGACGCGAAGTCGACCCAGGCCAAGAGCACAGGCGTCAGCGAATTCGATCGTGTTCTCGGCGGTGGTCTCGTCGCTGGTTCCGTCGTTCTGCTGGCCGGGGAGCCCGGCGTCGGCAAGTCGACTCTGCTGCTGGAGGTAGTACACAACTGGGCACGCCGCTCCACCGAAGACCGCTCGCTCTACGTCACCGCAGAGGAATCTGCCGGGCAGGTCAGGATGCGGGCGGACCGCACAGGTGCAGTCCACGAGCGGGTGTACCTCGCTGCGGAATCCGACCTGTCGATGATTCTCGGGCACGTCGAGCAGGTGCAACCGACCCTGCTCGTCATCGATTCGGTGCAGACGATGACAGCGGCCGACGTCGAGGGAGTCGTCGGCGGCGTCACGCAGGTCCGGGCAATCACCACGGCACTCACCTCACTCGCGAAAGCGACCGGCATCGCCGTGCTGCTGGTCGGCCACGTAACCAAGGACGGCGCCATCGCCGGACCACGCTCGCTGGAGCATCTGGTCGACGTCGTGCTCAACTTCGAAGGCGACCGGCATTCGACATTGCGCATGGTCCGCGGGGTGAAGAACCGCTTCGGCACTGCCGACGAGGTCGGATGCTTCGAACTCCGGGAAGACGGCATCGTCTGCGTCACCGACCCGTCAGGGTTGTTCCTGCACCACCGCACCGAATCGGTCCCCGGCACGGCGGTCACGGTCACCATGGACGGCAAACGGCCATTGCTCGGCGAAGTGCAGGCGCTGGTCGTCGAGTCGACGATGGCAACGCCACGCCGCGCGGTCAGCGGGCTCGACAGCAATCGCGTCGCAATGCTCCTTGCAGTGCTCGAAAGCCGTTGCGGCGTAAAGTTTGCCAAGCACGAGGTCTACACGGCGACGGTCGGCGGCATGCGCATGACCGAGCCTTCAGCAGACTTGGCGCTTGCCGTCGCGCTCGCGTCGGCGTTGTGTGAGCGGCCGCTGCGCGAGGGGTACATCGTGATCGGCGAGGTCGGGCTGGCTGGTGAGGTCCGGCGGGTTTCAGGCATCGGCAGACGTCTCGCCGAGGCTTCTCGACTCGGGTTCACCCACGCTTTGGTGCCGCCCGATCCTGGGCCGCTACCAGCCGGGATCAAGGCAATACCGATCGCGAATCTGCTTGATGCCCTGGCAATATCAGGATTGCAAAACAAATAGCCCCGCATAAACAATGGCCGAATTCTGCGCGCTCGCACGCTAGTCTCTCCGCCGCCGGCGCGCGCGCATTCCCGGCATAGGTAATCTTGGGAGTGAGCACGGTCACGGAGACCTGGCGTTGGAGAAAGAGGGCACATGGAGGAAGCCGGGTCGGCCGCACTTCGTGATGCCATTTCTCGCCTCGCGCCAGGAACGGTTCTACGCGAAGGCCTCGAGCGAATTCTGCGTGGTCGCACGGGTGGACTCATCGTTCTCGGTTTCGACGAACGGGTCGAAGCAATCTGCGACGGCGGCTTCGAACTCGACGTCGAATTCGCACCGACTCGATTGCGTGAACTGTCGAAAATGGACGGTGCTGTCGTCCTGTCCACCGACGGAAAGCGGATTGTCCGCGCGAACGTGCAGCTGGTTCCGGACCCGAAGATCCCGACCGTCGAATCGGGTACCCGGCACCGCGCCGCTGAGCGCACTTCTGTCCAAACCGATTTCCCGGTCGTCTCCGTCAGCCAGTCGATGAGCATCGTCAGCGTGTACGTCGCAGGTGTCCGCCACGTCATCTCCGGGTCGGCAACGATTCTTTCCAGGGCGAACCAGGCGGTTGCGACGCTGGAGCGCTACAAGGCGCGCCTGGACGCCGTGACCCGGCAGCTGTCGATCGTCGAGATCGAAGATTTCGCCACCTTGCGCGACGCACTCACCGTGGTCCAGCGGCTCGAAATGGTGCGCCGAATCTCGGTCGAAATCGAGCAGGACGTGCTGGAACTGGGCACCGACGGCCGCCAGCTCGCGCTTCAGTTGGAGGAACTGGTCGGCGATCACGAGTTCGCTCGGCAACTGCTGGTCCGCGACTACCTCGCTGCCCCGGAGCCGCCGAGCGGCCAGACGATCGACGAGACGCTGGAAGCCATCGATGCGCTTACCGACGTCGACCTGCTGGACCTGACCACCTTGGCGCAGGTTTTCGGCTACCCGGCGAATATCGAAGCACTCGACATGCCGATGAATCCCCGGGGCTACCGCGTGCTGACTCACGTCCCACGGCTGGCTTTCCATCAGGTGCACCGGCTCGTCGGCTCGTTCGGGACGCTGCAGGGCGTTCTTGCCGCGACTGCGCCGGATCTCGAAGCGGTCGACGGTATCGGTCAGCAATCCGCGCGCCATCTGCGCGAAGGATTGTCGCGAATCATCGAATCGAGCCTGGCAGGTTCGTAGCTAGCCGATGTTGAACGGTTCCGGCGTGCTCTTGATCGCCCCGAGCTGCGCGACGACGGTGTAAGCCCCAGGCCCCACCGCGACCCGTTCACCCTGGCATTCGGGCTGTGACGTCGTGCCGGACCAGTCGACCGAGTACAGCGCTTGCTCGCCCGGCTTGAGGGACTTGATCAGCGGATCTGTGGGCGGGTAGCAGTCGGTGTTGGACCACAGTCGTGTTGCTCCGTCGATCGTGTACACGAACAGCTGCTGCCCGGCTCCGAGGTCGCGCTCGCATTGTGTGGTGCCGATATTGGTGATGACCAGCCCGAATTTCGGCTTCTCACCGACGCGATAGGTGGGGTGTTCGACTGTCGCCTTGACCGCCAACGATTGGTCGGCGCATTGGCCAGGCGTCACCGCCACCGGCTGCTGCCCGTTTGTCGTCGCCGGAGACGACGACTGCTGGGCGCTCGGGGTGGAATCGGTGTTGTTCTGACCTGGAACACCGGTGTCGATGGCAGCAGATGTCGGCGCGGCCGAAGGCACGGTCACATCGGCGCTGACCGCGGTGTTTGCCGTTTCCGGCGAATCGCCGCCGCCGAGGGAGCTGATCAACCAAACGAACAAGACCACCACGACGACGGCGACGCCGATCGCGAGTGCTCGTCGTCGCCAATAGATTTCAGGTGGCAGCGGTCCGATAGGTTCCAACACGTTTACACGGTAGGTGCTGCGACGCTTGGTATGTCTGACCTGACGCGGCGTGTCGGTATCGTTCCGCGTCACACTTCGATCAGGAAATCTCGCCGATATCGCCGACGGACGCCTGCAATTGCACCCTGCCGTCCGCGAGTTTGTACGTCACGCCTGCAATTGCGGCGGTACCTGCGGCCACCTTGCGGGATATGACCTGGGAGCGTTCCATGAGCAACTTGCCGGTCTCGATGACGTGGCGAGTTTCGAGCTCGTCGACCGTGGTCAGGCCTTCGGCACGCCCCAGAAGGATCGACGGCGTCACGCGCTCGATGATGCTGCGCACGAAGCCGACCGGGATGTTGCCGTTGTCGATCGCGTCGATGGTGGCCTTCACCGCGCCGCAACCGTCGTGTCCGAACACGATGATCAGCGGAACATTCAGGTACTCGACGGCGTATTCGATCGAGCCGAGAACCGAGCTGTCGACGACGTGACCTGCGGTGCGGACGACAAACATGTCGCCGAGACCTTGGTCGAAGATGATCTCGGCCGCGACCCGAGAATCGCCGCAGCCGAAGATGACTGCTGTCGGGTGCTGGCCTTCCACGAGCTTGGCGCGATGCAGAATCCCCTGGCTAGGATGCAGCTGACGACCGTTGACAAAGCGCTCGTTGCCTTCTCTGAGGGCTTTCCACGCGGTTATGGGATTCGTATTCGGCATAAGGCCATTCTGCACAGATGGCACGTTACCAGCGAGTATGGCGCGTTAAACCTCCGGCAACTCTGCTGCACAACGCGCGAAAAGAGGTTGTGAGGTCGTGACGATCGAAGCCGGAACGCTGATTCGGTGGTTCGACTCGCATGCGCGCGACCTGCCGTGGCGACGGTCCGGCGTGACGGCCTGGCAGGTCTTGATGAGCGAGATCATGCTGCAGCAGACCCCCGTTGTCCGCGTGGCGCCCATTTGGGAGCAATGGGTACGGCGGTGGCCGGTGCCGTCGGCGATGGCGGCGTCGTCGCAAGCCGAGGTACTTCGAGCGTGGGGCAAGCTCGGCTATCCCCGACGTGCGCTGCGGCTGCATCAGTGCGCCGGGGTACTGGCGAACGACTTCGGCGATGTGGCGCCGGCCGATGTCGACACGCTGCTGACGTTGCCGGGCGTCGGCGCCTATACGGCTAGAGCGGTCGCGTGTTTCGCTTATGGCGCGCGCGTTCCCGTCGTCGACACGAATGTGCGACGAGTCGTCGCACGCGCCGTCCACGGCCGTGCGAACGCCGGAAATCCCTCTACGACAGCCGATCTCGCCGACGTCTCGGCACTGCTGCCTACCGACCGTCGTCGGGCCGCGACCTTCTCAGCCGCGCTGATGGAATTGGGCGCCACCGTGTGCACTGCCCGATCACCGCGCTGCGACGACTGTCCCCTGCCACGCTGCGCATGGGTCGCCGCCGGTAAGCCGGCGGGCACCGAGATTCGTCGCGCGCAGAAGTTCGAAGGAACGGACCGGCAGGCGCGGGGCAGGCTGCTGGACGTGTTGCGCGACAGCCACGCACCCGTCGAACGCGCGAGGCTCGATCTGGCGTGGCTGACCGACCCCGCCCAACGGGACCGCGCCCTCGACTCGTTGCTCGTCGACGGACTGATCGAGCAGACCGACGACGGTTTGTTCGCCCTCGCAGGCGAAGGCTGACTCAGAGGGTTTGCAAGAAGGCCGAGACGGCGTCGCGATATCGCTCGGGTTGGTCGTCGTGCACCAGATGGCCGGCATCGGCGATGCGGACGTACGTGGCGGCGGGATGCTCGTTCGCCATTCGTCGCATCTGGTTCGGCAAAGTGATGGTGTATTCGGCTTCGATCACCAAAGCAGGCGCACTAATCGTCAGCCATTGACTCCAGAATTCGCGCGTACCCCATTCTTCGGAAATATCGCGAAATGTCGCTACCGAACCATGCAGGTGAAAGCCGTCGTCACGGCGAGTGAACGAATCGAGAAAATACTGGCCGGCGACCGGACCGAAGAACTCCAGAACGGAGTCGGGGGTCGGGAATGGCTGCGGCCATGCGGCAATCATCGCAGCCCAATGGGTTGCAGTTCCGCCGCGAAAATCGGGTGCCATGTCTTCGACGACGATTCCGCGAATTCTGTCCGGATACCGTGCGGCGTAGCACCACCCGTGCAAAGCGCCCATCGAATGCCCGATGACGACCATCGGCTCGGTGAGCGACTCGACTGCCGAAGCGAGGTCGTCGACGAACGCCTCGGTGGTCAACTGTGCGGGCGCAGGCCTGCCATGCCCAGCGGCGTCGAACGTGTAGACATGCCCGAATTCGCGCAGCCACGGCACGTGCCGCGACCAGGTCCGCGCGCTGCCCATGAGCCCGTGCAGCAGCAGTATCGGCGGGCCTGAGCCACCCTCGTCGTGAAGCGTCATCTCCTCCACGCTAGCGACGACGCGCCCGCGAGTAACCTGCAACCCATGGCCGTTGTGAAGATCAATGCAATCGAAGTTCCCGAGGGTGCTGGCCCCGAACTGGAGAAGCGCTTCGCGCACCGCGCGCATGCGGTGGAAAACTCGCCCGGCTTCCTCGGCTTTCAGCTGCTTCGGCCGGTCAAGGGCGACAACCGGTACTTCGTTGTGACCCAATGGGATTCGGAAGAGTCGTTCCAAGCATGGGTGAACGGTCCGGCTCGCGAGGCGCATTCGGGCGAGCGAGCAAAGCCGGTATCCACCGGTGCCTCGCTGCTCGAATTCGAAGTCGTGCTCGACGTCGCAGCGAAATAGCGGATCGCGCTCGATACTCCTGCAGTTGTTGCCAATTGACACGGCGACAACTTCGGTGCAAAAGTTCGCGAGACAAACCGTGTTGGCGATGTGGGAATTACCGGTGTGAATCCGGAGCGGTCGCGCCACTGTGAGACCGGCGCTAGTCGCTGGAGAGCCAGACCCTCGCGCCAACACATCTCACGAACGGGACGCGCAATCCCAGGAGGAACTCGATGGCAATCGCCCATTCGCCCGCACGGACCACTGAGCCGTTGACGGCGTTGCTTATCTCGGTCGGCGTGGTGCTGCTTGCACTGTTGACGCTGTATCTGGTCGGCTTCGACCAGGGCGCCATCTCACGCAGCGGTCTGTACCTGCACGAGTTGATGCACGACGGACGCCATTTGCTGGGGCTACCGTGCCACTGACCGGAACGCTCAAAGAGCTACTCATCCGCGGGTTGCTCGCTGGGCTCATTGCAGGCCTGCTCGCAGGCGGTGTTGCTTTCGGGCTCGGTGAACCGCGCGTCGATGCGGCCATCGCAATCGAAGAAGCGAACGCTGCTGCCGAACATCACGAGGCTGACGCACCGGCTGGGCACTCGCACGGCGACGAAGACGCGCCCCTCGTCAGCCGCGACGGCCAGCGAGGTGGCCTGTTCCTTGCCACTGCCTTGGCAGGCCTTGCCCTGGGCGCGATCTTCGCGTCTGTGGCGCACTACGCCCGGAGACAGATCAACGTCTCCGGACCGGTTCTCGCGATAACTCTTGCGACGGCTGGCTGGTTGGCGATCGAGGCAGTGCCGTTCTTCAAATACCCGGCCAATCCGCCAGCGGTCGGCGATCCGGACACGATCAACAAACGCACGCTGCTGTGGCTTGCCGCTGTTGTGCTCGGGCTGGCAGCCGTGGCTATCGCCGCTTACGTATCGAAGGTTGTCGCGGCGCAACAGTTCACGGTCCGACTGATCGCGCCGTTTGCGGCGTTCCTCGTCGTCGTCGGACTCGGGTACGTGTTGCTCCCCGGAATCAACGAGGTCGGCGCAGACTTCCCCGCGTCGCTGCTCTGGCAGTTCAGGGTCTCCTCGCTGGCAACGCAGGCGACGTTGTGGATCAGCCTCGGGTTGGCGTTTGCGTTCCTCACCGAGCGCGCTGGTCGCCGTAATACCGCAGTACCAGCAAGGGCCGCTACCGGAGGGTGATGCCGCTCGGGTTACGAGCCGCGCACCATCGGGGCATGCCCGATGCCGCACTCGTAGCCCAGCCGCCCCGGACCGTCGTTCGGGCATTCCGCATGATCGTCGTAGCCCTTCTCGCAGGCGTCGCTGAAGCGACCGTGCGAGAGGGGCTTACGCCGTCACTGGGTCTGGGGATCCGGGTCGCTGTCTACGCGGCGGTCTTCGCTGTCGCCATTCGAATGCGAGCCGGCGACCGTTGGGCGCGCACCGCACTCGCCATTGGGCTCGGCACGGTCGGCCTCGCATCGTTGCTCGCAGAACCGATGGCGGCGACGTTGTCCGCGAACGGGTTCGGCGAACTTGTCGACGACCTGACCGCTCAGTCCGTAGCTATCGGCGTTGCGCGGTTCGTGCATGTGGTCGCCGTGATCGTCGCGCTGGTGTCGATGTACCAGCGCGACGCACGACGGTATTTCAGGACTCCAGCGCTGCGTCCAGCGTGATCTCGACGCCGGTCAGTGCCTTACTGACCGGGCAGCCGACCTTCGTTTCCTCGGCCGCCTTGGCAAAGCCTGCCGCGTCGAGGCCATCGACCTTGCCGCGAACGGTCAGCTTGATCCCGGTGAGGCGGAGGCCGCCCGCCGGGTCCGGACCGATAGACACGTCTGCCGTCACCGAGAGGCTTTGTGGCGTACCGCCTGCCGCGGCGATTCCGCCCGACAACGCCATCGCGAAGCAGGACGAATGTGCCGCCGCGATCAGTTCTTCGGGACTCGTCGTCCCGTCGGCTGCATCCGCGATTCGTTTCGGGAAGGACACGTCGAACGAGCCAAGCCCGGAGCTGGCTAGTTCGACCTGCCCTGATCCGTCCTGCAATCCTCCGGTCCAGGCTGTCTTGGCGGTGCGAGTTGGCATGTCGCGTCCTTTCGAGGGGTTGGCTTTCGCGATCGAACCTACTCCCCGCTCGTCGCTCAGATAAGGTCGCGCCGACGAATCAACAGGATCGTTCCGGCGGCGAAGGCCACCAGATAAATACCAAGCACCACAAGCGATTCGGACCGACTCAGAATGTCGAGCACTCCCGGCACCGGCTCGCCTTGAACGGTCCGCATCGCGCCCGCGAGCGATCCGGCCGCCGTGCCCGGAAGGTAGTCGGTGACCGTCTGCAGCGGTCCGAGGATTGCGGCGACACCGCGCAGCAGATTCTCCACGACGAGCACCCACACCAGGCCGAGGCCGACTGCTAAAGCGGGTCCCCGCGCGATTGCGCCGATCAGCACCCCGCCGAGCGTCCACATGCCGAGAATCATGATCCCCGAGCCGATTCCGTTCAGCGACTGGCTGATCGACGGCAGGTCGACTGATTGCGACTCCGACAGTGCGATCACACTCGCCACGGACACGTCGATCACGAAGGCCGCGAGCACCAGCGCTGCGACCGTGACAGCCAGCGCTACCAGGGTTCCACCGACCACCTCGGTGCGCTTGGGTCCTTGTGTGAAGACGGTCTTCCAGGTTCCCCAGCCGTAGCCGCTGCCGACGGCCAGCGCGCCGAGGATGAGCATGAGGGCGCCGCCGAACATGGCCATGCCCTGCGTGAACGATTCAGGGACCGCGGTGGGCAGCATCTGCTGGAGGAGGGCATCGCGCGGCAGTCCGTTCGACATCTTGCCCGCGTCACCGGTCTTGTAGGCGATGTAGTTGAACACGTAGACGAAGGTCAGGTTCAGGACGATCCAGGTGCCGAGCAGGATCCAGAATGCGGGCCATTTGCGTAGTCGCAACGCCTCGGCTCTGGTGGTTGCGAGCAGGCTGTTCATTTCACCATCTCCTTTTCGGTAGCTGTCATTTCGAAAAACACTTCTTCCAGGGACCTCTCGTCTGCACGCAGTTCGAGGAGGTCCGCACCCGATTCGACGACCGCCCGCGCCACTGCAGGCGCGTGGTCGGCGCCGATATCGACCCGAATTCCGTTGCCGGTGAGCAGGGCTCGACGCGACACCCGCTGTACCGCGGGAAAGGCCACCTCGAGCGGATTCGCTCGAAGGAAAAGGGTTGTCGCACCGCGCAACTCGGTGACGGTCGACTCGACGAGCAACTTCCCGCCCGAGATCACGCCGACGCGGTGGCAGATCTCCTGCACCTCGCTCAACATGTGACTCGACAGCACCACGGTGTGCCCGGAATCGGCGAGTTCGACGATCAGCTCCCGCATCTCCGCCATACCCGCGGGGTCGAGGCCGTTCGTCGGCTCGTCGAGAATCAGCAGGTCCGGCTCACCGAGCAGCGCAGCACCGACCCCGAGTCGCTGCTTCATACCGAGCGAATAGGTCCGGAATTTGTCACCGCCGCGATCGGTCAGCCGGACTCGGCCCAGCGCTTCGTCGACATGCCGGTCGGTCAAGCCTCGATAGCGAGCCATGACGCGCAGATTGTCGCGACCGGACAGGTAGGGAAAGAACCCCGGTCCTTCGATGAGCACACCGGTCCGCGTTGTCGCCTCCGGATCGCCCGGCCGGTGGCCGAGCACAGTCGCGGCGCCGCTGGTCGGCGTGATCAGCCCGACGAGCATGCGCAGCGTGGTGGTCTTGCCCGCGCCGTTGGGTCCGAGGAAGCCGTAGATCTCGCCGCGGTCGACGGTCATACTCACGGCATCGACGGCGGTGTGCTCGCCATAGCGTTTGGTCAACTTGTCGGTCGACACGATTCGATTTCTCATAGGCAAAGCCTCGACCGTGGGCAGGTTTCCTACATCCGTCTGAAGGCGACACTGCGACTACGTACGCAGACCGACGACATGTGACGCACCCGCGGACTACCTTGCGGATATGCGACTTCGCGAACTCGGCCCAGCCGACTGGGGCGTGGCGCTCGTGGTGGCGGTACTCCAATTGGTCGGCAGTCGCGGCGCCAACGCCAGCCAGACGCTCGCCAGCCCCCTGGACTGGTGGGGCTACGTCCTGTTGGCGATCGGACCTGCCGCCCTCCTGCTGCGTCGACGGCTACCGCTGCTGGTTCTCTTCATCGCGATCGCGGCAGCGGCGGCATACGTCACCCGTTACGGCTACGGACCGATCTTCCTGTCGCTCGTCGTGGCATTCCTTACCGCCGCGGTCCAAGGATCACGTTGGCCCACATACGCTTTGATACCAGCGGGATACTTGTTCTTCGTGTGGCCGGTGCCGGCGCTGATCAGCGACCGCACCCCGAATTGGTGGGCCGCCCTTGGCATTGCGGCGTGGTTGACGGTCTTGGTGGCTGCGGCGGAAGGGATTCGCCAACGTCGAGCGGTCCTACTCGCGCGCCGCCAACGCAAACAAGCATCGCTGCGTAGCGCCGAGGAAGAGCGGTTACGACGGGCGAGTGAAGAACGTCTCGCGATTGCCCGCGAGTTGCATGACGTTCTTGCGCACAGCCTTTCGCTGATCAATGTGCAATCGTCGGTCGCGCTCGAACTACTCGAACGCAAGCCCGAGCAAGCCGCGACGGCATTGGCCGCGATCAAGACGGCGAGCCGGGACGCGCTCGGTGAGGTCCATTCTTTGCTGAACGCGATTCGCACGGGTGCAGACCGCGCGCCGACCGCACCCGCGCCGAGCATCGCGGATCTCGATGCCGTCGTCGAGCGCGCGCGGTCCGCAGGGATCGCCGTCCGAACATCGATCGAAGGCAAAGCATTTCGACTACCCAGCGTTGTCGATGTCGCCGCAGCCAGAATCATCCAGGAATCGTTGACCAATGTTGCCCGCCATTCCACCGAGGCCGCAGCTGTTGTGACAGTGCAGTATTCGCCAACATTGCTTGTCGTCCAGGTCGACAACGGAGGATCGGCCGGTGACGGACGCCCGAAAGTAAGCGGCGGCAACGGCATTCGCGGCATGATCGAACGCGCACGCGCGCTCGGCGGAGAGCTGTCCGCAGGCCCGCGACGAGGCGGCGGATTTCGGGTCGAGGCTCGGCTACCTATCGGAAGCGAGGAGGATCGATGACGATTCGTGTGGTCGTGGCCGACGATCAGGCTCTGGTACGCGCTGGCTTCGTCGCGCTACTCGACGCACAGGACGGCATCGACGTCGTCGGTGAGGCCGACAATGGCGAACAAGCGGTCCGCCTCGCGCGCAAATTGATCCCCGACGTCGTCCTGATGGATATCAGGATGCCGATACTCGACGGTCTCGGCGCGACGCGTATGATCGCCGACGACCCTGACCTCGCAGACGTGAAGGTGGTCGTTCTGACGACCTTCGAAATGGACGAGTACGTCTTCGAAGCAATGCGCTCAGGCGCAACGGGTTTCCTGGTCAAACACACCGAGCCGGCGGATTTGGTCCGTGCGGTCCGTGTTGTGGCTGCCGGCGATGCGCTGCTCTCCCCCGGCGTCACCCGTCGCCTCGTCGCCGAGTTCGCTGCGCATGCGAAGGCGGCTCCCCCGACGACGCAACTCGACGAACTGACCGAGCGCGAACGCGAGGTCATGGTGCTCGTCGCCGAGGGTCTCACGAATGCCGAAATCGGCACCCGGCTCTTCATGAGCCCCGCCACCGCTCGCACGCACGTCAGCCGAATTCTGCTCAAGCTCGGTGCTCGAGACCGCACCCAATTGGTCGTCATGGCATACGAATTCGGCCTGGTTCGGCCGGGTTGGCAGGAATAGCCCGCTCACAAGTACGTGTGTGGACGTAGCGCAAACAACGACGCGCGGCCGATGCTTCGCAGTCCCGATCCGGGCAAGCTCGAATCATGAACATTAACGCGTTCTCCTTCGGAATCATCGTCGTGCCGCGGACTGCGGCGGACTGGACCGCTGCGGTCCAGCGAGCTGAGCGGCAGGGCTTCTCGAGCGTGCTGCTGCCCGATACGACGTTCACCACCTCACCGATGCCCGCGCTCGCCGCTGCCGCCGCGGTGACGTCGACGATCAAGCTCAGGCCGTGGGTGTTGGCTGCGCCGCTGCGCCATCCTGGGGCAACGACGCGAGAAGTTGCCGCGTTGCAGTTGCTGTCGGACGGGCGGTTCGAGCTCGGTATCGGTGCCGGTCGTCCAGGTGGTGAGCTGGACGCGGCGAAGCTAGGGATGGCGTGGGGCACGCCCGGTGAGCGACGCAGACAGGTTGCGGAAACCGTCGCAGCGGTACGCGAAGCTGTGGACCCGATGCCGCCGGTGATCGTCGCCGCGTCCGGTCCGCGCCTGTTGGCCGACGCTGTCGGTTACGCAGACCGGATCTCCCTGGCGGCTCAGCCGCAGGCCACAGTGGCCGATCTCGCTCCGCTGGTCGACAACATCAGGTCCGCAGCGAACGCCGACCTGCCGATCGGCTTTCAGATCGTGGGAGTCGGCGATCGCCTGCCGCAGTTCACCGCGTCCAAGTTCGGTCTCTCTGCCGCCGAATTGCGAGCGGCAGGCGCGGCAGGTGTCATCAGTGGCGATCCAGCGGAAGCCGTCGCCGAATTGACCGAGCTGCGGGACCGATTCGGCATCGACGAATTCCTGGTGCCAGGTGAGCTGGCCGACGCGTTCGTTCCTGTGCTCGCGCAGCTACACGCCAACGCATGACGAAAGGGCCCCCACATTGGGGGCCCTTTCGGTTGTTCTAGTTGTTACTCGCCTTCGGCGATGCCTTCTGCTGCGCCCGCAAGCGCAACGACCGGCTTTTCCTCGACCTTGACCAGAGATGCCTTCGGCTGGCCCTTGAAGGTGAACTTGGCGTCTTCGCCTGCACCTTCGCCGTCCCAGTTCTCGACATCGACCAGAACGACCTGCCCTGGGCTGATCTCGCCGAACAGGATCTTCTCGGAGAGCTGATCCTCGATCTCGCGCTGGATGGTCCTGCGCAGCGGCCGAGCACCGAGTACCGGGTCGAAGCCGCGCTTCGCGAGCAAGGACTTCGCCTTGTCGGTCAGCTCCATCGTCATGTCCTTGCCAGCCAACTGCCTGCCGACTCGCGCGATCATCAGGTCGACCATCTGAACGATCTGGTCGGTCGTGAGCTGGTGGAACACGATGACGTCGTCGATACGGTTGAGGAACTCCGGCCTGAAGTGCTTCTTCAGCTCGTCGTTGACCTTCTGCTTCATGCGGTCGTAGTTGCTGCCTTCGGCGGACTGCGTGAAGCCGAGGCCGACTGCCTTCGAGATGTCGGACGTACCGAGGTTGCTGGTGAAGATCAGGACGGTGTTCTTGAAGTCGACCGTTCGACCCTGACCGTCGGTGAGCCGACCGTCCTCCAACACCTGTAGGAGCGTGTTGTAGATCTCCTGGTGCGCCTTCTCGATCTCGTCGAACAGCACGACGCTGAACGGCTTGCGGCGGACCTTCTCGGTGAGCTGGCCACCCTCTTCGTAGCCGACGTATCCGGGAGGAGCACCGAAGAGCCGCGACGCGGTGAAGCGGTCGTGGAACTCGCCCATGTCGATCTGGATGAGGGCATCGTCGTCGCCGAACAGGAAGTTCGCCAAAGCCTTCGACAGCTCGGTCTTACCGACACCGGACGGACCGGCGAAGATGAACGAGCCCGACGGACGCTTCGGATCCTTGAGCCCTGCACGGGTCCGGCGAATCGCCTTGGAGACGGCCCTGACGGCATCCTCCTGGCCGATGATCCGCTTGTGGATCTCGTCCTCCATGCGCAGCAGACGGGTTGTCTCTTCTTCCGTCAGCTTGTACACCGGAATGCCGGTCCAGTTACCGAGCACTTCGGCGATCTCGTTGTCGTCGACCTCGGCGATGACGTCGAGATCACCCGAACGCCACTGCTTTTCGCGCTCTGCACGCTGAGCGACGAGCGACTTCTCCTTGTCGCGTAGCCGCGCGGCCTTCTCGAAGTCCTGCGCGTCGATCGCGGATTCCTTCTCCCGGCGCGCGTCGGCGATCTTGTCGTCGAATTCGCGCAGGTCCGGCGGAGCGGTCATGCGACGGATGCGCATGCGCGCACCGGCCTCGTCGATCAGGTCGATCGCCTTGTCGGGCAAGAACCTATCGTTGATGTAGCGGTCGGCCAAGGTCGCCGCTGCAACGAGTGCGCTGTCGGTGAAGGACACGCGGTGGTGTGCCTCGTAGCGATCGCGCAGCCCCTTGAGGATGCTGATCGTGTGCTCGACCGTCGGCTCGCCGACCTGGACCGGCTGGAACCGGCGCTCGAGCGCAGCGTCCTTCTCGATGTACTTGCGGTACTCGTCGAGGGTGGTTGCGCCGATGGTCTGCAGTTCGCCACGGGCCAGCTTCGGCTTCAGGATCGAGGCCGCGTCGATCGCGCCCTCGGCCGCGCCTGCACCGACCAGCGTGTGCAGCTCGTCGATGAACAGGATGATGTCGCCACGGGTGTTGATCTCCTTGAGGACCTTCTTCAGGCGCTCTTCGAAGTCACCGCGGTAGCGCGAGCCTGCAACCAAGGAACCGAGGTCCAGGGTGTAGAGCTGCTTGTCCTTCAGCGTCTCGGGAACCTCGCCGTTGACGATGGCCTGAGCCAAGCCCTCGACGACCGCCGTCTTACCGACGCCGGGCTCACCGATCAAAACCGGGTTGTTCTTGGTACGGCGGCTCAGCACCTGCATGACACGCTCGATTTCCTTCGAGCGGCCGATGACAGGGTCGAGCTTGCCTTCCAGCGCTGCCTGCGTCAGGTTGCGACCGAACTGGTCGAGCACCAGCGAGGTGGACGGTGTACCCGTCTCGCCACGGCTGCTGCCGGACTCCGACGGCTCCTTGCCCTGGTAACCCGAGAGCAGCTGAATGACCTGCTGACGCACGCGATTCAGATCTGCACCGAGCTTGACCAAGACCTGCGCTGCAACGCCCTCACCCTCACGGATCAGGCCAAGCAGGATGTGCTCGGTGCCGATGTAGTTGTGACCGAGCTGCAGCGCCTCGCGGAGGCTGAGCTCGAGCACCTTTTTGGCACGCGGCGTGAATGGAATGTGGCCGGACGGAGCCTGCTGGCCCTGACCGATGATCTCCTCGACCTGGCTACGAACACCTTCGAGGGAAATCCCCAACGACTCCAGCGACTTCGCAGCAACGCCCTCGCCCTCATGAATGAGACCCAGGAGGATGTGCTCGGTGCCGATGTAGTTGTGGTTGAGCATCCGGGCCTCTTCTTGGGCCAGGACGACGACGCGTCGCGCGCGGTCTGTAAACCTCTCGAACATCGCTCTCCCTCACTTCAGCCCGGCACTGCCTCCGGATCCAGTACCCCGTCCCTACTGTAGTTGCCGAGGTTTCGACCCGCCGAGCGTCCACCCATTTAGGTGGACCGATCGTGCCAGCTTATGTAGTTAACGCCGCAGGTACGACATTCGTTTCCGCATTTGTACGCCCGCAGCGAACAACGACCTCCCGGCCCCCCAAAGGTGGACATACCCGCACCCCCGGGGTGCTCGGACCAACCTCTCGGGGTGCTTATGACGCGGAACTCTTCGGCGCAGAGTGGAAGTTGCCCACCCACCGCGCAGACCCGGAGCCCGAAATGTCGATCACCAGCACAATCGCCGCCCAGGTGGAACGTCGTGCCACGGTCGTGACGCAAGACGGCGCGAAGCTCGCAGTTCGCGAAATCGGTCCGATGAACGCGCCCATGACCGTCGTCCTCCTGCACGGTCACTGCTTGGGCTCGCAGTCCTGGACCTACGTTCGCAGCGCTTTGACCAAGCAGTACGCCGATGCACGCATCGTCAACTTCGACCACCGCGGTCACGGCAGCTCCTCCGATGCCGCGGCAGCCACGTACACGATCGAACAGCTCGGCCGCGACCTGCACACGGTCCTCGGTGTCGTCGCCCCGACCGGACCTGTCGTTCTCGTCGGCCACTCGATGGGCGGCATGACCGCATTGACCTACGCCCGGCAGTTCCCGCAGGAGATCGGCAACCGCATCGTCGGTATCGCACTGATCGCGACCGCCGCGTCTGGTGTCGCCGAAGCCGGCTTCGGCCGCCTGCTCCGCAACCCCGTCGTCTCGTTGTTCCAGGCCAGCGTCCGCGTCGCACCCCGCGCCATGCAGCGCGCGAAGCTGATGGCGTGCAAGATCTTCGCGCCCGTCATTCGGTCCGCGGAGTTCGGTGACCGCAAAGTCAGCCCGCGCGTTCTCGCGCTCGCGAACGCGATGCACAACAAGACGCCGATCGTCACGATGGCGACGTTCCTGCGTTCGTTCATGACCTACGACGAGTCGGCAACGCTCGAATCCCTCTCGGAGATCCCGACGCTCGTCCTCTGCGGCTCGGCCGACCTGATGACTCCTCCGTCGCACTCGGTTGCGATGGCGAGCGGTGTCGCCTTCTCCGACCTGGTTGTCGTCGACGGCGCAGGCCACTCGGTCATCCTCGAGCAGCCCGCCGAAGTTGCCGACGCGCTTGCCCGCCTTCTCGCACGCGTGAGCGGCCCCGGCAATGCCGAGGCCGCCCAACTCGCGCTCGCCGCCTAGGTCCGTACCCGGCCGTACTGCACCAACGCCCAGATCAAGCAGCCGAATGCGGTTGTATGCGCGAGACCGCGGACGATGTTCCAGCGGACCCACGAGGTGATGAATTCGGACCAGACATTCGCGGGGTCCGCGATCGACACCGCTTTGCCCGCCGCGTCCAGCTGGTTGTTGAGCGGAATGTTGAAGGCGAAGCTGACTAGTGTGCCGACGATGTTCAGTACCGCGGCCGCTCCGACCCACGCCAGCACGGACGGCATGTCCTTGCCGAACAGCATTCCTGCGATGACTGCCGTGACGACCGGTGCGCCCAGAAAGCTGAGCATGAAAACCGGATTGACGATCACGACGTTTATCCGCTGCATCACATCCACGGCCGCGCGGTCGTCGACTTGGTTCAGCGCAGGCATCACCGAGACTGCGTAGGAGTAGTAGACGCCGGCCAGCAAGCCGGTGCTGATCGTCGATGCGATGAGGACGATGGCTCGGAACGTGTTCATGTCAGCAATTACAGTCCGTCATGGCGAGACGAACCATCGCTGAAAGGCTCATTTCCATGTTCGAGCGTCTACGATTCAGTCATGGACGCGCTAGCCAGCCTGCTCGAGGGACCACGCGCCCGCGGCGCGTTCTTCATGAAGTCGATTCTGAAGCCACCCTGGTCGCTCCGCATTCAAGACGAGGCACCGCTGACGCTCATCGCCAACATGCGAGGCGCTGCGTGGGTGGTTCCCGACTCTGGTGCGCCGATCGAGATCCGCTCGGGTGACATCGTCATCGTGCGCGGTCCGAAGCCGTACACGGTCGCCGACCGTCCAGACACGCCTCCGGACATCATCATCGCGCCGGGCCAAGTCACGATGACCCCCGACGGTGAAGTGCTCTGCGAGACGATGAGCCTCGGAGTGCGCAAGTGGGGCAACAATCCTGCCGGACCGAACATGATGGTGACCGGCACCTACGAGTCATGCGGCGCGGTCAGTCAGCGGCTGTTGCGTGCGTTGCCAGCATTCGTCGTCATGCCCGAGACAGAACTCGACACCCCGCTCGTCGCACTGCTGGGGCGAGAAGTCGAGCGGGACGAGCCCGGCCAAGGCGTCGTGCTGGACCGCTTGCTCGATCTGGTGCTGATCGCCGCGCTACGCGCCTGGTTCGCCCGCGACGAAGCGCCCTCCTGGTATCAGGCCTACGGCGACCCGGTCGTCGGAAAGGCGCTGCGGCTTCTGCAGAACAATCCCGCACATGCATGGACGGTCGCGAGCTTGGCGACAGAGTGCGGACTGTCCAGAGCCGGTCTTGCTCGGAGATTCACCGACCTGGTCGGCGAATCTCCGATGGCATTCCTCACCGAGTGGCGCCTCGCATTGGCAGCCGATTTGCTGGTCGAGTCCGATGCGACCGTCGACGCCGTGGCCAGACAGGTTGGGTATGGCAGCGCATTCGCCCTCAGCACAGCTTTCAAACGCGAACGTGGCGTCAGCCCGCGCGAATTCCGACTCGGTGCGTAAACGGTCGTGAGTCTTTCAGGAGTCCCTGGACTCCTAAAAGACTCACGAGGGGTTAGAGGTCGCGTTCGGAGATGACGCCGCTCTGTAGTGCCAACTCCGCCAGGCGAACCCGCTTCTGATTCTGCGGGAGGTCCTCGACACCGAACTTCGCGAACAGCGCCCGCAAGTGCGTTTTGATCGCATCGACGCTCAAGAACAACTCGGCCGCAATCTGCTGATTCGAAGCAGGGCTCGCGAACGCCGCGCTGTGCTTGTACGGACGGCACAGCGCCACAAGCACGGACCGCTGAGTTTCGGTCAGCGACCGCAAGGTCGGAACGAGGTTCGACGAGACCCTGGTGACGTCGTCGATGCCGGAACCGAACTCATGGAACGTCAACAGCGCTGCGCCGATCCGGATGCGATCGCCTGCACGCAGGCGTCGGCGTCCGGCGAGCCGTTCGCCGTTGACGAAGGTTCCGTTGCGGGACAGTCCGTCGTCGAGGATCGTCCAGTGTGTTCCCATCCATTCGATAGCCGCGTGCAGTCGCGATACCTCGTCGTCCCACGTCAACGGCACGTCGGCTTGGGGTGACCGACCGACCGTCACACGAGGGAGTTCGGGCGACAGCATCAACTCCTGCTGTCGTCCGAGTTCGTCTGCAAATCGCAAGCATGGCCCATCAAGAACTGACACATTGACCTCTTATCACAGGTCAATCGTGCCGCGTGGCCGGAATTACAGCAAGACGGCCCCATTTGTGCAGGCAGTGGCCTTTCAGTTCAGTGCTGACGGGGAGCGCCAGTCCGGCCCAGGCGGAGCAGCAACATGCCCAAGCTGACACCGTCGCGACCAAGTTCCTTCTCGAAGCGACGCAGAACCTGCATCTCGGAGTGCTGAGTCACCTGCGGCAGTCCCGCACCGATTCGGGCCAGGCCGGCGCGTCGGGTGATCTCGACGCGCCGGCGGACTGCGGCCAGGATTTCTGCGTCGAGCTCGTCCAGTTCTTCACGCAGCATTTCGATTTCGCGCTGGGACAGATCGGCGCCCGCGGCGTGGGTGGCTGCGGTGGGGGCTTCTGCGGTGATCGGCATTTCGTGTGCTCCTCGGGTCATTTCGTTCGCTTGTTAACACTGATCCTCTTCGTTACGAAGCGAACGCAATAGGCACCCCAGGGGGGAGATATCCACCCCCCTGTGCGCTTACGAGCGGAGCGGAGTTAACGAATAGGCGCCGAACACCTATGCGCGGCGGGCCCATGGGCTGGTTGACTGCGGCGAAGAGCCGGCGTGGGCTACCGATTCGATTGCGGCAGGCGTGAAATCGCACTGCTGAATGTGCGTGACGTCGCGCTACGCGGCGACTGTAGACACAGCCGCCGGTGCGGCGGGAAGGATTGCTGATTAGTCGACTGCGGCAGGTGCGACGCTCAACGTCAGGTAGGAAAGATCATCATCGGGAGAAATCCGCCTGCGCCCCGAGCAAAATTGTGAAAATTAGTTAACTACTTGCACAGAACTTTGCCGAACAAGGTCACTTCTTCGCCTTGTTGTAGGCTTCCGTGATTTCTGCGGAGATTCGTCCTCTTGCCGACACCTTGTGTCCGTTTCGGCGCGCCCATTCACGAATAGCTGCGCTTTGTTCACGATCAACCGAGACCCGGCTCTTTGTACCGGCGGCAACAATTGTGGGCTTCGCTGCCCTACGACGGCCACTCACCTTGCGAGCGCTGGAAACCCAAACGTCGAGCAACGACCGCAACTTGGCTGCATTTGCCGAGGACAGGTCGATCTCGTAAGACACACCGTCGATACCGAACTCGACCGTCTCGTCGGCAGGAGCCTCCCCATCCACATCGTCGATGAGGGTGACAGTGACCTTCTTTGCCATGGGATGACTTTCCTCTCGAATGGAGTGACCTACATCGTAGGCCTACTGCTCGGGGTCAGCGTACCCCAATTCCACGGAACACAAATCGAAAGTAATATACACGGAATCGCGCGAAGATCAGCGAGCGAGTGGCCGCACAATTGGGAACAAGATGGTTTCCCTGATTCCAAGTCCAGTAAGTGCCATTAGCAAACGATCGATTCCCATGCCAGTACCCGTCGTCGGCGGCATGCCGTGTTCCATTGCGGTAAGGAACTCTTCGTCGAGCGCCATGGCCTCGTCGTCTCCGGCAGACGCCAATCGCGCTTGATCGACAAAACGCTCACGCTGGACGACCGGATCTACCAATTCCGAATAACCCGTTGCCAATTCGAACCCGCGAACGTACAGGTCCCATTTCTCCGTGACACCCGGCTTCGACCTGTGTTGCCGCGTCAGCGGGGAGGTCTCTACAGGGAAATCGCGGACGAACGTCGGCGCGTGGAGTTTGTCCCCGTACTGGTGTTCCCACAGCTCTTCGACAAGTTTGCCGTGACCGTAGCCCTTGCCCTCCGGCACTTCGAGACCGACTCGCTCGGCGAGTTCGAGCAATTCCGCAACGGTCGTATCGGGCGTGACCGCAACGCCGATCGAATCGGACAACGACGGGTACATCTCGACCGTTGCCCACTCACCGGACAGATCGTATTCTGTGCCATCCGCAAGAGTGACGACCTGCGTGCCGAGCGCTTCTTGGGCGACTTCCTGCACTAATTCCCGGATCATCTTCGCGGAATCGTCATACGTGCCATACGCCTCGTAGGTTTCGAGCATTGCAAATTCGGGCGAATGGGTCGCGTCGGACCCTTCGTTTCTGAAGTTCCTATTGATCTCGAAGACCTTCTCGATTCCGCCGACCACGCATCGTTTCAGAAAGAGCTCCGGCGCGATCCGGAGGTACAAGTCGATGTCGAGTGCGTTCGAATGGGTAACGAACGGTCGGGCCGCCGCGCCGCCGTGCAAAGTTTGCAGCATAGGTGTCTCTACTTCGAGAAAGCCGCGACGCTCGAGAGCGTTCCGAAGAGCGCGCACGACCGCAATACGCTTGCGTGCCATTTCGCGCGCCTCCGGTCGGAGGATGAGATCGACGTAGCGTTGCCGAACGCGCGATTCCTCGCTCATCTCCTTATGCGCAACCGGCAGCGGTCGCAGCGATTTCGCGGCTATCTCCCAGGCATCAGCTAGAACGCTCAATTCACCGCGCCGAGAACTGATGACCTCGCCATGAACAAAGACGAAATCGCCGAGGTCGACGTCCGACTTCCACGCCGCGAGTGCCTCTTCGCCCACGCCCGCGAGGCTGATCATCACTTGCAGCGTCGTGCCGTCGCCCTCTTGGAGTGTGGCAAAACACAACTTGCCACCATCGCGGCGAAAAAGCACACGGCCCGCGACACCGACCGAGCGCCCAGTTTTCGAATCGGGTTCGAGATCTGGAAACATTTCGCGAATTTCGGACAGCGAGTGCGTGCGAGCGACCGAAACGGGATAAGGATCGCGCCCCTGCTCGAGCAATCGATCGCGTTTGGCGAGGCGGATTCGAATCTGCTCGGGGGTATCCTCGGTCGCGTCAGGTTCACTCACGACCGCAAAGCTTATCTTCTGTTACTCCATGGCCCAGCGAGCGGTTTGCTCCGCCCAGGTCGGCGGCGAGCCCGGCAGCGGTCCGCCGTCGGTGCGTTCGAGCCCATCGGTCACGATCGCGAGTTGCCGACGCTTCAACTCGGCGGTCCTGGCAGGGCTACCGAGCGTCGATTTTGCGATGAGCTCGAGTAAATAGGAGACGTCGAGGAACGTGACGTCGTCCCGCATCTTTCCTGTTGCTTTTGCTCGCTCGAAGAGTTCGATGCCCAGCTCACGCATTCGTTCGGCCTTCGCCAAGTGCACCGGGGTGGGCGTGAACGTGCCGGCAAGATGCACGGTCAGCGAATGCGTATCCGCGTCCACCAATTGCTGGAGACACTCGACGTACGTCGCCCAGGGCTCGGCATCGCTGGCGAGCGCGCGCTCCACGACCTCGAGATAGATGTCCTGACCGCGTCCGCACAACGTGCCGAGCAGGTCCTCCTTGCTGGCATAGCGGTTGTACAGCGCGCCGATTCCCACACCTGCGCGTTTTGCGACCGCCGACATCGGCGCCGAGGGGTCGGCGACGAACACTTCCCGAGCGGCGTCGAGGATCGCGCCATCGTTGCGCTGTGCTTCCGCGAACCGTCCGCGGCGCGAAACGGCAGGTTGTTCATCCGACATTCTTCGATCCTACTCTTGAACGGATCGTTCCGTTCAGTTATTCTTGAACAGAACGATCCGTTCTGATCAAACGAGAGGCATCCCGATGACCGTCAGCAACATCCGCCCGTTTCGCATCGAGATTCCCGAGGCCGCAATCGACGACCTGAAGAGTCGGTTGGCCAACACCCGTTGGGCAGCGCAGCTACCCGGCACCGATTGGGAGCGCGGCGTCCCTGTCGACTACCTGAAGGGCCTGGCCGACTATTGGGCGAACGAATTCGACTGGCGTGCAAAGGAAGACCGGATCAACCAGCATCCGCAGTTTCTGGCCGAGATCGACGGTCAGACTTTCCATTTCCTGCACATCAAATCGCCTGAGGCAAACGCGACTCCGCTGATGCTGCTGCACGGCTGGCCGGGATCCATCGTCGAGTTCCTGGACGTGATCGGTCCCCTCACCGATCCGCGAAGCCATGGCGGCGACCCCGCTGCAGCGTTCGACGTCGTCATTCCATCCCTCGCGGGCTTCGGGTTCTCCACTCCGTTGTCGGATACCGGGTGGAGCAGCATGCGGAACGCGAAGGCGATGACCGAGTTGATGGCGGCGCTCGGCTACGAGCGTTACGGCGTCCAAGGTGGCGATTACGGCGCCTTCATCGCGCCCGACATGGGCAGAGTCGCGCCCGACAAGGTCATCGGCGTACACGTGAATGCGGCGTCGTTCGGGTTCATCCCGCTTGGCCCAGTGTCCGAGGAGGACCAGGCAACGATGACGGACCTCGAGCGCAAACGCGTTGGCATGCTGGAGCACTGGGTCGTCGAAATGGACGGCTACTTCAAGATCCAGGCGACCCGCCCCCAGACCCTCGCCTACGGCCTCAACGATTCTCCCGCAGGTCAATTGGCGTGGATCGTCGAGAAATTCAAGGAATGGACCAACTCCGACAAGAAGCTGCCGGAAGACGCGGTGTCACGTGACGAGATCCTCACCAACATCTCGCTCTATTGGTTCACGGGTTCGGCCGGATCGACGGCCAACTTCTACTACGAATCCGGGCACGGGGGTTCGTGGCCCACTCCATCGCCCGTTCCGACCGGCGTCGCGGCGTTCGAACAAGACGTCGCAATCCGCCGATATGCGGAGCAGCTCAACAACATTGTGTACTGGAGCGATTTCGAAGAGGGCGGCCACTTCGCTGCTCTGGAGGTCCCTGAGCTGCTCGTAGCAGACGTCCGAGCGTTCTTCGCCTCACTCACGCAACGTTGACGGTCTCCGACAACCGGCCGACGTGGCGCGCACGCGCAGCGACGCCGAGCAGTCCGGCCGCTTCGAGCGCCTTGTAGCCGCCGACGAGGTCAGTGGCCCTGTGCAGACCAAGGTCTTGCAGGGCCGCTGCTGCAAGGCTCGAGGTGTAACCCTCCGAGCACACGATGATCCACTCGACGTCGTGGTCGACCGCAAGCGCGAGGTGAGCGGAACTGGTGGGATCGCAACGCCATTCGAGAACATTGCGCTCGATAGCGAGCGCACCCTGCAACGTTCCCTCCCGCTCGCGCTGCGCTTGCGGTCGGATGTCGACCAGGATCGCTCCTCGCGCAAGGGCTTCCGGGAGCTGGAAGGCGTAGATCCTGGAAAGCCGCGTCCGCGCCTGCTCCAGCAGTTGATCGATGTTCATTTCGGATCTCCCTCGGGCAGGTCGGTGAGAACTGTGCGCGTGCGGCGCAGGGTCTTATGGGGGGTGACTTCGTAGTACGACATCGCGGTCAACGGCGGCGAGTAGGCATGCACGCTCAGCGTCGGCTCCAGCGACTCTTCGTCGAGGGCCTCGGTCGAGGGCGCCCGCATCACGTCGTGCACCCAGCCGATCGGGAACGATGCCTGATCGCCGGCTTCGAGGGTGCGATGACGCAAATCCTCACCAGCCCAACGGAACTCCGACAGCGCACCGCTCAGAACGGTCAGCGCACCGATCGAGCCGGCGTGATCGTGGAGTTCGGTCGATTGGTCCGGCACCCAGCTGATCAACCAGACATCCACGTCGTCGTCGGAACTCAGCCGCACTGCCCAGCGAGAATCCTTGGGCCACACGCCGTTTCCGGGGAGCAAGTGGTCGTATACGCCGTTGAGCACATCGACTGCACCTTGATCGGTGATGCGCAGCAGATCGGCAGGGCGAAATCTGGTCGGCAGCGCCGACGCGATCGCCCGCTCGGGGAGGTCGTGAGTTTCGGATAGACCTGTGTCAGCAGAAATGACGGAGAGCATGAGAAAATCTCCAGGAAGTGTCGATGGTCAAGGCAGGATTCAGCCTCGACAACACTCCTGGGCGCTCATGCGGATGGACACGCGATCGACTATAGCAGCTCAACGCGCTTCTACAACTGTGAGTGATTTTCACCCCTGTGGGGGCTAGACGCGCGCACGGGGCTCAGGCGTGCCGCAGCCGACCCTTTGCGAGGTTGCGCTCGTACACCAGTCGCAACCCTTCTTGGGCGAGGTCGGGCTCGTGATGCTCGATGGTCGCAGATTCGGGAACGATCAGCGGAGCGCTGTCCCCCGTCGCGATGACAGCCACGCCGGACCCGCCGAAACCGGGAACTTCGGCCCGCACCCGACGGACCAAGCCGTCGACCATTCCAGCGAAGCCGAAGACAGCGCCGGACTGCATGCATTCGACAGTGTTCTTGCCCAATACGGACCGTGGCCGCAGCAGTTCGGGCTTGCGCAGCGACGCACCATGGACCAAGGCCTCCACCGAAATTTCGAGGCCTGGCGCGATGACGCCACCGAGAAATTCGCCTTTGGCCGAGACGACATCGACACAGGTCGCGGTGCCGAGATCCACGATGATCACCGGGCAGTCGTAGAAGTGATGTGCGGCAAGGCTGTTGACGATACGGTCCGCGCCGACCTCTTTGGGATTGTCGACGAGCAGCGGAACACCGGTCCGCACACCGGGTTCGACGACAACGTGCGGGACATGGCCCCAGTACTTGGCGAGCATCGACCGTATCTCGCGCAGCACGGACGGAACAGTCGACAGCGCTGCCACTCCGGTGACCTCGTCGGCGTGCGCACCGATCAGACCGCGCAGGTGCAGCGCCAACTCGTCGGCGGTGACGCGTGGGTCGGTGTGCATCCGCCAGTCCCGCACCAACTTCGAATGCGTACCGGTACCGGAGAACAGTCCGAGCACGATGTTCGTGTTACGGACGTCGATCGTGAGCAGCACCGGCTTAGACGACGGAGAGCTTGCGAGGCGTGATCAGGCCGGAGCCCTCGGGCGCGAACGCCGGGTCCGAGCCCAACTCGACCGGCCGGTTGGCCTCGTCGACGAACACGACGCGCGGCTTGTAGTCGCGAACCTCGTCCTCGTTCATCACGCCGTATGCAATGAGAATCACGAGATCACCGGGATCGACGAGATGCGCTGCGGCACCGTTGATCCCAATGACACCCGAACCGGGCTCGCCCGTGATCACGTACGTCTCGAGACGCGCGCCGTTCGTGATGTCGACGATGCAGACCTGCTCGCCTTCGACCAGGTCGGCGGCTTCCATCAGGTCGCGGTCGACGGTCACCGAACCCACATAGTGCAGGTCGGCATGGGTAACCGTCGCGCGGTGAATCTTCGACTTCATCATGGTCCGGAACATCGTTGGCCCATTCCTCTCAGTTGGATGAAACGCCTTGTGGATGGTTCTTCATGTACTCGTCGGCGGTCACACCGAGTGCGACGCCGACGTTGTCGATCAGCCTCGTGCTGCCGACGCGAGCGGCGATCAGCAAGCGTGCTTGCCCGCCGTCCTGTGGAACAGGTCCGAGATCAGCGCCACGCAGTTCGAGATAGTCGACATCGACTCCCTCGACATGGGAGAGGACCGAGTTGGCCGCGGCGAGTACGGCCTCGGCGCCGAGCGGTCCGGAGTGGGCGCCGGCGAGGAGCGTCTTGAAAAGCGCTGTTGCCGTTTCCCGTTGCTCGGAATCGAGGTAGCGGTTACGCGACGACTTCGCGAGCCCATCGCGTTCGCGGACAGTCTGCACACCGACGATGCCGACATCGAAATTGAGGTCACGCACCATCTGCCGAATGAGCACCAACTGCTGGTAGTCCTTCTCGCCGAAGAACGCGGTCGTCGGGCTCACGATCTGCAGCAATTTCGCGACGACAGTGAGCATTCCGGCAAAGTGCGTCGGCCGGCTCGCGCCTTCCAGTTCGGCCCCAGTCGGTCCGGCGTGGATCATCGTGCGACGGCCGTCGGGATACATCTCCGAAACCGACGGTGCGAAAACAAGTTCCACGCCTTCGCCACGGAGCAGTTCGATATCTTCGTCCAACGTGCGTGGGTAGGCGTCGAGATCTTCGCCCGCACCGAACTGCAGTGGGTTCACGAAGATCGACACGACCACGATCGCGTGCTTCTTCTTCGCCTGCTTGACCAGCTCGAGGTGTCCCTCGTGCAGCGCGCCCATCGTCGGTACCAGCGCGACCGAACGGCCAACGCCGCGCAGCGCTTTCGACACCGACGTCATGACGGCGGGGTCGTGGTGCACGGTGAGTTCGCCCGGTTTGTAGGCGCCGATCAGTGCTCTGTTCATCGTCGCTCCAACAATTCGATCAGTTCGCGTTTGGAACCCGCCCGCTGCGCGGAGCGCAGCGACATCGCGCGATATCCCGCAGCAAGCTGCGGATCTACTTCGTCGAGGACCTTCAAATGCGCCGCCACCGCGTCGACGTCGCCGCGTGCCACCGGACCGGTCAGCGCCGACGGACCGCGTCGCAACGCATTGTCCAGCGCGGCCGACAGCAGCGGTGCGAGCAAGCGCTCGGCGAGTCCGCCCGGCTGGTCGTCGACAAGCTGCTGGCCCATGAGTTCGTCACCTTCGAGCGCGACACGAAGTGCTGCGACGGCGTCGACTACGAGCGTGACCAAGTGATTGCTGCCATGCGCGAGTGCCGCGTGGTAGAGGGTCCGGTGATCTTCGCGCACGCGGACCGGCTCGCCACCGATCTCGATGACCAACGCCTGGGCGATGGCATAGCCAATCTCGTCGCCGGCGGTAATGCCAAAACACGCGTTCGCCAGTCGGGCAGTGTCTTCGTCGTGGCCGGTGAACGTCATCGCGGGATGAATTGCCAACGGGACGACGCCACGCTCGATCAGTGGGGCGAGAATGCCGATTCCGTTGGCTCCGGAGGTGTGGGCGACCAGCGTGCCGGGCTTGACCGCGCCCGTCGCGGCGAGACCTGCGACGATCGAAGCCAGCTCGGAGTCGGGAACAGCGAGAATCAGCAGTTCGCTACGAGCCGCGACCTGGTCGACGGGAAGAATTTCGGACTCGGGCAGCCGCGTCCGCGCACGACGGATAGATGCATCGGATACTGCGGAAACTCCGAAGACGATGTGGCCTGCACGCTCTAGTGCAGCACCGATGGCGGTTCCCACACGTCCCGCCGAGACGATTCCAACCGTCAATCGTGCAGGCGCAGGTCCACCAGAAAACTCTGATGAGGTCAACGCTGTCCTCTCGTTCGTTCCAGTCCCGCTCCATGCGGGTACCAGACGTCCTGACGAAAGAATACGGCTGCCGGAACGGCCAAGCTATGGCTCGGGAGGGTGATCTAGCGCTCAGTTACGGACTATTGCGAGCGCTCGGACTGCAGGTTCGCCATGATCTGCGCGACCGAAAGACCCTTCGAATGGGACCCATCGGTCTCGTTCGATGCGGATTCGGTCCGTCGGCGGCGGCGCGACGTGGGAATCGACGGCAAGTCCGCGATGGTGGGCGGTGGCTCGGTCTCCGGCAGTGGCTCGGGTTCGCTGGGCGGCTCGGGTGCGGGGATCGGGTCCGGTTCCGGCGTGGGCTCGGGAACAGGTGGCGGCGCGGGAACCGGCGATGGCACTGGTTCCGGATCGGGGCGCGAAGGCTGGCGGTAAGGCTCCGGCACGATCAGTTCCGCAGTGACCGGCTCGTCGTACGGTGTCGCGAACTGTGGACGCTGGTGATTGTCGGACTCGTAGGCAGGCGGTGGAGTGCGTCGATCGGGTATCGGCCGACCGTTTGCGCCGCTCGCCAACTCGCCCACACGGACCGAATCTGCGCGCAACGCGACGCGCTCCACCGGCAACTGCCCGTCGAACAGCACCTGGAGGTTGGCGCGCAGAGCGACCAACTCGGCGCGCAATCCAGCCAATTCCTCGGCATCGGCGCGCACCTCGCGACGAACCTTCGCCTCGACGCCCATCTCGTATTCGCGTCGCGCGGCGATTTCGCGCTCGAGCTGCAGCTCGTAGACGGTCTGCAGATCTCTGGCCTTGGCCTTGTCCATTGCGGCTTCACGTCGATACTTCGTCATCGCGAATGCGCCGGCAATCGCGGCCCAGGCAGCAGCCATCACGCCGATCCGAAGCAATGGGACGCTCTCGGTGAAGACTAGTGCGACGCTGGCAACCAGGCCGAGCGTCACCATTGCTCCGATGATCAACTGCGGCCCACTCCGTCGGCCGCGGCGCGGCGACTTCGTGCGGGCAGCGGACGTCATGCAGTCAGGGTAGCCGTTGAAATGCCCCGTGCCAGGCAAGAGAGCCGCGATTTGGAGCACATGATCTCAGTGAGCCGGTTCGTCCGGTGGGTCGTCGGGGGTCTTGCAGCAATGCTCCAGCCATAAGGCCGACGCGACAAGGACGATGCCCGCGATAAGTCCGACGATGGCCCCTGGGCTATCGGACACCGCCGCGCGCAAAGTCGATCGCTGCGGAAGCACGTACAGCAGAAATCCCAGCCAGACTCCCGCGCTCGCTGTGCCGACCAGCGCAGACGCCTTCGCGAGTGCCACTGCCTTAGCGGCGGTGAGCGGGTGCAGTTGGCGGGGTCCGTCGCCAATTTCGTGTTCGTTGATCCGGGCCCGAATCATGAAGGCCGCGATGGTCTCGATCGCCGCAATCGGATACAACGACGCACCGGCATAGATCGGGATGGCAGGCAATTGACCGTAGAACCCGCGAACCAACAACCACACCGCAACAGCTGCGAACACGAACAAGACGAGCAGATCCAACACTCGAGTCGGCTTCATCCCACCGGCTTTCGGACCAGTTCGAGGGTCGTGCGGTGCACGCCGGACCGTTCGTCGACAGGTAGCCGATCGAGCAGTTCGCCGATCGGTACCGCAACACCGTCGACGGGGAGGGCTGCGTCGGGTTCGACGTCTCGCCACGGCACGAGAACGAACGCGCGAGCGTACGCACGCGGGTGCGGCAACGTCAGCTCGGGATCGTCGCTGCGCACGGCGTCACAGGTGATGATATCGACGTCGAGGGTCCTGGGGCCCCAGCGTTGGGTCCGTTCGCGGTCGGCGGCGGCTTCCAGCTCTTGGCCTCGACGCAACCACCCAACACAATCCACACTCGAATCTTCCACCACCACAACCGCATTCAAGAAGTCTTCTTGCTCCACTCCGCCCCACGGCGCGGTCGAGTAGACCGGAGACACGGCGCGCACCCGGTCGTCGAGTGTGTCGAGCACGAGTTGCAGGTTGGCGAGACGATCACCGATGTTGGATCCGATCGACAACACCGCGCGGCTCATTCCCGCAGCCCCGGATCGTCGGACTTACGGCGGCCGCCCTTGCGCGAGCGACGCGCGACGACTCTGACGTCGCGAAAGGTGAGCGGAATCGGCGCCTTCGGCTTGTGGACGGTGACCTCGACCGCGTGCACGCGCTGGTCCGTCATCACGTCCTCGGCGATTTCGGCGGCGACCGACTCGATCAGATTTCTCGGCGGCCCGCCGACGATTGCCGCGGCACGTTGTGCCAAGGCGCCGTAGTCCAGTGTATCGGCGAGGTCGTCGGACACGGCTGCGGTCGTCAGATCGAGCCACACTGCGATATCGACGACGAAGAGCTGGCCGTCGCGTCGCTCGTGGTCGAAAACCCCATGGTTGCCTTCGACTTCGATTCCAAGTATTTCGATGCGATCAGACATTGCTACTCCCCCGCAGCCGCTGGGCAGATCCCCACGCATTCGTCACGGCAAGGGCGTCGACCGAGCCGCGAACGTCGTGCACCCGCACACCCCAGGCACCGTTGACAGCGGCCAGCGCCGAAATGACAGCGGTTGCTGTCTCTCTGCCGTCCGGCGCGCGCACCTGCCCGTTCTCGGCGAGCAACGAACCGAGAAAGCGCTTCCGTGATGCTCCGATCAGAACCGGGAAGCCCAGGTCGGCGAGTTCTGGCAACGCGGCGAGCAATGCCCAGTTGTGTTCGGCGTTCTTCGCGAACCCGAGTCCAGGGTCCAACACCAGATTCGTGGGGTCGACGCCTGCGCCGACCGCGACTTCCACTTGAGCCATCAGCTCTGCTCGAACCTCTTCCACCACATCGTCGTAATGGTCGACCGCCCCGGTGTGCAGATATTGCGGAGCACCGCCACCGGCGGTCGCCGAACGCCAATGCATCAGTATCCAAGGCACTTTGGCGTCCGCAACCACTCGCGCCATGTCGGGATCGGCACGTCCGCCGGACACGTCGTTCACGATCGTTGCGCCCGCTTCGATCGCGGCGCTGGCAACTACTGCGCGCATGGTGTCGACACTGACCTGAATTCCGTCGGCGACGAGATCTGCGATCACGGGAGCGACTCGGGCTGCTTCGATCTTCGGATCGACACGCAGTGCGCCGGGACGCGTGGACTCGCCGCCGACATCGACAATATTCGCGCCCAGACGCCGCATCTCGACGCCATGGGCGATCGCCGCGTCGTGATCGAGGTACCGCCCACCATCGGAAAACGAATCACTCGTGACGTTGAGCACGCCCATCACGATCAGGCGGTGTCGCGGACCACCACGAGGCAGACCGCTCACTTGCGCAGAATCAGGTCGAGTGCCTCGGCCCGCGATGCCGCGCTCGTTTGCAGTTGCCCTCGGACCGCGGAGGTCGTCGTACTCGCCCCCGGCTTGCGAATTCCGCGCATCGCCATGCACAGGTGCTCTGCCTCGATGACCACGATCGCGCCACGGGGATCGAGCTTGTTCATCACCGCGTCGGCGATCTGGCTGGTGAGCCGCTCCTGGACCTGCGGACGTTTTGCGTACAAGTCCACCAGCCGGGCAATCTTCGACAGACCGGTAACCCGGCCTGCGACACCGGGGATGTAGCCGACGTGCGCAACGCCATGAAACGCGACCAAGTGGTGCTCACAGGTCGAGAACATCGGTATGTCGCGCACAAGCACCAGTTCCGAGTGGCCCTCGTCGAACGTCGTGTTCAACACCGCGTCCGGCTCCACGTAGAGACCGGCGAAGACCTCGCGATACGAGCGCGCAACGCGGGCAGGCGTATCGAGCAGACCTGGACGGTCCGGGTCTTCGCCTACCGCGATCAGCAATTCTCGAACGGCAGCTTCGGCACGAGCCTGATCGAACTTCGCACCAGTCGCCAAAGCGATTGGCGTGCGGTCGGGTTCGGCGAGCTCGCCGTCACCCTCGATACCCAGCGTCAAGCGACTACCCTCCAGTTCAATCGAACCCCGACGAGCGGAGGCTCAGCGCCGACCGTTCTGGCCGTCCCACGGTTGATCAAGTTCGTCGTCGTCCGGCCGTGCGTGCTGGCCCGACGGGTAGCCGTACTCCGGCCCTCGAGGCCCACGACCACCCTGGTTACCTGCGTCGCCGCCTTCGCCGTCACGTGGTGGCCACCCTGGAGCCGACCAGCCCGCGGGTGCGCCGTAATCAGGCCGTGAGCCTTGCGGCACCGGCGGCCGTTGCGGAGCACCGAACGGACCCGTCGCGGGAACGGCAGGCGCGTGGTAGCCGTTGGCCGGCGCGTGCAGCGACGGTTGCGGCTTCGCCAGTTCGGCTGCGTCGTGCGGCGGCCATGGCTCACCCCGTTCCGTCGCGAGCTCGCGCGGCGTCTTGACCGGCGGTTTGTCGGACGGGGTGCGCCCACCGAAATCGTTGAACGCGGTGATCCGAGGACGCTTCTCGACTTCGGTGAAGATCTCTTCGAGATCCTTGCGGTGCAGCGTCTCCCGCTCCAGCAGCTCGGTCGCCAGCAAGTCGAGGACATCGCGGTAGTCGTTGAGGATTGCCCACGCTTCCGTGTGCGCCGCCTCGATCAGATTGCGGACCTCTTCATCGATCTCGCGGGCAACCTCGTGCGAGTAATCGGGCGCCATACCCATCGAGCGACCGAGGAACGGATCACCCTGTTCTTGCCCGTAGCGCACCGCGCCGAGCTTTGCGCTCATGCCGTACTCGGTGACCATTGCGCGCGCGATCTTGGTCGCTTGATCGATATCCGACGACGCACCAGTGGTCGGCTCGTGGAACACGAGTTCCTCAGCGGCCCGTCCACCCATCGCCATCACGAGGCGCGCGATCATTTCCGACCTGGTCATCAGGCCCTTGTCGTCCTCGGGCACCGTCATCGCGTGACCACCGGTCCGGCCCCGCGCGAGGATCGTGACCTTGTACACCGGCTCGATATCGGGCATCGCCCAGGCAGCGAGCGTGTGCCCGCCTTCGTGGTAGGCGGTGATCTTCTTCTCGTGCTCGCTGATGATCCTGCTCTTGCGGCGCGGACCACCGATGACGCGATCGACCGCCTCCTCGAGCTGTTCACCTGTGATCACGGCTCCGCCTTCACGTGCAGTGAGCAGGGCCGCTTCGTTGATCACGTTCGCCAGATCGGCTCCGGACATACCGACGGTGCGCTTGGCGAGACCTTCGAGGTCTGCACCCGCAGCGATCGGCTTGCCCTTCGAATGCACCTTCAAGATCGCGCGGCGACCGGCGAGGTCGGGGTTGCCGACCGGAATCTGCCGGTCGAAGCGACCGGGACGCAGGAGCGCGGGGTCGAGAATGTCGGGCCGGTTGGTCGCGGCGATCAGGATGACGCCGGTGCGCTCACCGAAGCCGTCCATTTCGACGAGCAACTGGTTGAGCGTCTGCTCGCGTTCGTCGTGCCCGCCACCGAGGCCGGCGCCGCGCTGACGCCCGACCGCGTCGATCTCGTCGACGAAAATGATGCACGGGGAATTCTGCTTGGCCTGGTCGAACAGGTCGCGAACTCGGGATGCACCGACACCGACGAACATTTCGACGAAGTCAGAGCCAGAGATGGTGAAGAAGGGGACGCCTGCTTCACCTGCGACCGCGCGGGCCAGCAACGTCTTACCTGTGCCAGGTGGACCGTACAGCAGGACGCCGCGCGGGATCTTCGCGCCGAGCGCCTGGTAGCGAGCCGGATTCTGCAAGAAATCCTTGATTTCGTACAGCTCTTCGACGGCCTCGTCTGCACCTGCGACGTCGGCGAACGTCGTCTTCGGCATGTCCTTCGACAGCTGCTTCGCCTTCGACTTGCCGAAGCCCATCACGCCGCCGCGGCCACCGCCTTGCATGCGGCCCATGACGAAGATGAAAAGGCCGAGCAGCACAACCATAGGCAGCACGAACAGCAGGATCGAGGTGAACCAGCTTTCCTTCGTGACTGTCGTGTTGTAGTCCTCGGCACCTGAGGCTTGGATCTGCTTGAAGATGTCGTCCGACGCGTCGGACGGGTATTTGGCGATGATTTGCGTCTCGCCGTCGGTCTTGTCGTTACCGTTCTTCAGCTTCAGGCGGAGCTGCTGCTCGCGATCGTCCATCTGAACGCTCTTGACGTTCTTGTCGGTGATCTGCGACAACGCGACAGATGTGTCGACGCTCTTCCATCCGCGTGTGTCGTTGCTGAAGTAACTGAACGCATAGATGACCAGCAGAATGCCGGCAACGATGGCCAGGTTTCGAAACACAGTCTTGCGGTTCATACAGCGTCGGCCCTGACGGCCTGCGTCCTTTCGCGTATTCCGGATGTCGCACCTGCGCCGGTCCAGCTGTGCTCACCGATGTCCCAGGTTACCGCGTGGGGCTGACGTCCATGTAGGGCGCCAGAGTGTTGCACTCAAAGGGTCAACGCGCCACCGGGCGAGTCAGTTCCTCGGCAGCGAACCGACATCCGGCTGGTCGAACGCCTGGCCGGACCTCGAACGGCATCACGCACGCCGAATCCCGTGGGATTCCACTCGCTATCCGGGCGGAAAGCCACACTTCTCCGGGGAAGCCCGGCGTTAGCATGATCGAAGCTGATGACGCCCAAAGTCGAAGTGAGTTCCGATGCGACGGCTGCGGCTCCACCTCCGAGCGCCGATTCGCAGCTGGAGGCGACCGCAGCCGCAGGAACACCTGCGCCACCGAAGGCGTCCCTGACGGTGCTGGCAGCGACCGTCGAACGGTTCGCCGCGGCTTGGAGCAACGGCGATGCGCCGCGGTTGGCAGATTTCCTTCCCGATTCGCCTGCGGTGCGCCGGGCGTGCGTGATCGAACTGATCAAGATCGATCTGGAACACCGCTGGTCACGAGGCATCGAGCCGAAGCGGCTCGCGCAATATTGCGAAGAGCTTCCCGAACTTCGCGGTCGAGCGCTGCCGCCAGACCTGATCTACGAAGAATTTCAGGTCCGGCGGCGTAGTGGCCAGTCGGTCGATTCGGCCGAATACACGGAGGAGTTTCCCGAGCAGGCCGAGGAATTGGCGTCGATCCTCGAAACAGGCGAGTTCGAAGGGACGCTCGTCTCGCATTCGGGCAAGCCGGTCGCGCTCGACGACGTCGACGTCGGCCAACGGATCAACGACTTCGATTTGATGATGGGGCTCGGTCGCGGCGCGTTCGCGAAGGTCTTTCTCGCTCGACAACGGTCCATGCAACGGCTCGTCGCGGTCAAGATCTCGCAGGACCACGGTACCGAGCCACAAACGCTCGCGCAGCTCGACCACAACTACATCGTTCGGGTCTTCGACCAACGAGTGCTCCGGGGACGCAAACTGCGACTGCTGTATATGCAGTACGTGCCGGGCGGAACCCTTCTCGGTGTCCTGCAACGAGTTCGAAGCACCCCGCCCGCAGAGCGGTCCGGCCAACTGCTCATCGATGTCGTCGACGAGGCCCTCGCGGAGAAGGGCGAGATCATGCCGAGCGAATCCGGTGTCCGCGAAGAGCTTGCCGAGCTCTCGTGGCCGGAAACCGTCGCCTGGCTCGGGCGCCGCCTCGCCGATGCTCTCGATTACGCGGGTAGACAAGGGGTTCTGCATCGCGACGTCAAGCCCGCGAACGTGCTGTTGACCGCCGAAGGAATCCCCAAGCTGGCCGACTTCAACATCAGCTTCAGCGGCAACGTATCCGGAACAAGCCCGGTCGCCTACTTTGGCGGATCGCTCGCGTACATGTCACCGGAACAACTTTCGGTGATTCATCCGGACAGTCCGACGACCGCCGACGACCTCGATACTCGCAGTGACCTCTACTCGCTCGCGGTCGTGTTGTGGGAACTGCTGACCGGCACAAAGCCTTTCCACGACGACGACGCTCCACCGCGTGGGTCGTCCGGCGGGTCGGCGCGGTCAGGCGACAGAACTGCACTGGACACGATGCTGGACCGTCGTCGCAGCTCCGACCAACCGACACCCGGCGAGCTGCCCGCGGACTGCCCGAGCGCACTGCGGCGAGTGCTGCTGAAATCGCTGCGGCCCGACCCGGCGGACCGCTGGGCCCGGGGAGCGGAGATGGCGCAGCAACTGCAAGTCTGCCTCGATCCACGCGCACGCGAACTGGTCGATCCACCACCGAACAGTTGGCGGCGGACGCTGCGGCTGTTCACACACCCGATGCTGCTGCTCGCGATCGCAATACCCAACCTGCTCGCAATTCTCTACAGCTACAACCACAACAAGACGCTGATCGTGAACAAGCTGGACGCCAAGGATCAGCATCTGTTCCAGACGCTGACCGCATGGACCTACGGGGTCGCGTTCCTCATCGGCTTCGTGACAACGAACGTCTTCGTCTGGTACCTGTGGCGCGTGCTGTGGGGTCTTCGCAAAGGGAAGACCTACAACGCAACCGAGCTCGCCAAGGCGAGACGGCACACGCTCAGGCTCGGCTATCGCAACGCGCTCGCGTGTTTCTGCTTGTGGGTCATTGCCGGAATCGGTGTGCCCATCACGCTGACGCTCTCCGGACGTGAGGTCGGGGCAGGCACCTACGTCCATTTCCTTGCGACCCAGATCGTATGCGGTGCAATCGCAATGGCGTATCCCGCGTTCTTGGTCAATTTCTACGCGGTGCGCTGCCTCTACCCCATCTTCATTCCGCACGGCGGGATCGACGCGGGTGACGCGATCGAACTTCGCCGCCTCGACCGTCGCTGCACCTTTTTCCTCGCGATGGCTGCGGCGGTCCCCTTGATCGGCGTCGCAGGCGCGACGTTCATCGCGCCCGAGGACATCGCGCAGGTAATCGTTCCCATTCGGGTGCTCTGTGTCGGCAGCGCAATCGCGTTCGTCGGCGCGTACTGGATCTTCCGACTCCTCGAAGACGACATCCGCGCTCTCGACCGCGTGGCACGCGCACACCGGTAGCGATCCCGAACGGTCGCTAGGCTCGAAGGCATGTGCCGAAACATCACAGCTCTACGCGGCCTCGAACCGGCCGCGACGCAAGAAGAGATTCAGGCAGCAGCCTTGCAATACGTCCGCAAGGTCGGCGGGTTGTCTTCCATCTCCGCGGCGACGAGACCTGCTGTCGAGGCGGCGGTCGCCGAGATCGCGGCAATCACGACGCGCCTGCTGGAGGACCTGCCCGAACGCAAGGTTCCGCCGAAGAACCTGCCGCCGCTGCGTCGGCTGCACGGTCATGGACATGGTCACAGCCATGACCACGAGCACGAACACACCCACACGCACTGACGTCACAACACGGCTGGACCGTAGACAGCCACGCACTCCAGTGCGACTTCCAGTTGCACTCTGCGGCTTGCGATGTCGTGGCCCAATAGTTCTTCGATGCGTTGGATGCGGTAGCGCACGGTGTTCTTGTGCACGCCCAGTGACCGCGCGGCGGCATCCGGGCTGTTGAGGTTTCGGATATAGGCGTGCAGCGTCTCGCGGAGCCGTTGCGAATTCGCGTCGAGACCGTCGATCCCAGCCAACTCACGGGCGACCAGCGCACGCATGCCTTCGTCGTCCGCCGACGCCAAGCCACGATTTCCACATCGAGGTATTCGGTGAGCCAATCGGTGCTCCCGCTCTGCTCGGCGAGATGCCGGGCGGCAACCGCCTCGCGATGGCTGCGGCGGAACCCGGCCACCCCACGCCCGGCTGCGCCGAACGCGGCACGGACCGACGGAACCGCACCGATCCAGCCGTCGCGAAGCACAGGTCCGGGCGCTCGGTCGGTAGGTAACCAAGCCCAAAGCCCTGTTGCGCCGGACGGAACGGTCAATGCCCGTGCAGTGCCGAACGCGGACGCGATCTTGTTGGCGAGGCGACCGAGGGTGGCGATGACATCGCCGTCGATGCCGTCGTCGGACCAGAGCACGAACGCGAGGTGATTGCCCGACAGCGGGTAGCCGAGCCGACGGGCCGCGACGTCGGAGTCGATATCGTCTCCACTCAACATCGATCGGACCGTCTCGGCTCGGCGAGTGAACTCGTCGCGCAGGCTGCTCTCGCGTTCTTCGGCAAAAGTGACCGTCAGCATTTCGAGCGACATACCGAGCCAGTCCGTGGAGCGTTCGAACGTGCGAAACAGCAAGGCACGCTCCAGTTCCCGGTCGACGTTCTGCTCCGCGACGACCTCGCTCAGGTATTGATTCGCCGCGCGCTGACCGGCGTGATAGATGTTCATCAAAACGCGCATTTCAAGTCCCCGGCGAGCCAGCGAGCGGGCCAATGCCCGAGCCTCCGGTGGTGGTTGCGGCAGTTCTGCATCGTTTGCCATCGACACCAGGAACGAGCGAATCTGCGCCGCTGTGCTGGCGTGGAGATCGCGCTGCAGTTCACGATCCGCGAGGTCGGGCACCAGACCGACGATCGTCGAATCCAGTCGCTCGACGAGCGCGGCCACCTCACCCGGCTGCAGGTTCGAGGTTGCCCAGTCGCGAATCCAGTTGTTGACCTCGTCCTCGAGCATTCCGCCCCCATTTCTTGGACTGAGGATACAAATCGGACGGGTTCGGTTGAGCAAATTAGCCAAGATATGCGGCAGATGTTGTGCAACCATGATAGTCGAGTGGAGCAGATCACACCTGCCCGCGTTCGAACGACGAAGAACGAAGAAAGAGGTCGACGGTGACCCTGACCGAACCAGCCACGCAGGCAAAACTCGATGCTGTCGAGGTCCGCAATCCCGCAAGCGGCAAGGTGGTCGGTTCGGTACCGAACCTGTCTGCCGCGGCCGTCGAGGATGAAGTCAAGCGGCTCCGCGATGCGCAGCCCGAGTGGGAAGCCCTCGGAGCGAAAGGCCGCGCGAAGTGGATGCGCAAGCTGCAGGAGTGGCTGCTCGACAACAGCGCCGAGGTTACGGACGTCATCCAGTCGGAGACTGCGAAGCCGCGCGCCGACGCGAGCCTCGAAGTCCCGATGTGGGCCGACTTGATCAACTACTACGGCAACAACGCCGAGAAGTTCCTTGCCGACGATCACCCCTCGCCGCACAGCCCTCTCGCGAAGGTCAAGAGCCTCACCACGGCGTATCGTCCGTACGCCGTCGTCGGTGTCATCACGCCTTGGAACTACCCGCTCATCGGACCTGGCCTCGACGTTGTACCCGCGCTGCTCGCCGGTGCGGCCGTGCTGCTGAAGCCGTCCGAAGTGACGCCGTTATCTGCGGTCGAGCTCGCTCGCGGTTGGGCCGCGATCGGCGCTCCGCCGGTCTTCGCGGTCGTCACCGGGCGCGGTGAAACCGGCGCTGCGGTGGTCCAGAATTCCGACTACGTACAGTTCACCGGGTCGACGGCGACAGGGCGCAAAATCGCCGTGGCCTGCGCAGAGCGACTCGTTCCGTACAGCCTGGAACTCGGCGGCAAAGACCCGGCACTCGTCCTTGCCGACGCCGATGTGGAGCGTGCGGCTGCCGGTATCGCTTTCGGTGGGCTGTTCAACTCCGGGCAGGTCTGCATCTCGGTCGAGCGGGTCTATGTCGAAGCTCCCGTGTACGACGAGTTCGTCGAGCGGCTGACCAAGAACGTCAGCGAGTTGCGGCAGGGCCAGGACGATCGCGGTTACAAGTTCGATCAGGGCGCGATCGCGACCCATGCCCAGCTCGACATCGTCAAGCGGCACGTCGACGAGGCCATCGCCGGCGGTGCCCGCGCGACGACCGGCGGCAGGGCCACCGGTGTCGGGACTTTCTTCGAGCCGACCGTGCTGGTCGACGTCGACCAGTCGATGTCGTGCATTCGTGAGGAAACGTTCGGTCCGACGATCCCGGTGATCAAGGTCGCCGACGAGGCCGAAGCGATCCGTCTCGCAAACGATTCCACCTACGGCCTCTCGGCCACGGTGTGGACCGGCGACAAGGCCCGGGGTGAACGAGTCGCACGCAAGCTGGAGGCAGGCGCAGTCAACATCAACGACGCGTTCGCCAATATGTCCAGCTACGCGTTGCCGATGGGCGGCTGGAAAGACTCCGGCATCGGCGCGCGCTGGGGTGGCCCGAGCGGAATCCGCAAGTACTGCAGGCAGCAGGCCATTACCTCGCCGCGGCTGCCAACCCAGAAGAAGGAACTCATCTGGTTCCCATACAACCCATTCAAGTTGAAGTTCGCCCTTGGCGTGATGCGTGCCGCATCTGCTCAGGGCAAGCGCCGATTCGGTCTCTGACCCACAGGTTTTGGAAAATAAGGAGAAGAATGTCTGACAACGCAGTGCGCGACAAGGTCGTCGTGATCACCGGTGGAGCACGCGGTATCGGCTTTGCGACCGCGACGAAGCTCGCCGGGCTCGGCGGCAAGGTCGCGATCGGTGACGTCGACGAGACCAAGGTCAAGGAGGCGGGAGCCGCGCTGGGCCTGGAGGTCTACGGCAAGCTCGACGTCACCGATCCGGATTCGTTCGAGGCCTTCCTCGATCAAGTCGAGCGCCAGCTCGGCCCGATCGATGTCTTGATCAACAACGCAGGCATCATGCCGGTCGGCCGGATCGTCGACGAGCCGGAAGCCGTGACCAAGCGCATCTTGGACATCAACGTCTACGGCGTCATCCTCGGCAGCAAGCTGGCAGCCCGGCGAATGGCGCCACGCGGTTCCGGTCACGTCATCAACATCGCGTCGCTGGCCGGCGAAATTCACGTTCCGGGATTGGCCACCTACTGCGGAAGCAAGTGGGCTGTGCTCGGCTTCACCGATTCCCTGCGCGCCGAATACCACAAGACAGGAGTCGAATTCTCTTCTGTCGAGCCAACTTTCACCAATACCGAACTGGTGGCAGGGACGCATGGCGCGAAGGGGCTCAAGAACGCCGAGCCAGAGGACATCGCGAACGCCATCGCCGATCTCATCGCGAAGCCGCAAGGTCGAGTGCGGGTCACCAAGTTGGCGGGGTTCATGACGTTGGTGATGACGCGGTTCATGCCACCACAGGCCTACGACATGCTCGGCCGGTTGATGGGCGCCGAGCACGTGTTCCTCGACGACGTCGACGTCGAAGCCCGCAAGGCCTACGAAGAACGCGCGCGCGGAGTCGAAGCGAATTAGGCGGCTAGCCGGCGGCGGCAAGCGCGACGAAATCACGAACCGTCGCGCGGTCGTCGTCGGCACGCCAGGCGATCGCTAGTTCGCACGGCTCCAGATCGGTCTTACGTGCGGTGATCCCTGGCCACTGATACATCGGAACGTTCTCTTCTGCGATCAGGCACAGCCCGCGACCGAGGCCGATCTCTTCGACGTTCTCTTCGGCAGTCGAAGCCTCGGCACCGACCACCGGCCTACGGCCGCCACGTGAGTCCGCGGCCAGCCAGAAGTCTCGCTGCGGACCTGCTTCGGACGGCAACGCGATGAACGGCTGGTCCAGCAGGTCCGCGAACGCGACAGTCTCGGCTTTGGCAAGCGGATGCGCTTCGGGCATAACGACCCAGCGCGGCTCAGCACGCAGCACCCGCCATTCGTACCTCTCGGCATCCAGCATCGGCAGCCACACCAGGGCCAGGTCGGACTCCCGCGACGCCAGTCCGCACGTCGGATCGCTCCATTGCGTGGAATGAAACTCCAGCTTGTGGCCGCCGACGCCCTCGAGTTCGGCAAGAATTCCGCGGCCGATCGCCGTCTGCAGACCGACTCGCAGGGTTTCGCCTGCCGCTGTCAGCCGCGCGACCGTCTCGTCCCACATCGCCAGCAATTTGCGTGCCGACTCGAGCAACTCCTTGCCCGCCACGGTCAACGCAACGGTCCGCTGGTCGCGGTCGAGCAGGGTTACGCCGAGCTGGTCTTCGAGTTGTCGGATCTGCCGAGACAGTGTCGGCTGCGCGATGCGCAGGTGTTCGGCAGCGTGCGTGAAATGAAGTTCCTCCGCTACGGCGACGAAATATCGAAGGTCGCGGAGATGAGGTTCCATAGCTTATGGCTATCAGACGCGAGGCTGTGCGTCCACTCGTACCGGACGTAACGCTCTGCTCTAGCTGGGCCACTGCCCAGTGCTCGACCCCGTCACGAGTGTGGATATGAATGCAGCACTGACGCTGACTACCGTGGTCGCCCAGTCGCCGAAGTTCACAATGCCCGTGCGAACACCTATTCCCCTCGAGCAGCGCGATCGCGACAGTGTTGCGCAGGAGTGGGGATTCGCCGCCGACGCGTGGGACTACCAGTTATAAGGAGAACATCATGGGCAATGACGAATGGGACGGCGTCAGCTGGCGCGAAGCCGAATTGGCCGCCGAGAAAATGGTGCTGCGGCCATACCTCGCGTTGACCACTCTCGGCCGCGCGGTCCCGGCTGGTTTGCGGGCGATCCTGTCGAAAGACAAGTCGCGACCGCAGACGATTTCGGTATCGGACGAGATAGTGATCGCAGCCCCACCGGAAGCGGTCTACGCGCGAATCAGCGACGTCAAGAATATGGGCTCGGTCAGCCCGGAAAACACCGGTGCGACACTGCGCCTCGGCGACGACAGCCCCTATGTCGGAATGGAATTCGACGGGCACAACAAACGCGGGCGCCTCACCTGGACAACCCGGTGCAAGGTGATATCGGCCGAACCCGGCGTGGGTTTCGCGTTCAAAGTCCGCGCCATCGGTCCGCCCGGAAAGCCGATCCTGCGATTTCCCATCGCCACTTGGGCCTATCGGCTGGCACCCACTGCCGATGGCGCCACGCTGGTCACCGAGACCTGGTCGATCGGCCCGTGGCCCGACGCGGTCATTCCAGCTCTCGACCGTTTCGCCGCAAACGGCTTGAACGGTCGGGAGATTCAACGCAGAAATTTGCACATCACTCTGCAGAATCTCAAGCGAGTGCTCGAAGCAGACACCGTATGCTGAGCGACGTTCGCGAGGGCAATGTAGCCGACCTTCAGGAGACCCGTTGACTGAGCATTTCGATCACATCATTGTCGGCGCCGGTCTCTCCGGCATCGGCGCTGCTGTCCATCTCAGCAAGGGATTGCCCGAGCGCTCGTATCTCGTGCTGGAAGCACGCCACACCCTTGGCGGCACGTGGGACCTCTTCCGCTACCCCGGAATTCGGTCGGACTCGGACATGTACACCCTCGGCTACCGCTTCAAGCCCTGGAAGGGCAAGAAGGCGATCGCCGACGGTGCCGACATCCGCGCCTACTTGGAGGAGGCGGCCGAGGAGAACGGCGTCACCGACCACATCCGCTATCACCGGAAGGCGATCCGCGCCGAGTGGTCCAGCACCGACGAACAATGGACCGTCACCACCGAGCACACCGACACCGGCGAGACGTCGCAGCTCACCTGCAATTTCCTGATGTCGACCTCCGGCTACTACAACTACGACGGTGGCTTCACCCCCGACTTCGCCGGCATCGACGACTACGAAGGCACGATCGTCCATCCGCAGCACTGGCCGGAGGATCTCGACTTCACTGGTAAGCGGGTCATCGTGATCGGTTCGGGCGCGACCGCAGTGACCCTGATTCCGAACCTCGCCGAAGTTGCCGCGCACGTCACCATGCTGCAGCGCTCGCCGACCTACATCATCAGCCAGCCGACGACGGATCCGATCGCCGAGCAGATGATCAAGCGGCTCCCGTCGCGGCTGGCGTCGAAGGCCGTGCGCGCGCGCTACCTGACGGTGAGCATCGGCTTCTACGAGTTCTGCCGCCGTCGGCCGAACGAAGCGCGACTTTTCCTGCGCAAGCTGCTCGAGCGTCAGTTGCCCGAAGATGTCGACTTCGACACGCATTTCAAACCCAAGTACGACCCGTGGGATCAGCGGTTGTGCTTGGTCCCGAGCGGCGACCTCTTCAAGGCGCTGCGCAAGCACACCGTCGACATCGTGACCGACCACATCGACACCTTCACCAAGACCGGCCTTCGATTGAAATCAGGCAAGGAACTCGAAGCCGACATCATCGTCACCGCCACCGGCCTCAACCTGCTCGCCTTCGGTGGTCTGCAGTTGGTGGTCGACGGCAAAGACATCAAGCTGCCGGAAACGATGGCCTACAAAGGCATGATGCTCAGTGGCATTCCGAACTTCGTTTTCGTCGTCGGATATACGAACGCGTCGTGGACCTTGAAGGCAGACCTGGTGTGCGAGTACACCGTTCGCCTTCTCACCCACATGAAGAAGCACGGCAAGACGGTCATGGTCCCGCGACGTGACCCGAACGTCGGCGAGGAACCGTTCCTCGACTTCGCCGCAAACTACGTGCTGCGTTCGGTCGACAACTTCCCGAAGCAGGGCTCCGAGGCGCCGTGGAAGTTGAAGATGAACTTCTTCACGGACCGAAAGAATCTGCGGAACGCCTCTATCCAGGACGACGTGATGGAGTTCTCCGGCAAGTCCTGACGACCAACCCTTGTGAGTCTTTTAGGAGTCCATAGACTCCAAAAAGACTCACAAGGGTGCGGTGCGGACCCACGGATTGCGCTGTTCGAGTTGAGCGGCGAGCGCCAGAATTCTCGCCTCGGCGCCGCGCGGCCCAGCAATCTGCACCGCGAGCGGCGTCTTGCTGACCGGATGAATTCCCACCGGGACACTGGCTGCGGGTAAGCCGACGAAGTTCCACAACGGCGCGAATGCGCCGTACTTGGCATTGCTCCAGATGTTCGCCAGCCACGACTTTTCACTCCACCGCTCCGCCGCGGGCGGTGACTGCAGCAGCGTAGGCGTCAGCACGACGTCGTAGTCGGCGAAGAACTCTTCGAGCTTGGCATTGAGCGCGACGACTTGATCGAGCTTGAACAAGCCAATTTTGCGGCTGATTCTTCCCAGCGCGGCGTGCCACCGGCTGCGCTTCTGCAGCAGCTTTGCGTCGAGCCCCTCGGCGTCGGCAGCGACCGACTCGGTCCAGCGGGCGATCATTCCGAGTGGGTTGGCGGGATACGGCAACTGGGTCGTTTCGACCAGGTGACCAGCCGATACGAGGACCGAGGCCGCCGTCCGTGCCGCGGCGAGCCAGTGCCGATCGACGCGAAGGAACGCGATCGGTGAACCGACGGCAAGCCCGATGCGGACCTTGCCGATGTCCGGCACTCCGCTGAGCTCCCGACGGTCGGCGAGCACCGACGCCAGCAGCGCGACGTCGTCGACCGTGGTGGCGAGCGGTCCGTTCTCGGCCATTCCCAACCAGTCGTTGACGCCGACTCCGGCAGGCACCAATCCCGCGCCCGGCTTCAATCCGACCACTCCGCAGCACGCGGCAGGGAGCCGTACCGATCCCATACCGTCGTTGCCCACTGCAATCGGCACCATCCCGGCAGCGACCGCCGCGGCCGATCCTCCGGAGGAGCCGCCTGCCGACCGGTCCGGGTTCCAGGGGTTGCGGGTGATCTGAGTACTGGAGTCCGTGGTGCCGAAGATCCCCAGCTCAGGCATTGCGGTCGTGCCGACCACGATGGCGCCTGCAGCGCGGACCCTGGCGACCACCTCGTGGTCGCTGGTCGGCGGTTCGGCCGACGTCGCACGTGATCCCGAGCGAGTCGGCACACCGGTGACCGCCAAGTTCTCCTTGATCGCCACCGGCACACCCGCAAGTGGCAGGGTGGCGAGATCTGCTCTGCCAGCAAGCTTTTCGGCTTCGGCGAGGGCCTCCGCAGCACGGACGTGGACGAACGCGCCGACCTGACCGTCCAGCTTCTCGATGCGCGCCAACGCTTCTCGCACCGCATCGCTGGGGTTGCGCCGGCCTGATCGCACATCGGCTGCGATCTGGGCAGCCGTGAAAGCGAGATCGATCTCCATAACTCCACTATGCCTTCACTAGGGGTCGTGAGTCTTTTAGGAGTCCCTGGACTCCTAAAAGACTCACAGCCTGTGGACTGCCGCAAGTTATCATTTGATATGCGTTACGGAAACCGCCGACGATCCCCACCCGGTCAGCCTGATTGACCATGGCGCGCGCCGGTGAAGCGATGCCGAAATCTGTCGTCGAATTCGATGCGCAGGCGAGCGAAACGAGCGCTGCCGTTCCGCAACAGGTCGTTGACCAATTCTCTGCAGAATGGGAATCGTCAGGGCTGCCACCGGATTTCGATACGTTCCTCCCCGACGCCGACGCGATCCGCAGGTCCGCGCTTATCGACATGATTCGCGTCGATCTCGAACACCGCTGGCTGCACGCGCGCCTACCGAAACGGCTCACGGAATACTGCGCTGAATTCCCTGAATTACGTCTCGATCGCCTACCGCCCGATCTGATCAGACACGAATTCGTGTGCCGCAAGCGCAGCGGTGACCACGTGGACTCGAAAGCGTATCTACAGGAATTCCCAGTCCAGGCAGGCCGACTGAAACGCCTACTCGACATTCACGACGACGCGTCGACGGCTCGAGTGACCGAACCGCTGGTGCAGCCACGCCGGACCGATGCGCTCGACGACGTGGGAGTCGGTCAGCGGGTGGACGAGTTCGATCTGCTCACCGGCCTCGGCAGCGGGGCCTTCGCCCGGGTGTTTCTCGCCCGGCAACGGTCCATGCAACGCCTCGTAGCCGTGAAGATCAGCGAGGACCACGGCACCGAGCCCCAAACGCTGGCTCAACTCGATCACGATTACATCGTTCGCGTCTTCGACCAGCGAGTGTTACCCGAGGAAGGCCTGCGTCTGCTCTACATGCAGTACCTCCCCGGCGGAACCTTGCTCGGCGTCCTGCACAAACTCCGCAAGACCACCTGGACTGCCGGACGCACCGGCCAACTCCTCCTCGACGCGATCGACGAAGCGATGGAAGCCAAAGGTGAGCTGCGCCCGACCGACTCCTCGATTCGCACCGAACTCGCCAACCTGTCTTGGCCCGAGACCATCGCTTGGCTCGGGCGGCGCCTCGCCGAAGCGCTCGATTACGCTGGTCGCCATAACGTGCTGCACCGCGACATCAAACCGGCCAACGTTCTGCTCACCGCCGAAGGTGTCCCCAAGCTCGCCGACTTCAACATCAGCTTCTCCGGCAGCAGCAAAGGCGCGGGCGCAACCGCGTACTTCGGCGGCTCACTTTCCTACATGTCCCCCGAACAGTTGGAGGCCTGCCATCCCGGAAAGCGCACTGGCGCGGCAGATCTCGACACTCGAAGCGACATCTACTCCCTCGGCGTCGTCCTGTGGGAACTCCTCACCGGTCGGCGTCCGTTCGGTGATCTGGAGCCGCAGAGCGGAACCGAGCCGGGCGACGCCACGACGATCGACTCGATGCTCGGTTGTCGCCTGCACGGCATAGGCTCCGACGCGCTCGCATCGTTGCCGCCGGATACCCCGCAGACTCTTCGACGAATTCTGCTGACCTGCCTGGAGCCGAATCCGAACGATCGCTGGTCCAGCGGTGCCGAGCTCGCGTCGCAATTCGACCTCTGCCTCGACGCACATGCGCGTGACCTCGTCGACCCACCTCCCGGCAGCTGGCGCTTGTTACTGCGTCCGTGGTCGATCCTCATCATGGAACTCGGCGTTGTCGTACCGAACGCGCTCGCCGCCTACCTGAAATATCACACCGACAGGGCTCTCATCGTCGACGAACTGATGGGTGCACCACCACATCGGTTCGACGTCGTCTGGCTGATCGTGATGGGAGTTGCGTTTCCACTCGGTGCGTTCGTGATTTTCTACATGCGGCGCTACCTGGTACTGGTGCCACAGGGGCTCCGCCGCGGAAAGATATACAGCCCAAGAACATTGGCACGCGCCAGAACCGACGCATTGTTGCTTGGCGACCGCGTGGTCGCCGTGTTGTTCGCGATCTGGATTGTCTGCTGTGTGTGTTGGGCCGGTGCGATGTGGATCGGAATGGGTGACGTCCCGATCCGGGGCTATGTGTACGCGTTCGCGTCGGCGGTCATATGTGCAGCTGTCGCGGTTGTCTACCCGTTCTTTCTCGTGTCCTTCTACGCCGTGCGCTGCCTGTATCCGACATTTCTGCCGCACGGTGAGGTGTCCGGCCACGACTCGGAATTGATGGAGGGGCTGCATCGGCGAAGCGTCCGTTACCTAGCTGTCGCCGCCGCGGTGCCACTTGTGGGCGTCGCAGGCGCTACGTTCATTCCACTCGATGAAATCGGTGCGGTGATCGGACCGATTCGCACGCTGTCGATCGTCGGTGTTGTGGCGTTCATCGGCGCGTATTGGCTGTTTCGTAAAGTGGAAGGTGACTTGATCGCCCTGGAGCGCGTCACGTCTCGACAGCAGGACCCGATAGGCAACACATGAGCGCGGACCCAATCGACGGTCGAGAGGTTCAGTCGACCGTCGTCAACGACTTCCTCGCGGCGTGGCAAACCGCGACCGCGCCCCCCGACCTGTCCAAATTCGTGCCTCAGACAGCGGAAATTCGGCGCGCGGCACTCGTCGATCTGATCAGCGTGGACCTGCGTAATCGCTGGTTACGAGCCGGTTCACGCAAACGGTTGGCTGCATACTGCGACGAGTTTCCCGAACTCAGCCCCGAAACACTGCCTGCAAGCCTCATCTACGAGGAGTTCGTGGTCCGGCGGCATAGTGGCGAGCGAGTCGATGCGCGTGACTACCTCGTCGAGTACCCGGCGCAAGCAGATCGGCTTCGCGAGCTGCTGAACACCGACGACGACCCATCTACCGTCGCAGCAGCCGACATCGACGAACCAACCGGCTACCTCGATGAACCCACCGCCTTCGCCGACGAACCGACCGGCTACCTCGACGAACCGACTGCGTTCGGCGACGAACCCACTGCCTTCAGCGATGAAGCGACCGGATACGCCGATGATGCCGATTACGACAGGGACGGGACGCGAGCCACCGCCACACCGCACGGTACGGGCGCGTTCAGGGAGACGTCGCTGGCGACACCGGACAAGCCGAAGGATATCGATGACATCGCCGTCGGTGATTCGATCGACGATTTCGACCTACTGACCACGCTCGGCGCCGGCGCGTTTGCGCGCGTTTTTCTCGCGCGACAACGGTCGATGCAGCGGCTCGTTGCCGTCAAGATCTCGGCCGACCACGGTTCCGAGCCGCAGACGTTGGCCCAGCTCGACCACGACTACATCGTCCGGGTCTTCGATCAGCGACTGATCGACGAGCAGAGCTTGAAGTTGCTCTACATGCAGTTCCTGCCCGGCGGGACTCTGCTGAGTGTGCTCAAGTGGGTCAGGGAGACCCCACAAGCGAAGCGGAGCGGACGACTGCTGCTCGACGCGGTCGACGCCGCGATGGAGGAGAAGGGCGAGATCCGGCCGACCGATTCCAGCGTGCGTGCCGAGATCGCGCGCCTGTCCTGGCCGGAGACTGTCGCCTGGCTCGGTCGTCGACTTGCCGAGGCGCTCGCATACGCAGACGGCCGCGGCGTTCTGCATCGTGACGTGAAGCCTGCCAATGTTCTGCTCACCTCGGAGGGCGTACCGAAGCTCGCCGATTTCAACATCAGTTTCAGCCGGAACGTCGGCGGCGCAAGCCCGGTCGCGTACTTCGGCGGATCGCTTTCGTACATGTCGCCCGAGCAATTGGAAGCGTGCCATCCCAGTCGCGACACCACTGCTGCCGAGCTGGACACGCGGAGCGACATCTACTCGCTGGGCATCGTGCTGTGGGAGCTGCTCACCGGCCGCAAACCTTTCGACGACCAAGGAGCGATAGGCGGCGACGCGACCACCTTGGACGCGATGATCGACCGTCGCACCAATGGGCTGGCGGCCAATGCCTACGACTTCCTGCCGCCGGATTGCCCGGCAGCGTTGCGCCGGGTCCTGACCACCTGCCTCGCGCCCGACCGCGAGGACCGCTGGGCGTCCGGAAACGAACTGGCCAAGCAGCTCGACCTCTGCATGGACCAGCGCGCCCGTGATCTCGTTGATCCACCACCGCATAGCTGGCGGTTACGGCTGCGGCGCGTGAGCTTCCTGATCGCTGCGATGGCGATGGGCATCCCGAACCTGCTGGCCAGTCTGTACAACATCCATCACAACCAGACCTTGATCATCAGCAAGCTCGATGCAGACGCTCAACACCAGTTCACCGTGATCACGCAGGTGATCAACCTGACGTTCTTTCCCCTCGGGGCGCTGCTGATCACCTATCTGTGCCGGTATTTGCTGATCGTCCCGCACGGTCTTCGCGTAGGTAAGACGTTCGACGCGGCAACCTTGGCTCGCGCTCGTCGAGACTCCACCCGCGCTGGCGACTACCTCTGCATCGTGGCGTTCGGCCTGTGGGTGATTGCAGGCATTGCGTTCCCGATTACCTTGCAGGCTGTGTCGGGGAACATCCCCGCCGATGCGTATGTGCACTTCATCGCGTCGCTGGCGGTCTGTGGTGCGATCGCCGTCGCCTACCCGTTCTTCCTGATGAACTTTTTCGTCATCCGCTGCCTCTACCCGATCTTCCTGACCTATGGCGGTACGAGCGCGGAAGACGCCAAGCTCCTCCGTAGTCTCGATCGGCGCAGCAATCTCTACCTTGCAGTCGCCGCGTCGATCCCACTGCTTGGCGTGGCAGGCGTGACGTTCCTCGACCCCGCCGACATTCCGAAGGTCATCTTCGCGGTGCGCGTCCTGTGCGTAGGCGGCATCTTCGCGTTCGTGTTGGCTTACTGGCTGTTCCGGCAGATCGAAGAGGACTTGCGCGCCCTGGAGCGGGTCGTTTCAGGCGGCGCCGGGGTGACCGTTACCGAATGACCGTCGATGCCGACTCGGTCCAGCGGTTCACGAAAGCCTGGACCACCGCACCGGCGCCACCAAACCTGTCGGAGTTTCTACCCGACGCAGCCGCTATTCGCCGCAGCGGTTTGGTCGACCTGATTCGCATCGATCTGGCACAGCGTTCGTTGCGTGGACAGCCGGTGAAGCACCTTGCCGAATACCTCGCGGAGCTTGCCGACCTGCAGCGCAGCGACCTGCCCGCCGACGTGATCTGTGCCGAGTTCGAGCTTCGCCGCGAGCGCGGCGACACTGTCGACCCGAACGACTACTTGCGCAACTACCCCGACCAGGCAGCGGAGTTGGCCCGACTCCTCGATACGGACACGACGGAATTAGCCGACGACACCGCCGTCTCCGAAGACACTGCATTTTGGGAAGACACCGACTCGACGCGAGTGACGAGCAACACGGTCGCTCGGCCGCAACGGTTCGAACCGATCGAACAGATCGAGGTCGGGCAAACCGTCGACGAGTTCGACTTGCTGACTGCCCTGGGCAGCGGTGCGTTCGCACGGGTCTTCCTCGCCCGCCAACGGTCCATGCAACGGCTCGTCGCAGTCAAAATCAGTGAAGACCGTGGCACGGAGCCGCAGACGCTGGCTCAGCTCGATCACGATTACATCGTCCGGGTCTTCGACCAACGCCTGTTGCCAGGCGAGGGCCTGCGCCTGCTCTACATGCAGTACCTGCCCGGCGGCACGCTGCTCGGCGTCCTGCACAAGCTCCGCAAGAACACCTGGACGCCCGACCGCACCGGTCAACTCCTGCTCGACTCCATCGACGATGCCATGGAAGCCAAGGGCGAAATCCGTCCGGCCGACTCGTCGATCCGTGACGAAATCGCGCGATTGTCCTGGCCGGAAACCGTCGCCTGGCTGGGCCGCCGCCTTGCCGAAGCCCTCGACTACGCCGGCAGACACGACGTGTTGCATCGCGACATCAAGCCCGCCAACATCCTGCTCACCGCCGAAGGTATCCCCAAGCTCGCCGATTTCAACATCAGCTTCTCCGGCCGCATCAGAGGGACCAGTCCGATCGCCTATTTCGGCGGTTCCTTGTCCTACATGTCCCCCGAGCAACTCGAAGCCTGCCAGCCGACCAAGTCCGCGACTGCTGCAGACCTCGATACCCGCAGCGATATCTACTCCCTCGGTGTCGTTCTCTGGGAACTGCTCACCGGGCGCAAGCCCTTCCCGGACAAGCGATTCGGCGAACATCTCCCGCCCTCGCTCGGTAGCGCCTCAGGCGACGACACGGTGATCGACGCAATGCTGGAACGACGGCACGCGGGAGTCACCGAAGATGCACTGCACGATCTGCCACCGGATACACCCGCGGCGCTGCGTCGAATCCTCCTGACCTGCATGGCGTCCGCCCCCGACGACCGCTGGGCGAACGGCGCGGAACTGGCCCAACAGTTCGACCTCTGCCTCGACCCGCACGCACGCGACCTCGTCGATCCCCCGGAACACAGCTGGCGGCGGCGCCTGCAGCGGCCGCGGTGGGCTGTCGCGATGGTCGCGCTCGCCATCGCAATACCGAACGGCCTGGCGAGCTTTTACAACATCCAGCAGAATCAGATGCTCGTCGTCAGCAAATTGGACCCGCAGGTCCTGGCACGATTCGAAAGTATCGTCCTGGTCAACAACGTCGCATTCTTCTCGATCGGCGGTGTGTTGATGATCTACCTCGGCAGACGGCTCCTCGCCGTGTCAGCGGGTTTGTTGAAAGGCCGCACCTACGACACCCGGACCTTGGCGCTCGCTCGGACCGATGCCATCTTGCTGAGCGACCGCATCGTCGCCGTCGTTTTCGGCCTCTGGGTGATCGCCGGCATCGGGTGGCCGATCAGTCTGCAGCTCACCACAGGCGGGGTGCCGGCACGCGCGTTCGTCCACTTCGCGCTGGCGCAGATCGTGTGCGGCGCAATCGCGGTCGCGTATCCATTCTTCCTGGTGTCGTTCTATGGGATCCGCTGCGCCTACCCCATCTTTCTGCCGTACGGCAGGGTCAGCCGCAACGACGCACGCCAGTTGCGACGACTCGCAAGACGATCGAACTTCTACCTTGCGCTTGCGGCATCGGTCCCGCTACTCGGCGTCGCCAGCGTCACGCTTCTTCAGCAGGACGAGATCTCGGCAGTCATCGTCGCAGTCAGAGTTCTCTGCATCGGCGCGATTGCCGCGTTCGTCGGTAGCTATTGGCTCTTCCGGCAGCTCGAGGGCGATCTGGAGGCGTTGGCCAGAGTCGTTGCCGCCAGCGACTGAGCGCCGCGGCTACATCCCGCCGTCGCCCTCGTACACCTTCGGATCCAGCGTGCCGATGTACGGCAGGTCGCGGTAGCGCTCCGCGTAGTCGAGGCCGTAGCCGACGACGAACTCGTTCGGAATGTCGAACCCGATCATCGAGACCTCGACGTCGGTCCGTACGGCGTCGGGCTTGCGGAGCAACGTCACCACCTGCAGCGATGCGGGGTCGCGGCTGGACAGGTTGCGCATCAACCACGACAACGTCAGACCGGAGTCGATAATGTCTTCGACGATCAAGACGTTTCGACCGGCGATGTCTTTGTCCAGGTCCTTGAGGATGCGGACCACGCCGGACGACGAGGTCGACGACCCGTACGAACTGACCGCCATGAATTCCATCTGCGTCGGTATCGGCAGCGCGCGGGACAAGTCGGTCATGAAGAAGATTGCGCCCTTGAGCACACCGACCAGCAGAAGGTCGCCTTGCGGAGATCCCACGGGGTAGCGGCTGGCGATTTCGACCGCCAACTCCTTTACCCGAGCCTGGATCTCGTCTTCAGTGAGCAGAACCGACGCAATGTCGCCTTCGTACACAGCGCTCCTGTTCATCAGTTCGCGGCCCGACCCTTCTCGAGAGTCAGGGTCAGCTTTCCATGCCGGCGCGAGGTTACCAACCTCGATCCAGGCATTCCGCCGCCCACCGCCACTCCACCTTGTCCGCGCCAACGCACCATTAGGTCGTCCACAGCTCGTAAATGCTTGTCTGTCAATGCTTTTGCTCCACCTTTCAGCAGCCAGAGGCGAACCACGCGCCGCCGAACAGCCGCGGGCTCGGCAATGATCGCGTCGATGTCGAGGTCCGACCCGTGGCCGATCCTGTCGAAAAGGTCGGCAGCGATTGCGTCCAGCACAGCACCGTCCTCGCGAAGTTGATCGGCAGTGCGAGCCAGCGCAGCAGCGACACCTCCGCCGAGCACGTCCTCGAGCAGCGGCAGCACTTCGCGTCGAAGCCGCACTCTGGTGAAGTCCGGACTGTCGTTGTGCGGGTCCTCGTGCGGCTCGATTCCCAGCTCGACGCAGGCCGCGCGAGTGGTCGCAGCATGAGTTCCGAGCAGCGGACGGCCCCACGGCGGGTCGTAATCGCGCATCCCCCAGATCGACCGCGCACCTGACCCGCGCGCCAAACCCAGCAGGACCGTCTCGGCTTGGTCGTCCAACGTATGACCGAGCAACACGGTCGCACCGGCACGTGCGGTGTCGAGAGCGTCGTAGCGCGCTCTCCGCGCGGCTGCCTCGAGTCCCCCCTCGGTCCCGACCTGGACGGTCAGCACCTCGGCCGATGCGCAACCTAGCTGGACAGCGCGGTCGGCCGCCTGCTGCGCGACCGCAGCCGATCCGTCCTGCAAGCCATGGTCGACGACGAGGGCGCGCACCCGATCTGCCTCGGCCGCCGCGGCAGCCGTCAGTGCGAGCGAATCTGCACCGCCCGACAATGCGACGACGACGTCGTCACCGCGATGCAGCTCCAACCACGCCCGAACTGCAAGCCGCACCTGCAGAATCGCGGGCGTTTCGGGTAGCAATGCCTAACCCAGTACTCGCGAGATCCATAGGTCGGGCGCTTCGATCTCCGCGGTCAGCGGAAGAGTGTCCGGACCAGTCCAGATGGTGTTGAACCGTTCCATCCCGACCTGATCCACGACGGCGTCGACGAACTTCTTGCCGCGCACATATTGCTGGACCTTCGCGTCGACGCCGAGAAGCGCACGCAGCACTCGATGCAGCGGGTTCGTCGGCCTCTTGCGGCGGTTGTCGAATGCCTTGCGAATCTGGTCCACAGACGGCACGACGGCTGGTCCGACGGCATCCATGACGTGGTCGGCGTGACCTTCCAGCAACGTGCCGAGCATCAGCAACCGGTCGAGCGCCTCGCGCTGCGGCGGCGCCTGGGTCGCGCGAAGCAGCCCGACGATTCCGCGGTTTTCCGGCGCGCCTTCCCCGTTCGTCCGACGCCGCTCACGCAACACCTCACCGAGGCGCGCGACCATATCCGACACCGATTCGTCGCCCACCTCACCGAGCACAGCGACGTTGTCCTGCATGTATCCGGTGAGCCACGGCGACGACGAGAACTGCACGCGGTGCGTCACCTCGTGCAAGCAGACCCATAACCGAAAGTCGCTGGGCGAGACCTTGAGCGCCCGCTCGACCTGGACCACGTTCGGCGCGACCAGCAGCAGCGTGCCGTTGTCGCCGGTGAACGGGTCGTACTGGCCGAGGATCGCCGAGGAGAGGTACGCCAGCATCGCGCCTGCTTGAACGCCTGCAGGCTTTCCCGCCAGCAGCCGCTTCTCGCCCTCTTCCGCACCGGTCCCGGTCATGTGCGCCATCGAGTTCGCCGCGGCGCGGACCCAACCCGCGCGGTCGACGACCTGCGCCTCGGGAATCGGCAGTCCGTCGGCAAGCCTGGTCACCTCACGGACCGGACCTTCTGCTCGTTTCGACGCGGCCGCCAACTCTTCGATGACCTGGTCTGCCGTGTAACGGGAGGTCTTCGGGCCGGCCGGGGACAGCCGCGCTCCCGTCCTGGCAGCAAGGTCCCAGTCGACAGCCCCGGCAAAGCCGTTGCGTTTCACGGTTTCGTTCGCTGGGCTATCTTCCGAAGTCACTGACACCCACACGATCGTAACGTCGATGCGATCGCGTCGAGGGCTGGCCTGCTCGCCTCGGGTGGTCGACCGCCCGACATCAACGCAAACGTAAGAACGCGTCCGCTCTCGTCGAGGACGAATCCGACCAATGCACTTGCTTGCGACAAGGTGCCCGTCTTCGCCCGGATCCAGCCGGCGCCTGCCTTGTCGCCTGTCGAATAGCGGTCCTGCAGCGTGCCCGTCGCACCGGCAACCGGCAGGTAGTCGAGCATCGGGCGGAGTTCTTCGTGTTTGGTGCCCGCGGCGGCCGACATCACGCCGTCGAGCAAGCGCGCGGGTATCCGGTCGTCGACCGAGAGCCCGCTCAGGTCGTGGAGGTCGGTTCCCGCGAGGTCGAATCCGGCGTCTTTCAGAGTGTCGGTGACAGCTGTCACTGCGCCGCTGAACGACGCTTCCTTGCCTTCTTTTATCGCGATCTCACGCCCGATTGCTTCGGCCAACACGTTGTCGGAGTGGGCCATCATCTGACCGAGCCGGTCACGCAACGGTGCCGATTGCACGCTGGCGATCGGTTCCGCACCGGATTGCGCGTTGCCGAGGCGGACTCGATTGGTGTCGATGCCGAGTTCGGCGGCGAGCAGTCGGCCTGCGTCCAGCGCAGGAGTGGCGGTGCGCGGGGACTCGTCCTCCAGCGGCTTCAATCGGCCACCGTCGATCATCACCGGTTCGATCGGCGCAATGAAGCCACCGCCGATGTCTGCGGGGAACCAGCCCTGAGCCAGCGGCGGTCCGGCGTAGGCGTCGAGGTCGACCAGAATCGTGTCGGCCTGCACACCGCTGCGTTTGATCTGTTCGACGAGGTCGTCGAGACGCGCCGATCCCTCGTACATGCTTGGTTGGCCGATGGGCTGGGCGGTCAGCGTCGGGTCTCCCCCGCCGACGAGCACCAACTCGTTCGGATTCTGACCCGCGACCACCTTCGTCGTCACGCGATGATCGAGCGGCAGCGCCAGCATCGCAGCCGCCGTCGTCAGGACCTTGGTGGTCGACGCGGGCGTCATCGGCTTCTCGGGGCCAGCGCTCCAGAGCACGGACGCAGAATCTGCATCGGTCACCGACCCGGTGAACGAACCGAGGTCAGGGTTACCGATGACCGGACCGAGCGCGGCCGCGAGCGCGGCGGGAGTCGGGATGGGAGCCGTGTCCGGAACGGGCACCACACTCGGTGTCGGCAGGATCGGTGGTGGCGCCGCGTTGGTCGTCAGCTTCTGTTTCGAAAGGTCACCGGCCCACGGCTGCTGGGCGATCGCGAAAATAGCGACCGCTGCAATAGCGAGCGCCGCGAATATCACCAGCAGAGTCCGGGAGTGGCGGCGACGCCGTTCGGCCAGGCCACCGATGTTCTTCTTGCCTTGGCCTGGCAACGTCCCTCCGCTGATGTCGCATTACTCAAAGATGACTAACCTGACCGCTCACACTATCTGCAACCAGCTAACCTTCTTTGAGCGAATTGCCGAGTTGACGAAGAGAAAGGCACGCCGTGGAGTTCGACGCGACCATCGAGATCCCTAAAGGCCAGCGCAACAAGTACGAGATCGATCACGAAACCGGCCGCGTACGTCTCGACCGCTTCCTGTACACGTCGATGGTCTACCCCGCCGACTACGGCTACATCGAGAACACTCTCGGCGAAGACGGCGACCCGTTGGACGTCCTCGTCCTGCTTCCCGAACCCGTGTTCCCCGGCGTCCTCATCAACGTCCGCCCCGTCGCCATGTACCGGATGGTCGACGAGAAGGGTGGCGACGACAAGGTCCTCGCAGTACCCGCAGGCGACCAGCGGTGGGATCACATCCAGGAACTCGAGGATGTCCCGCCGTTCGAGCTCGCCGCGATCAAGCACTTCTTCGAGCGCTACAAGGACCTCGAGCCCGGCAAGTTCGTCAAGGGCTCCGAGTGGGTTGGCCGCAAGGAAGCCGAAGCCGAGGTCGAGGCGTCGGTGCAACGCCTGAAGGACCAAGGCCACTAACCACTCGTGAGTCTTTTAGGAGTCCAGGGACTCCTAAAAGACTCACATGGGTGGTTCGGCGGCCGCAGCATCTCGGCGAGCCTGGGCGGCCGCCTCGATACCGCTGACCATGCGCAGCGGTACTTCCTTCCAGAACAAGACGAGTATCAAGGCGATCAGGGCGACGCCGGTTGCCGACAGGAACACCGCCGACATCGATTCGGAGAAGCCGACCTTGAACGGTCGTGCGAGTGCCGGGCTCAATTGCTGAATGATCGAACTGTCGTTGAGTACGCCCTGCGCCGCTGAAAGATCATGCTTGACAAGGGCATTCGACAGGGTCACGTCGGCCTGGTTGGTCGAATGAAGTCCCTCGGCGATCGCCTGCTGGAACGCCGGCTGCTTCGCCGCCGCTTGCAGCTCGTCGGAGATGTTCGGCGTGACTTGCGCGAACAGAATCGACAGGAACACCGCCACGCCCAAGGTGCCACCGATCTGCCGGAAGAACGTCGCAGCCGCGGTCGAGACGCCCATATCCTTGGGCGGCAACGCATTCTGTAGCGCGAGCGTCATCGGCTGCATGAGATTGCCGAGACCGAATCCGGTCACGAACATGTAGACCATTGCGAGCCACAGTGGCGAATCGGCGTCGATGTAGTGGAGAAGAAACAGCCCGAGGGTCAACATCGTGGCGCCGATGATCGGGAACGCCCGGTACCGTCCGGACCGCGAAATCAACTGACCGGACACGATCGATCCGGACATGAGCCCGAGCACCAACGGCAACATCTGCAGACCTGCCATGGTCGGGCTCGCGCCGCGGACCACCTGCAGGTACTGCGGCACCAAGGTGATCCCGCCGAACATTGCTGCACCGACGACGACCGAAATGATGACGCCGAGTGCGAAGGTCGTGTTCTTGAACATCCGCAGCGGGATGAGTGCGGTGTCTTTCAGCTTCGCTTCGACCAGGACGAAGCCCAGGACTCCGACGACGCCGACCACGTAGCAGGCCAGGGATCGTCCACTGCCCCAACCCCATTCGCGTCCTTGTTCGGCGACGACGAGCAGCGGCGCAATGCCGATTGCCAATACCCCGGCACCCCACCAGTCGACGCGCTGCTTGGACTTGTGGACCTTGGGCAAGTGCAGAACGCGGAAGACGACGGCGAGCGCGAACAGGCCGATCGGCACGTTGACCAGAAACACCCAACGCCAGCCACTCACGCCGAGCAGGCTTTCTTGACCGGCGAACAGGCCGCCGATGACGGGACCGATGACGCTCGACGTTCCGAATACCGCGAGGAAGTAGCCCTGGTATTTGGCGCGCTCCCGCGGACCGACGATGTCACCGAGAATTGTCAGCGCCAACGACATCAAGCCACCGGCACCGAGGCCTTGGAAGGCCCGGAACGCCGCAAGCATGTACATCGACTGCGCGATCGTGCACAGCAGCGATCCGATGACGAAGATCGTGATCGCCAACATGAAGAACGGCTTGCGGCCGTACATGTCGGACAACTTGCCGTACAACGGAGTCGCCAACGTGGCGGTGATCAGGTACGCCGTCGTGACCCACGCTTGCAACGAGTAACCGTCGAGGTCGTCGGCGATGGTGCGAATAGCGGTCGCGACGATCGTCTGGTCCAGCGCTGCCAGCAACATGCCGAGCATGAGGCCGCTGAGGATCACCAAGATCTCGCGGTGGGTGAAACCGGCGGGCGACTCCTCGGTCGCCGGTAGACCTTCCGATGTCGTCAACGTCTGTCCCCTTCGGTTGTGATCGCACACCGCATCGCGGCAAGCATCTCGGGCCGGCGACGTTCGTAGTCGTCGACGAATCGTTCGAGCAATCGGACGAAGTCGTTCCGGTCGGCTGTCGACCAGTCCGCGATGACGCGTCCGAGGTTCTCGTTGCGTCGCCGTCGGGACTGTTCGGCATGTTCGCGACCGGCGTCCGTGACAGCCAGCACAGAGGCCCGGCCGTCGCCTGGGTCTGCGAGGCGCTCGACGAAGCCACGCTCCACCAGGTGCGCAACCTGCCTGCTGACGGTCGACGGGTCGGAGTACACCGCCTCGGCCAGCGCGCCGGAACGCATAGGTCCGTCGGCGACGAGACGGAACAGGCACGTGTAGACCGCCGGATCGACCTCATGTCGCGACATCGCGGCAATCTGGCTGACCGTGCGGTCTCTGATCCGTTGCAGCCGAATCAGCACACTGCCGATTTGGTCCGCAAACGGTTCGGTGTCGGAATCCATCGCCGCCTTTACTTGTATCGCTCAACTAGTTGCGCAAAGCAAGTATGTAACGACAGCTTTCGGCAGGGCAACCCATTGACCAGGCTTTACCTGCCCTTGAACTCCGGGGCGCGCTTCTCGAAGACCGACTGAATGGCTTCGGTGAGGTCTTCCGACGGCAGGAAGGCGGCGTTCCAGGCTGCGACGTAGCGCAGTCCGTCCGTCACCGTCGCAGACCGTTCGCGCCCGAGAACATCTTTGACGCCTTGCACGACCAACGGCGGATTCGCAGCGATCTCCGCGGCGGTGGCGTGCGCTGCGGCCAGGGTTGCCTCCGCATCGGGGAATACGTCGTTGACCAGGCCGATCTTCTCCGCACGCGCGGCATCGATGTCCTTGCCGGTGAATGCCAACTCGCGGAGGTGGCCTTCGCCGATGATCGGGGGCAGCCGATGCAGCGACCCGATATCGGCCACAATCGCAACCTTCGCCTCCCGAATGCTGAACTTCGCGTCAGCGCTGGCGTATCGAACGTCGACGGCGGCGATCAGGTCGACGCCGCCGCCGATGCACCAGCCCTGGATTGCGGCGATCACAGGCTTACGGCAGTCGGCGACTGCGGTGACCGACGCCTGCAACCGCTTGACCTCGTCGTGAAACGTGGTTCGCGGGGCTGCGAGGGCCTTGTCTGCCATGAGCGGTCCGAACAGCGGCGCCATCGCCTGCAGGTCGAGACCGAACGAGAAGTGCTTGCCCGACCCGGCGAGAACCACCGCACGGACCTCGGGATCTGCGTCGAGTGCAGTGAAGATCTCCGGCAGTTCGGCCCAGAAGTCCGGACCCATCGAGTTGCCCTTGCCGGGTCCGGTCAGCGTCACCTGCGCAACGTGATCTTTGGTCTCGACGGTGAACGCTTTCCAGTCAGTCATGCAGTCAGCGTATCTAGCGAGCCGAACACGAAAACGTCCGCCTGAGCAGTCCCCGCTCGAATTTTGCTCACGCTGATCGGAGTTGCCTACACGTTCGATGTGTTTAGAAATCGACAACTCGAGGAATACGAGTTGGAATGCCCGCTACCACACTGTTCCCCCATTGGGCCCCTACCCAAAGAACAGCTGACTGATGAGAAATGTGACTCAGATCAACTCCCGCCAACGTTTGTTCGCGAACGTGCGAGCGAAAGCGGGACGCACCGTCGTTACGTCATGTAAAGCCTGTGCTAAATCCGCGACCAGCACTAGCAATGGCGCACCGGTGACGCGGAGGATGAACGAGTCGGCATGTACTCGCGGCATTCGAGGAGACGCAAGATGTTGATGCACAAGGGAATCGGACTCGAACGCTTCAATGCAATGCCAAGGGGTCGCGCAGTACACGCACTGTACGAATGCTGCTGTTGCGTCACGTGGGCGCAGAAGGTCGCCGACGCCAGGCCGTTCGAGACGTACGAAGATCTCCATGCGAAATCCGACATCGAATTGCTCGCCTTCTCGCAAACCGATCTCGACCGGGTATTTGCATCGTGCATTCATTGTGAGACCACTCATAACTCCGTCGAAGAACTTGCACGCGTCACACGGACCCGTATCGAACAGATGCTTGGACCGGAAGACGGCTACCCGGAGTACTGAAGCCACAATCGAAGTCGCATATATTGATTCGGTGGTCGACGACTCGAGTGGCATCACCGCGGATCAGTATCGGGCGGCAATGCGCCACTATCCGGCGGGCGTCACAGTTGTCACATTGCATCCCCAAGAAAAGCCGGTCGGCTTCACGGCCACGTCGTTTGCGTCGGTCTCGGCCGACCCACCGCTGGTGTCGTTCAATATTGCGCACACGTCGTCGAGCATCGATGCATTGCACATCGCCGAATCGGTCGTCATTCATTTTCTCGGCGAGCACCAGCAGCACATTGCGCAGCGCTTTGCCCGCTCGGCAGACGAACGATTCACCGATCGTTCTCTGTGGACCCGACTCGACACAGGCGAGCCGGTGCTTTACGGGACTCCCCTATGGCTGCGTGTAGTGATCTCGCAGTTGATCCCCGTCGGTGATCACACGCTGGTCATCGGTCTCGTCGCGCGCGTGCACGACGAGACCGGGACCGAACTATCGGCAGCCCCGTTGCTCTATCACAACGGGCGCTACTACAAGCCGACGCCGCTAGGCGACTAACGACGAGCGCCGAACTGATCGACGACATCGGACAGCCGGGCCGACTCGATCGTCAAGCCGCGTTCCGCCAACGCAGGAACGACATCGAGCACGATGTGTTCAAGTGACGCAGGCAGCTCGAGCGGACGCAACGTGACTCCGTCCGCGACCTCGGTGGCTGCGATATCGGCGATGAGACCAGCCAGACCGTTCGGCGTGCCGATGTAGGTGACGGTTGCGCTCGGGTGCGGCTGCACAGCATCGAGTTGCGCGAGCTCGATCCGTGCCTCGAACGCGGTTGGCGCGATGAGTGTTTCGATATCGAGCAAAACCGAGATGGTGTCCGGATCACGACCGGCAGCAATGGCGTCGGCACGAATTCCGGCTCGAAGCCGCTGCGCATCGCGCAGATCCGCCGCGCGCACGCGCACGACGGTCGGCGGGTCGGCAACGAGGTCCAACGGACCGTCGATTTCGGTGGTGCTGGTCAACTCGATCCAATAATCGGAATGAGCCAGTGGGTTCTTCACGTTCAGCCGGCTTTTGGCCGCTGGATGATGGCCGTTGGCGGTGAGCTCCAAGGCAACACGAAGTGTTTTCTGTGAAACGCGGCGAGTGCGGACGGGAGCAAGTACTGGTGACATCAGGATTCCTCTTGACGCGCGGCGGGCATGACAGGGATAACGAATCGAAAGGTCGATCTGGTTCGATCGGTCAGCCCTGACACCACCCGGACGCGGTTCGGCACAGGTCGATATGACGGCGCTGGACCAGTACCAGCTGCGTCGCGCCCGAAACCCATGCCATGAAAACGAGGCTACCCGTGCTCGCGGCAGGCCGCCGAGCCATCACTTCGCCGTGATCCGAACTACCCACCCTCGTGAGTCTTTTTGGAGTCTATGGACTCCAAAAAGACTCACGAGCAAAACTCACTGTGGGGTGTTCAGGAGGGTGCGCAGCGCCTCGACGAGACGGTCGATATCGCTGCTCGAGGTGCCGAGGCCGATCGACGCCCGGACCGCACTGCCGACACCGAGCCGTGCGAGCAGGGGATGCGCGCAGAACCGTCCGTCCCGCACGCCGATGCCATGCTCGGCCGACAGATACGCAGCGACCTCCCTTGCCTCGAAACCGTCGACAGTGAACGTCACAATGCCGACCACCTCGGTGCTGTCGCGCCAAATCCGAAGCGGACGAACGCCTTCCAGTTCCGCAAGGCCTGCACGTAGCCGCTCGGCAAGACCGCGCTCATGCTCCTGCACGCGCGCCCAATCGAGTCCGCCCAACGTGTCGCACGCCTGCGCGAGTGCCGCGACACCGAGGACATTGGGGCTACCTGCCTCGTGCCGCTCGGGCGCGCACGCCCATTCCACGCCGTCGGTCGTGACCTCGCGGACCGCGCCGCCACCGGCGAGGTACGGCTCGGCAGCGTCGAGCCAGTCACGTCGTCCGACAAGCACTCCCGCGCCGAAAGGTGCATACAGCTTGTGTCCGGAAAAGGCCAGGAAGTCGATGCCGTCGGCGGCGAGGTCGATGCGGCGATGTGGTGCGAGCTGGGCGGCGTCGACGAGGATGCGCGCGCCGCACTGGTGCGCAATATCGGCGAGACGGCGAATCGGGAGGACTTCACCGGTGACGTTCGACGCCCCGGTGACCGCGAGCAGCGCGGCAGGATGAGCGCAGAGTTCAGCGACGAGGCACCGGATCGTTTCGTCGATCGTGTCCGCTGCCACGACGACGCGGCGGCCATTCTTGTTCCAGGGCAACAGATTTGCGTGATGCTCCAAATCGAGCACGACCGTTTCGCCCGGCACACACGACGCGAGGAGATTGAGCGAATCGGTGGTGTTTCTGGTGAATACGATCACCTGGTCGGCGGTCGCGTTCACAAACCGCGCAACCGAATCTCGTGCTCCCTCATAGCAATCCGTCGACACGCGGGAGGGGTAGCCCGCACCGCGATGGACGCTCGCGTACAGCGGCAGTTGGTACTGGACGCGGTCGATGACCTGCGCCAGGGCGGGCGCACTTGCCGCATAGTCGAGGTTCGCGTACGTGCATGCACCGCCGCCCACGAGCGGAACCTGCAGGTCACAGCCCGAAACGCGGGCGAGCGGAGCAATTGTTTCTTGGTCGGCCAAAAGAGCCAATACGGCAGTCATCAGTTTCGTCCCATCGAAGTCCACGCTTGCCGTGCCCGGTTGGGCATCAGCCAGGTCGTCACCCGGAGCACCCCGCCGTAGGTGGAGGGTTGCCGACCAGCAAGCCGGGGCTGAACGCTGGTACTCGTGACCGAGACCTAGGTTCGCAGGCGTTCGGCCTTGTTGTCAACTCGAAATTGTTTGCAATCGAGTCTGACCTGCGGTCTCATCGACAGGGTGAACCTCACCCTGCTGCTCAGCTTCGTCGGGTTGTGTCTGCTGCTCGCAGTCACTCCCGGACCCGATTCGTTCCTCGTGCTGCGCTACAGCGTGGTCGGGATCCGCCCGGGTGTCGCGGCCGCAGTCGGGTCCGCGCTCGGTGGGATCATCTGGGCTGTCGTCGTCGCTGCTGGCCTCGCAGCACTACTCGAACAGTCGGCGACCGCGTACCGCGCCTTGAAGCTGGTCGGCGGCATCTACCTCGTCTATCTCGGCGTCCGCGCGTTGCTCGAGCACCGCAAACAGACCAAGGCGACCGAAGCCGTCGAGCCTGTCGTGGCGTCGACGCGCTCCGCTTTCATCGCGGGCGTCCTCTCGTGCATGTTCAACCCGAAAGTGGGCCTGTTTTACTTGGCCGTGCTGCCGCAGTTCCTCACCGAAGTGACGTTCGTAAACACGTTGAGCCTGGGCGCAATCGAATGCCTGATTGCTGGAATGGTCATGGTGGCACTGGCTTTCGCAGCTTCGCGTGCGGTCGTGATGCTGCAACGCCCGAAAGTTACTGCGTGGCTTGGCCGGATCAGCGCAGGCATCCTTGCGGCACTCGGCCTCGGCACCATCGCCTCGGTCGGTTCGTCCGCCTGACCTACCCCCGCTGGGCGGCGAGCCGATCCAGTTCTTCCTGGACCAGCCGCTCGTGCTCGTCGGCTTCTTCACGTGCCTTCTTCGGGTTCCAATGCCCTGCCATGATGAAGATGAACGGCACGAACAACGCCTGGCCGACGAAACACGCCCACCACCAGTTCCGCCACTGAGCAGGGTTGTCGAGCTGCGCCTGTTGGACGTCCTCCGCGTACTTCTTCAAATACCAGGTGTCGTTCGCCGAGATAGGTTCGTTGCCTAGTTGCTGAAGGCGCTTGATCGCGTCCTCGTCGGTTTTCGCCAGGCCGGCCTTCTTCAGATCGTCCAACGCGCCTTGAGCCGCGGCGAGGTCGGGCGGCGTCTTCTGGACGCCCGCGAGATGTTCGGGCGTGATCGCCTGCGCGGTGGCGATCTGGTCCGGATATTTCGCGAGGATCGTCTGCAGGCGCGGTCCGTGGTCGACGAGGGTCGATGCCGCGGGCAACGCGAGCAGGAACCCGAACAGGGCCACCGTCACTACAGTTCGGATCGTTCCGCCCCACACGGCGAGGCCGGTCGCGGTCGCCGCCGGGTTGATTCGCTCGACCGTTTCGGTGAAGTTCGCCATCCACGCGCAATAGGTCAGACCAGCGCCGATGGCGATGACGGTCAGCACGATCGCGAAGGTGTAATACGAGGTTTCCGCCTTGGTCGCCAAGCTGGCGAAGATGCCCGACCCGATAAGTGCGATCACAGCCCCCACTGCCATGAAGGGCTTTCGAACTCGCAACTTGTCCGAGAGCACGCCTGCGATCACGAGCGTGATGGCGTTGGCGAGCCAGTACCAGTTGCCGAGCGCGTTCGCCCGCGCCTCCGAGTAGCCGAACGTGGTGCCGAAATAGACGATGAAGAACCCGACGAAGATGTAGTAGAACATCAGGAACAAGCTGATGCCCAGTGCCGATCCCAGGATCGACACCCGCATCATCTGTTTCCAGCTGCCCTGTAGAGCCTCCTCGGGATCGATTCCCGCAGCGCGGATTTCGACGAGTTGCCGGTCTCTGACACTGACCATCATCTGGTCGCGAAGCTGCGGCGACAGCTCACGAAGCCCGAACAGCGCAACGATCGCCGAGAAGATGCCGACCGAACCGGCGATGTAGAACTGGAACCGCCAGTCCGGGTGCTGGTCGAGGGTATTGCTCGACACAGCAGTCACGACGAGACTGCCCAGCACCGGACCGACCGTCCAGAATCCCATCGCCGACGCGCGGCCCAACTGGGGCGAGAAATCACGAATCAATGCCGGGGTCGCGACGAGCAACACACCTTCGACGACGTTCAGCAACGCGAAGATGTACAGGTACGACGTTCCGTTCGGCGCGTGGGGCAACGCGAAGGCGACCAGGAACGCGCTCAGAAAGAGCCCGACCACAACGAGATTCGCGCGACCCCACCGGTCCGCAAGACCCGCGGCGACCGAGGCGAACGCGCCGAGCAGGTTACCGATCGCGGTGACGGAGACGAACTGGGCGAAGGTGATCTGATAGTCGGTGATGATCTTCGTCGCGACGGCACCCTGGATGTAGAGACCGTAGTAGGACACGATGGTCACGAACACTGTGATTCCGAGGTACATATAACGTCTGACCGGATCCGGATAGCTCGAAAGCTCTCGCTTCCAGAGCCTGGCGATCCCGCTCGGATCCTGTGCACGCGTGCGTATTTCGACCACGGAAACCTCGCTGTATCTCGCGGAACTGGTCAGCTGACCGACGTGCGTAATATAGCGAGTCCGCGCCGAGAACGCGTTCTAATTTCGAAACATAATCAGCGGTTTCAAAGACCGAGTGCAGCCACCATCGAGTCGGCCGTTCGCCAGTTCGGCAAGACGTCTCCGGACGCCCACGTGCTGTGCGTGCCACTCGAGATTCGCTCGGGCAAACGGAGTCGACAGACGGGTCCGATCGTCAGGTTCGCGGCGTCGAAAACCAGGCATTCCGAGCGATCCTTGTTCACATCAGTGGTCAACGTGATCAGGTAGCCGTCGTCCTCCGCGGTCGAGCCGACCCGCGGCGCCATCGCCGTCTCGCTGCCGAACACACCGTCGCCGAACGAGTAGTGCTCCTCTTTGCCGGACTCTCCATCGTGCTTGAGCAAGCCGTCGAACAAGAAGAAGCCCGGCACACCCGTCGTCGCGTAGGTGTAGCGATGGCGCCGACCGACATAGTCGCCGTTGATCATCGGGAACTCGCTGAGCGTCTCGCTCACCCGCTCTTCGGTCGCCTGACCTGTCCGCATGTTCAGCCGCCAGCGATGCAGCCTCGTCTGCATTCCGTCGAGCGACAAGAACCGCGAAAGCCGTTGGTAGTACGTGGCATCCGCAGGCACCTGCGGTTCTGGATTGTCCTGGAAGTAGCCCTCGACGACGATGTCGTCCCCGTCTTCGTACGCATTGGACCAATGCAACACGTAGGTCGGGCCTGCCTCGAACCAGCGGATCTCGTGCGACTGCCCGCGCCGCGGAATTACTCCGAGCCGGGTCGGCAGGTCCGGCCGGAAGCGTGCAGCGTAGCCACCTTTCTTCAGGATCTCCTCGTCCCAGAACAACGGCAGGTCGTTGAGGATCGCGTAGTTCTCGGTGTACGCCATGTCGTGCGGCAGCCGCGGACCCGGCAATTCGATGTCGACGAAGTGGACCAGTCGGTCGTCGGCGTCGATCACGCCGTAGTGCATGTACGGCGCGTCGGTGCCGTAGTTGAAGAAGAGCATCTCCCCGGTGCGCTCGTCTACCTTAGGATGCGCCGAAACGCCTACCGCACTGGGGAATTGGCCGTGCCAGGTCGACTTACCGAGATCGTCGAGCGTCAGCGGATCCAAGCGATACAGGTCGCCACATTGATAGAAGCTGGTGATCGCCACACCCGCATGGACGACGACATCGGTGCTCGATGCATCCTTCATCCGCCCGCGTGCGCCCCACCCGCCCTCGCGCAACGCCTTCGACGGACGTTCCGAGATACCCGGCCACAGTGCGTGGCCCGCCTCTTGCTCTGCTGTCAGGCCGTCCGTCCGCACGAATCTGTTGCGGTAGAAAGCCTTTCCGTCGCGAAAGCCGACCACGTGCACCATCGCATCACCATCGAACGGGTGGTAACGACCGATCGACGGTGCCACCGGATTCTCGGTGTTGCGGAGGTAGACGCCGTCCAGGTCGGCCGGGATGTCGCCGGCGATCAGCTCGAGATCGGGCGCGTCCCACTCGGTCGTTTGCGGGCGCCATGCTCCGGTTCGATACGGGTGATCGTCGTCTTCGGGCAGCGTGCTGAGAATTCTGCCGACCAATTCCGTGTTCACGGCGCCACTCCCAAATCCCCGCCCTCGACAACGAAACTCACCACGGTGGTGGTACTGCCACCGATATTCAAAGTAGCGAATTTCTCGGCGCCGTCGACCTGGCAATCGCCTGCGGTGCCGGTGACCTGTTTCGCCGAATCGACGAGCATCCGAACACCGGTGGCGCCCACGGGGTGACCACCACCGATCAAGCCGCCGGTCGGATTGATCGGCAGCCGCCCATCGCGGGCGATCTCGCCCGATTCGATCGCCTTCCAACTCTCGCCTGGCGGCGTGACGCCGAGATGGTCGATAGCGAGGTACTCCGACATCGAAAAGCAATCGTGCACCTCGACGCCGTCGATACGGTCGATGCTGTCGACGCCGGCTCTACCGAGTGCGTCGAGAACGGTCCGGCGTACGTGCGGCAGAACGTACGGGTCGTCGGCGCTGGCTTCGAGCTTGCGGTCGAGCGGCAACCCGACGGTCCGGTGCCCCCAGCCGCTGATGCGAACGCCAGGCTTCCGTGCATGCTGCTGTAGGAATCGCTCCGACACGAGTACGACGCCAGCCGCACCGTCGGTGAGCTGACTGCAATCCTGCCTGCGCAACCGTCCGTCGACCACAGGGTTCAGCTCGTCATCGGCGGTGAAGCTGCCCGGTGCGTATGCCCACTTCCTGGTCTGTGCCAGCGGATTCGCGCGTGCGTTGGCGATATTGAGTTCGCTGACCGCGCGTAGATGAGCGTCGTCGATGCCGTAGCGGCGGTCGTACTCGTCGGCGAGCAGGCTGAAGGTGCGCGGCCAGACGAAGTTCGTGTCCTGCGCTTCGTGACCGACCCAGGCGGCGGCACCCATGTTTTTGGCGCCCACCTCACCGGGGACAGTCTTTTCCAGTTCCGCGCCGATGACCAGCGCGCAGTCGTAGCGGCCGGACCCAAGGTCGGCCATCGCAGCGAGGACCGCGAGGCTCCCCGACGCGCACGCGCCTTCGTGCGAGGTGGCGGGCACACCCCACAGTTCCGGCACGACCGTGGCCGCCATGCCACCCAGATGTCCTTGCCCAGTGAACAATTGACCGAACGCGTTGCCGACGTGGATGACTTCGATGTGTTCGGGACCGACGCCGGATGCGTCGAGGGTCTTGGGGACCGCCTCGCCGAACAGCGCATCGAAGCCCAGCCCGTCGCGATGCCAATTTCGGGCGAAGTCGGTTTGGTAACCACCGAGGACGTAAACATCGGATGCCGCCATCCAACCGACGCTAGACCACCTGTGAGTCTTTTCGGAGTCCCTGGACTCCAAAAAGACTCACAGCAGGCAGAATTAGCGTCGTTCATCTGACGGTAAGAAAGCCGTGAGATAACGGGGCTTCAATCCGACCGCAAATGCGAAGGTGGGCAAGCTTGGCAGTCCAGTCGAACGATGTCGATCCGATTGCGCAGGTCCCGTCGGAGTACCTGCGCTCCGGATTGGCAGCACCGCCGCGGACGCTTATCGACATCCTCGCCGCAACCGCAGCCGCGTTCCCCGATGCGCCCGCAATCGACGACGGTCACGTTCAACTGTCGTACGAAGAGTTGCTTGCCGAGGTCGCCGAAGGCGCCGCATGGCTCGAGCGCACGGGCGTGCGTGCAGGTGACCGGGTCGGCGTGCGGATGCCGTCCGGCTCGTACTCGCTCTACGTCGCAATCCTGTCGATCCTGCAGGCCGGGGCTGCGTATGTGCCGGTCGACGCCGACGACCCCGAGGAGCGAGCCGAGTTGGTGTTCGGCGAAGCTCAGGTCACGGCGATCATCACCGGTGACGGCGTCGACTCGACCGTTCCGATGCGCGAAGGTTCGACGCGGCCGCCGACCGTCGAGGACGACGCGTGGGTCATCTTCACCTCCGGTTCGACAGGCACGCCGAAAGGTGTTGCCGTCAGCCACCGCAACGCCGCTGCGTTCGTCGATGCCGAATCGCGCTTGTTCCTCCAGGAAGAACCGATCGGGCCAGGCGACCGCGTCCTCGCCGGACTATCGGTCGCCTTCGACGCGTCGTGCGAGGAGATGTGGCTTGCGTGGCGCTACGGCGCTTGCCTGGTCCCCGCTCCCCGCGCGCTCGTTCGCAGCGGCATGGACCTCGGACCATGGTTGATCGCCCACGAAGTCAGCGTTGTCTCGACAGTCCCGACCCTGGCGTCGATGTGGCCCGCGGAAGCGCTGGAAGCCGTGCGGCTGTTGATCTTCGGTGGCGAGGCGTGCCCGCCCGACCTCGTCGACCGCCTCGCGGTCGGACGCGAAGTCTGGAACACCTACGGACCGACCGAGGCGACAGTCGTCGCGTGCGCGGCGCAGATGACGCCGGGGGTGCCGGTCAGCATCGGGCTGCCTCTCGACGGCTGGGACCTCGCCGTGGTCGACAGCGACGACAGACCGGTCCCTGTGGGCGAAACCGGCGAACTCGTGATCGGCGGCGTCGGCCTTGCGCGCTACCTCGACGCGGCGAAGGACGCGGAGAAGTACGCACCGATGGCCACCTTGGGCTGGGACCGCGCCTATCGCAGCGGCGACCTGGTCCGGCTGGAGCCGTCCGGGCTGATCTTCATCGGACGCGCAGACGACCAGGTCAAGCTCGGCGGTCGCCGGATCGAACTCGGCGAGGTCGACGTCGCCCTGCAAAATCTGAACGGTGTCGCGGGCGGCGCTGCTGCCGTTCGGACCACGACTGCCGGCCATCAAATTCTCGTCGGCTATGTGGCGAGCGCTGATCCGGATTTCGACGTCAAGGCCGCGCGCGAGGAACTGGCCGAGCACTTGCCTGCCGCCCTCGTCCCGCGGCTGGCGCTCGTCGACGAACTGCCGACGCGAACGTCCGGAAAGGTCGACCGCGCAGCATTGCCCTGGCCACTTCCCGGGGCAGACGACGCCGTCGACCACGGATTGACGGGAACGGCGGGGTGGGTCGCGGGACTGTGGACATCGGTCCTCGGCGCCGAAATCACCGGCCCTGACCTGGATTTCTTCGAAGTCGGCGGTGGCTCGCTCGCAGCGGCACAGTTGGTGACGGCGTTGCGGGAGCGCTTCCCCGAAGTCACGGTCGCGCAGTTGTACGACCATCCCCGGCTCGGATCGCTTGCCGACATGCTCGACGAGTTCGCGCCGAAGGAGGATGTCGAACCGCGGCTGGTCAAGCCCACTCCCCGATCGAGCCAACTGCTGCAGATCGCGCTGACCGTGCCACTGATGACCCTCACCGGTCTGCAATGGGTCACGTGGCTGGCGCTGGCCGCGAACATCTTCTCGCACGTCAATCCGTTGATTCCAACCTTGTCGTGGTGGTGGACCGCACTCTTCTTCTTCCTGTTCATCACACCGATCGGCAGGATGGCGATCTGCGTGGTCGGTGCGCGAATACTCCTGCGCGATCTGACACCGGGTTCCTATCCGCGAGGCGGATCGGTCCATATCCGGCTGTGGGTCGCGTTGCGTCTGTCCGAGGCCAGCGGCGCCGAAAACCTTTCCGGTGCACCATGGATGGTCCCGTTCGCTCGCGCACTCGGCGCGAAGATCGGCCGCGGCGTAGACCTGCACACACTGCCGCCGGTCACCGGCATGCTGGAACTCGGCGACGGTTGCTCGATCGAGCCCGAGGTCGACCTGTCGGGCCACTGGATCGACGGCGATGTGGTGCACATCGGCAAGGTGACCATCGGTCCGGGCGCGGTTGTCGGCGCGCGGTCCACGTTGTTGCCGGGCGCCCAGGTCGGCCGCAATGCCGTCGTCGCTGCCGGGTCCGGCGTCATCGGCAAGGTCAAGGCAGGGCAGGAATGGGCGGGCTCGCCTGCCGTGAAGGTCGGCAAGGCCTCCTATCCCTGGCCGGAGCAAACGCCGCCCCGCGCACCCCATTGGGTCGTCGTATTCGGTCTCACATCGATTGCGCTGGGCGCGATGCCGATTGCCGGACTCGCAGCCGGCATCGCGCTGATCGGGTGGTGGATCAAGGACGAGAAAACGCTGTTGTCGGCGGCGTTGCAGACGCTGATCGTCCTCCCATTTGCGACGCTACTCAGCCTCAGCGTGTTCGCCGTCGCGACGGTAATCGCCGTGCGACTGCTCGGCATCGGGCTGAAGGAAGGGCACTATCCGGTCCGCAGTCGGGTCGGTTGGCAGGTGTGGTCCACCGAGCGACTGATGGACGCCGCCCGGACCTTCCTGTTCCCCCTGTACGCGAGCCTGTTGACGCCCGGTTGGCTGCGCCTGCTCGGCGCGAACGTCGGTAAGGACACCGAGATTTCGACTGCCCTGGTTCTGCCGAAGTTCACGACCGTCGCCGACGGCGCATTCCTGGCCGACGACACGATGGTCGCAAGCTACGAACTCGGCGGCGGCTGGATGCACATTGCCGAAGCGAAGGTCGGCAAGCGCGCATTCCTCGGCAACTCGGGCATGACCGCGCCAGGCCGGCGGGTCCCCAAGAACGGCCTAGTGGCGGTGCTCTCGGCCGCACCGTCGAAGTCGAAAGCAGGGTCGTCGTGGCTGGGTAGTCCACCGGTCCGGCTGCGGCGTTCCGCGAACGAAGCGGACGTCGAGCGCACGTTCCACCCGCCCGCGAAATTGAAAGTCGCACGCGCCCTGGTCGAAACCTGCCGCCTGCTACCCGTGATGGTCACCTTCGGCATCGGCCTCGCCGTGCTGTTCACCCTCGCGTGGCTGGCGTCGACTGTCGACTGGTGGCTGGCGTCAGCGCTGAGCGGCGTGGTCATGCTGGTCGCAGGCGCTGTGGCCGGCGGTATTTCGGTCGCCGCGAAATGGCTGATGGTCGGCCGCATCGAGAAGATCGAGCACCCACTGTGGAGCTCGTTCGTCTGGCGCAACGAGGTGTCGGACGCGTTCGTCGAGACGGTCGCGGCTCCGTGGTTCGCTCGTGCCGCGACGGGAACAGCAGTTCTCAACATGTGGCTTCGCGCACTCGGCGCAAAGATCGGCCGTGGCGTATGGTGCGAATCCTATTGGCTCCCAGAGGCAGATCTCGTGACTCTGGGCGACGGGGCAACAGTGGAGCGGGGGTGCGTCGTGCAGACTCATCTGTTCCATGATCGGATCATGGCTATGGACACCGTGACGCTAGGAGCGGGAGCAACTCTCGGACCGCATTGTGTCGCCCTCCCCGCAGCGAGCGTCGGCGACGGCGCAACCGTCGGGCCGGCGTCGTTGGTCATGCGGGGCGATTCGGTCCCACCGTCGACGCGCTGGCAAGGCAATCCCGTCGCTCCGTGGACCGGTGATTGTTGATGCCGACAGCCAAGTTCTACGAGGAGCCCATCGATCCGTACCTGCCGCAGAACGGCAATCGTGGGTACCGGGTTTCGCGATACGAGCTCGAACTGCAGTACAAGGTCGCCAGCAACCGGCTCGCAGGCAAAGCGACTATCACCGCGGTTACCACTGCGATCCGCACCAAGTTCGCTCTGGACTTGTCGCAGAGCCTCACGGTCTCGAAGGTGACGGTCAACGGGTCGCGCGCCGAGAAGTACGCCCACCAGCGCGGAAAGTTGGTCATCACGCCGCAGGAGAAGATTCCGTCGGGCGGAGTGCTGTCCATCGTCGTCCAATACGCCGGAACGCCGAAGCCGATCAGGGGCCCGTGGGGTGAGGTCGGCTGGGAGGAACTCAGCGAAGGCGTCATCGTCGCCAGCCAACCCAACGGTGCCGCGTCGTGGTTCCCGTGCGACGATCACCCGAGTTCCAAAGCCAGCTACCGCATTTCGATCACGACCGACTCGCCGTTCTACGCTCTGGCAAACGGCACACTGATGCGTAAGCAGGTCAAGTCGAGCCAAACGACGTGGGTGTACGAGCAGTCCGAACCGATGGCGAGCTACCTCGCGACGATTCAGATCGGTCAGTACGAGCGGCGGCGGATCGGCCGTGAGGACGTTCCGATGAACGCCGTCGTGCCGCCCCGACTCCGTGCCGAGTTCGACCACGACTTCGCCCGGCAGCCCCAGATGCTTCGGACCTTCGTAAAGTTGTTCGGGCCGTATCCTTTTGCCGATTACACGGTCGTCGTGACCGACGACAAGCTCGAGATCCCGATCGAAGCGCAGGGCATCTCGATCTTCGGCGCGAATCACTGCGATGGTAGGCGGGGCGCGGAACGCCTTGTGGCGCATGAGCTCGCCCATCAGTGGTTCGGCAACAGCTTGACGATTCGTGTGTGGCGCGACATCTGGTTGCACGAGGGTTTCGCGACCTACGCCGAATGGTTGTGGTCGGAGAACTCGGGCGGTCCGACTGCAGAGCAGTTGGCGAAGGCTGCCCGCCACAACCTGTCCCGGCTGCCGCAGGACATCACGATCGGCGACCCCGGTCCGGAGCTGATGTTCGACGACCGGGTCTACAAACGTGGTGCGCTCACACTGCACGCACTGCGAAACGAGTTGCGCGACACCAAATTCTTCGATTTGCTCCGCACCTGGACCGCGAAGCATCGGCACTCGTCGGTCACCACCGAGGAGTTCACCGACCTCGCGTCGCATTATGCGCGTTTTCCGCTACGCCCGCTGTGGGATGCCTGGCTGAACGAGAAGACGCTGCCGGAGCTCTCCCCTCGGTCGTGAACTACGGCACCCAGTAGCGAGTGGCGAGTTCGTCGACGATCGGGTCGTCGTCATCGACCTCGTCGAGCGTCGCAAGATCGGATTCGAGCGTGATCAGCCGGGGGTCGTCAGCCTCGGCAAGGTCGGCAGCCGTACCACCGTCTTCGGCAATTTGGCGCAACAATTTCTCGCGCACGCGGGCCTTGAGCGAATCGGTCACCCAGATCTCCTAGGGGCTTAGCCAAGTTCCCCATGGAGTGTTTCGCAGGACCGTGAATCCGACAAGAGCCACGGCCAACACCGCCCCATGAACCTTCGTGAACACGATCTTGCCGCGCGGGCGATCATGCCAGAGCCGGTCGACCCACATCAGCCATGCGAGCGCTGCCAGGAGCAGAACCGGCACGATGAGTACGTTGCTCGACAGCGACCCGACGACATCACCGTTGGTCAGATTGTTCATCGCACGAAGCCCACCGCAGCCTGGGCACCACAAGCCCGTCAACTCATGAAATGGACACACGCCGTACGAATGCGAGACATGCGGATCGCGGAAATGCAGCAGCGTCAGCGCACCGACCCCTGCAACCGCCGCACCCAAAGGCGCAAGCAGGCGGCCGCGCGTCTCGGCAGGTGCAGTCACACTTTCAGGGTAGGCGGACCATAGAACCGGCGTCGAATTCCGGCGGAGCCTTGCCCCGCAAGCCAATTTGTTCGCCGCAGAGGCAATTGCGCATGTGGGTTACAAATTGCCTTGCGGCGTGGGTCGGGCGAACCTATGACCGCCGGTGCCGCGCGCCCTTGAGCGGGCGCTCGAAGTCTTTGGGATTCAGCACCAACTTGATTCGATGCTCGACGCCGGAGTCGTGTTCTGCCTCTGCACCAGCGACGACGCCGAACTCCAGTTTCTCGTCACCTGGCCTGTGGTTTCGCAACTCGACGCAAAACTCGACCTCGACCCTGCCGAGCTCGAAGGTCCCATGTTCGTCGGGCCTAGTCGTCTCCGCGTCGACGAGTTGTCGCTTGAGCACTGCGAGCGCTTCGGTCAGCTCGACCCACTCTCCATCCGCCATGGAGGAATCTTTACATGAAACCGACCAATTCGCCGCTCGGGCAGCTCGAAACAGGGAATCAGTTTGGAAACAATTGCGTCTCGTGACAGTGATCAGCTGTCGTCAGCCTCCCGGGCCGGGTCGTACTGGGACAACCCGAGTTCCGCGCGAAGATGTTCAGCCACTCGTTCGGTGAACATCGATATTGTGAGAAATGGATTCACACCGATGGCGCGCGGAATGATCGAACCGTCCGTGACGTACAACCCGTCGTACGTCCCGCCGTCCGGACGAAAGACTCGTCCCGCATGATCGACAACACCACCATCGACGTTGTCGGCCGTGGCGCAACCGCCCATCGGGTGCGCAGTAATCAGATGATTGCCGAAAAATGCGTTCGTCCACCATGGGTTCTTGATATACGTGCCGCCGATCGCTTCGACGGCAGGTTTCAGAATGTCGTCGACATCCTTGTACATACGCTCGGTCGGTGCGCCTGGCCAGTCGATCTTGACCGAGCCATCGTTCTGCAGGACGAGTTCGCCGTCCGAGTTGTCGTGCACCATGATCAAGAATCCGAGCGAATGGTTCATTGCGCCATCGACATTGAAGGTCGCGTCCTTGCGCCACCGATTGACCCTCGACGGTCGGACATCCGGATACTTCGCCGCGGCTAGCGCCATCAGGCCGAGCCGGAACACGTCCTGTACGGCACGCGGAACCGACAGATCCTCGACCGTGAATCGCTTCCTCAAATCGGCCTGGTCTGCGCCGAATCGCATTGCCATCGTGATACTCGGTCCGCACATCAGCCCGGACCGCGGCGGACCATCGCTGCTCGCCCATGCTTGCGTGTCGGTTCTCAGGTCAGTGTTGTAGGCAATCCCGAAATTGTCGCCGTTGCCGCTGAAGTTCTTGCCCAATCTGGTCGAGAACTCCAAACCCGCAGCCCTGGAACGCAGAAGGATGCCACTCGTGCCAAGTGTCCCGGCAGCGACCACAACTCGGCGAGCTGACACGACGACCGGCTCGTCGAGCAATCCTCTTGTCCCACTTCGCCGTTTCCCGATCACCCGCCAGTTTCCGTCGGGTGCCTGTTCGACGCGATCCACCTCGATACACGTGAACAGTTCGACGCCGAAATGCTTTGCCATCGGCAGGTAGTTCGTCATCAGCGTGTTCTTCGACGCCGTGTTGTCGCCGGTGCCATCGCCGCCATGCATCGGGCACGCGCGGCGTTCGACACCGTATCGGGTGACGCGATCTTCCTTGTTGACGGTGATCTCGAGCGGAACCATCTCGGCCCCGGCATTTTTCGCGATTCGACCGAACACGTCCGCTCGCCGGAGCGTCTCGCCATCGAGGAAACGATTCGCGCCGAGCATCTTTCGCGCTCGATCGAAGTACTCGTCCAGGCCACCGGCACCGCCGCGATCGCGTTCGGCCAATTCTCGAAACGGACGGGGCCATGAGGCGAGAAACACGTCGCGATCGGGGACGATCGCAACATTGAAGTTCACCAGCGAAGTGCCACCGAGTCCGTTGGCATGTATGACGTCGACGGTCGGATTGCGGTCGATCTCGATCAACCCGAGTGGGCTCACCGCCGAACGGACCGAACTGACAGCAGCTTCCTGGGTTTCAGGAAACGTGCCGGTCGGATGCTCGGCGCCCCGCTCGAGAACCGCGATCTTCAGCTTCCCGCCGGCGTCTGCGCTCGCAATGCCGAGTCGGGCCGCGGTGATGGCACCGCCGTAGCCCGATCCGACAATCACGATGTCGTAGTCCGCTTGCAACGCCTCCGGCGAATTCGCCAAAGCCGGTGCGACGGATGGCATTTTCAGTCCTACGTGTGCAGCGCGAAGAAGCCGACCATCTCGTACTTGTCACCGGGCAGCCGGTACAGAATCTTGCCGAGGTATGCGCCAGGGACCACCTCGACGAGTTCGTCGCGAATACTCCTGATCACAAGTCCGGGATTGTCTTCGACGTCGGCGTAGTCGATCACCATGACCTGTACATCGGGGTCGGCCTTGCCGGCCTCGACATAGGTCTTGAAATCGAACGCCAGCTTGCCGTCGATTGCATCCTTCATCTTGTACAACGGCCAGAGCAGCTTCGACGGGACGGCTGCGATACCGCCCGCCATCCTGTTATCGCCGGTCGCCGCTTCGGAGTCGAAGCGCTTGCCCTGCCAGGGCATCCACAGGCTGGTTATCGCACGGACCGCCGGGTCGAGCAGCCTGTTCGTCGTCGTGGTGACGAGGATCCCGTCGGTCGGACCGTCCAGGTCGGTCGGCGGCACGCCGAGCCGAAACAGCTCGTTCAGTTCCGCTTCGGCAGCGGCTTGATCGGATCCGGCCTTTTCCTTCAGCCCGGTTATCCATTCCCACGCCTCGTCTTTGGCGCCGCGGGCACGGAGGTCGGCGACTCGCGACTCGACGGAATTCGGTGCGGCAGACGTCTCGGTAGCCATGACAAACCTTTCGAAAATGATTGAGCCCAAAGCAAAATCAGACCAGCGGTGGCTTGTCGAAGCCGACAGTGAGGCTGAAAATATCGAGCGTGTGGGGTAATGCGCGGTCCGCGTGCAGGTCCGCACCACTCATTCGGGGATCGGCGGCTTCCAACAGACGAGCGAGCACAGCCGTGCCGAGGAAGACCGCCAAGCCTGCACCAGGGCAACCTTGCGCCCCGTTGCTGAAGAAATTGAACAACCAATTCTCCGCCGCGTTGCCGGAGACCCATTCTTCCGGAGCGAACCGGTCTGCGAAGGACACGCGGTCCCGGTTGCGGTGGTTGCCCAAGTTGTAGATGAAGACCTGAGTGCCGGCCGGAACGATGGAATCGCGCAGTGTCGCCTTGCGCGCCGTGACTCTTGCGAACATCGGCGTTGTCGGCCACAGGCGCATTGTGTCCTGCAGGCACGCGGCCAGGTAGTCCAGTTGTGCAACACCTTCCGCGGACTCGAGATCGGCGCCGGTCAGTTCCTTGCGTACAACGGCAAGCTGGGGACGATGAGTGGCCAGCACAGCAAGCGTGCGGAACACATTCGCCGGCAGCGTGTCTCCCATCGCGAACAGCCAATGCACAAGTTGCCCAGCTGGTTTCGTCTCCTCGTTCTGTGGAGCACCGGCGACGAGGCTGCAAAGACTCCCTTGCGCGCCGACATCGACGTAGTGCTGCACCTTGTCCATGAACGGTTTGAAGTGCTTCGACTCGCCACTGGGCGAACTGTTCGCCTCGTCCATCAGGTCCGCCAACAGCTGCGAGACCTCGGTGTCGTCCGCCGCAGGTTCACCGAAGATCACCCGCCGAGTGATCCGCAGGAACGCATCGTTGATGCGTTCCCACGTGATGTCCTCGGCGCCCAGCGCGTCAGCTTCCTCGTTCGCCACGGCGAGGAAGGTTTGCGCCAAGTGATGCAACGGTTTTCCGGTGTCGAGGATCGCCTCGGCGAATTTGCGCCGGTTCTCCCAGAGCGCGCCGCGAGAGATCGTCAGCGCGTCCGGTTGAAAATGCGACATGCCTTTCTTCTTGGCATCGGGATCGGACGCGAACGGGTCGGGCGACCCCTCCAGCACCGCTTTGATGTCTTCCGGTTGGTGCACGAGCAAGGACTTGTCCTTGCCCACTCGGATGTAGAACGGTTCGTCGCGATCACGGACGAGTCCCTCGTAGAAGCGAACGGCTTGCTTGTCCGCATCGACGAGCTTCGCCGCTCCGGTCACTCTGCGCCGACGTCGAAACAGACCCTGAACGACATTCGGTACCGCGACCTGGGCCGTGAATCGAATGCCGTCCAGCGTCGATGCTTCGGGAAAGCTGTTCGCCACGAGTCAGTCTCCGAATGGCATGTAGGCCTTGACCGTGTCGGCCAGGCGCGTGACCGGATTCTTCGACGAAGGTGGATCGCCCCACGGTGCGAAAATGCGTTCCACGTCCTTGATCTGCGGGCTCAGCTCCGGGTAGTGCCGCAGGAGAACATCTTTCATCGAGGTGTTGTTCACCCAATCGAAGCCGACCTTCGTATAGATCTCCGGACGGAAATCCTTGGTGAAGAATCGGTCGCTCTTGAATCGACGGGACGCCATCAGGATGAAGATCCGGAATGCCGTGTCGGAGAAGCCGAATCCCTTCGGTGGCTTCTCGGCATACATTCCGACCTGCAGATCGACACTGTCGATGTCGCCCTTGTAGAGCTCCGCGATCTCTTTGGCCCATTGCTTGTTCGGCGTGAGGTCGTCGAACGATTTGCGCCGCGGCATGTGGATCGCTTCGCGGAAATCGTTGTAGCGCGGGACACCACGCTCACGATCTCGGACGATGTCGAGGGTCGCGAGGTCGGTGATCTGACCGTCGACGCGAGTCAGATTCCGTAATGCGTTGGGGTAGTTGTGCAAACAGACCGCGCCGGCGCTGGCAACACCGAACGTATACCACATGTCGCCCATCTCGTACTTGTCCATGAAGTCGCGCGTGTACTTGCCCTGAATGTCGGTGAAGTACTTCTTCTCGATCAGCTCACCGCTTGCGAGCGAACGGAATTCCCAATCGTCGGGAATCAGCGGGTGCATGCGATAAACCGACGTGAATTCCTCGGTCAACGAGAACGGCGCGCTGTGATGATCGGTGGGCGAGCCGATGATTCCGCTCAGCGCCTCGTTCGAGCCGACGCGGCCGATTCTGTCTTTGAACGTCTCCCCCAGTGCGCCGTACCAGTTCGCGTTCATGCCGATCTGCAGCGCCGGGTGGCGCAGGACGCAGGTTGTCCATTCCACCGTGTGAATCTTCGCGATGAGAGCCGCGGTAACAAGCCAGGCGATCTCGAAAAGTCGCTGGTCCGTCAACTCGGGGTACGCCTTCTTCAGCGCATCGCAGACCGCGTTGTGCTCCCGAGCGAAGAGAGTGTGCAGCAGGCCGACACCCACCCACCAGTTCTCCATCATGCCGGTCAGGTCGATGCCGGGCTCGTCGCTCTTCGGCAGGCGTAGGTCGTCACCGAGCTTCACCTTGCCGTCGACGAACGTGCGGACCGCCGCCTGCTTCTCCGGACCCGAGCCGTAAATCTGGGACGCGTCCCACCAGTGGGTTTCCTGGTTCTGATAGATCGGCGCATGACCGTTCGACGGCGGCTGCACCGGCAGCAGCGGGGTTCGCCGAATCACCATCGGGTGCTCGGGGAAGTCGTCGTCGTCGCGCAGTGGAATCTCGATCGGTTCCTGCGCGATGCCGGTGCCGTGGAAGAACCAGTTGTGGTTCTCGAACTGCAACCAGGCAGCAGCGAGCGAGTTGATGATGCCCGCAGGCTTGAACGAATCGCGCGCCATCAGCTTGACGCTGATGTCGCGCGGGTGCGGGTCCAGAAGACGCTTGGTGTCGGGCTTCGTCATGCTCAGCGGCACATTGCGACCGAAGCCTGTTCCTTTGGCACCCATCTGCGGGTCGGACAGATCGTTCCAGGTGCCGTCGGGTGTGCGGGCCCGCAATGCTTCCGGAGGCGGCTCTGCGGCTTCGACTTTAGGGCGAATGCCCTCGGCCTCGAAGAGGTTCTTCTCACGCAGTTCGTCGCGCAACTTCGACAAATTCGCCAATTGCAGCACTACCGACGGGAATTCATACCACTGCATTACGAGCCAATCTCTTTGCGAGATCCGGAGGCTGGACCTCTCGCGGAACGGGATGTCAGCGCCACTGAGGCCGCTATCAGTGTAACCTAGCTCACATGACCGACGGGGGGAACAGATTCGCCAAAGCGCACGCAGCAGCCGTCGCGGACCTGCGCACCCGGCAAGCAGATGCCCTCGCTGAACTGCGCAAACGGGAGATTCTGGACACCGCGAGCCGCCTGTTCGCATCGAAGGGCTACCACCAGACAGCTATTGCCGACATCGCCAAAGCGCTCCAGATCGGGCACGGGACCGTCTATCGGTATTTCGAGAACAAGCGCGACATTCTCGACCACATCATCGACGACCTCGCGAGTCGTTTTCTCGCCACAGCCATGCTGGGAAATGCGCCCGACGCTGCGACCACCATTTCCGAATATCGCGCACAAGTGGAGCGATTTGCGGCCGCATTCTGGGGCTTGTCCGACACCGAACCGGCGATCAGGATGCTGCTGCACCAAGCCGACAGCGTCGACCCCGAGCTGGCCGAGCGGACCAACGGCTTCATTCGCTCCGCGGCACTCGTCGTGGCGGGCTACCTCGAAAACGGGCAACAGCGAGGGTTCGTCCGCGCAGACCTAGACCCGCATGCGACGGCCGAGACAGTGATCGCCATCGTCGTCGGCACGATGGTCGGTCATCGCGGGGACGACAAGGCAGCGCGCGAGCGCTACACCGCCGCAGCCGTCAGCCTGATGTTCGACGGCGTCACAGCGCGCAACTGACGGCGTACCTATATCCGTTGGCCGTGCGCGCGCCTCACCCGCCCACGGGTGAATTTCACACACAGTCCTGATTCGGTAACCGTGCGCGATTTTTACCCCGCGGGGGGTGAGACGCGCGCACAGGAACACGTTTGTCGTGATTCTGCCAAGGTTTACGTGTGGACACACCGGATGCCGACTTCGCGCATAGCGACCAAGCACAGAAGATGCGTCGCGAGAAGGCAGTCAGCCTGGCTCGCTTCATCTGGGATCGCGGCATCGATTCGGTTGAGCTTCGCGGGTTGCCCGACGAGCAGTTGAGGAAGCTTGCGCGGGCGGCGGGAGCCAACCCGCCGAGCACCAACGAAACGTGGGTGACCGTCGCCGAATTGCTCGACGAAAAGAACGCGTGGGCCGCTGATCACCCGGACCATCCCGCCGCCGCACCCAGCCACCGCGACGAGAAGATCATGTGGATAAAGCCACCGATCACGCCGTGGACGACGCGCCCTGAGGAGAACACGTGACCTACCCCGAGTACCTCACGATCGCGAACACGCTGCGCGAACGTCTTTCTCAGATCGGCGAGAACGAATCATTCGCGGCGATCAACGATGCGATCGCAGCGTTGGAAACACTGATCCGGGAGCCACCGAACATGTCGCCGATGATCGACGCCGGTCCGCTCGACGACTTTCCCGCCACCAAGGCGGTCGTCTCGACGATGGAAAACGTCTCACATCGCGGCGACGACCAGGGCATCTACGCGATCGCCGGGCTCACTGGGGTCGGCGCTTTGATCAGTGGCCTCAAGCTGGTGGAAATGCTGGTGCAGGGGCTCAACGCACGAGTCGAGCGGCTCGAACAGGCCTGACCAGCACTTATTGGCCAAGCCCAGCCTACCCTTCCGTAGTGTATCCTTACCTAACGCGAACAATGACGTTAGGAAGCTCGGTCATGTACGTATGCATCTGCGCCGCAGTGAGTCAGGCGGAAGCGCGTGAGTGCATCGTCCACGGCGAGGCGCGATCGATCGAAGACATCGTGAATCGATGTGGCGCAGGCGGCGGTTGCGGCAGCTGCCACGACAGGCTCGCCGATCTGCTGTCGAAGCACTCACCTACTGGGGCGCACGCGACTTCGGCGATGAGTCGCTGAATTTTGATCTTCGCAAGCTAGGGTTGGCGGACACCACCCCTTTCACCGGAGGTCTTGCGATGCGCGGCGACGATGAGGTTATTGCCCTTCTCAACGAGCAGCTAACCAGCGAACTTACTGCCATCAACCAGTACTTTCTGCACTACAAGATGCAGGCCAATTGGGGTCTCACCAAATTGGCCCAGCACACTCGCGCCGAATCCATCGAAGAGATGCAGCACGCCGAGCTGCTCACCGACCGAATTCTGTTCCTCGAAGGCTTGCCCAACTATCAGCGGCTGCTGCCCCTTCGGATCGGCCAGACGCTGAAAGAACAATTCGAAGCAGACCTCGAGATCGAGTTGGAAGTGGTCGCGCGGCTACGGCCCGGCATCACCCTGTGCCGCGAGAAGCAGGACATCACCACCGCCAACTTGTTCGAGAAGATTCTGAGCGACGAGGAACACCACATCGATTACCTCGAAACACAGCTCGAGCTGATGGAGAAGCTGGGCGAGCCGCTCTACCTGGCTCAGTGCGTCGACCAGCCCCCCACAGCTGGTTAGCTCGGCGGGCAGAGCTGGCGGACCCAGCTGGTGACGGCTTCGTTGTTCTTGTCGTAATCCGGGTCGGTGAGCTGGGTGCCGCCGGTGCCGACAAAGTGTTCGATTCCGGCCTTCGCCTTGGCCGGAGGGTTGTACTTCAGTAGCGTGTCGGCAGCTTTTTGCGCGTCTTCCTTGGTCGTCGCGACCAACAACCCCAGGTTCGCGCTCGTCAGGTCAACGCAGTCGCTAGTGCCTATCGGCTCGACGGCGGACGACGATTCCTCTGCCGGCGCACCCGGCGCCGAAGAGGACGACGCCGGCGCTGTGTCGTCACTCGAGCAACCCGAAACCACCAGCGCTGCAGACAATCCCGCGACGACCAACCAAAGACGAGACATTGAAGAACACTCCTCCGAAATCGCCGCGACGTGCGGTGGACTCAGGAAACTATCACAGCGAAAGGCCCCCGCCACGCTTGCGCGTGACAGGGGCCTTTGTCTGAGCCGCCTAAGAGAATCGAACTCTTGACCTTTTCATTACGAGTGAAATGCTCTACCGACTGAGCTAAGGCGGCGTGCCTTGCGGCGCAGGCGAGTCTATCGTCTCTTGGCGCAGATACGAAAACGGGCTGGGTCGGCAGAGCCCAAAAGGTCACTTGACCAGCGTGAACTGCATGACGTCGATGTGGCCGCTACGGAAGTGGGCAGCGCAGCCGGTGAGATAGCGCAGATACCGCTCGTAGACCTCGTCGGAGGTCAGCGCAATCGCCTCTTCGCGGTGTTCCTCCAGCGCTTGGGCCCAGTAGTCCAGCGTGCGGGCGTAGTGGAGCTGCAGTGCCTGAATCCGCTCGGTCCCGAAGCCCGCCTGACCGGCCAGCCGCGTGACCAATGCCGGCTGCGGCAACTGGCCGCCAGGGAAAATCTGCCGCTTGATGAAGATGTGGAACAGAGCGTTCTCGCGTGTCACGGGGATGCCCATGCGTCGCAGGTCGGCGAGCGTGTGACCGACGATGGTGTGCAACAGCATGCGGCCGTCCGGCGGGAGCATCCGATACGTCCGGTCGAAGAAGGCCTCGTAACGCTCACGTCGAAAGTGCTCGAACGCACCGATGCTGACGATTCGGTCGGCGCTGCCGTCGAACTCCTCCCAGCCTTGCAGACGGACCTCGACACCTGCGAGCTCGTGCTCGTCGATCGAAGCCTTGACGTGCTCGAATTGATTGCGGCTCAACGTAAGTCCGATGACCTTGGCGCCGTATACCTGCGCGGCCCGCCGCATCGTCGCGCCCCAACCGCAGCCGACGTCGAGCAGCGTCATCCCCGGTTGCAGGTCCAACTTGCCAAGGGCCAGATCGATTTTCGCGATTTGCGCCTGTTCGAGCGTCATCTCGTCGCGCTCGAAGTAGGCGCAGCTGTACGTCAACGTCGAGTCCAGGAAGACCTTGTAGAAGTCGTCGGAGACGTCGTAGTGGTGCTGAATTTGCTTGTAGAAAGGTTGCAGCTCGGACATGGTGGCCTCCTGGTTGGGGAGGTCAACGCGACGGCAACGACGCCCGTTCAACACCTGCGCTGATCACGACGAAAAGTATCCAAATCGAGGCAATCTCGATACTTTCGCCGTGATCACTGGGAAGGCGGGGTGGACGACGTGGAGCGGAGTTCGTCGCGGATTTCACGCAGCACGGCGATGTGCGCGGGCTTCCACCCGGCGGTCGGTGAGTCGTGATGGTCGTCGCCGAGCCCCGCGGCGCGCGATTGCCGAACCCGCGCCATGATCAGGTCGCGGATACGCTCGGCATCCTCGATGCCCTCGATCAGGCCCGTATGCCCGGCAAATGGGTTTTCGTCCTTCTTCGCGCCGCCGCCTGCAGTTTCGACGATCACGCTGGCGATGCCGCAATAGCGCTGCAGCGGTCCTTGCTGAATGCGCACGTCCTGGACGTTTTCGAACGTGATGGTCGCTTCCCGAAGCACCCAGATTCCGCGCCGAATACGCATACTGCGTTCGCTCAACACGTACCACGTTGTGTCGTAACGCAAATGGATTGCGATGTACGCGAGGACGTCGGGTACGACCAGGAGCAGGACCACCACGGGGAGCAAAGCGAGACCGAGCCAACGGTTTACGAAGAAGCTCGCAATCCACGGCAACACGATCCACAGGTCCAGGAGGTTCAGCGCCCAGAACCGAAATTTCAAGTAGCGCAGAAATCCTGGCGCCGGACCGAACCGCTCGACCACGTCGCCCGGCCGAACGGGCAGGTCGGGCGGATGCGCAGGGACGAGGAACAGCCGCGTCAGCACTTGCCACGTGCCTTGATACACCCAGGCTGCCGCCTCGTGGGACGCGCGGGTCATGGGCGGCGCCGCATCTCGTCGCGAATTTCGCGCAGCAGCACCAACACCTCGTCGCCGTCAGCGCCGCGATGTGATTCCTCGTCGGCGTGGGCTCCGCGCATCCTGCTGTAGAGAAAGTCGCGCAATGCTTCCGCTTGGATGACCCCGTCGATCTTCGTCGCTGCCTGCGTGCCGCCGGACGCGTTCTGAATCTCGATCGTCGCCAGCCCCATCCAGCGCTGCAGGACGTTTCGAGTCAGGTGAATGTCCTGAATGCGGCGGTACGAGAGGTTGATCTCCCGCCGGAAGAGGATGCCCCACTTGACCGACATTCCTTCGCCGTCGAACTCGTACCGAAGCGTTCGGTACCGGAAGTACAAGGGCAGGAAGACGAATGGAAAGCCGACGACCGTCATGACCGAAACGATCAGGTAATAGCGCAACAACTCCGGTGCGGGCCGTTTGACCGCAAACGGGTCGAAATCGGCGGCCACTACCGCACCGCCTGACCCAAGACCGCGACCATTGCGGCGACGGCATATTTGGGCTTCACGTTCAGATCGATGGCCTCGCGGCATTCTAGGATCGCCTCGATGCAGCGAAGTAGCTTCTCCGAGGATGCGCGCTTTGCCATCGCCCTTGCTTCGTCAGCCAAATCTGGATGAGTCGGCGTCGTCAGTGCGCCGAACGACGCCGCCAAAGCGTCACGGTAGAGCCCAGCGAGGTCCATCAGGGCGCGGTCGAGGGAGTCGCGACTGGTCCTGGTCGCGCGCGACTTCTGCCGCTTCTCGAGATCGCGAATCACGCCGACCGACCCACGCAACGCACCCGCGGTTCCTTTGCCTGTGCCGCCCGCGCCCAATGCTGTCTTGAGTTCGTCGGTCTCACGTTCGTCGCGAGCCGCGCTCATTGCGTTGGCTTCGGCCTCGGCAGATTTGACAAGGTCTTCAGCAGCCTCGAATCCTCGATCCGACCCTGCTGCGGCACCTGCGATTCCGAGTGCTCGCATCCGGCGGCTACGCGCTTCGTCGTCGGTCGCGAGGCGCCGCGCGCGGCCGACATGCCCACCACTCACAGACGCTGCCCACCGAGCCAGCGTTTCGTCGAGTCCATCGTGTTCGCGCAGCACCGACGCGATCGCCTCCACGCCAGGCGTGACGAGGTGGACGTGCCGACATCGCGACCGCAGCGTGACCGAAATGTCCTCGGGATCGACGGACGGCGCGCACAACAGAAACACCGTCCGGACTGGCGGTTCTTCGACGACCTTCAGCAGCGCGTTGGCGGCACCTTCGGTGAGCCGGTCGGCGTCCTCGATCACGACGACCTGCCAACGACCGGTGCTCGGCTTGCGCGCCGCGATCGACACATACCCGCGCATCTCCTTGACGCTGATGCTGAGACCCTCGGGGATCACCCGCCGCACGTCGCCGTGCGTCCCAGCCATCGTTGTCGTGCACGCGTGGCACCGCCCGCACCCTGGTGTGCCCTCGTTGGTGCATTGCAGCGCCGCGGCGAAGCACAGCGCTGCGATGGACCGTCCCGACCCCGGCGGTCCGGTGAAGAGCCACGAATGCGTCATGCCCGAGCCCGCCTCGACGCCGCGGCGTGCCGCGACGGCCGCGGCCGTCAGCTCGGACTCGACCGCTTCCTGGCCGACCAGTCGATCGAAGACACCTGCCACACGTCAGACCCTAGTGCCGAGTACCGACGCACTGCCTACGCGGCGCCACTCATCCACGCCTGCACGGTTTCCTCGTCGACGTCGACGCGTGCATACGTCGAGTTCTGACCGTCCAGCGATTCCCTGATGATGTCGGCATGGCCCGAATGATGGGCGATCTCGCGGAATACATGCAGGAGAATCTTCCGCACAGACCACCATTCACGCTCGGGGGCCCACGGCGCGGTCGGCAGTGGGACGAGGTCTTCGAGACTCGGCAGCGCAAGCACCAATTCCTCGGTGCGCGCGGCGATGTCGTCCCATCTCCGCAGCAAGCCCTCGACGGTCTGGCTATCGGTGATCGCATACTCGTCGGCCGCAGCCGCCGGGTCGAACGCCGAATTCTCGTCGCGCTCGACGATCACATTCAGCCAGTGTTCTTCGCAATGCGACACATGATTGAGCAGTCCGCCGAGAGTCAGGTCGCTCACCGTGGACCGCTGCCGGGCCTGGTTCTCGTCGATCTTGCGCAGCGTGATCCGGAACAGATTCCGCTGATCAGCAAGCATGGCCAACAACTCTGTGCGCTCATTCGTGTTTGTCATGAGCACTACGTTATGAGCAATTGCGGACACCTTCTGTCCGCAATCAAGCCTTCTTTGCAGCCACTTTCTTGGCTGGCGCCTTCTTGGCCGCAGCCTTCTTCGCGGGCGCCTTCTTGGCCGCCGCTTTCTTGGTCGTCTTCTTGGCGACCGGACCCCGCGCCCGACGATCGGCAAGCAATTCCGAGGCCCGCGCGTCGGTGATCGACTCGACTTCGTCGCCCTTGCGCAGGCTGGCGTTGGTCTCACCGTCGGTCACGTACGGACCGAACCGGCCGTCCTTGATCACCATCGGCTTGTCCGTCGCGGAATCCTTGCCGAGCTCACGCAACGGCGGCGCGGTGGACGCCTGGCGACCGCGCTGTTTGGGCTGGGAGTAGATCTGCACCGCTTCGTCCAATGTGACGGTGAACATCTGCTCTTCGTTCGCGAGTGAACGAGAATCGGTGCCGCGCTTCAGGTACGGACCGTAGCGGCCGTTCTGCGCGGTGATCTCCTCGCCCGTCGCCGGGTCGTTGCCGACCACACGCGGCAGTGTGAGCAAACGCAGCGCGTCTTCGAGCGTAATCGTTTCCAGGCTCATCGATTTGAGCAGCGAGCCAGTGCGCGGCTTCGGACCCGCCACCTTCTTCGCGGCCTTCTTCGCCGGCGGCTTGGCCGGATCCTCTTGCGGGGCTTCAGGTTCGGGCAAAATCTCGGTCACGTACGGACCGAATCTTCCTTCCTTGGCCACGATTTCGTTGCCGGAGGCAGGGTCGACACCGAGGACACGACCCTCTTGCGGTGTGGCAAAGAGCTTTTCGGCGTACTCGACGGTCAGTTCGTCCGGCGGTAACTCGTCTGGCAGGTTCGCACGCTGCGACACGACCGCGTCAGGAGCGGCACCGTCGGACGAATCCTTTACTGCCCGTTCCAGATACGGACCGAAGCGGCCGACTCGGACGTAGACGTCACGGCCTTCGTCGTCCTTGAACAACTTGATCGAGTTGACTTCACGCGCATCGATGTCCTCGAGCCGTGTACCGACCATCTTCTTCAATCCGCCGGACCGTGCGACCGAGCCCTCGGCACCGACGTCACCGCCGAAGTAGAAGTTGGACAACCAGTTTCCGCGCTGCGCTTGCCCTTCGGCGATCTTGTCGAGATCGTCTTCCATGGCTGCCGTGAAGTCGTAGTCGACGAGGCGGCCGAAATGCGCTTCCAACAAACCCACTACGGCGAAGGCGACCCACGCCGGAACGAGAGCACTACCGCGCTTGTAGACGTAGCCGCGGTCGAGGATGGTCTTGATGATCGACGCATACGTCGACGGTCGACCGATCCCCATCTCTTCCAGGGCCTTGATCAGCGAGGCTTCGGTGTATCGCGCCGGCGGGTTGGTGGTGTGGCCGTCAGGTTCCAACTCCGTCGCCGTGACCGCTTGGCCTTCTTCGAGTGCGGGCAGTCGCGATTCGGCGTCGTCGGATTGCCCGCCCGCCAGTTCGTCGACGCTCTCGACGTATGCCTTGAGGAAGCCGGCAAACGTGATCGTGCGGCCGGACGCCGAGAACGTACAGACTTCGCCGGTACCTGCGGTGCCTTCGATGCGAAGGGTCAGCGTCGTACCCCTGGCGTCTGCCATCTGCGACGCGACCGTGCGCTGCCAGATCAGCTCGTACAACCGGAACTCGTCCGTGTCGAGCGACGAGTGCAGCTGACCAGGAGTCGCAAATACGTCGCCGGCGGGCCGGATCGCCTCGTGCGCCTCCTGCGCGTTCTTCACCTTGCGGGTGAACTGCCGCGGCGTCGGGTGGACGTACTCGGCACCGTACAAATCGGTGGCTTGAGCGCGCGCGGCGTTGATCGCCGACTCCGACAACGTGGTCGAGTCGGTACGCATGTAAGTGATGTAGCCGTTTTCGTACAGACGCTGCGCGATGCGCATGGTCCGCTCGGACGTGAACCGCAATTTGCGGCCCGCCTCCTGCTGCAGCGTCGACGTCATGAACGGCGGGTACGGCTTGCGCGTGTAGGGCTTGGACTCGGCCGACGAGACGACCAGGTCGACGCCGCCGAGCGCTTCGGCGAGGCGGCGCGCATACGGCTCGTCGATAACAGTGACCGAGCTGGACTTCAGTTGGCCGTCCGCGCCGAAATCGCGACCTTGCGCAACGCGAGAGCCGTCGACGCTGACAAGGCGGGCACCGAACGTCCGCGGGCTGGCCTTTTCTCCTGCATCGAGCTTGGCGAGGATGTCCCAGTACTCGGCCGAGCGGAAGGCCATGCGGTCGCGCTCACGAGAGACGACGACACGCGTCGCCACCGACTGCACGCGCCCTGCCGAGAGCTTCGGCATGACTTTCTTCCACAACACCGGGCTGACCTCGTAGCCGTACAGGCGGTCGAGGATGCGGCGGGTTTCCTGGGCGTCGACGAGGTCGTTGTCCAGTTCGCGGGTGTCGTTCGCTGCGGCGCGAATCGCTGACTCGGTTATCTCGTGGAAGACCATCCGGCGCACAGGCACCTTCGGCTTGAGCGTTTCGAGCAGGTGCCAGGCGATTGCTTCGCCCTCGCGGTCAGGGTCGGTGGCGAGGAAGAGTTCGTCGGCGTCCTTCAGCAAGGACTTGAGTTCGGTGACCTTCGCACGCTTGTCAGGACTGACGACATAGAGCGCCTCGAAATCGTGGTCGACGTCGACGCCGAGACGGGCCCAGGACTCGCCCTTATATTTGGCAGGCACGTCGGCCGCACCGCGTGGAAGGTCACGAATATGGCCGACCGACGCCTCGACAACGTAATCCCGCCCCAGGTAGGGGGCAATTTTTCGAGCCTTCGTCGGTGACTCGACGATCACGAGGCGACGCGGATTTCGGCCAGTGCCGGACGTTCCGCTCGTCGCCCCTTTCTCCCGTGTAGCCACCTGCTGCCGTACCTTTCAATCGTTCCGCGCTTCGCATAAATATGCGCTGGACGCCTTCGCAGACTCGTTACACCTGAGCCCGGCGACCTACAGAGTTACACACAGTACGCGCATACTCGCAGTTCAGCCGTCTACGCCCCGTTACCACAGGGGCCAGCCGATGGCTGGATCCACATCCGGGGGCGGTTCGCCGATGTTCTCAGCCAGCCGCGTCAGCCGTCTTCGGCCGGTTATTCGCAAGCCCGGATTGGCGCCTCTGGTACCGATCATAGTCGGCGCAATTCCTGCGCGAATGAGCGCTTGCGCGAGCGGCGCGTGCGTATCGGGTGCTCGAGGGTCGAGTCCGAGCACGAATCGCTCGCCTCCGTTTTCGCCATAACCCGCGGCCAGAGCCCAGATTCGCAGCTCGCGCGGTCCGGGTACCCAGCCCAATGGAACCGACTTGATCGCTCCGCGCGTCCACTGCGATGCCAGTGGAGCCAAGGCTTCGTCGACGGCGGTCCGCACCAGCGGATGACCTTCGTCCGACGTCGTGATCTCCGCGCTGCAACCGGTCTCTTCGATCAGCACAGCGATCGGCCTCGTCCGCCAGTCCGCGTCGACAACCACCGACACGCGCGCACCCGGTCCGGATGTGACGACTTGCCCGGGCCCCGCCAGCAGTCCGCTCAGATCCGTTATCGCAGGCGGGACCGACTCCGCAGAGAAGAATGAGAGCTGGCCCACACCGAGACAGTAGGTTACGGCCGCTCCGCCGCCGCCGTCGACACGGCAGCGCACCCACGCATGGCCTACAACCGACTCGTCCCCCACCACCGAAAGGTGATGAGGGACGAGCTGGGCGGGCTATTAATAGGTCTTATCCCCGACCCATCTGGATGCAGATCGAATACGAACGACTCGATCTAGACTGCGCGCACGCCGGTGGCCTGCGGGCCCTTGGTGCCCTGACCGACCTCGAACTCGACGCGCTGGTTCTCCTCGAGGGTGCGGAAACCGCTGCCCTGAATCTCGGAGTAGTGAACGAAGACGTCAGCCGAACCGTCTTCTGGAGCGATGAAGCCGAAGCCCTTCTCCGCGTTGAACCACTTCACAGTGCCCTGTGCCATGCTTTTCCTTCTCTTTCTAACCGGAATCGGCGGACGGCGCTCACTGCCCACCGGGCCCGTTCCGACCGTTGTACTTCCGACTTCCCCCGAAGAGAAAAAGCATCAAGCACACCGCTCGCAACAACGATCCTGCGAGCGCTTGCACATTGAGAGCCTACGAACACAGAAGCTGCGACCAGAAGTCAGTCAACCATGAGTTCGACGGACGCGACAGTCGAGCAACAAACATTTCGAAAATTAGTTGATCTTGTGAAAGCGCAGGTGAGGGCTAGTGCGCGCGAATCTGGACAAGCGGTCTGTTTGTTATTCGATAACGGCCGCTAGGTCGGGCAACGCGTCGTCGAGCGACCGCGCGTATAGCATCGAATGTGCTGGTCTCGAGTGGACGCGAGACCATTTCCTCGCTTCCGTTGCCCATCTTGCGGAGTAACAATTGACCACGCAGTTCGGGTCGTCGGACCATGGCGATGCGAGCGACCTCAGCTACGGCCGATCGTTGCTCAATCGTGTCCTCGTAGGCACGCCCGCTGACGAGGATCCGCTCAAGCACTTCGCCGACCTGCCCGCACGCATTGCGCAAGTAGCCGAATGGCCGACGTGGGCCTCACCCACCGTGGTCCGAGCGATGACGGAATCCGGCGTCCGAGAGCCGTGGGCACACCAGATCCGGGCCGCGTCGCTCGCCGCAGCGGGACACAACGTCGTCGTGTCGACCGGGACCGCGTCGGGTAAATCGCTTGCTTACCAATTGCCGATTCTTACGACACTGCAACAGGATCCGCTCACCACGGCGCTCTATCTCGCGCCGACCAAGGCATTGGGCGCAGACCAACTCCGCGCGGTCGAGGAACTTACGGCCGCCGAACCGGAACTGCGCGGGGTCAGCCCGGTCGCCTACGACGGCGATACCCCGTCCGAGGTCAGGCAATGGGTACGTACCAATGCGCGCTGGATCTTCACAAATCCCGACATGCTGCACATCGGGATCCTGCAGTCGCACACGCGCTGGGCACATTTCTTTCGCAGGTTGCGCTATGTGGTCGTCGACGAATGCCATTACTACCGCGGCGTATTCGGCTCGAACGTCGCGTTGGTGCTGCGACGACTCCGCCGCATCGCTGCCCGCTACGGTGCGGAGCCGGTCTTCATCCTCGCCAGCGCGACGACAGCGAATCCCGCCGCCGCAGCCGCCCGGCTCATCGGCGCGCCCTGCATCGGCGTGACCGATGATGGCTCGCCACACGGACCCCGGACCGTTGCGCTCTGGGAGCCCCCGCTGCTCGAGCATGTGAAAGGTGAGAACGGCGCGCCAGTGCGCCGGTCGGTGGTGTCCGAGGCATCGCGAATCATGGCGGACCTGCTGGTCGAAGGTGCGCGAACGCTGACCTTCGTCCGCTCCCGCCGTGGCGCCGAGTTGACTGCGATGACCACCGCGCGGTTGCTGACGGAAGTGGATCCCGAACTGGCCCAACGAATTGCGGCCTATCGCGCGGGCTACCTGCCGGAGGATCGGCGGAAGTTGGAGGCCGCCCTCGCAGACGGATCGCTGCTCGGTGTTGCCACCACCAACGCATTGGAATTGGGCGTCGACATCGCCGGACTCGACGCTGTCGTCGTAGCGGGGTTTCCCGGAACACGCGCGTCGTTCTGGCAGCAGGCCGGGCGGTCCGGCCGGCGCGGACAAGGCTCGCTCGTCGTCTTGATTGCGCGCGACGACCCGCTCGACACCTACCTCGTCAACCACCCCGAGGCGCTTCTGAGCAAACCAGTCGAGGCGACCGTCACCGACCCGACCAATCCCTACGTACTCGGTCCGCAGATGTTGTGCGCTGCATTGGAATTGCCGCTGACCGACGATGAGGTCCACGAATTCGGCGCCTGGGATGTGTTGACCGAACTCGCCGAGCAAGGCATGATCCGGCGACGCAACCATGGTTGGTTCGTGGCATCCGAGGTGAGCCCGCACGGTTCTGTCAGCATCCGCGGCGGGATCGGCACGGCGGTTGCGATCGTCGACGGCGAATCCGGCCGGATGCTGGGTACCGCCGAGGCCGGGCGCGCTCCTGGCACGCTGCATACCGGCGCGGTCTACATCCATCAGGGTGAAACGTTCGTCGTCGACGATCTCGATCTGGAACATGCTGTCGCCCTGGTACATCCAGAGGAACCAGCGTGGACGACGATGTCGCGAGAGGTCACCGACATCGCTATCGACGAGGTCCTTTCCGAAGACGGCTACGGCGAGGTCCGGGTCTCGTTGGTGCGGGTCGAGGTGAACAGCCAAGTAGTGGGCTACTTGCGAAAGATGTTGTCCGGTCAAGTATTGGACTCGGTCGATCTCGATATGCCGGTACAGACGTTGCACACTCGCGCGGTCCTGTACACGGTGACGGCAAAGCTGTTGGCAGCTGCGGGAATCCCCGACGATCGCGTTCCTGGCGCATTGCACGCCGCCGAACACGCGGCGATCGGACTGCTGCCGCTGGTCGCGACCTGCGACCGCGGCGATATCGGCGGTGTGTCTACCGCGCTGCACCCCGACACCGGACTACCCAGCGTCTTCGTCTACGACGGGCATCAGGGCGGCGCAGGATTTGCCGATCGCGGACACGAAGAAATCCTGACCTGGCTGACCGCAACGCGCGACGCCATCGCAGACTGCGAATGCGGCGCGGGGTGCCCGTCCTGTATCCAATCCCCCAAGTGCGGCAACGGAAATCACCCGCTCGACAAGGATGGCGCTGTTCGCCTGTTGAGCGCGGTCGTCGCGGAACTCGGCTAACTGTCGACGTGAACGTGCGGACGGCGCTCGATGTCAGGTTCGGCGCGGCGCAGCACTTCGCGGGTTACCGGCGCGACCTCGCCTTCGCCAACGAACAGGAATTTCAGCAAGTTGACGACGGGGTTTCCCTCGGTCCATTCGAAGTAGACGTGCGGAATCGTGCCGAAGCGGTCGCGGATCGCTAGCAGGATCGCGGCGATCGTATTCGGGATGACAGCACTGTCGACGCAGAGAATCCGGTACTCGCCCTGATGCCTGCCGCGCACGTGGATGTCGGTGCTGAACTCCGATGCGTCGACGATGGTCACCTCGAGAAACACGATGGGCTCGGCGCCGGGGAGCCGACTCTCCCGCCGCTGAGTTGCTTCCTTGTCGCGGTATTCGGCCTCGCTGACGTCCTCGTTGTCGTGCGTGACGATCCGAATGGCGCCGTACTCCGCGGCGTCCTCCAGCAACTCCAGCGCGGCATCGTCGAAAGTGACCTCGATCGCGCGCAGCTCGAACGACCGAAGGATTCTCGACACGAACGACACGGTCACGATTGCGAGGACGAACAGGATCGCGATCTGCAAACCTTCGGGGCGCTCGAAAATGTTCGCGATCGTCGTGTAGACGAAGACCACTGCAACCAGCGCGAAGCCGACTGTCTTGGCGTGCTCGCCTTTTCGAGCGGCTGACAATGCGACCGCGACCGACGCCGACGTGATGAGAACCAACACGCCGGTCGCGTACGCCGAACCCTGCGCGTCGACATCGGCGTCGAAATACCACGTGATCCCGAACGACGCGACGGCGAACACCAGCACCAGCGGCCGCACCGCCTGGCCCCACTCGGGCGCCATCCCGAATCGCGGCAGGTAACGCGGAACCAGATTCAGCAAACCGGCCATCGCCGAGGCACCGGCGAACCAGAGGATCGCGATCGTGCTCACGTCGTAGGCGGTGCCGAATATTTCGCCGAGATGCTTGTGCGCCAAGTACGCGAGCGCTCGACCGTTCGCCTCGCCACCAGCTTTGAATTCGTCCTCGGGAATCAAGACGGTCGTCATGAAGCTCGTGACGACGAGGAATCCGCTCATGATCAACGCTGACGTGAGGAGCAGGTGGCGGGCACCGCGGATCCGCCCGGTGGGCACTTCGTCGGTATCGCCCGGGTCGCCTTTGATCTGCGGCATCACGGCGACGCCAGTCTCGAAACCCGAGAGGCCTAGCGCCAGTTTCGGGAACACGAGCAACGAGACACCGAGCATCGCCCACGGACTGCCGTGCTCTGCGGTCATCGCGTGCGTCCAGTCGGTCACCAGCGACTCGGCCGACAGAATTTTGGCCATGCCGACGACGACCACGACGAAGTTGAGCGCGAGAAATACACCGACGAGCGCTACTGCGATGCCGATAGCTTCACTGAAGCCACGCAAGAAGACGGCAGCAAGCAACGCAAGCAGGACCAACGTGATCCACAGGTTTTGGTCCTGAAACGCGCTCGGCGCGAACGGATTCTCGATGAGGTGCGCGGCACCGTCTGCGGCAGACAGCGTGATCGTGATGATGAAGTCGGTCGCTGCGAAGCCTAGTAAGACCAGGATGAAGAGCTTTCCGCTCCATTTGGGCAACAGGTTCGCGAGCATGGCAATCGAGCCCTCCCCGCGTGGACTCTCCCGCGCCACGCGCCGATACACCGGCAGTGCTCCGAACAGCGTCAGCGCAACCAACACCAGAGTCGCCAACGGCGACAACACCCCGGCAGCCAGCGCCGCGATGCCGGGTTGGTACCCGAGCGTGGAGAAATAGTCGACGCCGGTAAGGCACATGACCTTCCACCACGGATGTTTCTTCTCGGTCTGCTCGGCCTCCGTACGTTTCATGGGAATGTCGTGCTCGTGGATATCCGCGAGCAGCCAATGCCGCAGCCGCGACTCAACCGGGGTTGTCACCGCTCGCATATTGCCACCGATGTCCCGTCTTCGAGACCTACTCGACCGGCCCGGCGCGCGCGACAGCCCTGACCTCCTTGGATCCGAACGCGGCAAGTTCCTTCGTGGCCGTCACGGTCACCACCACATCCCAGTCCTCGACCATGCAGGTCGCGACACTGACCGACATCCGGTGCGCGATGGTTTCGGCTGCACTACAGGCAGACTCGTCACCATCGTCGAGCGCTCCGGCCGCAGCCAGTGCCGCGAGGTCGGCAGCGGACTGCGCCCGATGCCGAGCCGCGACAGACGACCCGACCTGCACGATCGAGACGGCGACCACGAGCAGCGCCAGCATCACGAAGCTCGCGAACACCGTTGCCACCCCGTGGTCGTCGGCGAGTCGCTTCATTCGGCCTCCGGTTCCACGGCCGCCACCGCCTCGGCGGATATCTCGATCAGCGGCAGGAGAGCCATTTCGACGCTGACCGTGGCGACGACGTGGTCGCCTTCGGTCCGGACCGAGACGTGAGCTCCGTCCGGCGCGACCCGATGGGCCGATGCCTCCGCATTCGTCTCATCACCCCGCGCTGCCAGCCGCGCCGCTTCCCGAGCAGCGTCGACGCACCTGATGTGCATCGATGTGGCAAGCACCGCCCCGATGCACATGACGACGACCACCATGATCGACGCAATTGCGATCGCCGCCTCCACGGTCACGGCACCGCGGTCGCCTCGGACTAGACCGACGTGCTCAGTGCCTTGTCGATGATCCTCGTCAGTGCGTTGACGATGGAGTCTCCCGTGACGACTGTGTACAGGACCGCACCAAAAGCGGCTGCTGCGATCGTGCCGATTGCGTATTCGGCGGTGCTCATTCCGTCTTCCTCTGTCACCGCCAGCAACAGCCGCGTCTGCAACTCCCGATAAGCCGACTTCACCATCGGATTCCCCTCCTTTGTTTCCCGGCGCGGCAAGTCCGCGCCGAAGTTTCGTGATCACAGCAATCCACCGCCGCCGAGCACATGGCCCGCGAGACCGACCACTACCGGGACGATGCCGAGACAGATGAACGCGGGTAGAAAGCACAACCCGAGCGGACCACTGATCAAGACACCCGCTCGCTCCGCCTGTGCTCCCGCAGCATCCTCTGCCTCTGTGCGTCTCTGGAGTGCCAACTCCGTCATCGCGCCGGCAAGCGACGAGCCCGAGCGAGCCGATCTGCGGGCCATTCGGGCGAGCGACTCGGTCGCGGGATCCGACGAAGCGTCCTGCCACGCTGTTGCCGCGTCGGCTCCGAGCGCAAGCAGATCTGCGGCTCGGCGGAGTGACATCGACAGTGGCGCAGGCGAACTCTCTGCGACCGTTGCCGCCGCCGTGGCCATCGGTAGCCCTGCGCGCAGACATGCGGCGAGCAGGTCGAAAGTCGAAGCGACAGCATGCGGATCGTCTTTCGGTGCAGCCTGGCGATCGTCGACAACCGTCAGTTGCAGGCCACCGAGCCGACGAGCGGCACTCGTGGGTGGCGGCAGTGCGAGGATTGCCGCCGAAACCATGGCGATCGCGAAAGTCGTCATGCCACGACCCGGCCGGTGATGGCGTCAGTCCACAGCAAACCGGCGCAGGCGAACACGGTGCCTGCAATCAACAACGCGCCGCCGAACCCGCCGCCCAGGAGCACCCGCAGGGGCGACGCACCCATCAAGTGGCCGAGCACCAGACCGAGCAAGGGCAATCCAGCCAGCACCGCGCCTGTCGCTCGAGCGCCGGCCAGAGCCGACTCGGTCCGACTGCGAAAGCGTATGCGTCCGAGCAGATCCGACCGCGCGGCTTCGAGCAGCTCAGCAAGGGCGAGACCATGTTTCTCGGCGACCCGCCATGCGACTGCAATGCGAGCAAATTCTGCTGCAACGACGGATGATTCGCCGCGGACACCGGAAGCAGCGCTGCCACCCAGCCGACTTCGCGCAGCGGCGACCGCGAAGGTTTGCGCCGCGGCCCCGCTGCATTCGGCTGCCGCTGCCTCACAGGCCGCGGACGGATGGGCACCGACTCGGAGTTCGCCGATCAGTATCTCCAACCCGTCCAACAACTTTCGCCGCTCGAGTTGGTACATCCGGTCACGCCGAGCGCGGAGGTATCGATGCCGCACTGTCATCGACGCAATCCCGCACGCAATCACCGCATGCGGACCGCTCACCAACAGTGCAGCGATACACACCAATCCGACCAAAACCGACGAATCGGGTACCCGCCGCCGAGCAGGGCGCGGCTGCGGATAGCACACGTCGAACCGGCGACCGGACGCTCGCCCCGGTAGCACGAGCACCGCGAGCGAAGTGAGGACCAACCCGACAATCACAGCCCGGACCTCCTGTCCAGCAGTGCATTCAATGCTCCTGCCGCAGGCTCGACACCGATGGCAGACCAGGCGGGAACAATGCCAACCAGCCCATTCGCCTCCCTACGCACAAGACCGATTTCGACGAGTCTGCGAGTCCCGTCGGCGCGGCGATGCACGTGCAGCACGACCTGCACCGCAGCTGCCAGCTGACTGTGCAGTGCTGCGCGATCCATTCCGCCCAGTGCTGCAAGCGCTTCGAGTCGGGCAGGGACTTCCTCCGGCGAGTTGGCATGGACCGTTCCCGCGCCGCCGTCGTGACCGGTGTTCAAAGCAGTGAGCAGGTCGATGACCTCGGCCCCACGGACCTCGCCCACCACGATGCGGTCAGGCCGCATTCGTAACGCCTGCCGAACAAGATCTCGGACCGTCACCTCGCCGACTCCCTCGACATTCGGCGCTCGAGCGACCAACCGAACGACGTGTGGATGCGGTGGTGCCAACTCGGCCGCATCCTCGACACACACGATCCGCTCGGTGGTGTCGACCTGTGCGAGCAGCGCGGAAAGGAGTGTTGTCTTGCCTGCGCCGGTGCCGCCGACGACCAGGAACGCCAGGCGCGCAGCGACAACCCGAAGCAGGAGTGCGTGTGCGTCCGGCGCGATTGCTCCCCCGGCGACCAACGCGTCGAGACCTTGCGTCGCCGGGCGCAGGACGCGTAGCGACAGACACGTCCCACCTTGCGAGATCGGCGCGAGCACCGCATGAAGCCGGACGCCGAACCCAGAGTGACCGACGCCTGGTAACCGACCGTCCACCCAGGGCTGCGCATCGTCCAACCGTCTGCCTGCGGCGAGCGCGAGCCGTTGTGCCAGCCGACGGACCGCGGCTTCGTCTGCGAATCGCGTTGTGGTGCGTTGTAATCCACGGCCTCGATCGACCCATACCTCGTCAGGTGCTGTCACCAATACGTCCGCGACCGCCGGATCGGCGAGCAGCGGATCAAGCGGACCGACGCCGGTGAACTCGGTCTCCAGCAGCCGCAGAGCACGGAGCAGATCGGTGTCGCCGAGCACGCCGCCAGCTTCGGCACGTAGTGCTGCGGCGACCATGGCAGGCGAAGGCTCACTCGTGGTCTCGGCGAGCCGATCGCGAACGCGATCCAGCAGGTCCGCGGTAACGATCGCGCTCATGCGGCCCGACCTCGCGCAATGGTCCGGTCTTCCACCGCTGCGAGCACGGCCGCAGCGGCGACGCGCAGCGGGCTCCGGCGGCGCAACCGCAGACCGCCCCGTTCGAGCAGATCGGCCAGCCGCGGTTCGGGCCGGACCGCCGCGAGGATCGGTACCCCAAGGGCGGCAGCGATATCGGAGCCACGCAGCCCGCCTGGAGCCGGTCCGCGCACGACGAGGCCGGAGTGTCGACTGTGTGCCGCGACGCGCGCCACCACAGCTTCTGCTGCGGCACTGGCGCGCAGTTCGGCGGGCACCACGATGACGACCAGATCCGCCGCATCGAGGAAGGCATCCCCCGCGTCGGACGGGCGTCGCGGCACGTCGCCGACGACGAGGTTGCCTGCACTGCTGCCCGCTTCGATCACTGCGGACACCGCCGCGGGATTCGGGTCCAGCGCGAATTCGCCACGCCCGCAGGCGAGCACCGTCAGCCCAGGCGCAGCAGAAGGCAATGCGTTGTGCAGCGCGACCGGCGACACGCGACCACCCTCTAGGACCAGTGAGGGCCACCGCAACCCCGGAACGTGCTCGGCACCGAGCAACAGATCGATCCCGCCGCCTGCACTGTCGACGTCGATCAGCAGAGTGTCCGCCCGATATCGCGTCGATGCTCCGAAGACGGCCAACGCCGCTGCGAACGTCGACGCACCCGCACCGCCGCGGCCGCCCACGATCGCGATCACGGGTCCGCCACCCGTGTCGGCGTCAGATCGGGCGCCGAACACTTCGACCAATTCGAATTCCTGCTTGGGAAGGCCGATCACATGCTCGGCGCCGAGCGCCGACGCCGTCTCCCAGTCGTTCAGATCGGGGCTACTCGAGCACACCAATACGACTCCGCGCCTACGCGGCATGCGGTCGAGGATGAGAGATTGCGCCGTCGGCGTGTCCACTACAACGACATGCGGTGCCTGCCAGAGCTGGCGACCGACGGCGCCGGCAATTTCGTCGAGAACCACATCTGCGGCAGCCGCGATCCGGCGTATTTCGCCGCGGAGGTCTGCGTCGTGCACGAGCATCGCGACCCGTGGGGTGGGTCGGCTGACAGCCTGGTCGAGGTCCATGGAGTCGAGCTTGGGGTACTGCCGAGAGCCGCGAAAGGGGGTACCGCGCGAATGTGGATAACTCCGCCCTTGTGGATAACTCTCGGTACTGCCGTACCAAACTGACACGAAGTCATCGGAGCCCTCGAGAGGTCGGCATCAGGCACGATCCAAACCAACACGAAGGCGGTAACCGCCACTCCCACATGCGTTTTCGCTGTCTCAGCGACGGGAATCGGACCTACCCCGAAATAGAGGACGGCCCTCGCCAGGGGGGGAGGAGGCGAGGGCCGTCGGGTTCAGCCCCGGGGGGTCGGGCTGAACACGCCTGGAACATGTCCAGGTGTCCGCAATACTACACCCGGACCCAGCCCTGATTGCAAGTTCAAGTTCTCTCGGAGTTGCAATGCCCTCAACTGGACAAACGCCAAGTTCGGTCGCATGCATATCCTGTAGCCGTGACGGCGCAAAGCTCAGTTGAGACCACAGGCACACGCATCGCAGCCTTTTTCGACCTCGACAAAACGATAATCGCCAAGTCGAGCACCCTCGCATTCAGCAAGCCGTTCTTCGACCAGGGGTTGCTGAATCGCAGAGCTGTGCTCAAGAGCAGCTATGCCCAGTTCTTGTTTCTGCTATCGGGCGCCGACCACGACCAGGTCGAACGCATGCGCGCCCACCTCGCGAACATGTGCACAGGCTGGGATGTGGCCCAGGTCAAGGCGATCGTCGCCGAGACTCTGCACGACATCGTCGACCCGCTGATCTTTGCCGAAGCCGCAGACCTGATCGCGGATCACAAGATTCGCGGCCACGACATCATCGTCGTCTCGGCCTCGGGCGAGGAGGTTGTCGCACCGATCGCCGAAGCCCTCGGCGCCACGCACACTGCCGCAACCAAGCTCGCTGTCGAAAACGGCAAGTACACCGGCGAGCTCTCGTTCTACTGCTACGGCACCGGCAAAGTCGAGGCCATCAACAGTCTTGCAGTGTCGGAGAATTACGACCTCGCAGCCAGCTTCGCGTACTCCGATTCGATTACAGATCTGCCGATGCTGGAGGCCGTCGGCCATCCCACTGCCGTCAATCCGGACCGCAACTTGCGCAAGGAGGCCGCCAGCCGTGGCTGGCCGATTCTGACGTTCTCGAATCCCGTGTCGCTGCGCGCGCGTATCCAGGCACCCTCGTCGACCACCGTCGCAGCGACTGCGGCAGTGGGGCTCAGCGCCCTCCTCGCCGGCGCGGTGACATACGGGCTATTACGCCGCAAACGCTGACTTACGACACTCTCAGGAAGTTCCCCTTGATGTGAGCGGGGTCACAGAGTACAAATGAGTTACGGAAGAACGGGCGGCCAAGATCGGGCCAGAAGAGAAGGGCCGATCTCCCAACCGGGATTCCCAGCAAGGGCACCAGGCACCCACGCGGAGCGCGCCGCGACAAGGGCAGAAGCGTTGTGGGCCTGCGTGATTCGGGTCTTCGCGGGCGAGGACCTCGCACAGGTTGCGGGGATGAACCAGCGAAGGTCGGATTGACGCCGAGGCCAACCACACAACCCACCTAGCACGCTTGGTAACCGGGTAGTCCTTGTTAGCGGGCGGTGAAGTCGAGCAATCGGCAGCACCGCCCGTTTTTTATGTTCGGGCTGAATCAGCGCCGGAACAGCTACCCGTCAACCGAGTTCGCGATCGACACTGCCTCGCGTGCGCCAGCCTCGAACGCCTCCGAACACAGGTTCAGCCATGCGCCAAGAGCGACCGGATCACCCGAGGCGAAGCCGGCGGCTGCTGCGCTGTATCCGGTCCTGTCTTTCAGCCACGCGACTTCAGGTACACCCAGGTTGTGCGGATCGAGCCCTGACGCCACTGCGACCAGCCTCGACGCTCCACGGGCGACTACGCCGTCGGCAGAACCGAATGGGCGAAGAGCCAATAATTCTCCGTGTACGACCCCCGCAATGACCGGCGCAGGCGCGGAGCCGTCGAGCACGATGTCGGCCAGAAGCGAGAGTCGCTCGGCAATTCCGGGGTCTGCACGTGGCCTTCCGAGCGCTGCATCGCCCTCTGCGAGATCGGCCGCGGCGAGCAAATGCAACCGTGCGAGCGCCTGGAGAGGCGCGCGACGCCAGACACCGACAAGTATCTGCAGCGAATCTCCGTCCAATGCTTGGGCGACCCGCAACGATCCAGCAAGCACCGGGTTCGTCACCTGTCCGTCTGCGGGCAGCTCGGACGGACCGCCATCGATCGCAGCGGATGCGCGCCCAGCTCGCACCGCTGCCTCCGCTGCCGTCGCCTGCCAGCCACGGCGGTTGGCCTTGTGCATGTGCACGGCCGCCAGCGCCTCGCGCGCACGGTCGGCTGCCTCTGCCACGCCCGGCAGCGCGACAAGTGGACCCAAAGGATTGTTCACGGCCGCTGACGCTACCGTCGTCGACTCACAACGCGCGAAGCGCCGCCCTGCCAGGAATCGCATCGAGCAATCTGCGCGTGTAATCCTCCTGCGGATTGTCGAACACCGACACCGTCGACGCAGCCTCCACGACCTGCCCGTTGCTCATCACCACAACGTCGTCCGCGATCTGCCTGACCACGGCGAGATCGTGGGTGATGAAGAGGTATGACAAGCCGAGTTCCGCCTGCAGGTCGTTGAGCAATGTGAGGATCTGCGCTTGGACCAGCACGTCCAATGCAGAGACAGCCTCGTCGCACACGACGAGTTCGGGTTGCAGCGCAAGGGCACGAGCAATCGCGACGCGTTGCCGTTGACCGCCGGACAGTTCGTTGGGATAACGACGCATGACCGTCGATGGCAGCGACACTTTGTCGAGTAGATCCCGGACCGTCGCCTCGCGGGTCTTGCGATCGCCGATTCGGTGTGTGCGCAGTGGCTCCTCGATGGTCCGATAGATCGAATACATCGGGTCCAGCGAGCCGTACGGATTCTGGAAGACCGGCTGGACCTTGCGTCGAAACGCGAACGCCGCTTTGGTGTCGAGCTTCGCGACGTCGGCGCCCTCGAACGTGACCGTCCCCGACGTCGGCTCCAACAGCCCAAGCACCATCTGCGCCACAGTCGACTTCCCAGAGCCGGATTCCCCAACCAGCGCAAGTGTGGTGCCACGTTTGATCGCGAAGCTGACATCGTCGACGGCGGCGAAATCCGTCGACCTCCACGGAGCGCCGCCGCGAATCTTGAACTTCTTTGTCAAGCTCTGCGCAACAACGACGTCCGGGGTGTCGACCTCGGCGACTTGTTGCGCCACCTCGATTGCTTGGTCGCGAATTTCCCTACGCGCCAACACCGAGGACAGCCGCTGCGATGCCAGTGAGGGCGCCGAGCCGACCAATCGCTTCGTGTACTCATGTTGTGGATCCCGCAGAATCTGTTGTGCTGGACCCGATTCGACGACGCTGCCCCGATACATCACGACGACATGTTCGGCGCGCTCGGCGGCGAGGCCTAGATCGTGTGTGATGAGCAGGACCGCGGTGCCGAGTTCGTCGGTCAGCCGATCGAGGTGATCGAGGATCTGGCGCTGCACCGTGACGTCGAGCGCTGAGGTCGGCTCGTCGGCGATCAGCAGCTTGGGTCGGCACGCAAGTCCAATCGCGATCAGCGCGCGCTGCCGCATGCCGCCGGAGAACTCGTGCGGATACTGCTTGACGCGTCGTGGCGCGTCGTTCATCCCCGCTTCGGTGAGCAGTTCGACAGCGCGCTCTTTTGCAGCCTTGCCTTTGGCGACGCCGTTGGCTCGAAGGGTCTCGGCAATTTGAAAACCGACCGTCCACACCGGGTTCAGATTCGTCATCGGATCCTGCGGCACGAACCCGATCTCCTTGCCGCGTACGGCGGCAACGCGCTTGTTCGCCGACAGGTCCTCGCCGTCGAACACGATCGAGCCGGACGTCACCCTGCCGCTGCCCGGCAGCAAATCGATTATGGCGTGTGCGGTAGTCGATTTACCCGACCCGGACTCACCGACGATGGCGACCGTCTGCCCGGGATAGACCGTCAGGTTGACGTCGCAGACCGCCGAGGTCGACGTCCCCTCCGACGAATAGTCGACGTTGAGACCGCGAATCTCCAACAGCGGCTTCACCTTTTCCGCGCCTTCGGATCGAGCGCATCTCGGACGGCGTCGCCGAGCATGATGAAGCTGAGAACCGTAATGGCCAAAGCTGTTGCGGGATAGAACAAGATCGCGGACCGACGGATCTCCTTCTGCCCAGTCGCGATGTCACCGCCCCACGAGACGACCGTTGTCGGGAGCCCGACGCCGAGGTAGGACAATGTTGCTTCGGCGACGATGAATACTCCGAGCGAAATCGTCGTGACGACGATCAGCGGGCCTGCGGCGTTTGGAACCACATGGCGTATCAACGTCCGAAAGCGCGAGACGCCCAGCGCTTTTGCCGCAAGTACATAGTCGCTGCTTTTCGCTTGAATGACCGCTCCCCTCGCGATCCGCGCCGCCTGCGGCCACGAGAACGACGCCAGAATCACGATGACGGTCCAGATCGTTCGGGAATCGAGCAATTGCATCAAGACAATTGCCGCGAGCATCAACGGAAGTGCGAACACGATCTCGGCCACCCGCGAAATGATCGAATCCAGAATGCCGCCGTAGAACCCTGCGAGGGCGCCGAGGGTGCCTCCGATCAGGACGAACAGCGTGGTGGCGCCGACCCCCGCGAACACCGACGCGCGAGCGCCGTAGATCGTACGGGCGTAGACGTCGCACCCTTGCAGATCGAAGCCGAAAGGATGCCCGTCGGTACGCGGCGCCATGCTGTGATCGCCCAGGCAGTAACGCGGATTCAGATCGGTGAACAGACCGGGGAAGGCCACGACGACCGCTATGAACACGAGCAGTGCGGCCGCGACGACGAACAACGGGTTCCGGCGCAGCTGTCGCCACGCGTCGGTCCAGATGCTCGTCGGCTTTCCCGATTCGACGACCCGGTCGGTCGCGAGCACCTCGACCTCGTCGGGTGGTGCGACGAAATACTCCTGCCCCTCAGGCATAGCGAATCCTCGGATCGAGTAGCGCGTACAGCAGATCGACGAGAAGATTCGCCAGCAGGAAGACCACGATGAGGACCGTCACGAAGGACACCACTGTCGGCGGCTCGCCGCGCACGATCGCTTGGTACAACGTGCCGCCGACGCCGGGGATGTTGAAGATTCCCTCGGTGACGATCGCGCCGCCCATCAACGCCCCAAGGTCGGCGCCGAGGAACGTGACGACGGGGATCATCGAGTTCCGCAGCACATGCACGGTCACGACGCGTCGGCGCGACAGTCCTTTCGCCGTTGCGGTACGGACGAAGTCGGCGGACAGGTTCTCTGCCACCGAATTTCGCGTCAACCGCAGCACATAGGCAAACGACAGCGACCCGAGGACGAATGCCGGGACCAGGAGTTCGCCGACAGTCGCTTTCCCGGTCACGGTCACCGGCGCAACCCCCCATTTGATGCCCAGGAAGTACTGCGCGAGAAAGCCCACCACGAAGATCGGGACCGCGATGATGACGAGACTGACGACCAGCAACACCGAATCGAACCACTTGCCTTTGCGCAGGCCCGCGATCAGGCCGAAGACGACGCCGAACACACCCTCGATCGCCACCGCCATCACCGCGAGTTTCATCGTGATCGGGAAGGCTCGGGCCAATTCGTCGCGGACCGGTCGGCCCGAGAACGCCGTGCCGAAGTCGAAGGTCACGATGCCTTTGAGGTACAGCAGATACTGGGTGAAGAACGGCTGGTCCAGGTGATAGCGCGCGCGTAATTGCGCCTCCACGGCCGGCGTCAGCTTTCGCGGACCGGCGAGTGCCGCGATCGGATCACCCGGTATCAGGAAAACCATCGCGTAGATGAGCAGCGTGGCCCCCAGGAAGACGGGGACCATCTGCAGCAGCCGACGGACTATGTACCAGGCCACTGCCCGCTCCTACGCCGGAGCAATATTCTCGTAGTCGAAAAGCCCGTTCCAGGCGAGTCCGGCACGCACCTTCGCCGAAAACCCTGCGGCTGCGATGTAATCGAACACCGGAACGTCGGCCATATCGGCGAGCAGCAAAGTCTGTGCCTGCGCGATGATCTTGTACGACTCCTCGAGCGTCGGCGCGCCTTGAGCCGCCGCGATCAACCGGTCGAATTCGGGATTGTTGTAGCCGATGTCATTGGTTTCAGAGGTGCTGATGTACTGCGCTGTCAAGAATTGCAGCATCGACGGATAGTCGCCCTGCCAGCCGTAACGGAAGGCCTTGCCGATCGTCTTGCCAGAGATTTCGTCGCGAATCTGCTTGAACGTAGGGTAGGAACTGCCGGTGGCTGTGATGCCGAGTGTGTTCTCGATGCTGTGCGCGACCGCCTCGATCCATGCCTGGTGGCCGCCGTCGGCGTTGTAGGCGATCTCGAACGTTCCACTCCACGGCGCGATGGCGTCTGCCTGCGCCCACACTCGCTTGGCCTCCTCCGGGTTGTACGTCAACGCTTCGGTGCCGGGAAGATTGTCGACGAAACCAGGAAGGGTGCGGGACGTGAAGTCGCGGGCAGGCACCCGAGTGCCGTGGAAGATGTTCTGCGCGATCTGTTCTCGGTTGATCGACATGGAGATTGCCTTGCGCCGCAAGACTCCTTCCGCGCCCGCGAAGTGTGCGGTGGTCGGCTGAATTCCGATGTGAGCGTTCTGCGCAGTGGCCTTGGTGATCGCGCGATCGCCGAGATCCTGCTTGTACGTCGACAACGCGTTGTCGGGAATCGTGTCGAGGGTGTCCAGGTTGCCCGCCAGCAAGTCGGCGTACGCCGTCTCGAGCGACTGATACATCTTGAATCGCAGACCCTTGTTCTTCGCGGGTCGGCCGCCCTTGTAGTCCGGATTCGGCACAAGATCGATGGCGGTGTTGTGGTCCCACTTCACGAATTTGTACGGACCGTTTCCGATCGGATTCTCACCGAACGCTTTCATGTCCTTGAACGCCGCCTCCGGCAGCGGATAGAACGGCGCATAGCCGAGGCCCAGCGCGAAATCGATCGACGGCTCTTTCAATTCGATGGTGAAAGTGCGGTCGCCGGTCACCTTCAGTCCGGACATCGTCTGCACCGTCGGATTCTCGGCACTCACCTCGTCGAAGCCGGCGATCTGCCCGAATGCATAGCTCTGCACTTGCGCGTTCGTGCTCAGCGCGCCGTAGTTCCAGGCGTCGACGAACGACTTGGCTGTCACCGCCGAACCATCGGTGAACTTCCAATCCGGCTTGATCGTGACCGTGAAGTTCTTCTGGTCGGTCGTGGTGATGGATTCCGCGACCTCGTCGTGGACGCCACCGTCCGCGTCGTAATAGCGAAGGCCCGCCCACAGCCGGTCGACTACTCGCCCGCCCATATTTTCGTTCGTATTGGACGGCAACAGTGGATGTTGCGGCTCGCCTGCGAAAGTGGTCACGCAGTCCGGGCAGTCGTCGCTTTCGGTCGAGCACGCAGAAAGACCGAGCCCGACGGCAAGAAACGCAGTAGCCGCAATCGCAGTAACTTTTCTGAATCTCACGGTCGACTCCCGCTTGTTGGAATGCGGGAGACATTAGCCACCTGAACGGTCCTTGTCTCGCCTTCCCGGCGGTATGCGGTCTTCAATCGTGACGTGAAGCGTGCGACGCCAGTCACATCGGCTAACGTCGGCCATGGGAATTCCGCTCGGGATGGGGCGAACCGCCGTCTCGACGCGCGAACCGTCGATCCAGGAAGAGGCGCCGCCATGACCGACACCGAGAAATCGGTTCAGGACGCATACCCACCCACCCCCGAGTTCGCGCAGGCTGCCAACGCCGGACCTGAACTCGCCGCCGCTGCAGAGGCCGATCGACTCGGCTTCTGGGCCGACCAAGCAGCGCGACTGCACTGGCACGAGCCGTTCACCGAGGTCCTCGACTGGACCGACGCACCGGTCGCGAAATGGTTCGTCGGCGGCAAGCTCAACGTCGCCTACAACTGCGTCGACCGCCACGTCCTCGACGGTCACGGCGACCAGGTCGCCATCCACTGGGAAGGCGAACCCGGCGACTCACGCGACCTGACCTACAACGACCTGCTCGCCGAAGTCTCCAGGGCCGCAAACTACTTCACCGAACTCGGTCTGGAAGCCGGCGACCGCGTCGCCATCTACATGCCGATGATCCCCGAAGCCATCATCTCGATGCTGGCCTGCGCTCGCCTTGGCCTGACCCACTCGGTCGTCTTCGCCGGCTACTCCCCCTCGGCGCTGCGCAGCCGGGTCGACGACGCCGAAGCCCGCCTCATCGTGACCACCGACGGTCAATGGCGACGTGGCAAATCCGCACCGCTGAAGGAAGCCGTCGACGAGGCGCTCTACGCCCACGGCGACGTCCCGCATTCTGTCGAGCACGTTCTGATCGTGCGCCGTACGAACGTCGAGGTCCCCTGGACCGAAGGCCGTGACGCCTGGTGGCACGAAACGGTGGCCGAGGCTTCACCCGAACACACTGCGGAGGCTTTCGATTCCGAGCATCCGTTGTTCATCCTCTACACCTCGGGCACGACGGGGAAGCCAAAGGGAATCGTCCACACCACGGGCGGCTACCTGACCCAGACCTCCTACACCCACCACTACGTCTTCGACCACAAAGCCGGTCAGGACGTCTACTGGTGCACCGCCGACATCGGCTGGGTCACCGGGCACTCCTACATCGTCTACGGACCGCTCAGCAACCGGACCACCCAAGTCGTCTACGAAGGCACCCCCAATTCACCGAACGAGCATCGCCACTGGGAGATCGTCGAAAAGTACGGCGTCACAATCTATTACACCGCACCCACCTTGGTCCGGACGTTCATGAAGTGGGGCCACGCCATCCCCGAGGCGCACGATCTGTCCTCGATCCGACTGCTCGGCTCGGTCGGCGAACCGATCAACCCGCAAGCGTGGCGCTGGTACCGCAAGTACATCGGTGGCGACAACGTCCCAATCGTCGACACCTGGTGGCAGACCGAAACCGGGGCAATCATGATGAGCCCACTGCCCGGCGTCACCGCTACCAAGCCGGGCGCTGCGATGGGGCCGCTGCCCGGAATTTCGGCGAAGGTCGTCGACGACGACGGCAACGACATCGCTCTCGGTGAGACCGAGGCGGTCGGTTACTTGGTATTGGACCAGCCGTGGCCGTCGATGTTGCGCGGCATCTGGGGTGATTTGGAGCGCTACAAGGCGACGTACTGGGAGAAGTACGCCGAGCAGGGCTGGTACTTCGCTGGTGACGGCGCAAAAGTCGACGAGGACGACGCCTTCTGGGTCCTCGGTCGCGTCGACGACGTCATGAACGTATCCGGGCACCGAATCTCGACCTCGGAAGTCGAGTCCGCGCTGGTCGGGCATCACAGTGTTGCCGAGGCTGCCGTCGTCGGCGCATCGGACGAGATGACCGGGCAGGGCATCGTCGCGTTCGTCATCCTCAAGGCCAGCGCGAAGGGCGGCAGCGATGGCTTGGTGGACGAGCTGAAAGCGGAGGTTTCGCGAGCCATCAGTCCGATCGCGAAACCGCGCGAGATTCACATCGTCCCGGAGCTACCGAAAACTCGCAGCGGCAAGATCATGCGGCGCTTGCTCCGCGACGTTGCGGAAGGTCGCGAACTGGGCGACACATCCACGTTGGTCGATCCGAAGGTATTCGAGGCAATTCGAAGCAGCTAACCCCCTGTGCGTGAGTTTGGCCCCCTGAGGGCCGAACTCACGCACGGTTCGGGTGGCTCACGCGGCTTCGTCGAGCATCTCGACGTCTTCGGACATCGCCATCTGGATGAAGTACTCGGTGAATTCCAAAACGGTCATGGGAACCACTCCTTGTAGAGGTTTGCGTGAGAACAATCTTCGGTTGAATCGCTTTCTTCGATAACCCCCCCGAGGGCTCGGATTACCCACCCCTGCCAGCGGAAATACAACGACCGAGAGGGACCCGTGATCCAGCCGCTCCGCTCTGAGCTGATGCGTTATCTGCGCATCGAAACGGTGGGCGGCGCAATCCTCTTGGTCGCCGCCGCAGCAGCGATAATTTGGGCCAATTCGCCTGTCGCCGATACCTATGCAACGGTCCGCGACACGGTGTTCGGCATCTCCGCGATCCACCTCGACCTCAGCGTCGGCGCATGGGTGCAAGACGGGCTCTTGGCGGTTTTCTTCTTTGTGGCGGGCCTCGAGCTCAAGCGAGAGTTGGTGGTCGGCGAGCTCGCCGACCGAAAGAAGGCGTTACTGCCAGTCATCGCCGCGTGTGGTGGCGTCGTGGTGCCTGCGGTCATCGCCGCAGTGATCGGGTTCGGCGCTCCCGGAATGGACCGCGGTTGGGCGATCCCCGTCGCCACCGACATCGCGTTCGCGCTGGCAGTTCTTGCCATGACCGGATCCAAGATTCCGGCCGGTGCCCGGGTCTTTCTGCTGAGCCTCGCTGTCGTCGACGACCTGCTCGCGATCCTGCTGATCGCGGTGCTGTTCACCGCATCGATCGCCATCGTGTGGCTCGCAGTCTCCGCGGTCTGCTTCGCGACCTACTGGTTTGCCCAGTATCGACGGATAACCACGCCGTTTCTCTACGTCCCGCTGGCGTTGTTCACCTGGTACGCCGTTCATGCGTCGGGCATCCACGCGACAATTGCCGGCGTCGCGCTGGGCCTACTGACCCGAGTGCGCAAGGATCCGGGCGAATACGAGGCGCCCGCGACACGCTTGGAGCACCGCATCCAACCGATCTCCGCGGGTCTGTGCGTTCCGCTGTTTGCGCTGTTCGCGTCGGGTGTGCCGATGAACGGCGAGGTATTCGGCCACCTGTTCACCAACAAGATTTCACTCGCGATCATCGCGGGCCTGCTCGTCGGAAAGACGGTGGGAATCTTCGGAATCAGCTGGCTCGCGATCAAGCTCGGGATCGCGACGCGCCCGAAGAATCTGGTCGGTAGGGACCTGTTCGCACTGTCGGTGCTCGGGGCAATCGGCTTCACCGTTAGCCTTCTCGTAGCAGAACTCGCGCTGACGGGTGCCGGTGACCAGAGTGATGTCGAGATCGCAAAAGCTGCGGTGCTCGTCACGTCTTTAGCCGCATCGCTCATGGGATCGGCGCTACTGTTGCGACGCGGCCGTGTGCACCAGGCGCGTCGTGACGCAATAAAGGAATGACCGGCAGAACCAGGACACCGGAGGGGTCGACAAGTGAGCTTCACGAAGAGCAATAACGGCCGGGACAAGAGCGGTGGACGTCACGCCGCGCCCGATTCTGGAGCTCCGACGACCATTGCCTCGATTCCGCTCTCCGATGTGGAGATTCCCGGCGAGGGAAGCATCGGCGCATTGGTCAAGGACGCGACGACGCAGGTATCGACCCTGGTCCGCGCAGAGGTAGCCCTCGCGAAGGCGGAGGTGACCGGCGAGGTCAAGAAAGCCCTGCAAGGCAGTGTCTTCTTCATCCTGGCGTTGACCGTGCTGCTCTTCAGCTCGTTCTACTTCTTTTTCTTCCTCGCCGAGCTTTTCGACCAGCTGTGGATGTCGCGCTGGCTGGCGTTCCTTCTCGTCTTCCTGCTGATGCTGTTCACCGCGATCCTCTTCGGGCTGCTCGGCTTCCTGCGAGTGCGCAAGATTCGGGCGCCGCAGAAGACGATCGACTCGCTCAAAGACGCGAAGCTCGTGCTGCCCGGCGGAGCCGAACACGGACCGTTCGACGGCAAGCACGCGAGCGGGGCGCTCAACAGCTAGTGGACTATCCGGATCCCTCCACCGTTCGATTCGACGGTCCCTGGACCCACCGTGACGTTCACGCCAACGGTATCCGCTTCCATATCGCGGATACCGGCTCGGCGCAGGCTCCGCTTGTCGTGATGCTGCACGGCTTCTCCGACTTCTGGTGGTCGTGGCGCCACCAGCTGACCGGTTTGGCCGACGCCGGGTACCGGGCGGTCGCTGTGGACCTGCGTGGTTACGGCGATTCGGACAAGCCGCCGCGCGGCTACGACGGCTGGACGCTCGCAGGCGACATCGCTGGATTGATCCGCGCGCTCGGGTATACGAGCGCCACCCTCGTCGGGCATGCCGACGGCGGGTTGGTCTGCTGGGCGACCGCGGTGTTGCATCCGAGGCTCGTGCGGTCCATTGCCTTGGTCAGTTCCCCTCACCCGATCGCACTCAAACGCGGCGTCCTGCGAGACCGTCCGCAGCGGTCCGCGTGGTTGCCGTCGTTCCTGAAGTACCAGCTCCCGCTGCTACCGGAGCGGTCCCTGATCAAGCACGACGGGTTCGAAGTCGAGCGACTGCTGCGCACCAGGTCCGGACCGTTGTGGCCGCGATCGGCCGAATTCACCGACGTAGCAAGGCGAATGCGGTCCGCGATTCAGATTCCCGGCGTCGCGCACTCGGCGCTGGAGTATCAGCGGTGGGCGTTTCGTAGCCAGTGGCGGCCGGACGGTCGCAAGTTCATGGCGAAGATGGACCGCCCGATTTCTATCCCGGTGATCCAGCTGCATGGCGATCACGACCCCTACATCCTGGTCAGCACGCTTGCCCGATGCACGAAATGGGCACCACACAGGCAGCTGTGTGCGATTCCGGGTGCAGGCCACTTCGTTCATCAGGAGCGCGCGGACGAGGTCAATGCCGAACTCGCCCGTTTTGTGGGAGCCCACCCGTAACCCGCTGCTCGTGAGTCTTTTAGGAGTCCAGGGACTCCTAAAAGACTCACGAGGGTTGAGCTGCGACTACACGATGCAGTCGCCGGTTGGGACCGTCTCGGTCAGAGCCGGAGCCTGAGCCAATTGCTGCTCGACCGCACTCTTCGTCAAGACGAAGCCCGTCTCCTTGTCGTCCACTGCCGCGCCGAACACGACGCCGAGCACTCGCTCGTGCTCGTCGACCAGCGGACCACCGGAGTTGCCCTGCCTGATCTGCCCTCGGACCGTGTAGACCTCACGCTCGACGTTGCCGGTGCGATAGATGTTCGGCCCCGAGAGGTCGATTCGCTCGCGGACGCGTGCTGCACTGGCCGTGTACGGGCCGCCACCGGGGTAGCCGAGGACGATCGCGTCGTCACCGGTGTCGGCGAGCTTGTCGGCGAAGCTGAGCACCTTTCCACGCACCTGCTGCCCGTCGACCTCGACCGTGAGATTCGGGACGGCCAGAATCGCGATGTCCACTGTGGGGTCGAACAACACGACCTGTGCGTCCAACGGTCCGTCGGCGGTGTCGACGGTGACTCCCGATGTTCCGGCGAGGACGTGCGCGTTCGTCATGACGCGGTCCTTCGCGACGACGAAACCCGAGCCTTCCAGCGCGCGCTGGCAACTCTGGGCAATGCCTTTGATTCGGACAACACTCTGCTGCAGGTCCCTCGCTACCGGGCTGGACAACACGCTGGCGTCGGGTGGTTCGACCGATGTGATCGGTGTGCGGCGGAACCGCGGGATCACATCGGGCAGTCCGGAGGTGTCGAGAAACGAGCGGAACTCGTTCGGCAGGCCGCGCATCCAGTCGGGAGCGACCTCATCGACCTTGCTCAGCACATTCGAACCACGGACCGCGGCGGCGACCTGCGGCTGCGACGACGCCGTCAACGGGACCGCGAGCAGCCATGCTGCGACGAGTACCGCAACCAACTGCAACGCGGCACCGACCGTGCTGTCCACCGTGCGAGCGACCGGGTTACGCATACTGCTGCGTGCTGCGCGGCCCAGCACCATCCCTGCGACCTCGCCCACGATCACGAGGGTGACGATCAGCAGTACTCCGACCAGAACTCGGCTACGACCTTCGTCGACGTGCTGGAGCACGTGTGGTGCGATGAGGATGCCCGCCACCGCGCCGAGGACGACACCCGTGAACGCCAGCGCGGATGCGACGGCGCCTTGCCGCCACCCGGATGACGCGGCGAGTACGGCGACCAAAACAACGCCGATGTCGAGCCAATTCGATGAGGTCATTCAGTCGGCTCCTCGAAGCGACGGAGAATCCATCTCGGGTGTGCGAGTAAGAGTGTCACCCATACCGGCCGCAGCGAGTGTCGACTCGAGATCACGCACGTCGTTGACGTCCCATTCGACTTCCCAACCCGATACGGCCAGCAGGCCGGCGAGTATGCCGCCCGTGAAGCCCCATACGACGAGCCCGTCCACGGAAAATGCGGGCCCGCGGTAGCCGAGGGGGTGGACTACGACGAACCGGTTCGCGGGGTCGATGAGGGTGCGTAGGGGAACGCGGACCACTCGCTCGGCCTCCTGCGCGTCGACCACGTGCACAGGGCTCGGCGTGCGCCAGTACGCGACGACCGTTGTGACGTCGAACTTCGAAGGCGGGACATAGATGCCAGGCAGGACGCGCAGGAGCTGAACGCCTGCAGGATCGAGGCCCGTCTCTTCCTGGGCCTCACGCAGGGCGGTGGCGACGGGTCCGTCGTCGTCGGGATCTCTGCCGCCACCAGGAAAGGCAACCTGACCGCGGTGTTGCCGCATCGTCGACGCGCGCTGCGTCAGAAGCACATCGGCATCGGCGGGTAAACCGCCCGCTGCGGCGGGATCCGACGCCGGCGACCCGCCGAACAACACGAGTACCGCCGCTTTCCGCGCAGCAGCGTCAGCTTCGGCGAAACGGGAAATGACGGGGTTTGTGCCGTGCGGATCGGACGGCGCGTTGTTCGCGATCTTGTGCAGCCACGGCGGCACGTCGTCGGTGCTCATGCCGCTACTCCTAGATTTGCTTCGACGGCTGCCGCGATCTCGTCCACGCTGGTGAACGGTTTCGCAATCACCTTTGCAATCGTGCCGTCCGGCCTGACCAGGACCGTGATTGGCAGCACGCTCGGCGCGCCGACTGCGGCCCGCACCTTCGCGCCCGCGTCCTGGACGCCGCCGAGCCGGACGCCGAGGTCGGTGAGTCGCGCGAGCGCACGCGTTTGTGACGCATCGGAGTGGACGGTCAGCACGTCGACGCCGGGCGTCTTCGCTGCGTATTCGGCAAGCACGGGCAACTCCTCGGCGCAAGGCGCACACCAGAAGGCCCACAGATTCAGCAATGCCGGCCGCCCCGCGAGGATTCGCCCGAGATCGACGGACCGACCGTTGGCGAGGCACTCGAGCGTGATACCTGCCAACGGTCCCGACGCGGCTTGGTCGCCCGCTGGACAGTCCGCAAGCGCTGCCTCCGTTCGCGCTTGCAGCAGTTGTTCGGGCGATTCCGCGGTGGCAGTAGGGCTCGGCTGGTCAGCGCGGTCGTCGTGCTCGCCGCGAGGCCAGAGGGCAACGACCAACGCGCCGATGACGATGAGGGCAGCGATTCCCCACCGACCCGCGTTGGGCATCGTCATCTCACAGACCGGCCAGTGCGAGCAGGTGATCCGTCTCAGGGCCCTTGACCAGCTTGGCGGCAGTCACGGGATCGGTCGGTCCCAACCCGTAGGACGGGCAGTCTTTCGCCAGGACGCACACGCCGCACGCCGGTTTGCGCGCGTGACACACCCGTCGCCCGTGGAAAATCACCCGGTGCGACAGGATCGTCCATTCTTTGCGTTCGATCAGCTCACCGATCGCATGCTCGACCTTCACGGCGTCTTCTTCGGTGGTCCAACCCCATCGTCGGACGAGCCTGCCGAAGTGGGTGTCGACCGTGATTCCTGGGATATCGAATGCGTTTCCCAAGATGACGTTGGCAGTCTTGCGACCGATTCCTGGGAGCGTCACCAACTCCGCCATGGTGTGCGGCACTTCACCGTCGAAGTTCGCCAACAGCGCCTGACCGAGACCGATCAGCGAGTTCGCCTTGTTCCGGAAGAAGCCGGTCGGCCTGATCATTTCCTCCAGCTCGGCGCGGTCCGCCTCGGCGTAGTCGCGCGCCGTCGAGTACTTCGCGAAAACCGCAGGCGTCGTCTCGTTGACGCGCACGTCGGTGCACTGCGCCGAAAGTATTGTGGCAACGGCCAATTCGAGCGGAGTCGTGAAATCGAGCTCGCAGTAGACATGCGGGAAGGCTTCGCCGAGCTTTCGATTCATCCGCCGGGCCCGCCGCACCAAGCCGAGCTTCGTCTCTTCGCGGTTGCCGCCGGACGAAGAGGTTCCGTTACCGGAAGTGTGAGTCGCAGGCACCTCATAACTGTACGGACCCAGATGAAAAGAATTCGGGCGCCGTGTTCCTTCTGAGACCTTCGCCGTGTTTACTCCTCGGTATGCAAGGACTCGCTGTGGTGCTGTTCCCGGTGTTGCTCATGCTGTTCGCGCTGGCTATGGAGCGCCTGGAGGTCCGCCTCCGGCGCATCACTCACACACAAGGCGACGCCCAGGAATACCTGGACAAGACGATCAACGCCGAGGTAGCTGCAGCAAAGAACAACATGCCCGACGCGCTGGCCCGCTTTCAGCGACTCCGCAATCGCGGAACCGGCCAGCGGACTGCCCGCACCGGTGCCCAGCTGAGCGTTCGAGCCAGCTGAGAGGCCCGCAAAACACCCTCCTGATAACTTTCCAGGGCACAAACTTCGAGTACCTAGTGGCCTATGTCACTACCGTTGGTACCGGGCACAGTAGACTCCGCTTCGTTACGCGCGCTTGAAATCAACTGCTTGCCATCACACCTTGCCTTTTAAGGAGCACACGTGGACGAGGCCCTGGCCAGAGCCGGCATCTTCCAAGGAGTCGAGCCGTCGGCGGTCGCTGCCCTCAGCCAGCAACTGCACCCCGTCGATTTTCCGCGCGGTCATGTCATCTTCAACGAAGGTGAACCCGGCGACCGCTTGTTCATCATCATTTCCGGCAAGGTGAAACTCGGCCGCCGTTCGCCGGACGGTCGCGAGAACCTGCTGTACATCATGGGTCCGTCGGACATGTTCGGCGAGCTCTCCATCTTCGACCCCGGCCCGCGCACCTCGACCGCGACAACGGTCACCGAGGTCCGCGCCGTGAGCATGGACCGCGACGCGTTGAAGGAATGGATCGACCAGCGTCCGGAGATCGCCGAGCAGCTGCTTCGCGTTCTCGCTCGACGGTTGCGCCGCACCAACAACAACCTCGCCGACCTCATCTTCACCGACGTTCCCGGTCGCGTGGCGAAGGCGTTGCTGCAGCTCGCCCAGCGGTTCGGCACTCAGGAGGGTGGCGCGCTCCGCGTCACGCACGACCTCACTCAGGAAGAGATCGCGCAGCTCGTCGGCGCATCACGAGAGACGGTCAACAAGGCGCTTGCTGATTTCGCACATCGCGGATGGTTGCGGCTGGAAGGCAAGAGCGTGCTTATTTCCGACTCGGAGCGTTTGGCCCGACGAGCCCGCTGACTCTCGTGAGTCTTTTGGGAGTCCAGAGACTCCTGAAAGACTCACGAGCGTAGGTACTCCAGCTGAGCCTTGACCGAGCTGCGGGCAGCGGGCCACAGCTTCTTGTCGACGTCGGAATAGACGTGTCTGACGACCTGCATCGGCTTCGCGTTCGGACCCAGCACCTCCAGCGCACCCCGGACCTGGTCGAGGCGTTCTTGCCGGTGGGCCAGGTAAGCGCGGGCGACGTCTGCGGTGTCGGGGTGGTCTGGTCCGTGCGCGGGCAGCAGGCGACGCCCGCCGCCGATCGCAGCCAACGCCTCTAACGAGGCCAGGTAGTCCGCGAGCGTGCCGTCCCGTGTGTCGATCACGGTGGTCCCGCGGCCGAGGATCGTGTCGCCCGTGAGCACAGCGTCGTCGAGCACGAAGCTCACCGAATCGCCCGTGTGACCGGGCGTGGCAAGCACTTCGATGCGCAGACCCGCCGCTTCGATAACCTCGCCTGCCGCGAGCGGAGTCTCCGAGCCTCGCAGGAACTTCGGATCGGCAGATCGGACGGGGCTGCCCGTCAGCTTCACGTGCCGCTTGACGCCCGCAGTGTGGTCGAAGTGGCGGTGAGTCACCAAAGTCAGAGCCACCGGACCGAATTCCGCGATCCTTGCGGCGTGACTTTTGTCTCGAGGACCCGGGTCGACGACGACACACGAATCGCTACCCGGCGCTCGAAGGATCCAGGTGTTGGTTCCGTCGAGCGTCATCTTGCCGGGATTGTTCGCCAGCAGAACCGCCGCCGTCGGCGTGACCTGGCGGAGTTGGCCGTACGCGGGATGCTCCAACGTCATGACCCAACCTTACGGCGCGACCTCGACGATGAGCTCGACCTCGACCGGAACTCCGAGCGGCAGCTCGGACACTCCCACGGCCGATCGCGAATGCTTTCCGGCATCGCCGAAGACCTCGCCGTACAACTCGGATGCACCGTTGACGACGCCGGGCTGTCCGGTGAAACCGTCCGCGGACGCGACGAACCCGACGACCTTGACAATTCGGACCACCGAATCGATGCCGACCAGATCGTGAACGGCCGCAAGCGTATTCAGCGCACAGATCCTGGCGGCCGCCTTCGCGTCTTCGGCCGACACGTCCGCTCCGACCTTCCCGGTGAACGCGACCTTGCCGCCGACGATCGGGATCTGGCCGGACGTGTAGACCAGCGAGCCGGTCTGCACCGCGGGAATGTACGCGGCGACCGGGGCGGCGACCGGCGGAAGTTCGATGCCCAGCTCAGCCAGGCGCGCTGTCCACGCCATCAGCTTTTGGGACGCTTGAGATACGCCACGTGCTGTTCGCCCGTCGGACCGGGCAGCACGGTGACGAGCTCCCAACCGTCGGATCCCCATTGGTCCAAGATTTGCTTCGTGACGTGGGTCAGCAGAGGAACTGTCGCGTACTCCCACGTGGTCAACTCGGTCATGCGCTGAGACTAGTCGCGGAGCTTGCGGAGCGACCAACCAGCACGCTAGGCCGAGTCTCGAAGAATGAGAGACGCGGCCTAGTCAATTCCAGGTTCGCTGTGTTCGACCGCACCTACTCGCTATAGGCTCGGCTTCGTGTCATCAACTGAGACTCAACAAGAAGACGTGTGGCCGGCGAAAGCTGCCAAAGCACGGCTGCATTACGTATCCGGCAAGGGCGGAACCGGTAAGTCGACTGTCGCAGCAGCACTTGCGCTAGCGCTCGCAGCCGGCGGACGACGCGTCCTTCTCGTCGAGGTGGAGGGGAGGCAGGGCATTGCGCAGTTGTTCGACGTTCCGCCGCTGCCGCCGACCGAAACCAAGATCGCGACCGCGGACGGTGGCGGCGAGGTCGTGGCTTTGCCGATCGACACCGAGCACGCCTTCCTCGAATACCTCGACATGTTCTACAACCTCGGCTTCGCCGGTCGCGCGATGCGCCGCATGGGCGCCATCGAGTTCGTCACCACATTGGCCCCTGGCCTTCGTGACGTCATCCTCACCGGCAAGATCAAGGAATGCGTGGTCCGCGTCGACAAGGCAGGCAAGCGCGTGTACGACGAGGTCGTCGTCGATTCACCGCCGACGGGCCGGATCACGTCGTTCCTCGACGTGACGAAGGCAATGCAGGACCTGGCAAAGGGCGGTCCCGTTGCCTCTCAGAGTGAAGGCGTTGTCCGGCTGCTGCATTCAGACGACACGATCATTCACCTCGTCACCCTCCTCGAGGCACTGCCCGTGCAGGAGACCGCAGACGCGATCGCGGATCTCAAGGCCGCCGACCTGCGGGTCGGCACGGTGATCGTGAACCGCGCTACGCAGGGCATCCTGGCGAAAGAAACCAGAGCCGAAGCGGCGCAAGGAAAGATCGACGCCGAAGCCCTCCGAAAAGGGCTGGACAAGGTGGGAATCGCGGTGTCCGACAGCGATTTCGAAGGACTTATCACCGAAACCATCGAGCACTCCGCGACATTGCAGGGACAAGACGACAGCGCCGCGCAATTGGCGAAAGTCGATGTCGCGCGTATGCACCTCCCCGCCCTGCCCGAAGGTGTCGATTTGGGCGGGCTCTACGAATTGGCTGCCAAGTTGACCGAACAGGGTGTGCGATGACGACGGCTACTTCAGCTCCACCACTCCAGCTGGATCGAATTCTCAAGGATCCCAAGACGCATCTCATCGTGTGTTGCGGGTCGGGTGGCGTCGGCAAAACGACGACTGCCGCTGCACTTGCACTCCGCGCTGCCGAGCACGGCCGAAAGACGGTGGTGCTCACCATCGATCCGGCGCGTCGCCTCGCACAGGCACTCGGCGTGGAGAACCTCGACAACGACCCGCAACCGGTAGATCTGGGCCCGGAGGTCAAGGGCCAGCTGCAGGCGATGATGTTGAACATGAAGCGCACTTTCGACGACATGGTCATCGAGCACGCGCCGGACAAAGCCGAGTCCATTTTCGCGAATCCTGTTTATCAGACTGCCGTTTCGTCGTTCGGCGGTACGCAGGAATACATGGCGATGGAGAAACTCGGCCAGCTGTCCGACCAAGGAATCTGGGATCTGATCGTCGTCGACACACCGCCGTCGCGGAATGCACTCGACTTCCTCGATGCACCTAAGCGTCTCGGCAACTTCCTGGACGGGCGCATGATTCGCATCTTCATGGCTCCGGGACGCGGCTTCGGCCGATTCGTCACAGGGGCAATGGGGCTCGCGCTGAAAGGCGTGTCGACCATTGTCGGTGGCGACATGCTCAGCAATGCTTCTGTTTTCATTCAGTCGCTGGACACCATGTTCGGTGGCTTCCGCGCACGGTCACAGCGCACATTCGAGCTGTTATCAAGGCCGGGTACGAATTTCGTCGTCGTCTCGGCGGCCGAGCCAGACGCGTTGCGCGAAGCGTCGTTCTTCGTCGATCGTCTGTCGAGCGAAAACATGCCTCTCGCAGGGCTTGTGCTCAACCGGACGCACCCGACGCTGAGTTCGCTGTCGTCGGGTCACGCTCTGACTGCGGCAGACCGCCTCGACGCCGAGGAGCAGACCCCCGAAACTGTGCTTGCTGCAGGCGTTCTCCGCGTGCATGCGCAACGCGCTCTCACCGACAAGCGGGAAACGCATCTGCTGCAGCGATTCACGGGTGCGCATCCGCGGGTAGCAATCGTCGGCGTTCCGTCATTGCCTTACGAGGTGACCGATCTCGACGCATTGCGTGCAGTCGCCGATCAACTCACAAAGCACGGCTGAGTGACGGTTGCAGAGAATTGTGAAATGCGAGCATTTCACCACTAATTACAAATGAGACCGCCGCGTCGAGTGACGCGGCGGTCTCATTTTTGAGTAATTACATTGCAGGCTGGTGGTGCCGCTGAGACTCGAAGAAATCGCTCCACGACTCGACCTCTGGATGCTGCTTCAAGAGGGCGCGTCGCTGGCGCTCGGTCATGCCGCCCCACACCCCGAACTCGACGCGATTGTCCAAAGCGTCAGCGCCACACTGCATCAGAACTGGGCAATGCCGACAGATAGTCGCTGCTTTGCGCTGCGCAGCACCGCGGACGAACAACTGGTCGGGATCAACTTCTCTGCATCGGGCTTGGGTCACCCAGGCGATTCGCGCCTCTGCTTGCTCTACATCCAGTCGGGCGATCGGGGTGGTCATGTGCATTCGGTTTGCCCCTTTGCAGTCCGAACACCGAGTTAACGGCGCTCAAAAGAAATTCGCGTAGCCGAGCGAGTTCTTCCCTGTTCCTACGAAGGTCTCGCCGAGAGCTACACCACATTTAGTTGTCTGTGAGAGAGAGATCACACTGAGAAGATAATCTAGGTAACAGATAGCCATTGGCGCAAGTGCAGAGTTTGGAATTTTTTGGTACGCGCGTCCACAGGCTCCGGAACCGCGGCAGATTTTCAGCAAACATAAGGAAATCCTGAATTCTCGGACAAGTGTCCAAGTCTCAGAAGGGTCACGATCGACCCCAGATCGCCGCCCGCGACGGCGTGAAGGCTTTGGACTCGTTCGTGGTCTGCGCGCCACGTAGTCTGTCTAGCGTGTCGGTCACTAATACAATCGCCAAGCTGGTCGGCAGCTGCCTCCTCGCCGCCGTTCTCTTGGCGGGCATCCTCTTCCCGCTAGCCGGTGGATTCGGATTCGTCTCCAACCGCGCTGCAGACACTGTGGACAACGTTTCCGCCGAGCTCGTCGAGGGCACGGTCCCCGCCGTCTCGACGATGGTGGACATCGCAGGCAACCCGATCGCCTGGTTGTACGACCAGCGCCGATTCGAAGTGCCCAGCGACAAGATCTCCAACGAGATGAAGCTCGCGATCGTGTCCATCGAGGACCGCCGCTTCGCCGAACACCAAGGCGTCGACTGGCAGGGCACCCTCCGTGCCTTCCTGACCAATACGACGACCGGCGAAGTTCAGCAGGGCGCCTCGACGATCGACCAGCAGTACGTGAAGAACTATCAACTTCTTGTCGTCGCGAAAACCGATGCCGAGCGCCGCGCAGCAATCGAGACGACCCCCGCGCGAAAGATCCGTGAGATCCGGATGGCGCTGACCCTCGACAAGAAGCTCACCAAGGACGAGATCCTCACCAGGTATCTGAACCTCGTACCGTTCGGCAACTCTTCTTTCGGAATCCAGGACGCTGCCCGTACCTACTTCGGCATCGATGCCTCGCAACTGAACGCCACCCAGGCAGCGATGTTGGCCGGCATGGTGCAGTCGAGCTCGAAGTTGAACCCGTACACGAATCCGGACGGTGTGCTCGAGCGTCGCAACACGGTTCTCGACACCATGATCCAGAACATTCCGGCCCGGGCCGCCGAATTTCGGACCGCGAAGAGCCAGCCACTCGGCGTGCTGCCGGAACCGGGCGGGCTGCCCCGTGGGTGCATCGCAGCAAACGACCGCGGATTCTTCTGCGACTACGCGCTGCAGTACCTCGTCAACTCCGGCCTTTCTCGCGAGCAGATCGACAAGGGCGGCTACCTGATCAAGACGACGCTCGACCCAGCGGTGCAGGATTCGACGCGGGCTGCCGTCGCGGGTGCTGCCAACCCGACCCTCCCCGATATCGCCGAGGTAATGAACGTCATCCAGCCTGGCCAGGACTCGCATCGGGTCCTCGCGATGGCAAGCAGCCGGTCCTATGGACTCAACGGCGACGCTCACGAAACCGTCCAGCCACAGCCGTTCTCGATGGTCGGCGACGGCGCGGGCTCTGTCTTCAAGATCTTCACCACAGCGGCGGCGATGGAGAAGGGTCTCGGCATCAACGCATCGCTCGAGGTTCCCAAATTCTTCGCTGCGAAGGGAATGGGTCACGGCGGTGCGAAAGGCTGCCCCGCTGATTCCTACTGTGTCGAGAATGCCGGTGCCTACAAGTCGCCGATGTCGGTCACCGAAGCATTAGCGACGTCACCGAACACCGCCTTCGTCAAGCTGATTCAGTCGGTGGGGGTGACGCCGACCGTCGACATGGCGATCCGGCTCGGACTCCGCTCCTACACGCTGCCCGGAACGTCGGGCTTCACCGAGCAGAGCCTCGCCGACATGGTCAAGGAACAGAATCTCGGTTCGTTCACGCTCGGTCCGACGGCGGTCAACCCGCTCGAATTGTCGAACGTCGCCGCAACACTCGCCTCGTCGGGCAAATGGTGCCCACCGACGCCGATCGATTCGATCTTCGATCGCCATGGTGCGGCCGTTCCGCTGACCCAGCAGGCCTGTGAGCAGGTTGTCGAGCCCGGGTTGGCAAACACCCTCGCAAACGCGCTGAGCAAGGACGACCAGGGCGCTGGCACCTCGGCGGGCGCTGCCGGTGCGGCGGGTTGGTCCTACCCCGTGTCCGGCAAGACGGGCACCACGGAGTCGCACAGGTCGTCGGCCTTCCTCGGCTTCACAAATTCGCTCGCCGGGGCCGCGTACGTCTACGGCGATACGCCGACACCCGGCGAGATCTGCTCGTTCCCGCTGCGAAACTGCGGTAACGGCAACCTCTTCGGCGGAAACGAACCCGCGAGAACCTGGTACAACGCGATCAAACCGGTGGTCGGAAGCTTCGAGCCACCGGTCCTGCCGCCGCTGGACCAGAAATATGTCCGAGGATCACAGAACGCTCAGGTCCCCGACGTGACCGGGATGAGTCAGGGTGCCGCGACGTCGACGTTGACCTCGGCCGGATTCAAGGTCGTCGTCGTGACGACCGCGGGTGCACAGAATCGCGGGACGGTGACCGGCACCTCGCCCTCCGGGTCCGCGATCCCCGGGTCGACGATCAACCTGTACGTCAGCGACGGCAGTCAGAAGAACTCGCCGCCACCGCGGCCCAGTGAAACGCCGGGCCCCCGACCGTCGACCGGACCGCCGACGTTCCCACCGATTCCGCCACCGCGCTAGGTCACTCGGCGGCGGTCAGAGCCGAGCTTTGACCGCTGCCGAAAGGCGCTTTCCGTCGGCCTTGCCCGCGGTGAGTGCCTGAGCCGCTTTCATGACCGCGCCCATCTGCCGCATCGACGGTCGCTCGCCGAGCACATCCGCAACCTGCGCGATTGCCGTATCCACAGCGTCGGCCAGTTCGGCGTCGTTGTATTGGGTGGGCAGGTATTCGTCGATGATCTGCGCTTCCGCCCGCTCCTTCGCGGCAAGTTCGCCGCGGCCGTTCTCGGTGTAGATCTCGGCCGATTCGCCGCGCTTCTTCGACTCTTTCGCCAATACCGACAAGACCTCTTCGTCGGTGAGTTCATGCGCCGCGGTGCCGGACACCTCAGCGGTCTGAATGGCGGCCAAGATCATCCGCAGCGTCTCGCGTCGCAGCACATCCTGGTTCTTCATAGCGGCTGTCAGGTCGGTCCGCAGTTGTGCCTTCAGTTCTGCCATGAGCGCAACGCTACGTGACCTCAGACGATGATTGCGCCTGGATTTCAACGGTCAATTATCCTGGACCGATGCCAGTGAACCGAAACGTCCTCAAGCGCGCCGCGCAGGGTGCAGCAGGGGCTGCCGCGCTGGGCGTCGGTTACGCCTCGTTGGTCGAACGCAACGCCTTCACGTTGCGCGAAACGACCATGCCGGTCCTCGCGCCAGGTTCCTCGTCGCTGCGCGTGCTACACATCAGCGACCTTCATATGACCCCGGGGCAACGGCTCAAGCAGCAGTGGCTGCGCGAACTCGACCGGCTCGAGCCGGACCTCGTGATCAACACCGGCGACAATCTCTCCCATCAGCGCGCAGTTCCGGCGGTCGTGCAGGCGCTCGATCCATTGCTTGCGCGGCCAGGCCTGTTCGTCTTCGGGAGCAACGACTACTTCGCACCCGTGCCGAAGAATCCGCTGAAGTACTTCAAGAAAGACCATAAGCGGGTCATGGGCGACCCATTGCCGTGGCGCGACTTGCGCGCTGCGTTCACCGAACGCGGCTGGCACGACCTCACGCACGTCCGCCACGATCTCGAAGTCGCAGGCATCCGCATCGCAACTGGCGGCGTCGACGATCCGCATCTCAAACGCGACCGGTACGACACCATCGCCGGGGCACCCAATCCGGTCGCTGACCTTCGACTCGGCCTGACCCACTCCCCCGAGCCGCGAGTACTGGACCGGTTCGCCGAGGATGGCTACGACCTAGTCCTCGCGGGCCACACCCACGGCGGCCAGCTGTGTGTGCCCTTCTACGGCGCGCTCGTCACGAATTGCGAACTCGACCGGTCCCGCGTGAAGGGTCCGTCGAAGTGGGGCGCGCACACGCAATTACACGTCTCGGCAGGCATCGGCACCTCACCGTGGGCGCCGTATCGCTTCTGCTGCAGGCCCGAAGCGACTCTGCTGACGTTGGTCGCGGCTCCGCCTCGCAAACACGCCGCCGACCGTGAAGCGTCGTCGACTGACATTGCGGCGCGGTCGGAGACGCCCTGACCTGGCGATTCGGCCCGCATCGCAAGCTGCTGTAAGCTAGCGCAGGTTACAAAACGGGGTGTGGCGCAGCTTGGTAGCGCGCTTCGTTCGGGACGAAGAGGTCGTGGGTTCAAATCCCGCCACCCCGACTCGTTGGTTGAGACGACAGAACTGCCCCTGATCCGGGAAACCGGGTCAGGGGCAGTTTTGCGTGGTGGGTACGAGGCTACGACGCGACGCGGCGCGCCCGCTTCGTTGCGTGCATCTCGGCAAGCGATGCGTCGATGACGCGGAACGTTTCTTTGCTCGCGACGATGCTGAGGTGGCCTTCACGCACCTCGACATGCTGGGCGTCTGGATCGAGCATCGCGCGGCGCTCGACGAATCCGTCTTCGCTCGAAATCACCGAGGTGAACGGGATATCGCGCGGGAACTTCTGGGCGAGTTCGAGCGCAGTCCGCTCGTAGCATTCGCCGTTCAGGCAATCGTCGGACATGAGCTGCGACGATCCCGTTCTGTTCAACCGGGCCATCAATCCCACCGGGCCGAGTAGCACCGGAGACACTGCCGTCGCCGCATCGATGAGCGGCGAGGCGAGCGTGATGAGGCCGGCGACAAGATCCGGTCGTCGGGTTGCGAGTGCTCGGCCGAACATGCCACCGCGGCTGTAGCCGACAATCGCAATCGGCCGACCGTGCTTTGCCACTTCCGCTTCGAGGATGCGCTCCAGTCGTTCGAGCGCGGCATCGCTGCAGCGGATGTTGGACACGATTTGGCTGTCGATGGTGACGTGCCCGGCTCGACGGAGGTGGCGGCGAAGTGGCGTCATGAACCAGTCCCCGACGACGATGCCCGGCACGATCAGCACTGGGACCTTGGCTTCGTCGCTACGCGCGGGCTGACGTATCGGACGGCCGGCGTACTTGATCGCGTGTGCGAGCGCAAAAACCTCTTTGACCTGCAACTTAGGGCTCACAGCGAAACCAGCACCCGGGGCCACGGCAGCCAAGTTCGTCTCCTTCTCGTCATTGAGAACAGGCATACGGCGCGACGGAAGGTCTCCGTCGACCCGAATGCAGCCCAGCCATCGTCGCATGGATTCCGTGCGGGTGCGACATCGGTCACAGCCGGTCAACAGCGAATCGCCGTGCTGATCTGCACGAAGTCGCCGCAAATTTGCCGGCTCGGCAAGACGACTTCTGGCTTGTTGCGAAATGCCGGATCCGGGCGATTATGGAAGTAGGCCCACATCCGGGAGGGAGGACCGATGGAAACCGTGGTCGTCTTCATACTCGCTTGCGCTATCTACTTTTTCGGACTTCTGTGAGCTGATCGAGTATGGGCACCTGACCCTTGACCAATTTCCGGCGTGCCGTGTCGACGTCGAACCACGCGGCGCGGTCGATCTCGGGAAAGCTTTGTAACCGACCGGATCTCGGCGGCCACTCCATCTCGAAGGTGTTGCTGACGATGTTGTCGGCATCGAAGTCCGCTTCGAGGGCGAACGCGATGACCTGTTTTGCGCTCGATTGCTTGAACGCACCTAGTTCGACCAGTTCGCCCTCGGGGAGCGGAGCCCCCATCTCTTCGTGGAACTCACGGACCGCTGCGGCCCGCGGTTCTTCGCCGTCGACGTATTCGCCCTTCGGAATCGACCACGCCCCTTCGTCTTTGCGTGCCCAGAAAGGGCCGCCCATGTGCCCGAGCAGCACCTCTAGCCCACCGTCGGTGACTCGGTAAAGGATCGTTCCCGCGCTGAGTTTCACGGCCACAACCGTGCGTGATTTTTACCCCGGGGAGGGTGAGACGCGCGCACGGGCTACTTGGCCTGTGGGAGCTTGGTCTTGCCGCGTTTGGCGGCAGGTGCCGACGGCGGCGGGATCATCGGGCCGATATCGCCGTCCGGCGCTTCGTCGAGGTCGACGATCACCGGCGCGTGGTCGCTCGGACCTGTCCCCTTCCGTGCGAGTCGATCGATCCAAGCCGCACGGACCCGCTCGGCGACCGGATCGCTCGCGAGGACCAGGTCGATTCGCATACCGAGGTTCTTGTGGAACATCCCAGCGCGGTAGTCCCAGTAGCTGAAGACGCGTTCGTCGGGCCAGCGATCGCGGACGACGTCGTGCAGACCGAGCGCCTGTAGATCTGCCAGGGCCTGGCGTTCCGGCGGCGTGACGTGCGTTTGGCCGATGTATGCCGTGGGATCGAAGACGTCGGCGTCGGTCGGTGCGATGTTGATATCGCCGCACACGACAGCGTCCGTCGGCCCAGCGCGAACCACCTCACGCAGCGCTGCAAGCCACTCGAGCTTGTAGCGATAGTGGTCGGAATCCGGCTCCCGCCCGTTGGGGACATACAGCGAATGCACCTTCACACCACCGCAGGTCGCCGCGACCGCCCGTGCTTCTTGGTGTGGAAAGCCCGGTGCGCCAACGAGTCCCACCTCGATGTTCTCCAGGCCGACCTTGGACAGGATGGCGACGCCGTTCCACTGGACCTCACCAGCCAACGCGAACTCGTAGCCTCACGCCGCGAGCTCGTCACCCAGCAACGCAGTGAAGGCGTCGTCGGCAAGTTTCGTCTCCTGTAAGCAGACGACGTCGGGCTTTCGCTGGTCGAGCCATGGCAGCAGACGGGGCACGCGCTGCTTGGCGGAATTCACATTCCAGGTCGCTATCCGCATGCCGACCACCGTAGCGAACTCAACCGACAGCGAAACTCCGCGTGAAGCCGGTGAAGGGAGTCAGTCCGCCTGGGCCGGCAGCGTCGCCGTGGTAGCCGATGCGGTAGTTCCCCGCGGGCTGACCGTCGGGGACATTCCATGTCACGACGATCGACGACCGCGCCTTGCCGTCACGTGACCATCGGAACGTCGTCGAGAAGTCGCCATCGTCGGCTATTCGTCGCCAACCTGACGCTGTCTCTTGCTGGACCTCGAGGTAGGTGCCGCCGCGATGGAGGTCGTTGTCGGGATAGGCGCCGACGAAAGTCGCCCGCACCTGCGCGCCCGGCTCGCACGCGGGACCGGGTTCGATCAGCACATCGCCGAAGGCTCGCTCGGGCGGCGTTACATCGTTGGGCACCTTGGGAACTCGTGACCTGGGTACGCGCAGCGTCGGCAGCTCGACGCCGTCAGGAGCGGGCAGACTGTTCTTCATCGCGCGGGCGAGCAGCGCGGCGGTCTGCTGCAATGCGGGCAACTGCCAGCGCCCGAACAACGTGCTGCCGCCTTCGTACTGCTGAGCTTCGTATTCTTCGGGCGTCGTGACGTAGTGGAAGTAGCCGTTGCTGTAGCCGGCGACCAATACGTCGTCCAGGTCCGCGCCGACGATCTCAGCAACAGTGCGACGCAATCGAAGTCCGGAAACGATGGTCACCTCACCGGGTATGCCGACCAAGTACAAACGACCGATCCGCAAGAGCTGCACTGGGAATCGCTCTGCCACGAGCGGACGGATCTTGTTGAGCGTCGAACCGGAAAGGACAATCCCTTTGGGCGCCTGAGAATCTCGCAAATGCTTGAAGGCGCCATACGCAAGCTTGCTCGGGACGTCGAACACCGGATTCGCACCCTCGCGAAATCCCGGAAAACCGACGCCATCAGCCCACGCTCCCGCGAGCGCGGACGCACCGACGGCCGGACCCGACGTGTGGTGCACAGCCCCGTCGCCTGCGAACTCGGGCGCCACTTCCACATCGGACAGATCGATATAGACCACGCGGGAGTCCACGCCGCCCGTCAACGGAACTGCTTGCTCGGCAAGCAGTTCCGCAGCTGCGTCATATTGGCGAGATCCGATGATCCTGGTGTTCTCGACTTCGTTTTCGGTCGGACCGCTGCCTGGCTTCAGATTGAGATTCGGCGACATATCGCCTGCATTCGTCTGCGCGAAAGCAGCGATGAAATCCGGTTCGATGTTTGCGAGGTAGTCGACACCACGCTCCACTCGTTCCCAGTGGTAGGCGGCGTAACCCTTGTTGTCCGAGCTGATCAACGTGTTCGTGTTGGTCATGCTCGTGTTGTGCGACGCGAACCACGTGACCGCACCCGCGAGACCGCCTTCACGTTCGATGCGGAGCAAGGTTATCTGCGGATCGATCGCGTCGGGGAAGAACTCCTTGTCCGACAACGGGTTCCGTTCGAAGGCCACCCTCGATCGGTTGACACTCGCATTCTCGAGAGTCCCTCGATTCAGCGAAAGCATCGCGTCGGCGACATCGGCATGAGCCCGCTCGACAGCTTCGACCGTGCCGTCGACGGTCGCGTCGAACGTCTTGGGCCGGAACCCGTTCGTCGTCGTGTTGTAGAGCAGGTGATGCGAATATCCGCCCGGTCCGCAGTGGGTGTGGGTGACCGTCAGCATGGTGTTGCGAGCCGTGTAAAGCCCGCCGAAGCGGTCCGCGAGCCGAGCCAGCACCGTTCGGTGAATGCTGTCGAACATCAGCGGAAGTTCGCTCACGACCAGGAGTACCCGCTCGTTCCCCGAAGCGAACACGAAGGCCCGTGATCGCAAACGCATATGGATACCGTCGGACCGCTGCTCGGCCTTCCCGTAGCCCAGCATTCCCGCTTCTGCAGCCTCACCGGTGACGTCGGAAATGCCGCGACCGACTCGAAATTCGGTCACGGCCGCACCTCTGCCGCAGTAGCAACTTTGTGGTCGGCATAGCGACGCCACAGTGGTGCGATCGCAGGACCCAGGCCTGCGATCACTGCGTGGCCGCGGCCGGCGAAGATCGTGAACTTTCGCGCCTCGATGCCGTTGACGATCGACGCGGCCATCCGGTCTGCGCTGATGGGCTTCAGAGTCCCGCTGATCGCCGCGGTCTCGGCCGGCTTGAACCTGTTCTCGTCGGCCAATTGCGGTGTGTCGACATCGGGCGGGAAGACGCATCCGACGTGGACACCGTGCGGGGTCAGCTCGTCACGCAGCGCCTCCATCAGCCCCCGGACCGCGAACTTCGCTGGGGCGTACGCGGTGTAGCCGTAGGTCCCGATGATCCCTGTCATCGAGGAGATCGCGGTGATCGACCCTTCGCCGCGCTCGATCATCTGCGGTGCAACGGCACGGACCGCGTAGAGCGTGCCGAAGTAGTCGACCTCGATCATCTGCCGGAACACATCGTCTGCCAAGTCGACGAACTTGCCAGGTCGCGCCTGGCCTGCGCTTGTGATCAGCACATCACACGGCCCGCCGTCGGCTACCAGGTCGGCGATCGCACCCTGGATTTCTTCCTGGCGTGAGACGTCAGCGGCCGCGGTGCGCACAGTCCCGCCCGAACGCCGGAGCGCGGCAGCCGCGTGATCGAGCACAGCAGGCCGCCGTGCAATCAACGAGAGATCGGCACCGTTTGCCGCAAGCAGCGACGCCGTGGCCAGCCCGATTCCACTCGAGCCGCCGGTGATGACGACGTGTTTGCGCGTGAACCTCATGGCTGAAGAACGTAGGGCAGACCGCTCGAGTTGTGAAACACCTCTTACCACCGCGCCCACATCGGAATCGTTGTGAATGCCGGGCCGGAATAGTTTTCACCAATCGTTGGTTGACTCATTCGTCGACGTCCCGCACCCCCGGGCCTCACCCCATTTGTCGCCACGAGCGACCACTCGCCGAGAGGCGTTGCGGACGTCGACCTCGAAGGCCGCCCCTCACACCCTCGATGGGCGGCCTTCGCCATGTCCAGGCAAGATGACTCCTGTGCCTTTGCAGCGACGGCTGAGTCTGACCGACTCCATCGTGATCGGCCTCGGTTCAATGGTCGGCGCGGGCATCTTCGCCGCACTTGCCCCTGCGGCTGCCGCCGCTGGGTCAGGTCTCCTGATCGCTCTGGCCATCGCGGCAGTCGTCGCGTACTGCAACGCAACGTCGTCGGCGAGCCTTGCACGTCGCTACCCGCAATCGGGCGGCACGTACGTCTACGGTCGCGAGCGGCTTGGCGAATTCTGGGGCTATCTCGCTGGCTGGGGCTTCGTCGTCGGCAAGACGGCGTCGTGCGCGGCGATGGCGTTGACGATCGGGGCCTACGCGTGGCCCGAGCAGCAGCATCTGATCGCAGCGATCGCCGTGTTGGGCGTGACCGCTATCAACTACCTGGGTGTACAGAAGTCCGCACTGGCCACCCGAGTCATCGTCGCAGTCGTGCTGACGGTGCTGGTGGCTGCGGTCGTCGCGTGCGCGGCCGGTCCGCATGCCGGAGGTTCGCTGACCTCGGCGATCGATGCAGGCGGTGTGCTGCAAGCAGCCGGCTTGCTGTTCTTCGCGTTCGCTGGATACGCCAGGATCGCGACACTCGGCGAAGAGGTGGTCGAACCGGAACGGACCATCCCGCGGGCCATCACCATTGCGCTCGGCATTTCCCTCGTCGTGTACGCATTGGTCGCCGTCGCTGTCTTGTCTGCACTCGGACCTGACCGGCTCGCGACAGCCACCGACCCACTTCGCGCAGCTGTCACTGCAGCTGGTGCGGCGTGGCTGGCTCCGATCGTGTCGGTCGGCGCGGTCGTCGCCGCGACCGGCTCCCTTCTTGCCCTCGTCCTTGGCGTCTCGCGGACGACATTGGCGATGGCACGCGACGGTCATCTCCCCCGAGCCCTCGACGTCGTACACCCGAAGTACGGTGTCCCCCATCGCGCGGAGCTCGCTGTCGGCGTGGTCGTGGCCGTCCTCGCAGCAACCCTCGACCTGCGTTCGGCGATCGGATTTTCGTCCTTCGCAGTGCTCGTCTACTACCTCATCGCCAACGCGTCCGCCGCGACGCTGCACGCCGACGAAGGGCGACCCGCGCGGGCGATTCCCGTCCTCGGAGCGGTCGGCTGCGTCGTGTTGGCGTTCTCGCTACCCGCGTGGTCGGTGCTGATCGGTCTCGGAGTCTTCGCGCTCGGCGCGACGGTCTGGGCCCTCCGTGCGCGCGTCTCACCTCCCCAGGGGTGAAAATCACGCACAGTCCGAGAGTTGTAACTGTGCGTGATTTTTACCCCTCACGGGGTGAGACGCGCGCACGGTTGGGTGGGGGGTTACCGAGGCAGCGAACGCAGCCAATCCGAGAACGGCGGAGCCAACGGTTCGGGCCCACAGTGGAAGACATCGCAGCCCGGGTACGAGTACGGACCTATCCCGAATATGCCCAGCGTGATCTCGAGGCTGGTGAAGGGGCCGAGGTCCTCGGCAGGAACCGGTGGCTCGGTGTACGGCCCGGGATCGGGAACCGCTACATCTGTGATCGACGCGCTCAAGATTCGAAAGAAGTTGTGTGTCAGTTCGGCCCCATTTTGGATCGAACCAGGCAAGCCGAGACCGGTCACGTTGCCGAAGACGCCGGTCCACGTCACGACGATGTCCAGGCTTGGGATCACGAATGTGTTCTGTCCGCCGAGGCCTGCCATCGCAAACGTGTCGGGCGGTGCTCCACTCACCGGCTCCTTACACCCCGGACCGCCCAGCCAAAACAACAACCCGAGGCAATGGTTGCGCTCGGACGGCGTCGTCGCTTGCCGAATGTAACTGGACGAAAGCACCCGCTGACCGGCCCACGATCCCTCTGCCAGCATCAAGAGACCAAGCTTCGAGAGATCGTTCGGCGACATGAAAATGAACGAGAAGCCATAGGTGTTCTGAGATCTGTCTCTGGCCCAGTAGTAGTCGGACTCTGCAATTCCTAGCGGTTCGAACAGTTTTCGTTGCGCGAACGACGAGAACTTCTCCCCCACAGCACGTTCCACGACGTAGACGAGCAGATCGACTGCCCGCTGGTTGTATTCGTACGTCGATCCCGGTGGGTAGACCAATGGTGTAGCCAAAGCCTGCAGTGCGATGTTCGGTTCGATTTGCGCAACGCCGGGAGCACTCTCGGACACCGTCGCGCTCCGCAGCCCCGAGGTCTCGGTGAGCAGTTGCCGGATCGTCACAGCGCGATGGGCTTCGTCGCCCAAACCTGCGGGAAGGTATTGACCGATCGAGTCGTCGAGGCCGAGCCGACCTTCGTCGTAGGCAATCCCCGTGATCATGGAAACGACGCTCTTGGCGACACTCCACAACGCCCAGCGCTCGTCACCGGTGATCGCGTTGTCCACGCCGGCGCCGACCAGGCAATTGTGGCGAAACACCTGGACACTCGACCGATTCCGTCGGAACGCAAAGGCGATAGCTTCGTTCAACTTCGCGGCGTCCATGCCGACCGACTCGGGAGTTGCGGTGGACTGTGACGGCCCAAGGCTCTGGGCGCAGTTCACGGCGACGGGTTCGCTGCGGCCGAGTCCGGGCACCGCGAGACACAGGACGACCGTTATCAGTACTGCAGACGAGAAGGACACCCCGGCCCTCCCAAGCCGAATCATGGGTGACACCGTACGCGCCTAGCAGATTCGCGATGCGATCGGCGGAAAATGTGAAGGTTCTGTGATGATCGATGCCCGCGCGCCTCGGTTCAGATGACAGTCCCTGCCGATAATCTCGGATTTACGCAACGGAAGGGACGCAAGTGGCCAGCTGCGACGAATGTGACAGGTTGATTGCACGCAAAGAAGCGGTCACCGAAGCCATCCGGGCGACGGAACTCGAAGGCGGAGCGCTGTCGAAGGAAACCCTCGACGACATGAACGCCTACGCCGCGGGCCGGATCGACGTCAACGAACTCGTGGCACGCGCACGCGAACGTGTGCTCGCAGGCCGCGAATTCGTCGAACGGTCAGCGAGCCTGGAGGAGGACCTCGGCGATCTGAATGGTGTTGAGCGCCGCGCCTTTTCGAAGGTTGTCGCCTGACACGAACAGCGCCAGGCCGCGGCCGTCCGGCACGCCTGGATCTTGCCGGATCCGGCCGACCAGCGATTCGTCGATGCCCGCTGCGGCTAACGGCGTCGGTACGTCGACCAGTTTGACCCCGGGCGCATTCGCCAGGATTTCCTTCGCCCGCTCGACCGACAACGGCCGCTCGAATTCGGCGTTGATCGACAGCGAGTGCCCGGTGAACACCGGGACGCGCACGCAGGTGCCGCTCACCAGAAGGTCCGGCAGACCGAGAATCTTGCGACTCTCGTTGCGCAGTTTCTGATCTTCGTCCGTCTCGCCGCTGTCGTCGTCGACGATCGAGCCTGCGAGCGGCAGCACGTTGAATGCAATCGGCGCGACGTACTTGACCGGCTCCGGGAAGGAAACGGCGCTGCCGCTGTGGACCAGCTTCTCGGCGTCGTCGATGACTGCCCGCGCTTGGGTGACCAATTCTTCGACTCCTGCGAGGCCACTGCCGGATACGGCCTGGTAGCTCGACACGATCAGCCTGACGAGGCCGGCCTCGTCGTGGAGCGGCTTCAGTACCGGCATCGCCGCCATCGTGGTGCAGTTCGGATTGGCGATGATGCCCTTGCGCAGGTCACGGGTCTGCGCGGGATTGACTTCGCTGACGACCAGCGGAACATCCGGATCTTTGCGCCAGGCGGACGAGTTGTCGATGACGGTCACACCGGCAGCCGCGAACCGCGGCGCCTGGACGCGTGACATCGTCGCCCCTGCGGAGAACAGCGCGATATCGAGACCGGACGGGTCGGCCGTCTCCGTGTCTTCGACAACGATCTCGGAGCCGCGGAACGGCAACTTCTTACCCGCCGAACGCGCAGACGCGAAGAACCGCACCTCGTCAGCCGGGAAATTCCGTTCTTCGAGCAGAGCGCGCATGACCGCGCCTACCTGCCCGGTGGCGCCGACAACGCCGATCCGCAAGCCCACTGTTCTCTCCTACCTTCCAGTCCCCGCGTGCACGACCACTTCTTCGTCCCCACCGAGGCCGAATGCTTCGTGCAACGCCTTGACAGCATGATCCAATTCCGTGTCGCGGCACAACACAGATATCCGGATCTCGGATGTCGAGATCAGATCGATGTTCACGCCTGCCTCTGCGAGCGCCTCGCAGAAGGTTGCCGTTACGCCCGGGTGACTCTTCATCCCGGCGCCCACGAGCGAGACCTTGCCGATGTGGTCGTCGTACACGATGTTCGAGAAGCCGATGACGCCCTGCAGCTTCGTCAACTGCTCCACCGCGCGCGGACCGTCGGTCTTGGGCAAGGTGAAGGTGATGTCGGTCTTGCCGGTGTCGATCTTCGAGATGTTCTGCAGCACCATGTCGATATTGATGTCGGCGTCTGCCACCGCGCGGAACACTTTCGCCGCGTAGCCAGGCGAGTCGGGCAGCCCGACGACCGTCACCTTCGCCTCGCTGCGATCGTGCGCGACACCGGTGAGAATGGCTTCTTCCACGGGGATGTCCTCCATCGATCCGTATACGTAAGTTCCCTCGTTGTCCGTGTAGGACGAACGAACATGCACCTTGACGTGATAGCGCCGTGCGTATTCGACGCAGCGCAGTCCGAGGACCTTCGCGCCGCACGCCGCCATCTCGAGCATTTCCTCGAACGAGACATAGGCGAGCTTCTGCGCGTTGGGCACGATGCGCGGGTCCGCGGTATAGACGCCGTCGACGTCGGAGTAGATCTCGCAGACGTCCGCGTTCAACGCCGCCGCCAACGCGACCGCCGTCGTGTCGGACCCGCCGCGACCGAGGGTAGTGACGTCCTTGCTGTCCTGACTCACGCCCTGGAATCCGGCGACCAGAACGATCGAGCCCTTGTCGAGCGCGGCACGGACGCGGCCCGGCGTCACGTCGATGATCTTGGCGTTGCCGTGGGCGCTCGTGGTGATCACGCCCGCCTGCGAACCGGTGAACGACCGCGCTTCCGCTCCGAGCGAATGAATTGCCATGGCCACCAACGCGTTCGAGATGCGCTCACCGGAGGTCAACAACATGTCGAGCTCGCGCGCAGGCGGCACCGGACACACCTGCTCGGCGAGATCGAGCAACTCGTCAGTGGTGTCTCCCATGGCAGAGACGACCACGACGACGTCGTTGCCTGCCTTCTTGGTCTCGACGATCCGCTCAGCGACGCGCCGGATGCGCTCGGCCGATTCGACCGACGATCCCCCGTACTTCTGGACGACGAGAGCCACGCGGATTCCCTTTCGAAGGTTGCAAGCTGGCGGTACCACCAGCACATCAGCCTACCGAGAACACGCAGGCGCCCGTCGGTCAGGCAGCCGCAGCCGCAAATTCTTCGCCATCGTGGACGACAAAGTCGTGGCATGCTCGGCGCGCTTGTGCGTCTTTTAGGAGTCCCTGGACTCCTAAAAGACGCACGACCCAGGCGGTATTGACAAAACATATTTTTACGTACAAACTCATTTTTGTTATGAGAGATGTCATGTACTTGGAAGAGCTAGAGCAGGCGGAGATCCTGCTCAAGCCGCAACGCATCGAAGTGCTGCGGCAGCTGGCCGAGCCGGGGACGTGCACCGACGTCGCGAACCGGCTCGGGCAAACACCCCAGCGCGTCTACTACCAAGTCAGGAAGTTGGTCGACGCCGGACTGGTCGATCAGGTCTCCGTACGCAAGGTTCGGGGAATCGACGAGGGGATCTACCAAGCGAGCGCCCGCTCGTATTGGTTGTCACCTCGGCTCGTAGGTCGGATCGGACTGCGCAAGGCGCAGGACGAGCTGAGCCTCGGCTATCTGCTGGACCTGATGGAAGAAGTGCAAGCCGACGTCGCCGCTCTCGACCGCACCCGGCCGGAGCTCCCCTCGATCGGCGTATCCGGCGAGATTCGGGTGCCACCCGAACAACGCCAGCAATTCATGGCCGACCTGCAGTCCGCGCTGCAGGCCCTGTTCACCAAATACGGCGGCTCCGAGGGCGATGCCTTCAAGGTCGCTATGGCTTGCTACCCAAAGGGAGAAGACGATGACTGAACCGATGATCCTGCGTGCCCGCGTGAACGCTCCCCTACCTGCGGTTCGGGATGCACTGATCAACCCGGAGTCCCTCCAGATCTGGCTCGCCGAGAAGGCTGCCGTCGACCTGCCGACGACGTTCGAGTTCTGGGGCCGCTACACGCCGGAAGGCGATGCGCCGCACCAACGACTGCTCCACGTCGACGACCGATCACTGAAATTCAACTGGCTGCTCGATGGCGTCGATACGACGGTCGAGATCACGCTCGAAGCCGAGAACGATGAGAACACGATCGTCGCGCTGTCGCAGTCGCACTTCGTCATGTCGGAAGCACTCGACGTCACCGCCTCCATTCGCGGCGTCCTCCAGACCTTCTGGTGCATGGCGATCGCCAACCTCGTCGACTTGCTGGAAGGTCGCGAACTGACCTACCGGCACGATTTCACCGACCCCACGATGGCCACCGAAACCGTCATCGATGCACCGCTGCACGAGGTGTACGAGTCGTTGATCGATGGCCAGACGGTCACTGCGTGGTTCGGCTACCCGATCGACATCGAGGCCTGGGCCGGCGGCCGCTACGCCATGGGCGGCTTCGAGAGCGGCTATGCCGCCAAGGTCGTCGACGTCGTGCCGGACAAGAAGCTGTCTGTCGACTGGGGCACCGGCGCTGGCGTCACGTCCTGGGAACTCGCCGATTCCAACGGCAAGACCCGCTTGACCTTCGTGCAAAGCGGTTTCGACCCGGCAACCCCGCCACACGCAGGTTGGTTGGGTTCGGTCAGCGGCTTGGCCGAGCTGCGCCGATTCCACGAGATCAGCAACTGGCGCCCGATCTGGATTCAGGACGAAGCCGCGCAAGCCTCCTAACCGCAGTGGCACGATTGTCGCCGTGAGCATCCCCAAACGCGTTCGCGTGCAGGCAGCATCGGAACGAGCCTCCGTTTCGAACCTCGAGCTCTTCTTCGACCTCGTCTTCGTTTATGCGATGACGCAGGTCACCGACCTCTTCGCCCACGACACCAGTGCGGTCAATCTGCTCCGCTCCGTACTGGTGTCGGGCGTGTTGTGGTGGTGCTGGGTTGGCTACTCATGGCTCGGCAACATCGTTCGCGCCGACGAAGGTGTGATCAAGGTAGGAATGTTCGTAGCGATGGGCGCCACTTTCATTGTCGCGCTGACCATTCCCGAGGCTTTCGACGACATTCCTGGCGGCCTGTCCGGTCCGGTGATGTTTGCGGTCGGCTATTTCGTGGTCCGCGTCGTTCACCTTGCACTCTTCTGGGTCGTGAGTCGTGAGGATCCGCAGTTGCGTGGCCAGTTGGTGAAATGGGTTCCGTCCATCGTCATCAGTACGACGCTGCTGCTGATCGCATCCCAGACCGAAGGCACCGTGCAGACGTTGCTGTGGTTGGCCGCTCTTGCCGGCGACTACATCGGGACGATGCTCGCCGGCGAGGACTGGCGACTGCGGTCACCAAGCCATTTCGCGGAACGCCATGGCTTGATCGTGATCGTCGCGCTCGGGGAATCGATCGTATCGATCGGCATCGGTGTCGCTGCCCTGCCGATCTCGTGGCCGATCATCGTCGCCACGATGCTCGGACTGGCGATCTCGGGCCTCTTGTGGTGGGCATACTTCGACGTCACGTCGATAGCCGTCGAGCACGCGCTCGACCAGGCGGACGGCGCGCGCCAGATCAAGATCGCCCGCAACAGCTACACGTTCGGACACCTGCCGCTGGTGATAGCGGTCATCGGTTTGTCGCTGGGGCTCAAGAAAGTCCTCAGCTACGTCGGCGACGAGCATCATCACAAACTCGGCGACGCGTTGTACGGAATCCCGTTGTTCTCGCTGTACGGCGGAGTCGTGCTGTACCTACTCGCGTTGGTGTTCTTCAAGTGGTACGCGGTCCGGACCGTCACGGTCCCGAGACTGGTCGCGGCAGTCGTGTTGGTTGCGTTGACCCCGCTTGCCGCCGCCCTACCTGCACTCGTGTCGCTCGGAATTCTTACGGCTGTCACCATCGCGCTGATTGCCTACGAGACCACGAAGTTCGCCGATCCACGCGAGCAGATTCGGCACGGCAGCAACGAATAGCCATTTCTACGATCTGGGCGGTCGACCAATTTTCGCGTCGACGCGGTGGATCAATAGATCGTCCGCAGGAATAATGAAATCTTCGACGACTTTAACCGTTGTGATTCTGCGGCCGAGAAAACCGGCATCCAGCAGATATTCGGTGTGGACGACGTCGGCTTCGACGGTCGCCGTGAAATCACGAATTCCGAGAATCACCCGGTACTGCGGCCCACGCGACAAACTCCGACGCAAATGCCTACCCGACCGCCCAGTTTTGAGTCCCATTTCGTAGCGCACCGCATCGGGCGCGAACGCGACCGACTCGCCATCGTGGGTGATCAGAGCGTCGACGTACGCGCGCGCAACGTCGATCTGCGCGGCGGTCATCGTGTGGCACCGGGGCGGCGGACGATGTCCTTTTCGCGCACGGACTCCTTGATCTGATCCAGGTTCTCGCGGACGAGATCGGAGACCAGTTCGTCGGTCCTCGGGTCTTCCAGCACCTGGAACACGATACGGAATGTGGTGTCGGTTGCGATCCGAACAATGTCGTCGTGGAACGGAACGAACTTCAACCTTCCAGCCTGAGGATCCTTGCGTATGCGCTCGAGGATCATCGCGTCGAGCTCGGCTCGATTCTCCTCCAACGCATTTGCGATGTTTGTCGTATATCGCCCATGCTGAAGGACGTCGGCGACCTCGTCGAGCATGGCGACGGTGATCGGCCGCTTGATGACGTCGACGATGGTGTTGACGAACTTGTTGACGACGGCCGCGGTCACGCGATCGCCGACCGCGCGGTCGGCGGCGCGGCCCAACCGGGCCAGCACGACCACGATGCGTAGCAGCCGAAACCCGCGAAACGCAGGGTTCGTCACAGGGATCATTCCCAGGACCTCGTACCAGTTTCGTACGGGGAAACGCCAACCCCAGCCTTCGCGCCGCCATCGCCAGCAGAATTCGATGGCGAAGATCGCACAGACTCCGTAGTCGACGTAGACGATCGTGCGATGAATGTCGTCGGAGACGTGCCAAAACGTGATCCACGCCAGATAAATCACCGAAACGATTGCAAGAACCAACATCGCCCAGTCGACGATCGTCACCGGGGGCTTTCGCGGGTACGGACCAATTTCGACCGGGTCCTGCATTTCCGGAGCTCCTAACGTCGCATTCGATCTTAGGGGACCCAAACCGCTATCCGCCAGCAACTAGTCGAGACCATTTTGTTGCCAGTCGTTAGGTAACACTCACAGCGTCACCGGCTATCTAATCGGCGAGGACAAACGATTTTCAAGGGATGCGGGCAATGAGCACGGACGGATTCGAAGGTGGATGGCGCGACCGCAAGCGGTCCCTGTGGATCCTTGGGCTGATCGCACCAGCATGCGCCTTGCTGCCTTCGCAGCTCGTGATGCTTACGGGCCTGGAATTGTTCTGGTGGATCGGTCCGCTCGTCGTCTTCGTGGCAATCCCGATCCTCGACATCGTGGTCGGTGACGACGGAGCGAACGTGCCCGAATCCGACTACGAACGAATCTCCGACGACCGCTTCTACCGCTGGTGCACTTACCTGTTCCTGCCGATCCTGCTCTCCGGCCTTTTGGTCTCCAGCTATCTCTGGGCAGGCACCGGTTTGTCTGTTCTCGACAAGATCGGCCTCGCGGTCACCGTCGGCCTCATCTCCGGCATCGGCATCAACGCGGCCCACGAATTGGGCCACCGCGCCGAGAAGCACGAACGTTGGCTCGCCAAAGTCGCGCTCGCCCAATCCGGCTACGGGCATTTCTTCGTCGAACACAACCGCGGCCACCACGTCCGCGTCGCCACCCCACCCGATCCCGCGTCCTCGCGCTATGGCGAAAGCCTGTGGCGGTTCCTGCCTCGCAGCATCAGCGGCGGTTTCCGCTCCGCGCTGAAACTCGAAGCCGAACAATTGGCCCGTAAGGGCAAGCCGTGGTTCAGCATCCGGAACAACATCCTGCAAGCGTGGGCGATGAGCGCCGTACTGTTCGGCACCCTGATCGCCGTGTTCGGCATCGAGATCGCGCCATACCTGCTGCTACAGGCCGTCATTGCGTTCACCATGCTGGAAACCGTCAACTACGTCGAGCACTACGGACTGATGCGTGAGCAATTGCCCAACGGTCGCTATGAACGCACAGCACCACGGCACTCCTGGAACAGCGATCGCCTGGTCACCAATGTGTTCCTGTTCCACCTGCAACGGCACAGCGACCACCACGCCAACCCGGGCCGCCGCTACCAGACGTTGCGGTCGTGCGACGAAGCGCCACAGCTTCCGGCCGGCTACGCCACGATGATCGTGTACGCGATGATCCCGCCGCTGTGGCGCGCAATCATGAACCCCCGAGTCCGCGCCCACTACAACGGCGACCTCACCCGCGCGAATCTGGCACCGCGGTACCGCGCCCGCATCGAAGCAACCGGCAAGGGTCTGGAAAACGCCGCGTAGCGATCAGCTCCGCAGAATAGCCTCGATGTTTCGCTCCGCAATCGCGGAAATGGTCAACGATGGATTCACGGCTGCCGTGCTACCCGGAATCGCGGCGCCGTCCATCACGAACAGTCCCGGATGGCCGTGCACTCGGCCGTATGCGTCCGTAGCCAACCCGAGCACTGCACCGCCGAGCGGGTGCGCGGTGAAGCGCGCGTTCGCGTCGTAGCCGATGGGCTTGTAGTCGAACATCGACCCGGACCGTTGCTGCACCCGGTCGTTCATCACGCGCGTCGCCTCGAGCGCGGCGTCGTTACCGTTGGCCGGCCAATCCAGGCCGACCCGGCCGGTGCGCGGGTCGTAGCCGAAGCGCGCTCGCGTCGAATCGAGCACGATCCCGAGCGAGGCCAGCGCACCCACGTCGACTGGAAGTCCGGGGATGAACCAATTCTCCAACGTCGTCGGCAGACCGGGGTCGTCGGTGATCTTGCTTGCGCACGGCACACCGCCGGTGCCACCGCCGAACGACGTCACTCCACGAGCAAGACCGACATCGCCGTTGGTCCCCCACCCCTCGCCGATGTGTTCGTTGAGGTTGGGCAGTGCGCCAGTCGCCCGCGCACGGACCAGCAGTTCCGAGGTACCGATCGACCCTGCGCCGAGGAAGAGCCGGTCGCAGGTCAGAGTGCGGGTGCGCTGGACATCGCCGGTCGGGCCGATCTTCGTGATCGAGACGCTGTAGCGTCCGCCCGGCTCCTGGGCAATCGCATCGACGCGGTGCCCTGGGAAAACCCCCGCCTTGCCAGTTTCGCGCGCCAGCCGGAGGTAGTTCTGGTTGAGGTCGAACTTCGCGCCGTTCGAGTTGCCGAGGTTACTGCGCGACGCGGTGGCCGACTTACGCGACGTACCGGCCAACTCGCTTCGGATGACGTCCCAGTTGAAGATCGATTCCACTGGCTGCGGCTGATAGCCAGCGCGCCGCGCCTGGTCGTCCCACGCCCGCGAATGAGCGAACGGGTCCGAACCGTAGATGTCAGCGGGCATCGTCGACAGGCGAAGCATCTGCCGAACGCGGGGGTAGTACGTGTTGTGCAGTTCGTCGAAGCTCACCACTCCGCGGAAGACAGAATCGAAATGCCGCTTCTCCGGTTCGACCATCGCGCCCGTGAAGATGATGGACCCGCCGCCGACAGCGGCAGCGCGCCACACGTCGATGTTTCCGAATTCTGTGCAATCGAGAACGCCGCCGAAGTCCTCGAAAAACACCGGCACTTTCGTCACACCGGTGAAGCTCGTCCGGTGCCAGAAACCACGGCCGTCCGGCAGATCGTCGCCGGTGAAGATTTCGCGCCACGGGTCGTTCGGCCACTGCGATCCGCGCTCGAGAACAGTCGTCGCGACGCCTGCCTCGGCGAGGCGCAGCGCCGAGATGGCGCCGCCGAAGCCGGACCCGATGACGATCGCAGCGGTGTGGTCAGGCGGATCGGGAAGGGGCGCAAAGATTTCCGGCACCCAACCACGGAAGAGCGTCGCCCACGGACCGTCGCCATGCGCGACCGCGCGGCTACTCAGACCGACGCCCAAAGACGCGGCCGCGATGCCTGCGGTCTTGAAGAAGGCCCGTCTGTCCAATGGTTCCCTCGCCTTGAAGTAAATCGTGCGAGGTCAACCTACATTGCGCGGCGCTCGAACACGACACCTGCCGCCCACGCGTCGTCGATCATCTGGCCGATATCGATGGTCGTCGCCGCCTTACCTTCGGGACTGGCGAGCACGGCGTCGATGTGCGCGAGGGTGTTGGCGCGAACGAGGTCGTCGACTTTGCCGACCTTGCGGACGACGACAGCCGACAGACCGAGCGCGTCGACGTCGACCGAAATTGCTCGCGGATGTGGCCTCGCAACGTCGATGACCAAGGTGAGATCGTCTTTCACACGCGCGCTGATCCCGATCGGGACCACGACTTTCGCGCAGATTCGCTTCTGAAACCGGCCGACCTCGATATCGATGACGAGACCGACCGGAATCTTCGCCGCCAATCCCCTTGCCGCACGAGTCGTCGCGATATCCCCGACGACGCCGCGGGCGACCGCTCGACCACGCTTACCGGGCCCTACCGCCAGCGGACCGATGACCAGCGAGGTACCGAGCAGATCCGCGATGACGGAATGAATGCGGTCGGGGCTCATGGCTCGCTCGACGAACTGGTCGGTGAACCCGGCGGGGACTTCAGGCTTGGGCTGTTGCATTCCCAGCGCGGTCCGCAGGTCGTGCATCGAATCGAAGTACCGATAGATCGAGGTCGACGACATGTCCAGCGCCCGAGCGATTTCGCGCAGCCCGACGCCCGCCGGGTCGCGTCCGTCGAGCCGCACCCGCGCGGCGGCTAATACTTCCTGCCTCGTGGTCACCTAGCCAGTGTACAGCCGTTCACTCAAGCGAGTCTCAATATCCATTTGGGCGGCCTCGGCAAGCATGTAGACTTTTCAGCTATGCAGCGGGCGCTTCTCCTCGGTCGCCGCGGCGGGGTCTGACCAGACCGGCTTCCCGTCGCGGGGTCTTGTCGCGCCGGTCGATATCCTGTTCTGAGGACCGACCCGTCCGCCCGACATCACGGAGAAACAATGTCACCCGCCGATGCTTTCACTTCCGGTTCGCGCACGATCACCGCGCCGACCCGGCCCGCGCCTGCCGATCAGCCTGCGTGGAACACCCAGCGCAACTCGTCGATGCCCACCTATCGCTATCGACCGTTTGCCGAAGAAGTCGAGCCGGTCGGTCTTCCCGACCGGACCTGGCCAGACAAGATCATCGATCGCGCACCGATGTGGTGCGCTGTCGATCTTCGCGACGGCAACCAAGCGCTGATCGACCCGATGAGCCCCGCGCGCAAGCGCCGCATGTTCGACCTGCTGGTCCGGATGGGCTACAAGGAAATCGAGGTCGGGTTCCCGTCCGCGAGCCAGACCGACTTCGACTTCGTTCGCGAAATCATCGAAGAGAACGCGATTCCCGACGACGTCACCATCCAGGTACTCACCCAGTGTCGCCCTGAGCTGATCGAGCGGACCTTCGTCGCCTGCGCAGGCGCACCCAAGGTCATCGTGCATTTCTACAACTCGACGTCGATCCTGCAGCGCCGCGTCGTCTTCCGCGCCGACCGCGAGGTCGTGAAGAAGATCGCCACCGACGCCGCGGTGAAGTGCCTCGAAGAGGCCGCGAAGTACCCGGACACAGAATGGCGTTACGAGTACTCGCCCGAGTCCTACACGGGCACCGAACTCGACTACGCCAAGGACGTCTGCGACGCGGTCACCGCGATCATCGCCCCGACTCCCGCGGTCCCGATGATCATCAACCTGCCCGCGACGGTCGAGATGACGACGCCGAACAGCTACGCCGACTCGATCGAGTGGATGAGCCGCAATCTGGCCCGTCGCGACTCGGTCGTGCTGTCGCTGCATCCCCACAACGACCGCGGAACCGCTGTTGCGGCAGCCGAACTGGGCTACCAAGCCGGCGCAGACCGCATCGAGGGCTGCCTGTTCGGCAACGGCGAGCGCACCGGCAACGTATGCCTGGTGACGCTGGGGCTGAATCTGTTCTCCCGCGGGGTCGACCCGCAGATCGACTTCAGCAACATCGACGAGATCCGCCGGACCGTCGAGTACTGCAACCAGCTCCCCGTCCCGGAACGGCATCCCTACGGTGGCGACCTCGTTTACACCGCCTTCTCGGGCAGCCACCAGGATGCGATCAACAAGGGCCTGGACGCGATGAAGTTCGACGCAGACGCGGCAGACAGCGATGTCGCCGATCTGCTCTGGCAGGTGCCGTATCTGCCGATCGATCCGAAGGACGTCGGCCGCACCTACGAGGCCGTCATTCGCGTGAACTCGCAGTCCGGCAAGGGTGGCGTCGCCTACCTCATGAAAGCCGATCATGGCCTGGCGCTGCCGCGTCGCCTGCAGATCGAGTTCTCGCGCGCCATTCAGCAGATCACCGAGGGTGAGGGCGGCGAGGTCAGTTCGAAGGCGATGTGGGACGTCTTCGCCAACGAGTACCTGCACCCGATTCTGCCGCTGGAACGTATTCGTCAGCAGGTGAAGGCTGCCGAGGTCGACGGCGGGACCGATTCGATCGTGGCCACCGTGAAGATCGATGGCAAAGAGCACGAGATCGCCGGCTCCGGCGACGGACCGCTCTCGGCCTTCGTCGACGCGCTCTCCACCGTCGGAATCGACGTGCGCGTGCTCGACTATTCCGAGCACGCAATGACGTCCGGCGTCGACTCGCAAGCGGCGGCCTACGTCGAGTGTGCGATCGGCGAAAAGGTGATCTGGGGCGTGGGCATCGCAACCTCGATCACGACCGCCTCCCTGCGCGCTGTTGTTTCGGCGGTCAATCGCGCCAGCTGAACTGCTCGTGAGTCTTTTCGGAGTCCCTGGACTCCGAAAAGACTCACGAGGGTTAGCGCATTACTATCGCGGCTGAACGACCGACCACTCGGGGAGGGGGACAGTGACGCGATCGCAAACGAGGACGGGCCGGCACCGCGCAGTGGCCTGGTTACGGCGTTTCGCGGCCACCACCCCGGGCATGATCGGCGGGGTCGGCATCATCCTCGTCATTGCGTGTGTCGTGACCGGAATAGTCGGGTCCGCGCAGCTGAACAACAAGAAGGCCGAACGCACCCACGTTCTCGACACCACCGAACCGCTCGCATTCGCGGCGCAGAATCTCTACGCCGCGCTCTCGACCGCGGACGCGACGGCGGCAGCAGCGTTTCTGTCCGGTGGCATCGAGTCGCCCCAGGTCAGGTCCAAGTATCAGCAGGCACTGGCCGACGCTGCCACCGCCTTGGCGGCGGCCACCTCAGGCTCCGGCGACGACGAGACCCGTAACGCGGTCGCACAGATCGCCGCTGGGCTACCGGCCTACACCGGCTTGATCGAATCCGCGAGGGCGAACAATCGGCAGGGCTTCCCGGTCGGCGCCGCATACCTGCGCGAAGCGTCTGCCCTCATGCAGACCTCGTTGCTACCGAATGCCGAAAAGCTCTACTCGGCAAAGTTTGCGGACCTCACTCGCAGCCAAGCCGATATCGCCGCCAATCCGTGGAGCACGATCGTTCTGCTACTCCTCGTGCTCGTCGCGTTGGCGGCAACGTCGTTTCTGTTGTTCACGCGCACCAATCGCAGATACAACACCGGGCTGGTCCTCGCGGCGATCGCGACGGTGATCGCCCTGCTGTGGATCACCATCGCAATGTCTTTGGCGAGCAACAGCATCGACGCCAGCCGGACCGATGGCTCGACGAAATTCGACCATCTTGCCCAAGCCAGAATTCTGGCGCAGCAAGCGCGGACCGACGAAACGCTCGAACTCATCACCCGGGGCGACGTCGGCCCGATCGAGAAGTCGTTCGCCGATCACATCAGCAAGCTGCGCGAGCAGTTGGCTGCAGCAGGAGCGTCGGCCGATGGCTTCGACACCTGGACCTCTGGGCATGCCAAGCAACTCGAGGCGTATCTCAAAGCCGATTACGCCGGTGCCGTGCGGCAGGCGATCGGAGCCGAACCAGAAGGTTCGACCGCGCAGTTCGGCAAGCTGGACTCCTCGATTCAGGGCGAAATCGCGCACGCACGGACCGAGTTGCGCGATCGGGTCGACGCTGCCGGGAGCAGGCTCGCATTGAGTCCCACAGCCATACTCGTGTTGCTGGGTGTTGCTGCCGTCGCGGTCGTTGCCGGGCTGTGGCCGCGGTTGAAGGAGTTCTTATGACGAGGCGCGCAGGATGGCTCGCGCTGCTCGTGGCCGCGCTCGTCGTCACCGGTTGCGAGTCGTCGACGTCCGAACTGCCACCGGTGGGTCCGGTCAATCCGACTCCGGTGGGTGCACAGGAGATCACGTCGGTGCCAACGACTCTCGACGACTCCACGTGCGACACCGACGTCAGTCTCCGGCCGGGCCGAAATCCCGCGCCTGGCGCCATGCCTGCGGGATCGACGATGGCCGAGATCGCCAACCGCGGCCGGCTGCGAGTCGGGGTCGACCAGAACACCTACCTGTTCGGCTTCCGGAACCCCGTGACCGGGCAGCTCGAAGGCTTCGACATCGACCTCGCCCGCGAAATGGCCCGTGACCTGCTCGGCGACCCGGACAAGATCGACTTCCTCTCGCTGTCCGCCGCCGATCGTGAGACCGCGCTGAAAGACGGCAAGGTCGACATGGTGGTCCGTACGTTCTCTGCCACCTGTGATCGTCGGCAGCGAGTCGGCTTCTCGGCGGTGTATTTCAGCACCGACCGTCGCGTACTCGCGGCGAAGTCGTCGGGCATCTCGTCGACGAAGGACCTTGCAGGCAAGCGGGTCTGCGTCGTCGTCGGCACAACGGTCGTACCGGTGTTGCTGAGCCTGCCGCAGCCACCGAAAGTCACCGGCGCGACGAACTACACCGACTGTCTCGTCCTCCTGCAGCAAGGCCAGGTCGACGCGATCAGCACCGACACTCCGATCTTGCTCGGGCTGGCTGCACAGGATCCGAACCTTGCCGTCGTCGGCGAATCGCTCGGTACCGACAACTTTGCTGTCGGGGTCCCGAAGGAGCGGACAGACCTAATCCGTTTCGTGAACGGCGTCCTCGAGCGCATGCGTTCCGACGGCACTTGGGACCGGATCTACAACGCGAGGCTCGGCAGCCTCGGCCCGTCGCCCGGCCCGCCGATTCCGCGATATCAGGATTGACGACCGTGCACCCGATCCTGACGTCGATCGAGATCGACAGCGACTTGTCCGCTCGCAATGCCGAACTCGAGCGGATCATCGCCTCGCTCGTCGAACTCGATCAACACCCGGGGCTCGCCCATTTGCGGCTGTATCCGCCGACCGGAAACACGGCGAAGAAATGGGCGCCCTGCGCCGCGTCATTGGCTCTGATGTGGGATGACTACGGACGAATGAAGTCGATCCTCGAATCAGCACGGACCGTACGGGCTCGGCGGTCGAAACCGAACGACGCGGACCGCGTGGAGCTCACCCATTTGCTCCGCGACCGCCCACTCGAGCTGGAGCGCACCGCAGTTCCGCTGGCGCAACGGTCGCTGATGGGGCCGACCGAAACCGTTCTGCACATCGGCATCGCCGACATCGTCGAACGGATGAAGGTCGCGTATCCCGCGGTCACCGAATTGGTCAGCGCAGTCGACGAGATCAACTCGTTCGTGCTCTCCCAGCTTGCCCCGTTGCAGAAGCGGCTCGACAAGATCGCGGCGGCATTGTCCGTCGACCCCGACGGCTCGACGGCGCCATCCGAGCTGCGGGCGGTCAGCCGCGACATCGCGAACCTGCTCGATACGTCCGCGAACGATCCGCTGTCGCTGACGGTTCCGAGCGTCGAGGCCGCGATCACCACCATCGCCGACCGCGTCGGCCGGGTATGCAGCGAATTCGACGGCATTGCAAAGGTTCTCGCGCATTGGGCGAGCACCATCGCCGAGCTCGGCAGCGAGGTCAACGAGATCGCCGAGTCGCGGTTGCGAGGTGCGCAGGCGCGCGACAAGGTCGCCAGATCCATCGTGACCGCCCCCTTGCCGATTCCGTCGGATCGCACCGAATCGCTCCGTTCACGACTGACGGAAGTTGCTGCGTTACGAGGTAATCCGAAGGCACGCGTCGCGGCTATCAAGAGCTTGCGCGAGGCTGTCGAGACCGAACTGACCCAAGCGGCCGCCGACGAAGATCTGGCGCAAGGCCTGCTGGACCGGCACGCCGAGCTTCGTGGCCGCCATTCGGCATATCAAGCCAAGGCGGCACGACTCGGCGTGGGCGAAGACCGTGATGTCCTCGCCGCAGACCGTACGGCCGCCGATTTGCTCGCCCGTCGCCCATGCGATCTGCAGGCCGCGACCCGCGCGATCACCGCACAGCGAGACATCATCGCGGCGAAAGCTACAGCGCGAGAAGAGAATCGATGAGGAGGCCACGATGACCTGCGCCGAACCCGGCTGCGGCGGAACTGTCGTCGACGGCTACTGCGAAGTGTGCGGAACTGCACCGCAGGCGGCACCTGCCCAGGCGTCGACGCGCTCGACGGCAACGGCTGCCAACTCGACGACGGCCCGCACCTCGTCGCGTTCGGTCCGAACCAACCGGTCGAAGTCGACCAGATCGAGTTCGCGTGGCCACCTGGGTGCGGGGATGGTCGATGTCCCTCGCGCACCGCGAGTCGACCCCACCACCGCGATGATGGTCGATCCGCAAGTGGCGGAGAACAAACGGTTTTGCAGCAGCTGCGGTAACCCGGTCGGTCGTGGGCGGGACGGTCGGCCGGGACGGAGCGAGGGCTTCTGCGCCAACTGCCGGACCAAGTTCTCGTTCACCCCGAAGCTTGTTACGGGCGATGTCGTCGGCGGCCAATACGAGGTGCGCGGTTGCTTGGCGCACGGCGGTCTCGGCTGGATCTACCTCGCCGTCGATCGCAACGTCAACAACCGCTGGGTGGTACTGAAAGGCCTGCTGAACTCCGGCGACGCCGATGCGATGGCAGCAGCGGTCGCCGAGCGACGCTTCCTTGCCGAGGTCGAGCATCCCAGCATCGTGAAGATCCACAACTTCGTCGAGCACAAGGGTTCCGACGGAGTGGCGGTCGGCTACATCGTGATGGAGTACGTCGGCGGTACTTCGCTCAAGCAGATTCTCAAGCGCCACACCCAGGAGACCGGTGAGTACCTGCCGCCCGAGCAGGCTGTGGCCTACATCGTCGAAATGTTGCCTGCGCTGGGCTATTTGCACACCCTTGGCGTCGCGTACTGCGATTTCAAGCCCGACAACGTGATGCAAACCGACGAGCAACTCAAGCTGATCGACCTCGGCGCGGTTGTGTCGATGGACGACGAGGACAGCGCGATCTACGGCACGATCGGCTATCAAGCGCCCGAGATCGCAGAGACCGGGCCCACTGTCGCCACCGAGATCTACACGGTGGGGCGCACTCTCGCAGTTCTCGTGACCGCAGTCCCGCAAGAGCGCGGTCACTTCGTCGAGCAACTCCCCGGCCCCGAATCCGTGCCCGTGTTCGCGACACATCCGTCGCTGTTCCGCGCCATCCTTCGTGCGACCAACGCCGATCCGAGTGCGCGTTTTGCATCGACCGAAGAAATGGCCGACCAGCTCACCGGCGTCCTGCGGGAGATCTTGGCTCGCAACGACGGAACGCCGCGGCCGGGGATGTCCGCGTACTTCAGTCCGCAGCGTGCGGCCTTCGGCGTCGGGTCCGGTGCTGAGGCGAGCATCGACCCGGCGCACGTGATCGCCGCGCTCCCAGTTCCGCTCGTCGATCCCACCGACAGTGGCGCGGCATTGCTGGCCACCACCAGCGGCACGAAACCGGCCCACTTGGAGCACGCCCTCGAAACCGCGAGTGGCGCCACGACCGCGATGGGCAAAGTCGAATCGATCGAGATTCCCCTGCGCCTGGTGCGGGCGGCGCTGGAAACGGGCGATCACGCCGAGGCACGGTCACGCCTGGACGGGCTCGAACAGATCATTCCCGGCGACTGGCGGATCGCGTGGTACCGCGGGCAAGCGGACCTGCTCAACGGAGCATTCGACCAGGCCCAGCAGGAATTCGACGGCGTCCTGACCGCGCTGCCCGGCGAGCTTGCGCCGAAAATGGCGCTGGGCGCGGTCGCCGAACTTCGGGGCGACGCAGCAACGGCAACCGAGTACTACGAAGCGGTGTGGCGGACCGATCGGTCGTTCGTGAGCACGGCGTTCGGTCTGGCCAGGCAACGGTCCGCAGCGGGCGACCGTGCCGGAGCGACGCAGGTCCTGGACGAGGTGCCGTCCGCATCATCGCTGTTCACAGAAGCGCAGATCGCCGGCGTCGAAACACAGCTGGACGGTTTGGCTCCTGAACAACTGAACGAGGACCTGCTGCGCGAAGCCGGCTCGCGCGTCGAGGCACTCAACGTGGAGTCGACGCGGCGACGGGCAACCATTCGGTTGAAGGTGTTCGACGCAGCGCTCGCGTGGCTGCACTCCGGCGGCAGGAACAGGCAGGGCATTCGGCTGCTGGGAGTCGACCTGACCGAAGCAGGAGTGCGGACCGGAATCGAACGGTGCTACCGCGACCTCGCGCGCGAAACGCCGGACTATTGGGAACGCTTCACCCTCGTCGACCGTGCCAACGCCATGCGCCCCCGGACGACGTTGTGACCGCCCGCGCGTGCGTGCAGTGCGGCACGCCGGCGCACACGAGCGACCGGTTCTGTGAAAACTGCGGCGCGGAACTGGCGGTGCACCAGGTCCTGGTTCCGCAGCTCGGTCCGGTGAGTGCGAGCTGCGCAGAATGCGGCGGGGAATCGTTCGACTCCGACGACTACTGCGTCGTGTGCGGTCATTTGCGTGGCGCGACCGATCGCGACGAACGCGAACTCGGGCCGATTGCCCTCATCACAGACCGCGGCCTTGTCCATCCGCGCAACGAGGACTCGGGGGCCGCGGGATTCTTGGACGGCGACGGGGAAGGCGGGCCACCTGCGGCAATCGCGATCGTCGTCTGCGACGGCGTCTCGACAACCGACAACCCGCAGGCGGCGTCCGGAGCAGCCGCACGTGCCGGCGTCGAAACGCTGCTCTCCTGGCTATCGGACGGGCGAGATGCCGAAGAGGCGATGGTCGCAGCGATAGCCGCGGCAGGCGAGGCGGCGACCGCCGTGGCGACACCCGATCAGGAACACGCGCCGTCGTGCACCTTCACTGCAGCAGCGCTGGCAACCCGCGGTGGCCGCACCGACGTCACGGTCGGCAACGTCGGCGACAGCCGCGTGTACTGGCTGGCAGCCGAGGGAGCGGCAGAACCGTCACAGCAGCTGACGGTCGACGATTCGTGGGCGCAGGAACTGATCACCGCCGGGGTTGCGGACGAAAAGGCCGCTATGGCCGATCCGCGCGCACACATGATCACCCGATGGCTGGGTGCCGACGCCGGTGCGGAGCCGTTGCCGAGCTTCGCAGTCAAATCCTTCAGTACCTCGGGTCCGGGGGTGGTGCTCGTCTGTAGCGACGGCCTGTGGAACTACCTACCCAACGCCGCCGACTTGGCCACGATCGCGACCGTCGGCGACGCGAACACTGCCGCAAGGACTCTCGTCGAATTCGCTCTCGCATCGGGCGGCAGAGACAACATCACCGTCGCGGTCGTGCCGATCCCACCGAAAGATACGGAGGCAGCATGAGTTCCCCACAGCAGCAAGGTTTTTCAGTCGCTGTCGATCAGAACTTCTACCTCGCCGAAGGAACCGGCACCGTCGACGCCATCGTGACGATCGACGGTGGCGAGAACGCGGTCCCAGCCGGTCCGACGCCGGACCGGATCGAGGTGATCGCCATCGACTGCTCCGGTTCCATGCAAGCGCCGTTCGCAAAGTTCGAGGGAGCAAAACGCGCCACCGCCGCCGCCATCGACGAACTGACCGACGGAACGTTCTTCGCCATCATCGCGGGCACGGAAGTGGCGCGCTTGGTCTTCCCGATCGGTGGCAGCCCGGTCCGGGCGTCGCGGGCAACGAAGGCGGAGGCGCTGCGAGCTGTCGACGGTCTGCGCCCCAAAGGCGGCACCGCCATGGGGACTTGGCTGGAGCTGACTCGTCGGCTCGTCGAGCGCCACCCCGGTGCCCTCGCCCATGCGATCCTGCTGACCGACGGCAAGAACGAACACGAAACGCCGGAGGCACTGGCTCGACAGATCCAACTCGCCACCGGCAAGTTCTCCTGCGATTGCCGCGGCGTCGGTACCGACTGGCGCGTGGACGAACTGCGCCCGATCGCATCCGCGCTGCTCGGCACGGTCGACATCGTCGCCGATCCAGCCGGACTGGCCGCCGACTTCGCGTCGATGATGCGGGTCGCTATGACCAAGACGATCCCCGACTTGACGCTACGGCTCTGGACGCCGGTCGGCGCTCGCATTCATTTCGTCAAGCAAGTCGCGCCGACGGTCGAGGATCTCACCGCCCGGCGCACGGAATCCGGAACTCAGCGCGGCGACTACCCGCTCGGTGCCTGGGGTACCGAGGATCGTGACTATCACATTCAGATCGAGGTCGAACCTGCCGCGGCGGGCCGCGAGAAGCTCGCTGCCCGGGTCAGCGTGGTCGCAGGCGACGAGGTGGTCGGCGAGGGACTGATCAAAGCGGTGTGGACCGCGGATACCGAGTTGTCGGCGAAAATCAGTCGCCGCGTCGCGCACTACACGGGCCAGGCCGAACTTGCGCAGGTCGTCCAAGAGGGTTTGGCAGCACGCAAGAGCGGTGACGACGACACCGCGACCGCGAAACTGCGCCGGGCGATGCAACTCGCCGAGGAGTCGGGCAACGAAGGCACCGCGAAGCTTCTCGCAAAGGTCGTCGAGGTCGACGAGCGCACCGGCACGGTGAGGCTGCGACGGCAGGTTGCGGCCGCAGACGAGATGGCACTCGATGCACGATCGACCAAGACGGCGCGAGTGCGGTCACAACCGAAGGAGTCGTAATGGTGACCTGTGTGGAAGGCCACATTTCGGCCGCAACGGACTACTGCGATGTGTGCGGCACCCCGATGTCTGCCCGGCCGGTCAGCACGCCGGTCGCCGAGCCGACCGCGGTCGTTCCAGCCCCGACCGCAGCGAAGGAGTGTCCAGCTTGCGGCGCCCCAGTCGTCGGTCGATTCTGCGAAGACTGCGGTCATGATTCTGCGTTGCCTGCACCGCCGAGCGGTCCGTCGGCGAGCACTGTGCAATGGACTGCGGTGATCGACGCCGATCGCGCCTACTACGACCGAGTGCAGGCACGTGAGGGCCCGGACGCCGATACCGTTGCTTTCCCCAGTTACTTCCCACAGCGCCGAATCACCTTGCAAGGTGAGGAATTCCTCATCGGCAAGCACAGTCGCTCGCAGGGGGTGACGCCCGTGATCGACCTGAGCGTGCCGCCTGCCGACGCGGGCGTTTCCCGAGTTCATGCGGTCGTGCGGATCGTCGGGGACGGACTGGAGCTGACCGACGTAGGGTCGACGAACGGCACCAGCCTCAACGCGAGTGACGACCTCCTACCTCCCAATGTAGCGACGCCGTTGCGCAGCGGCGACCGTGTGCACGTCGGGGCGTGGACGACGATCACATTCGTGCTTTCATAGGTCGTTTCCGGCACATCGACGCTGGTTAGCCAGATGGTTGCGACCGCGTTGCGCGGTCACTTCGAGAGCGCGACGAACGAGGCGAAGATGCTAGCGTGATTGCCGCTAGCGCGCAGTGAAACGTCCGTGAATGTCCTGGGGGGAAAGCCGTGAACAACGAATACAGTCCCGCCACGCCACCATGGCTGCAGCCGCAGCAATCCGAGGAACCCGCGGCTCCTGCGCGAGCGCATCAGGTCGGGCGACGACCGGACAACGTCGAGCCGCAGCATCAGCAGGTGCCCCAAGAGGCCCCCCGGTCGGAACCACAGGCCGCGAACCCATGGGCGGTTGCGCAGGGCTCGTTCCCTCCGTCGAGCTACACACCGCAGCAGCCGGACGGCTACGACAACGACCACTACTCGCGTGAGAAGTCGGAGATCGCATCGGATGGAACGGTCCGTCGGGTGCCGGTCCACGAGGACCAGGTCGCGGCCCGCTACCAAGCGCCGCCCGATATTCCGCCCAACGGTCCCGTCTACGGGTGGGCACCCCCACCGCAGCAACAGCCGCAATACCAAGGCCAATGGCAGGGCGCCCCGCAGCAGCACCAACAGCAGCCGCCGCAATCGGTCAACGATCTGAGCTTGCTCAGACGAGCGAAGCGGCCACCGCGCAGCGGATGGCGACTGGCTCTGCACAAGGCGTCCGGCGGCAACATCAACCCCGGTGAGTCGCACGCAGATATTGCGTACCGCGAGCTCGTCGACCGCGTGAATCAGCCGGTCCGCGGCGATTACCGCATCGCGATCCTGTCGCTGAAAGGCGGCGTCGGCAAGACAACGACGACGGTCGGGCTCGGCTCGACGTTCGCGTCGCTCCGCGGCGATCGCGTCGTCGCCATCGACGCCAACCCGGACCTGGGCACGCTCGCCCACCGCGTCCCGAAGCAGACTCGCTCGACCGTACGCAACCTCCTCGACGACCCGAACATCCACCGCTACAGCGACGTCCGAGCGCACACGTCTCAGGCGCCGAGCCGACTGGAAGTCCTTGCCAGCGAGCAAGATCCGGCAGTGTCGGAAGCGTTCAGCGAAGCGGATTACCGCTCGGCCATCGGGGTCCTGCAGTCGTACTACAACATCATCCTGACCGACTGCGGCACAGGACTGATGCATTCCGCGATGAGCGGCGTCCTCGACATGGCCAGCTCGCTGGTCCTGGTCACCTCACCCGCGATCGACGGCGCCCGCAGCGCGTCGGCCACGTTGGATTGGCTCGAGCATCACGGTCACGGCAATCTCGTCGAGCGCACGGTCGTCGTGGTGAACGCCTCCCGGAAAGGTGCATCGTCGGTCGACATCGACCAGTTGCGCAGGCTTTTCCTCGACCGCACCCGGGCCGTTCAGGTCGTGCCGTACGACGACCATCTCGCCGAGGGCGCTGAGATCGACCTCGAACTGGTCGGCAAGCCGACCAAGCGCGCCTTCCTCGAGCTCGCGGCAATGGTTGCCGACGAATTCGCCATCCAGAGCGGTCGGCACTCCGAGTCCTAACCCGCGTAAGTCCGCACCCCCTCGTGAGTCTTTTAGGAGTCCAGAGACTCTGTCCAGTCTCGACACATGTGGGACATCTGATGTCTACCCACATGTGGGACAGGTTGTTGGATGCGTAGGTGATGGCACCTGAGACCGGGCTTGGATCAGTTCATGCCCAGATCGGT
>NZ_VCQU01000005.1 GCF_012932915.1 Antrihabitans stalactiti | reverse complement strand
TCGGCCACCTGATGATCGATCCGACCAAGCGCTACCAAGGCCAATTCCGGGTCGCGGCCTAAAATGTGTCCCACATGTATCTAGACACATCTGTGCCACATGTATCTAGACAGCACAGAGTCCAGGGACTCCGAAAAGACTCACGAGGACGAACGTGTCGGTGGGTTCGTACACGATTCTCGCCATGACAGCTTCGATGGCAATCGGCCTCGTTCTCGCACTCGCGATCGGCTTCGCGCTTGGTTGGCTCGCGCACGCGGCGCGCGCTGGTGTGCTGCACACGCGCACCGTGGCCGGCGGCGAGCAGATCGCTCATATTGTCGGACCGTTGCGCGACGCCGTCGGCGCACTCGCGACGCAGGTGGCGCGCGTCGAGACCGACCGGGCGCAGTCCTATGCAGGGCTTCGCGAACAAGTCGCGGGTATGCATCGCACGTCGGAGTTTCTGACTACGCAGACGAGCCAGCTGGTGGCGGCGCTGCGTGCGCCGTCGGTCCGTGGGCGTTGGGGAGAGATACAGCTGGAGCGGGTCGTCGAAATGGCAGGCATGGTCAAGCACTGCGATTTCGATACTCAGGTCACCCGCGGCGGCGCACGGCCCGACCTTGTCGTCTACCTCGCTGGCGGAAAGCAGATCGTCGTCGATGCGAAGGTTCCGCTCGCGGCCTATTTGGACGCCGCGCAAGAGAACGAGCCCGTCGCGCAGGCGCGGCATCTCGCCTTGCACGCACGCCAGCTACGCAACCACGTCGACGAGCTGGCGGAGAAGGCCTACTGGGAGGAATTCGATCCGACACCGGAGTTCGTCGTCCTGTTCGTCCCCGGCGACCCGCTACTCGACGCGGCACTCACTGCAGACGCGAGCCTGCTCGAGTACGCGTTCTCGAAAAACGTGATTCTTGCGACACCGACCACCTTGGTCGCTTTGTTGCGAACGATCGCGCACACGTGGCGACAGGAGGCGGTGTCACGTGACGCAGCCACCATCGCGCAACTCGGGCGCGAACTCTATTCACGCATTGGCACGGTGGCGACCTATCTGGACCGCATGGGCAACCAACTCGGCAAAGCGGTCGAATCGTTCAATCAAACGGTCGCGTCGATGGAATCTCGGGTCATCGTCACTGCACGCAAGCTCAACGACCTGCAACGCTACGACGGTGACGTTCCCGACATCGGGCAAGTCGAAACATGGCCTCGAGCAGTAGCGGTAGCCAACATATCGACGAGCAACGGTCATGCCAACGATGCATTCTGACGTTGAACAGTTAATGTCGTCATGTGCCCGTCTCCCCACCAGCTCGATCGTCCGTACCGCTCGCACAGCGGTCCGTGGTGCCGACCGTTCCTGGAATCTCCGCGGGTTTGGCTGTGCTCGTTGCCGTCGGAGCTACGTTTCTCGGGTTCCTGCTCGACTCGGCTCGTGGCGACGACCTCACCGGCGCGTTCTCGACCTTCTACGTCCTCGGCTGCGTCGTAGCCGTCTTGGCGGTCCGACATCGCGGATTGTTCACTGCGGTCGTGCAGCCGCCACTCATCTTGTTCGTTGCGGTGCCGTTGGCCTATCAGTACTTCACGGAAGGTGGCGGGAGCTCTCTCAAAGACATCCTGCTCAACGTTGCTATTCCGCTCGTGAACCGGTTCCCGCTGATGTTGGGGACAACGGTGGTCGTGTTGGTGATCGGCATCGTTCGTTGGTTCATCGCGCAAAGCGGGACGCACGCACCGGCACGGTCGCGGTCCCGGCGCTCCCCGGACTCCGGCCCCGCAGCGCGGCGGCCGCGGTCCACGCGCACGCCGCGCCGTACGACGAGAACAGCACCGGCTTCACCGCCGCAGTCGGCACGCAAGGCCCCGCCGGAAGACAAGCCGAGGCGCGAGCCGCGCTCACACGCTGCCGACACCGCTCGCCCAGTCCCTGCGCAACGCACCGCCGCGCACGCACGAGTCGCTCGGGATTACCCAGCCCGCGATTACCCCGCTCGGGATTACACGTTGCCACCGACGCGGCGCGCTGCCTCGGAAGGCAGGCGACGCGCAGAAACCCCCGCGCACCCCAGCCCTCAGGTCCGCTACCGCTACCGGGACGATCCGCCGTACAGCCGCTGATCGGCCGCTCGCAGTTACTGCCGCTTGTCCCGAAGCTCGCGAGGCAACGAGAAGACCAACGTCTCGTTGGCCGTAGTCACGGACTGCACGTCGCCGAAGCCGTGCTCGGCCAGCAAGTCGATCACTCCACGGACCAGCACTTCTGGTACGGACGCGCCCGAGGTGAGACCGACCGTCTGCACACCCTCGAGCCAGGTCAGGTCGATTTCTCGCGCATAGTCGACGAGGTAGGACGCCCGCGCTCCCGCACCCAGCGCAACCTCGACCAGCCGGACCGAGTTGGACGAGTTCTGCGACCCGACGACGATGACCAGATCGCATTCCGGCGCCATCGCCTTGACCGCAACCTGGCGGTTCTGCGTTGCGTAGCAGATGTCGTCGCTCGGCGGATCCTGCAGCGTCGGGAACTTCTCCCGCAACCGCTTCACCGTCTCCATCGTCTCGTCGACACTCAACGTCGTCTGCGAAAGCCAGATGACCTTCGACGGGTCTCGCACGGTGACCGCGTCGACCGACTCAGGCCCGTCGACGAGCTGGATATGGTCGGGCGCCTCGCCCGCGGTGCCCTCGACTTCTTCGTGACCTTTGTGCCCGATCAGCAAAATGTCGTAATCATCGCGCGCGAACCGCTTCGCCTCGACATGCACCTTCGTCACCAAGGGACAGGTCGCGTCGATCGTCCGAAGATTGCGCTCTGCGGCGGATACATGAACAGCCGGCGACACGCCGTGCGCCGAGAAAACGAGCAGCGCGCCCTCGGGCACCTCGTCAGTTTCCTCGACGAATACCGCGCCCCGGTCGGTCAGTGTCTCGACGACGTGGCGGTTGTGGACGATCTCTTTTCGGACGTAAACGGGAGCCCCGTGGCGTTCGAGGGCTTTCTCTACCGTTTCGACAGCACGGTCCACGCCGGCGCAGTAGCCGCGCGGCTCAGCGAGCAGCACCCGCTTACCGCGCGCAGGATTGGATACTCTGCCCGCCGTCGCGGCGATCCCAACATCGATCTGCACAGGCGAAGACATGCCACCAGGATACGGGTCGAGACTGTGCGAGCGAGTCGCGCAGCCGTCGATCGACCGCTCAACTACCAAATTGTGCGAGTGTCAGGCACTCTATGCGTATGATTCGTCCTCCTTACCTGGCGCGTGTCGCTGCCGGGGCTGCGGTCTACATCCTCGAAGAGACCCGCAAGCTCCCGTCGACTGCGGTGACACTGCCGATGACGGCCTTCAGCCAGATGCTGCAGACCACGATGCATTTCCAGCAGTTCCTCACCAGCCTCGCGATCAAGGGCGACCAAGTGTTCGCGCCGTTGTTCGGTGAGGTCGAGGAGAAGCCGGAGTGGGCGACATTCGACGAAGACAACCCGGAGGTGGACGCCCCGGCTCCGACCCCCGAGCGCACCGGAACGCCGGGACGCTTCGCGTTGTACTCGATGCCACCGAACGCTGAGCCGCCGAAGGCTGCCGCAAAAGCCGACAAGGCGCCGGCCAAGGCACCAGCGCGGCGCAACGTCGCAACCGCCCCCAAGGTCGTCGAGCCCGAGATTGCCGCCTACCTCGATTACGGCTCGCTCACGCTTGCGCAGCTGCGCGCCCGCCTGCGGTCGTTGTCGGTCGAGGAGCTCGGTGCACTGCTCGACTACGAAGAGCACTCGCTGTCTCGCGCGCCGTTCCTGACCATGCTGAGCAATCGGATTGCGTCCGCGAAGGCCAAGTGACCGAGGGACAAACCCAACCCCGAACGTCGAACTCCGCGGAGAATCCGTGGCCGGTCCGCTCGGTCGCCACCAAGGTCGCTCAATGGATCGATCGACTCGGCGCCATCTGGATCGAAGGCCAGATCACGCAGATCAACATTCGGCCGGGAACGCGTACCGCTTTCATCGTTTTGCGTGACCCGTCGGCCGACATGTCCCTGTCGGTCACGTGCACACCCGAATTGATTCGCGATTCTCCCGTGCCGCTTCACGAGGGCAGTCGAGTCCTCATGTACGGCAAGCTGACCTTCTTCGCCGGCCGCGGAACGATCTCGCTGCGCGTCACCGAGATTCGCGCGGTCGGGATGGGTGAACTGCTCGCCCGAATCGAGCGTCTGCGAGCGTTGCTGGCGGCCGAGGGGCTGTTCGATCCCCGCCTCAAACGACCGCTCCCCTTCCTGCCCAAGACGATCGGACTCATCACCGGTCGCGCGAGCGCAGCCGAGCGAGACGTTCTCACTGTTTCCCGAAACCGTTGGCCTGCAGTGCAATTCGAGGTCCGCAACATCGCGGTACAGGGACCGACCGCGGTACCCCAGCTGTTGACCGCGCTCGCAGATCTCGACGGCAATCCGAGCGTGGACGTGATCATCCTGGCGCGCGGCGGTGGCAGCGTCGAAGACCTGCTCCCATTCTCCGACGAAGCACTCTGCCGCGCGATCGTGCGGGCGACCACGCCGATCGTCAGCGCCATCGGGCACGAGCCTGACAGCCCGCTGTCCGACCACGTGGCCGACTTGCGCGCCGCAACTCCGACCGATGCGGCTAAGCGCGTCGTGCCCGATGCGATCGCCGAGCAAGCGCTCGTCGCAGACCTGCGCGGTCGCGCGGCCGCGGCCCTACGTGGCTGGGTGGCGCGCGAGACCCGCGCGCTGGAACAGATCCGAAGCAGGCCCGTGCTCGCCGACCCGTTGCGCGCCCTGGAACACCGCCACGACGAGGTGGAGCGACTCCGGTCGGCAGCGCGTCGCGACATCACGCGCGCGCTGCAGACAGCCGAAACACAGGTATCGCACCTTCGCGAACGACTGGCTACTTTAGGCCCCGCCGCGACACTCGCTCGCGGATATGCAGTGGTACAACGCATTTCTCCGGGTGGCAACCACGTGCTACGTTCTGTGGCCGACGCGCCTCCCGGAGCACAATTGCGAATCCGGGTCGCTGACGGAGCTGTCAGCGCCGCCTCCCTTGGATCCGATACGAAAGCGACGAGAAATTGACGCAGACAGACGCCAACGCCGATATTGCCGAGCTCGGCTACGAGGAAGCGCGCGCCGAACTTGTCGACGTCGTCCGGATTCTCGAGCAAGGCGGGCTAGACCTGGATGCCTCGCTCGCATTGTGGGAGCGCGGTGAGGCGCTGGCCAACCGCTGCGAGGAGCACCTCGCGGGCGCTCGCCGTCGCGTCGAGGTCGCGCTTGCCGCCGCAGAGCTGGAGACGCGAGACTGACGTATGCCAATTTCCTCGGCACCGATCATGTACGGCAGCAAAGTTGCCGGAAGCGATCTGCTGCCATGGGAATGGGCCAGGACCCGGCTCGACGCGGCGAGGAACTACTGGATCTCGACGACCCGCCCCGATGGTCGACCGCACTGTCGCCCGGTGTGGGCCGTCTGGCTCGACGACGCATTGTGGTTCAGCACCGGCTCCCTCGCCCAGCACAACCTCACGACGAACCACGCCATCACTGCGCACCTCGAGGACGGCGACGAGGTGGTCATCGTCGAAGGAATCGCCGTGGCGGCGCACGGTCACCCGTCGTTGCAGCAGATGTGCGACCGCTACGGCGCGAAGTACGACTGGCCCATCTACCCGACCGACACCGGCATCCGCGACGACAACAGCGCGCTGGGCCCAGTGTTCCGCGTCGTCCCCGAGGTCGTCTTCGGTTGGGGCGAGCGGACCGCGAAACCCACCCGCTGGGTGTTCTAGCGAGCCAGCGGCTGCGCGCTCACGATCGCTCGCGCGAGGTCGGTGAACTCCTCTTTGTCACCGTTCCCGCGCAGCAGAATTCGCACGTCGGTCAGGTCTGCGACCCAGACCGTGTCCTCGTCCTCCTTGGCGTAGACCACCCACGTCGTGGCGTCGACCTGCTCGTTTCCTGTGGGCTGGCGTTGTCCGACGACGAAAGAAACCAGGGTGTTCGCGGGCGCGTCGCTTTGTGTCATCTGCACGTACCGGCCTTGGCGCGTGTTGTAGCCGATGCTGCTCGTCCGGTACTGCCCGCCTGAAATCTCTTTGCCACTGCCCGAATTCGCTTGCCAGCCGTCGGGAACCACGGGTTTGCGGATCGGGAAGGGCAACGCGCGAGCATCTGCTTGCAATGCACGATCGACGTCGACGCTCGGCACCGGACCTTGCTTCGGCCCGCCGGGACTGAATGTGCACTTGTTGGCAATGCCGGCAATAAGGAGGCAGACCAGGATCAGCGGAATGAGCGACAGCGCCATGTCGCGCGGGCTGTGCAGGATGCGGGGTTTGTCGGATGCCACGCCACCCAGTATCCCCAGGGCATTGGCCAGGCTCCGCACCGACTCTGAAAGAATCACGCGGAGACGACCGAACCCAGGAGGCACTTCGCTATGACGGCCAGCAGCAAACCCCGCCGACGCGAGGCACCAGATCGCAACCTTGCCCTCGAGTTGGTGCGAGTGACCGAGGCCGGAGCCTTGGCCGCGGGACGCTGGGTCGGTCGTGGCGACAAAGAGGGCGGCGACGGCGCCGCTGTCGATGCAATGCGGCAACTCGTCAGCACCGTGTCGATGGCAGGCATCGTCGTGATCGGTGAGGGCGAGAAGGACGAAGCGCCGATGCTCTACAACGGCGAACTCGTCGGCGACGGCAATGGCGCCGAGTGCGATTTCGCGGTCGACCCGATCGACGGCACCACGCTGATGGCGAAGGGGCTCCCGAACGCGATCTCGGTCCTCGCCGTTGCGGAACGTGGCACGATGTTCGACCCGTCAGCCGTGTTCTACATGGAGAAGATCGCGGTCGGACCTGAAGGCGCCGATGTCATCGACATCACCGCTCCGATCGCGGAAAACATTCGCCGCGTCGCCAAGGCAAAACGGTCGTCGGTTTCCGACATCACGGTCTGCATCCTGGATCGCCCGCGACACGAGTCGATGATTCAGCAGGTCCGCGAAACCGGTGCCCGGATCCGCCTTATCTCCGACGGCGACGTTGCCGGTGCCATTGCGACCGCACGGCCCGATTCCGGCACCGACCTGCTCTTCGGCATCGGCGGCACCCCCGAGGGCATCATCGCGGCTGCGGCAATGCGCTGTATGGGCGGCGCGTTGCACGGCAAACTCGCGCCGAAAGACGATGCCGAGCGGCAGAAGGCGATCGACGCCGGCCACGACCTCGACCGCGTGCTGGTCACCGAGGACCTGGTTTCGGGCGACAACATCTTCTTCTGCGCAACGGGCGTGACGGACGGCGACCTGCTCCGCGGCGTTCGCTACAGCGGCGGCGGCGCGACGACGCAGTCGATCGTGATGCGGTCCAAGTCGGGCACGGTCCGGATGATCGACGCCTACCACCGGCTCACGAAGCTTCGCGAGTACTCGGCAGTCGATTTCGACGGCGACGACAACGCGGTTCCGCCTCTGCCGTGACCCACGCCTAAGGTTGACGGCATGACTGAATACCGCATCGAACACGACACGATGGGTGAAGTCAGGGTGCCGGTCGACGCACTCTGGCGGGCACAGACGCAGCGCGCGGTCGAGAACTTCCCGATCAGCGGACGCCCACTCGAACGCACTCAGATCCGAGCGATGGGCCTGCTGAAAGCGGCGTGTGCGCAGGTCAACAAGGATCTTGGGCTGCTCGACGCCGAGAAGGCCGATGCAATCATCGCCGCCGCCAACGAGATTGCCGAAGGTCGGCACGACGATCAATTCCCGATCGACGTGTTCCAGACCGGTTCGGGTACCAGCTCGAACATGAACGCCAACGAGGTCATCGCCTCGATCGCCAAGGCGAACGGCGTGGACGTCCACCCCAACGACCACGTCAACATGTCGCAGTCGTCGAACGACACCTTCCCGACCGCGACCCACGTCGCCGCGACCGAGGCAGCCGTCACCGACCTGATTCCCGCACTCGAGCATCTGCACGGCGCGCTGGCAGACAAGGCCGCAGAGTGGCGGACCGTCGTCAAATCCGGTCGAACACATTTGATGGACGCGGTTCCGGTGACGCTCGGTCAGGAGTTCGGCGGATACGCGCGTCAGATCGAGGCAGGCATCGAACGCGTTCGCGCGACGCTGCCCCGCCTCGGTGAACTGCCGATCGGCGGAACCGCGGTCGGCACCGGACTGAACGCCCCGACCGGCTTCGGCCCGAAAGTCGTTGCCGAGCTGGTGAAATCGACCGGAGTCGATGCGCTGAAGCCGGCGACGAACAGCTTCGAGGCACAAGCAGCACGTGACGGCCTCGTCGAGGCGTCAGGTGCACTTCGCACCATCGCAGTGTCACTGACCAAGATTGCCAACGACATTCGCTGGATGGGCTCCGGGCCGCTCACTGGGCTCGGCGAACTTCGCCTTCCCGACCTGCAGCCTGGTAGCTCGATCATGCCCGGCAAGGTGAATCCCGTTCTGCCGGAGGCGGTCACGCAGGTTGCCGCACAGGTCGTGGGTAACGACGCCGCGGTGGCCTGGGGTGGCGCGGCGGGCGCATTCGAGCTGAACGTCTACATCCCGATGATGGCGCGCAATCTGCTCGAGTCGTTCACCTTGCTGGCCAACGTGTCTCGACTCTTTGCCGACAGATGCATCGTCGGGCTGGAGGCGAACGTCGATCGCCTCAAGGAACTCGCCGAGTCGTCCCCGTCGATCGTCACGCCGCTCAACTCGGCGATCGGCTACGAAGAGGCTGCCGCTGTTGCGAAGCAAGCGCTCAAGGAGCGCAAGACCATTCGCCAGACGGTCATCGACCGCGGCCTGATCGGCGACAAGCTTTCGGTCGAAGAACTCGACCGCCGCCTCGACGTCCTGGCGATGGCGAAAGTCGAGGACTGACTCCCTGTGCGCGCGTCTCACCCTTCCGAGGGTGAAATTCGCGCACAGTTGGCAGGCCGACTGGTCGAGCGAGCCACCGAGGACTACCTTCGTCTCATGACCGAACTCACCGACCTCGATCAAAACGCGAGCACCGTAGTGCGCGAGTTTCTGAATGCGTTGGAGATCCAAGCCGCCGACGAGGCGTCCGAACTGCTGACCGACGACATTGCGTGGCTGAACAACTCGCTGCCTGTCGTGCGCGGCGCCAAGCGCGTTCGCCAGGTCTTCGACCTCGCAGCGAAGACGCACGTGGGCTTTGCCGTGCAGATCCATCACATCGCGTCCAGCGACAACGTCGTGCTCACCGAACGGACCGACATCCTGCGCTTCGGCCCAGTTCGTGTCGCCTTTTGGGTGTGCGGAACGTTCGAACTGCGCGACGGAAAGATCGCCGTGTGGCACGACTACTTCAGCTACTCGAACTTCGCCCGCGGCATCGCCGTCGGCCTGTTCCAAGCAGTCGTGCCGAACAAACGACTCGCCGTCAGCTGACCTTCAGCGAAGCCAGTTCCTCGCGAGCCTTCTCACCCTCGGGTCCGAAGTTGGTGCGTCCGAAGACATTCCACTGCTCGAGCATCGGCGTGAAGATCAGTTCCGCTTCGCGAGAGCGGTCGTAGATTCCTGCGGCCGCCAGCTCGGAGGTGCTGTCGGCGCCTTCGGGAAGCGGGATGAGCGGAACCTTGAATTCACGGACCCGGTCGGCGATCGCACGGACCGTCTGGTCCGGCACCAGGTCGAGCCCTGCGCTCACGATGTTGGCGAAGAAGTCGCGCTGCAGTTCGTCGTCCAGCGCGATGCGATTACAGATGTCGGCCACGACCGGGTCGTCTACGAGCTTGGCGGTATTGCGGTGCCGGATGCTCGACGCCGCTTCCTCGAAGGTCGAGTTCACGAGGACCTCGAGCAAGTGCATGGGCGGCGCGATGTAACTGGCCACCATGTGCGCCATGCGGACGCGCTCCAGCGCGACCGGATCGACCGCGCGGGTCAGAACGAGGTAGTCACGAATGACGATCGAGTGCCGATTCTCCTCGGCGGTCCAACGACCGACCCAGCGCCACCATGGTCCGGACCGGATCGGCGACGCGGGCTCGCGCCCGGTCGTCATCACCGCGGCAAGCTCGCGGTGGTAGGACGGCATGTTATCGGCAGCGAGCACGCTGACCTGCAACGCGAGCTTGCCGATCTCGCTCAGCGTCGACTGCTCAGGCGACCAATCGACACCACCGAGGAATTCGAAGTTCTGGCCTTGGTCCCACGGGACCAAGTCCTGGGGCTGCCATATTTCGGCGATCGCAAAGTGACGCGCGAGGTTTTCGTCGACAACGTGCGCAAGCGCGTCGAGCAGCTCTTTGTCGTTCAATTCGTTCGGCACGGCACATACGGTAGTCGTTGCGGACCCATAGATGGGAATCCGACCTGGAAATCAGCTGATCGCGATGACTGCGCCAGGCGCCAACCACCGAATGATCGTCAACAACGACGACCGTTCCAGCGACACGCACCCTTCGGTCGGAACGCCACCGCTGACGTGCATGAAGAACGCGCCGCCACCGCCAGGGACGCGCTGCGCATTCACGCCCATGACGACGGCGTACTCGTATTCCGGGATCGCGAGCTGCTCGCTCTCGCCCTCGTCGAAGCGACACGTCCCCGGCGCGCACACCTGGTGGGAGTTGTACGTCGGACTCCGCGGGTCCCCGTCCCACCAGTCGTTCGCGCCGACGCGCTGGTACGGCAGTAGTCCGCCAGGCGGCGGACCAGTGCCGAACACCGATTCCAAACCGAAGACGCCGAGCGGCGTCGCCGGTACTCCGTCGATCGCTACCGGCGCGACCCCGTTCGCGCCGATGAAGCCCTCGAAAGGCCCGGCGACGCGGTCCCAGCCGGACAAGCCGCCCTGCCATGCCTCGATGGTCGCTGTGGTGCCGTGGCTTCGCACAGAGACCACCTGGACCGCCGGGCCGACCTGTCCGTCGAACGACGGAGCCGCGTGCGCCGACACAGGAAACATGACGAGAAGGGCCGCCGCCAGAGCGATTATCGCAGCGCAGACTGTGCCGCGATAACCACCTGGTCGACGTGTAGTTGTCACGAGTTGGGCCCGAACTCCTCCAACATCTCCGTGACGAGGGCGGCGATCGGTGAGCGCTCGCTGCGCGTGAGCGTGATGTGCGCGAATAGCGGATGACCCTTCAGCTTTTCGATCACGGCTGCCACACCGTCGTGGCGGCCGACGCGAAGGTTATCGCGCTGGGCTACGTCGTGGGTCAGAACGACGCGTGACCCACTGCCGAGGCGGCTGAGCACGGTGAGCAAGACGTTGCGCTCCAACGACTGCGCTTCGTCGACGATGACGAACGAATCGTGCAGCGAACGACCACGGATGTGCGTCAACGGCAGCACTTCGAGCATTCCGCGGTGAATGACCTCTTCCATCACCTCCGGGCTCGCGAGGCCGTCGAGGGTGTCGAAGACGGCCTGCGCCCACGGACCCATCTTCTCGCTCTCGCTGCCGGGGAGGTAACCGAGTTCCTGGCCACCGACGGCGTACAACGGTCGGAACACGACGACCTTGCGCTGCGTCCGGCGCTCGAGCACGGCCTCCAGCCCGGCGGTCAACGCCAACGCCGACTTGCCGGTACCGGCCTTGCCGCCGAGCGAAACGATGCCGATGCTCTCGTCGAGCAGCAGATCGAGCGCGATGCGCTGCTCAGCGGAGCGGCCGTGCAGGCCGAACGCTTCTCGCTCGCCGCGCACCAACTGCACGCGCTTATCCGGCGTCACCCGTCCAAGCGCACTGGATGTTCCACCCAGCAGGCGAATACCTGTGTGGCACGGCAGTTCTCGCGCCTCGTCGAGATCGATGATGCCTTCGCTGAAGATTTGGTCGATGGTGGCCGTCGCGACGTCCATCTCGGTCATGCCGGTCCAGCCGGACGGCACGACGTCGTGTGCGTGATATTCGTCGGCGGGAAGGCCGACTGCACCGGCCTTGACCCGGAGCGGAATGTCCTTGCTCACCAGCGTGACGTCTTGACCTTCGGCCGCCAGGTTCAAGGCGCAGGCGAGGATCCGCGAATCGTTCGAGTCGGTCCGGAAGCCGACGGGGAGAACGGTCGGGTCCGTGTGATTCAGCTCGACCTGCAAAGTGCCGTTCTGGGAGCCGATGGGAACGGGCCGATCGAGTCGGCCGTACTGCAACCGCAGGTCGTCGAGCATCCGTAACGACTCACGGGCGAACCAACCCAGCTCGTGATGATGCCGTTTGCCTTCCAACTCACCGATGACCACCAACGGAAGAACTACCTTGTGCTCAGCGAAGCGGACGACTGCCCACGGATCGGACAGCAATACCGAGGTGTCCAGCACGTACGTGCGGATGCCAGCTGAGTTGGTAGCGGAAACGGCTCGTGTAGAGGTCACGTGAGGCTCCTATGTCTGCGCGGCACCCGCACAAACTCACTCGCTGGAACCGGCAGGTCCTTAGGGGTTAACCCGAGGACCGGGTGCCGGCCCCCTCGAACTGAGTAGCTCAGTCACGATCGGACCTCCCGTACAGGCCGCTTCCCCGCTGCCTGTACCGCCGACGCTACTGCCAATCGTGTAATCCGGCCGAGGACGAGAGGGGCGTGTCGGTGAACAACTTATTAACGCGAACCACGGGAGTCACACAACACACTCGTGAGTCTTTTCGGAGTCCCTGGACTCCTAAAAGACTCACGACCTACTAACCGAGGAGGCGCCAGTCCTCGAGGCCTTCGTAGAGGGGGAACGTCTTGGCGAGCGCGGTGACGCGAGCGCGTTGGGCGTCGACGTCCCCACCGGCGAGCGTGGAGGCGATGATGTCGGCAACCTCGGTGAAAGCGGCGTCGTCGAAACCACGCGTCGCGAGTGCGGCGGTACCGATGCGCAGACCGGAGGTCACCATCGGCGGGCGTGGGTCGAACGGGATGGCGTTGCGGTTGACCGTGATGCCGACCTCGTGGAGCAGATCCTCGCCCTGCTGACCGTCGAGCTCAGAGTTACGCAGGTCGACGAGCACGAGGTGGACGTCCGTGCCGCCGGTGAGGACGCTGACGCCCTTACCTGACACATCCGCGCCGGTGAGGCGCTCAGCAAGGATCTTTGCGCCCGACAGCGTGCGCTCTTGACGTTTCTTGAACTCTTCGGTGCCTGCAATCTTCAGCGAGACGGCCTTGGCTGCGATCGCGTGCATGAGCGGGCCGCCCTGCTGACCTGGGAACACCGCGGAATTGAGCTTCTTGGCCCATTCCTGCTTGGCGAGGATCAGACCCGACCGCGGACCGCCCAGTGTCTTGTGGACGGTGGTGCTGACGACATCGGCGTACGGCACGGGCGACGGGTGCAGACCGGCTGCAACGAGACCGGCGAAATGGGCCATGTCGACCCACAAATACGCGCCGACCTCGTCGGCGATCGACCGGAATGCCGCGAAATCCTGGTGGCGCGGGTAGGCGGACCAGCCAGCGACGATGACTTTCGGCTTGGCTTCCAACGCGACCTTACGGACCTCGTCCATGTCGACGCGGTGGTCTTCCTTGCTCACGCCATAGGAGTGCACCTCGTACAACTTGCCCGAGAAGTTGAGGCGCATCCCGTGCGTCAGGTGGCCGCCGTGGGCGAGGTCCAGGCCGAGCAACTTCTCGCCCGGGTTCATCAGCGCCATCAGCACAGCCGCGTTGGCCTGTGCGCCGGAGTGTGGCTGGACGTTGGCGAAATCGGCACCGAACAGCGCCTTTGCGCGGTCGCGGGCGAGGGTTTCGACGATGTCGACGTGCTCGCAGCCGCCGTAGTACCGCCGGCCGGGGTACCCCTCCGCGTATTTGTTGGTGAGCACGCTCCCCTGCGCCTGGAGCACGGCACGCGGAACGAAGTTCTCCGACGCGATCATCTCCAAGGTGTCTCGTTCACGCCCAAGTTCGCCCGCCAGAGCGGCGGCAACTTCGGGATCGAGTTCCCCCAGCGACTGGGTGTTAACAGAGGAGGCAACGGTTGCGGTCACACCATTAGTCTATGTAGGCAATTGTCGCGCCCATCGCGCACCCTTGGGAGGGTACGAAATGAGTTACCCGGGTGATCCACACAACCCGCAGGATCCGTATCTGCCGCCGCCCGGGCAGGGCTACGGGCCGCCGCCGCAGTACGGTCCGGATCAGCAGTATCAACCCACGGCGCAATACACCGCAGGCCAGCAGTACGGGACCGGGCCGGAGTACCAGCAGAATGCGGGATACGGGTATCAGCAGCCTCCGCCGCCACCACCGAAGAAGCCGGTGAGCTTGATCGTCTTCGGAGTCGTGCTGGTCATCGTCACCCTGGTGGCGCTCGGCATCGTCGTCGTCCTCACCCGCGGTGGCGACAGCAACGACAAAGTCGCCGACAAGACGTCCACCTCCGCCGCTACATCCTCGCGGACGTCGTCGCAGACGACATCGGCGTCGCCGTCCCGCACCTCGACGAAACCGGCCGCTGGCTTCGCAGTGAACGACTGCCTTGCGAACGTTCCCAAGAACCCCACGGTCGATTCGTGCACCAGCTCGGCCGCGACGTACAAGGTCGTCGAGGTGTCGTCGACCGGCAGCTGCCGTCCCGATGTCGGCTATGTCCCTGTCAACGGCACCACCTACTGCCTCCAGGTCAACTTCAACGTCAACGGCTGCTACGGCAAGCCTGCCGACAAAGAGTGGGTCGTGCCTGCAGCAACCTGCCGGGCGCCGGGAACGATCGTCGTCGTCGATGTCGTCAACGGAGTCAACGACAAGAACCAGTGCAACCCACAGGTTTTCGATAATTCCTGGTACTACTACGACCCGCCCGTGACGGTCTGTTTCAACGAGTTCTGATCGGTTCGTCGGCAAGCTCGCGCCGGAGTCGACCCGGCGTGAGCGGTTCGTCGAGCAGTCTGCGGAATCGGTCCGAGCGCTGCTCGGGATCAGGTGCGACGTCGAGCCAACTGCCGAGCAACCGGTAGCCCTCGACGTAGGTGCTGATGTAGGCGCGCCACAAGGGGGACGACAGGAAACGTAGCGACTGTCGTGCCCGATCCGGCGTGGTCAGGGTCGCGCGTTGCAGGAATTCGGCGACGTCGTCCTGACTCTTTCCGCGGTCGTGGAGCAGAAGCGCTGCGTCCTGGCGGGCCCCGAGCAACTTCGCCGATGCCGTCGAAAGTTGCTGAGCTCGTTGACCGTCGAATCGCAAACCGAGGTCGGCGTAGATCTCCTGCGCCCACAGTCCCCAATCGGGTCCGACGATCGACCGCAGGGCCAGGTCCGCGAGTCCCTCAGCCATGAGGCATTGCGGTGTGTTGACGAGAAACAGCGTCTGCTCGGCCTGGCCGGCGTTGCGAACGAGTCCGGCTTCCTTGCGGCAATGTTCGGTGTGATGGCCCGGATACGACTCGTGCGCAATCAAGTGCGGCAGGTGAGCCATGTGCTGTTCGAGATCGGAATTGATCGCCACGCGCGAGCGGAAGTTGCCCAGGTAGTAGTTGAACCCGGACCAGGGTTTGTCGCTGACCACCTCGTACTCGACGAGTTCGTTGGCGGGCAGCGGATACCTGGCCCGGACCAAGTCGCGCAACGCGCTGGAGAACGCTTCCACGCACTCCGGCAGCCGTGCCGCCGGTATCGCGTCCGCGGACCGATGTGCTCGTAATCGCTCGGCCAACGAGCCCGGACCAGGCAGCACCGCGTTCATCCGACGGTGCGCCTCGGCGTATTCCTCGGGGTCGGCCATCTCGATCCGCACGTCGAAATACGCCGCGACCTCGTCGACGAACCCGATCTGCTCCCCCGCGAACTTGCGGCCGGAACATTCGAGCGCCCGGAGGTGGACATCGAGAAACTCGGTCCGGTCGGCGGACAGGCCGGCCGACGGTAGGTCCGCGCGCAGCGCGGCAGCGCGCCGAGCCAGACCCTTCGGGTCCGGCTTCGGGGCGTTCTCGACCTGTCGGCGCAGGTCGGGATCACCCGTGAAGGCGTCGACGAACCCCTCCTCCAGGCGGTCGAAGGCCAGTCCGAGCAGCAGATACTCGCGAACGATTGTGTCCGGCTCCATGATCGCGACAATATCTCCACTATGACCGACGACGCTGTCACGGCACCCCCAGGCGACGACGACGTCTCTCGGCGAGCAGAATCCAGCTATGACCGTGCCGTCAGTACATCCGGAGGTCCGCGTATGGCGCGGGTGAGCGAACCGAGCCCATACGTCGAGTTCGACCGCAAGCAGTGGCGCACGCTGCGGCGATCGACACCACTCGTCCTCACCGAAGAAGAGCTGATCGGTCTGCGTGGGCTCGGTGAGCAGATCGACCTCGAGGAAGTCGCCGAGGTCTACCTGCCACTCGCGCGACTTATTCACCTGCAGGTTGCCGCGAGGCAGCGGTTGTTCGCCGCAACAGCGACGTTCCTCGGCGACACCCACCCCGACCGCCAGGTGCCTTTCGTCATCGGCGTCGCAGGCAGCGTCGCGGTCGGGAAGTCGACGACCGCGCGCGTGCTGCAGGCGTTGCTGTCGCGGTGGGAGCATCATCCGCGCGTCGATCTCGTGACGACCGACGGCTTCCTGTACTCGACGGCGGAGCTCACGCGGCGTGGAATCATGCACCGCAAGGGCTTTCCCGAGTCGTACGACCGTCGCAAACTGCTGCGCTTCGTTACCGAGGTCAAGTCCGGGGCCGAAGAGGTTGCGGCCCCGGTGTATTCGCACACGATCTACAACATCGTCCCAGGCCAGTACCACCTCGTGCACCAGCCGGACATCCTGATCATCGAGGGTCTCAACGTGCTGCAGACCGGTCCGCGGCTGATGGTCTCCGACCTCTTCGATTTCTCTATCTACGTCGACGCCCGCATCGAGGACATCGAAAACTGGTATGTCCAACGGTTTCTCGCGCTACGCGAGGCCTTCGCTGTGCCCAATTCGCATTTCCACCACTACTCGATGCTCAACGATCGCGACGCGGCTGCCGCGGCCCGGGAGATCTGGCATTCGACCAACCGGCCCAACCTGGTCGAGAACATCCTCCCGACCCGCCCCCGCGCGACCCTGGTCCTGCGCAAAGACGCCGACCACGCGATCAATCGCCTCCGACTTCGCAAGCTATGAACCGTGCGCGCGTCTCACCCCCAGAGGGGTGAAAATCACGCACAGTTGTGCGGGTGGGCTCATCCAGAACTGTGAGTGATTTTTACCCTTGGAAGGGTGAGACGCGCGCACAGGGGGCGGAGGCGCGTCATGAGTTCAGGCGCGGCGTCTGCGAGAAAGAAATGATCGCCCGGCAGGATGGTCACGTCGAATTTGGCGGTGGTGCAACGGCGCCATGCTTGGAGATCCAGCTCGCTGACCAGCGGGTCCTCGTCGCCGCCGAAGGCATGGATTGGGAGGTCGAGCGGCGGGAGGTTGCTAGTGCTCGCGCAGATTTTCAGGTCGTCTCGGACGACGGCCAGAACCTCGTGCAACATCGACTCCCAGGCGAGGACTTCCGGCGGTAGTCCCCCGACCTGGCTGAGTAATTGCGCCAGCGCGGTGTCGTCGAGGTCGTCGACCGACGGCAAGGGTGACGGCAAGTGCGGCGCGGAGTAGCCCGAAAGCAGCAGTGCACGTGGCATTTCGGTGCCGCGATCGCGGCGCAGGCACGCGAGCCGGTAGGCAACCAGCGCTCCCATACTGTGGCCGAAAAATGCGTAGGGAGTGGTTGGGTCGAGTTCCCGGTCGAGTTGGGCGACCAGCGGGTCGATATCGACGAATCGTGATTCTGCAGAACGAGTCTCGCGCCCTGGCAGGACGACCGGCACGACCGCGATGTGCGGTGCGAGGGCACTGCTCCACCCGCGATACAACGATGGACCGCCGCCCGCGTGGTGAAAGCAGAACAGCCGCAACGCTTCCGACATCAGGTACCGACGGACAATGCCGCGAGTTCCTCGGCGAGGACTTTGACGGTGTTGCGGATTTGCTCCTCGGTGTGGCAGACGGTGACGAAGAACCGGAGGCGCGCAAGATCTTCCGGGACTGCCGGGTAGAGAATCGGATTGACGTTGATACCGCGTTTCAACAGCGCATTGGACAAAGCCAGTGTCTTCATCGAGTCGCCGACGATGCAAGGAATTACCGGCGTGTGTTCGCTGTCGCCGGTGTTGATTCCGGCATCGCGCGCGAGCTGGAGGAACAGGGCTGAGCGGTCGCGCAATTGCTCGAAAATGCCTGGCTCCGAACGCAGTTGCCGCAACGCCGCGAGCGAGGCAGCCGCATTGGGTGGCGTGATTCCGACGCTGTAGATGAAGCCCGGCGTGGTGTATTTCAAGAATTGGATCAGCTCACGACTGCCGCCGACGTACCCACCGCACCCGGCGAGTGCCTTCGACATTGTGCCCGACCATAATTCGACGTCCGAACGGTCGACGCCGAAGTGCTCGCCAATGCCGCCACCGTGAGCGCCGAGAACGCCGATGCTGTGCGCTTCGTCGATCATCAGCAGCGCGCGGTGCCGCTTCTTCACGGCAATGATCGCGGGCAGGTCCGGGATATCACCGTCCTGACTGTAGATGCCTTCGATGACGATGAGGACCCGTCGATACTGTCCCCGGACCGCTGTCAGGATGTCGTCCAGCGCCGCATGGTCGTTGTGCGGGAACGGTCGCCGCGTCGCGCCGGACAGCTTGCAGCCCTGCAGGATGCTGTCGTGCGCGAGGCTGTCGTGGATCACCAGATCGCCCGGACCGATCAGGTGACCGATCACCGTCACATTGGTCGCATGACCGCTGACCAGTGCGATCGCGTCCTCGGTTCCGAGGAGCGCAGCGAGTTCGGCCTCCAGCTCCTGATGAACCGGCTTCTCCCCCGACAGCAGTCGGCTGGCAGAGCACGAGCTGCCGTATCGCGCGACCGCATCTTGCACAGCCGCAACGACAGCGGGATGACCGGACATGCCCAGGTAGTTGTAGCTCGACCAGTTGACGACCTCGTTGCCGTCGATGATCGACGTGTCGCGCGTGACGCCGTCGTTGACCAGGAAGTACGGATTCGAGAAGCCGAGCGCCTGCCCCGCGGCCAACCGATCCGCGAGCGCCTTGACCTCCGGGAAGTCGGCGATGCGGTACTCCGGCGCGACCACGGTTCCCGGATCGACATGCCCCGCAACAAGATCGGTGATATCGGCAAGAGTGGTCGCGGGGGTGAAGAAGCCCGGATCGACCGACAAATTCGGGTACGTCTTGACCAGGCCGCCATAGAGGTCGGCGATCATGATCGAGTCGAAGCCCAGATCGCCTGTGATCGTCTGGTTCGCGCGTAATTTCGCAACAGGAAAGCCGCTCACCCGCGCGGCCTGAGCGAGGACCGTCGAGCTCGCCGAACCTCCGGTTGTGGTGATCGGTTGCGCGGCAACGGTGCTCGGTCCCCCCTGCGCGACCGCGGCCAACACGGCAGCCTGTTCCCGGAACAGCGCGACGAGTTGATCCATGGTGGAATCCTCCATTCGGGCAGGCGTAGGTCGTGGCTCTACTTCAGGTTCGCTCTGCACCCAGTAGCGATGCGTCGTGGCGAATTCGTAGCCTGGCAGGCGGTGCCGGACATGAGAACCGGGCTCGTACAGCACATCCCAGTTAGGGTTGAGCCCATCTCGGTACAGCACGGCGACCGTGTCGGCGAGGTCGTCGCAGGGCACGACGAACTTCGCTTCCAAGTCCGGGAACGAGCGCCGGACCACCGACGCCAGAACGCGTTTCGGGCCCACCTCCACCAGATGCGTCGGAGTCGATTCCATTGCTGCGCCAGCGGCGTCGGCGAAACGTACTGTCGCACTGATGTGTTCGACCCAGTAATCGGCATCCATCGGCTCGTCGACGTCGAGCAGCCTGCCGCGCAGGCTGGAGTAGATCGGGACCTGAGGCGGCGCGTACGTGCACGTCGCCGCCACGTCGGCGAAGGCAGCGATCATGGGCGCCATCAGCGGGGAGTGGAACGCATGCGAGACGGTCAGCGCACGGACCTTCACGTCCGCAGCCTGCAGCGCGACGTTGATCCGTTCGACCGCGTCTGCGGCACCGGAGATGACCAGGTCGTGCGGGCCGTTCACCGCCGCAATCGAGACGAGGGGCTCACCGATCAACAACGCGGTCAGGTCGTCGGGGGTGGCACGGACCGCGAGCATGGCTCCCGGCGCCGACAGCGCCTGCATAAAACGTCCACGGGCGCAGACCAGTCGGCACGCGTCGTCGAGGGTGAAGACTCCCGCAACTGCGGCCGCAGCGTATTCGCCGATGCTGTGCCCGAGCAGCCACGCGGGTTCGACACCGAGATCGAGCAGGACGCGGCCGATCGCGTACTCCACGGCAAAGATTGCCGGCTGGGCGAACTCGGTCCGGTCGATGAGTTCGCCTTCTCCGAGCAACAATTCGCGGACCGAGCGACCGAGGTGTGGAGTCATGGTGTCGTCGACGACGGCAAGAGCCTCCCGGTACGCGGCGCTCGTCTCATGCAGTCCCCGGGACATGCCTGGGTACTGCGCACCTTGACCTGTGAACAGCCAACCAGCGACGACGCGACGCGAGAGTCCGGAAACAGCTTCCAGCCCGGCGGAATTCCGCAAAGCCGCCACCGTTGATCCGCGGTCGGCGGCGACGATCGCCAGCCGGTGCCGACCGGACGCTTTGACCTGGTTGGTAGACCAGCACAGCTGATCCAACGGGGCTTCCTGATTCTCCAGGTCCTCGGCGAGGCGAGCTGCGTTGCGGATCAAGCCTTCTGCGTTGTTCGCCGACAGGGTCAGAACACCACCGCCGGCCGTCACCGCACCAGGCGGCCGCGCCGGAGCGCTCGCGAGCAGTACATGGCTGTTGGTGCCACCCATGCCGAAGCTGCTGACGCCGGCGTGGACGATGCCGTCGGGCAACATCAACGGTTCGGCGATGAGTCGTAACCCGTTCCCACCCAACCGAAGCCGCGGGTTCTCGTCGTCGGCGAACCGACTGGGCGGCACGACGCCGTTCGCCAGACCGAGCGCAACTTTGATCAGCCCAGCGACGCCTGCTGCACCTTCGGTGTGGCCGAGGTTGCCCTTGATCGAGCCGATGCCGCACGGCTGGGCGCGCGCCGCCGAATGCAGTTGCCCGAGCGCCTTGACCTCGATCATGTCGCCCAACACGGTTCCGGTGCCGTGCGCCTCGATGAACGCAACCTGGTCGGGCGACACACCGGCGCGACGATAAGCCTCGCTCACGACGTGCTGCTGCGCCCACCGATTCGGCGCCGTGATGCCGTTGCTCTTGCCGTCGCTGTTGACCGCACTGCCTTTGATCACGGCGTAAATCGGCAAGCCCGCAGCCAGGGCGTCGTCGGCGCGCCGCAGAACCAGGACCGCGACGCCCTCACCACGACCGATGCCGTCGGCCTTACCGCTGAATGGTTTGCAGTGACCGTCGGGGGCGGATAGCCCAGCTTGGGTGTAGAAGATGTTGATCGCCGGTGTCAGCGTGATGTTCACGCCGCCTGCCAGGGCTTGATCGCACTCCCCTGCTCGCAGTGCCGAGCAGGCGAGATGGACCGCAACGAGCGACGACGAGCACGCCGTGTCGACCGCCAGGCTCGGACCTTTGAGGTCCAGGTGGTACGACACCCGGTTGGCCGTCATGAAGTAGCCGTTGCCGGACCCGACCTGCGGGGTGATCTTGGTGAGGTCACGCATCTGCACGTGCGCCCACTCGTTGGCCATGACGCCGACGAAAACGCCGGTGTTCGAGCCCGATTGGGACCGCGGATCCAGCGTCGCATCCTCGAAGGCCCGCCATGCAGCCTGGAGCAGCAGCCGCTGCTGAGGGTCCATCGCCGCAGCCTCGCGAGGTGCAATGCCGAAGAATTCGTCGTCGAAAGCGTCAGCGTCACCGAGGAATCCCCCGCTGCGGTTGTTGATCGCGCCCGGACCACCCGCCGGATCGTAGAAGTCGCCGGACCGCCACCGCTCGTGCGGCACGGTCTCGATGCCGTCGCCCCCGGCCATCAGCAGATCCCAGAGCGCCTGTTTGCTCGGCGCTCGTGGGAATCGGCAGTCGATGCCGACGATGGCAATATCGGTCATGAGGCTCGCTCGTATGTGGCGGCGATCTCGTCGGCGATGAAGACCGCGATGTCGTCGATTGTCGGGTAGTCGAAGATCATCGTCGGGTCCACGTCGAGTTCCCACTCATCTTCGACCTCGCCGACCAAGCTCACTGCCCCAACTGAGTCTATTCCCAGTTCAGCGAGCGGGAGTGACGTATCGATATCGCGGGCCGGCATGTCGAGATGCTCGGCGACACGGTCCACCAACCAGTCGGCGATGGACGACGGGCGGCGGGCTGGAATCGTGGCGATGCGCATGCTTAATATCCTCGGGCGCGCTGACCTCGATAAATAGGCACCGCAGGGGGTGCAAGCCCGTCCCCGAGGTGTTGATCACCGCCACCCGAGGGTTAACGGACCTCAGGGTCATGAACAAAAACGGCTCAGGAACCGACTTGGTTCACGGCCCGCAGATTTTCGACGACAGGATCGATGGCCTCGTAAAGAACGCCGTCGAGTGCCCGCGCGAGGAACGCCGCCTTCATCGAGCGGCGCTGCACTTTGCCGCTCGTCGTGCGGTGGATGCCGCGTTGTTCGACGAAAACGACATTCGGTGCTGGAACGTCGAAGGTCCGTGAGGCGAACGCCTTGATCTCGGCAGCGAGTTCGGCATGCGCGATACCCGCCATTGCCGCGTGTTTGACCCCGAGGATGACGAGCAGCCGTTCCTTGTCCTCGGCATCGATCGACACGGCGATTCCGATCGACTCGGCAAGGGCGGGATGACTTTCGCAAATCGCAGCTTCGATGTCCTGTGGGTAGAGGTTTCGCCCGTTGACGATGATCAGGTCCTTGAGTCGACCGGTGACGAAGAGTTCCCCGCCCGACAGAAAGCCCAGGTCGCCGGTCCGGAGGTACGGTCCGTCGGTGCCGACGAAGGCCTCGAAATCTGCACGCGTCTGCTCCGGCCGCTTCCAGTAGCCGCCCGCAACGCTTGCCCCGCGGAGCCAGATCTCACCGACACCGCTCTCGTCGAGCAAGGTCTGCGGATGCACGATGCGGACCTCGATGCCCTCTGCCGGCGCCCCGCTGCTGACCAGCGACAGTGCGCCCGGCGCTGATGATGGGACGATCTCGTTGCGCTCCAACGCTGCCGCGTCGACGTCCAACCGCGGAGGAGGGGTTCCCGCACGACCCACGGTCGCGAGGAGCGTCACTTCGGCAAGTCCGTAGGTGGGGACGATGGTGTACGGGCGGAGGCCAGCGGGCCCGAGACAGTCGGCAATCGTGTCGATCGTGCGTTGCCGGACCGGCTCGGCACCGTTGAGGGCGGTCTTCATACACGAGAGGTCCAGTCCGGCCAGTTGGGCCGGCTTGACCCGACGCGCGATCAACTCGTATGCGAAGTTCGGCGACGCCATGATTGTCCCGCGGTACTTGTCGATGGCTTCCAGCAACCGGATCGGCCGCTTCAGAAACGTCATCGGCGACATGTAGACGCAGTCGCATCCGGTCGCGATCGACGCCAACAACACGCCGATCAATCCCATGTCGTGAAAGTGTGGGACCCAGCCGATCCCCACGCTGTTGTGGTCCGCCCCGAACGACGAAGCCATCGCCGCAGTGTTGTGCAGTAGATTTCCGTGGGTCACCACGACGCCCTTCGGGTCGCCGGTCGAGCCCGAGGTGTACTGCAGGAATGCGACCGTGTCGGGTCCGATGGCGGGCATCTCCCACGCGTCGGGGTCGGCAAGTGTGGCGTCGTCTGTGGCTACCAGCTTCACCTTGTCCGCGAGCCCAGCATCGCTGAGTCCGGCGGCGAGTAGTTCCCGGGTCGCGGCCGTCGTGAGCACGATCGCGACGTCGGCGTCGGCGAAGATCCCCGCGACCCGACGCATGCCGTTGGCGTAGAGCGGCACTGGGGCAGGGATCGCGATCACCCCGGCGTAGATGCACCCGATGAACGCGCGCAGAAAGTCGAGTCCGGTGTCGTAGAGGAGGACGACCGGGCGTTTCGTCTCGGGTTGGGTCAGCAGCCACGCCGCGATCGCTCGAGCGTCTCGGTCCAGCCCGCGGTAGGTCACGACGTCCTCGGTCAGCTCGCGACCGACTTCCCGCAGGTAGGTGTACCGGCGGTCGTCGCCGAACCGCTCGACCTGCGACCGAACGTGTGACGCGAAGGTTTGCTGCATGTCGGTCAAGTATGCCCGCTGACCTGGACAAATCGCCCCACAACTGTGAGTGAATTTAACCCCGGTGGGGGTGAGACGCGCGCACGGAGTTAGACGCCGAACCTCCGGTGGCGGGCCGCGTAGTCGCGGAGGGCGCGAAGGAAGTCGACGCGACGGAACTCGGGCCAGTACGCCTCGGTGAACCAGATCTCCGAATACGCGCTCTGCCAGAGCAGAAATCCCGAGAGCCGTTGTTCACCGGAGGTGCGAATGACGAGGTCAGGGTCGGGCTGGCCTGAGGTGTAGAGGTTCTCGCCGATGCTCTCGACGGTCAGCGACTCGACCAGTTCGTCGCCGTTGATGCCTGCGTCGAGACGTTGGCGCACGAGCGATTGCACGGCATCGGCGATTTCCTGCCGACCGCCGTAGCCGATTGCGACATTCACATGCACGCCTTGCCGGCCTTCGGTTCGCTCAGCTGCGTCACGCAGCCGGCGCGAGGCGTAGTCGGGCAACAGATCGAGCGAACCCACGATTCGCACACTCGACGTTCGCCCCGGACCGGAGATCTCGTCTACGACGTCGCCGATGATCTCGATCAGCGACTGCAGTTCGTCGGGGTCTCTGCGCAGATTCTCCGCCGACAGCAAGTAGATCGTCGCCATCTCGATCCCTGCGGCATCACACCAGCTCAACAACTCAGCGATGCGCAGTGCCCCAACCCGGTAGCCGTGGCTGACATCGGTGAAACCGTTCTCCCGCGCCCATCGGCGATTACCGTCGCAGAGTACGGCGACATGACGCGGATGCTGCTTGTCTGCAAGCTGCTTCAACAGCCGAGATTCGTACACGCGATACAGCAGACCCCGAGCCTTCAAAGCGGCATCACTTCACGACACTGCGAGGAGGTGGTAGACCCGATGGACACAGTAGAAAAGCGTACGCCCGCGGTGGGATTGGTCACGGATCGCGTCATACGCGCCACACCGGACGGTAGAGTGACAACTAACCTACGCAACCGTAGGTTACCCACGAGTAATAGGATATCCATTGACAGTCTTCGGGCTCGACGAACTGCCCGTCAAACCGCGCATGCGCGGCTGGATCCACCTGTGGGCATTCGCAATCGCAATCGCAGCCGGGACAGTGCTGGTGACGCTGTCCTGGTCACTGGTGTCCGGCACAGCCGCCGTTGCCACCGCTATCTACAGCATCACCATCTGTGGACTCTTCGGCATCAGCGCGACTTACCACCGGATTCACTGGAAAACGACCGAGGGCCGCATCTGGATGAAGCGGGCCGACCACTCGATGATCTTCCTGTTCATCGCGGGCAGCTACACGCCATTCGCAATGCTCGGCCTGCCATCGTCTGCCGGTCGGATCGTGCTGATCGTCGTGTGGGCAGGCGCCCTCGGCGGCGTCGCGTTGAAGATGCTGTGGCCGACCGCGCCGGTATGGATCGGCGTTCCGCTGTATCTCCTGCTCGGCTGGGCGATCGTCCCGGTCATCGGCGACCTCACCCACCATGTCGGCGTCGCACCGATGGTGCTGCTTGCAGTCGGCGGCGTCCTCTACAGCGGCGGCGCCATTCTGTACGCGACGAAGTGGCCGAACCCATGGCCGCGAACCTTCGGTCACCATGAGTTCTTCCACGCCGCAACAGTGATCGCGGCGTTGTGCCACTACATCGCGGTCTGGCTGGTCGTTTTCAACTGAAGTCCTGCCAGTTGCACCTCGGCACCATCGATGATGATGCCGGTGGCGCGCCGTAGCACCTCCCGCAACGGTTCCGCGAAGTTCGAACGCGCCCAATAGTCCATTGCCGCGTTGAAAGCCCAGGCCGCCGATGTCGTGGCGATTCTGATCGTCAAGTCGTCGGGATCGGTGCCGGACCGCCTCGCCGCAACTGCCCGGATCGACGCTTCCAAGTCCTCGGTCTGTCGCGTCAGCCCCGCCTTGACGTCCGGCTCGGTCAACACATAGCGCATGCGGCGCTTGAATTGATTCTCGCCACCGCCTGAGAGAACGACGTCCAGGAGGGTGGGTACCGCCGCGCGCGCGGCCTCCAGCAGGTCGAGCGGGCGCATCAAATCCCCGCCACCAGCACGCTCGAGCAGCTCGAGAAGCTGCTGGTCGAACTCGTCGTACAGGACCAACATTTCCTTGGTGCCGAAGTAGCGATAGATCGAACTCGGTGACACTCCAGCGGTTGCCGCGACCCTATCGACGGCGACCGCGCGATAGCCGAGCTCATCGAACAAGTCGAACGCAACTCCCTGAATGTGGCGCATGGCCTGGCGCTTCTTGCGCTCCCACGGGCCAGCGTGCGACGAACTCTCCGTCTCGGTCACTCGATCCAGCGTACGCCCGGCACCACAAACCTGACAGTCACTTGCAGGTTTCGAAGGTCCTCCGTAGGGTCAGTTCATGGCGGTACAGATCGAGACGACCGAGCCCGCACTGCCCGGCTCCGCGACGTTGGCGATGCGCTGGGCCGCCATCATCACGACACATCGTTGGAAAGTACTGGCGATCTGGGCGGTCCTGCTGGTTGCGTGCGCGGCGGCCTACACCCAATTGGAGGCACGCCTGTCGGCCCCCGATTTCACAGCCGACCGAGCCGAATCCACCGAGGTCGACCATCGCATCACCGAATACTTTCCGCAGGTCGGCGCCGAACAGGACGCGATCGTGTTCAGTTCGGCAACGCAACCGCTCGACTCCGGTGCGGGTCGCACCGTCGTGGACCGCGCCGTGGCGGCGGCCCGAACCATCGACGGCGTCGCCGGCGTGGTCGGACCTTCCGACGGCAACCCAGCCATGCAATTCTCGGCCGACCGCAAGTCCGCGTTTGCGATCGTCGGCATCGACGGCGGACCGAGCGAGCGGTCGACGGTGACGAAGCGGCTGGAGCCGGCGATGAAAGCGGCTGCGGGCGACGGAATCGACATCAACGTCGTCGGCTATTCCTCGATCCAGACCGCGATCGTCGCCGTGGAAACGTCGGATATCCAACGTGCGGAGGCGATCGGCTTGCCTGTCGCACTCATCCTGCTAGTCCTTGCCCTTGGGGCGTTGGTCGCGGCCGTGGTGCCGATGGCCGTCGCAATCGGCGGAATTCTGCTGGGCATCGGCTCACTGTTCGTCCTGACGACAATGCTGACCTTGCCGTCGCTCGTCATCTCGATTGCCACGATGCTCGGCACGGGTATCGGCATCGACTACGCGATGTTCATCGTCAGCCGTTTCCGCGAAGAACTCACCCGCCGCGGAGTGTCGCGACGAGACGAGCTGGAACCGATCGCGGAGGCGATCGGCATCGCATTGCGGACCGCAGGCAAGACGATCGTCGCCTCCGGGCTGATCGTGATGATCTCGCTGTGCGCGCTCGTCGTCGTCCAGGCGCCGGTTTTCCGCGCTATCGCGATCGGCGTCTCGATCGCCGTCGCGTGCACCCTCGTGGTCGCGCTGACCCTGTTACCCGCGTTGCTTGCCGCGCTCGGTCCGGCGATCGACAAAGGCGCGTTGCCGAAGCGTTTCCAACCAGCGGAAACACGACCCACCAGCGTCGACGATGGCAGGTGGGCGCGCTGGGCCCGGACCGTCATGAAACGTCCGATCGCTTTCGGCGGCGCCGCCGCAGTGCTCCTCGTGCTTGCTGCACTGCCGCTCACCGGCATTCGCTACGGCATCGACCAGGGCATTCCGGCGCTGGCTGACACCCCGGTCGGGCATGGACTCGCTGTGATCGATCGTGAGTTCGTGCCCGGTCTGCTGTCGCCGATCGAGATATTTGTCAGCGGCCCCGGAGGTACCGCACTCGACGCCAACGCCTCCGCCGAAGCCGAACGATTCCGCGTGGAGCTGTCGCACAACGAGTTGGTGACGGCGGCAATTCCGCAACGCAACGACGGCCGAATATTGATCACGGCAGTCGCGAAGGTCTCCTACGACTCCACGGAGGCGACCGGACTCGTCGACGACATTCGACGGCAGGCCGGGGCAATCGCGGCACTCGGCGGACCGAACATCCAAGTCGGCGGCGCCACAGCAGAATTCGTCGACCTCTCGCACGAAATCACGGCGAAGTTCCCGATCGTTCTGGTGCTGGTTCTGTCCATCTCGTTGCTGTTTCTCATCGTGGTGTTTCGGAGTCTGCTGCTGCCGGTGAAAGCGATCGCGATGAACCTGCTTGCAACGGGAGCTGCGCTCGGTATCACGGTCGCGATCTTTCAGTGGGGCTACGGCGAGTCACTGCTGAACTTCCAGAGCGCCGGATTTCTGCAGGTCTTCCTACCGATCATGGTCTTCGCGGTACTGTTCGGTTTGTCCATGGACTACGAGGTTTTCCTCATCCGCAGGATGAAGGAAAGCTGGGATACGAGTCGCGACAACGAGGACGCCGTGGCAGATGGAATTGCACGAACCGCACGGCCGATCACGGCGGCCGCAGCGATCATGGTGGTGGTATTCGGGAGCTTTGCGACCGCGGACGTGCTGGAACTCAAAGAAATGGGCGTCGCATTGGCCGTCGCTATCGCCATCGACGCGGTCGTGATTCGGTTGATCATGGTGCCCGCGCTGATGCGGTTGTTCGGCCGATGGAACTGGTGGTTTCCGAGAACGGTGGAGTGATGCATTTCGAGCGGGCCCGCACCCGGATGCTCGAATCTCGGTTCGGCATGGCGTCGATCGCATTCGGCAGTGCGATCGCGGGTCTCGTCGTGGTTCTCGTCGAACTGACCCTGACCGGCGTATTCAGCAGGCTCGGCGACGCGGCGGTCACGATCATCATCATCACCACCGTGTACGCAATTCTGGCGTCGATCGTCGGAACCTCCACGATCATGGCGATGCACCGACGCACCCTCGGCTGGGTGTGCGAAGGCAGGCTGCCATACGAATCCGAAGCCAAGAAGGTCCTGCGCTTCCCGCTCGACTCGGCATTGCTCGGAGGCTCGCTGTGGCTGCCCGGTATCGTGCTCGAGGCCATGCTGTTTGCGGTTTTCCTGCCAGGGCGCGACAACGCAATCGCAGTCATCCTCGTCGCGCTCGGCGGCCTGTCGTCGGCAGGGTTCACGTACCTGGTGGTCGACAGCGTGATCCGGCCTGCGATCCCGATGGTCGCGAAAGTCGTCCGCCCGGTCGGCCATCCAAGCTCCTCGGTCCTCGTCCGCGTCGGCATCACCTGGGCGTTGGCGAGCGGACTCCCGATCGCCAGCGTTCTCCTCGTACTCGCCGACACCGGTTCTGGGCAGCACGAACGAATCCGCAGCGCCGTGTACTTCGCGATCTTCGGCTTGATCAGCGGTTATGCCGCTACCGCGTTCCTTGCGAAAAGTGTCGCCGAACCACTCGACACACTCCGACGGTCACTGCAGAAGATCGAACACGGCGACCTCGACGTCGTCGTCCCTGTGCGGACAACCAGCGAAATCGGTTTGGTCGAGGCAGCACTCAACGACATGGCCTCCGGTTTGCGGGAACGTGATCGACTGCGCGACGTGTTCGGCCAGCATGTCGGCACCCATGTGGCGCAACGCGCGATCGACCGCGGGATGGACCTGACCGGCGATATGCGCGAAGTCTCCGCGTTGTTCGTCGACGTCGTCGGCTCGACAGCGCTCGCCCACCAATTGGAGCCCCGCGAGTTCGTCGACAAGCTCAACCGCTTGCTCAGCATCGTGGTCGACGCAACGACCGTGAACGGCGGGCTCGTGAACAAATTCGAGGGCGACGCGGCGTTGTGCATCTTCGGCGCGCCGATCGAACTCGACGACGACGCGACCTGTGCACTGCGCGCGGCTCGACGGATACGCGACGAAGTACTCGCCGCCGAAGAACTCGACATCGGTCTCGGCGTCGCCCGCGGCATGGTGTTCGCCGGCGATGTCGGATCGAAAACGCGGCTGGAATACACCGTCATCGGCGACCCGGTGAACGAGGCAGCCCGACTGACCGAGGCCGCAAAGGCGGTCCGGCAGCGAATTCTCGTCAGTCAACCGGTGATCGAGGCCGCGCGATCGGACGAGCGCGACCTGTGGGTCCCACATGGCATTCTGCGGCTGCGCGGCCGGGAGGACGAGACCAAGAGCTGGACCGACAACCGCGGCTATCGCAACAGCAGAGAGCGCAGTTCGGCGGACGTAGACACCGGCATATCGCACACGGAACCTCGACAGACGTAGGCCGACGCAGAGCCGTCGACGAGCGGTCGGTCTGCGAGCAACGGCACCGAATCAGGCGCACCCGCAATCACCACGGTTCCGCCGGGCGCGGCACGACGAGCGGTGTCGAGAAGCTCGGTCCGGCCGTTCGACGTGGCAATCGCGACCTGCAACGGTCCGCGCAGATAGGCCTCCGCCACGGTGAGCCACTGGCCAGCCGACCGCGACGCACGGGCCAGGATCACGGCAGCCTTTTGCAGCGTCGCCGCGGCCGCCTCGCCGTATGCAGACGCCTTGTCCGGCGCGCTCGACGCTGCCGCGGTCAGCAGCGCCTCGGCCAGGCTGGACGCACCCGCAGGGGTGGCGCCGTCGATCGGATCGCGGGGCCGGGCGACCAGTACCTCGGCGTCGTCGGCGGTGTCGAACCAGCTGCCTGGTTCGTCAGGGACCGCGAAATGCGCCATGGCGCGATCGAGAATGTGCTGCGCTTCGGTGAGCCAGTCGAGTTGGCCGGTGGCTTGGTGCAAGGCGAGCAGTCCGGTCGCCAACCAGGCGTAATCCTCGAGGACGCCCGCTGCCTCGCCGACCACACCACCGAGTGATGCGCGGCGGACGCGTCCATCGACGACATGTGAATCAAGCAGGTAGCGAGCACACTTCGCGGCGGCGTCGATCCAGTCGGCGCGACCCGAACCCGCCCCGCCTTCGGCGAGTGCGGTGATCGCCATGCCGTTCCACGCCGTGACGACTTTGTCGTCGTGACCGGGTTGCGGCCGCGTCGCACGTACTGCTCGCATGGCCGCGGTGACCCGGTCGAATCGCTCCGGATCGGTGGGGTCCTTCGGTAGCTGCAGAACTGAGTTGCCATGTTCGAACGTGCCCGACTCGGTCACAGCGAACAGGTCCGTAGCCCACCGACCGTCGTCCGCACCCAGCGTCTCGACCAGCTGTGCAGGCGTCCAGACATACGTCGAACCCTCGACACCCTCGGTGTCGGCATCGAGCGCCGAGGCGAAACACCCCTCGTCGGTCGCGAGGTCGGTGAGGAGGAACCCCGCGGTCTCGGCCGCCACCCGAGTGGCCAAAGGCGAATCGGTCCGGCGGGCAAGGTGGGCGTAGGCACGAAGGAGCAGCGCGTTGTCGTAAAGCATCTTCTCGAAGTGCGGCACCACCCAGAACGCGTCGACCGAGTAGCGCGCGAAACCGCCAGCGAGCTGGTCGTAGATCCCACCACGAGCCATCGCCGCAGCCGTTCGGTCCACGGCGTCGAGGACACGTGAATTTTGGGTGCGTTCGTAGCTACGCAACAAGCCTTCGAGCAACGCCGACGGCGGGAATTTCGGTGCGCGACCAAATCCGCCGTGCTCGCGGTCCTCGTCACGCAACACCGCCGAGACCGCATGGTCCAGGAGCGCGGCACTGATCTCCAGCGATCCGGCCGGCAATCCGCCGTTGTTCTTGCGCAGCGCGTCGACGATGCCGGTTGCTACTTCGAACACTTCGGCTCGACGGTCGCGCCACGTCTCGGCAATCGCATTCAGCAACTGAGTGAACGACGGCATGCCATGCGCAGGCGTCTTCGGGTAATAGGTGCCGCAGTAGAACGGTTCCGCATCTGGGGTGAGGAAACAGGTCATCGGCCAGCCGCCTTGACCGGTCATGGCGACGGTCGCGTTCATGTAGACCGCATCGATGTCCGGTCGTTCCTCGCGGTCCACCTTGATGCAGACGAAGTACTCGTTCATCACCGCCGCAGTCGCGGGGTCTTCGAACGATTCGTGCGCCATCACGTGGCACCAATGGCAGGCGGAGTAGCCGATGGACAGCAGGATCGGGACGTCACGACGCTGGGCATCGGCGAGTGCTTCGGCACCCCACTGCCACCAGTGGACCGGGTTCTCAGCGTGTTGACGCAGGTACGGCGATGTCGCACTGCCCAATTGGTTCACACAGCCAGCCTCCCACACCTCGAGGCAAACAAGGTGGCCCGGCAGATGGTCTGCACATGATCCCGATGTCGGTCGTTGCGTTCAGCGGGTGGGACTGGCGGCGCGCGAGCGGTTCAGTGTCAGACCGCCGAGAACGAGGCCGATCAGCCCCAACACGACTGCTACGTATGCACCCACTATCCCGTTACCAGTGCCGGGACCACCGTCGGCCATGGCCGCGAACAGTCCACCGAGAGCCACGCTGATCAGCCCCGAGCCCAGCGCCACAATCGCCCCTCGCCGTGCATTGCCAGTGCCGATACGCCCGGCGCGGGCGAGGGTCAGGCTGCCGACTACTACGCCGATCAGTCCCACAAGCGCGGTAATGGTGGGCCCGACTCGCCCGGAGGTAATCCCACTGACTGCGGTCTGCTCGGCCGCGGCTGTGGCCGGCGCCGCCAGCGCGATAGCACCGAGCACAGCGGCTGCTACGACAGCGGGCAGATTACGGACGGACATGAGATGCTCCTTCGTCGAACGATTTCGAGTCCGTTGATCATGTCCCCAACCACCAACGCTGATCATCTTGCGAGCGTGGACAATTCGCTATGCCTCCAATGCCGTAGCCGACTGCTGCGGACGCTGTATAAGCCGCGGAAGTACTACGTCGGCAGTAGTCGATTGATCATCTGTAAGCAGGAGTTGCCCACCTAGTTTTCGAGCTAGGGTGCACGCATGAGTTGCCGTCTGCCAGTACGGCTCCGTATCGGAGACTCGGTGGTCGCCGGCGGAGTGGCGGTCATCCTGCTGGTCGCGGGACTGTCAGGGCAGCACTCCCCCACGAATCTCGACGTGCTGGGCTATTCGCTGTTGGTAGTCGGCGGGCTCGCGCTGGCTGCGGCCCGTTGGGCTCCGGTCACCGTGCTGGCCATGACCGGGCTGTGCGTATTGGGTTACCAGGCAATCGGTTTCGAGGTGCCCGCGGTCGCGTATCTCGTCGCGGTGTATGCAACGGTACGAGCGGGACACCGCCTCATCGCCGCAGCGGGTTCGGTGATCATGCTGGCAACCCTTCCGTTTGCGATGTTGGCTGCGCACGCCACCTGGTCCCTGGGTGAGGCGTTCACGCAGGCCCGGGGTGCCCTCCAATTGGCCTGGCTGATCGCGGCCGGCGCTGCCGGTGAAGCAGTGCGGCAAGCCGAGCGGCGGGCAGACGAAGCCGAGCGCACGCGCGACGAGACTGCGCGACGCCGCGCCGACGAGGAGCGACTACACATCGCGCGGGAGCTGCACGATTCTCTCACCCACCAAATTTCGGTCATCAAAGTGCAATCCGAGGCCGCAGTCCACGTGGCCCAGAAACGCGGCGAAGCCGTGCCGGAATCACTCCTGGCAATCCGGGAGGCCGGACGCGAGGCGGCCCGGGAACTCCGGGCGACACTGGAAGCGCTGCGCGATGACGGGGTCGCCACTCGACAAGGGCTCAGCCAAGTCCCGGAATTGGTGGAGCGCGCTCGGGCCACGGGTTTGAACACGACGTTGACGGTCGAAGGGCAACGCCAGGACCTCCCTGCCGCAGTGGATCGAACTGTCTACCGGATCGTGCAGGAGTCGCTGACCAATATTGCCCGGCACGCCGCCGCCGAGAGGGCAACGGTCCGTATCGACTACCGTCCAGACACCTTGGTCGTACGGGTCGACGACGACGGCAAAGCCAGGCCGGAAACTATGCCGGAGCATGGCGTCGGGCTGCTCGGGATGCGCGAACGAGTCACCGCCCTCGGTGGTCGCCTGCACGCCGCTCCACGCACCGAGGGCGGGTTCTCCGTCCTAGCCGAACTCCCCATGGATTTGCCATGATCCGGGTCCTGCTCGTCGACGACCAACCGCTGATTCGCAGCGGTTTCCGCGCTCTCCTCGACCTCGAGGACGATATGGAGGTCGTGGGTGAGGCTGCCGATGGGACCGAGGGCGTCGCGCTGGCCAGGCAGCACCTCCCCGATATAGCGCTCATCGACATTCAGATGCCGGTTGTCGACGGCATCGAGGCGACGCGGCGTATTGCGGCAGACCCGACCCTTGCCGGTGTGCACGTCGTCATTCTGACCAACTACGGCTTGGACGAATACGTCTTCGATGCGCTTCGCGCCGGCGCTGCCGGATTCCTTGTCAAAGACATTCGGCCGGAGGACTTCTTACATGCCATTCGCGTCGCCGCCCGCGGCGACGCGCTACTAGCACCCGCGATCACGCGCCGACTGATCAACCGGTACGTCTCGCAGCCCTTCAACCGCAGCACAGATACGAGGCTGAAAGAGCTGACCACGCGCGAAAGGGAGGCAGTGATCCTGGTCGCCGCGGGACTGTCGAACGCGGAGATCGCAGATCACATGGTCATCAGCCCGCTGACCGCGAAAACTCACGTAAACCGGGCCATGACCAAGCTCCATGCCCGTGATCGTGCCCAACTCGTCGTTCTCGCCTATGAAGCAGGCCTGGTCGCTCCGCGCAACTCTTGACGTCGCCACCGAGGGTAGCGAGTACTGCCGAGCCGATTCATCTATGCAGTCTGCTCGACCACGACACCGCGCCAGAAGGCGACCCTGTTCTCGATGTTGGCCGCGGCACTCTTCGGCTGTGGGTAATACCAAGCAGCATCCCGGTTTTGAGCACCATCGACGCTCACCGACAGGTAGGACGCCGTCCCTTTCCAAGGGCAGACAGTGTGTTTGCTGCTGTCGCTGAAGTACTCGGGTTTCAGGGATTCCCTCGGGAAATAGTGGTTGCCTTCGACCATCACGGTGTCGTCCGTCTCGGCGAGCACGACGCCGTTCCACGTTGCGCGAATCGTCATGATCTCGAAAGTACGCCGCTCATGCTCAGGACGTGGTGGTGGCAGCGCCCGGGTCGGTGCCGTCGTCGGCGGCTTGGTCGGGCTCGGGGCGCTGCGGGTCGAATGTGGCGGGCAGGCGCCTGATCCGCTTGTTCATCGATCTGATCAGGAGCACAAGTCCCACGAGCAGCAGCAACACGATGACAAGACCGATCGGCGACGCCTTGCCGAACTCCGGACCCTGGGGGTTGCTCGGCGCGGCAAGAACGGCGTAGGCCAGCAGCGACGTCACGATGAGCCCTCGTTGTCAGGTTTGATTCCCGTGAAGAGGTCGTCTTCGGGAATCGAGGTCCGTACCCGCGTCTTCGCGAGTTCGTACTCCTCGGTCGGCCAGATCCGCTGCTGCAACTCGAGCGGAATCGCGAAGAAGAGGCCGTTCGGATCGATCTGGGTCGCGTGTGCACGCAATGCGTCGTCGCGATTCGAGAAGTACTTGCCGCACTGGATTTGCGTCGTCACGCGGCACATCAGGTCGCCGTGTTCAGGACGCCATCGGTCGTACCACTCCTGGAGCGGGAACGGCGCACCACGCTGGTCGTACTCCTCTTTGAACAGTTCCAACCGGCGACGCAGGAAGCCGTGCGTGTAGTAGATCTTGCTCACCGTCCACGGTTCCCCTGCGTCGGGAAACTTGTCCGCCTGACCGGCTGCCTCGTAGGCTGCCATCGAAACCTGGTGGCAGCGAATGTGATCGGGGTGCGGATAGCCGCCGTTCTCGTCGTAGGTGATCATCACGTGCGGGCGAAATTCGCGAACGACCTTCACCAGCGCTTCGGTCGATTCCTCCAACGGGACGAGCGCGAACGACCCCTCCGGCAGCGGTGGCAACGGGTCGCCTTCCGGCAGACCGGAATCGACGAACCCGAGCCAGCGTTGCTGTACTCCAAGAATGCGGGCAGCCTCCGCCATTTCCTCGCGCCGGACCTCGTCCATCCGCTCGGCAATACCGGGAACGTCCATCGCCGGGTTCAGGATGTCGCCGCGTTCGCCGCCGGTGAGCGTCACAACAAGGACGTCGTTGCCTTCGTCGGCGTAGCGAGCCATGGTGGCGGCACCCTTGCTGGATTCGTCATCCGGGTGGGCATGCACTGCCATGAGCCGAAATCCGCTCACGTGTCGGTTCACCTCTCGCATCGGACTGTTCGACAAGCCGCAGCGGCGGTCCGTCGGTCACTCCCCTATAGTTCCACCCGATGGTTCCGACCTCTGCCATACCCCCTAGACCAGCGGACCGCTACGGACCTCCCCCACGTCACTCACGGTGGATTCCGATAGCGCTCGGCGTTGTTGTCGTCCTCATCGGCATCGGCATCGCCTATCTCGGATTCCTCCGATTCGGTCCGCAGGAACTGGCGAGCGAGGAGATTTCCTACGATGCCGTCAACTCGTCGACTCTGTCGATGAAGTTCACGGTGACTCGCAAGGATCCGTCCCGCGCCGTTGTCTGCATCATCCGCGCGCGGTCGCAGGACGGCACCGAGACCGGTAGGCGCGAGGTGTACGTCGGCCCGTCCGAGAATGGGACGGTCGAGGTGAATTCGACGGTCCGCACGTCGCAGCCTCCGGCAGCCGGCGACGTGTACGGGTGTAGCTTCGATCCGCCCGCATATTTGAAGGCAGACTGAGAGCAAACGGATCGTGATCGGTCCGCGACGGTTGTCTGAACAGCACCTCCATCATGCGTGCTAAAATATGTGGATACACGGTTCCGGGGTTCGGGGCCGTGTTTGCTGCATTGGTGGCCGGGCGATAGCCGTGGTTCGAGGGCCCAGCGGGTCGAAGAAGCATTCCAAGATTCGGTTGGCCGCCAAGCGTTGTCACGGTCACGCGGCAATACGACGTGGCAATACAAGGGATCCCGCCACGCGGGGGGACCAACTCAGAGGGAGTGACTTCGAGATGACCGAGACCACGGTGACCTGGCTGACTCAGGAATCACACGACAGGCTCAAGACAGAACTCGACCAGCTCATAGCCAACCGTCCGATCATCGCTGCCGAAATCAACGAACGGCGCGAAGAGGGCGACCTCAAAGAGAACGGCGGCTACCACGCGGCGCGCGAAGAGCAGGGCCAGCAGGAAGCCCGCATCCGCCAGCTGCAGGAACTGCTGAACAACGCGAAGGTCGGCGAAGCACCTACCCAGTCCGGCGTCGCGTTGCCTGGTTCTGTCGTGAAGGTCTACTACGACGGCGACGAGTCCGACACCGAAACCTTCCTGATCGCGACGCGCGAAGAGGGCCTCCGCGAGTCGAAGCTCGAGGTCTACTCCCCCAACTCACCGCTCGGTGGCGCACTCATCGACGCGAAGGTCGGCGACACCCGGCAGTACAACCTCCCCAACGGTGGCGTCATGAAGGTGACCCTCGTCAGCGCGGAGCCGTACCACAGCTGATCCACCTGCGATAGCCGCCGACACCGAGGGGTGTCGGCGGCTTTTTGCGCGCTACTCCTCGACCTTGACGGCGAAACCGGCGCGGACCAGCGCACCAAGGACCGCTTCCCGATGCGATGGACCGCGCGTCTCCATGGTCAGCGCCACTTCGACTTCGTCGAGGGCGAGGCGGCCTGCAGTCCGGGCGTGGACGACGTCGACGACGCTGGCGCCGTTGTCACTGACCACGTTGAGGAGTTTGCTGAGCCCACCCGGTCGGTCGGGGATCGTCAGCCGGACCGCGAGGAACCGGCCGGCAGCGCGGAGCCCGTGGGCGATGACGTGGGTCAGGACCAGTGGGTCGATGTTGCCGCCGGATAGGACCGCACACACTCGACCCTGCAGCGCGAGGTCGGCTGGGGAACGCGTCAGCAACGCCGCGACGGCAGCGGCACCAGCGGGTTCGACGATCAACTTCGCCCGTTCCATGCAGAGCAGCAGCGCGCGCGACAACGCGTCCTCGCTGACCGTCAACATGGCATCGACGAACTGCGACACGTGCTCGAACGGAACCGCGCCGGGCAGCCCGACCGCAATGCCGTCGGCCATCGTCGACATCGTCTTCACCCGGACCGGCTTGCCCGCCTCCAGCGACCCCGGCCATGCGGCGGCGTCGGCGGCCTGCACCCCGATGACCCGAACGTGGGGTGCCTGCAGCCGTACCGTCGCCGCGATGCCGGCAATCAAGCCACCACCACCGGTCGGTACGACGATCGTCCCCACATCCGGGACTTGCTCGAGAATCTCCAAGGCAACGGTGGCCTGGCCCGCGACGATGTCGAGGTGATCGAAGGGGTGAATCAGGATCGCGCCGGTGTCCGCAGCGAACGTGTGCGCTGCCACGAGGGCGTCGTCGATCGTTTCCCCGATGAGGTGGACGTTCGCGCCGTAAGCCTTGGTGGCGGCCAATTTCGGCAGTGGTGCGTTCACCGGCATGAAGACCGTCGAGACAATTCCCAATTGCCCGGCCGACCAGGCAACGCCTTGTGCATGGTTGCCTGCGCTCGCCGCGACGACCCCCTTGGCACGGTCGGCCTCTGGCAGGTTGGCGATCTGGTTATATGCGCCGCGAGGCTTGAACGACCCTGTGTGCTGCAGGTTTTCGCACTTCAGCCAGACGTCGTGACCGGTGTGCTCCGACAGCACGCGCGACGCCAATGCAGGTGTCCGTCGGATGACAGGCGCGAGCAGCCGAGCGGCTGCGTCGATATCGGCGCGCGTCAGCATGTCGCTGCTAGCTCAGGGCGTTTTCGACGTCGCCGAGCAGATCCTCGGGGTCTTCGATCCCGACCGAGAGACGCACGAGATTCGCGGGCACCTCGAGCTCCGACCCTTCGGTCGACGCATGCGTCATGGCAGCCGGATGCTCGATCAACGATTCGACACCACCGAGCGACTCGGCCAGGGTGAAAACCTCTGTGCGCGAGCAGAATTGCCGAGCGCCTTCGGCGCCGCCCTGAACGAGGACCGAGATCATCCCACCGAAGCGGCGCATCTGCCTCGCCGCGACCGCATGACCGGGGTGGCTCTCCAGCCCCGGATAGATGACTTGCTCGATCTTGGGATGTCCGACAAGAAGCTCGACGAGCTTCTCGGCGTTGTCGCTGTGCCGGTCCATCCGCAAGGCAAGGGTTTTGATGCCGCGCAGCGTGAGGTAGGCGTCGAACGGCCCCGGCACAGCCCCCGCGCCGTTCTGCAGAAATGCGAAGGCCGTATCGAGTTCGTCGTCGCTGGTAACCAGGGCGCCACCGACGACGTCGGAATGGCCACCGACGTACTTCGTGGTCGAGTGCAGGACGATATCCGCACCGAGCGTCAACGGTTGCTGCAGGTAGGGCGAGGCGAAAGTGTTGTCCACGACCAGCTTTGCGCCGGCCTTGTGCGAGACCTCGGCGAGCGCCTCGATATCACCGATATTCAGCAACGGGTTGGTCGGCGTCTCGACCCAGACCAGTTTGGTGTTGGGTCGAATCGCAGCACGGACCGCATCGACATCGGAGACCGGCGCAACGCTGTATTCGATTCCCCACTGCGTGAAGACCTTGTCGATCAACCGGAACGTGCCGCCGTACGCATCGTTGGGGATGACCAAGTGGTCACCTGGGCGCAATGCCGAGCGGAGCAGGCAGTCCGTCGCCGCCATCCCCGACGCGAACGCCCTGGCGTAGCTACCTGATTCGAGCGCCGCGAGGTTCGCCTCCAGCGCGGCCCGCGTCGGGTTTCCGGTGCGGGCGTATTCGAATCCGCCGCGAAGTCCGCCCACGCCGTCTTGCGCGAACGTCGAACTCGCGTAGATCGGCACGTTCACTGCACCGGTCAATGGGTCTGGATCGAACCCGGCATGGACCGCACGCGTCGTGAAGCCCTGCCAAGCCGTCCCGTCAAGCTTGCTTCGCTGCTCACTCATAGCGTCGACACTAGTTGGCGCCGCGCGGGTCGCGATCATCGCGGGCGTGGCGAACTTTTCCCGTTCCGTGACCTCGATCCAGACGATAGGGTTACCCGCCATGGCGACGACTTCGAATCCGCTTTCTGCGCCCTTCACCAGGCGAGACATCTTCCGAATCGCCGGCGTCGGCGCACTGGCTGCCACGCTCGGATCCGCGTGCGCGAGCGAGGAAAGCAATGCGCCGGTATCGACCGGCACAGCCCCGGAAGAGAAGTTCACCGAGCCGACGACCAAGTTGTCCGGCGACCTGAAGATTCTGCTCTGGAAGCACTTCGTTCCGAGCCACGACGACTGGTTCGACGGGTTCGCCGCCGCGTGGGGCGCGAAGGTGGGCGTCAACGTCATCATCGACCACATCGACCAGAAGGAGATACCGGCGCGGATCGCCGCTGAAATCCAGGCCAACAGCGGTCACGACCTGATCGAATACATCGCTCCGCTCGCGTCGTACGAGCCGTCGGTAATCGACATGAAAGACGTCACCGACGAAGCTACGAAGCGGTTCGGTCCGCAGCTGGAACTGTGCCGCAAGTCGAGCCTCAACCCCTTCACCAACAAGTTCTATGCGTATTCGCCTGGCTGGGTGCCCGACCCGGGGAACTATCGCAAGTCGTTGTGGGAGCCGGTCGGCTTCCCGAACGGACCGTCGACCTGGGACGAATTGCTCAGTGGTGCAACCGAGATCAAGAAGAGCCGCAACATTCCGCTCGGCCTTGGTATGTCGCAAGAGGTCGACTCGAACATGGTGCTCCGCTCGCTGATGTGGTCGTTCGGCGCATCCGAGCAGAACGCCGAGGGCAAGATCTCGATCAATTCGCCGGAGACGGTCGCCGCTCTCGACTACATGAAGAAGCTGTACGAGAACACGATGACGCCGGAGGTCTTCGGCTGGGACGCCGCCAGCAACAATCAGGGCTTGGTCGCAGGCCAGCTGTCCTACATCGTCAATTCGATTTCCGCATGGCGCACCGCGCAGGAGAAGAATCCCGAGATCGCCGACGACGTCTACTTCACGAAGGCGTTGCAGGGACCGAAGGCGGCACTCGCGGCACAGCACGTTCTCTACAACTGGATCGTGCCCAAGTTCTCCACCAAGGCGGACGCGGCAAAGGAGTTTTTGCTGCATTGCACGGAGAATTATGCGGCGGCGACGTACGCGTCCAAGCTGTACGACCTCACCGGCTACCCCAGTCGCGTTCCGGACCAGAACACGTGGCTGAGCGACGACCCGTTCGGGGCGAAGCCTGCGGACAAGCTGAAGGTTCTCGTCGATGCCGAGCCTTGGAGTGTCAACATCGGCTACCCCGGCGGCGCCAGCGCCGCGACTGGAGAAGTGTTCGGCACCTTCGTCATTCCGAACATGTTCGCCAAGGTCGCCAAGGGTGAACTGAGCGCAAAGGACGCGATCGCCGATGCCGAGCAGCAGATGGTTCGGATCTATGACAAGTGGCGCGCCAACGGACTGATCTCCTGACGGGGCGAGCGAAGCGACGGGGTATATAGGCAGTGGGAGCGGTAGAAGTCAGAAACCTGGTCAAGAAGTTCGACGGCAGCGACGGCAATGCGATCGACGGGATCGATCTGACGGCGAAGGACGGCGAATACCTGGTCCTGCTCGGTCCGTCGGGGTGCGGCAAAACGACGTTGTTGCGCAGCATCGCGGGTCTGGAAGAGCCCACGAGCGGCGAGATCCTGATCGACGGTGAGGTCGTCAACGGTTTACCGCCGCGAGCCCGGCAGATCGCGATGGTCTTCCAGAGCTACGCGTTGTACCCGCATAAATCGGTGCTCGGCAACATCGTCTTCCCGCTGAAAGCCGGGCGGATGTCGAAAGCCGAGCGCGAAACCAAGGCACGGGAAGCCGCCGCGATGTTCGAGATCGAGCACTTGCTCGACCGGAAGCCACGCCAGCTCTCGGGTGGCGAGCGGCAACGAGTTGCGTTGGCGCGCGCGCTGGTTCGCGAGCCGCACGTGTTCCTGCTCGACGAGCCGCTGTCGAACCTCGATGCCAAACTACGCACGAGCGCACGTGACGAACTGAAACATTTTCAACAGCGCATCGGGACGACGACGATTTACGTGACCCACGATCAGGTCGAAGCGATGGGTCTCGGCGACCGCATCGCCGTCCTCGCAGCAGGCAAGGTTCGCCAAATCGGCACACCCGCCGAGATCTACGACCACCCGACCGACACGTTCGTGGCGACGTTCATCGGTTCACCGCCGATGAACTTGGTGCCCCGCGACGGGCACCTCGTCGGCTTCCGACCTGAGCATCTGCTTCCGGTCGAGGTCGTCACCAGCGAGGATCGCGCGCGGATGGCGCTGGCGGTGGACCGCATCGAGTACCTTTCCGGTGACCGGCACATTCACGGCACGGTCGCGGGCGTCGGCGAGCCGACCAAGGTCATCGCGCGGCTACCGTCCACCGTCGAAACTCCGATTGCGGCAGGCGAGACGCACGACTTCGCGGTGCACCGTCGGCAGCTTCGATTCTTCGACGCAGAGTCGGGAAACAAGACCGAACCGATTGCGCTCGGCGCATGAGCAACCGCCGCAAGTTCGCCGACCGCGAAGGTGCGCTGGCGTGGTCGTTCATGTTGCCGAGCGTCGTCTACATCGTCGCGCTGGTCGGTTTCCCGTTCTGCCTCGCCGTGGGGTTTGCACTCTCCGACGTCACGTCCGGTGACCCCTCGTTCGACTTCGTGGGTCTGCAGAATTTCCGGCGAGCGTTCGCCGACCACGTCTTCTGGAAATCGCTCCAGAACACACTCGTGATCACTGTCGCTGTCGTCGTATTGGTCGTCATCCTCGGCAAGGTGCTCGCCAACATCCTGCTCGCCGACTTCCGCGGCAAATGGGTTGTCCGGTTTCTCATTCTGCTGCCATGGACGACGCCGGTCGCGTTGTCGTCGATCGATTGGCGGCTGATCCTCGACAACGTCTATTCGCCGATCAACTGGACGCTCAAGGAACTGGGCATCATCAAGGAGAACCTGTACTGGGTTGCCGATCCGCACCTTGCGATGGTGTCGGTGATCGGTGTGCAGGTCTGGCGGCTGGTCCCGCTCGGCGCGGTGATCACCCTCGCCGGGTTGATCGCCATTCCCAAGGACGTCGACGAAGCAGCGCGGGTCGACGGCGCCGGGTATTGGCGCCGAATGTTCGAGATCACGATCCCGTTGACCCTTCCTGTCCTCGGCGTTGCCGCACTGTTCGCGGCGATCTTCACGTTCACAGACATGGCGGTCGTGCGGATCGTCACCCGCGGCGATCCGAACAACGGCACCCAGGTGCTGGCGAGTTGGGCATATAACCGGGGCATCGAGGGCGGCGACATCGGACAAGGCGCGGCGATCGCGTTGTTCCTGTTTCCGCTCCTGCTGGCCGCTGCCGTGGGGATTCTGCGTGCGGTCCGTCGAATCGAGGTCCGATGACAGCCGCTCGTGACGCGGCCGTCTTGCGCCGCAAGTACGCACGTCGATATGTGGCCGGTCGAGTCGGTGTCTACGTCGCAGCGATAACCGCCGCGTTGCTGTGTGCCGGACCGTTCCTTTGGGCGGCGCTGAACTCGCTCAAACTCGACACCGACCTCATCAAACCCACCAACAATCCGTTCTGGTTCAACAAGCCGCCGACGCTCGATCACATCGCTTTCCTGTTCACCGACACCGGGTTTCCGACGTTCGTGTGGAACACCTTGTGGGTCGGACTCTTGGTCGTGGCCATCACGTTGGCGCTCGGCCTCCCTGCCGCATATGCCCTGGCCAGGCTCAACCGGCCCTGGGCAGGCTGGATGGGAATCGGCATCTTCCTCGTGTATCTGGTGCCGCCGAGTTTGCTGTTCCTCTCGCTGTCACGTGTGGTCGTTGCGTTGGGGTTGCAGGATTCGACGTGGTCGTTGGTGGTCATCTATCCGACGATCACGATCCCCGTCTCGATCTGGCTCTTGATGGGCTTCTTCAAAGGCGTGCCGCAGGACATCGAAGAACAAGCGATGGTCGATGGCTACAGCCGGCTCTCGGCCATCGTTCGGGCGGTCCTGCCGCTGGTGTTTCCTGGCATCGTCGCGGTCGTCGTCTTCGCGTTCACGTTGACTGCCAGCGAATTCATCTACGCCTTGGCGTTCATCGCGCCGACCGACCAGCAGACCGTGAGCACCGGAGTGCCTGCCGACTTGGTCCTCGGCGACGTGTTCTCGTGGCAGGAATTGCTCGGCGCCACGGTTCTCGTCGCGGTACCGATCGCCTTCGTGTTCAACCTCTTCCTCGACCGATTCGTCAGCGGCTTCACCGCGGGCGCGGTGAAGGGGTAGCTAGGAGCTCGCATCGGACGTGCGTCAGTTGCTACCACTTTCGGAAGGTATTCGGGCAAGATCATCGAATGCTTGCATTGGTCCGGGAGTGGTGGACTTCGCGAGCGGACTATCGGTGGGTGCTCGATTACTTCGAGCCTCGATCGATGGAGCAATCCATTCGCTGGCTGGTAACTCTCTGCGCGTTCGCTCTGGGCACCGTCGCGGTCGTCATGCTGTTCACACCTGCGGGTCCGCACGGGGTGATCGGCAAGACGATCGTCGGCGGGTCCGCGGTGACAGGCGGGGTTTTTGCGGCACGATGGGCGATCTACGGCTGGCCGTCGCGGCGGATGTCGATTCTGTTCGTGGCCTGCGCCGACGTCGGAATCACGACGGTGAGTTGGCAATACAGCGACCGATTCGTCGGGATGTACGGACTGAACTCGCTGGTCCTGATCTCGCTGTATGTCGTTTTCTTCCACGGTCCTCGGATGCTCGCGGCGCACTCCGTGTGGGTGCTCGCGTCGGCGACGCTCTTCGCGATCGCTGTCGGCACTGGACCTGACGGTGATCCCGCGTTGGCCATCGCGCAGACCATCGCATCGCTCGTGATCATCGTCGCCGCACCGCCCGCGTTGCAGATCGGCTTCTGGATGGTTCGGTCCGACGCCGACAATTCGCTGGTCGATTCGCTGACGGGCTTGCTCAACAGGCGAGGTCTGTACCTGCACGCAGGTGACCTGATTTTCCCCGAGGGGTCCGGCGGCGTCGATGTCGTCGTGATGGTGTTGGATCTGGACCGATTCAAAAACGTCAACGACGAGCACGGGCACGCGGTCGGCGACGAGGTCCTGATCCGATCGGCACGGCGAATCAAGTCCGTCATCCGTGGGGGCGCCGTACTCTCGCGTTTCGGTGGCGAGGAATTCGTCCTCGTCGACGTGTTGCCGCGAGCAAACGCGGAGGCGGTGGCCGAACGGATTCGCGCAGCACTCGCCGCACCCGTCGAGACCGCTCCAGTCACCGTCAGTATCGGAGTTTCCTGCATATCGGGCTCCGAGTTCGTCGCAAGCAGGCATCGACTACCCGCTCTCCTGGATGCGATGGTCGCGGCCGCGGACCGTGCGATGTATCAGGCGAAGCGCCTCGGTCGAGACTGCGTCGTCGCCGACCTATCGGGTGTCGACCTACCGTCCGACGACGGCCAGGTCCACCAGGTCGCGCTGTCACAGCTGCCGCAGGGTCACGGGTTTCGGCGCGATCGTCGCAGCGGTTTCGAACGACGCAGCGGCATCGAGCGCCGCACCGCGGCGGACCGACGCACACGATAGATTTCTTCTCATACGAGAGGGGATCGGCAAAATGACTTTCATCTACGTCGCGTTGGTTGTCGCGGCGCTCTATCTGGTCGTCTGCTATTCGATCGCGTTCAGCCGCAAGGGAAAGGTCGGCAAAACCACGATCGGCAACAGACGCATCGTCTTGCACTCCCCTATCCAGCCCGGCCAGACCGTCGCCGCGCTGACGCAGCAACCCCTGACGGGTTATCAGGTCCACGACGTAGGCCCGTTCGGGGCCGTCTTTGCGACGACGCCCTCGTTCTTCTCCTGGGGTTTCTTGTTTCCGGTCGACGTCACTTCGGTTCCGAACGGCAGTCGCATCGACGTCGGGATCCGTTCGCGGCTATTCCAGTACGGTCCGCTGGTTGGGCGAGCGCACAACAATTTCGTGGCGACCGTTGCAGCCCGGACGGGTGCTCAGATCACCCCGACCTAGGCTCGACACCGACTTGTATATTTCGGTGGTCTGTATCGGGCAGAAGTTGATCGAGGGGATTTGTTATGGGCACCATCGCAGTTCACGAGTTCATCTCACTGGACGGGGTGTTCGAAAACCCGTCCTGGACAGCCGAATACGGCTTCGACCCGAAGATGGGCGAAGCCATCGGCGCGTTCACGAGCACGTCCAAGGCGATCTTGCTCGGCCGTAAGACGTTCGAGATGTTCGCGCCCGCGTGGTCGACACGCACGCCAGAGGAGGATCCGGGCGCACCGTTCTTCAACGAGACCCAGAAGTACGTCGTCGGCTCGCAGGAACCGAATGTCGAGTGGGCCAACTCCACGCGACTCGGTGCGTACGACGCCGATGCGATCCGCAAGCTCAAGGACGAGACGGACGGCGGCATCTACATCAGTGGCAGCGGGACTCTCGTTCGCGCCTTGCTGCAGGAGGGTCTCGTCGACGACCTGCACCTGTTCGTCTACCCCGTCGCACTCGGCGAAGGTGCACGGCTGTTCGGAAGCGACGGTGTGAAGCTCGCTCTCAAGGACAGCGAGGTCTACGCCAACGGCGTGGCGCACCTGAACTACGGTCCCGCCTGACCCTCGTGAGTCTTTTAGGAGTCTCTGGACTCCTAAAAGACTCACGACCCTGGGTGGGTGTCAGCCGATCGCGCGCAGATCGGCTGCGGCGCCGACCGGCATGACCCGCTCGATGAATTCACCGATGTTGGCGACCGCGTGCGCGGCTTCGGGCATGATGCCTGCGCCTGCTTGGAAGACGTGCGCCTGGCCGTCCCAGGTCTGCAATTCCACCGGGACGCCCGCTTCCATCAACCGCTGTGCCATCAACATGGCATCGGGATACAACATCTCGGTGGTACTCGCCTGGATCAGCGTCGGCGGCAATGCGTGCAAGTCGCAATCGACCGGCGACGCGCTGCCGGTGCGACGCTTCGACCCGGACCGCGTCTCGATGGCCTGATACATCCCGTACAGAGCGGGGGCGGTGTGGCGAGGGAATATCGAGCACGTCTCGGAACTCGGCGCCCCGAGCTTGTCGGCCATCTCGAGATCGGTCAACGGTGAGAGCGCCACCAGGGCGGCGGGCGCCGGGAGTCCTTCTTCGATCGCGACAATCGCGGTCATGAACGTGAGATAGCCGCCAGCCGAATCGCCCGCAATGACGATGTCCTCCGGCGCGTGGCCTTCACTGAGCAGATGCCGGTACGCGTCGACGCAATCCTCGACCGACGTGCTGACAGCGTGTTTCGGCATCTGCCGATAATCGACGGCGAGCACCGACGAACGCGTGATATCGGCGATCCTCGAAATCAGCTGCCGATGGAGATGACGGCCACCGACGAGGAAGGCGCCGCCGTGCAGGTAGAGCATCGTCCGGACGGGCGCCTCTCCTGGAGGCGTGACGATCTCGGCGTTGCAGTTGCGGAGTCGAATCGAGCGCACAGTCGTGCCGCGGACTCGTGTGAGGGGGCGACCCAAGTAGTCGACGACGGCGTAGGGCCACGGCAGGTCGGGTGCCTTCGACCACACGGAGATCACCGGCTTCACCGTGCTTCGGAGTACGCGATCCACGATCTTGGACACCGGACTGCCACCACCGAAGTGGGTGGTCACGGGTTCGACCGACGCGCTGTTGCGCGTCGGACCAGCTGCATATCCGCGTCGTTGCGGCATGATGGCCCTTTCAGGATCCCGAACGAGCGTCCTGGACGCTTGTCCGATGTTGTCGCATCACGGTAGGGCACTCTCGCCCATTTCTCAACTATTGACGATTGGTCAACAGAGGCCTTGTCGTATCTTGCATATATGACAACGCAAACCGTCGATGAGTTGTTCGCAATCGACTCGCTTCTGTTACCGGAAGAGCGCGAGATCGCGCAGACGGTACGCAAGTTCGCCGCCGAACGCCTCCGTCCGCACGTCGCGGACTGGTTCGAATCGGGCACCTTCCCTGTCCGCGACCTGGCGCCGGAATTCGGCAAACTCGGCCTGTTCGGCATGCATTTGCACGGCTACGGCTGCGCAGGCACGTCGGCAACGGCGTACGGTATCGCCTGCTTGGAGATCGAGGCCGCCGATTCGGGCGCACGCAGCATGATCTCGGTCCAGGGATCACTCGCTATGAGCGCGATCTACAAGTACGGCACAGAGGAGCAGAAGCAGCGCTACCTGCCCGGCATGGCGGCAGGCGAGACGCTCGGCTGTTTCGGCCTGACCGAACCCGACTTCGGCTCCAACCCCGGCGGCATGCGTACTCGCGCTCGCCAGGATGGTTCGGACTGGGTACTCAACGGCTCGAAGATGTGGATCACCAACGGGACCGTCGCCGACATCGCGATCGTGTGGGCTCAGACCGACGACCGAATTCGGGGCTTCATCGTCCCCACCGATTCCCCGGGCTTCACCTCGCGCGAGATGCACAAGAAGCTCTCGTTGCGTGCGTCGATCACCGCCGAGCTGAGTTTCGACGACGTCCGACTCCCAGCAGAGGCTTTGCTGCCCGACGCCCGCGGTCTCGCCGGACCGCTCGGCTGCCTGTCAGAGGCCCGTTTCGGCATCATCTTCGGTTCGATGGGCGCCGCTCGTGACTGTCTCGAATCGGCCATCGAGTACTCCCAGACTCGCGACGTCTTCGAAAAGAAGCTTGCCGCATACCAGCTGACCCAAGCCAAGATCGCGGACATGGCGGTCGAATTGGGCAAGGGTCAGCTGCTTGCCCTGCACCTGGGTCGCCTGAAAGACAACGGAACCTTGCGTCCGGAACAGGTCAGCGTCGGCAAATTGAACAACACTCGCGAAGCAATCAAGATCGCTCGAGAATGCCGAACGATCTTGGGTGCGAACGGAATCACCCTCGAGTACCCGGTGCTCCGGCACGCGAACAACCTCGAATCGGTGCTCACATACGAAGGCACGGCCGAGGTCCATCAGCTGGTGATCGGTCAGGCGTTGACGGGGTCGAGCGCCTTCCGCTGAGGTCAGCCTTCCCCCGCCATGCGGTATTCGCCGGCTTCGAGGCGACCGACGAGGTCGTCGGTCCAAGCGGCGATCGCGGAAAACGACCCACTCCACAGCGTGAGCAGGTCGCGCGAGTGGGGAGCCTCGTAAGCGTCGGGGTACGTCGCCTTCATGTCGGTCAAACTGTCACGCGCTTCGACGCTGCGGCGACGCTGTTCCTGCAGCAACGTGATGACCTGCTGGCGAGGCAGCGTTTGCATGAACGCAATCCCTGCGCCGAGTTCCTCCATGTCGATGCTGACGAGCGCTGCTTCGAGCAATTCGACGAATTCGGACTCCCCCGCCTCGGTGACTTCGTACAGCGTTCGCCCCGGGCCCGTGGTGCTCGCTTCCGTGCCTGCTTCGCGCAACCTTCCTTCCTTGGTGAGCTGCTTCAGAGCGTGATAGACCGAACCCGGCTTCACGTTCGTCCATGTCTCGATGCGCCACGACGCCAGCTCGCGGTGCACGGCGTAACCATGCACCGGCTGATGCTGTCGGATCACTCCCAGGACGAGCAGCCGCACTGCTGACATGGAAGGAGTGTGTGTCACTCCCCCGTCGGTAGTCAAGTTTGACTTCCGGCAAAACTGGGAGCTAGCCTGTCTAATCAAACTTGATTACCAGGAGTCGATGTGAACGAAACTGCGATCCCCATGCTCCCCTGCGCAGACCTCGACGAAACTCTCGCCTTCTACAAAACCCTGGGGTTCGAGGTGACCTACGAGCAGACGAAGCCGTACCTCTACGGCGCCGTCCGGCGCGGGTCGTTCGACCTGCATTTCTATTCGCCGCCAAAGGATGTCGACGCCCGCGCACTGGCAAGCAGATGCCTGATCATGGTCGACGACGTCGCGACCTACCACCGTGAATTCACCGCGGCTTTGCGCAGTCACTACGGCAAGATTCCCGCCAAAGGAACACCCCGCATCACCCGATTTCGGGAAGGGCAAAGCAGGTTCACGATCGTCGATCCAACCGGAACGTCGGTGCTCTACGTCCAACGGGACGAGCCGACCGACCTCGAGTACGGCGGCTCGAAGGAGCTGACGGGGCTGGCCAAGGTCGTCGACAATGCCCGAATCCTGCGCGACTTCAAGAACGACGACAAAGCGGCGTCGAGAGTGTTGAAAGTCGGTCTCGCGCGGTTCGGCCCCGACGCTCCGGCGGTCGACAGGGTCCGTGCCCTAGCCGCGCTCGCCGAAATCGCCAGTGCCAAGAACGAACCCGAACGCTCTCGCGAGTACCTCACCGAACTGCAAAAAATCGAACTCTCGGACGAGGACCGTACGCTCGTCGCGAAAGACATCCAGTCGGTGGAAAACGTGCAGAAGTGGCAGTGACTGTTACGCGCCGCCGCTGAGGAAACCCAGCAGATCGTGCCGGGTGATCACGCCGACCGGCTTGCCGTCGTCGACAACCATCAAGGCGTCGGTCTCACCCAGCGATTTCGTCGCGACGCTCACCGGCTCGCCCGCGCCGATCAGCGGGAACGGGGCACTCATGTGCTTCGACACCGGATCGGCAAGTGCCGCACGACCTTCGAACACCGCCGAGAGCAGGTCGCGTTCGGAGACGCTGCCTGCCACCTCGCCCATCATGACGGGTGGTTCGGCACCGACCACCGGCATCTGCGATACGCCGTACTCGCGAAGGATCTCGATCGCGTCGCGCAAGGTCTCCGACGGGTGCGTGTGCACGAGGGCCGGCAGTTCGCCCGACTTGCCGCGCAACACGTCGCCGACCGTCGGCACGTCGGTCTTGCCGTCGAGTCGCGTGCGGAGGAAGCCGTAGGACGACATCCACTTGTCGTTGAAGATCTTCGACAAATAGCCGCGGCCACCGTCGGGCAGCAGCACGACGACCAGCGAATCCGGTCCTTCCCGTTCGGCAACTTCGATCGCCGCGACGACCGCCATGCCGCACGACCCGCCGACCAAGAGTCCTTCCTCGCGAGCCAGCCGCCTCGTCATGTCGAACGAATCGGCGTCGGATACGGCGATGATCTCGTCGGGAATGCTGGCGTCGTACGCCGATGGCCAGAAATCTTCGCCGACACCTTCGACGAGATACGGCCGACCTGTGCCGCCCGAGTACACCGAGCCTTCGGGGTCCACCCCGACGACTTTGACCTTGCCGCCGGATACCTCTTTCAGATACCGCCCTGCGCCAGTGATGGTGCCGCCGGTGCCGACTCCGGCGACGAAGTGCGTGACCTTACCGTCGGTGTCTCGCCAGATCTCCGGACCTGTCGTCTCGTAATGACTCTCCGGACCACCTGGGTTGGAGTACTGGTCCGGCTTCCAGGCGCCCTCGATCTCACGGACCAAGCGGTCGGAGACGTTGTAGTAGCTGTCCGGGTGCTCCGGTGCCACGGCGGTCGGGCAGACGACGACTTCGGCGCCGTAGGCCTTGAGGACGTTGCGCTTGTCCTCACCCACCTTGTCCGGGCACACGAAAACGCATTTGTAGCCGCGCTTCTGCGCGACGAGGGCAAGACCGATTCCCGTATTGCCGGACGTCGGCTCGACGATCGTTCCGCCCGGCTTCAACGCGCCCGACTTCTCGGCGGCGTCGACCATCTTCACCGCGATTCGATCTTTCGAGCTCCCGCCCGGATTCATGTACTCGATTTTCGCGGCTACGAGGCCTGCGTTGCTTCCGACTACCGAGGACAACTTGACCAGGGGTGTGTTGCCGATGAGATCGGTGATGTGATCTGCGATGCGCATGCCCCCATGTTCCCAGAGTGCGCGGGACCTCCGGGCGGAGGCGGTCGAAAGCGGTTAGATTTGTGTTGCCTGACCGATTTCGAAAGGTGCATCAGCAATGTCTGTCACGGGATGGCGAACCGCGGTAGCCACCGGAGCTGCAACCGTGGTTGCCGGCTCGAGCGCGGGGACGGTGTCGTGGGCCGCGTACAAACACTTGATGTCGCAGGCGAGCGCCGCGCGCGGAGTGATCGGCCGCAACACCGCGAAACCGCCTGAAGCGGACGGCATTTACGTCGCGGGCAGCGGCAAACCCGAACCATGGCGCATGGGCGCTCAGTACGACATCTACCTGATGATCTTCGGCGATTCGACGGCTGCGGGGCTCGGCTGCGTCGTCGCCGACGAAGTTCCTGGAGTGCGGATTGCGCGTGGTCTTGCCGAAGAAACTGGAAAACGAATCCGCCTGAGCACCAAGGCCATCTCGGGCGCGACGTCGAAAGGGCTGAAGGGCCAGGTCGACGCGATGTTCGTCGCGGGACGACCGCCGGATGCTGCGGTGATCTTCGTCGGCGCAAACGACGTCACCAAGAAGCACTCGATCGGACGCTCCGCCGAGCGCCTCGGCGACGCGGTGCGACGGCTGCGTCAAAGCGGTGCCGTCGTTGTGGTCGGCACGTGCCCGGACCTTGGAATCGTCACCGCCATCCCCCAGCCGCTCCGCACGGTGGTGCGGGAATGGGGCCTGCTACTTGCGCGTGCCCAATCCGCGGAGACAACAGCAGCAGGCGGGCATCCGGTCGCCATGGCCGACCTGCTCTCACCCGAGTTCCTCGCAGCACCGGACAGGATGTTCTCCTCGGACGGTTTCCACCCCTCCGCCGCCGGCTACGAACTGGCCGCGAAGCTCGTTCTGCCCGTCCTCGCGAGTGCACTCGGCGAGTGGCGCGGCGGCCCGCTTCCGACACTTCCCACCCTGTCCGAAGCCGCCGAAAGTCGGCGCCTGATCAGCCGTGCGACGGAGTCGGCGAACCGGTTCCTGCGGCGCCACGAGGGCAACGTAGATTCGGTTTCGAGACTTGCGCCCGCGAATTCAAGCGTCGGGCCCACACACAAATAGGAGCTCACATGCCTGAGGCCGTAATCGTCTCCATCGCACGCTCACCGATCGGCCGCGCAGGAAAGGGCTCACTCGTGGGCATGCGCGCCGACGACCTGACCGCGCAGATGGTGAAGGCCGCACTTGCCAAGGTGCCCGCGCTCGACCCCACCGAAATCGACGACTTGATTCTGGGCTGCGGTCTCCCCGGCGGCGAGCAGGGCTACAACCTCGGCCGCGTCGTCGCCGTCCAGCTCGGCTACGACCACCTCCCAGGAACCACGATCACCCGCTACTGTTCGTCGTCGCTGCAGACCACCCGCATGGCGATGCACGCAATCAGGGCAGGCGAGGGCGATGTCTTCATTTCCGCCGGCGTCGAGACCGTGTCGAGCTTCGGCAAGGGAAGCAGCGACGGCCTGCCCAACACCAAGAACCCGCTGTTCGCCGACGCCGAAGCCCGCACCGCGACAGCCGCACTCGGCGGCGTGACGTGGCACGATCCGCGCGAGGACGACCTGATCCCCGACGCCTACATCGCGATGGGCCAGACGGCCGAGAACGTCGTCCAGCTGACCGGCATCAGCCGTGAAGACCAGGATCACTGGGGTGTGCGGTCACAGAACAAGGCCGAGGAAGCCATCAACGCAGGCTTCTTCGAGCGTGAGATCACTCCGGTCACCCTGGCCGACGGAACTGTCGTGTCCAAGGACGACGGTCCGCGCGCGGGCACGACCTACGAAAAGGTTTCCCAGCTGAAGCCGGTCTTCCGTCCAGACGGAACCATCACCGCTGGCAACGCCTGCCCGCTGAACGACGGCGCAGCTGCAATCGTCATCATGAGCGACACGAAGGCAAAGGAACTCGGCCTCACTCCGCTGGCCCGCGTGGTGTCGACCGCGGTCACCGGCCTGTCCCCCGAGATCATGGGCCTGGGTCCCATCGAGGCGTCCAAGAAGGCGCTGGCGTTGGCGGGCAAGACGATCGGTGACATCGACTTGTTCGAGATCAACGAAGCCTTCGCGGTCCAGGTGCTCGGTTCGGCTCGCGAACTGAAGATCGACGAGGACAAGCTGAACGTCTCCGGCGGCGCCATCGCCCTCGGCCACCCGTTCGGCATGACCGGCGCTCGCATCACCGCCACGCTGCTCAACAACCTGCAGACCTACGACAAGACCTTCGGCCTCGAAACCATGTGCGTCGGTGGCGGCCAGGGCATGGCGATGGTTCTGGAGCGCCTCAGCTAAAAGTTCGTCGTCGAGGGGGCGGTTTTGCGCGTCGCGTCTCGGGCGGATTCAGGCGATGTTTGCAAATCCGCCCGCTCGGCGGTCTCAGAGAGGTAAGCAAAACGGCCCCGCTTTCGCGGGGCCGTTCTGTGTGTCAGGGACTGCTAGTCGCTGTTGAAGTAGCTCAGCAGGCGAAGGATCTCGACGTAGAGCCAGACCAAGGTGATGGTGAGGCCGAATGCCACGCCCCAGGCAGCCTTTTCGGGAGCGCCCTGGCGAATCATCTGGTCGGCAGCGTCGAAGTCCAGCAAGAAGCTGAATGCCGCGAGGCCGATGCAGACGAGGGAGAAGATGATTCCGATCGGTCCAGCCTCGCGGAGGCCGAAGCCACCGTCGGTGAAGAAGCTTGCGATCAAGTTACCGAGCATGAGCACGAAGACACCGATGATGCCGCCGATGATCATCCGAGTGAAGCGCGGCGTGACGCGGATGGCGCCCGTCTTGTAGACGATCAGCATGCCGCCGAAGACGCCGAACGTGCCCAGGACCGCTTGACCGATCATTCCCGGACCGCCGACGCTGACGTACTCGCTGAAGACGAGCGATACCGCGCCGAGGAAGAAACCTTCCGCGACGGCGTACGAGAGCACGAGAGCGGGGTTGTCCATCTTCCGGCCGAACGTGCCGATCAGCACGAGAACGAAGCCGATGAGACCGCCGCCGACCATGAACGGCACCGCGAGGCCCGAGTTGCCGTTGACGAGGAGGTACGAGACGAGCGCCGAGGTTGCGAGGACGGCGAGCGTGATGCCGGTCTTCGTGACGACGTCGTCGATGGTCATCGACCGCGAAGTCTGCGGACGCGCCCACTGATCCTGCGGAGCGTATTGCTGACCCTGGCCGAACTGCTGGGTGAATTGCCCGGCACCTGCCGCCGCAGAGCCGAAGTTGGCATATCCACCGCCCTGCTGTTGCGGCAGGTTGCGGAACACCGGGTTGCTGGAGGTGCGCACCTTACTCATCCCTTCTCGTAGCTCGATAGCAGCGATTCTTACTGATTGAACGATGCAACGCCCAGGCGAGTTCCCGTTGGGGGAAACGAACGGACAATTCGGACTCTACCGGTCGCGGCGGGACCTTGTGACGGTGAATTTCGGATTGCGACCGATGATGTCGGTTTGTCCGACAGATTGTTCCAACACTCCTCGATAGTTGAGGTGCGAGTTGAACACCGTCCACAGCTCTCCGCCGGGTCGCAACACACGGCCTGCGGCACGGAACATCCCCAACGCCGGACCGGTGTGCACCGCAGCGCCGACATGGAACGGCGGATTGCAGACGATGAGATCGACACTTCCGTCTGCCAGCGACGACATCGCATCGTCACGGACCGCGGTGACCCGGTCGGCCACGCCATTTCGTTCCGCGGTCGCCAAGGTCGAGGCAACCGCGGCAGCCGACGCGTCGACACCGACCACCCGCAGTGTCGGCCGTTGCCGTGCCAGTTGAACGGCGAGAACGCCTGTGCCGCAACCGAGATCGACCGCAGTTTCGGCGTAGCGCTTCATCTTCGGCAGGAAGTCGAGCAGAAAGCGCGTTCCCAGGTCGAGCTTGGTACCGGCGAAAACCGCTCCGTGCGCGACGATCTCCATGTCGATGTCGGCCTCGCGCGCGCTCACCGGAAACTCCGGCTCGCCGACTGGTCGCGGGGTCGCGGCGACGACAACGCGTGACTTCTGTCGACCACGGCTGGGCTGGACCACCTCGAACGACCGACCCAGGACCTCGTTCATCGCCGGCGTCAGATGCTTGTCACGACCGCCTGCGAATACCTTGACCTCGGGCGAGGCGAAGCGCGCGATCGCGTCGGCGGTTTCGGCGAGCTCGGCGAGACTGCGTGGCAACCGCATCAGCACGACGGTCGCGCCCGAGAGCAGGTCCTCGTTCAGGCCGCAATGCCGGAAAGCCCCGGTCAGCTCTGCATCGGCCGCGTTGGCGACGAGCGCTTGCTCACCGGTAACGAAGTCCTGGTGAACCCGAATTCCGGTGGACCCGAACCGCGCAGCAGCGCCCAGAGTGAGCGCACCGTAGCTGTCGCCGATCACCGCCAACGCGCCCGGAGCGGCTGCATCGACATCGTCGGCGGCGAGGTCGAGAATGAGGCGATCTGCCGCATCGACGGCGAACAGGTTCGCTGCTTCCACGTCGGGGCGACGCCGTAGTTGGCCGAACAGATCCTCGACATTTATCACTGCATCAGTGTGCGCTACCTCGGCAAAGCCTGTGACCACCGCGCGTGGCCTGGCCGCCGACCGTGCCCTGTGCCAGACTGGCCACAACCGTAGTCAACGACGACTACAGATATCACAACGAGGTGATAGCGCATGCGCAATAGGGCTATGGCTGATCGAGGCAAGGAGTTCGCACTCCCCCCAGGAGTCGGCGGACATGCTGATCCCAAGTTCGGATCCGTCGCGACGGCGTTTGCTCGCCACTTTGCCCGCGGTCGCGGCGGCGGCGCATTAGCGGTCTATCTCGACGGCGAGCAGGTCGTCGACATCTGGGCGGGAACCTCGGACCGAGCCGGAAAAACATTGTGGGACAGCAATACTGCCGCGATGCCGTACTCCGCGTCCAAGGGCATCGCGTCGACGGTCATCCACCGCCTGGCAGATCGTGGACTCATCGACTACGACGCCCCCGTCGCTGAGTACTGGCGCGAATTCGGTGCGAACGGTAAATCGCGAATCACGGTCCGCCAATTGATGAGCCACAGCGCCGGACTGTCGGAACTCAGTTCGCTCGCAGCCAATGCCGACGAACTGCTCGACCATCGCCTCATGGAGCAACGGCTCGCGGCGGCGAAACCGAGTGTGTTGCTGGGTCGGCCCGCCTACCACTCCCTCACCTACGGCTGGCTGATGTCCGGCCTGGCTCGGTCCGTCACCGACAAAGGGATGGCAGAACTCTTCCGCACCGAGATCGCACACCCGCTCGGAGTCGAGGGCATCTACCTCGGTACCCCGCCGGCTGGCGCACCGACCGTCGCATCCAGCTTCGCGGGATCGATGGGAGCTATGAACAGCCGGGCCGGTCGCAGATTCGCGCCGCGTACGGTCACCATCCCCGGACCGCTCGGCGCGTTCATGCGGACCGTCTTCGTCCCCGGCTTCGAGAGCCTGCTCGACGTCGACTCTCCGCGGATCCTCGACACGGAGATGCCTGCTGCAAACGCCATGGTGACCGCGAGCGCGCTCGGCGCGATCTACAGCGCGATCGCCTGCGACGGCCAGTCCCCCAACGGACGCTTCCTGTCCGCCGAACGCGTCCGGCAACTCGCGCACGTACAGACCCGGCAATTGGACCGGACCTTGTATCTCCCGTTTGCGTGGCGGCTCGGCTACCACTCGATCCCGGTACCTGGTGCGCAGCGCGGGTTCGGCCACGTCGGACTCGCCGGGTCGATGGGTTGGGCTGATCGAAACAGCCGTCTCGCAATCGGCTTCGTCCACAACCGGCTACCCGATCTCAGGTACCTGGCATCCGATCAGACGATCGGATTCCGGTTGGCGCCCTATGCGGTTCGCGCTGCTCGGGCGGCTAGGTCGCCCGGTACGGTCGTACCGTTCAGGCCACAGCGATCGGCCTAACGCGGGCGCAGCTTGGCCGCGCGTAGGGACAGGTAGCGCTGCTCGGGAATGCTCGCCGTCATTCGTGCTGCGCGTAAATACGACTCGCGCGCGGGCACGGGTTCGCCTGCGAGCTCGAGCAGGTGCGCGCGCACGGCTTCGAGCCGGTGGTTGTGTGCCATTCGGTCGTCGTCGTCGAGCGTGCCGAGCACCGCGAGACCCGCACGCGGACCATTGACCATCGCCACCGCGACCGCACGGTTCAGCGTGACCACCGGACTAGGCCATCGGCTGTCGATCACGTCGTACAACGCGAGAATCTGCGCCCAGTCCGTGTCTTTCGCGGTCCGGGCTTCGTCGTGCACGGCGGCAATCGCGGCCTGCATCTGATACGGACCGACCGGCCCTTTGCCCAGCGTCGCCGTGATGATTGCAACCCCCTCATCGATCTGATCCGAATTCCACAGCCCGCGATCTTGTTCGTCGAGCGGAACGAGAAATCCATCGGAATCACTGCGCGCCGCACGACGGGCGTCGGTGAGCAGCATCAGCGCAAGCAAACCCGCGACTTCGCCTTCGTCGGGCATCGCAGCCGCGGCAATCCGGACCAGTCGGATGGCCTCGGACGTGAGGTCGGTTCGGTGCGCAACCTCGCCCGAGCTGGTCGTGTAGCCCTCGTTGAACACCAGGTACAACACATGCAGGACGACCCGCAACCGCTCCGCTCGCTCAGCGTCCGGCGGCATGGCGAACTGCGCACCTGCCGTTTTGATCGTCTTCTTCGCCCGGCTGATCCGTTGCGCCATCGTCGCTTCCGGAACCAGGAACGCCTTCGCGATCTCACCGGTCGTCAGGCCACCGACCGCGCGCAGCGTCAAGGCCAACTGCGACGGCACCGACAGCGCGGGATGGCTACACAGGAACAGCAGCATGAGCGTGTCGTCCTCCTGCTGCGGCTGCGATTGCGTTGCCAGTTCCAGGTTTCCGGCTGTCTCTTCTCGCCGCCGTCTCGCGCTTTCACTGCGCCATTCGTCGACGAGACGGCGATTGGCTACCGCAATCAACCACGATTTCGGGCTGTCCGGGATGCCGTCGTCGACCCATTGCTGCGACGCCGCCAACAGTGCTTCTTGGACGGCGTCTTCACATGCGTCGAATTGTCCATGCCTGCGGATGAGCGTGCCGAGGACCTGCGGCGCGAGTTCGCGCAGCAGGTCGTCGATCGATCTGTCCGGGCTCAAATGACCGGTGGCTCTTCGCCGATCTGGCGGACTTCCAAAGGCTCCTTGGTGAAATCGACGATCCGCTTGCCGATTTCGAGCGCACGAGCTTCGTTTTCCACGTCGACGAGCCAGAATCCGATGAGCGACTCTTTCGCCTCGGCAAACGGTCCGTCGGTGGCGACGGCGATGCCGTCGGAGATGCGCACTGTCTTTGCCTGCGTCGAATCGACGAGCCCCTCGGCACCGGCAAGTTCGCCCGACGCGGCGAGATCCTCGTTGAGCGTCCGCATGAATGCGACCATGTCTCTGATCCACTCGGGCGACTTCTGCTCCATCATCGTGGCGGCATCGCCGAACATCATGATCATGTATTTCATCTGGTCACTCCCTCGATCGGCACCCTGATTGGGCGCGCTCACCATTGGGTCGGAGCGCGCGGGCGGTTCTCGACATCCCACCAGTCACCGTATGCGATCTAGCCGAACCGGAATGAGGATGAGCCGATTTCGGTTCCGCCGCAGCGACGTTCGAGTACCCGAACCACTCGGGCCACCTGCACCCCAATTCGGTTGGGACGGAGTGGTTTCGATAAGGCTGGCAAATGTGCACAGCGCGATTGGCCGCCGACTTCCGATCCATCCGGCGAACTTCCCGACCGACACTGCCATCTCGAGCCCATTGCCAGGTTCCTGCCAGCCCCGGGCCAGCGACAACGCGTTCGATAGAAATCGGTGCCACACGGTGCCGTGCTTGGAGAAACGGAAGGACCAAGATGAACGCGAAGTTGGGCGTCAAGGGGGCAGGCCGGCTCGCCGCCAAGGTTGCCATCACGGGAGCAATGGTCGCGATCCCCATGGCGGTACTCGCCGGACCTGCGCTGGCCGACACCACACCTGGTGTCACGAACGTGGATCGGGATCATCATGATCGCGACCACCACGACAACAATTGGCAGCAGCCGCAGTGGCAACAACCGCAATGGCAACAGCCGCAGTGGCAGCAACCGCAATGGCAGCCGCCGGTACAGCAGCCTCAGGGCTTCAGCCTTCCGGGCCTCCTGTCCAGCCTCGGACTCAGTCCCTTGGGCTTCGGCAGCGCCTAAGCGCCGAAAAACCCCGACTGTGCGCGAGTTTCACCCCTGCCAGGGCGAAACTCGCGCACAGTTTGCGATCTTGAGACCCAGATTCTCTAGCGGTCGGCGTAACTCGGTGCGATGCTGGACAAGTCGGACACCGGAAGGACGAATATGAATACGAAGCTAGGTCTCAAGGCCGCTGGGCAGCTCGTCGCCAAGGTTGCTATCACGGGAGCAATCGTCGCGATTCCCATAGCGACATTCGCCGGTCCCGCATTGGCTGACACCCCCGGGGTCGCCAATGTAGATCGCCCGTACTACCCCAACAACGAGCCGTGGCAGCCGTGGAACCCGTTCGATCCTTATCGTCCGTGGCAGCCGTGGAACCCGTTCAATCCGTTCAACCAACCGCAGCAACCGTGGCAACCTCCGTACCAGCCATACCAGCCATACCAGCCCTACCAGCCGTTGCAGCCGCTTGTGCCGCTCAACCCGCTCCAGAGCCTGCTTTCCGCACTCGGTAGCTAGCTGTGCCTGTGCGCGCGTCTCACCCCTAGCGGGGTAAAACTCGCGCACAGTTCAGGTCCGCGCTACGAGCTCGAATCGGCCGGCCATCGTGCGTAGATGGACGGCGAAGCCGGGGGCGTCGATGATGTCGAAGTCGACGTCCAGCAGACCGATGTACAGCGTCAGCATGTGCGGTGTGTCGGATCCGACCTCTAGCTTCTGCGCGGATCTCGGCTGAGGCGGCATCGGACCTGTCGCGGCCCGCTCGGTGTCCCACCCGACGAGTACCAACGCCGCCCCCAACTCACCTGTCGGTGCGGCTCGCCGACGTACGGACCTTCTTTCGTAAGCTCAGGGCATGACGGAGGTCGTCGCGCAGCGCGCGCTCGGTCGCGCGCTGCTCGAGCGCCAGCACCTATTGCGCCCCACAACAGCGTCGGCGTTCGACGTCATCGATCACCTCGTCGGCATGCAAGCCCAGGCACCGCTCGCCGCGTACGTCGGATTATGGACTCGGATAATCGATTTCGACCCCGAAGAACTGAGTCGCCTGACGGACGAACGGCGTGTCGCCCGGGCATTGATGATGCGCTGCACCGTTCATCTGATGACCGCCGCAGATTGCCTCGCCGTCCGACCACTCCTGGACGGACTGGCTCGACGCGAGTTGCAGGGCCACTTCAAGCGGCAACTCGACGGCATCGATGTCGACACGGTGGCACAGGCCGGCGCGGAACTCATTGCTGCGCAGCCAGGTACGCGAGTCGAGATCCGTGATGTGTTGACGCGGCGATGGCCAACGGCAGATGCGGACGCGCTCGCGTACGCCGTCAGCTACCTCGTACCGACCGTTCAGATCACGCCCCGTGGGATCTGGGGAACGAACGGTCCGGCGGCGATGACGACGATGGAGTCGTGGTTGGGCCGCCCGCCCGAGGCGAGACCCGTCGATTCGATCGTGCTGCGCTACCTCGCCGCATACGGACCCGCATCCGTGCTCGATGCACAGACCTGGTCCGGGCTGACGCGGTTGCGGGAAGTGCTCGAGCGGCTGCGACCAGGCTTGCGCGTGTTCCGAAGCGAGGACGGCGCAGAGCTGTTCGACATCCCCGACGGACCGCTGCCGGACCCCCAAACGCCTGCGCCCGTTCGGTTTCTACCGGAGTACGACAACGTCTTCCTGTCTCATGCCGATCGGACCCGCGTCAACCCGGACCGGCGGCGCATACCACTGCCACCCGGCAACGGGGCGTCGATGGGGACCGTGCTCATCGACGGTTGCTACCACGCGAATTGGCGGCTTCGACGCGAAGACGGCGCGGCGATCGTCCGGGTGGACCCGCTGCGCCCGTTCACCTCGAGCGAGCGCGACGAGGTCGACGAGGAGGGCCTGCGCCTGCTCGGCTTCATTGCCGCAGACGCCGAGGCCGCCAAGGTCGAGATCGCATGACTTGGTAACGTCGGCCCGCCGCACCTGAGAGGATCGCCAGATGACTGAAGGAAAGCGCCTCGCCGCGGAGAAGGCGATCGAATACGTCGAGGACGGGATGATCGTCGGCGTCGGAACCGGCTCGACCGTCGCGTACTTCATCGACGCCCTGGCCAGGATCAAAGACCGTATCGCGGGCACCGTGTCGAGTTCGGTGAAGAGCACAGAGCATCTGCAGTCGTACGGAATCGACGTCCTCGACCTCAACGAGACCGGCCCGCTCTCGATCTACATCGACGGCGCAGACGAATGCGACCCGAACAAATTCCTCATCAAAGGCGGCGGTGCCGCGCTGACTCGCGAAAAGATCCTCGCGGAGGCGAGCGAAAAGTTCGTCTGCATCATCGATCCCAGCAAGCGCGTCCCCGTGCTCGGCAAGTTCCCGTTGCCGATCGAAGTGATCCCCATGGCGCAAAGCCTTGTTGCACGGGCGATTACGAAAATCGGCGGCGACCCTCGACTACGCGAAGGCGTGGTCACCGACAACGGCAATGCGATCCTCGACGTGCACGGCTTGCAGATCACCGACCCCCTCGCCTTGGAGCAATCGCTCAATCAAATCCCTGGCATCGTGACAGTCGGCTTGTTCGCCCGTCGCCCTGCTGACATTGTGATCGAAGGGACCGAACCGCCGAAGGTGTGGTGAGCTCGCGGTGATCGCTATGGGAGAGACCCCCACGGTACTGACTCCAGACGGTCGTGACCTCGGGTACACCGAGGTCGGCAATCCTGACGGACCGCTCGTTCTGCACAATCACGGCGGACCGAGCAGTCGTCTCGAGGCACGGCTTTTCGCACGCTTCGCTGCGAAATACAAGTTGCGGTTCGTCGGCGTCGACCGACCAGGAATTGGTCGATCGAGTCCCCAGAAGGAACGCACATTCGCCGGCTGGGCCGACGACCTCACGATCGTCGCCGATGCGTTGGGATACCGCGAATTCGGTGTGACGGGATGGTCGGAAGGCGGCCCGTGGGCGTTGGCAGCAGCGGCATACATCGACCCCCGCCGATTGCGTCACGTCAGTAGTATTGCCGGCGCAAGCTACGGAACGTTCGGGGATAACTCTGCAGCGCAGTACCTTTCGAAGATCGATGCAATGGGCGGAACCCTGGCACTCCGCTTCACTCCCGGCTTCCGCCTCATGTACAAGTCACTCGGCCTCACCGCAAAACACTATCGCAAGACCTATTTCAGCCAGTTGGACAAAGCCGTCAACAGCTATGACCAGGAGATCGCGCGTCGGCCGGATGTCGAATCCGACTTCTACGAGGCGACCGTCGAATGCTTCGCGCAAGGATCCGACGGCTTGGTTCGCGACGCCATCCCGCTGTACCGGCGGTGGGCATTCGATGTGACGACCATCGAACGGAAAGTCCATCTGTGGCAAGGCTTGGACGACCTACTGGTGCCCGATCCGATCAACAAAGCCGTGGCGGATCGGATGCCCGGAGCTGTGTGGCATCCAGTCGACGGCGCTGGCCACTTCGTAGCGATCGGTGCCGGCGACGACATCTTCGCCATCGCCGCCGACGAACTGGGCGCGTAGTCAGCGGTAATTCGATTGCCCGCTCACACGGTCGCTGCTAGCGTTCGTGCCGATCGTGCACCATCGACAGGAGGTGAGACCCATGTACGCAGTATCCACAGTGGGCGCTCCCCTGCAGTCCACGATCGCGCGGCTGAGGTAGTCGCCATTGGGAGCGCCTGGCAACGCTATTCGCGAAAGGCGACTCCCATGAACACAACATCTTCTTCAACTCGAGCCTTGGTCCTCGGCGGCGGCGGATCGACCGGCAACGCCTGGCTCATCGGCGTCATCACGGGTCTCTTCGCAGCCGGACTGGACGTGACCACAGCAGACCTGACTATTGGAACGTCAGCTGGCTCGACGGCCGCCGCCCAGATTGCCGCCGCCAGCCCGACCGAACTGTTCGCCGTCACCGTTGCCGCTGTCCCGCAGCGGCAGCGACCGGCTCCGACCAGGCCGGTCGTGAACCACATGGAGCGGATCGGCAAGATCATCGCCGCTGCTGCGGATGCGGCCGACGTGCGCCGCAGATTGGGCGCGTCGGCGCTCGACCTCGACGCGGCTTCGGACGGATCCTGGCACACGCAGTGGCGTACCACCGTCGCCGCTCGGTTGCCCAGCCAGGAGTGGCCGCAACGAAAAGTCCTCATCACGGCAATCGATGCCTACACCGGCGAATCGGTTGTCTTCGACCGCCACAGTGGCGTCGACTTGGCGGATGCCGTTGCTGCCAGCTGTTCCAGCGGCCTTCCCTACCGGATCGGCGACGGTCGTTATCTCGACGGTGGCTTCAGGTCCAACGCCGAGAATGCCGATCTGGCGGCGGGATACGAACGCGTGCTCGTGCTGTCACCGTTCGGCGGACGGTCACTCTGGCCGCAGGAGTGGGGAACGCATCTGGCGACACAGGTCGACGAACTCCGCGCGGGCGGCAGCAAAGTCGAAACGATCTTCCCGGACAGCAAGTCCGAGCACATGTTCGGCACCAATGCCATGGATCTCTCGCTACGCCCGCCCGCTGCTCGTGCCGGGTACGACCAAGGCAGTGGCCTCGCCGAGCGCCTCAGCGAATTCTGGCGTTGACGTTCTCGACATCACGAAGCGCCGGTTTCGTGGCGCGGTAGAACGCGAGCCGTCCGATGAAACGTCGTTGCACCGATTCGACTTCGGTGCACTCGAAGCCAAGTGCGCGCAACTGGTTTGGAATGCCGTCTGGTTCGATGTTCGCGTGCGGAGCGTGCTTCGACCATTTCGGAAGGTGGGCATGCGGCCCGGCAGCGCCGACGACGTCGACGATGTGCAGAGTCCCGCCGGGACGAAGAACACGGAGTACTTCGGCAGCGGCAGCGGCCTTGATGTCGGGGGCGAGGTGATGCCACATCATCGACGACAGCACCCGATCGAACGCGTCATCCGGATAGGGAAGCTGCTGCACGTAGGCACGGTCGAAGCGAATCCCGTTCAGGCCGCGTGCCTTTCGCTCGGCGCGGGCTAATGCCCGTGGGTCGGGATCGGATCCGACGATCTCGACCCGCGGGCAACTCCGCTTCGCGCGCAGGGTCAAATTCCCTGTGCCACAGCCGATTTCCAGAATCGTCTGGCCGACGGTGAGGTCGGCCTGTGCGACGAGCGCCTCGTAGACCTTCGGCATGCCGAAGAGGCGCGTGATGAGGTCGTACGCCGGGAGCAACCCGTCTCGACCTGCGGCAGGAAGGTAATCGTGGGTGTTCCCCATCGACTGAATTACTGAATGTGGACGATGTTCGGTCATAAATCGATACTCGTCGATCTTTTGAACACGTAGTTGCGAGATCTACGGCGATAGTAGGACTATATTCGGCCGCATGCCTACGGCTCCCCGTGTGCTCCGGCACCGCGACGGCGTCCCGGTGTTCGGCTACCGCACAGATCCAGCGGTGCCGCCCGTATCGGTGGTCCGGATGGACGGTCATGCCACGCTCGATCGTCCGCACATCCACGCCTTCCCGGCATTGTTGTACGTTGCGAACACGGGCCTCGTCTACGTGGTCGCCGCCGACGAGGTTATCGATGCGTCGAATGTCGATGCACGAGGCGGGGTTGCCGTCTTTTTCAATCCGGCCGCGTTGGGCGGTAACGCGCAAGCATCGTCGCCTGCCTGGCGGTCGCACCCGCTGCTGTATCCCTTTGTTCACGGCCGGTCGGGCGCATTGCTCGAATTGGAAGTGCCACCTGAGCGCCGCCAGTTCTGGATCGGCACAATTGCCGCCCTGGATTCGGAACTGGCAGACGAACGCGACGGATTTCGCGATGCGGCACTCGCTTACCTCACCCTGCTTCTGATCGACCTCGCAAGGACTGCTGCAGACGTCGTCGGCGATCTTCGACGCAGCGGCGAACCGTTGCTGGCCGATGTCTTCGCCGTCATCGAGCGGCGATTCGCCGAGCCGCTGTCGTTGCGCGACGTCGCCCGCGAAGTGGGCCTGACTCCAGGGCATCTGACCACCGTCGTCGGTCGGCGCACCGGGCGAACTGTGCAGGAGTGGATCACCGAGCGCCGAATGACCGAGGCGCGCCGACTCCTCGCGCAGACCGATCTTCCAGTCGGCGATGTCGCTCGACGCGTCGGTTTCGGCGACGCCGGCTACTTCACGAGGTTGTTCGGCAAACAGCACGGCAGCTCACCGCGGCGCTGGCGAAATGCCAGGGCCGTCGCTAAACCCGACTGATGGGTGGCCCCGATTCGACACCGCTTTTACGAATCCAGCACAATCGTAAGCATGACGAATCGCGCAGTAATCGTTTCGGGTGCACGCACGCCCTTCATGCGGGCATTCACCGATCTGACCAGGATGGACAGCATCGCTCTCGCGGGCGCCGCAGTACGCGGTCTGCTCGACCGGACGGCGATCTCACCCGCCGAAATCCAGGCGATCGTCTGGGGCGGCGTGGTGTTGCCGAGTGCGGCGCCGAACATCGCGCGTGAGGTCGCGCTCGACCTGAAGCTCGACTTCGGCTGCGAGGGCTACACGGTCACGCGAGCGTGTGCGTCGGGCCTGCAGGCCGTGACCTCGGCCGCTGCGGCGATCGAGCGCGGCGAATACGACGTGATGATCGCCGGCGGCAGCGATTCGACCAGCAACGCCGAGATCAAGCTCCCGCAGAAGGTCGTGCACGCGATGGCACCCATCGCGCTCGGCAAGCCCAAACCGAAAGACTATTTCGCGGCCGCACGGCAACTGGCGCCGTTCGTCGATCTGTTGCCGCGCCAGCCGAAGATCGCCGAGCGCACGACCGGCGAAGTCATGGGCGAATCGGCCGAAAAGATGGCCAGAATCCACGGCGTCACGCGCGCAGAACAGGACGAATTCGCCGCTCGCTCGCACCACCGCGCGGCAGCGGCGATTGCGTCGGGCCGGTTCGACGACGAGGTGGTCCCGATCGTCACTCCCGACGGAAAGCGGATCGGCCGAGACGGATTGGTTCGCGCCGACACCAGCGTCGAGAAATTGGCCCGACTGAAGCCGGTGTTCGCCGCGGACGGCACAGTCACCGCGGGCAACGCCAGCCCACTGACCGACGGCGCATCGGCTGTCCTCCTGATGAGCGAGGAGAAGGCGCGGTCCCTCGGGTGCACGCCGCTCGCAGCGTTCCGCTCGTGGAGCTACGTCAGCGTCGATCCCGCCGACCAGGTGCTGATCGGTCCAGCGATCTCCATGCCGAGAGCTCTCGACAAGGCAGGCATGACGCTCGCCGACGTCGACCTGGTCGACATCCACGAAGCCTTTGCCGCACAGACTCTTTCGGTGCTGAAAGCGCTGGCGAGCCACGAGTGGGCGAAGACCCGCCTCGACCGCGACGAAGCGGTCGGCGAGGTCGACATCGACAAGCTCAACGTGCACGGCGGGTCTGTGTCGCTCGGTCATCCGTTCGGCGCGACCGGCGCCCGAATGGTCACGACCATGGCGAACGAGCTCGCACGGACCGGCAAGAACACCGCGTTGCTCGGGATCTGCGCGGCCGGCGGTATCGGAGCCTCCGCGGTCCTCGAGCGGGTCTGACTCTCACCCCTCGTGAGTCTTTTTGGAGTCCCTGGACTCCAAAAAGACTCACGAGGGTGGGGGCTACTGGCCTGCGGTGACGATCTGGCCGACCCAATAGAACGGTTCACCCGTACCGACACAACTGACCCACGCCGGGGTGCCCGGTGCGTACCTGAGGTAGATCGGCGTGGGACCCAGTTCGAAGATGTAGAAGTCGGGGACGACTTGGAGGAACGGCGGAGCGAGGCTGTAGCCCTCGCATTCCCACCATTCGCCGGCCCCGATATCGACTCGAATAAGTCCGCCTGGCTCGGGCGTCACGACCGGAGGCGTCGCCCCAGCGACGCCTCCGCCCAGCAACGACATAGCGGCGAGTGCACACGCTTGCAGAGTGATTCTTCTCATACCTCTGGTACGAACGGCCGTCAGGCTTCGGTTCAACCGCTGGTTCACAGCCTGATGACGGCAGTTTCGGCGCGAGTGCGCTCGTACTCGTCGCGGTCGGTGATCGGCCACATCGCCTGACCGATCGCCATGACACCGCGCGCGGGAAGCGGTACGCCGCCGAGCTCAGGGTTCTCGGGAAGGCGAGTCGGCTTGCCGAGGTCCGTGCCGTCGAGGATCGCCCGGGATTCGTTGACGTAGAACATGCGCTGCGGCATGAGAATCCCGAAGTGCCCGCTCGGCATCTCGCCCGCCAGCTCCAAGCGACCCATACCGAGACTGCGCGCGAGCGCTTCCCGCATCTTCAGCAGCCAACTCGGCCGCCACGTCCACAGCGGCATAGGTGCGGCCATCGCGTTGAGCGTCCGCAACGTCAACGACTGTGACGCGGTGACGGTCCATTCCAACTGCGGCTCGTCGACCGTGACCCGCAGCGTCGACGGACCCGTCCACGTCAGGGCGATCTTGGCATACCCGACGTGATCGCACGCCTTGCCGTAATAACGCGGGCACGCGATGTCGACGCGCGGACCGTCCACGTAGATGGACCACCGACCTGCGGGATCTCGGTGCCACACGGTCACGTAGGGCGCGAACGAGTTCTGCGGAAACACTCGAAGCGCAAGTACGTGTCCGGAGTCGAAAGGCAGACCGAACACTCCCCAGCCACGCACGTATTCATGACCGGCCCAAGGGGCTTCGCCTCGTTCTGGGGTGATCGAGGTCGTGCGGTCAGCGATAGTAGTCATGGGAAGAACGGTACGAATTGTCGCCTTCACAGTCGTCCGGTGAATTCCCTACAAATCGAGTGGGTCGAGCAGGCCGTTGCGTAGCGCGAACAGCGTCGCCGTGGACCGGGAGCAAGATCCGGTCTTCGTATAGATGCGCTCGATGTGGGTGCCGGCGGTCTTTTTCGAAATCCCGAGTGTTCGCGCGACGTCGACGGTCGATGCGCCTCGCGCGATCATTCGAAGCACTTCTGTTTCCCGGGGCGTGAGCCCTGCCGGTCCGGTGCGACGTTTGCCGCCTACGCCTGCAGCCGCGAGCACCGCGTCGGCTGCCTCTGCATCGAGGCGCCCGGCCCGGACCTCCTCGCGCACGACCTCCGACGCCTCCTTGACAGATCGCGCCGGCCGATGCGCGCGCGGTTCGATCAATGCGCGAAACATACACGCAGCGGCAAGGATTCGGCCTGCGACTGGAATAGCCGACCCACTTACACCGCGGTGATATCCGCTACCGTCCATCCGCTCGTGTGCGAGAGCCGCGGTCGCTCCGATGCGCGCGAGGGCGGGAGGCCGAGCGAGCACGCGTTCGGTGTAGTACGCGCTCAGCCGCACCCTTTCCCACTCTGTGGCGGCCAGCGGTCCGGGCTTGTCGAGGACCGTTCCGGGTAGGCCGTGCAAGCCGATGTCGTGGAGCAGACCGGCGCGACGAAGTTCCTGGACCCGGTCGGCGGGGAAGCGCAGCTTCGACGCTGCCGCGGCAGCAAGGTCGGCGACCCCACGAGAATGCCCCGCCCGGTGCAGGCTGCGCAGATCAGTGAAGTCTGCGACCGATTCGAGCGCCACGTCGAGTTCGGACTCCGTGAGGGGTCTGCGCAGCGCAAGATCGTCGGCAATGAGCTCGCGCAGTTCGGTGTGACTCTCGTTCTGCGGCAATACATCATGTGCGATATCGCAGAATGCGTCGACGATGCTCGGATCGAACTGGCTGCCCCGACGGGTCCTCGCGACCTTCACGGCTTCGTCGACACCACCGACTCGATGGTGCACTTCCACGACATCGGCGAGGTGGAACAGTCTGACCGGAAGCGCAATGTCGGTGCCGCCAATCCCCACCGGGACTCCACGGCCGTCCCAACGAGTGAAGAACTGACGCAGTCCCTCCCCCACCGGCTCTGCCAGTCCGAGTTGCTGCGCCATCGACGACACCGTCATGCAGTGCGATTGCATCCCGCGTACGACCTCGCGACCGTTCGTTGCCATGAGCGCGGCAGTCGCAAGAATTCGCCGCGACGCCGCCGCGCCTGCCGCAGCGTGACCCGCGAAGAATCGAAATGCGCTCGCTCCGGCCAGATCGTATGCATATCCGTCGGAACGGAATGCAATGTCGTCTCCGAAGAGCGCCCCCACCTCGGGGGCATCGGCTACGCATCCGACCCAGGACAGCATCGCAACGTAGAACAGCGCTTCCTGCTGTTCCCTCGGGAGACCGACATGCTCACCCGTGCGCGACGCTATCTGCCAGGCCCGAAGGACGTGCTCCATCGGCTGGCCCAATCCGAGGTCTGAGGCTAGCGAGAACGCAGCCAGCAACTCGGCCAGCGAGATGCCGGATTCCTTGTCCGCTGCGTCCATCTGCCAAGCCTACGAGCACGCATGTGCCGAACGTCGTCATCTTCAGCGCCTCGAAACCGAAAACACATTGCCGCGGCTCCGATAGCCTCGGATCCATGGTCGCGGAACCTGACGGGACGAGCGTGCCATTTCGCCGACTTCCCCACGTGCGCAGTCTCATCGTCACGGAGCTGACGTCCGCCGCCGGGTCAACGATGGCGGTCCTGGCGGTCGCGTATCTGTCTTTCAACGATTCGAAGTCCGTCATTCACACCGTGCTCGTGTCGGCTGCCTTCAGCTTGCCGACCGCGTTGCTCGGCACGTTCGCGGGCCGCGTCGCTGCGCGGTCCGGCCATCGCCGAATACTGTTCTTCTGCAATGCTTTCAAGCTCGTCTTGTACGTCGTCATGGCAGTGCTGGCCTTTGTCGACGCGCTGTCCATTCCGCTGTTGCTCGCAACCAGCGTGGTCCTCGGCGCCGTCGCCGCCTTCGACTACCCGGCGTGGATGCAGTTCGAACGCGACATCGTGCCGCCCGACCACCTGGACCAAGCGAACGGAACGCTGAGCGCGTACGCGAGTGCGTCGACCTTCGTCGGCGGGATCGTCGGCGGTGTGCTGCTCGGCGTCACCGGACCGTGGGTGTTGCTGCTGCTCAACGCCGTCAGTTACGGCGCCTTCCTCGCGATCCTCGTCAAAATGCGGCCCGTCGAGCGAGACACCACGCCGACGGACCGCGTCGGCTTCGCAGCGGTCTTGCGCTACGTCCGCGGGCAGCCGGCGATCGCCATCGCCTTCGTGCAGACCGCCCTGTTGGGCTTGTTCGTCGCACCGATCATGCAGCTCCTGCCAGCCATTGCCCATGGGCTCTCGGGTGGAACAAACCTCGGAATCGTCACCGGCGCAGTGGCCGTCGGTGCAATCGGTTTGGCCGCAGTCGTCGGCAAGTTACGAAAGCGCTTCAGCCGCTTGACAATTCTTTACGGAACCTTCGTAGTCTCGGGCCTTGTGCTGTTCTTCCTCGGCCTGTTCGGTGACGTGCTGGAAGGCGCGCCGCTCTGGATCCTGGTCCTGCTCGCGCTGGTCCCCTTCGGCTTGTTGTTCTCCCTCGCGCAAGCGGTACTCACCGCGATCGTCCAAACCCGAGTCGACCCGGCAATGGAGGGACCCGTCTTCGCGGTCTACGCCATCATCTACACGCTGTGCGCTCCGATCGGCGGAATCTTCCTCGGCCGCTTCGCCGACCACCACGACGTGTGGGGTTCGCTGAAAGTCGCGGGCGTCATGGTCATGACTGCAAGCGTCGTCATGTTCGTGGTGCGACAACGACGGACGGCGGTCGACGCCGTACGACCGCAAACCACACGGTCCGGTCAGTTCGACGGGCTACTGCGCGGCCACCTGCTCAACCTCAACTACGACCGAGACCGGACTACGTGAGTGGTGGCCGGTGTGCTCACGATGGGCGCATCCCGGCCAGCAGACCCGCAAGTCTGCGGGCAGTTCGCGGACAACCCCGCCCGCTCCCCCTAGTTCGGGTTAGAACGTGTTTCAAGTAGCGGCGATCCGGGAATTCAGCATATGTCGGCGTAGATCCTTCACACCCAAGGATGATTGAGCATACATGTGTACTCTAGATATTTTTTCTCATAAACGTATTGACCAGCTACTTTCATTCAGTCTTGCGCGTTCAGTGAACGATTGTGTACCGTAGATCACATGGCAGAGCGTGGAGCGCGGCCAAAAGTGCCGTTCATACGAAGACATTTCCTGCGCGCCGTCCGGCATCTTTTCAGTCCGCTGCAGCCCGACGACTATCTCGAAATGGTCAACCCGCTGTGGACGACGAGAGAGCTACGTGGGCGGGTCGAGCGGATCGAGCAGCAGGGTTCGGAAGCGGCGAGCGTCCTAATCCGCCCAGGCTTCGAGTGGGAAGGGCACAGTCCCGGGCAGTACGTTCGCCTCGGCGTCGTCATCGACGGCCGGTACCACTGGCGGGCGTATTCACTGACGTCTGATCCGAACCCTTCGGACGGGCTTATCAGCGTCACTCCGAAGCTCGTGGAGAACGGCGTCGTCTCGCCCTATCTGGTGCGCGACATCCGGCCGGGCGATGTCGTGCGACTCGGCGAGATCGAGGGCGTGTTCACGCTGCCCGATCCGGTGCCCGAGAAGTTGCTGTTCATCAGCGCAGGCAGCGGCATCACGCCGATCATCAGCATGCTGCGCGATCTCGACCACCGCAATCTGCTCGGTGATGCAACGGTGATCCACTCCTCTCGAACGCGGGAGCAGGCGATGTTCCTGTCCGAGTTGGAGAGTCTCGACAATCGCAACGACGGTGTGCGCCTCGATCTTCGGCTGACCGCCGACGACGGGCGGATCAAACCTAGCGATATGGACGAGCTGTGCCCGGATTGGCGTGAGCGCGAGGCGTTCTGCTCCGGCCCAGGCGACCTACTCGATGGCCTCATCGAGCACTGGGAAACGCAGGGCGAATCAGAGCGTCTGCACTTCGAGCGGTTTCAACCGAAGATCGGCGGCGACGGCACGGAAGGCGAGGGTGGCGAAATCACCTTCATCCGGAGCGATGTCACCACCCAATGCGACGGTGGCACACCAATTTTGGAGGCCGGCGAAGAAGCCGGTCTCGAGCTGAAGCACGGGTGCCGGATAGGCATCTGTCACACATGCATCGGCACCCTGAAGTCCGGCAAGCTGCGCGATCTCCGCACTGGGGAGGTTAGCGAGCCGACTGGACAAGACGTACGTATCTGTATCAACACCGCCGAAGGCGATGTAGCACTGGAACTTTGATCGAAAGGAGCCGCCATGAGCGCGTCCATTGACAGCCCGTTGGCGCATCTCGATGAACAGCAGATCGAGAAGCTAGCAAAAGAATTCGATGCCATTCACGACGAGGTATATGCCGACCTCGGTGAGCGGGATCGCGCATACATAAAAGCAGTAATCGCAGGGCAGCGGCAGCTTGCCGTCGCCGGCCGCGTGCTGCTGCTCGGCTCGAAGTCGAAGGCGTCATGGGTGGCGGGCACTGCGTGCCTGGGGATGGCGAAGATCCTCGAGAACATGGAGATCGGCCACAACGTTATGCACGGTCAATGGGACTGGATGAACGATCCCGACATCCACTCCTCCGTGTGGGACTGGGACACGGCGTCCACCGCGCAATCGTGGAAGCACTCGCACAACTACGTCCATCACACGTTCACCAACATTCGCGGTAAGGACAAGGATCTCGGCTACGAGATCATGCGAATCGATCCGAACCAAGAGTGGAAGCCTGCGTACCTACTCCAGCCGATATACAACGTGCTGCTCACGGTGCTGTTCGAATGGGGCGTCGCAGTCCACGACCTGGACATCGAAGCCATCCGGAAGCGCGAGAAAACACTTAAGGAAGCGGCCGTCGATCTCAAGGGCATTGCGTACAAGATGCGCCGCCAGGTCGTGAAGGACTACATCGGCTGGCCGCTCGTCAGCGCCGCCGCATTCGGCTTGGTGCAATTGGCGCTGCGCGGGCGAATCGAACAGCCGAAGGAATCGCGGATTGCGCGACGGCTGCGCAAGCGCTCGACCAAAGGCAAATGGGGCTCCACAGCAAACTTCTTGGACCGCCATCTACCCGGTGCCGAGCAGACGTTCTTGCGGACTCTCACTGCGGACGCACTCGCGAACGTCATCCGCAACGTCTGGGCGCACGCGATTATCTTCTGCGGGCATTTCCCCGATCAAGCCTATACATTCAGCGAGGAAGAGACCGAGGGCGAGTCGCGTGGCGCGTGGTACGTCCGCCAGCTGGTCGGCGCAGCGAACATCGACGGCACTCCCCTGTTCCACCTGGTCAGCGGCAATCTCAGCTTCCAGGTCGAGCACCACCTCTATCCCGATATGCCCAGCACCCGGTACTCCGAGATCGCGCCCAAGGTCAAGGACATCTGCGAGCGATACGAACTGCCGTACAACACCGGACCCTTCAGCCGGCAATGGGGGATGGTGCACCGCTCGATCTTCCGGCTCGCCTTCCCCGGCGGAAAGCCGCGACCGAAGCCAGGTCCGTACAAGCGCAGCGATGACGAATGGCGACGTCCGGACTCCGGACGGTCGAGCGAAGCCGAACGGTTCCGCGATCGCGTTCCTGCCGAAAGTTCTGTCGCAGGCCCCGAACACACGGGCGGCGGAGTCGAAGTGGACCCGCCCCCGCGCGACTAGCCGAGGAACGCGCGGATCAGCTCAGCGACGCGGTCGGGCGCTTCGATCATCGGCGTGTGCCCCACGTGCTCGAGGACTGTGGTCGTGATCGTTCGCACTGCCCGGTAACGGGCCAGTGCGGCATCCACGTCGTAGAAGCGGTCTTCTCCGCCGAAAATGACGAGCGCAGGCAGTGCGAGATTGTCCAGCCGTGCGTCCAGGCCGAGTCGTCTGGTCCACGCCTGCCGCCGCCTCATCGTTTGGGTGAAGGCGGGGTGATTCAGGCTGCGGGCGTCGTCGAGACCCTGACTGGGGTCGGTAAACGCTGTGGCCATATCGAAGCCCGGCGCGAACGCTCGCCGGACCACGCGGTCGGTGACGAACCCGGGACCATATTGCTGCAGGATCGGGCCGATCCACGGTGTGTGAATCACCCACTCGCCTGGTGGCAGCGTTCCGGTGCTCGTGTCGGGCCCTTCGCCCATCAGCACGAGCCGGGCGACGCGGGTGCTGTGCTCGGCGGTGGCTACGCCGAAGAGGCCGCCCATCGAGTGGCCGACGACCGTGACGTCGTCCAGGTCCAACTCGGCGAGCAGAGACGCATAGAGCCGACCTTGACTGTCGGGGTCGTAACCGGACGTGGGTCGTGCAGAACCGCCGTGGCCGAGGAGGTCGACCCGGATGATCCGGAATTCCGGTAGACGGGCAACGAGCTGGTCGAACCATGCTGTGGAGGCGCCGAAGCCGTGCAGCATCAGGAGTGCGGGGCCGTCGACCGGGCCGTCCGCTCGGACGTGCAGGTCGACGCCATCGACGCACATGACCGTTCCTGGGCCGCCTGTTGCCGGCTCGGCGCTGGTGCGACCGGTAAGGCTGCCGAGACGCGACCGCCTGAGTGACGACGTGTTCTTGGTGGTCACGAGCTTCGCCCCGGATTGGGCTGGAGACCCAGCAGGCGGACCAGGACGGTCCCGATCGTGTCGGCTGGAACACTCCCCGGGTCAGCGAGCTCTTCGATGGCGAGGCCATTGTTCAGCGCCAGCATGGTGAACATGAGAGTGCGCGAGGAGACAGCTGCGCCTGCGCCCCAGCCGGAGAGCGCATCGTCGGCCAATGCGGTCAGTTGCTGGTGGTAGTCACGCCGTTTCTCGACCCACCGTTCGCGTAGCTGGTCGTCGCGGGCGGCCCGAAGCCAGAACTCGGTGAACAGCAGCTGCCATTCGCGGTTCTGCTGCATCGCGGCGGTCATTTGCTCGCCGGCTGCGAGGGCGGTCGCCTCGTTGATGACTGTGATATCGGCCCGACCGAGGATTGCCCGTACTGCTGCGATGCGACCTGTCACCTCCCGGTCGAAGAGTTCGAAGAACAGGTCGTCCTTGCTCGCGAAGTTGGAGTAGAGCGCACCGGTGGTGAACCCGGCGGTGGCCGCGACCTGTTGCATGGTGGCTCCGGCGAAGCCGCGTTCGGCGAACACCGTGGAGGCCGCTTGTAAGAGCCGGTCGCGGACCTCGGCGCGCGGTGTCCGGCGAGTAATGGGGACAGGGGCTGAGATCACAACTGTGCCTTTCCGGCCCGAAGGAACGAACCGTATCTTCGCGTCGTGCCGAACCCGTCGGCAAAAGTGCCATAGCGGTAGACGACGTGGCCGCCCACGATGGTCGCGGCCACTGCGTCGTCGTTGCGGTTGACCATTCGGGAGACGCCCCCGAGCCCGTCGAGGACTTCTTCGCCATAGTCGGCCGAGGCCTCCGAAAGCCCGGCGGGATCGATGACGGCGATGTCGGCGCGGTCCCCCAGCCGGAGGGTGCCGGCGTCCAGTCCGTACCAGTCGCCGAGTTCGCCGGTGAGTCGGTGCACGGCGCGTTGGAGGCTGAGGAACTCGTGGCCGTCCTCGGCCGATTCTTTGACCCGCCTGAGCAGCCGAAGTCCGGCGTTGTAGAACGCCATGTTGCGCAGGTGCGCGCCGGAGTCGGCGAAACCCATCTGGATCTGAGAGTTGTCCGCGATCTTGTCGAGCACGTCGGAGCGGTGATTCGCGATTGTCGTACGCCAGCGCAAGGCAGCGCCATGGGCGACCACGAGGTCGAGGAAGGCGTCGGCCGGATGAACGCCCCGATCTTCGGCCACGCGGCCGAACGACTTGCCGATCACCTCGGCATCGGGGCAGCTGACGATGTCGGCGTCGAACAAGTCGCGGTGCCACAGCTTCGGACCGAACCGTTGCTCCAAGTCCTTACGGAACCGGCGGCGGTAAGGTTCTGTGTCCACGAGTTCGCCGCGCTCGACCACGTCGCGCACGTTGAGAGCCGCTGCACCCGAGCCGAACTCCTCGAAGACGACCAGGTCGATGCCATCGGCGTACACCTCGAACGGCACTGGCAGGTGCTGCCAGCGCAAGTCCGAGGCGATCACCCGGTTCAGCAATGCCGTCGCCTTGGTCATCAACCAGATCAACTTCGGGTCGGCCTTGAGATCTGCCGCGGTGAGCATCGTGGTCTTCAACGGAGCCCTGCCTCGACCGGCGCTCTGAGCGAAGAACTTGCCGATCTCGGTCTTGCGGGCAGCGTTGGGGGTGCACTGGTGCAGGCGCCCGCGGTCACGGAGCACGCGGTTCAGCGCCCGATACTCTCGCCAGGTCGCGTAGGTGGACGGAAGTTGGCGCGCTGGGTAGCGCACGCCGTCCAGCTTCGAGAACGAACTTCTGATGGTCGACAATCCCAGAAATCCGGCGTCGAGCGCATCGATCAGCATCGCGCGCATCCGGTCCAACTCCGCGGCGCTCGGCCGTTCGTTTGGATCGGTGGCTCGATCCAGACCCATCACCGCTGCACGGATGTCGGAGTGGCCGATGAGCGCCGCCACGTTGGGTCCCAGCGGGCGAGACTCGAGTGCCTCCACGTAGCGGTGTGGATCTGTCCATATCTGGTGTTGCTTGACCGCTGCGTGGACTGCTTCCCAGGGCAGGGCTTCGACGCGCGAGAACAGGTCCGCACAATCGTCGGGGGACGCGTACACCGTGGAAAGCGAGCAGTTCCCGAAAATCACGGTCGTGACGCCGTGGCGCACCGATTCCGAGAGCCCGGGGGCAACCAACACCTCAGCGTCGTAGTGCGTATGGACGTCGATGAGGCCCGGCGTCACCCACAGCCCCTCAGCGTCGACGACCACCGCTCCCCCCGTCTCCAATGGTTCGGGGCTGATCGCCACCACCCGTCCCGCGCGTACTCCTACGTCGCGAATCGCGGGTCGAGCACCGGTTCCGTCGAAGAAGTATCCGCCCCGGATCACCAGATCGAAACCGTCCACAACGGCACCTCCTCACCTTAGATAATCGCCATTATTCAATAATGGACGTTATCGAATGGCGTTGTGGGCGTCAAGGCTGGCCTGCCCGAACGATGGATCCATCCACATGGCACCTCGGCGCGAAGGTCAGGGAAGACCGGCAAGCGCATCGCGCTGCTCGGTCATGATCACTCGAATCGAGTGCACTACCGCGGCGACCTCGGGCCTACGCAGGGTTTCGGTTCGCGCAACGAGCCAGTAGCTCAGTTGGACTGCGACGGCTTCCGGAAGCACGCGAACGAGGTCGTCGTGTCGATCTGCCATGAAACACGGCAGCAAACCGATGCCCGCTGCTGCTCTTGTCGCCTCGACGTGGACGAATACGTTCGTCGACGTCACGGCCCGCCGCATCGAGGGCGCAAAACTGGGTGCCAGATCCAGATCGTCGACTTGCAACATCGAATCGATGAAGTACACGAGCGGATGCTGGTTCAGTTCCTCGACGCTCATTGGTGCTGCGTTGCGGTACAGATAGTCACGCGCGGCGTACAGACCGAGGCGATAGTCGCCCAGTCGGTGCGCCTCGGCTCGGTGTACCTGCGGCTCGCCGACCACAATCTCCAGATCGAGTCCGGATCGGTGCTGCGACGCGCGGCGCGTTGTGGCGACAACTTCGACTGTGACGTTGGGATGCGCGCGTTGCACTCGCGCTGCGGCCGGTGCTGCGATGTACGCGCTGAAGCCGTCTGTCGCCGAAATTCTGACGACGCCTTCGAGTTCGTTGGCTGCGCCGCCGGAGACGAGTGCGCGCACTGCTGATTCGACATTCTCCGCTGCGGTCAATGCATCGCGGCCGAGCGCTGTGAGCTCCCACCCGCCGGCGCTCCGCGCGAGTACGCGGTCGCCGAGGACGCGTTCCAACGCCGCGATCCGCCGGGCAACAGTGGTGTGGTTGATCCCGAGTGCATCGGCGGCGGCGCTGAATCTGCCGGACCGTCCGACTGCGAGCAGGACCAGTAGATCGTCGGCGCTCGGCGTTCGTCCATCTGCCACATCTGCATTTTTGCAGACCGTTGGTGCGCGATTGGTCATTGTTGTCGGGATTATGTGCATCAATACTCGGGAACACTCAGGTGTGCGCCAGACCACAATCGCGTTCGGCGCCGAGCACCGTCACAGAGGAGAAGTCCGATGACTGTAGAAGCGCCCGCCAAAGATGATGGCCGGGGATCGGACCGCGTGCCCGAGGGTCTGCGGAAGGTGGTTGCCGCGTCGATGGCAGGCACGGTCGTCGAGTGGTACGAATTCTTCCTGTACGGAACGGCCGCGACCCTCGTCTTCAGCAAGGTGTTCTTCTCACCCGACACAAGCGACCTCGACGCGATCCTCGCGGCCTTCGTCACGTACGCCGTCGGATTCGCTGCGCGGCCGATCGGCGGAATCGTCTTCGGCCACTTCGGCGACAAGTTCGGACGGAAGAAGCTGCTGCAGCTCAGCCTGATCCTCGTCGGGAGTGCCACATTCTTGATGGGCTGTCTACCGACGTTCAACCAGATCGGGTACTGGGCACCAGCATTGCTGGTCACCCTCCGATTCATTCAAGGCTTCGCGGTCGGTGGGGAATGGGGTGGCGCGGTCCTCCTCGTCGCCGAGCACAGCCCGAACAAGAGCCGGGGATTCTGGGCGAGTTGGCCGCAGGCAGGCGTCCCGGCAGGCAACCTTCTGGCCACTGTCGTGCTGCTGGTGCTGACGTCCACGCTTTCCGACGCAGCTTTCCTCAGCTGGGGCTGGCGTGTGGCCTTCTGGCTGTCGGCAGTGATCGTGTTCGTCGGCTACTACATCCGGACCAAGGTCACCGATGCGCCGATCTTTCTCGAGGCACAGCAACAAGTCGAACAGATCAAGTCGGCGTCCTACGGTGTCGTCGAGGTGCTCAAGCGGTACCCACGTGGAGTGTTCACCGCGATGGGCCTGCGCTTCGGTGAGAACGTCATGTACTACCTGGTCGTGACGTTCACGATCACGTACCTGAAGGTCGAGGTCGGTACTGACACCAAAACGATTCTCTGGTGGATGCTTGCCGCGCATGCCGTGCACTTCGCGGTCATCCCGATGGTCGGGCGGTTGTCGGATCGGGTCGGGCGGCGGCCGGTCTACCTCGTCGGCGCTGTGACGGCGGGAACATGGGGCTTCTTCGCCTTCCCCATGATGAACAGTGGCCACAACGCGATAATCATGTTGGCGATCATCATCGGTTTGGTGTTCCACGCATTCATGTACGCGACGCAGCCGGCGATCATGGCCGAAATGTTCCCGACGCGGATGCGGTACTCCGGTGTCTCCCTCGGCTATCAGGTCACCTCGATCGTCGCCGGTTCCCTAGCTCCCATCATCGCGGTCCGACTGCTCGACCGATACAACTCATCTGTGCCGATTGCGTGGTATCTCGCCGCAGCATCAGCGATAACCGTTGTCGCCGTTGTAGTCGCGCGCGAAACCAAGGGACTGGCACTAGAGACGATCGACATTGCCGACGCGAAAGCGATTGCCACCGAAGCCGAGTTGGCGAAGGTCGGTCTGCGATGACCGACCTGGCCGGTCGCACGGCATTGGTGACCGGTGGGGCGAGCGGTATCGGCGCAGAATGTGCGAGAAAACTTGCCGCGCAAGGTGCTTACGTACGAGTTGCCGACGTCGACGAGGCCGGCGCCAAGTCCCTTGCCGACGAAATCGGCGGCGAGGCGTGGGCGGTCGATCTGCTGAATGTCGAGGATCTCGAGCACCTCCGCTTCGACGTCGATATCCTGGTCAACAATGCGGGCATCCAAACTGTCGCTCCGATAACCGAATTCGACCCGATACGGTTTCGGGAAATCATCATGTTGATGGTGGAAGCGCCGTTTCTGTTGATCCGGGCTGCCCTCCCGGCGATGTTCGAGCGGGAGTTCGGACGAATCATCAACATCTCATCTGTGCACGGTCTGCGGGCGTCGGAGTTCAAGGTCGCCTACGTGACGGCGAAGCACGCGCTCGAAGGGTTGTCGAAAGTGACTTCGCTCGAAGGCGGCCCGCACGGCGTGACAAGCAACTGTGTCAATCCGGGCTATGTTCGAACACCATTGGTGGAGAACCAGATTGCCGATCAGGCACGGATTCACAACATCACCGAAGACGAGGTCCTCGAGCGAGTTCTGTTGACCGAGAGCGCAATCAAACGGCTCGTTGAACCGGCAGAGGTCGCCTCGTTGGTCGGCTGGTTGTCAGGCGCAGATGCTGCGATGGTCACCGGCGCTTCCTACACGATGGACGGCGGCTGGTCGGCGCGCTGAGCCTGACACACCTATACGGTGCCCCCAGTCGGACTCGAACCGACACTGTGCGGATTTTAAGACCGCATTTCTCGACGTTTGTAACGTTTGCTGTCGTTGACAGTTTTTGAACATTCAAGGCAGACAAGCATTTTGATGTTTGTGACGTTTGCTGCGAACGGTCGTTGTCGATCGCGCTGCGGACGTACTGCGGACCAGACACCGCGGCGGAGGGGGTCTACCCCGGCCACTTGCGCCAGGGTGTTGCCTCTCGCCTGCACACATGCATCCTCTTCGACTCTCTAATGCTACGACCGGCCTATTGAGAGACATTGCGGTGTGTGGAGGCATAGCAAGCGCAGTGCAAATCGAGCACTGCGGCGCGCTGTCGTCGCGACCACCCAATCGGAACACCCCAACAGCCTTTCAACTTGTCGGCGCGCGGACGATCGACCCGCTGAATCCTTTGATCGATGAGACGGACCGCGCTAGGTTCGCGGATCAGGTCGATCGTAAATTCAGCGATCGACCGAATATCGCGATGGTTCCGTCCGCACCGTGTCGATCACCTCGGTCCAGCAAACTGAAGCAAATTCCCCTTGCCGGCGAGGCAATCGCCCGTCTGCAACAGTTGCGGCAAGAACCGCCTCGCACTCGGGCCGCGGCGCTGGGAACGCCCCCTTTCGAATCGGCGGCCCAATCCGCGGTCGACAGACTTGCGGAGAAATGATATTCGAAAGCCCTTGTGTCGCAACCACTTTACTGTGCCGGTAATCTAGATTACGTAAAGTAGTCGATTGGTTGTTCGCATCTCGCATCGCCGCACTGCTGTTACTGTTTCGGCATCCCCGTCCGAAAGATCTCCGAACTGACCCTCGACGACATCATCACAACCCCCACCGTGACCACAATTCGGATCGGTGAACTGCCCGCACCGCTGCTCCCCTTCTTCCAGCAGTATCTGACGAACCGCGGAAACCAGAAGACGATGAACTACCGCTCTCGCTGGCTGTTTCCTGGCACACCCGCCGGACACCACATCACCGCACAAACCCTGATGCACCAATTCCGCGCTGCCGGAATCGATATCCAGGCCATCCGCAACGCCGCCTTGCACGACCTCGTCAAAGAAATCGACGCTGCCAGCCTCGCCGACCTGCTCGGCTACACCTCGCAAACCATAAACATCCACGCGGCGCGCGGCGGTCCCAATGGCCACCTAACCTTGGCGACAATTGGGCACACATATGCACCGTGGGTGAGCATCGCATCGATCCACTCGACACCCTCGGCATCGTGCCGACCCTGCCGCTCCCTTACTGGGGATGGGGCGAAATACCGGACCAATACGGCCGACGCTGGGACAGCGACGACGCAGAATCACCGATCCCACCCGACCCAGGTCTCACCGACCTGCCTTCCCTACAACCGGGTTGGGGATCCGCACAGTCATCGTGATGCCTCATCGCGTGACGTGCATCTGTTCGGTCAGTGATCTTCGAGGCTATTGGCTAGTCGGGCCGAATACGGCAGAACTTGATAAGTCTCTTATCCAGTCGACCCTAGATGGACGCATAAAAATGTTGCATTACAGCGTATTTCAGATCTTCACACCTCTGGTTGGCCGGTGGATTCGGTTCAGACTTCGGACTTACTCAACATGCCAACACATTTGAGGTGAGCAGCGGGAACAATATCAGCGGGGCGTTCTTACGATTGAGCGCCGCACGAGGTCCTCGATGTACTCGAGCAGAAAGCCATCGCTCGGATCCTGGTCAGGCAAAAACTGGGATCCGACGAGGAGGGTCAAGATCACGACGGTCAGTCGTCTCGCCGTCGCATCGTCGGACACCGCTGTGCGAATCGCACGCGTCAAGATCGTCGATCGCCGCTCATCAATTCGACGCTGGACCTCTGCGACGAGTGGATCTCCGGTGGCCCAGGCGCGAAAAGCCGTGCCTGATTTGTTAGACAGATGCGCCGCAATTGTCCGCAATCCGCACAGGTCGGTGGCCGGGCCGCTACGTCCGCTGTCCATCACTTTTTCCATCAGGAGCAGTTGTTCTCGTTCCCAGTGCGACAACAGTTGGTTGACGAACTCGCCCCAACTGTCGAAGTAGTTATAGAACGATCCGGTCGTGACACCCAGGGCCTTGCACACGGTCGTCATCTTCAGCGCGTGATGGCCCTTGGCGACAAGGATGGCTGTCGCCGTCGAGAAGTAGTCAGCGGGCGTCGTGGGCGAACGGACGTCGCGGCGGCGTCCGTGAAGCTCTTCGATCCACGACGCGGGTCGGCGTTGGGTATTGGAAAGCATTGCGTCACAACTCCTCTGTGTCGTGCGGTTGCCATGCTTGCTGGCGCAACGATGGTCGAGTGATTGGCTTTCGGGTCGCACCGTTCAGCGGCTTTTTGATTCGCCGGTCGAATTCCGGCCGGTTGATTTCGTAAGTCATGTACGCAACGACCGCTTCGGCATATTCCCGGTTCGGTGCGCGCCCGATCAAGGCGTGCCCTGCGAGGACCTGATCGAGCACGCGGGCTTGCTCGGTGGTGAGCCGAGCCCAGATCTCCGGCCACTTCTCCCTGTAAAGGCCGCCGACCATGTGCGATCTTCAGTTGCCGGGACGAGCGAGCTGCCGAGTTTCTGCCGCGGCACAGAATCCGCCGTCGACGTCGAGAAGAACCCCGTTTACGTACCTGGCGAGGTCGCTTGCAAGAAAGACGATGACATCGGCTTGATCCTCCGGTGTTGCCGATCGACCTGCCACGCTGGACATCTGGTCGAGAACGCCCGCGGCGCTGACCTTCTCGAAATCTGCAGACATCGCCGTTGTCGTGTTGCCCGGACAAATTGCATTGATCCGTATTCCCGCGGCAGCGACCTGCGGCGCGCGGTTCAAGGTGTAGAGGTTCACTGCCATCTTCGATGCGACATAGGGATCGCCCAGATCCGGATGAGCGTCGATCCAGTCCAGCGCTTCGTCCATGCCCTCCGTCGCGAGGAGCGGCGAGAGTGCATCACGGAACTTACGCCATTGTCGGCCGGCGATCGAGCTTACGTTCACGACAGACGACCCCGCTGGCATCGTGGGGATCAACGATTCGGTCAGATGGCGCAGCCCTGCAATGTTGCACGCCAAAACATCCCGGTATGGAAATGTCTGGGGCATTCCTGCGCAGTTGATCAATGTGTCGGTCGGCTCGTCCAGCGACCCCACGACGTCGTCGATCGAGGCACGACTTCGAAGATCGACTTGCCGGTACTCAACCGTCGACGACGTCGGGGGCTTGACGTCGAGAACGGTCACCGCTGCACCGAGTCCGACCAACGCCTCCGCAGCGGCCGCTCCCATGCCGGAGGCGCCGCCGGTGACGACCGCGCGACGTCCGTCGAATCTTGCTTTGACGCTCCACATATTTCAGATCCCTTCCACAAAGATGGGTGACAAACGACAGTATGTGTCGTATGTTAGCAAGAACACACCCCGTTGGGAACGGTCTTAGAAAAGAAGGGAAATCGCTATGCGGGTCCACGACTTCTTGACGTACTGGTCGATCAACACGCCGGATCGAGTCTGCGTCGAGGACGGTTCCACGTCGTTCACCTACCGCGAAGTCGAGCAGCGCTCTACTCGATTCGCCGCAGCACTGGCCGGGCTCGGACTGCGCTCCGGCGATCGAATCGCGTTGCTGTCCAAGAACGCCGCCGAGTGGGCGACGCTGTACTACGGCGCGTTCAAGGCCGGCGTGGTTCCGGTACCGCTCAACTTCCGGCTCCACCCGCGGGAGTGGAGCTACCAGCTGCAGGACTCCGGGGCGCGCGCGATCTTCGTCGGGCCGGAGTTCGTCGGCGGAATCGACTCCATTCGAGACGAGGTCCCGATTGAGCGGTTCGTCTCGATCATCGGGCAGCCCGATCGATGGCTGTCGTTGCAGACGCTGCTCGACGGGGCCGGCGACCGAACGGTCGCGGCAGCGGTGGACGAGGACGACGATCTCTACCAGATGTACACCAGTGGCACCACGGGACGGCCGAAAGGCGCGGTCATCACCCACAAGGCGGCACTGGCGAACCTGACCCAGATCAGAACATTTCTTCCGCTGTACCAGGGAGAGGGCACGCTTCTGGTGGCACCGCTGTTCCACGCTGCCGCGGCCGTGTCGCTGTACTGGTACATCGCGTGTGGAGCCACGGTTCACGTCCAGCCTGACTTCGATCCGGAGAAATGCCTGCGGCTGCTCGCCGACGGAAGCATCGCCTCCGCCACCTTCGTCCCCGCAATGGTGCAGATCATCGTCGGGTTGCCGAGTGCCGAGCAGCACACCTATCCGCAGCTGCGGAACATCATCTACGGCGCCTCGCCGATCGGTGAGAAGACGCTACGTAAGGCCCTCGATGTCTTCGACTGCGACTTCATCCAGGGCTACGGACAGACCGAATGCTGCTCGACGTTGACCTTCCTCGGCCCCGACGAGCATCGTCGCGCGCTGGCCGGCGAGGACCGGCTTCTCCTCTCGTGCGGGCGGCCCGTGGTTGGAACGGACGTTCGAATCACCGATTCCTTGGGCATCGACCTCCCGCAGGGGCAGGTGGGAGAGATTCTGGCCCGCGGCCCGCAGGTCATGCGCGGCTACTGGAATCTCCCCGACGCGACCGAGGCGACTCTGGCCGATGGCTGGCTCCACACCGGGGACGCCGGCTACCAGGACGAGGAAGGCTATCTCTACATCTCCGACCGCGTGAAGGACCTCATCGTCTCCGGCGCGGAGAACATCTATCCACGAGAGATCGAGGAAGTGATCGCAAAACTGCCCCAGGTGATCGATGTCGCCGTGATCGGCGTACCGCACGAGAAATGGGGCGAGACCGTCAAAGCCATCGTCGTGCAGAGCGGCGAGGCCCAGCTCGTGGCCGACGATGTAATCGACTACTGCCGAACACAATTGGCGAGCTTCAAGGTGCCACGCTCGGTGGACTTCATCGATGCGTTGCCGCGCAACGCCACCGGCAAGGTCCTCAAGACCACATTGCGAGAGCCGTTCTGGCAGGACCACACCCGCCGCGTGGGCGGATGACCTAGGGGGATCGACCTCCGTTGCACCCCGGTGTCGAGCTCCTGGGGTGCAACGGAATACCAACGGAGCCAGCGCCTGTCGCCACGCGCCCGAGCCACCGGAAGCCAAACCAACAGAAAAGTTCTAGTTCAAGACCCACCCGCGGTGGTCGGAGCCACCGCGTCGACACGAGATGTGCGGAGTGATCATCATGCGACCGACAACACCAGGGCTCGCCTGTGGAATCGTTGCAGCGGTACTAGCCACTGGGGCGGCAGGCAGTGGCTGGCCCACCGATCCGCACATCCACAGTGTAGCAAGCGATTCGGCATCCAGCGATGTGACTGGCACTGCAGTCCAAAGCATCGCAGAACGAGGCGGTCGAGTCGGCCTCGTTCACACCAGACGCGAGTTTCCCCACCTTCGCGCCGTCACACCGGGGCTTCGATCCGACCCCGCTGCGATCGCCCGTCCGACCGCGGGGCTCCCCGACAACGGTCTGTCCGCCAACACACTGGGCATTCCGGAGATCGCGTTGGCCGCTTACCGCAACGCGGAACTGGCCATGGCGGCAACGACTCCCGGCTGCGGTGTGACCTGGCATCTGCTGGCGGGCATCGGACGAATAGAATCCGGGCACGCCAATGGCGGCAGCACCGACAGCGCCGGAACGACTATCACACCGATCCTCGGCCCAGCACTCGACGGCACGTTACCTGGCAACGAGATCATCGCGGCAGGCGACAATGCGTTTGTGCGCGCTGTCGGGCCGATGCAGTTCCTGCCCAGCACCTGGACCCACTACGCCGCCGACGGCAACGGCGATGGGATCGCGGACCCGAACAACGTCTTCGATGCCGCACTCGGTGCGGCGCAATACCTCTGCTCGGGAAACCTTGACTTGCGAGACGCAGCGGCCGAACTGCGCGCGGTGCTGCGGTACAACAACTCGATGTCCTACGCCTCTGACGTGCTGAGCTGGTCGGCAACCTATGCGGGCGGTGTGCACCAGTCCGGTCCTGCCACTCTTCCGGGGTTCACACCCGAGGTCGCCGACGTGGCTCCGACTCAACCGGTACCGACGGAGACGACGAGCGAGCCGGTGCAACCAACCGCACCCTCCACGATCGAACCGCTGACTCCGTCTCCCGAACCACCGACGATCACGATTCCCGGACTGCCGCCCATTCCGTGCGGGATCTTCTGTCCGCCACCTGTTTCAGCGCCGTGACGCCGATCGACGGCCGCTGGTGCGGGTCGGTATCCCACGATTCACGTCGATGCTCACGGACGGCGCGCGGTGAACGACACGTCGCGGCGCGGCATCCCCCGTCCCGCCACCCACAGGAATCGCCGGAAAGAGCTGTGTTCTCGGTGCCGGGGGTCGCATTGATCGAGGCGCCCGGTAGCCGGAGCTGATCCTCCGATCGATCGGGTGGCGGCGCATCTGTCGCAGTTCAAGCCAGAACAAGCCCACAAAGAACACTATTCCGGCGACAAAGTAGACCGGGACGACCGCGACGACCAACCACAGGCCGTTCACAGTCGCCGAACCTTTCTGAGCGTCCGAAACCGCCACCGCCCTCGTTCGGACATGTGTTGCACTGTCGAGCATTCGGCCGTCATCGACCGGTGTATACACCTGGGCGGCGCTCCTGGAACGCGGTCATTGCTTCGCGGGAGTCCGCAGTCGAGGTTGCGACCGCTTGATGGGATGCGATGAGATCTAGAGCGGTGCGCAGGTCTTGTCGCTCACCGAGGCGCACGGCACGCTTGATGAGCTGTACCGCGACCGGAGGCTGGCCTGCGAGCAGTGCCGCGAAATCGGTGATTCGCTGTTCGAGCGCGTCATCGGGGCACACTTCGCTGACCAGTCCCATTGCCAGCGCATCCTGCGCGCCGACGAACTCTCCGGTCCACAGCAGACGCAGCGCGGTGGCGGTGCCTACCACCCGGGGCAGGAAGAAGCATCCGCCGTCACCGGGTACGAGGCCGACGCGAATGTAGCCCTCCGAGAATCGGGCAGACGCTGCTGCGATTCGAATGTCGGCCATCAGTGCCATGTCCATGCCGGCGCCGACCGCGACTCCGTTGACGGCGGCGAGATAGGGCTTGGACAGCGCTTCGGCGGCGTAGGCGACTTGGTGCACCTTCTTTGTCAGCAGCTCCCTCTCCGCGAGAGGCGTGCGTTCCCGGTCGGCGAGCTTGGACAGGTCGACGCCGGCGCAGAAGGCATCACCGGTCCCTGTGAGGACGACAACCCGGACCTCCGGATCGGCTTCCGCCGATCGGAGCGCCTCCGCCCACTGATCGACCATGTCCAGGGTGAAGGCGTTCTTACGCTCCGGGCGATTGAGCCTGATGGTCGCGACGTGGTCGCTGACGTGATATTCGAAGTCAGCCATCGGATTTCCCGTTCGCCGCTGATTTCCCGTTCGTCGCTGATGTCTCGGTGGTCGTGCTGCGGAACTGCTCCATCGCGATCTTGAAATCCTCGCTGGCGATATTGATCGCCTGCGCCCGAGCCTCGTTTTCCAGTGCCTGTTCGAGCGTGAGCGACAGCCCCTCGTCGAGCAGCCGTTTTGTCTGGGCAAGGGCCAAGCGCGACTTCGCGGTGAGCCGTGCAGCCAGGTCGTCGACGGTGGAGGTCAGGCTTTCCGGTGCCACGATGTAGGTCACCAGCCCCAGGTCCTGCGCCTCGGCGGCCGGGATCATGTCCCCGAGCAGACACAGTGCCTTGGCTCGGTGGAGACCGACGAGTCTGGGCAACAGCCAGCTGCCGCCGCCGTCCACCGACAGGGCACGCTTGATGAAGATCTCGGAGAAGCGTGCGCGGTCGGTTGCAACCACGAAGTCGCAGGCGAGGGCGATGTTCATTCCGATACCGATCGCGAGTCCGTCCACACGAGCGATCGTCGGAATGCGCAGGGCGTGGATCGACAGGACGATGTCGTTGAACCACTGCATCCGCTCGAGTTGGGTGCGGTGGCGTCGACTGTCCTCGCCGCCACCGAGGTCGGCACCGGCAGAGAAGTTGCCGCCCGCCCCGGTGAGGACCAGAACTCGGATGTCGTCGTCCTCGGCGACCGCATGGACTGCCTCCTGCAGCTGCACCCATGCGGCCGTATCGATCGCGTTCTTTCGTTCCGGACGATTCAGGACGATCGTGGCCACCGGTCCCGAACGGCAGAGTTGCACGCTTTCGACTCCGCTCGCCGTTGTCGGGGTGCTGGTCACAGGCGTTCGATCAGAGTCGCATTGGCCATACCGCCTGCTTCGCACATCGACTGCAGTCCGTATCGGCCCCCGGTGTCCTCGAGCATATGAAGCATCGTGGTCATCAATCGCGCGCCGGACGCTCCCAACGGGTGGCCCAGAGCTATCGCGCCGCCGGCGGGGTTGAGCTTGGCTGGATCGGCGTCGAAATCTGCCTGCCACGCCAGTGGGACCGGGGCGAACGCCTCGTTGATCTCGTAGTGGTCGATGTCGCCCACACCGAGGCCTGCCTTGTCGAGCAACTTCCTCGTCGCCGGGATCGGGCCGGTCAGCATGAGGACCGGGTTGTCGGCGACCACGGCGAAGGAGTGGAACCTGGCCCGCGGACGCAGGCCGAGACGCTCGGCACGGTCGGCGCTCATCACAAGCATCGCGCTCGCTCCGTCGGTGATCTGCGAAGAGTTCCCGGCGGTCACCGACCAGGAGATCTCAGGAAACCGCTCGGCGAACGACGCCTTCTCAAACGCGGGCTTCAGCGTCGCCAGTTTCTCGACGGTAGTCGTCGGTCGAATGGTCTCGTCGACATCGACGACGCGCGACTGCCCGTTCTCGTCGGTCACGGTGATCGGCACGATCTCTCGGGCGAAGCCACCCGCGGCCGCTCGTGCTGCTGCCCTGGCGTGTGATTGGACTGCGTAGGCGTCCTGCTGATCACGCGACAGTTTCCACCGCGCGGCAATCAGCTCCGCGGATATTCCTTGCGGGACCAGCCCGGGCGCGTACCGCGCGGCGACCGACGGCCCATGCGGGTTCATCCCGATGGTGCTCGACCCCATGGGAATTCGGCTCATCGATTCGATACCGGCGACCACCGCGATGTCATAGGCACCCGACATGATTCCCTGCGCCGCGAAGTGGGCGGCCTGCTGGCTGGAACCGCATTTTCGTTCCACGGTCACCGCGGGCACGTGCTCGGGCAATCCTGCTGCAAGCCAAGCCATTCGGCCGATGTTTCCGGCTTGTTCGCCGACTTGGCTGACACACCCGGTGAGCACATCGTCGACCTCGCCCGGATCGATGTCGTTCCTCGTGAAGAGGTGGCCGAGTGTTTGGGCCAAGAGTTCGACTGCGTGCAGACCCGACAGCGCTCCTCCGGGCTTGCCCTTCGTCAAGGGCGATCGGACCGCGTCGACGATGACTGCGTCAACCATGAAATGTCTCCTTCGTATCGAATTTTCAGGGACCACCGGGCAGTTGGGGGCGACCTGTGCGTTCCCGGACGTACTGCGCGGATGGTGTGTGTTCTTCGTCCGAGTGGTGATACCTGGCTGTGGCGGACCCGGCAGGCAGCTATCGACCAGCTGGTGACAGATTACACGTTTTGTCGCCTCAAGCCAAGGCGCTGCGTACCCGTCCGATGAGTTGGCAGAGATGTCGGGTCGGGTGGCGTGCCTACGTCGTCGTAGCTCTACAACACCCAGCCATACTCAGACGTAAGCCGCCGTCGCATGCACCCCCGGACAATCGACACCGTGCGCAGGGTTCGACTTCTGCGGAAGTTGTGCGCCCCAGCCGGGGGTCTATGCGTCCTGGGGCGACCGAACGATTCCCGCGACGATGTAGTGCTCGACGTAGTCGTCGAGCTCTTGTTCGTTCTTGGCGAGAACGTCCGGGTGCGTGACCAGCCAGAATTGCTGATAGGTGATCCACCGTACGATCGAGGCTCGGTCCCGGCCGGGCTGAAGAAGGCCAGCCTCGTCATATTTGTCGAGTATCGGCGCCCAGACTTGCCCCAGGGTTTCCAGGACGGCATCGACACCGAAGATCAGTTCCGCCATCCGTGGACCGACGGACGGGTCGAGAACCGGATCGACGAGAGCGAACGACATTCCGACGTTCAGCTGGTCGAGGAACAGCTCGGCGAAACGTTGCGCGGTGGGCTTGCGCCGCAGATACTTGCTCATCAGCGGTGCATGCTTGGCCCGTAGCTCCTGCACGATCAGCTCGGCGATCAGCTCGTCCTTGTTCCGAAAATGCTTGTAGACGGTTTGTCGCGCGATACCGGTGGTCCGTGCGATGTCTTCCATCGTGACCTTGGCGAGAGTGAACCGAGGAATCAACTCGGTGGCGGCGGCGATGATCCGCTCCCGTGTCTCGGTGGCTTGGGCGGGCGCGCTCGTCTTGGCCATCGGTCTACCTCTCACCCCGGTCGAACGCCCCATGCCGGAGTGCTGTCGCGAAAGTGCTGCGCAGCGCGGCGGAGACGGTCGATTCGCGTCTTCTGGTGACAAGTATCGTCTCCTTGTCACCTGCGTGACCCATTCAACCATGCAGCGAGTTCCCGCGCGCGCAACCCGAGGTCCGCGATCAGGTGTCGCGACGAGACAAGGGTGTTATCGGACGGCCCGGCTGCTTCGCAGGTCGGCGACCGCCGCGGGGTCGAGTCCCAACTCGGACAGGATCTCGTCGGTGTGATCGCCGGCGTGGGGTGCGGGGCGTTGGATCGCTCCCGGGGTCCGGCTCAGCCGTGGAGCGGGTGCGGGCTGCATGACCCCGGCGTGCTCTGTGTAAGTCCCGCGTTCCCTGAGGTGTGGATGTCGGGCGGCCTCGTCCCAGTCCAGCACCGGCGCAAGACAGGCGTTGGATTCCGCTGCGAGGGCGGCCCATTCGTCGCGGGTCCGCGTGCGGAACAGGGCGGCCCATCGCTGTTTGGCGTCCGGCCAACCATCCCGGTTCATCCGCTCCGCCAGGCTCGGCGCGTCGTCGAACCGTGTCAGCCGGACCAACTCGGCGTAGAACTGCGGTTCGATGGCGCCGACGGCGACGTATTTGCCGTCGGCGCACTCGTAGACTTCGTAGAACGGCGCGCCGGTGTCGAGCAGGTTCTCCCCCGGCGGAGCGCTCCACATCCCCCTGTTCCTGAGACCGTGAACAGCGGTGGCGAGCACGCTAGCACCGTCGATCATTGCAGCATCGACAATCTGGCCCTGTCCCGACAGTCGTGCCTCCAGCGCGGCCGACACGATGCCGAACGCGAGCATCAGACCACCGCCACCGAAGTCGCCGACCAGGTTCATCGGCGGGACCGGTGGTTGCCCGACGCGACGAATTGCATGCAGGGTGCCGCTCAGCGCGATGTAGTTGATGTCGTGACCGGCGTAGTCGGCCATCGGGCCTGACTGTCCCCATCCGGTCATTCGCCCGTAGACGAGTCGCGGATTGCGGGTCAAGCATTCTTGTGGGCCGATGCCGAGTCGCTCGGTGACGCCGGGGCGGAAGCCCTCGATCAGGATGTCAGATTTCTCGACCAACGCCATGACTGTGTCTCGCCCGTTCGCGGACTTCAAATCGACCGCGATGGAACGGCGGCCTCGCAACAGGACGTCGGGGTGGGGTTGGTCGACGAAACGCTGCTCGGGGACCGTGTCGGTTCGGTCCACGCGGATGACCTCGGCGCCCATGTCGGCCAACAACATCGCTGCGAACGGGGCCGGGCCGATCCCGGCCAATTCGACCACCCGCAGCGACGTGAGCGGGCCGGACGGCGTGGCAACGCCACGAGGATAAGTCATTCTGGGGTGCCCCTAGTCCTGAAAATGGTTCCAGCTGAAGGGAACCCGTTGATCATCATGCGGCTTGACGGCGACTGCCCGAGGCGTGTGGTTCGACGTCCCCCTATCAGCGGTACACGACCGTAGACATCGCGTCAATAGACAGCTATTGTCGTTTGTCATCCACGTGCAACGTTCGACCGATCAACGACGAGAGGTGGTCAGCGTGACCGACCGCATTGACGCGCAGGGTTTGGAAACCTTCCGCATCCGAGCCAGGCGCTGGCTCGAAGAAACCGCACCCGCCCATGGGTGGCTGCGCGAACCGGGAGCGGCGCGCCGCCGGATCGCCGAGGGCGACGACGACACAGTGGCCCGCAACCGGGAATGTCAGGGATTGCTGTTCGACGCCGGCTTTGCCGGACTGAGCTGGCCTACCGAGTACGGCGGGCAGGGCCTGGGCCTGCGTGAGCAGATCGCGTTCAACGAGGAAGCACGGGTCTTCGACCTGCCGCTGGTCGCCTTCATCATCGGCCTCGGCATGTGCGGTCCCACCATTCTCGCGGCCGGCACGGACGAACAGAAGCGCCGCTACATCGAACCAATGCTGCGGGGCGAGGAGATCTGGTGTCAGCTCTTCAGCGAGCCCGGCGCCGGGTCCGATGTCGCGGGCCTGCGCACTCGCGCGATACGCGACGGTGACGAGTGGGTGCTCAATGGTCAGAAGGTGTGGACGTCGGGCGCCCACCATTCCGAGTTCGGAATTGTTCTTGCTCGCACCGACCGCGACGTACCCAAGCACAAGGGCCTGACGATGTTCATCATCGATCTGCGCACCCCCGGTGTGACGATGCGCCCGATCCGTCAGATCGACGGCGGTGAACACTTCAACGAAGTGTTCTTCGACGACGTCCGGATCCCGCACGACAACATCCTGGGCGGGGAAGGAAAAGGCTGGCAGACCGCCACCACCACCCTGATGAACGAACGAGTCTCACTGGGTGCGGTTCGGACGCTCGACGACGTGCACTCCTCGGCCGCACTGACCGAACTTGCCAGGCAGCGGGGTCTGCTCGCCGACGAATCGGTCCGCAGCGACTTGGTCGACCTGTGGATGAAGGAGACCATCGTGGGACTGCTCGCCGAGCGCGTCACCGCCGGCATCATGCGCGGCCAGTCTCCCGGCCCTGAAGGATCGATCACCAAACTGGTCCGGACCGAGTACTCGACCGCCTCGGCCGAACTCGGCTTCCATCTCGCCGGCCCGGAAGCAGCGGCGTGGCCCTCCGGCTCCGACAACGGTGACACCTGGGCCAACACCCTGCTGTTCGTGCCCTCACTCACCGTCGCGGGAGGTACCGACGAGATTCTCAAGAACATCATCGGTGAACGAGTACTCGGCCTGGACAAGGAGCCCCAGGTCGACCGCGACGTACCCTTCCGTGAATTGGCAGGAAAGTAGTCATGACAATCGTGTTCAACGAAGAGCAGCTCGCCTTGCGCGACGCTGTCCGCAAGTTTGTCGGCGACCACTTCTCGAGCGAACGAAACCGCGCGACAGTGGATTTTGCAGACGGTCACGACGTGACCGCGTGGAAGCTGATGGCCCAGCAGCTCGGCCTGCAGGGTTTGACGATTCCCGACGAGCTCGGCGGCAGCGACGCATCGGTGATCGAGTTGGCTATCGCGCTCGAAGAGATGGGCCGCGCGGTGACTTGCTCACCGTTCCTGAGTACGGTTCTGGCGACCGAAGTCCTTCGTGCGTGTGGTGACGACGAGGTGCTCGGCGACCTGCTCCCTGGCATCGCCGAGGGCACCACGATCGCGACACTCGCCCTCTCGGTCGGTGAAGGATCCGGGCGCGGCCTCACCGCCACCACGAACTCCGGCGGCACCCAGCTGGACGGGGTGCTGAACTTCGTGCCCGACGGTCAGATCGCCGACCTCGTCCTCGTTCCCGCGTCCGAGGTGGGCGGGAACAGTCTGTTCGCGGTCGAGACGTCGACCGCGGTGACCCGCACGCCACTCGTCACCCTCGACCACACACGCAAGCAGGCGCAACTCTCCTTCGATACCGCCGTCGGCCGGCGGATCACCCCGGAGCACGGCGAGGGCGGTGAGCGCTTGGCACGCGCGCTCGACGTCGTCCGGACGCTGATCGCGGCCGAACAGTTGGGTGGTGCCCAGCAGTGCCTGACTATGAGTGTCGAGTACGCGAAGACCCGGTCCCAGTTCGGTCGGCGCATCGGCAGCTTCCAGGCGGTCAAACACCGGTGTGCCGATATGCTCGTCGCGGTCGAGTCGGCTCGCTCCGCTGTCCTGTACGCGGTCGAAGCGGCTGCGCAAGGCTCGGACGCGTTGCGGCTTGCTGCGCCGCTGGCGCTGACCACCGTCACCGATGCCTACCAGTACTGCGCTCGACAGAACATCCAGCTCCACGGTGGCATCGGCTGTACGTGGGAACACGATGCGCATCTGCACTATCGCCGCGCGCATGCCGCGACGGCGTTGATCGGTGACGGTCGGCATCACCGGGCTCTGCTGGCGACCCGGCTCGGTATGTGAGCGATGGTCACCACTCCCCGACACACCTGGCCTTCTCCCCTGCCGCGCTCGCTGGCCTATCCAGCGGTACCGGCGGGCCTGCTCCTGCGCGGAGCTGCTCGTCGCTACACCAATCGAATCGCACTGCGGCACGGAGACACTCAGCTCAGCTACATCGAACTGTGGCGCCGAGCATGTGCGTTCGGACATGCGTTGCAGCAACGCGGAGTCGGGGCCGGCGACACCGTCGCCTTGCACATGCCCAACTGCGCCGAGTTCGCCGTCGCCTACTACGGGACGTTGCTCGCCGGGGCGACCTTCTCTCCCACCAACCCGCTGCTCCCCACCGAGCAGCTGCGCACCCAACTCGACGACTGCGCAGCGAAAGTGGTCGTCACCCACGAGCTCGGCGCCGACACGCTCGCGTCATTGGGCGATGCGGCCGCGCAGCGTGTGGTGGTGCATGTCGGCGCCGACCCGCGTGCCCACGCGATACCGTTCCCCGACTTCCAGGGTGACCCAGTCGACGCGCCACCGATCGTGGCCCTCGACCTCGACACGGCGCTGGCCCACATCTCCTACACCGGCGGTACCACCGGCCGGTCCAAAGGTGTTCGACTCCGCCACGCCAACGTGGTCGCCAATGTGTTGCAGTTCGCCTGCTGGAACCACGGCGCAGTACCCGTCGTCGACGATGCCGGTGACGTCGTACTCGACCAGATCGGCGGCGCGGAGGATTGGCCGATCCGACTGGGGACCGGGGTGGTGATCAATCTGACACCGTGGTTTCACGCGATGGGCTGTGTCGGCTCGCTGACCGTCCCACTGCTGGCCGGTGTGACGATCGTCCTGCACGATCGATTCCGTGCGGACACCTATCTCGCCGACGCCGACCGCCACCGGGTCACCTCCATCAGCGGCGCCCCGGCGCTGTTCGCAGCGTTGCTAGAGTCCCCGGAACTGCACCGACGCGACCTGTCCTCGGTCTGGTCGTTGAGTTCGGGAGCCGGGCCGTTACCCCCGCAGCACATCGAGGCGCTCACGCGCCGCTTTCCCCACGCCACACTGTGTGAGGGGTACGGTCTTACCGAAGCAACGATGGGCGTCACACTCAACCCGACCGCACGCTCGAGCGTGCGCAAACCCGGCACAGTCGGGCTCCCCTGCTTCGACACCGAGATCAAACTTGTCGATCCGGACACCGGAACACTTTGTGCGCCTGGGCAACCAGGTGAGGTCTGGGTCCGTGGACCGCAAGTGATGGCCGGTTATCACAAACGGGACGACGAGACTCGAGAGACGCTGCGCGAGGGCTGGCTGCGCACAGGTGACATCGGCACTGTGGATCCCGAGGGCTATCTGGCCATCGTCGATCGCGTGAAAGACATGCTGATCTACAAGGGTTACAACGTCTATCCTCGCGAACTGGAGGAACTGCTCCTGGCGCAGAGCGGGGTCCGGGCTGCCGCGGTCATCGGTCGTCCCGACGCCACGGTCGGTGAGGTGCCGGTTGCTCTCGTCGTTCCGGCAGGTCCTGCACTCGACACCGAGACCGTGCTACGCGAAGTCAATGCTCAACTTTTGCCGTACAAACGCCTCCGCGAAATCCATCTGATCGACCACATTCCCGTTTCTGCGGCGGGGAAAATCCTCAAACGCGAACTCAGACAACATCTTCTGACGTTGTAGCCCGATCCCGAGGACGACCCGCCCTGTCGGCTCGGATGTACACGGTCGCATGCACATCCGAGCCGACAGTGTCGGGGGAAAGTCGACCATCCGAGGAACGCGAGGACTGGTCTGTCGCTGTGCCCCGATCAGTCGAGTCGCGAGGCCGACAGGCGGCGGTGGACGCGGCTTCGTTCGGTGTTCGCGACGGTGCACTCGGTGCAGCGACAGCCGGCCTCATAGGAAATCGAGCTCCCGTGGACTCCCAGCAAGCGACCCTGAGCCCGGACTCGTGCGATGTAGAGCCGATGCTGCAATCGGTTGGCTTCACGGCACGCCGAGCACCGGCACGCCAAGTTGAGGTAGGCGTTGATGGTGCCGTGGCGAGGGTCGGCCGGGTCCAATTCATCTGATGACGTGGCGCGCCGTGCCCTACCGGTCACGGGTTGTCGGTGCCGTGAAGTGGCCCCGGGTCTGCGGGTCGGTCCGTTGGGTTCGTCGGCGCGGGCGGTGCCAGTACCGACAGGTGTGTCCGCGCCCGCAGATCGCACAGAATGTCGGCCACCCGGGCGGGAGCCTGTTGCTGGGGAGTGTGCCCGACCCCCCGAAGCGGGATGTAGCGGGCATCGGGAATGGCTGTGAGCAGGATCTTCGCTCCGGAGTTCAACGCCATCCGGTCGCGGGTGCCCCAGACGAGGGTCACCGGAGCCGTGATCCGCGACAAGTTGTAGGGGTCGACTGCCTCGGTCGCGAGACCGTCGGCGAGAGTCCGGAGCCGTTTGTGGTTGGTCGCCCGCAGTACATGCGACAGATAGGTCGGAATGGCCGACGGCGCCATCTTCGCCGCGAATGCGGTGGCAAGGTAGGGCGGCAGCTGCAGAATGCGGGGAGTGATCCGCATGATCGCGTTCGAGACCGGTTGCAGCGAGAACCGCAGCCAGATCGGGTGTGCGAAGGCTGCAGGACCGATAGGGACCACCGCGCCGAGTGATCCTTGCCGTTCGGCGACGAGCAGTGCCACCGTTCCGCCCAGCGAGTTGCCCACGACGATGGTGCCGGGCCCGAGATCGTCGGCGGCCGCAGCGGCGCAATCCACCAGCTGTTCCAGACCCGGCCGGTCGGACGATACTGAGTCCGCGTGGCCGTGGCTGGGCATGTCGATCGCGACCGCCGCTCGCCCGCGCCGCGCCAGCTCCAGCAGCAGAAGACGCCAGGCATCGGCCGAATCGGTGTATCCGTGCAGAAGCAGGAACGGTGGTCCGGTCCCGTCGACGACCAGACACCGCGTCGAGTACCCGGCGTAGGTGCGGCGTTCCCGCCGGATTCTGGCCCGCATGTCACATCTCCATGGCTTCGGCGAGTCCGATCGCTGCCACGGCGCCGCGCGTCGATTCGACGAAGTGGGCCAAGACCAACAGGTCGTGGGTATCTCCGCTGTCGTCGCGGACGTGGCCGCGCAGCAGCGCCTCGGGTTCGAATGCAAGAGTGACGAACATGCTTGTCGTCGCCTCGTCCTCCGCGGCGACCTGCACCACCAACTTGTCCAGATCGAGTTCGAGCCCCGCGATCAGCGCCCGACGGGCCAGCGCTCGGCCGATCCCGCGCCGCCGGAAACCTTGTGCGACAACGATACGGATCTCCCCTACGTGCCGGCCCCATTCGACGCCGGGCTCGAGCACCAACAACCCGGCCACTTCGCCTTCCACCAACGCGACGTGGTACGCGCCGGTGGTTCGGGCGAGCCAGGAATCGACCACGCCGTTGGCCAGCACGTCGTCGCGGAAGTAGGTGCGATCCCCAGCCGAACTCTGCGCGAGAAAGAGGCGCAGACCGTCGACGTGTGCTGGCTCCAGACGAGTGATACTCACCGTGTTCATCGTGTCTCCATTTGCTTTTCGATCCATTCGGTGATGGCGGGCAAGCACTTCTTCTGCGCGCTGCGGCCGAGGAAGACGCCGACGTGCCCGGCCGGCAACACCAGCTCGGTGCTGTCTTCGCTACCCACCATGTCCGCCACGCCCTCGGTTGCCGCGCGCGGGACGAGATGGTCGCGCTCGGCGATGATCCCGAGAAACGGCACACATATGTCACGCAACGTGACCTCGCGCCCGCCGAGCACGACCCGGCCGTTGGCGATCTCGTCGGACTGGATCATTCGAGCCAGCTCGATCACCAGACCCCCCGCGAGCGGAATATGGTCGGTGCCCCATCGCGTCATGATCTGGTACCCGGCCACGAATTCGTCGTTCCACAGGTGCTGCCACAGGTCGGCGTACCCGGTGATCTCCACCGAGGGCTGCATCATCCGAAACGAGTCACGGACCGCGTCCGACGGCACGTTCCCGGTGTGATCGAGCAGTGATTGCGGCGAGACTCTGCCGCCGTGCAACATCTTCCCGATCACGCCCATGTGGCGAAAATTGACCGGAGTGGCCATGACCGCGAGCGCGCGGATCGGGTCGCCGACGTTGGCCGCCGCATAGAGCAGACTGAGCAGTCCACCCAGGCAGTAGCCCAGTATGACCACTTCGTCGTCGTCGGACGCATCGACTGTCGCACGGACGATCTCCGGAATGAACTGGCCGCAGTAGGTGCCGAAGTCGTAGTGCGCGGCGCGTTCGTCGGGTGTGCCCCAGTCGACGAGATAGACATCGAAGCCGCGGTCGAGCATGTACTCGACGAAACTGTTGCCCGGACTGAGATCGAACACATAGCTCCTGGTGACCAGGCTGTGCACGATCAGCAGCGGGGTGCGATGGGTGCGGCGATCGCTGCGGTAACGCCACAGCTGGATGTCACCGAACGACCAGATCGTGTCCTTGGGCGACGTGCCGGACGGTGGACCGCTTCCCGCGATCACCTTCAGTGCGTTCTTCGCCCGCAGTCGCGACCTGTTGACGTCATGTTTGATGGAGCGCAGTAGATCTTCCGGCAGCGCGGCAATCTCGACCATCGCCCATCACTCGTTTCGCAACCGGGAGAGATCGGCACTTAGCTGACGAACTTCGGTGTGCAGCCGCCCGATCTCGGCGAGGATTCGGGTCACGTCACTGCCCGCCGGCAGATTGAAGCGGTGCAGAATCTCGCGCGATGTGCTCTCTGCAAGCTTGTGCAGCTCGCGACGAGTCTGCGTGACGCGCCCCAACGCCGCATGAAAGTCGTCGCTCTCGAACAGTTCCTCGAGCCAGGGCGTAGCCGTGCGCTCGGCACTGTCGAATGCTTTGCGCCACAACGGACGCCTGTCCTGTATGGAAATCACCTTTTCGGCCATGGCTCATCCTATGTTGCATGCGACAGACGACATAATTGGTAATATGTCACCTTTGTTGCGGTCGGTGTCAAGGGGATGACACCGTCGGTGCGCGGTCGGGAGCGCGGCGGGGCTCGGTGCGGGCGGAATCACAGTTGGGCGAACGCGTCGTCGGCGAGGATGGCTGCCTGGGCACGCGCGGGAAGGCTGGGAAGGATCGTTCGCACACGTTCTTGGCGGCGCCGGACCGCCTGGCGGAACGGCATTCCCGGTGTGGCTTGCAGTTGGGGGACGATTCCTTCGATGTTGTCGACCCCACCGGCATGATGGCCGGCGTCGGCCAGAGCCTGTTCGTGGGCCATCTGGGCCTCGTCCTTCTCCTCGCTCATCCCGATCGGGCCGATCATCCGGCCGTTGAGGAACTGCTCGACGACAGGTTCCTCGCTGGTGAGCAGGACCTCGCGCGGCCCGAACATGGTCAACTCGCGGCGGAACAGCATCCCGATGTTGTCGGGCACCGTTCGCGCCAGGTTGATGTTGTGCGTCACGATCAGGAAGGTGGCATCGATCTGCGCGTTGATGTCGAGAAAGAGTTGACTGATGTAGGTGGTGCGGACCGGGTCCAGGCCGGAGTCGGGCTCGTCGACCAGGATGATCTGCGGGTCGAGCACCAGCGCGCGCGCCAGTCCAGCGCGTTTGCGCATGCCACCCGAGATCTCGCCGGGAAGCTTGCCGTCGGCCCCCTGCAGGCCGACCAGCTCCAACTTCTCCATGACGATGCGGCGAATCTCGGCCTCGGACTTCTTCGTGTGCTCACGCAACGGGAAGGCGACGTTGTCGTAGAGATCCATCGAGCCGAACAGGGCGCCGTCCTGGAACAGCACCCCGAACATCTTGCGGATCTCGTAGAGCTCTTTGGGGGTGCAGGTCATGATGTCGGTTCCGTCGATCCAGATCGATCCACGCTCCGGCCGTAGCAGTCCGATGAGGGCTTTGAGGAAGACGGACTTGCCGGTGCCGGACGGACCGAGCAATGCGCTGACCTCTCCGGCGGGCAGGGTCAAACTGACATTTCGCCAGATATTCTGTGATCCAAACGATTTCGACAGATTCTCGACGACTACCTCGATGCCCATGAGCATTCCTCTTCGTGTCGGGTCGTAGCAGCAGAACGGGCAACAGTCGCGGCGCGGCGTCCCGGACACCCGGCGACGTGCACCGAGCACGTGGACGGGTCGATGGTGTAGGTCATGATGTGGTGGTTTCGGCGTCTCATCGTCCGGTCCAGACAGGTTCACGTTTTTCCGCGAACGCTCGGGGGCCTTCCTGTGCGTCCGCAGAGGAACGGACCACGGCGCGTTCCCGGGCGGACAGTTCCCAGCTCGCGCTTTCGGCGGTGATCGTTCCGTCGACGATGTGCTTGGCGATCCGCTTGCTGGCCTGCACAGCCAGTGGTGCGTTGGCGGCGATGGTGCGGGCGAGTGCCAGCGCTTCGTCCAGGACACGGTCCGGTGCGGTCACGCGGTTGATCAGGCCGAGGGTGAGCGCGCGCTGGGCCGAGATCGGTTCTCCGGTGAACATGAGTTCGAGAGCGATCTTGGGTGGGATCTGTTGCGGCAGACGGAATACCCCACCCGCGCCGGCGATGATTCCGCGCTTGACTTCGGGGAGTCCGAACAGCGCGTCGGCGGATGCGACAGCGATGTCGCTGGCGAGGACCAGCTCGGTTCCACCGCCGAGCGCGACCCCGTTCACGGCCGCGATGGCCGGCTTCGAGATCCGGTGCGAGACGTAGCCGGCGAAACCCCACGCGGCGCGCGGGCCGTCTGTCGGAACGATCGCTTCACCGCGTGCGATGGCTTTGAGATCTGCTCCCGCACAGAAGGATTTCTCGCCGGCGCCGGTGAGCACGACGGCACGGATGTCACGGTCGTTCTCGGCGGCTTCGAGTGCGTCACCGATCGCGACGGTGACCGCGCGATCGATCGCGTTGCGTGCGGCCGGGCGGTTGATCGTGATCACCAGCGTATGCGCATCGCGGGTGAGCACGACCGGTTCGGTGGGGTCGTCGGTCATTTCCGCATTCTTCCTATCTCCGTCGAATTGGCATACAGTGCAGCGGATCTCATCGTCGCGCGACATGAGTGGTGTGCAGCTCGGTGAATCCGTCCAGACCCCACGGGCCGTTCTCAACGCCCAGACCGCTGTCTTTCACGCCGCTGAAGGGAGCGCGTAACGACGGTGCCGCGTGGGTGTTGACCCACACGATTCCGGCTTCGAGGCGGTCGGCGACCGCGCGTGCCTGATCCTGGTCGCCGCCCCAGACCGATCCGGCCAGCCCGAACCGAGTGTCGTTCGCCCGAGCGACGGCGTCGTCGACCGTTGTGTACGGAAGTACCGGCAGGGCAGGCCCGAACTGTTCCTCCGCCGCAATGGGGGCTGAATCAGGAACATCGGCGAGGATGGTGGGCCGGTAGAAATGGCCGGGACGGTCCAGGGCGATGCCCCCGGTTGCGATCCGCGCGCCCCGTGTGCGTGCGTCCTCGACCAAGCCGGCGACGCGCTCGAACTGGGGTCGATTGTTGATCGGACCCAAGGTCGTGTCAGGCTCGATTCCGGCGCCCGATTGCTGCGCCTCCGCGACCGCCGCGAGGGCGTCGACGAATTTTCCGTACGACGACTGCGGTACGTAGAGCCGCTTGATCGCGACGCATGCCTGTCCGTTGTTGATGAATGCAGACCAGAACAGTTTCTCGGCGATAGCGCCGGGATCGACGTCGTCGAGGACGATCGCTGCATCGTTTCCGCCCAGCTCCAGTGTCACCCGCTTGAGTGTTGCCGCGGCTGCCGTTGCGACCTTGATGCCGGTGGGGGTCGATCCGGTGAAGCTGATCTTGCGTGGTATTGGATGCGTTGTGACCAGGTTGCCGAGCTGATTGCCGCCGGTGACGACATTCAGTGCCCCGGCGGGCAGCTCGTCGGCGAGGAGCTTGCCGATGAGCAATGCGGTCAGCGGGGTGAACGGCGACGGTTTGAGAACGACGGTGTTGCCCGCCCGCAGGGCGGGTGCCACTTTCCACGACGAGAGCATGACCGGAAAGTTCCACGGTGTGATGGCCGCGACCACGCCCAGCGGTCGGCGATCCACCGAGATATGTGCCCTGGCGTCGTCCTGGACGATCTCGCTGCGCCGATCGAGGTTGGCGTAGTAGTCGAACCAGGCTGCGGCCGCCGCAGTCTCGCGCCGAGATTCCGTGATCGGCTTGCCCTGTTCGGCGGTGAGGACCTGCGCGATGGCTTCGTTGTTGGCGTTCAGCGTGGCCGCGCACCGACGCAGCGCTTCCTGCCGAGCCGGCTCGTCGGCGGCCCACGTGATCTGAGCGCGAGCGGCGGAAGCCATCGCGGCATCGAGCTGCTCCGGGGTGCACTGTGGTGCCCGCGCGAACACGGTACCGGTGGATGGATCCTCGACCGGGATCCATTCGTTCGACGCCACCTGCTCGCTGTCGATGGTCATCGTGAAGTCTGACATCGCCCGCCTTTCGGACTGATCTGGGACGTTCTGGGGCCGTGTCGGGGATTGCGCGGTCAGAAGAACCACCGCAGAACGCGCTGCTTGAGATCGGTGACCGGCGGATAGAGCAAGATCGGATCCGGACGTGTGCGTTTGGTGACGATGGCCTTGCGGTGCGAGAACGTTTCGAATCCCCAATGACCGTGATAGGCACCCATTCCCGAGTTGCCGACCCCGCCGAACGGAAGTGCCGATGCCATGCAGTGCAGGCCGATGTGGTTGACCACCACTCCCCCCGAACTGGTTCTCGCGATGACCTTGTCTGCGGTCTTCGAGCTGCTGCTGAACAGGTAAATAGCCAGCGGCTTGGGTCGGGCGCGGACGAATTGGATCGCGTCGTCCAGCCCGTCGACGGCGACCACCGGCAACAGCGGACCGAAGATCTCGTCCTGCATGAGCGCCGAGTCGGGGTCGGGCGAGACGACGATGGCCGGTTCGATCGTGAGAAGCTCGGGGTCGGTAACCCCGCCAGCGGCGATGTCGCCGCCGTGTCCGACCAGCAGATTCGACAACCGATCGAACTGCCGCCGATTGACGATCGGGAGTGCGGACGTGCCGGAATCCTTCTGGAACCGAGCCAAGGTGGTCGTCAACGCAAGGACCACCTTGGGTAAGACATCGCGGGAGACGAGCAGATAGTCCGGCGTGATGCAGGTCTGCCCCGAATTGACCAGCTTGGCCCAGATGATGCGGCGGGCCGCGACGTCGATGTCGGCGTCACTGGTGACGATCACCGGGCTCTTGCCACCGAGTTCGAGGGTCACCGGTGTCAGGTGCGGCGCGGCACCGGCCATGATCTTCTTGCCGACCTCGGGACTGCCGGTGAAAAACGCGTGATCGAACCCTTGCGCCAGCAGCGCGGTGGTAGTCGCCGCGCCGCCCTCGACCACCGCGACCGCATCCGAATCCAGATACCGGGGAACGAGTTCGGCGATCAGGCGCGCGGATTCCGGGGCCAGTTCCGACGGTTTGATCACCGCGCAGTTGCCCGCCGCCAGCACGCCGACCAGAGGTCCGAGGGTGAGGTAGAACGGATAGTTCCACGGTCCGATCACCAGCACGACGCCCAGCGGTTCACGGTGCACTCGCCCCGACCCCGGTTGCTGTACAAGCGGAAGAACGGCGCGGGTGTCACGCATCCAGCTCTTCAGCCGGCGCAGCACATACTTGAGCTCCAATTGAATCGCGCCGATGTCGGCCAGCCAAGCATCAGCGGCCGGCCGGCCGAGATCGAGTGCCAGTGCCTCGACGATTTCCGACTCGTTGTCGTCGAGCAGTCGCGACAGCGCCTGCAGTTGCCTGCGCCGCCACTGCAGTGAATGCGTGCGACCGGTATCGAATGTTCGACGTCGCTCGGCGACCACGGCAGCGACGACGTCGGAGGGGGTGTCCCCCGGCAGGGTCGCGATCGGCGAAGGCGCGTCGGAAGTATTGGCTGCCGAAGTCATTTAGGTCTCCAGTCAAATCGTTCACGATCGTGGTGACAATCAACATATGTTGTCATCTGTCCTGTGGTCAAGACCACGCCAGGAATCAACCACAGATTCCGATCGAAGGTGACGTTTTCTGTAACCTTCGCAACCCCCTAAGGCAGCTCGAGACCGTCGGACCGATCGCGGTCGCATTCATGCCAGGAGCGCGTGAACGACGAACTCCCGAATGTAGGTCGACCGATTTTCGTGGCCGCCAGTGAGGACTGTCGGGTGGGTGAGCAGCCAGAACTCCTGGTAGGTGATCCAGCGCACGGCGGCCGCGAAGTCGAGATTCGACCGCACGATCCCAGCGTCGACATACCTCTGCAGGATCGGAAACCAGGTCCGATTCCGCTCGTCGAACATCGCCTGCGATCCGAACACGAGTTCGGCCATCCGCGGAGCGACATTCGGGTCGAGCATCGAATCGAAGAACTGGAACTTCATCGCTTCATCCAATTCGGCCTCGAACAACCGGACGAGATTGCCCGCCGTCGGTTCGTTCGCGGCGACGCGCGTGAGCCCGCGTCGCATCTCGACGAGTTGCTCGACGAAGATCGCAACCAGCAGATCGTCGCGCCCGGTGAAGTGCTTGTAGATCGTCTGCCGAGCGACGCCCGCCGCTCGCGCCACGTCCTCCATCGAGAACTTCGTCACCGTGAACCGGTCCACGACTGGGCGCGCGGCGGTCAGTATCCGTGCGCGCGTTACCGGCGATGCTGTCATGATAGGCATATTACGCATTTTGTCGCTCTGTCGTTCTCCTCAAACATCTGCCGGTTGCCCGAATTGGCCAGTGGTGGGTATTGGCGGCAGACGACATATATTGTAATCTGTCGTCTGTGACGTGCAACACCGCGTGCCACGGACCCGGGAGGAAACGATGACGGTGACAGAAACCGCGGCTTTCGTCGGAGCAGATGTGCCGGCCGATCAAACCGAAGGTCGGCAGTTGGGTCGCACCGTGAACTACGAGCATGCCGTGGGGATCTACGGCCGACCGGAACTCGAGTTCATCACCAGTCACTACAACATCGGCGACGAACCCGGCTATCTCGCCTACCGAGCGCTCAAACCCCTCAAAGGCCGCGGCAAAGCCATGTTCGACCAGGCCATCGCCCATGGCATCGACACGGTCGTCGACCCGCCGGCCGAGCTGGTCGCACTGTTCGCCGAGGCCGACAACGTGCCGGACTGGGTCGATTGGGATCAGTTGCATCGCGGCAGCGTCGCCTACTGGCGGGCGGGGAAGCTCGTGGTGATGACGCTGGCCTACGCGGCGATCGGCGCGGGCTTTCGCACATACGGCGGATCGCGCCCACTGGTTCTGAGCCGGCGCCTGATCGAGCGGGACCAGGTGGGTCGACGCCTCATCGAGACCCTGCGCTGGGCCGCCAACGCCTCCAAGCCGGGTGGGATGCAGCGCAACGGCGACGGATTCCGGATGACCATGAACGTGCGGTGGATCCACGGTGCCGTGCGCTATCACCTGTCGCGGGACAAGAGCTGGAACTGGCAGGACTGGGGCCTGGTTGTCAGCAATGTCGACTCGATCTACACCATGGGCTGCCTGTTCTGCGAGGCCGTGATCGACGCGCTCGAAAAGGCCGGGATCAAGGTCACGCAGCAGGAGAAGGAGGACATCACCGCGCTGTGGCGCTACATCGGCCACGTCATGGGGATCCCGGAAGACATCAATTTCACCGACTGGGCCGACCTGAAACGCAAGTCTGCGATCGTCAAACTCCTCGAACATCCCGCCGACGAGGGTTGCCGCGCCCTGATGTCCTCGCTTACCGATTACATGTGCGAGGAAGAGATCGAGGGCTACGAAGTCATCCCCGCGATGATCGACAAGCGCCTCGGTGTTGCCCAGCGCAAGAAACTCACTTACGGCTTGATGCGCGCCTGGGCAGGGGACGAGATCTGCGATCAACTCGGCGTTCCCGACAACAAGCTTCGCTATCTGCTTCCCGCTGCGCGGCCGTTCATCGCCGCCTACGACCGGATCGGTCGACGGCTGCCGCACGACGACGAGGCACGTGCCTTGCGTGCGATCGAAGCGTTCGGTGTCGCAACCACGGTGCATGAAGGTGAGACCGAAGTCGCCGACGCCGACGACGTCGTGCACGGTTTCACCCGTTTCGCCGAGCGCGCAAACGAGATCCTCCGACGCAAGTCGGCCTGATTCGCTCCACCACAAACATGGCGGCCCCCGACCTTGGGTTCCGCCTCCCCCAATCCCTACATCCCAAGGAACCGCGTGAACATCGAGAATGCAACAGTGGTCGTGACCGGCGGTGCATCCGGTCTCGGACTGGCCACCGCCGAACGGTTGGGCAAGGCCGGCGCGTCGGTGCTCATCATCGATCTACCCTTCTCGCAGGGTACCGAGGTCGCCGAGCGAATCGGAGCCCGCTTCGTCGCCGCCGACGTGACCGACGAGACAGCCGTGAACGCGGCACTCGATGTCGCCGAGTCGCTCGGCCGGCCGATTCGGGCCGTCGTGCACTGTGCGGGCAGCGGGCACACGCTCCGAGTGCTGGACAAGGAAGGAAACCCCGCGCCGCTGCAGCACTTCGAGAAGGTCATCAAGATCAACCTGATCGGGTCGTTCAATGTGCTCCGCCTTGCGGCCGCTCGTCTGGCGCGCAACGACAGTGTCGACGGGGAGCGGGGAGTCATCGTCTTGACCGCGTCGGTCGCTGCCTACGAAGGCCAGATCGGTCAGATCCCGTACGCGTCCTCGAAAGCCGGAGTCGTCGGGATGACGATCGTCGCAGCCCGGGATCTGGCTGGCAAGGAGATTCGGGTGGCGACCATCGCGCCCGGAATCTTCGAAACCCCGTTGCTGGGCAGGCTTTCTCAAGAGGTTCGGGACTCGCTCGGCAAGTCCGTGCCACACCCCAAGAGGCTCGGAACCCCCGGCGAGTACGCGATGTTGGCGGCCCACATCGTCGAAAACCCGATGATCAACGGCGAGACGATCCGTCTCGACGGCGCAATCCGGATGGCGCCTCGATGAGTCAGCGCAAACGGCGATCGACGCAGTCTCGCAGCGCCTGGAGGTGGTGAGGCAATGACGGCGACCGCGGAGAACGACGCGGACCTGCTTCGTCGTGAGGTTCGCGACGTCACGTCCCGCTGGCAGACCGAGGGGCGATACACCCCTCGGTGCGACAACTGGCTGCGGGGGTTCGACCTGAAGTTCAGCAAGGAACTGGCCAACCGGTGGCTCATCGGGGTGAGTTGGCCGACCGAATTCGGCGGTCGCGGCTTGACTGCGACCGCACGGCTCGTGGTCGCCGAAGAACTGCTGCGGGCGGGCGCGCCGGTAGCGGCGCACTGGGTCGGTGATCGTCAGATCGGCCCCGCGATTCTGCGGCACGGCACCGCCGAACTCAAACACGAGATCCTGCCGGGAATTGTGCGGGCGGACAACATCTTCTGTCTCGGCATGAGTGAGCCGAACGCCGGATCCGACCTGGCGGCGGTCGCAACGACCGCCACCCGGGTCGACGGCGGCTGGCGCATCCGCGGACGGAAGACCTGGACCAGCGGCGCGCACCAAGCAACGCACATGTATCTCCTGGCCCGCACCGACCGATCCACGAACCGACACGACGGCCTCAGCGAGTTCGTCCTCGACATGAACGCCGACGGCGTCGAGGTGACCGCCATCGTCGACCTCACCGGCGAACACCACTTCAACGAGGTCCTGCTCGACGACGTCTTCGTTCCCGACCATCGTGTGTTGGGCACCGTCGGCAACGGCTGGAAACAAGTCGTCGAGCAACTGTCCTTCGAACGCGGTGGGCCCGAACGCTTTCTGTCGTCCTATCCCCTGCTGGCACAGCTGATCGACGAGGACCGCATCGGCGCGGCCACATACGGAGTCGTCGGTGAATTGATAGCCCGACTCACCGTCTTGCGCAGGATGGCATACGACGTCGCTCGCAGCATCGACGCCGGACACGCACCCATACAGCAATCCGCCACCTTGAAGTACCTCGGCAACATCTTCGAGATCGATGTGATCGAAGCTGCTCGCACCGTACTCGGCCCCGCAATGAACAACCCCACCAGCACCTTCGGGCACGCCGTGCTGTCCGCACCCGGCTTCTCGATCCGTGGCGGCGCCGCCGAAGTACTTCTCGGACTGATCGCCCGCCAGGAGAGACAATGAGCAGTCACGATTCCGCCCTCCTCGACCTCGTCGAAGATCTCACCAAGGACGTCGCGCAGCCGCCGGCGGGCGCGCTGCCGGCTCTGTGGCCGACTCTCGAAAAACTGCACCTGACGGGCGTCGGAACCAGCGAAGCTCTTGGTGGATCCGGTGGAACCGTCGCCGATCTGGTCACACTGTGTCGTGCGCTGGCTGCCCGATCGGTGAGTTCTCCCCTGGCCGAGGCCGCCAGCGCCAACTGGATGTTGGGCAGCGCCGACCGCTCGCTTACGGGCCTGTCCACCGTCGCTCTGCGTGCGGAAGCCTCGCCCGGCTCTGAGCTTCTGCGCGCCCAAGCCGTCCCGTGGGCCCGGCATGCCGACCACCTGATCGTGGTTTACGGTGCGGCGACCGGGCACGTCGATCTGCGCGCCCCTTCGGTCACGGTCACGCCTGGAGTCAATCTTGCCGGTGACCCTCGAGACGAGGTCACTTTCCCCGAATCCGAGCTCACATATCTTCCGACTCCCGGGCCCGGGAGTCTCGCCCACAGACTGTTCCTACTGAAGGCCGCCGAACTGACCGGCGCAATCGCCGGGGCCTATGAGCTGACCCGCAGCCACGTCAGCACCCGCGAACAGTTCGGCAAACCACTCATCGCGCTCACCGCGGTCGCGAACGGACTCGCGGAGATGAAAGTAGCTCTGCTGCAATCCACCTGCGCACTCGAGCGTGCCACCTGCATCGAAGACACCGGCCACATCGATCCCGCGATCCCCGACCCGGCGGTGGTGATCGCTCGGATTGTCGCCGCACGAGCGGCCACCACCGTAGCCCGCCGAGCCCATCAATTACACGGCGCGATCGGTATCACCCACGAATACCCGCTACACACCTTCACCACGCGCCTGTGGGCCTGGCGAGACGAACTGGGGTCCGAGCACGAACTCGCCTCTCACCTGGGCAGACTCGCGCTCGCGTCGGGCGAGCACGCCGTCTGGGACGTCCTCACTGCCTGACACATCACTGTTTCGCACATCTAGGAGTATTCGTGAAAGCGCTCTATGCGGCACGCGTTGATCATCAGAACCCGTTGTCCTGCTTGGAATTCGGCGACCGACCCGAACCGGAGCCGGCAGCGGGGTGGACGACGCTCCAGCTGGTCGCAGCATCACTCAATCACCACGACATCTGGTCGCTGCGCGGCGTAGGACTCAGCACCGACCGGGTACCGATGATATTGGGGTGCGACGCAGTCGGACGCGACGTGGCTGGCGACTTGTTCCTCGTCCACCCCGTGATACATCGGCCCCCTGCCCCGTCGGTGCTCTCGGAGCGAGTTCAGGGCACATTCGCCGAGCAACTGAGCGTGCCGACAGAGAACCTCATCGCACTACCCGCCGGACTGTCCGCCGAGCATGCCGCGTGCCTCCCGACCGCGTGGTTGACCGCTTACCGCATGCTGTTCACGAGAGCTCAGCTCACCGCCGGTCAGACCGTGCTCGTCCAAGGCGCCAGTGGAGGACTCGCCACGGCGCTGATCATGCTGGCCAAGAACGCCGGTGTCCGGGTCTGGGTGACCGGGCGCACCGCAGAATCTCGCGCCTTTGCGACCACGCTCGGTGCCGACGACGTATTTCCCGTCGGCACCCGCCTGCCCGAGCTAGTGGATGCCGTGATGGATTCGGTCGGCGCAGTCACATGGCAGCATTCGCTCAAATGCCTCAAACCAGGTGGCATCATGGTCGTTTCCGGTGGCACCAGCGGGTACGACGTCAACATCAACATCGCCGTCGTCTTCGCCCGACAACTGCGCATCGAGGGTTCCTCGATGGGGACGGTCGACGAATTGCAGGCGCTCGCAACACTCTGCGCCACCGAGAAGATCTCCCCACCGATCGAGGCAATCCTGCCCCTCTCGGAGGGTCGTGGCGGCTTCGCAGCAATGCACGACGGGACAGCCCGCGGCAAAATCGTGTTCGTTCCCTAAATCGGGTCGAATCTCGTCATCGACACCGGGGACTCGCCAATCGGCCCCGGACTCAAGGGCTTTCGCGCACCGAGCCCGAGTAAGGACGACTTTCCTTACTCGGGCTCAGTGCGTCCGATTTCCGATTTCCGACTTCGCGTACGAGAGCAATCTGGCCGCGCTCGCGACCGAACACGATGGGCGAGTCGAATCTCGCCGCACGGCACTTCGATTCACGCTTGCAGTCAGGTGACAAAATATGTAATGTGACACCCAACGGATGTGGCCCAGGTCTCATTGAAGTCACGTACGGGATGTTGCACACACAACTGAGCCGTGGCGAAGCATCGCCCGGCCCGAACAAGGCCATCTGGGTGACGGCGAAGAACGTCACTGCGGCCAGGTAGGTGCGGAAATGACCACGATCACCCATGGGCGGGCTGCTCTATCTCCGAGAACGAGACTGCCCAAGAAGCAACCACGACCTCAGGGTTCCGGACGTGTTTCCACATATCTGAGAGAAACACCGAAAAAGTCGATCTGCACTCTCGGTCGGTCCGCTCAACTCACCACCGATGTCATCCGGTATGCGCTCCTCGGTGTCGTCAAACTGCGCTTACCTGCTTACGAGATCGCGGATCAGATGTGGTCGCTGCTGAAGGTGACCACGCTGCCGGCCCTCCTGATGGCAGTTCCTATCGGCGCAGAAGTCTCGGTGCAGGTCGGCGGCCTTATGAATCAGGTCGGCGCCAATTCTCTCGCGGGTGCCGCAAGCGGGCTCGGCGTCGTGGGCCAGGGAGCGCCGATGGCGGCAGGCTTGCTGATGAGCGGTGCAGCGGCGTCGGCGATCGCCTCCGATCTGGGCGCCAGAGCAATTCGCGAAGAAATCGACGCGATGCGAGTCATGGGTGTGGACCCGGTGGAGCGACTGGTCATGCCGCGGTTCATTGCGATGATCGCCATCGCCCCGATGCTGTGCATCGTCATCATCGCCGCCGGTGTCGCGGCCGGCCTCGTCATCTCGGCACGCGTCAACGACGTGGTGCCCGGCAGCTTCTGGCAATCGTTCGGAGCGTTCGCGACACCTACCGATCTGGCGTTCTCGGTGTTGAAGTCCTTGCTGTTCGCCGGGATCGTCGTCCTGATCGCGAGTCTGCGAGGACTGGAAGCCAAAGGCGGACCCAAAGGCGTCGCGAACGCGGTCAATGCCTCGGTCGTCCTGAGTGTCTTCTGCATCTTCCTCACGAACCTGCTGGTCAGCCAGCTCCAAATGATGTTCTTCCCGGCACGATTGGCATAGGCATGACTATTTCGTCAAACACTCCGAAGCCCCGACCGCCGATCATCGCCCGGCCTGTCGACTCGATCGCCCGCACTGTGTCCGGCGCGCTGGGACACATCGGCCAGGTCACGGTATTCACGTTCAAAACCATTGTCCTACTGCCGAAGACCGTTCGGCTCTACCGTCACCAGACGACGAAAACGATGAACAGCATGGCGTGGGGCAGCGGTTCGTTGGTCGTGGACGGTGGCGTGATCAGTCTGATGTTCTTCCTCGGTATCGCGGTCGGTGCCGTGGTCGCCATCTCGGCGTTCATGGCCTTGGACTTGCTCGGATTCGGTCCACTCACCGGAATTATCGGATCGTTCGGCAACATCCGAGTCATCGCACCAATCATCACCGGCATCGGATTCGCCGCCCAGGCAGGTTGCCGCATGACCGCGGAAATCGGCGCCATGCGGATCTCCGAAGAGATCGACGCGACGGAAGCGATGGGTCTGCAAGCGATTCCGTTCGTCGTCGGCACCCGCCTGATCGGTGGCATGATCGTCGTCCTGCCGGGATATCTGATGGCGCTGGTGATCAGTTTCATCACCGGCGGACTGATCGTGAAAGTCTTCCACGATCAACCAGACGGAACCTACGACCACTATTTCGCTCAGTTCCTGAGCATCCCCGACCTCGGTGCATCGGTGCTCAAAGCTGTCGTCTTCTGCGCCGTGGTCACACTCATCCACTGCTACTACGGCTACTTCGCCAGTGGCGGGCCGGCCGGGGTCGGCGACGCTTGCGGCAAAGCGATTCGCGCAAGTCTGGTCGCCATCGTCGTACTGAACTTCACTATGACAGTTGCCATCTGGGGATTGAGCCCATTGTTGGAATTCAAGGGATAGGCACATGAGCAAAGCCAGAAATCAAGACTTCCTCCGCGGCACCGATGCCCAACAAGCCCGCATCGTCAATATCACCGCGGCAGCGTTCGTCGCCGTCCTCGCCGTAGTGGCGATCGCCGTGTTCTGGGTCTACCCACACGTCAAGCCGGAGGAAGGGTTGCACCTGAGCGTGGACGTTCCATCGGTCGCGCCCGGCGTCCGGGTCGGCAGCAAAGTCATTCTCCACGGCGCCGAAATCGGCGAGGTCACCTCGCTCGAGAAGGCGGCCAGCGGTGTGCGACTTGCCTTGGCGTTGGAGCCCGGCGATGTGCAAGGACTCACCGATACCTTCGACGTCGACTTCAGACCGGCAAACTACTTCGGAATCACAGCTGTCAATGTCGTCAGCAAGCCCGGCGGATCCGCGCTATCACGCGGAGAAGTTCTGAACAAACTTCCTACCGGCGATTTCACGATGTCGACGATGCTCGAGAAAGGTTCACTCGTCGTCAGCGGCACGTTGACCGACTCGATGATCTCGACGCTGGACAAGATGATCCGATACGCCAACGGCCTCACCCCGATGATCCAGACCGGCATCGTCGTCGGCGATCGGGTCGCGGCCACCCAGCAGGCCGTGCCCAGCCAATTGATGGCAGACCTGAACGCGACCCTCGACGTGATGCCGGCATTCAGCAGTCAAGCCCTCGACACGCTGTACAACCTCTTCGTCGGCACCACCAACCGGTTGCCGGACGGCTCGCTCGGAGTCGACGACGCGTTCATGACCGAGACGAATCAAGCGATGGTGCTCGCATCGGGGGACCTGTTCGGCGCGGCGGGCACGCTGCTCGCCTCTCACGGCGCGGAACTGACACCCGTCACGGGCATCGTCCAAGCCATGACGGACGTGGTGCCGGGCCTGCTCGGCGGTACGGACGGGATCAGCACACTGACCGCTCTCGTCGATCGTTATCAACGAGCCTTCACAGTCACCCCCGACGGCGCCACCGCCAACCTACGAATAATCGTCGACGAGATGCCCGGCGGGCACCGCCCTCCCGGAGAGGAGATGCCACGATGAAGTACCGCGTGATCTTCGTCAAGACTGTTGTCAAACTTGTTGTTGCCGCCACGGTTTCTGCCCTGCTTTTCGTGATCGTGATCAATGCGATCAAGAACCCGGTCGAGAACGCTGCCCGCACCTACACCGCCGAGTTCACCGACGTATCGGGTCTGCACGTCAACGGTGACGTCCGCGCCAAGGGTGTGCTCATCGGGAAAGTGCGGTCGATCGACCTACATTCGCAGGGCGAACGCACTCTCGCCGACGTCACCTTTTCACTGCAAGATCCCTACGAATTGACCGACAAGACCCAACTGGCCATCAAGTATCAGAATCTCACCGGAATCCGGTTCCTCGATTTCGACCAGACCGACACCACTGGCCATCAGGTCGAACGGCTCTCCTCCGATGTAACCAAGCCATCCTTCGACATCACGCAGCTCTTCAACGGCCTACAGCCGGTACTGACGACGATGAGCACCGACGAGATCAACAAGTTCACGCAGAACGCAATCGCACTGATTCAGGGCGATGGTGGGGGCCTGGCGCCGATGCTCGACAGCGTCCAAAGACTCTCGGACTACGCTCACGATCGCGAACAGGTGATTTCGACACTGACCGCGAACATGCAGCGCATCTCCGACACTCTCGGAGGCAAGTCGACTGCGCTGCTCGACTTCATGCAATCGATGAGCATCCCGATCGGTCAGGCCATGACGGTGCTCGACCAGTTCGGCAAGACCGCCTTCTTCGGTCCACAGTTCCTCACCCCAATCGCCAACATCATGAGGAAGATCGGGCTGTCACCCGAACTCGACATAGATCAGCTGCTCACCAGCGCGTTCACTTCCGCCACGAGCGCCGCGGAATCCCTGCGGCTGCTTCCCGGCGCACTCGCCGGACTCCAGCTACCCCAGTTGCAGTCTGCGCCCGCGGCGATGCACTGCAGCAACGGAATCGCCCAACTCCCGACCGAAGTCACAGTCCTTCTCAACGGTAGCGAGGTCGTCGTATGCAACGCACATTGAACCGACGCGAGCGTGCCCTCGCATGGACCAAGAAGGTCCATGACAACGAGTTCCTGCTCGGTTCGATATTGGTGACCGTGGCGGTGTTGGCACTGGTCGCGACGACCGTGTTGTACCTCAAACCGGTGAATACGCAGAAGGTTTCGTTCGAAACCACGGATGCATCCGCGATCGCCAACGGCGCCGGAGTGCGTGTCGCGGGAGTCACGGTCGGAAAGGTCACCGGACTCACCATCGGACGATCGACGGTGCGCGTGGATGCAGAGATCGAAGACAATGTCTTCGTTGGTTCCGAATCACGCGTGGAAGTTCGGATGCTGACTCCCGTCGGTGGATATGCGGTCACGCTCATTCCGCTGGGCGGCAAACCGTTGTCCGCAGAAGCCATCCCCACCGACCACGTTTCCGTGCCGTACTCGATCGGCGACGTCCTGCAAGCCGCGCCACACGTGACCGATCACATCGACGGAACCGACATAAACGCCAATATCGCGCAGGTGGCCGAAGGGCTGGAGCAACACCCAACCTCGGTCGGTAGCGTGATCGCCGGTCTGAAAAGCATTGCGACCGTGATGGACCGCCAACGCGACCAGATTCACCAGATCGCCGATATGGCGGCGGAGTATCTCGACACGTTCAACGGAAGCCGCGAGTTCGTGTTCGAGCTGCTGCGACAAGTGGAAATCGTTGCCTCCACGTACAACAACTCACACGCCGGGTTCGACGAGGCCTACCAGTTGCTCGGCGAAATTCTGCACAGGGTGGAGCCTTTCGAACGGTTCTACCTCAATCACAAGGACGAGGTCCGAGCCGCATTCGAGCAGGCCCGCACCGCTATCGGTGACTTTCAAGCAAGCCTTGGACCCGCACTCGATCAGTTGCAGAACCTGCGTTCTCGGCTGGAGGCCTGGTTGGGACCGGACGGTCTCGCAACTGTCGGTGGAGGAACTATTTTGGCGTCGGGAATCTGCGTTCCCATCGCAGGGCGGACGTGCTGAGATGACCAAGAACAACAGGGTGAAGCTAGTAGTCGCATCGGCTGGAGCCCTCTGCCTTGTCGGAGCGGCCAGCGTGGTACTGGTCGGCCTCGACTCCACCGAACGACAGACCGGGTTCTGCGCTGAAATGCCGGACGCGGTGGGATTGTACGAAGGAAATCCCGTGACTCAGATGGGATTCGAAGTCGGCCGCGTAGACCACATCGAGGACAAGGGCGACCACGTAGAAGTGACATTCGCCCTCGGAACCGATCGCTCGTATCCCGCAGACGTCAAAGCCGTCACCCGATCCAAGTCGATTCTTGCCGACCGCAGCCTCGAACTGGTCGGAAACTACGACGGAGGGGGTCCCGAGCTCGTACGCGATAACTGCATTTCGCTCGGGAATTCCTTCACCCCCAAGAGCATCTCCGAAATCGCCGGATCGGCAGCCGATTTCCTCGACGCGATGTCGCCGAATAACGGCGGCCAGGCACTGCAAACCGCGATCGCTGGCTTCGACGACGCGATGAAGAACAACGGCGCCCCGGCCAACGACCTCATGCATCACGCCGCGGCCGCGATGTCGAACCCGGACAAGTTCATGGCCGACATCGCCTCTTCGATCAAGAACATGGGTCCGTTGACCGAAGAAACGCTCCAAAAGTGGGCCGAGATTCGATCGATCCTCGATCAGGCTCCCGAAATTGTCAGTTCGGTTGCATATGACTTGATGCCAGGCGTCGAGAAAGTCTGCTACGGGATCGGCTGGCTGGTCGCCACTCTCTACGACATTCAACAAAGCTACGGCGACACATTGTGGCCGTTCGTACACGGCGGCGTCACCGATGTCATCCACTTGGCGGCAACACGGTCCAAAGACATTCGAGAGCTGTTGACAACCATCCCGGTCATCGCGGCGTTCATGCGGCAGCAAGCAACCCCCACCGGTGAGATCACGATGACGTTCCAGCAACCACAAGTGAATGTCGGCGTACATGGAGTCCCGGACATGCCGCTGTTGAACCTTCTCACTGGAGGAATTCGATGACAACGAAACAGACACTGCGCCTTGGGATCGGAGCAATCGCCCTGTGCTGCAGCGTATTCACGGCATCGGGCTGCGGCATCGGCCCGAAGGATCTGCCCTCGCCCCAAGCCGGCGTCGGAGACGCCTACGAGGTCACGCTCCAGTTCGCGAGCGCCATGAATCTACCCACCGGCGCGTACGTCATGATGAACGGCCTACGGGTAGGCGAAGTCCGCAACGTGGCCGTCGTCGATCAACGGGTCGACGTCACCGTCGGTCTGAAATCCGAAGCGCAAGTGCCCTCCGACGTGCGAGCGGTCATCCGCCAGGACACACTCCTGGGCGATACGTATATCGCCTTCGATCACGACCCGGTGAAGCCCACCAGCACTTTTCTCGCAGCGGGCGATGCCGTACCGGTCGATCGCACGACATCACCGCCCCAACTCGAGGACACGATGGCCGTACTGGCGTACTTCATCAACGGCGGGAGTATCCAGAAATCGGAAGACACGATCGCACGACTCAACAACGTGATGCCGTCCGCAGCGGACGTCAGCAGGCTCGCGAACATCGCCGCAGTCGACCTGAGAGATCTTGCAGGCAACACCACCGAAATCGACCGCACCCTAGCGGGACTCGATGCCACCTCGGTCGCGATCTCGGACAAGAAGTCGATTCTCGACCTGACGATGACGGACGAGGGCTTGAAGTTCTGGAGACTATCGGCCAAATCGATCCTCGCCCACATCAGCATTCTGCTGCCCTCCATCGGCAGCATTTTCGAGGGGGGAATGTGGATGGTGCCGATGCTGGATTCACTGTCAGCAACCGCGACCACAGGACGCAACATCTTCGACGAGGCTCCCACTGCCGCCGAGAAGATCTCGACCTTCATACGCACGACGCTCCTCCCGTTCGCCAAGAACCCGTCGGTCAATATCCGCTCCATCGAAACCCCCGCAGGCGAGCAACTTGCCACCGAGGTGGAGAACCTGTTGCGAATGCTGGGAGCCGTGAGATGAACATCAACCGAACCGCACTGTCCGTTGCCGGCATGGTCACGATCGCCGCAGCATCGTTTGCCTACATGACCCAAATCGGCCTCGAAATCGGCGCCTTGGAAGACACCCGAACCGCCACCATGTCGATACCTGACACGAACGGCCTCCTCGTCGGGTCCAGGGTGCTGTTGCGCGGTATCGCTATCGGACATGTCACCGCAATCGCACCAAAAGTCGATCACATCGACGTCGACTGGGACTACGACACGAACTACGACATCCCGGTCGACAGCCACTATCGCGTCGACAACCTCTCCGCGCTCGGAGAAACCTATCTGGCCGTCTCACCCGCCACCAGCCAAGGGCCATACCTTGCCGACGGGGCGAGCATCGACACTGCAAACATCGTTGTACCAACAACTTTCAAAGAACTCTCCGAACGCCTCACCCGAATGCTCGAACAGGTCGACCCACACCGGGTATCGGACATCTTTCACGAACTCGACGTGGCACTTCCCGACGGTCCGGACGTACTCTCCAACCTGTCTCGTGCAGGCGACCTCCTCGCCGCTGCAGTCGTGGACAACACCACCGAACTCACCAAAATACTCAGCACTGTGCAACCGCTGCTGCTCGACAGCGATTGGCTGTCAACCGACCTCGCCGGCGCCACCCCGAACATGGCCCCGATGGGAACCAACATCACCAAGATGCTCGACGGCATGGCATGGACGGTCAAGAACGGACCCTTGCGTGACGGAATCCGTTACGGCGTAGGCCCGTTCATCGGAGAGCTGCAGAAGTTCCTGGACAACACATCGGCCGACCTGAATACCCTCGGCGTCGACCTGCTACCGCCCGTACGCGCCGGCGCCGCTGCAATGCAGACAGTGAATGTCAGCCAGCTACTCGACAACGCACTGGCAGCAACCGAATCCGGCGATGCGATCACCATTCACGTCCAACCACCAGGAAGGTGAGCGATCTGGAAAAGAAGGTGCAACGACCACCCCCAACATCCCGCAGAAAGAACGAAGACATGAGCAAACAAGCGCTACTCCACGACAACAACACCGATACCGACACCGACAACGACGTCGAAAACGGCACGACCATCGACAAAAACACCCGACGAAGCCGCCCAAATGGCAGCTCCTATGTCAAACTACGCACAGTTCTAACCTCAGCCCTCGCCATCCTCGGCATCGCCGCACTGGCCATCATCGGCTGGCAGTGGCGGACAACCTCGAACGAGCTGGACAGTGTTCGCTCCTCCGCGGCGGACAGCACACACGCAGAACAGGTCGCCCTGGACTATGCAGCGGGCGCCGCCCAGATGGACTTCAAGGACCTCGGCCCCTGGAAGACCCGATTGACCCAAGGAACCACACCCGAGCTGTCCAACCGACTGACGCAGGCCGCCTCGTCGATGGAACAGATCATCACGCCCCTTCAATGGGTGTCGACTGCAAGCCCCATAGCAGCCAAAGTCAGATCAGAATCAAACGGAGCGTACGCCGTAGACTGCTTCGTCAGCGTGCTCACCAAAAGCACCCAAACACCCGACGGTGTCCAGTCCACTGCGACCTACCAACTAACAATCGACAGCGCAAACGGCTGGGCGATTACCGAGATTCGTGGGATCGACTCTGCACTCGGCACCGAAAAGGGAGCCAAGTAGGAAACTGATTACACAGTGCAGTAACCGATTTCGGAGCATGGACACAGTCACGTGAATAAGATCGAGCGCCGAGCGGTTCGGCCCCACACCCTCGACAACGCGACACGAACGCGTATCGACGACCGTCCCAGAAAACCATACCGGGCTCGTCGAACCGCCCTCACTGTCGAACTATCCGACAACGTTGCGACCGTCACATTGATCGGTCCCGGCAAGGGCAACGCGATGGGCCCAGCGTTCTGGGAAGAACTGCCCGAAGTCTTCTCCCAACTCGACGCTGATCACGAAGTTGCGGCGATCGTGCTTGTGGGGTCCGGAAAGCACTTCTCCGTCGGCCTCGATCTCGCAGCGATGAGTCTGTCGGCTCCCGTACTCGCCGACTCGACTTCCGCGGAACGCCGTATGACGCTGCTCAACGAGATTCGTCGGCTGCAAGCAGCGGTGACGTCAGTAGCCGAATGCCGCAAACCGGTGATCGCGGCCGTCCACGGCTGGTGTATCGGCGGCGGCCTCGACCTGATCGCCGCAGTCGACATCCGCTACGCCAGCGCCGACGCCAAATTCAGCCTCCGCGAGGCGAAGGTGGCGATCGTGGCCGACATCGGCTCATTGCAGCGGCTGCCCGCCATAATCGGCGACGGCCATCTACGGGAGCTGGCATTCACTGGCAAAGACATCGACGCGGAGCGGGCCCAGCAGATCGGGCTGGTCAACGCTGTCTTCGACGACGCCGCAACAACTCTGGCCAACGCGCACGAAACCGCTCGCGCGATCGCGGCTAACCCGTCACCGGTAGGACTCAAAGACGTACTCGGACGCGAGCGCGTCGCTGTTATCGCCGACGGATTGAAGTACGTATCGGCGTGGAACGCCGCGTTCCTACCCTCCGAGGACCTCACGGAAGCGATCCGAGGCGTCCTCGAGAAGCGAGCACCGCAATTCAAGGGCAGGTGACTACAAACCAAAACAGATTCATCAAATAGGACTGCGACCGTGCCGCGCATCCCATGCGTTGATCCCGATTCTGTCTCGCCCGGAACGGCTCGTGTTCTCGAAGCCATGCCAGACTCAGGGCGGCGAAACGGGTTGCGCGACAACGGGACGTCCTTGTCGGGGACCGCCGAGGTCGTCGGTGTGGGGTCGTACAGCGCTTTAGCGCTTCGGTACAAAAGGAGAGCCGGCGGAAGCCATTAAAGGCTCGGATCACGAGGCCACCCAGCGCAAGTAGCCAAGTTCCCATAGCGTCGCAAACGACGGGACGAACGACGTCGCCGCGATGCAGGTCGTGATAGCCGCGACCGCCGCGCGTGTCCATCGGAGCGTCGAGTTGCCGTACGCATGGATAGCCGTCTCCCCGCCGTAATCGGCCTCCCTTGCGGTCCGCGGTTCGCAGATCTATGACGGCAACGGGCGGGCTCGAAGGGTCAGCCTTTAGTAGGGAATCAATGTTGTTGTTCAACGTGATTGGCGAATCTCCGCTCCAGCGTCGATGCCACAAACGGGTTTAGGCGGGTCGCCCGCATGAGGACGTTGTGTTGCTCGACCGGCCGCTCCTGGACCTCAGAACTTCCAGCGCCGGTGGCCAGTCAGCCCACCGCGATATAGCCCATACCGGACGGATGAAGCGCCGAGTCGGCTTGCGACATCTCGCCAACCCGGAAGACGGCGACGTACCTCAAATGCGATGCACCATCGGTCGTCAGCCCGACCACGACCGCTGGAGCGAGTCGCACCGTGCGGATCCAATGCAAGATCACGGCTTTCGTCGTACACGCCGCCGTTCCCGGCGAGCCAAGAGATCAAAGAACCAGAGCCTTTCGCACCGGCCGGCGCCAGATCTACTGCGGACCCACTGCGGACCGTGACGCGCAAAGTCGATCCAACTTGAGCTGCACGACCTGTGACCTGCGATTTCATTCTGGTTCGTGGTACCGCGAGCCAGAACTGGGCGGATTTGACGGATTTCGACTCCGTTGGACCGGTGGGTCCCAAAAGCCTCTGAACTGCAGTTTTGTGCCCCCAGTCGGACTCGAACCGACACTGTGCGGATTTTAAGTCCGCTGCCTCTGCCAATTGGGCTATGGGGGCGCAGGCCCCAAACCTTATCGCGACGTTCTTGCGACGCGGAACCGCATTGACCTCCGTTTTCGGACAAATGTGAGAAATGTTGCAAGCGAACACAATTGCGACATAGTCATAAGTCGCGTCTGTTTCCACCCAATCGCTTCGCCGCCCTACTACATGACTTCTGGGCTACGGTGTTGACGATGATCGGACCCATTCAGACGACGGAGTAACAATGACTGAGAGCGGTTCGGTCGGGGGCGCCGGGCTACGGATCTTGATCGAAAACAGCGAGTATTGGCTTCGGAACAACGGTGATCTCGCGATGTTCGAGGTGACGATCAGAAGGTTGCGAGAGCGGTGGCCGAATGCACGGATCGGCGTCCTGACCGACTCTCCATCCCTGGTCCGGGCATATTTCCCCGCAGCCGAGGCAATGACAGTCTGGGACGATGATCCCTGGGACGAACCGACACGGCTCGAAGAATTCGCTGCAAAGGTAGGACCAACGATCGTCGGGCCGATTGCGATCAGCCGGCTACAAACAAAAGGCTGGATTCCCGACCGCGCACGCAGGGCCCGGCGGAAATTGCTGCGCATGGCGGGTGCCCGCGTCTCCGACGACGGAGCACGTCCACCACGTCCGCACACAGGTTCGGCTCGCGCCGCACGCGAGGCATCGTTGGTGCTCGCGCTGGGCGGCGGGTATCTCACGGACTCGGACAAGGGCCAAGCGAACCGCGTGATGAATCTGTTCGAGCAAGCGTTCTCGCGTGATGTGCCGGTCGCGATGGTCGGCCAAGGCCTGGGTCCGATGGAGGACCCGATCTTGCTGGAGAGGCTCGCCGACGTGCTGCCGAAGGTCGAGGTCATCGCCCTCCGGGAGAAGCGGCGCGGACCGGGCCTCCTCGGCACGATCGGGTTTCCAGCCGACCGGGTGCTTGTGACCGGCGACGATGCGATCGAACTGTCTTACGAGGTTCGCCGAGACGACTTCGGGACCGACCTCGGGGTGTGCCTGCGTGTAGCGGAGTACTCACCGGTATCGAAGGCCGCGCAAGAGACTGTCGGCAACGTGGTGCGCAACCTCGCAGCCGAATTCGACGCCGGTCTTGTCCCACTGATCATCGCCGAGTACCGCCGTCAGGACAGGAAGTCGACGCTGCCGCTTGTTCGTGGGGCGGACAAAGTCACAGCGCCGCTCGGCAAGTTCGTCGCGCCGCAAGAGATCGCAAAGCAGGTGTCACAGTGCCGCGTCCTCGTCACGGGCGCCTATCACCTCGCAGTCTTTGCGCTATCGCAGGGCATTCCCGTCATTGCGTTGACCTCGTCGCAGTACTACGACGAGAAGTTTCTCGGGCTGGGCGACATGTTCGGCCTCGGCCTGGAAGTGGTCCACCTCGACGAAGTCGGTCTGTCGAAGCGACTGACCGACGCGGTCCGCGCTGCGTGGGCAAGTGCGTCCGACGTGCGTGAGCCTTTGCGTGCACGAGCACTGGAGCAGATCGAGGCCAGCAAAGCGGGCTTCGCCCGAATCTTCGACATCGTCGAGCGAACGGCCGCCGAGAAAGCCTGACGACGCGAGCTAACTCGCCCGGCGCGCGGATTCCAACGCCCGAACCGAGGCGGCGACCGCCTTGGGGTGGTCGATCTGATCGAGGGCGACGATCTCGCGACGGAAGAAGGCGGCCAACGTCCAGTCGGCGATGATGCGAACCTTGCGGGAGAAGGTCGGCATCTTCGCGACGTGGTAGCCGCGGTGCATCATCCACGCAGGCCAGCCGCGGATCTTCATGCCGTATACGTCGGCGACGCCGCGGTGCAGACCAAGCGAGGCAACCGAACCCGCGTACTTGTGACTGTATTGCTTCAAGTCTTTGCCGCGAACCAATGCAACGACGTTGTCCGCCAACACCTTCGCCTGCCGGACCGCGTGTTGCGCCGACGGGCTGCAGGTGGCGGAGGGGTCGTCGTCGATCTTCGACAGATCAGGAACCGCCGAGATATCGCCGGCACCAAAAGCATTCGTCACGCCCACGACCTCCAGGGTCGCGCTGCAGTGCAGGCGTCCGCGGGAATCGACGGGGAGGTCGGTGTGCGACAGCATCGGATTGGCCTTCACGCCCGCAGTCCAGACGATGGTGTCGGAACCGAACTTCGTGCCGTCCGACAACTCGACGTTGCCGTCTACCAGCGACTCGGCGCGAGTGTTCAGGTGCACTTTGATGCCGCGCTTGGTCAGCCGCTCGATCGTGTAACGGCCCATCTTCGGGCTCACCTCGGGCATGATCCGGTCGGTTGCCTCGACGAGCACCCAGTTCATGTCTGCTGCCGTGATTTTCGGGTAGTAGCGGATCGCGAAGCGAGCCATGTCCTGCAGTTCGGCCAACGCCTCGATGCCCGCATACCCGCCGCCGATCACCACGAAAGTCAGGAGACGCTGACGCAACGCGGCATCGTCGGTGGTCGATGCATGGTCGAGGCGCGACAGCACGTGATCACGCAAGTACGCCGCCTCGGTGACGGTCTTGAACATGATGCCCTGGTCGGCGAGGCCTGGCACGGGCAGCGTGCGGGCCACCGAACCTGCGGTCATGACGAGAATGTCGTAGTCCACCCACAGCGTGGCGCCATCGGGTGTGGTGATCTGAGCCCGCCGCGAGGAGTGCTCGACCTTCGATACATTTCCGGTGATCACAGTGCATTTCCGCAGGACCGTCCGCAACGGAACCACAATGTGGCGTGGGTCGATGGACCCGGCGGAAACCTCGGGAAGGAACGGCAGATAAGTCATGTGCGGCAACGGATCGACGACCGTAATAGTCGCCTCACCTGCGCGAAGCTTCTTCTGCAGCCGAATGGCTGTGGACATGCCGACTGTTCCGCCGCCGACGATCAATATGTGCTTGCTCTTGGTATGCATGCGCCGCCCCTCACGTTGGGATCACCAACTGATAAGTCCACGGTAGGACGCACTATTCCAACAAACACCATGAAATGACTGACATCACACGATCGACAGAGCGATCCCGTCGAGAATGTCGTGCTCACTGACGACGAGTTCCGTAATCCCCGCTCTACGTGCAAGTTCGTCCGCGAGCACTCTGAGAATGACTCCCCCACCACCGATTACATCCACGCGCCCGGGATGGATTACCGGAACTGCCGACCGCTCCGCACGATTCATTCCGACGAGCCGGTCGGACACAGCATGGACCTCGTCCAGCGACAACCGCGACAGGTGAACTTTCGTAGCGTCGTAGGCGGGCAGATCGAGCGAGACAGCGGCAATCGTCGTCATCGTCCCCGCTACACCCACCCAGGTATTCGCATGCTCGACGGGTACGTGAGCAAACGCATCGGCCAAACGTTGCGCGGCGAATTCGCGTGCAGCAGCGACCTCTTCCGCTGTCGGCGGATCTCCATGCAGATGGCGCTCAGTAATGCGCACGCAGCCGATATCAGCGGAAAATGCTGCCTCCACACCGTTTTCGTCACCGAGGACAAGCTCGGTCGAGCCACCGCCCAGGTCGACGACGACGAAAGGTCCATCGGCCGAACTCAATTCGCCGACAGCACCGGTGAACGACAACCGCGCTTCTTCGTCGCCGCTGATGACCTCGGCCTCCGCGCCGGGGATGACGGCGCCGAGTTCGTCGCGAGTCATCGCAAAGAAATCTTCGCGGTTAGAGGCATCGCGTGTAGCCGACGTCGCGACCATCCGGACCGCGGTAACGTCGTTGTCGCGCATCAACTTCGCGTAATCGTGCAGGGCGACGCGCGTGCGCTCGATCGCTTCTGGCACGAACGCACCGGTCGCGTCGACCCCCTGCCCAAGGCGGACGATCCGCATCTCCCGATGCACGTCGGTCAATGTGCCGGACTCGTCCAGGTCCGCGATCAGCAAGCGAATCGAGTTGGTGCCACAGTCGACTGCGGCGACCCTACGAGTGGTCATTACTCCCCTTCGTCGATGCCCGGCCAATCGGCCGGAATGGCTGTGCCGCGCAGACTTCCGCGTCCGGCCAGCGCGACCGACTCGTCGCCGAGCGGGTTGACGCCCGGACCTTTCGCGAGCGAATGCGCCATCAGCACGTGCAAGCATTTGACCCGGCTCGGCATTCCGCCACCGCTGAAATCGGTTCCGAGCGACTCGATCTCGTCACGCTCGGCAAGATAGCTATCGTGTGCGCGTTGGTATGCCGCGGCGAGTTCGGGGTCGGTACCTAGCCGCTCCGTCATCTCACGCATCACACCAGCCGATTCCTGCCGACTCGCCTCGGCGGTGAGCCGCGGATCGGTCAAATAGAACAACGTCGGAAACGGTGTGCCGTCGGGCAACCGCGGCGCTGTCTTCACCACACCGGGCTTACCGTCGGGAGTGCGGTAGGCGATAGCCACAACGCCACGAGGTTCCCGACCTAGTTGTGCTGCAACTACTTCCAGGTCGGCCTGCGACGGACCACCGGTCACCGAACCGGCCCGGGCGCTGGCGGCGGCGGGGTCGCGGGACTCGCAGTCTGCTGTGGCTTCGAGATCTGCTCGAACAAGTTCTTGTACCAAGGGCCTGCGGCAGGCTTCGGCTTTGCGCGCTTGGCTTGCTCGGCTTCGTACGCTCCGGGCAGCTGTACCTGGTACGGCGTATCCCCAGGCATCACGAGCCGCAAGCGGTCGCGCGCTTCCGCCGCGATGTACGCCGGATCGTCTTGTTGCGCCCTCTTCGTGCGCAACTCGTCGAGATCGTGTTCGAGGCGAGTGCGTTCCGCCTCGATCTGCGCGGCCTCGGTCCGTTGCGTGAAGTACGTCCGCAACGGGACCGCAAGGGTCAGCGCCAATGCACACACCACAACCGCCAAGATGACGGCGCGACTGGTCGACAAGCCGAGGATCGTCCGCTCCACCTTGGGCTCGGCCGACCGCCTGCGATGGACGACGCGCGCCGGACGGTCGCGCTCGGATACCTCTGGCGTCGGCTTGCCCTCAGGAGCGCGTTGCGAGCGCTCGCCGTGCCGAACTCGCTCCGAACGCGCGGACCTGCGGGTGCGGGCATCTCGGCCACCAGGACTGGTGCCCGAACGCTTCTTCCCCCGTTGGTCCATGGTCAGCTGGCGCCCTCGAAGTTGAATCGCGGAAACGCGATGTCACCGGCGTAGCCCGCGGCATCGCCGAGCGACTCTTCGATCCGCAGCAGCTGGTTGTACTTGGCGACGCGCTCGCTACGAGCCGGGGCACCCGTCTTGATCTGACCGCTACCGACCGCGACCGCGAGGTCCGCGATCGTCGTGTCTTCGGTCTCGCCGCTGCGGTGGCTCATCATCGTCTTGTAGTCGTTGCGATGCGCCAACTCGACGGCATCCAACGTCTCGGTCAGTGTGCCGATCTGGTTGACCTTCACCAGCAGCGCATTGGCCGCACCCTTGGCGATGCCGAGCTCGAGCCGCTCCGGGTTCGTCACGAACAGGTCGTCGCCGACGATCTGGACCTTGTCACCGATCTGGTCGGTCAGCGCGACCCAGCCGTCCCAGTCGTCTTCTGAGAGCGGGTCTTCGATGGAGACCAGCGGGTAGGAGTCGAGCAGTTCGGCGTAGAACGCACCGAGCTCGGCAGCAGTGCGGACCGAGCCTTCGAACTTGTAACCGGTTCCCTCGGTGTAGAACTCGGTCGCCGCCACATCGAGCGCGAGGGCGACGTCGGCGCCGACCTTGAGCCCGGTCTTCTCGATGGCCGTGCTGATCAGGTCCAGCGCCTCGCGCGTGCCTGCAATGTTCGGAGCGAAGCCGCCCTCGTCACCCAGCCCGGTTGCAAGGCCCTTTTCCTTGAGCACGGACTTGAGCGAGTGATAGACCTCGGCACCCCAGCGCAGCGCTTCCTTGAAGGTCGGCGCGCCGATCGGGGCAACCATGAATTCCTGAACGTCGACACCGGAATCGGCGTGCGCGCCGCCGTTGATGATGTTCATCATCGGCACCGGCAAGACGTGGGCGTTCGGGCCGCCGATGTAGCGGAACAGATCCAGACCCGACGATTCTGCGGCTGCGCGCGCGACGGCGAGCGACGCGCCGAGCATGGCGTTGGCGCCGAGCCGTGACTTGTCGGGAGTGCCGTCGAGGTCCAGCAACGTCTGGTCGACGATGCGCTGCTCGATCGCGTCGAGACCGATGAGCGCGGGACCGATTTCGTCGAGCACGGCGTTGACGGCCTTCTCGACGCCCTTGCCGCCGTAGCGCTTGCCACCGTCGCGCAATTCGACCGCTTCGTGCTCGCCGGTCGAGGCACCGGAAGGAACTGCGGCGCGGGTCAAAGTGCCGTCGTCGAGCGCGACCTCGACCTCGACGGTCGGGTTCCCGCGGGAATCAAGAATCTCGCGAGCGCCGATCTGCTCAATGATTGACACCGAATATCTCCTTCGAATACGCGCACAATGCGGGTCCGAGCCTAGCCTCCGCGCGTCAATTGCTGGCGCGGGCACACCGAAAATTCACGCGACGGTTGTACCGACCGAGTATGCGGAAGCGCGAGCGAGCGCTAGGCGAAGGTACGAGCCTGCCCCGTTGTAGGAGTGAATCGCCTTCTTCCACCCCTCGGCCGTCGTCATGTCACCACTCTTGATGCAGAGATAACGAGCAGCAGTCAGCGCTGCGTCGTCGATGTTGTCCGGATCGATCTTGCCGTCACCGTTTGCGTCGACGCCGTAATCGCGCCAGGTCTCCGGGATGAACTGAAACGGCCCTTTCGCGCGCGGCGGGTCACGCGGCGGCTCGGCAGCAGAAGCGTCGGTGAGGTGATAGTCGTCCGGCAGCGCAGCCCCACGGATCGGCGGGACCGCGTCACCGTTCGGTTCGATATGCGTGCCCGGCGGGAAGGTGCCGTGTTGGCTCTCGATGCTTCCGATCGCAGCGATGGTGGTCCATTTGATCCCGCATTTGGGCCTGGTCTCGGCCATGACCGCTGCGGCATAGCCGTATGCCTCTAGCGCGTAGACGGAGATTTTGACGTAGCTCGCCTGCTTCGCTGCCCAGTCGTGGAGTAGGTCCGCGGTGCGACCGGGGGCATTGATATCGATCGCCGGCAGGGGGATACCTGCGCCGGGTGGCATCGAATCGGGGATGACTGTTCCATCGAAGCTTCGACCGAGCACGAGTCCGGCGGCGAGCATGCCCGCAACACCCAAACCCGCCATCCGATTGAACTTCACCGCCCCATAATCCAGCAACCGAAGCGTGACGCCAAAAGAGCCCCTGTTTCGAGGCTCTCCGGTCGCGCTCGGCTCGCACCAGCTACCAGAGTTCGACAGATGGTCAGATGATCAATTTTCCGATCGGCCACCCAGACGATCGGGCATAATCGTGGCGCGGGGGGTAATCGTTGCCTACCCTCGGTAGCCGAACAATGACTGTCGGGTATGCCGGAATCAACTCCGAGGAAGTTCGTGTGGCCTGTCGACTCTGTAATTCCGAACGTCTGCGAAGTGTCCTCGACCTCGGTGCCACACCGCCTTGCGAAAAGTTCTTGAGCGCGGACGAACTGGATCTTCCGGAGCCAACCTTTCCGCTGCATTTGCGCCTGTGTGAAGACTGCCTCCTCCTGCAGATACCCGCGCTGATCACTCCCGAAGACACTTTTACCGAATACGCGTATTTCTCGTCCTTCTCCGACAGCTGGGTTGCGCACGCGAAGGATTTCGTCGAACAGGCCGCTGATCGGCTCGAGCTCGGACCAGAAAGCTTCGTCGTCGAGGTCGCCAGCAACGACGGATATTTGCTCCAGCACGTCGTGTCGCGGGGCATCCCGTGTCTCGGGATCGAGCCGTCGGTCAATGTCGGGCAAGCCGCCCGTGAGCGCGGCGTGCCGACGGAAACCGCCTTCCTCGACGAGACCCTTGGTGCGAAAGTGACCGCCGAGCACGGCCCGGCCGACCTAGTCGTCGCGAACAACGTGTACGCCCACATTCCCGATCTGCTCGGGTTCACGCGCTCGCTGCGCGCGTTGCTGGCCGACGACGGATGGCTCAGCATCGAGGTGCATCACGCGCAGAATCTGGTCGAACTCGCACAGTTCGACACGATCTATCACGAGCATTTCCAGTACTACACCGTGCTTTCGGCGAGTCGCGCGCTCGCCACAGCGGGACTGAAGGTCGTAGACGTCGAGTTGATTCCGACCCACGGCGGTTCGATCCGCGTCTGGGCGCGGCCCGAACTCGTTGCAGGCGAACCGACATCGCGCGTCCACGAAATACTTGCGATCGAGGAAGCCGCTGGGCTGCACAACGTCGACGGGTATCTGGAGCTGGCGCCGCGCACCCAGAAGGTCCGGCAGGATCTCCTGCGGTTCCTGCTCGACTGCGCAGCCGCAGGCAAGCGCGTCGTCGGCTATGGCGCACCAGGCAAAGGCAACACACTGCTGAACTACTGCGGCATCCGGACCGACCTGCTCGAGTACACCGTCGACCGCAACCCGTACAAACATGGCAGGTTCACTCCGGGGACGCGCATTCCGATTTTCCCGGCCGAACAGATCGACAAGGACCGACCGGACGTCGTCCTGGTGCTCCCGTGGAACCTCGAGACCGAGCTCAACGCTCAGCTTCGCCACATCGACGAGTGGGGCGGCGAACTCGTCTACCCGCTCCCCCACCTCCACAGCGCGGACTTGAAAGGCGGACTCGAGGGATGAAGGTAGTTCTGTTCTGCGGTGGCTACGGCATGCGGATGCGCAACGGTTCCGACGACGCGATTCCGAAGCCGATGCAGATGGTCGGTCCGCGGCCCCTCATTTGGCACGTCATGCGCTACTACGCTCACTACGGCCACAAGGACTTCATTCTCTGCTTGGGCTACGGCGCTTCGCATATCAAGGATTTCTTCCTGAACTACGAGGAAGCGGAATCGAACGATTTCGTGATGCGCGGCGACAAAATCGAACTCCTGCAAACCGATATCTCCGACTGGTCGATTTCGTTCGTCGATACGGGCGTCGAATCGGCAATCGGCGAACGGCTACGTCGTGTGCGCGACCACCTCGACGGGGATGAATATTTCCTCGCCAACTATGCCGACGTCCTGACCGACGCCCCGATGGACGAGGTGGTCGAGAAGTTCCACGCGTCGGGTGCTGCCGCCTCGATGATGATCGTGCCGCCACAGTCGTCTTTTCATTGCGTCGATATCGCAGAATCGGGAGCGGTCACGCAGATCACGCCAGTCAGTCGTTTGCCGATCTGGGAGAACGGTGGCTTCTTCGTACTGAGCCAGGAAGTATTCGATTTGCTCCCGCCCGGCGGCGATCTGGTCGAAGACGCTTGTGGTGCTCTGGCGAAACAGGGTCGGCTTTTCGGCTACAAACATGCCGGATTCTGGAAGCCCGCTGACACCTTCAAGGAACGGGCCGAACTCGACGCCAGCTACTACAAGGGCATTCGCCCGTGGATGGTCTGGGAGCACGGCGACAAGGGCGCAGAAACCGGATGATCGGTCTCGGCACCGGGCCGATCCGTGAGATCGCGGTCCTGGGCGCACACTGCGACGACATTGCGATCGGAATGGGTGGAACGCTCCTCACGATGGCACGGAGCAACCCTGGCCTGCGCGTGCGCGCCCTGGTGCTCTCCGGCGGCGGAACTCCCAGGGAGTCGGAGGAGCGAGCCGCACTCGCAGCATTCTGCCCAGGGTGCGATTTGCATGTGACGATTCTGGACTTCCCGGATGGCCGCGCCCCTGCCCACTGGAACGCCGTGAAAGATGCGTTGGCACAATTCAGCCGCGAGTCCGCACCCGATGTCGTCTTCGGACCGCAACGCGAAGATATGCACCAGGATCACCGCTTGCTCGCAAAACTGATTCCCACCGAATTTCGTGACCACCTCGTCCTCGGCTACGAAATTCTGAAATGGGAAACGGACACGCCGCGACCGACGATGTTCCAGCGGATCGAAAGCGCAGTGGCGAGGGAGAAGTCGGATTTACTGCATCGCCACTACCCCTCACAGGTGAAGCACGACTGGTTCGACGAGGAATCGTTCTTGGGCCTGTCACGCTTGCGAGGAGTGCAATGCCGAAGCACCCATGCAGAGGCGTTCGTCCTCGAAAAAGCCATTCTCAATATCGGAACGAAGTGAACGGAGAGCTCTGACATGCGCGTTTTGGTCACCGGCCACCAGGGCTACCTCGGCACCGTCATGGTGCCGATACTTCAGGCCGAGGGCCACGACGTCGTCGGGCTCGATTCCGGATTGTTCGCCGATTGCGTGCTCGGGCCGGTACCCGACGATCCGCCCACGTTGGGCGCCACTGCCGACCGGCCGTTCGGAACAGACCTGCGCGATGTCACCGTCGACCAGCTCGCGGGCCTGGATGCGGTGATCCACCTGGCCGCCCTGTCCAATGATCCGTTGGGCGCGTTGGCACCCGAGATCACGTACGACATCAACCACCATGCCTCGGTACGCCTGGCTCGCCTGGCGAAGGAAGCGGGCGTCGCGCGCTTCTTGTATGCCTCCACCTGCTCGGTCTACGGCTCTGCCGGTGAAGATCTGGTCACCGAGAGTGCACCACTGCGGCCGTTGACGCCGTATGCGGAGAGCAAGGTACGGGTTGAAGACGACACCGCCGCGATGGCCGACTCGAGCTTCACGCCGGTATTTCTGCGCAACGCAACAGCTTTCGGCTTCTCTCCGCGGCTGCGGGCCGACATTGTGCTGAACAACCTGGTGGGTCATGCGGTCCTCACCGGCGACGTCCGGGTTCTCTCCGACGGCACGCCCTGGCGACCGCTGGTGCACGCACAAGACATTGCGCGGGCGTTCGCGATCTGCCTGACCGCTCCGGTCGAGAAGATCAACTGTGCAGCGTTCAACGTCGGCACCGAAAAGAACAATCTCACAGTCGCCGACATCGCCCACGCTGTCGTGGATGCAGTTCCCGACTCGAAGCTGCTCATCACCGGCGAGAGCGGTCCGGACCCTCGCTCCTACCGCGTGGACTTCTCGGCCATGCGCAATGCCCTCGGCTTCGAAGCGCAGTGGTCCATTCCGGACGGCGCTGTCGAGCTGTACAAGGCCTACACAGCGAATGGACTCACGAGTGACGACTTCTTCGCTCGTTTCACTCGGCTTGCGCACCTCGAAAAGCTGCGTAGCGCAGACGTTCTCGACGACACGATGCGGCGGGTCTAGAGCGACTCGAGCAAATGCTTCCAACTCGCTGCCGCCGCGTCACGCGCCGAGACCGCAGTGACGGGCTCCGGCCATGCGATCGCCAAATCAGCATCGTCGAAGGCGACGCCGATGTCTTCCGAGGGATCGTGTGGTCGGTCGATTCGGTAGCAGACGTCAGCCGTATCGGTCAGCGCCTGAAATCCGTGCAAGAAACCAGGAGGGACGTACAAGTGCCGAAACTCTTTGTCGTCCAATCGAAACGCCTGCTTCTGACCGAAGGTCGGCGATTGCCTGCGGATATCGACCAATACGTCGAAAACCGCGCCGTTCGGGCAGCGGACGAGTTTCGCCTCGCCGCGCCCGGACCGGCCATGCATACCCCGGACGACGCCGCGGGCAGAACGCGACTGCGAATCCTGCAAAAACGATGCGGCACTGCCTTTTCTCCCGATGGCGTCTTCGAAGATGTCGACGTCGAACGTTCTGGTGAAGAAACCGCGTTCGTCGTGAAATGGGCTCGGTACGAAGACGAGCACATCAGCCAGCTCAGCAGTTTCAACGCGCACGAAGCGATCATGCCATGAGCGATTGCAGAGGATGCGGCAGTAATGCGGTGGTGCGCGTGCTCGACGTCGGGAAGGTCCCTGCCGCAGACCATTTCCCGCTCTCGACCGACCCGGTCGGCGACGACACCCTTCACGACCTCGCGATGGACTTGTGCACCGTGTGCGGGCTCGCTCAGCTCGCCGACGACGACACAGTCACCGACGAACCCCGTGGCGTCGAGCCGCAAGCCCTCGTGGACCAAGCAGCCGCAGCGATCGAGTTGGTGGGCCGCGCCGGTTGGCTACGAGGAAGCACCGTCCGCGAATTCGGCAGTCCGCACGGCGGCACCTGGGTGCCGTTGCTGACCGCACGTGGTTTCGCCGAGACGATTTCGGAACGTCCTGCGGATGTCGTTCTGGACTGCTTCGGAATCATGCACGAGCCCGATCAACGCGCAGCGTTTCGGACCCGGGCTGCCGCAACTGCCGAAGAAGGCGTACTCCTGCTGCAGTTCCATTCGCTGGAAACGATCGTCGAACAGCATCAGTGGAATGCGCTGCGCCACGGCCACTTCGGCTATTACTCGCTCACCACGTTGCAACGCCTTCTCGGCGACGCAGGGATGAGTGCTGTTGCCGCGTGGGAATTCGACCTCTACGGAGGAACCGTCTTGATCGCCGCGGTACACGGGCACCGCGAACCAGAGCCTTCGGTTGTGACGATTCTCGACCGCGAGCGCGACAAGGCCATTGCCGATCCGACGACGGTCGGCACCTTGCAAATCGCGGCTGACCGCCATGTGGGACGCCTGCGAGCATTCCTCGAATCGGAACGGAAGGCCGGTCGGCGAACCTACGCCTACGGTGCCGCTTCCCGGGCCGTCGCACTCTTCGCCATTGCAGGCCTCGATTCGGCCGTGCTAGCAGGTATCGCCGACGCCTCGCCTGCGAAGCAGGGGCGTCGGATGCCGGCCACCGACATACCGATCATCACGCCTGCGGCCCTCGTTTCGGCCGATCCGGACCGGGTCGTCCTCATGCTGCCGGACCTCCTCACCGAGGTGAGCGCACAATTCCCCGACTTGGCTGGTCGTTGGGTCGTGGATTTGGCATGAACGCTCAGTCCAGCAGCCTGCCGTAGAACGCCAGTAGCGCCTTCCGCGAGTTGTCCCATGACAGGTGCTTCTCGACGCGTTCACGACCGATCGCACCCATCCGGCTTCGTCGGTCGGGGTCGTCGAGCAGTTCGTTGATGCCGCGCGCAAACGCCGCTACGTCGTTGGACTCGACATAGATTGCGGCGTCGCCAGCCGATACCCGCGCCTCGACGAGTTCGAACGACACCAACGGCCGACCCATCGCCATGTATTCGACGACCTTGTTCATCGTGGAAACATCGTTCAGCGGGTTGAGTGGGTCCGGCGACAGGCAGACGTCTGCGGTCGACAGGCACGTCTGCACATACTCGTCGGGCACCCGACCGGTGAACTCCACGACATCGGCGATACCGAGTTCTTTGGACAGTTCGACCATTTCGTCGAACGCGTCGCCCGAACCCATGAAGATGTACTGGATGTCATCGCGACCGATCTCGTTGCGCAGATGCGCAATCGCCCGCAGTGCGTAGTCGACGCCGTCCTGTGGACCCATTACACCGAGGTACGCAGCAAGAAACGGCTTCCCGCCCCGAAGCGAAGGATCAGGTTCGCGCTGCAGAAAGCGGCTCAAATCGGGTGCGCTGCGCACGACGGTCACTTTGTCGGGCGCCACTTTTCCGCGCTTGATCGCGACCTGTCGATAACTCTCGTTCGTCGAAATCACCGCTGTGGCTGTCGCATAGGTCAGGCGTTCGACGATGCGCGTCAACCAGAACAGAACGCTGCCGCCGCGGGTGAACCGCGACTTGAAAAGCTCGGGAACCAGATCGTGCTGGTCGAAGACGAATCGAGCGCCGGCGAGCCGAAGCACAAGTCCGACAAGGAACAGGAGGTCCGGCGGATTGCAGGCGTGAACGATGTCGATGCGACCCTCGCGCCGCAGCTTGATCGCAAGCCTTGTGGTGTGCCACAAGGCGAGTCCGTATTCGCGTACGTAACCGGCGGGGCCGCCGCTCGCCGCGCGGAGCGGATATCGCAGAATCCGAACGCCGTCGATGGTCACTTCCGGTTCGGTGTCGCGCTTTGTGCCCGTCGGACAGATAACCGATACCTTGTACCCGGCTTCCGTCAGCGCCAAGCTCTCCTGCCATACCCTGCGGTCGAACGGAACCGACAGATTCTCCACAAGGATGAGCACGTGCTTCGTCATGGGAGTTCGCACTTCCTGTTAGTTCGATACAACGGATTCGACACGCATCGACGCGTAGGACGGCTTTGTAAGGTCAATTGGGACAATACAATCTCGCGCATGCCGTCAGCAGCCAGGCTCAACGGCGGCTCTGATATAGCCCGCAGTTTGGTAGACGTATGCCCAGACCCAGCCGAGCGGTGAAACTCGGTCCGGGCTTGCGGCCATGATGAGATCGCCGTCCCAGCAGCGCTGCAGAATGAATCGGGCCCGGGATACGTGCGGCGTGTAGGTAATCGCGATGATGGTGTGCCAACCTCGCTCGGCCGCAAGGTCGCGCAGCTTGCGGCCCTCACCTTTTGTCGTGGGTGGATCGGGCACGAAGCACTCGATCTTGATGCCGTCGTTGCGCGGGGCTGCGCACTTCGCCGTCAGCCACCCGTCGTCGTCGCCGGAGGGATTGGAGAACACGACGTTTTTCGCGTAGCCGGATTTGGCGAGTTCCACTCCATACGGATAACGCTCGTAACCTGTGCCGCCGAGGACGAAGATCGCGTCGGCTTGCCGAAGCGGATCGATCTGTGGGCGCACATAGATCGGCCAACCCACCGCCGCACAACCCACGAGCACGGTCAGAACAATGGCGATCGTGCGAACGATTCTGCGCCGCCGCGCCTTCGGCGCGGTCACTCGCCTTTCGTCCGCATCACCCGCTGAACGACATGCGTAAACGCTGCAGTCACCCGTTGCTTGATGGGATGGACGCGGCGCAGCAGACCAGGGCTCACCCGCACCATCGCGAGAATCGACGCAGCCCGGACCGTGCGTTTCAAGGCGAACGCCCGAGTTGCGGCCTCACGCGCCATCTCGGTCTCGCCAAGCAATAGTGCCGACCGTGCCTGACGAATCGACCGCAGGTAGCGAGCAGTCCGCAGCGTCGCTTCGACTGCCTCTCGCTCCTTCGTCGTTTCCACCGGCTCGGACTCGAACGCGGACTCGACGCGATCGTCGAACGACTCGACCTTCGACGCATCTCGGGAAAGCGAATCCATTCGCAATCGGTACCGGGCCAACCGATCAGGAAGTATTCGGACATCGAACTTCTGCACAAGCCGAAGCCAGATAACGACCGATTCATCGACCTCCGGCGGGTGGTCGTAGCCACCGACCGCGTCCCAAGCCTCGCGTCGAATCGCGGCCGTGTAGTACGGAATGAAACCTGCGAGTGCATCCATCTTCGTCAGACGACGCCGCGGATCAGGGCGCGATCTGACGCCGATCGATCGCAGATAGCCCATCGGCAAATTCGGTCCGTCGTCGTAGAACCGATGCGCGTCGATGCCGACCACGTCGACCTTGCTGTCCTCGCGGAGAACTCTTCCGACCCGCTCACAAAAGGTCGGGAGCAGTTGATCGTCACTGTCGAGCACACACACGAAATGCCCGGTCGCATTCTCCGAGGCAGCGTGGACACCACCCGCGTAGCCCTTGTTCTCCTGCCGTACCAGGACTATCCGGTCGTCGCGATACGACGTGACAATCTCTGCAATGTCGTCCGAGTTGCCGTTGTCGACGACGACCAATTGCCAATCGGGATCGGTTTGCGCGAGTACAGATTCGATCGTCGCCGGTAGGTACGCTTCAGTTCGGTAGGCGGTCATGAGAAAGCTGAAGGTCGGGCGACGATCGCTCATGTCGGCTACCAGCCGATGCCTTGATAGTTCTCATGCAACCGGCGCTCTTCCGCACCGGGCAGACGCACGAGGTCGACAATCGGGCGATCCTCGCCGATACGGTCGACAGCCTCGATGACGAGTTTGTCCTTACTGCCGACGACGAAGGTCTCACCGTGCGCAAGTACGTCCTCGATATCACCGGACAAGAGCTCACCGATGTGCGGTAGGTGCTCTTCGATGTAGGCGCGGTTGGCCCCCATCAGCCGCGACAGCGCAACGTTCGCGTCGTAGATTCGTACGTCGTATCCCTTACCGATGAGTCGCTCGGCAAGTTCGACCATGGGACTCTCCCGCAAATCGTCGGTTCCTGCCTTGAAGGACAAACCGAACATACCGACTCTGCGACGCCCGAGCGAGATGATCATGTCGACCGTGCGGCGGATCTGTGCCTCGTTCGACGCCAGCACGTTTGCCAGCACCGGAATCTCCAGGTCGTTCTGGCGTGCGGTGTGGTTGAGGGCACGAACGTCTTTCGGCAAGCACGATCCGCCGAATGCAAAGCCCGGGCGAAGGTAGGCGGCGCTGACATTCAGCTTCGTGTCTGCGAGAAAGATATCCATGACCGCGTGCGAATCCAGACCGAGTTTTGCGCACAGTGCGCCGACCTCGTTCCCGAACGTGACTTTGAGTGCGTGATAGCTGTTGTCCACGTATTTCGTCATTTCGGCCACCGAAATCGGCACCTGAAAACGGGGACCGCTCAATCCTTCGTACAGGCTCATGACCATTTCACCGCTGCGCGCATCGCTCTCGCCGACGACTGTTTTCGGCGGTTCCCAGAAGTCTTTGACGCTGGTTCCTTCACGCAGAAATTCCGGGTTCACGCAGACCCCGAAATCGGCTCCTGCTCGTTTACCGGACGTTCGCTCCAGTGCCGGGATGAGGATGCTTTCACACGTGCCGGGCACCATCGTGCTGCGATATACGACGACGTGCCAGCCGTCCTTGTTCGCCAGTGCCGTGCCAATCTCCTCGCTTGCACGCTCGAGGTAAACGGTCGACAACCCGCCGCCTGGCGCAGACGGAGTACCGACACAGACGATCGAAATATCGGTCGCCAGCACCGCACTCGCTGCATCGTCGCTCACGGTGAGCTGGCCGGACTCCACGACCTCAGCGGTCAATTCACCGATCCGCTCCTCGACGACGGGGGCCTTTCCCTGCCGAAGAAACTCGACCTTCTGTGCATTGACGTCGACGCCGACGACTTGATGCCCGCGAGAAGCGAAGCACGCGGCGGAAACGCAGCCGACATAGCCGAGGCCAAACACGCTCAGGGAATACTGATTACTCACCGGTAGCTCAATCTCCTCTAGTTATCATTCGTCGACTGTGACATCGGCCGACTCTTTATCCGGCATCTTCATCGACCCGACATTTACGGCCCCAGCGGCCGACGGATCGATTGTTGCCAGCCAATGTTGCCCATCGATCGACCACGTCACATCGACGCCACCCTTGCCGTGGGTGACAACCAGCCCGGTCACCCGATTCGCGTTGTTCTCCAGCGAATTCAATACCGTTGCAATTACGTACGGCACCCCACCGACGAACGTCGCACCAACCAGCCACGCGGGTTCGCGTGATTCTAACGTGCGCGACGACCAGCCAAGCTGTGTTTCGGTGTCGCCACGATCCCGCTCGGGCAACTGCGGCGACAAGCCGGCCTGGGCAATCTGCAGTACGGGAATGCCGTCACGGTCCACGATGTGCTCGTCGCCGTCCGGCGTCACATTCAGTGCGGGATCGATCGGCCACGACGTGGTGATCTCGTGCGAACCGGACCCGGTAACCAGGTCCACGACCAGCACCACCTGCTGATCCGGCGGCGCGATCAACCATCGGCGATGCGTCACCGGTTCGTCGAGACGCGTATATCCGTCGTGCTCGGCGTCCACGACGCCTGCGTCCAGGTCGACAGCGACGACCGAGGTCCGCGCATGGGTCACCCACAGAAACGGGCCCCCGATCACGGACTGATCGACTCGATCGATGCACACCGTGCCGTGCGCACGCGTGCTGCGGTGCGGATCCCGCCATTCCGGGTGACCGTAGTAGCTGCCAGAGCCAGAATCCCCGATCAGCTGTTGGCCCTGCGAAGACAGAGTGATCGACAGCGCGTCGGCGTGCCCGTGCGCGGCGATGGACAGGTAGCCGAGAGGGCCGACGTCCATCGTGATCCGTCGTGAACCCGATCTGAGGACGACGACTCCGCCGTCCGCTGCGTAGAAACTGCCACCGGGTTCAGCCGTAGCGGTGCTACCCGAGCGCTCGCGCAGCGTTGCATACCAACGCGCGTCCAGATTCACCACGGCGACGCAGTTGTCGACACCCAAGTACGCGGCCGTGATCGCGAGGTGTTCACGGATGCCCCGCTTGGCTGTGGCGCCGAGCTTCAGCGAGAAACCGTCGTCGTCGTCACCGTAGTTTGGGTCGGGATCGCTGCGACCGACCAGAGCGGTGAGATAGCGCGACCCTCGCTCGATGGCATCGGTCAATTCACCCGGGGCCACACCGTCGCGCTCGCGCAGCAACGCGGCGACGAGAACCAGCAGCTCGGTCGTCGAGATCTGGTAGCGGACCGACTGTTCGGCGCCTACACCGTCGGGAAGGATCTGGTGCCCGGCTTCGCGACACAATGCGGCAACGGCACGCTTTTCCCAGCGGGCCGCAGAAGGAAGCTCAGGGAACAGAATCGCGACGACAGCAAGCCCGGCCATCTCCCCGACGAGGTGATTGTTCGCCGAACTGAAGAGCGACCGTTGTGCCCAACAACGCCGACCGCATTCGGCGAGCAGGCCCACGATGGCGCGGAACCGGTCTTGGGTAAGCGCCGCGGAATCTCGAATTCCCTGTAGCGCGATCGCGATCGAAATCGCTCGCAGACCCGCTTCGAATGCGCCGCGCCACGCGATTCCGACACCAGGCGGGTTCTGTTCCATCCACGAATCTAGCTGCGCGACAACGGCTTCGCTGTATTTGTCGTCTCCGGTGAACAGCCACGCCTCCGCGAGCGAAGGCAAATGCTGCAGCCGGTTCAGCTCCCAGATCCACTTCGCATCGCCCGCTGCGGTCCGGTGATCGATCTTGCCCGACGGAAGTGGGGGCCAGATCGTCCCGCTTACCTCGTCGCGCATCCAGTTCACGGGCCGACGTATTTGGACCGCCGGATACCCGAAGTACTGCACTCGCAGGTCGACAGCGTTGTCAGCGGCGACGAGCAGATCGTCGACAACCTCCGGCGCCTCCGCCGCGATGGCACCAGCGCGGGCCCGATCGAGCAGGATCGGGCGACCGGCCCCGGACCGAAACCGCTCCTGCATACTCGCCCAGTCGAGTTCGCGCCGCCCTATCCGGGAACGGCGCCCGGTTGGATCGGCACGCTCTAGCAACTCCTCGCCCGCACGGCTTGCGCGCCACGCGATCTCGCGTGCGGACATCGCCTTCAAACGCTTTGCGTACCAAGATAATTTAGACATGCGCGCGGCCCTTGGCGACGAGCTCGGTCAGCAGCCGCTCGTATTTCCGGGCAGTGTCGGCGATCGAGAATTCGGTTTCGGCCCGCGACCGTCCACTGGATCCGAGCCGTTGCGCCAGGCTGCGATCGGACGCGAGCAACGTCAATCGGTCGCTGAACGCGGCGACGTCGCCAACCGGCACCACGAAGCCTTGCTCACCATCGGTCACGATATCGGCGACCGACCCGCAATCGGTCGCTACGACCGGAACTCCGGCAGCCATCGATTCGATGAGAATCAGCGGTACGCCCTCGTGCACAGACGAAAGGCACGAAACGTCGAGCCCGGGCAACAACTCGCTCACGTCGCGCCTGACGCCAAGGAATCTGGTCCGGTCCGAGATATTCAACGTGTTGGCCAGCGCACGTAATTCGGCTTCACGCTCCCCTGTGCCGACGACAACGAGGAGAGAATCGGGGCGCGCGGTGGTTGCCCGGGCGAAAGCCTCGAAGAGCACATGGTGCGCCTTCTGCTCGCTGAGCCGGGCGACAATTCCGACGACGAAAGTGCTATCGGAAGTCTGGAGCAACGCCCGCGCCGCCCTGCGATCGTCCTCGGTCCGCACCGGTGGCAGCGATATTCCGTTGGGAATTACCGTTTCACGAATCGACTGCCACGGTCGCCGACCGACGCCTTCCTCGCGACGCAAATATTCGCCTTGAGCGGGTGACAGCAGAACGAGCGAATTCGACACCGCAAGTTCCGACACAGCCCATTTCGGAAGCACTCGCTTGCCGACCGAAGTCAGGTCCATGTCGTGCGCGGCGACGAGTCTGGCTGGAACTCCGGCGGCCCTTGCCGCGAGCGGGCCCAATGCCAGCGCCGCGCGGTGGTGGTGCATGACCATCACCGCGTCGGTGTCGTCCTCGCGAAAAGCCTTGACCAGACGGGGAATCCGGCCCAATCCGAGCTTGCCGCGGCGCGGCAGGACCGTGACTTCGAAGCCCGCCGCCCGGAAGTCGTCCGCCAGCGGTCCGGCTTCGCGGATACACACGAGCCGGGGTGTGACAACAGCTGGATCGAAGGTCTTGAAGAGGTTCAGTAACAGCACCTCTGCCCCACCGACGAACGTCAGATCCAGCACAACTGTCAGCCGAATAGGCCGCTTCGGTGAGCTCGGCGCGGACCCAACCAGCCGTTCCAATGCCGACTCGGCAGCGGCGACGCTCGTCGCAAGGCTGAATTCGGACTCGACTCGTGATCGGGCAGCCTTGCCCATCGCTTCGAGTACCGATCGGTCCGACAGGATTTCGACCAGTTTGTCGCCGAGCGCATCGGCATCTCGGGCACGTACGAGAAACCCGGTGACTCCGTCGTCGATCATCTCCGGCACACCGCCGACTGCCGTGCAGACAGCAGGCAGACCGCACGCCATCGCCTCGAGCAGCGCCATCGGAAAGCACTCGACGCTGTAGGAACTCAGGACGAAAACGTCCATTGCCGCGAGCAGCGCCGCAACATCGGATCGTGACCCGGTGAAGACCACACTGTCGTCGACCCCGAGGTCGCGCGCTGTCGCTTCGATATGCGCACGTTCTGGACCGTCGCCGACGACCAGGAACTTCGCGTCCGGGATTGTCGACAGCACACGACGTGCGGCTGCCAAGAAATTGGCGTGGTCTTTTTCCGGTCGCATCGCAGCCAGAATGCCGACTACCGGACTCGACTCGGCAATACCGAACTCCGTGACGGCCGAGCGATTTCGTCCGGTGTCGAACAGCGATGGGTCGACACCGTTGTAAATGATGTCGATCTTGCGCTCGGGGTAGTGGAGATCGTCCACCATGTACGAAATCTGCGTGCGCGCAACGCCGAAGTACGCGCTGGTCCAGCGATCGAGGATGCGGTCGGCGATTCTGCGCGCCTTGGTTCGTGGTTCGGTGTCTCCGCAGTTGTGCACCCACATCACGTTGTGTCGAACCCCTGTGATGATCGCAGCCACCCTGCCGAGCAATTCCGCGTTGTACCCGCGCGTGATCACGACGTCAGGAGCGAATCTGCGGAATTCACGCACCAATTCAGTCAACGCTGGCAGCGCCTGGCGCTTCGACCTGCCGAACGCAACCGACGGCACGTCCGTTTCGGCGAGATCTGCGAAGAGCGCGCCTTCTGCGCCGATACAGACGACAGCCGGCTCGAATCTGTCGCGGTCAAGATTCGGCATCAAGGTCGTGACGTGGCGCTCGGCCCCACCGACACCAAGATCAGGAACGACGTACATCACCCGAATTCGTCGACCCGCGATCACTGCGTGGCCTCGCGGTACAACCGGTCGAAACGACGCGAGACGACGTTGACGTCGAAGCGCTCACAAACCCGCGCCAACGCGGCGTTGCCCAACCGAACCCGTTCGTCGTCGCCCAGAACAACCCGAGCAATAGCCGCCGCAAGCGCATCGACATCGTCTGCTGGAACGAGAATGCCGGCGTCGCCGAGCATCTCCGGTATGCCACCTGCGGGCGCGGCGACGACACACAAGCCATTTGCCATTGCTTCCAGAATGGCCATCGGCTGGCCTTCTTCGCGCGACGGCAACACCAGGACCTGCGCGGTGCGGATCAGGGCGGGAACATCCTCGGGCGCTATCCACCCGGAGACTGCGACGGAGTCGCCCAATCCGAGTGTGCTCACTTGATCGGTTGCGCGCTCGACTTCACCGTCACCGACGATCGTCAACCTGGCAGGGATTGCGCGGCCATACTCGGCGACCAGTTTTGCCCACGCATCGACGAGGACGAATGCCCCTTTGCGTTCGCCAATTTGCCCGAGGAACAGAACGTGCACCGGTTCGGCACTCGCTGGTTGCGCCACCGCATCGCCCGGCGGAATCGCGTTGGGTATGTCGACCACTCGTGCGCCGGGCGCGATTTCGGCAAGTCGCGCAGCCCATTCATCGCCGAGTGCGACGACGACAAAGGCAGCCTCCAACGTTTTTCGAATGATCCGCTGGAGCACCGGGGGCGATTCGTCGAAGAACGTATGAAAACCCGAACCGTGAATATGCAGTACGACCGGCACCCGAAACGCCTTGGCCAACCACGTCACGATTGCTTTTCGGACGAAACTTCCGTTCGAGCCCATATGGATATGAACGACGTCCGGTCGGCGGCCAATCAGAATGGCAACGTATTTCGCCAGCCCGACCGCGAAAATCCCCAGCTTCGCGAACGCCGAGCCATCGCGATGCGTGGCAACATGCTGGATGTGCCAGTCCTCCCACAGGGCAGTGTCGCGCATCATTCGAACGTAGGTCGCGACGCCGCCTCTGGTGGCCATGCTGGTCGATACCCAAAGCGCCTTTTGCACCAACACTCCGTCATTCGGGCGTGACCTCATGGGGCCACGGTCGTCATCCTGCCCCAATGCTAGCTATCGACAAGCAATCGCGAGCGTTACCGACATTCCACGACCGAAGTCGGCTTTCCATGATCATCAGTCGCTGGGCTACGGTATCCATGATCACAGTCAACAATCAACGGAGAAGCCAGATGCCGGAATTGCTGTCTATCGACGGCGCGTCCCTTTTGCGCGGTATTCGAATCTCCGAGCGGCCCTAAGCCCCAAGTGGAATCGACATCCGGGACCCCTCAGGGGCAACACGACGACGTAGCCGATGCCGATCCAAACGCCGTGCCGGGATCGTTTCGACGCACCATCGGCAAGATGGCCGCCGCGTCGGCGTTCGCACTCGTTCTCGGACAAGCCATCTCGTTGGCCCAAACAATTGCGGTCGCCCGGCTGCTCAGCCCTTCCGTGGTCGGCGTCTTCGTCGCCGGCACCGTAATTACGTCGTTTCTGGCGAATCTCGTCGAGGGCGGCATCAGGTCGGCACTCATCCAGCGCGATCACGACCTCGAAGACGCAGCCGAAACGGTCTTCTACGCAACCCTCGCGACCGGAATCCTGCTCAGTCTCGGCACATTGGCTTCCGCTCCGATCATCGGCCTCGTGTTCCACAGCCACACTGCGGCGCTCGTTGCTGCAGCTACGTCCGGCATCCTGCTCATCTACAGCCTCGTCAATGTCCCCGAAGCTTTTCTGCAACGTGAATTCAGCATCGCGCGCCGCATAATCGTCGGCCCGCTCATTGCCTTGAGCAACGCCGTCGTCGCTGTCACCGGCGCCGCATTGGGTTGGGGCGTTTGGGCTCTCGTCGCGGGCATGTACGCATCGTTCGTCAGCTGGGTCATCGGCGTGTGGTGGATCAGCGACTGGCGGCCAGGTCGGGGCCGGCCTTCGTTTCGGCTGTGGCGCGAAATGGCACGGTACGGATTCCCGCTGGTTCTCGGTTTCGTCGGCACCCGTATTCACGACATCTTCGAATCGGTCACGATCGGTCGTTGGCTCGGCTCGGCCGCGCTCGGTACCTACCGATACAGCCAGCGTGTTGCCCAGATTCCAGTCATGGCAATCATCGAAATCGGTGCAGTAGCACTGTTTCCCGTGTTCTCGCGAATTGCCGACAACACGGACCGATTTCGGACGGCGTACCTGAATGGAATCCGTTTCGGGGTCGTTGGTGCCGCCCCCATGTCGGGTCTGATGTTCGCGCTCGGACAACCAAGCGTCACCGTGGTTTTCGGCGAACCTTGGCGTGCGGCGGGGTCCACCGTCATGGCGATGGCCGGCGTCGGCGTCGGCAAAGCGCTGATCTGCGTCAGCGAAGAAGCGATCAAGGCATCGGGACGTACTCGCCTGCTCAACTGGATCACCTTGACCGAGGTCGTCAGCGGCGTCGGCTTCCTGCTCCTACTCATCGGGCCCTACGGCTTGGTCGGAGCAGGCTTGGCTATCTCGTTGGCGGCGACCTGCATTGCCGTCGTCTCGGTGTGGCTCGCACGCCCGGTGGTCGGCGTTCGGCTGCGAGACGTGGCCACTGCAGCCTTTCCACCGTTGCCGGGCATGGTGGCAGCAACCGCGGCATGCTGGGCCTTGGAACACCTCGTTTTCCATTCGGACGAGCGGGCGATACCGGTGGCGATCGCGCTCCTGCTCGTGGATGTTGCAGTGTTCGGCGTCATTTACCTTGCCGGACTGAGCCTGGTGTCCCGAGATCTCGTTGCAGAGTTGTTCGGACTGGTCAGGCGCAAGCTCGCGCGTTCGTGAACTCAGCCAGCCCACAGCCGAATATCTATACTGGCGTCGTCGCCACGTCGACCGAGGAGCAACGTGAACGAATCGCCGCGGTTCAGTCGATCCAACGAACTGCAGCGCCGTCTGCACGAACTCGTGCCCGGTGGCGCACACACCTATGCACGCGGTGCAGACCAGTATCCCGACGAGATGGCGCCCGTTCTTGTCCGAGGCGAGGGCGCACGAGTATGGGACGCTGACGGAAACTCGTTCGTCGAGTACGGAATCGGGTTGCGGTCGGTGACCTTGGGCCACGGCTACAAGCCGGTGGTGGAAGCCGTGTGCAAAGCGATCGCACAGGGAACCAACTTCAGCAGACCGACAGTTGCCGAAGTCGACGCTGCGGAGGATTTTCTCCGTCTGGTCCCCGGCGCAGACATGGTCAAGTTCGCCAAGAACGGCTCCGACGCGACAACCGCCGCAATCCGCCTCGCCCGCGCTGCGACCGGCAGAAAGATAGTCGCGATCTGCAATCAGCCGTTCTACTCGGTCGACGATTGGTTCATCGGAACAACGGCCATGAACAGCGGAACGCTTTCCGATGCCGTTTCGAAAACTGTCCGGTTTGCGTACAACGACCTGGAATCGGCTCGGAGCATGTTCGCCGAACATTCGATTGCCTGCGTGATACTCGAGGCGGCAACCGCGTCTGCCGAGCCGAAGCCAGGCTTCCTGCAAGGGCTTCGCGAACTGTGCGATCGCAACGGCGCGCTGCTCATCTTCGACGAGATGATCACCGGATATCGGTGGTCCGAGCATGGCGCACAGTCCATCTACGGCGTCGTGCCCGACCTGTCATCGTGGGGAAAGGCAATGGGAAACGGGTTCCCCATCTCAGCGCTTGCGGGAACTCGGGCCGTTATGGAACTCGGCGGGCTACGCACAGACGCGGACCGCGTATTTCTCCTCTCGACCACGCACGGACCTGAGACGGGCGGCCTTGCGGCGTTTCGCGCCGTGGTCGAGGCCTATGCGCGCGAGGACCCGATCGGCGCCATGGAGTCCGCCGGCCGATCGCTCGCCGCTGGGGTCAATGCGGTGAGCGCGGAACTCGGACTGTCGGCCTATTTCGAAGTCGTCGGCCGACCGTCGTGTCTGACCTTCGTGACGCGAGATCCCGACGGTTCGCCGTCACAGGCGTATCGCACCCTCTTCCTGCAGGAGATGCTGCAACGCGGCGTACTCGGTCAGTCGTTCGTGGTGTCGGCAGCCCACACCGAGGCCGATATCGCACGGACGATCGAAGCTACCCGCGGCGCCCTCGAGATTTACCGCCGCGCCATCGAGGCTGGAACCGTCGACGGCCTGCTCCGCGGCAGACCCGTCGCACCGGCATTGCGCCGCTCCGCCGAGCCGCGACGCCACTGACTCCCTAGGTTCGCGCCTCGGTCTGCTCGGAATCGCTGTCGGGCTCGGCAGCACTGTCAGGCTCGGGGGCACTGTCAGGCTCGGCAGCACTGTCGCTCTCGGCCACAGCGGCTTCCGATGCAGCCGGTTGCGGCTTGCTTGCCGTTTGCTTGTTCTCCTCGACGAGGACCGCCGCGAAGTACTTTGCACCGATCTGGTCGAGCATTCGACGTGCCTTTTGCGCGGCCGCTGCCGACTCCCGATCTCGCGCAAGGACCAAAATTGTCGCGTCGGCCGCCGAGCAGATCGTTCCAGCGTCGGCCGCCGTGAGGATCGGAGCTGCGTCGATCACGATCAGGTCCGCACCCTGCTTCAACTCATCGAGCAGGCCGTTGATTCGCCCCGGCACGAAGGCTGCGAACGGGTCCGCAAGGGGACCACCGGCGACCAACACCCGCAGATTCGCCACGTCGGACGTCTGCAATGCTGCGTCTACTTCGTCGCTCTTCGGTTGGGAGAGCAGGGCTTTCAGAGACTTCCCGGCCGACTCGGCTGTGTCGTCTTCGGCACTGTTGAAATCCGCACGCACGAGCACAACCCGCGCTCCCTGCGTGGCACGACTCTCGGCGATCGCATATGCCACCTCTCGCACCGTGCTGGTCCGCGTCGGCGACGTCACGGCGACCACCGCGGGCTCGCGTGGCCCTGACATTGCAATCACGCTTGCGATCTGCCGGAGCCGCTGCGTGCGCTGGCCCCCGTCGCCCTTGTCGCGCGGGACCGTCAGCAATACCTTCTCGCCGATCGCCTTTTCGACGGCGTATTCGTGGTCCAGACGACCGCGCAGGCTCCCGACCGCGATAGCCGCGAGGCACCCGAGGATGATGCCCACGATTCCGGCGAGACCGACGGCTGCGCTGACACCCTTCGGTTCTTCGACCGCGGTCACATCGGTTTGAAAATTTTGCAGCACGTTCGACGTGTCCGAGATGACCATGTTCAGCTGCCGCTGCAACTCGATCAGCTCTTCTTCACTGATCGGTTGATTCTTCGCCCGACGCTCGTTGAACGGAGCCTGCAGCGCTGCGACGGTCTGATCGTGGATTTTCTGGACGTTCGCGTTGATGCCGTCGCGGAACTTGGCTGCGGCTTTTCCTGCCGCGTCGATCGCCGAGTTCGGCTGTGGGGCGACGGCTTCGATGAACAGCAGCGGGCTCGACGCGATCGTCTTCGCCTGGAGTGTCACATCGCTCGGAATTCCCAGGTCCGATCGCAACTTGTCCTGATAAACCGGATCGTTGAAGTAGTCGACATAGCCTTGGATCAGGTACGCGTCCTGTTCGGGCGCGCGAGTCTGCGAAATCGTGGTGAGGGCGGATTTGCTCGAGTACTTGGACTCACCGCTACTCAGAACGAACCCGATTGCCACCGCCAATACGAAGATCAGCAAGACCAGCCACGCGTATCTGCGAATACGGTGGAGGTTAAGACTCAGGTTGCTGGACAATCGCCCTCCCGTACTTCGAGTCCGCTGGCAAGCCGGCTCTTTTGGTTTTCCAGGCACTGAGTGCCGATTTCCTAGCGCTTTGCGAAGCTGCGTTCAGCTTTCGCACTCGATCCTGTTGACCGACGACCATTCCGGCAATCAACATGACTACCGCGCTCGGAAGATCGAACAGCCTGAGGTCGACCGAAACTCCGCAAGCAATGAGCGCAATGTAAGCGGAAATCCCGATGAATGCGAGTGGCCTGCCGAGCAGGCCAGCTTCCGGCAGCTCACGCAGGGCGGTAATCAGCCGATATGCGAGCATCACCAGGATTGCCAACCACATGGTCAAACCGACCAACCCGAGCTCGGTAAGAATTCCAAGTTCGTTGAAATGCGACGCGATGCCCAAAGCGTGGCGCCATTCGATATCCGGCGACCATTGTTGGTGGTGATAGGTATTGATGACGATGAACCGCCCGAGCCCCCATCCGAACCACGGTGCGTTCTCGAAACCCCAGACCGACGTTGCCGCGGTGTTCAATCGGTCGTAGACCTCACTCGTGGATCCGACTCCGCCGGCCGCGCGATCCGAGCTTGTCAACGTCGAGAAGTTCGTCAGCACTGCGATGACCACGATCGCGAAGCTCACCACGAAGCCGGTGCGGAAGCCTTTGGCAAGGACCATTCCGAGAACGATGATCAACAGCAGAGCGATGTAAATCGCCCGAGTGTGTGTCAGATACACCGAGTAGGCCATGGCGACGGCAAGCAGACCAGCAATCCGTCGCCACCACTTCGATCCTGGCTGGCTGGCAAGCACGACCGCGATCACATAGCTCAACACGAGGATCAGCCCGTTCACCACAGGCTGGTTGACGATTCCGTTCGCCCGGCCGATCCAGTTGGTCTCAGCAACCAATTTCGGCCACACAAGCGCGGGTGCATGGAACTGCCCGATGCTCATGTACGCCGAATAGGTGCCGAGTCCGACGATCGTCCACAACACCGTCCGGACAGCAATCTCGCGGGCAATCAAGACTCGACCGAAGACATACAACGTGAACGGCATCAGCGTCCCGATCAGCAGCAACCGGTAGAGCACGACGCGCTCGCCGGTGATGGGGAAACTGATCGGCGGATATTCGTGTGGCATCACTGCGGAGGCGATGTTCCATCCGATGTAGAGCACCATCACCACTTCGATGATGCCTACCTCGACCCGCCTTCCAGGTTTTGCAATAAACCAGATCGCCATCGACACAACCAGGCCCGCGTACGCGGGCAGGAACGCGTCGACAGGCAGCACCTTTGGAATTGCCAATCGAAAGAACAGCGCGAGGAGCAAGTAAATGAGTGCGACGAGCGGGTTCTGCAATCCGAAGTAGGCCGCCATTACCGCGAGGCATAGGCCGACCGCAACAAGAAATGGCGACACCGGCAAGCTCGGCGATACGACGATCAGCATCAGTAGCGCCAGGCAGGCCGCACAGAATATCGTCGCAGCGCGCAGGTGACGGGCATTCTGCCCGACCCACGTTCGCGCGTCCTCGACCCCGCTGATCATGTGAATCGACACCAGAATTCGGCGGGAGTTGCGCGAACTGTCACGACGGGTTTCCCACCTCGGTCGCCGACGGCGCGCGTCGAATCACGCTTGCAGCGCGTTCGTCCACTTCCAGCATTGCGACACCGAGAATGTCCGCATCGATTTGTTTCAATAGATGGACCGACTCGTTGAGATCGGCCGCCTGCGATCCCTGTTCGATCACGAGCAGAGTGCGGTCCGTCAGCGCGCAGATGACCTGGGCCTCCGCGGCCGTCAAGATTGCCGGCGTCTCGACGACCACAAGTTCGGCTCGTTGGCCGAGTTCGTCGATGAGCTTGGAGAAAGACTCCTTCGAAATCAGCGCAAAGGGGTCGCCGCCGCCCTTACCAACGTCGAGCTCTTGAAATCGGTCCTGAGGCGAACCTTCGATGTAGGACGCGATGCCATCGCCCGGTGAGTGTAAGTAGTCGCGCAGACCCTTGGGGTGCTCGCCCGACGCGACGAGGTTGGCGCGGACCAGGATTGTCCTCGTGCCCTGGAGCGCACGCCTTTCGGCGATTGCGCGTGCGACCTCAGGCAGCGAATCCGTGTCCCGAGGCGCAGCCACAGCGATCGAGGTGAATCCGCCCGGACTCGCCAGTCCGACAAAGTTCGCCAACCGCTCGAATTGCTCGGACCGTTCGTCCGGCGTCGATGCCGACACCGTAGGAATGACGACGAGCGGATCGAGATCAGACTTCTCGCGAACCTCCGCACGGCTCCGCATCCGACCGGACAGACCCGCGAGCAACACAGCCGCGAGACACCCGACGAACAGGCCGCCACCGAGTGCGAGCGCGAGCGTCATCGCCTTGCTCGAACCGTTGGTGGTCGGCGCCGAATCCAACTGGAGATTCCACAGATCTTTTTCTGTCCCGGCATTCACCTTGTTGATGTCTGCACCGAGCTGATTCCATTCAACGAAGGAGATATATTCGTTTCGCGCCAGACGGTCGTCGAACGGCTTGCGGAGCGCGGCGATAGTTTTGTCGCGAGCATCACGCAGGCGTTCGTTCACATGCTGCAGATATTTCTCACCAAGCTTTGCTGCCACCGTTTTGGCAACTTCTGGACTGTCAGCAGTCACATCTATTGTGAAGATTGGGCTCGCGGCCGCTGCCGATGCATTGGCGCTGGCGCCGGCAGGCAGGTCGCCATTCGCCCGTAATGATTCTTGATACGTCGGATCGTTGAACAGATAGATCAAGCCGAGGATCAGCGCAGATCCCTCTTCGTTCTCCGAATCAGTGGTCGCAGATAATGCAGCCTTGGCCGTATATGTCGGCTTCGCCGTGAATGCCGATACAGCGCCACCCAAAAGCGCGACCGCGACGACAATTGCGACAACCCACCAGCGCCGACGTATTCGTTCGACGAGGACACCCAACGCGCCGCTCAAAGGCTCTCGCAATCTCTTCATTCCCGACTGTGGCAGGGCCTACCGCGCAATACCAGCCGTGCCGATCCGGCACGTTTGTGCCGTTTCAATGGTTACATATTGCGGTCGGGTCGTGGCCGTTACTCGTCGATTCTCGCGGAGCGATCTGCGAGATTCAAGGCTAGCAGTCCACATCGTGACCTACCTCGATGCGCGTGTTGCGCCTGTCGCGGTAGTCTCTGATCACTGTCACCGAACACGCGACACAGGACCGAGAGCAAACTGTGGGCTACTGGGGGATACGCCTCGAACGCGCGACACGATGGAGGACCAACCCAGGCATGCGCCCCTCGAACAACATCACCCGCGTGGTCGCTGATTCGTGGTATTCCGAGAGACTCGCGGGTTTGTACAGCCTGGACAGTTGGCTGAAGGAGCGCCCGCAATTCGTCCAGCGCGCTGTCGACCGATATCCATCGCTGCGAGGCGTCGCACTAGCTTTCGCCGGCCGCAACTCGATGGCGATCGTCACGACGAATGGCCACGTAGGTACCAAGTTGTGCATCTTGGTCTGTGGCCTGCTCGGCTGGCGCAAGCTCATCCTGCTCGAATACATTCCCAATCCCCCGCGCCCCGGCATGAAGCTTCTCGTCCTGCGGCGCATCAATTTCATCGTGCTGCGCCGATGGCTATTGCGCAGATGCCTGATCGTGAGCCAGATGATGACCGAATCGGAATTCACCGCGGCGCCCACCGATCACGGAATACCGGCCGAACGTTTCCGCCTCGTTCAGTACCCGCTGAGATTCGACAACGCCCCCTTCGAAAATAGGCATTCGCTCGATGAGCGCGAGAGCCTTCGCGTGCTCGCGTCGGGCAGGCGGGTGGATTGGCAGACGGTTTTTGCAGCGGCAGAGGGCACCGACTGGGACCTGCGTGTCGTGTGCCTGTCGACGGACTTACCTGAGGTGCGTCGCCTCGCCGCCTCCCGGCCTGCGACTATCCGGTTCGACTTGGATGCAGGCAGCCATCAGGACGAAGTGATAAATGCGTGTGTATTCATAATCGCCGTTCCAGAAACGGGCGGCAGTATCGGACAAATGCGCGTTATGAATGCGTTCGATGCAGGCACAGCGATCGTTGTGTCCGACGTTGCCGGCCTCCGCGGATATGTCGACGACACCACCGCAGTGTTGGTTCCACCCGGCGATCCCATAGCGCTCCGGGCGGCGGTCGACGACCTTCTCCACAATCCGGAAAAACGGGCAAAGCTCACAAGCGCAGCCAGGAAATCGACCTACAGCATGACCGAATACGAAGAACGGATCAGTCGGCTGATCAGCCAAGCTGTCGGTGTGGACGACATTCGACACGACTGCCTGAATTAACCGGAACTCACGGTGAATAGGTGTAATTCGTGCGATGCCCACAATCGTCTGGTTTACTCGGCGGGTACTGCTAAAAGGAGTGAGTGATGGATATCGAAACGGCGCGATTGTCCGCCGCATCGGACCCTGGCAGCTAGCGCGCGCCGTGCCTACCCGTCCCTCCACAAGATCCCAGCGCCGAGCCATCTGGTCGGTGACCGAACTCGGCCCCGTACAAATCTCCGGCCACTCGGTCCGACTACGCCTGCCACGCTTCGCTGATGTCGATGACTGGTGCCGCATTCGATTACGCGATCAACAGGCAATCGAGCCCTTCTGGGTTGCGTCGTCGCTGACCTGGCAAGAGCGGCACACACGCAAGCTGTGGGTTCGAGAATGCCTGGAAATGCGACGAGCACGCCGCAAAGCCACCGCACTGTCGTTCGTCATCGAATGCGACGGCCGATTCGCGGGGCAGTGTGGACTGACATCGATCGACCTCTCGACGGGCCAGGCCGAACTCGGAATCTGGATCGACTCGACGGTTGCCCGAGGCGGAGTCGGATCGGTCGCAGCGTCCCTCGTTGTCGACTATGCCTTCGATGTGCTCGCCTTGTACCGAGTCGCGGCCATCACAGCAGTGGGCAATATGCCTGCAGCCCACGGCGCGGAAAGGATCGGTTTCGTTTTCGAGGCGCGGATGGACAGCTTCTTCGAAATTGGAACCGGGCGCGCAGCACACGAACTTCGGGCCATCATCGGCGATCGACGACCGGTCGGCGGCGTCACCAGCGATGCAATTGCACGGTGGGATCGCCCTCGACCGCCGGCCGCACCACCGAATCAGGCAAGCCCAGTCGTCCGACGTCGAATACCACCGTTCACCGACCTGCTGACTGTGTCGAAGTTCTACCTCGGTTCAGCGCGCCAGGTCGCCGCCCGCTACAAAAAGCGCAAGCAATTCGACATTGCGTGGGACGGTCCCGCAACGGAGCTCGGTCGGGTCAGCCTCAAAGGCTCGACGGACGTCGACAGTCCGACGTCGACATCGCACAAGACGACCGATGGGTTCGCGCGCTTCGCACGACTGTTGCGTCATGACGACGACAGTCCAGCCTTGACCGCGCAGATCGTGGCGGACCGCAGCAAGCTTGCGACGTGCAGGCTCGTGGACGTCTTCCACGAGAACGGCCGACTCGACATCGCCTTGGTCGGTGAGAGCGCACCACAGGAAGTTGCCGAAGGCGTTCGCGTCCTGATCGATGTCATCTTCACGAAGATCGGCCTACGACGCGTGTTTGCGATCTTGCGAGTGAGCGATATAACTACAGCCAAAATCATCGAAGCTGCAGGCATGACGCGCGAAGGCACTATGACTGGATACGCCGAATTTGCCGGCAAACGCGAAGATCACGACCTATGGGCGATCACGACGGATTCTTGATCTCGCGCCGGAATCAATACTTCTGCAGTGCGCTTTCTGTCATCGCACTTTCGAATGCGTCGCCGTACACAACGCCGGTCCCATGGACGTTCACGGAACGGTAATAGCCCATCTTGAAGTAGGTGCCACCGCCGCCCGGAATGAGAGTTCTGATCGCGCAGTGATCCGTTCCGGCGCACGGCTCGCCTGTGAAAGTTTGCCGTACTCCGTTGTGCCATAGCTCGACGAATCCAACGCTGTCTTCGGCCGACCATTTGATGTGCATCTTGATGTCTTGCCATGTGCCCGGCGCCAACGGCGTCTTCCAGAGCACGGGCGTCGACATGAACACACCCGGTGCTGCCTGCCGGTTGATACGCAATCCCCACTGACCGTCTGCGACATCGACATTCATCGACACGGGTGGCGAGCCGGCGTCACTTTCGCCGTGCCATTGCCCCACCACGCCCCAACCCTGGCTGGCGTGGTTCATCGGGAACGTACTCGAGAACTGCGTACTCCACTGGTACCAGCGGTCGTCACCCTCATTTCCGCCGGTCACAAGCTCGTCGGAGACCTCCGAGCGGTCGCCGGCCGAAAACGAAAGGTCACCGTCGCGCACCTCGAAACGGGCCGCATAGCGGCCTTGCCGCACAACGTCGGTCTGCACCTGCAGACTTTGGTCGGAGTTCTTGTAGTCGGTGCAGAAATCGTTGATCACCACCGACTGGCAGGTCGACCACTGACTGAAGTCTCCAGTCTCGAAATCGCCACGAAACAACACTTGGGCTGGGTCGCCCTCGGTCGGCAGTTTCGCCGCAGCGGTCAGAACCGCAGCCACCGATACCAAAGCGATTCCTGCAGCGACCGCGACGACACGCCAGCGCCGCAGCGCGCGTCCAGCTTGTCGGTGCACCATTCGGACTCGTCTCAGGGGCTCGGATGGGCAAACGGCCGTTCACCCGCCCATCCATTCTACGGGAATGCGGGTAGCGACCATATGTGACGAAGCTATCGCCGATGGTGCACTACTCTGGCGTCGTGAAACGATGCCAGTGCGCTAGAGCGGCCCACAACAATGGTTCGTACGGCATTTCGGTCACCGCGCTATGTGCGGAATAGCCGGCATCCGGCGATTCGACGGAACACCCGTCGATCGCGAATTACTTGCGCAAATGGCGCGCCAGCTCGAGCATCGAGGTCCCGACGACCATGGTTTATGGATCGACGGCTCGATCGGTTTTGCGCACACTCGATTGTCGATCATCGACCTGAGTGGATCGCTGCAGCCGATGGAGGGTGCAAGTGGCCGAACTCACATCGCATTCAATGGCGAGATCCTCAATTATCGACAGCTTCGAAGCGCTCTCAGCTATCCGTTTCGGACCGATGGCGACACCGAAGTCCTACTCGCGCTCTACGAATCTTCGGGTGCGAGCTCCGTCGATCGGCTGCGCGGTCAGTTCGCCTATGCGATCCACGATTCCAACACCGACGAGACGCATCTCTTTCGCGACCGGCTCGGAATTCTGCCGCTGTACTACTACACCGATTCGAAGATGTTTGCTTTCGCGTCGGAGATCAAGGCACTTTTGCCGGTCTTGCCGTCGACGGCGGTCGATGAGGCAAGCCTGCACGACTACCTGGCCCATCGCTCGGTACCTGCGCCGTACACCTTCATCGAAGGTGTACGGAAGGTACCGCAAGGGCATCATCTCGTCGTCGCGCCCGACGGATCGGTTCGTAGCGAGGCGTACTGGGAGTTGCCGCGAGAGCCCTCGCTGCTGAAGGTCAGTCCGTCGGAAGCCGTGAACCTCGTCGACGAAGCGTTGACCGCGTCCGTTCGAGACGCGCTCGTCGCCGACGTTCCCGTCGGCGCCTACCTGTCGGGTGGTTTGGACAGCAGTCTGATCACTGCACTGGTCGCGCAAGAGCGCCACGGTGCGGCACTGCACACGTTCTCGGCCGGCTTCGGCGACGATCGCATGGACGAAACCGTCTGGGCCCGCAAGGTCGCCGAGATTGTCGGCAGTGAGCACCACGAGGTCGAGGTCACTGCCGAGGATTTTCAGAGCAACTGGTCGCGGCTCAGTTGGCATCGAGATGCCCCGCTGTCCGAGCCTGCAGACGTGGCCGTATTTCGCCTGGCTCAGCTGGCACGTGAACACGTCAAGGTCGTCCTTTCCGGTGAGGGCAGCGACGAGCTGTTCGGCGGCTATCCGAAGTATCGATACGCCGGAATCACGCGATGGTCCGGTGCGGTGCCGGGCGCTGCACTGAATCGCCTCGAGGGCACTCTTCCCGCAGACAAGGCACGTCTCGGCGTCGCGATGCGCGCGATTTCGGAGCCGAACTACGCCGAGCGGATGCGGGGCTGGTTCGCCCCCTTCACGACGGCAGAACGCGATTCGCTGCTCGGCCGTGCCGCGGAACGATCGGTGCTCGATCCGTACCGGAACGGTCGTGGAGACGGGCTTCGCCGAATGCTCTATGCCGACGCCCACACCTGGCTGGCCGACAACCTTCTCGAACGCGGCGATCGCATGTCGATGGCCGCCTCGTTGGAGCTGAGGCCGCCATTCCTCGACCATCGCTTGGTCGAGCTCGCATTCAGCCTCCCCAGCAATGTCAAGGTGCGCCGTGGTCGAGGAAAGTGGGTCGTGAAGGAAGTTGCTCGCCAGCATCTGCCCGCAGAAGTTGTCGATCGTAAGAAGATCGGCTTCCAGGTTCCGCTCGATGCCTGGTTCCGCGGCGGCCTTCGCGACATGGCCTTCGACCTTCTTACCGACCCATCGTCTTTCGTCGGTTCGCGTTTCGATCGCGCCTCCGTTGCCCGCTTACTCGAAGACCACTCGTCGGGCGGTAGAAACGAACAGCCCCGAATCTGGACGCTGCTGTCTCTCGAGGTGTGGCATCGCGAGCTGAAGCGTCGCCTCGACCAAACCGCTTGACGCACCCCCATCCGGATAAATAGCGAAAATACAAACCTGAAGTCCGAATTCAACGGTCGAATTCAATATCGAAATCAAGCAAGCATGCGTGCTGCCGCGTAGCAAGCATCAATCACGCACTCGTCACGATATGGACGCGATTCGATCGTGCGGTCTTTCAGCCTGCGCCGATCGCATAGATTTATTTCCGGGTCGGACCAATCTTTTCTGCATGAACGGCGGACACACATGTCTTCGCAACCCCATCCAGTGGCATTCGGCCGGCTCGTTTCGTCACCTCGCCTGCGCCTGCTGGCCGTCGTAGCAATTACTGTAGGTATCTTTATTGCGATTTCACCGAAGTCCGCCCAAAGCGCAACAATATTCGCGTACGAAACGGAATCCATGACCTGGAGTCCGGCGTCGGCGGTTTCCGTTGTGTCCGATCTCGCAGCGTCGGGCGGCAGCGCGACAAAACTGAATTCGTCGACAACCGGTAGCAAATCGGTATTGCTCGGGGCCGGTACTGCGATATTACTGACGGCAAAGGGCGGCACCTGCATCACCTCTCCCGCAATTGCCGTGACTATCGACGGAGCAAAGCGAACGACCATTTCGGCCGGGGCAACCACTTGGACGACCTACCGGATTCCAGTCGCAATTACCGCAGGCACGCACACGATTGAATTCGGGTGGAGTCCGGATTGGTTTTGGTCGTTCTGCGGCATGGGTCTTTACCTCGACAGCGTTTCTCTGGAAGGAACAGCACCGATCACAACGACCCCACAAACAACATTAGCCTCACCAACCACAACAACTACCTCACCAACAACAACAGCACCAACTACTACGGTCGCCGCGAGCGCCGTACCGTCCTTCGTCGGCGACTACGAAACCGGCAACTTCTCGCAGTGGCCGGTCTGTCAGTCCAAGGTGATCAACGACAGCTGCTCGAACTACAACAATGCCAACTACAGCCTCATGGTGCAGAATTCGGTCAAACGACAAGGTTCGTACGCCGCGCGTTTCGAATTGCGTGACGGCGACATCCCGAGCTTCGGCGGAGCCGAGCGGACCGAGGTTCAAGGGGGTCCGGAGACGGGAGGCAAGGAGGGTGAAGAGGGTTGGTATTCGTGGAGTACACAATTCACGTCGACATTCCCGCAAAACCACGCAACTCAAGGATGGGGTGTCGTCGCACAATGGCATCCGGCGAGCAATAACGGTTCTCCGCCTGTGTCGTTCAACGTCGATGTCGCCGACGGTCAATGGGGCCTGAAGATAACCAAGCAATCATCGCCCGGAGTTTATGTCGGAAGCTACGTTCTTTGGCAGCAACCTTTGTCGCCCGGCGTGTGGCACGACATCAAAATGCATATCAAATGGTCGGCGAAAGACACGATCGGATTCGTCGAATTCTGGTACAACGGCGTCCAACAGACGTTTCAAACCGCGCCGTGCGTCGGGATGACGAAATGTATGGTGCGGACATTGATTCCCGGCGTCAACGGGACCTATTTCAAACAGGGCTATTACCGTGATGTCGCCGTTCAAGGAACAGGAATCCTGTATCACGATGGATTCCGGTGTGCCCGCACAGAAGCAGGGCTGGGTAAGTGATCGATCGACTCAGTCGCCGACGAGCAACCGCTTCGTGACGACCTCCGCGATCGGGAGAGCCGACGTCGCCGCGGGTGACGGGGCATTGAGCACGTGGACCGAGCGCGGCGTGCGTTCGATCATGAAATCGTGCACCATCGTGCCGTCGCGCAGCACGGCCTGCGCTCTGATTCCCGCTTCGCGGGGTTGCAGGTCGCGCAGCGTCAGCTCCGGGCAGTACTTCCGGCAACGTGCGAGGTAGCCGCGCTTGGACAACGAGTCGCGCAGCTCGGCGATACCGGTCCCGACATTCGCGCGGGCGAGGTTGTAGAACCCGCGATAGCGCGCGTACTCCCAGAAGTCTGTCTTGTCGAAGGCGAACTTCTTGTACTTCTCCCGCGCCATTCCCAACACCGCATTCGGTCCGACGGTCAGCGTGCCGTCGATCATCGGACTCAGGTGAACGCCGAGAAACGGCAAGTCGGGATCGGGAATGGGATAGATGAGGTGATGCACCAACGACGACCGCTCGGCGGGCAACTCGTAGTACTCGCCGCGGAACGGGATGATCTGGAAGTCGATCGCGATTCCCGCCAGCCTGGCCATTCGATCGGCCTGTAGCCCGGCGCAGACAACGAGGTTGCTCGCTTCCCAGGACTCTTCGTTGCTCGTGATCACGATCCGGTCGTCATGTTCGGCAATACCGACGACGTCGACGCCGACCCGGATCTCTCCGCCCGCAGCGCGGACTCCGTCCGCCAGCGCCTGGGTTACTTTGCGATAGTCGATGATTCCGGTCGTGGGCACGAACAGCGCGCCGGTACCGGTGATCGCCGGCTCCCGGCGGCGCAACTCCGCAGCATCGATCACCTCGACATCGAGGCCGTTGATCTTCGACCGCTCGTACAGCGCATCCATGCGTTTGTGCTCGGCAGCGTCCGTCGCGACGAGTAATTTTCCGATCACCTCGCAGGCAATTCCATGCTCGGCCGCGAATTCCTTGGTGAGTTCGGCACCACGACGGCTCAACTCGGCTTTGAGGCTGCCCGGCTCGTAGTAGATCCCCGAATGAATGACGCCGCTGTTGTGCCCGGTCTGGTGCACGCCCAGCGTGTCGGCCTTGTCCAACAGCAACAGCGTCGCTCCTGGTCGCTGCTTCAAGATTTCGCGCGCAGTTGCCACACCGACGATTCCACCGCCGATCACGCAGTAGTCGTACACAATCCCCGTCGCTTCGCTCGCCCAGTCATCATTCCCTCGTCGGCCAATACTGTCGCCATTGCTTCGCATACAGCGGTCGCCGTTCCGCACGAGCCTGCTCAGCGGCATCCTCGGCCGACCGGATATGTGCTACGAACGCCAGCGTCGCCTTGCGCAACTCTTCCTCCGCGCTGGCCGGACCGCCGAGGTGAACCACCTTCAAGGCTTCCGGCACAAGGTCTTCCGGCAGCCCCGCTTTGGCGCTGCGGGTCAGTACCTTCTCTGCCAAGGCAAGCGCGGGCAAACCCATTGCGATCCCGTCGACGCACGACCGTCTCGCCTTCTCTGTGGCCTTTCGCTGTTCCCACGCGCGCTCCTGATGAGCGATGTCGATGGGCCCGACCGCTTGATCGGCCAGGTGCGGGCTGCGATGCACGAGCTTCGCGACCAGCGTCGATGCGACGTCGTCGACCACGAAATCACCACGGGCTTGGGCGATTCGGGAATGGAACAGGACTTGCAGCAACAGGTCGCCGAGCTCTTCTCTGATCTCCTCCGAGGAACCGGTGCCGATCGCGTCGAGCAACTCGTAGGTCTCCTCGAGCAGGTAGACGCGCAACGAATCGTGGGTCTGGGTGACCTCCCAGCCGCCGAACCCCCACAGCGTGTCCATCAGCTCGACCGCCTCGAGCAAGTTGTCCCCCGGCACCGTCGGAGCGGCAATCACCATCTCGCCGTTGGCGATCCGCTCGAGCACGGTCTCGTGCTTCGGATCGGTGCTCAGCAACACCTCGGCCTGCTCGACTGCATGCGCCATCCGCCACCGAACCGCTACAGGCACCTCTTCGGTGAATTGCACAGGCCCACCGAGAAATTCGACGGCATCCAGCGGAATCATGGTCGGCCGCAGCGGGTCGAGCAGAATCACCGTCACGACAAGCTCACTGCTCCAGGAGCTTTGCCGTCCATGGACAACAGCAGGTCCGCGACGAACTGCAACAACGCAACGTCACGGACGCGAGCGGAACCGACAGAATCCTCGACTCGCGGTAGCGGCAACCCGACCACACCGGTCGTCGCGCGGTAGGACGCACTCGGGTACAGCCGTTTCAACCGCGTCTGCTTCGAATCGGGCAGATGCATCGGCGACAGCTTCAACTGAGTGCCCGCGACGGCAACCTCGGTGATCTCGTATTCGCGGCACAGCAACCGCAGCTTCGCGACCGCCACCAGCCGGCCGACCTCGGGAGGAATCGGTCCGTACCGGTCGACGATCTCGGCCACGACTTCGGCAAGGTCGGAATTGCTGTTGGCCGCAGCGAGTTTGCGATAAGCCTCCAGCCGCAATCGATCGCTCGTCACGTAATCCGGCGGGATGTGCGCATCCACCGGCAGATCGATCCGGACTTCCTTCGGCGCCTCGTCGGTAGTGATCGGTCGCCCGTCCGCTGCCGCTCGGTATGCCTCGACCGCTTCGCCGACAAGCCGAACGTAGAGGTCGAAGCCGACCCCTGCGACGTGACCGGACTGCTCGGCACCGAGGACGTTGCCCGCCCCGCGGATTTCGAGGTCTTTCATCGCGACGGCCATGCCTGCACCGAGGTCGGAGTTCTGCGAAATCGTCGCCAGCCGGTCGTACGCCGTTTCGGTCAACGGCTTTTCGGGCGGATAGAGAAAGTAGGAGTATCCGCGCTCACGGCTACGGCCGACCCGGCCACGCAGCTGATGCAGCTGAGCGAGCCCGAGCGCATCGGCGCGCTCGACGATCAAGGTGTTCGCGTTCGAAATGTCGAGGCCGGTTTCGATGATCGTGGTGCAGACCAAAACGTCGAACTCGCGCTCCCAGAACCCCTGGACCGTCTGTTCCAGCATGTCCTCGTTCATCTGGCCGTGCGCAACCACCACGCGCGCGTCCGGGACGAGGTCGCGAATCCCCTTGGCCGCCTTGTCGATCGAGCTGACCCGGTTGTGGACGTAGAACACCTGACCGTCGCGCAGCAGCTCACGCCGGATCGCCGCAGCGACCTGCTTCTCGTTGTACGCGCCAACATAAGTCAGGACGGGATGGCGCTCCTCCGGTGGCGTGAGGATCGTCGACATCTCGCGAATCCCCGCCAAGCTCATTTCCAGCGTGCGGGGAATCGGCGTGGCCGACATCGTCAACACGTCGACAGCCGTCCGGAGCGCCTTGATGTGCTCCTTGTGCTCGACGCCGAAGCGCTGCTCCTCGTCGACGACCACGAGCCCGAGATCTTTCCAGCGCACCCCGGTCTGCAGCAGGCGATGGGTCCCGACGACGATGTCGACGGTGCCATCGGCAAGACCTTCGAGCACCTTGCGCGATTCGGCCGGATGCGTGAATCGGGACAGGCCGGCAATCTTGACCGGGAACGCTGCCATTCGCGCGGTGAACGTCTGCAGATGTTGTTGCGCGAGCAGCGTTGTCGGTACGAGAATCGCGACCTGCTTGCCATCCTGCACAGCCTTGAAAGCTGCACGCACCGCAATTTCGGTCTTGCCGTAGCCGACGTCGCCGCAGATGACGCGGTCCATCGGGACCGACTTCTCCATGTCGGCCTTGACCTCGGCGATCGCCGTCATCTGATCGACCGTCTCGGTGAACGCGAACGCGTCCTCCATCTCCTTCTGCCACGGCGTATCGGGGCCGAAGGCGTGCCCTGGTGCTGCCTGCCGCGCAGCATAGAGCTGCACGAGCTCACCCGCGATCTCGCGAACCGCCTTGCGCGCCTTACGTTTCGTATTCGCCCAGTCGGAGCCGCCGAGCTTGGACAGACTCGGCATCTCGCCGCCGACGTAGCGCGAGAGTTGGTCGAGCGAGTCCATCGGGACGAACAAGCGGTCGCCTGGATGCCCACGTTTGCTGGCTGCATATTCGATGACGAGGTACTCGCGCCGGGCGCCGCCGACGGTCCGCTCGATCATCTCGACGAATTTGCCGATGCCGTGCTGATCGTGCACGACCATGTCGCCGGAATGCAGCGCCAGCGGATCGACCTGGTTACGGCGCTTCGCGGGCAGCCGTTTGCCATCGCCGGCGGCCGCGATGCGGTTTCCGGTGAGGTCCGATTCGGAGATGATCACCAGGCCCGCGTCGGGCAGGATCAACCCTGTCGACAGCGTTCCGCACAACACGCCGACAACGCCGTCCTCCGGCTCGGCACCGGATTCCAGCGTTGCGGCAGGAACATCCGCTTCGGCCAATCGCTCGAGAATTCGCTGCGCGGTGCCGTGGCCTGCGACAACGATGGCAGCGCGGGCGCCAGTAGCGACATGAGCACGCAACATCGCAAACGTCGCCGCCAACTCCGTGTCGGAACCTCGGGCAAGCGGTGCTGCCATCGCGGCGAGTTCGATCTCGGTGCCACTGCCGGACGCCAGCGGGCTGATCGTCCACCAGACGTGCCCGCCCTGCTCCGCGCGTTCGCGTACCTCGCGCAACGGTCGGTAGCCCGACGCAGCGAGGTCGAGGTGAGAGGTGCCCTTGATTACCGACGTGTCGATCGGCGCAGCACCGCCGATGGACGCCGCGGTCCACGATGCTTCCAGGAATTCCTGCCCGGTGCGAACGAGATCGGCGGCACGGGTACGGACCTTCTCCGGGTCGCACAACAACACGTGGGCATCGACCGGCATCGCATCGGTCAGAACCACCAGCTTGCCCGGAACGAGCACGGGTATCAGCGCTTCCATGCCTTCGACAGGGATACCCGACGCGATCTTGTCCAGCATCTCCACGAGCGCGACATCGGAAGCGTTATCGATCGCCAACTGCGCTGCGCGAAGGCGAATCTCGCTGGTCAGCAACAGTTCTCGGCACGGCGGGGCAATGACGGCTTCCACGTGCTCGTCGGGCAACGACCGCTGATCGGCGACGGCGAATGCGCGCAGCTCGGTGACCTCGTCGCCCCAGAATTCGACGCGGACCGGGTGCGCGGCAGTCGGGGAAAAGATGTCGAGGATGCCGCCTCGCACGGCGAACTCGCCGCGCTTGCCGACCATGTCTTCGCGGCGATACCCGAATTCGACCAGGCGGGTGATCAACCCGTCGAAATCGTGCTCGGTGCCGATGCGCAGCGTGACCGGCTCGATTTCGCCGAGTCCGGGTGCCATCGGCTGCATCAGCGACCGAACCGTGCTGACTACGACGCGCAGCGGCTCGCCGTACTCGGCGTCGTTCGGGCGCGCGAGGCGGCGCAGCACTTCCAGCCTTTTGCCGATCGTGTCCGCACCCGGTGATAGCCGTTCGTGCGGCAACGTTTCCCACGACGGGAACTGTGCGACCTGGTCGCCGAGGATCTCCCCGAGTTCGACGGAGAGATCGTCGGCTTCACGGCCGGTTGCCGTCACGACCAGCAGCGCCGTTTTCGCTGCCAGCGCCGCTGCGACGAACGGACGGAGCGCGGACGGACCGACCAGCGTGACGTCGGAACGTCCGATGAGATCGCTCAGTCCGGCAAGTGCAGCATCTGCGCGCGCTGCGTTAGCCAGACCAGCCATTGGCGGGCGGTTGGAAGGCAACTCAGCTCCTGGACACAGGCGTCGACGGCCATCGAGTTGATGGCTGTAGCAATTCTATGTGGCGACGAATCTAAGGAGCGTAGCGGCGCAATCTGCGGGCGGCGAACTCACGGAAGTACGAGAGCTTTTCGTCGGGCACCAGGGACGGGAGCAGGAAGTACCACAACCGCTCCATCCGGATTGCCATCTGATCCACGGTGTCGGTACCGACTGCGACGACATGCACTCCGGCAGTCAATTCCTGCCACAGCAGACCGACCTCTTCGGGATCGAGATCGGAGTTCAGATCGCCCTGCTCGATTGCCCGCTCTGCCAGCAACCGGTGGGTCTTCTCCCAGAACTCCGCGATGTTCTCGCCCTGAGTGCCGCGATAGTCGCCGATCTGATGGTTCAGCTTGAGCATTGCCGCAACCATCGGGTCGTTGGCAGTGAGGTCCGCGACAACGTAGGAGATCCCGATGCAGGCCTCCAGCGCAGGCACGCGGCTGTCGAAGAACCCTTTGCACGACGCATTCAGGCGTTCGTTGCCCTGGTCGACGACCGCCCGGGCCAACTCTTCCTTGGAACCGAAATGGAAGTAGAGAGCGCCTTTGGTCACATTCGACTGAGCGATGATTTCGCTCAAGCTCGCGTTTGCGTACCCTAGTCTCAGGAACACATCTGCGGCGCCGGCGAGCACGGAGTCACGTGTGATCTCCGCGCGTGCTTGCCTAGCCATGCGACTCGCCTCGCCATCCCGAATTCAGACCGGCCGCGAGAAAGCGGCCGTAGCAGCACATAAAGGTTGGATGAACCGTACCACCGGGCTCGATTTCGGCCACGGGATCATTCATCGGGTAGACCCTTCCTGTGTGAATGCGCGCCGCGAACGGGTAATGGTCCTATTTGTACTGCAAGGGCGTCATCCCGTGCCCAACTGGGGGTTCGGCTCGAGGTTAGTCAGACCGTTCCAACACAGATTCACCAGGTGGGTCGCGACGATTTCCTTCGACAGGACTCGTTCGTCCAACCACCACGTTGCGGTTGTAGAAACCATTCCTACCAGGGCTTGTGCATATAGCGGAGCGAGTTCGGGATCCAGACCGCGACGTTCGAAATCACCGGCGAGGATATGGCCGACGCGTCCGATTGCCTCGTTAAGCAAACTCGAGAAGGTTCCTTCGCCCGCGGTCACGCGCTGATCACGAACGAGGATCCGAAATCCATCCGTTCGATCTTCGACATACGTCAGCAGCGCCAACGTCACACTCTCGATCCGGACCCGCGATCGGTTGTTTGTAAGCGACAGCTTGATCATTTCGTTCAAAGTCGACATTTCTCGGTCGACGACGACCGCGTACAGCCCTTCCTTACCGCCGAAGTGCTCGTACACGACCGGTTTGGAGACCTGCGCACGCTGCGAGATCTCCTCGATCGAGGTCGCGTCGTACCCGCGCTCGGCGAACAGCCCACGAGCAATCTGCACCAACTGCTCACGACGCTGCGTCCCGGTCATTCTTGTGCGCGGCACGCGCTCCCCCACCTGCGAGCTATCGCCTGACATGGCCTCTCGCTTCTTCGAGCCTTCGGTCGGGTTTGCCTTCGTCGGTCAGCCTATCGGCACGTACCAGGCATTTGGGCAAGCGGTTCGACGTATGGACCACCGGCATGCGAGGATCGTGGGCGCAATAACGGGCCGCTCAGCACCAGTCGAGGCGGTCTGGAGGTCGACAATCCGCCGTAGTGTAATGGCAGCACCTCTGATTTTGGTTCAGATAGTTCAGGTTCGAGTCCTGGCGGCGGAGCAGGGAGCTAGAAGCGTGCAGAGCGATCAACGCTCACTGAGCGACTCCCGAAGCAACGATACGTAGACGACGAGGAGCCTCATGGGCAAGCAGACCGCTGTCGTAGTCCTCGCTGCCGGCGCGGGCACGCGGATGCGGTCGAAGACCCCGAAAGTGCTGCATCCACTCGGTGGTCGCTCGATGCTCGCACATGCATTGCACGCCGCAAACGAAGTTGCTCCCCACTATCTGATCGCCGTTGTGGGTCACGACCGCGAACAGGTCGGTGGCGCGGTAGCAGCGATAGCGGAAGAGCTCGATCACCCCATCGACCTGGCGATTCAGCCCGAGCAACTCGGCACAGGACACGCGGTTCAATGCGCGCTCGAGGTGCTTCCCGCCGACTTCGAGGGCGACGTCGTCGTCACGGCCGCCGATGTGCCGTTGCTCGACGGTCATACCCTTCATGCGCTTCTCGACGAGCACCGCAGCTACCCGGACGACGCCGCTGTCACCGTGCTGACCTTCGTGCCCGACGACCCGAACGGGTACGGCCGAATCATCCGGACCGCCGATGGCAACATCCTCGAGATCGTCGAACACGCCGATGCCACGCCCGCCCAGGCGGTCATCAATGAGGTGAACTCCGGCGTCTACGTGTTCGACGCCGTCACGTTGCGCTCAGCGATCGGTCAGATCAGTACTGAGAACGCCCAGCGCGAGCTCTACCTCACCGATGTGCTGAAGATCGCGCGCCAAAGCGGGAAAGCCGTATATGGCGCGGTCCTGGACGACCCCAGCAAAGTCACCGGGGTTAACGACCGGGTACAACTCGCTGCCGCTAACGCCGCGATGAATCGCCATACCCTCGAGCGTCACATGCGCGCGGGCGTCACGGTCGTCGATCCCAACAACACGTGGGTCGACGTGAGTGTGGCTATCGGTCGTGACGTCACCCTTCTTCCCGGCGTCCAGCTGCTCGGAAGCACGAAGATCGGCGAAGACGCCGTGATCGGCCCGGACACGACCCTGACCGATGTCGAGGTAGGCGATGGAGCGTCCGTCGTCCGCAGCCATGGCACACAGTCGACGATCGGCGCCAGCGCCACTATCGGCCCCTTCAGCTATCTACGGCCCGGCACAGTGGTCGGCGTGCACGGCAAGCTGGGTGCGTTCGTCGAGACGAAGAACGCGCAGATCGGCGCACATTCCAAGGTCCCGCACCTGACGTACGTCGGCGATGCGACGATCGGCGAGCACAGCAATATCGGCGCGTCGAGCGTGTTCGTCAACTACGACGGTGTCAACAAACATCGCACCGTGGTCGGTTCGCACGTCCGAACCGGCAGCGACAACACTTTTGTTGCGCCGGTGACGATAGGCGACGGCGCATACACGGGCGCAGGCACCGTCGTGCGGCGTAGCGTTCCTCCCGGGGCACTTGCAGTGTCGGGCGTGGCGCAACGCAACCTTGAAGGCTGGGTACAGCGGAAACGTCCCGGAACTCCGCCCGCGCAGGCGGCGGCTGCAGCATTGCAGGCGCTCGAAGATGAAACACAGAAGAAGGACGGCGAAGAGTAGTGAGCTCGAAATCGGTCGACAACCAGAAGAACATGATGCTGTTCTCGGGTCGCGCCCATCCTGAACTGGCCGAGCAAGTGGCCAAAGAACTCGATGTCGTCGTCACGCCCCAGACCGCGCGCGATTTCGCGAACGGTGAGATCTTCGTCCGCTTCGACGAGTCCGTTCGCGGGTCCGACGCGTTCGTGCTGCAGAGCCACCCGTGGCCGCTCAACCAGTGGCTGATGGAACAGCTCATCATGATCGATGCGCTCAAGCGCGGATCAGCCAAGCGCATCACAGCGATTTTGCCGTTCTACCCCTACGCCCGCCAGGACAAGAAGCACCGTGGACGCGAGCCCATCTCGGCGCGCCTCGTCGCAGACCTGCTGAAGACCGCGGGTGCGAACCGGATCATCACCGTCGACTTGCACACCGACCAGATCCAGGGCTTCTTCGACGGTCCGGTCGATCACATGCACGCCCACAATCAGCTTGCCGAGCACATCCGCAACGGCTACAACCTCGAGCACATCACCGTCGTCTCCCCCGACGCCGGCCGTGTTCGCGTCGCGGAGAAATGGGCCGACTCGCTCGGCGGCGCACCGCTGGCATTCATTCACAAGACGCGCGACCCCTTGGTCCCCAACCAGGTCAAGTCCAACCGCGTCGTCGGCGGCGTCGAAGGCCGCACCTGCATCTTGATCGACGACATGATCGACACCGGCGGCACCATCGCAGGCGCGGTCCGCGTGCTGAAGGAAGCCGGCGCTGGCGACGTGGTCATCGCCGCGACGCACGGCGTGCTGAGCGCTCCCGCCGCCGAGCGCCTTGCGGCGTCCGGAGCCAAGGAAGTCGTCGTCACCAACACCTTGCCGATTACCGAAGAGAAGAAGTTCCCGCAGCTCACGGTCCTCTCGATTGCGCCGCTGCTCGCCCGCACGATTCGTGAGGTCTTCGAGAACGGTTCGGTCACCAGCCTGTTCAACGGCAACGCCTAGGCGGCTGCGGTGACGTTCTCGGGCATCCCCATCGCGGCGCTCGATTTCTACGAGGACCTCGCCGCAGACAACAGCAAGGCTTTCTGGACGGCACACAAAGAGATCTACGACGCGAAGGTTCGCGAACCGATAGTCGCGTTGTTGGCCGAATTGGAAGAGGAGTTCGGTTCCGCGAAGATCTTCCGTCCGTACCGTGACGTGCGCTTCTCGAAGGACAAAACGCCGTACAAGACCGCGCAGGGCGCGTTCGTCGGAGTGACACCGGGGCTCGGGTACTACGTGCAGATCGACGCGGCGGGCCTCTATCTCGGCGGCGGCTACCACCACAGCTCCCCCGAACATGTCACCCGGTTCCGAACGGCAGTCGACGACGAGATCCGCGGCGGCGAACTCGAGCAGATCCTTGCCAGCTTGACCGCCGCGAAGTTCGAGATCGGCGGCGAGCGCCTGAAGACGGTCCCTCGTGGCTACCCTGCCGACCACCCACGCATCGACCTGCTCCGCCACAAGTCGCTCACCGCGGGCAAGGCACTGGGTGCCCCGAAATGGCTGGAAACCAAGCGAACCGCCACCGAAGTCCGCAAGTCCTGGCAGGCGGTCCGGCCGCTGGTCGAGTGGCTCGACCGCGTCGTCAACTAGCCCGACACGCTCTCGAACTTGGCGAGCACGCTACGCCGTCATATGGTTCACGTGGGTTGGGGCCCGAATTCAGAGGTGGACGGTCATGTTTTCTCGGTACAACAAAGCCATCGAGACGGGTATCGGGTCGGCGCTGATGGTGGGCGTGGTCGTACTCGGAACCGTTCAGCACCTGCCGTCGGCTGTCGTCATCGGCTCTGTTGTCGGGCTTGCCGTACTGACCACGTTCAAGACCTGGTGGGTCCCGAACGGCTCCCCCGTCACTGAGGAGCGCCGCTACGAAGCGATGGCCTCGGTGTACGACGTCGGACAGGACGCCGTCGTGCATCCGGCGACCGAGTCGTGGCGCGACCCGGCCGGTCGCCATCGCCCCGTTCGTTCCGGCGCCTAACGACGCCCTGCGAGCACCAGCGCGAAGCGCTCGTCGGCGTCGGTCCACGACTGCTCGACCTCGAAACCTGCGGCACTGAGTTCCTTGGCGATCCCTTCCAAGCGAAACTTCGCCGAGATCTCGGTGCGCATCTGCTCGCCTTCGGCGAAGGAGACCGTCAAGTCGAGATCCCGGACATGGACCGTCATCGCTTCCGTAGCCTCCAGCCGCATCTCGATCCACTCCTGGTCCGCATCCCAGACCGCGACGTGCCGGAACCGCTCGGGTTCGAAATCGGCGTCGAGTCGGTTGTTGAGCACGTGCAGCACGTTGCGGTTGAATTCGGCCGTCACTCCGGCGGCATCGTCGTAGGCGGGGACGAGGACCGCTGGGTCGATGACAAGTCCGCCACCGAGTAGCAATTGCTCACCGGGCTCCAGCACTTCGGCAACGCTGGCGAGGAACTCGGCGCGCTCGTCGGGCACGAGGTTGCCGATCGTTCCACCGAGGAAGGCGATCATGCGACGCCCACCGCCCGGCAGGTTGTGCAGCGTATCGGTGAAATCGCTGACCACGCCGTGCACATCCAGACCTGGGAATTCGAGCTTGATCTGCTCCACTGCGCTCGACAATGCAGTCGACGACACATCCTGCGGTACGTACTGCTCCAGCGTGCCGTGCGCAGTGAGCGCATCGAGCAGCAGCCGCGTCTTTTCCGAACTGCCCGAACCCAGCTCGACGAGAATCTGCGCAGCACTCACCTTCGCGATCTCGGCGGCACTCGCGCGCAACAACTCTCGTTCCGTGCGAGTCGGGTAGTACTCGGGCAGTTCCGTGATCTGTCCGAAAAGTTCGCTGCCGCGGGCATCGTAGAACCACTTCGGCGGCAACCACTTCGGCGATGCCGTCAGACCCAGCCGCGCGTCGGACCGAAGCGCCTCCGTCATCTGGTCGTCGGACAGGTGGATCTCCAGAGCGGGTGCCGTCATGGCTCTCCTCGTTGTCATATTTGTTCCACGGTTAGATACCCCGGCCGCGCAACGATCACACTTCGGTCGGGAATCGCTTGCCACGCAGGGTTGTCGTCGTACGGTTCCGAGGCGACGCACACACTTGCATCGTCGACCAACACCGATAGCGAGTGGTAATACGTTGTCGCCCAAAGCTGTTCACCGTCGCCGAGCACGAGATTCAGTCGGGCATCCGGTGCGAGAGAAACGACCCGCTCGACCACGTCGACTACGGCCGCCTTGGCATCGTCGGTCGTGAGCGCGCGCTGGAGCAACAGCCACAACGCTGCCGAGTCGGTGGCTGCTTCGAGGTCGAGCAGGTCGATATTGCCGAGATCGGCTGCAATCGCGCCGACCGTCTTACGCCACTCGGGTACGACGCCGTTGTGGCTGAACGCCCACTTGCCGTGCGTGAACGGCGCACACGCGCTCCGTTCGACCGGCATACCGACGGTCGCCGACCGGACCGCCGCAAGAATCCCGGTGGCCTGGATCTGCGACAGCACTTCGGGCACCGCCGGATCGGTCCAGATCGGCGCCGCGCTTCGGTAGCGCCGCGCTGCGGCATCGGCCCACTCCGCCGACGCCCACCAGGCGACGCCGAATCCGTCGGCGTTGATCGTCCCGCCGCCACGCATGTCGGTCGGTGCCCACGCCTGGCGAAACAACGACCGCGGACCGCGCATGACGGGTTCGCTGACCGCACACGCCGGACCGAGGTATCCGAGATGTCGGCACATTCAGCCGCGCCCGCCGTACTCGGCAGAAACATCTCTGGCACAACGGAATCCGGAGAAAATCTGCCGCCGGATCGGGTGGTCCCAATTTCGGAAGGTGCCGCGGCATGCAACGGGATCGGTGCCGAACGAGCCACCGCGGAGCATCCTGTAATCGCCGCCGAAGAACACCTTGGAGTATTCGTCGTAGGGGAACGCCTCGAACCCTGGATAGGCCTCGAAACCCGACGATGTCCATTCCCAGACGTCGCCGACGAGCTGCTGTACCCCTGCCGGCGACGCGCCGAGCGGGTATGCGCCGACGTCGGCAGGCTCGAGATGGTGCTGGCCCAAATTGGCCAGAGCGTCGGTTGGATCGTCGTCACCCCATGGGAATCGGCGCGACCGCCCCGTCGCGGGATCGTGGCGAGCCGCCTTCTCCCACTCGGCTTCGGTAGGCAGCCGCTTTCCGGCCCAACGGGCGTATGCCTCGGCTTCGAAGAAGCAGACGTGCACGACCGGCTGCTCTGGACGCAGCGGCACCATCGTGCCGAATCGGCGGCGCCACCACCGACCGCCGGCGTCGCGCTCCCAGAACTGCGGGGCGGACAGCTCCGCACTCTGGCGGTGCGCCCACCCTCGCTCGGACCACAGCTCCGGACGCTCGTAACCTGCGTCGTCGATGAAGGCAAGGTATTGCGCGTTCGTCACCGGAGCGATGTCGATTGCGAACGCGGGCACGTGAACTCGATGCGCAGGGCGTTCGTTGTCGAGCGACCACGGGTCGGTGGAGGTGCCCATCATGAAATCGCCTGCTGCGATGACGGCCTCGCCCGTCGCGGCGACCCGCGCGGGCGGCGGAGCGGGAGCTGCCAACACCGCAGGACCGCTACGCAGCTGATGAGTTGCGAGCATCGTCTCGTCGTGCTGTTGCTCGTGTTGGGCGATCATCGCGAACGCGAAACCATCGTGCTCGAGCCGCCGGCCACGTAAAGGACTGGTGTCGAGGACATCCCACACCTTGTCCCGCACGGTCCGGACGTAGTTGCGCGCCTCGGTCGGCGCGAGGAGCGGCAACGAAGGACGGTTGGAACGTGCATGTTTGAACGCGTCGTACAACTCGTCGATATCTCGGCGCACCGGCTCGCGGCCACCGACATCACGGACCAGCCAGAGTTCTTCCTGATTGCCGATGTGCGCTAGATCCCAGATGAGCGGGCTCATCAGCTTCGAATGCTGCGCAACCAGTTCGTCCTCGTCGAGGCAATCGGTCAGTGCCTCCGACCGCGCTCGAGACCGCGTGAGCACCGTTTCCAGTTGCCTGCGAACGACTTCCGCTTCAGTGGTCATTCCGCTATCCCATTTCCGTTGGCGAGCCGCCCAGGCGGCATCGTTGCGCAGCCGCCTCCAGCGCGGCTGTGCCGTCGTCCCAAGTACTGTGCGCTGCAGCAAGTTCCAGCAAAGCTGTCGCAGCACATCGCAATTCCGTATCGGCAAGGCCGAATTCCGCACTGTCCCACCAGCGGTGCGCGGTGCCTGCGGCCAGCGCCGTCGCCTCGGCGACGACGGCGGGCGTCGACAGCAAGGCCTCGAACGCGGCGATCGGCACCTGCCACAGCTCCCCGGGCTGTGCATCGATATACCGGACTTCGAGATGGCCGGATGCGCGCACCTGAGGAAACACGGTGGTGAGGTGGTAATCGAGGTCGCGACAGCCGGGCCTGCGACCCAGCTCGTTGTCGAGATTGCCCTCGATCCAATCAGCGAAGGTTGCACCCGGCGGCGCGGACCAGTCGGCCCCCGGCTCGCCGCTGACGCAGAGCAACGGTACGTCGAGAGCCCACGCGGCGTAGCCGGCGATCGGGTCGGTATTGGCACCGACAGGCGTGGCTGTGCGTGAACGATCCAGTTGCAGCCACGCGCGCATGCGCTGTGATGCCCATTTGCCGCGCGGTGCGCCCGCCAACGACGGTGAACACGCGAAGGCGGCGAGCAACGCCGGACCGACTGCAACGAGGGCATTCCAGCGGGCTTTCACCTCGGCAGCGTCGGCGCCTGCATCGAGACTGATCTGCGTCGCGGCCGTGTTGCACATCATCAACTTGCCGAACGGACCGATGGAGGCGAAGACGTCTTCCATGGCGCGATATCGCGACGAGGGCAGCAGGCGCTGGGGCAACCGATTGGCGTCGGCTGCCCGGTCGATCATCGTGACCGAGTGTGCTGCGAGAAGTTCGCGGAGGTGATTAGTGTCCTGGCGCAACGAGCGGCTGAGCAACTCGGCCGACGAATGCGGTGCGCTGGAGATTTCGATCTGGCCACCCGGTTCGATCGTGACGTAACTTCCTGCCGGGAGTGGCCGAGCCGGCGAAGAAGGGGCGATGGTTTTCGGGGAATGCTCGCCCAGTGCGGCGGCAAGAACTGCCAGGCTGGGCCTCGAACAGTCCCCGTCGTCACAGACTGTGAGCCATTCGAGTTCGGCACCGATCAGCTCGGGTGGTCCGAGCTTGAAACACACACCGCCGACGTAGGCCTCAGCGGCCGCGCGCGTCGTCAACAGCGCGCTGTCCAATGCCATCGCCATGATGACCTCCGATCGGTGTTCCGGGTTACATGGCCGATAGTAGACACCGCCTCCGACACTAAACGGCGATCGAGAAGACCGCACCCAGCCAGTCACCAATTCGTCACAACTTCACCCCAGTAGCCTCGCTTGCATGCTGGATCTGGAACGCGTCCGCGCCGATACTCCCGGTTGCCTCGACAAGGCTTTTCTCGACAGCGCCGGATCCTCGTTGCCGCCGACTGTCGTGGTCGAGACCGTCATCGCGCACCTGCGCCGCGAAGCCGAGATCGGCGGCTACCGGGCAGCCAGCGAACGCCTCGACGACCTTGCCGGAGTCAAGCGATCCATCGGCGAGCTGATCAATGCCCCCGCAAGCGCGATCGCGCTGAGCGACAGCGCAACCCGGTCGTGGACCGACTTCTTCTATGCCCAACAGTTCGCGCCCGGCGACCGCATTCTGATCAGTGAGGTCGAGTACGCGAGCAACGCGATCGCCGTGTTGCAGCGCGCCCGCGCGACAGGGGCGGTGGTCGATGTCGTCCCCAGCGATCAGACCGGCGCAATCGATCTCGAAGCGCTGGAGAAACTGCTCGACGATCGCGTCCGGTTCGTGTCGCTCGTGCACGCCCCGACCAACGGCGGGCTGGTCAATCCGGTCGCCGAGGTCGTCGAACTCGCGCACCGGGTCGGCGCGATCGTTCTGCTCGATGCGTGCCAGTCGGTCGGCCAACTGCCGATCGATGTGACCGCGCTCGGCGTCGACGCCCTCTCGGTCACCGGCCGCAAATGGCTACGCGGACCCCGCGGCACCGGATTTCTCTACGTCCGCCCGGACTCGACCGACTCGCTCGAACCCGCCGCACTCGATCTGCACAGCGCGCAGTGGACGAGCGCCGACGAGTTCACTCTCGCTCCCGACGCGAGCAGGTTCGAATTCTGGGAATGCGACGTCGCGGGTCGGCTCGGGCTCGGCGCAGCTATCCGGTACCTGCTCGAGCTCGGACCCCAGAACGTGTACGACGCCATCGCCGCCAACGCGCAGTACTTGCGGACCGCTCTGGCCGAAACAGCCAGGGTTACCGTTCGCGATCTCGGCCGCGCCAAAAGCGGCATCGTCTCGTTCACCGTCGACGGGCAGACACCCGAGGCGGTCCGAGATCGACTGGCCGCACAAGACATCATCGTGACCGTCAGCTACCGCAGTTCGACCCTCCTCGACATGAGCAATCGTTCCCTCGACGCCGTGGTCCGGGCGTCGCCGCACAGCTTCGTTTCGCGGTCCGACCTGGAACGTTTCGTCGATGCAGTGGCGCGACTGTAGGTCGCGGTGCATGGGTTGCGATCGCGATGCGGTAAAGTATCCGCGTTGTCTCGGCGAGGGTGACTGCGAAGCGCGAACACTTGCTTTGCTCACCGTGATCGACGCGGCTGCGGCTTCCTAGCCGTGGGTCCTCGTTAGTCTGCGCGAATCGCCGAGACGAGTCGACCACCGAAGAGTTACGAGGAGCCGTTTCCCATGTCTGACGCAAACCGTCTCGAAGCAACCGTCCGTACCGAGTTCGGCAAGGGCGCTGCCCGCCGGACCCGCCGCGATGGCAAGGTCCCCGCCGTTCTGTACGGCCACTCGACCGATCCGCAGCACCTCGCGCTCGACGCGCGTGCGTTCGCGAAGGTCCTCCGTGACAACGGAACCAACGCGGTCCTGACCCTCGACATCGCGGGCAAAGAGCAGATCGCGCTGACGAAGTCCGTCGTCACGCACCCGATCCGCCGCAACATCGAGCACGCCGACCTCTTGGTCATCAAGAAGGGCGAGAAGGTCATCGTCGACGTCCCCGTCATCGTGACCGGCGATGCCGCTCCGGGTGCGCAGATCGCACAGGACGCGAACACCGTTTCGATCGAGTCCGACGCAATGAAGATTCCGGAGTCGATCGAGGTTTCGGTCGAAGGCGCCGAGGCTGGCACCCAGGTCCTGGCCGGCCAGCTCGAGCTGCCTGAGGGCGCGACGCTGCAGACCGATCCGGAGACACTGATCGTCAACGTCGTCACCGAGCAGGTCGAGGAAGAGCCCGAAGCCGAAGCTGAGGGCGAAGCAGCCGAAGGCGAAGCTGCCGAGGGCGAAGCCGAGGGCGACTCCTCCGAGTCCTCCGACAGCTGATCGAATCGCGCTGATGGGTGACCTGGCGATCGTTGTCGGTCTCGGTAACCCGGGACCGCAATACGAACGCACCCGGCACAACGTCGGATTCATGGTGGTCGACGTGCTGGCCGAACGGGCCGGAACCAAGTTCAGCGCGCACAAGAAGTCCGGCGCGGATATAGCGGAGGCGCGGCTCGGCGATCGCAAGGTTGTGATCGCCAAGCCGCGCTCTTTCATGAATGTGAGTGGGCAGCCGGTGGCCGCCCTCGCGCGATTCTTCTCCGCGTCGGCCGACGATCTGATCGTCGTGCACGACGAGCTCGACCTGGACTTCGGCGTCATCCGGCTCAAGCAGGGCGGCGGCGAAGGTGGCCACAATGGTTTGCGGTCGATCTCGAGCGCGCTGACCACCAAGGACTATCTCCGAACCCGAATCGGAATCGGCCGTCCACCAGGCCGGATGGACCCGGCTTCCTACGTGCTGAAGCCGTTTTCCGCCGAGGAGCGCAAGACGCTCGGCGTGCTCTGCGAAGAGGGCGCCGATGCGGTCGAGCTGCTGCTGGCGGTCGGCCTCGAAGCCGCGCAGAACAAGCTGCACTGACGACTACCATCGACAGCAGCGCCCCCCGAGCAATCGAAACGAAGGAACCCAGTTGACTACCGAATCGGCCGAGCGCGAACCTGCCGAATCGCCGGTCCTGGACGCGAAGTCCGTCGAAGCACTCACCCATGAGGTCGCACGCCGGCGCACGTTCGCCGTGATCTCCCACCCCGACGCGGGTAAATCGACACTCACCGAGGCCCTCGCCTTGCATGCGAAGGTGATCTCCGAGGCAGGTGCGATCCATGGCAAGGCGGGTCGCCGGTCGACGGTCTCCGACTGGATGGAGATGGAGAAGGCCCGCGGCATTTCGGTGAGTTCGACTGCGCTGCAGTTCAACTACCACTCCGACAAAGACGGCTCGGACAACGTCGTCAACCTCGTCGACACTCCAGGTCACTCCGACTTCTCCGAAGACACCTACCGCGTGCTGACCGCGGTCGACGCTGCGGTGATGCTCATCGACGCCGCGAAAGGTCTGGAACCGCAGACGTTGAAGCTTTTCCAGGTCTGCCGCCATCGCGGCATCCCGGTCATCACCGTCATCAACAAGTGGGACCGCCCGGGCCGGGCACCGCTGGAGCTGCTCGACGAGATTGCCGAGCAGATCGGCCTCGTACCCACTCCCCTGTTCCTGCCGGTCGGCATTGCGGGTGACTTCCGCGGCCTGTTGCGACGCGGCGAAGACGGCGTGCCCGAGGAATACATCCGCTTCACCCGGACCGCCGGTGGCGCGAAGATCGCACCCGAGGAGTCACTGGATCCTGCCGCCGCAGCGGCGCGCGAAGGCGAAGAGTGGGAAACCGCGGTCGAAGAGAGCGAACTGCTGTCGGCGACCGGGCAGGACCACGATCAGGAAATGTTCCTCGCCGGCCAGACGTCGCCTGTCATCTATGCCTCGGCGATGCTCAACTTCGGCGTGCGCCAGCTCTTGGAAACCCTTGTCTCCCTTGCGCCACCACCACACGGTCGCGAAGACGTCAACGGTCGCTCCCGCGAAGTTGCGGACCCGTTCAGCGCGGTCGTGTTCAAGGTGCAAGCAGGCATGGACGCCGCGCATCGCGACCGCCTGGCATTCATGCGGATCGTGTCCGGTGTCTTCGAGCGTGGCATGGTCGTCACCCATGCGCAGACCGGCAAGCCGTTTGCGACGAAGTACGCGCTGACCGTGTTCGGTCGCGAACGGACGACTGTGGACAACGCGTATCCGGGCGATGTGGTCGGGCTAGTGAACGCGACTGCTCTCGCGCCCGGTCACACGCTGTACGTCGACCGCAAAGTCGAGTTCCCACCGATCCCGTCGTTCGCGCCGGAACACTTCGCGATCCTTCGCGCGCAAAGCGCGAGCAAGTACAAGCAGTTTCGGCGGGCCGTCGATCAGCTCGATTCCGAAGGCGTGGTCCAGGTGCTGCGCAACGACATTCGCGGCGACGCATCTCCGGTCCTCGCCGCGGTCGGGCCGATGCAGTTCGAGGTGGTGTCCGCCCGCATGAAGGCGGAGTTCAACGTCGAAGCCGTCCTCGAACCGCTCGGGTACTCCATCGCGCGTCGCACCGACGCTGCGTCTGCCGAAGAACTCGGCCGGCAACGCGGAGTCGAAGTGTTCACCCGTTCCGACGGCGTTCTGCTCGCGCTGGTCACCGACAAATGGCGACTGCAATACATCGAGAAGGAAATGCCCGAGCTCACCCTCGAAACCCTCATCGGCGCAGGCGCGTCCTGACCACTCAGGGCCAGAGGGTGTCGCGGAGCCACGCGGAACCGTCCCGCCGATAACGCCAACGCTGGTGCCGGCTACCCGGCTCCGCCTGCCAGAACTCGACCGCATCGGCGGCAAGGCGCCACGCTCGCCAATGCTCGGGCACTTCGTCGGGATCGTCGACCTCGTCGATCGCACGCGAATAGTCGTCCGGGTCGACAAGCACGGCGCTCTGCCTGCTCGCGGTCGCGACGGCGCGCGCCGTCTCGGACCGTTCCAGAAAGTCCCGCACGGCTGCGGACGGATCGTTGTGGACCGTCCCCGCGATGCGGACCTGGCGGCCGACAGCTCCCCAGTAGAAGGTCAACGCTGCGTGAGGATTCGCCTGCAGTTGTGCACCTTTCGGCGAGAATGCCGGTCCGGAGAACCACCAGCCTCCCGGTCCGACGTCACGCAGCAGCAGCACTCGGGCATCGGGGCGGCCTTCGTCGTCGACCGTGGACAGGACCGCTACGTGTGGCTCGGCGACCCCAACAGCAACGGCGTGTTCCAGCCATTCCAGAAACACATCGTGGGGATCGCCGGCGACCGGCGCGGTCCGACCCTCCCGCTGCAATGTGCCCATCGGGATCGAGCGCAACCACGCCCGCGTATCCGGATACGAATTCACTCCGATTCGACACCCTTCGGTGGCCCCGACAGCATCCAGCGATGGCCGAACGGATCGATCAACGTGGCGTTGCGCCGACCGTAATTCTCGGAGATCCAACGCTCGACCGTTCCACCTGCATCGTGGGCGCGGCTGAGGACTGCGTCGGTGTCGTCGACTGCAACCATCAGGCTGACCGAGGTCGCGCCAGCCTCCGGTGCCGTCAGTCCCATCTCGGGAAATTCCTCGGCGAGGTAGATCATGCCAGTGTGAAATGCGAGCTCCGCGTGACCGATCCGGCCGTCGTCCATGACGATCGGTTCACCGACGAGCTCTGCCCCGAACGCTCGGCGGTACCACTCGATCGCGTCTTTGGCTCCATGCACCGTCAGATACGGCAGAGCTCCGGAGCGAGGGAATTCGGACTCGTCACCCATGGTGCGAGCCTAACCGTCAGTTCGCCTGCGGAGGCGGCGATTCCTTCGCCCAGCGATTCGACGTCAGCTTGAAACTCGGTATGTCGGTAAGGGACACGACGATCTCGTAGGTGCGTTCGTAGCCGGTGTGGGCGATTCGCCACTCGCCGTCGTCGCACAACACGTAGCGATCCGAGTAGAACGCCGCGCCCCGTAGCACCATGCTGTGCTCCGGGATCAGGACTGTGTCCTGGAGGTACCAGATCCCGGTGGCGGTCTTGCCGTCGACCTCGATCTCGGGGTGATCGCATCGGTGCTCGGTGATGACGTGCGGACCGAGGGTGTTGCGCATGAAGTCGACGAGTGCGTCGCGCGACTCGAATTGCAGGTCGACGCCATAGGTCGACGTGGCTTCGGGAATCAGCGTGTCCGCGAACTCATCCCAGGATTTGGTGTCGAGTGTTCGAAGGTATCGGTACTTGAGTCGACTAATGGCCGCAATGGCCGCGAGATCCATGGTGCATACCTTCTCACTAGCACCCGCAGATACAACTCGAAACGCCGACCGTCGGCGCGTTCTCGGCTTGTTGCCGCGTTATTGGTGCTTCTCGATCGCGAAGCAGACCTCGCAGAAATCGTCGCCGAACGCCGTCAGTCGCATGCTCTTGCGCGCGATCTTCGGTACGCGGCCTGCCTTCTTCAGTGCCTCCGACACATTCGGCTGCACCTCGACGACCATGTACAGACTGAGTTCGGTCGGTTCGTCGGAAATCCACACGAGGCCCAGGCGAACCAGGTTCACCAAGTACGACCGTGAGCGTTCCGGACGACGGCAGCCAGCCTTCTCCGGCACCATGCTGAGGTTCGTGGCGACGGTCTCGGCCCCGATGCCGAGCGGACGGTTGGTGCGGACGTCGACGCACGGCTGCGGACCGTTGTTTGCGAGGTAACGCAGGATGCGCGCCTCATCTGGCGCCAATTCGTCGAGAATGCGGTCGTAGGCAGGATGAGTGTCGTCCGAGACGTACACGTCGGCAGACACTGCGAGAAGCGCTTCCCCTCGCTTACGCAATTGCTCGGTCGTCGAACCTGTCGTGATCGCATGCATCGGCTGGGACTGGCCGGGCAGTCCGGACGGCACGTAGCTCACGATTTCCCGAACGGACTCTTCGGTGACGCCGAGGGTGTTGCGGGCCAAGGAGCGCAGCGCCGACCCGGCACGTTCGGCGATCTCGGCGTTCGACTCGCCGTCCAGCGCGGCTTGCACGATCTGACGACCGACGTCCACGACGGAACCGCCAGCACGCCACGCCGAGCCAGCAACGAGGCTCGCGAGCCGAAACCCACCCCGGATCAGGCGCGCTTCATTGCTGATCTCGCCTTGTCTTACAAGTTCGTTGCTCATCTGTTTCGTTACCTACCCTGGGGGAAAGATCGCGAGGTGCAGGAACCCGGCAAATGCACCGAGAACGCCGCCATGGAGAAAGAGTAGCCACTCGTCCTGCTTGACCGCCGCCCGCAGCATCTGCTGGAAGTCGTAGTTGCCGAGCTTGCTCATCTGAGTCTCGACGAATGTATGAATCTTGCTTGCCTGCGCCTTCGCGAACACCTCGTCTTCGAAGGCGACGGGCATGAACTCGATTGCGGCCGGACCGATTGCAGCCTTCACTCGCCTGTACTCTTCGCTGCCGATCGCAGTCTTCACGGCGACCCTGGCTGCACCCACCGCGTCGTCGACCGCGTCGTGCAGCACGCTTTCCAACATGGCGTGCGTCCGGTCGGATCGTGGTCCGTGCAGCATTTCGTCCATGATGTTCTCGACCGTGACGACCTTCTCGGAGAAGGTGTCAGCGAATCCGGCGCTGATCTCGTCGCGTCGCTTCAGCAGCAGACCTTGCCGCCACGGCACCCAGGAAGACCGCTCGATCGGCTCGAAGATCATCGTGATACCGACATAGTTGACGGTCCAGCCGATGATGATTCCGCCGATAGGCAACACCCACCAGTATGGGAGCACTTGCAAGATTCCGACCAGAATCAATCCGCACGGAACCCCGAAATAGAAGCCGAAGTTCTGCATGAACTTCAATTCCTTGGCACCCATCGTGCGGAAGATGTCGTTCAGCAGTTTCGGGTTGCCGACCAGAATGCGAACGGCCATCGATTTCGCGTCGATCAGCTGGTCGAGATGTTGCTCCATCTCGCTGGTGATCTTGGAAACGTTCTTGGGTAGATCGTCTTCGACCTTGCGGAAGACGAACTCCTTCGCGAAGTTCGGCATGTTGTACCAGAAACGCGGGTTCTCTTTGATCATGATCCGGTCGACGATGCCCCGGACCTCGGGGCGCGCGACCTCCGCGAGGTGCTCGGCGATGGCGTCCGGATCGAGTTCGCGATAGAAGTCGGAGATGCTGCCGACCTTGGCGAGGCTCTTGTCGACGGCGATGCTTGCCATCTTCTCGGCTCGGGACGGGACCATCCCCTGCCAGCCGAACCGGTGGCCGTCCTTGTAGATCGGGAGCACCTGGACTCGACGCGGGAAGTAGGGAAAGACGTACTTCAGACCGGGCAAATGGAAGCCGTGAAACTCGATCGGGACGAAGAGCATCAGGACGCCCGTCCAGTTCGTGATATACCCGATGATGCCGGTGAACAATGGAACCGTGATCAGATCCATCATCAAGTGGTGATCCATTTTCACCTCCGCCCATCGTCTCAATGCCTGTATAAGCCGGGGGAACTTTACCGTGGGATCGCCGCAGATCGGGATTCGTCGAGCGGCGCAGTAATCCAGCTCCATCGTTAAACCGCTGGTGGTAGCGTCGGCGACACCATTATTGGATCGCATTTGGAGACATACACCACTCGAAAGGGCTCAGATGATCTCTTATCGAGGTGTTCTCATCGGTGCCGACGGTTCATCCGAATCCGCGCCGGCAATCGAAGCAGGCGGCGTCGTGGCCGCGGCACTGGGAGTACCTGCGGTCGTCATCACGGTCTGGGACGGCTTCACCAATGTGCCCGAAGGCGAGAGCTACGAGTGGGCGCTCGCGATCGGCGACGCCGCGGTGAAAGTCGTCGAAGATGCCGGAGCCACCGATGTGACGTCCCTCCAGCCGACCGGTTCGGCCGCGGAAGTGCTCGTCGAGGTCGCCGAGGAGCATCCCGATTTCCTACTTGTCATCGGCGGGGCAAGCCTGCATCGCGCGACGAGCCGTGTTGCAGGCAGCGTCGCAAACCGGCTTTCGCACCACAGTCCGGCGGACGTCCTGTTCGTGCAGGGGCCGCTGCCACGGGCAGGTGGCGCGGTCGGGCTGACCACCGATGGTTCGGCGACGTCGCGCCATGCAGTTCGACGAGGACTGGAACTCACGCTCGCGCTCGGCGCTACTCCGCATCTGGTGACGGTTGCCAAAGATCTGGAGGAAGGCGGCCGATTGATGTCGGCGAGCCTCGGTGAGCTCGGCATCGACGAGCCCGACCTGGTCGTCGAGCGCGATGTGCTCACCGGCCTACTGCCTGCAAAGACGCTGATCGACGCCGCGTCGGACTACGGAATCCTCGCGATCGGGAATCGCAGCATGAGCGGTCCGTCGCGACTGCTCGGGTCCGTGGCCAACAAAGTGACGCACTCCGCCCACACCAATCTGCTGCTGGTCAACACGTCACGCGATTGAGCGGCACTGTGACGCTCATTGCAGCCCGGCAGTAGGACCGCCGTGCATTCCGCGCCATTTTCGCTGCTCAGCGGGCGTTTCTCGAACCAATTGTGGTAATTGTCACATTGCCCGGTGCCACTGTGAGGGCCAGCGCTTTTGCCTTCCTTTCGGACTGCCTGGCCCGTTGAATCGGTTCTGCAATACAGAACTAATTCAACTGACCAAGGGGACCACAATGGCTCAGCTTCCGATTGTCATTCTTGCGTACTTCTTTGCGGTTGTTGACTTTGCTTTCAAACATGCTTTGATCGTGGTGCCGCTCATGGTTGCGGTCTGGCTGCTGCTTTTCGTGCCGAGTCGCACGTGGGCAAGCATCCGACACGCAATTGCTGCACCGTTGCGGCGGACGAAGCCGGTTGCCAAAGTTGCCGAACCTCGGCATCGCGAACTAGCGCACAGCCGCTAACCAGGCGTTTTCCCCGCCAGGCGCTTCCTCGACAGCGTGGTCGAGGTGGAATGCCCTTGTGAGTCTTTTCGGAGTCTATGGACTCCGAAAAGACTCACAAGCATTTATGCGGATCGCCAGTTTGTGGCGGCCATCACACAATGGGGGGTCGTTGTGGCGGCACTCTCTTTTGTATTCCAATCGGAAGATATTCGCGCGACAATTAGTTGAAGAAATACATAGGGAAATAGAAATTCGATTCCCGACAGAGGAGACCACAATGGCAGGCATCCCGTTCATCATTCTCGGCTACTTCTTCGCGGCTGTTGAATTCGCATGGACCTACGCATGGCTGGTCGTTCCCGTCCTGGTCGCCGCCTGGGCGCTGCTCTTCGTGCCGAGCGAGACCTGGGCCAACGTCCGGTCCGCGATCACCACGCGGCTGCGGTCGGACCGCACGGCACCTACGGCACCGGTCCCGGCATTCGCACACGGCCACTGAACCACTAGCTGTCATCCAAAGCTCCCCCCGACCATTTCGGTCGGGGGGAGCTTTGCTTTGTCCAGGTCAGCGTGGACCCTCTGTGCATTTGTACTCACCGGAGACGAACTGCATGCTGAGGTGCGGAATTCTCGCGACGTTGTAGACAGATGCGCTCTGCGCGCTGCCGACGATGTTGTACGCAACCGCCGAGTCGATCTCGCCACCGAACTGGTCGGCATGCCCACCGAGATCGATTGGAAATCCTCGGGTGTTGACGCTCGACGCTCCCTTGTTCAGGATCACGTTCCCGAAACCAGTGAGGTCGGCCGTCGCACCGAACGCCTCGGCGACGACGCCACCCGCTTCGATCTCATAGGTCGAGGGGTCGCCGTCGTTGGCGTTGAGCACAAGGGTCATCGTCTGGCCGAAGAACGTCGCAGGTTGCGCGAAGCACAGCCCACTGGCACTGACCTGCGCGATTGCGACTCGTGCCAGCCAGGTGTCGTATGTCTCGCCGTCAGGACCTTTGGTGGGAGCAGCAGTCGTTATCAGACCGATTCCGTGTAGCTGGGCTGCCGAAGTCGCCAAGCTGGCGGTACCGGATTGCGCGGTGATGTTCAGCGCGATTGCGCCGTTGGCAATGTTGAACCCGATCGTTCCCACCGCGATGAGCGCTGGACACAGCGCGGCGACTGCGCGCGGCCAGCGGGTGCCGTTGATCTTCTCCGTCGCCGAAGTTTTCGCTATTGCCACGGTTTCACCTCTACGACGGTCGCAGGAAGGCGCGCCGATTCGACACCAGGTGGTGCGGTGACCTTGACCGCATACGCAAGCGCATCCAATTGACCGACGTATACGAGCGACGGCAGCGGTACGTGGTTATCGACGAGCAAGGTCAGGATCGGCACCACAGCTTTGACGTCGACGCACGGCCCGAACCTGGACATGGTGCTGTTCACGGTCGGCGTGAGTGTGTCCGCGATCAGGCGGAGTACCTCGTCCAGCCGTCCGCCGAACACGCCCGCGTAGCCGACAACCAACGCGTTGAACGCGTCCGCGGTGACGCAGAAATCGAAGCGTTTGACTTCAGCCCACAACTCGAGTGTCGTGCCTGGACTGCCTAGCGACGCCGCCGTCACCCCACTGCCGTAGTTGTTCAGAGTCAGGGTGAATTGGCCAGGCCTGGCCTGGTCGATCCGAACGTCGTCCATCTCGGCGTATTCCATCCGCATGTACACCAGCGGCGGTGACACCGTGCCATCGGTGGCCGTCAGGAACTGGTTCAAGGCCGCGGTCTGCAGGTTGTAGATCCGGGCCTGACCGAGCGAGCGCAGGTGCAGCGGCGTCGGCCCGATGTCGAACCCCGGACCGGCAACCGGGGCAGGCGGTAGCTGGTGATAGCCGATCGCATCGGCGACGTTCCCCGGTCCGTATGCGGTGGTGGCGAGGAGCGCTCCCGCACACAATGCCGCGGCGATTCGACCGAGCCGCCTCACGGGACCGACTCGTGCTCGGCACTGCGATCGATGACCGGCCTACCGTCATTGAGCAAGGCGCCCTTGATCTTTCGCCCCAGATGCAGGGGCTTCTTCGGACCCCAACTGATCACCATGGACGAGCCGACCATGCCGAACACCATGCCAAGAAGCAGTCCGCCGAAATTGGAAACCAGCAGCGACGCAACGGCAAGCAGCAAGCCGATGATTCCCGCGACGTACCGTTGGCTCGGCAGACACCAGGCGAGCAGCCCGCAGGCGATCATCCCGCCGCCGGTAAGCCAGCCACCGAACCCGACGATGCCGGTCGACATGACGATTTGAATCGACACCATCGACAGGCGCAGCACGAGCCAGCCGCCGAGGGTCAGCCACAGACCGCCCCAGAACGGCCGAGTACGCCGGAACGACTTGAACCACACCCGTGCGCGGTGCACCGCCGTCAGCACGTTGCTTCGCCCGGCTGGATGTTCATGACCAGGTGGGGGATCTTCATTTGACCGAGGATCGCGGCGCCGTACGCAGTGCCCGTGATGTTCTTGGCCTGAACATCGGAGTCGGAAGCGTCGAGCCCGAAGCCTCCCGGTTGACCACCGATGGATTGGCCGCCGAACATGATTTCGTCGGCCGACTTCCCGATGACCGCGTTCGACATCACGGTGTCGTCCAGCTCGCCGGCTGTCATATCGAAGAACATGTTGTTGCCTGCGCCGCCGCTCGCCTTCATGACGATCGTGTAGTTCACGCCGAGCACGGACTGCTCGATGAGCGCGCACAGGCCGGTGATATCGGCGCTCTTCGCCGCGCCGTGCAGAGTGGCATCCTGCCTGATCGAACCATCGTCGTTCTTGACGTTCACCGAACCCATGATCGCGACCAAGCCGTTGCCGTTCAGTTCGTCGATGTGCATCGTTATCGGCTGGTTGGCGAAGTTGACGCCGGCGGCGAGCACGCCTTCGACGATGGCGTTGCCGATCACAGCCGACACGACCGCTGCCGGGAGCATCACAGCGACGCCGCGGGTCCAGCGCGTCCCACGAATCGTTCCGTCGGTCGCCTCTGCCTCCATTGCGTCGTTCCACGATTTCACCGCGGCGACCGACTTCGCGCGGGCATGGACTGCTAACTTGGCGAACGATTGTCGGATGCGGTACGCGGTGCGCCGATTCGGATTGCTCATCTCTCGGGGTTCCCTTCACCCTCACGGGAAGTGGTTGGGGGCGCGAATCGCCAAATCGGAGGTCGTGTGTCGCTAGTCATCGTTCGACGCCTGTCGCTCGTGGTCGCAGCGGTGCTGGTTCTGGCGCTGGTCACCTTCGCGGGGGCCGCGCTGTCGTCGATTCCAATTCGGGGGACCAGCATGGAGCCGACCCTGCGGGATGGCGACCGCATCTTCATCAACCCGCTCGGATCGAAACCGGAGGTCGATCGCTTCGCGGTGGTCGTCGGCCGGTTCTCCAAGAACGGACCCCAAGTGGTCAAGCGCGTAATCGGAATACCAGGCGACATGGTCCGGATCGACAAGATCGGGGTGCGCGGCGGAGTGGTTGCCGTGCAGCCCGGCGGCACCGGACCGTGGTTGATCGTCGACAATCCGGCCTGGAACGAGCGCTGGGGCAAAGCGTCGTCGAATTGCTGCACTCCTGACGGCAAGCTGACCAGTGTCGTTACGCCGCAACGTGTCCCCGACGGGCAGTTGTTCCTGCTCGGCGACAACTTCGCCGCCTCGGACGATTCGCGCGCGCACGGCTGGGCGCCGATCGAATTTGTGCGAGCCGTTGCGACATGGCGCTCGTATCCGTTGAGCAGCATGGGCCGCATCGCCGATGACGTCATGCTGAAGCCGGCTTAGTGACCGAGACGGTCGGCTGATCCGAACGACCGTCCTGCGCCTTGCGCATCTTCCGTGACGGTTTGTCGGGTATCCAGCCGAATGCCATTGCGCCGCCGACGATCCCCCACATCATCCCGGCGATGAATCCGCCGAGATTGGTCAGCGGAAACGACAACAGCGATGCGACGACGGCAACTATTGCGGCCAGCCGCCGCTGCGATGGCATGAACCAGATGAGCAGACCCATGGCGATGAGCACCACAGCGATGGCGTAGCCGTAGATAGCTCCGCGACCGGCATGAATGATGAGCGAAATCGGCCCGAGCGGGATGTACCCGATGATCACCCCAGCGACGATCACGAACAGCCCGCCCCAGAACGGGCGGGTCTGGCGAAACCTCCGGAACCGTGCGAATACGCCGTCGTCGCGCGTCATCTCAGCCTCAATAGCATTCTTGATCTGGGCCATTGCCGTGACTGAGATCGGGGACCTTGATTCCGCTGATCGACAGCGTTCCCGCGATCACCGCGCCGACCGCGGTGCCCCTCATCGATCCGACCGTGCCTCGCGCCTGCGCTTCGACGCCGAAAGCCCCGGGCTGCCCGCCTTCGGTTCCCTTCAGCGACGAGGCATCCTGACCGACAATCATCGGAGCGACCAGGTCGGTGATGTTGATCTCGTCCACGTCCATCGATCGTGCCGACGCCGTCAGATTCGTAGCCTTGGTGTCGCCTGTCGTGCGCATCCGGAGTGTGTTGGTGCCGATGAGCGGAAACGTCAGGCGTAACGAGATGCACATTCCGTCGGCGAGTTCGGCCTCGGGAACTGTCGCCAGCACCACCGGGACCGTTTCACCCTCGTTCTTCATCTGCTGACCGGTCGGATAGATGGTGAGGCCCTTCGGGGCAACCAGATCGTTGGCTGCGACCTTGAATTCCTGCCCGGTGATGGCGAGATTGAGCGTCATTTTTCCCCGAATTGCCAAGGCCCCCACGATAAGTACGCCCAATAGAGCGGGAAGAAGGAGAATCCCGGTGCGCCGCCACGACGTTCCGCCACGGGTCACTGCGCGCATATCGATCCTCACGATTTCTTTCTCGACTCCGGGCAAACCTACAAGCGGTTCGGGTTCCTGGAGGTCGAAAATAAGAATTCTCTTACAACCGTTTTGGGGTTACTCGAAGACCTAGATAAATCGCGCACGAGCTGGTGATAACTTGTCGGCACATACAAGGAGGCGGCGTGCTTCACCAATACAACACGCTCTGGGTGGAGCTGATTACGGTCCCGCTGTTCACGGGCATCATCGGCTACATCACCAACTGGACCGGCGTCCTGATGTTGTTCAAGCCGTTGGAGTTTCACGGCGTCAAAGTTCCGGGCCTCAGAATTGCGTTTCCGCTCCTGCCGAAGCGGGTGCAGGTACTGCCGCTGTTTCGGTCCGACGGCAGGATCGGCTGGCAGGGCATCGTCCCCTCGCGCGCGGACAAAATGGCCAGCCTGGCCGTCGACAAGGGACTTGCCAAGCTGGGCAGCGTCTCGGATTTCTACCAAACGATGGAACCGGACAAGATCGCCGCGCACTTCACCCGGATCGCCGAAGCCGAGATTCGCAATCTGGTGGAGAAGATCATCGAGCGGGAGAACCCCGCGATGTGGCGCAACATGCCCGGACCGATCAAAGAGGCCGTGCACGCCCGTATCAAGCAGCAACTACCGCAGATCGTCGACTCGCTCAAAGACGACATCGGCGACAACATCGACGAACTGATCGACGTCAAGCTGATGGTGATCAAGCACTTCACGTCGAATCCGCAGTTGCTCAACGACCTGTTCATGATCATCGGCCGCAAAGAGCTGACGTTCATGCAGAACTTCGGCTTCTATTTCGGCTTCCCCATGGGATTCGTGACCGTCGCCATTCTCGAGTGGGTGGCGCGAGAGTGGTGGATCCTCCCCCTCTGCGGCATCGTCATCGGCTGGGTCGTCAACTACATCGGCATCTCGATGATCTTCGAGCCGGTTTTCCCGAAGTGGTATTGCCCGTGGCGCCAGGGCTTGCTGCTCAAGCGGCAGCCCGAGATCACGGTGCACTACGCCGAGATGGTCTCCAGCAAAGTGATGACGTTGGAGAACATCGGCGAAGAGCTCATGCACGGGCCGAGCGGCGACCGCACGATGGCACTTCTCGAACACACGTTGAAGCCTGCGGCCGACAAAGCGGTCGGGCCGGCCAAGATGATGGTCAAGGCCACGATGGGCATCAAGGAATACGGTCGGATGAAAGATGCGATGGCGCCGGAGGTTTCGGCGCTCGCACCGCTGATCTACGGCGACGAAGACCTCGGTCGCGAGCAGTCGATCAAGATCCGCGAGTTCATCGCCAAGCAGATGGCCGTGATGGGTCCGGACGATTTCGTGCAGCTCCTGCGCTCAGCCATCAAGCAAGACGAATGGTTGTTGTTCGTCCATGGCGGCGTCCTCGGCGCATTCGCAGGTTTGTTGCACTTGGCCATCTTCGGCGTCTGAGGTCCATCCAGATTCACACGATCAAGAATTTTTGAAGTCAGCCACGCGTGATGGGTCGCCTGGTAGCGTCAATCTCCGTCGAGCTGGTGCGTTTTCCCGCTCGCCACACACCTGACCACCTGAAACACGACGTCTCACAGGTCGACTCGACAGTGAAGTTGTGCCGTTCCCGGCTATCGGAAGGATCTACTGATGGAGTCTTACCCGCGGGTAATCGTCGGAACGGATGGCTCCCCGGACGCAACCGCGGCAGTGAGTTTGGGCGCACGCGTTGCTTCGAGCCTCGGTGTTCCGCTCACGATCCTCGTCGCGTACGACGGCGACAGTGGTCGCGACCGTGAATGGGCCGAGGGCATCGCGACGGCGGCAGCCACGCTCGCGAAGGGTGGCGGTGCCACCGATGTGACGAGCAACCCGGCGGCCGGCGAACCGGACGACGTGCTCCTCGGGGCGGCCGAAGAGAATCCCGAGGCTTTGCTCATCGTCGGTTCGTCCGGATTGACGAAGGCGACGGGGCGACTGTTCGGGAGCACGTCCAACAAGCTGGCCCATCACAGCTTGGCGGACGTTTTGTATGCGCGAGACCCGCTTCCGCACGCGTGGAACTTCGTCGGCCTGGCTACGGATGGTTCCGATACCTCGGTCAAGGCGGTTCGCCGCGGACTGATCCTTGCACGCGCGCTGAAGGCGAAGCCGCGCTTGATCACGGCGGCAAAGAACGAAGAAGCCGGAGCGGAGACGCTCGCCGAGGTCGCCGCGAAGATCGGCGAACTTCCCGACGGCGTGGAACTGCAACGCGAGGTCATTCCGAACTCCGATGCCGACAGTGCACTGACCGGCAAGGCCTGGAAGTGGGAACTTCTCGTGATCGGTAACCGCGGTATGAGCGGTCCGGCGCGGCTGCTGGGCTCGGTCGCGAACAAGGTCACGCACGGCGCCGAGTCGAACCTGTTGTTGGTCAACACTTCCCGGGGATAGGCGCACCACATCGCACGAAAGGCGGCCGACTTGAAGTCGGTCGCCTTTCGTCGATTGTCCTGCGCGACATAGTATTCGACGCTGCATGGGACACTCCGACCCGCACGAAACAGACCGACTGCACCGATATCGGCCATTTTCAGGACGGCACGGTCGAGTGCAGGCCAAGATAGCCCTGAAGGTAAATCAACGGGGTTTACGGTTTGAATGCAAGGAGCAGCGCGTGTCCATCTTGGCAGCTGGGCCCTTTCTGGACTGGGAGGAGATGACCGGCCAGTCGAAGTTCATTGTCGACTTGGTCAGCGTCCCTATCTTCAGCGCTATCGCGGGCCTCATCACGAACTGGACCGGCGTTCTCATGCTCTTTGCGCCGGTCAACTTTTCCGGCTTCTACACCCCGGGGCTGAAGTCGATCTACCCGTTCTTCCCCCGCAAGGTGCAGATTTTGCCGGTGTTTGCTCCCGGTGGAATCCTCGGCTTCCAGGGATTCATCCCGGCGCGGGCCGAGAAGATGGCCGCCATCTGCTGCGACAAGGCAATTCTCAAGATCGGTAGCATCAAGGACATCTTCCAGGAGCTCGATCCGGAAGGAATCGCTGATCACGTCGCCGACATCGCAAAGAACGATCTTCGCGGGCTGGTCGACGAGGTTATGGAACAAGAACACCCCGATCTGTGGCACGACCTGGCCCCGCAGATGCGTGAGGTGCTCTACAAGCGGATCGACGACGAGCTGCCCGCAATCTCGCGCAAAGCATTCGTCCAGATCGGTGACAACGTCGATCAGCTCATCGATATCAAGCTTCTGGTCGTCGGCTTCCTTCGCAAGAACCCGAAGATCCTGAAGGAAATCATCCAGGGCCTCGGCGGACCGGAACTGAAGTTCATGGTGTGGATCGGGCTGCTCGGTTTCCCGATGGGCATCTTCCTCGCGTTGTGGCTGACGTTCGTGCACTACTCGAGCGACCACGTCAAGCACGCCCATGAGCAGGATCCGAATGCGTTCTTCATCAGCCTGCCTTCGTGGCTCAGCTCGATCGTGCACTTCCTTCCGCCGTGGCTGTGGGTCGTCGGCGGCGCCGCCGTCATCGGCGTCATCGTCAACATCATCGCCATCAAAATGGTGTTCGAGCCCGGCGAACCGCAGCCCCGCTACAAGTACCTGTGGAAGCAGGCGAAGTTCGCGAAGCGTCAGCACGAGGCCGCGGGCGACTTCGGCCACGCACTCGCCTACCAGGTCCTCACGCTCGGCAACATCGCCAACGAACTGCTGAACGGACCGCGCGGAGATAAGACGCAACGGCTGATCCAGGCCGTTCTGGCAGAAGAAGTCAGTCGAATCCTCGGGCCGATGAAGTCGATGCTCCGAGTCGCGGTCGGTGCTCGTGAATTCGATTCGATCCTCACCGGATCGGGCGGAGCCGCGCTGGACATGGCGCCGAAGTTGATGGACGACACCGAATTCAACAAAGTGCAGTCCGAAAAGATCGACAAATTCGCTACCCAGAAGCTCCGGGAAATGGCGCCGGCGGACTTCATGGAAATGCTGTACGCCGCAATCGAACAGGACGCCTGGCTGCTCTATCTGCACGGCGGACTACTCGGAGTTGTTGTCGGCGCCGTTCACCTTCTGATCTTTGGAGCATAAGTCATGACTCACGCTGCCCCGGACGACGAAAAAGAACAGACTGGAGAGGATGTCGCCGCCCCCACTTCTGACGGCAGCCTCTTCGGCAATCTCACCTCGCAAGCGAGCGGTGCGGCTGCTGTCGCCGCAGGTGCCGCCGCCAAAGTCGGTAATGGCGGCGGGATAGCCGGCGAATTTGCGCGGGCGGGAGCCGAAGCCGGAACGAACCCCACCGACGCTGCCGGTCTCGCCAAGCTCGCTGGAAAATCGTTCATGCGGACCCTCGGCGCAATAACCAAGGGTTCGATCGACACGGCCAACGAAATTGCCCACGACATCAGCACGGGCGAACCGATCACCGAGATCGTCGATCAACGAGTCGAACAAGTCCGGTCGGCGGCATGGTCCGCACTCGGCATGGAAGAGCGAGTTGGCGGCATCGCCCTCGGCAAGGGAGCCACTGCCCGCGACCTTCGTGCACAAGGCGATGCGCTGATCGACATCTCCTGGAACGTCGCCGCGCAACCGCGTGAGCAGCACCCTGCGTTCAAGCAGATCCTGGATTCCCTCGTACCCGACGAGGCGCGAATCCTGCGCTTCCTCGCCGTCGCGGGACCTCAGCCTGCCATCGACATCCGGACGAAGACCTTCCTCATGAAAGGGTCCGAGCGGATCGCAGGAGGCATCTCCTACATCGCGGACATGGCAGGTTGCGCGTGGCCGGACCGCGATCAGCACTACCTCGCCAACCTGAACCGGCTTGGACTTGTTCGCTTCTCCGAGGAGCCGGTGGACGACTACCGCCGTTACTCGCTCCTGTCGGCCCACGCGAAGGCGATGGAGGCGCAGGAGAAGGCGAAGAAGACCATGGATGTGTACCGCAGCATCTACCTGTCGCTGTTCGGGAAGCAGTTCACCGAAGCCTGCTTCACGCTCGAAGGCTACGACGCAGGCGGCTGGGCGGACAGCTCGTACAACGACAACATCATCGGTAAGGGACGGCGCGTGTACGCGCCCAAGCATCACTGAGTTTCAGTCCAAGCGAGGCCGGCTGATCAGCCGGCCTCGCTTGCTTTTCCGGATAGCGAAGTGATCTTGGCTTGATACGCTCGACTCGGTCGAGTCGAGAGGCGGTGACGTAGATGGTGACCGAAGCCCGCCCGACTCATCCGCTCGTTCGACGACTGGCAGCGCTGGTTGCGTTGTCGCGGCCGAGCGTCTGGATCACCTCCCTCTTGCCGTTCTGTCTCGGCTATGTGCTCGCCACCCATCGCTTCCTTCCGGCAAGTTGCACACCCCTTACCGGCGATTGCTTCGCAGACATCCGGCCGCTGGCCACCGGCATTCTGTTGATGGGTCCGCTCGCTTGGCTCGCTATCCTCGCCATCAACGATGCGTCGGATCTGCCTGGGGACCTGCACAATCCACGCAAGGTCGGCAAGCCGGTCGCCAGCGGACGAATGTCGGCGAACAACGCGACGAAGCTGGCTTACGTCGCAGGCGCCGTGGCGCTCGGTGTCGCGATCACGATCGGGTTCCCGATCACGGTGATGACCCTGCTCTGGCTGGCGCTCGGTTGGGCATACAGCGTGCCGCCACTACGGCTGAAGACTCGGCCCGGCTGGGACGTCGCGACCAATGCGGTCGCGGTCGGCGGTCTGGCGCTTGTCGCAGGGTGGAGCGTCGCGCAACCGATAGTCGACTTCCCATGGATCATGGTTGTCGAAGGCCTGCTCGTCGGCACCGCTCTGTACTTGCCGACCACTCTCGCCGACTACGACGCCGATGTTGCAAGCGGATACACGACGAGCGGAGTTCGCCTCGGGCGCGCACGAGCCCACTACATCGGCCTGGGCGCAATGGCTGCATCCTGCGTGATCGCAATCGTGCTGTCCGCGAGCGACTATGTCATCCCACATCGGATGCTCGGCATCCAGATCGTCGCCGCACCGATCCTGATCGGCGCCTACCACCTGCTTTTGAGTCGGGCACACGGCCCGAAGGCCGTCGTCAAAGCGTCCGTCGTCATCACGCTGATGTTCACGGCAGTCAACGTCGCATTCGGCGTGATGTACGTGGGCTGGGTCTAGCTCACATCGACGTTGCCGATACCGGCGCGGCTTTTCCGTGCGAAGCGCTTGTCATCAGTCGCGTGATCTCGGCTTTGTCAGCAGCCGACGGTGTTCCCCAATCCGGTTCGTAGCCGTAGACGGTCCGCAACGACGTCGCAGATTCCAGACCGTTGAGGATGTCGAGGTCGTCGGTGCAGATCAGTCCCGGATGCGCGACGCCGCACGCTTCCGACACCTTGAGCAGGTCGCGGCGCAGCGTCTTGATGTAGTTCGCCGCCCGGACCGACTTCGACTCGGCATCCAAGCCGCGCGCCAGCCATTTGTTCTGTGTCGTGATCCCGGTCGGGCAGGTGTCGGTGTGGCACTTCTGCGCTTGGACACAGCCGATCGACAGCATGATTTCGCGGCCCACATTGACCATGTCCGCGCCGAGCGCGAACGCCACGACCGCGTTTCCTGGCAAACCGAGCTTGCCGGACCCGATGAAGGTCACCTTGTCGGTCAGGTCGGCGCGGGCGAAGCATTTGTAGACCTCGGTGAAGCCGACCCGGAATGGGAAGGACACCGATTCGCTGAAAATCAGTGGGGCGGCACCTGTTCCGCCCTCTCCCCCGTCGACGGTGATGAAGTCGACACCGCGATCCGTGGACGACATCTGTGCAACCAGGTCGTGCCAGAAGTCGAGGTTGCCGACGGCCGACTTGATACCGACCGGGAGCCCAGTCTCTGTCGCGATCAGCTCGACCCAGTCGAGCATGCTGTCCACGTCGTGAAACTCGGCGTGCCGGGACGGGCTTGCGCAGTCCTTACCCACGGGAATCCCGCGGATCTCCGCGATCTCGGCGCTCACCTTCGCGCCGGGCAACATCCCGCCGAGGCCAGGCTTGGCTCCTTGGCTCAGCTTGATCTCGATCGCCTTGACCGGTCCGCTCGCGACGACATCTTTGAGCTTCTCGATCTCGAAGCGTCCCTTGTCGTCGCGACATCCGAAGTAGGCCGTGCCGATCTGCAAAGTGAGGTCACCACCTTGGCGGTGGTACGGCGACAGACCGCCTTCGCCGGTGTTGTGCAAGCACCCCGCCAGCCCAGCTCCCCGGTTGATGGCCTCGATCGCCGCGCCGGACATGGAACCGAAACTCATGGCAGAAATGTTGACGATCGACCCAGGCCGGAAGGCCTTGGCCCGGCCACGTGGCCCGCCGAGAATCTTCGCGCTCGGAATCGAATCCTCTTCGCCCGTGTGTGCCCCAGTGCCCGGCGAAATGTCTGCGAACGTGCGGTGCTTGATGATGGGGTACCCCTGCGTGTACTCCATGTTGTTGTCGGTGCCGAAACCGTAATAGTTGTTCTGCAGCTTCGACGACGCGTAGATCCAGCGCCGCTGGTTTCGACTGAACGGGCGCTCCTCGTCGTTACTCGTGACGATGTATTGCCGCAGCTCAGGACCGATCTCTTCGAGCAGGTAACGCATGTGCCCGAGTACAGGGAAGTTTCGAAGCAGCGCGTGCTTCTTCTGTGTGAGGTCCCACGCGGCGAGGCCCGCGATACCGGCAACTGGCAGCGCAGACAGGGCGGCGCGGTTCCATTTCATTGCGCTAGTAAATCCGAGAGTCGGCAGGTCCGGGGCCGATTCGGCAACCTTTCGGTGAACTCCGAATGATCGGTCGATCCAGGTGCGTGCGCGCGAAATTTTCGGCCATTTCGCCGTTACTCGGTTTCACACGCACTTTGCGTCCTATCCTCATATGGGTCGAGGTTGGAAGAGGTGCCGCATGACGCCCGATCAGATCCAGGGAATGGCCTCCTTTGCCGAGGGCATGGTCAAGCGCGTGGCACCGTTCGTGCAGCAGATCGTCGAGGAACACCCGAACAGCGCCGAGTGCGGTGGGCGCGGTTCCTGCCCGCTCTGCGCCTATGCCGCGATCGCACGTGGTGAACAGAGCGAGTTGCTCAACTTCCTCGCCAAAGAAAGCGCGATGGTCACCGCACTGTTTTCGGCTGCGGTCGACGCTGCGAAGCGCACCTGACCGCACCCGTCACTCGTGTTCGGCGGCCAACTCCAGCCAACGCTCTTCGGCCGCTTCCTTCTCGGCCCTGACCTTCTTCAGTTCGGCGCCGAGGGTACTCAGTCGCTCCGGTGCGGTCGCCGCATCGGCAAGCTCGGCGTGTAGCGCAAGCTCGCGTTCGTCCAACTTCGCGACCGTGCGCTCGAGCTTGCTCAGCTCCTTGCGCGCGGCCCGGTGAGCCGCGGCGTTCGTCGGCGCCGATGACGTGCTCGTCGGTGTGGCCGCCGGCGCCTGGTCGATGGCCCGCCGACGGAGATACTCGTCGATCCCGCCAGGAAGGTTGGTCAGCTTGCCGTCGCCGAACAGCGCCCACGTCGTATCGCAGACTCGCTCGATCAGGTAACGGTCGTGACTGATCACGACAAGGGTCCCCGGCCAGCTGTCCAGCACGTCTTCCAACTGCTGCAGCGTGTCGATGTCGAGGTCGTTGGTCGGTTCGTCGAGCAGCAGGACGTTGGGCTCGCTCATCAGAATCCTGGTGAGCTGCAGTCGACGACGCTCGCCACCGGAGAGATCGGCGACCGGGGTCCGTTGCCGTGACGGCGCGAAGCCTAACCGCTCGGCCAGCTGACCGGCAGAAATCTCCTTGTCCCCCAGCATCATTCGCTCGGCGACATCTTGCACTGCCTCGAGTACCCGCATCCCGAGCGGCAGATCGTCCAATTCCTGACGCAGCCAACCGATCTTGACGGTCTGTCCTTCGATCCTGCGGCCCGTGGCGAGCTCGGCGTCGCCCGCGAGTGCGCGCAGCAGCGTCGTCTTACCCGAACCGTTCACACCGACCAGTCCGACCCGCTCCCCCGGAGCCAGCCGCCACGTGAGGTCTTTGACCAACTCGCGGTGATCAGGCGATTCGAGGCGAACGTCTTCGAGTTCGATGACGACCTTGCCGAGCCTGCGACGGGAGAACGACGCCAGCGAAATACTGTCGCGAGGCGGCGGGACGTCGGCGATCAGAGTTTCAGCGGCCTCGATCCGGTAGCGCGGCTTCGACGTTCGTGCCGGCGGACCGCGCCGCAACCACGCCAACTCCTTGCGAGCCAGGTTTCGTCGGCGCGCTTCGGACGCGTCGGCCTGGCGGTCTCGTTCGGCGCGCGCGAAAATCCAGTCGGCGTAGCCGCCCTCGTAACTCTCGACCTTGCCGCCCACGACCTCCCAGGTCCGCGTGGCGACCGTGTCCAGGAACCAGCGATCGTGAGTGACGACGACGAGGGCACTGCGTCGGGTCAGCAAGTGTTGGGCCAGCCACTGGACGCCTTCGACGTCGAGGTGGTTGGTCGGCTCGTCCAGCACGACGAGGTCCAGGTCCTGCACCAGCGCTGCAGCCAGAGCCACGCGGCGACGCTCGCCACCCGACAGGTTGTCGACGAGCGCATCGATACCGAGACCGTCGATGCCGATGCCGGTCAGGATGTTGCGGATTCGCGAATCACGCGCCCACTCATTTTCTTCGCCACCGAGCGGATGCAGCACGATATCGGCGATCGTCGAACCCGGCGGCAGTACACCGCGCTGAGTCACGACCGCCATCCGTAGCCCGCCGACAACGCTGACGCGCCCCGAATCGGGTTCCTCCAGTCCCGTCAGGACCTCGAGGAGCGTCGTCTTACCGCCACCGTTGAGGCCGACGACGCCGATGCGCTCGCCTTCGTGGACACCGAGCGATACAGCGTCGAGGAGCGGTTTGACGCCGAAAGACTTGCTGACCTGCTCGAGATTGATGAGATTGGGCAAACTACGTCCTACCGATTGATTCGAGATCGATCACTTTTGCGCCGCCGACCGGTCCGGCTGCGACGCGGACGCTGCGGCAGACGCCCGCACCCGAAAGCTCGGTGCTGACTTCGATCGCGGCGTCGGCACTCTCGCACAGAAATGCACAGGTCGGTCCGGAGCCGGAAACGATCCCCGCCAGTGCTCCAGCGTTGATTCCAGCGCGCAAGGTGCGCCGGAGTTCCGGTTTCAAGGATAGTGCCGCCGCTTGCAGGTCGTTACCGAGCAGCGCCGCAAGCTGTGCGGAATCACCCGCCGCGAGCGATTGCATCAGCTTCTGGGCGTCGCCGATGCGTGGCGGTTGCCCCTGGCCGCGCAGCCGATCGAGTTCGCGGTACACCTCCGGCGTGCTCAAACCACCCTTGGCAAGCGCGAGCACCCAATGAAAAGTGTTGCGGGACAAAACAGGTAAGAGCTTTTCGCCACGGCCGGTGCCGAGGGCGGAGCCGCCATGCAGTGAGAAAGGAACGTCGCTGCCCAGTTCGGACGCGATGTCGGCCAATTCGTCACGAGTGAGGTCGAGATGCCACAGCGCGTTCAGTCCGACGAGCGTCGCCGCGGCATCGGCACTGCCGCCGGCCATTCCACCTGCGACGGGGATGCCTTTGTCGATGACGATTTCCACCAGCGGGTCTCGCCCGACCTTGTGCGCCAGCCGCGTGGCAGCCTTCCAGACGAGATTGCGACGGTCGGTCGGCACGTCGCGAGCACCTTCGCCGCGGACCTTGATCGTGAGCGCCTTCGCCGGCACCAATTCAACCTCGTCGCACAACGACAGCGCCTGAAAAACGGTGGTGAGTTCGTGATATCCGTCGGGCCTCAGATCGCCGACGGCAAGATGCAAATTGACCTTGGCGGGTGCGCGCACCAGAACGGGGCGCGGGACGACGGAGAGCACAAATGAACAGCCTATCTCCCCGCAGCTGTGAGTCTTTCCGGAGTCCACGGACTCCGAAAAGACTCACAGCGGTCTTCAGTTCTTGATGGCGCGGCTGCCGACCCACAACCCTACGACGGCGACTGCAACGGCAGCGCTCGTTCCGGCAGCCAGCTGCGCGAGCCCGAAGTCGCCTGCGAACAGCGCACGCTCGGTGTCGACGACGTGGCGCAGCGGGTTTACCTTGACGAGCACCTGCATCCAGCCGGGCGCGTTGTCGAGCGGAAGCATGGTCCCGGAGAGGATCAGCATCGGGAACATGAGGGTCTGCTGGACGGTCCAGAACACCCAGTCCTGATTGCGGACCGTCAGGGCAAGCGAGTACGACAGCGCGCCAAGACCGATACCGAAGATGCCGAGGATCACGATGCCGACGACGGCGCCGAAGGGATTCAGGTCGAGCCCCAGCGGCAACGCGACCAGCAGAATAATCACCGCCTGCCCGGCCAGCGGAATCATTTCCTTGAAGGCGCGCCCGATCAGCAGCGACGATCGGTGCAGCGGCGTGACGAGCATGCGCTCGTGAGAACCGTCGTGAATCTCCTGGAGCAGATTCGAGCCGGTCATCGACGTGCCGAAGATCGCGATCATGGCGAGAACGCCGGGGACGAACCAGTTCCAGACCTTGTCCCCCATGCCAGGTATGCCGTCGAGCAGCGGACCGAACAACGCAAGCAGAATCAAAGGCTGGGTGAGGCTGAAGAACACGGTGAAGGGATCGCGAGCCGCGGGGCGAAGTTCGCGGTTGCAGACGATGACACTGTCGCGGAGCAGGGTGGTCATGGTGTTTTCCTCTCGAGTCTGTGGATGATCAAGCAACGGTTTGGGTTTCGCGCAGGCTGCGGCCGGTGAGGCCCAGGAAGACGTCGTCGAGGGTCGGGCGGCTGAGTTCGACGGCACTCACGCGGACGCCGACGGCTTCGGTTTCGCGTAGCAGCTCGGGGATCGTCGTGTCGCCGCGGTGCGACCGCACTCGCACGCTCGAGCCGGCGACCGTCACATCGCGGACCGACGCAATTCGCTCCGCGACCTCGGCGGTCCGGGTGGCCGCGTACGCATCTGCGACGGTGACGACTACCAGGTCGCTCGCCAACTCGTTCTTCAGTGCTGCCGCGGTGTCGTCGGCGATCACGGTGCCTTTGTCGATGACGACGACGCGCTCAGCCATCGAGTCGGCTTCCTCGAGGTAATGCGTGGTGAGCACGATCGTCGTTCCGGTTTCGCGCCGCATGCGGAGGATGTGCTCCCACAGGTTCGCGCGCGATTGCGGGTCCATGCCGGTCGTCGGCTCGTCGAGGAAGAGTAGCGGCGGACGGTGGACGAGGCCCAGTGCAATGTCGAGGCGGCGCCGTTGCCCACCCGACAGCGTGCTGACCGAGCGGCCGGCGAATTCACCCAGGTCGAGAGCCTCGATGAGTTCTTCGGCGCGTTCTCGAGATGCCGCCTTGGTCAGTCCATAGCAGAGGCCTTGGGTGACGAGCTCGTCGCGGACGCGCTGATTGTTGCCTGCTCCGCTGCCTTGACCGACGTAGCCGATTCGCCGCCGGACTGCGTCGCGGTCGTCGGTGATGCTGAATCCGGCGACGTGCGCCGTCCCCGATGTGGGCGCGAGCAGGGTGGTGAGCATTCGCAGGGTCGTCGACTTGCCCGCACCGTTCGGACCGAGCAACGCGACGAGCTCGCCTTCGCGCACATCGATATCGACACCGCGGACCGCTTCGACGGTCGACTTGCCCTTCGTGAATGTCTTCGTCAGACCTCGCGTCTTGATCATTTGATTTCTCCTTCGTCGTTGACGTTCGAGATTCACGCTATGAGCGATTTAGGACAGTTTCAGTCCTCGATAGCTGGCATTCTTGAACCATGTTGGAAACCTCGGCGCGACTGCTTCGACTGCTGTCGCTACTGCAAACCCGTCGCGAATGGTCGGGCGCGGAACTCGCTGGTCGGCTCGACGTCACCACCCGGACCGTGCGACGCGACGTCGATCGGCTGCGCGATCTCGGCTATCCGGTCGATGCCAGCGTCGGTGTCGGCGGTGGCTACCAACTCGGGGCGGGCGCGGAGATGCCGCCATTGCTACTCGACGACGAGGAAGTGCTCGCGGTGGCGTTCGGTCTGCAATCCGGCGCGACCGGACCGATCGTCGGTATCGGCGAACCGTCGGTCCGCGCGTTGACGAAATTGCGCCAGGTGATGCCCTCTCGTTTGCGGCACCGGATGGAGGCGTTGCAGGTCGACGTCGTTGCGCGCCCCCAGGCGAAATCGGCGGTCGAGGCGCGCGTGCTCGCCACCATCGCGTCGGTCTGCCACAACCGCGAGCGGTTGCGCTTCGACTACAAGACGCACGACGGCACCGAGAGTCGCCGTGAAGTCGAGCCGTATCGCGTTGTCCGTGCGGGACTGCGCTGGTATCTCGTCGCGTGGGACCTGAGCCGTGAGGACTGGCGCTCGTTTCGCGTCGATCGCATGACACCGAAAATCCCTACTGGCCCGCGCTTTTCGCCTCGCGCGTTACCACCGGGCGGAGCTGCCGAGTTCGTTTCCCGGGGCATCAACCGAGCGTTCACCAAGGCCACCGCTCGCGTACTGCTGCACGCACCGTTCGACGGGATAGCACCGATGGTGCACGAGGATTGGGGCTCGTTGGAACCCACCGACGACGGCAACTGCATCGTGGTCATCGGCGGTGACTCACAGAGTTCGATCGCAAAGTGGTTGTCCGCGTTCGACGTCGAGTTCACGGTCCTGGATCCGCCTGAGCTCCGGGAGGAATGCCGATCGATCGCGGAGCGCCACACCCGGATCGCCGCGCGATATGCGGCCGCGGCGGTCGACCCCACATCCTGAGTGGTTGCGATGGGTACCCCATGGGGGTATGTTCGAGGCATGACGAACACACAGTACTCAGTCACCGGGATGACCTGCGGCCACTGCGTCGCATCTGTTCGTGAAGAGGTCACGAAACTGGCCGGAGTCGAGTCGGTCGAGGTCGACCTGCAGTCCGGCCTCTTGTCGATCGCGAGTTCACGCGAATTGTCCGACGACGACGTGATCGCCGCAGTCGACGAGGCCGGCTACGAAGCGGCTCCGCTCTGATGTCGACCTCGACGAAAGTCATCGCATTCGTCGCCGGGCTGGTCGTCGTATTCGCGGCCGCCCTCGGCATCGGCAAAGTGGTCGGCGGACCGAGTGAACCGAGCGAATCAAAGCAACACGGTGACCACGACATGGCAGGCATGGCCACGCCGGATTACGGCCTGCAGAGTACCGAGTCCGGCTACACCCTTGCCGGACTCTCCTCGCCCTCGGCAGCGAATGCGCCTGGCGCACTGACCTTCACGATCACCGGCAGCGACGGAAAACCCGTCACCGCATTCGACACCGAGCATGACAAACAGCTGCACCTCATCGTGGTTCGGTCCGATACTGCGCAATACCGGCACGTACATCCGACGATGAGCGCAGACGGCATCTGGTCGATCGACTGGACCTGGCCTACCGGCGGCAACTATCGCGTGTTCGCCGATTTCGAGCCGACCGGCGGTCCGGGCAGGCTGACGTTGAGCTCAGCGGTCAGCGTCGGCGGGACATTCGAGCACCGACCGTTGCCTGCGCCTTCACGGACCTTCGAGGTCGACGGGTATACGGTCACCCTCGAGGGCGACCTGACCGTCGCCGGTGGAACATTGGGCTTCACGGTCACACGGGACGGCCAACCGGTCACCGATCTGCAGCCGTACCTTGGAGCGAACGGACACCTCGTCGCCTTACGAGCGACCGACCTCGCCTACCTGCACGTGCACCCCGAAAACGCCAGCAGCCCAGGCCCGACCGTCCAATTCCATGCCGAAGCACCATCGGCAGCCAGCTATCGCTTGTTCTTCGATTTCAAGCACGGCGACGTCGTACGGACCGCGGAATTCACGGTCACCGCCTGACCCGTGCGCGCGTCTCACCCCCACAGGGGTGAAAATCACGCACAGTTCGCGGGGCGCACCACCTCCTCGGTCGGCAACGCTCATGACGCACGGCATTTTGTTCCACACATACGCAATTGCGCTTGCGTCGAACAAAATGCGCTGCGGGAGTGGGATTTGGGCCAATCCCAACGCACCGAGCGACATGAAAGGTGGGATCCTCTCGGCAGCCGAGTGGAATCCCACGAAGTTAGCGGCCAGAGGGGCCAGACTCACTCACAGTTGGCGAGGCGCACGAAGTCGGCGGTCGGCAATGTTTCGCCACGGGCGGAGGGATCGATGCCCGCTGCGACCAACCGCCGCTCGGCTTCGGCAGCCGAACCCGCCCAACCGGCGAGCGCGGCGCGCAGCGTCTTGCGGCGCTGTGCGAATGCGGCGTCGACGACGGTAAACACTCGCTTGCGGTGTTCGACGTCCATCGGCCACGGCGGATCGGCGTACCGATCGATACGGACCAGCCCCGACTCGACCTGCGGGACCGGCCAGAACACCTGCCGCCCGACCGCGCCGGACCGTTTGACCGTCCCGAAGAAGCTCGCCTTCACACTCGGGACCCCGTAGGTCCGGCTGCCGGGCGGGGCAGCGAGCCGGTCCGCGACCTCGGACTGCACCATGACCAGCGCGGTCCGGATGGTCGGGCACTCGGCAAGTAGGTGCAGCAAGACAGGGACCGCGACGTTGTACGGAAGGTTCGCGACGAGCGTGGTGGGTGCCGCGGGCAACTCGCCGAGCCGCACGCGCAGCGCATCCGCGGTGATGACGGTGAGCCGGTCGGCGAGGTCTGCGGCGCGTTCGGCGACGGTCGCAGGCAGCCGCCCAGCGAGGACCGGATCGATCTCGACCGCGACAACCGCCCCAGCGACATCGAGAAGGGCCAAGGTGAGCGAACCCAACCCAGGCCCTACTTCGAGTGCTACATCGTCGCTGACGACGCCGGCAGCGGCCACTATGCGTCGCACAGTGTTGGCGTCGTGGACGAAATTCTGGCCCAACTGCTTCGTCGGGCGAACACCCAGCTCGGCGGCGAGCGTACGGACCTCGGCCGGACCGAGGAGAGCTGCTTTGCCGCGCGGACTGGTTGTCACATGCGCAAATCTAGCGTGAAGGGTATTTACCGGTACCCGAGGCGACTCGTGCACGCCGGCCACGCACCCCAGCCCTGACGCTGCTGAGTGATGGAGCCGATCGCGATCTGCTCTTCGCGGGTCGCGAGGTCGGCACGGGGCGCGTACTTCAGACCGCCCTGCCGCTCCCACGTGTTCTGGTCGAACTGGATGCCGCCGTAGAAGCCGTTTCCGGTGTTGATGGCCCAGTTGCCGGTCGCCTCGCATTGTGCGAGCGCATCCCAGATCGCGCCGTCCTTGACCGGGGGGACCTCGGTGCCCGGCTTCGCGCCCACACGGACCGTCTTCGGCTGGGCAGGCACGGTCACGTTTGCGCTGACCTGGTTACGGCCGACCTCTTTGCCGTTGACCATGTTGACCGCGAAGGTCACGTCCTGTACGCCGGGCGTTCCCGGGGTCTCTTCGACGCGACGGCTCATGTTCATCTTCTCGTCTTTGATGATGTTCTCCGGCGGCGCGAGCGGCAGGGTCTCGACCTTGTTGACCGTGCGATTGCGCGTCACCGTGATTTCGAGACCGTCGGTGAGCGGCGTGCTCGCCGCAGGCACCACGGTGTCTTGCTGCTCGAGCGGGGCACCCTTGGCTGCGAGGAACTCGCCGACCGTGGGCGCTGCGAGCCTGACATCGCCGAAGGAGCCACCTGCGTCAGCGAAGCGGACGACGCGGGGGTTCAACACGTCGAGTGCTGCACCATCGAGCGGCAAGCGCTGCGACCGCGATGCCGACGTGTGCACGTCGTTCGCGATCTGGAGTTGTGCGAGCGCCTCGTCGACAGTCAGTGCGGTCGTCCACACCGTGCGGGCCTGCCCGTCGACCGTGAGGTTCACCTCGCGTGCGCGGCGCAGGACAATCGTGTCGCCGTCGGAGATGCTCGCATCGAGCGCGGGCGCAACAACGTCGCGTTCCTTCACGGAGTAGCCCGCGGCCTTGATTGCGCCTTCGACATCCGTGGTCATCGTGGTGAGCGAAATACGCTCGCCGTCCACGTCGACGGTGACCGACTTCTGCCTGGCGATCGCCATGACTCCGCCGATGATGAGGGTGGCCAGGAGTGCGGCCACGACGGCGTACAGCAGCGGCGATCGGGTTTGGTTGATCCGACTTATTGCTGACATGGTCACAAGACGGTAACGAGTTAAGCAGGGTATCGCAACCTCAGCGCCCTGACCACAGGGTATGTCCGTAACAGTTCCGCATAAGGCCTGTGTTTAGATCACGGGTTGGCCGTCAGGCTCCGCTATGAGCGGAAATTGCGCTGGTCCTGCCAAATCCTACGAAAAATGGCGGCCTAGGCCCATGGCAATCGATAAACCCGTTCGGCATTCGCCGTCGCCGCCGCGGCGAGGTCTTCCGGCGCTTGATCCCGCAGCTGCGCCAGCGCCCGGACCGTGTACGGAAGGCAGTACGGCTCGTTCGGCGCACCGCGAAACGGGTGCGGCGTGAGGTAGGGCGCATCGGTTTCGACCAACAGTTGCTCGTCGGGCACCAACTTCGCCGCCTCGTGCAACTCGCGCGCATTCCTGAAACTGACCGTGCCGGAGAAGCTCAAGATGTAACCGGCCTCCACGCACGCCAGCGCCATCGTCGCGTCCGACGAGAAGCAGTGGAAGATCACCGTCGGCGGCGCACCTTCGTCGAGCAGAACGGCAAGCAGATCGTGGTCGGCTTCGCGGTTGTGGATCATCAGCGGTTTCCGAAGTCGCTTCGCGAGGTCGATATGCCAGCGGAAACCTTCGACCTGCTCCTCGATACCGGCGCAGCCTTCGAGCTTGCCGGGCCAGTAGTAGTCGAGGCCGGTCTCCCCGACCGCGACGGTCCGGGGGTCGCTCGCGAGCCGTTCGATCTCCGCTTTCGTGGCGTCGTCGAGCGCATTCGCCCGCGTCGGATGGATCGCGACCGCGGCAAACACCCGCGAGTCCCAGTGCGCTGCCTCGACCGTGAATCGGGCAGCCGCGAGATCGTCCGCGACGGTCACGACCCGGCCGACCCCTACTGCCGCCGCGCGGTCGACGATCGCCCGCACCCCGTCTGGATCGATCGCACCGCACGCGTCAAGGTGAGTATGAGCATCGATCAGCGGCGCCAACGGCGCGGGAGGCTCAGGTGCAGGACGATCGGACTTCACGCCGATTACCATAAACGCCACCATGACTGCTCCAGGCACATCTCCCCATCGCTCCGCTCGCCCCGGGTTCTACATCACGACCGCAATCGACTACCCCAACGCAGCGCCGCACGTCGGCCACGCCTACGAGTCGATCTCGGCCGACGCCGTCGCCCGATTCAAGCGACTCGACGGCTTCGACGTCTTCTTCATGACCGGCACGGACGAACACGGTCAGAAGGTGCAGCAGAACGCCGCAGCCGAGGGCATACCGGTCGCCGAGTACGCATCCCGGAACTCCGACGTCAACGAAGCACTCGACCGCGCGCTGAACGTGTCGATCGATCGGTTCATCCGGACCACGGACGACGACCACGTGCGCGCGAGCGTCGAACTGTGGAACCGCATGGAGGCCAACGGCGATATCTACCTCGACAAGTACGCGGGCTGGTACTCCGTGCGGGACGAGGCGTTCTACACCGAGGCCGAGACGACGCTGCAAGACGACGGCACCCGCATCTCCACGGATACGAAGACGCCGGTCGAGTGGACCGAGGAATCGAATTTCACGTTCCGTCTCTCGGCGTACCAGGACAAGTTGCTCGCGCTGTTCGCCGAGCATCCCGAATACCTCGAACCGGCAACACGCAGGAACGAAATCGTCAGCTTCATCAAGAGCGGCTTGCGTGACCTGTCGATCTCGCGAACCACCTTCGACTGGGGCGTGCCGGTCCCCGGCCACCCCGACCACGTGATGTACGTCTGGGTCGACGCGTTGACGAACTACCTCACGGGCGCAGGTTTTCCCGACACGGAATCCGAGGCCTTCCAACGGTATTGGCCCGCGGACCTGCACATCATCGGCAAGGACATCACTCGGTTCCACTGCGTGTACTGGCCCGCGTTCCTGATGTCGGCGGGCATCGAGTTGCCCAAACGCGTCTTCGCTCACGGCTTCGTCAACTACAAGGGCGAGAAGATGTCGAAGTCGGTAGGAAATGTCGTCGACCCGCACGAACTCGTCGATCTCTATGGCTTGGACCAGGTTCGGTTCTTCCTGCTGCGCGAGATCTCCTACGGGCAGGACGGCGCCTACAGCCACGAAGCGATCGTCGGGCGGATCAACGCCGACCTCGCCAACGAGTTGGGCAACCTGGCGCAACGTTCGCTGACGATGGTCGCGAAGAACTGCGACGCGGTGGTCCCGACGCCCGGCGAATTCACCGCCGAAGACAAGGCGATGCTCGATCTGGCAGCAGGGCTGCTCGACCGAGTCCGCGCCGAATTCGATTCGCTGGCAATCCATCTCGCTGTGGAGGCACTGTGGTCGGTCCTGGGCGAGACCAACCGGTACTTCTCCGCGCAGCAGCCGTGGGTACTACGGAAGACCGATCCGGCCCGGATGGCGACGGTGCTCTACGTGACGATGGAGGTCCTGCGCGTGGTTGCGATTCTCGTTCAGCCGATCATGCCCGATTCGGCCGCCAAGATTCTCGATCTGCTCGGCGTCGAGGCGGACAACAGACAGTTCACCGACCTCGGAACCGCACTCACCGCGGGCACTCCGTTGCCGCCACCGGCACCTGTTTTCCCGCGCTTCGTGGAGGCCGAATAGTTCGATCCAAAGTTTGTCGGTGGTGCCATGCACACTCTCAGGCATGACGACTAGAACTCATGTTCGACTTACTCCTCTCCACTCCGTCACACGGCCGGCAGACGGGTCCGCCGTGCTGACCGCGCTGACGGGCGTGTACGAACGCGGCTGGCAACCAGCCGACGTCCTGCACGTCACTCGCCGCTCACTCGGCGCTGGGGAGGTCAAGCTGGCCATCTGGGCGATCCTGTACGACGCCCGGATTACCCGTGCTGCGGAACGCGCGCCGCAGCGCTGGCTCGAACATCTACACGCGATTGCTGAACTCGGCGCCCAACCGTCGCCGTCTGGGGCAACTGCCTTGCAGCGCACCGCAGTCACCGCGTTGTGGCGACGGCTGCCTCGATTAGCGTCCGAATGCCCGCCGCCTTCGCAGTGGCCCGCGCATCGGGTCACGCCGAACATCGACGCGCACGCTGCGCCTGCCGCCGCAGTCGACGCGAAGGTACTGAGCCGTATCCGCGGTCTGCTGGCAAAGGCCGAGGGCACCGAGTTCGCCGAAGAGGCCGAGACTTTCACGGCAAAGGCGCAAGAGTTGATGACCAAGTACGCGGTCACCGCGGCGCTCGTCGAGTCGCGCGATTGCACGACGTCGACTGTTGTACAAAGTCGCCGGATCCACCTCGACAACCCTTACATCAAAGAGAAGGCATTGCTGCTCTCGGAGATCGCGGGCGCCAACCGCGTGCGGTCCGTGTGGTTCAGCACGCTCGGCATGGCGAGCTTGGTGGGCACACCCATCGACCTCGAACAGACCGAGATGCTGTTCACCTCGCTGCTGGTGCAGGCAACCCGGGCGATGCAGGACGAAGCCCGGCGCGGCGGCGGGCCGGACGCCGCCTCGTCGAAGTCCTACCGCCGGGCATTTCTCTACGGGTTCGCGATCCGGATCGGCCAGCGCCTGCGTATGACGCAGACGAGCGCAACAGCGCAGGCTGCGCTCGAGTCCGCAGTGTCTGTCGAAGACCTGCTGCCGGTGCTCGCACAGCAGTCCGCGGCGGTGGATCGGGCGTTCGAGCAGCTGTTTCCGACTACGACGGCCACCCGAACCTCGCCGGTCGATGCCGCAGGTTGGTATGCCGGTCAGGCTGCTGCCGAGCGCGCATCGCTGCGCAACGGCACGCGAAGCAAGGCTTCTCCACACCCCGCGGCGATCTGCGGCTGAGCTCTGCAAGTTGCGAAGCGCGCGAATCCCCGGAGGATCGAACGGGTGATCACACCGTCGGGTGCGTACCTGCGGCACGACCGCAGGTATTCCCTATTGGTCGCGCCGTGCAGCGAGCACCGCCTCGTAGAGCTCGCGCTTCGATGTGCCCGCGCCGGCGATCTGGGCACATGCGTCGCGGAGCCCGATTCCTTGCGCCACAAGCGCTTCGACCTCCTCGACGAGGTCCGCGGGGTCCGAAACGATCGGTCCGGCACCCTCGAGCACGACCGTGATTTCACCTCGGACGCCGTCGGCGGCCCACGCTGCCAGCTCCCCCAACGTTCCCCGAACCACTTCTTCGTAGGTCTTGGTCAGTTCACGACACACCGCAGCGCGACGGTCCGCGCCGAGGACCGCTACGGCATCGGCAAGGCAGTCGGCAAGCCGATGCGGTGCCTCGAAGAACACACACGCCCTCGGTTGGTCGGCGAGCGTCTGCAGCCACGCCTTGCGCTGCCCAGACTTGCGCGGCGCAAAGCCGTCGAAACAGAACCGCTCGACCGGCAGTCCGGAGATCGCCAGCGCAGTCGTCACAGCCGACGGTCCGGGCAGGCAAGTGACCTTCAAGTCCGCAGCGGCGCACGCAGCGACGAGCCGATAGCCCGGATCGCTCACCGACGGCATGCCCGCGTCGGTGACCAACAGGACTGTCGCACCACCCTGAATGTCTTCGATCAGGGCCGGAATGCGTGCAGCTTCGACGTGGTCGTAGAAGCTCACAACCCTGCCGGTCACGGTGACGCCGAGTGACTTCGCCAAGGCACGCATTCGCCGGGTGTCCTCGGCCGCAACGATGTCCGCGGTACCCAAGGCATCCCGCAATCGTTGCGACGCATCCCCCACGTCACCCATCGGTGTCCCGGCAAGCACGAGGCGCCCGATTGCTCGTATCGCCAACTCCGACTCACCGGGTGTCATGCCGCACAGCATACGATCGGCCCGTGCCCCTGTTGTCGGACGAGCGCCCAGCCGAGCGTTCATGATCCAGTCCGTCAGCCCCGCACCGTTGGGGCCAGTCGATGATTTCGGTCCGACAGATCGGCTTCGCGGCTGGCTGGTGACCGGTTTCCTCACCTTGATCGCAGCAGTGACTCGATTCACCCTGCTGTATACCCCCACCGAGGGCGGGACCCCGGTATTCGACGAGAAGCACTATGCGCCCCAAGGGTGGCAGGTGCTGACCGGCGGCTGGATCGAAGACAACCCGGCGTACGGACTTGTCGTCCACCCGCCGGTGGGCAAGCAGCTGATCGCGCTCGGTGAAGCGATGTTCGGCTACAACGGGTGGGGCTGGCGATTCTCGGCCGCAGTGGCCGGGACGCTCATCGTCCTGCTCGTCGTTCGCATCGTCCGCCGGTTCAGCCGCTCCACGATGATCGGCGCGATCGCAGGCATCCTGATGATCTGCGAGAGCGTCACATTCGTCTCGTCGCGGCTCGGGATGCTCGATATTTTCCTCGCGCTTTTCGCTACCGCGGCGCTGGGTTGCCTGGTCGTCGACCGCGATCAAGTTCGGCAACGGCTGGCTACGGTCCGCGCCGAGGGCCGAATGGACGACACCGCCTTCGGGCCACGGTTCGGTGTTCGGTGGTGGCGGTTCGGCGCGGGTGTTCTCCTCGGACTCGCTTGTGGCACAAAGTGGTCGGGGATCTACTTCGTCGCATTCTTCGGCGTCGCAGCGATCGCGTTCGACATCGCGAGCCGCCGCGCCTACGGGGTCCGCCGGCCATGGCTCGGCACCGGAATTCGCGATCTCGGTCCGGCGCTGTACGCACTCGTCGTCGTGCCGGTCTGTGTCTATCTTTCGACCTACTGGGCGTGGTTCGCTAGCGAAACCGGGGTCGATCGGCATGCGGTCGGCGTTCAGGTGGGCACCGGCGGCACCTTCTCGTTCGTGCCCGACGCGTTGCGATCGCTCTGGTATTACAGCGGAAACGTACTGAAATTCCACGAAGAGCTGACCAACTCGGCAGGCAATCGCCACCCCTGGGAATCGAAGCCATGGACCTGGCCGATGGGGCTACGGCCGATGCTTTATTACTACGGCGACGGCGAGCAGATCAAAGGCTGCGGTGAGCCGCCGTGCGTGCGAGCGATCATGCTTGTCGGTACGCCGGCCATGTGGTGGATCAGCCTGCCGGTGCTGGCTTGGGGCCTGTGGCGACTGATCGTCGGCCGCGACTGGCGCTACGGCTTCGCTCTCGTCGGCTACGCGGCCGCGCTTTTGCCATGGTTCACGACCCTTGACCGGCAGATGTACTACTTCTACGCCGTCGCGCTCGCGCCGTTCATGGTGATGACCATCGCGCTCACCCTCGGCGACGTACTCGGCAAGGCAGCCAATCCGGACGAACGCCGCGGGACTGGTCTGCTTGCCGTCTGCCTTTACCTCGGCGTCGTCGTCGCCAACTTCGCGTGGCTCTGGCCTATTCTGACCGCGATGCCGATCAGCCTGTCCACCTGGAACAACGAGCTATGGCTACCTAGCTGGCGGTAGCACTACTGACCGTCGTGGTCCTTCAACGCCGCGACCACGAAATCCGTTGCGTCACGATCCTTCAGCCCGAGACGGCGAATTTCGGCGACGTACGCTGTCGCCGCCCGGCCAGCGAGGTCACGTGTCGGATCCCCGCTCGAGGCAACGAACGAGCCTTGCCGCCCGCGCGTCTCGATGACACCGTCCTGCTCCAACTCGCGATACGTGCGCGCAACGGTGTTCGGCGCCAGACCGAGTTGGGCCGCGAGTTTGCGCACGGTGGGAATCTTCGTGCCAGCCACCAGGTGACCGCGCCGGACCTGCTCGATGACCGCTCGCCGCAACTGCTCGAACGGCGGCGTAGCAGGTGAATCGTGGTCGATGTGTATCCGGCCGAGCTCGACGGCCATCGCAGTCCTCCTCAATCTCACTGCCGCGGCAGCACCGGGCACAATGTCACCCATGGCGAAAACCGCGACGATCTATCACAATCCGCGCTGCAACACGTCTCGCACGGTACTGGGCATGATTCGGGACGCTGGAATCGAGCCGACCGTAATCAAATATCTGGACACTCCCCCGAGCCGTGACGGACTGCGGAAGCTGCTCGACGACGCCGGTCTGCGCCCCAGCCAAGCCATCCGCCGACGCGAGCCGATCTTCGCCGAACTCGGCCTCGCCAACGCCGACGACGACGCCCTGATCGACGCGATGGTCGCCAACCCGATCCTCATCGAACGCCCGATCGTCGTGACAGACAAGGGCACTCGCCTCGCCCGCCCCGCAGCGACGGTCAGCGAGATCCTGTAACACTTGGATTGTTTGTGCTCACAAACGATCGCGGATTATCGGGCACGACATACACCGCGGACCGCCGCGGCCGGAGCCGAGTTCGGAGCCCGAGATCCGCAGGACCTCGATACCCGAGGCTTCCAGGCGCGCGTTCGTTTCGACGTTGCGTTCGTAGGCGACGACCACACCGGGTTCCAGTGCGAGCGTGTTGTTTCCGTCGTCCCATTGCTCACGTTCGGCGGTGATGTTGTCGAGGCCGGTGTCGATGACTCGCAACTTGCCGATCCCCATCGCCGCGGCGGCGGCTTCGAGGAACGGGGCCGGACCGTGGATCGTCACGCCGGTGTCCTCACGCCGAATCGTGAAGGCCGACAAGGTGTCCTGCACAGCGGGATACATCACGACCGCGTCGCGATCGACCATCGTGCAGACCGTGTCGAGGTGCATCGTCGCCCTGGTCTGGGCGATCGGCACCACCAGCACAGCGTGGGCGAGCTCGTCGTCGAACAGGCTGCGGGCCAACGCTTCCGCCCCCGCGGGTGTGGTCCGCTCCCCGACGCCGACGGCGACGACACCGGGTGCGAGCAGCAGGACGTCACCGCCCTCGACCGGAGCGGTATGCGACTCGTACGCCCGTCGCACGCCGAGAAAGCGAGGATGGAACGCATAGATCAGGTCGGTCAACGACGTTTCGCGAACCCGGGCGGGCAGTGCGAGCGACGTGATCGCCACGCGATCGCCGATCCAGAACGAGGAATCGCGGGTGAACAGCAAGTTCGGCAGCGGATCGATGACGAAATCGGCGCCGTGGTGCATGCGCCTGACCAGCGACATCTCGCTCGGACCGATCGGCAGTTCGTCGAATGTCATTCCAGCGGTGAGGATCGTCGCCAATTCCTGCGGCGGGACCCGTCGCAGGAATGCCGAAAGCTCGTTCGCCAGCGCATGCCCGAGCCGTCGCGAATTCACCGCCGCAGCAATGCCCTGGTAGCGCGCGGCGCCACTGACGTCGAGGGTCTCGGTCAGCATGTCTGCCAGCAGCAGGACCTCGACGCCCCTGCTGCGCAGAACCTCCGCAAACGCGTCGTGTTCGGTCTGGGCTCGCTCGACCCACGGCAATCCGTCGAAGAGCAGTTGGTCGTTGTTTCGCGGCGTCAGCCGCTTGAGCTCATCGCCAGGGCGATGCAGCAGGACGGCACGCAACTTCCCGACTTCGGAGTTTGCGCCGAGCTTCACGGCGGGATCTGCACCCATCCAACTACGGTAAGCCCAATCGCAACCTCGAGTATTGTTTAGTTCATGGCTCGTGATGCGCAAATGCCCGACTGGAAGGCGAAGGAGCTCACTCCGGGCCAGCTTTCCGAACGCAGCGGAGTGGCTGTCTCGGCATTGCATTTCTACGAGCGTGAAGGCCTGATCACCAGTAGGCGGACCAGCGGCAATCAGCGCCGCTACCACCGGGAAACGCTGAGGCGCGTCGCGTTCATCAGAATCTCGCAGCGAGTCGGCATACCGCTCAGCGAGATTCGCGAGGCGCTGGAAAACCTGCCCGACGGCCGCACACCGACCCGGCGTGACTGGGCGAAGCTCTCGACCGACTGGCGCGCGAATCTCGACGAGCGGATCGATCAGCTGACGCGGCTGCGCGACAGTCTCGACGGCTGCATCGGGTGCGGCTGCTTGTCCCTCGGCAGCTGTGCGCTCGTCAACGCGCACGACCGCCTGGGCGAATTGGGGCCTGGCGCAAGGGTTCTCGACGTTTCGTTGAACAAGCCCCGCAGGCGCTAGACAGGCGGTAAGAACTTACTGAACCGGTCGTTCGCCAGTTGCATCGCAAATTCGTAGGGCGGGGCAAACTTTCGCGCCCACCAGTAGCCGAAACGAATATCGAACGACGTGTAGACCATGAAACGATTTCGCTTGATGCCGTTGATGATTGCGTTCGCGGCCTGTTCCGGCGAGATCGCGCGCTTCTCGAAGATGTGGATGTATTTCGCGACAGTGGGATCGTTGCGGTCGATGCCGACGATGTCGACCGAGTTCACCAAAGGCGTACGGACCGCGCCGGGTACCACGAGGTGGACGCCGATGTTGTGGCGCTTCAAATCGAACCGCAGTACTTCCGAAAGTCCGCGTAAGCCGAATTTGCTTGCGCTGTAAGCAGCGTGCCACGGCAGGGCCAACAGACCGGCCGCAGACGACACGTTGACCAGATGCCCGCCACGTCCGGCACGGACCATCTCGGGCACGAAGTTCTCGATAATGTGAATGGGCCCCATGAGATTCACGTCGATGATCGACTTCCAGTGCCGATGCTCGAGGTTCTCGACCGTGCCCCAGGTGGAGATTCCCGCGACGTTCATGACGATGTCCATGCTGCCGAATTGATCGTGGATCTCGGCCGCGAACGCGGTGACGGCGTCGTAGTCGGTGATGTCGAGCGCCTTCGTGAAACTGACGGTCCCGCCTCGCGCATTCACCAGCTCAACGGTCTCTTTGAGACCGTCCTCGTTGACGTCGGTGAGGAACAGTTCGGCGCCCTCGGCCGCGGCCGCGAGCACGGTCGCCCGACCGATCCCACTTGCGGCGCCGGTGACCAGCGTCTTCTTCTCGTTCAAGGTGCTGACCACTCGTTGTCTCAATCCCTACCCGTCCGCGCCGACATTGGTCATCCGTAGGGTACCTGCGCTCAGCCGATCCGTTCCAGCGCGAGCGCGGCCAACATGCCGTCGACCGACGCTGGCCAGCCGAATTGCTCGGCACGGTGACGAGCGGCACGTCGCCGACCGTCGAGCGGCATGGTCAGTACGTCGTGCACTGCGTTGGCGAACGAGGTCGGGTTGTCGTCTGCAACAGCACCACATTCGGCGGTGAGGATGTCTGCCAACGCCGACGACCGAGAGGCGACGACGGGCGTGCCCGCGGCGAGCGCTTCGAGAGCGGCGAGTCCGAAAGTCTCGTGCGGACCAGGGGCAAGCGAGACGTCCGCGGTCGCGAGGAGCGTCGCCAATGTGGCCCGATCGTTGATGAACCCGGTGAACGTGATCGGCAGGCCCCGGGCACGTCGCTCGAGGGATTCGCGCCGCGGTCCGTCGCCGGCGATGACGAGCCGGACGTCGAGCCCTTGGCGCCCCAACGCGGCAACGGCCTCGACGCTGCGATCCACCCGCTTCTCCACCGAGAGCCTGCCGCAATGCACGAGCAAGGGACGCGACGACTCGGCCAAGCTGGACCGCAACCGTGCGTCGTGGCGACCCGGCCGAAACAGATCGAGGTCGACGCCGAGCGGCACTTGGGCGACGTTCGTCGCTCCGATGCGGTCGAACTCCTCGCGGGCGAACTCGGTCGTGCAGACGACCGTGTCGTAGTTGGCCGCGGTACGCCTGTTGGCAACGTCGGCGAACCGCTGCGCGGACGTGCTCGGGAGTACCTGGCCAAAGAACCGGTCGAGACGCTCGTGGGAGATCATCACGCTCGCGACTCCCCTCGCCCGCGCCCAACGGCCGAGACCGCGCAACGTCAGCCGATCGGACACCTCGACCGCGTCGGGCCGCAGACCGCTCAGGACGTCTTCGATTCGCCGAGGATTTGCTGCTCGGTAGCCACCGGTACCTGGGATGGCCATCGCGGGAACGGTAATCCGCAGAACGCCGTTGGAAAGCACCTCTTCGGTGCGGCGCGGTCCGGGCACGACGAGCACGACCTCGTGCCCGTGGCCTACGTAACCGGCGCCCAGATGGTGCAGCGCGGTCCGTAGCCCGCCGGAACGAGGGCCGTAGAAGTTCGCGACCTGAATGATCCGCACCGCCAGATCGTCCCTGCGCCGACACCCCGAGAGCAGAACGGAACGTGAACGGCACCGGAAATGGGAGTGTTCAGTTGCCGTCGCTCCGCGCGGGGGCGCCCACTCCGAGCGACACCACAGCGGCGATGGCGCACATTCCGGCCGCGCCGAACCACGCAATCGTGTACTGACCGGTCGCGTCCCGAACGAACCCGGCGGCTACCGACGCGAAGGCCGCGCCGATCTGATGCGCCGCGAACACCCAACCGAAGACGATGGTCCCGGTGTCGCCGAACGCCTCCCGGCACAGCGCCGCGGTCGGCGGCACCGTGGCGACCCAGTCGAGCCCGTACACGACGACGAATACCACGATGCTCGGGTGCACGGCGTCCGAGAGCAGTAGCGGCAGCAGCATCAGCCCCACGCCCCGAAAGCCGTAGTAAATTGCAAGGAGCACACGGGGATTCACCCGATCGGTGAGGTAGCCCGACGCGATCGTCCCCGCGATGTCGAAGATTCCGACTACAGCCAGCAGGCCCGCAGCAGTAGTTTCGGCCATGCCATGATCGTGTGCGGACGGGATGAAATGGGTCCCGATCAAGCCGTTCGTCGTCGCTCCGCAGATCGCGAATCCGATGGTCAGCGCCCAGAACGTCCTGGTCTTCGCTGCGTCGAAGAGTGCGGTCATCGCTCGCGATGCCGCTCCCCGTCCCGCCGGTGGCCGCACCATCGGCTCGGCGGTGAGATCGCCGTACGCACGGACCCCGCGATCGATCGGATAGTCGCGGAGAAACAGAATCACCAGCGGAACGACCAGCAGAGCCGCCGCTGAGATGATCAGCGCGGACGTCCGCCACCCGGACCGCTCGGCCACCCATGCCAACATCGGCAGAAAAATCAGCTGTCCGGTGGCGCTGCCCGCAGTGAGGACGCCCATCACCAACCCGCGACGTTTGACGAACCATCTGTTCGCGACCGTCGCGGCGAACGCCAACGCCATCGATCCGGTGCCGAGGCCCACCAGCACACCCCAGAACAACACCAACTGCCAGCTTGCGGTCATGAAGACGGTCAGCCCACTGCCAGCCGAAATCAGCACCAACGCACAAGTGATCACCTGGCGAATGCCGAAGCGGTCCATCAGCGCAGCCGCAAACGGCGCAGTCAGGCCGAAGAGCACCAGGTTCACGCCGACCGCACTCGACAACAGACCGCGCGACCAGCCGTACTCGTCCTCCAGCGGGACCATGAGAACGCCTGGCGCAGCGCGGAATCCCGCCGCACCGATCAGCGCGATGAACGCGGTGGCTGCGACGAGCCAGGCAGGGTGGAGCCGGCGCCGAACGGCTGGCGCGACAACGGGGGTTGCAGTCACGTATCAGGAAACGTTTCGTCGGTCCAAAAAATTCAGCGGCAACGAACCGACCTTGAGCAGCTTCGCAATTTCGACGGGCGGCAGCGGTCGTGAGAGAAGGAAACCCTGGGCGCGGTAGCAGCCGAGATCGACGAGCGTCCGTGCCGCGATCTCGGTTTCCACGCCCTCGGCTACCAGGTCGAGGTCGAACGACTTTGCCAGACCGACGATCGACTTCACGATCGCGAGGTCGTCGGTATCGTGGCCGAGCCGGTGCACGAAGCCTTGGTCGACCTTGAGCGCCCCGACGGTGAGCGCCTTGAGATGTGACAGCGAGCTGTAGCCGGTCCCGAAGTCGTCGATCGCGACCTGAACGCCGATCCTTCTGAGCCCTTCGAGGGTGATGCGAGTCCGCGACAAGTCCTGAACGACGACGTGTTCGGTGATCTCGAGGCAGATCGAGCTACCGGCCAAGCCGAACTCCATCAGCACCTTTGCCACCGTCGACACGAAATCGAGGCTGACCAGCTGCACGGGCGAGACGTTGATCCGCATGACCAGGTCCAGCGCCATCCCCTGCGCCCGCCACTGCGCGAACTGCTGGCACGCCTCCCGAATCACCCAACGACCGAGTTCGCCCGCGACATTCGTTGCTTCGGCGACCTCGATGAACGTGCCAGGAAGCAGCAACCCGCGCGTGGGATGCTGCCAACGGACCAGCGCCTCGACGGCGAGAATCTTGCCGGTACGGAGGTCGACCTCGGGCTGGTAATGCAGCAACAGGGCGTTGTTCTCCACCGCGTGCCGCAGATGCAATTCGACATCGTCGCGCAGCGCGTACATCGTGCGCAGCTCATCGGTGAAGACAGCAATTCCGTTGCCGCCTGCCGTTTTCGCGGCCAGCACCGCATGGTCGGCTTGGCGCAGCACATCGGTGACCGAAGTCTGCCCGGGTGTCCCGACTGCCACACCGATCGACACACTTCGGCTGACCTTCTCGCCGCCGAGTACGACTCGTTCGCCGACGAGTTGCCGAACGCGTTCGGCTTCCTTTTCCGCTTCCGCGGCAGTCATCGGCTTCGCGGGAACGATGACGAACTCGTCACCACCCAGCCGCGCGATCATGTCGTGCGGATCGGTCTGATCGCGTAAGCGCTTGGCCAGTGCATGAATGAACTGATCGCCCGCGGTGTGACCGAGAAAGTCGTTGAGAGCCTTCAGCCGATCGAGGTCGATGAACAAGGTCGCAACCGGACCGGGTTGGCCGGCCTGCAGCCGCTGTTCCATGTATTCGAGTAGTGCTCGACGATTCGACAAGCCGGTGAGGTCGTCGTGCTGCGCGGTGTACAGCAAGCGCTCTTCAGCCTCGATACGGGCCTTCAGCTGCGCGAACAGCGCGGCGATCGCCCGCATCGCGTCGACCTCGGCGTTCGAGAACGCGCGGTCGCCAGACTTGCTCAGGTTGAGGAAGCCCGTCGGCCGGTCGCCCGAAACCAGCGGAGCTGCAAGAAACGAGACGCCCCCGGCCTCGCCGCCCGGGCGCTCGACGCGCGGTTCCACACCCTGCTCGGCCCATTCGACAACCGGGCCGGCGCTTTCGAAGTAGATGATGTCCGATGGATCGGGATGCGACGTGGCGGACCGTGGCGGCGATTCGGCGATCAAAACCGACGCCCGAAGGTGGTGATCGGTGTGCCGAAGGCTCACATGATCGACGCCGAAGAAGTGGCGTAAGTCGTCCAGCACACCCTCAGTCGTCGACACCATGTCCGACGCGACGACACCCATCAACGTCGTGGCCACGTCGGTGACCAATAGATCCAATCGCTCACGCTGGGTGGGTCCGTCGTCGTCGCCTACGTCTGTGCTGACTGTCATGTTTGTGCGCCCTCCAGGATCGGCGGCAGAACAGTGGGATCGAATCCCCCCTGGAAGTGCGTCCAGCTTCGGTCCGCGCGCGCCAGCCCCGGGACGTCAGCGGGAGATCTCATCGCCACCGACACGCCGACGGTGCCCGTATTCGGATTCAGATATTTATCCGGGCTCCAGCCTTGAGCTGCGCTCATTGTGTTCCATTCGTCCAGTTCTACTGGCAAATTGTGCGCTAGAAGCGAAATAACAGCAACTGCCACACCTTTTGGTCGGCGATGAAGCCCTGATTATGCATAAGGTTCAACGCTTCTGCAACGCCGACTGTGCGGTCTTTTATACCGTCAATCGAGCGCTCGGGGCACAGTGCCGCAACCGCCTTACGACCACGAAATGCGTTGCAGCGCAGCACTTTTGAATCTCGTTCTGCGAAAACCGCCGGAACCTGACAGCGCGTGGCACCTGCGACAATTGCTCGAAGCAACGAATTCGGCGCATTGCACAGGTGGCAGAAACCCGGAAAACTTCATGAACCCCACGGGCCGCGTTTGTTGCCGGGAGATTCCCTTGTCGACCGCAGATCACCGGCGCCGTGATGTGCCGCGCTCGATCGGTGCGAACAAATGGCGACCAGGTAAGCGGCTGGACCGAGACGGTGGCTGCGCTCCGCCATGGCGACCCCCGCGCCGCCGCGCCCCCGAGCTCCAACGAACGGCTCACGAGCCTGGACGCTCATCGCCACGCCGGCGACGACGAAGCGGCCGGTCGATACTGAGCAGCACCAGCTATCCGGTTAGCGCACAAACCATCGTTAGTGGGTTTGAAGCTGCAATCGGCACTGAACACGAATGCAATTGGGGCAGCCGGTATGTTTAATGCCACATTCGCTGGACATGTCGCATGTTCAATGCGTCATGACAGACGCCGAGATTCATCTGGGCGCATAGCAGATCCCAGGATTGGACTGGAAATCGGGCACGGCCCAACGAATCCCGCGCGAGGTGAATCAAATGATGGCGAGCGGATCGTCAGTGACCCCGTGTAGACGCTTCCGCACGTGCCTCGAATGTGGCGCCGATCCAATCACCGATTGACGGTGACGCTGCACCACGATCCCCGGAGGCTGGTTCAGCAGCGTGAGCGAAGAACTGCCCCGAAGCCACTGCCGAAAACTTCGAGCAGACCTTGAAACAAAAAGCGCTCAGCAAAAGATTTAATCTTTTTGTATCCATCGCGCAGCACCGTACCCCCAGGTAGCAGGGCTAGTGCCGCGAGCGGTCACGCGCAAGCGCCCACAACAATACGCTTGGCCATCTCGTTGCGAACTCGTGCCGGTATTCCGGGAGCAAACCTTGTGAGGTATGCGGTCGTCCACTCTTCACTGCCAGTCATGAATGGATAGTCGCCCGCCGTCATATGCCGAATTGCGATCATTGCATACGGCGCATCGAGCGGGCGGAAATCAGGATTCCACAATCCTTGTTCAGTGCATCCCGGATAGAATTGGCCAACCATAAGACCGTACTTGATAAACAGGTTCTTGAATTCTGCCTGAATCTGATCGATCAATTCGTATTCGTCGAGATCGGGGAACACGAGAATGACCGTCTTCAGCATTTCATCCGAATCGTCGAGCGGCTCCGACGTTTGGAAATCACGGATAACTTCGGTCAGCGCGCTGGAGACATCGTCGTGTTCGAGTTCGGCGCCTCGCATAAATGCGACCTGAAAGAGATCCTTCTTGATCGACGGCCCCGTGAAGGGGCAAACAGGCCCCTTCCTGCCGAGTTCGGGGTGCGAACGACTCAGATGGTCGTGTGCCCAGCGCCGCAGCACGCCCGTCTCGGCCTCCAGACCGGGGCTCGGCGTCGACGTGAAGAGGCTCGCGACGGTGATCGAGCTGTCGGCTGGAGCGACAAGGGTGGTCGTCGAGTACATGGCCAATGATTCCCTTCAGGCGGGACGGATTATTGATCGAATAGTTGTGCGAGGTTTCATATCGCTTCCCCATCGATAATCCGTCGTTTTGTTCGTTCGCGGGTCCGCGAACCTTCGGTTCCAAACAGTTGCGATTGCGTCTGCAATCCCGCGCGACAACTTGATCGCGCGATACTGACGACCGATTATCCGCCCAAAGTGCGCAACAGAACCAGTACAGAATCAGCCATGTTTAGGCCACCGCGATCTAGTTGTGATAGCCAGATCTTTGCTCACGAATTGGCCGCTTGCCCAACAGCTACGGCGCGCTACAGGCACGAACACTGAGGTCAAACGATCGTGCGAAGACAGCGGTTCTTCCTGCAATCAGGCCGCGGGATCTCGATTTGTTCGGAAATACGTGGGAGTTCGCCAGGAAATTCGGCGGCTGCAGTTCCCTGCGCCGAAAGATTGTTTATGCTCACCCACGCACCTGCGGCACGATTGCAGCGAATAAACATCTACGAACACCACCAACATTGGCGATTGACAGGAATTAGGTCGCTATTAGTCCGCTAAAACAGACTCAGAAACTGTTTTGCTCAGCAAACCCAAACCGTGAGTCGCCACACACGCTTCAGCGCCCGTGCGTCCCGTCACAGCGTGCGGTTGCGCTGCGGGGTACAGAAACATGCGATTGGGGCGTTGTGGGCCCTGTGGCGGTCACAGCAGCCAATACGGTGGCGCTGACGGCCCGTGTCGGGTAGCGCGTCGCCTTGATTAACGGCTAACCCCAGATCCGGCCAACGGGTGGCGAAAAGCAATGGTGTGGTGGAGCTGAGGGGAATCGAACCCCTGACCTCTTCGATGCGAACGAAGCGCGCTACCAACTGCGCTACAGCCCCGAGCGGCCCTTCGACCGCGCTCGGCAATGCTAGCAGGCACCCTGCCGGAGATTCGAATCGCGCCTACCCCACCGTGATAGACCCCGAAAACCAGTAATGGCACACCCGCTCGGTTCTCCCGAGTGGATGTGCCATCGACACCTGTGTGAGCTACTCGCCGGCCGCCCTGCGCATCCGTGCAGCCGCCGTAGGTGTACGAGTACGCCCGACCGCCGCACCGTCGTAGTGGTCCAGATGCTCGAACACCGGGTCCTCGTCGTCGACCTCGACGACGACCGCTCCTGGACGGCGGAGGCGCGCGGGAACGAGACGCAACTCATCGTCCGATTGCGATTCCACGCCCAACCGAGCGCGGCTCAGCCGTGCCATGCGACGACGCCGGATCTCCTCTTCCATCCGGACCTGCCGTCGCAGATAGGTCAGGTACATCGCGAGGATTGCCACCGACACACCGCAGACCCAGCCCACCGTTGACGACACGATGACGGCGAGTGCTCCGGTCATGATCGCGATCAGCAGGAGGCCGAGCACGGTCCGCTGTCGGAACGCGTAGCGGGCTGCACGGGCGATGGCGTCTGCTTCCGGATCGAAGCCACCTCGGCCGCGCCTACTGGGCACGAAATCGCGCTTACGCCCGGCTCGCTCGTCGTCGTCTCGTTCTTCTGCCGTCAGTTCGTCTTCGTCAGCGTGAGTGTCCATCGGGTCCTCCGCGTCGCTGCCATGTCGAATAGTTCGCTCGGGCTTCGCCGGGCGCCAATCTGGGTCACTGTCGTGCCCCGACGCGGGACCGCGTCCCTTCCGCTTCGACCCACCGCGATGAAGCACGCGGGTGGCGAGCGCCACGTCCGTGGTCTGGCGAATCCGCGGGTGCCGGTCGGCCAGAATCGGGAACAAGACGAAGAGCCACATCACCACCAGACCGATCCACAAGATCGAATTCGGCATCGAAGTGAGCACCTCCAATCGTTGCACCGGCTCGGGTCACACCCGTAGACGATCAAAGGCTAGTGCGAGCAGGCACGCGCATCCGGCAGACGCGCCGAGATAACAACAGTCACTTCAGTAACACGGAACCGTGCGCGTGTTTCACCCCACTTGGGGTGAAACACGCGCACGGTTGTGTCAGGCCCAGCTGGCCTTGCCGGACCGAATCAAACGGTCGGCGACAGTGCCTGCGACTTCCTCGATCGTGATGGCGACGAGCAGGTGATCACGCCACGATCCGTCGACGTCCAAGTAGCGCTCCAACACGCCCTCCTGCCGAAAACCGACGTTCCGCAGGACCGCCTGACTCGCTAGGTTCTCCGGCCGGACCGTCGCCTCGACTCGATGCAAGCCGACGGGACCGAAACAGTGGTCGAGACCGAGCGCAAGCGCAGCGGTGGCGACGCCCTGACCGCCGACGTCTTTGGCCACCCAGTAGCCGATCCACCCGGATCGCAACGCTCCGCGAATGATGTTGCCGACCGTCAGCTGCCCGCTGAACTTGCCGTCGACCTCGATCACCATCGGAATCATGTGGCCCTTGCGCGCCTCGGATCGCAAGCTCGACCACAGACCGGGCCAGTTCGACGCCTGGTGGCGCATTTCCCACACGCCCGCACCCGTCGGTTCCCACGGTTGCAGATGCTCGCGGTCGCGAGTGCGGATCCGGCTCCACGCCGACGCGTCGCGTAAACGGATGGGCCGCAACGTAACTTGGCCCGCAGCCACTCGCAGCGGCCCTAGCTGTGCAGGCCAACCGGGATGGCTCGACCACCTCACCGCATTCGATCCCAAGGTCTGCTCACCCACGCTGCGCGAGGAAGGCAACGTCCACTTCGTCGCCGGTGCGGACCTCGGTGACGGCCGGGTCGATCAGCACGAGGCAGTTTGCCTCGGCGAGCGTAGCGAGCAGATGCGAGGACGCGCCTGGCGCTCCGCCAAGCGCTTGCACCAGGTATTCACCGGTCGACTCGTCGCGCATGAGCTGAGCGCGCAGAAATCCCTTGCGATTCTTGATCGACGTGATGGGCGCGATCGTGCGCGCGGTGACGATACGACGCATCGGTTGCCTCCGACCGAGCGCGATCCGGATCAGTGGGCGCACCATCACTTCGAACACGACCAGAGCGCTGACCGGGTTTGCGGGCAAGAGAAAGGTCGGGACTTCGTCCGGACCGAGCCGGCCGAACCCCTGGACCGACCCCGGGTGCATCGCGACTCGCTCGACTTCGAGGTCGCCGAGTTCTGCGAGCGCATCGCGAACCTGATCGGACGCCTCACCCCCGACGGCACCCGCGATGACCACGAGTTCGGACCGAATCAGCTGCCCTTCGACCACGTCGCGAAGCCGTTTCGGATCGGCCTCGACGATGCCGACCCTGTTGACATCGGCACCGGCGTCACGCGCGGCGGCGGCAAGCGCATAGGAATTGACGTCGTAGACCTGGCCGGGGCCCGGCGTTCGATCGATGTCGACCAGTTCGCCGCCGACCGAGATGACCGACAGCCGTGGCCGCGGGTGGACGAGGACTTTGTCGCGCCCGACCGCTGCGAGGAGACCGACCTGGGCCGAGCCGATGATCGTTCCGGACCGGACCGCGACGTCACCTGGCTGGACGTCGTCGCCGATTCGCCGGACGTAATCGCCCGACCGCACTGCTTGATAGATCTTGATCTTCGCTCGACCACCGTCGGTCCAATCCAACGGCAAGACCGCATCGGCCAGCGTCGGCAGCGGAGCCCCGGTGTCGACACGAACTGCCTGCCGGGGCTGCAACCGCGTCGGCTGCCGCGAGCCGGCACCCACTTCGCCGACAACCGGGAGCATCAGCTCGGACGGCTCGCCTTCATTGCCGCGAAAGTCGGGTCCTGCGGCTGCAACGTCGACACTGCGGACCGCATAACCATCGATCGCGGCCTGATCGAAACCGGGGAGCGGGCGCTCGGTGATCACCTCTTCGGCGCACAGCAAACCCTGCGCCTCCGAGATCGCAACCCGGACCGGACGCGGTGCGACGGCAGCCGCAGTCACCCGGGTCTGCTGATCCTCAACCGAGCGCATAGCTCCCTTCCATTATTCGTATGTGGTGAGCTGCGGGGCCCAATCGTCACTCAGTCGCGCGGTCAACCATTCCCGCAGCGACGGGCCGTACTCTTCGCGTTCCAAAGCAAAGTCAACAGCAGCGCGAAGGAAGCCTCCGGGATTTCCGAGGTCGTGTCTTGAACCACGGTGAACGACCACGTGAACGGGGTGGCCTTCGGCGATGAGCAAAGCGATGGCATCGGTGATCTGAATTTCGCCACCGGCGCCCGGTTTGGTCCTGCGGAGGGCGTCGAAAATCGCAACGTCGAGTAGGTAGCGACCGGCTGCGGCGAAGGTCGAAGGCGCGTCCTCGATGGACGGCTTTTCCACCATGCCGAGGACCTTCAACACGTTCGGGTTGACGGCGTCGGGGACGGTTTCGACCTCGAACACGCCGTAGGCACTGACCTGATCCTTCGGCACGTCGATTGCGCAGAGGACGCTGCCACCACGTTTGCGACGTACTCGCGACATGACGTCCAACACACCGCGCGGGAGCACGAGATCGTCCGGCAGCAGGACCGCGATGGCGGTTTCGTCGTCGTCGAGCACCTTCTCGACCTGCGCGATCGCGTGACCGAGCCCGAGCGGTTCGTCCTGAACGACCGACTCGACTTCCAGCAGTCCGGGCGCTCTGCGCACCTTCTCCAGGAGCGTGAACTTGCCCTTTGCCTCGAGTTTGCTCTCGAGGACGAGATCCTCGACAAAGTGAGCAACCACACCGTCTTTGCCGGGCGATGTGACGATGACCAGGCGCTCGGCGCCCGAGTCTGCGGCCTCGCCGGCGACGAGCTCGATCCCAGGTGTGTCCACCACTGGGAGCAGTTCCTTGGGGACGGTCTTCGTCGCAGGAAGGAACCTCGTTCCCATGCCCGCTGCTGGAACGACCGCAGTACGGAAACATGGTTCAACGTTCGGCCCAGCACCAGTCATGCCCAACACCCTATCTATTTCGAATACAGGTCGTGCTGGGCAGGAGCTTATGGTGATCGGCATGAACTCGTCCGGCCAACGCGCGTTCGCGACGAAATCAGAGTGGCGGGCCGAAATTCTCGGTTGTCGCGCCGCCGTCGATCCTGCCGTCCGCGCGCGCGAAGCCGATGCATTGGCCGTTGCCGTCGGGAAGCTGGGCACCCTCGGATCGACGGTGTGCGCCTATGTACCGATCGGGCGCGAACCGGGCTCAGTCGCGATGCTCGACGAACTCGTCCGCGCGGGCGCCCGGGTGCTGCTGCCGGTCACCGAAGAACCCGGACCGTTGCGCTGGGCGCGCTACACGGGCACCGGTGATCTGGTGCCTGCCGCATTCGGCCTACGTGAGCCAGCCGGACCGCGCCTCGAGCCGGCCGAAATCGCGACCGCCTCAATCATTCTCGTCCCCGCATTAGCAGTCGACCGAGCGGGAAACCGGCTGGGTCGCGGCGCGGGTTATTACGACCGATCCCTGGTTTTCGCCGCCGCAGGCGCGCGCCTCATCGCTATTGTGCGCGACGACGAGGTTGTGGCCGCATTACCGCATGAACCACACGACACTCGCGTGCAATGGGCACTTACACCAGTCGGTGGACTCGTTGCCCTCGACGGTTGATCGGAATATTTCGTCGATTGGCGACGTTGGCAGTGTCGCCTGTAGAGTGCTAATCCTTGCAGTTTTGCAGACCCTTGCGGAGGAACTGTGCCCACATATTCATACGCATGTACCGAGTGCGACAACCGATTCGACATCGTCCAGTCGTTTTCCGACGACACGTTGACGGTGTGCCCGCAGTGCTCTGGAAAGCTCCGCAAGCTGTTCAACTCGGTCGGCATCGTGTTCAAAGGCAGCGGGTTCTACCGCAACGACAGTCGCGACGCGAAGTCGAGCGCGACGACCGCCGCATCGTCGAACGAGTCGAGCACGGAGAAGTCCAGCAGCACCGACTCGAGCTCGAAGAAATCTGAGAAGCCGTCTTCCGACGCTCCGAAGTCGTCGACCACACAGGCCGTGGCCAGCTAATTCTGTAGTTATCAACAGGCGTTCGGTTATCCACAGGCGGTCGTTGAGAGCAGTTGACCAACGGGTGCGCAAACATAGGCTGCGCAGATGGACCGACGCATCGGCGAGCGCGCTTTGCACCCGTCACTCCTGCAACGAATCTCCGAAATCCGCCGGCCGCATTGGGTGCGCACCGTCGCTGCCCGGCGAGTGCTGGCGGGTGCGCTGCTCCTAGCGGCAGTCGGGTTGTTTCTTCGGGGCGATCCTGACGCCGACCGAGTTTCGGTCGTTGTCGCACGGCACGACCTCCAGCCGGGCCGGGTCATCGTCGCCGATGACGTCGTGACGGTGCGATACGAATCGGGATCACTACCTGGCGGAGTGCTCCGCAACGCGGACGATGTCATCGGACGAACCCTGGCCGGCGCGATGCGGTCCGGCGAAATGCTCACCGACATAGCGGTTCTCGGGCCCAGACTCGCGGAAGCCGCTGTCGGTTCGGCCGACTCGCGAGTGGTACCAATTCGATTGGCAGATCTCGGCGTTGCCGAACTGCTGCGTGAAGGCGACCGCGTCGATGTGCTCACCGCCTCCGACGAGGCCGACTCGCCCGCGCCGCCGAGCGCGGCGATCCTTGCCACCGACGCGGCCGTCGTTCTCGTCGCACCGACTCGGGGTAGCCAATCGAAGTCGGAACGCGTTGTCATGCTTGCACTTCCGACACCCGCGGCCGAAGCCGTCGCTGCGGCTTCGCTGACCAACGCGCTGACCGTCGTGCTCCGTTGATCACGGGGCTACCACGGGAGTCGCGTTAGCGCGCGGGCATACCCCTAATCGACTAGCATTTTTGCGGATATATCAGGCGTGACAACACTCAGCAACTGGATCGGAGTAAATCGGGATGCTCAAGGGATTCAAGGACTTCCTGTTCAAAGGCAATATCATCGATCTGGCGATCGCCTTCGTCATGGGTACAGCGTTCACCGCTGTCGTCAAGTCGTTCACCGACGGCATCATCAACCCGCTGATCGCTCGCATCGGCGGCAGTAGCGGCATCGGACTGGGCTTCCAGCTCGGCGAGAACGACAACAAAGCAACGTTCGTCGACCTTGGCACCGTAATCACCGCAGGCATCAACTTCGTTCTGATCGCTGCGGTCCTGTACTTCGTACTGGTTGTCCCGGTCGACTCCATCAAGAAGCGCAAGATCCAGGAAGGCAACGAGGAGCTCACCGACAACGACGTGCTGATCCAGATTCGCGACCTGCTTTCCGGCGCGAACGAAAAGCCGCACAACTGATCGACACACAAAATTAGGGCCCACCGTCAGCGACGGTGGGCCCTAATTTCTGGCTGTCGACTGCTTACCGCTCCGTTACCAAGGGTGCCGACGGCGCGGGCGGGTCGATGAGCGCGAGCCCGTTGTTCGGGTTCTTGTAGAACGGCGAAGTCCACGGCGCGCCGATCAGGGTGATGTACACATCGTTGATCGAGGAGAAGAGCGGTTCGCCACCGGCGATCGCTGCCCCGGTGGTCGCACCCAACGCGGTGCCTGCGAGACCGACTGGAACGCAGCCGATGACCCAAAGCGGCAGCCCGATAACGCAACCGGCAACGAGTCCGACAAGGCCGCCGAGAATGGCACCGATGCCGACCTGCGGCGCACGGAACTGGTCCATGAACGCTGCCTTCGCCATGTCGTTTTCTTCGTTAGTTGCGACGGGCGTGACCGGAAGCGGATTAGCAACCGCGCTAACCGGCTTCGCTATGGGCGTCAGCTCCAGCTTGGTGTTGTTCTCCGAAATGCGCTGCGCCACAGGGTAAATTGTGTTGGCGTACGGGATCGTCAACGGAATGTTGGTGATCAGATTGCCGGCTTTGTCAGTGACCGACACCGCGCTACCGTCGGCCGTCAGTCCGAAGGTGCCATCGCGCAGGACCGTCACGATCGAATTGCTGGTCATTGTTGCTTCGTACGTGACCGGAACGGCCGGAGCACCGTTTGCTGTGCCCGACGCGATACCGAGGCAGGTGACGGCCAACGCCGTCATGGGAACGAGTGATCGTAGATTCATCAGTCTTGCTCAGCTTTCTGAAAGCACCATCTGCGTTCGACAGAGTGTCTCGATAGCGTACGTGATTTAGGACAGCCTCACTCGGCACGCGCCAAAGTTTGCGCTGAAAGTACTGTGCCCGACCGGGAACCCCGGTCGGGCACAGTGTGTCTACGTGGTCAGCATCGACCGGGTTATCAGTTGCGGAAGATCGGGCCGTATGCGACGACCGTGTCTCCGTTGCTGCTGACGACCTTGACGTACGGACGGATGCTCGTCTGGCCGAGCACACCGGTAACGGTGCCCTGGATGCCGCCGATTGCGATACTGCCGCCGCCGCCCTTGATCGAGCCCGACGCGACGTCGACCGAGACGATGCCCGGACCGAAGCTCGCGCCCACCTCGAAGCCGACGACCGGGATCAGGTCGGTGAGCAGGACATCCACGCCCAGACCATTAGTTTTGCTATCACCATCGAAGAATGCGCCGAGGCCGAAGTCGACCTCCAGGTTCGGGGTCTGAGCCTTGAAGTACACGCGACCGTCGGCGGTCGCCGGGAAACCGACCTGGTAACCGATCGTGATCGTTCCTTCGAAACCGTCGGCCGCGACGAATGCTGCACGGCCGCTGTGGAAGAATTCACGGCTCACGGGGTTGCCATCGAGCGGCGGCACGAAGCTGACGCTCGTGTCTGCAGTCTGCGCTTCGATCCGGGTGCCGCTGCCGTCGACAACGAAGGCCGATCCGTCGATTCCAGCGGATGCAGCACCGCTGTTCGCGAGCACCAAACCGACAGCGGCGACAGTCGATACCGCGATCGCGCGCACGAAGCCGAGCCCACGGCGCTGACGCGACGTACGTGTTTCCGTCATCATCCATCCATTCATTTCAGTTGTCCGCCTGGCGAGGGGCGGTATCAGCCGCGACCGTCGTGGCTGATGAGTGGCCCGAGCCGGACCAAACGAAACCATCGCTGCAAACTCGATGCGAAAACGTTACTCGAGCAAGTATTGCAGCAATTTGTCCGATTGCGCGAGTCGTCCGGGAATCACTCCGGTTCGAGATCGCTTAGTCCAGTTCAAGATCTGACTCGCATCAGGACACTAACTGTCACGTAACGATGGGGCAACGACGCCTCAGCGAGGCGTGGATGTGATGTACGTCACACTTGCCGGTATTACACCTTTTGCCCATGATCTGGCTCACATCCAAGATCATCTACAGGGCTCTGACCTGCGGGTTAACACCGATGACACAAAGATTGCAAGAACGCAACAATCGCTTCGTACCGGGCAAATCACCCGTGATGAGGCGGAACTTGGCGCCGAATCCATTCGTCGCCGGAATCCGACTCGGCGGTACTCATCGAGGAGATCTCGTCGCTGGTCCGGTCGGGCAGAACGTCACCGAAGACGCGCGCCAAAATGGAAGGATCGATCGACCGACGGTTGGTCGACGTCGGTTCGTTCGGATCAGAGCTGTCGGAAATATTTACTCCAACAATCCGGACAATTCGCCGATAACGTGTGTCGCCAGCGGAGTGAGAGTGGCCATTCCATCGCGAATCGCGGCACGCGACGCCGCCAGGTTGACGACGAGGGTGCTGCCCGAGAGTCCGACGAGTCCGCGGGACAGTCCGGCGTCGAGTGCACCGGCCGCCAGACCCGAAGAACGGATTGCCTCGCTGATCCCAGGGAGTTCGCGGTCGAGAACGTCGGCCGTCGCGTCAGGGGTGACATCGCGCGGCGAGACGCCCGTGCCGCCGACCGAGATCACCAGATCCACGCCGCCGATGACCGCGGTGTTGAGTGCGTTGCGGATCTCGATCTCGTCGGCCGAGACGACGACCGTTGCGTCGACGAGAAAGCCGGCCTCGTTCAACAACTCGGTGACGACCGGACCGACATTGTTGTTGCTGTCGCCGTGAGCAATCCGATCGTCGACGATGACAACGAGGGCGCGGCCCGCGACGGGGGCGTCGATTTCCATGATGCCTACCGTAGTAGCTCCCCCGTCGCGGGGTTCTAGCTGCCCGGAAATCGTGAGGTGTCTCCGTTCCCCGGACCGCTGCATCATCGGCCGCCTTCCGCGGGTGCTTCGTCGAGTGTGACGTCGACAGTCTTCTGGTTCTGACCTGTGTCGTCGGTGTAGGTCACCGCCACCTTGTCCCCTGGCTTGTGCGAGCGGATGGCGGCGATCAGGGCATCGCCGGTGTCGATCCGACGGTCGTCGATCTTGGTGATGATGACGCCCTTGGGAATTCCAGCCTTCTCGGCTGCGCTACCTGGGGTCACCTCGATGACTCGCGCACCATTGGCGTCGTCCTGCGACGGAACCTGCAAGCCGATCAACGCGTGCGTCGCCTTGCCGTTCTTGACCAGCTCCTCGGCGATCCTGCGCGCCTGGTCGACCGGGATAGCGAAGCCGAGTCCGATGGATCCGCTCTTCGACTCTGGGCCGTCGCCGCCGAGGGTCGCAATCGCGGTGTTGATTCCGACCAGCTTGCCGCTCATATCGACGAGCGCACCACCGGAGTTGCCGGGGTTGATCGCGGCATCGGTCTGGATCGCGTCGATCACGCTGTTCTGGTTGCCTGCGTCGCCGCTGGTCGCGACCGGCCGGTTCAGCGACGAGACGATGCCGCTGGTCACTGTGCCCGCAAGCCCGAGCGGCGAACCGATCGCCACCACCAATTGCCCGACCTGCACGGCGGACGAGTCACCGAATTCGATCGGCGTCAGACCGGTCTTGTCGACCTTGATCACGGCGATGTCGGCGACCGAATCGGCGCCGATCAGTTTCGCCGAAGCGGTCGAACCGTCGTTGAACGCAACAGTCAATTTGCCGGTAGGACCCGCACCCGTGGCTACGTGATTGTTGGTGAGGATCAATCCGTCGTCGGACAGGATGACGCCCGACCCTTCCCCCTCCACCTTGTCGCCGGCGATCTTGATCATCACGACGCTGGGGAGCACCTTGGCGGCGACGGCCTGCACCGAACCTGCAGGTGCCTCGGTCGGCTTCGAACTCGGCTTCGGCGCATCGAGCGCGTTCTTCGCGGGTGTCGATGCGGCGGTCTCTTCCGTGTGCGAGCTCTCGGAATCGGTCGCCAACACACCGACCGCGCCACCGACACCACCACTGACCAGCGCCAACACCAGGGCGCCCGCGAACAGGCCGGCTTTGCCCGACCGTCGAGGTTGCTGCTGCGGCGGTTCGGACGGGTAGCCCATCCCCAGGTTCGACTGGTTCGGCGCGTACTGCGGCGGCATCGGCTGCTGCATCGGCGGCCCCTGCGGACCCTGCTGGGGCGCGTAGGCGCCGGTGCCAGGGTACGTGTGCGGGCGGGTGTATCCGTCCTGAAAGCCGCCTTGGTTGTGCTCGGTGTCCATCAGCCTCGCCTTAGTTCGTCCGCCCCCATGAGCGGGCATGTTTCGTCGTTGTTTGCTGTCAAGCTTGTCCTGTTCGGCTGAGAGGTCACTGAGACCGCCCTTTCAGTTTGCCGAGACGTTCGGCGATTCCGATCCCGAAATCGACACGTCGCTCTCCCCTGGGGCGACGATACGGATTACGGCGCCGCCACGCGAGGAGGTCTCGATCGCGATCGTGCCACCGTGCTTGACCACCACTTGGCGAACGATTGCCAACCCGAGACCCGATCCCGGCATGGACCGCGACGCCATCGTGCGATAGAACCGCTCGAATACGAGTTCACGCTCGGCTTCGGGGATCCCCGGACCCGCGTCGTCCACGGTCAACTCCAGCAACCCGTCTGCGATCTGCCGCATCACGACCCGGACCTGCTCCCCCGGCGGGCTCCACTTTGCGGCGTTGTCGAGCACGTTCAGCACAGCACGCTGCAGGCCTGCCTCGTGACCGTAGACGAACCATTGCTGCAACGACGCCGTGAACTCGATCTCGTTGCGGCGCCGCCTCGCTCGTTCGAGAGCGCGCTCGACGACATCGCCGAGATCGACCCGCTCGTACACCGTTTCGGGCGCATCCTCACGCGCGAGATCGACGAGATCGCCTACCAGCGTGGACAATTCCTCGATCTGCGCAACGACGTCCGTCCGTAGCTCTGCCATGTCTTCGGCCGGAATACGTGGCGCCCCAGGCCTACTGGAAGCAATGAGTAATTCGGTGTTGGTTCGCAACGAGGTCAACGGCGTACGCAATTCGTGGCCGGCATCGGCGACGAGTCTGCTTTGCCGGTCGCGTGATTCGGCGAGCGCGCGGAGCATCGTATTGAAACTCTCGGTCAGCCTGGCCAATTCGTCGTTGCCGGTCACCGGGATAGGCGTCAGGTCGTCGGTCCGGGCGACCCGTTCGGCGGCAGCCGTCAACCGCGCGATCGGGCGTAAACCAGTGCGTCCCACGGCAGTTCCTGCCACTGCGGCCAGCACGACGCCACACCCGCCGACGATGAAGAGCACCCAGGCCAGCCGGTCGAGCACTTCGCTGGTCGGCTCCAGTCGTTGCGCGATAACGAGAGTCGTGCCGGAATCGGTGCGTGCAGTGAGCACCCGCTGATGGTCGACGGTGTGCAATGCGAAGTCGCTGTCGCCACGTGCAACTGCGATTTCGTCACTACCGATCGGCGGATGCGAGCCTGGGGGCATGTAGAACTGCAGGTCCGGAAAGATCAGGGCGACGCTGACGTCTTTGGAATAGAACGTCGCGAAGCCGACGCTTCGGACATCGAAGGCGTCGACGTTGTTGTCGATCAGCGTCGCAGCGCGCGCTTTCAATTGCGAGTCGACGTCGGCGTACAGCGCTCTGGCGACGACCGCGTACGCGGCAATTGCCATGACTGCCACCGCAATCGCCACCACCGACGCGGCCAGCAAAGTCACGCGCCACCGCAACGACACCGATCGGGTCAACGGCATCGGTGGCCGCATCTCGTTCGCACTGCCGACCCGGCCGATCGGTGCGACCACATGGCCCGACGACGGACCGTTGGTCAGGGCGTTGGAATGGTGTTCGCCGCCCTGACCGGGTAGATGTGGAGCAAACCTCACGGCGGCGTCTCGCGAAGGACGTACCCGACCCCGCGGACCGTATGGATGAGCCGAGGCTCGCCGTCCGCCTCGGTCTTGCGACGCAGGTAGCCGACGTAGACCTCCAGCGCGTTCCCCGAGGTCGGGAAGTCGTATCCCCACACTTCTTCGAGAATTCTGCTGCGGGTCAACACGCGCCGCGGATTGGCCATCAACATCTCGAGTAGCGAGAACTCAGTGCGCGTCAAGCTGATCGACCGCTCCCCACGCGTGACCTCACGCGTGATCGGATCCAGACAGAGATCGGCGAACTGCATGGCCTCCGAATCGATCCCGACTTCCGGGACCGCGCGGCGGAGCAAGGCGCGAAGTCGCGCCAAGAGTTCTTCCAGCGCGAACGGCTTTGGCAGGTAGTCGTCTGCCCCGGCGTCCAGCCCGGCCACCCGCTCCGATACCGAGTCACGCGCGGTCAGCACGAGGATCGGCAAATCGTCACCAGTGCTGCGCAGCCGTCGGCAAACCTCCAGCCCATCGAGCTTGGGCATCATGACATCGAGGACGAGGGCATCGGGACGCGCTGACGTTGTCTTGTCCAACGCGTCCATGCCATCGACCGCGAGATCGACGGTGTACCCGTTGAAGGTCAGCGAGCGCCGCAGCGATTCGCGCACCGCACGGTCGTCGTCGACTACCAATATGCGCATGTCAACAGTGTGGCCTTCACGACTGAGATCTGTCTGAGAATGGCCGTGCGGTTAATCACACAGGGCGCCGCCTCCCATACTTGCCGTCAGCCGTTGCCTGACCCCCTCGTCGATCCTCGATAGGGTGATTCGCTTGTCCCGCAGGGATCTTCGTGCCCGCTACCGAAGGGGTCGTGCCACTGCGGCCACTCGCTCTCCCGACGCAATTCCTCGTCGGTGACCAACGCCCACTGCATCGCCCGGGTGATCTCGGACGGGTCGGCGGCATGGACCAGGGCGACGATCGAGGTGTCGCGGTCGCCGAACCGGTCGTCCCAGCGGGCCGCAGCCATCGCGATTCGATCAGGTGTGACCTGGCCCTGTTCTGCGGCAGTCATCGCTGCCAGCCAACGACCGCCGTCGCCGATGCGCAGGCCGCCACCCGCCGACTGCAACCACAGCGCGCGGTCCGGCTGAGTCGCCACCCACACCCGGCCATGTGCGGTCACAACGCCGTCGAGCAATGTGTCGATGGCGTCGTGGAACCGGTCCGGGTGAAACGGTCGATCGGCCGTGAATTCCACGATCTCGACGCTCCCGTCGCTGCCCAGCGGCGGCTGTCCCCGCAATAGTGGTCCGTGCGCGTCGTCGATCTGTGCCCGGCGGGAATCCGCGGGCACAGACCGCAGCAACGTCTCGGCATCGACCTCGTTATTCGATCCCGCCCAGACGATCGGCGCTCGCGGCGCCAACCGTGCCAGCACAGCCGTCAGTTGCGCTTCCTCCCATGGGTCGGTCGGCGCACCGCTGATTACCAGCGCGTCGGCAAAGCCCACCTGCCCGACGACGAGCTGCGCGACTGTCCGATCGTCAGCTGCACCGCTGCGCACACCACGATCGGCGAGCACGTCATCGGTCGTCGCGTCGGCCAGCCACGTCGCCGCGTCGATGCAGGTGAGAACGGCCTCGACCCGAACGTCGTCGATCGCCGGACCGTCCAGTTGCCCGACGACCCCCGCCACGGCGACGTGCTCGATTGCCCAACACACCGCTTCGGGTTCGAGAACGCGGTCCAGCGCGAGGACGATCCGCTGCACCGAACTGCGCCTGCTCAGCTTCCGGAGCATGGGCAGGAGATCTTCGCGAAGCGTGCAGGTCACGCAACCGTGCGCCAACTCCAGAATCGAGGACCGTTGCGACGTCTTGGTCGTCACTGTGCGCCGGACGATGCCGTCGTGAACGCGGTCGAGGTCGTGCGCGACGACAACGGTCCCGCCGTCGACCAGGGATTTCACGGCTGCCTCCGTCGCACCCGACCAACCTGCGACGATCACGACCGGAGTGCGCAATCGGTAACGATTTTCATTAAGCATGGACGAAGAGTAGCGTGACCGAACGACGTTGTCGAAAATCATTGTCGTTAACAGGAAGGATCGAGCATGTCCGCCCACTGCCAAGTGACCGGCCGCAAGCCGGGATTCGGCAAATCCGTTTCGCACTCGCATCGGCGCACGGGTCGCCGCTGGGATCCGAACATCCAGCGCAAGACGTATTTCGTCCCGAGCGAGGGCCGACGAATCACACTCACCGTGTCGGCCAAGGGAATCAAGACGATCGATCGGGACGGCATCGACGCCGTAGTTGCCCGACTTCGCGCGAATGGAACGAAATTCTGATGGCGCGCAACATGGTTCGCCCGATCATCAAACTGAAGTCGACGGCGGGAACGGGCTACACGTACGTCACCCGCAAGAACCGGCGCAACGATCCCGACCGCTTGGTCTTACGTAAGTACGACCCCATCGCGCGACGGCACGTCGACTTCCGCGAGGAGCGCTGACATGGCAAAGCAGTCGAAGATAGCCCGCAACGCGCACGGGGAACTGCCAGGCGTCCACAAGTCGAGTTGGTAAGGGGTCAGTAATGGCAGTCAAGAGGGCACCGTCGAAAAGAACTCTCGCCCAGGACGCTCGTCGGCCGAAGAAGAACCCGCTCAAGGGGATCGAGTCCGTCGACTACAAGGACGTGAACCTGTTGCGCCAGTTCATTTCCGACCGCGGCAAGATCCGCAGCCGACGGGTCACGGGCCTCACGCCCCAACAGCAACGCCAAGTCGCCGTCGCCGTGAAGACCGCGCGCGAAATGGCGATGCTGCCGTTCGGAAGCAGCGGACACGCAGGTTGAGAAGCCCTGCGGTGGGTAACCCACACGAATGACATTTCCCCACAGTGACGAATCCGGCGTCGAGAGCAAGAGATTGGACGACCAAGAGAGCGTGTACCGCGCTGGTGAGCAGGCCGACACCGACGATGAGCCCGAGGAGTCTTCGGGCGCTGCCATCGGGGGCGAAGCGGGAACCGTCGACGGACAGTAGAACTTCGAGCCAAATGCGCTGTTTTCACAATGAGCGAACAGTGCCGAAAGCTACCCTCGGTCCATGACTGGATTGTGCGATCTGTCAGCCACGGAGCAAGCAGCACTGATTCGAGACGGCAAGCTCTCTGCCCGTGAACTGTTGGCGGAGTCGCTCGCCCGAATCGAAGCCACCAATACCGATGTCAACGCTGTGGTGACTCTCGATGCAGAGGGCGCCGAACGCGCAGCGGCGGCAGCCGACGAGGCGTTCGCGGCTGGGCGCCTCCTCGGCCCCCTGCACGGCCTCACTCTCGGCGTCAAAGATCTGCACGCGACAGCGGGATTGCGCACGACCTACGGTTCGCCGGTCCTCGCAAACAACGTCCCGGATGCCGATGAACTGCTCGTCGAACGAGAACGCGCTGCTGGGGCCATCATCGTGGGCAAGACGAACACACCTGAGTTCGGTGCAGGCTCGCACACCTTCAACCGGGTATTCGGCGTCACGCGAAACCCCTACGCGCTCGACCGTTCGGCGGGTGGCTCCAGCGGCGGGTCGGCAGCGGCGCTGACGTGCGGGATGGTCTCCCTCGCGGACGGCAGCGACATGGGTGGTTCGCTGCGTAACCCGGCGTCGTTCTGCAATGTCGTTGGACACCGCCCCTCCCCTGGTCGAGTCCCGACGTGGCCGGTGCAGGACCCGTGGTTCACGCTCGCCTCGCAGGGGCCGATGGGCCGCACAGTGGCTGACGCCGCGCTGCTGCTTTCGGTGCAAGCGGGTCCCGACCCACGCGCTGTGATGTCGTTGGCCGATCCGGGTTCGATCTTCACTGCACCCTTGCCCACTCGGCTCGACGGCATGCGAATTGCGTTGTCCCCTGACCTCGGTGGCGCCGTCGTCGTCGACCCAGAGGTCGGCGCCGCGGTCGAAGCGCAGGAGGCCACGCTCACGAAACTCGGCGCGAACGTCGTGCACGATTGCCTCGACTTCACGGGAGCACGGGAAGTGTTCACGACCCTGCGAACGCTCAACTATGTCCTGATGTTCGGCGAACTCGTCGACCGCGCGCCCGACATGGTGAAGCAGACGATCCGTACGAATGTCGAGCAGGGACGCGCGCTGACCGGTCCGGAGGTGGCGCACGCCAGCGCGCTGCGTGGTGCGCTGTACAACCGGGCACTCGCCTTCTTCGGTGAATACGACGCACTCGTTCTGCCTGCGTGCCAGGCACTCCCGTTCGACGCGGACCTCGAGTATCCGACAAGCGTCGCTGGCGTGGAGATGCCTGACTACCTCGGGTGGATGCAGGCGGCGATCCAGGTGTCGGTCACCGAATGTCCCGCGACTGCTGTGCCCGTCGCGTTCTCCGAGGAAGGCTTACCCATCGGCGTGCAGGTCGTCGCCCCGCATCGGCAAGATTTCCGCGCGCTCGGTATTGCGCACGCGATCGAGCAGGTCACGCACGCAGGCGACCGCCGACCGGGGCTCGTCACCAGCTGACTGCGCAAGTCAGTCCGAATTCGACCGCGGAAAATCGAGATTCGTTGTTGCGCTATGCGCACCTTCAAAATATTGGTTGCGAAAGTTTGCAATTCAAATGATCTTCCGACGCAGGAGGTGCATACTCAGATTGCGCTTGTGCCATGGTCGGGGTGGGACCTGCGCGCGTCGAGACGATTCTCCGTCACCCATTTTTTGGAGGCCCGATGTCTTCTGCTGATCTCGTAATTATCGGCACGGTACTGACCGTCGATGACTCGCAACCCACCGCCGAAGCTCTCGCCGTCGCAGACGGCAAGATCGTTGCTGTCGGTAAGCGATCCGACATCGAGAGTTGGATCGGTCCAGACACACAAGTGCAAGAACTCGGCGACGGTTGCGTCATGCCGGGCTTGATTGAGGCACATGGCCATCCGCTCATGGAGGCAATCGTCCTCTCGGATCGAATGGTCGACATTCGGCCGGTCACCATGCGCGATCCTGAGGAGGTTGTGGCCGCGGTCCGCAACGAAGTTGCCAAGCGTGGCGACGAGGGCGCGTACCTCATCGGGTGGGACGCATTGCTGCAAACCGGCCTTCCCGATCCGAGCCTCGCATGGCTGGATGAAATTGCACCGACCACTCCATTGCTCATTTTGCACAACTCGGGTCACCTCGCGTATTTCAATTCCGTTGCAGGTGAGCGGGCCGGCTTGAACCGCGATACACCCGATCCCAAGGGCGCGCGCTACGGCCGTTCCGAGAATGGCGAACTCGATGGCACCGCATTCGAGACAGGCGCAGTGTTTCCGCTTGTGGCTGGTGCGGTCGGCGACCCCACCGCTTATCCGGCAATGTTGAAAGCGGAATGCGCCAGGTTGAACAAAGGCGGCCTGACGACGTGTTCCGAAATGGCGTTCAGTCCGGCGTTTCGGCCAGTGCTCGACGGGATGCGCGACGCGGGTGCGTTGAGCGTCAGGTTCCGGACCTACGAGGTATCCAATCCGGAGATGACCACCGACATGGTTCCGGTCAACGGTGACGACATGGTTCGCCAGGTCGGCATCAAGATTTGGGTCGACGGCTCGCCCTGGATCGGAAATATCGATCTGACGTTCCCGTACCTCGATACACCCGAGGTGCGCACCATCGGCGTGACACCGGGATCGTGCGGCCACGCGAACTACACCAAGGAACAATTGCGCGAGATCGTCGGAGAGTACTTCCCGCTCGGCTGGCCGATGGCATGCCATGTGCAGGGCGACAACGGCGTCGACACGATCCTCGATGTCTACGAGGAGGTGTTGGAGAAGCATCCGCGTGATGATCATCGGCTGCGCCTCGAGCACTGTGGTGCGATGCGGCCGGAGCAATTCGAGCGTGCTGCCCGGCTCGGCGTGACCTGCAGTATCTTCGTCGACCAGATCCACTACTGGGGCGACGTCATCGTCGACGGCCTGTTCGGGCTGGAGCACGGTGCGCACTGGATGCCGGCAGGCACAGCCCTCGCCAAGGGGGTTCGGATTTCGTTCCACAACGATCCCCCGGTCACACCTGAAGAGCCGCTCCGCAATATCAGCGTTGCGGTGACGCGGAAGTCGCCGAGCGGCAAGGTCTACGCGCCCGATGAGTGCGTCACGGTCGATCAGGCTATCCGCGCACAGACGATCGACGCCGCGTGGCAACTGTTCGCCGACGACATCATCGGATCGATCGAAGTCGGCAAGTATGCCGACCTGTGCGTCCTGGCGGCGGACCCGCGAACCATCCCGCCGGAAGACATTCAGAACCTGGAGGTCCGCGCGACTTTCCTTGCTGGGCAACAGGTGTACGGTCAAGCGCTCGTCGCACATTGAGAGTCGGACATGACGAAGCCGGGTGAGGCTCCCGGGTCGCTGGAGTCTGCGCACCACGTGACCGGGCTCGCCGCCACCATGACCGTGGTGGCGATGGGGCTCGGGTACAGCATTTCGTATGCGGACCCGACGATCCTGTCGTCGAATATCTCGGAAGTGCGCGCCGGCCTCGACATGACCGGCAGCACAGCCAGTTTCGTCGCGAGCCTCGCAACGCTCGCCCTTGCGGCAGCAGTTCTCGGCGCAGGCGCTTTGGGTGATCTCTACGGCAAACGGCGCCTGTTCATCATCGGTCTGTTCGCCACGGTCGCGTTCAACTTGTTGGCCGCGGCGGCGCCGAACAGTGCGGTCCTGATGGTCGCGCGTGCCGGCGCGGGGTTGGGTTTCGCACTCTTGCTCGGGCTTTCGTTGGCGATCGTCAACGATGTCTTTCCGCCCGAACGACGAGCCGCCGCAATCGCGCTGTATCTCGGCGTCTCGTTCGCGGTGTCTGCGCCGCAGCCCGCGATCGGGAGCATCTTGGCCGACCACTTGGGTTGGCGCGTCGGGTTTCTCGTCGCGCCGGTGGTGGCTGTCATCACGCTGGTGATAACCCTCCGGTTCGTACCCGAGACGCCTCGGTCCGCGCGCAAGCTCGACCTGGCAGGACTGGGATTGGTCGCCGTCGCGCTGCTCGCGATCGTGTACGGCATTTCGCGGCTGTCCGAAGGATTGAAGGTCGGTGCCGTGGTACCGATCGCCGTCGGCGCAGTCGCTGCCGTCGGCTTTGTCATGCGTGAGTTGCGCACTCCTGCTCCCGCTTTGGATCTTCGAATCTTCAAGTCGCGGCAGTTCTCGATCGCGGTCTCCGCAGGCGCGACGTACAACTTCCTCACCGGGGGTTGCACGATTCTCTTCGCGTACTACATCGTCGCGATCCGAGGAGAAGACCCGGCACTACTCGGGCTCCTGCTCGTCCCGGCGACGATTCTGCAGGCCATCGCCGCCACCGGATCCGGTCGGGCAGCAACACGGTTCGGGGACAAAGCGGTCCTCATCGCCGGTCTGGTGATTCTGCTCGCCGGGTTGCTCGTGCTGACGGTGCTCGAGAAAAACAGTTCGATGCTGCTGCTGTTCGCCTCGGTCGCCTTGGTCATGATCGGTGGAGCGGTCGTCCAGACACCGCAATCGACGATCATGATGGCCAGCGCGCCGTCCGACCTCGGCGGCGCCGTGTCCGCGGTGAAATGTGCGACAGGTCAGGCCGCCTACTCCCTGGGCCCGACCTTGTTCGCCCTGATCGGCACGTCATTGTTCGTCCAAGACGGCTTGGAGAAGCTCAGAGGCTCGAAAATTACCGAGGATCAGGCAAAGGAAGCGCTGCGGGTGGCGCACGGCGGTACGTCGTCCGGTAGCGGCGGAACCAATGTGCTCGATCCGCAACGAGCGCACGACGTCGTCACCGCCGCGACCGACAGCATGATCGACGCCATTCACAGCTTGAGCCTCGTCATGGCCGCCGTCCCGCTCATCGCTATCGTGCTCGCGCTGGTTCTCTTACGTCCCGAAAAACCCACTCCGAATGCATGATTCGGTCGAGAATGGACTAGGTCAATGGGTGCTGTCTTAGGTGAGATTTTGCCGTTTGCCGTAGCGATCGCAGTCAGCCCGTTGCCTGTGATCGTTGCGGTCCTGATGTTGGTGTCCGATCGGGCGCGAGCCAAGAGCTTCGCATATGTCGTCGGCCGCCTCGTGGGGCTGTCCGTGGTCATGGCGCTGGTCGTCGTGTTTTCTGGCGCCGACCTGAGCCATCTCGGCCACCGCGATCACCCGACGACGACGTCGTCGGTCATCCGAATCATCATCGGCGCGTTGCTCGCCTGCTACGCGGCGTGGCTGTGGACCAAGCGGACCAAGCCAGGTGAAGAACCGAAACCCGGCAAACTTCTGCGGAGTGTCGACCGGGTCAACCCGGGTAGCGCAGTCGTATTCGGCGTTCTCCTCGTTGTTTTGGATGTCAGCACCGTCGTGCTCGCCGTCATGGCAGGGCTCGACATCGGCCAGACCCGCCTACCTGGCGTCGAGGCCTTCGGACTCACCGTCGCCTTCATCCTCGCCGCGACGTTGACCTGCACGGTCCCCCTGCTCATCCATCTCGTCGGCGGACCAGCGTTCGAACGCAAACTCGCCTCCGTGAAGGTCTGGTTGGTCGCGAACGAGAAGACGGTCATGATGGTGCTGTTCCTCGTCTTCGCCGCCGTCCTGATCGGCCGGGGAATCACCCACCTCGCATCTGCCTAAGCAGACCGCCCACCCCTTGTGAGTCTTTTAGGAGTCCAGGGACTCCTAAAAGACTCACGAGGGGGGTGGTCAGGCAGGCTCGGCGGCCGTCCGGTCGAGGCCCTTGCGGTCGTAGTACCGAGTGACGAAGAGGCCGAACAGCACACCGATGAGGAGGCCGATCACGGTCATCAGGAGCGCACGGCCAAGACCAGCCGCCGACTGTGCGTCGAAGTAGATGATCGAACTGACACCAAGGAACACCTGGCGCATCGGCTCGAAGATCGACAAGACGCTGTAAACCCGAGGTTCGGCCTCCAAGGGGATAGTTCCGCCCGAGGATGGCAGGTCCAGAATCACGAACACGATGAGGTTGATCAGTAGGCCGATGCCCCCAAATGCAGCCATCACCGACATTGCCGTGATGCCGATGGCGGAGATCGCCAGCACGCCGTACAGCCACAGCAACAGCATGTTGGGTATCGACATCCCCAGCGCCGTACACACACCGACGTAGAGGCCCGATATCGCGGTCGCCATGAACGTCACACATGCCCATTTGACCAGCAACAACTGGAAACGCGTCAGACCTACTCGGGCCCGGTTCACCACCTTGGGCCCGACCTCGCTCGGGATGTAGCCGAGCATGCCGTCGACGAGCGAGTTGACGATGGTGGCACCGGTGAATCCCGCGAGTACCAGCAGCAGCGAGTAGTAGAACGCCGAAAGCCCGAAGCCCGTGCCTGCAGGCAACGGGTGGAACTGCACGTCCGACACCGTGATCGGCTCCGACAGCACATAAGCGCCAGGACCCGAAAGCGCAGGCGCCCCAGCGCTCTTCAACTGCTCGTTGGTCTCGGCCGTGAGTTGCGCAGCTACCTTGGTGTTCACCGCAGCGAGAGCGGGCGTAGTAATGCCTTGTACGAGCGCAACGGGAATGCTGCCTGCTCGTGGGTTGGTATAGACGGTGATAGTCGGCTTGGTGATGGGCGTGCCCTTTGCCGCCGCGATGGCGAGTTCACCTGTCGCGGTGGTGAAGTTGCTCGGGATCACTATCGCGCCGTAAACCGTGCCCTTGCTCATCTCCGACTGCGCTGTCGCCCAATCCATCTGCTTGAGATCGACTTGCGATTTGGGGACGTTGTCGAGCAATGCCGTCGTGATCGTGTTGCCGAGGTTCTCCTTCTCACCACTCGGACTCGGCGAGCCAGGCGACGCCGGAACCGTCGCGCCCTCGTCCTGATTCACGACAGCGATAGGGAAATTACGGATGTTGTCTTGTGGATTGAGGATCCATCCCATGTACAACCATGCGAGCAGTCCCATGACAATGCCGACGAGGATTACCGGGGCCAACCAGAATTTCGGTGAACGGAGCACGTTTTCTTCGGCTGCGGCAGAATTTTCGGTGGTATTCACGACCATCCCATCACCGCGGGGCGGGCACCACCGCGAATCGACGACTCAACGTGATTGCACTCCTCGAGAATTGCCAATTCTGTTCGCCGACAAGACCGATGAGTGCCGCCATCGTATCGAGCGGCATGCGTGAGTCGAGTGTTTTCGAGAATTACCGTTGATAACGATATATCTGCGCAAAATGGCGCGAAGGTGCACCGCACGTAGGACCATTGCGTTGATCGATAAAGGAGAGCCGGTATGGCGACAGTCCGCGACGCAACCCTCGACCTGCTGCGAAGCCACGGTCTCACAACATGGTTCGGCAATCCGGGCTCCTCCGAGCTGAGTCTGCTCGAGAATTTTCCGAGCGACTTCCGGTACGTCCTGGGACTACAGGAAATGATTCCGGTCGGTATGGCAGACGCATATGCACAGATCACCGGAAAGCCGGCGATCGTCAATCTGCACACCGCGCCGGGAATGGGCAATGCGCAAGGCGCCCTCTACAACGCGTTCGTCAACAAGACACCGCTCGTGATCACGGCGGGTAATCAGCGACGGTCTATGCAGAACCAGTACTGCCTCCTGACGAATACCGACGCGACGATTGTGCCGAAGCCATTCGTGAAATGGTCGGCCGAACCTGCGATCGCAAGCGAGGTCCCGGCCGTCCTTGCACACGCAATTCATCTTGCCCAGACGCCGCCGATGGGGCCTGTGTTCGTTTCACTGCCGATGGACGACATGGACGTCGAACTCGACGCCACCCAGATCGCCGACATCGGAGTAGTCCGCGACCGGAAGGTCACCCACGCAGGCGGATTCGGCGGCACGGCGCTCACCGATCTCGCTTCACGACTGGACGCAGCGACCTCGCCGGCGCTCGTGGTCGGCGGCGATGTGGAACGGTACGGCGCTTGGGACACCGTGATCGCTCTGGCCGAACGCCTCAACGCGGTCGTGTGGAGCGCTCCGCTCACCGGTCTGACCGGATTCCCGGAGAATCACCCACTATTTCAAGGGATGCTGCCGCCGGCACGCGGGTGGGCATCTGCCGCTCTGACCGGCCGCGACCTCGTGGTCGTCCTCGGCGCGCCCGCGTTCCGCTACTACCCCCAGATCCCAGGTCCGTACTTACCTGTGGGTACAGAGCTCGTGCACATCACCAACGACCCAGACGAAGCCGCCCGCTCCCCGATGGGCGATGCCATCGTCGCCGACATTCGCGCTGCGGCCGAAGCGCTGCTCGACACGGTCGGGCAGACCCAGCGACCGGCACCCCCGCCTCGTCCCGCGGTCGGTGCTGTTGCGTCGTCGGCGGTCCCGCTGAATCCCGAGGCGTTGTGGACGCTGGTCGGGAGCACGGCGCCGACCAACGCTCTCTTCGTCAGTGAGGCCGGCAGCAACGAAGGACCGATCAGCTCGTGCATCCGGGCAGGCATGCCCTTCTCCCATCTGTCCGCGGCAGGCGGTGGACTCGGCTTCGGACTGCCCGCTGCCCTCGGCGCACAACTTGCCGCCCCGGACCGTCCGGTCGTCGCATTGATGGGCGACGGTTCGATCCAGTACGCCATCACCGCGCTGTGGACGGCGGCGCAGTACAACATCCCGGTGACCATCGTCGTCGCCTCCAATGCCGAATACGGCGTCCTGAAGCAGTTCGGCCTCATCGAACAGACGTCCGGCGTTCCCGGTCTCGACCTCCCGGGCCTCGACATCGTCACCATCGCAACCGGTTACGGCGTCGACGCCCACAACGCGACCGACACCGACCACCTCGACGAGGTCCTGCGTTCGGGCATCGCCGACCGCGACCGGCCTACTCTCATCAATGTCCGAATTGCCCCCGTTCAAGCGTTCGGTTCGATAGCGTGAATGCCGTGAATATGGCGGCATTCGGAGAGCCGACGGGCCAGGGCTGGACTCAAGTCGTCGAGCTCACAGCAGCATTCGGGTTGTCCGCGCTGATCGGATTCGAGCGTGAGCTCAAACAGAAGTCAGCGGGAATTCGCACCTATACGGTCGTCGGATTCGCCTCGGCGTTGTGGATGCTCGTGAGTAAATACGGGTTCACCGACGTCCTCAAAGACGGCACCGTCATCGTCGACCCATCGCGTGTCGCTGCCCAGATCGTGGCCGGAGTCGGATTCATCGGCGGCGGCATCATCTTCATCAAACGCGATTCGGTGCGCGGACTCACGACGGCCGCAGGCATTTTCCTGACCGCAGCCATCGGCGCGTGCGCCGGCGCTGGATTGGTACTGCTCGCCACGGTTGCGACCGCCGGGTATTTCGTTGCGGTCCTGCTTCTTCCGCCCGTCGGACAATTTGCGAAACGCTTCGTCGAGCTTCCGCGACCGCCGCTTCGAGTGCATTTCCTCGACGACCAAGGGATGTTGCACAAGGTGATCGAGAAGGTGACGGCGGCCGGCTTCGACGTCAAAGACATTTCGATCATTCACCACGACGCGCTCGGCGCAGGTGTCGAGCAGGCAGATCCGCGTAAACGCCCATTTGTCGAAGCACACCTGTACCTGGACGGCACGGGCGATATCCACGCCGTAGTAAGCGAACTCAGCGAACTCGACGGGGTGCTTTCTGCCTCGACGGTCGGCGATGCGTCCGAGTCCCTATGACGTCACGGTAGTGGTGTCGGGCTCAGGTCGTTGCCCACGCCGATCGACCCGCAATTGCTTCGGGCAGGCAGGCCTAGAAAGCGTTCGGTGAGGAACTGCGCGGACTCGGCCTCGAATGGTGCGAAGGCCTCACCATGCGCGAGACCGGCGTAGCGCGTGAAGGTCACGTCGACGCCACGCCCGCAGTACTCGTGTGCCAAGCCTTCGACGTCTCGCGTGACCATCACCGTGTCCCCGATCGCGTCCTTCTGCCCCACCGCGAGAAACAGCGGACCTCTCGGAGTACCGGTGCTGCCCATGATGTTGTCGTTGATCGCAGAGACGACGGCGGGGACGTCGAGGAGGGAGCTGTACGGCGCCCGGACCATGTCGGCGTCCGTCAGCCCTGGATAGTCCTTCGCGAACTGAGCGATGCATTTTTCGCTGACCTGGGCGACAACTTGTTGACCGCGCGCGGAAAGGAAAGCACCGGTATCGATTCCGTACGCGCGTTGGTAGGCGACGACGAGCGCCGGGATGACGCCGGCCCAGTCGGAGCTCCCACTGACGTACGGGAGGTTGTGCGCGAGATCGACGGGCAGTCCGCCCGCCGCCGCGCCCACGATGTTCAGTTCGGGTGAATAGGTCGGCGCCACTTCGACACCCCATTGCGTCGGAACGGATCCGCCGGAGTACCCAACCAGCGCGACCGGTGTGGACGACGGGAGCCCCAGGAACGCCTCGGCAGCGCGGATCCCGTCCAACGCCGCGTATCCGGATTGGCGACCGATGGTCCATTCCAGTTGCTGACCTTCGTAATCGGGAACCACCACGGTGTAACCGGCTGCGATGTAGCCAGCGATCACCGTCTGCTCGGCCATTGCGATCGGGTTGGTCGCGCCGCCGCTCAGCGTGTACGACGGGTCGCATTCCGAACCGAGGGCGTCGTAGGCCATGTGGTACGAAATCACCTTGTTCGGCCCCGGGATCAACGGTCGCAGGACGGTGGCCACAGTGGTGACGGCTGCACCCTGCTGATCGGTGGTTCGGTACAGAACCTTGCTGCCGGTGATCGGCGTCGAGAGTGTCGGCGTAGCAAAGGTCATCGGCTGCGACCGCAGGACCGCGCCCGGCGCCATTCCGGCCAGGGAGCCGTCGTAGGCGTAGAACGGGTCGACAGACGGAAGAGGGTGAGCGGCCGGGTCCGCCCCAGCGGTTCCGCCACCGGTCATCGCCACTGCGAGGACGAGCGTGAGGACCGCGAATACCCGGACCATGCCCTGGGCCGACGCTTTCGAACGCAGGAGAGCACCTTTGGTACGTGGCATGGGGAAATTAAAGCGCATGCCAACAGATTTGGTGGTGGGTCCCTGTTTGTAGCCGTATTACATCTGCTACCGCGATTCGCGAGTCCGGTAGGATTGCGCAGTCGAGCACATGTCGAGTTGGTAGGGCGGTCCGGATGGCAGTCAAGAGAGCACCGTCGAAAAAGGTACGCGCGCAGGACGCCCGTCGGCCGAAAAAGAATCCCCTCAAAGGGATCGAGTCCGTCGACTACAAGGACATCAACCTGCTGCGCCAGTTCATCTCCGATCGCGGCAAGATCCGCAGCCGACGGGTCACTGGCCTCACACCCCAACAGCAACGCCAAGTCGCCGTCGCGGTGAAGAACGCGCGCGAAATGGCGATGCTGCCCTTCACAAGCAGTAGTCGATAGACAACTAGCCGTCAGAACCACAAAACGCTCACGACCTCGGTGGTCGTGAGCGTTTTGTGGAATGCGACCTACGGAAGCGTCAGAACCTGTCCGGGGTTGATGAGATCCGGGTTGTCGATGCCACTCAGGTTCGCGATCTCCTGGTAGCGGTTGCCGTCACCGAGCTCACGCTCAGCGATTGCCCAGAGCGTGTCGCCAGGCTCAACAACGACCGTTCGCGGTGCCGGCGGCGGCGGGGGCGGCGGCGGAGCCGGTGCTTCTTCGGCGACGGGCGCAGGCTCGGGCTCGGCCGGTGCCTCGTACGGGGTGTCGGTGACCGTGTCTGTTGCCCAGACCGATTCGCCGCCCGAGGTGTAGATGACGACGTTGCGGTCGGCCTGCAGTGTCAGCTTCACGCCGCCCTTGCCGTTGGTCTCCGTGGACCACTTCGGGTCGGATCCGGCGTAGAGAACGAAGTTGCCGTCGTCCTGCAGGGTTGCCTTGTCGACATCCTTGCCGTTGGTGCCCGCAGCCCACTTGACGTCGCCGTCATCAGTCAAAACCAGGTTGCCGTCGTCCTGCAACGTAAGCGCAAATGGCCCGACATTGAGCGACTGACCCTTGCCCAGGCTGTCGCCTGCCTGCAAAGTGTCTCCCACGTGTTTCCCCTTTCGGAGGATCGTTCGAATGGATACCCAACGCGGCCGCCGTCGAACTCCGGCAGCACACATCGGTGCCGAACACTACTGTGGGATCGCTCGCCACGCCCGACTTAAGCTCATCATTTAAAGGAATGTTCAGACTCCTCTCAGGTGACTCGAGCCGCGACCTGGGACGTTGCTGAAACCTCTCAAAAAAGATTTGCGGGCACGTTGCTGGCGTGTCGCGATATCAGCGACGACGCAGCCGCATGTAGTTGCTGACGACCGCTGCACCGAGGCCGTCGAGGTCGGGGGCGACGACTCGGCCGCCGACCTGGCGAGCCATGCTGTCGACAAATCGAGCAAGTCCGGGGTCGTCGCCGAGCCGAAAGAAGGTGACTTGCGCGCCCAGTCTGGCGATGTGGTCGAGTTCGCGTCCGGTCAGCGCGAGGGTCCGCATGGCAGGCGGCCAATAGAACTCCGCTTGACCGTCCGGTTCGAGGTGGGCTGTCGGCTGACCATCGGTCACGACGAGCACGACGGGCTGTGCGTTCGGGAATCGCCGCACGTGTCGGCCCGCGAGCAGGAGGGCATGGTGAAGGTTGGTGCCCTGTTCGTACACACCATCGAGGCCGGCAAGTTCGGAGGCGCTCAGCGTCTGCGCGTACTTGCCGAATCCGATCAACTGCAGATGGTCACCGCGGAATCGCGTCGTCACGAGGTGGTTGAGCGCCAATGCGGTCTGCTTCATCGGCACCCAACGACCTTCGATCACCATGGAGAACGAGGTATCGACCAACAGCGCCACCGCTGCCTGGGCTCGCTGTTCGGTCTCTGCGACCTCGACGTCGGACACCTTCAGCCGAATGGGGACCGATCCCGGATCGCGTAGCAGCGCGTTCGTCAACGACCTCGTCACGTCCCACGGCTCGGTATCGCCGAACTGCCATTCACGCGTCGCGCCGGTCGGCTCCCCCATGGCCCCCGCCTTGCGGGTATCGCGCTGACCGGCTCGCCCCGACAATCCCGCTGCCACGTCGCGCAGTGCGGCTTCACCCAAGCGCCGCATGGCTTTCGGCGACAACCGCCACTGACCGTCCGGACCTTTGTCGAGGAAACCCTGCTGCTGGAGGGCCTTCTCGAGCTCGGCCAAGGTCCGTACGTCGGCCGCCGCTTCCGGACCGAGGTGACGCGCTAGAGCTTCCAGATCGATATCGTCGAGCTCCGCGCCAGCATGCTGCTGAGCGAGCTGGTCGCCGAGTTGCTCGAGTTCAGCAATCTCCTGAAGCGCCGACGTGCCTTCGCCGAGACCCATCCCCTGCTCACCACGGAACCGCTCGGACCCTTCCCAGTCCTCGCCGGGCCGAGCCATCCGCAGATGATTGTCGAGTCGATCGAGTTGGTTCATCAGCGATGGACTGCCGAAAGCGTTCTGTGCCAAGGCATCCAACTCGGCTCGCTGGTCGGGGGTCAACGAGTTCCGCAAGCGTTGCGCAGCAGCAGCCCGCTGTGCCAACGAGTCGAGCAGCTCTTCGACGTTCTGCGGGTTGTCCGGGAAGAACTCGCCGTGGTTGTCCATGAACTCGCGGAACTGCTCGTCGGTGTCGTCGCCCCGGGCGTGCGCGTCGAGAAGGTCGTTGAGATCGTTGAGCATGTCGTCGATGCGCTGCCGGTCTTCGTCGGTCGCATTCTCCAGGGCTTGCTTCATACCTGCGAAGCGCTGGTCCAAGAGTTCGCGGCCGAGGAGATCGCGAATCTTCTCGTAGTCCTCGCGCGCTTGTTCGCTACGCCACTTGTAGTCCGAAAGCTCTTGCACCGCTTGCGCAACCGACTTCGGTAGTTCTGCAAGCTGCATCTCGGCGAACGGTGCGTCGTCGTCCATAGAACGCGCGAGCGCCTTGCGCTCCTCCAATACCGCACGGTCCAGCAGCTTGCGGACCTCGTCCAGAGTTCCGTCGAGATTGTTGCGCTGCAACATTTCCCGCCGCCGCTTGTGCGCGGCCGTCGCCAGATCGTCGAGGCCTCGCATGTTCTTCGAGCCACGACGCAGCAACTCCCGCAACGCATGTCGCGGCGAGCTGCCTGCCATCACATCGTTGCCGATGGACTCCAACGCATCACGGAGATCCACCGGCGGAGCCAGCGGATCGGATCCGTCGTAAGGCGTATAGCGGGAATCCCTGCGCATCAGCCGTACACCAGCTCCCCATCGTCGCCCGCGATCTTGGAAATCCGCCGCGCCAGATACAGACCTTCGAGCGCCATTTCTGCCGCCGCCGCGCGCTCGCCATCCGACACTGCGTTCAACCGGGACGCGACGCGGTCCAGCACAGCCAGATCGGGCAGTTCGGCGAGCAGTGCCTTCGCTGTGATCCGCTCACCGGTCACCACCGGGTCGCCGGTTTCGACCGCGGAAACCAACGAAGACAGGTCGATTCCGCCGAGCCGCTCGCGGGCGGTGTCTGCGGTCGCACGACGGAGAAGGTGTTCGAGGACCTCGAGTTCGCGGCCTTCCTCGCCGGATTCGAACTCGATCTTGCCGCGCAACACATCGATGACCGTGCCAAGATCAACCGGCCTCGCTACGGGATCGGCCTCGCCGAGGACCGCGCCGCGATGAATCGCCGACGCGCTGACCGTCTCGGCCGCCGCTACCGCAAATCGCGCCGACACTCCGGACCGCTGATCGATCGCTGTCGATTCCCGAAGGAGCCTGGTGAAACGGGCAAGCACCTCGAGCAGGTACTCGGGGACGGTGGCGTCGAGGTGGGCCTCCTGGTGCACCACGGCGATCTCGTCGCTGAGCAGTCGCGGATAGTGGGTCCGGATTTCGGCGCCGAAGCGGTCCTTGAGTGGGGTGATGATCCGGCCGCGGTTCGTATAGTCCTCTGGATTCGCGCTCGCAACGAGTACCACGTCGAGCGGCAGCCGCAGCGTATAGCCGCGGACCTGAATATCGCGCTCCTCCATGACGTTCAGCAACGACACCTGGATGCGTTCCGCGAGGTCCGGGAGCTCGTTGATCGCAACGATGCCGCGATGGGCGCGCGGTACCAGCCCGAAATGGATCGTCTCGGGATCGCCGAGGCTGCGACCTTCGGCAACCTTCACCGGATCCACGTCGCCGACCAGGTCCGCCACGCTGGTATCCGGGGTCGCCAGCTTCTCCGAATACCGCTCACTCCGGTGTCGCCACGAGATGGGCAGTTTGTCGCCCAGCTCGGCTGCCCGGCGGATCGAGGCCGGTGTGATCGGCTCGTACGGATGCTCGCCAAGTTCGCTCCCCGCGATGACCGGCGTCCACTCGTCCAGCAACAGATTCAACGTCCGCAGCAGTCGCGTCTTGCCCTGACCGCGCTCACCGAGCAGCACCACGTCATGACCGGCGATCAGCGCGCGCTCGAGCTGGGGCAGCACCGTATCGCCGAAACCGACGATGCCGGGCCACGGGTCGGCGCCTTCGCGCAGAGCAGCAAGCAGGTTCGTGCGGATTTCGTGTTTGACGGTCAGCTGCTTGTGCCCTGAGGCGCGCAGCTCACCGACGGTGGAAGGACGGGGTTTCGCGTGAGTCACCACCTCACGTTACGAGCGTTGAGCGCAACCGGCCACTGCGACCGCTCGCTGCGCCATAGACTCCCGCCATGGAAACGTGGGTGTTGCCCGCCCTGCTCGGCCTCGGGCTCGCGGCGGCGAGCGGCTTCCGGACCTTCCTACCTCTCCTGATGCTCAGCGGCGCAGCACATTTCAGCCTGTTCGGGATCGATCTGAACTCGTCCTTCGACTGGGTCGGGTCGACCGGGGCAGTAGTTGCGTTGACGATTGCGACTGTCGTCGAACTACTCGCAGATCTCGTGCCGTTGATCGACAACGTGCTGTCGGTGGTCGGAAATGTCACCCGCCCGATCGCTGCGGTCATCGCTGCCGGTGCCGTCTTCGTCCACCTCGACCCTGCGACCGCTGCCATCGCAGGCATCATCATCGGCGCGCCCACCGCGCTTGCGGTCAGTGGCGCTCAGACCAGTTTCCGCGGCGCAAGTACGGTCGGAACCGCTGGCATCGCCAACCCCGTCATCAGCGTGATCGAGGACGTGGTGTCGTTCTTCGTCTCCCTGATCGCCCTGATCTTGCCGCTATTGGTGCCGGTGTTGTTGGGCCTGCTGATCTGGGGCATTTGGCGCGGCTACCGCAGATTGCGTCCGCGCCCTTCACCACAACCCTCGTGAGTCTTTTAGGAGTCCATAGACTCCTAAAAGACTCACGAGCAGGTGGTTAGTGGGCGAAGTGGCGTGCCCCGGTGAGGTAGAGCGTGATGCCAGCCTCGCGCGCGGCTTCGATGACCAAGTTGTCGCGGACCGATCCGCCGGGCTCGACGATCGCGCGCACACCGGCCGCGGCCAATGCTTCGAGGCCGTCGGGGAATGGGAAGTAGGCGTCGGACGCACCGACGGACCCCTTGGCCCTGTCACCCGCGCGCTGGACCGCCAGATGCGCGGCATCCACTCGGTTGACCTGGCCCATCCCCACACCTACGGACGCGCCGTCGTGCGCCAGGAGGATCGCGTTGGACTTGACCGCTCGGCAGGCTCGCCACGCGAACTCGAGATCGGCGAGCGTCTCTTCGTCGGCTGCGGCACCGACAGCGAGCGTCCAGTTCGAGGGGTCGTCGCCATCGGCGTCGAGCACGTCACGCTGCTGTAGCAACGCGCCACCGGAGATCGGCTTCAGCTCGCCGCCGCCGGGCCCGGGCGGCTCCGCCAACAGCACTCGCACATTCTTCTTTCGCGCCAACACCTCGACCGCGCCGTCCGCGTACGACGGCGCGACGATGACCTCCGTGAAGATCTCGGCGACCTGTTCGGCCATCTGCACCGTGACCTCACGGTTGCTCGCGATCACGCCACCGAACGCGCTGACCGGGTCGCAGGCATGCGCCTTCCGGTGTGCCTCGGCGATGTCGTCGGCGATGGCAATGCCGCAGGGGTTGGCGTGCTTGATGATCGCGACACATGGCGCTGCCTGGTCGAACGCTGCGCGCCACGCGGCGTCGGCATCGGTGTAGTTGTTGAACGACATCTCCTTGCCGTGCAGCTGCTCCGCCTGCGCCAGGCCGGGTGCTCCGCCGTCGGAGATGTACAGCGCCGCAGCTTGGTGCGGGTTTTCGCCGTAGCGCAGGACCGTCGATCGATCCCAGACGGCTCCGAGCCACGACGGGAACGGGCTATCTTCCGCAACGAGCACATTCGACATCCAGCTCGCAACGGCGACGTCGTATGCGGCGGTGTGCTGGAACGCCTTCGCCGCCAGTGCCGTTCGCTCGCCGAGCGTGAATCCGCCAGCGGCGACCGCGGTCAGGACATCGTCGTAGGACGCAGGGTCCACGACGACAGCAACGGACGGGTGGTTTTTCGCCGCCGCGCGCACCATCGACGGACCACCGATGTCGATCTGCTCGACGCATTCGTCCGGAGATGCGCCGGACGCGACCGTCTGCGTGAACGGGTACAGATTGACGATCACCAGCTGGAACGCCTCCACACCGAGCTCCACCAACTGTTCGATGTGCTCCGGCTTGCGCGTGTCGGCGAGAATGCCCGCGTGCACCTTCGGATGCAACGTCTTGACCCGGCCGTCGAGCGTCTCGGGGAAGCCCGTCAGGTCTTCCACCTTCGTCACCGGGATGCCGGCGTCGGCGATCTTCGCGGCGGTCGAACCGGTCGACACGAGCTCGACGCCTGCGGCATGCAGGCCGCTGGCGAGTTCGGTCAGCCCGGTCTTGTCGTACACGCTGACCAGTGCTCGGCTTACGGCTTTGCGTTCACTCACTGGGAATCAGGGCCTTTCGTCCATCGGAGATGACTCCTCGTAGGGCAACGGCGGCAACAACTTCCGCCAACAGTCGACGTTCGACGACCTTGATGCGTTCGTGCAGACTCGCCTCGTCGTCGTCATCGGAGACGGCAACCGTCTCCTGCGCGAGAATCGGTCCGGTGTCGATCCCGGAGTCGACCAGATGCACAGTCGCACCGGTGACCTTGACGCCATAGGCGAGCGCGTCGGCAACTCCGTGCGCGCCGGGAAACGACGGCAGCAGCGCAGGGTGCGTATTGATGATCCGGCCGCCGAAGGCTGCCATGAAGCTGGGGCCGAGGATCTTCATGAAACCGGCAGTGACGACGAGGTCGGGGACGTACGCGTGCACTGCTTCGGTGAGGGCGGCGTCCCATGCCGCACGGTCGGCGTAGTCGCCGAGCCTGACGCGAAAGCTCTTGATTCCGGCATCGTCGGCGTGGGTTGTCGCCGGGCAATCGCGGTCCACTCCGACGGCGACGATATCGGCGGGGTATCCCTCGACACGAGCTGCGTCGATGAGCGACCGCAACAGAGTTCCGGCGCCGGACGCCAGGACGACGATCTTCGCCGGAGCCGACGCCGACAACCGATCGGGTTCACGCACGTTGCTCAGCGCTCTACTCCTGGCGGAATCGGACGGACGTGGCCGGGACTTCGACCGTCTCAGAGCCTAGTCGGCGCCCTCGGAGTCACTCTTCGGCAGGTCCACGACTTCGGCGTCGACGATGTCGTCGGAAGGTCGAGCGGTCACCGCAGGAGCTTCCTCGACTACGACGCCTTCGATGGCCGGTGGGTCCGCGACAACAGCGACGGGGCTCGGCTCGTCGGCCTCGGCAGGCTCGTCGGAGTGCGCGCGACCGCGCCCGGTGACGAATGCGGCAGCGGGCGCAATCATGACAAGCCACCCGAATGCCAACGCACCGAACAACAACGACGCGGCACCGATGTGGCCGAACGATCCCAATGTCCCGCCGGAGACGAATGCCAGCACAGCCGCACCGACTCCGACGATGCCTGCGGCACCGGCGGCCGCCTTCGCGGCGACGAAACGGTCGGTGCTGGTTGCGGCACACTCACGACCGAGTTGGACTCCGACAATCACGGGTACGACGAGCAGCACCGGCCACCAGACTTGCGCCGTTCCCGTCGGGACCGCAGCCATGACCGGCAGGCCCGGCACGGGTCCACCGATGACTCCGAACAGGTTGACCGAGGCCGCACCGATACCGAACGTCCCGCCGGACACGACGGCAGCGGTTCCCACCACCACGTTGGGCAGGTACGCGATCGAGAGGACCGCGATACCGAGCGTGCCGACGAAGCCATCCGAGGTCGAGAGCAGGTCACGGACCGTCGACCACGCAGCCAAGAGGGAGACACCGGTGACGATCGCCGACCCGATTGCGAAGCGCCGGAGCGCGCCTCGGCTTGCCAGCGCGGCCGCGACCGCCCAACTCGGGATGTCAGCAGCGACGACCGCATGCCGCCAGGTTTTGCCTGCAACTCCGGCAGTAGCTCCGACGAGATGGACAGCGACGACCCATAGGATTGCCGCGAACGTGGAGGGCGGGCTGAGCGAGATGACGGACGATGCGTCCTTGATGACGGCGAGGCAGACAATCGTCACGATGAGCGGTCCGCCGACGGCGGCACCGACCACATACAGCACATCGCGTCGAGAGCTGTTTTCGTCGACCACATGGTTGGACGCCCTGGCGACGAGCCAGAGCAGGCCGAATGTGGGCAGGAGCGGCAGGATCCCGATGGTCGTGCTGCCAATGGTCAACGGGACCTGATGGAGAGCGAGCCAGGTCGCGGATATCGCGCCCGCCGTGCCGGTGAGATCGCTGTTCGCGGCGACCAGAGTGACGACGATCAACGCGGCGACCATGGTGAGGGTGACGACCGCGGGACGGAATGCGACAACCAGCAACCGCCTCCCGAGATCGGGGGTCAGTCGCGGCGGGTTCTCGGTTCTGGGGGGAGTCGACGACTCGAGAAGTGCACTCATCCTCCCGAGCGTGACACTTTCGTCGGCGCGCCTAGGTCAGGCGCGCCGACGAAAGGAGAACAGTCGGATTACGAAGGATCGCTACTCGGCGGACGGAATGCCTGTGTTGCGTCGTTCGGCGTTTGCTCGGGTGCGCGATGCTGCGGGGCTCCCTGACCGAAGTTCTGCGCCGAGCCGTAGGACTGCCCACCGGACGGCGGCGAGAACTGCTGCGTGGGACCTGCCGGACCACCAGGGCCCTGCGGGCCGCCGTAACCCGAGCCGAAACCCTGCTGCTGCGGGGGCTGACCACCGAAGTTGGATCCGCCCTGCGGCCCGGGGTAGCCCTGGCCCTGCGGCGGCTGCTGACCGAACTGCTGCTGGCCCGGTCCGTAACCCTGCTGCGGTGCATAGCCCTGCTGGCCGTAGCCCTGCTGGCCGTAGCCACCCTGGAACTGCTGCGCGGGGCGTGGTGCCGGCGGCTTGATGATTCCGGCGTCGAACAGCACCACCGCGACGGCAACTGCCGCCTGGACGAAGCTGAGGAACAAGACGATCCAGATTCCGGACTTCTTCTCCCCGTCGACGGCGAGCGCAACGAAGAGAAGCGTGATGAACGCGACGACCGACGCGGCGGCTGCGACGCCCTTCCAGTCCTGCTTGGGCAACAACGACAGACCGGCGAGGACACCACCGAACAGCAGCAGGCTCACGACCGGGAAAAGCGTCGATTCGAAGAAGTTCGCGGTGATGTCGCCATATCCGCTGACCGGCAGGAAGCCGAGGAGGAAGTTCAACACACCCAGTCCCGCGACGCCCGCCGTCAGGAAGAACGGCAGATCCTTGGTACCGGTGGATGGGGGCTGCTGCTGGGCCGGTGAACCGTACCCGGGACCCCCCGTCGGGTTAGACATGGTCTTGCTCCTATTCGCGTTCTCGGACTCGGATATTGGGCAAACGCTACTGCACAAACACCAGTAATGACCGAAGGCCACCCCCGGCATTCGAACGCACGGGGGTGACCTTAGCCGATCAGTCTTTCGTCAGGCCTTAACCGCAGCCTGCTGCAGGATCTCGCGGGCCAGAGCCGCCGTTTCGGACGGGGTTTTACCGACCTTGACGCCTGCTGCTTCGAGCGCATCCTTCTTGCCTTGGGCGGTGCCCGACGAGCCCGACACGATGGCACCTGCGTGGCCCATCGTCTTGCCCTCCGGTGCGGTGAAGCCGGCGACGTAGCCGACGACCGGCTTGGTGACGTTGGCCTTGATGTAGTCGGCCGCACGCTCTTCCGCGTCGCCACCGATCTCACCGATCATCACGATCAGCTTGGTGGCCGGATCGTTCTCGAACGCCTCGATGGCGTCGATGTGCGTGGTGCCGATAACCGGGTCGCCACCGATACCGATCGCAGTCGAGAAGCCGAAGTCGCGAAGCTCGAACATCATCTGGTAGGTCAACGTGCCCGACTTGGACACCAGTCCGATCGGGCCCGTGCCCGTGATGTTGGCCGGCGTGATGCCGACGAGCGCCTCGCCGGGGGTGATGATGCCCGGGCAGTTCGGGCCGATGATCCGCGTCTTGTTGCCCTTTTCGACGTTGTAGGCCCATGCGTATGCCGAGTCTTGAACCGGGATGCCCTCGGTGATGACCACGAGCAGCGGGATCTCCGCGTCGATGGCCTCGACGATGGCGTCCTTGGCGAACTTGGGCGGCACGAACGCGATAGAGACGTCGGCGCCGGTCTTCTCGATCGCTTCCTTGACCGTTCCGAAGACCGGAAGCTCGACGCCGCCGTCATGGCTGACCGTCGTGCCCGCCTTGCGAGCGTTGACGCCGCCGACGATCTGTGTGCCTGCCTTCAGCATCAGCGCGGTGTGTTTGGTGCCCTCGCCGCCGGTGATGCCCTGGACGATGACCTTGGAGTCCTTGTTGAGGTAAATCGACATCTTTTCCAGTCCCTACTTCGAGGCGAGCTCGGCGGCCTTGTCGGCGCCCTCGTCCATGGTCGTTGCCAGTGTCACCAGCGGGTGTGCAGCGTCTTCGAGAATTTTGCGGCCTTCGTCGACTTTGTTTCCGTCGAGCCGGACAACGAGCGGCTTGTTGGCCTCGTCGCCCAGGGTCTTCAGTGCGCCGACGATGCCGTTCGCCACTGCGTCGCACGAGGTGATGCCACCGAAGACGTTCACGAAGACGCTCTTGACCTGGTCGTCATTGAGAATGACGTCGAGGCCTGCAGCCATGACCTCGGCGGACGCGCCACCACCGATATCGAGGAAGTTCGCGGGCTTGACCCCACCATGCTTCTCGCCTGCGTAGGCCACGACGTCCAGCGTCGACATGACGAGCCCCGCACCGTTGCCGATGATTCCGACCGCGCCGTCGAGCTTGACGTAGTTGAGGTCGTTTTCCTTTGCCTTGAGCTCGAGCGGATCCGTCGCGTCTTTGTCTTCGAACTCGGCGTGGCCGGGCTGACGGAAGTCAGCGTTGGCGTCGAGTGTGACTTTGCCGTCGAGGGCGAGGATCTCGCCTGTAGGCGTCCGGACCAGCGGATTGACCTCGACCAGGAGTGCGTCTTCGCCCACGAAGACCTCCCACAACTTCTGGATGGTCACTGCGGCCGCATCGAGTACCTCGGCGGGCAGGTGCCCCTGCTCGGCGATGCTGCGCGCGAATGCGAGGTCGACGCCCTGCACTGCGTTGACCGCAACCTTGGCGAGCCGTTCCGGTTTCGTAGCCGCGACCTCTTCGATCTCCATGCCGCCTTCGACCGAGCACATGGCCAGGTAGGTCCGGTTGGTGCGATCGAGCAGGAACGAGATGTAGTACTCCTCGGCGATATCTTTCGCCTCGGCGACGAGCAACTTCTTGACGACGTGGCCCTTGATGTCGAGGCCGAGAATGTTCTGGGCGTGCGTGAACGCTTCGTCCGCGTTCGCCGCGTACTTGACGCCGCCGGCTTTGCCGCGCCCGCCGACCTTGACCTGTGCTTTGACCATCACAGGCTTGCCGATTTCCTCGGCGATCTTGCGTGCGCCTTCGGCCGTGTCGGTAACCCGGCCCGCCGACGAAGGAACTCCGTGCTTTTCGAAAAGTTCTTTCGCCTGGTATTCGAAGAGATCCATCTTCTATGTCCACCGTCTCGTGTGCTTTTGACTCCGCTCGCAGGTAGGAGCGTGGTTCGGACTCTAGCTAGTGGGGCAGGCCGCCAAACGACCGCATTCATGCTATGTGGTCCAGCTCACTGTGGTGCCATCAGTGCCTATTGGCTGAATGTCAATTGGATTTTCTCATTGGCTTCGCGCTGGTTGCCGGTGCTGCGCGGTAAGCGAGGACCGCCGTCGCCGCCAGAAAGACCAACGCGACGACGGTGACTGGCACCGCAAGCCCCATCGTCGGTACGTGGACCCGATCGCGAGTGAGTGGCCAACTTGCCAGGTAGATCAACATGCCGACGGCGGCGCCGACCACGAGCGCACTTCCCCGAGCGGGTCGCGACGACGCAGCGAGCACCACTGCCACGACCACAGCGACCCCGAAAATTGCTTGGCCCCACGTATCCCAACCCCACGAACGACCGAACGATGCCGCGCTGGCGTCGGTGCCGCGATACAACGGCAGTCCGAGCGCAATGATGGATAACACCGCACCGGTGAGCCCTACCGTGAGGATTCTCATGTTCGGTTCGATCTCGCGCGAGCGGTCCAGCTCGTCGCGTTCCGCAGACCCCGCACACCATGCGAGCACGCCTGCGCCGATGGCGACCACGACGCCGAGCGCGACCGCGACCGAACCCGGCCCGACTCCCACGCCGTCGATCTGGTGGCCGCCGACGGTAGCTTGCAGAACTCCGGACGACGCCATGACGGTTGCGACGCAGAGGACGCCGAAGGCCGGCCGAACGGCGGCCGCGAATTCCGACAACAGCAGCCACACGGCACTCACCACGAGCGCGACCGCGCCGACGAGCGCCACGCGAGTCGCGAAGATCTCCGGATCCGCGCTGCCGGCCGGGACCGAGACGATGGGAAGTAGCGCGCCGATTCCGATCAGGAGGGCCGCCGCGATCCCCGCCGCGCCCGCGAAGATGTGCCACCGTGTGACCGTGAACGAGCCGGCCCACTCGTCGACACGGGCCCGCAACCGGTCGGACCGCTCGGTCGCGGCACGGTCGTCCCGGATACGGACCACGACACCGAGCACTGCCCCCGCGGCGAGGAGGGAGACGGCGCCCACGGTCGCGGTGACCGTCGCACGGGTCGGCGCCAGCCGATCGTCTTGAATTCCGGCGAGCAGCCGCGCAGCAACAAGCCCGAGCGCGCATGCCGCGGCGCCGACCACGCTGCCCGCAGCGACCGCCGGCGACGCGGAGGCCAACGCCGAGGCGACGACGACGAAGAGTGCTGCCGCAACCAAAAGCGTTGCGATCAAAATCAGTTGGTTCGAGTCGAGCGCGGGCAGGGGCACGATCAGCGGATCGGTCGACCTCCACGCTGCGGGGAAGAGCGAAAAGGCGAGGGCGACGACCGCACAGGTCACCGTGGCCGACCAGGCAAACCCGGCCCGGGCGGCGACCGGGCTGCCTTCCAATTCGGGATGCGGCGCTGCGCCGTAGGCGTCGTCGAGCGCCGCGCGGTGCACCACGAGGCCGCCCAGAACGCCGGCGAAGACGCCGAGCAGATGACCGAACAAGACGACGAATGCACCGACGCCGCTGTCGAGCGAGGCCGCCGAAACCGGCCGCAACAACTCGAACCGATTGGCGTTGATCGGGTCTTGCACGAGCGCGATATCGAGTACGACCAACCCGAACGAGACCGCTCCCGCCCCGGCGAGCAGTCCGCCCGACAACTCGGGGCGTCCCACGGCGTACGCAGTGGCAGCGACGGCTGGGATGGCGACTGCGATCAGGCCTGCGACGAGCGCCGCGGAGAGAACCGCGCCCGGCGCATCCGACCCGGCGACAACACCGAGCAGCGGTGCGAATGCAACGAGGATTCCACCGACAACGGCGACGGCTACCGAGAGCGCATCGAGGGTGGGGAGCCGACGTGCGGATAGGGGTTGGCTGGGCGTCGGCACACCGGTGACGCTACGTCCCGCGGCCGACACACCGCTTTCTAGACACGCCCGAAATGTCTCGAGCAGGCATCGTGGCATTGGACGTTCTGGACATATTCCGAGGTTATTTTGTGATCAATCTCACATATCTGGATTGAACCGCCGGTTGGCTTGCGCTCGTTGCAATCGTTTCGTTACCGTCGCCGAGGTCTAAGTCACAACCAGGTCACACCAAGGAGGACGGGTAAGCCTTGAGCCAGCACCGCACTCCGTTCAAAGCCGGTCGATTCACAAGCGAACTCTCGAACGCCACAGCGTCGACATTCGGAACGACCGAGCATCCTTCTCGTTATCAAATCGACGGCGAGCAGCGTTACAACTCGAACGGATACAGCTTCCTCACCGTCTCAGGTGAGCGGATGGAATTCGAGGGTTGGGCAACCGATCCAGAAGGATTCTCCGCAGTCACACCGGTCGACGCTGAAGAGCCCGCAGCGGAGCCCTCCGGTCGCCGCCGCGGCGGCGCGCACCGCCTTCCCGCACCGCCCACCGCCCTCAAGGGTCGCGCAGCAGTAGTCGCAGTCGCAGCGGGTGCGGTCGTCGCAGCCGGTCAGGCCGCACTCACCGCCACGTCGCATGCGGATTCGCCGTCGTTGGCTGGCGTGGACGTGAATTCCGAAGCAAGCGCTCAGGCTGCTGCTACCGCTGTACCCCAGGCTTCGCAGTTCCTCGGCACCACCGACGCGGCAAACGTCAGTGCGGCGACGACGAACGGTCCGCAGGTCCTCGAGATCGCGGCCCCGGCGGACAAGAACCAGTACAGCGCCCTGCTGGCAAAGGGCGAGAAGTTCGCTCAGGACCGTGCAGCGAAGGAAGCGGCAGCACGCCGCCCGCTGTACTCGCCTTTCTCGACCGGCACCTTCACGTCCGGCTTCGGTGCGCGGTGGGGCACCTTGCACGCAGGCGTCGATCTCGCCAACGCCATCGGTACGCCGATTCTCGCCGTCGCGGACGGTGAAGTGATCGAGGCCGGTCCGGCGTCGGGATTCGGAATGTGGGTCCGCCTGAAGCACGCAGACGGCACCGTGACGATCTACGGCCACATCGATTCGGCCACCGTCGTCAAGGGTCAGCATGTGCTGGCCGGCGACGAAATCGCCAAGATGGGCAACCGCGGCTTCTCCACCGGTCCGCACTGCCACTTCGAGGTGTGGCTGAACGGCTCGCAGAAGGTCGATCCGCTTCCGTGGTTGGCGCAGCGCGGCATCAGCCTCGGCGTCGAACGCGACTGACTTCACACTTACGAAAGCGCCCGCTCCCGGAAACGGCAGCGGGCGCTTTCGCGTTGTTGTGGCAGTTTCTAGAGCTTGACCATCGTCGCGCCGAAGCCCGGCATCACGCGCACCTTGCCTGCCGTGCCGAAATCGACCGTGACAGTCGGGTGCTGCCCGAGAGTGTCTTTCGAAATCACCGTGCCAAGTCCGTACTTGTCGTGTGTCACGCGGTCACCGACCTCGAACACCGGGACCGGCCCACGGTCGCGGATCGAACTGGGCGACGGCCGAGGCGTACCGCCGCGCTCAGAGCGCCAGCCCGGACGCTCGGACCGCGTCGTCCAATCACGAGGCGTTCCGCGCCCGGTGGCTCCGCTTCCGAACGTCTTGCCTGGATCGAGCCTGCGCCAGTCGATCAGCTCGTTCGGGATCTCCTGTAAGAAGCGTGATTCGGGATTTTCCACCGGCTGGCCCCAAGCTGAGCGAACCACGGCTCTGGTGACGTAGAGGCGCAACCGGGCCCGCGTAATGCCTACGTAGGCGAGGCGACGCTCCTCCGACAGTTCGGCCGCATCGCCGAGCGCGCGCATATGAGGGAATTGGCCGTCCTCCCAACCAGTAACGAACACGACGGGGAACTCGAGCCCCTTCGCGGTGTGCAGGGTCATCATCGTGACCATGCCTTCACCGGAATCGGGAATCTGATCCGTATCGGCGACCAGCGATACCCGTTCGAGGAATGCAGCCAAGGACCCGGGCTCCGCCTCCCCGCTGGCCTCCTGGGTACCTTCCGCTTCGGCCAACGCGGCGTTGTTCTGCGCCTCCGAGCTGAATTCCCTTGCGACGCTGACCAGTTCGTTCAGGTTGTCGAGGCGGGCACCGTCTTGGGGATCGTTGCTCGCGGCGAGCTCGGCGCGGTAGCCGGTGCGGTCGAGTATCGCTTCGACCACCTCGCCGACATCGAACGAACCGTCCTCTTGTTCACCGACTGTGCGCAATCCGGAGAGTAGGTCGAGAAAGTCGCCGATCAGGCGCTGAGCACGGGTGTTCAGCAGGGGCACTACTCCCCCGGCAGCGGCTTCCAACGCCTTGGCGAAGCTCACGTTCTTGCGTTCTGCATAGACGGCGACGCAGGCCTCAGCTCGATCGCCGATGCCGCGCCGGGGAGTGTTCAGGATGCGACGCATGCTGACCGTGTCGTCTCGGTTGTCCAAGACCCGCAGGTAGGCCACGACATCGCGGACCTCCTTGCGTTCGTAGAAGCGCACGCCGCCGACCACCTTGTACGGCAGCCCGCGCCGGATGAACTTCTCTTCGAGCGCGCGCGAGGAATTGTTGGTTCGGTAGAACACTGCGATGTCGCTGTATTTGGCTTCGCCCGCGTCCGAAAGACGATCGATCTCTGCCGCGACGAACGACGCCTCGTCATGTTCGTTGTCGGCGACATATCCCGTTATCAGGGCGCCGTCACCGGAATCGGTCCACAATTTCTTCTCGCGCCTGCCTGCATTGCGAGAGATGAGCGCGTTGGCCGCAGACAGAATGTGCTGGGTAGATCGGTAGTTCTGCTCCAGCAGAATCGTTCTCGCGTCGGGATAGTCGCGCTCGAATTCCTCGATGTTGCGAATGGTCGCGCCGCGAAATGCATAGATCGATTGGTCCGCGTCGCCGACCACGCACAGTTCACCCGGGGGTATATCGCCTCCGGTTCCCACCAACTCACGAACCAGCGCGTATTGAGCGTGGTTCGTGTCCTGGTATTCGTCGACGAGCACGTGGCGGAAGCGGCGGCGGTAGTACTCCGCCACCTGTGGGAACCCTCGCAGTACCGCGACCGTCTCGCCGATGAGGTCGTCGAAATCCATTGCATTCGCAGCCCGCAGGCGTCGCTGATAGATCGTGTAGACCTGGGCAACCAGCCGTTCGAGCGGCGTGCCCTTCTCGGCGTCTGCGGTGGCGCGCTCCGGATCGATCAGTTCGTTCTTCAGGTTCGAGATGCTCGTCGCCAACAACCTGGCCGAGAACTTCTTGGTGTCGACCTCGAGATCGTTGCTGATCATCGTGAGCAGTCGCCGGGAATCGTCTGCGTCGTAGATCGAGAAGTTCGAGTTCAGCCCAGGTAAGAGGCCCGCTTGGGCACGCAGAATCCGAACGCAACTCGAATGGAAGGTCGAGACCCACATGTTTCTGGCCCGCGGCCCCACCAGCCCGATAACCCGCTCGCGCATCTCGGCCGCAGCCTTGTTCGTAAAGGTGATCGCCAGCACTTGCCCGGGCGTGACCCCCCGCTCCGCAAGCAGATAGGCGATCCGGCGGGTGAGCACAGCAGTCTTCCCGGACCCGGCACCTGCAACTATCAGCAGCGGTGAGCCCGTGTGGACGACAGCTTCTCGCTGCTGCGGGTTCAGCCCCTCGAGCAGCTTCGTTGCGGCATCGGGTTCTTTCGGTACGCTCGTCTTGGAACCGTGGGGAGGCGAGTTCGTCGGCACAATTGTCATCGCCCAACAACGTTACCGGCGATGACCGACAACAAACCCGCCTAGTCCACTTAAGGTAACGGACGTATCACGGCCTGATAACATGACGCAGGTCAAGCGGGGCGCGGCATATTGCGATTGCACGGGGGGAGGCATCGAAGTTCCGACGACGTTCTGAGCGCAGGGAATCTTGTTTGCGTAACTACCAACCCGTGGCACACTTGGCTTCATGATCGGAGTCAGGGTCCAACTCGGAGCGCGATACCAAGCCCGATATCGCGTCAGCGCCGCTTTTACCTGACCAGTCCACGCACCTGGGTCTACTTCAGATTTCAGGTCTGTTTGTGGAGAGGACCGTGGATCAGTAACAACACGCAGAATTTGTGCGATCCACGTTCTGACACGAGGAGATGAAGATGAGCAGCCCAACCAAGACCACAGGCTCCGGTTCGTCGATGCCACAGAGCGAAGCAGAGATCGAGAAGCTCCGTAAGGAGATCGACGAACTCGACGCGACGATCTTGGCTGCCATCAAACGGCGGACAGAGGTTTCTCGCATCATCGGTCGAACGCGCATGGCTTCCGGCGGCACCCGCTTGGTGCACAGCCGCGAAATGAAGGTCCTCGAGCGGTTCAGCGAACTAGGCCAGGAAGGCCACACGCTGGCGATGCTGCTCCTCCGCCTCGGCCGCGGGCGCCTCGGTCACTGATTTTCTCTCCCGTGACGCCCGCAGGTCGCACGGCGACCTAGAGCGTCAAGGCTACGTATTTCGTATCCAGGTACTCGTCGATTCCCTCGTACCCTCCCTCGCGTCCGAATCCCGAAGCCTTGATCCCGCCGAAAGGCGCCGCGGCGTCCGATATCACTCCGCGATTGACACCCACCATTCCTGTTTCGAGAGCCTCGGCCACGCGTAGAGCGCGGTCGAGGTTTTCGGTATAGACGTAGGCCACGAGTCCAAATTCGGTGTCGTTAGCCGCCGCAATACCTTCAGCTTCGGTTTCGAATCCTGTGATCGCAGCAACGGGGCCGAACACTTCTTCTTTCAAAATCCGCGCATTCGGCGGCACGTCCGAAAGAACGGTCGCCGGGTAGAAATACCCGGGCCCACCAGGCGCCTTCGCTCCGATTCTGACCTGCGCGCCAACCTCAACTGCGTCGTCCACCAGGTCCGAGACCGTTTCGAGCTGCTTCTGATTGATCAGTGGACCGAGCTTCGTTGCGGGATCGGAGCCCGGACCCATCGTCATCGTCGTCATACGCTCGGTCAGCTTGGTGGTGAATTCTTCGCGCACCGAGTTCTGCACGTGGAAACGGTTCGCGGCCGTACACGCTTCGCCGCCGTTGCGTAGCTTCGCCAACATCGCGCCTTCGACGGCAGCATCGAGATTTGCATCGTCGAAGACCACGAACGGCGCATTTCCGCCGAGTTCCATCGAGGTCCGGAGCAGACCAGGCGCGGCTTTCGCGATCAGCATCTTGCCCACACCCGTGGACCCGGTGAAGGTGAGCTTGCGCAGCCGCGGGTCTGCCAGAAGCGGGTCGGTGACATCGCCCGAATGGCTGGTCGTGATGACCGACAGGACGCCTTTCGGCAGCCCCGCCTCAGCACACAGCTGCGCGAGCAGCAGCATCGTCAGCGGTGTCTCGGCCGCGGGCTTGACGATCATCGTGCAGCCGGCCGCCAGCGCAGGACCGATCTTCCGAGTTCCCATGGCGAGCGGGAAGTTCCACGGCGTGATCGCCAAACACGGCCCGACGGGTTGCTTGGTGACCAGGATTCGGCCGTTGCCCGCTGGAGCGTGTTGGTAGCGGCCGTGAACGCGGACCGCTTCCTCGCTGAACCACCGGAAGAACTCGGCGCCGTAGACGACCTCGCCTTTGCTTTCGGCGAGCGCCTTTCCCATCTCGAGCGTCATCAGCAATGCCATGTCGTCGGCGCGGGCCGTGATCGCCTCGAAGACGGCTCGCAGGATTTCGCCCCGTTTTCGCGCAGGCGTAGCCGCCCACTCTGCCGAGGCGGCAACGGCGCCATCGAGCGCCCGTATCCCGTCTGCAGGAGTCGCATCGGCGACATGCGCGATCGGTTCGCCGGTCGCCGGATTGATTACCGGAAAAGTTGCCCCTCCTTCGGCGTCGACAGGCTCGCCGCCGATCCAGAGTTTCGTCGGAACAGAATCCAGGAGTTCGCGTTCGTCCATGGGACAAGCATGCCCGCTATTGCGCCGGGATTTGCAGTTCTTGCAACGAACTCCACGTCGATTTCATTAGGCTCGCGTGTCATGAGCACCGATATCACCGGGACCGACGCTTGGCAGCAGCTGCAAAACCATTTCGAGTCCTTGTCGACTCGGAATCTGCGCGAGATCTTCGATGAGGACCCCAAGCGCGGAAGCGAACTGACCGTGACGGTCGGCGATCTCTACATCGACTACAGCAAACATCGCGCGACGCGCGAAACCCTAAGCTTGCTAACCGAACTCGCACGGGCGTCAGGAGTCGAGGCCCGCCGAGACGCGATGTTCACCGGCGAGCACATCAACACCTCCGAGGATCGCGCGGTTCTGCACACGGCACTGCGCAACCCTCGCGATCTCGGGCTCATCGTCGACGAGCAGAACGTGACGGTCGACGTCCACGATGTGCTCGACCGAATGGGCGTCTTCACGGACAAGGTGCGCTCGGGCGAATGGTTGGGCGCGACGGGCCAGCGGATCTCCACGGTCGTGAATATCGGTATCGGTGGCTCCGACCTCGGACCGGTGATGGTCTATCAAGCACTGCGCCACTACGCAGATGCGGGAATATCGGCTCGCTTCGTCTCGAACGTCGACCCCGCGGACCTCGTCGCGAAGCTCGACGGACTCGATCCCGCCACAACGCTTTTCATCATCGCGTCCAAGACGTTCACCACGCTGGAGACGCTGACGAACGCGACCGCGGCGCGCCGTTGGCTGACCGCCGCATTGGGCGATGACGCAGTCGCCAAGCACTTCGTCGCGGTCTCCACGAACGCCGAACGTGTCGCCGAATTCGGCATCGATACGGCCAACATGTTCGGGTTCTGGGACTGGGTCGGCGGCCGCTACTCGGTCGGTTCCGCCATCGGACTTTCGGTGATGGCCGTGGTCGGCAGGGAGCGGTTCGCGGAGTTCCTCGCAGGCATGCGAGCGGTCGACGAGCACTTCCTGACCGCGCCGCTCGAGTCCAACGCCCCCGTTATCCTCGGCATGCTCGGCGCCTTGTACTCGAACTTCTTCGGAGCCGAAACCCGAGCGGTATTGCCGTATTCGAACGATTTGGCGCGCTTCGCCGCGTACCTGCAGCAGTTGACGATGGAGTCGAACGGCAAGTCCGTGCGGGCCGACGGTTCGGCTGTCTCGACGAGCACCGGTGAGATCTTCTGGGGCGAGCCGGGCACCAACGGTCAGCATGCGTTCTACCAACTCGTCCATCAGGGCACGCGCCTGATTCCTGCCGACTTCATCGGCTTCGCCGAGCCCACCGACGACCTGCCGACGATCGACGGCACGGGCAGCATGCACGACATTCTGATGAGCAACCTGTTCGCGCAGACGAAGGTGCTCGCGTTCGGCAAGACTGCGGACGAGATCGCAGCGGAGGGCACAGCCGCCGACATCGTTCCGCACAAGGTGATGCCGGGCAACCGCCCGACGACGACGATCCTGGCGCCGAAGCTCACGCCGTCCGTCGTCGGTCAGCTGATCGCCCTCTACGAGCACCAGGTGTTCGTCGAAGGCACACTGTGGGGCATCAACCCGTTCGATCAGTGGGGTGTCGAGCTGGGCAAGAAGCAGGCGCTGCAGCTCGAGCCTGCGTTGACGGACGCGGAGGCGCCCGACTCGCAGGGCGACTCGTCCACCGACGCCTTGGTCACTTGGTACCGGCGCGAGCGCGGACGCGCCTGATCGTCTGCTGCCACAACACCTTCGGCACAGTGATCGTCTCGCGAGCGAGCAGTCCGGTGTCGGCGAGGTGACGCATATCGACGAGCGTCTTGCGCTTCAGCGCCGCTGAGACCTTGCTCGGATGGCCTGCGTCGAACGGTGGCTGCGGGTCGTACTCGATACCGAGCTGAATCATCTCGGCGCGCTCACGACCCGCGACCTCCCCGGCGAGCCACAGTCCAAGGTCGATTCCAGCCGAGACGCCTGCCGCGGTGACGTACTTGCCGTCGTGGACGATCCGTTGATCGCGTTGCGGCTTCGCACCGAGTGCCCCGAGCGCGGACTGTGCGCTCCAGTGCGTGGTCGCCGGCCTTCCGTCGAGCAGTCCCGCCGCTGCGAGCACCGTCGAGCCTGAGCACACCGATGTGGTCCAGGTGGTTGTTCGGTCGATCTTGCGCAGCCACTCGTGCAATCGCTGGTCCGACGCGACAGATGCCATCGCCGCGCCGCCTGGAACCAGCACGATGTCGGGCGAGGGCGTTTCGTCGAGCGTGTGGGTGACACCGAGCACCAGCACGCCGCTGTCGACGACGATCGGACCGATCTCGTGCCAGACGAAGCGAACCTCGGCGTCGGGAAGCATGCGCAGCACTTCGTAGGGACCGATTGCGTCGAGCGCGGTCATACCGGGATACAAGACGATGGCGATCTGCATAGCGCCAAAGCTAGCGTCGAATGCAGTGCCGCTGGCGCGCGTTGGCAGGGATCGTCAGATACTCGTCTGCCGATCGTCTCGCAGCCTATTCTCGCGGGTGTGGATCGCCTGTCCGTCGTCGACGAGATGTTCTTGCGCTCTCATCGCGGCCTCGGCACGCCGATCGCGATGCAAGGCTTGTGGCGAACGGCTGAAGCCGTCGATCCCGCGGTGCTCGGCGTGATCCACCAGGCGCTCACTCACGGACCGCTCGGAAGGCGAGTCGTGCGCACTCGAGTCCCCGGCGCCCGGCCACGCTGGCAGCCGGACCCGACCGCGTTTCCTTTGGCCTACGTCACGGATGCCATTGCGACCGAGCATCTTATGGATTGGGCCGACGTTCAGGCGCCGAACCTCGATCCGTCCAGCGGACCGGGTTGGCGGTTGTCTGCGGTCCGGCTGGACGACGGCGGAACACTGATTTCCCTCGTCGCCTCGCACGTGCTGAGCGATGCGCGCGGACTGGTCCTGGCCGTTGATCATGCGATGTCGGGCAAGCCCACTGCCGCAATCACCCGGACCTCCGATTGGGCCGATGCCCGTCGTCAGTGGGGAATTGTGTTGGGCGGTACGGCTCGTGCCATCGGCGGTCTGGTCGCCCACCCGGATCGGCGCGCCGCCCTCACCCCCGTGCGCGCGTCTCACCCTCCAAGGGGTGAAATTCGCGCACAGTTGCGGACCGCATCCGCCATCCTCAGCATCCCGGCACTCGAGTGGGAGCGGACCGCGCAAGCCCAAGGCGGGAGTGTCAACAGCCTGTTCGTCGCCGTTGTCGCAGAGATTCTCTGGTCCAGCCGCGGGACGCGCGCGCCCATCCAGGTCAGCCTGCCGATCGACACCCGAACGAGCGAGGACGTCGGCAACGCGATGGCGATGACCGAAGTGACTGTCACACCGACCGATTCGCTCGCCGACATTCGCGCCAACTGCCGGACCGCCTACGCGAACCCGATGACGAGTCCGGCGGGGTTTCCCGAAGAGCTCCTGCAGGTACTCCCCCGTCGGCTCGCACACAAGCTGGCCGAGGGCGCAGGCGAGCGAGACGTGTTGTGCTCCAACATCGGCACGCTGCCGGACCGCCTGGCTCAGGTCGGCGCGCACCGGACCGCGGGGATTGCCACTCGTGCGCTGCACCCCGGATTGACGCACGACCACCTGAATCGTTTGCGCACCAAGCTATCCGGCTACTTGTGCCGCGTCGGCGAGACACAGATGCTGTCGCTCGTCAGCCTCGATCCCGAACATGTGCTGTCCAGCAGCGCATTACGCGACCTCGCCGTTGCGGAACTGGCACGTCGGGGAATCAGCTGCCAGACGTGGTGAACTGACGGTCGCGGATGTGTGCGGGCATCGAAACACTTTCGTCGAGATCCGGCGCAGCGATTGCGCGACCCCAATGCTGTTGCAGCGGAAGCACACCTGCCCATACGCCACCGTTATCGACGTCTTCGGCGTCGTCAGCCGGCGGACCGGTCCGGACCTTCACCGACGATTCGGTCAGGCTCAGCGCAATCACCTTCGTCGCAGCCATTTCCTTCTTGTTGGGTTCCCGTGCGTAATCCCACGACCCAGGTGTCATGTGTTCGACGATCACGCGAAGTCCGTGCAGACGCTCGTCACCATCGACCTCCCGAGGCCGACCGTGGACGACGGCGGACCGGTAGTTCGCCGAGAAATGCATGACTGCACGCGCGTAGACCAGGCCGTCGACCAACGTGACGCTCACCGAGACGTCGCCACCGCTCGCAGTGAGCAGGCTGCGCGCACCACTCGAGCCGTGGAGGTACAGGGTGTCGCCGTCACGGCCGTAGCACGTCGGCAGTACCACCGGCGTCCCGTTGATGACGACCGCGAGGTGGCAGATGAGTCCTGCGTCGAGGACTTCGTACAGGTCCTGACGGTCGGTCCGGGCTCGGGCTTTGAGCCGCCGCACGGTGCTGCGTGGTGTCGGCGACAGGGCGGTTGTCGATGTCATGCTCCCAGTGTCGTTGTCGAAGTGGCATCATTGAAGGGCCATTCACGACCTAATTCGAAAGGCCACTTGCCGTGGACGTCGAGCACGACCTGCCGATCGTCGTCGATCGAGAGTCTGCGACGCCGCTCGCGGTGCAGGTGGCCGACGCCCTTCGGTCCTCCGCGACGAACGGGCATCTTCTCGGCGGCGACCGCTTGCCCTCGTCGCGCGCATTGGCCCTGCGGCTGGGGGTCAGCCGGACAGTCACCTCAGCCGCATACGACCAGTTGCTCGCCGAGGGCTGGATCGTCGGCCGGCACGGTTCGGGGACCTACCTGACGGCCACGCCGCACCCAGCCCCACCGAAACCGACCCTGGCGGTCCCTCGCGACGACGATGCCACGTTGATCGACCTCGCCCCCGGCTCCCCGTGTGTCGAGTGCATCGACGACGCGGCCTGGCGTCGCGCGTGGCGCGCGGCGGCAGATGGACCGCAGCAGGTCCGGCCGGAGCGCGCCGGACTTCCCGATTACCGGGCGGCAGTAGCCGAGCATCTACTGCGCCACCGCGGATTGGTCGGCAACGCCGCCGCGGGCGTAGTGCTTGCGACGGCCGGAACCAGCAGCGCCACAGGCGAACTCGCCGGATCGCTGTGGCAGCGCGGCGACGCTGTTGCCGTAGAGGAACCGGGCTACAACCGAGCAGTCGGCTCGCTGCTCGCAGCGGGCATGACGATAGTGCCGGTTCCGGTCGACGCCGACGGACTGTGCCTCGATGCGCTGCCCAGCGGCATTCGCGCGGTCTATTGCACACCGGCGCATCAGTTCCCACTCGGCGCGCGGATGCCCGCGATGCGCCGGGTCGAGCTGGTCGAAAGAGCCAGGCGCGAAGGGTTTCTCGTCATAGAAGACGACTACGACGGCGAACTGCGCTACGACACAGCCCCATTGCCATTGCTCGCGTCGATCGGACCGGACGTCGTCGTCCATCTCGGGACCACGAGCAAGATACTCACCCCAGCACTCGGTGTCGGCTGGATGTCTGCGCCTGACTTCGTCGCCGCGGCGGTCCTCGAGCGACGCGAGCGCATCGGGGTAGGTCCGAGCCCGGCGGGCCAGCGGGTATTGATCGAACTTGCGCGGTCCGGCGATCTGGCTCGTCACCTCCGGCGCGTCCGCCGCGAGGCAGCCGAGCGCCGGACCCTCGTGGTCGACACTTTTCGGTCCGCAGGAATCGAAGTCGTCGGCGACGACGCAGGCGCGCACATCGTCGTCGCATTGCCGTCAGCGGAGGCCGAAATCAAGGTCGTCGACGCGGGCCGGCGATCGGGCCTGCACCTGGACGGGCTGGAACGGCACCACAGCGGTCCGGCGCGGACCTTCGGCATCGCCATCGGCTACACCGCCGCATCCGGCGCAGACCTGCGTCGGGCACTCCCGCTCATCGTCGAGGCCGTCGCTGGAGTGGTTATGATCCAAATATGACATCGTTGTCAGAGGTAACGACCCCCGACGGACGCGTCCGCGGAACGCGCGAGCGCCACGTGCTCCGGTGGCGCTCGATCCCGTATGCGGCTCCGCCAGTCGGAGACCTGCGGTTTCGTGCACCAGCACCAGTGCAGCCGTGGCGGGGCGTCATCGACGCGACCCGCTTCGGCTTTGCATCCATCCAGCATCGCACCGGCTCCCAAATCGGTCCGCGCACGATCCAGCCGCAATCCGAAGACTGCCTGACGCTCAACATCACGGCCCCCGCCGAGCCCAGTTCGACACCACGACCGGTCATGGTTTTCATCCACGGCGGCGGCTACGTTTTCGGCACCTCCGCGGTCGAGTTGTATTCCGGTGCGAGTTTGGTGCGCCGCGGCGGCGTCATCGTCGTCTCGATGAACTACCGCCTGGGAGCGCTCGGGTATGTCGACTTCAGTCAGTTTTCGACGCCCGACCGGCCCATCGAATCCAACCTCGGCCTGCGAGACCAGGTAGCTGCGCTGCAATGGGTGCAGCGCAACATCGCGTCGTTCGGCGGCGACCCGTCCAACGTGACGATCTTCGGCGAGTCCGCCGGCGGCGCCGCCATCGCAACGTTGCTCGCGACGCCGGCGGCGAAGGGGTTGTTCCATCGCGGGATCTCCGAAAGTCCGATGGCCGATCTGGTGACCGATCAGCAGACAGCAGCCGACTTCGGCGCGCAGATTCTCGACAAGCTCGGCGGGGTGCCGCGCTTGCTCGTCGACGCCGACGCACAGGACATTCGACGGGCGTTCAGCGCCGTGGGCAAACATTGGTTCGGCGAACGTCCCGGCCTCGTTCCCACCGTCCCCGTTGTCGACGGCGACTATTTGCCCAAGCACCCGATTGCGGCCTACGAGGACGGTAGCGCCCACCGTGTTCCGCTGATCATCGGAACCAATCGCGACGAAGGAACGTTGTTCGACCGCTACATCGACGAACTGCCGACGAAACCTGCTCGAATTGCGACGATGTTCGAGCAAGCCGGAGTCCCGATCGATCGCATAGCTGCTGCCTACCAAGGCTATCCAGCGCCCGATGCAGCCATCCGAATCGGCGGCGACTACATGTTCTGGCGGCCGACGTTCGCCGTTGCCGAACGCCACAGCCAGCACGCGCCCACCTACAACTATCGGTACGACTTCTCCCCCAGGTTGTTCGATCGGATGCGCCTGCGCGCGACGCATGCCTCGGAGCTGTTGGCCGTCTTCGGATTCGGCGAAACCATTGCCGGTCGGGCGCTCACTGCAGCCGGTGGACGCCGCGGGCTGCGCCGAGTCACCCAGCTGGTGCAGTCGCATTGGCTCAGTTTCGCGAAGTACGGTGCGCCACTGAGCAGCTGGCCGCAGTACACGGCGGACCACCGCAAAACGCTGATTCTCGATGCGACTCCTCATGTCGAGACCGACATGGACCGCGATCGTCGGCTCGCGTGGACCGAATACAACGATCACGTGGAATCGGTCCGCGCCGAGGCTGCCAATTGAGCGGTCCTGCAGTCGAGATCGCGTCGGGTGTCGTCGTCGGCAAAGTCGTCGATGGATTGTGCGCATGGCGCGGAATCCCTTACGCGGCAACGCCGATCGGCGATCTCAGGTTTCGCGGTCCGCAGCCGGTCAAGGCGTGGGACGGCCCGCTCGATGCAAAGGAATTCGGGCCGAAAGCGCCACAAGTCGGGGTCGCCGATTCGAGCGAAGACTGCCTGACGATCAACGTTCTAGCGCCGCAAGCTACCTCGGATCAGCCGCGGCCCGTCCTCGTCTTCATCCACGGCGGCGCCTACGTGACCGGGTCGTCCGCTGAGCCGTTGTACCGTGGCGACAATCTGGTCCGGACCGGCGGCATAGTCTACGTCTCATTCAATTACCGACTCGGCGCACTGGGCTATCTCGACTTCACCGAATACTCCACCGCTGAGCGAACTTTCGAAACGAACGTCGGGCTGCGCGACCAAGTCGCGGCGCTGGAATGGATCCAGCGAAACATCGCGGCGTTCGGCGGCGACCCCGACAACGTGACCGTGTGGGGCCAATCGTCGGGAGCCAATGCGGTGACGACGTTGATGTGTACGCCCGCCGCGCGCGGCCTGTTCGCTCGGGCAATCGCCGCGAGTTCGCCTGTGGCATCGGCGTACGGCAAGGACCGCGCTCGCGGCTGGGCCGCACAATTCGTGTCATCGATCGCGCCGGACGGAGACGCGGTCCGGGCATTGACCACAGCGTCGCCGATGGAACTCGCCAACGCGACTCAGACACTTACTCAGCGGCTGGCCGACGAGGAGCCGGGGACGCGAATCACCGCGCCCGTCGTCGACGGCGACTACCTCCCCCAATATCCGATCGATGCTTTCGCCGACGGTAATGCGGCGCCGATTCCGCTCTTGATCGGGTCGACTTCACATGAGGGGCGGTTCTTTCCGCTCTTCCTCAACATCATTCCGTCCAGCCACAAACGCATCGAGAAGATGTTCGACGAGACCGATCCGGCGGTCAAGGCCCGTGCGTTGGCCTCCTACCCCGGATATCCGCGACGTCGCGCCGCAGCCGACCTCGGCGGTGACATCGTCTTCTGGGAACCCTCGATTCTCTGCGCGCAGGGACACACCAAGTACGCCCGAACCTACTGTTACCGATACGATTTCGCGCCCCGTTTGTTGCACGCGATCGGCTTGAGCGCAACGCACGGCACCGACCTGTTCGCAACCTTCGGCGCACTCGGCGACGGACTCGGCAGGCACACAACACTTTTGGGCGGTCGATCAGCCATGCGCGCAGTGTCCGACACCATGACCGCGCACTGGCTGTCGTTCGTCCGCCACGGCTCGCCCCAATCATCTTGGCCGACATACTCACTCGACCGGCGCGAGACCATGATCTTCGACGAAGTCAGCCAGGTGCGCGATGATCCGCTCGGCGAACGGCGTCGCGCATGGATCGGCTACCACCACAAAAGGTGAGCGTCAGCCCGTAACTTCCTTCGGCAGTTGCTCGTTCATCACGACCCTCGACCCATTCCAGGTGTAGGTGATTGTCACCGGACCGCCCTCCGGACAGCAGAACGCCTCGTTGCCGACGAGCCATTTGTACTCGACGGCGACCGTGTCGTCATTCGACGACGCGACCCGCGCGAATGCGTACGGCTCCGATGTTGCTGTGCCCATGTACTTCCCATCGTGGAAGAACAGAACGTGAATCGGGGCTGCGGCAGAGTTTCCACCAGCTGCGCTCAGCCAGAGCAGTTCTGGACAGTTTCCGATCGTGGCGTCCGAAACGTGCTCGACTTTCCACGTGCCGTCACCCGGCAATGTCGCGAGCGCAGCCCGAGCACCCGAGGAGTCTTGGTCCAGGCACAGACCGTTCCCGCTGATGTTGGATTCGGCCTTCGGCAGAGACGTCGACGTCTCTACCGGTCGGGTAACCGCAGGTGGTGCATCTGCCGTTGTCTCGACGACCGTTGCGTTCGTCGTCGTAGCGACGGCAGGCGTTGTCGGCGCGGCCGAACGGTCTTCGGTACTGCAACCGGCGACCAAGGCCGCGGCCCCCATGATTACTGCAGTTGCGCGCAGCACATTCTTCATTCGATTCCTCGCTTCTCCCCTGAGCCAGTGCTCGATGCACCACACGAAGACAATCGGTCTGCGGTCGACGCTGTTAGGCAACAATGGCGAGGTTTCACCCTAGGGTGGCGGACTCGCACCCCCTGCTACTTCAGCAGTCTCGACATCCGCCGGTCTGCAAGGACCTTGCCACCGGTCTGACAGGTCGGGCAGTACTGAAACGATCGCTCGACGTATGACACCTCAGCGACCGTATCCCCACACACCGGGCACGGGAGGCCGGTGCGCGCATGCACGCGCATCCCAGATCGCTTCTCCCCCTTGAGTCGAGCCGCATCCTGCCCGACGGAGCGCTCGACCGCATCGAGCAAAACGGTCCGCATTGTGTCGTAGAGAGTCGAAATCTTCTCCGCCGACATGGAACCCGTCGTCGCGAACGGCGAAATCTTTGCGGTGTGCAAAATTTCGTCGGAGTAGGCGTTTCCAATCCCGGCGAGCACCATCTGGTCGGTCAACGCGGACTTGATGCGTTGTGACGTCTTCTTCAACACGGTCGCAAATTCGTCCTCGGTGACGGCCAACGCATCTGGTCCGAGCTTGGCGATACTCGCAATCTCGCTGGGGTTCCGCACCACCCAGACCGCAAGGCGCTTCTTGGTGCCGGCTTCTGTCAGGTCGAATGCGGGCATCGCGCCCTCGGGCGTGAACAGATGAACCCGAAGAGCCAGCGGACTTTTCCCGCCCGGTTTCGGCGGCGCCGGGTTCGGATTGTCGATCCAGCGCAGCCACCCCGCACGCGACAGATGCGTGACAAGCCAGATGCCGTCGCAGTCGAGTCCAAGATGCTTGCCCCATCGACCGGTGCCAGTCACGTCGCGACCTTGCAGGTCCGTGATCGGCGGGTCGAACGTCTTCAACACGCTCAGGGCGGCGATATCGACGCGGCCGACAACCGCTCCCACCGCATGCTGCTGCAGGAACTGTGCCAATGCCTGCACCTCGGGGAGTTCGGGCATGACTCCAGGCTAGCGGCGACGCAGCAGATAGGTGTCCATGATCCAACCTTTGCGATCGCGCAGCTCGGACCGCACTTGCTGGATGTCTCCTTCGACGTCGCGCAGCGACCCTGACACGAGGACCTCGTCGGGCATCCCCAGGTATGCACCCCACCAGATGTCGACGTCGTCGCCGGGCACCTCGGTGAAAGCGCAGTCGCCGTCCAGCATGACGACGGCGTTGGTGACCGTCTCATCGTGCAACCGCCTACCGGTGGTGATGCGGACGGGCTCGCCGATGCGGTTCAACACGATGCGATGCCTCGCCGCAAGCGCCTGGATACTCGTGATTCCCGGGACCACCTCGTAGTCGAATTGCGCTTTTTCCCTGACTCTTTCGACGATGCGCAGCGTGCTGTCATACAGCGATGGGTCGCCCCAGACCAAGATTCCCGCGGTCCCGGTGATGTCATCGAACACCCGCCCCAGCACCTCGGCGCGTCGGTCGTGCCAGTCGTCGACCGTGCTGCCGTAATCGTCGGGTCGACGCTCCCTCGGCGGATCCGCTACCTCGACGACGCGATATGGGCGCTCGACATGTTCGGCCAGAATTGCAGTCCGCAGGTCGACGAGCTCCTGTTTCTCGGCACCCTTCCCGATCACGACGAACACATCGACCTGATTCATCGCCTTGATCGCCTGCACCGTGACCTGGTCCGGATCACCCGCGCCGATCCCGATCACCCACAGCTTCTCCATCGGGGCAGCCTATCCGCCGCTGGGGATTGTGGAATTCCACTCGGCTACCGAGTGCATTCCAACGTCTTCACCGACCGGCGAGCGCGAGTTTGATTGCGTCCAAGACTGCGGACGGTTCGTGGGTGAGCTGATGCCAGGTGAACCGGAGGACATGCCATCCCGCGTTGACCAGCACGTTCTGCCGCGCGGCGTCACGGTTGAATCGTTCGACATCGCGATGCCAGGCCCAGCCGTCGACTTCGATCGCGACGCGAGCACGCACGAACGCGACATCAATCTCGTATCCGCAGCTGCTGACGTGCGGACGCCAACCTGTTAGGCCGGCTGCGCGAAGGAGCCTCAGCAAGATCCGCTCGGCCTCTGACGCACCGCCCTCGCCCGCGGATCGAAGCAGAGCCGCGGCCTTCGTACTTCCGCGTCGTCCGAGATTGCGCTCGTGCACTTTTTCGAGCATTGCCAGCGCGACCCCGTTTTGCAGTGCGCGGTCCATCATCACCGAGCCGGTCGGCAGCTCGACCGCGGCTTCGAGCACGGTTAACGGAACTTCCGTGACACGAATCCCACGCGCGACGCCGACGTCAAGGTCGAGGAGGTCGCGCCGTCTGACATTTACACCTTCTCGCTTCTTCACCGTCCGGCGCGCAGGAATGGTGACCCAGCACTCGCGCGGTGGTTGATCGATCAGACCGTGCCACCACGCGGCACTCGGACCGCACGCCACAGCGCCCTCACCTGCGCTGAACACCGCAGCGCGGAGCTTCGCGGCAGGTCCACAATTCCGATCCGCGCGCAGGTAAATGCCCGTCGACAGCCGTCGCCACTCCCCTGCGCACACCCGTCGACTGACCCCAGCGTCCGTCATTCCCGCCCCGACCGCTTGGGAAAGGGTCACGACACCGTCTTGGGCTGCCATGATCGCGTGCACTCTTCTCGGAGTCATGGTTGATTGGACGGCGCAGCCCCCGCAACGGTTCCACCGTCCAGAAAACGTGGAAAACCACTCGGCAGCCGAGTGGAATCCCACACTCCCGGCGGACGGAGCGCTGCCTGAGCGGGTGAGACCGCGCCAACTACACTGGCGGCCGTGGCCGATACACAGTACGAGGATCTCCTGCGCCTGGTGATGAGCAAGGGGGCGCCGAAGGCGGATCGCACGGGTACGGGGACGCGGAGCATCTTCGGCCACCAGTTGCGGTACGACCTGTCTCAGGGGTTCCCGCTCATCACGACGAAGAAGGTTCATCTCAAGTCGATCGTCTACGAGTTGCTGTGGTTCTTGCGTGGCGAGTCGAATGTGAAGTGGTTGCGCGACAACGGAGTCAGCATCTGGGACGAGTGGGCGGATGCCGAAGGTGAACTCGGTCCGGTGTACGGGGTGCAGTGGCGTTCGTGGCCGACGCCGAGCGGCGCACACATCGATCAAATCACCCAAGTGCTGGAAACCCTTGCCAGCAACCCTGATTCACGTCGGATCATCGTGTCGGCGTGGAATGTCGCCGAGATCGACCAGATGGCTCTGGCTCCGTGCCATGCCTTCTTCCAGTTCTATGTCGCCGAAGGCAGATTGTCCTGCCAGCTGTATCAACGCAGCGCGGACCTGTTCCTCGGCGTCCCGTTCAACATCGCGAGTTATGCGCTGCTGACGCACATGGTTGCGCAGCAGACCGGTCTTGCCCCAGGCGATTTCATCTGGACGGGCGGCGATTGCCACGTGTACGACAACCACACCGACCAGGTGAACGAACAATTGAGTCGCGATCCATACGAGTTCCCTCAGCTCGAGCTACGCAAGGCAACGTCGCTGTTCGATTACACCTTCGAAGACGTCCAGATCGTCGGCTACCAGCACCACCCCGCCATAAAGGCACCAGTTGCCGTCTGACGTCAGCTTGATCTGGGCGCAGACCCGGGCGGGTGTGATCGGTCGCGACGGCGCAATTCCGTGGCAGCTTCCCGAAGACATTGCCCACTTCAAGGCCGTGACGATGGGCCACCCGGTGGTGATGGGCCGCAAGACCTGGGACTCATTGCCACAACGATTTCGCCCGCTCACCGGACGTCGAAATATCGTCGTCACTCGTCAGGACACCTGGATCGCGGACGGTGCCGAGACGGTCGGCTCCCTGGCCGACGCCCTCGCGCTGACAGAGCCGGACAAAACCTGGGTGATCGGCGGCGGCGAACTGTACACGGCCGCAATATCATTCGCGCACACCTTGTCGGTGACCGAGATCGATGCCGATATAGACGGCGACGCATTCGCTCCTGCGATCGGGCCCGAGTGGAGCGGCGACGACGCGCCGTGGCTGACGTCGACCGGCGGACTGCGGTATCGCTTCGTCAAATACGTCCGTGCGACCTGACTCCAGTGCGTCATACTGCAAATCATGGACAAGAAGTCATTGACTGCCGTTGCGCGCCAACAATTGAAATTGGCGGGCAGCGCGTCCAGCGGCCGTAGCTCGCAGACCATCTATGGTGGCCACTCCCGCAGTCTCCGCCAGACTGTCGTGGGCCTGAGCGCCGGGCAAAGCCTCGCCGAACACGACAACGCGGGTGAAGCCACGTTGATCGTGCTGAGTGGCAAATTGCAGCTGGTCAGCGGCGACAACATCTGGAAGGGGTCGACGGGCGATCTACTGGTTGTCCCGACCGCTCGGCACAGCGTCGAAGCACTCGAAGATGTCGCCTTCCTGCTGACCGTCGCGAAGTAACCGGGCGATCCCGTACAGCTTGCGTCCACTACGACGGGAGCTGCTGGAAGGGCTTCGCACGCGACCGAACCGAACGACGTCGTCATCGAGGTCACCGTCGCCGCCGCCCCCGAAGTCGTGTGGCAGGCACTGCGCGATCCAGCGTTGACGAGGAGATCACCATGATCTACGTCGACCCCGACACCGACGCAGGCACCGTAGTACGAATTACCCGCGCCCCCAAGGGAACCAAGCCTGAGTGGGATGATTTCTACGACGACATCACCGAAGGCTGGATAAAGTTCCTCCAGCGGAAAGTGCACGCTACCAAGCCGATTCGGCACCAATCAATTCCCAACGGCCACAAGGTGGTTGGCAGCTGGTGCTCACCACCTACGGACTGTCCGAGCATGCCCACGCCGAGCTTGCGCAGCGCTGGGATGTGTGGTGGAACACGCTGATCAGTCCGTCAGCGAACGCAGCTGCTCGATCATCTTGAGCCGAGCGGCAGCGTCGGACGCGAGCGGTGTCACGTTGAGGGTCGTGGCACCCGCCTCGGCAAACGCGGCGATGCGCTCCTTGACAAACCCCACGGGACCGATGAGCGAGATAGCGCGGACCAGCTCGGTCGGGACAGCTTGTGCGGCTTCGTCTTTGCGACCCGCGAGATAGAGCTCCTGAATCCGATCAGCTTCGGCGCCGTACCCGTAGCGAGTCGCCAGCTCGTTGTAGAAGTTCTTGCTCTTCGCACCCATGCCGCCGATATACAGCGCGAGGTGCGGCTTGACGAATTCGAGCATGGGCTCGACGTCGTCACCGATTGCCAGGACCGGCCCCGCGTAGACCTCCAGCTCCCCGAGAGCGGGATCGCGCTTCGCCTTGCCTGCGGCAATCGCGTCTCCCCACACCTCGTGTGCCTTCTCCGGATGGAAGAAGATCGGCTGCCAGCCTTCGGCGATTTCGGCGGCGAGGGCGACGTTCTTCGGTCCGAGCGCTGCGAGCAGAACCGGGATCCGTTCACGGACGGGATGATTGATCAGTTTCAGCGACTTGCCCAGCCCTGTTCCCTTATCCGCGGGCAGCGGAACCTGGTAGTACTTGCCTTGGTAGTTCACTTTCTCGCGCCGCCACACCTGACGGCAGATCTCGACGATTTCGCGCGTTCGCCCGATCGGAGCGTCGTAGGGCACGCCGTGGAACCCTTCGATGACCTGCGGTCCGGAGGCGCCGAGACCGAGCACGAACCGCCCGTCCGAGACGAAGTCCAAACCGGCCGCCGTCATCGCGGTGAGCGACGGAGTCCGGGTGTAGATCTGCAGGATGCCCGACGCCAGGTCGATCTTCTCGGTCTTCGCGGCGAGGTAGCCGAGGCCACTCACCGCATCAAATGAGTACGCCTCCGCGAGGAAGACGATGTCCAGCCCCGCTCGCTCTAGATCGGCAACTTCCGCTGCTGTTTCCTTGAACCCACCTGCGTAATTGATACCCAGTCCGATGCGCATCTTTACACCGTATACCCCGTCGCAATGCAACAAGCGCCCCGGACCCTCTACGCTCTGTCGCGTGGATAACGAAACGCCGACGGTCCGTGTCGGCCTGGTCAGCAGCCGCCGGATCGCGCTCTACGTTTCCGCAGGCATTGTCGGATTCGCGGTCGGCTTCATCGCGATCATTGCGCCGTTCGGCTGGAACCGACTGTTCACGGCCCTTGCGATCGGTTTGCTCCTCGGCGGCGCCATCGCAGGATGGCTGCTCAGCCAGGACGGGATCATTCTCGATGACGACGCGGTCTCGGTCCGCACGCCGTGGCGGCGAAGCCGAATCGCCTGGGACCGCATTTCCGGAATTCACGCTCGCCGCATCGTCACGACCGATTCGGACGGCGCCGAAAAATGGCTGTTCGAATTGCAATTCGCAGGATCGACCGAGACCCTCGCGCTACTCGAATTCCCTGCCGTGACGAGTTCGTGGGCCAACCCTTACGAACACCGCACCCGTGAGCAACTGAAGGCCGTATTCGACATCGCGCGAGCCAAGGGATTACCCGCCGCGGTCCCGGCAGCTATCGCGCAACCGCTCAAGGAACACTGGCACCTCGAGGCGCCGACCTACTGAGTCGCTATCCGAACTTTCGCAATAGCGGCAATGGCGCGAACCGCATGACCGTCGCCATCGCAGTCCACGGCCACCATGGCACGAAGGCCTCGGCGGGTTCCTTTTCGATCGCCGAAACCATGGCGCGGTGACCTTTGTCCGCGCTTGCCAACATCGGCGTCTTGCCCGACTTCGCCGTCATCTCCGATTCGATATAGCCGGGCATCAGCGTCGTCACCTTGATGGGCGTGTTCATGACGTCGAGCCGAATTCCCTCGGCGAGATGTGCCGCTGCGGCTTTCGACGCAGCGTAGGTCGTGATGTTTCCGCGCGCACCGCGGACGCTCGCGACCGACGCAACGACAACGAGGTGGCCGGCATTGCGGCCACGAAACAGCGTCATTGCTGCCTCGCATTGGGCGAGCAGGGCAATGAAATTCGTCTCGGCAGTCTGGCGATTCGCATCGAACCTGCCTGTGCCGATCGGCTGCCCTTTGCCGAGCCCGGCATTGGCGATGACGCGGTCGAGGCCGCCCAGCTCGGAATCAGCCTCGTCGAACACCCGGAAGACGGCGTCGTGGTCGTTGACGTCGAGCGTGTGCACCACGACCGTGATGTCGGGGTGCTGCTGCCGCAATTCGGTCGCCAACGCTTCCAGACGATCTTCGCGGCGAGCGCACAGCGCCAGGTTGCGCCCCTGCGCCGCATACAGCCGGGCCATACCTTCGCCGAGTCCGGAGCTGGCGCCTGTGATCAGGATGTTTCGTCGAACTGCGCTCATCCCGCGACACTAGCGGCGCAGAAAATCGGTTGAGATTTCGCCCCGCCCGAACGGATGCTTGTGGCTCACAGACAAGCGAAAGGTTGCAGAAATGACGGCGGGGAGACGGCCGGTCCACAGACGTTCCGACAATGAGTTGGTCGGATACATCGAGCCGGTTCATGCAGAGGGCGCCATCGAATGGCGGCCCCTGACGGTGTTCGGCGGCCAGCTGGCGCAGTCGAACGATTCGGACACCGCCGTAGCGACCGTGATCGATCGCGGGCTCGCAAGCCTCATGGAGAAATGGTGGTTCTACTCGCCCGACAAAAGACGTTGGCGCCGAGTACAACTGATCGAAGTGCGGCCCGAGTCGGTGCGCGCGCAGAACGGTCCGTATCCGGATTCCGACAAGCTAACCATCAAAGGCAGCCAACTGGCGACGCTGACGCTGGCCAAGCCTGCCACCCGATTCGGCGAGCTACCGCCCGACCGCGGCGACTGGCCGGAATAGGGTTCAGGCGTTTGCAGCGCCCAGGCCGAGGCTGACCCCGTGCTGGATCAACCAGCTCGCGGGGTCGACCTTGCGCCCGCCTTGATCCCAGATTTCCAAGTGCAGGTGGGGGCCGGTCGAGTTGCCACGGTTACCGACCGTCGCGATGGTTTCGCCTGCATTCACGCGCTTGCCAACCGTCGTCAGGATGTCGTTGACGTGGCCGTACACGGCGGTCGTGCCGTCGTCTTGCTTGACGCGAATCCAGAGTCCGAAGCCGGACGCGGGGCCTGCCTCGATCACGGTCCCGTTCGTCACGGAAGCGATCGGCGTGCCTATCGGGCTGGCGAAGTCGACGCCGTAGTGCATCGCACCCCACCGGGCGCCGTAGCCGGACGTGATCATTCCGCCGGTCGGACGGACGGCGGCCTGGCCGGGTGCACCGCGGAGGCCGAGCTGCGTCGCGACGTTGTCACCGAATTTGTTGATCTCGTCGATGCCGTTCTGGATCTCGACCGGCAGTTGCGGCATTTGCAGCTGCGGGATTTCGAACGGATTCGCTATCGGGAAGATCGGCTGGGGCTGGACGTCCGAGGACGGCGCAGCATCGGCGACAGCGGGGTTACCGATCTGATATCCAGTCGCCAACAAGGCTCCGGCAGCGACCGCGACCGTTGCGGCGGCCTTACCGCGATCGAGACCGTACGGCTCTGCCCGATGGCGACCGCGACCCACATAAGCGCTGGTCACAGCCTCACTCGACAAGATCAGATGCGAAACGGACTTCGTGCTGTTGCGGTGTTGCGCCAAAGCTCTGTCCTCGATGTCGGCCGGACGTTGGTAACGAACCGATATAGGTCGAGAAGAAGAATACAACCCTGTGATCGTTCCGCAACCTCGACACCCAAAGGTCCCTACCGAGGGCAGTTGCTCGGCGCAGGCACTCCACGGAACCTGTCGTCGAGGTAGTTCATCGCAGTGGGCGTGCCCAACACGGCCGTCGTGAGGTGATCGGGGCTTGGAAACAGCTCCGACTCGACGGTGGCGCCGGACGCGCAATAGCGATTGATCGTGTTGATGATCGAGTCGACGGGAATCAATGCATCACTCGGCGCATGCCATTCGAAAATGGGCGCTTTGGGGACTCCGGCGAACAGCTCCAAGCTGTTCTCGTCACCGACTTCCCATGCTTTCGGATTCGACGCCAACGACATCGATGCGGCCAACTCCGGGACGCTGTGACCGGCACCGTTGAACAGAATCGCGTTCGTGCAGCCATTTGCCATCGCATCACGGATAGCGAGGCCGCGGGCATTCATTTGCGCGCTGATCGGGAATCGATCCGGATATTCGCGCTCCAAGCCGATGGCGGCGGCGAGCGCCAGACCGAATACGGGGTGCGGTTGATCGCCGAGCACGCGCGCCATTTTTGTGAGATTCATCGGCACACCGCCTGCCGCAACGCCGGCAATGTTCAGCTCCGGTGCATAGGTCGGCGCGAGAGCGGCTGCCCACGCGGTAGCCATGCCGCCGCCTGAGTAGCCGGCCATCCCGATCGGACTGTTCTGCAGGCCGAGCGCAGGAACGTGGGTGATCGCGCGAATGGCGTCGAGGGTGATCATTCCGCCGAGCTTGGCGGCGCCATATGCCGCCGTCGGGCCGAGGTGATCGGGCAGCGCGACCGCCCAGCCCTTCTGCAAAGCGACGTTCAGCGCGGGCGCCTCTTTGACAACGAGGTCGGGGTCGCTCGAATACAGCACCCGCGATGGCGCACACTGCGGCGACAGCCCGTTGATGATGTGCTGGTAGGACAGCAGCGGCGGATTCGGGCCTCGACGGTCCGGCAGCATCAGCAGCGTCGTGGCCGCGATCGGATTGCCCTCGGAGTTCGTGGAACGAAATTTCACCTGGGTGATGCTGGTACCCGGAAAGAACAGCAGGTTCGGCATCGGCCGGACCTCGAGAACGTCGCCCGGCGCCTTCGCCCCGATGTCGGCGGGCGCGGCGTAGAACGGATCCGGGTCAGGAATGGGATAAATTGGCGCGGCGTCGGCGCGAGCTCCGCTCAGACCGCCTACGACGACAATCGCGGCGATAGCCGCCGCGATCGAGGAGCGTGTGCACAAATCTGTAAGCCTGCCCATAGTGCGGCAAGGATAACCGCGAACTGATCCGCTTTCCAATCGCGCGAACGCGCGCCAGTACACATTTCGGTCACAAATCAGACCGCAAGACTAGTTATCGATCCAGCCGTGCGACCTCGCAACAACGGCAAATCGATTCCTTATCGCGACGATTTGTTCGCCCGTAACCGACGGCGCCGCGGCAATCAAGGCCTCCGTCGTCTCACGGAGAAACTCGTCACGAGTCAGCAGGTCCGGCCGCTTTTCTTCGACCTTCACCTTCGCCGCATGCGCCGGTTCAGCAAGCCGCACCGACATCGCTTTGAGGCCTTTGTCGCCTCTGCCGATTTCGAATTCGACGAGAACGCCGGGAGCAATCAGATGCTTGTCAACGGCGAGATCGTTGGCGTGCAGGAACACGTCTTCACCGCCCGAATCCGGGGCAACGAATCCATAACCACGCGTGTCGTCGAACCGGACTACGCGTCCCGTAACCGCCATGTTGTCAGCGTAGCGCCGCGTCGAACATGGGCCACGATTGGTGAAGATCGTCCTGCCAGTAGCCCCAGCTATGGGTGCCGAATGGACGCAAATTCACGTTTGCAATTGTCGACCAAAGCTTCGATCGGGCCGCCCTGCGCAACGTGTACCCGAGGGTGATCGGGTCGTTCTTGACGAACGACGATTCCAGGGTGTCGTGCTCGCCCGGTAGGCCGCTGTTGCTGGTGATGTAGAGCGCGAGTCCGCGCAATTTCTCAGCGTTGACATAAGGGGCCATTGTCGACCCATTTCGGGTCGTTCGGCAGGCCCCACATGTTTAGTGGATTGCCGAAGAAATCGGCGATCGTGGTGGCGATATACGCCTGCCCCGGGGGATCACTCGTGCGTGCACAACCGCTGAACGAGCCGACGCCTCGATAGCGCCCTGGCGCCTCGATAGCGAGGCTGGAATATTCGGTCGGGTTCGGACTCACCGACACCATGGGTCGAGAAACTCGTCCTGATCCCGGCCGATGCGTGGACTCCGGCCTACGACGCCGACGATAGGTCCGCGACGGCACCTCGGTTGCCGAACTCACCGGACTACTCGACCTCTCGTGCTGGCCGCCCGGGATGCGGGTGATCGTCAGGACGGAACGGCCCCATCCCGGCGCGCAGTTGCGGTTCACCGATACCGACGGGTTGCGGTTGACCGCGTCGTCACCAACACCAGCCGTGGCCAACTACCGATCTCGAATTGCGGGACCGACGCTGCGCCCATTGAGAGGACCGGATCCACAACGCGAAAGACTCTGGGCTGCAGAACGTCCCGTTGCAGTGCTTTGACCAGAACCGGGATCTTGATGGCCATCGTGCAACTTGCAAGTGAGCTGGCTCGCCTGGACTCAGATGCTGGCGTACACACCGATCCGGCGCGGCGATTGGAACCCAAACGACTCCGACTGCGCCTGTGGTCGATCGCCGGCCGCATCGCCGCACACGCCCGCTGCATCCACCTCAACTCTCCGTACACGCGCCGTTCACCGAAATGATCACAGCCGGGTCTTGGAACCGTGGAGTCCGGCGTACACCCGGCCACGTCGGGTAGCCCGAATTGACCTACGCGCGGCCGACGGCCACACAACCAATGCGAACCCGATCAGGACACCACGTCAGAATTGTGGAAGATCGATGCTAGAGATTCCGCGGACCTCTCGTCGACGGCGCGCGTATCGAGTACTCTTTGGCCGGTCGACAACGGTGACTGGCGGGTCCCAGATCGGGTCGGCGCCGAATGGGGACCGAACTCATCGACCAACGTCGGGGTGGCAAATTCGGATCGGTTAAGGAGAACTCAGTTTGATATTCTTGCGACTCAATTTCGGGCCTCGAGTCCTGAGACTGATGGATATTGCCCTGGCACCCGCCACAGTCTTGGCAGCGGGCGTGCTGGGATTCGTCCGCGCAGTCGGAGTCACCAGGTTGCCACTCTGCAGACGGGTCCTGCGAAGGATCGGCGTGTTCCCCATCATCAATCATTACTACGAGCCACTCTTCGATCCCAGAAAATTGCGCCATTCATTGGACGAGGAACGCAACCTTCCCGGATTCGACATGAATACTGACGAACAGCTGCGAATTCTCGATCTCCTTCACTTTGGCGAGGAAGTAAAAAACCTGCCGCGGTCAAAGACATCCGATCTGGAATTTCATCTGGACAACGACATGTTCTTCAGCGGCGATGCCGAATACTTTTACAACATGATCCGTCACCATCAGCCAAGGACGATCGTCGAAATTGGTAGCGGCAGCTCGACCTTGATCGGGTTGAAAGCGGTTCGGAAGAATCGAGAATTAGATCCGAGCTACCAATGCAATTACATATGTATAGAGCCCTATGAGGTTCCATGGCTCGAAACAACCGGCGTCACGGTGATACGAAAGACAGTCGAAGTCGTACCAATGGCGACTTTCGAGGCGCTGCAACCAGGCGACATTCTTTTCATCGATTCATCCCATATCCTTCGGCCTCAGGGCGATGTCCTATTCGAGTACCTCGAGCTCTTGCCTTCGTTACCGGTGGGAGTCATAGTTCACATTCACGATATCTTCTCGCCAAGGGACTACCCCCAGCGATGGGTCGTCGACGAAGTCCGCCTCTGGAATGAGCAATACCTCCTCGAGGCATTTCTCACGAGCAACCACGCATGGAAAATCATCGGCGCGCTGAATTACTTGCAGCACAACTACCACGACCGATTGCGAGTTGTGTGTCCGAGTTTGACCCCACACGGCGAGCCAGCGTCGCTTTACCTTCAGAAGATTCGCTGACCAATGACAAATTCGCGAGGCAAAAGACTCAATAGCGTGCGACGCGCAGCAGTGTTCAAGACGTTCGCCAGCAGACAGCACCGAGAGTTGCAAAGATGTCGATGAGGCCAAAGCCCGCAATGGTGACCGTGGTTATCGCAGCACTGAACGTTCGCGATCTTATCGATATCCAACTCGAAGCCCTTGCCGAACAGGACTACACCGGGCGGTACGAAATTGTAGTCGCCGACAACGGCTCCACGGATGGACTGCGTGAACATTTGGACTCGCATCCACTCCGCGAGCAACTCATGTTGCGGTGGGTTGACGCCTCCGGCTCTCGGGGTGTCAGTCATGCGAGAAACATCGGCGTCGCGAAATCGCGCGGCGAATTCATAGCATTCTGCGATGCCGACGACAAGGTGACTCCTTCATGGCTGACCTTGCTTGTCACCGCCGGACAGGATTTCGACGCGGTCAACGGCGGACTGGATCAGGCGTCATTGAGCAGTCCGGAGGCACTGTCCTGGCGATCGCCCGCCGACATCACCAAACAACCGCGGTCAGCCAACGCAACATATCCATGGGGCGGAGGTGGCAACATGGGAATCTGGCGAGAGACATTCGACAAAGTTGACGGCTGGGACGAAACCTACCTGTTCGCCCTGGAAGACATGGCGCTTTGCTGGCGACTGCAGCTCGCTGGCTTTTCGCTCGGATGGTGTCCAGCAGCGGTCGTGCAATATCGATTGCGAGATGACCATGCAGCGCTGCGCCGCCAAGCATTAAATTACGGGCGCGGAGAGGTTCAGCTATATTCCGAATTTCGCGACACCTGCATGGCGGGCCGACCGCTCTGGTATCTCGCGCTGCTCGTTGTACTTATCATTATCCGAAATCCGCTGATTCCGGAATTCATTACCAGACTCCCACGCGGTCAATGGTTTTGGCATCTCTATACCTTATTCGGTAGGGCGCAGGGAAGTCTCGCTTACCGCGTCTTCTACATTTGAATACGCGGATTGAATTCGAAACAAAGAAACAGTCCAAATGGTCTCCAGGAGGACCGACTTGTGAATAGCAGCCCGCCACAACTCGTATCGGTAATCATCCCGGCGTACAACGCCAAAACCACGATCGATGTTCAGTTGTCGGGACTTGCCGAACAGGACTACGCTGGAATATTCGAGGTGATCGTGAGTGACAACGGGTCGACGGATGGACTCGCGACCCACATCGAGCAACACCCGTTGCGCACGAAACTGAATTTGCGTTGTATCGACTCGTGCGCAGTTCGGGGCGCACCATTCGCTCGAAATGCCGGCGCGGCAGCGGCGCGCGGCGAGTTTCTCGCATTTTGCGACGCCGACGACCGCGTGCATACTCAATGGCTGAATGCTCTCGTCTCCGCCGGAAACATCTACGACTCGGTCAGCGGTCCCGTCGAAGTCACTACGCTAAACAGCCCAAAGGTGGCGACCTGGCGGAAAGTCGGCCCACGAGACAAACAGGAAGAAACCGGGTTCCTGCCGTTCGGGCTTTCGGGAAATTTCGGGATTTGGCGCAAGGCGTTCGACAAGGTCGGCGGGTTTGATGAAACGCTGAAAGCTGGCGAAGACGTCGATTTCTCGTGGCGACTGCAGCTCGCTGGCCTTACGCTCGGCCACGCGCCTGATGCACTGATCGCGATCCGATTGCGTGACTCATACAGTGGCACATGGCAACAAGCATTTGCATACGGGGAAGCAGGCCCCCGCTTGTATCGGGACTACCGTGTGTACGGATTGCGGCGAACGAAGCCGCTGTTATTGGCGGTCTTCTTCATTGCACTCATCGTCCGAAACCCACTAATTCCCACGTTCATCACGCGAATGTCGACCGGCCAGTGGGTCTACTACGCCGCATTCGCAGCCGGGCGAATCAAAGGAAGCATAAGGCATCGGATCTACTTTCTTTAGCCGCGCAAATTACAAATAGATCCAACGAATTTTGATACTGCCCTCGACGCGGCCCGTGACTGCTCCAGCGACCCAATACCACTGCCCACGCCGACCAGCGGGCCAATTCCAGGGCAGCACCGGAAGCCGAAACAGTAGCCAGCCCAGATACCCGAACAGGATCAGCGGGTTCGTGCCACGGGCTCCATGCGCCGAGTACTGCTTCGCGACGCGCGCCTCGGCGATGTTGTAGCCGCGCGCCTGGTCGAACATCCCGCGACGTGTCGTTCGATAGCGATATGCGACAAGAGCTTTCGGGTTGTACCCCAGACTGTGGCCGGCCAACTGACCACGCCAGCAGATGTCGACATCTCCGGCCGCCGTCGGGTAGTTGTCGTCCCAGCCACCGATCTCGTCGAAGACCTTGCGCCAAATCCCCATGTTGGCGCCGAACGTGATCGGCAGGAAATGGGCAAGCACAGGCAGCTTGTCCGCCGGTGGGAGCGCTCGCCATTGGGCGATCACTGGATCGTTGAGCGTGTCCCGCTCCAACAGTCCGCCGACCAACCCGTGGTCACGCGCAGTGTCCGTCATCGCTGTCAACCAACCGGGGTGCACCGCGTCGTCCTGATCGCAATACGCAATGAAGTCGAAGTCGGCTGCGCGCGAGCCAACGTTGCGGGCGTGCGATGTTCCCGCAACCTGGCCCGCATCGACCCAGCGCAGCTGAAGGCGTTCGCGAAGCGGATGGTTCTCGACGTGTTTCCGCAGCTCGCTGGAGGCCTGGTTGTCGCTGACGACGACCTCGAAACTGCCCGCGTAGTCCTGTTTGGCGAGCGCGTCGAGCTGCGTGTCCAAATCAGGAAGCGCGTCGAATGCGGCGATCACGACCGACACACCGTTCGGGGTGCCGAAGGTCTGGTCACCTGGCATGTCCGCTCCTCATCGATTCGTCGATATCCATCAGCGCCGCGTTCGGCTCATCGGCGATTGCCTCGAGGATCGCACCGAACCGGTCGACAACTCGTTGCGCTGTCGATTCGTCGAACAGCGCAGTCGCATAAAGCAATCCGCCACCGATGCCGGTGGGGGCGCCTGTCTCGTCATAGTGGTCGTTGAGACTGAACTCCAACTCGTGCTTCGACACCGTTGTCGCCAAATCGTACGGAGCGATTCGCATCCCAGGGACGTCGAGAACGATCGGCTCCGACGGCCGCTGCAGAATCAACGTGACCTGGAACAACGGGTTGTACGGACCAGACGGCTCGAGTCCGAGCGCCGCCTCGAGGCGTGGTGCGGACACGTCGGGATGCGCATAGCCGGCCAGAGCGCTGTCGCGCACCGCGGCGAGAAGCGTTGCGAAGGTGGCACTCTCGTCGACACGCACACGCAGGAGTACATCGTCGGAAAAGTTGCCTACGAGCCCGTCGAGCTGCGGCTCGTCACGGCCACCGACCGAGGTGGCTACGGTGACATCGGACTGATCGGCAAACCTGCTCACGCACAGGGCAAATGCAGCCTGCAGCACCATGAACAGGCTTGCCCCACTGCGTTGTGCCAGTGCGACGAGCGCACTGTGCGTTGCCGGATCGACGCGCACCGGCACCGCAGCACCGGCGGTCGAGCGCTGTGACGGGCGGGGACGGTCGGTGGGCAAGATCGGTTGGCTCGGTCGATCGGCAAGTGCGCGTGTCCAATACGCGAGCTGACGACTCGCCTCGCTGTCCGGGTCGCAGTAGGTGCCGAGCAGTTGGTGCTTCCACATTGCGTAGTCGGCGTATTGCACTGGCAGTGGCGACCATTCGGGCGCAACACCGGTCGCGCGAGCGAAGTAGGCGGTGACGACATCCCGCAGCAACGGCCCCATGCTCATACCGTCCGCTGCGATGTGGTGAACCATCACGGCGAGCACGAAGTCGTTCGCACCTCGCGCGAAAAGCCTTATTCGCAAGGGCAACTCGGTCGTGACGTCGATGCCGCTCCACAGGAAGGTGCGAAGCGCTTCATCGAGCAAGGCTTCGTCCACGTCGACCACGTCGATGTGGGGCACAGCGTCAGCCGCAGCGACGATCTCGAGGACAGGTCCGTCGACGGTCACGGGATAACGCGTCCGCAGCGCCTCATGCCGAGCAACGACGTCCGCCGCGGCCGCGCGCAGCACCGTGATATCGACCGCCCCCTCGATGCGAAGCGCGAACGGCACGTTCCAATCGCCATTGCGCCGTTCTTGATTCGCTGCCCAGATCCGCTCCTGCGCGGGCGCCAAGGCAATCGGCTGCGATCGTTCGAACGGTCGTAGGCGCGGCCGTGCGCTGCGGGTGAGCGACGGGTCCGTCACGAGTACGGCAAGCGCGGCAATCGTCGGTGTAGCAAAGAAATCGCGCACGGTGACGTCGGCGTCGAAGGCATCGTTGCACCGCGCTACGAGTCGTGTCGCGAGCAAGGAGTTGCCGCCGAGTTCGAAGAACGAGTCGTCGGCACCGACTGTTGCCGTGCCGAGCAGATCGGACACGATGCTCGCGACGATCTCCTCCGCGCCGGGGGCAGGTGCCCGGAAGCGCGTGGAGCTGAGGAATTCCGGCACTGGCAAAGACTTTCGGTCCAGCTTGCCGTGCACGTTTATCGGCATCGTCTCGACGAACACGACCGCCGACGGCACCATGTAGCTCGGCAGCCGCTCGGCGCAAGTGGCCAGGATCTGCTCGGACGACACACTGTGTTCGGGTGCGACGACGTAGGCGACGAGGTGCTCGCTCCCGCTCGGCGCGGACCGGATGGTGACGACCGCCTCCGATACCTGCAGATCCGACAGCAGGACAGCCTCGATCTCGGCGAGCTCGATCCGAAAACCTCGCAGCTTCACCTGGAAGTCGGCGCGTCCGACGTAGTCGAGCACTACCGCACCCGACGTCGTCGCCGTCCAGCGGGCGAGGTCTCCGGTGCGATACATCAGCGCCGCGTCGGCACCGAACGGATTCGCCACGAAGCTTGCGGCCGTCTCGCCCGGCTGACCCCAATAACCCTGCGCCAGTTGACTACCTGCGATATACAGCTCGCCACGAACGCCGAGCGGCACCGGGTTCAGCCTGGCGTCGAGCACATACGCCTGGGTGTTCCATTCGGGAACACCGATGGGCACCGACGCTTGCTCGGTCCCGTCGCACTCGTAGTGCGTCACGCTGACTGCGGCCTCCGTCGGACCGTACAAGTTGTGTAGCCGCGCGTCGCTGACCGCGCGGAACTCCTGAACCACCGAGGGCGGCAACGCTTCACCGATGCACACGACCTGGCGCAGCGTCGACAGCGCCTTGGGCACGGTGGCGAGCAGCGCGGTCAACATCGAAGGCACGAAATGCGCAGTCGTGATCCGATGGTCGACCATCAGTTGCCCCAGGTACGGAAGATCTTGCTCGCCACCAGGCTTGGCGACCACCAATTGCGCGCCGGCGGTCGTCGCGCACCAGAATTCCCACACCGACAGATCGAACGTCGCGGCAGTTTTCAGCAGCACGGCGTCCGACTCGGTCAATGCGAACTGCGCTTGCTTCCAAAGCAATTGGTTCACGATCGCCGCATGAGAGACCGCAACACCCTTCGGCCGACCGGTGGTTCCCGACGTGTAGATAACGTAGGCAAGGTCGGTTGGACGCAGTGGTGCGAGTCGATCCGCGTCGGAGATCGGTGCGCTCGAGCGATCCGCGACGTCGACCACGTCCATATCGATGCGGACGAAATCATCTGCCCCAGAGACTGCTTCGCCAGTTCGACTGAGGATTACCGCTGGCTTCGCCGAGGAGAGAACGTACGCGGTGCGCTGCGCGGGATGCGACGGATCGACCGGAACATAGATTCCGCCTGCCTTGGCCACCGCGTACATCGCCACGACGAGGTCGAGCGAACGCGGCAAAGCCAGCGCGACAACGATTCCGGGGCCCACTCCCCTGGCGATCAGCTCTCGCGCCCAGCTGTTCACGCGCGCATCGAGATCCCAGTAGGTGAGGTCCTCGCCGTCGGCGACAAGTGCAACTGCACGCGGCGTTGCTTTCACTTGCGCCGCAAACAGATCGGGAAGGGTGGCGCCTACTACCTCATGCGCGGTTCGGTTCCACGTCGTGAGCAGCTCGCTACGTTCGTGCGGGGCAAGCAGATCGATGTTACCGACGATCGCCGACGGATCGCATGCGATCGTGTGCAGCACCCGGACGAACAGCTCGGCGAACCGCGCGACGGTACTGAGGTCGAACAGGTCCGTCGCGTAGGTGAAGGTGGCGCCCAGTGTGGCATTGCTGTCGGTCGACCGCTCGACAATCGTCAGGTGCAGATCGAATTTCGCAGGTTCGAATCCTGCATCCACAGCGGCGATCTCGAGGTCTGGCAACGCAAACTCGATCGCGGGCAAGTTGTGGAACGACATGGCGACTTGGAACAGCGGGTGCCGCGCGGTCGAGCGCGTCGGAGCAAGAGCCTCGACCAGCCGCTCGAACGGCACGTCCGCGTGCGAGAACGCCCCGAGGTCAACGGCTCGCACGTCTGCCAGGAATTCCTCGAACGTCTCCTCGGCTGCCACGTCCGTGCGCAGAACTAGGGTGTTGACGAACATGCCGACGAGGTCGTCGAGCGCCTCTTCGCCACGGCCTGCGATCGGGGCACCGATCGCGATGTCGGTCGTGTTGCTCAACCTCGCGAGCAACACCGCGAACGCGGCATGCATGACCATGAAGAGAGTGACGTCATGACGCGCCGCGACGGAACGCAGCCCGCTGACCAACTCGTTGTCGATCTCGAACGCGAAGGTGTGACCCGCGTAGGACTGCATCCTCGGTCGCGGTCGGTCGGCGGGCAAATCCAGTTGTTCGGGGAGATCCTCCAGCGCGGCCTTCCAGTACGCAAGCTGTGCCGCCAACACGGAATTCGCATCGTCTTCGGAGCCGAGCGCGGCGCGCTGCCAGAGCGCGTAGTCCGCATACTGGACCGCGAGCGGCGACCACGACGGGGAAAGTCCATGCACGCGAGCCGAATACGCGACCATCAGATCCCGCGCCATCGGGCCGATCGAATAGCCGTCCGCGCAGATGTGGTGTGCAACCAACATGAGGATGTGCTCATCGTCGCCGACCCGCAGCAGGCGCGCACGCAGGGGCACTTCCGTCGTCACGTCGAAGGTCGTGGTGGCGATGTCGAAGAGCCGCTCTTCGATAGCGTTGCCTGCCACTGCAATCGGGTCCAGAGCCATCGGCCGAACAGTCGGTTCGATCGCCTGGTACGGACCGCGTTCGGAGTCTGGATACACGGTGCGCAACGTCTCGTGGCGCTCGAATACGTCGGTCAGCGCCGCGCGCAACGCAGGCAGATCGAGGACACCGGTGAGACGCAACGCCGCCGGGATGTTGTCGGCGCTCGAACTCGGATCGAACCGGTTCAAGAACCACATTCGTTGCTGCGCAGGTGAAAGCGGGACGCGCTCAGGCCGTGGCATTGCGACCAACGCCGGCCCGCGGGAGCCCCGGACCGCGTCCGCGCAGCGGGCAAGCTTGGCGGGCGTGGGGTGCTCGAAGATGTCGCGAACACCCAACCCAGACCCGAGTGTGGCGTTCACCCGTGCCACCAGCCGGGTCGCCAGCAACGAGTTGCCGCCGAGTTCGAAGAAGCTGTCGTCGACGGATATCCGATCGACTCCGAGCAGTTCGGCGAACGCTTGGGCGACCGCCTCCTCGTCCGGACTCGACGGTGCCCGGTACGCGCGTCCCGACGCAAACTCCGGCACCGGCAGCGCTTTTCGGTCCAGCTTCCCGACTGCAGTCACGGGCAGCGAATCGAGAACGATCAGGAGTGACGGAACCATGTACGCGGGCAAGGTCTGCGCCAGTGTGTCTTTCAACTCGTGCTGCGACAACGCGAATCCGGGTTCCGGCACGACATACGCCACGAGCTGATCGCCGGTGTGTGCATCGGTATGCAGTGCGGCGACAGCCTGCATCACTCCAGCACATGCGGCCAGCGCAAGCTCGACTTCGCCCAACTCGATTCGCAGACCGCGCAATTGGATCTGCGCATCTACCCGACCGACAAAGTCGAGAGCGAGTGAGTCGCCATCGACCCAGCGCACCAAGTCACCAGTCCGATACATGCGGCCACCTTCAGGTCCGTACGGATCGGCGAGAAACCGCGACGCTGTCAACGCGGGGCGCTCGTGGTATCCGCGAGCCAGGCCGGGCCCGGATAGGTACAGTTCGCCGACCACGCCGACAGGAACGGGGTTCAACCGCGAATCGAGCACTCGCGCCGCGGTTCCCGCGAGCGGCGCCCCGATCGTGATCGGATCAGCGGGATCGAGCGCACCGGTCATGGTCACGACCATCGTCGTCTCGGTCGGACCGTAGCTGTTGAAGAAGTTACGCGACGGCGCCAACCGCTCGACAAGTTCCCGTGCGCACACATCGCCACCGACGACGACTGCGCGCAGATCCGGCAGGTCGACGCGGTCAAGGGTGCCCAATGCTGCTGGCGCAGTGATGATATGGCTGATTCGTTCGTCTGCCAGGAACGTCGACAATTCGGCGCCGCCGGTTACCCAGGTTGGCGCGACCACAAGCGTGGCGCCTGCGCTGAAGCCGGCGATCATTTCGAAGAGCGATGCGTCGAAGATCGGCGACGAGAACCGCAGCATTCGCGAATGCTTGTCGATCGTAAGCTCGGTGCGGACGTCTGCGCAGAAGGAGGCAAGCCCTTCGTGTGTCACGACCACGCCCTTCGGCGTCCCCGTCGAACCCGATGTGTAGATCATGTACGCAGCCGATGTCGGGTGCACGACCGGAAAATCTGTTCCGCTGGAGGTAGTTTCCTCGTCATCGACCAACAGCCACGTGACCGTCTCGGGCAGGCCTTCCCGATGCTCGGCGACGGTCAAGCCTAGGACCGCACCCGAATCGGTCAGGATGTGTGCGACGCGCTCCACAGGATGAGCCGGGTCGACTGGCACGAACGCGGCACCGCTGCGTGCGACCGCCCACATCGCGACGATGGATTCGATCGAGCGTGGAAATGCCACCGCGACGAATGCTTCCGGACCGACACCGTGGTCTGCCAGTCGGCGTGCGAGCCCGTCAGCGCGAGCTGTGAGGTCCTCGTACGTCAACTCGGTTCCGGCTGCCCGGACCGCAACGCGGGCAGGATCGAGAGCTGCACCCGTTGCGAGAATTTGCTGCAGAGTCCGGGTTGCCGGCGCAAGTGCCGGCGGTGCCATTACGACGTCTCGCTCGTCGGCATCGAGGATGTCGACCTCGCCGATGAGCGCGGACGGGTCGGCGATCACGGCATCCAGCACGCGAAGCAGTCTGCGCGAGAACAACTGTGCTGTGGTGTCGTCGAACAGGTCGGTGGCGTAGGTCAGTTGTGCGGCTATGCCGTCGCCGGCTTCACGCAGCGTGAGTTCCACATCGAACTTCGCGGCGACGACGCCAGGATCTACCAACGCAATTGTCAATCCAGGTAACTCGACCGCAGCGTCGCCGAGGTTCTGCCACGACAATGCGACTTGGAACAATGGTGAGTACGCCTGGGATCGAGGTGGATTCACCGCTTCCACAACACGTTCGAACGGCACGTCGGCGTTGGCGAAGGCAGCGAGATCGACGGCGCGAACACGCCCGAGGAAGTCAGCGAACGAGAGATCCGGTGCCACCTCGGTCCGCAGCACCAAGGTATTGACGAACATCCCGATCAGATCGTCGAGTTCACGTTCACCGCGACCGGCGATCGGCGTGCCGACCGTCACGTCGGGCGTTGCTGCCAGCCGCGACAGCAAAACGGCCAGGGCACTGTGCAACACCATGAACGTCGTCGCACCGAACTGCCTTGCCAGTGTGCCGATTCCGGCAGTCAGGTCGCGCGAAATCGTGAACTCGGTTCGACGACCGCGGTAGCTGGCAGTGGCCGGGCGCCGCCTGTCGGTCGGCAACTCCAATACAGCGGGCAGGTCGGCGAGCGTGGCGGTCCAGTAGGACAGCTGTTGCGCTGCTGTCGAAGTCGGCTCATCCAGCGTGCCGAGCAACTCGCGCTGCCACAACGCGTAGTCGGCGTACTGCACGCTCAGCGGGTCGAATGCGGGCGCGGCTCCCGCGGCGCGCGCGGTGTAGGCGAGTGCGATATCGCGCGCGAGTGGAATCGTCGACGCGCCGTCGGCGATGATGTGATGAACCACAAGGACGAGTACGTGCCGGTCATCACCGACGTCGAACAGCTTGCCGCGCAGCGGAATCGACGTCGTGACGTCGAAACCGTCGAGAAGCACCCGATGTGCTGCCTCGAGCACCGCGTCTTCGTCGACCGGCTCAGGCGTGAGGTCCAACTCGGCCGAGGCAAGGATCAGCTGATAGGCGCCGTCCGAATCGCCGGGGAACACCGTCCGCAACGACTCGTGCCGCTCGACCACGTCGTTGACCGCACATTGCAACGCCACGGTATCGAGGGAACCGTCGAATCGCACCATGAACGGGATGTTGTAGACCGGCGAGCCGACGTCGAACTGGTTGAGGAACCACAATCGTTCCTGTGCAGGCGAGAGCGGGATTCGCGCGGGGCGCTGCGGTGCCGTAAGCGCCACTTGCTTCGTTGTGCGAGGTCTGGAATCGAGAAGCAATGCGATCGCCGATACGGTTGTCGCGTCGAACATCTCGGCAACCCGCAAGCTTGCACCCCAGGCCGTGTTGAGCCTTGCCACTACGCGGGTCGCGCTCAACGAATCGCCACCGAGTTCGAAGAAATCGTCCTCGGCACCGATGCGGCGGATATCGAGTACGGCAGCGAACGTTTCTGCGACCAGCGTTTCGCTGCGCGTCCGTGGCGCAACGAATTCGCGAGATGCGAAAACCGGATCGGGCAGTGCGGCAGTGTCGACCTTGCCCGCCGCCGTCAACGGCACCGAATCGAGAACTGTGATGGCGCCGGGAATCATGTACTGCGGCAACAGCACCCGAAGATGCTTGATGAGAATCTGCGGGTCGGGACGCTCACCGACAACGCCGAGCACATACGACACGACTGTGTTGCCGCGACCTGGCGACTTGTGACCGACGGTGATCGCCATTTCGACACTGTCGTGCGACGCCAACGCAGCGTCGATTTCGCCGAGTTCGATGCGATGGCCGCGGACCTTCACCTGGAAGTCGGTGCGGCCCAGGTATTCCAGGGCACCCGCGCTGGACCAGCGGACCAAGTCGCCGGTGCGATACATCCGTGCACCTGCCGGGCCGTACGGGTTCGATACGAACGCCGCGGCGGTGAGCGCACTCCGCCGGTGGTACGCCCGGGCCAGCCCTGCGCCGAAGACGTACAGCTCGCCTGCGACGCCGACTGGCACCGGATGTAGCCGCGAATCGAGCACGACCGCAGACGTTCCGGTGATCGGAGTGCCGATCACCACCGATTCGCCCGCGCTCATCGGCCCGGCCTGGGTCGCCATGATCGTCGACTCGGTAGGACCGTAGGCATTGAACATTCGACGCCCCGGCGCCCATCGACGAACGAGTGACACTTCGCATGCCTCGCCACCGACGATGACGACACGCAAGTCGGTCAGGCCGAGCGGATCCATCGTCGCGAGCACGCCGGGCGTGACGAAGGCATGCGTCACGCGGCCAACGTCCAGCGCCTCGACCAACTCCTGCCCGCCACGGACGCGGGGCGCCACCAAGACCATCGTTGCGCCCGCCCCGAAGGCCAGCAGCAACTCGAGTATCGAGGCGTCGAAACTCGGTGACGCGAAATGTAGTGTCCGAGAATCTGGCGCGGTGCCGTAGGTCTGCAACTGCTCGGCGACAAACGCAGCAAGTCCGGCATGACTGACGACGACGCCCTTCGGCGTGCCGGTCGAGCCGGAGGTGTAGATCATGTACGCCGGATGCGCGAGGAGCAATCGACCTGTGCGATCCGCGTGGGTGATCGCGGCTGCGCTGGCGCACTCGACGTCGTCCCGCACATCGTCGTCGTCGAGCAGCAGCCATGAGATCGTGTCCGGAAGCGCGCCACAGTCTTTTGCGAATGCGATGCCGCAGGTCGCGCCGGAATCGCTCAGCATGAACGAGATTCGGTCGGGAGGAAACACCGGGTCGACCGGGACGAACGCGGCGCCGGTCTTCGCGACGGCCCATACGCCGCAGACCCATTCGGGCGACCTCGGCAGCAGCAATGCAACGAACGACTCGGGGCCGACACCACGAGCGATGAGCAGTCGCGCTAGCTGATTCGACCGCTCGTCGAGTTCGCCGTAAGAGATGGTGCCGCCGTCGACCTCGATGGCGGTCCGGTCGGGATCGACTGCGGCCCTCGCAAACACGTCGGCTAGCAACATCGGCGCGACGCCGATCGCATCGCCCGACCGCAACAAGTGTCGCCGCTCCCCCGCAGCCAGCACGTCGATATCGCCGACCGCGCGATCGGGCTCCGCAATGCCTGCACGCAGAATCCGCACGAAACGGTCAGCGAAGCCCGCGACCGTGTCGCGATCGAACAGGTCGCACGCATACGTGAAGTCCGCCGTCGCGCCGACGGGACGGCCGCGCTCGTCGTACTCTTCCGCGATCACAAGTTGGAGGTCGAACTTCGCGATGTCCGAGTCGACCGGTTCCATCGCGACGTTCAGACCTGGCAATTCGATCTCGTGAACGCCGACGTTGTCGAGCGCCAGAACAACCTGGAAAACCGGGTGGTGCGCAGTCGACCTCGCCGGCGCGATGGCTTCGACCAACCGCTCGAACGGCAAGTCTGCCTGCGCGTAGGCCGACAGGTCCGTGCTTCGCACCCGGTCCAGAGTGTCGCGGAACGACATCGCTGCGTCGATGCCGGTCCGCAGGACCAAGGTGTTGACGAACATGCCGACCACCTCGTCGAGGCGGTGCTCTCCGCGACCCGCAACGGGAGTCCCGATCACGATGTCGCTGCTGCCGCTCAATCTCGCGAGCAAGAGCGCAAAGGCAGTGTGCAGCAACATGAACGGCGTCGCCGCCGCCGACCTCGCTAGCGTGACCGCCGCGGCGTGAGTTTGAGGGTCGATGGAAACCGAGACCGTCGCGCCGCGATAGGTCGGCGTGGGTGGTCGCCGCCGATCCGCAGGAAGCTCGAGGACCTCCGGAATGCCGACCAACTCGGCGGACCAGTAACTCAACTGCTGCGCAGCAAGCGATTCCGGCGTGTCCTCGGACCCGAGTGTTGCCAACTTCCACAACGCGTAATCCGCGTACTGCACAGGAAGCGGCTTCCACGAAGGACTTTCACCCGCGGATCGCGCCGAATACGAGTGCACGAGATCCATCGCCAGGGTTCGCAACGACCAGCCGTCGATGCTGATGTGATGTACAGCGACGACCAGGAAGTGCCTGGTCGGGGTCGACCTGAGGAGCGTGACTTTGATCGGCAGCGCAGCGGTCACATCGAATCCGACTTTCGCTGCCGCCTTGACCGCCGGCTCTAGGTCCGCGCCCGACAGCGACGGCGGTGCCGAAAATGCTTCGAGTGCAAGGGCATCGAGCGTCTCCGCAGGAGAGAGGATCCGCTGGAACGGCCCGTCCGAGGAATCCGGATAGACGGTCCGTAAGGCTTCGTGCCGCGTGATGACGTCTGCGATGGCCGAGCGCAACAGGTCGATGTCCAGTCGGCCGTTCAGCACGATGCTGGCAGCGACGTTGTACGCGCCCGATGCCGGATCGAATCGGTTGATGAACCACATGCGGGACTGCGCGGGCGACAACGGGATTCGCTCAGGCCGCGCAATGCTTCCGAGCGCGTGTGCCACGGGCCCGCCCGTCCGCGCCTCGTCGACCACGGTCGCCAACGCCGCAACGGTCGGGAATGCGAACAGTTCCCGAACGCCGATCTGGCTACCCAGTTCGGCATTGACCAGCGCCACCAAACGCATTGCTGTCAAAGAGTTTCCGCCCAGGTCGAACAACGTATCCGCTGTCCCGACGCGACGTGCCTCGATACCGAGTACTTCGGCGTACATCGCGGCGATCGCACGTTCGGTGGACGTTTCGGGCGCGGCATAGGCGGCCGAGCCGGCGAATTCGGGGACCGGCAGCGCTCGACGATCGAGCTTTCCGCTCCTGGTCAAGGGCAGCGCGTCCAGCGTCATGACCGTCGACGGAACCATATAGCGCGGCAGCACAGACGACACCGACGCGAGAAGCGCCTGCTCGTCCGGTCGCGAGTCGAGTTGGGGCACAACGTAGGCAGCGATGTAATCACCCGTCGTCCCGTCGTTGCGTACGACGACCGCGCATTGTGCGACATCGACGTGCGCCAGGATCGCCGTTTCGATCTCCGCCAATTCGATCCGCTGCCCACGCAGCTTCACCTGGAAGTCGGAGCGACCGACGTACTCGAGCGCGTCTTGCCGCCACAAAACGACGTCTCCGGTCCGGTACATGCGCGCCCCAGGCGGTCCGAACGGGTTCGCCACGAACGAACCTGCGGTAAGTCCGGGACTGGCGATGTATCCGCGCGCGAGTTGCGCACCGGCAAGGTACAACTCGCCTCGCGCACCGACCGGCATGGGCCGCAAATGCCGGTCCAGGACAAAGGCCTGGGTGTTCCACACCGGCACGCCGATAGGTACGACGCTGTCGGTCGGATTCGTGACGTGGTGGGTGACGTCGATGGCAGCTTCGGTCGGACCGTACAGGTTGTGCAGCTCGACGTTTCCAGCCTTGTGTACCTCGGCGACGGTCGACAGCGGCAACGACTCACCGCTGGTGATGATTCGGCGCAAGGACGGGCAGCCTACGAGGTCGACGCTGCGCAAGAACTCGGTCAGCATCGACGGAACGAAGTGGATCGTTGTCACTACCCGCTCGCGGACAACCGCTTCCAGATACGCAGGATCGCGATGACCGTCGGGTGCAGCGATCACCAGTGTGGCGCCCGCTTGCAAGGGCCAGAACAGTTCCCACACCGAGACGTCGAACGAGATCGGCGTCTTCTGGAGGACGACGTCCGTGCTGTCGAGTCGGTGCTCATTCTGTCGCCATAGCAGCTGGTTGACGATCGCAGCATGCGAGACCGAAACGCCCTTGGGCCGACCGGTCGAGCCCGACGTGAAGATCACATACGCGGGATGGCGCGAATCCAGTTGCGTGCGGCGTTCGTCGGGCCGGATCGGCATCGACGGGTACGAACCGAGGTCGACCTGGTCGATCTCGACGATCGTCGGACCAGCGGGGAACGCCAGGTCGGTCGCGTGGACTGCCAGTATTGCCGTCGGCGCAGCAAGGTCGACAATGTGCGCGATCCGTTCGGCAGGCAACCCATCGTCGATAGGAACGTATGCCGCGCCAGCCTTCACGATTGCGTAGATGCCGACGAGCATCTCGAGCGACCGCGGAATCGCAATGCCTACGCGCGACTCCGGGCCGATTCCGATGGCAATGAGGAAGCGCGCCAGACGATTCGCTCGCTCGTCGAAGTCCTCGTAGGACAACGCTGTTCCGTCGAACTCTACGGCAGGAGCGCCGGGCGTCCGGGCGACCTGTTCGTCGAACAGGTCGACGAGGGTCATGTTCGGCACCGCACGCGTTGTCGCGTTGGCGGCGAACAACACAGCTTCGCGTTCAGCGCTCGACAGGACGTCGATCGTCCGCACGGGCCTGTTCGAAGCGATGGCAATGTGGGTCAACGCGCGGGTCAATCGCTCTGCGACCGCGGTGATCGCGCCACGTTCGAACGAACCCGGTTGGTAGCGAAGAACAATGCGCAACTTCGGATTCAGGACCGACATCAAGGTCACCGGGTAATGCGTCGCATCGAACGCATCGATCGATTGCACCCGCATCCCGCCGATGTCGGTGTGCTGGTCGAACCCGGCGGCGTCGACGGGGTACGACTCGAAGACCGTCAGCGTGTCGAACAGCGCACCAATTCCTGCACGGGCCTGAATATTCGACAGACCGACTTGATGGTGGTCGAGAAGGTCGGCCTGCTCTGCCTGCACCCGCGCCAGGAGGTCGGCGATGGCCTCACTCTCATCGACGCGGATCCGAACGGGGATGGTGTTGATGAACAAGCCGAGCGTGTCCTCGACACCGGACAGTTCGGCCGGCCGCCCGGAGACGGTGCTGCCGAACACGATGTCGTCACGCGCAAGCAGGCGAGAAAGCAGTACAGCCCAACCGGATTGAACAACCGTGTTCAGCGTGATGCCGGTTCGCTGCACCAGCGCGGCCAACTGTTCGATCAGCTCGTCGCCGAGTTCGACGTCGATCTCGTCGGGCAGACCGACGCCACCCGTCGAGGCTTGTGCCGGCGCCAGCAAGGTCGGCTCCGAAAGTCCCTGCAGCACTTCCTCCCACACTGCTTCCGACGCGGTGCCACGCTCCTGTAGCCAACGAAGGTAGTCCTTGTACCGTCGCGTTTCGCGGTGCGGCATCGTCGCGTTCCCCACCGCATAGCGGGTCAGCAACTCGCGCACGAGCAGCGGCATCGACCAGCCGTCGAGGATGATGTGGTGATTCGTCAGCGCCAAGACGTACTCGTCTACACCAATGTGTAGCAACAGCATTCGGAACAGGGCGGGCTTCCCGAGATCGAACCGCTCGACGCGGTCGGCCTCGAGAATCTCTCGTACGCGCGATTCCCTGGCGGCACTGGGCAGCTCGCGGAGGTCCTCTTCGCGCCACCCGACGTCTACCGAGTCGAGCACCAGCTGCGCAGGAATTCCTTTGTCGTCGTATACGAATGCAGTACGCAAGTTGGCGTGCGCGGCGAACAGGTCGCGCGCGGCGCGACGCAGCCTGGCCGCGTCGACCGAGCCGGCGAGGTCCAGTCTCAGTTGCGCGGTGTACACATCGACCGACTCCGCAGCCAACCTTGCGTGGAAGAGCAGACCGGATTGCAGCGGCGACAGCGACCAGACGTCGCGCAAGGTCGGATAACGCCGCTCCCACACATCGATTTCGTCCTGCGTCACAGCTACCAACGGCACGTCCGACGGAGTCAGGCCCCCGGACCCGGGCAGCATCACATGCCGAGCCAAACCTTGCAGGGCGCGACGCCACAGGTCCGCGAACTCGTTCATTTCCGCGTCGCCGAGCACACCGGCCGGGTAGGCGAATGTCGCGGTCAGTCGTGGACCGTCCTCGCGATCGACGACGATCGCGTTGACGTCGATGGTCGCTGCCACAACCATGTCCGAGCCGCTGGCGGTGTTGAGATCACCAACGCGAACATCCGGCGACCAGCCGACGCCCGCACCCGACTCTGCCCGACCTAGATAGTTGAAGCTCACCTGCGGCGCGGCGTACTGCTGCAGCGTCGCACGCGCATCCGGATCCAGGTACCGGAGCACCCCGAATCCGACACCGCTGCCTGGAACAGCGCGAAGTTGCTCCTTGATCGCTTTCACGATGAGACCGGCCGAGCGGCCACCGCCGAACGCACCACCGAGATCGGCGTCGGGGATCGTCAATCGCACCGGGTACGCGCTGGTGAACCAGCCGACCGTGCGCGCGAGATCTGCCCCCGCCACCGCATCGTCCTCGCGCCCATGACCTTCCAGGGTGAGCAAAGTCGAGCGCTCGGCGATGCCCTTCTCGTGGCGCCAATGCGCGAGCGCCATGGCAAGAGCCGCGATCAGCCCGTCCTGGACGCCGCAACCGAACGCGTCGGGAAGACGGTTCAGTACCGCCGAGGTATCGGCCGCGCCGAGCTCGACATGGATCAGCTCGCTGGTCGCGCCGACATCGACAGCAGGGTCGATCGGGCGCCGTCCGAGCAGCGGATCCGGCCCTGCCAGAACACCTTCCCAGAACGGCAATTCGTCTGAGTGCGCTCCGGCAGCAGCCGATTCGTGCAGACCGTGAGCCCAACGCCGGAACGACGTCCCGACCGCGGGAAGCGCGACTGGCTCGTTCAGTGCCAGCAAGGTCCATGCGATTGCCAAGTCCGGCAGCAGGATCCGCCAGGAAACGCCGTCGATCACCAAGTGGTGGGCGACCAACAACAGTCGCGCGCCGTCGCCGCCTTCGTGTTCGATCCACACGACTTGCAGCATCGACCCGTGTTCGGGATCCAATCGTTTTGCCGCCAAAGCGCTTTGAGCCTGTGCGAACTCCGCGAACTTTCGGCTCCCCGGCTTGGCGGTAGTGACCACGTGCGAGACCGGCGCCGAGTCGTGCGCTTGGTCGCTCGTTTCGAATATCCAGTTGCCGTCGCCATCCTGGAAGAAGCGGGACCGCAAAATATCGTGGCGTGCGCGGACGGCGGCGACCACATCTTCGAGAGCGCTTGCGTCGATGCCCGGTGGTGGGGCGAGCAACACGGCCTGCGAGAAGTTGGCGAACCTGCCGCGATCGAGCATCGCATGGACGATGGGCGACAGCGGGATTCGGCCGATTCCGCCGCCCGCCAGCTCATCGATGGTCGTCGGCGTCTCATCGGCGAGTTGGCGTGAGATTCTCGCGATCTCGCTGATCGTCTTGTACTCGAACATCTCCCGCGCAGTGAAACCGATTCCCGCAGCTTTGGCGCGGGCGACGATCTGCATCGCGACGATGCTGTCGACACCGAGCGTGAACAGTGAATCGTCGACACTCACGCGGGGCACTCCGAGCACTGCCGCCACAATGCCCGCAATGACAGATTCGGCTTCCGTTTCAGGAGAACGGAATTCCGGGCCCTCGCCACCGAGCTGGGGCTCGGGCAACGCCCGAAGGTCGAGCTTGCCCGAGGGCGTGAGCGGAATGTGCTCCAACACCATCACCGACGACGGCACCATGTAGGACGGGAGCAGGTCGGCGACTCCCGAAGTCAGGGACCGGTGATCGAATTCGGCATCGCCGGCCATGCGCACGTACGACGCCAGAACGACGTTACCGTTCGGCATCGTGTGCGCAACGGTCACAGCGAAATCCACACCAGGCTGGGAATGCAAGGCGGCGTCGATCTCCGCGAGTTCGACGCGGAAGCCACGAATCTTGACCTGGAAGTCGGAGCGACCGATGAACTCGAGCTCATGGTCGGCGGTCCATCGAACATCGTCACCACTGCGGTACATCCGCTCGCCAGGCGCCCCGAAGGGGTTGGCTACGAACCGATCTGCCGATACGGATGCACGATTGTGGTAGCCGCGCGCCAACCCCGGACCTGCGAGGTACAGCTCGCCGACGACGCCGACGGGCACTGGGCGCAGCCGTTTGTCGAGCACTACAGCGCTCGCACCCTGAAGCGGTCGACCGATCGTCACCGCCGACCCCGGCGCCAACGGCCGACTCGTCGTGATGACGATCGTGGTCTCCGTCGGACCGTAACTGTTGGTGAATCGGCATGCCGCACCGAAGCGTTCGACCAGATCCGGTGTGCAGACGTCACCGCCGACCAGCACCGCTTCCAGATCGGTGAGCCCGCGTGGGTCGACCGTGTTCATCAACGTAGGCGCGGAAATGATGTGGGTGACGCCCTGCTCACGGAGCAGATCGACCAGATCGCTGCCACCGTAGACATCCGGCGGCGCCACTACCATCGCCGCGCCTGCACTGAATGCGCTGATCATCTCGAAGACGGAAGCATCGAAGCTCGCCGACGAAAACCGAAGGACGCGAGAGTCTTTCCGCACGCCGAGCTCCGAACGGGCGCTCGCGCGAAAGTTCGCCAATGCCGCGTGAGTGACGACGACACCCTTGGGCTTTCCAGTCGAGCCCGAGGTGTAGATCATGTAGGCGGCGTTGTCGACCGAGGCCGACCCGGCCCGATCGGCATCGAGAACTGCCGCGGCAGAATGCTCGTCACAGCGGCGCCACAACGTGTCGTCGACGACGAGCCAATGCACACCGTCCGGCAGCCCGTCTCGCGCTTCCGATGTCGTAATACCCACCGCTGCACCGGAATCGGCGAGCATGTGCGCAACCCGCTCGGTCGGCATCGTCGGATCGATCGGCACGAATGCCGCACCCGATTTCGCCACTGCCCACATCGCGAACAACGCCTCCGCCGACCGCGGCAGGCACAGCGCGACGAATGATTCAGGACGTGCACCGGACTCGATCAGCAACCGCGCCAATTGATTCGAGCGTGTGTGGAGTTCCCGGTAGCTCACGGTGGCACCGGACGACCAGATCGCCGGACCGTCCGGGTTCGTGTCGAAACCTACTTCGAGCAGGTCCGGCAACAGCTGCTGATTCTCGGCCGGGTCGCCGCGGAACGGCACGAGTTCGGCGCGTTCGTCGGCGTGCAACACGTCCACATCGGCGACGTGCGAATCGCCGGGCGCGGACGCGAACGCCGGCAGGAACTCGAGGAAGCGCGCGTGGTGCGCACGTAGATCCTCCTCCGAGTACAGATTGGGGTTCGCCTCGAAGTCGACGTGCGGTTGGCTGCCCGCGACCCCAGGATAGATGTTGATCGACAAGTCCTCGACCGGACCGGTTGTCAACACATTCAGGCGCGCTACGTGCGGTCCGAGCCTGATCTCGTCGAGGAACATCATGATGTTGATCGACGGGCCGAGGAAGCCGCGTCCACCGCTGATGCCCGCGTCCCGCTTGATGTCTTCCAGCCGATACCGCTGGTGTCGCAATGCGCCGGTCAGCTCGAGTCGGACCTGGTCGAGCATGCCGTCGGGTGTCGTGGTGTCGGTGACCGGCAGGCGGATCGGAACAGCGTTGCTGACCATGCCACCCGATCGTCGCAGCTTGGCTGTGGTGCGGGCCGACACCGGCAAGCTCAGCACGACGTCCGGTTGACCCGTGACCCTCGCCAAGAAGGCGGCGACCGCGGCGACGGCGACGACTGCGAACGATTGTCCCTGGTGGCGGTCGATCATCCGCTGCACCGCAGCCGTGGTCGAGGCAGGCAACGGCGCGCTCACGATGCGAGACGGCAGCCCGACGGGAGCACTGCGATGCGCGAGGCTGATCGGGTCCGGGAGTGCTCGCGTGCGCTCGGCCCAGTACGTACGGTCCTTTTCGAACCGGCGCGACGTCCGATACTTCGCGTCGTCCTCGGCAATCTCGCGCAGGGCGTTCACGTTGATCGGTGTGGGCTCCTCACCAGCCAACGCGGCGTTGTACCGCTCCGTCACGCGCGTCATCGACGTCATAGCGCCGAACCCGTCAGCGCCGATGTGGTGCATGCGGACGTACCAGAAGTAGCGGTCGTCGGCGATCCGCAAGGTCACCGATTCGATGAGCCGATCGTTCAGGATGTCGACCGGGTTGCTGTATTCGCGCCGCATCCATTCCATGGCGGCGGACTCGGGATCAGCCTCCGATCTGAAATCGAGATGAGTCATCTGGTCGTTCAGCGTGTCGTCCGCCAGCTGGAATGGTTCGGCCTCGATCTCGATGATCCGCAACATTCCGGTACCCAGTTCGCGCGCGGCGGCGGCACCCTCACGTGCCAGCAACTCAACGTCGAGATCGCCTTCGATATCAACAAACTGCGCAATGCTGATGGGAATGCGGTCATCGAGGTGCTGTGCAAACCAGATGCCTCGTTGCGCGGCTGAAAGAGGGAATGCGCCTGTGGCGGAATCGATACGGGAGTCAGATTCGGGCTGTACGACGCTCGCGGCATCGGACTCCGATCCCACTTTCCTCCCTTTACGCTCGGCACTAGGACAAATCGGGACGGCAGGGTGATGTGACCCAGAAGCACTCTACGTTGCGATGTGCCCAGGGTCATTCCGAAGAATCGCCGAACTTCGACGGGTGTGTTCTACCTCACCCTCCGACGAGCCGGGTCAGCCGGCAGGATCGATCGGTGCAGTCGCCCACCACTGGTCGTATACCTGCTGGCCAGTACCGAGTCCCAGCGCCCAGACGAGGCACGCGTTCTGCGGACGATTGTCGAAGCTGACGATCACGGCGCCGAGCGGCGGATCGTCGGTCGTCTCACCGACCCGCAACCGGCCGGCGTTCTTCGTCCGCGTCCACGTTTCGTCGCGCGCCCCGGTGAGGTCGCGGCCCGCGAGAGTCGAAATCGATTGATCCTTATTGCACTCGATGAGGACGGTGATCTTCGACGCATCGCTGATCAGCTTCTCTCCGCATCGCATCCGCGCGACGCCGGTAGGCATGGTGTTCACATCGATCGCGTCGCCATTGGCGCCGTACGGCACGCACTTCCCTTGGGGCCCGGTGCCATCGGGGGTCGTCGGCACCAATTTCGGAAACGCAGCGGCAACGAAACTGTATTGCCCCCAGGGACCGTTGTTCACCGGCGCACTCGTCGTCGTACTGGTAGACGAACCCGCAGACGAGCCGGAATCACTGCCACCCGACAACGCGACCGCAGTGACGACGCCGCCGACAACGACCGCCGCAGCGGCGACCGCGATGCCGATCTTGAGTCCACGTTTGGACTTCCCTGCTGGCTGATTCGACTGCGGTGCAGACAGATTGGACCCGAAATTCGGGGCCGACGGGTGCGACGGATTCGACAGGACCGTCGGCATCGACGGGTTGGACGGGTTCGAGGGCGGCGCCGTGAACGACGACGAATGCGGGCCCGACGACAGGTCTGGCACCTGCCGAAGCGCAGTCGCTGCATAGTTCGGTGAAGTCGCAAGTGCCGCGGCTGCAGCGTTGGCGAGCTCCCGACTGCTCGAATAGCGATCGTTCGGATTCTTCGCCATCGCGCGTGCGATGACGTCGTCGATCCGCCTCGGCAATGCAGGATTGACGCGCGTAGCGAGCGGCGGTGGCTCGGATAGATGCGCGTGCATAACGCCGACATACGAGGTCCGCGAGTAGGGCACGGAACCGGTGAGCATGACGTACAACGTGCAGCCGAGCGAATAGATGTCCGCACGGTGGTCGACCGCATGGCCTTCGATCTGCTCCGGCGAAGCGTAGGCAAGAGTTGCTGGCATACTGCCCGCCTGGGTCAATGCGATCGTCTCGTCGAGCGCTCGGGCGATGCCGAAGTCGGTGACCAGCACTTTCTCGCCATCCTCGTCACCCATCGCGACGAGGATGTTGGCAGGCTTGACGTCTCGGTGCAGGAGGCCGTGCTTGTGCGCGTTGTCCAGTCCGCGCGCGGCCTGGCCCAGGATGTAGATCGCGCGGTCCGGCGGCAACGATGCGGGTCCCTGCTTGACGAGATGTGCGACGTCGACACCGTCGACGTATTGCATGGCGATCCACAACTGCTCGCCCTCGGTACCGCGGTCGTAGACGGACACGACGTTCGGATGATCCAGCCGCGCAGCAAGTTCGGCTTCCCGCTCGAACCGGGCACGGAACTCGGGCTCGGAGCCGAAGCTCTCACCGAGCACCTTCAGCGCAATGCGTCGTGGCAGCCGCGGGTGTTTCGCCAGGTAGACCACACCCATGCCGCCCGCACCGAGTTTGCCTTCGATCGTGTATCCGGCAAAGACGGAACCCCGTTCCAACGCCATGTCGACTCACCTAGCTCTTGGCCAGCAGCGCGTACTGCGCGGCAGCCCGCCGCGCGACGTCGCCCGCGTCGTCGCTGCGCACCATCACCATGAAATTCTGATAGGCGAAGGTGCAGATGTAGTCCGTTTCGGCTGCAGAATCAGAGGTTGCAGATACGTTGGCCTCGATGCACAGCGCGCCAGGGATGCCCGTCTTCGCCTGCAGGTCCTTGCCGTCGGCGCTGTCCTTCAACGCAGCGCTCCACAGCGGCACCAGGTCGGTCGCCGCCTTTTCATCCCGAACCTTGAACAAGGCCGGGAACCCCTTGTCGGTGACCAGTCGCTCCAGTCCGGCGTTCTGCAAGAGCTTGTCCTTGTAGTGCTTGTCAGGCTGAAAGTGCAGGCCGCCGTGCGCGCCGAAGGTCGCGAAGTCGCCGACCTCCACCGGCACACCGGGAGTGACCAGAACCTTGCTCTCCAAGTTGTCGACGTCGACGGGCAGCGTGGTCAGCTTGTCGACCGGCGTCGGCGTGAACTTGTCCAGCAACGGAATTTCCGTGTCCAGAATCTTGGCAACCCGCTCCGACAACTCTTCGAGATTGGGGGTCGGCGTCACGGTGAATATCGAGATGACGAACGGTCCGTGGGCTTGGGTCGCACCAATCGACTGGTGGCCAGGTCGCCAGTGTGCCTTCGCATCTGGGTGCCGTGGGATAGGAACCCCGGCGTTGTCGGGGCTTACCGCGAAGTCGGCGGCGTCGATCTCGACAGCCGCTTGACGTGCGACATCGTCACTCGGAAACCGATTGACGACCATCACGAAATTGCTGGACCGGCCGAGTTCGAACTGGTCGAGCGGACCGTCGAGTCCGCTGACGCCGAAGCCGACGATCATGCCGTACTTCTCGAGGACCGGCTTGATCACCGGCGTCTCGATCAACGACAAGGCGTCCGCGGCCTCCTGCGGATCTTTGACGATCTCTTGACTCGCGTATTCGAAGATCGGATCGATATCGGAGACGAGCGCAACCGCGTCCGCCATTCGCGCGCCTTCGAGCAACTTGCCGAGCTCCGGCGACACCACCGTCGACACTTCCCGAGGGTCGGTCGAGTAACTACCGATGTCGAGGGTCCTGATGTCGATTTCGCCCGCTTTACCGCTGCCGGACACGCTGCTCCCGCACGCTCCCGTCAGCACTGCGACCGCGGCGACCGACACCAGGGTGGCTACTCGCACACCGGCTGGTTTCCTAGAAATTCCCATTGCACCCACCTTGTCTCGCTGTGAGATCGCACATCGGGTCAGCAGGGTTAACGATAAGACTCGAAGGCGCAGGTCGGAGCAGTAATCTCGAGCTATGTCGGTCCGGGCGTTCGGTGCGCTGCTCGTCGTTGCCGCCGTCGCGACAGGGTGCGCGCGGACCGTGGTCGGCGACCCACACGCCGAGAGTGATTGCGACGCAACGACAGTTCTGTTGGTCGACGTTTCGCTCTCGATGCTGGCGAAGGATGTCTCACCCACCCGTCTCGATGCCGCCCAGCAGGCCGCTAAAGCTTTCGCAGACGACCTGCCAGCGTCGGCAAATCTCGGAGTTGTCGCGTTTGCCGGTACTGCCTCGGTGCTCGTAAAGCCGACTATCGACCGCACCGCCGTGAAGTCGGCGTTAGACGGCCTGAGGCTCGGCGAACGCACAGCCACTGGTGAAGGCATTTTCACCGCGTTGGCGGCTCTCGAATCGTTTGCGTCCAAGGTTCCGAATCGGATTGTCCTGCTCTCCGACGGCAAGCAAACTGTTCCCGATAGCCTCGACGACTCCCGAGGCGCGTACACCGCAGCGCGGGAAGCACAGCAGCGTGGCGTTTCGATCTCGACGATCTCGCTTGGTACCACCGGCGGAACCGTCGACATCCCCGGCTCGTCCCCCGGCTCCACCGAAGCCATCGCCGTGCCCGTCGACGACCCCTCGTTGCGCGAGATCGCCAACCTCGCCGGCGGCAGCTTCCACGCCGCACCAAGCGCCGACACATTGACCGAGGCGTTCGACAGCCTCACCTGCGGCACCTAACCCGTGCGCGCGTCTCACCCTCCCAGGGGTGAAATTCATGCACAGTTGTCCGGACGGTGGCAGGCATCTCAACCCACATCCGCTGGCGAAAACTGTAGAAATCCACTCGCCTACCGAGCGGAATTCCACATTCCTCGAGGCCAGTCCTCGCGGGGCCGCCAAACGAGGCCGATCCCACAACCGTGCGCGATTCTTACCCTTCTGGGGGTGAGACGCGCGCACAGGGGTTGGTCGGGATGGCGTCACTGCGACCGCGCGGCGCGAGCAGGTAGACTCCAGCACCGGTCGAGGCGACAGATTTGGCTACCGGCCCTCGTAGCTCAGGGGATAGAGCAACCCTCTCCTAAAGGGTAGGTCGCAGGTTCGAATCCTGCCGAGGGCACTCAGATGGCGGGTAGGCGGTCCATCGCGCGGGGATTTCGGTTGGCCTTGGTGATGTCGTTGCCGTAATGCTCGAGCACCAGTGGGTGAACGACCCGCTGCCAGATGGGCGGGATCATTGCGAGGACGACCATCGTCGCGTAGCCGGCAGGCATTTGGGGTGCGTCGTCCATGCTGCGGAGTGTTTGATAGCGGCGACCCGGGTTGGCGTGGTGGTCGCTGTGGCGCTGCAGGTGGAACAGGAAGATGTTGGTGACGAGACGGTCGCTGTTCCAGGAGTGGCGTTGGCTGGTCGGTTCGTACTGACCGGGTGCGGTTTGTTCACGCAACAGTCCGTAGTGCTCGACGTAGTTGACGATCTCCAGCATCGTGAACCCGACGACCGCCTGCAGCGCAAGATACGGCGCGATACCGATCCCGAAGGCCACGAGCATGCCGCCGAACAACACGAAGGTCATCGCCCACGCCTGCAAGATGTGGTTCTCCCACGACCACCATCGGCGGCCGATGCGCTGCAGCCGATTGCGTTCGAGTCGCCATGCTGATCGCATGCCACCGAAAACGCTGCGTGGCAGGAAGGTCCAGAGCCATTCGCCGTAGCGGGCGCTGGCAGGGTCTTCGGGTGTCGCGGCGCGTGCGTGGTGGCCGAGGTTGTGCTCGACGAAGAAGTGACCGTATGCCGTTTGCGAGAGCGCGATCTTGGCAAGCCAACGCTCGTGTTCTTCGCGACGGTGACCCAACTCGTGCGCGGCGTTGATGCCGATGCCGCCGACCAGACCGACCGTCACCGCCAAGCCCAGTTTGTCGACGACCGAGAGCGTTCCGTACGCCCACAGATATCCGGCGACGATCAACCCAGCGAACTGAAAAGGCAGGCAGAGGTAGGTACACCAGCGGTAGTACTTGTCCTCGGTCAGGCGTTGCAGCGCCTCGTCGGGCGGGTTGTCACCGTCGACGCCGACGATCGTGTCGATGAGCGGGATCACCAGGAAGAAAACGATCGGACCGAGCCACCAGAACAGTCGAAGGTCGGTATGCATCACCAACTGCGATGGCAGCAGGGCGCATGACGGCGCGAGCAGACCGAGCGTCCACAGGTACCGCTTTCGATCGCGCCAGGGGCGCCCAGCATCGGCAACAACCACGACAAACGAACCTCGCGTTCTCCCCGAAACTACTAACAGACCAGTTCCCCATGGCGGATATGAAACCGCCGCGGGGAACTCAACGGGGAGCATACAGCCACGAACTACCTCATGCGTGGACCGTAATGGTGCGGCGGGCCACCGTGCTGCGCAACCAGGACGATCACAAAGACCACGTAAAGGACGAGGAAGAGAAGGAACAGCCCGCCCGCGATCCATAGCGAAATTTGACCCAGCCGACGGACTCGGTCGGATGCGTACTGCGCTCCGTGGTAATCACCGGAAGCCCACAACGGGAACACGTTGAACGCGTGGTTGAAAGCAGCGAACGACAGCGGCCAGAAGAACAGCAACGAGGCGACAGCCCACCCGGCGTTGCTCGCTGGTCGTGGCGGCGGTCCCTGATGCGGAGGCCCCTGGTGCGGCGGCCCCTGATTCGGCGGACCCTGATTCGGCGCATGCGGGGGCAGCGGGGGCGGGGGCGGTGTTTCGGGCGTGGGGGTAGACATGCCGGGCTCCAATTTTTGAGACGGACAAATTCACCATAAACGCCTGCCGCGCGCGGAACCTGCGGGAATGCTGGCAGTTGGCTGCGAGTCCGGTTTGCGTGCCCGTCGTAGACTGCGCACATGAGCACGCGACTCTGGCGCGCGCTGACCGCGTACTACTCGAAGGCGCCGGGAACGCTGGTCTATCTCTTCACCCTGACTGTCACTACGTGGACGTTGGCGGGGACCGACCGCGCGACCGACCACAAGCTGATGGTCAGCGCGTCGACGAATCTGCACAACATGACTCGGGACCCGATTCGGGTACTCGTTGCCTCCGCATTCTGGAACGACAGCGACGGCTTTCCTTGGGTCACCTTCGCGGAGTTCCTCATTCTGATGGCGGCGGCTGAGCGCTGGCTGGGCACTGGCCGGTGGTTGCTCGCGTTCATCGCGGGGCACGTCGGTGCGACGCTGGTGACTGTCACAGGAATCGCCTGGGCTCTGGACCGACACCTGCTGCCGCATCGGCTCGCTGGAACGGTCGACGTCGGGACCAGCTACGGCTTCTTCGCCGTCGCGGCGGTATTCACCTACCGATTCCGCAGTCGTCGCTGGCGCTTGATCTGGGCCGCCGGGCTGGCCGGGTACCTGATCTTCACCGCATGGCGCCGCGAAACCTTCACCGACTACGGCCACCTGACGGCGATGCTGATCGGGTTCGCGGCCTACCCACTCACCCGTCGCCGCGCCACCACCCCCGAAGTCCAATCGGGCGCCCGACCGAGCAGCGAGACGATTTTGTCGAGCTGAGTCGCGCTGTCTGCGCTCGGCAGGCTCGGCGCGAATGCGGCATTGGGAGCAAGTCGCGTCTCCCCGTCCGGCACTTTCGCCGCGATGCGATACGCGGCGTCGCCGAGCTCCGGATCCAGCTCGACCTGCTCGCCCAACGACCGCGAAACATCCCAGGCGTGGACGACGGAGTCGACGAGGTGAAACCGGATCGCCAGCGAACCGGGAATGAGTTGCGTTCGACTGATCTCAGGTAGGTCGAGCAGCCTTTCCAGCGCTCCGACTTGCTCGAAGGCGGCGACGACCCGGGCCGATGCTGCGGTGTAGTCGGCAACGGGATCGGGACCAAGCTCCCCCAATTCCCAATCGGCTTCGACGCCCTCGACCGCCGCGGCGAACCCGAGGTTTTGCACCGTCATGTGGGCGAGCAGCTCTCGCAACCGCCATTCCGAACACGGAGTGGGACGGTCGAGCGAGTCGGGCCGAACGGCCGAGACGGCCGTGACGCTGAGTCGGACTGCACTTGCATGCAGCTGCAAGATATTAGTAGGCATATGCCTACGATATGCATCTGCTTATCATATGTCCAGTTGTATCGTATCTCCCATGGTCGACCGCCCGGACCTCGCCGCGATGATCGTCCCGCTCGGTCGCGCGCTGATGGCAGCAGAGCAGCCGGTGCTCGCCGAGCACAACCTGACGATGTGGGGCTATTCCGTCCTGCTCGGCCTCGGCAAGGAACCGGTGCGGACCCAGTCGGCGCTGGCGGCGGCCATCGGCGCCGACAAGACGAGAATCATCGCTTTCCTCGACGAACTCGAGCGGCAGGGACTGATCACCCGCCAATTCGACCCAGCCGATCGCCGGGTGAATTTGCTGTCCATCACGCCGGAAGGTCGGCGCGTGCGCGCGAAGGTGCAGGCCGCGATCCAACGCAAGGAAGAGGAGCTGCTGGAGCAGCTGTCCGCCTCGGATCGCCGCGCCTTCCTCCGCGCACTGCAGACGCTGTCAGGAAGTCTGTAACCTCGCCCGCGTGGTGGCGAGAGCGGAACCGGACAGGATCAGGGCGAACGCCGCGACGATCGTCACCGTCAAAGGCTCGCCGAGAATGACGACGCCTGCGAGCACCGCGACCGCTGGGTTGACGTACGTGATCACCGTCGCGCGTGCCGGTCCGGCCTCACGAATCAGGGCAAAGAACAGCAGGAACGCCAGCGCGGTGCACACCAAACCGAGAGCCACGATGGCGGCGAGGACGCTGACCTGCGGTACCGCGTCGGGCCACGTTGCGATGGCAGGAACGGTGTAGACGACTGCCGCGAAGGACAAGCAGACGGCCGCCATCGGCAGCCCCGGAACGTCGGACAGTGCGCGGGCCGCAATGATCGGACCTATTGCATAACCGAGCGCTGTGAGCAGCACTTCGACGATCGCCCACGCGTCGCCGCCGTTCAGTTCCGGCGCTGCGAGAACACCGACACCGACCAGACCGATGACCAGGCCGGCCCAGCGTTTTGCGCTGATCACCTCGACGTCACCGGTCAGGCGTGCGAGCACGACACCGATGATCGGTACGGCGGCGACGAGCAGTCCGCTCATCGAACTCGTCAGTCGCCGTTCGGCGTCGGACAAGAGCGCCCACGGAATGGCCATTTCGACGACCGCGAACGCGATGAGCGGCAGCCACTTTCGCCGGAGCCCAGCGAGCTGGCCGCGAAAAAGCGCCAACGGGAGCAGCACGACGGCGCCGATTGCACAACGGGCGAACACGAGGACGGGTACCGATACACCCTCAACGGCAACCTTGATCATCAGATAGGGAATGCCCCAGATGACGCTCATCGCAGCGAACAGAATCCACCCGCGCCTGCTCATCTGAGCAACCTACAAGAGGGTGAAATGCGCGCCACACCCAGCGCGACCTGGAACTTCGCTAGCCTGGTAGGCGACACCCGTTGCCCGAGGAAGCGAGTCGGATGCTCGTTCTAGCGCACGTCAGTGATCCCCACTTCGACGGCAGCACACGCAGCGTCAAGCGGGCATCACGAGTCATGAAGTATCTCAACGGTTTACCGGGTCGACTCGATGCAATTCTCGTCACCGGCGACATCGCCGACAGCGGCCGGACCGAGCAGTACCGACAGGCTCGGTCCGTATTCAACGCCAACATTCCGATCCTGTCCTGCCCCGGCAATCATGACGACCGGACCGCCTTCGCCCGCGATTTTCTCGGCGAACCGAACGACGGGCCGATAAACCGGGTTCACATGATCGGCGACGCGCTGATCGCGATGTGCGACTCGTCCATCCCGTGCCGACCGGAGGGACTGCTCGACGACGAGACGCTGACGTGGCTGGAATCGGTGATCGACGATGCCCCGCCGACGGCGCCGATCCTCATCGCATTCCACCACCCGCCGGTGCAGTTGTTCAGCCCGATCGTCGACCCGATTCGGCTACGCTCCGCACAACGACTGGCTGATCTCATCAAGCGCACTCCTCGCGTCGCCGGACTGTTTTGCGGGCACGCGCACACCTCGGCGGTCTCGACATTCGCGGGTGTGCCGATCGTGGTCGGTCCGAGCATTACCTCGGTCCTCGGACCGGAATGGGAAGGCGACGACATCACTTCCGATCCGGTTGTCGATTACGGAGTACCGCCGTCGCTCGCGTTCCATGTCCTCGACGACGACGGCCGCCTGACCACACACTTCCGCACGATCCCGAAGCCCGGCTCAGGCAAGGGCCGAGGTTTCCATCGATCGGCAATGCCCGAGTGCGGACCTAACTCGTAAATCGAGCTAGGACAGCGGGGTCCAGGAACGCCTGAATGGCCTTGATCTTATTGCCCTCGAACGTCAGGACATTGACGGCACCGACCGCGAAATGTGCTCCATCCGAGGTCCCTTGGTGGCACACGAACGCCACCTGGCCGTTGGACCGCGTCGGTGTGAGGCGCCACGGCGTGGCAAACACATGCCGGCCGATGAAGGCGCCGACGTCGTCGATTCCGTCGAACCATGCGGCGAGCGGCGGCATCGTGAAACGAACGTCGTCGGTCAACATCGTGAGGATTTCGGCTATGTCGGCGTTTTCCCATGCGGTGACGAACTTTTGGACGAGTTCGCGTTCGCCCTCGGAGCCAAGTGCGGTCAGCGTTGCCTGTTGACTACGTGCCGGAACGCGATCCTCGACGGTTTTGCGCGCGCGTTGCAACGCACTCGTGACCGAGGCGACGGACGTATCCAACGACTCCGCGACTTCGGCAGCGGAGAATCCCAACACCTCGCGCATGATCAGCACGGCTCGCTGATTCGCCGGAAGATGTTGCAGCGCTGCGACAAATGCCAGCTCGACGCTCTCGCGCAGCTCGTAGGACGATTCGGGTGGCCCCAAGGGCAGGAATTCGTCGGGGCACGGCTCGAGCCATGCCGCGTCGACAGGCGCACCGAGGTCGTCGTCCGGACCGCGCGGCGGCCCGAAATCCGCCGACAGCAGTCGTTTCGGACGGTCCTTCAGCAACCGCAGGCACGAGTTCGTCGAAATCCGATACAGCCAGGAGCGCAGCGAACTGCGCCCCTCGAACCCGTCGAGGCCACGCCAGGCACCGATCAATGCATCTTGCAGAGCATCCTCGGCGTCGTGCATCGAACCCAGCATTCGATAGCAATGCGCTTGGAGCTCAGCGCGATACGGGGCAACGAGTTCGTCGAACTCACGATCGGAAGCCGTCATGATCGTGCAAACACCGCAGGGGTCACGCCCTTCCAACGTTTGAAGGCGTGGATGAAGGTCGACGCCTCCGAATAGCCTAACCGGATCGCGACGTCGGAAACCGAAAGTGGTGTGCCGGAAAGCAACTCCTCGGCCAGTGCTTCGCGGACCTCGTCGAGCAGGTCACGGTAGCTGGTGCCCGCCTCGGTGAGGCGACGACGCAAGGTGCGAGTGCTCATGTTCAGCTCGCGCGCGAGCTCGTCGATTCCCGCAGGCGCGCCGCCCAATTGGATGAGCCGTTCGCGGACCTCGTGTGCAATCCCCGTCCGAGCACGTCGGCGCGACACCAGGTCTCGACATTGCGCAACACACATCGCCAGCGTGTGCTCGTTCGCCTGCGGCAGCGGCTGCGCGAATTCGACTGGGTCGAAAGCGAACAGCGTATCGGCACAATCGAAATGCGGTTCTGTTCTGAATATCTCGTAGTACTCACGCGAATACGACGGTCGCGGAAACTCGAATTCGATGCGACGCAACGGCAGCTTTCGGCCGATCAGATCCGTCAGGACCACGAACATCGCCGTCATGTCGCGTTCGAAAAGCAACTGGCGCACATCTGCCGGGACGCGTTCGCTGCGTAGCGTCGCCACGACCTCATCTTCGCCGATCGTCACGACCGGTATGCAGAACGTGAAACTCAGCTCCAAGTAGCGCAAGGCGACCTCGACGGCGTCTCGCAGGGATGGGCTGCTGATCATTGCGTAGCCGAAGATTCCGAAAGTCGTCACCCGATACCGGCTGCCGAGATGGAGGCCCAACCCTTCGTAACCGGCGAGATGATGCGCGAGGTTGCGTACGACCGTCAATTCGACCCGGGCGTCGATCTGCGTGGTCGGGTTGTGCAGGTCTTCGGGGCCGAGACCGGTGCCATCCAGCATGTCGTCGACGTCGACCCCGTTCTCCTGCGCAAACGCGACAATCAAGGCCACGCTCCCCACACTTCGCGGGAAATCCCAGTCGAGGACGCCGGGTAGGGGAACGGTCGGTGTCGTCACCGCACAAGTATGGCCGAAAATGTGGATTCGGTGTCCGCCGTTCTCTGCATCGATTCTGCGGACCTCTCCTAACCTGGACACCAGGAGGTCCACAATGACGAAGCCGCGTACGCAACCAGCTGTCGTGATCATCGGTGCCGGATTTGCAGGTATCGGCATGGCGCTGGAACTGCAGCGATCTGGTCTCACCAACTTCACCATCCTCGAGAAGGCCGCCGACATCGGTGGGGTGTGGCGTGAGAACACCTATCCCGGCGCCGCATGCGACGTTCCGACGCCGCTGTACTCGTTCTCCTACGAGCCAAAGACTGACTGGCCGCGCCGCTTCTCCGTGCAGGCGGACATCCACGAATACATGCGTGGAGTGGTCGCCAAGTACGACCTCCTGCGCAAGATCCGCTTCGGCACCGAGGTCACCGACGCCGAATTCGACGAAGCGACCAACCAGTGGAATCTGGGTACGGCGGACGGTCAGCACCTGACCGCCGATGTCTTCATCCCTGCAGTGGGTCAGCTATCGCGCCCGGCTATGCCGAACATCCCAGGGATCGAATCGTTTACCGGTGCGGCCTTCCATTCGGCACAGTGGGACCACAGCGTGGACCTCACCGGCAAGCGGGTTGCAGTGGTCGGCACCGGCGCAAGCGCGATCCAGATCATTCCGGAGATTCAACCGAAAGTCGCTGCGTTGACGTCGTTTCAGCGGTCCGCAGCGTGGGTGCTGCCGAGGCTCGACGTCGAATACACGCCGCTGCATCACTGGCTGTTCAAGTACGTGCCACCGGTCCGCCTGGCCGAACGTTTCGCCATCTTCGCCCTTTACGACATTTTGGCGTTGGGCTTGAGCGACGTTCCCGCGATCCGCCCGTACGTCGAGGGCGTCGCTACCCGGCACTTGGAGAAGACCGTCACCGACGACGAACTCCGAGCCAAGCTGACGCCGGACTATCCCGGCGGCTGTAAGCGCGGACTGTTCACCAACGACTATTACCCCGCGCTCGCGCAGGACAACGTAACGGTCGAGACGACCGGGATCACCGAAATCACCCCGACCGGTATCCGAACCGCCGACGGCGTCGACCACGACTTCGATGTCATCGTCTACAGCACCGGCTTCAAGGCCACCGAATTCCTTGCACCCATGAACATCTATGGAACGGGCGGTCGCAAGCTCGCCGACGCTTGGAGCGACGAAGGTGGACGCGCATACCTCGGCATGGCTGTCCCGGACTTCCCGAACATGTTCATCATGTACGGACCGAACACGAACGTCGGGTCCGGCTCGATCATCTACATGCTCGAATCGCAGGCTCGCTACATCAAGCAGATCGTCGCCGACTTGGCCGCCAATCCCGGGCGCCGCCTGGCTGTTCGCGCCGAGGTCGAGGAGGCCTACGACAAGAAGCTGCAAAGCCGTCTTGCCGATACGCCGTGGAACTTCTGCAACAGCTGGTACCGCAACGCATCTGGTCGCATCACCAACAACTGGCCCGGGGCCACGCTGCTGTATCGCATGTGGACCCGGAAGGTCGACTTCTCGGCATACGAGGAGACGGCCAGCTAAGCGGCTGCCTGCATGATCCGGCCGATGTTCGCCGGATCGAAGAACTCGACAGGCGAGACCGTGCCAGCGGTGATCGAGACGAAGTCGTCCTCGGCGTCCTGATTTCCGGCGACGGCGCCGAGCATCTGTTGCATCTCGAGCGGCGGCGGCTCCAAAGTTGCCAGCTGCAAGGTGAATTCGTAGATCGGCAGCGCATTGGTGTCGCGGTCGCGTTGATACTGTGCCATCGCGTCGTCGTAGGCGACGCCGCCGTCGAAGTGGTTTGCCAGCGCGGCGGCGCACCGTTCGGCGTCGAGAAATGCGTCCGATATGCCCTTCGCGGTGATCGAATCCTTGTTGTAGCCGGCGTCGCCCACGAGCGCCCAGCCCGGACCGTACGGCTTGCGGAAGTAGTTCGCGACTGCCGCACCGGCGAATCGATCGACGCGGGTGGCAGCCGCGATACGGTCGGCGAACTCGGGTGCAAGGTCGAAGGTCTTGAGATAGTTCGCTTCGAGATCGGAACGGAACGCATCCATTTCGGCGACCGGGCAGCCGACGACAACCATGGTCAGATCGTCGTTCGTCGGAATCGCCGCCCAGCCGCGGTACGGCCGGATCACGGTCTCGAATCCGTCGGTCGGCAGATCACGCCAGTAGGTGTAGTAGCTGCATTGCAAGCGCGGGCTCTCGCTGTACTGCAGCGGTGCGACAGTTTTCGCGAGGCGCGAGTTGCGGCCGTCGGCACCGATCACAATGCGGGCCCGTTCGGTGACGGTCACGCCGTCCTTGCCGTGCCCGCGAATGCCGACCACCACGCCGTCCTCGATGACGAACTCCTCGACCGAGAATCCTTCGCGCACTTCGGCGCCCGCGCGGTCAGCGCCGTCGACCAGGATCTGGTCGAGCACCATCCGTCGCGGTGCGAAGCCCGCCGAGATGCCCTCGACAGCACGCGGACGTCCGGCGATCGTGATTGGTCCGAAGTCGAACGAATACCGCTCGATCGCAGGACAACCCGACGCCTGCACCGCGTCGCGTAAGCCCCAGCGCTGCAACGCCGCGATCCCGGGTGCGTGAATCATGTGCGTCGAGACCGTGTCACTCGGAAACGTCGCCCGGTCGACCACGAGAACGCGGAAACCTTTCTTGGCGAGCAGCATTGCGGTCGGTGAACCAGCGCAGCGAGCGCCGACGACGATCACGTCGTATTCGTTGTTTGTCATATCGCAAGAGTGCGCGTCGGACCCCTACCCGGGGATCGGTGAACTCCCCTATTTCCGCACCGCAAATGCCGCAGCCTCGCCGCGTGAGCGCAGGCCCAGCTTCGACAGGATGTTGCCGACGTGGTGTTCGACAGTCTTGCGGCTGATGAACAGCCGGTCCGAAATCTCGGGGTTCGACAGTCCGTGACCGAGGAGGTCCAGCACTTCGACCTCGCGCTTGGTCAGGACGCTGTCGCCTTTTCGTGCCGCAGCGGTCCGTACGCCGAGGGACCGCAGGACCGCGGCGGCCTCGTCGGCATACCGGGCAGCTTGCAAGCGGCTGAACCCGTCGAGCGCGGCGCGCGCTTCGACCAACGCAACCTCCGGACACTCGACACGCAGCGCTTTCGCCAGTTCCAACCTCGTGCGGGCAATCTCCATCGGAGCCTGGGCGCTGAGGAAGCCGGCCAGCGCTTCGCGCAGACAGCTTTGCGCTTCGGCGACGCCTGTCCCGGCCGCGATGTGCACGCGACCGTTCGCCAAGGCAGCCGTCGCACGAACGAAAGGACTGGGATGCCGTACCGCGCAGGCGGTGAGTTGCTCGGCCGCACAACCCGCAGCGTCGAGCTGACCTGCGGAAAGGTGCACGCCCACAAGCAATTCCAACAGCGGCGCTGCGGCTGAACTGTCCGGATCGAGCTGGGCCAGAGCGCGCTCGACGACGTCGCGCGCCAACGTCGTCGCGCCGTTCGACAGATGAATCGCGACAAGCGGCCGAGCGGCCTCGGGATCGGCTTCGAGTCCGACGAGCAGTTGCTCAGCCTCTTCGAGCTTGCCCTGCCGTGCCCGCAGATCGGCCAACCTGATCTGCGCACCACCTTGCAACAAGCTGCGTTTCCCGAGGCCCCACAGCCTGACCGCGGCGGTCAACGTGGCGTCGGCCTCGGGCCAGCGCCCTGCCGCAGTAAGCACTCCGCCGTAGTGCGTGCGACAGAACGCCGACACCGCAGGCAGTTGGCGACGAGCGGCGATCGCTTCGCCGATCCGAATCCACTGGTCGGCGCGATTCACATCGTGTGCGCGTTCGCACGCCGAAAACAGTTGGCAGAAGATCTCTTCCAGCACAGTGAAGTCGTCGACCTCGCTACCTGCGACGGCGGCCAGCGATTCGTCGAGAAGCGCCATGCCCTCCTCAGCGCGGTCGGCGTGCACGCAACTCGCGCCGAGATACGCGAGCGCCACACACTCGAGGTCAATATCGCCGAGCCTGCGGGCGACGGCCAAGGCCTCGCGGAACCGCAGTTCCTTGCGCTCGCGATTGCCCTCGAACATCCCGATATTGAGCGCAACCCAGCCTTCCTCGGTCGAATCCGGGGCGCCCGCCAGCAGCGTTTTCGCGCGGGCGATCCAGCCGTTCGCGACGGCGAAATCGCCGACGACGGAGAAGTACATGTAGCCCAACGTGCGGGCGACCCGAACGGCGCCGACAAAGTCACCGGATTCGCGATAGGCCGCGTAGGCGCGCTCCCAATTCTCGACAGCAGGCGGGTAGTCCATCGCGAGATACGCGGCGCGGGCGAGCCCCTCGAGCACCACGCCCTCGGCCGACTGCTCCCGCGCACGCTCGAATGCCAGCCGAGCGCCGGCCGCGTCACCGCAATGCAAGGCGGCGCGACCTTCGGCAACGAGATCCGCGACCGATTCGGACACACTCAAAGCGTAATGGGATAGGGCAAGTCGCCGTCACCACAGCGCGCCCTCGCCCAACCCAGTTCGGCGCGGACCTTCGGAACGCCCACTTCTCGGCGCTTCGAGTCGATCACCAGGACAGCTCGTTGCACCGTCTGGCCGAATCGGGCCCCTCGACCTGCAGCGTTGCGTGCTCGATCTTGTACTCGACAGCCAGGATGTCCTGCGCGGCGCGCAGCACCACCCCGGCATCTGCACCGTCGGCGGTCGTGATGTGCGCGGACGCGACGTCCATCCCGGAGGTCAACGTCCAGACATGCAGATCGTGGACGTTGTCGACGCCGGGCAGCGCTTCCAGCGCGGCCGATACCAGCTCGACATCCAACTGGTCGGGGCTGTGCTGGAACAGAATTCGCAGCGACCGCTTAGCCAACATGAACGTTCGGGGCAGGACCCACAACCCGATCAGCACACCGATGATCATGTCCGCGTACAGCCAGCCGAAGGTCAGCGTGATCAGCGCTGAGATCACGACGCCGACCGAACCGATCAGGTCCGCAACGACTTCCAGGTACGCACCCCGGATGTTGAGGCTTTCCTTCGCCCCCGACCTGAGCAACAGGAACGACGCGACGTTCGCCCCGATACCTGCGACACCTGCGATGAGGACCGGCCATCCGGGCACCTCCGGCGGTTCGCCGATTCGCGAAATCGCCTCGACGAGAACGTAACCCGCGACGACAAACAGCAGAACGGCGTTCGCCAGTGCAGCGAGCACCTCACCGCGGTAGTACCCGAACGTTCTGGTGAAGGTCGGCGCGCTGCGCTTGGCCAGCATGATCGCACCGAGGGCCATCGACAATCCGACGACGTCGGTCAGCATGTGCGCAGCGTCGGACAGTGTTGCCAGCGACGACGTCGCGAATGCGATCGCGAACTCGACGATCATGAACACCCCGCCGATGGCGAGGGCGAGGGCGAGCCTGCTGACGTACTTACCGGAGGCGCTCTCCGGCGCCTGTGCATGCGAGTGGTCGTGACCCATCGCTCTAACATATGCGTACATGCGCATGAATGCAACCAGGAATGCCATAGATTCCACAGAACCCACTGGCACACTGGATAGGTGACAAAAATCGCCGCCCAGCTCTCGCCGCGAGGGCCTTTGCGCCCGATCGAGCTCGCGACCGGCGCTGTCATGGGCGGTGTCACCATAGCGCTCTCGGTCGTCGCGAGCTTCGTGCCGTTCCTCAACGCGCTGCAGCTGCTCGCCGCCATACCGATGGGCATCATCGCGCAGCGTCATCGCCCGCGCGCACTGTTCACGGCAACGATCGCCGCAATGGCGGTCGCGTTCGTCGCAGGCGGATTCCTCGCCATGACGACCGTCTTGTCGTGCGCAGTCCTCGGCGGAATCGTCGGCAACGTCAAGCGCCGTGGGCGTGGCATGCCGACCGTTCTGCTCTACTCGACCGTCGCCGGGATCGTGTCCGCGGCACTGGCCGTCGGGATGCTCGCCCTGTTCACCCCCGCCCGGACCTTGGTGTTCGACTCACTGCGCAACACCGCCCGCGGGATCTCCGACATCGCGTCGAACGCGCCGATTCTCGTCCCCGTTGCGAACGGCTTCACCGCCGTCGTCGACTCGGTCCTGCACCACTGGTGGCAGTGGATCGGCGGCTCGGTGATCGTGAGCACGATCATCGGCGCGATCTTTTCCTGGTGGGTCCTCGGCGCCGTGCTCGACCGGCTCGCATGGCTTCCTGCCGAAGATCACCTCGACGCCCCCGACGACGACCGCCCCGTCGCCCCCGTTCCGGTCCGCCTCGACAAAGTGACCTACCGCTACCCCGGCGGCCGCACTGACGTCCTGTCCGGGATCGATCTGACCGTCGACATCGGTGAATTCGTCGCCGTCGTCGGTCACAACGGATCTGGAAAGTCGACGTTGACGCGGATCCTCGCGGGTCGACCGCCGACCACCGGCACCGTCACTCGACCCGGGTCGGCAGGTCTCGGCAAGTTCGGCGGCACCGCAGTCGTCTTGCAGCGGCCCGAGAGTCAGATCCTCGGCGTGCTCGTCGCCGACGACGTCGTCTGGGGGTTGCCGAAAGACGCGACCGTCGATGTCGAAGGGCTGCTCACCGAGGTCGGACTGGCCGGCTTGGGTGCCCGCGAGACCAGTTCGCTGTCCGGCGGTCAGCAGCAGCGCCTTGCTGTTGCCGCCGCACTCGCGCGCCGACCTAGCTTGCTGATCGCCGACGAAGCGACGGCAATGGTCGACCCGGACGGTCGGCGCGAGCTGGTCGCGCTGCTGGCCGCCCTGCCGAAGCGGCACCGGATGGCTGTGGTGCTCGTGACCCATCAGGAGAACGAGGCCGCCGCTGCCGACCGAGTGGTCCACCTCGCAGGCGGCCGCGCGGTCGCGCATCATCCCGAATGGCACCAACCCGAGCCGTCCGGCGTCACCGACGGCGGCAAGGCTGGCACGCCGCTGTTGGAGTTGAAGGGCGTCCGCCACACCTACCTCGCTGGAACACCGTGGGCGACCGAGGCTTTGCACGGCATCGATCTCACGATCAACCGCGGCGAGGGCGTGCTGGTCGTCGGCGGCAACGGATCGGGTAAGTCGACGATCGCATGGGCGATGGCCGGACTGATCGAACCAACCTCGGGCAGCTGCGAGCTCGATGGTCGACCCACGTCGTCGCAGGTGGGTCGAGTCGGTCTCGCGTTCCAGCACTCCCGTTTGCAGTTGCAGCGCCGCACGGTCGGCGAGGAGATCGCGTCCTGGGGCGGGCCTGGCGTCGGATCCGGTCAGGTCGGTCGCGCGTTGGACGCCGTCGGACTCGACCGGGCGTTTGCCGCCCGAGCAATCGACGAGCTCAGCGGCGGGCAAGCCCGGCGTGTGGTCCTCGCGGGAATCCTCGCAAGCAACCCGCGCCTCGTCGTCCTCGACGAGCCGCTCGCCGGTCTGGACCCGGACGGGCGACGCGGGATCGTCGAACTCCTGGGCACGATGCGCGCCGACGGACTCACGCTCGTCGTCATCTCGCACGACGTCGAAGGAATGGCAGCGGTGTGCGACAGAGTGGTCCGGCTCGAGTCCGGTCTGATCAGAGCCGACGCCCCGACCACAGCAGGGAGTTCCCGATGAGCACCGTGCTACTTCGCCGCGTCCCCGGCGACACCGTCATTCACCGGCTGTGGGCAGGCACGAAACTGCTAGCGGTCCTCGCGGTCAGCCTGCTGCTGATGTTCCTGCCGACCTGGCCGGTGCTGGGCATGATCACGGCGGTCCTCGTCTTTACCGCAGTCGCTGCACGCGTCCCACTCGGCGCGTTACCGCGGCTGCCCTGGTGGTTCTGGTTCCTGATGTCGCTGGGCATCGTCGTGAACGCCCCCATCGGCCTCGAAGCCGTTGTGCGGTACCTACAGATCACCGTCTTCGCGTTTCTGCTGCTCTTCGCGTCGATGATGATCGCGTGGACGACACCGATGAACGAGATTGCGCCCGCGATCTCGACCCTCGGCGCTCCACTGCGCAAACTGCGGCTGCCGGTCGACGAATGGGCTGTCGCTGTCGCATTGTGCCTCCGCAGCTTGCCGTTGCTGATCGAGGAGATGCGGGTGCTTCGTGCAGCGCGGCAGCTACGCCCCAAAGGCGGCCGACCGCAGAACGCCCGCGACAACGGACTCATCGACATCGTCACTGCCGCCATGGCGGTCGCGATGCGGCGCGCTGGAGAACTCGGCGAGGCGATCACCGCGCGCGGCGGCACCGGGCAGTTGACCGCCTACGAATCGCGACCTGGCAGGTCCGACGCGGTCGCGCTCGTCCTCATCGCGGTCGTGTCGGTCGCCGGAGTGGTCATGGGTATCGCGTTGTAGGACGCGCTCACATTTCCAGGCCCTCGTTGTTCATCACCGGTCGCACCTCGACCGCGCTGACCCGCGCATCCGGCATCCTGGCAGCGATTTCGATGGCACGCTCCTCGGTCTCGCATTCGACCAAGTAGTAGCCGGCGAGGTACTCCTTCGCCTCCGCGTACGGTCCGTCGGTCGTGGAGACCACGCCGTCGCGCACCCGAACAACCCGGGTCAGCACCGGGTCCTCCAACGGTTCGGAGCTGAGCAACTCGCCGGACTCGTTCAGCTCGGCATCGAGCGCGAAGTGTTCCCGCCACCCCGACATATCGCACGTATCCGCCCACGTGGACGGGTTGCTGTAGATCAAAACCAAGTACTTCATTGCGTCACCTTCCCTTCTTGTACGGGACGTCGAGACCGACCGCTCGGCCTCGACATCCTCACAAGGGAGTGACGTACGCGCCCGCGATGCCGCCGTCGACGAGGAACTGCGAAGCTGTGATGAACGACGAGTCGTCACTTGCCAGGAACGCGACGGCGGCAGCAATCTCCTCGGGTTCGGCGAAGCGGCCCATCGGAATGTGTACGAGCCGCCGGGCTGCGCGCTCCGGGTCTTTCGCGAAGAGTTCTTGCAGCAGTGGCGTATTCACCGGTCCGGGGCACAACGCGTTGACGCGAATACCTTCGCGAGCGAATTGCACTCCGAGTTCACGGCTCATCGCGAGCACGCCGCCCTTGGATGCGGTGTAGGAGATCTGCGAGGTCGCCGCACCCATCACCGCGACGAAGGACGCGGTGTTGATGATCGAACCCTTGCCGTTGCGTTGCATGAATGGGATGGCCGACTTGCAACACAGATAGACCGAAGTCAGGTTCACTTCCTGAACCTTGCGCCAGGCATCGAGGCCGGTGGTGAGAATGGAATCGTCGTCGGGCGGGGAGATCCCAGCATTGTTGAACGCGATATCGACCGATCCGAACGCGTCGAAGGTGTTCTGAAACAACGCTTCTACGGCTGCGGGGTCCGTGACGTCGACCTGCTCGAACCGACCGCCGACCGCCTCGGCTGCAGCCGCCCCCGCGACCGGGTCGACGTCGGCGACCACCACTTTCGCGCCCTCGGACGCGAGTCTCTTGGCGGACGCGAGTCCGATTCCACTCCCGGCACCCGTTACGACGGCGACGCGATCCTGTAAGCGCTGCACCATAATTCGGTTACTCCTAGCTCGTGGCGATGAATACGTTCTTGGTTTCGGTGAATGCGAGGGCAGCGTCAGGGCCGAGTTCACGGCCGAGCCCGGACTGTTTGAACCCGCCGAACGGCGTCCAATACCGAACGGACGAATGCGAATTCACCGACAGATTGCCTGCCTCGACCGCACGCGAAACCCGCAGAGCACGCCCGAGGTCGTTGGTCCAGATCGAGCCGGACAGTCCGTAGTCGGTGTCGTTCGTCATCCGGATCGCGTCCGCCTCGTCCTCGAACGCTTGCACAGTCACGACAGGACCGAACACCTCCTCGGTGACGGTGCGGTCCGTAGGCGAACTGGGCAGCACGACCGTCGGCGGAAACCAGAACCCAGGTCCGTCGGGGGCTGAGCCACGAAACGCGACGGTGGGGTCGTCGATGAAGGAGGCGACCGACGCACGATGGGCAGCGGAGATGAGCGGTCCCATTTCGGTCGCCTCACTGCCCGGATCGCCGACGACCACGCCCTGGACCGCGGGCTCCAGCAATTCCAGAAAGCGATCGAAAATACTTCGCTGCACCAGAATCCGTGATCGTGCGCAGCAGTCCTGGCCGGCGTTGTCGAACACTCCGTAGGGCGCGGTCGCTGCCGCGCGCTCGATATCGGCGTCGGCGAACACGATGTTGGCGTTCTTTCCGCCGAGCTCGAGCGTCACTCGTTTCACCTGCTCGGCGCAGCCCGCCATAATCTGCTTGCCGACTTCGGTGGAGCCGGTGAACACCACCTTGCGCACCGCCGGATGGGTGACGAACCGTTGCCCGACAACCGATCCCTTGCCAGGCAGTACCTGGAACACGTCCTCGGGAAGACCGGCCTCGCGAGCCAATTCGCCAAGCCGAATCGCCGTCAGCGGCGTCAGCTCGGCAGGTTTGACGACGACCGTGTTGCCCGCAGCCAGCGCGGGCGCGAACCCCCACACCGCAATCGGCATCGGGAAATTCCACGGCACGATGACGCCGACGACGCCGAGCGGCTCGTTGAACGTGATGTCGATACCACCCGGAACCGGAATCTGCTTGCCCAGCAAGCGTTCCGGCGCCGCAGCGTAATAGGTGAGTACGTCGCGCACATTCCCGGCTTCCCACCGCGCATTCCCGATCGTGTGCCCAGAATTCGATACTTCCAGTTGCGCAAGGTTTTCCGCGTCCTGCTCGACCGCGTCTGCGAACCGCCGCAGCAGCCGGGAACGGTCGGCTGGCGCCACGTCCCGCCAGGTCGGGAACGCAGCCTGAGCTCGCGCGATCGCTGCGTCCGTTTCCTCCAGACTCGTCGATGGCACCGACGCGACAACAATCTCTGTCGCCGGATTGATCACCTCAGTCATGCGCACCTCAGACTCACAACCTTTGTCGGGCGGCATCGACGAGCGCCGCGAATAATCGAGTATCGGTCACGTCTTCCTCCGGATGCCATTGGACGCCCAGCAGGTACGTCTCGTCGTCGTTTTCGACCGCCTCGATGACGCCGTTCGTCGACCATGCCGTCGCGCGCAGGCCCGCGCCGAGGATGTCGATTGCTTGGTGATGATGGCAGCGAACGGTGACCTCGGCACCGACGATCTGCGCGACCTTGCTGCCGTCCAGCGTCTCGACCGTCTGGCTGCCGTAAACCCCTGGGGTGGGCAGGTGTTCGTCGTGGCCGAGAGTGTCGGGCAGGTGCTGCACCAGAGTTCCGCCGAGCGCGACATTGAGCAGTTGCATGCCACGGCAGACTGCGAAGATCGGCAATTCCGCCGCTCGCGCCTGCTCGAGTAAGGACAGTTCGAACGCGTCGCGGTCGGGGCGGGTGTTGCGCGTCCGCTCGTGCGGCTCGTGTCCGTACAGACCCGGGTCGACGTCTGCGCCGCCGGACAGCACCAAGCCGTCGAAGCGCCGCACCAACTCCCGATGCCCGTCACCGACCGGCGGAATCAAGACCGGTACGCCACCGGCGCGCAGGATCGCATCGAAGTACACCTGCGGCAGGACGGCGCTTCGGGTCTCCCACGCGCCGTATCGCGCGTCCTCGATGTAGGTGGTGACGCCGATCAGCGGCCGATGGTCAGAGCCGCTCGAACCCACGGATCTTCTCCCAATCGGTGACAACGGCGTCAAATGCGGCGAGTTCGATCTTCGCCGCATTCAGGTAATGGTCGACCACGTCGGCACCGAATGCTGCCCGAGCGATGTCACTGCGACCGAACAGGTCCGCGGCGTCACGCAATGTCAACGGCACGCTCGGCTTGTCGGAATTGTATGCGTTGCCTTTGAATTCGGGTTCGAGCTCGAGCTCGTTCTCGATGCCGTGCAGGCCCGCCGCGATCAAGGCCGCGACGGCGAGGTACGGATTCACATCGCCGCCGGGCACGCGGTTCTCCGGTCGCAACGACTCGCCGTGGCCGACGACCCGGAGTGCGCAGGTCCGGTTGTCGACACCCCACGCGACTGCGGTCGGCGCGAAACTGCCGGGGGCAAAGCGTTTGTAGGAGTTGATGTTCGGGGCAAGCAGGTAGGTGAATTCGCGCAGACAAGCCAATTGCCCTGCGACGAAATGTTCCATCAATGGCGAGAAGCCGTGCGGCCGGTCGCCCGCCAGCACTGCCTTACCGTCCTTGGACCGCAGACTGAGATGGATGTGACACGAATTTCCTTCGCGCTCATTATATTTCGCCATGAAAGTGAGGCTCTTACCCTCCTGCGCGGCAATCTCCTTCGCACCTGTCTTGTAGATGCTGTGGTTGTCGCACGTCTTCAGCGCCTCGTCGTAGCGGAACGCGATTTCGTGCTGGCCGGGGTTGCACTCCCCCTTGGCGGATTCGACATACAGTCCGGCGCCCGCCATTTGGTTGCGGATCCTGCGCAGGAGCGGTTCGATGCGCGACGTCCCGAGCATCGAGTAGTCGACGTTGTACTGGTTGCTCGGCGTGAGGTTGCGGTAACCGCCGTTCCACGCCTGCTCATAGGTGTCCTCGAAGACGATGAACTCCAGCTCGGTGCCGACGAAGGCGCGCAGCCCGCGCTCGGTAAGTCGGTCGAGCTGAGCTTTCAGGATCTGCCGGGGCGACTGCGGGACGGGACCGCCGTCGACGAACTCGAGATCGCAGAGCACGAGCGCGGTGCCTTCCAACCACGGGATCAGCCGCAGCGTCGCGAAGTCCGGCTTCAACACGAAGTCGCCGTACCCCGTGTCCCACGACGACATCGCATAACCCGCCACAGTCGTCATGTCGACGTCGACGGCCAGCAAATAGTTGCACGCTTCGGTGGCATGTGGGACCACCTCGTCGAGGAAATAGCGAGCGGCGCAGCGCTTTCCCTGCAATCGGCCCTGCATGTCGGTCACCGCGACAAGCACCGTGTCGACTAGGCCTGCCTCGACCTTCCAGCTGAGCTCGGTCAACGTGAGCATGGCCACCTCCGACCCATTAGTACCACCCTTGTCAGTCCTCGCGCACTACGTCTTCGGGACGCTTGTCGTCGCGCAGACCACGCCACGCAGGGTGGCGAAGACGTTGGGTGCCGGTCCACTCACCGAACCGAACTTCCCCGACCAGTTTCGGGGTCACCCAGACCGCGTCCTTGCGTTCGGCGGCAGGCAGTACCTCGTCGAACGGGCTGGTCTTGCGCTCCATCGGCTTCAACGTGGCGGCCAGCGCGTCCAGGGCCTTCTCGGTGAACCCGGTGCCGACGCGACCGACGTAACGCAGACCGTCTCCCTCCGGAATTCCGACGAGCAGCGAGCCGATCCCGCTGGACCGACCACCCTGACCACGTCGCCAACCGCCGATCACCACTTCCTGGGTCCGCCAGTTCTTCGACTTCACCCAGGCACCTGAGCGTTTGCCAGGGAGATAGACGGAATCCTTGCGCTTTGCGACGACGCCTTCCCACCCCTGCTTGCGGCTGTGCTCCATTGCTTCCGCACCGGTGCCGTCGAGCAGCGGCGGCACGACGATCGACGGCGCCATGGCAGCGAGTGCCTCGAGCACACGGCGACGATCGGTGTACTTCTTGCGCAGCAATGCCGTGCCGTCGAGGTAGAGCACGTCGAACGCGAGAAATTCGGCCTTTGCGCCGCCTTGCTGGAGCAGTCCGAAGTTCGGAATGCCCTTCTCGTCGTACACCACGACCTCACCGTCGAGCACGACCTCATGATCGCCGAGGTCTGCCACCAGCGATTCGAGCCCTGGATATCGATCGGTCACAGTGTTTCCCGCGCGACTGCGCAATTTCATTTCCCCACCGGCGATTTCGACGATCAGCCGATAGCCGTCCCACTTCGCCTCGAAAACCCATTCATCGGAACTCAATTCGGCCGCGTTGCCTTGTGTGGCCAGCATCGGCGCGAGATCGCGTGGCAGGTCGGACTTCCCGGCAGGCACGATCGGCGATTGGTCCTTCATCCGGTGCATCAACCACTGGTCGCCCTTGGTCTGAATCAGCGCGAACCGACCGTCGACTCGCTCGCCGTGCAGCCAGACGATCACCTCGCTGTCCCGCCACTTCTCGGTCTCGTATGTGCCGGTATCCCAGATCGTCATCTCGCCACCGCCGTATTCCCCCTTGGGAATAGAGCCGTGGAAGGTCAGATACTCCATCGGATGGTCCTCGGTGTGGACGGCAAGCCGATTCTCCGACGACGTCGTCGGCACTCCCCTCGGTACCGCCCACGATGCGAGGACGCCGTCGCGTTCCAGGCGGACATCCCAGTGCAATCGTCGAGCATGATGCTCCTGAATGACGAATGCATTGCCCGCACCCGGCTTCGGCCGCGCGGACGGCACAGGTTCGGGAGTTTTCGCGGGATCGCGCATGCTGCGGTACTTTTCGAGCGAGTCTGCACCCGGGTCGAGGTCAGCCAGCAGATCGCCGTCTGCCTCGTACCGCCGAAGCACTTCGTCGAACCGCAAGTGTTGCAACGATTCCGCGTCCTCGATCTCCGCCCAGGTCCGGGGCGCCGCAACCATCGGCTGATCTCGGCCACGCATCGAATACGGCGCAATGGTCGTCTTCGCCGGGTTGTTCTGGCTCCAATCGAGGAAGACCTTGCCCACGCGCACGGCCTTGGACATGTTGGACGTCACCAATTTCGGGTACAACTTCTCCAGATTGCCTGCGACCTGCTTGGCGACGGTCGACGCACCGCCTGGCGTGAGTTTGCGGTCCAGCGGCACGTACACATGGATGCCTTTGCTGCCGCTCGTCACCGGGAAAGCCGTGAGACCGACTTCGGCGACCATGTCGCGCACGGCAACCGCGACACGCGCACAGTCCGCCAAATCGACGCCCTCGCCAGGATCCAGATCGAATACCAGCCTGGTCGCCGGACCGATCTCGTCTCCGTCGAACCGCCATTGCGGCACATGGATTTCCAGCGCCGCTTGCTGACCGAGCCAGGCCAGCCCAGCGACCGAATCGAAGACCGGATACTCGATCACGCGTTCTTTGTGGTGAATTACCTTGCGCTCCACCCAATCAGGTGCGTACTTCACGAGATTCTTCTCGAAGAACGCGGTGTGGTCGACGCCGTTGGGCCAGCGTTTTCGGGTTACCGGCCTGCCCTCGATATGCGGCAACATCGCGGGTGCGATCGCCGTGTAGTAGTCGATCACCTCGCCCTTGGTGGTCCCTGTGCTCGGATAGAGCACCTTGTCGAGATTGGACAACTCGAGGCGCCGACCGTCGATGGTCCGAGTTGGCATAGCGCTCACCTTGCCGCACTGCCGTCACCCGGGCAAGATTGCGACGTGTTTACCCTCATAGCCCGCACGATCCGGCTGACACTGCTCTTCGCGTGTGCCGCCGCGTTCGTTGCGGCCTGCTCAGGGTCGGATTCCGACGCCGGCGGCGCCACGTCGTCGACCACGGTCGGGCCGGCGTTCACGAAACTGCCGCCGACCGGTGCCGCCACAACCTGCGGACCGGACAGCGGGGCAACCCGCGAGGCTGGCATGTTGACGATTGCCACCGACAGCCCGGCATACGAGCCGTGGTTCAACGACAACGATCCGGCCAATGGCAAAGGCTTCGAGGGTGCGGTCGCGCGGTCGGTTGCGAGCAAGCTCGGCTACTCGCCGGATAAGACGAAATTCGTTTCGATCGCGTTCGACGAGGCCCTGCAGCCCGGTGACAAGCCCTTCGACTTCGACATCAACCAGTTCACCATTCTCGACACCCGACGTGCGGCCGTCGATTTCTCGTCGCCGTATTACGCGGTCGCACAGTCGATCGTGGCAATGGCGGACAACCCGGCCGCGAAAGTGGAAGCACTCTCCGAACTAGGCGCCTTCAAACTGGGCGCGCAACGCGGTTCGACAAGCCTGGCGGCCATCGTCGAGACCCTGCAGCCCACCACGCCTGCGCTCGAGTTCGCAACCAACGACGAAGCTAAGGCAGCGCTGCAGGAAGGCACGATCGACGCCCTCGTCGTCGACATCCCGACCGGCTTCGAAATTGCGGCGTCCCAGATTCCTGGCAGCGTCTTGGTCGGGCAGTTCCCTCGGCCCAACGAGGTCACCGAGTTCTTCGGCCTGGTGCTGCAGAAGGGCAGCAGGCTGACTGCCTGCGTCAGCGCTGCGGTCGACTCGCTGTTCCAGGACGGCACCCTCGACAAGCTCGCCAAGGAGTGGCTCGCCGACACCGCTGGCGCGAAGGTGCTCGAGTAGTCGGTCAGCGAGTGCGGGCCTTGAGCACTTCGACGACGATGTTGGGGATGTCGGCGGCGTTGCGCGCGATCACGCTGCTGCCGCCTGGTGTCGCGTCGGAAATCTGTTTGAGGACGGCTGCATCCGCGTCATCGGTGATACCAGCGGTGACGATGATGACGGGTCTCGACGGGTCCTGCTCCTTCTTCAACGTCGCCAGCAGCTCCTCGAGCGAGATGCTGTTCGGATCCTCGTTCGTACCGTCGGTCGCGATCACGATGCTGTTGATGTAATGCGGATCGTAGGTCGACTGAACCTTGCGGAACGCAGCGAGCGTGGTGTCGTACAGCCCGGTTCCGCCGCCGACGAGGGCGCCGAGATTGCGGTCCTGCTCGAGCACGAGCTCACGTTGCGATTTGCCGTCGAACTTGTCCCCGAGGGTCCGAATCGGAAGCAGCTCGCGCCAGTCCTGACCTGGGCCACCTTTGTCGATCGAGAACGCCCACAGACCGACTTGCGCGTTGTCGGGGAACAGCCGGATCGTGTTCTCCAAAGCTTGACCCAGCAGATCGATGCGGGTGGTCCCGCCCGCGGCTGTCTTCATCGACCCCGACACATCCAGCACTGCCAAGAACCGAGCGGGCAAGGCCAGCACCGCATATCGCCGCAACGCGGTGTCGACGACGGTTTGGTCGGACACCGTCAGCACCTCTAGCTTGCCCGCGCCCCTGTTGCCGTCGAGTGGCGCGAAGTCGGGGCCACGGAAACCTGCCTCCGACAACGCCTTACTGCCGACGATGGCCTCTGCGAGCTTGACGCCCGCCTCCTTCGCCTTGTCGTGTTGCTCGCCCGCGGGAGCGGTCACCGCGATCGGATAGTTCAAGACGAACGCACCGGTGACCGGCACCGACGCCACCAGGTTTGCGCCGGAGTTCGCCGCGTTGTACGCGACCACCTGCTCCTCGGTGGCGATCGCCACTCCCCCATCACGATTCACCTCGGCCAGCCGCTCATCTGCGGTCTTCTGCTTGGTGTTCGTCGCCTGCGCCTGCGCGATGGGAACGAGCGCCGCGGTTATCGCATTCGGGTCGACCTTGCCCTTTTCGGCTTCTGCAAGCGCGGCCAGGACCGGGCCGTTCGCAACGGTGTCGGTCAGTGGGTCGCCGATCCGCAACCCGGGACGTTTCAGCACGCTCAACCAGGTGTCGAAGAGCGGGGTATCACCTTGCTTGGTCGCGATGACAACCGGCGTGGTTGCGATCGACTGGCTAGCGGAATCGAGCGGCGCGCCAGTTGCTTTGAGCGCCTTCACCATCCATGCCGAGGAATCGGGGATCCATAGTGCTGGTAGCGATTCCGGTTTCGACAGGGTCTGAGCCACCTCCGCGGGAGCCTTCGCCTGGACGTCCAGTTTCGCGCAGCCGAGATCCTCGGGATCGGCACTAGCGGCGACCTTGGATACGACGGAGGCGATCGTGGGGTCGGCAGCTACCGAGATGGACGCGATGTCGCCGCAACCGCCGAAGACCTTGTTGTACCCGAACACACCCAGGCCGACGACGACGATCGCAACGAGCGCGATCAAGGTCCACCTGAACAGGTTCGGCCGCCGCTGCCGCCGCCCAACCGCAGGAGGTGCAATATGGCGACCCATTGGCAGACCTCTTCACTGTCTGTGGTTCTGGACAGCAGATTCTACCGTGATGCGACCGCGTGGTATGCGTCCGCGACGATATCTGCGATCTCGTCCCAGTCCTGTTCAACGTCCAGGTAGACACCGATCCAACCCCTACCGCCGACGTACGGCGGAACGAAGAATCGGCCCGGATACCGGGACACCCAATCTTGTTGCGCACCAGGCGGTCCTGCGGCCCAAAAGGCCACGCGATCATCGTGGTGATGGTCGGCGAAAGTGGCGAACTGTGGCGAGCGACCTACGAACCACGCCGGCTCGCCATGGCTTTGCCGCTCGGTGGCCTTCGGCATGCTCATGCACAGTGCGCGCAGTCGCTCCAGTACGTCGGTCGTCACAGCTGCCCGCAGCTGTTCGGCGCGGGTGCCCCCGCGACCCGGTCGACGATCCATGCGACGGCGCCAGGGATCGCTCGCGAATCGCCGTGCCCCTCATCCGCCCGCGATTCCCACTCGACGACATCGCCCAACGCGCACGCGCGCTGGACTGCTGCGCGCGTCCACTGCGGGAAGATCACCGGATCGTGTTCCCCGACGACCACCAGCATCGGACCGGCAGCCTTGGTTTTCGGCAAGGCCAGATCGCGCAACCAGGTCGCCATCCTGTCCTTGGCCTCGGTCGACGATGGCCTGCTGTCTTCCTTCTTCAGTTTCAAGGCGACGCTGAGCTTTCGGTCGGCGTCCGGACCGGTGCAGGCAAGCAGAATCGCTTTGTTCGCGGCGAGGTTGCCGTGCATGTAATCGTCGGGATTCAGTTCAGGATGCAATACCTGCAGACCCGCGATCAACGACGGCAGAAAGATCTGTTGCGGGATCGACAAGTTCACGTCGCCGTCGGTCGCCGCTACTCCCGAAATGTCGGCCGCCGGCGACAGATTCGCCGACCCGACGAAGTCGAGACCGTCGCCGTAGTCGGCCGCCCGCTCGGCAGCGGCCCAGGATGCTTGACCGCCCTGCGAGACACCGAGCGCAGCCCACTTCGTCGACGTGTCCGGAACGACGAAGCGTGCCGCACGCACCGCGTCGATCAGATCGTAAGCCGCGGCATTCGGCTCCAGATACGGATGCGGATCGTCGCTGCCGAGACCTTGCAGATCGGACACCACGACGACGAATCTGCGCTCGAGCAGCGGCGTGACGAGCGAAATGCTGCCGAGCAGGTCCGGATACTTCGATGGCGCGCACTCGTCGTCGACGCCAGTGGTCCCATGCCCGACCGTCACGATCGGCCAGCCACCCGACGGTGCCGGACCAGCCGGAGTGAAGACCGTGCCGGTGACCTCGGCACCTCCCCCATCGACGCCGGACGTCGATCGGTACCGAATCTTCGTGACCGCAGCGCCTGTCGACGTCGCGGGCATCGGCTCTTGGCTGAGCACTGCTCCGCGCTCGGTCCCCTGCGGCGCAGGGTCCGTCCGGGGCGGGTCGGAACAAGCGCCGAGCAGCAAGACGGCGGCGCACAAAGCCAGGCTCTTCATGCAGAAGCCGCAATCCCGGTCGTACATGAAATGCACTTCCGGCATTGCGGCTCCTTTGGCGTCTTTGTCAGGCCTGCGGCGGGATCACTTTCTTGGCCGCTTCTTTGCCCTTTTGGATCTTGTCCGAGTACTTGCCTTTGGTCTTCTTGTCGACAAAACCACCAGCCTTGTCGACGGCGTCTTCGATCTTGTCGGCGTTCTTCGACACGGCATCTTTGCCCTTGTCGACTACGCCCTTGAGCTTGTCACCGATCCCCATTGAAGCTCCTTTATCGTTGCTGAGACTCGAGAAGGCTACAGCGCCTTCTTGGCTGCGTCCTGTGCCTTGTCGACCTTGTCGGCAAACTTGTTGCCCGTCTTAGCGTCGATAGCGTCGCCGGCCTTGTCGATGATGTTGTCGACCTTGTCCGGATTCTTCTCGGCGAAGTCTTTCGCCTTGTCCGCGAGACCCTTGATCGAGTCGAATGCGCCCATATGTGTCTCCTAGAAACTCGAAGCCGATGGTCCGGTCGCCACGTCGTGACGCCCTGAAATTCACAGTAGTTACCCTGAGGCGATCTGTGGGATGAAAAGACCCTGTGAACAACCTCACGAACGGACACAATCGACGTATGGCGCAAGACGGGGCGAGCGAAGCGACGGTCCTTTTGACCGGCGGCACTGGAACTCTCGGCCGGGCGGTTCACGAAGAGCTGAAGGCCGACGGTGCTCGAGTCAGGATTCTCAGTCGGCGCCCGCGACCGAAAGACGTCGACGCATCGGAGTGGGCGACCGCTGACCTCCGCAAAAACGAAGGTCTGGCCGAGGCAGTCGACGGCGTCGACGTCATCGTGCACTGTGCGACGGCCCCGAGGGGCGACGTCGCCGCTGCGAAGAACTTGATCGCGGCGGCCAAGGCCACCAGTGGTCGGCCGCACCTGGTCTACATCTCGATCGTCGGCATCGACGACATCCCGATGTTCTATTACCGCAGCAAACGCGAGGTCGAGGATCTGGTCGCCTCGGCCGAACTGCCGTGGACGACGGTTCGAGCAACCCAGTTCCACAACCTGGTCCATTCGATGTTCGCCGGCCAGCGCCGGCTACCGCTGCTGTTTGCGCCGTCGATTCGATTCCAGCCGATCGATGTGCGCGATGTGGCGGCCCGCCTCGGCGAGATCGTCGACAAGCCCGCAGCGGGCCGTGTGCCCGATATCGGCGGCCCGGAGGTGCGGACCGCCGAAGACCTCGCTGCGGCGTACTCCAAGGCAGCGCATCGGCGACGTCGCATCGTCCCGATCTCGTTGCCGGGAGGAACATTCGCGGCCTACCGCGACGGCCACAATCTTGCGCCGTCCTCCGTGTTCGGCACGATCACATTCGAGCAGCACCTGGCCGATCGCGAACCCCAAAGCCACTAGAGCTCAATTGACGCCGGACGCGGACAGTGTGATCAGTCGCGGGTCGGCGAGAGCCGCGCTGCGATCGCCGACGGATCCGGTTGTTCGTTGGTCCTCGAACACTCCAGCGCCGCCGCAGACACCAGTGTCGGGGAGGGTCAGTTCGACCCGTTCAGCGCTGGCACGGTCACCGGCGAGGGCGGCGGCGATGCTGCGGACCTGCTCGTATCCGGTCATCGCGAGGAACGTCGGTGCGCGGCCGTAGCTCTTCATGCCGACGAGGTAGACGTTCGGTTCCGGATGAGTGAGTTCGGTGACTCCGTGCGGGTAGACGGTGCCGCAGGAGTGGATGTTCGGGTCGATCAACGGTGCCAGCGCAGTCGGTGCCTGCAGTACCGGGTCGAGACCGAGCCGGATTTCCGAGAGCCACGAGAGGTCCGGCCGGAAACCGGTCAAGACCACGACACGGTCGATCGCGTCGATACGTTGCCCGGCGTCGGATATCAGCGCAAGTTGCCCATGGGCGGTGGAATCTACTGTCGCGGTGCGGAATCCGGTAATTACACGCAGGAGTCCAGCGTCGACGGCCTTCTTGGCGCGTTCACCGAGTGCACCCCGGGCGGGAAGTTGATCGGATTTGCCACCGCCGAATGTCGCACCGACATCCCCTCGCCGCAGCACCCACGTGATCCGAGTTCCGGGCGCATCGCGTCCCAGGTCGGCGAGAGCAATGATCGCCGTAAGCGCAGAGTGCCCGCTGCCGGCGATGACGGTGTGTCGGCCTGCGTAGCGGGCCCGGACGGATGGATCGTGGAGATCGGGAACGCGGTACGAGATCGAATTGGACGCGGCAAGCTCACCCAGAGCGGGCAGGCCGTCGCCGCCGAGCGGGTTCGGTGCACCCCAGGTTCCAGAGGCGTCGATCACGGCTCGCGCATCGATGCGGGCATCGCTGCCATCGCCGCGGCGAACATGCACGGTCAATGGTTCGGTGTCACGCCCGGCGTCCACGACCCGGTCCCGGCCGCGACGCGCAACCCCGATGACCTCGGTGTCGAACACAACGACATCTCCGAGCGCGTCCGCCAACGGGACGAGATAGTCGCGGGTCCACTGCTTGCCGGTGGGGTACGAGTTTCTGCCGGGTGCGGTCCAGCCCGTCGTCTCGAGCAGGCGGCGTGCGGCGGGGTCGATCAGCTCGCCCCACCGGGAGAACACACGCACGTGGTTCCATTGCGACACCGCTGCGCCGGCTCCAGGCCCACGTTCGAACACCATCGGGGTCAGTCCGCGTTCACGCAGCTGGGTGGCGGCGGCAAGGCCGATCGGTCCGGCGCCGACCACCACGACCGGCAACTCGTTGTATTCCTTCTCGTTCATTGACTTCATCCCTTCTTCGATAAACATCGAACTAACCGTTCGACACTGTGCTGCGGCGAAATTGGGCGACGCTGGGCACGGCCATGACCGCTATCCACAGTGCAATCGCGGCGAGAAGAGCAGTGACGGAATCGCCGACGGTGGCAGTTCCGAGCACATGCCCACGGAGGGCGTCGGTGGCGTGCGCGACTGGGTTGAGTGCCGCGAAGGCTTGCATCCAGCGGGGCATCGTGTCGAGCGGCGCGAACGCTCCGGAGACGAACATGAACGGCATCATCACCATCATTCCGGCGAACTGGACGACGTCGGGCCGGCGGAGCCGGTCGCCGATGCGTCCGAACAGGGCGCTCATCGCCGCAGCCAACACCACCAGGACGGCGAGTCCGGCGACCGCGTCGCCGACGCTGCCATGGAACCGGAAGCCGAGCGCGACAGCGGCGATGCCGAGGAGTGCCGCACGGACAAGGGTGAATGCGGCTTCGTTGATCGTGCGGGCGACGCCAGGTAGCCACGAGCGCATCGGAAGGGCGGCGAATCGGTCGTGCAGACCGTTGGTGTGATCGATCGCTGCCGACACCCCCGCGTTCGTTCCGGCCATCACCGTAGAAACAGCGAGCATGGCTGGGGTGAGGAAGTCTATGTAGCTGACACCGGTCGGGAACTCGGGTCCGGCTGCGACACTGCGGAATACCTGGCTGAACAACACAAGCATCGCCATCGGCATCGTCAGCGAGAACATCAACAATTGCGGGACACGGGCGCTGGTGCGCAGGTTGCGGACGACGAGTGCGATCAATTGGTCAACGACAGGCGACCGCGTGGCATCGACTGCGAGCAAGGCATTCATGAGAGAGCTCCTTCGAGGGCGATATGAGTGAAGACGTCGTCGAGACTGGGTGAGGCGATGTCGAGGTCGCTGAACTCGACGTCGTCGCTGACGAGGCGAGCGACGACATCTGCGGCGGTCGCGGCATCGTTCGCAGTGACCGAAACCCGAACCTGGTCGGAAGCGACGAGGCGTGCCGCATCTGTGGGGAAAGTCAATCGGTGGAGTCGATCGGCGGGGATCGTGGCGGTCACAACTTTGCCGCCGACGATGCGTTTCAACTGCGTAGGTGTGCCGCGTGCTGCGACACGGCCCTTGTTCAGCACGACGATGTGGTCAGCGAGCCGGTCGGCTTCTTCGAGATATTGGGTGGTGAGCACCACGGTCGTTCCGTTGGTGGTGAGTTCGTCGACGACCTCCCACAGCGCGGTGCGGGCGAGTGGGTCGAGCCCGGTGGTGGGTTCGTCGAGGAACAGCACGGATGGCGAGCCGACGAGGCTTGCAGCCAGGTCGACTCGCCGACGCGATCCGCCGGACAACTCGCCGATGCGTCGCGAAGCCAGATCTTGCAGTCCGAGGCGGTCGATCAGTTCGCCCGACCGGACACGTGCCTGTGTGCGGAGTCCGGCAAGACGGCCGACGAGCTCCAAATTTTCTCGGGCGGTGAGGAATTCGTCGAGACCGGCGTATTGACCGGTTACCCCGATCCGCCGGCGCACTGCCGTTGCGTCCGTGACCACATAGAGGCCGTCGACGACCACCCGTCCGGTCGTCGGGCGGAGCAATGTGGTGAGCACCTTGATCAGAGTGGTTTTGCCTGCGCCGTTGTGCCCGAGTACGCCGAGCGTGGTGCCGGCCCGTACTTCGAGGTCGACTCCGTCGAGGGCCCGCGCCTTACCGAATGCAACGTGTAGGTCCTCGACCACGACCGGAGTTGCGGTTCGAACAGGAATGAGAAGGGTGCTGGACATCGGTGCGGCCTCCTGAATCGACGGTGTGACTGCTCAGACGCCGACGACTGCGAATGGACGCAAACGGGGTCCCGGTTGCGTCCTTCTGGCCGTACCGTCGTCTGTACGGGCGAGGAGCGTCTCAGGCGACCTCTGTGCCCAACGACGAAGAAGGACTCGACCATGAGCGTGCAAGAGATGACGGCCGAGGCCGGCCATCCGACAGTCGAAGATGTCTGGCGCCGGTTCGGCGCGGAACTACGGTCGTTCGTGCACCGGCGGATCAACGACCCGTATCGTGCCGACGACATCGTGAGTGAAGTTCTGATCAAAATTCATGAAAATGTCGGCAGCCTCGACGACCGGGAGAGACTGGCCGGCTGGGTATTTCGCATCGCGCGCAATGCCGTCACAGACGAATACCGCCGCGTCGCACGTGCACGTGAACAGCTCGATGCCGCCCCTGGCGACATGCGCGACGACGTCGAGGCTAGCTGGGACAGCTCGGATGAGGTGATGACCGAACTCGCCGGGTGTTTGCGGCCGCTACTCGAGGGACTGACACCCACCTATCGCCGAGCGCTGGAATTGACCGATCTCGACGGTAACGCCCAGGCGGAGGCGGCGCGCCTGGAAGGCATCTCGGTGTCGGGGATGAAGTCCCGTGTTCAACGCGGTCGGCAGCAGCTGGTCGACGTGCTGCGGCGTTGTTGCGCCCTGACGCTCGACTCTCGCGGCATGCCGATGGAGTACACGCGCCCCGATAGCTGCGGCTGCTCTGGGAGTTCGGCGCATCCTGCGTGACGATTGCGTCCATTTGCCGGGCGGATCGTCTGAACAGGAGCAAGCACAACCGTTCCTATCAAGGGGAAATGCCATGAACGAATCCGACATTGCCGAAAAGGTCACGCCGAACACCTGCTGCACGCCGGCAAAACAGCAGGTCTGTTGCGAGCCGAGCGAGAAGTCCACCTGCTGCGGCGCCGAGAAAGCCGACGCCGCCCCCGGGACCTGCGGCTGCCAATAACTGCTGTTGCTGGTCGGGTCGGGGCGAGCTAGCTCAGTCCGTCCCACCAATTCTGCTGCGCCGCCGGGCGGGCGATATCGACGCGCTGGCCCGGCATCGGCACGAATACGGGAGTGCCCGCCGGCTCGGCCGCAGCGGTCAAGCGCTCGACCGGCTCGCTCCAGGTGTGGAAGGCGAGGTTGAAGGTCGCCCAGTGAATCGGGACGAGTGTGCCCGCCGTCGCATCGCCTTGGTTGAGGTCGGCGTGCGCCTGGACCGCTTCCTCGGGGTTCATGTGAATCTCACGCCAGAAGTCGTTGTACGCGCCGATCGGCAGAATGGTGAGGTCGAAGGGGCCGTGCGTTTCGCCGATCTCCTTGTAGCACTTGCCATATCCGCTGTCGCCGCCGAAATACGCTCGGCGCGTGGGCCCCTGGAGAGTCCAGGATGCCCACAGCGTCGTATTGCGAACCAAGCCGCGGCCGGAGAAGTGCCTCGCCTCCGTGCAGGTGATCGTCAGCGCACCGATGGATACGCTTGCGTCCCAGTCGAGTTCGACGATGCGATCCTCGGGTACGTTCCATTGACGCAGATGCGCACCGATGCCGAGCGGCACGACGAACGGTGCATTCTGGTGTAGCAGGAGCGCCTCGACAGTCGGAAGATCGAGGTGGTCGTAATGGTCGTGACTGATCACGATCGCATCGACCGGCGGCAAGGCCTCGATTTCTACCGGCACCGGATGTAGCCGTGCCGGCCCGATCTTCGCCGACGGTGAGCACCGTTCGCTCCAGACCGGATCGGCGAGCACCCGGTAACCATCGATCTCGACCAGAACCGACGCGTGGCCGTACCACGTCAGCGCCAGTTCGGCGGCGTCGGCGGGCGCAAGTGGCGTCGCCAGCGGAACATCACCGTTCGGCCGACCGACCTTGCCTCGCGTCAGCATTCCCTTCACGATCGGCGTCGGGTCACTCGGCGCGGTGGCCGGCGGCGCCTCCGTGTTGTGGAACGTCCCGTCACGGAAATGCGACGAGCCGGTCGCGTACGGCTTGATATCGGACTGCGACGCGCCGATCGACGCGCGCGTTGCGGCGGCTTCCTTCGCGACCCACGACAGACCCGCGAAGCCTAGGACAGAGGCAGTAGCACCTTTGACGTTCACATCACCACACTACTGATTCTTCTGCGCTCGCTCCGCTCCCGCGGTTCGCGGGGACGCCGGCCTGCTCACATGCTGGTCAGCAACTACCGACCCGTGAATTTCGGGTGGCGCTTTTCTTTGCGGGCCAGGCGACCTTCTTTGGCATCGTCACTCGTCCACGCCGTGAGCAACGCAGCTCGCTGCTCGTGTGATTCCTCGTCCTGGGTGCCGTCGTCGTTGAGCACGAGCTTCAGGTGCTGCAGGGTCAGTGGCGCCAACTCGGCGATCGATTTCGCCCAGGCGTGCGCGTCGGCCAAGGTCCCGAGCTTGTTCGCGAGGCCGTAGCCGTACGCATCCTGAGCCCACACCGGCTCGGCGCCGAGCAGGATGGTCCGCGCCGGACCGCCACCCACCAGGGAGGCCAAGCGTCGCGCGGTCCAGCGATCGACTGTGATGCCGAGCTTGGCAGCCGGAATCGCGAAGAAGGCGTCGGGTGAGACGACCCGAAGATCCGAGGCGATCGCGAGTTGCGTACCCGCACCCAACGCCGGACCGTTCACTGCGGCAATCACCGGCACCGGCACCGAATCGATCGTGTGCAGCATGCCGAGCAGGTTCTCGGTGAAGTTTTCGGAATAGACCTCCGAGAGGTCCGCACCGGCGCAGAACACCGACCCGCGCCCCGTCAGGACGATCGCTCGAGCGTCTTCGTTCGTTGCCTTTTCGACCGCGTCACGAAGGAGGTCACACAGCTCGGCGTTCAGCGCATTGCGCCGCTCCTCGCGTTGGAGCTCGATCGTTACTACGTCCCCGTCTCGGCTGAATCCGATCATCGCCAGAACCTATCAGTCCTACTGTGCGTACTTTTGGTGTGTGGAGGAACCGACGAAGCGCACGGTCGACGTATTGGTGATCGGCGCCGGTCAGGCCGGGCTGTCCGCCGGCTACCACCTGCGCAAGGTCGGATTGGTCCCACACAAGGACTTCCTGGTGGTCGACCACGCCCCAGGTCCAGGTGGCGCGTGGCAGTTTCGCTGGCCGTCGCTGACGCTGACCACGGTGAACGGTGTGAGCGACCTGCCGGGCATGGCGTTTGCCGACACGCTCGGGGACGGGTCCGCGACGGTGCGCGCCTCCGAGGCCGTGCCGGAGTACTACCGCCGCTACGAGGAGCAGTTCGACTTGCAGGTCGAGCGGCCGACCACGGTGACCGTTGTGTGCGACAGCGGTGATCGCACCGGTCCGTTGCGCGCCGAGACGAACCACGGCGACATTTCTACGCGCGCGCTGATCAATGCCACCGGCACGTGGGAGCACCCCTTCATCCCGTATTACCGCGGCGCCGAAACGTTTTCGGGTAAGCAGCTGCACACCAAGGATTACGACACCGCCGACGAGTTCGTCGGCAAGCACGTCGTGGTGGTCGGTGGCGGAGTGTCGGCAGTGCAGCTGCTCGATGAAATCTCACTCGTCACGTCGACGACCTGGGTGACGCGGTCCGAGCCGCAATTTCGCGAAGAACCCTTCACTCCGGAACTCGGTCGGCGTGCGGTGGCGATGGTCGAGGACCGCGTCCGTCGCGGTTTGCCGCCTGGTTCGGTCGTGTCGGTGACAGGTCTGCCGGTCGACGACCGAGTCCGCGCAGCCCGCGCACGGGGTGTGCTGCAGCGCCGCCCGATGTTCTCCACCATCGAGCCCGACGGCGTTCGCTGGGCCGACGGAACGTTCCAGGAAGCGCACGTCATTCTGTGGTGCACGGGTTTTCGCAGCTCGCTCGATCATCTCGCGCCGTTGCGGCTGCGCGGTCCGGGCGGGGGCATCACGATGACCGGACGCCTCGCCACCCAAGTCGCCGCGGACCCAAGAATCCACTTGCTCGGCTACGGACCGTCCGCCAGCACAATCGGCGCCAATCGAGCGGGCCGCGCCGCGGTCCGCGAACTCACGACTCAAAGGAGTCGAAGTTGACCAAGGAACGTCCCGCGTGGGCCCACGACCTCGACCTCCTCCCGCATCCCGAAGGCGGTTGGTACCGCGAAACGTGGCGCAGCGACGTGGTCATCCCGCTCGACGCTCTACCGGCTGGCTACCCGGGCACCCGGCGGGCAGGCACCGCAATTCTCTTCCTGCTCGAACCCGGACAGCAGTCCGACTGGCACACCGTCCTCGGTGCCGAATTGTGGCTGTACCACCGGGGAAGTCCGATGGTGGTGAGTCTCGGCGGCGACGGCGACGCACTTGGCGAGGTGTCCGACATCGTCGTCGGACCAGACACACCGCAAGTCCTCGTCCCACCCCGGCACTGGCAGCGTGCCCGACCGCTCGGCGCAGAACCGGCACTCGTGAGCTGCGTCGTCGGACCGGGATTCGATTTCGCGGACTTCCGGCTAGCCGACGCTACGAACCGAACGCATCAGGATCCGGACCGGTCCTGAAGTCGGCGTTCAGGCCGCTGATCGCCTGGAGGTCGTCGCTGCTCAGCTCGAAACCGAGCACGTCGAAGTTGCTGCGAATACGTTCCGGCGTCACCGATTTCGGGATGACGACGTTGCCGAGCTGCAAGTGCCACCGGATGATCACCTGCGCCGTGGTCTTGCCGAGCCGCTCGGCTATTTCGGTGAGCACCGGATCGTCGAGAATCTTGCCTGCACCCAGCGGGCTCCATGCCTCGGTGGCAATGCCGTGGGCGGAATGGAATTCGCGGAGCTCGGTCTGAATCAGCTTGGGGTGCAATTCGATTTGGTTGACGACCGGCACCTCACCGACCGCCGCGATCAGCTCCTCGAGATTGGCCACCGTGAAGTTGGAGACGCCGATCGACCGGACTCGTCCGTCTGCTTTCACCTTCTGCATTGCCTTGAAGGTGTCGATGAACAGACCCTTGCCCGCGCACGGCCAGTGGACGAGATAGAGGTCCAGGTAATCGAGACCCAGGCGGTCCAGGCTGGCGTCGAACCCGCGCAGCGTCGACTCGTAGCCCTGGTCGTCGTTCCAGAGTTTGGTCGTGACGAACACTTCGTCGCGCGGGAGGCCGGAGTCTGCGATCGCACGCCCCGTGCCGACCTCGTTGCCGTAGATGGCTGCGGTATCGATGCTGCGGTAGCCGGCGGCCAGGGCTTCCTCCACTGCGGCGGTCGCTTCGGCGTCCGGGATGCGGAACACGCCGTAGCCGAGCGCCGGAATCACATTTCCGTCGTTGAGCACGATTGTCGGTACAGAACTCGTCTCGCTGCGAAAGGCCATGCCTCCACCGTGCCACATACTCTCTAACCGTGTCTGCCACTCTCCGCGCCACCGGTCTGTCCGCCGCTCACGGCGAACGAACGCTCTTCTCCGAACTCGACCTGATCGTCGCGCCCGGCGATGTCGTCGGCCTCGTCGGAGCAAACGGCGCGGGCAAGTCGACGCTGCTGAAAGTGCTCGCAGGCGACGCGACAGTTGCCAGTGCCGACATCGGCGGCTCGGTGTCACTAGCTCCGTCGGAGGCCACGGTCGGCTACCTCGCGCAGGAGCACGACCGCGCTGCGGGCGAAACGGTGCTCGAATACCTGAGCCGCCGGACCGGTGTGACCGCGGCGGCAGAGGCAATGGATGCGGCGGCCGATGCGCTCGCCGCGACCCCCGAGGTCGACGCCTACACCCCCGCGCTGGAACGTTGGCTTGCACTCGGTGGCGCGGATATCGCCGAGCGAGCGGAGAAGGTCGTCGACGAACTCGGGTTGCACGTTGGGCTCGATTCCGACGTGGCTGGACTGTCCGGCGGTCAGACCGCGCGGGTAGGCCTCGCCGCAATTCTTTTGGCTCGCTATGACATTCTGTTGCTCGACGAGCCGACCAACGACCTCGACCTCGCTGGGCTGGACCAGCTCGAACGATTCGTCGCAGCCGCCCGGACCGGCGTTGTCGTCGTCAGCCACGACCGAGAATTCTTGGCGCGCACAGTCACTCGCGTCGTCGAGCTGGACCTGGCGCAACAGCAGATCGGTGTCTACGACGGCGGGTACGACGCCTACCTGGCTGAGCGCGCCATCGCTCGCCAGCACGCGCGCGACGAGTACGAAGAGTTCGCCGATACGAAGGCCGGGCTGGAGGAACGTGCGCGCATGCAACGCGGCTGGATGGAGAACGGGGTCCGCAACGCACGGCGAAAGTCCAAGGACAACGACAAGATCGGCCGGAAGTTTCGGGCCGAGGCCACCGAGAAACAGGCGTCGAAAGCACGGCAGACCGAGCGCCGCATCGAGCGGCTCGACGTCGTCGAAGAGCCTCGCAAAGAGTGGGAACTGCGGATGGAGATCGCGGCCGCGCCCCGAAGCGCGACCGTCGTTTCCACGCTCAACAACGCAGTCGTCCGATTCGGTGAGTTCACCCTCGGACCCATCACAACCGAGATCAATTGGGGCGACCGCATTCTCGTCACCGGACCGAACGGTTCCGGCAAGACGACGATGTTGCGAATGCTGCTCGGCAGGCAGGCGCCCGACGAAGGTTCCGCGTTTCTCGGGTCCGGCGTCCAGGTCGGCGAAATCGACCAGGCGCGACGCCTGTTCGACGGCACCGGCTCGGTCGTCGACGAATTCGCTACAGCAGTACCCGATTCGGCTCCCGCAGACATTCGGACCTTGCTGGCGAAGTTCGGCCTGCGCGGTCAGCATGTGCTGCGACCGGCGACGTCGCTGTCGCCAGGCGAACGCACCCGCGCTGCCCTCGCGCTCTTGCAAGCGCGTGGAGTCAACCTGCTGGTTCTCGACGAACCGACCAACCACCTCGACCTGCCCGCCATCGAGCAGCTCGAATCGGCAATGGAAAACTTCGCGGGCACACTGCTTCTCGTCACGCACGATCGCCGGATGTTGGACACGGTGCGTCACACCCGTCGCTGGCGCCTCGACGGCGGCCAGCTGACCGAGGATTGATCAGGCCAACAGTCCGTGCTTTCGCGCAATGACGACCGCCTCGAACCTGGAGCGAGCGTCCAGCTTGACCATCGCTGTACGCAGGTAGCTCTTGACCGTCTCCGGTCCAATGGAAAGACGTTGCGCTACTTCGTGATTGGTGCAACCCAGCGCCACATACGACAGGACGTCGTGTTCGCGAGGCGTCAGCTTCGGCGGCGGGTCGCCCGGTTCGACATCAGGAGCGACGAGGTCGGCAACTCTGCTCGCGATCGTCTGCAGCCGAGTCTGAAGCTCGGCGTCGCCGGCCGCCGCGGCAAGGTCGTGTAGCTCGGCCTCGATACTCCTGAGTTGGTTGACGACGAGCGCACCGGACGTAGTCGCCGCGTCCCACATTCGGGTCCGGCGGTCGACCTCGTCCCGAATGGCGATCTCCGTCGTGAGGCGTCGGGTCGCGCCCAGAACGACGTCGGCCGTGCGACCACCGATCGGCGAGAAGTCCCGCGTCGCCGCGTAGAGCACCGCCCTAGCCTTGCCGTCGACCACGACCGGTACGGCGAGGATCGACCGAATACCCTCGGCACCGACCGGACCGTCGAAGTGGTGCGTGATCGTCGAGGCGCTGCGGTAATCCTCGACGGAAGCCGGGCGCATCGAGTCGACGACGCGACCACCGAGCCCTGTCTTCGCCGGCACCGCGATACCGCGCAGGCTGTTGGTCGATGTGCCCACGAATTCGGACAGGAGCAGTGTCCCGTCGTGCACCTCGCCACCGAACAGGATCGGAACCCCCGCGACGGCAGCGACCTGACGAAGCTCGGCACGCAGCGCATCGGTATCCCGGGGCCGCAGTAGTGCCGAACTGACGATCATGGAAGTCGATTCTAGGCGCCGCGGCTGTCGATCCTTAGAGTTCCCTCACTCGCCCTGCGGTCCGGGGTCGCATACGGTCGAGGTCATGAAGTCACTCACAACCACGATGATCGCCGCCGCTGGATTCGCCGTGATCGGCGCCTTTGTGGCCCCGGCTGCCGCGTCCGCCGATCCGATCGACCTCGTCGGACCGTTGGTGAACTCGACCTGCTCGTTCGCCCAGATCGACGCGGCCCTGCACGCCACCGCGCCCGACGTCGCCGCCGACCTCGACCAGTATCCAGACCGCAAAGCACAGCTCGAGAACTTCTTCTCGCTACCGATCGCACAGCGGCAGAGCATGATTCAGATGTTCCTGGCCAACAACCCCGACGCCGCCGCGCAGGGTGAAGCCGCCGCAAACGGTCCGCAGAGCGCGGATATCAAGCAGAAGGCGCAACAGATCGCGGACACCTGCCACAACTACTGATTCATCCCGTGGACAATGCAGGGGTGAGTCGTCAGGCACAACCGACCGTCCTCGTCGTCGATGACGACACCGATGTCCTGCTGTCCGTCGAACGCGCCCTGCGACTGTCCGGCTTCACCGTGCTGACCGCCCGCGATGGCGCCGAAGCGTTGCGGAGTGTGCGCGCCAACTCGCCCGACGCGGTCGTCCTCGACATGAACATGCCGGTGCTCGACGGTGCGGGCGTGGTGACAGCACTGCGCGCCATGGGCAACGATGTGCCCATTTGCGTTCTCAGCGCGCGTAATTCGGTCGACGATCGGATCGCCGGCCTCGAATCGGGTGCCGACGACTATCTCGTCAAACCGTTCGTGCTCGCCGAACTCATCGCCCGAATCCGCGCGCTGTTGCGACGGCTACCGGAACCGAGTCCGACCGATCAGACGGGCATCACTGTCGGACCCCTCGTCGTCGACCTACTCGGACACCGAGCATTGTTGGCAGGCAAGGAAATCGAGCTGACCAAGCGGGAATTCGAATTGCTCTCCACGCTTGCGCGCAACACCGGTGTCGTGCTCAGCCGGGAGCGGTTACTGGAATTGGTGTGGGGCTACGACTTTGCTGCCGACACCAATGTCGTCGACGTGTTCATCGGTTACCTGCGGCGAAAGTTCGAGGTCGACGGGCATCCACGCGTGCTGCACACGATCCGCGGAGTGGGGTTCGTACTGCGGGCACCGAAGTGAGCCGGGCGTATTCACTTCGGGCGCGCGTCGCCGCCGCCACCGCACTCGGCGCGGCGATCATCGTCATTGCTTTCGGGTTTCTCGTCGCCCGCGCGATCAAGGAGAACAACCTTCGCGCAATCGACCAACGCTTGGCGGACGTGTCGGGCGTCGCGATGCTGGCTCCTGACCTCGCGGTCCTTGCTCCGACATACATACCCGCGGTGCGCGCATATGCCCTGACCGTCAGGGTCGGCGACGAGATCGCCACGAGCACCAGTGTTCAGCTACCCAAGTCCGATCTCGGCTACCACACCGTGTTCGTCGACGGCAGTCCGTACCGGGTGATCACGGTGCAGGATCCTCGGTCGCGTCTTGTCACCCTCGGTGTGCCGTCCTCCGAAGCGACCGACGACACGACGCGGCAGCAGCGAATCGTCATCGCATCGTGCGTCGCCGCGATCGCAGCGGCCGCCGGCCTCGGCTGGATCTTCGGCGGCCGTGCCGTACGCCCGATCGTCGACCTGACCCGAAGCATCAGTGCCGAACCGCCACAACCACTTCCGACTGCATCCGGCGTTCGTGAAGCACGTGCCCTGGCCGACGCGCTCGGCTCCATGTTGCAACGCGTCACCGATGCGCAAGCGGACACGACCGCGGCACTCACCACCGCGCGAGACTTCGCCGCCGTATCCGCACACGAACTCCGGACGCCGTTGACGGCGATGCGGACCGACATCGAGGTGTTACGCACGCTCGAACTCGACGACGAGCAGCGCGCCGAAATCCTCGACGACCTCCAGCGCGCGCAAGGCCGGGTGGAGGCCACCTTGTCCGCGCTGGAGCGGCTCGCTACCGGTGAACTAGCGTCGGAAAGCGATTACACCGACACCGATATCGTCGATGTTTGCGACCTTGCGGCACAGGACGCGATGCGCCACCATCCTGGCCTCACGGTCCGGGTCGACAGCGGGCCGACACTGATGTTGCGTGGTCTGCGCGCAGGCCTGCGCCTTGCGATCGACAATGCGTTGACCAACGCCGCACGCCACGGCGGCGCGCGCAATGCGGTCATCACCGCCACCCAGCAGCCGAATGGCACGATCGTCGTCGCGATAGACGACGACGGCAAAGGCATTCCGGAATCGGAACGCGCCGCCGTGTTCGAACGCTTCGTCCGTGGGTCCGGCGCCGCGCAGTCGGGATCCGGCCTCGGCCTTGCCCTCGTCGCCCAACAGGCTCATTTACATGGCGGTAGAGCGCATTTCGAGCCCAGCACGCTCGGCGGCGCGCGCTTGGTGATCGAGCTCGCTAGCCGGCGACCGTAGCCAGGACCGACGTCACCGACTTCAAGGCGTCGTCCAGATGCAGGTCGTGAATGTGACGTTCGAGACTCGCTTGATCCTTCGCGTCCAGCGCCGGCCGCAATGCAGTGGTGAGCCTCGTCTGGTCGTCGGGAGCTTGCTTCGCGAGCACCCGTAGCACCACGGGCCAGAGGTGTTCCTTCGTGGCCGCATGCGCGAGCGCGGTCAAGCGGGCGTGGTCGAGGTCCGCGACGAGCCCGATCACGTTCTGCTGCACGGTGTCGTTCGTGCGCTCGAGGATGTCGAGCAAGCCCCGCCATTTCTGTGGCTCGCCACTGTCGGCGGCAGCCTTGACCAGCTCCCCGATCAGCTCCAGGTCCTCGGTCGCCGGGTTGGCCGCGACCAGGTCGAGCGCCGAGGGACTCAAGTGCCCCGAGAGGTGCAGCAGCTCAGGCCCCGCGCCTTCGCGAACGAATTCGCGGAGCATGTCGGCGAGCGTCGCCGAATCGGTTTCGTCGAAGAGGATGTCGCCACCGCGCGTGATGATGTCCTCGTCGCAGCGCGAGAGCACCGACAACGCCGCCAACCTGAGGTCGGTATCGCCGTTGACAGCGGTCGCGATCATGCCGGAGATACGCGGCGATTCCGCGTCGAGCATCACTCGCATAATGTTGCTGAGGGTCTTTCCGGACAGCACGTAGGCGCCGGATCGCAACAGTCCTTCGTCATCCGGAACTCCGGCCTCGACGGCCTTGATCAGTTCCGGCGTTGCGGCGTCGACGAACAGTCCGGCCGTCGCGTAATCGCGACGGGCGAGCAGTTCGTTCGCGATGTCCACGACGGGCCCCGGAGGTGCAACATTCGCCAGTTGGACGACGGCACGTGGGTCCATGTACGGCGCGGCCTCCGCGGCGTACGGGACCTTCACCAGCGTCAACGCTTGGGCAGCTTTGTTCGGGTGCGCCACACCGATCGCGCCTGCCGCTCGGCCGGCCATCATCGGCGGCACCATCTTCTGGACGATCGGCATCGCGATCGGTAACGGCACGATCGGCACCAGCGCACTGACCCTTTTGAAGATCGAGGCGTGGTCGTCGAAGATGACGTTCGAAATCTGCTCGCGCAACGCATTCAAGTGCTCGGCGCCGAGGCGTTCGAGATGCTGCAGTTCTTCGACCTCGACGTGCAAGGTGCGGGCCAGCAGGATGATCTGTGCGCGACTGACGAGGTCCGTTGTCATCAGCCGGCACGCCTTCCGAACATGATCTTCTTGGCGGGTCCGCGCATCACCCACGGCAACTGACCGAGCGCGTCGTCGATCGCCTTGTGGAGAGCCACCTTTTCGTCGGCCCGAGCCTTCTGAAACATTGTCAGCAACGCTGCACACTCTGCACCGGAGAGCTGCTCGACGGCGGGAACATGCACCCCCAGCTCACGCTCGAGATCGGCCTTTGCGGTGTCGGTCATAGGAAAGAAGTTACCGGCTGCAACGCGTCCTCGAGGTTGAGGTCGGAAATGTGAGCGGTAACTGTCGCGCGGTGCTCCTCGGACAGTTCGGCACCCCACACCGCGACGAGCCTGGCCTGTACGTCGTGATCGTGCTTCGCCAAGATCTGCAACAACGGCGGCCACAGGTCGGCGCGCTCGGTCGCCGCTTGCACGAGCCCCCCGAGGACTTCCTCGTCCTCGGTCACGGGATTGGCCGCGAGCGTGTCCAGCGCGGTCGGGCTGAGGTGGTTGGCGAAGGTCAGCAACTCCCCCGCAGCCCCCTCGCTCACGACTGTCTTCGTCAGCGACGCGATATCGCTCTGCGAGGACTCGCCGAACAGCACATCACCCATCGTCGCCATCAGGTCGTGGTCGATGCGGGACAACACCGAGAGGACGGCGAGTTGGAGGTCCGCAGCGCCTTGGGTGGTCGTGGTGACCAAACGCGAGATGCGCGGCGGCGAAATCTCGATCATCACCCGCAAGATGTCGCTGATGATCTTCCCGGAATGGACATAGGAGCCAGACCGCATGAGCGCCTCGTCGTCGTCCACGCCGTCCAGAACTGCGCGAATGATTTCCGGTGTTGCCGCCTCGACGAACAGTCCAGCGCTGATGTAGTCCTTGCGTTTCAGCACTTCTCGGGCGATCGCGGCGATCGGTTCGAGCGGAGCAAGGTGCGCCACCTGCACCACGGCGCGCGGATCCAGGTATGGCATTGCACTGGCGGCATATTCGGGCTTCAGCAGTGACATCGCGCCGACAGCCTTCTTCGGGTGCGCGACCGAAATCGCACCCGCCGAACGGCCGGACATCTCGGGCGACACGACCCGCTGCGCCAGCGGGACCATGATCGACATCGGCACCACCGGGACCAATGCGCTGATGCGACTGAAGATTTCGGCATTCTCGTCGAAGACGACGTTCGACATCCGCTCACGCAAGGCAACGAGATTGTCTGCACCCAACGGCTCGAGATAGGCAATCCGTTCGACCGGCACCCGCAGCAGCCGCGCCAACAGGATCATCTGAGCGCGCGTCACCAACTCGGTCATTTGTGGCCTCCGCCGAACATGATCTTCTTCGCCGGTCCGCGCAGCACCCACGGCAGTGCGCTGAGTGTGTCGTTGATCGACTTGTCGAGATCCTTGCGCTCCTCGACCCGGGCCGCTTTGAACAAAGCAAGCAGGTCCGCGGCATGTTCTTCGCTGAGTTGGTCCAATCCCCCCAAATCGCCCCCGAGCTCGCGGGCGAGTTCTTCCTTCGCATTCGCGGTCATGGATCGAAGGTAGACCCCACCCTGCTCGTGAGTCTTTTCGGAGTCCCTGGACTCCTAAAAGACTCACAACCCTGCTACGCAATGATGTTGCGGGATATAGCATTTCCGGTAGAATAGAACGTATGAGCGAACAGGCGAGCGCCCGCGAGGCCGACCTCGCGCTGCTCGCCGAGATCGCCGAAGCCGCCCGAGTCGAAGCCGCCGCCGCGGCCCACAAAATCGCCCTCGTCAAGCGATACCACGAAACCCGCTCCGACATCGACACCCCCATGCCCGGCCGATCCGCACTCGCCGAAGTCGCCCTGGAACTGGCCACCACCTACGGCGTCGTCTCCGGCTGGCTCCACCTGAGCTACGACCTCGAACGCGTCACCGATGTCGAGGAAGCCTTCGGCTACGGCGAAATCAAACTGCCGAACATCCGCACCATCGTCGACCACACCCGCGGCGTCGAACGGTCACTGCTGATGCGACTCGAACCGCAAATCATCACCGCCGCCGAACGATTGGCACCCCGCGCACTCGGCACCGAAATCGACCGCATCCTCATCGAAGCCGACCCCGAATGGACCAAGAAGTCCCGCGAACGCGCCGAAGCCACCCGCTCGGTCAGCACCCGCCCACTTCCTAACGGCATGGCCCTACTGAAGTCGAAACTCACCGCCACCGAAGCCACCGAAATCAACGGTCTCATCGCCCAACTCACCACCACCGTCTGCGACAACGACCCCCGCGAACCACAACAACGCCAGGTCGACGCCTTCCTCGCCCTCCTCCGCGGCCACACCACCCTCGGCTGCCGCTGCGACGACCCCGACTGTGTCCACAAGACCGCCGACCCCACCGCCCCCGCGGTCCGCCTCAACATCATGTGCGGCCTCGAAACGCTGCTCGGCATCGCCAACAATCCCGTCTACCTCGCTGGCTACGGCGCACTCGACGCCGACAAAGCCCGCGACCTCGCCGACGACGCCACCTGGCAAGCACTCATCACCACCGCCACCGCAGTCGCCGAAACCTTCACTGGCACCGAACCGCCCATGCAAAAAGCCCCGCCCGCCACCACCCGAGACGGTCAACAACTCGACCCGATGCACCCACGGTCCAACCTATGGCTCCCCACGTGCCCCGATGCCGGCCTAGGTCCCGACGCGGGCATCGTCGTCGCGCGCAGCAAAGTCCTGCCCGCCGGAACCGTCCTTCCCAAGGGCGGGAACGGAATCGCACGGACCCGAGTCGCCGACGCACACAGAACTATCGAAACCCTGCGCCGGCAAATACTCGACGACCCCCACCGCCCACACGCCGAATTCCCCGACGGTCACGGCGGATTCACGACCCCGCCGCCCGGTGCACTCACCTACCGACCCACCGACACCCTCGCCATGGCGACCCGACTTCGCGATGGCACCTGCCGACACCCGGGCTGCACCGTGCCCGCCGACCAATGCCAACTCGACCACATCGTCGAATTCCTACTCGCCAACCCGCTGGCCGGAGGCTGGACAATCCTTGCCAACCTGCAATGCCTGTGCATCAACCACCACCAGCTGAAGACCGCGAAGCTATGGACCTACGAAATGCTCCGCAACGCGATCATCCACACCACCAGCCCACTCGGTCAGCACGGGCTCAGCCTGCCTGCATACCTGTAAAACGGCGCGACAATCCGTGACATCGCCTCCAGATTTCGTCAATACTCTGCCGGTAGCGACGACGGAGTGTCGCCGATCGACTCGCGAAAAGACTCACAAGTTCTCTCAGACCTCTCACAAACAACGGCCACGAAGTGACCATGTTGGGTCCATAGGTTCGGTCGGTGTTGAAAAAACTACTAGCAATCATCGCGGTCCTCGGCGTTCTGGGTGGGTCGGCGACCTGGTATCTGCTCGATCGTCGGTCGACGGGCGAACCGGTCGTCGCGATCGTCAACTCCGACGAAGGCGAATTGGGGAAACGAGTCGTCACCGCGCTGGAAGCGTCCGGGGAGTTCACGTTCGGCGAATCGAGCAGTGCCACTGCGACCGTCGAGCTACCGAAAGACTTCAGCCAAGCCGTCACGTCGCTCGCCACACCACAACCGACCCGCACTGCTGTAGCCATCACCACGTCCGACAACGACCTCGCCGACCGGCTCACCACAGCAGTGACCGCTCAGGTCCAGCAAGTGGGGATCGACGCCGCGCTGGATCCGACCGCGGCAGCCAGAGCAACGTTCTCGCAGCTGACGCTGAGCTCTCAACTGCTGGGCGCTGGCATCGGAGCCGCGAAGTCGGGCGCACAGCAATTCGCCGACGGCATACCGCAATTGCTCGGCTTCCTGCAGGCCGCGCGCGACGGGTCCGGGCAATTGGCAAGCGCCATAGACGAATTGAACCGAGTGGTGGGCGGAGCATCGACGCAGGCCGACAGCGTTGCCGAAACCCTGACCGCTACAGGCTTGACCGTTCGCTCGACGACGGAAGGCGCCGCGCAACTCGAAACCGGCCTCACCGACGTCATCGCGCTGCTGCGATCACTGCCACCGATCCCGCAAGTCAGCACTGCTATCACTCGACTCGAAGCGCTACGGGGCGCCGCACACGGAGTCGGCGACCAACTCGGCGGCTTGTCGTCGACCCTCGGACAGTCGGTCGATCCCGACACCGACCTGGGCGCGCTGTTGAAATCCGTTGTCACGCAGTTTTCGTCGGCGAGCGGACAGTTGTCCGATGGCGCGAACCAACTCGCGACCGGACTCGCCACTTTGTCCGACCAAGGTGGCGCACAACTGACCGGTGTGACCGATCAGCTGACTGCCGGAGTCGCCCAGCTGGAGAAAGTGTCGACCTCGGTCGCCGACCTCGCAAAGAAGGGCCTGGCGGCGACACCGAACCGGAACGACGCCCAGCAAGCCAGCGTCGCAGCAACATTGAGCGACCCGATCGCCGTGGACCGCTCGACGGCGAACCGCTTCGAGCTGCCGGGCATTGCCGTGTTGCTCGCTGTCGCGCTGGGGTTCGCGACGGCCGCATTGGCCGTCGCGTACCTCAGGTTGCGCAGGAAGCTAGCTGGCGCCGAGTAGATCGATGACGAAGACCAGCGTCTTGCCTGACAGGCGGTGGCCGCCGCCGGCAGGTCCGTACGCAAGGTGCGGCGGGATTGTGAGCTGCCTGCGGCCGCCGACCTTCATACCCGGGATGCCGTCCTGCCAGCCTTGGATCAGCCCGCGAAGCGGGAACTGAATCGACTGACCGCGGTTCCAGGACGAATCGAACTCTGCGCCGTTGTCGAACTCGACACCGACGTAGTGGACATCGACGTTTCCGCCGGGCACGGCCTCGGCACCTTCGCCGACAACGAGGTCCTTGATGACCAGTTCGGTGGGCGCAGGCCCTTCCTGAAACTCGACTTCGGGTTTGCTCATCGGGTGGTCAGCTCCTTGTAGTCGCGTTCGGTGTAGCCGGTGTAGATCTGGCGGGGACGGCCGATCTTCAACGCGGCGTCGTTGTGCATTTCACGCCAGTGTGCGATCCAGCCCGGCAACCGGCCCATGGCGAACAGGACGGTGAACATGCGGGTCGGGAAACCCATCGCCCGGTAGATCAGGCCGGTGTAGAAATCGACGTTCGGGTACAGCTTGCGGGCGATGAAGTACTCGTCGGTCAGCGCGGCTTCTTCCAAAGCCTTTGCGATCTCCAACAATTCGTCGTCGCCGCCCAGCTTGGCGAGGATCGTGTCTGCCGCCTTCTTCACGATCGCCGCACGCGGATCGTAATTGCGGTAGACGCGGTGCCCGAAGCCCATGAGCTTCACGCCGTCTTCCTTGTTCTTGACCTTCTTGACGAAGTCCTCGACTGTGTCGCCGCGCTCGCGAATGCCTTCCAGCATTTCGAGCACAGCCTGGTTCGCGCCGCCGTGTAGCGGACCCCACAGTGCATTGATGCCACCGGAGATCGACGTGAACAGGTTCGCGTCGGACGATCCCACCAACCGGACCGTCGACGTCGAGCAGTTCTGCTCGTGGTCGGCGTGCAGGATCAGCAGCATGTCGAGCGCCTTGGAAATCTCCGGGTCGACCTCGTAGGGCTCCGCCGGGAAACCGAACGTCATCCGCAGGAAGTTCTCGACGAGGTTCAGCGAGTTGTCCGGGTACAGGAACGGCTGGCCGACCGACTTCTTGTAGGCGTAGGCGGCGATCGTCGGCAGCTTGGCCAGCAGCCTGATCGTCGACAGCTCGACCTGCTCGGGATCGTCCGGGTTCAACGAGTCCTGGTAGTACGCCGACAGTGCGTTGATCGCACTCGACAGCACCGGCATCGGGTGCGCGTTGCGGGGGAACCCGTCGAAGAAGCGCTTCAGATCCTCGTGCAGCAGCGTGTGCCTGCGGATCTTGTCGGTGAAGGCTTCCAGTTGCTCGGCGGTCGGCAGTTCTCCGTAGATCAGCAGGTAGCTGACCTCGATGAACGTCGAATGCTCGGCCAACTGCTCGATCGGATACCCGCGGTAACGCAGGATGCCCGCCTCACCGTCGATGTAGGTGATGGCCGATTTCGTGGACGCGGTGTTCACGAAACCCGGGTCCAACGTTGTGTAACCGGTCGTTGCCAGCAGCTTCCCGAGGTCGATACCGTCGTTACCCTCGGTCGCCTTGACGATGGTCATCGGGTACTCGCCACCTGGGTAGCTGAGTGTGGGTTTGCTGTCGTTCTCAGCGGGCACGGAGGATCCCTCTCAAGCTCGAACTGTCGGGGTAGCGATGTTGTTCGCATAAATGCAGTCGGTCGCAGCGTAGCGGCTGTACCGACCGTGCGTGATTCTTACCCCTAGGACGGTGTAACTCACACACTGCTGGTGATGCCCCACATGGCGCTCCAGGTCTCTCCTGGCTCGAGAACGATCTGATCGATCCCGGTGTTGAACGAGTTCGGCGGGCAGGTCATCGGCTCGATCGCAAGCGCCCGACCTCGGCCGGGATACCCCTGACCATGGTCGGGATCGGCGGTGAACACTTGGATCCAGCGGAACGACCGATCGGCCCAGAGCGTGGTCGCCTTGCCGTCGGGGGCACACAACGTGTGACGCGCCACACCGTCGGCGTCGGCCATGATCGAGCTGTACGGCGTGTCGAGCCAGACGCCCTTCAACGACCTTGGCTTCGAAAAGTCGTACTCGGTGTCCCACACCGGAACGCATGGTCCGTCGGGGAGCATCCGCTCCGGGTCCAGTGGCTGCCGGACGCCTGCGGCCAACTCGAGCGTGCAGTCGTCCAACGGGACATCACCGACTCGGACGAACGTGTGAATCCCGAGTCCGTACGGCGCAGGGACCGAGCCGGTGTTGGTTGCGGTGTGGGTGACCGCAAGGCCGTCGCCGGACAGTTCGTGGGTGACGCTGAGCCGCATCGGGTACGGCCAGCCCTTCGCAAGTCCAACGTCGATCGATTGCTTGACGCGGTGGCGCTCGTGCTCTTCCAGCCGCCACGAGCGACGACGCACCAGCCCATGGCTCGCGTTGTTGCGCGCGGGTTCGGTGATTTCGAGTTGATGCTCGATACCGTCGAAGTAGAAGAATCCGTCACGGATTCGATTCGGCCACGGCGCAAGAATCAGACCAGCCGACAGCGGCGGGTTCTGCCCGGCCGGCCACGATTCGGTCAGCGACATCGGCTTGTCGTCGACCGTTCGCTCCAACAATCGCAGACCGGCACCGGTCGAAACGACCTCAGCGCGATACCCACCGGATTGGATCTGAAACGTGCGAGTGCCTGTTGTCCCGTCCGTATGTGGACGCGTCTCCGGCTCCGCCATGGGCTAAGTCTGCTCTGTAGAAGGCGAACTTGTCAGGTCGACACCACACGCGATGCGACTCGGTAGCGAATAAATGCCGGGAAAACGATGGCGGCGAGCACCATTCCCACGACGACCAACCCGCCACCGCCCGCGGCGACGACCGCGGTGCCGAGGCTTGCGGCGGCCATGCCGTGCGCCAGATCACCGATCCGCGGACCGCCCGCGACCACCACCGTGAACACACCCTGCAACCGGCCGCGGACCTCGTCCGTTGCGACCTGCTGCAGCATCGTCATCCTGAACGCCGCCGAAATCATGTCCGCGCCGCCGCCCAAGGCAAGGAAGGCCAACGCGATCCACAGGGCCACCGGACCCGACCCGGATCCGATCGCGACGCCGAAGCCGACCATCGACAGACCCCACGCCGCGATACAGAGCACCACGGCCAGGCCTTGCCGTTGTATGCGCGGCAGCCAGCCAGAGAACACCCCACCGACCACCGCGCCGACCGACATCGCGGCGTACAGCAGACCGAGCGCGATCCCGCCCGTCGCGGGATCACCGAACGTGTCGTGGGCGATCTGCGGAAACAGCGCGCGCGGCATGCCGAAAACCATTGCGATGATGTCGACCACGAACGACGCCAGCAGGATTCGCTGGGTCGCCAGGTACGCGAACCCGTCCAGCACTTCGCGCAGCCCCGCGCGACGCGCTGTGCCGGTTGGCGGCAGCTTCGGAAGTCGCCACGCGGCCCACACCGTTGCCAGCAGTGCGAGCGAATCGATCAGGTACAGCGTCGACAGGCCGATCACCGGGATCAGGACGCCGGCCAGAACCGGTCCGGCAATCGCACCGAACTGGAACACCGTCATGTTCAGCGAGTTCGCGGCTGGCAGTTGGTCGCCGGGCAGCAGGCGCGGAATGATCGCGCTCGCGGTCGGTTGCTTGACCGCGAAGAAGCCCTGCTGGACAGCCAGCAACACGAGCACGAGCCAGACGTTGCGCATCCCGGCCATCGCCTGCAACCACAGGGCGACCGACGTCACCACCAGTCCGACGCTGGTGATGACCATCAGCTTTCGACGGTCCATCACGTCGGCGAGCGCGCCTCCCCACAGGCCGAAGCCGATGAGCGGCACGAGGGCGAAAATGCCTGCGAGACCGACATATCCGGAGCTGCGCGTGATGTCGAAGATCTGCTGCGGCACCGCGACCACACTGAGCTGACTGCCGATGACGGTGACCGCCTGCGCGACCCACAGTCGGCGGAAGTCCAGATTTTGCAGCGCAGTCGTATCGGCGAGGAAGCGACGACTCACGGTTGCAGCCGCTCGGCGATCCACCCACGGTCTGCGTCGGCTGTGAGGCGAACTCTGTTGTGCAGACGGTTCTCTCGGCCCTGCCAGAATTCGACGACCCGAGGCGCGAGCAGGAACCCACCCCAATCGTCCGGAACGGGGATCTCACCGGGAAAGCGTGCGGAGACTTCGGCGAGGGCGCGGTCGAGGTCCGCCCGCGAGCCGATCGGACGCGACTGGTCCGACGCCCACGCTCCCAATTGCGAGCCGCGTGGACGCGATCTCCAGTACCGCTGTGTGGTCTCGCGGTCGACGTGGCTGACCGTCCCGCGCAAGGTCACCTGCCTGCCGATCAACGGCCACGCAAACGTCGCCGAGGCATAGGGCGTGACCGCGAGATGGCGGGCCTTGTCGGACCCATGATTGGTGTAGAACACAACACCCTGGTCGCTCATGCCTTTGCACAACACCGTTCGGGTCGCGGGCCATCCCGCTGGGTCGACAGTCGCGAGCACCATGGCGTTCGGCTCGTAAACCGCCGCCGCCACCGCTTCGGCGAGCCAGCTTCGCAACAACGGCTCCCAGCCGTCGTCGAGCCACGTTTCGTCGAGGTCGCGGTCGCCGCCGTAGTTCACTCGCATGGAGGCGAGGTCGTGAGGTTCGGAGGCCACCTTGGAAACGCTACTACCGAGTAGGGGCGAGGATTTCTGGACCGGCGCAGCCAGCTAAGGTTCAGCTCATGGCTCGCGTGACCGTACCACCGGATTTTGTCAGTGGACTCGAGGGTGTTCTTGCCTTCACGACCGATATTGCCGAGCCTGACAAGGACGGCGGCGCGCTCCGGTATCGAGGCGTCGACATCGAGGAGCTAGTCGGCAGCCACGTGACGTTCGGCGATGTCTGGGCACTGCTGGTCGACGGCAAATTCGGTCATGGGTTGCCGCCCGCCGAGCCCTTCCCGTTGCCGGTTCACACCGGCGACGTTCGCGTCGACGTACAAGCCGGGCTCGCGATGCTGGCCCCGATCTGGGGCTACCAGCCGCTGCTCGATATCGACGACGCCACCGCGCGCGACCAGCTCGCCCGCGCGTCCGTGATGGCGCTGTCCTACGTTGCTCAGTCCGCGCGTGGCATCTACCAGCCCGCCGTGCCGCAGGCGCGCATCGACGAATGCTCCACCGTGACAGCGCGTTTCATGACCCGCTGGAAGGGCGATCCGGATCCCAGACACACCGAAGCCATTGACGCGTACTGGGTTTCAGCTGCCGAGCACGGCCTCAATGCCTCCACGTTCACTGCGCGCGTCATCGCCTCCACCGGCGCGGACGTTGCCGCTGCGCTGTCGGGCGCGATCGGCGCGATGTCGGGTCCGCTGCACGGCGGTGCCCCGGCACGCGTGCTCCCGATGATCGCCGACGTCGAAAAGAGCGGTGACGCACGCGGTTTGGTCAAGGGCATCCTCGATCGCAAAGAAAAGCTGATGGGCTTCGGCCACCGCGTCTACCGCGCCGAAGATCCCCGCGCCCGCGTGCTCCGCGCCACCGCGAAACGGCTGGAGGCACCGCGCTACGAAGTCGCCGCCGCTCTGGAGCAGGCCGCACTCGCCGAGCTTCGCGAGCGCCGCCCGGACCGCGCCATCGAAACCAACGTCGAATTCTGGGCAGCGGTGATCCTCGACTTTGCCGAGGTCCCCGCACACATGATGCCCGCGATGTTCACCTGCGGCCGCACCGCCGGCTGGTGTGCACACATCCTGGAGCAGAAGCGCCTCGGCAAACTGGTCCGCCCCGCAGCCCTCTACACCGGCCCCGAACCCCGCTCCCCCGAATCCGTCGAGGGCTGGGACCTGATCGCAAAGGCCGCGAACTAGACTTGCCTGCATGGCCGATACAACGACCCCCACCATCCCCGCCGACCTCAAGCCCGCCGATGGGCGCTTCGGTTGCGGACCGTCGAAGGTTCGCCCCGAACAGTTGCAGTCGTTGGTCGATGTCGGAGCGTCCGTATTCGGAACGAGCCATCGCCAGAAGCCGGTCAAGAATGTCGTCGGTCGCGTGCGTTCGGGGTTGCGTGATCTGTTCGCCCTTCCCGATGGCTACGAAGTCGTCCTCGGCAACGGCGGGACCACCGCGTTCTGGGATGCCGCAGCATTCGGACTCATTCGGGAGCGCTCGCTGCACCTGACCAACGGCGAGTTCAGCTCGAAGTTCGCCTCCGTCGCGAAGGCCAACCCGTTCATCGGCGACCCGATCGTCGTCAGCGCCGATCCTGGTAGCGCTCCCGAGCCCACCTCGGACCCGTCTGCCGACCTGATCGGCTGGGCGCACAACGAAACGTCCACCGGCGTAGCGATTCCCGTCCAGCGGCCCGCCGGCTCGGAGCACGCTCTCATCGCGATCGACGCGACCTCCGGTGCGGGCGGCCTGCCGGTGAACGTCGCCGACGCCGATGTCTACTACTTCGCTCCCCAGAAGTGCTTCGCAGCAGACGGTGGGTTGTGGGTCGCGCTGATGAGCCCCGCCGCCCTTGCTCGCGTCGAGGAGATCAAAGCCTCCGGACGCTGGACCCCAGACTTCCTTTCGCTGCCGATCGCGGTCGACAACAGCAGCAAAGACCAGACCTACAACACCCCCGCACTCGCGACGTTGCTGTTGTTCGCGAACCAGATCGAGTGGCTCAACGGCAACGGTGGACTCGACTGGGCGGTCAAGCGGACCGCCGACTCGTCGTCGCGCCTGTATTCCTGGGCCGAGGCAAGCGAATTCGCGACGCCGTTCGCAGCGCCGCAGCACCGTTCGCAGGTCGTCGGAACGATCGATTTCGACGAGTCGGTCGACGCCGCAGCGGTAGCCAAGATTTTGCGGGCAAACGGGATCGTCGACACCGAGCCGTACCGCAAGCTCGGCCGGAACCAGCTTCGCGTGGGAATGTTCCCCGCCATCGATCCAGAGGATGTCAGCCAGCTCACTCGCAGCATCGATTGGGTTGTCTCGCAACTCAGTTGAGCACTTCTGCCGTATAACTAGGCCAGATCGGTGCGGAACCGAGCAGCGTAGCGCGTCCGCACCGAACATGCCCGAAACGCCGCGCCGCGTGTCCTCCCTTACCCAAGATCACGGGTGCATTACTGTCGGCGTTACGGGCAGATATCGCAAGGCCGGCACGAAGGAGGTCGAAGTGCGCGAGCTGGAAGTGATCGGACTGCAGCCCGACGGTAAGCACCTCGTCTGTGCTGACAAGGAAACCGGCGAGAAATTTCGGCTACCTGCCAACGACAAACTGCGCGCGGCATCCCGCGGAGACATCGCTCGATTCGGACAGATTGAGATCGAGATGGAAAGCACGCTGAGGCCCCGAGACATCCAGGCCCGTATTCGGTCCGGCGCATCGATCGAGCAAGTTGCTGCCGAATCTGGCATGCCGCTGCACAAAGTCGAGCGCTATGCGTACCCGGTGCTGTTAGAGCGTTCCCGTGCGGCAGACCTTGCTCAGCTCGGCCATCCGGTCCGAGAGAACGGTCCGGCGGTCCACACGTTGGCAGAAGTCGTAGCGCTCGCTTTTCGTACCCGCGGCCATAGCCTCGAAGACGCTGAGTGGGACGCGTGGCGCGACGAGGACGGCCACTGGATCGCGCAACTGCGTTGGCAGACAGGACGCACCGCAAACGCTGCGCATTGGCGTTTTCAGCGCGACGCTCATGGCGGCAATGTTGTGGCACTCGACGACGCCGCAGCCGACATCGTCGACCCCGACTTCGGTAGGCCCCTTCGTGGGCTAGCTCCTGTGGCGGCCGTTCCCGCGGCGCCGAAAGTTCCGGACAACCAACACACTCTCGACGACTACTACTCGACCGTCCCGATCGAGGACGACAACGACAGCGACAACGAACCGGTTGCACCGGTCGCCCCCAAGCAACCTGCGACGCATGCGAACGGCAAAGACAAGCGCGGCAAACCTGCTATGCCGTCGTGGGAGGACGTGCTGCTCGGCATCCGCAGCTCCGGCCGCTAGTCTTGCTATCTACGCGGACGAAAGGTGGGTGCCGGCAGTGGGGGCCAAGGCTTCAACGATTTGGTACGTCGATGCCCCGGATCCGGTAGCTGTTCTGCGCGATCACCGAGAACCCGACGAGGACGCCGCGCGCGCACTCGCGGGCCGGTTGTTCCCGGGCTCTGTGATCGCTCCCCGTGCTGTCGGTCCGCTGTCGTCGAGTGCAGGCGTCGACGGCCGCGGGGTCTTCATCGGCTGCTATCCGGGCATCACGGTCGTCTGCAGTCCGCAGCTGGCAATCCCCCACCCGTCGGCGTTGCCTGAGGAATGGGTCCGGCCGCTGGCGTCCGAGTACACGCATTTGATCGCCATGGATCCCGACCGCGCGTGGGGCGCTTTCGCGACCTGGGTGCGTGGCACGCTCCGCCGCTCGTTCAGCGCGACGACGATCAACATTCTCGAAGACTCGGGCTTGCCGTTGGTGTGGGAACGCACGTTCTGGGCGGGTGAACGGCCCATCGCGCACCCGCCGGGCATCCTTCCCGATCCGCAGTCGCTGCCGTTCGACCCGCAAGATTTCGCCGACGAAGCAAACAGGCGCAGTCTGGGTTTCCGGTACAGCCATACCCCTGAGACGTCCGGCCTCGATCCGGCCGGGATCGTCGTCTGTGGATTCGAGCTGTTTGCCGAGGGCGAGGAGCCGCCTCGCCGAGCCGCAGCACCCCAGACTCCAGACACCAAGAGCCACTCAATGTTTCGCTGGCGGCGTCGCAAGGCCGAGAGCTGATCGCTACAGCGCGGTGAAGAGCAGACCGACCCAGCCGAGGCCGATCCCGACGACTGCACCGTAGACGACCCAGCGGTAGGTCTGCAGATTTCGCCACCCCCACAGCGTCGGCGCGGACCCACCCGCAGCGACGATGTTGATGATGACGGCGAGAATCGGGTGAATTCGAGCGAGCGCGATCCCGAACGCGAAAACGGCGATAGCGGCCAGGGACGCGCTGATCGCGGCCACGATCAAGCCGGTGGCCCATGGGGTCGGCTCGGGCTCCAAGGTCACTCGGCAATCCTGACACGCTCGTAGAACGCCATGGCAGCCGCGGTTGCGACGTTGAGCGAGTCGGTTCCGGGCGCCATCGGTATTCGGGCACGCACATCGCACGACCGCATGGTGTGCTCGGCGAGCCCGGGACCTTCAGCGCCGAGTAGCAGCGCCACCCGCTTCGCTGTCATCGCCTCGGCGAGCAACGGGGCTTTCGGGTCCGGAGTGAGGGCAATCGTCTGAAAACCTTCTTTTCGCAACAGTTCCAGTCCGCGTGGCCACTCCGGAACTCGCGCGAACGGGATGCGCAACACATGACCCATCGATACCCGGACCGCTCGTCGATACAGCGGATCGGCAGTCCGATCGCCGAAGAGGACTGCGTCGGCACCCAACCCAGCGGCGTTGCGGAAAATGGACCCGATGTTCTCGTGGTCGTTGACCCCTTCGAGGACTGCCACGGTCCGGGCACCGTCGATCACGTCGAACAGATCCAAAGCGGGTGGTCGTTGTGCCGCCGCCAGCACGCCTCGGTTCAGATGAAAGCCGACGACCGCCGCCATCACCTCCGCAGACGTCCGATAGAACGGCGCGTCGGTCGCAACCAGGTCCGCCTCCAGTTCGCCGCGGCGGCGTTCGACTCCGAGAAACGAGATCGGCTCGAACCGGGACGCCAGCATCCGCTGCGCGACGAGCACGCCCTCGGCGATGACAAGGCCTTTGCCTTCGGGCAGGTCCGGGCGGCGATCTGAGGAGTTCAGGTCGCGGAAATCGTCCAGCCTCGGGTCGTCGGGGTCATCGATGTCGACTATTTCTGCCACGCGCCCATTTTGCCCGTGCGCGCGCCTCACCCCCGCAGGGGTAAGAATCGCGCACAGTTCGCGGGCGGAGCCGTGAGTGAAATTCACCCCTGGAGGGGTGAGACGCGCGCACGGGTCAGCGGACCTGCAGGACTATCTCCCGATCCGGGAGCGCGGCGATACCGCGCGGGACCGAGCGCGGCGTCCGTTTGCGTCGTTCGTCGTCGGGCATGACCAAGTCCGCGCCGCCCATGATCGTGGCGACGACGATGGCGAGCTCGTAGTTTGCGAAAGACGCCCCGACACAACGCCGATGACCGCCGCCGAAAGGGGTGTAGTCGAAAGGCGTCGCCTTGCGCTCGAGGAATCGTTCCGGATCGAAGCGGTCCGGGTCCGGCCACCGGTCCTCGTTGAAATGGAGTGCAGGCACAGCGATTCCGACGACATCGCCAGGCTTGCGTTCGACGCCGCGAATTGTCAACGGCGCGTTGAGGCGCCGCAGCACGACCGACACGGTCGGGTGCATACGCAACGTTTCCTGGAGCACCGCACTCAGGTACGGCAGCTTCGAAAGCTGTTCCAGTTCAGTCACTTCACCGAGTTCGACAAGCAGTCGCTCACGGACCTGCGGCTCACGGTGGATGTGGTACAACGCCCAGGCGAGCGAGGTAGCCGTGGTCTCGTGCCCGGCAACGAGGAGCGTGCGCAACTCCTGGCGCAGGTCGTCGTCGCTCAGCGACGTGCCGTCCTCGTAAGTGGCCGACAGCAGCAAGCTCAGCACGTCGTCGTAGCCGTCGACTCCGGTGGCTCGTCGTTGCGCGATCTGTTCGGTCAGCAGGTCGTCGAACTCGGTCCGTAGCCGGACGAACCGCGCCCACGGACCGAGTCCCCCGACGGACCGACGAAGCTCAGGCATGAACATCAGCGGCGCAATGTAGGCGCTCATCATCCCGGTGATCACGCGCGTGTATTCCGCGCGCCGATCCGCGTCGTCGACGCCGAACACGGTGCGAATGATGATCTGCAGTGTGATCTCTTGCGCGGCTTCGCGCATCGAGATCCGGTCGCCGGGCTTCCAGCCGTTCATCTCGTCACGCGCGGCCTTCGCCATCACCCCCGCGTAATTGCGCATTCTTTCGCCGTGGAACGACGGCATCAGCAATTGGCGCTCGCGGCGATGGCGATCGCCGGACAGCAGAATGAGCGAGCCGGACCCGACGAGGGGCTCGATGGGGTTGGGTGTCGGCGCCGAGAGTTCCGTCGCGGGTGCGGTCAGGATGTCTCGGACGCCGTCGGCGCTTCCCGTGAACAAGACGTCGCCGAGCCGCGGGATCGGAACTGTGAACGGATCGGCAGCACGTGCACGCCTGCGAAGGTAACCGTCGGAATCGAACGTCGACGCAACTGCCCGCAGCATCGCGAACCTCTCGCTACCCACTGCCCTCGCCATACTTGCCCTTCGCCGGTTCGCTGATCGCTTCACCATTCGATACGGACCGCGGACGCGTTCGGTTCAGCAGCAGGTACACACCGCTGCTCACACCCGCTGCCAGCGAGATCGCCCCGCCGACGACGAGCGGTGCGCGCGGCGACGTGACGTCGGCCAGCCAGCCGAGCAATGGGCTGCCCAGCGGGGTGCCACCAAGGAAGCAGAGCATGTAGATGCCCATCACTCGACCGCGCATGTCCGCCTTCACCGACATCTGCAGAATGTTCATCGCCGACGTGGTGAACGTCAGCACCGCGGCTCCGGTCGGCACGAGCACGATGGCGACGAGCAAGAAGCTGGGCATCAGTCCGACCGCGATTTCGAACACGCCGAACACCGTGGCGGCGACGATAAACAACTTCATCTGGACGGGCCCGGACCGTCGCGCGGCGAGAGTCGCGCCTGCCAGGGTCCCGACCGCGAGGGTCGTCGACAGTAGGCCGTAAGCGTCTGCGTCGCGGTCGAAAGTGTTGCGCGCCAGCACCGCAAGGCTGATCGGAAAGTTCAGGCCGAACGTGGAGACGACGAACACCGTTGCCAGGAGGTCCCGCAAATCGGCTCGCCCCCAGACATATCGGAATCCGGCACGGATCTGCCCGCGGGCTCGCGCAGCATGCGCCGACGGATGCAGCTCGTCCTGATTCATCGCGAGCATCGCCGCCAGGACGCAACCGAACGACACGAAATTGAGTGCGAACACCCAACCGGTCCCGATGACGACGATCAGCACCCCCGATATCGCCGGACCGATGATTCGCGCCAAGTTAAACGTCATCGAGTTCAACGCGATCGCGTTCGACAGCAGCGACCGGCCGACCATTTCGATCGTGAACGACTGCCGCACCGGCGCATCGATCGCCGACGCACAACCCGCGGCGAACGCGATCAGGTAGACCTGCCACAGAGTGACGACGCCGCCGATGTCGAGTGCTGCGAGCAGCAGGCTGGTGACGGCCATCGCCGTCTGCGTCGCGATCAAAATCCGCCGCTTGTCGTAGCGATCGGCGAGGACGCCGCCCCAGACCGACAGAAACAGCGTCGGACCGAACTGCAGCGCCATGACAATGCCCACTGCCAGCGCACTTCCGCCCGACAGGGTGAGTACCAACCAGTCCTGCGCCACCCGCTGCATCCAGGTACCGATGAGCGACACGATCTGACCCGACGCCCACAGCCTGTAGTTGCGCGCCTTCAGCGCGCGGAACATCGAGCTTTTCGGGGCCACGTATCTATCGTGCCCTTAGCTAACGAGTTACTCCGACTTGGCCACGATGTCGGTGATGATGGCCACGGCATCTTGCAGGACGCGCAGTTGCTCGGGATCGAGACCGGACAACTGCTCGGTCATCCACGCCTCCCGCGCACTGGCCTCGTCGGCGATCAGGGCATTTCCGGCAGCCGACAGCGAGACGATGATCTGACGGCCGTCGGTGGGATGCGGACTGCGCTCGACGAGCCCGAGATCGGTCAGCGATGCGATGACCCGCGTCATCGACGGAGGCTGAACGCGCTCCTTGGCGGCCAGCGCCCCCGGTGTCATAGCGCCTTCCCGCAACAATGTGGCAAGCGCCGACAATTGGGTGAGCGACACTTGCGAATCTGCCCGCCGACCGCGCAAATGCCGCGTGAGACGCACGACGGCAAGCGACAGTTCGCTGGCCAGCGTTCGCAGATCTACGGACGTTGTCACAGTGGCTCACACTACGTGACGACTGCCTGGTTAATCGACTAAATGCAGCGGCTGAGAGGGCGGTAGCGTGAGCAACGTGACCGAGACTCCGCACGTGCCCGAAATTCCTGCCCGACTGACCGATCCGCGGCCAGTTCTGGTTGTCGGCACGGTGCTGTTCGCCTTCGCCTCGCTGGTCGTGTCGATCAGCGGCGACACCGCGCGGCAAGCGTTACCGACGTGTCTCGCCGGCCTCGCGGTCGGTGCGTTGGCCACGACGATCTTCTGGATTCAGCGGCGCGCCGCCCGGCGCGGGAGCAAGGGCGCGCAGTCCGGACTTACCTAGTCGCGGACGCCTGCGCGGCGAGGATGTCAGCAATCCTGTCGAGCAGACTCATGACCGTGTCACTGTCCTCGTCGACGAGCCAGCGCAGGACGATTCCGTCGATTATCGACAGCAGCAACCGACTCATCACCTCGACCGGTTGCGTCCAGGTCGTCGCCGTGAGCGCCGTTGCCTTCTGCAGGATCGCCCCGACCGCCGCGTCGTTGAACGCATACTGTTCGCGTGCGATGCCGAGCCGCTCGGGAACCGATTCGCCTTCGCGCAGTGCGTAAGTGGTGATCTCGTAGGTCAGCAGCTGGCGGTTGCGGGTGCGCTCGATGTCGTACCACATCACCCCGAGTGCGACGCGGATGAAGGAGCGGAGTGCCTCGATACCCTTGTCGTGCCACTCGTTGATATTCGGATCTTCGTCGACGGTATCGCGCAAGTCGGCGGTGAGCGTCTTTACGACCTCGGTCATCAACGCGTCTTTGTTGTCGAAGCAGTAATGCACCACGCCAAGGGACACGCCGGCGGCCTGCGCAACGTCTCGCGTCGTCACCGAAGCGACGCCTTTGCGTTCGGCCAGCCCGATGGCCGCCTCGATCAAGTGCGCACGACGTTCTTCGACGGACAACCTTGTAGCCACGGAAGAAGTTAAGCCTGGTCTACGCCAGGGCGTCAATTCGTTGGATTCTTCACAGTCGAAGCGTTCTTCCTGTGAGGAAAGACACGCGCGAGAGTTACTGGGCTGTTGTCCAATTCGCGCGCACATGCGTCACACCGGCGTCGGTCACCCAAAACGGGACCGAGGCGCATCCATCGACCGCGCCAGAGAAGCGCACCGTCAGTTCGTCATGCACAACGACTTCCCCAACGGGGCAGGGCAGGCCCAATCCGACGAAGAAGAGCACCGCAAGCGGCTCTCGATCCCACGAACTGACCGACCCCTCCCCCACGATTTCGCCGGTGATCGATTCCGAAGCGACCGGCAGATCCAACAGCTGTGCGAGCGATGACGACGTCTCGATACTGCCGACGACGAGCCGGTCCAGCGGCACGACTGCAGCGAACCAGGGCTTGTCGAGTACGAGGGCAGTTGCCGGATCGACCACTGCTCCCGACAAGGTCCGCACACCGTCCGGAAGTCCGACTTGCTCGGCATCCACCACACCGGACGCCACTGCCGCTCCGAGCCGACGGTAGATGTCGGCGACGACGGCCGGGGTCGGGGTCCGAGCAGGCTCGGCCAGTTGGTCCACGATCACCTGAACGAGTTCGGCGTCCAGATCGTCCGCAGCAGCGAGGACGCCGCGCAACTCTTCGGCATGCGGGTGCACGAGAGCATCGAGCACACCGTCGAAGGTGGCATCGCCGACGTAGCGCAACGCGCCGAGGCGCTGGCCGTCCACGCTCGCATGACGGCGCAACCACCAGGCGACATACCCGTCCCGGTCGCGCAACAGGGGCGCCGTCACGCTGTCTTGCGCCAGCAGCGACAACGCCTCCGGCCATCGGTGGTCGTCGACCAGGTCGAGATCGCGGACCGCAACCAAGGTATCGGGGTCGCTGGTCAGAGTCGACCACCAAGACACTTCGTCGTCGAGGTCGTGGTCCGGACCTGTCGGCAATTCGTCACGGATGACGGAAAAGGTCCAGCCGACACCGACCGCGCGCAGGGCTTCGCCACCGAATCGCTCCACCAGCGCTTGATCAATGGTGCCGAACGGCGATTCGTCGACGAGCACATCGTGCAGCGGGGCACCCGGTAGCAACAGTTCGTCCGCCGAACGAAGTTCACCGTCGGTGTCCGGCAACGGCAGCAGCCCCAGCCAGGACGGCAGCGTCGACGGGTCGGAAACCTTTGCCGCAAGCGCCAATACAGCGTCGGCAAGCTCGTCTGCCTCGTCGTCGTGAACATCCTCGATCGCGGACTGCAGGGCTGGATCGGCGAGCAGATCCGCTGCGTCGACGTGGCGCGAGCCGAGCCGCCCCAGCAGTGGATGGCTCGCGGCTGGGTGCACGAGCCGGGCCCAATGCACGGGCAACGTTGTGGTGGAGTCGTTTTCGATCAGCTCGAGGCTGTCCGCGGTGACCGTGGTGCGCGGACCGGTGACGGTACGACCGTCGGCCAACGGTACCGCGATGCTGCCGAGTTCTTCTGCCGCAACAGAATCGATCACCAGACCGTCCAGGGCTGCATACAACTCGTGCCACCACCGCGGTGACCGCTGCAATCCGCTGAGCAGCTCGGCGACCCGGGCGAGTCCGATGCGATGCACATCGACCTGTGCGAGAGCAGCGAGTTGATGCTGGCCGGACACTTCAGGCCGGACCAAGTCCGGAATCACTTCGGCAAGAACACTTGCGAGTTCACTGGTGAGGCCCGGAAGCACGGTTGCGCGGGTGGGGATTGCCACCTCGTCGTCGCCGATGACCGGAACCCAGGCGCTCTCGCGCAATTCCGCGATGATGGCCTCGCGAAGAATGGAATCGACGGCGCTGCGTCCGAGGCTCGGAACTGGAACCATGGCGATCCGGTCCGGCGCGGGCAGCGCTCGCACGAATTCCGAGTAGCCAGCGGCCAATTCGGCAATCCGTGCGCCGGGCAGGACACGACGGCGGTCCGGCTGCATCCGGACATCGGCGATCAGGAGCGCAGGGAGCGAGAGTTCCTCGTCGGAGCGAGTGGGGGCGCGCAGCACGTCGGACCCGACTGGGGAAACACGCTCGCCCACAACAGGAACCAGCCAACGAGCCCGCGGGGTCTGATATTGCAGCCAGTTCTGGTCACCGATCGAGATCTCGTCCACACCGGCCGAAAACGTCCGCTGCGTTCGACGAAAGTCGTCATCGCCGATCCGAATCGATTCCAGCGCAGGCAATTCGAGCAAGAGGTCGACCGCCTCGGACCGCATTGCCGCCAGCAAAGCCACCGCGTCCACGCCGTCGCGCAGCCGCAAGACGATCTCGGTGTCGGCGCCCTCGACCGGACGGTCCAGCGTCGGCCACACCAGCCGCAGGACCGGCACCCGCGAAGCAGCGGGTATGTCACTGCGGGCCAACAGCTCTCGCGTCTGCGCAGCCGAGAAACGAATAGCGCCGGACACCGAGCGCAACTCGATCTCGTCACTGACCGCCAGCACTGCAGTGAACCCGACCCCGAACTGGCCGACGCCCGCATCGGCGGATTTGCCCGACGCACGGAGCGCCGCGAGCGCTTGCACTCCTTCGATGTTCAGTGGCGCACCGGTGTTGGACACATGCAGGTCGCGGCCGTCGAGCCAGACGGCGACGCAGCCTGCCACTCCCGCCTGCGTCGCAGCATCTGCCGCGTTCTGCGCAAGCTCGGTGAGCAGGCGGTCGCGATAACCGGCCGTGACCAGGTCGGCCTCGGTTGCCGTGTCCTCACGAAGTCGAGTCGGCGAACTACCCCAGGCGAGCAGTACCGACTCACGTAACGAAGCGGTCCCGAACGGATCGCTCAGGTGGTCGATGCCGGATCCACGATCTCGACGGAGCCGTCGTCGTACGCCTCGAAGGAGGGTGAGCCGGCCCCGGTCGGCAGCGTCGTATCCGAGTGCGCGCCACAGCCGTACGACACGTGCACCACCTGGCCGTCCGCGGACATCTCGTTGCCGCACACGCCGAATTCGCCGTGCAGCGCACCGGCGAGGGGAAGGTAGAAGCCGCACAGCCCGCACGTCGATGGGGCAGCCTTCGCCATCTCCGAATCCGGGCCCCGATCGCCCTCGTGCCAGCGCTGGGCGGCATCGCTGCGCCCTTCGAGACTCATGACCTGGCTTCGACCGAAACCGAGCTCCAATGCCACGTCGTCGATCTCGGGATCGCCGGTTGCGATGTAACCCGGAACGAGCCGGGGATCGTCCGCAGGAGGGGCGAGCAGATCGCCGGGTGCTAGATCGCCTGGCCGAATGCGCTGATCCCACGGAACCCACTCCGGGGCGACCAGCGCGTCGGGACCGGGCAGCAACGCCGATTCACTCACCGTCGCATGGTCGTAGTCAGGATCTGTCGCGACCACCACAGCCCACTGCCAACCGCGGTAGCCGGGGAGCGTGGCTTCGAAATGATGGGTCGCGGTGCAGCCGTCCTCGGCTGTGACGCCGATGTAGGCGCCGACACCACTCTCCTCCAATTCGACCAATGCACCGCGCGCCAGGTCGGCGGCATCGGCGAGGACAGAGCGAATCTCGGACAGTTCAGGGGTCGACGTAACACTCACAGCTTCATTTTGCCGTATAGCAGCGGTTACTGGGTGCAGCGGGCTGAGATGCTGTGACGATGCGCGCCTCTCGAGTCTGGCTTGCAGCCTTGGTGCTCGCGGCTGGATGCTCGCGAAGTCCCGCCGAAGGGCCACCGGCAACGAGTCTGCGCCTCGAGATCGTCCGGGTGCTTCCCCACGATTCGACCGCTTTCACCGAGGGCCTGGAGGTCGTCGACGGCAGCTTGTACGAGAGCACCGGTCGCGTCGGCACCTCGTATCTGATGCTCAGCGATCTGCATACTCGCGAGCCGCGACAGCGGATCGAACTCGACGCGCACCTGTTCGGCGAAGGTATCGGCATCGCCGAAGGCAAGCTGTGGCAGATCACGTGGCGAGACGGCATCGCAATCGAGCGCGACCCGGTCACCCTGGCGGAGAAGCGCCGCGTGCGCTACGACGGCGAAGGCTGGGGACTGTGTGGTCGCGGCGAACGGCTCGTGATGAGCGACGGTAGCGCGACGCTGACCTTCCGCGACCCGGCCACCTTCGACGCCACCGGCACGGTCGAGCTGACCGACTACCGCAACGCGCGGCTCAACGAACTCGACTGTGCCGACGACGGATTCGTCTATGCCAACGACTGGCCGACGTCGACCATTCTGCGGATCGATCCCGACAACGGACAGGTCGCCACCATCGACGCACGCGGGCTCCTGGACAACGTCCAGATCACCGAGGAGCAGCTGGGCCGACTCGATGTACTGAACGGAATTGCACATCTTCCCGGTACCGACCGTTTTCTGATCACGGGAAAGTACTGGCCAGTGCTGTTCGAAGTTCGCTTCGTTCGATAGCGGCACGCCCACACGCTTCCCGGCATCGCTTCCGGTCCAGCAGTACGACAGAATTGGTGACGTGACCGACCGACGTGAGCCGACCGACCCCGACAGGGGCTGGCCCAGCGCGCCGTCGCAGCATCCCGGCTACGACAACTACCCGCCTCGCCATGTTCCGACGCGGCGTCAGCCGCTGCCGCCGCTGCATCCCATCGAAGCGCCGCCGCCGCAACTTCCCTCGGACTCGTTCGCGCCGGGCGAGCCCGAGCGGGTCGCACCGAAGGCGCCGCGCAAGCTGACCGTGACCCGAGTCGCCGCGATGCGTGGTCGTGAGCTGACGGGTCGCGGCATCGCGACTTTCCAGCGTGCCGCAAAGGCGGATGGCGCGGAGAAGTCCGGGCTCACAGCGTTGACGTATGCCGTGATGGCCAACAACGCCGCCGACGCTGCGCTGGTCGTCGCACTGTCCAACACCCTCTTCTTCTCGGCGGCGACCGGCGAGAGCAAGAGCAAGGTCGCGCTCTACCTGCTGATCACGATCGCGCCGTTCGCCGTCATCGCGCCGCTGATCGGTCCGTTGCTCGACCGCATTCAGCACGGTCGTCGCATCGCACTCGCCGCGTCCTTCGGGTCGCGGGCGGTGCTGGCGATCATCCTGGTTTTCAACTTCGGCAGTTGGGGCTTGTATCCCGCGGCGTTGTTGATGTTGGTGCTGAGCAAGTCGTTCGCGGTCCTGAAGAGCGCGGTCACGCCACGAGTGCTCCCGCCTGACATCGACCTGGTGAAGGTCAATTCGAGGCTCACGGTCTTCGGTCTACTCGGCGGCTCGATAGTCGCGGGCGGTATCGCAGGCGTTGTCGCCGTCATCGCGGGATCCAGCGGAGCCCTGTGGTTGACAGCCGCCTTCTGCGTCGGCGGGGCATATCTGTGTCTGCGAATACCGTCGTGGGTCGAAATCACCGAAGGCGAGGTTCCGGCCACCCTCGGCTACCACGGCGACGACAAACATCGAGCCGTACTCGACGGTGATCGCATGGAAACCGTCAAACCCAGCAAGCGACGGCAGCCACTGGGTCGCGCGGTGGTGACCGGGCTCTGGGGCAACGGCACCATCCGCGCCTTGACGGGCTTTCTCACTCTGTTCACGGCTTTCGTAGCGAAGGCGACCGAACACGATGCCGTCCATCAAGCTGCGATGCTCGGCTTGGTCGGCGTCGCGGCTGGGCTTGGAAACTTCGCAGGCAACGCCGCGGGCGCCAGGCTGGAACTGGGCCACCCGTCGCGTCTCGTCCTGGGTTGCACGATCGCCGTGCTCGTCGTCAGCCTTATCGCCGCGTTTGCCGGCAATATCTACGGCGCCGCGATTGTCGGACTGGTCGGCTCGGCCGCGAGCGCGCTGGCGAAGGTGTCGCTCGACGCGTCGATCCAAGACGACCTACCACCCGAATCCGTAGCGTCCGGCTTCGGTCGCTCGGAGACCGTCCTGCAGCTGAGCTGGGTCCTCGGCGGCGCATTGGGCGTGTTGCTGCCGACCCAGTTCTGGCTCGGTTTCACCGTCATATCCGGCGTGCTGGCAATCGGCTTGGTGCAGACGATCGCCAGCTACACCGGTCACTCGCTCCTGCCCGGCCTCGGTGGTAACCGCCCGGACCACGCCGACCAAGAGGTCAAGCGCTACGAACAGACGACGAGGTATCAGTGAGGCTGCAGCCCCGCACGATCAAGATTCTGGCTCTGCTCGCAACGTTGGTCGCCGTGGTGGCCGTCGCGTTCGTCGCGGTCCTTGTCGTCGCAGTCGACAAGGCAGACCCACGCGAGCCCGTCATCTCGGCCTTTGCCGACGGCAAGGCCATCAAGGTCGCGCCGCTGTCCTACTGCTCGGCAGAACTCGACGACTGCACCACCGGGGAGATCGCCCAACTGGACGTTCCGGCCGGGACCGCCCTCCAACTGTCGCTGCCACATGAGATCAGCGACGGGAAGTGGCGGCTCGTCATGACGTTCCAGGGACCGAACGGTCCGGAGTTCTGGCACGTCGAATACGGACCGGGCGAGCGAACCACCGCAACGGTGGAGTCGAAGGCGACCCCACCGCAGCAGCTGCTCGGTATCGAAATTCAGTGGCCGCCCGCGATTCTCGACAACGCTGGCCGACCGATCACGCGCGCGATCTGGTCGATCAAGACGGCGTAGCTCGGCCCGACTAGCTGTCGAGCTCGCGAGCGACGCCTCGAACGACCTCGGAGATGCGCTGCGCCGTCTTGCGGTCCGGGTACTTGCCTTTGCGCAGGTCCGGCTGAACGGTCGCCTCCAGCAGCGTGATCATGTCCTCGATCATGCCGTGCAGCTCGTCGGGCGTGTGCTTGCGCGCGACCGGTTCCTTGCGCTCGGCACCGCGGCCGGCGCTGCGCAGCGTCGGCGCCGGCTCGAGGACCTTCAGGCTCAACGCCTGCGGACCACGACGACCCGCAGCCATGCCGAACTCGACCCGTTGGCCGGGCTTGAGCGCCTCAACGCCTTGCGGCAGCGCAGAGGACCGGACGTAGACGTCCTCCCCCTCGTCCTGGGAAAGGAAGCCGAAGCCCTTCTCGACGTCGTACCACTTCACCTTGCCGGTCGGCACCGCGTTCATCCGTTCGTTAGTCAGTTCGAAAGCAAAAGAACGCGCCCCGCCGATTGCGCAGGACGCGATTAACAAAACTCTACTCGCCAGGCACGGTACATCACACCGGATATTTGCCCCGAGCCGCGCAGTAGGCTCGTAGCGTGCGACTGCTGCTGAACATCATCTGGCTCGTCTTCGGCGGGCTCTGGTTTGCGATCGGCTATTTCCTCGCAGGCATCCTCTGCTTCATCTTCATCATCACCATTCCGTTCGGCTTTGCCGCGTTCCGCATCGGCATCTATGCGCTCTGGCCGTTCGGCAAGACGATTGTCGCGAAGCCCACCTCGGGCGTCGGATCGTTCGTCGGCAACATCATCTGGGTCGTGATCGCAGGAATCTGGCTCGCAATCGGGCATTTGCTGTCCGCCATCGCCATGGCGCTGACCATCATCGGCATCCCGCTCGCGCTGGCCAACCTCAAACTGATCCCGGTTTCCCTGATGCCGCTCGGCAAGGAAATCGTCGATGCCGACGCCGTGAATTTCGGCCGTTGAGCATCGCCGATATCACGTAGAACGTGTCGCAGGCGCGACTGTGATATTCATCACATCACGGCGAGGTCACGTCGGGGTGAGGTCGCGAGACCAATCCGAGACACGCCGATCTAGCTGCGAAGAGCCCGAATGCCCTATTTTCCCGCTCGAAGTTGTGTTAGGCGGCGCGCGGGTTACCAAATAGTGATTTTTGACGCTCGAAGACGTACGGTCGTGACCGGCCGGAAGTTCGGCCAACCTCCGGCCCGCCGCGCCAAACCCCGTCTCGCGGGTACCGGAACCGACGACTTACACGAGAGACGGGGGCGGGGGACCCACGTTCCCCAGAGGAATTACTGGAAGGCCTCGACAGAGACCTTCCTTGGGGTGAAGCCAGAAACGCTCTCACAGAGCGCCGAGGCCGGGCGACCTCTCAGCCCGAACCCGACAGCTGACCTCGTAGGCGCGGGCGGAGAGGATACAAAGATCATGAGTGGACGGCACCGCAAACCCTCAACCACCGGGCGCACCGTTGCAAAGGTCGCAGTTACCGGCGCCATCGTAGGCACCGCGGGCGTCGCTTTCGCTGGCACCGCGCAGGCAGCCCCTGACAGCGACTGGGACCGGCTCGCCTCTTGTGAATCGGGCGGCAACTGGGCCATCAACACCGGCAACGGCTTCCAGGGCGGCCTGCAGTTCTCCCCGAGCACGTGGACCTCGCACGGTGGCGGCCAGTACGCAGCCACCGCCAACCAGGCAACCCGTGAGCAGCAGATCGCAGTTGCAGAGAACGTCCTTGCAACGCAGGGCTGGGGCGCATGGCCGTCCTGCTCGGCGAAGTTCGGACTGAACAGCTCGCCGACGCCACGCACTGCTCCCGAGACGTCGCCGAAGTGGAACACACCGGAACTGCCGGCACTGCCGCAGGTCGACCCGATGGAAGCCACCAGCCAGGTCTTCGAGGGCATCAACAACACCATCGAAGCCGTCCAGCAGCAGGGCACGAACATTCCCGCCCCGGTTCTCGACGCATTTGCCGCCGTCCAGAACTCCGGCCTGAAGCTCGATCCCGCGATCGTCAACTTCTACCAGGCGAACAGCGGCCTGCTCCCCCACTGAGCAGCAGCAGACAACAAAAAGAGCGGGCCCGAGAGGGCCCGCTCTTTTGGTGCTGGGGTGGACGGGTTAGCGGTTGATCACCGTGTACGGATGAACGTAGGGAAGTGACTCTGCGGGCAGGGGGAACTCGAGGCTCTCACCGAAAGGTGACAAGCCACCGGAACGGGTCGAGGACAGTTCTGTGACGGCTTCCTCGCCGTACGGAATGTCCGGCCAACCTGGATCCACATATTTCTTCGATTTGTTAACCACGCGCTCATTTTGACACCGAGCGTGCACTGCGTACAGCCCGAATCTCTAATCTTGTAAGCGATGACTGCCACAGACAGTGCCGAGCGCAATTCCGACACCGAGAGCTTGGCCCAGTGGCTGACCTCCCGGAGCGACGATGCGCTCGTGGAACTGCTCGCCCTCAGGCCCGATCTGACCGTCCCTTTGCCGAGTTCGATGAACGTGTTGGCAAACCGGGCGCAGCAACGTGCATCGGTCATGCGGGCGGCAGACGATCTCGACACGCTCGCGCTCGCAGTGATCGAAGCGCTTGCCATGGCAGGCGCCCAGAACGCAGCGGTCCGCCGGGAAGTGGTGACCGACACGATCGGCGACCGCGCGCCTGCGAAGGCCGTCGACGCCGCCTTGGAGCAGTTGCGCCTACGCGGCCTGGTGTGGGGCGACAAGGTGCTGCGAATGCTCCCTGCAGCGGTAGACGCCGTGCCATGGCCGATCGGCCGGTCCATCGAGCCGATCGAGTCGCTCACCCCTGAGCAGATCACGGCAGCGCTCGCCGATCTCCGACCCGCCGAGCGCGCGTTGCTCGACCGACTGTCCACGACCGCGCCGATCGGCCGGACCAAGGACGCCGCGCCCGGCACCCCCAGCGACCGACCGGTCCAGCGGCTGCTGGCGGCCGGACTTCTCACCTGGGTCGACGAACAGACGGTCGAACTCCCGCACCAGGTCGGCCAGGTGTTGCGTGGCGAGCCCGTGACCGATCCCTCGTCGCTTGCCCCTCCGGTCCTGCGGGCCAACAAGATCAAGTTGGCCGAGATCAACGGCGTCGCCGCCGGTGAAGCGCTCGAATTGCTCAGGCACTGTGCCGATGTCATCGTCGCACTTGGCGACCTTCCTGCACCGGCCCTCAAGGCAGGCGGCATGGGTGTCCGCGAAATTCGCCGAATCGCGAAGCGACTCGGCGTCGACGAGGACCGCGCGAGTTTGATCGTCGAATTACTGGCGGCTGCCGGCCTCCTGACCAGTGGCCGCCCCGAGCCGGCGCCCGTCACCGATATGGCCGACGATTACTGGGCGCCCACCCCGGCGGCGGATGCATGGCTGGAAGCGCCGCCTGCGCGACGCTGGGCGGTACTGGCAGGCGCGTGGCTCGACCTGGCGCGTCGACCGTGGCTTATCGGGATGCGAGACGCGAACGACAAGCCGATCGCGGCGCTGTCGGACGAAGTGCGCAGCGCGTTTGCCGGTCGCGATCGGCGGATCATCCTCGACGGGGTCGCCGAACTCGGCCGCGGCGAATCGATCGACGCCGGCGACCTCGCGCGAATGCTCGCGTGGCGCCGACCCCGGTGGGCGAACCGCTTCACTCTCGGTGCAGTCGACAAAACGTTGACCGAGGCAGAGGCACTCGGCGTGATCGGTCGCGGCGCGCTCAGCTCACCCGGTCGAGCGTTGCTGCACGGCGGCGATGCCGAGGCGGAGATGGAGTCGGCGCTGCCTGCGCCGGTCGACTACGTGCTCCTCCAGGCGGACCTCACGGTCGTCGCTCCCGGCCCACTGACGCCGGACCTGCAGAGCACGCTGGCCCTCGCCGCAGACCTCGAATCCGCAGGCGGTGCAACGGTGTACCGAATCAGCGAGACCAGCATGCGACGGGCGCTCGATGCCGGGATGACGGCGTCCGAGCTGCACTCGTGGTTCGCCACCCGATCGAGAACGCCAGTCCCCCAATCGCTCACGTATCTGATCGACGACATTGCGCGACGGCACGGCCAGCTTCGGGTCGGCGTCGCCGAATCGTTCATTCGCTGCGACGACCCGGCGCTGCTTGCGCAGGTGCTCGCGTCTCCTGCGGCGGCCAATCTTGCGCTGCGGGCACTGGCCTCGACGGTCGCGATCTCGCATGCTCCACTCGCCGACGTGCTGAGCCAGCTACGCGAAGCGGGTTTCGCGCCCGCCGGTGAAGATTCCTCGGGCGTCATCATCGATCTGCGGCCGCATGGAGCCAGGATCGGGGGGCGGCGCGTGCGATCGCAGCTTCGCGTGCCCGCGACCCCGACGGAAGAGCAGTTGCTCGGTTTGGTGCGCGAACTCCGGGCCGGCGATCGAGCGTCGCGGACGGACAAGACCAACGGCGTCCGTTCGGACGGAACCCGCGCGACAGGAGCTGCGACGATGGCGCTGCTGCAACTGGCGGTCCGGGTCGGGCGAAGCGTGAACATCGGTTACGTCGATGCCTCGGGCGTCGCCACTCAGCGAATTGTGGAACCGGTGAAAGTCGGTGGCGGACAACTCGATGCGATCGATCCCGCAACCGGAGTGGTCCGCCATTTCACCTTGCACCGAGTCTCCTCGGTGGCATTGGTCGACTAACCCTTGTGAGTCTTTTCGGAGTCCCTGGACTCCGAAAAGACTCACAGCAGTGGGTTATGCCGTGGGGTCGCCGAAGCAGTAGGTGAGCTTCGGGTCGGAGAAGGCGAGCGCGTTGGCTTCACCCTCGGGGCACACTGTCGGGTCGTCGGAACCATCGATCTTCTGCGTCACCTTGAACTTGGCGGAAGGATCGGTGCAGGCGATGTGTTCGAAAACGTTCGTAGCGGCGTCCTGCTTGTAGCAGTTGTCCTGCTTCAGGTTCTCGTACAAGCACAGGTAGGCGACGGTGTCTTTACCCGAGGTCTCGGTGTACGTCGTGTACTGCTCCGACGGGCAGTCCGTCTTCTTGTCGTTGGTCGAGTAGATCTTGTAGACAGCTTCGTCCTTCGAGCAATCGATCGGCTCGGTGTCCGCGTTGGTCGCGGATGCTTTGTTGATCTTGATGCACGTTCCGGCTTCCGCTTTTGCAGTGTCCGACTTGGTCGAACAGCCGATCGCAAAAAACGCGATCGCCAGCAACGACAGAGTCGCGACGACGAGCCGCTTGAGAAGCCCGGATCCCTGATGTGACATGTGAGCCCTTCGCTGAGTTGGACAAATGATCGAACGCTCGGCGGCAGAATATCGCGGCAGGGGCTCATATGCGATCGCGAAGTGCCGTTTACGTCCCCACGAGGCGCTGTTTAGGTTGGCGATGTCGGCAACTACCTGGAGAATGGGTTGATTAACCACCTACAGGAGGCCGCGTGACCGACGGACCGCTCATCGTCCAGTCCGACAAAACCCTCCTTTTGGAGGTCGATCACGAGTCCGCACCGGCAGCACGGGCTGCGATCGCACCTTTCGCCGAGCTCGAACGCGCACCGGAACACGTCCATACCTACCGCGTGACGCCGTTGGCGTTGTGGAATGCGCGAGCCGCCGGGCACGACGCCGAACAGGTCGTCGATGCGCTGGTCAATTTCTCGCGCTACGCGGTCCCGCAGCCGCTGCTGGTCGATATCGTCGACACGATGGCCCGCTACGGCCGGCTGCAGCTGGTCAAGAACCCCGCGCACGGTCTCACCTTGGTCAGCCTCGACCGCGCGGTGCTCGAAGAAGTGTTGCGACACAAGAAGATCGCGCCGATGCTCGGTGCGCGGATCGATCCCGATACCGTCCTCGTGCATCCGAGCGAGCGCGGCAGGCTCAAGCAGATGCTGCTCAAGATCGGCTGGCCCGCCGAGGACCTCGCAGGTTATGTCGACGGCGAAGCGCACCAGATCGACCTCGACTTCACTACGCACGCGTGGCACCTCCGCGACTACCAGGAGATGGCGGCCGACTCGTTCTGGGCCGGAGGGTCCGGCGTGATCGTGCTCCCCTGCGGCGCTGGCAAGACCATGGTCGGCGCGGCCGCGATGGCCAAAGCGAAAGCGACGACGCTGATTCTGGTGACCAACACCGTCGCAGGCCGCCAGTGGAAGCGCGAACTCCTCGCCCGAACCTCCCTCACGGAGGAAGAGATCGGCGAGTACTCCGGCGAGCGCAAAGAAGTGCGTCCGGTCACTATCGCGACCTATCAGGTCATCACCCGGCGCACCAAAGGCGAATACAAGCACCTCGAGCTGTTCGATTCCCGTGACTGGGGCCTGGTGATCTACGACGAGGTGCATCTGCTGCCCGCGCCGGTGTTCCGCATGACAGCGGACCTCCAGTCCCGGCGTCGGCTCGGGCTCACGGCAACCTTGGTTCGCGAGGACGGCCGGGAAGGCGACGTGTTCTCGCTCATCGGCCCCAAGCGGTACGACGCACCGTGGAAGGACATCGAAGCCCAAGGCTGGATCGCACCGGCCGAGTGCGTCGAGGTCCGGGTGACGTTGACCGACAACGAACGCATGACGTACGCGGTCGCCGAACCCGAGGAGCGCTACAAACTCTGCTCGACGGCGCATACGAAAATCGCCGTGGTCAAGTCGATCCTCGCTCGTCACCCGGACGCACCGTCCCTCGTGATCGGCGCCTATCTCGACCAGCTCGACGAGCTCGGGACCGCGTTGAACGCGCCCGTGATTCAGGGTTCGACGAAGACGAAGGAGCGCGAGGAGCTGTTCGAGGCGTTCCGCAAGGGTGAGATCCCGGTGCTCGTGGTCAGCAAGGTGGCGAACTTCTCGATCGACCTTCCCGAGGCCTCTGTTGCGGTCCAGGTGTCCGGGACGTTCGGGTCACGGCAAGAGGAAGCGCAGCGGCTCGGGCGGCTGTTGCGGCCGAAACATGATGGCGGGCAAGCGCACTTCTATTCGGTGGTCTCCCGCGACACCCTCGACGCCGAGTACGCGGCCCACCGGCAGCGTTTTCTCGCCGAACAGGGCTACGCGTACCGCATCACCGACGCAGACGACCTCTTGGGCCCCACGATCGCCTAGAGCAGGGCTGTCTGTTCCCCGTGCTAGGAATGAAGTGTGCGACGCTTCGAATTCCCTGTGGATCGGGCACACGCCAAAGCGGTGAACGAGACAATCGCCGACCTACGCCGCGTAGCCGTGACGTCGATCGTGCTTGCGCTCGTACTCGGTGGGGGTGCGGTGTGGTTGATATCTGTGATGCATCCGTGGGCTTACATTCTCGCGGTTGTTCTGGCTCTCGGTGCCGCGACGGCGTTGTGGGTGGCAATCTGGGCGCCGCGTCGGCTCGGCGGAATAGAGCAGCTCTACACCGATGGCGCACTCGTGCCGGCGGTGGTTACCGGAACGCGTAAGCGCGGACTGATCTTGCTCGCGTTGATCGACGTCGGCAAGCCAGGCACGGCGCCGCAGTTTGCGCTAGTCACTCGCAAGGTCAAGAGCCTGCCGGGCCACAAGACCGAACCGGGCGAACGGGTGCCGTCGGTGTCGGTCCGGGCCGATCGGTCGCCGCGCCCGTCCACGGACTCGCCGCAGCAGTTCATTCCGATGCCGATTGCCTGGGCGACGACGGACGCTGACGTCCTCGCTCGCGCAGTCGCAGCGATCGCCGAATCCGAATGGAAACTGCTCAGCGACAACATCGCCTTGGCGGATCGGGTTCGCCAAGCCACCAACAAGCGAGTGATTCTGGATCCGAAGACGTTGCCGCGTAACCTTCAGTAGATGGTCTCCACTGGTCATCTGCTGGCATTCGCAGCCGCCTCGTTCGTGATCATCGTGATCCCGGGTCCGAGCGTGCTGTTCGCTGTCGGCCGTGCACTCGCGCTCGGTCGTCGGCCTGCGCTGCTGACGGTTCTGGGTAACACGGCAGGCTCCGCGGTCCCGCTCGCCGGCGTCGCGGTCGGGCTGGGCGCGGTCCTCGCGGCGTCGGCGGTCGCATTGACGATCATCAAGCTGGCCGGTGCTGCATATCTGATTTATCTTGGCGTACAAGCATTTCGCGAGCGGCGGTCGCTCGTCACAGCATTGGGTGCCGAGGTCACAGCCACGTCGGGTCGTCGCGCCTTCCGGCAAGGATTCATCGTCGGCATGACCAACCCCAAGACCATCGTCTTCTTCGCCGCGGTCCTCCCCCAGTTCGCCGATCCGGAGTCCGGCGCCGTGCCGCCACAACTGCTCATCCTCGGCGCGATCTTCCTGGCTATCGCGGTCTTGTCCGATGCAACGTGGGCGATGCTGGCGGGAACGGTCCGCGAGTGGTTCGCCCGCTCCCCTAAGCGGCTCGAAGCAGTCGGCGGCACGGGTGGCGTGATGATCATCGGTGTCGGCGCTGCTCTCGCATTCAGCGGCACCACCGACTAACCCGTGCGCGCGTCTCACCCACCCAGGGGTGAAATTCACGCACGGTTTCGAGAAGGCAAGGTCCGCCGAGCCTGCCACATCAAACCCGGCACTGTTCTCGCCAAATCCGGTCGGCTCCCTGCATGTTCGCGCATAGCGCGATAACGGAACTGATCGACTTCTCGTCTGTTGCGCGCCCACAGTGCGACGTGGTTGATGCCAGTCGCCTGCTCGGTGTGCGCCAACTTCTGCCCGCTACGGGCGGGCTGGATGCCAATGTAACTGTGCGCGTTAATGAACCGCGTCATGTAGTAGTCCGCGAACTCCACATGGCTAACGCCGCGCGAACGCATCATGGCCCCCTCAGGATCGATTACTACACAATGTAGTACTAGTCAGTCCAGGTCGTCCAGAATCCGCTTGACCTTCGTCTCCCAGGCGACCGCGCGTTCGAGATCACGCTCGGCCCGCTTGACCGATTCGGCGGTGGCTTTGGCTGCGCTGCGGGCAAATTGGCGCTCCTGCTCTGCCGACTCGAGTTCGGCACGGAGGTCCGCGATCCGCGCTTCGACGTCCTCGACCGCCGAGGTCGCGTCTTCCGCCTCGGACTTGGCCGCCTCGGCAGCACTCTCTGCCTCCCGAACCGCGGCCGTCGCCTCGGCCAGCTCCTCCCGGGCGGCCGCGGCCAGTGCACCTTGGTCGCGCTTCTTCGGCGCGGGCTCGGCTCGCTCCGGGGCCTTCCCGCCGACGACCGAGAGGCCTGCCGGACCGAAGCCACTGTAGGACGCGGCCGTCACGATCCGCCCCAGCCGGACCTGCTCGCCGATCTCCGGGTCGGCCATCGCCGCGTTGAGGGTCTGAGCGACTTCGGTGATCGCCGACTCCGGGACCTCCCGGCCGCGATCGGCTGCCAGTTCACCGGCGCGGCGCGCAAGCGCCCGGACCACTTGCTGTCGTTGCCGGGTCAGCCTGCGCAGGTCCTCGCCGGACAGGTGGCGTTGCGCGTCGCGCAACGCATCACCGAGTTTCAAGACCGATTCGACCTCGTCCGGCATCTCCCGCGCCAGCAGGTTGACCAGCCACCCGACGACTGTCGGTTTGCGGAGCTTTGCAATCTCCGCCGCGAGTGGCCGGTTGCCAGAGGTGCGCGCTTCGGTCACCCGAGCCTTGCGCACCTCGATGAACTCGCCCGGATCGACGCTATACAGTTCGTCTGCAATTTCGTCGAGGTCCACAGCCCAATCCTGTCAGCGCAGTTCGCGCAGCACCGCTCGTTCGAAAAGTTCGATTCCAGAGGTGTCGTAGGCAGCTTCCGGGAAGTAGCAGATCGCATAGCGAAGCCCCAGATCGCCCAACGCCGCGATGTTGTCGCGGACCCGCTCAGCAGTACCGACCCCGGCGGATTCCCTGATCTGATTCATCGCTCGCTCGGCAAGGTCGGCGGGCACGTGCTTGTGCAGGCGCTCGTCGATCCGGGCCAGGCGGTCGGCGACGTCGGATTCCGAGGACCCGACAACGACCGTGTAGTTCAACGACCGAACGATCGCGTCGAAATCGGTTCCGAGATCGGCGCAGTGCTGCTGCAGGACCTGGGACTTCCGGACGAACACATCGGGCTCGCCGCCGAAGTTCGTGTACTGCGCATATTGGGCAGCGATTTTCAGCGTGACCTTCTCGCCGCCGCCGGCGATCCAGATCGGAATCCCACCGTCCTGCAACGGAAGTGGTCGAACGATCGCGCCATCGACCTGGTAGTACTTGCCGTCCAGCGTCGCCGACCCGGTCGTCCAGGCCTGCCGAAAGATCTCGACGCCTTCCCTGAGCCGACCCAAACGCTCACTCGCAGGCGGGAATCCGTAGCCGTACGCGCGCCACTCGTGCTCGTACCAGCCTGCGCCGATCCCCATCTCGACGCGGCCACCGGAGATCACATCAACTGTCGCAGCGACTTTGGCGAGATAGGGCGGGTTGCGATAGCTCATCGCCGTACACATCTGACCGAGCCGCACACGGTGTGTCGATGCCGCAAGGGCCGACATGAGCGTCCAAGCCTCGTGCGTCGCTTCGTCGGTCGGCCCTGGGTCGGTGTGGAAGTGGTCGTACACCCACACCGATTCCCAGTCGTCACCCGCATCGGCGCGCTCGGCGAGACCACGCATCACCGACCACTGCCGCTCAGGCTCGATTCCTACGAGATCCAAACGCCAGCCCTGCGGAATGAACATTCCGAATCGCATGGCATTCAGCCTACTTTGGCGACCGATCGTTCGTCGCTGCCCTCGAACCGATTGGCCGGTGCCGCCAGGCCGTAATGTCCGCGCAGCGTCGTCGCGGTGTAGTTCGTCCGGAAAAGGCCGCGCCGCTGCAAAATCGGCACTACATGGGCGACGAAATCCTCGAGACCACCCGGCAGATACGGCGGCATGACGTTGAATCCGTCGGCAGCGCCCGCGGTGAACCACGACTCGAGTTCGTCGGCGATCTGGTCCGGCGTTCCCGCGAACGTGCGGTGCCCGCGACCGCCACCTAGGCGCCCGATCAACGACCGAACTGTCAGGTCTTCCTTCGCCGCCAGCTCCTTGACCAGGCGATATCGGCTCTTGTTGCCCTGAATCTCGGCTTCGGGCGGAAGCGGTGGCAGTGGCGCGTCCAGTGCATGCGCCGTCAGATCTATGCCGAGCATGTTCGACAGCTGACGCAAGGCATAGTCGGGCGAAATGAGGTCGGTGAACTCCTGCTCCAACGCCTGAGCCTCGGCTTCGGTCGATCCGATGAACGGGACGATTCCCGGGAGCACCTTGAGCTCGTCCGGCCTGCGACCGTACCGAGCGAGCCTGCCCTTGAGGTCGGTGTAGAACGCCTTGCCCTCATCGAGAGTCCGCTGCGCGGTGAACACGGCCTCGGCGTAGCGCGCTGCGAAGTCCTTCCCACTTTCCGACGAGCCGGCCTGCACCAGCAGGGGTCGTCCCTGCGACGAGCGTGGCGTGTTCAACGGTCCGCGGACGGTGAAGTGCTCGCCGCTGTGATCGATCCGGTGCACCTTCGTCGGGTCCGCGAAAACGCCCGTACCGGAATCCAATACGACGGCCTCATCCTCCCAGCTGTCCCACAGCGCCAGCGCCACCTCGAGGTACTCGGTTGCGCGTTCGTAGCGGCCGCTGTGCAACGGGATGCCGTCCAGACCGAAATTCGCGGCCTCGTCGGCGCCTGCGGAGGTGACGATGTTCCAACCCGCGCGACCCTTGCTGATGTGATCGAGCGAGGCGAACTTGCGGGCTGTGTTGTAGGGATCCGAATACGTCGTCGATGCCGTGGCGATGAGGCCGACATGCTCGGTGGCGACGGCCATGGCCGACAACAGCGTGACTGGTTCGAAAATCGACTGCGTGTTTCGCTCGACGCGCGGTCCGACTGCGAGCCCGTCGGCGAAGAACACCGAATCGAGTTTGCCTCGCTCGGCAATTCGGGCCAGCTCCTGAAAGTGACCGACGTCGAGGATGCGACGCGCATCGGTTCTCGGGTGACGCCACGCAGCTTCGTGGTGACCGACGCCCATGAGGAACGCATTGAGATGGAGTTGCTTCGATGACACGGAGGTCCTTAGTTGGTTGGGCGCCAGCGCGACAACCGGCGCTCGATGAGGACGAGGACGCCGTTGAAGGTGAGACCGAGCAGCGCGATCGCCACGATGCCTGCGTACATGTTCGGGATCTGAAAGCTCAGCTGCGACGCGGTGATGAGATAGCCGAGTCCAGCTCTCGCCCCTACCATTTCCGCGGCAATGAGCACCAAGATCGACGACGCCGCAGCCATGCGGATACCGGTGAAGATGGTCGGCACCGCCGACGGCAGGACCACCTTCTGGAACAGCCGAATGGGCGAAAGACCCAGCGATGCAGCCGACTTGATCAGCAGCGGGTCGACGGTCCGTACGCCTGAAATGGTGTTCAGCAGAATCGGGAAGGTGCTCGCGTAGACCACGAGTGCCACCTTCGATTCTTCGCCGATGCCGAGAATCAACACGAAGACCGGAAGCAAAGCCAACGCCGCCGTGTTGCGCGCCAACTCCAGAATCGGACCGAGGAATTCGGCGACAGGCCGATACCACGCGATGGCCAGACCGAGCGGGATCGCGACGACGATGGCGATCGAGAACCCGGTCAGCGAGCGGTCCAGGCTGGCAGAAACGTGGTTCCACATTTCGCCCGACTGCACGAGTTTGCCGAACGCGCGGGCTACCTCGGAGAACGGTGGCAGGAAGACTCGGTCCACCAATCCGAGGCGGGGTGCTGCCTCCCAGATCGCAAGGAACAGCCCGATTGCCAATGACGGCTTGACGATTCGCCACGCCACGCGAGCAAGCACGGTGGCGACGCCGCCGAACCTCGCGTAGACAGGCTCTATCGCAGCCGGACGGGCGAGGACGACGCTAGACATGAGCTGCCTCCAACTCCTGGTCCTGCGCTCGAGCAACCTCGGTGCGCAGCTGTGTCCAGATGAAGTGGCGATACTGACGGAAGCGCGCATCCGAGCGGGGATCCTCGATCTCGTCGACGTTGATATCGATGTCGACGATGGTCTTGATCCTGCCGGGCCGCGACGTGAGGATTGCGGCTCGCTGCCCGAGATACACCGCTTCGTCGATGCCGTGCGTGATGAACAGGATCGTCTTGCCGGTCGCGCGCCAGATTCGAAGTAGTTCGTCCTGCAACGACTCCCGCGTCTGCGCGTCGAGCGCCGCAAACGGCTCGTCCATCAACAGCACCTCGGGATCGAAGGCGAGGCTGCGCGCAATCGCAACTCGTTGCTTCATCCCACCGGACAGTTCGTGCGGATACCGATCACCGAACCCCTGCAACCCGACAAGTTCGAGGTACTCGTCGGCAAGCGCGCGACGTTCTTTGCGCCGCAAACCTTTCTCTTCGAGTCCGAATTCGATGTTCCGCCGTGCGGTGCGCCACGGCAGCAGCGCGTACTGCTGGAAGACGATGCCGCGGTCGAGACCTGGTCCACTGATCGGCTTGCCGTCCAACAGGATCCGGCCGGACGTCGGCTTGGTCAGTCCGCCGAGCAGGTCGAGCAGGGTCGACTTGCCGCAGCCACTCGGCCCGACGATGACGACGAACTCACCGTCGGCGACATCGAGCGAGATATTCTCCAGCGCAACGAAGTCCGCCTTGGACCCACGGATCGCGAACCGCTTGCTGACGTTCTCCACCCGCAACTTCGGTTCGGCACTCACTTCGCCGGCCCCAGCGCTTGGCCGTTCGAACCACTGTCGCTCGGATAGGTCCCGTTGGAGTACGGATTGAATTCGTTCGTGTAGAGGTCCGTCGACTTCAACGCACCCTGTGCGAGCTCACCGTTGCGGACCAGCCAGTCGATCCACAACTGAATTTCCTTGTCCGCGATCACTCCACCCGGTCCGGCGACGCTCGTCGACTTCCAGTACTTGGTGAGTTCGGTGTTCTCGTTACGACCGCGACCGTTGATGATCGATTTGAACTTCTCGATCACTTCGGCGCGTGGCGTGGTCTGCGCCCAGCGGAGCGCACGCGCGGTGCCCTGCACGAAGTCTGCGACGGCGTCTTTGTGCTTGTCGATGAAGTCGTTGCGGAATACGTAGCTGCCGTACGTGAATGCGCCGAACAGCGATTCGTCGGTGAACAGCGGCCGGATTCCGCCACGATCGACTGCCCTGTCGCGGAATACCTTCTGCAGCGCGCCCACATCGATCTGACCCGACCGGAGCGCCTGTTCGGTGTTGACCGGTGGCACGACGATCAGCTCGACCTGCTTGATCTCGTCGGCGGTGAGACCTTGCTGCGAAAGCCACTCACGAACCACGAACTCATGATGCGCACCAAGGGTATTCATGCCGACCTTCTTGCCGATGAGGTCGCGCGCGCTGCGAATCGGGCTGCCGTCCAACACGTAATAGCCCGTGTATGTCTCCGGGTCGGCGCCGTAATAGCCGGTGACCGCCTTGATCGGCGAATTCGCTGCCGCCAGTTTGACTATTGCGCCGTTGAACGCGCCGCCGTACTCGGTCTGCCCGGTCGCGGCGGACTGAATGTCCTGCGGTCCGCTGGTGGTATCACCCACCCACTTCAGCGAGACCTTCTGGAAGTAGCCGAGATTCTCTGCGAGTTCGGGGTAGGTGACCTCGCTGGCCCAGCCCTGGTAGCGCAGTACCGTCTTGCCGTCGGAGGTGGTTTCGGTGTCGGAAGAGCCGCACGCGGCGGCACCGGAGACCAGTGCAATGGCAGCCGAAGCTGCCGCCAGAATGCGCAGACCGCGCGGTGTTGGCCGCCCGTTTCGTCTATTGGACATCACAAATCCCCTGCTCGTTTGTCGGTGTGGCAAGACTTCCAAGCACCCCGACCAGGGTCAACAGTTCGAAACAGGGCGGATCTTAAGTTCGACCCAGCACTCTCGGTAAGCTCGACGACGTGGTTGCAACAGCGTTAGCGGATACCTTCGAGTCTCACCGAAGCCATCTACTGGCCGTCGGCTACCGGCTGACCGGCAGCGTTACCGACGCCGAGGACGCCGTGCAGGAAAGCTGGCTCCGGCTCGCAACAACCGATCAGGACAGCATCCGCGACCTACGCGGCTGGTTGACGACCGTCGTGGGCCGAATCTGTCTGGACCGCCTACGTTCGGCTGCCGTCCGCCGGGAAAGCTATATCGGACAATGGCTTCCGGAGCCGATCGTGCTGTCGGCAGGTCCTTCGCGTGAGCCGGACCCACTGGACTTCGTCGTCGCAGGCGAGGAGAACCGGCTTGCCGCCCTGGTCGTTCTCGATACGCTGACTCCGCAACAACGTGTGGCATTCGTTCTGCACGATGGCTTTTCGGTGCCGTTCGACGAGGTCGCCGAGATCCTCGACATCAGTGTCGCGTCCGCTCGCAAGCTCGCATCACGCGCTCGCAGCGCCGTGTCCGCTACGCCGCCACCGGTTCCCACCGACGAGCACGACAAGGCAGTGGCGGCATTCGTCGAGGCGATGGCTACGGGTGACATCGATGCGATCGTTGCGTCGCTGCTCTCGGACGCAAGGATCATCGGCGATGCCAACGGTACGACCACAACGGCGATCAACGTGATCACTGGCGCAACCAAGATCGCGCGCTTCTTCGTCGGCCTCACCCGCAAGTACGGGCCGGATCGATTCGAGGCCTTCTACCCCGTCACCGTCAACGGCGAACTCGGCCTCTACCAGCCCGCCGGACCCGATTACCCGGCCCGCGTCTTGGGCTTCACCGTCGTCGACGGCCGCGTTGCCGCGGCCTACGACATGGCCAACCCGGAGAAGCTCGTCGGCGTGCGGCTCTAGGCGTCCACCGCCCACGGAACCTTGCAGGCGTCACCGGTGTTGAAGCCCTGCTCGGTGATTCCGAGCGCCGAGTTCATGCGTGCCCGTTGGTTTTCGAGTGCGATCTGGAAGGTCAGCTCGACAAGTCCGTCGCGCCCGAATCGCTGTTCCAGGTCAGCGACCTGCTCGTCGGTGACCTCGGTCGGCGTCGACGTCATCGCGTCGGAGTAGGCAATCGCAGCGCGCTCGTCCTCGCTGAACAGCGGCGAGGTGGCGTAGTCGCCGATCTCCTTCAACTTGTCGATGTCGAGCCCGTCGAGGCGCATGAGCATTGCACCGAAGTCGACACACCACGAACAACCGACGGTCCACGCAGTGCGATACACGGCGAGCTCCCGAATATTCGCGGGTAGGACGGTCGACGCCTTCTGCGCTGCGGTCTCGGCGACGGCAATCGCGAAGAACAGCTTCTTGTGATTGGCGGCGACCGCGAACGGCTCCGGAACCTCACCGAATTGCTTGCTCGCGTATTTGTACGCGAGCTTGACCATCGGGCTGGCTTCTTGCGGGCTGACGGCGGCGATGCGGGCCATGTCGATCTCCTAGGTTGATCGGCCGCCCTGTTGCGGCCTTCGAAGACTGGACGAGACAGCCTCGAAAAACGTGACATCGATTAGCCTGCGGGTATGGCAGACAGTTCGCGGCGTCGCACAGTCCAGCGATTGCGACCGTTCGAATCGACGATTTTCGCCGAGATGACCGAACTCGCGATTGCCCACAACGCCGTCAATCTCGGTCAAGGATTTCCAGACTCGGACGGTCCGGCGTCGATGCTCGCGGCTGCACAGCAGGCCATTGCGGACGGGTTCAACCAGTACCCACCCGGGCGAGGGATGCCGGTGCTCCGCAACGCCATCGCCGCGGACCGAGCAAGGCGCTACGGCACCGAGTACGACCCGGACACACAGGTCCTGGTCACCGTCGGCGCGAGTGAAGCGATCAGCGCAGCTGTCCTCGGGCTAGTGGAGCCTGGTGAAGAGATCATCCTGATCGAGCCGTATTTCGACCTTTACGCCGCTGCCGTCGCGCTTGCGGGCGCGGTTCGGCGAACAGCAACGTTGGTCCCGGACGGGGACGGCTTCGCCTTGGACGTCGACAGCCTGCGTCGTGCGATCACGGCGAAGACGGCGATGCTGATCATCAACTCCCCGCACAATCCGACGGGGTCGCTACTGAGTCGCGAGGAACTCACGGCCGTAGCGGACCTTGCTATCGAGCACGACCTGATCGTCCTGACGGACGAGGTCTACGAACACCTCACCTTCGACGGGCGTGAGCACATCTCGATCTCGACACTGCCGGGCATGTACGAGCGCACCGTCGTGGTGTCCAGCGCCAGCAAGACGTTCAGCGTCACCGGTTGGAAGACCGGGTGGGCATGCGCACCTGCACCACTCATCGATGGGATCCGAGCCGCAAAGCAGTGGATGACCTTCGTCGCAGGCGGACCGTTCCAGCCCGCAGTGGCACACGCGATCGAACACGAACAGGCGTGGATCGCAGGGCTGCGGGACGACCTGCAGAAGCGGAACGCGCTGCTGTCCACTGCGTTGTCCGAGATCGGGTTCGACGTCCGGCGTAGTGAAGGAACGTATTACGTCTGCGCCGATATCGCGCCGCTCTATGACGGCGATGCGATGTCGTTCTGCCGCGCGATCCCTGAGCGGCTCGGCGTTGCCGCGGTACCGGTCAGCGTGTTCACCGACCATCCGGCCGACTGGGATCGCCTGGTGCGCTTCACTTTTTGCAAGCGCGACGAAACACTGCACGCCGCGATCGATCGACTGAGGAGGATTCATGAAGCAGCAGCTGAATTTCCTGACTTTCGCCACGGCTGATCTCGACGCCGCACGACGCTTCTACCGCGACGGCCTCGGCTGGACGCCGCTGATGGACGTCGAAGGTGAAATCTTGTTCTTCCAGGTGGCACCCGGCCTGCTGCTCGGATTGTTCGACGCCGACAAGTTCAACGAGGACCTCGCCACCGGCACCGACCACTCGCAGATCTCGGGGGTCACCCTGTCCCACAACGTCGACAGCCGCGCCGAGGTCGAAGAATTGGTCCGTGCCGTCACCGCCGCGGGCGGCGCCGTGGTCAAGAGTCCGCGCGAAAGTGCATTCGGCGGCATCTTCCACGCGCACCTGCAAGATCCCAACGGCATCATCTGGGAGATCGCCCACAACCCTGGCTGGCATGTCGACGACGACGGGACCGTCAGCCTGTGACGTGGTTTCAGATCGCCCCCGCGAACGGCACAACGGGTCTGCAGAGCGGTTCGACCGCATGCGCGGGATCGAGCGCATTCAGCACGTACTGCGTGGCGATCGGATCGTAGGGCAGCTGGAAATGATCGGTGTTGTCGAGCGAGCATCGTTCTTGTACAACGATGTTGGTGACATTCGGTCCGTCTAGATAGCCCGTTGTGTACGGCGTCGCGATTTCCTCGTTGCGCGTCATGATGTTGGTGAACGAGATTCCCGGTGCCACGGCAGCGTTCGCGTTGAGCGTCGCGATGAACGGCGACCCGACCAGGGCTTGATCGCAGACGCCACATTGTTGCAGTACCGCAGGACCGATGACGGGCAATCCCATGAGCGCCAACAACGTTGGTGCTGCGCCGAGTTGCGTCGTTCCGCGATACCAGGGTGCAAGTCCGACATGATGCCGGACCTTCGCCGCTCCGCCGAGGTAGTTGTAGTAGTAGAACGGCAGGGTCGCACCGATCGAGTGACCGACAAGATCGACTTGGTCCGCGCCGGTAGCAGCGCGGACTTGGTCGACGAATTGCCCGACCTCGGCCGCGCTGCGTTCGATCGGCGCCATCGCACCGACCTGATCGCTGGCCGTCACCCCATAGGTCAGCGCGAAGACGCAGAATCCACTGTTCGCCAACAACGGCGACAGCGTCTGCCACGCACTGGTCATCGTTCCGAGGAATCCGTGCAGTAGCACAACGGGATTCGGGTGGTCGGCGGTCGGTTTGCAGGACCAGTCGTTGGATCCGGGCGGTGCGGCACCGGGATTTGTCAGCGACGCGTTGACACCAGCAAGGTAGCTGTACGGCACTGGCAGTGGCTCGTCTGCCGCACTTGGACCGACTCCGGACGCCAGCGTCAATCCCACCGCGGCGAGCAGAATTGCGATACGCCTGATCATGATCGCCCTTCCGCGAGCGAGGAGAGTCGGCAGCTGCGATTGGACGTCCATGAGGTGAAAGTACCGTTGACCGACCAGTCGGTCAACCGTCGCCATCGTATGCTTGACACGAATCGAGGAGACATAGATGGCGCGACCAGCAGAGCCGGGACGGAACAACCTGCTCAACGCCGGCATGTCCGTCGTCGACGAGCACGGTTTGCGTGGCCTCTCGGTGAACGCGGTGGTAAGCGAAGCCGACATGTCGAAAGGCGGCTTCTACCAACACTTCCCCGACCGACGTAGCTATGTCGTCGCGCTGCACCGCCGGTACCACGACGAGCTGGCAGCCCTCGTCGTCGCCGCTGTCGGCGATCGAGAGCCTGGGCTCGACCGGCTCCGGACAGGCCTGTTCGCCTTCCTCGATGCGACGTTGAAGACCAGAGGAACGAAAGCCTTCATCGTCCAAGCCCGGACCGAGGCAGACCTGCTCGACGAGGTCCAGCAACGCAATGCGATGTTCTCAGAACTCATATCAGCAGACCTCGAGGTGCTGGGCTGGCCTGACGTCCGCGCGGTTGCGCACCTAGTCATCGCGATGGGTGCCGACATCAGCCTCCAAGAGCTGTACGCGGGTGGCCCCCGCCCGGACCTCCGACAAGCCCTGCTGGACTTGGTAACTCGCTAGATCAGGCGACGCAGAACTCGTTGCCCTCCGGGTCGGCGAGAGTGATCCACTCGCTCGGCCCCTGCCTGCCGCGATGCAGGAACGTTGCGCCCGCAGCGATGAGGCGCTCGGCGACTGCCTCTCGTTCGTCGCCGGTCCGGATGTCCAAATGCAGCCGATTCTTGACCGCCTTCGATTCGGGAACCAGCTGGAAGAGCACCCGAGGCCGACCCGGGTGCTCAGGATCGCGGATTGCCTGACCTTCCCGCCAGACGAGCACGCCCTCCCACACCGTCGTGTCCGATTCCTTCGCGTGGCCAGCGTCGACCATCTTGCGAATGAATGCCTCGTCGCTGGGCTCGAACTGCCACCCGAGCGCCTCTGCCCACCACTTCGCCTGCGCGTGCGGATCGGCCGAATCGACGACAACCTGAAACTCGAAATTGCTCATGGCAAGACCGTACGAGTCGGCACCGACATCTAGGCAGACACCGGCCTGGCGTGGTCGGTGGCCAGCTTCACGGCCAAGGCTCCGAGGACGGTCCCCATCGCGAATCGCTGCGTCCGCAGCCACAAGGGGCGCTGTGCAAGGAACGTCGAGATGCCGCCCGCACCGATCACGATGACGCTGTTGACCGATAGCGCGACGCCGATCTGGACCGCACCGAGCAACAGACTCTGCAGCCAGATGTGACCAGCGTCGACATCGATGAACTGTGGAATCAACGCCAGGTACATGATGGCGATCTTCGGGTTCAGCAGGTTCGTCACTAGGCCCATCGCAAACAGCCGTCGGTTCGAATCGGCAGGCAAGGCGACCGGCGCGAAGACCGACACGGCTCCGGGACGAAGGGCCTGCCAGGCGAGCCAGAGCAGATATGCAGCGCCCATGAGCTTCACTGCGAGGTACAGCTCCGGCACCGCAACGAACACGGCGGTGACGCCGGCCGCGGCGGCGATCACGTAGACCACGAACCCCACGGCCACTCCGCCGAGCGACACCAACCCCGCCCGTCGTCCCTGCGTCACGCTTCGGGAGACGATGTACATCATGTTCGGCCCGGGCGTGAGGACCATTCCGAGGGCGACGGCCGCCACCCCGAAAAATGCGGTGCTACTGATCATGGTTCGAGGTTCCCACGATGTGGCCTTACCGTCGCGGGCCAGTTGAACACGACTGGTTATATGGTTGCGACCGGCCGAACGCCGATCTAGCATCGAACACATGTTCGTAGCTCATCAAGCGTCGCTGTTCGACGTCGATGTGTCAGGTCTGCACATGGGCGATCTACCTTCCGAGCTGCAGCGCAATCACCTCGCCGATGGCGCGTGGGTCGATTTCGCTCCGGGTTGGGTCCGCGGGTCCGACGAACTGTTCAACGACCTGGTCGAGACCGTGCCGTGGCGCGCCGATCGCCGCCCGATGTACGACCGGGTGGTGGATGTCCCTCGGCTGCAATGCTTTTACGACGAGAACGACGCGCTGCCGAGTCCGCTGCTCGACCACGCCCGCACCGCCCTCGGTGACCACTACGCCGACGAACTCGGCGAGCCGTTCACCACTGCGGGCCTCTGCTACTACCGCGACGGTTCGGACAGCGTCGCGTGGCATGGCGACACAATCGGGCGCAGCCGCACCGAGGACACAATGGTCGCCATCGTGTCGCTCGGCGAAGCGCGGTCGCTGTTGCTGCGGCCGCGCGGCGGCGGGGAGTCCATTCGTTACCAGGTCGGGCATGGCGATCTCCTGGTCATGGGCGGTAGCTGCCAACGCACCTGGGAGCACGCGGTACCGAAAACCGCGCGCCCCGTCGGTCCACGGATCAGCGTGCAGTTCCGCCCGCACAACGTGCGCTGACCGCATCGGCCAACGTGTCGAGTTGTCGCGCTGTCGTCGCCCAGTCCAGGCACGCGTCGGTGATCGACTGGCCGTACACCAGATCGCTCGCCCGACCGAGAGTCAGGTCCTGTCGGCCCGCCTCCAGGAAGCTCTCCAACATCATGCCGACGATCCCCCGCTCGCCCGCAGCGATTCGCGCCGCGACGCTCTCGACCACGTCCACCTGCTTGTTGTGGTCCTTGTTGCTGTTGCCATGGCTGGCGTCGACGACGACACGCTCTGGTAGGCCAGCCTTGCGCAGCCGCGCCATCGTGTCGGCAACGGACGCGCTGTCGTAGTTCGTCCCGCCGCTGCCGCCACGCAGAATCACGTGACAGTCGGGATTGCCTGCGGTACGAATCAGCGCTGCGCGACCTTCGAGGTCGGTACCAGGGAATACGTGGCTTGCACCGGCTGCACGAACCCCGTCGACCGCAACCTGGACGTCGCCGTCGGTGCCGTTCTTGATCCCCACCGGCATCGACAGCGCGCTGCTCAACTGCCGATGCACCTGGCTCGCCGCCGTGCGGGCGCCGATCGCGCCGTAGCTGACCAGGTCCGCGATGTGCTGGGGGGTGATCGGATCCAGGAACTCGCACGCGACGGGCAATCCCAGCGACGAGATGTCGCACAGCAGTTGGCGGCCGATGCCGAGTCCGGTGTTCACGTCGAACGTTCCGTCCAGGTGGGGGTCGTTGATCAGACCCTTCCACCCCAGCGTCGTACGTGGCTTTTCGAAGTACACACGCATTACGACGAGCAGCCGATCGTCGAGGTCAGCGGCCTTCGCCGCGAGAAGCCGCGCGTAGTCGAGTGCTGCGACGGGGTCGTGCACCGAGCACGGACCCACGATCACGAGCAGCCGGTCGTCGGCGCCATCGAGGACGTCGACGGTCGCGCGGCGGCCGTTTCGGACGGTTGCTGCCGCGAGCGCATCGACGCCATGGCGCCGCCGCAGTTCGGCGGGAGCAATCAGGGGACTCACACTGAGGGTGCGTCGATTGTCGAGGTCGCTGGTCGAATCCAGTGCCACAGTCATCTTCGGGTTCCTGTTCTCAGGCCGGCCCGATGAGATGTTCGCTACCCAGCGAGCCGGTCTGTAATCCGGCTCGGGGTGAAAAGGTCAGCGCAGCGTATGTGACGACGCGGCTACGCGGACCGACCCACCTAGGGCCGGCTCGCTAAACCAATATGCACGCTGCATACCGAAGACCGTACCAGCTAGAACGCGAACTTCACTCCAGTGAGTTTCTCGGAGAGGTCCCACAGCTTCGCGGCGACCTCTTCGTCCTTGGACTTCTTCGTCGAACCGACGACCGTCGGGTACCCACGCTGGCCTTGGAAACCGTCCGGACCGATGTAGCGACCGGCCGGCGCGTCCGGCGCAGTGGCGGCGTACAACTCCGGCAGCGCACCCATCTCAGCCGACTGCGCGAGGACGCGGTTACCGATCGCCAGCAGCCGATCCTGGAAGGTCTCGGTTTTGCCTTGCAAGCCGGTCGCCGCGTAACCCGGATGGGCGGCGAGCGATTTCAGCGGCGACCCCGCCGCCGTGAGCCGACGTTGCAATTCGTAAGCGAACATCAGGTTCGCGAGCTTCGACTGGTTGTAGGCGGTCCAGCGCTCGTACTTGCGCCTTTCGAAATTCGGATCGTCGAGATCGATCGACCCGAACTGGTGCATCCCACTCGACAACGTGACGACTCGGTCGGTCAACTTGCCGAGCAGCAGACCGGTGAGCGCGAAGTGCCCCAAATGGTTTGTGCCGAACTGCATCTCGAAGCCGTCGACGGTCTTCGCCTGCGGGATCGCCATGACGCCCGCGTTGTTGATCAAGACGTCCACGCTGTCGACCGAGGCCGCGAACTTGCGGACCGACGACAGGTCGGACAGATCGAGGTGGGCGACAACGGCGCGCGTCCCGATCGAGCGCGCAACCGTATCGGCTTTGTCGGTGTTGCGGCAGGCGAGCACGACGGTGGCTCCCGCACCGACGAGTGCGCGCGCCGCGACCTCACCGAGACCGCTGTTCGCGCCCGTGACGATGAACGTGCGGCCTTCCTGATCAGCGATGTTCTTTTCGGTCCACTTCGACTCGATTGTTGTCACGTTCGAATTCTAGCGGCGTCACTCACCGATTCATTGCGCTTGTTAATGTCAGCTATTGGGAGCGAGGAGTCCGAGGGTGAAGCAGCGCATTTCGGTATTCGTAGCAGCGATCGCACTACTGCTCGCAGGGTGTGAGGCCATCACGGGTAGCGACGATACTGCGCGTCAGGTGAACGTCGGCCATTCGCTGGGCACGGCGACGATTTACGGAATCCCTCAGCGAATCGTCGCGATGGGAACGCAATGGCTCGATGCCGCACAGGTTTTGCAGATCCAGCCGGTGGGTTATGTGGACGACGTCGCGATTGCGACCGGTCACCCCGCACCATGGGAACCTGCGCTGCCGAACTCCAAGCCCATCGACATCAATGGCGACATAGTCGCGCAAGTCCGCGATCTGCACCCTGATCTGATTCTCACTCCATCGTTCGGGGGAAACAAAGACCTGTACGACCGGCTGCACGACATCGCCCCCACACTGGCGAATCTTCGCAACAGTCAATTGGATTCGTGGGAGTCCGAGGTCGATGGTCTCGGCAAGATTCTCGACAAACAGGGCCAGGCGCAAAGCCAGATCGCCAATCTCAACGGTCGGATCCAGGCGGCGGCGGACCGCAATCCAGGCTTGAAAGACAAGACATTCGTGGCCGCGGCAATCGACACGCCGACGGAACTGGCGATGATCACCGACGCCAACAGTGGCACCACCGAGCTGTTCACCCGGCTCGGGCTGAAGATCCCCGAGAACTTGATTCAAGAGGGCGGCCCAACGGGTCGGATCCCGTTGCCGCTGGACAAATTGCCCGACTTCTCGACCGACCTGCTTGTCGTTTTCGGAACACCCGAATTGCAGAACGTCCTCACCGCGTTGCCCGCATATGCGAATCTGCCGTCCGTCCAGCGCGGCAGCATCCTGTTCCCAGACAACAACGTCCGACTCGGGCTCGACCTACTCTCCCCTGGATCGATTCCGTACGTGCTCGACCGGCTGCAATCAACGCTGGCGAACGCGGCCAAGTAGCCCAGCCAACACTCCGATCGCGGCCACTTGGACAGCGATCACTGTCGCGATCAGAATCGGAACAGACACCTCGTACAGCCAGCCGGTCAGGGCACCGCCGACCGCGGTACCGACGCCGATCGCGCCCGCATACAACCCGTACGCCGTCGCCCGGCGTTGCGGTGCAACAAGATCGGCCACGACCGCGCGCAGCGTCGATTCCTGCACGCCGACCGCGCAACCCCAAATCAGCACGCCTGCAGCGACCATCGCGATGTTGTGGGAGAACGCGAGCAGCGGGACCAGTGCCGACAACACCGGAAGCACGACGAGCACTCGGGCACCGGTCCGGTCGTAGCCGAAGCCGAGCGCCAGCGCCGCGACTGCATCTGCCGCCATCGCAGCGATATACAACACGGGGACCATCGGTGCCGAGACGACGTCAGCGACGACCAGATGGAACGAGATGAGACCGAAGGTCGCGAACCCGAGCATCGTCATCGCGGTGAAGATCGAATAGATCCAGAATTCGCGGGGCAACCGATCGCCTACGCCGCTGACCGTGGGCCGTTCTTTCGGCGCGAGGGTGGGTTCGTAGATCGACGGGTCCGGCACGCGCCCCCGCAGCCAGACCAGCATCGCGACGACGGCAACACCCGGTAGCGCAAGCACGCCCAGCGTCGGACCGTAATCACCGCCGGTGACGGCGAGCATCACCGCGACGACGAGCGGGCCGGTCACGGCGCCGATCTGATCCATAGCCTCGTGGACGCCGAACCCACGACCTCGGCCGGCGACCGCCGACGCGTACGAAAGCAACGTGTCTTTCGCCGGACTGCGGACTGCTTTGCCGACCCGTTCGGCGATCACCAACGCCGATGCGACCCACAACGTACCTGCGATGCCGAGCACCGGAACAGTGATGACGGTGAGCGCGTAGCCGGCGATCGTCCACGCCCAGAAGGCGCGCGTGCGGTCGGTGAGCGGACCGGAGACCAGTCGCAGCAACAGCGCAGACGCCTCGCCGATTCCGGTCACGACGCCGACCACCAACCCCGTCGCACCCAACGATGCGAGCAGGGGTCCGGTGATCGACCGGGCGCCTTCGTAGACGAGATCGGCCAGCAAGCTGACGGTGCCGAATCCGACGATGAACCGCCACGGCGTCAGCGGAATTGCTTTCACGCGTCAGCGGTGGCCAAAGCGGCTGCCCGCTCCACGGTCAGGAGGCTCTCGGCGCTGTGTTCGGCGTGGTAAGCCTCGCCACCGCCGCGGACACCGAACAGTCGCTTACTCCAGATCAACCAGACGACCGCCGCTATGTTCACCAGGAGCGCACCGATCCGCAGCGCGGTGATCTTCTCCGACAGTTCATAGATCTCCAGCGGCAGGAAGATGCTGGTCGCGATGACGGCAAAATACTCACCCCAGCGCTTCACCATCCACAACCCGACAGCCTCGATGATCTGCAGCGCTGCGTAGGCGCAGATAGCGAGGCCGATCCACAGCAGCGCCGTGTCGGAGAGGTCCAAAGCCTTTTCGAAGAGGTGGATGATCTTCGAGTCGTCGATGTTCCAGCCGATCTGGTCGGCCAGTTGCCGCAGCAGGGGCAAATCGGCGTCGTACGCGGTCTTGAAATCAGTTCGTCCTGCCCGAAACTTGAACACGCCGTACGCCACTCCGAGTAGCACGAGCGCACGAAGGAAACGCTCGATCGCGAGCGCCCGCATCAACCAACGGTCGCGCAGCAGTCTGCCGTGCGGCACTTCGGGCGCTTCGTCGGCCGGGCCGCTGCCCGCAGGTTCACCGGGAACGAAGGTTCCGCACCGAAGGCAACGCCAGGCATCGCCCACCGGGGTATCGACGTGTAACCGCGCGCGAAGCGGTACTTCGTCTGGGTTGTATGTTTCGTGACCCCGCCATGCACACGACCGCAGTGCCCAGTCCATCGTCGAAGCTTAGTCATGCCAGACGCGGCCTAACGTCGGAAGTTGCAAAGGTACGACGGGAACGGACACGCGTCAGGAGAATGATCTTTATGCCGGACATGCAGCCACAGACCACCGTTGTGCTCGCGGAGGCGTCGACCCCCGTCGAACGCGAGGTAATCGCGCAGTGGCTTGCAGCCGATGGACTCGAACTCGGACCGGGCGGGCGGGCACCTATTCAGCTGGAACTGGCCGTCGACGACATCGTCGACAAACTGGTCAGCCGCAGCGATGATCCAAATGTCGTTCCGGTCCGAGTGCTGTGGTTGCCGAAGGAACGCGACGGCGTTCGCCGCTCGTCGATCAGAGACCTTGCGACGCTGTCGAATCCGCGCAACCCGCATCGGCTGGCGCAGAAGTGGATAGTCAAGCGCTCCCCCGATCGGCATCGTGTCCTCACTGGAGAGCCGGCGCTGCTGAGCGAGCTACGCGCCCGACATCTGGAAGCCAGCGGCGATCCGGCGCCACGTTCGTTGGCGCGCTACATAGTTCGTAGTGCGGTGCTTGCGTTGGCGCGGGCGGAACGGTCCGTGATCGGTGACCGTTACAAGGTGCCGCGACTCGTCGTCGAAGAAATCCTCGACACTCCGGCCTTCCAAAAACAGCTGAACGACATCGCCGATCGCACCGACATTTCGCGCGACGACGCCTACGACCGCGCCGAGGACGCCTTGCGCGAACTCGTGGCGACGCAGAGCCGCCTCGTATCGGATCTGTTCAGCCAGGCGATGGCGCCGATCCACAAGCGCGCCTGGACGGTCCACTCGGACGAGACCGGCTTGGAGGACCTCCGCAAACTCAATCGCAAATATCCGCTCGTCTTCCTACCGTCGCACCGATCCTATGTCGATGCGTTCGTGCTCGGTGATGTGCTGGCACAGAACGACTTTCCGCCTAACCATCTGATCGGTGGCGCGAACCTCAATTTCTGGCCGATCGGATCGATCGCCCGCAAGACCGGCACTGTGTTCATCCGACGCAGCTTCGGCGAAGACGAGATCTACAAGGCCGTCGTCGAAGAATACTTCGCCTACTTGCTGGCGAAACGGTTCAACATGGAGTGGTACTTCGAGGGCGGGCGCACGCGCACCGGCAAGTTGCGGCCACCGAAGTACGGGCTACTGAACTACCTGGCCCAAGCGGTCCGTAGCGGTCGCGTCGACGACGCACTCCTGGTTCCCGTGTCGATCACCTACGAGCGCCTCAACGAACTCGGCGCGATCGCCGAAGAACAGTTGGGCGGCAAGAAGAAAGCCGAAGGCCTGGCGTGGATGGCGCAGTACATCCGTAACCAGCAGAACTCCGCGGGGCACGTCTACGTCCGCATCGGCAGCCCCCTGTCGGCACGCGATCGGCTGACCGCGCATGGCGATGTCATGGCAAGCTCGGGTGAGGCACCCGATGAGGCTCGCTCGCGACTGGCTGTGCAGAAGGTCGCGTTCGAGGTGGCCGTCGGCATCAACCGAATCACTCCCATCGCCGCGAACGCCCTGGTGACGCTTGCGCTGCTCGGCGTTCGGGGTCGAGCCCTGACCATCCCCGAAATCCAGGCGATCTTGGATCCGGTTCTGAAATACATCGAGGAGCGCAAGATTCCGCAAGGTGAGCTGCAGGTCCTCCGTGACCGTCTCGGTCTCATCGGAGTGCTGACCCGGCTCGCCGACGCGAAGGTCGTCACGTCGTACACCGCGGGCGAGCAACCCGTGTACTCGATCGAACCCGGCCAGCACCTGATCGCAGCGTTCTATCGCAACAGCGCAATTCACTGGTTCGTCAATCGTTCGCTGCTCGAACTGTCGATCCTCACCGCGGCCGATAGCGACTCGACCGACCCACTCGCCGAGGGCTGGGCCGAAGCCATGCGGCTTCGTGATCTGTTGAAGTTCGAGTTCTTCTTCCCGGACCGCAAGGGGTTCGCGCTCGAGATGGAGAACGAGGTGCTCCTGGTCGACCCGGAATGGCGGAACCGGACGCCCACCCCGGCCGAACTGCTCGACAAGCTCACCGCGACCGGATTCATCATGGTGCACCGCACCTTACGGTCGTTCCTCGACGCCCAACTGGTCGTCGTGGAGCGGTTGGCGTTGCGAGATCCGAACAAGGAAATCGATCGCGAGGAATTCCTCGACGAGTGTGTGCGCGTCGGGCAACAGATGCTACTGCAAGCGCGTCTGCACAGCCCCGAGTCGGTGTCATCCGAATTGTTCACCTCCGCACTGAAACTCGCCGAGAACCGCAACCTCGTCAAACCTGGCGGTAGCGAACTCAGCACGCGGCGTGCGGAATTCGCGGAAGAGCTGCGCTCCTTGAGCGCCCGGATCGACCGCGCCGAATCGCTCGACGCCTCGAACCGCAAGGTCTGAGCGTGGAGCTGGACGAAGCGGTCGCCCGGATACGAAGCGGTCCAACGGGTCCGAGGATCGGTGCGTTCTTCGACTTCGACGGAACGCTCGTGCACGGATTCAGCGGCATACCGTTCTTTCGTCATTTCGTGCGCGCAGGAAAGCTGACACCGCGCGAAATTGCGGCGACCATGCTGTCGGGTGTGCGCGGCGGGAAGACCGAAGCCGAGTTCCAACGCTTCATCGACCTCGCCTTGAGCGGGTGGGCGGGCCACACCGAGGAGCAGTTGGAGGCAATCGGTCAGCGACTGTTCGACCAGCGCATCGCTGGCCATCTCTACCCCGAAGCGTGGCGGCTCATTCGTGCACACGAGGCGGCTGGGCATGAGTTGGTGATCGCGTCGTCGGCAACCCGATTTCAAATCGAGCCTGCCGCAAGCGCTCTCGGCGTCGAGACGGTGTTGTGCACGCAGCTCGAAGTGATCGACGGCGTCGTCACCGGAGCCGTCGACGGGAATCCGTTGTGGCGTGGCGGTAAGGCCCGAGCGGTCCGAAACTTTGCTGCCGACAAGGGGATCGATCTCAGTAACAGCTACGCGTACTCGAACGGCGGTGAAGACGCGGACTTTCTCGCCCTCGTCGGGGCGCCTCTTGCAGTCAACCCAGACCGGACGCTCACGGTCGTGGCTGGTGAACGGCGTTGGCCGATAATCCGATTCCGTTCTCGCGCCCCTCAAGGTCCGTTGGGTGCTGCCCGAACGGCTGGTGCACTAGGCGGATTCGCCGGCGCGGTCGCGACGGGCGTCGGTGCCGGGTTGGCCAGCCGCAATCAGGTCCGCGGCCGAAACGGAGTCATCTCCCGTTCCGGCGACTTCACCCTCAAGTTGGCTGGAATCGACGTTCGAGTGGTGGGTGCGCACAACGCTGAGTCGCCTCGGCCAGCGGTGTTCATCTTCAATCACCAGAGCGCCCTCGACATGTTCGTCCTCGCAAAGGTGTTGCGAGAAGGGTTCACCGGGATCAGCAAACAGGAAATCGCGAGTCACCCGTTCATGGGACCGGTCTTTCGCTACATGGGCGCGACGTTCCTGGACCGGCGCAACTCGGCCAAAGCGGTCGAGCAGCTGGGACCTGTGGTCGACACACTTCGCGGCGGGCTCTCGATCATCATCGCCCCGGAGGGCACGCGATCGGTCACACCGACCGTCGGACCGTTCAAGAAGGGCGCTTTTCATATCGCGATGCAGGCAGGTGTCCCAATCATTCCTGTCGTCATCCGAAATGCCGGCGAGCTGATGTGGCGCAACAGCAACATGGTCCGATCCGGCACGGTCGACGTGGCAGTGCTCGACCCGATCGATGTCAGCGACTGGACCACCGACGATCTCGACAAGCGAATCGCGGCGGTGCGCCAAATGTTCGTCGACGCGCTGGTCGCGTGGCCGAAAGGCTGACGCATGCTTCCGGTCCGCGACGGACTGAACCCCACCAGACTGCGACTGCCCCAAGGAGATTGGGCAACCGTCGTCGACTATCTGCTTGCACGGTTTCCCGACGACGCAGTCCGGCTGCACGAGAAGATTGCCGAACGCGAAGTCGTCGACGAGTCGGGGACGCCGATCACCACGGAAACCCCTTATGCAGCAGTTCGTTTCGTCTACCTCTACCGCGACCCACCCGTCGAACCGCGGGTCCCTTTCGAGATCGACATCCTGCACCGCGACGACAACCTCCTCGTCGTCGACAAACCCCATTTCCTCGCAAGCACGCCGCGCGGCGGCTTCATCGTCGAATCGGCACTGGTCCGGCTGCGGCGCGACCTCGATCTGCCAGAACTCAGTCCGGCGCATCGCCTCGATCGGCTGACCGCAGGGGTCCTGGTGTTCACGATGCGGCCCGCCGTAAGGCGGGCGTACCAGATGTTGTTCGCCGAGCGGTCCGTGCGCAAAACCTACGAAGCGGTCGCGGGGTTCGATCCGGCCTTGCAGTTTCCCCGTACGGTCCGTAGCCGGATCATCAAGGAGCGGAGCGTCCTTCAAGCCCAGGAAGTTCCGGGCGAGCCGAATGCTGAAACGCGGATAGCGTTGGTCGAGCGCGTCGGCGACAACGCGCGATACGCATTGGAGCCGAAAACCGGTAAGACGCACCAACTCCGCGTCCATCTGAGTTCGCTCGGCATTCCGATCGTCGGCGATTCGCTGTACCCGACTGTCCGGGATGTGGCGCCCGACGACTATTCCCAGCCGCTTCGGCTGCTCGCCAGATCGATCGAGTTCGACGACCCGTTCAGCGGACTTCACCGCCGATTCGAAAGCCGCCGAATCCTCCACTCCCCCTTACTCTCGTGAGTCTTTTCGGAGTCTATAGACTCCGAAAAGACTCACGAGGGTATGGAGCTACACCGACGCAGGCTCGTCTTCTTCGATGTCGGCGAGTTGCGAGTTCGGCGAGAAATCCGAGACCTCGGGCCAGCGAATCTCGTCGGGCATCGTGAGGTTCTCTCGCATCATCTCGGTCAGGCGAGTGTGCAGCCGAGCGCGTTCGAATTCGGATTCGGGCGTGCTGTGCTTCGCGTGCGCCAGGTTCTTCATTTCCAGCGGATCGTTTGTGAGGTCGTACATTTCGTACTCGATCGGAGCGCCGCCGTACGGATCGAAGTACACCGCGTACTTCCACCCCTTCTCGACGATCGCTCGAATGAATCGTGCTCCCTCGACCGGAAAGACGTCGTCCTCGTAGGTGAAGTGGAGCGCGTCCTGCACGGTCGTTGTCGGATCCAACAGGATCGGAGTCAGGTCGCGCCCCTTGAAGCCGTACGTGTCAGCGTCGGGCACGTCGGCGATGGTGGCAAGCGTCGGCAGAATATCTATCAGGCTCGCAAACGCGTCGGTCTGCTGGGGCTGCGGGAAAGCCCGCGGGTTCGAGAAGATCAATGGGACGCTGAGCGTTTCGCGGTAAGCGTTGTAGAACTTCTGTCGCCCGCGCCCGTGCGCCATGCCCAGTTCGCCGTGGTCGCTCATGCGCACGATGAGCGTGTCGTTGGTGAGGTTGTTGGCGTCGAGCGCGTCGAGCAACTTCATGATCTGCTGATCGACTTGTTGGTGCAGGTAGGCGTAGAACCGCGCGTACGTCAGCTGTCTTTCGCGCGTCCGGACGTGTCCGGTACCGATGGCGAGGAATTTGCGGAATGCCGCGTGGGCGCTCGGCTTCGTAGAGAGATCGTCGTCGACGCTCGGCGGCAGGTCGATCGGCAGATCCTTGAAATCCTCCAGGTGATAACCGCCTTGACCGAATGTCGGCTTCAGGTGTCCGCCCTTGAGCCCCCGCAGGCCGCGTCCGGGGTACTCCTGTACGTCGTGGGGGTTCACCAAACCCACGAACAGACAGAATGGCTTGTCGCCGTCGTAGGTGTTGAGGAAGTTGACCGCGCTTTCGCGGAAAAGCTCGTCGCGTGGGACGACTTCTCCCGCAGCAGTACCGCTACCGTCGACGAACCGGCCGTCGTTGTTGATCGACCCGCCGCCGAGGTCGGTCAGGCTGGTGGGATCGCTCATGTCCGGCGGATTCCACTCGTGGAAGCCGTAGCGGTCGGCGAGATGTTCCTTGTCTGCGGCGGACCAGTAGAAACGCTTGCGCTCGGCGTTGTACTCGACCGGGCGCGTGAGATGCAGCTTTCCCTTGAGCACGACGTGATATCCGGCGGTCGCCATCACATTTGCCAGGTTCGGCAATCGGCTCGGCAGCACTTGAAGGTGCCGTTGCACTTCACTTTTCGGGTCGTCGCTGGTGACCAGGTTCTTGACGCCATGTTCGGTCGGATACCGACCAGTCATCAGCGTCGCGCGGCTCGCCGAACACGCGGCAGCGTTGCATTGCGCGCTGGTGAATTGCAGACCGTTGGCCAGGAGGCGATTGCGAGCCGGGAGGTTCTCTTCGGCCCACCCTTCCGGCCAATGCATCACCTCGCGCTCTTGGTCGGTGATGACGATGAGAATGTTGGGCCGTTTGGGCAGATCGCCGAAGGTCATGATGCCTCGCTGATTCGACAGAGCAATTTGTGCAAACATCGCAAAACGAACGCGATGATTCTATCGAGGCGACGACGATTAAGGTCAGGATCGATGACTCCCATCCCGCCTTCGCCGGATGCCGACATGGTGTGGATACCTGGCGGCGAATACCTCATGGGCTCGGACCGCCACTACCCGGAAGAAGCGCCTGTACATCGCGTTTCGGTCGGTGGGTTCTGGATCGATCGATTCCAGGTGACAAATGCGCAGTATCGGAAGTTCGTGCGGGAGACCGGCTACGTGACCGTTGCCCAGCGCGCGCCCGACCCCGCCGACTACCCGGGAGCACAACCGGAAATGTTGGTCCCGGCGTCTACGGTTTTCGTCCAGCCCGCGCAGCCCGTCGACCTTCGCAACCACTACAACTGGTGGCGGTTCGTGCCAGGCGCCGATTGGTTGCATCCGCGCGGTCCGGAGTCGACGATTCGCGGCCATGCCACTCACCCGGTCGTGCACGTCGCATGGGACGACGTCGAGGCGTATGCGGCGTGGGCCGGTAAGGAATTGCCGACCGAAGCCGAGTGGGAATTCGCTGCCCGTGGCGGTCTGGACGGTGCTGAATATGCCTGGGGCGGCGACGAGTTGACGCCGGACGGTCGATTCATGGCCAACACGTGGCACGGCCAGTTCCCGACGCGCAACGACATGCCGGACGGCTACAAGTGGACTGCACCCGTCGGCTCGTTTCCGCCGAACGGTTACGACTTGTACGACATGATCGGCAACGTCTGGGAGTGGACGTCCGATTGGTTCCAGAATCACGACAAGGTCCAGCACGCCTGCTGCGTAGCACCTGATCCGATTGGTGGGGAGCGTGATTCGAGCTACGACCCAGCGGAGGTGGCCCAAGGCATCCGCATCCCGCGTCGGGTGATCAAAGGCGGCTCGCACCTGTGCGCACCCAATTATTGCCAGCGGTACCGCCCCGCAGCGCGCATGCCGCAGACCGTCGACACGGCTACGTCGCACCTCGGGTTCCGTTGCATTGTTCGGTCTTGACGCCGTCTTTGCCGTCGCTTGACCTCGAGCTGGGTTGGGGTTGCAGAATTGCGGCATGACAACAACCAAGATCACCCAACCCCCCGCATTGAGTCGTACCAAGGCAATTGCTTTCACAATCGTCGGAGCGCTCGTCGTCAACGTCGTCATCTGGCTGATCGGTTTGGTCGCCGGCGGCTCGTTCGAGTTCGCTCAAGACGGCAAAGTGAACTCTGCAGCACCGGGTGGCGTGATCATGTTGACCATCGTCCCGGCACTTATCGGAATGACGGTCGCGGCACTGCTGGTTCCGTACTGGTCCAGCGTGATTCGGGTTGCGCAGGTGATCGGGCCGGTGCTCGCGCTGGGCACGATCTATCTCACGATCGACGCCGCTTTCGACGGCGTAAGCACCATCGCCCTGGCCGCGATGCACGTAGTCTTGGCAATTGCGATCTTCGTCGGGCTGGAATCCATGCAGCGCGGTCGGACGGCCTGACCTCGCGCACATAGAGGAGAGTGCATGTCCACCATCAACGGCCTGCCAGCTCATCCGCTCCTCGTTCATTTCGTTGTGGTGCTCGCGCCGTTGACCGCTCTCCTTGTGATTCTGTGCGCGGTCTGGCCCGGCGCCCGAAGACGGTTCGTGTGGCTCTTGCTCCCCGCCGCGCTGTTCGTTCTGGTGCTGACGCCGTTGACGACCGACGCAGGCGAATCGCTCAATGACCGGCTCGGCAATCCACCGCTGCTCGACCATCACGCCGAACTCGGCGACACAATGCTGTGGTTCGCCATCGCCTTGGCCGTCGGCGCCGCCGGGGTGACGGCAATACACGCAGCCGAGGTCAAGTCGAGGTCGCTCAAACCGGTTGTCGTGTATGCCATCGCGGCGGTCAGCATCCTCGTCAGCGTCGCGACGATCGTGCAGACCGTTCGCGTCGGCGACTCCGGCGCCCAGGCCGTCTGGGGCGGGCAGCCCTAGTAACTGTGCGTGAATTTAGCCCCCAGAGGGGCCAAACTCACGCACGGGGGTTGGGTGTAGGTACGGACGTAGGCGAGCGAGCACCGGCAACGCAAGGACCGCCGCGATAGCGGCGATGAAGAAGGCCGGCCCTGGATGGTGGACCAGCAGCCCGACCACCGTTGCGACGACCAGCCCACCGAGATTGCCGGACATCCAGATGAGGCCGGCAGCAGTGCCCTCAGCGGCGCCGGATCTGCGTTCGGTCAGTTCGAGAACAATCGGGAGCGCGGGCAAGAGCAGGAACCCGATCAGCACCAGAGCGACGCCCGCGACCACCGCACCTGGAGCCAACGCCATGGCAACGCATCCCATCGCGGCGGCCAACCCGCCGACCGCGGGAATGCTCAGCTCCCACCCACGCTTGGCTGCAACAATCGGCAACACCGCGCAGCCGACGACGCCCGCGACGACGTTCAGCAGCAAGACCACACTCGTCGTCGACGAACTGACACCGGCGGGCTCGAGCAACGGCTGCGCGAAGGTTGTCAGGGCGACGAAGGTACCGAACGGAAAGAACACAAGAAGGCACAGCCGTCTGATGAACGGGTCGCTCCACGCAATTCGCAACGCGCCCAATCCGGCCGGTGGCCGCGCATGGTGATGTTGGCCGGGCGTACGCAACGCAAGCACCAACACGACAGCAGCAACCACCGCGAAGATGGCGCCGATCGCGATCAAAGTCGGCAGTTGATCGCCGTCCGGCAAGATGGCGCCGAGTAAGAATGCCAGGATCATTCCGCCGAACGTGCTGGCAGAACCGACGGCGATGCCGGCGGCGCGGTATTGCTCGGCGAGATACCGACCGGTGATTCCGGTGATCGCATTGAGCACCAGCGGTTGCGCGACGGCGATGAGCGTCTGTCCGATCAGCACCCACGCGAAGTCGTCACCGACCAAGCGGATGACCCCGCCCACAGCGGTCAGAATTGCCCCCGCCGACAATGCCAAGCTGAACCAGCGGTCGAGCAATAGACCCGCGGGGATCGCCAACACGACGTAGAGCAGCGGAAAGACGTTTGCCAGCCAGCCGATCGCCGATTCCGAGACGCCGTAGTGCTCGGCAGCGGCCGTGGTGACGGGAGCAAAGGTGAGCCATAGCAATTGCGTCGCGGCGCCGACGAAGGCGAAAGCGATCACTGCCGACCAGCGGCTCGTGCGTTGGTTCACCGCGTCAAACCTAGACATCAACCAACCGATTGTGAAACAGCGTTTCCACCCACGACTTACAACGCACCGGTGTAGGTCGAATGGGCCGGCTCACACTTATCGGCCGATGTGACGAGCCCGTCGATGCGACTTCTGCCGATCCCGGCTAGCGTAGAGAGTTGGCCCACGGAAGGTACGTCGATGCTCGAGCTCTCAGCTGCTGCAATGCTTTTCGATATGGACGGCACGCTCGTCGATTCGACTGCTGTGGTGGAGCGGGCATGGATCGACTTCGCCGTCAGGCATGGTCTTCGCGCCGAAGAAGTCATTGCGTTCTCGCACGGCAGGCCGGCAATTGCGACAGTCCGTCGGTTCGTCGCGAGCAAGTCCGACATCGAGCAGGAGGCCGCGCGCATTCGTGCAATCGATGAGCGCGCCACCGACGTCATCGCCCCGATCGTCGGCGCCCCAGAGTTTGTGCACAGCTTGCCGAGCGACCGATGGGCGATTGTCACGTCGGCACATCGGAATCTGGCCTTGAAGCGGCTCGTTGCGGCCGGAATACCTGTTCCCGAGGTCCTCGTGACCGTCGAAGACGTCACGATCGGCAAGCCCGATCCCCAAGGCTACCGCCGCGCCGCAGCCACGCTCGGTGTCGACATCACCGACTGTGTTGTCTTCGAAGATTCGCTCGCCGGGGTCCAGGCGGGTGTCGCGAGTGGTGCTTCGACCGTCGTGGTCGGTGGCTTGACGTACTTCGACGGCCGGTTGCCGAGAATCGTCGACTTCGACGAACTCAACACCGACCCGGACGGCGATCAGATCCACATCTCGCCGCGCTTCGACCCCGCAGCGGTCCGCACCTGCCGCTGAAACGCGCACTCATTGTGAGTCTTTTTGGAGTCCAGGGACTCCGAAAAGACTCACAAGCGTCGGCGTTGCACCGGTTCGCGCCGGACTCTTGCCAGAGGCATTAATCGGCCCTAGTGTGATTCGAGTCACATCGATTTAGTTCCCGTCTGTTGAATTTGCTCTTCAACTCCGAGTGTCGCTGTGTAGCAGGCCTTTTCGGCCAGCGTCCGGAGTGAGGAGAAATCTATGAACGGCAAGGTCCCGGTATGACTACTACCGAAACGTCGCCGAAAGAAACCAAAGGTACGACGCGACTTGTTTATCCAAAAATGGGCATGTTGTTTATTGTTCTTATCTGTTGTTTTTTGTTGTGGGGCGTCGCTGCCGACCTGACAACGCCCATGGTCGCTGGGTTCAAGAATATTTTCGACATGTCCACTTTCCAGGCATCCCTGGTGCAGTTGGCGTATTTCGGTGCTTACTTCCTATTGGCACTTCCTGCCGCGTTCATCAATGAACGTTTCGGCTACAAAGTGGGGCTGCTGAGCGGACTCGGTCTGGCGGCGATCGGCGCGTTCGCGTTCTATCCGGCGAGCAAGATCATGACCTACGAGGCGTTCCTCGTCGCGCTGTTCGCGATGGCCGCCGGCTGCTCGATCCTGGAAACGTCTGCCAACCCGTACGTCATCTCGCTCGGCCCGGAGGCGACGGCGACCCGGCGACTGAACTTCGCCCAGGCCTTCAACCCACTCGGAACGAATATCGGGGTGCTGTTGGCCGCGACGTTGATCTTGCCCAAGCTCGGCGAGCCCGTGGACCTAGCGTCGCTCTCCCCCGAGCAAGTCCGGACGATCCGGGCGGGCGAACTCGGCGCCGTGATGGGTCCGTACATCGGCCTCGCGTCGGTGCTCGTCATCGTCTGGTTGATCGTGGCAATCAACAAGGCACCCAAGATCAAAGAAGAGTTCCCCGACAGCGCGGGCACCGGCGCACGCGCGGCCTTCCGGATCCTCGCAAAGAATCGCCGCTATAAATTCGGCGTCGTCGCACAGTTCTTCAATGTTGCGGCACAGGTCTGTACCTGGACTTATCTCATTCAGTACACCCAGCAAGCCGTCGACGGCAGCTTGTCACTGGGCGGTCTCGTCCTGCAGATCAGTCTCATCGTCTTCCTGATCTCCCGGTTCATCATGACCTGGGTGATCGGCAAGATTCGAGCGACCAAGGTGCTCGCTGCACTGGGTTTGCTTGCCATTCTGTTGTGTCTGTTTGCGATGGTTTCGCCGAACATCGCGGGCCTCGTGGCGCTGGTCGCTGTGTCGTTCTGCCTTTCGCTGATGTTCCCGACCATCTACGGCGTCGCGCTGCAGGGCCTCGGACCGGCGACGAAGTTCGGCGCGGCCGGACTGGTCATGGCCATTGTCGGCGGCGCAATCATGCCCCTCGTTCAGGGTGCGGTGCTCGACGCGACCACTCCGGCGATTTCGTTCATCGTGCCTGCCGTCTGCTTTGCGGTGGTGACGGCGTTCGCCGCCTACGACCTACGAGCGGCGGCACACGATGTTGATGCAGAGACGAAGGCGGTGGCGGCATGAACAGCTCGAGCCGCTGGATTGCGATAACGGCAGCACTAATTCTCGTGCTGGGTGGTTGCTCGCGTACGGGATCGGATGCAAAACCGCCGTCGACGGACAAAACCAATCATCTCGACGTGCTGTCCTGGTGGACCTCGGGGTCGGAAGCAAAAGCGCTGACAATTCTGTTCGATGATTTCCGTGCCACCCACCCAGGCGTGGAAGTCGTGAACAGTGCGGTCAGCGGTGGCGCGGGGAGCAACGCGGTTGTTGCCTTGGCCGAGCGACTGCGCAGCGGTAATCCGCCCGATGTCTGGCAGACATTCATCGGAAAGTCGCTCGAAGAATATGTCGACCGGAACCGAATTGCCGACGTCAGTGGCGCATTTCAGAAGGACGGACTCGGTTCCGCACTTCCCGCGGTCATCATGGACGCCGTCACGGTGGACGGCAAACAGTTCGGTGTGCCGTCGGGAGCCCATCGCAGCAACATGCTCTGGTTCAACACAGCGGTCCTGGAGAAGGCCGGGATCAAAGCGCCCGAGAGCGGATATTCGAGCGCCACATTCCTCGCCGATCTCGAGACCTTGAAGAAGGCAGGGGTGACACCGCTGTGCCTGGGCAGCAAGGACAACTTCACCACGGCAGAGCTCTTCGAGAACATCTTGCTGAGCAAGATCGGCAGCGACGGCTGGGCCGCAATCATCAAAGACCGGTTCAAGTGGGACAGCGACGCTGTGAAGGCGGCGTTGCAGGAGTTGAACACCGTTCTCGACCACGCGGACCCTGCCGCTCACACGTTGACGTGGGACCAGGCGACAAAGAAACTCGCCAGCGGCGGCTGCGGCTTCTTGGTCATGAACGACTCGGTCTACGGCGAGCTGCGGGCCGACGGTGCCGAGGAGGGTAAGGATTTCGGTTACGTCGCCTACCCCGAGACCGCTGACCAGTTCCTCGCAGTCGTCGATACGTTCGTCGTCGCCCAGAACACCTCGAACGGTCAGAATGCGCTCGACTTCCTGGCCGTAGTCGGTTCGCCCAAAACAACACTCGCGTTCAACGCGGTCAAGGGTTCCGTACCGCTACGGACCGATGTTCCGCTGGATTCGTTGTCGCCTTATCAACAACAAACCGCCCGCGTGCTCCGCGACAGCAATGTGCTGTTGTCCATCGTGCACGGGGAAGCAATGAGCACCACATTCGAGCAAGGCTTCTACGACGGTGTGTCGGCGTTTGCCGACAGCCGCGACACCGGAGTGTTCGTCACGGCTCTCGAAGACGCCGTCAGTGGTCGGATCCCGCCTCCATAACCCCTCGATCAAAGGTCACTATCAATGCCTTCCAACCCCCGAGCCGGAACCCGCGCGACTGCCGAGGATCTCATCGACGTCGAGGCGCTGCTCGCCGCATATCACGACGGGCACCCCGATCCGGCGATACCCGTGCAGCGGGTCGCTTTCGGCACCTCGGGCCACCGCGGCTCGTCGTTCGACACCACGTTCAACGACGACCACATCGCTGCGACCAGCCAGGCGATCTGCGAGTACCGGGCCCAACAAGGCACTACCGGACCGCTTTTCGTCGGGCGCGACACGCATGCGTTGTCGGAGCCGGCTTGGCGCACCGCTATCGAAGTGTTCGCGGCGAACGACGTCACCATCGTCGACGACGACGCGGGCGGCTACACGCCGACGCCCGCGGTGTCGCATGCGATTCTGCGGCACAACGCGAACAACTCGGGACCGCTCGCCGACGGCGTGGTGATCACCCCGTCGCACAATCCGCCTCGTGACGGCGGCTTCAAATACAACGGACCCGATGGTGGGCCTGCCAACGTCGACGCGACTTCCTGGATCGCCGGCCGGGCTAATGAACTCCTCGTCGCGAAACTGGCCGGTGTCAAGCGAATTCCGTTCGAACGTGCAGAAACTCAAGCGTATGACTTCACCGGTCACTACGTCGACGACCTGCCTGCCATGATCAACTTCGCCGCGATTCGCGACGCGGGCGTGCGGATCGGCGCGGACCCGTTGGGTGGTGCGTCGGTTGCCTACTGGGGCGTCATTGCTGAGCGGCACGGCCTCGATCTCACGGTCGTCAACGACGTCGTCGACCCGCAGTTCGGGTTCATGACTCTCGACTGGGACGGCAAGATCCGCATGGACTGCTCCTCCCCCTACGCGATGGCATCACTGGTACAACGGAAGTCGGAGTTCGACATCGCGACCGGCAACGACGCCGACTCCGACCGGCACGGCATCGTGACCGCCGATCACGGGCTGATGAACCCCAATCATTTTCTCGCCGTTGCCATCGACTACCTCTACCGCAACAGGCCGGGGTGGTCGCCGGACGCGGCTGTCGGCAAAACGATGGTCAGCTCGTCAATGATCGACAGAGTGGCCGCCGATCTAGGTCGGCGACTGTTGGAGGTGCCCGTCGGCTTCAAATGGTTCGTGCCCGGTTTGGTCAGCGGCGACCTAGGCTTCGGCGGTGAAGAAAGCGCCGGAGCGTCGTACCTGCGCTCCGACGGAAAAGTGTGGACAACGGATAAGGACGGCATCATCTTGGCGCTCCTCGCTTCGGAAATTCAGGCGGTCACGGGCGAAAGCCCTTCGCAGCACTACGAAAAGCTCACCGGAAAGTTCGGCACCCCTGCCTATGCGCGTATCGACGTCGCCTCCACGCGGGAGGACAAGGCGCTACTCGGCAAGCTCTCCGGAAATGACGTGACGGCGACCGAGTTGGCGGGCGAGCCGATCGTCGCCAGACTGACCGCTGCGCCGGGCAACAACGAGGCACTCGGCGGGGTGAAGGTGATCACCGAATCCGGCTGGTTCGCCGCCAGGCCATCGGGAACCGAGGATGCCTACAAGATCTACGCCGAGAGCTTCCGCGGTCCCGAACATCTGAGCCAGATCCAAAGCGAGGCACGCGAGGTCGTGGCCACAGCGTTGGGCGGCGCCTCATGAAGGTCGGGTTGCTGACTCGCGAGTACCCGCCGGACGTCTACGGCGGCGCAGGCGTGCACGTCGACTTTCTTTCTCGCGAACTGCGGTCGTTGGTCGACCTCGCGGTCCATGCGTGGGGTGCCGATCGGGTGTCGGAGACCGCCCCGGCGCATGGTCACGTGCCTGCGACGGCGACCAAGGGTGCGAATCCGGCGTTGTCGACGCTGTCGGTCGACCTGTCGATGGCCGCCGCCGTGGCCGATCGCGACCTGGTCCACAGCCACACCTGGTACGCCAATCTCGCTGGTCACATAGCCAAACTGCTGTACGACATTCCGCATGTCGTGACGACGCATTCGCTGGAGCCGTTGCGGCCGTGGAAAGTCGAGCAACTCGGTGGCGGCTACGCGTTGTCGTGCTGGGCGGAGAAGACGGCGATCGACAACGCCGACGCGATCATCGCAGTCAGCCATGCGATGCGGTCCGACATCGTCCGCCTCTACCCGGAGGTGCACCCGGACCGCGTGACCGTCATCCCGAACGGCATCGACTCGCAGCTCTACCAGCCGACCGACGACCGATCGGCCTGGGCCAAGCACGGCATCGACCCCAACCGGCCGACCGTGCTGTTCGTCGGACGGGTGACGAGGCAGAAAGGCGTCGCGCATCTGGTCCGTGCGGCCGCCGGGTTCCGCCCGGACGCTCAGCTTGTGCTGTGCGCGGGCGAGCCTGACACTGCCGAGCTGAAGGCGGAGTTCACCGGATTGGTCACCGAGCTGCAGGCCAATCGCGATGGGGTGCATTGGATTCCGGGCATGCTGCCGCAGAACGAGATCATCCAGCTGCTCTCCGGATCGACCGTTTTCGCGTGTCCATCGGTGTACGAGCCGCAGGGAATTGTGAACCTCGAGGCGATGGCATGCGAGACCGCTGTGGTCGCCAGCGAGGTAGGCGGAATCCCGGATGTGGTTATCAATGGCTCAACCGGGCTACTCGTGCCATATGACAGTGCCGACCCGCGGGCGTTCGAAGCGAAATTCACCGAAAAGGTGAACGAACTGCTGGACGACCCCGAACGCACGACCGGAATGGGCCTTGCCGGGCGCAGACGCGCGATCGAAGAGTACGGATGGGACGCGATCGCAGCGCGAACTCTCTCGGTTTACAACAGAGCCATCGACAACAGACTGGGGAATCGGTAATGACGAAAAGGCCTCGGGTACTGGGCATCGTCCTGGCAGGCGGGGAAGGTAAGCGGCTCATGCCGTTGACTCTCGACCGATCCAAGCCTGCGGTGCCGTTCGGCGGCGGGCATCGAATGATCGACTTCGTGCTGTCGAACATGGTCAACGGCGGCATCCACCGAATCGCGGTGCTGACCCAGTACAAGTCGCATTCGCTCGACCGACACATTTCGACCGCATGGCGACTCGCGTCGCTGCTCGGCGGCTACGTCACACCGGTCCCTGCCCAGCAACGGCGAGGTCCGCATTGGTATCTCGGCAGCGCCGACGCGATCTACCAGAGCATGAACCTGATCCACGACGAGGCGCCCGACATCGTTGCGGTGTTCGGCGCAGACAACGTCTATCGCATGGATCCCGCGCAGATGATCGAGCAGCATGTCGAGTCCGGCGCAGGTGTCACGGTCGCCGGTATTCGTGTCCCTCGTGACCAGGCGTCGGCGTTCGGCGTCATTCACACCGAAGACGGCACCACCATCTCGGAGTTCCTGGAGAAGCCCGCCGATCCACCGGGACTGCCCGATTCGCCCGACGAGTCTTTCGTATCGATGGGCAATTACGTGTTCTCCACGGAGGCCCTCAAAGACGCACTCGCACAAGACGCCGCGGACCCGACATCGCGGCACGACATGGGCGGCGACATCGTGCCGCAACTGGTGGCACGGGGTGAAGCCGGCGTCTACGACTTCAACTCGAACGTGGTGCCCGGCGAAACCGAGCGCGACCACGGCTACTGGCGCGACGTCGGAACGATCGACGCCTACTACGACGCACATCAGGACCTGATTTCGCCACTTCCGGTGTTCAACCTCTACAACGAGGAGTGGCCGATCTTCGCGCTCCCCTCACAACGCCCGCCGGCAAAGTTCATTGCAGGCGGCGTGGCGCAGGATTCCATGGTCAGCGCGGGGTGCATCGTGTCCGGAGCGCAGGTCGTGAATTCGGTCTTGTCACCGGGAGTGTTCCTCGAACAAGGCGCAGTGGTGCAGGACTCGATCTTGTGCGACCGCGTGCGAGTCGGCGCCGGGGCCGTTGTGCGGCGCGCGATTCTCGACAAGAACGTCGAGGTTCCGGCAGGCGCTCACATCGGCGTCGACCTCGGCCGCGATCGCAGCCACTATCACGTCAGCGACAACGGCATCGTCGTGCTGGGCAAAGGTGCCCTCGCCGTGCGGTGACCACGCTCAACCAACAAAACCAGGAGGCCACACCCAGTGTCGATTGCAGAAGACATCCGCTTGCCAACCCGGACGGGTCGCATCGCGATCGATGAGGTGTGGCCGACGATCCCCGGTGGTCGGGCTGCTAAAGCGGTTGTGGGCGAGGTGTTTCCGATCCGCGCGGTCGTGTGGCGCGAAGGGCACGACGCCGTCGCTGCAAACGTGGCTGTCCGAGAGCCCGGCGGCAAAACGCTGCGGGTACGGATGCACCCCGCCGCCGAGCCCGACGTGTTCGAAGCATCGTTCACGCCGACGTCGGAGGGTGTGTGGCAGTTCCGCATCGAAGCCTGGGGCGACCCGATCACGACCTGGCGGCACGGCCTGGAGGCGAAGCTGGCGGTCGGGCAAAGCGCGGCAGACCTGGCCAACGAATTGGAAATCGGGGCGCGGCTGTTCGATCAGGTCGCACGAAAGGCTCCGCGCGGTGAGCGCTCACGCCTCGCCGAAGTGGCGCAGTCGTTGCGCGGGGATGCCCAGTTGCACGCCCGGGTGGCACCGGCATTCGCCGGTGACGTCACGGAGTTGCTGAACGTATATCCGTTGCGCGACTTGGTCACCCGCAGCGGTGTGCGGTCCGTACATGTCGACCGTCGGCGCGCATTGTTCGGTTCCTGGTACGAGCTGTTTCCACGCTCGACCGGCGGCTGGGACGACCACGGCCGGCCGGTGCACGGTACTTTCGCGACCGCGGCCGCCGACCTTCCGCGGATTGCTGCGATGGGTTTCGACGTGGTGTACCTACCGCCGATCCACCCGATCGGACGAGTAAACCGCAAGGGTCCCAACAACACTCTGACTCCCGGTCCCGACGATGTCGGCTCGCCGTGGGCAATCGGGTCCGCCGAGGGCGGCCACGACGCGATCCATCCGGAATTGGGTACCGAAGCAGATTTCACGAGCTTCGTCGCGGCGGCGGCGAAGCTCAATATGGAAGTCGCACTGGATCTTGCACTCCAGTGCGCGCCCGATCACCCTTGGGCACAAACGCATCAGGATTGGTTCACTGTGTTGCCGGACGGTTCGATCGCGTATGCGGAGAATCCGCCGAAGAAGTACCAGGACATTTACCCGGTGAATTTCGACATCGATCCCGACGGGATCTACACCGCCGTGCTGGACGTAGTGCGGCACTGGATTTCGTTGGGAGTGAAGATATTTCGGGTCGACAATCCACACACCAAGCCACCGGACTTCTGGGAGTGGCTGATCGAGCAGGTCCACACCACGGACCCGGACGTCCTGTTCCTCGCCGAAGCGTTCACTCGTCCCGCTCGCCTCTACGGACTGGCTCGGCGCGGATTCACGCAGTCCTACACGTATTTCACGTGGCGAGTCGCGAAGTGGGAGCTCACCGAATTCGGTACCGAGATCGCCTCGAAAGCCGACGAAGCCCGGCCGAACCTGTTCGTCAACACCCCCGACATCCTGCACGAGAGCCTGCAATACGGCGGTCCGGGCATGTTCGCGTTACGAGCCACACTCGCGGCAACCCTCGCGCCCACTTGGGGCGTGTACTCCGGTTACGAACTGTTCGAGCACCAAGCGGTCCGGGAGGGCAGCGAGGAGTACCTCGACTCGGAGAAGTACCAGCTCCGTCCTCGCGACTTCGCTGGTGCGCGGTCTCGCGGAGAATCGTTGGAGCCCTGGATAACTCGGCTCAACGAAATCCGCCGTGCGCACCCATCGTTGCAGCAGCTGCGCAACATCCATTTTCACCACATCGACAACGACGCCCTGATTGCTTACTCCAAAGTCGATCCGGCGACCGGTGACGCGGTTCTCGTCATCGTCAACCTCAACCCGTTCGGCCCCGAAGCCGGCACGATCCACATCGACATGCCCGCAATCGGGCACGACTGGCACGATCACTTTCCCGTATACGACGAGGTCAGCGGCGAGGAATATCATTGGGGCCAAACCAACTTCATCCGGTTGGAGCCATGGAAAGCGGTCGCACACATTCTCGCGTTGCCGGTGGTCCGATGAGTACCGGAGCGCCCACCGCGGCAGACCTGGATCGACTTGCCCGCGGTGAACACCACGACCCCCATTCGATCCTCGGCGCGCATCCACACCGAGATGGCACGATCATCCGGACCCTGCGACCGCAGGCAGAGTTGGTCGCGGCGCGCATCGGTGGCGTCGACTACCCGCTCGAACACGTTGCGGACGGGTTGTTCAGTGCTCTCGTGCCGATCCACGACTTGATCGACTACCGACTGGTCGTGACCTATCCCGGCGGAGACCCACTGGTCACCGCCGACGGCTACCGCTTCCTTCCGACCCTCGGCGACCTGGATCTCCATCTGTTCAAAGAGGGCCGCCACGAACGGCTCTGGGACATCCTCGGTGCCCATGTTCGCACGTACACGACGCCCGACGGCGACGTCACCGGCACGTCGTTCGCGGTCTGGGCACCGAATGCACGCGGGGTCACCGTGATCGGCGACTTCGAGTATTGGTCAGGCAACCGCACCCCCATGCGCGTGCTCGGCTCGACCGGGGTGTGGGAACTGTTCGTCCCCGACGTCGGCGACGGGACGCGGTACAAGTTCCGCATCCACGGCAGCGACGGCGTCGTCCGCGACAAAGCCGACCCGATGGCGATGCGCACCGAGATTCCGCCCGACACCGCGTCCGTCGTCACCACCAGCCGCTACGAATGGCGCGACCGCGATTGGCTGGCCACACGCGCCGAGACCGAACCCAGCACTGCGCCGATGAGCGTGTACGAGGTGCATCTCGGGTCCTGGCGGCGCGGCCTGGACTACCGATCTCTCGCGCACGAGCTGGCGGATTACGTCAACGAATGCGGATTCACGCACGTCGAATTGCTGCCGATCGCCGAGCATCCGTTCGGCGGCTCGTGGGGTTATCAGGTCACGTCGTACTTCGCGCCGACGGCTCGCTTCGGCAGTCCCGACGACTTCCGGTACTTCGTCGACCATCTGCACTCCGCAGGCATCTCGGTGCTCGTTGACTGGGTCCCCGCGCATTTCCCCAAAGACGCGTGGGCGCTGGCACGCTTCGACGGCACACCCCTGTACGAACACGCCGACCCTCGCCGCGGCGAGCAACTCGACTGGGGCACCTACGTTTTCGACTTCGGTCGCTCGGAGGTCCGCAACTTCCTCGTCGCCAACGCGTTGTACTGGATGGACGAATTCCACGTCGACGGGCTGCGCGTGGACGCGGTCGCGTCGATGCTCTACCTCGACTTCTCGAAGGACGAGGGCGGCTGGACGCCGAACATCCACGGCGGGCGCGAGAACCTCGAGGCTGTCGCGTTTCTGCAGGAGATGAATGCAACCGTGCACAAGGTGCACCGTGGAGTGGCAACCATCGCCGAGGAGTCCACCGATTGGCCTGGGGTTACGCGCGCAACTTCGGATGGCGGGCTCGGCTTCAACATGAAGTGGAGCATGGGCTGGATGCACGACACGCTCGACTACTTCGCGCACGACCCGATTCACCGCTCGTATCACCACAACGAGATCACGTTCTCGGCGATGTACGCCTGGAGCGAGAACTACCTGCTGCCGATCAGCCACGACGAGGTCGTCCACGGCAAAGGCACGCTATGGACCCGGATGCCGGGTGGTGATTACGACAAGGCCGCTGGGCTGCGTAGCTTCCTCGCCTATATGTGGGCGCACCCCGGCAAGCAGTTGCTCTTCATGGGTCAAGAATTCGGTCAGGTCCGTGAGTGGTCGGAGGAACGGTCGCTGGACTGGTACCTGCTCGACGACGACAGACACCGCGGCATCTTCCGCCTCGTGACCGACCTCAACAACGCATACAAAGCCCGTCCCGCGCTGTGGAATCAAGACACCTCACCGCAGGGCTACTCCTGGATCAACGCCGACGACCGTGACGACAACGTCGTCAGCTTCTTGCGCTTCGGTTCCGACGGCGGCGTGGTGGCGTGTATCTACAACTTGTCCGGCTCATTGCACGCCACCTATCGGATCGGCCTTCCCTCCGCAGGACGATGGATCGAAGTACTCAACACCGACGCGCAGGCATACGGCGGAGGTGGCGTCGGAAACTTCGGCGCGGTCGAGGCGTCGAACGAATCGAGGAACGGACTCCCCGCATCCGCGCAGATCGCCCTGGCCCCGCTCAGCGCGATCTGGCTCGTCCCCGACAGATCGAGCTGATCTGGATTAATTTCGTGATTGCATTATCGTGATAATGATGTCACGATAACTGCAGCGCGCATCGAACGTATGCCGCTTCCGTGGAACAAGGGAGTTCTCCGAATGGGTATCAACGTCGCCGAAGTGCGCAAAAACGTCGATCAGTACCTGGTCAAGGACGTGGAGCGGATGAATGCGGTCCGGCTCGCGCCGCGGCCCGACAACGGCTTCTACGGACCAGAATCGCTCACTTGGGAGTTGGGCAAGAAGAGTCCGCTCAGTCTGGTGCTCGGCATCTATCGGGGCGCGATCGAGGTGCTGTTCGACCCCCGCGTGGCCGAGTCGGTCTCGACCCACAGCGTGATGCGCACCGATCCGATCACCCGCGCCCGGCGGTCGATCATGTTCTTCCAGATGGCTTCGTTCGGGGACTCGGAATCCGCCATTCGCGCCGGCCGGACGCTGTTCCGCGTGCACTCGCACATCAACGGAATGGACCCGATCACCGGCCGGGAGTACCACGGCACCGACCTCGAGATGGCGCTCTGGACGCACGCGCTCGGCATCGTGAGCTTGGCCGAGTGCTACGGCCAGTTCGGTCCGGGGCTGAGCAAGTCGGACAAGGACCGATTCGCCGCAGAGAACGTGCCGTTCGCGCAGCTGGTCGGCGTCGATCCCAAAGATGTGCCGCTCACCTTCGAAGGCTGCCGGGAGATTGCGCTTGGTTGGATGCCGCGAATGGCATTGGGCCTCAAAGGCGTCCGGGATGTCGACTTCCTGATGCGCTCACCGATGGAGCCGGCATGGCCGATGGCTGTCGCCGCGCCGGTGCTGCGTGTCGTCGCCACCGCTGTCTCGCGACATCTCACACCAGACCTGTTGGAAATGGCCAGGTTTCATCCATCGAAGCTGACTGTGCGGTTGGCTGAGTTGACTGTCCGGGCGGTGGCGACGGCTCAGGCGAAGGGCCCACTGCGCAACGCCGCCATACCGGTCAGCCCCGAAGGCTGGGGCATGATGCAGCAGGCGTTCGAGGCCGACCCGAACTTGCCGCTGGCTGACGCCTCGATTCGGGAGGACTTGCACCTGCGGGTTCGGCAAGCTGGGCCGGGCAACCAGTACTCCGACAACGAACACTCTCCGTTCGTTCATAGCCAAGCCATGTGATGTCGTACGTCATCGCCGAGCCGTGCGTCGACGTGATGGACAAGGCCTGCACCGACGAATGCCCCGTCGATTGCATCTACGAAGGCGGACGCAAGCTCTACATCCGTCCCGACGAATGCATCGACTGCTCGGCTTGTGAACCGGTGTGCCCAGTCGATGCGATCTACTTCGAGCAGGATCTGCCCAGCGAGTGGGTTGGCTACGCCAGCGCGAACGTCGACTTCTTCGGCGGCAACAGGACGCCGAACAACGAAGCCCCGTTCGTCGCGACGGTGCCACCGCGCACTGTGTCGCCGCCGCGCCGGGAAGCGCCGCCGCCGGTATGGGTGTCGGTGGCCCGGCTCGGACGCCGGCTGCTGAGGTGATCTCGTCCGCGTCCTCGCTGGTCGGATACTGTCACCGAGTGAGTTCCGACGCCGCGCCCGCACGCAAACGCGGCCGACCGCGCGCCACAGCCGCCGATATCGAAGCCCGCAGGCAGAAACTCATCCACGCTGCGTACGAGGTGTTTCTGGAGAAGGGCTACAACGCAACGTCGATTGCCGACATCACCGCCCAGGCCGGCCTCGGCTTCGGCACCTTCTACAAAGGATTCGAGAACAAACGGGAGATCCTGGACCCGGTGATCGACTACGGCGTCCAACAGATCCTCGGCGACATCCTGCTCGACGATGTGGCGTTGACGATCACTGCTACGTCGCTCACCGACTTCGAGAATCAGCTGCGCACCATCGCCCGCCGAATCGACGCTGCCTTCGTCGCAAGGCCGCGGCTGGCGAAATTCCTTGTCCTCGAAGCGAACACCATCGACGACGCCCTCGCCGACCGCTGGTACGGACTTGTCGAGCTTGCAGCATCACTCGTGGCCGGCTACCTCGAACGCGGCATCGAGAGCGGCGTACTGCGAACCGGTCTCGATGTCACCGAGACCTCGCACGCCGTCGTCGGCATCATTTTGATGGCGATCGTGCGCGCCGCACGCGACCCTGACGCCGTCGGCTCCTCCGACAAGTACACAGACGCTGCGATATCCCTGATCACCTCTGGCGCCCGCGCGACTTAGCATGGGCCCCATGGCCATCGACTTGTATGCAGGTATCCCGGTCACGGATTTCGCCGCGGCGCTGGAGTGGTATTCGAGGTTGTTCGGCTGCCCGCCCGATCTGCTGGCCGGCGAATCCGAGGCAGTCTGGGACCTTGCTGAACATCGATCGGTCTACATCCGGGTTCAGCCGACGCACGCCGGGCACGCAATGCACAACATCTTCGTCGACGACCTCGACGCCGTCATCGACGAACTGGAGAAGCAAGGTCTCCAACCCGCCAAATTGGAGACCTACCCGAACGGGGTTCGGAAGGCGACGTACTACGACCCCGACGGCAACGAAACCGGCTTCGGCGGCGGACCGCTCGACACCTAGGACACCTCCTCGGTGCGAGGCACGAGGCTGGTCGCCGAACAGCTCGTCGGCAATCACACGAGCACCAGCGCTCGGCGAAATCCCGTGCGCAACATTAGTTTCTACAGTCTCGAGCTGCGGTTTCTTGTCGGTGGGCGCCGATACAATTAGCACATGAGTTCGAGCACGGTGGTAGCCGACGAGGCAGCGGAAGCAGCGCTCGCTGCACTGTCGGCTGCGCTCGACTCTATTGCCGCGCTCCCCACGACGCTGCCGGAAAAGGTGCAACTCGACATCCTCCGCGGGTTGGAAAGCGCTGCACGACGCATCCCGGCGCTCGGACACAACGCATTGCTGAAAGTGTTGAAAGCGCCCGACGAAGTCTTCGGCAATCAACGAAACCGCGACGTGGTCGCGGATGCTCTGCGCATCACACGTCATGAGTTGCAGCGCCGCATCGGGGAAGCCGAAGACCTCGGTGAACGCACGTCGCTGACCGGTCAACCGATGCCGGCTTTGCGCGAGCACACCGCCGCTGCCCAACGGTCCGGGCTGATCGGACGCGACCACATCAAGGTCGTCCGCGACTTCTTCCGACACCTACCCAACTCGGTGGATATCGAGACTCGCGAGGTCGCCGAGGAAACCCTGGCGACGTTGGCGACCACCATGCGGCCCGACGAGTTGAAGAAGGCTGCCGATCGGTTGGACGCCCATCTGAATCCGGACGGCATCTTCGACGACCAAGACCGCGCCCGCCGCCGCAGCTTCCATCTCGGAAAGCAAGGACCGGACCTGATGAGCACCGGAACCTTCACAGCCGACCCCGAACTTCGCGCAGACCTCGAAGTGCTCTTCGCCAAATGGGCCAAGCCCGGAATGTGCAACCCCGACGACCAATCACCCGTGGTCGACGAGGAACCGACCGAGGAAATCGCCTCGAAGGATCGCCGCAACACCGGCCAACGCCAACACGACGCCATCAAAGCCACGTGCCGAGCCATGCTCGCCTCCGGAGACCTCGGCCAGCACCGCGGCCTACCCGTCACGGTGATCGTGTCGACCACAATGAACAACATCCAGAACCTCGCCGGTCACGCCGTCACCGGCGGCGGGTCGATGGTTCCTCTGCGCGAGTTCATTCGCCTGGGAGCCCACACCAACCACTACCTGGCGATCTTCGACGACTCCGATGGGCGACCGTTGTATCTGGGTCGCAGCTGCCGAATCGCGAAACCCGACCAACGGATCGTGATGCACGCCCAACACCGTGGGTGCACCTTTCCTGGCTGCACGCGCCCGGGGTACTTCTGTCAATGCCATCACTGCAAGGCCTGGCGCGCGCAGAATGGCGCCACCGATGCCGACGAGTTGACCTTCGCCTGCGAATTCCACCACCCACTGGTCGGTGAAACCGAAAACGACTGGACCACAACACCTTGCCGGGCAGGTCGATATCGCGGTCGGACCCTCTGGATCCCGCCCGCCCACATCGACCCGCAACGAAAACCGAGAATCAACCACTACTTCCACCCCGGCGAGTACCTCCTCGACGAGGACGATGAGGACTGTCGTCAGAGAATTCGGTAGTCGGGGTCCAGCGCAGGCGGGGGTGTGTGCCGACTGACCGCGAAGCGGGCCCACGAGACCGTGGGTGACACGATCGTGTCGTTCACGACTGCCACGGCCTCGGCGCGCGATCGCCAGTAGTACTGGCGGTAGGCGTTGTCCCAGCGCCGGATTCCTCGCTCACCGGCATTGTCGGTGAGATTCACAGACAGCGACTCGACGATTTCGGCCGGGGCAGTCGAGACATTCAGCAGTCGGACGACGAACAAGACCTGAGTTTCGTCGCCCTCCCCTGCCGTGTCCATGAACGTTTCCCATTTGAGGACCGGATCACGCGGGATCAGCGCCAACTCCTGGCGAATCGTGGCGACCACGTCTATCGGGTGCCCGTAATTTGCGTCCTGAAGCGTCTCGATCGGTGCATGGATTGCGCCTTTGCGATACAGCTCGTTCCACGGTTGCGCACCGACCGATCCGCCGTATCGCCACAGGACGAAACTCATCCCGCCGACGATCGCGACGACGAGTAGCAGTGCGATCGCGCCCATTCCTACATGGTGCCCCTTCGCAGCGAGTTCATGTAGCCGGAGACTCGGCGCTCTCCCTCGCCGGGAAGACCAGCATCACCAGACCGATAGCGGCGACCCACGCAACCGTGCAGTAGGTAGCCGTTATCCCAACCCACGTGTGAAACAGCGGAAGGATGCCGAGCAGGGCGCCCACCGACGCCCATTTCGGGAGCGCGCTGGTCCGTTCGATTGCCACTGACGCCGCGAAAATCATTACTGCAGCAGCGATCTGACTGTAGTGGTAAAGCCAGACGGCAAGCATGAGAAAAGACTGATCCGACCCCGCGACAGCCACGCCACCGAATCGGGAGATTGCCGCGGGCCGGGCAACTTCTGCGGCGAGCCCGGCGGCCGTCAAAGCAATGAACACTGTGCCGCTGACCAACAGCAAGTAGACGTCGGCAGTCGGACCGGACACAGCGCGCAAGAGGGAGACCAGCACCGCGAGAAAGATCAGTCCGAACAAGATATGCAGCAGCGGCAGCGTGCCATTGGCGGTGATGAACGACGACGCGTCCTCGTAATAGTCACCGACGTCGGCCGGTGTCTTCGGAGTTTCAGGGGATCCGACAACGTACGCCGGGATGACGATCAGCGCCGATGCGACTCCACAGAACCCGCCGAATCTGGTTGACACGGTCTGCGTCATGCATGGCTCCTTCGCTCTGTCTCAGCGTCCAAATGTGCCCCTCAGCTGCGGCAGCCTAGCCCAGTCTGATGCGGCGTTAAGCAAAAGCCAAGAGCCGAGTAAGGGCTCAGCGGAAAGATTCCTGACGTGAACATTCGGACAGTCTCGGAAGGGTACGGAAATGACGGACAGCCTTATTGAATCGGAGGAGCGTCCGTTCAGTCGGCCCGCTGGCCCGCCCCCCGACGATATGCAACTGCCGGACGTGTGGATCTACAAAGGAAAGGCCTACGACCTGACCGACTGGATCTCCAAGCATCCAGGTGGTGAGTTCTTCATCGGTCGAACCAAGAATCGCGACATCACGTCGATCATCGGGTCGTACCACAAGAACCCGGAGCGAATCGACCGGATGCTGAAGCGGTACGCACTGAACCGCGACGCGACGCCCGAGGATATTCATCCGACTGCCAACGCGCCGGAATTCCTGTTCAAGCCCGGCTTCGAAAGTTGGACCGACACACCGTCGTACAACTTCGATGACAAGAAGGATCTACTGCACCAGATCAAGGCCCGGATCCAGGAACCGGTGCTGGCCGCACGAATCAAGAAGATGGACAAGATCTTCAACGTCGTCGTCGGCATGCTGATCGTCGCGTACTTCGGTGTGCAAGCGCTGCGGCTGGCCGAGCCGTCCTGGATGCCGTTGCCGGCGTTCGTCATTGCGATGGTGCTGCTTCGAAGCGGGTTGGCAGGTTTCGGTCACTACGCGATCCATCGCGCCCAGAAGGGCATGACCAAGATCTACGCGAACTTCTTCGACGCCAACTATGTTGCGTTGGCGTTCGTTACCGCCGACGGCCACGCGCTGCTGCACCACCCGCATACGCAGAGTGAAGTCGACATCAAGAAGAACGTCTTCACCTTCATGATGCGCATACCTCGGCTGTACCGGATACCGATCCACACGCTGCACAAGTTCGGGCACGTGCTGACCGGGATGACGCTTCGACTGCTCGACGTCTGCCGCCTCACCCGCAAGGTCGGCATCAAGGACATGTACGGAACCTGGCGCGGTGCACTCCCCCACTTCATCGGGGCGTTCGGCATGCGGTTCCTGCTGGTCGGCGAGTTGGTCGTCTTTACCGTGATGGGCGACTTCTGGGCCTGGGCGCTGCAGTTCGTCGTATCACTGTGGCTCAGCACGTTCTTGGTCGTCTCCAGCCACGACTTCGACACCGACGAGCCAGAGCACGTCGAAACCGAGGACTGGGCGATCAACCAGCTAGAGCAGGCCTACGACTTGAAAGTCGTCGGCAACCGCTACATCGACTGCTTCCTCTCGGCAGGCCTCAGCAGTCACCGCGTGCACCACGTTCTCCCGTTCCAGCGCAGCGGATTCGCGAACATCGCGACCGAAGATGCTGTGCGCGAGGAATCGGCGAAGTACGGCGTCGAATGGCTACCGGCGAAAAGCTTTCTCACCGACCGGTTCCCGAAGTTGTGCCGCACCTACCTCCTGTCGCCCTCCCGCGACGCACAGGAACGCAACTGGGGATTCATCCGCGAGCACTTCTCACCGAGCGCATTGAAGACGAGCGCTCAGTACACCGTCCAAGGATTCACCGGAATCGGAACCGTTTAACACACTTTCTCGAAAGGAAACTGCCATGACTATCACCTTCGGCGAAGGCAACGCCCACACCACCTCGGTCCGTAGACGCAAGCCCCGCAACGACCGCTCGTTCGCGATCGGCATGCACGAACTGCCACCCACCCCGCCGACAACCGTTGCGGTGATCGAAAGCATCGCAACCGGCTCGCCGAGCCAGGTGTACCACCAGTCCGACGCAGCCGCCCAGGTGGCGGCAATGTTCGACGATCCTGCACAACAGGCCCGGATCCCGCGCATCTACGAGAAGACGAAGATCGACACCCGCCGTCTCGCAGTCGATCCGATGGGCCCCGAGATCGAGGAGCTCAGCGGACCGGGGACCATCCGGGACCGGATGAATCTGTTCTACAAGTACGCCGCGCCGCTGGCCGTCGACGTCGCCAGCCGGGCTATCGCTGGCATGGACGGCGCTGTGGAAGACATCGGTCTGCTGGTGTTCGTCACGAGCACCGGCTTCATCGCCCCCGGCGTCGACGTCGCCGTGGTGAAGGAACTGGGCCTGCCGAATTCGGTTGGCCGCATCGTCGTCAACTTTATGGGCTGCGCTGCCGCGATGAACGGCATCCGGACCGCCACGGACTACGTTCGGGCACACCCCGACCAGAAGGCGATGGTCATCTGCCTCGAGTTGTGCTCGGTGAACGCGGTCTTCGACGACAACGTCAACGACGTCATCATTCACAGCCTGTTCGGCGACGGCTGCGGCGCGGTCGTGATCGGCGCCAGCAACGTCCAGCAGCCTTTGGCGCCAGGCAAGATAGTGATCCGCAGCAGCTTCAGCCACCTGTTCGACAACACCGAAGACGGCATCGTGCTCGGCGTCAATCACAACGGCATCACCTGCGACCTATCGGAGAACCTCCCCGACTACATCTACGACGGTGTCGATCCTGCCATCGCAGAGGTGCTGCGGCGCAACGGCTTACGCAAGTCCGACATCGATCTGTGGGCAATCCACCCGGGTGGCCCGAAGATCATCGAGGAGTCGGTCCGCTCGCTCGGGCTCAACCCTGCCGCTGCTGCGCCGAGCTGGGACGTCCTCGCCAAATACGGCAACATGCTGAGCGTTTCGCTGATCTTCGTGCTCGAGCAGATGGCCGCGCAGATCGAGACGGACCCGCGGAGCAAGCGCAAGCCGGCCTCGACCGGCGTCGCATTCTCGTTCGCGCCTGGGGTCACGCTCGAAGGCCTGATTTTCGACATCGTCCGTACCTGATCATCACATCGCCCTAAGAGAGCCCAGTCATGCAACTCATCAAATTCCTCATCTCGGTCTCCTGGCAACGGATTGTCGCCATCATCGCCGCCGGCCTCGTCTGCGGTGCCGCGAACACCTACCTGCTGATCCTCATCAGAAGTGTCGTGTCACCGGAACCCCAGCCGCCGGACATGCTTACGCGCTTCGCCGTGACGGGGGTGGTCGTACTTGCCAGCGGGGTGTTGTCGCAGGTGCTGCTGATCCGTCTCGCTCAGGAAGCGATCTTCCAGCTGCGCGCGGACCTCAGCTCCGGCGTAGTCTCGGCACCACTCGAGCAGCTGGAACGCCTTGGTACACACCGGCTCATCGCCACCCTGACCGAAGACGTGCGGTCGCTGTCGCAGGCCGTCACGGCGATTCCGAGCATCTGCGTCGACGTCACGACGATCATCGGCTGCTTCGTCTTCCTCGCAGCCGTGTCGGGTCCGATCTTCGCCATCACTGTTGCAGGAACGTTGGTGAGCATCGCGTGCGTCGAGATGTTCCTCAAGCGAGTGCGCAAGATCTACCACGAGGCTCGGGAGAACGAGGATGTGCTGCTCCGGTCCTTCCAAGCGGTCACGCTCGGCATCAAGGAACTGAAGCTCCACCGTGGCCGTCGCCGTGACTTCATGGACCGGCACCTGCTCGGCACCGCGGGCACATTGCGGGCGCAGAACGTCGAAGCCGGCTCGAAATTCTCTGTGGCACAAGGACTCGGGCAGACGTTCCAGCTCCTGACGATGGCGCTCATCCTCTTCGTGCTCGCCGCCGCGATGCATGTGCCGCAAGAAACCATGGTTGCCTACGTCCTGATCACGACGTTCTTGTCGATGCCGATGCAGAACTTCATGCACCGCATCCCGGACCTGTTGCGAGGTGACGTGGCACTGAAGAAGATTCGCGGAATGAACCTGTCGATGACCTCGGGGCCGAACGAGGATCTGCTGCCCTACACCGAGCGTCCCGCAGCGGGCGAGGCACGGCTGGAGCTGGCCAATGTCAGTTACAGCTACGAGATGCACACGCCCCCACCGCCGCCGCCTGGTCCGGGCGGTCCGGGTCCGAAGGGTCCGCACCCGATGGGTCCGCCGCCGGACGACGGGTCGGGATTCGCGCTCGGACCGATCGACCTCACCTTCGAACCCGGGCAGATCACGTTCATCGTGGGTGGCAACGGAAGCGGCAAATCGACTCTGGCGAAACTGATTACCGGACTCTACGTCCCGCGGACCGGTTCACTCGTCCTCGACGACGAGATGATCGACCAGAGCAACGTCGAGTGGTACCGCCAGAACACGTCGGCTATCTTCACCGACTTCCACCTGTTCGAGGATTACCTCGGCTTCGACCGGACCGGCATCGACGACGAGGTGCGCCACTACCTCGAAGAGCTGCAGATCGCGCACAAGGTGACGGTCAAGGATGGGCAACTATCCACGATCGCGCTGTCGCAAGGGCAGCGGAAGCGGCTCGCGCTGCTGACCGCTCTGCTCGAGGATCGCCAGATCTACCTGTTCGACGAATGGGCCGCCGACCAGGAGCCTCGCTTCCGGGAAGTCTTCTACAAGGAGATCCTGGTGAACCTCCGTAATCGCGGTAAGACGGTCATCGTCATCACCCACGACGACCGCTACTTCGACTGCGCTGACCAGCTCGTCAAGCTCGAATACGGCCAGGTCGCCGAGGTCACCTACCCCGCGAAATCCCTGCAGGTTGCCTAACCCCTCGTGAGTCTTTTCGGAGTCTATAGACTCCGAAAAGACTCACGAGGTTAGGTGGAGCTTCGATGTCGACAGCGGTTTCTGCGTACGAGCGCTTGCGCGCCGCGCATCTGCACACGGTCCAGGCGGCACTCATCGATCACATCGGTCGGCTGGATTGGTCCCGAGAAGAGATCGAGCGCCACCAAACCCACCGGCTGCGGGCTTTGCTCGGTTACGCCAAGGAACGGTCCACCTTTCACTCGTCGCGGTTGAGCGACATCGATCCCGCGACGGCCACCGTCGCGGATCTTGCGTCGGTGCCGATGATGACCAAGCAGGACGCACAGAACGAATGGGACAGCATCGTCACAGTCAACGACCTCGACCGGGCACAGGCCGAGCGGATATTGGCTGAGCAACAATGGTTTTCGTACACGCCGGGCGACGAACAGATTTTCAGCTCGGGTGGGTCGAGCGGCGTTCGCGGAGTGTACGTCTGGGATTGGAACTACTACGTCTCAGCAGCGTGCCTCGCTTGGCGGGTGCAAGCGCGCGAAGAGCTCCGGACTCAGGGGAACGGTCCGGCGCGGCTTGCAGTCCTGGCGGCCGGGACGCCGCCACACGCCAGCACCCCGTTGTTCGACGTGCCGACGGCCGCCGGGATGGAGACCGCAGTGATACCGGTCGGGGTGCCGTTCGACGAGATCCTCGCCGCTGTCGCGGCCGCCCAGCCCACGCATATGGTCGGCTACGCGTCGGTGATCGGTCGACTGGCTCGGGCGGCGTCGGCCGGCGAACTGAAGATTTCGCCCGTGCGCGTGAGCACCAACTCCGAACCGCTGCTCGACGAGGACCGCCAAGCCATCCGGGATGCCTGGTCCGTGCCGGTGCACAACCTCTGGGGCTCTACCGAGATCGGTGTCCAGGCCGTCGGCTGCGCGCGCGGCGAGGGACTGCACGTCTGCGAGGACGAAGTGGTGCTCGAGCGCGTGGACGAGAACGGCATGCCGGTTGGTCCAGATGAGCCCGCCGTTCGAACCCTGGCTACCGGTCTGGCCAACCGGACCTTTCCGTTCATCCGCTACGACCTCGGCGACCAGGTGACGTGGCTTCCCGATCCATGCCCGTGCGGGAGTGCCTTCGCCCGGGTGGCGGACATCGGCGGCCGCCGCGACGACGACTTCCAATACGGCACAATCACAGTGCCCGCGAGCGCCTTTCGCTACGTGCTCGGCACAGATCCCCGAGTTTCCGAATATCAGGTCACTCAAACTGTCGGTGGCGCAGACATTCTCACCGTCGGCTCACCGGATATCACCACGCTGACCGCTGCGGTCGTCACCGCTCTCCGCGCGCAGGGGCTCTCCGACCCGGCCATTCGGATTCAAATCACCGACCGGTTGCGACGACACGAAGCGACTGGCAAACTTCGCCGATTCGTCCCACTCCCCTCACAGGGGTAGCTTTCCGTTCGCGGCAGCTTCGACCATGAGGCCGTGGTCGATCTCGGTCTGGTCGGCATACGCGCGGGCAAAGTTGCAGAGCGCGGTCTCGAGTCGGTCGGACTTCCCGACGTAGCCGGCGATCATGGACGCGCCGCTTGTCCGCGCATGCCCCTTCGCCAGCAGCCTGCCGCATATTCCTGCGTAATCGGTGAGGGCCGAGGGCGACAGATGATCGATCGCGATGGCGCCCTTCATGTTTCGAAACTGTCGCACGTAATATTGGCGGCCCTCGACGGTCGTCCAGCCGAGCAGCGGATCGCTGACCGTCTGTAGCGCCTGCTGGTATTCGACGACTCGGCGGCCCTGGTGGTCGTGCCATGCGGAGTCGCCGTGCACGAACGGTGCCACGACCGATCGTCGGGCCTGCTTGAGCTGGAGGAAGACGACGTCGTCCGGACTGCTGCCTTCGAGGAGTGCCACGTACGCGCGCAAGCCGACGCTGCCGACCCCGACGACCTTGTGCGCTACATCGACCAGCGTGTAGCCACTGAGCATCCGGCGCCAATGGCTTGGCAAGGTGTCGAGGTAGTCGTCGAGGCCTTGGGCAAGCTGCTCGGCCTCGACTTCGGGCAGGCGAGTGATCAACGGCGGCTCGGTCACGATGCGCCGCCCACCTTTCGCCTCTTCGGTGAACCTGGGCAGCGCCCGGTCGCTCACCCGCCGCCGTGCCCGCTTCGCAGAGCGTTTGATCTCCTTGCGCAGCGACTTGTTCGACGCCGTCGTCTGCAGGCGGTCACGATCCAGGCGTTCGAAAGACCGTGCCAGTAAAGGCTGCTCGGCCAGCCAGCGAATATGGCTGCGATACATGGCAACACACGATTCGACCGCACTCCCACACTGCGCCTCTGTCGCCGAATTCTGTCTCCCCGCAATCCAAATGCTTGCGGTCAGGCGGCGCACGTCCCACTCCCAGCCGCCAGGATGCGCCTCGTCGAAATCGTTGAGGTCGAGGACGAGGTCGCGTTCCGGCGAAGCGTAGAAGCCGAAGTTGCCGAGGTGTGCGTCCCCGCAGATCACCGGTCGGATGCCGGTCGCGGGCAGCATCGCGAGATCGTGTGCCATCACGATCGCGGACCCGCGAAGAAACCCGTAGGGCGAGGCCACCATTCGGCCCACCCGCACGGGAACAAGTGACTCGATCCTGCCGCGATGCGAGGCATCGATCAGGGCAAGCGTGCGCGGACGGTCTGTCGTGGTCTTCCATTCGCCCAACGACGATCTCGGTGTGTCATGACGCAACTGCTTGCCTAGTAGGTATCGCTCCCGCCGTGGCACGGCGCGCCGCCGCAGCGAGGCGTAGTCGGTGCCGTCGGCAGTCGGGACCACCTCGTGGCTGCCGACGCGTTCGGGCACAGCGTCCATAAGCCAATAGTGCGCTGTAATCCCCTGCTAGCGCAGCAATTCGATGCGATGCGTGAGGTGCCCGCGCAACCAGAGCGGGTACAACATGATGACCGCCAGGAAAACGAAAAGTATTGCTTGCGCCCAGTACCACGCCGATGATGTGAGCGCGTGATAGGCAAAGGAGGCCGCGACCATCAGCTCGATGATCGCCAGCGCGACGTAGACCCGGGCGCCGATCGTGTTGAGCCGAGTCAATCCGTTTTCGGCGAGCCGCTCTGCGGCGCTGCGGGTCTCGGGGTCGGATGGCACAGGTCCGCGGATGGCCGCACGCTTCGCGGACCGATAGGCGTCGTCGGATAGTGGACCGACCAGGGCGTTCACCTCTCGCCGCTGGCGAGCCATCTTCGGACCGATTATCGCGCCGAACAGAATCCCGCCGACGACGGCCGGCAGGAGGGCGTCCGGAAGGGTCGCGCGGCCGTGCTGCAGGATCGGCCACTCGATCGCGAGGCAGATGGCGAAGATAAGCCCGAAGTACACCGACAGCACCCAGGTCGGTGCGTTCCGCAGGTAGACGTTCATACAGCAATTTTCGGAGCGTTGAGCTGCGCCGACCAGACACCTTCAGGCTTGATCTAGCCCACCCTTGCAAGGGGTTCGGGGCTTCGCCGCTGCTCACGCCGATACAGCCGGGCACTGCGCTTGGCCGCCATCCGCATGACGAACGGCGGCGGGTCGAGTGCGAGATTGGACAGCATCGTCGGCACATCCTCCTGATGCCAGACTTCGACGAACTTGCCGTCACGGACCCGAAAGATCTCCTGCCCGGTCATCGTGACGGGCCGACCTGTCGGCGGCAGACCGAACATCTCGAACGGTCCGGTGTTGGTGCCGGTCATGGTCCAGCGGCCGGTGACGTATTCGCCGTTCGAGAACGCGATGTCGAGTTCGAAGCGCAGGTCCGGGAACGCGGTGCGGACCATGTTGGCAGCCCACACATCACCCGCGCGGCCTTGGGGCTGCCCCTCCAATCGGTTGTGGTCGACGAGGTCCTCGGCAATCAACTCCTCGGCAACCGAGACGTCACCTGCGCCCCACGCCTCGTACAACCAACGCCGATACATCTCCGTCAAGTCGGTAGTCATCGCGGAACTCCTTGATCGATAGTGGCTTCGAGAAAGCGGTCGACGATCGACATCACCTGGTCCGGCGCTTCGAGAAGCGCCCAATGTCCGACGCCGTCGGTGCGGTCGACGGTCAGCTGCGGACATAGCTCCGCAAGCCGAGCGAGGTCGCAGTTCGGCGCACCGTGGTCGATATAGAGGAACGGCACCCGGCAAGCGGATGCGGCGGGCGCGCTGTCCCAACCGACAAGTCCGTTGATCCACGTCGATGCGACGACGTGCTGCGGCACAGTGTTCATACGGTCGAGGACTCCCGCCGCGTGAGTTCGCGTGTCGGTCGGCAAAACCGTCACCGCCATGAACTGATGCAGCGCTTCGAGATAACCCGGAGTCGTCATCGCGTCGGTGAACGGTTGCAACATGTCGCCGGTCCCATCGGGCGGGGCGATGGTGGAGTCCAGTGCAACGATCGCGGCAGGCAGCTCGGGGTGATCGGCCGCGAGCTGCAGGGCGACCTGACCGCCGAGACTGTGCCCGACGACGATGGGACGGTGGACGCCAAGCTGCGCGCACAGCCAGGCCAGGTCGTCGGCGAAGGCACTCACCGAGTAGACCTGGTCAGGGGTGTCGCTCTCGCCGTGGCCGCGTAGGTCCACGGCGATGACGCGGTGCTGCGGGCGGTAATGCGCGACCAGGCTGACGAAGTCGGCGCGAGTGCAATACGCACCGTGGACGAACAGCATCGGCGGTGCGCCGACGCCGACATCCTCGTAGGCGAGGGTGACTCCATTGCGGTCGATTGTGGACATCGGTACTCCTGTTCAGAGTGGGTGATGTCTTTCTACTGCTGCGTCGACGGCCGTCGCATCGACCAAAGTGTGTATTCGTGCGCTCAACGCGTAGGCGGTGGCCTCTGCACGATTACGGGTGCCGAGCTTGCGGTAGATGTTGGCCACATGCCGACGGACCGTCGGTTCGGCAACGACCAGTTCTCTCGCGATCTCTCGGTTGGTGCGGCCGTTCGCGAGCAGAGCGAGCACCTCGGTCTCGCGGTCGGTCAGCGCCGAATCGGGCTCTGCGGCTTGGCGTTCCCACCCTGTCATCGACAGTCGACGGAAGGACGTCACCGCGTCGTGTCGCAGTTCGGCCGCCCGTCGTCGCGCGTCGGCTCCCCCGCGTTCGAGAACGATCGCTTCGTCCAGATCGGCGATCGCACGCAAAGGACCTTGACCGCCCGACTCCAGCACCACCCGCGCTCTAGCGAACCACTCGCAAGCAGCGGCATCGTCGCCGTCCATTGCTGCCAGCCGCCCCGCGGCAAGCTCGAGCGACCGAGACGGTCCGGCGCATTGCCCAGCGGCCAGCATGCGATCGGTGACCGCCCGCAACCGGCCGACGTGCGGGCTCGACCGCAACGCCCAGATGCCACTCGTCGCCGTCCAGACCGCGCCATTGAGAAGGTAGGTATCCGGCCTGGCAAGTTCCATGCCGTCCAGCAGGTAGCCGAGCGTGCGGTCCGCGCGGAGTTGATTGCCCGAAAGCCCATGGGCCATCACAGAAAACGAGCCAAGCGTGAAGCCAAGCGGGATCGCAGCCAGGGCCGGGTCCGCGGTCAGTGCATCGGTCCGGGCTGCCAATTCCGGCCAGTCGGCTGCACCCACCAGGTATCCCAGGACGCACGGCAGCGCTATTTCGGTCACCACGTGCAGTCGATGCCCCGGACCGAGTTTGCGCACGAACTCGCGCGCTCGATCGAGGTTCGGTTGCGCACGAGGTAGGTCCCCGAGCAGCCCCTGACATAGGGCCAACTGGGCGAGCGCCTCCGCCTGGGCCTGTACAGAACCGTGCCGCTCCCCTTCGGCCAGCAACTCCGCGAGCGCATCGGCACCACGTCTGGCGTCGCCCTGCCGGTAGACGCGGTCACGCGCGACGACGTCGAACGCGCGCAGGCGTGCCGACGCTCGCTGCCAGGTCCGAGCGCGGGCCAGCACCGCCTCTGTCTCTGCAGGAGTTCGGACGTCGAAAGGTTCGAGGGCACGGGCGGCATCGTCCTCGTCGCCGAATTCGGCGACGATCCGCTGTGCTTCGGGGTCGAGGCCGAGCCAACCGGACAGCAGCAGCGGCCCATGCACGACCGGGGCGCCTCGGTCCTGCAGCAACGTCAGGCGCGCCCAGGCCAAGTCCCGGACGTCGCCCTTCAGGGCGAGCCCGCGATCGACGAGTTGATTCCACGCCGATCGCGGAGCGCCTGCGTCCTTGAGTGCAGTCGCCAGCGTGGTGGCAAAGGCGACCTGCTCTGCGGGTGCCAGCGCCGCGAACACCTGCGACGACGTGCGTAACGCGTCCTCGACGAGCACCGCCTCCGCTTGTGCGACCGCCAACTCGGCAAGGAGGTCCGGGCGTGACTCCCCGAGGTCGGCGGCCATCTGGAGCAGCCGGACCGCCTTCGCATGGGCGGCAACGGCTTTCGCTTCACGAGCGGCAATGCGGCACCATTCGATACCCCGCTCGGCGCCGGGAACCGAGGCCGAGGCGTGGTACTGGTATGCGAGTTCGGCAGCCGTGCCGCCAGCCGATTCGAGCGCCTCGGCGACCTGTCTGTGCAGTTGCGCCTCCCGATCGGGATTCATCCCGGCAAGGACCGCGTGGCGAACGATCGCGTGGGCGAAATGGTATTTGGGCGCGCGGTCGGCCGAGCGGATCAGCCCGGCGGCGATGGCCTCGTCGAGTGCGTCGAGCAGGACGGCCTTGTCCAGCGGCAGCAGGTTCTGCAGGTCAGAGAGCGCAAACGGACCGGTGAAAGCCGCCGCATTGGTCAGCAATTGCTGTGTCGTCGGGGACAGTCGGGCAGACCGCTGCGCGACGACCTGCCGGACGCCCTCGGGGATGCCGAGTTCGGCGATGCTGAAGTCCGTCGACCACCAGCCTTCGCGAAATCGCACGCGATCCGAATCGACGAGCAGCTGCCAGACGTGCTTGGTGTAGAACGGATTTCCCGTCGTAGCGTCGTAGACAGCGGCGGTCACCGCGCCGGGCACCGTCGCGCCTGCCGCCTGCGCAAGGTAGCTCGCAACCTCATCGGCCGACAGTCCGGACATGAGCATCAGTTCGGCGCCCGACTCTCGTTGCAACTGTTCGAGTACCGGACCGAGCGGGTTGCTCGCGTCGACTCCGGGATGGCGGTACACGCCGACCAGCGCGAGCCGCGACGAGCGGACGTGCCTGCCGAGGTAGCGCAAGAGCGCGAGCGAATCCGCGTCCGCCCATTGCAGGTCGTCGAGCACCACGACGACCGGCTTGGTCGCCGACGCACCAAGGACACCGCGAGTTACCGCGTCGAAGACCCGTAGCCGTTCTTGCTCGGGCGAGAGGTCGGCATGGTCGGCGCTCAGGTCGGGGGCCTCGCCAGGCAGTTGATTCAGTATCTCGATCCACGCGGCGTACGGCGGCTGCCATTGCCCCTCGTAGGCAGTCGCCGAGACGCCGAGTCCACCGCGCCGCTGGACATCGGCCAGGAAGCGCCGAACCAGCCTGGACTTTCCCACCCCGGGCTCGCCCGCGAGCAGCAGCGCACCGCCGCGCTCCAACAAGAGTTGTAGGCGGCCGAACTCGCGCTCACGCCCGACGAACACCTCCACACCACCATCAAACCGTGGTTCCATACGATCGACCAATGGAATTGGCGAAGCGGATCGCGGAGCTCTATGCCGCTCATCAGGACATACGCGATGCGCGACCGAACCCCGAGGTCGTCGCGGCGATCCGTGAGCCAGGGATGCGACTGGCGCAGGTGATCGCGACCGTGATGGAGAGGTACGCAGATCGCCCCGCGGTCGGGCAGCGCGCGGTCGAGCTGACCACGGACGCTGCGGGTCGTCGGTCGCTTCGCCTGCTACCCGAGTTCCACACGATCAGCTACGGCGAGTTGTGGTCCCGCGTCAATTCGGTCGCGGCCGCCTGGCACCACGACGCCGAACATCCCGTGTACGCAGGCGATTTCGTCGCGCTCCTCGGCTTCACCAGCAGCGACTACACCACCGTCGACCTGGCGTGCGTGCACCTCGGCGCGGTCACAGTGCCGCTGCAAGCCAATGCGACCATCGCGCAGTTGGCAGCTATCACTGCCGAGACGACGCCGAAGACTTTCGCGGTCAGCGCCGAAACTCTCACCACCGCAGTCGACCTCGCACTCGCCGGTCATACACCGGATCGGGTGGTCGTCTTCGACTATCACCCTGAAGACGACGACCAGCGCGCCGCATTCGAATCCGCGACCCGACGCCTCGCGGACACCGCGGTAATCCTCGAACCATTGGACTCGGTACTCGAACGGGGCCGTGCGCTCGCTCCCGCGCCGCTGTTCGTTCCGGCCGAGGACGACGACCCACTGTCGTTGCTGATCTACACCTCAGGCAGCACGGGGACGCCGAAAGGTGCGATGTACACCGACAGTCTGGTGACCGCGGTGTGGCTGTCCCAGCCGGTGGTTGCCGGCATCAATCTCAATTACATGCCGATGAGCCACATCGCAGGCCGCATCTCGCTGCAGGGCGTGCTCGCGCGTGGCGGCACAGCGTTTTTCGCGGCGAAGAGCGACATGTCGACGCTGTTCGAGGATATTGCCCTCACCGGTCCGACGGAACTGTTCTTCGTGCCCCGCGTGTGCGACATGATCTTTGCGCGCTACCAGAGCGAGATGGACCGGCGCTTCGTGCCTGGCGCGGACCGCGCTGCACTCGATGACGAAGTGAAAGCCGAACTACGCGAACACTTCCTGGGCGGACGGTACATGTCCGTCATCGTCGGCAGCGCGCCGATCGCACCGGAGATGAAGACGTTCATCGAATCGGTGATCGGACTGGATCTGCACGACGGCTACGGCTCGACCGAGGCCGGCGGCGGCGTGGTGATCGACACGATCGTCCGGCGTCCACCTGTACTCGAATACAAGCTGGTCGACGTGCCCGAACTTGGCTATTTCGGTACAGACCAACCACATTCGCGTGGCGAACTATTGTTGAAGACGACCACCATGATTCCCGGGTACTACAAGCGACCCGACATCAACGCCGAGATCTTCGACGCGGACGGCTTCTACAAGACCGGCGATATCGTCGCCGAACTCGCGCCGGACCGGCTCGTCTACGTCGACCGCCGCAACAACGTGTTGAAGCTGTCGCAGGGCGAGTTCGTCGCGGTCGCCAACGTCGAGGCAGCGCTTGCCAGCAGCCCTCTGCTGGAACAGATCTTCGTCTACGGCAGCAGCGAACGCGCATACCTGCTCGCCGTCATCGTGCCGACTCAGGAGGTCTTGAACAGCGCGGATCCAAAAGCAGCGCTGAGCAATTCGATGCATCAGGTCGCCAAGGCCGCCGGACTCAACTCACACGAAATCCCACGCGACTTCATCATCGAGACCGAGCCGTTTACGACCGCGAACGGACTTTTGACCGGTATCGGTAAATTGTTGCGGCCCAAGCTGATCGCTCACTATGGCGACCGTCTCCAGCAGCTGTATGCCGAGTTGGCTGAAGGCGAAGCCAACGAGTTGGTAGCGCTGCGTCACGAAGCCCGAGACCTGCCTGTGGTGGAAACTGTGCGTCGCGCGGTCAAGGCGTTGCTCGGCTGCGACCCGAGCGAACTGACGCCCGATGCGCACTTCACCGATCTCGGCGGGGATTCACTTTCTGCACTGTCATTTTCGAACCTGTTGCGCGACATCTTCGACATCGACGTACCGGTCGGCGTCATCGTCAGTCCGGCCAACGGCTTACAGGAGTTGGCGGACTATGTCGCTGCGGCACAGAAGTCCGGGTCGCTGCGTCCAACGTTCACCTCGGTCCATACCGAGCAGCGGGCGTTGGCCGCCGACCTGACGTTGGACAAGTTCATCGACGCCCGAACACTCGACGCCGCAAAGGATCTCCCGTCGAAGACAGGCCAGCCGCAGACCGTGCTGCTAACGGGCGCGAACGGCTATCTCGGCCGCTTCCTGTGCCTCGAATGGCTGGAGCGGCTCGACCGAACCGGAGGCAGCCTGGTCTGCATCGTTCGCGGCAAGGACGTCGACGCAGCACGCACCCGCCTCGAGGAAGCCTTCGACAGCGGCGACCCCGAATTGATAACCCACTACCGCGATCTCGCCGCTCGACGGCTCGAAGTGCTGGCCGGCGACATCGGCGAAGCGAACCTCGGCCTGGACGACGCGACCTGGAATCGGCTCGCCGAGACCGTCGACCTGATCGTGCACCCAGCGGCCCTCGTCAACCATGTCCTCCCCTACGACCAGCTGTTCGGCCCCAATGTCGTTGGTACTGCGGAGATCATCCGCCTGGCGATCACGTCGCGGATCAAGCCCGTGACCTACCTTTCGACGGTCGCGGTCGCTGCCCAGATCGCCCCGTCGGCATTCGAGGAGGACGGTGACATTCGCGAAATGAGCCCCGAGCGCACCGTCGACGGCAGCTACGCCAACGGGTACGGCAACAGCAAATGGGCAGGTGAGGTGCTGCTGAGGGAGGCCCACGATCTGTGCGGGCTGCCCGTTGCGGTTTTCCGTTCGGACATGATCCTGGCGCACAGTCGATTCGGCGGTCAGCTCAACGTCCCCGACCTGTTCACCCGCCTCCTGCTGAGCGTGGTCGCCACGGGGATCGCACCTTTGTCCTTCTATCGCACCGACGCCGACGGGCAGCGGCAACGCGCGCACTACGACGGTCTGCCCGCGGACTTCGTCGCCGAAGCGATCACCACGCTCGGCGCAGGCGCGACCGCGGGTTTCCAGACCTTCGACGTGCTCAACCCGCACGACGACGGCATCTCGCTCGACGAATTCGTCGACTGGCTCATCGATTCCGGCCACCCAATTCAGCGCATCGACGACTATGCCGACTGGCTGGCTCGCTTCGAACCCGCGCTGCGGTCGCTACCGGAGACCCAACGCCAGGCATCCGTGCTGCCGCTGCTGCACGCCTACAAGCGTCCCGGCCGCGCTGTCCGTGGATCGGCTGTGCCGGCGAAGGGCTTCAGCGCAGCCGTCGACGCCGCGAATATCGATTCCGGAAACGGCATTCCGCACCTGACGCGGGCGCTCATCGGCAAATATGTGACAGACCTGCAGTTGCTCGGATTGCTCGGACCCGCGATCGACTCCTAGGAACACGATGACCGAATCCCAGGTCGTGCCACGGCGCATTCTTCCCATCCTGCTGATGGTGGTTCCCCTCAGCCAGATCCCGCTCGACGTCTACACACCCGCGCTGCCCGACATGGTCATCGATCTGCACTCGTCCAACGCGCTCATCCAAAACACCGTCACCGCATACATGCTCGGGATGAGCCTCGCATTCATCCCGGTCGGCGTCGCCGCCGATATCTGGGGACGAAAGCGCGTCCTCCTCAGTTGCCTCGGACTGGTCGTCGTGACCAGCGTCGGCTGTGCCGTTGCGAGCAACGTGGCGGCGCTCCTCGCGCTTCGTTTCGTCCAAGGAAGTGGCGCTTGCGCGTGCTTGGTCCTGTCGTACGCCATCGCCGCAGACACCTACAAAGGCAATCGGCTGGTATCGGTATCGGGTCTACTCGGCGCCGCGTGGGGCCTGGCTCCCGTACTTGCCCCGGCAGTCGGCGGCGTGCTGGTCCAATTCATCTCGTGGCGTTGGATATTCGCGTTGATTGCGACGATCGGTGCGATCGTCGGCCTTGCCGTCGCATTCGCCCTCCCCGAAACGCTCGACAAGATGAACCGGTCCACTCTCGACGTGAAGGCGACCGGCCGGGTCCTCACCGAGGTGCTGCGACACCGCGTATTCGTCAGCTTCGTCTTGATCTTCGGGTTGATGGCCTCCGCCCAGCTCGTGTTCGGCGTCGTCGGACCGTTCCTATATCAGACCGAGCTCGGATTCAGTCCTGCGATGTACGGACTTTTCGCCTTGATAGTCGGCGGCGCCAACCTCGTCGGTGAACTCGCCTGCGGCACGCTCGCCGCCCGAATCACCACTCGCCAACTCGCTTTCGGCGCCTGGGCCCTGTTCGCAGCAGGGGCCGGCGTGCTCGTTGTGTCGGCTGCAACCATCGGGGTGAGCGCGTGGGCGATCACGCTGGGCGCATGTCTCGCGCTCGCCGGATGCGGGGTCTTGTGTCCGCAAATGTACGGACTTGCGCTCGGTCTGTTCACGCGCAACTTGGGTTTGATCGGCGGGATGGTGAGCGCCGGGTGCTATCTCATCGTCAGTGTGGCAATGGCCGCAGCAGGCGCATTGCCCGAAGAGTCGCAGGCGCCGATCGGCTGGCTATACGTCACAGTCGGTCTGGTTGCGGGCGCATTACTGTTGTCGGCAACGTCTGCTCGTAATCGGCAAGTGGTCACGGAAAACCAACCGTAAGCCTTTTTCGACCACCAGTCTTGCGCCCCAATGACATTTATGGTCAATTCGAATTCGTGAGCCAGGTACATTACGGGCATATCTACCACGTGACTGGTGCCCCGAAAGTCACAGACGCGGCCGACGCCTTGGTTTCGATTCCTGACGGCGCTCTGGTGATCGACGATGAAGGTCGAATCACGTTCTGCGGTAACAGAAGTGAGGCCCCCGAAGACAGCGGGACGGTGTTCGATCACAGACCTGGCTTCATCCTCCCCGGGTTTGTCGACACCCATATTCATTTCCCGCAGACTTATGCGGGCGACGCATACGGCGGCGGCCAGCTCCTCGAATGGCTCAACCTGTGCATCTTCCCCTCGGAATCCAGGTTTGCCGACAAAGACTTCGCCCAACAGGCGGCCGTCGAATTTTGCACGCGCCGAATTGCTGCGGGCACGACGGCAGCGATGGTGTTCGGCTCAGCTTTTCCGCACGCACAGGATTCGTTGTTCGCGGAAACCCTTCGAGTAGGTCTGCGCGTCGTCAGCGGTCGGGGCATCCAAACGCAGGGTGGTGAAACTGCGACGCCGCTGATGACGTCGGAGGAAGACGCTATTCGTCTGACCCGCGAAGAAATCGAAAAATGGCACGCCGCCGATACCGGTGACGTCGCGACCGCGTTGCTCCACGTCGCGATCGTTCCCCGATTCTCGCTGTCGGTGACCACCGAAACCTTGAAGAATTTGGGCGAACTCTACGACGAGGTACGTGATCGTGGCGTTTATGTCCACAGCCATCTGAACGAGAACAACCGACCCGGAACCGGCGAGGTCGATTCGACCAAGGATTTGTACCAAGTCAATTCGTATCTGGACACGTACGACGGAAAGTTCTTGCCCGGCTCCACCGTTGGCGGCAAGAGCCTCCTCGGCCGTCGAACGATTCTCGCGCACTGCGTGCATTGTCAGGACGTCGAACTCGAACGCATGGCGGAAACCGGCACCTCGATTTCGCACTGCCCGGTTTCGCAGCAATTCCTCGGGTCCGGAACGATGCCGTGGAAGCGGACCGTTGCGTCCGGCGTCAACATTTCCGCAGGCACCGACTTCGGTGGCGGCGACGAATGGCTCATTTCCAAGGTGCTGTCGGATGCTTTCAAGGTGCACATCTCCGAAGCCGGCGACGCCGGCGTGTCGATGCATCCCGGCGAAATGCTGTTCCTTGGAACGCTCGCCGGCGCTAGAGCGCTCGACATGGAGGACCGGTTCGGAAACCTCGACGTCGGCAAGGAGGCGGACTTCATCATCGTCGACCCGTCGCAGACGCCCACACTCGACGCCGCATTGACGAATCTCACCCGCTCCGACGACCCGAAACTAGCAAGCGATCAGGAACTGTTCGCCCTGCTGATGGGTATTCGAGAGCCCGCCATCACCGAGGTCTACGTCCGTGGCCACCGGGTCGAGGCCACCTAACTACACCTTCGGGTAGGTCGGGTACTCGATTCCCGAGAGGAACTGCACGGTGCGGACGACCTGGCAGGAGTAGCCGAACTCGTTGTCGTACCAGACGTAGATGATTGCGCTGTCGCCGTCGACGATCGCTGCGTTCGCGTCGATGATGCAGGCTGCGCGCGATCCGATGAAGTCGCTGGAGACGGCGTCGGTCGCGGCGGTGTAGTCGAGGTTGCGGCTCAACGGGCCGGACAGTGATGCCTGCCGCAGGGAGTCGAGCACTTGCTCTTTGGTCGTCTCCCGCTTCAGTTGCAGATTCAGGATGGCGACCGACACATCCGGCGTAGGAACGCGGATCGAGTTTCCGGAGATCTTGGCTTTCAGGTCCGGCAGCGCCTTCGCCACCGCCGACGCGGCACCGGTCTCGGTGAGGACGAGGTTGAACGGCGCGGACCGACCGCGACGGTCAGCCTTGTGAAAGTTGTCGAGCAGGTTCTGGTCGTTGGTGAACGAGTGGACCGTCTCGACGTGACCGCGCGTGATGCCGAACGCGTCGTCCATCGCCTTGAGGGGCGGAACGATCGCGTTGGTCGTGCACGATGCGCACGAGAAGATCTGCTGCTCGAGGTCGAGCGTCCGGTGGTTGACGCCGTGCACGATGTTCGGCACATCGCCCTTGCCCGGCGCCGTCAGCAACACCTTTGCGATGCCAGGTCGCAGGTGCTTGGTCAATCCTTCGCGATCACGCCACTTACCCGTGTTGTCGATGAGGATCGCGTTCTCGATGCCGTACTCGGTGTAGTCGACGTTCGCCGGGTCGTCGCTGTAGATGAACTTGATGACGTTGCCGTTGGCGATCAGGGCATTGTTGTCGTTGTCGGTCTTGATCGTCCCGTTGAAGTGACCGTGGACCGAGTCGCGACGCAGCAGCGAGGCACGCTTCGCGAGATCACCTGCACCACCCTTACGCACGACGACGGCCCGCAGATTCAGGCCATTACCCGACCCGGCCTTCTCGATGAGCAAGCGAGCAACAAGTCGGCCGATGCGTCCGAAACCGTAGAGCACAACGTCGCGTGGGCCCTGCGGCTCGCTCTTGTTGGCACCCGTCACGTCCCGCAGCGACTCGGCGGTGAATTCAGGAATGGAAAGTCCGCGGTTGTCCGCGCGATACGCCATCGCCAGCAGGCCGAGGTCGATCTTCGCTGCCCCCAGATCGAGGTCCGAGAGCGCCTGCAGAAATGGGAAGGTCTCGCTGACGAACAGGTCGTCGCCTGTCACCTGCCGTGCGAATCGATGTGTCCGAAGAATGCTGATAACTGACTTGTTCACCAAAGAACGGCTGTGCAGCAGGATAGTCACACCCGTCGTGCGATGGAGCGTGCCGATGATCGGAATCATCGACTCAGCGATCGCTTCCTGGGTGTTCCAGCGAGACAGTTCTTCGGTAGTCACTCGGTCGTCCTATGGTCGATTCGTGCGTTCTGGCAGGTGGCGCATTTGAATCCTAGGCAACACCGATCACCGCACAGGACTCGATGGGCGGTCGGTGAGGTCTAGATCACCTGGACCGTTATCAGGACCGATCGATTTCCAAGTCGACGACGAGCTCGGCAGCTATCCGCTCCAGTTCGGCGCGAATGTCGGCGAAATCGAGCTGCGGCGGAACGCGAACATCGATTGTCGCTTCGAACAAAAGGCCACCCGCCATCGGTGCTTCCCGTGTGTTCGTCGTCATCCGCTCGATACTCAACCCGTGGGTCGATAGCACCGTCGACAGTTCGTGCACGATGCCAGGGCGGTCGTTACCCAGAATCGCGAGAGTCAGCCCCGTCGATTCCTGATCGGCCTTGGCACGGTCGTGCGCCCCGGTATGCACCGACACCTCGAGGAGCCCTTCGAGCGTGCGCGTGGCCGACAGGAATGCGTCGAACCGTTCCGGCGGAATGGTGACCACGACGATTCCAGCGAATTTTCCGGCGAGTTCCGCCATCTGGCTTTCCTCCCAGTTGCCGCCATACGAAGCGATGACGTCGGCAAGCGAGGAAACAAGCCCGGCGCGGTCGTCACCGATGACTGTCAGAACGAGGCGTGGCATCTCGCGATCGTAGCTATCTGCTGTAATCCCACGGTGCATTCGTCGGGGATCCGCATGTGCACGGTCGGACTGATCGCCTGCACCGTTGCGTTCGTCGCAACGCCGGCATCGGCCGAATCGGCGTGGGATCAGGTGCCGCCCCACAATCCATTCCTCGGTCCGCAGGGCACAGCCACGATGCACGGCGACGCCCAATCATCGGACTCGACAACACTTTCCGGACCTGGGGCGGCCACCGTCTCGGTTTCCGGATATCCCTTGGCTGCCGCATGTCCGACGATTCTGCAGGGGTCGGACGGGCTCGTTGTTGCGCTGTGCACGGCGATTCTCGGTCAGGTCCCGACCGTCTATCTGCTCGACCCCACCGGCCCGCTGGCTTCGCTCGCGCTCGCCAAGGGCAGCTTGCTCGGCGGGGTGTACGCCTACCTCGACAACGACGACCGATTGATCGCCGTCGATGGGAACCGGCAACTGGTCCGAGTCGGGCATGCGCGTGATCGGTCAGGGGCCTGGCACCTGACCGTCGACCATGCTGTCGACCTCGCAGGCGTCATCCCGTCCGACGACGGCGCGACCGGTCTGGTGCCGGACTGGGACGGCAACGTGTGGTTCGCGACCGGCAACGGCCTCATCGGCGTGGTCGATGCGGCTGGGTCCGTGGAGACCGTGCACCTGCCGGCAGGCGAGCACGTAGCGAACAGCATTTCGGCCGCACCGAACGGCAGCGTCGCGATCGCGTCGACACACGCGCTCTACGAGTTGACCGCCGACGGCGCAGGTCGTCCCCGAATCGCTTGGCGCGCAACGTACGACCGTGGCTCCGCACGCAAACCGGGTCAGCTCAGTTGGGGCACCGGATCGACGCCCACCTACTTCGGGCGCGACTACCTCACCATCGTCGACAACGCCGACCGCCAGGTCCGGCTGCTCGTATACCGTTCCGGCAGTGGTGAATTGGTCTGCTCGCAACCCGTGCTCACCCAAGGCGGTCCGGGGAGCGAGAACTCCCCCATCGGGATCGGCGGGTCCGTATTCGTCGCAGGCACCTACGGCTATCCATACCCCACGGTCCCTGGCGATGCCGGCCCCGCGCAGCCGGAATCGGCACCGTTCGTGGGCGGGATGACGCGCGTCGACGTGGACGAAAGTGGTTGCCGCACAGTCTGGGACAACCAGGTCCGTAGCGCGGCCGTCCCGCGGATTTCGACTGCCGACGGCAACATCTACACGACCACTCGGGTCGGCCCGGACGCCACGACTCCGCTGGACGGCTTCATGTTCACGGTCCTCGACCCGGACACCGGCGCGGTGAAGGCCACCCATGGCCTACCCGGAACGATAGTCAACGACACCCTGCAGACCGCGCCGCTCATCACACGCGACGGCGAAGTCTTACAAGGAACGCTCAGCGGAGTCCTGCGAATCTCCTCGTGAGTCTTTTTGGAGTCCAGGGACTCCAAAAAGACTCACGAGGGTAGCCGGCGGATTCTTGCCAGCCACGCCGTCGTGTCGACGGGACCCTCGCTCGGCAGCCCAGCCTGCGCAGCCTGGTCGGCGACCAACGCGGTCACGCGGCCGTGATAGCGACTCGGCCCCAGCTCTTCCAATTCCCATCCCGTACTGAATGATTCGCGGATTAGCTGATCACCGATCCGCGGACCGAAGCCGGGTTCTGCGTCCGACAATGCCAGCACGTGCACAAGCCCACCGGGTTTGACGACGGAATGCAGACTCTGCACGTACTGTGCACGCCCTTCGGGGTCCGTGCCGAAGATGTGGAACAACGCGCTGTCCACGACAGTGTCGAACAAACCGATGTCGCCCAGGTGCAATGAGTCACCGACTTCGAACCTTGCTTCGGGCACGCCCTTTTCGGCGGCATTGCGCCGCGCCTCCGCAACGGCGCTGGGCGACAGATCGATACCGAGCACGTCGTAGCCGAGACGCGTCAGCAGGATTGTGTGTTCACCCGCGCCACAACCAGGATCGAGCACCCGCCCGCGGATCCAGCCGTCGCGTTCCAACTCCTCGATTGCCGGTTGGGGGCGGCCGATCACCCATGGCGCATTGCCGTTGTCGTAGACAGTGTCCCAGCGTTCCGCAGTTGTCATGCAATCACCTTGCATCCTGAACTGTGGTTGAGGTCAACCCGACCGGGACGCGTCGTGTCGATCTCGAGGTAGTTCTGGCGAATCGTGGCCCGTTCATCTGGCTGCATCGACGAGGTCGACTGTCTCGAACGGCGCAGCTGCGCCCTCGAAGTGCAGGTGGCTGTCGTCGATCGGGCTCTCGCGGAGAATCTTCGAGTCCTGCTTGTAGTTCATCAGGACCTTCCAGGGGCCACGGGCGCCCTGACGAGGAAGTGTCTCCTTGGCGCGCTGCACATAGCCGGACTGCAGCGCGTCGAAGATGCCGCCGTCAAGCGCGGAATCCTCCAGGTCTCGGGGGGTTGCGACGGTGTGGCCGTTGGCGTCCATGTGCTCGAGCAGTCGGCAGATGTACTCACCTGCAATGTCGGACTTCAGAGTCCACGGCGCGTTGGTGTAGCCGAAGATCCAGGCCATGTTGGGAACGTCTTCGAGCATCACTGCCTTGTAGGTCATCCGCTCGCGCAGCGCGATCGCCTCACCGTCCACCGACAGCTGCACGCCGCCGAGGGTCTGGATCTGCAAGCCGGTCGCAGTGACGATGATGTCCGCTTCGAGCTCTCGCCCGGACTTCAGCCGAATGCCCGTCTCGGTGAACGTGTCGATGTGGTCGGTGACAATCGAGGCTTCGCCGGCCTTGAGCACCTTGAACAAGTCGCCGTCGGGAACTGCACACAGTCGCTCGTCCCATGGCATGTAGCTCGGCGTGAAGTGGGTCATGTCGAAGTCGGGGCCGACTTGGCGGCGTACTTCCGAAAGCAGGAAACGTCGCATCGGCTTGGGCCAGCGACGGCAGGCCACGTAGAGAGCGCGCGCGATTCCAATATTGCGGTGACGCGCGAACCTGAACACCCACTTGGCGGGGAGGAAGCGGCCCAGGACCTCGGAGATCTTGTCGAACGCGGGTAACGCGAAGATGTACGACGGCGACCGCTGCAACATGGTCACGTGCGAGGCGGTGCCGGCCATCGACGGAACCAGAGTGACGGCCGTGGCGCCGCTGCCGATCACGACGACCTTCTTCTCGGTGTAATCGAGATCCTCCGGCCAGTGCTGGGGATGCACACACTCGCCCTTAAACTTCTCGGCGCCCGGGAAGCTCGGCAGGAAGCCGTTGTCGTAGTTGTAATAGCCGGTCGCGCTGACTAGGAAGCTCGTTGTGTAGGTGCGCGTTTCGCCGGTTTCCTCATGCTCGGCGACGACGGTCCAGCGCGACTCGTCGCTCGACCAGTCGGCAGTCATGATCTTGATTCCGTAGTGGATCTTCTTGTCGATCCCGAATTCTGCTGCGGTGTCGGCGATGTACTGCCGGATCGTCTCGCCGGGTGCGAGAACCCGCAGGTCGTGCCACGGACGGAACTTGTAGCCGAAGGTGAGCATGTCGGAGTCCGAGCGGATGCCCGGGTATTTGAACAGGTCCCAGGTGCCGCCGAGCCGCTCACGACGCTCCAGTACGGCGATCGACTTGCCGGGATGCTCGTTGGCAATCTGGCATGCGGTGCCGATGCCGGACAGGCCAGCGCCGATAATCAGGACGTCGAAGTGCTGTGCATTCATGGGATCCTCGCAGTTGTTGCGTGCTGTGGGTCACAGCTCGTGTACACCAACAATGGACGAACGCAACGCACGACCCAATGTGCCCTCGCCTAGAAAGCAATCCTTCTTATGTGCGGTGGCACGTAGGGCAGCCGACCTAAGTCGTCCTCACCAGCACCCGAGGGCCGAGTCGGTATGCAAGCTCGAGCGCAAGCGCTAGCGCGAGACGACGCTCGCCGACATCGTGGCCGAGCAATTCAGTCGCTCGCGCGATCCGCTGCAAGACGGTGTTGCGGTGGGTGTGCAGGCGTGCCGCGGCCCGCGGTGCGTGGTCGGCCTCGTCGAGGAACACCCGCAGCGACTCACGCAGGCGCTCCGCATTGGGCTCGTCTGCGGCAAGCGGTCCTAATGTGGCCGCGACGAACTCGGCTGCCCGCCGCTCGTCGTGGGCGGCAAGGGCGGTCACTTCGAGCTCGGCGTACGTTGCGAAACGCTCGCCTTCGAGATGGCCGGCGAGGAGGCGGTGAACACCCAGCGCGGCGTCATGCGAGCGGCGAAATCCTAGGATGCCGCGTTCGGTGGGTCCGACCGCAGCTCGGATGGTCGTCGGAGTCTGGGCGAATGCCGCCCGAAGGTCCCCGATCACCGGCTCGGCCCCGGTACCGATCCACACCCACAACGTCGACGTGCCGGCGACCATCGCGAGTGGGCGGCGTGCCCCCGCTGCGCTAGCGAGCAGTTCGGACGCAGATTCCAGCGCGCCTTGCGGAACTCTTGCCTCTGCCCAGAGCACCACCGCGGTATGCCGTCGGGACAGCTCGTAACCAAGGCGGCCACTTGCCGTGCGCTCATCGATGGGAGCGTGGTCGAGGATCAGCCGTACGGTCTCCGTGCGGCGAGCGAGGGCGCCACCCAGGATCTCCTCACGCTCGCGCTGAGCTTCAGCCAATACCCGGCTCAGCACGTCGTCGACGTACTTGAAAAGCAGCGCGAGTGACCCTTCGAGGACGGCCGCGAACTCGGGGCCCGGCTCGACCACTTGGGACGCGGCCTCGAGCCAGCGCTGCCACGCGACCTGCTGTCCAGCGCGATAGCCCTGGAATATCGCGTCGAACTCCAAGCCGCGACGCACGAGCGTGCGCGCGATGTCGAGGGCCTCCGGCGGCACCTCTACAGGCGGTGGCGAGTCGGCGTGCTGCGCGACGGTCAAGAACCGGCGGAGGTTGGCGCGGTTGCTTGCGCCGACCTCGGCCGCGATCGCGGCGTCGGCACCGAGGGTGGGCACCAGCTCGAACGCCGCGGCGTCCATCTCACGAACGAGCGCGTCCTCGTCGGCGAGCATTCGTTGGGCGATCGCGCTGATAAGGCCGCTCAGGTGCGAATCCATAGCCACGATCAGAGTGTGCCACGGCACACCCTAAATGGTGAGATATGGGCCATGGCCCGTATCGAGCGGGCCCGACCGGACGTAACTTTTCGGCATGACCAAGCAGCGCGAGCTCACCTTCAGCAGCAGCGGGACTCGCTGCGCAGCCCAACACCTGACCGCCTCGAGCGACACCTTCCTCGGCGAACGTGGCTTGCCCTGCGTGGTTATGGCCCACGGATTCGGGGGCACCCGCGACACCGGCCTCCTCCCCTTTGCAGAAGGTTTCGCCGCCGCCGGGCTCGACGTCGTGGTCTTCGACTACCGCGGCTTCGGTAACTCGGAGGGCTCGCCTCGACAACGGGTCTCCTACCGGCGACAGCGCGCCGACTACCACGCTGCGATCGCCGCCGCGAGGCAGATCGACGGTGTCGACCCCGAACGAATCGTCCTGTGGGGTACGTCGTACTCGGGAGGCCACGTCCTGCCGGTCGCCGTCGCGGACCAACGGATCGCGACCATTCTCTCGCTGACCCCGGCGATGGACGGACTCGCGGCGCTGGGCGCGATCGTCCGACGCCACCCGCGCAAGCTCGCACCGCTCGTCGGACACGGACTCCGCGACGCCGCACATGCGCTGCTTCACCGCGAACCACACCGCATTCCGATCGTTGGCGAGCCCGAATCCACCTCGGTCATCAGCTCGCCTGGCGCGCTAGAGGGCTACCTGGCACTCGCTGGACCGACCTGGCGGAACGAAGTCTGCGCGCGCGCCATTCTCGAGGTCGCAATCAATCGCCCGGGTCGCGTGGCGCATCAGCTCAGGACCCCACTGCTCGTGCAGTACGGCGAGCGAGACGCCGTCGCACCTCCCGCCGCAGCCAAGCGGGCCGCGGCCAAAGCCGGCCGCTACGGCGAGGTCCGCGCCTACCCTGTCGACCACTTCGACGTTTACCAAGGCCCCTGGCAGCATCGCGCGCTCACCGACCAGATCGAGTTCCTCCACCAACACCTCAGCACCAACCCGGCCACCACCACAACGAAAGCGATCCACACATGAAAGGGCCCGGGAAGGGTTCGAATCCCCGGTCGCTCATCGCTTCGAGGCCACGTTCCCAGGCTTCCTCCGTGATGCCAATGTGAAGGTTGTAGACCCGCAGCCGGTGATTGTCGCCGTCCAAAAGGCGAGCGCATAAGGGCAGGTATATCGGCCGGGCGAACTATATGATCGGTTGTCGAAACGTTCCTGCGAAGGAGCCGAATGCGTTCGTTGGCTATCGCTGCAATTGCCGTGCTCACGCTGACGTCGTGCTCGTCATCGACGAAAGACGACAGCGACGATTTCGCCCGGTCGGTCGATATCGGTGGCCGAAACATCTACCTGACCTGCAAGGGCAGCAACTCCAGCGGAGCGCCGACGGTCGTCCTCGTCTCTGGTTATCACGATTCGTCCGACACTTGGACGAGCGACGATGCACTGTCATTGCTCGCGCCGGCGAAAGGGCCGGCCGTGTTCCCGGCGCTCGTGAAGTCACACCGCGTCTGCGCGTACGACCGCCCGGGGACCATTCGGTACGAAGGCGACGGTCCGCTGACCGACCGCAGCACGGCGGTGCCACAGCCTCGTACTGCAGCCGACCTGGTCGCCGAACTGCATGCAACGCTGGCAGCCGCTGAAGTCGCAGCACCCTTCGTTCTGGTCGGCCATTCGCTGGGCGGGCTCATCAGCCTGCTGTACGGCAAGACGTACCCTGACCAGGTCAAAGGCATCGTGTTCGTGGACTCGCTGAGCCCCACGTTGCCGGAGACGCTCGGTCCGGTGTGGGCGATCTATCGCGACCAACTGCTCAACCCGCCGCTCGAGCAGGCTCCGATGCCGTCGATGAAGAGTCCGGACTCCGAGCGCGTAGACATCGACGCGAGCATCGCGCAGGTGCAGGCTGCTCCCGCGCTACCCGCAATGCCGCTTGCGGTCCTCACCAAGACCGAGCCGTTTGCCGTACCGACCCTGCCGCCGGGATTGACGTCCGACGTTCTCAACTTGGGCTTTCAGAAGGCCGAAGACGCCTTCGTCGCCCTGGCTCCCCGCACGCCGCAGATCCTCGCCACCGGCAGTGACCATTACATCCAGTTCTCCCAGCCCGACCTGGTCACGCAGACAACCGATCTCGTCGTGGGCCGCGCAACCCCCTGACCCTCGTGAGTCTTTTAGGAGTCTCTGGACTCCTAAAAGACTCACGAGGGTGGGCGACGCCACACGTCCGGTTGCACCGGATACTCGATCGCACTGGCGAGCGCCCGAGAAGCATCGGCGCCGATCTCGCGCTCGACGAGCCAGAGCGCCAAATCGATTCCTGCCGTGACGCCGCCGCACGTCACGATATTGCCGTCGTCGACGACGCGGTGATTGCGTACGTGGGCGCCGTAGCGGGAAATTTCTTCCAGTGCTGCATGATTCGTCGTCGCGTTGCGGTTTTGCAGCAGGCCTGCTGCGCCGAGCAGGAGTGCGCCCGTACAGACCGACGACACCCAGCGGACCGAACTCGATAGCTCGCCGATCAGGCGCGGCAGGGTGCCGAGGCGCAATTCCTTTGGCACGCCGGTGTCTTCACCCGAAACCCAGCTGCCGCCCGGAACGAGGAGCGCGTCGGGATTGCCGAGCTCCTCGACGACGTTCAGCTCCAGTCCGTCCGCTGCCCGGATGAGTTGTGGCCCGCCGACGCGAACGAGGGCGACGTCGAGGTTCGTGTCCAAGGCCGCCGCGCGGACGAATACCTCCCATGGAGCGACGACGTCGAGGGCGTCGAAACCTTCGAAAACCAGTATCTCGATACGCACGGACCAAGCATGCGCCGTTCACATCATTTTTGGGCGGCAAGCCAGGTAGCGAAATCCGGGCCGGCGATGACCGCGTCGGGTCCGGGGAGGCACGCGCCGTCCGCCATGGCCTGACTTTCGACGACCGTCTCGACCGTGACCTGATCGCCGCGCGACTTGGCGACCTGGCGGATGAGATCGTCCAGATCCTCCGGCTTGGGGCCGGCCAACTCGACGCGCTGCCGCGCCTCGGTGCCGTCGGCGAGCTCGACCAGCAGCCTGGCGATCTCCTCGACCGCAACCGGCTGCGTCTTCATTTCGGGGACGGTCACGGTGTCGCCGTTGCGGTACCAATCCAGCATCTGACCTGGGAAATTGAGGAACTGGCTCGCTCGGAGAATGTGGACGCCTGGCGCGTGTGCGAGGGCTGCGTTTTCCTGAGCGAGCTTGGCGACGTAGTAGCCGTAGTCGGGCATGTCGTCGACGCCGATGATCGAGAGCACGACCGTGCGACCGACACCGGCAGACTTTGCCGCTTCGCCGAGGTTGCGCGCAACGGTGGTGAAGAATTCGCTCGCCTCGGCCTCGTCGAGGGTCGGGCTTTGCGTCACATCGATGACCGCGTCAGCTCCGGCGAGCCGGTCGGCGAGGCCATCGGGCGCAGTGAGGTCGATGCCATGCTCGCGGGCGAGCTCGATGACGTCGTGCCCGGCGGCGGTCGCTGCGGTTATGACGTTGCGGCCGACGAGTCCGGTCGATCCAGCGATAGCGATACGCATGATGTCTCCTCGGTGAGTTAACGCGGATAGTTATTGTCCGAGTATTTAGTACCATACTCGGATACTTTGTGTCCAGGTATAGTCGAGCCATGAAGATGTCGGCCGGGGTCGAGTGGGCGCTCCACTGCTGCACTGTGCTGAGCACCGCGACCGATCCGGTGCCAGTCGCTGCGCTGGCCGAGTTGCACGGGGTGTCGAAGACCTACTTGGCCAAGCACATGCAGGCGCTCTCGGGTGCCGGCTTGATCCACGCGGTCGAGGGCCGAGACGGCGGCTACCTGCTTTCGCGACCGGGCTCCGACGTCACCGTGTACGACGTGGTCCGCGCCATCGACGGACCTGAGCCTGCGTTCCGATGCACGGAGATCCGCCAGCGCGGACCGCTCGCCACAACCGGAGAGGCGTGCAAGGTGCCGTGCGGGGTCGCGAAGGTCATGGCGAATGCCGAACTGGCATGGCGAAATTCCTTGCGTGCAGTCACTTTGGCTGATCTGGCTGCGTCGGTCGATGCCTCCTCCCCGGGAGCATGGGATGGCGTACGGACTTGGCTGGCACGCACGGACTAGGCAATTTGCCAAATACTGCGTTCTCGCTTCGTGTTTTTGCAGGTAGCGCGCGGCGCCGGCTGTGCGGTCTGCTATCTCGGTGTTCGACTCCAACACCCGACGGACCGCACTCGCGATCGCGCTGACGGCGGCGGCCGTCCTCGCATCGATCAGTGTCGCCGCAGCAGACCCCGAGCCGCCGACATCCCCCGTGGTGGTCCAGCCGGCGCTGCCGTTCCCGATACCGCCAGCCCTGCCCGAGTTCGACGACTTCTATCGACCCGCGCAGTCGGTGGTGGAAAGCAAGGCCCCGGGTGAGCTCATCGCGGCGCGACAGGTCAACGTCGCCTATCTCGCGGTACTGCCGCTGAACATCGACGCCTGGCAGCTGTCGTTTCGCTCGAACAACACGCGTGGCGAGGCGATTCCGTCGGTCGCGACCGTACTGAAGCCTCGCGTTCCGGCCGCCGGCCCACGACCGCTGCTCTCCTATCAATTCGCCGAGGACTCACTCGGCCAGTACTGCCGGCCGTCGTACCTGAGCCAAGTCGCCTCGTTGGGTCTGCTCGCGGGGTCCGCAGAAACGTCACAACTCTTTGCAGTCCCCATCGCTGCAGCGCAATTGGGTTGGGCCGTGGTCATTCCCGACCATCAGGGACCGAACCAAGCATTCGGCGCCGGACCGCTCGAAGGGCAAATCACCCTCGACGGCATTCGCGCTGCGGAAAACTTCGCGCCGATGGAGCTGAGTGCAAACACCAAGGTCGGCCTGACGGGCTACTCCGGTGGCGCGCTCGCGACCGGGCACGCCGCTGAATTGCACCCGAGCTACGCGCCGGAATTGAACATCGTCGGTGTCGCCGAGGGCGGCATTCCTGCCGATGTTCGCGCAGCCCTCAAAATGGCAAGCGGCAATGCCGGGTCCGGGATCATCTCCGCGGGCGCCGTGGGGGCACGTCGCGAATATCCGGAGTTGCAGAAGCTGTTCGACGATTTCCTCACCCCCGCAGGCAGATTGCTGGTCGCGGCCAAGGAAAACCTCTGCCAGGTATTCACGTCGGCCGTGGTGCCGTTCGTGAATCTCGACGCGATGTTCACGATCCCCCATCCGTTCGACGACCCACGCGCGGTCGCTGTCATGGACCAGATCAAGATGGGGCACGCAGTCCCGCGCGCGCCCATGTTCATGTTCCACGCCAACCCTGATTGGCTCCTCCCCGTCGGTCCGGTCAACGAACTGGTCGATACGTATTGCGCAGATCCGACCGCGCACGTCCAGTACGTCCGCGACCACTTCAGTGAGCACCTCACCCTCGACGTCTTCGGCATTCCGCTGTCGATCAAGTTCTTGAAAGATCGCTTCAACGACATCCCGATGCCGACTGGCTGCAACACCTTCGACGCGGGTTCGGTGTTGTTGAACCCCGATTTGTGGACGACGTTGTTGCCCGAGATCGCGCCGTTGATGTTGAACCTGTTCGGCAAACCGGTCGGGCAGTGATGTTTACGAAGCAAAGGATCGGTCAACACAGAACTATGAAGCCATTCAGGACGACTCTGCTTGCCGCCCTAGCTGGCGGTGCCTTCTTACTCACCCCCGCAACCGCCACCGCCGATCCCGCGGACCTCTTCGATCCGCTGTTGAACTCGACGTGCTCGTTCAATCAGATCGATGGCTCACTGCATGACCGGTACCCAGACATCGCGGCACGTCTGGACGGCATGCCGGAGCAGAAGATGGAGCTGCAGTCCTTGTTCGAGCTGCCGATCGAGCGACGGCACAGCGCGGTCAACGATTACCTCGCCCAGAACCCCGGCCTTCGTGACCGCGCAGAGCAACTCGTGAACAGTCCTGCTGGCGCACAAGCAAGTCCGATCATTCAGGACGTCGCCAACACCTGCCACAACTACTGAGCCGGTGACAGGGCGGTCAGAGCCACTTGCCTTGCCGGCGATCTCGCTCCGTTGACCGATACCCCCGGCACGCCGCCCGCCCTCATGAACGAATGCAATTCCGGTCCGCTGATCGGTGTCGGAACTCAGCGCCGCAACGAATGCGTGCCGGCCTGCTACAACAGCACACGGTGGTCGTCAGTGCCCGCTGTCGTCTACCTCGATCAACCTCTTCCGGTCGCGAACACTTCGGCCACAAGGTTCTCGCATGCCACCGTTGTGACGACCTCAGGATCTACGAGCTACCGGGTCTGACGGCGCCCGGATCGTCTAGAAAACCGATGCACACGCCCTAGCGTTTGTAGCCTTGTCGAAAGTCAGTACGTCAGGAATTACTGACTTGCAAGCGCTTTCAGTTAGGGGCGGCGTTGTCGGACGGAGCACTGGAACCGGTTGGGCCCGCACCACGGGTCGAACTGGGACGCCTGCTGGTCGTTGTCGTTCTGGTGGGAGTAGGCGCGGGCATCGGCGGCGCGGCGCTCACACTATTGCTGCACGCCATTCAGCATCTCTCGTTCGGCTATACCGAAGCGACGTTCTTGACCGGCGTCGAAGAGGCATCGGGGCTTCGGCGCGTGGTGGTGATGACAACAGGCGGACTCGTCGTCGGCCTGGGTTGGTGGGCGCTCCGTCGCTACCGGACCGTCGTGACCGTCAAAGACGGGCTGAAGAACGACGATCCCCGACTCCCACTGCCCACCACGGCAATTGATGCGGTCCTGCAGGTCGTCGCCGTTGCGATGGGCGCGTCGTTGGGTCGCGAAGGTGCGCCACGACAACTCGGCGCAGCGATCGGCGTATGGATCGCAGCGCGGGCCGGACTGACGATCGATCAGCAGCGAACGCTGCTGGCGTGCGGAGCAGGCGCAGGGTTGGCGGCTGTCTACAACGTGCCTTTGGGTGGCGCACTGTTCACGTTGGAAATCCTCCTTGTCTCGTTCGCTGTCCGTGACGTCTTGGCGGCGTTGCTCACCTCCGCGATCGCGACCGGTGTCGCGTGGGCGTTTCTCTCGGACAAGCCGACCTACATCGTCGAGCCCTTCGCCATCACCGCTGGCCTCGTGGTTTTCGCAGTGCTGTTCGGCCCCATCGCGGGCGTGGGCAGTGCGGTCTTCACCCGACTCATGGATTTCGCTCAACGACACCCGCCGCAGGGTTGGCGCCTCCCTGTCGTCACCACGTCGGTGTTCGCCGGTGTCGGCTTGCTTGCCGTCGTGTTTCCTCAGTTGCTCGGGAACGGTAAGGGTCCCGCACAACTTGCCTTCGACGGGGCGCTCGCGCTCCCGATGTTTCTCGCTCTCGTCCTGTTGAAGCCGGCAGCGACCGCCGCGTGCCTGGGGAGCGGAGCGACCGGAGGCACGCTGACGCCATCTCTCGCCACAGGTGCCATGCTCGGCGCGCTCACGGGCGGGGTGTGGTCGACCTTCTGGTCCGGCACGCCGATCGGCGCGTTCGCGATAGTCGGCGCCGCGGCTTTCCTGGCCGCAAGCCACAAGGCGCCGTTCACCGCCATCGTTCTGCTGCTGGAGATGACGCAAAGCGGCAATGCGTTACTCGTGCCGATCATTGTCGCGGTGGGGTCGGCCTACGTCGTCAGCAGTCTGGCGAGAACCCCGCGCACCTCAGCGAATCCGGTGGTAGAACCGAAAAATGACGCTCGGTAAGCAAATCGAGATCGACGCCCGGACCCGTTTGATCGTCGGCCAAGAGCTCAACATGGCGGCTGGCCAGCCCGACGTGTGCAACGTGATCGTGCACCGCACCGGAGACACCCTGGTTCTCGTCGACAGCGGCGTGACGTCGACCATTCGAGACGCGATTCGCACCGTTGCCGACGACCTCGGTCCGTGGTCGAAGATTCTGCTCCTCACCACCCACGGCCACCCCGACCATGTGGGCAACAACGACATCGTCAAGGAGCTAGGCGCCGACCTCGATCCCTCGGCGGTGCAGCATTTCGTCAGCGCGTACGACGCAGGTCAGTACCGCGATCTCGGCGTTTCCTACTGGACGACGAACTTGACTCGCATCTCCGGGCTGGTGCCGGGCTTCGACGATCCAGCGGCGACCGCGCATCGGCTACTCGGCCTGTTCCACCCGATGGTTCCCATCACCGACATCACCCGAACCTACGAAGAGCTTCCGATGGAGCACCTCACGATCGGGACGCAACATCTGTCCGGTTAGTCGTTCGCCGACGGCGCCGTCCAGGTGATCCGCACTCATGGCCACTGCGCGGGGCACGTGGTCGTCCACCTACCCGAGGCGCGGCTGCTACACCTGTCCGACGAGCCGAACGGTCCATGCGGTGCGATGCACGATGCCAACCAGCTCAACATCTTCGGCGCCGTCGCACAGGCGTTGACGCTCGTGGAGACCGGTGCCGTCGACTTCGTCACCGAGGGCCATGCATTCGACGTGTTCGACCGTGCGACGGCGGCGCAGCGCCTCTCGACGCTGCTCGATCATGCGTCGGCGCTCGACGACGCCGCGCAGGGTCTGCTGACCGCCGACGTCGACGACGTGCCTGCGTTCGTCCAGGCATTTATCGCGCGGTGCCAGGAGATCGGCGTATCTGGCGCGAACCCCAACCCCATGTTCTTCACCATGATGGCAGCGTCCAAACTACGTGAGCTCGGCCTGGTGCCGAAAGGCGAAGGCTCGCAACAGACCTGGAGCCGACCGGTGCTGGAGGGCGCCTGACGCTACCCGACGGGCGCGGTGCAGTTTCCGTCCTCGCCGTTTTTGTACGGCGTGACGACGTGGTTCGTCAGGCTAGAGGAGTTGACCGTCACGCAATCATTGTTTTGGTTCGCCTCGCGCATCTGCTGACCGATCGGGCTTATCGGGTTCAGTGGCGACAGAGCCCACGATGCTGCGTTCGCCTCGTCATGGCTGAATGTGGTTTGCACAGTTCCTGCTTCGTTGACGGGCGTCGCCGGATTGTCGGTCGGGACGTAGCCCACCGACGGGACTGCCGATGCGACGCCGATTCCCGCGGTCAATGCACCGAAAAGGATCGCCGCGCCAGCGACGAGACGTCGTATGTTCATGATCGCTCCAGGGGTTCGTGGTGCCCGACCCACCTTCACACTAGGCCAGCATCGGCACAGGTGGGAGCCCCATTGTTCGGGTTGCGGGCAACCGACCCAACCCCTCGTGAGTCTTTTTGGAGTCTCTGGACTCCAAAAAGACTCACGAGGGTCAAGTCGTTGCCGCGACTTCCGATGGTTCAGCTCGCCTCGCGAACGGCAGTGCAGTTCCGTCCCTTCGCCTTTGCCGCATACAGCGCACGGTCGGCGGCGTCTATCAAGGCGGGCAACGACATCGACGGCGTTGCGGTCGCGACCCCGAAGCTCGCCGTCAGCGACGCGCTCGCCCCGCCGTAGATGATCGCTTGCGCAGCTAGGCGCGCCCGTGCGGACTCGGCAAATTCGATCGCGGAATGCGAGTCCATTTCCGGCAGGAGCACGGCAAACTCCTCGCCGCCGATCCGGCCGGACACCTGGCCGACATCGGGCGCGGATCGCAGCACCCGGGCGAATGTCGCCAGCGCATAGTCCCCACCCGCGTGGCCGAGCGCGTCGTTGACCCCTTTGAAGAAGTCGAGATCTGCCAGCACCAACGTGCTCGCAGGCGCGCGACGCAAAGTCAACTGGGCATGCTCGAGGAATCCCCGGCGATTGAGCAAACCGGTCAGTTCGTCTCGATCGCGCTGGAATCGTAGGTCGGCAACGAGGTCCGCGACGGTCACGGCGAGCAGCGTGACGAGCAACGCGGGCATGATCACCGCACTTGCGATGATGATGCCCACCTCCAGCGGGGACGCAAGGTAGGCGTCCAATTCCGCGTCCGACGTGATCTCACGCGGCACATTCGAGAACGGTGCGAGCAGCACATTGACGAGGAGGGCGACGCCGAGCGTCGTCGTGGCGATCACAGTTACCCGGTCCGCGAGCTGCGGACGGACCGCTGCCCGCAGCTTGGCAGCGACGAACAGCAGCAACAGGCCGGTCCCGAGATTCTGCGTGACGATTCGCGCCACCATCAGCGGCGATACATACGCGAAGTACCACACGGCAACAGCCAGCACGACGATGTAGCTCGCCGCGATCGAATGCCCGAGCCGTAGACCGGAGCGTCGCAACAGTCCGTCGGCTAGCAATACGAACGCAATGGGAAACAGGATTCCGTGGATCGAGGCGAGCAGCGCAATATCGGCATTCAGCGACAGCGCGAGGGTGCCGGCGAAGTAGAGCGCGATCATGCCCGCGAAGAACAGTGGGTGCACACGGCTGCGGTCGATCCCCCACAGCACGACCAGAACCAGCGCGACGCCGACCATCGCAAAGGACCCGAGATTGACGACCACCAGCCAATCTCGGCCCACGGCAACACCTTTCGTCTCCCGCGGCCGCCCGACCTACGACTGCAATACCTTTTGCCAGCACAACTATCGTAGCCAGTCCACGAACCCCCTCGTGAGTCTTTTTGGAGTCCCTGGACTCCAAAAAGACTCACGAGGGGTGGGGGTCAGGTCTGGGGCCGGACCCGTCGCACAGTATTTCGGGCGACGAGTTCGAGGGTGACCGCCACTGCGCAGGTCTGTGCGAGGAGCAGTCCGACGAGGACCAGAATTTGCACCGCACCGGCTTGGACCGCCGAACCCGTCGCAAGGAGCACGCCGACGAACGCACCGGGCAAAGTCACCAACCCGACAGTCCTTGTCTGATCGAGCCCCGGCAGCAGTGCATCTTGCGCGGCCGACCGCGCGACTTCCATGTGCGCGTCCCGAGCGCTCAGACCGATACTCAAGCCCGCTTCGACCTCACCCCAGCGCGTCTCGATCGAATCGAGCGCGCGCCTCGTTCCGAGCGTGGTCGCTGTCATCGCCCCGCCGAGGACGATGCCTGCGACGGGGACGAGCGCGTAGCCGTCCAATGGCACGACGCCACTGAGCAGCATCAGCGGCACGACCGCACCGACGCCGCTGGCCAACGACACCGCGAGCCACACCCCGCTCCAGCCTGCTCGGGCGCGGCGGGCGCAGGTCGCCACCGCGGCGGCGAACATGACGAGAAGTACGAGAATCGACGACCAGAGATGGGTCAGCGCGGCGGCGAGGACGAGCGACACGATCGCCAGTTGGCCTGCTCCTCGCACTGCAGCGGCGGGGACGGCGAACAGGTTGTCGAGGTGCGCGACCCGATAGACGACGGTCGCGAGCACCACCATTACGGCGCACAACGCCGCTAGGGCAATCCCGGGATCTGCGATCGAGGAGCTCACGCGGTCGAGTCTGCTGCATCCCACCCCTCGTGAGTCTTTTTGGAGTCCCTGGACTCCAAAAAGACTCACGAGGGGTGGGGGTCAGGTGTCGGCGAACCAGGAGTTGGCGGATTGCAACGCGGCTTCCCTACTGTCCCCCAGCCCGATGATGAGATTTCGCATCATCGGCCGGAGCACGTTGCGGACCCCTGCGTCGGGCGGTCGGAAGTAACCGGCGAGCTCGAGCACCATGTAGCCGTGCAGCGCGGCCCAGACCTGGGCGGCGAGGGCGGTCGGGTGAAGTTCGTCCAGGCGACCGGCATCCACGGCACGCTTCAGACCCTCGGCGATGACGTCGAAGGTGTAGCGACCGGTATGCAGAATGTTGTCGCCGGTTCCTCGGTAGCCGCCCAACGAGGCCGAGCCGAACATGACGACGTAGAGGTCTGGGTTGGCACGCGCGTTCGCGACATAGGCGGCGAAGATTCCACCGAGGTCAGCGACCGGATCGTCCGTCCGGGGTACGCGCTCGAATTCCTCCCCCAGCCGGGCGAATCCTTCGTCGACGACCGCCTGGACGAGGTCCGGCATGGAGCCGAACTGGGCGTACAAAGTCATCGTCGATGTCCCGGCATCGGCGGCGACTTTTCGCGTCGACAAGCCGCTGGGGCCCTCCGTAGCGAGCAGGCGAGCCGCGCTCTCAAGCAGCCGGAGACGCATTGGGGAGTCGTCTCGGCGCACGGTCACCTGCATGTACTTATCACGCCATGTGCGATACGGTGCAATATCATTGATATAACAGTAGTAAAGGTAGGGTCCTCTGTGCAGCGAGAGTTCGTTGATGTCGTCGTCGTAGGCGCGCGCTGCGCTGGCACTGCCCTGGCAGCGCCGCTCGCTCGGGCGGGCCGCACGGTCGTTGTGCTCGACAGAGCAGCCTTTCCAGCCGACACCATGTCGACGCACGTGCTGTTCCCCATGGGCGTCAACGAGCTCGACCGACTCGGCGCACTCGACAAGATCCTTGCCCTGAACCCGTCGCGCATGACCCATTTGCGCCTGGACTTGGTCGGCACGAGCCGAACCGAACGTTTCCAACGGGTTGGCGAGATCGACTACGGAATCAGCGTTCCGCGCATCGACCAGGACCTGCAGTTGATCGCCGCGGCACGCGAGGCCGGCGCCGACATTCGCGAGCAATGCACCGTCCAAGACGTCATCGTCGAGGATGGGCGGGCAGTGGGAGTGCGGTACTTCGACGGCAGCGGAACGGTCCGCGAGGTGCGCGCACGCCTGGTCGTCGGCGCCGACGGACGACATTCCACCGTCGCCAACGGCGTCGGCGAATGGGAGCCATATCGCCGCTCGCGCAACGGTCGCGGAATGGTGTTCCGCTACATGGACGATCCGGCCGCCGATACGGACTGGGCTTCGACGCTGTGGGAGGGCCGTCGCGGCGACACCATCGCGTTCGCCTTTCCCGGTACGCCGAAAGGACGCCTACTCGTTCTGTTCATGGGCCCGCGCGCCGAGGTCGCCGAGGCTCGCACCGACAGCGAAGTGCACTGGGCGCGCAAGGTCGCCGAATTCCCGGTTCTCGCCGACCGAATCGCCGGTGCGACGAATCAAACGGCGATCCGCTCGACCGGGCAAACCCACGCTTACTTCCGCCGGTCGTCGGGCCCGGGCTGGGCCCTGATCGGCGATGCCGGGCACTTCAAAGATCCCGTCCTCGGTCAGGGAATGCGGGACGCGATGTGGATGGGACGGAGGCTCGCGGAGCATGTCGTTGACGTGCTCGACGATCCACGCAAGCTCGACGCCGCGGCTCGCGCGTGGGAACGCGCCCGCGACCTGGAATGCCTGCCGACCTACCACTACGGCAACCTGGAAACGCGAATTCCAGCGCCACCTCCGCAGCTCATCGCCTCGGTGGTCCGTAACTCGAGCGGCACGGAGCTGTCCGACATCCATCAGCGCTTGGTCAAACCACACGGGGTCTACACCACCAAGCGGATCGTGAAGGCGGGCGTCGCGACGCTGATGAGTCGCTGGCCCACACCCGGAAATCTGCTCGAGATCGGTGAGCTGGTCACCGTCGAAGCAGTCGTCCGTGCCGAGCTAATGGCCGCCCGGACCTACCGTGGCCGCATGCGCTCGCTCGGACCGATCGTGGGCGAACACCGCGACGACGAACCCTGGAGCCAACCGCCGCGCCGACCCAAACCTCGTGCTGCACGCAGCATTCCGGTCGCAGCGCAGGTCGCTGGTATTCGACCGGTGAGCAGCGACACCACGGTGTTCGACCTGAAGCGAGTCGACGGTGAACCGTGGACGGAATGGACGCCGGGCGCCCACATCGACCTGCATTTGCCGTCGGGCAAGGTCCGGCAGTACTCGCTGTCGGGTGACGTGTCGGATCGGGAGACGTTGAGCGTCGCGGTCTTGCGCGAGCCCGAAGGCCGCGGTGGTTCGGTCGAAATACACGACCTCGCAGTAGGCGCCGCCGTCGCAGTTGTGGGTCCGCGCAACAACTTTGCGCTCGACGATGCGACGGAGTACGTGTTCATCGCGGGCGGCATCGGGATCACGCCGATCCTGACCATGATCGCCGCTGCCGAAAACGCCGGGAAGCCATGGCGACTGCTGTACCGAGGGCGCAGCGCAGCACACCTACCGTTCGGCGCCGACCTCGCAGAGCGCTACGGCGACAAGGTGACACTGAGCAACGGCGAAACCGATCCGCGGCCGGACCTTGGTAGCTGGATCGACGGTCTGCCTGCCGGCTCGGCGGTGTACAGCTGCGGACCGAACAGCCTCATGGAGGCCGTCGTCGAGACAGCCGACCGGCACCCGCGCGTGACCGCTCACATCGAGCGCTTCGTCCCGACCGAATCTGCTCCGCGCGAGAACAATTCGTTCGAGGTCGAGTTGGCTCAGTCCAATGCCACGGTCGCGGTGACAGCTGAGATGTCGATGCTCGACGCTATCCGTGGCGCGGTGCCCGACTTGCCTGCGTCATGCGAGAACGGTCTCTGCGGTAGTTGCGAGGTCGCAGTGCTGCGCGGCCGCCCCGACCATCGGGACGACATCATCGGACCAGCCGAACGAACCCGGACCGACATCATGTACCCGTGCGTCTCACGGTCGCTGGACGCCACACTGACGATCGACGCATAGGAACACCATGGCTCGCACAATCACCGTCGCCGCCGTCCAACCCGCCCTCGCGCTCGCCGACGTCGACAACAACCTCGTCCGGCTCGAAAACCTCATCCGCGACGCCCACCGGCAACACGGTCCGGACGTGATCATCGTGCCCGAGGCGGCGTCGTCACCGAACGTGCACCATCCCGCGATGCGGACCGTGCCCCGGCCCGAACTCGGTGCGCCGTATCAGTTGTTGACCGGCCTCGCGCGCGAACTGAACGTCATCGTCGGCGGGGGTTACCTGTCCGAACGCGACGGCGACGCCTATGGGCACTACGTGCTCGCCGAACCGGATGGCACGGTCAATGCCCACGACAAGGACATCCCGACGATGTGGGAGCAGAACTTCTACACCGGCGGCAGCGACGATGGCGTCGTCGAAAGTCCGTCGTTGGGCACGGTCGGTCTCGTCTGCGGCTGGGAGTGGGCACGCTATCGCACTGCAGCGCGGCTGCGCGGTCGCGTCGACGCCGTGCTCGGTGGCATGTGCTGGCCGACAACGCCGAACAACTGGTTCGGCCCCCTCGGCTGGTGGGGCAGGCGTGAACATCGGCTGCAAACCGAACTTGCACGCCGGCTACCCGGGCAATTCGCACGACTTGTCGGCGCACCGGTCGTGCATGCCAGCCACGTCGGCCCGGTCACCATGCACATGCCTGGACTGCCCGGCATCCCCTACCGCACGAGCATGCTCGGCGAAACCCAGATCACCGAACGCGACGGCACTATTCTCGCGCGGCTCACCGAAAAAGACGGTGAAGGTCACGTCGCGGCGACCATCGAGTTGGCTGACCCGCAGCCTCTGGATCCGATCGCCGACCGCTTCTGGATCCCCGACATGACGGCCTCTGTTCGCGCCACTTTCGACCTGGCCAACTTGCACGGCAAGGCGAATTACGAAGCTCGCAAGCTCATCGGGCAGCACATCTCCCACTAGGTTGTGAGTCTTTTCGGAGTCCCTGGACTCCGAAAAGACTCACAACCGCAATATTGACGGACTCGTCCGTCCGCTTGTACGGTCCAGGTATGCCGAGCGAAAAAACCCAGCTCACCCGGGCCGAGCAACGGCGCGCCGACACCGAAGCGCAGCTGGTTCGGTCAGCAGCCGAGGTGTTCGGAAGACTCGGCTATCACGCGACACGCGTGTCCGATATCGCCGAGGAAGCCGGTGTCGGGCAGGGCACCTTCTACCGCTACTTCGAAGACAAGCGCGACGTGCTCGACGCTGTCGTCGCGTCGATGATGGAACGCCTCGGCAAGGTCTTCGAGGACAACAACGCCGCGGAGCAGATCAACGACCTGGCCGAATACCGGGCACGTGCAGCCGATATTGCGACGAAAGCATTCGACCTGATCGCCGTCGAGCACCGCAGCGTCGGGTTTCTGATGCGAGAGCTGCCGTCGATCGACGAGCGGGCCGTTAGCGGGATGTCCGGCCTGACCGACCTGATGCACACGGTGATCGAGCAGTACTACGTCGTCGGCATCCGGCGTGGGTATTTCCGCGCCGACCTCGATACCGATGCCGCGGCCACCGGAGTGTTGGGGTTGGGGCTGATCGCCGTGTGGTCGATCCTGCGCGACCCTGAGGATCAGGAATTCCGGCGCCGCTACGGCGACACCGTTGTCGATTTCATCGTCCGTCACGCCGTGAAGGACCTGACGGAAGTGACCCAGCCATGACCGATACGACCATCGCCGATGTGCGAACAGCCGCCGGCGTCGTGCGCCGGATTGCGGATTCCGGTGTTCGGGAGGCGGCGTCAGCCCTGACTGCACGGTCCACCCATCCGGCGAAAGCGCCGCTCACCTCCTTCGACCCGCTGGATCGAGACGTGATCGCCGACCCGTTCCCGGCCTACAAAGCACTGCACTCCTCCGGTCCGGTGCACTACAGCCGCAAGCGCGGGCTGTGGATCATCAATGGGCACAACGAGTTACGCACCGCATGCCGCGCACACGACGCGCTCTCATCGGCCGAAGGGATCCTGCGGCTGCGCAGCCAGCTGCCGATGATGTTGACCATCGACCAGCCCGACCACACCCGCCTGCGCAAGCTGGCAGTCAAGGACTTCAACCCGCAAGCGCTCGCAAAGCTCGAGCCGGAGATTGACCGTTACGCTCGCGAACTGGTCACCAACGCAGCAGGCTTCCCGGCCGACGACCTGATCGGGCGCGTCGCTGCGCCGCTGCCACTGTGGGTGACCGCGCGATTGCTCGGCGTGCCCGACTCGGACATGCACGACTTTCGCCGCTGGTCCGACGGCGCGTTGCAGGGCATGGCCGTCGAATGGAATCCGAAATCCCTGCTGCGGGCGGGAAGAATGATCGGGTCGGTCACCGCGCTGCACCGCTACTTCCACGACCAGTTCGAACTCCGCCGGCAGAATCCCGGAACCGATCTACTCAGCAAGCTCATCGCCTCGACCGAGGACGGCAGCCTCAGCGACGACGAGCTGTTCTGGTTCGCGTTGCTGCTTCTGATCGCGGGTCACGAGACGACGACAACGTTGCTCGGCACCCTCCTGCTGCAGTTCTCCGAGCATCCCGATCAGTATCAGCAGTTGCGCGACGACCCCGCGCTCGCATCCGGTGCGGTGGACGAAGCCCTCCGCTTCTTCGCACCGATTCAGGGCTACTACCGCACCGCGATTCGCGACTACCCGATCGGCGACGTGACGATCCCGGCAGGCGCACGAGTACTGATGCTCTTCGGCGCGGCCAACCGCGACCCTCGCCGCTACGAAGACCCCGATACTTTCCGGATCGATCGCGACGCCAGCGATCACATCGCCTTCGGGTTCGGCATCCATTTCTGCCTCGGCGCGCAGCTCGCGCGTATGGAGGCGCGCCTGTTCCTGACTCACCTCGCAGACCAGGTCGCCGCCATCACCGTCACCGGGCAGCCCCGCTGGGACGGCAACCCTGCGTTACGCAGGCTCGAGCGACTGCCCGCACGGCTGGAGAAATCAGCGTGAGCACGCTCGAGCTCAGCCAGGACGGTCCGGTGCTGCAGGTGTGGCTGAACCGTCCCGACTCCTTGAACGCCCTGGACGACGCGACATTGACCGACATTGCCGAGGTGTTCGACGGGGCTGCTCGGCGCTTCGACCTCAAGGCGATCGTGCTCGGTGGTCGTGGCCGATCCTTTTGCGCGGGAGCAGATCTGAAGAATCCGCCCGGCCGCGGCGGGACCGGCGAACGGGAACGTCGGTGGCGCTCCCAGATCGGCGACCGAGCCTGCCGAGCGATCGCCGACTGCGAGGTCGTCACGATCGCCAGGCTGCACGGTCATGTGTTCGGTGGCGGATTCGCTCTTGCGCTGTCGTGCGACTTCCGCGTCGCGACGGAGACGACGTCCTTCGCGCTACCCGAGGTCGACCTCGGCATCCCCATGACCTGGGGCGCCGTCCCGCGACTCATCGCCGAGGTGGGTGCATCGCGTGCACGAGAGATCGTGATGTTGTGCGACCGCTTCGACGCCGCGACCGCACACCGTATTGGGTTGGTCCATCGGGTGGTCAGCGATGCCGAGTTGGACGACGCCGTGGCGGCGCTCGCCGGCCAGCTCGTCGCAAAACCCGAACGCGCACTTGATGTCAGCAAGTCACAGTTTCGCGCGTACTCGAACTCACTCGGCGACGCCACTCTGTCCGACGGTGACTACTTCCGCGAAGGCATTGCCGCACATAGGTTGTGAGTCTTTTCGGAGTCTATAGACTCCGAAAGGACTCACGAGGGTTTGGGTGAGGCGCCGTGTTCGCCGGCAACGAGGTCACGCATTCGGTTCCAGCGAGCGTCGTATTTGTCGTCGAATCGAGCCTGCGAGCGTGCAAGGCGAGCGGGTCGGTCGGCATACCGGCGGCGGGCCCACCACGAGTCCGGTTTCGCGAGCCGAATCGCACCGACGATCGCAATAGGTTCGAACATGACGCCGACAATTCCGGTGACGAATTTTCCTTTCAGCATGCAGACGACTGAGATCGCCAATCCAAGGAGTAGGTAGCCGATCGAGCCCCACCACGCCGATGAACCGATCTTGCCGCTGACAAACTCCGATCCGCCGATCAGCACACCGGTGATCGCCAGCGCACAGAAGATTGCGTCGATCGATTTACGTCCGTCGGTACTCCAATACACATCGTCGACGTGCAGCCACAAAGCGAACTCGTCGAGGGTGAGGGCGAGCCCAACTCCGAACGCGGCCGAAAAGATGTACAGCGCAGTGCCTTCGGGAGTCGTTGCGATCAGCGCGACTCCGACGACTGCCATCAACAGAATTCCGAAGACCTGATGGTGAATGTGCACACCGCCAATGGTGATGTCGCGAAATACTTCCGTGGTTGCCTCCGCCGGTTCCCGACTCGACTTGGCCCGAATATGTCGCGTGATCAGTCGCGTCGCCACGAACGTGACGAGGACTGCAAGAAACAGCCACATCACCGGAACCAACAGCCCGTCGTTTCCGGCGCCGAAATTCAGCTCCACGCGTCGAGAATAGTCCGCTTCCACGTGCAATTGTCCGTATTCGCGGTGCCGCCCGTGCGTGCGTGCTTTGATACGAAAATGACCTTGATAGCGCTCGAGGAACACTACGCGTGGGATCCCGCTAGCGAAGGCAACGTGGTTGCGACGTGGCTGCAGTCGAACAATCCGCTCGGACGTGAACGGTTGTACGACCGCGGTCCATTGCGGCTCGAGCAGATGGACGCTGCCGGAATCGACTTCCAGATCCTGTCGCTGTTCGACCCCGGCGTGCAGGACTACACCGACGTCGCGAAAGCTTCCGACTACGCGCGCCGCGCCAACGATAACTTGGCTGAGACCGTGCGTGGCAACCCTCAGCGCTTCGGCGGATTCGCGACGCTCGCACCGCAGGATCCGGATGGTGCCGCAGCCGAATTCGAGCGCGCAGTAACGGAACTCGGACTCGTCGGCGCACTGATCAACGGGCACACCCAGGGGCGCTATCTCGACGATCCGGCGTACGAAGGACTGTTCGAGCGCGCCGAAGCATTGAACGCACCGATCTACCTGCACCCGACGACGCCGACCAAGCCGGTGCTGGACGCGTGGTTCGCGCCGTACAAGGCGGATGGAATGCACCTCGCATCATGGGGCTTCTCGGTCGAGACCGGAACGCACGTGCTGCGGCTGATCTACTCAGGACTGTTCGACAAATTCCCGGGCCTTCAGATGATCATTGGACATCTCGGGGAGATGTTGCCGTTCAACATGTATCGCTGTGATCGCTACTACGGTCTGGGTGGCGACGGCGTCAAGCGGCTGAAGCGCCTGCCCGGAGAGTATTTCCGCGACAATTTCCACGTCACGACGAGTGGCAATTTCAATCCGCCGGCGTTCGCCTGCACGCTCGAGGTGATGGGCGCCGAGCGGGTGATGTTCTCGGTGGACTATCCGATGGACGACAACGTCGATGGCGCGCAGTTCCTCGCCGACTTTCCGATGGACGATGAGACGCGACGAAAAGTGAGCTCGTCGAACGCGATACGCCTCTTCGGCGACCGTATTCCGTCGTTCAAATAGCGGATCAGATCTCGAAAACTCCGCCGTCCTTGCCGACGGTGATCTTGCCCGAGTAGTGCTTCCCGACTTTGTCGAGCCATTCCGAGTCAGGCAGGTCGCTCGGCTGATAGTGACTCAGAATCACGTGTTTGGCGTTGGCTGCGGCAGCCACCTCGCCGACCTGCTCGGCCGACGTGTGTGAGTTCTTCAGATAGTTCGGAGGAAACCTGTTGCCGTAGTACGAATCGTCGAGACTGAATTCGGCTTCGTGCACGAGAATGTCGGTGTCTTTGGCGAGTCTGATCAGGTTGTCGGATTTGGTCGTATCCCCCGAGAACGTGATCGACATACCAGATTTCTTCAGATCGAAGCGAAAAGCGAATGCGGGATAGACGTCGTAGTGGGAGACGAGCGTCGCGGTGACGTCGATGTTGTCGTCGGAGGCTACCGGGAACGGATCTGTCTTCGGCGACCTGTTGCGGAAGTCCGAACCCGGTGGCACCGCGATCTCTGTGACCTTGAATGTGTTCTGGATGTCGACGGTTCCCATGTCGCGGATGAACAGATTGCTGGTGTACGCGTATGCCTGCACCAACGCGGCAGTGGTGAATGCGAGCCCACGTGCCGGATTCTCGGGATCGACGGTGGGCGGATTCGGGTTGCCGAGTTGGCTATCAGGCAGGCCACCGGCTGGACCGGGACCGTACACGTTGACCGCAGCTTTGTCGGGTTTAGCCGTATAGCCGCCGGACAGGAAGAAGCTGAAGTAGTCGACCATGTGGTCGGTATGCAGATGGGTGATGAACATGCTCTTGAGGTTCTCGAAGCTCAGGCCGGCATTGGTGAACGCATTGAAAGAGCCCAGACCGCAATCGATTTGATAGACGTCGTCGCCGATCTTGAGTGCTGACGAAATGCCGATCCGACCCCGGATCGGCGGCGGACCCGCAGCGACGCCCAGAGTGATGAGCGCAGTGTCCGGCAACTTCGGGGCTGCCTCGGGCGCAGGCGCCGCAGTCGTTTCCGACGCCGAGTCAGAAGAATCCGAACTGCATGCCGCTGCACTGAACAACGCCCCACCGACAACCGCTGCGAACGATCCCGCAATCGCTGATCTCCGCGAAAAGCCGCCAGACCCATGCCCACCGCCGTCGAGTACATGCATGCTCGCCAGCCTAAATCTACTGATCTTGTTCGGTGGGAGAATTCGCAGGTAGGCGGTGGACACCATTGTTCGGCCGTCCCATGCATCGTCAGCGCCAGCCGACCTCCGACGGTCGTGAGTCTTTTAGGAGTCCAGGGACTCTGTCCAGTCTCGACACATGTGGGACATCTGATGTCTACCCACATGTGGGACAGGTTGTTGGATGCGTAGGTGATGGCACCTGAGACCGGGCTTGGATCAGTTCATGCCCAGATCGGTT
>NZ_VCQU01000004.1 GCF_012932915.1 Antrihabitans stalactiti | reverse complement strand
ATCGGCCACCTGATGCTCGATCCGACCAAGCGATACCAAGGCCAACTCCACCTCGCGGCCTAGAATGTGTCCCGCATGTATGTAGACATATCTGTGCCACATGTATGTAGACAGCACAGAGTCCCTAGACTCCTAAAAGACTCACGAGGGTGACAAGGCTGCGGTCGCCATCTGGCGCAGGATCCGTCGCGCCTGGGTGGGGGTCGCGGGGTTCGCGCTGTGGGGCGTGGAGTTGATGAGGCCGAAGGTGGCGTGGGCTTTCACTCGGGCGTCGGATTCGGAGAGGGTGTCGTCGGTCTGCTGCAGCACCCGGACCCACACCTCGACGTATTGCCGCTGCGACTTGCGGACCTGTCGTCTTGCGGGGGTGGGCAGGTTCTCGAAGTCGCGATCCTGAATGCGAATGAGGTTGGGCTCGCCGAAGGCGAAGTCGAGGTGGAACTCGATCAGCCCTTCGATGGCCTCGCTGGGTGAATCGGCTTGCGCTACAACGGCAGTGCCACCGTCGAACAATCGCTGACTGACGCCGACGAGTAGTTCGACCAGCACCGCGTCTTTATTGGGGAAGTGTCGATATACCGCCGGACCGCTGATGCCAGCCGCCGCGCCGAGGTCTTCCAGTCGAACACCGAGGAAGCCGCGCTCGGCGATGAGGCGTGCAGCCTCCTCCAGCAGGCGGCTGCGACGGTCTGCCTTCATCTGTTCGCGACGGGTCGGGGCGACTTCTGCGCTCATGTTCGGACCCTTCCCTGGACAACTCAGTTAATGAAGGTTATCTTAGATCTCAGTTATTGACCATTAACCCAACACGGCGAAAGTGGCAGCATGGCTGTGAGTACTCACCGGGCACATCACGAAGCCTTGGTAGCGGAGTTACGCAGCAAACTCGCTGCGGCAGCGCTCGGCGGTCCCGAGCGCTCGCGAGAGCGGCACGTCAGCCGCGGCAAACTCCTGCCGCGCGACCGCGTCAACACGTTGCTCGATCCGGGCAGCCCCTTCCTCGAGCTGTCGCCCCTTGCGGCGAACGGTCTCTACAACGACGAGTCGCCTGGTGCCGGCGTCATTGCAGGCATCGGCCGGGTGTCCGGGCGCGAGTGCTTGATCATCGCCAACGACGCGACCGTCAAGGGCGGCACCTACTATCCGATGTCGGTCAAGAAGCACCTTCGCGGTCAGGAGATCGCGCTGCAGAACAATCTGCCGTGCATCTACCTGGTCGACTCCGGCGGCGCGTTCTTGCCGAAGCAGGACGAGGTGTTCCCCGATCGTGAACACTTCGGCCGAATCTTCTACAACCAGGCGAACTTGAGCGCCAAGGGTATTCCGCAAATCGCGGCCGTCATGGGTTCCTGCACGGCCGGTGGTGCATACGTCCCCGCGATGAGCGACGAAGCGATCATCGTGCGCAATCAGGGCACGATCTTTCTCGGCGGACCGCCGTTGGTGAAGGCCGCGACCGGCGAAGTCGTCACGGCCGAAGAACTCGGCGGTGGTGACCTGCACTCCAAGATCTCCGGTGTCACAGACCATCTCGCAGAAGACGATCAGGACGCGCTGCGTATAGTCCGGCGCATTGTGTCGACCTTCGGACCGCGCACCGAACGACCGTGGGACGTAATCCCGTCCGTCGAACCGCTGGCTCCCGCTGACGAGCTCTACGACGTCGTCCCGACCGACCCGCGCATGCCATACGACGTGCACGACGTCATCGACAGACTGGTCGACGGGTCCGAATTCCATGAATTCAAAGCCGAATACGGCAAGACCCTCGTCACCGGATTTGCGCGACTGCACGGCCATCCTGTCGGAATCATTGCGAACAACGGCATTCTGTTCAGCGAATCTGCCATGAAGGGAGCGCATTTCATCGAATTGTGCGACAAGCGTTCCATCCCTTTGATTTTCCTGCAGAACATCATGGGCTTCATGGTCGGTCGCGATTACGAGGCAGGCGGCATCGCCAAGAACGGCGCCAAGATGGTGACCGCGGTTGCATGCGCTCGCGTCCCGAAGTTGACGGTGATCATCGGCGGGTCGTATGGAGCCGGTAACTATTCGATGTGTGGTCGCGCGTATTCGCCGCGGTTCCTGTGGATGTGGCCGAACGCCCGAATCTCGGTGATGGGTGGCGAGCAGGCGGCATCGGTGCTGTCGACAGTTCGTACCGGCACCGACGAAGAGGAGTTCAAGGCGTCGATCCGCGAACAGTACGAAACGCAAGGCAATCCGTACTACTCGACCGCACGGCTCTGGGACGACGGCGTTATCGACCCCGCCGATACCAGAACTGTTCTTGGACTGGCACTTTCGGTGTGCGCGCAGGCGCCTATCGAGCCGGTCTCCTACGGCGTCTTCAGGATGTGAGTGAGATGTCTTTCGATACAGTGCTGGTCGCCAACCGCGGCGAAATTGCGGTCCGCGTCATCAGGACGTTGCGTGCCATGGGCATCCGCTCGGTCGCGGTGTACAGCGAGCCCGACGCGGGTGCGCGTCATGTCGCCGAAGCCGATACCGCGATCCTGCTCGGACCGGCTCAGGCACGAGCGAGCTACCTCGACATCGACAAGGTGGTCGCCGCTGCACAGCGTTCGGGCGCACAGGCTGTGCATCCAGGCTACGGATTCCTTTCGGAGAATCCGAAATTCGCCGCAGCGTTGGCCGAGGCGGGCATCGCGTTCATCGGTCCGTCGACTCGCGCGATCGAGGTGATGGGCGACAAGATCACGGCGAAGAATGCTGTCGTCGAGTTCGGTGTTCCCGTCGTTCCCGGCATCGCCCGGCCCGGCCTGACGGACGAAGAATTGATCAGTGCTGCAGCCGAGGTCGGTTATCCGGTGCTCGTGAAGCCGTCAGCAGGCGGCGGCGGGAAAGGTATGCGGCTCGTCGAGGAGCCGGCGAAGCTTGCCGAAGCGTTGGCGAGTGCACGCCGTGAGGCAGCGTCGGCCTTCGGTGACGACACTCTCTTTCTCGAACGATTCGTGTTGCGGCCCAGGCACATCGAGGTCCAGGTTCTTGCTGACGAGCACGGCAACATCATCCATCTCGGCGAGCGCGAGTGCAGTCTGCAGCGCCGCCATCAGAAGGTGATCGAGGAAGCTCCGTCGCCGTTGCTCGACGAGGCGACGCGGGCGCGAATCGGCGAAGCCGCATGCAACACGGCGCGAAGCGTGGACTACACCGGTGCAGGCACAGTCGAATTCATCGTGTCGGCGGACCGGCCGGACGAGTTCTTCTTCATGGAGATGAATACCCGGCTCCAGGTCGAGCACCCCGTGACCGAGTTGGTCACCGGCGTCGACCTCGTCGAATGGCAGGTTCGGATCGCGGCAGGGGAGAAGCTGTCGATCAGCCAGGCCGACGTCACCATGACCGGCCACGCGATCGAAACCCGCGTCTACGCGGAAGATCCGTCCCGTGGCTTCCTGCCGACCGGAGGCGTGGTCGTCGACCTCGTCGAGCCGAGCGGTCCGGGGGTTCGTGTCGACTCCGGTCTGCGACGCGGGACCGTCGTCGGCAGCGACTACGACCCGATGCTGGCCAAGGTCATCGCCCACGCCGACGATCGCGCCGGTGCCCTCCGCAAGCTCGACCGCGCCCTGGCACAGACCGCTGTGCTCGGCGTCGTCACCAACATCGAGTTCGCTCGGTTCCTGCTTGCCGATCCCGATGTTGTTGCGGGCAAACTCGATACGGGCCTGCTGGACCGTCGAGTCGACGAATTCACTGCCGCCGACCCGGCCGAAGACGCCTTCGTCGCTGCCGGCGTCTACCGCTGGCTCACCGGATGGCCGAGCGAAAACGCCGATCTGTGGGCAGTTCCAACTGGCTGGCGGATCGGCGACGCCGCACCGACGAGCTTCCGGCTCTCGACGCCGTTGCGGACCGATCACGTACGCATTACCGGCACGCCCACCGCCGCGCGAGTTGCCGTCGAGGACGGCGAATCCCGTTCGTTGACAGCTGAACTCGACGGTTCACGGCTCTCGGTCACCATCGACGGACTGCGCAGCGACTACTTGGTGGCTGCCCAGGACGGCAACATCTGGCTCGCCGGCATCGACGGGACCGCGATGGTCCGCGAGGTGCAGGAAGTCAGTGTTCGTGCTGGTGAAGAGCACGCCGGCGAAGCGGTGATCACCAGCCCGATGCCGGGAGCGGTGATCGCGGTGAACGTTGCCGACGGTGCGGAAGTGACTGCGGGAACTCCGCTCGTCGTCGTCGAGGCCATGAAGATGGAACACGCGCTGACCTCACCCATCGACGGAACTGTCGAAATTCTCGTGAAACCGGCCGACCAGGTGAAGGTCGACCAGATCCTCGCTCGCATCACACCGAAAGAAGATTCCAAATGACCGACACCTTGTCGACGGGCGAACTGCCCGACGAGTACCTGCAGCTTGCCAAGTCCGTGCGCGACTTCGCCCAGACGGTCGTCGCACCCGTTGCGGCCGAACACGATGCCAATCACACCTTCCCCTACAAAGTGGTCGAAGGTATGGCGGAGATGGGCCTGTTCGGTCTGCCGTTCCCCGAGGAATACGGCGGCATGGGCGGCGACTACTTCGCACTGTGCCTCGCCTTGGAAGAACTCGGCAAGGTCGACCAGAGCGTCGCGGTGACCTTGGAAGCCGGTGTCTCCCTCGGCGCGATGCCGGTGTACCGGTTCGGCAACGAAGCGCAGAAGCAGGAATGGCTGCCGCTGCTCGCGAGCGGAAAAGCGTTGGGGGCCTTCGGTCTTACCGAAGCCGGTGGCGGCAGCGACGCAGGAGCGACCCGCACGACCGCCAAGCTCGACAGTGGTGAATGGATCATCAACGGCAACAAGCAGTTCATCACCAACTCGGGCACCGACATCACCCGCTTGGTCACCGCCACCGCGGTAACCGGGACCAAAGATGATGGGCACAAAGAAATCTCGGCCATCCTCATTCCCACCGACACACCTGGTTTCACCGCCGAACCGGCGTACAACAAGGTCGGCTGGAATGCGTCCGACACCCACCCGTTGACGTTCCAGGACGTGCGCGTTCCCGAGGAAAATCTGCTCGGCGAGCGCGGCCGCGGCTACGCGAACTTCCTGCGGATCCTCGATGAAGGCCGCATCGCCATCGCGGCATTGAGCGTCGGCGCCGCCCAAGGATGCGTCGACGAGAGCATCAAGTACTCGAAGGAGCGGGAAGCCTTCGGCCGGCCGATCGGCCGCAACCAAGCGATCGCCTTCAAAATCGCACGGATGGAGGTCCGAGCACACGTCGCCCGGACCGCGTACTACGACGCGGCCGCCCGCATGCTGGCCGGCAAGCCGTTCAAGAAGCAGGCGTCGATCGCGAAGATCGTTGCCAGCGAAGCCGCGATGGACAACGCGCGCGACGCCACCCAGATCTTCGGCGGATACGGATTCATGAACGAATACCCCGTCGCGCGCCACTATCGTGACAGCAAGATCCTCGAGCTGGGTGAAGGGACGACCGAGGTGCAGTTGATGCTGATCGCGCGCGAGGCGGGACTGTAATGCGCCATGTAGTGCAACGCGGCCTGTGGTTCGAGGAATTCGAAACCGACGTCGTCTACAAGCATCGCCCAGGGCGCACGATCACCGAGGCCGACAACGTCTTCTTCACGACGCTCACCATGAACAATCAGGCGATCCATCTGGACGCCGCGTTCAGTGAGCAGCAGCCGCCGTTCAACAAGGTCCTGGTGAACTCGATGTTCACCCTCGCGACCTTGGTCGGGCAGTCGGTCGCCCACATCACCCACGGCACCATCGTCGCCAACCTCGGTTTCTCCGAGATCGCCTTTCCCAAGCCGCTTTTCCACGGCGACACGTTGTACGGCGAGACGGTTGTGACGGAGAAACGGGAATCGAAGAGCCGCCCCGGCGAAGGCATCGTGACGTTCCTGCACACTGGTCGAAACCAGCACGGCGACGTCGTCGCCACCGCAGTCCGCAAGACCCTGGTTCGGAAGGCACCGACATCGTGACATGGACCCCTCCTGGTCCGGCCTGGCTGTTCTGCCCGGCCGACCGTCCGGAGCGCTTTTCGAAAGCGGCCGCAGCGGCCGATGTGGTGATTCTCGATCTCGAAGACGGAGTTGCCGCGACCGACAAGGATGCCGCGCGCCGAAACATCGTCGAGCATCCGCTCGACCCCGAGCGCACCGTGGTCCGGGTGAACGCGATGGGGACCCCCGCGCACGCCGACGATCTCGCGGCGTTGCTCGAAACGAAGTATCCGCGGGTCATGCTCGCGAAATGTGAATCAGCAGAACAGGTCCGCTCGCTCGCTCCGCGAGACGTGATCGCGCTCATCGAATCGCCGCGCGGTGCACTCGCGGTCAACGAGATCACCCATGCCGCGAACTGCGTCGGCGTCATGTGGGGTGCCGAAGATCTGGTCGCGGGCCTCGGCGGCAACAGCAGCCGAGGCGATGATGGGCTCTATCGACATGTGGCCCAACATGTCCGGTCGACGTCGCTGCTTGCAGCCAAGGCGAACGACCGCTTTGCCCTCGACTCGGTGTACATCGACATCAAAGATCTCGACGGCCTACGGACCGAGTCGCTCGACGCCGTCGCCGTCGGCTTCGATGCCAAGGTCGCGATCCACCCGACCCAGGTCGACGTGATCAGGCAGGCCTACGCGCCGTCGGACAGCGAAGCGGACTGGGCCCGCAGGGTTTTGCAGGCAGCGGAGACCGAACGCGGAGTATTCGCGTTCGAAGGAAAAATGGTGGATGCGCCCGTGCTGCGCCACGCCGAGCAGATCGTGCGGCGGGCACGATGACCGCGCAACCGCAGTGGACGCCGTCGGACGAGGACATTCGCAAGGCGCGCATCACGGCGTTCGCCGAGTTCGTCGGTCCGCGCGCGGGGGAGTCGTTCGGCGACTATGCCTCGTTGTGGGAATGGTCGGTGGCCCACATCGACGAATTCTGGACCGCACTGTGGGACTACTTCGACATCCTGTCGCCCGATCCGGGCCCCGCACTCGAGTCCGCGGTGATGCCCGGTGCGAAGTGGTTCCCCGACGCGCGACTCAACTACGTCGACCAGGTCTTCCGGAACGTCACAGCCGATAGCCCGGCCATCGTTTACGCGCAGGAAGACGGCGACGACGTCGAGGTGTCGTGGGCGCAGTTGCAGCGCCAGACCGCGGCGCTGGCACGCACGCTTGCCGAACTCGGAGTGGTCGCCGGCGATCGCGTCGTGGGGTACCTGCCGAACATTCCGGAGGCCGTCGTAGCCTTCCTCGCCACCGCGAGTCTTGGTGCGATCTGGAGCGCGTGCGGTCAGGACTACAGCGCGCCCGCGGCACTCGATCGCCTCGGTCAGCTGGACCCCAAAGTGCTTGTCACCGCGGATGGTTATCGCTTCAACGGCAAGCAGCAGCACCGCACCGACGCAGTAGAACAATTGCGAACCGGGCTATCGTCGCTGGTCGCAACCGTGCTCGTCTCGCGGCTCGGCGAGCCGGTCGACGGCACCGTTGCTTGGGAATCGGCGACCGACGGCGACTACGAACTGACGACCGTGCCGGTGCCGTTCGATCATCCGTTGTGGGTGGTCTTCTCCTCCGGCACAACGGGTTTGCCCAAGGGCATCATGCACGGCCACGGTGGGGTGGTCCTCGAACATCTGAAGTCGATCGCCTTCCACATGGACCTCTCCGCGAAGGATCGCTTCTTCTGGTACACCAGTCCGAGCTGGATGATGTGGAACTTCGAGGTCGCCGGATTGCTCGTGGGCTCGACCATTGTCTGCTACGACGGCAGCCCGACCTATCCCACGCCGGATGCGTTGTGGCAGCTCGCTTCCCGGCTGAAGGCAACGGTCCTCGGCACAAGTCCGGGGTATGTGCTGGCATGTTCGAAGGCGGGCGCGGTACCGCGGACCGACCACGATCTCAGCGCGCTGCGGACGGTCGGAATCACCGGTTCGACGTTGCCGACGTCGTCGTCGATGTGGTTGCGAGACAACGTCGGCGAGCAGGTTCCAGTTGCGTCGATCAGTGGCGGAACCGACGTCGTATCTGCGTTCATGGGCGCGGTCCCGACCGTTCCCGTATGGCCGGGTGAGCTGTCGGCACCGTATCTCGGGGTAGCGCTGGACGCGTACGACGAAGAGGGCCTGCCGGTGCGCGGCGAGGTCGGCGAGTTGGTGATCACGAAGCCGATGCCGTCGATGCCGGTGCGATTCTGGAACGATCCGGACGGTCATCGCTATCACGATGCGTACTTCGACACGTATCCCGGTGTGTGGCGTCATGGCGACTGGATCACGATCACCGACCACGGGGCCATCGCGGTGCACGGCCGGTCGGATTCGACGCTGAACCGCAACGGCATTCGCATGGGCAGCGCGGATATCTATCAAGCTGTGGAGAAGCTGCCCGAAATCGTCGAGTCGTTGGTGATCGGTGCCGAGCAGCCGGACGGCGGGTATTGGATGCCGCTGTTCGTCGTGCTGGTCGACGGCGTCGAACTCGACGACGCGCTGATCGGGCGGATCAAATCTGCGGTTCGTGAGGAGGCTTCACCGCGCCACGTGCCGGACGAGGTCATCGTCGCACCCGCGATTCCGCATACGCGAACGGGCAAGAAGCTCGAAGTCCCCATCAAACGGCTGTTCCAAGGTGCGGACGCCGCGAGGATCGTCGAGCGGAGTGCCGTCGACGTGCCCGAGTTGCTCGATTGGTACGCGGCGGTCGGGGCTCAGCGCAGTACAGCCCGCCAGTGAGCCAAGTTGATGCGCGTCATGGACGTGTGGGGATGCGAATCGCCGACGTCGCGGATCAAGTCGCCGAGTAAGCGTTCGTACTCCTCGACGGCACCTATTACGTCGCCACCGCGCGCCCGCCACTGAGCAAGGTCGCCGCGGGTTCGCCGCGTCGAGGCATGGTTGTTGCCGAGGATGCGAACGTGGTCGCGCAGCAGACCTTCGTATGCGGCGACAGCGGAAGCGATGTCGCCACGGCTAGCCCGCCAGTAGGCGAGGTTGCTTCGCGTCGCGAGAGTGTCGGGATGATCGGCGCCAAGGACGCGAACCTGGTCGACGAGCAATTCTTCGTAACGGTCGACCGCGCCGTCGATGTCACCGTTGTTCGCCAGGCGCGACGCTAATGTGCGTCGCACGGCCAGGGATTCGGGATGGTCCGGCGCAAGGGTTGCCGGCTGATCGAGCGTCGTATCGGCATCGCTGTCGTCGTCGGACGTTGTGTTGGCCAGTACCGGCTGTGGTGCGGGTGCCGATGGTGGGGGACTCGGCTTGCGTGAGCGAGGGCGAGCTACCCGCGCCAGTGCTGCGAACGCCTTTCTGCGGGTCGGCGAGGAGTCCGCGATCGGCGATGTCGATTTGCTCGCCATGGGTGCACCTACCTAATCAAGTGAGTGTGTATCAGACGCCTTTGCGGGCGTCCGGTCGAATATATGACGTGATGGGCGATGCTTCGTCCGCGAATCGCCGAGTAACAAACTCCTTGCCGGTTTCTGTTAGGGGATCTGATAGGGCGTAAGTTCCGGCGCATGTACACGCTGGCTGGCGACGGCATTATTGCGGCACAACTGGGTATCGAACTGTTTCGATCTTGAACGGCCCGGCATGCAAACGTACAGGTCCGGGGATTGCATCGACATCCGAGGACCCCGACGAAGAGGGTGACGGTATGAACAGGAGTTGGACGGCGTGACAATCCATTTCATCGGCGCCGGGCCGGGCGCGGCGGACCTGTTGACGTTGCGCGCGGTACATCTGCTCGGTGCGAGCCCGGTCTGCCTGTACGCGGGGACCTATATCGACGGCGCAGTGTTGGCGCATTGCCCCGACGGCGTCGTGCTCGTGGACACCCAACACCTCGATCTGGATCAGATCACCGCTCACCTCGTGGAGGCGCACGAAGCCGGTCGGGATGTCGCGCGGCTGTGTTCGGGTGATCCGTCGATCTACTCGGCCCTCGCGGAACAGACGAGGCGACTCGACGCAGCCGGGGTGCCGTGGGATGTGACGCCCGGCGTGCCGGCGTATGCGGCGGCAGCGGCGGTCCTGGGTGCCGAGTTGACGGTCCCTGAGTTGACGCAGTCCGTCGTGCTCACGCGAGCGCAGGCGCGGTCGACGGCAATGCCGGAGACCGAGGCGCTCGCGAACTTCGCCCGCACCCGAGCGACGCTGGTGCTGCACCTCGCGATCACGCGGATCCGCGAGCTCGCTACGGAGCTGGTTGCCGACTACGGCATCGACTGTCCGGTCGCAGTCGTCTATCGCGCGAGCCAGCGCGGTGAGCTAGTGCTCCGCGGCACCCTCGCCGATATTGCCGATCAGGTCGAACGCGCGCAGCTTCGGCAGGCTGCGGTGATCTTGGTCGGTCGGCCGCTGGCGCCTGAGCGGGTAGGCGAGTCCCATTTGTACGATTCGTGCCGAGATCGCCAAGAATTTTCTGGATTCCCTGCGAATAACCTGCAAGGGTCAAGTGGTGACTTCACCTCCGGATAGTTCCCCGCCTACGTTGGACCCGAATTCGGACAAGCTCGATGCTGACGTCTTGAAGATCGCGGGTGTCGTCGTTCTCGCGGCGATTATGTCGATCCTCGACGTAACCGTTGTGAGCGTTGCCATTCCAACGTTCGAGCACGTCTTCGAAACCACTTATGCCTTGGCCGCGTGGTCGATGACCGGTTACACGCTGGCGTTGGCCACCGTGATCCCGCTGACCGGCTGGGCCGCCGATCGCTTCGGGACAAAGCGGCTGTTCATCACCGCGCTCGTCCTGTTCGTCGCGGGCTCGGTGCTGTGTAGCTTCGCCTGGGACATCACGTCCCTTATCGGGTTCCGAGTGCTGCAAGGACTCGGCGGCGGAATGCTGATGCCGCTCGGCATGACGATCATGACCCACGCGGCTGGTCCGCAACGGATCGGTCGAGTGATGGCGGTCCTCGGCGTGCCGATGTTGCTCGGTCCGATCAGTGGACCGATTCTCGGTGGCTGGCTGATCGAGAGCGCGAGCTGGCACTGGATCTTCTTGATCAACATCCCGATCGGCGCGATCGCGCTCATCGCCGCGGTGTTCATCCTTCCGTCCGACAAGCCGTCCCCCTCGGAATCGTTCGACTTCCTCGGGATGCTGTTGCTGTCACCAGGTTTGGCTCTGTTCTTGTTCGGTGTCTCGTCGACGCCGAATACCGGAACCGTCGCGTCGGCGCGCGTGCTCATTCCGGCCATCACCGGCACTGTGCTGGTGATCGCATTCGTCTTCCATGCGTTCCGCACGACTCACCCGCTGATCGACCTACATCTGTTCAAGAACCGCGACCTCACGATTGCGGTCGTCTCGATGTTGCTGTTCGCGATCGCGTTCTTCGGCGCCGGAATTCTGATCCCGAGCTACTTCCTGCAGGTCCGTGGTGAATCGACGCTGCACGCGGGTCTGTTGCTTGCCCCACAGGGCTTGGGCGCCATGATCACGATGCCGATCGCAGGCCGACTCGTGGACAAGATCGGTCCGGGGAAGATCGTGCTGTTCGGCATTACGTTGCTCGCGATCGGTATGGCCGCATTCACCCAAGTGAGCCTGGATACGCCGATCCTGTTCCTCATCGGCGCGTTGTTCGTGATGGGCCTCGGCATGGGTTGCACGATGATGCCGATCATGACCGCCGCGCTGGCGACGCTGACGCACCAGCAGGTTGCGCGTGGATCGACGTTGATGAACATCGTCAACCAGATCGCGGGTTCCATCGGTACGGCGACGATGTCGGTCGTGCTGACGACGTTGATCAAGCAGAACGCGTTCTCCGGTCCGGCGATCGCGTCGCAGAGCGATCCGTCTATCGCCGAGAAGCTGCCGCCAGGCGCGGTCGAAGAAGGCCTACGTCACGCGGGAGACTCGTTCGGCAACACCTTCATCGTGGCGCTGGTGCTGATCGTTCTCACGCTCATCCCGGCGTCTCTGTTGCCGCGTCGTAAGCGCCCGGCTTCGGATGTCGACGCCGCCGCTGTCCCGCAGGTCGTCGTGCACTGACGTCGTGCGTTCGGGGGCGAATCACGCCACGCGGTGCCGCGGCTGGGCGGCAGTGGCCAGCGCTTTGATCATTTCCGACGCGACGACAGCGTGGCCGGACATCGCGAAGTGGACGAGGTCGGCGCTGAGCAAATCTGTGCGCAACCGCAGCGGGTGTTCCCAGAGGTCGAGCAGGATCGCGTCGTAGTCCTGAGCCAGTTCGCGAACGATTTCGTTGAGTGTGTGGATCCGCGAACGCATGGGGCCCATGGTCGGACCGATGAAGGCATCGGCGAATGCCACGGTGCTGATCTGGGCCCCTTGTTTGGCCACTGTGCGGAACAGGTGGTCCAGATTGTGGGCGAGCGCTTCGATGTCGGGATCGGATTGCCACAAGTCGTTCGCGCCGCAGGTGATGTGGACGAGGTCTGGGCCGAAGTCGATGACCTGGTCGAGTTGATGGCGGATCACGCTTCTCGTCGCCGCGCCCATTCGCCCGGTATTGAGGTACTCGAGGTCGGGTTGTCCGACGCGGAGTGCAGCGGCAACTCGGTCCGCCCACGGGCTCGTCGCGTAGCCGGGGGACGGGTCGCCGATGCCCTCGGCGACGCTGTCGCCCATGACGGCGAACCGGCGCCACGGTGCGCCCTGCAGCAGTCGCGCTGCCTCCGCGTTGTCGATGACAAGCGGATCGTTCGCCTCGGTGTGGATGTGGGACATGATCGCTCCTCGGTCGTGTGACTTCGTGGAACGGTGCGTCGTTGCACCGATCGCAAACTAACCGTACGATCGATCGTATAGTTACGCAAGTGGGAAGATGACCAGGTGACCGAGACGACAACGACGGACCAGCGCTTGATCAAGGGCGCCCGCACGAGGCAGACGATCGCTCGTCACGCTGCGGACGTCGCGTCGGTCGAAGGCCTCACCGGACTGAGCATCGGCAGGCTCGCGACTGATCTGGGCCTCAGCAAGAGCGGTGTGGCGACGTTGTTCGGCACGAAGGAACGCTTGCAGGTCGCGGCCGTCGAAGCGGCGCGCGAAGTGTTCATGGACAATGTCGTTCGCCCGAGTCGAAATGCCCCCCATGGGCTCGCCCGCCTTCGCAGCTTGGTCGACGGCTGGCTGCGGTATGCGTCCGAGCCGGTGTTTCCCGGCGGTTGCTTCCGGGTCGCGACGACGGCGGAATTCGACAGCAGGCCGGGGCCCGTACGTGACGCAATCGTCAAGGACCGAGCGGACTGGCTCGCGCTACTGGCTTATGAGATCGAGTGTGCGAACAAGGCGGGCGAGCTGGCCGTTGCGGACGCGAGAACCGTTGCTTTCCACATAGATGCGGTGCTGTGCGCGACGAATACTGCGATGCAACTGGGCGAAGCGGACGCTCGAAGAACTGCCCGCCAGATCATCGATGGACTCCTTCCGGACTCGCGTCAGGTGGGTTGACGTCGGATGACGGCCCGTGTCGTACCGGGGCTGTAGATTGGTCCAGTGCGCAATCACCCCTGTCCCGAGCCCTCGACACAGTTGTCGGTGATGTCTGTTGGTGTCGTCCACCTCGGCCGGGCGTGAACGCGCTGATGAGATGACGAACTGGTCGGTTGGCCAAGACGCGGCATGATGTAACGGGACGCAACAGATAGACGTATAGACCACAGTGGACTATTAGCGGATTGATATGCGAACTTGGCCCGAATACGGCGCAGCAGCGATTGGATAGGCTTCTGTCGGGAGTTGTGGAGTGGTTCGGGGCCGTTTGGCGCTCCAGAGGTGAGGTAGAGGTTGGACCAACAAGATTTCGAGGAATTCGACAGTTCTGCTCGCGATGCGCAGCAGCCGCTGGACGAGTTTCCGCTATCTCCGGCCCAGCTTGGAATCTGGTACGCGCAGCACCTCGACCCCGAGGTACCGATCAATATTGCGCAGTACCTGGACATTCGTGGTGATCTCGACCCTGCGATCCTGCTGCGAGGCGCGGAGCTGGCGGGCGAGGGCTTCGGCTCCGGCCATTTGCGAATCGTCGAGCGCAACGGTGAACCGTTTCAGGTCGTCGACTACTCGCTCGACATTCTCATTCCCTCTTTCGACTATCGGGACAAAGACGATCCTGCCGCCGCTGCAATCGAATGGATGCGGGCGGATTACAGCAAGCCGATCGATCTAGTCAAAGATCGGCTGATCATCGGCGCGGTTTTCCGCATCGAAGACGAGCGATATTTCTGGTATCAGCGCGTTCATCACGTCGTTCTCGACGGCTTCGGCGCGGTCACAACGGTGAACCGGATCGCCGAGGGTTATTCGTCGATTGTGGAGGGTCGCGAAGCGGCGCTGCCGAATCCGGGCGACCTGCGCGCGATGGTCGAGAACGAAGTCGCCTATCGCGACAGCACTCGGTTTCAGACGGACAAGGCGTACTGGGCGGAGCGGGTCCGCGGCCTCGAATCCGGCACCAGCCTGACCGGTCGGACCGCGGCGCCCACACCGATCAACGGCATTGCGACCGCCACGCTCTCTGCGGAGGAATCCGCGCTGCTCGACGACGCAGGCGCCAAGCACGAATCATCGCCTGCCGGCCTGCTCATCGCTGCATTCGCGACGTACATGGCGCAGATCACCGGCACCGAGGACGTCATCCTCAGCCTGCCCGTGACGGCTCGAACCACGGCGGTCATGCGGCGCTCGGGAGGCATGATCTCCAACGTCGTTCCGATGCGGTTGAAGGTCGGCTACGACACCACGGTTTCCGATCTGCTCAAGGCTGTCGCCGTCGAGGTCACCGGCGCGCTGCGCCACCAGCGGTATCGCCACGAAGACATTCGCCGTGATGCGAGTTCGGACACGCACAACACCAAGGAGTTTTTCGGGCCTTGGGTGAATATCATGCTTTTCCAAACTGCAATCGAGCTCGGTCCGATGACGGGCCACCTCAACGTTCTTTCGACCGGCAGTATCGAGGATCTCGGCGTCAATTTCTATCAGTCCGTTGCGCAATCGGAATCGGGCACGCAATTCCATATCGATTTCGAGACCAACGCGAATCTGTACACAGAGGACGAGGCGAACCGGCAGCACGCGCGATTCGTACAGTTCTTTGCGAAATTCTTGGCGGCAGATCCGGATACGAAAGTCTGGTCGCTGGAGGTCGTCGCCGACGACGAACGCGAATTGTCGGTTCACGGCTGGAACGAGACGCACCATGACGTTCCCGACACAACTCTGGTTGCACTCCTCGATGAGGCGATCAGAAAATCGCCCGACAACGTCGCGCTCGAGTTCGAGGGCAGCGAGCTGTCGTATTCGGAATTCGATTCTCGCGTCAACCGCCTAGCCCGCTACCTGATCGCCGACGGCGTCGGCCCGGAATCGCTTGTAGCCCTGGGCATGCGCAGGTCGCTGGATCTCGTGATCGGCATGCACGCCGTACTGAAGGCCGGCGGCGGCTACGTCCCTATCGATCCCGATCATCCGGCCGAGCGCACCGGCTACATCCTCGACAGTTCGTCGCCGGTATGCGTGTTGACGACCTCGACCGACAGCGTCGATCTGCCCGAAGGCGTCGCTGTTGTCGAGATCGATGCACTGGATCTATCCGAATTCGACGACGGTCCGATCACCGACGCCGAACGCACATCGCCGTTGCAGCCGGCCAACACCGCCTACGTCATCTACACCTCCGGCTCGACGGGTCGGCCTAAGGGCGTGGCCGTCGCCCATCGCGCGATCGTCAACCAGATGTTGTGGATGCTCGCCGAGTACGAGCTCGATGCCAACGACGTCTACTTGCAAAAGACGGCGACCACCTTCGACGTCTCGCTGTGGGGCTATTTCCTGCCGCTGCTCGTCGGTGCCAAGTTGATCGTTGCAACGCCGGACGGTCACCGCGATCCCGCGTACGTCGCGGACACCATTGCGCGCAACGGCGTGACGGTGACTGACTTCGTGCCGTCGATGCTCACGGTCTTCGTTGCGCAAGCCACCGCTGCGCAATGCGCATCGCTACGGCACGTCTTCGTCATCGGTGAGGCGTTGCCGCCGGAAACCGCCGCAGGTTTCCGCAGGATCAGCGCCGCGGGCTTGCAGAACTTGTACGGCCCGACCGAGGCAGCGGTCAGCGTAACCAATTGGCAGGCAAGCGAAGCCGACGTCACGACCGTGCCCATCGGGGTGCAGGAGTGGAACGTCGCCGCGTACGTGTTGGACTCGCGACTCCGCCCCGCCGCAGTCGGCGCCGCAGGCGAGCTCTACCTCGCCGGGCGGCAGTTGGCGCGCGGCTACCTCGGCCGCCCGGACCTGACCTCCGACCGGTTCGTCGCAGACCCGAACGGCGAACCCGGCACGAGAATGTACCGAACCGGCGACCTCGTTCGCTGGCGAGCCGACGGGGTCCTCGAGTACATCGGCCGCACCGACTTCCAGGTGAAGTTCCGCGGTCAGCGCATCGAACTCGGCGAAATCGAAACCGGTCTGCTTTCGCATCCGTCCGTCAGCCAAGCCGTCACGCTTGTGGCCGACACGGCGACCGGTGAGCAGTTGGTCAGCTATGTCGTGTCCAGTGCGGGGCACAGCGCCGATCCGATCGAGCTTGCTCAGTTCGTGTCGACGAAGCTGCCGAGCTACATGGTCCCCGCCGCGATCGTTGTGCTCGACGCGTTCCCGCTCAATACCAGCGGCAAGCTGGACCGTAAAGCGTTGCCCGAGCCGCTCTTCAGCGCCGGGACCAAGGGTTTCCGAGCACCACGCACCCAGGCCGAAGAGATCGTCGCGGGCGTATTCATCGATGTCCTCGGGCTGGCGAAGGTCGGTATAGACGACAACTTCTTCGATCTCGGTGGCAACTCGCTCGTTGCCACACAGGTCGTGGCTCGTGTCGGCGCGGCGTTCGGCATTCAACTCGGGGTGCGCGCACTCTTCGAGTCGCCGACCATCGCGGGGATCGCGGCACGCGTCGAATCGTTTGCGCCCATTGATCCTTCGCGTCCGGAACTGGTAGCGCGACCCCGGCCTGAGCGGGTGCCGCTGTCGCTGGCGCAAGCGCGGCTGTGGTTCCTCAACCAGTTCGATCCGTCGGTCCCGACCTACAACCTTCCGTTCGTCGTTCGCCTCCGCGGCGACGTGGATTTCGATGCGCTGCGCGCTGCGATGACCGACGTCATCGAGCGCCAGGAATCATTGCGGACGATTTTTCCGGATTCTCGCGACGGCGGATATCAGCACGTGCTGCCGATATCGGAGGTCGATCTCGGGATCACCGCTGTCCCGATCGCGGAGTCGGAGCTACCCGCGAGGCTGACCCAACTGGCATCGACCGGTTTCGACGTATCGCACGAACTCCCGATCCGGGTGCAGATCTTCAAGCTCGACGAGGCCGACTACGCGGTCGGGATCGTCATGCATCACATTGCGGCAGATGGCTTCTCCTTCGGCCCGCTGTCACGGGACGTGGCTGTCGCCTACTTGGCGCGCGCGCAAGGCGTGGCACCGACCTGGGCGCCGCTGCCGGTGCAGTATCGCGACTTCACGCTGTGGCAGCGTGACCTTCTCGGGCTCGAAGACGATCCCGACTCGATGGCGTCGCGTGAAATCGCCTACTGGCGTGAGGCTTTGGCGGGGTTGCCCGATCAGCTCGACCTGCCGTCGGACCGGCCGAGGCCACGGGTGCAGACCTTCCACGGCGGCCGCGTCAGTCTCGACATCAGCGACGACGTGCATGGCCGGCTCACCTCGCTGGCCCGCGCCAACGGTGTCAGTCTGTTCATGGTGCTGCACAGCGCACTTGCTGTCGTGCTCGCGCGGTTGAGTGGCACGACCGACATTGCGATCGGTACACCGGTCGCAGGGCGCGGCGAACAGGCGCTCGACAACCTGATCGGCATGTTCGTCAACACGCTCGTGCTTCGCACACAGGTCGACGGCGACCTCAGTTTCACCGAACTGCTCGAGCGCACACGCGAATCCGACCTTGCTGCGTTCGCTCAGTCGGACGTGCCGTTCGAGCGGTTGGTCGAGGTGATCAACCCGGCTCGAAGCCAGGCTCGTCATCCCCTTTTCCAGGTGATGCTGTCGTTCCAGGAGATCGCGAACACGACTCTGCAGGTCGGCGACCTGACCGTCTCGGGCCAGGAACTCGACGTCGACATCGCAAAGTTCGATCTGCAGTGGACGTTGACCGAAAAGCGCACTGCCGACGGCGCTCCGGGTGGGCTCGATTGCATCGTGTCCTACGCGACCGATCTGTTCGATCCCGCAACGGTCCGTAGTTTCGCCGATCGATTCTTGCGGATACTCGCCGACGTCACCGCGGACCCGAGTCGCCCGGTCGGTGACCTGGAGATTCTGGACGCGGACGAGCGTCGTCAGGTCCTCGAGGTGTGGAATTCTTCGGGTAGCGACACCGGAATCGAATCGACGCTGGTAGCGATGTTCGACCACCAGGTCGCCGCCCGGCCGAATTCCGTCGCCGTTCGATACGAGAAGACGACACTGACGTACCGAGAACTCGACGAGCGCGCCAATCGTTTGGCCCGAGTGCTCATCGGGGCGGGCGTCGGGCCGGAATCGCTTGTGGCTGTTGGGCTACCGCGATCCGCGGACCTCATCGTCGCCTTGGTCGCGACGATGAAAGCTGGCGGCGCGTACCTTCCGATCGATCCGGCGTATCCGTCGGAGCGGATCGAATACATGCTGTCGGATGCGGAACCGGTCTGCATTCTGACGGACTCGACCACTGACATAGCGGCGCCTGAAGGGTTGCCGGTCTTTGCGATCGATCAGCTGGACGACGACACGGTCGACTCCTCGCCGATTCTCGATTCCGAACGACTGTCGCCACTGTTTCCTGCCAACATCGCGTACGCCATCTACACATCGGGCTCGACCGGTCGCCCCAAGGGTGTACTCATTCCACATCGCAATGTGGTCAAGCTCTTCGCGAACACCGACAAGTACTTCGGGTTCAATCACACCGATGTGTGGACGATGTTCCATTCCTATGCATTCGACTTCTCGGTGTGGGAGCTGTGGGGCCCGTTGCTGTACGGCGGCGAGTTGGTCGTCGTCGACTACTACACATCACGCTCGCCCGAGCAGTTCCTCGAGCTGCTGCGTCGCGAGCGGGTCACGGTGCTCAACCAGACACCCTCGGCGTTTTTCCAACTGATCGAGGCAGACCGGTACGCCGATGCATCACGGCGTGAATTGTCTTTGCGCTACGTGATTTTCGGCGGAGAAGCGCTCGAATTCCGTCGCCTTGCCGACTGGTACCTACGCCACGCTGACGACGCGCCGCGCCTGGTGAACATGTACGGCATCACCGAGACGACGGTGCACGTCTCGATCCACAGCCTGGATCGCGACATCGCGCTCGGCGCGAACAGCAGCGTCGTGGGGCGAGCAATCGCTGGCCTCGACGTGTTCGTGCTCGACTCACGCCTGCGACCGGTTCCAGTCGGTGTTCCGGGCGAGATCTACATCGGCGGCGAACAGCTCACGCGTGGATATCTCGGGAAGCCGTCGCTCACTGCCGATCGCGAAATCGCCAACCCCTTCGGCAAACACGGTGAGCGGCTATATCGATCGGGCGACCTCGCTCGGTGGACCGCGGACGGCGAGTTGGTCTACCTCGGTCGTGCCGACGACCAGGTCAAGGTCCGTGGCTTCCGGATCGAGCTCGGCGAAATCGATGCTGCTGTGCTCGCCAACGCCGATGTGGCGCATTCTGCGACGGTCGTCGTCGACACCGTCGTGGGCACTCAGATCGTGTCGTACATCGTTCCGATGCACGCCGACAATGGTGTGGATACAGCGGAACTGAAGGCGGCCCTGGTCAACACGCTGCCGGCGCACATGGTTCCCAACGCGGTGGTCGTCATCGACCGGATTCCGCTGACCGCGAATGGAAAGCTGGATCGAAAAGCGTTGCCGGCACCGACCTTCGAGGTCAGAGGCTTCCGCGCACCGTCGACTCCGATCGAAGAGATCATCGCAGGGATCTTCGCCGATGTTCTCGGCGCCGAACGAGTCGGCGTCGACGACGACTTCTTCGAACTCGGCGGAAACTCGCTGATCGCGACGCGCGTGTCCTCGCGACTCGGGACCGCGTTGGATACGCGTGTCCCCGTTCGCATGGTGTTCGAGGCCACGACCGTCGGGGCGCTTGCCGCCCGCGTCGAATCGCACGTCGGCGACGGTGGCCGAGCCGCACTCGCGCCGCGTGAGCGCCCGGCGCGGATTCCGCTATCGCTTGCGCAGCAACGGATGTGGTTCCTGAACCGCTTCGATACGTCGTCGGCTGTGAACAACATCCCCATTGCGATCAGGTTGTCGGGAGATCTGGATATCGCAGCGCTTCAGGTCGCCGTCATCGATCTGATCGATCGCCACGAATCGTTGCGAACGGTGTTCCCGGAAACACCGCACGGGCCAGAACAGATCGTCCTCGACGCCGCCCAGATCGTTCCGGACTTGACGCCGGTCACGGTGTCCGAAGACGACCTCGATCGAGAGTTGATCGCGCTCGCGTCGATCGGTTTCGACGTCGGAGCCGAAGTTCCACTGCACGCGCGGCTGTTCGAGATCAACGAGGACGAGTTCGTTCTCGCGATGGTGGTTCATCACATCTCGGCGGACGGCTGGTCGGTCGGACCGATGGCGCGAGACGTCATGGTCGCCTACTCCGCGCGAACGAGCTGGGAAGCGCCGGCGTGGTCGTCGCTGCAGGTGCAGTATGCCGACTACACGTTGTGGCAGCGCGAGGTTCTGGGGTCGGAGGACGATCCGAATTCGCTCATCTCGCAACAGGTTCACTACTGGTCGGAGGCATTGGCGGAGCTACCTGACCAACTGGACCTGCCGTCGGATCGACCCCGTCCCGCTGTCGCGTCGTACTCCGGTGCGACGTATGCGTTCGCGATCTCTGCGGAGCTGCACCTGCGGTTGATGGAGCTCGCGCGCCTGAACAACGCCTCGCTGTTCATGGTGATGCACGCCGCGCTGACCGTGCTGTTGTCGCGGTTGTCCGGGAGCGAGGACGTCCCGGTCGGTACCCCTGTCGCCGGTCGTGGCGAAGCCGCGCTCGACGACATGATCGGGATGTTCGTCAATACGCTCGTCCTGCGAATGCGTGTCGATCCGGCTCGAGATTTCACCGAATTGCTCGCTGATGCAAGAGAATCGGACTTGGCGGCGTTCGGGCATGCCGACGTTCCGTTCGAGCGCCTGGTCGAGATCCTGAACCCCGCGCGGTCGCAGGCTCGACACCCGCTGTTCCAGGTGATGTTGGCGTTCCAGAACACCGGCCGCGTCGCACTCGAGTTGCCCGGTCTGCATGTCGCCAGCGTCGAGTACGACGCACGACTGGCCAAGTTCGATTTGCAGTTGACATTGTCGGAGCCCTTCGGCGACGAGCCGTCGAGCGGGTTGTCTGCTGAATTCACCTACGCGACGGACTTGTTCGAACAGGCGACTGTCGCCAGTTTCGCCGAGCGTTTCGTTCGTGTGCTCGAGGCAGTGACGGCGGATTCCGGCGTACCGGTCGGTGACCTGGATCTGCTGGATCCGGATGAGCAGTCCCTGGTTCTGGACCAGTTCAATGCGACGTCGCGAGACCTCGACCCGAGCGCGACGCTGGTCTCGCTGTTCGAGGCTCAGGTTGTGCGAACACCGAACGCGGACGCTGTCCGATTCGGAACGGAGAGCCTGTCGTACAACGGTTTTGCCGAACGAGTTCATCAGCTGGCGCGCGCGCTGATCGCCCGAGGCGTCGGGCCGGAGACTCTCGTCGCCCTTGGGATGCGGCGCTCGCTCGAGTACGTCGTCGCGATGTATGCGGTTCTCGAAGCGGGTGGCGGATATGTGCCGCTGGACCCGGATCAACCGGTGGAGCGGATCGCGCACATCATCGAGAGTGCGCGACCCGTGTGCATTCTGACGACCGACGCGGACGAGCCGGCGCTAAACAATCTGTCCACACTGAGTCTCGAATCTCTTGATGTATCAGGCTATTCGACCGCTCCGATAGCGGACTCCGAGCGGCTCGGGACGCTCCTTCCCGGTCACGTCGCGTACGTCATCTTCACCTCGGGCTCGACAGGGCGCCCTAAGGGTGTAGCGGCGACCCATCTTGCTGTTGCCAATCAGGTGCGCTGGATTTGCGACCGCTTCGGGATCGGCCCCTCGGATGTCGTCTTGTTCAAGACACCTCCGACGTTCGACGTCTCGGTTTGGGAACTGTTCGGGCCGTTGGCAACTGGTGCCTCCATGGTGGTCGCCACGCCGGACGGTCACAGGGAACCGAACTATCTGGCGGACGTGATCGCCGAGCACAAGGTGACCCTGACGTCCTTCGTCCCGTCGATGTTGGCACTGTTCGCAAGCAGCGTCACACCCGATGCTGTGCGGTCACTGCGCGCGTTCCTGGTTGCGGGTGAGGCGCTGCCCGCGTCGGCCGTGGCCGCGACCCGACGGGTGTCTGCTGCAGCGATCCACAATCTGTACGGACCCACCGAGTTCACTGTGCACGCGACCGAATACGCGGTGCCCGCCGTCCTGGGACTCACGGTGCCGATCGGCGGTCCTGTGTGGAATTCGCAGGCACTGGTTCTGGATGCGCGGCTGCATCCCGTCCCAGTCGGTGTTGCAGGCGAGTTGTACATGGCGGGTGCGCAATTGGCGCGCGGCTATGCGAGCCGGCCGGATCTGACGGGCGAGCGGTTCGTCGCCAATCCCTACGGTCGCCCCGGTGAGCGGATGTATCGCACGGGCGACCTCGTGCGATGGACCGGCGATCGAGTGCTCGAATACATCGGGCGTACCGACTTCCAGGTGAAGCTGCGTGGCCTTCGGATCGAACTCGGGGAGATCGAAGCAGCGCTGCTGAACGAACCGTCCGTTGCGGGTGCGGTCGCTATCGTGCGTACCGACTCGCCGGTGGGCGACCAGTTGGTGGCGTACGTCGTCGGCGCACCGGGCGTGTCCGTAGACACCGCTGGTCTGAAAACCGCTCTCGCGCAGCGGCTGCCGTCCTACATGGTGCCCGGAGCGTTCGTCGTGCTCGACGAGCTCCCGCTCAACTCCTCCGGCAAGCTGGACCGGAATGCGTTGCCCGAACCGAAATACATCGCACACGCGTTCCGAGCCCCGTCTACACCGGGGGAGGAGATCGTCGCCGGTGTCTTCAGCGAAGTTCTCGGCATCGACCGCGTCGGTGTCGATGACGACTTCTTCGACCTCGGCGGGAACTCGCTCGTCGCGACGCAGGTCGTTGCAAGGCTCAACGTCGCGCTGAATGCGGCGATCACCGTTCGTGAGTTGTTCGAGGCTCCGAATGTCGCGGCGCTCGCGCAACGTGCAGAGTCGAGCGTCGGCACCCGAACTCGGACAGAGCTGGTCCCATACGTTCGGCCGGAACGCGTGCCGCTTTCGCTCGCGCAGCAGCGGATGTGGTTCCTGAACCGATTCGACACGGCGTCGGCAGCGAACAACATCCCGCTGGCTGTTCGCCTGTCGGGGCTGCTCGATCGTCATGCTCTCCAGGTGGCAGTCGCCGACGTGCTTGCCCGGCACGAATCGTTGCGCACGATGTACCCGGACGACGATGGCGTTCCGTACCAGCTCGTCGTCCCCACGGCGCGCGTGATCCCGGACCTGTCCGCGGCTGAGGTCCCCGAGTTCGAACTGTTGGCTCGCATCGGCGAAGTTTTCGTCGCTGGATTCGACGTTTCTCGCGAGGTACCATTCCGCGCCAAGTTGTTCGAGGTCAGCCCGACCGAGCATGTGCTTGCCATCGTCATTCATCACATCGCAGCGGACGGCGCGTCGATGGCTCCGCTGGCGCGCGACATCATGGCGGCCTACTCCGCCAGAGTCGATGGCGGAGAGCCTTTGTGGGCACCGCTGCCGGTGCAGTACGCCGACTATGCCCTGTGGCAGCGTGAGGTCCTGGGTGTCGAGAGCGACCCCGATTCGGTTGTAGCGCAACAGATCGCGTTCTGGCGTGAGGCGCTGGCGGATCTGCCGGACCAGCTCGATCTGCCGTCGGATCGGCGGCGCCCGGTGGTCGCATCGGATCGCGGCGCGACGTACGTGTTTGCGATCTCTCCCGAGTTGCATCGACGGTCGGCGGACCTTGCACGGTCGAGCAACACGTCGCTGTTCATGGTCATGCATTCCGCCCTGGCCGCGTTGCTGTCCCGGTTGTCCAACAGCACCGACATTCCGATCGGCACGCCCGTTGCCGGCCGTGGTGAAGCGGCTCTGGACGACATGATCGGCATGTTCGTCAACACGTTGGTGCTTCGTCTGCAAATCGACCTGTCGTGGACCTTTGCCGAACTGCTCTCTGCTGCAAGGGAATCTGCTCTGGCGGCCTTCGGTCACGCGGACATTCCGTTCGAGCGCCTCGTGGAGGTGTTGAACCCGGCGCGATCGCGGGCACGACACCCACTTTTCCAGGTGATGCTCGCATTCCAGAATGTGGCGATGCAGTCGGTCGAACTGCCTGGTCTGTCGGTCGAAAGCATCGATTTCGACCCCGGGATGGCGAAGGTCGACCTGCAGCTCACCCTGTCCGAGATCCCGAATGGCACTTCGTTCGCGGGCTTCCGCGCGGAGTTCAATTACGCAACAGACTTGTTCGACGCGAGCACGGTCGCGATATTCGCGGACCGTTTCCTGCGGGTGCTCGACGCCGCAACGGCCAGTGCCGACGCGGTGGTCGGCGACGTCGATTTGCTCGATGGCTTCGAGCGACGTCGTGTGCTGGCGGACTGGAATGCGACCGCGCATACGCTGACTCCGACGACTGTCGTATCGATGTTCGAGGCACAATCTCGGCGCACACCGGATGCCGTCGCCCTGTATGACGACAGCATCGAGCTGTCGTACGAGGAATTCGCAGGCCGAGTGAATCGGCTTGCCCGATACCTCATCTCGGTTGGTGTCGGTCCAGAGTCCTTGGTGGCGCTCGGAATTCGTCGTTCGACCGATCTGGTCGTGGCGATCTACGCGGTTCATGCCGCGGGCGGCGCGTACGTGCCGTTGGACCCGGACCATCCTGTCGAGCGGATCGAACACATCCTCAGGTCAGCGGCTCCGCATTGCCTGTTGACATCCGAAGCCGTCGACTTCGCTGTTGGCACCACCCTGCCGGCAATCAGGCTCGATACCCTCGACCTGAGTGCTTTTTCGGTTGCGGCAGTACATGATTCGGATCGGATTGCGCCATTGCGCGCACAGAACACCGCGTACGTCATCTTCACGTCGGGATCCACCGGACGCCCCAAAGGTGTCGCAGTGCCGCATTCGGCTGTGGCCAACCAGGTTCAGTGGATCACCGACCGTTTCGACATCGGACCGGCTGATGTCGTGCTGTTTAAAACTCCGTCGACCTTCGACGTTTCTGTCTGGGAGCTGTTCAGCTCGTTGACTTCCGGTGCGGCGATGGTCGTCGCGACGCCGGATGGCCATCGGGACCCGCAGTACCTCGCTACAGTGATTGCCGAGCGGTCGGTCACGCTGACGTCCTTCGTGCCGTCGATGTTGTCGATCTTTGCAAGCAGTCTTGCGCCGGAGATGTCGCGCTCGCTGCGGGCTTTGTTGGTCGCGGGCGAGGCGCTTCCGGTGACCGCGGTGGAGGCAATCCGCAGCGTCTGCGACGCTGCCGTGCACAACCTGTACGGCCCCACAGAATTCACCGTGCACGCAACGGAATATGAGGTTCCCGAGCCCGTAGGCGCTGCAGTGCCGATGGGCTCTCCGGTGTGGAATTCACGCGCACTGGTGCTTGATTCACGTCTCGGCGTCACTCCTCCCGAGGTGCCTGGCGAGTTGTACTTGGCGGGCGCTCAACTGGCGCACGGGTACTGGGCCGAATCGGCGTTGTCCGCCCACCGGTTCGTTGCGAACCCGTTCGGTAAGCCTGGCGAGCGGATGTATCGGACCGGTGACCTGGTCCGATGGCGAGCTGATGGCGAGCTGGAGTACATCGGCCGGACCGATTTCCAGGTCAAGTTGCGCGGCCTGCGAATCGAGTTGGGTGAGATCGAGGCCGAGCTGTCGGCACACGAAGCGGTTGGCCAGGCAGTGGCCGTGGTCCGTTCGGATCCCCATACCGGCGATCAGATCGTCGGCTATGTGACGCCGGTTGCCGGCGAGGTCGTCGATGTAAACGAGCTTCTGTCGTTCGTCGGTCGCGAGTTGCCGAGCTACATGGTGCCGTCGGCGGTGATGGTTCTCGACGAGTTCCCATTGAACGCCAGCGGCAAGCTGGATCGAAAAGCGTTGCCGGCGCCTGTTTTCGAGGCGACGGTGTTTCGCGCGCCGACGACGCCGGTCGAGGAGATCGTTGCGTCGGTCCTTGCCGACGTTCTCGGCGTCGACCGCGTCGGTTTGGACGACGACTTCTTCGCACTCGGTGGCAACTCGCTCATCGCGACGCAGGTCGTGTCACGGATCGGCGCTGCGCTCGACACTCAGGTGCCGGTGCGTGCGCTGTTCGAGGCGCCGACGGTCGGTGCCCTCGCAGTCCGCGTGGAGGAGCACGCCGGTGCCGGTGGCCGGCCGGCTTTGATGCCCTGGCCGCGGCCGGAAACGATTCCGCTTTCCCTTGCGCAGCAGCGGATGTGGTTCCTCAACCGCTTCGACACGGATTCCGCCGCGAACAACATCCCGGTGGCGGTGCGGCTGACGGGCGACCTCGATGTCGGTGCCATACGGGCTGCGTTGAGTGACGTCCTCGGTAGGCACGAATCGCTGCGCACCGTCTACCCCGACGTCGACGGCACCGGGTCGCAGGTCATTCTGCCGATCCAATCGGTCGTCGCGGAGATCGAGATCGAATCGACCGACGCCGTGGGCCTTCCGGGTCGGGTTGTTGAACTGGTGACGGAGGGCTTCGACCTCACCGACAATCTCCCGTTCCGTGCCCGGCTGCTGCAGCTGTCCGCGACCGAATTCGTCATCGTGCTCGTCGTCCACCACATCAGCGCCGACGGCTTCTCCGTTGGTCCGTTGGTGCGCGACGTGATGACGGCGTACTCGGCGCGCACCCATGGCGATGCGCCCGACTGGAAGCCGCTGGAAGTCCAGTACGCGGACTACACGTTGTGGCACCGCGAGGTACTCGGAACCGAAGACGACCCGAACTCGTTGATCGCCGACCAGATCGCGTACTGGTCGAACGCTCTGGCAGATCTGCCGGATGTGTTGGAACTCCCAGCAGATCGGATCCGCCCCGAGGTGGCCAGCGCCCGCGGCCGCACACTCGGCTTCGAGATCGACGCAGAGCTGCACGATCGTCTCGTCGAACTCGGCCGAGACAACGGTGCGTCGCTGTTCATGGTCATTCACGCAGCACTCGCCGCGTGGGCGGCCAGGTCGAGCGGAACCACCGATATCGCCATCGGCACACCCATCGCAGGCCGCGGCGAACAAGCGCTTGATGATCTGATCGGCATGTTCGTCAACACGTTGGTGTTGCGCACACAGATCGATCCTGCACAGACGTTCGCCGAGTTGCTCGCAGCCACGCGCGAAACCGACTTGGCCGCCTTCGGTCACGCGGATGTCCCTTTCGAGCGACTCGTAGAGGTGCTCGACCCGGCCCGTTCGCAGGCTCACCACCCGTTGTTCCAGATCGCGCTGACCTTCCAAAACGCTTTCGGCGGCAGCTTCGCGCTACCGGGCTTGGTCGCGGAACCGCTGGATTTGGATACCGGCACAGCGAAGTTCGACCTGCAGTTGACGATTCAGGAGCACGGCGGGTCTGGTCCGACTCCGCTGTCGGGTCAGTTCACCTACGCGACAGATCTTTTCGACGAGTCGACGGTCGCAGGCTTCGCGGAACGATTCGTCACGATCCTCCGGGCTGTCGCAGCTGAGCCACATCATCCGATCGGCGATGTCGAGATCCTCGACACCGCGGAGCGCGCACAGGTGCTCGAGCTGTGGAACTCGATGGGCGCAGATTCCGGCGCCGAAGGCGATCTGGTGTCGCTGTTCGAGCAGGCTGCTGCGGCGCACGGTGACTCGGTAGCGGTGCGGTTCGGCGATGTCTCGATGACATATGCCGAGCTCGACAAGCGCGCGAACCAGGTGGCCCGCCATCTGATCGACGCGGGCGTCGGGCCGGAATCGCTTGTCGCGGTGGCCTTGCCGCGTTCGGTCGACCTCGTGGTCGCGCTGCTTGCGACGGTCAAAGCGGGTGGTGGCTACCTGCCCGTCGATCCGACCTACCCCAGCGAGCGCATCGAGTACATGCTCGCCGACGCCAAGCCGGTATGCGTTCTCACCAGCTCGGAACGTGCCGTGGTGTTGCCGAACACGTTGCCCGTCATCGACATCGACACGCTCGACGAGTCGATCGATGCGGGGCCCATCACCGATGCCGAGCGGCTGGCGCCTCTGCGCTCGGCGAACGTCGCCTATGTCATCTACACCTCGGGCTCGACCGGCCGCCCGAAGGGTGTGCTCGTCCCGCACCGCAACGTCGTCAAGCTGTTCGCGAACACACAGTCGGAGTTCGGCTTCGACGAGAACGACGTGTGGACGATGTTCCATTCCTACGCGTTCGACTTCTCGGTATGGGAGCTGTGGGGTCCGCTGCTGCACGGCGGAACGCTCGTCGTCGTCGACTACTACACATCGCGGTCGCCGGAACAGTTCATGGAACTCTTGCGGCGCGAGCGGGTGACGGTCCTCAATCAGACACCGTCGGCGTTCTACCAACTTGCCGAGGTCGACCGATACGCCGAGCCGGCTGCCGAGCCGCTCGCCTTGCGTTACGTCGTCTTCGGCGGTGAGGCGTTGGAGGTCCGCCGCCTGCGCGACTGGTATCGCAGGCACGCGGACGACGCACCGGTCCTGGTGAACATGTACGGCATCACGGAGACGACCGTGCATGTCTCCTACCGCGCGCTGGACAGTGCGACCGCCGACGCAGCGAAGAGCAGCGTCGTCGGCACGGCAATCGCGGGCCTGCGCGTCTACGTCCTCGATACCCGACTCATTCCGGTCCCGGCCGGAGTCGTGGGCGAGATGTACGTTGCGGGATCGCAATTGGCGCGCGGCTACCTGGGCCAGTCTGCCCTGAGCGCTGCACGATTCGTCGCAAACCCGTACGGCGAGCCCGGCTCGCTGCTGTACCGGTCCGGGGACCTCGCCAGGTGGAACCGTGCAGGTGAGCTGGAATACCTCGGCCGCGCGGACGACCAGGTCAAGCTTCGTGGCTTCCGTATCGAACTCGGCGAGATCGAAGCCGCTGTGCTGGCGCAGAACTCGGTCGCGCAAGTCGCGGTGATCGTGCGTGACGACGCCGCGCGTGGCCAGAGCATCGTGGCCTATGTCGTTGCCGCCGATGGCGCGACGGTCGATATCGAAGGCGTCAGGGACGGCGCGGCAGACCTGCTACCCGCCTACATGGTGCCGTCGGCCCTTGTTGTCGTCGACGCAATTCCACTGACCGCCAACGGCAAACTGGACCGCAAGGCGTTGCCCGCACCGTCGGTCGAGGCGCGGCGGTTCCGTGCACCGTCGACACCGGTCGAAGAAATCGTGGCCGCTGTGTTCGCTGAGGTGCTCGAGGTCGATCGCGTCGGTCTCGACGACGACTTCTTCGATCTCGGTGGAAACTCGTTGATCGCGACCCGAGTGGTGTCGCGGATCGGTGCTGCACTCGATGCGCGAGTGCAGGTCCGGGTGCTGTTCGAGGCGTCGATGGTCGAGGCGCTTGCCGCGCGGCTCGAATCGCACACCGGCGGTCCAGGAAACAAAGCGCTGACCGCGGGCCCTCGCCCAGACCGCATTCCGCTGTCCTATGCACAGCAGCGGATGTGGTTCCTGAACAAGTACGACACATCGTCGTCCGCGTACAACCTCCCGATCGCGATCCGGCTGTCCGGCGAACTCGATCGCGAGGCGTTGCGACTGGCAATCATCGACGTCGTTCGTCGCCACGAGGCGCTGCGCACCTACTATCCCGAGCACTACGGCACGCCGCACCAAGTGGTCGTCGCCGCCGAGAAGGCGCTGCCAGACGTCCCCGTGCGACAGGTTGCCGCGGACGGGCTGATCGATTCGATCGTCGAATTCGTGTCGGGCGGCTTCGACGTCAGTGCCGGAGTGCCGCTGCGGGCGCAGCTGTTCGCTGCGAGCGCTGCCGAGCACGTGTTGGCAATCGTGATCCACCACATCAGCGGTGACGGGTTCTCGATGGCTCCGTTGGCGCGTGACGTGATGGCGGCATACGGCGCGCGAGTTCGTGACGAATCGCCGTCGTGGGCACCGCTGAAGGTGCAGTACGCCGACTATGCGCTGTGGCAACGTGAGGTACTCGGCTCGGAGGACGATCCGGAATCGCTTATCGCACAGCAGGTCCGCTACTGGCAAACGACGCTGACGGGCATCGCCGACGAGCTCGATCTACCCGCGGACCGTCCGCGGCCGCCGGTCGCGTCCAACCGTGGTCGCACTGCCACCTTCACCATCGACAAGGCAGTCCTCGACGGACTGAATCGCGTCGCTCGCGAGCAGAATTCGTCGCTGTTCATGGTCGTGCACGGGGCGCTCGCGGTCCTGCTGGCGCGGCTGTCAGGGACCGCGGACATTGCCATCGGTACGCCGGTGGCGGGGCGCGGCGAGGCCGCGCTCGACGACCTCGTCGGTATGTTCGTCAACACGCTCGTCCTGCGCACCGAGATCGATCCGGCCGAGTCGTTTGCCGACCTGCTCCTGCGCGTCCGTCAAGCAGACCTCGATGCGTTCGGTCACGCCGATGTGCCCTTCGAGCGGCTCGTGGAGGTCCTCGACCCTGAGCGTTCGCAGGCACGGCACCCGTTGTTCCAGGTGATGCTGGCGTTCCAGAACCTCGACCGCACCACACTCGAGCTGCCGGGCCTGACGGTGTCCGCGATCGATCTGGACGAGAACATCGCTCGCTTCGATCTGCAGTTGACTCTGTCGGAGGACGCGTCCGACTCAGACGGTCCGACGGGCATGACCGTGGCGATCACGTACGCGACCGATCTGTACGACGAATCGACCATCGACATGTTCGCACAGCGCTGGCTCCGAGTGCTGGACGCCGTCGCTGCGGACACGAACACCACGGTCGGTGAGATCGAAATCCTTTCGCCTGTCGAGCATTCCGCGCTCGTGTCGCGCGCAGGCGGCGATGCGGTTCCGTCGCGTCCGTTGCCGGACCTGTTGGCTGACGCCGTCGCGATCGACCCGACCAACACAGCCGTCGTGTTCGAGGGAACGCAGACGACGTATGCGGACCTGGACGCGCGCTCGAACAGGTTGGCGCGCTTGCTGATCGCGCACGGCATCGGACCGGAAGATCTGGTTGCAGTCGGCATCTCCCGATCCACTGAATCGGTGTTGGCCGCGTGGGCGATCACGAAGGCGGGTGCCGCCTTCGTGCCGATCGATCCGAACTACCCGCCGGACCGCATCGAGCACATGGTGACGGACTCTGGCGCCACTGTCGGACTCACCGTCGCTGGCTCCCGTGCCGGCCTGCCGGACACGGTGCAATGGCTGGTGATCGATTCGGATTCGATCGCCGCTGAAGCAGAGTCACTGTCGACGGCTCCCATCGGTGACGAGCAACGAGTACGCCCATTGAGGTCCTCGCATCCGGCTTATGTGATCTACACGTCGGGATCGACCGGCACCCCCAAGGGTGTGGTGGTCACTCACGCCGGCCTCGCGAATTACGCTGCCGAGCAGCGTGATCGGTACCGGATCACCGCGCAGTCGCGCGCCTTGCACTTTGCGTCGCCGAGTTTCGACGCATCGGTCCTCGAGCTTCTCCTGGCGGTGAGCGCGGGCGCGACGCTGGTCGTCGCACCACCGACGATCTACGGCGGCGACGAGCTCGCAGAGCTGCTTGCGCGCGAGCGGGTCACCCACGCGTTCATCACGCCGGCAGCGCTGGCATCGATGAATCCGGCCGGGCTGGACGACTTGCGCGTCCTGGTCGCCGGCGGCGAGGCCTGCCCGCCCGAGTTGGTGCAGAAGTGGGCACCGGGCCGGGAGTTCTACAACGGCTACGGTCCGACCGAGACCACGATCATGACGAACATCAGCGATCCGCTGGTGCCGGGCGAGACGGTCACCATCGGTGGCCCGATCCGCGGAATGCGTTCGCTGATCCTGGATTCGCGGCTGCGACCGGTGCCGGAAGGGGTTTCGGGCGAGCTGTACCTCGCCGGTATCCAGTTGGCGCGCGGCTATCACGCACGCGCCGGACTGACGTCCGAGCGCTTCATCGCCAATCCGTACGCCGAGCCCGGCGAGCGGATGTACCGCACTGGGGACGTGGTGCGCTGGACCCCGCAGCAGACTGTGGAGTATGTGGGGCGCAGCGATTTCCAGGTGAAGATCCGCGGTTTCCGGATCGAGCTCGGCGAGATCGACGCTGCATTGTCCAGCCACGACAGCGTCGACTTCGCAACGACGATCGGCCATCGCAACGCCGCAGGCGCGGCGAACTTGGTGTCGTATGTCGTTGCGGCACCGAACAAGACGATCGATGTGACCGAGTTGACGGAATTCGTCGGCCGTCGCCTGCCGTCTTACATGGTGCCTGCGTCGGTGATGGTGCTCGACAGCATCCCGCTCACGCCGGTCGGCAAACTCGACCGGAATGCGTTGCCGGAACCCGTCTTCGCTGAAGTTGCGGCGTACCGCGCACCGCGAAACGAGCTAGAAGAGACGATCGCCGCGACGTTCGCCGACGTACTCGGCGTCGAACGCGTCGGCATCGACGATTCGTTCTTCGCGCTCGGCGGCGACAGCATCGTTTCCATCCAGTTGGTCTCGCGAGCGAAAGCGCTCGGAGTCCTCTTGACGCCGCGACAGGTCTTCGAGCAGCGCACGGTCGCAGGCCTTGCTGCGGTCGCAAAACCCGTCGACTCCGATGCACCTGCCGTTCTTCAAGAGTTGACCGGTGGCGGTATCGGCGAGATGCCGCTGACGCCAGTGGTTGCGTTCATGACCGAGCGCGGCGGCAGCTTCGATCGGTTCAACCAGACGATGGTGCTCGAGTTGCCGATCGGTATCGATCGGGAGCGGCTCGTCGCGACGATCGCCGCCGTGATCGACCGCCACGACATGCTCCGCTCGAAGCTCTACCAGGATGACGACGGCCGGTGGCGGCTCGAAACGTTGCCGGTCGGCGCAATCGATGTCGACGCGCTCGTTCATCGCGTCGAGTTCGTGTCGACGCTCGAACCCGAACGTGTCAACGAGATCGCGGTCAAGGAGTTCGATTCGGCCCTCGGCAGGCTCGCACCGAGCCGCGGTATCGAAGCGCAGTTCGTCTGGCTCGATCCACGACCGGCGGCAGGATCGCCCGAGCGCACCGGGCGGTTGATCGTCGCGGTACACCACCTGGCGGTCGACGGTGTGTCGTGGCGAATCCTGGTGCCGGACTTCGTATCCGCGTGGTACCAGGTTGCCGCGGGCAATACTCCCGCGCTCACCGCGCCGGGAACGTCGATGCGACGCTGGGCGCACGCATTGAACGAACGGGCCAACGACGAGGCACGCGTTCGCGAACTCGCAATGTGGCGCAACGTCATCGACGGCCCAGACCCGCTCATCGGGCCCCGTCCGCTGGACCCCGGCACCGACCTGGCATCGACCGTGCACAAACTGCGCGTCGACGTCGGCGAGGACGTGACCCGGTCGCTGCTGACCACGGTTCCCGCGCTGTTCCATGGCAGCGTCAACGATGCGCTTCTCGGCGCACTTGCCCTGGCTCTGGTCGCGTGGCGGGCACGACGGGGCGTGGCGGAGACATCGACGCTGATCCGGTTGGAAGGCCACGGTCGTGAGGAAGAGGTCGTGCCCGGCGCGGACCTGTCCCGCACGGTGGGCTGGTTCACGACGATCTTCCCGGTTCGCTTCGACCTCGCGACCATCGATATCGAGGATGCCTTGGCGGGCGGGTCCGCAATGGGCCAATTGATCAAACTGGTCAAAGAGACGTTGCTCGCGGTTCCGGACAAGGGCATCGGCTATGGAATGCTGCGCTACTTGAACGCGGAGACCGCAGCCGAACTACCGAAGAACTCGGTTGGGCAGGTGAGCTTCAACTATCTCGGTCAGGTGTCGGCGACTGACGTTCCGGAGCAGTTCGCAGGCCTCGGCTGGACCCCGGCAAGTGATCTTGGTGATCTCTACGCCGCGCCCGACGCCGATATGCCGGCGATGGCACCGGTCGACATCAACTCGATCGTCACCGACGGCAAGCTGAGCGCCGACTTCGGATTCCCGGAGACCCTGCTCGACCGTGCCGATGTCGAAGAGTTCGCGGCGCTGTGGGTGGATGCGCTGACGGCGCTGCATACGCACGTCTCGCAGCCGGGCGCAGGCGGGCGTACCCCGTCGGATCTCCGGCTCGTACAGGTCGCGCAATCCGACATCGATGCCTGGGAAGCCGCGTACCCATCTTTGAGCGATGTGTGGCCGCTCGCGCCGTTGCAGGCCGGACTATTGTTCCACGCACTGCTCGCAGGGTCGTCGATCGACGTCTACACCGCGCAGATCGTGCTCGAACTGACCGGGTCGGTCGACTCGGCGAGGTTGCGGTCGGCTGCGCAGACGGTCGTCGACCGGTACACAAGCCTGCGCACTGCTTTCGTCAGCGACGAGAAGGGTGCGGCTGTTCAGATCGTGGTCGAGGATGCCCCGATCGAGTGGGCAGATACCGACCTCAGTGCGTCGTCCGATCCGCTGGCCGAACTGGGCAGGCTCGTCGCGATCGACCGAACGGCTCAGTTCGATCTGACGAAGCCACCGCTGATCCGATTCACCCTGTTCAAGTTGAGCGACGACGACTTCCGGTTCGTCGTCACCAACCACCACATCCTGCTCGATGGCTGGTCCATGCCGCTGTTGATGAAGGACCTGTTGATCCTCTACGCGACCCGTTCCGATACGTCGGTGCTGCCACCTGCAGGCAACTTCCGCACGTATTTGGAATGGATCTCGCAGCGCGACAAGGCGCCATCTGTCGCAGCATGGCGCGAAGCGCTGACCGGGCTCGACGAACCGACCGTTCTCGCGCCGCTCGGCGCCGGTCGCGAAATCACCACGCTCTCCGCGCAACATGCCTTCGAGTTGGACGAAAACGCGACGGCCGCACTTGTTGAGCTTGCTTCCTTGGCAGGCGTCACCGTGAACACCGTGCTGCAAACCGCGTGGGGACTCCTCGTCGGCAGGATGACCGGACGCACCGACGTCGTGTTCGGCACGACCGTCTCGGGCCGTCCGCCCGAGTTGGCCGGCGTCGAGTCGATGGTCGGGCTGTTCATCAACACCGTGCCTGTGCGCGTCGGCTTCGATCCGTCGGAAACCGTTGCGGGCGTGTTGAGCCGGGTTCAAGGTGAGCAGGCGGGGCTGCTGGACCACCATTACCTGGGCTTGGCCGACATCCAGGCGGCATCGGGTCCGGGCAGCCGGTTCGACACACTCGTCGTGTTCGAGTCCTATCCCGTCGACGCGGCCGGGATCCGGGAGCAGGCGTCGGATATCGACGGCATGTCGGTCTCTGGGCTCGAGGCGGTCGACGCCACCCACTACCCGTTGACCCTTGTTGCGCAACTGGATTCGCAGCTGCGCGTCAAGGCCGGCTACCTGAGCGACCTGTTCGACGCAGCGACCGTCTCGCGGATTGCCGATCAGCTGGTGCGGTTGCTTTCGGCGATGGCCGCCAATCCTGCTGCGGCAGTGGGCGATATCGATCTCGTCGATGCGGCCGAGCGCAACCTCGTACTGACGGAATGGAACGACACCAGCCACGATGTCGACTCGGCGTCGACTCTGGTCTCGATGTTCGAAGCACAGGTCGAGCGGACTCCCGACGCTGTGGCCTTGCGCTTCGAGGGCGCGGAGTTGACGTACGCGGAGTTCGCGGCGCGGGTCAATCGGCTCGCGCGTCATCTGATTTCGGAGGGTGTGGGTCCGGAATCGCTTGTCGCCCTTGGGATGCGCCGTTCGCTCGATCTCCTGGTCGGGATGTACGCCGTCGTCACCGCGGGTGGCGGTTACGTGCCACTGGATCCGGATCATCCCGCCGAGCGGACCGAATACATCCTGAAGACCGCGGCTCCCGTGTGCGTGTTGACCACGAGCCGTGATGGTTTCGTCATGCCCGTCGGATCTCGCTCGGTGCAGATCGACACCATCGATCTGGCGGACTTCGCGGACGGTCCGATAAGTGACGACGACCGGACCAGTGCATTGCGGCCGTCGAACACTGCCTATGTGATCTTCACGTCGGGCTCGACCGGCCGCCCGAAGGGCGTGGCCGTCAGTCACCGCGCGATCGTGAACCGGCTTGTCTGGATGCAGCACAGCTACGAGCTGGATTCCTCGGATGTGGTGTTGCAGAAGACGCCTGCCACGTTCGACGTGTCGGTGTGGGAGTTCTTCTGGCCGCTGCAGTGCGGTGCGCGCCTCGTTATCGCGCGTCCCGACGGTCACCGGGATCCCGAGTATCTGCTCGATGTCATCTCGTCCGAGAACGTGACGACGCTGCACTTCGTCCCGTCGATGATGGCGGTGTTCGTCGATGCACTCGGCGCAGAGGCACTCGAACAGCGCTCGTTGTCACGTGTGTTTGCGTCCGGTGAGGCGTTGCCGGGCAAGACGGCGCAACGGTTGCGTGAGCTGACCGGCGCGCGAGTGCACAACCTGTACGGCCCGACCGAGGCCGCCGTGGACGTCACGTTCCACGAGGTGACCGACGCGGACCTGGCAGCGGTGCCGATCGGTACACCGGTCTGGAATACCCAGACATTCGTGCTCGACGCGCGTTTGCGGCCGGTGCCTGTCGGTGTCGCGGGCGAATTGTATTTGGCCGGCGTGCAGTTGGCTCGCGGGTATGTGACGCGGCCCGACTTGTCCGCTGACCGTTTCGTCGCCAACCCGTACGGCGAGCCGGGCGCCCGGATGTACCGGACCGGTGACCTCGTTGCCTGGAACTCGGATGGATCGCTCGAGTACATCGGGCGCACAGACTTCCAGGTGAAGCTGCGTGGTCTCCGCATCGAGCTCGGCGAGATCGAGGCCGCACTCATCGCACAGGATTCGGTTGCGCAGGCTGTCGTGGTCGTCCGGTCGGATCCGCACACCGGCGATCAGCTCGTGGGTTACGTCGTCGGCGCGGGTGACATCGCAGTCGATGCCGACCAGGTCCGGTCCGACCTCGCCGCTCGGCTACCCGCGTACATGGTTCCTGCGTCGCTCGTCGTGCTCGACGAGATGCCGCTGAACCCGTCCGGCAAGCTGGATCGAAAGGCATTGCCTGCGCCGATCTTCGAAGCGCGCGGGTACCGTCCGCCGACGAATCCGGTCGAGGAGATCGTCGCTAACACGTTCTCCGAGGTGCTCGGCGCTCCACGCGTCGGTCTCGACGACGACTTCTTCGCCTTGGGTGGCAACTCGCTGATCGCGACACAAGTCATGGCACGCCTCGGAACGGCGTTGAACGCCAAGATCGGCGTGCGTGAGCTGTTCGAAGCTCCGACCGTCGTTGCGTTGGCTGCTCTCGTGGAATCGCATGTTGGACACGGCAATCAGCTTGCGTTGGTGGCAGGTCCACGCCCGGAGCGAGTGCCGTTGTCGCTGGCGCAGTCGCGAATGTGGGTGATCAACCAGGTCGATACGTCCTCACCGGCGTACAACATCGTCATCGGACTCCGCTTGGCGGGATCGCTCGATGTCGACGCGCTTCGCCTGGCGGTCGGCGACGTTCTGGCCAGACACGAAGTCCTGCGGACGGTGTATCCCGACGACGGGAATGGCCCGACTCAGGTTGTGCTGCCCGTGAAGCAGGTCACGATCGATCTCGAGCCGGTCGGGGGCACCGAGGCGTCGGTCGAATCTCTGGTCATCGAAACCGCGTCGGGTGGCTTCGACGTGTCGACCGAAATCCCGATCCGTACTCGACTGGTCCAACTGAGTCCCACCGAGCACATACTCGTCGTGGTCGTCCACCACATCAGTGGTGACGGTTTCTCGATGGGCCCGCTCGCCCGTGACGTGATGACGGCCTACGTCGCACGTATCGAAGGGCAGACTCCCGGCTGGGATCCGTTGCCGGTGCAGTACGCGGACTACGCGATCTGGCAGCGCGAGGTGCTGGGCGACGAGCACGATTCCGAATCTGCTCTCGCGCAACAGCTCACGTTCTGGTCGAGAGAGCTTGCCGGTCTGCCGGAACAATCGACATTATCCCCGGATCGGCCGCGCCCACCGCGGCAGTCGCTGCAGGGTTCGTCGGTCGAGATCTCGGTCGATGCTGTGCTGGCGGAACGCATTTCGAAGACGGCGCGGGAGTACGGCTCGACCGTATTCATGGTCGTGCATGCAGCTTTCGCGATTCTGTTGTCGAAGTTGAGCGGCGCGAACGATGTGGCGATCGGTACTCCGGTCGCTGGTCGAGGCGAACGAGTCCTCGACGACCTTGTCGGAATGTTCGTCAACACCCTTGTACTGCGCACTACGTTGGCGCCTGGGCAGTCGTTCGCCGACGTACTGCTCGAAACTCGGGACAAGGATCTCGCAGCATTCGGTCATGCCGATGTTCCGTTCGACCGCGTCGTGGAGTCCTTGGGTGTCCGACGGTCATCGGCCTATTCGCCGCTGATTCAGGTGATGCTCGTCTTCCAGAACCTCGCTCCGACGTCGTTCGCCTTACCGGGCCTCGAGGTCAGCGCGCTCGACGGCGGTCTCGATCGGGCGCAATTCGATATCCAGTTGACCGTGATCGAGCAGCGCGGCGACTCCGGCGAGTTGTCGGGCATGACCCTGAGTTTCGGCTACGCATCCGACCTCTACGACGCGGCGTCGATCGAAGTTTTCGCGGCGCGATTCCTCCGAGTGCTCAGCGAGGTCAGCAACAACCCGACCGCGACGATCCGTGCCATCGATATTCGGACCGATTCGGAACGCGCGCCGCGCGCAACGATCGCCGATTTGCCACGCCTCATCGCCGAGGCTGCTCCGCTGCACCCGGATGTGGTGGCACTGTCGCACGGCGAAATCGACGTGACCTACCGGCAACTGCACGAGAAGATCGAGGCTATGTCCAAGTCGATGGGCTCAGCACTCAAGCCGGACGCGTTGCTCACGGTCGTAGTTTCGGGGCTTGTCCCCGGAATATTGCCCGCACTCGGCGCGAGCGGACTCGCCGCGCTGTTCACCGATGTTCTCGCCAAGACGAGTGCTCTGATCCAGGCCGATGGGCTCGGGGCGGGCCGATGATGCGTGACCAAGATGGCCAAGCGATGTAACGCGGCGTCCGAACGCCTCGATTGCCCCGTCCGTACGCCCGCTGTCAGCAACTTGGCAGGTTAGCCAGTGCATTCGTCTGCCTTTGAATGTGCTGTCGCGTGAGAGGAACCAAAGATGTCGGATCGTAACCCCGGTCGACCAACGCTGACGGTCGCCGACATTCCGCGTTTGGTCGCGGCTGTCGCCGAGTGTGAGCCGGAGCGGGCGGTGGTGGTTTTCGACGGTGTGACGGTGACGTATCGCGCTTTGGCCGAGCAGTTGCAGGCGATGGATGCGGCGATGGGTGGGGCGTTGCCGGCCGAGGCGTTGGTGCCGGTGGTGCTGGGTGATGTGGTTCCGGGGTTTGTGGAGTCGGTGGCGGGTGGGCTCGACGGGGTGGTCGAGGCGATCGTGTCGGATGCGGTGTCGGTCACCGATATCGGCGGCGGTGCGTCGGCGGCCGTCGATGTGGTGGAGACGTTGGTCGCGGCGTTCGAGCGTGCGGTGGCGGCGTCACCGGATGCGGTGGCGTTGGTGTTCGGTGACACGACGCTGACGTATGCGGAGTTCGATGCGCGGGCGAACCGGTTGGCCCGGCATTTGATCGGTCTCGGGGTGGGTCCGGAAACCCGGGTCGGGTTGGCGGTCCGGCGGTCGGTGGAGTTGCTGGTCGGGATGTACGCGATCCTCAAAGCCGGGGGGGCGTATGTCCCGATCGATCCGGATCACCCGGTCGAGCGGATCGAGTACGTGCTCGACACCAGCCACCCGGTGGTGGTGCTGAGCACCGCCCGTGACGAATTCGCATCGTCCTCGACGGTGCCGGTGGTACGGCTCGACCAGCTTGATGTGTCGGAGTTCTCGCCGGATCCGGTGACCGATGCGGACCGCATTGCTCCGTTGCGGCCGGAGTCTGCGGCGTATGTGATTTTCACGTCCGGGTCGACGGGTCGCCCGAAGGGTGTGGTGGTGTCGCATCGGTCGGTGCTGAACTATCTGACCTGGCGCCAGGATCAGTACCAGCTCACCAGTAGTGATGTGGTGTTGCAGAAGACGCCGTTCACTTTCGATGTGTCGGTGTGGGAGTTGTTCTGGCCGTTGCAGGTCGGGGCGTCGTTGGTGATTGCGGAGCCGGACGGTCATCGGGATCCGGGGTATTTGGCGGCGACGATGATCGAACACGGTGTGACGGCGGTGCATTTCGTGCCGTCGATGTTGTCGGTGTATGTCGGAGAACCCCTTGCGGCGCGGGTGTCGTCGTTGCGGTACGTGTTCGCGTCGGGGGAGGCGTTGCCGGCGCAGGTGGCGGCCCGGTTGCGCGAGATCAGTGCCGCTCAGTTGCACAACTTGTACGGGCCGACCGAGGCGGCGGTGGAGGTCAGCTACTACCAGGTCACCGACAAGGATGTGGCGTCGATCCCGATCGGGTTGCCGGTGGCGAACACGGAGTTGCTGGTTCTCGATGACGGGTTGCGCCCGTCGCCGACCGGGGTGGCGGGGGAGTTGTATCTGGCCGGGGTGCAGTTGGCGCGGGGTTATATCGCGCGCCCGGATTTGACGGCGGATCGGTTCGTGGCGAACCCGTTCACCGCGGGGCAGCGGATGTATCGGACCGGGGATCTGGTCCGCCGCCGCGGCGACGGGATCATCGAGTATCTGGGGCGCACGGATTTTCAGGTCAAGATCCGCGGTCTGCGGATCGAACTCGGCGAGATCGAGGGGGTGTTGCGCGGCGCGGACGGGGTCGTCGACGTTGTCGCCGCCGTGCACGCCGACCCGCATGCCGGTGACCAACTGGTGGCCTATGTCGTCCCCACACCCGGGACCGAGGTCGACTCCGACGCTTTGGTGTCGGTGGCGCGGCATCAGTTGCCGGACTACATGATCCCCGCGTTGTTCATTCCGCTCCCTGCTCTACCGCTCAACCCCAGCGGCAAACTGGACCGCAAAGCCCTGCCGGCACCGGATTTCACGGTGCTTGCGCAGGAATACCGGGCACCCGAGACACCCACCGAGGAAATCCTGGCGAAGCTGTTCGCCGATTTGTTGGGTATCGACCGGATCGGCGTGGACGACGACTTCTTCGCTCTCGGCGGCAACTCGCTGATCGCAACCCGGGCGATCGCTCGAATCAACACCGACTTCGGGGTCCGCATCGATGTGCGGGACTTCTTCGAAGCCCCGACGGTCAGTCAACTCGGCGCCCTGGTCGATACGACCCTGGCGACGGTGGGCTCGGAGGCCGGTCAGCGCGCGCTGGTCGCCCTGGAGCGCCCGGATCGGGTGCCGCTATCGCTTGCCCAGCAACGGATGTGGTTCCTCAACCGGTTCGACACCACCTCGGCGGTGAACAACATCCCGGTGGCGGTCCGGTTGTCGGGTGCGTTGGATGTGGCCGCATTGCGGGCCGCGGTGAGCGATGTGGTGGAGCGCCACGAAGTGTTGCGCACCGTCTATCCCGCCGCCAACGGTGTCGGCTGGCAGCAGGTGTTGCCCGCCGCGGAAGCCGGGGTGGATGTGTCCCCGATCGCGGTCACCGAAGACGAGGTGATCGGTCGGATCATCGCCGACGTGTCGGCGGGTTTCGATGTCACCGTTGCGGTTCCGGTACGGGCACGGCTTTACCAAATCTCCAGTGCGGTGGACGAATACGTCCTTGTCTTCGTCGTGCATCACATCAGTGCCGACGGTTTCTCGATGGGCCCGCTCACCCGGGACGTGATGGTCGCCTACGCCGCGCGGGTGCAGGGGGATGCGCCGGGGTGGGCGCCGTTGGAGGTGCAGTACGCCGACTACGCGTTGTGGCAACGCCAAGTCCTGGGCAGCGAAGACGACCCGACCTCGATCATCGCCCGCCAGGAGGCGTACTGGTCGACAGCATTGGCCGATCTGCCCGATCAACTGGACCTGCCGCGGGATCGGCCGCGGCCGGCGGTGGCGTCCAATCGTGGTGCCGACTACGAGTTCGACCTCGACCCCGATCTGCGGGCCGGTCTCAATAGCTTGGCGCAGGCGCATGGTGCGACGTTGTTCATGGTCGTGCACTCAGCGTTGTCGGTGCTTCTGTCGAGGTTGTCGGGGTCCGACGACATCGCGATCGGCACTCCGGTCGCCGGGCGTGGTGAGGCAGCGCTCGACGATCTGATCGGGATGTTCGTCAACACGTTGGTGTTGCGGACGCGCGTCGATGGATCGGCGACTTTCGCGGAAACCCTTGCAGGAGTGCGGGAGCGGGATCTGGGGGCATTCGGTCACGCGGATGTGCCGTTCGAGCGCCTTGTCGAGGTGCTCAACCCGGCCCGCTCGCAAGCGCGGCATCCGCTCTTTCAGGTGATGCTGACGTTGCAGAACCTGGGTCAGACGGCGTTCGAGTTGCCGGGCCTGACTGTCTCGGCGGTCGACGTCGCGGTGGATACGGCGAAGTTCGATCTGGCGTTGACCCTGGTCGAGGTCGACGACGGGCTGCACGCCCACCTTGCCTATGCGACAGACCTGTTCGACCGGTCCACTGTGGCCGGGTTGGCGGATCGATTTGTCGGCCTGCTGCGGACAGTGGTCGCCGACCCCGCGGTCGTTGTCGGTGACGTCGAGTTGCTCGACAGCGTGGAACGCAGTCTCGTTGTCGACGAATGGAATTCGACCGACCATCCGGCGGACGCGGCAACTCTGCCCGAGTTGTTCGACGCGGCGGTCGCACGCACTCCCGATGCGACTGCAGTCGTGTTCGAAGGCCAGGTCTTGTCGTATGCGGAGTTCTCGGCGCGGGTGAATCGGCTTGCCCGGTACCTGATCTCGGTCGGCGTCGGTCCGGAGTCGTTGGTCGGGGTATCGATTCGCCGGTCCACCGATCTCCTCATCGCAATGTATGCGGTCCTGGAAGCGGGCGGTGCCTACGTGCCGCTCGACCCCGATCACCCGGCGGAGCGCACCGCGCACGTGCTCGCCACAGCGGCACCGGTCTGTGTATTGACCACAGCGCGTGACGAATTCGTCGGCGCAGGGGACAGCTCTGTCTATCGGATCGACGACCTCGACCTCTCCGGCATCGATGCGGCACCGATCACGCCCATGGAGCGGCTGACTCCGTTGCGGCCGGACAACACCGCGTACGTGATCTTCACCTCGGGGTCGACGGGTCGGCCGAAGGGGGTGGCGGTCAGCCACCGCGCGATCGTGAACCAGATGCTGTGGATGCAGGCGGAGTATCGGCTCGATTCCACCGACACCGTGTTGTTCAAGACCCCGGCGACGTTCGACGCGTCGGTGTGGGAAGTGTTGTGGCCGTTGCTCACTGGTGCCCGACTCGTCGTGGCACGTCACGACGGTCACCGGGATCCGGCATACCTGCTCGACGTGATCGCCGCCGAGAACGTCACCACCGTCCAGTTCGTGCCGTCGTTGCTGGCGGTGTTGCAGGACAGCATCGGCGACACCGGCATCCCCGGACTACGTCGCGTCTTCGCTGGTGGTGAAGTGTTGCCGGCAGGGTTGGCGACCCGATTCGCCGAGTCGACCGGCGCCGCCGTCCACAACCTCTACGGGCCGACCGAGACCACGGTGCAGGTCACCCGCCGACAAAGCCGGGCCGACGATGTGGTGGCGGTCCCGATCGGCGCCCCGGTCTTCAACACCCAAGCCTACGTGCTCGACGCCCGGCTGCGCCCGGTTCCCGTCGGTGTGGCAGGCGAGCTGTATGTCGCCGGAACCCAATTGGCCCGCGGATATGTCGGCAGCGGACGTTTGACCGCGGACCGGTTCGTCGCCAACCCCTTCGCTGAAAGCTCCCGGTTGTATCGCACCGGTGACCTGGTCCGCTGGACCGCCGCCGGGGAACTGGTTTATGTGGGGCGCACCGATTTCCAGGTGAAGCTGCGCGGGTTGCGGATCGAGCTGGGTGAGGTCGAAACCGCGCTGCTCGCGCACGAGTCGGTCGCCCAGGCTGTCGCGGTGGTCCGCAGCGACGACCGCCTCGGTGAACGTCTCGTCGGCTACGTCGTCCCACCCGTTGGCGTCGAGGTCGACGTGCCCGCCCTGCTCGAGGCGGTCGGGCGGGCGGTGCCGTCCTACATGGTGCCGGATGCGGTGGTTGTGCTGCCGGAGTTGCCGCTCAACGCCAACGGCAAGTTGGATCGGAAGGCGTTGCCGGCGCCGGTGTTCGAGGCGCGGGAGTTCCGGGCTCCGGTGTCGCCGACCGAGCAGGTGGTGGCGGCGGTCTACGCCGAGGTCCTCGGTATCGACCGGGTGGGTTTGGATGACGATTTCTTCGATCTGGGTGGGAACTCGTTGATCGCCACCCAGGTGGTGGTGCGGATCGGGTCGGCGCTGGACGTGCAGCTCGGGGTCCGGGAGCTGTTCGAAGCCTCCACGGTCGAAGGCCTGGCGGCACGTGCGGAACGCGCGGCCGGTGCCCCGGCGCGTCCCCCGCTGGTCGCCAAGGAGCGTCCGGATCGGCTGCCGTTGTCGTTGGCGCAGCAGCGGATGTGGTTCCTCAATCAGTTCGACACCACCTCGGCGGTGGACAACATCCCGCTTGCGGTGCGGTTGACCGGGGACCTCGATGTTGTGGCGATGGGTGCGGCGGTGTCGGATTTGATCGGCCGGCACGAGGTGTTGCGCACGGTCTATCCGAACACTGCGCAGGGTCCGCATCAGGTGATTCTGCCGGTGTCGCAGGCGGTTCCGGATTTGACGCCGGTGCAGATCACCGAGGGCGAGTTGCTCGGGCGGGTCCTCGATCTCGCCACCACGGGATTCGATGTGACCGTCGAGGTGCCGTTGCGGGCAACGTTGTTCGCGCTGGGTGACAACGATTTTGTGATTGTGTTCGTCGCGCACCATGTGGCGGCGGATGGGTCGTCGATGGCGCCGTTGGCGCGGGATCTGATGACGGCCTATGCGGCGCGTGCGCATGGGGAGGCGCCGAGTTGGGCGCCGTTGCCGGTGCAGTATGCCGATTACGCGATCTGGCAACGGGAACTACTCGGTAGCGAGGACGATCCGGATTCGGTTGCTGCCCAGCAGGTGTCGTACTGGAGAACGAAGCTGGCAGGGTTGCCGGACCAGTTGGATCTGCCGAGTGATCGACCGCGTCCGGCGGTGCAGTCGTTTGTCGGGAAGTCGGTGTCGTTCGGCATCGACGCCGAGACCCATCGGGCGTTGTCGGCGTTGGCGCGCAGCCGGAATGCGTCGATGTTCATGCTCATGCACACCGCGTTGGCGGTGCTGCTCGCCAGGCTCAGTGGCACCGAGGACATTGCGGTCGGGTCGCCGATCGCGCGGCGTGGCGAGCGGGCCCTCGACGACCTGATCGGGATGTTCGTCAACACGTTGATCCTGCGCACCGAGGTGGCCGGGCACACCAGCTTCGACGAGCTGCTGGCGGCGTCGCGGGAATCGGATTTCGAGGCGTTCGCCCACGCTGATGTGCCGTTCGAGCGGCTTGTCGAGGTACTGAATCCCGCGCGGTCGACGGCACGGAACCCGTTGTTCCAGGTCGGGTTGTCGTTCCAGAACGTGGCGCAGGCCTCCCTCGAGTTGCCCGGGTTGCATATCAGTGGGGTGGAGTTCGACACCCAACTGGCGAAGACCGATCTGCAGTTGACGTTGGTGGAGCAGTACGACGACACCGGCGCCGCCGCGGGCATTCACGCTGAATTCAGCTACGCCACCGACCTGTTCGACCCCTCCACTGTGGAGGAGTTCGCCGACCGGTTCGCACGAGTCCTGGCCGCGGTCCTCGCCGATCCGTCGATCCCGGTCGGGGATATCGAACTGCTCGACGACACCGAACGCACCACCGTGCTCGACGCCTGGAATGCGACCGATCACGCCCTCGACGCCGCACTGACGTTGGTCCCGGCTTTCGACGCCCAGGTCGCCCGGACCCCCGACGCCACCGCCGTGGTGTTCGAGGGTGAGCGGCTGACCTACGCCGAGTTCGATGCTCGAGTCAATCGTCTTGCCCGGCATCTGATTTCCCTCGGTGTCGGTCCCGAGTCGCTGGTCGGTCTTGCCATGCGCCGCTCGACAGAGCTGCTGGTGGGCATGTACGCCGTCGTCAAAGCCGGCGGCGCCTACGTGCCGATCGATCCGAGCCATCCCGCCGAGCGGACGGTCCACGTCCTCGATACCGCGGCACCGGTGTGTGTCCTGACGACCGAGGATGACGGTTTCGCCGCACCGAGCGGGGTGACGGTGCTCGACATCGGCGCGCTGGATCTCAACGACCTGGACGCGTCGCCGATTGCCGACAGCGAGCGCCTGTCGCCGCTGCGCGCACGCAACACCGCGTACGTGATCTTCACCTCGGGTTCGACCGGACGGCCGAAAGGTGTTGCGGTCACTCACGAGGCGATCGTCAACCAGCTCGAGTGGATGCAGTCCGAGTACGGACTTACCACCGAGGATGTGTATCTGCAGAAGACGGCGACGACGTTCGACGTCTCGCTGTGGGGTTACTTCCTGCCGCTTCGGGTGGGGGCAACGCTGGTTCTGGCGACCCCGGACGGGCACCGCGACCCGGGCTATCTTGCGGAGACGATCGCCGAACACGCGGTGACGGTGACCGATTTCGTGCCGTCGATGCTGGCGGTGTTCGCCGCCTATGTCGATGCCGACCGGGTCGGGTCGTTGCGGCAGGTGTTCGTCATCGGTGAAGCGCTGCCCCCGGAGACGGTGGCAGCGTTCGCACGACTGAGCCCGGCGGCGGTGCACAACCTGTACGGACCGACCGAGGCTGCGGTGTCGATCACCTATTGGCCCGCGACCGGTAGTGGTACGACCGTTCCTATCGGTCGTCCGGAGTGGAACAGTCAGGTCTACGTCCTCGACACCCGACTGCGCCCGGTCCCGGCCGGGGTGGCGGGTGAGCTGTATCTGGCCGGAACCCAGTTGGCCCGCGGGTACGTGGCACGCCCCGATTTGTCGGCGGACCGGTTCGTCGCCAACCCGTTCAGCCCCAATGGTGAGCGGATGTATCGCACCGGTGACCTGGTGTCCTGGCGCGGCGACGGAGTGTTGCACTACATCGGCCGCACCGACTTCCAGGTGAAATTCCGCGGCCAGCGCATCGAACTCGGCGAGATCGAAACCGCCCTGCTCGCACAAGGCGGCGTCAGTCAGGCCGCGGCAGTGGTCCGCGCGACCGGCACCGGTGACCAACTGGTCGGCTACGTCATCCCGGTGCCCGGGTCTGCGCCGACCGCAGCCGAGTTGACCGCCGCACTCGGTGGGTGGTTGCCGTCCTACATGATTCCGTCGGCGGTGTTGGTGCTCGACGAGTTCCCGCTCAACACCAGCGGCAAGTTGGACCGTAAAGCGTTGCCGGAGCCGGTGTTCGAGGTGCGGGAGTTCCGGGCACCGACCACGCCGATCGAGGAGATCGTGGCAGGGGTGTTCGCCGACGTGCTCGGCGTCGCCCGCGTCGGTGTCGACGACGACTTCTTCGCCTTGGGTGGCAACTCGCTGATCGCGACGCAGGTCGCCTCGCGACTCGGTGCAGCGCTCGACTCCCGAGTCCCCGTGCGAGTGATTTTCGAGGCCCCGACAGTCGGGGCGCTGGCGGTGCGGGTCGAAGAGCATGCCGGTGCGGGTGGACGGCCGGCACTGGTGGCGAAGCCACGCCCGGATCGGGTGCCGTTGTCGCTGGCGCAGCAGCGAATGTGGTTCTTGAACCGGTTCGATCCGGAGTCCTCGGCCTACAACCTTCCGGTCGCGATCCGATTGGTCGGCAACCTCGACGTCGACGCACTGCAGTCCGCCGTCACAGACCTGATCGCCCGCCACGAAGTGCTACGCACTGTGTACCCGGAAACGGTCGACGGACCGGTCCAGGTGATTCTGCCTGCCACCGATGTGCCGATCGATCTGACGCCGGTTGTACTGCCGGAGAAGGACCTTCAGGCCCGCCTGTTCGATTTCGGCACCGCTGGTTTCGACGTGACGACCCAGGTGCCGCTCCGGGTTGCGCTGTTCGAGATCGGTGCAGCCGAGTATGTGCTGGCGATGGTTGTCCATCACATCGGTGCCGACGGTTCGTCTGTCGGACCGATGGCACGAGACGTGATGATCGCGTACGCGGCGCGTGCCCAGGGCGAGGCGCCGGGCTGGGAGCCGCTGGCAGTGCAGTACGCGGACTACGCATTGTGGCAGCGCGAACTGCTTGGTAGCGAAGATGATCCGCAGTCCCTGGCCTCGGGCCAGGTGGCGTATTGGAAAACGGCGCTCGCCGACTTGCCGGACCAGCTCGATCTGCCGAGTGACCGGCCGCGACCGGCGTCGCAGTCGCTGGTCGGCCGATCCGTGCCGCTCTCGATCGATGACGACACACACCAGGCGTTGATGGCGTTGGCTCGCAGCCGCAACGCGTCGTTGTTCATGGTGATGCACACCGCCTTGGCGGTACTGCTCGCTCGTCTCAGCGGCACCGACGACATCGCGATCGGAACGCCGATCGCGGGTCGTGGTGAGCGGGCGCTCGACGACCTCATCGGAATGTTCGTCAACACGTTGGTCTTCCGCACACAGGTCGACAGCGACTCGACATTCGACGAGTTGCTCGGCCGCGCGCGCGAGAACGATCTCGAAGTGTTCGCGAATGCGGATGTGCCGTTCGAACGTCTCGTGGAGGTTCTGAATCCGGCGCGATCGACAGCGCGGCATCCGCTGTTCCAGGTGGGTTTGTCGTTTCAGAATCTGGCTCAGACCACCATGGAACTGCCCGGACTGCAGATCAGCGGTATCGAAATCGATCAGCAGATCTCGCAGTTCGATCTACACCTGATCGCGAACGATCGCCGTAACGACGATGGCAGCCCAGCCGGGATCACCGGAATCTTCACCTACGCAACAGATCTGTTCGACGAGTCCACGGTCCAGCGGTTCGTGGACATCTTCGCCCGCCTCCTGAGTGCCGTCGTCGCGGACCCGTCCGTCGTCGTCGGCGACATTCCGTTGCTCGATTCCGATGAGCGCACAACGGTATTGACCACGTGGAATGCGACGGATCGACCGACCGTTCCGGACGCCACTTTGGTGTCGTTGTTCGATGCGCAGGTTGCTCGTGATCCGGATGCGTTGGCGGTGGTGTTCGAGGGTGAGTCGCTGACGTATGGGCAGTTCGATGCTCGGGTGAACCGGCTGGCGCGGCATCTGATTTCGGTGGGGGTGGGTCCGGAGTCGTTGGTGGGGTTGGCGATTCGCCGGTCCACCGATCTGCTGGTCGGGATGTATGCGATCGTCAAGGCTGGTGGGGCTTATGTGCCGATCGATCTCGATCATCCGGCCGACCGGGTCGCCCACATCCTCGACACCGCGGCACCGGTCTGTGTAGTGACCACTGCGCGTGACGGATTCGACGTCGACGGGGACCGGACTGTCGTCCGGATCGACACCCTCGATCTCGGTGCTGTCGATGCGTCGACGGTGACCGATGCGGAGCGGCGTGGTCCGGTGCGACCGGACACGACGGCGTATGTGATCTTCACGTCCGGGTCGACCGGTGTGCCCAAGGGTGTCGCGGTCAGCCACGGCGCGGTAGCGAATCAGCTGCAGTGGAAGCAGTCCGCCTACGGGTTGGGTGCTGGGGATGCGGTGCTGCTGAAAACCGCGGCGACGTTCGACTTGTCGGTGTGGGAGTTCTGGTCCGCGCTGGTCTCCGGTGGCGCGGTGGTGGTCGCGCGGGCCGACGGTCATCAGGACCCGCAGTATTTGAACGAACTGATCGGAACCCACGCGGTGACGGTGCTGCATGTGGTGCCGTCGATGTTGCAGGCGTTGCTGATCGAGTCGGGCGGGGTGCTGGGGTCCTCGCTACGCCAGGTGTTGGCGATCGGTGAGGCGTTGCCCCCGGCGACCGCGCAGCGGTTCCGCAACCACAACCAGGCGCGGCTGGACAACTTGTACGGCCCGACGGAGGCGGCGGTGTCGGTGACCGCCCACCCGGTGTCGGATGCGGATGTGGTGTCGGTGCCGATCGGGTCACCGGAGTGGAACACCCAGGTCTATGTTTTGGATGGTCGGTTGGGGCCGGTGCCGGTCGGGGTGGCCGGTGAGTTGTATCTGGCCGGGGCGCAGTTGGCGCGCGGGTATCACGGAAGACCCGACCTGACGGCGGACCGGTTCGTGGCGAACCCGTTCGGGGCACCGGGTGCCCGGTTGTATCGCACCGGTGACCTGGTCTCGTGGGACGCCTCGGGAAGTTTGCAGTATGTGGGGCGCACCGATTTCCAGGTGAAGGTGCGGGGTTTCCGGATCGAGTTGGGTGAGATCGAGTCGGTCCTGGCGGCTCAGCCGGGGGTGGCGCAGGTGGCGGTGGTGTCGCGTCGGGATTCCCGGACCGGGGATCAGTTGGTGGCCTATCTGGTGGGTGACACGGCAGACAGTGTGGATGCGGCTGTGGTGCGGGCGGCGGCGGTGCGGGAGTTGCCGTCTTACATGGTTCCGGCGGCGGTGGTGGTGTTGGAGGCGTTGCCGCTGACGGTGAACGGGAAGCTGGATCGTAAGGCGTTGCCGGCGCCGGTGTTCGAGGCGGGGGAGTTCCGGGCGCCGGAGACTCCTATCGAGCAGATCGTGGCCCAAACCTTCGCCGAGGTGTTGGGTGTGGATCGGGTCGGGCTCGACGACGATTTCTTCGCGTTGGGTGGGAATTCGTTGATCGCGACGCAGGTGGCGGCGCGGTTGGGTGCGGCGTTGGAGACCCGGATCGCGGTGCGCACCTTGTTCGAGGCGCCGACGGTGGGTGCGTTGGCGGTGCGGGTGGAACAACACGCGGGTGTGGATGGTCGGGCGCCGTTGGTGGCCGGGCCACGTCCATCGGTGGTGCCGTTGTCGATCGCGCAGAAGCGGATGTGGTTCCTCAACCGGTTCGATCCGGAGTCGGCGGCCTACAACATCCCGATCGCGATCCGGCTCACGGGGCAACTGGATTTGGTGGCTTTGCGGGCGGCGGTTGGTGACCTCCTGGCTCGCCATGAGGTGTTGCGCACGATTTACGTTGAAACCGACGGTGTTCCGTCCCAGGTGATCCTTCCGGTCACCGATATGGCGGTGGACCTGACACCGAGCCCAGTGTCCGGTGACGAGGTGATCGCTCGCGTTGGCGAATTGGTGTCTGCCGGGTTCGATGTCACGACCGAGGTCCCGGTCCGGGTCGCGCTGTTCGAAATCGACCCGTCCGAGTTCGTGCTGGTGTTCGTCGTCCATCACGTGGCGTCCGACGGGTGGTCGATGGGTCCGCTCGCTCGCGATGTGATGGTGGCCTACGCCGCCCGCGTTGCCGGTGAGGCGCCGGGGTGGACTCCGCTCGAAGTGCAGTACGCGGATTATGCGTTGTGGCAGCGGGAGGTACTCGGCAGCGAGGACGACCCCGGGTCGCTGATTGCGCAGCAGGAAGCCTACTGGTCGGCCACGCTCGCTGGCCTGCCCGAGCAGTTGGATCTGCCCACCGATCGGCCGCGGCCGCAGTCGGCGTCCAACCATGGCGCGAACGTCGATTTCGAGATTTCCGCCGACATTCACCGGGCATTGCTCGACATCGCCCGTACGCACCATGCGACGTTGTTCATCACCGTCCACACCGCGTTGGCGGTACTGTTGGCGCGGTTGTCGGGGACCAGCGACATTGCGATCGGCACGCCGATCGCGGGTCGTGGTGAACGTGCCCTCGACGATGTGATTGGCATGTTCGTCAACACCTTGGTGCTGCGCAGCGAGGTGCTACCGGGTGAGTCGTTTGCCGAGTTGGTGGGCCGGGTCCGGGAGACGGATCTGCACGCGTTCGGCAATGCCGATGTGCCGTTCGAGCGGTTGGTGGAAGTCCTTGCCCCGCAACGCTCCACAGCGCGGCACCCGCTGTTCCAGGTCATGCTGACGTTCCAGAATCTGGCGGCGACAGAGTTCTCGCTTCCCGGTCTGACCGTTTCTGCGGTCGAGTTCGATGCTGCGGTCGCGAAGTTCGACCTGCAACTGACATTGGCCGAAAACCCCAGTGACGGTGCGGAACCGGCCGGGTTGTCGGCGTCGTTCACCTATGCCACCGATCTGTTCGACGAGTCGACGATGGTGTCGTTCGCGGACCGGTTCGTCAGTGTCCTCGAGGCATTCACCGCCGATCCTGCGACTGCGGTCGGCGATGTGGACTTGCTCCTCGCGGGGGAGCGGGAGTTGTTGGTGTCGTCGTGGGCGCTGGCCCCCGGCGTGGTGGTGGATCCGAACGTGACGTTGGTGTCGTTGTTCGACGCGCAGGTCGCTGCCGCCCCGGATGCGGTGGCGGTGACGTTCGAGGATGTGTCGTTGACCTATGCCGAGCTCGACGGTCGTGCGAATGCGCTTGCGCGGTATTTGATTTCGGTGGGGGTGGGTCCGGAGTCGTTGGTCGGTGTGGTGCTGGGCCGGTCACTGGATGTGGTGGTCGCGATCCTGGCGGTGCTCAAGGCTGGCGGTGGGTATGTGCCGGTGGATCCGTCCTACCCGGCCGAACGCGTCGCCTACACGCTGACCGATAGCGCACCGGTCTGTGTGCTCACCGATTCCGAATCGGCGTCGGCGGTGCCGGAGTCGGTGACGGCCCTGCGAGTGTTGATCGATGAGGTGTCGGAATTCTCCGCCGCACCGGTCACGGACGCAGATCGACTGTCCCCGTTGCGATCACAAGACGTGGCGTATGTGATCTACACGTCGGGGTCGACGGGTCGGCCGAAGGGTGTCGCGGTCGCTCATCGCAATGTGGTCGAGTTGATGGCGAACGCGGCGCCGAAGTTCGGGTTCGATTCCACGGATGTGTGGACGATGTTCCATTCGCCGGCGTTCGACTTCTCGGTCTGGGAGTTGTGGGGTCCGTTGCTGTTCGGTGGGCGGTTGGTGGTGGTGGATTACTTCACCTCCCGCTCGCCACAAGATTTTGTGGAACTGGTGCGCCGTGAAGGCGTGACGGTGCTCAACCAGACCCCGTCGGCGTTCTACCAGTTCGCCGAGGCCGACCGCGTCGCCACCGAAGCCGAGACCGCCGACGCCACGGAACTTGCGCCGTTGGTGTTACGCCACATCGTGTTCGGTGGTGAAGCGCTGGATCTGGGCCGGTTGTCGGGGTGGGTGGCCCGCCACGGTGACGCCGGTCCGCGGTTGGTGAACATGTACGGCATCACCGAGACCACGGTGCACGTGTCGTTCCAAGCTCTGACCGCGGAGATGGTGGCTGCGGGCGGTGGGTCGGTGATCGGTCGTGGCCTGCCCGGGTTGGGTGTGTTCGTGCTGGACGCGCGCTTGTCGCCGGTGCCGGTCGGGGTGGCCGGTGAGGTCTATGTTTCCGGGGCACAGCTGTCCCGAGGGTATGTCGGTCGGGCTGCGCTGAGCGCGGGCCGGTTCGTGGCTAATCCGTTCGGGGACCAGGGTTCTCGGCTGTATCGGACCGGCGACGTGGCGCGGTGGACCGCGGCTGGGGTGCTCGAGTACGCGGGGCGTTCGGATGCGCAGGTGCAGTTGCGTGGGTTCCGGATCGAGTTGGGCGAGATCGAGTCGGCGTTGATCCGGTGCGCGGGTGTCGCGGATGCGGTGGCCATCGTGCGGACCGACGAGCGCACCGGTGATCGCCTGGTGGGGTATGTCGTTCCCGAGGCGGGCGCCACGCTGGAACCAGCACAGATTTCGGAGACCGTGGCGGGGTTCTTGACCTCCTACATGGTGCCGGATGCGGTGATGGTGCTCGAGGCGTTGCCGTTGACGGGCAACGGGAAGTTGGATCGTAAGGCGTTGCCGGCGCCGGAGTTTGTGTCCGACAAGGTGTTCCGGGCGGCTGAGACCGAGGTCGAGCAGATCATCGGTGAGGTGTTCGCGCAGGTGCTCGGGGTGGACCGGGTCGGTGTGGATGATTCGTTCTTCGCGTTGGGTGGCGACAGCATCGTCTCGATTCAGTTGGTGTCGCGGGCGAAGGCGCGGGGTGTGGTGTTCTCCCCGCGAGATGTGTTCGAACGCAAGACCGTTGCCGGTTTGGCCGAGGTCGCCGTGCTGGCGGCGGATTCGGTTGCTGTTGTCCTGGAAGAACTCCCAGGCGGCGGTGTCGGGTGGCGGCCGTTGACCGCGATCGAGCGGTCGGTGATCGAGGGTCCGGGCGGGTTCACCCGCAACTCGCAGACGATGATGGTGGAGTTGCCGGTCGGGATCGACCGTGCCGGCGTGGTGTCCACGATCGCGGCGGTGCTCGATCGCCACGACATGTGGCGCTCACAGTTGGTGCACGACCCCGAAACCGGTTGGGGTGTAACAACTTTGCCGGTGGGGTCGGTGGATGCCGACACCCTGGTCACGGTCATGGACATCGACCCTGCCGCCGACGAATCGACGACCGAAGCAGTGGGGTCTGCGGCGTTGGACGCGGCGATGGGGTGGTTGGACCCGGTCACGGGCCGGATGGTGCGGTTCGTCTGGTTCGACCGCGGCCCGACACTGACGGGTCGGTTGCTGATCGTGGCCCACCACCTGATCGTCGACGGGGTGTCGTGGCGAATCCTGGTGCCCGACTTCGTGACCGCCTGGGCCCAACTCTCGGCGGGGCAAACCCCGGCTCTACCGGCAGTCGGCACATCGATGCGGCGCTGGGCCCACGCCCTCGTCACCGAAGCCTCCACACCATCTCGGGTCGCGGAACTGGGCTGGTGGCAATCGGTCCTGCACGGTCCGGACCCGGTACTGGGGTCGCGAGCGTTCGACCCGGCCCGCGACGTCGTCGCCACCGTCGAGCGGTTGCAGGTCCGGGTCCCGGCCGACGTGACCGCCGCGGTGCTGAAAACCATCCCCGGGTTGTTGCGCGGCGGCGTCAACGACGGACTACTGACTGCCTTGGCAATGGCGGTCGCGGCGTGGCGCGCCGAGCGCGGGGTCACCCAATCGGCGACGTTGCTTCAGCTGGAAGGTCATGGTCGTGAGGAAGAGGTGATCGCCGGGGCGGACTTGTCCCGCACGGTCGGGTGGTTCACCACCGCGTTCCCGGTCCGACTCGACCTGACCGGGATCGATATCGCTGACGCGCTGGCGGGTGGCCCGGCAGCGGGGGCCGCGCTCAAACGAGTGAAGGAAGCGTTGCTGGCGATTCCGGACAAGGGCCTCGGGTACGGGTTGCTGCGGCATCTCAACCCCGACACCGCGCCGGTGCTGGCCGCACTGCCGGATGGGCAACTCAGTTTCAACTACCTCGGCCAGGTGTCGCTGGACGGTGTGCCCGACGAGGTCGCCGGGTTGGGCTGGACCCCCGCTGGTGGGTTGGGTGAGCTCAGTGCCCCCGGTGATGCGGATATGCCGGCGAACAAGGTTGTCGATATCAACGCCATCGTCACCGACGAGGACGGTGGGGGGCAGTCGTTGGGTGCTTCGTTCGCCTACGCCTCGCAGGTGATCTCGGGTGACGCGGTGCAAAGGTTGGCGGAGTTGTGGGTGGCGGCGTTGACCGCACTCGCGGCCTACGCGTCCTCGCCCGGTGCGGGTGGGTTGACGCCGTCGGATCTGAGTTTGGTGTCGTTGGGACAAGCCGAGATCGAGGAGTTCGAGTCCCGCTTCGACGGTGTGGTCGATGTCTGGCCGTTGGCGCCGTTGCAGTCGGGGTTGATGTTTCACGCGATGCTCGCCGGGGCCTCGGTGGACATGTACTCGATCCAGGTGGTGCTCGATCTGTCCGGTGCGCTCGACGCCGGGCGGTTGCACGCGGCGGCGCAGGCGGTGCTGGATCGGTACCCGAACTTGCGGACCGCGTTCCTCACCGACGCCGATGGCACTCCGGTGCAGGTGGTGCTCGATCACCTCGACGTGCCGTGGCGTGAGGTGGATCTGACCACGTTGCCGGAAGGGGAGCGGGAAGCGGCGTTGGCACAGTTGTTGGCCGCCGATCAGGCCACCAACTTCGACCTCGCCAGCCCGCCGTTGCTGCGGTTCCTGCTGGTGACCGTCGGTGAGGGTGTGTTCAAGCTGGTGATGGCCAATCATCACATCCTGCTGGATGGGTGGTCGATGCCGTTGCTGATGAAGGACCTGCTGGTCCTGTATGCCACGCACGCCGACCCGGCGTTGTTGGGTCGGGCGCGGCCGTATCGGTCCTACCTTTCCTGGCTCGGTGAGCAAGACCCCGCCACGTCGCTGCAGGTCTGGGCCAACGCGCTCGACGGAGTCGACGAGCCGACGCTGCTTGCGCGCTCCGGAGCGGGCCTGGCGACCACGCAACGAACAGGCGAAGTCGTTGCCATCGTCGACGAGCAGATTGCAGCGGGACTGACGGCGCTCGGTGCCCGTCTGGGCATCACTGTGAACACTGTCGTGCAGACCGCGTGGGGTCTTCTCCTCGGAAGACTCACCGGCCGCACCGATGTCGTGTTCGGTGCGACGGTGTCGGGTCGACCACCGCAACTCGCGGGTGTCGAGTCGATGATCGGTCTGTTCATCAACACCGTGCCGGTCCGGATCCAAATCAAGCCGTCGGAATCCCTCGAGGACCTACTCGTCCGCGTGCAGCGTGAGCAGGCCGACCTACTCGAGCACCATTACATTCAGCTTGCTGATATTCAGCGAGTCACCGGCACCGGATCGTTGTTCGACACGCTGACCGTGTTCGAGTCCTACCCGGTCGACACTGCCGGATTGGCCGAGCAGGCCGGTGCCATCGAGGGCCTGACGATCGACGGCGTCACCTCCAACGACGCCCCGCACTACCCGCTCTCTCTGCTGATCACCGCTGCTGCCCAGATGCGCATCTCCGTCGAGTACCTGCAGTCGCTTTTCGGCGAGGCGGAGGTGAAATCGATTGTCGAGCGGATGCTGCGAATCCTCGAGTCGATCACCACCGATCCGACGACAGCGGTGGCCGATCTCGATGTCCTCGACGCCGACGAACGACGGTTGGTGCTCGAGGAGTGGAACGCGACAGAGCATTCCGTTCACGGCGACACGACGCTCGTTTCGTTGTTCGACGAGCAGGTCTTGCGGTCGCCGGAATCCGTTGCGGTCACCTTCGACGGTGAATCGTTGACCTACGCGCAGTTCGACGCGCGCGTGAATCAACTTGCCCGCTATCTGATTTCGCGTGGGGTGGGTCCGGAGGCGTCGGTAGGCCTGGGTATTCGCCGATCAGTCGAACTGCTCGTGGCGATCTATGCCGTCGTGAAGTCAGGTGGGGCCTACGTGCCCATCGATGTCGATCAGCCTGCCGATCGGATCGACCACATACTGCAGACGGCATCGCCCGTGTTGGTGTTGTCGACACAGCGCGACAGTGTCGATTTCCACGCGAGCATTCCGGTAGAAAATGTCGAGTCGCTCGATCTCGCCGACTTCTCCGACTCGCCGGTGACGGACGCTGAGCGGATCGTGCCGCTGCGTGCTGCGAATCCGGCGTACGCGATCTTCACGTCAGGATCGACGGGTCGGCCGAAGGGAGTCGCGGTATCGCACGCGGCTGTCGTGAACCAAGTCCTGTGGTTGACGCACCGATTCGACATGTCGGGCGCAGACACCGTTTTGCAGAAGACGCCGTTCACCTTCGACGTGTCTGTGTGGGAACTCTTCGGAACGTTGATCACCGGTGGCCGCTTGGTCATCGCGGCGCCGGATGGCCACCGTGATCCCGAGTACATCGCCGACGTGATCGATGCCGAGTCGGTGACGATGGTGTCCTTCGTGCCCTCGATGCTCGCGGTCTTCGTCGACAGTCTGACTCCTGGGCGGTGCGGATCGTTGCGGGTGATCCAAGCTGCGGGTGAAGCACTCCCGACCGCAACAGTGCGAAGTGTGCGAAAGCTGCTGCCCGGCGCCGAAATTCACAATCTCTACGGTCCAACAGAGTTCGCCGTGCACGCGACTGCCTCTTCGCTCCTGGAGGATTCGGGTTCCGCGGCGCCGATCGGTACCCCTGTGTGGAATGCGCAGGTGTACGTGCTCGATTCAGGGTTACGTCCGGTGCCGATCGGTGTGCCCGGGGAGTTGTACCTCGCAGGCCAGCAACTGGCACGCGGCTATGTCGCGCGGCCGGACCTGACTGCCGACCGGTTCGTCGCGAATCCGTTCGGCGCGGCCGGCGCACGGTTCTATCGCACCGGCGACCTGGTGTCGTGGCGGGCGGATGGACAGCTGATCTACATCGGCCGCACCGACTTCCAGGTGAAGTTGCGCGGATTGCGTATCGAGCTCGGTGAGATCGAAGCCGTGTTGGTCGCAGAAAATTCGGTGTCGCAGGCCGTCGTGCTGGTTCGCGCCGATCAGTTGGCTGCGTATGTGGTGCCAGCCGCCGACGCCACCATCGACGTGGCGGAACTGACCGCGGCAGCGGCGCGTGAGTTGCCGGAATACATGGTGCCGGTGCATATTCGGGTTCTCGATGAGTTGCCGTTGAACGCATCGGGCAAGGTGGATCGTAAGGCGTTGCCAGATCCGGAATTCACCAGCGCGACAGCGTTCCGTGCCCCGCAGACAGAGATCGAAACCGTGATCGCCGGGGTGTTTGCAGACGTCCTCGGTGCTGAGCGAGTCGGCGTGGACGATTCGTTCTTCGCCCTCGGTGGCGACAGCATCATCTCGATCCAATTGGTGTCGCGGGCAAAGGCTCGAGGTGTGGTGTTCTCCCCGCGCGATGTTTTCGAGCGGAGGACAGTTGCCGGACTGGCCGAGGTCGCGCAGCTGACGGAGGATTCCGTTGCTGTCGTGCTCGAAGAGTTGCCGGGTGGCGGCGTTGGCTGGATGCCGTTGCTGCCGTTTGCGCGGTCTGTAGTCGAAGGACCGGGAACCACGGACCGGAACAGCCAAACGATCTCGGTGGTGTTGCCCGTCGGGATCGAGCGCTCCGGGATCGTGAAAACCATTGCCGCAGTTGTCGATCACCACGATGTGTGGCGATCGAGGCTAGTCCGTGACAACGCAGGTCTGTGGGGACTGGACGCCGCGGCACCGGGTGCGGTGGATGTGGATGCGTTGGTGGATCGGGTCGATATCAGCGCTGTCGATGACGCCTCGATCGCGGCGATCGCGTCTGCGGCGCTGGATTCTGCGCTCGGTCGGTTGAGTCCGACGGGCGGCGTCATGTTCGCGTTCGTGTGGTTGGACCGCGGGCCCGATCGTGCGGGTCAGCTGTTGATCGTGGCCCATCACCTCGTGGTGGATGGGGTGTCCTGGCGAATCTTGTTGCCAGACTTCGTCACTGCGTGGGCGCAGATCGCGGCGGGCCAGAGGCCGCAGTTGGCGCCGGTCGGTACGTCGATGCGGCGTTGGGCGTACGCGTTGGCCGACGAGGCGATATCGGCCGAGCGGGTGGCCGAACTGCCGGTGTGGCAGCGGATCCTCGACGGGCCGGACCCCTTGTTGGGTTCGCGGCCGTTCGATCCGACTGTCGACGTCGTCGCGACGGTCAAGCGGGTCGAGGTCCGAGTTCCTGTCGATGTGACCGCGGTGTTGTCGACGACGTTGCCGGGCTTGTTCCGGGGTGGCATCAACGACGGTCTGCTTGCCGGTCTGGCGCTGGCGCTTTCGCGTTGGCGTCAATTGCGGGGAATCGCCGTCGAGCCACCGCTGATTCACCTCGAAGGTCACGGTCGTGAAGAAGCTGTGGTGCCGGGAGCCGACCTGTCACGAACGGTCGGCTGGTTCACCACCGGATACCCGGTGCGACTGGGTCTGGACGGCGTCGACGTCGTCGATGCCATCGACGGTGGCCCGTCGGCTGGTGCTGCGATGCGAGCCGCAAAGGAAGCTCTGCTGGAGGTCCCGGACAGGGGCATCGGCTTCGGGTTGCTGCGCTACCTCAACGCCGAGACGGGCGAGCAGTTGGCCGGTAAACCTGACGGCCAGATCAGTTTCAACTATCTCGGCCGGGTCGGTGGCGAAAGCGTGCCGGATGCGTTCGCAGAACTGGGCTGGCTGCCCGGCGGCGAGTTGACCGAGGTGGCCGCAGAACTCGATCCCGATATGCCTGCGAACCGGATCGTCGACATCAACGTCGTCGTCGCGGACGCTCCCGACGGTGCGGCACTGTCCGGGTCGTTCGCTTATGCGTCCGAGGTACTTTCGGAAGCTGATGCCACGGCGCTGGCGGAGCTGTGGGTCGAGTCGCTTGGCGGATTGGCGACCTATGCGCAGCGTCCTGACGCGGGTGGTTTGACCCCGAGTGACGTTGCCCTGGTGTCGGTATCGCAGCAGGATCTGCTCGAGTGGGAGCGGCGGTTCGGTCGCCTGGTCGATGTATGGCCATTGGCGCCGTTGCAATCCGGGTTGTTGTTCCATGCGCTGTTGGCGCAGGCGTCGGTCGATGTGTATGCGGTCCAGGTCGTCATCGACCTTGCCGGCGTTGTGGACGCGAGCCGGTTGCGTGCCGCGGCACAGGGTGTGCTGGACCGGTACCCGAACCTTCGGACCGCTTTCGTCACCGACGCTGCCGGTGCCCCGGTGCAGGTCGTCGTCGAGTCGGTGGACGTTCCGTGGCGGGAGGTCGATCTGAGTGAGCTAGCCCCGGAGGATCGCGACCGCGCCCTCGCCGACGTGCTCATGACCGATCAGGCCACCCATTTCGATCTCGCCCAACCGCCCCTGATCAGATTTACCTTGGTCAAGACTTCCGCGGATACCTACAAGCTCGTGGCGTCGAATCACCACATTCTGCTCGACGGCTGGTCGATGCCGTTGCTGATGAAGGACTTGCTGGTCCTGTACGCGACGCGCGGGGATGCGTCCGTATTGGGTCGCGCGCGGTCGTATCGGTCGTATCTGGCCTGGTTGACGCAAGAGGATCCGGCGGCGTCGTTGCTGGAGTGGTCGCGGGCGCTGTCCGGCGCGGAGCCGACCATCTTCGTGCCGAGCGATCCTGCTGCGGCAGTGACGACTCGTACAGACGATTACGCCGTGGGCCTCGAAGAGGACGCGACGGCTGCGCTGGCGTCGTTGGGTGCGCGGCTGGGTGTGACGATGAATACGATCGTCCAGTCGGCGTGGGGAATGTTGTTGGGCCGGTTGACCGGTCGCGATGACGTGGTGTTCGGTGCGACCGTGTCGGGTCGTCCGCCGCAGTTGCCCGGCGTGGAGTCGATGGTCGGCTTGTTCATCAACACGCTGCCGGTGCGAGTGCGATTCGATGCGAACGAACCCGTCGAGTCGTTGTTGGTGCGGTTGCAGGGCGAGCAGGCGGACTTACTCGATCACCATTACGTGGGTCTGGCCGACATTCAGCGTGCCGTAGGTGCGGGAGCGTTGTTCGACACCTTGACTGTGTTCGAGTCCTATCCGGTGGACGCTGCTGGGTTGGCCGAACAGGCCGGTGCTATCGAGGGGATGTCGATCGAAGGCATCGCATCCAACGATTCGCCGCACTACCCGTTGTCCCTGATCGTCGGTGCGGGAGCACAACTGCACCTCACCTTCGAGTTCCTGCCGTCGGTGGTGGCGCGCGACCAGGTGGCGTTGATCGCGGACCGGTTCGTGCGGGTACTGGCAGCGGTCGCGGCGGATCCTGCGGTGGTGGTCGGCGATATCGATCTGCTGGGTGCAGCCGAGCGTGAGCGCGTGCTGCGAGAGTGGAATTCGGCTGGGGTCGAGGTCGATTCGGCCCTGACGTTGGTGTCGATGTTCGACGCGCGCGCGGCAGCGAACCCCGATGCCGTGGCAGTGGTATTCGGTGGTGAGCGGTTGTCGTACGGCGAGGTCGCTGCGCGGTCGAACCGTCTTGCGCGGTACCTGATTTCGGTGGGCGTCGGTCCGGAGAAGTTGGTCGGCGTGGTGCTCGAAAGGGATGCCGAACTGGTGGTGACGCTGCTGGCGGTCATGAAGGCCGGTGGCGGATACGTGCCGGTGGATCCGACCTACCCTGCGGACCGAATCGCGTACACGTTGACGGATTCTGCGCCGGTGTGTGTGGTGTCGAGTTCAGCTGTGGAGGTGACGATTCCGGAGACCGTGCCGGTGGTGTTGGTCGACGAGATCGATGTATCCGGGTTCGATGCCTCCGTCGTGACCGACGCGGATCGGGTGGCGCCACTGCGGTCGTCGAACGTGGCGTACGTGATCTACACGTCGGGGTCGACCGGGCGGCCGAAGGGCGTGGCGGTAGCTCATCGCAATGTCGTGGAGTTGCTCGCGAATACGCAGCCGCTGTTCGAGTTCGACGAGAGCGACGTCTGGACGATGTTCCATTCGTACGCCTTCGATTTCTCGGTGTGGGAATTGTGGGGTCCGCTGACTCGGGGTGGGTCCGTCGTGGTGGTGGACTACCTCACTTCGCGTTCGCCCGCCGATTTCGTGGCATTGGTGGCGGCGGAGAAGGTCACGGTGCTCAACCAGACGCCGTCGGCGTTCTATCAGTTCGCCGAGGCACAGCGGTTGGTGGAGGCCGAATTGTCCTTGCGCCACGTCATTTTCGGTGGCGAGGCACTCGATCTCGGGCAGTTGTCGCGCTGGTTCCAGCTTTACCCTGATGGAACGCCGCGCTTGGTGAACATGTACGGGATCACCGAGACGACGGTGCATGTTTCGTTCGTGACGGTCACGCCGGAGGATGCTCGCACGGGAGCGGCGTCGGTGATCGGTCGCGCGTTGCCGGGGTTGAGTGCTGTGGTGCTCGATGCGCGGTTACGTCCTGTCCCAGTGGGTGTGCCGGGCGAGATCTACGTGCAGGGTGAACAGCTGTCGCGAGGTTATGTGGGGCAGCCAGGCTTGAGTGCGGGCCGGTTTGTGGCCAATCCGTTCGGTGGTCCAGGCGAGCAGATGTATCGCACCGGAGACATCGCGCGGTGGAACTCCGACGGACAGTTGGAGTACGCGGGTCGTAGTGACTCGCAGGTGCAGTTGCGCGGGTTCCGCATCGAGTTGGGTGAGATCGAGGCGGCCATGGGAACTGCGGCGGGTGTGGCGCAGGCCGTTGCTCTGGTGCGCTCCGATGACCTTCTCGGTGATCGGTTGGTCGGGTACGTGGTCCCCGAGGCTGGGGCGGACGTGGATCCGGCAGCCGTAAAGGAGTTCGTGTCGGAGTTCTTGACCGGTTACATGGTTCCGGAAGCGGTCGTGGTGCTGGATGCCTTGCCGCTGACGGCGAACGGCAAGTTGGATCGCCGGGCACTGCCTGCGCCGGAGCTCCTCAGTGACAAAGCATTTCGCGCGCCCGAAACGGAGACCGAGGCGACGATTGCCGAGGTGTTCGCGGAATTGCTCGGGGTCGAGCGGGTCGGTGTCGACGATTCGTTCTTCACCCTCGGTGGCAACTCGCTGTCCGCGATGCGCCTCGTCGCGCGGCTGAACGAGGTATGTAACGCCGACATCGGGGTGCGTGACATCTTCGAATCACCCACTGTCGGTGCACTGGCAGGCCGGGTGGTCGTGGGTTCGGCAACCGGTGGGCGCCTTCCGCTCACCCGCATGGAACGTCCGGACCCGATTCCGTTGAGCCTTGCGCAGCAACGGATGTGGGTGCTCAACCAGCTCGACCCTGCCTCGTCGGCCTACAACGTCGCGTTGGGTCTGCGGCTGACCGGGACACTCGACGTCGCGGCGCTGCAAGCCGCGGTCGCCGATGTCATCGACCGGCACGAGTCCTTGCGGACTCGATTCCCGACGATCATCGACACCCCGCGCCAGGAGGTGCTGGGAACGGCCGAAGTGGTCGCGACCTTGGATCTCGCGGCGGACGAACCCGCCGATCCGATTGCGCGGGTGTCCGAAGTGATGGGGGCCGGATTCGATGTCGCCCGGCAGGCGCCGGTGCGGGTCAGCTTGATCCGGCTGGGCACCGAGGATTATGCATTCGTCCTCGTGGCCCACCACATCGTCATGGACGGTGCATCGTTGGCGCCGCTCGCCCGCGACATGGTCACGGCCTACGTCTCGCGCGTCGCCGGCGCGCCACCTGCGTGGCAGCCACTCGCGGTGCAATACGTCGACTACACGCTCTGGCAGCGCGAAGTGGTGGGCACCGTCGACCAGGCGGATTCGCCTGCTCAGCGTCAGCTTGAGTATTGGCGTGAGGCTCTGGCGGGTGCCCCGGAACAACCGATCCTGCCGACGGACCGGCCTCGCCCAGCGGTGCAGTCCATGCGTGGTGAGGTCGTCCGCGTCACGGTGCCCGCCGAGGTGCACGGTCGGCTGATCGACGTCGCGACGTCCCGACAGTCGTCGCTGTTCATGGTGTTGCACGCCGGTCTCGCCGTCTTGCTCGCAAAGACATCGGGGACGAGTGACATCGTCATCGGCGCGCCGCTCGCCGGCCGCGGTGAGCGTGCCCTCGACGACCTCGTCGGCATGTTCGTCAACACCGTTGCCCTGCGGACGCCGGTCGAGCAGCCGGAAAGGTTCGGCGATTTCCTCGCGCGAATTCGCGAGACCGACCTTTCGGCGTTCACCAATGCCGACATCCCGTTCGAACAGGTTGCGGACGCGGTGGTCAGCCGTCGGCAGAGTGATCATCATCCGTTGTTCCAGGTCGCGCTGGCCTTCCAGAACCTGGAGCGGTCGTCGTTCGAGCTGCCAGGATTGGCGATCACGACACTCGACGGCGCCGAATCTCCGGCGAAGTTCGACCTGCAACTCGAGGTGCACGCCGAGCACAACGACGACGGGTCACCCGCTGACGTGTCGGTCGCGATCACCTACGCCGTGGATCTGTTCGACGCCTCGACGGTCGAAAAGTTCGGGCAACGGCTCAACCGGGTGCTAGCGGCAGTCGCCGCCGATCCGGACGTGGCGATTCGCGATATCGACCTGCTCGATGCGCAAGAGCGTGAGCAATTGCTCGCGGCCAGCCGAGGTGACTCGGTCGAAGCAAGTCCGGTCGTCAGCAGTGGCACCGCGCTCGCCGGAGTCGTCAGTGCTGCGGTCGAGGACGATCCCGAGGCCCCGGCGCTGGCCAGGGGCGAGGATGAACTCACCTATCGGGAACTCGACCAGCGGTCGTCCCAACTGGCGCGCGCCCTCATCGGCCGTGGTGCCGGACCGGGGACTGCCGTCGCGGTGGCGCTCGGCGGATCCATCGACTCGGCGATCGCGAGGTGGGCGGTTCTCAAGACCGGTGCCGCGGTCCTCGGGGTCGACTCTGCGCAGGTCGCCGACACCGAGGCGGCGAGCTGGCCGGTGCCCGTCGAACTCGGCATTGCGGCGGGCAACGGTCAGCGGATCGAGGGTGTGCAGTGGCTGATCCTCGACGATCCGACGTTCGCGGCAGAGGTCGGTGGACTGCCCGGCCACCCGATCACCTACGTGGACAGGAGTCGAGCGCTGCGCGGCGACGACCCGATGTTCGTCGATGCCAGCGATTCGCGCGGGATCGTAGTTGCCAGCTTCGATGCGGTGGCAGCCGCGGTGAACCGCGTGCACGCCGAATCGCCGGTCGACTTCGAGTCGCGCACCTCGTTCGTGGGTGACCCCAACTCGGCGGGTGCGATGCTTGAATCAGTGGTCGCGGCAGTCGCGGGTGCCACATCTGTCGTCGTCGGTAAGGAAGACGACATCGACAACGCGATCATCGACGGCTGGGTGACCCACCTCTTCGCGGCGCCGCAACTCCTCGGTTCGATCGATGTATCGGATTCCGAGGATCTGGAGGCCGTACTCGTCGTCGGCGGTCGCATGCCCGCTGCCGACGCGGGACGTTGGGCGGGCCGGTCGATAGTGGAGATCGAACGGGTGTTGGAGAATTGAGCCGTTGACCGTCGTAATCAGGTCCGGCGCGATCGTCGCGCCGGGGCGTTTCGGATGTACGTGATATCGCGGGCAGATGCCCACGGGCGAGGAGTCGAGCTCTGATGATGATGGACGAGACAGCCGCGAACTCGAACAGTGAGCGGCTTGATTCTCCGCCACCATCGGACGGTCGCCGACGGCGTCCCGCGCGCCGCGTACGACGGGGGAAGACTCTGCCGCAGCTGTTGGCGGCCGCCGTCGAGCGCGATCCAGCCGCGATTGCGTGTGTGTTCGAGGGCCGAGAGGTGTCCTACGAAGAGCTCGACAGGCAGACCTCGCGGCTCGCGCGACTTCTGATCGACCGCGGAATCGGCCCCGAGGACATTGTCGCGGTGGGCATCCCGAGGTCCATCGAGTCGGTCATGGCGGTGTGGTCGGTTGCGAAGTCGGGCGCAGGGTTCGTGCCTGTCGACCCGGCGTATCCGCCCGGCAGGGTCGCCCACATGGTCACCGATTCGGGGGCGAAGGTCGGCCTGACGGTGTCGGCAGTCGCTGCGGAGCTACCCACGGATATCGAATGGCTGGTCCTCGACTCGCCGGAGGTCAGCGCCGCACTGGCCGGGTTCTCCGACGACGCCGTGTCGTTCGCCGATCGCAGTCGTGTGTTGCAGCAGGATCACCCCGCCTACGTCATCTACACCTCCGGGTCGACCGGGACTCCCAAGGGTGTCGTCGTCACCCACGCCGGCCTCGGAAGCCTCTGCGACGAGCAACGGGAGCGGTACGAGGTCGGCGGCGACTCGCGCACCCTGCATTTCGCGTCGCCTAGCTTCGACGCGTCCGTGCTCGAACTGCTCCTCGCAATCGGTGCGGGCGCAACGATGGTGATCGCACCGACGACGATCTACGGCGGCGACGAGCTCGCGGACCTGCTTCGCCGCGAACGCGTAACACACGCGTTCGTCACGCCGGCGGCGCTCGCCTCGATGCATCCCGTTGGGCTGGACGACCTGCGAGTCGTCGTCACCGGCGGTGAAGCCTGGTCGCCGGAACTCGTTGGCCGATTTGTTCGCGGGCCGCGCAAGATGTTCAACGCCTACGGACCGACCGAGACGACGGTCGTAACCAATATCAGCGAACCGCTGGTACCGGGGGAGCCTGTGACTATCGGCGCTGCGATCCGGGGTACGGGGGAGCGAATCCTCGACAGCCGGTTGCAGCCCGTCCCGGTCGATACAGGTGGCGAACTCTATGTGTACGGGCCGCAATTGGCGCGGGGTTACCACGACCGGGCGTCGCTGACGGCGGCGCGGTTCGTCGCGGACCCGCTCGGCGAGCCGGGATCGCGTCTCTATCGCACCGGCGACTTGGTCCGGTCCCGGCCGAACGGAATGATCGAGTTCGTCGGCCGCAGTGACCAGCAGGTCAAGGTACGCGGCTACCGCATCGAGCTCGGTGAGATCGATGCGGCTTTCGCAGCCCACCCCGATATCGAGTTTGCCGCCACTCTGGGTCGCGAATCAGCAACCGGGGAAACCATTCTCGTTTCGTATGTGCTCGTTGAGCCGGACCGACCGTTCGAGCCGGATGAGCTCACCGCATTCGTCTCGCGAACGCTGCCCGCGCACATGGTGCCGCTGGTAATCATGAAGCTCGATTCGATCCCGCTTACGGGCGCGGGCAAGTTGGATCGTAAGTCCTTGCCGGAACCTATATTCGAGGCTCGCGAATACGAGGCGCCAGAGGGATCGGTCGAAGAGATCGTCGCCGAAGTCTTCGTGAGCGTGTTGCCTATCGAGCAGGTCGGCCGGCACGACAACTTCATGGAGCTCGGCGGCAACTCGTTGATCGCGACTCAGGTCACCGCCCGGCTGAACGCGTTGCTCGATGCCAGGCTTCCCGCGCGCATGGTCTTCGAGCACCCGACGGTTGCGGGTCTGGCGGCGGCGATCGAACCGAAAAAGGGCGAGGGTGCGCGCCCGGCCATCACCCCGAGAACCCGGCCGGAGCGGATTCCGCTCTCGCTAGCGCAGCAGCGGCTTTGGTTCCTGAACCGGTTCGACCCGACGTCGGCCGCAAACAACGTGCCCGTCGCGATCCGGCTTTCGGGCGACCTCGACGTCGCGGCTCTGCAGGCCGCGGTGACCGACGTTCTCGACCGGCACGAGGCTTTGCGAACCAGTTACCCGGATGTCGGCGGACGTGGCTACCAGCAGATTCATCCGGTGGCCGATGTGAGTCCCGACTTGACACCGACCTCGCTGAGCGAAGATCGGCTGCTCGACTGGGTGCGAGACTTCGTGATGCGCGGATTCGACGTGACGCGCGAGGTCCCGCTGCGGATGGCGCTGCTTCGGCTGGCGCCCGCTGAACACGTCCTTGCGCTCGTTGTGCATCACATCGCGGCCGATGGCGTCTCGATGGCCCCGCTCGTCCGTGACGTCGTCGTTGCCTACACCGCGAGGCGGGCCGGGACGCCGCCTAAGTGGATGCCGCTACCGATCCAGTACGCCGATTACACGCTGTGGCAGCGTGAGTTGCTCGGCGTCGAAGAGGATCCGAACTCCCTCGCGGCCCACCAAACCGCCTATTGGCGAACTAAACTCGCTGGGTTACCGGATCGGCTGGACCTACCCGCGGACCGGCAGCGCCCGTCGGTCGAGTCGAACGTCGGAGCGCTGTTTCATTTCGAGATCGCCGCCGCGACCGATCGCCGGATAAGGGAGGTGGCGCGCGAGAACGATGCATCACCGTTCATGGTCGTGCATGCGGCCTTGGCGGTGCTACTCGCGCGAATGTCCGCGACATCCGACATCGTGATCGGGACTCCGATCGCAGGCCGGGGGGAAGCCGCGCTGGACGACATGGTTGGCATGTTCGTCAATACGTTGGCGATGCGCCTCGATGTTCGCGACGACCTACTCTTCACCGACCTGCTGATTCAGGCGCGGAAGACCGACCTCGATGCGTTCTCGAACGCGGATCTGCCATTCGAGCGGCTCCTCGAGATACTCAACCCGGTTCGGTCGGCGGCGCATCACCCGCTGTTCCAGGTGGCGCTGTTCTTCCAGAACATGGAACGGCCGACGCTGGAGCTGCCCGGTCTGACCGTCGGTGGCGTCGATTTCGACGGTGCCGCCGCGAAATTCGATCTCCAACTGACGGTTTCGACCGGATCCGGCGTTGGTGAGGAACCGACGGCCGCGATGCTCACCTACGCCACTGATCTGTTCGACGAGTCGACGGTCGCGAAATTTGCCGACCGCTTTCTCCGGATCCTGGATGTGGTTGCGGTCGACCCAGATGTCGTGGTCGGCGACATCGACATTCTCGACTCGCGCGAAGCGCTTGTCGCGCTGAGGGACCGCAATGCGACCGCGCACGCGGTCGAGGGCGTGCTGTTGCTCGACGGGTTCGACCGCCAGGTACTGCGTTCACCGGACGCAGTGGCCGTTGCGTCGGACGACGGTCAGCTCACCTATGCGGAGTTCGACGCTCGCGTCAACCAGCTTGCGCGGGACCTGATTTCCCGCGGAGTCGGCGCGGAGTCGCTGGTAGGCATTGCGATTCGCCGGTCCGTGGATCTGGTCGTTGCCATGTATGCCGTGGTGCGCGCCGGTGGCGCGTATGTGCCGTTGGACCCGGACCACCCCGCCGAGCGAATTGCCCACATTCTTGCGACGGCCAACCCGGTCTGTGTGCTGTCGACGTCGCGAGACGAGTTCGCTACCACCGCGAATGTCGAAGTGGTGTCGATCGATTCGCTCGACCTGTCGACGCACTCCGGCGCTCCGGTCCGCTCGTCCGAGCGGCTGCGGACCGTACGTCCCGAGAGTCCGGCCTACGTCATCTTCACGTCGGGCTCGACCGGAATGCCGAAGGGCGTCGCCGTCTCGCACGCCGCGATCGTGAACCAACTGGAGTGGATGCAGGCCGAGTACGGACTTGTTCCGACCGACGTGTACCTGCAAAAGACAGCGACGACGTTCGACGTGTCGCTATGGGGATTCTTCATGCCGCTGCGGGTCGGCGCGACCCTGCTCGTCGCCGCCCCGGACGGCCACCGCGATCCGCAGTACCTCGCTGAGACGATCGCCGCTCGGCAGGTCACGGTCACCGACTTCGTGCCGTCGATGCTCGCGGTGTTCGCCGCCCACGTCGAAGCCGGCCACTTGGAATCGCTGCGCCACGTGTTCGTCATCGGCGAGGCGCTCCCGCCGGCGACGGTTGCCGCGTTCGCTGAGGTCAGCGGCGCAGCCGTGCACAACCTGTACGGACCGACCGAGGCCGCGGTGTCGGTGACCTACTCGCCGGCCGCTTCCGCGGTCGGTGCCGTTCCGATCGGGTTGCCGGAGTGGAACACTCAGATCTTCGTGCTCGATTCCCGGCTGCATCCAGTACCAGACGGCGTGCCGGGTGAGCTGTATCTCGGCGGTGGCCAGCTGGCACGCGGCTACGTGAGCCGGCCGGATCTGACGTCGGATCGGTTCGTGGCCAACCCCTTCGGCGGCCCTGGTGCTCGGATGTATCGCACGGGCGACCTTGTGCGCTGGCACGGTGCGGGCGGGTTGGATTACATCGGACGCACCGACTTCCAGGTGAAGTTCCGCGGGCAGCGAATCGAGCTGGGCGAGATCGAAACGGCACTCCTGGCCCAACCTGGCGTGACTCAGGCTGCAGCACTTGTGATGACTGCACCCCAGGGCGATCAGCTGGTCGGCTACGTCGTCGGCGCCCCGGCCGCGGCCCTCGATGGCCAGTCCCTCCGTTCCGCCGTCGGAAACGGGTTGCCGCCCTACATGGTGCCGTCGGCGATCGTCGTGCTCGACGAGTTCCCACTGAACACCAGCGGCAAGCTCGACCGAAAGGCCTTGCCGTCACCGACGTTGCAAGACCGCGAGTTTCGTGCACCGACCACGCCCGTGCAGGAGATCGTGGCCGGGGTGTTCGCCGATGTGCTCGGTATCGAACGGGTCGGACTGGACGACGACTTCTTCGCACTCGGTGGCAACTCGCTGATCGCAACACAGGTCGTCGCGCGGCTCGGTGCGACGCTCGATACGCGCGTGCCGGTGCGGATGTTGTTCGAATCCTCTACTGTCGCAGCGCTTGCCGCTGCTGCCGAGTCGCACACCGGCGATAGTCGGTTGCCATTGGGACGCCAGACCAGGCCCGAGCGGATTCCGCTGTCGTTGGCGCAGCAGCGGATGTGGTTCCTGAACCGGTTCGATTCGGATTCGGCGGTGAACAACCTGCCGATTGCCATCAGACTGTCCGGAGAGCTCGATGTGACGGCGCTGCGCGACGCCGTGACCGACGTTCTGTGGCGCCACGAGTCGTTGCGAACGCTCTATCCCGAATACGACGGGACCGCCTATCAGCAGATCGTCTCGGCCGAGGTCGCGGTTCCAGATTTGACGCCGGTGGCTGTCGCGGCTGACGACATCCTCTCCGCCGTAGGGGATTTCGTGTCGCGTGGCTTCGACGTCACAACCCAGGTACCCGTCCGCGCTCAGTTGTTCGCTCTCGATGCGCGCGACCATGTGCTCGCGGTCGTCGTTCACCACATCAGTGGTGACGGATTCTCGATGGGGCCATTGACCCGCGATGTCATGGTGGCCTACCTGGCGCGAACCCATGGTGACGCTCCGAACTGGGAGCCGTTGCCGGTGCAGTACGCAGATTTCGCGATCTGGCAGCGCGAGGTACTCGGCTCGCTGGACGATCCCGCATCGCTCATCTCGCAACAGATCGATTACTGGCGTACGAGGCTGTCCGGATTGCCGGACCAGTTGGACCTTCCAGTGGATCGGCCGCGTCCGGCGATTGCCTCGAACCGCGGTGCCGACTTCGCTTTCGCGATCGACGCGGACCTCCACACCGGAATGAACACCATTGCGAAAGAGCACCATTCGACGACGTTCATGGTCGCGCACGCTCTACTCGCCGTACTGCTCGCTCGACTGAGCGGCACCACCGACATTGCCATCGGCACGCCGGTCGCGGGTCGTGGCGAGCAAGCGCTCGACGACGTCGTGGGAATGTTCGTGAACACGCTGGTGCTACGCACCGAGGTCGATCCGAATTCCTCGTTCACCGATCTCCTCGAGCGCGCTCGGGAGACAGATCTGGGCGCATTCGGACATGCGGATCTTCCGTTCGAGCGCCTTGTCGAGGTGCTCAACCCCGAACGCTCGCAAGCGCGGCACCCCCTGTTCCAGGTGATGCTCACGTTCCAAAACCTCGCGCGCACCGATCTGACATTCCCGGAGTTGCAAGTATCCGCAGTGGATTTCGACCTGGCCATCGCGAAATTCGATCTGCAAGTGACACTTTCCGAGCACATCGGCGAGCACGGCGAGGCTGCGGGTATGTCTGGCGTGGTCACTTATGCCACCGACCTGTTCGACGAGGCGACGATCGCCACCTTCGTCGAGCAGTTCGACCGCGTGCTGCGCGCTGTCGTCGGTACGCCCGACATCGTCGTCGGCGATATTGCCGTCCTGGATGCGGCGGAACATGACCGGCTGTTGCACGACTGGAACGAGCCCGGCAGCGATGTGGCCGATGCGACCCTGATCGGACTGTTCGGAGTGCAGGCGCGACGCACCCCCGATCGAGTGGCAGTGGTGCACGATGGCCGGTCCCTGACCTACAGCGACCTGTCGCAGCGCGTAAATCGTCTCGCACGCAAGCTGATTGCCGAAGGCGTCGGCGCCGAATCGCTCGTTGCCGTGGCTCTACCGCGCTCCCTGGACTTGGTCGTCGCGTTGCTCGCGGTGCTGGAGGCGGGTGGGGCGTACCTGCCGATCGATGTCACCTATCCGGCCGAACGACTCGCTTTCATGCTGTCGGACTCGAAGCCTGTCTGTGCCGTGACGACCGCCGCGTCGGGCGCCGATCTGCCGGTCGGCGATGTGCCCATCATCGATCTCGACGCGATCGATCTCACGGCCGGTGACGGTTCGGCGCTCGAGGACGACGAACGGCGCAGACCGTTGCGCCCCGCGAACACCGCTTATGTCATCTACACGTCCGGTTCGACGGGCACTCCGAAGGGTGTGCTTGTTCCGCACGCGAATGTGGTTCGGCTGTTTGCCAATACGCGCGAGCGGTTCGGCTTCGACGAAACCGATGTGTGGACGTTGTTCCACTCCTATGCCTTCGACTTCTCGGTGTGGGAATTGTGGGGGCCGCTGTTGCACGGCGGGAAACTCGTGGTGGTGGACTACTTCACGTCACGCACCCCGGAGGAGTTCCTCGAACTTCTTCGCCGAGAAGGGGTGACGGTTCTCAACCAGACGCCGACGGCGTTCTACCAGCTTATCGAGGCAGATCGTGCCGATCGTGCTGCCGACCCACTGCAGTTGCGGCACATCATCTTCGGCGGCGAGGCCCTGGATCTGAAGCAGCTTGCACGCTGGTACGACCGGCACGATGATGCGTCGCCGCGGCTGGTCAACATGTACGGAATCACGGAGACGACGGTCCATGTCTCGTACCTCGAGCTGACGTCGTCGATGGCGGACGGTTCTTCGGCAAGCGTGATCGGCCGTGCCGTACCGGGACTCGGTGTCTACGTTCTCGATTCGCGGCTACACCCGACTCCCGTCAACGTGCCGGGTGAGATCTACGTGACGGGTGGGCAACTCGCGCGCGGCTACCTCGGCCGGCCCGAATTGTCCGCCGGGCGCTTCGTTGCCGACCCGTTCGGCGCGCCGGGTGCCAAGATGTATCGAACCGGCGACGTCGCGCGGTGGAACGCCGCCGGTCAGCTCGAGTACGCCGGGCGTAGCGACTCCCAGGTGCAACTTCGTGGCTTCCGCATCGAACTGGGCGAGATCGAATCCGTGCTGAAGACCGGTCCAGGTGTCGCCAACGCCGTGGCCGCAGTCTGGACCGGTGAGAATTCGACCGAACGTCTCATCGGCTATGTCGTAACTGAATCCGGTGCCGCGGTGGATACCGCGGCGGTCCTCGAGCATGTGTCGGGCTTCCTTACCGATTACATGGTCCCCGACGCGCTCGTTGTGCTCGACGCCCTGCCGTTGACGGCCAACGGAAAGCTCGACCGGAAGGCGCTGCCTGCCCCGAAGTTCGTGAGCGACAGACCGTTCCGCGCACCGGAAACACCGATGGAGACGACGATCGCAGAAGTCTTCGCGGACGTCCTCGGTGTGGACCGAGTCGGTGTCGAGGATTCGTTCTTCGCCCTCGGCGGAGACAGCATCGTCTCGATTCAGCTCGTGTCGCGAGCAAAGGCGCGGGGTGTCTACTTCACGCCGCGCAATGTCTTCGAACAGAAGACCGTACGAGGGTTGGCAGAAGTTGCCGTCCTCGGCGACGATGCGGGTCCGATTGTCTTGGAAGAGCTTCCAGGTGGCGGCGTCGGCGACATGCCGTTGACGCCGATCGTGTCGTTCATGGTGCAGCGTGGCGGCGGCTTCGATCGCTACACCCAGTCGATTGCGCTGGAACTGCCGAGAGGTATCGACCGGGCGGGTCTATCGGCAGCGCTGAAAGCCGTCATAGATCGCCATGACATGTTGCGGGCCAAGCTGTTTCGCGACCCAGATGGCGAGTGGCAGTTGCAGACTCGCGATACCGATTCGGTCGCCGTCGACGACCTGATCGCACATGTTCCGTTCGAGGCGAGCAGCACCGACGAGGATCTGGTGACGCTCGCACATTCAGAGCTCGAAGCTGCGGCGGGACGGCTCGCGCCTGCGGACGGTGTTGTGCTGCAGTTCGTCTGGCTCGACCCGATTGTCGATGCCGAGTCTTCCGCAGGCTCCCGATCGGGCCGACTCATCATCGTGGCGCACCACCTGGTCATCGACGGTGTGTCCTGGCGAATCATCATCCCCGATCTTGTGTCCGCGTGGGCTCAGCTGTTGTCCGGCGCCGAGCCAGTACTCGCTGCGGTGGGCACCTCGATGCGTCGGTGGGCCCACGGACTCGCCGACCGCGCCCACAGCGACGAGCTGCTCGCCGAACTACCAGCCTGGCGCAAGATCGTGGACGTCGCTGACCCGCTGCTCGGCGATCGGCCACTCGACGCCACGGTCGATCTCGCATCGACGGTGGAGAAGTTCTCCGTGACCGTCCCCGAGCCCGTCACCGATGCACTGCTCACCGACCTTCCCAGGCTGTACCACGGCGCCGCGAACGACGGTTTGCTGGCGGGACTGGCACTGGCGTTGCTGCGCTGGCGGCAGCGCCGCGGAATCGATGCGACCGCCACGCTCGTCAGCCTCGAGGGCCATGGCCGCGAGGAAGATCTCGTTCCCGGTGCGGACCTCGCGCGGACAGTGGGCTGGTTCACCAGCATCTTCCCGGTCGGGATCGATCTGCGCGGGATCGACGTCGACGACGCGTTCGCAGGCGGACCCGCGGCGGGTGCCGCAGTGAAGGCCGTCAAGGAACAGTTACTCGCAGTACCCAACCGGGGCGTTGGCTTTGGCGTCCTCAAGTACTTGGCCGCCGACCACGCGTCGGACCTTGCTTCAGCCAGGACCGGAGAGATCAGCTTCAACTATCTCGGCCGGATTTCGGCGGGCGATGTTCCGGAGGGCATGGCCGACTTCGGCTGGATGCCGGCTGGCGACCTCGGTGACCTGTCCGTATCACCCGATGCGGACATGCCTGCAATGGCTGCAATCGACATCAACGCGGTAGTTCTCGGCGGTTCGCTGCGGGCGACGTTCGGGTTCCCGACCACGCTGCTCGACAACGCCGACGTCACCGAATTGGCTGATCACTGGATGGATGCGTTGACGGCCTTGGCCGCTCACACGCAGACGCCGGGCGCGGGTGGTTTGACCCCGTCGGATGTGAATCTGGTGCAGGTGCGGCAGAGGGACTTGGAATCCTTCGAGTCTCGGTTCGCCGGTGTCGTGGATGTCTGGCCGTTGGCGCCGCTGCAGTCGGGGTTGTTGTTCCACGCGTTGCTCGCCGACGCGTCGGTCGATATGTACTCGATTCAGATGGTGCTCGATTTGGCGGGTGTCGTAGATGCCGCGCGCCTGCGCGGCGCGGCTCAGGGTGTGCTGGATCGGTATGCGAATCTGCGGACCGCGTTTGTCGCCGACAGCGCCGGCGAGCCGGTATCGGTCGTTCTCGAGGACCTGACTGTGCCGTGGCGCGAGGTCGATTTGAGCGACATCGACGACGAGGTCGCGCGCGATGAGGCGTTGGCTGAGTTGTTGGCTGCCGATGCAGCTGTGCGCTTCGATATGGCTGTGCCCCCGTTGATTCGGTTCACGTTGGTGAAGGTCACCGAGGGCGTCTACAAGCTGGTGATGGCGAATCATCACATCCTGCTCGACGGCTGGTCGATGCCGCTGCTGATGAAGGATCTGTTGGTGCTCTACGCCACGCGTGGGGACGCGTCGGTGCTGGGGCGCGTGCGGTCCTATCGGTCCTACTTGGCATGGCTGGGTGAGCAAGATCCGGCGGTGTCGATGCGGGCGTGGGCGCATGCGCTAGAGGGTGCCGAGCCAACGATTCTGGTGCCGCAGCGTGCTGGGTCGGAGGTGATTTCTGCGCGTACCGGTGAAGTGGAGGTGTTCCTCGACGAGGCCGATATGGCGCGGTTGTCCGGGCTGGCGGCGCGGGTGGGCGTCACAGTGAACACGGTCGTGCAGGCGGGCTGGGGTGTGGTGTTGGGCCGGTTGACCGGTCGTAGCGATGTGGTGTTCGGGGCGACGGTGTCGGGTCGGCCTGCGCAGTTGGCGGGCGTGGAGTCGATGGTGGGGTTGTTCATCAACACGCTGCCGGTGCGGGTGGGTTTCGATCCGAACGAGTCGGTCGAGTCGTTGTTGGTGCGGTTGCAGGGGGAGCAGGCGGATCTACTCGATCATCACCACGTCGGGTTGGCCGATATTCAACGGGCTGTGGGTGCGGGGTCGCTGTTCGACACGTTGACGGTGTTCGAGTCGTACCCGGTGGACACTGCGGGCCTGGCTGACCAGGCCGGCGCCATCGAGGGAATGAGCATCGAGGGGGTCAGTTCCAACGATGCGCCGCATTACCCGTTGTCGATGGTGATCAACGCCGGTGCGCGATTGACGGTGACCTTCGAGTACCTGCAGTCGTTGCTCGACGAGGAAACCGTAACCACGATTGCGGGTCGGTTGATTCGGGCGTTGGCGGCGTTCCTCGCGAATTCCGCTGCGGCAGTCGGCGATGTCGAGTTGCTCGCGGCGGGGGAGCGGGAGCTACTCGTGTCGTCGTGGGCATTGGCCCCCGGTGCGGTGGTCGACCCGAACGTGACCTTGGTGTCGTTGTTCGACGCGCAGGTCGCTGCGACGCCGGATGCGGTGGCGGTGTGCTTCGAGGATGCGTCGCTGACGTATGCCGAGCTCGACACGCGGGCGAATGCGCTTGCACGGCAGCTGATCTCGGTGGGCGTGGGTCCGGAGTCGTTGGTCGGTGTGGTGCTGGGCCGGTCGCTGGATGTGGTGGTCGCGATCCTGGCGGTCCTCAAAGCTGGTGGCGGGTATGTGCCGGTCGATCCGACCTATCCGGCCGAGCGGATCGCCTACACGCTGACCGATTCGGCACCCGTGTGTGTGCTGACCGATTCGGGGTCGGTGGGTTCGGTGCCGGAGTCGGTGACGGCGGCACGGGTGTTGATCGACGAGGTCGAGGTGTCGGAGTTCTCCACTGCACCGATATCGGATGCAGATCGACTGTCGCCGTTGCGATCACAGGATGTGGCGTATGTGATCTATACGTCGGGGTCGACGGGTCGGCCGAAGGGTGTGGCGGTCACCCATCGCAATGTGGTCGAGTTGATGGCGAATGCGGCGCCGAAGTTCGGGTTCGATTCCTCCGATGTGTGGACGATGTTCCATTCGCCGGCGTTCGACTTCTCGGTGTGGGAGTTGTGGGGTCCGTTGCTCTTCGGCGGGCGACTGGTGGTGGTGGATTACTTCACCTCACGCTCCCCGCAGGATTTTGTCGAACTGGTGCGCCGTGAAGGTGTGACGGTCCTGAACCAGACCCCGTCGGCGTTCTACCAGTTCGCCGAGGCCGAGCGGGTGGCGGCTGAGGCGGGCGCTGATCGGTTGGCGTTGCGCCACATCGTGTTCGGTGGCGAGGCGCTGGATCTGGGTAGGTTGTCGGGGTGGGTGGCCCGGTATCCGCACGGTCCGCAGTTGGTGAACATGTACGGCATCACCGAGACGACGGTGCACGTGTCGTTCGTCGAGGTGACCGCGGAGTTGGTCGCTGCGGGTGGAGCGTCGGTGATCGGTCGAGGCCTGCCGGGGCTGGGTGTGTTCGTCCTCGACTCGCGCTTGGCGCCGGTGCCGGTGGGCGCTGCGGGCGAGGTGTATGTCTCGGGTGAGCAACTCTCGCGCGGGTACGTGGGCCGGGCAGCGCTGAGCGCAGGCCGGTTCGTCGCGAATCCGTTCGGACAGCCGGGTTCACGGTTGTACCGCACCGGAGACGTTGCGCGGTGGAATGCCCAGGGGCAGTTGGAGTATGCGGGGCGTTCGGATGCGCAGGTGCAGTTGCGTGGGTTCCGGATCGAGTTGGGTGAGATCGAGTCGGTACTGGCGTCGTTTGCCGGCGTGGCCTCGGCCGTGGCCGTGGTGCGGACCGATGAGCTGATCGGCGATCGCCTGGTGGGCTACGTGGTGCCGCAGGCTGGGGCGAGCGTCGATCCGGTGGCGGTGACGGAGTTCGCTTCGGGATTCTTGACGTCGTACATGGTGCCGGACGCGGTTGTGGTGTTGGACGCCTTGCCGTTGACCGTGAACGGGAAGCTGGATCGTCGGGCATTGCCCGCGCCGGAGTTCGTGAGTGAGCGGGAGTTTCGGGAGCCACGGACGCCGATCGAGCTGTCGGTGGCCGAGGTGTTCGCGCGCGTGTTGGGCGTCGAGCGGATCGGTCTCGACGACGATTTCTTCGCACTCGGCGGCAACTCGCTCATCGCAACGAAAGTTGTTGCACAGATCCAGGATTCGGTCAATCCGCGGATGCGAATGCAGTATCTCTTCTCGCACCGAACGGTCGGCGAACTTGCCGAACTGCTGAGTGCCGAAGATCCTTCGGTTGCCGGTCGAGACCGATCGGCCGGGCTGGACGTTCTTCTGCCCATCCGGACCGCAGGGTCGGACGCGCCGTTGTTCTGTGTTCATCCGATGAGTGGGCTCTCCTGGCAGTACTTCGCGCTGGCTCAGGTCGTCGATCCCGCGCACCCGCTGTACGGGCTGCAGTCGCCATCCATTCTGGATGCCAGCGTCGCCCCGCAGTCGATCGCCGAACTTGCCGCCGTGTACGTCCGCGAGGCTCGGCGGGTGCAGCCGAGCGGTCCGTACCATCTGCTCGGGTGGTCGTTCGGCGGCGTGCTCGCACACGCGATGGCCGTTGAGTTGGAGGCTGCCGGCGAGACCGTTTCGACGTTGGCGCTTGTGGACAGCGTCCGGCAGATCGATCTCGCAGTGTTCGGGTCGGAAATGCGTGACGAACTCCGGTCGGGTGGCATAGAGATTGCAGCAGATCAGGACTTTGCCGACTTCTCGCTCGAACAAGCCCAGCATTTGGTGGACGTCATGGGGGCGGCGGAGGTCGGCCTCACGGCAGAGCAGGTGCAACGAATGTTCGCGTTCGCCGTCCGTTCGCCACACCTGATCAACGACCACCAACCAGGTGTCTTCGGTGGAGATCTCTTGTTCTTCAGCGCTGAAGTAGAACACCCGACAAGCGCGGATGCTGCGTTGACGTGGCAGCCGTTCGTCGGCGGCGAGATCGTCAACCACACGGTCCCGACAAACCACGGCGCGATGCTCGGCGCCGAGTCGTTGAGCGTTGTCGGGCCGTTGCTGGATGGGTGGCTACGTAACGCCGGACGATAGATTTCGATCATGTTGTAACTCGACCGTTACTGGACGAACGATTGGATTTGGTCTAGTGATAGGTTCTCGATCATCGGGGGTCGGGCGCAGGTCGCCCCGTAGGTGGGTTTCGAATCGTGTAGTCCGACAGGTGAAGGTGGTTCCATTGACTCGGCGCTCGAGAACATCATCGACTCGTGTAGTCCTCGTTGCCGCACTGGCTGCCGCGCTGTTTTCGTTCGGCGGAGTTGGCCCAGCGAGCGCGGACGGCCCGACGTCGACGGACCCCGTCGCGTCCGGCCAATTGCTCGCGTCGGTCACTTCTCCGGACGGGTCGTATATCGAGAAGACCGAGATCATCAACGGTCTGCTGTACGTGTTCGTCCATTCGGCTGCGATGGACAAAACTTTCCCAGTTCTGATTCAGCGGCCCGCCGACACCAGTGAACCCCGTCCGGTGCTGTACCTGCTGAACGGTGCGGGCGGCGGCGAAGACCTCGCGTCGTGGCAATCGAAGACCGATGCCATGACCTTCCTCGCCGACAAGAACATCAACGTCGTGACCCCCATCGGTGGCAAGTGGAGCTACTACGCCGACTGGAAGCAACCAGACCCGGTGCTGGGGGTCAACAAGTGGAAGACCTTCCTGACGCAGGAGCTGCCGCCGCTCATCGATGCGGGTCTCGGTACGAACGGCAAGAACGCCATCGCCGGGTTGTCCACGTCGGGAACGACCGTGCTGTCCCTGCCGGAAGCGGCTCCCGGCCTCTACCAGAGCGCCGCTGCCTACAGCGGGTGCGCCCAGATCAGCGACCCGGTCGGCCAGCAGTTCGTGAAGTTGGCTGTCGAGACGTGGGGTGGTGGCGACACCCGCAACATGTACGGTGCGTCGAACGACCCGATGTGGGCGGCGAACGACCCTTACGTGCACGCAGAGAAGTTGCGCGGTCTAGCGCTGTACATCTCGAACGGCAATGGCTTGCCTGGTCCGTACGACACGCTGAACGGTCCGTACGCGCTGCCGGGACCGGACGGGTTGGCAAACCAGGTCGTCATCGGCGGGATCATCGAGGCGGGCACCAACTTCTGCACGCATAACTTGCAGACGCGCTTGAACGAGTTGGGCATTCCAGCTCACTTCAATCTGCCACCCGTGGGCACGCATTCATGGGGCTACTGGCAGGACGATCTCAAGGACTCGTGGCCGATCATCTCGGCACCGCTGGGTATCTGACACTCCGAACGTCGAAAGCGCCAGGACCGATGCGAATCGGTCCTGGCGCTTTTGTTTCGTTCGGTTGGTGCTAGCGGCCAGTTTCCGCTGCGCGTCGGTAGCCGCGAACTGCGGGATATGCGAAAACCACGATGATGCCGATACTCCACGCGACGGTTTTCAGCAGCGGTTCGGAGACCGGGCCACCGAGTGCCAAGCCTTTCATTGCGTCGATCGCGCACGACATCGGTTGATTGGCAACAGTGTTCTGCAGCCAGATGGGGTAGGCGACCTTCGGAACGAAACCGGTGTTGAAGAACATCAAGAGGGTCGTGAGAATCGACACGATCTCGACGAGCGGCGCACGGCCTGGCACGGTTGCCAAGGCGGTGACGAACATGACGAACGCCATACCGAAGATCATCGGCAACAGAATCAACGTGAATCCGGCCACCGGACCTTGGGTGAAGCGGAACCCGAGAAACACACCGACCATGAGAATGAGAATGGTCGTGAAGACGATTCGGAACGCTTCGGCGAGCATTCGACCGACCAGTCCCGACGCGCGATGCACAGGAAGCGTGGCGAAGCGGCCGAGCAGACCGGTCTCGGCCTCGGATTTCAGGCCAAGCGCACTGACCATGGATCCAGTCATGGCAGCGATGATCGTGATCATCGCTGTCGTGCCGTAGATGCTCGACACTCCCGTCGCCTTGGAGATCGAATCGCCGAAAACGATGCGAAGCATGACCAATGTGAGCGCGGGATACAGCAGTGCCTGAATCGTGGTCGAATAATCGCGCACCCACTTCAACAGGATGCGGTTGCAGTGAATGAAGCTGTGCGCGAACAGGGCTCGTAACGAGAATTCCGAGACGCGATGCTCGACGATCGGCAGCTGCATCGAAGGCGGGGCAACCGGCGGTTTCACCAAATCGCGGCGGGCGGCCTCTTCGAGATTGCGGCGCACTGCGTCTTCCAGACGGTGTGTCATCCGCGCCTCGTCCCTGCCCACACGCCCAGTGGGCACAGCACGACGGCGAGACCGATCAACCAGGCCAGCGCAGGCGTCAGGACCTCGACAGACACGCCGCCGGCGGAGAGGTCTCGAAGGACGTAGGAGAAGTGCGAGATCGGCTGATTGCGCACGAACGGCTCGATCCAGTCGGGGAACTCCGAGACCGGCGTGAAGCCGCTCGACAGCATGCCGAGGATCAGATACGGCAACGTGATGGCCTGACTGACGGCTTCGGGACTTTCGGTCAACGTGCCGATCGCGTCGGCACCGAGTGCCAGGACGGTGCCGACCGCCATGACGAAGGCCATGAAGTAGATGGCTTGGTCGACAGCGGCAAAGCGGAAGCCGATCAGATAGCCCCACCCGATAGCGGCGATCATCGCGAAGAGCGATCGGACGAACGCGCTGGCCATGCGTGCCGCGAGCGGCGCCAGCAGCGCGACCGGCATAGATTGCATCCGGGTGTTCAATCCGGTCAGTGCCTCGAAGGCGGCACGCTGAGCTGCCGACATCGCCGTGAAGCCCATCGATTGCAGCACGATGATCGGCATGACGAACTGGGCATAGTTATCGACGACGTCGCGCGCCTGCATGATGTATTTCAGCGGCAGATAGAAGCTGAGCGCGAAGACCAGGGGAACGATGAGCGCGACGATCAGCTCGCCCTTCGCCATGATCCGCAGAATGCGACTGGTCAGCGCAAGCCATTGCTGAAATCCGGATGGATGCGGGTGCAGAACGTCGCTGCTTGTCCACGTCGGCGCAACGGTCATGTGGAACTACCAGCGTGCCCCGTGATGGAGAGGAACACGTCGTCGAGGGAGGGGCGGCGTAATGCGATGTCGGCGAGTTCGATTCCCGCAGCATCGAGGCGTCGCAATGCTTCGGCCAACGTGGCGGCGCCCGCCGGTGCAGGAATCGACAACCGGTCGACGCGAGCGGAATCGTCGTGCCGCGAACTCGGCGGCACCAGTTCGCCGAGCGCGGCTACCACGGTGTCGAGCAGCCCGGGGTCGAGCGGGACGATCTCGCAGTACGCGCCACCGGTCATGGCCTTGAGGTTGTCCGCCGTGCCTTCGGCGATCACGGTGCCCTTGTCGATGACGATGATGTGATCGCTGAGGTGATCGGCTTCTTCGAGGTACTGAGTCGTCAGCAGGACCGTGATGCCTTGTTCCTTCAGCGCGGTCACCAGCGACCACACGCCCTGACGACTGCGCGGGTCGAGCCCGGTTGTCGGTTCGTCGAGAAAGACGACCTCGGGTCGAACGACGAGTCCGCACGCGAGGTCGACCCTGCGCCGCATTCCGCCGGAATACGAGCGAACGGACCTTCGTCCAGCTTCGACCAGGTCGAACGCCTCGAGAAGCTCGTCGGCACGGGCACGCGCGCTGCGCTTGGACAGACCCATCAACCGCCCGAAGAGCTCCAGGTTTTCCCGGCCGGAAAGATTTTCGTCCAGCGCTGCGTACTGGCCGGTCATCATGATCGAACGGCGTACCGCGGGCGCGTCCTTGACAACGTCGTGACCTGCGACGATCGCGCGCCCGGAGGTCGGTCGCAGCAGGGTCGACAGAATTTTGACCATGGTCGTCTTGCCTGCGCCGTTCGGACCGAGCACACCGAGAACCTTGCCGCGTTCAGCGGTGAAACTGATTCCGCTCAAAGCGGTTATTTCCCCGAAGGACTTGTGTACGTCCTCGACGAGCACCGACATGTCCTGCTCGTTGGGCATCAACTCTCCACGTTCGGACTCGATTGTGCGCTCACGTAACGATCGTGAGCGTCTTCGGGCATGTTACCGGTCGACCCTCGCTGCGAAACCGGACGAGGTAGTTGACGGCGCTTCGCGTCGAGCGCGACATGTGTATCCACACGATCAGTTCGCGGCGGCGCGGGTTATGGATGGTGCCTTCGCATTCGACTCGGCGGAGCAATCGTGACTGCTTTTGTCGGTAGGCTGCGTGGGAAGCCTGAACTGAGGGAGGGAGCTCATGACGGAGTCGGTCCAGAAGCCAGAAACGGACTTGCGGCCGCGTGTGCTGACGTCGTACGACCCTCGCACAGGCGAGATCGCGGGGGACTACGCGATCATGGGGCACGACGAACTGACGCGCACGTTGCGGGAGGCGCGGTCGGCGCAGACGTGGTGGTCGCGCTTGGATTTTTCTGGACGCGAGCGTTGGCTCAAGGACTGGAAGAAGCTGATCGCGCGGCGCGCTGGTGAGCTCGCTGAGGTCGTCTCGCAGGAGACGGGTAAGCCGGCGGACGACGCACTGCTCGAGGTGATGCTGGCGGTCGAGCAACTCGACTGGGCGGCTCGCAATGCAGCGAAGGTGCTCGACCGGCACAAGGTGCGGTCGGGATTGGCGGGGGCGAACCTCGCGAGTTCGGTCGGCTATGAACCGCTCGGCGTCATCGGTGTCATCGGCCCATGGAATTACCCCGTCTACTCGCCGATGGGTTCGATCGCATTTGCGATGGCGGCAGGCAACGCAGTGGTGTTCAAGCCGAGTGAGCTGACCCCCGGCGTCGGCATGTGGTTGGCGGAAAGCTGGCAGACGCTCGCGCCGAATCAGCCTGTGCTGCAGGTTGTTACCGGCGACGAGTCGACTGTGGCAGCGCTCTGTCGTTCCAGGCTCGACAAGATTGCCTTCACCGGATCGGCCGCAGCGGCGAAAAAAGTGCTCGCGGCCTGCGCGGAGTCGTTGACGCCCGCCGTCATCGAGGGCGGCGGTAAGGACGCGATGATCGTCCACGTCGACGCAAAGCTCGACCGGGCCGCCGAAGCGGCGGTGTTCGGAGCCATGGGCAACAGTGGGCAGACCTACGCCGGTATCGAACGGATCTACGTCGCCGAATCGGTCTACGACAGGTTTCTCGAGCTTCTGGTGGCGAAGGCGAAGCGGCTCAAACCCGGTGCCGACCGTGGGGCATCGTACGGTCCGATGACGGACGAAGCGCAGGTCGAAGTGGTGCGGGCGCATCTGCGTGACGCACTCGCTCGGGGCGGCAAGGCCATCGTCGGCGGGCTCGAGTCGTTCCGGGAGCCGTATATCGAGCCGATCATTCTGGTCGACGTGCCCGAGAACAGCAGTGCGGTCACCGAAGAGACGCTCGGTCCGTTGGTGGTCGTCAACAAGGTCACCGATCTCGAAGAAGCGATCCAGCGTGCCAACGCCACTCCGTACGGTCTGGGCGCGTCTATTTTCACGCGCGACATCCGGACCGCGCAGTGGGCAGCCCGTCGCCTACGGGCGGGGGTCATCACGATCAACTCGGCGCTCGGTTTCGCCGGGGTCGCCGCGCTGCCGTACGGCGGGGTGGGGGAGTCGGGCTTCGGTCGCGTCCACGGTGACGACGGATTGCGGGAGTTCGCCCGCGCCAAGTCGATCACCCGCGAGCGCTTCCGCTCACCGCTGCACTTGATGACCCTCGAGCGAAAGCCGCGCCATCTGCGCGTCTCGAAGTGGCTGTTCAGGCGTCGGCACGCGCGCTGGCGTCCGTGAGCCTTGGTGGATCCATACCAAACTGGACGCCTGACTTGTTGCGCAGACAACTACAAACCCGAGGTCTTATTCCGATCAAGATCACGAACCGACTCATTTTTTAATTCGGTCATAATCGTCTTTCAGCCTCGATAAGTTCCGCCTCTCAGGAATCACTGTCGGTTGAACGAATTTAATTGGGATGGCCGATTGTCGGTGTTTGAAATGGCGTCAACATTGCTGCTAGCATCACCGCGACCCATTTTCGAGCCCTGTCGGGGAGCCCGTGATGATCTCAGTCGTAATTCCCGTGTTCAACGAAGAAACGATAATTGGCAATTGCCTGGATGCTCTTGTGGAGCATGGTGACGGCGTCGGTGAAATTATCGTTGTCGATAACGGCAGTTGTGACGCGACGCGATATATCGTGGCCGATTATTGTGATCGACACCCGCATATCCGCCTTATCGACGAGCCTCGACGGGGCGTTGCGAACGCACGGAACGCCGGCTTCGATGCTGCGACAAACGACATCGTCGGCCGGATCGACGCCGATACGTGGGTGACGCGCGGCTGGGCGGACATCATCGAGCGGTACTTCAAGGAAAGTCCTGACACGGCCGCAGTGACCGGATTGTCCACGTACCACGATTCGCCGATCGGAATCTTCCGAAAGTGGGCCGTCAGTGCGCTGGTCGCGCTCGGTTTGGTCGGCGGGCAGCAGTGCAACTTGCACGGAGCCAACATGGCAATCCGACGCGAGTACTGGCACAAGATCCGGACCCGCGCGAGTAGGCGTCCGGATGTCCATGAGGATGTCGACCTTGCTATTGCGATGACAAACAATGGCTTCCGTATCGATCAACTCACGAATCTAAATGTCACGGTCTCTGCGCGGCGGCGCGCGATGAGCCCTGCGGGCATGTGGACGTACAACAGGCACTCGTTTGAAACAATTCGAAACCAAGGTTGGAAGATAACGTTTCCAATCCGCTTCTGTGCGGCTGCGGTATTCGTTATGCATACCGTTCAATGGCCGCTTTACAAGAATTGGGATTTCGAACGCCGTCGTTTTACCTGGCGGTCACAGAGTGTGAGAGTGTCGCCAGTAACTGTGTTGGGTTGAACGAACGCCGGCCCCCGTGTCATAAAGCGCCCCGGTCGGTGAGTCGGTCGAGTAGGCCGATCGCATCGTACGGCGCGCGGACCTTCACGTCGTTGTCGAAGTACACGAACATGTCGCGATCTGCGCCCCATGCTGCGAACTTCGCCGCCCAGGTGTCGAGGGCGGCGTCGGTGTAACCGCTCGTGTACAGCTCGACGTCGCCGTGGAGGCGGGCGTACACAAAGTCCGCGGTGAGTTCTTCGAAGTACGGGAATTTGCCTGCCGTATCTGCGGTGACCAGGGCAATTCCCTCATCGCGCAAAAGTTCTGGAAAATCCGGATTCGCAAAAGTCGGATTTCGCACTTCGAATGCATGGCGAAGCGGGCGGTCCTGGTCGGTTGTTGTCCACGCGCGGTCCGCGATTCGATCGCTGTGCCCTGCGGCGAGAAGTGCTGCTGCCGCAGTAGTTCGGGGCAGCTTTGCGACGAACTGCCTGATGGTGGTCGAGTCGAAAGCGAAGTTCGGCGGCAACTGCCACAGGATGGGACCGAGCTTGGGCCCGAGGGCCAACACGCCGGACGCGAAGAATGTTGCGAGCGGCTCGTCCACATCCCGGAGTCGCTTCATGTGCGTGATGAACCGGGATCCCTTCACTGCAAATACGAAGTCGTCGGGCGTTTGCCGTGCCCAATTGAGATAGCTGCTTGGGCGTTGGAGCGCATAGAACGAGCCGTTGATCTCGACCGAGTTCAGTCGGCTGGCGAGATAGCCGAGTTCGCGCTTGTGCGCCAAGCCCTCGGGATAGAAACTGGCACGCCAGGGTGGGTACACCCACCCTGACGTGCCGACGCGGATCATCCCTCCAGATCTACACGAGCACTTCGTCGCGCACAGTGGCCGGCCTTCTTCCGACCCAGTGGGTGAGCGTGGCAGCGACACCGGCCAGGGCGACGAAGGAGATGAACACCAGGCCGGGCTTGTAATCGTCGAGTACCTGCGCCGCGGACTCGGCGTGTCCGCCCGGATCGGACGCGATGACCGCGGTCGTCACGGCGAGCACGAGCGCCGCGCCGACCTGCATCGAGGTCTGGACGAGCCCCGCGGCCAACCCTTGTTCGTGATCTTGGATGCCGCTGGTTGCCTGCACGTTGATGGCTGAAAACCCGAGTGCGAACCCGAGTCCGAGCAACAACACCGTCGGCAGGATGTCGGTCGCGTACGTCGGGGTGCTGTCGATGCGCAGGAACAGCAGGTAACCCAAGGTCATGCTGACCAGGCCCGCGATGATCAGCCGCGGTGTGCCCAGTCGGTCGATGACCTTATCGGCCCACGGTGCGCTGAATGCGACGAGCAAACCGGTGGGCAGCAATGCGAGGCCGAGGTGCATCGGCGTCCAGCCCAGGGTGTTCTGCACGTAGATCGTCACGATGAACTGGAAGCTGACGAACGAGCCTGCCATCGCGATGATCGCGGCATTCGCGCGCAGGAGGTTCGCCTTGCGCAGGATGCCGAGCCGGATCAATGGATGACGCACGCGACGCTCGATGCTGACGAAGGCGGTCAGCAACGCCGCCACGAGTGCGAACGAACCGAGTGTGCGGGCCGAGGCCCAGCCGGCTTCGGGTGCGGAGACAACGGTGTAGACCAACAGCAACATTGCCGAGGTCGACGCGAGGGCGCCGAGAATATCGAATCCACCTTGTTCGGTTGCCTTATCGCGCGGGATGAATATGAATGCGCCGACGAGGGCCAGGATTGCGACGGGAACGGGCAGAAGGAAAGTCCAGCGCCAGCCGATTCCGGTCATCAATCCGCCGAACACCAGGCCGGACGAGAAGCCGCTCGCGCCGAAGACGGTGTAGATCGCGAGTGCCTTGTTGCGCATCTTGCCTTCGGCGAAGGTGGTCGTGATGATCGAGAGCCCGGTCGGTGCGGTGAATGCGGCGGCCAAGCCCTTGATGAAGCGCGTCGCGATCAGCAATGGCACGGAATCGACGACGCCGCCGAGCAGCGAGGCCGCCGCGAACACGGCCAGGGCGATCAGGAATACCTTGCGGCGCCCCAGTAGGTCCGCTGTGCGACCGCCGAGCAAAAGCAGTCCGCCGTAACCGAGGACGTATCCGCTGATCAACCACTGTGCGGTCGATGTGGACATGCCCAGTTCCGAGCCGACAGACGGTAGTGCGACACCAACCATGGATACATCGAGGCCGTCGAGGAACAAGACGATGCAGAGAACGACCAATGTGCCCCAGAGCCGCAATGGCCAGCTCGTATTCGATGCGTCGGCTGCGGGTGGAGCAGGTGTGTCGTAGGCATCTGTGATGGTTGCCGTAGTGGTCATGAAGACGAGCATTACATGCACACGCATAAGATGCAACAGCAATTAATGCCTGTGCAATAAATGTCGGCGCATGCTACGATGTGGCCATGACCGAGCTGACCGCAACGAAGCGTGAGCTTGAAAATCGAGGAAGTGATGACGCGCTCGTCGATCGCTGGCGCGACTTGCTTGCCTGCCACGCGTCCGTCTCGTGTGCGTTGGAAAAGGCATTGCAGGACAAGCACGGGATCGGCGTGAGCGAGTTCGAGACGCTCGACCGACTCGTCGAGGCCGCGCACAGCAAGCAGAAGATGAGTGATCTCGGTAGGGACATCTACTTGAGCCAGAGTGCGCTGTCGCGTGCCGTCGCAAGGTTGGAAAAAGACAGGCTCGTCGAACGTTCGATGTGCGAAAACGATCGTCGGGCAATTTTCGTCAAGTTGACTGAAGCAGGCCGGCTAGCGCACAAGGCTGCCGTTGTGACCCATCGCGCGGTGCTGGCGGAGACTCTGGGCTGACGAGAGTGCTCGCGTTGGCGGTGAGTCAATAGGCGGTACTGTGACGCCATGCCCGTATCCGCCGAAGGTCTGGTCTATTCGCGACGCGGGGCAGGCAAGCCTCTCGTGCTGGTGCACGGCGTCGGGAGTCGCAAGGAAGTCTGGAATCCGGTAGCCGATGCGCTGACCGCCGAGCGCGACGTGATCGCCGTCGACCTGCCAGGATTCGGAGCGACACCGCGCCTCGGAAAATGCGGCGTCTACCGCAATATCGATATCGTCGAAGCCCTTATCGAAGAACTGGGCCTGGACAAGCCGGATGTCGGTGGCAACTCGATGGGTGGCGGGATCGCTCTCGAGCTCGCACGTCGAGGAGCCGCAGGTCGCGCGATCGCATTTTCGCCAATTGGCTTCTGGGACACCGCTGGTCGGATCTGGTGCCAACAGTCGATCGGTAACCTCTACCGCGTCATCAGCCGGATTCCCCGGTTCCGGGACGCGGCAGCATCCCCTGCACTCGTTCCGCTGCTCGCATTCTTCTACGGCAAACCGACGAAGGTTGCGCATGACCAACGTCGGCTCGACGTCGACGGTGTGCTCGATTCGACGGGCATAGCCGAGACACTCGATTCTTTCGCCGACTACCAATTCACCGACCCCGACGAGTTGGCCGACGTCCCGGTCACGGTCGCCTGGGGGAGCCGTGACGTGGTACTGACCTACTGGACCCAGGCAGCCCGAGCGCGCAAGCTACTGCCGCACGCGCAGCACATCACGATTCCAGGCGCCGGGCACGTCCCGTTCGGCGACGACCCGGCGACCTGCGTGAACCTTCTCCTCGACCGCTGACCCTCGTGAGTCTTTTTGGAGTCCCTGGACTCCAAAAAGACTCACGACCGTTGATCAGGTGTGGCGGCCGTGCTTGAGCTTGATGACCTGCTTGATCAGCTTGACCGTCGATGCCTTCCGGCTGAACGACAACAGTTCCATGCCGGGGATGGCGAACTTCTGGCGCGCGATCGAATGCGGGCGGGTGAATTCGCGGAGACCCTGCTCGCCGTGGATGCGGCCGATGCCGGATTCGCCGACGCCACCGAAGGGCAGTGCGGCAACTCCAGCGAAGCCCAGGACCGAGTTCACCGACGTCATACCGACGCGAAGTTGGCGGGCGATCTCCATTCCCTTGGACTTCGAGTAGACGGTTGACGCGAGCGCGTACTTCGACGCGTTGGCGAGAGCGATGGCTTCGTCGTTGTTCTTCACCCGCTTGATCGTCACCGTCGGACCGAACGTCTCCTCGGTGACGGCAAGCGAATCCTCCGGCACGTCGATCAGCACGACCGGCTCGATGTAGGGCGCCCGGACCGACTCGGGTCCACCGACAACGGCCTTGCCGCCCTTGGCGATTGCGTCGGCGATGTGGCTACGAACCACCTCGACCTGGCTGGGCATGGTCATCGGTCCGTAGGTTGCTGTGTCGCCGGACCCAGGAGCCACTGTCTTCAGCTTGTCCTTGAATGCCGCAACGAATTGGTCTGCCAATTCGTCGACGACGTAGATGCGCTCGGTGCCGACGCAGGTCTGGCCACTGTTGGCGAAGGACGACCACGCGATGCCGTCTGCAGCTGCATTGACATCAGCGTCGTCGGCGACGATTGCGGCGTCCTTACCGCCGCATTCCAGGACCAGCGGTGTCATGCGCTCGGCAGCGGCAGCCATGATGCGCTTGCCGGTCGCGGTCGAGCCGGTGAAGGCGATCTTGTCCACGCCTGACGCAACGAGCGCAGCGCCCGTCGCACCCAATCCGTTGACCGTCGAGAAGATTCCGGACGGCAGCTCGGGGTTGGCCTTGGCGAATGCGTCCGCGTAGTAGTTGCCGATCGAGGTGGTGAACTCGCTTGGCTTGAACACCACCGCGTTGCCTGCGGCGAGCGCGTACGCGATCGAGCCGTTCGGCGTGTAGATCGGATAGTTCCACGGGCCGATGACGCCGACGACGCCGACCGGGCGCTCTTCGATGACGGCTTCGAAGTTCGCGAGCAACATGCCTGGCGAAACCTTCTTCGCGGACAGGTGCTTCTTGGCGTGCTTGGCGGCCCAGTCGGTGTGTTCGACGGCGAGGATCAGCTCGAGATAGGCGTCTTCGAGCGGTTTGCCGTTCTCCTTGCGGATCAGCTCGGACAGTTCGTCGGCGTGGTTGACCAAGTACGAGACCCAGCGCAGCAGCGCTTTCTTGCGGCCGTCGAAGCCGAGTTCGCGCCAGGCGGCCGACGCCACTCGCGCGCGGCCGACCGCGGCGGTCACAGCGTCGGCATCGTGGACCGGCCACTCCGCGATGACTTCACCCGTCGCGGGGTTCACGGATTTCAGGATCGGCGAGACCGTCTCGGACGGCGTTTCGAGCGTTGTGTCGGTTGACATAGCTGTTTCCTAACTGGATTCGTGTCCCTCGAATAAGACATTACGCATCAGGGCGCACACGCGGTCATGGCTTTGTGTGCTGCGGTCGAACCGAATGAGTCGGCCGACGTCGAGGACCATTCCGAGCGCCGCGTGTACCCGAAAGCGGGCATCGACAGCAGGGGTGGCCGGATACACCGTGGTCAGCAGGTGCACCCATTCTTCGATGTGCTGGCGCTGCAGCGAGCGAAGTACGGACCGCTCGGAGGCGGGGAGGTTGCCGAATTCGGCGAAGTACACCGCGAGCTGCTTCGGCGCCGCAAACGACAGGCTGACGTACCGCTCGACAAGCTTGCCGAGGGCCTCGTCCGGGGTGGCGGACGCACCGAGCGCTTCAGAGGTGGCCATCGCAAGGCGGTCGTTGGCTCGGTAGTAGACCGCCGCCAGCAACTCCGCTTTGCTCGCAAAGTATCGATAGACGCTCGACGCGTTGATGCCCGCCGCCGCGCCGATGTCCTCGATGTTGGAATCGTGATAGCCGTTGTCGTGGAAGATGTCGAGCGCCGCCAGGATCAGCATCTCGCGTTTGGAGTTCATCGTGAGGCCACTGCGCTCGGTCGGCTGCGTGGTCGGCTCGTTGGGTGGCGGGGGAAGGTCGATCGTGACCACGTTCTGCGCGAGGTTCCTGGTGAGGGCCTCGATACGACTCGCAGGCAGTGCGATCCGATGCACGGTGATGCTGGCGATCACGCTCAGGGTCGCTGCCGCGAGCATCGACAGATCTTGGTCGACCAGGTCGGGTCGCAGCGCGCGCAATGGCTCGATGAGGCGTCGGTTGAGTTCAGTGAAGTATGCGCCGATTCGCTCGCGGTCCGGCTCCTCCAGATAGCGGCCCTCCCACCGATAAATGCCACCGAAGCGGCGGTTTTCGATGGTGATCGAGATGAGTTCGGTGATCCTGGCCTCGAGCTGCTCGCGCGGATCCTTGTACGGCTCGGCGCAGTCGGTGGCGCGGATCAGTGCCAGGACGGACTCGTCGGCCGCGGCCACGAAGAGTGCGTACTTGTTGGGGAAGTGACGGTACAAGGCAGGCCCGGAGATGCCCACTTCGGCGGCGATTTCGTCCACACCGACCGAGTGGTAACCCCGCTCGCTGAACGCTCGCGCTGCGACCTTGACGATCTGGGCCTTTCTGTCGCGTGGGCGGCGGCGCGTGGGCGCGGGGGGAGCCGCGGCGTCGTCCGACGTCTGAGGTTGAGTCGTCACCTGCGCCTCCTTCCATTCGATCCGGCCTTTGTTGACAGTGTGCCAATCTCGCAATAAGTTAACCACGATTCGCACACATCGGAAGAGGACCCCCATGCTACGTACACGATTCACCGAAGAATTCGGAATCGAGCACCCGATTGTCCAAGGCGGCATGATGTGGGTCGGCCGCGCCGAGTTGGTCGCTGCAGTCGCCAACGCGGGCGCGTTGGGCTTCATCACCGCACTGACTCAGCCCACGCCCGCAGACCTGGTCGAAGAGATCAAGAAGACGCGCGACCTGACGGACAAGCCGTTCGGCGTCAACCTCACCATCCTGCCCTCGATCACGCCGCCGCCGTACGAGGAGTACCGGCAGGCGATCATCGACAGCGGTGTGAAGATCGTCGAAATCGCGGGTGGAAATCCGGCGACTCACCTCAACCATTTCAAAGAAGCCGGCGTGAAGGTCCTGCACAAGTGCACCAGCGTCAAGCACGCGCTGAAGGCTCAGGCGGTCGGCGTCGACGGTGTGAGCATCGACGGTTTCGAGTGCGCCGGCCACCCCGGTGAGAACGACATTCCTGGCTTGATCCTCATCCCGGCCGCCGCACGCCACATGAAGATCCCGATGATCGCGTCCGGCGGTATCGCAGATGCGAAGGGCTTGGTCGCGGCTCTCGCACTCGGCGCCGACGGCGTGAACATGGGCACCCGCTTTCTTTGTACGCAGGAATCGTCGATCGACCAGAAGGTCAAGGAGCAGATCGTCGCCAACAGCGAACTGGACACCAAGCTGATCTTCCGCACGCTCGGGAACACCGCGCGCGTTGCGAAGAACACGATCAGCGAGCAGGTCGTCGAAATCGAGCGCGGCGGAGGCGGATTCGACGCAATCCGCGACCTCGTCTCCGGTGCGCGCGGCCGCAAGGTGTTCGAGAACGGTGACCTGGAAGCAGGTATCTGGTCGGTCGGGCAGTGCCAGGGACTGATCGACGACATCCCGACCGTCGCCGAACTTGTGGACCGCATGGTTGCGGAAGCGGAAGATTTGATCACGAACCGTCTAGGCGAAATCGTCGTCGAACGAGTGGGGAGCCGGGCATGAGTGCACCTGCGATCGAAGGTTTGCGGACCGAGCGCGATGGCGGAGTTCTGACCATCACCATCACTCGTCCGCACCGGATGAACGCCATCGACTACGCGACGATGAACGAGATCGGCAACGTCCTCGAGGCCGCGGCGACCGATTCGTCGGTCCGTGTTGTCGTCTTGACCGGTGAGGGCAAAGCCTTCTGTACCGGTTCGGATATTGCGGCCGGTGCCGCGGCAGGCGGGGTCGAGGTGACGCCCGAACAGATCATGGACTGTGCAAATCGAGTGATCAGATCGATTGTGGCGCTGCCCATTCCAGTGATCGCCAGAGTGAACGGTCCGGCTGCGGGGGTTGGTGTGTCGATGGCTCTTGCCGCCGATCTCACCTACGCCTCCGACAACGCATACCTGCTACTTGCCTTCATCAACATCGGCTTGATGCCGGACGGTGGGTCCAGCGCGCTGGTCACCGCTGCTGCAGGCCGGGCGAAGGCCACTGAAATGGCCCTGCTGGGTGACCGTGTGTCGGCAACCGAGGCCGCAGCGGCTGGCCTGATCACCAAGGTCCTTGCTGTCGATGAACTCGACGATCACATCGGTGCGGTGGCGGGCAAGCTTGCACGCGGACCGCGTCGCGCGATCGAGCTGACGAAGAAGGCAATGGTGGCTGCGTCCTTGAGCGGCCTCGAGGCAGCACTCGAGTTGGAGAAGGCGGGACAGATGGAGTTGCTCACATCGGCCGACTTCATCGAAGGCGTGACCGCGAAGCTCACCAAGCGCGAGCCGAATTTCGGGGCGTGACGGAATGACTCTCGGGCAAAAGACTGCAGTCGCCGAACCCCTGCGCTCCCGCCGCAATCACTGGGTCAACCAGGTTGCGATTCATGCCCAAATGCGTCCTGACGCACCGGCATTCCGCTATCTGGGTACCGACACGAGCTGGAAGCAGCTGCACGACCGTTCCGAAGCGTTCGCCGATGCGTTGGCGCGACGAGGTGTGGGCTGGGGCGATCGAGTATTGATCGTCATGCTCAATCACGTCGAGTACATCGAGGCCGTCCTCGGGATCAACGCGCTCGGTGCGATCGCAGTGCCGGTGAACTTCCGGCTGACACCGCCGGAGATCGGGTACATCGTTGCCGACAGCGGCGCCCGCGCCGTCGTCACCGACTCGACGTTGGCGCCGCTCGTCAATGCGGTCCGGGCACAAACGCCTGGGCTCGATACGTGCATCGTCGTCGGCGGTGATTACGAGGATCTGATCGCGGAACAAGGCGAACCACATGCGCCGGTCGACCTTCCCGAAGACACGCCGTCGTTGATCATGTACACCTCGGGTACGACGGGCAGCCCGAAAGGTGCGGTCCTCTCGTACGGCAATCTGCAGTGCCAGGCACTCACCGCCATTCGTGCATTCGAGGCCGTCAGCGACGACATCGCATTGTGCGCGGCGCCGATGTTCCACATCGCCGGTCTCGGCAGCATCGCGCCGAGCCTGTTGCTGGGCGGCCTCACCGTCGTCCACCCACTCGGCGCGTTCAACGCGACCGAACTGCTCGATGCGTGGGAACGCGACAAGGTGACCTCGGTGTTCCTCGTGCCGGTGCAGTGGCAAGCTGTCTGCGCGGAACCGACTGTCCGGCAACGCAAGCTGTACTTGCGGGCCATCAGTTGGGGCGCCGCGCCCGCGTCCGACACGGTCCTGAAGGCGATGTCGGACACCTTCCCGGAAGCGCGCAATGTCGCTGTGTTCGGACAGACCGAGATGTCGCCGATCACGTGTGTGCTCGAGGGCAAGGACGCGCTGCGCAAGCTCGGCTCGGTCGGTAAGCCGATTCCGACCATCGCCGCCCGCGTCGTCGACGACAACATGAACGACGTTGCGCCGGGCGAGATCGGCGAAATTGTCTACCGCGGTCCGACGATGATGGCGGAGTACTGGAACAAGCCAGAGGCGACTGCAGACGCGTTCGCCGGTGGCTGGTTCCATTCCGGCGACCTCGTACGACAGGACGAGGAGGGGTTCATCTACGTCGTCGACCGCAAGAAGGACATGATCATCTCGGGCGGCGAGAACATCTACTGCGCCGAGGTCGAGAACGTCCTGTTCGCGCATCCGAAGATTCGCGAAGCCGCGGTGATCGGCCGCTCCGACGACAAATGGGGAGAGGTCCCTGTCGCTGTCGTGGCATTGGCAGGCGACGACCCGATTTCTTTGGGCGACTTGGAGCCGATGCTCAACGACAACCTGGCGAGGTACAAGCATCCGAAGCATCTCGTCGTCGTGCCGGAGCTGCCTCGCAACGCGAGCGGCAAGGTCGTCAAACACCAATTGCGAAAGGACTACGGCAGCGCCATTTGACGACAAGTAGGGTGGCCACATGTCCTATCTTGTGACCGGCGCCACAGGTTTCATCGGCCGTTTCCTCGTTCCCGAACTGCTGCGACGCGGCGAGGACGTGCACGTTCTCGTCCGTGCGGGGTCGGAGGACAAGCTGGCGCGCCAGGTGGCGCGCTGGGCCGGTGCTGAGCGAGTGAAGCCGGTGACCGGCGATCTCAACCAGGACCGGCTCGGCATCGATCCTGGCTGGCTCGTCGACCATCGCGGCAGCATCGACCACATGTTTCATCTCGCCGCGATCTATGACCTGACAGCGTCCGACGAGATGAACGAGCGCCTCAACAACGGCGGCACGCGGCATGCTGTCGAGGTAGCCAACGTGCTGGAAGTTGGTTGCTTCGACCATATGTCGTCTGTCGCGGCCGCCGGTCAGTACGAAGGCACCTTCACCGAGGACATGCTCGACGAAGGTCAGGAATTCAAGTCGCCGTACTACCGCACGAAGTTCGAGTCCGAGCAGATTGTTCGCAACGGATGCGAGCGCCCGTGGCGTGTCTACCGACCCTCCGCCGTCGTAGGTCATTCTGTGACAGGCGAAATGGATAAAATCGACGGACCGTACTACTTCTTCAAGTTGCTGCGGACGCTCGGTCGGCTACCTGGCCGCATGCCGTTTCCGATGCCGGACATGGGCAGCACCAACCTCGTGCCCGTCGACTACGTGGCCCGCGCTGTCGACCACATCGCACACCTGCCAGACCTGGACGGTCATGCGTTCCACTTGGTAAATCCCGAGCCGCAGAACAACATCGAAGTGATCAACGTCTTCGCCGAGCTTGCCGGCGCGCCACGGATGATTCAGGCGCTACCGAAATCGGCCTTCACCATTTCGATGCATGTTCCTGGCGTGCAGAGCATGCTGATGCCGCGCGCGGGCGTTCCGGCCGAGGTGCTCGAGCATGCGGAGTTCACCTGCCGGTTCGACTCGACCCGTGCCCAGGCTGCGCTCGCAGGCACGAAGATCGCGGTGCCCCCGCTCGCCGAATACGCGCCAGTGCTCTGGAAGTACTGGCGCGACAACCTCGCCGACTAGCCGACGTATGCCGCCAGGTGCTCGCCGGTCAGGGTGGAGCGGGCGGCAACCAGGTCTGCAGGGGTGCCTTCGAAGACGATCTTGCCGCCGTCGTGGCCTGCGCCCGGTCCGAGGTCGATGATCCAGTCGGCGTGCGCCATGACGGCTTGGTGGTGCTCGATGACGATCACCGACTTACCGGAGTCGACGAGCCGGTCGAGCAGCCCGAGCAGCTGTTCGACATCGGCAAGGTGCAGACCGGTCGTCGGCTCGTCGAGCACGTAGATATCGCCCTTGTCGCCCATCTGATTGGCCAGCTTGATCCGTTGGCGCTCGCCACCGGACAGCGTCGTCAGCGGCTGGCCCAAGCTGAGGTAGCCGAGCCCGACGTCGGCCAGCCGGTCGAGAATCTTGTGCGCCGCAGGCAATTTCGCGGGACCGTCGCCGAAGAATTCCTCCGCCTCCGCAACCGGCATCGCGAGCACCTCCGCTATGTTGCGGCCGCCCAGGGTGTATTCGAGCACCGAGGCCTGGAATCGCTTGCCTTCGCACTCCTCGCAGGGGGATTCGACGGTGGCCATGACACCGAGCTCGGTGTAGATCACGCCTGCGCCATTGCACGACGGGCACGCGCCCTCGGAGTTGGAGCTGAACAACGCGGGCTTGACGCCGTTTTCCTTGGCGAAGGCCTTGCGGATCGGCTCCAACAGGCCGGTGTAGGTGGCGGGGTTGCTTCGCCGCGACCCGCGGATCCCGCTTTGGTCGATCGCCACGACGCCGTCGCGCTCCGACACCGAACCTTGGATCAACGAGCTCTTGCCCGAGCCCGCGACGCCGGTCAGCACGACGAGAACGCCGAGGGGAATGTCGACGTCGACGTTCTGCAGATTGTGGGTGTTAGCGCCGCGTACTTCGAGCGCGCCGGACGCGGTCCGCACCGTCGACTTGACGGCTGCGCGATCGTCCAGGTGGCGACCGGTCAAGGTGTCGCTGGCGCGCAGTCCCTCGACTGTGCCCTCGAATACGACCTCGCCGCCCGCGGTTCCCGCCTTCGGTCCGAGGTCGACGACGTGATCGGCGATCGCGATCGCCTCCGGCTTGTGTTCGACGACGAGAACGGTGTTGCCCTTGTCGCGCAACCGCAGCAGGAGGTGGTTCATCCGCTCGATGTCGTGCGGGTGCAGGCCGATGGTCGGTTCGTCGAAGACGTAGGTGACGTCGGTCAGTGACGATCCGAGGTGCCGAATCATCTTGGTGCGCTGCGCTTCTCCACCCGACAAAGTGCCGGCCGGACGGTCCAGCGACAGATAGCCCAAACCGATGTCGGCAAACGAATCGAGCAGGTGCTGCAAACCCGCCAGCAGCGGACCGACCGACGGCTCCTTCAGTTGGCGCACCCAATCGGCCAGGTCGCTGATCTGCATCGAGCAGAGATCGGCGATGTTGCGTCCCTTGATCTTCGACGCCAGGACGGCCTTGGTCAGTCGGGTTCCACCGCACTCGGGGCAGGACTGGAAGGTGATCGCACGCTCGACGAAAGCCCGGATGTGGGGTTGCATCGCGTCGACGTCCTTGGACAGCATCGACTTCTGAATCTTCGGGATCACGCCCTCGAACGTCAGGTTGATGCCCTCGACCTTGATCTTGGTCGGCTCGCTGTAGAGCAGATCGTTCAGCTGCTTCTTCGTGAACTTGCCGATCGGCTTGTCCATCGGCAGGCCTGCGCCGGCGAAGATCCGGCCGTACCAGCCGTCCATGCTGTAGCCGGGGACTGTGAGAGCTCCCTCGCTGAGTGACTTGGTTTCGTCGTACAGCGCGGTGAGATCGAAATCGCTCACCGACCCCATGCCCTCGCAGCGCGGACACATTCCGCCGAGGTAGACGGCGTCGCGAACAACGTCCTTCTCGACCCGGCCGGCCTTTTCGGTGCTCATCACACCGCTCGCTACTCGCGTCGGGACGTTGAACGAAAAGGCCGTCGGCGGACCGACGAACGGTTTTCCGAGGCGGCTGAACAGGATTCGCAACATCGCGTTCGCGTCGGTCGCGGTGCCGACGGTGGAGCGGGGGTTGGCGCCCATCCGCTCCTGGTCGACGATGATCGCCGTCGTCAGGCCTTCCAGCCGGTCGACGTCGGGCCGCGCCAGGTTCGGCATGAAGCCTTGTACGAATGCGCTGTAGGTCTCGTTGATCATCCGCTGCGACTCGGCGGCGATCGTGGCGAACACCAGCGAGCTCTTGCCCGAACCGGAGACGCCGGTGAACACCGTCAGTCTGCGCTTCGGGATCTCGACGCTGACGTTCTTGAGGTTGTTCTCGCGCGCACCCTGCACGCTGATCAAGTCGTGGCTGTCGGCAACGTGCGCTGCAGGCGACTGGGCCTTGGTCGGTGTAGGCATGCTCGTCAGGTCCCCCTTTGGAATGGTGAAGTCCGTTTCGTCCACGCTAGATGCGGCGCGGTGCCCCGCGCTTCTCTTTTCCTGATCGATCAGGTCAGCTCGCGGACCAGTCGACCCATCGTTTGCGATTGGTCCACCCGACGAGGTCGTAGCGCCAACGGAACGGCCACGTGTGTGCGACGGTCGAAAACAGCACTGTCGCAAGCGCACTGGCGTCGTCGTGCTCGGAAAGCAGCGCCCGCTGCTGACGGGGTGTGGCAGTGAAGAAGGCGTCGAACATCGATCGCATCTGCTCGGTGGTCAGCCTGCCCATGCCTGCGACACCACGCATCCGCATCCAATAGACGAGGCGCGCCTTGTTGGTCCACAGCGCATCGACCGGATCCGCACCGGCCTGCAATGCGGCGACGACGGTGTCGGTGAGCGCGAGCGAATCCGCGACGCTGTAGCCGGTGCAGGGATGCATCATCCCGCCACGAGAGCCGAACGGAACGGGGGAGTCGCCGCGCCCGAAACGACGGGGTGGAGGCTGATCGAGGGGATAGTGGCAGCCTTCGGTCGGCTCGTCACCGGTGAGCTCGATGCCGTGCGTGGCGAGGCGATGCAGCACCCGCTTGCGCAGCTCACCTTGGGTAAGGCCGCCTGGCACTCCGAGAGTGGTCTCTTCGAAGATGACGGTGCCGTCGCCGATCGGCACGGAATAGAGGAACGACGGCGGTTCGTCGTTGCCTGCGCCGTTTTCTGGTCGCCAATCCAACATCAACGCTTCGCCCGGTGGAACGAACTCGGCCACTCGGTCGGCGTCGACGAAAATCCCGTGCGCGCTTGCGGCAGGCCGTTTGTGGACCGGCGGGAGGCCGCGGGCGTCGATCACGACGGCCGCCTGGATGGTGTCGCCGTCGGCGAGGTCGACTTCGTGGGCTCGGACGTCGATGGCCCGCTGCGCTTCGACCTGGACATTGTCGATCGGCAGCGCTTTCCACAGTTCTGTTTTCGACAGCACGACGTAGGGGCGCTCGATTCGCCGCTCGACGTTGGTCCACACCGTCGGCGCCTCGATACGGGCGGCAACTACGGTCTCCGGCAACCAGTCGGGAAGCTCGTCGGCCCACGCTGAGTACGTGGGATTCCACAGGTGATCTGGCCTGGGGTCGACGACTGCGACAGTCAGGCCGGCCGCGGCACATCGGGACGCCAGCGCCCGACCGGTGGGGCCGAGTCCGACTACGCAGATGTCGACATCGTGCCGTCGATTGGTCATGCGACCTAATCTACTTCGGCGTGATCCAGGTGGTGATGTCGGCGTGAACGACCTCGGTGCCGGACTTGTCATAGATTGCGACGGGAATGACGAGGTCCTGGCCTTCGGTGATCGCGGCGAAGTCGGGGATCTCGGGCAATGTCGCGACCGCGCGCAGTCCAGAGTTGGCCTTACCCAAGTACTGGACGTTCATTGCCTTGGGGATCCACCGGTGGGTGCCGGGCACAGTGGCTTCGGAAAGCATGCCCATGGCGACCTCGGCGAGGTTGCACGCAGCGATGGCGTGAAATGTTCCCAGGTGATTGTGGATACCGATCCATTTCGGCGCGGTGACCTCGCAGTGGCCGGGCTCGAGCGCGACGACATTGGGGAGCACGGTGCCGAAATACGGCACCCGGGCGACCATCCCGAGAGAGAACAGGGTGTGACCGATGCGGTTGTCGGGGAGCTTCTTCCAGCTGCGGTACGTCGCGGTTTCCTGAGGCATGCGCGCTATCTTACTCCAGAGTCAGTTAGCGGCCGAACTTCCAGCTTTGGGACCGGCATCGCCACGCAGGCGCGCGCACAAACCGAAGGTCACCTTCGTGCAGTCAGGCTGCACGAAGGTGACCTTCGGTCAATGCGGTGCTTAGCGACCGGAGAGCAGGTCGACGAGCGTTCCGTTGATCTGGCCCGAGTTGGGGCTGCCGATCGCTCCACCGATTGCGATACCGGGGATGCAACCCAAGAAGAACAGGAACGCACCGATGAGGCATCCGATGACAGCGCCGACCCAGCCGCCGTTCGTCACGCCCCATACCCACTGACTCCACAGCGCATTGGCTGTATCAAGGGTCGACACATCGCGAAGTACCAGCGCGCTTCCGTCGGGGCTGACGGTCGCGGCAACTGGGACTCGCTCGCCGCTGACAGTGAGCGGAATCGACTCGATCGTCGCCCCTGCGGCGTCGAGGACATCGATCGCTTGGGCTGCGGCATTGTCGACGAACCGACCCGACGCGAGGGTTGCGGTGATCGAGTTCGTGGCGGCGTCCAAGCTCGCACTTACCTGCGATGCTTGAGCTGTCGCCGTGGCCGGTTCGGCCGTCGCGGTGGCGGCACCGACAGTGACTGCAGACGCGGTCAGGGCGGCGATTGCGATGCTGCGGCCGAGTGTCTTGAATGATATGGACATCATGAAGCCCCCTTGCTGCTGGTCAGTGCCGTAATCGGGCGATGGGTCGGTCCGTCGTCCCGGCAATTCTTAGTATGGCGAACCGACGTGGAAATCGAGTGCATTCGGGCGTTCCGGGGCGATTTGAACTCGGAGGGCCGTTCCGGCATACTGTTCAGGTTGCCTTGAACCGGGACGCGCTTGTCTGCGGCCTGGTAGGGCGAGTAATCAGCACGAGCACCAACCCCAGCACTCGTACGAGTGCGTCCGGGACGACATTCTTGCGGCCGAGGGCCGACGAATGTGCGAAAGGGCGACACGCCCGACCGCGTGGACCGGAGCAACCTTGACAGATGAACAGCGGCAGCGGATCGGGATGCGATATTCCCGTGCCCGCCCACGCGTTCGCCGACAAGGTCCGGGGGGCAAGACAGCGGTTTAGGAACAACGCCGTAGTGAGACGTCGAGAAGAGGACAGATAGCGTGGCGGGACAAAAGATCCGCATCAGGCTCAAGGCCTATGACCATGAGGCGATCGACGCGTCAGCGCGCAAGATCGTCGAGACGGTTACCCGTACGGGTGCCCGCGTGGTCGGCCCGGTGCCGTTGCCCACAGAAAAGAACGTGTACTGCGTCATCCGCTCGCCGCACAAGTACAAGGATTCGCGCGAGCACTTCGAGATGCGCACGCACAAGCGACTGATCGACATCCTCGACCCGACACCGAAGACGGTTGACGCGCTCATGCGCATCGACCTGCCGGCCAGCGTCGACGTGAACATTCAGTGAGCGAGAACATGACTGACAACAAAAACCGGCCTGCGACGGGCATCCTCGGTACCAAGCTCGGGATGACGCAGGTCTTCGACGAGAACAATCGCGTCGTTCCGGTCACCGTCGTCAAGGCGGGCCCGAACGTCGTCACCCAGATCCGGACGCAGGAGCGGGACGGCTACAGCGCCATCCAGGTCGCGTTCGGTGCAATCGATCCCCGCAAGGTGAACAAGCCGGTCAGCGGCCAGTTCGCGAAGGCAGGTGTGACCCCGCGTCGCCACGTCGTCGAGCTGCGCATCGCCGATACGTCCGGCTTCGAGATCGGCCAGGAGCTCACTGCAGAGGTCTTCGCTGACGGCGCATTCGTCGACGTCACCGGAACCAGCAAGGGCAAGGGCTTCGCCGGAACCATGAAGCGTCACGGCTTCAAGGGTCAGGGCGCGAGCCACGGCGCACAGGCTGTGCACCGTCGGCCGGGTTCGATCGGTGGCTGCGCCACTCCGGGCCGCGTGTTCAAGGGCATGCGCATGTCCGGCCGCATGGGTAACGACCGCATCACCACGCAGAACCTCACGATCCACAAGGTGGATGCCGAGAACGGTCTGCTGCTGATCAAGGGTGCGATTCCGGGCCGTCGAGGCAACGTCGTAATCGTCAAGAGCGCAGTGAAGGGTGGTGCGCGAGCATGACCAACGCCGAGAAAGTCTCCACAACTAAGGCGTCGGCGGCTTTGACTCTCGATGTCAAGGCTCCAGGAGGCAAGACCAACGGCACCGTCGATCTCCCCGCGGAGATCTTCGATGTGACCGCAAACATCGCGTTGATGCACCAGGTCGTCGTCGCGCAGCTCGCTGCCGCACGTCAGGGCACGCACGCTACGAAGACCCGCGCGCAGGTCAGCGGTGGCGGTCGCAAGCCGTACCGCCAGAAGGGAACCGGCCGCGCCCGTCAGGGCTCGACTCGTGCCCCGCAGTTCGCAGGCGGTGGCGTCGTCCACGGTCCGCAGCCGCGTGACTACAGCCAGCGCACCCCCAAGAAGATGAAGGCTGCCGCACTGCGCGGTGCCCTGTCGGACCGGGCACGCAACGAGCGAATCCACGTCATCACCGAGCTCGTCGCGGGGCAGACGCCGTCCACCAAGTCGGCGAAGAGCTTCCTCGCCGAGTTGTCGGATCGCCGCAAGCTGCTCCTCGTCGTCGGCCGCGAAGATGTCGCCGCGTGGAAGAGCGTTGCGAACCTGCCTGGTGTGCTGCCGATCGCGCCCGATCAGCTCAACACCTACGACGTGCTCGATAGCGACGACGTCGTGTTCAGCGTCGAGGCGCTCAACACGTTCGTCCACGGGCCCTCAGAGGCTGCCCAGGAGGAGAGCAAGTGACTGTCCAAGCAGACCCACGCGACATCCTGCTCGCGCCGGTCATCTCCGAGAAGTCCTACGGGCTGATCGAGGAAGGCACCTACACCTTCCTGGTCCACCCGGACTCGAACAAGACGCAGATCAAGATCGCCGTCGAGAAAGTCTTCGGCGTGACCGTGACCAGCGTCAACACTGCCAACCGTCAGGGCAAGCGCAAGCGGACCCGTTTCGGTTACGGCACGCGCAAGAGCACCAAGCGCGCGCTCGTGACCCTCTCGGCCGATAGCAAGCCCATCGAGATCTTCGGGGGCCCGGTCGCCTAGGCGCCCGGACTCCAGAAAGTAGAAGAGAACTCATGGCTATCCGCAAGTACAAGCCGACTACCCCGGGCCGTCGTGGCGCGAGCGTTTCGGACTTCGCCGAGATCACTCGGTCGACGCCCGAAAAGTCGCTCATCCGCCCACTGCACGGTCGGGGTGGACGTAACGCCCACGGTCGCATCACCACTCGACACAAGGGTGGCGGCCACAAGCGCGCCTACCGCTTGATCGATTTCCGTCGCAACGACAAGGACGGCGTGCCGGCCAAGGTTGCGCACATCGAATACGACCCCAACCGCACCGCGAACATCGCGCTGCTGCACTTTGCCGACGGTGAGAAGCGCTACATCATCGCGCCGAAGGGCATCGTGCAGGGTTCCCCGATCGAGGCCGGCCCCACCGCCGACATCAAGCCGGGTAACAACCTGCCGCTGCGCAACATCCCGACCGGTACCACGATTCACGCTGTGGAACTGCGTCCGGGCGGTGGCGCGAAGATGGTTCGCTCCGCCGGTGCAGGTGCCCAGCTGCTCGGTAAGGAAGGCACCTACGCGACCCTGCGTATGCCGTCCGGTGAAATCCGTCGCGTCGACGTGCGCTGCCGCGCCACCGTCGGCGAGGTCGGCAACGCCGAGCAGAGCAACATCAACTGGGGCAAGGCCGGCCGTATGCGCTGGAAGGGCAAGCGCCCCACCGTCCGTGGTGTCGTCATGAACCCGGTCGACCACCCGCACGGTGGTGGTGAGGGTAAGACCTCCGGTGGTCGCCACCCGGTCAGCCCGTGGGGACAGCCGGAAGGCCGTACCCGCAAGCCCGGTCGCCCAAGCGACAAATTGATCGTCCGCCGCCGCCGCACTGGCAAGAACAAGCGATAACAGGAGGGAGAGAAGGATGCCACGCAGCCTGAAGAAAGGCCCGTTCGTCGACGATCACCTCCTCGCGAAGGTGGACGTTCAGAACGACAAGGGAACCAAGCAGGTCATCAAGACCTGGTCCCGCCGTTCGACCATCATTCCGGATTTCATCGGACACACCTTTGCGGTGCACGACGGCCGCAAGCACGTCCCGGTGTTCGTTTCGGATTCGATGGTCGGGCACAAGCTCGGCGAGTTCGCGCCGACGCGCACGTTCAAGGGTCACATCAAGGATGACCGGAAGGCGAAGAGGCGATGAGCGAGACTGAAACCGCGACCCTCACCGCGAGGGCAACGGCCAAGCACGTTCGCGTGACGCCGATGAAGGCGCGTCGCGTCATCGACCTCATTCGTGGTCGTTCGGTCGAAGATGCGCTCGCGATCCTGAAGTTCGCGCCGCAGTCTGCGAGCGAGCCGGTCGCCAAGGTTGTCGCAAGTGCCGCCGCGAATGCGGAGAACAACTTGGGACTCGACCCGTCGACGCTCGTCGTGTCGAAGGCATACGCGGACGAGGGCACCACCCTGAAGCGGTTCCAACCGCGTGCACAGGGTCGTGCGTTCCGGATCCGCAAGCGTTCCAGCCACATCACGATCGAGGTCGAGAGCATTCCGAAGACTGGTAGCACCAGCAATCGGTCACGCCGCAGCTCGGGCTCGAAAACAGCCGCAGCCAAGGGAGGTGCTCAGTAGTGGGCCAGAAAATCAACCCGCACGGCTTCCGACTTGGTATCACCACCGACTGGAAGTCCCGCTGGTACGCAGACAAGCAGTACGCGGAATACGTGAAGGAAGACGTCGCGATCCGCAAGCTCCTCGCCACTGGCATGGAGCGGGCCGGCATTGCGAAGGTCGAGATCGAGCGCACCCGCGATCGCGTTCGGGTGGACATCCACACCGCGCGTCCGGGCATCGTCATCGGTCGTCGTGGCGCGGAAGCGGACAAGATCCGTGCCTCGCTCGAGTCCCTCACCAAGAAGCAGGTGCAGCTCAACATCCTCGAGGTGAAGAACGCTGAGGCCGAGGCCCAGCTCGTCGCCCAGGGTGTTGCCGAGCAGCTGTCGAACCGCGTGGCGTTCCGTCGCGCGATGCGTAAGGCGATTCAGTCGGCAATGCGTCAGCCGAACGTCAAGGGCATTCGTGTTCAGTGCTCCGGTCGTCTCGGTGGTGCCGAGATGAGCCGTTCGGAGTTCTACCGCGAAGGTCGAGTGCCGCTGCACACGCTGCGTGCGGACATCGACTACGGCCTCTACGAGGCAAAGACCACCTTCGGTCGTATCGGCGTGAAGGTCTGGATCTACAAGGGCGACATCGTCGGCGGTAAGCGCGAGCTTGCTCCCTCGGCAAATGCCGGTGCGCCCGCAGGCGACCGCCCGCGTCGTGAACGGCCGGCTCGTCCGCGTCGCTCCGGTGCGTCGGGTACCACCGCGACCAGCACTGAGGCAGGCCGCGCCGCGTCGGCGTCCGAGGACGTCACCGTCGCTCCTGCAGAAACACAGGAGAGCTGACCAATGTTGATGCCAAGAAGGGTCAAGCACCGCAAGCAGCACCACCCGAGCCGGTCCGGCACGGCCAAGGGCGGCACGCAGGTGTCGTTCGGTGACTACGGCATTCAGGCGCTCGAGCCTGCTTACATCACCAACCGGCAGATCGAGGCCGCTCGTATCGCGATGACCCGCCACATCAAGCGTGGCGGCAAGATCTGGATCAACATCTACCCGGATCGCCCGCTCACCAAGAAGCCTGCCGAGACCCGCATGGGTTCCGGTAAGGGTTCCCCCGAGTGGTGGATCGCGAACGTCAAGCCGGGTCGCGTGATGTTCGAGATGACCTACCCCGATGAAGCAACGGCTCGCGAGGCAATGACCCGCGCGATCCACAAGCTTCCTTGCAAGTGCAGGATCGTGACGAGAGAGGAGCAGTTCTGATGGCTACTACTGGAACCCCAGCCGCAGAGCTCCGCGAGCTCACGGAAGAAGAGCTGATTTCTCGCCTGCGTGAATCGAAGGAAGAGCTGTTCAACCTTCGATTCCAGATGGCGACCGGACAGCTCGACAACAACCGTCGACTCCGCACCGTTCGTCATGAGATTGCACGGATCTACACGGTCATGCGTGAGCGCGAGCTCGGCCTGGCCACCGGACCTGCAGGCGATGCCGCATGAGTGAGGACAAGAACGTGAGCACGACAGAAGAAGTTCGCAACCGCAGAAAGGTCCGCGTCGGCTACGTCGTCTCGGACAAGATGCAGAAGACGATCGTGGTCGAGCTCGAAGACCGGGTCAAGCACCCGCTCTACGGCAAGATCATCCGTCGTACCACCAAGGTTAAGGCGCACGACGAGAACGGCACTGCCGGTGTCGGCGACCGCGTCCAGCTGATGGAGACCCGTCCGATGTCGGCGACCAAGCGCTGGCGTCTGGTCGAGGTACTCGAGCGCGCCAAGTAGCACTCGAAGAACACGCATGAAGCCCGTCCCTGCACAGGGGCGGGCTTTCTGTGTCTGCGCGGGGTAACGGGGGCTCGCGATTTGGAGCTCACCTGCGGTTTCGCCTACACTTGACCGGTTGCCTGCGGGACTTGTGTCCGCGATCCGGCAGCGAACCCCTTGTGGTGTACATATCCGCAGGCAGGCGCGCGTTCGGACGGCAACAGACCACGCTCGTCGGGTCGGAATCCGGCGCGCATCATCGCCAGGTCTAGGAGAAGTAGTTGATTCAGCAGGAGTCGCGACTGCGCGTCGCCGACAACACGGGTGCCAAGGAGATTCTCTGCATCCGCGTTCTCGGTGGTTCGTCGCGTCGCTATGCCGGGATTGGCGACATCATCGTCGCCACCGTGAAGGACGCCGTCCCCGGCGGCAATGTGAAGAAGGGTGACGTCGTCAAGGCCGTCATCGTGCGCACGACCAAAGAGCGTCGGCGTGCAGACGGCAGCTACATCAAGTTCGACGAGAACGCCGCCGTCATCATCAAGCCCGACCACGATCCCCGTGGCACGCGCATCTTCGGACCGGTCGGTCGCGAGCTGCGTGACAAGAAGTTCATGAAGATCGTTTCGCTCGCCCCGGAGGTGCTGTAGATGAAGGTGCACAAGGGCGACACCGTGCTCGTCGTTTCCGGTAAGGACAAGGGCGCGAAGGGCAAGGTCATCCAGGCCTACCCCGCGACCTCGAAGGTCCTCGTCGAAGGCGTGAACCGGATCAAGAAGCACACCGCAGTGTCCGCGAACCAGCGTGGCGCACAGTCGGGCGGCATCGTCACTCAGGAAGCGCCGATCCACGTCTCGAACGTGCAGGTCGTCGACTCCGATGGCAAGCCGACCCGCGTGGGTTACCGCACGGACGAGAATGGCAAGCGGGTGCGGATCTCCCGTCGCAACGGGAAGGACATCTGAGATGACCACGACTGAAAACAAGACTCAGCCGCGGCTGAAGCTCCGCTACCGCGCAGAGATCAAGGACGCGCTCAACAAAGAGTTCGCCTACGACAACGTCATGCAGATCCCCGGCGTCGTCAAGGTTGTCGTCAACATGGGTGTCGGTGACGCCGCCCGCGACGCGAAGCTCATCAACGGTGCGGTCCACGACCTCGCGCTGATCACCGGCCAGAAGCCCGAGATCCGCAAGGCCCGTAAGTCCATCGCGCAGTTCAAGCTCCGCGAAGGCATGCCGATCGGTGCTCGCGTCACGCTTCGTGGCGACCGCATGTGGGAGTTCCTCGACCGGCTCACGTCGATCGCGCTTCCCCGCATCAGGGACTTCCGCGGTCTCTCGCCGAAGCAGTTCGACGGCAACGGCAACTACACCTTCGGCCTCAACGAGCAGTCCATGTTCCACGAGATCGATGTCGACAAGATCGATCGGCCGCGCGGTATGGACATCACCGTCGTGACCACCGCTACCAACAACGAAGAGGGACGCGCGCTGCTCAAGCTGCTCGGCTTCCCGTTCAAGGAGAACTGAGCATGGCGAAGACAGCGCTGGTCAACAAGGCCAACAAGAAGCCCAAGTTCGCGGTCCGCGCATACACGCGCTGCCAGCGATGCGGCCGTCCGCACGCGGTGTACCGCAAGTTCGGCCTGTGCCGAATCTGCCTCCGCGAGATGGCACACCGCGGCGAGCTACCAGGCGTTCACAAGAGCTCCTGGTAATTCGTACCTAGACCGAAAAGGCACGGACTCGAATCGCGTCCGTGCCTTTTCGCGTTCGTGGGGTCGTGAGTCAGCGGCCGAGCAGTCCGCCCAGCATGCCGCCTGCGCCGGAGCCGGCCTGCTGACCACCTCCGGTGCCGCCGATGATTCCGCCGGGCGGCTGTTCCGAAGGTTGGACGATCACAAATCCGCGACCTGAGAACGCAAGGGTGAAGCGCTCGCCCGTGCTTCTGCCCATCAGGGTGCCGATATTGAATTGGTCGTTGCGCTTGACCGAGGTCTGCAAGCTCGACGACCAGGCGACCGCGGCTTGCGGGTCGGCGAACGTCGGCTGATCGACGTTCAGGACGACGGGCACGCCATGCGTGGTGATCGCGATTCGCCCTCGTCCGGTGAAGATGCAGTTGAACAGGCCTGCGTTGCTGGCCATCGCCGCGCCCTGGACGCGACCGATCGTGTACGAAATCGTCGAGTCGAATGCGAGAACGTTGGCGCCGTTGATCGTCAGACCGTCCGTGCCGTCGAGGTCGATCAGGTGAACATCCGACGCGGCGTCGGCCAGGAAGAGATCGCCGTTTCCGGAGACCTTCATCAGCGGCACGCCTTCGCCGGACAGCCGCTGCCTAATCACGTTTCCGATACCGCCGGCGCCGAGTGCCTCGAAACGCATGTCGCCCTGGTAGGCCACCATCGAGCCGGCTCTGGCCATCACCTCGCCGTTCATGGCGACTTTGATCATCTTGCCGCCCTGCTTCTGAATGCCCCTGCCGGTGACCTCGGCATGGCTGGCGTTGAACAGGTCGCTCTGCATGGGGCTTGCTCCTTGCTGAGGTGGCGGCGGTGGCATTGACGGGCGCGGGGCTGCAGCCTGCGGTGGGGGAGGAGGAGGTGGTGGCGGTGGCGCAGGTTCGTCATCGATGTTGATTCCGAACGCGGTCGCGATGCCTGCAAGGCCGTCGTCGTACCCCTGACCGACCGCCCGGACCTTCCATGCCTCGGCGCGCCGATAGATCTCCACGCAGACGAGGGCGGATTCCGTTGTGAGCCCGGACATTTCGAACGTCAGGTCACCGACTGTGGCGACGATCGAACCCGCGCTGGCGAACGTCGACGGACCGGATCCGTCGAGGCTCGCGGTGACGACGACCTTGTCGACGTCGGCAGGCAGGCTCCTCGTGTTGACTGCGATGACGTCGCCGGCGCCTTGGCCATGGTGATACGACACGCCTGGGCCGACGGGATTGTTGAAAAACACCAGGTCCGAGTCGGTCCGCACCTTGCCGTTGGCGGCGAGGAGTAGTGCGGATACATCGACGGCGGACGCCGACCTGACGGTGACCGTCAACTGCTCGGACGGTGCAGGTCGGTTCTCCCCGCGGGCGAGGCTAGTCACGTCATCCAGTGTGGCACGGTCGTCGCGTATGCAGACGGGCTATCGTCTGCCAATGCCTCCAGGTCACCCACTCCCACCAGTGCCGGAACACGAGAATGTGTACGAGACCTCATTGCGATTCGCGGGCAGCGAGATCGATGAGGACTATCGATTGCGGCTCGACGCGATAGCGCGTTTCCTGGAAATCATCGGGCTCGAGCATCTGGAAGACGCGAACGCTTTCGAAACCCATCCCCATTGGATCGTTCGGCGAACTGTGATCGACGTGATCGAGCCGATCAAGTTTCCGGAAGTCGTCCGGCTGCAGCGGTGGTGTTCGGGTGTATCGCCTCGCTGGTGCAACATGCGGGTGCGGCTCGAAGGCAGTGACGGTGGCCTGGTCGAGACCGAGGCCTTCTGGATCAACATGAACATGGAGACGAAGGGCCCGTCCCGGTTCACGGATTACTTCTTCGACTATCTCGGGGCGACGACGACGGAACACCGGCTGAGGTGGCGGCCGTGGCTCACCGACAGCCGATCGGACGAACCCGGCGTGGTTTTCCCGCTCCGTCGCACCGACCTGGACCACTTCGAGCACATCAACAACACGGCGTACTGGCACGGCGTGCAGCAGACTCTCGACACGATGCCGGAGTCGTCGTATCGGGCGATCGTCGAATACGTCAAGGCGATCACATGGGGTGACGAGGTCCGGATTCACTCCCGTCGAGCAGACGACGACTCGGTGGAAATGACCTTTGCAGTCGATGACGACGTTCGAGCATTGGTGCACGTCGGACCGCTCTGACGCTCGATTTGGCCCACGCCGCGTGGTTCTCTACACTAGAGCGGTTGCCCGGGCACAGTTGTGTCCGTTGCGACGTGAACTCATCCGCCAGGCAATTGTCGAGGCGGACCAGCCGAATTGCTGAAGGCCCACGATCGGGTCGCTCTTTACCGAGCGTGCCGGTGTTGCATGGGAACCACAGCGAGAAAGGTGTCGAGGTCAAACCATGACCATGACCGACCCCATCGCAGACTTTCTGACACGTCTGCGCAACGCCAACTCGGCGTACCACGATGAGGTGAAGCTCCCGCACAGCAAGATCAAGGCGAACATCGCCGAGATCCTCAAGCGTGAGGGCTACATCTCCGATTACCGCACCGAAGACGCGACCGTCGGAAAGACGCTCATCGTCGACCTCAAGTACGGCCCGAGCCGCGAGCGCAGCCTCGCCGGCGTGCGTCGTGTCTCGAAGCCCGGTCTGCGGGTGTACGCAAAATCCACCAACCTGCCAAAGGTCCTGGGCGGCCTCGGCGTGGCGATCATCTCCACGTCGACCGGTCTGCTCACCGATCGCCAGGCGGCCAAGCAGGGAGTAGGCGGGGAAGTCCTCGCCTACGTCTGGTAGGGGAGGCCACGCAATGTCACGTATTGGAAAGCTTCCTATTCCGGTGCCTGCGGGCGTCGATGTGAACCTCGACGGACAGAACGTCTCGGTCAAGGGGCCCAAGGGCACCCTCGAGCTGGTCGTCGCAGAGCCGATCACCATCGCGAAGGGCGACGACGGCGTCATCACCGTCAGCCGTCCGAACGACGAGCGTCGCAGCCGTGCGCTGCACGGTCTCACGCGCACGCTCGTGTCGAACCTGATCACCGGTGTGACCCAGGGCTACACGCGCAAGATGGAGATCCACGGCGTCGGTTACCGCGTCGCGCTCAAGGGCAGCAATCTCGAATTTGCGCTCGGCTTCAGCCACCCGGTGCCGATCGAGGCTCCCGAGGGCATCACGTTCGCTGTCGAGACGCCGACCCGTTTCTCGGTCTCCGGCATCGACAAGCAGAAAGTCGGCCAGGTCGCGGCGAACATTCACCGTCTCCGTAAGCCCGACCCGTACAAGGGCAAGGGCATCCGCTACGAGGGTGAAGTTGTCCGTCGCAAGGTCGGAAAGACGGGTAAGTGATATGACGACCGCACAGTCCAAGAAGAGAATTCCGCTGGGCACCGATGTGTCCACGGCGCGCCGTTTGTCGAAGGCACGCAGGCACTTCCGTCTTCGCAAGAAGGTTTCGGGTACCCCGGAGCGGCCACGTCTGGTCGTCAACCGGTCCTCGCGTCACATTCACGTTCAGCTTGTGGACGACCTTGCCGGTCGCACGCTCGCTGCCGCGTCGACGACCGAGACCTCCTTCCGCGGTGCAGAGGGCGACAAGAAGGCGCTCAGCGCCAAGGTCGGCCAGCTGATCGCGGAGCGCGCCAAGGCTGCGGGGATCGAGGCGATCGTGTTCGATCACGGCGGCCACGGCTACCACGGCCGGATTGCGGCTCTGGCAGACGCAGCTCGCGAAGGCGGGTTGAAGTTCTGATGACAAAGACAAACAGCACGAACTTGAACAACGGAAAGGCAGTCTGATGCCGGGACGTCAAAGGCGTGACGGCGGAAGCGGACCCGCCGGAGCCAACGGACCAAGTACTGACGGGCGTGGCGGCGAGCGCGGCGGTCGTGACGGCCGCGGTGGCGGTCGTGACCAGCGCGGACCCGCGGCCGAGAAGACGAACCAGCTCGAGCGGGTCGTCGCGATCAACCGCGTATCGAAGGTCGTGAAGGGTGGTCGTCGCTTCAGCTTCACCGCCCTCGTGATCGTCGGTGACGGCAACGGATTGGTCGGCGTCGGCTACGGCAAGGCCAAGGAAGTTCCCGCGGCGATCCAGAAGGGTGTCGAGGAAGCGCGTAAGGGCTTCTTCCGCGTCCCGATGATCGGCAGCACCATCACTCACCCGGTTCAGGGCGAAGCGGCCGCAGGCGTTGTCATGCTGCGTCCCGCCAGCCCGGGTACCGGTGTGATCGCGGGTGGCGCAGCGCGTGCCGTCCTCGAATGTGCTGGTATCCACGACATTCTGGCCAAGTCGCTCGGTAGCGACAACGCCATCAACGTCGTGCACGCCACAGTTGCAGCTCTCAAGGGCCTGCAGCGTCCGGAAGAAGTGGCAGCCCGTCGTGGCCTGCCGATCGAGGACGTTGCTCCCGCCGGCATGTTGCGTGCGCGCAGACTGGCAGCAGGGAGTGCAAGCCATGGCTGAGCTGAAAGTTACCCAGGTCAAGAGCAAGATCGGTGCCAAGCAGAACCAGCGCGACAGCTTGCGCACGCTCGGTCTGCGCGGCATCCGCCAGACCGTTGTTCGCGAGGACAACGCGCAGACTCGCGGTTTGATCAACGCGGTCCGCCACCTCGTCACAGTTGAGGAGGTCTGACATGACCATCAAGTTGCATCATCTTCGCCCCGCACCGGGTGCGAAGACGGCCAAGACCCGCGTCGGTCGCGGTGAAGGCTCCAAGGGCAAGACTGCAGGTCGCGGTACCAAGGGCACCAAGGCTCGCAAGAATGTTCCGGCCGCCTTCGAAGGTGGGCAGATGCCGTTGCATATGCGCCTGCCGAAGCTGAAGGGGTTCACGAACCCGTTCCGCACGGAGTACCAGGTTGTCAACGTGGGCGCGATTGCCGAACTGTTCCCGCAAGGGGGCACGGTTGGTGTCGACGAGCTCGTTGCTGCAGGAGCCGTCCGCAAGAACCAGCTCGTCAAGGTTCTCGGCGAAGGTGAAATCGGCGTCGCTGTTCAGGTGAGCGCCAACAAATTCTCGGGTTCGGCGAAGGACAAGATCGCCGCTGCCGGGGGATCGGTCACCGAGCTCTAAAGAGATTCCGACAGCGAGGGCCGCGATCGAAGCACTGCTTCGGTCGCGGTCCTTCTGCGTTTCAGCGACTGCTGGATCGCGCTCGTCGCTGCGATCTGCCTGCAAATAGGCGAACCAGTCACCGACGTGACATTTGTCGCCGATGCGACGCGGTCCAACGTGTCGTCAACCGAAACAAGCCGGACGTTCATTGCTCCGACGAAGCAGGTTTGGACCCGTACCCATGCTCTACCACGTCTTTTAGAGAATCCGGCGGGACAAGCGCTCCGGCCCTACGCGGTGACGCAAGCGTTATCGCTGATCAAAAAGACAGCGCCTGCCGACGCTGGCTGGCAACGGGGCCGTGCTGGAGACCCCGCGGCGGCTGTTATCCTCGGAGGTTGTGTGATCCGGAGCTTTGGTGGATTCGCGCGTATGTCTATGTCATGTTGTCCATCGCTGGTTTCGTCCAGCTCTGCCGCTTGCCGCCGAAATCGGTGATGCCCAGGAGGATTAGTGCTTTCCGCCTTCGTGTCGGCCGTCAGGACCCCGGATTTGAGGCGGAAGATCCTCTTCACGCTGGGGCTGGTCGCCTTGTACCGCTTTGGTGCAGCGCTTCCGTCGCCTGGCGTCGACTACAAGAACGTCAAGAGCTGCATCGACCAAGTAACCGGTGGCGATTCGGCTGGTATCTACCAGCTGATCAACCTGTTCTCCGGCGGCGCGTTGCTGCACTTGTCGGTTTTCGCGATCGGCATCATGCCGTACATCACGGCCAGCATCATTATTCAGTTGCTCACCGTGGTCATTCCGCGGTTCGAGGCGCTGCGTAAAGAAGGCCAATCCGGCCAAGCGAAGATGACGCAGTACACCCGCTACTTGTCGATCGCTCTCGCGGTCCTCCAGGCGACCGGTCTGGTGGCGCTCGCGTCTCGCGGTCAACTGTTGCAGGGCTGCCAGAAAGACATCATCGCCGACAAGAGCATCTTCGGCTTGATCATCATCGTCCTGGTCATGACCGCCGGCGCGTCGCTGATCATGTGGTTCGGCGAGATCATCACCGAGCGCGGCGTCGGCAACGGTATGTCGCTGCTCATCTTCGCCGGTATCGCCTCGCGAATTCCGTCCGAGGGCAAGCAGATCCTCGACACCCGTGGTGGCATCGTCTTCGGCCTCGTCTGCCTCGCGGCGCTCGCCATCGTGTCCGGCGTGGTGTTCGTCGAGCAGGGGCAGCGCCGAATTCCGGTTCAGTACGCCAAGCGCATGGTCGGTCGGAAGATGTACGGCGGTTCCTCGACCTACCTGCCGTTGAAGGTCAACCAGGCCGGCGTCATCCCCGTCATCTTCGCGTCGTCGCTGCTGTATCTGCCGAACTTGATCGCACAGTTGACCACTTCGAAGGACGCCGCGGCGGAACCGAGCTGGTGGCAGAAGATCATCACGCAGTACCTCGTGAACCCCAGCAACCCGGTGTACATCGCCATCTACTTCGGCTTGATCGTGTTCTTCACTTACTTCTATGTGGCGATCACGTTCAACCCAGAAGAGCGCGCCGACGAGATGAAGAAGTTCGGCGGCTTCATTCCTGGAATCCGCCCAGGTAGACCTACCGCCGACTATCTGAATTTCGTGTTGAGCCGAATTACGCTTCCGGGCTCGATATACCTCGGTACAGTCGCCGTTCTGCCTAACCTGTTCCTCAACATCGGTTCCTCGGGCGGTTTGCAGAACCTTCCGTTCGGCGGCACGGCGGTGCTCATCATGGTGAGCGTCGGCCTCGACACGGTTAAACAGATCGAAAGCCAGCTAATGCAAAGAAATTACGAAGGGTTCCTCAAATGAGACTCGTACTGCTTGGCCCTCCCGGTGCGGGCAAAGGCACCCAGGCCGTTCTTATTGCGGAGAAACTCGGCGTACCGCACGTCTCGACCGGCGACCTGTTCCGCGCCAACATCGGCGAGGAAACGCCAGTAGGCCTCGAGGCCAAGAAGTACCTCGACGCGGGCGACTTGGTCCCGAGCGAGATCACGAACCGGATGGTCGAGGCACGCGTGGCCGAGCCCGATGCCGAGGCAGGCTTCGTTCTCGACGGCTTCCCCCGCACGGTCGGTCAAGCCGAGGCTCTCGAAGGAATTCTGCAGGCGCTGGGCACCAAGCTCGATGCGGTTCTGTCGCTGACTGTCGACGAGGACGTCGTTGTCGAGCGCATGCTCGCGCGTGGTCGCGCAGACGACAGCGAAGAGGTCATCCGCAACCGGCTTCGGGTATACCGCGAAGAGACGGCCCCGCTGCTCGACCATTACGACGGACTGGTTGTCAGCATCGACGGCGTCGGCGAGATCGAGGAAGTCAACCAGCGGGCCCTGGCTGCGCTGGGTCACTGATGGGAATACGCCGCCGGCGTAAGGTCGTGCCCTTTCGATCCGCGGGCGAGCTCGACGCGATGGCGGCTGCGGGCTCGGTCGTGGGGGCCGCGCTCGTCGCCGTTCGTGCCGCGACGAAGGCCGGGGTTTCGACTCTCGAACTCGACGCAATCGCCGAACAGGTGATTCGCGACGCGGGCGCCGTGCCGTCCTTCAAGGGCTATCACGGGTTTACCGGCTCCATTTGTTCGTCGATCAACGACCGCGTCGTGCACGGCATTCCGTCGGCAGACGATGTGCTCGTCGACGGTGACCTGCTGTCGATCGACTGCGGTGCGATCCTCGACGGTTGGCATGGCGACTCGGCATGGACCTATGGTGTCGGCGACATCATCGAAGCCGACCGCTTGCTCAGCGAGGCCACGCGTTTGTCGATGGAGGCAGGCGCCGCTGCGATGATCCCCGGCAATCGGTTGAGCGACATATCGCACGCGATCGAGTTGGGTACTCGCGCTGCGGAGAAGGAACACGGTCGCCAATACGGGATCGTCGATGGCTACGGCGGGCACGGCATCGGTCGTGAAATGCACATGGAGCCGTTCCTCGCCAACGAAGGTCCACCCGGGAAAGGTCCGGAGCTGGTCGTCGGTTCGGTCCTGGCCATCGAGCCGATGCTCACTCTGGGCACGTCGAACACCGCAATTCTCGACGACGACTGGACGGTCGTCACCACTGACGGCAGCCGCGCCGCGCATTGGGAGCACACCGTCGCAGTGACCGAAAACGGTCCGCGAATCTTGACCCTGCGCCCGGAGTAACTCCGCTAGCCGCGCAGATCGCTCATCGACTTGGCGAAGCTGCCGTCGAGCCTGATCTGTATCAGTGCGCAGGCGATCAAGATTCCCGCGACGACGAAGTGCTGGATCGCGTCGGCAATGTTGTTAGGGAAGTTGAAGACGTACGCGGGCTGATGCGAGAACAACGCCCATACGCCGGGAAGACCGCCGGCCACCCCAGCCGCGAAGCAGTAGAGCACCGACCACGACTTGCGGGTGGCGAACAACAGAGCCGGCCCGAACAGGAGCAGACCTGCCACGGCGTGCCAACCGTTGTAATCCATGCCGAGGATTTGTGCTGTCGGGGCGTCCGGGCCAATAGCGAAGCTCGGTTCGGCGATGAAGCCGACAATCGCTTGGACGACGTGAGCGACGGCTATGACCAGCACCGCCCATTGGACGAAGGCCCACTTGGTACGAGAACGACGTTCGATGCCAACAGCCATGATCAAAGCTCCCGCCCGGAGTTGATAGATCGTTCTAGTTAGAACTCTAACATCACAGTGACCGGTCCGTCATTGATCAGACTGACTTGCATATGAGCGCCGAAGCTTCCCGTTGCCACGGTCGCGCCGAGCGTTCGCAGCGCGTCAACCATGGCCTCGACCAGCGGCTCGGCCGCCGCGCCGGGGGCTGCCGCCGACCACGATGGTCGGCGTCCTTTCGTGGTGTCGGCATACAGCGTGAACTGGCTGACGACGAGGATCGGCGCATCGGTATCGGCCGCCGATCGCGCGTCGTCGAGGATGCGCAGCCGCCACAACTTGTCGGCCAATGCCGCAGCCGTCGCCACGGTGTCGGAATGAGTGACGCCGACCAGCGCAAGCAGGCCCTGACGACCTGGAGAAGGTTCGATCTCGCCCACGATGACGCCGTCGACCGCCACGGAAGCCGATAAAACTCGTTGCACCAATACCCGCACGAGACGAGCGTAGGTCGCCCCGAGATGTGGCATTTGGCGTGGGCGTCACATGCCGGTAAAGTAGGCGGACGGTGCGCTGTGCGTGCCGGTTGTTCGCGTGCCCTCATCTGGGAACGGATTCTGCTCAGCCGGTGCGGTCGTCGCTGGGCACCACAGTAGCGGTAGCGAATGCTTCCAACCAGGATTTATGAACCAAGAATCGCGGAGGATATGGCGAAGAAAGACGGAGCCATCGAGGTCGAAGGACGCGTTGTCGAGCCCCTGCCCAATGCAATGTTTCGCATTGAGCTGGAGAACGGCCACAAAGTTCTCGCGCACATCAGCGGAAAGATGCGTCAGCACTACATTCGTATCCTTCCCGAAGACCGAGTGGTCGTCGAGCTGTCGCCCTACGACCTCTCGCGCGGTCGCATCGTTTATCGGTACAAGTAACGACTCCCCGGCCGAGCGTCGGGGTTAACCCATGCCTGCCGTAAGGCGGGTCTGAAACAGGAGATTGGACGACGTGAAGGTCAACCCGAGCGTCAAGCCGATCTGCGAAAAGTGCAAGGTGATCCGCCGTAAAGGGCGAGTCATGGTGATCTGCGAGAACCTGCGTCACAAGCAGCGTCAGGGCTAGACCACCGCGCAACCGAATCGCAAATCGGCTCGGCACAGCAACAAAAGAAGACCTCCCAGCGCCAACCATGCACTTGGCATGGCAGCACCCCCGGACCGGAGGCCGGGGCCCCACAAGACGAGGGGACGGGCTGGGAGAAAACCTCCTAACGATTAAGGAAACTGCCACATGGCACGTCTCGCAGGCGTTGATCTGCCCCGCGAAAAGCGGATGGAGATCGCGCTGACCTACATCTACGGCATCGGCCGTACCCGCTCCAAGGAAATTCTCACGGCTACCGGCGTCAGCCCGGACCTGCGAAGCAAGGATCTCGGCGACGACGACCTCGCGAAGCTCCGTGAGTACATCGAAGATTCGCTCAAGGTCGAGGGTGACCTCCGCCGCGAGGTTCAGGCGGATATCCGCCGCAAGATCGAGATCGGCTGCTACCAGGGTCTTCGCCACCGTCGTGGGCTGCCCGTTCGTGGACAGCGCACCAAGACCAACGCGCGTACCCGTAAGGGCCCCAAGCGCACCATTGCCGGCAAGAAGAAGGCGAAGTAATGCCACCCAAGTCACGTACAGCTGGTCCGAAGAAGACCCAGAAGACCCGGCGCAGGGAAAAGAAAAACGTTCCCCACGGCAACGCGCACATCAAGAGCACCTTCAACAACACCATCGTGTCGATCACCGATCCGGCCGGAAACGTCATCTCGTGGGCGTCCTCGGGCCATGTCGGCTTCAAGGGTTCGCGCAAGTCGACGCCGTTCGCGGCTCAGCTCGCCGCCGAGAACGCTGCCCGCAAGGCGCAGGAGCACGGTGTCAAGAAGGTCGACGTTTTCGTGAAGGGCCCCGGCTCCGGTCGCGAAACCGCGATTCGTTCGCTGCAGGCCGCAGGCCTCGAGGTCGGCACCATTTCCGATGTGACCCCACAGCCGCACAACGGCTGCCGTCCGCCTAAACGTCGTCGCGTCTAGCGGGAAGGAATAGAACAAAATGGCTCGTTATACCGGACCCATGACCCGCAAGTCGCGTCGTCTTCGCGTCGACCTCGTCGGCGGAGACCAAGCGTTCGAGCGTCGCCCCTACCCGCCCGGCCAGCACGGCCGCGCGCGGATCAAGGAGAGCGAATACCTGCTCCAGCTGCAGGAGAAGCAGAAGGCTCGCTTCACCTACGGCGTGATGGAAAAGCAGTTCAGCCTGTACTACAAGGAGGCGAACCGCCAGAAGGGCAAGACCGGCGAGAACCTCCTGCGTCTGCTCGAGACTCGTCTCGACAACGTTGTGTACCGGGCAGGTTTGGCACGCACGCGTCGCCAGGCTCGTCAGCTCGTCAGCCACGGCCACTTCACGGTCAACAACGTGAAGGTCGACGTCCCGTCCTACCGCGTCTCGCAGTACGACATCATCGACGTCCGCCCGAAGTCGCTCGAGACGCTGCCGTTCCAGATTGCACGCGAGACCGTCGGCGACCGCCCGGTTCCCGGTTGGTTGCAGGTTGTCCCCGGTCGGCTGCGGATCCTGGTTCACCAGGAGCCTGAGCGCGCCCAGATCGACGTGCCGCTCACCGAACAGCTGATCGTCGAGTACTACTCGAAGTAATGCGTCGTCGCTGCCCGCACTCGCGGGCAGCGCTTCGTATCCCCACACGTGGGCGTCAAATAGTGGGCGCCCGTAACAGGAGGAACACCACATGCTGATTTCTCAGCGCCCGACCCTGACCGAAGAGGTCTTGGCCGACAACCGCTCGAAGTTCACCATCGAGCCCCTCGAGCCCGGCTTCGGCTACACGCTCGGCAACTCGCTGCGTCGCACCCTGCTGTCGTCCATCCCGGGCGCGGCGGTCACAAGCATTCGCATCGACGGCGTGCTGCACGAATTCACCACGGTCCCCGGAGTCAAGGAAGACGTCACCGACATCATCCTGAACCTCAAGGGCCTCGTCGTGAGCTCGGAAGAGGACGAGCCGGTCACCATGTACGTGCGCAAGCAGGGTCCGGGCACCGTCACCGCTGGTGACATCGTTCCCCCCGCGGGCGTCACCGTGCACAACCCGGACATGCACATCGCAACCCTGAACGACAAGGGCAAGCTCGAGATCGAGCTCGTCGTCGAACGCGGTCGTGGTTACGTGCCGGCAGTGCAGAACAAGGCATCCGGTGCCGAGATCGGCCGTATCCCGGTCGACTCGATCTACTCGCCGGTCCTGAAGGTGACGTACAAGGTCGAGGCCACTCGTGTCGAGCAGCGCACCGACTTCGACAAGCTGATCCTCGACGTGGAGACCAAGAACTCCATCACGTCGCGCGACGCACTTGCTTCGGCCGGTAAGACGCTCGTCGAGCTGTTCGGTCTGGCGCGTGAACTCAACGTCGAAGCCGAAGGCATCGAGATCGGACCCTCGCCTGCCGAGGCCGATCACATCGCATCGTTCGGGCTGCCGATCGAAGACCTGGACCTCACCGTCCGTTCGTACAACTGCCTCAAGCGCGAGGGTGTTCACACGGTCGGCGAGCTCGTTGCCCGCACCGAGTCGGACCTGCTCGACATCCGCAACTTCGGGCAGAAGTCGATCGACGAGGTCAAGGTCAAGCTGCACTCGCTCGGACTGTCGCTCAAGGACAGCCCCGCGTCGTTCGATCCCGCGTCTGTTGCGGGCTACGACGCCGCGACCGGCACCTGGGACGACAGCGCAGCCTCGTTCCACGGCGACGATTCGAACGAAGACTTCGCCGAGACCGAGCAGTTGTGATTTGTGAGCGAGCCGGAGCGAGGGCTGATCGCACGATCTTCCCTCCTCGCTCCTCCGCTTCGCTCCTCCGCTCGTCAGTCCAGATCGCGCGGCCCTCGCTCCGCTCGCTCACATTAATCAGGAGAAACTCCAATGCCCAAGCCCAGTAAGGGTCGCCGTCTAGGCGGGTCGGCTTCGCATCAGAAGGCGATTCTGGCCAACTTGGCCACAGCGCTCTTCGAGCATGGCCGGATCACCACCACGGAGAACAAGGCCAAGCGCCTTCGTCCGTACGCAGAAAAGATCGTCACCCACGCCAAGGCCGGCACCCTCGCGCATCGTCGCGAGGTGCTGAAGGTGATCCGCAACAAGGACGTCGTGCACGCCCTGTTCGCCGAGATCGGTCCCTCGTTCGAGGGTCGTGACGGTGGCTACACGCGGATCATCAAAACCGTTCCCCGTAAGGGTGACAACGCGCCGATGGCGATCATCGAGCTCGTCCGCGAGGCGACCGTCTCCAACGAAGCAAGCCGCGCAACGCGCGTCGCCGCTTCGAAGAAGAAGGCCGACGCAGCACCCGCCAACGTCGTTGCGGCCGTCGAGGCCGACGCGACCGACGCCGAGGTTGCCAACGCGGACGCTGTTGCCGATGGCGTGACCGATCAGTCGTCTGCCGTCGCAGCGTCTGAAGAGGTTGCCCCGGCAGGCAGTCACGCACCGCTCGAAGATGGTTCGCAGCCCGAGGGCTTCCCCATCAAGGGCAATGCCGACTCGATGCTGTACCACGTGCCGGACAGCCGTTTCTACAACTCGACTGTCGCCGAGATCTGGTTCGCCGACGCCGAAGCCGCGGAAGCCGCTGGTTACCAGCTGCCGCCGTCGCAGCGGGAGAAGACCGACGAGTCCTGATTTGTCGGGCTTGTAGGCCAGCAATGACTGATTCGCGCAGTGAGCCCGTCGTTCCCATTGGGGACGGCGGGCTCACTGCTGTGCGTCATCGCCTCGATATCGCTTACGACGGAACCGATTTCAAGGGTTGGGCACGGCAACCCGGCCTGCGAACCGTATGCGGTGTGCTCGAAGAATCGCTGAGCAACGTGCTGCGGCAGCCGGTGCAGCTGACCGTCGCAGGCCGGACCGACGCCGGCGTGCATGCCGAGGGGCAGGTCGCGCACATGGACCTCGTCGACGCGCCTGCCGACCTTGACCGCCTCGTGTTCCGCATGGCCCGGTACTTGCCGACGGACGTCCGGATCACGCGAATCGCTGTGGCGCCGCCGGACTTCGACGCTCGTTTCTCGGCGATGCGTCGCCACTACGTGTACCGCTTGACGACCGCGCCGTTCGGGGCGCAGCCCCTCGCCGCCAGGGGAGTGGTCGCGTGGCGCCGCGACTTGGACGTGGATGCGATGCAGGCCGCCAGCGACGGATTGCTCGGCCTGCACGACTTTTCAGCGTTCTGCCGCCGCCGTGAGGGCGCCACCACGGTCCGTGAGCTGCAGCGATTCGACTGGGAGCGAGACGGCGACCTGCTGACCGCGCGGGTGAGCGCCGATGCATTCTGTTGGTCGATGGTGCGCAGCCTGGTCGGTGCTGTCCTCGCGGTAGGCGAGGGCAGGCGCACTCCGAGTGCGATTGCCGCGCTGCTCGAATTGCGCGAGCGGTCCAGCTCGGTGACCGTGGCGCCGGCGCACGGACTGAGTCTTGTTGGCGTCGACTATCCCGCCGACGACGAACTGGCCGCTCGCAACACCACGACCCGCGAGGTTCGGGCTGCTCTGACACCCGACGGCGGTTGCTGCAGCTAGCTACAACAGCTCGCGAATCGACTTTTCGAAGCCGATCACGTGCGCGAGAGTCAGCTCGGCCGCCCGGTCTGCGTCGCCGTCGACGATCGCGCGCAACAGCGGCGCATGTTCGCGGACGTGCTCGGCGACGTGCGGGAGGCGGTCCAAGAACAGGCACCAGATTCGCGTGGCGTGCGCGTCCTGGGTTATCAACACATCCTCGAGGTACGGGTTACCCGACGCTCGATAGATTTCTCGGTGCACGCGCACGTCGGTCTTCAGCAGGGCGCGGTTGTCGTCGTCATCGTCGCTGATCTGGGTGATCTCGTCGGCCAGTTCGGCTAGCCGCTGCCGAGTAGGTGCCGATGCGGTCCGGGCGGCGCGGGCTGCGGCGATCGGTTCGAGTTGGGTGCGGATTTCCGAGATGTGTGCCAGGTCGGTGATGTCGACGGTGGTTGCGAAGGTTCCGCGACGCGAAAACGACACGATGAGTCGGTCGCGTTCCAGGCGCTTGAGGGCCTCGCGCACGGGCGTCCTGCCGAAGCCGAGTGCGCGCGCCAGGCCTTCGTCGTTGACCGGCTCGTTGGGTCGGATATCGAGCATGACCAGGCGTTCCCGGATGATCTCGTACGCTCGGTCGGCCTCCGACACAGTGCGCTCGACGAACAGCGGCTCCACGCTCACGATGTGCCTCCTCGAATCTTGCCGCACCTGTTGACCTCGGCTAGCGGTGACTCTACTCTAACCTGATACTGATATATCAGTTCGCGGCAACTGTTCGACAGAAGGGAACCGAGATGACTTTGGCCCCCGGCGCGGACCTGCCCGACCATCCAGATTTCCTGTGGCGCAATCCGGAGCCGTGCACGTCGTACGACGTCGTGATCATCGGCGGCGGTGGGCACGGCCTTGCAACGGCGCACTATCTGGCGCAGAACCACGGCATCACGAATGTTGCTGTGCTGGAGAAGGGTTGGCTCGCCGGCGGCAACATGGCCCGCAACACGACGGTCATCCGCTCCAACTATCTCTGGGACGAGAGTTCGGCGATCTACGAGCATTCGCTGAAGTTGTGGGAGGGGCTGGAAGACGACCTCGGCTACCCGATCCTGTTCAGCCAGCGGGGAGTGCTGAACCTCGCCCACAGCCTGCAGGACGTTCGCGACAGCGTGCGCAGAGTAGAAGCCAACCGCCTCAACGGAATCGACGCCGAATGGGTCGGACCCGAGGGCGTCAAGGAGCTGTGCCCGATCGTCAACATCTCCGACAACATCCGCTACCCGGTACTGGGTGCGACCTATCAGCCGCGCGCAGGAATCGCCAAACACGACTATGTCGCTTGGGGTTTCGCTCGGCGAGCCGATGCGGCCGGGGTGGACATCATCCAGGGCTGCGAGGTCGTCGGGTTCGAGACCGACGGGAACCGGGTGACGGGAGTGCGCACGAATCTCGGCACCATCGGTGCGGGGAAGATCGCGCTGTGTGCGGCCGGCCACACGTCCGTGCTGACCGACATGCTGGGGATTGCCGTTCCCGTGCAGAGCCATCCATTGCAGGCGCTGGTCTCGGAGTTGCTGGAACCGGTGCATCCGACCGTCGTGATGTCCAACGCCGTGCACGTTTACGTGTCGCAGGCGCACAAGGGTGAATTGGTGATGGGTGCGGGCATCGACTCCTACAACGGGTTCGGTCAGCGCGGGGCATTTCACATCATCGAGCGTCAGATGGCTGCCGCTGTCGAGCTTTTCCCAATTTTCGCCCGGGCGCACTTGCTGCGCAGCTGGGGCGGAATCGTCGATGTGTGCCCCGATGCCTCACCGATCGTCGGACGCACTCCATACGACAACGTCTATCTCAATTGCGGGTGGGGGACAGGCGGTTTCAAGGCGACTCCGGGCGTCGGCTGGTGTCTGGCGCACACCCTGGCCTACGACGAGCCGCATCCGTACGTCGCACCGTTCAGCCTCGACCGCTTCGTCACAGGCGCGCTCGTGGACGAGCACGGCGCTGCCGCCGTCGCGCATTAGGAGGATGCAAATGCAGTTGATCGAGTGTCCTTGGTGCGGATCACGCGAGGAAACCGAGTTTCACTACGGCGGCCAGGCGCATGTCGCCTACCCGGAGAATCCGGCCGACCTGTCGGACGAGGAATGGGCGCACTACGTGTTCTTCCGCAGCAATCCCAAGGGCACATTCGCCGAACGCTGGTACCACTCGGCCGGGTGTCGCCGATGGTTCAACGCACTCCGCGATACCGCCACCTATCGCTTCCACGGTGTCTACCGTCCCGACGAGCAGAAGCCGGCACTGCCATGACCGCGCCATTTCGCACCGCAGACGGCGGCCGCATCGACCGAAACACCTCGTACGAGTTCACTTTCGGCGGTCGCACCCTGACCGGGCAACGCGGCGATACCTTGGCCTCGGCGCTGCTCGCCAATGGCATCCACGCGATCACGACGAGTATCAAGCTCGGCCGGCCGCGGGGTATCACCGCAGCCTGGGCCGAGGATACGGGTGGCCTCGTCCAGATCGAGCAGCCGTTTCCCGAGCCCATGCTGTCCGCGAGCACGGTCGAGTTGTACGACGGTCTGATCGCTCATGGCATTCCAGGGCAAGGCCGGTTGGCTGATATTCCTGACGAATCACGCTACGACGCCCAGCATCTGCACACCGATCTCCTTGTCGTCGGCGCTGGCCCCGCAGGGCTGACCGCTGCGCTCACCGCAGCGCGCACCGGTGCTCGGGTGGTGCTGATCGACGAGCAGTCCGAGGCAGGCGGCTCGCTGCTCGGGAGCGCGGACACCCTCGACGACGCGCCCGCCATGGAATGGGTGGCCGGCGCGGTGGCCGAGTTGGCTTCCTACCCGGAGGTCCGGCACCTGCAACGCACCACCGCCTTCGGCCACTACGACGACGGTTTCGTGCTCGCTCTGGAACGCCGGACCGACCACCTCGGTTTCGCTGCTCCCAAAAACGTCTCCCGGCAACGGGTGTGGCGAGTCCGAGCGAGCCAGATCGTCATCGCCGCAGGCGCCCACGAACGCCCGGTGGTGTTCGCCGACAACGACCGCCCGGGAATCATGCTCGCGCACGGTGCCCGGACCTTCCTGCATCGGTACGGCGTGAAGGCCGGCGAGAAAGCTGTCGTGTTCACGACCAACGACAGCGCCTACTCGGCGGCCCTGGATCTCGCGACCGCGGGCGTGACCATCGAAGCGATCATCGACGCCCGCGCCGACGGACCTGTCGCGCTGCACCAGGAGTGTGCTCGACGCGGCATTGCGGTCCGCACGAATGCGGCAGTGACCGGAACACTCGGGACCGATCGCATCACCCACGCACTGGTCGGCGACGAGTCGATTGCCTGCGACTTGCTCCTCGTCAGCGGGGGCTGGAATCCGGCGGTGCATCTGTTCAGTCAGGTGCGCGGCAAGCTTTGCTACGACGACCAACTGGGCGCGTTCGTGCCAGGCGAGCGGCTCGGTGGCATCGAGGTCGCCGGGTCTGCCAACGGCGTTCTCGATCTTGCAGGATGTCTGCGCGACGGGGTGCGCGCAGCAATCGATCTCGGGCACGATGCCGGAAACCTCTCATTGCCAACAGCTTCCGACGAAAGCCTCGCGGAGTCGGATCCAGTGGTGTTGTGGCGCGTGGCGTATGGCTCCGAAGCGGACGCGTTCGTCGACCTGCAACGCGATGCGACGGTCGCCGACCTGCGTCGTGCAGTCGGGGCTGGCATGCGTTCGATGGAGCACATCAAGCGCTACACCACGATCGGCACTGCGCACGATCAAGGCAAGACATCCGGAGTGATCTCGTCGGGAATCACCGCCGAACTTCTCGGTGTCGGAATCGAGACCCTGGGCACCACGACGTTTCGTCCGCCGTACACACCGGTTGCGTTCGCCGCGTTGGCAGGCCGTAGCCGGGGCGCGCTCTTCGATCCCGAACGTACGACCGCGCTGCACAACTGGCACGTCGAGCACGGTGCCGTCTTCGAGGACGTCGGCCAGTGGAAGCGGCCACGGTACTATCCGCAGCCGGGCGAGGATATGGATGCCGCCGTGTTGCGCGAATGTGGCGCTGTCAGAGCGTCGGTCGGCATCCTCGATGGTTCGACCCTCGGCAAGATCGATGTGTCTGGAGCCGACGCGGGCGAGCTCCTCGACCGCATCTACACGAACCTGATGAGCAACCTGAAGGTCGGCAGCGTTCGATACGGCGTGATGTGCGGCGTCGACGGAATGGTGATCGACGACGGCACGGTCATGCGGCTCGCGCAGGACCGCTTCATCGTTTTCACCACTACAGGTGGGGCCGCCAAGATTTTGGAGTGGATGGAGGAGTGGCTGCAGACGGAGTGGCCAGACCTGCGGGTCCGGCTGACGTCGGTCACCGAGCATTGGTCGACCTTCCCCGTCGTGGGTCCGCGGTCACGTGACGTTGTCGCGGCTGTTTTCCCCGACCTCGACGTCGCCAACGACGCGTTTCCGTTCATGACGTGGCGCGACACCTGCATCGGCGAAGTGGCTGTACGAGTCGCACGGATCAGCTTCTCCGGCGAGCTTGCCTATGAGGTGAACGTCAACTCCTGGTACGCACCTGCGTTGTGGGAGAGGCTGATCGAGGCCGGACGGCCGTACGCGATCACGCCGTACGGCACCGAAACGATGCACGTCCTGCGTGCCGAGAAGGGCTACCCGATCGTCGGTCAGGACACCGACGGCACGGTCACGCCGCACGACCTCGGAATGGGCTGGGCCGTCTCGAAGAAGAAGCTCGACTTCGTCGGCAAGCGGTCCTTTGCACGCATCGAGAACCAGAATCCGTTGCGGCGGCAGCTCGTCGGGCTGCTACCAGTGGATCGGGATTTCGTCCTGCCGGAAGGCGCCCAGATCATCGAGTACCGCGCCGACGAAACCTTGCCTCCGCCACCGGTGCCGATGCTCGGGTACATCACGTCGAGCTACCGCAGCGCCGAACTCGGCCGGACGTTTGCGCTTGCACTGGTCAAGGCCGGACGATCCCGGATCGGGGAAACCCTGCACGTGCCGATCGGTGCGTCGCTGGTGCCGGTCGAGGTCACCGGGTCCGTGCTTGTCGATCCCGAAGGAGCACGTCGCGATGGCTGAAACATTGGGACGCACAAGCCCACTCGACGCATTCGCGCAGCGTTTTGCGGAACTGCCCGACACTGTGCGCATCGTCGAAGAGCCGTTCCTCACGATGATCGACCTGCGGGCCGACGCCGCCGCTGCGGCCGCGCTCACCACGCAATTGGGGATCGACCTGCCGACCGTGGCGTCGACGTATGCAGTGGCGGGCACGGTGACGGCAATCTGGATGGGCCCGGACGAATGGCTCGTCACCAGCACGACCGACGCCCCCGAGACCTTCGAACGCGAACTGCGCGAAGCGGTTTCCGAGCTCGGTGGCACTGCTGCCGATGTGTCCGCCCAACGGACGACGCTGTGGCTCAGCGGTGCTCACGCCAGGGAGGTCCTCGCCCAGGGCTGCTCGATCGATCTGCACCCACGGGTGTTTGCGGCGAACTCGGCAGTGCAGACCATGCTCGGCCAGGCGAACGTCGTGTTGGCGGCAGGCGACGACACCGGCACTACCTTCCAGATCCTCGTTCGCTCGTCGTTCGCGCACTACCTTGCCGCCTGGCTTCTCGATGCAGCGACCGAATACATCGGCACCCCATGACGATCAGCGTGTTCGATCTGTTCAAGATCGGTATCGGACCGTCGAGTTCGCACACCGTCGGCCCGATGCGCGCGGCTTATCGCTTCGTGACCAGGCTTGCCGACAAGGGGCTGCTGGACGCGACGGCGCACGTGCACGTCGAACTGTTCGGATCGCTGGGCGCGACCGGGCACGGGCACGGCAGTGTCGGTGCGGTCGTCTTGGGCCTCGAAGGTGAGCAGCCGGACTTGGTCGATCCGACCACCACGCACACCCGCGTCGGAACTGTGCGTGCACAACGACGGCTTCGACTCGGCGGTGCGCGCCTGATCGGATTCGACATCGACGACGACATCGTGCTGCACCGTCGCCGCAAGTTGGCCGTCCATCCCAACGGCATGACGTTCGAGGCGCGCAATGCTGGTGGACGGGTGGTCTGCAGTCGCGAGTACTACTCCGTCGGTGGCGGTTTCGTGCTCGACGAGGACGACACAGGCAACGCTGCGATCGTCGAAGACCCTACGCCGGTGCGATATCCCTTCCACTCCGGCGATCAACTGCTCGCGTTGACCCACGAAACCGAACTGAGTATCGGCCAATTGATGCTGGCCAACGAATTGTCGTGGCGCACTGAGGACGAGATTCGGTCCGGCCTCCTGCGCATCTGGTCGGTGATGCAGGAATGCGTCACTCGCGGCTCGCAGACCGGCGGGGTGCTGCCCGGCGGTCTGCGAGTCCGCAGACGAGCGGCCAACCTGCTGGCCACGCTGGAGGCGGCCGACGATCACCACGACGCGTTGCGCGCTATGGAGTGGGTGACCATGTACGCGTTGGCCGTCAACGAGGAGAATGCCGCGGGCGGACGGGTGGTCACGGCGCCGACCAACGGTGCTGCTGGCATCGTTCCCGCGGTCTTGCACTACTACCGACGATTTCTGAACTCGTCAGACGACGGAATCGTCGATTTCTTGCTCACCGCCGGCGCAATCGGGTTGCTGTTCAAAGAGAATGCGTCGATCTCCGGTGCCGAGGTCGGGTGCCAGGGTGAGGTCGGATCGGCCTGCTCGATGGCGGCGGCCGGCTTGGCTGCGGTACTTGGCGGCACTCCGGAACAGATCGAGAACGCTGCCGAGATCGGCATCGAACACAACCTCGGGCTGACCTGCGACCCCGTCGGCGGGCTCGTGCAGATTCCCTGCATCGAACGCAATGCCGTTGGCTCGATCAAAGCAATCACCGCCGCCCGCATGGCAGTTCGGGGCGACGGGCATCACCACGTCACGCTCGACAAGGCGATCAAGACGATGCGCGAGACCGGTGCGGACATGAAAGACAAATACAAGGAGACGGCCCGCGGCGGCCTCGCGCTGAACATCGTCGAATGTTGAAAGGCGACCGATGACAACCAACTTCACGCTCACGTTGACCTGCAAAGAACGCCCGGGAATCGTGCATTCGATCAGCTCGTTCCTCTTCCGGCACGGGTGCGACATCATCGAGCATCAGCAATTCGACGACGTCCTCCGTGGCTCGCTGTTCATGCGAACCGCTTTCGTGTCCGCGCAGGAAGCCGACGTTGCGCAACTGTGTGCCGAGTTCGAGGAAGTGGCAGACGAGTTCGGCACGACGTTCGAGCTCACCGACGACCGGCCGCAACGCGTGCTCGTGATGGTCTCGCGGCTGGGGCACTGTCTCAACGACCTCATCTTCCGTTGGCGCGCGGGCACACTCGGTGCCGAGATCGTCGCCGTCGTCTCCAATCACGAGGATTTGCGACCGATGGCCGAGGCTGTCGGCCTGCCCTATATTCATGTGCCGGTCACGCCAGCGACCAAGCGAGAGGCCGAAGCCCGCTTGCTGGATCTGGTCGATGAATACCAGGCGGACTTGGTTGTCCTCGCGCGCTACATGCAGGTGCTGTCGGACGAGATGTGCACGGCTTTGCGCGGACGCGCAATCAACATCCATCACTCCTTCCTCCCGGGGTTCAAGGGCGCGAAGCCGTATCACCAGGCGTTCGATCGCGGCGTCAAATACGTCGGCGCCACAGCGCATTACGTCACGCCCGATCTCGACGAGGGTCCGATCATCGAGCAAGAAGTGATTCGGATCGACCACACCTACGATCCGCGTCGGCTGGCAACGGTCGGCAGCGACGCCGAAGCCCTCGCACTCTCGCGGGCGGTCCGTTGGCACTGCCAACGCCGCGTTCTGCTCAACGACACGAGCACCGTCGTATTTCGCTGAAAACCCAATCAGAAAGGCATCTTCCGATGGCTACGCAGAACTGGCTGACTGTCGCGACCAGCACCAACTATTTCGACGTGCCCTTGCGAATCAGCATGATGCCCGTCGTTGCGCAGCAGATCGGAGCGGTCTCGGCTGTCGATCTTCCGCGGGTCGGGTCCGTCGTCGAGGCGGGAGCACAATGTGGTGTGGTCGTGTCCGCAGGTGAGTCGACCGGCCTGTACTCACCGGTGACCGGTCGAGTCACCATCGTCAACGACGCGGTGAGTTCCGACCCCGGTTTGGCGGCAGCAGATCCGACCGGCGCTGGGTGGTTGTTTGCGGTGCTGCCGTCACGCGGCTGACCGAACCCAGCCTCAGTCGTCCTTGGCCCGAGTGACGGAGACCGACACGGTCACGGCGTCGACAACTTTGAGAGTTCCTGCAAGCATCGAGAACGGCTTGACGCCGAAATCCGATTGGCGAACTTCGGCCTGGCCGGACAGTCGCCAGGCGTCGCCCACATCATCGAGGCGCACATCGACTACACGCTCATGGCTCTTCCCGTGAATCTCCAGCAGTCCGGTGAGGCGATAGTCGCCCTCGCCGACGTTGTGGACATGGTGTGTGCGGAAATGGATCTGGGGGAACCGCGTGACGTGCAGTGCCTTGAGTGCATTCGTCTTGATGATGGCCCGCTCGGCTCCGGACAGGGGCTTCAAGCCACCGTCGCCCCGCAGCACCTGAAACGAACCAACGTCGACGGTGAGGTCTGCTGCAGCCGGTTCGCCGTCGACGAACGACACCGTGCCCCGCCAGGCGGTCATTGCAATGACCAGCCGGTGACCCATCTTGGCTGCCCGGCCCGCGACTCCGGTGTGAATATGCAGTTCCCCGTCGGATTCGTCGAAATGCCATGCTGTGCGAATCATCGCTGGACAGTAGCGCGCCGACCTCGTTCCAGGTTCTTGCGGTAGCGGGTGAAGAGGCGAGGATTGTCCATCGCGAAGACGGCGACGACCTCGCCGTCACGTTCGTACACCACAGTGAAAGACGCAGTGTCGGCATCACCGTCGACGAACTTGACCTCGTCGGTCCGCCGCCTACGGCCCGCGAATTGCAGCCGTTTGTCGTACTGGTTCGACCAGAAGTACGGCGCAGCCTGCGGGGGATGCGACGCTCCCATGATCGTCCGTGCAGCCGTCTTGGCCTGGGTGGTGGCGTTAGTCCAATGTTCGCTGCGGTGGTGTGCGCCGAGTTCCTCGTCGAAGGATCGGGCGCAGTCGCCGATCGCGTAGATTCCGTCGATCGTCGTGCGGCACAGAGCGTCTGTCACGAAGCCGTTGGCTATCTCGAGTCCGGACTCGGCCGCCCACTCGACGTTCGGAATGGCGCCGATGCCGATGACGACAGCGTCGGCGCGCAACACGAGACCGTTGCCCAACTCGACACCGGTCACTGCGGTTGTCCCGAGCAGCTTCTCGACCGTGACGCCGGTCAGCAGTCCGACGCCGTTGGCGCGATGGCGGGCCGCGCACAGCGAACCGACGTGCGCACCCAGCACGCCCGCGAGCGGCTCGGGCGACACCTCTACGACCGTCACCTCCAGACCGATGGCGGCGGCGGACGATGCCACTTCCGCGCCGATGAAACCGGCTCCGATGACGACGAGCCTGCGCGCCGAGGCCAATGACTTACGCAGTGCGCGCGCATCGTCGAAGGTGCGCAGCGTGTGCACGCCATCGAGCGCGTCGGCACCGGGCAGGGTTCGGGCGCGGGCTCCGGTCGCGATGATCACAGCATCGGCGCGGACCGACGTGCCGTCGTCGGTCTGCACTTCGTGGCCGATCCCGACGGACGAAATTCCTGTTGCACGCAGACCGAGCAGCCAGGTCGCGCCGAGGGCGTCGGTTTCGCCGGCGGCCTCGTCCAGGAGCGCGACGTTGGAATCGTCGCCGGACAGGAATTCCTTCGACAACGGTGGCCGGTCGTAGGGCATGTGCGGCTCGTCACCGATGACGGTGATCGTGCCGGTATAGCCCTCCGATCGCAGTGCGCGGACCGCGGACAGCCCGGCGAGCGATGCGCCGACGATGGCCACGGAGCGCGGCGTCATGGCTATGGCTCGACTGCGACGTAGATTGCACCGTCGACGACGGTGACGCGGTGGGTGCGGACTGGGACCTTCGCAGGCGGGCCCGAGACTGCTCCCGTCCGCAGGTCGAAGCAGGACTCGTGCAGCGGGCACTCCACGGTGCAGCCCTCCGCCCAGCCGTCGGCAAGCGAGGCGTCTTGGTGCGTGCAGGTGTCGTCGATGGCGAATACGCCCTCGTCGGTGTGGAACACCGCAATGGTCGGCAAGCCTGGGTGGGTGATGGTTGTCGCCTCGCCAACCGGAAGATCGGCGGTCGAGCAGACGAAGACGGTCGAGTCTGTGACGGGAGCGGCGGTACCGGTCATCGAAGTTCCTTATTTGAAGCAGCGGGCTTTCGAGCGGAGTTTGTTGCTCCCATTGCAACAGTCGCTCTATACGCAACAGAATGCCGGTTCCGACACTGGCCGTCAAGGGCGGAATCGGACACGTGTGGCCTCGGGGATAACCTGCAGGCATGAGCGATCCCGCGGCCGTCGACGCCGGTCTGGATGGCGACCGGCGATCCGGTGCGGCCGTGCAGTCGGTCGACCGCGCGCTGATGGTCCTCGAGATCCTCGGTGCGCAAGGTTCCGCGGGAATCACCGAAATCGCCGAAGAACTCGGCGTGCACAAGTCGACGGTGTCGCGTCTGGTCGCGGTGCTCGAGGCGCGTGGATTCGTCGAGCAGCTCAGCGATCGCGGCAAGTATCGCCTGGGCTTCACGGTCGTGCGGTTGGCCGGCGCTACGGTCGCCGGACGTGATTTGGCCAAGGCGGCACAAGCGCGCTGCGATGCGCTCGCCCACGAGGTCGGCGAGACGGTGAACCTCGCGATTCTCGAAGGTGACCGCGCGATCAATATCGTCGAGGCGGCCGGTTCAGCGGAGGTCGCTTTACGCACCTGGGTCGGGCAGGCGAGCCCTGCGCATGCGACTTCGAGCGGCAAGATGCTGATCAGCGAACTGACTTCTGCGCAGCTGCGCGAACGGCTCGGCTCCCCGCTCGAACGGTTCACCGACAAGACGATCGTCAGTTACCCGGTACTCGAGCGTGAACTGGCCCTCGTCCGCGAACGGGGTTGGGCGTACACGGTCGAAGAGCTGGAGACCGGCTTGCATGCCGTCGGCGCGCCGGTGCGTGACAACAGCACCAAAATTGTTGCGGCGCTGACTATTTCCGGACCGGCGTATCGAATGCCCGAAGAGCGTTTCGACGCCCTCGCCGCGCACGCAACCGGCGTTGCAAGCGAGATCAGTGCGCGTTTGGGCTACCTGCCGCGAACAAAGCGGCGCTGACCGCTCACCTGCCCGTCATCGGTCGGTAACGGCGGCGAAACCGCCGGCAAAGTTGTCCATTTTTGTAGTTGACAAGGGGCTTTTCGAGGATCACGCTTTGTTGCGTAATGCACATTAAGTTGCGTAATGCGCAACAAGCGGAGGCTCATGTGGCTCAGCCGAAAGTCGTCATCATCGGAGCCGGAATAGTCGGCACATCCCTCGCCGACGAGATCACGCAACGCGGTTGGACCGACGTCGTCGTGGTCGATCGCGGACCGTTGTTCGCGACCGGCGGCTCCACCTCGCATGCGCCGGGCCTCGTCTTCCAGACGAATCCGTCGAAAACCATGAGCGAATTTGCTCGCTATACGGCCGAGAAATTCCTCGCGCTGGAGCACCCCGACGGTTGGTGTTTCAATCCGGTCGGTGGGCTGGAGGTGGCCACCACGCCCGAGCGCTGGACCGACTTGCATCGCAAAGCAGGCTGGGCACGGTCGTGGGGAATCGAGGGCCGCCTGCTCGACCCTGGGGAATGCGCACGCTTGCACCCGCTGCTCGACGCCGACCGGATTCTCGGTGGCTTCCACACGCTCACAGACGGTTTGGCCAAAGCGTTGCGGGCGGCAGAGGCGCAAGCGAAGCGGGCGATCAGCAGGGGAGCGGAGTTTCGGCCGCACCAGGACGTCGTGGAAATTCTGCACAGCGGCTCCCGCGTGACAGGTGTGCGCACAACCGACGGCGTCATCGATGCCGACATCGTGGTGTGTGCTGCCGGCTTCTGGGGCGCGCAGCTCGGCAAGCAGGTCGGCCTCACGATCCCGCTGGTCCCGATGGCGCACCAGTACGCGAGGACCGGCCAGATCGCCGAATTGGTCGGTCGCAATTCCGAACTCGCGGAAGCGGGGCTGCCGATTCTTCGCCATCAGGACCAGGATCTCTACTTCCGCGAGCACGGCGACCGCATCGGCATCGGCTACTACGGACACAAGCCGATGCCGGTCGACATGTCGACGCTGCTGATCGACTCGGCGAACGAGCAGATGCCCTCGATGCTGCCGTTCACCGACGAGGACTTTGCCCCAGCGTGGCTGGAGAGCGCGAAACTGCTTCCTGCTCTGGGCGATTCCAAGATCGAGGAGGCGTTCAACGGCATCTTCTCGTTCACGCCCGACGGCATGTCGATCATGGGCGAGCACCGAGACCTGTCCGGCTTCTGGGTCTCCGAGGCCGTCTGGGTGACGCACTCCGCGGGCGTCGCCAAGGCTATGGCGGAATGGATCACCGAAGGCGCGCCGCACACCGACGTGCACGAATGCGATCTCTACCGTTTCGAAAAGCCGGCGCTCAGTGACGAATTCATCTTGAAGACCAGCTCGCAAGCGTTCGTCGAGGTCTACGACATCATCCATCCGCACCAGTACCGCAACGACCTGCGTGGCCTGCGGACCAGCCCGTTCTATCGGCGTGAGCAAGAACTCGGCGCGTTCTTCTTCGAGGGTGGCTGTTGGGAGCGTCCCGCGTACTACGAGGCGAATGCTCCACTGCTGCAACAACTCGTCGATCGGGGTGTCGAGATCCCGCACCGCGAAGGATGGTCGGCGAGATTCTATTCGCCCATCGCGATCGCCGAGGCAATCTGGACCCGTGAACATGTCGCGATGTTCGACATGACGCCGTTGACGCGATACGAAGTCGCCGGTCCGGGCGCGCTCGCGCTGCTGCAACGACTCACGACCAACAATCTGGACAAGTCCGTCGGCTCGGTCACCTACACCCTCATGCTCGACGAAAACGGTGGTGTTCGAAGCGATCTCACCGTCGCTCGTTTGGAACCGGCCCTGTTCCAGGTCGGCGCGAACGGTCCGCTGGACTTCGATTGGATCTCCCGGCAGCTCCCCGACGACGGTAGCGTCACGCTGCGCGACATCACGGGCAGTACCTGCTGCATCGGGGTGTGGGGACCGGCCGCGCGCGACGTCGTGCAGCCGCTGACGGCCGCCGACATCTCGCACGACAAGTTCAAGTACTTCCGTGCGTTGCAGACCTACCTCGGTCCGATCCCGGTGACGATGATGCGGGTGTCCTATGTCGGCGAGCTCGGCTGGGAGATCTACACGACCGCGGAATACGGCGCTGCGCTGTGGGATCTGCTCTGGGCTGCCGGTCAGGAACACAACGTCGTCGCGGCAGGGCGGATCGCGTTCAACAGTCTGCGCATCGAAAAGGGCTACCGGTCCTGGGGTACGGACATGACCACCGAGCACACTCCGGCTGCCGCAGGCATCGACTTCGCGGTGCGGATGGCGAAGGGTGACTTCATCGGCAAGGCTGCGCTGGAGAGCGCCGGCGCACCCGAGAAGGTGTTGCGCAGCATCGTGTTCGACGACCCCGCGACCGTTGTGCTCGGCAAGGAGCCGGTATCGGTCCACGGTGGGACGGCGGGGTACGTAACCAGCGCGGGCTATTCGCCGACGATCGGCGCGACCATCGCGTATGCGTGGCTGCCCGCCGCGGTCGAACCCGGCGATGACGTGTTCGTCGACTTCCTTGGGACGAGTCACCGGGCGGTGGTGCACACCGAACCGGTAGTCGATCCCGAGATGGCTCGGATTCGGAGGTAGCGGGCGATGACGACAACCGACCTGCCTGAGTCTGTCGGCACGACCTCCCGAGCGCCGTCGCTGATCCCAACGTTGCGCGGCGAATACTATTGCAGCGAAGACATTTTCCGAGCCGAGCAGAGCCGCATCTTCGAAGCGATGTGGTTCTGCGGGGTCCGCTCCAGCGACCTGGAGCACCCGGGAGCGTTCAGGAAGATTCAAGTCGGCAGCGAAAGCGTGCTCATCGTCCGCGGACGCGATGACCAGCTGCGTGCGTTCCTCAACGTCTGCCGCCACCGCGGCGCGATGCTGTGCACCGAGGAATCCGGGCAGGTGCGACGGAATCTGCGGTGCCCGTACCACGCCTGGACCTACGGGCTCGACGGAAAGCTGGTTGCGGCACCGAACCTCTCGTCGCTCAAGGATCTCGAGGGCAACGCGATCGACCGCGTCGAGTTCGGGCTCGTCCCGGTGGCGTTGCGAGAATGGCTCGGCTACGCGTGGGTCTGCCTGGCAGACGAGCCGCCGTCGTTCGAAGCTGAGGTCATGGGCGCGGTCACCGAACGACTCGGTGATCCCGCAGCCATCGACAACTACGGCATCGACCGGCTCGAAGTCGGACGCCGGGTCGTCTACGACGTCGCGGCGAACTGGAAGCTCATCATCGAGAACTTCATGGAGTGCTACCACTGCGCCACGATCCATCCCGAACTCACCGAGGTACTCCCTGAATTCAAGGAGGGGCTTGCGGCGCAGTTCTTCGTCGGCCACGGCGCCGAATTCGGCAGCGACATCGCCGGGTTCACTGTCGACGGCTCGGCTGGGTTCGAGGCGCTGCCGGGGATCGCCGTCGACCAGGACCGCAAGTACTACGCAATCACCGTCCGGCCGACGGTGTTCGTGAACCTCGTGCCCGACCACATCATTTTTCACCGCATGTATCCGATGGCCCACGACCGCACTGTCGTCGAATGCGACTGGCTCTACACCGCCGATGTGGTCGCGGAAGGTCGAGATGTATCACGCTCGGTCGAGCTGTTTCACCGGGTGAACGAGCAAGATTTCGAGGCATGTGAGCGAACTCAACCAGCAATGGCTTCACGCGCCTACCGTCATGGCGGGGTGCTCGTCCCGGCTGAGCATCACATAGGCGAGTTCCACGAGTGGTTACTCGCAAAACTGGGTCATGCGGCAACCGAAGGCGGCGATAGAGCGTGAGCGGTGACATCCCGGATCTCTACATTGCAGGCGAGTGGGTGCATTCGTCCGACGGCGGCACTCGAAAACTGATCAACCCGGCCGACGGCAGTGTCGTTGCGGTCGTCGACGAGGCGACCCCCGACGACGCAGCTCGTGCCGTTGCCGCGGCACGCGCCACCTTCGACGAAGGAAGCTGGCCGGCCACCCCGGTCGCCGACCGCGCCGCCATCCTGGACCGCATCGCCGATCTGCTCGAAAGAGACAAAGAAGCGCTCGCCCGGATCGAAACCGAGGACACCGGTAAGACGTTGGTGGAGAGTCGAATCGACATCGACGACGTCACCTCGGTATTTCGCTACTACGCGCGGCTCGTCGCCGTCGAATCCGACCGACTCGTCGATGTCGGCGATCCGACGGTCATCAGCAGAGTCGTCCGCGAGCCGATCGGCGTGTGCGTGCTGATTGCGCCGTGGAATTACCCGCTGCTGCAGATCTCCTGGAAAATCGCGCCCGCGCTGGCAGCCGGCTGCACCATGGTCGCGAAGCCGAGCGAAGTCACGCCCTTGAGCACCATTGCGTTCGTCCGGCTGGCCGAAGAAGCGGGAGTGCCGCCAGGTGTGCTGAACCTGGTGCAGGGCAGCGGCGCGGTCCTGGGTGACGCCTTGACCGACACCCCCGACGTCGACCTGATCTCCTTTACCGGCGGGCTGGCGACCGGTCGTCGAATCGCCAGTGTTGCTGCGCAACACGTCACGAAATGCGCTGTGGAACTCGGCGGCAAGAACCCGCACATCGTGTTCGCCGATGCCGAGTGGGAGAGTTCGGTCGACCAGGTCGTCACCGGGGTGTTCCTGCACTCGGGGCAGGTGTGCTCGTCGGGAACCAGGCTGATCGTCGAAGAATCGATTGCCGACGATTTCGTCGCCGAACTCGCGAAGCGTGCCGCGAAGATCAAGTTCGGCAACGGACTAGATCCCGCGAGCGAGACCGGTCCGCTGGTGTCCGAGCAGCACCGCGAGAAGGTCGAAGCCTATGTGGCGCTCGGAATTTCGGAGGGCGCGAAGCTGATCGTCGGAGGCGAACGGCCGACCGATCCCGCGTTCGCCAACGGGAGCTACTTCCCGCCGACAATCTTCGATCGCTGTGACCGGACGATGCGAATCGTGCGGGAAGAAACGTTCGGACCGATCCTCACGGTCGAACGGTTCAGCACGGAGGCCGAGGCGATCACGCTCGGCAACGACACCGAATACGGGCTGGCCGCCGGTGTTCGGACGTCCGATGCGGCGCGCGGTGAGCGCGTCGTTCGGGCTTTGCGGCACGGCACGGTCTGGCTGAACGACTTCGGCTACTACACGGCTGCGGCAGAGTGGGGCGGGTTCAAGAAGTCGGGTAACGGGCGCGAGCTCGGTCCGACTGGACTCGCGGAATATCAAGAGATGAAACATATTTGGCACAACACCTCGCCGAAGCCGGCGGGCTGGTTCAAGGGCGACTGACCGTCGCGAGCGTCATTCGGTCGGAACGCCCAGTCCCGGCCCCGCACGTCTGGAGAGAGGCATCAGACCATGGCACTGCAAACCGAGGGTTTGTCGGGAGACAACGGGATGGAGGATTTCGGCTACAAGGAATCCCTCGACCGCAGCATCGGCAAGTTCGCCAGCTTCGCGGCGGGCGTCAGTTACATCTCGATCCTCACCGGCACTTTCCAACTGTTCTACTTCGGGTTCGGCACAGCCGGACCCGCTTATTTGTGGTCGTGGCCGATCGTTTTCGTCGGCCAAATGGCTGTCGCGTTGTGCTTCATGGAGCTCGCGGCGAAGTATCCCGTAGCCGGATCCGTCTACAACTGGGCCAAGATCCTCGGCAGCAAAATCGTCGGCTGGGCATCGGGCTGGCTGATGCTGACCGCGTCCATCGTGACGTTGTCCGCCGTCGTACTCGCGTTGCAACTCAATCTGCCACGGCTGTGGAGTGGCTTCCAGATCATCGGCGACGGCTCCGGTGCGAAGGATTTCGCCGCAAACGCGGTGCTGCTCGGCACCATCTGGATCGTCTTCACCACAGCGGTCAACGCGTGGAGCGTCCGGCTGATGGCGATGATCAACAGCGCAGGCGTCTTTATCGAACTCATCGCGGCGGTGCTCATCGCCTTCATCCTCGCCCTCAACATCGACCGCGGTCCCGATATCTTCTTCTCCACCAACGGCTACGGCGCCGGTGAAAGTGGCGGCTACCTGGGCGCGTTCCTCATCGCCTCGCTCGCGTCGGGGTACGTCATGTACGGCTTCGACACCGCGAGTTCGCTCGGGGAGGAGACGGTCGAACCTCGTCGCACCGCACCGAAGGCCATTCTGCGAGCAATCCTGGCCTCGTTCGTCATCGGCGGTGCGATCTTGGTGTTCGCCGTCATGGCCGCGCCCGACCTGAACGACCCGAAGATCGGCAGCTCCGACGGCAGCCTGCAGTACATCGTCGAACAGGTCATGTGGGGCCCGCTCGGCACCATCTTCCTGATCTGCATCGTCGTCGCCGTGACGGTCTGCTCGCTCGCCGTCCACACAGCAGCGATTCGACTGACGTTCGCCATGGCGCGCGACAACGCACTTCCGTTCGGCGAGAAGCTCGCTCGGGTCCATCCGAAACACCAGACCCCGATCGTTCCGGCGGTCGTGATCGGCGTGATCGCCATTGCCATTCTCGTGGTGAACATCGGTCAGCCGAAGATCTTCACGGTGCTCACGTCGATCGCGATCATCATGATCTACCTGGCCTACCTCATGGTGACCGGACCGCTGCTGAAGAAGCGCCTCAAAGGGGAGTGGCCGCCGAAGGACCTCAAGGCAGGCGGCTACTTCACGATGGGCAAATGGGGGATGCTCGTCAACATCGTGGCTGTGGTGTGGGGGGTCGCGATGGCCTTGAACCTTGCCTGGCCGCGCGAGGCGGTCTACGGCTCGCCTTGGTACAACACCTGGGGTGCGTTCGTCTACATCGGTGTAATCCTCGGGCTCGGTCTGCTCTGGTACGGCGTCAAGGGCCGCAACCACATCGGGACGTTGGCCTCGCACGCCGCCGAAGCGAAGGAGTGAGCTGCGATGGCAGACACCTTCGACTATGTGATCGCCGGCGGCGGCACGGCTGGCTGCGCCCTCGCGGCGCGCCTGAGTGAGGACCCGTCCGTCACCGTGTGTCTCGTCGAGGCCGGACCGTCCGATGTCGGCGACCAGAACATTCTCGTGCTGGCCGAATGGATGCACCTACTCGATTCGGGCTACGACTGGGACTACCCGATCGAGCCGCAGGAAAAGGGCAACAGCTTTATGCGGCACGCTCGGGCGAAGGTGCTCGGCGGCTGCTCGTCGCACAATTCGTGTATCGCGTTCTGGCCGCCTGCCGAGGGGCTGGACGAGTGGGAAGCGATGGGTGCCAAGGGGTGGGGTGCTCGTGACGTACTGAAATACGTGACCAGGCTGGAGAACAACGACGCGCCAGGCGACCAGCACGGTCACGACGGACCGGTCCGGATCCGAGATGTTCCGCCCAACGACCCATGCGGGCAAGCGGTGATCGATGCGGCGGCGAAGGTCGGGTTGCCGACCGTTCAGTTCAACCGTGGCACAACAGTTCTCAACGGTGCTGGTTGGTTCCAGATCAACGCGGGCGAAGATGGTTCGCGCCAGTCGACGTCACACGCCTACCTGCATCCGATCCTCGATACCCGCAAGAATCTCGAGGTCCGTACGAACTGCTGGATCTCGGAAATCCTGATCGACGATTCGCTGACGGCGACCGGCGTTCGGTACCAGCGCCCTGACCTCACCGGCTACGACACGGTCAACGCCAGGCGCGAGGTCGTGGTCACCGCCGGCGCCATCGATACCCCGAAGTTGTTGATGCTGTCGGGAATCGGTCCGACGGTGCACCTTCGCGAACACGGCATCAGGGTTCGCGTCGACTCGCCGGGGGTGGGCGCGAACCTCGACGACCATGTCGAGGGGCTGGTGTTCTACGAGGCGTCGAAGCCGATGGTCACAACGTCGACCCAATGGTGGGAGATCGGCCTCTTCGCGACCACCGAAGAAGGACTGACTCAGCCGGACCTGATGATGCACTATGGCAGCGTGCCGTTCGACATGAACACGCTGCGCTGGGGTTATCCCACGACAGACAACGGTTTCTGCCTCACGCCGAACGTCACCCAGGGGCGATCACGGGGGACGGTGCGGCTGCGCTCGCGCGATTTTCGGGATCGGGCGAAGGTCGATCCGCGGTATTTCACCGACCCGGACGGTCACGACGAGCGGGTCATGCTTGCCGGAATTCGATTGGCACGCAAGATCGCCGAGCAGGAACCGTTGCGCGAGTGGATCGCCCGCGAGCTTGCACCCGGTCCAGCGGCGACCACCGACGAGGAGTTGCTCGACTACATCCACAAGACCCACAACACCGTGTACCACCCGGCTGGTACCGCTCGGATGGGGGCGGTCGATGATCCGATGGCCGTTCTCGACCCCGAGTTGCGGGTCAAGGGCGTGCACAATCTGCGTGTCGTCGATGCATCCGCGATGCCGAAGTTGCCGGCGATCAACCCGAACATCACGGTGATGACGATGGCGGAGAAGTGCGCGGACCTCATTCGCGGAAGGTGAGGCCGATGTGACACCGGCGCCCGAGGTCGCTGCGTTCTTGGCTGATCATCCACCGTTCCAGTCGATGACACCGAGCGCGCTCGACGAGCTCGCGGCGGCGGCGTCCCGGCACGAATTCGCTGTCGGGTCCGTCGTCGTGGATTACACGTCTCACGTGCCGGACGAGATCTGGATGGTGTGTTCCGGCCAGGTGACGTTGCTGCACACCGGCGACGATCAGATCGCGGCCGGACAGATCGACACTATTTCGACCGGCGGAATCTTCGGCTTCTTCCCGCTGCTGACCGACGGCGACGTGCAGTTCAAGGCACAGGCCACCGAGCCGAGCACGTTGTTACGACTTCCCGGTGAACTTGTCCGCCCGGTGTTCGCGCAGCCGAGCGGACTCTCCTTTTTGGCATCGTCGGCGTGGGGCACGATGTCGGGCAAGCGAAGTGCGGTGGAGGGTCCGGCATCGCGCCGGCCGGTCGGTGACTTGGTCCGCGCGGAACCGGTCTTCACCACGCCGGACACGAGTGTCCGCGACGCCGTGAAACACATGACGGCCAATCACAGCTCCTACGTATTGATCCCGCTGAGCGACGGCGAGTACGGCATCTTCACCGACCGAGACCTGCGGACCCGAGTCGTCGCGGCAGGCGTCGGCGTCGATGTGCCGATTCGGGTCGTGATGAGCGCACCGGCGCACTACGTCACGGCCGACCGGCTCGCGTCGACCGTCTTGATGGACATGCTGGAGATCGGGCTGCGGCACATGCCGGTCCTGACCCAGCACCGACAGGTCCTCGGAGTCGTCGAGGACGCCGACCTGCTCGCCGCATCCACGCGGCAAAGCTTCCTGTTGCGACGCTCCATCGGTCTCGCGACAGACGCAGCCGAGCTGCAGGCGGTGTCGACTGGGATTGCGGACCTGGCGGTCGATTTGTTTCGGGGTGGCACGGACGCGTCGGCTACCAGCGGAATCCTGTCGGTCGTCATCGACAGCGTGGTGCGGCGGGCGTTGGAACTGTCCCTCGCAACGTCGGTCGGGCTGCCGCGGTCGAAGTTCGCGTGGCTCTCACTCGGCAGCATCGCGCGGCGTGAAGCGATGCCGTCGTCGGATGTCGACAGCGCCTTGTCGTGGGCGGACGAGCTGGCACCGGAGAAGGGTCGGCTCCTTCGCCTCGCCGGACGCGTCCACACCATCCTCGATGCCTGCGGGCTGCCCGCCGACAGCAATGGCGCGATCGCGAGCAAACCGCGGTTCGCTCGCTCTGCAAGTGAATGGGCACGTGCGACCGAGGAGTGGCTCGACGACCCGCTGAAAGACCGCGGTCTGGTGATGTCGTCGTTGTTGGTGGACGGTCGCGTGGTCTGGGGCGATGTCGCACAGCACACGGTCCCTGCCGCGTACCGACGCATGCGGACCGACCATCCCAACGCTCTTCGATTGCAACTGCTCAATGCGCTGTCGGACAAGGCGCGGATGCGCTCGCTGCGCGATGTGCTTTCCCGCCGCGGTGGCACGTTCGATCTGAAGGCTCATGCGGTCACGCCCATCGTGAATCTGGCGCGGTGGGGCGGTCTCACCGTGGGCATCGCATCCGCGTCCACGCCCGCACGGCTCGAGGCTGCGGCAGGAAACGGTCTGCTGACCGAGCCCGACGCGAAGACGTTGAACGAGGTGTTCGCGCTGTTGCAGACGTTGCGGATGGCGCACCAAGTTGCTCAGATCGCCGATGGCCATCCGCCTGGCGACATCGTCACGATGTCGGAATTGTCGCCGATCAACCGCAGCTTGCTCGCCGATGGTGTGCGCGAGATTGCTGCGGTCCAGCGCAGAGTGAGCAACAACACGAGGTAGGCGTTTCTGCTCATCGAGAGCGTGGTCGAAGTCCCGTCAGCACGAACTTGGACGGCGACAGGCGCCCCGCTACTGTTCAATAGCAACATGCCGGGTTCCGTCGTGGGGGACTTGTTCGGTGTCGAACCTGGTGGAAAGTGAGCAGAATGACCGACAGCAGCAAGCCCGTCCGCGTGAAACCAAAAGAGTCCAGACCTCGATGGTGGAACATCGAGCAATGGGGCGTCCGCTGGAAGGTGACCGCGGTCGTGGCGGTGCCACTTGCGGCGGCGCTCGTCCTCGGTCTCGTCCGCGTGACCACCTCGCTCGGCGATGCGAACGACCTCCAACGAGCCGCTGATCGGGTTGCCACGATTCCGCTGATCCTCGATTTCGAGGTCGCGACCACAACGTGGGCTGCTCAGCTGGCCAATCCGGGACGCCCGCCACAAGCCGAGGATCTCGAGGTTCTGAAGAAGCGAATCAGCGAGGCGAAGGCCGAACTCGCCGATGGTGATCTGGACACCGATGTCGCCTCCGCCTTGCGGGCGATGGTGACGACCGGCGACCGACTCGTGTCGATCACGAGCGATGCGGGTACGACCGACCGGGCGGCGGTGGTCGCACGCATCAAGCAGATCGCCGACGCACGCAACGCCATCGCAGCCAGTGCGACGCAGGCGGTCGACGGGATCGTCAAGCCGATTCACAACAGCGAAGTCGTTGTCGCAAAGACCAAATTGATCGACTCGTGGGCGGCTGGGCGGCAGCTGTTCAACTTCGCGACGTCGGGAATCAGCGCGATGGCCGACCCCAATGATCCCGCTGCGGCTGTCGCGGTTCTGCGCGCCTCGGGCGGTGAACAAGCGTTGTTGGACAGCTTGGAACATTCGTTCCCGGAGGCGAACGACCGCGTCCAACAGCTGAAGTCGAACGCCGAAAACTGCGATCTGGTCCTGCTGGAGTTCTCGCAGAAGAAGGACGCCGTCGATGCGTCGACGAAGCTGGCGGCGCTGCTGTACAACAGCAAGGACATTTTGGACGGGCTCTATCGGCAGGCGGGCGCCGAGATGAGTGCAGTGGTCACCGACCGCGCCGACGCCGCCAGGACGGCAGCCATTCGCAACAGTCTGATCGTCCTGGTCTGTCTCCTCGCTGCACTGTTGTTCGCCATTCTTGTCGCGCGTTCGCTGGTTCGACCCATCAGTCGTCTTCGCGACGGCACCCTCCGAGTCGCACACCACGATCTGGCCGGTGAACTCAGCCGCATCGATTCGGGTGCGACCATCGAGGACCTCCAGGTCGAGCCGGTACCTATTCATACGACCGAGGAGATCGGCCAGCTGGCCAGAGCGGTCGACGACATGCACGGTCAGGCGCTGCGGCTTGCAGGCGGCCAGGCGCAACTTCGGCTGCAGATCAACGAGATGTTCGAAACGATGGCTCGCCGCAGCAGGGTGCTGATCGATCGTCAGCTCGGAATGATCGAGAAGCTCGAGTTCGACGAGAAGGATCCTGCGCGGCTCAACAACCTCTTCGAGCTCGATCACCTTGCGGCGAGAATGCGCCGAAACAGCGACAACCTGCTGGTGCTCGCGGGCACCAGGCCGCGGCAGGGCCAGCCCGGGTCGGTCGAGATCGGCGACGTTCTGCGCGCCGCGATGTCCGAGGTCGAGGACTACCACCGAGTTCGGATCGGCGTAGCGCCGAAGTACGGTGTCGCGTCCGCTGCGGCGACCGACGTGGTCCATTTGTTCGCCGAACTGGTCGAGAACGCGTTGCGAGCCTCACCGCGCGATACCGAGGTCGTGTTCATGTTCGCTCGTGCGGTCGACGGCGGGCTGCTCGTCGAGCTCGCCGACTCGGGCGTGGGCATTCCCCGTGATCAGTTGACGTCGATCAACGAGCGCCTGGCGATCGATGCCGAGGTCACCGTCGAGACAACGCGTCGAATGGGCCTGTTCGTGGTGGCCAAGCTTGCGGCGCGGTACGGCATCACGGTCCGCCTGCGGCCGAGCGCGGACCGCGAAACCAACGCCGGTGTCACGGCAAGCGTGCACTTGCCGCCGACGTTGCTCCCGCTCCCGGAACGACCCGCCGAGCCGGTGGCCGCGCCGCCCGCACCTGTCCAGAGCGGTCTGCCGCAACGGACACCTGGCACGTCGGCGTTGGGCAACGGGATTGCGGCAGGATCCGCCGCCGGGTCGGCGCTGCCGGTGCGAGAACCGGGTCGCGCGGGTGCGGCACTGATTCCGACCGCGGATGCAGGCAACGACTCCGGCGGGAGTCTGCTCGGCGATCCGCGCGGCGACACCCTTCATCGCTACAAACGGGCGAGCACAGCCTCGGTTTTCGAGGATTCCCCGAAGTCCGCGGAGACCCCGATTTTCGCAGGCATGGTGACCGCTACGGCGTGGCTGGCCGATGTGAACACACCCGATGCGGCGGCGTCCACTGGCTGGCGATCGGCCGGTGACGAAGGCTGGTCCGCTGCAGACCGCAGCCACGATGTGGCTGTCGAAAAGAACACGGTGACAGGACTACCGCAGCGGCAGCCTGGACAGCGCCTCGTTCCTGGCGGGATTGGTGCGCAAACTGGCGGACCGCGCAGTGGCACGTCCAATCCCGACCTCGTTCGCGCTAATCTGACCCGCCACCTCAAAGGTGTGCGCGACGGTCGGGCTGCGCGTCCGAACGAAACGAAGAAGGAGAGCGATGACAAGCGCTGACCGTTCTGCCCACCGATCACTCGGCTGGCTGGTGTCGAACTTCGCCAACGAAGTTCCGGGCGTTACGCACGCGGTCCTCGTGTCGGCCGACGGTCTCCTGATGTCGGCGAGCGACCGACTTCCTGTCGAACGCGCCGAACAGTTGTCGGCAGTGACCTCGGGTCTGTCGAGCTTGTCCGTCGGAGCGTCGAACCTGTTCGGGGGTGGCGGCGTGCTGCAGACGGTCGTCGAGATGGAGAAGGGCTACTTGTTGACGATGAACGTCGGCGACGGTTCGATTCTCGCGGTGCTGACGAGTGCGTCGTGCGATATCGGCCAGGTGGGATACGAGATGGCGATTCTTGTCGATCGTGTCGGGCAAGCCGTCCAGGCAGCACCGCGCACGAACCTGGGACCGTGACGGGGTAGGTCGGATGGACAGTCACGAGCATGATGTTCCGGTGAATCGGCCAAGTTTGGTGCGGCCGTACTCGTTGACGTCCGGCCGAACGCAGCCCGCCGTGGAGCTGGCATTGGAGGCGCTGGTCCAGGCGCTACCGGGAGCGCGAAACAAGCATTGGGAGCTGAGCGATGTCGAGGCAGCCATCCTCGCACTGTGCGGCGAATCGCCGTCTGTGGCCGAGATTGCGGCCCGCGCGGTGATTCCGTTGGGTGTGGCTCGGGTACTTGTCGCCGACCTGGTTGCGAGCGGGCACGTGAAGGTGCTCGCAACATTGCGGGACGATTCGACCGATGTCGAGCGCCGCGAGCTGATCGAAAGGGTTCTCAGTGGACTTCGCAACATCTGACCGAGTGACCTCGGCGAAGATTGTGATCGCAGGAGGGTTCGGCGTCGGCAAGACCACGTTGGTCGGCGCGGTGTCCGAGATCGTTCCGCTGCGAACCGAAGCCCTCGTGACCAACGTCAGCGAATCCTTCGACGATCTGTCCTCGACGCCGAACAAGTCGACGACGACGGTGGCGATGGACTTCGGCCGCATCAGCCTGTCCGACGATCTGGTCCTGTACTTGTTCGGGACGCCGGGGCAGAGCCGTTTCTGGTTCATGTGGGACGACATCGTGCGTGGCGCGATCGGCGCGGTCGTGCTGATCGATACTCAGCGGCTCGACGATTCGTTCGCGCCGATCGACTTCTTCGAGGCGCGGGAATTGCCGTTCTTGATCGCCATCAACGAGTTCGATGGTGCACCGCGCCACGACCACGAAGACGTTCGGCGCGCACTCGCGATTTCCGCGGACGTCCCGATCATCAGCATCGACGCTAGGTCGCGCGAATCGGCGAAGGAGGCGTTGATCGAGGTGACGGAGTATGCGCTTCGTCGGTTGGCTCAACCGTCTCGATGAACGGTTCGGCAGCGCCCGCGCCGCCGAGTCTGGCGATTGCGACGCCGCCGACGATGCACGAGCCGCCGAGTAGCTGGATTACCGAGATCGTCTGACCGAGCAGCAGCCATGACGAGATGACACCGAACAGCACTTCGGTGAGCAGCACGAGCGAGGTGAGGGTCGCGCCGATCAGGCCGACGCCGGCGATTCCGCACAGGTAGGCGACGACCGTACTGATCGTGATCAGCAGCACGAGCGGCAATATCCAGGGCAGATCGTGGCTGGCGAGGACCGCCGGATCGGTCGCGAACGTCATGGTGAACAGGCCGGTGACGCCGAGAGCGCCGACCGCGAGCGCCGCGAAGACCATGCCGTACGCCATCGTCACAACCGGCGATGGCGAACCAGCGCTCCGAGTCGACATCAGGAAGAAGCACGCATTGCCGAGCATCGACAGCGCTGCCCAGGCGATGCCTTCGATGCTCACCTCGGTGGCCCCGAAGACATCGATGACCAGGACCGCTCCGGCGAGGGCGAGGACCGCGCCCAGGATCGTGAGTGTGCTGGGTCGAATATCGCGGACCAGCCACTCCCAGCCGATCACAACGATCGGCGCGAGGAACTGGATCATCAACGTGACGCCGACGGACAGACTTTGGATCGCGAGGAAGAAGGTGGCCTGCACGGTCGCGATTGCCACGATTCCGTACAGCGCCGACGAGCGGACCTGCCGTGGTGCGACACGCAATGCCCGAGCATCGACCGCCGCAGCGACGGCGAAGGCGACGAGCGCAGCACCCGCGAGCCGGGCGAAGACGACTCCGCCGGGTGACCAGCCGGAGTCCATCAACGCCTTGGCGAACGGCCCGGACCAGCTGAAGGCCAGCGCCGACAAGACGGTCAGCCAAATGCCTGATCGACGCACGGAAGCCCCCTGTCATGAGCGTTATCGGGTTACGCTAGTGACACTACGGGTCAAGGCAGTCAGGAGTAAAGTTGTATTTCGCTCATGACACCGACTTTGCGTTGCGTTCCGCGACTGCGCTGGTCAACACGTCGGCGCGGGGTCGAGAACGCCTGGTCGACGTCGCAGGTCTCGATGAATTTTTCGTCGAGTTCGAATGGACTGGCTTGCGGGAGCGGACCGACGCGGAGTTGGAGGCGGTGCGGTCGCTGCGCCCATTGCTGCGCTCGGTGTGGGAGGCAGCCGACGCGGAGGCCGCCGTCGAGGTCGTCAACGATCTGCTGCGAAGGACCAATGCGCGGCCGTGGCTGACTCGGCACGGCACCTGGGATTGGCACCTGCACGTCACCGAGTCCGCTGACCCATTGGTCGACCGGATGGGCGCCGAAGCGGCAATGGCTTTTGCCGACGTGATTCGCGTCGGCGACCTCGACCGGCTGAAGTTCTGCGCGGCACCCGATTGCGACGCCGTACTGATCGACCTGTCTCGCAACAGGTCTCGGCTGTTTTGCGATATCGGGAACTGTGGCAACAAAGCGAATGTCGCCGCCTACCGCGCACGCAAAGCCAGGGCTGCCCAATAGGGTGGCTCCATGGCAGCTCCCGCGTATCCTCGTCCGACGCTGGCCGTGATCGGCGGCAGCGGTTTCTACGATTTCTTCGACGACGGTGCAGTCGATGTCGCCGTGGAGACGCCGTACGGCGCGCCGAGCGGTCCGGTGACCATCGGTACGGTCGGCGAGCGGACCGTCGCCTTCTTGCCCAGACACGGTGCGCAGCATCAATTCTCGCCGCACACCGTGCCCTATCGAGCGAACATGTGGGCCTTGCGGTCCGTCGGTGTGCGCCGCGTGTTCGGCCCGTGCGCGGTCGGCAGCCTGACCCCGCAACTCGGTCCGGGCGCGGTCGTGGTTCCCGACCAACTCGTGGACCGCACGTCCGGCCGCGAGCAGACGTACTTCGATGGCGGCGGTGTCCATGTGTCGTTCGCCGATCCGTATTGCGCCGAGTTGCGCGCAGCGGCCGTGCAGGAGGGAGTGGGTGACGGCGGGACCATGGTCGTTGTGGAGGGTCCTCGATTCTCCACTCGCGCGGAGAGCCAGTGGTTCGCCGCGCAAGGCTGGCAGCTCGTGAACATGACCGGCCATCCCGAGGCGGTCCTGGCTCGGGAATTGGAGATGTGTTACGCCGCGATCGCCTTGGTGACCGATCTCGATGCCGGCGTCGAAGCTGGTGGGGGAGTGCGCGCCGTCGACGTATTCGCCGAATTCGCACGCAATATCGGACCCTTCAAGGCGCTGGTCCGGACGGCGATTGCGGCAGTCGCCGGCGACGACACGTGCGCCGACTGCCGGGTTCACGACGGAGTGCAGCTACCGATAGCGCTGCCGTGATACGCCGAGAGTGCAGTTGTTCAGGCAATTTTGGCCGATTCGGCATGAACAACCGCACTCTCGATGCGAAACCCTCTCGCGAGTGTGCAAGCGCACATTTTTCGACGTCACAGAGAAAGCGTTCGCCCATAGTCCGTCGGTACCATGTCGCCCACTATTGAATGGTTGCCAATTCGCCGATCAATGGAGGACGAACGATGACAAGCCCAGGATTGCGGCGACGACGCCGACTGCTGGTCACTTCCCTGGGGCTCGTAGCGTCCGTTCTCTTCGCCGGGTCGGCCAATGCCGATCCGGTCCCGGTGCAGCCGCCGCTGCCGTTCCCGATTCCGCCGAGTCCGCCCGAGTTCGACCATGGCTTCTATCTGCCGTCGGCGGACATCCTGGATCCGAAGGCGCCCGGCGAGATCATCGCCGCGCGGCAGGTGAACCTGGCGAACTTCTCGCTGCTGCCACTCAACGTCGATGCCTGGCAGTTGTCCTATCGGTCGACCAATACCCGCGGTGAGCCGGTGCCTGCGGTCGCGACGGTCATCAAGCCTCGCGGCGGAACGCAAGATGGCGGTCCGCGCAAACTGGTCTCGGTCCAGATCGCAGAGGATTCCCTCGGTCAGTACTGCGCGCCGTCGTATTCGCTTCAGCTGGCGTCGATTCCGGGCAACCTGACCGGCTCGGTGAATCCGATGCTCGAAGGTCTGCTCAATGCGCAGACGCTCCTGCACATGGGTTATGCCGTGATCATCCCGGACTACCAAGGTCCGAATTCTGCGTACGCCGCCGGACCGTTGCACGCACGCATCACGCTCGACGGCATCCGGGCCGCGGAGCAGTTCGCACCGCTGGGACTGCCGGGAACCGATACTCGGGTTGGCTTGATGGGGTACTCCGGTGGCGCGATCGCGACCGGTCACTCGGCTGAACTGCACGCGAGCTACGCCCCCGAATTGAACATCGTCGGTGTCTCCGAAGGCGGCATCCCTGCCGACTTGGAAGCCGTGCTGCGGCTCGCGAACGGCAACGTCGGGTTCGGGCTCATCCTCGCCGCCGCTATCGGCGTCTCTCGCGAATACCCGGAGCTTGCGGACTTCTTTCAGAAGAATCTGAATCCGGCCGGTCAGCTGTTGCTTGCAGCGAAGAACCCATTGTGCGTTTCGTACCAAACGGCACTGATGCCCTTCTTGCGATTGGAAATGCTCTACACCGGGCCCGGCGACCCCGTCGCGCAGCCGCAGGTGCAGGAGGTTCTCGGGAAGACGAAGATGGGCCAGTCCGTGCCGACGGTGCCGATGTACATGTACAACGCGAATCCCGACTACCTGATCCCGATCGGCCAGGTCAACGCGCTGGTCGACACATATTGCAAGGATCCGGCAGCCAACGTCACCTACACCCGTGATCACTTCAGCGAACACATCTCGTTGGAACCGCTCATGGCGCCGAGTGCGCTGCTGTGGCTGCGCGACCGACTCAACGGCGTTCCCGTCGAACCTGGTTGCCACATCAAGGATGTCGGGACCATCGCAGGCGCGCCCGAGTTCCTCCCCGGTTGGGGTGACGTGCTCGGCAACGCACTCGCCGCCATCATCGGCCTCCCCATCGGCGCCCGCTAACCGCTCGTGAGTCTTTTAGGAGTCCAGGGACTCCAAAAAGACTCACGAGTCAGGGGGCGATGCGGTGGGCCTCGAGGGCTAGGTAGACCTCGATCGCCGCGGTAGGCGACGTGAGATCGTGCCCGGTCAGCTGAGCGACTCGATTGAGCCGCTGGCGGACCGTGTTGCGATGGCAGTACAGCGCAGCCGCCGTGGCGGAGGGGTCGCCGCCGGAGGCGAACCAGGTCCGCATCGTCTCGAGCAGAATGTCGCGTTCGTGCTCGGGCAGCGCCAAGATGGGTCCGAGCACAGACGCGATGAGGCTGCCCGAGACCTCCGGGGCGCCCGCGAGCAGAATCGCGACAGGCGCTTTGTCGTACTGCACGACTTCACGGCTCCCGGGTTTACCTGCAGCGCAAGCTAATTGCGCTTGGCGACGCGCTGCCGCCGTTTCTTCCAGGTTGTCGTAGGGCACGCTAACGCCGACTCGGCCCAACGTCCGTTCGGCTGCGCACGCCGCGAGGCGCTCAACGTCGAACCGCGGAGTGAGTGCGACGACGCCGACCTGACTGTCCAGCTCGACGCGCCACGCCGACCGCACCCCCACCGTCGCGAGGCTGTCACTGACGCCGGGAAGAGTCTCTCCTGCAGGCGTTCCCGACATGGCTACGACGACGCAATAGGTTGCATGGTGCGGAAGCCGCAGGACGTTCGCGCTTTCCCACAGCTCCGGGCCATCGACGATGCGTCCGGACAGCAGAACGTCCAATGCCGCGTCGCGGGCATGCGCGTCGCGGCGCATCTGTTCCGTCGTCGTTTCCTGATATGCAGCAGTGATGCCCTGGGAGAAGTCGTCGACAACGTTCCAGATGTCCGACGCCGTCAGCAGTAGATCGCGGCTGTCTGCGGGGTTGTCGGCTGCGAGTATGAGCCGATCCCAGACGACGGTCGTCCCGATGCGGAACGCACGCAACACCGCTGGCAGCGGCACACCTTGTTCGGCGCGCAGCTTTCCCGTGGCACGCGCGATTGCGTCGCCGGACGCGGGTTCGCCGCTCAGCGCGCCGAGGATGGCGATCATATTGTCCCGGCTGACATTTCGAATGTCTTGTTGCGCAGCAGGGCTCAAGTTGCCGTAGGCGGGTTCACGCCGTACAACCTCACGGGCAATCTCGTCCGTGAGGTTGTCGATTTCCTCGAGCAGCACCCGACTTGCCGTCGCCACAAACGGAGCGGGCGTCATCGGCCGGTCCTCCATGGCTCGCATGCTAGCCCGCAGTAGGTGCAATGAGGGCAATCAGGACTCTGGTCAGAAGCTCGACGAGGTCGGCAACCGGTGGGCGCGGTTCGGTGAGACTCCACTCGTGGACGACGGCGTACAGCGAGCCGATGAACGCTGTTGCGGTCAGCGAGTATCCGCTCGGCGGCTCCGCATTCGGACCGATCGTGGCCTCCGCGGCAACCTTGATCAGCAACGACCAATGCTTGCGGTCGTCGAGACGATGTTGTTCGACCCGCTCGCTCACGCCGACGATCTCCACGAACGAAACCCGCGCCCGGCGGCTGTCCGATTCGATATAGGTCAGGAATGCGGTGATCGCCGTCGCGACGACCTGTCGGATGTCTTCGGTCTGCAGCTCCGCCAGCGCCTGCTGCACGGTCGCTCGGGCGTCGGCCTGAATCTTGTCGTAGGTGGCGAGCAACAATTCCTCGGCGTTGGCGAACTGCTCGTAGAACTGCCGCTTCGAGAGTCCAGCAGCTGCGCAGACATCGGCGACCGTGCTGTGCGCATAGCCCTGGGCTGCGAAAACGGTCAGTGCTGCTTCGATGAAGCGGGCCCGTCGTTCGTCGCGACGATGGGCAACAGGCACGCCACCGTAGCTCCGAAAACTCTCCGCCTCACTCACTCGCCCAGGCTACTCAGCCCAACCCTCGTGAGTCTTTTAGGAGTCCCTGGACTCCTAAAAGACTCACGAGGGGTCGAGCAGGTCCGAGAGTGCGGCAAGCATGTCTTCGCGTAGCGCGGCCGCGGAGGGAACGCCAGGGGCGAAGGCGAAGAATCCGTGGATCTGTCCTGGTCCAGGAAAGTGCCGGACCTCGACGCCGCACTCCCGGAGTCGATTGGCGTAGGCGTCACCTTCGTCGCGCAGGGGGTCGAATTCGGCCGTAGCTATCACCGTCGGCGGCAGACCCGCGAGGTCGGCGTTGATGAGGTCCGCAGTCGGCTCGGTGCGCATGCTCGGGTCCGGCAGGTACTGGTCGATGAACCACACGAGGTCTTCGCCGGTCAGGAAGTAGCCGCTGCCGTTCGCCACGACCGATGGCATGGAGGAACTGGGATCGACTGCCGGATAGATCAGCAGCTGGGCGGCGAGCACTGGACCTTCGTCGCGGGCTCGCAAAGCCGCTGCGGCTGAGAGGTTTCCGCCGGCACTGTCACCACCGACCACCAGCGGCCGGTCGGGATAGTTGGCGGCGGTCCAGGCCAGTGCGGCCATGACGTCGTCGAGCGGCGCCGGATACGGATGTTCCGGCGCGCGTCGATAGTCGACCGAGACAACCACCGCGCCGACCGCATTCGCGATGCGCCTGCACTGTGGATCGTGGGTGTCGATGTCGCCGATTACCCAGCCGCCGCCGTGGACAAAGGTGAGGACGCGGCCGCGATCGTCGGCGGGCGTGTACACCCGGACCGGGATGTCACCGCCCGGACCTGGCACCACACGATTTTCGACCTTGTCGACCTGTTCAGCGATGAAATCCGGACCGCGCCGGCCGAAGGAGACCTGCCGATAGACCTCGCGCGCCTGGGGCGCTGTCCATTGGCTCAACGGAAGGACGCCGCTGGCCTCGAGTGTGTCGAGAATGGGCCGGTAGCTCGGGTCGAGTGGCACGGTTTCTCACATTCCTATTTGAAACAGTCAGGGCGGAACGTACCATTGCCGCCGATGTGATCCTGGCAATAGTCTTGATCCCGGCCGCATGACCGCTACAGAGGAGAAACGCCGAACATGTTGAGCACCATGCAGGACGAGCCGCTGTCATTGGCGACGTTGCTCCGGTACGCGAGCACCTTCCAATCCGAAGCCAAGGTCGCGACCTGGACGGGTGCCGGTACTCGGGTCCTGACCTACGGGGAACTCGGCCGCCAGGCCGCGCAGCTCGCAAATGCCTTGCGCGGCTTCGGCATCGGCGAAGGCGACCGCGTCGCGACGTTCATGTGGAACAACAACGAGCATCTCGTCGCGTACAACGCGGTCCCCGCGATGGGTGCGGTGCTGCATGCGCTCAACATCCGGCTGTTCCCGGAGCAGTTGATCTTCGTGGCCAACCATGCGGAGGACAAGGTTGTCGTCGTCGATGCCACCTTGATCCCGCTGTTCGGCAAATACCTGCCGTCGTTGAAGACCGTCCAGCACGTGATCGTCGCCAACGGCGATGCGTCGGCGCTCGAAGCGCCCGCCGGCGTGACCGTGCATTCCTACGACGAACTGCTCGCCTCGCAGTCCGACTCGTTCGACTTCCCGGTGATCGACGAAAAGTCAGCCGCCGCAATGTGTTACACGTCGGGGACGACGGGTGACCCGAAGGGTGTCGTGTACTCGCACCGCTCGTGCTGGCTGCATGCGATGCAGGTGTGCTCACCGATGGCGATGGGCCTCAACAGCCAGGACAACATCCTGGCGATCGTTCCGATGTTCCATGCGAACGCGTGGGGTCTGCCGTACGCGGCGCTGATGGCCGGTGCGGACCTGCTGATGCCGGACCGCTTCCTGCAGCCGGACCCGTTGCTGCAGATGATGGCGACCGAGAAGCCGACGTTCGCAGGCGCGGTGCCCACGATCTGGACCGGCGTTCTTGCCGCGCTCGAGGCGAAGCCGCAGGACATCACACACCTGCGCGACGTCATCGTGGGTGGTTCCGCTGTGCCGCCGTCGATGATGAAGGCATTCCAGGAGAAGCACGGCGTGCGCATCCTGCATGCGTGGGGCATGACAGAAACGTCGCCGCTCGGCAGCGTCGCGCACCCGCCCGCGCACGTGACCGACGAGCAGGCGTGGGAGTACCGCATCACGCAGGGCCGCTTCCCTGCCAGTGTGCAAGCGCGGTTGATCGCCGACGACGGCTCCGTGGCGCCGAACGACGGAGAGACGTTGGGCGAGTTGGAGGTTCGCGGACCGTGGATCACCGGTTCGTACTACTCACCGGATGGATCCGACATCGATCCCGGCAAGTTCCACGACGGTTGGTTGAAGACGGGTGACGTCGGCAAGATCTCGCCGAACGGGTTCCTGACGCTGGTCGACCGTTCCAAGGACGTCATCAAATCCGGTGGCGAGTGGATTTCGTCCGTCGACCTCGAGAATGCGGTCATGGCACATCCCGCGATCGCGGAAGCCGCGGTTTTCGGCGTTCCCGACGAGAAGTGGGACGAGCGGCCGCTGGTCGCAGCGGTGCTCCGCGAGGGCGCCGACGTCGACGCCGAGGCGCTGCGCGAGTTCCTCGCTGACAAGGTTGCGAAATGGCAGCTGCCGGAGCGCTGGTCGTTCATCGGTGAGGTACCGAAGACCAGCGTCGGCAAGTTCGACAAGAAGGTGCTGCGAGCGAAGTACGCAGAAGGCGAACTCGACGTCATCAACCTCGGCTGAGATTCCCACAATGACAACGACGTCAACAGTCGAGACGGTCCGTGGCCCGGTGGCCACGGACACCCTGGGTAAGACGCTGATGCACGAGCACGTGTTCGTGCTGACTCCGGACAGTCAAGCGAACTGGAATACGGACTGGGACGAGCAAGCGAGGGTCGCGGATGCGGTCGAGCGTTTGCACGCCCTCGCCGCGACCGGCATCAGCACGATCGTCGATCCCACCGTCGATGGGCTCGGCCGATACCTGCCGCGTATCAAAGGGATCGCCGATCAGGTCCCGGAGCTCAACATTCTCGTCGCGACCGGGATCTACACCTACACCGATGCGCCGCACTACTTCGAATATCGGTTGGGCGATCCCGACCCGATGACGGGGCTGTTCGTTCGCGACATTCGCGAAGGCATCCAGGGCACCGGTGTCAAGGCGGCTTTGCTCAAATGCGCGATCGACGACAAAGGTCTGACCGCAGGTGTGGAGCGGGTGATGCGGGCGGTTGCGCAGACCAACCGCGAGACGGGCACGCCGATCATGGTCCACACGCACCCAGGGTCGAAGACGGGTCTCGAGGTTCGGCGGGTGCTGGAGAGCGAAGGCGTCGATTCGTCGCGCGTTCAACTGGCGCATTCCGGCGACAGTACCGACGCCGATCACCTCGCGGAGTTGGCCGAGGCCGGTTACCTGCTCGGCATGGACCGCTTCGGTATCGACATCATCCTGCCGTTCGAGCAACGCATCGACATCGTGGTCGAGATGTGCCGTCGCGGGTACGCGGCCAGCATGGTGCTGTCGCAGGACGCGTCCTGCCACATCGACTGGGCGGCGCCGGAAATGCTTGCGCTGCTACCGAACTGGACGTACTTCCACGTGCTGCGCGATGTCGTGCCTACATTGCTGGAGCGCGGTGTCAGCGACGCCGATATCGAGGCGATGTTGGTTGGAAACCCGCGGCGGTGGTTCGAAGGCTGAGGCCGTCAGTCGGTTCGCAGTAGGGCGACGAGTACTTCCGCCGCCCGGTCGATGTCGCCGCGCAACCCCGCGGCGGCGTCGTTGTAGAGGAACGCTTCGCCCAATCGCACCAGTGTGTACGCCAGGGTCGAGCGCTCGATCGAGGGGCGGTAGCCGTCTTCGTCGATGACGCGATCGAGCAACTTCTCGATTGTCGAGACCGCGCGTGGCTGGACGATGCCGCCGCTCGACGTGAGAATCCGGAAGGCTGAGGTCGGCTCGTTTTCGAAATAGCGTTGCATCGCATGGTGTTCGGCGATCTCGCGGACGACGCGCTCGATGACGATCAGAAGGCGGGTTGCTCCGCGAGCATCGCAAGCAGCATCGGCGGACTCGATTCTGCGCTCGAATTCGCTCGCGAGCACGGTGCCGAGCAGACCTTCGCGAGACCCGTACCAGCGATAGATCGTCGCGCGACTGACGCCCAATTCCGTTGCAATCGCCTGCACGTCGAGGCGCTCACCCTGCAGGAAGAGCTTCGTCGCGACTGCAAGGACCTCTGCCTTGCTGGCCGACGCGGGCCGCCCAGGAGGGCGAGGGGTGAGCGCTCCCGCGGTCGTTGTCATGGGGAAATGATACGAGCAATCGACGGTGTATTTATTGGCACTACCCGCGTAAGTGTGACGCAGGTAACGTTCGCTCAATGACCGAATGGATGACCACCGAACGCCAAGACGCGTTGCGCGCAATCTGCGACACCATCGTTCCCGCAATCGAACACGCCGAAGACGCAGACGGATTCTGGGCCCGGAAAGCGAGCGACCTCGGAGTCGATATCGCGATCGTCGGACTACTCGAAGGGATGCCGCCCGAGCTTCGAGAAGGGCTGCTCGGGCTCGTCGACGTCATCGGCGCGCAAGGCATCGTAGGGGCCTCACAACAATCGCGTGAGGTACTACTGTCGCGCACCGCGTTGCTCGGTCCGGAAGCGACGGTCGGAGTTGGCGCGCTGATTCAGCTGACGACGTTCTTGAGTTACGGTCTGCCCGATCCGAACACCGGCAAGAACCCCAACTGGGTCCGGCTCGGCTACCCCGGTCCGGTGAGTCTGCCGCAGCCGGCCGCGAAGCCGATCAAGCCGTTGGTTCCCAGCGAAGATCAGGTGCTGGAAGCCGATGTCGTGATCGTCGGGTCGGGCGCTGGGGGCGGAACGATCGCGGGGAAGCTTGCCCAGGCGGGCATGAAGGTGGTCGTGCTGGAGGCCGCGGGTTATTTCGACGAGAGCGACTTCAACCAGCTCGAACTGTGGGCGTATCAGAATCTGTACTGGCGTGGCGGTCCGGTGGCGAGCGCCGATTTCAACATTTCGCTGCAAGCGGGTGCGACGCTCGGCGGCGGCACGACCATCAACTGGATGACCAGCCTGCGGACCAAGCCTTGGGTCCGCGAAGAGTGGGCGCGGGAGTTCGGGCTCGAAGGGGTCGACACTGCCGAGTTCGATCGGCACCTGGATGCTGTCTCGCAACGCATTTCGGTCAATGGCGACACCTCGGACTACAACTCGCCGACCCTTCGCCTGAAGGAAGCTGCCGAGAAACTCGGTTGGTCGTTCCAGAAGATCACCCGGAACTCGGATGCCTCGAAGTACGACCCGGTGACCGCCGCTTACATCGGCTTCGGCGATCAGACCGGCTCCAAGCAGGGCACGATGAAGAGCTACCTGCAGGACGCCTTCGACGCGGGTGCGGACATCCTCGTCCGCACCAGAGCGTCGCGCGTCATCGTCGAAAACGGCCGCGCTGCAGGCGTCGAGGCAACCTATTCTGATCCGGCGAGCGGCGCGAGCAGCAAGGTCACCGTCCGTGCGCCGCGCGTCGTGGTTGCTGGTGGATCGTTGGAGTCGCCCGCGCTGCTCTTGCGGTCGGGTATCGGCGGTCCCGCGGTTGGCAATTACCTACGGCTGCATCCGGTTACGGCACTGTGCGGGGTGTATGCGGAGGAGCAGCAGGGCTGGTGGGGTCCCGCGCACAGCGGCTTGGTCGACCAGTTCGCCAACCCCGGCAACGGCTACGGCTTCCTGCTGGAAACCGCGCATTACACGACGGCGGCCTCGGCAGCGTTCTTGCCGTTCAGCTCACCCGCCGAACACAAAGCCCTGATGAGTCAGGCATCGAACATGACCTGGTTGCTTGCGTTGGTTCGCGATCATGGCCACGGCCGCGTGACCATCGACGCGAATGGTGAAGCAGTCGCGAGTTACCCGGTCAGCGACCCGCTGGATGTCGCGAACCTCCAGGCGGGCATCGGTGTGCTGGCGCAGGTGCATCGTGCAGCAGGTGCAATCGAGATGCGCGCGCTGTCGCCTGGGTTGCCACGATGGCGCTGGGGCGACGACCTCGACGCGTATGTTGCTCGGCTGCAGGCGATTCCGTTCCGCGCGGGCGGTCATCGCATGTTCTCGGCGCATCAGATGGGTACCTGTCGAATGGGTACCGACCCGCAGACCAGCGTCGCCGGACCGTTCGGCGAACTGCACGACACACCTGGTGTCTGGATTGGCGATGGGAGCGCATTCCCGTCACCGAGTGGGACAAACCCGATGCTGTCGATCATGGCGCTCGCCCACCGAACCGCGGAAGCGATCGCCGCGTCCGCCGACAAGCCACTCGCCTCGGCGCAGGCCTGAGAGGAAACGACGATGACTGCAACAGCAACGCCCGTTCAGGTGCGCGACAAGTTCTACATCGGCGGCCAGTGGGTCGACCCGGCCGGTACCGAGACGCACGACGTCATCAACCCCACGACCGAGGAGGTCATCGCCAAGGTCGCCCTCGGCAATGCCGACGACGTCGACCGAGCCGTCCAAGCAGCACGCTCCGGATTCGACGTCTGGTCGAAAACCGATATCGCTACACGCGCCGAAGTGCTCTACGCGATCTACGCCAAACTGGCCGAACGCGGCGACGAGATTGCGGCATTGGTGACCTCGGAGATGGGCACGCCGATCGCCGCCTCGCGGCTGCTGCAGGCCGGACTACCTGCGTGGTCGTTCGGGTCCATGGCCAAACTGGTCACCGAATTCCCGTGGGAAGAGGAGATCGCCAACTCGCTGATCGTGCGAGAGCCGATCGGCGTCGTCGGCGCCATCACGCCGTGGAACTATCCGCTCCACCAGGTGTGCGCGAAGGTCGCGCCTGCGCTGGCGGCAGGGTGTTCGATCGTGGTCAAGCCGACCGAGGTCGCGCCGCTGTCGTCGCTGATTCTGGCCGAGATCATCCACGAGATCGGGCTCCCCGCAGGGGTTTTCAACCTGGTCAACGGCACCGGTCCGGTGGTCGGCGAGGCCATCGCCGCGCACCCCGGCGTCGACATGGTGTCGATCACCGGGTCGACGCGTGCCGGTCGCCGCGTTGCAGAACTAGGCGCGCAGACGGTCAAACGCGTGTCGCTCGAGCTGGGTGGCAAGTCGGCCAACGTCATTCTCGATGCCGACGACTGGCAGGTCGCGATCATCGACGCCTTCTCGAAATGCTTCATCAACTCCGGCCAAACCTGTTCGGCCTTGACGCGGTTGCTCGTGCCGCGCGAGCAGTTGCCGATGGTCGAAGCAATCGCCACGGCGGTCGCCGAGGCCGCAGTGACGGGCGACCCGTTCGATCTGGCGACCAACATCGGTCCGATGGTCACGTCGGCGCATCGTGACCGCGTGCTCGGCTACATCCGCAGAGGCATCGACGAGGGCGCCACGTTGTTGACCGGCGGCGTCGAACCGGTCGAAGGTGTCGAGCGCGGCTGGTTCGTCCGGCCGACGGTCTTCTCGAATGCCGCGCCGGACTCCACGATTGCGCAGGAAGAGATCTTCGGCCCGGTCATGTCGATCATCCCGTTCGACGACGAAGACGACGCTGTCGCCATCGCCAACGGCACCCCGTACGGACTTGCCGGCGGAGTCTGGTCCGCGGACCGCTCGAAGGCCGAGCGCGTCGCCCGTCGGCTACGGACCGGTCAAGTCGACATCAACGGCGCGGCTTTCAACCCGCTCGCGCCGTTCGGTGGCTACAAGCAGTCCGGCAACGGTCGCGAACTCGGTCCGCACGGTTTGTCGGAGTTCTTGGAGGTCAAGTCGATTCAGCGCTAGCGCCGGTCAACCCCACAGCGCCCGCTCGTCGTCGCGTGGCGCATTGACGACTCGCGACTCGGGTTGATCGAAGGTCATCACGGGTCGCGAGTCGGCGTCGTATCGGGCCCAGCCGGGGTCCTTGCCGTGCGCGAAACTCACCCAGGCGCTGTGCATGGCGTCGGCGACGTCCTGTGCAGGTGCGGATGCGGTCATTCGCTGCGCGCCGCCGCTGGCGAGGGTGTCGAAGACGAACGGTAGCTCCATCGCGTGGCAGGCGCCCATGTTCAGATGTTCTGTGCGCCAAGCAAATTCGTATACGTAGGTTTCGCCACCGGATGCGTGGTGACCATCCGCGAATCTCGCCGTCGGGACGCGGAAAGCGGAGTCGGTGCCGATGGCTGCGAGTACGTCACCAGGTGTGGCGCCGGGACGATTGCCCGTGTAGGTATCGATGAACGTCGGATCGCCGCCGAACCGCGGGACCATCAGGGGCAGCATCTCCGCAGGGAGGCCGGCGGTAATCCCGGTGGGAGCGAGGAACAATCGCATTTCCTCGGTGGTCGTACCGAGGAGGAGCGGTATGTCGGAGGCGAATCCGGCAGCTATCGCGTCGATCGGATAGTGCGGGACGATGTCACCGTCGACAACGGGGATCAGTGGCATCAACCCGAGACCGTTCTTGATGGTCGTCGCGCCATACCGCGCGGGGTCGGGGTTGGCGGCCAAGTCGAGGTACAGCGCGTTCTGCGCGTCGATGACCGCAGCAGAGCTGAGCGCGCCGAAGTCGGTCGACGTGGCGTCGATGCCGAGGCGAGCCGCAAGATCGCGCGCGACCAGTCGTCCGTCCGCCAGGTCGGCGACGATGGATCCGTTGCCGCTCTGCATGATTGCTCGCTGGAAGAGGCCTTTCGCCGCGGGCGAGCCCAGCAACGTCGCAACGCTCATCGCGCCTGCCGACTCGCCGAAGATCGTCACGCGGCCCGGGTCGCCGCCGAAGGACGCGACGTTGTCTTGCACCCAGCGCAATGCGGCGAGTTGGTCGAGTAGTCCGCGGTTGTGTGGGGCGTCGTCGAGCACAGCAAAGCCAGGCGCGCCGAGTCGGTAGTTGATGCTGACGAGGACGACGCCGTCACGAGCGAAGTTCGCGCCGTCATAGGTCGATACCGCGTTCGAGCCGTTGCGGAACGCGCCGCCGTGGATCCAGACCATGACCGGCAGCCCCGCACTCCCAGGGTCCGGGGTCCAGACGTTGACGTTGAGGAACTCCTCGCCGTCCAGCCGGGGGTTCTCGAGAATGTCGTCCAGGGGCTTGTTGTACGGCGGCTGGGGTGCGGTCGGTCCGAAGGCAGTCGCATCGCGGACGCCGTCCCACCTCGGTGCGGGTCCGGGCGCCTGGAACATGGCGGGGCCTGCGGGTGCGGAGGCGTAGGGAATGCCCAGGAAGGCAGTCACGCCTGCCGTCGTTGTTCCCCTGATTTGGCCTTGCTCTAATTCGACGAGAGGGTCCACGTGTGTTCACTGCTCCAATTCGGCGAGGCTGTCTTCGAGGTAGTCGAGAAGGTGTTGCAGATGTGGCACGCTGCGGCGGCAGCCGGTCAGGCCGAATTCCATGTTGTCGGCGTAGCTCAGCACCGTCATGTTCAGTGCCAGGCCTTCGGTCGGGACCGACACCGGGTACCAGCCGAGCAGCCGAGCGCCATTCCAGTACAACGGTTCTCGCGGTCCCGGGACGTTGGAGATGACCAGGTTGTAGGGCGTGCGTCCGTACGCGACGTAGCCGGGGATCAGGTTGAGGCCCGTTGGAACGATAGTCGTCGCCATGCCGACCGCATTGATCTGCAGCGTCGAACGGCCCGCCATGGATTCTTTCGCCGTCAGCATCGACGCTCGGATAGCGGTCAGCCGCTCGAGCGGATCTGCGATCTCGGTGGCAAGGCGGGACAGCACCATCGTCACGGCGTTGCCGCCCTCGCGGCTGGTGTCGGCCACCGGCAGTGCAACGGGCACGGCGGCAATGAGCGACTTGGTCGGCAGCGCGTCGTTCGCGACGAGATATCGGCGCAGCGCACCCGAACACATCGCAAGCACGACGTCGTTGATGGTCGCGCCGTTTGCCTTGGCCACCTTCTTGATTCGATCGATCGGCCAGGATTGCGCGGCGAAGCGGCGAGCACCGGTCAACGACACGTTGAGCATCGTCTTAGGTGCGGTGAACGCGACCGCAGCCGAGTCCTTGGAAATGCTGTCGGTGAACACCTTCATCAATGTCGGTGCCACGCCAGCGACGTCGCCGACCAACTCCGCCGCCGCCCGCCACGGGGCGCGCCGTTCGGTGCTGGACTCGGCCTTTGTGCGTGCGGAGGCGGGTTTGTCACGCGGCGCCCACATCGGCGGTAGCTCGGCGGCCGGATCCGGCGAGTACTGGCCTGCCGACTCTTGCGTCCCGCGAATGCCGTCGACGAGCGCGTGGTGCACCTTGCCGTACGTGGCGAAACGGTTGTCTTCCAGACCCTCGATGAGATGAAACTCCCACAACGGTCGATGCCGGTCGAGCAAGGTTCCGTGCAGGCGGGAAACCAACTCCAGTAGCTCGCGGACGCGTCCCGGCTTCGGGAGCGCAGACAATCTGACGTGGTACTCCAAGTCGACGTCTTTGTCGCGTTCGTCCTTCCACCACAGGTCGCCGAGGATGTTGCTCGGCATGCTCGGTCGACGCCGATACAGCCCGCGCAGAGTGTCGTAGGTGAGGAGGCGGCGGTACAGATCGCCGACGTAATCGGGCCCTGCGCCGTCAGGCAGTTGGAATATCTGCAGGCCACCGACGTGCATCGGCTGTTCGCGTGTTTCCATCAGCAAGAAAGAAGCGTCGATCGGTGCAATCAGGGCCATCGAGAGACCACCTTACCCGCAGCGCTGCGGTCGCGATTGGTGCCGAAGCCGAGCGTACTCTTGCGCATCAAGACCGCATCGTTATCGAATAATCTGTTGTGCGGCAACCGCTTTGTCACAAGGAAGCGAGTAAGGGCAGTCGAATCTCGAAGCGGCAGCCCTTGTCGCGATTGACGGCCGTGATCGCACCATGGTGGGCCTCTATCAGCCCTGCGGCGATCGCCAGGCCCATCCCGCTGCCCGGTGGAATACCGTCGGCGGCGACGGGCGAGCGCGCGGTGGTGCCACGGTAGGCGACCTCGAAAATACGTGGGAGGTCGGTCTCGGCGATGCCTGGTCCGGTGTCGTCGACCCGGGTCCATGCCTGACCGTCGTCGCTGCCGACCGAGATGTCCACTCGCCCGCCGGGGGGAGTGTGCGCGATCGCGTTCGACACCAGATTGGTAAGCACGCGTCCCAGCGCACGGTCGCTGCCGCAGACGACGACGGGCTTCGTCGGTCGCTCCGTGTGCAACGCGACCTCGGAACGTTCGGCAGTCGGCCGACTGGCTGCCAGCACCTCGTCGACGAGCTCGTGCAGGTCGACGGGTTCCATGTCGAGTCGGAGCGTTCCGGCGTTGATCTTCGACATCTCGAAGAGGTCGTCGACCATCGAACTGAGCCGGTTCGTCTCCCCGACGATCTGGTTTGCATATCGTTCGACGTCGGCTTGCTCGCTCACGACGCCGTCCGAGAGTGCCTCCGCCATCGCTCGAATTCCAGCGAGGGGGGTCCGTAGGTCGTGGCTGACCCACGCCACGAGTTCGCGCCGCGACTTCTCGGCGGCACGCTCCTGTTCGCGAATCTCCTTCTCCCACACGGTCCGCCGTGCCTGATAGCGACCGAGCATCAGCGCTGCAGGCACCGTCACCGCCGCGACGACAACGAGCACGATTGCGAGCCGCTCCAGCTGATCGTCGAACATCATGCCGCTGATTCCGATGACGCCGGCGAACGTCGCGATCGTCGGAATCAGCACCAGGACAGCCATACTCGCGGTCAGCGACATGGTGCGTGCGCGGCGCAGAATCAATGCTCCGAGCAGGACGACCGGGATGGAGAACGCGAGCGCGTAGGCGACGATGCCAGGAACGTTAGTCGGCATCTGCACCGCCGCCATCGGGATCGGTTCTGGCCCAGGCATATCCGCGACCCCACACTGTGTCTATCCGGTGGTGGTCGCCGAGCTTCGCGCGCAGGCGCTTGATGTGCACGGTGACCGTCGACAGGTCACCGAAGGTCCATCCCCACACGTGCTCTAGCAGTTCCTCGCGGGTGTAGACGCGGCGCGGATGCGCGAGAAAGAAGGCGAGCAAGTCGAATTCGCGGGCCGTCAGGTCGACGGGGGAGCCGTTGATCAGCGCCGCTTGCGCATCGACCCGGACCTCGATGGCACCGTCGCGCAGCGTGCGGTTGTCGGCGGTCGGTCGCTGACTGGACCGCCGTAACACCGAGGCGACGCGAAGCGCGAGTTCGCGCGGGCTGAACGGCTTCGTGACGTAATCGTCTGCCCCGGCCTGCAGGCCCAGCACGCGGTCGTCCTCGTCGCCGAGCGCGGTGAGCAAGATGATCGGGACGTTGCTCTTGAACTCGGTCCGCATGCGAGCGCAGATCGCGATGCCGTCCGGTTCGGGCATCATCACGTCGAGGACCGCAAGGTCGATGTGGGTGCCGCCGCGATTCGAGCCCGCCAGCGCCGCCATCGCCTGCGGTCCGTCGACTGCCTCGATGACGGTCATGCCGTCACGCTGCAGGTAGCGGCGCACGACTTCCCGAACCACCGGGTCGTCGTCGGCAACGAGGATGTGCACGATGTTCAACGATATGTCGTTCCGGCACATCCTGGCCCAGGTGTCATGGTTTCGTCACCCGTGCGCGCGTCTCACCCCTCCAGGGGTGAAATTCACGCACAGTGTTTACAGCACCGCCTCCACGCGGGCGGGGACGTGCTTGTGCCAGGGGGTGCCGGCGATGGGGTCCTTGTGCTTCGAGGAGGTGAGTTCGTTGGGCGCGATACCGACGGCGACGGCGCCTCCGTCGGTGCCGATGTTGTCGACGCCGAGTCCGTTGGGAAGGGTGATGTGACCCGCGCGGAGCGTGTCGGAGACCTCGACGACCGTCTCGGCAGCGCCGGCTTCGGTGATCACACGAACGCGCGAGCCGGTAGTGAAGCCCATGCTTTCGGCGTCGGCGGTGCTCATCCGAAGTGCGCCTGCAGCATCGCGACGTCGCCAACCCGAGTCGCGGATGATCGTGTTGGCGGTGAACGCGCGACGCTCGCCCGCGGCGAGGATGAACGGGAACTCCTCGCTCGTCCACGACTGCTCAGCGTCGAGCTTCGCCAGTTCGGTCAGCAGCTCGGGGATCGCGACCTTGATGCGATGCTCGCGTCCGCGCACGTAGCTCCACGCATCCGACCAGTCGTCCACCGTGAACGTCACGCCGGAACGCGAGTTCAGGATTGCGTCGAACAGTTTCGTTCCGGGTTGCGTTCCCGTGCCACCGAATCCAGCGCGCCGCACGCCGGCCGGATTCGCCGCCGCGCACAGTTGCGCGGCACCCCACAGCGCGGCGGCGCCGCGCATTTTGGGCGGCAGGGTCTCGCCGAGAGTCTCGTACAGCACCGCCGACGCGAGTTTCATCAACGACGGGTCCGCTGCAACGCTGGCGAAGAAGGCCAGAGCGAAGGCATCGGGACCTGCGTGGGCCGCCTTACGGAGGCGTGAAATCGTCGCTACCGGAATCACATCGAGCGCGCGAATCACGCGGGCATAGATCTCCGGTTCCGCGAGGGTCCCTGGCAGCGGGTCGAGCACGGGGGCTCGTAGTTGGAAGACGTTGCGTGGGAACTCGAAATTGAAGAACGTCGCTTCGCATTTTTCGAACTGCGTGCTCGCGGGCAATACGTAGTCGGCGTGCCGAGCGGTTTCGGTGAAGGCGACATCGATCACGACGACCAGGTCGAGCGCGTCCAATGCCGCACGGAATCGAGTGGATTCGGCCAACGAGTGCGCCGGGTTGACGCTGTCGATCCACATCGCGCGGAAGCGGTCGGGGTGATCGGTCAAGATCTCGTCGGCGATCGAATTGCACGGGACCAGGCCGCCGATGATTCGGGCACCGGTGACCGGCGTCGTTCTGCCACCGCCGCCACCGACCCCGCCGCCTGCAGCGACTTTGGTGATCGGTGCTTTCGACAGCAGGGCGCCCGCGCCTCGATCGGCTAGTCCGGTGGTAGCGGAATATTCTGCGGCCGTGGCGATTCCGGCCGTCACAACATCGGCTACGAATCGCGTCGCAACCGCGCCGACGGACGCGATCACAGAATCCAGCCGCGATGGTGCCTTGCGTGGACCGCCGCCGGATCCACCACCCGCGATCGCCACGAACGACGAGTGCAGGCTCATCGTGCCCGGCTTGCCGAAGTTGCCGGTCAGGATCCAGAGCAATTTGTTGAGGTAGGACGACAGCGTGCTGTGTGGCGCCTGCTGGATGCCCAAATCCTCGTAGGTGCAGGCAGTTTCGGCATTTCCGATGGCGCGGGCGGCCGCACGGATCAGATCTTCGGACACTCCGCAGGTCTGCGCGTACTCGGCGACGGGAATCTGGGCGAGCGCGGCCAGGACTGGCTCCGTGTCGACCGCGTGCTCGGCGAGGAAAGCGTGATCGACGAGGTCTTCTTGAACGAGGACCGCTCCCATCGCTGCCAGGCACCACGCGTCGGTGCCCGGACGGACCTGGAGGTGGATGTCCGCGAGGTCTGCGGTCTCGGTGCGGCGTGGGTCGATGACGATCATCGTGCGTTTCGGGTCCGCGGCCATCGCCTTCAGGACAGGCCGTGCGCGCGGGAAACTGTGGCTCTGCCACGGGTTCTTACCGACGAACACCACGACGTCGGAGTGCTCGAAATCGCCTTTCGTATGGCCGCCGTAGAGCTTTCCGTCGACCCACATCTCGCCGGTCTTCTCCTGCGCGAGGGCGTTCGAGTAGTACTTCGAACCGATCGCCGCTTGCAACGCTGCGCCGTAAGCCCGCCCCAGGTGGTTGCCCTGGCCCGCGCCGCCGTAGAAGAAGATCTTGTCGCCGCCGACGGTGTCGCGGATCTGGCCGAGGCGGGCGGCGATCTCGGAGATCGCTGTGTCCCAATCGATCTCTTCGTAGCTACCGTCGGACCGTCGGCGTAGCGGCGACGTCAGCCGGTGCGTGCCGTTCTGGTAGTGATCGAGCCGCATTGCCTTCTCGCACGTGTAGCCCTGCGATGCCGGGTGCTCTTTGTCGCCGCGGATCGTCTTGAAGCGGCGACCGTCGAGTTCGATCTTGATGCCGCAATTGCATTCACACAGGATGCATGCGGTCGTGTGCGAGGTTTCGGTCGTCACTGGTGGGCTCCCTGCTATGACGAGCGGTATAAGTCTGGACCGAACTTACTCGACAGTCAGAACGCTGGCAAGAAGGGCTTTCTCGACGCGATCCAGGGCAGTGGTGCTCCGCTGCGCGCGGGCAATGATGATGGCGCCTTCGACTGCGGCTACGGCGGTCGTTGCGAGAACCTCGGCCTTGGCCTTCGGCATTCCGTGCTGCCAGAGTGCGGCCGCGAGGATCTGCTCCCACGCAGCGAACGCGTCACCCGCCGCGTGGCCCGCACTCGGTGCTTCGCCACCTTCGAGCGCTCCAGCCGCTACCGGGCAGCCAGCAGTGTATTCGCTGTTCACGAGCTGTTTTCTGAAGAAGTTCACGATCACCGAGAGCGCTTCGGCCGGCCCTTTGGTCGCGCACAGACCGCTGATTGTCGACGCCATCATGCGGCCGGCTGCCGTTGTCGACTCCTCAGCCAGTTGCTCCTTGCCCGCGGGAAAGTAGTGATACATCGAGCCGCGAGGCGCTCCCGAGCGTTCGACGATGTCCGACAACGACGTACCGGCGATGCCGCGCTCGCTGAACACCTGGCGCGCGCCATCCACGAGGCGTTCGCGGGCGGTCGGCGTGTTCGTCACAGACCAAGTATGGGCTATGTCGATCGGTATAGCCAGTCCATGGTCAGTGCCCTTCGGCGAGCGCGGTGAGTCCGGAGACGAGCACGTCGAGAAGGTGCTCGAAGGTGTCGTCGATCGACTGGGGAAGGCCGAATCCACCCAGGTTCTCCAGTGCGGTGAATCCGTGTAGCGCGCTGCGCAATATTCGAGTCGCGTGGATCGCGTCGTCGTCGCCGAAGTTGTAGCCGCGCAGCACCTTGGTAAAGAGACCGACCAATTCCGCACCGGCAGTGCGGAGTTCGTCGTCGGCTGGATTGTCGTGGTCGGGCGCGCGTTGCATGGCGGCGTAGCGTCCCGGGTAGCGGCGCGAATAGTCTCGGTAGCTGGCACACAGCGCGCGTAGTGCGTCGGTACCCGACCGGCCGACGGTTGCCGAGCTGACGATTGCCGTGAGCTCCCGGACACCGACCAGAGCGAGTTCGCGACGCAAGTCGTCGAGGCCGTTGACGTGCTTGTACAGCGACGGCACTCGAACGTCCAACTGTTCGGCCAGCCGCGCCAAGGTCAGCGCGTCGAGCCCGTCCAGATCGGCGATGTCTGCGGCTGCCGAGACCACCAGCGTCGGCGTGAGGCCTACTCGGGGCACGGTGTGCGGTCCAGTGAGTTGAGGAATTCGACTACCGCGGGAGCGACGAGATCGACGCGCTCGCTGTGCGGGTAGTGACCGGCTCCCGGAACGATGACGACCTGGTTCGGTCCGGGGTGGCGCGCCGCGATGCGCTTGGCCTGGTCGACGGGATCTGCGAAATCGGGATCGGCGTCGCCCATGACGATCAGCGCTGGGTGGTGAACGCCGACGAGCGCGTCGTCGGCTTCCGAGTGATCTTCGTAGAAGATTGCGTGGACCGCTGCGAACCGGCCCGACTCGGCAAGGTTGCGCTTCAACTCGAGCCGTCGAGCCTCGAAATCGGCAGGCTTGGTGCCGAAGAACTTCGGCCAGTAGGCAAGCCACCCCATTCGACCGATCCCGGGAATGCCGAAGACCGCGGCTGTCGCCTTGTCGACGAGGCTGATCGAGCGTGTCAACGCGAACGGGCCGGTGAGGACAAGAGCAGCCACGGCCGCGGGGTCCTGACGTGCTGCGATCACCGCAGCGCCGGCGCTGCAACTGTTGCCGAACAGGATGGCGGGGCGGTCGCTGAGGTGCTTCGCGAGCGCCAATATGTCTGTGGCAGTGGCGCTGTCGCCGTATCGACGCCAACCGGCGCTCGACTCGCCGAGGCCGCGGATGTCCATGGCTGCGACTCGGTAGCCGGCTTCGACGAGCGCTGGGGTGATGTTGTCGAACGTGCTGCGCAGGTCGCCCATCCCCGGGGAACAGACCACGAGCGGTCCGTCGCCGGTGACTTGGTAGGCGAGTGTGCCTTCCGCGGTCTCGAGGAACTCGGTCATGTCGTCTCCTATGCTTGCTAGCCTTATAGCTAATAACATTAGCCAAAAGAGCTGCGATGTCAACAACTTCTTTCCGTGCGCTCAGTCCGCAGCGAACTCGAGCAGCGTGATCGAGGGTCTACGGTTGCGGATTCTCGGAAGGCTCAGCAACGCCCGGACCGCCTTGGCGCCCCACAGTCCGCGCCCGAGCGCGACATCGACGTCGACGACCGACGCGATCCCGGGGATCCGCTCCGGCAGTGCCCTAGCCTCGTCGATCGACAGGTGAAACGGCATCGGTGGGGTCGTGTACTCCGCGCCTTTCACCGGCGCTCGTCCCTCCAGCGACTTGGCACTGATCGCCTGGGAGATGTTGTCGAAGAGCAGTTGTCCGCCGGGGAATCTCGCGGCGATATCGGCGATGAGCGCGAGGACGTCTGCAGGCGGCAAGTACATGAACAGACCTTCGGCGGTGACCATGACCGGCGAGCCGATGGGCGCGTGACGCATCCACGAGCGGTCCAGTGCCGACGCTGCGACGTGGGTGAGCCTGGGATCGGCAGGAAGCAGTTTTTCACGCAGCGCCACCAATGGCGGGAGGTCGACCGAGATCCAGTGCATCGCAGGGTGATTGATGCGCCAGAAACTCGTCTGCAGACCCTCGCCGAGAGCGACGACAGTGCCGGTCGGATTCCGCTCGAGAAAGTCGCGAACGACGCGATCGAAGGTGAGAGCGCGTAACGCGAAATTCTGGCTGTGCTTGCCGAACTTCTCGTACGGGAAATCGATCGCCTCGTAGACCGCCACTGCCTGTGGATCGTCGTATGTCGAATCGGAGCGAGCCGCCTCGACGGCTCTGTTGCGCAGCGTCCACAGAGCAGTTTCGGGCACGCCACTGAGTGCAGTTCCGTCGACTTTCCCCACGTCGCCGAGTCTAGCCAGCCGAACCGTGCGCGAGTCTTACCCCGTCAGGGGTGAGACTCGCGCACGGGGGCGTGGCCTACAGCGACCGCTGGAAACTGCGGAACGCCGATATCGCGAAGGCGAAGGCAGCCGCTGCGAGCGCGGTGAGGAGCCCGAGCTGCCAGGCGACCGATCCCCAGTCCTGCGTTCCCGCCAAACCTGACCGGCCCACGTCGACCGCCCAGGACACGGGGTTGTAGCGCGACACGGTCCGTACCCAGCTGGGCATCAGGTCAGGCGCCATCATCGCCGATGACAAGAACGTCGCAGGCAGGACGATCATCTGCGATATCCCGATCAGCGCGAGCTGGCTACGAGTGATCAGTGCGATCGCGGACGAGAACGAGCAGAACGTGGCTGCCAACAGCGTTGCAGCGATGAGTGCCAGCACCAGTCCCAGCACGCCGCCATGAAAACGCGCTCCACCGAGGAAGCCGATCAGCAGCACCATCGCCGATTGGACCGCGCTCACCGCGAGCTGATTGGCGAGCTGACCAGCGACGAGCGCGCTGCGCGAAACCGGAGCTGTGAGAACGTGATTCATGACGCCACTGTCGATGTCTTCGATATAGCCGGTGCCTGCCCACGCGCCCGAGAAGAGCACGGTCATCATCAGCACGCCCGGCACCAGGAAGGTGATGTAGCTACCATCGCCGAACCCAGGAATCGTGCCGATCGACTTGAACACCTGCCCGAACAACAGGATCCAGACAATCGGTTGCAGCAGGCTGACGCCGACGCCCCACGATTCGCGCAGCGTGTTCATCGACCATCGCTTGAAAACCTGTCCGGCAGCGACCGACCAACCGGCAGTGGGAGCTTGCGCTGTGGCGATCATGCCGACACCGCCTCTAGCGCTGCTCCGGCCTGGTACGCCCTGCCTGCATAGTGCAGGTAGACGTCGTCGAGCGATGGTCGAGACACCGAGATTGCACCGAACTCGATTCCAGCGGAGTCGAATTCACTGATGACGCGGCCGATGATCGCCGCTGGGTCGTCGGCGCGCGCGTAGAGCCGCCCGCTTGTCCCGCGGGCCTCGACGACGACGTGGCGCAGCGCCGAGATCGACTGCGCCGCAGCGCGGACCGCAGCAACGTCGGGTTCGAAGAGTTCGACACTCAAGGCGTCGCCGTCGAGGGTGGCTTTCAGTTCCGACGGCGTTCCCTCGATCACCGCGCGACCGTGGTCGATGATGAGCAGGCGGTCCGCGAGTTCGTCTGCCTCTTCGAGGTAATGGGTCGTCAGCACGACGGTGAGCGACTTTTCGCTGGCCAGTCGCCTTATCTCGGACCACATTTCGGCACGAGCCTCTGGGTCCAGGCCGGTGGTCGGCTCGTCGAGGAACAGGACCGAGGGCGAATGAATCAGTCCGAGTGCGACATCGAGTTTGCGTCGCATTCCGCCGGACAGCTTGGCGACCTTGCGGTCGGCAGCATCGGCCAGATCGAATTGTGCGAGTAGCCGTCTGGACCGATCGATTGCTTCGGGCCTCGAGATTCCGCGCAGTCGCGCCGACATGACGAGATTCTCCTGCGGGGTTTGGCGTGGGTCGGCGCCGGTCCCTTGGGAGACGTAGCCGATGCGGCGACGGACCTCGTCGGCGCTGTGTGCAACGTCGAAGCCGCCGACGCGAGCGGAACCCGACGTGGCCGCCGAGAGCGTTGTGCAAATTTTCGTGGTCGTCGACTTGCCAGCGCCGTTGGGTCCGAGCAGGCCGTAGACGGTGCCTGCCGGGATGGCGAAGCTCAGGCCATCGAGTGCGTGGACGTCGGGCTTGCGACGGGCGCCTGGGTAGGTCTTGACGAGATCGGTTGCCTCGACAGCAAATACAGGTTGGTAAGACATCAGATTCATCCTTCTGGGTTGATGGATGAACCGTCGAGCACGCAGGCGATATGCTTTTGCTTGCAGACGAATCGCAGAGGCGCCTTGTGCGTCGATCGGTTCGGATCCGGTGACGGCTCGGGTGTTGGCGCACTCGAGCCGTTGCTGTGTCGTCAGTTCGTCGGTGGTCCTGGCACCCCCATTTCTGCGATGAACGAGTCGAACACGGCGGGCGGCAGGCGACCGTCGGGGTAATCGGCGCGAAGTTCGTGCAGTCGGCGCCAGAAGTCTCCACCGCCGATTGCTCCGGTCTCGATCTGGTCGGCGAGCGCTGTGGTGTAGTCGAGTTCCGCGCGCGCCATGGCCAATTCGTACTTGGTCTCGATGACGAACAGTTCGGGAAGGAATCTCGCCGCCTCGGTGACCGAGGCATCGATATCTGCGATGCGGCCGCGTACGGCTGTGGCGCGCGCACGAAGTAGGCCAACGCATTCGTCGGGCGCAAGCAACGGCATGAAAGACAGGGCCGCCATGAACTGAGGGAATTCCTTGACCGGCTCGCTGATCAATTGCCGTAGCCAGCCGAGCACTTCGGTGACCCCGGAGGCCGTGAGAGCGTAGACCGTCCGGGCGGGACGATTGCCATCCTGCTCGGTCCCTGTCGGTTCGATCAGGCCTTGCCGCACAAGCGAATCCACGACCGAATACAGCGACCCGAAGTTCAGCCGCACCGATTCCTGCTTGCCGCGTTGCTGCAAGGTCTGAGACATCTGATAGGGGTGCATCGGACGCTCGTACAGCAGCGTGAGGACCGCCAATGCGAGCGGGTTTCCGCGGGCGAACGGCTTTCGCGTCATGACACCTCCTAATACTCTGGTCAGAGTATCCGAGTCCGAGTATTAGTCGCAAGCGTTCCCTAGTAGTTTTGGCGCATGGACTCCGACGTTGCTCGCGACCCGCTGCGCTTGGTGCTGATCATCGGCAGTGTTCGTGAAGGGCGATTCGCACCCGTTGTCGCCGAATGGTTTCTGCGCCGGGCTCGAGTAGACGGGGCGTTCGACGTCGACGTCATCGATCTTGTCGACACACCACTGCCCGCAGATCTGGTCGTGACCGACGCCGTCCGCGAATATCGGGCACGCCTGGCTGCCGCGGACGCGTTCGTCGTGGTGGCGACCGAGTACAACCACGGCTACTCGGGCGCATTGAAGACGGCGTTCGATTCGGCGAAGCACGAGTGGCGTGCCAAGCCGGTCGCCTTCGTGTCGTACGGCGGGCTGTCCGGCGGTCTGCGCGCAACCGAACAACTACGCCAGGTCGTCGCCGAACTGCACATGGTGTCGATCCGCGAGACGGTCAGCTTTCATCAAGCCAAGAAGCGCTTCGACGCCGACGGGGAGGTCGATGACGGTGCGGCCATCGACGCAGCCGAGCGCATGCTGCGTCAGCTCGCGTGGTGGGGGACAGCGCTGCGCACAGCCCGCGCCGCCGATTCGTACCCCGGCTGAGGCCCGGTCGGCTGGACGCGACTCCCACGCGCTCGGCCGATGAACGCCGATTCGCGCGGGATGGTGACGAGCGACAACTCGACTTTCGCCGCCCCGGTCTCCAGCAGCACGCGATTGCCGATCGCGCCTGGCTGGTGAAGCGCCACATCAGGTTTCGCCTCGGGCCAACGGCTGGGATCGGTCGTGAGGTAGATCGTGGTGACACCCGCGTGCGGCGGCGGAGCAACACCGCCGTCGACGACAGTGGCGTTGAAGCCTGCATTCGAGTTGTTGGCTTCGCCTGCGATGAGCAGCCGCTCCGGGTTGGCGATCGTGGTGATCAGGTTCTCCCACGCGTGGGGACGGTCCGTGCGAATCAGGACGCGTGCGCCGACGGCAAGTGCGCGGAACACGATCTGCTGTGCAAGGTAGATTTCGCCCGCGATGTAGACGGTCGAGATTCCGGACCCGACGATGCGAGTCGCGATGCCCTGCTGCTGTTCGTCGGACCCCACGAGCTGCCCGCAACCGGACGACGGCAAATGCAGGCGACCGAGGTCGTCGACAGGGAACTCGTGTACCGGAATGGCGTTCTCGAGGCCGGGCACTGCGATGGGGAGGTGGGCGAGCACGCCGGCACGGTGCTGACCGTTGCGAGAAACCAAGCCGCTCAATCGAATCGGGTCCGGCTCGGTGCGCGATGTGAGGCGCCAGCCGGCACCGACCGATACCGAATCCGAAGTGCTGCCTGGCCGCAGCCGGACCGCGACCGTGGTGCCACGCGACTGCGGTATCCAGATCTTGGCGAGCAGGTCGGACCCGAGCCGGTTCGGGTTGATGGCGGAGCCGATGTTGACGTTCTCGCCGAGACGAGCGAGCTTCCAGTCGTGCGCCAAGCGCGTCGGGTCCGCACCAGCCGTGATTTTGAGAACCGCTTCCCGAATCTCGGGAGCGGTCAGGATTCGCGAGCGGCAGCCCGCGTCGCCGAGGGCACGCACGATTCGTTGCGTCGCGATCGTGACCGCTCGGCTGGCGCCTTCTCGTCCGCCACCGCGCCGCTCGACCGCGTCGGTGCTGCTCGCGGCGTCGAGACTGATCGCTAGCCAGACGTTTCGCACGGCGACCGCAGGCAGTGGACCGATCAGTTGCTCGTAGACACCGCTGGCAGGCGTGCCAGCCCGTGTTCGATGACCGTGGCTGATGATGTCGATGCCGCCGAGCGTGACGTCGTGCTGATGCAGCGAGCGCGCCAATGCCGTAAGCGGAAGGAGGTGCGACGAGTCGAAGGCCTCACGGGTGATCCGCGTGAGCCCACCGCGCGGTGGGAGCACTTCGACGACTGCGACCACTGTGGTGCCGTCCCAATAGAGGCCGAGCGACCGTCCCGACGGCGCTCGGTAATCGACCGTGTTGCCGAGCGAGTATTCCTTGATCGTGAAATAGCGCCACGTCGTCGCAATCCAACCGAGCAGCGACTGTTGGGCAACCCTGATCAACCAGATCGCGCCGACCGCGATCGATACCGCAACGGTGACCCAGCCCGGCACGCCGGACGCGATGCAGACGACCGCGACTGCGATGCCGATCAGCTGCGCGACCAGCAGATTCGCGACCGAAATCTTGCCGAGGACGGGCCCAGGCGTCGCTCCTGACCGATCCAACATTTGCTCCCCCGAGTAACTGCCCGCTTAAACAGCGTTTGTCGAAACTGTACTGTGTCGTGCGGGAGCAAGCGCGGCTTGGGGGAGGGAACATGGCTGCACAGCCGACGACGCGACTGCAAGTCAGTGGCTATCGATTCTTGGTACGACGTATGGAGCACGCCCTGGTCCGCAGGGATGTGCGGATGCTGCACGACCCGATGCGGTCGCAATCACGGTCACTGATGGTCGGCGCGATCCTGGCGTCCCTCGGTCTCGCCGCCTGCGCCGTTCTCGCACTGTTGCGTCCACAGGACAAGCTGGCAGACAACAAGATCGTCGTCGGCAAAGATTCGGGCGCGATGTTCGTGATCATGGGCGACACCTTGCATCCAGTACTGAACCTGGCGTCGGCACGGCTGATCGTCGGCAGCGCCGCGAAGCCCGCCATCATCAAAGAGTCGGAGCTGGCGAAGAAGCCCCGCGGACCGCTTGTCGGCATTCCCGGCGCGCCCTCGGCGCTACCGTTCGATCGCTCCGGCTCCGGACGCACGTGGACAGTGTGCGACGCAGTCGGATCCGACGGTTCGAGCGACCTGTCGACCTCGGTCCTGATCGGCGATCCCACACTGGGCGAACACATTTCGGACCTGGGTGGCGGCAACGCAATTCTCGTCAAGAACAAGGACGCCACGTACTTGGTCTACGACGGCAAGCGGGCGAAGGTCGACGTCAGCGGCACCACCCCTGACAGCACGGCGGTCATCGCGGCGCTCGCGTTGGAGGGTGTCACGCCACGAGCGATCAGCCCAGGCCTGTTCAACGCCATTCCCGAAGTGCCGCAGATCGTGCCGCCGAAGATCGATGCTGCCGGATCGAAGCCGAGCAAGGAGATTGCCGGGCAGAACATCGGCGCGGTCATTCAGTCGACGCGCAACGAGAAGACGCAGTATTACGTCGTCCTACGCGACGGGGTTCAGGCGATCAGCTCGGTGACCAAAGATCTGATCCGTTTCACCAATCCGTCGGGGTCGAAAGACGTCGAGAAGGTGGAACCGTTCGACATCAACAAAGCGGGAGTGGTGGAACGACTCGACGTCGCTACCTACCCGGAGACCGCGCTTGCCGTGACGAAACCCGACGAAAAGCCGGTCAGCTGCCTGTCCTGGAAACCGGTCCGTGGGACCGACGAAGATTCGCGGTCGGCGCAGGTCAGCCTGCTGTCAGGTCGCGCCTTGCCGATCCCTGACAAGTCGAAAGCGGTGAAGCTCGCGCAGGCCGACGGCTCGGGGGAGAAGGCCGACACCGTCTATCTGCATCCCGGCGATGGCGCCTACATTCAGGCGACGGGCATCGATCCCGACAGCCTGCGCAAGGACGGCACCTTCTTCGTCGCAGACACCGGTGTGCGCTTCGGGGTTCCTGCAGGCAAGGACGCCACCGCACTCGGGTTCGACACCAATCCTGAACCCGCGCCGTGGCCGATCGTGTCGCTACTGGCACACGGCCGAACGCTGGACAGGGAGTCGGCCGTCGTCGCCTACGACGGTCTGGCGCCCGACGATTCCACGGCGGCGTTGCCGGAGGACTCGGCCAACTGAATTCGGCGGCGGATCGGAAACGATGCAAGCACGCCGAGAACGAGCAACGTTGCGATGATTCCTGCACCGATGAGCGCCACGTTGCGTGGGCGGTTGTCCGGCGCAGGCGGGGCAGGCGGTATCGGCAGCTTCGCCGAGTTGGGCGTGAGAATCCGGCTCAGCTGGTCGGGGGACACCGTCGCGGTCACCGATGCGACCGGGTCGATCACGCCGAATCCGACGTAAGGATTCCAGCCCTCCGCGGGGGCGTGGGCTGTCGCCTTGATCCGTTTCATGACTTCCGGAGCCGATAGCTGCGGAAACCGTGCACGCACCAGCGCGACCGTTCCCGCGACCAGTGGCGCCGAAAAGCTCGTGCCCTGGAACGTGCCCTTCTCGCCCTTTTCGTTGGTCTTCGTCGTCGTGTCGACACCCTGTTGCCAGTTGACTGGATTGAGGGACGTGATGTTTTCACCGGGCGCTGCCACATCGACCCAGGGACCAGGAACGGTGAAGCTCGAGGCGGCGCCGTTGCTGCTCACGGAGCCGACGGCGAGGACGAAATCGTCGTACCACGCAGGCGACACCGCCGTGGCGACGCGGTCGTAGGGGTCGGCCGTCGGATGGAGGGGATCGATCCCCGGATTGGCGCCTTTGCATGATTCGCGATCGTTGTTGCCCGCCGCGGCAACGATGACGGCATCGTGCTCGACCGCGGCGTAACGCACTGCAGCGCCGAGAGCGCGGTCATCGAGCGTTGGTGCAGCACAAGCGACTTCGGAGATGTTGATGACCTTGGCGCCGAGATCGGCGGCCCGGACGACGGCCGCGGCGAGGGTGCCCACATCGCCGTAGCCGTCGGCGTTCTCGCCTTCCTTCTTCTGCGCACCGCGACCCTTGACTTGGTAGATGGCGCTGGACTGGCGGAGGGTGAGGATCGTCGCGTCGGGCGCAACCCCGGAGAAGCCGTCCGCCGGATCGTCTTTTGCCGCAATCAGACCCGCGACGATGGTGCCGTGAATATCGCAGTCCTCGGTGCCGTCGGAGTTGCCGACATAATCGCCGCCCGGCTCCAAACCTGGCAGCCGAGGATGCGCCGCAACTCCGGTGTCGATGACGGCAACCTTGACGCCCTGACCTCTACTGAATTGCCAAGCTGAGCGAAAGTCGAGGTAGCGCTGCGGCTCGGGAACGGCCTTCGACGCCGCCAACGGCACGGTGAAGAGACAGTTGGTGCCCTTTTCGGTATCGGGTGCCGTGGGGGCGCCCTTTCCTGGCAGCTGCGACGGATCGATCGGCAGCGGGCCACGGGCGCTTGCCGTTCCCTGGCCGAGCACGACGGTCAGGCTCAGGACCGCGACGACGCCACACAGCCGGACTGCTCGTCGCGCGCTCACAGCCCGCGCAACATCGAGTACAGGTCGCCCACCCAGCACACCAGCGGTAGCACCGCGGCGACACAGGCGTATTCGATCAACTCGACCGCTCGGCGCAGCGGCGGCGAGAAGGTATGCATCGGCGCGAGGATGCCCATCGAAAGTGCCGCGACCGCGATGACCATCGCGGCACCGAACACTGCAAGCGACTGTCCGGACGTGACGGCCGAGCCGACCAGCAGCGTAACGACGACCGCAGCGCCGCCGCCGATCAGTGTGATCGCTTGCTCGGCGCTCGCGTAGGTCCGTCCGCGAAACATCAGTACAGCGGCGCAGACCAACGCCAAAGAGGTTCCCGCCCAATAAATTCCGTGCACCCCCTGCTCGGCGGCGACCAGTGCGCCACCGGCGGTCACGACGGTCGCTGCGCCGACCAGTCCGGTCAGGTACTGACGCGCCCGCTGCGCCAAAGCGGCGAGCGCAGTGAACGAGGGCATGACCTGGTTGTCGCTGGGGTCGTCTTCGGCGGGATCGACGGACGTGCCAGGCGCAGGCACGTTCGGCAGTGGCAGCTTCGCGAGCATCATCGAGATCCGCGGCGCGAACGCGAGACCGATGAGGGCGGCCGCTGCGACGACTGCGCCGATCGCTCGTGTCGGATAGTCGGTGAGCACCTCCACGAGGGCAGCAGGTGCGATGAAGGCGGCTGCGGTTGCGGCCCCGGTGAACAGCGTGAGACCGACGCCGCTCACCCGCAGCGCGAGAACTGCGGTGGCGCCTGCGGTGGTCGTCCCGAGAAGCAGTTGTGCCGCAGACAGGTCACCGGGGACGAACAGCACACCTGCGGCAAACGCCGTCGGTAGCGAGCAGCCACTCAATACGAGAGCGCTCGGCCCATCGCCGTAGACCCGGCTGGTGACCGTGCCGGCGATGAGGAAGAGCAGCGCAGCGAACAATGCCGCGACGGCGCCGATGACGTCCTCTTCGCCCGCGCCGGACCACAGCAACGCAAAGCTGCCGACGGTCGCGGCAACACCCGCTACAGCAGATCCCATGAGGCGGGCGATCCGAGGCGTCCAGCGGCGGTAACGGCCCGCGTCGACGGTGGCAACGTTGTACATGATGTCGTCGTACAACGGTGTCGGAGCCGTCGCGGTGAGGCTCTCCAGCATCAACAGCTCGCCGTCGCGAACGCCGTGCTCGGTGAGACTGAGCGTCGAAGACAGCGGCGGCCTGCCAATGCGCGCGAGCACCCAATTCTCGGGTTCGACCTGCTCAGGGGCCTCGTCGAACTCGTTGGTGTTACCGTGCCCGCGGATCATGTCGACGATTCCCGGAACGAGCAGTGCCACCGGAACATCGGCAGGCAACGCCAGGTCGACCTGCGTCGACTGAGCGAGGATGGTCAACCGGCACAGGTCTGGTGCACGGACTCGAGAAGGGCTCGATTCACTGCCAAATTCGTTGCTGCGCGCTTGTGCCACGACGTTCCCCCAACTCGTTTCGATGCAGGTCCGAGCCCACATCGCCCCACAAGAATGCCCATCGACTGTACGACATGTCCGACCCGGCCTCTACTATGAGCACCGAACGAGGGGGTCTCGGCCGTGTGTTCTGACGGCCAGTACGGGGGGAGGTGTTCAGATGAGCACGGTTCGTTTTCAGCGTAGGTCTCGGCGTGAGGTGCCTAGGTCGCCCGGCGGCGAAGTGACGCTGCAGCCACCTCCGGAGGTGCCCCGGGTAACTCCTGGAAACCTTCTGATGAAGATGCTGCCGCTCGTCATGGTCGTCGCGATGGTCGGCATGATGGCCCTGCTATTCACCTCCGGCGGAATCGGTTCCAACCCGTACAGCCTGCTGTTCCCCGTGATGATGTTGTTCTCGATGGTCGGCATGTTCGCCGGCCAGGGACGCAGCGGCGGACCGAAGACCGCCGAGTCGAACGAAGACCGCAAGGACTACCTGCGGTATCTCGACCAGTTGCGGCGGGATGTCTACGAAACCGGCGCCCAACAGCGCAAAGCGCTCGAGTGGAGCCACCCCGATCCTCATCTGCTGTGGACGCTGGCGGGCACCGGCCGAATGTGGGAGCGACGGATCACCGATTCCGATTACTGCCACGCCCGAGTAGGGAAAGGCAGCCAGCGGTTGGCTACCCGGCTTGTTGCTCCCCAGACCGGTCCGGTCGAGGAACTCGAGCCCGTCGCCGCGGTCTCGCTGCGCCGGTTCGTTCGCGCACATTCGGTAGTGCCCGAACTCCCGACCGCGGTGTCGCTTCGCGGATTCGCAGTGATCGCGCTGGATGGCGACCGCGAGTCGGCTCGGGCAATGGTTCGGTCGATGCTGGCTCAGTTGTGCACCTTTCACGGTCCTGATCAGCTGCAGGTTGCTGTGGTCTGCGGGCCTGACACGGCACGTGAGTGGGAATGGATCAAGTGGCTGCCCCATTCGCAGCATCCCGAGGGGATCGACGGCGTCGGCAGCCAACGGATGATCTACGGCTCGATCATCGAGTTGAACGCCGCGCTGAGTTCGACGCTGCTCATGCGCAACAAATACTCGCGCAACGCGCCGCCGCAGGCTGGGGTAGCGCAGATCGTCGTTGTCGTCGACGGTGGTCTGCTCGAGGCTGACACCGAGAACGACGTGATCGCCGACGGTGGCGTCGATTCGCTCACCGTTATGGATCTGTGTGGCTACCTTCCTCGGCTTGCCGCGACCCGCGGGTTGCAGTTGGTCGTGGAGAACGGCCAGATCGGTGCGCGCAGCGGCCAGGGCGTCGAGACGTTCGCGTCCGTCGATCAGATGAGTACACATCAGGTGCAGAACGTCGCTCGGCGGCTCGCGCCGTTCCGGGCGCCGGCGCGCCGGACCGCCGACACAGCCGACGAAGGCGAGGTCATCTCGTCGTGGAGTCAACTGCTCGGACTCGGCGACGTCGGCATGCTGAACCCGGAGCACACCTGGCGGATCCGAATCGGGCGCGACCGGCTTCGAGTCCCGATCGGGCTCGCAGCCGATGGCACGCCGGTCGAGATCGACCTGAAGGAAGCTGCGGAAAACGGCATGGGTCCGCACGGACTGTGCATCGGCGCTACGGGTTCCGGAAAGTCGGAGTTCCTGCGCACGTTGGTCGTGGGTCTGCTCGCCACCCATTCACCGGATCAGCTCAACCTCGTCCTCGTCGACTTCAAGGGCGGCGCGACCTTCCTCGGTCTCGACAGTGCGCCGCACGTCGCTGCGGTCATCACCAATCTCGAAGAAGAATCGGCGCTGGTCGACCGCATGCGTGACGCACTCGCGGGCGAGATGAATCGCAGGCAGGAGCTGCTCCGATCGGCAGGCAATTTCGCGAACGTCTCGGACTACGAGAAGGCGCGGGCAGCCGGAGCCGACCTCGACCCACTTCCCGCGCTGTTCGTCGTGATCGACGAGTTCTCCGAATTGCTCACGCAGCAGCCGGATTTCGCGGATCTTTTCGTCGCGATCGGCCGGCTGGGCCGCTCGTTGCACATGCATCTGCTCCTGGCCAGTCAACGGCTCGACGAAGGTAAACTACGCGGCCTCGACAGCCACCTTTCCTACCGAATCGGTTTGAAAACGTTCTCCGCCAACGAATCTCGTACTGTCCTCGGTGTTCCCGACGCCTACCACCTGCCTGCCAACCCTGGCGCGGGTTACCTGCGTTCGGATGCGTCGGAAATCGCGCGGTTCCAAGGTGCGTACGTGTCAGGTCCGTACACCGGCCGGGGTCGGGCCCGCGAATCGACCGAGGTCGGGCGCTCCGACATCGACGTCAAAGTCCGCGCCTTCACCGCCGCGCCTGTCGCGCTGGACGCGTCGCAATTGCAGCCGGCACCTGTCGTCATCGCGCCCGACCCGGCCGAAGTCGAGGGGGACAGTCCGACGGTGATGCAGGTTGTCGTCGACCGGATTCGCGGACGCGGCACGCCCGCGCACGAGATCTGGCTGCCGCCGCTCGATGAAGCGCCGACCTTGGACGAACTGATCCCACGCTCGATCCTCGTCGAACCTCCGCCTCGGGTATCACCGCTGCGCGCCCCGATCGGCATCGTCGACAGGCCCTACGACCAGCGGCGGGATCCGCTGATCCTCGACGTGTCCGGTTCCAAGGGCAACGTCGCGATCGTCGGCGGCCCACAGTCGGGCAAGTCGACGGCGTTGCGCGGGCTCATCATGTCCATGTCCTTGACGCACTCGTCCGAACAGGTGCAGTTCTACTGCCTCGACTTCGGCGGTGGCACCCTGCTCGGGCTCGAAGGCCTGCCACATGTGGGGTCGGTCGCGAATCGGCTCGACGAAGATCGGGTCCGGCGGACGGTCGCCGAAATGACATCCATCGTCCGGCATCGGGAAGAACTGTTCCGCCAGCTCGGCATCGAATCGATGACCGAATTCCGGCGGTTGCGTGGGTCCGATCCCAGCCAAGGCGGTCCGGCTGCGGGAGTCGCTGTCGATCCGTTCGGCGACGTGTTCCTGGTGATCGACGGGTTCGGCAGCATTCGCCAGGATTTCGAGATCCTCGAACAGCAGATCATCAACCTTGCAGTGCAGGGCTTGTCCTATGGCGTCCATGTCGTGATCTCCTGCGCTCGCTGGGGCGAGGTGCGGCCCGCGCTCAAGGACCAGCTGGGTACCCGAATCGAACTTCGGCTCGGTGATCCGGCGGATTCCGATCTCGGCCGCAAGGTCGGCTTGCTGGTGCCGGAAGGTCGGCCGGGGCGCGGCATCACTCGGGAAGCCTTGCATCTACTCATGGCGTTGCCCCGAGTCGACGGCAACTCGAACCCGAGCGACCTACGCGACGGCGTGGCGGATGCCGTTGCCGCCATCGCCGCGGCCACGCATGGACGCAGTGCGCCGCCGGTCCGAATGCTGCCCGACCGGCTCTCGCGCGCCGAACTCCTGCGCGCCGCCGGAGATTGGCCGAGGCAACTCGACCCCGCGCAGAAGTGTTTGCGAATTCCTATCGGACTGGACGAGGCCGACCTGGCTCCCGTCTTCATCAACTTCGCAGACCAGTTGCACTTCATGATCTTTGGTGATGTCGAGTGTGGAAAGTCGACGTTGCTGCGCGGGATCTGCGAAGGCCTGATCGAGGCGAACACACCCGAGCAAGCGAAGCTGATCATCTGCGATACCCGACGGACCATGCTCGGTGCATTCGAGGGTCCGCACATCGCCGGTTATGCGGCGGTCCACGACACGATCGCGGCGATGCTGACCGAGCTTGCCGGAATCCTGTCTCGTCGGATGCCACCGCCGGACATCACCCAGCAGCAATTGCGAGATCGGTCGTGGTGGACAGGTCCGGAGATCTACGTCGTCGTCGATGATTACGACCTGCTGTCGAGCGCCACCACCGGCAACCCACTCACACCGCTCATCGAATATTTGCCGCTCGCAAAGGATCTCGGTTTTCACGTGATCATCGCGCGCCGTTCGGGCGGTGCGGCGCGGTCGCTGTACGAACCGGTGATCGCGCGGATGCGCGACGTGTCGCCTGCCGGTCTCGTGATGAGCGGAAACCGCGACGAGGGCTATCTCATCGGCACAGTTCGCGGTTCTGCGATGCCGCCGGGTCGTGGAACGTTGGCGACGCGCTCGGTCACCGGTCTGATGCAGGTCGCGTGGCTACCGCCCCTATAGGCCTCGCATTCGCGGTCCACCTCAGTGAGACCCGAGTGTGGGCGCGGTACGGGCGCGAGGACTGGGACGGACCAGCGGGTATCGATGATGCCAACCAGGTTTCGATGCCGCCCAGCTGGTTCATCGACAGTGGCTATTGCGCCGTCGGCGCGAGGATGATTCCCGTAGTCGAATCGATGGCTCGAGTGTTCTGGCAAGCCGCGCTCGAAGTGGGTGCCGGAGCGCCTGCCGATCTCGCGGTAGTCACGCACCCTACGCACTGGGGTGCCGGACGCCAGAACGTCGTCGCTGCAGCAGGCAGGCAATGTGCAAACGAGGTTCTTACGTTGGCGGTTGCGACCGCGGTCGTACGCGCCCATATGTACCGTGCCTCGCCCTCGGCTACAGCGCGGCGCTTCGTGGTCCTCGAATGTGGTTCCGTGGCAACGATTGCGAGCCGTGTCGACTCCGACGGCCGCGTGCTTTCGTGCGAAGTGGAAACCGAGCTAGGGCTCGATGATTCCGTCGACCGCTTAGGCGAGTTTGCCGACCTTGCGGCTCGGGTTGCCGGCACCGACGATGTCGATGCGGTGTTGGTATGTGGCGAGTTGACCGACCACAAGCCCGCGTTGATTGCCGCGCTCGCAACGGCATTCGGGCACTCGCGTATTCACGTGGTCGCTTCGCGTGAGGTCGCACGCAGTGCCGCACGACTGCCCATCGCAACACAACCCCGCCCGCAGCAATCGGATCCGGAGCCTGCGCCGCGCGCGCAATGGCTCCAAGAGCCGGCGTCCGCACCCCAACGTCGTCGTGTGTGGCCCGTGGTCGCCGCGGTGCTGTTGGTCGTCGCGCTGCTCGGTGCGGGGATTGTGCTCGCGGCACGCACAATCGACAAAACCGATTCGCCCAGCACGTCGGCGACCGACGGCATTCCGGTGGTGTTGGGTCGGGCAAGCATGACGCTTCCGCCCGGCTGGCATGTCAAGGACACCGAGCAATCTGTGCCTGGTTACGGCAACCGGCTGACCCTCGTTCCGGACGGAGGCCCTGATCGCCGAATCACGGTCACGCAGACCGCACTTCGCTCGGCATTCACGCAGGAGCAGGCCGCCGCGACGCTTCGGCAGAAGATTGCCGAAAACGACCGTGGTGCAACGTTCTCCGAGGTCGAAACCGGTGTCGATTTCGGCGGGCGACAAGTGATCTTCTACGTCGAGTCGCCGGAGGAGTACTCGCAGGTCAAGTGGCATGTTATCGTGGAAAACGGCACTCAAGTCAGTGTCGGCTGTCAGTTCTTGTTGGGGGAATGGAACTTACTGGCGGGGGAATGCGAACGGCTCGTGCGGTCAGTTGTTATCGCGCGATGAATCGCCAGCCGGGGGATCACAAACTTTCTCGAATTGATGGGAACCGGTTGGGCCCTAACGGCGTCCAATCAAATGTAGGGGTGAGGCGGCGCAGCTCAACGGGGGCAGCCGTACAGAACACGACGAGAGGGATTCATCATGTCGAATTTGAAGGCGACCCCGGCGGAGTTGACATCCGGGGCTGAACGGGTCGATCGGGAAAAGGACGCATTGGCGGCAATTCTCGGCCAGGTCAGAGGCAAGGTTGAAGGGTCCTCCAGCGTCTGGGCAAGCGATTCTTCGGCCCAGTTCGTCCTCCTGATGCAGAAGTACGACGACGCGTCGAACAAGCTGCACACGAGCTTGACCGAGATCGCTGACAATCTCCGCGCCAACGCGAGGGGCTACGACACCACCGAGGTAGCGAATGTCGACGCGGTGAAGAGCGTCAACTCCCTTCTCAATCTCTGAGCCGAATCGCCGTAAACACTTAAGGAGCAGCCATGACACAGAGCGGAAGTATCAAGCAGGATTTCGGTGGCGTCTCGGCGCTGTCGACTGATCTCAACGCCGACGCGGCGAAACTGAACTCCACGCACGACGACCTCCAGAGCACGGTGAAGGCGTTGTTCACGACGTGGGACGGTTCGACGAGCACGTCGTACCTGGCGCAGCAGAACAAGTGGAATGCAGCCCACCAAGAGCTGATCCACGTTCTCCAGACCATCGCGAAGGTCGTCGAAGACGGCAACGTGAGCATGAAGAGCACCGAGGACCGCGAAGCGCTGCGCTGGGTCACCTAATTCGACCCCGTTCGCGCCCGAAATGCCCGGTATTCAACTACCGGGCATTTCGTTGTTTTATTACGATTTCGCAGGTCAGGGCAGCATCCGATCGGAAACACGCGGCAGCAACGGGAGCCAGGTACGATCGCCGAAATGCGAGGGGATCTGAATCAGCAGTTGATCGAAACGGATGTCTGGACCGACGACATGGTGATCGCGTCCGGTATTCCGATCGTGGATGTTCCCTTTGTGACCGTGGGCAGTGGCATCGGTTCGTTCGTCACATTCGACACCCTCCGCATCTATGGCGTTCCAGCCCAGTCGATGGCCGTCCTTGGACCGCAAACCGTCCCGTGGCAGAGCTACGAGTACCTGACCCGCGTGTCGCAGATTCCGCGGCAAGAGCGACTACGTTCGGATTCGCAGTCGCAGCCGGACAACATCTGGGGCTTTCCGTCGTATGCGGTACGCGAAGCGTTCTCCGCGAAGAACCCGGCCGATTTCGTGAAGCCGCTGTGGAACGTCCTGACCGAACCGATCTTCTCCAACTACTACACGCCGCGCGCGGGCCAGGTTTTCACCGCGATGGAGAAGGAGTTCCACCGGATCGGCTACGGCCAGTCGCTGCGCAACGGTGTTGTGCGAATGATCCGGCGCCGCTCGGGTGGTGGTTACTTCACAATCCTCACGCCGCCTGCCGGCGCAGCCCCGACGAAGCGAATCGCCTTCCGCAGCAACTACGTTCATGTCGCGATCGGTTATCCGGGCCTGAAGTTGCTCGACGATCTGCAGGAGTACCGCGAACGCTATCGCGACCCGTCCCGCGTCGTGAACGCCTACGAACCGCACGAACATCTCTATCAGGCCCTGCAGCGCCGGCCGAGCACGGTGATGATTCGCGGCAGCGGCATCGTCGCGTCCCGAGTATTGCAGCGACTCTGCGACGATCGCGAGCGATTCAACCTCAACACCACGATTCTGCATCTGTTCCGCACGTATGTGGACAAGCCGCACGGCGCCAACGTCTTTTCGCGCCGCAAGGGCAAGGACGGTTGGGCGTTCCAGGGCTTCAACTACCCGAAGTCGGTGTGGGGTGGTCAGCTGAAAGCAAAGGTTCGGAAGCTCGAAGGCGAGGAACGCGCGCGGGCATACAAAGAAATGGGTGGCACTAACACCCCGATCCGCAAGAACTGGCAGGCCCAGCTCAAGCGCGGTCGTGCCGAGGGCTGGTACCAGGTGATGGCAGGCACGGCCAGGGACCTGCGGCCCGCACCGAACGGCCAGGGCGTGATCTCGACGATCGTCCCGGATCCTGCTGCGCCGCTGCCGTTTCCGCCTCCGACGCAACCGTTCGATACGCCGATCGACTACGTCATCGACTGTACGGGTCTGGAGGCCGACATCCGTGAGCATCGGTTGCTCGCGGATCTGCTCGACCATACGGGCGCCGGACGCAACCCGGTCGGGCGACTCGACGTGGACCGGACCTTCGAACTGATAGGAACTCGCAGCGGGACGGGCAAGATCTACGCATCGGGCACGGCAACCCTCGGCGGGTACTTCCCAGGCGTCGATACCTTCCTCGGGTTGCAGATCGCTGCGCAGGAGATCAGCGACGACCTGGCAGCCAACGGCTTCGTAAAGCGGATGGGTCCGTTGCGATCGACGCACCAATGGTGGCTATGGGCCAGAAACAAGAGGATCTGACACCGACATGCTTCCAACTCTCAATGGCCGCATCCAAACCCGCGTGCTCGGGCTCGGCATCATCGGGTTCTTCGTCGCCCTCATCATCACTCCGGTCCTGCCGACCGGCGATCTGTCGCTTGGGCAGAGCTATCGCGTGACGATGAGCGTGTTGCTCGCGGTTGTTCTCGTCGGCGTGCTGTGGGAACTGGTCTATCACGGGCTGCAGCAGTTTCGCTGGGAGAAGGACTGGCCGACGCTGTTCGGATTGATCACTATGGTCAATGAAGGCCTCGTGATTTGGCTTCTCTTGCGGTACACCAGCATTATCGTCGGAGAGGATCTACATCCGTCGCTCACTGCGTTCCTGATTCAGTTCATCATCACGTGGTTGGCGTTCTGGATCATCGTCAACGGACCGATGCGCCTCGTATTTCACCGTTGGCGGTTTTCGGGAGGAAGGTTCATGTGACCACAAGCCAGGTCGAAGTCGTTCCAGGCAGTCACCTCGTCGCGACCACTTCGGGCGTCATTGTCGTTGTCGCTCATCGTGAGTCGTCGTCGCTGACCGCAGGTTCCGCAGCGGCCAAAGCGTGGCAGCAGCTCAACGATCTGGTCGTCGCGGCGACGGAGCAGGAACCGGATCGGCCGGGCAGAGTGATCGCGAAGGCAGCGACACGGTGGATTGTGAACACCGACGACGAGATCGAGTTCGGCATCTTGTCGCCGGCAGACAACGGCCTTGCCATCTTCTTGCACGGGGGAGTGACGGCAATCGTCACCGGACCGAATGGCGAGCAGGAGGTGTTCCGCGGAAGCGACGCCGCGTTCACCGTCGACCGGATTGCGGCAGCATCCATCGTCGCCGGACTGTTCGTCGATGACGAGGGTGGCGAGGTCGCTGAGTTGCCCGACGAACCGGGTATCAGTTCGCTGGTCGAGGGCGTAGCGCCAGGGTCCGGAGCGATACTGTGGTTCGGCGACCTCCAGATGGGCAGCACCGCGCCGCGCCAGAGCCCGAAACCGAAAGCCACACCGCCCGAGCAGAAGAAGCCGTCGGTGCTGCGCAAACTCTTCCCGGCGCCGACAGACGACCTCCCCGCGACCGCGATGATGAAGGCCGTCGATCTCGAGGACATCGACGACGACGATTACGACGACGAGCCGCAATCGCCGCCCAAACTTCCGCCACTACCCGAGCCGGACCCACTCCTGCAGCCCACCGCGCTGTCGAAGCGTCCGGAACCGTTGCTCAAGCCTCCGGCGATATCGTCTCGTATCGATCTGCTCGACGAACCAGTCCTGCCCCGCCAGCCTTTGCCCGAAGGCGACGCGCCGCGGCCCGGCAAGCGCGACCGGACGAACGACACGACCGAGAAGGGTGTGATCGGCACCCGGGTCCGGGGGTTCAAATGCGCGCGCCAGCACTTGAACGATCCGCGCGTCGCGTTCTGTCGCGTCTGCGGCCTTCGCATGGACCAGCTGACAGGCATCTTGTCCGAAGACGTGCGTCCGCCGCTCGGTCTGCTCGTCGTCGACGACGGCACCACGTTCGTGCTGGACAACGATTGCGTCATCGGCCGCGACCCGGAGAACTCCGACGCAGCCAGGCGCGGACTCACACCGATTCGGCTACAGGATTCCTCGGGCGGAATGTCGCGCGCGCACGCCGAGTTCCGATTGATCGAGTGGGACGTGGCAGTCGTGGACCGTGGCTCGACCAACGGAACGCACGTTCGTCCGCCCGGCGCCCTCGAATGGACCAGGCTCGCGCCAGGCCAGCCGTTCACTCTGACGCCCGGCGCCGAGGTGATGGTCGGCGGCCGGACCGTCACGTTCGACTCGCCGCACGCTCACCTCTGAGCAACGCGGGCGTCGACCACCGCCGTTATCTCGTCTCTGAGATTGATCTCCGAGCCCCCCGTGCGGTCGATGACTCGCGCTGCCGCGGTGATTCGGTTCTGGGCGATCGATGAATCGGTAAGCGGCACGACGGCTATCGCGGTTCCCGCCGTCTGCAACGGCTCCAGTGAATAGGTCAGTTTCCGTTTGACCTTTGCTGCATCTGCTGACACGACGCCGATCAGTTCCGCTCCCCGCACGAGCGCTGCACGACCGGCCACGAGGACCGCCCGGCGAGCATCACCTGAGCCGTCGTCGCGCACCAGCAGCCGTCCGTCGGCCAGCGCGAGCGCCGCCTCGGTTCCGGATCCGAACCACACATCGGGTAGCTCCGACGACACGACGAGCACGGTCACATCGTCGAGCTCGTCGAATGCCTCCTTGTTCCGCCGCGTCCATTCGGCACTCACGACGAGTGCTTCGGCGTCGGTGGTCACGATCTGCCGCTGCACGTCGCGACCCGGTTCGGAACTGAATCGGCACAGCACCTTGATCCGTGTAGTCACCCCGGACTCGTGCGCGAACCGTTCCAGCCCCTCGACCGCTTCGGCCATCCCCACAAGATCAGGGAGAGCGCCTGCACCGAGTTCCAAGCCACGAGGATTGTGATCGGCTGCCGGCAGGAATCTGGAGAGCAGAATTTCCCCGGGTTCACGTCCGGCGATCGCCGCGTCGGCCAAGCGGAGCATTCGCTCGGTGGCAACTCCGGGCGGTCCGTCGACGACGACGAGAATTCGGTGTTTCTGCTCTGTGCCGAGCGCTGACTTGGCCGCAGCCTCGATGTCGCGCTGAATTGCTTTCTCCGGATAGACGATCCGCAACAATGGTTCGGCGAGCGCCGTGGTGATCAGCGCCATCAACACCATCATCGTGAACAATTCGGTATCGAGGACGCCGAGTTCTTTTCCGACCGACAGAATGACGAGCTCGGTGAGCCCACGGGTATTCATCAGAATTGCGATTGCACCACTTTGTTGGCGGGGCATTCGTTGCATCCGGGCGCCGCCATAGGCACCGATGAATTTGCCACCGATGGCCACAGCGAGAATCAGCAGCAGTTGCAGTGGTGCCGAGCCCGTCAGACCGACGATGTTCACACCGAATCCGGTGACGACGAAGAAGAGCGGCAGCAGGAGCAGCACACTCATCTGTTCGAGCTTTTCGAGAATTTCCTGCGTCATTTCGTGGGCGCCCTCGCGGGGGAGGATCGCGCCGAACAGGAACGCACCGAAGATCTCGTGGATCCCGATTTTCGCGGTGATGAACGCGCACACCAGAACACCGACGAGGACGACCGCCAAGATGTCCGGCGTCACTCGACCGGCGCGCTTGTACCAACCGAGGAGACGGACCAAGAGCGGGCGAACCACGGTGAACATCACGACCGCGAATACGGCCGACATCGCGACGATTTTGAGTACCTCGAGCGGGCTGCCGCCCTTGACGACTGCGACGACGAACGCCAGCAGCGTCCACGCGATGATGTCGTCCACGGCCGCTGACGCGAGTGCGAGAACGCCCACGGTCGTGCGATGCATCTTGCGGTCGGCCAGGATTCGCGCAAGCACTGGGAACGCAGTGATCGACATGGCCACACCCATGAACAACGTGAGCGCGAGCATCGAGACGGCTTTCTCTTTCCCGCCTTCGCCGATCACGTGGTCGTGCAACGGATGCAAGATCAGTGTTGCCGCCGCGCCGAGCGCGAAAGGAAATACGATCGACAGCAACGAAATCGTGCCTGCTGTTCGTCCGCGGCCCCGAATAAGTGCGACATCGAGTTCCAGACCCACGATGAACATGAACAGCACCAAGCCGAGCGAGGCTAGTACTTTGAGATACGGAACGACATCAGGGGGAAACAGGTGGCCATCGAGATCGCCGGGGAGCGCGCCGAGCAAGCTGGGTCCGAGTGCGATGCCTGCGACGATCTCGCCCACGACGGCCGGCTGGCGAACGAAACGCGCGGCACGTCCGAACAACCGCGCGACGACGATGATCACCGCGATATCGATCAACACGAACGCGAAAACTTCGGCCCCAGAATGTTTCACGATCCTGAGTTCACCATGACCACCGTCTCGCTGTCATCACCGGTCGAAAACAAGGAAGCGCGAGGATTTTCCTATGCGAGTTGACGCAGCAATTCCGGCCGCCATCGCGGACTATCGAATTCTCCGGCTGCTCGGCGAAGGTAATCACGGCCGCTACTACCTGGCAGAAGCCCCCGAGCGGCTCGGTCTGGCAACGGACCGGGTTGCGTTGAAGGTCTTCGCCGGTCAGGTCAGCGAAGACGCATATCGACGTGGGGTTCGCGAATTGCGTGCGTTCGCGGCGGTCCGGTCGCCTCATCTGGTGCGAATCTACGACGCCGTGCTCGAAGACAACTTCCTGTATGCGATGGAGTACTTTCCGATGGGCTCGCTCGCGTCGCCTGCCCGTCCGCTCGAACGCCGGGAGATCTTGCGCGCGTTGGCGGATGCCAGCCGAGCGGTCCACGAGCTGCACGAGGCAGGCATGGTCCACGGTGACATCAAGCCGGCCAACGTCATGGTCGACGACACCGGCGGCAAGCTGTCGGATCTGGGTCTGGTCCGAGTACTCAACTCGTCGAATACGGTCACCTCTATGGCGCCTGCAACCTCGGTCGAGTTTCTCGATCCCGAGCTGCTCTACGGTGAGACGCCCTCACGGGCAAGCGACGTCTGGGCGCTCGGCGCGACCATCAATCGCGCCCTGACCGGCGAAGGCCTCTACGGTGAATTGCCGGTCGGGCAGCCGATGCTCGCTATCCGTGCCGTGCACGCGGGGAAGGCGCGCATCTCCCCGCTGCTCACCCCAGACGAAGCCGCGCTGGTCGAATTGTGCCTGGCGCCCAAGGGAACTCGCCTTCGCACCGCCGCCGCCGTCGCCGATCGGATCGACGCCCTCCGCTGAACCCTCGTGAGTCTTTTAGGAGTCCCTGGACTCCTAAAAGACTCACGAGGGGTGGGCTGCTACGCGTAGCGCTTGCAGGCGTCCTCGCCGCCGAGGACCCCGGTGCGGAATGCGTCGACGCGGGAGAAGCCGGCATCGACCGTTGTGCCGTCGACGTCGCTCGCCGCTAGTCCGTCCTGCAAGAGTCCGGAGACAGCCTCGTCGAGATCGCCGGGAGACAGCGAGAAATCCTTTGTCGGATTGTTCGACGATCCGAGCACGGCGGTGACGAATCCCGAGAGGCACGACGTGCGCAGCGCCGCCTTCGGGCCGGTCAGCGAGTCGCCGTTCTCCTTCTGCTTGGCGAGGGCGAATCGCGATGCCACGAGCACGTAGGCGTTGTAATCGCCGGTCACCGTTGTGGGTAGGCGAACCGAGTTGTCGGCGTCCATCATCACGGCAGCGCGTTCTTCGAGCGCGGTGAGGTCGATGCCGACTTTGTTGGAATCCGGGCAGTACGTCGCGGCCGGAGTCGCCTTAGCGTCTGAGCATCCGAGGTCGGTACCCGAGTAGTCGACCTCCGGGCTGTTCGACAGGGTCAAGATCTCGTCGAGTGCCGTCGTGAACGTATCGAGGACTTGCTCGTCGGGCTGGAGCTCACCGGTGTCGGATGCGCTCTCGAACATGGTCGGCGGCAGGCCGAGTCGACGGGCCTTGATCTCGGAGAGGTCGATCTTCTTGCACGCGGACGGACCCTCGGTGAACCCGGCCTGGACCGCGCTCACCCGCTCGAATGCCGAACCGTGCGGCGAACCGTCGGACGAATCCTCCGGAGCGTCACGGACCGAAATGATCGTTGCAAGAACGGAGTTCAGGCCGTCCGAGGTGTTGACCGTGAAGTGGGCGGACCCACCCTCGGCGACGTGGCGCATGAATGCGCCGGCGAAACAGTCGGCTTGCTGCTCGGCAACGATGACTTCGGAGCGCGAGTTGCCGACGATGCCGGCGAGATCCTGAATCGCGTGACCGTACTCGTGCGCGAGCACCGTGACGATGGAAATGTCACCGAACTGATCGCGGAGGGTGGGCAGCAGAATGGTGCGGTCCCAGCCGATGGTCTTGTCCAGCGGGCAGTACGCCGCGTTGACCAAACCCTTGGTCGCGTCGTCGCAGAATTGCAGCTTGTTCGACTTGTCTTTCGGGTCCCAGGAGATCAGCTTGGTGACCGGCTCGAACTGGCCATCGAAGTACTTCGAATACTCGGCCTTCCAGTACTCCTGCAGGTCGTCCACGGCGTCGATCGCGATGTGGTCGACTTGGCCGTCGTCGGAGTTCTCAGCCTCCAGCGTGGAGTTGGGAACGCCGGGGCGCAATCCGTTCGGACCGTTGGTTGTCGGAAGTCCCGCTACTCGATTCGGATCGGCGTAGATATCGACCGGCTTGCCGTCGATCTGGCCGGCGCAACCAGCGACGATCAGCGTCGCGAAACCCAGAACAACGGCGCTCGCGAGCCGCCCGAACCTCGGTGTCATATGTACCCTTTGCGGAACCTGGCGGTCACCATTCGACATGTGCCAGTATCGGTCTGCCTACAGTACGTTGTGGTGAGGTTCGGGGGGAGTATGACAAATAGGCAATGTTCGACGGGATTTCGCTGGTCCTGAGCAGCTACGCCAGTCAGGCGTGGTGGCCACCTGAATCGAATAGGATCCGCTGCATGAGTTCACCTGCGGTCCAGACCATCACGGTCCGCGTCGACGGTGCGGACCGGGTCTTCGATTCGCGTAGGCCGATCACCTTCGGGCGCGCACCCGAGATCGTCGTGTTCGTCGACCATCCACTTGTGTCACGGGTCCATGCAACCGTTGCGTGGCAAGGGGTTTGGGTCCTCACCGACAACGGCAGTACGAACGGCGTCTTCATCGACGGCCAACGTATCTCGCGTCCGGTCCGCATCGATCGCCCGCTGCAGGCGCGGCTCGGTGATCCCTCGACCGGCCCGCTGGTGGTCCTGATTCCACATCCAGTCAGCGCGCCTCGCCCGCCGACTCCGCCGGTGCGCCCCCCGACCGTCGGAATGACGCAAAAAGCGAGCACCGAACAGATGCCGCCGGTGCGGCAGCGGCCGGAGGCTGCGCGTGTCAGCGCGCCCAGCCGGGTACCGCAGGGTGGCCTCACGATCGGTCGTACGAGTGACAACTCGATCGTCGTCAACGACGTCCTCGCCTCGCGTAAGCATGCCCGGCTCCTGCCGTCGCCACAGGGTCTCGTGATCGAGGACGTCGGCAGCGTCAATGGCACCTTCGTCAACGGCTCGCGGGTGCAGCGCAGCGTGCTCCGCGAGGGCGACACGGTCACCATCGGAAACGTCGACTTCGTCGTCACCGAGGGCACGCTTCGGCTGCGTGCGCGCGGCGCAGCCGAGACCGGTCTGAACCTGCACGGCCTGGGCTTCACGGTCGAGGGCAACAAGCAGCTCCTCGTCGACGTGTCGATGAACGCCAACCCGGGCTCGCTGACCGCGATGATCGGGCCCTCCGGTGCCGGAAAGTCGACGCTCGCGCGAATCATCGCCGGTATCAATCGTCCGACGATGGGCGCGGTCAATTTCGAAGGCCGTAACCTCCACGCCGAATACGAGGCGCTCCGAAGCCGCATCGGCATGGTTCCGCAGGACGACGTTCTGCACCGGCAACTCACGGTTCGGCAGGCCTTGCGATACGCCGCGGAGCTTCGCCTGCCACCGGATACGTCAGCCGCCGATCGCACGAAGGTCATCGACGGCGTCCTGGCCGAGCTCTCGCTGACCGAGCATGCCGACACCCGGGTCGACCGGTTGTCGGGCGGCCAGCGCAAGCGTGCGTCGGTGGCGCTGGAACTGTTGACCAGTCCGTCGCTGCTGATTCTCGACGAGCCGACGTCCGGCTTGGACCCGGCGCTGGACCGCCAGGTCATGGTGATGCTGCGCCAGCTCGCGGACGCAGGCCGTGTCGTTCTCGTCGTCACCCACTCGTTGACTCACCTCGACATGTGCGACCAGGTGCTGCTGCTCGCACCGGGCGGGAAGACGGCGTACTGCGGTAACCCGCGTGGCGTGGGTGCCGCGATGGGTAGCACCGATTGGGCGGAGATCTTCACCCGAGTCGCAGCCGATCCCGACCGCGTCTTCGCGGCTTTCCGAGCGCGGCAGCCACCGCCCGGCCCGCCACCACCACCGCAGCACGGTGCGGTCGGTCGTCCCGCACACACGAGCACGCGGAAACAGATTTCGACGATCGTGCGTCGACAGTTCCGGCTGATCATCGCCGACCGTGGCTATCTGGTTTTCCTCGTGTTGTTGCCGTTCGTCCTCGGCGCGCTGTCCCTGATCGTTCCGGGGACCAACGGTTTCACGAAGTCGGATCCGGAAAAGGCGCTGACCGAACCGCAGCAGATCATGACGCTGCTGATTCTGGGTGCCTGCTTCATGGGCTCGTCACTGACCGTGCGCGATCTCGTCGGTGAGCGGACGATCTTCGAGCGAGAGCGTGCGGTCGGGCTGTTGCCGTCGGCCTACTTGTTCGCGAAGGTCATCGTGTTCTGCCTCGCGGCGTTGTTCCAATCCGCAATCGTCGTCGGCATCGTGCTTCTGCGGAAGAAGGCGCCGGGTGACGGCAACGTCATTCCTATCGGATCGGTGGAGCTGTTCGTCGACATCGCGGTCACGGCGTGCTGTTGCGTCATGGTCGGACTGTTCCTTTCGGCGATCGCAAGGTCGAGCGAACAGGTGATGCCTCTTATCGTGGTCACGATCATGGCGCAACTGGTGATGTGCGGCGGCTTGATTCCGGTGACCGGTCGCGTTGTGCTCGACCAGATCTCCTGGCTCTTCCCGTCTCGTTGGGGCTTCGCAGCCGGCGCATCGACGATCAATCTGCGCGAGCTGCAGATCGATCCGCAACGCGGTCCGGTCCCGCAGCCGGGCGACATCTTGTGGAAGCACACAGACAAGATTTGGGCGCTCGACATCGGCGTGCTCTTCGCGATCGGGTTGATCCTGGCGTTCTTCACCCTGCGCAAACTGCGGCTGAAGAAGTCGAGCTGATCTCGCGTGCGTATGCGCGTTTTGACCTGCCTGTATGCAGCCCGGTAGTCTTCTCGGTTGGCGTGCGGTACGGCCTTCGAAAGTCGTAACGCGAGTCCCGGGTCTCCACTAGCCGCCGGGGATCAACTCGACCGCTCGCTGTGGCTGGCACCACCTACGAACAGACAGGGAAGCACTGTGCCTACGTACAGCCCCAAGGCAGGTGACGTGACCCGAACGTGGCACGTCATCGACGCCACTGACGTAGTGCTCGGCCGTCTTGCCGTTCAAGCAGCGAACTTGCTGCGCGGTAAGCACAAGCCGACCTACGCCCCTAACGTCGACGGCGGCGATTTCGTCGTCATCATCAACGCCGACAAGGTTGCCATCTCTGGCAACAAGCTCACCGGCAAGTTCTTGCACAACCACTCAGGCTTCCCGGGCGGACTTCGGTCGCGCTCTGTCGGCGAGGTGTTGTCGAAGACCCCAGACCGTCTCGTGGAGAAGGCCATCATCGGCATGATCCCGAAGAACAAGCTCGCTAGCGTCATCAGCAGCAAGCTGAAGGTCTACGCAGGCCCGAATCACCCCCACCAGGCGCAACGGCCGGTTCCCTTCGAGATCAAGCAGGTGTCCCAGTGACCGAACCCAACGAGATCGCTGAGTTCGCCGAGGACGCAGTCGAGGTTGTCGAAGACGAGTACACCGAGGTTGCCGAGCGGGCGCCTGTGACGATCGTGATCGATCGTCCGATCCAGACTGTGGGTCGCCGTAAGGAAGCCGTCGCTCGTGTTCGCCTGACCCCAGGCACTGGCCAGTTCAAGCTGAACGGCCGCACGCTGGAGAATTACTTCCCGAACAAGGTGCACCAGCAGCTCGTCAAGTCGCCGCTGGTGCTCGTCGATCGCGCCGAGTCCTTCGATGTCGTCGTGCTGCTGCACGGTGGCGGCCCGTCCGGTCAGGCAGGCGCGCTGCGTCTGGCGATCGCTCGCGCACTGATCGAGGTCACCCCCGACGATCGCCCGGCGCTCAAGCGTGCAGGTTTCCTCACGCGTGACCCGCGCGCCGTCGAGCGCAAGAAGTACGGCCTCAAGAAGGCCCGCAAGGCACCGCAGTACTCGAAGCGTTGATCTAACGCTTCGGCGCAGTACGGAAAGGGAGCAGGCGTCATACTTGGCGCCTGCTCTCTTCGTTTTCTTTCCACGGTTTGAAGGAGTTCTGCTCTATGGGTCGAATGTTCGGCACCGATGGTGTGCGCGGTCTCGCGAACGAGATGGTCTCCCCAGAACTCGCGCTGCGGATTGCCAGTGCAGCCGCAGACGTGCTCGCGTCCGAGCCCACCATGGGCACTCGTCCTGCCGCGGTCGTCGGCCGAGACCCCCGCGCGAGCGGTGAAATGCTCGAAGCCGCGGTCACAGCAGGTCTGACTGCCGCCGGCGTCGACGTGCTGAACGTTGGTGTGGTGCCGACCCCGGCGGTCGCGTATCTGACCGATGCCTACTCGGCGTGTCTCGGTGTCATGATCTCCGCGTCGCACAATCCCATGCCGGACAACGGAATCAAGATCTTCGCTGCCGGTGGGCACAAGCTGGACGACGACGTCGAGGACCGCATCGAGGCTGCTCTCGAACGTGGCGCCGCGCGCCGACCGACGGGAGCTGGAATCGGCCGTGTCCACATGATCGCCGATGCGGGGGAGAAGTACCTGGACCATCTCGCGGCGACCAACACTGTCCGGTTGGACGGCATCAAGGTTGTCGTCGACTGCGCGCATGGCGCCGCCTCGCTGCTCGGTCCGGCTGCGTACACCGCCGCCGGCGCCGAAGTGATTGCGATCAACGCGTCGCCCGACGGACTGAACATCAACGACGGCTGCGGCTCGACCCATATGGAGGACCTGCAGCGTGCGGTCGTGGCCCATGGAGCCGAGGTCGGTTTCGCGCACGACGGGGACGCGGACCGCTGTCTTGCGGTCGACGCGAGTGGTGCCATCGTCGACGGCGACGCGATCATGGCGGTGCTGGCGATCGCGATGAGTGAGTCCGGCGATCTTGCACAGAACACGCTCGTGACGACGGTCATGAGCAATCTCGGGCTGCATATCGCTATGCGAGAAGCCGGCATCGCGGTGAAGACGACTGCCGTTGGCGATCGCTACGTGCTCGAGGAGCTGCGCAACGGACCGTTTTCCCTCGGCGGCGAGCAGTCCGGTCATGTCGTGCTGCCTGCGGTGTCGAACACGGGCGATGGAATCCTCACGGCGCTGCGGGTGCTCGGTCGGATGGCGCAGACTCGCAAGCCGCTCGCCGAGTTGGCCGGCGTGATGAAGACGCTGCCGCAGGTTCTGGTGAACGTTCGTGTGACGGACAAGGCGGCCGTCGCAACTGCACCGGCAGTGGCCGACGCCGTCGAGGCGGCCGCGGCACTGCTCGGCGACAACGGTCGAGTCTTGTTGCGCCCCAGTGGAACAGAAGAACTCGTACGTGTGATGGTGGAAGCTACCGAACTCGACCAGGCGCAAAAACTTGCCGATGACCTGGCAGAACTGGTTGCCGCTGTCCGGTAGCTCGGCGCTGGGGCGGCTGATATCGTGCCGAATCGGGGGTGGGTCTCGTGGATATCAAGTTCGACGAAGTACGTGAATCAGTCACGTTGCTCGCTGCGTCCGCAGCGACGGTCGGTGACGCGGCAGCTGCGGCGGAGAACTGCGCATTCGGTGCTGACGCCGCGGGGCGCGAGTTCGCGGCTGAGGGGCATGCAATGAGTGCGGGCTATGCGCGGATCGGGGCAGTCATCGGGTCGTGGCAGGCGGCGACTGCTGCTGCCGCGGCTGCGGTCGACGCCACAGCTCTGGCATATCGACGCCAAGACGATGAAATCGCAGCGACGTTCGACGGCCTGCTCACATGAGCTCTGTCGATGAGATTCTCGACGCCGGTGCGCACGGTCTGTCGCACTTCGCGGCGTTTCTGCCCGCATACGGCGAGGTCACGGGCCGGGCAATCGAAGTCGAGCAACTCTTGGCGCGCTACAACGCGCAACGGGGAATGAAGCTCGACGTGTTAGAGGCGGATACCGATGCCATCGCACAGGTCTGCGACGCGCTCGACGCCGAGGCAGACGGGCAGCGCACGCACGTTCGTGCGCTCGAATCAGCGTGGACGGACGACGCGTCGTCTGCGGCTGCCCAGGACCATCTGGCGCGGTTGCTCGATCGGGCAAGCGCGAGTCGGTCGGAACTCCGCGAGGTTCTCGCCACGATGACTGCGGCCGCCGACGGCTTGCGCGACGTCGTCCATGCCAAGTCCGACGTCGTCGGCGGACTCACCGAGGAGCGCGTCGCCGGGAAGACCGCGGACGATATCGCGGTCATCGTCGCCGGTTCGAAGGCCGTAACCGACGGTGTCACGCTGCCATTGTCGGTCTCGCTCGCGACGCATTTCCCGGATCTCACGGTGGACCTCGCCCTTGCCTTGTTGCCGATTGCCCCCGCGCGAGAGCACGTCGCAACGCGCTGCGCGGTGTGGCTACGTGAGGTGTTCGTCCCGCTACTCGACGCGCAGCTGAAGGTGGTCGACGAGTTGTGTAAGGAATCCGACATCGCGACGAAAGCGATGTACAAATCGTTGACGGGTTCGATGAATTCCGTTGACAGCAGCGCATATCCGATGCCGAATTCATCGAAGCCCGCCGAGCCGAGCCGCAGCGAAGCGTTGCTGACAGGACTGTCGGAAACCCCACCGCAGGTCGTCGATGCACCTGTCGGTGGCATTGCGCTCGAGATCGATCCACCGGACGTCGAACTGTCCGAGGCCGGACCCCTGTGAGTTGGAGCCGCGAGATCGAGTCGATCGCCGCGGAGTATCGCCGCCGCGTCGATCGGCTACGCGACGAACTCGACGAGGCGCGAAAGCGAGCCGACCGGCGGTCACGTGAATTAGCCGACGAAGCGTACGCGGACAAGCCTGCCCCGGTCGTCGAACCACCGAAAGAGCCGGAACTCGACGACGAACCGCAGACCTATCGACCCAACAGCTGGCTGATCTGACCGAGCGGCGACCTGCGCCCCGAGTCCTCGTCTTCTTCGGCGAGCGGATCGACAAGCGAAGTCTTGGGAATCTCGACTTCCGGGTCGGCAAAGTCCTTGTACTTCTTGTCCCCGCCTGCGGTGTAGAGCAGGAAACCGGTCAGCAACGCACGCGCTGTCGATTGCGTCTTCTTCTCCGGCTTGCCCGCGCCGAGCGCCGACATGACCCGTCGCCCCTCCAGCAGCCCGTTGCCCGTCGCTTTGTCGATCGTGCGCAGGATCGCAGTACCGCCCCATGCGGCCGCAAGATTCTTCGCATTCGAGTCGATGGCGCCCATGTCGGTGCCGGACAAGATGAGCCCAGGTACGGCGACGTGCTCGGCACTGACCTCGGACGGCGGAGTAGTCGGCGCCGGGAAGAGTGCGGCAACAGCGGCAACCTCCAAGTGCTGAGCTGCTGCGACCACGGCAGCTCCCGCACCGAGACCGTGGCCCGCATATGCCAGCTTTTCCGGGTGGACGCTGATCCCGCCTGCGCCGAGACGCACACCGACGCAGATGTCGAGGGTGGTGCGTAGGTCGGCGGCAAGACCGAGGTGCGACGGGAACAACCCGCGCTCGCTGTTCGGGGCGGCTGCCACGATGCCCCAGGACGCGAGGTGCTGCAGCAAGGATTTGTAGTTGTCCACGTTCGTCATCCAGCCGTGCCCGAATGCCACCGCCGGCAGATTCAGGCCTTCGGCGGGCGAGTAGACCACGCCGGACTGTCCCACGATCGCCAGGTCTCCACGCTGCACTCGATGCGGACCGCGGTTCGCGAGCTCAGCTAAGAGGGATTTCACAGAGGACGCCACAAAGCAAGACGTTATCCGATGTCAGGGCTGGTTCGCGGGCCGACCGGGGTCCTTGCTTGCAAAAGATGGCAGTGGTAGGTGGTCCGAAGGTGCTGGTGACCCCAGTACCCTGGTGAACCATGTGCGGAATCGTTGGGTACGTCGGCCATCGCGAGGCGCGAGGTGTCGTGGTCGAGGCGCTGAGGCGGATGGAATACCGCGGTTACGACTCCGCGGGCATCGCGATACTCGACGGGGCGGGCGGCGTCGCGATCGAACGCAAGTCCGGCAAGCTCGCGAATCTCGAGGCCGAGCTCGACGAAGCGGGCCCTGATGCCTTCCGTGGTCATACCGGAATCGGACACACCCGTTGGGCAACCCACGGCCGCGCGACCGACCGCAATGCCCACCCGCACCGCGATGTGACCGGCAAGATCGCCGTCGTCCACAACGGCATCATCGAGAACTTCGCGCCGCTGCGCGTCGAACTCGAAAAAGAGGGCGTCGCTTTCCTCAGCGATACCGACACCGAGGTGACGGTCCACCTGCTGTCGCGTGCGTACGCCGAAGGCGACACGGCCGGTGACTTCGCAGCGAGCGCGTTGTCGGTGCTGAGACGCCTCGAAGGCGCATTCACGTTGGTCTTCACCCATGCCGATCACCCGGACACCATCGTTGCGGCCAGGCGGTCGACCCCATTGGTGGTCGGCGTCGGCGACGGCGAGATGTTCATCGGGTCCGACGTCGCCGCGTTCGTCGAGCACACCCGCGACGCCGTCGAACTCGGGCAAGACCAAATGGTCGTGATCACCGCCGAGGGTTACACAGTCACCAGTTTCGATGGCACGGACGCCACGGCTTTGGTTCGCCCCTTCCACATCGACTGGGATCTCGCGGCCGCCGAGAAGGGCGGCCACGATTACTTCATGCTCAAGGAGATCGAGGAGCAGCCCGCGGCCGTTCGCGACACCTTGATCGGGCACTTCGCCAAGGGCCGCATCGTGCTCGACGAGCAACGGCTGTCCGATCAGGAGCTTCGCGAGGTCGACAAGGTGTTCGTCGTCGCCTGCGGTAGCGCCTACCACTCGGGTCTGCTCGCCAAGTACGCCATCGAACACTGGACCCGGCTGCCCGTCGAAATCGAACTGGCGTCGGAATTCCGTTACCGCGACCCCGTGCTGGACCGCTCGACGCTCGTGCTCGCGATCTCCCAATCCGGGGAGACCGCAGACACCCTCGAAGCCGTGCGGCACGCGAAAGAACAGAAAGCCCGCGTCCTCGCGGTGTGCAACACCAACGGCGCTCAGATTCCTCGCGAAGCCGATGCCGTTCTCTACACCCGGGCAGGACCGGAGATCGGGGTCGCGTCGACCAAGGCGTTCCTCGCGCAGGTGACGGCGAACTACTTGGTCGGGCTCGCCCTTGCGCAAGCCCGTGGCACCAAATATCCCGACGAGGTAGCGCGTGAGTACCACGACCTCGCCGCGATGCCGGACCTCGTCGCTCGCGTGCTGCAGACGATGGACCCGGTCCGGGCCCTGGCTCGCGAATTGGCCCATTCGTCGACGGTGTTGTTCCTCGGTCGGCACGTTGGCTACCCGGTCGCGCTGGAAGGCGCACTCAAGCTCAAAGAGCTGGCCTACATGCACGCGGAAGGCTTTGCCGCCGGCGAGCTCAAGCACGGGCCGATCGCGCTCATCGAGGACGGCCTGCCCGTCATCGTGGTGATGCCATCGCCCAAGGGTCGCGCGGTCCTGCATTCGAAGCTGCTGAGCAATATCCGCGAGATCCAGGCCCGTGGTGCGCGGACGATCGTGATCGCAGAGGAAGGCGACGACACGGTCAGGCCGTTCGCCGACGATCTCTTCGAGATTCCCGCCGCCTCGACCCTGCTGCAACCGCTCCTCTCGACGGTGCCGTTGCAGGTTTTCGCCGCCGAGGTCGCCCAAGCACGCGGCTTCGACGTCGACAAGCCCCGCAACCTCGCGAAGTCGGTCACCGTCGAATGACTCGTGAGTCTTTTAGGAGTCCAGAGACTCCTAAAAGACTCACGACTACTTTTCGACGATGACCTTGCCGCGCGAGTCGGGGAACAGCGAGTCGATGTATTCGAAGGTGCCCGGGCGGTCGAAGAGCACGGTGTACTTGCCTTCGATCATGACCGGTCCGTTGATGATCTGGCCGATGTCTTTCAAGCCCTGAACTGCGTGCTTCTTGCCGCCGTCATCGAAGATCCAGGTGACGGTCTGCCCGGCCTTGATCGTCACCGACGGCGGTGAGAACGACCCGGCTACGCGGACGACGACGTCGCCGGTTTCCTGCGGGGGCGCGGACGTCGTCGGTCGGGCGGGAAGCAGGCTGACGCGCGCGGGGGTGGCCGAGTCGTCGTTGTTGTTGCGAGCGGTGACCGCCCAGAAGATGACGCCGCCTGCGATTGCTGCGATCGCCACAACCGCGGCGGCGATCACGACCCAGCGATTCTTCTTCGACTCGACCTTGGCGTGCTTTGCCGCCTGCCGCTCCTCGACCGGGTCAGCCTCGAATGCCTCGGTCTCATCGACCTCCGGCTCGACGACCGGTTCGGGTGCTTCGTCCGGTTCGGGCTCGGCGAACAGATCGAGCTCGGGTTCGACTTCGGCAGGCTCTTCGACATCGTCGACGACGGGCGAATCGTCCTCGGCAACAGGCGCTTTCGACTTCTTGCGACCGCCGCCGAGCAACTTGCGAAACCGGCCGCGCGGGGGCTCGTCCAACCGCTTGTCTCCTCATCCACAACTGAAAGCTTCGGCTCGAGGGTATCGCGGGGGCGAACCTACGACCTATTCGACTGTGACCGTGCCGGTCATCTGCGCGTGGAGTGTGCAGGTGTAGTGGTAGACGCCCGGCTTCGTGAACGTGACGCTGTAGTCGCCCTTCTTGATGATCGGGCTCTTGATGATCGCCGCGGCGTCCTGGTCGCCGGTGACGTTGTGCGGTCGGCCGTTGTCGTCGAACCGCCAGGTGACCGTGTCGCCGACTTTGACGGTGATCGCCGAGGGGCTGAACCGCATGTCCTTGACGTCGACAGCGTTCGCGGGTGGAGGGGTCTCCGCCGACGGCGAACTTGCATCGGAGCCCGAATCGCTACCCCCGCACGCGGCCAGCAAGACCAGCAGCAACATGGCAAGCGCGATGTGTCGCAACTTCGAAGCGAATCGTCGGTGGGCGGTCATGGTGCGCAAGCGTAGCCTCGCCAGATATGCGGGGCTACTACTCGGTTGACCAGGTCCGGGCGGCAGAGGCCGACCTCTTCACGCGTGTTCGCGAGGGTGTGCCGATGCAGCGCGCGGCGTACGGACTGGCTCGCGTCGTCGCTGCCGAGCTGCGAACCCGCACGGGTGGCGTGAGCGGGCGGAACGTGACGTTGTTGGTCGGGTCCGGCGACAACGGCGGTGACGCGCTGTTCGCGGGTGCGTTCCTACGACGTCGCGGTGTGGCTGTCCGCGCAGTGTTGCTCGACCAGGCGCGAGCCCACTCGAAAGGGCTTGCCGCGTTGCGTAAGTCGGGAGGACGCGTCGCGACCGATATCGGGACGCCGGACCTCGTGGTCGACGGCATAGTCGGAATCTCCGGGCATGGCCCGCTGCGACCGGCCGCCGCTGACCTCGTCGGAAAGGTCCGCGCGCCAATCATTTCCGTCGACCTGCCGAGTGGAGTGGATCCCGATAGCGGGGCCGTCGACGGACCTGCCGTACGTGCCGACGTGACAGTGACATTCGGTGCCTACAAACGCGTGCACGCTTTGGCGGCGCCGTGGTGTGGCCGAGTCGAATTGGTAGACATCGGATTACGGCTGGTTGATGCGGACCTGCAGGCCATGGAGATCGCCGAAGTCGGCAGCTTGTGGCCAATCCCGCGCTCGACCGATGACAAGTACACGCAAGGCGTAGTGGGTATTCGCGCAGGCAGTGCCCGCTACCCGGGTGCCGCAGTCCTGTGCACCGGCGGTGCGGTTGCCGCGACGTCGGGGATGGTGCGGTACGTCGGTTCGGCTACGGACCAGGTCCTCGCGCATTCGCCGGAAGTGGTAGCGGCGCCCGACTTCGACTCTGTCGGCCGGGTGCAGGCGTGGGTGGTCGGGCCTGGATGTGGGACCGACTACTCCGCGCTCGACATTCTCGAACGCGTGCTCGGCACCGACCTGCCGGTCGTCGTCGATGCGGACGCATTGACCTTGCTCGCCACGCACCCTCATCTCGTCCGCTTCCGGCAAGCACCGACGCTGCTCACTCCCCACGCTGGGGAGTTCGAACGACTCGCCGGAGCAGCACCCGGCCCCGATCGCGTCGGCGCCGTCCGAAAGCTGGCCGAAGCGTGGGGCGTGACGGTGCTGCTGAAAGGCCGCGCGACAGTGATCGCCGCGCCTGGCGCGCCGACCTATGTGAACGAGGCAGGCGGGTCCTGGGCGGCGACCGCTGGATCGGGCGACGTCCTGTCGGGGATCATCGGTGCGTTGCTTGCCGCCGGACTCGAACCTGCGATTGCTGCGGCGATGGCAGCGCGCGTGCACTCGCTCGCGGCAAATTTGGCAGCGGAGGGGTCTGCACCGATCTCGGCATCGCCGCTGTTGTCCCACGTCACGCCTGCTATCCGGCTCGTTCGGACGTACGTCTTGTGAGCCTTCGTTCGGGAAGTGGCACTATTTTCTAGTGCTCTCCAACCAGTCCCTGACCACTCCGCAGGCCGAAGCCGTCATCGATCTCGACGCGATCGGCCACAACGTGCGTGTGCTGCGCCGCTTCGCAGGCGACGCCGCAGTGATGGCAGTGGTGAAGGCAGACGCGTACAACCACGGGGCAGTGGAGGTGTCACGAGCCGCGCTGGCAGCCGGGGCGCGTGAACTCGGTGTCACCACGATCGACGAGGCATTGCAGCTGCGCGCCGCAGGAATCGAAGCCCCGATCCTGACCTGGCTGAACACCTCCGACGCAGACTTCGGGGCCGCCATCGCCGCGGACATCGAAATCGGCGTCGCGTCCGTCAAACATCTGAATGCGATTGCGTCGGCAGCCAAAGCTGTCGGAGAACCCGCCACCGTCACGATCAAGGTGGATACCGGACTCAACCGCAACGGCGCGTCGCCGCTCGAATACCCGCGAGTGCTCGATGAATTGGTCCGGCTGGGCCGGGAAGGAACGGTCCGGCTGCGCGCGATCTTCAGCCACCTCGCGCTGGCCGATCAGCCGCACAACCCCGTCGTGGACAAGCAGCGCGAGCGATTTCTCGACGCGATCGCCGCAGCGAAAGCCCGTGGGTTGGTGCCCGAGCTCGTCCACCTCGCCAACTCTGCGTCGACGGTGACCCGGCCGGATATGCAGTTCGATATGGTGCGCCCGGGAATCGCCGTTTACGGACTGTCTCCGGTTCCCGAACTGGGCGATTTCGATCTGATTCCTGCCATGTCGGCGAAAGCTCGCGTCGCGCTGGTGAAGGAAGTCGCGGCCGGCGAAGGCGTCTCGTACGGCCACGAATGGATCGCCCCCCGCGACACCGTGGTTGCCCTGCTGCCAGTGGGATATGCCGACGGCGTTCCTCGCCTGTTGGGTGGCAAGTTCGACGTGCTGTTGGGCGGCATTCGTCGTCCCGCGATCGGCCGCGTGTGCATGGACCAGTTCGTCGTCGATCTGGGACCGGACGGCGGTGGCGTCGAGGAGGGTGACGAAGCTGAGCTGTTCGGCACCGGCGATCGCGGTGGACCGCGCGCTCAAGACTGGGCCGATACGCTGGGCACAATTCACTACGAAATCGTCACCGGGATGCGCGGCCGGACCGTGCGCAGGCATGTCGGCGGGGAGGAGACCACATGAAGCGCCAACGCGCTGGGGTGGTCGGCGGCGCGGTCAGCGCGGTAGCCCTCGCCGGGCTGGCAGGAGCGCACGCGGTCCGCAAGGTTGCCAAGCGTAAGCATGGTGACCCGTTCGCCGACGAGAATTTCGGTGTGATCGATTCCGATCGCGCACGCACCGTCATCGCAGACGACGGGGTGGAAATCGCCGTGCGCGAATGTGGGTCGCCCGATGCCGCGATCACGATGGTGTTCAGCCACGGTTTCAGCAATCGGATGACGTCGTTTCATCTGCAACGCAAACTGCTCGCGGACCGCTGGGACGATGTCAGGATGGTGTTCTACGACCTGCGCGGCCATGGGCTGTCCGGTGAACCGCCTGACGAGCACTCCTCGATCGAGCAACTCGGCCGAGACCTCAATTCCGTCATCGCCGCGGTCGCGCCCACCGGACCTGTTGTCCTGGTTGGGCATTCGATGGGTGGTATGACGGTCCTCGCTACGGCGCGCCAGTTTCCGGAACTGTTTGCGAGTCGAGTTGTCGGCATCGGGCTGCTGTCGACCACCGCGGCGGGGATCGCACGCAATGGACTCGGCCGAAATCTGCACAACCCTGCTCTCGACGGTTTTCGGCTCGTGGTTCGCGCATCGCCGGGACTCGTCCAGTTGGGGCGCGTCACCGCTCGGACTGTCATCTGGCCGATCCTGCACGCGGCATCGTTTCGGACCGATGTGAGTCCGAGTCTCGCCAAATTCACCTACGAGATGATCGACGACACCTCCGTCGTCACGATCGTAAAGTTCTTGAAGGCTTTGGAATTGCACGACGAGACCGCGACGTTGCCTGTGCTCGAAGACATTCCGGCCCTCGTCCTCTCAGGCGACGCCGACATGGTCATCCCGTTCGCCGGTGCAGTGAAGATTGCGGAAGCGCTTCCCAACAGCGAGCTCGTTCGGGTCGAGGGTGCCGGCCATATGGTCCACCTGGAATTCCCCGACGTCGTCAACGACGCATTGGACCGATTGCTCGACCGCGCGAGGGTGTACCAGAGCACGCCGAAGCGGGTCCGCGTTGGCTGAGCGAGAACTGCCGACGACGGCCGACACCGAAGCCTTCGGTGCTGCGCTCGCGGCAGAGCTCAAGGCAGGCGATCTCGTCGTCCTCGACGGACCGCTCGGCGCCGGAAAGACGGCGCTGACGAGGGGGATTGCGGCTGGTCTCGGTGTCCGCGGCCGCGTGACGTCACCGACGTTCATCATCGCGCGCAGCCATCCCGCAGGCGAGCGAGTGGACGGACCTCCGGTGCCGATGGTGCACGTCGATGCCTACCGCCTCGGCGCGGGCCCACATCCGCTAGACGAGCTAGACGCGCTGGACCTCGATACCGATCTCGAACACGCGGTCGTCGTTGTCGAGTGGGGCGAGGGTCTGGTCGAACACCTTGCCGATCGGCACTTGCTGGTCCGCTTGCGACGTGAGCCGGAGTCCGATGTCCGGACCGTGCAGTGGGAGTGGCGGTCGTGATTCTGCTGGCAATCGATACCGCGACACCAGTGGTCACGACGGGCGTCGTCGAGCTCGCCGCGGACGGAACGGTCCGTGCGCTGGCCAGTCGCGCGACAACGAATCCGCGTGGTCACGCCGAGATTCTGACTCCGCTGATTCTGGAGAGTTTGGCCGAAGCAGGTTTGCGCCCAGCTGATCTCGAGGCAGTGGTGGTGGGAGCTGGTCCCGGACCATTCACCGGCTTGCGCGTCGGAATGGCCACTGCAGCCGCGTTCGCCGATGCGCTCGGCATCGCTGTGCACGGAACGTGCAGTCTGGATGCGATTGCGTTCGATGTTACGGCCGACCGAGAGTTGTTGGTGGTCACCGATGCTCGCCGCCGCGAGGTGTATTGGGCGCGCTACAGCGGCAGGCGTCGTATCGACGGTCCGCACGTCTGCAAGCCTGCCGATCTCGACGTCGCAGGCGCTGAGCTCATCGCCGGTTCGCCGGCTCATGCCGCGGGATTCGACCTACCGGTCGCGTCGATCGAGAGCCCGTCTCCGGTGGGCTTGGTGGGTTCGGTAGCCGCCGCACTGCAATCCGGTGCCGAGCCCGAACCTCTTGTCCCGCTTTATCTTCGGCGCCCTGATGCCGTCGAACGGCCGGCGGCGGCGCGATGATCACTATCGAAGCATTGACCGAGGCGGATGCACCGCGCTGTGCCGCGCTGGAGCGAGTGCTGTTTCCAGGCGATGATCCGTGGAGTGAAGCCGCATTCCGCAGCGAGCTTGCAGCAGGTCACAACCGTTATTTCGCCGCACGGTCAGGCGATCTGCTCGTCGGTTATGGCGGAGTTGCCATGCTGGGCAACAGAATTGCGCCTGAGTCGGAGATTCACACGATCGGTGTGGATCCGGAATATCAAGGCAAAGGCATCGGTGCGCGGTTGTTGGGAGTGCTCCTGGACGTGGCCGAGATGCATGGCGGTCCAGTGTTTCTCGAGGTACGGACCGACAACGAACCCGCAATCACGTTGTACCGCAAGGCGGGGTTCACCATCGTAGGTACTCGGCCGCGCTACTACCAGCCGAGCGGTGCCGACGCCTACACGATGCGCCGCACAGCGCGTTTCGCCGCGAGTGGGGAAGTGGCCGGCTCATGATCGTCATGGGAATCGAAAGTTCGTGTGACGAGACAGGTGTCGGCATCGTGCGGTGGCGCCCGGACGGCACGTGCGAACTGCTGGCCGATGCGGTCGCGTCGAGCGTCGACGAGCATGCGCGATTCGGTGGCGTCGTCCCGGAGATCGCATCGCGTGCGCACCTGGAAGCGATCGTGCCGACCATGCGGGAGGCGTTGGCCCAAGCCGGAATCCGCACTCCGGACGCGTTGGCGGTCACGATCGGACCTGGGCTTGCCGGAGCGCTCCTGGTCGGCGTCGCTGCGGCGAAGGCCTATGCCGCCGCGTGGGACGTGCCGTTCTATGCGGTGAATCATCTCGGCGGCCACGTTGCAGTCGACACTCTCGAACACGGACCGATGCCTGCGTGCGTCGCGCTTCTCGTCTCGGGCGGGCACACGCACCTGCTGCACGTGACCGACTTGAGCGAACCGATCGTGGAACTGGGAAGCACGGTCGACGACGCGGCGGGTGAAGCCTTCGACAAAGTCGCGCGGCTTCTGGGCCTCGGCTTCCCTGGCGGTCCGGCGCTGGATTCGGCGGCGCAGTTTGGTGATCGGTCTGCAATCGCGTTCCCACGCGGAATGACCGGACCGCGCGACAGCCGCCACGACTTCTCGTTCTCCGGCCTCAAGACCGCGGTGGCGCGCTACGTCGAAAGCAAGGAACGCGCTGGAGAACCGTTGTCGATCCCAGATATTGCGGCGAGCTTCCAGGAAGCGGTCGCCGACGTCTTGACGATGAAGGCGGTTCGTGCGGCAACGGACCTCGGGGTCGAAACTCTCGTGCTCGGCGGCGGTGCCACGGCAAACTCTCGCATTCGAGCGCTCGCGGAGGAGCGTTGCGCTGCCGCAGGTTTGACACTGCGGGTGCCGAAACCTCGGTTGTGTACGGACAACGGGGTGATGATCGCGGCGCTCGGTGCCCATCTGGTGGCCGGTGGTGCTGCACCGTCGGAGTTGTCGGCTGCAACCGACCCGGGGCTGTCGGTCGCGATCAGCCAGGTGTTCGCGTAGCTCCTCAGTGTGGCAGCAGTCCGAACGGTGTAGGGGCAAATGGTGGCTCGGGTGATTCCGGCGCCGAGGATTCCGTCGTCGCGTTGGTCTCGGTGACGCTGTCGGTCGGTCCGAGCTGCGGTGGGCGCGGCAACCACTTCTCGATCTCCGGCCACGGGATGAGTGGCAGGTCGGGAGCCGGGCGCAGTGTCGGACCCGGTTTCTTGGGAGTGGTCGTCGTCGACGGCGGCGGGGGCGTGGTTGTGATCGGCGGGCGCACGATCGTCGTCGTCACAACCGGCGGGTCGACGCGACGGGCCGTTGTCGTTGGGACCTGCGCCGATTCGTAGGTCGGGAACGAAGGCCCCGTCTCGGTCTCGATAGGTGGCGCAGGCTCGGACGTGACAGCAACCTGCGAGTCTGTCGTCTGTAGCCCGCTGGTAACTGCAGGCGAAACGCCGCTCGTGTCGTCAGGCGACGGCGTCAACGCTTGGACGCCGTATCCGATGATCAACCCGACCACGACGAAGGCGCCGATGAGGGCGCCCGCGACCTTGCTGAACGTCCCCGCTGCGGCGTCGGCACCCACACTGACGACGGGGAAGCTCAATGGGCCGGCGGAATCGGCCAGCAGTGCTGCACCTTTCGCAATCACAGCCTCGGGTTCGTCGACGCCGAGTATCGGGATCTCGAGCGCGTCGGCGAGTCGGGTGCGCACCGCGGGAATGTTCGCCCCGCCACCGATGACCGCCACGATTTCGGGTCGCCGCTCGGCGTCGTCGAAAACCGACTTCGCGAACTCGGCAGCGTCGTCGAGCTGGTCACCGATGATGGCTTCGAAATCGACTCTGGTCAGTTGCAGAGGACGCCCTGCCACGTGGTCGACGGTGACAGCGTCGTTGGTCGACAGATGTTCTTTCGCGACGCGGGCGCGCGACGTCAGCAAAGAGTTGCCTGGTCGTTCGCCACGTTCGCGGGCGTAGTGCTCGGCAAGCAGATGCCCGGCGACGAGGGCGTCGATCGTGGAGCCGCTGACCGCCGTGGTTCGACGGGAGTCGAGCACGGTTCCGTCGACCTGGTCCAGCACGTTGATGGTGAGTCCCGAGGCGCCGAGGTCGAACGTGGCGATGGTGGCGTTCTGCGCGACCTCGCCGGTGCTGCGCAGGTAGGCGATCGCTGCGGCCGCTTCCGGGACGAGATGGAGATCGCGACGGCGTGAGCCGACGGCGGAGCGAATCGCCTGGGTCTGTTCCTTCGTGCGATAGGCGACAGCGATTCCCGCGGGATGAATGGTCTCGGTGTGCACGTGCGTCGTCATGAGATCGATCGACGAGGCAACGAGGTCGCCCAGATCGGTATTAGCCTCGTCGTCGGCGGTCATGACGCGGTACTCGAAGGCCTGGTTGCCGTTCGGAGTTGTGGTCAGAAGGGCGGAGCAAACGACCTCGGTACCAGCTGAAATGCCCAGTGCTGATCGCATCGCTCACCTCCCGCCGCAGGTGTTCGGTTCGTCCGGCGCAAACGCGCCGCTAACTGTTCCTTCAAGACCCTACAGTCTTGTCCGTTATCTGAACGTTACAGAAATGAAGATCACATGGGAAATCGAGCCGTGTGGTTTCGCCACGTTTTCCCCGACTCTGGAAGCCCTAAACCTGCTCGAGCAGACGGCACCCTTGAGCGCTGGCACTCTCGTGTATAGAGTGCTAGTCGACGCTGAGTTTGGTCCCGGCACCCGCGACGACGGGGTCACGCGAAGGGTCAACATCTACGCAAAGCAAAGCAATCGAAAGTCCGAGGATCAGCTTCGGACGATGCAACCCCTGAAAGTGGAGGGCTCAACGTGGCGAGCGTGAACATCAAGCCGCTCGAGGACAAGATCCTCGTCCAAGCCAACGAGGCCGAGACGACGACCGCCTCCGGCCTGGTCATCCCCGACACGGCGAAAGAGAAGCCGCAAGAGGGCACCGTCATTGCCGTTGGTGAAGGTCGCGTCTCCGAGAAGGGCGACCGGATTCCGGTCGACGTCAAGGAAGGCGACACCGTCATCTACAGCAAGTACGGCGGCACCGAGATCAAGTATGGCGGCCAGGAGTACCTGATTTTGTCGGCACGCGACGTGCTGGCAGTCGTCACCAAGTAAGTCACCTAAGTAAGTCCCAAGCAGGCGTTCGAAAGAAACCAGCTCGCTTCCGCCCCGGCGCCGAATTTCGGAACCGGGGCGGTGTGCGTTCGCGCTGATCGTGAAACAGGAGTAGCGGAACAACAATGGCAAAACTTATTGAGTTCGACGAGAACGCGCGGCGGGCTCTCGAACGCGGCGTCGACAAGCTCGCCGACGCAGTCCGGGTAACGCTCGGACCGCGTGGCCGACATGTGGTGCTCGCCAAGGCATTCGGTGGACCGACCGTCACGAACGACGGTGTCACTATTGCTCGTGACATCGATCTGTCGGACCCGTTCGAGAACCTCGGTGCCCAGCTCGTCAAGAGCGTGGCGACGAAGACGAACGACGTTGCCGGTGACGGAACCACCACCGCGACCGTGCTCGCCCAGGCCCTCGTTCGCGCAGGCTTGCGCAACATCGCCGCCGGTGCCAACCCGATTGCACTCGGTTCGGGAATCGCGAAGGCCGCCGACCGGATCTCCGAAGCCCTGCTCGCAGCGGCGACTCCGGTCGACGGCGAGAAGGCGATCGGTCAGGTCGCGACTGTGTCGTGCCGTGACGAAGAGATCGGCGCCATGGTCGGCAAGGCGCTGACCACCGTCGGCAAGGACGGCGTTGTATCGATCGAGGAGTCCTCGACGATGCTCACCGAGCTCGTCGTCACCGAGGGCGTGCAGTTCGACAAGGGTTACCTGTCGCCGTACTTCGTCACCGACGTCGACGCGCAGAAGGCCATCCTGGAGGACGCGCTCGTCCTGCTGCACCGCGAGAAGATCAGCTCGCTGCCAGATTTCCTGCCGTTGCTGGAGAAGATCGCATCCAGCGGCAAATCGGTCCTCATCATCGCCGAGGACATCGAAGGTGAGGCGTTGTCGACCCTGGTCGTCAACTCGATCCGCAAGACCATCAAGGCCGTCGCAGTGAAGGCGCCGTTCTTCGGCGACCGTCGCAAGGCGTTCCTCGAGGATCTCGCGGTCGTCACCGGTGGCACTGTCATCACCGCCGACATCGGTGTCTCGCTGCGCGAGGCAGGTCTGGACCTGCTCGGTTCGGCACGTCGCGTCGTCGTCACCAAGGACGACACGACCATCGTCGACGGCGGCGGCGGTTCCGCCGAGGTCGCCGCACGAGTCGGTCAGCTGCGTGCCGAGATCGAGCGCACCGACTCCGATTGGGACAAGGAGAAGCTCGAGGAGCGGCTTGCAAAGCTGGCAGGCGGCGTTGCCGTCATCAAGGTCGGCGCAGCAACCGAGACGGCGCTGAAGGAACGCAAGTTCCGCGTCGAAGACGCAGTGAATGCAGCCAAGGCGGCTGTCGAGGAAGGCATTGTCCCCGGCGGCGGCTCTGCAATCGTGCACGCAGGACTCGAACTGGATGCGCTGGCTGCGTCGCTGTCCGGCGACGAAGCGCTCGGCGTGGCCGTGGTTCGGGCGGCCCTCTCGGCACCGCTGTTCTGGATCGCCACGAATGCGGGCGTCGAGGGCTCGGTCGTCGTCAACAAGGTCGCCGAGGGCGGGCCAGGCTTCGGCTTCAACGCCGCGACGCTGACCTACGGCGACCTGCTGGCCGACGGAGTGATCGATCCGGTGAAGGTCACGCGGTCCGCCGTCGTCAACGCTGCGTCGGTGGCCCGGATGATCCTGACCACCGAGTCGGCGATCGTCGAAAAGCCTGCCGATGAGGAAGAAGATGCCGGGCACGGGCATAGCCACGGGCACTGAGCATTGACCGAAGGACCCCTTCATGCAGGCTGACTGCATGAAGGGGTCCTTCGGTCTGTATGGCTATCCGGCCATGCGCCGGCGGATCCGGCGGGCGTAGAGCTCGCGTTCGGTCTCCGACATGCCACCCCAGATTCCGTAGGGTTCGCTCACGTTGAGCGCGTGGTTGCGGCACTGAGCGAGCACGGGGCACTGGCGGCAGATCTCTTTGGCGCGCAACTCGCGTTGGGAGCGGGCACGGCCGCGTTCGCCGTCGGGATGGAAGAACACTGAGGAATCGACTCCGCGGCAGAGACCGCGCATTTGCCAGTCCCAGATGTCTGCGTTCGGCCCGGGTAGGTGTGTCGGTGCAGGCATGTGAACTCCTAGTGGTGCGAGCTCGTGAGAGTCGTCAAGTAGTGCGGATCAGTCGCAATCGTCGAGACTGGTGGGCGATGAGCAACGTTAGGGTGCGTATTGAAATAACGTCAATAGTTGGATTGGGTGGCGATTTCCATAACCTGATTTCAGAGAATTAACCTGGAATCCGTTTACTTTCGCCGATCGTCATGATCTCGGGTAGTCTCGACGCTGCTTTTCGAACGCCATATGTCGGCGCTGCGGACCTGCGTCGGTGAGGAATATTCGCAGCTCAAGGGTAATATTTCGCTATCGAATCGAGATGTGACTCGCAGCCATCAGGAGGGCCCGGCGAGGGCAGTGTGAAGGCGCAGTTTCGTTACCGAAATCGGTGTCCGAGAAGTCTGGATAAGGTGTTTGTGAGCGCACTTCGGTTAATTGGTCATCCGGACGTTTTGCGAGATTAACCCAAACGAAACAAATCCTCGCGATCCAAACCATTCCGTTTCGGATCCACCGCCGGTATTCGTCCTCGCCGCAGGAACTATGGTTGCCCAGTGCGCAGCGAGCTCCCCCCGGGGTCAGAGTCCGACCTCGAGGCCGTCGCGTTCGGGGCCGATCCAGGCCGAGCCCGCCTCATGCCTGCCGTCGACGCGCGGAGCGCATGGCTACGCGCAGTGGCACTCGGTGGACAAGGGCACTACGGCAGGGCCCGATCGGAGTTGCGGGCCGCGCGGTCGCTCGCCGGTCCCGATCGCTCGCTGCAGTCGCTCATCGTGAGTACCGAAGCCTCGTTGCTGCGCCAGCTCGGCTGGCATCGCACTGCCGCCCAACGTGACGGTGCGGCTCTTGCACTGCTCAACGGGGTAAGCAGTGATACCGATTCGACCGCGGCTCGCTGCGATGGTTTCACGGGGTTGGCAGCCGATGCCCTCGGCGTCGGTCGATTCGCATTGGGGCACCGACTCATCCAGCGCTGCGACGAGATGCTCGACGCTGCCGGCGCGGACCAGGCGTTGTGGCGTCAGCACATCCGACGGCAGTGGGTCGGAGCGGAACTCGCACTCGGCGGTGGCGACGCTCGACGTGCGATGAAACACGCGCAGGCGGCGAAGGAGTTGTCGGACACAGGTCCGTCGGTGCGCCACCGCGTCAAGTCTTCGCTGCTCGTGGCGGCGTGTTTCGCCGCGTCCGACCGCCTGGCGGAGGCGCACTCCGAGGCGCGGGAGGTTGTCGATCAGTCCGCGCGGTTCGGCTTGATTCCACTGCGCTGGGCAGCGGCGATGCTGCTGGCAGGTACGGGTTGCCCGAACGAAATCGCTGCTGCGAGTGCGAGCTTGATTTTCCGGCGCGGTGGCCGGTTCTACCAACCTTGAGCCGATCGCTGCAGTGTTGAGATAAGAGCGGGATACCGCGGTGGCTATTGTTGTTACCGTTCCGCCGCGGCGGAAGCATGCCCGGTGGGGGACGTGCCACTGTAACGCCAGGGAATTCGCTAACGATGACTAATACGGGTGAGGAGTTGGACTCCGCCGTAGCTGCCGCAGCGCAGGGCGACAGAGCCTCTCTCTCCCTCGTCCTGGAAATTGTCCGGCCCCTGGTTGTGCGGTATTGCAGAGCTAGGGTCGGATCTGCGGAGCGTGGGCAGCTCTCCGCAGACGATGTGGCGCAGGAGGTATGCCTCGCCGTGATGACCGCGTTGCCTCGGTATCAAGACCAAGGTCGGCCATTCATGGCCTTCGTGTACGGAATTGCTTCGCACAAGGTCGCAGACGCTCATCGAAATGCTGGGCGTAACAAAGCGGACCCGATGGCCGAGGTACCAGACGTAATATCCACCGACAATGGCCCCGAGCAGCAGGCCCTCGATTCTGAGGCCAGCAGGCAAATGAACGATTTGCTCTCGACACTTCCCGAAAAGCACCGCGAGATTTTGATCCTCAGGTTGGTTGTCGGGCTATCGGCGGAAGAGACGGCAGCAGCCGTTGGCAGCACAGCAGGCGCAGTACGCGTCGCCCAGCACCGGGCGATCGCGAAACTGAAGACTCAGGTAGCTAAGGCAGGTGAAATGTATGGCTAGGGACAGTAAGCGCGGCCGCTTCGGCGCGGGATCGCAGCACGCCGATCCCTACGCCGACGCGAATGTGGACGGTACTCCGGTCGACATCGCAGCGGTCCGACGTGACGACGAGCTGATCGATGCCATCGCGAGCGACGGACCTGTCGCGACAGACAGCACGGACGAGTACCAAATAGCGTCTCTGCTCGCCAACTGGCGTGCGGAGCTCACGATGCCGCCGCTGCCCGCGGCGCCCGATATCGACACCGTATTCGCAGCGGTGAACCAGGAGATCGGTGCCAGGGCGGCCCGCGCCAACGCCGGCGGACGGTTGCGACTGGTCAGGCCGATCGTCGGAGCAGCTGCTGCAATTGCCCTGGTCGTCGGCGGAATGACGGCGTTCTCGTACAACGCCGAGCCCGGTGATCCGCTGTGGAAGGTCAAGCAGGTCGTGTTCAGCGAACAGGCGAACTCGACCATGGCGAACATCGACACAAGCTCGGACCTGGAAGAAGCGCAGAAGCTCCTCGACAGCGGCAAGCCTGCTGCAGCCAAGGAGAAGCTGGAGCATGCGGCATCCCGCGTCACCGACGTCAACGACGCCCAGGATCGCGACGCCCTGCTCGAGATGTGGAAGAAGCTGAACGAGCAGATCGCCAAGGTGCTCCCGACGGCGCCCGGTTCGAACACGACGTCGCAGCCGACATCGCCGGAGTCCTCGGTGTCCGTCGAGACGAAGCCGAGTCCGAGCACCTCGCCGAAGCCGAATCCTGCGCTCGTGCCGGGGGATTCATCGGCGGTGACTGTCTCGCCGACACCGAAGCCCGCTGACTCGACTCCGCCGGAGACGACAACCACAACCGACGTGACGACGACCACGACACAGGCACCCGTCACGACGACGACACCGGCCCCTGTCACTTCAAGTGAGCCCCCGCCGGTTGTCGTGCCGCCGGTGACGCCGACCAGCGCCGCCAACAGCGCACCGGTACCTGAACCGCCTGTGATCGAGACGTCAGGGTCGACGTCCGAGTCGTCCGTCCCGCAGATCCCAGGCTTGCGCAACCTGACCCGCTAGCGGACCGAACACCAACGAAAAGGCCCCCCGGTACTCCGGGGGGCCTTTCGTGTTGTTCATGCCGTTCCGTGCCCCTCACGGGGCGGCACGGGCGTTCAGCTGTCGAAGCCGTCGCCGCCGTGTAGCGCTTCGTTCATCGATGCGTCGGCGTAGCCACGGCAGTAGTCCCACGTGACGTAGGCCTCGGGCGTCGGATCGTAGGCGGGCTCGTGCGGACGCACGGTGCCATCGACGAGAAGCTGGAGCAGGTTCGCGCGCAACATGTCCCAGTCGTGATAGTGATCCTGCTTGCAGTCCTCGCACGACACGACCAGACCGCGGATGCCGCGGTCGGCGAGCAGTGCTTCGTACACCGCGAGATCGGCGAGGTCTTCTTCGACTGCGAGGCGTTCCTGCAGATCGAGAGGTTGACCGGGCTCGAGCTCGTCGAGTGCAGCCGATGGATCCGAGGGGTCACCCGCAAACGGGTCCGGCGGTAGGCCTGGAGGCAAATGGTCGCGCACACGTCAACGGTACGCAGATCGGGTACGTCTGCGCCAGCCGCAGGCGGGACACGTCCACTCCGTGAGCCGATACCATGGAATGCACAGCTGGGGAATAATGCTTCCCGCCCAGCCATTCAACGGGTTATCAGTTAGAGATCCCGCAGTGCCGTCACTACCGAATGTCCCAGGAGGGCCCGATCGATGAGTAGTCCCCGCGGACCGGTGGACGGAGTGCATGTGCGCACCGGTGGTGACGACCCGAACAAGATCGCGATGCTCGGGCTGACCTTCGACGACGTGCTGCTGCTTCCGGCCGCCTCGAACCTAATTCCGAGTGCAGTCGACACCTCCAGCAAGCTGACCAGGGAAATCGAGCTGCGAGTCCCCCTCGTCAGCTCAGCGATGGACACTGTCACCGAAGCTCGCATGGCGATCGCGATGGCGCGTGCCGGCGGGATGGGCGTGCTGCACCGCAACCTGTCGGCTGCCGATCAGGCGGCTCAGGTCGAGACGGTGAAGCGCTCCGAAGCCGGAATGGTCACCGATCCGGTCACGTGCAACCCGGAAAATACGCTCGCCGAGGTTGACGCGTTGTGCGCGCGGTTCCGGATTTCCGGCCTGCCCGTGACGGACGCGGCCGGCAGTCTTGTGGGAATTATCACCAATCGCGATATGCGATTCGAGGTCGATCAGAGTCGCCGAGTCGCCGACGTGATGACCAAAGCGCCGTTGATCACCGCCCGCGAAGGCGTTACCGCCGAAGCCGCGCTCGGCTTGCTGCGTCGCCACAAGGTCGAGAAGCTCCCGATCGTCGACGGCAAGGGCCATCTCACCGGTCTCATCACGGTGAAAGACTTCGTCAAGACCGAACAGCACCCGCTCGCCACCAAGGACCGTGACGGCAGGCTCCTGGTCGGCGCTGCCGTGGGTGTCGGCCAAGACGCGTGGGCACGCGCGATGCTGCTGACCGAGGCGGGTGTGGACGTCCTCATCGTCGATACCGCACACGGCCACCAGGTCCAGGTGCTGGAGATGGTCAGCAAGGTCAAGGCCGAGGTCGGCGACCGCGTGCAGGTTGTCGGCGGAAACATCGCGACCCGCGCCGGCGCCTTGGCGCTCGTCGAGGCGGGCGCGGACGCGGTCAAGGTCGGCGTCGGACCAGGGTCGATCTGCACCACGCGCGTTGTCGCCGGAGTCGGTGCGCCGCAGATCACCGCAATCCTCGAAGCTGTCGCAGCCTGCAAGCCGGCCGGAGTTCCGGTCATCGCCGACGGTGGTCTGCAGTTCTCGGGCGACATAGCGAAGGCGCTGGCTGCAGGTGCCTCGACGGCCATGCTCGGATCGCTGCTCGCCGGCACGGCGGAGTCGCCAGGCGAGCTGATTCTGGTCGGCGGCAAGCAGTTCAAGAGTTACCGCGGCATGGGCTCACTCGGCGCGATGGCCGGGCGTGGGCAGGGCCAGGCCTCGTCGTTCTCGAAGGATCGTTACTTCCAGGACGACGTGCTGTCCGAGGAGAAGCTGATTCCCGAGGGCATCGAAGGCCGCGTGCCGTTCCGCGGACCACTCAACCAGGTGATTCACCAACTCACCGGCGGCCTCCGCGCAGCAATGGGCTACACCGGCGCGAACACGATCGCCGAGCTGCAGAACGCGCAGTTCGTGCAGATCACCGCCGCTGGGCTGAAGGAAAGTCATCCGCACGACATCACCATGACGGTTGAAGCACCCAACTACGCAGCAAGGTAAGTTGGCCTCCGCTGAGCAAGCGAGCGGGCCGGCGGGGTCTGGACTGAGGAGCGTGACCGCGAAGCGGGAGCGACGAGGGAAGACACCGTCGAAAAGCCCGCTCGCGCAGCGAAGCAAATTAGACACAGGAGGCACGTAGTGCGGGATCTCGTCGAGATCGGCATGGGCAGAACTGCTCGTCGGACGTACGAGCTTGATGATGTCGATATCGTTCCGTCGCGGCGGACGAGGTCGTCGCAACAGGCGTCAACGGCGTGGCAGATCGATGCCTACCGGTTCGATATCCCAATTTTGGCGCATCCGACCGATGCGTTGATGTCGCCGGACACCGTCATCGCGCTCGGCAAGGCAGGCGGCCTCGGTGTTTTGAACGGCGAGGGGTTGTGGGCGAGGCACGCCGACGTCGATGCGAAGCTCGAGCAGCTCATCGAGGTTGCCGAGTCGGACGCTGATGTCGATGCCTCGATCACGCTGCTTCAGCAACTCCACAGCGCACCGTTGCAGCCGGACCTACTCGGGGCTGCGATCGCCCGGATTCGCGAGTCTGGAGTGACCACAGCGGTCCGTGTGAGCCCGCAGAACGCGCGTGCTCTCACGCCGCTGCTGGTGCAGGCCGGCGTCGACCTGCTGTTCGTGCACGGCACGATCATTTCTGCCGAGCATGTCGATCCCTCGGGCGACGAACCGCTCAACCTGAAGACGTTCATCGCTGAGCTCGACGTGCCAGTCGTTGCAGGCGGCGTCAGCGACCACCGGACTGCGTTGCACCTGATGCGTACCGGTGCCGCAGGCGTGATCGTCGGGTACGGCTCGTTCGAAGGTGCGACGACGACTGGTGAGGTCCTGGGAATCGGCGTGCCGATGGCGACCGCCATTGCGGATGCTGCAGCGGCTCGACGCGATTACCTGGACGAGACCGGCGGCAGGTATGTGCATGTGATCGCCGACGGCGATATCGAGACGTCCGGGCAGCTCGCGAAGGCGATTGCATGCGGCGCCGACGCGGCCATGCTCGGGGTGCCGCTGGCGGTCGCTGCGGAGGCCCCCGGTGCCGGTTGGTACTGGCCGTCTGCAGCGGCGCACCCGTCGATGCCACGTGGCGCGTTGTTGCCTGTGGCTCCCGGTGGCTCTCGACCGAGCTTGGACAAGGTGCTCAACGGCCCGTCGAACGATCCGTTCGGATCTTTGAATCTCGTTGGTGGACTGCGTCGCTCGATGGCGAAGTCGGGCTACTCGGACCTCAAGGAATTTCAGAAGGTCGGTTTGGCCGTCCGCGCCTGAAGGCCGCACAGAGGGCCCAATAGACTGGGCGGGTGTCAGATACCCCCCAGGCCAGGCCGGTTCTCGTCGTCGACTTCGGTGCGCAGTACGCGCAGCTGATCGCGCGGCGGGTTCGTGAGGCGAATGTCTACTCGGAGGTCGTGCCGCATACGGCGACGGTCGAGGAGATCGCTGCCAAGAATCCACTCGCGGTAGTTCTGTCTGGCGGTCCGTCCAGCGTGTACGCGGAAGGCGCGCCGCAGTTGGATCCGCGCTTGTTCGACCTCGACATCCCGGTCTTCGGTATCTGCTACGGCTTCCAGGCCATGGCGCAGGCACTCGGGGGCGTCGTGACGAACACCGGAACGCGCGAGTACGGACGCACCGATCTGAGTGTCGACGGTGGCGTGCTGCACGACGGACTGCCTGCCGTGCAGCCGGTATGGATGAGCCATGGCGACGCGGTCACCGATGCGCCGCAAGGCTTCTCGGTAACCGGGACGAGCGTCGGTGCACCGGTGGCGGCGTTCGAGAATGTCGAGCGCCGGCTTGCGGGCGTGCAGTATCACCCCGAGGTCTTGCATTCGCCGCACGGTCAGCAGGTGCTCGGCCGCTTCCTTCACGACATTGCCGGTATCGGCTCGACGTGGACGGCCGCGAGCATCGCCGAATCGTTGGTCGCCCAAGTGCGTGACCAGATCGGCGACGGTCATGCGATTTGCGGGTTGTCCGGTGGTGTCGACTCGGCGGTCGCTGCGGCACTGGTGCAACGAGCAATCGGTGACCGTTTGACCTGCGTGTTCGTCGACCACGGACTGTTGCGTGCCGGTGAACGCGAGCAAGTTCAGCAGGATTTCGTCGCCGCAACCGGCGCGAAACTGATCACGGTCAATGCGGTCGACAAGTTCCTCGGCGAACTCGACGGCGTGTCCGATCCGGAAGAGAAGCGCAAGATCATCGGTCGCGAGTTCATCCGCAGCTTCGAGGGCGCGGTGGCCGAAGTGACGCATGCCGAATCTGTCGACTTCCTCGTTCAGGGCACCCTCTACCCGGATGTGGTCGAGTCCGGCGGTGGTTCGGGGACCGCCAACATCAAGAGTCATCACAACGTCGGGGGGCTACCCGACGATTTGGAATTCAAGCTGGTCGAGCCGCTGCGCCTGCTGTTCAAAGACGAGGTCCGTGCGGTCGGGCGGGAGCTTGGCCTGCCACAGGAAATCGTTGGGCGCCAACCCTTCCCGGGGCCTGGGCTGGCGATCCGGATCGTAGGCGAGGTCACGCGCGACCGGCTCGCCACCTTGCGGCAGGCCGATGCCATCGCCCGCGAAGAGTTGACCGCGGCAGGTCTCGACGGCCAGATCTGGCAGTGTCCGGTCGTGTTGCTTGCCGATGTTCGCAGCGTGGGCGTGCAGGGCGACGGCCGGACCTATGGGCACCCGATCGTGCTTCGTCCGGTATCGAGCGAGGATGCGATGACCGCCGACTGGACGCGGCTGCCTTACGAAGTGCTGGAACGCATTTCGACCCGGATCACCAACGAGGTTGCGGAGGTGAACCGGGTCGTGCTCGACGTGACCAGCAAGCCGCCGGGCACCATCGAGTGGGAGTAGCTCGCTAGCGTTTCGAACTCGGGGCGATGACCAGCACGGCCCCGACGACGATGGCGGCGACGACGAAGAACCAGCCGACGTGGTTGTCCGTCAATGCCGCCCACGTATCCGGTCCCGCGAGTGCCCACACGCTGACCGCGACAGCGATCAGGCCGGGCAGCAGCAAGAGGGCGGATGGTCCGCGCTTGGTCGATTCGTTGTCACCCACGGTGTACCTCCACGCTGCCGAGTCGGGTCTTGATGTTGAGGGTCAGCACTGGACCTTTGGTGCCGTCCGCGCCACCGTCGGTCCCATCGGGAATGCCGGTGACTTCGCCCGCGAAGATCGTGCTCGTTTTGTGGACGTCCAGGTTCGCGGGCAACAGGACCTTCAGCTCTGCCAGCTGCGCATCGATGTCGACCGTCTTGTTCTCGGACAGTTCGAGCTCGCGCAGGTCGAGGTTGCCCGAGCCGAGGAGCAGCGAGTAGTCGGACTGCAGGTCCGCAGCGGTGGTCGGCTTCCATTGCTTGTCACCCAGGGTGGCGGCGTCGAAATCGACCGGTCCGAGCAACGAGGCGACGACGACGAAAGCCGTCAGCGGACCGGTCACGACGAGCAGGCCGTAGCCGCGTCGCAGGAATGCCCCGAGGATCAACCCCAACCCGATCACTGCGAGCGAGATGGCACCGATTCGTCCAGGTGAGAGCCAATCCGCTCCGGCGAACGCAGCGGCGGAGGTGCCTGCTGCCGCGAGGATCGCGATTCCGAGAACGGTCGACGTCAGCCGTGACCGCGGCCGGACCACCTTTTCCGGTGCAGCGACCGCTCCGGTCGGCTCGGGTAGATCCCACGCGAACGGGGCGACACCGAGTGGATCCCACGAAGGCGGCATGCCTTGGACCGGGAAGCCCGCGGTCTGGGAGAGAGTCTCGACTTTCGTCTGTTTCGTCTCTTTCGTCAGCGATGGTCCGGCAGTCGGGGCAGCCGCGTCCGCCGGCGTATCGGCGACCGGCTCGTCCGCAGGCACGTCGGGAACGTAGCGGTCGGGCAACCGGGTGTAGGGACTGTACTGGTCGGTGAAGAGGCTTTCGCCTGCTGCCGGGTTGAATCGACTTGTGGTGTAGCCGGTTCCGGGATAGCCCGTGATGGGAGCGACGGGGAGATGGCCAGCGGGCAACGGTGGCGGGACTGGCCGGCGCTGGTGCAGCAACCAGAGGCCGCCGAGCAGCAGAACGGTCGAGATCAGTCCGGATCCACCGAGGCCGACACCGATGGGGCCCATCGTGGTCAGCGCGATCGCGAGTGCGACGACGAGGACGATTGCCTTGGTGTGCGATTCCGAGCTGCGGCCTTTGCCGAAGAGGGACTCGGCTACCGACGACTCGTCGCCGATCTGGTTGAGGAACAACCAGGACGCCAGGTAGAGCACGATGCCCGCGCCGCCGAAAATCGTTGCGACGACGAATGCCACACGAATCAGGACGGCATCGACGCCGTACCGATACGCGATGCCGGCGGCGACGCCCGCGACGGGACCCTTGTCGGGTAGCCGCACGGGCCGGGTTCGCCAAATTTCGTGGATTTGATCAGCGAAGGTCGAATTCCTCATGCCACCAATGGTGGTGATAGCGGTGGTCTCCCACATCGGGGCGAACCCTGATCTTTCCCCGGATTCTTATGTCCACCGGCCTGGATCGGCGAATAGATCAGGGCGATCCCCGATGCCGCGAGCGCGCCGAATCGGGCAGTATCGAAGAGTGCAGCCTGCCAGTTATCCGCTACCGGCGCCGGACCCTTCGGAGGGCCGGCTGGTTCGGCGTTCCGGTGGGCGGATCATCGGCGGCGTTGCGGGCGGGCTAGCCGATCATCTCGGCGTCGATGTGCTCAAGGTTCGGATCGCCTTCGTCGTTCTCGCGGCGATGGCGGGCGCAGGCATCGTCGGCTATGGACTGCTGTGGATTTTCACACCAGGCGGAACGGATACCGAACGGCCCAGCGCCGCGGAGCGCAAGCAGGCCATCGGGTTTGCAATCTTGGGGCTGGGCCTCTCGGCCGCCGTGTCATGGGCGTTCAGCGGGACAGCGGGGTCGGTCATTGCTCCGATCGTCGTGGTCGCCGTCGGTGCGGCGCTGGTGTGGCGGGAGTTCGACTCCGAGGGACCGCGGTCGGCAATCGGGTTGCCGCAACGGCCGAATGTGCTCACCTGGGCCCGAATCATCGGTGGCACAACGCTGATCGTCGTCGGCCTCGGTGTCGTCGTTGTCGCGAGAGTCAACCTGAATTCGCTCGGCTCGTCGTTGCTGGCGGTGTTCGTCACTCTCGTCGGAGCGGGATTGCTCACGGTCCCACTGTGGTTGCGGATGCTGCGGGCGCTCAATGCGGAACGGGCGGCCCGCATCCGGAACGAAGAGCGTGAGGAAATCGCCTCGCATCTCCACGATTCCGTGCTGCAGACTCTTGCCCTCATTCAGCGGCAAGCGGAAAGTCCGCAAGAGGTCATGCGATTGGCGCGTGGCCAGGAGCGCGAACTTCGCAAGTGGCTGTTCAGTGGTGGGGAGACGGCGCATTCGAGCCTTGCTGCGGCCATGCGGACCATCGCAGGCGAGGTCGAGGATCAGCATGGAGTGAAGGTGACTCCGGTGACGGTCGGTGACGTCGCAATGGGTGACGAGCCATCCGAGCGTGGTTTGCCGAAGGAGCATTTCACCGCACTCCTCGGTGCGACGCGAGAGGCTTTGGTCAACGCGGCCAAGCATTCCGGCTGTGTGGACATCGATCTGTTCGCAGAGGTCGAAGCCGAGCAGGTAAGTGTGTTCGTGCGCGACCGCGGAAAAGGTTTCGACGTGGATGCCGTTTCGGAGGACCGGCATGGTCTCACCCGGTCCATTCGTGGCCGTATCGAACGCCGCGGCGGCGAGGTCGATCTGCGGTCTACGATCGGCAAAGGTACCGAGATTCGAATCTGTATGCCACGCAATGGCTTCGCAAGTGACCATCGTCCCGAGGAGCAGTCCAGTTGAGCTCGTCACCCCCGTCGTTGCCGTATCGCGTCTTCCTGGTCGACGATCACGCCGTCTTTCGCTCGGGCGTTCGCGCCGAGTTGAGTTCGGCCGCCGACATCGAGGTCGTCGGTGAAGCCGGTGGGGTCGCCGAGGCGGTCGCAGGCATCAACGCAACCCACCCGAACGTCGTCTTGCTCGACGTACACATGCCTGATGGCGGGGGTGTGTCGGTGTTGCGCGGGATCCATCCTGGGCCGGTCTGTCTGGCGTTGAGCGTTTCGGACGCGGCAGAGGACGTCATCGCGGTGATCAGGGCAGGCGCGCGAGGGTATGTGACCAAGACGATCTCGGGAACCGAACTCGCCGAAGGGATTCGGCGAGTAGCGGGCGGGGATGCGGTGTTCAGTCCGCGGCTGGCCGGGTTCGTTCTCGATTCCTTCACCGGTCTGTCGGCAGCACCGGAGCCTGCGCTCGACCCGGAACTGGATTCGTTGACTCCCCGCGAACTCGAGGTGCTACGTCTGCTCGCTCGCGGATACACCTACCGGGAGATCGCCGAAGATCTCTTCATTTCGGTGAAAACCGTTGAGACGCATGCATCGAATGTCCTGCGGAAAACCCAGCAATCCAATCGCAACGCGTTGACGAGATGGGCGCATCGCCGTCGGATCGACTAGATCGGTCGACTAGAAGATCAGCACGACCGCTGCCGCGATTCCGGCGATGACCGCGACCAGCAGCACCATCGCGATCAGCAGCGGTGCGGTCTGCGACTTCGATTGTGCGGCAGCCTTCTTCGGTGTGCTCGCCACTGGTGGCTTGGCAGGTGGGCGAGGTGGTTCGGGGCGTGGTCGAGGTGTCATGGGTGGATGAGAAGTGCGGCTCGACGACGGCGGGGTCTGCGGTCGGTTCGGACGACGAGCGGTGAACGACACGTTTCGCTGAGCCCAATCCGGCACGGTGCCGTCGGCGGAGCGAATCGGCGCGCCGAGAATGTATCCGGCGTTGCCGCCCTTGCCGACGGTGATCGTCACGAGTTCGTCGCGTGCCTGCGCCATCGTCGGCCGACGGGCCGGGTCGGGTTCGAGCATGTGGAGCAGGGCGTCGGCGATGGGGCCGGAGAGTTGGGGCGGGATGATCTCGCCGGTGGCGACGCGCTGAAGAAATGTGGCCGAGTCTTCGTTGAAGCCGAACGGAGGTTGGCCCTCGACCGCGGTGTAAAGCGTTGCACCCAGGGAGAACACGTCGCTAGCGGAGGTTGGATCCGCACCGCGTGCCACCTCAGGAGCGAAGTATGCGGGGGTACCGGTGATGACGTCACTGCGCTCGTCGTGATCGCCTTTTGCCAGCGAAATGCCGAAGTCACTGATCTTCACTGTGCCGACATGGCGACCGCGGTCGGCGATCAGAATGTTGCCCGGTTTGATGTCGCGGTGCACGATGCCTGCAGCGTGGGCATCGGCGAGTGCGTCTGCGACCTGAGCGCCGATCTGTGCGACCTCGAACGGCGGCAGGGTGTCCATGATATTCAGCGCCTGCGCGAGGCTGCGCGAGGAAAGGTACTCCATGACGAGCCAGGGCTCGCCGGACTCCACGGCGACGTCGTACATCGCGATGGCGTGATGGTGTGACAGGGAAGCGGCGATGCGGCCCTCCCGGATCGTGCGGTTGCGGACTTCCGCGGCCTTCTCGGGGCTCATCCCTGCGGTGGACGCGACTCGTTTGATCGCGACGTCTCGGTCCAGCAGTTTGTCGTGAGCGAGCCAGACGGCGCCCATGCCGCCGCCGCCGAGTTTCGCTTGCAGCCGGTAGCGGCCGGCCACCAAGTAGTCAGGGCCGACACCCGGTCCAGAGCGTTCCGTCACCTGAGCGAGCGTATCGCGTGTCGGTGCCGAGGCTTAACGTATGCGGGGTCAGGCTACCGGTTTGTGACGACCGTGTTGCTGGATAGTTGCCCTGAACTGGACTTGACGAGGTTTTGTCGAAGGTCTTTACTGGAAGTAGTTCGAAACTCTGTTCGAATGAGCTGTTGATCAACCGCGTCTTCCCCGTGGTTGCCGACGCCGAAATTGGGCCGAAGGTAGCGGAGTCATGGGGATGAAGAGTTGAGCATTTCAGTCGAGTTTTCGGGGCTGTCCAAGCAGGAACGCCTGGATCGGTTGCGCAGCCGAATGGCTGCGGTGCCCACGCGTGGGGAGGCGGTCTCGGAGCGACTGCACGTCGAGGACGAATCCGCCGAGATGCTGGCCGTCCCGCCCGCTCTGGCAGGTCTGTTGCCGAGGGGAGGGTTGGCGCGGGGGTCGGTGGTGTCGTTTTCGGGGGCGAGTTCGCTGCTGCTGGGCCTGCTCGCCTCGGTCACGGCGGCAGGCGGCCACGCTGTGGTGATCGGTCGTCCTCGGCTCGGCCTGCTCGCCGCAACCGAAATGGGCGCTCAGCTTCGCCGCATTGCGCTCGTTCCGGACCCGGGATCCGATCCGGTGGAGGTGGCGGCTGTGTTGCTCGACGGGATGGATCTCGTCGTGCTCGGGTTGGGCGGTGCCACGATCGCCCCGTCGCGGGCACGAGCAGTGATTGCCCGGGCGCGAAGCAAACGATGCACTCTGCTCGTGACGGATGGGCAGTGGAGTGGTGCCGATCTCCGGATCGACGCCAAGGTGATCGGCTACGACGGCTTGGGTCGAGGAACAGGCCGGTTGCGATCGCTGCAGTTGGCGGTCCGTACGCAAGGTCGCTCGGCAGTCCCAGCGGCAGGACGACTGGATTTGCAGGTAGTGGCCGGTCGGGTCGAGTGGATCGAAGCCGCACACCGGCCCGGTGTGGTCACACCGCTTCCGGAGGCGGTGTCGCTGTGAAGCGTGTGCTCGCCTTGTGGTGTCCGGACTGGCCGGCGATCGCAGCAGCGGTAGCAGCGGACATATCGCCGACGGGGCCTGTTGCAGTGACATCGGCGAATCGGGTCATCGCCTGCTCTGCCACCGCACGGGCAGAGGGCGTGCAGCGTGGGCTGAAGCGGCGTGAGGCGCAGGCAAGATGCCCGGATTTGTATGTTGCAGTAGCAGATTCGGATCGCGATGCACGATTGTTCGAGCCTGTTGCCGCTGCGATCGACGCTGCTGCGCCAGGTGTCGAGGTATTGCGCCCGGGGTTGCTCGTCCTGTCGGCACGCGGAGTCAGCCGGTACTTCGGGTCCGAACATGCTGCTGCCGAACGCCTCGTCGACGAAGCATCCGCTGTCGGTGTCGAATGTCAGATCGGAGTTGCCGACGAGTTGTCCACTGCGGTGATCGCCGCCCGCAAAGCAAAGATTGTTCCGCCCGGTGGTGGTGCGCAATTCCTCGGTCCGCTCGCCGTTGCCGAACTGGCTGCCGAACCGAGCCTGGCAGCTCCGGAGCGTACTGACCTGGTAAATCTGTTGCACCGCTTGGGATTGCGCACGATAGGTGATTTCGCGGCGTTGACGCCGGTGGACGTGGCCTCCAGGTTCGGCACCGACGCTGTCGCGGCTCATCGAAGTGCGCGTGGCGAGCCGGAGCGGCCGCCGTCTGCCCGCGCACTTCCGCCCGATCTCGAAGTGGAGCAGCAGTGCGATCCGCCGATCGACCGAGTGGATGCCGCGGCGTTCGCAGGCCGGTTTCTCGCCGAGCAATTGCACGTCAAGTTGGCCGCAGCGGCTGTGGCGTGCACCCGGTTGCTCGTGCAGGCGAGCACCGGCAATGGCGAACACCTGTCCCGCACCTGGAGATGCGCAGAGCCGCTGACACCGGAGGGCACGGCGGACCGGGTTCGATGGCAGCTGGATGGCTGGTTGACCGGTCGCAGCGAGGCCAAGCCGACCGCAGGCATCATCAGACTGCGGTTGGAGCCGGTCGAGGTCGTGGCGGCAGGTGCGCTGCAGCTGGGGCTGTGGGGTGGGGTCGGTGACGACGACGAAAGGGCGCGTCGTGCCCTCGTCAGGGTCCAGGGCCTGCTGGGTGGTGCCGCTGTGCAAGTCGGCGTCCTCAGCGGCGGAAGAGGGCCGGGGGAGCGGATCACGCTCGTGCCACTCGGGGACGAGTTGGCGCCCGAAGCCGACCCCGCTGCGCCTTGGCCGGGCAAACTTCCCGAACCGGCACCCGCCGCCGTGCTGGACAGCAGGCCTGAAGTGGCCTTGGAAGACGACGCAGGGGCTCCGGTGCTGGTCACCGACCGCGGCACCTTCAGCGCAACTCCGATGCAATTGCGCTGGGGAACGATGGCATGGCAGCTCCAGGGCTGGGCAGGTCCGTGGCTGGTGGACGAACGATGGTGGGATCCCGCAGGCCACCAGGCTGCCCGCGTTCAGGTGCAACTGTCCGGGGAAGGGCAGAAGGCGCTGCTGCTCATCTGCCACGGCCAGAGCTGGAGTGTGGAGGGAGTGTATGAGTGACTACTGTTTCTTGGCGTGGAGATGACCGCGACAAAGGTGACACTGGGCGACGTGAGCATCGCCTACCGCGATTCCGGAGGTGTCGATCCGATTCCCGTCGTCTTGGTACACGGCATGGGCGGCGACGGTCATACGTGGGATCATTTCGCGCGCAGCCTGATTCAGGGCGACCGGCGGGTGATCATTCCGGACCTGCGCGGTCATGGCCGCAGCGCACACACGGCGTCCTACCTTTTCGACGAATTCGGCGACGATGTCGCGCGCCTGTGCGAGAACCTCGAGCTGACCAAGGTCGACCTGGTCGGGCATTCGCTCGGCGGATATGCCGTGTCGAGGGTCGCGGCGAACGATCCTGACCTGGTCCGTCGACTCGTCATCGAAGAATGCCCGCTGCCGTTGCGGCCAGGTGATACGCCGACATCGATGACCGGCCGATTCCCATCGCCGCCCGAACTGTGGCATGCCGCATCGAGCGTGCTCCGGCACCCTCGCACCGTCCTCGCGTTCGATCGATCGATGACGAAGTCAGCACTGGCGCAGTTTCGTAAACCGAATCCGCAATGGTGGGACCAACTCTCGGATATCACGGCAAGCACGCTGATCCTGTACGGAGGCGCAGGTGGAATGGTCGATCCGGTCAAACTGGAGGCTGTTCTCGCCGCGCTGAACGACTGCCGCGCAATGCGTTTCAAGTCAGGGCACAGCATTCACCGAGACCGCTACAGCGATTTCGAGATGGCAGTACTGCCGTTCCTCATGGCGAGCTGAGTCAGCCGCGCGGGTGCCAGCTCCGCGTCTCCCGAGCGTAGGTCGCAGGCGGGGTGCCGACGGCGGCGGTGAATGCGCGAATGAGGTGGGCTTGATCGCTGAAGCCGAGGTGATCGGCCAGTTCGGCCCAGACGACCGAACCGCTGTGGGCTCGCTCGGCCGCGTCGAGCAGGCGGCGGCGTTGAATCACCCATTTCGGTCCGATGCCGACGTATTCGGTGAACAGCCGCTGCAGTGTGCGGGGGCTCACGCCTGCCAGCGCCGCGACTTGATCGACGCGGTGGATGCTCTCGTCCGACTCGATGCGCTCGACGATGTCGGCGACCTCGTCTACCGTCGGATCTGCTTCGGGCACAATCATTTCAAGATACTGCTCGACGTCGGCAACCATTGCGTCGCGATCCTCGCTGGCAAGCACGCGACGTGCGACAGGTGCGTCGTCCCGGTACAGCAACTGCGCAGCCGGCACCACCTTGCCCTCTAGCTCGCCGACGCTCGACCGCAGAAAAGGCCGAAAACCACCGGCACGGAACGCCACACCGATCACCTGTCCCGACGTGGTGAACGAACGATAGAACGGTTCCCGTGACACGCCGTGCACCAGTAACCGACCGGCTTCGGCGGCCAGATGCACCTTCGGTTGCGGCAGCACCTGCTGCCGATGTTCCGTCGTGACCGTCCAGCGGACGATCCACAGGTAGTCGATGAAGGGGCGCAAGGATTCTCGCGGATGATGCCTGGTCAAGTCGAGGAGTGGTTCGGCGAGGTCCGGCCGCAGGATTGCGTTCGGTTCTCCTCGCGGTTGCTCCGCGTCGTCGACCACGAAACGCAATTCTAGAGTGGAACCATGACGGCACAGGAACGGGCGACCGAGTTCTTTTCCGACGAGACCGAATTTCGCGACTGGTTGGAAAGCAATCACGCTGTTTCCGAAGGGGTTTGGCTGAAGTTCGCGAAGAAGGGGACCGGAATCGTCTCGCTGAACCACGCCCGGGCGCTCGATGTCGCGCTGTGTTACGGCTGGATCGATGGACAGGCGAAGTCGATCGACGACACCTACTACCTACAGGGCTTCACCCCGCGCCGTGCACAGAGTCCGTGGTCGAAACGCAACCAGGACAAGGTCGCCGAGTTGATCGAACAAGGCCTGATGCAACCGGCGGGGCAGGCGGAAATCGATCGTGCGAAGGCGGACGGGCGCTGGGACCGCGCCTCCGACACCCCCAGCACGGCCAAGCCGCCTCAGGATTTCCTCGACGAACTCGCGAAAAACCCTGCGGCAGAGGCATTCTTCGCCACCTTGACGCAGCGCCACCATTTCGCCGTCCATAAGCAGCTCAACGACGCCAAGAAGCCGGAAACCAGGGTCAGGCGTATTGCGAAGTTCATCGAGAAGCTTGCCGAGGGCAAGCCGATCGTGTAGCTGATTAGTCTGGTCGGGTGACCGCCGACCCGATGACCTGCTCAGCTGCGTCCGCCATCGACGAGCCACTTCCTGGTACTGCCGCGAACGTGACGTCGTGGCTGTGCGTCGAGCATCCCGGCGCGTGGGGCAGGGACGTGCTCGGTGACAGCGTGCTCGGCGTCGAGCTATCGGCGGAGCTGGCCGCCCGGACCGCTGCGGCGGGTGTTCGGTTGATGCTGATCCGGCGACCCGGCAGGACGTATCTGTCCCGGCCGCGGACCGTGCTGCTCGCCAACTCGGTGCCCGGCAACACCTGGTGCGAGCAGGTGGCAATAGACGAGCTCGACGAGCTGCTTGATATCGACCTATCGCGGCTATCCGGTGCGGCCCCTGGGATCGGTGCCGCAGTCGAGGGTCCCGTTGTGCTCGTGTGCGCGCATGGCAAACGTGATCAGTGCTGTGCTCTCTTCGGGCGCCCGATCGCTGCTCGTCTCGCGGCGACTTTTCCCGACGTTGTCTGGGAGTGCTCACACACGGGCGGTCACCGATTCGCGCCGTCGATGATCGTGCTGCCGACCGGTTACACCTACGGCCGGCTGGACGGGGACAGAAGCGAGACGGTGGTCGCAGCGGCGTTGGCAGGACGAGTGTCCAGCGATGGGCTGCGCGGCCGAAGCTCCTACGGTGCGGCTGCGCAGGCCGCCGAAGTCGCCGTGCGTGAACAAGTCGACGCCGGTGTGGACGATTTGACCGTCACCGATAGCGACGGTCTACCGGTGGTCGTTCATCGGGACGGTCGACGGTGGGAAAGTGCGGTCCGAATTGCGACGTTACCGCCGCGCCCGGCAAGTTGCGGGGCGGTTGCTAAGCCTGTCGACACGGTGACTGTCACCGTGCGTGCCGCGACTACCTAAAGATCTTTTCGTTGAAATGTGTAACGGTCTGCCTGACCTGCGCTATTACTAAATAGCCTCGCCGGCAGACCCCCGACCCGCCGGCGAGGCTCTTTATTGTCCGGGCACTAGTCCGGCGTTACCACTGGGCGCCTGGGACGATGCGGGCGATCCGCTGGGCAACCTTTGCCGCCCCCTTGGGCACCTTCACGTCCAACGGCTTGGTAGGCGATTCGCCGGCTGGCTCGGTGAGCCCTTTCGATGCCGCGGACTCGCCGTAGCGCCGGTAGTACTGGTGCAACACTCGATCTTTGAGCCGTGGCGCTACCAGTGCGCCGTATTCGGCAAGGGTGCCGAGGGGAACATCGATTCGTTTCGGTCGCTGGATCAGTGCGCGCATGACGGTTGCCGCGGCCCACTCAGGACTTGCTGCGGCGACGGGGTTCTGCTTCCCGGTGGGCGCGATCATCGGCGTCTCCACCAGCGGCATGTGGATCGTGGTGAACGTGATTCTGTCGGCGAATGTCTCGGATGCGGTGACCTCGGAAAACTTGTCCAGCGCCGCCTTGCTCGCCAGATACGCCGAGAAGCGTGGTGTGCTCATCTGGACCCCGGCGCTGCTGATGTTCACGATGTGGCCGAACTTGCGTTCGCGCATGTGCGGTAGCAACGCGAGGATCATGCGGACCGCGCCGAAGTAGTTGACCGCCATCGTGCGCTCGAAGTCGTGGAGGCGATCGGTCGACCGATAGACGGATCGTCGTATCGAACGGCCGGCGTTGTTGACCAGCATGTCCACGTGTCCGTGCTCGTCCAGGATCGACGTGACGGTGGTATCGACCGCATCGGAGTCGGTGACATCGCATTGGTAGGCGAACGCTTTGCCGCCGCTTGCGCGAATCTCGTCGACCACGACCTCTAGTTCATCCGCGCGGCGGGCCAGCAGGAAGACTGTGGCACCCTTGGCTGCGGCGGCGACCGCGGAGGCGCGGCCGATTCCTGACGACGCGCCGGTGATGATCACGTGGCGCTCGGCCAAAGCATCTTTGCTTGTCATAACGCCTAACTTACTCCAAAGTAAGTTCGAGCGGAAGATCGTGTCGGTGTCCGAATGTATGTTCTATTCATGTCGCTGATCACCGCCTCCGAACTGGCCTTATGGGCCGGGATCGAGGCTGCGTAATGGGCTGGGATCATGGGCCGCCAACGTGGTCCGAGTTGGAGCGTGTGCTGTCGGGCAGGCCAGGACGCACCAATCCGGAGGCGATGTATCCGGGCGACGGTGGGGATAGTCCTGCCTGGTCGCGTAAGCGGGGTCCCTATCAAGCCGGGGCGATCGAACCTGTCGGGCCGAGCGTTCCGTATGCGGAATTGCATGCCCACTCTGCCTACAGCTTCCTCGATGGTGCGAGCCATCCGGAGGAGTTGGTCGAGGAGGCAGTGCGGCTGGGGCTCGAAGCGATAGCGATCACCGATCACGACGGGTTCTACGGCATCGTGCGCTTCGCCGAGGCGGCAAAGGAATTGGGCATGCGGACCGTCTTCGGCTCCGAATTATCCTTGGATTCAACCGATTCCCGCACCGGAGCACCCGATCCCGACGGCACGCATCTGCTCGTGCTCGCGAGGGGACAGGAAGGATATCGGCGGCTGTCACGGGCGATCGCCGCAGCTCACCTTGCCGGCGGCGAGAAGGGCATTCTTCGCTACGACTACGACGCACTCACCGAGGCTGCAGGCGGGCATTGGCAGATCCTGACGGGCTGCCGAAAGGGTCACGTCCGCAGAGCGCTCGAGTCCGGCGGTCCGGGTGCGGCAGCTGCTGCGTTGGGGGATCTGGTCGATCGGTTCGGTCATGATCGAGTTGTTGTCGAACTCACCCATCACGGAATACCCGAAGACGACGAGCGCAATGCGCGGCTGGCAGAGCTTGCCGGGCAATTCGGGTTGCGGGTGATCGCAACTACCGGAGCGCATTTCGCGCATCCGCGCGGTCGCAGGCTGGCGATGGCAATGGCCGCAGTCCGGGCGCGGCAGAGTTTGGACGAGGCTGCGGGCTGGTTGGCGCCGACCGGTGGCGCCCATCTGCGGTCCGGGGCGGAGATGGCGCAACTGTTCGCGCAACATCCGGATGCGGTCCGCAATGCGGCCGAGCTCGGTCTGGAATGCTCGTTCGACCTGCGCCTGATCGCGCCGAAGCTACCGCCGTTCGACGTACCAGCCGGATACACGGAGAACAGTTGGCTGCGCGAACTCGCCATGTCGGGTGCTCGACGCAGATACGGCGAGCCGTCCGACAAGCCGAAGGCATACGACCAGATCGAACACGAGCTGAGAATCATCGAGGAGCTGGGTTTTCCGGGGTACTTCCTGGTTGTGCACGACATCGTGTCCTTCTGCAAGGCCAACGACATCCTTTGTCAGGGAAGGGGATCGGCCGCGAATTCCGCGGTGTGTTACGCGATCGGGATCACCAACGTCGACCCGGTCGGGAACGAGTTGCTTTTCGAACGGTTCCTCTCGCCCGAACGAGACGGGCCGCCGGATATCGATGTCGACATCGAATCCGATCGTCGCGAGGAAGCGATCCAGCACGTCTACAACAAGTACGGACGCGCCTACGCGGCTCAGGTGGCGAACGTGATCACCTACCGGGGCAAGTCGTCGGTCCGGGATATGGCTCGCGCACTGGGGTTTTCGCAAGGTCAGCAGGATGCGTGGAGCAAGCAGGTGAACCGCTGGAGCGGTATCGGTAAAGAAGTCGGAACCGACATCCCGGTGGCGGTCCTCGAACTCGCCGAGCAGATCGAGGGCTTTCCCCGGCACATGGGCATCCACTCCGGCGGCATGGTGATCTGTGACCGGCCGATTGCAGACGTATGCCCCGTCGAATGGGCGCGAATGCCCAACCGAAGTGTGTTGCAGTGGGACAAAGATGATTGTGCCGCAGTCGGATTGGTGAAGTTCGACATGCTCGGGCTCGGCATGCTCTCGGCGCTGCACTACATGATCGACATGGTTGCCGAGCACAAGGGAATCGAGGTCGACCTCTCGCAGCTGGACCTGACCGAAGCTGCGGTCTACGAAATGCTGCAGCGCGCCGATTCGGTCGGCGTGTTCCAGGTCGAGTCTCGAGCACAGATGGCTACGTTGCCGCGGCTGAAGCCACGCACGTTCTACGACTTGGTCGTCGAGGTCGCGCTGATCAGGCCGGGGCCCATCCAGGGCGGGTCGGTGCACCCGTACATCCGACGCCACAACGGATTGGAGCCGGTCACCTACGACCATCCTTCGTTGGAGAACTCGTTGCGCCGGACCAAAGGTGTTCCGCTCTTCCAGGAGCAGCTGATGCAGATGGCGATCGATGTTGCGGGATTTTCGGCGGCGGAGGCCGACCAGCTTCGCCGTGCGATGGGATCCAAACGGTCGCCCGAACGGATGGAACGCCTCAAAGACAGGCTCTATCAAGGGATGCGCGAGTTGCATGGCATTCCTGACGATGTCGCGGACCGCATCTACGAAAAGCTCTACGCCTTCGCGAATTTCGGCTTCCCCGAAAGTCATTCGCAAAGTTTCGCCTCGTTGGTGTTCTACTCGTCATGGTTCAAGCTGCACCATCCGGCGGCGTTCTGCGCGGGACTTCTTCGGGCGCAACCGATGGGGTTCTATTCCCCACAATCTCTGGTTGCCGATGCGCGCAGGCACGGCGTCGTCGTGTCAGGCCCGGACGTGAACGCGAGCCGGGCCGACGCGACGCTCGAACAACAGGGATTGCAGGTCCGGCTGGGGCTCGGAGATGTCCGGCATATCGGGACGGAATTGGCGGAACGAATTGTGGCTGGCCAGCCCTATACCTCGTTTCTCGATCTGACCGGGCGAGTCGAACTCTCCGTCGCGCAGGCGGAATCGCTCGCGACGGGTGGCGCGCTCGGGTGCTTCGGCATCACCCGCCGAGAAGCGTTGTGGGCCGCCGGAGCTGCGGCAGGGGAACGGCCGGATCGGCTGCCAGGCCTCGGCGCATCCACCAAGGCTCCCGCACTGCCAGGTATGAGCGATGTCGAGTTGTCGGCAGCCGATGTCTGGGCAACCGGGGTTTCGCCCGGCGCGTACCCGACGGAATTCCTTCGGCCGCAGCTTGACGCGCTGGGCGTGGTCACGGCAGATCGGCTCTTGCAGATACCCGACGGCGATCGCGTGTTGGTCGGGGGAGCGGTGACCCATCGGCAACGTCCGGCTACGGCTGCAGGGGTGACGTTCATCAATCTCGAAGACGAGACGGGGATGGTCAACGTCGTGTGTTCGGTGGGGTTGTGGGCAAAATATCGCAGGCTCGCTCAGACTGCTCCGGCGTTGCTGATCCGGGGCAAGGTGCAGAACGCCGAAGGGGCGGTCACGGTGGTCGCGGACCGATTGCAACGAATGGATTTGCGAATTACGGCAAAGTCCAGGGACTTTCGATGATTCGGCTAACCTCGGGACATGAAGCGGATCCTATTCGTGATGTTTGTCGCGGTTTCATTCTTGGTCGCCGGCTGTGGCGACGACTCCAAGTCCACCTCCGAGCCAAAGTCCGATTCGGTCGCGTCTCCTGCGATCGCACCGGCGGCTCCGGCGCCGCGGAGCATGGAGACGCAGAGCAACACGCCGCCGGGGGATACGGACGCAACGGAGCGGAAGGAGATCACCACCGGAAGCGTCTACATCACGGCGAAGGATCCGATCGATTCCGCACACAAGGCGATCAGCAAGGTCGAAGCTTTGCAAGGTCGCATCGACGACCGGACCGAGCAGCCTGGCACCGACAACACGACGCCGAGCGCGTCGTTGACCGTGCGGGTGCCATCGGCCAAGACGGACCAGCTGATCGAGGAGCTGCAACAACTGGGTCGCGTCACCAACATCACGATCAGCAAGAGCGACGTGACGATGCAGGTCGAGGATCTCGACGCCCGCATCAAAGCGCTGCAGACCTCGGTCGATCGCCTCCGCGCGTTGATCGCCGGTGCTGCCAACACGGCCGACCTGCTGGAGGCAGAGAATGCACTATCGAGCAGGCAGGCCGATCTCGACAGCCTGACTGCACAGAAGCGGCGACTCGACGATCAGATCGACTTGTCTACGCTCACCATTCAATTCACCACCGAAGACGTGACGCCGCCGAACCCCGATCCGGGCCCGTCCAACTTCTGGGACGGCATCGTGTCCGGCTGGAACTCACTGGTGGATGCGTTAGCCGACGCAGTCGTGTTCGTGGGCAAGGCAATTCCGTGGCTGGCGTTCTTCGGCGTGATCGGTGGCGTCGCGTGGTTCGGATTCCGCGCGGTCCGCCGGCGAGGATCTAGTCAGACCCCGTCCTGAAAGTCGTTCTGCCGCCAGGCTTCGTAGAGGGCCACGGCGGCGGCGTTGGCCAAATTCAGCGACCGCCGGCCAGGCAGCATCGGGATGCGTAGTTGCGCGGTGATGTGTGGGTCGGCGAGCACCTCGTCGGACAGCCCAGTCGGTTCCGGGCCGAAGAGGAGCACGTCACCCGCGCGATAGGCGATGTCGGCGTACGAAGTGCTGGCGTGCGCGGTGAAGGCGAACACCCGGTCCGGCTCGAGTGCGTGCCAAGCAGAGGGGAGGTCTGGGTGCACGGTGACCGACGCCAGGTCGTGGTAGTCGAGTCCCGCTCGGCGGAGCTTCGGCTCGGACATGTCGAAGCCCAACGGGCCGACGAGGTGCAGCTCACACCCTGTTCCGGCGACCAAACGGATCGCATTGCCGGTGTTGGGTGGGATACGGGGCTCGTGAAACATCAGTCGGAACACGCGTTAAGGGTGTCAGAGGCGGACAATGGAGAAATGTCTGCCGCCAACTTCGAAGAATTCGTCGGGGAGGACTACTCCGAGGCGCAGCTGGCCGACTCGCGGTGGGTCGACCGGCACTACACCAAATGCTCGTTCCGCGAAGCCGACCTGGCTGGGCTGCATACCCAGCGTGTGGTCTTCAGCGAGTGCGATTTCACCGGAGCCGACATGAGCCAGACGCGGCATGTCGCTTCGGCGTTCCGATCGTGCACGTTCAGCGGAACGACGTTGTGGCACAGTAGTTTCAAACACTCGACGATGCTCGGTTCGGTCTTCACGCGGTGCCGATTACGGCCGATCGAGCTGGTATCGGTCGACTTCTCGCTCGCATCGCTCGGCGGTGCGGACCTCCAGAAGGTCGACCTCAGCGACTGTCGGTTCAGGGAGGCGATTCTGGTGCAGGCTGACCTTCGCGGCGCGTCGCTGAACTCGGTGGACCTCCTTGGCGCGCGGACGACAGGATTGCGGTTGGAGCACGCCGATCTGCGAGGGGCGCACATCGACGCGCAGCTGTGGACGACGGCCAAACTGACGGGTGCGCACATCGAACTCGCACAAGCCGCGGCGTATGCGCGGGCCAATGGGCTCAAAGTGGAACTGAGCTGAAAGAATGGTCGCGTGATTCTCCTGGATGGCAAGGCGACCCGGAACGAAATCTTCGAAGACCTGACCAAACGGGTCACGCTGCTGCGAGAACGCGGCATCACGCCCGGGCTGGGGACTGTCCTCGTCGGCGACGATCCCGGCTCGGCGACCTACGTGCGGCTCAAGCACAGCGACTGCGCAAAGGTTGGGATCAACTCGATTCGTCGTGACTTGCCTGCGGATGCGAGTCAGGCGCAGCTGAACGACGCGATCGACGAGCTCAATGCCGACCCAGCGTGCACGGGCTACTTGGTGCAGCTCCCGCTGCCCAAACACCTCGACGAGTACGAGGTGCTCGAGCGCATCGATCCGGACAAGGACGCGGACGGACTGCACCCGGTCAACCTGGGCAGGCTGGTGCTCGGTAAGGCCGCTGCGCTGCCGTGTACACCGCAGGGTGTTCTTGCCTTGCTGCGCCGTTTCGACGTGCCGATCGCTGGGGCGAATGTCGTGATCGTCGGGCGTGGTTCGACGGTCGGCCGGCCGCTCGGGCTGCTGCTCACCCGGCGCACGGAGAACGCGACGGTCACGCTCTGCCACACCGGCACAAAGGATCTCGCTGCCGAAGTGCGCCGAGCAGACATCGTCGTTGCTGCGGCAGGAGTGCCCGGACTGATCACTGCGGACATGATCAAGCCGGGTGCCGCAGTGGTCGATGTGGGTGCCGCTCGCGGGCCCGATGGCCGCGTGGGCGACCTCGCTCCCGACGTCGCGTCGGTCGCGGGCTACCTGTCGCCGAATCCGGGCGGCGTAGGTCCGTTGACTCGGGCGTTCCTGATCTCCAACGTCGTCGAGCGGGCCGAACGGGAGTGAACACGGCCGCAGTCACGAAGTACGCACGGTGCCACGCGCCGATGGTGATCGTCGTTGCGGTGATCGTGGTCGCGGTGATGCTCGTGCTGTCCGAACGCTGGCGCCGTGGAGCGATCGTGTTCGGCGTGGCCACGCTGCTTGCAGGCGGGTTCCGGTTGTTCCTCCCAGAGGATCAGGTCGGCCTGCTTGCGGTCCGAGGGAAGTGGTTCGACGTGGGCGCATTGTTCGCGATCGGTGCGGCCATCGTCGGCCTCGGACTATCGATCGATCCGCTGGGAACGGGCTAGCTCCAACGTCTCGACCAGCAGTTTGCCGACGGCGGTAGCCTCGGTGAGGAAGCCGTCGTGCCCGTCTTTCGAATGCAGGATCTCCAGCCCGGCGCAGCCTGGCAGCAGGTCGGCGATTTCTTGCTGGGTCCGTAGCGGATAGAGCCGGTCGGAATCGACGCCGCCGACAATGCACGGCACCGGCGTCGCGGCCAGGGCGGCCGCGATACCACCGCGCCCACGGCCGACGTCGTGTCGGTTCATGGCCTCGGTCAACAGCACATAAGTGGCTGCGTCGAACCGCGAGACGAGCTTGTCCGCTTGATGTTCCAGGTAGCTCTCGACGGCGTAACGCCCACCGGACCAGGGATTTTCGCTGCCCTGGGCGTCGTTGAAGAACCGGTTGTCGAGCTCGAACTCGGTGCGATAGGTCAGGTGCGCGATGCGTCGCGCGATTCCCAGACCGACGTAGGGCGCCCGTCCGGTGCCGTGGTAATCGCCGCCTTGCCAATTCGGATCTGCTTGAATCGCGGCGATTTGCGTAGTCTGCGTGCCGATTTGGTCGGCTGTCGCGCGTGCACCGACGGCGAGTACCAAGGCTGCCCTGACGCGGTCCGGGTCGCCGACGATCCATTCGAGCACCCGCATACCGCCCATCGAACCGCCGACGACGGCGGCGAGGCGTTCGATGCCCAGCGCGTCTGCCAGCGCACGTTCGGCAGTGACTTGATCGCGGATCGAAATCTCGGGAAACCGGGAGCCCCAAGGCTTTCCGTCTGGCGCAACCGAGCTCGGGCCGGTGGTGCCTTTGCAGCCGCCGAGCACATTGGTGGCCACGATGCACCACTCGTCGGTATCGAGCGGCCGGCCGGGACCGACCATCCCGTTCCACCAACCCGGCAGCTTGTGAATGTCGTCCGGCGGACCCGAGACATGGGAATCGCCGGTCAATGCGTGTTCGACGAGGACGATGTTGTCGAGGTTCGGTGACGGCTCGCCCCATCGTTGGACAGCGATCTCGACGTCGGGAATGACCGCGCCACTCTCGAGCGTGAGGTCACCGACTGCGATGACGCCGAGCTGCCCGTCCGGAGGCGGGAATGCCGCTTCCGGACGGGCTGTGTGCGCTCGGCTCACGGTCAAGATGCGGCCGCCGCAAATCCGACCTTCAAGTCGGCCAGGATGTCGTCGATTCCCTCGATGCCGACCGCCAAGCGGACCAGGCCAGGCGTGACACCTGACGCGAGCTGCTCTTCGGGGGTCAGCTGCGAGTGGGTGGTCGACGCCGGGTGGATGACGAGGGAGCGCACGTCACCGATGTTAGCGACGTGGCTGTGCAGGGTCAGAGCGTCGACGAACCGCTTACCTGCATCGACACCGCCGACGATCTCGAACGCGACGATCGCGCCCGCGCCCTTGGGTGCCAACTGCTGACCGCGCTCGTACCACGGCGACGAGGGCAGGCCCGCGTACGCGACCGAGGTGACATTCGGATGTGCTTCGAGGAACGCTGCGACAGCCTTGGCGTTCGATACGTGCCGCTCGATCCGCAGGCTCAACGTCTCGATACCCTGGCTGATGAGGAAGGCGTTGAACGGCGAGATGGCCGGACCGAGGTCGCGCAGCAGCTGGACGCGAGCCTTCAATGCGAATGCAGGAGCGCCGAGGTCGGCGAAGACGACTCCGTGGTAGCTCGGGTCGGGCGTCGTGAAGCCGGGGAAGCGGCCCTGCGTCCAGTCGAACGTGCCGCCGTCGACGATCACGCCTGCGATCGCCGTGCCATGACCGCCGAGGTACTTGGTCGCCGAGTGGACGACGATGTCGGCACCGTGGGCGAGCGGCTGGATGAGGTACGGCGTCGCGACCGTGTTGTCCACGATGAGCGGAATTCCGGCGGCGTGGGCTACCGCGGAGACACCGGGAATGTCGAAGATGTCGTTCTTCGGGTTCGAGATCGTCTCGCCGAAGAAGGCCTTCGTGTTCGGCTGGATGGCCGCTTTCCACTGTTCGAGGTCGTCGGGATCGTCGACGAACGAAACAGTGATGCCCAGCTTGGGAAGGGAGTAGTGGAAGAGGTTGTACGTGCCGCCGTACAGGCGCGGGCTGGAAACGATGTGGTCGCCGGACTCCGCGATGTTCAGGATCGCGAGCGTTTCGGCCGCCTGACCCGAGGAGAGCAGGAGCGCGGCAACGCCACCTTCGAGCGCGGCGATTCGCTGCTCGACGGCGTCCTGCGTGGGGTTCATGATGCGGGTATAGATGTTGCCGGGCTCGGCGAGGCCGAACAGTGCGGCCGCGTGGTCGGTGTTGTTGAACGTGTACGACGTGGTCTGGTAGATCGGCAGCGCGCGGGCGTTGGTGGTTCCGTCAGGAACTTGACCTACGTGAATCTGCTTGGTCTCGAAAGACCATTCGGGCACTCCGTTTTCGGACACAGCAGGGTCACTCATGAGAACTCCAAAAAGATGTGGGTGCTAGGGAATTGGGTTGGGGCCTATCCGCTACAACAACACATTGGGAACCTCCTACGGTGCGCGCTTGCCCTCTCACCACGAGTAGAGCCCGGTCATCACCCGGGGCACCCCACCGCGGAGGAGGGTTGCCGACCAGCGAGCCGGGGCTTACCGCTGATACTCGAGACCTGGACGACATCTTAACCAGTGCGTCGAGTAGACGAAAATCCGGCTATCGCGTGACGCAGGTGGCCCGAAAGGCGTCGTACGCCTTCGTCATACTGTCGCGGCACTCTTCTCCGGTGAGGGCTTCGCAATCGTCCATCGCGACGTGCGCGATGGCACTCCACGTCGCCATGACGACTCGCACCGACAAGTCGTCGGGCCGAACGCCCATGCGCTCGGCAATTGTCGCGCCCAGCACGTTGTTCTTGAACTCGCCGAGTTCGCGGCTGCGTGCGCTGACCGACGGCGTTTCCTTCACCACGCGCTGCATCTGCTGGAACCGTTCGAAGGAGATCGGCTCGCCGGTCGTGACGATGCGGTCCACGAGTCCGATGTAGCTGTCGCGCAGGGCGCGGATCTCGTCGCCGTCCCGGGGCAGGCTCCTCAGGATGTCCACCGACTCGGCAAGGAAGTCGTCTATCAGTCCGAGGACGATGTCTTCCTTCGTCGCGAAGTAGCGATTGACGGTGCGCGGTGACACATCTGCCAGGCTCGCGATCTGTTCGACGGTCGTCTTGTCGAACCCTTGCTTTTCGCACAGATCCAGCGCTGCCTCGATGATCTGGGTACGCGTCCGCTCCTTCTTGCGCTGACGCAAGCCGCATATTGCGGGGGCGCCATTGCCCATCTCGACCGTTGCCATGTTGCCAATAGTACTCGCTTCTGCTCGGAATTCGACAGTTCTGGACAAATGTCAGTCTCAGACAGATTTCTCTTGACGCCAATTGTCGGAGGGTGCCACTATCGTCACAGACGCTTTCGTTCTTGGTTCGAGCCACAGAGGAGTCACCATGTTGGAAACGGATAGCGAAGAGGCAACGAAGGACTCGAGATTATTGGGGGGCAACGATTCACGTCGATGGTGGGCACTTGGCGTCATAGCGATCGCGCAGCTGATGGTCGTGCTCGACGCCACCATCGTGACGATCTCGCTGCCATACGCTCAGGTCGACCTTGGCATCAGCGACAGCAACCGCCAGTGGGTTCTCACCGCGTACACCTTGATTTTCGGTGGACTACTGCTGCTCGGTGGCCGGCTTGCCGACTACCTAGGGCGTAGGCGCATCTTCCTGATCGGGTTGGGCGGATTCGCTGCCGCATCGGCCTTGGCCGGCTTTGCGCAAAACGGTGCTGAGCTGTTCGCCGGCCGCGCGCTACAAGGCGCATTCGCTGCATTGCTGGCCCCCGCGGCTCTGTCGCTGGTGTCTGTCACCTTCACCGAAGCGCACGAGCGTGCGCGAGCCTTTGCGGTCTTCGCGGGTATCTCGGGCGGTGGCGCAGCGATCGGTCTCATCGCCGGTGGCGCGCTGACGGAGTACGCATCGTGGCGCTGGTGCTTGCTGGTGAACACGCCGATCGCGATCATCGCGGCAATCGGAACGATTGTGTTCGTGCGCAAGGACATTCCGCTACCGCGGCTCGGGAATTACGATCTACCCGGCGCAATTACGGCGACCGCAGGTTTGATCGGCATCGTGTACGGCTTCAGTAGGGCTGCCGAAGATGGCTGGGCCGCCGCGAGCACGCTTGCGCTGTTCACCGTCGGCATCGTGCTGCTCGGTGTGTTCGTCGCGATAGAGCAGCGCGCCGAGCATCCGCTTCTGCCGCTGCATATTCCGGGCGAGATCAATCGCGGCGGCTCGTACTTGGTCGCGCTGTTGATGCCGATTGCAATGTTCGCGATGTTCCTGTTCCTCAGCTTCTACTTCCAGAACACGCTGGGGTACACGCCGCTCCAGGCCGGCGTCGCATTCCTGCCGTTCCCTGCAGGCATCATCATCTCGGCGGGATTGTCGAGCCAGCTGCTACCGCGGTTCGGTCCGCGGCCGCTGATGTTGGTCGGGGCGGGGCTCGGTTTCATCGGCCTGCTCTACCTCGCGCAGCTCAGCTTCGGCGACAGCTACGCATCGGTCGTGCTGCCCGCTCAGATCCTGATGGCACTCGGCATGGGCCCCGTTTTCGTCGCCATGCAGACCACCGCATTGCACGGCGTAGCCGAGAAAGACACCGGGGTCGCGAGCGCCTTGCTCAACGCCGCGCAGCAGGTCGGCGGATCGATCGGAACCGCGCTGCTGACAACGATTTCGGTCCAGGTGGCGGAACGCTTCTACGCCAACAACGCGACGGTGTCGGACCTGCCTGCCAAGGCGGCGATCCACAGCTACGACGTGGCCTTCTACTGGGGCGCGCTCTTCTTCCTGCTGTCGGTGATCGTCGTCGCATTCACCATCAAACCCTCTCGGGAATTGCTGGCACCAGGCGAGCCGGAGCTGGTCAAGGTCGCCGACTAGTACCCCCGTCCATCCACCCGCGCGTGCGGCTACCCTCACAGGTAGCCGTACGCGCGTCGTGCTTAGCATGAGTGCGCACGTCCGCAAGCGCACTCACAAGGTGGAGGACACGGAGTACCTATGTCGAAGATCAAAGTCGAAGGTACGGTCGTCGAACTCGACGGCGACGAGATGACGCGGATCATCTGGCAGTTCATCAAAGACAAGCTGATCCACCCTTATCTGGACGTGAATCTCGAGTATTACGACTTGGGTATCGAACACCGCGACGCCACCGACGATCAGGTCACCATCGAGGCAGCGAATGCCATCAAGAAGCACGGTGTCGGCGTCAAATGCGCAACGATCACTCCCGACGAAGCTCGCGTCGAAGAGTTCGGTCTCAAGAAAATGTGGCGCTCACCGAACGGCACCATCCGTAACATCCTGGGCGGCACCATCTTTCGCGCCCCCATCATCATTTCCAACGTACCTCGGCTGGTTCCGGGTTGGACCAAACCGATCATCATCGGTCGGCACGCCTTCGGCGACCAGTACCGCGCCACCGACTTCAAGATCTTCGAAGCCGGCACCGTCACGCTGACCTTCACGCCTGAGAACGGAAGCGAACCGATCGTGCACGAGGTCGTGAAGTTGCCGGAAGACGGCGGCGTCGTCCTCGGCATGTACAACTTCAAATCGTCGATCATCGACTTCGCGCGGGCATCGCTGAATTATGGTCTGCAGACGAACTATCCGGTGTATCTGTCGACGAAGAACACCATCCTCAAGGCTTACGACGGCATGTTCAAAGACACCTTCCAGGAGATCTTCGAAGCCGAATTCAAGGCCGAGTACGACGCCGCGGGACTCACCTACGAGCATCGTCTGATCGACGACATGGTCGCCTCATCGATGAAGTGGGAGGGCGGCTACGTCTGGGCGTGTAAGAACTACGACGGCGACGTTCAATCCGACACGGTCGCACAAGGTTTCGGCTCGCTTGGACTCATGACGTCGGTGCTGCTCACGCCGGACGGCAAGACCTGTGAGGCCGAGGCGGCGCACGGCACGGTCACCCGTCATTACCGGCAACATCAGCAGGGCAAGCCCACATCGACGAACCCGATCGCGTCGATCTTCGCGTGGACCCGTGGGCTCGAACACCGTGGCAAGCTCGACAACACTCCCGACGTCATCGGTTTCGCGCAGGCACTCGAAGATGTCGTCATCCAGACGGTCGAGGGTGGCCAGATGACGAAGGATCTGGCGCTACTCGTCGGCGGCGATCAGAGCTACCTCACCACCGAAGAATTCCTCGGTGCACTCGACGAGAACCTGGCGAAAGCGCTGGGCTAGACCGCCTTGCGGACCGGCTGGTAGCTGGCCACATGCTCGCCGATCAGCTGCGCGATGAGCGCAGGATCTTCCAGTTGCGGGCAATGACCGATGTCGCGCAACGTAATCCGGTCAGCGTGGGCCGGCAGTTCGTCGACGAATCGGCCTGCGAAACGGCTGATCGGCACGATCCGATCGTTCTCGCACAACACCAGCCGGACCGGTGTTTCGATCTCGCTGAGGTCATGGATGCCGCCGCGGCTGATTCCGCTCCAGATGACCGGCAAATACGCGGCACAGTGGGTGCCCGCACGAATCAAGTCCGCAGCGTCGTCACTACTCACTGCCTTGGTGTTCTTGCTGACCAAGGGGAGCACCGCGCGCTGGATGAGCTTGTTCTCGGCTACCAGATTGCCCAGGCGGTTGCCGAGGCCGATCAGCGGTGCCAAAGAAAGGAACTTGAGCCCCACCTCGAACTTCGGTAGCGAGTGCCGGTGCCAACCGCCCGCGGGAGCCACGGCCGTGACCGTCCGTGCCCGACCGCGTTGCTCCAATTCGAATGCGACCCAGCCGCCGAGCGAATTTCCGACGATGTGGCAGGTCTCCCAGCCCAGTTCGTCGAGTTGAGCTTCGACGACGTCGGCCAGCGTGGGCACGTCGACCTTCCAGCTGTCGATGCTCGGACCGCCCCAATGGCCGGCAAATGTGGGAACGAACACTTCGTGGGACTCTGCGAGAAACTCTGCGGTCCGTCGCCAAGCGTGTGCCGAGAGCAAGAACGGTTGCAGAAGCAGAACCGGCTCGCCGGATCCCATGTGCAACGCGGCTGGGGGTGTCTTAGTCACGCCCGTTGACCTTTCGACTTCGTTGTCCGGAGGTTAGCCGGTTTGTCTGTAACTCAGGCTCACACAGTTTCCCGACCTATGCAACCCGTCACATCAGGCCTTCGGAATCTCGAACATCTTCATGAATCCGGCCGCAAACCCGAGCGATCCTGCGATCTTGACCTTGCCTCGAACGAACATCATCTTTGCCCCAGCGTTGCCAGTCGCAAGCTTCAGCAAGCTGGGCGAGCTGAGCGTAATCGTCGACTTCGCGTGTTCGACCAGCTCGTTGGCGACCGAGACCGTCCGATCTTCGATCGTCACGGCGTAATCGTCGTGACCGCCCGGCGCGGTACTGCCGGATACGCGAAATTGCATGACGACCCGTCCGTCGCGCGCGTGTTCGGGCAGGAAGTGTGCCGACATGCGACGGAAGAGTTCGTCGAGCACCCGTGCGCGCAGCCTCGGCTCCGCCGTTGCGGCCTTGAGTTGGTCGTCGGACGCTCTGGCAATGATCTTGGCGAAGTTGCGCGCATCCATTTTCGACAAGTCGAGGTTCGCGCCCCCGTCAGCGAGGCGACCGAGATTGTCCAGCAGTGCAGCGAACTCGTCGTTGCCCAGCTTCTTAGGGTCGATGTTCCTGCCGATCACGTCGATATCGAGCTTCGCGATGGACGGGTCGTCGGGCTGTAACCGCTTCAGTAGCGCGACGAGCTCCTTCGAGCTCAATTTGCCGATGGCTGCTTCGCTGAGGTCTTCGGGCATGGGCGCTACCGTATACCGGGGCGAGCGAAGCGACGGGGGTAGATATGCAGATGGGTCGGCCGAAAACGCTTGGCGTAGTAGTTGTTGCCCTGGTGCTGGCGGCCCTTGCGATCGTGTTCGTCCTCTCCAGGGGAGGTGGCGACGATGCTGCGCAACCGAAGAACACCGTGGCGGCTACGCCCGGCGTCCCTGCTGCGGCGGTCTCGACACTGAAGAAGATCGACAGTGGCGAGTGGCCCGCGGCGGCGAACGCGCCTGGCACCAAAGGCGGCGATACGTGGCGAAATCGCGATCATCAGTTGCCCGAGAGGGATGCGAAGGGCAAGGCCATCACGTACCAGGAATGGGATGTGAATCCGAAGCAGCGGGGCCAGACTCGCGACGCCGAACGCATCATCACCGGGAGCGACGGATCAGCCTGGTACACCGGTGACCACTACAAGACGTTCACGAGGATGCGCTGATGCGGACTGTCGAGAAATTCCTCGCCGACCGGAGCAGCGCGGTATTCGGGGTGGTAGCTGCAACCCCCGGGCAGGCGTCGGTGCTGCGCTACCGGCTCCCCGAATTGGGCTACGTCGTGCGAGAGGTCAGGGGAGCGAAGATGCCGACCGTGGGGGCGGTGTTCGACGAGTTCGCGGCGGCGTTCCAGTTCCCGGACTACTTCGGCGAGAACAAGGACGCTTTCGACGAATGCATGCGTGATTTGGAGGAGTTCGTCGGCGCTGCAAAAGGCTATGTGGTCGTGGTGCGCGACGCCGCGCAGCTCCTTCGTGACGAGCCTGCCGAACGAGCCTGGTTCGCGGATGCGATGGCGTTCTATGCGTCCGAGTGGAGCAACCGCGCCGATCCGGTCGTCTTTCGCGTGGTGCTGCTGGACCGGTCGGGGTCGGTCCCGATCGACGGGGAGCGGCTGGCGCTGAAGGCTTGATTGTTGTCGCGACAACAATTATTGTTCTCGCATGTACGAGTTCGGAGACGAGCAAATCCTGCAAGGCGACATCGACAAGCTCTGGGCGGTGTTCACGGATTTCGCGCGCTTCCCGGATTGGGACCCGCGCGAGGAGATGGCCGAGATCGACGGACCCTTCGTTCCTGGAGCGACCATCAGGTCCAAGCAGAAGGGGAACCCTGGCGGCACGGGAAAGATCACCCGCGTCGAGTCGCCTAACCGCTGGACCGGCGAATCGCCCCTGCCCGGCGGCAAGCTGGTCATAGACCACTTTCTCGAGCCTGTCAGGGACGGAAAAGTCAAGGTCACCAAGCGATATCAAGTCCACGGACCGCTCACCCTGGTGTTTCGGCTCTACTTCGGTCCGCGAGTGCGCAAGTCCATCTCGACCACCCTGACCGCTCTGGAGCGAGAGGCGCAGCGGCGTGGCTGAACCGGCCGGACCGTTACGGAGTCCCGGGTTCTGGCTGCATCACGCGGCGTTGACCTGGCGACGCGAAGTCGACAGCAAACTTCGCCCGGCGGGCCTCACGTACACGCAATTCGTCGTCCTTGCGTCAGCGAGTTGGCTGGGAAAGAAAGGCACGGCGCCGACCCAGCAAGAGGTTGCCGAGTTCGCGGGTACCGACCGCATGATGACGTCGAAGGTCATCAGCACGCTCGAAGATCGGGCCCTGATCGAGCGGACCGCGGACAGCGCCGATTCCCGCGCCAAGCGCCTGACCGTCACGCCCGAGGGCAGGGCTGTGGTGAGCGGCGCGGTCCGCGTGGTCGCCGAGGTCGATTCGCATTTCTTCGGCGACGGCGAACGGCGCGAGTCGCTACTAGAGGAAATGCGGTCGATCGCCCGAGGGTGAGCATGGAAAGATCGACAACCATGTCCAACCCTGACCAGCGCAAGCAGCGCGTTCTGTCCGGTGTTCAGCCGACGTCGGATTCGTTTCACCTCGGCAACTACCTTGGTGCGCTGCGGTATTGGGTCGCGCTGCAGGACGAGTACGACGCGTTCTACTTCATCGCCGACATGCATGCGATCACCGTCGCGCACGACCCCAAGTTGCTCACGCAGCGCACCCGAATCTCAGCGGCGCAGCTACTCGCGCTCGGTGTCGACCCCACACGGTCGACACTATTCGTCCAGAGTCAAGTGCCCGAACACGCACAGCTCGCCTGGGTGCTGAACTGCCTGACGGGATTCGGTGAGGCGGCCAGAATGACGCAGTTCAAGGACAAATCGGCGCGCGAAGGCAGCGACCACGCCAGCGTCGGGCTGTTCACCTATCCGGTGTTGCAGGCGGCGGACATCTTGCTGTACCGCGCCCACCAGGTCCCCGTCGGCGAGGATCAGCGTCAGCACCTCGAGCTGACCCGCGACCTCGCTCAGCGGTTCAATTCTCGATTCAAGAAGACACTCGTGGTGCCGGACGCGTACATCATCAAGGGCGCGGCCAAGATCTTCGATCTCCAGGATCCGACGTCGAAGATGAGCAAGTCCGCGGCGACGGCCGCAGGGTTGATCAGTCTGCTCGACGACCCGAAAGTCTCAGCCAAGAAAATTCGCTCTGCCGTCACTGACACGGACCGCGACATCCGGTTCGACCCGGCAGCCAAACCGGGTGTGAGCAACCTTCTGGTGATTCTCGGCGCATTGACCGGGGAACCGATTACTACGCTGGAAAACGGGTACGTGGGTAAGGGCTACGGCGATCTGAAGGTGGACGTCGCAGACGCGCTGGTCGATTTCGTCACGCCCGTACAGGCGAAGGTGAAAGAATTTTTGGCAGATCAGGGTGAGTTGGACCGCATTCTGACGACCGGAGCCGAGCGCGCTCGCGAAGTTGCGTCGCAGACGTTGAGTCAGGTGTACGACCGAGTGGGGTTTTTGGCCCCGAAAGGGTGAGCTGCCATCCCGGACTTCAAAGGAATGATCGCCGAGCGCCGAGCGGCGTGGCCGTGGTTCGACCACACAGTGCGCGCCGCCGGCCGTTTCCAGCAACAACGCGGCGACTACTACGCGGCGGGCATCACCTACTTCACAGTCCTGGCGTTGTTTCCGTTGCTGATGGTCGCATTTTCGATCGCGGGCTTCATCTTTGCGGGTAATCCGGACTTGCTCAGCACCGTCCAACAGGACGTGGCAGACAAATTCCAGGGCGATACCGGCAAGCAGATCAACGATCTGATCAAACAGGCGATCGGTGCGCGCACCAGCGTCGGCATCATCGGTCTACTCGGTGCGCTTTATGCCGGGCTCGGCTGGATGGCCAACCTGCGTGCCGCGCTCACCGAGCAGTGGGATCAAAAACACGAGCCGGCGGGCATGGTCAAGCAGAAACTCGGCGACCTCGTCGCGCTCGCGGGCCTCGGTCTGGCGCTGGTGGTGTCCCTCGGTTTGTCGGCGATCAGCTCGGGTGCGGTAGGCAGGAAGCTGCTGGCCTTGGTGAATCTCGATGAAGCGCCGGGCGTGTTCATCGTGCTGAAGATCGTCTCGATCGCTCTTGCCCTGCTTGCCTCGTGGGCAGTGTTCGTGTGGGTCATCGCTCGGCTGCCTCGCGAGCCGGTTACGTTCGCGAGTGCAATGCGAGCTGCACTGCTTGCTGCGATCGTTTTCGAGATCTTCAAGCAGTTCGCGTCGTTCTATCTGAAGCAGGTGACGAGCAGCCCCGCAGGGGCGACGTTCGGCCCGATCATCGGCATCATGGTGTTCAGCTTCTTCACTGCGCGCATCATTCTTTTCGCCACCGCGTGGGCTGCGACGGCAGCCGAGAACCTCGCCTTGGTGAACGTCGAACCGCCGGCCCCAGCAGTCATCACACCGCGCGTAGAGGTGCGCAGCGGTCCGTCGTTTGCGGGCGCGATGGCACTATTTGTTGCTGGAATTGCTGCAGCACTTGGTCTTTCTGGAATGCGGAGGAAGCGGTGAACGTCGACACCATCGCTCGATGTGCGTTGATGTGCCGACGTTGTCGCACGATGTGATCGCGGGCTGCTGGTCCTAGCGGCTTATCGACTCTGTTGGACCCTCCAGGCGCGCTGCGGATTTTGGCTTCGGTTCCGGCTCATACGATTTCGCGGCCTTCCACCCGTAGCCGCCCAAGATGATCGCTCGATGCGTGATCTTGTGGTCGAAGACGGAGAACGCTGCCCCGACGAGGGCGGGTTCACGACCGCACCGCTGGATGATCCTGCCCATCCGGTATTGCATTCCCCAGCGACGGCGAAGCACACGTGCGTATTCGGACAGATCGTCGGGCCCGGTCGTGTCGAGAGCGAGCTGTGCGGACCGCGCGGCGTGCAGCCCGGACTCGATTGCCTTCGAAATTCCGGCACCGCTGGTCGGCTTGCCTGCGCCGAGCGCGTCGCCGGCGAGCAACAGGCCAGGCTGCCACGGTGGCCACGCAGTGAAGCCCATCGGCAGTCGCCATGCTTGCACAGCTCGACTGCGGCGCAATTCGTCCATCTGCGGTAGCTGCCAATCGGGCGGCAGCGTCGCCGTGAACTGCTCGAGCAGCTGCGAGATGTTGATATCGCGCCACCGTTTGTAGGACGTGAGATAGCCGATGCCGACGTTGATTTGGCCGCCGCCGAGAGGAAAGACCCACCCGTATCCAGGAATCGTGTTCTTGCCGACCTTGACGTGGGGATAGACCTCGAACATGTGATCATCCGGTCGGTCCGAGCGCATTTCGGCGCGAATGGCGACTGCTGCAGTTCCGGATATCTTCGACTTCAGGCCGATTGCCTTCTTCAGCGGCGAGTACGCCCCATCGGCGGCGAGGACGATATCCGCGACGATCGGCTCCGTGCCCGCGGCACTCTTCGTTTTGAACCCCGTGATTCGATTGCCGGATGCCACCGGGCCGACGACCTCCGTCGATTCTCGGATCTCGGCACCGGCCGCCGCGGCATGCTCCAGCAGCATTGCGTCGAGCGTGGTCCTGCGCGCGACGTAGCCGTAGTCGGGCAGCCCGGTGCGGTGCGGCCATGGAACTTGCCAGTTCTTCGCACCGCTGAATCGCACACCGTCGATCCGATGGAACTGCGTGAGCTGCTCGCTCAAGCCCATCGAGTCGAGGAGCGCGACCGCACGAGGCGTCAGCCCGTCACCACATGCCTTGTCGCGCGGAAACCTTGCCTTGTCGACACACACGACCTTCAATCCCGCTCTTGCTGCTTGCCACGCGGCGGCGGACCCTGCCGGCCCGCCTCCGACGATCGCCAGATCGTATTTGTTGCCCATAGCCACTCCTAGTTCGATCTGGCCAGCGTGAAGTCGATTAGATTGCCGATCGCCTGGCGGGCGACACCTGGTTGCAATGTTGCGAGGTGCGAGTGCGCTAGCGCGGCGTAACGCTCCATCATGGCGCGTGATTCGGCGAACGCCGACGAGGACTGGATCAGCTGCACAGCCTCTTCCACCTCGTTGTCGTCGGTGATTGGTCGAGAGACGAGTTCGCGTAGTCGCGTCGTCGCCGCGCCATCGCGAAGCGCATATATGACGGGGAGCGTCGCCACGCCTTCGCGGAGGTCGGTACACCGAGATTTGCCCGAACGATCCGACGGTGCGGCGACGTCGATGATGTCGTCGGAGATCTGGAAGACAATGCCGATGGCTTCGCCGATCGCTGAGAGCGTCTTGGCAACAGTCTCGTCGGCACCGGAGTATGCGGCGCCCAGCCAGGCAGCGATCGAGAGCAGGGATGCCGTCTTCTCGGTCACAGTCTGCAAGTACTGCTCGGGTTCGATGATCCCCTCGCGACTCTGGACCGTCTCACGCAGTTGCCCCGTGACCAATGCTGTCGCACTCTCGGACAGTGTCGTCAACGCCGAAACCTTGAGCACGGGATCCAGTTGTGACCTGGTCAGTACGCTCCAGGCGCGGACGAGCATGTAATCACCGGCAAGGATTGCCACCGAGTTGTTCCACCGAAGGTTCACGCTCTCGACACCGCGCCGCATCGTCGCCTCGTCCATGACGTCGTCGTGGTACAGCGACGCCATGTGGACCAGCTCCACCGCGGCCGCCGCGTCGATCACGGCGCTACAACCGGGACGCGGTCCGAACTGCGACGACAGCAGTGCCAACAAGGGCCGGAATCGCTTTCCCCCGGATGTGGTGAGGTGCATCATCGGCTCCTCCAGTGCAGGTTCACCGCAGGAGAGCTCACGCACGATCGCATGTTCCGTCTGCCCGAGCTGCTGCTGGATGTCGTCGGCCAATGCAGTATCGCCGAAGTCGAAATCGGAGATCATGCTCTGGTTCGGACTTATCGGTGACGGCCCCGATTCGAATGTTCGGACGCTCATGGTTGCTTGACCTCCGGTTTCATGCTTTGACGCACAAGTGGATTCGAACGAGACCAGCGGCCAGGGATCTAGTTCGGCGCACGGTGAGACCTGCCGCCGCACAACGTTCGATGGTCCGATTACCGCCACGCACAGCGAACTCCAGCACGACGAACCGCCCGCCGCTGCGCAACACTCGGTGGACTTCGTTCAATGCCGCAGAGGTGTCGTCCAGGTCGTCCATAGCGAAGGCGATCGTTGCGGCGTCCAGCGACTGGTTGGCGATGTCGTGGAGGCGCTCGGCGGCGCAATGTGCGACGCGCCAAGAGCTTTCGGGTCGCAGGAAGGTCAGTCTCTTCATCCGTTGCCGTGCATACTCGAGCATCCGATTGTTGATGTCGATGCCGAGAAACGAGACTCCGGGGCGTTCTGCTGCGAGCGCGGTTGCCACCGCACCGGTGCCCGTGGCGATGTCGAGTACCTTTGCCGATGTTCCGAGTTCCAGCATTCCGACTGCTTGGCGCCGCCAGCCGGCGTCCTGACCGCCGGTCATCATGAAGTTGACCTTGTCGTAGATCGGCGCGACCTCGGTATACACCAGTTGGAGCGGCATCGATCGTGACCAAGCCGCATTTCCGCCCACCGGCAAGGAATCCGGCGCCGCACTGGGACTCATCGCAGGGCTCTGCCGACAAGGTTGCCCGCGATGATCCCGCCCGCAATCATTCGCAGTGCGGTGAATCCTCTGCGACGGGCCCGCAACCAGTCTCCTTGCCATGCCGAATGAGCCTGTCGCGCTTTGCACACTGCGGCCGGTGTCAACGTGAGAGCGGTAATCGGATGCAGCGCACCGAGACCCACGGCCCCGAGCGCAACAGCAAGATCTACGACGGACAGCAGAGCGATCAGCCGACCGTATTGTGCGGACGTCAGCAGCGTCGCGATGGTTCGGCGACCGCCCGCGGCATCGGCGACAGCGTCCTGCCCGTTCGCAGCCATCGCGCTCTGTGTCATGGTCGACGACAGCAGCAATGTCGCGGCCCAGAGGGCCGGCCTCGCTGCGCCGAAGAGATAACCCGGTCCGGCGGTGACCAGCATCATCGTCCCGAAGAGGCTGGCCTCGGCGCCGCCGGGACGGTAGCTGAGTTTCAGTCCGTACGAATATTGCACCGAAAGCAGCAAACCGGCGAGCCCGATAGGGACCAAACGCAGCGGCCGGTGCGGCGACAACCCGAAGGCGGCAACGCTCACGCCCATGGAACCGAGCACGCACGCGCTCGCAAACAATCGTGCTTCGTCGGCAGTGAGCTCTCCGGTCAACAGCGGCTTGCGGTTGCGTGATCGCAGGGTGTTTTCGCTGCTGTAAGTGATCTCGTCGATACCGTCGGCGAGTCCTTGGATGTCGTCGAGCGCGGCAGCCGCCCAGTTTCCGCCTGCGACTCCGGTGACCAACATCGATGCCGGAACTACGACCCAACCGAAGGGACTCGCTGCGCAGGACCACGCAACAATCGGTCCATACCAGTAGTCCGGCACGTCTACCTTCGCGAGTGCGAGGTAACGCGTTCTAAGGGAGCGAGGTGCTGTTGCCGGCTGCTGATGTTCCGTCAACGCCATGAGGATCCTCTTGGTGATCGAGTGCTACGTGCTACGTCAGGCAATGGAGGTCGCGCGCCGAGGATCCCGGACTTCCGTGCGAGCTGGTCGTGTGGCCAACTGAGAGAGCGGTCCAGCAAACTCGAGGCGTAGCGCGAAACCGACCGCTCCGGGCGGATGTTTCCCGAGCGGGTCAACGTGATCGAGAACGTCGATCGATGGCATGGGGGAGGAGCGGCTTGGTGCGGAGTCTGCCATGAGCGCGGCAAATCCGCCCGTGTTGACTCCGTTACGGTTCATGCCGGCTGCCCCTTGTGCGCTCGATTTCAGCGAGAGTATATCCAGCAAACTTCGACAACCGAGGGCGATCTGATCAATTCGCTTGTACAGCAATGGTAGTCAAATACTTGATCTTCTCTTGGCAAAGTTGATCATTGAAGAGCGCTGCCGCAGCGATCGCGACGAGCATCGCGGGCCGGTTCACTGGCGTGGGTCACCGATTGCGCAGGTCACCTGTGGGCGGGTGACAGCGACTCCGCATCGACGACGAGAAGTCTCGTCCATCGCAGGGAGCGTGGCAGCGAGTCGAGCGGTTGACGGAAGTCAACCGCAAACAGCCAGATATCGCTGTTGGTGCGAGCTATGCTTCACCGGACCGCTTTTGTTCCCTGCCCTGGAGGTCCGGATGCGGCGACCGACGAGCGGTCTCGTTGCAACGCCTGATCATTGTCCGGCCGATCGAAATGGATGAGTCGACCAAGACGAGATCCGGGGCCCAGTTGTCGTCCGGAGCGACGATGACGACTGTCCGTGACTGGCTCGCCGACTACATATGCCGGCCGAATGTATCGATCGGCCGAACTGGACCGGTCTGTCCGTTTGTGCCGCCTGCGCAACGCGCCGGGTCGCTCGAGATCACGATCAAATCCGCTGGTTCGGCGCCCGATAAGGCAGATGTCACCGACTTGGTGCTCGCTGCGCTCGACGAGTTCGATGAGATCGAGTGGAACGGCTCCAATCCGGCTCTGCGGTGTCTCGTTCTGGTCATCCCAGACCTGGCGCCGACTGCATACGGGTTGCTCGACGAGGCGCATCGCGCAGTCAAGTCGATCGCAGTACGCAGGGGAATGATGCTTGGGCAGTTCCACCCGTCGTGTACGGAACCCGCAGTCCGAAACCCGGACTTTCAGGTCAGCAGGGCGCCGATCCCATTGGTCGCCATCCGTCATATGGCGTTGCACGACATCCTGTTTCTCCACGAACAGCGGGACTGGTTCGAGGAGTACCGGCGCTTGTTCGGTTCCTATCACCTGCACGGCAGCGAGGGCATCGACCAGCTTTTCGCCGAACGGTACCGCGAGGCGTGCGCAGAGTTCGGGCCGCAACATTGAGCAACGCCAGCGGCTACGCCGGGTTCAGTCGATGCGATCTCGACCGCGAGTACTCGCCCAGTTCGCTCGTCTCGAGCTTGCCGGCCTACTTGGACGATTACGCCCGGCTCAGCGCGGCAGCGCGAACACGGCACGGGCGTGTCGAAGAACTGCGTTACGGTTCCCTCCCGGAAGCCACGCTGGACCTGTTCCCTGTCGATCAGCCGGATGCACCGGTCATGGTTTTTGTCCATGGCGGCTATTGGCAAGAACTGACCAAGCGCGACTCCGAATTCGCGGCGACGAGTTTTCTTTCCGCCGGAATCGCTTTCGCGGCAATCGACTACGGACTGGCACCGGACCACACGCTCGATGACATCGTCACGATGGTGCGTTCATCCATTGCCTGGCTGCACGCGAACGCGCTGCGATTCGGGATCGATCCGAGGCGAATTCATGTGAGCGGAAGCTCCGCAGGCGCTCATCTGGTCGCGATGGCGCTCGTCGCCGACTGTGCGCAGCAGATCGCCAGCGCGACGCTGCTCAGTGGCATCTACGACCTCGAACCCTTGCGGCACACCTACGTCAACGACGCCCTCGGACTCGATCTCGATGCCGCCGTGCGCAACAGCCCGATCTATCGGCTGCCGTTGCAACTGCCGCCTGTCGTCATCGCTAGAGGTGGAATAGAAACGAGCGAGTTCATTCGCCAGCACGACACGATGTCGGGATTGTTGCGGCAGCGTGCGCGGGTTACCGAGATAATCGGTCCAGCGCGCAACCATTTCGATCTTCCCTACGACCTGGGCGACCCGAGTACCGAACTAGGTCGCGCAGTCCTGAGCAACATCGTTGCGTCCACGGGTGTGCAAGCCGAGTCTGCGTGAGGTGCCGATGAGCGAGCCTGGTGACAAGGACAGTGCATGCCCGCTGTTCGCGCCCGCGCGATCCGTCGCGGAGTCGGCGCACGAATTATTCACGCCCACAGCATATTCGGATTACGCTGCAATGAATACGCTGCTGTCTCTGCAGCATCCGGTCACCGAGGAGCCGACCGAAGCCGGGTTCATCATTCTGAGTCAGGTCAAGGAGTTGTTGTTCAAACTCCTCTATATCGAGTTCGCAGCCGCCCGCGGGCACCTTGCCGCCGATCGCCTGGAAGACGCGCTCTGGACCCTCCGGCGCAGTCTCCGAGTGCAGCATGTGCTGCTGTCTTGCTGGGACGCTTTGGCTGCGATGTCGCCAACCGAATTCGCGGCCTTTCGAGAGATTCTGGGGACAGCGTCAGGCTTCCAGTCGTCGTCGTATCGCCGGCTGGAATTCGTTCTCGGGAACAAGAACTCGGCGTTGGTCGGCCCACACCGCGAGACCGAGGAGTATTCGGAGGTGCTTGCCGATCTGCGTTCGCCGAGTCTGTACGACGAGGCGGTTCGCTACCTCGCCCGGCGTGGCTGCGACATCCCGCCCGAGGTGTTCGAACGGGACGTGACGGTGCCGTACGAGCCGCACGCAAAGATTGCGGCTGCCTGGAATTCGGTGTACGAACAGCGACGGGAACGCCACGACTTGTTCCTTCTCGCCGAGGCCCTCACCGATACGGCCGATCTCTTCGCACGCTGGCGCTACACCCACCTCGTGACGGTCCAGCGGATGCTGGGCGACAAACCAGGCACCGGCGGTACGGAGGGATCCAGCTGGCTGAGCCAGATCGCACAGCACCGGTTCTTTCCCGAGCTCTGGTCGATTCGCTCGACGCTGTGAACAGGAGAACTGTCGCGAATGCGTACTGAAGCTCGCCTGGACAGGTCCGGTGCCGCGGAACTCGACGCCGCCGACCCATTGCGGCGTTGCCGCGACCAGTTCGTCAGACCCCGACCAGACACGATCTACCTCGACGGCAATTCGCTCGGCCCACCACCGATTGCAACCGAAGGCGTTGTCGCCCAAATAATCCGCGAGGGATGGGGCGAGGGCTTGGTGCGGTCGTGGGAGAACTGGATCGGCTGGAGCCGACAACTCGGTGATCGACTGGCAGCGCACACGCTGGGTGCGGCGCCGGGTGAGGTGGTCATCGCCGACTCGACCTCGGTCAACCTGTTCAAACTCGCAGCAGCCGCGGTTGCCGCGCGGCCTGGGCGCCGCACGGTCCTCGTCGACGGCGACGACTTTCCGACCAACCGCTACATCTTGCAGGGACTCGCCGCCGAGCGGCAGCTCGATCTGCGTGCACTGCAGTCCGATTCGGACCTCGGCCTCGGCAGCGACGAACTGTTCCGCGCGTTGACCGAGGATGTTGCCCTCGTGGTGCTCTCGCTGGTGTCCTACCGATCGGGAGCGTTGCTCGACATGGCCGCGATCACCGACGCGGCCCGCAAGGTCGGTGCGCTGGTGCTCTGGGATCTGAGCCACGCCGCCGGTGTGATTCCGATTCAACTCGGCGCTGATGGAGCCGATCTGGCGATCGGCGCCACCTACAAGTACCTCAACGGAGGCCCGGGTTCGCCCGCCTTCCTCTATGTACGTAAAGGAATTCAACAGCAGCTTCGCCAGCCGATCTGGGGTTGGTTCGGCCAGCAAGACCAGTTCGCAATGGGCGAGGTCTTCAACCCGGTCGCCGATATCGACCGGTTTCTCGTAGGTACGCCGCCGCTGCTGTCGCTCGCCGCCATCTGGCCCGCGCTGGATGTCGTCGAGCAGGTGCCGGTAGTCGATGTGCGGTCGAAATCTGTATTGCTGAGCGAGTTCACGATCGCGTTGGCTGACGAATGGCTGACCGAATACGGATTCCGGCTCGCGTCCCCGCGCGATTCCACGCGCCGGGGATCGCATGTGTCACTTGCACATCCGGAAGCATTGTCGATCAGTCGTGCCCTGCGCGAGCAGGAGAATGTGATCTGCGATTTCCGCGCCCCGGACCGACTGCGAATCGGTCTCGCCCCGCTCTGCACGAGCTTCACCGACGTCTGGGACGCCCTCGATCGCCTGCGCACCGTCATGGCCGACCGGCGGTACGAAAACCTCCCTGCGGCGACGACGAGGGTGACCTAGAAAGGACAACCGATGACAGAAGCGCAGCCGCTGACGAGCGACGGTCTGGTGCGGATCCTGTTCGGCGCGGGAGCATTTCAGATGCTCAATGCCGGATGCGAGCTCGGCCTGTTTCGCCTGCTGCGGGACCGACCAGGGGCGACGGCGCCGCAGATCATGACCGGACTCGGGCTGCAAGCGCGCCCGGTTCAGATTCTGCTGCTCGGTACGACCGCATTGGGCCTGACCATCAGAGAAGGCGACCGGTACGACAACAGCGACCTCGTGGAGAGCCTGTTCCAGACAGGAAGTTGGGACATCATCGACGACCTCGTAGAGTTCCAGCAGAAAATCACCGGTCCCGCGTCGCTCGACTTCGTGCCGTCGTTGCGCAGCAACACCAACGTCGGCCTGCGGACCGTCCCGGGTGACGAAGCCGACCTCTATCGGCGGATTGCCGGCAATCCGGAAATGGAGAAGCTCTTCTTTCGCTGCATGAAGTCTTGGTCGTCACTGTCCAATCCGATCCTCGTCGCGAACGCACAGCTGACTCGAGTTCGTCGCGTACTCGACGTCGGCGGCGGGGACGCGGTTAACTCGATTGCGCTGGCGGAGGCCAACATCGGCGTGCAGTTCACTGTCCTCGACCTGCCGGGCGCGGTGTCCATTGCGAGAGACACGATTGCCGAACGCGGTCTCGGCGATCGAATAGACGTTGTGGAAGGCGACATGTTCGCCGAGCCTTTCCCGAGCGGTCACGACTGTGTTCTGTTTGCAAACCAACTCGTGATCTGGTCCCCGGACCAAAATCGCGAGCTACTCCGTAAGGCGCACGCTGCGCTGCCGGATGGCGGGCAGGTGCTCATCTTCAACGCGATGTCGGACGATTCCGGCGACGGTCCGTTGTATGCGGCGCTCGACAACGTCTACTTCGCCACACTGCCCAACTCGCACAGCATGATCTATCACTGGGCGCAATACGAGGAATGGCTCGTCGACGCAGGATTTCGCGACGTCTTTCGCAGGCCGGGAACGACCTGGACGCCGCATGGGGTTATCGGAGCGGTGAAATGATCGATGTCGGTCTGGGCATCTTCCCCGATGTGGGCGAGGACGAGAAGGGGGCTGCCGAGTATTTCGCTCAATGCCTCGACCTCGTCGAACACGGCGATAGTCTCGGGTTTCACCACGTTCGCATCGTCGAGCACTACTTCCGAAGGTACGGCGGATACTCGCCGAACCCTGTCGTATTTCTCTCGGCTGCATCGCAGCGGAGCCGACAGTTACGGCTGATCACCGGGGCAGTGTTGCCCGCGTTCAACCATCCGCTCAAGCTGGCAGGTGAAATCGGCATGCTGGACGCGATTTCGGGCGGTCGTGCCGAAATCGGCTTTGCCCGCGCTTTTCTCCCGCACGAATTCCAGCGGTTCGGCGTGGATATGAACGAAAGTCGCGCGCGCTTCGACGAAGGAATCTTGCTCGTCCGTGACCTGCTCACAAATGAAAACGTGGTGCACGACGGCCTATTTCACTCCTTCCCGTCCACCACCTCGCTGCCGCGGCCGACTCAGAAACCGCATCCTCCGTTCTGGATCGCTGCGCTGTCTACGGCCGAGAGTTTCCAGCTCGCGGGTGAACTCGGATTCGGCATCATGGCGCAACCGGTGGTACCTCAGTCGTTGCGGACAAATCTGGCCATCTACCGCAAGGCGTGGAAAGAGGCTGGGCATCCCGGCCAAGGCCGGGTCATGTTGGCGTTTCATATGCTCTGCATGCAAGACGGCGCAGTCGCGCGCGCGCTGGCTCGCGAGCCGATCAATCGGTACCTGCGCATCCTCGTAGAGGCTGCGAGCGAATGGACTACTGGGACGCAGAGCGACGACTACGTCGGGTATCGAGCAATGATCGAAAAGCTGGCGACCGACAACTTCGACCGACTGCACGAGCGTGGCTCCGCCTTGGTCGGCACACCGGCCGAAATCACCGAGATGCTGCTGAACTATCACGCATCCTGCGGAGGGTTCGAGTTCGCCAGCGTGCAGTTCTTTTTCCATGGCATTCCAATCGAGGTCGCCCACGCGTCGCTGAAGCTGTTCGCGACCGAGGTCATGCCCGCCCTCAGAAAGGGACACGATGTCCGAGATTCGTAGCGACTTCATCACCGATTACGACGCGCTCGCCGACGAGTGGTGGGACCCGAGAGGATCGCTCGCACCACTGGGGTGGATTGCCCGCGCTCGTGCTGCGTTCGTCCCGACACCCGTCACCGACACGGCCACCCTGGTCGATGTCGCATGCGGGGGCGGGCTGTTCGGTCCGCATCTGGAAGGCAAGGGCTACAAGGTGATCGGCGTCGACCTGTCGCAGAAGTCGCTCGAGGTCGCGCTCGGCCACGGCTACGACGGCGTCGTTCGCTCCGATATTTCGTGGTTGCCTTTCCCTGACGCGTCGATCGATGTCGTCACGGCGGGGCAATGCCTGGAACACGTGCGCGACCCATACACGGTCGTCGAAGAACTGTGCAGGGTGCTGCGTCCTGGCGGGACACTCGTGCTCGACACCATTGCCGATACCAAGATTGCGAGGCTGCTATCCATCACGGTCGCGGAGAACGTTCCGCTGCCGGGCCGGCCGCCGAAAGGGACTCACGACCACCGCTTGTTCGTCAACCGTAAGCGGTTGATCGCTGTCGCGCGGGCGCATGGTGTCGAGCTGACCCTGCACGGCTTGCGCCCCAGCATCCGGGACGGATTGCCATTTCTCGTCCGACGCCGCGAGGAGGTTCGCATGGTCCCGGTTGGCTCCACCGCTGTGCTTTTCCTCGGCGTCGGTACGAAATCGGCATCGTGACCGCGCCTGACCACGAAGTTCTGGTGATCGGCGCCGGGTTCTCCGGAATTGGCGCAGCGATCGGTCTACTCCGTGCGGGAATCGACGACTTTGCGATCGTGGACGAAAACGACGACGTCGGCGGATCGTGGCACGTGAACCGCTATCCCGGTATCGCAGTAGACATTGCTGCATTTTCCTACTGTTTCGCGTTCGAGCCGAACTGCTCGTGGTCGAGCGTGTTTCCCGGCGGAGCGGAGATGAAGGCGTATGCGGACGCGTGCGTCGAGAAGTATCGGCTTCGTCCGCATCTTCGGCTGAAAACAAAAGTCATCGGTGCCGACTACGACGATTCGCTGCACCTGTGGCAGTTTCGGCTCGCCGACGATTCGGTGCTCTCCGCACGTTTCGCTATTTGCGCGACTGGTTGGCTCACGAAGAAGAAGCTGCCGGACATCGACGGTCTGGACCAGTTCGGAGGCGTTGTCGTGCATACCGCCGACTGGGACCAGTCGATCCAGTTGACCGATCGACACGTAGCCGTCATCGGCACAGGTGCCTCGGCAGTACAAGTCGTACCGGCGATCGCAGGTTCGGTGCGCGGATTGACCGTCTATCAGCGAACGCCTATCTGGTTGTTCCCCAAACCTGACGTGCCGGTGCCCCTGGTCGTCCAGCGGCTGTTTCGCATCGTCCCGTGGCTTCAGCGCATCATCCGCGTGTTCACCGATGCCGCAACGGAACTGAGCTTCGTCATCGCGATGGTGCACAACCGGCAATTCCCGTTTCTGATCAAGCTAGGAGAGGCGGTGTCGAGGCTCTACCTGCGTGTCCAAGTGAAGGGGGACCGGACGCTGATCGACAAGCTGACCCCGCGGTACGGGCTCGGCTGCAAGCGTCCCTCGTTCGCGAAGGGCTACTGGCGCACCTTTGTCAGGACCAATGTCGATCTGGTCACCGAACCGGTCGCGGCGGTGACCGAGACCGGGATCCGCACAACGGACGGCGGCGAGCGGAACTTCGATGTCATCGTTCTCGCTACCGGGTTCCATGTCCTCGACAACCTGCCGCCGTTCCCGATGCGCGGTCTCAACGGACGTGACATCCGCGAATTCTGGCGCACCGAACGCTTCCAGGCCTACGAGGGCAGTTCGGTCAAAGGGTTTCCGAATCTCTGGTTCATCGTCGGACCGTACTCGTTCACGGGTGGTTCGTGGTTCGGCACGATCGACCACCAAGTCACCCATGCGGTTCGGGTGATCGCGGAGGCGCGCCGCCGGAACGCGACCGAGGCGGTCGTGCGGCCGGAAAAACATGACGAGTCGTTTCGGCAGGTGCTGCGCAGACAGCGCAATACGGTGTTCTTCAACAACAACTGCAATTCGTCCAACAGCTACTACTTCGACGACAACGGTGACGCACCGGCCGTTCGGCCCGCGACTACCTACGAAGCGGTCTGGCGCTCAAAACATTTCGACCTCGACGACTATCTCTACCGAAATAATTCGCCGATCAGGCGGGAGGCTTGATGTGACGCAATTCGTACGCTACGTACGAGACGTGCTGGCGGACCTGCTCCATGTGCGCGGCCGCGACCGGGCAGTGTGCGCGTTCTACTTCTTTTTCGCTGCTTTCAGTTTCGTTGCAGTCGTTGCGATCGCCGGCTACTACGCCTACGAGAATCACAGCCGTGGAGCGCTTGGGGTCGTCGGTGGATTCTTCCGGGACGCCTTGGCGAACCCGGCAGGCTGGTTCATCTACGCCGATCTCACACTCGTCTGGATCGCGTTGGCCTTCTACATGATCGGCGAGGCACGGCGGTTGGGGATTCCATACGTGTGGGTCTACATCGTCGGCGCGCCGTTGTGTGCGCTGAGCGTCAGCTTCCCTGCGTTCATGATTGTCCGGCAGTTGAAACTGGCGGCTGGAGTTGCGTCGGACAGCGCAGTGGCAACCACATGAGCCAGGTAGACCCTGATCGGCCGGTGCTGGCTCGACTGCGCAGCGACCTCGGTGTTCACGCCGACGTCGTCCGATTTCTCGAGCAGTTCGACGACGCCGAGATCGAGGTTATTTCCCGGATCTGCTTGCAGGCCAAACGAAACCGGGATCGAGCGATCAAGGACGCCATATCCCGCTCGCTCGGCTCGCTACCCGGCGTAGTGCGACGCAGTTTCCAGCGGTCGCAATGACCAACCTCATTACCCGCGCCGAAATCGCAAGGCTCGCGCACGATCTCGGTGCGGACCACCACGAGCTCGCTTTTCTGGAGCGCGCTCGCGCCGACGATCTACGAGACTTCCGGATTGCGCTGGTCGGTCAGCTCTACGGCGAACATGCTTCCAAACTGCGCAAGATCGCTTCGCTGAGTCGAGCGATGCCGGTGTCGTTTCTCGTCCGGATGGCGACGAAGATCGTCGGGCCGGAGTTGTCGGGAATGGTCGCCAGCGAACTCAGTCCGGAGCGCGCGGCGCGGTTGATGTCTGCAACCCCCACCGAATTTGCAGCCGACACTGCGGCATTCGTCAATCCCGAAGCGGCAGGGCCGATCGTGCGACAGCTGGAGCCGGACGTGATGCTGCCGACTGTTGTAGAACTGTTGCGCCGCAAGGACTATCCCACCGTCGCGAAATTCGTCTCGGTTGCTTCGGACACGCAATTGCGCGCGTTGGTTCCGCGAGTGCCGAGCGGAAAGGACCTGCTGCTCGCCGGATTCCACACCTCCGCCGTCGACCGGTTCGAACTCGTCGTCATAGAGATGCCCGACGAACGAATCCGATCGATTCTCGCGGCCGCCGTCGAAGAGAACCTCTTCGCCGAGGCGTTGACGCTCATCCCGCAGTTCGCGCTCGAGACGCTCGGTCGGATCGGCGACATCGCAGTCGCAATGGGCACGGACGTGCTGGTGCCGATGGTCGAGACCGCCGAGCGCATCGAAGCGTGGAGCGAGCTGATTCCGATCGTCGCCGCTATGTCGCCTCCACAGCTGCGGCGGTTGATCGGGCTCGACCTCTGGAGCGACGAGCGTCTGACTTCGATCATCACCGCGGCAGACCGGGACGGGCGCTGGCACCACCTACGGCCGATTCTCGAAGGCATGTCACCAGAACGCCTGCGTCAGGTCGCGACGCTGCCACTGGTCGTCGACGGTGCAATCGTCGATCGAATACTGACCGCACTGCACGCGGACGGCCCGATCGACCCGCTCGTTCCGTTGCTGGTGCAGATGGATCCAGAGGTCCGCCAACAGGTGTGGGATCGCACGGCCGGACTGGACGACGAGCTGGCGGCAAGCCTCGTCAGGGCGAGCCGGGCATACGGTGAACCTGTGACGTCGGTGGTCGGTGCCCTTGCTACTCGACGGTGACAGCTTGCAGAATGTTCAGTCTGGCTGCTCGGAGAGCGGGTGGAATGGCGCCGAGCAGGCACAGCACCAGCGCGATTGCGGCTGACAACAGCATCAGTGGGTTGGCGCCGAAGCTGATGTCGATCCCGGTGGTGGTGGTCAGAACGATGTCGGAAATGTAGTGCACCAGTTCGCCGCCCACGATGCCGATGACTCCACCGACCACGCCGACAGCAAGCGCCTCCGCCAGCACCATTCGTGCTATCCGGCGGCGAGTCGCACCGATCGCGCGTAACACGCCGAACTCTCGTCGGCGTTGTAGCACAGCGAGTGTGAGCGTGTTCATCAGAGCGATCGCGGCGATGACAGCGACGATCCACTGTAATCCGACCGCGAGCGAACCAGCTTGCGTGATGTTGCGTGTGGTGGCCTCGAACGCTTGTTGACCTGTGAAAACGTAGGCCTGGTCGCCGAATTCGGCGCGCAGCCTCGACTGAACGTCGGCGACGTTGGCCCCGGATTCGAGCGTGATCGCCAGATAGGTTGCACCAGGGCGGTCGAACCATTGCCGCATGTCGCCCAGGCTCATTGCGATCAATCCGGCGTCGGTCGAGACGAATCTGAACTGAGCGACGACCTTCGTCGTGTGTATGCCGGTGGGTGTTCCGACCGAGATGTCGTCGCCGACGCTGTAGCCGAATCGATCGGCGAGCGGCTGCGAGATGGCGACGCCTTCGCCGGCGAGCACGCGATGGAGCGCGTCCGGCTCCAGCAACGGCGCGACATTGATGTTGTTGCCCGGTGCCAGGCCGGCGACCTGCGTCTGAACATCACCGACGGTCACGTGCGCAAACTGCCCAGGGACGACTGACTCCACCCCAGGCGTCGCGCGGACCCTTCCTTCCCACTCTGCTGGGAACGCCACGTCCGGCACTGACGCGGGCGGGGTGCCTGCGAGTAGGAGATCGGTGTTGCGGACGCGTGAGAGCGAGTCGCTGGCGGAATCGACCAGGTCGTTGAGGGCGCCGAAAACGGCGCAGCCGACGGCGACCGCGATACCCACTGTCATTGCTGTTGCCCACGCGCGCCGCGGTGACCTAGTGATTGATGCCGAGGCGAGCTGGCCGGAGGGGCCCAATCGCTTGGACAGCCAAACGGCCCCTGCGACCATCACCTTCGCAAAGGCGACGCCCAGCAACAGGACGCCGAGAATGAACAGAGCTGCGGCACCGACGACGACGAGTCCGCTGACGAACTTCGCAATTGCCGATGCGGCAACGATCGCTGCGGCACCGAGCACACCCGCTACCAGGGTGGTGCGTCGAGCGATCTGCTCTGCGGGCTGCAGGCGCGCGGACAGCAGCGCCTCGAGCGGTTCCACACGGTAGACCTGCCGGGCCGCAACTATCGAGGCGAGCACGGTGGCGAACACGCATGCGACGAGAGTGATCGGAATCGCAATCCACGGAACGACGAAGATGAGCGGTGCGGAGACGATCTGCAATAGGAACGGTGGTGTGCGGTCGATCGCCCAGTACCCGAGAACCAGTCCGAGCGGGATTCCGATCAATCCCGCCACGACGCCCGACAGTGCGGCCTCGATGACAACGTCGGTCGCGACGACCGACCTCTTGGCGCCGATCGAGCGGACCAGCGCGATGGTCGGACGTCGTTGCGCCACCGACATATTCATTGCATTGAAGACAAGGAACGCCGCAACGACCAGCGATACTGCTGCGACGAGCAGGGTGAGGCTTCGCGTCAGGGTCAAGGCATTCTCGACCTGGGCAGCGCGCAAGCCGGTTCCCGATACGACCGCCCGATGCCCGACCGCATCGGTGATTCGCGACGTCAGGTCACCGAGGTCGGTGTTCGGCTCGGCTATCACGAACGCGGCATCGACGCGGTGGTCACGACCCGCGACACGCTGGGCCAAAGCGAGCGGCGCAACGACGAAATGTCCATCGTTGACGCCCTTCGCGACGTCGGCGGGCACCACCACGGCGGCCGTCAGCGTCTGCCCGGACACTGCGAACTGTTGACCTTCTGCGAGGCCCATCTGTTCGCCGACCAGCACGCCGTCCTTGACCGCCAGAAGCTTGGAATCGATCTTCAGATACGGCGCCAACGTGGTTTGCAGACTCGAATGAAGTTGCAGTGCACGGAAATCAACGCCCAACATGATGAAGGGCTCGGGTTGTGAACGTTGCAGCTGGACGACCGGGACCGCCGCCTTGACCCCCGGGGTCGCGTCGATGGCGCCCAGCAGGGACTCTTCGAATCCGGTATCGGTGAAACCGGTAACAGCGAGATCCGCATCGCCGGCGATGCTTTTCGTGAGCTGTGTGACCGATCCGGTGAGCGAGCTGTAGGTCGTAATCACGGCAATCAACAGTGCGGCAGAGACGGCAACGACGATCACCGATGCCGCTGTGCGGCCACCGTGTGCGGCGATCTCGCGAAGGTTGAGCACACGCAATCGACTGAGACCAGCTCGAATCACGATCACTCGAATGGTGCGCGACGGTCGAGAACCAACGAGCCACGTCCAGCTGTACGCCAGGCGCGCGCGACCAGGTCGACGTCTTCGTCGGTGACGAGGTTACCCAGGACTCGAATGGATATACGTCCCAATATCTTCGACCACAGCAACGGCGGTCCGCTGAGTGCCAGCACACCAGGCAGCATCGAGAGCCACGCAATGCGTCGGCCGACTGAGAACGCTTTGCCGTAGTGCGCGCGTAGCAGATGTGGCCACGCGTCGGTGAGGTCGGATTCCCCGAGAAGGTCGGCGAGGAAGCGGCCTGCCTCGAGCCCGTAGTCGATGCCCTCGCCGTTGAGTGGATTGATGCAGCCCGCAGCGTCCCCGAGCAGTGCCCAGTTGGGCCCCGCCACGGTGGACACCGATCCGCCGAGTGGCAGGAGTGCCGACGTAACCGAGTGCACGGGCCCGTCGAACTGCCAATCCTGGCGACGCTGCCGCACAAGCGAGTCGAGCAGCGGCTTCAGTGCGACATGCGCGGGCCGTTTGTCGGTCGCGAGGTAGCCAAGACCGATATTGACCTCGCCCGTCGACAGTGGAAACACCCAGCCATAGCCGGGCCGCAACTTGCGGGAATCATCGCGCAACTCCGAGTAGGTCGTGATGAACGGATCGTCGTGCCTGCCCGATTTGACGTACGCACGCACAGCAACTCCATATGGCGTGTCGCGATGCCACGTTCGGCCTAGTTGTTTGCCGAGGGTCGACCGGACGCCATCGGCAATGACCAGTGTCTTGCAGGCAATCGTGCGATCGCCGCCCACGGTCTGAAAGGTCACCGACTGCACGCGACCGTCCACCCGGTTCGCGCGAACCGCCTTGGCGCCTTCGACCATGTGCGCACCGACCTTGACGGCGGTGGTGCGGATCTTGTCGTCGAGTTCGATGCGTGGCACTGCGCTACTGATGGTCGGCAGAGATCCACCAGGCCAATCGAATTCGACTTCTCGACGCCATCCGCACAGGCGCACGCCGCGGTGGACGCCCCGCTCGCGTATCCAATCGCCAAGGCCCAGCAGTTCGAGCTCGCCGATCGCGCGTGGGGTCAGGCCGTCGCCGCACGTCTTATCTCGCGGAAACACAGCCGCGTCGGCGAGGACGACGCCGTAGCCGCGTCGTGCTGCCCATATTGCTGCAGCAGAACCCGCCGGTCCAGCCCCGACGACGAGCACGTCCGTTTCGGTCGGAATATGACTTGTCTCTCCTGCGACCGGACCCGACGTCATCGGCTAATCCTGGCAGACAGTCCAATCGCTTGTCCTAGATAACGCCTAGCTACTTGGTCAACGACGCTGTCGTCGCCTATTGATCGAGTCGGCGACACCGATGCAAAGAAAGATCAGGATCAGACCGACCAGAACGACGACGACTTTGATCAGGCCCGAGTGGCTGTCTTCACCGACGTGGTCGGGTGTGGACTGTGGAGCGCGAGGCGGCGTGGCGATGGCCACCGACCCGCGGTCATCCTTGACGCTGCCGTTCGGCTCGACCAGCGTGCCGACCGACTTTGTGCTGTCGAGCGCGAAACCGTAGTCGAGTAGTCGCGCTGCCTGCTCCCACGGTCGGATCGGCAGCACGTCTGCCTTCATCAGCGTCACGGCGAGTCGACGGCCATCCCTCTTCGCGCCTGCAACGAAGGTCTGTCGCGCGTCGTCGGTGTATCCGGTCTTGCCACCGAGGGCGCCGTCGTAGTTGTACAGCAGCTGGTTGTCGTTCCCGATCGGGAACGCGGGATGGTCCTTGTCGTCGGGAATTCGCTTGTCGGCGGGGAAACCGGGGAACTGCACCTGCTCGGTGTGGATCAGCTCGGCGAACCTCGGGATCGTCATCGCTTCACGAAAGAACAACGCCATGTCGTACGCCGACGTGGACATGCCGGGGCCGTCGAGCCCGGACGGTGTCGCGGCCCGAGTGTCGAGGGCGCCCAACGACTTTGCCATCTCGTTCATTTTCGCGACGGTCGCCTCGTCGCCGCCGAGTTGGCGGGCGATGGCGTGCGCCGCGTCGTTACCCGACGCCATGACCAGTGCCTGCATCAGTTGCAGATTCGTGTAGCGACCACCCGGACCGATCCCGACTCGGGTGCCGTCGACGTCCGCGTCTTCGGTGGTGCCGACGACAGTTCTGCTCAGATCGAGTTCTCGGAGCGCCACGATGGCGAGCAGCACCTTGATCGTGCTCGCGGGTCGATAGCGACCATGCGGATCCTTGGCAGCGACGACGGTGCCGGAATCGAGGTCGGACAACACCCATGCCGTCGCCGAGATTTCCTTCGGCAGGCCCGGGGCGCCGGACGGCGTCACCGAGCCGCACTTGCCGAGATCGTCGCCGCCGACCGGCTTGTCGGGGACCGGTAGCGGCTGCGGGGTCGGCTGGCCGGGTGCCGGAACCTCCGATTCGTCGATCGGCTTCGGGGGAGTCGTCTTGTTGGGGCAGTTCTCCGTGTTCGGCGTGGTGAACGGCGTCGTCGTGGTGGTCGTCGTCGTGTTGTCGGGCGGTTGCGCCGTCGCGGAGATACACCCCAGCCCCACAAGGACTGCAGCCGTCATAGCCAGGACACCACTCACGCGCGCGCTCATCGCAGAGGCAGAGTACCGGGCTTTCAGGCGACGGGAACCGCCTGCGGCGCGGCAGGTCCGGCATAACGGGCAATTGGGCGAATGATCTTTGGATCGTGCGACTGCTCGAGGATGTTGGCGCACCAGCCGATCACTCGACTCGTTGCGAAGGTCGGTGTGAACATCGACCTCGGGATGCCGCAGAGCTCCATTACGACGCCGGCGTAGAACTCCACATTCGCGTACAGCTTCCGGTCAGGTTTGAGCTCGGCGAGCGTGTCGACGACGATCCGTTCGACGCTGGTCGCAAAGTCGACGAGGTCTCCGCCCAACTCTTGCGCGATCGAGCGCAACAGCACGGCGCGAGGATCGTCGGTGCGATACACAGCATGACCGAAGCCCATGATTCGTCCGCCCGCAGTCACTTTCGCTCGCACCCATTCGGCAGCGCGGTCCGGGCTGCCGATTTCGTCGAGGGCATCGAGGGCGCGGTCCGGGGCGCCGCCGTGCAATGGACCCGAGAACGAGCCGATCGCAGCGCACACCGCCGACGCCACATCGGCACCTGCCGAGGCAGCGACCCGCGCTGTGAAGGTCGACGCGTTGAAGCCGTGATCGATGGTCGCGATGAGGTATTGCTCGATGGCGCGCGCTTTCGCGGGTTCGGGCGCGGTGCCCGTCACGAGGTACAACCAGTTTTCGGCTGCAGACAGGTCGTCGCGCGGTTCGAGCGGTTCGCGCCCCGTGCGAATCCGATGCAGTGCGGCGAGGATGGTCGGGGTCACGGCGCAGACCAACAATGCGTCGGCGCGACGCTGCGCGTCTGAAGACCCGTAGGTCGGCGCCATGTCTTGCGATGCCGCGACCAGCGACAGAATCGTGCGCAGACCGGCTAGGGGATGCGGCGTCGCGCCTGCCATGGCCGTCACTCGCAGCGCGGGTAGTACGTCGGCGGGGATCGCGCGCAGCGGCGCAACCTCCGCAGCGAAACGGTCGCGTTCGGTCGCATCGGGGAGTCGGCCTTCGACGAACAGGAACCACACATCCTCGAGCGAGCGACTGGTCGCCAGGTCGATCGCGGAGTACTGACGGTAGTGATAGAAGCCTTCCAGGCCCCGCACATCGCCGATATCGGTTGACGTGACCACTACGTTGCTCAGCCCTCGTGGGGCGTAAAGAACGTCCATGCCAACCACTTTCGAGCTAATATTGATCCATGTCAATGTTGATTGAATCAATATGACGACGACGCGAAGGCCGCGGCCGCAGCGCTACGATGGGCGTGACTACCTGACGACGGCCCAGACTGCTCGCCGTCTCGGCGTCAAGCCCGAGACCGTCTACGCGTACGTGAGCCGAGGGATCCTCGCCAGCAACCGGATCGAGGGTGTGCCGGGCAGCTTGTTCGCGGTCGACGAAGTCGAGGCGCTGAGCAATCGGGCCGGCGCAGGACGGGTCGCGTCGGGGGCGGTCGAGCGGATTCGGACCCAGATTACGTTGCTGGACAACGATATTCTCTACTATCGGGGTCGTCGCGTGACCGACCTGGCCGACCGGCCGTTCGAATGTGTAGCCGAGTTACTTTGGGGTGGAACGCTTCCCGATTCGGCGAGTTTCGTCGCGCCGACAGCCACGGTCGCGCACGCCCAGGCGGCTGTGCGCGCACTGCCCGCAGGCGCCCGGCTGACCGATCGCATGCGCGTGATCGTCGACGTCGCAGGCGCATGCGATCGGCTGCGATTCGACATCTCGGCACCGTCCGCCATTCGCGCGGCAGGGGGATTGATCGCGACGGTCGCGGCAGCTCTCGGTGATGTCGTCGACCCGAATTCCACTATTGCAGAACGCTTGTGGCCAGCATTTGCGTCCGCGGACCCGACTCCGGACCAGGTGCGGCTGCTGAACAGTGCGCTCGTTCTGCTCGCGGACCACGACCTCGCTGCATCGACGCTGGCTGCGCGAATGGCGGCGAGTACACGGGCCAACGTCTACTCGGTCGTCGCAGCCGGCCTCGGCGGAATCGACGGTCCGTACCATGCGGGCGCGACTTCGGGAGCGCACCGATTCCTCGCATCGGCGATGGCCGATCCGCTCGGTGCACTCGGGCTGAAACTTCGCGACGGCGAACGGGTTCCAGGTTTTGGTCACACGATCTACCAGCGCCACGATCCGCGGGCGGAGTACCTGCTTGCTCGCCTTCGGACCTTGCCGGAGGCAGCGCCGATACTCACAGCTGCCGACGCGGTGGCCGTCGAGTTGGCGAATCGTAAAGGCCTGTTCCCGAATTCGGATTTCGCGCTCGCGGCACTCGCGCTGAGTCTCGGCATGACCGCCGACGCTGCCGAGGCGATCTTCGCCTTCGCGCGGATGGCAGGCTGGGTTGCGCATGCGCTCGAGGAATACAACGAGAAGGCGCTGCGCTTCCGTGTACCCGGTGTCTACACCGGAATGAGGGGTAGCTAGCTGCCCTCGGCGGCGCCGGTGATCTTCGCCATCGACATGAACAAGGGTTCGTTGCCATCGACTTCGACGCCGAGCCGGCGCAGGTAGGTGTCGAAGAGGCCCCACAACAGGGCGGATCCTTGTTCGACGAAGGCGCCCAGGCCTGGCACGTCCTCGGTTTTCGCCGATTCCAGCCAGAGGTCGGTGATCGAGACGATCGCGCCGACCGCGGCGCGGGCAACGAAGGCGAGGTCCGAGGAATCCAGGGAAATGGTCTCGAAGATGTTGCGCGCCACGTCTTCGAGGCGGCGAGCGAGGTCGCGTTCCATCTCCAGCGAGAGTGGCAGGCCGTCGCTGCTCCGGTGCTGACCTTGGAGCAGGAACCGAAAGACGTTGGGGTGCGCGGTCACTGCGTCGGCATACGCGGTGACCGCATGGTTCAGCGCTTCGATTGGCGTATTCAAGAAGAAGTTGAACTTCGGGACGATCGCGTTGTAGACCTCGTCCGTGCTGCGTTGGGCGATCGCGGCATAGAGGTCCGCCTTGTCCGCGAACTGCCTGTACAACCGTGGTTTCGTTGCGCCGGCCTCGCGAGCGATGTCGTCCATGCTCGGGTTCGGACCTGTTGCGTCGATCAGGCGAATTGCCGCGTCGATGATTCCTTCGCGCGCATCGACGCTGCGGGCAGGGGATCGCTGTGGTTTCGGACCGGTCACGCCGATCAACGCTACGGCAGCGCTGGGCAGCGATCTCGTCGAAACAACTCTTGACAGTCACCACTAAATGAGAGCTACTATCAAAAAATTGCAACTGCCAATAGATAGGAAATGCCATGATGGAGGCAACCATGCGCCGCTGGCTCGCGTTGTCCGCGCTGGCCATCGCCATGCTGACCATCGGTCTTGACGTCACCGTCCTGACCGTCGCGCTGCCGACCCTGTCGGTCGATCTCGGCGCAAGTACCTCGGACCTGCAGTGGTTCAACACGGCGTACACGCTGGTACTTGCCGCGGCGATGCTCCCGGCGGGCGCGCTGGGGGATCGGTTCGGTCGGAAGAAGCTCCTCCTCGGCGCGCTCGTACTGTTCGGCGCCGCGTCCGTCGCCTGTGCGTATGCGGCTACGCCTGGTCAGCTGATTGCGGCGCGAGCGGCCCTCGGCCTGGGTGCAGCAGTCATGATGCCGCTGTCGATGGCGGTCTTGCCGGTGTTGTTCCCCGATGCCGCCGACCGTTCCCGTGCGTTGTCGATCTGGGTCACCGCCACCGCGATCGGTCTGCCGATCGGACCGCTGCTCGGTGGATGGCTGCTGGACCAGCTGTGGTGGGGCTCGGTCTTTTTGATCAACGTGCCTTTGGTGCTGATCGGAGCGGTTGCGGTTGCCCTACTGGTCCCCGAATCGCGTAGCGCACTGCGCTCACCGACCGACTTCGTCGGCGCCGTCCTTTCGTGCGTCGGATTGCTCAGCCTCACATACGGTTTCATTCGGGCAGGGTCGCAGGGGTGGGGCGACGAGCTGGCCTGGACGTCGATCCTGACTGGCATCGCGGTATTGGCACTGTTCCTGTTGTGGCAGAACCGGACCCGCTTCCCGCTCATCGATCTGTCGCTGTTCGCCAGCGCCGGCTTCCGGTGGGGCACGGTGTTCATGACCCTCGTCAACTTCGGGATGTTCGGTTTGTTCTTCACTGTCCCGCAGTACTTTCAGGCAGTTCTCGGCACCGATGCGCTAGGCAGCGGACTCCGCTTGCTCCCGTTGATCGGGGGACTGGTCGTGGGGACGCGAATCGGGGAGCCATTGCAGCGTCGTACCGACACCCGCACGGTGCTCGTCGGCGGATTCGGGTTGCTCGCGAGTGCACTGGTGTTGGGTGCCTTCACGACTGTCGCGTCGCCCTACTGGTTCACGGCAGTCTGGATCACCCTCGTCGGTGCGGGCATGGGCTTCGTGATGCCTGCCGCGATGGGCATGGCGCTGGGTGCTCTGTCGGAGGAGCGGTCCGGGTCGGGGTCCGCGCTGATGCAGGCGCTGCGGCAAGCCGGTGCGACGATCGGCATCGCGATCCTCGGGACCGTGTTGGCGACGCAATACCGGTCCGAGTTGGGTGAACTCGACGTCGAACCTATTCGCGAGGGAGTCAACGCTGGTGTGGCGGTAGCGAAGTCGGTCGGCGACCCGGGGCTGCTGCACGAGGTGCAGACGTCGTTCGTATCCGGCATGGGCGCCATGCTCTGGGTGTGCGCCGGGATCTGCGCGGTCGCACTGGCGTTGGCCGCGCGGTTCACGCCCAAGGATGCGGTGGTTGAGGTACGCGATGAGTCAGAATCGGTATATGTCGGCTGAACCAGTTGCTCCCGGTCTACGGGAACGGAAAAAGGTGCGCACTCGGGCCGTGATTCGGTCCGAGGCGTTCCGCTTGTTCGAGGAACAGGGCTACGCGGAGACCACGATCGAGCAGATAGCCGAGGCCGCCGACGTATCGCCGAGTACGTTCTTTCGCTACTTCCCGACCAAGGAACAGCTGGTCCTCGCCGACGATCTCGACCCGCTGATGATGGAAGTGTTCGAATCCCAACCCGCCGACGTTCCCTTGTTCACGGCGTTCATCCGCGCATCCGAAGGGATGTTCTCGTTACTCGAACCGGAAGAACTCGAATTCGAACGTCGACGGCAGAAGCTGCTGAACTCGGTGCCCGAGTTGAAGCGAGCCGTCTGGCAGGAAATGAGCCGCACGATCGACATGGTCGCCGCCATGGTTGCCAAACGCATGGGCAAGCAACCTGACGACCTCCACGTCCGCGCATTGGCGGGCGCCATGGTCGGACCGGTCATCGCGGTGATGGACCAAGCGCAAGGCGACATCGAAGTCGTGATGGACGCCGTGAAGTACGTCGCCGAGCGCTTGACCGTCGGTGCCGACGAGTGACGAGCTCGCCTAGAAGGCAGCCTCGTCCAAGTCCATGATGTCGCTGTCGATATCGGCGAGGACGCCCCGGACCGCAGTGAGGTTGGGGAGCACATTCTTCGCGAAGAACGACGCGACAGCGATCTTTCCTTCGTAGAACGCCGAATCCTTGGCTTCGGCACCGGCGTCGAGGGCGGTCAATGCGGTTTCGGCACCGACAAGCAGGCGCCAACCGATCAGCAGGTCGCCGACCGCGAGCAGGAAGCGGACCGAACCGAGGCCGACCTTGTACAGCTCGGTCGGCCGTTGCTGGGCTGCGAAGAGATGCTGCGTCAGCGTTGCGGCCATCGCCTGCACGTCGTCGAGCGCCACGCCGAGCAGTGCCCGGTCCTTCTTGAGGCGGCCGTTGCCGATGTCGGAATCCACGGTCTTGCGAATCGCACCGGCAATGTGTGCCAGCGCGACACCACGATCGCGGGCGATCTTGCGGAAGAAGAAGTCCTGCGCCTGAATGGCCGTCGTGCCCTCGTAGAGACTGTCGATCTTGGCGTCCCTGATGTACTGCTCGATCGGGTAGTCCTGCAGGTAGCCGGACCCGCCGAAGCACTGCAACGACTCGGTCAGCAGCTCGTACGCGCGCTCGGACCCGACGCCCTTGACGATCGGAAGAAGCAGGTCGTTGACGCGGAATGCGACGTCGCGGTCCGCGCCCGAGACGTGCTGCGCGACTACGTCGTCCTGATGGGCGGCCGTGTAGAGATAGATCGCCCGCAACCCTTCCGTGTAGGCCTTCTGGGTCAGCAACGACCTGCGAACGTCGGGGTGGTGGGTGATGGTCACCTTCGGCGCCGTCTTGTCGGTCATCTGCGTCAGGTCCGCGCCTTGGATTCGCGTCTTCGCATATTCGAGCGCATTCAGGTAACCGGTCGACAGCGTCGCAATGGCCTTCGTGCCGACCATCATTCGCGCATTCTCGATGACCTTGAACATCTGGGCGATGCCGTCGTGCACGTCGCCGACCAGCCAGCCGACGGCCGGCGTGCCATGCCCGCCGAAGGTCAGCTCGCACGTCGCCGATGCCTTGAGGCCCATCTTGTGCTCGAGTCCGGTGACATAGACGCCGTTGCGTTCGCCCAGTTCACCGGTCGTCGAATCGAAGTGGAACTTCGGCACGAAGAACAACGACAGGCCCTTGGTGCCGGGTCCGGCACCTTCGGGACGCGCGAGCACCAAGTGCATGATGTTCTCGGCCAAGTCGGAGTCCGCAGAGGTGATGAATCGCTTGACGCCCTCGATGTGCCAGGTGCCATCGGGCTGTTGGATCGCCTTGGTGCGGCCTGCGCCGACGTCCGATCCGGCATCCGGTTCGGTAAGGACCATGGTGCCGCCCCACTCGCGCTCGGCAGCGAGCTCGGCCCAGCGCTTCTGGTCGGGGTTGCCGAGGTTGTAGAGGATTTCGGCGCCTTGCGGGCCGTTGGTGTACATGTACGTCGCCGGGTTGGCTCCGAGCACGAGTTCCCAGATCGCCCACTTGGCGGCGGCGGGAGCGGGAACGCCACGGACCTCGTCGATCAAGCCGACCTTGTGCCACCCGGCGTCCTGCCATGCCAGCGTGGAGCGCTTGAACGATTCGGGCAGCGTGACCGAGTGGGTGGCGGGGTCGAACACCGGCGGATGGCGGTCCGCGTCGGCGAACGATTCGCTGATCGGGCCCTCGGCCAGACGCGCTGCTTCGCTGAGCATCGAGCGAACGGTGTCCTCGTCGAGGTCGCCGAATGCGCCGGTCCGGAGGACCTCGTCCAGCCCGAGAACCTCGAACAAGTTGAATTCGATATCGCGAACGTTGGCTTTGTAATGACCCACTGCGGTGCCTCTCGGATAGGGCGAATTCGGCCGCGACCGATGCGACCCGCGCCACAATAACATCTGTAATACCAAGTGTAATAGCGAACGTGATGGCAAGCTTGTGCGATGACAGCGAGTGGACCGGACATGCGCCAACAGCTGCTTGCCAGCGGCGCCCGGCTGCTCGCCGAGCAAGGACCGTCAGCGCTCACGACGAGACGAGTGGCAACCGATGCCGGCACGTCGACGATGTCGGTCTATACGCAGTTCGGCTCCATCGATGAGCTGGTCCGCGCCGTCGTCGACGACGGATTCGCGCGACTCGCACAACACCTCGCCGTGGTCGAACGAACCGACGACCCGGTCGCCAACCTTGCTGGGCTCACGTACGCCTTCGTCGACTACGCCCGACTGAATCCGAACCTCTACGCGGTCATGTTCGGCACCGCGTCGCTCGGACCGTTCCGGCGGACCAGCACCGAAGACCTACAGTTCGGGCGCAGCGAAGTATTCGACGAGTTCGTCGCGACGTGCGGGCACGCGATCACGGTCGGACGGTTCGACCCCGCAGACGCGTGGGTGGTAGTGCACCAGTGGTGGAGTGCGATCCACGGTTACATCATGCTCGAGAACGCAGGCTACGTTCGGCCGCCGTCCAGTGTCGACAAGGTCTTGACGCCGTTGCTGATCAACGTGCTTGTCGGCCTCGGCGATACGCGCGAGGCAGCAACGGCTTCGATCGCAACTGTGCGTGAGTTTGGCCCCTCTGGGGGCCAGACTCACGCACGGGCGCGCTAGCGCGCAAACAGCAACGCGCGCTTGACTTCCTGAATTGCTTTCGTGACTTCGATGCCACGCGGGCAGGCTTCGGTGCAGTTGAAGGTCGTGCGGCAACGCCAGACGCCTTCGGTGTCGTTGAGGATGTCGAGGCGCTCGCGCGCACCCTCGTCACGGCTGTCGAAGATGAATCGGTGGGCGTTGACGATTGCAGCCGGACCGAAGTAGCTTCCCGAACTCCAGTACACCGGGCACGACGTGGTGCAGCACGCACACAGAATGCACTTCGTGGTGTCGTCGAAACGGGCGCGGTCCGCCTGGGACTGAATGCGCTCGTGCGTCGGCTCGTTGCCCGTCGTCATCAAGTACGGCTTCACCGCACGGAACGCGTCGAAGAACGGCTCCATGTCGACGATGAGGTCCTTCTCGACCGGCAGACCGCGGATCGGCTCGACCGTGATGGTGAGCGTCTTGCCGTTCTTCGGCAGCATGTCGCGCATCAGCACCTTGCACGCCAACCGGTTCACGCCGTTGATGCGCATCGCGTCGGACCCGCACACACCATGCGCGCACGACCGCCGGAAGGTAAGCGTTCCGTCGAGGTAGGACTTGATGTAGAGCAGCAGATTCAGCAGCCGGTCGGTCGGCAAGCACGGCACCTGGAAGCTGTCCCAGTGCGCGCCCTTGTCGTCCTCGGGGTTGAAACGGGCGATCTTCATCGTCACCATGACCGAGCCCGCGGGCACGGGCGCAGGCTTCTGCGACGAGGTTGCGGCGTCGACTGTCGTGGTCATCAGTACTTACGCTCCATCGGCTCGTAGCGAGTCTGCACAACCGGCTTGAAGTCGAGGCGAATGTCGGAAAGCAGTTCGTTGCCTTCCTTGTACGCCATGGTGTGCCGCATGAAGTTCACGTCGTCGCGGTTCGGGTAGTCCTCGCGCGCGTGACCGCCGCGGGATTCCTTGCGGTTGAGCGCACCGACAACGGTGACCTCGGCGAGCTCCAGAAGCATGCCGAGTTCGACGGCTTCGAGCAGGTCGCTGTTGTAGCGCTTGCCCTTGTCCTGCACTGTGATTCGGCCGTAACGCTCCTTGAGCGCCTGGACGTCGGACAGTGCCTGCTTCAGCGTGTCTTCGGTGCGGAAGACGGACGCGTTGTTGTCCATCGTCTTCTGCAGTTCGGTCCGAATGTCGGCGACGCGTTCGTTGCCGTGCTCGGAAAGAATCTGGGCCATCCAGTCCTTGACCATCTGGGCTGGGTTGTCCGGCAGCGGAATGAAATCCGGGCGACGTTCGGCGTATTCGGCTGCGGCGATACCCGCGCGACGACCGAAGACGTTGATGTCGAGCAGCGAGTTCGTTCCCAGCCGGTTGGCACCGTGGACCGACACGCACGCACATTCGCCAGCGGCGTAGAGGCCGAAAACGATGTCCTTGTTGTTGCGCAACACCTCGCCGCGGATGCGGGTCGGGATGCCACCCATCACGTAGTGACAGGTCGGGAACACCGGGACCAACTCGGTCACCGGGTCGACACCGAGGTACGTGCGAGCGAACTCGGTGATGTCGGGGAGCTTCTCTTCGAGCACTTCCGCGCCGAGGTGGGTCACGTCGATGTAGACGTAATCCTTGTCCGGTCCGGCGCCGCGGCCTTCGAGCACCTCGAGCACCATCGATCGCGCCACGATGTCGCGAGGCGCCAGGTCCTTGATCGTGGGTGCGTACCGTTCCATGAAACGTTCACCGTCGGCATTGCGCAGAATGCCACCCTCACCGCGCACGGCTTCGGAGATCAGAATGCCGAGCCCGGCAAGGCCTGTCGGATGGAACTGGTGGAATTCCATGTCCTCCAAGGGGAATCCCTTGCGGAACACGATCGCCATGCCGTCGCCGGTAAGTGTGTGGGCGTTCGACGTCGTCTTGTACATGCGGCCGGACCCGCCGGTCGCGAAGATGATCGACTTCGCCTGGAAGACGTGCAGTTCGCCGGTCGCGAGCTCGTAGGCGATAACGCCGGTCGCGGTGGGGCCGCGGTCGGTCTCGGTGATCGCGATGTCGAGCACGTAGAACTCGTTGAAGAACTCGACGTCGTGCTTGACGCAGTTCTGGTACAGCGTCTGCAGGATCATGTGACCGGTGCGGTCTGCTGCGTAGCACGCGCGGCGCACTGCGGCTTGGCCGTGGTTACGCGTGTGCCCGCCGAATCGACGCTGGTCGATCTTGCCCTCGGGCGTGCGGTTGAACGGCAGACCCATCCGCTCGAGGTCGAGGACCGCGTCGATGGCTTCTTTCGCCATGATCTCGACAGCGTCCTGGTCGGCGAGGTAGTCGCCACCCTTGACGGTGTCGAAGGTGTGCCACTCCCAGTTGTCTTCCTCGACATTGGCCAGCGCGGCGCACATGCCACCCTGTGCGGCACCGGTGTGGCTTCGCGTCGGGTACAGCTTCGTCAGAACGGCGGTCCGAACGCGCGGTCCGGATTCGATCGCTGCCCGCATACCCGCGCCACCTGCGCCGACGATGACGACGTCGTAGCGGTGTTCGTTGATGATTGGATCTGGCATGCCCTTACTTTCCTGGAACGAAGGTCGGGTCGAACGTGAAGATGACGTACGTCCCGAGCCCCATGATGAGGATCATCGACAGCGCCAGAAGAGTATTGAGCCAGAACCGCGTCGAGTCCTTGCGCGAGTAGTCGGCGATGACGGTCCGCAGGCCGTTGCCGCCGTGCAGCTGCGCGAGCCACAACATCGTCAGGTCCCAGAACTGCCAGAACGGGCTGGACCAGCGGCCGGCGACGAACGCCCAGTCGATCCGGTGCACCCCGTTGTCGACCATCAACATGATGATCAGGTGGCCGAAGACGAGCACGATCAGCGCGAGCCCAGAGAACCGCATGAACAGCCATGCGTACAGCTCGAAGTTGTTCTTCTTCGCACTCCGCGGCGAGCGCGGGTTGTCGAGACTGGCCGGGCGGTCGTGCGACGTGGCCAGGACTTTTGCTTCACGTGCCATGTCAGTGCCCCCCGCCCGTGAACATGTTGTAGAACAGTCGCCCGGCTGCGGGAATCATGACGACGAACCAGATGCCGAGAACGATCCACAGCATCAGCTTCTGCCGACGAGGACCTTCACTCCAGAAGTCCACCAGCATGACGCGAACTCCGTTGAGGCCGTGGAAGAGCACCAGCGCTACCAGCGCCATCTCCATCAGCCCGACGATCGGGTTCTTGTACGTGCCGACTACCTCGTCGTACGCCTCCGGGCTGACACGGACCAACGCCGTATCCAACACGTGGACGAAGAGGAAGAAGAACAGCGTGACGCCGCTGATGCGATGCATGACCCATGACCACATGCCTGGGTCGCCGCGGTACAAAGACCGCGTGGGCTCCTTGTCAGGAGCCTCGATATCCGTTGCGCTACTCACCGAATGCCCTGCTTCCAACGTCTTTGATGGACGCGTCGGCACAGTCCCGTCCGACGAGAACCTGACCGACTGGTGTGAACTGTAATCCTCTCCCGAACCCGGAACTAATTGAACTTGCGAATCGTTTCGCCGCGAATTCCTTTGTTAGGTTCACCTTCCTCGCGCAAAGACGGGTGCAATGATAGGTGGCACACATTCCGCGGAGGGCTGGTCCAATGGTCGAAATTGACTGGAAAGCATTGCGAGACAGTGCTTATCGCACGATGCAGCATGCGTACGCCCCATATTCCGACTTTCCCGTCGGCGCGGCCGGAATAGCACGCGATGGCCGCGTCGTCACCGGATGCAATGTGGAGAATGTCTCATATGGTTTAGGCCTCTGCGCGGAGTGCGGACTGGTCGCGAATCTGCATTCATCCGGGGGCGGAACGCTCGTCGCGGTTTCGGTGTGCGATTCGCGCGGCGCAATTCTTACGCCGTGCGGTCGCTGCCGTCAGGTGCTGCTCGAACACGGAGGCCCGGACCTGCTGGTGGATGCGACGTCGGGCCCGATTCCGTTGAGTACGTTGCTGCCCAACGCATTCGGCCCCGACGACATCGCGGCAGGTCAGCGTGCCTGACGCGATCCACATCATCAGGGCGAAGCGCGACGGTCACGAGCTCACCGGCGAACAGATCGACTGGGTCGTCAAGGGGTTCACCGACGGCGTCGTCGCCAACGAGCAGATGTCGGCGTTGGCTATGGCGATCGTCCTGCAGGGAATGACGCGAGCCGAGACTGCACGATGGACTGCGGCGATGATCGCGACCGGCCGACGATTGGACTTTCGCGACCTGCCGCGCCCGACCGTCGACAAGCACTCGACCGGGGGTGTCGGGGACAAGATCACGCTTCCGCTGGCGCCGCTCGTCGCGGCGTGCGGCGCAGCCGTGCCACAGCTTGCGGGACGCGGACTCGGCTACACGGGCGGCACGCTCGACAAACTCGAATCGATCCGAGGCTGGACCGCGAGCATGTCCGCCGAGCGGATGCACGAACTCCTGGCCGACCCGGCCGTCGGGGCAGTGTGGAGCGCGGCGGGTGCCGATCTCGCTCCAGCCGACCGCAAGTTGTACGCGTTGCGCGACGTCACGGGAACGGTCGAATCCATCCCGCTGATCGCGAGCTCGATCATGAGCAAGAAGATCGCCGAGGGGACCGGAGCACTGGTACTCGACGTCAAAGTCGGCACCGGCGCATTCATGACCGACATTGCCGACGCGCGCGAGCTTGCCACCTCGATGGTCGAGATCGGTCGCGATGCCGGTGTGCGGACGGTCGCGCTGCTGACGGCGATGGACACACCGCTCGGGCGGACGGCGGGCAATGCGCTGGAGGTTGCCGAATCCCTCGAGGTCCTGGCGGGTGGCGGCCCGCCCGATGTGGTGGATCTCACTCTCGTGCTGGCGCGAGAGATGTTGGCGGCTGCGGGAATCGACGGCGTCGACCCGGCCGATCGGCTTGCGGACGGCTCTGCCATGGACCGTTGGCGAACGATGATCGCCGCTCAGGGCGGAGACCCAGACGCGCCGCTGCCGCGTGCCGCGCACACAATGACGGTGACCGCGGCCTCCGGCGGCGTCGTGACCAGACTCGACGCGTTGGCGGTCGGTATAGCAGCCTGGCGGTTGGGAGCTGGTCGCGCGCAGCAAGGCGACCCGGTTCAGCATGGGGCGGGCGTCGAAATCCATTGCCGTCCCGGTGATCCGGTGCAACCAGGCCAACCCATCCTCACATTGCACACCGACACCCCCGAGGTGTTCGACGACGCGACCGCCGCATTGGCCGGGGCATGGACGATTGCCTCCGACTACGAACCAACACCGCTGGTCCTCGACCGAATCTTGTGAGAACCGATACCGTCGCACTATGTCGCTCACTGGACCGTCACCGATAACGCTCGCGACGTTGCGCCAGGCGCCGAAGGCGGTGCTGCACGATCATCTCGACGGCGGACTACGCCCGGCCACCATCCTCGAACTCGCTGCCGCGTGCGGGTACGACAAACTGCCTGCCCAGGATCCGGAATCGCTGCGGAAGTGGTTCAGCGAATCGGCGAACAGCGGATCGCTGGTGCGCTACCTGGAGACGTTCGACCACACGGTCGCCGTCATGCAGACCCCAGAGGGGCTGCATCGCGTCGCGTACGAATGCGTCGAGGACTTCGCCGACGACGGCGTCGTCTACGCGGAGGTCCGGTTCGCGCCCGAGCAGCATCTCGAAGCTGGGCTCACGCTCGACGAGGTCGTCCAGCACACCCTCGACGGGTTCGCAGCGGGGGAGAAGGCCGTCGCGGCGACGGGTCGTCGAATCCGCGTCGTTTGCCTGTTGACCGCGATGCGCCACGCGGCGCGGTCACGCGAAATCGCAGAGCTGGCAGTGCGTTTCCGCGACGCCGGAGTCGTCGGCTTCGACATCGCCGGCGCTGAAGCGGGGTACCCGCCGAGCCGCCACCTCGACGCATTCGAGTACCTGAGCGCGAACACGATGCGGTTCACGATCCATGCGGGCGAGGCGTTCGGCTTGCCGTCGATCCACGAGGCCGTCGCGTTCTGCGGCGCGGACCGACTCGGTCACGGAGTGCGGATCATCGACGACATAGAAGTTGCCGACGATGGCGACGCCACCCTGGGCCGCGTCGCGAACTACGTTCGCGACCAACGTATTCCATTGGAAATGTGTCCCACCTCGAACCTGCAGACCGGTGCGGTCGCGTCGCTGGCGGAGCACCCCTTCGGACAATTGGCCCGGTTGCGCTTTCGCGTCACCGTCAACACCGACAACCGGTTGATGGGTGACACGACGATGAGCAACGAGATGCTCGCGCTGGTCGAGACTTTCGGTTACGGCTGGAGCGATCTCGAGCGGTTCACGATCAACGCCATGAAGTCGTCGTTCATCCATTTCCCCGAGCGGCTCGACCTCATCGACAACCTGATCAAGCCCGGCTACGCCGTCCTCATCGGCTGACGCTAAGCGTTGTTCAGCCGTGCTTCGAACTCGGCTTCCAATGCACGCCACGAGTCTGCTTCGGCGCTGAACGGCGGGCTCGGTGCCATGCGCGACGGGTCGGGGTTCAGCACGTAGGACACGTACCAGCCGAGCGGCGTGGACGTCGCGAGCGCGCGTTCGGTGGCGTCGTCGTCGGCGTAATCGGCTGCGTCGGTGAACAATTCCACCGCGAGGTCGAGCTGCTCGGCATCGACCGCGCTCGGGCCTTCACTCAGATCTTCGGCAAGACCGGTGAGGACGTAGGCGTTCTCGTCGGTGACCTCGACGACCAACGAACCGTCGGTCGCCGCGGTCTGGACCTCTTCGTAGGTGCTGACCTTCGCGAGATCATGCTCGTGGTTGTCGGCGAGGTAGCGAGCCAGCGCACGCTCGGAGTCGAACACCGTGATCTTGCCATTCGTGCCGAGGAAGATCGGATCGTCGTCGAGGTAGCAACGCAGCGTGTACTTCACACCCTCCGAGGTGATGATCTTGACGGGGTCGATGCCCACGGCGTGCCAGAAGGAGTCGTCTTCTTCCTCTTCGTCGTCTTCCTCGTCGTCCTTGGTCAAGTCGACCGGTTCGAACTCGGTCTCGTCGTCCGCTTCGTCAGCAGCATCGTCTGCATCGACAGTGTTTTCGTTCGCCGCCAGCAGTTCCGCTTCGGCGACGGCGACGGCGGCTTCGTCGACCTTGGGAGTGGAGACGATCGAATCGATGGCGTCGAGCACGGCGTCCCAGTCCCTCGCCACCGCGGCGCCGACCTTGTCCCACAGCGCTTCGCCTTCGCGACCAGCGAAAGCATTGATACCGCCGGGCAGCGCGCCGAGAATCGGGTGCGATCCGAAGAACTTGATGACCGCGTCGAGCTCGCAGACCTCACCGATCGTGCGGACCATCTCCAGGGTGTCTTCGAGTTCGGCGAGGATCTCCGAGTCGGGATCACTGGCGGCGAGTTCGGGGACACCGACGAGGTCGTAGACGTGGTTCTCCTCGGGCTCCAGCTCGGCCGCTGACAACGCCGAAACCACCGACCACGCGGGATGTTCGACGAGGTCGTTGTCGTTGTCGGTGCGGATGAAGGCCGCCAACTCGGCGACCGATGCGAAGCCGTACAGCGCATCTTCGTGGCCGAGGAACGCTTCCCACTCGTCGTCGCCCTCGCGCCAGCGTGGCGCCCACAGAGTTACAAGATCACCATCGGTCAGACCGAGTTCGATCGGGACGATGTCTCCAGATGCCATGGGCGGAAGCCTATCGGAACGCCTCGTTGAGCCGCGCGATCACCAAGGCTCGCTCCTGCGCTGCCCGCTGCGCAGCGCGCTGACAAGCCGCCGTGATCTGCTCACCAGCCTGTTTGGCCTGCCATTGCGTGATCGCTTCCCCGAGCCACAACCCGGTGAGCGCCCCGTTGCCGTCGACTTCGGCCGTGATCACGCCATCGTCGGTGGTGTAGCGCGCCGAGATCTTGCCGAACGCGTCGAGCGCCTCCTCTAGGCTCTCCAGCTTTGCCGTGACGCCCGCCACAAGGGCGTCCATCTCGGCGCTCATACCGGCCTCAGCCACGACGACGGCCCGGTTTCCTGCTCTTCGAGCTCTTCTTCGAGCTCGGCGACCTGGCTTCGGTTCGGCAGGCCGAGACGGTCGAGGATGTTCACCGGAACACCGCTCTGCGCGAGCTGATCGCGGCGCCGCGCACCGGCCTCGACGGTCGCTGCCTTGCAGAGCCGGAGGATCTCGTCGGCCAGTGGCTGTGCGCCGTAGCGCAGTTCGCTCTTCGCGACCTGAACGTCGACAGGCAAGCCCTGATCGGTCGCGCTGACAGTCACCGTTCCCGCGCGATTGGTTCGCGTCACGATCGTGACGCCCGGTACCTCGGTCACCGTTGGTCCCTCGCTATCTTGTGTCGTCATCCGGTGGGCCGGAAGAAGCCGTAGAACTGCATGCCCGAATTCGTAGTCCTGATCGGACCGGTTTCGACCGGATCGCCGGCCTCGACCAGTTGCCCATTTCCGATCACCATCGCCACGTGACCGTCCCATACCGCCAGGTCACCGGGCTTCAGATCGCTCGCGTCGACGGGCATTCCGATCGCTTGCTGGTCGGCGGTGCGAGGAATGTCGATGCCTGCTTCGTGGTACGCCCATTGCGTCAGACCACTGCAGTCGATCCCGACGCCTGGGGTGTTGCCGCCGAGTACCCAGGGCGTGCCTTGCGCGCTGAGCGCATTGCGTACGGCCGCAGCCGCAGCCTCGTTTGGCGCCACTGCGGTCGTGCCGTCGGGCAAGGTGACCATGACGCCCTTCTCGGCGACCTTGGGAACCGTGCGCGGCTTGGTCGAGGCGGTGACGAAGCTCGGCTTGGAACTTGTGACGGGCGCCGCGGGGATCGACACAGGTGAGTTCAGTTCGTTCATCGACGCCGTGTGGGTCGAGACCTGTGCGCGGACCGTCGATACGGCGCTCACTGCTGAGCCGAGATGTTCGGTCGCAGCAGCGAGCATCATCTTCTGACCCGCCGGAGTCGACAAGGTCTGTCCGGCGTCGGCGGCGATACCGAGTAGGGACTGCAGAATTGCTTGCACTTTGGTCATGCCGGTGTGCAGATCCGTCGAGGCGGTTGCGACGACCTTCGCCATCGAATTGCCACGGTCCGAGAGATCGAGTGCCGAGTTCTGTGCCGCGGCGGCTTTGGCGAGGGCGTTCGCGGCAGTGCTCCCGGACCACGCGGCCTCGACCTCGTCGAGCCCGGCTCGGCCCAGCGCATGGACCGCATCGATCGAGGTGGACGCTGCGCGCAGCGCCGCATCCGGACCGCTCGTCGGCAGAACGCCGTCGCCGAAGCTCGCGAGGAGCGTGGCGATCGGCCGGGCAAGAGCCTCGACGTCGACCACCGGCTAGGCCTCGATCCCGACGCTCGTTGTTTCGATGTTCGCGATCGTCTCGGCTTCGACGGCGACATAATTCGCGGCGTTCGACACCGCGATAGTTCCCATGCTTTCGACAAGGCTCGCGAGCTGGTTGATCGACGCAACGTGAGTTGCGTGTGCGGCCGTGAACGCGGCCACGAAATCGCCCCCGATCAGCCCGAATGCCGGACCCAGCACCGCCGGATCAGCAGCCGCCGCCGCAGCGCCGGTCTTGGCCAGGGTGCTTGCCATCTCGGCTGCGACCCCGCCATAGCCGACGATCTCGTCGGTTTTCGCCTCGAGTTCCATGTTCGGACATCCCCCGGTTCATTTGATCGCTCAGATGATTGGACGCACGAACTCCCCGTTCGGTTCCAATTCATCCCCCGCCAATTATTGTTCCACGTATGCGCACCCACGTGGTCGACCATCCGCTCGCTTCGGCCCTGTTGACCACGATGCGCGATCAGCGATCGGACAACGCGACCTTCCGGGCAGCACTGCGCGAACTGACCCACATGCTGATCTACGAGGCAACGCGCGACGCCCCGACCGTCGAGTTCGACGTGACGACACCTGTCGCCATCGCGCGGGGTGTGCGGTTGGCAAATCCGCCGCTGCTCGTTCCCGTGTTGCGTGCGGGCCTCGGCATGGTCGACCAAGCGAGCGCGCTGATCCCGCAGTCGCAGGTCGGATTCGTCGGAATGGCGCGTGACGAGCAGACGCATCTTCCGGTCCCGTACATGGAATCGCTACCCGCTGACCTCGCAGGTGTCCCTGTGTACGTGCTCGACCCGATGCTCGCCACCGGCGGATCGATGCTGCACACGATCGAGCTGCTCGTCGCGAGAGGTGCGACCGACATCACCGCGGTGTGCATCGTCGGCGCGCCGGAAGGTGTTGTGGCGCTGGAACGGTCGGGCTTCCCGGTGCAGCTGGTCGTGGCGAGCATCGATGACGGACTCAATGCGGATGCGTTCATCGTTCCGGGACTCGGTGACGCGGGTGACCGTCAGTTCGGGCCGCGCTAGAAGGTCTTGGCGAACGAGCGCAACCCATCGAGTTGCTCGTCCGTACCGTCGACGACTTCTAGGTAGCACTTCAGTTTCGGTTCCGTTCCGGACGGTCGGACGACGACCCGGCAATGCTCGGTCTCGAAGATCACCGCATCGGCCCGCATCGGTCCGCGCCTGGTCGAGAGGTCGGTCACCGTAACTGCTTCGCCCGCAAGCATTTCCGGTGGTGTTGTGCGCAATCGTGCCATTGCTTCGGTGATCTCGTCGATGCTGTCGAAGCGTCGCGACACCTGATCGCCCACGTGGCGGCCGAACTCCGCGGCATACTGGTCGAGGACGTCCTGCAAACCCCGTCCGGCGGCCTTCAGTTCGGCGACGAGATCGGCGGCAAGGACTGCCGCCGAGATCCCGTCCTTGTCGCGAACCGCAGCGGGATCGACACAATGTCCGATTGCCTCTTCGTAGGCGTAGACCAGGCCGGACCCAGCGCGGACCAGCCATTTGAACCCGGTCAGCGTTTCGGCATGGCGAGCCCCGCGCGCTGCCGCGACCTTCGCGAGCAGTCGCGACGAGACGACTGTGCTCGCCACCAGCGAGTTCGGCGGCGCACCGGCGAGGACGTAATCGCCCAGCAGCACACCGGTTTCGTCGCCGCGCAGCATCCGCCAGCCGGACGGTCCTGGGATGCCGACGGCGCAACGGTCGGCATCGGGATCGAGCGCGATCGCCACATCGGCTCCGACGCGTGCGGCGAGGGTCAGCACGAGATCGGTCGCACCAGGTTCTTCGGGATTGGGGAAGGTGACGGTCGGGAAGTCCGGGTCGGGGTCGAATTGCTCTGCGACGAAATGGATGTCGGTGAAGCCCGCCTCGTGCAGCACCGCGCGGACGGTCTCGCCGCCGACGCCGTGCAGTGCGGTCAAGGCGATGCGAATGTCGCGATTGCTACCACGGGGGAGTGAGGCAACCCGTGCGATGTACCGCTGCAACAACGTGTCGTCGGTGGCCTCGACCGGCGCCCTCGGAAGCTCGCTGCTGGGACCGACTTTTGTTATCGCCGTCTCGATTTCGCTGTCGGCCGGCGCAATGAGCTGCGCGCCGCCTGCGACGAACACCTTGTACCCGTTGTCGGCCGCCGGGTTGTGCGATGCCGTGATCTGCACGCCCGCAACGGCATCGAGCGCCTTGACCGCGAACGCCGTGACCGGTGTAGGGAGCGGGCCCGGAAACATCGTCACTGCGAAACCTGCTGCAGCAAGGACTTCGGCAGCCGCGGTTGCGAACTCAGCCGAGTGATGCCGCGCATCGTGGCCGACGACGACCACACCGCCGCCGAGGCTGCGGTCGCGTAACCATGCTGCGAGACCGGCACTCGTGCGGACGACGACGTCGAGGTTGAAGCCGTCGGGTCTGTCGTTCATCGGACCTCGCAGGCCCGCTGTGCCGAATTTCACAGCTGTGCCACCACGTCGGCCAGCAAGCGCCCGATGCGGGCAGCAGCGGCCTGGCCTTCTGCGAGAACTTCCGCATGATTCAACGGCGCACCGGTCACTCCCGCGGCGAGGTTGGTGACGAGCGAAACGCCGAGCACGCGGGCACCGACCGACCGCGCGGCGATCGTCTCGTGAACCGTCGACATGCCGACGAGATCGGCTCCGATCGTGCGCAACATCCTGATTTCGGCAGGCGTCTCGTACTGCGGGCCCGTGACGCCCGCGTAGACGCCTTCCTGCAATGTCGGGTCGACCGCCACCGCGAGTTCGCGCAGCTCAGGGGCATAGGCATCGACCAGGTCGACGAATTCGGCGCCATGCAGCGGTGAGCGGCCGGTGAGGTTCAAGTGATCGCTGATCAACACTGCCTCGCCGACCTTCATCCCGTCTCGAATGCCGCCCGCGGCATTGGTGAGGATGACGGTTTCCGCGCCTGCGGCGCACGCGGTCCGAATGGGATGCGCAACGGTGGCGGCATCGTGACCCTCGTACAGGTGGGCTCGGCCCATCATCAGCAACACGGCCTTGCCTGCCACCTCGACCGACAGAACGCTGCCGACATGGCCCGCGGCGGACGGTGGGACGAATCCAGGAATCGCGCTCATCGGGATCGATGCGGTCGGCGTGCCGAACGCGGCCGCAGCTTGCTGCCAGCCGGAACCGAGAACTATCGCGACGCTGTGCTCGCGGATTCCGGACCTCGATGCAATCGTCGCAGCCGCCTGTTTGATAACCACGGTCATCACCCTAGTTATCCTCCTTCCATGCCATACCTCGATCGCGACGGCGACGTGCACATCCTCTACCTCGGCAACAAGGGCGAGGTGGACAACGAGAATCGCTTCCATCCCGACTACATCGACGAGCTGCACGCGACCTTCGACGAGGTCGAGGCAATCGAGGGGCCTGGCGCGTTGGTGACGACGTCGACCGGCAAGTTCTATTCGAACGGTCTGCACACCGACTGGATGTTCGCGAACTTCGACAAGGCGTACTGGTACCTCGACCGCGTGCACAGCATTTTCACGCGGCTGCTGACGTTCCCCATGGCAACCGTCGCTGCCGTCAACGGCCACGCTTTCGGCGCCGGCGCCATGATGGCCACCTCGCACGACCACCGGGTCATGCGCGCGGACCGCGGCTTCTACAGCCTGCCCGAGGTGCTGCTCGGAATGCCGTTCACCGTCGCGATGAATGCGCTGATCACGTCGCGATTCACCAACCAGGCCGCGGTGTCGTTGATGACGACCGGGCGTCGCGTCGGTGGCGTCGAAGCCAAGGAACTCGGGATCGTCGACGCGACAGCAGATGGCGACGCTGTTCTTGCCCATGCGATCAAGCAGGCAAGCGAGCTGGTCGGAAACCGCGGCCAGAATTTGGTCAACATCAAGACCCGGCTGCACGGTCCGTTGCTGGCGGCGTTGGCCACGGAGACGAACGCCGAAAATCTTCCGTTCGGCAAATGAGACACTGATCGGTATGGCTGACGACGAAGCGACTGCGGTGGTCGAGAGCGTCGTTCGTGGTGCGGCAACCGATTTGATCGCTTTGTCCCATTCCATTCACGCCGAGCCGGAGCTCGCGTTCGAAGAATTCCGCAGCGCGGCGAAGGTCGCCGACCTTCTCGCAGCACGCGGATTCGACATACACACCGGCATCGGCGGGCTCCCGACCGCGTTCGACGCGCGATTCGGCAGCGGCGACCTCGTCGTTGCGGTGTGTGCGGAGTACGACGCGCTGCCGGAAATCGGACACGCGTGCGGGCACAACATCATTGCCGCGTCCGCGGTCGGTGCGGGCCTCGCGTTGGCGGCCGTCGCCGATCGATTGGGAATCACGGTCCGCGTGATCGGCACGCCCGCCGAGGAGAGTGGCGGCGGCAAGATCGTGTTGCTGGAGCGGGGGGTGTTCGACGGTGTCGCTGCCGCAGTGATGATCCACCCAGGACCGTTCGACATCGTGGGTGCGACCTCGCTGGCTCTTGCCGATCTCGCCATCACGTTCACCGGGCGGGAAGCGCACGCCTCGGCCGCGCCCGAATACGGCCGCAATGCGGGCGACGCGGTGACGGTGACGCAAGTGGCACTCGGATTGCTCCGCCAGCACCTCGCACCCGGTCAGCAGCTGCACGGGATCGTCAGCGCGGGCGGCGTTGCGCCGAACATCGTGCCCGCCCACGCGGAATTGCTGTACTACCTGCGCGCCCGCACGGCGGAATCGCTTGCGGAGCTGTGGAAACGGGCCGATGCATGCTTCGCGGCCGGTGCTCTTGCGACGGGCTGCACCCATGAGGTCCGCACAGTTGCGCCGACGTATACCGAGCTAACGCCTGATGCGGAGCTCGTCGCGGCATATCGTGAGGAGATCATCGCGATGGGGCGCAAACCCGTTGCGCGAGAATTGGAAGGGTTGCGTCCGCTGGGCAGCACAGATATGGGCAACGTGACGAATATTGTGCCGGGGATCCACCCAGTGATCGGGATCGACTCGCAGGGTGCCGTGACGCATCAGCCGGCGTTCGCAGCCGCGAGCGTCAACGCGTCGGCGGATGCGGCCGTTGTCGACGGTTCGATTGCGCTGGCGCGCACCATAATCCGCGTTGCGTCCGACCCTGCCGGGCGCGACCGCCTGCAGGAGTTGCTCGCCCAGCGCAGCGCCGTCGGGTCGGTCCGATGAACGATTTCGTCGAGCCGTGGCTTGCCGCGCACACCGAGGACTTATCCAAGTGGCGCAGGCACATTCACGCCAATCCCGAACTAGCGCGCAACGAATACGCGACGACGCAGTTCGTTGCCAACATGCTTACCGACGCCGGTCTGACACCGAAGGTGCTACCGAAAGGAACGGGCCTGACGTGTGACATCGGGCCAGAGGGTCCCCGCGTCGCACTGCGTGCCGATATGGATGCGTTGCCGTTGCAAGAATTCACCGGCGCGCCGTATTCGTCGACCGTGCCGGGAATCTCGCACGCATGCGGTCACGATGCGCACACGACGATCCTGCTCGGTGCGGCGTTGGCCTTGAACAAGGCTGCTGCGTTGCCGGTCGGCGTTCGGCTCGTCTTCCAGCCTGCCGAAGAAGTGTTTCCCGGTGGTGCGCTCGATGTCGTCGCAACCGGTGCGATGAAGGACGTCTCCCGAATTTTCGCGTTGCACTGCGACCCGCGCCTGGAGGTCGGCAAGGTCGGGGTTCGCGTCGGCGCCATCACCTCTGCCGCCGACACAGTCGAACTCGTGCTGGATTCGCCAGGTGGCCATACGTCGCGTCCGCACCTCACGACCGACCTCGTCTACGCGATCGGGACGGTCATCACGGGACTACCCGGAATGCTCAGCCGCCGCGTGGATCCGCGAACGAGCACGGTCATGGTCTGGGGTGCGGTCAGTGCGGGTAAGGCCCCCAATGCGATACCGCAGACGGGGATGGTGAGCGGCACGGTCCGAACCGCGCATCACGACACGTGGGTGCTGCTTGATCCACTGGTCCGGGAAATCGTCCACGGCTTGCTCGCCCCGACTGGAGTCCGGTACGAGCTGAATTACCGACGAGGCGTTCCGCCCGTGGTCAACGACGAACATTCGACACGAATTTTCGAAGAGGCGATCCGTACGGTCGGGCCCGACGCGTTGGCCGACACCCAGCAGTCCGGCGGTGGCGAGGATTTCTCCTGGTACCTGGAAGAAGTGCCGGGAGCGATGGCGAGGCTCGGCGTGTGGTCGGGCGAGGGTGCCCAGCACGACATTCATCAACCCACGTTCGATATCGACGAACGCGCGCTCGCCGTCGGCGTGCGAGTGATGACGAACCTGGTGCTTGCCTCTGCCGTGTGAGCTAGTTGAACGGTCCGGGACCAACGTTTCGGCTGTTGCGGGTGCGTAGATCGTGGACGTATTCGGCTGGCGCGCCGGCTTTTTCGGCCGCGTCCGCCATGACGCCGATGTACCGCGCGGATGGTAGGCCGCCTTCGTATGCGTCCATCACATACAGCCACGCGAGAACCGACTGATTGTCGTCGGTGTCGACGCGGAGACGAATCTTGCGGTGAATGCCGAGTTCCGAGCCTTCCCAGCGGTCCAGGCGTTGCTCGTCTTCGTCGGACACGTCGTAGAAAACCACGAAAACGCGGGAGCCCGGCTCCTCTACGACGGTGGCGAGCGCGCCTTCCCAGCCGATGTCGCCGCCGCTGAAAGTGAGTCGCCAGCCCTCCAACCAGCCGGTTCCCGCCATCGGAGAATGCGGACAGCGCAGGAGCATCTGCTCAGGGTCCATGTTCGACCCGTAGGCGGCGTAGATCGGCACGACGGCCAGCCTATCGGTAACCCCCTTGTTCGGGTGCAGGGGTTGGCTACCTCGAATAGGTTTAACCCATGACTCGGATCGTGATTGTCGGCGGCGGCCCCGCCGGATATGAGGCTGCACTCGTCGCTGCTCAGCATGGAGCGGCGGTCACTCTCATCGATTCGGACGGCCTCGGCGGGGCGTGCGTCTTGTACGACTGTGTGCCGTCGAAGACGTTCATCGCTTCCACCGGCGTACGCACCGACCTGCGTCGCGCCCACGACCTCGGCATCGACCTCGATCCCGAACAGGCCAAGATTTCACTGCCGCAGGTGCATTCGCGTGTCAAGAGCCTGGCCTCGGCGCAGTCCAGCGATATTCGCGCCAGGCTCCAGACCGTCGGTGTCGCTGTCTTGTCCGGCCACGGCGAATTGATCGATTCCCATCCGGGCCTCGCCGCGCACCAGGTCCGCGCAGTGCTCGCAGATGGCGAAGAGCAGGTTTTCGACGCCGACGTCGTGCTGATCGCGACCGGAGCGAGCCCGCGTGTGTTGCCGGGCGCCGTCCCTGACGGTGACCGAATTCTCGACTGGCGCCAGCTCTACGACCTCGATGCATTGCCGACCCACCTCGTCGTCGTCGGATCCGGCGTGACCGGCGCGGAGTTCGTCTCGGCATATACCGAGATGGGTGTGGCGGTGACGCTGGTATCCAGCCGTGATCGGGTGCTGCCGCACGAAGACGCCGATGCAGCACTGGTCCTCGAAGACACGCTCGCCGAACGCGGCGTGGAACTGGTGAAGGACGCCAGGGCCGACGCGGTCGAGCGGACGGATGACGGGATCGTGGTCAAGTTGGCCGACGGCCGAACAGTTGCCGGATCGCACGCGCTGATGACGGTCGGGTCCGTGCCGAACACCAAAGGGCTCGGGCTGGAGCGGGTCGGGATCGAATTGGACCGTGGCGGCTACCTGCGCGTCGACCGCGTCTCTCGGACGATGGTGCCGGGTATCTATGCAGCCGGCGACTGCACCGGGTTGCTTCCGTTGGCATCGGTTGCCGCTATGCAGGGCCGGATCGCGATGTATCACGCGCTCGGTGAAGGTGTGACGCCGATCAAGCTGAAGACGGTCGCGTCCGCGGTGTTCACGCGACCCGAGATCGCGACCGTCGGGGTGAGCCAGGCTGCGATCGACAATGGGGACGTACCCGCGCGCACGGTGATGCTGCCGCTGAACACCAATCCGCGGGCCAAGATGCTGGGTTTGCGACGCGGTTTCGTCAAGATCTTCTGTCGTCCTGCCACCGGGGTCGTGATCGGTGGCGTCGTCGTCGCGCCCGTGGCGTCGGAACTGATTCTCCCGATTGCGATGGCAGTGCAGAACAACCTGTCGGTGAACGATCTGGCGCAGACCTTCTCGGTGTACCCGTCGCTGTCGGGATCGGTCATCGAAGCGGCCCGGCAATTGATGCGACACGACGACCTAGACTGAACAGGTGTCTGCTACACCAGCCTTAGCCAGCCGACTGAACGGCATGCCGAGCTCCGCGATCCGCGATCTGCTGAAAATCACGGCTCGCCCCGAGATCATCAGCCTCGCAGGCGGCCTGCCCGATCCAGAGCTGGCGCCGCGGGAACGGATGGCCCAGGCGGCGGCCACGGCGTTGGCGGGTGTCGAATCTGTCCAGTACACCGAGACACCCGGCTGGGGTGGTTTGCGCACTGTACTGGCCGAGCGGGAATCGGCGAAATGTGGCCGACCGATTTCCGTCGACGAGATCGTGGTGACGCACGGATCGCAGCAGGCGCTCAGTCTGCTCGCACAGGTCCTGCTCGATCCAGGTGCGGTCGTCGTCGTGGAAGATCCCGCGTATATCGGTGCGCTGCAGGTATTCCGCGCCGTCGATGCGAAGATCGTCGCGGTTCCGATGGACGGCGACGGCATGGACATCGACGCGCTCGAATCGGTGATCGCCAGTGGCACGCGCCCGACCGTGGTCCATTCGGTGCCCAATTTCCACAACCCGGGCAGCCGGTCGCTGTCGGTCGAGCGTCGGGTACGACTTGCTGAGTTGGCAGATCGGCACGGCTTCTGGGTGATCGAAGACGATCCGTACGGCGAGATCTGGTTCGACGAGCCGTCGGCAGCTCCCGTCGCGTCGTACTCCGACCACGTCATTCGGCTGTCGAGCGCGTCGAAGATCCTGGCGCCCGCGTTGCGCACCGGTTGGCTGCACGGTCCGCAGCATGTGTGCCGAGCGGTCGAGCTGGTCAAACAAGGTGCTGACCTCTGTGGGTCGGCACTGACGCAACAGATCGCCGCCGAATTGCTCGCGGACACCAATTGGCTCGACGGTCACATCGCGATCATTCGGGATGCGTACCGGGGTCGGGCGAAGGTGCTCTGCGCGGCGGTCGATCGCGCATTCGGTGAGGTATCGACGCGGACCGAGGTGTCCGGCGGAATGTTCTCCTGGGTCGATTTCCGCGATGGCACCGACACTCGCGCACTGTTGCCGTTGGCTCTAGAAGAGGGCGTCGCCTTCGTTCCCGGCTCCGCTTTCGCAGTCACCGACGGTTACGAGAACTCGATGCGGCTGTGCTTCACCTCGTCGTCCGGTCCGGTGCTCGAGCAGGCCGTGGACCGCCTCGCCCGCGCGCACGCCCGCCTCCACCCGCAGTAGCCGTTGGCGCGACTACGTCGACCAGTCGTAGGTTCGCTCGACCGCCTTGTTCCATTTCCGGTAGAGGTACTCGCGCCGGGCGGAGTCCATTTGTGGCTGCCAGCGCTTGTCTTCGGCCCAGTTGCGGCGGATGTCGTCCTCGCCGGCCCAGAAGCCGACAGCGAGGCCGGCGGCATACGCGGCACCGAGCGCAGTGGTTTCGCTGACGACCGGTCGGATGACGGGGACGTCGAGGATGTCGGACTGGAATTGCATCAGCATCTCGTTGACGACCATTCCGCCGTCGACCTTCAGAGTCTTCAGCTCGACGCCCGAGTCGGCGCGCATTGCTTCGATCACCTCGCGGGTCTGAAATGCCGTGGCCTCCAGTGCTGCTCGTGCGAGGTGGCCTTTGTTGACGAACCTGGTCAGGCCTGCGATGACACCACGTGCGTCCGAACGCCAACGGGGAGCGAACAATCCGGAGAATGCGGGCACGAAGTACGCGCCGCCGTTGTCGTCGACTGTGGCTGCCAGCGTTTCGATCTCGTCCGCCGACGAGATGACGCCCAGATTGTCGCGCAGCCATTGGACCAGCGATCCCGTCACGGCGACGGCACCTTCGAGCGCGTACACCGCTGCGGCAGAACCGATCCGGTAGCAGACCGTCGTGAGGAGACCGTGCTCGCTGCTGACCGGATCGGTCCCCGTGTTGAGCAGCAAGAAATTTCCGGTGCCGTAAGTGTTCTTCGCCTCGCCGGGGGAGAGGCATGCTTGGCCGAACGTGGCGGCCTGTTGATCGCCGAGAACTCCGGCGATGGGCACTCCGGCGAGCGGACCGGAAGCGACCTCGCCGTACACCTCCGACGAGCTGCGAATCTCCGGCAGCATCGACATCGGGATGTCGAAGTCCGCGCAGATGTCGCGATCCCAGTCGAGCGTGCGCAAGTCCATCAGCATGGTTCGTGAGGCATTCGTGACGTCGGTGATGTGCGAGCCGCCGGTGAGATTCCACAGCACCCAACTGTCGACCGTCCCGAAGCACAGGTCGCCCGCTTCGGCCATCGAGCGCGCACCGTCGACGTTGTCGAGAATCCAGCGCACCTTCGGACCAGCGAAGTAGGTCGACAGCGGCAAACCGGTCTTCGCCTTGTATCGGTCGACGCCGACGTCGCCGGCGAGTTCGGTGCACACGAGGTCGGTTCGGGTGTCCTGCCAGACGATGGCGTTGTGGATAGGCTTCCCGGTGGAGCGGTCCCAGACGACCGTCGTTTCGCGCTGATTGGTGATGCCGACGGCGGCAATGTCGCTCGAATCGAGGCCCGTTCTTTCGAGGGCGTCGCCGATGACGTCACTCGTATTGCGCCACAACGTCTCGGCATCGTGCTCGACCCAGCCGGCGCGCGGAAAGATCTGTTCGTGCTCACGTTGACCGGAGCCGACAACTCGGCCACCGTGGTCGAAGATGATGCATCGACTCGAGGTGGTGCCTTGATCGATCGCGGCGATGTAGTCGTTCACACAGGCAAGCTACTAGCCTGACAATCGACCCGTCACCTATTGACAGGAGTTCGCGTTGACGAAACAGCCAGGCGCGCAGTTCCTCGGCCCGGACCAGCGCGAGCAGGCATGGGACGAACTGCAGAAACAACAGTTCGATGTTGTCGTGATCGGCGCCGGTGTCGTCGGTGCCGGTGTAGCGCTCGATGCGGCGACACGCGGTCTGAAAGTTGCGCTCGTCGAGGCGCGTGATTTCGCGTCGGGCACGTCGAGCCGGTCGTCGAAGATGTTCCACGGCGGCCTGCGGTACCTAGAGCAGTTGGAGTTCGGCCTGGTCAGGGAGGCGTTGCGTGAGCGCGAACTGTCCTTGACCACACTCGCGCCCCATCTGGTCAAACCGCTGCAGTTCCTCTTCCCGTTGACGCATCGCGGCTGGGAGCGCCCGTACGTCGCGGCGGGAATGTTCTTGTACGACCAACTCGGCGGCGCCAAATCGGTACCGGCGCAAAAACATCTCACCAGATCTGGTGCGCTGCGCCTCGCTCCCGGACTCAAGCGAAATGCGTTGATCGGGGGAATTCGGTTCTACGACACCGTCGTCGACGACGCCCGGCACACCATGACGGTCGCTCGCACGGCGGCGTTCTACGGTGCGGTGGTGCGAACGTCGACGCAGGTGGTCGGTTTCTTGCGCGAGGCCGACCGGGTATCCGGTGTGCGCGTCCACGATTCGGAGGACGGTCGTGCGGCCGAGATTCGGGCTCATGTCGTCATCAACGCGACCGGAGTGTGGACCGACGAGATTCAGGCTATGTCGCGGCAACGTGGCCGATTCCGGGTTCGCGCGTCGAAGGGCGTCCATATCGTCGTTCCGCGGGACCGCATCGTCAGTGAAGCGGCGATCATCCTTCGTACCGCCACGTCGGTGCTGTTCGTCATCCCCTGGGGGACGCATTGGATCATCGGGACGACCGATACGGACTGGAACCTCGACCTCGCCCACCCCGCTGCGACGAAAGCCGACATCGATTACATCCTGACCAGGGTGAACCAGGTGCTGGTCACGCCGTTGACCCACGCCGATATCGACGGCGTGTACGCGGGCCTTCGCCCGTTGCTCGCCGGTGAGAGCGACGAGACCTCGAAGCTGTCGCGCGAGCATGCGGTCGCGCGGGTCGCGCCAGGCTTGATCGCGATCGCCGGCGGCAAATACACGACCTACCGTGTGATGGCCGAGGATGCGGTGGAAGCTGCGGTCGAAGACATTCCGGCGCGGGTATCGCCGTCGATCACAGAGAAGGTTCCGCTCGTCGGCGCGGACGGCTACTTCGCGCTCGTCAATCAAACCTTGCATCTTGGTGAGATCTACGGACTGCACCCATACCGGATCAAACACCTGCTCGACCGGTACGGCTCGCTCATCGACGAGGTGATGGAGCTGACGGCGAGCCAGCCGGAGTTGTTGCAGCCGTTGACCGATGCGCCGTCGTATCTGGCGGTCGAGGTGGTCTACGCGGTGGTAGCGGAGGGCGCGCTGCATTTGGAGGACATCCTCGCCAGGCGCACTCGCATCGCGATCGAGTACCCGCATCGTGGCGCGAACTGTGCCGAGCAGGTCGCGAATTTGGTTGCGCCGGTGCTTGGTTGGGATTCGCGCGACATCGACCGTGAGGTCCGGTTGTACTTCGCTCGGGTCGACGCCGAAGTCCGGTCGCAGGCGCAACCGGACGACGAATCAGCCGACGCGCTGCGGGCTGCTGCACCAGAGGCGCGCGGTCAACTCTTGGAGCCGGTGCCGATCGGTCGCTGACCGCGATGCACCGGGCACTCACCGCGGTAAGGGTTGTAGTGCTTCGGATCGTCCCACTCGTCGACGGGCGGCGCGAACATGCGCGGCGCCTCCAGCAACGGGGTGTCGGCGGGGATGCGGCCTGCGGCTCGGTCCATACCGGCCAACGCGCGTGGGTGCTTCATGTACCGCACGGGAACCGGAGCCAGGGCGACGGTGGCGAGCTTGGCGAAGCCCTTGAACAACAACTCGTCCGTGCGGCTCCACTTGAAGCCCATGCGCTTTCGGATCGGTTCGTCGAACAGGCCGACGGTGATCCACGTGTAGCCGACCGCGACCATCGGCCGAATGACGTGCCGCCAGGCTAGGTCCGGAATCGGCAGGAAGGGCGGGTTCGGCAGGCCGTTCACATCGAGCACATCGCGCGTCGCCTTGTTGTCCTCCAGGACGTCGCGGCACATGTGGTCCCAGTAGACGAGGAAGTCCTCCCACGACTCCGGGACCGGCCGCATGCTCACGCCGTACATCCGGTACCACTCGACGTGCTCGTCGAAGAGTTGCCGCTTTTCGGCGTCGGTGAGACCGCCGCCGAATTTCTCGGCCACGATGATGATCCCCATGAAGAAGGTCGCGTGGGCCCAGTAGAAGACGTCCGGGTCCAGTGCGTGGTACCGGTTGCCGTTGCGGTCGACACCCTTGATGTTGCGGTGGTAGTCGCGAACCTCGGCGCCGGTCTGCGGTGCGCGGTCGCCATCGAAGGTCACGCCGACAATCGGATACACCGACCGCATCAGCCGTTCCCAGCGCTCCTTGAAGAACTCGGAGTGTTCTTCGACGGCGGCGCCCAGCTTGGGGTGCATGTTCTGAATCGCGCCGCTCCACAGCGCGATGAAGAATCCCCGGTTGTCACCGCCGTATTTCCAGGTGAGGGAATCGGGCCCCAAGGGGACCGGGCGGGCGTCGAGATCACGAGCGGCACTGCTCTGACTACGCATGTTGTCAGACTACGATTGGCAACGTCTGCAGTCAAGGAAAGGATGAAATGAGCTCGAGCGTGTCGCCGCGAAGCTGGGCAGGTGTCGGACTTGCCGAGAGGCAGGAGATCAGACGCACCGAACTCTTGCGCGTCGGAGTCGAATTGCTCGGTGCCCCAGACGGTCCTGCGGTCAACGTTCGTGCGGTGTGCAAGGCCGCGGGCCTGACCGAGCGCTATTTCTACGAGAGCTTCCCCGATCGCGATCAGTTCGTCCTGGCCGTGTACGAGCACGTCGCGGAGCAAGCACGCGATGTCCTCGTCGACGCAGTCGCGAGCGCGACGTCGCCTGCCGACCTGGCCGAGTCTGCGGTCCGGGCGTTCGTGGAATTGATCGTCGACCACCCCGCGATCGGACGGGTCTTGTTGATCGCGCCGATGGCCGACACAGCGCTGGCCGAGCGTGGCAAGCAACACGCGCCGGGTTTCGGACTACTCATCGAGGCTCAGCTATCGGAGATCGACGATCCCGAAGAGCGGCAGATGACCGCTGTCGGACTCGTGGGCGCGCTGGTCACGCTGCATGTCGCCTACCTCGACGGCGGGATCAAGGTCGACCGCGAGAAGTTCGTCCAGCATTGCGTCCGACTGCTCGTGACGGCCAACCGGCGGCGCTAGACCAGGGCCGGGTCGATCAGAATTTTCGCGTGCTCGTCGGGATTCCCGAGCGCAGTGAATGCATCGTCAACGCCGTCGAGTCCGACCGTTCCGGTGATGAGCGGCGCCGGATCGACCTTGCCGTCGGCGATCAAGTGCAGCGTGTCCTGGAATTCACCCGGGTCGTAGCCGAGCACGAAGCGAAGGTCGATCTCCTTGTTGATCGCCAACGCTGGACGGATTCGGTCCGCCTCCATGCACACACCGACCACCACGACGCGCGACAACAACGGCGCGCTCGCGATGATCTGGTCGATGATGCCGGGCACGCCGACACATTCGAAGATGACCGGGCCCGCCGGGGTTGCGCCCAACGAGTTGGCGATCCGGAAGACGTGCCACCACGGCAGTTTCGGCACCGCCCGCAGTCTGTCCATCGTGTCGAAGCCGAGGTTGAGCAACTCGGTCGCGCGCCGCAGTTCGCTGCCCTGAGGGTAGGACGTCCATGGTGACTGCTCGGCGGGATCGACGACGACGTCGGCTCCGCAGCGCTCGGCCAGTGCGCGCCGGCGCGGCGAGAAGTCGCTGGCGACGACGGTCCGCACACCCGTTGCCTTCAACATGCTGATGACGGCGAGACCGATCGGCCCGCAACCGATCACGATCGCCGTCTGCCCCTTGCCTACATCGCCGCGGCGGACCGCATGCAAGGCGACTGCCATCGGTTCGGTGAGCGCGGCATGCTCAGCCGAGAGACCGTTCGGCACGGCCATCGTCATCGACTCCTGCACGATCACTTGCTCGGCATAGGCGCCTGGTGCCGACGCCGACAGCCCGGTCAAGTGAACGTCGGTGCCGTTACGAACAATCGGCAAGGCGACCACCGCAGTGCCGGTCTGCCAGCGCTCGTGACACCCCGGACCGTATTCGGCGACCGAGCCGCAGAACTCGTGGCCGAACACGACCTCCTGGTCGGAACGCATGAAGGCGTCGTAGCCGCTTTGGGCGGTCAGGTCGGCGACCGCATCGGCGTGCACGCGCGCGTGCAGGTCCGAGCCGCAGATGCCGCAGCGCAAAACGTCGAGCAATAGCTGTCCCTTGCCTGGCTTCGGCGCCGGAATGTCGGCTACTCGCAGGCGGCTTTCGTTGCAGATGACGGCCTTCATGGTGCGAACTCTAGCCCTGGCATCGTGGGCACAAGTATGCGCGACGGTCCTGGTTCGGGTCGTCGCCGAGCTGAAACGAAATGATGTTGGCTCCGCAACGGGGGCAGGGCATTCGGGCCCGGCCGTAGATGAGGGACTGATGCCGCCGTTTGGAGATCGACATCGTCAGAAGGCGTCGGGATTCCTCGACGAGGGCGTGGAGGTCCTCGATCTCGCCGGTCGGTGTGCGTGGGTCGACGCGTCGTACGAAGCACGCCTCGCTACGGAAAATGTTGCCTATGCCTGCGAGGTTGCGCTGGTCGAGCAGCGCTAAACCTATGGGGCGCTGCGGATCCTGCAGCAACCGCCGGACCGCTTCGTCGGCGTCCCAATCGGCCCCGAGCAGGTCTGGCCCGAGGTGCCCGACCGCCTTGTCTTCTTCGTTGCGGGCGAGCACTTCGACCTTGCCGAGCGAAAACCCTACGGCCTCAGCATCTTCCGTCGCGAGGACGATCCGTGCGCGAAAGGCGGGTTCGCGCCACCGCTGACCGTTTCGGTAGACGTGCCAGGAGCCCTCCATTTTGAGGTGGGTGTGGATGGTGGCGGCGCCGATTCGCGTGAGTAGGTGCTTTCCGCGTGGGACCACCTCGTCGACCGTATGCCCGGTGAAATCGATGGTTGCGTAGCGCGGGACTCGGATATCGCAGCGCGTCAACGTCTTTCCGGCCAGCGCTTCGTGTAGCCGATGCGCGGCACGCCAGACCGAATCACCCTCGGGCATCAGTGGCGCAGCCGCAGGCCGCGTGGCGTTGGCGCGAACCCGGCGGCGACCAGCACGGGAGCCAGCGGGCTGCCGTGAATCGTTTCACCGTCGACCCGCTCGATCATCAACTTGTCGACCCGGCGATGTTTCACCAATCCGGCGAGCGCGTGTGCGGCAGCGTCGAGTACCTCCGGATCGTCAGTGAAGGTCAGCACCGTCTTTCCGCCGCGCTCGACGAACAGCGTCAGTTCGCCGTCGACGAGTGCCACCAACGCACCCGCCTTGCGGCCGGGGCGATGCCCCTCATCGCCAGCAGGCCAGGGGAGTGCCGCACCATACGGATTGGCGGGATCGGTGGCAGCGAGCGCGAGGGCGGCACCGACACCGGACCGAGTCTCGAAGGCCTTGCCGTGTTCGCGCAGCCGGTCGACGACATCTGAGGTCGAGAATTGTGCTCCGCCAAGCGTGTTGACGAAATAGCCGCGCCTACAGCGACCGCTGTCCTCGAAACCGGTGAGCACCTTGTACATAGAGGCGAAGCCGCCCACGGTCCCTTCGTTGACAACCGAGCCTCGGGTGACGACGCCGTAGCGCTCGAGAAAGATCTCGGCCGCGGCATGGGCGCGAATTGTCGGGTCGGTCTCCGGTTGCGGGAGCAATGCCCACCGGCCGGCGACCGTCGGCGGTCCGGTACGGGTGGGCATCGTAGGGCGGGGCAGCCGTCGGTAACCACGGGAGCGTGGAACTGCGCGCGGGGCACGATGAGCCGTTGTGGTGGTGCGGGTGGTACCCGACATCAACGCCCGGACCGGCGCGAAGGTGTCGCCGCCGAGGAATCCTGCCCACACCAGTTGCCACAGTGCGTCGGTGAGGGCTGCATCGTCCACAGTGCCGATTGCCGATCCGATGGAATCCGACAACTGACGAAAGAAGAAGGCTCCGCCGCCACTCAGCGTCGACAGCAGCTGGACCTGAATCTCCGACAGGTCGATCTCGGTCGCCGGTGGGAGCGTGAGTGGTGCTTGGTCGGCGAGATGCATGCAGATCCAGCCGTCTTTACCGGTGATCGCACCATGCCCCGACCAGACCACTTCGCCGGTCGACATGAGCTCGTCGAGCATGGCGGGGGAGTAGTCGGCCACTCGCGTCGACAGAATGAGCGGTTCCCACGCAGATGCCGGAATGGGCACGCCGGCAAGCTGTTCCACGACGGTCGCGACGCCGTCGATCCCGCGCAACAGTCCATCGCAGTGCTGCCAGGACGGCAAGAACCGGCCGAGCGCGGCAGTCGGGACCGGTTCGACTTCCTGACGTGCCGCGGCCAGCGATCTGCGCCGCAATCGGCGAAGGACCTCGGCGTCGCACCACTCACTGCCCGTCGTGCCCGGCCGGAATTCGCCTTCGACGACGCGTTTTTCGCTGGCGAGCCGACGCAGGACGGTCAGCACTACCGCCGTCCCAAGACCGAACCGCTCGGCGACCTGGATGGTCGTGAACGGTCCGTGGCTGCGGGCGAATCGGCCGATCAGATCGCCCAACGGATCGGCGACCGGCTCGATGAATGCGGTCGGTGTACCGATCGGGAGCGGTACGCCCAGCGCGTCACGCATGCGACTCGCGTCTTCGATCGCGATCCACCAAAGCTGGCCGAGGTAGGAAACCTGGAGCGCGCGCCGAGCACTGGCGAGTTGGGCGAGCGCTTCGGCGGCGGGCGCATCGGACCGCTCGGCGACCTCGGAAGTCGTCATCGGACCGAGCAGGCGCAACAAATCGGCGATGCCCTCGACATCTCGGGCGTGCCGGTCCGGGACGAGCCGCTGCAGCTCGGCCTCGGTGTCGGCAATGACCTTGGCGTCGAGCAACTCTCGCAATTCAACCCGACCGAGAAGCTCGGCCAGCAACGTGGAGTCGAGCGAGAGTGCTGCCGCCCGGCGTTCGGCGAGCGGACTGTCGCCTTCGTACATGAACGCACCGACGTAACTGAAGAGCAGCGAGTTCGCGAACGGCGACGGCGACGCCGTTTCGACCTCGACAATCCGAATCTGTCGACGGCCCAATCTGCCGAACAGTTCCTTCAGAGCCGGCAGATCGTAGACATCTTGCAGACACTCGCGGACGGTCTCGAGGAGGATCGGAAAGGTCGGGTACTTGCGGGCGACGTCAAGCAGCTGGGCGGACCGCTGGCGTTGCTGCCAGAGGGGAGCGCGCTTGCCTGGATCGCGACGAGGGAGCAGCAACGCCCGCGCGGCGCATTCCCGGAAGCGGGAGGCGAACAGCGATGAGCCGCCGACCTGTTCGGTGACGATGTCGTCGATCTCGTCCTGCTCGAATGCGAACAACTCGGCACCGGGTGGCTGATCCTCGGTGTCGGGAAGGCGGACGATGATGCCGTCGTCGCTGGCGCTGGGCGCGGCGTCGACCCCGTAGCGTTCCTGCAGCCGCGCCCCGATCGCCAGCGCCCACGGCGCGTGGACCGGCATCCCATACGGCGAGTGCAAGACCAGGCGCCAGTCGCCGAGTTCGTCGCGGAAGCGCTCGACCACGAGCGTGCGATCGGTGGGCACGTTGCCGGTCGCGGTGCGTTGTTCGTCGATCAGCGCGAACAGATTGCCGACCGCATTGTCGTCGAGACCAGCGTCGCGGCATTGCTGTTCCATTTCGGGGCGGGCTTTGGTTACCGCTTGCCGCAGGAAACCGCCGAGCGCTTCGCCGAGTTCGGCAGGCCTGCCGAGCCCGTCGCCGTGCCAGAACGGGAGCCGGCCCGGCTGGCCGTACGCAGGACTGACGAGCACTCGATCGAAGGTGATCTCTTCGATGCGCCAGCTGGTCGCGCCGAGCGCGAAAACGTCGCCGACGCGCGATTCGTAGACCATCTCTTCGTCGAGTTCACCGACGCGCGATTGCTTTTCACCCACCATGAACACCGCGAACAGGCCGCGGTCTGGGATCGCTCCACCGGAGGTGACGGCGAGCCGCTGCGAACCCGGCCGACCAGTCAGCGTGCCGGCGTCGCGGTCCCACACCAGGCGCGGGCGCAGTTCTGCAAACTCGTCGGATGGGTAGCGCCCGGACAACAGGTCGAGCGTCGACTCGTACGCGGACCGCGGCAGGGTGGCGAAGTTGCCGGTCCGCCGGACCGCGTCGAACCAATCGGCCGCGTCGATGGGCTCCAGCGCGCAGGCTGCGACGGTTTGCTGAGCCAAGATGTCGAGCGGATTGGTGAGCACCTTCATCGCTTCGATCTGCCCGGCAGTCATGCGCATAGACGTCACCGTGCAGTGAATGACATCGGTCCGGTGCTTGGGAAAGATCACGCCACGGGAAATCTCGCCGACTTGATGGCCAGCCCGGCCGACTCGTTGCAGGCCGCTGGACACCGAAGGCGGCGCCTCGACCTGGATCACGAGATCGACTGCACCCATGTCGATTCCGAGCTCGAGGCTGCTCGTCGCGACGACACAGCGCAGCCTGCCGGACTTCAAGTCGTCTTCGATCAACGCCCGTTGGTCTTTGCTGACGGAGCCATGATGGGCGCGGGCCAGCAGCGGCTCGGCGCCGTGATTGACCTCGCTCGGTGTGCCGATCTGCGAGGCAGGTTTGTGTTCGAGCACCACCCCCTGGCCGAGCCGTTCGGAGTAGATCTCGTTGAGCCGTGCTGTCAGCCGTTCGGACAAGCGGCGCGAGTTCGCGAACACGATCGAGGACTTGTGTTCCAGGACGAGGTCGACGATCTGTTCTTCCACGTGCGGCCAGATCGAACCTGGCACGCCGTCGGAATCGCCGAGTTCTGTCATGTCTTCGACCGGAACCCGGACCGAGAGATCGAACGTCTTCGGCGACGGCGGCGCGACAATGTTGATGGGCGCACTACCGGTGAGGAAGCGGCCGACCTCCTCGTGTGGCCGGACCGTCGCGGAAAGGCCGATCCGCTGAGCTGGTTTCGGAAGCAATTGGTCGAGCCGTTCGAGCGAGAGCGCGAGATGGGCCCCGCGCTTGGTCGCGCACACCGCGTGCACCTCGTCGACGATCACGGTGTCGACCTCGTCCAGCGATTCGCGCGCCGACGACGTCAGCATCAGGAACAGTGATTCCGGCGTCGTGATCAGGATGTCGGGTGGCTTGCGGACCAGCAGGCGCCGATCGGCCGGGCTCGTATCGCCAGACCGGACGCCGACGGATATTTCGGGCGGCTCGAGGCCCATCCGCTTGGCGGTCTGAGTGATGCCCACCAGCGGTGAACGCAGGTTGCGCTCGACGTCGACCGCCAAAGCCTTCAGCGGGGAGACATAGAGGACCTTCGTCTTGCCGCTGCTACCCCCGGCGGCCAGCTGATCGATCGCCCACAGAAACGCCGACAGCGTCTTGCCCGAGCCGGTCGGCGCGACAACCAGTGTGTGTTTGCCTGCCGCGATCGAATTCCACGCACCGAGCTGCGCGGCCGTCGGTGCGCTGAACGCACCGTCGAACCACGCTTGTGTCGGAGGTGAGAATTGCATGCCCTCATAGTGCACCCGGGCACCGACAACTACTGCCCGGCTGCCCTCGATTCCCGGGTGGCTTGGGCGAGCAGGCCGAACGTGAAGTCGACCACGGCGGGGTCCTCGAACGGCTTCCAGCGGGGCGCAAGCAACTTCATGTAGCGCTCGACGTAGAGCAGTTGCTTGCCGACCAGCACCAGCTCGCGCGGCAGCTTCGCGTCGTACGCTTTCGCGAGGTCGGCGAGCTTCTTGCCGAGTTGTAGATAGGAGACCTCGCCGAGTTCTGCGGTGCCGAGTTCGGCCGAGATGGCTCCCATCTGCGCCGCGCCCTTCGGTCGCGATGTCGCTGTGCCTGTCGCGCCGAGTTCGAACAGCGCGCGCCCTGCGGCGTCGAGGTCGTTGCGCAACATCAGGTCGACAAGGAGCTGACGCAAGATGACCCGCGTGCGGTCCTCGAAGCGACCGACGATGCCGAAATCCAGAAACACGACGCGACCCGCGCTGTCGACCAAGACGTTGCCCGCGTGCAGGTCACCGTGGAATATCCCGCCGCGAAAAGCGGACTCGAGCAACGACAGCAGCAGCGTGCGGAGTACGGCAACACCGTCGTGTCCGCCGGCGCGCACTGCCGCCACATCATCGATCCGGACAGCATCGATGTGCTCCATCGTCAGCACTCTGCCGGTGGTGAACTCCCAATAGACCTTGGGTACGCGGACCTGGGCAGCGAATCGAGAGGAGCCGAGGCTGGCGAGCCATTCCTGCATCGACTTCGCTTCGGTCCGGAAGTCGAGCTCGTCGTGGAGGTTTCCCGCGAAGTCGGCGACAACTTCGGTGGGATTGAGCATGCGACCGTAGCGCGACCACTCCAGGACCGAGGCGACGCGGTCGAGGATCTGTAGGTCTGCCGCCAACCGCGCTTTGATCCCCGGACGTTGGATTTTGACGACGACCTTCTCGCCCGTCTTCAAGGTCGCGAAATGAACTTGGGCGATCGACGCCGAGGCGGCCGGGGTGTGATCGAAGGTTGCGAAGATGTCTTCCGGCGGTGCGCCGAGTTGGTCGGTGATCAGCTCGCGAATGTCGTCAGGCGCGGCGGGCGGAACCCGGTCCAGCAAGGTCCGGAACTCGTTCGACAGCACCTCGGGAAACACGCCAGGACTGGAGGCGATCAACTGGCCGAGCTTCACATAGGTGGGCCCGAGTGCGGCGAAGCGGTCCCGGGTCTCGTGTGCGATAGCGGCTGCCGTCTGCTTCCGACGAATCTTCGCGCCCACGACGTGACCGGTTCCGAGCGCCGCCTGCCAAGCAGTGGCACCGATGCGAGCGACTTCAGTCGTGACAGGTACTTTCCGTAACACCGCCTTGGCGGCCGATCGGTTTTCCATCCCGATACCCTAATCCCGACACCACAATCGGAGAGTTGATGAACTGGACACTCGAGGTCGTAGTGGTACCGGTCTCTGACGTCGACCGGTCAGTCGAGTTCTACAAGAAGCTCGGCTTCAATGTCGACCACAACACGAAAACCAGCGACGGCGTGCACTTCGTCCAGCTGACCCCGCCTGGTTCGGGCTGCTCGATCGTCATCGGAACGGGCATGTCGAAGATGGTGCCGGGGTCGCTGGAGGGCCTGCAGTTGGTGGTCAACGACGTTCGCGCCGCCCGTGCCGAGTTGGTCGAGCGCGGCGTCGAGGTGGGCGAGGTCATGGTGTTCGGACCGGACGGTCCGGTGCCGAGCAAAGGTGATGAAGACCTCAACAACGTCGGATTCATCTTCCTCAGCGATCCCGACGGCAACAGCTGGGCGGTTCAGCAGATTACGTCGCGTCCCTAGGTCAGGGCACGAATCGCGGCGCGGTACTTCTCTCGAAGCCGTTCCTGGGTTTCGGTGTCGAGCTTGGCGAGACGTTCTTCGTCGGTGTTGTCGTCGATGTCGGCCAGCTTCACGGCAAGTGCGATGGGGTTCTCGCGAATCGAGGCGTAATAGTGGTCGCTGGTGTACTCGTCCGAGCGCGTCAGCAGCACGACGGCATCGATCACGTCGCCCGGAATGCCTGCGGCGGCAAGGTCTTGGGCGGAAATGCCGCAGTCCTCGATGACGTCGTGCAGCCAGGCTGCGGCGACCTGTGACGGGTCGTTCAGTCGCTCGGCGATCCGCCGAGGGTGGTCGATGTATGGCTCGCCGGACTTGTCGGTCTGACCGCGATGGGCGATCGACGCGATCGCGCGCGCAGCGGCAATGACTTCTGAGCTCATGTTCGCAGACTGTAGCTTGGCTGAGTGAGTTTGCGAGTCGCGTTCGTCAGCCATGCCAGCACCGATGCCCTTCGGCTGGCCCGAATTCCGGCCGATGAGCCACTGAACGAGGTCGGGCGGCGCGAATGTGGCCGCCGCGAGCAGATGTCGGCAGAGCGAGTGCGAATTGCTCCGGAACTCCGGGCAATAGAGACGGCGCAGGCTCTCGGCCTTGTCGGCGAGACCGACGCCGGACTGAGCGAAATCGACTACGGACCGTGGCGTGGCCTCGAGACGGACCAGTTGCCGCCGGACGACTTCATGGCGTGGTTGACCGATCCGGAGTTCAAAACCGAAGGGGTCGAATCGATCGTCGAACTGATCCAACGAGTTTCGGCCTGGCTCTTCACAACAGCAGCGGCAAAGCAGCACACGATCGCCGTCACCCATCCAGCGGTGATCAGAGCGGCGATCGTCACCGCCCTCGATGCCCCGGCGACGGCGTTCTGGCGCATAGACATTCCGCCGCTGAGCGTGACCCGCTTCCACTACCGAGGGGTCTGGACCCTGCGGTCGACGGGATACGACTATCCGAAGTTGACGCCTTGAGCCAGCGGTAGCTGGTCGGAGTAGTTGATCGTGTTCGTTGCTCGTCGCATGTAGGCCTGCCAGGAGTCGGAGCCGGATTCACGGCCACCGCCGGTCTCCTTCTCACCGCCGAATGCACCGCCGATCTCGGCGCCCGATGTCCCGATATTGACATTGGCAATGCCGCAGTCGGAGCCGTCGGCGGCGAGGAATCGCTCGGCTTCGCGTTGATCGGTGGTGAAGATCGACGATGAGAGCCCTTGCGGCACAGCGTTGTGCAACTCGATCGCTTCGTCGAGCGTGGTGTAGGTCAACACGTAGAGGATCGGCGCGAAGGTTTCTTCGCGCACAACCGACGTCTGACTCGCCATCCGGACGATCGCGGGGGAGACGTAGTACGAATCGGGACCGGCCACGTCGACGCGGTCGCCGCCGAGCACCACGGTCGCGCCGTCGGCCCGGGCCTGCTGCAAACTGGTCTGCATGGCCTCGAAGGCCGCGCGGTTGATCAGCGGACCTACGAGTGTCGAGTCGTCGAACGGATCGCCAATCGGCAGTTGGCGGTAGGCGTCGGCAATGCGGCCGACGAGATCGTCGGCGATGGAGGCGTGAACGATCACGCGGCGCAATGAAGTGCACCGCTGGCCCGCCGTTCCCGCGGCGGCGAACACGATCCCGCGGACCGCGAGGTCCAGGTCGGCCGACGGCGTCACGATGGCGCCGTTGTTGCCGCCGAGCTCGAGCAGCGCCTTGCCGAACCGCGCAGCAACCCGCGGGGCGACGGCGCGACCCATCCGGACCGAACCGGTCGCGCTGAGCAGAGCGACCCTCGCGTCGTCGACGAGTTGCTCGCCAACGGCTGCGGACCCTTGGACGAGCTGGTGCACAGCTGGATCTGCGCCGACGTCGACACAGGCGCGGCGCAACAGCGCGTCACACGCGACCGCGGTGAGGGGAGTCGCTTCCGAGGGCTTCCAGACGACGGTGTCACCGCACACCAACGCGAGGGCCGTATTCCACGACCACACAGCGACGGGGAAGTTGAAAGCCGAGATCACTCCGACGACGCCCAACGGGTGCCACGTCTCCGACAAACGGTGGCCTGGCCGCTCGGAGGCCATCGTCTTCCCGTACAGCTGGCGGGAGATTCCGACGGCGAACTCACAGATGTCGATCATCTCCTGGACCTCGCCCAGGGCTTCCGACGAAATTTTTCCTGCCTCGAGCGTGACGAGGTCAGCGAGGTCGGACTTGTGTTCAGTCAACAACTGGCCGAGCCGGCGCACCACCGCCGCGCGGACCGGCGCAGGGACCGATCGCCACGCCCGAAACGAAGCATGTGCACGAGAAATTGCCGCGTCGACGTCGTCCGGAGTGCTCGTTTTCACACGCCCCAAAACTTCGCCGGTGATCGGCGTTCGCGCGGCCAAATCGCCGTCGTCGGGGGTGGATGCACCCAATCTGGCAAGTGCCTGGCGTGCTCTCGTTTCAAGCGCTGACATCGGCTTTTCCCTTCATAAACCAACCTGGGGGCTGCAAGTTGGATCGCTGGCTAGTAGCGGGGTTGGCGACGGCGGACCAACGCGGGGGCTTGGACAAGGGATGAACACCCGTATGAGCGGCCTGGTAAAACACACCCAGAGGTCTCGAGTTTCAGCCAAGAATCAGCCCTTCTACAGTAGCCTTTGCCGATGGCGCAAACACCCAGGCCCGCGTTGGCGGGCGCACTGGCGCCGCGAGGGCAAGCAACCCGAACGGAGCCGGCAAAGCTCGCAATCGACGATATCGATCGATTGCTGATCCGCGAATTGGTCGCGGACGGGCGAGCAACTTTGTCGACTTTGGCTGAGAAGGCAAGTCTTTCTGTATCGGCAGTGCAGTCGCGGGTCCGCCGGCTCGAGTCGCGAGGCGTGATTCGGGGATATACCGCGAACGTGGACCCGGAAGCGCTCGGCCAGATGCTTTCGGCATTCGTAGCCATCACTCCTCTCGATCCGTCTGCTCCCGACGACGCCCCGAGCCGACTGCAGCACATCTCCGCGATCGAGTCGTGTCACTCCGTTGCGGGCGACGACAGCTACGTCCTGATGGTGCGAGTCGGATCGCCCCGCCATCTCGAGCAGTTGCTGCACGAAATCCGGCAGACGGCGAATGTGAACACGCGGAGCACGATCATCCTGCAGACATTTTACGATAAGTGACTTCCAGGGCGGAATTGTTCCTGTAAGACAGGAAAATTTCCGTTAATAATTGTCGTATCCTCGGTCTCATGACCGCAGAACCGTTGTACCCCGCCCCGCAGGAGATCACTGCTGCCCAGGTTCATCAGGTACTCGCCGCGAACATCCTCGTCGACGGGTTCGACCTGGTCCTCGACCTCGAGCGCTCGATCGGAGCACACCTCGTCGATCAACGCAACGGGACGACCTACCTCGACATGTTCGGGTTCTTCGCGTCGTCTGCGCTGGGGATGAATCATGTCTCGCTGACCGACGACCCAGATTTCCTGCACGAACTCGCGACGGTGGCGGTGAACAAGCCGAGTAATTCCGACATCTATACGGTGCCGATGGCGCGGTTCGTCGATACCTTCGCGCGAGTGCTCGGTGACCCCGACCTGCCCCATCTGTTCTTCGTCGACGGCGGTGCACTTGCTGTCGAGAACGCGCTGAAAGTCGCGTTCGACTGGAAGAGCAGGCATAACGAGTCGATCGGCGTCGATCCGGCACTGGGAACGAAAGTTCTGCATCTGACCGGTGCGTTCCACGGCCGGACGGGTTACACGATGTCATTGACGAACACCGATCCGAACAAAGTTGCCCGGTTCCCGAAGTTCGACTGGCCGCGAATCGATTCGCCCTATCTGACGCACGGGCGTGACGTGGTGGCGGATGAAGAGCATGCCCTGGCCCAGGCACGCGCGATGTTCACCGCACATCCACACGACATCGCCTGCTTCATAGCCGAGCCCATCCAGGGTGAAGGCGGCGACCGCCACCTTCGCCCCCAATTCCTGCAGGCTATGCAGGCGTTGTGCCATGCGAACGACGCGCTGTTCGTCTTGGACGAGGTGCAGACCGGGTGTGGTCTGACCGGGACCGCATGGGCCTACCAGCAATTGGGCGTGACGCCCGACGTCGTCGCATTCGGCAAGAAGACTCAGGTGTGCGGCATCATGGCGGGCGGTCGCGTCGACGAGGTCGCCGACAATGTCTTCCACGTGGCATCGCGTCTGAACTCGACCTGGGGCGGCAATCTCACCGACATGGTGCGCTCCCGGCGAATTCTCGAAGTGATCGAGCGAGACGGACTGATCGAGCGGGCACGCGAGTTGGGCGACCATCTACTCGCGCGACTGCGGTGGCTGGAAGACAGGCACGAGGCCGTTTCCGATGCGCGCGGGCGCGGGCTGATGTGCGCGATCACGCTGGCAACTCCCGAACTACGCGACAGCGTCGTCGCAGGTATGCGCGACGACGAGCGCGTCTTGATCCTTGGCACCGGTGAGCGGGGAATTCGGTTCCGCCCCTCGCTGACCGTGGTGCGATCGGAACTCGATCAGGCTGTCAATGCGCTCGATCGAGTGCTGACCGCACGATAGGCGCATCCGCCCGCGCTGCTGACCTGGACCATCGCCGGTAACGTTTGCTCATCACCGCGCGGAAGGTCGGTACATGGGCATCAAGGTCGCGCTGGAACATCGAACCAGCTACGAGTTCGACCGGTTGGTCGAAATATATCCACACGTCGTCAGATTGCGGCCCGCGCCGCATTCGCGAACGCCGATCGAGGCGTTCTCGCTGAAAGTCGAACCAGCGGACCATTTCCTCAACTGGCAGCAGGACGCGTTCGGAAATTTCATGGCGCGCCTCGTCTTTCCGGAACGCACAACATCGTTGTCGATCACGGTCGGACTGATCGCCGACATGGAGGCTGTCAACCCGCTCGACTTCTTCATCGAGGACTTTGCCGAATACTTCGGGTTCGCCTACCCCAAGGACCTCGCGCTGGACCTGGACCCGTACCTGCGCCCTGTCGACGAAGCAGGCGAAGGCAGTGGACCGGGTGAGGAGGTCACCAATTGGGTGAGCAAGTTCGAGATTCCGGACAAGATTCGGACCATCGACTTGCTCGTCGCGCTCAATTACGCCGTGCTGCGAGACGTTTCGTACACCGTCCGGCTCGAGGCAGGTGTGCAGACGCCGGACCACACCCTCACGACCGGGATTGGTTCGTGCCGTGATTCCGCCTGGCTGCTCGTGTCCATCCTGCGGCAGCTCGGTTTGGCCGCGCGGTTCGTGTCGGGCTATTTGATTCAGCTGACGTCGGATGTTCCTGCTTTGGACGGTCCCTCGGGTCCGACTGCGGACTTCACCGATCTACATGCCTGGGCAGAGGTGTACTTGCCTGGCGCGGGTTGGATCGGTCTCGACCCCACCTCGGGGCTGTTCGCCGGTGAGGGCCATATTCCGCTTTCGGCGACCCCGCACCCGGCCTCGGCGGCGCCGATCACCGGTGCCACCGGCAAGTGCAAAGCCACGCTGGACTTCTCGAACACGGTCCGGCGGATCCACGAAGATCCGCGGGTGACGCTGCCGTACACGGAAACCCAGTGGCAAGCGATCACAGCACTCGGCGCGGAGGTCGACAAGCGCTGCGCGGACGCCGACGTTCGGCTGACGATGGGCGGCGAACCAACCTTCGTCTCCGTGGACGATCAGGAGTCGCCCGAATGGACCACCGACGCCGACGGACCGCACAAGCGCGAGCGGGCGAGCGACCTCGCGGAGCGATTGCGAAGGATCTACGCCCCAACGGGTTTCGTGCAGCGCAGTCAGGGCAAGTGGTACCCGGGTGAACCGCTGCCGAGGTGGCAGATCGGCCTGTATTGGCGCACCGACGGCGAGGCACTGTGGACCGACCCGAAGCTCTTGGCGGATCCCTGGGCCCCCGGCCGCAAGGCACCTGCCAAGCCGCATTACGCGCAGGAGCTCGTCGAATCCGTTGCGGCACAGTTCGGTTTGCCGTTGAGTCAGGTCCGTCCGGCTTACGAAGACGCGTTGGGACGACTCCACACCAAGGTCCGGATGCCCGCAGGGACGCCGATCGATCCGACCTCGACGCCGGACATCGAACCGGAGGAGGATTCCGCAGCGGCGCGCGCCGACCTGCTCGCGCGACTCGACGACCCGACCGCCGAACCAACGGCTTTCGTCCTTCCGCTCAATCGGAGCGAAGACGGCACAGCGTGGGAGAGCGCCGACTGGCGATTGCGGCGCGGACGAATCGTGTTGTTGGAGGGAGACTCTCCAGCAGGCTTGCGCCTGCCGCTGGATTCGATCTCGTGGCGTCCGCCCGAGCCTGATCCGGAATCGGACCCGACCGAAGACAAAGGTCCGCTGCCGCTGGCCTCGAAGGCGGTGCCTGCCGGATCGCCTGCGTTCGTGACGGCGCCGGAGGATTTCGTTCCGACCACGGCTCTCGTCGCCGAGGTCCGCGACGGTGTGCTGTATGTCTTCATGCCGCCGCTGCCAGACCTCGACAGTTTCGCCGAGTTGCTGGGCCAGATCGAAGTCGCGGCATCCGATGGTGGCACTCCGGTGGTCATCGAGGGCTACGGACCGCCCATCGACCCACGGCTGCAATCGCTTTCGGTCACTCCCGACCCTGGCGTGATCGAGGTGAATGTGCAGCCCACCGCGTCGTTTGCCGAACAGTCCGCGCTGCTGGACACGCTCTACGAGCAGGCGCGACTGGCACGGTTGAGCACCGAATCGTTCGACAACGACGGCACCCACGGCGGCACGGGAGGTGGGAACCACATCACGCTCGGCGGTGTCACACCTCAGGATTCGCCGCTGCTGCGACGCCCTGACCTGCTCGTCTCACTGCTGACGTACTGGCAGCGCCACCCCTCTCTGTCCTACCTCTTCTCGGGCCGATTCATCGGTCCGACGTCGCAGGCACCGCGCGTCGACGAGGGGCGGATCGAGTCGCTCTACGAGCTCGAGATCGCGTTCGCCGAGATCGCACGGGTCGGTGAAATGGTGGGTGACGACATCGGCGCCGAGACGTCGAAGCCGTGGCTCGTCGACCGCGCGCTGCGGCACCTGCTTACCGATCTGACCGGCAATACCCATCGCGCGGAGTTCTGCATCGACAAGCTCTACAGTCCGGACTCGGCTCGGGGCAGGCTCGGTCTGCTGGAGTTGCGTGGGTTCGAAATGCCGCCGCATCACCAGATGGCCATGGTGCAATCGCTACTGGTGCGGTCCCTGGTGGCTCGCTTCTGGGACAAGCCGTTGCAGGCACCATTGATTCGGCACGGTGAGAACTTGCATGGCCGGTACCTGTTGCCGCACTACGTGATCAACGACATCGCCGAGGTCGCTGCGGACTTACGCAGGAACGGAATCGATTTCGACACGAGCTGGCTGGAACCGTTCACCGAGTTCAGGTTCCCGCGGATCGGCACGGTCGTACACAGCGGAGTCGAGATCGAGCTTCGCGGCGCGATCGAGCCGTGGAACGTGCTCGGCGAAGAGTCGACGGCCACCGGAACCGCGAGGTATGTGGACTCGTCCGTAGAGCGGCTGCAGGTTCGGGTGGTCGGTGCCGACCGGGAACGGCACATGCTCACGGTCAACGGCATTCCGGTGCCGCTGCAGCGAACCGACATCGCCGACGTGCAAGTCGCAGGGATTCGCTACCGGGCCTGGCAACCGCCGAGCGCACTGCACCCGACGATCGAGGTGCACAGCCCGTTGGTGTTCGATCTCGTCGACGTGGCCGCGGGCCAATCGCGTGGGGGCTGCACCTATCACGTCGTTCATCCGGGCGGTCGCTCGTACGACGATGCGCCGGTCAACGCCGTTGCCGCCGAAAGCCGCCGGAACAGGCGTTTCGAGGAGATCGGGTACTCGTCGGGCGTCATGGACACTGCTGTGTTGCGGGAAATTCGAGCCCGTATCGCCACAGACGTCGGAGCGCCTGGCATCCTTGACCTTCGACGGGTGAGTTCGGTACTGCGGTGACGGGAGGATGACGGCCCACAGGGTGTCGAAATCAGTTGTGGAAAGCGTCCTCGACGATGTCATCAGCGCGTACAGAGTTGGTGGGAGGCCGTCCGCATACGACGAGCTAATCGACGCCGAGGGCAGCATTCGTGGTCATTGGCGTGAGGTCGCCGACGGTGTCGCCGTCAACGATGCGCATGGCCGGGAGCCGTTGCGTGACCGGGTCGCCCACCTCGTCGAGAACGACGGCATCACCTACAACGAGATCACCGACACGAAGGACGGCGCGCCGGTCTCGGCGCCGAGTCCGTGGTTGCTCGACGGGTTGCCGCTGGTACTGGCAGCACCCGATTGGGATCCGCTGGAGGCGGGTCTCTTGCAACGCACTCGTGTGCTCGATGCGGTGCTCGCCGATCTGTACGGTCCGATGCAGACGGTCCGGCGCGGGCTGATCCCACCCGAGTTGGTCTTCGCTGACCCAGGTTACGTGCGAGCGGCACACGGGATCTCGATTCCCGGCAGGCATCAGCTTTTCCTGCACGGCGCCGACATCTCACGGAGTAGTGACGGCGAATTCAGAGTGATCGCCGATCGCACCCAGGCGCCTTCGGGCGTCGGTTATGCCCTCGCCGACCGCCGCGTCATCTCGCGGGCCTTGCCGACCGTGTTCGGTGACGTCCGGCCACGACCGCTGTCCGGCTTCACGCAAGCGATGCGCCTGGCACTGATCGATGCGGCCCCGGAAGGAGCCGAAGACCCTGTCGTCGTCGTGCTCAGCCCCGGCGCCCATTCCGAAACCTCCTTCGACCAAGCGCATCTCGCGACCGTGCTGGGTTTTCCGCTCGTCGAAAGCGCGGACCTCGTCGTGCGAGACGGACATCTGTGGATGCGTTCGCTGGGCACGCTCAAGCGGGTCGACGTGGTGCTGCGGCGCGTCGACGCATTGTTCTCCGATCCGCTCGACCTGCGGCCGGACTCCCGTCTCGGTGTCGTGGGCTTGGTCGAGGTGATGCGCAGGGGCAAAGTCACCGTCGTCAATACCTTGGGCAGCGGTGTGTTGGAGAACCCTGCTCTGCCACGGCTGCTCCCACGCCTGTGCCGGGAGTTGCTCGACGAGGACCTTGCTCTACCTTCGGTCCAGCGGTACTGGGCCGGCGATGCCGCCGAGCGGTCCTACGTTCTCGCACATCTGGACACGTTGGTGCTGGAGCGGACGACCGGCGAACCGGCCGTCCTCGGAGCATCGTTGACGCAGCAGGAACGAGAGGCGTTGCGTGCTCGCATCGAGGCAGAGCCGTGTAGCTGGGTGGGTACCGAATCACCCGAATACTCCAGTGCACCAATCGAATCGTTGCACGGTGTCGCCAGCGCACCGGTGCAGTTTCGGATGTTCTCGGTCAGTCAGCGCGGCGGCTACGCGGCACTCAACGGGGGACTGGGGGCAGTCGTCTCGCACCTCGGACCGGACGGAAACGTCGTGTCGTCCGCCGCGAAAGACGTGTGGATCCGGGCCGCCGAGCGAGTCAAGCCGTCGGAGGCGGGCTCGCCGAGCGCTTTGACCTTGCCGGAGGCGCTTCCGCTGTTGGCAGGCGCTGCGGCAGAACCGGTTTCGTCGCCGCGCGTTCTCGACGACATGTTCTGGATCGGTCGTTACGCTGAGCGGTCCGAGCACACGGCCCGGCTACTGATCGCGATGCGGGACAAGATCGCCGACTACCGGCACAGGCCATGGCTGCCTGGAAGTGATTGTCTGCCAGTGCTGTTCAGTGCAGTCATGGCGTACGCGGGCTGGAGCGAGGCGGAATTCGGAGCCGACGAGGCCGACGCTGCTGTCCGCAAGTTGACAGTTACTGCGGATCGCGCAGGCGCACTTGCCGATTCGGTCGAGCGACTGCAGCAGGCGTGCCGATCGGTCCGTGATCAGCTGTCCAACGACACGTGGTCGGTGTTCAGCGGCGTCGACCGGGCGATTGCTGCAGCGCAATATGACGACACCGACGATCCGGTGCTCGCCGCCACCGCACAAACGGCTGTTCTGGGCGGAATGTTGGCGCTGTCAGGACTATCGGCGGAGTCGATGGTGCACGACGCCGGCTGGTACCACACCGATATCGGCAAGCGCGTCGAGCGGGCGCTGGCGTTGACGAAGTTGCTGTCGAACACCTTGACCGCGCAGCATGGTCCGAGTTGTGAACGGGCAGTTGTGGAATCGGTCCTCGCCACAACGGAATCGTCGGTCACCTATCGGCGGCGAAATCGGGGCCAGGTCCGCATTGCCGCAGTCGCGCTGCTGCTGCTGTTCGACGAGGGCAACCCGCGTTCGCTGATCTTCCAGTTGGACAAGTTGCGCAGCAACCTAAGGGCGCTGCCCGACGCGTCTGGCTCGAGCCGGGCTGAGCGTCTCGTCGAGGAGATCAGCGCACGACTTCGCCGAGCCGATCCCGTCGACCTCGAGGCGGTCGACGCCGACGGTCGCCGCGCGGACCTAGGTAAACTCATGGACGGAATTCATGAGTCGCTGCGTGAGCTGTCCGACGTCTTGACCGACAAGCTGGCCGTGCCGACAGCTATGCAGCCGCTGTGGGGTACGACGACAGGGCGGTACGTTCCATGAGGCGCTTCCGCATCACGCATCGCACAACCTATCGATACTCCGACTCGGTGTCGTCGTCGTACGGTCGTGGGTTTCTCACCCCCCGCGAACTGCCCGGGCAGCGGTTGTTGGAGCACCGCGTCACAGTTGCGCCCGCGCCGGCCGATCAGGCATCCGGCCATGACGTCTATGGCAACGCGGATACCTTTTTTCATGTGACGACGGCGCACGAGCAGCTCGTCGTCACCGGCGAATCGTCCGTCGAGGTCGACAACCCGGTCCGTCCCGCTGCGGCCGATGTGGCGTGGGAGCGTGCGCGCCCGTCGACTCATTGCGAATCCGACGAGTCGGGCGCGCGAGCAGTCGAGTTCGCACTCGACCTGAATCCGCCCGAAATCACACCAGCCGTAAGAGAATATGCAGCGCAGACGTTCGTCCCTGGACGGCCGCTCAGCGAGGTCGTCATCGACCTCACCCACCGGATCTACACCGATTTCACCTACGAATCCGGCTCGACGTCGGTGTCGACACAGGTCGACGAAGTCCTGAGGGAGCGGTCCGGGGTGTGCCAGGATTTCGCCCGGCTGGCCATCGCGTGCTTGCGCAGTCAAGGTCTGGCCGCTCGGTATGTGTCGGGCTACCTGGCGACCGACCCGCCGCCAGGCAGAGAGCGAATGATCGGGGCTGACGCGACGCACGCCTGGGCCGAGGTCTGGGTACCGGGCAGCGAAGATGCGTGGGTGGGTTTCGATCCGACCAACGATCAGCTGGCCGACGAGCGATACATCGTCGTTGCGTGGGGGCGGGATTACGCAGACGTTCCGCCGCTGCGCGGAGTCATCTACACGGATGCGAAAAAAAGCACGATTGCGGTCTCGGTCGACGTTGCGCCGCTCGCGAGCGTAGACGGCGTCGGCTGATGCGCGATTTCGTCTGCCCGAACTGCGGGCAAAAACTCACTTTCGAAAACTCGTTGTGCCTGAGTTGTGGAAGCCCACTGGGTTTTTCGGTGGACCAACGGTCCCTGGTCGTCATCGGGACGCCACCCTCGAGCGACGCGGAATCCTCCGGGGTGGTCGACAGCGAGCACTTCCGCTTGTGCGACAACATGCATTTGGCGAGGTGCAACTGGTTGGTGGCGATGGACGACCCCGAGGGGCTGTGCCTGTCCTGCCGTCTGACCAGAACACGTCCAGCCGATTGGGACACCGAGGCCCTCGTAGCCTTCGCCGACGCCGAACAGGCCAAGCGCAGGTTGATCTTCGAGCTGCGTGAACTCGGTCTGCCGATTGTGTCGCGAGAAGACGATCCGGAGAACGGGGTGGCGTTCGATCTGCTCTCTAGCGGTCGGGAGCAGGTGATGACCGGTCACTTCCAGGGCGTCGTCACGCTCGATCTAGCCGAAGGCGACGACGTTCATCGCGAACAGTTGCGCGTCGAGATGGCCGAGCCCTACCGGACATTGTTGGGCCATTTCCGGCACGAAATCGGCCACTACTATTTCGGCGTGCTGATCGGACCCGACCAACGGAGCGAGTTCGAGTCATTCTTCGGCGACCCCGATGCCGACTATCAGGCGGCACTCGACAGGCACTACCAGAACGGCGCGCCAGCGGGTTGGGCACGTTCCTTCGTCTCGTCGTACGCATCCATGCACCCGGCCGAAGACTGGGCGGAGACGTTCGCCCATTACCTGCACATTCGTGACACCCTCGACACGGCCGCGGCGAACGGTTTCGCGCCGTCCGGGGTGGGGCTGGATCACCCGGTCCTCGGCAAGTCCGGATTCGATCGGATCATCGAACAATGGCTGCCGCTCTCGTGGGCGCTCAATCAGATGAACCGGTCCATGGGTCACCCCGACTTGTACCCGTTCGTACTGCCCGAGAAGGTTCTGGACAAGATGCGGTTCGTGCACACGATCATCAGCTGAGGTCCGCGCAAACGAAGAATGCCCCCGAGTCCGCAGTGGACTCGGGGGCATTCACCCCTCGCTCTTACTGGTGGCCTGTGGTGCACACCCAGCGGACGATCTCCGCGTTGGCGCCCTGGGTGTGGCTGAGTGCCTGCGCCTCTGCGCCTTCACGGGAGGCCGCGTAGCCCCAACCCCAAGCGCCGTTGGGTGCCTTGGAAACTGCGCCGCAGCCGTTCGCGAACCACACCACCGCCGAACAATCGGAGGCGTTGCAGTTGCTGAGCGCGACGGACTCGGCAGTCGCACGAGATGCGTAGTCGTAGGACCAGCCGATGTTGCCGGTGCTGGTCGAGATGGCGATCGAACCGTAGTTGTCGGCAGACGCGCTGGCCGGTCCGGTTGCGATTGCGATTGCAGCTCCGGCGGTGGCGGCGATGACGGCGGTGCGGGCGACGATCTTGTTCATTCTCAGTTCCTTCGCAGTGTGGGACTTGCTGTGTTGGAAATGAGAATGCTCGACTCCGCTTGTTCAACTCTTATCGCGCGCTTAAGAAGGCAATGTGACCTGCGGGAATGCAGTTGAACCAAGTGCTGGCGGCATACGTTCAGAATCGACCGGCTCCGACACGCCCGCCCGTGTGGACGCCAGTGGCTGAAGAAGTATCGAGCCCCGTGCGCGCGTCTTACCCGCCCAGGGGTGAAATTCACTCACAGTCGTTGGGGGTCTCATCGCTTCATTTCTTGTCGGACCCGTCTGATCTAATAGAACGTATGAGCGAGCACCGTGCCGAGTGGGTCGGCGTCACCGAGATCGGGTTGGTCGAGGCCCTGCGGGCGCGCCACCGCGCGGTCGCGGTGGACCAAGCCGCCGAGGTGTTCGCCTTGACCGAGCTGTACCGGCGCCGGTTCGATGAGGACACCGCACGCGGGCTCAACGGGTCGGTCGCCGGGCAGTGGGCCGCGGTGGAAGCGGCGGCAGCGTTGCGGGTGAGCGAGGCGGTGGCGAATGCATGCCTCGATCTGGGGTTGGCGTTGGAATCGTTGCCGCGCACGCGGGCGGCGTTCGCGGTCGGGGATATCGACTTCGCGCGGGCGAAGGTGATCGCCGATCTGCTGGTGAACCTCGATCCGGAGTTGGTCGCCGAGCTGGAGAAACGGCTCGCCGGGGTGGCGGGATCGTGCAATCCGGCGAAGCTACGCGAACGTGGTCGGCGGTGGATCACCGCGGCGGATCCGGACGGGGAGAAGGAACGCAGGCAGCGGCGGACCGAGGATCGGGATGTGCGGATCCGGGGGCATCAGGACGGGATGAGCTACCTGGACGGGTTGCTCCCGGCCGCGGGTGCGCAAGCCCTTGCGGCACGGTTGACGGAGCTGGCGAAGCAGGTCTGTGCTCATGATCCGCGGACGTTCGCCCAACGCCGGGCGGACGGGTTGGTCGCGTTGGCCGACGGCAGTGAGCATCTGTCGTGTGAGTGCGGTCGTGACGATTGCACCGCGAACACCGACGCGACGGCGGGCCTGGCGCGGCGGGCGTTGATTCAGGTCGGGGTGTCGTCGGAGACGTTGCTCGGGTTGGCTGATCACCCCGGGTTTTTGGCGGGGTATGGGGCGATCGATGCGGATCTGGCTCGGTCGTTGGCGGTGGATGGTCGGTGGGAGTGGATCATGGCCGCGGTCGAGAAAGCGGTCGCCGACACCGAAACCGAAACCGACGCGGCGGCAGTTGCCGAGGTGACCGACGACGATCCCGATGATGCCGATGACCCGGCTGATGATGCTGAGGCGTTGCGGTATGCGTGGACGGCGAAGGTGTCGGGGTGGGTGGGGGCGCGGGATGGGACGTGCCGGTTTCCGGGGTGTGTGCGGCCGGCGGTGGAGGCGGATACCGATCATGTCGAGCGGTATGACCATGACGATCCACGTCGAGGCGGCCGCACCGTGAAAGAGAACGCCGCGAAGTTGTGTCGGCGGCATCATCGGTGCAAGACGGCGGGGGAGAACGGGCTCAACGGGTGGCGGGTGCGTCAGTGTGGGGGTGGTCGGTTGGTGTGGACGACGCCGACGGGGGAACAGGTGGTCACCGAGCCGGAGGGCGCGAAGTTCCTGTGGCCGCAGCCACCCCCAGTGGCACCGAAACCACGACCACAGCCACCGCACGTCTATGTGCCGCGCCCGGGTGATGGGATTGTGTGTTCGAGTTCGTCGATGTTGGAGCAGTTGCGGTTCGGGCGGTCCAAGGCCGAGCAGCAGCTGGTGTTCCTGCTGGAGGCGCGTGGGGTGAAACCGGCACGCCGACAACCTAAGTCGCGGATCGTCGACACCACCGACGACCCCGACGAACCATGCCCGTTCTAGTAATACACCGGGCCGGGGACTCCGCCACCAACAGCGATGGCGTCGCCGGTGATACCGATGCTGCGGGGCGATGCGAGGAAGGTGACTACGTCAGCGACCTCGCGGGCATCGATGACCCGACGGACCGAGTTCTTGGCGAGCTCCGCCTCCAACTCGGCGACCGATCGACCCGACGCCGCAGACTGCTCGGCCAGCCGCTTCGTGAGGCGCTCGGTGCGAGTCAACCCCGGATGCACGACGGTGACGTTGACGCCATACGGACCGAGTTCGTCAGCCAAGTTCTTGGTCAAGGCAGACACACTGACGTTGCGCACGGTCTGGGCGATCGAATTGGCTTGCCGTGCACCGAGTCCGCTGATGTTGATGATCCGGCCCCAGCCTTGCGCGACGAGATGTGGTGCGACTGCACGCGCGGTGCGCAGATAGCCGAGCACCTTGATCTCGACCTCACGGCGAACGACGTCGTCGGTGGTCGCGCTCAAATCCTTGGTCGCACCTGCGCTCCACGGCGTCGCGGCGGAATTCACCAGGATGTCGATCCCACCAAATTCGGCAATCGTGCGCCGGACGAGCTCTTGCACGGCGTCATCGTCGCCCGTGTCGGTCGGGACCGCGATGACTCGCCGACCCGATGCCTGAGCGACTTCTCGGGCTGCAGCCTCGAGTGGTTCGGCCGAGCGCGCCGCGATCACCACGTCGACCCCTTCGGCGGCGAGTCCGTGAGCGATGGCCAGACCGATTCCTTGACTGCCGCCGGTCACGATTGCGCGTTTTCCGTTCAAATCCAAGTTCACTCGTCCCACGCTAACGAAAAGAGCGGGACTGGAAACCAGTCCCGCTCTTGTTGATTCGAACCTAAAGCGTCAGGCCGAGCGCGCCTTCGGCGAAACGTCGGACCGCGTTCTTGCCGGTTTCGAGCGCGTCGTCGTAGCCAGGTCGGGCTAGCCCGGTCAGTCGTCCGGTGGTCTCCGACAGTGGGGTCACGCCGATTTCGCCGAGCAACTCCCCGGTCGACGGTTCGCACACAGCCCACGAATAGTGGGTGTCGTCGGCCCATTGTTCCGTGCGGCGGGCGACGTGACCTGGGTCCTCGATGCCGGCGTCGAGCAGCGCCGGCCGGTCGTCGACGCGTTCGTCGGCTCGCAGAGCACGCAAATACCATGCGCCAGCATTGATTTCGACAGGTTCCATGGCTGATTACGACCCTGACTTGATGACCCGGCGGCCACCTTCGAGCACAGCAGGGACCGCTGGGATCAGCAAGAACCACAGCCAACTACCGAGGACGAAGAACAGCACCAGCGCGATGATCGGCGTCAGCGCCATCACCGAGCCGGCCCAGTCCCAATTCAGCTGTCGTTTCGCCGGAACATCGTCCGCGACGGCCGCAGGTAAGTCGCTGAAGACGGCGTCGATCTGCCCCTTCGTCGCCGCCGCCGCGACGATCGCGCTGCGCTCGTCGAACTCGGCGACACTCAGCCGACCTGCGCTGAAATGCTCACCGAGTCGGCTCAGCGCTTCCTCGCGTTCAGCGGTCCCAACACGAATCTCAGGTAGGTCGGCCACAAGAAAAGGCTATCGCTTACTTCAACTCTGCGAGGACCGTGCCCTGGGTGATCGCAGCACCCGGCTCGACAGACAATCCGGTGACAACGCCCGCCTTGTGAGCATTGACAGGGTTCTCCATCTTCATGGCCTCGAGAACCACGATCAGGTCGCCGGCGGCGACTTCCTGGCCTTCTTCGACAGCGACCTTTACGACCGTGCCCTGCATCGGAGCCGTGACGGCGTCACCGGACGCGGCGCCAGCGCCTGCGCCACCGCGCTTGCGCGGCTTCGGCTTCTTGCGCACGACGCCGTTGCTCGCAGCCGGACCGCCACCGCTGAAGGAGAACTGACCGGGAAGCGACACCTCGACACGTCGACCGCCGACCTCGACGACCACCTTCTGCCGTGGCAGTTCTTCGTCGTCATCGAGCGCCTCACCTCCGGTGAACGGCTCGATGGTGTTTTCCCAGTCGGTTTCGATCCACTTGGTGTAGATGTCGAACTTTTCGCCGTCCCCAATGAACGCAGGGTTGGACACGATGTGGCGGTGGAACGGGATGACCGTTGCCAGGCCCTCGACGTTGAATTCCGCCAATGCGCGGCGCGAACGCTCCAGTGCCTCGGTACGAGTCGCGCCGGTGACGATGAGCTTCGCCAGCATGGAGTCGAATTGGCCACCGATGACGCTGCCGGACTCGACACCGGAATCGACGCGCACGCCTGGACCGCTCGGTGCTTCGAACTTCGTGACAGGTCCGGGAGCGGGGAGGAAGCCACGACCGGCGTCTTCGCCGTTGATACGGAATTCGAACGAGTGCCCACGCGGTGTCGGGTCCTCGGTGATGTCCAGCTTCTCGCCGTTGGCGATGCGGAATTGCTGACGGACGAGGTCGATACCGGAGGTTTCCTCGGTGACGGGATGCTCGACCTGCAGTCGGGTGTTCACCTCGAGGAACGACACCGTGTCGCCCTGGACCAGGTATTCGACAGTGCCTGCACCGTAGTACTTGGCTTCCCGGCAGATGGCCTTGGCGGATGCGTGAATACGCGCGCGCTGGTCGTCGGTGAGGAAGGGGGCGGGCGCCTCCTCGACGAGCTTCTGGAAGCGGCGCTGCAGTGAGCAGTCGCGAGTGCCTGCCACGATGACGTTGCCGTGCTGATCGGCGATGACCTGCGCCTCGACGTGGCGCGCCTTGTCGAGGTACTGCTCGACGAAGCATTCGCCGCGACCGAATGCGGCCACAGCTTCACGCGTGGCGGAATCGAACAGCTCGGGGATCTCCTCGATGGTCTGCGCGACCTTCATGCCGCGGCCACCACCGCCGAACGCTGCCTTGATCGCAACCGGGACGCCGTACTCCTTGGCGAAGGCGACGACCTCGTCAGCGTTCTTGACGGGATCCTTTGTTCCAGCAGCCATCGGTGCCTTCGCGCGCTCGGCGATGTGGCGTGCGGTGACTTTGTCGCCGAGGTCGCGGATCGACTGCGGTGACGGTCCGATCCAGATGAGACCCGCGTCGATCACAGCCTGCGCGAAGTCGGCGTTCTCCGAGAGGAAGCCGTAGCCCGGGTGGATCGCGTCGGCGCCGGACTTGGCTGCGGCGTCGAGGATCTTGTCGAACACCAGGTAGGACTCGGCGGACGTCTGACCGCCGAGCGCGAACGCTTCGTCGGCCAACCGGACAAATGGTGCATTCGCATCCGGCTCGGCGTACACAGCCACACTTTTCAGGCCCGCGTCTGCCGCAGCTCGGATCACGCGAACGGCGATTTCGCCACGGTTCGCTACGAGCACTTTGGTGATGTGCGCGCTGGCATGACTTGGCACTGAGCCTCCTGTGATCGACTACTTATTGCGCGTTGCCTACCCGCGCACCACATCGGAGTGTATGTCACGGCATACGAGCGCTTTTGCTCCGTCAGGCCTACTCGCAAGTAACTGACTACGACCGTAATCTGCGCTTGATTCGCGCGAGCATCGCCGACATCCCGCGTAACCGCAGCAGACTGACGGACTCAGCCAGTCCGAGTGCGTTGTAGAAGTCGTCGGGTACAGCAAGGATCTCGTCGGCAGGCAGCCCATCGAGTCCCTGCTGCAGGATCGAAGCGAAGCCACGCGTCGTCGGCGCCTCGGGCGGTGCGCTGAAGTACAGCCGGACCCGATCGCGGTCAGCAGCATCGACCGAAAGAAACAGCGGCGACTGGCATTCGGGCACCGGCTCCATCGCGTCGGCGCTCAACTCGGGCGGTAAGTCGGCGAGTTCCCGACTGAACTCCAGCAGCAATGCCAGCTTGTCCTGACCGTCGACGGCGGCGAAGTCGTCGACGATCTCGGCCAGGGGTGCGGGCAGAGCAGTCATGGCGCGTCGCCTGGCAATTCGCCCTTCGTGATCGGCGCACGGACCGCGTTGCCCCACTCGGTCCACGACCCGTCGTAGTTACGGACCTTTGTGAAGCCGAGCAAGTAGGTCAGCACGAACCACGTGTGGCTCGACCGCTCGCCGATTCGGCAGTAGGTGACGACGTCCTCGTCCGACGCGAACCGGCCGTAGATCTCGTCCAACTGCTGGCGTGATTTGAATCGGCCACCCTGGCCTGCGGCCTGCGCCCACGGAATGCTGACCGCGGTCGGAATGTGGCCTCCGCGCAGCGCGCCTTCCTCCGGATAATCGGGCATGTGAGTGCGCTCACCCGTGTACTCCGGAAGCGATCGGACGTCGATCAGCGGCCCTTTTCCGATATGGGCAGCCACGTCGTCCTTGAAGGCGCGGATCAGCGAATCGTCGCGTTGCACGACGGGATATTCGCTCGGCGTAACCACCGGGACGTCGTAGCTGGCATCGCGCTCTTCGCTGAACCAGGCATCGCGCCCGCCGTCGAGGAGGCGAACATCCTCGTGTCCGAACAGCGTGAACACCCACAGCGCGTACGCGGCCCACCAGTTGCTCTTGTCGCCGTAGATGACGACGGTGTCGTCGCGCTTGATTCCCTTGCGGCTCATCAACTTTGCGAACTGTTCGCCGTCGATGTAATCGCGAGTCACCGGGTCGTTGAGATCGAGGTGCCAGTCGATCTTCTGTGCGCCGGGGATGTGGCCGACGTCGTAGAGCAGCACGTCTTCGTCGGATTCGACGATCTTCACATCACGATTGCCGAGCTTCGACGAAAGCCATTGGGTCGATACGAGCCGCTCCGGATGTGCATACGCCTCGAACGCGCGATCTGGGTCGCGGGGAACTGGCATTGGTGATCTCCTGTCATCGACACATCCGATGGTATCGGCAACACCAGGGCGATCCGTTAAAGTCACTCCCGAAAGGGGGTTTCGCCATGTCCGACTCGTGGCCCCGACGTCGTTTGCTGACACTCCTTCGTCAGGCCGGCGAGCCTATGGACGCCCAAGCCCTCGCACAGCAGACAGGCCAGCACATCACTACCGTGCGCTTTCATCTCGACGTGCTCACGCGGGAATCGCTGGTTTCGCAGGTGCAGCAGCCGCCACGTGGGCGGGGGCGTCCTCGCATCGGCTACATGGCGGTCCAGCGGTCGGTCGGATATCAGGACCTTGCGCAGGTGCTCGCCGATCAGCTAGGCGCCGACCCCAAGCGCCGACTCGACGCGTCCGTCACTGCTGGGCGTGCGTGGGCCGCGAAGATCGACGACGTCGACCGTCCGGTTCGAAATCTCGACGAAGCGCGCGAGGTTGCGACGACGTTGCTGGCCGAGCTCGGATTCGCGCCGGACCGGTCCGCAGAGCTCCCGCACAACGCCACCAGCGCGACGATCAGGCTCACCGCATGTCCGCTCCGCGACCTTGCGCGCACCCATTCAGAAGTGGTCTGTGGCGTCCATCTCGGACTGATGCGCGAGATTCTGGACCGAGCGGGAACGCCTGGCGCGTTCACCGCCAGCCTGCACCCGTTCGTCGAACCCGAACTGTGCCTGGCCAGGTTGACCCCTACGGCAAAAGCGCTGGCGAGGGCCTGATCAGCCTGCGGCCCACAATTGGGCAACGCTGACGTTCACGTCGGCAAGCAGCCGCCGCAGCAGCGGCAGTCCGATCCCGATCACGCTCGACGGATCGCCTTCGATGCGGTCGACGAACCAACCGCCTAGGCCATCGAGAGTGAATGCGCCTGCGACTTTCAATGGTTCGCCGGTATCCAAGTAAGCGGCCAAGTCGTCCGGCGTCGGCGTGCCGAAATGGACTGTGGTGCTACTGCAATCGGCGCTCGACGCGACGATCTTGCCGTCGAGCAGCCGCAGCACGCTGTGCCCGGTGAGCAGATCGCCCGAGTGGCCGGCCATCTCGGCCCAGCGTTCGCGCGCATTCGCGATGGTGTGCGGCTTGCCCTGCAACTGCCCGTCGATATGGAGCATCGAATCGCAGCCGACGATCACGCAGTCGAATGCATCGGCGCCGTCGAGCCAGCAGACACCCTCGAGACCGGCCGTGAGCTCACTGGCGACGGTGTGTGCCTTTGCTTTCGCCAGCTCGACCACGACAGCTTCGGGTGCGGTGTCGTGGGGCAGCGCCGCGACCACCGCATCCTCGTCCACGTCGGATACGCGGACGATGGGCTCGATCCCCGCCGAACGCAGCACCGACAATCGCGCAGGCGACGCCGATGCCAGAACGAGGCGGGTCAACCCCGGAGGTGTGAAAGGTGCTGGAACGCGTACGGCGAGAACGGTGCCGCGCCGCGGTGCGAAAACGTGGGGTTCCCCCACAGCTCGATCGGCTTGGTCGGACCGGCGGCCGCCGGTGCCGAGCTTGCGGCAGTGGTCAGCACAGCCACCAATGCGGCGAGTTCGTCATCGGTCGGCGCACCTTTGAGTACCTGGACCAGCTGTTCGGCGCTCTCGTTCGTCGCATTCGTAGATGTCACAGCGGGATGTTCCCATGCTTCTTCGCCGGAACGTTGACCATCTTGCGCTCGAGGAGCCGCAGTGCCGACACGATCTGACCGCGGGTGTGCGACGGCGGGATGACGGCATCGACGTAGCCACGCTCGGCCGCGATGTACGGGTTGACCAGCGTGTCTTCGTACTCGTTCTGCAGCTTCAGGCGCAGAGCCTGAACGTCGCTGCCGTCCTTCTCGGCCTCGGCGAGCTGCTTGCGGTAGACGAACCCGACCGCGCCGGATGCGCCCATGACCGCGATCTGTGCCGTCGGCCACGCGAGATTGACGTCGGCGCCCATGTGCTTGGACCCCATCACGTCGTACGCGCCGCCGTAGGCCTTGCGGGTGATGACGGTGATCTTGCCGACGGTCGCCTCGCCGTATGCGTAGAGGAGCTTCGCGCCGCGGCGGATGATGCCGTTGTATTCCTGGCCGGTACCGGGAAGGAAGCCGGGAACGTCGACCAGCGTGATGATCGGAATGTTGAACGCGTCGCAGGTCCGGACGAAGCGCGCCGCCTTCTCGGAGGCGTCGATGTCGAGACAGCCTGCGAACTGCGTGGGCTGGTTCGCGACGATTCCGACCGACCGTCCGTCGATTCGACCGAAGCAGCAGATGATGTTCATCGCACGTTCTGCCTGGACTTCGAGGAGCTCGTCGTCGTCGAGCAGGCGACGGATGACCTCGTGCATGTCGTACGGCTGGTTCGGTGAGTCCGGGATCAGCGTGTCCAGCTCGAGGTCCTCGTCGGTGAGGTTGTCCTCGATCGAGCCGTTGATCGGATCGGTCGGTTCGGTGCGAGGTGCCTCTGCCCGGTTGTTGCTGGGGAGGTAGCTCAGCAGCTCCTTGACGTAGTCGAGGGCATCCTGCTCACCGGACGCGACGTAGTGCGCCACACCGGACTTGACCATGTGCGTGTGCGCGCCACCGAGGTCTTCCATGGTGACTTCCTCGCCGGTGACCGACTTGATGACGTCGGGACCGGTGACGAACATCTGACTGGTCTGGTCGACCATGACGACGAAGTCGGTCAGCGCGGGGGAGTAGACGTGGCCGCCGGCCGCCGCGCCCATGATCAGCGAAATCTGCGGGATCACGCCGGAGGCGAGGACGTTGCGGTGGAAGATCTGGCCGTACAGACCGAGCGAGACGACGCCTTCCTGGATGCGTGCGCCCGCCCCCTCGTTGATGCCGACGAGCGGCCTGCCGGTCTTGATGGCGAGGTCCATCACCTTGACGATCTTCTCGCCGTAGACCTCACCGAGGCTGCCACCGAAGACGGTCACGTCCTGGCTGAAGACGCAGATGTCGCGTCCGTCGATGGTGCCGAAGCCGGTCACGACGCCGTCGCCGAGCGGCCGGTTCTCGGCCTGCCCGAAGTTGACGCTGCGGTGCCGGGCAAGGGCATCCATCTCGACGAACGAGCCTTCGTCCAGCAGGGCGAGGATGCGCTCGCGGGCGGTCATCTTGCCTTTGGCGTGGACCCTGTCGACGGCAGCTTCCCCGCTCGGGTGCTCCGCCTCGATAAGGCGGTTGCGCAGGTCGGCGAGCTTTCCCGACGTGGTGTGGATGTCGGGCGCAGCTGTCGCGGGATCTTGGACACTGGTCATGGGGAGTCAGCTTAACTATGTCCTTCAATAGGCAAAAGATGAGGCTGCCTCGAGTAGGGTCGACGCATGTACTCCAACCTGGATCGGCCGCCGCTGAGTGCCGCCGACCTGCGTCGTGGGCTCGACCCCTACTACGCCGAGCTTGAGGTGGTCGCCGAGACCGGATCGACCAACGCCGACCTGCTCGCGCGGGCCTCGTCGAGCGACTCCGACCGGACCGTGTTGATCGCGGAGGCGCAGACCCGCGGACGCGGGCGCCATCAACGGGTATGGGTCAGTCCACCGCAGGCGCAGGTTGCCATGTCGGTGTTGCTGCGTTTGCGTGGCATCGATCCGGAGCAGCTCGGCTGGTTACCGTTGGTGACGGGAATCGCGGTTGTCGACACGGTCCGCAACGTGACCGATATCGATGCGAATCTGAAGTGGCCCAACGATGTTCTGGTCGACGGGCGCAAATTGTGCGGAATCCTCGTCGAGGTCGCGACGCCCGGTCCGGACCCGGCCGTCGTCGTCGGTGTCGGCTTGAACGTGACGCTGAGCGAAGAGGAATTGCCGGTTCCGGAGGCGACGTCGTTGTCGCTTGCCGGTGCCGAAGTGACCGATCGGATGACGCTGGTCCGTGCGTTGCTGCGCGAACTTGCCTCACGACTGACCGCGTGGGAGGCCGCGAACTGGTCGACCGTGGACTTGGCGTCCGCGTATCGGGAACGGTGCTCGACGTTGGGTGCGCGGGTCCGTGCGGACCTGCCCGGTGGCGACATCATCACCGGCGTCGCACAAGATGTCGACGAGAACGGTCGTTTGCTGATCGACGGTCGCGCGGTATCGGCGGGTGACGTCACACATCTGCGAGCGCAATGACTCTCGCCGAATTCTGGACGACGGCGGCGACCTCGGTCGGGGTAGCGCACGGCACGGCGACCGACGGTGCCGTCGACCTGATCAATCGGTATTCGGAGCCGCATCGGCGCTACCACAACGTCGATCACGTCCTCGCTGTCGTGCGTCATTCGGCCGAGCTCGCACACGATCGCTCGGCAGTCGACAAATCCGTGCTTACTCTGGCTGCATGTGCCCACGACGTCGTCTACGACGCGAAGCCCGGCGCCGACGAGCGCGCGAGCGCCGCGTGGGCTCGCCGCTGGTTGTCGGGGGCGAGCGAGCGGTTGATCACTCGGGTCGAGCAGTTGGTACTCGCGACGATCGAGCACAAGCCCTCCGACGACGACCTCGCACCAGCCCTGCTCGATGCCGACTTGGCGATCTTGGGTGCGGCAGCCGAGCGGTACGACTGGTACGCGGCCGCCGTGCGCGAGGAGTACGCGGCGGTTCCGGAGGAGATGTGGCGTACGGGCCGCGCCCATGTCCTTCGCGGAATGCTCGAGCACGACCGTCTTTTCACGACGGCCGACGGCTTTGCGAGATGGGAAGCGCAGGCGCGGGCAAACGTGGCTCGAGAACTCTCCGGCCTGCAGCGATAGAGGTACTGTCCACCCATGGGATACCCGGAGGATGCCCTCGCGCGGGACGAGGAACTGCTGCTGCACCGTCACCCTCATTGGAAGATGCTTTTCGTTCCAGCGTTGACCTTCATCCTGTCGACCGCCGTCGCGGGATTTCTGGTTGGAGTGGTGCTCAATCAAGAAGGCACGACGCGAACGGTGCTGCTGGGCCTTGTCGTCGTGGTGTGGGTGGCAGTAGTTGCCTGGCGGTGTATCCCGCCGCTGCTGCGTTGGCGCAGTACACATTTCATCGTGACGGACAGGCGCGTGCTGATTCGGCACGGCGTGCTGACGCACACGGGAATCGACATTCCGATGAACCGCATCTCGAGCGTTCAATTCCGGCACGGGCTTTTCGACCGGATGCTCGGCACCGGCACGCTGATCATCGGGTCGGCGTCGGAAGACCCATTGGAATACGACGACATCCCACAGGTCCAGCAGGTGCACTCGCTGCTGTACCACCAGGTGTTCGACGCCGACGATCATAGGGAAAACCAATGACCACAGTGCTTTTGGCAGAAGACGACGAGGCCATCGCCGCACCACTTTCGCGCGCTCTGGGCCGCGAGGGCTACACGGTGACCGTGTCGGATTGGGGCCCAGCGGTCCTTGAGCAGGCGCTCGAGGGATCGCACGATCTGCTCATCCTCGATCTGGGCTTGCCCGGAATGGACGGGCTGGAGGTCTGCAGGCAGGTCCGGGCTCGCGGCTCCGAACTTGCGGTCCTCATGCTGACCGCCCGGACCGACGAGGTCGACTTCGTTGTCGGGCTCGACGCCGGTGCCGACGACTATGTCGGTAAGCCGTTTCGGCTCGCCGAGCTGATGGCACGGGTCCGTGCGCTGCTGCGCCGCAGTGGTGGCATCGAAGATGCCGTGCTCGAGGTCGGTGGCATCCGGCTGGAGCCAGCCGCTCGACGGGTGTTGGTGAACGGTTCCGAGGTCGTGTTGGCCAACAAGGAGTACGAGCTGCTCAAAGTGCTGCTCGACCGTGCGGGCCAGGTCGTTCCGCGTGAGGTCATCCTGCGCGAAGTGTGGGGTGACGTCGATCTGCGTGGGTCCAAGACGCTGGACATGCATATGTCTTGGTTGCGCCGCAAGATCGGCGACGAGGGCCCGGTTGCCGAACGGCGGATCGCCACCGTTCGCGGCGTCGGGTTCCGCCTGAACGCCGACTAGCAATACATGCGCCGCCGAATACTGCTGTCCGTCCTGGCGGTCGTGCTGCTGACGACGCTGGTACTCGGCGTACCGCTGATGTACACGGCGTGGTTGTGGGTCGAAGACATCACCCGCAACGATCTGCAAGCCCGCCTCGACCGTATGGCAGCCGAAATCATTGCGCAGGAAGGCAATCGGGGCCTGGTTTCGGGGGCGTTGGATACCAGCGCGGTCCGGCTGCTCATTCCCGACGACGGTCAGCTTGTCGTCGTCTATCCCACGCCGGAAGACAGTGCGTCGCGCGTCGACATCGGTGCGCGCGAGGTGTCGAAACCGATCACCGAATCGTTGTCCATGGGAACCTCCGGTTCGCTGCGGTTGACTGTTCCGTCCCACGAAATGCGTTCTCGACAACGGCAAGCGGTCGGGGCGGTGGGGTTGGTGGTCATCGCGTCGATGGCGGCAGGCACCGCAGTCGCGATCGTCACAGCCCGCCGGCTTGCCGATCCACTCCGCGACGTCGCTGCGCGGGCGGCACGCCTGACCGAAGGCGACTTTCGTCCCGACCCGCGTCGGCACGGGATCCCCGAACTCGATCGAGTGTCCGACGTCCTCGATGCGGCGACCGTCGAGATCGCGATCCGGCTGCAACGCGAGCGCGCGCTCGTCGCCGACGTGTCGCACCAACTGCGAAGCAGGCTGACCGCGGTCCGGCTGCGACTCGACGAGCTGTCGGTGCACGACGATCCGGCTGTCGTCGACGAGGCCGAAGCCGCGATGGCTCAGGTGGACCGGTTGACGACTGCCATCGACGACCTAGTTCGCGCATCCCGCACCGACGGCGCTGTGAGTGGTGTGCCGATTTCGGTCACCGACGAGTTGGAGACCGTTGTCAGCGAGTGGCAACGACCGTTCGAGGACGCCGGGCGGTCGTTGCGACTCGCCGGAGACTATTCGTTGCGTGCCCCGGTCACCGGGTCGCGGTTGCGTGAGGCTGTCGCGGTCCTCGTGGACAACGCATTGGTGCACGGCGGGGGAAATTGCACAGTGTCGGTCCGTATGGCTCGCGTCGGGGCGAGCGGAGCGACGGGGGATCAATACAGCGCCGACCGTGACCCAACCATCTGCGTCGAAGTGGCGGACGAAGGCGAAGGTGTGAGCAACGACCTCGCCCCGCACATATTCGACCGCGGGTTTTCGGGCGCTGGTTCGACTGGTGTGGGCTTGGCATTGGCTCGCGCATTAGTGGAGGCGGATGGTGGCCGCCTCGAGCTGCAGCGTCGTCGTCCGGCGTTGTTTGCGCTCTTCCTGGCATCCGCACGCGATCCGGTCACGATTCGGGTCGACGAGCCGCGCTGATTCAGCTGTGACCTAGTTCCTCTTCGGCAATCTCTTCCGGCGTCGGGTCGAAGTCGGTCGAGCCGGCTTGAGCGCCGTGGATGTTCTCTTCGGGGAAGACGAAGCGACGCATCGACCAGAAGCGGAAAATCATCTGCAGAATATTGCCGATGACGTAGGCGCTGATGAAGTCGGCAATATTTTCGGTCGTGAGGCTGACGTCGGGCTGTCGGAAGTCGAAGACGTAGCTCGAGATCCAGAGCGGGATGAAGGCGAGCACCACGCCAACCCCGCTGACCAGGAAGAACAGCAGTGCTTCGTGGTGACGTTCGCGTCCGCCGCGGTTCTTGAACGACCACTCGCGGTTGAGAATGTAGGACGCGATCACGGCGATGACACCGGAGATGATCTTCGCTGTGACCGGCTTCTCGTTCAGTACGCTCAACTTGAGCGTGTAGAAAATGCCCGAGTCGATGACGAACGTCGTTCCACCTACGATCGCGAATTTGATGAGCTCGGTGTTACGGAGCGCTATGTCCCGGAACGGTTGGGGTACGCGGTTGACCACGTCATCGACTAGGGACACAACGATGCAGTGTACGAAAGGCAACTAACTGCTGACCAGCAACCCGCTCATGACACCATGGAGAATCGTGAACAGTTCCCCCTCTCGCACCGGCGATTTACGCGATTCCGCGTCTTTGCCGGTCGTCACCATGATCGGGGGAGGTCAGCTCGCGCGTATGACGCACCAAGCCGCAATCGCGCTCGGACAATGTCTGCGAGTGCTGGCCGAGACCTCGAACGATCCTGCTGCCCAGGTCAGCGCCGATGTCGTGATCGGCACCCACACCGACCTTGCGGCGCTTCGCAAAGCGGCCGCGGGCTCGAGCGCCTTCACTTTCGATCACGAGCACGTCCCGACCGAGCATCTCGAGATTCTCGTCGCAGAAGGCGTCAACGTCGCACCGCCGCCGGAGGCACTGGTCTTCGCGCAGGACAAACTGCGGATGCGTCGGAAGCTCACCGAGTTGGGCGTGCCGGTTCCCGCGTTTGCCGAGGTCCGCTCGACCGCCGACGTTGCGGCATTCGCCGACAAGAACGGCTGGCCCGTGGTGGTGAAGGCCATCCGCGGCGGCTACGACGGACGCGGCGTCTGGATGCCTGCCGATGCGGGTGAGGCCGAGGCGATCGCGACCGAGCAGCTGGCACGCGGTGTCGCGCTGCTCGTCGAATCGAAGGTGCCCCTGCGCAGGGAGCTCTCGGCGATGGTGGCTCGGTCGCCGTTCGGCCAGGGTGCGGCATGGCCGATCGTCGAGACTGTCCAGCGAGACGGTCAATGTGCTGTCGTCATCGCGCCCGCGCCCGACCTCTCGGACGAACTGGCGACCGAAGCCGAAGAGTTGGCGCTGCGTTTGGCGGCGGACCTCGGCGTCGTCGGCGCCATGGCGGTCGAGCTGTTCGAGACGCTCGACGGCCGGCTGCTCGTCAACGAACTTGCAATGCGTCCGCACAACTCAGGTCACTGGACGATGGATGGGTCGCGAACATCACAGTTCGAGCAGCATCTACGGTCCGTGCTGGACTACCCGCTCGGCGATACGGCGCCGGTTGCGCCGGTCACCGTCATGGCCAATGTGCTCGGCGCACCGGAGGTGCCGCACATGGCAATGGACGAGCGCATTCACCACCTGTTCGCGCGATTCCCCGACGCCAAGGTCCACCTGTACGGGAAAGGTGAGCGCCCGGCGCGCAAGATCGGGCACGTGAACGTCATGGGGACCGATGCAGCCGATGTTCGTACTCGCGCCGAGTTGGCGGCGCACTACCTTTCGCACGCCGAATGGACCGATGGATGGGATGTGCATGGCTGACAGCGCTGTAGTCGGGCTGATTATGGGCAGCGACTCCGACTGGCCGACGATGGAAGCTGCCGCGGAAGCGTTGGCGGAGTTCGGGATTCCCTTCGAGGTGGGCGTGGTCTCCGCGCACCGGACGCCACAACGCATGCTCGACTACGCGCGCGATGCCGCAGGTCGAGGAATCCGGGTGATCATCGCCGGTGCCGGTGGTGCGGCGCATCTGCCAGGCATGGTCGCGTCGGCGACGCCACTGCCGGTGATCGGTGTTCCAGTCCCGCTCAAGTACCTCGACGGCATGGATTCGCTGCTTTCGATCGTGCAGATGCCCGCGGGTGTACCCGTCGCGACCGTGTCCATCGGGGGTGCGCGCAACGCAGGCCTGCTGGCGGCGCGAATTCTGGGCTCCAGCGACGCGGGGTTGCGCGGGCGGATGGAGCAGTTCCAACTCGGCCTTGCACAGATGGTCGCGGACAAGGACGACGCTCTGCGCGCGAAACTGTTGGGCTGAGCGCGTGGCGGGCGACGATTCGACGCGGTTCCGGCTGACTGTCGTCGGCGAAGCGTTGCGGTTGTTCTCGGAAAAGGGCTACGAAGCAACCACTGTCGACGACATCGCCCGTGCCGCCGGAATCTCGCGACGAACGTTCTTTCGGCAGTTCCGGGCCAAGGAAGATGTGGTGTTCGCCGACCACGAGATCTTGCTTGCACGCGCAGCCGACTTTCTCGCGGGCAGCCACGACGATCCTTGGGACGCGGTCTGTGATGCGGCGGTCCTGGTCTACGACGGGTTCACCCAATGGCGAGATGTCGCCCGGAGCCGTTACGACGTCGTGCGTGAGGTCGCTGCGCTGCGCGATCGGGAGATCGTGACGATCTTCCGTTACGAGCGACTGTTCGCCGACTACCTCAGGTCTGCGATGCCGGATGCGCCGGACCTCGCGGTCGTGCAGTTCGCAGCGTCGGTGACGGCGACACACAATTTTCTGTTGCGCCGCATGCTGCGTGACGGCGTCCGGATCACCTCCAGCGACGTGCGAAGCGCATTGGCCGATGTGAGCCGCGGGGCGGCGGAACCGGAATCGGACGATGACGTCATCGTTGCGGTGTTTCCGCGGGGGACTGCGCCTCGTCGCGTCGCCCAGCTGTTGCAGCAAAAGCTCGAACGGTCCTGATGGCACTGCGTGCCAAGTCTTGGCACGTGCAATCCACCGATTGGGGCGGCACAGTTGCGGTATAGTAGCGAAATCACCTTGGCACTGAGTGCCGCAGACAAACTTCCCTAGGAGTGCGTTCGATGGCTGGAAATCCGGATTTCGACCTGTTCAAGCTCGGCGAAGAGCACGACGAGTTGCGGGCAGCGATTCGTGCACTGTCCGAAAAAGAGATCGCGCCGCATGCCAAGGATGTCGACGAGAACGCCCGCTTCCCCGAAGAGGCATTGAAGGCGCTCAACCAGTCCGGCTTCAACGCCATTCACATCCCCGAGGAATTCGGTGGCCAGGGAGCCGATTCGGTCGCCACGTGCATCGTGATCGAGGAAGTTGCCCGCGTGTGCGGCTCGTCGTCGCTGATCCCCGCCGTGAACAAGCTCGGCACGATGGGCATGATCCTCAGCGGTTCGAAGGAACTCAACGCCAAGGTGCTGCCCGACCTCGTCAACGGTCAGATGGCGTCGTACGCGTTGTCCGAGCGTGAGGCCGGCTCCGACGCGGCCGCGATGCGGACCCGGGCGAAGGCCGAAGGCGACGACTGGATCCTCAACGGCAGCAAATGCTGGATCACCAACGGCGCGAACTCGCACTGGTTCACGGTCATGGCCGTGACCGATCCAGACAAGGGTGCCAACGGCATCTCCGCGTTCATGGTCCATCTGGACGACGAAGGCTTCACCGTCGGTCCGAAGGAGCACAAGCTCGGCATCAAGGGCAGCCCGACCAACGAGCTGTACTTCGAGAACTGCCGCATCCCCGGCGACCGCATCATCGGCGAACCTGGCACCGGCTTCAAGACCGCGCTCCAGACGCTCGACCACACCCGTCCGACGATCGGTGCCCAGGCAGTCGGCTTGGCGCAGGGTGCGATCGATGCGGCAATCGCCTACACCAAGGACCGCAAGCAGTTCGGTCGCCCGATCGCCGACAACCAGGCAGTGCAGTTCATGCTCGCCGACATGGCGATGAAGACCGAAGCCGCTCGTCTCATGGTCTACTCGTCGGCCGCCCGCGCCGAGCGTGGCGAGAAGAACCTCGGCTTCATCTCCGCGGCCGCGAAGTGCTTCGCCTCGGACGTGGCAATGGAGGTCACGACCGACGCGGTCCAGCTGTTCGGCGGCGCCGGCTACACCACCGACTTCCCCGTCGAGCGCATGATGCGCGATGCCAAGATCACCCAGATCTACGAAGGCACGAACCAGATTCAGCGCGTCGTCATGTCGCGCGCACTGCTGCGCTGACACTCACCCTCGTGAGTCTTTTTGGAGTCCAGAGACTCCTAAAAGACTCACGAGGGGCCGAGGTACTGTCTGCAACATGTCGATTCGCAGGGCATCCCGCGGCAGTTGGCAGTCGGCGGTCGTGACGACCATCGCACTGGGGTGGGCGAAATTGTGGCGCGCGAACATCGTGTTCGACGAGGACCACAACATGTATGTGTGCTCGGGGATGCGCGGCGGATTCGGCCGTGGCGGCACCACATTCGGTGGGGCGTATCTCACCGAGAAGAATTTCGGCGAGCGGATTTTGCGGCACGAATCGGTCCACGCGGACCAGTGGGCTCGCTACGGGCTGACGTTCATGGCGCGGTATCTGTTCGAGGAAGCGCGGCACCCGCGGGCGCGCAACAAGTTCGAAATCGAAGCCGGACTCGAAGACGGCAACTACGCCTAGAGCCGCGTGGTGATCCGCTCGGCTTCGATGCGCCGCTCCACAGCCGCGGGATCCGGGTTGGCGACCTGAACCAGCGACGCGCCGACGGCAAACACAGCGACGAAGGCCTTGACCAATTCGGTGGGAGTCGACCAATCCTGTGCCGAGAGCACTCGGTCCTTGCTGGTCAGTCCCTGCTCCGTTGCGGCGGCCTTCGCAGCGGCGAACACATCGCCGACTGAGCTGCCGTCGAGCGCCAAACCCGCTCCTGCCGGCCGGAATTGGTCGCCGTGTACGCGGACCGAGGTGGCGTAGTCGGTGACACCGATCGGTAGGTCGCGGACCGGCATGCCGAATGCGTCCAGCGACAGCGCCGCGACCTCGGGAATGTCTTGGACCTCGTCGAGCCGATCGGCGGTGACGAGTGCCAATTCGGCATCGGGGTCGGCGTGCAATACGACCTCGGCCCCTGCCCACCACGCACCGAGCAGGACCGCTGCGGTCTGCCAATGCGCGGGCAGCAGGACCGCGATGCGGGCGCCCGGGGTCAACGCGAACTCGTCGCGAATCATGTTCGCTGTCTTCGCGGCCCAGTTGGCCAGCGTCAACGCCGACAACTCGATGCGCGCGCCGTTCGCGTCGTCGTAGAACGTGATTCGTGGACCGGCTGGATCGCGCTCCAGGATTGGTTCGAGCAATATTTCTGTGAGCGTTGTTGCTAGTTCACGCATTTCGGTCCGCTCTGTCCTGCGTCGATCGGCGGGTCCGGGGGGACCGCGCCGCTGGAATCGTCGGACGAAGACGACGTCGAGCTCGACGACGTGTAATCGGTAGTGCCCGGACCCTTGTAGTCGGCAGCCAGCACGACCCGGACCGCGCCGGACTTCAGCGACGAATCGGTCTCGACGGGCAGGCCACCCAAGGCTCGTGCAACGGCTGCAGCGCCGGCGTCGTCGGCTTTCGCCGCAGTGACGCGGCTGCTGTCGACGGCTTTACCCGTGTTGTTGCCGACCGTTCCTGTGTGAAAGCCCTTGGTGGACAATGCTTCCGAAACGTGCGAGGCAAGCCCGCTGATGCCGCTGTCGTTGGCGACGTCGACGGTGACGCTCGCCGGATCCACCTCTTTTTCGGGTGCGGGCTCGTCGTCTTTCTTCGGCGCGTGCTCGCCCGCGAGGCTCGCAACGTATTCCTGCACTGCTTTCGGGTCCACCCGCACGACCGATTCGCCTTCGTCGGTGACGCCGTTGAGATCGGTGACCGGAATGGTTTCGAAGCGCACCTTGCCGCCCGCGAGATCCTGCAGCTTGCTCGCGAAACTGAGGATGTCCCAATCGGAGTCGAGCACGACCGACCGAGTGATCGCGTCGCGTAGTTCGCCGAGCTTTGTCGGGCTGCTCAGGGTTTTTGCGCTGAGGACTTTGTGGACCAATTCGGCCATGAACACTTGCTGCCGCACGATGCGGTCGAGGTCGCCGCGGGGGAGATCGTGGCGTTGGCGGACGAAGCTGAGGGCGTTGGAGCCGTCGAGGGTTTGGCGGCCAGCCGGGAAGTTCGCCCCGGACATCCACTCGTCGACCGCGTCGTTGAGACAGACGTCGACGCCGCCGACTGCGTTGGTAAGCAAGACGAACCCGAGCAGCCCGACCTCGGCGTAGTGGTCGACGGTCACTCCGGTCAGGTTCGCGACTGCTTTGATCAGGGCCTGCCGTCCGGCCTTCGTCGACTCGGTGTCGGCTTCTTCCTCCGACTTTCCCGCCGTGACCAGTTCGGCCCGCTTGCCTTCCTTCGTTGCGCCGTACGCACCGTTGATCTTCGTCTTTCCCAGCCCGGGCACCTCGACGTAGGAGTCGCGCGGGATCGAGATCGCGGTTGCCGAACTGCCGTCGTTCGGGACGCGGATGAGGACGATCGTGTCGGTATTGCTGGCGATGTCGCCGCCCGCGCGCAGGGACGCAAGCTCGTCGTCGGACAACGGATTGCCGTGCGCGTCGGTCCGGCTGTCGGTGCCGACCATCAAGATGTCGACAGCACCGTCTTTGCCGCCGCCCAGACCCAGGCCATCCGCGGTCGCAAGGTCGTTCTTCAGCGATTCGACCCCTCGCCACCCGAAGCCGGTGACGAGGAGCGCCAAGACCGACAAAGTGGCAACCACAGCGTTGACCGGGCGGGTGAAGGAGCGACGCGCGGGAGCACGACCGGGTCGTCGCTCGACGTGCGTCTGTGACACCTGCGACCCTTTCGTAGCGCGACGTTTGCTGCCAAGGCTACTTGCCGGAGGCCGCCGCTCGCCTGAACCGCACTCTCGGCGTGCCAGACTTGCACCATGGGATCCATCGTCATCACCGGCGCCAAGGGGCAGCTGGGTCAGCAGTTGCTGCGTGTCGGTGCCGACCAGAGTTTGCCCGTCGTCGGCTTCGACTCCGCCACGTTGGATATCACCGACGCAGAATCGGTTCGCAAAGCTGTCACGCCGGGCAGCGTCGTCATCAACTGCGCGGCATATACGGCAGTCGACAACGCGGAAACCGATGAGGCAGCTGCGTTTTCGGTTAACGAGGCAGGACCACGGACGTTGGCGACCGTGTGTGCCGAGCTCGACGCACGGTTGATCCAGGTATCTACCGACTATGTATTCGACGGCACAGCGACCAGTCCCTATGAAACCGATCACGCGACCGGACCGGTAACGGTGTACGGACGGTCGAAGCTCGCGGGAGAGCTCGCTGTTCACGAGATCTTGCCCACTGCGTCGGTGGTACGGACCGCGTGGGTCTACACGGGGTCGGGTTCGGATTTCGTGTCGACGATGCTCCGCCTCGAGCGTGAACGGGACACGGTCAGCGTCGTCGACGATCAGATCGGCTCGCCGACCTACAGCGCCGACGTCGCTGCTGGACTGCTGGAACTGGCGGCATACCCAGCGCCACCTGCAACGTTGCACCTCACGAACGCCGGTCAGGCGAGTTGGTTCGACCTGGCGCGCGCGGTCTTCGAGGGTGTCGGCGCGGATCCCGACCGGGTGCTTCCGGTCACCAGTGCCGAGTTCGTTCGCCCAGCTCCTCGTCCGGCGTATTCCGTACTGTCCGGCGCGGCGTGGGCGAACGCCGGCTTGACCCCGCTCCGACCGTGGCGCGACGCTCTTGCCGTTGCACTGGCAAAGTGCACTTAAGTACCCCGATAAGCTTGCTGACGTGAATTCGCAGCTGGCCGTCGTGACGGTGACCTACTCGCCCGGCGAACATCTGGATCGGTTCATTTCTTCGCTCGCCAGCGCGACCGTGCTGAACCCGCAGGTCATCCTCGCGGACAACGGCTCGACCGACGGAGCACCCGAGGCGGCGGCGAAAGCCTACGACCACGTACGACTGCTGCACACCGGAGCGAATATCGGGTACGGCGGCGCAATAAACCGTGCCGTCGCGGAGGTCGACCCGTCCGTCGAGTTCATCGTCGCGGTGAATCCGGATATCGAGTGGGCGCCGAAATCGATCGATTTGCTGCTGGAAGCGGCGCAGCGCTGGCCGCGCGCCGGATCGCTGGGACCGCTGATCCGCGAGCCCGACGGCGCGGTGTACCCCTCAGCGCGCCAGGTGCCCACACTGCTGTCGGGAGCAGGCCACGCTTTGCTCGGCACCGTCTGGCCGACAAATCCCTGGACCAGGAAATACCGCCAGGAAGACGAAGCGCGTAGCGAACGGACGGTGGGGTGGCTCTCCGGTTCGTGTCTGCTGATCCGGCGGGCGGCGTTCGATTCGATCGCCGGCTTCGATTCTCGGTATTTCATGTACATGGAAGACGTCGACTTCGGTGACCGATTGAACAAGGCAGGCTGGCATAACGTCTACGTGCCGACTGCCGAGGTGGTACATGAGAAGGGACACGCTGCAGGTCGGAACCCTGAACTGATGTTGCCTGCTCACCACCAGAGTGCTTACCGCTACCAAGCCGACCGCCACCCGAACTGGTGGGAGGCACCGTTGCGGGTAGGACTCCGGGCTGGGCTGGCAGCTCGATCCAAGGTTGCGGTGCGATCAGCGCTGCGTAGTCGATCCGAATCGGCAGCACGAGAGGGCAACAACAATGGCGAGTAACAGTGAGACCGATGCCGTCGTGCTTGTCGGCGGACAAGGCACGCGGCTGCGTCCGCTGACGTTGTCGGCGCCGAAGCCGATGCTGCCGACCGCAGGCCTGCCCTTTCTGCACCACCTGCTCGCGCGGATCGCCGAGGCGGGCATCAGCCACGTAGTCCTTGGCACGTCGTACAAGTCCGAGGTGTTCGAAGAGCAGTTCGGTGACGGTTCCGAGCTCGGTCTCGAGCTCGAATACGTGATGGAGACGAAGCCGCTCGGCACCGGCGGCGGCATCAGAAACGTGCTCCCGAAGCTGCGCGCGGACAACGTCATGGTGTTCAACGGCGACGTTCTCGGCGGCACCGATCTCGGCGCGGTCCTGGATACGCACGAGTCGACGAATGCCGACGTCACCCTTCATCTCGTTCGCGTCGGTGACCCGCGCGCCTTCGGTTGCGTTCCTACCGACGCAGACGGTCGCGTCACCGCGTTCCTCGAGAAAACCCAAGATCCGCCGACGGACCAGATCAACGCCGGCTGCTACGTGTTCCGCCGTGAATACATCGAGAAGATCCCGACCGGGCGGCCGGTCTCGGTCGAGCGCGAAGTGTTCCCTGCGTTGCTGACCGAAGGTGCCCGTATATACGGACATGTCGACACGTCGTACTGGCGTGACATGGGTACGCCGGAAGACTTCATCCAGGGCTCGTCGGACCTGGTTCGTGGCATTGCGCCCTCGCCTGCACTGCAGGGCCAGCGGGGTGAGTCGCTCGTTCATCCGGGCGCCGGTGTCGCTCCTGGTGCGCTTCTGATCGGTGGGACCGTGGTCGGGCGCGGCGCCGAGGTCGGGGCGGGCGCGCGGTTGGACGGCGCGATCCTCTTCGACGGCGCGAAGGTCGAGGCGGGAGCGCGAGTAGAACGGTCGATTCTCGGCTTCGGCGCGCGGATCGGTCCGCGGGCGCTGGTGCGCGACGCTGTGATCGGCGACGGCGCGAACATCGGTGCACGGTGCGAGCTGCTCCGTGGCGCACGGGTGTGGCCCGGAGTGGACATTCCCGATGGCGGCATCCGCTTCTCGACGGATGTCTGAGCCGTTGTACCGCACCTTCGTTGCCCTCGGTGACTCCTTCACCGAGGGTGTCGGTGACGTCGTCGACGGCTACCCCAATGGTTTGCGGGGGTGGGCCGACCTTGTGGCCGAACAGCTGGCGAAGAACTGGCCGGGCGTCCGCTACGCCAACCTGGCGATCCGCGGCAGGATGCTCGGACCGATCCTCGACGAGCAACTTGCCCCCGCCCTCGACATGGAGCCGGACCTGGTCGCCATCTACGCGGGCGCCAACGACATCATTCGGCCGCGCGTGGATATCGACGGGTTGGTAGCCCGGTACGACGAAGCGATCGGCAAACTTGCGGCGACCGGCGCAACGGTGGTGCTGTTCACCGCCCGCGACACCGCAGGGGCGGTCGTGTTCGACCAACTCCGCGGGCGCTTCGCGATCTACAACGAGTTGGTCCGCGAGGTAGCCGAGCGGCACAAATGCGTCGTGATCGACTTCTGGCGGTTCAACGAATACAACGACTTCCGGATGTGGGACTGGGACCGCATCCACATGTCCGCCGCCGGCCATCAGAACATGGCGATCCGCGTGCTCGACGAACTCGGCGTGCCGCACGACCTCGAAGCCGTCGACCTCGGGCCGGCGCCGGTGTTGGACGCTGGTCAGCAACGTAAGGCCGACCGAATCTGGTTCCGCGACTTCGCCGTTCCGTGGATCGCCAGGCGGGTGCGCGGCATCTCGTCAGGCGATACGGTCAGCCCGAAGTACCCGACGCCGGTCAGCGTGCCAGGGCGAGGCGCACCAATTCGCTGATGGTGTCGCGTTCGGCATTCTCGGGCAGTCCGTCGATCGGCCACCATCGCAGATCGTCGGATTCGGAGCTGATGGCGATCTGCGCATCGTCGCGGGCGTACACCAGGAATCGCAGGTCGAGGTGTCGGGTCGGCACGCCGAGCGAGCAGGTGATCGGGTGGGTGTGAGCCGACAGCAGCGTCGGGTCGATCCGCAGCTCGTCGATGCCCGATTCTTCCCTCGCCTCACGTAGTGCGGCGTCGACGATCGTCGCGTCGCTCTCCTCGCAGTGACCACCCAGTTGAATCCATCGACCGACGCGGGGATGGAGGGTCAACAGCACGTGCGTGCGTCCTTCGTTCATGACCAGCGACGACGCCGTGATGTGTCCGGGAACGTTCTCCCGCAAGCAACCGCGCGGAGCGCTGCCGACGAACGCGAGGAGGGTATGGCGTAACACCTCGTCGGATGTGGCTGCGGGACGCCATGATTCGAGGACGTCGATAGTCGAGGTGGTGAGTGACTCGGCGCTCACAACTCGACCAACCCTTGACCCGGGTCTTTGGCTGCGCGCGGTGTAGCCGGCTCGGTGGGGTTTCCGATTGCGATCGCGCCCAGCGGTGACCAGTCGGGTGGCAAGTCGAGTTCGGCCCGGACCACATCGGCGGCGAAGATCGTCGAGCCGATCCAGCAACTGCCGATTCCCTTGGTAGCCAACGAGACCAGCAGTCCTTGCACAGCTGCGCCGACGGCCACGGTGAACATCGTCTGCTCGGCTTGCTGGCGGCGCGAGTCGGGATAGCTGTGAGCGCCGTCGGGAACGCAGAACGGAATGATCACCTCGGGCGCGTCCGCGAGGATGTTGCCCCTGGCGACGCGGCGTTCGACTCGTTCGGGGCTGAGCCCATCCTGGGTCAGGTCGGCAACCCACTTCGCCCGCATCGCGTCGAGTAACCGAGCCCGGACCGCTGCGGTCCGGATCCAGACGAACCGCACAGGGTGGGTGTGATGCGGCGCGGGTGCGGTGAGTGCATCGGCGATCGAGGCGCGAAGAAGGTCTGGGTCGACCGGCGTGGGTGCGAACGACCGGACCGAGCGACGCAGCAACAGCGCCTCGCTACGCCCTTGTGCAAGAGCCTCTTCCGTGCCGAGCCAGAACAGATCTTCGTCGCCACGGCGCAGCAGATCGGTGGCACGGGACCCATCGTCGGGCAGGGTGAAGCCGCGCACGACTGCGATCGGAACGGCGCCCAGTTTGCCTTTGACGAGGTCCGCAGCGGCCGCAAGTTCGTCGGCGACCGCGATCTCGGTGACTTGGAGTTCGTTGCCCTGAGCGTCTTCTGTGCCCGCATACGCATGCAGCACAGGCACTCCCGCGGACCCGATTGCCGCGTCGGTCTGCCCGTTGCGCCAGGCGCGACCCATCGTGTCGGTGATGACGACGCCGACCGTGATGCCCAGCCGTTCGCGCAGCGCCTCACGCAACCCTATGGCGCTTTTGTCTGGATCGATTGGCAACAAAGCCAATTCGCCGGGTTCGACGTTGGAGCCGTCGATGCCGGACGCGGCTTGGACGATGCCGAGGCGGTTCTCGGTGATCAGGGTGCGACCCTTTCGGGCCAGGACGCGCACGGCTTCCTGCTCGACCAGCCGACGACGCGCCGCGTCGCGTTCGTCGGGATCGGTCGGCGAATCCACGATGCGCCCTTCGACTTTGGAGACGATCTTGCTCGTCACCACGAGCACGTCACCGTCGATCAGCCAAGGAGTTTGGCGCGCAATGTGTTCGGCGAGGTCGTCGCCCGGGCGGAACTCGGGCAGACCGCGGACGGGAAGGATGCGCAGTTCGCTGGGTGCCGCGTGGTCGTTCATACTCCGACTCCCGCTAATTCCAATGCTGCGCGCACCATTTCGGCTGTAGTGGGTGGGTCGGTCATCAGGAGGGGCACGCTGGCAACGGCCACCCCTGGTACTTCGGCGGCGTCGGTGCTGTGGACGAGCCAGCCGTCCAGAATGCCCGTTTCGGTCCGTGCGCCGTAGTAGCGGCCGATCGCTTCAGCGCTGGTCTCCACGCCGATCACGTCGAGGCAATGATCTGCCATCCCGCGCAACGGTTTTCCGCCGATCACCGGTGACAATCCGATGACCTTCGCCTTCGTTGTCTTCAGTGCGCCGCGGATGCCGGGGACCGACAGGATCGCGCCGATGCTCACGACCGGGTTCGACGGCGCGAGCAGTACTGCGTCGGCATTCTCGATCGCCTCCATGACGCCGGGGCCGGGCGTGCTCTGGTCTGCGCCGACATTGGCAAAGCTGTGCGTGGGCACGTTTGCCCGGTGGCGAACCCACCACTCCTGAAAGTGAATGGCGCTGCGGTCGTTTGGGTTCTCGGCGGCCGGGTCGGTAATGACGACGTGAGTCTCGTTGCGGTCGTCGGTCGCGGGCAGCAACGCGACGCCGGGCGCCCAGCGCTTGCACAATGCTTCCGTGACTGCGGAGAGTGGATAGCCCGCGCGCAACATCTGGCTGCGAATGAGGTGCGTCGCGATGTCGCGATCGCCGAGTCCGAACCAGTCCGGGACGGCGTTGTAGGCCGCCAATTCCTCTTTGGCATGCCAAGTTTCGTCTTTGTGGCCCCAGCCGCGTTCGATGTCGATGCCGCCGCCGAGGGTGTACATGCAGGTGTCGAGGTCGGGGCAGATGCGCAGACCATGCATCCAGATGTCGTCACCGACATTGACGATCGCGGTGATTGCATTGTCCGGGCCGAGCAGCTCGCGCGCGCCCAGCAGGAATCGGGCGCCGCCGACCCCGCCGACCAACACCGCTATCCGTACGTTCTTTTTTGCCTCGCTCACGTCTGCAAAGCCTAGGCTGGCCGGCAATGGCTCGTGTCCCTGGGCGTGCTAGGCACGCAGGTAGGCGAACGGATGGTAATCGTATTTCGCTGAAAGCTTGCCAATCCATCGTGTCGGCGTGTCTAATCACATGTATGTCATTCCATTCATCCTCGGCGAGTTCGCCTGTAGGGGATGAGTTTTCGAACGGGTGTTCCAAGGGAGTGGCTAACGTTCGGATATCGCTCCACGGAGAGCGGTCGGGGAATCACGAAGCAAAACTTTCGGCGGCTCAGTCATGAGCGCGCCGGTGACAATAATTCTGCGCTATTTCAGGTGAGGAGGCGGGCGATGGCCGACAGGCTGGGAGACTTTGAAATCCCTTCACGCATCGTAGGCGACGAACCGCAAACCGATTCCAAGGCGGGCGCAGCACTCAGCGTTCGCGTCGACGACTACGTAGCTGTGGGTGGGAAACCCCATCTCAGCCTGGTCGCGGAAGGCTTCGAGGAGCTGTACGAGGCCACCGAGGATCAAGATCAATGGCAGGAACGCGCGCTCTGTGCGCAGACCGACCCCGAGGCGTTCTTCCCCGAAAAGGGTGGTTCGACTCGTGAAGCCAAGCGCATCTGCATGGGCTGCGAGGTCCGGGACGAGTGCCTGGATTACGCGTTGGCTCATGACGAGCGCTTCGGCATCTGGGGCGGCCTGTCCGAGCGTGAGCGTCGTCGCCTCAAGCGCGGCATCGGCTAACCGGTAGCTAGTCCGACGGATCGTCAGTCGGACGGACCCGCGCCAGCGGGGTCGATGATGTCGGGGTCGACCCCTAAGTAAGTGGCGACTTGTTGCACGAGCACGTCGTGCAACAAGTCCACCAGGTTCTCTGGATGTTTCGCGCGCAACTCCAGTGGGCGACGGAAGAGCACGACCCGCGCGCGCGTCGCACCGCCGCGTCGATCGACGCCCGCGGGAATCAAGCGCGACAACGGAACTGGGCCATCGGCGACCACCTCGTCCGGCCACGTCACAGCCTCGGGATCTTTGGGCCGAATCTTCGGCACGTCATCGACGGCGATATCCAACTTCGTCAGCCGCTCGTGCCAACGCGCATCGACCGGCGCGAATGCTTCCAAGACCATCAGGTCGAACTTCTCGCCTCGCGTTCGCCAGCCAGGCACGGAATTCGGCAGCACCGGTCCGCGCACGCCACGTCCGCGCCGCATCACCGAACGTGACGTCTGGGGCCTGCGCTTGGATCGCATGGGGCAAACATTACAACTCGTGCGGGATCAAACACGCCCGAGCGATGGCGCGGCTCTGCGCCTTCGTTCAGTTACTCTCCTAGCTGTGAGACCCTTCCGTCGATGCTGCAGGCCAGGGTGCAAGAACCCTGCCGTCGCGACGTTGACCTATGTCTATTCCGACTCGACCGCAGTTGTCGGGCCGCTTGCCACTGTGGCCGAACCGCATTCGTGGGACCACTGCGAGGTGCATGCGTCACGCATCAGCGCGCCCCGGGGTTGGGAAATGGTGCGGCACGAGGGTGCGTTCTCGTCGGGCACTCCGGACGACGACGATCTCGTTGCGTTGGCGGAAGCGGTTCGTGAGGCTGGTCTGCCGCGAGCGACGAGTAATCCGTCGGTCGATGGTCCGGTCCGCGGACGCACTGAATTCACCCCTGTAGAGACCCCGTCCGCTCCGCCTGCGCGGACCGGTCGTCGCGGTCATTTGCGCGTGTTGCCGGATCCTGGCTGAGCCGTTCTAGTCCGAGCACTAGGCTGGAGCGGTGACTTCGCGACCGAGCCCAGTGACCCGTTCCGCCGACCACGTCAATGCCGTGATCAAGGCCTATGACGTGCGCGGCGTCGTGGGGGAGCAGATCGACGAGGATTTCGTCCGCGATGTCGGCGGTGCTTTTGCACGTTTGGTTCGCGGCAGCGCCACGCGCGTGGTGATCGGGCACGACATGCGCGAATCGTCGCCTGCGCTGTCTGCGGCATTCGCGGAAGGTGTTGTCGCGCAGGGCCTCGATGTTGTGCAGATCGGCCTTGCTTCCACCGATCAGCTGTATTTTGCGTCGGGACATCTGGACTGCCCTGGGGCGATGTTCACGGCCAGCCACAATCCCGCAAAGTACAACGGGATCAAGTTGTGTTGGGCGGGTGCGAAGCCGGTAGGGCAGGACACGGGCCTGTCGACGATTTCTGGCGAAGTCATCGAAGGTGTGCCCGGTTTCGACGGTGCCGCAGGCTCGGTCAGCACGCTCGATTTGCTCGGCGAGTACTCCGACTTCCTGCGCAAACTCGTCGACCTGCGGACGCTTCGTCCGTTGACGGTCGCGGTCGATGCAGGCAATGGAATGGGCGGCCACACGGTGCCTTCGGTGCTCGGACCGCTGCCGGTGACTGTCGAGCCGTTGTTCTTCGAACTCGACGGCTCGTTCCCCAACCACGAGGCCAATCCGCTCGACCCGAAGAATCTTGTCGACCTGCAGGCATTCGTCAAGCAGACGGGTGCGGACATCGGGTTGGCGTTCGACGGTGATGCCGACCGTTGCTTCGTCGTCGACGAGCGCGGCGAGCCGATCTCGCCGTCCGCTGTCACAGCGTTGGTCGCCGAGCGCGAGCTGGCAAAAGAGCCGGGCGGCACCATCATTCACAACCTGATCACATCGCGAGCAGTGCCGGAGTTGGTGACGCGCCTCGGCGGGACGCCCGTGCGCACCCGCGTAGGTCACTCCTTCATCAAGCAGCAGATGGCCGAGTCGGGCGCGATCTTCGGCGGCGAGCACTCCGCGCATTACTACTTCCGCGACTTCTGGTGCGCCGACTCGGGAATGCTCGCTGCACTGCACGTTCTCGCTGCGTTGGGTGAGCAGGACGGCCCCCTGTCGGAACTCATGGCCAAGTACGAAACCTATTCTGCGTCGGGCGAAATCAACTCGACCGTGGTCGACGCCGCAGACCGCACGCAAGCGGTGATCGACGCTTTCGCCGACCGCACTACGGATGTGGATCGTCTCGACGGCGTAACCGTCACTCTCGGCGACGGGGCATGGTTCAATCTGCGGGCGTCGAATACCGAGCCCCTGCTGCGTTTGAACGTCGAGGCCGCGGGTACCGGTGAAGTAGACGCACTCGTGACCGAGATTCTGACCATCGTTCGCGCATAGCTGTAATAGTGGAATCAGGCCGCCGCGAGAGGACGGTGTGGACTTCGAAATGACCGCTCCTTCCCGAGTGCTTGATCTCGATGACGTTGCTTCGCTGGAGGCAGCGGACTCGTCCGGTGCGCTGCGTTCTGCTGCGTTGGGCGGCGCGCAAGTGCGGGCAACTGCGGCCGCGGTCAGTGAAGACGCGCTCGCGCGGTTGGCCGATCTCCGGCCCCGTTCCGTTCTGCTGGTCAGCGGGACCGGTCGTGCGGCGCGTGCCGCGGCGATCCTTGTTGCTGCGATCGGCGGCAACGCCGGACTTCCGCTGCTCCATCTCGGTGGTGTCCCGCCATGGATCGGGCCGCTCGACGTTGTCGTCGTCGCGGGTGACGATGCCGGTGACCCAAAGCTGATGGAGGCGGTCGACCGCGGGTTGCGCCGTGGCGCCGAAGTGGTGATCGCCGCTCCCGACGAAGGTCCGTTGCGAGCCGCCGGCGCAGGGCGTGCATCCATGCTGGCCCCGCGACTGACGGTGGCAGGCCACAACACACTGGCCCGTTTCCTTGCCGCAGGCATTGCGGTCCTCGCTGCGGTGGATCGCTCGCGTTCCGGACCGTTCATTCCGGACCTGGACTTCCTGGCCGACCAACTCGATGCCGAGGCCGCACGCGATCATCCCAGCAACGAGGTGTTCCACAATCCGGCGAAGTCACTCGCGGCGCGGATGCAGAGTCGCGACATCGTGCTTGCGGGCGACAGCGCGGCGACGACCGAACTTGCCAGGCATGGGTCGGACGTTCTCGTGCGCGCTGCGGGAACAGTCTCTGCGGCAGTCGATCTCGCTGACGTGGTAGCTGCGGCACGGACGCTCGCGCGCTCCGGCCAATCGGGTTCGGCGCCTGACTACGATCCGTTCTTCCACGACGAACAGTTGGACGGTCCCGCGCCGCGCAACCAGGTCCGGGTGTTCGCGTTGAGCACCGATTCGGACCGGACACAGGCGCAGCGGCGCATAGCCGTGCTGCCCGACGCGCAGCTCGTGGTCGCCGACGACGAAGATGTCGGCCAGGCCGTTGCTGGACCGGCTCCGCTCGGCGGGACCGACACGGTCCGCACCGGTCGGGAGCTGGAACAGCTTGCGATACTTGCGGTTCGAATCGAAATGGCAGCGGCGTACATGCAGTTGCTCGGCGGCGTCGACGACGGGGAGTCCGGCTAGTGCACTTATTGCGAGGTGCGCTCCGCAACTACGCGTGGGGTTCACGGACTGCGCTGGCCAACTTGTGTGGCAGACCTGCTCCCTCGGCGCATCCGGAAGCCGAATTGTGGTTCGGCGCGCACCCGGCCGACCCCGCGAAGCTCGTCGTCGGAGACACCGAGAAGTCACTGCTCGACGTCCTCAGCGCGGACCCTGAACACGAGCTGGGTAGCGCGGTCGTGCCGCAGTTCGGCGCGCGCTTGCCGTTTTTGTTGAAGGTGCTCGCAGCGGAGGAGCCGCTGTCGTTGCAAGCGCACCCGAGCGCTCGGCAGGCTCGCGACGGTTTCGCTCGCGAAAACCGCGCGAAGGTGCCGCTCGATTCCCCGATCCGCAACTATCGCGACGACAATCCCAAGCCGGAACTCGTGGTCGCGCTGGATCGCTTCGAGGCGCTTGCCGGCTTCCGCGATCCACGCGCGACGATCGAGTTGTTCGACGCACTCGACGTCGAGGCGTTGCAGAAGTACAGCGGTTTGCTTGCCGGCCAGCGTGATTCGATGGCGCTGCGGGCGCTGTTCACAACGTGGATCACATTGCCGCCGTCGACGTTGTCTTCGCTGCTTCCGGACGTGCTCGACGGTTGCGTGCGCTATCTCTCTGAGTGCCGGGGGAAGGGCCGCTTCGCGGCGGAGGCGCAGACCGCGCTCGAGCTTGCCGAAACCTATCCCGGTGATGCTGGTGTCTTGGCTTCGCTGCTGCTCAATCGCGTGACGTTGCAGCCCGGCGAAGGGCTGTTCCTCGACGCAGGCAATCTGCATGCCTACCTGCGGGGCATGGCGGTCGAGCTGATGGCGAATTCCGACAATGTGCTGCGCGGCGGCCTGACCCCCAAGCACGTCGACGTCCCCGAACTCCTTCGGGTGCTCGACTTCGAGCCCGTCACCGTCCCGGTGCTCACGCCGCACGGTCCAGCTGGTGGGCCTTTGCAGTACGACACTCCTGCCGCCGAGTTCGCGCTGTCGCGCTTCGATCTCGATGTGGCGCAGCAGCCGACGGTGAATGGCCCGAGCATCGTGTTGTGTTCTGCCGGCGAGGCCGAATTGGTGTGCGGGCCCGATCGTCTCGTGCTGACTCGCGGCTCCGCGGCCTGGATTGCCGCAGCCGATCCGGTGGTGACGATGTCGGCCAGGGCGCCTGAAACGCAGGTGTTTTGCGCGCGCGTGGGTGTTTTGTCTGTGTAGCCTTATGCCGACTCGAACAAGAGGAGAGCGCGCATGTCCGCTGGTGGCGGCAAAAAGGCGATCATTGCGGCGCTGACCGCCAATGCGGGAATCGCGGCAGCGAAATTCGTCGGCTGGGCGATCACGGGATCGTCGTCGATGTTGGCGGAGGCCGTGCACTCGGTCGCGGACACGTCCAACCAGGGTCTGCTGCTGCTCGGTCAGCGGAGGGCGGCACAGGAAGCCGACCGGCTGCACCCGTTCGGCTACGGCCGTAACCGCTACTTCTACTCGTTCGTCGTGGCGTTGGTGATCTTCAGCCTCGGTGCGATGTTCGCGATCTACGAAGGCATCCACAAGATTTCCGATCCGCACGAGTTGGAATCGCCGTTCGTCGCGGTCGCGATCCTGGTGATCGCAATCGCGCTCGAAAGCTACAGCTTCACCACGGCGATCGGCGAGTCGAAACCCCTCAAAGGCGAAGCAACGTGGTGGGGTTTCATCCGAAACTCCCGCAACCCCGAGTTGCCGGTGGTCCTGCTCGAGGATGCGGGCGCGCTGATCGGTCTGGTGTTCGCCCTCATCGGCGTCGGTATGACGATGCTGACCGACGAACCGATCTGGGATGGGATCGGCACGTTGGCGATCGGACTGCTGCTCGCCGTCATCGCCATCATTCTCATCGTCGAAATGCAGAGCTTGCTGATCGGCGAAGGCGCGACCGACGCCGAGGAGCGGCGCATCCTCGAAGGACTGGTCGATGGCGACCGAATCCAGAGCGTGATTCACCTCAAGACGCAGTATCTGGGTCCGGAGGAGATCCTCGTGGCGGCGAAGCTCGCGATCGTTCCCGGTCTCGACATCGCAGCTCTTGCAGCCGCCATCGACGATGCCGAAGCGCGCGTGCGTAGCTCGGTCCCTGCCGCCCGGGTCATCTACCTGGAGCCGGACCTGTACCGGTCGTGAGCTAGCTCTTGTTGAACCAGCACAAGCAGAACGGATGCCCCGCGGGGTCTGCATAGACCTGGAAATCGTTCGACTCGCCGTCTTTGACGGGCTGGAGCACCTGGGCGCCCAGCGCCATGACGCGTTCGTGTGCGGCGGGGAAATCCGCAACGTACAGATCGAGGTGGATCTGTTGCTGCTGTACGCCGTCCGGCCATTCGGGACGAACGTGATTCGGCGCGAGCTGGACCCCGATGCGCGGCTCGCCGTCGACAAGCACCATGTGCCAGTCGTCGTCGACCTCCACGCTGCCGCCCAGGACCTCGGCCCAGAAGGCGCTCTCGGCCGTGAGGTCCGCGGCATCGAACACGACGACCTGATGAATGATCTGCATTTCGTCCTCTCGACTAACGACGCATACCCGAATTGTCTGTTGTGTGAACAATTCCGGGCGTGGGAACACTACGCTCGAATGATCCCCGAGCAAGGAGGCTGTGGTGGCTCGAAATCCGCTGTTTCGAACGAAATCGGTCGAGCAATCGATCTCCGATACCGACGAGCCGGATTCCAGACTCCGCAAGGACCTCAATGCGTGGGACCTCACTGTTTTCGGCGTTGCTGTCGTCGTCGGCGCAGGAATTTTCACTCTGACTGCGCGCACCGCGGGAAATATCGCCGGACCTTCGGTGTCGCTCGCGTTCGTGCTCGCAGCAATCGCCTGCGCGTTGGCGGCGCTGTGCTACGCCGAGTTCGCGTCGACCGTCCCGGTTGCGGGTAGCGCCTATACGTTCTCCTACGCGACGTTCGGTGAGCTCGTCGCGTGGATCATCGGCTGGGACCTCATTCTCGAATTCGCCCTCGGCGCATCGGTTGTCGCCAAGGGTTGGTCGCTGTATCTGGGGGAGGTGTTGGGCTCGTTCACACCGACCGTGCAGATCGGGTCCGTCGAATTCGATTGGGGTGCTGTCGTCATCCTGGCGGTGGTCACGTTCGTCATCGCCACCGGAACCAAGTTGTCGTCGCGAGTGTCGGCGGTGGCCGTCGCGATCAAGATCGCAGTGGTGCTGCTCGTCGTGGTCGTCGGAGCTACCTACATCAAGACGTCGAACTACACGCCGTACCTGCCGCCGTCGCAGCCACGCGATGCGGGCGAGGGCATTCATCAGTCGTTGTTCTCGTACTTCACCGGTGCAGGCAACAGCACCTTCGGCTGGTACGGACTGCTCGCTGCCGCAAGCCTGGTCTTCTTCGCGTTCATCGGTTTCGACGTCGTCGCCACCACTGCCGAGGAGACCAAGGACCCACAGCGCGCACTGCCGCGTGGCATTCTCGGCTCACTGGCTATCGTCACCGTCCTCTACATTGCGGTGACGTTGGTGCTGACCGGGATGGTGCCGTACACCGACCTCGCGGGGGACAAGGCCACACTTGCGACTGCCTTCGACCTCAACGGTGCCGAATGGGCGAAGAATGTGATCTCCTTCGGTGCGCTCGCCGGATTGACCACGGTCGTGATGGTGCTCTTCCTTGGGCAGACTCGCATCATGTTCGCGCTCTCGCGCGACGGCCTGCTTCCGCGTCAGCTAGCGCACACGGGTAAGCACGGCACACCGGTCCGGATCACGCTGATCGTCGGCGTCATCTGCATCGCTTTGGCGGGCTTCACGCCCATCGGAGCGCTCGAGGAGATGGTCAATATCGGCACGTTGTTCGCTTTCGTGCTCGTGTCGGTAGGCGTGCTGATTCTGCGTCGAACACGGCCGGAACTGCCGCGCGGTTTCCGGGTTCCGTTGGTGCCGTTGGTTCCTGTTCTCGCGGTTCTCGCGTGCCTGTGGTTGATGCTGAATCTTTCGGTGCAGACCTGGTTGCGATTCATCGTGTGGATGGCGGTGGGCGTATTGGTCTACTTCGCGTACGGCAGGCGTCACGCTGTCATTGGCCTGCGGGAACGTGCTGGGCAGTAACTGGAGGTTTACAAATTGGCGCGTTTGTATAGACAGGGTACAAAGATCTGAGTACTGTCCATTTCAGTGGTGTTCCACCTCACATCTCGAGGAACACAGCCTGCGAATGGAGACATCGATGTCTGTCAACGCCGATCCCGGACAATCGGAGGCGCCCGCTGTCACATGGCGGGACAGGAAGCGTTATATGTGGTTGTGGGGACTCTTCCCCGTCACCGCGGTGTTCATCGCCTTACCCGTGGTCTACGGCCTCAACTACATCGGGTGGGATCCCGTTTCACACGTGTTGTGGTGGGTCGGTCCGATCCTCATCTACGTGCTGATTCCGACGTTCGATCTGTTCTTCGGTCCGGACGGTGAGAATCCGCCGGAAGAAGCGATGGAGTACTTGGAAAACGACAAGTACTACCGCTACCTCACGTACGCGTTCATCCCGTTGCAGTACGGAACCCTCCTGCTCGCGTGCTACTTGATCACAGCCGACAACCTGAGCTGGCTCGGTATCGACGGCAGCCTCCGCGGCTGGGATCAGATCGGTCTGGCGATCAGCGTCGGTTGCCTCGGCGGTATCGGTATCAACACCGCCCACGAATTGGGGCACAAGAAGGAAGACCTGGAGCGTTGGCTCTCGCGCATCACGCTGGCGCAGACGTTCTACGGCCACTTCTACATCGAGCACAATCGCGGCCACCACGTACGCGTCGCGACGCCGGAGGATCCGGCTAGCTCGCGCTTCGGCGAGACGTTCTGGGGTTTCTGGCCGCGAACGGTCTCGGGGAGCTTCAAGTCGTCGTGGTCGGTCGAGAAGACGCGTTTGCAGCGTCTGGGCAAGTCCGCCTGGTCTTTGCAGAACGAGGTTCTGACCGCGTGGCTGATGTCGGCCGCACTCTGGGCAGTTCTCGTCGGGATTTTCGGGATCAAGCTGCTGCCGTTCCTGGTGCTGCAGGCGATCATCGGGTTCAGCCTGCTGGAAGCCGTGAACTATCTGGAGCACTACGGACTGATGCGGCAGAAGACGGCAAGCGGACGCTACGAACGGCCGGCTCCGGAGCACAGCTGGAACAGCGACCATATCGTCACGAACATCCTGCTTTACCACTTGCAGCGGCACAGTGATCACCACGCGTATCCGACTCGCCGCTACCAGACGCTGCGTAGCTGGGACGGCGCGCCGAACCTCCCGAGTGGGTACGCCAGCATGATCCTGCTCGCCTACTTCCCGCCGATCTGGCGCAAGGTGATGGATCCGAAGGTGTTGGCGCACTACAACGGCGACATCACCAAGGCAAACATTCAGCCGAGCAAGCGCGCGAAGATTCTGGCCAAATACGGGGTGACGGAGGATGCGCAGTGAGTGCGTACATCTGTCCCGTGTGCCAGTACGTGTATGACGAGGCGAAAGGCGCGCCCCGCGAAGGATTCCCAGCTGGAACGCAGTGGGATGCCATTCCGGACGACTGGTGCTGTCCCGACTGCGGCGTTCGTGAGAAAGTCGACTTCGAGGCGACCAACGCGAGTGTGTGAGGAGTAGACGATGAACGACTACAGGCTTTTCCAATGTATTCAGTGTGGGTTCGAGTACGACGAAGCCATCGGATGGCCGGAGGACGGAATCGAGCCAGGCACACGCTGGGAAGACATCCCGGAAGACTGGAGTTGCCCGGACTGTGGCGCCGCGAAGTCGGACTTCTTCATGGTCGAGATCGAGCGATCGTGACGTCGAATTGACTACTAAATATGCCCGTGACAATGTCGCGGGCATGGTGCGAAACGAGACGACAGTTCCGTATCCCGAGGCTTCTCGGGCGTTACTGCGGAACTCGGTCCTCGACGCCATGCGCGATCTGCTGCTGGAGCGTGACTGGTCGAAGGTGACGTTGTCCGACGTATCTGCTCGCGCAGGCGTCAGCAGGCAGACCTTGTACAACGAGTTCGGTTCGCGACTCGGCCTCGGTCAGGCGTACGCGTTGCGGTTGGCCGAGGACTTCGTCGACCATGTCGATGCCGCCATGTGGCGAAATGTCGACGACGTTCGATCTGCGTTGATCGAGGGTTTACGTGCGTTCTTTTTGGACAGCGCGTCGGACCCCTTGATCGTTTCGTTGCGGACGGGTGAGGTGAAGCCGGACCTGCTGCGGTTGATCACCCTCGACGCGGCACCGATCATCGACAAGGCGCGGCAACGGCTCAGCGAGTCATTTCAGAAGAGCTGGGTGCGCGCCACCGAAGCCGAAGCGAACACTTTTTCCGAGGCTCTTGTTCGGATTGCGATGAGCTATATCGCCATGCCGCCGTCGTCGTTTCGGGACGTCGCGGCCGAACTGTCGACTGTATTCAGCCCCTTCGTCGACGCTTTGATAGCCAGACGTTCGCTTGCGTGACGTCCATCCCTTTTTCGTGAGAGCGGTTAACGCCCTGCTCAACGCTCGATATATTCACTGAAACAGACCGAGGGTATGTTTCAGGAGGAGTCGTGCGAAGAGATGCCAGCCATGCACTCGCATGGCGTGATCCGAAACGCTCGTTGTGGATTCTCGGACTGCTCGCCCCATCGTGCGCGTTGCTGCCATCGCAGCTGGTGTACTGGACCGGTTTGGAAATCTTCTGGTGGATCGGTCCGATCGTGGTTTTCGTCGCGATCCCGATCCTCGACGCTGTCGTCGGTCAAGACGGCGAGAATGTCCCCGACGCGGAGTACGAACGACTCTCCAACGACCGCTTCTACCGGTGGTGTACCTACCTCTTCCTGCCCATCTTGCTGGCCGGCCTGCTAGTTTCCAGCTATCTTTGGGCAGGCACCGAACTGTCGGTCCTGAACAAGATTGGTCTCGCCGTCACCGTCGGCATCGTCTCGGGCATCGGTATCAACGCCGCCCATGAACTGGGCCACCGCGCCGAGAAGCACGAACGCTGGCTCGCCAAGGTCGCGCTCGCTCAGTCCGGTTACGGTCACTTCTTCGTCGAGCACAACCGTGGCCATCACGTCCGCGTCGCCACGCCTGCCGACCCTGCTTCCTCGCGTTATGGGGAGAGCCTCTGGCGCTTCCTGCCCCGCAGCATCAGCGGCGGCTTCCGGTCAGCCTGGCGTCTGGAAGCCGAGCGTCTGAAGCGCAAAGGCAAGTCACCCTTCACGGTGCACAACGATGTCCTACAAGCGTGGTCGATGAGCGCGGTCTTGTTCGGCACCCTGATCGCCGTCTTCGGGTTGCCGATCGTTCCGTATCTGTTGCTGCAGGCCGTCATCGCATTCTCGATGCTCGAGACCGTCAACTACGTCGAGCACTACGGATTGTTGCGGGAGAAGCTGCCCAACGGTCGCTACGAACGGACCGCACCGCGCCACTCCTGGAACAGCGATCGACTGGTCACGAACGTCTTCCTGTTCCATCTGCAACGGCACAGCGACCACCACGCCAACCCTGGCCGGCGCTACCAGACCCTGCGGTCCAGCGATGAGGCCCCACAACTTCCGGCGGGCTACGCGACCATGGTCGTCTACGCGATGATTCCGCCACTGTGGCGCGCGATCATGGACCCCCGCGTCCTCGCGCATTACGACGGCGACATCACCCGCGTGAACACCGGCGTTGTGCACGACAGTCCCGTTCTGGCAGAGGCGAAGTAACTCCACTCGGGACGCAAGGCTAACCTTGCTGGGGGGAATTTCCGAACCAGGAGAGGTGCATAACCATGGTCGAAGCCGACCGCCGAAATGGAATCGACTACAAGGTGGCCGACCTTTCGCTGGCCGAATTCGGTCGCAAGGAGATCGGCCTCGCCGAGCACGAGATGCCCGGTTTGATGGCGTTGCGCCGCGAATACGCAGATGTGTTGCCGCTCAAGGGCGCTCGCATCTCCGGCTCGCTGCACATGACGATCCAGACTGCGGTGCTCATCGAGACGCTGGTCGCGCTCGGCGCCGAGGTGCGCTGGGCGTCGTGCAACATCTTCTCGACGCAGGACCATGCGGCCGCGGCTGTTGTTGTCGGCCCGCACGGAACGGAAGAGGAGCCCAAGGGCACCCCCGTCTTCGCGTGGAAGGGCGAGTCGCTCGAGGACTACTGGTGGGCCGCCGAGCAGATGCTCACCTGGCCGGGCGAGCCGGCGAACATGATTCTGGACGACGGTGGCGACGCGACCATGCTCGTACTGCGCGGCGCGCAGTTCGAGAAGGCGGGCGTTGTGCCGCCGCTGGACGACGACCATCACTCGGCTGAGTACAAGGTTTTCCTCGAACTGCTTCGGGCCCGCTTCGAGACGGACAAGGACAAGTGGACCAGGATCGCAAAGTCGGTCCAGGGTGTCACCGAAGAGACGACGACCGGCGTGCTCCGCCTGTACCAGTTCGCGGCTGCCGGTGAGCTCGTGTTCCCGGCCATCAACGTCAACGACTCGGTCACCAAGAGCAAGTTCGACAACAAGTACGGCACGCGCCACTCGCTGATCGACGGCATCAACCGCGGCACCGACGTCCTGATCGGTGGCAAGAAGGTCCTGATCTGTGGTTACGGTGACGTCGGCAAGGGCTGCGCAGAGTCGCTGGCCGGTCAGGGCGCACGCGTCCAGGTCACCGAGGTCGATCCGATCAACGCGCTGCAAGCGCTGATGGACGGCTACGACGTCGTCACGGTCGAGCAAGCGATCGGCAACGCCGACATCGTCATCACCGCGACCGGTAACCAGGGCATCATCACCTTCGAGCACATGCAGCAGATGAAGCACCAGGCGATCCTCGGCAACATCGGTCACTTCGACGACGAGATCGAAATGGCTCGGCTCGAGCGTGCGTCCGACGTCGTTCGAATCAACATCAAGCCGCAGGTCGACCAGTTCGTCTTCCCAGACGGCAAGGCGATCATCGTGCTGTCCGAGGGCCGCTTGCTCAACCTCGGCAACGCGACCGGCCATCCGTCGTTCGTGATGAGCAACAGCTTCAGCAATCAGGTCATCGCCCAGATCGAGCTGTGGACGAAGCCGGAAGAGTACGACAACGAGGTGTACCGCTTGCCGAAGGTGCTCGACGAGAAGGTGGCACGCATCCACGTCGAGGCGCTCGGTGGCACGCTCACCAAGCTCACGAAGGATCAGGCCGAGTACATCGGCGTCGACGTCGAGGGTCCGTACAAGCCGGAGCACTACAGGTACTGACGTGCGGCTCGGGCTGACCCAAAGTTTTTTGGGTCAGCTCGATTTGTCGAACAGATCCTTGCAGACCTTCCACTGACCGTCCTCTTTGGCGGTGGAGAATTCGATCGGCTTGGTGCCCATCTTTCCGGTGCCGCTGTGGCCGGTGACGTCCGCCGTCGCGGAGTCGCCCCTGACGTCGACGTTCTGGATCCTGTCTATGGTCTGCGTGCCATCGCGCTCTGCTTCGAGTTCGCTTCGCTTCGACTCGCTCAGTCGCTTCCACGCCTTTTGCTTCGAATCGCAGGCTAGTTCCTGGGCAGCCCCGTAACCACTGCTCGACCAGGTTTTGACGTACTGCCGGATGGCGGCCTCGACATCGGCTGCGTCGTCTGCACCGCTTTTGGTCGCCGTCTTGCTGGCGGTCTTGGCCTTGTTCGACGTCGAGGTGGACGTCGCTGTGCTGGAACTGTCGCCCCCAGTAGTCACCAGGATCGCGGTCAGTATGCCGCCCACGACGAGAACCAACGCAACAACCAGTCCGATGATCAGCGCCGTTTTGTTGCGGCGCGGCGGCGGGGGACCAATCGGCGCCCACTGGTTGTTCGGCGCCCACTGGTTGTACTGGGGACCTGGGTTGTACTGGGGACCTGGGTTGTACTGCGGCGGGCCGTAGTTGGGCGGCGGACCGTAGTTAGGTCCGTAAGGCGGATTGGTCACGACTCCCCCTGAAGCTCGAATTGTGGTGCAGGCGCCGACGGGGTCAGGTCGGCGGGTCGCAGATCTTCCATTGGCCGTCCTCGCGTTCGAGGATCTCGGAATCGGTTGTGCTGTCGGCGGTTTCACCGGTCTTCGATACCTGTGACGTCACGTCGGCAGTCGCGCGGTTGCGGTCGACGATGATGTCTTTCACTTCTTCGATGACGATCATGTAGACACCGGCATCGCCCTCGAGCTTGCCTTCTTCGATCTGCTTTTCGATGTTGGCACGGGAGTCGGCGCACGCCAACTTGGCAGCAGCGGTGAAGCCCTTGTCGTGGACAGTGATTGCGAATGTCCTGATCGCGTCCTCGACCTGCTCCTCGTCGGACTTGCTGGGGGTCGGGCTCTTCTTGTCGCCGCCGGAGAGCGCGACGGCGACCACGACAACGAGGATGACCGCCGCCAGTGTCGACAGCGCCATGATGATCACGTTCTTGCTCGGCCCTGACCGCGATGGCGGAGTCCCGACAGCCGTCGCGCCGGTTGGTGCGAATTGCTGCGGTGCCGAGATTCGCGGCTGTGACGGCGGCACCTGTTGTGGTTGGGACGTCGCTTGCGGCTGCGGTTGCGGCCCCGATGGTGCGCGGTGGGGTTCCGACGGCGGACGCTGCGGTCCCGATGGCGGCGAATGCGGCCCGGATGGTGCGGGATGGGCCCCTGACGCGGCGGCATGTGGACCGGACGGCGCAGGGTGGGGTCCAGACGGCGCGGGGTGCGGCCCAGACGCAGTCGGTGGCCGGGTCTGCGTCGGTGGCGGCGTGAAGTTCCGCACCGCCGTTGGGGGAGGAGTCGGTCGGGGCGCGACACCGGTCAGCGCTGCGCGGGCTGCGTTGGCGAAGTCGCGGCAGGTCTGAAAGCGATCGGCCGGATCCTTTGCCATCGCTCGCTCGATGACCAGGTCCAATGCCGGTGGCACGGCCCGGTTCTTCTCCGACGGGTGCGGCGCCGGCGCGGTGATGTGCGCGTGCATCATCGCCACCGGATTCGGCCGCGCGAAAGGGACGGAGCCGGTGAGCATTTCGAAGAGTGTGCAACCGAGTGCGTAGACGTCGATGCGGTGGTCGATCGTGCGCCCTTCGATCAATTCGGGTGCCGCATAGGCGATAGTGGCGAGAAACGAGCCGGTCGAAGTGAGTGCCGTGTTGTCGTCGAGCGTGCGGGCAATGCCGAAGTCCGTCACGACGACCTTGTCGCCTTCGTCATCGGTGGAGATCAGCAAGTTCGCGGGTTTGACGTCGCGGTGCAGCAACCCGTGGCGATGCGCGTAGTCGAGCCCTTTCGCCGCCTCGGCGACGATGTTGACCGCCCGCGCGGGCGGAAGCACTGCAGGTCCTTGCTGAATGAGGCCTGCAGCATCGGTGCCGTCGATGAACTGCATCGAGATCCAGAGCTGATCGCCTTCGATGCCACGGTCGCGGATCGACACGATGTTCGGGTGATCGAGCCGAGCCGTCAGCTCGGCTTCACGCTCGAACCGGATGCGAAACGATTTGTCCGCACCCAGACCGGCATCGAGTACCTTGAGCGCATCGCGCCGCGGAAGCCGGGGATGTTTGGCCAGGTAGACCGCCCCCATGCCGCCTGTGCCCAGGCGACGTTCGATCTGATACCCGGCAAAGGTCGATCCAGCCTCTAGGGCCACCATTCACCTCCGCGTTCGTGCATCGCACCCTCGTGCACTGTTCCCAGCACCCCTGCGATGGAGTCGCCCACGGACCCTGTGACTCGCAATGATACCTCTGTCGACTTTTCAGTTAGGCGGCGTCAGTTGCCCATTCCGAATTTGCAGAGCTTCCATTCGCCGCTTTCCTTCTTGACTTCGACTTGGTCGGTCTTCGACTTGGATCCCGAGGTCAACGTGATATCCGCTGTCGCCGTCTTACCGGATACGACGATATTCTCGACATCCGACAGCCTGACCTTGTCGAGATCTGCGATCTCGTCCGCTGTCTTGCTTTGGAGGTCTTTCTCGTCGGCGGCGCGCACGTCGCTGCACTCGAGCTTGACCGCGGCTTTCACACCGTCGCTGGCCCAGACGTCGAAAAAGTCTCTGATAGCGGTCTCGACATCGGCCTTGTCGGAATTGCTGCTCTTCGTCGTCGACGTGCTGCTACGGGTCGTGGTCGCCGATGCGCTGGTGGAGTCGTCGTTCTTCGAACTCAGAATCACGACGACGGCGATGATGCCGCCGAGGACCAACACGACCGCGAGGACGATGCCGACGATGAGCGGCGTGCGATTCGGTGCTTGCGGTGGCTGGTAACCCTGTGGACCGGGGAAGCCGCCGGGATACTGACCTGGACCTTGGGGCGGGTACGTCACAGATCCCCCTGCGTCGAAACGTGTGGTTGCCGGACGTGTGAGAGTACTGGATCGCCACCGACCTTCGCATTTGCCAGAAACCTCCGATAGTCGTGTACTCGTCCGCGACCGAGCTGTCGTCTTCTACGATGCGAGCCGTGGGCATCCTGATCACGATCGAAGGCGTCGACGGCGCGGGTAAGCACACGCTGTCGAGGGGCCTCACGCTTGCTTGGGAAGCCGAAGGGCTCGATGTGCTTCGCATGGGTTTTCCGCGCTACGGCGAATCGCTCCATGCGGACCTGGCTGCCGAGGCTTTGCACGGTGAGCACGGCGACCTGTCGAGCAGCGTGTTTGCAATGGCGGCGCTGTTCGCTCTCGACCGGCACGACGCAGCCCGCGATCTTCGCAGGCTCGTCAATCGAAACGATGTCGTGCTACTCGACCGTTATGCCGCGTCGAACGCCGCGTACAGCGCCGCTCGCCTCAACGAAGGCGCCGAGGGCGCGGCGGTGGAGTGGGTCCGCGCGCTGGAGTTCGACCGTTTCGCGATTCCGGTTCCCGACGTCCAGGTGCTGCTTCGCGTGCCGGTCGAGGTGGCTGCCGAGCGCGCAAGGAGCCGTGAAGAGCAGGATGCGAGTAGAGAGCGCGATACCTACGAGCGGGACGAAAGTCTGCAACATCGAACAGCTCAGGTCTACGACGAACTGGCTGCGCGGTCGTGGGTGTCGCCGTGGCTAGTGGTCGAAGGTTCGTTCGACGTGGCTCAACTCGCCGCGAACGTCCTCAATCAGCGGGTTGAACAGCAGGAAGTGACACGATAGAGACATGAAACCAAGGATTCTTGTTGTCGATGACGACACGGCTCTCGCGGAGATGCTCACCATCGTCCTTCGTGGCGAGGGCTTCGAACCGTTCGTGGTCGGCGACGGCACCCAGGCGCTTGCCGCGGTCCGGGAGACTCGCCCGGATCTCGTCCTGCTGGACCTGATGCTCCCTGGCATGAATGGCATCGATGTCTGTCGTGTTCTGCGCGCCGATTCGGGCGTGCCGATCGTGATGTTGACGGCCAAGACCGACACTGTGGATGTGGTGCTCGGCCTGGAATCCGGTGCCGACGACTACATCATGAAGCCGTTCAAACCGAAGGAACTCGTCGCGCGTGTGCGCGCCCGGCTGCGTCGGACCGAGGAAGAGCCGGCCGAGCTGCTGTCGATCGCCGACATCGTGATCGATGTTCCCGCGCACAAGGTCAGCCGCGCTGACCAGCTGATCTCGCTGACGCCGCTGGAGTTCGACCTGCTCGTCGCGCTTGCGCGCAAGCCCCGTCAGGTCTTCACTCGTGAGGTGCTGCTCGAACAGGTGTGGGGATACCGCCATGCGGCGGATACTCGGTTGGTGAACGTGCACGTTCAGCGCCTGCGCGCAAAGGTTGAAAAGGATCCCGAAGTGCCAGAAGTCGTTCTCACTGTCAGGGGGGTCGGCTACAAGGCCGGACCGCCGTGATCAATTTTTCCAGGATGCGGCGGCGGATTGCGATTACATTCGCTCCGCTGCTGCGCTGGTTTCAGGCACTTTCGAATTCGCTCGGTCATGCATGGCGTCGATCGCTCCAGCTGCGAGTCGTCGTTTCGACGCTCACGCTGTCGCTGATCGTGATCACGATCCTCGGCGTGGTGCTGACGAGCCAGATCACCGACCGGTTGCTCGAAGCGAAGATCTCGGCGGCGATCGAGGAAATGGATCGCGCTCGCAACCAGGTCCAGGCCCAATTGGCAGGCGCCGACGAGGGCAGCACGCTGCGTGGCCGGCTCGAAGGTGCGCGTTCGGCATTATCGAATCGTGAGTCCGACCCGGGCCAATCCGCAGGCGCGGCAGGCACATTCGATTCGGTGCTGATCGTGCCCGGTGACCGCTCGCGGGCCACCGTCGCCACCGGACCCGACGATCAGATCCCAGGTGCCCTTCGTCGATTCGTCCAGCAGGGCCAGGTCAGCTACCAATTCGCGACCGTCTCCGACCCCGACGGATACCGCGGTCCTGCGTTGATCGTCGGCAGCCCGACCGCGTCGGATCTGTCCACCTTGGAGCTCTACCTCGTCTTCCCCCTCGCCAGCGAGGACCGCAGCCTTGCGCTGATGCGCGGGACCATGTTGATCGGCGGCGCGGTGCTGCTGGTGCTGCTTGCCGCTATTTCCATGCTCGTGTCGCGGCAGGTCGTGCTGCCGATTCGTTCGGCGTCGCGCATCGCGGTCCGATTCGCGGACGGCAGGCTCAAGGAGCGAATGCCCGTCCGCGGTGAGGACGACATGGCTCGACTTGCGATGTCGTTCAACGAGATGGCGGAAAGTCTGTCGAAACAGATCACCCAGCTCGAGGAGTTCGGCAATCTGCAGCGCCGATTCACCTCCGACGTCAGCCACGAGTTGCGGACCCCGTTGACGACGGTCCGAATGGCGGCAGACCTTATTCACGACGGCAGCGACGAACTCGATCCCGCACTACGGCGGTCGTCGGAGCTCCTTGTCACCGAGCTCGACCGATTCGAGGCACTGCTGAACGACCTGCTCGAGATCAGTCGGCACGACGCCGGTGTGGCCGATTTCGCGGGCGAGCAACTGGACATGCGGATGTGCGCGCGTGCCGCGATCTCGACCGTGCGCCACCTTGCGCGCGAGGCCGGGATCGAGCTGCTCGTCGACCTGCCCGATCACCCCGTCATCGCCGAGGTCGATCCGCGTCGAGTCGAGCGCATCCTGCGAAATCTGCTCGCCAATGCGATCGATCACGGCGAAGGAAAGCCGGTCTTGCTGCGACTGCGCGCCAACGACGATGCGGCCGCGATCATCGTCCGCGACCAAGGAATCGGCCTGCGTCCTGGTGAAGAGAAGTTGGTGTTCAACAGGTTCTGGCGCTCTGATCCGTCGCGCGTTCGACGGTCCGGCGGCACTGGCCTCGGTCTCGCGATCAGCGTCGAAGACGCACATCTGCACGAAGGCAAGCTGGAGGCCTGGGGCGAGCCCGGCCAGGGTTCGTGTTTCCGCCTGACCGTCCCGCTCGTTCGCGGAACGAAGGTGACCGGCAGCCCGCTGCCGTTGCGGCCTGGATCGCGAAAGCATGTGCAGGGCAAGCCGAACAACGACGCGCCGGTGTCCAATGGCAGCGATCCGCTCGTGCCTACCCCCGGCGGTCCAGACTCGGCCAAAGTCGACTCGGTGAAGGTCGACTCCGAGAGCAATCGAGCATGATGGCTCGCATGAAATTCGTTAGGCCGCGCGTCCTCGTGGTTGCGGTGGTGAGCGTCGCGCTGACATTGTCGGGCTGCGCGAGTCTGCCGGACACGTCGACCCCGGAGGCGATCGGCACGATCGGCCAGCAACCCACCGAACCGGTCGCGCCGCCGCCGGCAGCAGGCGCCGAGCCGAGCTTGTTGCTGCGGAAGTTCTTCGAGGCCAGCACGGATCCGTCGAATCGGCACGGCACCGCGCGTGAGTACCTCACCGCCGATCGGGCGCGCACCTGGCAGGACGGCGACTCGACGATCATCGTCGACAAGATGGACTTTCTCGAAGAACCGCGCAGCGGCGACGAGGCCAGCTACACGATCAGAGCGACCAAGGTCGCGCAGCTTGCGTCCGGCGGGACCTACGAGCCGCTGGACGGGGTGTTCGAAGGGAAAGCGCGCTTCAAGCGAGTCGACGGCCAGTGGCGGATCTCCGAGATTCCCGACGGCGTGATGATGGAACGCGGACTGTTCGTCAAGAACTACCGTGACGTCGCGCTGTATTACCTCGATCCCTCCGGCACCAAGACCGTGCCCGATCCGCGCTGGATCGCCGCGCGCCAGGACCAGGTCGCCGATCATCTGCTCGGGCTGCTGCTCGCCGGTCCGTCGCCGTCGCTCGCGCCTGCCGTTCGTAGCCAGTTCAACGACAAGATTTCGATGATCGGGCCCGTCACGAAAGCCGACGGCCGGACCAGCTCCGTCGGCGTCGGCCCCGGCGGTATTCGGGTGGATTTCCGTGGCCTCGCCGGGATGGACGCCAAGGACCGCAAGCTTCTCGCCGGTCAAGTCATCTGGACGCTGCAGAATGCGGACATATCGGGTCCGTACGTGTTGCTCGCCGATGGTGAGCCGCTCGACGAGCAGTTCGCGAGCGGGTGGACAACATCCGATGTCGCCGAGCTGAATCCGCTCGCGAATACTCTCAACGATGTGGGTCTGCACGCGATCCGCGACGGTGGGCTGGTTGCCGTGAAGGACGGCATCCTCACGCCGGCATCGGGATACTTCGGCGGCGTGCGAAATGTCCGGTCGGTCTCGTTGTCCAGTGACGGCACTCTCGTCGCTGCAGTTGTCGATACCGGGCGTCAGGCGCCGGACCCGACCAGCGCCTTGATGGTCGGAAGCTACGACGGCACAGCGTTTCCCGTCGCCGAGGGCGGGATGATCACGCGACCGTCGTGGGCACCCGACGACGGATCTGCTTGGGCTGTGATCGATGGCGCCCGCGTGACCAGGGCGGTCCGTGACACCAGTCTGGTGTCCGTTGTCGACGTCGATGCGACTGCCGTTTCCTCGATCGGGAAGATCACCGAGCTGCGGCTGTCCAGAGACGGCGTGCGCGTTGCGATGATCATCGACGGCAAGGTCTACATTGCGAACGTCATTCCAGGACCTGCCGGCTATGCCATCACCAATCCGCGTGCGGTGCCGACAGGAGCCGGAATCGCGAGATCGTTGGACTGGAGTACCTCGGAGAATGTCGTTGTGGCGCTGGATGCCACGGAGATCCCCGTGGTGATGGTCAGCATCGACGGGTCCCGCTTGGAGATGCTGCCGAACCGCAACTTGACCGGTCCGGTCACTGTCGTCGATGCGACGACGACATCGGAGTACGTCGCCGATGCTCGCGCGGTGTTTCAGTTGACCAATACCGACGCCGAAGCCGACCGCAACTGGCGCGAGGTGCCGGGGCTTTCAGGGCTGAACGCGATTCCCGTGCTGCCGGGCTGATCTGTCGGACTCATAGGTCAGACTCCGCTGATGCGGACCTTGTTGGACCTGATCCTGCCGATGGAGTGCGGGGGTTGCGCTGCTGCCGGAGTCGCATGGTGCCCACGATGTCGCGCGGAGTTGGCAGTCGAGCCGATCGTCGTGGAGCCACGCGTCTCACCTGGAGTGCCCTGCTGGGCTTTGGGTCGGTATTCGGGTCCGCGGCGGCGTGCGGTGCTCGCGGCGAAGGAACGAGGGCGTCGTGACCTCGCCGAGCCGCTCGGAGCAGCCTTGGGCTCCGCGCTGGACTGGCTGCGCCGCGAAGGTGAGCTCGATCCGCCCGAATTAGCGTCGCTCGCGCTGGTGCCTGCTCCGACGCGGTCGCGAGCGGCACGGATGCGTGGGGGAGACCCGGTCACCCGGACCGCGTCGGTCGCGGCGCGGGCGTTGCCACGTTGCACGGTCGCGCCGGTGCTCGGGTTGGCAGGCCGTACCCGCGACTCGGTCGGTCTCACCGTCGATCAGCGGCAACGCAACCTCGCAGGCCGCGTCCAGCTGCGGTCGGGATCCTCGATTCCGCCGCGCGCGAACGTCGTCCTGCTGGACGACGTCATCACCACCGGCACCACCGCGCGTGAGTCGGTCCGCACCCTTCGCCGTGCAGGTATCGCAGTCACCGTGGTGTTGGTGGTCGCCTCGGCGTGATGCATTTTCGACACGACTTACCCAAATTCTGCGTGAACACTGGCACGGCGTGGGTGAACGGACTACCGTCGGGAAACACCCGAAAGACACAGGTGGGAGGTGGTGCCTCGGATCCTGGTGCCGGGCGGTTCCCCTCTCGGCACGTAGTCAATCGCCGTGACCACACGTGGCGCGGCTGAAATCGGGAGGTACGCGTGACGACCGCTTCACAATCCTCGGTATTCAAAGAAGACCCAGCAGAACCAACATCGCCAGACACCCAACACGCCGAAATTGTGGTCAAGGGCCGCAATGTCGAAGTTCCTGACCATTTTCGAATCTACGTTTCCGAGAAGCTCTTTCGGCTCGAACGCTTCGACCCGTCGATCTACCTGTTCGACGTCGAACTCTTTCACGAACGCAACCGCCGCCAGCGCAAGAACTGCCAGCGTGTGGAAATCACAGCCCGGGGCAAAGGTCCCGTCGTACGGGCTGAAGCGTGCGCCGACAGCTTCTATGCCGCACTCGAATCGGTCACGGCAAAGCTAGAGAATCGTTTGCGTCGCACGAAGGATCGTCGAAAGGTCCATTACGGCGAGAAGACGCCGGTGTCCGTTGCGAGGGCGACGGCCGCGCTGATCGAGGTCGATACTGCAGCGAGCACAGCGGCTGCGGCCGAACCCGAACCTGATTTCGAGCCGCCGAAGTCGGACGCCGGTCCAGGTCGGATAGTACGGACGAAGGTCCACTCGGCGGCCGCGATGACGGTCGACGATGCGTTGTATCAGATGGAGTTGGTCGGTCACGACTTCTTCCTTTTCCACGACAGTGCGAGCGACCGGCCATCGGTTGTATATCGACGGCATGCGTTCGACTACGGCTTGATTCGTCTCGCGTAACTCGCGACCTCGAAAGCTCACCTGCGAAGGATCAGCCCCGCGACCCGGGGCTGATCCTTCGTCGTCGCATACGATGGACGATGCGACCGGCTTGCTGTGTGCTGTGCCAGTCGCCAAACATTCGCCGATCAGAGGATTGACAAGGCCGTGCCGACGTTCACACTTTCGAGGTTGCTACGGATAGGTGAGGGTCGAACCGTCAAGCGGTTAGCCCACCTCGCCAACGAGGTGTCTGCCCTTTCTCCGGAGATCGAGAAGCTGACCGACGACGAACTTCGCGGGAAGACCGCCGAGTTCCGCAAGCGTCACGACAATGGTGAATCGCTCGACGAGCTGCTGCTCGAGGCGTTCGCCGTTGCGCGTGAAGCATCGAGTCGGGTGCTGTCGCAGCGACATTTCGACGTGCAGGTGATGGGTGGCGCTGCGCTGCACATCGGCAACGTCGCCGAGATGAAGACCGGTGAAGGCAAGACCCTCACGTGTGTGTTGCCTGCGTATCTGAACGCGATCGGCGGCGAGGGCGTCCACGTCGTCACCGTGAACGACTATCTGGCCAAGCGCGACTCCGAGTGGATGGGTCGGGTGCATCGATTCCTCGGTGTGTCCGTCGGCGTCATCTTGTCTGGACTGACTCCAGCCGAGCGTCGCGCGGCGTATCACTCCGACATCACCTACGGCACGAACAACGAGTTCGGCTTCGATTACCTGCGCGACAACATGACCCATTCGCTCGACGACTTGGTCCAGCGCGGTCACAACTTCGCGATCGTGGACGAGGTCGACTCGATCCTCATCGACGAAGCGCGTACGCCGCTGATCATTTCGGGGCCGGCGGATGCGTCGTCGAAGTGGTACGGCGAATTCGCCCGCATTGCACCGCTGCTCAAGCGCGACGTGCACTACGAGGTCGATATCAAGAAGCGCACGATCGGTGTGCACGAGGCAGGCGTGGAGTTCGTCGAGGACCAGCTTGGTATCGACAACCTGTACGAGGCGGCCAACTCGCCGCTGGTCAGCTACTTGAACAACTCGATCAAGGTCAAGGAGCTCTACCAGCGCGACAAGGATTACATCGTCCGTGACGGCGAGGTGATCATCGTCGACGAGTTCACCGGTCGCATCTTGATCGGTCGTCGCTACAACGAAGGTCTGCACCAGGCCATCGAGGCGAAGGAAAAGGTCGAGATCAAGGCCGAGAACCAGACGCTGGCCACGATCACGCTGCAGAACTACTTCCGCCTCTACGACAAGCTTTCGGGAATGACGGGCACGGCCCAGACCGAAGCGTCAGAGCTGCACTCGATCTACGACCTCGGTGTTGTGCCGATCCCGACCAACAAGCCGATGATTCGTGAAGATCGTTCCGACTTGATCTACAAGACCGAGGAGGCGAAGTTCTCCGCGGTTGTGGACGACATCGTCGAACGGCACGAGAAGGACCAGCCCGTTCTGATCGGTACGACAAGCGTCGAGCGCTCGGAGTACTTGTCCAAGCAGCTCACCAAACGTGGTGTGGCGCACAGTGTTCTGAATGCCAAGTTCCACGAGCAGGAGGCGACGATCATCGCCGAGGCCGGTCGGGCCGGTGCGGTGACCGTGGCGACGAACATGGCCGGTCGTGGTACCGACGTCGTGCTCGGCGGCAACCCTGACATCCTTGCCGACCTCGCGTTGCGCAAGCAGGGGCTGGACCCGGTCGAGACGCCGGACGAGTACCAGCAGGCGTGGGAGCCGACGCTGGAGAAGGTCAAGGCAGAAGTCGCCGAGGATGCAGCAAAGGTGCGCGAGGCCGGCGGTTTGTATGTGTTGGGCACCGAGCGCCACGAGTCGCGGCGTATCGACAACCAGTTGCGCGGTCGGTCCGGGCGTCAGGGTGATCCCGGTGAATCGCGCTTCTACCTCTCGCTCGGTGACGAATTGATGCGCCGATTCAACGGTGCAGCGCTCGAATCGATCATGACGCGGCTGAACCTGCCCGACGATGTGCCGATCGAAGCCAAGATGGTCTCGAAGGCGATCAAGAGTGCACAGACGCAGGTCGAGCAGCAGAACTTCGAAATCCGCAAGAACGTTCTGAAGTACGACGAGGTGATGAACCAGCAGCGCAAGGTCATCTACGGCGAGCGCCGCCAGATCCTCGAGGGCGAGGACATGGAGGGCCAGGTCGAGGGCATGATCACCGACGTGATCACGGCCTATGTCGACGGCGCGACAGCGGAAGGCTATGTCGAGGACTGGGATCTCGCGCAGCTGTGGACCGCACTCAAGACGCTCTATCCCGTCAGCATCGATCACAAGACGCTGACCGGCGAGACAGAGGTCGGCGAGGCGGGCGAGCTGACGCGCGACGAACTGCTCGAGGCGTTGCTGAAGGACGCGCATGCTGCGTACGCGGCCCGCGAGAAGGAGATCGACGCAATCGCCGGCGAGGGCGGCATGCGCAACCTGGAGCGTCAGGTGTTGATGTCGGTACTCGACCGCAAGTGGCGTGAGCACCTCTACGAGATGGACTATCTCAAGGAGGGCATCGGCCTGCGCGCGATGGCTCAGCGCGACCCGTTGGTCGAATACCAGCGCGAGGGCTTCGACATGTTCGCCGCGATGTTGGACGGCATGAAGGAAGAGTCCGTCGGGTTCCTGTTCAACCTGCAGGTCGAGGCCGCACCGGCACAGCCCGAGGGCGTCTCGGTTGATGCGGGACTGCGGTCACCGGTCGGAGCCGGTGCGCGAGCCGCCAAGCCGGCACTGTCGAAGCCGCTGCCGACCGAGGACGCGAAGACCTCGGCCAAGCCCGCGGCGCCGAGCGCATTGCGTGCCAAGGGGCTCGATCAGTCCGAACCCAAGGGTCTGACCTTCTCCGGTCCGGCCGAGGACGGCAGTGCATCGGTCCGCAAGACCGCACAAGCTGCCGATACCGGCGCGGACGGACTGTCGCGCAGGGATCGGCGCGAAGCTGCTCGCAAGCAGGCGAAGCCGAGCGCGAAGCCGCCGCGGTCCAAGCGTCGGCGTTGACCCTCGTGAGTCTTTTTGGAGTCCCTGGACTCCAAAAAGACTCACGAGGGGGCTACACGATGCGGAGTGAGGTGACCTGCCAACTGCCGTTGTGCAGGCGCACTTTGCCCGCGATGGCGAACACGCGCGGACCCCGGTTGTAGGTGCCGAAGACCTCGGCGTTGCCGGCGTCGATCGTCTTCAGGTGGACGTGCCCAAGCGTCGCGGCCCCGAGGTCGCGGCCTGGGAGTGCGGCGGTGGAGAGCGTTCGCAGCATGTCGACGAGCGCCGGGTCCAGCACGGTCCGTAGCTGAGCTGGTGAGCGTCTGCGGTCGACGACTTCGAGTGCCAGCCGAAACACAGTCTCGGCGAATCTCTTTGCAGTGATCGGGAGTTCGCGTTTCGATACGGCAGTGGTGCCGGGCGATCGGCCGCTGTGCGGTGAGCGGCGCGTGGAGTGCGTCAGCTGCGGCAGGCAGCGCCCGGACGGCGCGTCCGCGGCAGTGTCGAGCGCCTCGGCGAGCGGTGGCTCGCAGTGCGGCGCGCGCGACAAATACGATCGTGCTCGGTTCATGTTCCCCCCATTGGCCCAGCGCCGCCTACCTTACGTGGTGGACTTCGACCGCCGTCCGGACCCTGCAGATTAGGGTAAGTGTGACGCGCCTGGAGCGCAGCACCGAATGGAGTCATTGCACACAATGGTCAGCAGGCTGACACCGCAGGACGCGGCGTTCTACGAATCAGAGGCGAGCAGTACGCCGATGCATATCGGCTCCTTGGCGATTCTCGAGAACGTCAACGGCGCGCTCTCCTATGAGACCTTGCTCGACATCGTCGAGAAGCGGCTGTGCCTGGTTCCGAGATATAGACAGAAGGTTCGTGAGGTCCCGTTCGGACTCGGTCGGCCGGTGTGGGTGGACGACAGCGAGTTCGACATCAGCTATCACATTCGCCGTTCGGCATTGCCGCGTCCAGGCTCGGATCAACAGCTCTACGAGCTGGTGGCCCGGCTGTCGTCCCGGCCGCTGGACCGCAACATGCCACTCTGGGAGATGTATCTCGTCGAGGGGCTGTCGGACAACCGGTGCGCGATTTTCACCAAGTCGCACAGTGCTCTGGTCGACGGTGACGAGGCCCTCGAAATCGGGCATGTGATTCTGGACTCGAGCAATACTCCGCGCGCAGTTGCGGACGATCTGTGGATGCCCGGCGAGGAGCCCGGCGACGCGCAATTGGCGGTCAGCGCACTGGCTGAGGTCGTGACCAGGCCAGGTGACGGAGTGGAGATCGCACGCCGCGTCGTGGGAAATGCTGGCAGGGCAGCGGGCTACACCGCAAAGGCGTTCGGCCGAGTCGCTGCCGGCTTGCACTCCAAAAGCGACAACGCGGCGTCGAGCCCGCTGAACGCATCGATCTCGCGCAACCGTCGGTTCGACGTCGTGAAGACCGATCTGCAGGACTATCGCAAGATCCGAGCGCATTTCGGGTGCTCGATCAACGACGCGATTCTCGCCACCGTCACCGGCGCCCTGCGCACCTGGCTGCTCTCACGCGGCGAACCGGTGACGGTATACACGACGGTCCGGGCGTTCGTTCCGATGTCGGTCTACGTCGGCGATCTGGGCGACGGAACGAGCATCTCGGGCAGTGAGCTGTCGTCGTTCGTCGTCGATCTACCGGTCGGCGAGCCGAATCAGGTGATCCGGCTGTCGCACATCTCGCATGCGACGGAGGCGCACGGACGCGAAACGCGCAGCGTCACCGCACGCACGTTGGTTCGCCTTGCTGGTTTCGCGCCCGCAAGCCTGCATGCGATGAGCGTGCGAGCCGCGAGCAGTTACTCCCAGCGCACGTTCGACCTGCTCATCACGAACGCGCCGGGTCCGCAGATCCCGATGTACATCGGTGGAGCGCGAGCTCTTGAGATGTATCCGGTCTCGCCGCTGTTGCGAAATCAGGCGATGAGCATCGGCCTCACGTCATATGACGGCAAGGTCTACTACGGTTTGAATGCCGACCGCGAAGCCATGGCGGATGTCGATGTGATGACGGCACTCTTGTACGAATCGTTGGAGGAATTGCTCAATGCCTGTGCCTGACGTGAGCGCTTCGTGAGGGTCTACATTCCCGCGACCATCCGGATGTTGCGACAGCTCGTCGCAGATAGGGAGCTGCAGCCGATCAACGGGACGGCGTTCGCCATCACGCCTACCTTGCGCGAGGCGTATTCGTCGGGTGACGACGACGAGCTCGGCGAGGTTGCCATGGCCGAGGCCGCACGGGCGTCGCTTCGACTGCTCGCGTCCGAGCACCTCGACGGCAGCGAAGCGGTTCACGTGACGGGTGAACCGGTGTGGCGCCGCGCGGTGATTGCTGCCGACGTCGACGACGCAAAACTGCGGCCGGACCTCGATGATGCGGTGGTTCGTCTGGCCGGTCCGATCAGCTACACGCAAGTCGCGTCGGCCCATGTCGATCTGGCTGAGGCCGAGCCGACTATTGCGAAGGCGATCGAGGTGGTCGACGACGCAGACCTCGGTGATACCGAGGCGGAATTCTTGGTCGGCGATGCCGAAGATCATGAATTGGCTTGGTACGCAACGCAAGAGCTGCCGTTCTTGCTCGAACTCATGTGAGCGGACCACGCGTATTACTTGCGAGTAACTTACGATGCCGTAACCTATTTCTGGGAAGGTGAGGGTAGGCTGTCGGCGACAGATTGGATAGGTATGGGCTTGAAGGAATGGCTCGAGGCGCCAGCTGCGAACGTGGCAGCGCCCCGGAGGCCTGGCCTTAATCTGTTGCGCGGCGCGGTAGCGAGAATTACGACGCCGCTGCTTCCTGACGACTATCTGCACCTCGCAAATCCGTTGTGGTCTGCGCGTGAGCTGCGTGGTCAAATCGTCGAGGTCCGGAAGGAAACGGCCGATTCGGCGACGCTGGTCATCAAGCCGGGATGGGGTTTCGATTTCGGCTACAAGCCGGGGCAGTACATCGGAATCGGGCTGCACATCGACGGCAGATGGCATTGGCGGTCGTATTCGCTGACGACGCCGCCGAGTTGGAAGAGCAAGCTCATTTCCATCACGGTCAAGGCGATGCCGGAGGGCTTTCTCTCCAGTCATATCGTCGGGGGAGTGCCGTCCGGCACCATCGTCCGTTTGGCGGCGCCCAAGGGTGATTTCGCTCTGCCGGATCCGCCACCCGAGAAGATTCTGTTCATCACCGCTGGCAGCGGCATCACTCCAGTGATTGCGATGCTGCGAACGATGACTCGGCGAGGGCAATTGCCCGACGTCGTCCACGTTCACTCGGCGCCGACCACCGACGACGTGATGTTCGCGGACGAGATCGCAGGAATCGCGGCGACGAATCCGACGTACGTGTCGCATATCCAGCTCACCCGATCGCAAGGGAAATTCTCGCTCGCGTCGCTCGACGAGCTCTTCGGCGACTGGCGTGAACGTCAGACCTGGGCATGCGGGCCGCTGGCGATGCTGGACGAGATCGAAAAGGTCTGGCGTGATGCGGGTCTCGCGGATCAACTGCATCAGGAGCGGTTCGAAATCGCCCGTTCGGACAACGAGGGGACCGGCGGCACGATCCGGTTCGCGCGGTCCGATCGGTCCGTGGAAGTGGACGGCGCGACCAGTCTCCTGCAGGCTGGCGAGCAGGTCGGTGTGCAGATGCCTTTCGGTTGTCGAATGGGTATCTGTCAATCGTGTGTTGTCCCATTGACCAAGGGCTACGTGCGCGACCTCCGCTCCGGCGAGGAGCGGCGTGAGGGTGACCGGATCCAAACCTGCATCTCTGTCGCTGCAGGCGATTGCACCCTCGACTTGTAACCTTTGCCCGTAGTTCGCTAGCACGGGCTACCGTGTTCGAAAAGAAATAATCGGAGGAACGCGGTGGCCATCACCGACATCAAACAGTTCTCGCACCTGACTGCGGCGGACATCGAAGCGCTCGGTCGCGAGCTCGACACCATCCGACGTGACGTCGAAGAGTCACGGGGTGTGCGCGATGCGCGCTACATCAGGAACACCATCCGGCTGCAGCGCTACCTCGAGGCTGCGGGCCGTGTGACGCTGCTTGCCAGCAAATATCGGCCGGCGTGGCTGGCGGGAACGGCATTGCTGTCGGTCGCCAAGATCATCGAGAACATGGAGATCAGCCACAACGTCAGCCACGGCCAGTGGGACTGGATGAACGATCCGGAGATTCACTCCGCGTTCTGGGAGTGGGACCAGGTCGGGCCGTCGCCGCAGTGGAAACGCGCACACAACTACTCCCATCACACCTACACCAACATCGTCGGCATGGACGACGACATCGGCTTCGGCATCCTGCGCATGACTCGTGACGAAGAGTGGCGGCCGATCAACCTCATCCAGCCGATCGCCAACGTTCTGCTCGCGGCCACCTTCGAGTGGGGTATTGCCCTGCACGACTTGGACAAGCAGAAGGAGCTGATGGGAGTAGATCCCATGCAGCTGCTTTCCGAGCCGAACAAAGAGTTTTTCGGGAAGGTCGCGCGCCAGGCGTCGAAGGATTTCGTCATCTACCCGGCCCTCACCGGTCCGGCGTGGAAGTCCACGCTGACCGCGAACGCGACCGCGAATCTGGTCCGCAACCTGTGGGCATACGCCGTGATCTTCTGCGGCCATTTCCCCGACGGTGCCGAGAAGTTCACCGTCGAGCACTTCGAGAACGAGACTCGCGCCGAGTGGTATCTGCGCCAGATGCTCGGCAGCGCGAACTTCGAATCAGGACCGGTCATGGCGTTCATGAGCGGCAACCTGAGCTACCAGATCGAGCACCACCTGTTCCCGGACCTGCCGAGCAACCGGTATGCCGAAATCTCGGTCCGGGTGCGGGCGTTGTGCGACAAGTACGACCTGCCGTACACCACCGGGTCCATCGGCAAGCAGTACATGCTGGCCTTCCGCACGATTCACAAGCTCGCCCTGCCGGACCGATTCCTCAAGCGGACCGCAGACGACGCGCCAGAAACGTCGTCGGAGCATCGATTCGCCCATCTCACCGAAACGATGAATGCGTTGCGCATCGATTCGGCGACCGGGCAGCACCGCGGATTGCGTTCGGCAATGAACGAGGCCAAGGCTGCGCTCAAAGAGAAGAAGGCCGAAGCGAAGGCCGCGCTGAAAGAGCAGAAGGCGAAAGGCAAGGCTGCTCTCGATGAGCAGAAAGCCAAGGGTAAGGCGGCTCTCGACGGGCAGCGTGCGCGAGGTTTGCGCCGGTTTCGCCGCGTCTGATAACGCTCCCACCAGCAACTGAGAGCTATTTCACACCACCGTTCGCTAACCTACGGTCCCGTAACTTACGGTATCGTAGGATCATGGCGATTTCGCATATCAAGGAGTACGCACACCTCACCGAGGCGGACGTAGAAGCCCTGGGAATCGAGCTCGACGCCATCCGGCGAGATATCGAATCTTCACGAGGCGAGCGCGATGCGCGCTACATCCGCAACACGATCCGCCTGCAGCGGGCACTCGAAATCGGCGGTCGAGCAACCTTGTTTGCGAGCCTGTTCCCGCCGGCCTGGCTCGCAGGGACCGCGATGCTCGGTGCCGCGAAGATCATCGAGAACATGGAAATCGGCCACAACGTCATGCATGGCCAGTGGGACTGGATGAACGATCCGGAGATCCACTCGACGACGTGGGAGTGGGACAACCCGGACCCGTCGGCGCACTGGAAACAGACCCACAACTACATCCATCACAAGTACACGAACGTGCTCGGGATGGACGACGACGTGGGCTACGGATTGATCCGCGTCACGCGCGACCAGCGTTGGAAGCCGTTCTATCTCGGCAACCCGATCTACAACCTGGTGCTCCAGCTCTTCTTCGAGTGGGGCGTCGCCGTCCAGCATCTCGAGCTGGGCAAGGTGGCGGCAGGGCGCGCGGATCGCGACGAGTTCGAACGCAAGCGTCGTGAGGTGCTGGAGAAGGCTGGCCGTCAGGTCGCCAAGGACTACATCATCTTCCCGCTGTTGACGGGCCCGGCGTTTCTCTCGACGCTGGCCGCGAACTTCACTGCCAACATCATCCGCAACGTGTGGACGAACGCGATCATCTTCTGCGGCCATTTCCCCGACGGCGCGGAGAAGTTCACCAAAGCCGACATCGAGAACGAAACACAGGCCGAGTGGTACCTGCGGCAGATGTTGGGGAGCGCGAACTTCGAGTCGGGCCCGATCCTCGCCTTCATGAGCGGCAACCTGAGCTACCAGATCGAGCACCACCTGTTCCCCGACCTGCCGAGCAATCGGTACCGGGAGATCTCGGTACGGGTGCGCGCGCTGGCCGACAAGTACGACCTCCCGTACACCACCGGCTCGCTGCCGTTGCAGTACCTGAAGTCGTGGCGGACGATCGCCAAGCTCGCGCTGCCGAACAAGTACCTGAAGTCGACGTCCGACGATGCGCCTGAGACGGCATCCGAGCGAAAGTTCGTCGACCCCAAGCCGGTTATCGATCCGGTGACGGGGAAGCGCCACGGCCTGCTCAGTGCCCTCCGTTCCCGTGCGCGCGTCTAACCCTTCCAAGGGTAAAAATCGCGCACGGTTCGAATAGGTGTCGTTGGTTCTAATAGGTGTCGTTGGACCGGACCGCGGCGAGCAGTAGCCGAATCGCGGTAACCCGACGTGCCGCTTTGCCTTCGAGGAGGTCGAGCGCGCACTCGGGATCCGCGGGCGGACCGGCGTGCGTGCAGCCGCGCGGGCAGTCCTCCGCGGCGGCGGCAAGGTCGGCGAATGCGGCGATGACGTCCGCGGACGAAATGTGGGCCAGTCCGAACGATCTGATGCCTGGCGTATCGACGACCCAGCCGCCACCGGGCAGAGGGAGCGCGACGGATTGCGTTGACGTATGCCGGCCTTTCCCGACTCCGGACACGACGCCCACGGCTCTGTACGCGTCGGGGACCAAGCGGTTGACCAAGGTCGATTTGCCAACCCCTGAATGACCGATCATGGCCGTGACCTTGCCGTTCAGCATCGCGGTGACCTCATCGATCGGGTCGTTGCTGCCGGCCAGGACGACGGGAAGTTCGAGGTCGCTGAAGGACGCCGCGAACTCTTCGTAGGCCGCCAGGTCGTTCTTGGTCAGGCACAGAATCGGTTGCAGGCCGCCGGCGAACGCGGCGATCAGCGCGCGTTCGACGAACCCGGTCCGTGGTGGTGGATCGGCAAGTGCGACGACGATGAGAAGTTGAGCGGCGTTGGCGACGACGATCCGCTCGTACGGATCGGTGTCGTCGGGCGTTCGACGTAGGACCGTCCGGCGCTCCTCGACACGGACGATGCGGGCGAGTGTGTCGGTCTTCCCGGACACGTCGCCGACTATCCCGACCTCGTCCCCGACGACGATCGGCGTCTTGCCGAGTTCGCGAGCCCGCATGGCGACGACCGGTTTGTTCGGGTCGCCGCCGAGCACACAGCCCCATCGACCACGATCGACCGCGACCACCATTGCGGCTTCGGCGTCGTCGTGTTGCGGTCTGATTTTGGTGCGCGGTCGCGAAGCTTTGCCCGGGCGAACCCGGACATCCGACTCGTCGTACTCGCGCTTTCTCAGTGTTCTGTTGCCCCGTCGCTTCGCTCGCCCCGAGCTGGTTCGTTCTCCAGCATCTGCTGCCACATTCCGACGAAGTCCGGCAGCGTCTTCGCTGTCGTGCCAATGTCCTCGATGTCGATTCCGTCGACTTTGAGTCCGAGAATCGCTCCGGCGGTGGCCATTCGGTGGTCGGCATAGGAGTGCCATCGGCCGCCGCGCAGCGGTTCCGGGTCGATGTCGAGGCCGTCGGCGGTTTCTGTCACCCTACCGCCGAGGCGATTGATTTCGTTGGAAAGCGCTGCGAGGCGGTCTGTTTCGTGTCCACGCAAGTGAGCGATTCCGCGCAAGTGCGACGGCGAGTCCGCCAGGGCGGCCAACGCGGCGACCGTCGGAGTGAGTTCGCCGACGTCGTGCAGATCGATGTCGATCCCGCGCAACCGCTCCGGGCCCCGGACCGTGAGGATCGAGTCCGCTAACGAGACTTCGGCGCCCATGTCGGTCAGGATGCCGCGGATGGCGTCGCCTGGCTGCGTGGTCTTGCTCGGCCACAGCGGAACGGAGACCTCGCCTGCCGTCACGGCCGCGGCGGCGAGAAACGCTGTCGCATTGGACAAATCGGGTTCCACGATCCAGTCGACCGGCGCGATTGCACCCGGGAACACCCGCCAGGTGTTGGCTTCGCCGCTGTCGGTCGGTGTCTCGACGCGAACGCCGGCTTCCCTAAGCATTTCGATCGTCATCTCGACGTGCGGCATCGACGGCACGGACTTGCCGTCATGGTGGACCGTCACGCCTTCGATGAAGCGCGCCGCCGACAGCAGCAGGCCGGACACGAATTGTGAGGAGCCGGACGCGTCGATGGTCACGTCGCCGCCGCGCAGCGACCCACTGCCAGAGACCGTGAACGGCAGACTGCTGCCGTCGATATCGGCACCGATCGCACGGAGAGCGTCGAGGATGATGCCGAGCGGCCGGGTCCGGGCTTGCTCGTCGCCGTCGAACTGGACCGCGCCGTTGGCCAGTGCCGCGACCGGCGGTAGGAAGCGCATGACGGTTCCGGCCAGTCCGCAGTCCACCGCGCCGCCGTGTAACGGTCCGGGCGTGACTGCAACTGTCGTGCCGTCGCCTTCGATCCCGATGCCGAGCGTGCGAAGAGCGTCGATCATCAAGTTCGTATCGCGGCTGCGCAGCGTTCCACTGACGGTCGACGGTCCGGTTGCCAACGCGGCGAGAACGAGCGCTCGGTTGGTGATCGATTTGGAACCTGGCAGCGTCACCGACGCTGTGACAGGTCGGGTTGCGAGGGGCGCGCTCCAGTAACTCACGACCCTCATCTTTGCAGTTGTGCTAGTTCGTGTTGGCCAACAGGGCGTACTGCGCTGCCGCACGTTCTTGGGCGTCGCCTTTGTCGCCGCTGAAGACCCGCGCCACGAAGTCGCGGTAGGTGAAGAAACACGTGAACCTGAGTTGGGGGACCTCGGCGACCGCCGCATCCTTTCGCTCGAAACACCGGGCGTTCGGGACGCCTGTCTTGGCCTCGATTTCCTCCGCTTTGTTCGAGTCTGCGAAGGCCTTGATCCAGGTTGGGAAGATCTCGGTGGCCGCGCGGTCGTCGCGGACTCGGTAGATCGAGGATGCGGTGCCCAGTACGAGGCGGTCGACGCCGTATTGCTGCAGCAATCGGTCTTTGTAATGGCCGTTCCACGTGAAGTGCAGCGCCCCGCGCGGACCGAATTGCTGCACATCACCGGGCTTCATTGCGTGGTCGGAGGAGATGTTCAGGGCCCGAACAACAAGGTGATCCGGGTCGAGGGGGAGGGTTGCGATCTTGTCGGTCGGGGTCGGCGCGAAGGCGTCGATGAGCGGAACCTCTGCATCCAAGGCGTCACTCACCTGCTTGGCGAGAGCATCCAGGTTGGGCGTCGGATAGACCGCCTGCAGCGAGACAACGAACTGCCGTCGTGCGAGAGTTGCCGCGATCGACGCATTTCCCGGTCGCCAATGCGCTTTCGCGTCAGGGTGTTTGCCGATGGGCACCGCCACGTTGTCCTTGCTGACGTTGAAATCTGTCGCATCGATCTCGACTGCGGCTTGGCGCGCGGCGTCCTCGCTCGGAAACCGATTGACCATGATCATCAAGAATTGCGCGCCGTCGAGGTTCATTCCTCTCACGAACTCCTGATTGAGGCCGTTCGCGTAGAAACCGATGATCATGCCGTACTTCTCGAGGACTGGCTTGATCACTGGGACACCGGGTATGAACGACAACACATTTGCCGCACTCTCGGGGTCGTCGACCACTCCCGCTTCCTGAAACTCCAGTGTCGGATCGACGTCGATCACAGTGGCAACCGCGTCGGCCATCCGGTCCGCCTCGCGGTAGCGGCCCCACTCCTGCGATGGCGATGGAAGGGTCACCGGTTCGACGGAGTAACTGCCGATATTCAACTGGCGGATATCGATCTCGCCGGCTTTGGGAGCACCTGAGAGGCTCGACCCGCACGCTCCGGTGAGCGCAGCGACCACAATCAGCACGACTGCGCGGATACGCGCCGACGATCGCACATTCACTCGCGTCAGATTACCCCCGCACCGTGCCGTTAGCGTTACGTTGGGAGATTGCTGAAACGGCAAACATGCTTGCCAATTGGGCACGAATGGGCGCAACCTGACTGCATGACCGAAGCAGCAAGCGAACACGACAAGACCGATGAGTGGTTTTCCACTGATGCCGAGCGGCGGGTCGCCGAGGTAGTTCTCGGCGACCGACGGCACGGGCTGCAGTCCCCAATCGAGAAGGAGAAGAGTTATGTCCGAAAACTCAACTGACCCAAAGCAACTGCGAGTTGGACCACCATCCAGGCACCAGCTGGCTCTGATGATCTGGGTCGCCGTATTCCCCACCCTGACTGTGCTGAATCTGTTGCTTCGCGGCTTACTCGACGAGACGCCGATTATCGTGCGGACCTTCGTTCTTGCCAGCGTCGCGGTGCCGATCGTCATCTACGGGTTGATGCCGCCGCTGCAGCGGCTGCGGGGTTACGTGCTGGACCGTGCTCGGACATAAGACCCGGTTTTGGTCGGTACCCCGTGGCAGCATGGGGCGATGTGCGGCAGATACGCGACGACGGTCGATCCGGGGCTTCTGGCGGTCGAGTTGGATGCAATCGACGAGACCGATCCCAATGAAGAGCTGAAGCCCGAGGAAGCGGGCCCCAACTTCAATGTTGCGCCGACGACCAAAGTAGCGACGGTGGTCAAGCGTCACGACCGTGACGCGCCGGATGCTGAGGCCACCTTGCGCGTTCGCCGGATGCGGTGGGGACTGGTGCCGCACTGGACGAAGGCGGCCGAACCCGGAGTCCCGGCAAAGGGTAAGCCGCTGTTCAACGCCCGTGCGGATAAGGCCGCGACGACGCCGGCGTTTCGCGACGCGTTGAAGTTCAAGCGCTGCCTCGTCCCGATGGACGGATGGTACGAGTGGATCACCGAACCCGACAGTGCGGGAAAGGCGGTGAAGAGGCCGTTCTACATGACGCCTGCCGACGGGTCGCGGATCTACATGGCTGGCCTGTGGTCGGTGTGGCGAGACGGTGGCTCGCCGCTGCTGAGCTGCACGATCTTGACGACCGACTCGGTCGGGGAGTTGCAGCGCATTCACGACCGAATGCCGCTGATCATGCCTAGGGAGCATTGGGCGGCATGGCTGGATCCGGACCACCCTGTCGACACCGGCCTGCTCGAGTCGCCCTCCGCCGAACTGGTCGCGAGCCTCGAAATCCGTCCGGTGTCGCCGAAGGTGAACAGCGTCAGGAACAACAGTCCGGACTTGGTCGAGCGCGCCGAGCAGGCCGAGCAATCGGAGCAGATCAGCCTGCTGTGATGTCCGCGACGACGGCAGAGGTCAGCGCGACCAGATCGTCGGGCGCGAGTTCGATTTCCAGCCCACGGCGCCCGGCGCTGCAGAATATCCGATCCCATTGCAGCGCAGACGAATCCACGACCGTCGCGAGCGGTCGACGTTGGCCCAACGGTGAAATTCCGCCCACAACATAGCCGGTGGAACGCTGCGCCTTGGCTACGTCTGCCATGACCGCCTTGGCAGCACCGAGCGCTGCCGCGGCCGCCTTCAACGACAACTTCGTCTCGACCGGCACCACGGCGACCGCCAACCGTGCGCTCGATAGCTCGACCACAAGGGTCTTGAACACCTGCGCCGCGGCGACCCCGAGTGCCTCGACCGCCTCGTCGCCGTAGGACGTCGACCGCGGATCGTGCGCGTACGCGTACGCGTGCACATTGTGGGGCACGCCACGCGCCACCAACAGTGTCGTGGCGGGTGTCGCGGACGCGGCCATACGGTCACCTTAGGACGTCGGGAACAGGCATCGCGTGCGGTGTGTTGAAGAGGCAAACAGATGAAGGAGTCCTCGGTGCCAGTGCTCTGCGATGAGCGTCCCCTCGAGCTAGAGGTAAGTTTGTTCTCTACAGCAAACGAAGGGGCACGTGTGGGTGGCGGCGACCAGACCGATACCGAACTGGCCGAACGGTTCGAGCGCGATGCGCTCCCGTTGCTCGACCAGCTTTACGGCGCTGCGCTGCGCATGACCCGCAACCCGGCCGACGCCGAGGATTTGGTGCAGGAGACTTACGTCAAGGCGTTTTCGGCGTTCCGGTCGTTCAAGGACGGCACCAACATCCGCGCGTGGTTGTACCGGATCCTGACCAACACTTACATCAACTCGTATCGGAAGAAGCAGCGGCAGCCTGCGCAGTATCCGACCGACGAGATCAGTGACTGGCAGCTCGCGGCAACTGCGGAGCACACGTCGCAAGGTCTGCGTTCTGCCGAAGTTGAGGCGTTGGACGCGTTGCCGGACGACGACATCAAAGCGGCACTGCAGGAGCTTCCCGAAGAATTTCGGATGGCGGTCTACTACGCCGACGTCGAAGGCTTTCCGTACAAGGAGATCGCCGACATCATGGGCACTCCGATCGGCACAGTGATGTCCCGGCTACATCGTGGACGTAAGCAATTGCGTGGCCTGCTCAGTGAGGTTGCGCGAGAACGCGGATTCAACCGCGACAGCGTCGAAGATGCTGTGGCGGAGCAGGAGGTTACGTCGTGAGCGGCCCGGAAGATCTGGAACTCGATTGTTCAGCGGTCATCGCTGACGTGTGGCTCGTACTCGACAACGAGTGCGACCAAGAGAGCCGAAAGCGGTTGCAGCATCACCTCGATACTTGCAGCTCATGCCTGGCGGTCTACGGCATCGAGGAGCAGATCAAGAACCTGCTGAGCCGCAAATGCGGCGGCGAGCGCGCGCCCGAGCGTTTACGGCAGCGCCTCTCGCTCGAGATCCGCCGGACCGTAGTCATCCGCGAAACCGAGACCTAGGGCAGAAGCGGCACGACGTTGTTGCCGGCAGGCGCCACGATTGTGCCGTCCTTCGTGCCGATCGGGCTGTCGGTCATGACGACTTGACCCTCAGCTGCCGTCCCGACGTAAGCGAAGTCTGTGGCTACGACGTATTTGCCGTGGATCATGTACCGGTCAACTTTGCAGTCGGCGATTTTGTCACCCGCCTTCTGGGGGGCGAAGCGGCCGTGAACGTGAACCGTGACCAATGCCGTGCCCAGACCATCGGCTGACGCAGCGGGGTCGCAGTGTCTGTACTGCAAGACCGGTGGCGCGAAGTGCAAAATACCGATCTGGCCGTTGGCCATGAGGCGATAGCCGATCACCGGCAACGGACCGAGATCCTCCGCGGGCGGCGCATCGAACTTGGGCGGGTTCTTTCGCGAACTCTCGGCGGCGGCTTGCTGATCAGCCCGTTCATTGTTGTCGCGCTGAGCGGCGAGTGCGATGCCGCCCATGACGGCCAAGGCCACAATCGCGACGATGCCACTGATTCTGGTCACCGTGTAGGAGCTGTCACTCGGCTCGTTCGCATCGGGATCGCGAAATTTCCATGCTGTGGTTGCCCACCACATGCCCTTCGGGCTGACGATTGCCCAAATCGAGAACGGCACGGCAATCAAGATCAAGACGACGAATGCGCCCACTGGTTCCCCCCGGTGGTGTGTTCGGAAAAGACTAGCGCCTCGTGAGTCTTTTAGGAGTCCAGGGACTCCGAAAAGACTCACGAGGGAAAAGACAAGGGCCCGGATTTCTCCGGGCCCTTGTTGCATCAGCTGTTTGGACGCTTGCCGTGATTGGCCTTGTTGTTCTTGCGGTCACGCTTCTTACGGCCACGCTTGCCCATGTGGGACTCCCTTCGGTTGAAGTCCATTCTCCCACGTGTGGTTGGCTGTAGATCGCAGGCCCGTGGATGAGGAGCTCGTATGGCGGAAGACGTGCGCGCCGAGATGGTTTCGACTGTCTTCGAGGTGGTCGCCAAGACCGGTGACGATGTCGTTGTGGGCGATACGCTCGTCATCCTGGAATCGATGAAGATGGAGATCCCCGTCTTCGCTGAGATCGCGGGGACCGTCACCTCGTTGGACGTCAAGGTCGGCGACGTCATCCAACAAGGCGACCTCATCGCAGTGATCTCCTAGAAGAGCGAGCTGATATGTCGACGCTGAGTGAATTGCTGGCCGAGCACACCGACTTGCCAGGGGCTGCTGTCGATCACCTACAGCGAGTGGTGGGGGACTGGCAGTTGCTTGCGGACCTCTCCTTCGCGGACCTGTTGATGTGGGTCGGGAGCGGACCGGTCAGCGAGGGCAGCGCCGTGGTCTGTGTGGCGCAGTGCAGGCCGACGACTGCGCCGACCGTCATCGCCAAAGACCTCGTCGGCAAGCTGGCGTCCGAGTCCGAACACCCGCAGGTGATTCGCGCGTTGATCGATGGGCAGATCGTCCGCGCGGACGGGTCGACGTCCGACCAGCCACCGCCTGCGTCCCTACGCGAGGCAATTCCGGTCCGATGCGGTGACGATGTGATTGCGGTGCTGAGCCGCGACACCGACTTTTTGCGCTCGAGAATCCGCAGCACCCTGGAGTTGGCGTATACGGCATGCGCGGATGATCTGTTCCAAATGATCAGCGACGGAACATATCCCACACCCGAGGATCGCGCGGCCACGCACTCCAGCCCACGCGCAGGCGATGGATTCATCCGCTTGGACACTGAAGGCCGCGTGGTCTACGCGAGTCCGAATGCGCAGTCCGCCTATCACCGCATGGGCATGTCCGCCGAGCTGAACGGCGAAGACCTCGCACTGATGACACGGTCGCTGATCACCGATCCGTTCGACGCACAGGAGGTCGTCAACGACATCCGCGCGGCGCTGGCAGGGCTGACCGGCCGGCGAATGGAGGTCGATGCGCACGGCGCGACCGTGCTGCTGCGGACCCTCGTGCTGCGGCCCAAAGGGGTCCTCGCGGGCGCGGCGGTCCTGGTCCGCGACGTGACCGAGGTGAAGCGGCGCGACCGCGCGTTGCTCAGCAAGGACGCGACGATCCGCGAGATTCACCACCGGGTGAAGAACAACCTGCAGACGGTCGCCGCCCTACTCAGGCTGCAGGCGCGCCGCACGGACAACGAAGAGGCGCGGGTGGCGCTGACCGAGTCGGTCCGCCGCGTCACGTCGATCGCTGCCGTGCACGAGATGCTGTCGATGTCGGTGGACGAGGAGGTCGATCTCGACGACGTCGTCGACCGGCTCGTGCCGATGATGGCTGACGTCGCGACCGTCAGCACGACCCCCGTGCACATCCGACGCGAAGGCAAGCTCGGTGTTTTCTCTGCCGAGCGGGCGACGCCGTTGGTGATGGTGCTGACCGAACTAGTTCAGAATGCGATCGAGCACGCCTTCGATCCTGGTGCGGTCGGCACGGTGTCGATGAAGGCCGAGCGGTCGGCGCGCTGGCTCGACGTGGTTGTTCACGACGACGGTCGTGGCCTGCCGCCCGGCTTCAGTCTAGAGCGGTCCGATCGGTTGGGTTTGCAGATCGTGCGCACCCTCGTGACCGCGGAACTCGGTGGCTCGATCGGCCTACATCCGGGTACCGGCGGTGGGACCGATGCGGTTCTCCGAGTGCCCTTGGGTCGGCGGGCGGGACGTGGTTAGTCCGGTTCGCGCACAAAAAAATGCCCGGCACCGAGGTGCCGGGCCCCATTCCGCTTCGATCAAACTGAAGTACGTGCCCGCGTCCGCGCGTTGCGACGCTTCAGTGCGCGTCGCTCGTCTTCACTCATTCCGCCCCATACGCCTGCGTCCTGTCCGGACTTCAGCGCCCACGAAAGACACTCCGCGGTCACCGGACAGCGATTGCAGACGATTTTGGCATCAGCGATCTGCGCGAGTGCAGGCCCACTGTTTCCCACCGGGAAGAACAGCTCGGGGTCTTCATCACGACAGATTGCATTGTGGCGCCAGTCCATCCTCTGCTCCTTCGTCGGGTGCGTATTTGCAGCACCACTAAGTCGTTACACGTTTACTTGTGCGTCTCGAATGTTTCCGCACGGTTGCTTGTGAATGCTTTCACGAACACGCGAGATGTCAATAGGTATGCCGCGCTCCGTGGGGTACATCACTCTGTTAGGCTCCCCTTCAGAGGTCCGCAGTCCTTTTTACTCCGTCAATCCTGTTTTCGCACTATAAAGATGGGATTTTGTGCGAACGAATGTTCTGCCATGCCCTCTTGTCGGACCTTCGCGGCCGATGTCAGCCCTTCGGATCGGGCTTCGGGGCCACCACTTCGAGCGCCTGCGGCACCGAATGAAACACCACTTCTTCGCGCAATCCGAGGTAGTCGCCGTCCATCTGCAGACCGATCGGCACACTCGATGTGAACCGGGCGCACGGGACGTCGTCGACGCGAAATAGCTTGTCCAACTTGGGTTCTGCGCCCGGTGTCAACAGTTGCCTTGCGAGCCGCAGGGTCGACACCATGCTCGTCGATCGCATGGCAAACACGCCGAGTCCTGTGTCGAACGACGTTCCGGGGTTCGTATGTACCGGGAGTGTGTTCAGGTAGGTCCACGGACTCGAGTTGGAAACGAACGCGTAATGAACGCCACTCACCGGTTCGGCGCCTTCCAGCTCCACGGTCAGCGTCGGATGGCTGCCTTTCGACTTGAAAAACTCTTGGACCGTCGTCCGAACGTAGCGCGCAGGCGTCACCGCATGGCCGTCGTTGCGGCTCGAATCGATCGCTTCGCACACCCGCGCATCGAGGCCCATTCCGGCCGTGAACGTGTACCACCGATCGTCCGCGTAGCCGAGCCCGATTCGCCTTGTCGTATCCGACGACAGCAGGTCGATCAGCTGGTTGGTGGCCACCACCGGATCGGACGACGTTCCGAGCGAGCGGGCGAAGACGTTGGCCGAGCCACCCGGCACGACCGCGATGCGCGGCATCCAGCCCGCGGACAGCGAATTCGCTGGACCGAGGACGGGCTTGGGGAGGAAGCCGTTGATCACCTCGTTGACCGTGCCGTCGCCGCCGTGCACGACGATGAGTCCCATTCCGTCCGCGGCAGCCTGTTGCGCCAGTTCGGCGGCGTGGCCGCGATGACCGGTGTGGGCGACGGCGAGTTCGACTCGACTCTCCAGTGCATGCGCGAGCAGATCCCGGCCCGCCGGCGTGGTCGACGTGGCGTTCGGATTGACGATCAACAGTGCTCGCACGGGTCACCAGCCTAAACGGACATGAGCGCAAACCCACGGTCGGTCGGTCGGGTGGGGTTGCAATACGCTGGACGCCGTGCCGAAGACCGAGCCGAACTCGCCTCCCAAGCCGATTCGCTGGGCGGGCTCGCTCGTCGCGCTGGAGGGCGCGGTCGCGGTCGTCACAGCGGTGGTCCTCGTCATCCGTGGTCTTGCGGGCAGCGATCAAAGTCAAGCCAACGGGTATGGCACGGCGATCTGGTTCCTGGCTCTCGGCGGCGCTGTCCTCGCCTCCGGCGTTGCGCTCGTCTTCGGGCATCGGTGGGGCCGAGCGGTAGCGGTCGTTGCGCAACTGCTCCTGCTGCCGGTGACCTGGGCGTTGTTGACCGACTCGCACCAGCCGCTCTACGGAGTGCTCTTGGGCGTCGTGGTGTTGAGTTCGCTCGTGCTGCTCTTCTCGCCTGCGGCGGTCCGCTGGTCCGCGCAGGCTTAGGCCCTCAGTCTTCGCGTGCCGCGAGATTCGCAAGCGCCCCACCGCTGAGCCGGAAGGTCGTCCATTCGTCCTGTGCGATCGCGCCCAGCGACTCGTAGAACGCGATCGAGGGTGCGTTCCAGTCCAGGACCGACCATGCCAGCCGGCTGTAGCCCTTGCGAGTGCATTCGCGGGCCAATTCGGCGAGCAGTGCCCGCCCGTAGCCCGCTCCTCGCCGTTGCGGCGTCACGTAGAGATCTTCGAGGTAGATGCCGTGTACCCCGTCCCACGTCGAATAGTTGAGGAACCAGATCGCTATCCCGACGATCTCGCCCTCGACCTCCACCACGTGGGCGTACAACGCTGGCTGCGGACCGAACAGTGCGGTCCGTAGTTGGTCGCTGGTCAGCGTGCACTCGTGGCGAAGTTTCTCGTACTCGGCCAGTTCGTAGACCAAGCCGACCATCGCGTCGACGTCGTCGGGCGTTGCGCGTCGAATCATTCGACGCCGGTCAGCTCTGCCATGCACAGACGCTGTGGGCGACGACCTGATGTACTCCACGCTCGAAGCTGAGGATCGAGTACGCCGCCGCGGCCATCCCGAACCGCACGCCGTCGACTGCCGTCAGGCCGATCCACCGCGCGATCAGCACGCGCGAGAAATGCCCGTGGCCGAAGAGGATGACATCGCGATCGGCTAGCTGCGGCATGACCTCCGCCAGCACAGTGTCGGCGCGTGCCTGCACCTGGGCGGCCGTCTCGCCACCGGGACACGGATGGGTCCAGACGGTCCAGTCCGGGACCACCTCGCGAATCTGCGGGGTGGTCAAACCCTCGTACTCGCCGTAGTCCCATTCGACGAGGTCGTCCCACGTTCGCTCGATCGATAGTCCAGCAAGTTCGGCGGTCCGGATCGCGCGCTGGCGGGGGCTCGACAACACCAACGGGTTTCGAAGCTCCAGCGTGGCGAGTTCAGGCCCTGCCGCCTTCGCCTGCGCTTCGCCGACGTCGGTGAGCGGGATGTCGCTGTATCCGGTGTGCTGGCCTGACTTCGACCACTCGGTCTCGCCGTGTCTCATAACGATGAGCCGGGGATCGGGGGCATTCATGGGCGTAATCATGCCGTGCCCGCGTATGTCTTCGGGTGGGGTTGCCGATGTCGACCGGCAGGATTTCATTTGGGGTTCGGCAGATGGTCGACAGACCAGTCTGTCGCGCGCCACGCTAGCTATGAGCAAGCGTTCGCTCTATCGGAGAATTTACGGAAGGATCGTCACCGTGACGATGGTGCTTGCGGTTGCTAATCAAAAGGGCGGCGTCGCAAAGACGACGACTGTTGCTTCGTTGGGGGCCGCGCTTGTTGGCCTTGACCAGCGCGTTCTTGTCGTCGACCTCGACCCGCAAGGATGTTTGACCTTCTCGCTCGGCCATAATCCGGACCGCTTGGACGTGTCGATCTACGACGTTCTGACATCGGATATCCACGCGAAGGAAGTCCTGCTCGACACCGCCGAAGGTGTGTCGCTGTTGCCCGCGACGATCGACCTCGCGGGTGCCGATGCCGTGCTGCTGATGAAGCCTGGCCGCGAGTTCGCGCTCAAGCGCGCGCTCAAGCCGTTGCACGACGAGTTCGACGTCATCATTCTCGACTGCCCGCCGTCGCTCGGCATCATGACGCTGAACGGGCTCACCGCCGCAGACGCGGTCCTCGTTCCGCTGCAATGCGAGACGCTGGCCCACCGCGGTGTCGGTCAGCTATTGCGCACCGTCTCCGAGGTCCAGCAGATCACGAACCCGAATCTGCAATTGCTCGGTGCGCTGCCGACGCTGTACGACTCACGCACCACCCATGCTCGCGACGTTCTTGCCGACGTTGCGGACCGCTACGGCATGCCTGTGCTCGCCCCAGCGATTCCGCGTACGGTCCGTTTCGCCGAGGCGACGGCTTCGGGCGCGACGGTCATGGCGGGACGCAAGAACAAAGGCGCCGAGGCGTACCGCGAACTGGCCGAGTCGTTGGCCGGTTACTGGTGGGGCGGCGAAGAATTGGTCACCTTCAGCGAATAATCGCGTCAGCTGCCCAGTGCAAATACTTCTTTGCCGCGTTGCTCGAGTACTACGTTGCCCAGTACTGCCATCGTGATGGGTGTGGTCTCGGTTCCTTTGCGGTCCAACGGAATTTGCGAGCGCAGCTGCCCGGTGACCGGGTCGACGACGGCGATCGCACCAGGAATCGGCACCAAGACGCTGGCGGCCATCAACACCCCCGGACCGAGCGCGCCGTTGATCGCCCAGATCGGCGCGAAATCCGATCGCAGCGCGACCAATTGGGTGCCGGTCCACAGCGTGAACCCCACACCCACCTTCTCGATGGTCGCGTTGGGCGCCAGGGGAGCGGTGAGCGGGAACTGGGCGACGGCCTTTCCGCTGCCGTCGTAGGTGGCGATCACCGGCCCCGACGAACTGCCGCCGTCGATGTACACGGCTGTGCGGTCGCCGGAGACCGCGAGCACACGAACGTCGGCAGGCGCGGCAACGATATTCGTCAAGGTGGACGACCCGTACTCCTCGGGCTTCTGGGAGTCTTTCGGTGCGGGATTCAAGATGGTGAGCCGAAGCGCGGGTTCGTCCGGGCATCGCTCCAGAACGGTCAGGCGGCTGCTGCTCGATGCTGCGGACAGGAGATCGCACCCGGACCGTGGTTGCGAATGGGAGTTGACCGGCGCATCGACGTGCCCGTACTCGATGGTGCGGACGAGGTCGTAGCGCCACAATTCCAGCCGCGTCGGACCCTGCGACATGACGTAGGTGCCGTCGAAAGTGACGTGCACCGAATCGTCGGCCTCACTGGTCCGGTGGCCTTTGCGTAGCCCGGTTGCGCCATCGAGCGCAGTGACCTGGCTGCAACCGCGGCGATCGCGATACACGGCGATCGCCGAATGCCATGCGCTCGCAACGCCGCACAGCGGCATGTTGCGCTGGTAGCTCCAGAGGGCATTGCCCGTCTGTGGATCGCGACCGGTGACCGTGCCGTCGTCCGCGGTCACCACGGCACCGTCGACAGTCAGCGGAGCGTCGATCGCTCCGTCAGGGGCGTGCCAGAGCTCGGCAAGGCGGTCCGGTACCTGCACTGCTGCCGCAGGTACCGGGATCGGTGTTCCAGCGGTGATGGATGTCGTGCCTCGGGCGTCGCTGTGTAGCCAAATCAGCGTTGCGGCAACGACTATGGCCACCACAATCGCCGCCGCGACGGCAAGATCGCCGCGCGTACGGCGCTCGGGTGCAAGCACGCTGCGAGGTTACTCCGCGCCTGCCGAAACCGTGTCGGTGACCGCAGCTGCGGCGTTGGAATCGGCGTTGGGCTTGCGGCGACGACGGCGACGACGAGCAGGCGCGGGAGCGTCCGAGTTTTCGGGCGATGCCGAGGCGACCTCGACCTCGACCTGGACCGACTCGGCGGGATGCTCGACATCCGCGGTGATCGGTTTACCCGAGCGAGTCCGCGTGCGGTTGCGCTTGCGTGGCTGCCGCGCGGGCTTGTCGGACTCGTCGGAGCCGGCCTCGGCGGGAGCGGCGGCCTCGACGACCGGCTTCACCTTCTTGACCGAACCCTTCGCGTCCTCGGGAATGTCGAGATCGTCGAACAGGTGCGGCGAACTCGAATAGGTTTCGGTCGGCTCGGGGTTGTCGAGTCCGAGCGCCTTGTCGATCAGCTGCCAGCGCGGGATGTCGTCCCAATCGACCAGCGTGACCGCGATTCCGGTCTTGCCCGCGCGGCCGGTACGACCGATGCGGTGGACGTAGGTCTTCTCGTCCTCGGGGCACTGGTAGTTGACGACGTGGGTGACGTCGTCGATGTCGATGCCACGCGCGGCAACGTCGGTGGCGACGAGCACGTCGATCTTGCCCTTACGGAAGGCGTTCAGCGCCTTCTCGCGAGCGACCTGGCCGAGATCGCCGTGCACTGCGCCCACTGCGAAACCACGGTCGGCGAGGTCGTCGGAGACCTTCTGCGCGGTGCGCTTTGTGCGGGTGAAGATCATCGTGGCGCCGCGGCCGCGGGCCTGCAGCACGCGCGCGATCACTTCGGCCTTGTCGAGTGCATGCGCCCGGTAGACCACCTGCGTCGTGCTTTCGTGCACCGACGACGAATGCGCCTCTTCGGCGCGAATGTGCGTCGGCCTGCTCAGGAAGGTCCGGGCGAGGGTGATGATCGGGCCGGGCATCGTCGCCGAGAACAACATGGTCTGCCTGCGATCGGGCACCATGTTGAGGATTCGTTCGATGTCCGGCAGGAAGCCGAGATCCAGCATTTCGTCGGCCTCGTCGAGGACGAGAACGCCGATCTTGCCGAGAATCAGATGACCCTGGTTGGCGAGGTCGAGCAGGCGGCCCGGGGTACCGACGACCACGTCGACGCCCTTACGGAGAGCGTCGATCTGCGCCTCGTACGGGCGACCGCCGTAGATCGAGAGGACCTTCAGTTTGCGGTCGTCACCACGGAGGTACTTACCGGCATTTTCGAGGTCCGAAGCGACCTGAACGCACAGCTCACGGGTGGGAACGATGATCAAAGCGCGGGGCGTTCCGTCGAGCACAGCGGTTCCGGTATCGGCCGAAGCGATGCGGTGCAACAGCGGAACACCGAAGCCGAAAGTCTTGCCCATGCCGGTGCGGGCTTGGCCGATCAGGTCTTCGCCTGCGAGCGCGAGCGGAAGCGTCAGCTCCTGGATAGCGAAGGTGCGATCGATGCCGATTTCGGCGAGCGCGCGAACGATTTCGTCGCGAACGCCCAGCTCAGCGAAGGTTGGGGGAGTGTGGGTGTCGTCTAATTTTGCGTCGAGGAACGTCTCGGCTACGCCGGGTTCGTCGTCGATGGTGATCTTGCTCAGGGGACTGGCCTTCCTCTTGCCTCTGCACGCACGAGGTGTGGGCCAGGCCTGTGGTTTACAGTCCGATTGCCCTCGAATCCGGTGTGATTTCGCTGCTCGCCTCAGCGTAGGAATTCGTGAAAATTCTTCGCGATCTCAGCAGCAATCCGGATCAGGTGCGCGCACATTATCGGTGGATAATCCGCGTCGGCCTCAATATGAAAATTGCCGATACGAGCGGTTACCCAGGTCAATGGTACCGTGCCGCGTCCAAATGGTGGAATCGACGCCGACCGGACCAGCGCACGCACCTCCGCAATGCGATTAGGCTTGTCGGTCATGGGAGCAAATTCGTCTGCTGAGCTGACGCCGTCTGTCGCGCTGGATCACCCCGGCGTTCCGGAGTTATTCGCGGTGCTGGCCTACGGCGAGATATCGGCGTTCTACCGGCTCGTCGAAGAGGCGCAGCTGTCGCCGAGTCTGCGCGGCAAGGTGGCGGTCGCAAAAATGGCCGCGGCCGAGATGAATCACTTCAAGACCGTCGAGCGCGCGCTGTCCGATCGCGGCGTCGACGTTTTCGATGCCATGGCGCCGTATGTCCGTGCGCTCGATGCCTATCACGCGTCGACGAGCCCATCCACCTGGCTCGAGTCGATGGTCAAGTTCTACGTCGGCGACGGAATTGCTGCCGATTTCTACCGTGAGATCGCGGGCGCGTTGGCGCCGGAGATCGCGGGAGTCGTGCGCGATGTCCTCGCCGATACCGGTCATTCGGAGTTCGTCGTCGAGGAAGTGCGGTCCGCAGTTCTGGCCAACCGGCAGGAAAAGGATCGGCTCATGTTGTGGGGTCGACGGCTGTTGGGCGAAGCGATCACCCAGGCCCAGTACGTGATGGCGCAGCGCGACGATCTCACCGAGTTGATGATCACCGCCGCAGGCGCGCTCGGCGATATTGTCGCCCTCTTCGACCGGATGCAGGACAGTCACGCGCAGCGCATGGAGCTGCTCGGCCTGGTCTAAGCCGTTGTTCGCTGAGAGCACAGTGCGCGCGTCCATACGCGCTCGCAGTCTGCACTAGCCTGGTCACGAAAGTCGAAGCAGTCGAAATCGAGCACACAGCGGAGGTTGGCCGTGGAGGTCAAGATCGGTATCTCGGATAGCCCGCGCGAATTGGTTGTCACGAGCGGACAGACTCCGGCGGAGGTCGAGGCCGTGGTGAACGAGGCGTTCGGCAACGGCGGGGTCATCACGCTCACCGACGAAAAAGGACGCAAGTACCTCGTGCAGTCGAGCAAGGTCTCCTACGTCGAGATCGGTGCGTCGCAGGGCGGCCGGGTCGGCTTCGTTGTAAGCAGCTAGTTGTTAGCAGCTTGATGTCAGCTGGGCTGCAACGGCACGTGTGACAGACCGCCCCATGCGAGAGCGACCGTGGTATCGACCGCGTCTTCTTTCGGAATGGGGCGGTCTGCTTCCAGCCAGTAGCGCGCTGTGAATTGACTGATCCCGACCAGCCCGACCGCCAGCATGCGTGCCCGGTACGGATCGAGGCCGGAGTCGTGGCTCACCAGATCGAAGACGGCGTCGACGCACGCCTCGGTTGCCAGTTCGACCCGCGCTTGGACCTGCGGTTCACCCATGAGATCGGATTCGAAAACCAGTCGAAAGCCTTGCGCGTCATGGTCGACGAAGTCGAAGTAGGCAGCGACGGCTGCCCGTACACGCTGGCGGTTGTCGGTCGTCGAACGCAAGGCCTGGCGCACGCCCGCGATGAGGCTGTCGACATAGCGCTGGAGCACGGCGATGTAGAGATCGAGCTTGCTCGGGAAGTGTTGATACAGGACCGGCTTGCTCACCCCGGCGCATTCGGAGATCTCGTCCATCCCCGACGCGTGGTAACCGCGCATCACGAAGACCTCGCTGGCCGCTGCCAGCAGCTGCAGGCGCCGTTCGTCTTTCGGAAGTCGTGTGCCGCGTCGTGTGGCGACCGGCGTCCTGTCGGCCAGGCCGGTCATATCTTTTCCAATCACATTCGCCGCTCTCTCGGGTGTATCGTCTCGCCACGATACCCGCGCCTGCGTCACCGCGATCAGCACTGTCCTCGACGGACGGTTGAGGTGCGCAGAGTAGCGACACCACCTGACTGTGAGAATGTGGACTTGTGACCGAGCACGGAGGACCGCGTGAGCGGGGGTCCTTACCGACCGCCGGGCGCCCCCCGTCGCCGTTCGACGAGTGGGACGCAGACGTCGACGAGTCGCGCCGTAGTGGCCATGTGGAATCGCATTACGCCGCAGCGGGACGCACCCATCAACCGCTGCGGGCCCAATGGGATCCGACGACGCGCGCCGACGGAAAAACCCGGCCGCAACGTCCAGAACGCCGCACAAAGAAGCAGAGCCGCGTCGGGCGATTTGTGACGACGTACGGGTGGCGCGCGTATGCCATACCGTTCCTCGCAATTCTGACGGTCGTGGTCGGCTACGACGCGATCCGCAACGTCACCGACTCGGTCGAAGGTCTCGACGATCCAGGCTTCGGAATTCTCAGCACCAACACCAAGGGCAGCGCCACCATCGGTGCGCCCCCGCCCGGTAGTGGCAAATTCGCCGCCAACATCCCCACCGGGGCCCTACCCGACGGCGGACCGTTCACCGAGGCAGGCGCGGGAACGTGGCACATCGTGCTCGGCGGGACCAACCAGGTCGGGGCTGGTCAGGAGCATGTCTTCACCTACACCGTCGAGGTCGAGGACGGCACCGACACGTCGAGCTTCGGCGGCGACGAATCGTTCGCGAGAATGGTCGATCTGACGCTCGCGAATCCGAAGAGTTGGACGAAGGATCCGCGCTTCGCGTTTCGCCGAATCGACCAGGGCCAGCCGGACTTTCGAGTTTCGCTGACCACTCAGATGACGACGCGGCAGGCGTGCGGCTACGACATTCCGCTCGACACGTCTTGTTACAACCAGGGAATGGGCAGGGTTGTGCTGAACGAGGCCCGCTGGGTTCGCGGTGCAATCGCGTTCGACGGCGATATCGGCTCGTATCGGCAGTACCAGATCAACCATGAGGTCGGGCACGCGATCGGTTACGAACAGCATCAGCCGTGCGACGTCGACGGCGGGCTGGCGCCGATCATGATGCAACAGTCCTTCGGCACTGCGAATAACGACATCGCGACGCTGGACCCCGAAGGCGTCGTGCCGATGGACGGCAAAGTGTGCAGGTTCAACCCGTGGCCCTACCCGAGGGGATGATCGAAGGCCACCGAGCTGTTGTACGACTGTGAATGCCCCGATTTAAGGAGTCGACGTGTCGTCATTGCCCCCGTTGGTCGAACCGGCCGCGGAACTGACCAGGGATGAAGTTGCGCGCTACAGCAGACATTTGATCATTCCTGATCTCGGTGTGGACGGTCAGAAACGCCTGAAGAACGCCAAAGTTCTGGTCATCGGCGCCGGTGGCCTCGGCTCGCCAGCACTCCTCTACCTTGCCGCGGCCGGTGTGGGAACCATCGGCATCGTCGAGTTCGACGAGGTCGATTCGTCGAACCTGCAGCGCCAGATCATCCACGGCGAGTCCGATATCGGCCGGCCCAAGGGTGAGAGCGCTCGCGACTCGATCAAGGAAGCCAACTCGCATGTCGAGGTCCGGCTGCATCAGCTGCGCCTGGAACCCGAGAACGCGATCGAGATCTTCCGCCAGTACGACCTGATTCTCGACGGCACCGACAACTTCGCGACGCGCTACCTCGTCAACGATGCTGCGGTGCTCGCAGGCAAGCCGTACGTGTGGGGATCGATCTACCGGTTCGAGGGTCAGGTTTCGGTCTTCTGGGAAGATGCGCCCGACGGTCGCGGTCTCAACTACCGGGATCTCTATCCCGAAGCGCCGCCGCCGGGAATGGTGCCGTCGTGCGCCGAAGGTGGTGTCCTCGGAGTGCTGTGCGCCTCGATCGGCTCGGTCATGGTGACCGAGGCGATCAAGCTGATCACCGGTATCGGCGATCCGTTGCTCGGCCGTCTAATGGTCTACGACGCACTCGACATGAGCTACCGAACGATCAAACTGCGCCGCGACCCGGCACGGGAGCCGATCACCCACCTCATCGACTACGACGCGTTCTGCGGTGTCGTCTCCGACGAAGGTCAGGCTGCCGCAGAGGGTTCGACGATCACGGCCCAAGAGCTGCACGAGATGCTCGAGGCAGGTAAGGACGTGGCGATCATCGACGTCCGCGAGCCAGTCGAATGGGACATCGTCCATTTGCCGGGCGCGACCTTGATCCCGAAGGACCGCATCCTGTCCGGCGAAGCGCTCGCCGAGCTCCCGCAGAACAAGCCGATTGTGTTGCACTGCAAGACAGGTATCCGCTCGGCGGAAGCTTTGGCAGCGTTGAAGAAGGCAGGTTTCTCCGACGCCACGCATTTGCAGGGTGGTGTTATCGCCTGGGCTCGCCAGGTCGACACCAGCCTGCCTGTCTACTAACCGTGCCCCCGTGCGCGCGTCTGACCCCCAGAGGGGCCAAATTCACGCACAGTTCCGTGTAGCGCCTACGCGGTGCTGCGGGTTTGCGCCGGTACCGTGACGGCTGTGAGCTCAGTCGAACCCCCCGAACACGTGCGCTCGACCTTCGGCTTGCGTGGCGTCGATCCGGTTCCGCTCGCGGACTGGGACGGCGGTTGGCGCTGCGGTGATGTGGTGTTGTCACCCATCGCCGACCACGCTCGGGCCGCCTGGTCGGCGAAAGTGCGCGAGACGCTAGAGGTCGACGGACTTCGGCTTGCGAAGCCTGTACGCGCAACCGATGGCCGCTACGTTGTGTCGGGCTGGCGCGCGGACACCTTCATCGAAGGGGCGCCGGAACCGCGTCATGACGAAGTCGTATCGGTGGCGCAGCGGCTCCACGCGGTGACGGCGCAGCTCGAGCGGCCACGTTTCTTGGTGCAACCTCCCGCGGCCCCATGGGTCGATGTCGACGTGTTCGTCGCCGCGGACCGTGCGGCGTGGGAAGCGGTCCCACTGCGTGGCATGCGTGGTGCGCTGCCGCCGCAATCGACGTCGCCGGACGGCAAACGCAGCATCGAATTGATCGGGCAACTCGCGTCGCTGCGCAAACCGATCCATACGCCGCCGCAGTTGGTGCACGGTGACCTGTTCGGCACTGTTCTGTTCTCCGGCAGCATGGCGCCCGGACTTGCCGACATCACGCCGTACTGGCGGCCGGCGCCGTGGGCGTCGGGCGTGGCGGTCGTCGACGCGCTCTCCTGGGGTGGCGCCGACGACGGACTGCTCCAACGCTGGGACGATCTCCCCGAATGGCCGCAGATGCTGTTGCGTGCGTTGATATTTCGCCTTGCGGTCCATGCGCTGCACCCACGCTCCACCGCCGAGGCGTTCCCGGGTCTGGCTCGAACCTCCGACTTAGTCCGAATGCTGTTGTGAGTCTTTTAGGAGTCCCTGGACTCCTAAAAGACTCACGAGGGGCTCTGTTGCTGGTATTCGGCCAATAGGTCGTTGAAGAAACACCGCGCAGTGCGGGCCGCGCGGTCGGCGTCGCCGTCGATCACGGCATGCACGAGTTCGGCGTGCTCTTCGTGGAAGGCGTCGCCGGATTTGGCGGTGCGTTGGCGAATTCCTTGTTCGATGACGGGGAGCAGCGAGTCGTAGAACTCCAGGTAGACGGCGTTGTGGCTGGCTACGACGACCGCACGGTGGAGTTGTACGTCGGCGGCGATGGCTCCCGGGTTTTCGTCGTCCCACGATTGGCGGCGCGCTTCGAGCAGTTCGAGCAGGTTCGCGATATCGGCGTCGTTGCGTCGCTTCGCCGCGAGCGCCGCCGCGGTGGTGTCCAAGGCTTGGCGGAGCTCGAGAATGTCGCGTTCACGCGCGTCTTCGAAGTATTTGCCCAGCGTGCCACCGAGATCGGATGCCGCGATGACGAACGTGCCGGAGCCTTGCCGACGCTCGAGCATTCCGGCGTGGACCAGCGCTTGGACCGCCTCGCGGACTGTGTTGCGCCCGGTTCCGGTGAGTTCGGTGAGCTCGGGTTCGGTCGGAATGCGCGACCCGACGGACCAGCGGCCTTCTCGAATTTCCCGACGCAACTGGTCGGTGACCTGCGCAATCAGGCTATTGCGTCGTACCGGCTCCATGGACACAGAATAACTCATTTGCTCCTGTCATCCGGTCATCCTATGATTTATCGGTGACTGCAATAGCCGAGACGCCACCGCCGCCAGTGCTGGAACGCCGCGCTCTGCTCGAAGGTCGCGTACTCGTTTTCGCCGCGATCATCGTCTCGGCCCTCACGTTGCGCGTCGGAGTCACGGCCTTCACGCCGTTGGCTGCGCGGATCAGCGAAGACATCGGTTTCTCGGGGACCATCGTCGGCATCTTCGGCATGGTTCCCCCGGCGATGTTCGCCCTGTCCGGCCTGCTCACGCCCTATTTCGCCAAGCGACTCGGCTTGGAGCTGACTGCGCTGCTGGCGATGCTGATGGCGGGGTTCGGCATGCTGGCACGGTCGGTCGTGTCCGATGTCGGCTCGCTCTTGCTGCTGTCGGGTCTCGCGCTCGCCGGGATGGGTATCGGCAACGTTGTGATCCCACCACTGGTCAAACGCTATTTCTCGGACCGCCTCGCCATCGTGAGCTCGGTCTACATCACGATGGTCCAGCTCGGCACGGTCGTGCCTGCGCTTGTCGCGGTCCCCGTCGCCGACGCATTCGGCTGGCGCGTCTCGATCGGAATGTGGGCGCTGTTGGGCTTCGCGGCGGCGGCGCCGTGGGTGGCGGTGCTGCGCGGTCGCCGAGCCGATCACCACGGTTTGATCGTGACGAGCCATATCGAGCCGAAAGGCCAGGTCTGGCGCTCGCCGGTCGCCTGGGGGATGGCGGGCATGTTTGCCATGACCTCGTTGATCACCTACGCGATGTTCACGTGGTTACCGAAATTGTTCACCGACGCCGGTGCAAGCCAGGCGTTCGGCGGGAGCATGGTCGGCATCTTCGCCCTCACCGGGTTGGCTGCGGCGCTGGGCGCGCCGACATTGGTCACCCGTGTGGCAAACCCGTTCCCTGTGGTCGTGGCGTGCGCGACGTGTTATCTCATCGGCTTCACAGGTCTGCTCATGGCACCGATGGCGGCACCCGTCGTCTGGGTGGTGATCCTGGGTCTGGGGCCGAGCACGTTCCCGATGTCGCTCACCCTGATCAATCTGCGTACCCGCACGCAAGCCGGTGCGACTGCGCTGTCGGGGTTCACGCAAGGTGTCGGTTACACAGTGTCCTGCCTCGGACCGCTCTGCTTCGGAGTGCTGCACGAGGCCACACATTCCTGGTTCGCGCCGTTCGCGATGTTGACCATCGCAGTTGTGATCGTCGTCATATCTGCATGGCACGCGTGCAAGCCGCGGGTGTTGGAAGACTCCTGGATGGCCTCGAAACACTAGTAGCAATGCGCCGGTAACATGTCCGAAACCCTCACTGTGCAAACGCCGAGGAGGTGAGGACCAGTTGACGCCAAGGACATTCAGCGCATCATTCCGGCAATACCCGTTTCCTACCGTTGGGCCACCAAAACTAATCAGGAGGCCCTGGTGACTACACAGTCGCGCAAGCGTTGGATCGAAGACTGGGATTCGGAAGATGTCGCAGCCTGGGAGGCTGGCGGCAAGAAGATCGCCAAGCGAAATCTGATCTTCTCGATCTTCGCCGAGCATGTCGGTTTCTCGGTCTGGTCGATCTGGTCGGTCATGGTGCTCTTCATGCCGCAGAACGTCTATCACATCGACGCGGCAGGCAAATTCTTCCTGCTGGCGGTTCCGACCCTCGTCGGCTCTATCCTGCGCATTCCTTACACGGTGGCAACGGCCAAGTTCGGTGGCCGCAACTGGACCATCTTCAGCGCGGTCGCGTTGCTGGTCCCGGCGGCGCTGACCTTGTACTTCGTCCAGCATCCGGAGACCTCCTACACGACGTTCCTCATCGTTGCGGCGTTCGCGGGTCTCGGTGGTGGCAACTTCGCCTCGTCGATGACCAACATCAACGCCTTCTACCCGCAGCGGTTGAAGGGCTGGGCGCTCGGCCTGAACGCAGGCGGCGGCAACATCGGTGTGCCGGCAATGCAGATCATCGGCCTCCTCGTCATCGCATTCGTCTCCAAGACGAGCCCCGAGATCGTGTGCGCCATCTACTTGGTCCTGTGTGGTCTCGCTGCCGTCGGTGCGGCGATCTACATGGACAACCTGGCCAACCAGCAGACCACCCTCAAGTACATGACCGAGTCGTTCAAGTTCAGCCACACCTGGGTCATGGCGTTCCTCTACATCGGCACCTTCGGATCGTTCATCGGCTTCAGCTTCGCGTTCGGCCAGGTGCTCAACATCAACTTCGTCGCCTCGGGCCAGACGGCTCCCCAGGCAGTACTGCATGCTGCTCAGATCGCGTGGCTCGGACCACTCCTCGGTTCCATCTCGCGCCCGTTCGGCGGAAAGCTGTCCGACAAGATCGGCGGCGGCAAGGTCACGCTGTTCACCTTCGTTCTGATGATGGTGTCGGCAGGTGTCCTCGTCACGGCGGGCATCATCGATGACAACGACGGTCGCCCCGGCGCGAGCGGCGCGGTGCTGGTCACCTACATCGTCGCGTTCATCGCATTGTTCATCCTGTCCGGCATCGGCAACGGCTCGACCTACAAGATGATCCCGTCGATCTTCGAGGCCAAGAGCAAGAGCCTCGAAGGCAAGACGCGGCTCGAGCAGGCAGCGTGGTCGCGCAACATGTCCGGCGCCCTCATCGGGTTCGCCGGTGCGATCGGCGCCTTCGGTGGTGTGCTCATCAACCTGGTGCTCCGGCAGTCCTACCTCGGTGCGGACAAGTCCGCTACCAGCGCATTCATGGTGTTCGCAGCGTTCTATGTCGTCTGCGCGATCGTGACATGGGCCGTCTTCCTGCGCACCCCGTCGCCCAAGACACCAGAAACGGTCGAGGCAACTCCCGCAGTCACCGGCGAATCCGACGACAAGGTCTCTGTCTCGGTATGACGCTTGCACTCCCGCTGCGTCGTCGTCGAGACGACGCAGCGGGAGTGTTTCCATGCGCCGATCGAAAATCTTCAAGAAGGAGCAAGCATGTCCCCGAAAGCAGTGTCGCCCAAGAACGTGGCCGTCGTCGGGCACGGAATGGTCGGACACCGGTTTGTCGAGGCACTGCGCGCCCGGGACGAGGCGGGCGAATGGAAGGTCACCATCCTGTGTGACGAACCGTTGCCTGCATACGACCGCGTCGGATTGTCCTCCTACGTCGGCGCCTGGGACCCGAAGGAACTGGCCCTGGCTGGCAACACCTACGACGATGACGCGCTGGTCGAGCTTCGGCTCAACGAACGCGCGCAGTCGATCGACCGGCACTCGCGCAAGGTGACGACGAGTACCGGTGACATCTTCAGCTACGACGCGCTGGTCATGGCGACGGGGTCGTATCCGTTCGTCCCGCCGATTCCCGGCCATGATCTGCCCGAATGCTTCGTCTATCGCACACTCGCCGACCTCGACGGCATCCGCACCGCAGCCGAGGCAGCCGAGCCTGGCGCGGTCGGCGTCGTGGTCGGTGGCGGCCTACTCGGGCTGGAGGCCGCGAACGCTCTCAAGCTGCTCGGCATGACGCCGCACGTCGTCGAGTTCGCACCACGGTTGATGCCTTTGCAGGTCGACGAGGGTGGTGGCGCGCTGCTCGAACGGCTCGTGACGGACTTGGGCGTGACCGTTCACGCAGGCGTCGGCACAGCGCGTATCGAAAAGCGCGAGGACGGCTCCGGCCTGGACGTCCACCTGGCCGATGGCTCGATCATCGACGCGGCGCTGCTGGTGTTCTCGGCCGGCGTTCGGCCCGCGGATCAGCTCGGCCGTGACGCCGACCTCGAAATCGGCGAACGCGGCGGCATCGTCACCGACCTCGGCGGTGCGTCGTCGGACCCCTACATCTATGCGATCGGCGAGGTCGCCGCTGTCGAGGGCCGTTGCTACGGTCTCGTCGCCCCTGGCTATTCGACCGCTGAAGTTGTCGCCGATCGGCTGCTCGGTGGCGCGGCAGAATTTCCAGGCGCCGATCTGTCGACCAAGCTGAAGCTGCTCGGCGTGGACGTCGCGAGCTTCGGCGATGCGCATGCCGCGACCCCCGGTGCACTCGAAGTCGTGCTCAGCGATGCCGCGAAGCGCACCTACGCCAAGCTCGTCGTCTCCGACGATGCCAAGATTCTGCTCGGCGGAATTCTGGTCGGCGATGCGAGCGCGTACTCGGTCCTGCGGCCGCTCGTCGGTCGCGAGCTGCCTGGCGACCCCGCGTCTCTTATCTCGCCCGCAGGCGAAAAGGTCGGTGTCGGTGCACTTCCCGACGACGCCGAGATCTGCTCCTGCAACGCGGTGACCAAGGGCGCGATCTGCGGCGCTATCGCCGACGGCGCGTGCGACATCCCAGCGGTCAAGAAATGCACAAGCGCTGGAACCACCTGTGGCGGTTGCCTTCCGATGATCAAGCAGCTGCTTGCGTCGTCGGGTGTCGTCATGTCGAAGGCGCTGTGCGAGCACTTCGAGCAGTCTCGTGCGGAGTTGTTCCAGATCGTCAGTGCGACGCAGACGCGGACGTTCTCGGCTCTGATCGCCAAGTACGGCAAGGGAACTGGCTGCGACATCTGCAAGCCGGTGGTCGCCTCGATTCTCGCGTCGACCGATTCCGACCACATCCTGCACCGCAAGCAAGCGGGTCTGCAGGACACCAACGACCACTTCCTCGCCAACATTCAGAAGAACGGCACCTACTCGGTGGTGCCGCGGATGCCAGGTGGCGAGGTCACGCCTGAGCAACTGATCGTGATCGGTGAAGTTGCACGGGATTTCGGGCTTTACACCAAGATCACAGGCGGCCAACGCATCGACCTGTTCGGTGCGAGAGTCGAACAGCTGCCTGCCATCTGGCAGCGTCTCGTCGATGCGGGGATGGAATCCGGCCAGGCGTACGGCAAGTCGCTGCGGACGGTCAAGAGCTGTGTCGGCTCGACGTGGTGCCGCTACGGTGTCCAGGATTCCGTCGGCATGGCCGTCGATCTCGAAAACCGGTACCGCGGATTGCGCTCGCCGCACAAGCTGAAGTTCGGTGTGTCGGGTTGCGCGCGTGAATGCGCCGAGGCGCGTGGCAAGGATGTCGGCGTCATCGCCACCGAGCACGGTTGGAATCTCTACGTCGCAGGCAACGGCGGGCAATCGCCCAAGCATGCGGTGCTCCTGGCGGGCAATCTCGACGACGAAACCCTGATCCGCTACATCGACCGCTACCTGATGTTCTACATCCGCACAGCGGATCGTCTGCAGCGGACGGCGCCGTGGCTCGATGCGATGGAAGGTGGGCTGGAGCACCTGAAAGCCGTTATTTGTGACGACAGTCTCGGAATTGCTGCCGAACTCGAGGCCGCGATGGAAAAGCACGTGATCGGTTACAAGGACGAGTGGGCAGGCGTTCTGGAGGACCCCGAAAAGCTTTCTCGTTTCGTCTCTTTCGTCAATGCGCCGGACGAGGCAGACCCGACGGTCGTGTTCGACGAGACCGGGCCGCGCAAGGTACCGGTGCTCATGGGCATGCCGACAATGCCGGTTTGAGAACGCCCTTACCCGTGGGGCATGTCGCCTTAACGCCCAAGTAACACCAGCGCCGTACAACTGATTAACAACAAGGAGGGACTGCGATGACTTCACTCGACACGACCGTGCACGTCCTCAGCAACGCCCGGCGCACCAGCGTCGGCGATGGCCGCCTCGAATGGACCTCCGCTTGCCCGTTGCGACATTTGATCCCCGGCCGCGGAGTTGCTGTGCTCCTTCGCGGAGGCGAGCAGGTCGCTTTGTTCCTGCTCGAAGATGGCGGACTGTACGCGGTCGGCAACATCGATCCGTTCGGTCGCGCCGCCGTGATGTCTCGTGGGATCGTCGGTGACCGAAAAGGCGAGCCGACCGTCGCGTCGCCTCTGCTGAAGCAGGTTTTTTCGTTGGTCGACGGTCGCTGCCTGGACGACGAGTCCGTACGTCTGCCCGTCTATGAAGTGCGGGTCTGGGCCGGTGTCGTTCAGGTCCACAGCAACCTCAAACGCGAAACGTCGACAAGCACATGATCGACGACGAAAACCCAACGCCGCTGGCCGGATTTACCATCGGTGTCACAGCCGCTCGCCGGTCCGAAGAATTCGCCACGTTGCTGACCCGTCGTGGTGCGTCGGTCATCCACGCGCCCGCGATTCGGATCATCCCGCTGTCCGACGACACGGAATTGGAACGCGTCACCCGTGACATCGTGGCCAACCCACCCGAAATTGCAGTCGCGACAACGGGAATCGGCTTTCGCGGCTGGATGGAAGCCGCAGAAGGCTGGGGTGTCGCCGAGGAATTGACGAAAGCGCTCGGCAGCACCCGACTCCTCGCACGCGGACCGAAGGCGAAGGGTGCCATTCGCGCCGCCGATCTGCGCGAAGAGTGGTCACCGGCGTCGGAATCGTCCGCGGAGGTGCTCGATCACCTGTTGGCCGAGGGCGTCGAAGGTGTCCGCATCGCGGTCCAATTGCACGGTGCGACAACCGAATGGGAGCCAATCCCGGACTTCTGTGAGGTGCTGCGCTGCGCGGGCGCCGAGGTGATTGCCGTCCCTGTCTACCGGTGGACGCCGCCCGACGACCAGTCGCCCATGGACCGCATGATCGAGCTGACTGTCTCGTCCGGTCTCGATTGCTTGAGCTTCACGAGCGCGCCTGCTGTTGCGTCGATGTTGATGCGTGCCAAGGAAACAGGTCTCATCGAACCGCTGCTGTATTCGCTGCGCGGTCGCGTGCTCGCGGCCTGCGTCGGACCGATCACGGCAGCGCCGCTCGAGGAACTCAGCGTTGCCACGTCGATGCCCGGCCGTGCGCGCCTCGGTGCGTTGGCTCGCCATATCGCCGACGAACTTCCAAGGCGTGCCAACAGGATTCAGGCCGACGGTCATGTGCTGAGCGTCCGAGGAGGCTGTGTCGTCGTCGATGGCGAGGTCAGGCAGCTACCGCCTGCGTCGATGGCGTTGATGCGCACGCTCGCCAGGCAGCCTGGTCGCGTGGTGTCTCGCGAGAACCTGCTGGCCGCTCTGCCCGGGTGCGGTGAAGACACGCACGCGGTCGAGACGGCGATCGCTCGGTTGCGTGCCGCGCTCGGTACGCCGAAGGCGATTCAGACGGTCGTCAAACGCGGCTACCGGCTGGCCCTCGATCCGGCGGAGTGTGTCGACAACAGTTCGGACCGCTCATGACCCCACCACTGGTGCTCGTCGCGCACGGAACTCGAAGTGCACGCGGCGTGGAAATGATTGCTGCGCTTGCGGAGGCGCTGTCGGCGAAGGTTCCGCGTGTTCACGTGTCCTTCGTCGACGTACTCGGTCCGTCGCCGTCGGAAACGCTGCGAGACCTCGGCGGCGAGGCCGCCGTCGTCGTGCCGGCATTCCTGGCATCCGGCTATCACGTGCATACCGACGTCCAGCGTGAAGTCGAGGGCTTCGATGTCGCCGTCACTCGTGCCATGGGACCCGATCCTGTGCTTGCGCGTGTGCAGCATCGACGGTTGCGCGAGGCAGGCTGGCGCCCCGGCGACGCCGTCGTCCTTGCCGCAGCGGGGTCGTCGGACAAGCGGGCCTTGGCCGACGTTCGACGCGCGGCTTCGATGCTCGCCGATCGCGTCGGTAGCCGCGTACACATCGGCTACGTCGCGACGGGCGAACCCCGCGTCGCCGACGTCGTAGAGAAGTTACGTGAATCCGGGCAACGTCGTGTCTTCGTCGCGTCGTACTTGTTGGCGCACGGGCTCTTTCAGGGGCGGCTCCACCAAGCGGGCGCTGACGGCGTCGGTGAACCGTTGGGCGTGCATCCCGACGTCGTCGACCTGGTGGCAGAGCGTTATCGCGCCGGTGCTCGCGAGCTCGCCCGTGCGCGCGTCTGACCCCTGCAGGGGTGAAATTCACTCACGGTCCGAGGGCCGCGGCCTGGACCAGCCAGTCCGCAAATAGCTCCGGGTCGACGTCGGCAATCGTCCGCAGCTTGATGCTTGCGGAGCCGCGCGCGCCGGGCTGTAGCCGTCCTGACGGATCGTCGATGCGGCGTCCGTTGCGCAGCCGCAGGGTCACGTACTTCGAGGTCCTGCGCAGTTCACACAACCGGCTGTCACCAGCGACGACGTCGATGAGCGATTCGATCGACGCATCGATCTGGGTGAGGTGATCGGCAGACATCAGGTTCCCTTCGCTTGGCGGCTTCTACCAATGCGTCGAACCTGCGGACCTGATTTCGACAGCTCGACCGAATTACTTCGCCAGGTTCGAGCCGAGGAACTCCAGTTCGCCGATGAGCTGACCGTGCCAGTAGTTGCCGTCGTGGCCGCCGGGGGAGAAGCTGCCCGACGGGGGTGTGGTCAACTCCGAGACGAACTTCTGCGCCGCGCTGTAGAACGGGTCGCTGGTGCCGCAGTCGATGCGAACCGGGATGTCGGCCAATGCGGCGGTCCGGCCGAAGACGTCGTTGGCGTTGTAATCCGAGGCGCCGTCGAAGGCCCCGGGTGCAGTTGCTCCCGCCGACGTCCACAATGCGGGGCTGACCGCGGCGATCGCGGCAGTCCGTTGCGGACCGAGTTGCCCGCCGAGCAAAAGGGATCCGTAGCCGCCCATCGACCAGCCGAGAAAGCCGACGCGGGAAGTGTCGAGGCCCATGGTCGCGAGTAGTGGGATGATCTCGTCGACGACCATCTTGCCCGAGTCTTCGCCGGTTGCGCGGCGATGGAAGTATCCGTCGCCGCCATCGATGCCGACGACGGCGAAGGGTGGCGTGCCATTCTGGATCGCCTGTGCCAGTAGGGCTTCCACTCCGAGGTCGAAGACCATCGAATGATTGCCGCCCTTGCCGTGCAGGGCGATCACCGGGCGCAACGGCGTGGTCGACGCCGGTCGATGCAACATCCACGCAGTCTCGATGCCGTTGCGCGCGGCGGACCGGAACGACCCGCTCGTGGTCGACGCCGGAGTGACAGGTGCGGTCGTCGTCGTTGTGGTCGTCGGCGCCGCGCTAGGGGTCGTCGGCGTCGACGTGGCGCTCGACACGTGACCGGTCCCAGTGGGCTCGTCGAGCAAGAACAACCCCGCCCCGGCGGCCGCCGCGGCACCCACGACCGTGCACGCCCCGAGGCCGAGGAACTGACGACGATTCACATGGCGAGTGTGTCAGGAAGCGCGCGGCCGGTCGAACGCGACGATGTCGTCCCGCCGCCCGGACCTGACCTTCTCCACCCACGCCGGGTCGGCCAGCAAGGCACGACCCATGGCTACAACGTCGAACTCGCCGCGTTCGAACTGTTCGGTGAGGTAGTCGAGCCGCTGCCAGCTCGATTCTGCGGGTGGCGCGCCTTTGGAGTGAAATACGGTCTCGACGCCGACCGACCCGACTGTGATGACCGGCAGCCCGGTGACCTTCTTGGTCCAGCCTGCGAGGCCCGTGGGATCGGTCGAGGATTCGAAACCGGGCACCCAGTGCCTGCGCGTCGACGTGTGAAAAACGTCGACGCCTGCGTTGACCAGAGGAGTCAGCAGCTCCTCCAACTCGTGCGGGTTGGACGCAATGTGCGCGTCGAAGTTTCCCGCCTTCCACTGGGAATAGCGGTACACGATCGCGAAATCCGGTCCGACCGCATCGCGAACTGCGGCAACAACTTCCGCGGGAAACGTTGCGCGGCGTGCGATGCTGCCGCCGTAACGGTCGGTGCGCCGGTTGGTGCGGTCCCAGAAGAATTCGTCGAGCAGATAGCCGTGTGCGCCATGGAGTTCGACACCGTCGAAGCCGAGACTCTGTGCCAGCCGCGCAGAGTGGGCGAAGCCCGCGACGACGTCTTCTAGTGCGTCGGTCGTCACTTCGTGGCCCAGCGGGTTGCCGGACAGGTCGATCCCCGACGGGCTGATCGACGGAATCTCGGCCTCGAAGTCCGGATCCGTGCCGCGGGTGACACCCGTGTGCCACAGCTGGGGAATGATGGCGGACCCCTCGGCGTGGACCGCGTCGACGATCGCGCTCCAGCCCAACGTGGCTCGCTTGCCGTAGAAGCGGGGAACGTCGCTGCGCGGTCCCGCGGCCGGTGCCTTGACGTAGGTGCCTTCGGTGATGATCAGTCCGACGCCACCTGCGGCTCGGGCGCGGTAGTGGTCGACGTTTTCGGCGTTTGGAAACCCGCCAGGCGATTTGGCGCGCGTCATGGGCGCCATCGCGAACCGGTTCCGTAGGTGCAGCGACGACGCGGCGAACGGTGTGAACAGGGGCTCGAGCGGTGTTGGTGAAAGCGACACAGTGCACACAACCCACGACGCGCGGGTGATGTTCCCCCGATCGGCACGTGTGACGACCGCCACGGAATACCCTCATGCCATGCGTCGTAGCCTTCAGATCGCCCTCGTTGTCACTCCACTTGTCGCAGGTGCCCTGTATCCGGGTGCTGCGCAGGCCACGCCGAGTTCCGGGGTGACCGGCGTGATCCTGACGCAAGCACAAATTCCCGCTGGCTTGGTGCCGATGATCGCGGGTGCCGCAGATGTCGTGGTTCGCGAGATCACCATCGCGCCTGGCGGCACCACCGGCTGGCACTATCACGACGGCCCGATCTACGCCTACGTGCGCGCGGGCACGCTGACTCATCCGGACGAGAAGTGCGTCCCCGCGATTTACAACGCCGGCCAGATCATCAACGAGCCGCCCGGCGCGGACAAAGTCCACGCCGGGTTCAATCTGGGAACGACACCCGTGATCTTGGACGTCGTCTACACGCTGCCTGCAGGCAAACCGTTGTCGGAAGATGCGCCGGCGCCCAGCTGCGCAGCTAGCTAGCCGCTTCCCAGACGAATTCGTCGGGGTCGGTGAACGGTCCGGCGTCGCCACCGATCACCACGCGGTGGGAGCCGGTCCCCGCTGGGTCCACGCCGGCGTCCTTGGCTGCCGCCTTGCGTCCGTAGAGCGCGAGCTTGACGGGCGAACCCGCAGTGTCGAATTCGACGTACTTGCTGCCGAAGCTCTTTGCGACGCCAAGGCCGCGGTCGACGTAGAACTTCTTGGTCGCCTTGACGTTGTCGACGCCGAGTAGCAGCACCACGTCGTCGACCTTGCGGGTCGCCGGACCGACTTCCTTCTTCGACGAGGACGCGACCTTCCAGATCGTGCCGTCCGGCGCCTGGACGACGCCGCCGTAGCCCCAGAAGCTCTTTGCCACCGGTTTCAGCGTCGTGGCGCCAGCAGCGAGGGCGGATTCAACCAGGCTGTCGACGGTGCTCGGTTGCGAGACGACGAGCGACATCACGAAGCCGCGGAACCCCGAGGTCGAGGCGTCGGACTCGCGGAAAGTGAGTGTGTCGCCAAGATCGAACGCAGCGGAGTAGAACTCTTTTGCGGCGACAGAGTCGGACACTTCGAGAATGACGGTTTCGATGGCGGTCATGACAGCTCCTGAGTGAGTAGTTCGAGTAGACGTTGGCGGGCAGCACTGACTAGCCGTCCCTGTCGCAGCGGACGGCGTCAGTCGGGTGGTGGGTTGGATCAGGGGACTTGCTGAATGCGGACCATGTTTCCCGCGGGATCGCGGAAGGCGCAGTCGCGGACGCCGTACGGCTGGTCGGTGGGCTCTTGAACGACCTCGGCGTCGCTCGCCTGGAGTCGTTCGAACTCGCTGTCGACGTCTTTGGCGGCCAGCAGGATGCTGCCGTAGGTGCCTTTGGCCATCATGTCTTCGATGGTCCGGCGTTCGTCGTCGGTGAGGCCGGGCGTTGCGGCAGGTGGGTACAGGACGATCGACGTGCCGGGCTGGTCGGCGGGGCCGACGGTGATCCAGCGCATCCCGTTGTATCCGACGTCCATGCGGACCTCGAAGCCGAGGGTGTCGCGGTAGAAGGCCACCGCGGCGTCCGGGTCGTTCTGCGGAAGGAAGCTCGATGCAATGTTGATTGTCATGCTGATCAGGCTAATTCCGACTAGGGGGCCGTCGCTTCTCGATTCCTGATCGGTCTTGTGACTTGTTTGGCGACACATGCCGGCATCCCCATGGTCGACAGTTCGGCCTCGCGCTTGTACGTGCTCGGTGGCACGCCGACCAATTCGGTGAAGCGTGTGCTGAACGTGCCGAGTGACGAGCAGCCGACAGCGAAGCAGACGTCGGTGACGCTGAGATCGCCGCGGCGCAGCAACGCCATTGCCCGCTCGATCCGGCGGGTCATCAGATAGGAGTACGGCGCTTCGCCGTAGGCGAGCTTGAACTGACGACTGAGGTGCCCGGCGGACATGTGTGCGTCGCGCGCGAGCGCCTCTACGTCCAACGGTTGTGCGTATTCGCGGTCGATCCGGTCGCGGACGCGACGAAGCCGCGCAAGGTCGCCGAGGCGCTGTTCGGCCGAACTACTGGTCACCTATCCGATGGTGCCATGTGGGGGTTAAACCAGCTCGGGAACCCGGAGGTGTGCGAGCGCCAACTCGAACTCGCCTACGTCGAGGATTTCCGCGCCGGTATCCCTGGTGAAGGCGCGGCGGATGCCGGCAACCGGGTCGCGGGTCGCTTCGATCGAAGCGGCGTCGTCGAATGTCACCGAGGACACGCAGAGTCCGGTTTCCTGGTCGGTCAATAGCGTTGCGCTACAGAATCCCGGTAGCTCGGCCAGCGACGGCAGCACGGCCATCCGATAGACGTCGACGGCGTGCTCGAATCCACTGGGGTCGACGCGGAACCACGTCCCACGGACCCGGGCACCCGGGTGGCTCGTGTGATCGCGATGGACGACGCTGATCTCCCACTGATCGACCTGCGGCCTCCCGCCGAGCGACTCGGCTGCGTGGTTACGGATTGGGTCGAGCTCGGCCTCGCTGGCAGCCATGGCGTCCAGCGAATCCCACGCGCTAGTGACGATGCAGCGACGAGACTGCCGATCCACGAGCATCGATAGGCCGATGCAGCCCCGCATGCTCAGCAGGTTCAGCATGACTTCGTCGCGAATGTGCTTGATGCCGGCGTTGATCAAATCCGGATGGGCTTGAACTGTGGTTGAACGCGCGTACACGACCGACCTCTTCCTGATCGGCGGTAGCGCCCCGGTGGCGCTACCGGTTGCTACTAACTGTGCTCCCACCAGCGCGGCGTCACAAGGGTCACCATCTGCGCGGCGGCGGAGCGACCGGCGTCTCCCATGCCTTGGCGTACTTGCGTTTCGAACCACCGGGATCTTTGCTCCGGTAGACGACGTACGGCCGGACCAGGTAGCCGATCGGCGCGCTGAACATATGGACCAGGCGGGTGTAGGGCCAGATCCCGATCAGCGTGAGGACGATGAGGTTGTGGACCTGGAAGCTGAGCGGCGTATTCGCCATCAGGTCGGGCTGCGGGTGGAGGCTGAACAAGCTACGGAACCAGGGCGAGACGGTCTCGCGGTAGTTGTACGGACCGCCGATCAGGTTGTTGCCCACCGTGTTCCACATACCGGTGACCAACGCCGCAGCGAGCAACACGTACATGACGACGTCGCCGCGGCTTGTCGCCTTGCGGACTGCCTTCACGGTGGTCCGCCGGTACAGCAAGATCGAGATCCCGGCGACGACCGCAATCCCCGACAGGGTGCCGCCGGTGACCGACACCAGGTGGTACATGTGCTCGGAGATGCCGAAGAACGCGGTCCAGCTTTCGGGGATCAGCAGACCCATCGCATGACCGCCGATGACGGCGAGCATGCCGAAGTGGAACAGCGGACTGCCGAGCTGCAGCAATTTGCTTTCGAACACCTGCGACGACCGCGTCGTCCAGCCGAACTGGTCGTTGCGGTAGCGCCACACGTGACCGAGCGCGAACGATGTGAAAGCGATGTAGGGGACCGTCATCCACAGCAGTTGGTTCATCGCCGGGCTCCCATGTCGGGGGTGTGCAAGGACGGATCCATCGAGAACGGCTCCAAGCCGACCTCCTCGTCGGGCGGGCCTTGTGCCGCAAGTTCTTCGATGCGACGGCGGTCGGCAGTAGTGATCGGTGGCAGGGTCGCGCAAACGGCGTCGAGAAGGTGGGCGTACGCAGAGTCGCTGTCGTGCAAGGAAAGCCGGAGCAGCTCGATCACCGGAACGTGCTCGCCGAGCAACCGCGCACCGGCCACCGAATCGATCGTCGCGGCGAACTCGAGGACCACAGCGAGGTGGTCCGGCAGCTCACCGCCGGGCATATTGCCGTCGCCGATGCCGACACCTGCGGTCTTGTACGCATGTTTGAAGCGCAGCAACGCCATTCCGCGTTTGCGGGTGTCGCCGTACGCGTAGTAGGTCAGGTGCAAACAGCTGCGGCGTTTCATGTCGAACGTCTCGACGTAGCGCTTGGCGAGCGTGATCTGCGGCGTCGTCCGTGCATGCTCGACGAACGAGGTCAACGACGATGCTGCAGGCTCGGGCAGTTCCGCTGCAGCAGAACCGAGTTGGTCAAGCATTCCCATCGTCTGCTCGGTCGGGTAGTCGAGCAGGAATGCGGCGATGCGCCAGACGATTCGTCGATCGTTGTCCGCGAGGATTTCCGGCGCCTCAGGTTTTCGTCTCGTTCGCAGGAGACTCATCCGACAGCCTCCTTCTTCGGCACAACGCCATTGGTCGACTTGCCGTCCCAGTTGAGCAGGTTCACGCGGCCGGACTTCTCTTCCGGGGCAGCGCCGTTGGTGTCCAGTGGCTGCGCGGTGAGGTTGAACTTCTCGTTCATTGCATCGAATGCCGACATGCCCGGACCGCCGTCGTTGTCGAGGCTGCAACCGGTGGCGAGGGCGTCGAGACGATGGGCGTCGCTCCCTGCGCCGTTCGGAATGACGTAGCGGTCTTCGTATTTCGCGATCGCGAGCAGTCGGTACATCGCCTCGATCTCGCCCTTCTTCAGACGGACCGACTTCGCGATCTCCGGATCGGGTTCTTCGCCGAGATTCACCGACCGCATGTGCGAGCGCATGGCTGCCAGTCGCTGCAGCGACGCCCGGACCGGACCGATCTCACCTGCCGTGAACAGTTCGGCGAGATATTCCGTCGGAATGCGCAGCGCGTCGATAGCGCCGAACAGGTTGCCCGCGTTCTCGCCGTCGTGCCCGGTCTCGGTCAGCGCGTCGACCATCGGCGACAGCGGCGGGACGTACCACACCATCGGCATCGTCCGGTATTCCGGATGCAACGGCAGGGCCAACTGGTAGTCGACGATCAGCTTGTAGATCGGCGAATCCTGGGCGGCCTGAATCCATTCCGGCCGGATGCCGGCGCGCTCGGCCTCGGCGATCACCCGTGGGTCGTGCGGGTTGAGAAACACACCGAGCTGCGACGGGTACAGGTCCTTGGGGTCTTCGACGCTCGCGGCTTCGAGCACCTTGTCCGCGTCGTAGAGCATCACGCCGATGTAGCGCAGCCGCCCGACGCACGTTTCCGAACACACCGTCGGTATGCCGACCTCGACGCGTGGGTAGCAGAACGTACATTTCTCGGCTTTGCCGGTCTTGTGGTTGAAGTAGATCTTCTTGTACGGGCACCCGGTGACGCATTGCCGCCAGCCGCGGCACTTGTCCTGGTCGACTAGGACGATGCCGTCTTCGGAGCGCTTGTAGATCGCGCCGGACGGGCACGACGCCGCGCACGATGGGTTGAGGCAGTGCTCGCAGATGCGGGGCAGGTAGAACATGAAGGTCTCTTCGAACTCGAGCTTGACCTTCTCTGAAAGCCTTTCCAGCAAAGGGTCTTTGCCGACCTGCTCCGGTCCGGAGCCGAGGTCGTCGTCCCAGTTGGCGCCCCAGGTCACCTTCGTGTTGTCACCGGTGATCAGGGACTTCGGACGAGCGACGGGAGTGGTATCCGATGGCGGCGAGCCGAGCAGGTTCGAGTAGTCGTAGGTCCATGGGTCGTAATAGTCCGAGACCGTGGGCAAATCGGGGTTGGCGAAGATCTTCAGCAGGCGCTGCAGGCGGGAACCCGTTCGGAGCGTGAGCTTTCCGCGCTTGGTGAGGGTCCAGCCACCCTTCCACTTGTCCTGGTCCTGGTACTGGCGCGGATAGCCCTGCCCGGGACGGGTTTCCACGTTGTTGAACCAGACGTACTCGACGCCGGTCCGGTTGGTCCACGCCTGCTTGCACGTCACGCTGCAGGTATGGCAGCCGATACATTTGTCGAGGTTCATCACCATCGCCATCTGGGCCATGACTCTCATCAGTACTCAACCTCCTGCGAGCGACGTCGGATCGTGGTGACCTCGTCGCGCTGGTTTCCGGTGGGGCCGTGGTAGTTCAGGGCGAACGACTGCTGCGCGTAACCGCCGATGAGGTGCGACGGTTTGATCATCAAGCGGGTCAACGCGTTGTGAATGCCGCCGCGTTTACCGGTCTTCTCCGTCCGGGGGACGTCGATCGCGCGGTCCTGGGCGTGGTACATGAACACGGTGCCTTCCGGCATCCGGTGGCTGACGATCGCGCGGGCGTTGACGACGCCGTTGCGGTTGATGCACTCGATCCAGTCGTTGTCCTTGACGCCGATCTTCGCCGCGTCGACGTCCGACATCCAGATCGCCTGTCCACCACGAGAAAGCGTGAGCATGTACAGGTTGTCCTGGTACGCGGAGTGAATCGACCACTTCGAGTGCGGCGTCAGGAATCGCACGGTGACGCCATCCTTTCCGACATCGCCGACATTCGGCTCGTTGAACAACGCCGTCATGTCCAGCGGTGGACGGAAGATCGGCAGCTGCTCGCCGAGTTCGACCATCCAGTCGTGGTCGAGATAGAAATGCTGTCTGCCGGTCAACGTGTGCCACGGCTTCAGCCGCTCGACGTTGATGGTGAACGGTGAGTACCGTCGCCCGCCGGTCTCGCTGCCCGACCACTCGGGTGACGTGATGACCGGCACCGGACGAGCCTGAGTGTCGGCGAACGTGATTCGCTTGCCCTCGTGCTCGGCGGCGAGGTCCGCAAGCTTGGTTCCGGTGCGCCGTTCGAGCGCCTCGAAACCCTCCACCGCAAGCCGGCCGTTAGTGGTGCCTGACAGCGACAGAATCGCTTCCGCCGCGTGCGTGTCCTTCGCCAGCGACGGCCGACCCGCCGCAACGCCGCTCGCGACAACGCCGTTCACACCACGCAGATACTCGACCTCAGCGTCGGGATGGGTGGTCACGCCCTTGGTCGTGAGGCCGACGGCTTCGACCATCGGTCCGAGCGCGGCCATCTTCTCGGCCACCGCCGGATAGTCCCGCTCGACGACGACGAGCCGCGGCATCGTCTTTCCTGGAATCGGTTCGCATTCACCGGCTTTCCAGTCCAGCACTCGACCGCCGGGTTGCGCGGTCGCGTCGTTGGTGTCGTGAATGAGCGGCATCGCGATGATGTCTTTTCGCACACCCAAGTGCTTCTCGGCGAGCCAGCTGAACCCACGGGCGATGCGGTGGAACGCCTCGAAGTCGGTCTTGGTCTCCCACGGCGGCGAGATCGCGGGGGAGAAGGCGTGCACGAACGGGTGCATGTCGGTGCTGGACAGGTCGTGTTTCTCGTACCAGGTCGCCGCTGGCAGCACGATGTCGGAGAACAGCGTCGTGCTCGTCATGCGGAAGTCCAACGACAACAACAGGTCCAGCTTGCCGACCGGCGCCTCTTCGCGCCACGTCACGTCCTGCGGGCGAATCCCGTACTTGTCGTCGGCGGCCACGTTCGAGTCGGTGCCGAGCAGATGGCGCAGGAAGTACTCGTTGCCCTTGGCGGACGAACCGAGCAGGTTCGCGCGCCACACGGTGAGCACTCGCGGGAAGTTCTCGGGCGCATCGGGATCCTCGCAAGCGAAGCGCAAGTGCCCGGTTTTCAGTCCGTCGACGACGTGGTCGACGCCGGACTTGCCCAGCCGCTCCGCCTCGTCGGCCAGGTCGAGTGGGTTGCGATTGAACGTCGGATACGTTGGCATCCAACCCAATCGGCTGGCCAGCGCGATATTGTCCGCCGCAGTGCGGCCGGCAAACTTGCCTCCGGCCAGGGGCGACGCCATCACCTCGGATGTAAATGGGTCGTAGCGCCATTGGTCGGTCGCGAGGTACCAGTAGATGGTGCCCTGCATCTGCCGTGCGGGCCGTTGCCAGTCCGCTGCGAATGCCAAAGTGGCCCAGCCGGTTACGGGGCGGCACTTCTCCTGTCCGACGTAGTGCGCCCAGCCGCCTCCGTTCACGCCTTGACAGCCGGTGAGCAGCGTGAGGGTGAAGAACGAGCGGTAGATCTGATCGCTGTGGAACCAGTGATTGGTACCTGCGCCCATCAGGATCATCGACCGGCCGCCGGACTTCTCCGCGTTCTCGGCGAATTCGTGTGCGATGCGTGCAGCCTGCTTGGCAGGGACGCCCGTGATCGCTTCCTGCCACGCGGGCGTGTTCGGCTGCGACGCGTCGTCGAATCCGGTGGGCCAGTCACCAGGTAGGCCGTCGCGACCGACCGAGTATTGGGCGAGCATCAGGTCGAAGACCGTCGTAACTCGTTTACCGGCAACTATTTTGGTCGGCACCCCGCGAGTGACGATGGTGGGCTGATCGGTGTCGAAGCGCGGCAACGAGATTGCTGCCGCGTCGTCGCTGCCATACAGCGTCAGCTGCGGATCGACACCCTCCAGGTCGAGATTCCATTTGCCCATGCCGGACTTCGCGAAGCGGTGACCGAGCGAGCCGCCAGGAACGTACGGGTTTCCGTCGCCGTCGAGCAGGACAGTGCGCGATTCCGCTGCCTCCGACGTATCTCCGAGATCTGCTGCGGTGAGGAACTTTCCGGGAACGAAGGTGTCGCCGTGTTCGTCGAGGGTGACGAGGAAGGGCAGGTCGGTGTACTGCTTGACGTAGGAGAGGAACTGCGGTGTCTCGCGGTCGACGAAGAATTCCTTGAGAATGACGTGGCCCATCGACATGGCCAGTGCACCATCGGTTCCCGGGTGAGCGGGCAGCCATTCGTCGGCGAACTTCGTGTTGTCGGCGTAGTCCGGGGAGACGACGACGACCTTCTGGCCGCGGTAACGGGCCTCGGTCATGTAGTGCGCGTCGGGGGTCCGCGTGACCGGGACGTTGCTGCCCCACATGATGAGGTAGCCGGCGTCGAACCAGTCCGCGGATTCGGGAACGTCGGTCTGGTCGCCGAACACCTGAGGCGAGGCGACCGGAAGGTCCGCGTACCAGTCGTAGAACGACAGCATCGAGCCGCCGATGAGCGAAATGAACCGTGCGCCAACGGCATGGCTCACCATCGACATGGCGGGAATCGGGGAGAAGCCTGCGACACGGTCCGGGCCGTACTTCTTGATCGTATGAACGTGGGCTGCCGCGGCGATTTCGGCAGCTTCCCACCACTCGGCACGGACGAATCCACCCTTGCCGCGAGAAGACTTGTACCGCTTGGACTTTTCCGGATCATCGACGATGTCGGCCCATGCCAGCACCGGATCCTTGAGACGCTCTTTTGCCTCGCGGTACATTTCGACCAGCACGCCACGGATGTACGGGTAGCGCACACGGGCGGGGGAGTAGGTGTACCAGGAGAACGATGCGCCGCGGGGGCAGCCACGCGGCTCGTATTCGGGCTTGTCGGAGCCGACGGACGGGTAGTCCGTTTGCTGCGACTCCCAGGTGATCACGCCGTCCTTGACGTAGATCTTCCACGAGCACGATCCGGTGCAGTTGACGCCGTGCGTCGACCGGACCACCTTGTCGTGCGCCCAGCGGTCGCGGTAGAAGTCGTCGGCCGAGCGCCCACCGATTTGGTGCAGCGTTCGGTTGTCGGCGGACTGCTCGCCTTTGTTGAAGTATTTTCCGACGCGCAGCAACGAGTCGCCGAAGTCGATCGTTTTGGTGGAATTGTCGTTCACGTGAGCGCCAACTTTCGAACAATTATTCGCTTCACCATGGGCTGGTTTCTCGACTGTAGGGCCGGCCTCTAGGCGCTCCAAACCGAGCGAATCCGTCGCACTTTCCGTCGAATTGGGGTGTGCGGACGTCGTAACACCGTGGTTATGTGGGGGTGGTGTTGCTCAGGTCACTTGTGTGGGCTGACCTGGGCGAAGGTTGCCGAAGCTCGCGCCTACCGCACAGTTTCGGGCGCAATGTGGGCTTTTTGTGACGTGCTGGAATCGCCGATTTTTCGTGCCGTTTACATTTGATTCGGCAGCAAAATCAATTCGACGAGATCGAGTGCTCGGGCATTCGGCGGCACGAGTGCGAGCGCGTCCCGGCCGACGAGTCCGGCGAGATGAGCCGTCCGGGTCGACGAATCGCCTTCCCATTTTCCGCCCTCGATACGGCGCACTGGCACGATGCGAGTGACCGGACCGCTCAGCTCGTCGGCGTTGATCACCGGGCCGACGAACGGCTCGCGCGGCGCCCGGTCGGTCAGGCCGTCCAAGATTGCAGGCGCCGAGATCAGCAACGTGGAAATCGCGGCGAACGGGTTGCCGGGAAGGCCGAGCACCACCCGGCCGTCGGGAAGTTCCGCCGTGATCTGTGAACCACCCGGACGGCAGCGGGCCCGTTCGACGAGCAAGCGCGCGTTTGCTCGTGCCAGAGCGGTCCGTAGCTGATCGGCCGCGCCCCGGCCGGTTGCTCCGACGATCACGATGAGCTCTGCGTCCGGCGCGGCGGCGAGGAGGTCGTCGAATGCGTTGGCGGTGTCACGAAGGTGGGCGTCGCTGGCGACACGAATTCCGCACCAGGCCAAGAAGAGTGGGAGCACCGGACCAACCGAGTCGCGGGTCTGCCCCTCGCGAAGGGGCCCGTCGCGTCGAATTTCGTCGCCGGTGACGACGACATGCGCGCGGACCGGTCCGCGAACGTCGGCCTCGGTCACCTCGCCGCTCGCAGCAGCGGACACGGTCATCGGCGTCACCGTCGAACCCGCCTGCGCGAGAACGTGACCGGGTTGCCATTCCTCGCCGACTCGGCGAACATCCGCGCGAACAGGAGTGTCCGGGAGCCGTGACAGCCGGTCGCCATCGACCGTGGCGAACTCGTCCCGCAGGACCGACGAACTTCCCTCGGGCAGATGTGCACCGGTGGCGATACGAACAGCCTCACCGATTTCCAGCCGAGCCGGACGCGTCCCGCCCGCGTAGCCGACCGCCGCGCGCAGGACCCACGGTCCGTCGCCTGCGACCGCGTAACCGTCCATCGCGGACACATCGAATCGCGGAAGCGGTTGCGTGGCATGGACCGGTGCCGCCAGCACTGCGCCGAGTGCGTCGTGCAGTGGTAAACGCCGAACAGGCAAGCGGGACAGGCCGTTACGGATGGTCGAGCGTGTACCGTCGAGATCGAGCGCAGGGGGCGGACCGAGCGAGGCGACGGCCCGGGCTACGTCCTCGTCGGTATCGCAGTCCGAAATGCCTTCCAGCCGAACAGTTTCGGAGTGATCCGGCACGAGAGACTTCATCGGAAGGTTGACCGGTGAACCGATTGCGGCCAGCCGGTCTAACAGAAATTTCTTGCGCCACACCCCGACCAGATACTGCGGCCGGCCCTCGTCGTCGATCGCATGCACCGCGTCTGCGCCCGACTCTGCGCTGCGCGTAACCAAAGCTTCTATGGCGTCGCGTCGAAGAAACGGCATGTCAGCGGCCAGTATAACGACCAGGGGGGCGTCGGTTCGGAGTTCGCGCAGACCCGCCGCGATCGCTGAGACCGGCCCGCTGCCGCGCGGATCCTCTTGCGTCTGCACTACCTCGGCAGGCAGGTCCGGGCGGTGCGGTCCGACGACGACGCGCCGCTCGCACCCGGCAACCGCGGCCAGCGCCGTCGCGAGCATCGATACCCCGCCGATCTCGATCGCCGGCTTGTCCACCCCGCCCATGCGGCTGCCACGCCCCCCGGCGAGGACGATGCTGTCTGCCCTCGCTTCGCTCGGGCGTGTTTGCGGGCCTACGACGCGCGGTCTTCCCTCGTCGCTCCGCTCGCTAGCGCTCACGGCTCGCTCCTCAGTCCAGACCGCGCGGGCCCGCAAACGGTGTTGTCCAGTCGTCGGTCCAGACTCCCATGGCACGCGGACCTCACAGGAAGCAGGTATGCGCCAGTCGGTTCTCGTCGATTCTCGCGACGTCGCGGCGGTTTTGCTGACTTCGCGTTGCCTATAGGGATCGCGAGGTCGGCAAAACGTGGGAGAAGTCAGCCTTTGGGCACGTTCTGCAGCCTGACCTGACCGCGCGCGACGGTCTTGCCGGTGTCGGTGGAGGTGATGGTCACCAGCCATAACTGCTGGACCCGGCCCTGCTGCAGCGGTTCGGCGACCACGTCGACCCGGCCGGCTTTCATCGACCGCATGAAGTCGGTGGCGTTGTGGACGCCGACCGCGAACTGGCCTTTGTCCTCCACTGCCAGGCTGGCGCCCACGCTCGCGGCGGACTCTACCGCGGTCGTGTAGACGCCGCCGTGGACGACGCCCCACGGCGTGTGGTGGTCTTCGCTGAGGTCGATATGCCCGACGACGCGGGCGCCGCTGGCTTCGTCGACGATGAATCCGGAGGCGGTGGCGAAGGCGCTGAACTGGGAGAGCTCGGAAAGTTGCATAGCTAGATGCTAACTTAGAAGTCAGAAGTTAGCTAGACTGTGCGCATGGAATGGTTGGAGACCAGCACCGACAACTGCGCGATCCAACGAACCCTCGATGTGATCGGGGAGAAGTGGACACTGCTCGTACTGCGTGAGGCGTTCAACGGGGTGCGCCGCTTCGACGACATGCGCCGTCACATGGGGGTCTCGGAACCGATTCTCGCCGATCGATTGCGCAAACTCGTTGCGGCAGGCGTACTTCGGACCGAGCCGTATCGCGAGGCCGGCAGCCGAACTCGCAACGAGTATCGGTTGACGGAAAAGGGTATGGACCTCTTTCCGATCCTGATCTCGTTGCTGCAGTGGGGCGATCGGCACTGTGCCGACGACGACGGTCCGGCGCTGGTGGTTCGGGAGCGCTCGACAGGTGAGTCGGTCGAGGCGGTAGTCCGGCCTGTCGGCTCCGGCGTGGCGCTCTCGGCGCGCGACACGGTTGCGATTATCGGTCCGGGGGCACGGCGTCGGAGTGCATGAGATCGTGGCGTGCCGAACGTAAGTCGACGCGCCCGTCGTGGATGCGCACGCCTTCTTCCGCCAGTCGCGCGAGTTGCTTGCTTGCCAGATGCGCCGCAGGCCGCCCACTAGCCCCGATGACGCGATGCCACGGTAGGTCGGCGGAGTCGGTCCGCATGATCCACCCGACGGTTCGGGGCGTGGAAAGTCCTGCGGCAGCGGCAATGTCACCGTAGGTCACGACCGCACCGCGGGGGATGGACGCGACCAACTCGCGGACGCGCTCCACCTCCGCCTCGGTCGTAGCCATTACAAGAGCTTGCGGATCACGGCGGCTGTCTCGCTAGGTTTAGCGAACGCAACCATGTGGTCGCAGTCGAAATGGTGGACCGTCAGGTTGTCGCCGAGCCGCTCGCGCAAGGCGGCCAGAAACGGCGGAGTCACGTACGACGGCTGCACCTTCATCGCCTGGACCAGAACGGTCGGCAGATCTGGTGCGGGAAGAACGAATTCGCGGGCGAGTTCGCCGTAGAAGGCGACGATCGCAGGCACGCTCATCCGCCACCCGACTCGACCGTTGCGGGTGGGAATCAGATGCTCGGCAAGTTCTGCGTCGATCAGCCGCTCGTCGACATCGCCCCACGAACCGTGCACCTTCTCCGACCGCGCCTCGGCGAGATCGGTGTAGTCCGGTGATTCGACAGTTGCCGTGGCGACTTCGAGCAATTCCGGACCTGGCAACGCGATCGCCGGATCGAGCAGTACAAGTCCGCGAACGAGCTCAGGATGCCGGGCAGCGAGATGCAGGCCTATTGCGCCGCCGAACGAATGGCCGACCAGCAGCACCGGACCACGATCGCCGATCACCTCGACGGCATCGTCGACAAGGGTTTCGAAGTTCCACGGCGGTTCCCACGGCGACCGCCCGTGACCACGCAGATCCGGCGCAATGACATGAGCCTCGGGAAGATGTTCGTTGGCGAACGACTCCCAGCGCTTGCCGTGCCCCGAGACACCGTGCAACGCCAATACTGCAGGACCGTCCGCCGGCCCGAACTCGTAGATCTGCACGCAGACCACTGTAGATCGATCGGCATGCGGGCTGCTTTGGCATTAGTTCCTTACAGTGGATGCGTGCATTCGGACTCGAATTTCGCCCCAGCCGCGGTCAGAGACACCCTCCGAGCTGGCGAGGCGCTCGCGCCGATGCAAGCGCTGTATTCCCCGAACGGTCGGTGTGCGCTGGCGTACCAGAACGACGGCAATCTGTGGTTCTACCGCGACAACGTCGCTGTGTGGTTCTCGGGAACCGGCCATCAGTCGCCAGGGCGCGTCGCGATGCAGCCCGACGGCAATCTCGTCGTCTACAACGCCGGGAACCACCCCGTGTGGAGCGCGCGCACGGACGGCAATCCGGGTAGCCATCTCGCCGTTCAGGACGACGGAAACGTGGTGATCTATCGACCCGGCGGTGGTGCGGCATGGGCGTCGTACACGAACGCACGGCCGGCGTCGGGCGACACGATCGGTTCCGACGAGGCGTTGTATCCCGGCCATGAACTCGTCTCCCAGGACGGTCGAACGATGCTCACCTTCCAGGTCGACGGCAATGTCGTCGTATACCGAGGCGGACGCGCGCTGTGGTCCTCGCGCACGGACCGACACGAACCCGGGAGGCTCGCGATGCAGCACGACGGCAACTTGGTCGCCTATGACAAATGGAACACGCCGTTGTGGAGTTCGCGGACGGACCGAAACCCGGGCAGTCGCTTGGTGGTTCAGAACGACGGCAACGTCGTGGTCTATCGACCGGTTGGTGGCGCTGCGTGGGCGACGAATACGGTGGCCCATTTTTAGTGGACGCGGCGAGCGCAGCGACGGGGAATGTGTCGGACCGGCATGGTGGACTACGTCCCATGGTTGACACGGAGCGATCGACGCGGCTGATTCCGCGTACGCCTGCGCCCGTGGCCGCGCGGGTGTGGAGCGAGGACGAGAGTCGGTTGTTTCGCGCCGATGGCACGGATGTCGGTTGGCATCCGTGGCAGGTGCTCGGCGGCCCGGGTACGGGGAAAACCTCGCTCCTTGTCGATGTCGCGATCGACCGGATTTCGGCGGGTTGCGATCCGGAGTCCGTTCTGGTGCTGACGCATTCGCGTCGCGCAGCCGCCGCGGTGCGGGAGGCGATCACATCGGGTCTGTTGGCGAGCGATGCGAATATCGCCGCAAGCGCAACGCGCCAACCGCTGGTCCGCACCGTGCACTCGTACGCATTCGCGGTCCTTCGCCTGCAGGCGGCCGCGCATGGAAATCCGCCGCCTCGGTTGCTGACGAGCGCTGAGCAAGACGCTGTGCTGCGGGAGATGCTGGCAGGCGATCTGGAAGACGGCGGCGAGATGTGGCCGGAGAAGTTGCGCCCGGCGCTCGGCATGGCGGGGTTCGCGACAGAACTTCGGGATTTGATGCTGCGCGCGGCCGAACGTGGGCTCGGTCCAGAGGATCTCGTGCGGCTCGGCCGCAAACATTCTCGCCCGGAGTGGGTGGCGGCAGGCAAGTTCGCCACACGCTACGAGCAGTCGACGCTGCTGCGCTGGTCGGTCGGTGTCGAGGCCCCCGAAGCGACGGCACCGGCTCTCGACGCAGCCGAGTTGGTCGGCGCGGCGCTGTCTGCCTTCTTTCTCGACCCCGAGTTGCTCGCGCGTGAACGTGCGCGCATCCGATACCTGCTGGTCGACGACGCCCAACATCTCGATCCACAAGCCGCACAGTTGGTCCGGCTGATCGGTACGGCGACGGCGGTCACCGCGGTCGCGGGTGATCCCGACCAGGCAGTCTTCACGTTCCGCGGTGCGGATCCAGCGTTTCTGTCCGGGTTGGCCGACTCCGAGTCCGAGCGTCGAATCATCTTGGGCGCCAATCGTCGTGCGGCTCCCGAGATCACGGAGTTGGTCGGCCGCCTTGCCGGGCGGTTGCCAGGCGTGCCGCCGCACAGAGGTGCGGTCGCAATAGACGAGGCGCCGCGCGGTGCCGCGCTGGTACACGTACTGCGCACTGTGGCGAAGGAAGCAGTGCTCATTGCAGACACCTTGCGGCGCGCGCATCTCGCCGATGGAGTGCCTTGGTCGCAGATGGCCGTGATCGTCCGGTCCGTGCCGCTGTCGGTCGCGCCGCTGCGTCGCGCTCTGGCCGCCGCGGGTGTTCCGGTCACCACCGCGTCGTCGGAGTTGCCCTTGTCACGCCAACGGGGTGCCGCGTGGCTGTTGCTCGTCCTGCGGGCGCTGCACGCCGACGATTTCTCGGGCGAAGAGGCGCTCGCGCTGCTGGCCGGTCCGCTGGGCGGTGCGGATCCGGTGAGCCTGCGCCGCATGCGCCGCGGCCTGCGCAGAGCCGAATTGGCTGCGGGTGGCGATCGCGAGTCGACCGAACTGGCCCGGTTGTTGCTGGTGTCGTCGTCGGACGACGAGTTGCTCGGTCAGCTCACCGACGTCGAGGCAGCCGCGATCCGGCGCGTGCTCAAGACCCTGGCCCGGGCGCGCAAAGTCGTCGACAACGGTGGCGGTGTCGAAGACGTGTTGTGGGCGGCATGGCAGTCCAGCGGGTTGGAGCGAAAATGGGCCACCGCGTCGAGTCGAGGAGGGACGGTCGGTGCGCAGGCAGATCGCGATCTCGACGCAGTTGTCGCGCTGTTCGACGCTGCTGCGAACTACGTCGACCGGCTGCCGAGGGCCACCCTAGAGGGCTTCGTGGATTACCTTGTGCGCCAAGAAATACCCGTCGAGTCGCGGGCGCAGGCGGTTGCCGGTGAGGCGGTCACCATTCTCAGTGCGCACTCCGCCGCTGGGCGCGAGTGGGACGTCGTCGCCGTTGCTGCTGTGCAGGAAGGGCTGTGGCCCAGTTTGCGGACGCGAGGGAGTCTGCTTGGCACGGACGCGCTGGTCGACATGACGTCCGGCGTACGGACCGTTGCAGGTGAGCGCGTCTCCCGGACCGCACCTTTGTTGGCCGACGAACGTCGGCTGCTGCTCGTGGCGTGTAGCCGTGCCCGTCGCATGCTGCTAGTCACTGCGGTCGAATCGGCTTCCGGCGATAGAGATTTGACGCCGTCGCGGTTCATCGACGAACTCCTCGGCACTGCCGGCAGCGCTGAGACCGACGAATCGATCGGTCGCTCGCGGGATGCGAACAACAGATTGCTCGCAATGACGGCGCTGGTCGCGGAACTCCGCGGGGTCGTGTGCGATGCAGAGGTCGCTGCGAATGACCCGGAACGACACCGCAGAGCCGCGGTACAACTCGCCCGGTTGGCCGATGCGGGTGTGAAATTCGCGCATCCCGACCACTGGTACGGATTGGCCGGCGCGAGCACCGACGAACCGCTGTGGGGATTCGAGGACGGGCCCGTTCCGCTGTCGCCCTCGAACGTCGACATGCTGACTCGCTGTCCACTCAGGTGGGGGCTGGAGCGAAACGGTGGCACCGACGGCCAGCACACGCGCGCGATCACGGGCACACTAGTGCACACCCTCGTACAGGCCGTGGCCGGTCGAATTCCTGTCGACGAAGTCCGAGACGCGCTCGACAAGGCTTGGGAGTCACTGGATCTGGGCTCGGACTGGTATTCGCGCAACGAACTGGAGCGCACTGGCGAGATGTTGGACAACTTCACGGCATGGTTGCAGAACTCGCGCACCGAGTTGACCGAAGCGGGGCTCGAGGTCGAGGTCGATTGTGTGCTGCCCGCGCGCGAAGAGGGCGAGCCTGCGGTCCGGCTTCGCGGTCGCATCGACCGGTTGGAGCACGACCCTGACGGTCGCCCGGTGATCATCGACGTGAAGACCGGTAAGTCGCCGACGAGCAAGCAGGATGCGCAGAATCATGCGCAGCTCGCGACCTACCAAGTTGCCGGGGCGGTCGGCGGAATTCAGGGGGAGCCGCCAGGTGCGCCGGGCGGTGGCCGCCTTGTGTTCGTTGCGAAGGCACACAACAAAGACGGTGCGACTCAGCGGATGCAGTCGGCGCTCGACGAGGCCGGTATCGAGCAGTGGCGCAACACCATTCATGAGGTGGCTGCGGCGACGCGCGGGCCGCAGTTCCTCGCCGTCGTCAACGACGGCTGCAGGCATTGTCCGGTGTCGACGAGTTGCCCTGCGCAAGACGCCGGCCGGGCGGTGACGGACCGATGAAGTCGTTGGTATCGCCGGAGACAATTGCCCAGGCGCTCGGAATGCCCTCGCCGACTCCCGAGCAGGCCGCAGTGATTGCCGCACCGCCTGGCCCGACGCTCGTCGTCGCCGGGGCAGGTGCGGGCAAGACGGAGACGATGGCGGCGCGGGTCGTGTGGATGGTGGCTAACCAGCTGGTCGAGCCGGATCAGGTACTCGGCCTTACGTTTACGAGAAAAGCCGCACAACAGCTGACGACTCGTATCCGTACCCGGCTTGCGCGGCTTGCCGGGTCTCCGCTCGTTCGCGAACTGGATCCGACAGGTCAACTTCGCACGACCATTGCGGACGCGGATCCCGAAGTCGGTACCTATCATTCCTACGCGGGCCGGCTGCTCGCCGAACACGGCCTTCTGCTCCCGATGGAGCCGTCGGCAACGTTGCTCACCCCAACGCAGTACTGGCAGCTCGCATTTCAGGAAGTCTGCGCTTGGGACGGCGAACTGGACACCGAGCGCCTACCGTCCACCGTGACGGAGGCGGTCATCGCGTTGGCGGGCCAGCTCGCCGAGCACCTCGTGGATGCCGACGATCTCCGCGAGGCCCACACCGAGCTGGAGAAGCTCGTCCACACGCTCCCTGCCGGGCCGAGGCAACGCGGCGGTCCGACCCAAGAGCTGTTGCGAATCCTCGAGACTCAGCGTGCGCGGATTGAACTGCTGCCACTGGTCGATCGACTCGACGAAGCGCTCGCCCGGCGCGGCGCGCTCGATTTCGGCCGTCAGATGTCGATGGCTGCCCGGCTGGCGTCCGAGCACACCGACGTCGGCCGCGCTGAGCGGCAACGCTTCAGGTTGGTCCTGCTCGACGAATATCAGGACACCGGTCACGCCCAACGCGTGTTGTTGTCAGCGTTGTTCGGCGGCGGCGAGGACCGGCGTCTCGCGGTCACGGCGGTCGGCGACCCGATGCAGTCGATCTATGGCTGGCGCGGTGCATCGGCGGCCAACTTGCCGCGCTTCGCCACCGACTTTCCTTGTGCACCAGGCAAACCCGCACCCACCCTGCAGCTCTCGACGAGCTGGCGCAATCCGCCCGAGGCACTCGAACTCGCGAATCTCGTGGCAGAACCATTGCGGTACAAGGGAGTTCCCGTCGACGAGCTCGTCGCTCGGCCCAACGCGATCGCCGGCGACATCCGTCTCGCGGTGACCGACACCGTGGATTCGGAACGGCATTGGATCGCGGAGCAGATCGCCCGGGAGTACGCGTCGTCGAAGGCCGCGGGCGAGGCCCCACCGACGTCGGCAGTGCTGGTGCGGCGCAATGCCGATACCGCGCCGATTGCGGAGGCGCTACGAGCCAAAGGGCTTCCAGTCGAGATTGTCGGGCTCGGCGGACTGCTCGCCACACCGGAGGTCGGCGACGTCGTGGCGATGCTGCGCCTCATTGCCGAACCGGGTGCAGGCAGTGCCGCTGTCCGTGTGCTGACCGGCGCGCGGTGGCAGATCGGCATTGCCGACCTGCGCGCCTTGTCCCGCAGGGCCAACGAGCTGTCCATCCGGCATGCCGCTGCAGGGGCGACGCTCGACGGTCCGGCCGCGTTGCACGATGCCCTGGACGACCAACTGCCAGGCGAACAGTCCGAAGACGCGGGTCTCGCCGATGCCATCGCCGACCCCGGCGGCCATGAGCGGTACTCAGCGCGCGGCTTCGCCAGAATCACCGCGCTGGCAAAGGAACTCGCGTCGCTGCGGGAACGGATCGGCCAGCCGTTGACCGAGTTGGTCGCCGAGGTCGAGCGCGTGACCGGCATCGGCGTCGAGGCGCAAGCACGGCGCAGCGGGGTCGGTTTCGGCGTCGGCCGCGAGCATCTCGATGCATTCGCCGATGTCGTCTCGGGTTACGCGAACGATTCGGCTGCGACGATCGGCGGCCTGCTGGCGTTTCTGAGTGCGGCCGACGAGGTCGAGAATGGGTTGGAGCCAGGCGAAGTGGAAGTCGCACCCGATCGCGTGCAGATTCTCACCGTCCACTCCGCGAAAGGCCTCGAATGGGAGGTGGTCGCGGTCCCGCACGTCGTGCGGGGTGTGTTCCCGTCGGCGACGGCCTCGGGCACGTGGTTGGGGGCTCTCGCCGAACTGCCACCCTCGTTGCGCGGCGACCGTGCGATCGAAGGCGAAGCAGCAGAGGGTGTTCCGGTGCTGCAGTTGGACGACCTCAACGACCGCGCCGCCCTCGACGACGCAATCAAGCGGCACAAGGCTGCACTCGGCAGGCGACGGATGGAGGAGGAGCGCAGGCTGTTCTACGTCGCTGTCACGAGAACTGAGCGCGCACTCTATGTTTCGGCCCATCACTGGGGTCAGTCCGGGGCGGAGCCGAAAGGTCCGTCGGAGTTTCTGGACGAGTTGCTGCAGGTGGTGCCGGAGAGTCGAATCCGAAAGGATCCAGCTCCCGAACCGGGTGCGACGAATCCTATGACTGAAAGCCCTGTTTCGGCGGTGTGGCCGCGGGATCCGCTCGGTAGTCGACGTACCGCGGTCGAGGCGGGCGAACACGCGGTCCGTCGGGAGATCGCGCGTCTGGTCGAGGGTGTCGAGGCCGACGACGCCGATCCCGAAGGCTGGGCGGCAGATGTAGATGCATTGCTCGCCGAACGCGCCGCCGCGCTCGACCACCGGGCCGATGTCGTACTGCCGAGCCAGCTGTCGGTGACACAGTTGGTCGACCTCAAAGCCGACCCGGACGAACTCGCTGCACGCTTGCGGCGGCCGCTTCCATATCCGCCGAATCCGTTGGCGCGGCGAGGAACCGCGTTCCACGCGTGGGTGGAACGTCGGTTCAGGGCAACCCGTCTGCTCGATCTCGACGAGCTACCCGGTGCGGCAGACACCGGAGCGAGCGCCGATACCGATCTCGTCCAGCTTCAGGACCGGTTCCTGGAATCGGTGTGGGCGGAACGGAGTCCGATCGAGGTCGAGGTGCCGTTCGAAACGTCGGTCGCGTCGACGGTCGTGCGCGGTCGCATCGACGCAGTTTTCGCCGAACCGGGTGGCGGCTGGACCGTCGTCGACTGGAAGACAGGTGCGGAGCCGTCTGCGAGCGAGGTGGACGCCGTCGTTGTTCAGCTTGCGGTGTACCGAATTGCGTGGGCGCGCTTGATTTCGTCGCAAACGGGCGAACCGGAAGCCGACGTGCTCGACCGGGTCAGTGCCGCGTTCCACTACGTGCGGTCCGGGCGCACGGTGTCACCGGACGAGCTGCCAGACATCGCGGCACTGAGTCGGTTGGTCGATGCCGCAGGTCACCTGCCAGCGGTGTGAGCCGACGGTCAGGCGGCGTTGCGCCGCGCCTTCAGCGACTCCGTCACCATCGGAATCTGCAGTGGCAGCCGCAGAATCGCGCCGATCTTCAGTGGCAACGGGATCTTCTCGCTTCGCCACCAATCGACCGCCATCTGGATGTTGGCCGGGAACACTGCAATGAAGATCAACGCAGCAAGGCCTGCAGAGAGTCGTCGGTACCGGGGGATCAGCAAGCCGGCGCCGACGCCCAGTTCGGCGACGCCCGACGCGTATGTGTACGTGCGTGCATTTCCTGGCAATGCCTTGGGGACGATGCCGTCGTAGGGCTTCGGTACCACGAAATGCAGTACACCCGAGCCGAGCAGCAGTGCCGCAAGACGGGTAGCGGCTGCCTGGCTTGGACTTCCGGCGGATTCGGTCATACCTACACATTGCCGGGTCTAATCCGCGAGCACTACCCCCGCCCCCAGACAAAGCGACTAGGCTCCCAGCCGATGTCAATGATTGCCGAGGGGGTGTGCGATGGCGAGTAGGTTCCGATTCCGTGATCCGGACGAGCTCACCAAACGGCCGGACCACGCCTTGGTGGGCATTCTGCGCATCCCAGAGGCGCAGAGCAGCCCATGGACCGCGATAACTCGGCGCATGCTCCTCGCCTTCTCGCTCTTGCTGCTTGCCGCGTGCATCGTCTACATCGACCGCAACGGCTATCGGGATGCGCAGGGCAACGACCTGTCATTCCTCGACGCCCTGTACTACGCCACGGTGTCGCTCTCGACCACTGGCTACGGCGACATCACTCCTGTGGCACCGTCGGCACGGCTCGTGAACATCCTCGTCATCACACCGCTGCGGATCTTCTTCCTCATCTTGTTGGTCGGCACAACCCTTGCCGTGCTGACCGAACGGTCCCGCCAGGCATTCAAGATTCAGCAATGGAGGCGCCGAGTGCGCAATCACACCGTCGTCATCGGATACGGCACGAAGGGCCGCACTGCGGTCGAGGCCATGCTGGGCGATGGTGTGTCGCCCTCCGACATCGTCGTGGTCGACACGGACGCCACAATGCTGGAATCTGCTGCGAGCCTGGGCCTCGTCACGGTGCACGGCTCGGCGACCAAGTCCGAGGTGTTGCGTCTGACCGGCGCGCAGCACGCGTCATCCATCATCGTTGCCACCAACCGCGACGACACCGCCGTGTTGGTGACGCTGACGGCGCGCGAGATAGCTCCGAAGGCCAAGATCGTCGTCGCCATCCGCGAGGCCGAGAACACGCACCTTGTGAAGCAATCCGGGGCGGATTCGGTGGTCGTCTCGTCGGAAACCGCGGGCAGGCTCCTCGGCATCGCGACGTCGACACCGAGCGTCGTCGAGATGATGGAAGATCTGCTGACCCCTGAAGCGGGCTTTGCGATCGCCGAACGCGACGTCGAGCCGCAAGAGGTCGGCGGCTCGCCACGACATCTCACCGACATCGTGCTGGGGGTGGTTCGCGAAGGTCGGCTGGTGCGTGTCGGCGAGCCTGAGGTCGACGCCGTCGAAGCGGGGGACAAGCTCCTGTACATCCGCCGGGTACACGCCTGACGGGTACGGCGAATAGGCTCGGGGGCGTGGTCCATTTCGAGCTCACCGAAATACCGTTGTTGTCCCGTTCGACTCTCGACCGCGCCGAGCATCTGAGAAACGATCACGAAGCGCTGAAGCAAGGCTGGGCAGACGCGTCGCTGTTGCGTGTCACCAGCGGAGGCCGCGTCCGCGTGGACGACGCCGGCCTCGTTTTGGACCCTGCGACCGACCTCGCCGCCGAGCCGGTCGACGAGGCGGTCTTTCTCGGCGTCGACGACGGTAGGCATGTGTGGGCGGTCTTCACCAAGCACCTCGACGGCAATCTCGTCGACCTGCGTGGCATCGGTGCGCACCTGAACGACACGAGCGCGGGCATGTTCACCACCGCCGTCGCGTTGCTGAACTGGCACAACAAGTCGCGGTTCAGCGCGATCGACGGAAGTCCGACGAAACCGGCGAACGGTGGCTGGTCGCGGATAAGCGAGTCGGACGGCAACGAGGAGTGGCCGCGCACCGACCCTGCGGTGATCTGCCTGGTCCACGACGGCGCCGATCGCGTGCTGCTCGCACGCCAGCAGGCTTGGCCGCCGTACATGTATTCGATCCTGGCCGGATTCGTCGAGGCAGGGGAGTCCTTCGAGACCTGCGTTACGCGCGAGATCAAGGAAGAGGTCGGGCTCGACGTTCGCGAGGTCCGTTACCTCGGCAGCCAGCCCTGGCCTTTTCCACGTTCGGTGATGATCGGCTTCACGGCTGTCGGCGATCCCGATGCGCCGTTGACCTTCAGCGATGGCGAGATCGCCGAAGCACACTGGTTCACGCGCAGTGACGTGCGCGAAGCCCTCGCGCACGGTGATTGGACGTCGCCCGAGGGAGCAAGGCTCCTATTGCCAGGATCGATCTCGATCGCGCGAACGATTCTTGTTTCCTGGGCCGCAAAAGACGACTAGTTCGACGCTGCGAGCGCTGCTTTGACCGCGGCAAGCGTCGGATTCGTAGCTGTCCGACCGTCTGCAAACTTCACGGTCGGTACGACGTGGTTGCCGCCGTTGACGCTGCCGACGAATTCTGCCGACGCCGGATCGTCCTCGATGTCGATCTCGACATAGGAGATACCCGCCTGGTCCAGCTGAATCTTCAGCCGGCGGCAGTAGCCGCACCAGGTGGTCGAATACATCGTCAAGGCAGGTTCGGTCGCAGTCACGGGGGATGTAACGCCGTTTTCGACGGGGATGTTCCCTACGCGTTGACAGGTAAATAGTAAGCGCGCATAGTAAATGTATGACATCGATCGCCACAGCTCACGCAACATCCACCGCCCCACCTGCTGCGTTCTTCGAGCGGCTCGTTCCAGACCGAGAATTCGTCGATGTGTCGAAGCTCATAGGAGCGCGAATGACGTTCGATCATCGGGTCGCCGTCACCGCCGGCGGACTGACAGCGATCGATGTCGAGATCACCATCACCGGACCGTTGCGCTGGCTGTGGACCAAGGTCCTCGGCGCCGACCTGGTCAAAACTGCCCAACCGGATCTCGACGGCCTGGTCGCTGCCGCGGAGGAGGCGTCATGCCGCGCTATTGGCTGAACGTCGTCTCCCGAGAGCACGTGCGGCGTGGTGTCGAGCTCGGAATTGCGCAAGCGAATCACGGCAACCCGACCGGCATGCACCGGATGACGCCGGGTGACGGAATCGTCTACTACTCGCCGAAAGAGCGGATTCGCGATGGTGCGCCCGTCAAGTCGTTCACCGCAATCGGCACGATCGACGACCGCGCTCCGTGGCAGGCCGACGAGGGATCGTTCAAGCCGTGGCGCCGAGCAGTGTCCTACAGGTTGGACTCGCACGATGTGCCGATCGACGACCTTCGCGACAGGTTGGAGCTGACGAGTACTCCGAACTGGGGAATTGTCCTGCGACGCGGGCTGGTCGAGCTCAGTGAACACGATTTCGAACTGATTTCGGATGCCATGCTGAGCCATGCCTGACGTGCTGCAGACCCACTTCGACGACGCCGACGAAAGTCCCGGGCTGGTGCTGTGGCAGGTGACGAATCGCTGGCAGGCCGCCCAACGCGCGGCCCTGGCGCCGCTCGGTCTCACGCACGTGCAGTTCGTGCTCCTCGCATCGCTGACCTGGCTCGCTTCGCGCCTCGACGTCGTCACGCAGCGCGACCTCGCAGATCACGCCGCTACTGATCCGATGATGACCTCCCAGGTGCTCCGAGTTCTCGAGGAGAAGGAATTGCTCGAGCGTGGCAGCCATCCGCACGATCGGCGAGCAAAAGCATTGGTGCCGACCGCCGCCGGTGTCGCGTTGGCCAACAAAGCAATCGGCGTGGTGGAGCAATGCGACGCGGAGTTCTTCGCCCCGCTCGACGACACGCGCGCTCTCCTCGCCGCACTCCTTCGCCTCCGAGACCGCTGAGCTACGGCGGGAAGGGCCCTTGTCGGCACGGGCTGCAATGATGGTCGGCATGCCCGCACCAGCCAGTGTCACCGGACTCGATCCGGAACAATCTGCGGCTGTGCTCGCTCCGCGTGGCCCGGTCTGCGTGCTGGCGGGAGCAGGCACCGGCAAAACTCGGACCATCACGCACCGAATCGCGCATCTCGTTGCCACGGGCCATGTTTCAGCAGGCCAGGTGCTTGCTGTGACGTTCACGGCAAGGGCAGCGGGGGAGATGCGGAGTCGGCTGCGCACGCTCGGCATCGGCGGGGCGGCCGCTCAAGTCCAAGCGCGGACCTTCCACGCCGCTGCGCTGCGGCAGCTGCGGTACTTCTGGCCACAGGTCGTCGGCGATACTCAGTGGCAGTTGCTGGATCGCAAGTTCGCACTCGTTGGGCAGGCGGCGAGCCGGGTGGGTCTCCCGACCTCGACAGACAGTGTCCGCGACCTCGCAAGCGAGATCGAGTGGTCCAAGGCGTCGTTGATTGCGCCCGAGGACTATCCGAACGAGGTCGCTCGACGGCGCAGAGAAGCTCCTGCCGACGCCGAGAAGGTCGCAGCGGTGTACGAGGCGTACGAGCGCGCGAAAGCCGCTGGTGAGGTCCGGCTGCTCGACTTCGACGACCTGCTCGTGCTGACGGCAGGCGCCCTGGAGAACCATCAAGGGGTTGCCGAAGAGTTCCGTGAGCGCTACCGCTGCTTCGTGGTCGACGAGTATCAGGACGTCACGCCGTTGCAGCAACGCGTTCTCGACGGCTGGTTGGGCGATCGCGACGACCTCACCGTCGTCGGCGACGCGAACCAGACCATCTACTCCTTCACTGGCGCCACACCGAAATACCTGCTCGACTTCTCGCGTCGATTTCACGACGCGGTCGTGGTTCGGCTCGAGCGCGACTACCGCTCGACGCCGGAGGTTGTGTCACTCGCGAACCGGGTGATCGGTGCCGCTCGTGGACGGATCGCGGGCACCCGGTTGCAACTCATCGGTCAGCGGCAGCCAGGTCCGGAGCCGACGTTCGTCGAATACGACGACGAGCCTGCCGAAGCCGCAGGCGTCGCGCGTTCGATCAAAAAGCTGATAGCTGGGGGGCTGCCGGCTGCGGAGATCGCGATCCTGTACCGGATCAATGCGCAGTCCGAGGTGCACGAGCAAGCGCTCACCGAACTCGACATCCCATTTCAGGTCCGCGGCGGCGAAGGCTTCTTCACTCGCCAGGAGGTCCGGCAGTCCGTGCAGGCGCTGCGGCAGGCTGCCTCTCGCGACGATCTGCCTGCCGACGCGGTCGGTCCGGGGTTGGTCTCGCTGGTCCGAGCGGTCCTCGCGCCGCTCGGTCTGACGGCTGCCGAGCCGTCCGGCACCCAGGCTCGCGAGCGTTGGACCTCGCTCGTCGCGCTGGTTTCGCTCACCGAAGAGCTTGTCGAACACGACGATCAGCTGGACCTTCCCGGTTTGATCCGTGAACTGACCGTTCGGGCCGAAGCGCGTCACCCACCGTCCGTGCAGGGAGTCACCCTCGCGTCGCTGCATGCGGCGAAGGGCTTGGAATGGACCGCCGTTTTCATCGTCGGCCTGTGCGACGGCACCTTGCCGATCGGTCATGTGCTCGGTGACGGTGGAGTACCTACAGACGAGGCGGCCGTCGAAGAGGAGCGCAGGCTGCTCTACGTCGGCGTGACCCGTGCGCGCGAACACCTCGAACTGTCCTGGGCGCTCGCGCGCAACCAAGGCGGTCGCAAGTCACGGCGGCGGTCGCGATTCTTGAACGGCCTGATCCCGGACGAATCGCCGGCATCGCGGATCGCGCCGCCTGCCCCGAAGAAGAAGCGCCCCGGGTGCCGAGTCTGCGGGAAGCAGCTGCTCGGCACGACGGCCACGATGCTCGGTCGCTGCGACTCGTGCCCGTCCAACGTCGACGACGATCTGCTCGTTGCACTCAAGGCCTGGCGGCTCGACAAGTCTCGCGAACTGAGTGTCCCGGCGTTCGTTGTATTCACCGACAACACCCTCGTTGCTATCGCAGAACAACGCCCGACGGATACCCGCGCACTCGTCGCGATTGCTGGCATCGGCGCCAAGAAGCTCGAGCGATTCGGCGAAGACGTCCTCAATGTCGTTCGCAGCCAACACTAAAACCGCAGGTCAAAAATAAGTTGTGTGCTTCGCTGATCTTGCTTACCCTGGTCTGAGCACCCGGGGTTATCAACCGCGTGCACTCGATGTCGAAACCGATCCACGAAAAGGAGGTGGCGAAGAAATGAACAAGAGCATCTACAGCGTGATTGAACCCGCTGGAATGAAGCCGTCGCTCGTCGCCACCCAGGGCAGCTCTCTGCGCGTATTCGCAGCAGCAGACGCACCCACGGTGGAGTGGCGTCCGGCAGCACTCGCATTGCGAGCACTCCGCGTTCGTCACGCACACCGCGCATCCGTGATCGGAAGTCGACACCGAAGTCCAGTTCGGTAGCTTCCAGCGCATTTCTCGGCCACGGATCGCACATCGCGAATCGTGGCCATATTTTTGGACCCATCTCATTGGTCTCCAGCCCGGCACCGGTTCGCAACAAATCCAAAGCAGCACACAAAGAACCGATGCACGAGAGCTAAGGAGAACGACGTGTCTACCGCGACAATCCGGACGACATGCCGAGATGATATCGAAAGCCGTTTCGCCACAAGCGATTCCACGGTAATCGGTGTCGCAGCTGCAACGCCGCGCCTGGACGAGCTGCCCTGCCGGGTAGCCGATCCAGACCTGTGGTTCGCCGAGAGCCCGGCGCAACTGGATCAGGCAAAGGCACTCTGCGCCGAGTGCCCGATCCGTAAGCAGTGCCTCACTGCAGCTCTCGACAGGGCAGAGCCGTGGGGTGTGTGGGGTGGCGAGATCTTCGATCAGGGTGTCGTCATCGCACGCAAGCGGCCCCGTGGCCGCCCGCGCAAGAGCGTTGCCTAATCGGCCCGTGCGCGAGTCTTACCCGTCTTAGGGTAAAACTCGCGCACGGTCGTCGTCGTCGTCTTCCGGTTCGTTGAATCCCGGAAGCCATTCCGCCAGGATCTTCATGTATTCGGCCTCGGCATCGAGCTGCGCGCCGATCCCGACGCCACCGAGCAGCACCCGGAAAATCATCAAATACTCAGGCGGCAAGTTCAGCGACCGCGCGGTCTTGAACTGCGAACTGTTGAAGTCTGCCGCCGTTCCTGCAACCTTCTGCAGCCACGACCGTGTGAAATGAAACGACTCGCTCTTGATCGGATCGGTGAACGGCCGTAGGTATTCGTCGATTTCGCGATCGGTGACCGTCTTGCCTGCGAGGACGAAGTTGTTGTTCTGCAGGAGGTCGATCAGCTCGTCGAAGCGCTCCTCGGATGCCAGCCGCACCATCCTGCCGAGCGCGGGCGGAAGTCCGTTCGGCATCGGCGCGCAGGCACCGAAATCGATGACGCCGAGCCGACCGTCATCGAGCAGCATGAAGTTGCCCGGATGCGGATCGCAGTGCAGCAGCCCGACCCGCGCGGGTGACGAGAACGCGAACAACGCGAACAACCTGCCGGCGCGGTTTCGTTCCTCGACAGTGCCGTGCTTGATGACCTTCGACAGCGGGGTTCCCGTCATCCACTCGGTGACAACCACCTTCGGCGCGCTGGCCACAACCTTCGGCACCGCGAAGTCCGGATCGCCATCGAGCACCTTCGCGAATGCGCGTTGGTTGTTGGCCTCGATCCGATAATCGAGTTCTTCTTCCATGCGCGCGTTGAGTTCTGCGAGGACGGGTTTGACATCTGTGCCCGGCATAACCGACGCCATGAGGTTTGCAAAACGCCCCAACGTCTTGAGGTCCGCCTTCAGCGCCTCATCCGCGCCGGGATATTGGACCTTCACCGCAACGTCGCGCCCATCCGACCACACCGCACGGTGGACCTGCCCGATGCTCGCCGACGCGGTCGGGGTGTCGTCGAAGGACTTGAAGCGCTCGCGCCACTTGGTGCCGAGTTGTTGGTCCAGCACCCGATGGACGGTCTTCGTCGGCATCGGCGGCGCTTCCGCCTGCAGCTTCGTCAGCGCGTCGCGGTAGGGCTCGGCGAACTCGTCGGGAATCGCCGCTTCCATGACGCTCAACGCTTGCCCGAACTTCATCGCGCCGCCCTTGAGTTCGCCGAGTACGGCGAACAGCTGGTCGGCGGCCTTAGCCGACAATTGCGCGTTGATCTCGCCTTTGTCGCCACCTGCGAGCTTCTTGCCGTAACCCACCGCGGCACGACCGGCGATCCCTAGCGGAATCCTCGCCAACTTGCGGGTGCGTGCTGAACGTTTGCGCTCAATCTCGGACACTCATCCATCATGGCTGATGATCATGATCAACAGCCAACGTGGTCCCTGATTGCCAGCATTCGCACAGATTGTGCCGAGGCCAGCGCCGAATGCCGGACTTGTGCGTTTCGAGATCGATTTCGAGCGTCGCATCCAGGCTCGCCGGCGCCGCGCGAGGCGGACCGCTGAGCACCGCTTCCAGCTGCCCGAGTGCGACCGCCGCGGTCGCGAGAATCGTTGCCGGACTGGCATATCCAACTCTGCCGAGCATCTGCGCCGATACGTGGGGCCACTCCTCGTCGAACCCGCACCGGGTGAGTTCGGCGCACCGCAAACAGCTGGTCCGGCCCGGTACGACCAGCGGACCGACAACACCTTTCCCATCCCGAATACGCACTTGCAGGTGCGGAATCTCCAGCTTGACCAGGTCGTTCACGACGCGCGGATCGGGTACCAGATCGTCGGCGAGGACGACGAAATCCGTTCGCCACCCGCTGACATCCTCGTGCCCCGCAGCCCTGGACCTGGTCAATTGCACACCCATGCGGGCAAGTCCGGCGTGGATTGCGTCAGCGAGCGGGCCTCGACCATGAATGCGCATCGACAGCGACCGGGTCGCCCGCGCCTCGACGTCGTCGAGCAGCCCGACCGATTCGAGCTCTGCGAGGATTGCCGACATATCCGCAGGTTCGATACCGTGCTCGGCTGCGCACCACATGATCTGTGGACGCGAATGCTTGCCGTCGACGAACCGCAGCACCTTCTCCAACGTCGCCGCCTCGACATGTGGCGGGGGATGCAGCAGCAGCGCTGTCTCCGGATCCCACCCGAGTTGCACCGAACCACTGGGCCGAAGCAGAACGGTCACACGTGGATCGAGCACAGGATGGTTGGCAGGCGACGACATAGGACGCAGTATTCAATATCCGGGGTCAACCGAACCCTTCGAAAGCCCTAGTTATCCACAGTCTCGGCGATTATCCACAGGCCTCGCAGGCATCCAGAAAACGGTCGGGTGACGGTGCGCCGAGCGCGCGGCCTACTCCGCCTTCAGCCCCGGGTGGCGGCGGGCGAGGAGGGGGACCAAGAGCCGGCGCGGGGCGATCTGGCCGAAAACCGAAGCGGCGCGGTTCATTACGCCGGGGATGACGACCATGTGACCTTTGTCGAGGCCGTAGATGGCGGCCTTCGCAACGGCTTCGGGGGTTTCCCACATGAAGCTGGGGAGCGCTGCTTCGGCGTCTTCCTTGGCGAAGCCTGCGGTCTCTCCGAAGCCGGTGTCGACCGGACCGGGGCAGAGGGCGGTCGCGTTGACGCCAGAGCCTTTGAGCTCGCCGCTGAGGCTCTCCGTATAGGAGAGGACGAACGACTTTCCTGCGGCATAACCGGCTTGGCCGGGCAACGGCTGAAATGCGGCGGTCGACGCGACATTGAGCACGCTGCCGGTGCCGCGCTCGACCATGCCGGGGAGGAAGCGACTGCACAGATCTGCGACGGCCATCACATCGACCTCGATCATGTTCATCTCGGCTTCGGGGTCCGACTTCGCAACCGGACCGAGCGTGGACAGCCCCGCGTTGTTCACCAGAATGTCGACGTCGAGCCCGAGATCGGCGATTCGGCCTGGCAGTGCGGCCCTGGCGTGCCGGTCGGAGAGATCGGCCGCAACGACTTCGGCTCGAACTCCCAATTCCCTTATCTCGCTTGCCAATTCTGCAAGTCGTTCGGCACGTCGGGCCACCAGCGTTACCCCGTGACCGCGCCTTGCGAGCTCACGCGCAATGGCTTCGCCGATTCCCGACGACGCGCCGGTGACGAGAGCTGTCCGATCGGGCGCAGGGAGCGGCAAGCCCATCACTCGTCGCCGGTCTTCTCGTCGTTGGCCTTGCTCTCGCGCTCGGCGGCCTCGCGCTTCTCGGTTTCCTCCAGCTGCGCAATCGGGTCGTCGAAGAGGTTCTCGTCGCCCTTCACCACGCGCGCGATGAATGCAGTCGGGTCGTCGAGATCGCTCGGATCAGGCAGTAGATCTGGGTGCGCCCACACACCGTCGCGACCGTCGATGCCAGCGTCGTCGGTCAGTTGCCGCCACAGCGCCGCGGCTTCACGAAGCTTGCGCGGGCGCAGTTCGAGGCCGACCAAGGTTGCGAAGGTTTGCTCGGCCGGACCACCGGTCGCGCGGCGGCGCCGCAAGGTCTCGCTCAACGCATTGCCACCGGGCAGTCGGTCACCGACCGCGTCCGCAACAACTGTCTCGACCCAGCCCTCGATCAGCGCGAGCATCGTTTCCAATCGTGCCAGCGCTTGCGTCTGCTCCGGTGTGGTCTGCGGCTCGAAGGCGCCTTGGCCCAGGATCTCCTGCAGTTTGGACGGGTCCATCAACGAAGCGGGATCGATGCCCGACGCGGCCTCTTCGATGGCCGACATGTCGATTCGAATGCCGCGGGCGTAATCGGCGACGGTGTCGAGAACGCGCTGACGCAGCCACGGCACGTGGTGGAACAGTCGTTGATGCGCCGCTTCACGCGCCGCGATGAACACAAGAATTTCTTGCTCGGGCTGTTCGAGGCCCTTGCTGAACGTGGCGATCGCCTCGGGAAGCAATGCCGCGACACCGGTAGGCCCGAGCGGCAGGCCGATGTCTGTCGAGGTCAGGACCTCTTTCGACAGTTGACCCAGCGCCTGACCGAGCTGCGAACCGAACGCAAGCCCACCCATCTGGCCGAGCATGCCGAGCATCGGACCAGCGAGCTGTTGTGCTTCTTCCGGCAGCGTCTGCGACCACATTCCCGCGATCTGCTCGGCAACCGGATCACACAGTCGGCGCCAGGTGTCGAGGGTGCCTTCGACCCAGTCGTTCGGCGTCCAAGCGACGGTCTTCGACGCGCCTGCAGGCAACGTCGTCGCGCCGTCGAGCCACAGTTCGGCGAGATGGCTCGCGTCCGCCACGGCTTTGCTCTGGCTCGCAGAGACCGGCGAAAAGTTGCCCATCTGCTGGCGGGCAAGTTGCTTGGCAACGTCGTAGTTCACCGGACTCGCCGACGCACCGGGCGCGGTCGCGCTGCCCATGTTGCTCAGCATCTGACCGAACTGCGTCAGCATCTGACCGAGTTGCGCGGGGTCGAAACCACCTGCTCCGAATCCGAACGGGTCGTTGCCGGGCCCCTGACCGGGGCCGTCTTTCTTGCGGTCCGGGTCGTCGCCGGGGTTCGAGAATCCGAACGGGTAGTCACTCATGGCGTCAACGGTACAAGGGCAATGCCCGGTTTGGACGCGCACGTGATGACGCTGACGGCGAACACACTTCCAGGCGACCAGGCCCGATGTATCGATGCTGGTTACTCTGGCCGGGTGAGTCGACGGATGGTCACCTTGCTCGTGGCGTTGTTACCAGTGGTTGCGTTGGGCGTGCTCGGCGGCGTCTTGACGGTCCCCTACGTCGCGCTCGGTCCCGGGCCGACGTTCAACACCCTCGGCATCGTGGACGACAAGCCGGTCGTCGAAATCAACGGCACCCAGGTTGACCCGACGACCGGCAACCTCAACATGACTACTGTGTCGGTCCGCGACGGCCTCACCATCTTCGAAGCCCTCGGATTCTGGGCGAGCGGCCGCCAAGGACTGGTGCCTCGCGCGGAGGTCTATCCGCCGGACAAGTCCAAGGAAGACATCGAAAAGGGCAACGAAGCGGACTTCAAGCAATCCGAGGACAGCGCCGAGCTCGCCGCCCTGCACTACCTCGACAAAGCGGGTCTCGGCGACTTCCCGGTGTCGCTGGTGATCGACGACGTCGGCGCGGACGGCCCGGCCAAAGACGCCCTGCGCAAAGGCGACGAGCTGATCAGCATCAACGACGTCGACGTGAGCACGGTATGCGGAGTGCAGAAGATCGTCGGCGACGCCAAGCCGGACACCGAAGTCACTGTGCGTTTCAAACGCGACGGAGTCGAGACGTCGACAGCGATCAAACTCGGCGCGCGGCCGAACGCCGAAGACAAGGGCTACCTGGGGATCACACCGGACGAGAAACCGCAGATCCCGTTCACCGTTGATTTCAACCTCGCCGACATCGGCGGACCGTCAGCCGGCCTGATGTTCAGCCTGGCCGTGGTCGACAAACTCAGCACCGGAGAACTCAGCGGCGGTGAATTCATCGCCGGCACCGGGACCATCAACTCGTGCGGCGAGGTCGGCCCGATCGGCGGCATCCCGTACAAGATGATCGCCGCGCGCGACGCAGGAGCCTCGACCTTCCTCGTTCCCGCCGACAACTGCGACGAAGCCAAGCAACGCACACCCGACGGACTTCGTTTGGTGAAGGTCGACACGCTGGAAAGCGCCGTGAAGTCCCTCGAATCGATCCGGAGCGGCGGCGACGCGCCGTCTTGTTGACTCGCTGGCTCGGTCGGGCCTTGACGCGCGATCTTCCCTCGTCGCTCCGCTCGCTGACGCTCGCGGCTCGCTCCTCAGTCCAGATCGCGCTGGCCCGACCGCCCAGCTCGTGTTGTTGACTCGCTGGCTCGGTCGGGCCTTGACGCGCGGCCTTCCCTCGCGTCGTCGCTCGTTCCTCGCTCCTTTGGCTCAGTCCAGGCCGCGCTGGCCCGACCGCCCAGCTCGTTAGTCCGGGGTGGCGTCGAGGGTGGCGTAGAGCGCGTCGACCAGGTTCGGGGCCAAGTTCTCGTACGCGAGGAGCTCGATCTCGGAGTAGGGGTCGTCGTCTTCGGGGCGCAGCTGCAACAGGCAGAGCGAACCACCGTCGCGCAGGACTGCGGCGAACAGGCGCGCCTCGCGACGCTCCGGGTGAGCGACGGCAGCTGCGCGTGCGGCTTCGTCGGCGGCGTCGCGGTCGGCGAGCAGGGGAGCGAGCGCGTCGTCGAGGTCGGTTTCGGCCTCGGGGGGCAGGACGACGATCTCCTGCACCAGCGCGCAACCCACGACCGCGGGCGGCCATGACGTCGTCGCGAGAAATTCATCGAGCGCGCGGGAACCACCACCGATGTCGTGCGGGATTGCCTCCTGCTCGATCGGCGTCAATTCACCTTCGTCCAGGTGGTCGATCAAGGCTGGTTCGGCCTCGGCGAGATCCGCAGTCGGTACCAGGGCGAACAGCGTGGGAGGTTGGCCCCAGCCACGAGAGTCGACATGGTCGGCGACGTCTCGGACACAGCGGGCCAAAAGATCCTCGTTAGGGCCGAATTCGATCACGACAGCATCTTCGCATCCGCTCTGAGCGAAACGTTCGCTGCCGCCAGGTCACGTGGTCGCCGACGTTACGTACAGTGGGGCGAAACGGTCACGAATCCGTGATCGCTTCAAGCACGAAACTGGGAGTGGCACGTGGGCATGCGGCCTCCGACCGGCCTACCTTCTTTGTCGAGGCGCAGCCGAGTTCTGTTGATCGTGGCGTTGATCCTCGCAGGTCTACTGTTGGTCGGCCCTCGGCTGATCGATACGTACACCAACTGGCTGTGGTTCGGTGAAGTCGGCTATCGCAGTGTGTATGTGAAGGTGCTGCTCACTCGAATCCTGCTCTTCGTGATCATCGCGGTCATTGTCGGCGGGGTGGTGTTCGCGGCTCTTCTGTTCGGTTACCGAACGCGCCCGGTATTCGTGCCGGTCGCGGGGCCGAACGACCCGATTGCGCGCTACCGCACCACAGTGATGACGCGACTGAAACTGTTCGGAATCGGCATTCCGCTCGTGCTCGGCGTGCTGTCCGGACTTGTCGCGCAATCGAACTGGGTGACCGTCCAACTCTTCCTCAACGGTGGCGACTTCGGCGTCCAGGATCCGCAGTTCGGCCTCGACGTCGGTTTCTACGCCTTCGATCTGCCGTTCTACCGAATGGTGCTCAACTGGCTGTTCGTCTCGATCGTCATTGCATTCTTCGCGAATCTGTTGACGCATTACGTGTTCGGTGGCTTGCGTTTGGCCGGCCGAGAAGGCGCATTGACGCGGTCGGCGCGGATCCAACTGGCCGTGCTTGCGGGAACCTTCGTGCTGCTCAAGGCGATTGCGTACTGGTTCGATCGGTACTCGTTGCTGTCCAGCGGCCGCAAGGAACCCACGTTCACTGGTGCCAGCTACACCGACATCAACGCGGTGCTACCCGCGAAGCTGATCCTGCTGTCCATCGCGGTGATCTGCGCGCTGGCGTTCTTCGCGGGAATCTTCCTGCGTGACTTGCGAGTTCCGGCGATGGCGACCGCGTTGCTGGTCCTGTCGTCGATCCTCGTGGGTGCGGTCTGGCCGCTCGTCGTCGAGCAGTTCTCGGTTCGGCCGAACGCGGCGGACAAGGAAAGTACCTACATCGAACGCAACATCGCTGCGACGAGGCAGGCGTACGGCATAACGAAGGACAAGGTCGAAGTCGTCGACTATCCGGGTGACAGTACGAAGAATCCGGACGACGTCGCCGCCGACCGCACGACGATCGCCAACACCCGCCTGCTCGATCCGAATGTGTTGTCGCGGACGTTCACCCACTTCGAGTCGCGCCAGAACGTGTTCGGATTCCCGTCGACGCTCGACATCGACCGGTACAACATCGACGGCAAACTTCAGGATTACGTCGTCGCAGCGCGTGAGCTTGCGCCGAAGAACTTCACGGACAACCAGCGCAACTGGATCAACCAACACACCGTGTTCACCCACGGCAACGGTTTCGTCGCCGCACCGGCCAACACGGTCCAGCCGGTCAGCGACGCAGACGGCGGTGCAACGGCCGGAAGTGGCTACCCGCTGTTCACCGTCAGCGACCTCGCGTCGCAAAAGGCTGGAAACCAGGTCATCAAGGTCGATCAGCCACGCGTCTACTTCGGTGAAGTGATCGCCGAAGGCGAACCCGACTATGCGATCGTCGGCGCAGCCGATGGCTCGCAGCCGCGTGAATACGACAGCGACAACGAGAGCTTCACCTATGGTGGCGCGGGCGGTGTGCCGATCGGTAACTGGTTCAACCGGCTGGCATTTGCCGCGAAGTACACCGAGCGAAACATCCTGTTCTCGGGTGCCATCGGGACCAACTCGAAGATCATCTTCAACCGCGACCCCAAAGAACGTGTGCAGCACGTGGCGCCGTGGTTGACGACCGACGGCGACGCTTATCCGGCCGTCGTGAACGGACGCATCCTGTGGATCGTCGACGCGTACACGACTCTCGACAACTACCCCTACGCGCAGAGCAGTTCGCTGGAGGGCCTTGTCGAAGACAGCATCGACCAGACGACGGGCCGTCAGGTCCCTCGCAAACAGGTCTCCTACATTCGTAACTCGGTGAAGGCGACCGTCGATGCCTACGACGGAACGGTGAAGCTTTACGAGGTCGACTCGACCGATCCCGTGCTGAAGGCCTGGCGCGGCGTGTTCCCGGGGACCGTTCAGCCACAATCGGCGATCAGTCCGGAGTTGCGGGCGCACTTCCGCTATCCGGAGGATCTCTTCAAGGTGCAACGCGAGATGCTCGCGAAGTACCACGTCGACAATCCACGAGAGTTCTTCACCAACAACTCGTTCTGGGATGTGCCGAAGGATCCGACCGGCGACAGTGCAGGCGACGCGAACCAGCCGCCGTACTACGTGCTGCTCGGTGAGCCGGACGGAAAACCCACGTTCACTCTGAGTAGTGCGATGCGAGGCTTCCAGCGCGACTTCCTGTCTGCGTACATCACGGTGACGAGCGATCCGGACGACTACGGGAAATTCACGGTGCGAAAACTCCCGACCGATACCCAAACTCAGGGTCCTGGTCAGGCGCTGAGCACCATGACATCCGATCCGAAAGTGTCAGGGCCACTAGGGCAGATCGGTTTGACCAACCGAGTGATCAAGGCGAACTTGCTCACGTTGCCCATTGGTGAGGGCGGAATTCTGTACGTCGAACCGCTCTATACGGAGCGAAACGCGCAGACCGGGGGAGCACCGACATTCCCTCAGCTTTCGAAGGTGTTGATCAGTTATCGCGCTCGGGGCGAACAGAACCCGAAGGTCGGGTTTGCCGACACGCTCAAGGGCGCGCTGGAACAAGTCTTCGGTGAAGGCATCGGCAACGCTGCGACGACACCGGGGTTCGATCCGAATGCGACGGTGCCGCCGCCGGGCAACACGACGCCCGACAACAACACCGCTCCGACGCCCGCGCCGCAGCCCAATCAACCGAACCGCGACCAGGCGCTCAAGGACTTGAACGACGCGATCACCAACGTGCGTAGCGCGCAGCTCGGCACCTTGAACGAAGCGCTGGACAGGTTGCAGAAAGCCATCGACGCGTACCAGAAGGCCACCGGATAACGCGCCGGCCCCGCCAGAGCTGTTGTTAGTCTGAGCGGGGTCTGGCTCAGGCCGTTCCACAAGGTCGTGGAGGTCGGATGTCTCGTTGGAATCTTCTGGTCGCAGTTGCGCTTGCGGTCTCGCTCGCTGTCGGGGTCTCACCGACGGCGGTGGGCGAGACCTTCTGGCTGCCCGACATCGGGAATGTGGCGGTCCCACGCGCAGCATGCGGACCAGGGTCGCTGCCTGAAACCGGTCTGCAGGGCGATGTCCCAACCGAGGACCGCAACAACGGCCGCAGTACCCAGGGCTATCGCTGCAACATGACGAGGGTCGGCGCGTTCCAGGATCGCGGCGGCGGCATTCTCTCGGTCACCTACGAGCACTGCTCGTACACGAGCACGTTCTTCCCGGGCAATCTGCTGAATTCACCTGCCCCGGGAGTGTCGGTGCTCGACGTGTCCGACCCGGCCAACCCCGTACGCACGGCCTCGCTGAACGAGCCCGCGATGCTCGGCGGCACGTGGGAAAGCTTGAAGGTCAACAAGGCCCGCAAACTGCTCGCTGCGACAGCGACTCCCGCGACGACCGGCACGGCGTACTTCTCGATCTACGACATCTCCGATTGCGCCCATCCGCGGTTGCTCAATCGAGGCCCCGGCACGGACCTCACCATGCCGTTGTGGTTCTTCTCCCATGAAGGCGGATTCTCGCCGGACGGCAACACCTACTGGGCGTCGAGTACGTTCCCCGGCGCGTTGACGGCCATCGACATCTCCGACACCGCCAATCCGCGCATCATTTGGCAGGGTTTGCAGGCCCTGACCGAGCACGGTTTCGGCATCAGCCCGGACGGCAATCGGATGTATCTGTCGGTACAGGCCGGCATGAATATCCTCGACATCAGCGCGATCCAGCGTCGTGACCCGTATCCCGTTGTGCCGCAAGTTGCTACGTACTTGTGGGCCGACGGCTTCTTCAATCAGCACACGGTGCCCGTGACCTACGACGGCAAGCCGTACATTTTCACGACCGACGAAGCAGGTTCGGGTGGGATCAAGCTCTTCGACATCAGCGACGACGCGCACGCGACCGTCGTGGAGAAGATCAAGCTCGAGATAAATCTGCCCGACAACATCGATTCGAACATTCGGTCGTCCGCCGGCGGATCGTTGTTCTCCTACGATGCGCACTACTGCGCTGCCGATCGGCCGGTCGATCCCACGGCCCTGGCGTGTTCGTGGTTGGCATCGGGGATCCGGGTCTTCGACGTGCGGGACATGCACAACATCCGCGAGATCGCCTACTACAACCCGCCTGCACAGACCGGCAGGAATCTCGAATTGACGAACTCGGTGCACGCGGTCGCGTCAATCGTCGGTGTACCGCTCTTCGACTTCGTGCCGCTCGCTCGGTCGATCATCGAGGGAAAGGTCGATCCCGCCCAGGCAGTCGGACCTAGAACCGGCATGATCTTCGGCGGCGACATCTCCTCCGATTGGTGCCTCTCACCACCCGAGTGGCACGGCGACCAACTGTGGACGACGTGCGCCGACAACGGCTTCATGGTCTTGCAACTCGACAACAGCGTGTATTCACCGCCGGCGAATCAGGATTCCTACATTGGGTCCTGAGCGAAGCTGGTTGTGGCGGTTCGGCATTGCCGTTGTGCTCGTCGCGGTCGGTGTGGGCGCGGGAATGTGGATCCAATTCCATCGCCACACCGACGAAGGTGGGGTCCGGCTGACGGCGACCGAGATCGAGTTCGCCCAGGACATGTCGGTTCATCACGAGCAGGCGGTATTACTCGCGCACACGCTCGCATCCGATGTCGATCCCTACATCCGGTCCATGGCCGACCAGATCATCGCTGCACAGACGGCTGAGATTGCGACGATGCGCGGCTGGCTCAACCTTGTAGGGGAGCCCTTTTCGCCGCCGCATCAGATGAATCACGGTGGCGGCCCGGCGATGCCGGGGATGGCGAGCGTCGAGGAGATCACGCGGTTGGGAACTCTGCATGGGTCCGAAGCGGAGATCGATTTCCTGCAGTTGATGGTCCGCCACCACCGGGGTGGCGTCGATATGGCGCAAAAGGCGTTCAACGAATCGACGACGCAACCGGTCCGGCTGTTCGCGCTCGACATGGTGCAAGCGCAAGGAAACGAGATCGGCATGATGACCACGATGCTCGTGGCCCGGAACGCCGCGACGCTCGCTTACCCATGACACGACGAAGCCGCCACCTCCCAAGGGAGGCAGCGGCTTTCGTCGAAAGCTAGATCAGCGACCGGCGACCTGGTTGAGCACGGGCGCGTCCTTCAGGAGCTGCTCGTACTGCGGGTACAGGCCGTTCGCGCGGGCAGCGTCACCGACGGTGTCCTTCACGGTCTCGATCGGAGTTGCAGGCTTGGCCGGCTCTTCCGGAGCAGCCGGGGCGGCGGGGGCGGTGTCCTCGAGGGTCGAGTCACCACTCTGCAGGTACTGGCCGCAGTGCGGCCACGCGCCGACACCCTGGGTCGCGAGAACGTTCTCGGCAACGCGGATCTGCTCGGCCTTGCTGGCGTTGGAAGCCGAACCGGAGCCGCCGTTGGCTGCCCAGGTGCTCTGCGAGAACTGCAGGCCGCCGTAGTAGCCGTTGCCGGTGTTGATGTTCCAGTTGCCACCGCTTTCGCACGCTGCGACGCCATCCCAGTTGTGGGTAGCTGCAGCCGCGGTGCCGGTCGAAAGGCTGAATGGAATCGCGGCAATTGCGCCGGCGATGGTTGCGAATCGGAGTGCACGGGTGCTGATCTTCCGGTTTGCAGACATAAAAGTTTGAGTCCTCTCCGCGCCTACCTACGTGGCGGGCCGTATGCGTTGAGGCAACGTGTGCCTACCGCTCCGACCTCGGCAAATGCCGCGTCCTTGCCCCCTGGAAGTTTCCGGGGATCCCGAACCCGCGGGGCAAGGTGCTGGTTAGCGGCGGGTCGGGCTGGGCCCTTCGAACAGGTTTTCCGGGCCGACTAGGACGCTAACGCAATAACTAATTAGATGACGTAATGATATCGATCCGCGATTCGGTGTTTGAAGCCCGGAATATCGGGGAAAGGCGCTGGTCAAATTGATATGAATGCAGTATTCGATTAGTTCGTGATCTGCCCGTTATGTGTGGGGGATCACGGCAATATTGTGGCCCCGATCACTCCCGATGGGGCTCTTGCAGCCTCGAAAGCTGCTGCTTGGGAGGCGATTTGCACTGCCGGGGGTGCACCTGTAACGTTGTGTTTACCCGACGCGGGGTGGAGCAGCTCGGTAGCTCGCTGGGCTCATAACCCAGAGGTCGCAGGTTCAAATCCTGTCCCCGCTACTAGGTATAACGGCTCCGGAGACCAAGTCTCCGGAGCCGTTTTCATGTCCGTTGTGAACGGATTCCACCAGGGCAATCCGCAGCAATGATGTCCGTTTTACGTCGGCCGAGGCCGCAGCACGCATCGTACGATCGAGGCTGTGAACTGGACGGGTGAACAGGGGGCATCGTGACCGGAACAAGGGTGTTGGTCGCAGGGGCGAGCATCGCAGGGCCGGCGCTGGCTCACTGGCTGTCCAGGCGGGGTGCCGAGGTGACCGTCGTGGAACGAGCCCCAGAATTGCGGCCCGGTGGACAGGCGGTGGATGCACGAGGGGTGGCCAAGGAGGCGATCCGGCGGATGGGGCTGGACGCGCCGATACGCGCGGCGTGCACCGACACCGCTGGCGCGTACACCGTCGACGTGGACGGGAAAGTGCTGGAGACCTTTCGCGCAGACGATCACGGCGGCGACGGGTACATCTCGGAGATCGAGATCCTGCGCGGTGACATGTCCCGGGTGCTCTACGACGACACCAAAGACGACGTCGAGTACATCTTCGGTGACCGGATCGCCGAGGTCACCCAGGACGCGGACGGCGTCGACGTGGTCTTCGCTGGGGGCGTCCGTCGGCGCTTCGACCTGGTGGTGGGGGCGGACGGCCTGCACTCGGCGCTGCGAACGATGGTCTTCGGGCCGCGCGAGCAGTTCATCCGCCATCTCGGGCTCGTCCTGGCCTTCTACAGCGTGCCCAACGAGTTCGGGATCGATCGCTGGTTGATCGACTATCAGGACGCCGGGCGCTCTGCGGGCCTGCGGCCCCTGCCGGATTCCAGTAGGGCGATGGCCATGCTGTCGTTCACTGCAGCCGACTTCGAGGTCGACTACCGAGACGTGGCGGCCCAAAAGCGTTTGTTGCGGGAGCGCATGGACGGCTTCGGCTGGTTGACTCCGCGGATCCTCGCGCACGTGGACGACACCCCGGACTTCTATCTCGACCAGGTCGCCCAGGTGGTGATGGACCGCTGGTCGAGCGGACGGGTGGGGCTGCTCGGTGACGCGGCTTTCAGCTCGTCCCCGATGTCGGGTGGGGGTACCGGGCTGGCCTTGGTCGGCGCCTACCTGCTGGCCGGCGAGCTTGCCGCCGCCGGCTGGGAACCTGAGGCGGGGTTCGCGGGCTACGAGAAGCGGATGCGCTCGTTCGTCGAGGCAAACCAGGAGATCGGCAGGCTGCACGTGCACAGCCTGGCCGCCCCTGATCCGGAGGCGGATCCGAGCGCAGCGCCCGAAGAATGGGACATGGACCTGATCGACCGCGCGGTCAACGGCGTCGAGCTGCCCGACTACGCAGGGGTGCCGGACTCCGGGCCGCGGTCGGGCCGCTCGTTCTGACGCGAAACAGACCCGAAATCACGTAAATGACCGAGTTTGAAACTATGCAGCTTAGTTTTTTATGTGGGATGGGTCACTCGGTTTGTGTGGAAGAAATTGCAGGTGAAGCACGGTTTCTCTCTGCCCTCGATGGTCGCAGAATGTGAAAACAACCTATTCATTCACCTTTCGTTCACCCTATGTTCATGTTGCGCAATCAGTCTGTTACCGGATTCGACGAGGCAAACGTCGGGCAAGTATCGAGGAGAGTTGATATCCATGCGGACTTACCCCGCATCGACATCGCTCGGGCTCGCCGGAGTTGCCGGCGCAGTCAACGCGACGTAGTCGCTGAAGACGAACTACGAGCCGGTCGCTGAACCGGTGGGTTGCGCGAGTTGTGTCATGCCGACAGGGCGAACGACCCTGTTGCTCACTGTCAAATAACTAACAGGTCGCATCGCCGAGTGCCTAATGCGCTCGCCGTGGGGTGCGCCGCTGCCTGTTGACGGCCGATTTCGGCCGAAACCCGGTTAGGAATCGACAAAATCATGTCCAAACGTTCTATTTCCCATTTGTTCAAACGTGAAACGCCGGTTGCGTCCGTGGCCCGGACCGCAGGTACTGCAGGGCTCGTCCTTGCCGCCTTCGCCACCATTGCCTCTACCGGAGCCGCTGGATCGAACGCTGCGCCTGCCGTGCAGAGCCCTGAAATCGCGCTTGTGGCGCATTCGCTGCCCGCGCCGATTGCCAAGCCCGCGCCCCTGCCTGCGCCGATTGTGCCGCTGTACCCGGACAACCTGGACGGCTGGATCCGTCAGGCGCTGGACATCCTCCATGCGCACAACATCCCGGCGAGTTACGACGGCATCATGCGCAACGTCATGCGCGAGTCGACCGGCAACCCGCGCGCCATCAACCTCTACGACTCGAACGCTGCGGCGGGCATCCCGTCCAAGGGTTTACTGCAGGTCATCGACCCGACTTTTGCTGCCTACCACGTCGAGGGCACGTCGTTCGACATCTACGACCCGGTCGCCAACATCGCAGCGGCCTGCAACTACGCCGCCCACCGGTACGGCTCGATGGACAACGTCAACTCGTCCTACTGATCGTCGGGCGGCGGGCGGTTCGCGACGAGCGGGAATTCACCGGTGTAGCCGATCCGCTCCTGCGCGACCGTCAGCACTCTGGCGCGCACCAGGAACCAGCCGCCGATCAGCGCCGGGATGATGACGACCAAGGTCGCAACGGTCCAGGTGCCGATCGGATGGTCGAACGCCATCAGTACCAGGACGGCGAACAGAAACGCCAGCGTCGCGTATCCGGTGTAGGGCGACCCCCACAAGCGGAACTTCGGCCGGTCCAGAATTCCCTTCTGTGACCAGCGATAAAGCTGGATCTGACAGATCACGATCGTTCCCCACGACGCGATGATGCCCAACGCGGCCATGTTGAGCACGATCTCGAAGGCTTCGCCTGGCACCCATGCGTTGAGCCCGACGCCGAACAGCGTGATAAGCCCGGTCAGCAGGATGCCGCCGTAGGGGACACCGTTGCTCGACATCCTGCCGGTGAACTTGGGCGCGCTCCCGTTCATCGCCATCGACCGGAGGATGCGACCCGTCGAGTACAGGCCTGCGTTGAGGCTGGACAGCGCCGCCGTGACGACGACGAGATTCATGATCGAGCCTGCGCCGTCGACGCCGATCTTCGAGAAGAACGTGACGAACGGGCTCTCGCCGGCCTTGTATGCGGTGTAGGGGAGTAGCAACGCGAGCAGCACCAGCGATCCGACGTAGAACACTGCGATACGCGCAATCACCGAGTTGATGGCGCGGGGCATGATCTTTTCCGGATTCGCCGTCTCGCCCGCCGCTGTGCCCACCAGTTCGACTGCGGCATAGGCGAATACGACGCCAGATGTGACGATCACCAGCGGAAACAGCCCGGTCGGAAACAGGCCGCCTGCATTACCGATAACGCTGAAGCCGGTCGATTGATCCTCGATCTTGTAGCGGCCGCCGAGGAAGATAGTGCCCGCAACCAAAAAGGTCAGCAGCGCAACGACTTTCACCAGTGCGGCCCAGAATTCCAACTCGCCGAACAGCTTTACCGAAATCAAGTTCATGCTGAGGACGATGACCAACGCGATCAGCGCGATCACCCATTGCGGAATGGGTTGGAACGCGCCCCAGAAATGCATGTACGTTGCGATGGCCGTCGTGTCGACGATCGCCGTCATCGCCCAGTTCAGGAAGTACATCCACCCGGCGACGAATGCTGCCTTCTCGCCGAGGAATTCGCGCGCATAGGAAACGAACGAACCCGACGACGGTCGGTGGAGGACGAGTTCGCCGAGCGCCCGCAGGATGAGGAAAACGAAGATGCCGCAGAACGCATAGACGAGGAACAGTCCGGGACCGGCGTCGGCCAAACGCCCGCCTGCACCGAGGAACAGTCCGGTACCGATCGCGCCGCCGATCGCGATCATCTGCAATTGCCGCGGTTTCAGACCTTTGTGGTAACCCTCGTCCTCGTGCGAGAGCGCTGAATTGTCGTATCCCGTCTTCTCAGGAGCAGCCATGACGCGACCGTAGTAGTCGGCGGGGGCGAGTGGAAGAGTTTAGGAGAGATCTCGGAACGTGAAGGTGAAGCCGAAAATCGCAATCACCGCGGCGATGCCGTAGCCGATGATCGACAGCCATCCCGCGTGCTGATATGCGGTGACCGCGACGATCCCCATTGCAGCGAACACCATGAACATTCCGATTATCGGAGTTTTGGCCGGGTACTCGGTGCGCGCCATTTTCCACCTCGATCGAGTAGGAATGTCTCGTAAACCATCAGTGAATACCGGTCGCCGTCGAATCGCAACCACCTGTTGAAGCCGTAGTAGGGCAACAACTCTCGACCTGGAGTCCGGTAGTCGAAAGTTGCACGTTTCGGTCCGGCGCGGGCGTGCAGGGGTGACAATTGGGCATGTCGAATACATATCGCAGGCGCCCACTTCCGACCATATTGGCAGCACTCGCGGCGGTGGGATGTCTTGTCGCCGCCGGATGTTCGGGTAGCGACGACGACGAGGCGAGTACCTCGACAACAAGCAGTTCGGCGGCAACCGTCGACGGGAAAGATGCCCTGACACCGCTTATCGGCTCTGTGACGTTCCCGCCGGTGCCGTTCGAAGGGTCCGACGGCAAGAACCACCTCGTCTACGAGCTCTCGGTCACCAACTTCACCAGCGGGAAGGTGACAATCGACGGACTGAAGGTTCTCGACGCCGCATCGGGGAAAACAATCGACGACCTCGATGCCGCTCGACTGCATCAGCGAGTACAGCCCGCAGGCGAACGCGACAGCACGGACCATCTCGACGCCGGTCAATCGGCCACGATTTTCTTGCACGTGACGCTGGACAAGTCGGCGACGGTGCCGGAGAAGCTGGTCCATGAGGTCGCCGTGACTGCCGAAGCAGCACCTCCCGGCAAGAACTCGGTTACCGAGCGGCTCGGCGCGACCACGGTGGACAAGCGGACGCTGCCGGTGCTCGCCGCCCCGCTAGCGGGCGAGCGCTACATCGCGGCCGACGGATGCTGTGATGCGAGCAGGCACACGCGCGCGATCTTGCCGGTGAACGGGCAGACCTTCGTGGCTCAGCGGTATGCAATCGATTACGAGCAGGCCGACGAACAGAATCGGATCTACGTCGGAAACCCCACTGACCCCAAGAGCTACTTCATCTTCGGCAAGAATGTTCTCGCCTCGGCCGATGGCACTGTGGTTGGAACTCGCAACGATCTCCCCGAGCAGACGCCGGGTACTTTCCCCGCGGGAATCGGGATCGACGAGGCAGACGGCAACTTCGTCGTCCTCGATATCGGCGACGGCTTCTTCATCAACTACGCCCACATGCAGCCTGGCAGCGTGAAGCCGAAGCTCGGCGACAAGGTGAAGAAGGGCGACATACTCGGTCTCGTCGGCAATACCGGCAATTCCGTTGCGCCGCATCTGCATTTCCACGTCATGAACGGTCCGTCGCCGTTGGCCGCCCAGGGCTTGCCCTATCTGAACGCAAGCTTCTCGGTCACCGGGCAGGTCGCGAGTACCGCGGACTTCGACGCCGCCGAGGGGACAGGAATTCCGTTGGTGCTCTTACCGAATCGGCCCACGACCAAGCACACGGACCAGCTGATCATGGACCAGAACGTGGTGACCTTCGACTAGGTCAGTACAGCGGGTCGTGGCGAATGTTCTCGACGGGCGTGCCGCCGGCCATCAGCCGGAACTTCGTGGTCTGAATCATCGATGGTGCGCCTGCGATCTGGATATCTCGGTCGGCCCAGTCGCCGAGGCTTGCGACGACTCGGCCGATCTGGCCGGTCATCAACGTGCCCATGCCTGGACTGACTGCTTCGTAATCCTCCGCGACGTGCCACCAGGGATTGTGGGTGTTCTCGGTAACGGCGGTGACCGTCAGCCACGGGTTCTGCATCGAGAGGTCCCACAGCATGCCGAGGTCGTAGAGATCGCACGGATGGTGGCCACCGACGAACATATGGACCCGGCGGCTCGTCGTCCACTCGGCCATTGCAAGCACCTGGGCGCGCAGCGGGGCGATTCCGGTACCGCAGCCGATCAGGAGCATGTCCCGGGCGGGATTGGCTGGCACGCCCAGTGATCCGAGGGGCGCGCCGAGCAGCCATTCCTCGCCCACCTGAGTGTGGCTGACCATCGAGGGGCTGACCCAGCCGCCAGTGACGCCGCGGACGTGGAATTCGACGGTGAGGTCGTCGCTGGCCGGGGTCGCCGGCGACATGTAGCGCCACATGCGCGGCCGGGACGGGATCTGCACGCTCATGTACTGACCGGGTGTGTAGGGCATGGGCTCGTTGAGTTTCAGCTTGATAACTGCAAGGTTGCGGAGCACCTGCTTGGTCTCGATCACGGTGCCGCCCCACACTGCCGGCGCAGTGTCGGCATTAGCCGCACCGGTCATTGCCGAGGCGACGACGCCCAGCGCAACGTTCCATGCACGATCGACGTCGTCTGTCCACATTTCCGCGCCGGCGAAATTTCGGAGAGCCTTGATCAGACTGTTACCAACGGCGGTGTAGTGGGCGTCCTGGGTGCCGTACTTGCGGTGATCGCGACCCAGTTGAGCCAGATAGGGCAGCAGCGTGTCGGCGTCCTCGAGTCGATCGACGACGTAGGCGAGCGCGCGGACCAGTCGGTCGCGCTGCGTCTCCATCGCGGCTGGGAAGAAATCCCGAGCCTCGGGGTAGTCGGTGAAGAGTATCGAGTAAAAGGACCTGGTCAAGCGTTCGGGGCCGTCGTCGACCGCCGCAACCGCCTTGAAGGTGGTCCGGACCAGCGACACTGTTTGTGAATCCATTGCCGAACCCCATTCCGCTCTAGAGCACCCACATCGGGCCGAAGTGACAAGCGGTTCGTTCGGCCGCTACCACTTCCTGCGTACAGATATGGCAAACGCCATACCTACCGCAATAGTGTGACATATTCGTGACCTGACCGATACGCTATCGGTGTAACAAACCGGCCGGTCTATTCGGCAGGGGTTGTAATGCAGAGCGGAGTCAGCTAACGCACGATCGCACGCGCGCGAAACCGCCCTTGCTGTGGACAGCAAGGACGATGCAAGAGATTTGTTCACGAGCCCAATGTTGCTGGGGCAGTTCAGTGTTCGCCGACCGTCCAGAGCTGTTCGGTGATGTCGTGAAACACGACCAAGGCCAGCGGATCGTCTTTGCGCATCATGACCGACTCGCTTGCGACGGTCCGAACTATCGTTGCGTCGCTATGTCGAAGCGAGATCAAACGTCCCGAATGGCCACAGATGAGGCCGCCGCCTGCTGCACGAGGTGGTCGATCGTCCAGGACGGCGTCGATCGGTTGATCGGTCAGAATTCCCGATTCGTAGCCGAGCATCTGCTCGAATGCTGGATTGGCGTAGACGATTGTGCCGTCGTAGCGCACCGCAAGCGTCGCAACTGGTAGCCGATCGAGCAGGATGAGTGCGGGCAGCGCAGTGAGATACCCCTGCGCGGAGTCGGGAAGTGGAGCTCTCCGTTCGATCACAATGACGCTGGCCCTCTGCTGCAACGCGGACGTGGTGAATGTCGATGCTCGTTCAGCACCGATATCAAGTCAACCAGTCGTCTTGTTACAACTTTCGGGCAGGTCAGGGTCCTGCGGCGGCCAACAGTACTGTCGCATCATGGCAGCGCAGTGGGCGAAGACTGTTCGGGCGCTGGCGGATGGACGCGAGATCCGCTACTACGATTCAGAGCTGCGCGAGCGGTCGGCAACGGACACGCGCGACCTGGCGCCGGTCGAATCGCGTTCACACACAACGCTCGACGCTCTGACGGGGGAGTGGATCACTCACGCGACTCACCGCCAAACGCGCACTTTCCTACCGTCGACGGACCTGTGTCCTCTATGCCCATCGGTTTCTGGGCGCGCGACGGAGATTCCCGAACCCGACTACGAGGTCGTCGTGTTCGATAATCGGTTCTCCGCGTTTGCCGGTGGGCCAGGTCATTGCGACGTCGTGTGCTTCACCAGCGCCCACGACACCACATTTGCTGCCCTCGGACTTGCTCGGGCGCGCATGGTCGTCGACGTGTGGGCAGATCGCACCGCAGACCTCACCGCGCGTGACGGCGTTGCGCAAGTTTTCTGCTTCGAGAACCACGGCGAGGAAATCGGCGTCACGCTCAGCCATCCGCACGGCCAGATCTATGCCTACCCGTTCATCACGCCGCGTGCGGAGAAGATTCTCGTGAGCGCGGACCGGCACCGTCGCGAAACGGGGCGCGACCTGTTCGAGGACGTGCTTGCTCGTGAGCGTGACGACGAGAACCGGATCGTGGCGACCAACGACGAGTGGCTGGCGTTCGTGCCCGTGGCAGCCCGCTGGCCTTTCGAGGTCCAGCTGTTTCCGCGCCGCCGAGTCGCCGACATCCCCGACCTCGACGACAGCCAGCGCGACGGTTTCGCCGACCTTTACCTGGATATGTTGCAGCGGTTCGCGGCGCTCTTCGACGAGTCGATGCCCTACATCGCCGCGTGGAATCAGGCACCGGCCACGCACCGCGATGCGTGGTGGCTGCACATGCAGCTGTTCTCGATCCGGCGAGCTCCAGGAAAGTTGAAGTACCTGGCTGGGTCGGAATCCGCAATGGGTGCGTTCATCAACGACACCGACCCTGCGGCAGTCGCAGCACAATTGCGAGCGGCGCGGTGACGGGCACCTGGGCGGCGCCAGGCCGGTTGAACATCATCGGCGAGCACACCGACTACAACGACGGTTACGCGCTGCCGATCGCGTTGCCGCACGTCGTAACGTGCGAGGCGGCGGTCCGCAGCGACGACGTCGTCCGCGTCGAATCACGGCAGTACCCCGACGACGTTGTCTCCGTTCGCCTTCGAGACCTTGCACGCAACCCGATCCCCGGCTGGTCGCGCTATCCGCTCGGCGTGGTGCACCAGCTTCGCGACCGCCTGGCGACCGGACTGGACATACGGATCGACTCGAACGTGCCCGTCGGCGCCGGGTTGTCGTCGTCGGCCGCCGTGACCTGTGCAGTCGCCGTCGCCGCGCGCGACCTGGCCTGCCCGGACCTCACCGACGACGACCTGATCCGCATCACGAGCGCCGCGGAGAACGACTATGTCGGAGCGCCGACCGGAACCTTGGACCAATCCGCGTCATTGCTCTGCGCGGTCGGGCATGCGCTCTTCATCGACTTCGCTTCGGCGACGCGGTCGCAGGTGCCGTTCGACCTCGAGGCATCCGAGTTGGCGGTCCTGGTCGTCGACACGAACACTCCGCACACGCACGCCGATGGTGAATATGCCGACCGGCGGGCGCAATGTCGTTCTGCCGCGGCAGCTCTCGGCGTCAAGTCGTTGCGCGACGCGTCGTCTGTCGAGCAGCTCGACGACCGACTGCTCCGGCACCGCGCCAGGCACGTCGTGACAGAGAACGCCCGCGTAATGGCGGTCGTAGACGTCTTGCGGTCGGGGCGCGACCTTCGAGACATCGGCCCGGTTCTCACCGCGAGCCATGCCTCGCTTAGGGACGATTTCGATGTCTCGACGAAAGAGCTGAACCGAGCCGTCGAGACCGCGTTGGCCACCGGTGCGTACGGCGCACGAATGGTCGGCGGCGGCTTCGGCGGCAGCGTCATCGCCCTTGCGGATGCCGCCAACTGCGACACGATCGCCGACGCCATCACTCGCGAGTTTGCCGTGGCGGGCTTCCGCACACCGCGAACGTTCGTCGCCACGCCGTCGTCGGGAGCCCGCCGCGTCGGCTAGTCGATCGCGATTTCCGCGAGGTTCTTGCGCAGCAGCTTGCCGGTGGCGTTGCGAGGAAGCTCGTCGAGAAACACGACCTCGCGGGGAACCTTGTAGCGAGCGAGATTGTCCTTGACGTACTGCTTGATCTCTTCCGGGTCGCGATGCGAGTCCGGACCTGGAACGACGAAGGCGCGCAAGCGTTTTCCGAAGTCGCGATCGTCGACGCCGATGACTGCCGCTTCGTGCACGTCGGAGCGATCGGCAAGCAGGTTCTCGACCTCGAGCGGGAAGACGTTCTCGCCGCCGGAGACGATCATGTCGTCGTCGCGACCGTCGACGAACAGTAATCCGTCTGCGTCGAAGTGCCCGATGTCGCCGCTGGACATCAACCCGTCGATGACTTCCTTGTTGCGACCGTCGGTGTAACCACCGAAGCTGAGGCCGCTCGACACGAAGATCCGGCCGACTGCCCCGACCTTCGTCACGCGCTTGCCCTCGTCGTCGAACAGTACGACGCGGCACCCGACCGGCGGCTTCCCGACCGTGCCGGGCGCCTTCTTCAGTTCGGCCGGAGTCGCGACCGTCGCGACCGCGACCTCGGTCGAGCCATAGAGGTTGTACAGCACATCACCGAAGATGTCGGCGGTCCGCTTGCAGAGGTCGGGCGACAACGACGAGCCAGCGGCGAAGATGACCTTCAACGATGAGGTGTCGTACTTCGCGAGGATCTCGGGGCCGAGGTCGATCATGCGCTGCAACATCGTCGGGACGACGACCAGAGTGGATGCGCGGTGCTCCGCGATCCCGCGCAGTGTCTCCTCCGGATTGAATTTGCGCCTGAGGATGACGGTGTTGCCGAGCGCGATGCCGATGGTGAACTGAGAAAGGCCGGTCCCGTGGAAGATCGGAGCCGCCATGAACATCGTCTCGTTCGACGGTAGCGGGATGCGGTCGAGGAACTGCGCGGACTGCATCGGCGAAACACGATCGCGTGGTGCGCCTTTCGGCGTTCCCGTCGTTCCGCTCGTCAGGATCACCATGCCGCCCGGCTTGCCCGGCGCGCTGACCTTCTCGCGGGACTGCTTGCCGATCAGGTCGTAGATCGTCGGCGTTCGGGGGTCGGCGCCGTCGCTCTCGTCGACCCACGTGAGGAAGCGGGGGATCGAGCGCGGGATTGCGTCCAGGAGGCCGACGAACTCGCCGTCGTGCAGCACGGCCTTGACGCCTTCGCGTGCGGTGACGTCGGCGAACTGCGGCTTCGCGAACCCGGTGTTCATCATGACCAGCCGGGCGCCGATCTTGCCCGCTGCGACCATCGTCAACACGAGGCCGCGGTGATCACGGCACAGCGCCGCAATGACCGTTCCCTCGGTGATGCCCTCGGCCTGCAGGCCTCGCGCAAGTGCGCTGGACTGCTCGTCGAGATCTTTGAAGGTCAGCGTGCCGATTTCGTCGATGATCGCGGGCGCCGACGGATTGCGATGCGCCGCGTGCAGGACGACTCCGGCAAACGGTCCGTAGCGCATGACGTCGATCGACGAGCGAATGGCTTCGTCGAGGCGTAGCGGGTTGAAGAGCTTGCGTTTGCGCATGACCTCGACGCTCATGGCAAGGTCAGCGACCTTGCGGGCAGCATCGGTAGGTGACGGCAGAGAGATAGCCACGGGTGACCTCATTGTCATCGGTTAACGAATATCCGAAGACTAGCAGCGGCCGACGGCGCGCTAAACCTCCATGTCGACCAGTACCCGGCGCAGGAGTTTGCCGGTGGCGTTGCGGGGGAGTTCGTCGAGGAAGACGACGTCGCGCGGGACCTTGTAGCGGGCGAGGTTGTCGCGCACGTACAGCTTGATCTCGTCGACATCCCGCTTGGCGTCCGGTGTGGCAACGATGAACGCGCGCAAGCGTTTTCCGAATTCTGGGTCGTCGACGCCGACCACGGCGACGTCGTTGACATCCTCGCGTTCGGCGAGCAGGTTCTCGATTTCGAGCGGGAAGACGTTCTCGCCCCCGGACACGATCATGTCGTCGTCGCGCCCGTCGACGAACAGCAATCCGTCGTCGTCGAAATGGCCGACGTCGCCGCTGGACATGAAGCCGTCGATGATCTGCTTGTGCCTGCCGTCGGTGTAGCCCTCGAACGGTGACCCGCTGCGGACGAAGATTCGGCCGGCCTTGTTCTTCTCGGTCACACGCTTGCCCTCGTCGTCGAACAGCACGACCTCGCAGGTGATCGGCGACCGACCCGCGGTGCCCGGGGCTTTGCGCAGCTCAGCCGGCGTTGCGACCGTCGCGACGGCGACCTCGGTGGATCCGTACAGGTTGTAGAGGACATCGCCGAACGCATCCTGGAAACGGTTGCTCAGTTCGGGTGACAATGCGGAACCGGCGATCACGACGACCTTCAGTGACGACGTGTCGTACTTGCCGAGGATTTCGGGGCCCAGTTCGATCATGCGATGCAACATCGTCGGCACGGCGACCAGCATGGTGGCCTTCTGTTCGGCAATTGCCGCGACCGTCGCCTCGGCATTGAACCGCCGCCGCACAACGGTCTTGTTGTATAGCGCGGTCGTCACCAACCACGTTCCGAGGCCGGTGCTGTGGAAGATCGGAGAGACGATCATGACCGTCTCTTTGGTCGGGAACGGGATTCGGTCCACCATCTGCGCGGTCGCGAGCGGGGAGACCTTGTTGCGGGGTGCGCCTTTTGGCAATCCGGTCGTTCCACTGGTGAGGATCACGAAGCCGCCGACGGTCTTCGGCGCAGGTACCGGACCGACCGGCCGGCCCTTGATCAGTGACTCGATCGTGTGGGCGCCCTCGGGAACGGCGTCGTCCTCGTCGACCCAGGAAATGACGCGGGGCAGGTCGGCAGGAAGAGCATCGAGCAGGCCGAGGAATTCACTGTCGTGAACCATCGCCTTCACGCCTTCGCGTTCGACGACCGCCGCGAACTGCGGCTTTGCGAATCCGGTGTTCATCAGCACGAGGCGGATGCCCGCCTTGCCTGCCGCGACCATCGTCAACAACAAGCCGCGATGGTCGCGCGCGAGCACACCGACGCGTGAGCCTTCGGTGAGGCCGAGGCTGGCGAACCCGCGAGCGAGGGCACTCGACTGCTCGTCGAACTCGCGGTAGGTCAATTCGCCACGTTCGTCGGCGATGGCGGGGAGGTCCGGGTGCACGCGTGCGCCCTTGATGACGACCGCGGCTGCAGCACCGTAGGTTGCCGCGTTCTTCGCGGCCTGTAGCGCGATATCCAGCCGAAGCGGATCAACGACGCCGCTCTGTCGCAGCCTGTTCACCGCCACACCGGTCTCGCGAATCAGGTTGAGTGACTTCTTGATCGAGCGCAGGTCGCGTGTCATGGCACAACTTTCGTGATCGCTGGGCTGCTTTGCCCTTCACGCGCAGGGTAACAGGGGCGCACCACGACAGCCGAGAATCCCGCACAGCAAGGTGCCGTGCGGGATTCTCGGTACTGCTACTACTTCGGCTGAGTCCTATTTCAGCTGGGCGGAGCTCTTGCCGAGAATCCGGCGAGCGACGATCAGCTGCTGGATCTGCTGCGTGCCCTCGAAGATGTCGAGGATCTTGCTGTCGCGTGCCCACTTCTCGAGCAGCGTCCGCTCCGAGTAGCCAGTGGCGCCGGCCAGTTCGACAGCCTTCAGCGTGACGTCGGTGCCCATGCGGCCTGCCTTGGCCTTCGACATCGAAGCCTCGAGCGAGTTCGGCTTCTTGTTGTCGGCCATCCAGGTCGCGCGCAAGCACAGCAGGTACGCGGCTTCCCAGTCCGCCTCGAGGCGGATGTACTCCGCCGCTGCGGCGTGCTGGTTGTATGCCGGTGCGTCGTAGTCGATCTCGACGCCCGCGTCTTCGAGGATCTTGCGCAGCTCCTCCAGCGCGGCGCGGCCGACGCCGACCGCCATGCCTGCAACGAGGGGACGGGTGTTGTCGAACGTCTGCATGACGCCGGCAAAGCCCTTCTCCACGTTCACTTCCGGGCTGCCGAGGATGTTGTCCGCGGGGATGCGGCAATCCTGGAGCAGCAGCACAGCGGTGTCGGAGGCCTTGATGCCGAGCTTGTGCTCGAGCCGGGCGACCGACAGGCCGGGAGCGTCGCTCGGAACGACGAACGACTTGATCGCCGCACGGCCGAGGGACTTGTCGACCGACGCCCACACCACGATGTGGGTGGCGCGCTGACCAGCGGTGACGAAGATCTTCTCGCCGTTGAGGACCCACTCGTCGCCATCGCGCACGGCGGTGGTGGTGACGGCGGCCGAGTCGGAGCCGAAGCTCGGCTCGGTGATGGCCATTGCTGCCCACACCTTGCCGAAACGGGAAAGCTGCTCGTCGGTGGCAACCGCTGCGATCGCGGCATTGCCGAGGCCCTGGTAGGGGATCGACAGCATCAGGCCGACATCGCCCCAAGATGTTTCGAGGGCGTTGAGCAAGGCAGCCATGTTGCCGCCGTTGGAGTTACCGAGCAACTCCGTGGCGTGCTTTTTGTCTTCTTCTTCGGTGCTGCGACCGCCCGCTGCGCCACCGATGTCCTGGGTGCCGGAGTCGCCGAGGCCTTCGACCATGGCAGCCATGGTGTCGAGCTCGACCGGGTACTCGTGCTCACCGAGGTCGTACTTGCGCGAGATCGGCCGGAAGATTTCGGCAGCGACCTGATGCGCCTGGTTGGCTGAGAACTTCAGCTTCTTGGGTAGTTCCAGATTGATCATTGATTCAGTCCTTTGAGGGCAGCCGGGTCAGATCAGGACGATGCCCTCGGCGATGCCGATGGCTCGAAGGTCGCGGTACCAGCGCTCCACCGGATGTTCCTTGGTGTAGCCGTGACCGCCGAGCAGCTGGACGCCGTCGAGGCCGATCTGCATGCCCTTCTCGGATGCGAGGCGACGCGCGAGCGCGGCCTCGCGTGCGAACGAAAGTCCTTGCTCGGCACGCGAAGCGCCGCGCAGTGTGACCAGGCGAAGTCCGTCGAGCTCGATGGCGATGTTGGCCACCATGAATGCGACGGCCTGCCGATGGCTGATCGGCTCGCCGAACGCTTCGCGCTCGTTGACGTAAGGAATGACGTAGTCGAGCACGGCCTGGCTGGTGCCGACCGCGAGCGACGCCCAACCGAGGCGGGCGAGGCGGATGGCATCGGCGTATTCACCGGCGCGCTGATCGGCATCGCCGTCGCCGAGGATGGCAGCTTCGGTGACGGCAACGTCGTTGAGGATCAAGCGGCCGAGGCCTGCGGCGCGAACGCCCATGCTCGGATCAGCTTCGACGACAAGACCTTTGGCGCTGGCTTCGACGATGAAGAACGTCGGACGTCCGTCGAGCGCGGCTGCGATGATGAACAGTTCGCAGTCGGCAGCGGCGGGCACGAGGCTCTTGACACCGTTGAGCTTGTAACCGCTCGGCGAACGAACTGCCTTGGTCTGCAACGCGAACGGGTCGAAGAGTGCACGCGGCTCGGAGACGACGACCGCTGCGGCAGGCACGTTTTCGCCTGCGAACGAGGGGAGGTACGTCTTCTGCTGTGCGTCCGAACCCCACTGCGTCAGCGCGACCGCAACACCGTTCGGCGCGAGGATCGGCAGCGCCAGGCCCATGTCACCGTGGGCAAGTGCCTCGGCAACAAGGGAGTTCGTGACGGCGCCGCGCTCGCTTGCCGCTCCTTCGAACTCTTCGGGGACGTTGATCAGCGTGATGCCCAGTTCGGCCGCACGGGCGAGCAGGTCGTCCGGTGCCTTTGCGTTGTGGTCGGCGTCGTACGCGGCGGGACGCAGAATCTCGGCAGAGAATTCCTTCACCGTCTCGACGATCATCTTCTGCTCGTCGTCGGGAGTGAGGTCGAAGTAGTCGGCCTTCTTCGACGCGTTCTCGGGGAGCCGCTTCGGCTTGCTGCCGGTGCCCGACACGGCCTCGAAAGCGCGAGTAGCTGCGCCGAGGGTGCGGAATCCGGTCTTGGTGCCTTCGTAGGTAACTCGGTTGATGGGCTTGCGGAGGTTGTACTTCTCCGCCAGCTCGGAACCGGTGACTGTCGTCAGGGCCCGCATTGCGGCACCCATCCAGTCCCGCTTCGGGTGGTTGCTGAGGCTGACCGCGGAAGTATCGCGGGGCCTACGCTTCGTTGCGCTCTGCTTGCTCATGATCACCATTTTCTCGGCGTTGATCAGTGGTCGGTGACTATCTTACTCCAGAGTAAGGTACGGCGTCGATAGCAGTTCACCAAGGGTTTGAAGCGAGTGTGAGACCCTGATCACATGCCGATCGTCGCAGGAGTATTTGCAGCCATTGCCGCCGCCCTCCACGTATTCATCTTCGTGATGGAGAGCGTTCTATGGACGCAGCCGAAGGTGTGGAAGCGCTTCTCGGTCGCCAGCCAAGCCGACGCAGAAGTGTTGCGTCCCATGGCTTTCAACCAAGGGTTCTACAATTTGTTTCTTGCGATCGGCATCGTCGTCGGCTTGGTGATCGGCGGCGACGCGGGCCACGCGATCGTGCTGTTCGCGTGCGCGAGCATCGTCGGCGCAGCGGCCGTTCTCTCCACCGGCGGTGCCCAGTACTTCCGCGCGGCGGTCATGCAGGGCATCACGCCACTGATTGCGCTGATTGCCTACCTGGTCCTCTAATTCCCACCCCTCGTGAGTCTTTTTGGAGTCCAGGGACTCCAAAAAGACTCACGAGGGGTGGAGGCGCGCGAGTACCTCGTCGTGGAGAAGGCCGTTCGAGGCGACCGCGTTTCCACCGTGCGGTCCGGGCGTTCCGTCCAACGAGGTGAAGCGCCCGCCGGCTTCGCGGACCAACAAGTCGAGTGGCGCCATATCCCAGAGCGATAGCTCGGGCTCGGCGGCGACGTCGACCGCGCCCTCGGCGATCAAGCAGTAGGAAAACATGTCGCCGTAGCCGCGTACCCGCCAGACCTCGTCGGTGAGGGCAACGAACTGGTCGCGCAGTCCACGGTCACGCCAGCCGGACAGGCTGGCGAAGCTGAGACTTGCCGCGTCGAGCGAGGCGACGCCGGATACCGAAATACGTTTGGGTGTATTGCCGTCGAAGCTGCTCCAGGCGCCTGCGCCCGCGGACGCCCACCACCGACGGACCAAGGCAGGCGCGCTCACGACGCCGACCACTGGGACACCGTCTTCCAACAGTGCGATCAAGGTTGCCCAGATCGGCACGCCGCGTACGAAATTCTTCGTGCCGTCGATCGGATCGATAACCCATTGCCTGCCGGTGAATTCCGCGTTGCCGCCGAACTCCTCGCCCAGTACGGCGTCGTCCGGCCGCTCCGCCTCGAGCACCGCACGGACCGCTCGCTCGACCGCGAGGTCGGCGTCGGAGACCGGCGTCAGGTCTGGCTTGTTGTCTATATGGAGGTCGAGGGCACCGAACCGGTCGCGCGTAATCGCGTCAGCGTCGTCGGCAATCGCGAGTGCGAGTGCGAGATCTGCTTGATAGGCATCGAAGTCGGGCACGGCACAACCGTACCGGGGCACAATTCGACCCATGAGCAAGCCGGTTCGCTTCGACGTCATCTCCGACATCCAGGGCGACATGGCCGACCTCGACGTCGCGCTCGCCGCATTCGCCGAGTTCACGGTCGCCGATCAGCTGTTGATCAACGGCGACCTCACCGACAACGGTCGCGTCCGGCAATACAAGGACCTCACCAAACATCTCGCCGCGACCGCCCACCCACCTGCGTTGTTCACGATCGGAAACCACGACTTCTACAACCACCGGTCCACAGCGGTCTCCATCGACAGGTTCCTCGAACACACCGGGATGTCGAGCCTCTATTCGGCGCACGAGGTCGGCGGAGTGCCGATCATCCGGCTTGGCACGACCGACGGAAGCGAGCGGTCTGGGCATTACGTGATCTTCGGCGAGGAGCAATTGATTTGGTTCGCAACAGAATTGGCGCGGCACGCGGCGGAGGTTCCAGTCGTCGTGCTCAGCCACCACGTCCTTCCCAACACCGTCTCCGGTTCGTTCGACGATCCGGTGACCCAGGCACCGAAAATGTACGGACACGATTACGCCGAGGTAGACCCCGTGCTCGAGATCCTCGGTGCCCATCCGAATGTCCTGTTCCTCAGCGGTCACAGCCATTGGAATCTGTACTGGCCCGACTGGTTCAGCCGGCCGTCGTTCGCCGCGGCGAACACCGGCGCGATCCAGCGCGGGTTCGGTCCGGACGGTAGCGGGGGAGAGCAACCCCTCGACGGTCCGCACAATCAGGGCCTGCGCATCGTCGTCGAGGGCGGCACGGTCACCGTGCACGCCCTCGACTTCGTAAATCGGCGCGTCGCACACACGGCCGAGTTTTCGGTATCGGAACAGTCGGTCATCATGACCGACGGCGTCGCGTGGTCCGACGCGTTGGGTTAATCGAGCGTCAGAATGTCTGTCCCGGCCAGTTCGTCGGTCGAGGTGTCTTTGAGGTCGACACCGGACCGCCCGAGTTGGCGCGCGCCGGCGACCAGGGTTGCCGTGATCTTCGCAGCTCGCACGTAGTCCAGCCCGTCCGGCGGGTGAATGTTGGAGATGCAATTGCGGTCCGCATCGCTGCGCCCTGGTTTGGGGTGGTGGGTGAGGTAAACGCCGAGGCTGTCGGCAACCGAGAGTCCGGGGCGTTCGCCGATGAGCATGATCGTCGTGTGGACGCCTGTTGCGTGGCCGATGTGATCGCCCAATGCGACCCGCGCCTGTAGGGCGACGACCGGAGGGGCAATGCTGTAGATCGGGCCGAGTTCGGCGATCAGAGCTTCGAGCAACCCGATTCCGTGGTCGGCGAGTGCGCGTGGCGACAATCCGTCCGCGAGAACGAAACCGATGTCGTCACAAGTATGTGACAAGGCGCTGAGGTCCGCAGCTGTGCGGCCGAGATCGGGACGTCGAAGGTACTCGCTGCGTGATGTCGCATTGCTCGATACGACGGCTGGCGATCCGATCCCCAGTTCTTCGACCCGCTCGAGGAATGCCCCCGCGTCGAGCGGGACGTGAACGGCGTCGCGCGCTGCCGCGTGCGCTGCCTTGAACTCGAGCACTCGGTGGGATGGAAGTGAACTGCCAACGCGCCCCAGTCCTATTCGAGACTGCGTCGTCAAACGTAAAGACGACCAGACGTCGACGTTGTTGTTCATCGGCTGACCGCCAGTGCGAGCAAGGGAGACGACGCAGCGTCGACGGGCAGAATTCGGCCACCCGCGTCGGCCATCCCCAGACGGTGCAGCCACGCTTCGAACTCGGGTGCGGGCCGCAAACCCAGAACCTGGCGCACGTACAGCGCGTCGTGGAACGAGAGGCTCTGATATCCGAGCATGACGTCGTCAGCACCGGGAACCGCGATCACGAAAGCCGCGCCTGCAACGCCGAGGAGCGTCAGCAAATTGTCCATGTCGTCTTGGTCGGCTTCGGCATGATTGGTGTAGCAGACGTCGACTCCCATCGGCAGGCCGAGCAACTTGCCGCAGAAGTGGTCTTCGAGTCCCGCGCGGATGATTTGCTTTCCGTCGTACAGGTACTCGGGTCCGATGAATCCGACGACGGTGTTGACGAGCAGCGGATCGAGCGCGCGCGCGACGGCATATGCCCTGGTTTCGAGCGTTTGCTGGTCGACGGGGAGACCACCCGTGCCCAGGTGTGCCCCCGCCGACAGTGCCGATCCTTGACCGGTTTCCAGGTACATGACGTTGTCGCCGACGGTTCCGCGGTGCAGCGACCGCGCTGCTGCGTTGGCTTCGTGCAACAGGGGAATCGTGACACCAAAGCTCGCGTTCGCGCCCTCGGTTCCTGCGATCGACTGGAACACGAGGTCGACCGGAACGTCCTTCTCGATCAGTTCCATCGTGGTCGTCACGTGGGAGAGGACACACGACTGCATCGGAATGTCGAAACGCGTTCGGACGTCATCGAGTAGGTAGAGGAGATCGGATGTCGCTCGGGGTGAATCGGTAGCGGGATTGATGCCGATGACAGCGTCGCCGCAGCCCAGCAGCAGGCCATCCAAGGTCGCTGCGGCAATCCCGCGGGGGTCGTCGGTGGGATGATTCGGCTGCAGTCGTGTCGAGATCCGCCCGGGTAGCCCGATCGTCGTCCGGAATGCCGACGTCACCGTGAGCGACTTCGATACGGCGATCAAATCCTGGTTGCGCATGATCTTGGAGACGGCCGCGACCATCTCGGGTGTCAGTCCGCTCGCGATCGCAACCAGGTCGGCGCCGCCATTGGGGGTGGCTGCAGCCGTCAGCATCCAGTCGCGGAATCCGCCGACTGTGAGATGGGCAATTGGCGCGAACGCCTGCCGGTCGTGGTTGTCGATGATCAGTCGTGTGACTGCGTCGGTCTCGTACGGGACAACCTGCTCCTCGAGAAAGGTCGACAGTGGCAGATCGGCGAGCACCCACGACGCGGCCGCACGCTCCGCATCGGAGCCGGCGGCGCACCCGGCGAGTTCGTCACCGGACCGAAGCGGTGTCGCCTTCGCCATGACCTCGATGAGCGATCCGAAGGAATATGTCGTGCCTGCGACGTGCTGGTGGAACTTCATTCGAGTTCCTGTTCGGCTCGAGCGAGGGCGGCGAACTCTTCGTCGGGTGAGTTGGCCACCAGGTGATGCCGGCTGTAGAGGCCGAAGTAGGCCATGAACGCTGCGAATACCGCAACGCAGCAGAGCGCTGCCGTGCTGTCCACGAGGAACGTAGCGACTACGGCCAGCGAGGCAATGACAAGGGCGAATCCGGTCGTGATGGTCCCGCCGGGAGTGCGGTAGGGCCTGGTCATCTCTGGTTCGCGCCGGCGCAGCACGATGTGGCTGATCATCATGAGGACGTAGCTCGCCGCTGCGCCGAATACGGCCATGTTCAGCAGCATCGCGCCCTTTCCCGTGAAGGTCAGGGCAAATCCGATGAGTCCGGGAACGACCAGTGCGAGTACGGGTGCCTTGCGAGAGTTGGTCACCGACAACGACTTCGGCAGATATCCGGCGCGGGAGAGTGCGAAGAGCTGGCGTGAGTATGCGTAGATGATCGAGAAGAAGCTAGCGATGAGCCCGGCCAACCCGATGTAGTTGACCACCTTCGCGATTCCGCTGTCACCGAGCGCTTCGACGAGCGGATTTCCTGAGGTCTGCATCGCGTCAGCACCGCCGGCGCCGGTCGTCAGAACGAGGACGAGCGTGCAGGTGACGAGGAGAATGGCCATTGCGGCGACGATTCCCCTCGGGACGTTCTTCTCGGGATTCTTCGTCTCTTCAGCTGCGAGTGGAACACCTTCCACCGCAAGAAAGAACCAGATCGCGAAGGGAATCGCTGCCCAGATTCCGAGGTAGCCGTGCGGCAGAAATGACGACGCGCCAGCGGCATCGGTTACCGGGATGTTCGTCAGATTGGAGACGTCGAAGTGCGTGATTGCTGCGACGACGAAGATCGCAAGTCCGATCAAGGCAATGGCGGTGATTACGAACATCACCTTCAGCGCTTCGCCCGCCCCGCTCAGGTGGATGCCGATGAACAGCGCATACACGGCGAGGTAGACCCACCACCCGTCTTGGATTCCGAACAGTCCCAACGACTCCACATAGGCGCCGATGAAGGTGGCTATGGCGGCAGGCGCGATCGCGTATTCGATGAGAATTGCTGTGCCGGTGGCGAATCCGCCCCATGGGCCAAGTGCGCGCCGAGCGAACGTATAGCCGCCGCCCGCTGCGGGCAGCGCCGACGACATCTCGGCCATGCCGAGCACCATCGCAAAGTACATGGCGGCAATCACTACCGCGGCGATGGCGAGACCGCCGAAGCCGCCTTGCTCGAGTCCGAAGTTCCAGCCCGAGTAGTCACCGGACACGACGTAGCTGACACCGAGTCCTGCGAGCAGTACCCAACCCGCGGTGCCCTTCTTCAGCTGCCGCTTGGCGAGGTAATCGCTCGATTCGTTTTGTGACCCCGATTCGAGGTGTGGGGGAGTGGGGGCTTCGGAGATAGACATGACGCGACTCCAACTGGGCACGATAGACGGCAGGCGAAAATAGAGGGTGGCAATCGATTTCGGCTCCCGGGTGCGGCGTCGCGGTCGGACCGATCAATCGTTGATCTCTCGAACCTAGTTGTGCGATGTGACGACCGGCAGACGTCGTTGCAAAGTTTGGTGAGAAATTGCGACCGCAATTTTCTCGACCTAGTTAACATGACGGAAACAAACCGTTCATGCATCGGTCATTGTGCGGCTCGACGCTGACTGCATCTCGGGTCGATGACTGAAGGGTGGTGGCGATGCCGGCCTCGCCACGCGAGAATCCGTTGGTTGTCGACACCTCACCGGTCAGCGGATTGCCGCGTCGTCGGCTGCCCTTCGTGCCTGTGTTCGCGCAGTCGGTGGCTGCGATCGCGCCCGCCGGGACGGCAGGAGTCACGCCTGCGTTGGTGATCGGCGCGGCAGGCGGTGGAGGAGCGTTCGTTGCTTTCGTCTGCGCGGCGCTGGTGACACTGCTCGTATCCGCCTGCATCCGTCCGATGGCTCAGCGCATGGCGTCGGTCGGCGGCCTGTACAGCTATGTTGCGCGCGGTCTCGGCCCGAAAGTTGCTGTCCCGACAGGGTGGTCAGCGATCGTCGGTTACAGCTCAGTGGCCATGGCCGGCTTGATTGCCGTCGGCGCATATCTCGCTCATGTCGCCGTCAGCATCGGCATTGCCGACGACACACCTACGGCGGCAATCGTTGTCATCGCCGTCCTCGCAGCGCTGACCGCCTGCCTGGTGATGATCCGTGGCATTCGAATGTCGGCGCTGGTCACGCTGGCTGTGGAATGTGCCTCAATAGCAATGGTTCTCGCGATTCTGGCGCTGTTGGCGACCGGGCATCGCTCTGGCGAGCCGATCGCGCCTGCTTTGCGCTGGGATGGAGATTTCCAGGTCTTGGCGGTCGGTATCGTCGTCGCCGTCAGTGCGTTTGTCGGGTTCGAGAGTTCGACGGCGTTGAGTGGTGAAGCCCAACAACCATTTCTGTCGATCCCGCGAACGATCCGATGGACCCCCGTTGCGGCAGCGGTGATCTACTTGATCGCTGTACCCGTGCAAGCGATCGCGCTCTACGCTGCCCCCGAGTCGGTGCGCTCCAGCTCCACGCCGCTGGTCGAGTTGCTGCTGTCGGACGGTTCGGCGACGTTGGCTGCGGTGTTGGACGCGGGAATCGCGGCGTCGTTCTTCGCGTGCACCTTGGCGTCCGTGAACGCCCTGGTTCGTGTGCTGTTCTGTATGGGACGAGAGGGAGTAGCCCCGGCCGCGTTCGGGCGCTTACATTCCCGGTATCGCACTCCAGCGCTCGCAATAGCTGTAGCCATGGCGATTGTGGTGGCGGTCCCCGTCGCCGCGTTGCTTCTCGGTGTGAGCGCCGAAGACGGACTTCGAATGTTCCTCACCCTGAGCGCGTGTGGCTACCTGGGTAGCTACCTCACTGCCTGCGTTGCGGCCCCGGTGCTGCTGCGGCGAATAGGCGAAAGCAGTGTGTACGTGTGGGTGATCGGCACCGTCGCCACGGTCGCGCTGCTGGTCCTCGCAGCGAACACGGCAGTTTCGACCGTGCGCGACGGGAATCGGATGATCGTGGTCTACGGAGTGATTCTCGTGCTCGCGGGGATTTACACCGCGGTGCTTGCTGCACTCCTGCCCGCGAGGCTGCTGGCAGTCGGGATTTACGACGAGACACAACGCGCGGACCTATTGCGCGCGCCGACGTTCCGATGAGCCCGTTGCGTGACCCTTCGCGGCATCATCCGTCTGCTGTGTCGAATTCGCTACGAATCATCGAAGCGATCGCGGTCCTCGGACTCGGCGTGTCCGCCAAGGAAATCGCCTCCGCGCTTCACATGCCGACAGCGACTGCTTACCGACTGCTCAACGCTCTCGTTGCCGACGAGTATGTGGTGCGAACGTCGGACTTGCGCGGGTTCGGGCTCGGCGCGCGACTCGACGGACTGATCACCGCCGCGTCGGTGCCGGTGGTGCCGTTCGCGGCGCGCTCGGCTCTCGACGAGTTGCGCCAATCAGTGCGATTCGCCGTGCACGTGATCGACTTTCACGCAGGGGCGCTCCGCGTGCTCGACGCCGACCCGGACCATCCCATTCAGGCTGAGCGTGAACTCGTTCGCCACCTACACGCATCCGCGGCGGGCAAGACGTTACTCGCATACAGCCCGTCATGGCGAGATGCATTGCCCAAGAAGCTAATACGGCTGACCACGCATACAGTCACCGACCTGAGCGCACTACGCTCCCATCTCGACGAACTACGACGAGTGGGATTCGCAATCCAGATCGACGAACTCGCAGACGGGCTCACCTGTACCGCTGTGCCAATCCTCGACTTCGACGGAACGACTCGCGGCGCATTGTGTCTCGCGGGACCGTCCAGTCGAAAGGACGCCATTCTCACGCACATCGACGCGGCCCGAGCTTGCGCGATGTCGCTCGGACCGCTCCTCTATTGAAGTGCGCTCGGTGTTCTCAGCTCTACTCGGCCTTGACCTCGTTCAGCTGACCGGTTGCGACATCGAACACGAAACCGCGCAGCGATTCGGTCTTGGTGACGAACGGATTGGCTTCGATTCGCTTCAGTGACTGGCGAACGTCCTCTTCGAGGTCGGGGAACGCCTCGGCGGACCATGCGGGCTTCAAGCCGGTCTCTTCCTGGATGCCGCGTTTGAAGTCGTCGTCGGTGAAGGTGAGCATCCCGCAGTCCGTGTGGTGAATGAGGATGATCTCCTTGGTGCCGAGCAGGCGCTGGCTGATGGCCAGCGAGCGGATCTCGTCGTCGGTGATGACACCACCGGCGTTGCGGATGACGTGGGCTTCACCTTCTGCGAGGCCGAGGATGCGGTAGACGTCGAGCCGTGCGTCCATGCAGGCGACGACGGCGACGTTGCGGCTCGGGGGAAGTGGCAGGGGCCCGTTGAATTGTGCGGCGTATTCGGCGTTATTCGACAAGTACTCATCGGTGACAGTCACGGTGAATCTCCTCTTATGCGGACTCAGGCATATGAGAGCGTGGATCCTGCGATGAGCTGCGTCGACCTATCTGCGCAGCGTGATCACAACGGTTGCGACGCCGCGCGCGGTTACGGGGCTCAGCGAGCCCCGGTAACCTTGACCATCGTGCATCCTGACGTAATCGCCGACCTCGCCGAACTCGAGACAACGCTCAAGACGATCGAGTCGGTTCTCGATGTGGAAGAGCTGCGCCGGCGCATCGACGAACTCGAGCACCAGGCGGCCGACCCCTCGCTGTGGAACAACCAGGAGTATGCGCAGCAGGTCACCAGCCAGCTTTCGCATGCGCAGAGCGAACTGCGACGGGTCGAGGAACTCCGGCAACGGCTCGACGACCTGCCCATTCTTTACGAACTGGCGGAGGGTGAAGAAGGCGACGCGGCAGTGACCGCACTGGCCGACGCCGACGCCGAGCGGACCGCGCTGCACGGCGACATCGAAGCCATGGAAGTACGGACCTTGCTGTCCGGCGAATACGACAAGCGTGACGCACTCGTCAACATTCGAAGCGGCGCAGGCGGCATCGACGCGGCAGACTGGGCCGAGATGTTGATGCGTATGTACATCCGATGGGCCGAGAAGCACGGTTACGGCGTCGAGGTCTACGACACCTCCTACGCCGAAGAAGCCGGAATCAAGAGCGCGACCTTCGCCGTCAAGGCTCCTTATAGCTATGGGACGTTGTCGGTCGAGCAAGGCACCCACCGGCTCGTCAGGATCAGTCCGTTCGACAATCAGGGTCGCCGGCAGACCTCCTTCGCCGAGGTAGAGGTGCTGCCGGTTGTCGAAACCACCGACCACATCGACATCGCAGAGGGCGACCTTCGCGTGGATGTCTACCGGTCGTCGGGTCCTGGTGGGCAGAGCGTGAACACGACCGACTCCGCGGTCCGGCTGACCCATATCCCCACGGGGATCGTGGTCACCTGCCAGAACGAGAAGTCGCAGCTGCAGAACAAGGTGTCCGCGATGCGGGTGCTGCAGGCCAAGCTGCTCGAGCGCAAGCGGCTCGACGAACGCGCCGAGATGGACGCGCTCAAGAGCGACAGCGGAAGTTCGTGGGGCAACCAAATGCGGTCGTACGTGTTGCACCCGTACCAAATGGTCAAGGACCTGCGCACCGAGTACGAGGTCAACAACCCGTCGGCGGTCCTCGACGGCGACATCGACGGCTTCCTCGAGTCCGGCATCCGCTGGCGCATGAGCGATCAGGCGAGCGGATGAAACTGGGCGTAGCGCCGACCACCGACATCACCGATTGGCTCCGCGACGACGGCCTCGAGGTAATTCTCCTGATCGTCGGGGCGATGTTGCTGAGCCGCTTCGTCGTGTGGATCCGGACCCACATCACCAACCAGATCGACCAGAGCTTCACGCACAGCGACGCGCTGGTCCGGTCGGAGGCCAGCAAGCACAGGCACGCGCTTGCTCAAGTGCTCAGCTGGGTGCTGCTGACCGTCGCCTACATCCTGATCGGCATGGAAGTGCTCCAGCGTCTGGGCTTTTCGCTGAACGGTCTGGTGGCGCCCGCGGCCGTCCTCGGTGCTGCTCTGGGTTTCGGTGCGCAGCGCATCGTTCAGGACATACTCGCCGGGTTCTTCATCATCACCGAGCGCCAATACGGGTTCGGTGACGTCGTCGAAATCAATGTCGCGAATGCTTCCGAGCCTGCGAGCGGTGCCGTCGAGGACGTGACCTTGCGCATCACCAAGCTTCGGTCCACCGACGGTGAGGTCATCACCGTTCCGAACGGTCAGATCGTCAAGGTGACGAACCTGTCGAAGGACTGGGCGCGCGCAGTCGTCGACGTTCCGGTCCCTGCCTCGGCCGACGTCAACCACGTGAGCGAGATTCTGCGTGATGTGGGTGCGAAGGCCTACAAAGAGAAGCGGCTGCAAGCACTGCTGCTCGACGAACCGAGCGTGATGGGAATCGAAAGCATCGAACTCGATCGAGTGAATATTCGCGTCGTGGCGCGCACGTTGCCCGGCAAGCAGTTCCAGGTCGGTCGTGACCTGCGAATCCGAATCGCCGCAGCCCTACGGCGAGAAGGATTGGACGGCGCAGCGGCCAACGTGGCCAACACACCGTTGAGCACGATCGACGCGGCGGGAGAATCCGAGTGAAGGTCAAAATGCGGCGGTCGACGATCATCTTGATCGTCACGTGGCTCGTGACGCTCGCCCTGTGGGTCCTCGTCCGACCGGAGCGACCTATCGACCCGGTAGTGCAGATTCCGTTCCTGAAGACGTCGGAAACGGTCACTACACCGGCCCCGACAACACCGCCGAAGTAGAGGTCCCGGCGCTACTGCGCCGTGAAGCTAAACTGGCTCCCCGTGATCAGCCTCCAGAATGTGACCAAGTCCTACAAGGCATCCGGTCGGCCTGCCTTGGACAAGGTGAGTATCGAGGTGGACAAGGGCGAATTCGTTTTCATCATCGGTTCGTCAGGCTCGGGAAAGTCGACGCTCATCCGCCTGCTGCTGAAAGAGGAGTCGCCGACGTCCGGCGATATCAAGGTCGCGGACTTCCATGTGAACAAGCTGTCGGCACGACGCGTACCCAAGCTTCGGCAGCGAATCGGCTGCGTCTTCCAGGACTTCCGGCTGCTGCAGCAGAAGACGGTCGAGCAGAACGTGGCGTTCGCGCTAGAGGTGATCGGCAAGCCACGATCGGCAATTCAGAAGACGGTGCCCGAGGTGCTCGAGCTGGTCGGTCTGTCCGGTAAGGCAGACCGCTTGCCGACCGAACTCTCCGGCGGTGAGCAGCAGCGGGTCGCCATCGCGCGAGCGTTCGTCAACCGGCCGCTGGTGCTGCTGGCCGACGAGCCGACCGGCAACCTCGATCCTGATACCAGCCAAGACATCATGCTGCTCCTCGAGCGCATCAACCGCACGGGCACGACCGTGCTGATGGCAACTCACGACAACACCATCGTCGACTCGATGCGACGGCGGGTGGTCGAACTGAATCTTGGCAAGGTGATCCGCGACGAGGCTCACGGCGTCTACGGCGTCGGCAGATAGCCAACACACCTTCGGCTGCACCGACTTAAGGACTGCAATTTCCTATGCGCGCCAGTTTCATCTTCAGCGAGGTCTTCCGAGGCCTGCGCCGAAACATCACCATGACGCTCGCCATGATTCTCACTACAGCAATCTCGTTGGCAATGTTCGGCGGTGGTCTGCTTGCGGTTCAGATGGCGAACAAGACGAAAGAGTTCTTCCTCGACCGGGTCGAGGTGCAGATCTATCTGACCGACGATGTATCCGCCTCCGACCCGAACTGTGAGCAGGACGTCTGCAAAGGTCTACGCGCCGACCTCGAGCAGACCCCCGGCGTCGTCAGCGTCCAGTATTTGAGCAAGGCCGATGCATTGAAGGATGCGCGCGAGCACACCTTCAAGAATCAGCCCGAGTTCGCGGAGTTGATCAGCGACGAAGCGTTGCCCGCGTCGCTCAAGGTCAAGATGAGCGACCCCGACCGCTACGGCGTCATCTTCGAAAAATTCGAGAACAGACCGGGCGTGCACAACATCCTCAACCAAAAAGAACTCGTCGATCGACTGGTCAGCGTGTTCAATGGACTCCGCAACGCAGCCTTCGCGATGGCACTGGTCCAAGCTTTGGCGGCATTGCTGTTGATCGCGAACATGGTGCAGATCGCGGCGTTCACTCGCCGAGCCGAGGTCGGCATCATGCGGCTCGTCGGCGCGACCCGCTGGTACACGCAGTTGCCGTTCCTCTTGGAGGCGGTCGTCGCCGCGCTGTTCGGTTTCGTTCTTGCGCTCGTCGGACTGCTCGTAGCGAAGCCGCTGGTGATCGACGATGCACTAGGCGAGCTGTACAAGAACAACGTATTCGCACGAGTGACGGGCTGGGATATTTTGTTGATCTCGCCGTTCCTCGCGGTCGGTGGCATTGGGTTCGCGGCGATCACCGCGTACATCACGCTGCGGCTGTACGTGCGGGAATAACCACAACTGTGCGCGAGTCTTACCCCCGCAGGGGTAAAAATCGCGCACAAGCCCGGAGGGCACACCATGAAGGAGAAAGGTCGCAAGGTCATTGCGACCAACCGCAAGGCGCGGCACAACTACGCGATCATCGACGTCTACGAAGCCGGCATCGCGCTCGTCGGCACCGAAGTGAAGAGCTTGCGCGAAGGTCACGCATCGTTGGTCGATGCGTTCGCGACGGTGGACGACGGCGAGGTCTGGCTGCGCGGTCTGCACATTCCCGAGTACACCCAAGGCAGCTGGACGAACCACTCACCGCGACGCACCCGGAAGTTGCTGCTGCACAAGCGCGAAATCGAGAGCCTCGTCGGTAAGACGCGCGAGGGCAACCAGACGTTGGTCCCGCTGTCGATGTATTTCTCGGACGGCAAGGTGAAGGTCGAAATCGCTCTGGCTCGCGGTAAGCAGGACTACGACAAGCGCCAGGACCTGGCCAAACGAGACGCCGAGCGTGAGGTCACGCGTGAGCTTGGTCGTCGTATCAAGGGCATGCGCTGACATCGATTTTGCTTGCGCTCGTTGCCGCCGTCGGATACGGCGTGAGCGATTTCATCGGGGGAGTTGCGTCGCGACGCGTTGCCGCATTGCGGATCGTGATCGTGTCCTACCCGCTGTCGGTCGTGTTGGTTTTGATCGCGGCGCCTTTTGTGGGCGGAACGGTCACGACGGAGTCTTTGCTGTGGGGGCTCGGCTCCGGCGTGGCGGGCGGGCTCGCCGTGTGGTGGTTCTACCTCGCGCTCGCGTCGGGTCCGATGGCTGTCGTCTCACCCTTGACGGCGGTTCTCGTTGCTGGGATTCCTGTGTTGGTCGGGTTGGCGATCGGAGAGCGCCCCGGCCTTCTGGCGTTCGCAGGAATCGCATTGGCCTTGGTTGCGGTGGTGTTGGTCAGCAAGGAATCGCCCGACGACACGACCGAAGAGATCACCGGCGGTCGCGAGCTGCGATTCAGCCGGACCGTCGCATGGTTGACGGTCGGGTCCGGGGTGGCGTTCGCCTTCGCCTTCATCTTCTTGCACAAGATCGACGGCGACAGCGGCCTGTGGCCACTGCTGGCCTCGCGAATCGCAGCGACTGCCGTCGTCTGGGTTGTCGCGCTGGTCACGGCCCAGTTCAAGCCGCCACGCGGTGAACCGCTGCGGCTCGCGGCCTACGTCAGCGTCCTCGACGTGATTGCGAACGCCGCGCTGTTGTATGCATTCCACGGCGGACTGCTCTCGCTCGTCAGCGTGATCGGGTCGCTGTACCCAGCTGCGACGGTGCTGCTCGCAATGGTGATGCTCGGCGAACGAGTCGGGCGGTCACAGCAATTCGGCATGGTGCTCGCCCTCGCTGCGGTCGGATTAATCGCGGGCTCGTGAGCATCGAGTGCGGTAAGATAGATAGTCCGGCATGGTGCCGGAGCGTACGGGGCTGAACGGTTTCGACTTTGTACGTTGATTCAGGGGAAGCGTGTCGGTGCAGGCAAGAGACCACCGTAAGCGTCATTGCAACCAATTAAGCGCCGATTCCAATCAGCGCGACTACGCTCTCGCTGCCTAACAGCACCTAGAGCGTGTCTGTCAGTCCGGGCTCGCCCTCGGTCCGGGTACTGGCATCAGCTAGAGGGATTTACCAATCGACTCGGTCGCGGAGTCGTGCGGGACATCAAACAGCGACTGGGATCGTCATCCGAGCTTGTTCGCGAGACCCGGAGATCCAAGTAGAGACATAGCGAACTGCACACGGAGAAGCCCTGGAGATTCGGCAGAGGACCCGGGTTCGATTCCCGGCAGCTCCACCGAGGCCCTCTGATCTGGATTCCAGGTCAGGGGGCTTTTTCACGCGCCGATTACCCGCAGATGGGGTGGCCTGGGCACTTTGGGCGCATCCTGTGAAGTGCGCAGCGTGAGTCGGCATGCTGGGTTCTCGCCGGCGAGGAGGATCGCATGGAAAGCGCGCCAAGCAGGACGGCGATGTTTGCGGCCATATCCCGTGGACTGCTTCGCCTGGAGACGGCGTCGCCGTGGGTACTGGACGATGCGCTGGCCCTGGTGCTTGTCGGCCCGGTGTGGCAGCAACTGCGCGACCAATACGATCCGCTGTTCCCCGGCCCGGTCCGTCTCGAATCCCGCGCGGCTGTCTGCACCCGCAGCCGGTACGCCGAGGACCGGCTGGCTGCCGGCGGCTTCACGCAGTACGTGATTCTTGGCGCGGGGCTTGACTCGTTCGCGTGGCGGCGGCCGGATCTGCTCGGCTCGCTGACGGTGTTCGAGGTCGATCACCCTGCCTCCCAGGCCTGGAAGGTCCAGCGGGTCGGGGAGCTCGGCCTGCCGCTCAGCGACTCGCAGGTATTCGTGCCGGCTGATTTCGAGGCCGGACCGGTTCAGGATGCTCTGGGCGCGGCCGGGTTCGACTGGGCGCAGCCGGCGATGTTCTGCTGGACGGGCGTCGCCCCCTATTTGACGGCACAGGCGATCGAGTCGGGATTGCGCACGATCGCGGCGGCTGCCCCCGGTTCCGAGGTGGTGTTCTCCTATCGGGCCGAGGACTGTGCGCTCGACGACGTGGGGACGGAATTCGCCCGTATCTACACACCGATCGCGGCTTCTGTCGGCGAGCCTCTTCAGCCTGGCTGGCCGGTATCCGAGATCGAGAGGCTGATCCGCCGCTGCGGGCTGAAGGTCATGGACCATCCATCCCGTGCAGACCTCCAGCAGCGATACTTCGCCGGTCGCGCCGATGGCCTGCGGCCCTACACCTTCGAGACCCTGGTGGCGGCTCGGGTCACCTGAGCGAGCGCAGCTTTTCGCGCCTCGGTTTCTGTTGCGGGTCCGCATGTTCGGCGGGATCCACAGGGTCTGGCCGGGCGACGGACTTACCTCACCCTCGTGAGTCTTTTAGGAGTCCAGGGACTCCTAAAAGACTCACGAGGGTGAGGGAGGATGGCGGTATGGAGTTCCCTCGATACCTGGAACTGATCCGCGCCGATAGCGAGTTGTTGCTCGAGGCTGCTGAAGGTGATTGGCAAGCGCCGGTTCCGTCGTGCCCCGGGTGGACCGCGCTGGACCTGGTCCGGCATGTCGGGCAGGTCTACGAACACAAGGTGCTGTGCATGACCCTCGATCGCGAACCGGTCAGCAACGAGCGAACGACGCCGGAGTCAGGTGCGTGGTTCATAGCCCAGCGGGATGCGTTGCTCGAGCAACTCCTCGCACGTGACCCACGGCAACAGACTCAAACCTGGTTTCCGCCCGATCAAACCGTCGGGTTCTGGTATCGCCGAATGGCTTTGGAGACGGCGGTGCATCGAGTCGATGCGGAGCTCGCGAACAGCCAGCGGACCGCGATCGACGCAGACCTAGCGGCAGACGGCGTCGACGAGCTTCTCGGCTTTGTAACCTACGACTTCGGTGACACCCCCGAACTCGCCGAAGGAGCGGGGCGCACAGTGCAATTGGATCGCGGGAAGCGTCGATGGGCCGTCACCCTGCGGACCGACGGCGTCGACCGTGCGGCCGATGATTCGCCTGCAGACGCCGGCTTCGCGGGTGAGCCGTCGAATCTGCTTCTCTACCTGTGGAATCGCGACCGATCGGGGGTGCGGTCATGGGGAGATCCGGCTGCATTGGCCGCGTTCCTCACTCGACTGGGGGAGGAGACCCAGTAGTCAAGCTCAATGCCTGGACCGGACAACTGTCGATGGCGAGGTGAACCTCGTCCAATTCGCCGTCGAGCGGGGTCTCGCGCAGCAGGGTCGACAAGCCTTCGTCGTCGACGCGAAAAACGTCGGGGACCAACGATTCGCACATACCGTGCCCTTCGCACCGGCCGCGGTCGACGATGATCTTCATGCTGTCCGCCTTGCCGACAGCCGGTCTGCCGCGGTCAACCGAAACAGATCGATGGGCAGCCCGTCGACTGGAGTGGGTCCGGTGCCCCACCCGAGTGGGACCTCGTAATCGGCGGGGACCGTCCAGCGATAGTGCAGCAACATCTGATGCATGATCGCCTTCACCGTCATTCCACCGAAGTAGAGGCCGATGCATTTGTGGGCGCCGCCGCCGAACGGCGACCAGGCGAAGCGATGGACCTTGTCTTCGCGTCGGTGTTCGGCGAATCGTTCGGGGTCGAATTCGTCTGGGTGCGGCCACCATGCCTCCATCCGCATGGACGGGTACGAGCCGATGATGACGGTCGTTTTCGCAGGGATGTAGTGGCCGAGAATCTCGGTGTCTTTCACCGCTTCTCGGACCTGCTGGCCCACTGGCGCGTACATGCGCAGGGTCTCTTTGAACACGAGGTCAAGGGATGGCAAGCGCTCGAGATCGTCGTATTCGAGCGTCTCTTTTCCGAGTGCGAACGACTCCGCGCGCAGTCTGTCCTGCCATTCTGGGTGCTTGCCGATCAGATAAGCCATCATCGATAGCGCGATGGTGCTGGTGTCGTGCGCGGCCATCATCACGAAGATCATGTGGTTGACGATGTCGTCGTCGGAGAACGTGTGCCCCTCTTCACTCTTGGTACGGCACAAGACGCTGAAGAGGTCGGTTCCGTCGCCCGCACGCTTGGCCGGCAGTTCGCGGCGGAAGTAGTTCTTCAGGACGTGCCGCCCACGTAGACCGCGCGCCCAGACGCCGCCCGGCACGTTTGCGCGCACGACAGCCTGACCGCCCTGGACTGCGTCTTCGAAGGCGCGTTCCACGACTTTGGCTTCGGGTCCGAGTTCGCTGCCCATGAATACTTCGGTGGCAAGCTCGAGCAGCACCTTCTTGGCAGAGGTGTAGAGCGGGAACTGTTTGGCGGGCTTCCAGTCGCTCAGCCCGCGTTGGATACCTGGCGTCGTGAGATCGAGGTAGCCGATCAGCCGCGGACGAGTGAAGGCCTGCTGCATGATCCGCCGGTGATACAGATGCTCATCGAAGTCGCGGAGCAGCATGCCGCCGCGGAAGAACGGACCGATGAGAAACCCGTAGCCCTTTTCGGCGGAGAACGCCTTGTCGCGGTCGAGTAGGACCGCTTCGGTCGCCACCGGACCGCCGACCATGACTACCCGTCGCCCCATGAGGCCGTGCCACAGCACGTATCCGTACTTGTCGAAGCTGCGGCGGGCGCCGCCAAGCGAATCGACAAGCACGCCGAGGGTGTGGCCGAGCAACGGTGGCCCGAAATCGCCCATCACGGGCTTCAGTCCGCTGCCAGGGGGTGGGTCGGCGAGTGGTCGAGCGGCTGACGGGTAGAGCTCGGTCAGGCGTATTCCGGCGGCCTTCGCCTTCCATAGCACGGCGGGGATCATCGATTCGCGGTCCTTTCGCGTCGTTGCGAAAACTGTGCGCACACATGCCATTCCCAGCCGCCTCCAAAGTGATGGCGACTGCCTTCAATTAGGTGCCTGCTCGTCTCGTTTGTCAAGATGGGACCGTGACGGCGAAATCGCAGACTTGGGGTGGCAGAACGGCGGCGCAGCGGCAAGCCGAGCGTCGCGCGCGCCTCCTCGAGGCCGCTGCCGAAATATGGGACGAGGGTGGCTGGGCATCGGTAACCATGCGCGGCGTGTGCGCTCGGTCGGGTTTGATCGACCGCTACTTCTACGAAAGCTTCGCCGACCGAGACGCACTCCTCGCGGCCGTATGGGATCAGGTCCGCGACGACATGACCGCGGCGTTGTCGACTGCGCTGACCGCCGATCCGGATGGTGATCCGCTCGAAGTACTGCGCCAAGCAGTGACGAGCGTGGTTTTCGGCGTCGCGCTCGATCCACCCAGAGCGCAAATTCTGTTCGGCGATCATGCCGGAAGTGCCGTGCTTGAACGTCGCCGCCGCGACCTGCTGATCACCGTGACCGACGTCGTCGTGGCTGGAGCGACGGGCCGCCTCCGGTCGGGCATCGATGAAACCAAGTTTCGTCGGAGCGTGTTGATCGCGGTCGGCGGTGTCCTGGAGCTAGTGACAGCGTGGCGTTTCGGGGTCTTCGAAGCCGAGGCCGCCGAAATCATCGACGATATCGTCGGATTCGGTGCCATCCTCGGCGCGTATTACCTGCCGGAGGGTGGCACGGCAGACACGTAGTGTCGATTTCATGCCTATCGCCACGAATTCGTTTTCACACGTCCGGCTGACTGTCACCGACATCGAGCGGTCGCGCGCGTTCTACGAAGCTCTGTTCGGATGGCCGGTCGCATGGGAGCTTCCCGCCGACGCCGACGATGCGACGCGGGAGAAGTACTGGTTTCTGTTCGGCGGCGTGATTTACAAGGTCGGAGAGTCGCTGCTCGGGTTGCGGCCCGTCGCGTCGGACACGTTCGACGAAAATCGAGTTGGACTCGACCACCTCGCCTTCACCCTTGCCGATCGGTCCGCGCTCGACGCTGCGGCGGCGTTCCTGGACGAGAACGGCATTGCCCACGCCGGCATCAAGGACGCCGGCGCGATGTACATCTTGGAATTTCGGGATCCCGACAACATTGCCTTGGAATTGGTGGTGCTGAAATAGCTACTGCCCCAACCCCTTGTGAGTCTTTTTGGAGTCCCTGGACTCCAAAAAGACTCACGAGGGTCAGCGGGGCGGAAGGCGCGGTGCGTGCGGCGTCGGTAAGGGCAGTCCGACGTCGAAGGCTGCGCGCATGTTCTCCGCACTTCCCGTGATGATCGACCCGACTCGAAGGTCGCCGTGCGCTTGACGGTATCGGCCACGGTCGATGTTGACCGAGCTTCCGTTGCTCCCCGCTCGCAGGGTGACGTGGCGGCGGCCCGACAACGAGTATGTGAGTGCGACGTCGAAGCGATCGGATTCCGGCGTCAGTGCGCGGACCACCTGATAGGTGTGCGGAGCGAGGTACGCGGTCGGCGCCGTGATCCATTTGCCCTTCGACTTGGTGGTGCCGACCAGCACGAGGATCTCGTCGGTGTGGTTGGTGATGGTGATCGCAATCGACTTGCCGCGGACGGGTGTGGCGGTATCGGTGGGGCGAAGGTGCGTGATCGTGGCAGTCATGGCGAAAGTTCCTGTCTGAGTGCGATTTTCGGGTTCGGCCGGTTGTGTTCCGGCCATGAGATAACTATCCCTCGATCGCGACTCCGCGTCTGTCCACCCACCGGCCACACCTGATGTCCCCCGATCGGGGGACACGGCGCGTCAGAGGTTGCCGACTACGTGCTCCATTCGCGCGGCGACGTGTTGCTGCGCCTTCTCCCACAGCGCCGGAATGTGGCTGCTCGGCCACAAGCCTTCCGCCGGTTGGTAATCGCGGAGGATCTGCTTGGCCAGCGTGACCTTGTGGACCTCGGTCGGTCCGTCGGCGATTCCCATCACTTCGGCGTACAGCATCATCTGCGCGAACGGCATCTCCTCCGAGACGCCGAGCGCGCCGTGCAGGTGGAGCGCGCGTTGCGCGACATCGTGCATCACCTTGGGCATCGCGACCTTGATGGCGGCGATGTCTTTACGGACCTTCAGGTAGTCGTTGTAGCGGTCGATCCGCCACGCGGTCCGCAGCACGAGCAGCCGGAACTGCTCCATCTCGATCCAGCTGTCCGCAATCCGCTCTTGTGTCATCTGCAACGAACCGAGCGTCCCCGTACGGACCTGACGTGAGACCGCCCGCTCGCACATCATGTCGAATGCCTTCTGCACCAACGCGACTGTGCGCATCGCGTGGTGCACGCGACCACCACCCAGGCGGGTCTGGGCGACGACGAAGGCGCCGCCCTCAGGTCCGAGCAGGTGGTCTGCAGGAACCCGAACGTCGGTGTAGCGGACGTACCCCTCGTGCTCGCTGAACCCATGGACCGTCACATTGCGGACAATCTCCAGGCCAGGCGTCCCCGCGGGGACGATGAACATCGACATGCCTTGGTACGCGCTGGCTTCGGGGTTCGTCACGGCCATCACGATGAAGAACTCGGCGAACGCGGCGACGGAGTTGAACCACTTCTCGCCGTTGATCACCCACGAATCACCATCGCGCACGGCGCGAGTGGTGAACAGCGTCGGGTCCGAACCTGCTTGCGGTTCGGTCATCGAGTAGCAGGAGCCGATATCGCCGTCGAGCAGCGGCTGCAGATAACGGGCCTTCTGTTCTGCAGTGCCGTAGTGCGCGAGGATCTCGCTGTTGCCGGAGTCCGGCGCCTGACAGCCGAAAATCGACGGCGCCCACAATGACCGGCCGAGCACCTCGTTGAGCAATCCGAGCTTGAGCTGCCCGAACCCTTGACCGCCCAACTCCGGACCGAGGTGGCAGGCCCACAGTCCATGGTCCTTGACGGCCTGTTTGAGCGGTGCGGTGAACTCCATCGCCGCTTTGTCGCTGCGGTCGTATGGATTGGCGAACACGTAATCCAGCGGTTCGACCTCAGTGCGGACGAATTCGTCGGCCCAGTCGAGCAACACTTGAAATTCCGGGTCGGTCTCGAAATCCCATGCCATGGAACACTCCTCAATTTCGTGTGGTGATCCCGTCGAAAACCATGGCGGCGATCATGTGGGCAATCTCGGTCGGTGTGCTCGAACCGCCGGGGCGGTACCAAAACCACACCATGTTCACCAAGCCGAGCAGGCTGTTGGTGATCACGTGGTCGTTCGTACGGAAATCGCCTGTAGCGCAACCGTCGTCGAGTACCTGTTGCCACTGCTGCTGGACCCGATCGCGCAGTTCCTGTAGTTGCGCAGCACTGCCGCCGGTGAGCGCACCGGAGTCTTTGATCTGGATTCCGACCTCGCGCTGATACTTGACGATCAGTGTGACGTGGCTGCGGATCAGGTTGTGCAACTTGGTGGTCGGGTCGTCGTCGGTTGCCGATACCGCCTCGGCTTCGGCGAGGAGAACATTCGTGTAGTCGCGCAAAATCCCCCAGAGCAAGTCCTCCTTGGACTTGATGTGGTAATACAACGCGCCACGCTGCACATCGGCGCGGGTCCCGATCTCTGCAACGCCTGTTCCGTGAAATCCTTTGGTGGCGAACAGCTCTGTCGCTGCTTCGATGATTCGGTCGCGAGTGTCAGCCGAATCCTGTGCCGGTGGCCGACCGCGTCGGGGTTGTGTCATCAGTCAGGCCGAAGGGTCGAGGACGATCTTGCTGACCCCGTCTTCCCGGCCGGCGAACATGGCGTACGCGCGCTCGCCGTCCGATAGTGGGAGCCGATGGGAGACAACGGCTTCAGGATTCAGCCGGCCTGCCGCAGTCAAAGCCAGCAATGCCGGGAGCTCGTACTGAATCGAGCACAGCCCGATTGTGAACTCCAACTCCTTGACCTGGGCAAGCGGCATGTTGAACGAGTACTTGGTGTTCTGGCTGACGCCGATGACGCCGACCCTGCCACCCCGCCTGACCGCGCTGGTGGCGAGGCTGATCGTTGCGTCCGCCCCGACCGCTTCGATGGCAACATCGGCGCCGAGTCCGCCTGTCACGGAGCGGATGTGAGTCTTCGGGTCGTCGCCGTCCATGGGTTCGGCACCCATCTCTGCGGCACGGTCGCGTCGTTGCGCCACCAGGTCGACGCCGAGGACGCGGGCGGCTCCCATTGCGAACGCCGATTGGACTGCCATCAAGCCGACCGGACCGAGTCCGATCACCGCGACGGTCTCACCCGGTTGGATACGCGCGCGTCGCGCCCCGTACCACGCGGTCGCGGCGTTGTCCGCCAACACAACTCCCGCTTCGTCGGAAATCGAGTCGGGAAGGTGCGCGAGGTTGCCGTCTGCCCGGGGGACAGCGAGGAATTCGGCCTGTCCGCCTTGTAGTTTCGAGCTCAGACCGTAGCAGGCGTCGAGGGGGCTCGTGAGATTCTCACAGCGCGAGACCTGGCCGGACCAACATGCCGGGCACCCCGCGCAGCCCACCGACGCGGCGACGAGAACCCGATCGCCGACCGCGAACCGTCGCACCGCAGAGCCGACTTCGACGACCTCGCCGACCGCTTCGTGGCCGACGCAGAAGCCGAGGTCCGGGCTGAAGCCGTGACCGCCGTAGATGTGCAGGTCGCTGCCGCAGATCCCCGCCGACGTCACCCGAACGAGAGCCCCACGGTCGTCGACGAGCGTCGGATCCGGCATGTCGCGGTACCGGATCGCCTGCGGACCTTCGTACAGGAGCGCCTTCATCGCCATCCGCCGTCGAGTCGCAGGATCGTTCCCGTGCAATATGCCGACGCGTCGGTCGCGAAATACATTGCGGCGCCGACGATGTCTTCCGCTTCGCCGACTCGGCCGAGAGCGAGTTGTCGGCCGAGGAACTCGCGGGCATTCTCGGGCCACGCAGCGGCGATGTCGGTGGCGAACGGTCCGCACTGGATCGCATTGCACCGCACCTTCGGACCGAACGCGTGCGCAACCCCTTCGGTCAAGGCGTTCAGACCGGCTTTGGCGGCACCGTAGGGAACGGCGTTGGTGTCGGGTCGAATCGCGGCAATCGAGCTGATGTTGATGATGGACCCGCCGTCACCCGCTGCCATACGACTGCCGATCAGCGACGAAAGGCGAAACGGCCCTTTGAGATTGACGCCGATGACCTTGTCGAACAACGCCTCGCTGACCTGGTCCAGGCTCGGGTACAAGGGGGAGAGTCCGGCGTTGTTGACGAGAACGTCGACCTTTCCGAATTCGGCGTAGGCGGTCTCGACCAACGCGTCGCATTGCGACCAATCGCTGACGTTGCATGCCACTGGAAGGGCGCGTCGGCCGTATTCCTCGCGGATTTCCTCCGCCAGCTCTTCACACGCCTCGACCTTGCGGCTCGCGATTACGACATCGGCTCCGGCCTGCGCGAACGCACGGACCATTGCCTTCCCGAGCCCACGACTGCCACCGGTTACCACGGCCACTTTGCCGTTCATAGCACCTCCGAATGTATCGGTCGGTACATTAAATGACGCGCGCGGTGTTGTCCAGGGGTGTCGCGCGATCGCTACGCGAGGCGCTGCGCAAAGGCGAGCGTCGCGGCCGACGTCGTGACGTCGACTGTATAGACGCGGACCGAGACCGCGGCGGGAGAGATGTCGAGAACCATGAAGCCGAGGCTAGAGAAGTTCTGGTAGAGCGCGGGATTGGTGATGCGCGATTGACCGCCGACCGTTTTGGCGGCGGCCCCGCTCACGATCTGGTGGGCACCGCCCGTGGCTGCAGTCGGCGCGAGGACCTGTTGCGAATGGTCGTGACCGGCAAGAAGGAACTGGGCACGCCCGATGACCTCCTGGTCGAACAGCTCTTTGACGAAGGTGCCGTTCGCGTGGGGGAGGAGGCCAGGAACGCCGTCGTAGGCGCCTGCGCTCCCGTGTGGCCCGTTGGCGATGTACGGGAAGTGGTTGCACACGAATTTCCACCGCGCAGTCGAGGCGGATAGACCGTCGCGCAGCCACTTTCGTTGTTCTGTCATGTACTGACCGTTCGGCGCCCAATAGCCGAGCAACTGGGGAATGTAGGCGCACAAAGGATTCAGGTCGAGCACGAAGAACTCTGCGATGGGGCTCGCCGCAGGTAGCGCGACCGAGTAGTACCGCGACGGCATCCACCAGCGTGGCGAGCGGGCGTGATACCCGACTTCGTTGTTACCTCGCTCCAGCCAACTGCCGTCGCCAGGGAGGATCAGCGTGTTGTCATGGTTGCCGAGCGCCATCAGCCACGGCACGTCCAGCCCAGCGTTGGGGACCTCGAACTTGGTGGCGAACTCGTCGTCGTCGGGGGATTCGGGGCCGTCTTCGTAGATGTTGTCGCCGAGACCGATTGCGAGTGAGAGCGGCTCGTCGGCGAACAGTTTTCGTGCCGCGGTCGCGACAGCAAGCTGGCCAGCCTCGCCGGTTCCGGCATCGCCGGTGACGAGAACGGTCAAGTTCTGGCCGCTCGGGAACGGGAATTTCGTTGAGGCTCGGGCTGGTGCGCCGCCGGGGACCAAGGTGGCGCCGAGGGCTGCGGCCGCCGCCAGCGATCCGCCGAGCAGGGTGCGTCGAGTGATCACGGTCATCGCGAATGCCTCACGCGAATATCTTGCCTTCTCCGCGGTAGGTCGGCAGGGATTCCACGATGCGACCGTCCTCGACGAAGTGCAATACGTCTGCGTGTTCGCACAGTTCGCCGGCCTTGGTGTGTCGGAACCAGACTCGGTCCCCGATGGCGAGGTCGGCGGCACCCGGACCTTGGAGCGGAGTCTGCACCTCGCCAGCACCCTCGGCGGCGATGAGGCCGAGGCCTTCGGGCCACGCCGGGGTCGGCAATCGATCGGGTCCGGCCGCCCCCGACGCTATCCAGCCACCGCCGAGAACCGTGGCGATTTCGGGAGTAGGCCGCCGGACAACCGAGAGAACGAAGAATGCAGCAGGCAACGGCTTGAAATGGCGATAGGTATCGAACAACGCCGGACCGTACAGCCCCGAGCCGGCGCCGAGTTCGGTGACTGCAGTCTCGGCGGACGTCGTCTCCAATGTTCCTGTCCCGCCGCCGTTCACGAACTCCAGCGGAGCGATTGCCCGAACCGCGTCGACGACGGCGGCGCGACGGTCGCGCAGTTCGCTCCCCGAAACGTGTTGCATCGCTCGAATTGCCAGCCGTCGCAACAACGGTCCGGGAGCGTCGTCGCCGACGCCGGCGATCTGCGCCTCGTAGCACATCAGTCCGACGAGCCGAAACTCTTTACGGGACACTATTTCCCGTGTGAGGGCAGCCGCCTGGTCAGGTGTGTGCAGCGGCGAACGTCGAGCGCCGATATGCACGCGGCCGTCCAGGTATTCCAAGGACGCGTCCAGATCGAGACACAGCCGCAACGGAGTTCCATCGGTTCCGACTGTGGCAGTGAGGAAGTCGAGGTGGGCGATCGAATCGACCATGATGGTGACCTTCGCCGCGAGGTGTGCATCGCTCGCCAACTGCCGCAATGCGTCTGTATCGACGGTGGGGTAAGCGACGAGAACATCGTCGAAGTCGTCGGCCAGCCAGATGGCCTCCGGGAGGGTGAAGGCCAGAATTCCTTGGTAGCCGTCCATTTTCAGGACCGATCGCATGATCTCGCGGCACCGGACCGACTTGCTGGCGAGCCTGATCGGCGTACCGTTCGCGCGCCGAACCATGTCGTCCGCATTGGTCAGCAGCGCAGCGCGGTCGATGACGGCGAACGGAGGCTGCAGGTGTGCGGTCGCGTTCTGCAGCCCGACGAAGTCCGGGCTCATTTGTCGCCGCTCGATACGGGCTCGCCGAGGACGCGGTTCAAGTAGGCGTTGGTGAAGACGCCGTGCGGATCGAGTTCGTCACGCAGACCGACGAATTCGTCGAACCTCGGGTAGCGGGTGCGCAGCGTGGCGGCGTCGAGCGTGTGCATCTTCCCCCAATGTGGTCGTGCGTCGACTCCGGCGAATATCGCTTCCACCGAAGCGAAGTAAGACTCGTACGGCATGCGGTGATACTGGTGGAACGCGATGTAGCAGCTGGTCCGCCCCGAGGTCGGGGCGAGCGTAATGTCGTCCGCGGCAACGAAACGCACTTCGAGCGGGAACGAGATCTTCTCGTCCGTGTGGTCGGCGAAGTGCTCGATCTCGCGTAGTACGGACACTGCCTTCGCGCGGTCGAAGGCGAATTCACCTTCGTTGAAACGCACGTCGCGTCGGGACGCCAGCGCGAGGTGTGACTCGTCGACGAAATCGCTACTGCCCATGAGGCGCGCCCCCAACCGCGTGATCGCAGGGACGAGCCTCGGCTGCCTGGTCCCCACGCGCAGTAGTCCCTCGAACACTGTGTTCGCGCTGAACTCGTCGAGCCTCCGACGAGTGGCACCTAGCTGTCGGAGCGGCGTCGTCGCGGGAAGTCTGGTGCAGCGCCGAGTGAGTGCCGTCTTGGAGTGGGGGAACCAGAAGAACTCGAAGTGATCGTTCCCATCGACCAGGTCGTCGAGTTGATCGAGCACGTCCGCCAACGGCATCGCTTCTTCGACGACGTGCAAGGCGAAACTCGGAACACATTGCAACGTAATCGATGTCACGATTCCCAGAGCGCCGAGGCCTACACGAGCCGCGGCGAACAGTTCAGGGCGCTCGGTCGCCGAACACGTCACGATCGACCCATCGGCCAGCACGATCTCGAGCGCGCGAATTTGCGTGGAGATGCTCCCGAGGCCGACGCCGGTGCCGTGCGTTCCCGTCGCGGTCGCGCCGCTGATCGTCTGCCTGTCGATATCGCCGAGGTTCTCCATCGCCAAACCAAGTTGGGCGAGCGCGGGATTCAGCTCGTACAGCGGAGTGCCCGCGGCGACGGTGACAAGTCCGGTGTCGGTGTCGCTGTAGAGGATGCCGGTCAATCGATCGAGGCGAAGCAGGACCCCGTCGGGCAGTCCGATCTCGGAGAACGAATGCCCGCTGCCTGCGGCTTTTACTCGCAACCCCGCCGATGCCGCGGTCTTGACTGCGGTCGCCACCGCGTCGACGTCGGCTGGATGCTCGACGCGAACCGGATTGGCAGCAAGTCGCCCGCTCCAGTTCCGCCAAGGCTGCGAGGTCATCGATGGTCCTTACGTCGACGTCGGTGTCTCTCCACAGTCCTACGGAATCGCCGCAAAGGGAAACATCGTGTCGATCTGTTACCTACAATCATCAGTTGTGGATGTCTCCACCCGGAAGCTTCGCTACTTTGTCGCCGTTGCAGACGAGCTGAACTTCAGCCGCGCAGCGGCGCGGCTTTTCGTCGCTCAGCAGGCCGTGTCGAAGCAGATACGCGAACTCGAAGACGACGTCGGCGCGCAATTGCTTACGAGGACAACGCGATCGGTCGGTCTTACGCCAGCAGGCGTAGTTTTTCTTTCGACGGCGCGTGAGGCACTTGCGACGATCGATGCTGGAGTGGACGCCGCACGGCGAGTCGCGCAGGGTGACGTCGGGATTCTGCGGTTGGGCTTCCTCGTCGGCGGGGCGATGGAATTGATGGAACCGATCGTGACCGCGTTCGGCGCCACGAATCCCGGCATTCACATCCAACTACGGGAGTTCGGCTTCGACGATCCGTCCGCAGGGTTGGCCGACGGATCGTCCGACGTTGCCATCCTGCGGCCGCCGCTCTCGGCCGCCGACATCGAACTCGAACCACTATTCGTCGAGCCGTTGGTGGTCGGCATGGCGGCGAGTCACCGGCTTGCGCAACGTGAATCGGTGTCGGTCCGCGAATTGCTCGCCGAGCCGCTCGTAGTCGCGAGGACGCCCGATGAGCTGTGGCGACGGATGTGGACGTTGGAGGACTACCGCGGCGGAACTCGCGCTCCCGTCGTCGCGCTCACGAGTTCGCACACCGAAGAGCTCGCGTTGGTGGCCTCGGGTGTCGGCGCGACCGTGACAGTCGCTGCAGCGAGCAGATATACGCCGCAGTTCGGTGTTCGATACATTCCGATCGACGACGTGGCGGGATCGGTCGTAGCGATCGGCTGGGCGAAAAGCAAGCGAACGCCGCTGGTCGAGCGCTTTGTCAAGACCGTGTTCGAGGTTCGGGACCGGGAAACCGACCTCGTCGCGGCGATCGAGCACCCGTTCGAGGACCGACAGAACAAGAGGGCCAGATCATGACAGCGAGTCGACTGCCACAGATCGTGACCGCATTGGCGATCGGCGCGACTCTCAGCGCCGGGTCGGTCCCTGCAGCGTCTGCCGCACCGGCTTACACCGAGTACGTCGCCCTGGGTGACTCGTACTCGGCGGATGCGACGTTGACGCAGATCACGACCCAGTTCGTGCCCGAGGGATGTGTACAAAGCTCGCGGGATTACCCGAAGCAAGTCGCTGCTGCGTTGAACGTGCCGGTCTTCCGCGATGCGACTTGCTCGTCGGCGAAGACTGTCGACATGGTGGGTTCGCAAAGCCCTCTTGTGGGGCCGCCGAACCCGCCCCAGTTCGATCGGCTTACTCCGACAACGGATTTGGTGACGGTTGGCATCGGTGGTAACGACATCGACCTGATGTCTGCGGCGCTGCGTTGCGGCAGCCCGACCGCGTTCGGCTCACCATGCAAGGACAGATGGACGATCAACGGGGTCGACAAGATCTCGGTGAACATCGCCAATGCCCAAGCCAAGATTGTCGGGACGCTCGACGGAGTCCGCGAACGGTCGCCTCGGGCTCGAATCTTGTTGGTGAACTTCATGGCCGGCGTGACGCCTGGCGTCAGCTGCTATCCGATGGTCCCGATTGCGGACGGCGACGCTCTATGGCTCGCGGACAAGCTGATCGAACTGAATGCCATGTTGGCGAGCGCTGCGTCCCAGGTGGGCGTCGAGCTCGTCGATACCTATTCGGGAAGCCTCGGCCACGATGCGTGCCAGCCTCCTGGCGTTCGGTGGGTCGAGGGGCTGATCCCGTTTTCTGCCGATCCGCCAGGTCTGGCGGTCCCGCTGCATCCGAATCAACTCGGCGCAGACTTTCAAGCGCGGTCGGTGCTGGCTGCTGTGAACGACTGATCAGCGTCGACGGTTGAAGCAGCTCGACTTGGCTTCGTGGATCTGCTCGTGCGTGAGGGGGTAGCTCGGCAACTCACCGCGCGGTGTGCAGTCGGCGCGTAGGCCGTCGCACACAACCGCGAAATAGCGGCGCCACGCGTCTGGGTTCACGTTCCGGGAGAAGTCGGCAATCGCGTCGACCATGTGGATGAGCGCATAGAAATCGCCCGGCTCGGCGTCCGGACGCAGTGCGCCCGCGCTGCGAGCGCGATCGATCAACTTCTCGACGGCTGGCTGCATCCGTTCGCGCATCGTCGCGACGCGGTCGCGCCCGTCGTCGAGGCCCATGATCACTTCGCCGAGACCGCGGTTGGCAGCCATATTGCGGCACGCGAACTCGAAATATGCAACGAGACCTTCCCAGGGGTCGGGATTGGCCAAGGCGCATTCGGCCTGTTCAGCCATGGTTTCGACGTGCTGCTCGAAGACCCCGTCGATCAGTTCCTGCTTGTTCGCGAACCTCCGGTACACGGTCCCGACGCCAACGCCCGCGTGCTCTGCCACGTCGTCCAACGTGATGTCGAGACCGCGAGTCGCAAACAGTTCTCGCGCAGCAGCGATGATGCGCCGCTGATTTCGGGCAGCGTCGGCGCGCAGAGGACGGGGAGCGGTGGCGGTTGACGAGGTGGTCGTGACGGGGTTCACAAGCCCATTCTAGCAAGGTTTCCGAATAAGTGGAGACATCTTCTCCGTTACCGTGCTACGGTCTTTCTTAACCGGAGGAGATACCTCCGATTTAGACTTCGAGGTAAATATGACCACCGCAACAATCGAAGCCGAGACGCCGCCCGCAACGTCTCTCGCGAGCCGGCGCGGATCGCACGCCGCTCGTTGGTGGGTGCTCGGCGTACTCGGACTGTCCCAACTCATGGTTGTGCTCGACGCGACAGTCGTGAACATCGCGCTGCCCGCAGCCCAGCATTCCCTCGGCTTCTCCGACGCGAACCGGCAGTGGGTAGTGACTGCGTACGCGCTCGCATTCGGCAGCCTCTTGCTGCTCGGTGGCAGGCTCAGCGACCTCTTCGGCCGCCGCACGATGTTCCTCACCGGACTCGCCGGCTTCGCCGTTGCCTCTGCAGTCGGCGGCGCGGCAACGAGCTTCGAAATGCTGGTCATCGCACGCGCAGGCCAGGGTGTGTTCGGCGCGATGCTCGCACCGGCCGCATTGTCGCTGTTGACTGTCACCTTCACCGAACCACGTGAACGCGCAAAGGCTTTCGGCATCTTCGGTGCCATCGCCGGCGCAGGCGGCGCGATCGGTATGTTGCTCGGTGGCATGCTGACCGAATGGGCGTCCTGGCGCTGGGCGATGTACGTGAACCTGATCTTCGCGGCCGTCGCGATCGTCGGTGCTTCGCTGCTGCTGGCTAAGCATGTGTCGGGTAACCGGCCGAAGCTCGACTTGCCGGGTACGTTCACCGTCACCGGCGCACTGTTCAGCATCGTGTACGGCTTCTCGCAGGCCGAATCGCAAGGCTGGGGCGACTATTCGACCATCGGCTGGCTGACTGTCGGCGTCGTGTTGCTAGCCGTGTTCGTCACCATCCAACGGCGCGTTGCCAACCCACTGCTGCCGCTGCGAATCGTCTTGGACCGCACCCGCGGTGCGTCCTACCTCGCAGTCTTCGTGGTCGGGGCCGGCATGTTCGCGGTCTTCCTCTTCCTGACGTATTACCTGCAGCTGATCCTGGGCTTCTCGCCGATCATGACCGGCCTCGCGTTCCTGCCGATGGTTGCCGCAATGGTGCTTTCGTCGGTGACGTCTTCGCAGATCTTCTTGCCGAAGATCGGTGCGCGAGTGCTGATGACCACCGGAATGATCGTCGGCGCCGCCGGTATGGCGTTCCTGACTCAGATCGACGTCGACAGCACTTACGCGCTGCACATCCTGCCCGGACTGCTCCTGATGGGCCTGGGTTTGGGTGCCTCGATGGCGACGGCGTTCCAAGGCGCTACCTCCCGGGTCGAGCACGAAGACGCCGGTGTGGCCTCCGCAATGGTCAACACGATGCAGCAGGTCGGCGGATCGATCGGTACGGCATTGCTTTCCACGATCGCAGCGACTGCATCGACCAATTTCCTTGCAGGCAAGGCGTTGTCGCCTGACACGGCCGCACACGCCGCAGTCGCGAGCTACACAGCCACCTTCTGGTGGGCGACGGGAATCTTTCTGATCGGCGCGGTCATCTCCGCGGTGTTGCTACGCAACGAAGTTCCGGCGCCGAGTGAGGGTGAACTGGTCCTCGCAGTGCACTGAGCGTCAACCCCTGGTGAGTCTTTCCGGAGTCCCTGAACTTCGGAAAGGCTCACTTTGTGGTTTACTCGTTGCGGGGAGATTCACATTCGCAATGGGGGAGTACGAAAATGTTGAAGAAATCTGCTGTATTTGCGCTGGCCGGAATCGCTGCGTCGGCGGCGATCAGCGTCGTCTCGGCACCACGGGCGGCGGCGGACGCGAACGGCTGCACCTGGTCCAAAGGTGGTGTGCTCGCACACAATTGCATCAACGTCCGGGGGAGCGGAACTTACGTCGAGAGCGTTGCGTCGCAGTTCTACTTCGGTCAACCTGCGTCGATTGCGACCGACAACGTGTGCGACCGGCAGCACGAAATCGCCTACACCCCGCAGGGTGGGCAGCGGATGGTCCAATCGGTCAACCTGACCGGCTGCCTTGCCGCCGCGGTGGTCTACACCGGTGGTGACTATGCGGTCGTCAATTACGGCCGAAACTTCGAGGCGAACAGCACGGTCTGCACGCGGGCGAAGAATTCGGCGACCACCGACTGGACCGAGTGGGCGTGCGAAACCATCGAAGGCTGAACGTCTTTCGTCAAGGCCTGGGAGTGCGGACTACGACTCTTCGATCGTCCGCACCATCATTTCGACCCAGGTCTTGACGAAGTCTTCGTCGCTCACGTCGGTGGGCGTGACGGAGAACAGCGTCGGGATAAGTCGCGCGGACAGCAACGCTCCGAGCCCGACGACGGCGATTCTTTCGGCCCGTTCGCGCGTCAGATTCGCTTCGTCGACCAGCCAACCCGCAAAACCGGAGTAGCTTCGTCGAACCAGTTCCTCGACGCCACCGTCGAGAACGTGTGGCCGCGATCGCGACTCGGTAGCGAGGATGCGAAGCAGAGTCTGCTCGTTGTCCATTTCCGACAGCACGTACCGAGCCATCAGCATCAGTTCGGCGCGGAGGTCGCCTAGGCCCGCCATCAACTTCGTGATGTCGCGCAGTGCGAGCAGTCGATCGAGATGGCGCGCCAGCCCAGCTTCGAGCAACGACTCCTTGGTCCTGAAGTGGTGGTAGATACCGCCTGCGCCTGGCGTCAGTCCGGCTGCAGTCTCGATCTGCGTAATGCTCGTGCCGCGGAACCCGTTCTCGCTGAACAGTTCCATGGCTGCGTCGAGGATGCGATCTCGAGTGAGGGTTGCCGTGGCCATGGTCTAAGTGAACACTGAGCCTCGCGAAGGGTCAACCAGAGAGGTTGACGGCGCAGCGAACTAAGTGTTCACTGAGGTGATCAAAGCGGCACTTCAATAGGGGTCACAGTGGCGGATCAGCGAAAGTCCCACATCTCGAGTGGAAGCCGGGTCGGTCGCGCGGCGCCACTCGTCGGGCTTGCCGGCCGGACCGCGGGGGAGGCGGTCGTCTCGTCGCTGCGTCGCAGAACAGGTCGGGCCGAGCGGTCGGGGCGGCAGGAACGAAATGCGCAGCGCTACGCCGACCGGCTTGGTCAGTCCAAAGGCGTCTTGATGAAGGCCGGCCAGATTCTGTCCTTCACCACCTTCGGGCCAGCCGTTCCTGGCTCGAGTCAGTCCGTCTACCAGCGCGCGCTCGCCCGGCTGCAGGACAGCGCGCCGCCGATGCCGTACTCCGACGTCGTGGCAGTCATCGAAGCCGAGTTGGGTGGGCCACCTGAGCAGGTCTTCGCAGAATTCGACCGAGAGCCCCTCGGTGCAGCGTCGATCGGCCAGGTTCACGCAGGCAGACTGCACGACGGGCGGCGCGTCGCCGTCAAAGTTCAGTACCCGGGTGTGGCGAAAGCGATTCGCGCCGACCTCGACAACGCCGAGCTACTGGCGACCTTCCTCCAAGTGCTCAAAGGCATGGCGCCCAACTCGATCGGATTCGACGTTCGCTCGATCGCTGCCGAGGTATCCGAGCGAATCGGCGAGGAAATCGACTACCTCGTCGAGGCGAAGAATCAAGCGGAATTCGCCGACCACTACCGAGGGCACCCGTTCATCCGCGTGCCCGAGGTCTGTTCGGAGTACACCACCAGTCGCGTTCTGACGATGGAACTTGTTGAGGGTAAGCGGTTTTCGGAAGCAATCGAAGCCGACATCGCGCTCCGCGATAGGTGGGGCGAAGCAATATTTCGTTTTGCGATCGGTAGCGTGCGTCGATTGCTGCTCTTCCACGCGGACCCGCACCCGGGCAACTATCTATTCCACGACGATGGCAGCGTGACCTTTCTCGACTTCGGTTGCATCAAGCGCTTGGATGCGGTCCGCGTCGGTGATATGAAGGCGTCGGTGTCGGCAGCGGTCGACCGCGACGGCGATGAACTCGCGAAAGTCATGCGCCGCATGGGCTTCCTGTCGCCGAGCGCCGAGCCGGATCGGCAGCAGCTGCTCGACTGGTATCGGCGAGGCATGGAATCGTTGACCGAACCGCAGCCTTACACCTGCTCGGCATCCACCGCAGGAGAGGCGGTGGCGGTCAAGTTCTCGCCGATCGGTCCGTATCGCGATGTGCTGAGCACGCTTTCACCTGATCCGCAGTACACGATGATGGTCCGTATCGACGTAGGCATGAACTCGGTGCTCGGCGCCCTCCGCGCGACCGCGCCGTGGGAAGCCATCCGATCCGAGTGGGACCGCGGCGGTCCGGCGGCAACGCCGATGGGTGAGCGGGACATGGCGTTCTGGGGGGCGTCGCTATGAATGGCGAACACATTAGTCGCGTCGGTCGAGCGGCGTCGCTAGTCGGTCTGGCGGGAAGGACGGCAGGCGAGGCGGTAGCGACACCCATGGGCGAGGCCGCGGCGGCCTGGGAGCGGCGATATGAATGCGTATGAGCCACCACGGACAGGCAGGGTCCGCCGCGTCGCGCCGCTGGTCGGCCTGGCCGGCCGGACCGCAGGTGAGGCGGTCGTGGAGTCGCTGCGGCGCAGGCGAAGTGGGGGAGACTCGGCCGAATTTCACGCGCGCACAGCGGAGCGATGCCGAGCGTCTTGGGCACTCCAAGGGGGTGCTGATGAAGGCTGGGCAGATTCTGTCGTTCTCGGCGCTCTCCGGTGACGGTGAGACGCAACCGCTGTTCCAGCGTGCGCTGCAGATGGGTGAACTGGAAGCAGCCTTTTGGAGGGCAGAAGTGTGACGACACCGATAGCAGTGACCAGCCCGGTGGAGCGGGATGAAGAGAGTGGCGCATTCATCGTGTCCGGGTTCGACGAGGTCGCGGCGGTGGTGCGGAGTCTGTCGTGGAGCAGCGATCCTCGGCGAAATTCATTGGCGCCAGCGGAGATGCAGCAGTTGCCGTCTACGATCGTCCTCTTCATGGATCCGCCGGACCACACGCGGCTACGTCGGCTGGTCAGCCCCGCATTCACACCCAGGGCTATCGAACGGTTGCGGCCACGCATCCGCGCAGTGGTCGACGCTGCGTTGAGCGGTCTCGATGACGACATCGAGTTGATGTCGGACTTCGCCTACGTCGTGCCCCTTGCGGTGATCGCCGAATTGCTCGATGTGGGAGCCGAAGGCGCGGAGATGTTTCAGGATCTGACGCCAGACCTGGTCCGGATGCTCGAATTCGATTCCACTGCAGAAGATCTCGAAGCCAGCATCGATGCATCGATGGATCTCATGATGTGGTTGACACCGATCATCGCCGACCGTAAACAGCATCCGGGGGACGACTTCATCTCCTCCATGCTCGAAGGCGGCCTGACCGTCGACGAGGTCATCTCGATGTGTGTCTTGCTGCTCGCTGCGGGACACGAAACCACTGCGAATGTGATCGGCAACGGAACTCTTGCGGTGCTTCGTAATCCGGACCAGCGTGCGCATCTGCTGACCGATCCTGCGCGGGCCGTCGAAGAGTTGCTCCGCATGGAGGGCCCGATCAAGGTTGCAGGGCGAACCGCGGTCGAAGACGTCGAGTTGGCCGGCGTACACATTCCTGCCGGCAGCTTCGCGCTGCTCGCGCTGGACCGCGCCAACGTCGATCCGCGCCGATTCGACGATCCGCTACGGCTCGACTTGTCCCGTGAACCACAGGGGCACTTGGCATTCGGCGGTGGTCCGCACTTCTGCCTCGGTGCAGCGCTGGCACGATTGGAGGCCATCGAGGCGTTGACCGGGCTCTTCACGAGATTCCCGGATCTCCGGCTTGCCGAGCGGGACGCTGTCTGGCGTGACTCGACCACCTTCCACGCATTGAACGAATTGCACCTGCGCTCGCACGCGTGAGGTGTGAGCAGGCATGCTGTCGGTGTGGAAGTTCTGCCGATGTTTCCGCTCGGCACCGTGCTGTTGCCGGGCGAGCGCCTGCCGCTGCAGGTGTTCGAGCCCCGATACATCGCCATGGTCGACAACTGCATTCTCGATGACGACCCGAGGTTCGGCGTCGTCCTGATTTCGCGTGGCCACGAAGTGGGCGGCGACGATGTACGGACCGATGTCGGCACCATCGCGCGCATCGCGTCGTGTGTGCCGATACCAGGCAACCGGTTCGGACTGTTGTGCGTCGGCGAGGACAGGGTGCGGGTCAGTCGCTGGCTACCCGACGACCCCTATCCACGAGCGGAGGTCGAGGTGTGGCCGGACGAGTTCGATGGTGACGATGCGGTCCCACTGGCGCGCGTGCTCGATGCCATTACCCAACTCGATCTCGTCTGGCGTGAATTGGCCGAGCAGTCGGGCAAGTCGGTTCCCGAATTCAACGAACCTGAACTCCCGGACGATCCGTCCACACGGTCGTTCGTGCTCTCCGCCGGCCTTCCTATCGGCGAAACCGATCGCCAGCGTGTGCTGAGTGCGCCCGGTCCAGCCCAGCGATTGACGGCGCTCGCGGAGTCGCTCGACGATGTCGTCGCCGCGTTACGGTTTCGATTGCAGTGATTGGCGATTCGACGCCGAACCACTCCTGTGGCAATTCGTCCTGGTTAGGATGAGTGGCGCGGTGGGGGCTCGCGTCCGGCTCGGCGCGGAGTAGGAGGACGCACTGTGAAGAAGGACGATCTGCCCGTCCTCGGCGTGATTGCCGTCGGTGGAGGGATCGGCGCTCTTGCGCGGTATGCGATCGGTGTCTGGATTCCGCACAAGCCTGGCCATGTCCCTTGGTCGACCCTGTTGATCAACTCGCTCGGTTGCTTCTTGATCGGGATCTTGATGGTCCTCATCACCGAGGTCTGGGCGGCGCATCGGCTGCTGCGTCCATTCCTCGGAATCGGGTTTCTGGGCGGCTTCACCACGTTCTCGACCTTCACGGTCGAGGTGCGCGGGCTGTTCGAGTCCGGCGTTCACCTGACCGCATTTTTGTATTTTGTCGGTACCCCGATTGCTGCAGTCTCGGCGGTGCTGCTTGGCGTCCTGTGTACAAGGACGGCGAGTGGGATCTCGACTCGAGGAGCTGGAGATGCATAGTACGACGTCGTTGCGCTTATCGATCTTGCTCGGACAAGACGACATGTGGCACCACAAGCCGCGGTACCAAGAAATCGTCAAACGGGCACGTGATTCCGGGCTGGCGGGCGCGAGCGTATGGCGCGGTGTCGAAGGCTATGGGGCGTCGTCGCGAATCCATACGACGCGGCTGCTCGACCTCGCTGAGTCGCTTCCCGTACTGGTCGTGATCATCGACGACGAGCAGCGGATCCGCGCGTTCACCAGTGACATCGCCGAGCTTCTCACCGAGGCGACCGTGACACTCGACGAAGTCGAGCATCTGCACTTCGGATCCGAGGTCGCCGAGTGACTGCGCTGCTCGTGCTGCTCGGTGGAATGGTGGGAGCACCTGTCCGCTATTCGATCGACCGCGCGGTGCAGTCGCGTCATGACAGTCTGATGCCATGGGGAACGCTGACCGTCAACATTGTGGGTTCGGCGATCCTTGGGGGACTGGTGGGCGCGAACGCCGGCAGCCCGGTCGCGGCTCTTATCGGAACGGGTTTCTGTGGCGCACTGACGACTTACAGCACCTTCGGCTACGAAACCTGGCGGCTGATCGAGGGCGGGAGCTACCTTTATGCCCTCGCCAATGTCGCCGTGAGTCTAGTTGCCGGTGTCGGTGCTGCGATCTCGGGTTCCGCCGCGACGCAGTGGGTCCTAGCGTGATCGAATACGAAGCGAATATGCCGCAATCCGTGCCCGGGGGCAGTGAAGCGGCGGAGAACGTAACCGCAGAGGAGACACATGGTGGCCCACGATCGAGCCGGTAAGCCGGCGCGGCCGGAGGACCTGGAGGACTTGGCGCACCTGGTGACCGCCTTCTACAGCCGTGTCCCCGACCCTTCGGATCCCGCGCAGCAGGTGGTCTTCGGCACGTCGGGTCATCGGGGGTCGAGTCTGGATTGCGCGTTCAACGAATCGCACATCCTTGCCATCACCCAGGCCATCGCTGAGTACCGCGCTAGCCACGACATCACCGGCCCACTCTTTCTCGGCAGAGATACGCACGCACTTTCCGAACCGGCTTGGACGACCGCGCTGGAGGTCCTCGCCGCTAACGGTGTGACGATCGCGATCGACTCGCGCGACGGCTACACACCCACGCCTGCGGTGAGCCATGCAATCCTTCGCTTCAACAGTTCGGGTGCGATGGCGCAGGCCGACGGCATCGTCGTCACGCCGTCGCACAATCCACCCCGCGACGGCGGCTTCAAGTACAACCCACCGCACGGTGGCCCCGCCGATTCGAAGGTGACCGACGCCATCGCGGCGCGGGCCAACGAGTTGATGCGCAACGGCCTGGAGGGCGTCAAGCGCGTCACCGTCGGGCAGGCCCTGAGCACCTCCGTCGAGCGCTACGACTACCTCGACATCTACGTCGCCGATCTGCCCAACGTGCTCAACCTCGACGCGATCCGCGGCGCCGGAATCAGCATCGGCGCAGACCCTTTGGGTGGGGCGAGTGTGCACTACTGGGGCGAGATCGGCGATCGGCACGACCTCGACCTGACCGTCGTCAATCCCACCGTCGACGCGACATTTCGTTTCATGATGCTCGACACCGACGGCAAGATCCGGATGGATTGCTCGTCGCCGAACGCGATGGCCTCGCTCATCGCGGCGAAGAACGCCTACGACATTTCGACGGGGAACGACGCCGACGCCGATCGCCACGGCATCGTCACACCCGACGGCGGATTGATGAATCCGAACCACTTTCTCGCCGTCGCGATCGACTACCTCGTCGCGAACAGAATCGGCTGGGACGCCTTGACCAAGGTGGGAAAGACGGTCGTCACGTCGTCGATGATCGACCGCGTCGTGTCGGTCCTCGGCAGGGAGCTGTACGAGGTGCCCGTCGGCTTCAAGTGGTTCGTGCCGGGCCTCTTCAACGGGACGCTCGCATTCGGCGGTGAAGAGAGCGCGGGAGCCTCTTTCCTGCGCATGGACGGCGGAGTGTGGTCCACCGACAAAGATGGGATCGTCCTTGCGCTACTCGCTTCGGAGATCGCAGCCGTGACTGGGCAGAGTCCGTCATCGCGCTACTCCGAACTCGAGAAGCGCTACGGCAGTCCGGCGTATGCGCGCATCGACGCCGCGGCGACGAGCGCGCAGAAAGCGGTCCTGGCGGACCTGTCGGCCGAGCAGGTCACTGCGACCGAGTTGGCCGGCGAGAAGATCACCGCGACGCTGACGAAGGCGCCTGGTAACGGCGCAGCAATCGGCGGTCTGAAGGTGACGACTGACAGTGCGTGGTTCGCGGCGCGACCCTCGGGCACCGAGGACAAGTACAAGATCTACGCCGAGTCCTTCAAAGGGCCGGACCATCTGAAGCTCGTGCAGGATGCTGCGCAGGAGTTGGTAGGGGAAGCGCTGCGCGCCCGTGCGTGAGTCTGTCCCCTCTGGGGGCCAAACTCACTCACGGTCCGAGGGGGTGCCGCCCGAGATCTGGGTGATGGTCACCGCGAGCTTCGTGATCGCACTTGGGTTCGGCATCGTCGCGCCAGCGCTGCCGCAGTACGCGCGGAGTTTCGGCGTCGGTGTAGCAGCGGCGTCGGGCATCATCAGCGCGTTCGCATTGATGCGCTTGCTGTTCGCGCCGCTGAGCGGTCGACTGGTCCAGCGCAGCGGAGAGCGCCCGATCTACCTGACCGGCCTGATGATCGTCGCGTTGTCGACCGGTGCGTGCGCGTTCGCACAGGAGTACTGGCAGTTGCTCGTGTTCCGATCGCTCGGCGGTATCGGTTCGACGATGTTCACCGTCTCCTCCCTCGGTCTGATCATCCGAATCTCCCCGCCGCACATGCGCGGTCGTGTGTCGGGGCTTTACGCAACGAGTTTCCTGTTCGGCTCGATCTCTGGACCGCTCGTCGGCAGTGCGTTGCTCGGCTTCGGGCTACGGGTGCCGTTCGCGATCTACGCGGTCGCGCTGCTGATCGCTGCGGCTGTCGTCTATTTCGCGCTCCGTGATTCGGCGTTGGCAGCCCCGGCGCCACCGGGCGACGTGCAGACGATGACGCTTCGACAAGCCTGGGCGAAGACGACCTACCGGGCTGCGCTGTGGGCGAGCTTCGTTCAGGGCTGGGCGGTCATGGGCGTGCGGTTCGCGGTCATCCCGTTGTTCGTCGTCGAGACGTTGCACCGCGGCGCTGGGGTGGCGGGAATCGCGTTGACCATCTTTGCCGTCGGTGACGCGCTCGTACTGATCCCTGCGGGCCGGCTCTCGGACCGATACGGGCGCAAGCCGTTCCTGGTCCTCGGGGCCGTCATCTGCGGAGTCAGCACCATTGCGATGGGCGTCTCGGAGTCCATCGCTGTGTTTCTCGTGATGGGCTTTCTGGCCGGTGTCGGGACTGGGTTGGGCATGCCATCACAGCAGGCGGCCATCGCCGACATCATCGGGTCGAAGGTCCGCGGCGGCCCGGTGCTCGCAGCGGTCCAAATGATCACCGATATGGGCGTCGTCATCGGTCCGATCGCGGCAGGAGCACTCGCACAAGGGTTTTCGTATTCGGTCGCTTTCGCGGTCACGGGTGGGCTGCTGCTCGTGACCGCAGTCGGCTGGTCGATAGTCGCTGAACCCATGGTGCGGGAAGGCGTCTCAGCCGGGAAGTCCGATCCCGATGATTGAGCCGACCGCGTAGGTCGCGCCGATCGCGATCGCGCCGAACACCAACTGCCGCAACGCGGCCTGCGCGACCGATTGAGTGGTAAACCGCGACGCGAGCGCGCCTGCCAGCAGCAGCCCGAGTCCGCCGACCGCTAAACCTGCTGCAAGGGAGGCAAATCCGAGCAAGTAGGGAATCAGTGGGAATATTGCTCCAACTGAGAACATCACGAACGACGAGCCTGCCGCGACCCACGGCGACGGCTTCTCGTCGGGGTCGAGCCCGAGTTCTTGGGTGACGTGAATGTTCAGCGCGCGTTCGGGATCGGTGTGAACTTCGTTGGCCGCGGCCGTCGCGGTGTCGCGACTCATCCCCATGTTGGTGAACATGTCGACCAACTCCGCGAGCTCGGCCTCCGGATGCTTCTTCATCGCACGCCGTTCGACGCGGACCTCCGCCTCGAGTTGCTCGTTTTGCGTCGCGACCGACGTGTATTCACCGAGCGCCATCGAGAACGCTCCCGACACGAGGCCGGCGACACCACTCAAGACAATGGTGTGCGCCGCTACCCCCGCGCCGCCGACTCCCGCGATGAGCGAGGTATTGCTGACTAGGCCGTCCATGGCGCCGAACGTCGCCGCCCGCAACCAGCCGCCCGACACATTGGAGTGCTCATGATCGAATTCGTGCGGCATCGCCTCGGAATCCGGAAGTGGATCGGTCACACGGGTGAATCTACGCCGGTCGGTACTCTCGGGTTTTGTGTGGATTCGCGCAGTCACGTTGCTCGCCAGATTGGGTCTGGCCACCGTTTGGTTGATCTCGGGTTGGCTGAAGGCTGCCGACCCGTCGCAGACCATCGTTGCCGTCCATGCCTACCAATTGCTTCCGGACGATCTCGTTCGCCCCGTTGCGAACACCTTCCCGTTCATCGAGATCGCGTTCGGACTGCTGTTGTTGATCGGCCTGGCTGTGCGACCGACTGCAGTGGCCTCGGGCATCATGCTGCTGGCGTTCATCGGCGCGATCATCTCGTCCTGGGCGCGCGGCCTGTCGATCGATTGCGGATGCTTCAGCGGCGGGGGAGTGACCGCTGGCATCGACGGCTGGGACTACGCGACGGAAATCGCACGCGACCTCGGATTCCTCGCACTCGCTGCGTGGCTGGTTGTGTTCCCGCGCACATGGGCTGCACTCGGTCCGCGGTCGCGTCAGAACTTCTCAGGTGAACCTGGCACAGTGGTCGCAGAATTATCGATGGTGAAGGAGAGCCAGTGAGCCCGAAGGGCAATGCGAAGTACGTTCCGCAGAAGTCGTCGAGCACGACCACCTACATCCTCGGTGGCATAGCGCTCGTCGTCATTGCCATCGTGGTGATCGGTGGGGTGATCTGGCAGAACAACCGGAGTAAACCGCTCAACGAGGGCTACGGGACTGCGCACAATTCCGCACTTCAGGTCCAGTTGTTGCCGGACAACACGGTCCGGCTCGGACTGCCCGACGCGAAGTCCCAGATCGACGTGTTCGAGGACCCGCTCTGCCCCGCCTGCCGGGTGTTCGAGGAGCGCTACGGTCAGCAGCTCGCGCAGGCAATCGACGAAGGCAAAGTTGCGGTCCACTACCGGCTCATCGACTTCCTGAACACCAAGTCGTCGAGCAAGACGTATTCGACGCGCGCCATCGCAGCGACGCTCTGTGTTGCCGAAAGCGGCAACGCGACCGCTTTTGCCAAGTTCCACACCGAGCTGTTCTCCGCCGCAACGCAGCCCGCCGAGGGCGGTTCGAGCGACTACACCGAGCAACAGCTTGCCGACCTCGCAAGAGAAGCCGGCGCGCCAGACTCGGCGGTCCAGTGCATCGCCAGCGGAACGAAAATCAACGACGCAGCAGCCGCAGCCAAGGCAGGAATTGAATATCTGCAAGGCACGACCGGAGTCGCGACGCCGACCGTCCAGTCCGGCGGCAAGCAGGTCAACGTCTCCGACGCCGGCTGGATCGGCAAGCTGTAGGCGGGATTTGTTGGCCATCCCTGCGATGGTGTAACTTCGATCGAGCGGTCAGGCAACGAGACCGCGAAGTTCGGGGCTATGGCGCAGCTGGTAGCGCACCACACTGGCAGTGTGGGGGTCAGGGGTTCGAGTCCCCTTAGCTCCACCGAAGAAACCGCAGGTCAGAGTATGTTTCTGACCTGCGGTTTCTTGTATGTCCTGCACGCGTATCCCGAAATTATCCCAACGCGCTGTCGTCGGGCTCCTCGACGCTTTGGAACATCGATGCGCCCGCGATTCTCAACGAGTCGTCGTACGTCCGGCCGTACACGCTGACGGTCATTCGCGGGTCGTGGCCATGCCAGGCTGCGACGGTCGTCGGCGGGATCCCGGCATCCAGCATGACCGAGACCGACGTGTGACGAACATTGCGCAGAGTGATCACTGGTACGCCAGCATTCTTCGCGGCGCGCCTGAAGCGGTCTGTGTAGGTCCGGGGGAGAATCGGTCGGCCGTCGGGCTCCGTCGCAATCAGTGCCGACTCGTTGAGGCTGCCGCCCCCGAACTCGATGTGTTCTGAGCTCTGGATCCTGTGCAACGCCTGCAGCGCGGCTGAGACCTCACCTGTGATTGGGAGGGTGCGCAGGCCACGGGTGGTCTTTGGTGGCTGCACATCGATGAAGCTTGCAGTGACCTCCACCCTCGCTTGGCGGACCACGATGGTTTCGGACTGAAAGTTGACGTCGACCCATCGCAAGCCCAGCACTTCTGAGCGCCGCAGTCCGCATAGCGTCAGAAGCCATAACGCGTACAGGCGATCACCGCGAACGTGGTTGCGAAACTGGTTCGCCTCCTGACGTGTCCAGACCGCGGTTCGGTGTCCATGGGCGGGAATAGGGGCCTGAACAAACTCGGCTGGATCCCTCGCGATCAGGCCCTGCCGTTTGGCGTCCTTCGTCACCTGTTTCAGCACAGAGAGCGTCAGCCGAATCGTCTCGGGTGCATACGGTTTGCCGTCACGGCGTCGGAGACTTGTCAGGAACCGATCTATGTGAGCCTTGGTCAGTTGTTGCAACGCCAGCTGTCCGAGGTCGCGAAGTATCGGCTTGGCAGCATCGCGATAGTTTCGAAGAGTGTTGGGCCGAATGTCGCGCTTTCCGGCCAGCCAGTCTTCGAGGTGTTCTGCGACTGTCAGTCGCCCGCGGTTGACGTGGGTCCCAGCCGCTACTTCCGTTGAGATACGGCGAAACTCGGCGCGAGCCTCCTTGTACGACCGATAGGTGAAGAACCGCCGGTCGCGCGAACCGTCAGCCTTCACTCCGAGATCAATTCGGAACCTGTATCGAACCGCACCGCTCTTGAGTGTCACTTTGTCGATCGGCTCGGCGCGTCTGGGTAGACGGTCAGTCATGACGGTTCTCCGTTCCGCATCGACGAAATCGGTTGTGGCCCCGACGCGCACATCATGCTGCGGAGCACCGACAACCCGGTACGGTGCATGGTCAACCGGCCAGCGGATCTAAGCGCTTGTAGTGCCGGGTCCCGTCGCAGCGGTGAGGTCCAGCAGGGCCGCCGTGATGACGTAGACGCGTCCACCGAGTCTTCTAGCTGGAAGCTCTTCGGCAGCAACGAGTCTGTACGCGGCCGCTCGGCTAATTCCGAGAATGCGCGCAGCGAGGGGTACAGCGAGAAGTAGCGGCAAATTGTCGAGCGCGGGTAAAACATCGTCATGCGAAGCCTTGGAACCCTCGTCCCGCGTTGGTCGGAGCGTCTCCCGATCGTCGATTACGTTGCGGTTGTTCATTTTTCAGTCCCTTCGTCCGGCTGAGTTGCCTAGCTACCGCTAAGTCTCACGCCTGTCGTCGGGGCACGGAAGGTGACTCGTGTTAACTCGCAGGTGCCGGGGAGTTATCAGCTGGGACCTACATTTCGGCTCACACGTTGGGGCCCATGGGTTTGCGGTTTCGCCGTTGAATACGTAGAGAAATGTGGAGTCGAAGAACTTGCCCCACCTTGAAATGAGGAAAACCCCTGGTTGCCACCGGCGACCGGATACTCGACTCCATCGCAAAGAATTTCGGTTGCAGTCATCGTGTCAACCGATCCGGTTGTCGTAGGCCTTCCGGGCGGCAGCGTCGACCTCCAGGAAGATCGTGTCGTTGCCGAAGAAGTGCGCGAGCGCCTTCTGCACCGGCCGGGGGAGCAGCCCGTGTCCGTGGATGAGCGGTGCGGTGTAGCCGGGAACGATCGCCTCGGCTCGGGGGCGATCTATGACGTCGACAATCACTTTCGCCACCTTCGCCGGGGGCAGATTGCCGGTCAGCCTGGGTGCGCGGGTACCGGCCAACATCTCGGTCTCGGTGAAACTCGGCAACACCATGCTGACATCGATGCCGCGATCGGCGAATTCGAGCCGGACCGCGTCGGTAAACCCGACGACGGCGTGTTTGGTCGCGCAATAGGTCGCCTGCCCCGGGCTTGACACCCGGCCCGCGACGGATGCGACGTTGATGACATGTCCAGACCGACGCGGCGCCATGCGCTCGAGTGCGAGTTTGGTTCCGGTGATCACTCCGTGGACGTTGATCTCGACCATGCGCCGCGCGATCTCGTCGGATTCGTCCAGCAGCGGACCGACTGGCATGATTCCGGCGTTGTTGACAAGTACGTCCAACGGACCGAACTGGGCTTCGGCGGCGTCGAGGAATGTCGTGAACGATTGTTTGTCGGTGACGTCCAGGTGCAGGACCGATAGCCTCGGGTTGTCGAGGTCGGCGTGGGCGCGTTCGAGCGCGGCGGCGTCGATGTCGCCGATCGCCACTCGGTGGCCGGCGTCGAGCAGGGTCCGTGCGGTCGCGAATCCGATGCCGCGTGCCCCGCCGGTCAGGGCGATTCGTCGTTCTTTCGGCTGACTGTTCATCGTGTCGTCCTGTCGGGCTGGAATATGGTCGGGTTGGAATACGAGTGGGACCTTCGGGCTCCGGCCATTTCGAACCTGCTGCTCATGCGTGCTCCGCCTGTAGTTGTGTGAGGGTGGCGCGCACAACCTTGCCTGACGCCGTGCGGGGCAGCGCTTCGACGAACACCACGTCGCGCGGCATCCGCGAGCGGGGCAGCTCAGCGGCGACGTGGCCGCGCACTGCCGATTCATCGATTGAAACGTCTTCGGCAGCAACGACATACGCACGCAGACGCTGCCCGAATTCGGCGTCGTCGACGGCCGTGACTGCTGCGTCGGCGATGGCGGGATGGGTGAGCAGTGCCAACTCGAGTTCTTCAGGGAAGACGTTCTCACCGCCGGAGACGATCATCCCGTCCGATCGGCCGGCGACGAACAGCCTGCCGTCGGCGTCGATTCGGCCGCGATCGCCGGTGTCGAGGTAGCCGTCGACCACCGAGCCGGTGCGGCCGTCGGTGTAGGCCTCGAGCTGCCCGGCGGAGCGGATCAGGATGCGCCCCTCGGTGTTCGGCGGGAGTGGACGCCCCGCGGAATCGGCAATGCGGACCTTGACCCCGCGTGGCGGGATCCCGGCACAGCCCGGAGCCGCGGCCAGATCCTGCGGCGTCGCGATGCTGATGTAGGCGGCCTCGGTGGAGCCGTACAGGTTGTACAGCACCGGACCGAAAGTGTCGGTGATCTGCTGTTCGAGTAGCGAATCCAGTCGCGCCCCACCGCTTCCGACGATACGCAGTGCATGCAGATTCGCGTTTGCCACCCGATCTGTTGCCAACAGGCGTCGCAGCATCGTCGGCACCGCCGCCAACGTCGAACATCCGTAGCGCTCCAGGTCGGTCAGGACGCGGGTCGCATCGAATCGCCGGTGCAGGATCACTGTCGAACCCAATGTCAGCGACAATGCGGTGACGATCAGTCCCCAGCCATGGAACACGGGTGCAGACACCAGCACACTCTCGTTCCCGCGCAACGGAATCTTCGACAACAAGCCCGCAGAAATGACGAGGCTGCGACCCGTCTTGCGCGGCACACCCTTCGGCATGCCTGTGCTGCCACTGGTCAGCGCGACAAACGAACCCGGCCGCTCGGGCTGCGGCGGCTCAGCGGGTGATGCCGCGTCGACGAGGGCGGCGAACGACTTGTCGCCCTGCCAGGCACACCAGCGGATACCTTCGAATCCCGTTGTCGTTGTGTCGAATTCGTCGTCGTACACGAGCGCATCGAGCTTCTCGCGACCGCTCACCGCATCCACCTGCCGAGCACTGAAATCGGTGTTCAACAGCACGACTCGCGCGCCGGCGGCGATGGCGCCGAACAACGCGACCAGGGCGTCGGCGTGGTTGCGGCACAGGATTCCGATAGTCGGGTTCGCCGGTAGGGTTGCGCGGAACCCGTTCGCCGCGCGGAAGACTCGCTCGGCGAATTCGGCGTAGGCCAGCTCACCGCGATCGTCGACGAGCGCGACGCGCTCGGGATAGGCGGCAGCGCTCGCAGCAGGTAATCCGCCGAGCTGACCCCACTGCGCGGACGCACGCGCAGTCGCACGCAGAACGCGCGGGTCGCGCGGAATCGCCCCGGCACGCCAGAGCACGCCCGCGGCAACGGACTCGTCAGCGGCCCGGTCGAGGAGTTCCTGTGCGCCAACTCCGACGATGCCGAAGCGCCGCAGGCCATGTGCGCCAACCAGGCGCATCAGACCGACCGTTTGCGTCACCCCACGCGAGGAGTACGGAAACCAGAACATTTCCCGCGCCGGCACCGGGACCCGTGGCTCGGTGATCGCTTGTGCCCGACAATATTTACGGACACCCGCCGCGCCACCGAGCCGAGCACCGATGCCGGATTGCTTCCACCCGCCCATGGGCAGTGCGTAGGCGGACATGTTGGCGCCGGAGTCGTTCACGTTCACCGCGCCGACCTCCAGCCTGCTCGCGACCCGTTTGCCCGCGGCGCGGTCGCGGGTCCACACCGACGCCGACAACCCGTAAGCCGAATCGTTGGCGAGCCGGATCGCTTCGTCCTCGTTCGCGACCTTCACCACCGGCAACGTGGGTCCGAAGGTCTCCTCGGTCATACACGCCATCGAATGATCGACATCGACCAGCACCGTCGGTTCGAAGAAGTTGCCGATACCGGTTGCGTTACCGCCGACGAGAATTCGCGCACCCTTGGCAACCGCGTCGGCTACGTGATCGGTCACCACGTCCCGTTGCGCGTCGGCGATGAGGGTGCCGACATCGAATCGGTGCCCGCGGTCGTCGGCACCCAGCCGCAAGTTCGAGACGTGGTCGGCGAGCTTGAGGACGAACTCGTCGTACACCGGCGCTTCGACGTACACCCGCTCGACCGAAATGCACATCTGTCCGGCGTTGACCAGCCCGCCCCACGCGATGCCGTGCACAGCCCGGTCGATGTCGGCGTCGGCGAGGACAATTGCCGCGTCCTTACCGCCCAGCTCGAGGCCGCACGGTTTCAACTGCTCGGCGCACGCCGCAGCGATTCGCCGGCCGGTTCGGGTCGACCCGGTGAACTGCACGTAGTCGACGGCATCCACCACTGCTTCGCCCGTCTCGGCCGCGCCGGTCACCACCGAAAACACCGGAGGCGCAGTGATTTCACGCCAGCCGCGCGCCAGTTCGAGTCCACTCAGCGGGGTGGCCTCGGACGGCTTGAGCACGACGGCGGCACCGGCAGCCAGCGCGGGGATGGCGTCCAGCGAAGGCATGATCAGCGGGTAGTTCCACGGCGTGATCACTCCGACCACCGGGTACGGCCGGTAGGTGGTGGTCAAGCGCTTGGCCATGCCCAGCAGGCCGTGTCCCGACGGATGCTCGTCGGCGAGAAACGCCGGTGCCTGGTCGGCGTAGTAACCGAGCAGATCGGCAACATAGGCCACCTCGAGACGCGCGTCGGCGCGGGGCTTACCGGCCTCGTCCTGCAGCACATCGGCAAGGTGTTGGGCATTGTCGAACACCCAGCCCTGCAGCTCGCGCAACGTCCGTGCTCGCCGCTTTGCGCCGATCGCCTGCCATTCCTTTTGCGCTACACGGGAATTTGCGACAACGGCGGCAACCTCGGCGATTGACGTTTCGGCGGCGACGCCGACGCTTCGTCCGTCGGCCGGATTGCTGACCTCGAAAGTCATCTTTTGACTCTTCTCTTCGACAATTCGACAGGAGCTGATCTGGAGTGCTTATAGCGCCCGGCTTTTCGGCAAGTCGGACGGTTGAATTCGTCGTAGTCGGACGGGTAACCCGTCGACAGGCGTCGGGCCGGTGGCGACGCGGATGGGCGGGTGGTAGTCCGGCGCCACGCTCCAGGTGTGCGTGAGCAGCAACTGGTGCATGAGTGCCTTGACTTCCATGCCGCCGAAGAACATTCCGATGCACTTGTGGACGCCGCCGCCGAAGGGATTGAAGGCGTTCTTGTGTAGCTTGTCCTCGCGGCGTGGCTCGGCGAATCGCTCCGGATCGAATGTGTCGGGGTTCGTCCACCACGGCTCCAGGCGGTGAGAAGCCTGTACTCCGAGCATCAACCGCGTCCCAGCTGGGATGTAGTGACCTGCGAGTTCGGTATCCGCCACCGCCCGACGGCACGAGAGGGCGACTGGTGAGTACATCCGCAGGGTTTCCTTCATCACGAGGTCGAGACCGGTGAGCGCTTCGATGTCGCCGTATTCGATGAAGTCCTTTCCGAGGGCGCGCGACTCCTCGCGCAACCGCTGCTGCCATTCGGGATGGCGGCCGAGCAGGTAGCACATCATGGTTGCGGTGATGGTGCTGGTGTCGTGGGCCGCCATGAGCACGAAGATCAGATGGTTCACGACGTCCACGTCGGCGAAGGTGTTGCCCTCTTCGTCCTGAGCGCGGGTGAGCACACTGAACAGGTCATCTTGTGCCCCAGCCCGTTTGGCTGTGACCTGCGCAGAGAGGAAGTCCTCGAGGTAGCGGCGGGCGACTAATCCGCGGCGCCACGCACCGCCGGGAACATCGAACCGCACGATCGAACCCGTGGCGTGCACGAGATCGATGAAGGCCTGATCGACCGGTTCGGCTTCCGACCCCAGCTTCACGCCGAGAAAGACGTCGGTGGCGACGTTCAGCGCCAGTTGTTTGACCGCCGGCTGCACCTGGAAAGCGTGCTGTGGTTCCCATTCGGCGATGCCCTGCGCGATCACCGGGTTCATCCGCTCCAAGTAGCCGACCAAGCGTTCGCGACTGAACGCCTGTTGGAGAATTCGGCGGTGGTGGAGATGTTCCTCGCCGTCCATGAGCATGATTCCGCGTTCGAAGAAGGGCACAAGAAAATAGCCCCAACCCTCGGCGTTCGAATACACCCGCTGCCGGTTGGCCAGCACCTCGCCGATCGCGTCTGGACCGAGCACGAGGACCAACGAGGTTCCGAATGCGTCGAACCACGAAACGTCTCCGTAGCGCGCATGGCGGTCTTGCGCCCAACCCAGCGTGTCGGCCACCAAAGCTAGCGTTTCGCCCAGTACGGGCATGCCGGGTGAGCCCGGAACTGGGAGAAGTCCGGACTCGGCCGGCGGGTCGGCCAGTGGGCGGTCACCGGTGGACGGGACATACCGTGCAAGGTCTGCGGCGACGGATTGGACTTTGAGAGCAAGTCTGTCTCGGTTCATCATCGTGCGACGACCTCTCCGGGTACCGGGGGCGTTTCGCTTCGATCTGGCGGTTGCGACGATGTCGCGTCGGTTTTCGGTGTCGTGCCGCTGTGCACGGTGTCTCCTGTTCCCGTTCGAGTCCACATCCCCGCGGCGTTGCAGGAACCGACTCGCGATGCGTCTGTAGTACGCTAATCCGAATACTTACTCGGTTACTACTCGGCTTTTCGGCGAGGTTGAGAAGGTCGCACCACGTATGAGAAAACCAGCAAAGAGCAGCAGAAATAGTCCGATACAACAACGATCGAAGAAGACTGTCGACGATCTCGTTAAAGCCACTGCTCGGGTGATTGCCGAACACGGGTACGAGGGTGCTACGACAAATCGCATTGCTGAACGTGCGGGTGTGGGTATCGCGACGCTCTACCGGTACTTCGAGGACAAAGACGAACTCGTCGAGGCAGTGTTTCGTCGGCTCGTCATCGACATAGAAAAGGAGGCGAGTCGCGTCACCGTCGACTCTCTCAACGACACCCTCGAAGGTGCTCTTCGCACAGTCTTGGTAGCAGCGGTCGAGGGTGTCGAACGACATGGCCCGATCTTGCGCGCCTACAGCGACAGACTGGCTCGCCCGACCGGTTCCGAGCCTCGCCTCTCGCCGATGGAAACCCGAATGTTCGAGGTCGGCCGAATTGCGATCATCCACGGGCTGGGGCTATCGCCGACCGACACCCAAACCGATGCAATCGCGTTCCTGGGGAGCACGACGATGATGTCGCTCGCCAGTCAGATCGCGCTCAAACGTCCGCCCGCGATCGAGCGCGACGTACTCGTCGACCACGCAGTTTGCATGCTCGCCACATGGCTCGCTACTTATCAGCAATGAATTGCAGACGGGTGCCTATCCTGACCGAAAGCGGGCCCGGCCGAGCTGACCGATGTCCGTCGACCGTCTAGGAACGCGATCGAACATTCGCGTTACGCTTGCTCGGTGTCCACCAAGCGTGTGTCGTCGCCTCGTAAAGTGCCTGCTCAGGAGCGTTCGCGCAGTATGGTCGCTCGGATACTGGCGGCCGCGGCAACTGTGCTGTCGGACCGCGGTTATGAGGGAGCCTCGACGACTCGGATCGCCGAGGAAGCCGGGATCAGCCCCGGCTCTCTGTATCAGTACTTTCCTAACAAGGACGCAATTATCGCGACCATTGTCGCTGAGTTCGCCGATGGGCTCGCGTCGCGAGCGGCGCAGCAAATGAGCACTCTGATGGGGGACCAGCCGGAGGTCGTCGTTCCGACGATGATCAACGCGGTCCTCGAGGCGTTGGCGGAACGTCGGCACGTGGTCCGCGCCCTCGTCGAGCAGGTGCCGGGTCGCCGGGGCCAGGCACTTGCAGGATTGGAGTCCCGCGTGGCGGACCTGACTCGGGGGTATCTCACCAACCGGCGTGAGTTGCTGGGCGACACCGACCCTGCGGCGGCGGCGTGGCTGCTGACGCAAACGGCGACGAGCCTATCGATCCGTTACGTCCTCGATGAACCGGATATCTCACAGAAAACCTTCGTGACCGAGCTGAGCAAGATGGTGCTGGGATATCCGAATCTGCATCGCCTGGACGCGTGGACCGGTCAATAGATCGAGTATCCGCCATCCAGCACGATCGTCTGGCCGGTGAGGTACGTTGACCCCGGACTGGCGAGCCACACGGCGGTCGACTCGAAGTCGTCGGGTGTTCCCCAGCGCCGCAATGGAATTCGAGGGAGAATCTTCTGGTTGACGGCGCTGGTCGCGAGCATCGGCTGAGTCATCGCTGTGTCGATCCAGCCAGGCACCAGCGCATTGACCCGGATCGCGTCGCGCGCGAGTTCGACGGCGAGAGATCGAACCATCGAGATGACCGCTCCTTTGCTCGCGGCGTAGGAGACGTTGCGTGGCATGCCGTCGAGTGCGCCGAGGCTGCTGGTAACGACCAACGAGCCACCGCGCCGCTGTGTGCGTAGCTCTCTGGCGGCCGCGCGCATCGTGTGGAACGCGCCGTGGAGGTTGACCGCGAGCGTTCGGTGCCAGTCCGCCGTCTCCTGCGCTTCGATGTCGTCGACGTGCCCGCCGACTCCAGCGTTGACGAAGCAAGAATCGACAGCACCGAAGTGCTGTGCGGTGCGGGCAACTCCGTCGTCGACTGCGTCCTCGTCGGAAACGTCCACCGTCATAGCCGTGACACGGTCGTCGCCGCCGATGCCCGCGAGTTCGCGCACCGCGGCCGCGTTGCGATCTGCGTTGGTGCCCCAGATCGCGATAGCGGCGCCGGATCGGCAGAGACCACGTGCCATGCCGAGACCGATTCCGGCATTGCCCCCGGTGACGATCGCGACGTGACCGGTCAAATCGTGCCAAGGTTTCATCGCGGTCCCGTCGTCGTGTTCGCAAGGCTCGCAACGACTTCGTCGTATTCGCGAACCATCTCTGCGATTATCCGGCCGGCGGGCTTGATCTCGTTCAACATGCCGATGACCTGCCCGGCGGGCATGAAGCCGATGTCGGACCGATTCCAGTGGCCCATTCTGCGTTGGGCTTCGGTCACGAGGGCGCCCTGCAGTGGCATGGGTAGGTAACCCGGCGAGTCCGAGGCTTCCCATGCGTCCGACCACGGCGTCCGCAGCAGCCGCGCCGGTTTGCCGGTGGCCCACCTGGTGCGGACGGTGTCGCTGGAGGTCGCGTCGAGGTAGGCCTGTTTCGCGTCGGTCCAACCGGGGAACATCGCGGTCGGCGGTGGCCTACCGATCCATTCGTCGGAGGTCAGCCACGCGGAACCGGCCCAGACCCCCTGCGCGCCGAGCGCGATGGCTGCTGCGGCCTGCCGCCCGGTTGCCATAGCTCCAGATGCCAGCACAGGGAGCGGGGCGACGGCATTCGCGATCTCGGCGTGAAGGACCATACCGGCGATGTCGCCGGTATGCCCGGCCGCCTCGTAACTCGTGGAGATCACAACGTCGATACCGGCATCCCGGTGTGCGACTGCGTGTTTGGCCTTTCCGGCGAGCGAACCGGTCCGGATGCCACGCTGTCGGCACGTCTCGATAATGTCGGCCGGGAGGGTGCCGAGCGCATTCACGAGGAAGGCCGGCGAGTGCTGCAGCACGGTGTCGAGTTGACTGCGCGCGGCGAGGTGGGTCAGCATGCCGCCAGGTGTCATGTTGTCGTCTGGGATCGGTTCGAGTGCGAACCGATCCATGAGATCGTCGACGAACTCGCGATTCTCGTTGGGAATTCGCGCGCGCAGTTCGGCGGCAAGTTGCTCGGTGTCGACGGCCGCGGTTTCGGCGGTGAGGGCAGGCATGATGACGTCGACTCCGTAGGGCCGCTCACCGACCTGATCCTCGATCCAGCTCAGTGCTTCGTCGACGCCTTCCGGTGTCATCGCCGCGACGCCGAGGACGCCCATGCCGCCGGCGTTGCTGATTGCGGCGACGACGGGGGGTGATGGGCTGAAGCCGAAGATCGGGTGGTCGATCCCGAACAATTCACAGAGGGGCGTGTGCATGGTGTTCTCCTAGTGTCCGGACCAGTTGGGTTGGCGTCGCTCGGTGAACGCGCGTGGTCCTTCACGCGCGTCGTCGCTGCGCAGAACACGTTCAGCGAGTGCGTGTTCCAGCGCGAATGCCGGTTCGAGCGCGAGTGCCCGTACGGCGATCTCCTTCGCGGTCTCGACTGCCAGGGGTGCGTTGTCGGCGATTTCGTTCGCAAGCTGGATCGCGCGTTCGAGTACTGCTGGGCCTTCGACGATCTCGTTGACCAAGCCGACTTCGTATGCGCGTGCCGCATTGATGGGGGTCGCCGTGAGCAGCATCTGCATCGCGATCGCCCAGGGGATCTGCCGAGGAAGCCGAACGTGGGATCCAGCTGCAGGGATGACGCCCCACCGCACCTCGCCGAGCCCAAATGTGGCGTGCGAAGCGGCGATCCGCAGGTCGGTGCCGAGCATGATCTCGAGGCCACCGGCGATACACAGTCCGTTGACCGCAGCGATGACGGGTTTGAAGATGTCACTGAAGAACCGTTTGGCGGGGTCGGGGACGACGGCGACTGCGCCTGATGCGACCTGCGGGATGAGCTCTGCCAGGTCACCGCCGGCGCAGAACGCCCGGTCGCCGGTGCCGGTCACGACGATGGCTCGAACATGGTGGTCGTGCTGCGCGGCCTCGGCATGGCGCGCAAGGAGTTCGAGCACTTCGGGCGTGAGCGAGTTGTGTTTGGCAGGCCTGTTGAGCGTGATGATCGCGACCCGACCCCGAGTCTCGTAGAGCACTGGAGCCAAACCGGTTTCGTCGTTCACCGCGTCACCGCAACAAAGTGCTCGATGTCGAGGATGCTGCCGGATCGTTCGGGTTTCCACACGGCCTCGACGCGCTGACCTGGTTGAAGGTGCATCGGACGGCCGGTGTCGTCGAATTCCACACCGCCGACGTAGTGCTGCAACAGTCCGTCTGCACCATCGAGGTGAATCGAGCCGAGGACGAACGGGGGAGGCGGCCCACCAGGCGCGAGGTGGACGACGGTGAAGCTGTCGAGCACTCCCGAGGTCGCGACGTCGACCCACTCGTCGGCGGGTTCGAGACACCGCTCGCAGTAACTCTGCGCCGGGACGTACACCCAGTTGCATCGGCTGCACCGCGTGCCGCGGATCCGCCGGTCACGAAGGCCGGCAAGGAACTTCCCGGCAGTTGCGCCGATCTTTACCCGGAAGTCGATGTCCCAGCGGACCTCGATGGCCGTCGGCAATTCGGTCGTCATCGCTATCTCCTTCACGCGATTCGGTCTTCGACGCGCTCCAGCACGCCGAGGGTGTTGCACATGAACCAGGACGAGCCCATCGAATGCGCTGCGCCGCGCCGGGCGTCTGTTGCCTGTTCGCCGACCGCTTGCTCCATCAATTGCAGGGCGACGTAGCCGAACGGCGCGAGTTCAGCGGCAACGCCGGCGTTGGTGCACAGTGGTCCACCTGACAGGTTGACTGGGATGTCGCCACCTGCGCCGGTCGCGCCGCTGCGGAGCAACTGTCCCGCCGCGCCCGGCGGGCACAGGCCGAGCGCCTCGTACTGCATCAACTCGAAGGCGGCGTAGGGAGCGAACAGCTCCAGGACGTCGATGTCGTGCCGGGGATCGGTGACGCCGGCAGCACGAAACACCCGGCGTGCCAGTACCGCGAGACTCTGCATGTCCGCCAGTCCTGGGCGCCCCGACAGCCTGCCGGTATCGGCGTTCGACTCGATGGCGCGCAACCGCACCAACGGGTTTCGCAACTTGCGCGCGCGTTCGGCCGAGGTGACGAGTAACGCGGCACTCGACGACGACACTGGGCAGACCATTCCCACATGAAGGGGCGACGCAACCAGCGGGGTCGTGAGCACATCCGCAACAGTTGTCCGATTCCGCAGGTGCGCATACGGATTGGCAGCAGCATTGTCGTGGGCTTTGACAGCGACGAGCGCGATGTCCTCGGTCGTGACGCCGTACCGCCGTTGGTACGCGGAGGCGATAGCGGCGCCGACATGGACCGAACCGATCCCTAGCGGGGGGTCGGTCGCCGCGAAGACTCGGTTGAGTGTCTTCTGGAAGTCGATCACTCCGTCGAAGGTCGGCGGCCCGATGCACAGGACTGATTCGTAGTCACCGGCGCCGACCAGGTCGCGCGCCACTTGTGGAAGCGTTGCGCCGGTTGCTCCACCGCACGAAACGAAGAAGACGGGAAGCGGACCGAACCCCAATTGCGCGGCAATGTGCCTGCCGCCGACGTTGGTGGGTTCGAGACCGTCGATCTGCCCGACCACAAGTGCATCCACCGCACCTCGACTGCTGCCTGCATGGTCGAGTGCCGCATGGGCGGCCTCGCGGCATAATTCAGCTCTGGATTCAACTCGTCGATGGGCAGCCATTGCTTCGGTGAACCCGACACCTGCGATCATGACGTCGTTCATGAGAACCGCTCCAAAACGTGAACCGTCGACGTGGCGCTGATCGGCCCTGTCAGGTTGTCGACGCTGTGCGACAACGCGCGACTACCCCGCCGGCCGTGACGTTCGAGCCAGTCGAGGCACTCCACCACCCGCAACGCCCCATTCGCGGCGCCCGGATAACAGCTTCTGGCGCCGCCGGATGGATTCCTTACGACGCCGTTGGTGCGAAGTCCGAGCGAGTCGCAGAGTGGTTCGACCATTGCCGGCGAGATCGCGGTGAACTCGGCCACGTCGAACGCGCTCGCCGGATCGGTAATGCCGGCCTGACGGTATGCAGCCTTTGCGGCACGGCGGGTTGCGGCTTCTGGCTCGACGAGCCATTCGCGCCCCCCAGGTGCACCACCGTTGGAGACGCCGGAACCGCGGAGGATCGCGCGGGGGTGTCTGCACATTCGGGCGCGCGTCGCAGACGTGAGCACGATCGCGACCGCACCCGCTGCCGGAGCCGGCAGCATCAGCTCGGTCAACGGCGTTGCGACAACGCGGGCGGCGAGCACTTGCTCGGCCGTCACCGATGCCGCCCGCGCCGTGCGCGGACCGCATGCCCCCGTGGAGATTTCGGCTGCGGCGACCTCGGCGAAATGTTCGACGGTAGCGGCGCTTGTCGCGACCCTGCGGGCCGCGTGCTGTGCTGTCGCAATCGATGCCGTCAACCCGATCGGACGTTCGTACAGGGCGCCGAACGACAGCGCCGACGCCGCATCTGCGAAGCGCAGCGCATTCCACGCGTCGTTGCTCCGTGTGGGGGGCTGGTGCATCCCTACCACGACGGCTGCGTCGACGGCACCTGATCGGATCGCAGCGGACGCGCTGATCAAGGCGACGCCGGAGTCGTCCTCGAGCCGGTACTCGTTGGTCAGCCAGCCTGCCGCAGCCGGTGTGGTCAGACTGTTCGAGAACGCAGATCCGTCGAAAAGGTCGTAGGAAGCCACCACCGACAAGCCGATGTCGGACTTGTTCAGGCCCGCGTCGCGCAGCGCCCCGGCGACAGCCTCGAACACCATTTCGTCGCAGGAGCCCGAGTAGTCGGCCGAGAGCCCGACCTCACACGCGCCGATGATCACTGCATCGTCCCTCATATCAGTACGACCTCGGCAGGCCGAGCGAATGCTGAGCGACGAAGTTGAGCACCATCTCCCGCGACACCGGAACGGTCTGGGCAACTCGCGCGACCCAGTACGCGTCGGTCAACCCGGTCGCGAGGGCGAAGCCCGTGCCACCGTGGGTCTGGATGGACTGGTCGACACACCGGACTGCAGCATCCGCGCTCGCCATCTTCGCCATGTTCGCCGCCTCACCCGCGTCGACGCCGGCATCGAAGCAGGCGGCTGCCTTCGCCGTCATCAACCGGGCAAGCTCCAGTTCGACCTTCGCTTCGGCGAGCGGATGAGCGATGCCCTGGTGCGCACCGATCGGCGTCGACCACACACTGCGCTCCCGCGCATACCGCGCCGCCGCGTCGAGCGCGAAGCGCGCGATTCCGTTGGAGGTGGCTGACGCCATGATTCGTTCTGGGTTCAGGCCGTCGAATAGCGGCCGCCAACCCTCGTCACGGGTGCCGACGAGTTGATCTGTCGCGACCTCGACGTCGTCCAGGAACAGCTGAAACGACTTGGTGCTCAACATCGGCGCGGTCGGGATGTGCTGCATCGTCAACCCGGGCGCCTTCGGATCCACAATGAACAGGGAAAGCAAGCCGTTCCCGCTGCGGTCGTGGGTTCCGGTCCGGGCGACGAGCAGAATCGCGTCGGCGCGGTCGGCGCCCGAGCAGAACGTCTTTTGGCCGCGCATCACATAGCGATCGCCTTCTCGGCGTGCCACTGTAGTGATGTTGTGTGCGTTCGACCCCGCGTCGGGTTCGGTGATCGCGAAGGCGAATGTCACCTCGCCGCTCGCCAGCCCGGGAAGCCATTGAGCACGCTGCTCCGCCGTGCCGTGCCGAGCGAGGACTGATCCGGCAATCGCTTGCACGATCATCGTGTTCAATGGGCAGCCTGCTGCGGCGGCCTCTTCGGCGACGACGGCCAACTCGGACAAGCCGAGCCCGCCCCCGCCGTACTCCGCCGGAAGGTGCACGCCGAGAAAGCCGCCCGACGCAAGCGCAGACAACACCTTGGTCGGCGCTTCGTATTTTCGGCCGGTCTCCTGGTAGTAACTCCAGCCGTGGCGTCCAGCAATCGCTCGGACCGATTCGCGAATGGCCGCGATCTCGGGGGTCGACATCAACGGAATGGATGGCAGCGCTTGTTCTTTCGTCGTCATCAGTGGATTTCTCGACTTTCTGTTCGATTCGATTCGGTTCGCGTTCGACTTGGGCCGGTCACACGATCTCCGCAGCGATCAGGGCGAGCAGGTCGCTCTCGCCGACGAGGAACGATCCAAGCCAGCGCGCGCGTTTGTAGAGTCGGTGCAGCGGGTGTTCCCAGGTCATGCCTAGTCCGCCGCACACCTGAATTGCGTTTTCGCAGGCCGAGAGAGCGGCTGTTGACGCCGAGGATTTCGCTGCTGCACAGGCTGCGCGGGCCAGTGGATCGCCGACTCGCACAGCGGTTGCCGCCCAGTAGGTCAGCGAACGGGCGAGTTCGAGGTGTGCGTGGCTGTCGACGAGGGCGTGCGAGACGCCTTGGTAACTACCGATGGGCCGCCCGAACTGGGTGCGATCGCGGGCATGCTCGACACCGATGCGCAGCGCCCTGCTGGCGATGCCGAGCGACTCCGCCGCAGCGATGACGAATGCGCGAAGCTCGGTGTCGCTCAGCACGTTCCCGACTTCGGCGCCAGTCAACAGGGGCGTCGATGGTGCCCGCTCGAATTCGACGGTGCCCAGTGGTCGCGTGTGATCGCTGGTCGACAGGGCGCGGACGAGAGCATTCGACGCCGCAACGCGCACGATCGATGGCCCACCTCGTCCGTCGGCGAGCACGAGGAACGAATCGGCCCACATCGCATCCGGCACCAGCACTTTTCGGCCGGTGACAGTGCCGTCCGCGGCAAGGGCAGTGGCGATGGGCTTGCCGGAGCGCAGCCCTGTACCGCGCTCGGATTCGGCCCAGGCGAACGCGGGCCGCGTGAGCCCTGTGGTGAGCTCGGCCAGCTTGCCGGCGGCGGTGAGGGTGGACCACGACAGTGCGACTGTTGAAAACAGAAGTCCTGGTAGAAGTTCGGCCGCCGTCTCTTCGGCGAGGATCACCTGATCGAGCAGTTCGAGGTCTGGGTCGAGCCAGCCGAGTTCGCAAAGTTCATGCCACTGCTCGCCCAGCCAATTGGGTGAATTCTGTTCGGCCGCAACGATGTTTGTCGCGATCGGCCGTCGCTTGCCGAGGTAGTTGCGGGCCGAGGTGCGCAGAAAATCCTGCTCCTTGGTGAGTGCGAAATCCATGGTGACTCCTAACGTCCCCGAGGCAGGTTGAGTACGCGTTCGGCGATGACGTTGCGTTGAATTTCCGCGGTGCCCCCTTCGATCGTGTTGCCGCGGCTGCGTAGTTGCTCGTGCTGCCAGTAGCCGTGCCAGTCGGCGTCGTCGCCGTCGATGGCGGCGTAGGCGCCTTGAACGTCGAGGGCCAGCCGAGTCAGTCGTTGATTCGCCTGCGACCAGGCGAGTCTGGTGATCATCGCCTCGGGGCCGGGTGCGCCGTCGTGCAGCAGCGCGGTCAGCGACCGGTAGTTGGTGAACCGCAGGGCTTGGGTGGTGACCCATTCACGCGCGATCGCCTGCCGAACCAGCGGATCCGCGCTCGGCACCGATCCGTCCGGGCGAGCCTGGCTCGACAGCACCAGAAGGTGGTGCAATTTCGCTTGCAGGTCGGCGGCAAGCGGCAATGCTGCCGTGCCGCGCTCGTGCTGCAATGTGGTCATCGCTACCTTCCAGCCGTCACCGGGTTGCCCGAGCATCAGGTCGGCGGGCACGCGCACGTCGGTGAAGAAGATCTCGTTGAACTCGCTCTCTCCGGTGAGTTGGCGCAACGGCCGCACTTCCACACCGGGGGAACGCATGTCGACGAGCAGGTACGACAATCCGGCGTGTTTGGCAACGTCGGGATCGGTCCGGGCGAGCAGCACACACCAGTCCGCGACGTGCGCGAGCGACGACCAGACCTTCTGTCCGTTGACCACCCAGTGATCGCCGTCGCGGACCGCCCGGGTGCGGGCCCCAGCGAGGTCGGAGCCGGCTTCGGGCTCGGAGAAACCTTGGCACCACACCTGTTCGCCCGACAGCAGCGGCGGCAGGAAACGTCGCTTTTGCTCGTCGGTGCCCCAGGCGATGATCGTGGGTCCGGCGATGTTCAGACCGATGAAGTTGATCGGTGTCGGCACGTTGGCCGCGGCGGCTTCCTCGTGATAGATCGCTTCGAAGTTCGGTGTGAGGCCTCCGCCACCGTATTCACGCGGCCAGGTCAGCCCGGCGTAACCCGCATCGTAGAGTGCCCGGCTCCACCCTCGACCGGCGCCCGGCGCGTTGCGCTGCAACCACTCTCGTAGCTGCGCCCGGAACTCGGCCTCGGCGGGACTGTCACGAAAGTCCATAGCAGTCTCCTCGCGGCGAAGCCTGCAGCCAGGGGAGGAAGCCCGGCAGGTCGGTGGAGACGCGGCCGGGGAACCGTGGCGGTCGTTTGTCGATGAACGACGCGACGCCTTCTGCGAGATCCGAACTGGTGGACGCGTGTGCGACCAGCTGTCCGTCGAGTGCGAACGCCGTCTCGGGTGATGGCGCCGCTGCCACTTCGACGAGCGCGCGTCGAATGACCGCGACCGACACCGGTGCAGTCGAACGGACGATGTCGCGAGCGAGCTCGTAGGTGCGGTCGAACAGGTCGTCGGGAGAGTAGACGGCGCTGACCAAACCTGCTGCGAGCGCTTCGTGAGCGTCGAAGACACGCCCGCTTACCATCCATTCCTTGGCTTTGGCGAGGCCGACGATGCGCGGCAGGAACCACAACGAGCCGCCTTCGGGGAACAGGCCGCGACGGCTGAAGACGAATCCGAACCGTGCGTCCTCGGCGGCGAGGCGGAAGTCCGCGGGCAGCAGCATCGTGGCCCCGACCCCGACTGCGGCACCGTGCACTGCGGCAATGACCGGCTTGGTTAGTTGGTACATCGGCCGGGCGACTCGGGTCGCGGGCTCGACCCAGCCTGGCACCGACGGGTCGTCTTCGGGGATGCTGCCGCCGGTCATGTCCATCCCGACACAGAAGTGGTCGCCGTTGCCGGTGAGCACCACCACGCGGACATCGTCGTCGGTGTCGACCGCGGTCAGCGCCGCGGCGAGTTCGTCGGCCATTGTCACGGTGAACCCGTTGCGGTGATCCGGACGATTCAGCGCGATCGTTGCGATGCCTTCGGCGACATCGCACGTGATGGTCCGATACTCCATCACGCCGTCGCCGACGGCTGGTAGGGCTGAGCGGTTCGAGCCTGCTCGACCAACGATTCCGGTGGGGTGAACCGGTCGCCATATCGCTGCGCGAGTTCACGCGCCCGTGCGACGAACCCGGCGACTCCGCCGTCGTACTGGTTGACGTACTGCACGACGCCGCCAGTCCACGCCGGAAAGCCGATCGCCAGAATCGATCCGACGTTCGCGTCGGCGACCGTGCGCAGGACGCCCTCGTCGAAGCATCTAACGGTGTCGATCGCTTCGGCGAACAGCATGCGTTCCTGGATGTCGATAAAGGGGAGTTCGAGCGATCCGGAATCGAAGGCGTCCGCGAGCCCGGGCCAGAGTCCGATCCGCTTACCGTCCGGGCCGTAGTCGTAGAATCCGGCGCCCGAAGCGCGGCTCTTGCGACCGAATTCGCGCACCATCTTTGCCAGGACCGGACCCGCACCGTTCTCGTCGAACGTTCGCCCGTCCGCCTCGACCGCCGCGCGAGTCAACTCACGCACCGCGAGCGGCAGGTGCAAAGTGACTTCGTCGTTGAGTTGGAGGGGCGCGGACGGGTAGCCCGCCTGCACACCGGCCTGCTCGATCGAACTCGGCGACACACCTTCACCGACCATCGCCAATGCTTCGTCGACGAACTTGCCGATGACGCGGCTTGTGAAGAAGCCCCGGCTGTCGTTGACGACGATCGGCATCTTGCCGATCGCCAGCGTGTAGTCGATCGCCTTGGCAAGTGTGGCATCGGAGGTCTTCTCGCCGACCACGATCTCGACGATCGGCATCTTGTCGACCGGTGAGAAGAAGTGCGTGCCGATGAAGCCCTCGGGACGTGAAACACCGTGGGCGAGTTCGGTGATCGGCAGCGTCGAAGTGTTCGACGCGAGTAACGCATCAGGGGACAACAGCGGTTCGATGTCACCGAATACCCGCTGCTTCAGATCCGGGTCCTCGAAGACAGCCTCGACGACCGCATCCGACCCTGCGCAATCGGCATAGTCGGCGGTAGGCGTGATCCGCGCGAGGATCTGATCGCGTGCTCCCGGGCTGAGCTTGCCTCGAGCTACCTGCTTGTCCAACAGCTTTCGCGAATAGTCCTTGCCTCTGTCGGCGGCCTCGAAAGTGGTGTCCTTGAGGACCACCTGCATGCCCGCGACGGCTTGCACATAGGCGATGCCCGCACCCATCATTCCGGCGCCGAGGACGGCGACTTTGTGGAACTCGGTCACCGGAATGCCGGCCGGACGACTGGCGCCCTTCTTGATCGACTGCTGGTCGAAGAAGAACGCGTTGATCATATTTTTCGAAATCTGCCCGGTCATCAGATCGACCAGGTATTGTGTCTCGATCTTCAATGCGGTGTCCAGATCGACCTGCGTGCTTTCCACGGCTGCGGCGAGGATATTTCGTGGTGCCGGCAGCGGTGACCCCTTGAGTTGTTTGCGGAGCACCGCAGGCAGCGCCGGGAGTTTCGCTGCGAAGTCCGCCACGTTCGGCGTTCCACCGGGGATCCGGTAGTCAGGGGCGTCGAACCGCTGGCGAGCACCGGGATTAGCCGTGATCCACGCTTTCGCGCGCTCGTTCAACTGCTCCGGCGTTGCGACAACCTCGTCCACCAAGCCCTTGGCGAGCGCGTCCGCAGGCCTGTACTTCTGGCCCTTCAGGAGCAGATTCGTCAGCGCTTCCTGCACGCCGAACATCCGCACGGTCCGCACCACGCCACCGCCACCCGGGAGCAGGCCGAGCCCTACTTCCGGAAGGCCGACGACGGTTCCCTTGCGGTCCAGGGCGATTCGATGGTGGCAGCACAGCGCGATCTCGTAGCCGCCGCCCAAAGCTGCACCGTTGATCGCTGCCACCACGGGCACGCCGAGCGTTTCGAGTTGCCGCAGAACGGATTTGAGACCATTCGATCGTGTCGTGATCGCCTCGGCGTCCTCGGGCCGAGCTTCGACGATGTCGTGAAGGTCGCCGCCCGCAAAGAACACATCCTTCGCCGATGTGACTACGACGCCGGTGATCGTCGATCGTTCGTCGACCAGCCGCTGCACAGTGGTTCGGAACGAATCGATGAACAGCTGGTTCATCGTGTTCGCGTTCTGCGTGGGATCGTTCATCGTCAACGTGACGATGCCGTCGGCATCACGGTCCCATTCGATGGCAGAAGTCGTGTCAGCCATGTCGTTACACCCTTTCGATGATTGTCGCGATTCCCATGCCGCCGCCGACGCACAGCGTCACCAATGCGCGACGCTGTTGCCTGCGCTCGAGTTCGTCGATCACCGTGCCGACCAGCATCGCCCCTGTCGCGCCGAGTGGGTGGCCCAACGCGATCGCGCCGCCGTTGACGTTCAATTTGTCGTCGGGGATGTTCAGGTCTTTCTGGAACTTCAGCACCACCGATGCGAATGCCTCGTTGAGCTCGAACAAGTCGATGTCGTCCACCGTCAGACCGGCTGCTGCCAGTGCCTTTTCGGTTGCAGGGCGCGGTCCGGTCAACATGATCGTCGGATCGGCACCGCTTACCGCGGTGGCGACGATGCGTGCTCGCGGTGTGATCCCGAGTGTCGCTCCGATGTGTTCGTTGCCGACCAGGACCAGTGCTGCTCCGTCGACTACTCCCGACGAGTTGCCTGCATGGTGCACGTGGTCGATCCGCTCGACCGAGTGGTACTTCTGCAGCGCCACCGCATCGAACCCGCCGAGCGCCCCGAGCTGGGCGAACGATGGCGACAAACTTGCCAATCCGTCGATCGTCGTATCGGGGCGGATGTGCTCGTCGCGGTCGAGCAGTGCGACTCCGTTTCGGTCACGCACCGGCACAACGGATTTCGAGAAATGCCCGCCCGCCCATGCAGCGGCTGCGCGCTGCTGGGACCGGATTGCGTAAGTGTCGACGGCCTCGCGGCTGAAACCTTCGATCGTGGCGATCAGGTCTGCGCCGATGCCTTGGGGGACGAAGTAGGTGTCGTAGTTGGTTTCGGGGTCGTTCATCATTGCGCCGCCGTCGGAACCCATGCGCACTCGCGACATCGATTCGACGCCACCTGCGATTACCAGGTGATCCCAGCCAGCGCGAACCTTCTGCGCCGCGGTGTTGACCGCCTCCAGCCCGGATGCGCAGAAGCGGTTCAGCTGGACACCCGCAACGGTATCGGGAAGGCCAGCGGCAATCGCAGCAGTTTTCGCGATATCCATCCCTTGCTCGCCGACCGGTGAGACCACGCCGAGCACTACATCGTCGATTCGACCCGAATCCAGTCCTGGGTTGCGTGAACGCAATTCATCGAGCAGTCCGACGACCAGCGATACCGGTTTGACGCCGTGCAACGCGCCGTCCGGTTTGCCTCGACCGCGAGGCGTGCGGATTGCGTCGTAAACGAATGCTTCGGTCACTCTTGCGCCTTCTTTCGGTGCGGCCGCAAAGCAGGTGCTTGTCGGCGCGATTTGATGAAAGAAGGTCTAACACGAGGTTTTATTCGCATTCAATTCGCGTTTGGGCGTAGGGGAAGTTCGGCGAATGCCGCTGGCTGCCAACGCTTTCAGCGCGGAGTAGTCGGGGCATATTCGTATTCCGCCGCGAACCAACGGCCCCGACAACCTCATGCGAGAGGGCTCTGCGGCGAGTCCCGCTGAATCGGAGGCGACCGTCGCAGTCACGGGTATCGCCTCCATCGGCAGGGCTACTTCTACTCGCCAGCCGCAAGGAAGCGGCTCACCGCAAGAATCCGGGTGAACACGCGGTGGGCCAAAGGATTCGGCGATGTGCGGGATAGCAGTTCATCCCTGCGCGAGTGCACGCAGGTGCACGCACACTTCGTCGACCGCTTGCTTCGCCTGTGCGTACACACCGATCTCGGTGAAGAAGCCATGGAGGACGCCCGTATATCTGGTCTGTGTGACTGGTACACCGTCCTGCCGAAGCCGGGCTGCGTAGGCCTCGGCGTCGTCGCGGATCGGGTCGACCTCGGCGGTGAGAATCAATGCAGGTGGTAGCCCGCGCAGCGATTCGGCGCGCATCGGTGCCGCGAAACAGTCGTTCTTCGTGTGCCCCGGACCGACATATTGCTCCCAGAACCATTGCGCATCAGCGGCGCTCAGCAGCGGTGCGTCGGCGAACTCCGACCACGAGGGCGCGGTGAACGTCTCGTCGACTGCGGGGTAGGCGAGCACCTGCGTCACTGGAAGGGGGCTGCCTGCGTCCCGACGGTGCAAGCACAATGCGGCGGCGAGATTGCCGCCCGCCGAATCGCCCCCGATAGCGATCCGGTCTGGATCGATGCCGAGGTCCTTCGCTGAGTGCACCAGCCATGCATAAGCGTCGACACAGTCGTGCAGCGCTGCCGGATAGGGGTTTTCGGGGGCCAGGCGGTAGTCCAGCGAAACGACTGCCCAGCCGGACCCGGCCGCGATCGCGCGGCATAGCTCATCGGCTCCGTCCAGGGTCCCCAGGACGAAACCGCCACCGTGTGCGTAGACGAGAGCGGGGCTGTTGCCATGGACACCCGTTGCGCGGTATAGACGAGCCTGGATCGACCCCCCGCGGGTCGGCACGGTCAGCGGCTCCACGTGGTCCCATACGGTGATCGGCTCGGCGAGCGGGGCCGTGTTCAGGAGGACTCGGGCCTGCTCGGGTCCCAGCTCACGGATGGGTTTGCTCAGGACCTGGGTTATCGACTGGGCCACGGCTTTCGCGTCGTCGTCGAGCAGCTTCCACCAGGCCGGAATGTCGTCATCGTTCATCTGAGAACCTTCGCAGTCGTTGACAAGAAGTGATCTGTGCCTCACCATCATAGTCAGATGACTGAGACAAATGACAATGAAGAACGAAAGGACGCTACGATGACCGAAACGACACTCGGTCTCGCGACTCGCGCGAATGACGCGCTCGGCGAGGTCGACTTACGGATCGAAGACGATGCGAGTCCGATCGTCCGGCTGATCGGCCGGACCATCGCCGATTCCGTCCGCAGCAACGGAGCCGACTCCGTCGCTGCTGGAGTGGAAGGCACTGTGGCGGTGCGCTCGCACGACACCCCGCAAGCCGCGACGATCACCATCACGGACGGTGCCGTCGCAGTATCGAGCGGCGTCTTCGTCGAGCCCGACCTCACCCTGACCGTCGACCTGAACGGTCGATTGGCCCTGGTCGGCGAGCCGATCGGCGCAGGCGACCTTGCCGCTACCGCGGTGGCTTTGCTGTCGCCGCCGCTGCCGGATTGGCGGGTCGCCGCAGAGTCGTTCTGGGCCGCGGCTCGATCGGTGCCGGGTATCCCCGACGTTCTCGTCGCGGTGACCGAGGGCCCCGACGGACTCGATCAACACGTGGTCGGCGAAGGGGAAACCCACTACGTCATCGCCGGCCCGCCGGACCTGCTGGCCGGCATCTTCTCGGGCGCCGACGATCTGATCGCCGCCCTCTCCACTGGTCTGGTCGGCGTGCGCGGCACGCTCTCGCAGTTGTCGGTGCTTGTCGCCGCGTCCTGGAAGGTTCGTTACGATGTCTGAAATCAGCTCTACCGCAATTGCTTTCGATCCGTCTGTTCACACGGTCCGGCTGGAAGCCACCAACCACGAGGGTTGCTTCCTCGGAAAGAATGTGGCGCCCAAGAAGTTCGCTGCGAGCGCGGGCTCGGGTTTCGCGTTCGCCGACCTGCTGTTCGGTCTGGACCTCGGCAACGCGCCGACCTTCGGATTCGCCTACCCCGATTGGCGTGGCCACCTCGCCGACCTGCAGTTCCGGCCAGACTTGTCGACGCTGGTCGAGTGGGAACCCGGACTGCAGTCTGTGATCGGTGACTACTGGCAGCCCAACGGCACTCCGGTGGGTCTTTGTCCGCGCAACCTTGCCCGGAAGCTGGTCGACCGACTCGCAACCAGGGGTTTCACGGCCACGGTCGCGGTCGAGATCGAAGCAACGCTGTTCCAGGAGTCCATCGACCAAGCGCGGGCGAAGGGATATCGCGACCTCACCCCGCTCGGCGGTTCTGCAGGCACCGCGTACCACCTGGCGAAGTCGAAGGACTGGATCGATTACATGTCGGCGGTCGCGCGGCGACTCGACGAGATCGGCATCGAGTGGGAGGCATGGAGCGACGAGGACGCGGCTGGCCAGGTCGAGCTGAATCTCGTTCCAGGTGACCCGATCTCGGTGTGCGATGCGTGGGCTCGTGCCCGGCAGGTGATGCGCGAGGTGGCATTCGAGCTCGGTCACACGGTCACCTTCATGGCCAAGCCGACCGCTGGGTACGGCCAGGCCTCGCATGTCAACCTCTCCCTACAGCGCGACGGGGTCAACGCGTTCTACGCCCCCGACGGACCGTCGCCGACGATGCGGCATGCGGTCGGCGGACTCCTCGCCACGATGCCCGGCGCAACGTCGATCATGCTCCCGCAGATCACGTCCTACCGCCGCTTGGTCGACCTGAGCGGCCCTCCCACGACGGTCACGTGGGGGATCAGCAACAAAACGACTGCGGTGCGCGCGGTGTGTGGGCACCCGGCGTACTCCCGTCTCGAGTACCGCGTCCCGGGCGCCGACGCGAACCTGTACCTCGCGGTCGCGGCCATTCTCGCCGGTGTGGTCGCCGGCCTCGACGGCGCAATCGAGCCGCCCGAACCGGTGTCCGACATGGCGTGGTGTGTTCCCGATCTCGAGCGCCTTCCAGACACCATTACCAAGGCGGCGGCCGCGCTCGAGACGGACCTGATCCTGCGCGAGCAGCTCGGCGACGAGTTCGTCGACTACTGGGTCGGTACTCGGCGCTGGGAGTGGATGGCGTTCCACACCACCGGCGGCGATCCGTTCGCCGAGCTCTCGGAATGGGAGTCGGCCCGCTACTTCGAATTCCCGTGACCGCAGGAATCGCACCGCTGATCGGCACTACGGGCCGACGGGTACGGCTGGGGCTGATCGACGGCATGGACACTCGCTACGGTCACCTGTACGCCGACACGTTCATGTCCGACTTCTCGGCGCGGATAGCCCGTGCCGGCGGGGTTCCGGTCAACCTGCCGTACGACGCGGACCCAGAAGCGCTGTGCCACTGGCTGTCCGGCGTGGTGATCACGGGTGGCCAGGATGTCCATCCTGCGTATTGGGGTGGCGACGTGTCGGTGGTTCGGGACGTGGACCCACGGAGCAATCCGATGGTTCACGACGTCGAACGGGACGAGTTCGAGATCGCACTGGTTCGGGCTGCGCTCCAAAGGAACATCCCTGTACTGGGGGTGTGCCGCGGACTGCAGGTGCTCAACATCGCGCTGGGCGGCACGTTGATCCCGCATCTGCCACCGGGCGCGGTCACACATTTGTCGGCTGCACCGCCGGTCACCGACGGCGCCGACGATCACAAGGTGGCATTCGAGCCCGATTCGATCGCGGAACGGCTTTTCGGCGCAAGTGCGGTGACCAACTCGTGGCACCATCAGGCGGTCGACCGCTGTGGCACCGGCTTGCTGGTCACTGGGCGAACCGGTGACGGCGTCGTCGAAGCGATCGAGCTGCCAGGATCGCCGGTGCTCGGCGTCCAGTGGCATCCAGAGTGGATGGAGCGCGACGACCCGACGTTGAGTTGGATCGTGGCGGAGGCCAGCGCACGGAGCTGACAGGAACGACTGTCGGCCATCACCGAAAGATGATGGCCGACAGTTTCTTTCGAGTCAGGCTAGTTCAATCGACACTGACCCAGGAGACGAGGGAGCGCAGCGTTTCCTCGGGCGAGACCTTCGGGGCGGGGACAGCAGGTGCGATGGAGCCGCCGAGGTTGGCAGACATCCACGCGTCGAGCACGCCGATGGTGAGGTCGATCTGTTTCTGCGCCGCTGTGCGGTCTGTGAACACCAACCAGTTGAGCGCGAATCCGTCCGACAGCGTGGTCATGATGTAGCTCAGGGCATCGAGGGTGTCGGGGTCGACCGACTGGCCGGGAGCGGTTTCTGCGCGCTCGAGGATTGTCCGCACGGTTGCGAATGCCTCGTTGTACACCATCTCGGCCTGTTCACCTTCCTGGCGTTGGGCCCAGCTGATCAGTTCGACGGTGGCTGTGGTGAAGTCTCGATTCGTCAGGTACCACTCCAATTGCCCGCGCAGCATGGCGCGCGCCGTTGCCACCAAGTTTCCGTGAACGTCATTGCGCATCAACACTTCTCGATATTGCTGCGCTACGTGCTCGAAGACTGCTGCGAACAGAACCTCCTTCGTCGCGAAGCAGTAATGCAGCGTGGCGAGGGGGGCGTTCGCTTCCTCCGCGATCTTGCGGGTGGTGGCGCCGTCCACGCCATGGGCGGCGATCGTGCGTACTGCCGCCGCCACCAGGTCGGCGCGACGTTCGACGGCCGGAATGCGCGCCATGCGTCCTCCTTGTCGAGCTTGGTAATGGACAGGTGATCAAGTCAATGCCAACGTTACCAGCCGAATCGGCTAGCTGCGAGATGACCCGACCTTTACGTTGACATTGATTTGAGTCATTCGACTTGATCGTTTGAACATGTGCGTTTAGCGTATGACCGGCATCACAGCGGCGCGATCTGCCCGGTCAAGGCCTCATTCACAAAACCTCACGAATCGGAGAAACTCATGACAGAAATCGGCCAACAAATCCGATACGGCGACGGGGTGGCTGCCAACCCTGTGCCGCACAAGGGAGTGCTCGTCGGCGTCGGCGCTTTGCTGATCGTCTTGACCAACGCGGTCATCTTCATCCTTCCGCCGCTGCTGCCGATCATCCAGGCGCAGTACGGCCTCGCCACTGTGGCCGAGACGACGTGGCTCTATACGGCACTGACGCTCGGCGGCGGAGCAGGCTTCATCTTGCTGCCCCGGCTCGCCGATCTGCACGGCGACCGAAACGCCTCCGTGGCGGCAGCCGCATTCCTTACGGTCGGAGCCCTCGTTCCGGCGGTGGGTGACTCGTATCCGACGCTTCTGGTCGGCTGCATCCTGATGGGCTTCGGCGGGGCGGCGCAGCTGCTTCCGCTCGGCTTCCTGCGTCGCAACCTCGGCGACGACGGCATCACAGTGGGTGTTGCGGTGCTGGTCATCGCCACCGGCGTCGGCATCGTCGTCGGCATGATCGGTGGTGGCTTCATCGTCGAAACGTTGTCGCTGCGAAGCTTCTTCATCCTTCTCACCGTTGTATGCGCCGCGACGACCATTGCGTGCTACGTGACAATCCCGCACGCACCACCTGCCGAACGTGCCGGCCGCATCGGAGCGCTCGGCACGGTGTGGATGATCGCTTGGGTTGCGGCGATTCTGCTGACGCTGACACAAGGCCTCGTGTGGGGGACTGCGGCACTCGTTCCGTTGCTGATCGGCGTGGTCGGCGGCATTGCGTGGGTGCGCGTCGAACGCCGATCGACTTCGGCCGTGTTCGATGTCGCACTGATGAAGGCGCCTTTGGTCACCGCGTCGTGCTTGTGCATCGCATTGTTCGCCGCGGTGAATTCAGCCTTCCTGCTGCTCCTCAGCACCTACGCCCAGATCGTTCCGAGCGATCTTCGTCCATCCGACGCCTACGGACTCGGGCTCAGCGCCCTGCAGACCGGCTTGCTCATGGCGCCCTTCGCCGTCGCGTTCCTGATCCGTGGAACAGTGCTCGACCGCGCCTTGGCCAATGGCCGTGGTGTGCAGGTATTCGTCATCGGTGCACTCATCTGTGCATCGGGTTTGGTCTGGCTCGCCGTTGCCCATGATCGCCAGTGGCAGTACCTCATCGGCGCTGCCGTCATCGGCCTCGGGACGCGAATCGGCTACGCAGCCGGTTTCACGGTCGTGCAGATGGCAGTTCCCGAAGAGAAAGCCGGAATGGCGGCGGGCGTCGCCGGCACCTCCATGGCCGTGGGTTTCGCCTTCGGCACCGCACTGATCAGCGGCGACCTCAGTGCTTCTCTGGTTCCGACCCTCGAATCCGGCCTCGACGTCGCCGCGAAGGGCCTCTACGGCTTCGGCTACTGGTTGGCGGCAGTTCTCGCGATGCTCGTCGTGGTGACCGTGCTGATCTCACGCGCTCGATCCAGGCGGCGCGTTGGCACGCACGCATCTTGATTCGATCAAGTGTGTCATATGTCTTGATCAAATGACCCACTTCGGTTAAAGTATGACCAGAGCCACAGTCCCGGTCCGAATCGCGACCGAACAACCCTGGAGAAGATGACCATGACTGGTGTCGAATCAGTTCGCCTGCAACGTGATCCAGCTCTGGGCCGGTTGGCGCAAGACCCGCTGATCGACACTGTCGTCGGCCTGCTGACCGACCAAGCTCGCAGGAACTCCAATGCCGAGTTCCTTCGGTTTGCCGAGGGTTCGTGGACCTTCGGCGAGGTCGACGACTGGACCTCGCGCCTGGCCCACCGCCTGGTCGACGAGTTCGGGGTCCGCGCAGGCGACCGGGTCGCGATCATGCTGCCCAACGTGGTGGCGTGGCCGGTCGCATGGCTCGCCACTCTGAAAGCCGGCGGCGTCGCGGTACCGGTGAACTCGTCATACCAGCGCGCGGACCTCGAATTCGTGCTCCGGGACTCCGGCGCTCGGTTGCTGGTCACCGACACGGCGCGCACCCCGCTCGTCGACGAGGTGCGGACCGCGAACGACGACCTGGCTGATGTCAGGATCGTCAAAACCGGTTCGCGGGACACGCTCGCGCAGTATCCCGCGAACCGTCCGGCGGTCGCGATCTCCGGAGGCACGCTAGCCAACCTTCAGTACACCTCGGGGACAACCGGATTCCCGAAAGCCTGCATGCTGACCCACGATTACTGGACCCAGCTGGGGTGGATCTGCGCGGGCGCGGCGGACCTGGACGCCAACGACGTCGTCCTCACCTCGCAGCCCTTCTCGTACATGGACCCCCAGTGGAACACGTCGTTGTGTCTCACTATCGGCGCGCCGCTGGTGGTGCTACCCCGATTCTCCGCCTCCGGATTCATGGCCGACGTCAGAAGGCACCGGGCCACGTTCTGCTACGTGCTCGGCTCGATGCCGACCCTGCTGTTCAAGCAGGCACCGAGCACGCAGGACCAGGACAACGACCTGCGCCTGGTGCTGTGTTCGGCGATCCCGGTCGCACTACATGCGCAGCTCGAACAGCGGTGGGGCGCGCCGTGGCGGGAGATCTTCGGGATGACCGAAAGCGGTGCGGACCTGGTCAGCCTGCCCGAGAGCACGGCCGACGTCGGCACCGGGCGGTTGGGCCGACCGGTGCCGACCAAGCAGGTCAGAGTGGTCGATCCGCAGGGCAGGGATGTCGCAGAAGGCGAGTCCGGTGAGCTGATCACTTCTGGCGAACCCATGATGCTCGGCTACTGGAACCGTCCCGACGCCACCGCGCAGGTCCTGCGCGACGGCTGGCTGCACACCGGCGATGTCGCAGTCCGCGAGACGGGCAGCTACCGACTGGTCGGCCGCATCAAGGACATGGTCCGGCGCGGCGGCGAGAACATCGCCAGCGCTGAGGTCGAGCGGGTTCTGGAACGCGACGGCGCCGTCGTCGCCGCAGCGGTGGTCGGCATCGCGGACGAGCTGTTCGGCGAGGAGGTCAAGGCGTTCGTCCAGTTGGCCCCCGGTGTCGACGAGAGCCGCGCGACGGCAGAACGGATCATCACCGAGGCGCGAAATCAACTGGCGCGCTTCAAAATACCGCGTTATGTGGAGTTCGTGGCCGATTTCCCTCGCACGCCATCCGAGCGCATTTCGAAGCCGGTATTGAAGGCCCGAGCCGCCGAACGTCCCGGCACCACCTACGACCTGTCGAGGAGCCGGACATGACCGACACCTACTTGAATGTGCACATCGACGACGACGTCGCGGTGCTCACGATGAATCGCCCGGCCAAGCTGAACGTGCTGGACGTGGCGACCCGGATTCGGCTCGCGCAGGCCATCCGCCGATTTGGGAAGGGCGATCGCGTCCGCGGGATCGTGCTCACGGGCACGGGCCGGGCCTTCTCCGCCGGTGAAGACCTACATGCGGTGCCGACGACGTACGACGAGATCCGCACGGCATTCGCGACCTTCCACGACATCACCCGCGCGATTCTCGAAACGACGGTCCCGGTGATCGCTGCCGTGAACGGGATCGCGGTCGGCGGGGCCTCGGAAATCACATTGTGCTGCGACTCTCGTATCGGCAGTCCCGCTGCCGAGTACTACCAGCCGGAGAACCACCGCGGGATCGTCATATCCAACGCGTCGAGCGTCCTCATGCGCCGCCTGGTACGCAACCACGCGATGCGAATCATTCTGGGCTCCAACCGAATCGATGCAGATGATGCTTTGCGGATCGGGTTGCTCGACGAGGTCGTGCCTGCGGAGGAACTACTGCATCGCTCGGCCGAGGTGATCAGGCAGTGGAACTCCGATCCGCGAACCACCGCGCTTCACCTCAGCCTGCTGCGGCCACGTCCGGAAGACATCGAGGCAGCTTTCGTCCGCGAAGACGATGCCGCCCGGCAGTCCTGGGAGACCGGCGCCTTCACCGACGGTATCGAGGGATTCTGGGCAGCCAAAAACGTTGCGCCTGCGACGAGAAATTGAAACTGGAGACACAATGATCACCACCGAAGCAGCACTTTTGACAACGCTGAACGAACCGTTGGAATTCACCGAGATCCTGGTGGACGACCCGGAGCCCAACGAGGTCCGTGTCGCGGTTTCCAACGTGGGCCTGTGCCACAGCGACCTGCACTACATGACGGGCACAGTCGGGGCCGTCCTGCCCGTAGTGGTCGGGCACGAGGTGGCGGGCGTCGTCGAGTCGGTCGGCTCCGCGGTGACCTCGCTGCGCCCGGGGGACCGGGTAGTGGGTGCTCTCACGCCCTCGTGCGGGTTGTGTCGCAACTGTCAGGTCGGGCATTCGACCCAGTGCCAACGTGTTTCGCAGATCCGGCAGCGACCCCGCCCGGCCTTCAAGTTGCCCGGCGGTCAGGCTGTCGAGCGACTCGGCGACATCGGTGCGTTCTCTCGCCACACACTGATGCGGGAGAACTCCTTGGTACGGGTGCCCGACGAGGTGGGGCTGCATGTCGGGTGCCTGCTTTCATGCTGCATCGTCACCGGCGTCGGGGCAGTGTTCCGGGGCGCACAGGTTCGTGCCGGCGCTACGGTCGCTGTAATCGGTTGCGGCGGTGTCGGATCGGCCATCATTCAGGGCGCACGGCTTGCCGGAGCCTCGGCAATCGTTGCCGTGGATCTTGACGACGCCCGGCTCGCGGCCGCGCGCACCTACGGTGCCACGCATGTCGTGAACGGCGCGGCCGACGTCCAGGCCGAGATCCAGAAGGCGCTCGGTGACGGCGTGGACTACGCATTCGAAGCCGTCGGTTCTGCGCGGACCGCGGCTACCGCCCTGTCGATCCTGCGAGCGACGGGAACCGCGTGCCTGGTCGGCATCGCACCAGACGGCACCAACCTCACGCTTCCTGCGTCGGACTTCTTCTTCGGTGAGAAGCGCCTCATCGGCTCCTACATGGGCTCCGGCCAAGCGCACGAGGACATCAGCCAGTTCGCGCGGTTGTACCTGCAGGGCCGGCTGCTGCTCGACGAGATGGTCAGCGACGTCATCGGATTTCACGAGATCAACAAGGGCTTCGAGGCCATGAAATCCGGCGAGGTCACTCGCATCGTCGCCGACCTCACCGAGTAAGCACACCTACGAAAAGGAGACTCGGATGTCGAATCCGCAACTGCCCCAGCCGATCAACTACATCGCCGATCAGTGGTCCGATTGCGCAACGATCCCACGCTCGTGGAACCTCGATCCCAACACAGGCGAACCGGTCCACCGTGCGGTCACCACCAGCGCAGACGACGTGGAGCGCGCCCTGCGGCATGCCGAGCGGTCGTACGGCTTCGAACGCTGGGATGACGCCGCAAGCGAAGAACGCGCGGCAGTCATCGAGCGTGCCGCCGAGATCGTCGAAGATCGGATCGAAGATATCGCCCGGACCGATGCGCTCACCAGCGGCGTTCCGATCGCGAAGGCACGAATGGTCGCTCAGTTCCTCCCGCACCGCATCCGCTCATCGGCGGCGGAACTTCGGTCCATCCCGCGTCGCACTGCCCTGCAAGCGGGCGGGCGTGACGTGCGGCTGTACAAGGTCCCGTGGGGACCCGCGGCGATCCTGACCCCGTGGAACGGGCCGAGCTTCATTCCGGCCGCGAAGCTGGTCAGCGCGCTCGCAGCGGGTTGCCCCGTCATCCTCAAGCCGTCGGAGCACGCGCCAAGTAGCGCCCAGATCATCGTCGAGTGTTTCGTCAAGGCCGGGCTGCCGGACGGTGCGCTGCAGCTCGTCCACGGCGCGGGCGATGTGGGTGCGGCCATCACCGCCGATCCCCGCGTAAAGATCGTCTCGTTCACCGGTGGTCCGAACGCCGGGCGGGCGATCGCTCGCGCTGCAGCGGAAGACTTCAAGGTGCTCCAGCTCGAGCTCGGCGGCAACAACCCAGCCCTCGTACTGGACGACGCCGACATCGACGTCACCGCCGACGGGATCCTCGAGGGCATGACCAAGCTCAACGGTCAGTGGTGTGAAGGCCCTGGAAAGGTGTTGGCGCACAAGAGTCTTGTCGAACCCCTCCTGGACGCGCTGCTCGATCGCATCGCCCGCATACGGGTCGGGCATTCGCTCGAGGAGAGTACCCAATTGGGACCGATCTCCAACGCCCCGCACTTCGCCACATTGCGAAGTCGCATCGAAGGCCTGCGGGCACACGGTGCGACCATTCATCAGCCTGCACGACTCCCCGACCTCGACGGGTTCTTCCTGTCTCCCACGATCGCAACCGGAGTCGACGCGTCACTGGCGACCGCCGAGCTGTTCGGACCGCTGATCAGTCTGCACGCGGTGGAGTCCGATGAAGACGCTCTGCGCGTGGCCAATGCCAACCCATCGGGTCTGGACGCATACGTGTTCGGCGGCGACCTCGACCGCGCCATCGAGGTCGGCTCCCGGGTGCTCTCGGGCGAAGTCCGCGTCAACGGGGCCAAGGTCGCAGATTTGGCCGACGGCTCGGCGCAAAGCTTCTGGGGCACATCGGGAATCGGCGGTCACGCCCCCGGCGAGTCCGTGCGAGTGTTCTGCGGTGACCGCGTGGTCGGCGTCGATTCACCCGATCTTCCTCTGTAGCCACCCACCCCCTTGACTGTGACCGGGACCACTGTTTTAATTAAAGTGAGTCATTTGATCCAGTCGTATGACTAACACGGAAAGCGAAAAGATGAACTCCACCACCACCTCAGCTCCCGGGGTCGTCGATGTCATCGGCGTCGGCGCCGGCTTCACCGGCCTCTACCTCGCACACCGGCTCACCACCGCCGGGTGGACCTTCGCAGGTTTCGAAGCCGGACCGAGCGTCGGCGGCACGTGGTTCTGGAACACCTATCCGGGCGCGCGTTGCGATGTCGAGAGCATCTACTACTCGTACTCGTTCGACGAGACGCTGCAGCAGGAGTGGACGTGGAGCCAACGGTTCGCGCCGCAGGCCGAGATCCTGCGCTACATCGAGCACGTCGCCGACCGCTTCGACCTGCGCAAGCACTTCACGTTCGACACCCGCGTGGTCGGCGCGACATGGAACGAGGCCGACCGACTGTGGGACGTGCATTTGGACAGCGGCGAGACCCGTCGCAGCCGTTACTTGATATCGGGTGCTGGTGGCCTGTCGACTCCCAAGGACTTCGACGTGCCGGGCCTGGCGAACTTCACCGGTCTCCAGGTATCGACCAGTCGGTGGAACATCTCGCTCGACGATCTCGCGGGCAAGCGCGTCGCGGTGATCGGCACCGGATCCTCAGGCGTGCAGGCAATCCCACTCATCGCGCAGGTCGCCGAACACGTCACAGTGTTCCAGCGCACCCCGAATTACGTAATGCCGGCGCGCAATTCCGAGTTGTCGCCCGAACAAGTCGAGTCCATCAAGGTCGACTACCCGGCGATCCGCGAGGAATGCCGGCATTCCCTCGGCGGCATCCCCGAGCGCCCCGTAACGGACAAGGCCTTCGACGTCTCGGACGAGGAGCGCCTGCGGCGCTACGAGGCGGCCTACGAACTCAGCGGCTTCAACGGTGTCGGTGCCGAATTCGCCGACCTGATCACGGATATCGACGCGAATCGCACGGCATCGGAGTTCATCCACGACAAGATCCGCGAAATCGTCGAGGATCCGGCAACGGCTGAGTTGCTGGTGCCCAAGTACCACCCGTTGGGGGCAAAGCGCAGCTGCTTCGGCACCGACTACTACGAGACCTTCAACCGGCCCAACGTGTCGCTGGTGTCGCTGCGCGACGAGCCGATCGAGACGATGACCGCGAACGCGATCGTCACATCGAGCGACACGTACGAGGTGGACGCCGTCGTACTCGCGATCGGATTCGACGCCTTCACCGGCCCGCTGTACGGACTCGGTCTCACGGGCGCATCCGGTCAGAAGTTGCAGGATGCCTGGCGCGACGGTGTCCGCACCTACCTCGGCATGATGACGGCGGACTTCCCCAATTTCTTCATGGTCGCCGGCCCGCAGAGCCCCGCGCTCGCAAGCAATGTCGTCATGTCGATCGAGCAGGCCGTCGACTGGATCGCCGACCTCATCGAGCACGCGCGGGATTCCGGAGCGACCCTGATCGAGGCCACCGCGGAGGGGCAGAACGACTGGGTCGACATCACCGAAGAGACCGTTGCGCCAACCCTCTACGCCACCACCGACTCCTGGTACCGCGGCTCGAACGTCGAGGGCAAGCCCAACACCTTCATGGGCTACGTCGGCGGTGTCGGCAAGTACCGACGCATGTGCACCGAGATCGCCAAGCGTGGCTACCCCGGCGTCGCGATCGACGGCGAAGCACTGTCGCGCAATCTCGGACCGATCCACCAGGAGATCTCATGACGACCAAAGCAATTCACCGCCGCTACGTCGCGTTTTCCGACGCACACTACGCGGGCAACCTGGTCGACGGCGCCTACGCCCTGAAATTGTTCGGCGACGTCGGCACCAACCTCGCGATCGAAATGGACGGCCACGAAGGGCTTTTCGCCGGCTACTCGTCCGTCGAGTTCCTCGCCCCGATCCGCGGGGGCGATGTCGTCGAGGCCGAGGCGCAGCTGGTGAAAAAGGGAAATCGCAGCCGCACAGTCGATTTCGAACTACGGGTGATTTGCCGCGGCTCCGACGACACCGGTCGCTCCGCAGTACTGGAGTCCCCGTTGGTCGCGGTCCGCGCTCGCGGCACTGCAGTCATCCCCGCAGAAAGTAAGTGATTGTCATGAAACTGATCCACGACACCGGCTGGGCCGCACAACCTGCCACAGTCGAACCGCATCTGGTCGGTGACATCGACTGTGACGTCGTCGTGATCGGAGGCGGTGGCGGCGGCATGTCGGCCGCACTCCGCCTCGCCGACAAAGGTGTCGATGTCGTGCTGCTCGAGGCCAAAACCCTTGGCTGGGGCGCGACCTCCCGAAACGCCGGATACATCACGAACTCGATCGCCGCCGACCCGGAACTGCTGGGATTTCTTCTCAAGCGCGAACGGCTACGCGAACTCTATCGATACGCCGAGAACGCGGTGCACTTCACCGAGGACGCGATCAAGCAATACGGGATCGATTGCGGCTACCAACCCGAGGGAATCGTGATGGCCGCCGTTTCCAAAGGGCAGCTGCGGCACGCGCGCCGGAACGCAAAAGTCATGGCCGAGGCCGGATCGTCGGCCGAATTCGTCGAAGGCCCGGAAGCTGGACTTCCGGAAGGCTTCCTCGGCGGCGTGCGCGAAGGCGTCGGCGGCACCCTCAACCCGGGGGAGTTCGTTCTGGGGCTGCGCGCCACCACGATCGCCTCCGGCGTACGCGTCTACGAGCGCACTCCCGCCCTCGACGTCACAGACACCGGAGACCGGGTCACCGTCGCGACCCCGAACGGAACGGTCAAGGCTCGCAAGGCATTACTGACTACTAATGCCGACAGCTCGGGCCTGGCCATAGCGCCGAAGCGCCTCGCAACACCGGTGTGGACGTCGCTGGTCGAGACCGAGCCTGTCGCACCAGAGCGGCTCGACGACATCGGCTGGACCAGCCGTGCCCCGATGGTCACCCTGCACATGATCATCGAGAGCTATCGCGTGACCCCTCGGGGCACAATCGTTTTCGGCACCCGTCGCGTCCAGACCGGTCGCAACCCGCTGCCGGAACGTACCCCCGACCAGCACGTCGCCGACGACCTCGTTCGCGGATTCCACGACCGCTTCCCAGGCTTGCGCGACGTCGAGTTGACGCAGGCGTGGGGCGGCTGGATCGGCATGAGCTCCACGTGGCTCCCCGTCGCCGGTGAGGCCTCCGACAATGTGCTCTACTCACTGGCCTGCAACGGCCACGGGTTCGCCCAAGCCCAGTATGTGGGCCATCTATTGGCGGACCGGATCGACGGCGCGCCACTACACAACGACTTGGCGGCAATTTGGCACGGCCGCAAGCGCTTCTGGCCCGGGTTCGTCAGCGGACCCGCGCTCTATGCGACCTGGCTCGCCGACCGAGCCGCCGACCGCCTCTCAGCCCTCACGAAATAATCATCCAAGGAGAAAGCCATGTCCATCAAAGAACTGCTCTTCGCGGTCGCGGACATCTGGATGATCGCCGTCGGATTCACCTACGGGATCAAGTTCATCCGGAACTACAAGAATTACCTGCTCGGCATCGAATGGATCATCGTCGCAACATCGGGAACGAACTTCCTGGTCTATGGCCTCCTACAGGCTGGTCATGACAGTCCGATGTACACCGCCGCCGCCTTCTTGGACGCATTCTCCCGGTCCGTGGGCATCACCCTGATCCTGGTCCTCGGGCTCCTGACGGTCACACACCGATACAAGCCGTCCGTCGCAGTGGACGTCGGCGCGTTCGCCCTCGCCGCCGCCGCCGGCCTGTTTCTCCTCGGCTACCAGGAGACGATCGGCAACCCCGCCAAGCTCTTCTTCATAGTGGTCAACGTGATCACCACGATCTTCGTCGGCTACTTCGTCAAGCGGCTCTGGGACATTAACGAGCACGGACACGCCGTGTGGGTCGCCGTCGCCACCGCCTGCGGATCCGTCATCGCCGCGATCTACGACTACGTTCACATCCCTGGCGACGACGCCGAGCACACGATCTTCTACATCTTCGCGCTGTCGACGTGGGGCCTGCAGATGTTCACCTACTTCCGCGCTTACCGAGCATTCGATGCCCACAACAAACGCGTAGACGCCCAGGCAAGCAACGATGACGCTCGTGTCGCCGCTCAGGTGGAGTCGAAATGACGACGCGCGCAGTGGATGAAGAGAGCGCGGATGTAGTCGTCGTCGGCGCCGGAATGTCCGGACTGATGGCCGCGACAACGCTGACATCGGAGGCCGACGTCGTTGTACTCGAGTCCACCGATCGCACGGGCGGACGAGTCGAGACCGTCAGGCAGGGCGACTACTGGATCAATGTCGGCACTCAGTTCACCGAAGGTACTGGCACGCTGATCGACGCGCTCGATCGGCACGGCATCGAAATGGGCTCACTTGCAGGCAAGAGCATCGCGCTATATCTCAACGGCGGGGTGGTCGACACCTCGAATCCCGTCGAGCTCATGTTTCGCACCCGGATGACCTCGACCGACCGGCTCGGCATGGCCCTCGTCGGTGCACGCATCCTCGCCGTTATGCCGTTCTTGGAGTCGGAAAGCCGGATCGCACAACGAGTTCGCGCCAAGCTCGACACCAGACTGGGCTCCTACCTGCTGAAGGGCGTCCGGTCGGAACTTGCCCATGCGGTCGTCCGGTCATGGTCGGCGCAGTGGATGGGATGCGAAGTGGAGGAGACGGCCGCTACCCAGTTCGTCACGTCGGTGGGCCTCGCGCTCGCCGATCCGGAGAAGATCCCGAACTTCTCGCTGCCAGTGGGTGGCAACCAGACCCTGACCGACGTGCTGACCGAAGACCTCGGTGACCGTGTCCGGCTGAACTCGGTCGTGCACTCGGTGCGTCAGGACGATGACGGCGTGGTCGTCGACTACCACGACGGTGCTGATCGTCCGGTGCGGCTGCGGGCGAAGCGTGCGATCGTCACCGCACCCGCCGACATCGCCCAGCAGATCATCCCAGACCTCCCTCAGCAGCATCGAAATGCGTTCAGCGACATCACCTATGGCCGTTACGTGATTGTCGGATTCTTCACCGAGGAAGTCGGTCCGCAACGGTGGGACAAGTACTTCGCTGTCTCCACTCCGCAGCTGTCGTTCCAAGCGATGTTCAACCACGCCGCGGCAATGCGAACCGGCGACGATCGCAAGCCGGGCGGAGCACTCGCGTGTTTCGCCGGCGGAGCTGCCGCGGACGCGTTGTTCGGCCTGTCCGACGAGGAAATCGTGTCGCGATTCTCGACGGACCTGCTCGCTGTGTTTCCGGAGCTGGAAGGGAAATTGGGTCGCGGCATCGTGCGCAAGCACCGGCGGGTCGTGCCCTTCTGGGCACCGGGGCGAAGGAACTCGCTTCCGGCGCTGCGTGATCCGCTCGGAACCATCTACTTCGCGGGCGACTACCAGCTCGATCTGCCGTCGCTCGCCGACGCCGCAGCGTCGGGCGAGCGGGCAGCGAAAGCCGTGCTGACGAGCCTGAGAAGGCAGGCGCCGACGGCGTCGAGTCGAAGGTGAACGCCTGCGAGCGTCACCCCTGATCTCGGTTCGCCCTGGATGTCCAGGTTCTCCGGGGCGAACCGTCTACCAACCGGCCAAACTCGTGAAGTCAGAGAACGGGCCCATGAAGCCCGCTCGAATTCCGGGCTCGATAGCTCGACATCCCTACACGGGCAGACGAGCTTTACAGATCACGATTGGCCGCGTTTGTGGTGCCCAATTGTTGATCCCATCGGAGCAGCGCACGACGCCTGACCGATGTCCGAACGCGCCGACGGAGTCGGTGCTGTGTTAGCCAGTCGGCGGCCTGCTGGTAGATCGCCGCTTTTCGATAACGTCAACAGAAATGAGTGCACTATGAACCGCTCGAGACTCGCCGGCACGGTTGTCGTAGCGGCGACAGCTACGGCTCTGGCCTGCGGAACTGCCCATGCGGCACCGGCCGAACCCGTACCTCCGACGCCGAATTCCGTTGTCCGGCTTGCTATTCCGGTAGCACCGGGTGTCAACTATTACGCCCAGGGCGGCGACGCTGCGCTGCAGACACCGTGGGGGACCGTGAGCTTGTCCCCGGGCCTGCATGTCTCAGTTCAGGATGAACGGGGCAACCCAGTGCTGGGTGAACCACGTAACGCCGGCGTGAACCTCGACGCCGCTCAGTCCGTAGTGGCCACCGCAGACGTCCCTGGTGTCCACCCAGTGGACGCCGACGCTGTGCCGACGATCGATCCGGTCACGAAGTTCGAGACCGCGCTCGCGACATTCTCACTGAACGTCGGCACCGCAGTGACGGTCGGCGCCATGGTCGGCGGCGTAGGTGGCGCGGCGCTCGGATGCGTTATCCCCGGTCTCGCCGGAGCCGCTGTAGCGCTCGTGGGCGCAATTCCGGCATGCATCATCGGCGCGGCAACCGTTGGTGGCTTGGGGGCCGTTATCGGCGGTGCGGCGCTAGGTATTCCAGTTGCGATCGTGTCCGGCGTTCAAATGGCGCAAACCTTGAGCCAGTAGCGCTCGTCCGTCGGCACCCGTGGCACCACGCCAGCGGAAACCATGCGATCGCCGCAGCACTCTCCTGAGAGAGGTTGCGGCGATCGCTTGGTTTTGGTCGCCAACTCGTACACCATCGCCGAACACTTGTGCACCGGCTACCTATGAATTCGCGGCCGAACCCGCTCTGGGTGGATCGGCTCGTGGTGGCGGACCGCACGTATTCTTGACTGTACGTGCGGTCAGCACGGTATAGTGGCTGCATGGAGCACTCAGTCGAAGCGCGAGCAGCGGTACTCCGCACTGCCGACGGCCCGTTCGAGTTGGAGGACGTCCTGTTGGACGCACCCGGCCACGGCCAAATCGTTGTCCGCATCGCGGGTGTCGGCGTGTGCCACAGCGACTTCCTACCCAGGACGCCGATGGCGAAACCGCCGATCATCACAGGCCACGAAGGCGCGGGTGTCGTCGAGGTCGTCGGCGACGGGTCTGAGGGTCTGCAAGTCGGCGACCATGTCGTGCTGTCTTTCGATTCCTGCGGCACGTGCCGCAACTGCCTGGATGCGCAACCGGCGTACTGCGAGACGTTCTGGCCGCGAAACATGTCCGGCTACCGCCCGGGTCGGCCCACGAACGTGCGCGACGGTGCCGGGGAGCCGATCAAAGGCAACTGGTTCGGCCAATCCTCGTTCGCAAATCTCAGCGTCGTGGCCGCGCGGAACGCCATCAAAGTCGACCCGACCCTGCCGCTGGAACTTCTTGGGCCGCTGTCGTGCGGTGTACTGACCGGTGCAGGTTCCGTCTTCAATTCGCTCGGTGTCGAATCTGGTTCGAGCATTGCGGTTTTCGGGGCAGGAACGGTTGGGCTGTCGGCGATCATGGCTGCGCAGGTTGCCGGCGCGACGACCATCGTTGCCGTCGATCGCAATCCCGATCGTCTGCAACTCGCCGAAAAGCTCGGCGCCACTCACAGTTTCGAGGCGTCCACCGACAACCTTGCGGTCGCGATGAAAGCGCTCGTGCACGGCGGGCTCGACTACTCACTCGACACCACCGGTGTGCCGTCGGTGATCTCGACAGCGATCGACATCCTGCGATTGCGGGGCGTATGCGGTTGTGTCGGCGTGCAATTGAAACCACTCGAGCTTCGGCCCGATCAACTGGCGTTCGGTCGGACCATCAAGGGCATCCTCGAAGGCGACTCGGTACCGAAGCTGTTGATCCCCAAGTTGATTGCCCTGTGGCAACAGGGCCGATTCCCGTTCGACGAACTCATCCAGACGTTCCCGCTGGATCAGGTGAACGACGCTGAGCAGGCAATGAAGTCCGGCGCGGTCGTGAAACCCGTGCTCATCCCAAGCCAGAAGGACGCGCAATGACGCACGTATTCGACTCTCTGTTCATCGACGGCTCCTGGGTGCGACCGTCGTCGTCGCAGCGGATCGAGGTGCATTCGGCGAGCACGGAAGAACTGCTCGGAAGTGTGCCCGCCGCAAGCGAATCCGACATCGATACTGCGGTTGCCGCGGCCCGCACGGCATTCGACGACCCAACCGGCTGGTCGCAGTGGGAGCCCTCGCGCCGCGCCGCCGCTATCGAACGATTCGCGCAGGAGTTGGAAGCGCGCAGTGAACAAATTGTTCAGCACGTCAGCGGGCAGAACGGCATGCCCGTCCGATTCGGGCGGCTGACCGAAGGTGCTGTGCCCGCGAAGATCCTGCGCTACTACGCGGGCTTGATTCAGGAACTGCCGACGACCGAGGTGCGCAAGTCGCTCGTGTACGGCAGTACCGAGGTCCGTCGCGAGCCGATCGGCGTCGTCGGCGCCATCGTGCCGTGGAACTTCCCGCAGACCCTGACGTTCTTCAAACTCGCGCCAGCGCTCGCGGCGGGTTGCACGGTCGTGGTCAAGCCGTCGTCGGAAACGGTGCTCGATGCCATGGTCGTCGCGGAGGCGGCTGCAGCCGCGGAGTTGCCGCCGGGTGTGCTCAACATCGTGCCCGGATCCGGTCGCACGGCGGGTGCCCGGCTGGTCAGCCATCCCGACGTCGACAAGATCGCCTTCACCGGATCGACCGAAGCCGGACGGTCCATCGCGGAAGCCTGCGGGCGACTGTTTCGGCCCGTCACGCTGGAGTTGGGCGGCAAGTCCGCCGGAATCATCCTCGACGACGCCGACCTCGCCACCACGCTGAAAGGGCTCTTCGCCGCCAGTCTGATGAACCAAGGGCAGAGCTGCTACATCTGCACCCGAATTCTTGCGCCACGGAATCGGTACAAGGAGGTCGTCGACGGCCTGAGCGATCTCGTCCGATCGCTGAAGATCGGCGATCCGCTCGACCGCTCGACCGTCATCGGACCGGTCGCCAGCTCGAAGCAACGCGACATCATCGAGGGCTACATCGCGAAAGGTATTGCCGAGGGCGGTCGAATCACCGCAGGTGGGGGACGGCCCGAAGGCTTCGATCGCGGCTGGTACGTCGAGCCGACGATCTTTGCCGACGTCGACAACAACGCCACGATTGCGCGTGAAGAGATCTTCGGCCCCGTGTTGGCAGTTATCCCGTTCACCGACGACGACGACGCGATCAACATCGCCAACGACTCCGCGTACGGGCTGGGTGGCACTGTGTGGACCAGCGATGTTGACCGCGGTGCGGCTATTGCACGCCGCGTGCAGAGCGGCAGCATCGGTATCAACGGCTACACGATGGACCACGGCGCGCCGTTCGGTGGCGTGAAGGACAGCGGAATGGGACGTGAGCTCGGTCCGGAAGGTCTCGCCGCCTACCAGCAATACAAATCGATCTACTTACCCACCTAGTGAGTTGACTGCTCGGACGGTCAGCGGCGATACTGGATTGCGGCGCCCGACTGTCGGAACGCCGGATCGCCACAATGAGGTGTGCATGACTCGGCAGCGCAAGCGAATTCACCAAGTAGTACCCACTCTTCCGAGCGGCAGCATGGTCCGGCTCGGCGAGCGCGGTGAGACGTTCGTCCGCGATATTGCCGGTCCCTCCAGTTCAATTCCGGTGGTGCTGCTTCATGGGTGGACCTGGACAGCCGACCTCAACTTCGCCGACGTTTTCGTGCCGCTCTCACGTGCGCATCGCGTGATTGCACCCGATCTTCGGATGCACGGCCGGGGGGTTCGCGACGGAGGTTTCACATTGACCGACGCCGGCGACGATGTGATCGCTCTACTGGACGTGTTGGGGATCGAGCACGCGATTCTGTGCGGCTACTCCATGGGCGGCGGTATAGCGGCAGACGTCGTCGCCCGGTATCCCGACCGCGTCGTCGGCACAGTGATCAGCGGTACCGCCGCCTGTTACGTAGGTACGCCGCGAGATCGGATGATCTTCGCCGGGCTTCGGGCGCTGCAACCGCTGGCGATCGCGGGGTTCGACCCGCGGTTGGGCGTATTCGCGACGGCAGCTCTGCGACGCCGTAGTACGTCGCTGGCATCGCGATGGGATTGGGCGCGTGTGGAACTCGGTCGCACCTCGCTCGCGGACATGCTTGCCGTGGGGCGTCATATTCCGTCCGTGGACTTGCGCGTCCTACCACCGAACGCACAGCCCCGACCCTGCGAATACCTGTTGCTGGCGGGGGACCGGCTGTGCCGCCCGCACTTGCAGCGGGAGCTCGCCGAGGTGCTCGGTGCCCGTATCACGGAAGTCGAAGCCAATCATGATCTGCCGATCACGAATCCAGAGTGGTTCGCCGAGTTGATGATCGACGCGGTCGCCGAACTCACGGATCGCATTTCGCGGCAGCAGTCACGGCTGGCCTAGCGGATTGTCGAATTCGCTCTTATGCAGAGCTTCTCTCGGCCGATGCCTGCGTGAAGGTCAACTCGACGCAAATGTCTATTGACTGTACGTGCGGTCACCAAGCATAGTGGTAGGTAGAGATTAGGAGACGCCCATGTCAGAACCACAGACCTTGCCGCAGGCATTCCAGCGCCACGTCGCCGAACGACCCGACGTCGTAGCGCTTCGTACTCTTGGTGGTGCGGTCAGCTTGACCTGGCGCCAGTACGGCGACGAAGTTCGCCGAATCGCTGGGGGGCTCGCCGCTTTGGGTCTTAAGCGTGGCGACGTCTTCGCGGCGCTTCTGACGAACCGGCCCGAGTTCAAACTTACCGAAATGGCAGCCAATCATCTTGGCGCGACTACGTTCTCGATCTACAACACCTGCAGCGCAGAGCAGATCGAATACTTACTGTCCCACTCGGGCGCAAAAATCGTCGTAACGGAACAGCAGTACGTCGAGCGGATCAAGGCATCCGGCGCCGCAGTCGATCACCTACTGGTCGTCGAAGACGGTGATGTGGCGCGGCTGGAGCCGGCGGCGGATTTCGATTTCGAAGCCGCGTGGAAGGGGGTGCAGCCCGACGACGTGCTCTGCATGATCTACACCTCGGGAACGACCGGCCCGCCGAAGGGTGTCGAGCACACTCACCGTGGCGCCTTCGGGATGGCAGGTGCCTTGACCAGCGCGTTGCCGCTGAACGCGGACGACAAGGTGATCTCGTATCTGCCCTCTGCGCACGCCGCCGACCGGTTCGTTTGCTACTACTTCGGCACCATCTACGGCACGGAGATCACGACCGTCGCCGACATGAAGCAGCTGCCTGCGGCACTTGCCGATGTGCATCCGACTGTCTTTGCTGCGGTTCCGCGAGTGTGGGAGAAGCTCAAGATCGGAGTCGAGTTACAGGTGCAGGCCAATGAGCTGCTCGCTGCCGGTTTCGAGGCGGGCGCTCCACAGGTGATTGCCGCGATTCGGTCGAAGCTCGGACTCGATCGGGTGAAGTGGGCGGTGTCCGGCGCTGCGGCGATCCCGCCGGGTGTCTTCGCGTTTCTGCAGAAACTCGACATCCCGGTGACAGATATCTGGGGCATGTCGGAGATAGGTCTGGCCACGGCGGCGACCCCCGCACTCGCCAAGGCAGGGACGGTCGGTATCCCGTTGCCCGGCTACGAGACTCGCGTCCTCGAGGATGGCGAGCTGCTGATTCGGGCGCCGTTCATCATGAAGGGCTACCGCAACGATCCGGAGAAGACCGCTGAAGCTATCGACGCGGATGGGTGGATGCATACCGGCGATGTCGTCGAGGTCGACGACGAGGGCTTCCTCAAGATCGTCGACCGCAAGAAGGAGCTGATCATCAATGCCGGTGGCAAGAACATGTCGCCGGTGAACATCGAGAATGCGATCTCCGCCGAATCGATGCTGATCGGAGCTGTCATGGCGATCGGTGATGGCAGACCGTACAACGTCGCGCTGATCACCCTCGACCCCGAGGCAGCGCCTGTGTACGCGGCAAAGTTCGGCCTCGAAGCGGACCCGGAAGTACTCGTCAAAGACGAACGCGTCATCGCAGCTGTGCAAGCGGGCGTCGACGCAGGTAACGACAAACTTTCGCGGATCGAGCAGATCAAGCGATTCACCCTGCTGCCGACGTTGTGGGAGTCCGGTGGCGACGAGCTGACGCCGACCGGGAAACTCAAGCGCAAGCCGATCAACGCCAAGTACGCGGCAGAGATCGATGAGCTCTACGCCCGGCAAGACGCGTAGACCGGAGTGGCCCGGGCTCACCACCGCGGAGCGAGGCGCCGGGGACACGTTGGCCGAACTGTGACGATGCTGGGCTCGAACACCTCCAACCAACCGAAAGAAGAGGACCGATGAACGTCGAGGTGGATCGCAATCTATGTGAGAGCAACGGCATTTGCGTCGGGATTGCACCGGACATCTTCGATCTGGACGCCGACGACGAGCTCATTGTCGCCGGCGGTCTGGTGTCTCCCGATCGTCAAGACGATGTACGCGATGCGGTCGCGCAGTGCCCCAAGGCCGCATTGAGAACTGCGTAGTGAACGCGCTCCGTTCAGAGATGGCGGTCGACATCCATTCTTTGGTGGAGGATGCGCACGACATCGATTGTCTCCTCGACGGTCGCCCGGTAGAACAGAACGTGCGATCCGACGGATAGTTTGAAGTAGCCTTTGCGAATCTCGTCGCAGGCCTTCCCGATTCGCGGGTTCGCAGCCGCTCGTTCGATACCGCGCTGAAGTTCGCGGATGTATTCCTCGGCTTGAGCTGCGTTCCAGCGCTTCTCGGTGTAATCCCAAATGTTCTCGAGATCGGCCTTCGCCGCGGGTGCGAGGACAAATTTACTCACCGGCGGTGCGGCTCGCGTTTCTGCGCGACGAAGGCGTCGAAATCGAAAGGTACAGAGGGCCCGCTGCGTTCCCCGTCGACCAACGCGTTCCGCAACGCGCTGATCTGGGTTTCGCGGTCTTCGAGCAGTCGCAGGGCGGTCCGCACAACGTCACTGGCCGAGCGGTACCGGCCCGACGACACCTCGGACTCGATGAAGGCGCTGTAATGCTCGTCGAGGCTGAAAGACGTGTTCTTACCCATGGAGCAACGATACCAATTATTGGTATATCCGGCTCGGTTAGCTGCTCAGACCAGGCAGACAAACGGGCTCGTCACAAAGAGCTGGTGGACTCGCGGAATAGGTTCTTCGTCTTGACTGACCGCTCGTACGGTCATTACACTCGATCGCATGGCCCAGCCCAACGAAGAGCAGCCCGCATTCCTGCGCAAGCATGGCACCATCGCGATCATCACGCTGAACCGTCCGCATGCGATGAATGCGGTCAACGCTGCGATGTCGATCGCTCTGCAGGACGCGGTCGACGAGTTCATCGCCGACCCCGAACTCCGCGTCGGCATCCTTACCGGAGCTGGCAAGGCGTTCTGCGCGGGAGCCGACCTGAAAGAGCTTGCGGCAGGCCGATCGTTGATCGGTCCCGACCAGAAAGAACGCGGATTCGGCGGCATCATGCAGAAGCTGCTGGACAAGCCCCTCATCGCTGCGATCAACGGCTATGCGTTAGGTGGCGGAACAGAGTTCGTGCTCGCGTGCGACCTTGCCGTGATGAGTGACACCGCGACCCTTGGCCTGCCGGAGGTGCGGCACGGGATCATCGCCGCGGGCGGTGGGCTCCTACGACTTTCGCACCGGATTCCGCTCGCCATCGCACTCGAGGCGACGCTCACTGGATCGCCGATCTCGCCCGAAGCGGCATTGCAATGGGGTCTGGTCAATCGAGTGGTCCCGCACGACCAGGTCCTCGATGCAGCAATGCAACTGGCCGAGAAGATCGCGCGGAACGCGCCTCTCGCGGTCCAGGCAAGCAAACGGGTCGTCTATCACGGCGCGACGCAGTCCGATTGGGAACCGGAAGCATGGGCGTTCAGCAATGCGGAGGTCCGGACCATCATGAAGACCGCCGACGCCAAAGAAGGCCCGCGCTCGTTCGCCGAGAAGCGCAAGCCCCGCTGGGAAGGCCGCTGATGGTGACCAGCACAGCGATCGCCGGGCTCGGACTCACCGACGTCGGCAAAGTGTACGATCGCAGCGCCACCGACCTTGCCGCCGAAGCCGTGCGGCTCGCCGCGGCAGACGCGGGCCTCGCGGTGACTGACTTGGACGGTCTGCTCGTCAGCCCCGGCACACAAGGCGCGCCGAAGCTTTCGTTGCAGAAGGTCCTCGGGCTGCAGAACCTGCGCTTGCTCGCCGAAATCGGTGCACTCGGGGCCAGCCCGGCCGCGATGATCTCGCACGCCGCGGCAACGATCGCGCTGGGTGGCGCATCCGCCGTTGCCTGTGTCTTTGCCGATACGCCGTTGAAACCGAAGGGTTCCGCGCGCGACGCGTTCGGGAAGCAGCGTTCGCTACCATGTGGTTTCGCGTCCTATCACGCCGGCATCGGCGCGATTACGCCGAACTTGTTCTACGCCATGGCTGCCCGCCGCCACTTCGAGACCTACGGGACCACGAGCGAGCAACTGGGCGCCATCGCGGTCGGTCAGCGGGCGTGGGCGGCGAACAACCCTGTCGCGCAATTCAAGACGCCGCTCACGCTCGACGAGCACCAGGCCTCACCGCTCGTCGCGGATCCGCTCCACCTGCTCGATTGCTGCCTGGTCTCCAATGGTGCTGCGGCAGTGATCGTCACCTCGGCCGAGCGGGCCCGAGATCTTGCCCAGCCGCCCGTGGACGTGCTCGGCTGGGGCCAAGCGCATCCGGGCCGAGTGATGCACCGCGAGTCGGAGTTCGGCCTTCGGTCCGGCGCCGCCGATGCTGGACCTGCGGCGTTGCGCATGGCCGGGGTGACGGTCTCCGACGTCGATTTGCTCGAACTCTACGACAGCTACACCTACACGGTCTTGATCACGCTGGAGGACTACGGATTCTGCCCGAAGGGCGAGGGCGGCAAGTTCGTCGCCGACGGCAAACTCGCACCCGGCGGCAGCCTGCCGTGCAATACCGGCGGGGGACAGCTCTCCAGCTACTACCTCACCGGATTCACCCCGATAGTCGAAGCAGTGATACAGGGCCGCGGCCACGCCGGAGCGCGCCAGGTCGACAAGAAGGACGTGATCATGGTCAGCGGTAGTGGTGGCGTTCTCGAACATCACGCCACCTTGGTTCTCAGCGGGGCTGTGCGATGAACTGGCCACCGATGCAACGAAACTCGAAAAGCGCCGAGTTCTTCGACGCCGCCGCGCGCGAGGAACTCGTCATCAAGAAGTGCGCGCATTGCGGGCAGGCTTTGCCACCCGAGGCGGTCGTCTGCACAACGTGCGGTCGCACGGAACTGTCTTGGTCTCCGGCCGCAGGGACCGCAACGCTCGTGACGTGGACCGTTGTGCACCGCGCGCCCAATCGCGCCTTTGCCGACCTCGTCCCGTATACCGTCGGCGTCGTCGAATTGACCGAAGGTCCTTGGCTTTACGGCCGCGTCGTCGGTGCCCCGTCGGCCGGAATGGCTCTGCGTGCCGAATTCATCCACGCCCAGGGCAGCGAAAGCTATCCGATATTCGTAGGACAGGAAGTCTGATGACAGAGTTCGATCTGGCCACCCTGCATGAAGCGATCGCCGCAGAATTGGCGGACGAGCCGTGCGTCGTCACGGCCGACCGCACGTTCACCTGGCGCGAAACGACCGACCGTACCCGACGGCTCGCCGCCGTTCTGCGTTCTCACGGGCTCGGCGGGCGTCGTCAGTCCGACAATGCTTGGGAGACAGGGCAAGACCACCTCGGTGTCTATTTGTACAACGGACCGGAGTATCTGGAAGCTGTGCTCGGCGCACACAAGGCTTCGGTCGCCCCGTTCAACGTCAACTACCGCTACACCGCGACCGAACTTGCCTACCTGCTACGCGACGCGGACGCCAAGGCTGTCGTATTCGGCGGCCACTTCGCCGCGGTGCTGGATGAAGCGTTGTCACAGCTGGATTCTCGTCCGCTCCTCTTACAGGTCGACGACGGCAGCGGGGCTCAGTTGCTAGACGGTGCACTCGGTTACGAGCCGGCACTTGCCGCGGCAGACCCCGCCGACGGCGTACCGAACGCGACTCCGGACGACCGGCACCTGCTGTACACCGGTGGCACCACCGGTATGCCGAAAGGTGTGATCTGGCGCGTCGGCGATTTGGTCGGCGGTCCGATGGGCGTGCGGAACGCCGCAACCGTCGAGGACGTGGTCGAACGGGCTCGCAAGATTCGCGGTCGGGTATTACCGGGGCCGCCGTTGATGCACGGCGCGGGCACCGGAATCGCACTCGGCGGCTGGCTCAGCGGCGCGACCATCGTCTTCCAACCGAACCCCGAAAAGTTCGCTGCACCGGCTTTTCTCGACACCTGCGAGCGCGAGCATGTCACGTCGATAGCGATCGTCGGCGACGCCTTCGGCACACCACTCGTCACCGAACTCGAAGCGAACCCACGCGATCTGCCGGACCTGCGACTTATCGTGAACAGCGGTGCGGCCCTTCGTGACTCATCAAAGGCGCGGCTACGCGAACTCCTACCGACCGTCCGAATCGCGGACGTGCTCGGATCGTCGGAGACCGGATTGCACGCCAAGCGGAATGGGAAAGCCTTTGCCGCACGCGGGGATACCGCGGTCGTCGACGAATCCCGCACCCGTCTCGCGGAGCAGGGCGAGATCGGCTGGATGGCGCAGGGCGGCCACATCCCGATGGGGTATCTCGGCGATCCCGACAAGACCACCGCGACATTCGTCACCGTCGGCGACAAGCGCTACTCCGTCCCCGGCGATCGTGCGCGGTTGCTCGACGACGGCACTTTCGAATTCCTCGGCCGCGAAGCAACGACGATCAACACCGGGGGAGAGAAGGTCTTCGCCGAAGAGGTGGAGGACGTGGTGCGTGCGCTGCCGGGTGTCGTCGACGTTGTCGTCGTCGGCCGTGCGAGCGAGCGTTGGGGCCAGGAAGTCGTCGCGCTCTATCAGTCCGCCGACGACACCGTGACGGTCGAACAACTGGTCGTCGGCTGCCGAAACAGTTTGGCAGGCTACAAGATTCCAAAAGAATTCATCCGAGTCGAGAAGGTCGGCAGGCACGCGAACGGGAAGACCGACTACGCGTGGGCCAAAAAGGCTGCGACTGCAACCAAGGAGACAGCAATGACCATCCCTGATCTCGGCAACCCCAGCACCTATGTGCCGGGATTCCCGTACGACGAGGTCGCAGCGCTGCGCCGCGAAGCGCCGGTGGCGTGGATTCCTGAGCCGGCGTCCGAAGGTTTCGATGGCGGTCCCGGCTTCTGGTACTTGACTCGCCACGCCGATGTGATGGCAGCGGGTAAGCGCCCGGACCTGTTCAGCTCGGAGGAGGGTGGCACCTGGGTGCGCAACGTCTCCCCGCAAGAACTGGCGATCCAGCGCCAAGCGATGCTGAACATCGACCCGCCGATGCACTCCCAGATGCGAAAGATCATCAGCAAGGCGTTCACTCCACGCGTCGTGGCTGGGATGGCTGAATCCATCGACACGCACGCCGACGCGTTGGTTGCCTCGCTCGGTGACGGCGGCGATATCGATTGGGTAGAGAAGGTGTCGTCGGAGCTGCCGCTATTGGTGCTTGCCGACATCTTGGGCATCCCGTCCGATGAGCGACATCTGTTGTTCGACTGGACGAATCGCATGGTCGGCTTCGACGATCCGGACGCCGTCGACAAACGGTCGTATGTGTCGGCGTTCCTGGAGCTGTTCGCTTATGCACGCAAGATGACCGCCGAAAAGCGCGCGAACCCGACCGATGATGTGTGGAGTCTGGTCGTGAACGCCGAGGTCGACGGCGAGCAGCTGACCGACGACCAGCTCGACAGGTTTTTCCAGCTCCTTGTGATCGCCGGCAACGAGACCACGCGCAACATGCTCAACGGCGCGCTCGTGCTGTTGTCCGAGAACCCCGATCAGTGGGACTTGCTGCGCGACGATCCGAGCCTGATGCCGTCCGCGGTCGAAGAGATACTTCGGATGTTTCCGCCGATCATGCAGTTCCGGCGCACATGCGTACAGGACACCGAGGTCAGCGGTCAGCAGATCAAGGCTGGCGACAAGGTGGTGCTCTCCTACGCAGCCGCCAACCGGGACGACACCGTGTTCGAGAACCCGGACACCTTCGACATCACCCGCAAAGACAATCCGCACGTATCTTTCGGTTTCGGCACGCACTTCTGCCTCGGCAGCGGCGTCGCCCGACTCGAAGGCCGGACGTTGCTGACCAAGCTGTTCGAGCGGTTCTCGAAGATCGAAGTCACCGGCGAGCCGGTCCGGCTGCGGTCCAACTTCGTCAACGGAATCACCGAACTGCCTGTCCGGCTTTCTATTTAAGTGAGGTCAGCATGACCTACAACGACGTATGGTCGACGCCTGAGCGCAACGACTTGCGAAAGCTGGTCGCCGATTTCACCACTCGCGAGATCGCGCCGTTCATGGATCAGTGGGAGCTCGACGGCGCGGTACCTCGATCGCTGCACGAAAAGGCAGGCGAGATCGGCCTGCTCGAGCTGGCTTTTCCGGAATCCGTTGGTGGCGCAGGCGATTACATCGACATGATGATCCTCGTCGAGGAACTCATCGGCAACGATGGCAGTGCTGGACTTTGCGGGGCGTTGCTGACGCACAGCATCGCGACACCGCACATCGCCGCCGCGGGCGACGCCGACCAAATCGACAAGTACGTGCGGCCCACGCTGGCGGGCCGCAAGATCGGTTCGCTCGCCATCACCGAGCCCGGCACCGGCTCCGACGTCGCGAACATCACGACGAAGGCCGTGCTCGACGGCGACCACTATGTGGTCAACGGTGCGAAAACCTACATCACCTCGGGCACCCGCGCGGACTACGTCACCACGGTCGTGCGCACGGGCGGACCAGGACACAAAGGGCTGTCGCTGCTGGTTGTCGACACCGACACCCCGGGGTTTTCGGTCACGAGCAAGCTGCACAAAATGGGCTGCCTGTGTTCGGACACAGCCGAACTCGCTTACGACGACGTTCGTGTCCCGGTCGCCAATCTCGTCGGCGCCGAGGGAACGGCGTTCGGCCAGTTGATGACTCGTCTCGACGGTGAGCGGCTGCAGTTGGCGGTCCAGGCGTATGCGACTGCCCAACGTGCATACGACCTGACGATCCCATGGGCGCGCGAACGGACGACCTTCGGTGAGCCGCTGGCCCATCGCCAGGTCATCAGGCACAAGCTTGCCGAGATGGCACGGCAGACGACCGCGGCACGCACCTTCGTTCGCGATGTCGTCGCACGCTACGTCGATGGCCAAAAGGTCAGCCGCGAGGTCGCCATGGCCAAGAACACCGCCGTCTACGCGTCCGACTACGTCGTGAACGAAGCGGTCCAGATCTTCGGCGGAATGGGCTACATCCGCGAGAACGAAGTGGAACGGCTCTATCGCGATGCCCGCATCCTGGGCATCGGCGGCGGGTCGAACGAAATCATGAACGAAATCATCGCCAAGACACTCGGGTTGGACTGAACAGGGCGGAGCCCGAAACATTATGCTGCGCAATCTTTACGAAGCCGACCACGACGTATTCCGTAACAGCGTGGTCAAGTTCATCGAGCAGGACATCACGCCGCACCGCGAACGGTGGGACGAGTCCGGTCTGATCGATAGCGACCGGCGCCATGATCGTCGGGACGGTCGTTGACGAGCTCGAGCGTCGCGGCGAGCGGCGAGCACTCGTAACCCGGTGTGTCGCAGGTGGTATGGGGATCGCGACAGTCATCGAACGTCTCTGATTGGACACACCCGGCCGGGAAAGGTTGGAGTTGACCGACCTTCGGCGCTAGCATAACCGTACGTACAGTCGTTTTGACCGAGGGTGGTATGCAAATGGTCGCGAGGCCGGGTCGCAAGGACGAAATTTTGGCGACGTTCATCCGCCATGTCGCCCAACGGGGTTACGAACAAACAAATCTCGGTGACATCGCCAAAGAGCTCGGCATGTCCAAGGGAACGATCGTGCACCACTTCGGCACCAAGGCGCAGATGTTGCGCGAACTCGAAGACAATTACATGAGTCAGCGAAAGCGCGAAGTCGAGGCGATCTGGGCGCAGGTCGAGACTCCGGCGGAGCGCATCGCTGCACTCATCTACGCGGCGGTCTTCTATCAAGTCGAGGACCGAGACGCCACGATCGCCAGCCAACGCGAGATCGTCCAGCTTGCCGACGATCCCGCGATGGCAAAGATTCGACTCCAGCGCAGCGACGTGCAGCGCTTCATGAGCGACGAAATCCGCGCCGGCGTTGCCGGGGGAGTGTTTCGAAAGGTCGACGAATCGATCACCACGCTGCAGATATTCGGTTCACTGCAATGGATGTGGACCTGGTTCGATCCAGCCGGGCGCTACACACCTGAGCAGGTTGGCGCATCGTTCGTCGACATATTCCTCGGTGGCCTGCTCGTCGACCGGCTGAGTTTGGCGACGTTGGCTGATCCCAAGGGACGTTTAGTCAAGCTCGTCCGTAAGAGTGTCCAACAGGCCCGTCAGTCGGACGCTGCCTAACCGCTATCACCCAGACGGATGGCTGCACACCGGCGACACAGTCGAAGTCGGTCCTCGCCACGAGGTCTACGTCGTCGACCGCCTCAACTAGCTCATCAAATACAAGGGCTACCAGGTACCACCAGCCGAACTCGAGGCACTACTGCTCACACACCCCGCCATCGCTGACGCCGCAGTGGTGGCACACCCCGACGAGGAGGCCGGCGAAATCCACCGGGCCTTCCTCGTACTCCAAAACGGAGCGGAAGCAAGCGCGGAGGAACTCATCACCTGGATCGCCGACCGAATCGCACCGCACAAGCGCATTCGTCTCGTCGACTTCATCGACGCCATCCCCAAAAATCGGTCTCGGGCAAGATCCTCCGCAAGGACCTCAAAGGCCGACTCGTCCAAACACACTGATTGAGGGCCGCAGATGCCCCTCGGCACAGGTCACACCCAGCGCGGGCGACGCGCTAGCGAACCACGGTGGCCACGTCTGCGAGTGCGCTATTCGGGACTGTCTCGCATTTCGCGAACATCGATGTCAAGAACGCGGGTGATCGGTTCCCATCGTGTCAACGATGTTGTGACGATCGGCCAGTCGAACTTCCTGGCCACGACGACAGCGTGGGCGGCTGCGAAATCTTCCGACTGCGTCTGTTCATTGGTCGCGCCGAGGACGCGCGCCAACTCGGTTACCTCGGAAGTGGACGCGAGAGGTTCGAGCTGCAGCGCAGGCAAGTGAAGGATCATGCTGTTGATGTCGCTGATCATGTCATCGGAGAGCGAGACTTGGGCGCGCGCGAGCGTCGCAGCGGGGACGCTGAACCGGATATCGCGCTCTGTCATTCCGAACAACGCCGATACGACGATGCTGTCGGAGAAAGCGAAAGCTTCGATAACGGTGTCATCGAGGACGTACCCGGTCAACGGTGGGTGCCGTCAGACCGTTTATCTAGATACTACTCGGCGAGCTCCGCGGCGATTCGGTCGCCGCGAGCGAATGCATCAGGATCGCTGCGCGCAGTGGCGAGACGCGATTCCCACGCAACCTGTCCGCGGGTCTTGGCCGGGTCGTCACCAGGGATCAATGCCGCTAACCGATCACGGGTCGCGTGTGCTGCATGGCCGAGTCCGTCAGCCGCCGCGCGCAGAATCGACCTGAGTGGATTCGTGTCCTGGCTCGACATACTGCGACCGTAGCAGTTGGCACCGTCAGAAACACGCTGACGCGGTCGACCTACGGGAATCTGCAGGAAATTGGTATTCGGCAACCAGCCTGCGGACCGAAAGGGTTGTCCGTCAACATTTCTGGGGCTCCAACGCCGACTATTGATCGATACCCGAAGCTTCACAATGTGAAGCCGCCGGTCGCGCTGTCGAGCGAGCGATCGGCGGTGTCCGTTGCCGGTGTTGTTGTCACAACGTCGGTCCTCGTCGGTGGTGATCGGGATCGGGTCGTGGCCTGCGGGTCGGTCGTCGCGTAGGCAGCGGTGCGCTGAGGCTGTCGTCGGACACGACCGCAGCTGGCGGCTGTGGTGTGGCCTTCGCGGCATGCTGGGCCGCGGTGCCGGTGTGGTTGAGGCTGTCGGCGAGGTCGCGGGCGCCGCGACTCTGCGCCCGGAGGAGGTGTCCGTCGAGGATGTCGCGGTTGCGGCGGGCGGCGTTGAGTTCGTCGGTGTCCAGGCTTTCCGCCAGTGCCTGCACGGCGTGTATCTGTTCTTCGGTGACGATCCCGCCGGGCCCTGCGATGTCGACGAGTTCTTGTTGGGCGCTATCGGCCTCGCCGCGCGCGGTGTCGGCGTGGGCGCGATAGTGCTGGGCTTCAATGGCTTTGAGTCCGGCGTCGAGTTCGGCCGACAACGCGACGTCTCTGTCACGGGCGGTGCGCGTTTGGCGTTGCAGCGTGGCCAACTCGTTTTCGGCAGCCGTCGCTTTTAGGTCGGCTTCAAGCCATCGTTCGTGAGCGAGATTGGCAGCCAGTTGGTGTGGACGCTGTTGGTCGGCACGTTCGCGGAGGTCGCGGATCAGGGGGAGTGCAGCACTGACGTGAGTGCCCTCCGCGGTGGGATGGATCTGGGTGGACCACAGTTCGGCGACATGGCGCTGCGCGGCATCGCGCTCGGCTTCAAGCCGCGAAATCTGTTCGGCGACAGGCAGGTCGGCGTAGGGCAACGCTGTCCAGGCATCGTCGGGGCGGATCCAGTCGTCGGTGTCGACCGGGTCGGGTGCGGGTAGGACGCGGTCGGGGTCAGGGTCGGGCTCGACGATGTCGGGATCGTCGGGCGGGGCGAGGTCCAGCAGGGACGCCAGGTAGTCGGCGTCGGAAACGCCATCGACCATCGTTGTGCTGCGAGGGCGTTGCTCACTGAATTCCGGTGGAACCGACTGCTCGTCGACGGGTTCGTCGGGCAGTGGCTGATCGGCGGGCGGGTTGGGCGCGTGCAGGAGTGCTTCGATGCGCCAGGTGAGGGCGGTCGCGAGTTCGTCGGGTCGCAGCGGGTGCTGATCGTCGTGTGCTCCGCGCAGCAGATCGTAGGACGCGGCGAGCAGCTGCTCGGGAAGCCAGCGGTTGGGGTCGGCGGAATCGATCGCGGCGACCAGCGCCGGCCAGGCGGCGTCGCGGGTGACGCGGTCGGCCTCCTCGCCGAGGACGGCGTGCAGGACGGGTTCCCAGTGCGGGTGCAACCTCGACGTTGCGATGCCGGCGTCGAGAACAGCCGGGGTGAGGTGGTGCGACAGCCGCCACCACAACGCGGCGGCCGGGAGTTCGGTGGGTAGCGGGCTGGTGTGGCCCTCCCGCAGGACGAGTGCTTCGACGTCGATGCCGGCGCGGGCCGCAGCGGTGAGGCGGTCGGCAAGCACGGGCCAGTAGGGATCCTCCACGATGCGCGGATCGATCCGATTCGCCAACGCTGTCCACACGGTAGCCGAACGGGTCGGGTCGCCGAGCACCACGTGCGCGCGGGCAGCGAGCCCGGTTTGGTGGCGGTGTTCGGCGGCGGTGCGCTGGTCGGGACCGGTGGGACGGCGGTCGCTGTCATCGACACCGAGTGCGGCGCGCCACACCGCGAGATCGGCCAACAAGCCGTCGTCGGCACCGCCTGCAAGTGGTCGCGCCCAGAGCGGCGCGGTCGCAGGTTCCCAGGCTCGGGTGTCGGCCGCGACGTCGGCGGCGAGTCCGGCGACCAGACCGGACCGCGTGCGCAGGTATCGGCCCCACGTCGGGTGCTCGGACAGTGCGGTGGGGATGCCGCGCAGCCAGGGGAGCGGTCCGGTCCCAGCGGAGTGGCGACCCGTGGCGTCGATCCGCCAATCCAACACCGCTGCAACGTCACCGGCGTTGCCGAGGTCGCGGCTGCGGGCAGCGGAGGTCAGTGCGGCGACCGGGTCCTGCCCTCCGATCGCGAGGGTGGCGAGGTGGTGCCGCAGCGTGGGCCAGGCCGGTTGGTCGGTCAACCCGGGGTGCAGCGTGTCGGCGGCGGCGTCGATCCGGGCCAGTGCGTCGGCGCCGAGGACTGTTTTGGCCGCGGTGCCGAGCGCGTCGGAGTACGTGTCGACAGCGTGGGCGAGACGCTGGCGCGGATCGGCAAGTTCCCGTGTCGTCGTGGTGGCGGAGCGTTGCCGACCGTCACGGTTGAGAACTCGGGTGAACAGGTCGACGGCGGTCACGGGGTGCAGTGCTTCGTCGGTGAGTACCGAGTGTTCGTCGCCGGGCAGGGCGGTGGCGAAGTAGAGATGATTGCTGTGGCGGCCGCGGGTGACGGGAACGTAGACGTCGTTGCGGGTTTCGTGCCCGGTCAGCACGGTGTGGCTGGTGTCGGCGGTGATGCCTTGGCAGGTGTGGATGGTGGCGGCGTAGCCCAGCGCGACGTCGCTGGCGACGTAATCCGCGGGCAGGTGGATCGTGCGCCCGGTTCGCAGGTGCGTGGCGTCGAGACTGCCGTCCGGGAGGACGCGCTGGACGGTGAATCGGTAGCCGTTTCGGACCCAGTCCGTGGCCGACAGGGGTAGGCGCCGGTCGTTGCGGGTGGTGCGGATCGTGTCACCCGCCGAGGCGGACAGTCCGTCGGCCAGCGCAACGTCGGGTCCGATATCAGCAGGGGAGACGTTTGCGAGTCGATCTGCCCGGGCTCGTTCGTTGAGCGCGTGCACGGTGTCGCGGGTGGGTGCCATCATCACCGCGTCGAGCCCGGCTTGCCGGTCACGGGACCATGCTGTGTAGGCGAGATCTTCGGCGGTCGCGTGGTCGCCGACGTGGATTCTCCCGTGGTCGAGGTAGTAGCCGATCGCGGCGGGGTCGCCGTCGCGCAAGGCGAGGGAGGCGGATCCTTCGGCGGTGTCGGTGAACCGTAGGACGTGGCTGAGGGTGACCGCGCCGTGGGTGTCGGCGATGTCGCGGACGACTCCGCCGGCGGCGACCGCGGAGAGTTGCCGGTCGTCGCCGACCAGTCGCACACTCGCGCCGCGTGAGATGAGGAACCCGACGGCGCGGTCGAGGGTGAGGGTTCCGGCGAGCGCGGCTTCGTCGATGACGACCAGTGTGCGGTCGTCGATGTCGCGGATCCAGGAGGGCACCTGGACTGTCTGGCCGGTCATTCGTGCCCGCTCGACTCGGTCGAGGGTGTCGACGAGTTTGTCGATCGTGTCGCACACGGTGCCCATGTCCTCGCGCAGGACGGCGGCTGCGTTGCCGGTGGGGGCCAACCCGATCACGGTGCCGCCGTCGGCTTCCCAGCAGCGGGCCAACACCTTCATTGCGGTGGTTTTGCCGGTGCCGGCGGGGGCCAGTGCGAGTTGCAGACGCGCGCCGGAGGTGGCGAATTCGCGCACCAACGCGGATTGTCCGGGGTTGAGTGCGCGGCCTGGATTGTTCGCGGCGTGGGCGAGCAGTTCCAGTTCCACCGTCATCGTCGACACGCGGCGACCGTCCCGCGCACCGGCCGTGGCGACCAGTCGTTGTTCGGCGGCGACGATCGGTTCGCAGGTGTAGAGCTGGGTGCGGGCGGAGGTGTAGACGCTGGTTCCGTCGGTGCGCCGCAACACCTCCGGCTCGTTCACCCGGTCGGGTGTTCCTAGCGGCACGGACCGGGTCGCGTGCAGTGTCGCGGCGGTCAGGCGTTCGACGGTGGCCACGAGTGTGTGTGGATCGACATCGGCCGCACGCGTGACACGTTCAGCCTCGGCACGGACGTGGGCCTCCTGCCACGTGGCACGCCCACGGGCAACGGTCGCGACGATCCGGTCGGCAGTCTGATCGATCCAGTCCCGTCCGACGTGAGTGCGACGCGCCGCCTGTCGCGGGTGCAGCGTAGTGCGGATCATGGCCGCCAACGCGGTGTCGCCACCGAGAACACGCACGGCTTCCGCGCGCCACGCGATGCGTTGCTCGGCCTCCGAACGCGGTTCGTGTTTGCGGTCTCGGGTGTCGAGCGTGGCTTGCTGGGCGAGCGCGATCGCCTCGACCGGGGTCGGTTCGCGACCATGATCGCGTTGAAACGCGGTGGCGAGTTCGCCGCGGCGAACCTCGATCGCCTCGCGGCGGGACGACCAGAATTTGCACAGTTTCTCGTCGACGCCGACGACTTCCCGCACGGCACGTTTACGCGGGTCGGTGTTCGGGCGTTCGGTGAAACGCAACCCCAACCTGGTGCGGAGGTGGCTTTCCAGTCGGGTGTTGTAGACCTCGGACGCGGCGACGGCCCACTTGTGAATCGGGGTGCCGTCGAGGGCAAGCCATTTGCCGTCGAGGGTGCGGACCTTGTTGGAGATGACGAGGTGGGTGTGTAGATCGGGGTCGCCGGCGCGGGAGTCGCGGTGGGTGTAGGCGGTGCCGATCAATCCTTGGACGTCGACTTGTTGGATGCCGTTGCGCCCGAGGCGGGTGTAGGCGGCGTGGGTTTCGAGGAAGGTGAGCATGTCGGCGACGGCGTCGTCATGGGCTTGGCGGATGGTGTCGGCGACCGGTGTCGGGGCGATCGCCCACAGCGCTGACACGCTCTTCACCGGTGAGCAGGTGAGGTCGTACCCCGCGACCGCGGTCGTGGAGTGTCGGCTGTGTCGGGCCACGAACCCGGAGAGTTCGGAGTCGTGGAGGGGGTCCCGCCCGTGGTGTTGCACGAACAGTTCGAGTCCGACGTCGGTGCGGATCCGGGCACGTTCGTCGTCAGGAACGGGGGCGTCCCACCGGTTGCCGTGGCGCAAGTTGTGCGCGGTGAACCGGGCCGCAACCTCCTGCCGAAACGCGTTCGCGTTGGTGTAGACGCGGAACGGGGTGCCGAGGCGAGTCGAGGCGAGTGCTTCTTTCGCTGCCTTCTTCGCCGCGCTTCGTTCGGTCATCCCGTCCGCCATATTGCGTTCGACGAGTTCGCCGATGCGTTGTGTTTCGAGGCGTTCGGCGTTGGGGTGTCGGCCTTCGCCGAAGAGCGCTTTCATCTGTGACTCGGTGACCGGGTCACCGGTGGCGATCGATTCGAACGCGGCCAGGCCGGCGCCCATCCACTGCCCTGGTGACTCGCCTTGGATCGAGTAGTAGTCCGCCAACGACGAAGTGCCGAGTTCGGTGGAGTCGGCAGCGGCGACCTGCTTGGTGAGGTAGGTATATCCGTCACCGGCGGTCAGTTTGTGCATCGACATTGTCATCGGAATCAACGGTCGCAGCCGAATTGCCCGCGGTCCACCAGAATGCAAGAGGTGTGAGGAATTTGGTTTGGTTGGTGGACGGGGGATTGGGGGCGGGTTACGTTGAGCGAGAAATGGGAGTTCGTGCAGGAAATTCGCACGGTGCTGAATCGAAAGTGGACGGGGGAATACGAATTGTCGACACAACGATCGGCCGCGGTGAAAGCGCGCGGTCAAGCGCGGGCGATGCTTGCCGAACGGGTCGCCGCCCGACGTGCCGCCGACAAGGCCAACGAAGAGGACTTGGCCGAGTTCCTCCGGCTGCAATCCGAACTCGAGTCTTTCGATGGCCGTCATGAGTCGGCGATTGCTGCGGCGAAGCAGGTGTACGTCGATGCCGTCGCCCGCGCCGCGGACGAGCACAAGAAGGCAATCTCCGACGCGAAAGCTGCTCAAGCACAGTGTGTTCGACACATGCGCGACCGGGGAGAACGAGTCGCCGACATCGCTGCGCTGACCGGTCTCTCCGGCATCGAGATCGGCCGCTTGACCCGGTCTCTTCCGTCCCTCGCGCCCGACGACGAGCAGTCGCCCGACGACCGTTCATCGTCCGAAGGATCGATCGCCGACTGCTGACTGATGACCCAACCCATGTTCGATTCGATTGAGAAACAATGAGCGAGGTCGAATGATTAAAACAAAGGCCGAGCGGCGCGAAACAATCACGGTCCAGCACAGCGGCGATCGCGCATTCGCAACCAGAGCAGACTGGACACTCGGGGCGCCGTGTCGATAACCGCAATAATCGTATTGTCGAGTTTCGTCTTGTCGTTTGCCACATTGCGGGATCTGGCTGTCATGGCTGGCATATCCAATGAATTGAGCTGGCTGTGGCCGGTCGTCGTCGACGGCACCATTCTGCAAGCGACAATTTCAGTGATCGCATTGACGCGAACCGACTCGCGCAGTGGCGGGCGCGTCTACTTCTGGTTCGTCTTGTTCGTGTCAGCAGTTGTCAGCGTGTCTGCGAACGCGCTTCATGCTGTTGAGGTCGGCGGTCTGCGAATCCATCCAGCGATCGCGGCAGTCATCGCAACCGTCGCACCAGTGGCGCTACTCGCGTCCACGCACGGCATCGTGGAACTACTTCGCAATCGGCAGCCGCAAGCTGTGGATGATGGGCCGTCGGGTGTGACGCCGAGTGAGAAATCAGTCGACTTGAGTTGGCACGAAATCGCCCGGACCCTCGTCGATAGCGAACTCACCACGCGGCTCGGTTTCGACGACGTCGTCGAGATCGTGCGGTGCAGCTTCGAACTCGACATGTCGAACCGCACCATCGCCAAACGAATTGGCAGCAACCACGCCACCGTGGGTCGCGTGCTGGAAGCTGCGCGCCTCGTCGCGGAGCGGCAAGAGTGAGGCTTGGGCAACCAATTTCGCGCTGTCGGCACGAACTCGGGGTGCAACAGATTCGGCGAACGATGTCGCGGGTCGCGATGGAGCGCTTAGTCCGGTTGGATTACCTTCTCGAAGCTGCGTTGCAGTGCGGCCACTAAGTCTTCGACCTCGCGGTCCGGCTCAGCGGACTTCGGCGCAGCGATTGCTCTGCCACCTTCTGCTACTGATACGAGCAGCTTCTTGAGTTCGATCTGGTATTCGTCGGAGAAATCAGCCGGATTGAATTCGCCGGACATACTGGCGACCAGTGCCTGGGCCATTTCGATCTCCAGCGAGGTTGGGGCGTTTGCTTGGCCGATGTCGCTGAACGTGGCCGATGGACGGACTTCGTCGGGCCACAGCAGCGTTTGCAGGACGAGGACACCGTGTTGAACCCGCAAGGCCGCGAGACGAGTCTTCTGGCTTATCCGGACTAGTGGAATCCGGACGTTCCGAGTGCTGTCGTGGTTCGCGGCCTGACGGGCATCGAGCCTGCTCTGTCAATGTGAGTCACGGATTCAGTCCGTGCCGCCGGGCGACCGTTGTTTCGATGACCGATCGTGGTGCCAGGCGCTTGAAGACGTAGACGTGTGGGGCGTTGCTGCCGACTGCATACAGCGACCTAGGTTTGTCGGATTCGACGGACTCGATGATCGTCCTTGCAACCCGGTCGGCGGCGATACCGGCGCGTTCGTTGTTCTCCAGTGCCTCGAGGACGGTGTGGAAATCGTTGGTGTACGGCGATTCTGGGGCCAGATATTTGCTCCGCCGCTCGCGGATTCCGGTGTTGATGACGCCGGGCTCGACGGTGGTGACCCACACCCCGAACGGTGCGGTTTCGAATCGCATTGCTGTGGCGAAGCCTTTGATTGCTGCCTTTGTCGCAACGTAGGATGAGCGGTAGGCAAGTGGAAACGACGCCAGCATCGATCCGACCATCACCACGCGGCCGTACCCGCGGTCGCGCATTCCCGGTAGTAGGAGCTGGGTCAGCCGTACGGGGCCGAGGACGTTCGATGCGAACAGACGCTCGATCGCGTCCGTCGGAAGGTCTTCGAGGGGTCCGGATTGGCTTTCGCCGGCGTTGTTGACGAGCACGTCGACCTGGCCGACGTCGGATGCGCACTTCTCGATCGACGCGGAGTCGGTGAGGTCGAGCGCGAGGTATTCGACCCCGACGATTCTCGCGGCCTCGGGGATGGCGTCGGGATTTCGGCTTGTGCCGATCACGCGGTAACCCCTCGCGTGCAGGGCGCGTGCGGTCGCGTGGCCGATCCCCGAGGAGGCGCCGGTCACCAGTGCTGTGCGGTTCAATTCGTGTCCTTGCTCGTTGTCTGTTCGGCCGTTTCGGAGTTCATTCAGCGGGCGAGTTCGGCGAGAGCGGTTACCGCGGCGTTGTATCCGCACATACCGTGCGCTCCAGGTCCGGGCGGGGTAGCAGCCGAGCAGATGTACATGCCCGGGACGCGGAGCTTGTACGGGGACAACGTGATACGCGGCCCGAACAGCAGTTGCCGGATGTCCTTGGCCCCGCTGACGATGTCGCCGCCGACATAATTGGCGTTGTATTCGGACAGCTGCCTGGTGGAGCGAACCTGTTGTCCGACAATGCGTTCCCGGAACCCCGGCGCGAACCGCTCGATCTGCGTGGCGATCGCCGCAGTGGCATCACCGGAATACCCGTGCGGGACATGGGCATAGGTCCACACCGGGTGAATGTCACCGACCGAGCGTTGCGGGTCCGCGAGATATTGCTGTCCGACGAGCACGAACGGCCGCGCCGGCATCCGCCCCGCGTGAATGTCGCGCTCCCCGGCGGCCAGTTCGATGTAGGTGCCTCCGAGGTGCACGGTTCCGGCGCGCCGCGCGTGCGGATTCGTCCAGGGCACCCCACCCTCGATGGCGAAGTCGACCTTGAACGCAGCCGGCCCATGGCGGAATCGGCGAAACGCACGTGCCATGCGCGGCCGGAGCCGGTCCCCGAGAATGTGGGCGATTGCGCCGGGTGCCAGGTCGAACATGGTGATATCGGCGGGTGGCAGCTGTGCCGCGCTCTCGATGCGGGTCCCGGTTTCGATCTTGCCGCCGAGATCGTCCAGCACCGCGGCCAGCGCGGTGCTGATGGCTTGTGAGCCGCCGGCGGCGACCGGCCAGCCGTGCCGGTGTCCGGCGGTGATGATTCCGAGCCCGATCGCCGAGGTCATCGGGTAATGCAGCGGACGGAACGCGTGCGCCGCAACACCGCCGAACAACGCGCGGCCCTGTTCGGTCCGAAATGCTTGTGCCGTAACCGACGCCGGCAGCACGGTCGGCGCCCCGAAACGGGCCAGCGTCAGCGGATGTCTCGGCACCCGCAGCACCGGTCCCATGATGTCGGTGGACAGGGCATCGAATCGTGCCGACGGACCGGCAAATATCCGTCGCCACCGCGTGCCGTCGCGACCGAGCCCGGCGGCGGTGTCCTCGATCGACCGGTACAGCACTCCGGCGCTGCCGTCGTCGAGCGGGTGCACGCAGTCGATCTCGGGCCAGCGCCACGACAATCCGTACCGGTCCAGGTCCAAGCTGTGGAGAAACGGCGATCCGACGGCCATCGGATGAAACGCCGAACAGTGGTCGTGCAGCAGCCCGGGCACAATGGCCTCGCTGGATCGAGCACCCCCTCCGACCTCCTCGGCCGCCTCCAGCACGGTGACCTGCACTCCCGCTGCAGCCAGAGCGACGGCGGCGGCCAGCCCGTTCGGTCCGGCACCGATGACGATCGCGGTACTCATGTCACCGCCCCGAACCCCGATGCCACACCGCGGTCCTCGCGTCGACGCGCTGGGCGGGTCCAGGTCACCTGGGTGGGGATGGGACCGTTGGGCAGCCACGGTTGCTCGGCCACCGCGTCGGCCACGTTCCAGGTGCCGCGTTCGATCACCCCGAGCGCGGCGTCGATCACCTTGTAATGCTGCACCGCACTCCCGACGGCTTGCGATTCCGCCCACGCGACGACCAGCTCACCGGGCTCGAAGCAGGCTTGGTCTTGCACGGCCGCGATCATGTCTTCGTTGTGCAGGTGCCCGTCGCCGAAGTTGAACCCGATCAACGAGTTACAGACCATCTCGGCCTCGCGAACCGCACGGGTGTCGATATCGCGCAGGTGCCGCAGCAGCACCGAGAACAGGCCGCGGCCTTGGCTGTGCATGCTGCGCCACGCCGGCGACATCTGCACCAGGATTTCGGCCCACGCCGGCTCGTAGCCAAATCCGATCAGTTGCTTGACCTGGTTGGTGCTGGGGCCGGTAACCCGGTCGAGTTTGTCCTCGGCACCCGGTGTGAACGCCCACAATGCGGAGCACCAGTTGCCGGCGTACTGGCGCATCGACGGGAGGAAGGACACCAAGTCCGGGCGCACGTTCCCCAAGATCGGGAAGAGCAGCAGACCCGCCACGATCGCGGCCGTCAGCCACGACGAGGACATATCGGTGATCCCGTACCCGTCCCAGACGGGGAATCCCACGAACAAGAAGATGGTGGCGTAGGCGAACAGCACGTTCCACTCCAGCGGCACCGCGATGGGGAACGTGGAGACGATGAAGATGTGGAAAACCACCATCACGACCACCGCCGCGGTGGTCAGCGCAGGGAACGGGGAGAACAGCAACACCAGCGGGGTGATGATCTCGATGAATGTGCCCCCGCCGTGGGCGGTCACCGCAGCCAGTCGGGACGGGCGCAGATCGTTCGGGAAGTCGCGGTAGTGGGCGCGTTTGATCGACGGAAATGGTAGCGCCGGACTGTTGCTCACCATCGGTGGGATGACGTTGACGAAATGGCGGCCGAACTTGGAGCAACCCGCCCCGAGCCAGACGATGACGATCAGCAGCTTCAAAGCGATCATCATGTCGCCGAACGGGAGCACCGCGAAGAAGACCAGCGCCGGCAGGTACTGCTCCCCGCGGGCGGCCAGAAACACCGTCTTGTCGCGCAGCCCGATGACGATCAGCAACGCCACCACGGGAATGACCAGCACCGGCGCAACCAGACCGGATGTATTGTCGGGCAACAGTTCCGACAACGAGCCGCTGTGCCGACCCGGCAGGACGAGCGCGACGATCTCGGTGGCCAGCAGCGTCAGGTAGAGGAGCACGTCGACTCTGGTGCGCCTGTCCCCGGCGGTGAAGGGAACCCGTCGCCATGGCCGGAGCCGGATGGTGCCCCGCCGGGCCCAGAACAGGATGCCGCCCGTCATAGGCTTCGTTTTCCCGGCCAGCGGCCCCCACGACCCGGCGACGCCGATCGTCTCCAGCAGCAGCGTCCACAAGATGGCCTTCTGGTACACGATCGGCTGGTTCCACCACTGCGAGACATGCCAGAACGCCGCAAGATCCGACGTCACCGTCGCCACCACGACACCGCCGAGCACGTAGAACACCAGCAGCTTCACGATGTAGATCACGTGCACCACGGTCGGAACACCGAAACCGTTCTCCGCCCAACTGCGAGCCAGTATCTGCATCCGCTCCATCAGAGGCTTGGTCAAGAATTCGTCGGGATCGACGGGCGGGAGGAATGGTTGGATGAAACCCATGATCGGCTTCCTTTGCATGGCAGGGAGTCGTACTTCGTTGAAAGTCAGTGTTTTCGGCGACAAGCCCACGACTGGACCCACGCCGAGGCCGTCGTGTCGACGTGCTAGCGGCAACAACTGCGGGCGCGCCCGAGACCGGCTCGGGCACGCGGGAAGTACCTGTATTGCGTCGGCATGACGGGCCAGGAATGGCGCACCAGGGCGGTGATCACGGTGAGCATCAACGCATCGGCACGGGTCCAGTCACGATCGAGGCGTTGCCGTGCGGGTTCGGGTAACAGTCCGGTGGTGAGCCACAGGCTTACGCCCCTGACCGGGCGGCGCACCAGACGCCACACGATCGGCGGGACCCCCGTCGGAACCACCACAAAAGCGGCGCGATCTACGAACACCGAGTCGGTGGTTTGATTGCGGTCGAGCCGATTTTCCAGCACGTCGTTCCAGTACGCCTCGAAATCTACCCAGTCCGACCATAATTCGCGGGGTGCCCGCACGCCGTAGGCGTTCCAATAGGCGTGCGATTCCGCGACGAGCTGGTCCTTCTCGGCGGTGGTCAGCGGAGTGCCGAAGTGATCCTGTGTGGCGACCATGGACTCGACGAAGGTGGCGTGCACCCAGAAGAAGACCTCGGGGCCGAGCGCGTGCCAGCGGCGACCGTAGGCGTCGGTGCCGACCCGGCCTTTGTGGAAGTCGCGGACCGTGCGCCCGGTGCGTTCGGCGGGATCGTCGTAGACGACCCCGAGGATCGGTGGCAGCGACCGCAGCAGCCGATCGAACAGTTCCCACCGGAACCGCGAACTGTCCCAGAGCACCGCCCCGACCCCAGGATGCATCGCCTGCAATGTCGCCGTGCGAAGTCCGATCGGGGTCGATCGGATGTCCCCGAAAAGCTTCCAGGTCAACGACGACGAATCCAGCGCCGGGAGTGCGGCCTCGGATCGGGACGGAAGCGGGTCGGACGCGGTGCTCGTCAAGGTATCGCCCTTCGTTGCGCGAGAGAGTAACAATAGAATTTACTCTCTTACGCTAGCGCAGTACGATCCCGATGTGAAGCCCGCACAACGGTCGGTAGACGAAGTCTCGGTCGACGACGCCCCCGTGCTGGACTCATACGCCGAGGTCATCCTCACCGCAGCTCGCGGGCTACTCGTGCGGCACGGCCTGCGCCGCACCTCGCTCGCCGACATCGCCAAATCCGCGAAAGTCGCACCGGCAACGCTGTATCGACGCTTCCCCACCCGCGAGGCCCTGCTGGAATCACTGCTGGTCCGCGAAGCACAGGAGGTGCTCGCGCACGTCGATGCCGCCGTCGCCGACCTCGACGATCCCGAAGAAGCCCTTGTCGCGGCGTTCTTGGTCTTCACCCGCTCGCTCCGCGAGCACGACCTGCTCCAAGCGTTCATCGAATCCGACCCGGACCGGGTGCTGCCCATGCTCACCACCAGCGGCGCCCCCTACCTGGCCCTGGGTAAAGGGTTCCTCGCCGCACGACTGGTCGAAGCACGCGACCGCGGAGCGAAGCTCACCGCAGAGCCGGAAATACTGGCTGAAATCTTCATGCGCATCGCGCAATCGTTCATCCTCACCACCGACACCGCTCTCCCCCTCGACGACGACCGCGCCGTATCCGACATCGCGAAGGCGACGTTTGCGCGCCTTGCCTTCCACCGAACCGATGACTGAGGGCGAGTATCCGCTGCCACCAGCTTTATCCGCACTAACCACATGTGCACTTGATTGCGGGGCTCGTGTCGCGAGTCGAGCTGGATCGAAGGTCGGGTGTCACGGAGTGGCGCTGATGATGACCGGGATACCGAGTTCGGTGATCCCGCCGGAAGTGTCGCGGTCGCGGCCTCGCATCTTGTCAAGACTCACGAGTTTGGCTGCCGCGGCGTTGAGGCTCACTTTGAGGCCTTCGACTTCACCGGTCCAGCCGTTCGCGCGGGCTTCATCGATGCGGGCCCGAAGGTTGGCGATGATGTCGACGATTCGATCACGGGCGCGGGGGTCGACGCGCAAACTGGGGCATCGGATGCAGGCGTGTTCGTGTTTGCACGGAGTGCCGTAAGGGCGACCACAGGTTCCGAGTTCGAGTTTTCGCTGCTCGAAGTGCTGCTCGAAGTCGCGCCACTCCTCGTCGCTGGGCTCGCGGTATTCCTCTTCGGGTCGCAGCGTGCGTCGAGCGTCGAGATACGAACGGTAGGAGCGAACGAGCTCGTCGTCGAAGATTGCCGTGTAAGCCTGCGTGGTGTCGATGGTCTTGTGCCCGAGCAGCTTTGCCACGATATGGATGGGGAGCCCACCGCTGACAGCTTCGGTGGCGAACATGCGCCGGAAGTCATGAGGTGTGCAGCGCAGCGGCGCTCCAGCGGCGTCGCGCAGTCCCGTCCGCTGCAGTATCTGGTTGAGCCACTTCTGAATGGTGCGGTCGACCGGGATCGCCCAACTCCAGCCGTGACGATGCTGGAACAGGTGAGGTAGAGGCGATCCGATGACGCGTTCATGTTTGTCGTAGCGAGCGGTCAGCGGGATCGTCCCGCCATTCTCGGTGCGGAGTCGGGTGATGATGATCGCCAGGACGTTGGCGAGTTCCGGGCTGACGAGGAGAAGGCGTTCTTCGTTGGTCTTGGAGGGCACGATCTGCAGCATCGGGACTAGTTCGCCGGTGGCGGGCACCCGGTAGGAGACGAGAGCCAGGTGGGTGATTTCGAGGAGCTCTTCGACTCGGATGCCGGTATGGCGAAGGGTTTCGATGACAGCCCAACCCCAAAACGACTCGTGTTCCTTCTTGCCCACGTCGATCTGCTCGCCGGTCGTGAGATCCTCGATCCGAGTCGGTGGTTCCAACAGCTGGTAAGCGCCGCGACGATCGAGGGATTTCAGTGCCCGGCGCCGATACTGGCGTCCGGCGTGCTCGAAGGTCTGACCGACGGCGGCGGCATTGGTCGCGGCGAGAAGGGCGGCCTGCTCCGTCTTGAGGCGTTCGGCGGTGTCGACAAGTATCGGCAGATGCGGCAAGCGTTCACGGACGCGCTGGTGCATCGCTGCGGTCGTCTTCGCTTTGGCCTTTATGAATCCAGCGGTGTCGTTCTTGCGGATGGGATTCGGGAAACTCCATGCAGCCCAGGCGGGATCGTCGGCCGCCCACTGCTGAAGATCTCGATAGAAGGAGCGGACGGTGATCAGGATTCTTGTGCGTTCACGTCGCGGCCGGCTACCGCCGTCGTTCGTTGTGACCGTTCGAAGACGCTGCTTCCACGCGTCGACAACCTCTGCGGGCAGATTCAGCGTGTCGAGGCCGGGGTGATGATGTTCTATGTCTGCCCAGAACACTCCCACCAGAGCCCAGATGATGTGCAGAAAGGTGTTGTAATCCAGGCCCGCCCGTCGCTCGTCGAGGTAACGAATCAAGACCTCGCGGACCGTGCGGTGCTTCACGTCGTAGGCATCGACGAGTTCGGTCGTGGTCCGCTGCCCAAGCCGCACCGCATCGGCAAGCGTGGCATATTCCTCGAAGTCCGCGACTTCGGCGAGCACACTCCAGGCGAGATCCAGGCCGCTGGGGGATTTTCTGAACACGCTGAAGTGCCATGCGCGGTATGCGAGTAGGTGCTCGGGGGTGAGCTCGTCGAGATCTCGGCCGGTGTGCAGAACAAGCTTGCTTGCCACTACCAGTGCACAGTTGTGTTGACGACGGGTGCCGGCGAGTTGGCCGGCACGCGAATCGAACCGTTCGAACAGGTCCGGCCGGAAAGCTGCACGCGCTCTGGGATAGAGCGTCGCGGGGTTGTAGCTGGTCAAAAATCCGTAGCTGGGAAAGACGATTCGACCGCGCAACAGACGCGCGACCCCGTCCATTAATTGGGAGTGTTGGCTAGATGGGATGCGGGGATCGTCTGCACTGATCAGCGTGTCGATCCATGCCAGGTCATTGTCGGCTCCCGACGTGACCCAGCGGTCCTGCCATCCGGAGCCCGGGTAGGTGTCGAGCCACGACAAGATCCGTCGCGGACCGACGTCGGCGGTGCCTTTGTGCCGCCGAGCCCATGTCGAGGTGGGGAGCAACTCGAGCACCGTGTCGATCGCGAGTCGGTCTCGGGCACCGCCCGCGGCGGGAGTGATCGGTGCCAAATGATCGTGTTGTTTGTAGGGCAGGGCCGGGCGCGCGGTCCGTCGGCGCGGTTGATCGATTGGTACCTCGGTCTGCGTCATCGTCGAGGACCGCCGAACAAGATATCGAGAACCGCTTCGTCATAACCCGTAGCCACGTCGGGTGCCGGTTGCGCAGCGATCTGCTCGCGCTCGGCCAGGTGACACCGAACGCGGCGGATCACTTCGTCGTGGTCTTCGATGAGATAGATGTCTGCGGTGGTGGACAGGTGAGCGTGACCGAGGATCGTCTGCACATCACGGGCGGACAGGTTTTCGTCTCGGGCCATGCGAAGGGCCGCAGTATGCCGCAGGTCGTGCATGGTCCAGTTCGTGGAGAGCGTGTCATTAGCCCTGGTGAGAACCTTCCGGAGGGCTTCGTAGCTCATCGGCTGACGCCGCAGCCCAACACCGCGATCGCGGCGCCGCCGCGTCTGCCACAGCGGCTCGCCGGGTTCGATGCGCTCGCCGAGGTCGGCGACATACAGGCGTAGCCAGACGAATGCATCAGGACTAGCGGGCAGCCACTGTTCGGCTCGGGTGCCCTTGCGAGTGACTCGAACCAGCTGATCGCCCCAGTCGACGTCGGCCATCCGGATGTCGAGGATCTCCTGTGCACGGGCGCCGTTGCTGACAACCAGGGACAGTAGGGCGCGGTCGCGGTTTGACCGAAGCGCCTTGAACAGTTCCCGCCACCGGTCGTCGGGGATCTCGCGTGGATGCTGTTTTGGCGGTGTCGGGTTGTAGCGGATCCGCCCTTCGGGGCGAAATGGCAGCATCGGATTGTGATGCGCGTGGGGGCGGCCGTGCGTCGGGTCGAGTGGGATCGGGTTGATCAGTGGACCTTCCCCGCGTTCGATCCAGAACTCGTAAAACGAGCGCACTACTGTGGGCGAGTGTCTGATGGTGCGTATCGCGTACTGGTCGTCTAGATACCGCTTGCGGGTGATGGGGTTGATCGTGCCCGCGGTGCTGAGCGATTTCGTCCGAGGTAGGTTCCTCGGCTTGCTTGTTTGCCTCAGCCACAGCACCAGATCCCGCCCTTCAGCGGGCGTGGCTTTGTTCCAATCCACACCTAGTGCGTGCAGCCAGCGCCACCAACGCAGTAGGCCAAACGCATAGCTGCGCACCGACTTCGGGCTGTTGTCTCGCGCAACGAAGTCGGTCAGGAATATACGGACCGGCACCACCGGCGCGCTCGCGTCATCTAATACCAGCCATGGAGCAGCGCCCGCCGCGCGACGGACAGCGCCCCAATGAGGCAACACGATCGATTCGATCTCGCGTTCTACGTCGTCGAACAAGCTGACACGCCTTCCTGGTTGGACACGTGCTGTGTCTAACGGTCGGCCCGGACATACGATCACGCATCAGTCGGCGTGTCGCTCGTTAAGTCCGGTCAACAGGACGCAGGAGTGGGATCGAGTGTGAGCCCGTCGACCCGGATGTTGCAGAGGATCTTCTCGACGAGATTCTCCGTAGCTTCTCTGGATGACCTCGGCTTCCGCCAGGTCGCGCTGCCAACGCCTCCAGCTGACCTGTCCCGTTGATCTAGATTCCGTGGCGCAGCGCGACCGGTCCATTACTGGGCAGGTGGGCCGTGGTAGGGGCAGTTGTCGCCTTCGGTGCCGATGGTCCAACCGCGTGCGGCGGCCTTGGTTCGCTCGCTGCTCGCCGTCGCTTTGGACAGTTTCCGTGCGACGGTATTGCGACACCCGGCGTGGGTGCAGCGCACATTCAGTTTCCGGTTACCCACGACCATCGTCATCTTCGGCCTCCTTCATGTCGGCACGTCACTCTGACTCGGTCTGCACCGGGGGCCGTTCGTCGAGGGTTGGTGACGCGGTCGGCGACATCGCCGATACCGACACCAGACCCGAGGTTGATCGGCTCCGACGGCGTTGTCCTCCGAGGTTTTCGGGCAGGGTTGATCATTTCGCTCACGATGTTCTTCCATCGGGTTTCGTCCGTGTGAGGCCGTCGATCCGGTCGGCGTGACCGATGGCAACGGTGATGGTGTCGTGTCCGATGTCGACGACATCGCGCGCCGCAGTCAGGTGTTCGACGACTCGGGCGAGGACGTCGGCGGCTTGATCCGTTCCGACGGTCGTCGCGGGCGCGAGGTCGACGTGAGCGAACGCTGTGGCGATCGCGCCGAGTTCCACGCTCAGCCGGCGCAGCTTGGACGCGATCTCGGTGGCGTGACCGATCAGGTCTTGGATGTCGTCGAATTCGTTGGCCATCGCGTCATTCCGTCCGGGTCGTGGTGCCGAGATCTGTGTTGTCGGAGCGTGGTGTCGGTTGCTCGTTCGGATGGCGGCCGGCTTCTGACCGAGTGTTCGCGTGGGCGTTTGCGCAGGCAGGGCAGATGGTCAGTTCGGCGGTGACGACCCAGCCGTTGACGTGGGCGTCGGCGCGTAGGTCGCGACGATCGGTGGCAAAGCGCCGATCGCAGTAGGAGCAATGCAGTGGGTGGGTGTTGTCGGTGTGGTCCATGAGGGTCGCGGGTGTCGTTGTGGTCGGGTCGTTGGTTAGCGCCGGGGCGGGTGGCGGCGTTTGTTTTCCTTGCCGGTGGCAGCGTTCTCGAAGCTCGCGTTGGCCTCACGCAGTGCGGTGTTGGCGTCTTCCAGGTTCAGGATGTGTCCGATACCGGTCAGGTTGACCCCGGCGGCAAGCAGGGCGGTGATCCGACGGATCCTGGTGATGTCGTCGCTGCTGTAGCGCCGGGTTCCTCCGTCGCTGCGAGCGGGAGTGAGCAGGCCGTGGCGTTCGTAGAGTCGCAGCGACTGCGCGGGGGCGCCGGACAGTTCCGCCGCGGTGGAGATGCCGAACACGCCCTGGTCGGGCAGCGGCACACCCGCGGGTTGGTCCGGGGCGATCATCATGGCTTCGTCTTTCGTTGTCGTGGTGCGTCATTGGAAAATTGTCGTTGTCGACTCTTGATGCAGTGTAGCGCGAGTGGCACAATAAATCTATGTCGGTTACCACAGATAAGTGGTGACATCGATACTAGATTGGAGTTGTTGGAGGTGGCGACGATGTTGATGCGTACCGACCCGTTCCGAGATCTCGACCGCCTGACTCAGCAGGTGTTCGGCACCTCGGCCCGACCGACGGTGATGCCGATCGACGCTTGGCGCGAGGGCGACGAATTCGTGGTCGAGTTCGACCTGCCCGGCATGAAACCGGACTCGCTGGATCTCGATATCGAGCGCAACGTGATCACCGTGCGGGCCGAACGTCCGGATGTGGATACCGGCCGGGACATGATCGCGGCCGAGCGACCGCGTGGGGTGTTCAGCCGCCAACTGTTTCTCGGCGAGCAACTCGACACCGACCGGATCCAGGCGGATTACACCGACGGCGTGCTCCGGTTGCGGATTCCGGTGGCAGAGCAGGCCAAGCCCCGCAAGATCGAGATCGCGCACGGCAACGGACAACGCCAGGCGATCGACGCCTGACCTGGGCCAACTCGACCACGGTGGGAGTGAGCACGATGACTCGTACCGACACCCGACCCGGCACGGTCGGCGTGGTGAGCGGCATCGAGCCGTGTTGGCGCCTGGATCCCGACGTCGCGGCGTTTTTCGACGATATCGACGAGATCTTGTGTGAGGCGCTCGCCCGGCAACCGTGCCCACCCCCGCCGCGGGTCATCAGCACCGGTTTCGCGCTCGCGCCGACCAGTCCGGTCCCGGCGGCTGATCCGTCGCAGCCGCGCAGCCGCAATCGGGGGCGCACCAGCCGCGCTACGCAGCGTGCACCCCCGACGCGGGGGTGCACGGTCGCCTTCAGCGCTTGGCGAACGTGGCACTGCGACAAGCACGAACGGACAAGCTCGAAAGGCAGGTGAGGACCGCACATTCGATACAGCAGACATGGAGTCCGTGGCACCACCCCGCATCCCACACATCTCGGCGCCCAACCCTGATGCCGACCGTTCTGGTCGGGCTCCGGGAGCGCACCGCCACACGGCAATACCACCTGGTCGGGGTCGCGCCACGGCCCCATTTCCCTTCACCCCTCGAGCCTTCATCCCTCGGCAGAGCAGTGCGTTCAACCGGCGGCGCCAGCGCACCGCTCCTTCGAGGGGTCCAACGGTTGCAGATCAGGCCACACGGCGCCGCGCACAAGCACCGGGGAGGTGACGTGGACACACATCACCCTGTAGCGGACCGCCGCCATGCCGACGCTCGGATGCTCGACACCGCAGAGGGCGTGCTCGTCGCGCTGCGGCGCTGCAGTATCGACGAGGCCTTCATCGAACTCGTCCACGTTGCCAAACGTCACCATGTCCCCACCCTCGCCGTGGCTCGCGCGCTCGTCGAACATGCAGAAAACGGTATCGACTCGAGTCCTGATACCGACTCCGAAACCGACGGCACGGGCCCCGCCGACATCGCACGCCACGAGTGGGGCCACCTGTTCCCGGGCCCGCTCCGACACGAACCGGCCCACAACCGTTAGAGCCGGACTCAACCCCGAGAAGGAGCACGCATGACCATTCTCGATCCGATTCCCACCGCAGCCGAGGCCGACCTCGCCGAGCAAGCAGCGCAGGTCATCGGTAGCGACGACCCCGACATCGACTACCCCCACCAGACACGTCACACCCGAATGTCCGACACCGAGGCTCCACATGGCATCGACCTCGCGTCACCGACCGCGACCAACTGGTGTTGATCCACGTCGGTTGCCATGGGATCTAGTGCTTCGGTCATCGTCGATCCTTCCCGCCAAGCTCGCGCTCGGCGTGTCAGACCACGTTCAGATCCACCGTTGTTCTGACAGGCCCAGGAGTTGCGGGAGCGGGCAGCGAGGATGGCGGTCGAAGCGCGACGGGATCCAGTGACGCGATTGGGTGCGTTGCCGCGGACCGCTGCGCAACTGGGGGGGTGCTCCGGAGGCGTTGCGAACGTGGGTCAAGCGCGCCGAGATCGACGGCGGTATCCGGCCCGGCACCACGACCGAGGACACGCAGCGAATCGCTGAGTGCAACGAGAACCGGGAACTGCGGTGTTCCTACCCGTGTTGTCGGGGAGATGACTGGGGTATCGGATTGAGTTGCGCGGTCCGATTCACGATCGACGAAGGTGTCAGCGGATGTGGCCACTCGTCCTGCGGATTGCGGACCCAGCGGCGGGCCTCCGCAGAAGGATGTTCGTAAAGCGACGGTGCGCGCTCAGCCTAGGTCGACTGGCGCCCGCCAATAGCTAGGGTGAAGGAATGATCGGTCGACTGGCGATGGTGCTCGGAATCGTCGTCGCAGTATCCGTCGGTTGGAGTGGCGAAAGCAACGCGCAAGTGACGGTTGGTCGCGTCACGGTCAGCAGTGGGAACCTGCTGCTCGACGGGCAACGCTGGCAGCCATACGGATTCAACGCATATCAGCTGGCGACAGACTGGGACATCAACGCCGGTTGCGGCGCGACAGTCGATTTGGACCGGTTCTTCGGCGCCCTGCCGCCTCGTTCCGTCGTCCGGTTCAACGCGTTTCAAGCCTTGGCAACGAATCGCGTCACCGGTGCACGGGATTTCGCGTCGATCGACGCTGTATTCGCCGCAGCCGAAACGCATGACCAACTGCTGATCCCGGTACTCGCACCACAAGACGGCTCGTGTGATGGCAACGAGTTCAAAGAGCGGGCGTGGTACGTCCATGGTTGGCAACAGGCCGCACTGCGGCCCGCACTCAGCTTTCGCGACTGGATGGCGACTGCCGTCGACCGCTGGAAGAACTCGAAAGCCCTTGCGGCGTGGGAACTGGTCGGCGAGCCGGAAACCAGCAGCTGCCTGGACGCGGCATGCTCGTGGTCCTTGCGTGAGTGCACGGCAGACGCGGCAACCGTACTCCGCGCCTTCTTCGACACGGCCGGCGCGGAACTGCGTCGACACGACCCTCGAACTCTCATCACTGCCGGACTGGCGGGCGGTGGCCAATGCGGTGCACAAGGTGACGAGTACCGAACTGTCGGTGAGTCCCCGTTCGTCGACGTGCTGCAGTATCACGACTACGGCGCCAGCGGAGTCGCGCTGCCTGGCGACGTGTCGAACGGTCTGGCTCGGCGCCTGCATCAGGCAGCCGAGTTGGGTAAACCGCTACTCGTCGCCGAGGTCGGCGAATTGGCCGGATCTTGTGAATCGATCGCCGCCCGCGCTGCCAACATCGACGTAAAGCTCCAAGGTCAGCGCACGGCCGGAGCTGCAGGTGCGTTGATCTGGGCCTTCGTCCCGGACCCGCGACCCCAGGCTTGCACCTACGACGTCGGATACGACGATCCGTTGTGGTCGGTGATTGCCCGGCACGCCGACCAGTCTTAGCTCGGTCGCTAGCGCCGGTGGGCATCCCCGACTGCCGCTGCGTACCCCTGCGACTGCGCGAGAGCGTCCCTTACGTCGTTTCTGCCCGCGATCGCATCGCTGATCTGTTGGCTTACACGGTTGCCGAGACTGCTGAACTCGGGGATCGTCAGAAACTGAATGCCGTTGTACGGCACAGGAAGCAAGGTCGGATACTCCGGATTTGCCGCCTCCATAGCGGCGATTGTCAATGGCCCGTATGCCGCGGATGCCGTCTGGTATTCCGGGATCTCGTACGTCGAAACCCTGCTCCCGGGCGGAACTTGTGCCCACCCCAGCCGAGCGCCTACCAACCGGATGTATTCCTTGCTGGTCATCCACGACGCGAATTTCCATGCGGCGTCGGGGTTTTCGCTGCTCGCCGGAATCCCGAGCGACCAGGTGTACAGCCAGCCCGAGTTGGCCTCGTACATGATCGGGGCCGGCGCATAGCCGACCTTGCCGACAACCTGACTGGTCGCCGGGTCCTCGAGAGTCGACACCGCCGCTGTGGAGTCGTACCACATCGCGGCGTGCCCCTGCGAGAACTCCGTCGCGCATTCGAGGTACCCGCTTGCCGCAGCGCCTGGCTGACCGTAACGACGCACGAGGTCGACGTAGAAGTCAACTGCCCGTGTCACTTCCGGACTGGTCAGCTGTGCATTCCACTGTTCGTCGTACCACCTGCCGCCGAAGGTGTTGATCACCGTGTTCAACGGGGCCAGCACCTCACCCCAACCGGGCTTGCCACGCAGGCAGATGCCCGACTGCCCGTTCGTCTTGGAGTCCAATCGCGCTGCGAACTCTTCGACCTCGACCCAAGTCGGCCGCTCCGGCATCGTCATCCCGGCTGCCTCGAACAGGTCCTTGCGATACATCAGGAACGACGACTCCCCGTAGAACGGCACCGAGTACATCTTCCCGTCGTGGGACAGCGACTGGCGCAGCGAAGGGATGAAGTCGGCCTCGTCGTAGCCCGGAGTCCGCGCGATGTAGCCGGACAGGTCGCGCAGCCAGCCGTTCTCGGCCCACTGCTCGGTTTCGTAGTTGCTGATCATCACGACATCGAAGTCGTCGGCTGCCGTACTCACCGCGGCCGCGATCGTCGCACGCGCTTCGTTCTCGGACAGCTGAACGAACTTCAATTCGATGTTGGGGTTTTCGCGTTCGAACTCCGCCGAGAGAGCGACTGCGTTTTGCATCTGCGCGTTGTCGACGATCGCGATCGACACGGTGACGGTCTGGTCGGCCGACCACAGCAGGCCGTCGCTCGAACAGCCGGAGGCTACACACGCCAGCACGACCGCGAGCGCGCCGCCGATCCGTGCCCGGTTATGCATTCGCCAGTCCTCTCGAGTCCGTCGTTCAACGCCTGCCGAGTACTTCGAATACTCGCCAAACCGGTTGATCCGCACCGTCGTTCGGAACTTCGATGGACAGCGTTCCCACGCCTGCCCCGTTCTCCCAGATCGTCGGGTACCGCCGATTGACTGCGTCGGATTCGCCGCGTCCCTTGTTGGGCACGGTCAAGATGAAATGAACGCCGTAACCGCCTGGGTCGTTCAGAACCTCGGTGAAGTCTTCGTCCGACGGCACAACGAACTGCTCGGGACGGCTGGACGCGGCGAGGACCGCGAAGCCGTACACCGTGTCGGTGAGGACCGATCCCGGCGGCAGTCCCTTGGCGTCCAGATACTCGGCGAGCCTGCGCTCGGTTCCGAACGACGCAATGATTCGCTTCGCGGTGGTGGCGCTCGGCGACGCCGACGGAGACTCGTCGAACAGGTATCCGAGCGCGTATTGCTGCGGGGCCAAACGTGGTTGCAGCACACCATATGCGGTGATCGGCATTCCGACGGCAACCGCTGCTACGCCGGCGAACGCAAGCACTCTGGTGTGTCGAGGGGCCGGTCGCGGGCTGCGGTTGTACGCACCCGGACGCTTCGCGTGGAACGCGCCTTCCCGCGCGGACGTCAACTGTGCGGCAAGGACAATCAGCAGGGGCACGGCGCAGATGTAGAAGCGAATGAACCCAAATGTCGTTCCCAGTACGTAGCTCGCCACCTGGAATGCCAAGACCGCACCGAACAGCAGCGGGGCGACGACGAATTCCAGATCCCGCCGCCGCCACGCCACTACGCCGACGACGGCGAGCATGACCACCAGCGCCGGTGCGAGCACAAATATCTCGCCGAGCGCATACGAGAGGTTGTCCAGGCGCCCACCCGTCGGTCCACCGCCTGATTGCTCGAGGATCGCCGAATTGCCGTAGGCCGAGGAGAACTGGGCGAGCGCCTGGCCGGTGATCAACCAGCTCGTCGCCGACCACACGATGAACGCCGCAGTGCCGGGGACTGCCACCAGGACCGCATCGAGGACCGCACGTCGGACCAGCGTGGACGCGTTGCCCCAACCGTTTCGCGAAAGTGTCACGACGACAACCACGAAGGCTGCGGCGGCAATAGCCGCGACGGCGTCGTAGCGCGTCAGGTAGCCGAAGGCGAGCGCGAGACCGGCGAGCAACAGATCGTGGACGTCGTCGGAGTGACACCACCGGATCAGCCTGCGCACGGCCCAGCACATGAAGAACAGGAAGACTGCTTCACTCATCCCGTTGGCGCCGTAACTCGCAATCAGCGGATTCAATGCGAACAGGGCTGTAAGGCAACCGGATTGGATGGCACCGCAGCCGCGGTCACGACAGATACCGTGAATCATCACGACCGCTCCGGCCATGAAGAGCGCCGATATCGTGATTGCGGTGATGTTGTAGCGGGTCAGTGCCGGCCACCATTGGGAGAACGCAACAATCGGCAATTGCAGCAGCGCTGTCAACGGCGTGAAGATGAAACCTATTGCGCCGACATGCGGATCGCGACTGAACAGTACAGACTGCGCCGCCGAGGTGCGGCTCAACGCATCACCCATCATGAAGCCGAAACGAACGCTGAGTGTCAGCCCGAACGCAAGGTATGCCGCAAAGGCCGATCCGAAAACAGCGACAGGCCCGCGCCTCATTTCGACGCCTCGATCGGATCCGAATCGGCAGGCGCGGTCAGTCCGTGAAAAGTCTTCTCCCAGTACGACGGATTGCGAATCAGCTGCCAGCACCCTTTGAGCGCGGCAACACTCATCATCAGCCAGTACAAGGGCATCGTGAGACACGGCACCAGCAGGTGCGCGTTGTCACTTTCGCGGCAGGCGACCAGGTACATGTAGATGGTGGCGATGTTTCCGACGATCATCGAAATCAGCGCGAAGTAGTAGATGTAGGTCGGGAACAGTTCCACGACGAGGGCCGGCTGCCCGAGCAACCAGGTGACTGTCGTGAACCAGAAAATCATGTTGAGGCAGGCCGATATCGGCGTGCCGGCGAGCAACAGCGTAAACCGGTAGGTGCCGACCGCACCCAGCGCCCGATAGGTCCGCAGCGGTCGTCGCATGTGGACGAGCCAGGTCTGGAGGTATCCCTTGTACCAACGAGACCGCTGTCGGATCCAGTTGATCGGATCGCTGTTCGCCTCTTCGAGCGTTGTCGAATCCAGTACCGCCGTGGAGTAACCGGCTGACGCGATCCGAACACCGAGGTCGGCGTCCTCGGTGACGTTGAACCCGTCCCATGCACCGATCTGCTCGATGACATCGCGGCGCAGGTGATTCGATGTGCCGCCGAGCGGAATCGGCGCATTGCTCTTCATCAAGCCTGGTAGCAGGTAGCCGAACCACAACGCATAATCCGCGGTGAACCACCCCGTCAGGAGATTCTGCGAGCCGTTGTGGAACGCGAGCTTGGCTTGGACACACGCGACCGACTCGGAGACCCGAGCAAACGCCGCGACCACGCGGCGCAGCTGCAGCGGTTCGGGCAGGTCTTCGGCGTCGAAGATCGTCACGATTGTTCCCGTGGCGAAATGCAGCCCGTAGTTGCATGCTTTCGGTTTGGTACGTGGTTCGCCTGCGGGGACCAGCACGACGTCGACCACATCGCTGACACCCGACCGGCGGGCGGCGTCGATGGTGACGTCGTCGTCCTCCTCGAGCAGCAGCAGCACCTGCAATCGATCGTGCGGATAGTTCAGCGCGGTCATCGCTGCGATGAGGTCGCCGACGACTTCGGGCTCGTTGTACGCAGGGACCAAGATTGTGTAGTGCGGCAAGTCGTGATCCGGAATAGCAAGCGCCCGTTCGTCGCTGATCGTGATGATCGCCGACGCATCGAGTCCGCGCGTAAAGATCAGCACCCGGTCGACCATCATCGCGAGATAAAGGGCCGTGCACACCACGCTGAAGACGATAAGCGTCGGCTTCGGCCAGACGACGAAGCACGCGAGATACGCGACCACCGTCAAGATCGCGGTGTACTTCTGCCAGGGCACGAAAGCGACTGCAGCGGAGGCCATCGGGTCCCGTCGCGCCAGTCCGTTGATCGCGTCGTCGAGCGCCATCTCACGAAACTCTGCAGTCTCGGTTCCCACCTTCGGCGGGCGCTCGGCCGTCATGGCGCGCCCCCCGCTCGCTCGAACTGCGCCGATACCAGCCGTGTGCCGAACTCGGTCAGCAGATCGAGATCCTTGAAGTCCGGGTTCTCGTTGGCCGCGATGTGGTTGCCCCGCAGGAAGACTGCGATGCTGGTTCCGAAGTTCGACGCCATCGACGGTGCGGCAACCGGAAACTCAGCGTCGGATTCGTGATTGTCGACGCTGATCACCGTGACCCGCTGCGTTGAATTGTCGCGAATCCACGTGAACACCAACTTCGTCCACGTCAGGAGCAGATCATCGTTGACGGACGTGTACAGCGAACCTGTCACACCGTGACCGAGCTTGAGTTCCAAAGTCCGACTGGTTCGGGTGTTCGCCAGTCGGTAGAGCGTCGCTTCCGGGTACAGCCCGAGAGTCACGGCGTTGGTGGTCGTCAGCGTGTCGACCACCAGTCGCCGAGGCCTGGACCGCGCATCCCAACCCGGGTTTCCTGCGTTCGCGAGGACGGTCTGCCGAACAAGACGGGCGTCCCTTCCGAAGAACGAACGGACCCAGTCGTATTCCTCGATGCCGACCTGTCCCCACCCCGTGGGCACACCGAGCGGCTCACTCGCCGAACCCGGCGGTCCCGTTGTCGTGATCTCCGGAAAAACCGGCGGCAACGGGAGAAAGAAGAGCACAACAGTCGCAGTTGCAAGTGCGAGTCCGGACCGCACGACCGTACGCGCAGTCGTCGGAAGAACTGTCCGGCCGAGTGGCCGCTTGGTTCGCCCACGGCGGGCAAAAAGAAAGAATGCGGTACCTGTGGTGATCGCGGCGGTCACCGTGGGAACCAACTGCAAAACGATGACATGAGCGTTCGGCCATACGCTCTGCACCAACCACAGCGTCAAGAGGCCGATAATCACTGTGCATACGAATCCCCACAGCGCGCGTCGCGGAGTACGTGCCACGGCTATGCCGCCCGCCACACCGGCGATAAGCACCAGCACGAAGCTGTAATCGAATCGACTGCCGCCCATTGCAATTGCCACCATGCGATACAGGAGCGGGTTCACCGTGAGTAGCAACAACAGCCACACCGACCAGAACCGAGCAACTGGCCGCAGACCGAACAGCAGGATCGCCCCGCTGGCACTGAAAACAGTCGCGGCCAGGAGATCAAGGTGGGACAGCGAGTATTGGTTGTCGTAGCGCCGCAACCACAAACCCTCGATCGCAATAGTGACGATTACCCCGAGTCCGCCCACAATCGTGTCGATCTGCCGATCGTGGATCGGCAGTTCGCCGCTGCGGCGACGCGCAATGCCCTGTCCGGCAATGCCCGCGAGTATCGGAAGCACGAAGACGTAGCCGATCACCGAGCCCGACAGTGCTTCGTCGACGACGCGTTCCCACGTGTGCAGAAATGCGACGACGACGCATACCACCAGGAACAGCCAGCGCATTGCCAACACGAGCACGGCATGTTCGAGCACCTGGCGAACTGAGAAAGCTTCGTCCGGTCGATCGGCCGTCGCTGTCGTCGCGCTCATTCTCCGGCCCTAGGCGCTCGCTCGGCGCCGGCGCAGCAGGAGGTATCCGCCGGCAAGGACGACCAACAGAGCGACACTCGCGAGCAGGACCTTGCCGATCGACAGTTTGCCGGAATCCGGCGTGGTCGCCGATGTTGGACTGTCCGCAGCCGGCGACGTAAGAGTCACCGGCTCACGGCCGGGTGCGACGAACAGCACCTCGCCCTTCGACGCGTACCAGCGCCGCGTGTCGGCGCTCAGCCAACCCAGCGCACGATCGAGTTCTTCGGCGGCATCAACAGATGTAGCGACCAGCAGCGTCCGGTTCGCCTGCTGGTCGTAGGCGACTTGCAATGTGCCGTAGCGCAGTTCGCTTCCAAGCGTGATCGCTTGCTCGAATGCGGCGTGCGGGTCGGTGAAGGTCAGAGTGCTTCCCTCCGTGGTCCGCAGTGGTAGTTCGACCCCGTCCGGCACGTTGCCGTTCGGGGCGATTAGAATTCCCGACGAGTTGCCGCCGACGAGGTCCGTGGCCGAAACCAGCTCGGGCGCAAGTGGACCCGTTGACATACGCTGCAGTCCGGCGACGATGGCGACCGCACGCGCTGTATTCGCGAAGTCCTGTTCGGTCAACGCAACCGGCACCTGCGGGAGCAATGCTTGCGGCAACGACTCGAATCCCGGCGGAGTCGGCGCACCCGACGCCGCCGATGTCACGACCGTCGACGAGTCGATGCTCAGCGACACCGTCGGACCGTTTCCGCACCCGAGGTCGGATCCAGCACGAAACGCGACGTCGAGGTTGGTCACGCGGCCCAGAACAGCTGCTGGCACGTCGATCCACCGATCGAGAACACCGTCGGCTTCCGCGGGCCAAGTTGCGATTGTCCGGCCACCGACCGACACCGATAGGGATCCGCCGGCATTGGCAGTCAACGGCGTGTACGTACCGATGAGATGCACTCGAATATTGCGGGCGGCCCTGCCGAGCCGGGTCTGGTCGAGCGGGACCGACACGGTGACGTGCGTAATTCCGGTTGCGCTCGGGCCGCTGATCCCGAGATCGGTCAGCGTCATCGAATCGGCCGCCAAGATCGGGGGCGGTGTGCCGGCGCCTGCGCTGGCGCTCGTCGAAACCGCGAGCGCAGCGAGATTGCTCGTGACCAGCCGGACCTGATCGAGCAGAGCGGTACCGGTCCCCGTGATGTACAGCCGCGGCGGTGCGGGCTCCTCGGGATATATCAGTTCGGTGTTTCCGTCGGAATTGGCGCGAACCGCCGCGGACCGTTCGAACGGCCGGTCCGGTGGGGCGCTCGACAATTCCCGATCGGACCTGAGCACGATTCGTACCGGCTGCGCTCCGTAGTGCGCAACGATCGCTGCGGTGAGCGAAATTGCTGCGTCAGACTGCTCTGCAGTCGGCTGGTCGGAAATGAACACGGTGAACTGCTGGAGAACCGGTGGCAGAAAGTCTGCGATCGTCGAGGGCGCTGTCGGTGAGCCGAGATAACTGACAAGCTGATCGCGCAGAATCAACTGCGTGTCGAGCGGAATGAAAGAGCAATACCGATCCAACGGCAGCATCGTCGACTTGAGACTGAGAACGATCACGCTGTCTGGCGGTTCCGGTACGGCCGAATCCAGGGGGACCCTGACCGGCACCGTTGTGGCACCCTCGGGCACGTCTGTGCGGGAAAGTAGTCGATCACCGACCGACACGTCGAGCCAGCCGCGCCAAACACCAGCGGGGACAATTGCATTGGCGGTGAACGTCGTCGCGCGGGTCCCATCGGGAATCGGCAGGGTGAGTGTGGTTCGACCGTCTGCAGCGCTGATCGACGTGGTCGGGCTTAGTCCCAGATCGATCGAATTCAGGTCGAACGGCGAATCGTCGGCTGCCGCTGGCGTTGGCGCGAACACAATCGGACTGAACACGGCGCACAACGCTACGATCACGAGTTCCATCAGAATGACGCGAACTCCGCGAAATTCAGTCATGGATTTCATTTCGATGCCACCTAAATGCAGGCGTCGCGCTTTGCGTGGACCTGATCGATTTTGTAGGTGAAGCTTACTGGGGTCGGGTAGCACGAACGAGCAAATCCGATAATTGACTCGACCGCTTCTCCTGAAAGAACATGCAGCACCGCTACCAACACAGCTCGGTCTAGCGGTCGCAAGACATCTCCGAGAGCATTTTACGCGTCAGAACGGACGCGCTCGCGCGGTAAGTGAGAGGAACGGCTGTGCTCGAAGAAACCTGGCGCAATCACTACGACCGCATGTTGCGGTCCTTGTCGAAAATGCGGAGTGCTGCGGTCTGTCAAATCTCCATCGGCAGCCGAGTGCAGAGACGCGGTGTTTCACTATTTCCAGGACGCCTGTCATCTACGCGAGTGGCTGAAAGCAGACCCGAGTCCGAGCACCGAAGAGCAAGGATCCGCAAAGCGAACTGTTGACCCTGTTCAAAGCACAATCCACAGCTCGTCCCGTGTGCAGAGAAATCGCAAATGGTTCCAAGCACTCTCGGCTCACCTGGCGGTCATTCCTGACCGAGGAGCGGTCCGGATACGGCGAAGTGATGGGCCAAGGAGTCACAGTGGCGCTCGAGACTGGGCTCGAGCACGTCAACGAGGTGACGGTGGACATGTTGCGAGAGCTGCCTGGCGTCGTACTCGTGTCGGGCGAAGTCCCGCCCGTATTGCATGTGAGGCACCCAGTACGCATGGCACGCCGGAAGCGACCGGAACCCGGACGGTTCGCGCGAAGCGAGTCGGCGACTGAAACGCGCTGGACTTGGCCAAAGAGAGGCTGTTGCCGAATCACCTGGCTAACCGGTCGGAATTTATTGTAGTGCACTCGTGAGGTGTCAGGTCTTCCCCAAAGCCGCTGGGGACGAAACTACGCAGCACTATGATCGATCGATCGGCCGAGCCCACTCCAGTGGGCTCCGCCCGCGAAGTGAGCAAATATATAGGCCGAATGTCTTTCGACCACGACGACTGTATGGCGTGCTACGGCGACGAGCTGAGTGCGTGCGTATCCCGAAAATATCCCAAGAGGCGCCCAAACGATGCGAACAACCCGGCACCCGTGAGACGACAAAACCCCTTTGACCAGGCAATTCGATACGCATCGGCACAGTCGAGTACAGCTGAAAACACTCTGGCAGTGTGGGGGTCAGGGGTTCGAGTCCCCTTAGCTCCACTGGATATGGCAGTCGAGAGGCACTTCCCGGATTCGGGGGAGAGCCTCTTCCTGTGTTCCTGATAAGTCCGTGGGTACGGTGTGGGCTATGAGCACCGATTGGCGAGTTGCCCGACGTGACGCGATCCGGTCCTTGATCGAACGGGCCGACCCGGAGATCGTCGAAGAGGCGAAGTGGCGCAAGGCATCCAATCCCGATGGCGTGCCGACATTTTCGCTCTCCGGGCTGATCTGCACGCTCGAAACCTACAAGGACAAAGTCAAGGTGACGTTCCACAAAGGGTCGTCGCTCACGGATGCAGACGGCCTATTCGATCCGGCGAGCACAGGCGTGCGACGCGTAATCGACCTGTATGAAGATGACGAACTCGACGAGGATGCGTTCGTCGCCTTGATTCGCGAAGCGGTGGAACTGAACCGCGCAACTCGCTGAGCACTCCGAATTTGCGACAAATCGTGCGGCGATCGGGGATGCTCGAACGTATGACAAACGACTCCCGTGCCCGATTGTCGCGTTCGCTCTCGCCGGTGCACTGGTGGTGATCATGACGTGCGGCATGTCGGCGTTGCTGGCGCGGCCGGTGTCTGCGCAGTCGACCGCACTCTCGCCATCGAGCGCGATTGTCGATTTCGGTGCGCAGCAGCGCGGGCAGATACCGAATGCACCTCGCGAAGCGAGGACAACCGATCAAGACACGAGCACGGTCGCGAAAACGAAAAAACGCAAGCGATCGCGTGGCATCGGGAAGTTCATCGGCATCGGCGTGGGGCTGATCATCTTGATCATCGTGATCGTGGTGGTGGTCGTTTTGATCCGCCGGAGGAAGTAGCCGCACCATCCGCACCGAAAGTGCAGTTGTTCAGGCAGATTCGGATCGAACTGGCTGAACAACTGCACTCTCGTGGGACTTAGAGGTCGAGCTCGATGTCGGAGCACGCCAGACTGTTGCAGACCGTGATGCGAGCCAATTGGGCACCGTCGGCTTCCAGTTGCGTTGTGCCGCTGAGCTTCGGGGTCACGCAGGCACGGCACAGACCTCGTTCGCAGCCGGTCGGGACTCGGATACCTGCTCGGCTGGCCGCTTCCAACAGCGTTGTGGCGCCGTTGATTTCGACCGAGCTGTCGCTGCGGCGAAAACGGACGGTATAGCGACTGCCATCGTCGACGGGGCGTTCCAGTTCGGGCGTGGTGAACGACTCGGTGTGGAAACGCTCGTCGGGTAGGCCGAGGTTGCTCAAGGCGCGCTGGGCGATGTCGATCATCGCCGGTGGCGCGCAGACGAATGTCTCGCGTTCGGCAAGGTCTCCGACGTGGCGCTTGATCAGTAGCTCGGAAAGTCGGTCCGAGGTGACGTGGTTGCGGCGCGACGGTCGGTCCGTGAAGAAGTGCACCGTGATGCCGGACCGACGGGCCAGATCTCGCAGCTCGCGCTCGAAGATGATCGACCGATCGTCGCGGTTGAAATAGAGCAATACCGCATCCGAACCTGACGCCTCACGCGCGATCCGACGGAGCTGGCTGATGATCGGCGTGATGCCGACGCCACCGGCGATGAAGAGCGACTTGCGGGGTGTCGCCTGCATGGCAAGACCGCCGGACGTGGTCGGTACGCCGACGAGAGTGACGTACTTTCCGGCCCTTAGTTCGTCGTTGAGCAGGTTCGAGGCACGACCGCCGACGACGCGCTTGATGCAGATCTCCATGGTGTTCGACGAGTCGCTGTCGCGAACGAGGCTGTACTGACGTACGAGCACTTCGCCGCCGACTTCGACGCGGATCGATACGAACGCGCCGGCCTCCCAGGTCACGTCGTCCCAGCCGCGTGGCTTCTGCAGCCGGACCGATCGGGCCTGGCCCTTCGCGACCGACCTCGACGACAGGACCTTTACCGGCACGTTGTAGAACCGCGGCTTATCGAGGTACGGCGCCTCCGGCAACGTTTTGTAAGTGGCTCCGAACGCGAGCCGACGGACCAGCGACAGCGGCTGGGCCAACAGGCGCAATGGGCGACCGAACTCTCGTTCGCCTAGCGGAATCGACAAGCCTGCCAACACCTTCACCATCATCGGCACGGTGTCGAGCAGGGGCGTCTCGTGGTACGGAAGGCCATACCGAGCCGCGATTTCTCGCACGGCCGGCGCGATCTCGCGTTGCTTCGAGGGCGGCAGATCCGGGAACAGGTGATGCTCGACATGCGTGTCGAGGCCGCCGTAGAAGATCCGGAAATCGGGGCGATTGTCGAACGGCACCTCTTCGTGCAGGACGCGTTCGAGGTAGTTGTCCAACTCGGGGCTGCGTAGGAAGTTCCTGGTCGCCCGAAACTGGCGCTCGTAGTACTGATCTCGCGTCTCGTCCGGACCCGGATCAGCGAAGATCTCGAGTTCACCCGCGTGATGTTCGATGAGGACGAGGAAGAGGACCGCCGAATAACCAGCGACGCCACCGAAATAGTTGGACACAACGGCCGGCAAAAACTTCGAACCGGTCGACAACGGCTCGCGCAGGTACCGCTGAACCGCGTCACGTGCCGCGATTTCGGCGGGTGCCCGCAGCGTGTAACTGCTCAGGAAAGGTCGCTCCGCGACGAGGCGCGCCACGTTGGCCAGAAAGAAAGGGGCGGCCTGCGGTGCAGCTGCCAAGAGTCCGGCGATGATCGCGCTCTGTGCAACGTGGTGGCCGTACCAATCTTGGCCTGCCATGCCGCGGGCGATGCTGTAGCCGAGGTCGTGATCTTTGCCGATGACGTTGGTGTTGGGGTGATGCCCTTCGTGGTGCATCACTTTCCAGTGGTCGACGTCGACGTTGAAGTCCCACTGGTACCGCTCGGAGTGGTACTCGCCGCCGTTGGGCAAGTCGTCATAGCTGCCGTGAATGATGTTGTGGCCGAGTTCGGAAAACTGCATCACTCGATACAGCATTTCGAGTACGGCGGCGCGGACGATGGCGCGCGGGCTGCCGTCATGGAGCAACTCGATGCGGCGCGCGTTGATCGCCTGCCCGTAGGCGGTGACGTTGCGGATGTGGGCCAGGTCGTCGTCGCCGACTTCGGCCTTCGCCTTTCGGTACAGGTCCTGAAGATCGTCGGCGAGGCCGGTGTCGGCATTGACAGCAGTGGCGGTCGTCATGGTTTACAGATTAGGCACTTTTGTCCAACGGCTGAATGTTCCCTCAGGACATTCATTTGGTATTTTCGGACAATGGTTGTTGCTCCGGTATGGGCGGTCCCGCGCGGCACCGAGGGCGTGCGAATCATGGTCGAAGCAGGCATTGCGCACGGAATGACTGCGGCGGAGTGCCTCGTGGGCACCGGACTGACGGAGGGCGACCTCAACGACGAGAACGCAGAGATCTGGGCGCATCAGGAATTCGATGTGATCCGAAACCTCGTTGCCCGACTCGGAGATCGCCCAGGCGTCGGCATCGAGGTCGGCCTGCACTCGACGATAGGTCGATCAGGCGTGATCGGATTCATGCTGCTCGCCGGCCCGACCTTGCGAGAGGCGGTCGAGCGGGCGATCCCGTTTCTCGCGCTATCGCCGACTCACCTGCGTTTCTCGATCGAAAGCGACGCCGACGACGCGTACGTGTTCGCAGACGACAGCGAGTTGCCGGCCGATGTGAGGCCGTTCGTCGTCGAGCGTGACGTCGCTGGGCTCGCCGCAGCCTTGCGCGGAGCGCAGGTCGACTTTGTACCTCGTCGGCTGGAAACCACGCTGGACAGCGAGCGTGCCGCATTACTCGGGGAAGAGCTACGAATGCCCCCTGATTGCGTGCACGCACATCAGCGGAGTAACCGGCTGGTGCTGCCGCGCTCGATGCTCGACCTTCGGCTGCCGCAAGCGGACGCGAACACCGCGCGCGCCTTCGAGCGGCAGTGCCAGGACCTCCTCGAGCGACGGTTGGCGCGCGTCGGCATCGCCGGTCAGGTCCGTAGCAGGCTGCTCCACAATCCCGGGGAGTTGCCGTCGATGCCTGCCGTCGCCGACGGACTGCATATCGATCCGCGGACCCTGCGGCGTCGTCTCGCAGCCGAGGGCACCTCGTTTCGTGAACTGCTGGACGAGGTCCGGCGCAAGCGTGCGATCGAATTGCTGGCCACCGAACTGACTGTCGAGGAGATCGCGAAACAACTCGGCTACGCAGAAACGGCGAACTTCACCCACGCCTTCAAACGCTGGGAAGGAACGGCGCCCAGCTACTTTCGGGCAGGCGGGCGAGCCGGCGCAGATTCGACCTCGACCGCTCATCGAAAGTGAATCCAACGACCGCCGAGGTCAGCTTGAATGGCGGACGAATTGGAGGCAAGGCTGTGAAGATTGGCGCTGCGGCGAAGTTGGTCGTCGCGGGCCAGGCTCGAACGTCCCTGACTTCTTGCAGCCGTTCAAATTCACGCTCGCATACTTCGCACCGCTGAACACACAAGGCTCCACGCTGGACATCTACGACACCGCGACCGGCACCATCACCGACCAGATCCCCGTCGCCAGCGCACCGATCGCAGGGGTGTATCCCGGCTGAACTCGCTAGGTCAGCGCAGGTGCTGGACCGCATCGCCGAGGCCGGTGAGCTGAACCACGGAGTCGGGGAGTTCTGATGCGTTCCAGCCTGGACCGGCGACGAGCACCCGCGCGCCTGCGGCCTGGACCACGTGCACCGAGCTGACGTGCGCCGTACGTGGAGTCTGTGCCCATAGAACGACAGATATTTCGGAAGTCCGTCGCGCGACGGTATCCACGAGCGCCGAAGGTGGGACGGCTGCGCCGAGCATGAGCACGGAGACGGCGTGCTCGCTCAACGCGGCCCGCAGCGCTTCAAGGGGAAGGGAGTGGGTTTCTTCGTCGGCACAGGCCAGAACAACCGACGCTGCCGACTCGCTGGGCCAGAGTGGCACGCCCTGGAAGCAGCGAGTCACCGTCCACGACAACAGATGTTCGACGTCGATGCAGCCGTCGCCGTCCGATTGCAGAGCCTCGATCGCAACGAAAGCTGGACGGCACAGCAGGTCCCAGGTCGCGATGACGCCGTGATGGACTATGTATTCGTCGACGATGCGCGCGGCGGCGGGTGAGTCGAGGCGCATGGCTGCAGCGAGCAGTTGCTCGGGATCGGCCGCCGGACGCGGATTGGCAGCCATCGCATGACGTGCCGCTTCGACCGAACTCGATCCTTGCTGGATGAGAGTTTGCATGTGCCGCAGCACCGCGACGTCGATGGGTGTGTAGCGACGATGGCGACCTGGCCAATGCCCCGACGGACCGACTCCGTATCGGCGCGTCCAACTCCGCAGAGTCGCAACCGGGATTCCCAGCATGAGCGCGACAGTTCGGACCGTGTAGCCAGCGTTCGGGTCCGTGCTGTCGGGCGTCACCTCGCCTGCGTCATCCAGGCCATCGGCCGGGTTCATTGCAGACCACGTCGCTCCGGGAGCGGCGAAACAGGTGAGAGGACCATCGGTGGCCCCCTCCCTGATACGGTTTTCTGACGTCAGGCGATCCTACTCTCAAACGATGCGCTAACGATGCATTCCGGTGAATCCTGATTCTGCGATGCCCGGTTGGTCAGTTTGCTACGCCGGGAATCCCGTCCTCGACGACGAGCTGAGCGCGCGTAGAAATCGGCGCGCCGGGGCGCGTTATATACGGCACGACGCGAAAGTCGTTGCGCCACAGCGAGCGGTCTAGTTCGACGCGAACGTAACCGCGCTGGGAGTTGAAGAACTTCAGGTCTGGGTTGGCGGCAAACAGGCGCCGACCGGTGTCGTTCATGTCCGCGCCGTCGTTGCCCGTCGTAACCGACGTTCCGGTGAATTCGGCTGCGACGACTGGTGATTCGGGAGTCGAGAAGTCGCGGCGCAGATTCGACGCCTGGTTCTGATGGCGGTCGCCCGTGATTACCACGAGATTCCGCACGCCACGGTCGGCTGCGGTGCCGAGCACGGCGTTGCGATCGGCAACGTATCCATCCCAGGCGTCCGTACCCAATGCGACCCCGGGCCCGGGGTCGTTGTCGGTCTGACTCATGGCGACCTGGTTGCCGAGTATCTGCCAGCGCGCGGCGGATTTGCCGAAGCCATCGAGCAGCCAATCCCGTTGTTGTGCGCCGAGAATCGTGCCCGCTGGGTCGAACCGATCGGCACAGTCGGTGACGACGTCGCCGCACGGTTGCGCAGTCCTGTATTGCCGGGTGTCGAGCATGGTGATGTCGGCGAGATCGCCGAAACTGTAGCGACGATGCACGCGCATCGATCCGTTCGACGGCAGCTGAGCGAGTCGAAGCGGCTGGTGTTCGTACATCGCCTGAAATGCCGCAGCGCGACGACGACGAAACAATGCAGGAATCTTGTAGAAGTCGTAGCCGAGACCCGGCGAATCGGCGGCCCAATTGTTGTCGACTTCGTGGTCGTCCATCGTGACCAACCAGGGGAACGCCGCATGTGCGGCTCGCAGCGGCTCCTCGGCTTTCGCTTGCGCGTACAGCAACCGATAGCCCGTCAGGTTGTATGCCTCCTCGCGGAAGACGGGATCGACCTCGGCGCCCACGCGGGCGAACCGCCACGCACGCTCGTAGATGTAGTCGCCCAGATGGACGACCAGGTCGAGGTCCTCGGCGCTCATGTGCTCGTATGCGGTGAAGTAGCCCGAGCTCCACGACTGGCACGAGGCGAACGCGAACCGCATCGTCGATACCGGTGCACCTGGGGCGGGGGAGGTCCGCGTCCGCCCGATCGGGGATATCGCCGAGCCTGCCCGAAAGCGGTAGAAATACCAGCGATCGGGCTGCAGCCCTTGGACTTCCGGATGCACCGAATGGGCAAATGCGCGGGTGGCGACGACCGATCCGCGCGCGACGACGTGCCGAAACAGTTCGTCGTCCGCGACTTCGTAGTCAACGGTCACCGGCGCCAACGGCATGCCACCGAGACCGTCGGGGGCGAGTGGGTCCGGTGCCAGCCGAGTCCACAAGACCACGCCGTCGTGCGTCGGATCACCTGATGCGACCCCGAGCGCGAAAGGGTAGCTACCGACCCAGCGCGGAGCCGGGAACCGTTGACTGCCCGCCGCCGCCCCGACCAGTAGAGCCGCCGAACCGGCCGTGCCGAACCGCAACAGCTGCCGACGAGACAGACCCATATGTCACGGTACCGCCGGTGTCAGCGGTGTCGGTGTCGCTCAGATCGCGGGGAGCTTGACGACCTGACCCGCGTAAGCGAGGCCTGCGCCGAATCCGAGCAGGAGGGCGAGGTCGCCCGGCTTCGCTTCGCCCGACCGCAGCAGCTGCTCCATTGCCATGGGAATCGAGGCTGCGCTGGTGTTGCCGGTCTCGACGATGTCGCGTGCGACAGCAGCAGTGTCGGGGAGTCCGAGCGTGCGGATCAGCGCGTCCGTGATTCGGCCGTTCGCCTGGTGAGGAACAAATGCATCCAGGTCCTCGACCGACACGCCCGCGCGGTCGAGCGCCTCGCGGCAGGCCTTCTCCAAGTAGGTGACCGCCCAGCGGAACACGGCGCTGCCGTTCATGCGGATGTACGGCCGGACCGTTGTCTCGCCGACGGCCTCAGCGGCTGCGACCTCGGCAAAGTACTGCTGAAAGTCCTTGTCCTGCTTGATTGCTTGAGTTTGGCTGCCGTCGGAGCCCCACGCGACCGGGCCGATTCCTTCGGTCTCGGACGGACCGACGATTGCGGCGCCTGCACCGTCGGCGAAGATGAAGGCACACGTCCTGTCGTGCGGATCGAGAAGGTCCGACAGCCGTTCCACGCCGATCACCAACACGTACTGAGCCTCGCCCGCGCGAACAAGGGCCGCTGCGTCGGCGAGGGCGTAGCAGAACCCCGCGCAACCCGCAGAGACGTCGAATGCGGCGGTGTCGGTCATGCCCAGTTCCGTGGCGACGACCGCGCCCGCCGACGGTCCGAGCACCATCTGCGACGAGGTTGCGAGGACAACGGCGTCGACCTGGTCGGCTCGGATGCCTGCGGCCTTCAGCGCGTCGCGGGACGCTGCCGTGCTCATGGACACGATCGTCTCGTCATCGCCGGCCCAGCGTCGAGCCTCGATGCCGGACCTGGTTTTGATCCATTCGTCGGTCGAGTTGATCTGGTCGACGATCTCGGCGTTCGGCACGACTCGGCGGGGTCGGTATGCACCGAGTCCGAGTAGGGCGGCGTGGGTTACTCGGGTCGCGGTGGCGATGGTCGCGGTCATTTTTCCCTCTCGGTGAACCAATCGGTCCATTGGTATAACGTATAGCATGAACCGATCGGTTCAACAAGGAGACTGATGACCACCGGCCCGCGCGCGCGACTGATTTCGAGCATCATTTCGATCGTGCAGGAGCACGGCGTGCACGCCGCTGGTTTGTCGGAGCTTCTCGCGCGGAGCAACGCGTCACGGAACTCGATGTATCAGCACTTCCCGTCGGGAAAGAGCGAGCTGGTCGAGGTCGCAGCGCGCATCGTTTCTCGCGTTGTCCACACCCACATCAGTAAGTCCGCAGACGCACTCGCGACGGCGCCGTCACTCGACGGCTGGCTGGACGCGCTGTTCGACTTCTGGCGGCGCCCACTCGAGACGAGCGACTACCGCGAAGGGTCTTTCATGATGGCGGCCGCGCTCGACGAGTTGGACCCCGCCGTGCAGGCAGCTGCCAGCCAGGCGTTCAGGGCATGGACCTCGCGGTTGGCGCACGGTCTCGCCGCGGCCGGCGTGCGCGGCGACGCTGCCGGACAGCTGGCAGGGTTGCTGCTATCAGTGATCGAAGGGGCAATCGTGCAGAGCCGTGCGCTGAAATCCACCCAGCCTTTCGACGACGCGCGAGCTCAACTCACCGTGCTGCTGGGCGCGCATCTTTCGGTCAGCGCCTGACGGACGTCTCATGCTCCACGCGGGTCAGCTTCTCGGGGTTCCGGACCGCGTAGATCCCCGAGATCAGCCCATCTTCCAGCCGCAACGCGATGATGCTGTCGAGTTCGCCTTCGAAGCGCGCGATGAGGGCGGGCCAACCGTTGAGCTGCGCCGGCTCGAAGACGAGACCGGTCCCGACTTTCGCCATCCCGGCAACCAACAGACGCGCCACCTTGTCCGCACCCAGAACGGGCCGCGGTACTGCTTGCTTGATGCCGCCGCCGTCGCCCAACAGGACGACGTCGGGGGCCAAGATGTCAGCAAGGCCTTGTAGGTCGCCGACCTCCACGGCACGTTTGAAGGCAGCCATCACACCTTGGGCCTCGGTCTGCGTCACGTCCGATCGAGGTCGACGCGCGGAGACGTGGGCGCGTGCCCGGTGCGCGATCTGGCGGACGGCTGCGGGAGTCTTGTCGACAGCGTCCGCCAGCTCCTCGTACTCGAGCGCGAACACCTCACGAAGCACGAACACAGCGCGCTCGGTGGGCGTCAGCGTTTCCAACACGAGCAACATCGCCATCGACAGGCTGTCGGCCAGTTCCACGTCGTCGGCGACGTCGGGGCTGGTCAGCAGCGGCTCGGGCAGCCATTCGCCGACGTACTCCTCCCGCCGACGGGCCAGCGCTCGCAACCGGTCGAGCGCGGCCCGCGTGACGATCCTGACCAGATAGGCGCGCGGTTCGCGCACCTCGTCCTGGTCGACACCCATCCACTTCAGCCAGCTCTCCTGCACCACGTCTTCGGCGTCGGCGGCGGAGCCGAGCATCTCGTACGCGACGGTGAAGAGCAGGCTGCGGTGGGTGACGAAGGGGTCGTCGCTCATGCCGACGACACTACGTCCGTCGCTGCGGTGGCAAGAGGCGCCAAGCCACAGGCGTCAGCGAACTCGGCGGAGTGGATTCCCAGCGCGATGTTGCTCCGCGCGCTGAGATTCATGAAGCCGATCCGGCCGGTCAGCTCGATCAAGCCGGGTGCGCCGAGCTCCTCGAGCAGTGCTGCCGACAGCTCGTCGGTCACGGCCACCGGCGTCTGGCACATGGCCTCTGCGTAGTCCATGACCTTGCGCTCGAGCGGAGTGAAGACACTGGACTCACGCCACCGCGGAACCTCCCGCGCCTTGACCTCGTCCAGGCCCTTGTTGTGGGCCATGAAGTAGCCGAGGTCCAGGCAGAAGCTGCAGCCGACGTATCCCGCAGCCGCCATCGTCGCGAAGGTCGCAAGGTTGGGGTCGAGGCGGTCCCAGTGGTCGACCTTGTTGCCGATCTTCATCAAGTCCTTCATGACGGCTGGGTGATTCCACATCACGCCGAGCGAATCAGGCACCTGACCGAGCATCTTGCGAGCCGCCATTTTGATGAGTGCGCCGTACAGTCCACTGAGCTTGGTCGCCGGGACCCGGGTGCTGGTTGTCATGTCGTCCTCCTGTCGAGGGTGATTCGACATGAAGACGACAGCCGGCGCAGATTTGTGACAGGCAGGGTCGAAAACTTCAGCTTTCGCTGATGCGGTTGCGGCCGAGGGTGTGCACGAACTGCGGACCGACGAGGGCAAGCTCCCGGCGATACGCCTCTGCCCAATCGCTGTAGGGCTGGTAGGCGAGGTGCTCGTTCTTGAATCGCTCGTCTTCGGAGATCTCGGTGGCGCAAAAGGACGGAATCTGCAGGTCGACGACGGGTCCGCTGCGCTCAACTTCGGCGACCACCAGGGGAGCATTGGCGCCGAGGAATCGGTCGATGATCCAGCCGTCCTCGTCGAGCCAGAAGGAGTAACGGATCTTCGCGACCACGTGTTCGGCGCGTCGCACGATCTGCCCGGCAACCAGCCCATCGAGCGCACGTTCGGCTTCGTACCGCGTGCCGCCGACGGCCGGGCCCTTGGCTGCCATCGTTCCTACAGCCGATTCGCCGAGAGCATCGATCAGTTCGGCGGGAGTGGCGTCCACCTCGGTCGGTGCCGTGCCTTGGACTCTGACGCGAACGGCGTAGCCGTCTGCGGCGAACAAATAGGCCTGGACGATCAGCGTAGGAGCGGGATCGGCGGCCACCACGTCGGGGACGTCGTGGACGAAGAACTTCCGCTCGAACTCGAAGTCGCCGAAGCCGTTCTCTGACATACCCAGACCGTAGTGCGTGGAAGGCGAGATTTGCAGTAGGCCTGGCGTGAGGGTCGACGAGAGGAAATATGGGCGGTATTTGGGGGATCTTTTTAAAAGATCATTTACGCCGACCATGTTGAGGCTTAAATTTGATTCGCAAACCTTCGCACCCGACGATGGGAGCCGCCATGAGCACGGCCGAAGAGCGCGCAGCTGCACTGGGTCTGGTCGCCCGGCTCAAGTCTTCGTATCCCGAACTGCCGAATGCGCCGACGCCAGATCTGCTTGACCACAAGCGCATTTGGGCGTATCTGAAGACCGACCACGATGTGGGCGGTGAACCCGACGCCCCGATAAAGTACGAGAACAAGCAATACGAGATCTGGGAAGAAAACACTTACGTGATCTGCGAAGTGCTTGCGTGGCGTGGGATCTGGATCTCGGAGGAGCGCCGTCGGATCGGCAACGTCGACCTGGGCCGCACCATGTACCTCGGCCTGCCCTATTACGGGAGATGGCTGCTCGCCGTCGCGCGAGTCCTCGTGGAGAAGCATTTACTCGGCTTGACCGAGCTGAGCGAGCGAATGGAAGAGGTGAGAGAGCGCTACGACGGAGGCATGGCCGGAAAGACGTTGGAGGCCAAGCCGAAATTCGAGGGCGACGGCTCACAGGTCAAGCGCAACACCCACCACATCCACGCGGTCGGCAAGGGCGACCCGCAGGTGTTCGCCGGCAAGGCCGATCCGGCGAAATTCAAGGTCGGCGATTCCGTGGTCGTACGCGAATTGCCAGCTCTGTTCTACACGCGCACACCGGAATACGTGCGCGGAGCAGTCGGCGAGATCGCCTCGCTCGCGTACGAAAGTCCCGCTCCCGAGGAGGAGACGTGGGATACGCCTGACGCGAAGCCGGAGTGGTTCTACGTCGTTCGTTTCAACATGGCCACGTTGTGGCACGGCTACGCCGGCGCGCCGGGCGACAGCCTGCAAACCGAGATTCCCGAGCGTTGGCTGAAAGCAGGTGTCGCATGAGCGAGCACGACCATGATCACGACCACGACCATCAGCGGACCGTTGCGCCCATGGTCGACGAAATCACCGACTTCGAAGTGCTGGAGATCGCACTGCGCGAACTCTGTATCGAGAAGGGCATTTTCACGGCCGAGGAGCACCGCCACTTCACCGAGTTCGCCGAACAGATCGGTCCGACACCTGCGGCTCATCTCGTAGCCCGAGCTTGGCTGGACCCAGATTTCAAGGCGCTTGCGCTTTCTCAGCCGATGGAAGCGAGCAAAGCGGTCGGCGTGGACTGGCTGGAACCGACGGGCTTCGGAACGCCAAGCGATTTCACGGCATTCGAGATCCTCGAAGACACCCCGACCGTGCACAACGTGATCGTGTGCGCATTGTGCTCGTGCTACCCGCGACCGATCCTCGGCAATTCACCCGAGTGGTATCGCACACCGAATTACCGTCGGCGTCTGGTCCGTTGGCCGCGTCCCGTCCTCCAGGAATTCGGGCTCACGCTGCCCGACGGCGTCACTGTCAACGTGCAGGATTCCAATCAGAAGCACCGCTTCATGGTGATGCCGATGCGGCCCGAGGGAACCGACGATTGGACCGAGGACCAGTTGGCCGAAATCGTCACGCGCGATTGTTTGATCGGCGTCGCGCTGCCCAAGGCTGGGGTGACCACCAACGTCATCACCGACACCCGTCCAGCCGTCCACCCCATCAAGTGACGGAGCGCCCAACTTGACCGAGATCGCGCCACTGAAGGCCATCGTCGAACGCAACCAGGTCTGGCCGGTCATGGCCGAAAAGTACAACGTCGCCAATCCGCTGCCGCCGTGGAAGACGAGCCTCGACGGCATGTGCGACGCCCTCGACCACGCCAATTGCGCGACCGATATCCCGACCTTCAAAGAGCGGCGGGACGAAGAGGATTCGCTTACGGCGACTGTCTATCCCAGCCTGCCGTACCCCGAGAATCAGCTCGTCGCCTTGGCGCATTCGCTGGTGGCTCGGGGCGTCATCGACGAGAACGAACTCCAGGAGCGGCTCGCCACCATTCGAGCCCGACTCGAAGCCTGACCCCCAACCCCTCGTGAGTCTTTTTGGAGTCCAGGGACTCCAAAAAGACTCACGAGGGGTGAGGCGTGGAGAGTTTCGGCGTGCGTGGTCACGTCGGGTATTGCACGCGCCACGCCAATACCCCCGCTGCTACCGAAATAACGGTCAGCAAGGCGACCCACAGAACGCGGGGCAGGTGGGTAAGCGCGCGAAGCTGGTCGAAGTCGGACGTGCCCGAGCGGGTCCGACTTGCTTCGACGATCGTGCGTAGGTTGCCGAACAGCAGAATCCAGATCGCTACGTAGCCGAAATGCAGCTGCAGGCTGGGCGATCCGTAGAACGCGACCCCGCCGAACAAGACAGCGGCGGCGACAACCACCAGAAGACCGAAGACGTTGCGGATGAACGGCACCATCGCGACGATCAGAGCGAACGCGCCCCAGATGAGCACACGCAGTTGATCGGTCGCGATGAGTACTCCGCCCGCCAGACCGAGCAGCGACGGCGCCAGGTAGCCAGCCGCCGCGGTCAGTACCATCCCGGGGCCCCGCGCGCGACCGCGAGAGAGCGTCAGGCCCGAGCTGTCGGTGTGCAAGCGGATGCCGCTGAGTCGGCGCCCGGTCGCGATGGCCGCTAGTGCGTGACCGGCCTCATGGGCGAGAGTCACCGCGTGGCGCGTCAAAGGCCACAACGGGCGCAGCACTACCAAAGCGATGGCAACGACGATCGGTAGGTAGTGCGTCCACTGCTGCCAATATGAGTTCACCGCACTAATCGTCTCACGCTTCGAATTGGGTCGCGGATACGCCGTTCGGATAATGCGATTCTAAAGACGGAACAAGGTGATTGGCGGGGGTGCGGAAAGTCTTTAAGGAAATCCACAGCAAAGCGTCCAATTGGTCGCCTATTTGCGAATTGCGCGTTTGGGTCGAAACGTCTGTCAGGTCCGAAATCGACTATGGCAGAGCTAGTTTGCGAACTCATGGTGGCGCCGGTCTTTCGCTGAAGCGCGCTATATTGCGAAGGATCTACAAATGTGGCGGAATTCTTCGATTCCGGGAAGAAGGTTGGATTGAATGGGTCATAGCCGGCAATTGATTCCGCGAATGTTGGCGATCGCGTGTGCATCGTGTGCGATTGCGTTTCTTGTCTCGGGGACTGCGAATGCCGATACTGTCGTGCCGCTCCCGGACCAGGACAAGGCGCTCACCACGGCGACCGGAATCACGGTCGAACTCAGCCACACGGGCGAGAGCGTCACGATTTCTCCCGCGATCGCCGCGAACGGGCTGTCGCGCACGGCATGGGTGAGCGGGACCGCGTACGCCGATACCGGAAATGCGGACAAAGGCTCGCTGGAGACCGGCTACCTCGTCGGCTGCCAGGTGGACCTGTCTGCAGGCGTGTCGCTCGGCGTGGACGTCGGTGTGTCGACGAACTCGCTCTCGCCCGGGGTGAGCAGCAGTTTTGCGCTGAAGCCGGGTCAGGTCGTCGCGGTGAAGCTGGGCTCGAAGGATCTCGACCCTGCAGCGAAAGCGGTCGGGTACTCCTATCGCAACCTGGGAATCCAGGTCGACGGCTGCGGCGGATTCGCCCAGGCGCGTTCCTACACGAATCTGTCCGTGACGGGCGGCGGCGGCTCGACGACCGTCGCGCTCTACGGCCAGCCGTTCAGCATCGGTTAGCAGGAAGGGACCATGAACACCTATCGAAGAAGTCGAACGCGCACCGGTTTTAGTGCCGCCGCGGGTGCCGGAATCGCCATCGCACTCGCGTTGCTGTCAGCCGGCAACGCAAGCGCCGACACGCAGGTACCGCTGCCCGATGGTCACGACCAGACGACCTCTCGCGACGGCGTCACCGTCTATGTCGACCGGACCGGCGAGCATGCCACGATCTCGGGCTCGATGGCGTCGAGTCCGACTTCGCGGAACGTGTGGGTATCCGGCGTCACGACAGCGACGGTTGCACCTGCGCCGGGAGTTCGCGTGACCGGCGGCACCATCGAGACGGGCTACCTGCTCGGCTGCCAAGTCGATATCAGCTCCGGACTCTCGACCGGCACCGGCGAGGCAGGCAGCTACTTCAACATGCCCAGTTCGGCGCCGACGCCGTCGATCGACCCGAACGTGTCGCTCAGTCTCGCTCCCGGCAAGGTCGTGAAGGCGAAGGTGAACACCTACGACTTCAACGGTCTGTCGGGGACGACGCAGTACGTCGACTCCACGTTGGCGATCGAAGGGTGTGCCGGATACGCCCAGGCTCGGTCGTATACGAACGTCACCACTCACACGAACGTCATGGACGACACCATCACGTTGTGGGGCGCACCGTTCAGCATCGGCTGACCGGTGATTTCGACTCGGTTCCGGCTCCATCTCACGTACTGTTCGAACGGTGAGACTGCTGAGTCCGGTCGACACGATGTTCATTCGGATGGAATCGCAGCGAACGCCGATGCACATCGGCGGGCTGCTGACTTTCACCTTGCCCGACGGCGCCGGTGACGAGTTCACGCGCGACCTGCATCGGTCCTTTTCGCAGCTGCAGTTCCTGCCGCACCCGTTCAACAGCGTCGTATCCGGCACGGTGCTGCCCGAGTGGAAGCCAGTCGAGCCCGATCCCGAGTATCACGTCCGGCTGTCTGCGCTGCCGCAACCCGGGACCGACGTTCAGCTCGCAGAACTCGTCGCGCGCCTACACGGCAACCCGCTCGATCTCACCAGGCCGTTGTGGGAAGCACACATCATCGAGGGCTTGTCGGGTCACCGATTTGCCATGTACTTCAAGGCTCATCACTGCGCGGTCGACGGCATGGGAGCGGTGAACACGATCAAGAAATGGCTCAGCACCGATCCGGATCGCTACGAGCCGATGCCCACCGTCGCGCCGCCCAGCGAAGATTCACCCGGCATGGCGACGAAGGTGGCGACGACATCGGTCAGTCGGGTGGCGAACGGACTGACCGCCTCCGGTGAGATCGCCCGAAAGCTGGTCGGGATGGGCCGCGGGGCAAACAGTTCGGTGCGCGCGGCGCTGAACACCCCACGCACCCCGTTCAACACCAAACTCACTCAGCACCGCCGCCTCGCAGTCCAGGAACTGGAATTGCCCAGGTTGAAAGCAGTGGCTACGGCGACGGGAACGACCGTCAACGACGTGACCCTCGCTGCGTGCGGCGGCGCGGTCCGGCGCTATCTGATGGAGTTCGGTGAGTTGCCGGACAAGAGTCTCATGGCGTCTGTTCCGGTGGGTTGGGATCGCGACGAAGACACCCTCAACGCCGCGACCGGTTTCGTATGTCCTTTGGCAACAACGGAATCCGACGTGCTGAAGCGACTGGCGATCATCAACAACGCGACGTCGCGTGGCAAACGCGAGTTGCTGGCGATGTCGCCGAACGCGCTGGAGCACTACACGCTGATCGGCTTGCTGCCGCTCGCGGTCGGCCAGCGGACCGGTGCCCTGACCATGATCCCGCCGTTGTTCAACTTCACCGTCTCGAACGTGGTGCTGTCGAAGCAGCCGCTGTATCTCCATGGCGCACGACTGGACTGGGTAGCGCCCATGTCGTTCCTGTGCGACGGCTACGGGCTCAACATCACGCTGGTCGGCTACACCGACAAGGTCGTCTTGGGTTTCGTCGGATGCCGCGACACGATTCCGCACCTGCAGAAGCTTGCCGTTTACGCGGGTGAGGCGTTGACCGAGCTCGAGCAGGCCATCACCAGTTCGTGAGTCCCGCTTGGGGAGGGTCTCAGTGGAGTCCCTGGACTCCTGAAAGACTCACGAGTGCAGGGGTAGCGTGGATCGCGTGAGGCACGAAGCCAGGGGAGTAGGACTCGCGCCGCTGGAAGTGGTTGTCGAGTCGGTTGAAGGCCGGACGCTGAGCGTCAGTTGGTCCGCAACCCCGCCTGGCTCACACAAGCCGTACGAATACGCCCGGATCTTCGTGGTGGCGCTCGATTCGCAGGTTCGGACCTATATCGACATCGTCGACGGCCGGCACGCAACGTCGCTGAGCGTGTCCGACACGCTCGGTGCCGGCGATTACGCCGTCGAGGTCGATGCCTACGGAAGTGCTAGCTGGGGAGATGGGCGGTTGGAAGGGCGCGGTCGCAGCGCCCCTTTCACCCTTTGATCACAGAACAGGCTGCTTGGCGAGCATCGCCAAGCGGCGCATTTCGGCTTGGTAGACGGCCGGCGCGATCTCACCGTCCAGTAGTTGCTGCTGCAAGCGGGATTCGTCAGCTTCGAGCGCAGGCGCATGGGAAGTGTGCAGGCCGGAGGCGGGGTGCCGCAGCATCGCTTCAGCGCGACGTCGGGAACGCTCGCGCCTGACGTGCGCGCGTTGACGGGCAAGTTCGGTCAGTGTCGGGATCGTCACCAGGCCTCCTCGGATAGCTCTGCTTCGTTGCACAACTTCTCCAACAGTCCAACGACCAGTGACGGCGGACGTGTTCCCCTATCTGATGTCGCCTTCGTCACATCGAGACTGGCCGGTCCGATTTGCCCGTCTCGACACGTGCGTTCCTCGAGTCGCAATTCCCCGCCCGGCCGACGCCCGCGGGTGTACACCTATTCCTGTGAACAAGGCACCGCTGAGTGCGGCCACTGCGCTCCTCACGACTCTCGCTCTGATCGCCGGTTGCTCGTCGAGCAAGTCCGACGACAAGCCGACGAACGAATCCTCACTTTCCGACGAGAACCCTGCCGTTGTTGCGGGCGTACCTCTTCCGGACGGAAGTGTGGACAAAGCCGTCGGCGACCTCGACGGCCTGGTCGCCGACGTGATGGGCAAGTCGGGTATTCCGGGCATGGCGGTCGCCGTGGTGCACGGCGGAAAGACGGTATATGCCAAGGGCTTCGGCGTGAAGGACGTCAAAGGTGACGACAAGGTCGACCCCGATACCGTCTTCCAGATCGCGTCGGTCTCCAAGTCGATCTCGGCGACGGTCGTCGCACATGAGGTCACGGCAGGCAACGTGAAATGGGATACCCCGGTCGCGGAAATCATGCCGTCGTTCACGCTCGGCGACCCGTGGGTCGGCTCGCATGCCACGATCGGCGACTTCTTCTCGCACCGTTCCGGATTGCCGGGTGCGGCTGGAGACATCTTGGAGGACTTGGGCTTCGATCGCCGGTACATCCTGGACCACTTACGTCTCCTTCCGCTCAACCCATTTCGCGTCACGTATGCCTACGCGAATTTCGGTCTGACTACGGGGGCCGAGGCAGTCGCAACGAAGGCGAAGAAGGAGTGGGCAGATCTGGCGGAAGAGGCGATCTACAAACCGCTCGGGCTCAAATCGACAAGTTCACGCTTCGCCGACTTCGAGAAGGAGCCCAATCGCGCCACATTGCACATGCGGATCGACAACAAGTGGGTTCACGATCTGGTCCGTGACGCCGACCAGCAGTCTCCCGCAGGCGGTGTCAGCTCCAACGTCAACGACTTGGCCAAGTGGCTGACGATGGTACTCGGCAAAGGAACCTTCGAAGGCAAGCAAATCTTCTCCGAGGAAGCGTTTCAACCGGCGATAACGCCCCAGGTCGTCTCGTCTCGCGGGAAGTCGCCCGACGCAAGGTCAGGCTTCTACGGCTACGGGTACAACGTCGGCACGACGCCTGCAGGCCGTGTCGAACTCAGTCACTCGGGCGGCTTTGTCTCGGGTGCGTCGACGAACATCCTGCTCATCCCGTCCGCCGACGTTGCCATCGTCGCCCTGACCAACGCCGCCCCGACGGGCGTGCCCGAAGCAGTGACCCAAAGTTTTGCCGACATCGTCCAGTACGGGAAGGTGAAAGAAGACTGGGTTGCGTTGTACGAGAAGGCCATTTCGCCTTTGCTCGAACCCACAGGGTCGCTGGTCGGTAAACCGCGCCCCACCGACCCTGCGCCTGCCAAACCCGTGGCGGACTACGTGGGTACCTACGCGAACGACTATTTCGGTCCTGCGACGATCTCGGAAAAGGACGGCAACCTCGTGCTCGGCCTCGGGCCTGCCGGCAAAACCTTCCCGCTGACGCACTGGGACGGCGATACCTTCACCTTCACCCTGGTGACCGAAAATGCACCTCCGGGAACGATCTCGAAGGCGACATTCGACGGAAATCGACTGAACCTCGAGTACTACGACAGCGATAAATTGGGAACCTTCGTCCGATAGGAAACTATGACAATCCCGCGACGCCTTCTTGTGTTGGCGTGCTCGCTGAGCCTGCTGGTGGCCTGCACATCGAACGATGCGTCGGATTCGTCGTCGGACCCGGCGAAAGCCGACGCAATCATGAAGATCGTGCGCGATTACATGACCGAAGCGCATTTGAAATCGGTGATTTTCAGCGTGAAAGTCGACGGCAAAGAGATTGTCACCGCCGCGGAAGGCGAGTCGATGACGGGCGTGCCCGCCACGACCGATATGCATTTCCGGAACGGCGCTGTCGCGATTTCGTACGTTTCGACGCTGCTGCTGCAACTCGTCGACGAGAAGAAGATCGGTCTCGAAGACAAACTGTCGAAGTATCTGCCCAACATCCCGCATGCCGATGAGGTGACGATTCGTCAGCTCGCTCAGATGACGTCCGGGTACCAGGACTACGTAATCGGCAATGAGGAGTTCGCGAAGATCGCCATCGGCGATGTGTTCAAAGCATGGAGTACGGACGAGCAGCTGGCGCTCGCGATCAACAAACCACTCTGGTACCCACCAGGCACGAACTGGGATTACGCCCACACCAACTACGTCATTCTGGGGCTGGTGCTCGAGAAGGTGACGGGCAAGTCGCTGGCTGACGCGCTGCAGGAGAAGGTGCTCGATCCGTTGGGGTTGAAGAACACCAAGCCATCGCTCACAGCGGAGATTCCCGAGCCTGTGCTGCACGCCTTCAGCTCGGAGCGCCGGGGTTACTTCAACATCCCGGCAGGCACCTCCTTCTACGAGGAGTCGACGTACTGGAATCCGTCGTGGACCATCAGTCATGGCGCGATTCAGACCAGCAATATCGACGATCTCCTCGAGAGCGCGATCGCCATCGGGACAGGGAAACTCTTGTCGGCGGAGTCGTACAAAGCGATGACCTCGACCGACTTGCGGGGGAAGACGACCGCGATCCCTGGCTGTGTCAACTGCCGTCCGCTGGACGAATTCCAGACCTACGGGCTGGGGCTCTGGATCACCGGCGACTGGCTGTTCCAGAACCCGCTGTTCTTCGGATACGCGGCCGTGAACGCGTACTTACCGTCGCAGAAGATCGCGATCGCGGTGGCGGTCACCTACGAGGAGGCCGCATTCGGCAGCGAGGGTCAGTACTCGAATGGTGGCGACGCGCTGTTCCGAAAGATCGGCGCATATCTGGCGCCCGACGATGCGCCACCGGTGCGACCGACCTCGTAGCGTCAGCTCGGCTAGGACCGTACGAGGCGGGCGATCGCGTCGGTGGCCTCTTTGATCTTCGCTTCGGCCTCGGGTCCGCCTGCGACGGCCGCGTCGACGACGCAGTGGCTGATGTGGTCGTCGAGCAAGGCGATGGCCACCGACTGCAGAGCTGAGGTCATGGCCGAGACCTGGGTCAGGATGTCGATGCAGTACTTCTCTTCTTCGACCATGCGTTGCAGCCCGCGTGCCTGACCTTCGATCCGGCGAAGTCGCTTGAGGTAGTCCTCCTTGGCCGTGATGTAGCCGTGCGCGTGATCGTGTCCGTCAGCGGTGTCGTCGGCCATGGGTACTCCTCGATTCGAACCTGGTCATCAAACCTCAACCTGCTGTGGCAGTTTCAATCGCTTGAGCAGCAGCGCGTTCACCGCGACGATCAGGCTGGATCCCGACATCGACAGCGCTGCGATTTCCGGTCGAAGCACCAGTCCGAGGGAAGGTTCGAAGACGCCTGCCGCAATCGGCAGCGCGATCAAATTGTATCCGATTGCCCACCCGAGGTTCTGGCGCATCTTGCGCACAGTGCCCTTGCCGATCCGCAATGCCAACGCGACATCGAGCGGATCCGACCGCATCAGAACAACATCCGCGGTTTCGATGGCAACGTCGGTGCCGGCGCCGATAGCGATGCCGAGATCGGCTTGCGCCAACGCTGGCGCGTCGTTGACGCCGTCGCCGACCATGGCCACCCGCTTGCCGGCCGCCTGCAGCTCGGTGATCTTTGCCGACTTGTCCTGCGGCAGCACCTCGGCGATGACCGAGTCGATGCCGAGCTGCGACGCGATCCGCTCGGCGGTGGCGCGATTGTCGCCGGACAACATGACGACGTTGATTCCGGCGTCGTGCAATGTCGACACTGCGCGTGCTGCGGTGTCGCGAGCTGCGTCAGCCATCGCGATCACGCCGACCACACGTCCGTCGACCGCAACGAGAACCGCCGTGCGTCCAGCATCGGCGAGTTCGTCGCGCTTCGCAGTCAGGGCGCCCAACTCGACCTGCTCATCGGTCATCAATTTGCGGGTTCCGACGATGACGCGGTGACCGTCGACCTCGGCAGAGGCGCCGTGGCCCGGCACGTTCCGGAAGTCTGCAGCGAGCCGGGGAGCAAGTCCGCGCTCGACGCTGTGCCGGACCACGGCACCCGCCAACGGATGCTCGGATTCGCGCTCGACCGCGGCGGCGAGAGTCAACATCTCGTCCTCGCCGAGCCCGTCGACAAGCACGTCGGTGACCTCGGGTTCACCCTTGGTCAGGGTCCCGGTCTTGTCCATCACGACTGTGTCGATGCGGGCTGAGGTTTCCAGTGCTGTCGCGTTCTTGAACAGGACGCCACGCTTCGCGCCCAGTCCGGTGCCGACCATGATCGCGGTCGGAGTAGCCAAACCGAGCGCGTCGGGGCAGGTGATCACTACGACGGTGATCGCGAACAGCAGAGCCATCTGGGGGCTGTCGCCGACCAGCAGCCAGACCAGGAAGGTGCCGAGACCACCCAGCAGCGCGACGAGTACCAGCCAGAATGCTGCGCGGTCGGCCAATCGTTGGCCAGGCGCGCGTGAGTTCTGGGCTTCCTGAACGAGTGCGACGATCTGAGCGAGCGCGGTGTCGGACCCGACCTTGGTTGCTCGCACCCGAAGGGTGCCGGTGGTATTGATCGACGCACCGATCACCTGCGACCCAGCCGTCTTGTCGACCGGCAGGCTTTCGCCGGTGACCATCGATTCGTCGACCTCGGACCGGCCGTCTTCGACGCTGCCGTCGACCGGAATCTTGGCTCCGGGACGGATGAGCAGCAGATCGCCAACCTGGACTTCCGAGGTCGGCGTCTCGACCGGTTCGCCGTCGCGAATGACGAGCGCGACCGGTGGCGCGAGTTCCAGCAAGGCGCGGATCGCGTCGTTCGCTCCGCCGCGGGCCCGCATCTCGAACCAGTGCCCGAGCAGCACGAAAGCAGTCAGCACGGTGGCCGCTTCGTAGAACACCTCGCCGCCGCCGGTGAGGGTGGTGAAGAGGCTGTACAGCCAGCCCGTGCCGACTCCGACCGCGACGAGCACCATCATGTCGAGGGTTCGCGCACGCAGCGCACGGAACGCGCCGTCGAAGAAGATCCACGCCGAGTAGAAGATCACCGGGATCGACAACAGCAGCGAGAACACGTCGTCGCGAAGCCCGAACGGTGCCGCGGCCGTGAAGCCGAAGACGTCGCGTCCGATCGGTGACCACAACAGAATCGGGATCGACAGGATCGCGGCGACGAAGAACCGGTTCCGCATATCGCGGACCATGCCGTCCATCGACATTCCCGCGTGGCTGCCGCCATGGCCCATTGCGTCGTGCTCGTGGTCGCCGTGCTCGTGCGCCGGAACGCAAACATGGGCCGGAACCGATTGTCCTGCACAGTGATAGCCGCAATCCTGGACCCACTCGGTAAGTGCGGCGATCGACGTTGCTTCGGGGTCGTAGGTGACGGTCGCAGTTTGCGCGACCGGGTTGGCGTCGACGTCGAGCACACCCGGTCGAGCCGAAAGTGTGTTTTCGACAATGGATTTCGACGTGGCCCAGTTGAGGCCGCCGACCTCGAGAACCGCGGTGCGTTCTCCACTCATGATTGTTCTCCCGTAGCCGAGCGGAACCGGCGCAAGCGCAGGCTGTTACTGACGACGAACACCGACGAGAAGGCCATTGCAGCGCCCGCCAGCATTGGATTGAGCAGTCCGGCCGCGGCCAAAGGTATGGCAGCGACGTTGTAGCCGAAGGCCCAGAACAGATTTCCCTTGATCGTCCGTAAGGTTCTGCGGGACAAGCGGATCGCATCGGCAGCCGCCCGCAGGTCCCCGCGGACGAGGGTGAGGTCGCTGGCTTCGATCGCGACGTCGGTGCCAGTGCCCATCGCCAGGCCGAGGTCGGCCTGCGCCAGGGCGGCGGCGTCGTTGATGCCGTCGCCGACCATCGCCACTACCTTGCCCTCGGACTGCAAGCGCTTGATCGTGTCGACCTTGTCCTGCGGCAGCACTTCCGCGATGACGGTCTCGATGCCGACCTGGTCGGCGATTGCCCTTGCGGCAGCAGCGTTGTCGCCGGTGAGCATGATCGGCGTCAAACCCAGCGCGCGCAGTTGCGTGATGGCGGCTGCCGATGTCGGTTTGACGGCATCGGCAACAACGAGCACTCCGCGCGCGACGCCGTCCCACCCCACCGCGACCGCTGTTCGGCCTTTGGCTTCGGCTGCGCTCAGGGCTGCGTCGAGCTCAGCAGGCAGCCGCAGCGACCAGTCGGCCAACAGGCGGGGGCGGCCGACGACCACCGCATGACCGTCGACGACGCCTTGGACGCCGAGACCCTCGATGTTGGTGAAGGTTTCGACCTCGGGCAGCGTCCCGACCCGTTCGCGTGCACCCTTCGCGATGGCGACTGCGATCGGGTGTTCCGACGAGTCTTCGAGTGCCCCGGCAATCCGTAGTACGTCGTCGGCGTGCTCCCCGTCGGCTGTGACGACGTCGAGCAACGCCATTTTGCCGGTAGTGACCGTGCCGGTCTTGTCGAGCACGATGGTGTCGACGCGGCGGGTGGATTCGAGGACCTCGGGTCCCTTGATGAGGATACCCAGTTGGGCGCCCCGCCCGGTGCCCACGAGCAGCGCGGTCGGCGTCGCCAGCCCGAGCGCGCAGGGGCAGGCGATGATCAGGACCGCGACGGCCGCGGTGAATGCCGCAGCGATCGAGCCGCCGGTGCCGATCCAGAAACCAAGTGTGGCAACCGATATGGCGACGACGATCGGCACGAAGATCCCGGAGATCGTGTCGGCCAATCGTTGCGCCTGCGCTTTGCCGGTCTGCGCGTCCTCGACCAGCTTCGCCATCTGAGCGAGCTGTGTGTCGGATCCGATCCGGGTGGCGCGCACGATGATTCGTCCGCCGACGTTGCCTGTTGCGCCGACGACTGCGTCGCCGGGTGCGACCTCGACGGGGACGGATTCACCCGTGATCATCGATGCATCGACTGCCGACGAGCCGGTGACGACGACGCCGTCGGTGGCGATCTTCTCGCCTGGTCGCACGACGAAGTGGTCGCCGACGGCGAGTCGGTCGATGCTGATTCGTTCCTCGACGCCGTCGCGCAGCCGGGACACGTCTTTTGCACCGAGCTCCAGCAGCGCGCGGAGCGCTGCGCCTGCGCGCCGCTTGGCTCGGACCTCGAAATAGCGCCCTGCAAGCACGAACGTCGTGACGCCGGCAGCCGCTTCCAGGTAGATATTTCCGGTGCCGTCGCTGCGGGCGATCGACAGTTCGAAAGCGTGCTTCATCCCCGGCATTCCAGCCATGCCCCAGAACAAGGCGTAGACCGACCAGCCGAGCGCGGCCAACGTGCCGATCGACACCAACGTGTCCATGGTCGCCGTGCCGTGGCGCAGGTTTGCCCAGGCCGCCGTATGGAACGGCCATGCACCCCACACGACAACTGGCGCCGCGAGGGTGAGCGACAGCCACTGCCAGTTGGTGAACTGCAGCGCCGGGATCATCGCCATGGCAACAACGGGGATGCTCAGCGCCAACGAGACCAGTAGGCGGTGCCGCAACGACGCGACCGGATCGACCTCTGCTCCGGATTCCGCGGGTTCGCGGCGGGGGAGTGTTGCGGTGTAGCCGGCCTGTTCGACGGTGGCGATCAGGTCGTCGGGTGCGGTCGCTGCATCGAAGGTGACGTGCGCTTTTTCCGTCGCGTAGTTGACGGTGGCCGTGACACCCTCGAGCTTGTTCAGCTTCTTTTCGATTCGGTTGGCACAGGAAGCGCAGGTCATGCCGCCGATGAGCAATTCGACGTCGGTCATGACGGCAACCATACACCTACCCCCCAGGGGTATTCAACCACCGCCAATGGTCGTGAGTCTTTTAGGAGTCCAGGGACTCCCAAAAGACTCACGAGGGGCTAGGCGAAGTCGAAGATCGGGGGCATCGCGACGACCACCACCGCAGCCCAGAGGCCGTAGATCGGGAGGTATCGGGTCTGCCAGCGTTCGACCTCGCCGAAGCCACGCCGCCCACGGACGAAACCGAGACCGAGTCGGGCGGACCAAGCCAAGTTGACGAGCAGCACCAGGTTCATCCCGAGCGCCACCGTCTTGTTCGGGGTGAACCCGAACTCCGCGATCCGCGTGAGCATCGCAACGAGCATGACCGCATCGACGGCCAGCGCGCTGATCACAAGGACCACTTGCAGCCAGTCGAAGATGCCAGGCGGGGTAGATGGGTCGCGCGCGGAAATTGCGTAGAGCAGCAGTCCAAGGACCAAGACCAGAATGAGGTCCATCTGGATCAGCAGATTGCGGTCGACGTCGACGACGCTGCCAGTGGTGGCCAGGGCGACGAGCAAAGCAAGCAGCATGACGACAGTCAGCGGGGTGAACACGCGCGTGAGGACCGGTGCGATGTTCTCCACCACGTTCTGTTTGGCCTCGACCAGCCACGCGGCGACAATGACCGCGCCCGCAGCGCCGAACGGCGCAATCCAATCGCCGATGACCCCTTCGATGTTCATGCCGACCGCGTCGAACCCAGCGACCGTCAGGCCGGTCAGTACGCCGCCGCCGAGTCCGAGGAGAACGAGATAGACGAACCATTCACCGGTGAATCGGACGAAGTCCATCCGGCGTCGATCGGAGCGCCATTCGCCGCCGACGTAAGCGACGCCGACGACGAACCACAACGCGATCGGCGCGTGAATGGCGGCGAGGATCTCGGTCGCGCCCTCGTGTGCGAAAGGGAAGGCGTTCAGCACGATGGCGACCAACGCAACGGGGATGAGCAGGGTCGCTGCTGCCCGCCAGTTCATCTGACGTTTCCAGGCGAAATACGCGGCAAGGAACGGGAGGACGAAGAGGCTGATATTGCGCGCGGCAGTGGCTTCGTCGTCGATGAGCGTGGTGCCGATCTTCACCGCGAGTCCCGCGGCGAAGGCCAGTACGAGAACGACGATCAGTTCGTACTTCGGCCGGGCGTGGTCGCCGTCCAGCTCGGCTGGCATCAGGACGAGCTGCTTCCACAGCCGGTCGGAGTGCTCCCGCGCGAACTCGCGAGAGATCGAATCGACGTTGCCCATTCGTTTGACGGCGACGAGAAACGCCTCGTCGGCAGCAAGTCCGGCGGTCGTCAGGTCCGAGACCTGGTTGCGCAGATGATCTTCCATCTCATCGACGTCTGCGCCCGTAATAGCCACACGTCGCGCGACGTAGCCGCGCCATTGCCCGATCTGCGATTCCAATTCTGCTTCGGTATCCATCAAGCCCATCCATTCGCGGTCGCGGGCGGCAATTGGATGCTGCGCCAGACTTGGTCGAGCGCACCGGCGACAACGGTCCACTGGTTACGACGTTCGGCGAGCGCGGCGAGCCCGGACTCGGTGATCACGTAGTGCTTGCGCCGGCGACCGGTTTCGGCCGACTGCCAGGAAGAGGACACATGGCCGAGTCGTTCCAGGCGATGCAGCAGGGGGTAGAGCATCCCGTCGGTCCATTGCATCCGTCCGCCGGACAGCTCGTTGACTCGCTTGAGAATCGCGTAGCCGTAGGACGACTCGCCGTCGGCGAGAATTCCGAGCACCAGCGGCGTCGCCGAGGCAGCTACCAGGTCTTTGTCGATATGCACGTCACTAACCTAGCAGATCTATGCATAGAACTGCTGTGAGTCTTTTAGGAGTCCATAGACTCCTAAAAGACTCACGAGGGGTGGGGCTATTTGGTGCCGAAGATGCGGTCGCCTGCGTCGCCGAGGCCAGGGAGGATGTAGCCGTGGTCGTTGAGTCCACGGTCGATCGCGGCTGTGTACAGCGGCACGTCGGGGTGCGCTTTGTGGAACGCGGCGATGCCCTCGGGGCAGGTCAGTAGGCAGACGAACTTGATCGACTTGGGGCTGCATTCCTTCAGTCGTTCGACTGCCGCGACGGCGGAGTTGCCGGTGGCGAGCATTGGGTCGACGACCACAACGTCGCGCTCGTGGAGATCGCCGGGCATCTTGAAGTAGTACTCCACTGCGCCAAGCGTTTTGGGGTCGCGATACAGACCGATGTGGCCGACACGCGCGCCGGGGACCAGCCCAAGCATGCCGTCCAGGATGCCGTTGCCTGCCCGCAGGATCGAAACGAAGACCAGCTTCTTCCCGTCGATCACCTTGCCGGTCGTGACCTCCAGCGGCGTCTCGATGTCGATCTCCTGCATCGCGATATCGCGCAGGACCTCGTAGGTCATCAAAGCCGATATCTCGTTCGTCAGGCGTCGAAAGCTGTTGGTGGAAGCCTCCTTACGACGCATCAATGTGAGCTTGTGCTGCACAAGCGGGTGGTCGATCAGATGGACTTCGCCCATGAATCCTCCTGTTAGAAGTCGCGCCTTAGAAGACGGTGCCGTCGCTGACGATAGACAGTGGCGGCAGCCCACCGCGCAGGCGTTGCGCCAGGACGCGCCCCGCGGCCCAGGTGCCGCCTTCGAGGACGCAGGCCAACGGCAGCGCCTCGGCATCGACGCCGAGTCGGTCGCGCACGAGTGGGGCAAGTTCGTCCAGCAGCGCAACGGTCAGCGCGCGCCACTCGACCACTAATTCATCTGCCACGGACCAAGTTTGCGCACTCCACTCGGCATCGCGCAGCCGCAGCACGCCGGTGTCGAGCAGTAGTCCACCGTTGCGATATTCGGGCAAGCCGGTCAGCGCATCGAGTCCGACGACATGCACGCCCGCCCATTGGAACGGCTCCAGCAACGAGTACGTCAGCCATTGGGACAGCTTGTGAAACGGCATCCAACCCTGCGTCAGTCCGCGGCCGGGTATGGCGTCGTGGCGCCAGCAATCACCGAGTGGTTTGCCGTCGATGTCGTTGTCGGCCAGCCAAATTCCCGACAGCGACGCGAGCAGCTGGGTCAGGATGTCGTGGGCTTCGACCGTCGGCGCAGACAGTACGTCGAACAGGTCGCCGGGCCGACCGCCCGGACCGAGCGCCTCGCCCAGTCGTCGCAACAACTGCACCCGACCGTCAAGGCCCACAAGCGGATTGGCTGGGCCAGCCTGAAATGCCTCGCCCAGGCGATCGTGCGAGAGGGCGCACAGTCCGGCCGCATCGACTTGCAAGGGGTGCTCAGGGTCGCTCGAGAACACGCCGTTCAGAAATGCGTGCCAACTCGCCACACCCAGACCCTCGGACCGCGCGAAACGCTGCCCGCTCACGGCCTCGTCGTAATGCCAGTCCGGACCGGCACCGGCGTCGAGCAGCACGCTGACGACGACGAGGTCGATCTGGGCGCGTGCGCGAGCAGGAGCATCCAGGTCGGCGAGCCGGACGTCCAATTCGGCTTTGCGGTCCACGCCGCCAGCCTCGAAATGCCGCCACCGGCTGTGGAAGGGAATTGCGAGGTCGGGGTAGCGGGACCGCGTCACCGCAACGACCTCGTCCGCGCACGCCCCCAACGCGGTGTCGTCCACGACGAACCAACGTGAGTCGCCCGCCCGCGCTCGTCGCAGAAGGAAATTGGCGCGCTCGCGAACAGCGGCGGTTGTGCGCAGGGCAACGACGGCGGCCGACGCGGAATCCGCCACCGTCATCCGTCCAACCCGCGGCCCTTGGGCTTGGTCAATTCTTCGGCGTCCGGGACCACGCCCGGTGTGAAGTAGCCGGCCGCCATTTTGGCGTCGATCTCCACTCGTGCGTCGGCGGGAATAAGGTCGTCGGGAAGGTCGACCCGTTCGCCGACTTCGATGCCCGAGCCAGTGATGGCGTCGTACTTCATATTGCTCATCGAGACGAGGCGATGGATCTTTCGGATACCCAGCCAGTGCAAGGCGTCGGGCATCATTTCCTGAAAGCGCATGTCCTGCACGCCCGCTACGCATTCGGTGCGGGCGAAATACTGGTCTGCGGTGTCGCCGCGGACCTGGCGCTTGCGAGCGTTATACACCAGGAACTTGGTCACCTCACCCAGTGCGCGACCTTCCTTGCGCGAGTAGGCAACCAGTCCCACCCCGCCGCGCTGGGCGCCCTGGATGGATTCCTCGATGGCGTGGGTGAGGTACGGGCGACACGTACAGATATCGCTGCCGAACACGTCAGAGCCGTTGCATTCGTCGTGGACGCGGGCGGTCAGCTCGACGGTGGGATCGGCCAGATGCAAGGGGTTGCCGAAGATGTAGATGGTCTGCCCGCCGATGGGCGGCAGAAAGACCTCGAGGTCGGAGCGGGTGACGAGTTCGGGGTACATGCCGCCGGTTTCCTCGAACAGGACGCGGCGCAGATCCGTTTCGCTGCAATGGAATCGCTCCGCCACGCCAGGCAGGTGCCAGACCGGCTCGATGGCGGCCTTCGTGACCACTGCGGCGCCGCTCGGCAGCAGAATTCGGCCGTCCGGTTTCAGTCGGCCTTTCTGAATGGCCTCCATGATCTCCGGCACGATCACGTGCGCCTTCGTGACGGCGATCGAGGGGCGGATGTCGTGGCCTGCGGCGAGCTCGTCGGCGAAGACCTCGGCCACTATGGCGCCCCAGGGGTCCAGGCTGACGATCTTGCCTGGTTCGCTCCACTGCGGGTGCGGCCCGATGGTGTCGGTGGGGGAGGTGTTGGTGAGGTCGGCCTTGTGCTGGCGCGACAAGGCTCCAGCAGCGACGGCGAGGGCGCGGTACACGCTGTACGAGCCGCTGTGGGTGCCGATCACGTTGCGGTGCGCCCGCTTGGTGGTGGTCCCGACCACCGGACCGCGTTCAGTCGCAGTCGGCGCGCCCCAGCGGATCGGCAGCGAACCGACGCCGCCGGTGTGTGAGGTCAATCGGATATGGCCAGAAGCGGCAACGTCGTCTGACATGCTCGACCTCCATCGGAAAACGCAAGCATAGCCATTCGGTTGCACCGGTGTGGGGTGGAACCGAATGGCCACCCCACCCTCGTGAGTCTTTTAGGAGTCCCTGGACTCCTAAAAGACTCACGAGCTGTTGCGGCGCAGCATCTTCCAGATCAGCACGGCGTTGACGGCCAACACCACGGCGGTGATGAGTGCCGAGACGTGGATGCCGCTGACGAAAGCCGCCTGCGCGGATTCGGCAAGTGCGGAGTTCCCTTCCGCGAGAGCGCTACCGAGCGTCTCGCGTGCCGCGGCGCCCGCCTCCGGGCTCAATCCGGAGATGTCGAGTCCGTCGCGGTAGATCGCCATCACGATGCTGCCGAGGACTGCGACGCCCAAGGCGATGCCGAGTTCGTAGGCCGTCTCCGACACTGCCGACGCCGCTCCGGCGCGTTCCGGTTCCACCGAGCTGACGACGAGGTCCGAGGTCAACGTCAGTGCGATGCCGACGCCCGCACCGATGAAGATCGACGCGCCGATGAACAGCGGTGCGCCGCCGTCGGTTCCGAGCCACAGCAAGGCTGCTGCGCCGAGCGAACCGAGCGCCAATCCGACGCCCAGCACCGTGCCGGGTTGCCAACGTCGAACGAACCACGCAGCCAGCAGCGAGAAGACAATGGTCGTCAAAGTCTCCGGCAGCCAGAGCAATCCGGCTTGTAACGGCGACAGTCCGAGGACGAGCTGCAGGTACTGCGATCCGAAGAACAGGAAGCCTGCGAGGGCGAATACGGCTAGCAAGTTCGTCACCACGCCACCGGAGAAGGCCGGGTTCGCGAACAGGCGAAGATCGATCATCGGATCCTCGAGGTTGCGCTGACGGCGGACGAACATCGTGCCTGCGGCAAGTCCGAAGGCCGCGATGGGCGCCAGTGTCAGGCTCGGACCGTGTACGGCGAACTCCTTGATCGCGTACACGAGCGGAACGATGGCGAGCATCGACAGTCCGGCGCTGACGAGGTCGAATCGGCCTGGGTTGGGGTCCTTCGACTCCGGAATCACCAGCGGTCCAACGACAACCAGCACGATCATCACAGGCGCGTTGATGAGAAACACTGAGCCCCACCAGAAGTGCTCGAGCAGCCACCCGCCGATGAGTGGTCCGACAGCGGCACCGCCCGCAGCCATCGCTCCCCAGACGCCGATCGCCATGGTGCGCTGCCGAGCATCGGTGAACATGGTGCGAATCAGGCCGAGGGTTGCGGGCATGAGGGTCGCGCCCGAGATGCCCTGCAGCACGCGAGCAGCGATCAACATTTCCGGGCTCACCGACAATGCGGCGAGCAACGACGCCAGGCCGAAACCGACTGCGCCGATGAGCAAGAGGCGCCGGCGACCGATGCGGTCGCCGAGTGTGCCCATCGTGACGAGCAGGCCTGCGAGCACGAACGAGTAGACGTCGATCACCCACAGCAACTGAACGCTGCTGGGTGCCAGGTCGACGCTGATGGCGGGCAAGGCGAGGTCGAGGACCGTGGCGTCGATCGCGATCAGCAGGACCGCGAACGACAGCACGGCGAGCCCGAGCCACGCTTTGGGGCCTGCCTTGGGCTCGACCAGTTCCGTCGGCCTCGAGGCCGTTGCGATGGACATTTCTTCCTCTACTTTCGATCCGACTGACTTAACCGTCCAGCCGGTACAGTAATTCCAGAATACCAGCTGACCGTCCAGCCGGTACAGTGAGTTTCGTGACCGTCAGCACGAAGGACCGAATACTCGACGCGCTCGAGCAATTGCTGCTCGACGGTGGGCTGTCGCAGATCACCCTCGAGGCCGTCGCGGCGAAGGCGGGCGTGTCCAAGGGCGGGCTGCTCTATCACTTCGGCACCAAAGAAGCGCTGATCGCGGGGATGGTCCGTCGGCTGGGGGAGCGATCCAACCAACAGCTAGCCGACGCGGGAACATCGGTCGCGGAGTGGTATCTGCAATGTGCAGACGACGACGACAAGGAAATCGCTCTGTTCCAGTCGATGATCGCGGTGCTGCGCAGCGTCGACGGTCAGTCGGGCGAAATCAAGAAAGCCGTCGTCGAGACCATGAGTGCGTGGAACGAGGGCTTGCGGTCCGAGATCGAGGATCCGGTCCAGGCCGAGATCGTGCGGCTGGTCGGTGACGGCATCTACTTGGCTGCGCTCCTTGGCTTGCCGCCACCGGAACCCGAACTGCACGCGAAGGTGATAGAGCGGCTCCTACACCCCTCGTGAGTCTTTTTGGAGTCCCTGGACTCCAAAAAGACTCACGAGGGGTTCGCGCACATACTGTTCGGATGACTAGCCGAATTCCACGCTGGACCCTGGCAGGCAACGGTCGATCCATTCCAGCAGGTGCTGTCGTCGCCCCGGACGAGCGGCTCAGTTGGCCGCGCACGGTGGGGATCGGCATGCAGCACGTGATCGCCATGTTCGGGGCGACGCTGCTGGTCCCGACCATCACCGGTTTTCCCGTGACCACGACGTTGTTGTTCTCCGGCGTCGGGACGGCATTGTTCCTGCTCCTGACCCACGGGCGCGTTCCCAGCTACCTCGGCTCATCGTTTGCCTTCATCGCACCCTTGACCGCGTCGGCGTCGGACGGTCCGGCAGCCCAACTCGGTGGCGTGTTGGCGGTCGGCGTCGTGTTGATCGCGGTGGGTTTCGTCGTCCGTGCGGTGGGCGCCAAGGTCCTCGATGTCGTGATGCCGCCGGTCGTCACCGGCGCGATCGTGGCGTTGATCGGGCTGAACCTCGCGCCAGCCGCGACCGGCTCGTTCCAGAAACAACCGCTTATCGCCGGCGTCACCCTCGCTGTCATCTTGTTGGTGACGGTGATCGGTCCGGGCTTGCTGGGCAGGCTGAGCATCCTGGTCGGGTCGGTCACCGGCTGGGTGTTCGCCGCACTCATCGGCGGCTTGGCCGACGCCCGCCTAGATGCGTTGCACGACGCGTCGTGGATTGGTTTACCGGAGTTTCGCGGTCCGTCGTTCGACCTGTCGGTCATCCTGCTGACCTTGCCGGTGGTCGTCGTTCTCGTCGCCGAGAACGTCGGACACGTCAAGGCGGTCGCGGCGATGACAGGTAAGTCGCTCGACGATGTGGCCGGTAATGCGTTGGTGGCCGACGGTATTGCGACCACGTTGGCAGGCATCGGCGGTGGCTCGGGAACAACTACGTATGCGGAGAACATCGGCGTCATGGCCGCGACGAAGGTGTACTCGACCGCTGCTTACTGGGTCGCCGCGGCGACCGCGATCATCTTGTCGTTCTCGCCGAAATTCGGCGCCCTGGTGTTCACCATCCCCGACGGCGTGATCGGCGGAGCGACGCTCGTCCTCTACGGACTGATCGGCTTGCTCGGCGTCCGCATCTGGCAGGACGCGCACGTCGACTTCAGCGATCCGGTCAATCTGACGGTCGTCGCAGCTGCGTTGGTCGCGGGTATCGGCAACCTGACGCTCACGGTCGGCAGCGTCGAACTCGGTGGGATTGCCTGGGGTTCGATCGGCATCCTCGTCGCCTATCCAATCGCCAGGAAGCTCGCGAGCTACGGCGCGAGGACGTAGACCATTCCGGGTTGTTGTTTGAACGCGAAGGTCGGCGCCGACCCGTTCACGTGTCTGCCGATGACGTAGACGCCGTCGGCGCGCTGCTCGACCGAATCGACCCAACCCACGTGACCGTAGCGCTGGTCAGCGCCGTTGACGCCAGGCTGTAAGACGACGACGCTGCGCGGCTGCGGCTCGGTGACGACTGTCCAACCTTGCTGCGCCGCAGTCGTTGCCCACTCTTTCGCGTCGCCGGGGATGTTGGGGTAATAGCCGGTGGCGTCGTGCCAGAAGTTCATCGCGCCCCACGTGCACTGTCCGGGGGTCTCGTAATTGACGGCAGACTTCTTGCCGACCGCGCGGACTTGCTGCGCGGTATCCGACAACACGGTGGTCGAGGTCTCGTCGGCAACCGCGGACCCCGCCATCGCCATCGGTGAGAACAAGACAACGGCCGTGGCCCCGACGGCGACAGCCGTGTGCGCGCGAGATCTATCTGACGTCATATCGCGCTATTCGTTGCTTACGTGACGTGTGTTACACCTGGGAGCGATGAGTCAGAATCAATTTCTCGCACAACTCGCCGCGCAGTGCGAAGCTGACCACATGACAGAGTTGGTACGGGTCGTTGTCGGCGACGACCACCCGCTCTTCCGCGAAGGCGTAGTGCGCGCTCTGAGCGCAAGCGGTTCGATCGAGGTCGTCGGTGAAGCCGACGATGGCGAAGCTGCGCTGAAGCTGATTCAGGAACACGTGCCGCAGGTCGCGTTGCTGGACTTCCGGATGCCGCTGCTCGACGGCACACAAGTCGCGGCGGCAGTCCGCAAGGCCGGACTTGCCACCCGAGTACTGCTGCTATCAGCGCACAACGAGCCCGCGATCGTCTATCACGCACTGCAGGAAGGCGCGTCGGGATTTCTGCCGAAGGAGTCGAGCCGGTCCGAAATCGTGAACGGCGTCCTCGATTGTGCTCGTGGGGTCGACGTGCTGCCCGCGGCGCTTGCTGCCGGACTTGTCGGCGAGGTCCGACGCCGGACCGAGCAACCTACGGTGTCGCTGAGCGCGCGAGAAACCGAAGTGCTCGGCCTGATCGCACAGGGACTGAGCATCCCGGCGATGGGTAAGCAAATGTTTCTCGCTCCCTCGACGGTCAAAACGCATGTTCAGCGCCTGTACGAGAAGCTCGGTGTGAGCGATCGCGCGGCGGCAGTCGCCGAGGCGATGCGCCGCGGAGTGCTGAAGTGACATGGCGAGTCGCTACGAAGACCAGGCAATTGCGCGGTACATAAAAGAAGCGGTCCGAGTCACCGCCGTTCTGCGCGTGCCGCTTGTCGCGCTGATGGCGATGCTCGGACCGGTCATTCCTGTCCATCACGAGTGGTTGCCGTATCTCTTTCAGATCCTCCTAGCTGTGTATGCGGCGGCAGCGGTCGGGTGGTTGTGGTTGGTGTGGCAGAAACCCGTCGGGCCGTGGGCCGGTTGGGTTTCCGCGACATTCGATCTGGTTGCGTTGCTTGCGTTGTGTTCGGCCTCGGGCGGCGCGACATCATTGCTGCTGCCCGCGTTTTTCCTCCTTCCTGTCGCCGTCGCGTTCCTGTATCGGCCCGTCGTGACCGCCGTCCTTGGCGTCAGCGTTGCGGTCGGGTTCCTAGCGGTCTGGCTGTTCTATGCTGTCCGCGACGACGAGGTTGACTTGCCTGTCGAGGTGTACCTCTACTTCGGTTTCCTGCTGTGGCTTGCTGCAGCTACCACCGGCCTTTCGTTTGTGTTGGTGCGGCGCTCGGCCGCTGTCGTCGAACTGCTCGCAATTCGCGAGCGATTGGTCACTGAATCCATGGCTACCGAGGAGCGCGAGCGGCAACGCTTGGCCGAGGATCTCCACGACGGTCCGCTGCAGAACGTTCTCGCCGCACGCATGGACCTGGAGGAGGCGCTGGAATCGGGTTCGGACCCATTGGTTTCGGCCGCTGAGTCCGCATTGCGGGAGGTCGCGGCCGGGTTGCGGTCCACTGTCACGACGCTCCATCCGCAGGTATTGGCCCAGCTCGGATTGGCGCCCGCGCTGCGTGAGCTGGCGGACCAGTTCGCGAAACGAGGCGGATACGACGTACGCGCTGACCTGGCCGACGTCGGCCGCCCCGATGCTCAGTCATTGCTGTATCGGGTGGCACGAGAGTCGTTGACGAACATCAACAAGCACGCCCGCGCAACGACGGTCGACATCGTGCTGTCCAGGTCGGGTGATGCAATCACCCTGGTCATCGCCGACGACGGCGTGGGTTTCGACCGCGCCCTCATCCCACTCCGCGTAGCCGAAGGCCACATCGGGCTCGCGTCGCAATACTTGCGCGTCGAAAGCTTGGGCGGCACTTTCGATCTCACCACCGCGCCCGGCGCGGGCACCCGCATCGAGGTGCGGATACCCTCGCCGTGAGGTGTGCGCGGGGCGGTCAATTGGAGCCCATCAGCGGGTTCAGCGTGTAGCTGACGTTCATCGTCGGGTAGCTCGAGTCGATCCAACTGCTGATGTCGAAGCCGCGGCCATCGTTGCCGGTCGTCCTGGTGCCCTCGGTGTTGGTGCCGCCGTTGTAGCTGTAGTCGTACGCCGAGAACACTGCGGTCGCGTCACCGCGGACCGAATACGTTGCGTCGATCCCGAAACCGTTGGTGTTCCGGCTGTGCGCGGTGACGATCTCGGTGCTGTGCGGTGCGAGGACCCCGCGGGGTGCCGCGATCCATTCGCCGTACGGGTTCGACGAACCCCGCAGGTACAAGGTGTCGTTGGTGTTGTTGCGGATCGTCATGGCGATCGTCGGTCCGTCGGTGGGCAGGGTGCCTGCGTTCGCGATGCCGGCCGCGCCGACCGCGGTACCGACCGTTGCGAATGCGATGAGCGGGAGTGCTGCGAGGCGAGTACTGCGGTTCATGGCGAAAGTTCCTGTCTGGCTTGGCCTTTGGATTCTCTGGCTGCCGTTTCCGGCGATAAGACAACTATGGGCTATTTCGGCAGGACCGTCTGTCCGCCGACCAGGCCGCAGACGGGATGAATCCGACATCCACCGATTGGGGGACACGGCTGAACCACTCGTCTGGTTCGGTCGTTTTCCCTGGTCGAGTAGCTATTCACGGATCGCGAAGGAGGACCGACATGAAGCGCCTGACTGTTGTGCTCTCGGCCCGTCCGTCGTACGGCCACGTGTACCCGATGATGCCGTTGGCGTACGCGCTGCGAGCGGCCGGACATCGCGTCATCTTCGCCACCGGCGCGGGTTTCGTTCCGCGGTTGCGGGCGTTGGGATTCGAGACCTATTCGGTCGGGCTGTCGATCGCCGCCGCGATGACCGAGGCGCACCGTCGGCTCGGCAATACTGCGCACGGACCCGATTGGGAGGTCGGCTTCACCGCCTTCGTCGAGGTCGCTGGAGCTGCGACGGCTGCCGACCTACTCCCGATCCTGCACTTCACGCGCGCGGACCTCGTCGTGTACGACCAGGTGGATTTCGGAGCCGCGGTCGCCGCTGCGTCGGAAGGCATTCCGGCAGTGGTGCATTCGGTGTCGCGCAAGTTGCCCGCCGAGATCGAGGCGTTGGCCGATGGTCTGCTGTCGGCGCTGTGGGCGAAGTACGGCTTCGACGAAGCACCGCTCGACGTGTTCGTCGGCGACGCGTATCTCGGCATCTTCCCACCGAGCCTGGAGAACCCGACTTTCCTCGACCACCCGGCGTGGATCCCGCTTCGTCCCGTCCCATGGTCGGAACCCACATCGCCACTGCCGCAATCGGTCACCGGCCCCGGTCCGCTTGCCTACGTGACGCTGGGGACCGTTGCCGCTTCGCCGGACATCGTCGCGCATGCCATCAACGGCTTGGTCGACGAGGGTGCCCGCGTCGTCGTCGCGCTCGGTGCGACCGACGATGTGCCGCTCGGGAATGTTCCCGACGGCGTGACGATCATGCCGTTCGTCCATCAGGCCGACCTGCTGCCCAACATCGATCTGGCGATTCATCACGGCGGCAGTGGAACGATGCTCGGCGCCCTGAGCTGCGGCATTCCGTCGATCATCGTCCCGCTCGATGCCGATCAGCCGATCAATGCGGGCATAGCAGCGCAGCGGGGTGTCGCCATCGCGATGGACCCAGCCGACGTCACGCGCGAGTCGGTGTGCGACAACGTGCGGTCACTGCTGCGGCGCGACAAGTACCGCAGCGCCGCACACGACGTGGCGATGGAGATCGAGAAGATGCCCCACCCCGGCGAGGTCGTCGCCGACCTGGTGGCGCTCACCAGGTGACCCCCAACCCTCGTGAGTCTTTTTGGAGTCCAGGGACTCCAAAAAGAGGCTCTACTGACTTATCCGTGGGTCTCTGCCGGGTAGCTGGGGTCGGGAACCGCCGAGGCTGAGCATCGCCAGCGCGACGACGGCTTCGGGGGTGTGAAACCCGAAGCCGCGTCGCGTGATCAACCGGATCTTGGTG
>NZ_VCQU01000003.1 GCF_012932915.1 Antrihabitans stalactiti | reverse complement strand
GGGCGTGTCGCAACCCCGCTGTCCGCTGAGCCGGAAATCACGTGTCCACCGGTCCGGAGAACTTGTGTCCGTCAGCCCGGAGCTAACTGTCCGCCCATCCGGAGTCTGACCTGTCCGCCCGCAACGTGTGCCCGATCCGACGGTCTGCGGTCGTTATTCGTGGCCGGCGGATTGGTGAACACCCCTCCACCACACCCCATCACCCCTCGTGAGTCTTTTTGGAGTCCCTGGACTCCGAAAAGACTCACGAGTGTTTTGGCGCGGCGCTGCGACACAGCCCTGCACACGGGCGGCATGTGCCGCCTCGGGGGTCGTCGTCTCCCACACGCTTGGGATGTGGCGGGCTACCTCGCCGTCTGCACCCGGCCCAGCGGCGCGGACCGGCTCGCGAAGCAGCCGTCCCAGTAGTTCTCGCAGCCGAGAGCGTTCAACGCGTCGTTCGGCTCCGGCGAGAAGAAGTTGACCAGTCGGCCGCAATCCGACAGCCCACAGAGGGCCGACGTCGTGTGCTTTATCGATAATGATTATCATTAGTGAATGCCTTCTTCAGCCACCCTCCCCGTAACGGTCCTGTCCGGCTTTCTCGGAGCGGGCAAGACGACTCTGCTCAACCACGTGCTCGCCAACAGCGACGGGCGGCGAGTGGCGGTGATCGTGAACGACATGAGCGAAATCAACATCGATGCAGCACTGATCGCAGGCCAAGGGCACTTGGATCGCACCGACGAGCGCCTCGTCGAGCTGACCAACGGGTGCATCTGCTGCACTCTGCGCGAAGACCTGATCGAGGCGGTGGGCCGACTCGCTAAAGAACAGCGCTTCGACAACCTCGTCATCGAGTCGACCGGAATCTCGGAACCCATGCCCGTCGCCGCGACGTTCGACTGGGTCTTCGAGGACGGCACCAGCCTCAGCGATGTCGCCACACTCGACACGATGGTCACCCTCGTCGACGCATCGACCTTCCTTGCCGAACTCACGAAAGGCGAGATTCTCGCGGCCCGAAATCTGGAGGTCGGCGAGGGCGACGAGCGGAATATCTCCGATCTGTTGGTCGACCAGGTCGAGTTCGCCGATGTCCTCGTCCTGAACAAGGTCGACTTGGTCAGCGAAAAGGCCGTGCGCACAGTCGAAGCAGTGCTGAAGCGGATGAACCCCGGTGCGCGACTGGTCCGCAGCGTGAAAGGGACGGTGGACCTCGCCGACGTCCTGGACACTGGCCTCTACGACCCGGTCGCTGCTGCCGAAACTGCTGGCTGGGACGAGGAGCTCGCGGGCGGGCACACTCCGGAGACCGAGGAGTACGGCATTCGAAGCATGACCTACGTTGCCGACCGTCCGTTCCATCCCGTGCGGCTGGAACATGCGCTCGAAGAACTGCGAGGCGTGCTGCGCAGCAAAGGATTCTGCTGGATCGCCAGCCGCCCGGACATCGCGGCGATCTGGTCGCAGGCCGGGCCCAACCTCACCATCGAGCCGGCACAGTACTGGAGTGGCGGAACCATCCCGCCTGGTCAGGAGATCGTCTTCATCGGAGTGCAGCTCGACCGGCAACGCATCCAACGAAACTTCGACGCGGCACTCCTCACGCCGGCCGAACTGGCGGAAGGACCTACATCCTGGCTGAGCTACTCCGACCCGTTCCCGTCGTGGGGTGTCGAACACGCACACTGACACTCAGGAGTGGCCGGACCCGACTTCGATGAGAAGAACCCCTGCCGCGATGAGCGCGATACCGGCAAGCATGCGACGAGTCAGCACCTCACCGAACAGGAATTTGGAAGCGACCGCTGTCAGGGCCACACCGACCGCGGCCCAGATGCCGTAGGCGATGCCCAACGGGATGCCTTCTCGCAAGGCGGCAAGCAGCGAAACGAATGCCGCTATATAGCCGCCCACAACCACCGCGTAGAAGCGGGAACGACCGGTGGCGGCAACACGCAAGGACAAGGTGGCGATGACTTCGAAGACGATGGCCGCTGCCAGCAGCAGGTACTGCATCAGGGACTGCCGATCGTGTCGTGGGTGTCGGCGGGGTGTGACCCGGTCTCGACGAGCAGCACCCCGGCGATGACGAGGAGCAGCCCGGCTCCCATGACGACGGTGAAAGCCTCGCCGAAGACGAACGTGGACAGCACGGCGGTGAGCGCAACACCGGCAGCGCCCCAGATGCCGTAAGCCACGCCCAATGCCATGCCGCGCTTGAGCACCGCGGTCAGGAAACCGAATGCGGCCAGGTAACCGAATGCGACGACGACAAACAGAGCGGGCACCGACTCGGACCCCTTCAGCGACAACGTGGCTGCGACTTCACTGATAATCGCGCCTGCCAACAGAAGCCAGGTCATGAAGCGTGTCGGCCGGCGTCGGCTGTGAGCACGTAAGCGGCGGCGCTGGCGAACAATCCTGAGGTGTGCTCGGTCATCTGGTCGACGGACAGCTCGATCTCGTTGTCCAGCCAACGACGCAAGGCATCCGACATTCCGCCGACCATCATGGTGGCTGCCAGATGGATAACCGGCACCGCCGAGTCCTCGATCGGAAAGAACAGCCTTGCTTTGTCGAGGATGAGGTCAGTCATGCGGGAGAGGGTGTCGTTGCGTAGCGAGCGCAAGATCGGTTCGGCGCCAGACTCCACAAACACGATCCGAGCCAGCACTCGATCCTCATCGACCAAATGAATCAGCGCCTCGATCGGAGCGCGCGCGACGAGGCCGACGTCAGCGACCCCCGGCACGATCGCACCGACCAGCGTCGATTCCAACGTGGTGAACACGTGGTCGGCTACCCCGCGCAGCAGCTCGTCACGGTCCCGGAATTGTTCGTAGAAGTACCGCGAAGTGAGCCCAGCCTCTTTGCACACCGCTGTCACGGTCGTTTCTGCCGCGCCACGGGTTCCCATCAAGAGCACCGCCGCATCTATCAGCTGTGCACGGCGTTGCCGACCCCGCTCGGTGGCAGTCATTCCGCCATAGACGCGCGCTGGACTCACGCGATACAGTCTGTCATCCCCTATCTGACTTTAGGCTTAGTCAGATAGAAACCTGTCAAAGGAGACCGGTTGTGACCACATCCACTACGCCAACCCAGCACCCGATCAAGGCGCGACGCGTCCGTTTCGACTACCCGACCGGCACCCGCCGTCAGCATTACGTCGACAACGACCTCGTGCTGAGCCACCTCGTAGCTGCACTGTCGGCCATGTTCCCCGAGGGCGAGGACTTCTTCATCCGCTCGGTTCGCAAGTACCGGGATCGCATTACCGACGACGATCTGTGCGAAGCAATCAAGGGCTTCATCGCCCAGGAAGCCACACACCGGCACCAACATCGCCAGCTCAACGAGCGCCTACAGGAGATGGGTTACCCGACCGCACGCGTCGACCGCCACGTCAGCCAGTTGCTGAGTCTGGTCGAGAAGGTCTTTCCGCAAAGCTGGTCCTTGGCAGCCACAGCAGCCCTCGAGCATTACACGGCAACCTTCGCCGAAATCCTGCTCACCGACGAGCGTGCCCAGAAGTTGGTCGGCGATGACACCGAGGTGCGCCCGATGTTGTTGTGGCACGCGCTCGAAGAGTCAGAGCATAAGGCAGTGGCCTTCGACGTCTACCGCGAGACCATAGACAGCGAAACGCTGCGAGTCGGAATCATGTACCTCGCGTCGGCGATCTTCTGGACCGAGGTCGTAGTGCAGACCGGTCGCTCGCTCGTCTTCGACCCCGCCTCCTACAACCCGATCCGCCTGGTGAAGAGCCTCAACAACATTCGCAAGTCGCCGTTCTTCAGCTGGAACGCGATCACCCGCTACAACACCTACAACCGACCCGGCTTCCACCCCGACGACTGGGATTCTCGTGAAGTCCTCGCCCGATGGTCCGCGGAATTGTTCGAGGCTGACGGCGCCCAACGCCTGAACGGACAGGCCATACAGAACCGCTGAGCACTGCCGCATGAGAACCATGTGGCTTTCGCTCGGCGCCTAGGGTGGTTGTAGTGCAGATCTCTGTTCATCGCTACCGTCACCCCCTCGGGCTGGCCGTACGTTCAACATCGAGGTGGCCCAGCCGGATTCGTCCACGTGCTGAACTTGTCGACGATTGCCTTCGGCGACGGTGTCATCCGCACTCGCTGCGAACGGGCGTTCCACATCATGTCGAAGCCTTGGACCGCAACTGCAGCAAGAACATCCCCGTCAAGTACGGCCGCGAACGCGTGGCCGAATCGCTGGACCTGGCCCGCCAACCCCTCAACGAGGAGATCGAACGGCTGCGTCAACGGAATCAGGACCTCGAGGCCGAGATCGCCCGGCTTCGCGCCGTTTAGCAATAATGCAAGGCATGGGCAAGATCTACGAGCGCATCGACGGCCGGTTGCGAACGTTCATCGAGGAGCAGCCGCTGTTCTTCACCGGCACCGCGCCGCTCACCGGCGACGGACACGTGAACATCTCACCCAAAGGCCGGTCGGGGTCCCTGCGAGTGCTCGACGACCGGACCGTCGCCTACCTGGACTTCGGTGGGAGTCACGCAGAGACGATCGCCCATCTGCGAGAGAACGGGCGAATCACGCTGATGTGGTGCGCATTCACCGGCCCACCGAACATCGTCCGGGTGCACGGAACGGGGGTGCCCGTGTATCGCGACGATCCGCGCTTCGCCGAATTGGTCAAAGAGTTCGACGATGCGGACGCACCGGGCCTGCGAGCCGTCATCGTCGTCACCGCAAAACTCATCAGTGACACTTGCGGATTCGCGGTGCCGCTCATGGACTACCGCGAGGAACGGACGCTGCACGCCGAGTACTTCGGCCGCAAGTCCGACGACGAGTTCGCTAGCTACTGCGAGGGAAAGGACCACGTCGCCGTCAGCTTGGACGGACTTCCCGCGCTGCCATTGCCGTTGCCGCCGCGACCTCGCTCGTGATCACCGCGAAAAGCGCAATGAGCGGCTCGTTCTCACGGATCTCCATCCGAACCGGCGTGTCCGATTCCCCGCTCGACGGTAGCTCGTCGAATCGGCGCCGATGCGCGTCGTCCAGATAGGCGAACATGGCGTCCAGTGCCGCTTGCGTCGTCCGGGCGTCCGCTGCGTCGCGATCGGTCAGGCTCGTCGACATGACCCGAACGAAGTCGTCGAGCGCCGGAATCCGCGTTGCCGATGATGTCGGCAACGCGGCAAGCGCGGCAAGGTGGCGCTGCACTCGCGCGAGCGTGTCGAGTTCAGTGATCGCCGCCGACACAGCAGCCGCGGCACCCGGTTCCTGCCGCGCCCGCTGGGTGACTGCGCGAGCCTCGGCAAGCTTCGATTCGGCTGTCCGTCGCGTTTGTTCGAGTCGTCCGGCGTCACGAGAAAGAATGCTGTGCAAGCTTTCCGACAAGTACGTCGCTGTTGCCGTGGCCGCGGTGCGCACCACGTCGGTCACACGGTCACGCTCCCAGTTCGGCCAGAGGAGGTACCCACCGGCGAGCGCCACCGCACTCCCTACGAGCGTCATCACGATCCGGGCCAGTGCCGCACCCCAGTCGCCGGGATCGGAGATATCGCCGATCAGCAGAACGAGGGGCGTACCGAAGATCACCCAGAAGGCGTAGTTGATCGGCCGCAGCGTGAAGCCGACGGTGATGATGACGAAGAGGATGATCGCAAGCGTCGCAGGCTGATTCACCGTCGCGATCAGAGCGGCGGCGCACGAGCCGCCTATCACGTTGCCGATCACTCGCTGCCCTGCACGCTCGACGGTCGCGCCGTACTGCGGCCGCAGCACCCTGAGCACGGCGAGAATGCCCCACTCACCGTGCGATAGACCGAGCACCGCGACGACGGCGTAGAAGCCTGCCGCGATCGCCGTGACGCGCAGCGCGTGGCGGAACTCCAAGGAATCCAATGTCATCGCCGCACGAAGCCGAGCCACATCGAGGAACGGCTGCCGGGGTCCCCCGGGATTCGACAGCGCCGCATTGCCTCGCGCGTCGATCAAATCCACCGCCGCTGAGGCATCGTCGGTGGTCCGCGCAATCGATTCCAGGAGCCGACGATGCCGCGCAGCCGCAGCGAGCCGGCTGTACGGCTGCGCACCGTTCACCACCTCCGACCGCAGCGAGTCGCAGGCAGCTGTCACGTCGGCGAGCACATCGTCGGCCGTCGCGCGCACCTTCGACCGGCGCTCGAGTTGCGCGCCGAGCGACGTAACGCGCACCCCGATCTTGGCGAGTGAGCGACGGTACGGACCTTCGATTACCGGGTCGACGGGTCCGAGGTCGTCGAGGACGGCCAATAAATCCACCAACGCCGCAGCCTGGCCGACAAGGTGGGTCAGTTGTCCAGCGAGCTGCTCGTCTCCGCTCGGCGTCGCGACAGCGACGGCAGCTGCCTCGGCGCGGCGAACCGCTCCCACCAATCGATCGTGGTCGGCGGGTTCGCGTGTGTCGCTCATGCTCCGGCCGAGCAAGGCGAAGGGTTCGGCGACAGCCGCAAGGACCTGCTTGAGGCGCGGCGGGGGCGTGAATATCCCGGTCGCTGCGGCATACCAGAGTCCGCCTGCCAGCACGAGTGCTGCGGCGACGAGTACACCGGACGGGCTCTTGCCCGCGGTGATCGAACTGGCGAGGAAGGCGGTCGCGGGCATGGTTCCCAACCGTGCCGCTGTCGCGTTGACGGCTGATCCCATCGCCGCGATGAAGACAAGCGACGCCAGCAACACGAGCGCGACGACCATCACGTCAGAGGTGAACGCGCCCAACAGAAATGCGGCGGCATTCGCGACAGCAGCGGTGCACAGACCGAGCGTGCGCGAACGGCGTGGTCCACCCTTGTTCGTGAACGCCGCGACGTATGCGCCGAGGCAGGCAAGCGCGCCCAACTCTGGTTCACCGACCACAAGGCCGACAACCAACGGCGCCGCGACCGCTACCCCGTTGACCAAGCCGTTCACTGCGGCGGGACGAGTTCCCGGCGCGACGGCGAACAACTGCACCCCGCGTAGGGCGACCATCAGCGCTGGAACTCGCCCATCAGAACAGCCTTGTCGAGTACGTGCCCCTCGATCGCTGACTCGAAGTCACCGAAATACTCGACCGGGATCCACCCCTCATCGGCGAAGACAGGGCTCACGATTCGCATTCATAGAGGATGCCAGTTTGCCGTTCGGCTGGTCGGGGCATTCGAGGATGGCGTACGTTTGTGAGCCAGGTAAAGGACGTGGGAACCATGGCGATCGACGATGATCTGGCTCTGCCCGCTTCCCCGACCGCGAGCGCTGAGCGCGACCACCGCGTCGGTACCGATCGACTCGTATTCGGTGTCACCGCCGTTCTCGCGGCAGCCATTCTCGTCTGGGGTCTCGTCTGGCCGGACAGTCTGAAAAGCATTTCGACCAGCACCTTGAATTGGCTCGTCGCCAATTTGGGCTGGTTGTTCGTCCTCGCCGCGTCCGGTTTCGTGCTGTTCGCACTGTGGTTAGCCGTCAGTCGATTCGGACGCATTCCACTCGGCAAAGACGGTGAGAAGCCGGAGTTCAACACCGTCAGTTGGATCGCGATGATGTTCAGCGCCGGCATGGGGATCGGGCTGATGTTCTACGGCGTCAGTGAGCCACTGACACACTTCGTCACCCCACCGCCTGGTACAGAGGCCGGCATCGGAACGGCAATGGCGACGACGATGTTCCATTGGAGCCTGCATCCATGGTCGATGTACGCAGTCGTCGGCCTGTCCATCGCGTACGGCACGTACCGGATGGATCGAAAGCAGTTGATCAGTTCCGCGTTCATTCCGCTGCTCGGCAGAAAGCGCACCGAGGGACCGATCGGCAAGATCATCGACATTCTGGCGATCTTCGCGACGATGTTCGGCACTGCCGCGTCGCTAGGTCTCGGCGCACTCCAGATCGGTTCCGGAGTTGAGGTCATCGGCTGGATGGAAACCGCGGGCACGCTGTTGTTGGTTGCCGTGGTGGCGATCCTGACCCTCGCATTCGTCGCGTCGGCAGTATCCGGCGTTGCCAAGGGAATCCAGTGGCTCTCGAACACGAACATGGTCCTCGCGCTGATCCTTGCGATCTTCGTCTTCGTCTGCGGACCCACCGTCTTGATTCTCAATCTGATTCCTACGGCCCTCGGCGACTACGCGGCCCAGATCACCGGGATGTCGGCACGCACCGCGGCGGCCGGCGATGCCGACACAGCCAAATGGCTGTCGTCGTGGACGATCTTCTACTGGGCATGGTGGATCTCGTGGACCCCGTTCGTCGGCATGTTCCTCGCTCGAATCAGCCGCGGTCGCACGATTCGGGAGTTCGTGATCGGCGTGATCCTGGTACCGAGCGTGGTCAGCCTGCTGTGGTTCTCGATTTTCGGTGGCGCCGCTATTGCGCAGCAACGGGACGGTACCGACCTTGCCGGCCGTGGCACTCCGGAATCGCAACTGTTCGGGATGCTCGACAACCTTCCGCTCGCGGGCGTTGCGTCGTTCGTGGTCATGCTGTTGGTCGCGATCTTCTTCGTCTCCGGCGCAGACGCAGCATCGATGGTGATGGGGACCCTGTCGCAGCGGGGAACCCTGGAGCCGTCGCGGTGGGTGGTGGTGTTCTGGGGCACCCTGACCGGCGGAATCGCTGCGTTGTTGTTGTGGACTGGCGGCTCGGACGCCCTGAGCGGATTGCAAACGATGACGATCATCGCCGCCGCACCCTTCGCGGCGGTGATGATCGGGTTGTGCGTTTCGCTCTACCGCGACCTGAGCAGCGACCCACTCATCGTCGAGGGTCTACGTCGACGACGAGAACGCGAACAAGCCAGGTAACCACCACCCTCTCGTGAGGGGCTACACCCGTTGAGCCTCCGGCTTGTTGGCCGGATTCCAGCCGAGCGCCGGTGCAACGTGGCTGGCGAATGCTTCCAACACGTGCAAGTTGAAGTCGACGCCGAGTGCCACCGGAATGGTGAGCATCAGCGTGTCTGCCGACATGACGGCGGCGTCGGCGCGCAGTTGCTCGATGAGTACGTCCGGTTCGGCGGCGTAGGTCTTGCCGAATGTCGAGCGGTAGCCGTCGATGATCCCCACTTGATCGGAGTTGGTGGATCCGAAGTACGCGCGGTCGAGATCGTTGATCAGCGGGAATACGCTGCGGCTGACCGACACTCGCGGTGTGCCGGGATGTCCGGCCGCGTCCCACGCAGCGCGGAAACGAGCGATCTGATCGGCTTGCAGATCGGCGAACGGGATGCCTGCGTCCTCGGTGAGCAGCGTGGACGACATCAAGTTCACGCCCTGACGGCCCGCCCATTCCGCGGTTTCGCGGGTCGCCGAACCCCACCAGATCCGGCTCTTCAGCCCCGGTGACAGCGGTCTGATCGGTTGCAGCCGATCGGTGCCGGTCATCTGTGGGTCGCCGGGCGCGATGCCCTCGCCGTCGATGGCTGCGAGGAAGAGTTCGAACTTCTCGCGCGCAATATCTGCGCCTCTGGGGTCTTTGCTCCCGGTGTAGCCGAACGATTCATAGCCTCGCACGACGGTCTCGGGCGATCCACGGCTGATTCCGAGGGCAATACGCTGGTCGGCGATGAGGTCCAACGACGCAGCCTCTTCTGCCAGGTACAGCGGGTTTTCGTAGCGCAGGTCGATGACTCCTGTACCGACCTCGATGTGTTTGGTGCGCGCCGCGATTGCGGCCAGCAAAGTCATCGGTGCGGACTGTTGCCGGGCGAAGTGGTGAACTCGGAAGTAGGCGCCGTTGACGCCGAGTTCGTCGGCGCGCACCGACAGGTCGATGGCTTGGTGCAGCGACGCGTGAGCGTCGACGACCTTCGACCCGCGACCTGGCCCATAGTTTCCGAACGACAGGAACCCGAATTTGTCCATGCGTAGTTGAACCTTCAATCAGCCTTCGGCATTCCCAGCACTGCTTTGACTGCCAGCGCACAGTTCTGGAGCGCGACGGCCGCCGACTTGTCGGACGCGCCGGCAAGCCGGCCCATCGCGACTCCGCGAATCATCGTGATGGTGAGATCGCGAACCACCGGGTACCGCGGGTGAGCCAGGGTGACCGACCCGAAGAGGTCGTCGACGACGCGATGGAGGTCGCGGCCGGCCTTGCGTTCGGCGGTGAGTAGGACTGCGGCGAGGTCCGCGTCGGTGCGAGCCGCCGCCCACAATTCGAATTCCGCCTGGGCCGGCGGGCGGGTCATGGTGTCGTGCAGCGCCGTCAGCGCGCGCTCGACCGGGTCGGCGGCGGCACCGATCTTCTCCGCGGATTCACGCGCCGCGACCTCGTTCAATTGGACGAGGTTGGCGACCAGCGCCTCGGTCAGCTCTCGCATGGTCGGGAAATGATGCAACAACGCTCCCCTGCTCAGGCCCGCCGCCTGCTGGACCGACACGGTCGTGAGCGCGGAATACCCCTGCTCGACAAGCAGATTCGTCGCGACGTCGAGGATGCGGGCACGGGTGGCCTGCTTCTGATCGGCCCGCGTCGTCATGCCGAGAAGAGTTTCACAGTCACTATTGACTGTCAATGGGTCGATGGGTCAAGCTGCAGAAGACGAAGGGAAACGACGATGTCCGACGAGCAATCGCATGCAGGAACCCGCCCCGCAGGTTGGTACGACAACTGGACCGAGGTCCCGGACTCACCATGGAACGGCAGGCCAGAACCCGACTACGACTACGACTACCCGACCCTGACGTACGAACGAGACGGACGGATCGCCCGAATAACGTTCAACCGCCCGGAGAAGGGCAATTCGATCACCCCCGACACTCCGCGGGACCTCACACACGCGGTCGAGCGGGCCGATTTGGACCCACGTGTGCACGTGATTTTGGTCAGCGGTCGCGGTAAAGGGTTCTGCGGCGGCTACGACCTGGACATCTTCGCGGAGAAAGGCTTCAACACCGGCGACGGACCCGACGAAGTCTCCGGCACCGTGCTGGACCCGGTGGTCAACGCCGTCAACCACAATCCCTGGGGCACATGGGATCCGATGATCGACTACGCGATGATGAGCCGCTTCAACAAAGGCTTCTCCAGCCTGCTGCACGCGAGCAAACCAACCGTCGCGAAGCTGCACGGTTTCGCCATCGCCGGTGGCACCGACATTGCGCTGTTCAGCGACCAGATCATCTGCGCCGACGACACCAAGATCGGCTATCCGCCCACCCGCACCTGGGGCATCCCCGCTGCCGGAATGTGGGCCCACCGTCTCGGTGACGCACGAGCCAAGCGCCTGCTCTTCACCGGCGACAGCATCAGCGGCAAGCAGGCCGAGGAATGGGGACTTGCAGTGGAGTCGTGCCCCGCAGATGAACTCGACGACCGCACCGAGGCGCTGGTCGGGCGGATCGCCCGGATGCCGGTCAACCAATTGATGATGGCCAAGCTGGCTCTGAACTCGGCGCTGCTGTCTCAAGGTGTCGCGAACTCGGGCATGATCAGCACTGTCTTCGACGGCATCTCCCGCCACACACGCGAGGGCTATGCCTTCCAATTACGAGCCGCCACAGTCGGTTTCCGGGAAGCGGTCCGCGAGCGGGACGAACCGTACGGCGATTACAAACGCGCCCAGTTCGACCGCTGAGCCGTTACCCCTCGTTGTAGAAGCTGCGGCCGAGGTGCGCTTCGGTGAGAGTGGCGAACTCTCGCCGGAAGCGGTCGTAGCTTTCCCGCATGCGCGGTCCGGGCCAGTCGGCGTCCGACAACTCGGCGGGCAGCAACGGGTCGTCCAGAAGATGGCGGATGATCGCCGCGGCAATCTCGAATCGGTCGGCGAGGGTTTCCGCGGTGGCCATCTCGGTCAGCAAACGCTCACCGAGGTCGGCCCACTCTTGCGGTGCGAAAAGCTCGTCTGCCAGCGCACGCGCGTTGGCGACCGGCGTCGCCGTGAATACGGTGGACCGCTCGGTGACGTGGTCCGGCAGCGCGATGTCGAGGTTGTTCGGTCGGGTCCACGCGCCGTCGCGAAGTTCGCGAAACCGCAATTGACGCAACGTCTCCCGCAGCGACACCCGTTCCGGCGCCGCTTCGCCCGTGCGGGTGACGATCACCATCGTCCATTGACCGCTCCAGGCGAGCACGTGTGGATGGTGCGCCTCTTCCTGCCGTGCCTGCCTACGGCGGAGCCGCTCGGAAAGCCGGTAGTAGCCGTCGGACCGCTCGAGGTCCCCAGCAGCAACCATTCGGGTGAGGGCGACTCGCACAGCCGATTCCTGCAGTCCGACGAGCGCAGCCAGCGCGAGAATTTCACCGGCCTTCGCTTCGGCCGGCGCACCGAGGAACGCGCTGAGGATGATGGAGCGAGCGGTCAGCCGCCGCGGCTGCGCCGAGTCTCCCGCTGCTGCTGTCGTCACCCCGAGCCGTGCTCTGCGAAGTTGCCGTGGCGACCGAGGCCGGAAGCGAATCGACCTGCCCCCGTGACCACGTCGGGCAGCGAGTTCATTCCGTGCCGCCATTCGTTCTCGATTGCCGGGGCGAGCGCCAGACCGTACTGCTCGTAGCTCGAGAGGCGATCGCCACGCATGCAGACTTGCGGAAATTCGATCAGCTGCTCAGCCAGCTCGATTGCCTCGTCGAGCGCCCGGCCAGGTGCGCTGATCCGATTCGCCAACCCCATCTGCTTGGCCTCGGCCGCATCCACCGGACGGCCGGTCAGGATCATGTCCAGCGCGTGCGAGTGGCCGATCAAGCGCGGCAAACGGACCGTGCCGCCGTCGATGAGCGGAACGCCCCAGCGGCGGCAGTACACCCCGAAAACCGCGCCTGGATCTGCGACGCGGAGGTCCGCCCAGATGGCGAGTTCGAGACCGCCTGCAACGGCGAAGCCGTCGACCGCGGCGATGACTGGCTTGCCGAGCAGTAATCTTGTCGGCCCCATCCCGGCGGGGCCGTCCTCGCCGGGCTGCGCGATCTTGATGTCGCCGCGGGCGACGGCCTTGAGATCGGCTCCGGCACAGAAGTTTCCGCCTGCGCCGTGGAACACGGCGACGGCGGCGTCCTCGTCGGCGTCGAAGGCCTCGAATGCCTCCGTGAGCGCGAACGCGTGGTGATGGTCGACCGCATTGCGGACTTCAGGACGGTCGATCGTGATGATCGTGACCTTGCCGCGTCGCTCGACGCGAATGCTCATGCGGTCTCTTTCAGCGTCGCGCGGTCGATGATGGTGCCGGTGTCGATGCCGGTCGGCAGTGCGCCGAACACATCGCCCCAATCCCCTCCGAGCCGGGTGGACGTATAGGCGTCGGCGACGGCCGAGTTGCCGTAGCGGACCAGCAGCGATCCCTGCAAGACCTTGGCCATCATTCCAATCACCGACCGTGCCCGGTACTGGAGAGTGTCGAAGTCGCCGAATTGCGATTCCAGCGATGCGATCGCCCGATCCAGGTTCTTGTCACTGCCAGTAGCCTGCTTGACGTCGTCGAGGAACACCGTCAGCGTCTGCGGTTGCTTGGCCATCGCTCGTAGGACGTCGAGCGCCGCTACGTTCCCGGAGCCTTCCCAAACCGACGGCAGCGGCGCCTCGCGATACAGCCGAGGCATGCGTGATTCCTCGACATAGCCGTTCCCACCCAGGCATTCCAGTGCCTCTGCGGCGAACGCCGGACCTCGTTTGCAGATGTAGTACTTGCTCACCGCAAGTCCGATCCGGCGCAGCGTCGCGGCGTGTTCGTCGCCGCTGACAGCGCGGTCGGTGAGGTCGGCGAGCCAGAGAGTGGTGGTGGTCGCGCCTTCGGCCTCGGTCGCGAGATCGGCGAGCACATTGCGCATGAGCGGCTGGTCGATCAGGTACGCGCCGAACGCTTTTCGCTGACTCGCGTGGACGAGCGCCTGCTGCAGACCCACTCGCATCAGCGTTGCAGAGGCAAGCGCGCAGTCCAGGCGCGTCATGTTGACCATCTCGATGATGGTCGGCACGCCGCGTCCCTCTTCGCCGACCAACCAGCCGACCGTGTTGTCGTACTCGACCTCGCTGGAGGCGTTCGAGTGGTTGCCCAACTTGTCCTTGAGCCGCTGCAACCGGAAGGTGTTGCGCGTGCCGTCGGGCAAGACGCGCGGGATGAAGAAGCACGTCACGCCTGCGTCGGTCTGGGCGAGGGTGAGGAAGAAGTCGCACATCGGCGCAGAGGTGAACCATTTGTGCCCGGTGATCCGGTAGGAACCGTCGGGCTGAAGAACGGCGCGAGTGGTGTTGGCACGTACATCCGAGCCGCCCTGCTTCTCGGTCATCGACATACCCGCGAGCAACGAGCGCTTGGACGCCATCGGCGCAAGCACGGGGTCGTAGCCGCGAGCCGTCAATTGCGGTTCGTACTGGGCCGCCAGCTCGGGATTGTGCCGCAACGCGGGCACGACGGCGTAGGTCATGCTGATCGGACACATGTGCCCGGCGTCGGCTTGGCCCCAGGTCAGGAACTTCGCCGCGCGCGCGAGGTGCGGGTGCGGCTCGGGATCGGCCCACGCAGCACCATGCAAGCCCAGGTCGGTGGCGTGCCGCATCAGCTGGTGATATGCCGGGTCGTACACAACCTCATCGATACGGTGCCCGTAGCGATCGAAGGTTTTCAATACCGGCGGGTGCTCCTCGGCAAGGTCGCCGAGTTCGAGTGCGGCAGCACTCGCGCCCAACTCGCCCGCAGCGCGCACCTCCTCGAACCGCGCCGACGCGCCCGCCCGCGCGAGGGCCTCCGCGATCGGCGGGTATTGGGCTGGATTCAGGCCGGTCGGCTGGATCGCCTGGTTGAACACTTCGTGTGTCGACATAGGTCCAGAATTACAGATACCGATCATTTGCACAAGACATGTAATGCCGAGGTTTCGTGCTTACTCAAGGGTCTCGATTGCATCGGTGAGCCAGTCGATCCAGAAGACCTCGAGGCCGATGCCCGCCCGAAGGACCACGTGTTGCAGCGCCGCTTCGGCGGTCGAGCTTTCAGCGAAATCACGCTTTTCGATTTCGCGGTAATGCGCTAGCTGGCGGCGGTGGAGCTCGAGGTGGCGGGTCAGTTCAGCTACCAGACCCACCCCTCCTACCGTCGCCGCCGCGCGGATCTTGAGAAGCAACGGATCGCGCATCGGCCGCGGATCGGTTTCCTCCGCCACCCACCGCTCGAGTTCGGCGCGACCAGCGGGCAGCACGTCGAAGGTCTTCCGCTGCCCTTGGGCCACGACGTCGCCTTCGCGCGCCCGAATGAAACCAGCCTGCTCGAGCTTGCCGAGCTCGCGATAGATCTGCTGATGAGTCGCGGACCAGAAGTACCCGATCGACTTGTCGAAGCGCCGGGCGAGGCCGAGCCCTGAAGAGGGCTTCTCGATCAACGCAGTGAGAATCGCGTGCGGGAGAGACATGTCACCATCTTATGCAACTTATTGCAAAAGAACAGACTTCCCCATAATCTGGCGTCACCTCACCGAATCGCCGCAACCGAAGGATCCCGATGGCTCTCCCTCCCACTCTCGCGACCAAGCTCACGTTGCCCGTCGTCGCATCGCCGCTGTTCATCTGCTCGGGCCCCGAGCTGGTCATTGCCCAGTGCCAAGCCGGCGTCATCGGATCGTTTCCCGCCCTGAATGCGCGGCCGTCGTCGCTGTTGTCGGACTGGCTCGACCGCATCTCCGAGGAGAACGCGGCGTACGCGCTCGCGAATCCCGATGCGGTCGTCGCACCGTTCGCCGTCAACCAGATCGTGCACCGATCCAACGACCGGCTCGAACACGACATGGCCGTGATCGTGGAGCACAAGGTGCCGATCGTCATCACCTCGCTCGGAGCACGCCCCGAGATCAACGACGCCGTGCACTCCTACGGCGGAATCGTGCTGCACGACGTCATCAGCGACGAGTTCGCGCGCAAGGCGATCGCCAAGGGCGCCGACGGCATCATCGCGGTCAGCACGGGCGCCGGCGGTCATGCCGGTACACAGTCGCCCTTCGCTCTCGTGCAGGAAATTCGGGACTGGTTCGACGGACCCATCTTGCTGTCGGGCGCAATCGCCCATGGCCGGTCCATCCTGGCTGCCCTTGCGGCTGGAGCCGATCTTGCCTACGTCGGTTCGGCCTTCATCTCTACCGTCGAAGCCAACGCGGATCCCGGCTACAAGAAGATGATCGTCGACTCCGCCGCCAAAGACATCGTCTACAGCAACCTCTTCACGGGCGTGCACGGAAACTACTTGCGCGGCAGCATTACTGCCGCTGGCTTGAACCCCGACGAACTTCCTGAATCCGACGCGTCGGCGATGAACTTCGGTTCGAGCGCCCTCAGCGGAGCGAAGGCGTGGAAGGACATTTGGGGCGCAGGTCAAGGCATCGGCGCGGTCAAGGACAACCTCACGGTTGCGGACCTGGTTGCGACCTTCAAGGCCCAGTACGACGAGGCCATCCAGGCGTTGGACACCAAGACCGGAATCAACGCACTAGCGTCGTAGTCATGAAGATCGACGGATCGACGGTGCTGCTCACGGGCGCCACCGGTGGGATCGGGCATGCAATTGCGCGACGACTCCATGCCGAGGGCGCGAACCTGATCCTGACCGGCCGCAAGGCCGCGGTACTTGCTCCCCTGGCGGCGGAGCTCGGCGCCCGCAGCATCGTCGCCGACCTCGGCGACCCCGCATCATTGGATGCGCTTCTCGCCGAGGCAGGTCCGATCGATCTTCTCGTCGCCAACGCCGCGCTTCCGGGTGTCGGCCTGCTGGCCGACATGCCGATCGAACGAGTGGATGCGAACCTCGACGTCAATCTGCGGGCGCCGATCATGCTCACCCGAGCACTGCTCCCGCAGATGACCGCACGCCGAAGCGGGCACCTCGTATTCATCGGGTCGCTCTCCGGCATCGTCGCCTCGCCCGGAAGCACGCTCTACAACGCAACCAAGTTCGGTCTGCGCGGCTTCACCGACGCGCTGCGCCAGGACTTACACGGAACCGGCGTGAGCGCGTCGATCGTCGAACCCGGGTTCGTGCGCGATGCGGGGATGTTCGTGAAGAGTGGGATGGAGGTTCCCCGCGGCACTCGGACCGTCACCCCGGAGCAGGTCGCGGCAGGAGTGGTCAAGGCGATCGTCAAAGATAAAGGCGAGATCGTCGTCGCGCCGCCCGAACTCCGGCTCGGAGCACGCTTCGGCTCGTTGTTCCCCGGTATCAATGCGTCTATTCAGCGCCGAGCGGGCGCGGCCGACATCGTGGGCGGCCACGCCGGTGGCGATTGACCATAATGGCCCCATGACGAATTCTTCGGACTGGGACACGGTCGGCAAGGCCAACTACGTGTCGTTCACGAGCTACCGCAAAGACGGGAGCCCGGTGGCCACTCCAATCTGGATTGCACCGTCCGACGGCAAGCTCTACTTCTTCTCCGACACCGACGCCTACAAGGTGAAGCGCATCCGCCGGAACCCGGCCGTGACGTTGCAGGCGTCCAACATTCGAGGGAAAGTCACGCCCGGTTCCCCGGTCGTCGAAGGCAAAGCCCGCGTGCTCGAGTTCGACGACAGTCCGCGCGTGCGCAAGATCATCAACCGCAAGTACTGGCTGATGGGGCGGCTCGGCGAAATCGGGGCTCGGTTCACACGCAGCCCACAGGCATCGATCGCGATCGAAATCTCACCATCATGAACGTCTCAGCGATCAGGAACGCCGAGCGGAAACACGTGATCTGCGACCTCGTCGACTAACCCCCTCGTGAGTCTTTTTGGAGTCCATAGACTCCGAAAAGACTCACGAGGGTCAAAGGTGCCAAGGGCCCGAAGCTATGCCCCCGGCGCTCGATACTCCGCCGAGCGGGCGACCGCCTCGTCCAGTTGCTCGGGAGTCAGCAGCGTCACCGATTCCGAGCGCGCCGCACCCGATGCCGTGGTTTGCAGAGCCAGCGTCGCAGCAGCCACGTCGTCGGGAACCGTGCCGATGACGAACAAGTCATGAGCACCGAGGCCGAAGTAGCAGGCTTCGACCGTGCCGCCGACACTTTCGACCATGCGCGCGATCGCCGCGCGCCGCGCGGTGCCACCCTCCGCCAGGAGCCCTTGCGCTCCCTCGACCGAATACGACACTTGCCACAGGTACCTCGGCATAACGACCTCCTGATGGGCGACTCGAATTGCGTGCCCAGATCATCATGCCGCCGTACAGACCTATAAGCCGAGAGTCTTGGCGATGATGTCTCGCTGGATTTCGCTGGTGCCGCCGACGATGGTGCCTGCAAGGCTTGCGCGGACGAGTTCTTCCATGCCGGACTCGACGGAGTAGCCCATCCCACCCATCATCTGAACACCTTCCAGCGCAGCGTGCTTGGCGAGTTCGGTCGCCTTCAGCTTCACCATCGACGCTTCCTTCGGCAGCAGTGCTGCCGGGTTCTCGTCGACGCGCTGAGCGACGTCGTAGGTGAGCAAACGGGTGGCCTCGAGTTCCGTGGCGAGATCCGCGAGGCGCTGCGACAGCGCCTGGAAGGAACCGATCGGCTTGCCGAACTGCTTGCGCTCCTTGACGTAGGCAAGCGTCTCCTCGAACGCGCGCTGTGCGATGCCGAGGAACATCGCGCCGATGATCACGCGCTCGATGTTGAGCCCAGCGATGAGCTGCAGCCAGCCCTGACCTTCGGTGCCGACGAGGCGGTCCGCACCTACGAAGCAGTCGGTGAGGAAGACATCGTTGACCTCTGCGCCGACCATCGTCTCGATCTGGCGGGTTTCCATGCCTTTGGTACCGGTCGGGATGGAGAACATCGAGATGCCCTCATGCTTCGCGCCGGTGTTGGACGTGCGCGCGACCACCAGGATGTGGTCGGCGAGGTGGGCTGTGGAGCACCACGTCTTCTGCCCGTTCAGCACGTAACCGCCGTCGACCTTCTCGGCCTTGCAGGTCAGCGACGCAACGTCGGAACCGGAACCGGGCTCGGACATCGCGATCGAGGTCGGGGTGCCGGTGACGACGCCGCCGAGCACCTCCTTCTTCATGTCCTCGCTCGCGAACTTCAGGTACGAGTGCGCAACGATCAACGTGACCGGGAAGCTGGACACCGGCGCGCGACCGCGCGACATCGCCTCTACGAACAGGATTGCGTCGAACAATCCCCCACCGGAACCGCCGTACTCCTCCGGAATCGACAGCCCCAGGAAGCCCAGGTCGGCCATCTTCTTTGCGATCTCGGCGCTATGGACTTCTTTGCCACCGTCGGTGAGCGCGAGGCGCTGTTCGCGCGTATCGCATTCCTTCTTGCAGAAATCCCGGACCGTCTTGACGAGACTTTTCTGCTCGTCGGTCAACCGAAGACTCATGAAACACCTCATTGCATGCATCGTTGAATGTAATTGCGTGTACGCTAACACGCATTTACGTGCACTGCTACACTAGCGCGGTGACCAGCGGCAACATGCCACCGAACAAGCATCAAGAGAAGAGCCTGCGCACGCGCGCGCTCCTTCTCGATGCCGCGATCGACAGCCTCGTCGACGTCGGATACGGCAAGGCGTCGATCGCCGACATCGCAGCCCGGGCAGGTGTCACGCGGGGCGCGCAGGTGCACCACTTCCGCACTCGCACCGAGCTTTTCGCTCACGTGATAGAGCATCTGGCGGAACGCCAGACGGAGGCGGTCCAGGATCGTGCCGCCGCGCTGCCGCCCTCGACAACCCCCGCGGAGATCGTCGTCGAGCTGGTGTCGGCGGCGTTCTCGGGCGAACTGGGCAAGGCATCGATGGAGCTGTTCACCTCGGTCGGCGGCGAAGACGACTTACGCGACAACATGCTGCGCGCGCAGCGCGAACTGACAAACGGGCTGCTGGAAACCTGCGCCCGCCTGATCGGATCCGATGTGGCCACGGACAGGCTGGAAACGACGTTCTGGCTGACGATCAATCTCGTTCGCGGCACGACCATCGACGAGATGTTGCGTGGCGCCGATCGCCGGCGAAAGTTGATGCTCGCCGAATGGACAAGCCTCGCCGCCGTCTCGCTGCGAAGCCCATAGCGAAAGCACAACTGCCATTGCATCAATGGCAGCGCCCTGAGCACATATGTGAAGTTCGTCTAGCTACAGCTCGTCTTCTGCCCACACTCATGATCAGTCATTTTGCACTTCTTCTTGCCATTTGCTCCCGCGTGCGTTTGACTAAGTGAACAGTCACTAGTCACCGATGATAGGAATGACATGAGCGAACGCACAGTCGTCGCAGGCGTGGGGATGATTCCCTTCACAACGCCGAGGAACACCGAGCCCTACAACGTGATGGGTGAGGCAGCGGCGCGCAACGCGCTCGCAGACGCCGGAATCGACTACTCCCTCGTCCAGCAGGCCTATGTCGGCTATGTGTACGGCGACTCGACGTCGGGGCAATCCGCGTTGTACGGGCTGGGCCTGAGTGGAATCCCGATCATCAACGTCAACAACAACTGTTCGACGGGCTCGTCGGCGCTGTACCTGGCACGCCAGGCCGTGGCGTCGGGTGCTGTCGATTGCGCGCTCGCCCTCGGGTTCGAGCAGATGCAGCGCGGAGCGCTGGCCATGGGCTACACGGACCGGCCGAGCCCGTTCGCGCGGTTCGACGAGGTCATGGACGAGCTCCAGCCTCGCACCGAAGCGCCGTTCGCCGCGCAGATGTTCGGTGGCGCCGGCCAGCAGTACATGGAGAAGTACGGCACCGCGCCCGAGACCTTTGCCCGCATCTCGGTCAAGTCCCGCCTGCATGCGGCGAACAACCCGTACTCGGTATTCAAGGATCCGACTTCGGTCGAGGAAGTCATGGCTTCGCCGCACCTCCACGGACCGTTGACTCGCCTCCAGGCCTGCCCGCCCACCTGCGGCGCGGCGGCAGCGGTGATCTGCTCCGAGGAATTCGCTCGCAAGCACGGACTCGACGTCGCTGTGGTCATCAGCGCTCAAGCAATGACAACCGACTTCGCCTCGACGTTCGAGGACAAAGACATGATGAAGATCGTCGGCTACGACATGGCCAAGGCTGCTGCCGACCAGGTCTACGCCGCTTCAGGCGTGTCGCCCGAAGACATCCGGGTCGTCGAGTTGCACGACTGCTTCACGGCCAACGAGCTCATCACCTACGAAGGCCTCGGCCTCACGCCGGAGGGCACCGCCGAGAAGTTCATCCTCGACGGCGACAACACCTACGGCGGCCGCGTTGTCACCAACCCGTCGGGCGGACTCCTTTCGAAGGGCCACCCGCTCGGTGCGACCGGACTTGCACAGTGCGCCGAGCTGGTGTGGCAGCTGCGTGGCCAGGCAGAAGCCCGTCAGGTCGAAGGCGTGAAGGTGGCCTTGCAGCACAACATCGGGCTCGGCGGAGCTGCTGTCGTGACCCTCTACGAGAAGGTGAGCTGAGCATGGCTATCGACCCCTCTGTCATCGGAACAGAGCTGGCGCCAACCACTTTGACCGTCGACGAAGGCCGGCTGCGTTTCTTCGCGAAGGCTATCGGCGACAAGGTCGACGCCGACCTTCGGGTGCCGCCGACGTTCCTGTTCTCTATCGAACTGGAGAACCCGAACCCGTTCGGCTGGGCCAACCAACTCGGCATCGACCTGCGCTTTGTGCTCCACGGCGAGCAGGCCTTCACCTACCACCAGCCTGCCTACGCCGGGGACGTGCTCACCGCGACGCCGAAGATCACCGACGTCTACAGCAAGAAGGGCGGCGCGCTCGACTTCATCGTCAAAGAAACCGCTGTGACGAAAGCCGACGGCTCGCTCGTCGCCGACCTGAAAACCGTTATCGTCGTGAGGAATCCGAAATGAATGTCGGAACAGAGCCTCCAGCCCTGAAGATCTCGCCTATCTCCCGCACGACGCTGGCGCTGTTCGCAGGTGCGTCGGGCGACCACAATCCGATGCACATCGACATCGACGTGGCGAAGTCAGCCGGCCTGGACGACGTGTTCGCCCACGGCATGCTGTCGATGGCCTACTTGGGCCGACTGCTGACCGACAACTTCGATTCGGCGGCCATCCGCTCGTACCGCGTGCGGTTCGCATCCATCACGCCGGTCCATGGCAAGCCGACCGCCACCGGCAAGGTCGTCTCGGTCGAGAACGGCCTCGCCACACTGGAACTCACCGTCACGCTCGCCGACGGCACCGTCACACTCACCGGCGACGCAGTCGTCGCACTGTGACATTCCCCCTTCGCTTCGCTCGCCCCAATTGAAAGGCATTGAAAATCATGGGAACTCTTGATGGCAAGGTCGCCATTGTCTCCGGCTCCGGCCGCGGTATCGGACGCGAAATCGCATTGAAGCTCGCCTCCGAGGGCGCGAAGGTCGTTGTCAACGATCTCGACGCCGAACCTGCCAAGGAAACGGTCGCGGCAATCGAGGCCGCAGGCGGCAGCGCAGTAGCGTGCACCGGCAGCGTGACCGAGGACGGCTTTGCCGAGCGCTTCGTTGCCGCTGCCGTCGACAACTTCGGTGGGCTCGACATCATCGTCAACAACGCCGGCTACACCTGGGACTCGGTGGTCCAGAAGATGACCGACGAGCAGTGGGACGCAATCCTGGACGTGCACCTCAAGGCGCCGTTCAAGATTCTGCGCGCCGCGCAGCCGGTGATTGCCGCCGCGGTGAAGAAGGCCAGGGAAGCAGGCGAGCCGATCCCGGCACGCAAGGTCGTCAACATCTCGTCGATGGCTGGCACGGGCGGCAATGCGGGACAGGCGAATTACTCGTCCGCCAAGGCCGGCGTACTCGGCCTCACCAAGGCACTCTCCAAGGAATGGGGCCGGTACAACGTCACCGTGAACGCGGTTGCGTTCGGCCTCATCAAGACTCGGCTCACCTCGGCTCCTGCCGGTGGCGACGGCACGATCGACGTGCAGGGCAAAGAGATCAAGGTCGGGGTCAATCCGAACTTACTCGCCGCGATGGAACAGATGATCCCACTCGGCCGCGGTGGCGAGCCGTCCGAAGCAGCAGGCGCCGTCTACCTGTTCTGCATCCCTGAATCCGATTACGTCAGTGGCCAGACCCTGATCTGTGGCGGAGGGTTCAACTTCTGATGTATCGCTCCCCGTGGATCGACGACGAGATCGTGGCATTGCAAGAGATGGCGACGAAATTCTTCGAAGCCGAGCTGATGCCACACCAGGAGAGGTTCGCCGATCAGAAGTACGTCGATCGCGAATTCTGGAACAAGGCAGGCGAATTGGGCCTACTTTGCGCCTCGATCCCCGAGGAGTACGGAGGCGGGGGAGGAACGCACGCGCACGACTTCGCCGTCTTCGACGCCCAATACCGTTTGGGTGATACCAGTTTCGGCAACATGGTGCACAGCGGCCTTGTTGCGCATTACATCCTGGCTTACGGCACCGAAGAACAGAGGCTGCGCTGGTTGCCGAAGATGGCAACCGGCGAGCTGGTCGGCGCCATCGCAATGACCGAGCCCGGCGCCGGATCGGATCTGAAGGCGTTGCGCACCACTGCTGTTCGTGACGGCGACAACTATGTGATCAACGGTTCGAAGACCTTCATCTCGAACGGCAAGCACGCCGGCCTCGTCGTCGTCGTTGCCAAGACCGATCCGTCGGCAGGCGCCAAGGGCATCTCGCTCATAGTCGTCGAGACCGAGGGCACCGACGGTTACGAGGTCGGCCGCCTGCTCGACAAGGTCGGTATGAAGGGGCAGGACACCGCCGAGATGTCCTTCACCGACGTACGTGTGCCGGTCGGCGACCTACTGGGCGCAGAGAACAAGGGCTTCGGCTACTTGATGAAACAACTGGCGCACGAACGCCTCGTGGTCGCCGTATGCGCTGCTGCCGCCAGCGAAGCTGCCGTGGCGCTGACCGTCGCATATACAAAGGAGCGCAAGGCCTTCGGCGCGCCGTTGTTCGAGATGCAGAACACTCGGTTCCAACTCGCCGAATGCGCGACGCTGGCGAACGTCTCGCGAGTATTCGTCGACAGCTGCATCGAACGACACCTGCGCGGTGAACTCGATGGTGCAACTGCGTCGATGGCCAAGTCGTACACCACTGACATTCAAGGCCAGGTCGTCGACAAGTGCGTACAGCTCTTCGGCGGCTATGGGTACATGCTCGAGTATCCGATCGCACGAATGTATGCAGATGCTCGCGTTCAGCGAATCTACGCCGGCGCGAACGAAGTCATGAAAGAACTGATCGCGCGCTCGTTGTAGCGCCCGACAAAGGAAGAAGTCGATGTACCTGACTCAATCGCTGCACCGCAATCTGCAACAGAATCCCGACCGAATCGCGACGATCTACGGAGATCGGGTCCGGACCGTCGCCGAATCCGCCGACCGCATCGCCCGACTCGGTGGTGCCCTCCTCGACCTGGGCGTGCAGCCGGGCGACAGGGTCGGCATCCTCGCCCTGAACTCGGACCGCTACCACGAATACCTGTACGCAGTGCCGTGGATCGGCGCTGCGGTGAATCCGGTCAACATCCGGTGGAGCCCAGCCGAAATTGCCTACTCCCTCAAGGATTCCGACACGAAAATCCTCCTCGTCGACGATACGTTCGCGAAAGCTGTGCCAGCACTGCACGCCGCATTCGACGGGTTGAAGACCGTGATCTTCATCGGTGACGGTCCGGCGCCCGACGGCGCGTTGCTCTACGAAGACTTGATTTCCAGCAACGACCCAGTCCCGGATACCCGCACCGGCGGCGACACCCTGCTCGGGGTCTTCTACACCGGCGGTACCACCGGTCACCCCAAGGGCGTCATGCTCAGCCACAACAACATGGTTACCTCTGCACTCGGGACCTTGGCGACATCGAACATCATGACGGCGGGCGGGCGCCTGCTGCACGCCGCGCCGATGTTCCACCTTGCCGACCTCGCGTTTTGGACGAGCGGCAACCTCGCAGGCACGACGCATGTGATCATCCCGATGTTCACGCCTGCGGGCGTCATGAAGGCGATCGAACAGCACCAGGCCACCGATGCCCTGCTCGTGCCGACAATGATCCAGATGCTCGTCGACGATCCGCAGGTTGCCAACCACGACCTGTCCAGCCTTCGGAACGTGCTGTACGGCGCATCACCGATTTCCGTCGCGGTGCTCGATCGCGCCAGGAAGGCGTTTCCTTCGGCGAGTTTCACGCAGGCCTACGGGATGACCGAGCTCTCCCCGGTCGCGACGCTGTTGTCGGCCGTCGACCACGACAACCCCGCGTTACGTCGCGCCGCGGGCAAGGCTGCCGCGCATGTCGAGGTCAAGATCGTGGATCCCGACGACAACGAGGTGCCGCGCGGCGAGGTCGGCGAAGTGGTTGCGCGCGGCGACAACGTCATGCTCGGCTATTGGAACCGACCGGAGGACACCGCCGCTGCGATCCGCGACGGTTGGATGCACACCGGCGACGGTGGCCGGATGGACGAGAACGGCTATGTGTTCATCGTCGATCGCATCAAGGACATGATCATCACCGGTGGTGAGAACGTGTACAGCGCCGAAGTCGAGAACGCGCTCGCCCAGCATCAAGCAGTCGCGGCATGCGCGGTCATCGGCGTGCCGGATCCGCAGTGGGGCGAGCGGGTACACGCAGTTGTCGTACTGCAGCCCGGACAAACGGTGATCGAAGACGAACTGCGTGAGCACTGCAAGACGTTGATCGCCAACTACAAGGTTCCACGCAGCGCGGCGTTCGTCGATGCGCTCCCGATGTCAGGTGCTGGCAAGATCCTCAAGCGAGAACTTCGCGAACAGCACTGGGCCGGCACCGGCAGCAACGTGTCCTGAGCAGAGGAATGGATTTTGACCCAGCCCGACGTGGTTCGCCCGGCCCGTAATACGAGGCCGGCGAATAGACGTGAGCTGATCGTGGCGGCAGCGGCGGACCTGTTCTATCGCAACGGCTACACCGACGTGGCGATGAGCGATGTCGCCGACGCCGTCGCGATCGGCCCGTCCGCCCTCTACCGGCACTTCCGTGGCAAGCAGAGTCTGCTTGCCACGGTGGTCCGCGAGGCCCTGGTCAAAGTCGACGACGCAATACTCACCGCTGCAGCCGACGCCGAGTCGGTCGATGTGGCAACCAGCCTCGCGGCCGTGGTCATCGAGCACCGCGGGGTCGGGGTGTTGTGGCGGCGCGAGGCACGTCACCTTTCCGCCGACGACCGGACTGCGTTTCGGTCCGAGGCGCGAAACATCGGTGCGCATCTGGCGGAAATCATCGCCCGACGGCGGCCCGAACTCGATGCCGCCCAGGCTGACCTCCTCTCCTGGTGCGCGCTCGCCGTCGCGAACAGCGTGTCGTTCCACAGTCTCTCGCTGCCAGAGCCGGACTTCACGGCGCTGGTATCGCAGCTGATCTCGTCGGTCCTCGACGCGGCAGCCCCTGATCTCGGCGAGAGCGTTGCCAGACCACGGGATGTCGTCGCACTCACGACGACGTCTCGCCGCGAAGCCATCCTGGTGGCCGCGACCGAGCTCTTTGCGCGACAAGGCTTCGCAGGCGTGAGCATGGACGACATCGGCGGCGCTGTCGGCATCGCCGGCCCCAGCGTCTACAACCATTTCGACGCAAAGTCGGACATCCTCGCTGCGGCGATGTTTCGCGGAGACGAGTGGCTGCGCATGGCGATGACCGAGGCGTTCGCACAAGCATCCGACCCGGCCGACGGACTGGAGCGCCTACTCCGCAGCTACAGCCGATTCGTCTTCGACAACCCGCACCTCGTGCAGAATCTGGTCTCGGAAACCGGGCACCTGCCCGACGTAGAGCGGCAACGCGCAGTGGCTGCACAGCTCAGCTACATCACCGAGTGGGTGCAACTGCTGCGCCGGGTGCACCCAGGCTACGACCCGATCCGCGCACGAATTCGAGTCCAGGCGGCGCAGACGATGCTCAACGACGTGGCGCTGGTTAAGCATCTACGAAAGCACTCTGCGATCGAATCCGCTTCTGCTGGAATCGCTCTAGAACTGCTGACCTAGGACTGCACGCTCAGAACGGCACGCAGGCGGAGCCCAGGTTGATCGCGTTGGCAACGTTGACGACGACTCTCGCCCCCGAACTGGTCCATGCCTCTTGATCGTTGTTGTTGAAGCCCGTGTAGAACGCGACCAACTCATGGCTGCCGGCCTGGGCCGCGATCGGTGTCCAGGTGACACTCGCTTTCCCACTTTTGAGCGTCGGTTGACCGAGGTCGACGGAGTCGTCCAAATAGAAGCGGACCTGGCCGGCGTCGATTGGCGGCGGAGTGGACGTGACCGTGGCGGTCAGCGTGACAGTGCAACCAACCCCGACGGTTCCGGAAATCGCGAGGCTCGTCGCAGTTTGGTAGACCGGAACCGCGGCAGCGGAAGGCGCTCCGACGATGAGGACAGCGACTGCGGCGGCGGGAACAAATGCGGCGCGAAACATGCCAGCAAGTATGCACGACTACCCGCGCGGCCACCCCGTGTACGCCTCGGCGAGGTAGCGGGATCCTGCCTCCGATCCGACGACGGAACGTAGTTCGCCCAGTTGCCGTTGAACGTCGAAATCGCTTGCACCGGCAGCACTGTGCAACATGGTCGTCATCCAGTACGAGAAGTGCTGAGCCTTCCAGACTCGGTCCAGCGCCCGACCGGTGTAGTGGTCGAGAGCTTCGGCGTCGTTCTTCAGGACGGCGTGTTCGAGCGTTTCGGCGAGAACGCGAACGTCGGCGAGTGCGAGGTTGAGACCTTTGGCGCCAGTGGGCGGGACGGTGTGCGCAGCATCGCCGGCGAGGAGCATGTTGCCGTACCGCATCGGCTCCTGGACGAAACTACGGAACGGCAGCACCGTCCTTTCCAGGATCTTGCCTTCGGCGAGTCGGAAGCCGTCTTCCCCGGCAAGCCTGCGCTGCAGTTCGTCCCAGATGCGGTCGTCGGACCACTGATCGACGTCTTCGGTTGCGTCGCACTGGAAATACATCCGTTGCACGGTGTCGGTGCGTTGACTGATCAATGCGAACCCGTGGTCCGACCGGGTGTAGATCAGTTCCTCAGCGCTGCGCGGCGCTTCGGCGAGAATGCCGAACCACGCGAACGGATACTCGCGAAAGTATTGCTTACGTTGCTCTTCCGGCACTTCGCGCCGACAGATGCTGCGGGACCCGTCGGCGCCGACGAGGTGTGTGCAGCGAATCTCCTGCCGGACACCGTCAGCATCGGTGAACCGAATTCCCGGGGCCGAGCTGGTGACGTCGACGACTTGTGTGTCGGTCACGCCGAAGCGGACATCACCGCCGTCACGGGATCGTGCGTTAGCTAGATCGATGAAGACGTCCGTTTGGGGGTAGAGCCACGTCGATGCGCCGACCAACCCTTGGAAGTCGATGCGGTGACTCGTTCCGCCGAAGCGGAGGTCGATCCCTTTGTGCTCGTGTCCGTCGGTGAGGACGCGATCCGAGACACCGGAGTCCACAAGGAGTCGAACGCTGTCGCGTTCGAGTATGCCTGCTCGATGCGTGTGCTCGATCTCGGTGCGTGTGCGCGTATCGATCGCGATGGAGTCGATGCCGGACAGCGCCAGCAAATGCGACAACATCAGTCCGGCTGGTCCAGCGCCGACGATCCCGACAGTGGTCCGGGTGATAGGCATCATGATTGGGTGTCCTTCGCGAGAACGGTTGCAGCCACAGCGAACCCGTGATTCGCCGCTGGTACGCCGCAATAGATTGCCGATTGCAGGATGATTTCGCCGATCTCGTCGTGCGTGAGTCCGTTGCGCACCGCGGCAGCGATGTGTAGTTCGAATTCGGACCAATGCCCTTGTGCAAGAAGTGCGGTCAAGGTGATAGCACTGCGCATCCGTCGATCGAGGCCTGGCCTGGTCCAGACCTCACCCCACGCACAGCGCGTGATGAACGACTGAAAGTCAGCGGTGAAGGCGGTTTTCCGCTCTTCCGCTCGATCCACGTGCGCATCGCCGAGAACCTCTCGCCGCGTCCGCATCCCAGCGTCGTGCCGTTCTTCGTCGTTCATGTCGTAGCCCCTCGTTCGAAGCGGTCGAGTATGCGGTCGGCGAACTCGGCACTCGAGCCGAGATACGTGGCGGGGTTGTCGTCACCGGTACCGCGCTCGGCAAGGAGTGAGTCGGCCACGGCAGTCGCGCGCTGCGTCATCACGTCGGTGTGAATGTCCAATCCAGAGACCAGCTCTCGCGCTTGACTGGCTGCAATCACCGTGAGTTCGATGAGTGTGCGCAGCGCGTTCCACTCCGAATGCCATGCGCCGTCGGGCCGTTCGTCGACGGCTTGCGCTGCAGCGAGGTGTAGTTGTGCGCCCAACTGTGGGGCTTGCAGTGCCGCATTACGGACGAGGACGCCGAGGACGGGATTGCGTTTCTGCGGCATCGTGGACGATCCCCCACGCCCATCGACGACACCTTCGCTGAGCTCGCCGACCTCCGGACGACCGAGCTGGACGGTGTCGCTGGCGATCACACCGAGCGCGTCGCATGTGCTGACCAACGCATGCCCAATCCCGGTGATCGGTGTTCGGGTGGTATGCCATGGCGTTCCAGGGTCGCGGAGGTCGAGCGTGTCGGCAAAAGCACGCACCAGCGCTAGGGGTTCATCGGTCAACTCCCCCGCCAGAGCGAGGGTCCCGGCTGCACCGCCACATTGGACGGGTAGCCGGGCGGCACTGAGCCGCACAAGTTCGAGCGCATCGAGTAAGCCCGAAAGCCATTGTGCGGCTTTGAGCCCGAACGTGATCGGCACGGCGTACTGCGTGAGCGTCCGGCCAGCCATCACCGTATTTCGATGGGCACGAACGAGATTCGCTAGGTCCGTTGCTGTGCCCCGCAGATCGTCCTCGATCCGGACGAACGCCGCACGCGAAAGCAATACGAGTGCGGTGTCCAGCACGTCCTGACTGGTCAGGCCTCGATGCACCAGCGCGGCGGCCGACGAGTCGGTGACCGCGGCACGCAGACCCTTCACCAATGCGACGACCGGATTTCCAGTGGCTTCGGCGTCGACGACGAGCTGAGCGACATCGGGCTGCCATTGTTTCGCTGCGTCGGCAACGATCTCGGCCTGCTCCCGACTCGCGACCCCGACACTCACGAGCGCGTCGAACCACGCCACCTCCACCTGCAGCATTGCGGCGACCAAGGCGTGATCGTCGATCAACCCCTCGGCGCGATGGCTACCCGGGCGCAGTAGATCCATGTCAGACCTCGTGGCCGGGGTAGGTGAGAAACACAGTTTCGAGCGGACCTTGCAGGTGAATGTCGAAGCGCAGGTTTCCGTCGTCGGTGCGGGTGGCGATCAGTCCGGCGCGCCGGTCGGGATCGAGTCCGTTGAGCAGCGGATCGGCGGCAAGGGCGTCGTCATGCCCGGGCACGTACACGCGGGTGAACAGCCGGTCGAGCAGACCACGCGCGAAGACGACGACGGCGAAGAACGGCGCGGCGCCAGGGCTCGTCGGCCCCGGCTCGACGGTGGTGAACGAATAGGCGCCGGCTGGATCGACTGCAGCGCGACCCCAGCCGGTTAACACCATTCCGTCACGGCGCAGCGACCCGGCGACGGCAGGTACACGACCGTGCGCGTTCGCCTGGCGGATCTCGATCAGCGCGTCGGGAACTGGCACTCCGTCACCGTCGAACACAGTGCCGTGCAACCTGATCGCGCCCGGATGAGCGGGCGGAACGAGTTCGTGGTCGCGATCGAACGGGAGCGCGTAGCCGAAGAACGGGCCGACGGTCTGGCCTGGTGTTGCGTTCACAGTTCTTCGCTTTCCATCGGAGTCACGTGGCTACCCGTCAAGACGATGTCCCATCGATAACCGAGCAACCACTCGTGCTCGGACAGGTCGTGGTCGTAGCGAGCAACGAGCAATTCGCGGGCGCGGGGGTCGGTAATCGCCTGATAGATCGGGTCGAGATCGAACAGCGGGTCACCCGGAAAGTACATCTGGGTGATCATCCGCTGCGTGAAATCCGTTCCGAACAAAGAGAAGTGGATGTGCGCCGGACGCCACGCATTCAGATGGTTCCGCCACGGATACGGACCAGGCTTGATGGTCGTGAAGCCGTAATTGCCGTCGTTGTCGGTCAGGCATCGGCCGACTCCAGTGAAGTGCGGATCGATCGGCGCATGATGCTGGTCGCGCTTGTGGATGTAGCGCCCCGCTGCATTGGCTTGCCAGATCTCGACCAGCTGATTCCGGACCGGCCGACCGTCGCCGTCGATGACGCGGCCTTGCACGCGGATTCGCTCGCCGATCGGTTCGCCGCCGTCCTGGATCGTGAGATCGGCTTCCAGCGGATTGATATCTGTGGCCCCGAAGACCGGGGCAACCAGCTCCGCGCCCTCTGGATCGGCATGATGCAGATCCTTGGTCGGGTGCCTCAGTAGCGAACTGCGATACGGCGCGAAGTCGAGTTTCGGCTGCCGACCGCCAGCGTCTCCACTGTGGGAAGCCGAGTTGTGCAGTCGCGCAATCTCGTCGGAGATGTCTGCCTGAGTCGACAGTGCCGGGATGCGGCTGATAGGAGGAGCACTCATGTCGATGACGGTATCGATGTGGCTGGTGTCACGTCGAGCGTAGAATTCCACTGAGTGAAAATCAGGAGGAGTCGATGGCAGGCAATACCGGGCAGCCAGGGGCCAGCGTGATATCCCGCGCACTCGCGTTGTTGAATGCATTCGACGAACGCCATCGCAGCCTGACTCTCACCGAACTTGCCGAGCGTGCCGATCTCCCGCCCGCGACTGCCTACCGCCAAATCAAGGAGTTGGTCGACGGCGGCGCGCTCGTTCGGAACAGCAACGGCGAGTACATGATCGGCCGCATGATTTGGAACCTCGGCTTACTCGCCCCGGTCCAGACCGACCTGCGCGAGGTCGCATCCCCGTTTCTGCACGACATCTATGCGGCCACCCGCGCGACCGTGCATCTCGCGGTCCGCGAAGGAGATCGCGTCCTCTACATAGACCGGTTGTCCGGGCATGCATCGGTGCCAGTCGTCAGCAAAGTGGGCTCCACGCTGCCGATGCATTGCACCGGTGTCGGCAAGGTACTGCTCGCGCACGCTCCCGCCGATGTGTACGAGCGCGCAATGACGACGCTGACCCGGGTCACACCATTCACGATCACTCAGCCGCTGCGGCTGAACGAACAACTCAGCCGAGTCCGCCGTGACGGCTACGCCACCACGATCGAAGAAATGACCCTCGGTGCGTGCTCGGTAGCGGTCCCGATCACCGTGGGCACCACGGTCATCGCGGCGCTCGGTATCGTCGTGCCAAGCCTCAAGCGCGACCGTCCGCGCCTCACAGCCGCGCTTCACGTTGCGGCACAGGGCATTTCCCGTAGCATGACAGCTACGTGACGCGGGCAGGCACCGTCGCGAGAGCAACCACTGCGAGCAGCGCGGCAATCGCAAAGCCGTAGAAGCCCCACGGATAGGCAATCCCCGCGGTCACCATTGCACCGCCGATCGATGGGCCGACGATCGCTCCGACGCGCCCGACTCCGGCCGCCATACCCAACGCCGTCCCTCTGATCTGTGCTGGATAGAGCTGTCCGACAAAGGCATACACGAGGACCTGGGCGCTGAAGACGAAGATTCCGGTCAGCAGGACGGCGGCGTAGACCACCAGCGAACTGTTCATCTTGATCGACAACAGAGCCAGGAAGACCGCGGCGAGTCCGAACCACGCGAGCACGGTCGGCTTGTTGCCGCGCGAGTCCGAAATCGCCCCGGCAATCAGTAGACCGATCACCGCGCCCACATTCAGGACGAGAAGAAGTCCGGTTCCCGCGCGGATCGAATAGCCGGCTTCACCCATGATCTTCGGCAGCCAGGTGTTCAGCCCGTAGACGAGCAGCAGGCCCATGAACGATGCCAGCCACAGCCCGATGCTGATGCGCAGGTACTTGCCCCGCACAACGTCGACCGGTGTGGACTTCCTTGTGTCCGCGCGAAGGTACGTCTCGGACTCGGGGAGTTTCGCCCACATGATCGGCAGCGTGAGGAGTCCAGCAACACCGCCGACGATGAACATCGACTCCCAGCCATAGGCGTCGACCAGCCACAACGCGAGCAGCGCGGTCAAGACGGCGCCGACGTGGTACCCGGTCATCATTCGGGTCACCGCAGACCCGCCTCGCCCGGGCCGCGCGAACTCCGTCATGAACGCCAGTGCGGTAGGTAGACAGGCACCGAGCCCGAGACCGGCGAGGAAGCGCAAGGCGATGAATGTCGACACGTTCGGCGCGAACGCCACCGCAATGGTCAGCACCGAGAAGACCGCAATGCTGCTGATCAGGCTCTTGCGGCGACCGAACCGGTCGGCGAGTGGTCCGATGGTCACCGCTCCGATGCCGACGCCGATCAGCCCGACCGTCGAGGCAACCGTCAACGACGAGTTGGTGAAGCCGAGTGCTCCGGATTTCGAGATCGTCGGGATGACCGCGCCGAGGACGACAAGGTCGAACCCGTCGAGGGCCACGGCGATCCAGCACAGGAGGGTCGGCCACAGGTCCGACCCTGTACGACCGGTCGTCGCCCTCGCGGTCTCAGGCAGTTGCAGTGATGACATGCACTAGACGGTGACAGCCGCCACACCGGTACGACCAGCGCCGGATTTCACTCAGTGGAATCGCCCTTGCGATGAATCGACTTGTAGGTGATGTAGGCGGACAGGCCTTCGATGCCGTACTCCACTCCCAGGCCCGAATCGTGCCGGCCACCGAACGGCGAATTATGGTTGGACGCAAAGAAGTTGATGCCGACCGAGCCGGTGTCCATCCGCTCGGCGACAGCCAATGCAGCTGCCTGATCGACCGAGAAGACCAGCCCACCGAGACCGAATCCGGTGTTGTTCGCGAGTGCGATCGCCTCGTCGACCGAGTCGTACCGCAGGATCGTGATGACCGGTCCGAAGATCTCCTCGCGCGATACACGCATCTGCGGGGTCACGTCGGCAAGGACGGTCGGTTCGATGAAGAAGCCTTTGCCTGGTCGTGCACAACCTCCTGTGGTGACGCGTGCACCTTCCGCTCGCGCCGACTCCAAGAACGACAGCACGATGTCGTACTGGGAGCGGTTGGCGACCGGACCGAACACCGAATCGGTGTCGAACGGGTCGCCCTGCTTGGCGTCCGCAATCGTGCGCGTCACCATGTCGACAACCTCGTCGTAGCGCTCCGCGGGAGCGAGAATACGGGTCGAGATGTAGCAGGTCTGCCCGGTGTTGCGCATGCACGAGCGAATCAGGTTCGCGGACATGGCCTCCAGGTCGGCGTCGGGCAGCACGATCGCCGAGGACTTCCCACCGAGTTCCAGTGTGACCGGGCGGAGCAGTTCGCCGCAGGCTGCAGCGATCTTGCGCCCGACCGGCGTCGACCCCGTAAACGCGACTTTGGCTGTGAGCGGATGACGCACCAGCGCATCACCGATCCGGTTGGTTCCCGTCAGGAGGTTGACGACCCCGGGCGGAATACCGGCTGCCGCAGCGGCTTCGATCACGAACCTGATCGACAGCGGCGTGCCCGACGCCGGTTTGACGACTACGGTGCACCCTGCCAGCAAGGCCGGGGCGAGCTTGATGACCACGAGGTTGATCGGGAAGTTCCACGGCGCGATCAAGGCGCAGACCCCGATCGGGTCGCGACGCACAACCGACTCAGCACCAGGTGTGTACGGAAACGGCCGGACGTCGTCGTTTTCGAGATACGGTGCGAGACCGGCGAAATACCGCAGGATCGACGCCGCGTTGGCTGCGGCGCCACGCGTCTCGGCCAGCGGGGAACCATTCTCCCTGCTGATCGTCGCGGCCAGCAGGTCGCTGCGCCGCTCCAGCTCGTCGGCCATACGCGACAGGTGCTCGGCGCGTTGCGACGGTGTGAGGCGCGGCCATTTACCTTCTCGGAACGCGCGGTCGGCCGCGTGCATTGCTGAGTCCAGGTCGGCATCACTCGCATCGGGGACCGAGCCCCACACCTCTTCGGTAGCAGGGTCGACCACGTCGGTGCGTGCGGTCGCGGCCGACACCGTCCACGCACCGTCGATGTAGTGATCGTCGACGTGCGTCCACGGGAGCGTCGGCCTCATCGCAGCACCGCCGTCTTGAGGAGTGCGGTCGAACGGTCCAATTCGGTACGCCCCATCGCGATCCCCGCTTCGGTAAGCAATTCAGGAATGATCTGCTCGTAGAGCCGGTCGGTATAGGTCGCTGGATCCATGCCGAACCAACCCGACGCCAACGCGATACCCGCTGTTGTGAACCGCCACAGGCGATCCGCGTCGCGCATCAACGCGTCTTCCAGGGAGTGCGCCTCGTGACGGGTGTCGTGGCCATCGATTATTGCACACACCGCCTCCACGAACTCGGGTGAATAGCCCAGCGGCGGAAGCACTTCGCGGGCGATGATGCAGCCCTGCTTCTCGTGTTCGAAGCGAATCTGCGCCTTCTTCCAGTCACCACTGAAACCCTCTGAGATGATGCGACTTTCATCCACGCGGGCCCAACCGACGTCGTGCAGCAGGATCGCGACACGAACGATTGCGTCGTCGGCGTCGGGATAGGCGGCGCACAACCGCTCCGCGTACGCAAGCGAGATTGGCAGGTGGATGTCGTTGCCGCGGGTCCGGGTCTCGGTGACAACCGCCTTCCAGATCGGGTCGAGGTCAACGCCGCTGGCTGGAGTCAAGCCGATCGGTGATGTGTCGACCGCGCCGTTCGTGATCGGCACCGGAGTTGGTGGCAATTCGTGAATCATGATGTCGACCTTTCGAGCTCAGGTTTCAAGGCTCGTTTGGCGAGTTCCTTCTTGACCGTGATGAAGTCGAGCGGGGCGTTGATGCAGTCGGCGGCAATGATGTTGTCGTCGCGGTAATACCGCACCGAGAACTTGCCTTTAGCGTCGTCGCGACGGACTTCCGTGCGATCGTGGCCGGCGGACAGTCCTGCGATCTGCAGCTTGAGATCGCCCTGGTTCGACCAGAACCACGGAACGCCGACGTATTCCTCGTTGCGACCCGTGATCGCATACGCCGCAACCTTTGCCTGCTCGACAGCGTTGTTCACGCTTTCGAACCGAACCCTGCCTTCAGCGCCTGCCACCGGATTCGGTTGATTGGCAACGTCGCCCACCGCGACCGTATGGCCGTCAGAGGCAACCGAATACTGATCGACACGAATTCCGTTGTCGCAGTAAAGTCCTATCGATTCGGCAAGTTCCGTGTTTGGTATGACCCCGACACCGACGAGGACAATGTCGGCGGGGATGACGCGACCGTCGTCGAGTTCGACGCCACCGACCGAGTCTCCCTTGGCAATGATCCTCGATACCGTTGCATCGGTGAGGATCTCGATGCCGGTGCGTCGGTGATACTCGGCAAGCTGCGCTGCGGTTTCCGGACCGACCGCACGTCCCACCAGCCGCGGGCCTGCTTCGATGACAGTGACCCTGCGCCCCATCTTGTGCAGGCTCGCGGCGGCTTCGATACCGATGAATCCGCCGCCGATGATGGCGACGTCTTCGACGGCAGGCACTCGCGCCTTGAGCTCGAGTGCGTCGTCGGCGTTGCGCAGGTACAGCACGCCGGGAAGGTCGGCGCCTACGATCTGCAACCGGCGCGGACGTGCACCGACCGCGAGGACCAGACGATCGAACGGGAATTGCGCTCCGGAACGAGCGTGGGCGACACCGGAACCGTCGGCATCCTTGTCGATTCGAACGATACGCTCGTTCTTCACAACGGTGATTCGGTGTTCGTCCCAGTATTCCTCGGAACGGAAGATCAGCTTCTCTTTGGTGATGAGATCCTGCAAGTACTCCTTGGAAAGCGCGGGGCGCTGATAGGGGCGATGGTTCTCCTCCCCGAGCAACGTGATGGAACCGTCATATCCCAACGCGCGCAAAGAGACAGCAAGCTGCACTCCGGCCTGCGAGGCTCCGACGATCAAGACATGTTCGTGGGCAGGCATCGTCACACCTGCGTTTCCGGTGTGGTCACGTGCAGGTCGACACCGTCGCAGACGCGAAGCTGACACGACAGGCGGGAATTGGCTTGCCGGTCCACCGCTGCGCCCCAAAGCATTTCGTCTTCCATCTCTGTCATCGGGGGAAGCAACGCGAGATCGTTCTCGTCGACGAACACGTGGCACGTCGCGCACGACAGCGACCCGCCGCATTCACCGATGATCCCTGGGATGCCTTTGCGGACAGCGGTTTCCATCACAGAGTCGTCGATCGTCGCCTCCACGATGCGATCGTGGAGGTCGTAGTCGGTGAAAGTGATCTTTGGCATGTCAGGGTTCTCCTAGTGGTACTCAGATGAATTGGCGTCCGCCGTCGACGACCAAGGTCTGGCCGGTGACGTACCCGCTGTCTGCTCCAGCGAGGAACAGGGCGGCGCCCACAATGTCCTCGGGTCGGCTCGGTCGTCGCAGCGCACCGCGGTCGACGCCGTACTGCTCGGCGTTGTCCATGTGGCCGTAGCTGGCTTCGGTCAAGGTGAACCCCGGGGCGATCGTGTTGACCGTGATCTCGCGGCGGCCCAATTCCTTTGCCATCACTCGCGACATCGCGATCACGCCGCCCTTGGAGGCCACGTAGTGCAGCCAGTGCTCGGACCCGCTGAACACCGTCGCCGACGCAATGTTGACGACACTCGATCCCGCTTTCAGGTACGGACTGCAGGCCCGGACCACCAGCCAGGGACCTTTGAGGTTCACGCCCATGACCAGGTCCCACTCGTCGGGGTCGATCTCCTCGAGCGGTGACCGACGGATCGACGCATACACGGCTGCATTGTTGACCACGGAATCGATAGTGCCGCCGCCAAATTCGGCCACTGCTGCCGCGACCTCCGTCGTCGATTCGACCGACGTCACGTCGAGCCGGCCGTGCCACACATCGGCACCGACCGCTCGGACGAGGTCGGCAGTCTCGGCCGCGCCGGTCTCGTTGATGTCGGCGACCGCGACGCGATAGCCACTCTCAGCGAACCCGAGCGCGAAACTGCGGCCGAGGCCGCCTGCCGCGCCGGTGATCAGCACTGTGCGGCCGGCACCGTCGCTTCCTCTCGACATCGGTTAGCGCTCCAGCACTTCGACGCGGCCGGTGTTGCCGTCGACGCGGATGACCTGACCGGTGGTGATTGTCGTGGAGCCGCTGCCGGTCCCAGTCACAGCGGGGAGTCCGTATTCACGGCAAACGATGGCAGCGTGGCTCATCATTCCGCCGATGTCGGTGACGACGGCTTTGATCTTGCCGAAGATCGGCCCCCAGGACGGCGCGGTGATCGTTGCGACCAGAATTTCGTCCTCTTGCACCTCGCCGAGTTGGTCAGCGTGGGTGACAACCCTCGCGATTCCTTCGACCACGCCGGGCGATGCGGCCATTCCAGTGAGTGCGCCGTCGTCGGATCCGCTGTCCTTGGCCAGCCACTGCTCGACCTGCTCAGTGGTGATTCCGTACAGCATCATGGTGAACGGCTCCGTGATCCGTTCCGGTGGAGTGTTGAGCGCCGGCTGCGGACGCTGGCTGCTCAAGGCATCGATGATGACGCGTCGACGTTCGATCTCTGCAGGCCAGTAGTGCGGTCCGGTGGCGTCTGCGCCGACGGCCCAGCCGGTCACGAGATCGAAGATCGCGTCGCGCACCTCGCCGCGGGTGAGGTAGAGCATGTCGCTGCGATCGGCCCAGAAGCCGGCGTCGGCAAACACCTGTCCCAGTTCGCGCACCTTGCGCCAGAAGACGCCCATCGTCCAGTGCTCGATGTAGAAGTTGTGGTTCTCAACGTACGGGTACGCGGTCGATGCCAGTTGGTGCTTTGCCTCGAAGAGGGCCCGAGTGTCACCGTCGGTGAGATCGCGATATTCGGTGTAGATCCGCTCGCGTTCTTCCGTAAGTTCCGCGACGGGACGCATGATCTGGTGACCGTCGTGCAAGCGACGAACGTAGTCCTTGATGTAGCCGAGCGGGATCTCCTGATGCTCGAGCCAGTACTTGTCGTGGCCGTAGAAGCCATTGCCGACCGTGAAGTTGAACCACGGGTCCTGCGCCGCGGTGTACGCGTCGACCCACTGCTGACCGTTGTCCGCGTTGGCAATTCGCTCCAACGTTCCCGCTACATCATCGGTGTCGGCGAGCAACGCATCAACGCCGAGTTCGATGGCGAGCGCGGCGAGCTTCTTCAGTTCGTCGTCCGGGCGGAAGAGTTCCATGTCCACGCCCTGGACCATCTTGGCGATGGACTGGTCCGCGATCCCGGGGAAGATCTCTTTGCAGAATCCGAAGAAATCGAGGTAGGCCAGGTAGCCGAGATTGAGGAATTCGAAGTGGTATTGCCAGTTCTGGTAACAGAGTTGGATGAGACGGTCGTAGTTCTCCATGAGAACTTCGGAGCCGTCCTTGGCCTTACCGCTGACGATGTCGTCGAACGGCACAACGTCGGGCAACGACTTGAACTGGAGCGCTTCCATTTCATCGATCGTGGCGCGCACCTTGATCTTCCAGTTGTCCAGCAGCGAGTTCCAGTTCTGGAAGTAGTGGCCGGCGCGGCGCTCGAATTCCGGCGCGCGTGCCGCCATCTGGTCTTCGGGGACGGCGACCGGGCTCATGTAGAGGTAGCCGAGGTGGATCTTGAATTCGATACCGTTTGCCGGCGGGATCAACAGATGCCGAGTGTTGTACTGGCCCAAACACTTCACGGCGAATTCACCGCCGATGGTCTCGAACGGCTTGAACACCGTCGGCCAGTGCTGGCTGTCGCAGAACCAGAATTTCTCGTCCTCTGCGCCGCTCAGATTCTGGAACACCAAGTTGTAGGGATAGAGCTTTTCCCAGCCCTCCGCGCCGGCCGGTACCGGGAGTTGAGACGGCTTCGGGAAGGTCTTCAGTGGAGCAGACATTTCGATGGTCACGGGATTTCCTTCAGGGTCGATGTCAGACGGGATAGGTCGAACAGCCGCGGCGTCGTGGGCGGCGCCGCCTGGACTTTTTTTGCTGAGTGCACCGTTTCCGGGCGCGATTGCAGCAGAAGCACATTCGAACCGTCCGGAAGATCGTTGTCGATTGCCCACTCGACATCCTGTGGGCAGCCGTAGTGTTTTTCCGCGCGCTTGGAGAGCTGGGCGACGGCGACGATTTCCGCATCGCTCAGACACCGGACGCGCCGCCGGTCTTCGGCGATCTCGACCTCGACCAGACGTTTCGCTGCGAAGTCGGGGACCAATTGGGCGTGCTTGTCACCGATCGTTTGCGAGACGACGGTCATCATGACCTTGTCGAGCAGGATGTTGTCGGGTGTGACGAGTCCAGATACGACCATCTCCCCCACGCCGTAGGACGCGTCGATGGTGACCTTGGAACGGTCGCCGTTGGTGGGGTTCATGGTGATCGCGACGCCCGCGGATCGGGCATTGACCATCTTCTGGATCGCAACAGCCATCGACAGTCCGTCGTCGGAGATACCGTTCTTCAGCCGGTACAGGATCGCGCGGCTCGTATACAGCGAGGCCCAGCACTGCCGGATGTGGTCGGTGACCGCGTGGATCCCGTCGATCCACAGGTAGGTGTCCTGCTGGCCGGCGAAACTGGCACCCGGTAGATCCTCGGCAGTCGCCGACGAACGGACGGCGACCGCGACCGGCGTCGTAAACTGTTGCTGCAGAGTGTCGTACGCGGTGTGGATTGCTGCCCGAAGAGCATCCGGGACCTCGCATTCGAGAAAGCAGCGCCGAATCTGCGCGGACACCCTATCGACAGCGCCAACATCATCGGGGTCGAGGGAAGCCAGCAAGCGGGTCCGCTCGGTCGCCAAACCTGCGTGCTCGACGAATGCATCGAATGCCGCTGTAGTGACGGTGAATCCGGGAGGAACCGGCATGCCTGCGCGAGTCATCGTCTGCAACGACGCGCATTTGCCGCCCAGCAGGCTGTGCTCGGACTCCGTGTCGGCGTCGAAGAATTGGATGTATGGCTTCGTTGTCATTGGTCAGTTCTCCCAGGTGACAGGCACGGCCAGCGGCGCGCGGAAGGATAGGTTGTCGCCGAAGGTGATCTTTTCGCTGTCGACGATCCGCAGCCCGGGAGCGATACGAGCGACCTCTTCGATTGCGATGCGCGCCTGGAGCTTTGCGAGCATGTTGCCGAGGCAATAGTGGATGCCGTAGCCGAAGGCGAGATGCTCACGAGCGTTCTTGCGGGTGATGTCGAACGTCTCGCCGTCGTCGAAATGCCCTTCGTCCCTGTTTGCCGACCCCATGACGAGCAGCAATTGCGAGCCCTCGGGGATGTCGACTCCACCGATAGCAGAGTCTTTCAATGCTTTTCGACGCCAGGCGACGATCGAGGGGCTGAAACGCAACACTTCGTCGACCGCGGACGTGATCGTCTTCGGATCGTCGACGACGGTCTGCCACTGGTCCGGATTGCTGAGCAGCAACCGAAATGCGTTGGAGAGCAACGTTGTTGTTGTCTCGTGTCCTGCGAACAGCATGCTGTAGCAGACCGAGGCGATTTCATGGTCGCTGATCGGATCCCCGTCGCGCTGCGCGCGGACCAGGTCGCCGACGAGGCTGTCGCGATCGGTGGCGTGCGCTTCGGCGACAAGCCGTAGGCACTCCTGCCAGTAGTCGACGAGATTGCGGGCGTGTGGGACTTGCTCATCATCGGTCAGGTCGCCCCACGTCATTGCGGCGCGCGAGTCCGACCATTTCTTGAACATGTCGATCTTCGATGTGTCCGCGCCGATGAGGGTCAGGATCGTGATGGTCGGGATGTCGTAGGCGAGGTCGGCGAGCAGATCCCCACGCCGGTCGGTGCGCTGCATCATCTTCTCGACCTGGGCCACCACGTTCGCCCGGATTGCAGGTTCGAGCACCTTGTACCGGCGTGGCGTGAACGCCCGGCTGACGATCTTGCGAATCCTCGTGTGCTCGGGTGGGATCCGTGCCGACAATCCGGAATATGCGGTGAATCCGCCGTCGGTCATGATCTTCGTCGCCTGCGGTCCACGTTCCCGAACCGGCGCCTGCGCGTTTTCGCTGCTGAAGGTCGCCCAGTCGTTGAACACGGCTTTCACATCGTCGTAGCGGGTGACGATCCAGTAGCCGATGCGCTCGTCGTACATCACCGGCTCTTCGGCCCGCAGCGCCGCATACGCCGGAAACGGGTCGTCCTGCTTGAACGGCTCGTAGCCGTGGTGAACCGGGCACCGTGTTGCCGAATCTCGTTCTCTGACCTCAACCATGTCCACCAGGTTGTCCCGGTGAGACGGCGATCACAACGAGGGGCTTCCGTTCAGCGGAAGTGACCTCAATCGTCCTGCGGAGTCTCGTCCGCCAGCGACTGCACGAGCAGCCTGCTGTTGGGCCACCGCCGAGCGACAGGCTCGAGCTGGGCGGCCACGCGCTGCAGCGCTGGGAGGTGGCGAGTGATCTGCTTTGCTTGACTGGACGGCAGTACGAGCCCGATGGCCGCGACGGCATGGTCCGGCGTGACCATCACCGGAACCGCGATCGAGCAGGTGCCGAGCCGAACTTCTTCGACAGCGATCGCGTAGTGCTGTGCCACGATTTGAGCTATCTCGGCTCGCAGGAACGACGGGTTCACGTGGGTGTGCGGCGTGAGTGCTTCCAGCTTGCGGGCCAGATAGGCCTCCCGCATCCACGGTTCTTCGAACGCCAGCAACACTTTGCCGACCGCCGTGGCGTGCAGCGGCAACTTGCCGCCGATCCGAGTTGCCCGCGGAATTCGCCTGGAGCTGTACATCCGGTCGACGTACAGCGCCTCGTGACCGTCGCGAATTGCGATCTGACTCGTCTCACCGGTGAGAGCGAACAGGTCCATGAGGTATGGGCGAGCAGTCTCGCGCAATTGGCGGCCCGCATTCTGCGCGACTTTCCACAGCCGTAAGCCGATCCGATATCGACCGGATTCGTCGCGTTTGAGCGCGCCCCAATCGACGAGTTCACCGACGAGCCGGTGTGCCGTCGGCAACGGAATGTCGGCGGCCTCGGCCAATTCGGTGAGGGTTCGCACGGCGGGACCGGACTCGTAGGCACCGAGAATCCGGAGCACCTTGGACGTCACCGTCCGAGCCGGACCCTCGTCTGCCATCTATGGACCTACCGTTCGTCGAGCGAAACTCGCTGCGGACTGGTGTCCACCCACGCCACAGCCGAGAGCGATCGCGCCATGACCCGAGCGGAGTCGGTGAAGAGGTAGCCGTGCACACGACTCGCACACATCCGGTGCGCCTCTTCACGTGTCAGCCCGAACCAGTCCATCACGGTGTCGATGCCGCGCGGCGTGATTCGCCACAGTTTGTCGGCGTCTTTGACCAGCGAGTCGTTCACCGAGAGTGACCGAAGGCGGGTGTCGTGCCCGTCGATGATTTCGACAATCTCGTCGATGTCGTCTTTCGGAAACTCCAGCTCGTCGAGAATCTCTCGGGCGATTCGGGCGCCTTCGATCTCGTGCCGCCGAATGGTGTCCGGTTCGCGCGCGCCTGGCGCGAGCGCGCGCATGATGTCGCTCATCGCGATCTGCGACCATCCGGTGTCGTGCAGCAGAATCGCCGGCAGCACGATATGGGGATCCGCCTCCGGCGTGACGTCGAGCAACGCACGTGCGAGGCCGTAGGCATAGATCGTGTGAATGTCGTTGTCGCGGTTCGCAAGATAAGAGACGGCGCGCTGCCAAATTGCAGCGTCGCCGGCAAGCAGCGACCAGATGCCGATTTCGGGCGAGCCGGACGGCAGTCGATCACCGATGGACTGGCCGAATTCGTTGCGGTCCGCTGACAGTCGAGGAAGCATCGCTTCATTGCATCGGCACGGCGTTCACCGTGCCAAGGTCTGCATTCCGTTCAGCGGAAGTGAATTTGTTCCATCACGCGATCTGAAACGACCGTTTGGACAGCCCGATCACGAATCCGTCGACCGTTGTTGTCACAGGTCCTGTCGGATCGGTGGCCGCGCCGAGGGTGACGAAGATCGGGGTGAAGTGCTCGACGGTGGGGTGCGCGCGGCGAAGGCCGGGTGCCCTGGAACGGAAGTTCGCGAGCTCGTCGACGTCGCCTCGCTCAAGTGCGTCGGCGGCCCACTCGTCGAATTCGACCGACCAGGACGGAGGCGCAGTGAAGTGTGACCGCTCGACGAACGGCAGTCCGTGGGTCATGAAGCCAGAACCGATCACAAGAATCCCGGCGTCACGCAACGACTTCAATCGCTGACCGAGGTCGAGCAACTGCGTCGTGTTATGGGTAGGCAAGGACAGTTGCAGAACGGGAATGTCTGCGGCGGGATACATCACCTTCAGCGGCACCCACGCTCCGTGGTCGAGTCCGCGGCCGCGGTGTTCGTGGACGTTGCTCGGCAACACGCCAAGCACCTGACGGACCAGCTCGGCGGGATCCGGCGTGTCGTAGCGCAATCCGTAGTAGAGCGAGGCGAAGCCGCCGAAGTCGTAGACCAACTCGGTCGGGACGGTGCTGCTGATGCCGATGCTGTCGGATTCCCAGTGCGCGCTGACGATGAGGATGGCGCGAGGCTTCGGCATCGATCGCGCCCAGTCGTGGAGCTGGCGCATCCACTCGGTGTCTTCGAACGTGTTCGGGGCGCCGTGGCTGATGAAGAGGCTGGGCATCGGTCCGTCTGCGGTGGTCCATGCGGCGTGCGGCGCTTCGACTTCGAGGGTCGTCGCCGCTCGCAGATGCGCAGACAACGGGTGGCTGGCCGGGATGCGGGCATCGGCGGCAACGGTGCGAGCGGACATGATCTCGGACTCCTATTGACTTCAAGCTTAAAGTGAATGTCATGGTCAAGCACTTCAAGCCTGAAGTTATTCCCAACCCAGAGCAGCGCTGGCTCAGCGACGAGGAACAAGCCGCGTGGCGGACCCTCATCGCCGTCACAGTCCGCCTGCCCGCCGCCCTCGACCGGCAGCTCCAGCGGGACGCGGGAATCAGCCATTTCGACTACCAGGTGCTGGCCGGCTTGTCCGAAGCCCCTGATAGCACCCTGCGGATGAGCGCACTCGCCATGCTGACCGAAAGCTCGCTGTCGCGGCTGTCCCAGGTCGTCGCGCGGCTGGAGAAGAACGAGTGGGTGCGCCGGACCCCGGACCCGACCGACGGGCGATACACCCTCGCCACACTTACAACCGATGGCTGGGACAAGGTCGTCGCCACCGCACCGGGCCACGTCGAGGCCGTCCGCACGCACGTCTTCGACGCGCTCACCAAGGCTCAGATCAGCCAACTGACAACCATCGGACAGCGAATCATGAGCGCCATCTCACAATAGTTAGTACCCTAACTATTAGTGTACGATTCAATGCATGACAACCTCCACCGACATCGATCCCCTTGCCCTCGACCAGCAGGTGTGTTTCGCGTTGGCGGTCACCAACCGGGCTGTCCTCGGTGTGTACCGGCCACTGCTCGAACCGCTGGGACTCACCCATCCGCAGTACCTGGTGATGTTGGCGTTGTGGGACCACAGGTCACCACTGTCGGTCAAACAGATCGCCTCGCTGCTGCAGCTGGAATCGGCCACGTTGTCGCCGATGCTCAAGCGCCTGGAGGCGATCGGCCTGATCACCCGCACACGACGTGCTTCCGACGAACGCTCGACCGACGTCCAACTCACACCCGAAGGGGCCGCCCTCCGCGAACGCGCGCTCGAAATTCCCCAGGCCGTCATCGCCCGCCTCGGCGTCGACATCGACGAACTCGTGCGCCTGCGCGACGTTCTGACCCGCATCAACGCCGCAGCGACTACCGCAGGAGCACTTTCATGAAAAGCGACCGCCCCAACGCACTCCAGTACATCGCCTACTCGTACGGCCGACGCTTACCCGACTCCATGCGCGATTGGGTCGCCAACGACCTGGCCGGCGAGGGCGCTATTCGACGGCACCTCATTCGATTCGCGATACCGCCGCTGCTCTTCCTCGCACCGTTCTGGCTGATTCCCGCGTCGCTGTACGTCCACCTAGAGATGACAGCGCCGATCTACATCTGGTCAGTCCTGATGTCGCTCGCGTTGAACAAAATCTGGCGACGCCACCGTCTGACGGTCCACGGACTGAGCGCCAATCTCATCGATGAGGTCAAGCGCAAGAAGGACGCCCAGATCCACGACGACTACGCCCGACGCTACGGACCGCGCCCCGAAAGCGCCGAATGGCAGTCGAACAGCAGTCCGTTCTAGGCGCCAGCCGCCCGGTCCAACCATTCGGCCATCAACGCTCTTTCGGTGTCGGTCAGCATCGGAAGGTCCGGAACCACGGTGCGGAACGCGACCGCCGCGGCAACCGGCCCGTCCGCGGTCCGCACAGGAGCATCGGTGACGATCGACTGAAGAACCGCGTCGTACATGGCATCCGCAAGTCCGAGGTCTCGATTCTCGGGCGCCATCGCAAGCAACGTCAGCACGGCGCCGGTACCTGCGGCATGGATGAGTTCGACGGCACGGCGCTCGCTGACACAGAGCCGACCGGTCGCCGCCACTCGGCGCACCCGAGCGCGCAACACCTCCAGACCTGCAGCAGCAGCCGGCGAATCGGCGCCACGGGCAGGATCGGTGAGGCGCCCGAACACCGCCGCATTGGCTAGTCCGAACCCGATATGCGTGTCCCAACCCGCCTTGAGCGCCGCCATCGGATCGCCCTCCTCCGCGACGGTCTTCCCGGAAACGTAAGTGGCCAAAGCATGTTCAGCCACGGCGTCGAGCAACCCGCCTTTGTCCCCGAACAGTCGATAGATGGTCGGCGCCTGCACGCCGGCGGCCTGTGCGACGGCTCGCGTCGTGACCGCGGCCGGACCGTGTTCGTCGATGAGCTGGGCAACGGCAGCGACTATGTGCGCTTTCGCTTCGGTCATGTTATTCGAGACACCAGCCGAGCCGCCGACCTCACCGAACGCGGCGTCCGGGTGCGGAAAGGCGACTTCACCGATCCAGCGTCGCTTGCGTCGGCGTTCGAGGGCGCGACGCAGGTACTGATCGTGTCGGCGAACGAGACCGGCGGCGCTGCCGTCGCCCACCACGCAGCCGCGATCGACGCAGCCCGCACAGCCGGGGCGCAGCGAATTCTCTACACAAGCCACCAAGGCGCCGCGCCGAACTCACTCTTCGCACCGATGCCCGACCACGCCGCAACTGAGAATCACCTTGCACAGACCGGCATTCCGTATACAGCGCTGCGAAATGGCTTCTACGCCAGCACGGTTCCGATGCTGCTCGGGCAGGCACGTGCGACCGGTGAATTGCTCGCGCCCGCCGACGGACCCGTTTCGTGGACCACCCACGACGACCTCGCCGAAGCCGCCGCCATCGTCCTCACCAAAGAAGGACTTTTCGATGGCCCAACGCCACCACTGACCGCGCCTGACGCGCTGGACTTGAACGAGATCGCAGCAATTTTGACGCAACACACCGGCCGCACCATTCGTCGCGTCGTCGTCGACGATGACGAGTGGACGGCCGGACTGATCGATCATGGCGTGCCCGCAGCACAGGCGGCCATGTTGCTCGGAATGTTCCACGCCGCACGGCGCGGCGAGTTCGCCACCACAGATACGGCCTTGGCCGACCTACTGGGTAGACCTGCTGCGGGGGTCGCGTCAATCCTCGAACTCAGTGCCTAAGTTCGAGAACTCGGACAACCGGGACATACCCGACCAATCCAGTCGACGCAGCTGCGGGGCGCGCGATTAGAGGGATGCCGCCGGGTAGCATCGCACTGTTTCCGACCGAGTGGAGAACCATGAACAACAGCACATTTCGTTCGAATCGCCGTGCGTCGCGGTCAGCCATCGCCATCGCCGCGCTCGGAACTGCCGCGTTCACCATGGTGCTCTCAGCGCCGAACGCCGCTGCCGCCGTCAGCGGCATCAGCGTCGATCCCGGCATGAGCGTCGGGTCGTCGGGCCAGTTCGGCACCGGCTGCACGTACACAGTCACAGCGACGGTGACCAACGGGACCGTCGTCTACTTCGGCTCCACCGCGCTCGGCGTGTTCAACCCTGTGCTTGCGGTCCCGGTCAATGGAAGAGCCACCACACAGTGGACGCCGAAGCAAACCGGCACCTACCTCGTCACCGCGTCGACCAACGAGGGCGACAACGTTTCCCTCCAGAATGCCCACGTCACGGTCGGCACCGGGATCCCCGCCGGACCAGCGTGCGTGGTCGTCTAACCAGATAAGCAGTCAGCCTGGCTGCCGCGTCATCGTCCAGAAGGCCGGCAGACCAGCTGGCGCGTGGTCCGAGGACACCTCGAACCCGCGCCGGCGATAGAAGGCAAGGTTGGATTCTTCAGTCGTCTCCAGGTAGCACCGGTGGCCGTCCCGGTCGGCTTGCGCCAGCACCGGGGCGATGACCCTACCGCCGTGGCCACAGCCCTGCTCGCTCGGCTCGACCCCGAGGATGAACAGGTGCCAGAACGGCGGCGCGATGACCGTGACTTTGGCAGCGTCGAACGCGCTTGTAATTGAGCCGAATCGGCGAAAACCACCGATCCCGAGACGGAGCGGGGCCGCCGCGAAGCCTGATCCGACCAGGGCCCGCGGACCGAGATCCGTTTTCCCTGGTGGTAGCCAGATCGCCGCAGCACGTCCTGGGTCGACATCGATTCGACCGTACTTTGCACCGAGCCGCGCGGCAGCGCCGAAGAACCACGGAAGCACTTTGGCGCGACGCTGCTCGTCGGGCTCGATGTAGGTGAACATCGCGTCGTTATGGAATGCGCGCGCCAGCACGGTCGCGGTGTCCGGAACACTCATGCCCGCAAATCCTAAAAGGGCGCACCCGCGTGGTCGAGGCGTTTATTGACGATGTTGGTGTGTTCGCGGTGCCGGTCGCGCAGGTACTTGCACTGTTCGTAATGGTCGCGGTCCGTGATGGTGGCGAGATCGCCGAGCGTAGGCGGCTTCGCGTCGCCCATGAACGATTCCCACCACGTCGGTTCGTAGAGCAGCTCGATGGCTTCATGGTCGGTGAGTGGGTCGCTGTGACTGATCAACTTGGTCGGTGCGGCATCGGCCGGCTGATCGGGAGCCGGGAAAGCGACCATTCCGCTGACCGGGACGGTCACGCGCTCCACTCCGTCGGGACTCGTCCACAACACCGCTCCTCCATCGAGGCCGACGCAGTTCCACAGCTTCGCGGTCTTGACGTCGTGATGCTTCTTGCACAGCGGTTGCAGATTCGCGAGGACCGTCCAGCCGCCAAGTTCGGGATGCTCGTGGTCGAAGGGGACTCGGTGGTCGAGCTCGCACTTGTGTGAAGCCACCGTGCAGCCAGGGAACACACACGTTGGGTACGCAGCCCGGACTAGCGCCGCGAGTTCGGCGGTCGGTCGGTAGGTCAGTGCCCCAGGCGGTGGATCGAGGAAGCCGCCGCGCCCGTCTGGGTAGATCCCGAGCCGCGTCGCTTCGGTAAGGCTGTCGACGATGATCTCGATGGACGTTCCGATTCCGCGGGTCGGAATTCCGAACGCCTCAACGGAATTCGGCAGTACGCGGCCAGGCTTGCGCACACGACCGCGCCCGACGTACGTCGTTGCCGCACTAGGTTGCGCGTTGGCGGACGCAGGCTCGACGACATTGTTCACCGAGCGCAACATCCGCCGATACGGGTGCATCATCGATTCGCTCGCCTGCGCATCCTCCAACTCCAGACCACGCCACCGCCGCCGCGCCCAGGCCGCTGGGTCCGCATCGATGTCGTCTTGCGCGGCGTCTGAAGCTTCCTCACTGTCCTCAGTGTCGTCAGCCGTGAAATCAGCACTGCTGACATCAGATTCGTCAGAGACCGGCTCCGTAAGGCCCTTCGCCTCGGCCAGCGTGCGCATCTCGGTGAGAATCGCTTGCCACGTCGCGTCTTCGGCCAAAACCTTGGCGACCTCGGCGTCGACGAGGGTGCCGTCGGCAAGCCGGGCGGGGTTAGCAGTCAAACCGAGCAACGTCTGCGCATCGATCAGGATCTGCGCCAAAAACCCACGGCGTTTGGGGGATTCGACCGCGGCCATTGAGCAGTCGACGGTATCGCACTTGCATCCCAGCGCAGTTTCGCCGTGCAGCAGTGCCATCAAACCGTCGGCGCGACGGGCGTTGCGACTGCGTGGATCGTTGGCGCACACCGTGTCGGCTATCTCGTCGAGCAGTGCGTCGGCCTGCGCTCCCTCGATGTCGGTGATGCACGCGCTCAACCAGGACAGTCCTCCCGAGCCACGGCGAACGTATGCGGTGCGATCGGTCTTCTTCATCCCGTCGCGCACTGCTGCAGCTTCTTTCGGCGCCTTGGCTATCCACAACCGCCAGATCTCGCGACGCAACGACCCGACGGTCATATGCCTTGCTGCCCAAATGACGTCGGCCTCGATGAGGTCGATCGTGCGTGCGCAAGCCTCGCGGAGTGTTTGACTGATCACTACGACCTTGGCGTAATCGATCTTGCAGCTCCGAAATGCGGACCGCACCTTCAGCAACCGCGTATCGAGATCGTGCCCGACCTCGACCATCGTCTTCGCTGCAGTCAGTGAACACACCAACAACGACGCGATCTCGGCATAGGTCGAATGTGACGCCGTCAGCGCGGACCCATTGCGCGCGGCTTCCTGCTCCATCCGCAGCAACCACAAGCCGACCGCGGCTTCGACCTTCTCTACGTCGGCCCCGATCTCGTCCACTTTGGCGCGCGCGAGGTCCTCGACGAACTCTTCGGCAGTCGTCGAACGACCCGGCACCACCTTGGGTGTCGGGAAGACGAGAGAGCCAAGTACCTCGAACATGTGTTCTATGATATCAGCCCGTCGACTTACTGTCACGAGAAATTTCGTGTCCAATTTGCGACAAATCGGACGGCGACTCGCCGAGCCAGGCGAGCCGTCAGCCGCCGTCCGCCGGTTAGCATCGCGGTGCCGATCGAGACAAACAGGAGAACCATGAGCCACCGCATACGTCGTCGCGCGGCCATCGCCGTCGCTGGACTCGGCACTGCCGCAATGACAATGGTGCTGACCGCACCGACCGCAGCAGCAGGCGTCAACAGCATCACCATCGATCCCGGCATCAGCACTGCATCATCTGCAGCGTACGGAAGCGGCTGCTCCTACACAGTGACAGCGACGACCGACAATGCTCACCCGGTGTTCTTCGGGTCCACCGCGCTGGCAGGGTTCAGCCAGAACTGGGTAACCCCGGTCAACGGCCGGGTGTCGACTGTCTGGACGCCCCGCCAAACCGGAACGCACGTTCTCACAGCCTCATCGGGCGAGGGCGGCGCCCTGACCTTCCGCAACACGACGGTCGTGGTCGGGAATGGCGTATCGGTCGGCCCAGGCTGCGTCGTTCTGCCGTAACCGTCGAGTCACCGACCCCGCCACACCGGGGCCCGCTTCTCTGCAAACGCGCGTACGCCCTCGCCGGCATCCTCGGAAAACAGTGCAACAGAAGCGACTTGCGTCTGCCGCTCGAATGCGTCGGCGGACTGCCAGTCCGACGACTCTTCGATGATCTGTTTGCTCGCGACGACACTGAGTGGTGCATTGACCGCGATCTGCTCGGCCAGTTCGATTGCGACCGTGAGCGCTTCGCCTGGCTTGGCGATGCGATTGATCAGCCCCAACTCAGCAAGACGGGTCGCTTGCATCGGATCGCCGGTGAGCGCCAACTCCATCGCGATGTTGCGTGGCAGCCGTGCGCGTAACCGCATGACCCCACCCCCGGCGGCGACGAGGCCGCGCTTGGGTTCTGGAATGCCGAAACGCGAATCATTGGCAGCAACAATGAGATCCGCGGCGAGCGCGAGCTCACATCCACCGGCGAGCGCCGGACCTTCGACCGCGGCGATCAGCGGCTTGAGCGGCGGCTTCGACACGAGGCCAAGTATTCCGCGGCCTTCGGTGATCGGAACTTCGCCTCGCGCAGCTGCTTTGAGGTCCATCCCCGCGCTGAACGCTCCACCGGCGCCCGTGAGAATCGCGACCGTCGCGATCTTATCGGCTTCGAACGCATCGATCGCCCGCTCGATCGCCTTGGCCATCGCGAGGTTCACTGCGTTGCGGACTTCGGGGCGATTCAGCGTGATGATCGTGATCGGACCGCGCCGCTCGACCAAGACCGGAGCGGGCGGTGGCGCAGGCAGTTCGTGCGTCTCGGCACTGTCGATGGTCAGCTCGGTAGCGCTGGTCACGGTTGCGGCGAGACCGAGCGCGTCGCCATCGATCAACTCGCGCAATATCTCTGGCTGCGTTGTTCGGAGGAGTACTCGTTCCCCCTTTGGCGTGATCAGGCTGACGATGCCCGCCTGCGGGGCGCCTTCGCGGTCGTACGGAACGGTGTACGCCTCGATCACAGCCGGACCGCTGTAGCCGGACCGCACCGGCCGCGACGGACCGCTGTCGACCACCGGCTGCAGATGTTGGTAAGCCTGCTTGGGCGGCGTTGCCGAGTAGATCCCGATGGCGTGTTTGGTGACGTACCAGCCGAGCGATGTCGACAGCCCGAATGCCTTGGGATCTTTGCGAAGTCGCTCAACGATCGTCGCGACTGCGTGGCTGCCGTAGTTGTTGCCCGGACCACCGCCGAACGTCAGCCCACCGGTCATCGACAGCGGGCGGTCGGGATCGTCACTGGGCAACCCCAGTTCGCGCGCGCCGATCTGCACGGCCGACGGGAAGCAGGCATAGAGGTCTATGTGCTTGACGTCGTCGATCGAAATCCCGGCGTGCTCGAGCGCTGCACTGCCGATGGTTCTGATCGCCGGTGACGCCGCGAGGTCTGCGCGCTCGGATGCAAACCATTCGTCGTGTGCCGACGCGCCGGCGTGCACGAACACCCATTTGTCTTGGGGCACACCGGCCGCCGTCGCGGCTGCCGCGCTGCACAGGATCAGCCCAGTCGCCATATCGACCTGCAGGTTCGCGCACAGCAGCTTCGTGTACGGCGACGAGACCATGCGATTGTCTTCGGAGACAGTAATGATCTCCTCGGCGTCGAACGCGTTGGGCTGCCACGCATTCGGATTGTCAGCGGCGACAGCAGACAGGCGCGACCACAGTTCGCCGATGGCAACCGCATGCTCCTTCGGCCCACGTCCGAGTCGGTGCCGATTGGCAGATTCGAACAGCGAATACATATAGATCGGCGCGCCAAGGCCGACTGCGGCTTCTGCGTCGTTGTTGGCGGTCTTGTCGATGCCGACGACGCGGGTGGGCGAAATATCGTCGCCCTGCTCTGGCCACGGCGTCGGCGTCCCGGCACGTTGTGCAGCGGCGAGCGTCGCTCCGGCTTCGGCGCCGGTCAGCAGAATCACGTCGTGGCTTCCATCGGCGATCGTCTGAGCAGCATCGTTGATCGTCAATTGGCCGCCGTCGCCACCGAACGTGCTCGACTGCACGGTCTCGGACGGCTTCGCCCCGACCGCGTCGGCGACGAGTGCACCCAAGTCCCGGTACTGCCATGACGCGCTGGCCACGGCATAGACCGCGTCGGCGCTGCGCAGGATCGATTCCACGCCGGCATCGGCCGCCGCTTTGCGCAGTGCCGCGACAGCAAGCGTCGAAGGGTCTGCCAACTCCGCGCCTGGCTGCCGTTGCACCACCTGCCCGACACCGACCAAGACCGGCGTCGAGGCCGCGATGGTGATACCGGATGCATTGTGGAGCACAGGTTTACGCGCAACTCGCGGACCCGCCGCCGGACCCGATTCGGCGATGGCAGCGGCCAACTTCTCGAGCGATTCGTCCATCGCCCCGACGAGACTGCGCACGACGGACGAGCCCATCGGCCCCTCGATCGGCTGCCCTCCCAAACCCGCATCGAAGTGCACAGTGGTCGACCCGGCCGACGATTCGGTCGTGAGCCAGAAGCCCATCTTCAGGCCCATCGGACCGTCGCCACGCATCTCGATCGACGAGTCGTCGGCCGCTACGACGGTCCAGGCGACGTCCGCGGGAATTCCCATCAACCTCGCCTGCTGCGTGAACGTCACGCCCGGACTCGCCTCTACCGGCGCTTCACCTCGCCACCCGGCATGCATCGTCAGCCACTTCGGGATCTGGGACAGATCCGCGAGATACGCCGACACCACATCCGCGGCCAACGGCACTTCGACGCTGGCATGGGCATGGCGCGAGAACTCGGCAACCCCAGCCGGCGGCGTGTAGTCACCCAAATCGACTGGGCTGGCACTCGATCCCGCACGCAGCCCCGAGACCAGCTCGCGCCCGATCCGCGCGTACGCGCGTGCCCGCTTCGCTGCCTTGCCGATTTTGCCCACGACGCCTCCGCTATCTGCTCACCATTGAGTCTGCGACCATCAGACACTAGTCGTCTCAGTAACTCACACGCGCTGGTACTTCATGAACGCCACTCCATTGTCGTGGACCTTCGTCGCAGTCAATCGAAACGACGACGGGTCGTAGCCGGTAGCGAGCATGGGCACACCGCTACCGAGCAGCACCGGATAGAACTTCACGATCAACTCGTCGATCTCGGGCAGTAGTCGCCCGGCGAGCGCTCCACCGCCGCACAGCCAAATACCCTGCCCGTCCTCCCGTTTCAGCTCGCGCACGGTCGCGAGTGGATCCGACGCAACAACGGTGACAGTCGGGTCGTCGACCACCAAGGTCGTCGAGAAGACGTAATTGCGCAGGTGCGGAAAGGCGTTCGTCAACCCCGCATCGATGGTCGGCTCATAAGTTTTGCGCCCCATGAGGACCGTGTCGAAATGCCGATTCGGCGCGTCGGCAGCGACGCCGAAATGGCTGCGGATATGGACGGGAAGGGTGTCGGGGTATTCCGTCGCGATCGTCGTCATATGGTCGCCGGTCGTAATGAATGCATCGGCAGAACCGTCCGGCGCACCGATGAAACCGTCGATGGAACTAGCCACGTAATAGGTGAGTTTTCGCATCGGTACTCCTTGCCTCGCCAACAACAACAGCAGTAGTGGTTAAAGTACCACGCCTGTTGTGGTTGGTGCTAGCATTCTTTTCGTGGTCGCCAATCCTGAACGTCGCGCACTACTCGCGGACGCAGGTCTTCGAGTGCTGTCGTCAACGGGCGCACGCGGTCTGACGCACCGGGCCGTCGACCGGGAAGCCGGGCTGCCGGAGGGAACTGCGGGAAACTACTTCCGGAATCGCGACGAGTTACTTGGCGCACTTGGGGAACGAATCTTCGAGCGATTGGCCCCCGACCCAGCACGGGTCGAGCAATTGGCCGAGCGGGAGCCCGGCGTCGAGCTTGCCACCGATTACATCCGCTACATCGTCGAACGCCTGACCGCGCAGCCGGACCTCACCCGCGCGCTCTTCGAATTGCGACTCGAAGGATCACGACGCCCAGAGTTGGGGAAACTGCTCCGTGCCACTCTGACCAGCGGTTTCCGGTTGGATGGCGAGTTCAATGCGCAGGCCGGCCTGCCGGGCGGTGCATTCGAGATCGCGATGCTGCACTACGCGATCGACGGCTTGCTGTTCGACTTGCTGACCACCTCGATCGATGCCGGTTTCGACATCGACGAGGTGGTCAGCACTCTGGTACGCAGGCTCCTCGAGCCTGGCTAGGTCAGCGCGATGCCTTGATCAGGTCAGCCGCCTTCTCGCCGATCACGACCGATGGCGCGTGCGTGTGCCCACGAATGATGGTCGGCATGATCGAGGCGTCCGCAACGCGAAGACCCTCGACGCCCCGCACCCGGAGCTCGGGATCGACCACGCTGGAATCGTCCGAGCCCATGCGGCATGTCCCGACCGGGTGATAGAGGGTGTGCGAATGCTTTTCCAGAGCCGCGGTCAGCACCTCTTCGAGAGGCGTGCTCGCAGGCAGGTTCGGCTGCATGTAATCGCTCAGCTCGCCTTTCAGGGACGGTGCGGATGCGATCTGCGCGCACACGCGCAGCCCTGCGAGTAGCGCCGCACGGTCGGCACCTTCACTGTCGGAGCAGTACCGCGGATCGATGATCGGCTTGGCCAGCGGATCGCTCGACGCCAACGTGATTTCGCCTGAACTCTTCGGCTTGAGCAGAATCGTGCCGAGCGCCACGCCGTGGCCATCGGGATCGACCAAACCCTCGCCGATGTACGGCGCAGGCGCGAAGATCAGTTCGAGGTCCGGCAACTCGAGGTCTTCGTTGCTCCGGATGAAGCCGTACGCTTCACCGACGTTCGACGTCAGCATGCCGCGATGGCGCGCAAGGTAATTGACGAGCTCTGGAATCTTCTCGGCGTCGAACAGAGTGCCCGCGTTCGCGCGATACACGACCAGCGAGACCAGGTGATCGAGAAGATTTTTGCCGACGGCGGGAAGGTTGTGCCGCACGTCGATTCCGTTTGCTTTCAGTTCCTTCGCGTCCCCGATGCCCGAATACATCAGCAGCGTAGGGCTGTTGATCGCACCGCCGGACAGCACCACCTCGCTGCGCGCCTGAACAGTGAAAAGCTCTCCACCCTTGGAGTATTCGACACCGATGGCCCGCTTGCCGTCGAACACCACGCGCGTCGCTTGTGCCTCGGTCACTACCGTGACGTTCGAGCGTTTCGACGCCGGCTTGAGGTACGCATCGGCTGTGCTCCATCGCGCGCCACCCTTCTGCGTGACCATCGTCTGCGAAAAGCCCTCGGGTCGATCGAGATTGGCCCGCTCCACCGTGTAGCCCGTCTCCTTCACGGCGTCCAGATAGGACTTCGTCAACGAGCGTGGACTGCGCTGCTTCGAAATCTGCAACGGCCCGTCGGTGCCTTCGCCCGCTCCGGAGGCACCTTCCACACTCTCGATACGGCGGAAGTACTTCACGACCTCAGCGAACGACCACCCCGCACCGGCGTGCTCCGCCCACTCGTCGTAGTCGGCGGCGTAGCCACGGACCCACATCATCGCGTTCATCGACGAACACCCGCCGAGGGTCTTGCCACGGGGCCAGAAAACTTCGCGGCCTGCGAGTGCGGGCTGTGGAGTCGTCCGGTAGTTCCAGTCGACGGGTCCCTCGAACAGCTTCCCGAACCCGGCAGGAATGTGAATGAACTTGTCTTTGTCCTTCGGCCCGGCTTCGAGAACGACGACGGATACCTTCGGATCCTCGCTGAGGCGAGCGGCAACCACCGCTCCTGCCGATCCCGATCCAACGACGACGTAATCGGCAGTGCTTGCTGTTTTGCTCATAGCTCAGTCTCTCCTCAACCGCGCAGCGCGGACGCGAAAATGGCAGGCAACTTCGACCAACCCGGCGATGCCGTGAAATTGGTCAGGCGGCGTCCTGTTGTGGCGGCGGTGCGATTGTCTACGAACCACGGCGGCTTGGGCGTGAGGGCGAACTGCCCGGTCAAGATCGAGCGGGGTGCCGGGCGGAACGGTCCGCGGACGACGGTCCGTTCGACGCCGTCGAGCAGGAAGCCGTTGTGCACCAATCCGATTCCGCTCTGCACATCATCTACGGTGTGGCCCGGGAAGGCGCCCCAGCTCGCGTGTGCAGTAAGGAAGCCGACGCCGGTCCACGCGTTCACCGCGATAGTGCCGTAACGCAGACGCTCGATCAGCGTGTCGAACGAGTCGCCGAGCGACTTGATCGTCGCCGGGTGAGCGACGATGTTGGCGCCCAGCGTTCCCGCCAATTCGTCGTTGGCGAAGTCGACCGCCTTGTCTGCGAACTCTTGACCTTCGTAGGGCAATTCGACGACACCGAGCACCGGAGCGAAGTATTCGGTCCGTAGCAGCGGCTCGTCCCGACCCGCAATCAGACCCTCGATGAGCACGCGGCCACCGCTCGGACCGAGGCGCTCGGCTTCGGGGTGGACGTCATAGGCGGCCTTGACCCGTCCATCGCTGCCCGGGTAGTAGGCAGGACGCTCAGGCGCCTGGTCGATCGCGTCGCGCAGCGCTTCCAGGAACGCCTCCTTCTGCGGCCACGAAGAACTCACGACGACCGCCTGCGACGCCACGCAGTTGTAGCCGCCGTTGTGCAGACGCTGGGTCGCGACGTGCTTGGCCTGGAATTTCAGGTCGGCCTTCGACCACTTTCCCGGGAGCACGATCGTCGGTGATACGCCACCCAACTCACTGCTGATCGGTTTGCCCAGCAGCGGTTTCCGGTCCGCCTTGCGCTGTTCACCCAGTTCCCCCGTGCCGAACACGATCGCGTCGTGTGTGATCGCGCTGCCGGTGATGTGCACGTGCGAGACGGCATCGTGGTTGACGAGGTACGTTCCGACGTCGGCACCGCCGGTCAGGATTCGGACGACGTCGAGATCGATCAGCGGCGCGAAGACCTTGTTGAACACCGGGAACATCGCATCGGTGATCGGGTTCAGCTTCAGTGCTACGACGCGATTGTTGGCGTAGATGTCGTACAACGTGTCCAGCGGCGCGATCGACGTGATGTTGCCTGCGCCGAGGACGACGCCGATGCCTTGTGTCGCAGCGGGAGTGCGCTGACCGAGACCGGCGCTACGCCGTGCGGATGCGGCGTCGACGCCGGGTTGCAGCCACACCTGTGCGCTGAATCCGTTCAACAGCAAGGTGTCGAAGATGCCGTGCGGCAGCGCCTGAATCGCCAGGCGCCCGCCCGGTGCATCGGTGATCCGAACACCGTCGATCGGGCTCGTCCCGGCCTCCAACTTTCGCATGGTCCCGATGAGGGCAGCGGCGCCTGCCAGGGCGGGGTACGGCCCGGACATCCACTCTTCACCGATCAACGGCGAATCCGGACTCAGCTTCTTGAAGCTCGCCGCGGCGGCTACCCATTCTTCGGCGTGCTCGCCGATCAAGGTGTGCACCCGCTCGAGCACTTCCCGTCGGGCCGACAACGGTGTGTCTGCCCAAAGTTTTTCGCCGCGACCAAGGTCCGCGAGCGCGCTGTCGATTTCAGTGGTGTCGGTCACACCTGCAATGGTGAGACCTCGACGCGAGCAGCACCATGGGCCTGAGTCGCGGCTTCTAGTTCTCGTTTTGTGCCGCTGCACAAACAGCGAGCTAGACTCCGGAATGTGACGGCTGACACCACCATTTCGCCGATCGCTCGGCTGGTCGGGGCGATCGATGTGCTTACCGAGGACCTCGCGGCTCGCATCCGGGCCGACGAATCGGCGTACCTCGACAATCAGCTGCTGACGCCCGAGCAGCTGATTTCGACAATCCGCGAGAACCTGCTCGGCATACTCGGGGTCGTCGCCGACGACACGCTCGTCGACACACATGCGGCAGTCGACGCGGGGCGGCTCAAGGCCGAGCAAGGAATCCCGCTCGACAGCCTTCTGCACGCGTATCGCCTCGGCGGGATGGTCATCTGGGACCACCTGTTGGCCGGTGCGGTAGAAGACGGCAACACCGCCGCGCTCGTGCAGCTGGCATCCCGCCTATGGGCCACGATCGACACCTTCTCCGGCGCGGCGGCCGAGGCGTATCGGCGCTTCGCCGATGAACGGCTACGACGGGACAAGACCTCCCACGACCTGCTGTTGACGTCACTGCTGGACGGACCGATCGAGAACGAAACACGGACCGCCGAGCTGATCCGCGAGCTCGACCTGCCACCCAGGGCGTCATACCTCGTCGTCACCGCCGAAGACGATCCGCTGCACGATCTTGCCGCTCGACTTGCCCGCGCGGGAATCCCGTCCGCATGGACCGAGCAACGAGGTCGAGTGTTCGGCGTCGTGGCCTTGGGGCCTCGGACGGACCCCGCCACCGTCACGGCGATGCTCAGCGAGTCGGTCCAGGGCCGAATCGGCACCAGCCAGCCGCACTCGGTCGGCACGCTACCCGTCCACGGCAAGCGGGAAGCACTCGCCGCGAAACGCTGCCTCGCGCCCGGTTCAGCCGGAGTGCACGTGTTCGGTTCGTCGCCGATCGCTCTGCTCGTCACCGCCGCGTCGGACGTCACCGACCAAATCTGCACCGGCGTCCTCGGCGGGCTCGCCGAACTGCCCGCCGCCGCACGCACGGTCCTGCTGGACACGCTGCAAGCGTGGTTCGACGCCAAGGGCTCGACCGCCGATGCAGCGAAAATCCTTCATTGCCACCGCAATACGGTGCTTTATCGACTGAATCAGATCGCGGAGCTGACCGGCCGATCGGTCACCGATCCGCGCAGTTCCGCCGAGCTCTACGTCGCGTCGACCGCGAACGCACTCGGATCGAGCCGGTTCGCGGCAACGTAATACACGGTCGTCCCCGCTGCGACCGGCTCGTTCCACGACGGGCTGACGGCGAGCCGCCCGTCGCGCCGGACTGCGAGCGCGGTCGCCGAGAAGCGCTGCCCTAACGCGGTCTGAATCTCACCGAAGCTCGCGAAGTCGCGCGGCAACCGCAACGAGAACGTGTCCCCGCTGCCGCCAGAGGTCATCAACTCCGTATAAACCTGCGTGATACCGGGATCGTGCGCTTCCTCGACCAGCAGGTTCGGCACATGCCATTGCACGCACTGGATGCGGGAGCTGACGTACCGGAACTGACCGGTCCGGCCCATGTCGCGCAAAGCGACGATCAGATGCGTCCGGTTCTCGGTCGACCCGCGCTCGCCACTCGGCCGACTCGCGTGCGCGACAGCGACTGCAATGGCCAGCGATTCGTTGTCGTCCCGACCGTCGATGAGGACCGTGGCAGCCGAGGCAACGCAGGCCCGCGCGAGCACAGTCGAATCGGTGAGATCGCCGCGAACGAACATGACGCGGTCGGCGTCCGGCATCGGATGCTCGTGCACGTTGTCCCATGCGCAAAGCACAAGTTGGACGTGCGGTTCCGCGATCAACTCGGTCACCAGGCGCTCGGTTCGCCCTTCGGCATAGCCGAGCAGCACGATATGGTCGTGGAGGTCAAGGTCGGCGAGGCCTCGCATGCGATTTCCCTTCGCAGTTGACAGTCGTTCTGCCATGCGGGTGAAGATCATGGTCAGGGCGACGATGCCGCTGATGATCACGTACGCGCCGACAACGTGACCCGCTGCTGACGTCGGAAAGAAATCGCCGTAGCCGACGGTCGCCGCGGTCACCACGAAATACCAGGGGTAGTTCTGCGGTTTGACGATTTCGGCAGGCGCCGGTTCGACGAGCCACATCGCCAACCAACTCGACAGGAACACGAAGACGGCTAGCGACAGCGGCAGCATCCACCCCGTGACGAGCGGCCGGAGTATGCGACCGAGTGCTGCAATGAACACCGGCATTCGCGAACTCCTTACGTCAACGTCGCAGCTCCGAAGGACACGTGGAACCTGTCGCACCAAATAGTCACACTATTCAGGCCCGAAATGTCGGCATCGGCAGGGATCGGATAGTTCGAGCTTCCTTTGTTGCCTTTCAGTTCGCCGAGGTCCTCATGCCTGCCGTCGTCGAAAACCCGCCACCCGTCGGACCCTTCGATGACCGGAGCGTCGGTCAGCCAGACCTTCAACAAGGGGCCGTTGCTCGTGTCGAGATCGATGATGCGGAGCACCTGCTCACCGTCGGGCAGTCGCAGCAACTGGACCTTTCCCGTCGTCTCGTGTTCGTGGCTGATGAAGTCGCCCTGGGCGACGACGACCGGCTCGACCTTTTGCCCCGAGACCTGTGCAGACACAGTCGGCGCGGCCTCGTCGACGGTCTTGTTCACGACCAGCTTCCACGGTTCGAACCAGTACGTCGCGGCCGCGATCACCACGATGAGAACCGCGAGCACGGGCAAGACAACCGCCGGTCGGAGCAATGACTTCTTCATGCTCGAATCGTGTCCGATTCGGGCGGTTCCGTTACACGAATCATCCGAATAAATACTTCAGCATCTACTTGACCATTGGTCCGGGGATACCTACAGTAAATGAATCACTTAAGTATCTATCGGAGGACACCATGACACGGGTACGCGTTCACAACATCTCGGTCTCGCTCGACGGATTCGCCGCTGGACCGAATCAAGGAGCCGACGCCCCGCTGGGCGAAGGCGGTGGCCGGTTGCACGAGTGGGCGTTCGCAACGAAGACGTACCGCACCATGTTCGGCGAGGAAGGCGGGTCGACCGGCGTCGACGAGTCCTATGCCGCAGCGGGTGACGTCGGCGTCGGCGCCACCATCATGGGCCGCAACATGTTCGGCCCCCTCCGCGGCGAGTGGACCGACGAGGAATGGAAGGGCTGGTGGGGACCGAATCCGCCGTACCACCACCCAGTCTTCGTCCTCACACACTTCGCGCGCCCGTCGATCGAGATGGAAGGCGGCACGACGTTCCATTTCGTCACAGACGGAATCGAGTCGGCGCTCGAGCAGGCGACCAAGGCGGCAGACGGCGCCGACATCCGACTCGGCGGCGGTGTTGCGACAATTCAGGAATACCTACGCGCAGGCCTGATCGACGAGCTGCACTTCGTCGTCGTACCGGTGTTACTCGGCAGCGGCGAGCGACTCCTCGACAACGTCGGCGACGCCCTGAAGGCCTACGACTGCGAGCTGCAAAGCTCTGACGCTGCAACGCATTACCGCTTCACACGGAAGTGAACTACGCGGTGGGCATCCAGTTGCCATGGAAACCGTGCGGCACCCGCACCGGAAGTTGCACGGTCGCCACGGTTTCCAAGGTTGCCGCATCGAGCAGTTCGAGATCACTGCGGTCGCGAACGGCGTCGTAGACGAACCCCATCAGCACGCCGTCGTCCTCAGCAGCAGTGTCGGAAGTGGGCACGAAGACGAATTCGCCTGCTTGTCTGCCCTCGCCCAACGACCGAGCGGTCGTGTTACGAGTCGCCAAATCGTGCCGGACGACCGAGTGCGCGGAAGCGCCGGAATCGTCGAGCCCGACCGCATAGCCGTACCGATGGCGTCGGCCGGTCAGCCTCTCGTCCACTCGCGGGAATTCCACAGCGCGGTCGTGCACCTGCTCTTCGCGGACCTTGCCTGCGGCGATGTCGACGGTCCAACGGTGCAACGACGGCGAACCGTCGATGTTCGGGTTCGGCCCGGTTCGGTCCGAGACGAACATCCGGGGGTGCCGAACGACGTCGAGCACCACGCCGCCGTTTTCTTGATAGGCGTTCATCGGATGGAAGACAAAGCAGGGCTCGATGTCGAACCAGCGGACATCGCGGGCAGCTCCCTCCCGCGGGAGCAATCCGATCCGCGCCGGGTAGTCGTCATTCCAGCTGTACGGAAATACGCCGGTCCCCCCTCCCCCGCTGCGGGTGACTCGCGACAACACCGGATCGGGGAGCTTGCCGATGAGCTTCGGGACGGGTTTCGAACGTCCCGAAACGATGTCGAGATCGAGCGTGACCGGCAGGTCGTACAGCACGACATAGTCCTCGGTCAGCGAGAAGTCGTGCAGCATCGGGCTACCGGTGACAGGGACGTCGACCGACCGCCGCACCCGGCCGTCCGTACCGACCACCACATACCGGACCTTGTTTCCCCAGCCCCAGTAGTACGTCACTGCGTGGAGTTCGCCAGTTGCCGGATCCAGATGCGGGTGCGCCGCGAACCCGCCGTCGAGGGTGCCGTCGAAATCGCAGATGCCGACAGTGTCGAGTTCGTCGGTCAGTTCGTACGGTCGCGCACCGCCCTCGACCAGCGCCAACGTTGCCCCAGCGTGCTCGATGACGTTGGTGTTCGAGGCAAAGTCCATGCCCGCGTGCGGAACGCCGCGCCGCGGCGACTCCCCCAGCCCTTCGGCGACCTTCATCGAGCGAACCCACCTGTTGCGGTACCACTCGGCGCGACCGTCACGGATTCGCACGCCGTGCAACATCCCGTCGCCGGTGAACCAGTGATAGCGATTGGGGTCCGCCTCCGCCAGCGGGTTCGGTCCGTTGCGGACGTATCGCCCGTCGAGATGGGCGGGCAGATTTCCGGTGACTTCGAGTTCGGTGACGGTGAGTTCGTCGTGTACCGGCCCGAAGTTGCCAGCGAGGTAGCGGTTGATTGTCGCGGTCATCGGTCGCCCCGATCGTCGTGGACTATAACGCTGTTATATTCTAACAAATAGCACTGTTATGCGACCATGAAAAGGTGTCCGGAGCCGAAATTCCCGTGCGGCTTCGATTGATCCAGGCGGCGGCCCGTTTACTGGATGAAGAAGGACCGTCGGCGCTGAGCACCCGGCGACTCGCGACTGAGGTCGGCATGTCGACGATGGCTGTCTACACGCACTTCGGCGGGATGCCCGATCTCATTCGCGCCGTAGTACAGGAGGCATTCGATCGATTCGGCGCGCACCTGAACGCGGTCGAGCGAAGCGACGATCCGATAGCCGACCTCGCCCGCCTTGCCGTCGCGTACCGCACCAACGCCCGAACGAATCCGCACCTCTACGCGGTGATGTTCGCGGGCGGACACGCCGAGAACACCGGCGAGGTGGCAGGCGCCCTGGCAACGTTCCAGATTCTGGTCGACACCGTTACGAGAGCGATCGAGGCCGGCCTTTTACGACCCGGGGATCCGCTCATCGTCGCCGGTCAGCTGTGGAGCGCACTGCATGGCTTCACCCTGCTCGAGCTAGCGGGGTTCTGGGGACCGGACGGACTCGCGCCGGCAGACGACGTCGCGGCCACCATGCTGACGACGATGTACATCGGACTCGGTGGAGATCCGACCACGACAGCAGGCTCCGTTCGCGGTGCCCTCGGCTAGTCTGGAAGTGATTCCGGCGCGGGAGTGTGACGCAGGGCGGGAGGAGATGCGATGATCAGAGACATGAGCGATGTGTCGGAAGCCGGTGCAAACGAACACTTGCGTGCCAAGGAAATGGTCGTGAGCTCGGTAACGCACGACGCCATCGAGCGTTGGATCACCGAGCGCGAAAACGCCGGCCGGACGATCGACCTTTACGAACGCGACGCTGTCAACGATCTCGCGCGTTTCATCCGCAACCACTTGCTCGCAGAGGGTGTGGCGTAACTCAGTTTCCAGGTGTCATGACACACCCCGGATTTTCGTTTACCTTTTATATGCCTTGTCGCGTATATACGTGAGTTGGTATACTCGCGACGTGACGGACCTCTTCACCGTGATGGCACAGCCCCAGCGCCGTCGGATTCTCGAGCACCTTCGGGTCGGCGATGCCAGCGTCGGCCAGCTGGTCGACGATCTCGAACTGCCGCAGCCGACCATCTCGAAGCACCTGAAAGTGTTGCGTGACAGCGGATTCGTCAACTGCCGAACCGCGGCACAGCAGCGGATCTACAGCCTCGACCGCAGGCCGTTCACCGAATTCGACGCCTGGCTCGAGCAGTTTCGAACGCTGTGGACCGACAGCTTCAACGCTCTCGCCGAACACTTGGATTCCAAGGGAGACCAGTAATGACCACTCGCAACTACCGCCCAGGGCCGCTGCAACGCGTCGAACTCACCGCAGACGGCACGCGCTGGGCCTTGACCTTCCAACGCGAATTTCCCCAATCGCCGGAATCGGTCTGGTCCGCACTGACCGCGCCGGACGAACATGCACGCTGGTCGCCCTACATCGCCGACCGCAATCTTGCGTCCACCGGGCCGGCGCTGTTGATCATGAACGACGGCGGCAATCACGTCGAACTCGATGGCACAGTGACGATCGCCGACGCGCCGAAGCTGCTGGAACACGCATGGGCGACGGACGTGCTGCGCTGGCAACTAGACCCGACCGACAGCGGCGGCACCCGACTGACCTTGACCCACACGACAGACGACAAGGACTCCTCGGCGATGCTGGCTGCGGGCTGGCACATCGGTCTCGACGTTGCAGCCTTGGCGCTCGACGGCACCCCGATAGGCAGAATCGTCGGCACCGACGCTCTCGACTACGGCTGGCGCGAGCTCAACGTCGCGTACTCCGAGCAGCTCGGCGTAGCCGTGGCCGAGCCACCGGTATAGAACAGCGCACGTAAAGTGACGTGATGGCGATCGTCGGAATTCTGCAACAGATGCTCGGCGGCGACCCTTCCGACGACGAAGGCGACCCCGCGATCCTCGACGGCGCCCTCGCAGCGTTTCTCGATTTCGGCATCAAGCGGACCAGCATGAACGAGGTCGCCAAGCGATCCGGAGTCAGTCCAGCCACGTTGTATCGCCGATACAGCAGCAAGAACGCCGTCGTTCAAGCCGTCGGGCTGCGGGAGGCGGTGCGGTTCGTCGAGGCCGTCGACGCACGAATCGACCGATCGGCACCCGTCGAGGAGCAGGTGACCGAGGGCTTCGTCGCATTCGCGACCACCCTGGCGAACAATCGACTGCTGCGCCGACTGCTCACGACCGAACCAGACGTCGTGCTGCCGTTCCTCACCACCAACGCCGGACCGCTGCTCGCGGTCGGTCGGGCGTACCTGGCCGCCGATCTCCGGGTGATGCAGCAGTCCGGCGGGCTGCCCGAATACGACGCCGACTACGTCGCCGAGATCCTCGCCCGATTAGCGCTCTCGCTGGCTTTGACCCCGGATGGACTGATCCCCATCGACGACGACGCCGCGGCGCGCGACTTTGCCCGGGCTCATATTGGAGCCCTGGTGCGGGTAGCGCCGATATCAGTTGAATGATCGGATCGCCTAGTCGATATCGACGCGTTGTCCTCATTGTTATTTTTTTGTAATCAAGATCTAGCGGATTGATCGCCCCACCTGGCACACTAAGCACATGCTTCTCGCCGCACTCATCGCAGGCTGGACGGTCGTTTCCGTTCCCGCCGCTTTGCTTGTCGGCCGGATCATCGCCAACGGCCATCGCAACGACCCGCGACCCTATGTCGATCCCGAAGGCGCACGCGGCGCATCCGTTCACCACTGACGAGATCGAGTCGCGCGGACGCTACTCTGCATGAAGTGGACGCGCGCGAGTGGGACGAAAAATATGCACAGGCCGATCTCGTTTGGGGTGCGCCACCGAATGCGGTCGTCGTCGAACAAGCCACCGCTCTACATCCCGGTCGCGCCCTCGATCTCGCATGCGGCGAGGGTCGCAATGCCATCTGGCTCGCAACCCGAGGCTGGTCCGTCGCGGCGGTCGATTTCTCGCAAGTAGCGATAGACAAGGCCCGGACCGTGGCCTCTCGGTCGCCGCGGTCGGTCCGCGACCGGATCCACTGGGTCCATGGCGACGTTCGGACCGCTCCACCGGAGCCGGGATTCGACCTGATTCTCTACGTCTACCTGCACCTGCCCGCCGAAGAACGCCGGGCCGTGCTCAACCTTGCAGTCGACGCATTGAACGAGGCAGGTGTGCTGATCGTGCTGGGTCACGATTCCGCGAACATCGCCGATGGCGTCGGCGGTCCGCAAGATCCGACGATTCTCTTCACCCCCGACGACATCGTCGAGGAGATCCGCGACGATCTGCAGGTATTGGTCGCCGAGAAGCGGCTGCGACAGACCGCGGCGGGAACTGCGATCGACGCGCTCGTCGTCGCGGCGAAACCGCTACTCGGCACTCCAGCGGACCAGCCAGGGCTCGACGACTGAGGCGATTTCCCCGACGCCTTTCTTGAACGAATGCCCCTCACCTGCGATGACGTGCACCAGAGTGGCGTCGGCGGGGTCGGGCACGCCGAAAGGGTCGCGGTCGCCGTTGATGACGACAACCTCGACCCCGGCTGACCGCAACTCACCGGCACGCGATAGTTCCGGCTTTCCCGGCGGATGCAGCGGAAAGGCCAGCGCAACGACGCCTACGGCTCCCGTCGCCTGCGCAGTGCGACAGGCCACACGTGCGCCGTTACTGCGCCCACCCTGGATCAGCGGCACTTTCCTGAAGCGTTTACGCAGGTCGGCAATGATCGCCAACCACGCCTCGTCCTGTTTCACCGCCGAACCGGGCGCTCGCCCGCCCGCAACCCGGTAGGGCTGCAGCACTCGCGCGACCGCGCCACCGAGTTCGACCGCAGTGCGCCTGACGGCGAGCAGGTCCGCAGCTTCGACACCGCCGGCCGCTCCGTGCGTCAGAACGAGGAGAAACCGTGGGTTCGTCCGGCCGTCGACAGCGACCTTCGCCTCGCCCGCCGCCGTCGCAATAGTCAACTGGCGCAACCTCGGTCGTCCCGGTTCCATCCAACGACCGTAAGGCACCGGACACCGAAACGTGAGGAGATCCTCAGATTTTTCGACCGGGATGTGTTGTTCGACTTGCGATTTCACAATCCGAACGGCCCTGTGGTTCCTATCACAATGCGCCGGATTCACCTTGTTCAGTGTCTGTACCCGGGAGTAACATCGGCACAAGTTACTGGTGAGTATTTTCCCGCCAGCATCAGGGCGGAACTGGAGAACCCAGACCGCACCACCCCCGACTCAATGGAGAGCGACACAGCGATGGGACATTACAAGAGCAACGTTCGGGACCTCGAATTCAACCTTTTCGAGGTACTGGGACTCGATGCGACCCTGGCAACGGGCGCATACGGCGACCTTGATTCCGACACCGTTCGCGAGATGCTGAGCGAAGTTCGCCGCCTCGCAGAGGGCCCGCTTGGCGAATCCTTCGCCGATGCGGACCGCAATCCGCCGGTCTTCGACCCCGAGACGCACACCGTGGCGATTCCGGAGTCGTTCAAGAAGTCTTTCAAGTCGCTGCAGGACGGCGGCTGGGACAAGCTGGGTGTCGATGAGGAACTGGGCGGTCTCGCCGTTCCGCGCACCGTGTACTGGGCCATCGCAGAGCTGCTCCTCGGAGCACAGCCTGCCGCCTTCATGTACGCCGCGGGCGCTGGCTTCTCGCAGATCTTCTACAACAACGCTACCGAAGAGCAGAAGAAGTGGGCCGTCATCGCCGCCGAGCGCAACTGGGGCGCGACGATGGTGCTCACCGAGCCTGACGCGGGTTCCGACGTCGGTGCAGGTCGCAGCAAGGCGATCAAGCAGGAAGACGGCTCCTGGCACATCGAGGGCGTCAAGCGCTTCATCACCTCGGCCGACGCCGACGACATGTTCGAAAACACCTTCCACCTGGTGCTTGCGCGCCCCGAGGGTGCAGGTCCGGGCACCAAGGGCCTGTCGCTGTTCTTCGTTCCGAAGTTCCACTTCGACTTCGAGACGGGCGAACTGGGCGAGCGCAACGGCGCATTCGTGACCGGTGTCGAGCACAAGATGGGCCTCAAGGCCTCCACCACCTGTGAACTCACCTTCGGTGGCCACGGCATCCCCGCAAAGGGCTGGCTCGTCGGCGAAGAGCACAAGGGCATTGCGCAGATGTTCGACGTCATCGAGCACGCTCGCATGATGGTCGGCACCAAGGCCATCGCCACGCTCTCGACCGGCTACCTCAACGCGCTCGAGTACGCCAAGGAGCGCGTCCAGGGTGCAGACCTGACGCAGTCCACGAACAAGGCAGCCCCGCGCGTCACCATCACGCATCACCCCGACGTCCGTCGCAGCCTGATGACGCAGAAGGCGTACGCCGAGGGCCTGCGTTCGGTGTACCTCTACACCGCAGCGCACCAGAACGAAGACACCGCGCTCGCGGTGTCGGGCGCAGACAAGGAAACGGCGTTCCGCGTCAACGACCTGCTGCTCCCGATCGTCAAGGGTGTCGGCTCCGAGCGTGCCTACCAGTACCTGACCGAGTCGCTGCAGACCCTCGGTGGCTCCGGCTTCCTCCAGGACTACCCGATCGAGCAGTACATCCGCGACGCGAAGATCGACTCGCTGTACGAAGGCACCACCGCGATCCAGGCGCAGGACTTCTTCTTCCGCAAGATCGCACGTGACCGCGGTGTCGCCCTGGCGCACGTCGCAGGCCAGATCCAGAAGTTCATCGACAGCGAGGCCGGCAACGGTCGCCTGAAGAACGAGCGCGCCCTCCTCGCCACCGCGCTGGAAGACGTGCAGGGCATGGCGGCAACGCTGACCGGTCACCTCATGGGTGCCCAGGAGAACCCGACCGAGCTGTACAAGGTCGGCCTCGGTTCGGTCCGCTTCCTCCTCGCGGTCGGCGACCTGGTCATCGGCTGGCAGCTGCTCCGCAACGCCGAGGTCGCGATCAAGGCCCTCGACAACGGTGCAGACGCTGGCAAGGACAAGGCGTTCTACGAAGGCAAGGTCGCAGTTGCGAGCTTCTTCGCCAAGAACGTGCTCCCCGAGCTCACCGCCATCAAGGCCGTCCTCAGCAACCTCGAGAACGACATCATGGAGCTCGACGAAGCGGCATTCTGAGTTAGTTCCGCACAGCTAGTTCCGCACAGCACCCCCGGACCCCACGGTCCGGGGGTGTTGGCGTCTCAGCTACAAAGCAATTCGCCAACCACAGACCGTTTTGCTAGCAATTCCAGCTGTGGCTGACAATTCGGTTTGTGGCTGTCAAAGAGACCGCCGCACCAACCGGCGTGGCGTCGGTAGCGGCGCTTGCACGATGTAACCAATCGGCTTCGAGGACGCTCGGCCTCGTTCCAACGCTCGCTCGATGCGGGCTGCTGTCGCCGGCTTGTCGAGCTCACGCCAGATCCACCGCGCCATCTGGAATCCCGGGTCGCGCATTGCGTCCTCGCGTTGTTTCTCCCGGAAGACCACCTCGCCAGGGTCCTGACCTGGCTTCAGTAGTCGGCCGTACTTCACCTCGCCGTCGAACTCTCCTAGCACGCCCAGCTCTTCGTCGTAGAAGTCCACGCGGCCGAGGAGCCGACCATGTTCGAGGTACACATTCCCCTGAGTCTTGAACCCAGTGAAGCCGAAGGAGCGAAGCATCAGCCTGCTCAGCGATTCGCCGACGCTTTCGCTGTGCCCGTCGACAAGATCGACCAGGCGTCGGGCCGCTGCAATGCCGCTGCGATTCTTCGCTCGCTCGAGCTCGATCGCTAGGTCGGACGCGGTTACACCGAATTCGCGAACAGCTGCGTCTGCGGTGACCAATACCGCTTCGAGCGGCGCAGTTCGACCCAGATCGACGATCATGCGGGCGGGAGTTGTCAGCAGCCGACCGTCCAACTCCACAACTTCGCCGCCGAGCGGCGAACAATGAACATTCAACGTCGGCCGGACGCGATTCCCGGTCTCACGGTCCCGAGTCACGTGAACAGCGTCGAGCGGTAACCCACGGATCGGCAGCCCGTAGGCGACTGCGACGGATTGGTGACTGAGAACAGAATCGGACGACAGAGCGGGCAGCGTCGCGTCGAGCAACAGCCGGTGCTTGGCGTGCTGATCGAGTCCGGTAAACGCCGACTCGGCGACGTAGGCTCCGTGACCGAGTCTGCGCCAGCCGGCGCGGGTGTAAAGCCCTCGAATCTCGTGATCCGCGATTCCACTCCGTAGCGCATGCTGGCGGCGCAGCACCTCGCCCCCGTCGAGTTCCATGACTGCAATGCTGCACTAGGCCGTCGACCCAAAGCGGCGAAAGCTCGCGGTCTGTGGATAACTTCGGCCCTGTGGATAGATTCGAAACCAGCACAGCCGCAAACCAATTCGCTAGCCGCAGGCGGATTTGCTAGCAATTCGGTGTGCGTTTGGCGAACTGCCGCGCGGCTAGGTGGTCACTCGCATTTGACGATGGGGACGGGGTCGTATTTGACGGTCCGGGTGTGGCGGTAGACCTCTTGGCGAGTGATGCGGTCGGTGATGATTCGGGTGTTGCTGGTGGTGAAGCCGGGTGCACCTTTGGATGCCACGCAATCGTCGCCCTTGGGAAGCGTGATGGTTCGAGGAGCGGTTTGGGCATATCGATCACCCGTGACCGACTCGACCTCGACCGCTTTGGTTCCCCAGATGCGGACCGTGACGTCGGAGCCGGTCGCGACGGTTTCGATCAGGATTCCGGTCGGGGTGTTGTTGCGAAACTGCAGATCGATCGCGCCTTCGTAGACGGTTGCTTCACGAGCCTCCGGGTAGCGCGAAATGTAATAGCTGTGCTCGGTGTGGTCGACGTCTTCGAGACCGGCGAAGTAGGCCGCGTTGTACAACGTCGTCGCGAATTGGCTGATGCCACCGCCGACCGCTCGCGCAGGACGACCGTGGTCGATGATGCCAGATTCGATGTAGCCCTGGTCGGTCCCGCGCGGACCGGTGAACCCGTTCAACGAAAACGTGTCGCCAGGCTTGACGATTGCGCGGTTGACGACTTCAGCGACCTTCCGAATGTTGACTCCCGACGCGTATTCGAACCCACCGGTTGTGTATTCGGCGATCACTTCCCTGATCCCGAAGGCGTCGGCCGCGGCCGTGGTGAATGCCGGCTGGACCGCCTCGTAGGTGGCAGCGACCGTCCGCGGACCGCTGTTGCTCAGCAGCGCAGGCAGTTGGTCGAGCGTCTTGGGCCACACGACCATGTCGCCGACGACCGCCGGGATCACCCTCACGAACCCGGTGTCGACGGCGAACTCGGCATCACGCGGCATGACCTCGGTGCTCGCGAGCTGCGGTGCGAGCAATGCTGCGGCAGCGTCGCGGTTGTACTGCGGGGCGAGGCCGCCGGATCCATCGGGTGCGAAACTCAGGACCGCACCGACCTGGTCGGGCTTCAGGGTTGCCGACTTGCCGTCGCGGCCGGTGAAGACGACATCGGCGGCGACCGCTGGACCTGCTACCTCGGCGACAGCCTTGTCGACCGCCGAATCATGGACCGTGACATCGACGACGTCGACCGGAAGCTCGATCGTTGTGCCATTCGCCCATTCGTCGATCAACGCGGCTTTCGCACCCGCCACATCGAGCACCTGACCAGGCACCGCCGTGACGCCGACTGGTTTCGCTCCTTCGAAACGCACCGAGCCTTCGAGAGGTTTGCGATCGATCACGGCACTCAATTTGTCGACGGACCGCGCCAGGGCAGCATCGTCGACGACCGACACAACATCGACAGTTCGGGTCGTGAACGGTGAGAACAACCTGGTCAGCGGATTGATCGGCTGGTCGCGGACACGTTTCAGCGTTGCGTCCCAGTCAACGGACAAGCCTGCGGAAGTAGGCGTGACACCTGCGCGCACATCGCCGGCTTGCACGGCAGCGGGGCTGTCCGTGCGCGGACCGATCCGGTCGCGCAACACTCGCTCGGCTTCGTCGGCGTTCATTCCACCGACGTCGATACCTGCGACCCTGGTTCCGCGGGGTACGTCGCCCGCCGACGCAATCCAGTCGACTAGATAGGCCAACGCGAAAACGGCGAACACAGCGCCCAAGATGATTGCCACACGACGACGCACCGATGTGGTCGCGACTGCGTGTCGCCCGGATCCAGTGATGAGTTCAGCCTATCGGCAAAATAGAAGGCCCCGCGCGGCTGCCGGGTCGGGGGTCGGGCAGCAGCGCGGAGCCGTCTATGAAATCGCTCGCACTCGGTAGGTGTTACACCTCACGCGAGAAATTTCTCAGTTATTTTCGGGCTATCTTTCTAGCGTTCGATGATCGCCGTGACGCCCTGGCCGCCAGCGGCGCAGATCGAGATCAAGCCGCGGCCCGATCCCTTCTCTGCCAGCATCTTTGCGAGCGACGCGACGATGCGCCCACCGGTGGCTGCGAACGGGTGGCCTGCGGCGAGCGACGAACCGTTGACGTTGAGTTTGCTGCGGTCGATCGAACCGAGCGCTCCGTCGAGTCCGAGCCGTTCCTTGCAGTAAGCGTCGCTCTCCCAAGCCTGCAACGTGGCGAGCACAACCGAGGCGAAGGCTTCGTGGATTTCGTAGTAATCGAAATCCTGCAACGTCAATCCATTGCGAGCGAGCAGACGCGGCACGGCGTAGGTCGGCGCCATCAGGAGGCCGTCCTTGCCATGGACGTAATCGACAGCCGCCGTCTCCGAGTCGACCAAGTGGGCGAGCACCGGAAGGTTGCGTTCTGCGGCCCATTCGTCCGAAGAGAGCAGCGCAGCCGACGCACCGTCGGTGAGCGGAGTGGAGTTACCAGCCGTCATGGTGGCGTCGCCTAGCTTCACACCGAAGACCGGGTTCAGCGTTGCGAGCTTCTCGACGGACGAGTTCGGACGCAGGTTGTCGTCACGGGTCAGGCCGAGGAAGGGCGTGACCAGGTCGTCGAAGAATCCGCGGTCGTAGGCGGCTGCCATGTTCTTGTGGCTCGCTGCGGCCAGTTTGTCCTGGTCTTCGCGGCGAATACCGAATTCCTTCGACGTGATCGCGGCGTGCTCTCCCATCGACTTGCCGGTGCGCGGCTCGCCGTTCTTGGGGATCTCCAGGCCGAGCATGCTCGGGCGCACGTGACCGAGCAGCTTGAGGCGGTCGGCAGTGGTCTTCGCGCGGTTCACCGAGAGCAGGAACTCACGCAGATCGTCGCTGACACCGATCGGGGCGTCGGACGTGGTGTCGACACCGCCACCGACGCCGGACTCGATGCGACCGGCAGCAATCGCGTCACCGACGGCGATGATCGACTGCAGGCCGGTGCCGCAGGCCTGACCGAGGTCGTAGGCCGGGGTGTACGGGCTGAGCGCGCTGCCGAGGACCGACTCGCGCATCAAGTTGAAATCACGGCTGTGCTTGAGGACTGCGCCACCGACGACGAGGCCGAGCTGCTCGCCCTGCAGGTTGAAGCGGCTGACGAGCCCGTCCAGCGTTGCGGTGAACATGTCCTGATTGGATGCGCGGGCGTAAGCCTTGTCCGACCTTGCGAATGGAATCCGGTTGCCGCCCAGGATTGCGACCGGGCGCAGCTGCTTGCTTGTCACGTTGACGTCTCCAAGATGTGTTGGGGTCTGCTCGACAACTAACTTACTCCGGAGTAAGTTCAATGTCGATATCGCACCTGGTAATTGTGCGACCTGAGCCATGTCAATCAGCAGAGAAGGTAGGAAAGTGGCAGCCACAAAGACCAAGTCCAAGGGAGCCCCGGACCTGTACTCGTCGTTCCTGTCCACGGGAGCGGGCGCGTTCATCGCCAAGCAGGCAGGTCTGCCGCAGCCGGAGAAACTTCGCAGGTACAAGGCCGGCGAACCGCCGTTGGCCGGTCCGGTTCTCCTCGGCGGCAGCGGACGGCTCGTCGAGCCGATCCGGGAACTGCTGTCGGACTACACCTTTGCGACCGAAGGTGACTCCAAGTACGGCGCGCTTGTGTTCGATGCCACAGGCATCGGCAGCATCAGCGAGCTCGACGGGCTCTACAAATTCTTCCAGCCGGTAATCCGTGACCTCGCTCCGAGCGCCCGCGTCGTCGTCATCGGCACCACGCCGGAGGAGACGTCGTCGGTCGACGAGCACATCGCGCAGCGCGCACTCGAAGGCTTCACCCGCAGCGTCGCCAAGGAAATCAAGCGCGGCTCGACGGCACAGTTGGTGTACGTCTCCCCGAACGCCTCGACCGGCCTCTCCGGCCTCGCGTCGACCCTTCGCTTCCTGCTGTCGGCCAAGTCGGCGTTCGTCGACGCTCAGGTCATCCGCGTGGGCGCCGAGGACTCGACCGCACCGGCAAGCTGGGACCGCCCACTCGAAGGCAAGGTAGCGATCGTCACCGGCGCCGCCCGCGGCATCGGCGCCACCATCGCCGAGGTCCTTTCGCGCGACGGCGCCCACGTGATCTGCGCAGACATCCCGCAGGCCGGCGAGGCGCTCTCGGAGACCGCGAACCGAGTCGGCGGCACCTCGCTCGCCCTCGACGTCACGGCAGACAACGCCGGAGACGTGCTTGCCGAGCACGTCCTTTCGCGTCACGGCGGGGCGGACATCATCGTCCACAACGCAGGCATCACTCGCGACAAAACGCTGGCGAACATGGACGACGCGCGCTGGAACGCCGTCATCAACGTCAACCTGCTTGCACCGCAGAAGATCACCGATGTCCTGATCGCCAAGGGCGCGCTGAAGGACGGCGGCCGCGTGGTCGACGTGTCCTCCATCGCAGGTATCGCAGGCAACCGCGGCCAGACCAACTACGGCACGTCGAAGGCCGGCGTCATCGGTCTGGTGCAGGCGACTGCGCCCGTCCTGGCTAAGAAGAACATCACGATCAACGCCGTCGCCCCCGGTTTCATCGAGACCGCGATGACAGCCGCAATTCCGTTCGCCACCCGCGAGGCCGGCCGACGGATGAGCTCGTTGCTGCAGGGCGGCGAAACCGTCGACGTTGCCGAAGCAATCGCCTACTTCGCCAGTCCGGCATCGAACGCCGTGACCGGCAACGTTGTTCGCGTTTGCGGGCAGAGCCTGCTGGGGGCCTGATGTCTCCAGCGAAGACCATCCGGCTCGGCGTACAGCCGAAGATTCGCGACCTCTACTTCAAAGCCGCGCTCGGCGCGGTGCCGTTGCCGGGTCGCGGCGGACGTAGCGATACGTTGCCGGAGCACACCTTGGAGCTCAAGGGCCTCAAGGTCGATCCGGACCACTTGGCTGAATACGCCCGCGTCACGGGCCTGCGTTTCGGCGACACGTTGCCGTTGACGTACCCGTTCGTGCTCACGTTCCCCACGGTCATGCAGCTCGTCATCGACAAGGAGTTCCCGTTTGCCGCGATCGGTTCCGTACACGCTGAGAACGTGATTCAGCAGCTACGGCCCATTTCGGTCAGCGAGCCGCTCGACGTTCGGGTACGCGCGGCGAACTTGCGAGAGCACCCGAAGGGACTGCTCGTCGACATGGTGACCGATGTCAGCGTCGGGCGCGAGGAAGTCTGGAAGCAGACGACCACGTTCCTGCACCAGCAGAAGACGTCGCTGTCGGGTGGACCGAAGCCGGAGCCCAAGCCCGACGAGGTCCCACCGCCGCCGACCCGCACGCTGCGTATCGATCAGAAGACGATCAGCAAGTACGCAGCGGTATCCGGTGACCGGAACCCGATCCACATCTCCGGTATCGGCGCCAAGGCGTTCGGCTTTCCGTCGACGATCGCGCACGGAATGTTCACCGCGGCAACCACTTTGCAGGTTGTCGAGGGACGCATTCCCGACGCTGTCACGTACTCGGTGAAGTTCGGTAAGCCTGTGCTGATTCCGTCGACGGTCAACCTTTATGCCGACGAGGTCCAGGGCGGCTGGGATCTTTCCCTCAAGCACCCCAAGAAGGGCTACCCGCACCTCACAGCAACACTGCGCTGACCACGGCTCGTGAGTCTGCTGGAGTCCCCGGCCTCCACTGGGGCCCTCCAAGCAGACTCACGAGGGCCGGGGGCCGCGCAGACCGCGCCAGGCAAGACTTTCGAGTAGATCGGCCGCAGCCTCGACCGCAACGTCGCCACCAGCAATTCGGTCGGCGACAGCTTCCCCCGCCCCGATGAGTGCGACCGACATGATGGAAAAATCGGTACCCGGGTCCGGATTCTTCGTGCTCGACTCGAGCAACTTCTCGACCAACTGGATCAGCCGTTCGCGGCTGGAGCGCACCTGGCCTGCGAACGCCTGCTGCCCGATCGCCTGGCGATACAACACGAGCCAGGAATCTCTGTTCTTGTCGACGAAATTGAGGAACGAGAACAACGCGGTCCGTAGCTGGTCGCGTGGCGACAAATTCGGATCACCGGCGGGCGCCATCGCCTCGACGAAACGCACGCCCTCGCGGTGGATACAGGCTGCGAACAGTTCCTCTTTCGAACCGTAATACAGGTAGAGCATCGGCTTGGAGATCTGTGCTTCTGCCGCGATAGAATCCATCGACGTCTCATGGAAGCCGTTGCGGGCAAACACATTCACCGCGGCGTCTAGCATCTGTTGCTCACGCACAGCGCGCGGAAGTCGCTTTGTTCCGCCCGCCATTTCGCGTCCTCTCGCCGACCGAACCTCCTATCTTACTTTACAGTAAGTTAGCGCTGATCGGAGCAGCTTTCACGGCGCGGCTACGAGCAGGACAAGGCGCCTTTGAACTTCGCCACCCGGACCAGGGATTGGTCGACATGCTGCTGGGTCAGCCGGCCGGCGGCGACCGATTTCTCCAATTTATCCAATACGCTCGACACGGCGTCGGTGCTGATCCACAGCGCAACGTCCGCGCCCGCGACCAACGCGGTCTCGACCGCAGTCTCGATGTCGTACTTCGCGGTGATGGCTGCCATGCCGCTGAGATCGTCGGTGAAGATCGGTCCGTCGAACGGCGCGGCTCCGTAGCCGGTACCTTCGCGTAGCAACGCCATGACCTGCGGACTGATGCTGGCGGGTATGTTCGCGTCGGTCAAGCCGGGCACATCGAGGTGACCGACCATCACGGCCGCACCGCTGGAGACGAGATCTCGGAACGGCAGCAAGTCGACCTTCTTCAGCTGGTCGAGCGGCGGCGTCGACACCGCACCCGTGTGCGAATCACCAGTGCCATGACCGTGCCCGGGGAAGTGCTTGATCACCGGCTTGACGCCCGCGTCCAACATGCCCTGGATGTATTTGCCTGCGTATTCCGTGACGACGGCAGGATCGTTGGAGTAAGAGCGGTCACCGATCACGGAATCATCGGGCTGATTGCTGACATCGACGTCCGGCGCGAAGTCCACGGTGATACCGAGGTCCTTCAACTTGGCCGCACGCGCCTTCGTGCGCTCGTATACCTGGTCCGCCGTGTACGTCTTCGCGGCTTCGCGGGCCGACAGCTCAGAACCGCCGAGTAGCTCGGGGATGCGCGAGACCCGCCCGCCTTCTTCGTCGATGGTGACCATCAACGGCAGGTTGGTCGAGGCCGCCTTGACCTTGTCCATCTGAGCTTTGTTCAAGATCGACTTGTCGGTCGGGCTGCCGATGAAGATCCCGCCGACATGTTCGGTGCTGACGACGTCGATCGCGTCCGACGGGCCCGTCACACCGACGGTCAGCAGCTGAGCGAGCTTGTCCCGCAAGCTGAATTTCGCGAGGAATTGGCCGACGCAATCGTCGGCGGCAGGCGAAGGCGAAGGGGGTGCGACTGCGGTCTTGTTGTCGCTCATCAGGCTCGGCGGGTTAGTTGTCGGCGACGACGGGGTATTGCTGGAACACCCCGCAACCATCGCCGCGCACAGCACTACCACCGATCCCCAAGTTCGCCGCATGGGTGTCGACGTTATCCGACGATCGACGCCACACCGGCCAACCACTCCACGCACAGGCCGTGGCAACGGTAGGCTCGGGATAGGAAAAACGGCCTGGACCAGGAGGTTCGACATGGCCTGCGACGTCATGCTCATTGCGTACGACGGTTCCGAACACGCCAAGCGCGCTATTCAATATGCCGGTCGGTTCCTCACAGCTGACCGCGCCATCGTGCTGACCGCGTGGGAACCGATGGTTCGCCAAGCGGCGCGTATGTCCGGGTTGTCCGGCGTGATGCAGCCGGACTGGGTGCCCGACGAGGACGTCGAGGACATTGCGTTCACCGATGCCAAGGCGACGAATGCCGAAGGCCTCGAGCTCGCGAAATCGGCGGGCCTCAATGCAGAGCCGCGGTGCGAAGAGTGCACCAGCACCATCTGGAACACGATCGTCGCGACCGCCGACGAGCTGAACGTCGACCTCATCGTCGCGGGCACCCGCGGCGCCACCGGCATTAAAGCGCTGCTGCACAGCAGCGTTGCAGACAACGTGCTCAAGCATTGCCATCGGCCGGTGTTTCTGGTGCCGCCTGTGCGCTAGGCCCGTCCGAGTGCCTTCGCGCACAGAGCCGGTTCGCGCGACCAACCGTTGGCTATCGTCGGGGCATGGGATTTCTCCTTGCCCGCGCCGACCGCGTCCTGCTCGCAACCGGTGAGCGCGCGCGTTTCGACAGTGTCGCCGCCGCAGCGCGCGCTCTCGAGACCGGAGCAACGGAGATCGTCGTCGGCGCATTGCCATTCGATCCGCAGCGGTCCGCCGCCTTACTCTCGCCCGTCGATTTCGCGTTCACCGACGGACCGTGGCGCCCCGAACTCGGTCCACTCCCCAGCACTCGGTTGGTTCGCGAAATCCCGACCCAAGCTGAGCACGTCGAGCGAGTGACCACGCTCGTGAAGTTGATCGGCGAGGGCGCGTTGCACAAGGTGGTCGCCGCGCGGTCGGTGGCGCTGGCGGCGGACACCGCCATCGACCCCGAGCTGCTGGTTGCGCATCTGATCAGCCGCCATCCGACGTCGAACGGCTTCGTTGCCGACGTCGGCTCCGGAACCTTGGTCGGCGCGAGTCCCGAACTACTCGTGAGCCGACGCGGCAACCGAGTGACCCTGCGTCCGCTCGCCGGGACCGCGCCCAGACGGTCCGACCCCGATGCCGACCGCGCAGAAGCCGAACGCCTGCTCGCGTCGACGAAGGACCAGGAAGAGCATTCCTACGTCACCGAATGGATCCGGGCAAAGCTGTCGACCGTCTGCTCGGAGCTGACCGTTCCGAGCGCTCCGGTCCTGACCGATACGCCCGAGGTATGGCACCTGGCGACGCCGATCGAAGGCGTGCTGGCCGACCAGTCGACAACCGCGCTCGACGTTGCCACGCTGCTTCATCCGACGCCGGCGGTCTGCGGCACACCGACGGACCTCGCCCTGGCGACAATCCTCGAACGCGAGGAAGACCGCGGGTTCTACGGCGGCGCGGTCGGCTGGTGCGATCGAAGCGGCGACGGCGAATGGATCGTTGCCATCCGATGCGCCGAGATCGCGCCCGACGGCCGAACCGCGATCGCGTACGCGGGCGGCGGCATTGTCGCTGCGTCTGACCCGGATGCGGAGCTCGCAGAGACCTCCACCAAGCTGCGCACACTCCTCGGTGCGCTTGGGGTCCAAACCTGACTCGGTCTGGAGTGATACCTTGACCGGAGCAAATCCGAACCGACGAAGATGTGGAGAGCCGAGATGAGTTTCGTACCTGCCGGTGCAGCCAGTGCCCTCGGTGGCGCGATCCTCGGAGCCATCGTCGTCTTCGGCGTCACAGCCGCAGTTCAAGACAACACCCGGCCAGAGATCGATCGCTCCGGCAACGCCGATTCGTCGCTGCTGAACCACGTCGAGTACGGCGCCCGCTGAGATCGCCAGCCCTACCTCTGTCGAATCCCCGAGCTCTGTCGCTCCGCTAGGCCGTCGCTGGCTACTGGGCGCAGCAGTCGTTTCGTTCGTCCTGACGTTTGCGCAATCGCCCGGCTCGATCGTCGCCGATACGAAATACGATCTCACCCAGAATCCGCTGGGTTTTCTGGCGCGCGCATCCCATCAGTGGAGTAGCCAGGCACCGCTCGGCCAGGTCCAGAACCAGGCCTACGGATACTTCTTTCCGCACGGCGCATTCTTCTCACTCGGTCACGTCCTCGGGATTCCGCCGTGGATCACCCAACGCATCTGGTGGGCGCTGCTGATTCTGGCGGGGTTCTGGGGCATCGTCCGGCTTGCCGAAGCGCTCGGTATCGGGAGCCGGAGTTCGCGAATCATCGCTGGTATCGCGTTCGCCCTCTCACCGCGAGTCATCACCACCCTCGGTTCGATCTCGTCCGAAACATTGCCCATGATGCTGGCGCCGTGGGTGCTGCTCCCTCTGGGGCGACTGTTTACCCAAGGCAGCGAAAAGAGCGCTCGAGTCGCCGCGGCGCAAAGTGCAGTGGCGGTCGCGTTGATGGGTTCCATCAACGCCGTGGCGACGGCTGCAGCGTGTCTTGTCGCGTTCCTGTGGTGGGTGTCGCACAAACCGAACCCGCGCTGGTGGCGGTTCACCGCATGGTGGATTCCGTGCCTGCTATTGGCAACGCTGTGGTGGCTCGTACCGCTGCTGTTGCTCGGCCGAGTGAGTCCGCCGTTTCTCGACTACATCGAGTCCGCAGGCGTGACCACACAGTGGGCGTCGCTGGCAGAGGTGTTGCGCGGCACCGACAGTTGGGCCCCGTTCGTCTCCCCCGAACGCATCGCCGGGGCAGTGCTCGTCACCCAGCCTGCCGCAGTGATTGCCACCGGCCTGATCGCAGCGGCGGGAATCGCGGGCCTAGCGATGCGGTCCATGCCGGCGCGAGGACGCCTGACGCTGATCCTGTTCGTGGGACTTGCAGGCCTGACCGCAGGCTATGTCGGTGAACTCGGCTCCCCTTTCGCCGACTCGGTCCGGGTGTTTCTGGACTCCGGCGGCGCTCCCTTGCGCAACGTGCACAAGCTGGAGCCATTGATTCGGCTCCCGTTGGTGCTCGGACTAGCACATCTACTCGCGCAGGTTCCGCTTCCCGGATCGGCGCCGCTGCGGCGGTGGCGCACCGCGTTCGCGCATCCTGAACGCGACCCCATGGTGGCTCTGACCAGCCTCGTTCTCGTCGCCCTCGCATTGGCCACGTCCCTGGCGTGGACCGGCAAGCTCGCCCCGCGCGGCGCGTACGACGAGGTCCCCGGCTATTGGCACGACGCCGCGGACTGGTTGGAGCACAACGCCAATGGCCAACGCGCGCTCGTCATCCCCGGCGCGCCTTTCGGCAGCCAGACCTGGGGGCTCACCAGAGACGAACCGTTGCAAGCCCTTGCGAGCACACCCTGGGCAGTACGCGATTCGATCCCGCTGAACCCGCCAGGTGCAATCCGCGCGATGGACGCGGTACAACGGCTGATCGCCGACGGTCGGCCGTCGTCGGGTCTCGCGACGACGCTGCTCGGACAAGGGATCGGCTACCTCGTGTTGCGCAACGACCTCGACCCGGACAGCTCGCGGTCGACGCGCCCGATTCTCGTGCACCAGAGCATCGAAGGCTCGCCGGGAATCACGAAGGTTGCCGAGTTCGGGGATCCCATCGGTCCGGGCAAGACCGACGGACTCGTCTCTGACGGCGACCTACGACCCGACTACCCCGCGATCGAGATCTACCGGGTCGGCTCGCCGGACGAGCGGCCCGGTGCCCCGTACACGGTCGATCTGCGAGACGTGCCGATCGTCCAGGGCGGACCGGAATCGTTGCAGCGACTCGACGAAAGACGTTCGACTCCAGCCACTTTCCCCGGACCCGTCGTCCTCGCCAACGACGCGGTCCGTGCAGGTATCCCGATCGATACCGTCACTGTGACCGATACCCCGACCGATCGCGAGACCGACTTCGGCCAGGTCGACAACCACAGTTCCGCCATCCGCACCCCGAACGAACCGCGACGGACCCATAATCTCGTTCCCGACTACCCGGTGTACGACGCCGACCTGGTCGAGGGACAGTGGTCGGGCGCGACCATCACCGTGTCCAGTGCGGCCTCGGATGCAACCCAGCTCGGCGGGACCGCCCCAGGCAACGGACCAGCCGCGACCATCGACGGTGACGAGGCGACGAGTTGGCTGAGCAACGGACTGGAAACTGCACTTGGGCAGTGGCTGCAGCTCGATCTCGACCACCCGATCGACAGCGGCCTGCTGCACCTGACGACGAGCCCGGCTGCGATCGGTACGCCGGTGAAGTGGATCGAGGTGCGGACTGCGAACGGCAGTACCGCGGCGCGGGTCGACAAGCCTGGCAAGCCGATTACGGTGTCGCTGCCGCCCGGCAAGACGTCGTGGCTGCGGATTTTGGCGACGCAGACCGAAGACGGCACGGGCGGAAGTCAATTCGGCATCAGTGAATTGTCGCTGGACGATTTCACCGACCGTGCGAACCCGAGCAAGGTCCAAATCCGGCACCGCACGGTCCTGCCGTCGACGCCGAACGGTGCTCAGATGCTCGAATGGGATCTCGCACAGGAGCTGCCAGGCCGAACAGGGTGCGTCGACGGACCGGACCGCGTCCGCTGCAGCAAAAACCTGGGTTTGGCGCCCGAGGAACTCGCACGTTTCGACCGGACGTTGTCGGTCCCGTCGAATGTGTCGGTCACGCCCGAGCTGACCGTCCGCTCCCGGCAGGGACCTGCGTTGGAGTCGCTGCTCACGGTGCCGGGTAGACCCGTCGCACGCGGTCCTGCAGACATCGGCGACGTTCGCGGCTCGGCCTATGCAGCGACCGACGGCAACACCGCAACGTCCTGGATCGCTCCGGAAGACGTCGTCCGGAAACCCGAGTCAGGGAAGCCGACGCTGACGATCGAGCTGCCGAACCCACAGGTCGTGACCGGTCTGACCATCACGCCGAGCTCAGGCGACTTGCCTGCAAAGCCGACGACCGTGGCGGTCAACCTGGGCAATGGACCGCAAGTGCGCGACCTTGAAAGTGGCACCTCCACCATCGAACTGAGTCCGTATCTGACCGACCGGATCGAGCTCAGCCTCGTGTCGTGGACGCCGATCCTCGATCAGACGGCCATCGGGTTCGCGCTGGTACAGCCGCCCGGACTGGCGGAAGTCGGCGTCCGGACCGAAGAGCAAGCGACGTTCCCCGACGCAGACCCGCAGCGGCAGATCACCATCGACTGCGCCGACGGACCGGTGGTGTCCTTTGCCGGACAGCTGATTCGAGCGTCGGTCACCGCGACCGCGGAACAGCTGAGCACGGGCGCACCGGTCCAGGCGCACTTGTGCGACGCGGACCTGCCGATCCCGCTCACGGCCGGCGAGCAGGACATCGTGGTGAGCCCCGGACCGCTCTTCTATGTCGATTCGATGCGGTTGAGCAGTGGTCCACCCCAGACTGACGCGGCTGTGCGTCCGGCAGTGCTCGGCACCTGGACCGAGAACCATCGCGAGGTCAAGGTCGAGAGCGCTGCGACCGACCAACTCCTGGTCGTTCCGCAAAGCACCAACGTCGGCTGGGAAGCGACCGGTCCGGACGGTAGCCGACTTCGTCAGGTGGTCGTCAACGGCTGGCAACAAGGCTGGATCGTGCCCGCAGGCGAGGGCGGCACGGTCACGCTCGATTTCCCGACCGACCGCTGGTACCGCTTCGGCATCTTCGGGGGCTTGGTCCTGCTGGTTCCGCTGACTTTGCTCGCTTTCTTTCCGGCCCACCGCCATCCGCGCAAAGACGCGGCGCCGCGGACGTGGCGGAGTGCAGGAATCGCCTACGCCGGTTTGCTCGCATTGACGACGATCATCGCAGGATTGACCGGTCCGGCAGTGGTATTGACGTCGACGATCGTCATGGCACTACTGGCGCGGCGCTTCGGCATCGCACTGGCCGCGAGAGTCCTCGTGGGCGTTGCCGGCGTCGGAACGGCGTTGTCGGTCGCGGTCCTGTCGAAAGGCCCGTGGCGTTCGCCCGACGGATACGTCGGCGGATCGATGTGGGTTCAGCTACCCGCGCTGGTGGCGGTCGTCGCGCTCGGGTTGTCGGTGATCGCTGGTCTGCCACCGATGTTGCGGCGGATCTCCCACCGTTTGACCGCGCGCCGAACCGGTTCCTCGACCAGCGCATAACTGGCCGACGCGACCGGAATCGTCAGTACGACTGTCACGACGAGAACGAAGATGAAGCTGCCGCGAAACGGCACCACCGCGAACACCGGAAACACGATCGACAGCACCGCGAGATGCCAGATGAAGATGCCGTACGACCAGCGTCCGAGCGCCAGCATCACCGGGTGCCCCAGATAGCGGTGCCCTTCGCGTTCGGAAAAGGCGATCGGCGCGATCAATGCGAAACCGAGGACGGCGCCCAGGCCGATCTTGACGGCGAACTGCCACGGCTGCGCACGCGTCAGGCCCTCCGGGCCCGCAAGGTTGGTGGCCGACAACGCAAATGCCACCGCGGCGATCACCAGCAGCACACGCTGGTGTTGGGCGAACCGGACGATTCGGGGTCCGGCGCCGACCCCCAACTCGGCCACCACCATCCCTGCCGCGAACCACGGGAGATAACCAGGAAGCCAGTTGTCGGAGTGAATTCCGTCGGGTGTCGGGATCGGGATAAATCCCCAGCCCAACGCCACCACCGCAACGGTGAGCAGCACCGGGACGCGGAACTTGGCGCGCGGCCCGCGCAACCACACCATCCCGAAGGCGACGACCGGCAAGACCAGGTAGAAGGCGACCTCGACAGACAGACTCCACATCTGGGTCATCCCGTTGGTCAACGTGAGCGGGACGAAGACCTGGACCAAACCCAAATTGGCCAGCCATACCCGGAGACCGCCGCCGGCCTCGGGTAGGAATGCCAGCACGACGACTACGACGACCCAATACGCGGGCAGGATTCGCGCGGCGCGGTTGCAGAGATAGCGGATCGTCGACGGCTGGGCAGCCAAACCTCGGGCCGCCGCAGCATGTGACCGCCAGAGCAGATAGCCCGACAACGCGAAGAAGACGGCGACAGCCATATCGAAACGGCCGAGAACCCGGCCGATCACCGAAGGACCTGTCGCGCCGGTTTGGAATGCTGCGTGCGTCAACAACACTCCGAATGCTGCGCACGCGCGAAGGCCGTCCAGTGCGGGTACGAAGCCCCGGGCAGTCGATGTCATCGCCACAAGTGTGCACCGCTGACGAGAAACTCGGCGATATAGGCCCGCTCCACCATTGAAGCTTCGCGCGAGACTGTTAGTGTCTGCCGTGAACACGATGTCGCCGAAGTCGGGCGGTCGACCAGTAAGGAGAATGACAATGGCGGAGCGTTCGGGATCAGGGAGGACACTGGCCTGCATTCTGGTCGGGCTCGGCGCCTTCCTCTTGGTTGCCGCCATCCTCATTCCGACCTACACGCTGGGCAAACTGGCGAAGACACCGCTCGACCTCGAAGTCACGACTGTGGCGACGACGGGACCCGAGGGTGCCGAGGTCCTCGACGCGAAGTCCCTGACCTCGCCGACCGGGTCCGCGAAGGTCGACAAGAACGTTCAGTTCGTCTCGCAACGCTTCATCACCATCGAAGAGCCATCGGACGCGGAAAAGGTGACGTTGCAGGGCGGTTCGACGCTGCGCCGGACCGACAAGCAAGGTGATACCGGGCTGCTCACCGCGAGCATCGTTCGCGGAACGTTCGATCGCAAGACCGGTGAGCCGATCCAGGACCCGAAGGGTTCCATCCAGGTCGACGCAGGCAAACCAGCCGAAGAGGTCGAAATCGGCGGCTTGATCTACCGGTTCCCGTTCGACACCCAGAAAGAGTCCTACCCGTACTACGACACCAACTCGCGTGAGACGCACCCGATCGATTTCGTCGAAGAGACCGAGATCAACGGGATGAAGGTCTACCACTTCAGCCAGAACGTCGGGCCGACGGATTTGTCGAAGGTTGTGAATTCCCCGACCAACAAGCTGACGCTGCCCGCGGAGAAGTGGGGTGTCGAGGGCGGTACCGCGCCGGTCACGATGACTCGCTGGTACACCAACACCCGTGACATCTGGGTCGATCCCGTCACCGGCACCGTCATCAAGGGCGGCGAGAAGCCTTTCCAGTACTACGCACGTAGCGCGGACAAGCCCGAGGTCACGGTCCTCAAGGCAGCACTGGTCTACGACGAGAACACCATCGAAAGCCAGATCGAGAAGGCCAAGGACGGCGCGGACAAGCTGTCGTTGTTCGGCCGGACCATCCCGATCATCATCGGAATTCTCGGCGTGATCCTGCTCATCGTCGGCCTGTTCCTCGGCTTCCGCAGTGGCGGTACCCCGGGACGGCGTCGCGCCACCGGAAATCCGCCACCGGCGCCGGCAGCGAGCAACGATCCGCAAGCGCAGCCTGGCAGCAGCCGTCGCGACTTCTCCTCGGACCGCACCGAAGAGATTCCACGTACCAACATGACAAGCGACCAGACGGACGTCATCAAGCGTCCGAACTTGGAGAAGTAGCTCCTAGTACGCCGTCGGGTGCAGGGGCTGGTAGAGCAACATCTCGCCAGCCCCTGGCACCTTCAGATTGATCGTTCGACCCCAGCGCTGTTCGTTAATCTCGCCGCTGAATTCCGCACCCTTCGCGGTCAGCTCGGCGATCGTCGCATCGAGGTCGTCGCACATCAACGAGAGCTCGTGGTGCGGTCGGCCTTCGGTCGGGTGCAGAGCCAACTCGCTCGGACCGCTTCGAAAGATCAGCCAACCGCCGCCCGCGTCGACGTTCGGCCACTCCAGAACGTCGCGGAAGAACGCGCGAGCGGCGTCCTCGTCCTCGGCATAGATCAGCGTGTGAACAGCGGTAATCATGCGCACAACAGTAGGCGTCACCACCACCGTCACGAAGCGGTCGGAGCACCCGTCGACTTCTCGACAACCCGTAAAGCGACGACGGACGCAACAATCGTGGTGACTGCCGCACAGGCGACCGCGATGGTGATCAGCTGAACGATCGAGTGCGCCACGGTCAATGCGAGGACCACCTCGGCAGCCAATCCCGCCCACGCGACCAGCGCGAATCTCGTTCGCCGACCGGCTATCGCCGACAGCAGCGCGCCTTGCAGGACGGCGAGACAGGCACCGTCGAGCGCAAAGGCCCACAACGTGCCCTGAATAGGCGAGTATGCGTCGCCGACGAGGGTCGGCAGCATAGGCGAGCCGAGCGCCACTCCGGCAACCGCAAGCGCACCCAACCCGACCAAGACCGCCAACGCGGTTCGGACCGCCCGGACAGAATGTTCTGGATGCGCCATCCTCGGATACATCACGACGGCGACCGCCTGGGGAAGCCAGAAGGCAGCCTTGGTCGCCACCGCGCCCAACGCATAGAGGCTTGCATCGTCGCCGTCGAGGACGATCCGCGCGACCAGTAGATCGGCCGATGACAGTGCGATCAAGGCCGCCTGCACCTGCGCCGCCATCAACACCGAGGCAACCGTCGCAGCGGGACTTTCGGTTGTGGCGACGCCGACTGTCGTGCCAGTCCAGACTCGAGCCGCGATCGCGACCGCGGCGGTCCCCACGGCACTCGCTGCCAAAGCCGCCGACGAACCGCCGCCGCCGGCCAGCACGATGACCGCAGGCACGACTCGCGCGATTCCCGCACTGCCGAGCAGCACTGCGAGATCCCTGAATCGGTTGCCGCCCTGCAATATGCCCTGCTCTCCGGCGAGCAGCACCAGAATCGGCGCGACCAGCAATGCCGAGATCGTTGCTACGACGCCGACGTTCAGAACAGCAGAAATGGCAGGAACCAATGCCGCAGCGACGACGGCGACCATCGCTGCGCATCGCCGCGTCAACGCGCGCAACGCCTCGACCGATGCGCCGTGGACCGCCTCGCGGGCGACGACAGTTTGCAATGCAAGGGCAGGCACGGCCAAGACGAGCTGCGCGGCAAGCAAGGTGGCGAACTCGCTGTAACCGGCGAGGCCCAGCCAGCGACTTGCCGGAACGTGCAGCAGGTAGGCCGCCACGTTCGCGGTCATCGAACCTGCGGTCACCATCGTCATTCCGGCGACAGCTGCACGCGTGCCGGAACGAGAGGTCATCGGCCCATGATGTCAGCCCCGTACTACCTTCGTTTTCATGAGCGCCAGCATCGAGCCATTCACCATCGCTATCGACGACGCCGCGCTCGACGACCTGCGCCGCCGTCTCGACAACACAAGATGGCCCGACGCGCAGCCCGCCGAGGACTGGTCCTACGGTCTGCCACTGGCCTACGCCCGCGAGCTGGCCGCCTACTGGCGAGACGAATACGATTGGCGTGCTGCAGAATCGCGACTCAATGCGTTCCCGCAATTCACCACCACCATCGACGGGGCCAACGTCCACTTCCTGCACGTCCGGTCCTCTCGCGACGACGCGACGCCTCTACTGCTCACGCACGGCTGGCCGGGATCGTTTGCCGAGTTCGTCGACGTCATCGCACCGTTGACCGAGCCTCCGGCCGATCAACCGGCATTTCACGTCGTCGTCCCGTCGCTGCCCGGCTACGGTTTCTCCGGCCACACCACCGACAAGGGGTGGACCCCGCGTCGCATCGCCCAAGCCTGGGCAGAACTGATGGCACGGTTGGGCTACGAGCGCTATGGCGCACACGGCGGCGACTGGGGCAGTGTGGTCACCCATGCTCTGATGCGCGTCGCTCCGGACAACGTCATCGGCGCCCACCTGACGATGCTGTCGTCGGGCGTGCCCGGCCGCAAACTCGACGTCGACGCCCTACCCGGCGTCACCGATGCCGACCGTGCCCGGATCAAAGCATCGCGCGACAACTCGGCATTCATCCGCGCCACCGAGATGGGTTACTTCATGATCCAGTCGACGAAACCGCAGACCCTCGCCTACGGACTTGCCGATTCACCGGTCGGCCAGATGGCCTGGATCGTGGAGAAGTTCAAAGCATGGACCGACAACACCGGATTGCCGGAGAGCGCCGTCGAGCGCGACGCCCTCCTCACCAACGTCTGCCTCTACTGGTTCACCGACACGGCCGGTTCGTCGGCACGTCTCTACTACGAAACGGCTTGGTCCGGGGGCTTCGGCGGGAGACTCGAGCCGTCCACGGTTCCCCTGGGGATGATGGTGTTTCCGAAGGAGATCATGATTCCGGTCCGTCGGGTCGCCGAGCAGTTCGACAACATCGTGCGCTGGACGGAACACGAATCAGGCGGTCATTTCGCTGCGCTCGAGAAACCTGAGGTGGTCGTCCCCGACATCAGGGAGTTCTTCGCGGGGCTGTGACCAGCGGCGCAGGGGTTCGATGCAGCAGCGACGACGAAGGCTGCTGCGCCGACCAGTAGTCCGAAGAGATACTTCGGGGCGGTCTGGTGGGTCATCGCGTCGCTCCATCGATGCCGGTCGCGGCGGCGATGTGCTTTGCCGTATCAACGTAATGGCGCAGCCGCGTGACCTTGCCAGCGTCGTCGAAGGTCCAGAGGTGCATTTCCTCGTCGGCGATCTCCCGACCGTTCGGCAAGGTCCAGGCGACCCGCGCCTCGACGGCTATCTGACGACCGTCCCCGATCACATCGAGGACCGAGAACTCGCCGACCGTCCAATCGGCAATCGAGGCGAGGAACTCGGCCATGCCCTGCGGTCCGCGGCGGCTCTGCAGGTGACCGACACCGGCGCGCTGAGCCGTGTTGTCCGCCCACTCCTCCAGGCGGGCATCGTCGGCGATCCGGTCCAGGATGGTGGCGATATCGCCACGACCGAACGCCTCGTAGAGTTCGGCCACAGTTGCGGAGTTGGAAGTGATACTGGGAGAAGACATTTGGGGCCTCCGCTGAATCGGTCCGGTTTGACTGAACCAATATTCGCGCGGGGGCGGCCTCCGTCACATCGGTCGTTCGACCTATCCCGGTAGTAGTCCGTGCTCCATCGCGAATACGGCGGCGCCTGCCCTCGTACGGCGGCCGATCTTGTCGTAGATGTGTGCCAGATGGTGGCCGACCGTTCGTTCCGAGACGACTAGCTCCCCGGCGATCTTCCTATTGGACATCCCGCGTGCGGCCAGGCGCAGAACGTCGACCTCGCGATCTGTGAGGTCGTTGGGCCATTGCCGACGAGGCGGGCGCAGTCCCGCGGCCTCGACGACGGCAGCGCAGGCGTCTCGGTCGAGTCGACCACCGGCGACTTCCTCGGCAATGATGCTCGCGGCCGCACCCGGTGAATGTGCGGGCCGATAGGGCCGGTCCTCGGTGAGTGCGGCGAAAACGTCTGCGGCAGCGAGCAATTTGGCTGCAGCAGACAAGTCACGACCGCGGCAGCCACGGTGATAGCCGGACCCGTCGAGCCGCTCATGATGACCAGAGGCGATATCGGCGAGGTCAGCCAAGCCAGGACAGCGCCGCAGAATGCGGTCGGTCCAGTACGCGTGCAGCCGGACCCGTTCCCAGTCGCCCGCACCGAGCGGTCCGGGGCGATCCCAGACGCTGCTCGAGACCGCCGCGCGACCGATGTCGTGCAGCAACGCGGCTGCGCGCAGCCGTGCACGATCGTCCGCCGACATTCCGGACAGTTCGCCTGCCCGATCCGACAGTCCCGCGACATGCGCCGAATGCCCAAGCAGAAAACGGCCTTTGAGGTCGACGACGATCGCCAGCGCCAGGCATAGCCGGTCGCGTTCGCTGGGGACGACGACTGCCGGAAGTCCTGGTTCGGCGGCAACCACTGCGGCCAGCAGGTCCGGCGAATCGAGCCTGCCGAAGACCGTGTCGGCGCCTTTGACGAATGCGGATACGAGGTCGGGGTCGAGGTGTCCGCCCGAGCGCCGTTGTAGCTCGCTCACAGCGGCTCCGCGCCCGCGCGCGCCGTGTGCCTGGACCGCCTGCTCGGCAACGTGCAGGATCCGCGCGGGCAGCGAAATCTCGTCGCCGTGCTCGTGGTCCGGAATCCCGAGCCCGTCCCACCGTTCGTAGACCTCCGAAAGCGCAGTGACCGAGCCTTCGGGCAAACCGAGGCGCGGTCCGAGCGCCTTGCTCACCTCGCACACGGACCGAGCCGCGACGGCCCCGGTGGTCGGCGCCAAGCGTAGGAAGTCCGCGACCATCTTCGGCTGCTTCTCGGGTCCCGCCCAGGAGCCGAACTGCGCCATCTGTGCGCCGAATACCTCCGCGTCCCCGAAATCGAGCGCCTTGAATGCGGTTTCGAATGCGATGTCGTCACCGAAGATCGCCGCATTCTCGGTCGCGTGGCTGGTGCACCCGACCGCACCGAGTAACGCCGCGTGGAACACCACTCGACAATCGGCGGAATCGAGCCCGATTTCGTCGGCGAGCGCAGTCGCAACCAGGCACGTCGCGAGACCCTTCTCGAACGGCATTCCCGTCGCGAGATCGGTCGTCAACGACAGCGCCGCGAGTACTTCGGAGACGCGGATGGTGCTGATCGCCACCTATCGAACGATATTCCCCGTGCGTGAGTTCGGCCCCCTGAGGGGCTAAACTCACGCACAGTTATTGCTGGTCAAGCGGCCAAGTACTGTTGGCCCATGCCGGACCTGCGTGCGATCGCGATTCGAGCGATCCCCGCTTTCTACAGCTTCGGTCTGGCCGCCATCGTTTTCGGGCCGCTCTTCCGGCCCGGGTACCTGCTCTACCACGATGCGGTGAGCACGCCTCGTTCGTTCCTGACGGATTCCGCGCTCGGCCTCGGCGACGCGGCGCCGCGTGCTGTCCCGCAGGATGCGATCGTCGCCGTCGCCTCGACCGTTCTCGACGGCGGACTGGTAGTGAAGGCGATCCTTTTCGCATCGCTGTGGCTGGCCGGTTGGGGAGCAGCGGTCCTCGCGAAGTCGTTGCTCGACGCGTCGACCGGTCCGCAAGTCGTGGCCGCGACGATCGCGATCTGGAATCCTTTTGTCGCCGAACGGCTCCTGCAAGGCCACTGGAGTTTGCTCGCCGGGTACGCCGCCCTGCCCTGGGTCGTGCACGCCGCGCTGAAGGGCTCGTGGCCTGGGCTTGCTGTCTGCTTCGCGGTCGCGGGGTTGACGCCGACCGGCGCGGTCCTGGCTGTGCTGACAGCGGTAGCGGTCGTGCGGGGTCGGCACCTGATCGGCGTCGGCCTACTTGCCGTCGCTGCGTCCGCGCCGTGGCTCATCGCGGCGGCAATGTCGGAAGGCGGAAGTTCGTCGGATCCGGCCGGTGTCGCAGCCTTCGCTGCCCGCGCGGAGCCTTGGTTGGGTACGACGGGCAGCCTCGCCGGTCTGGGCGGGATCTGGAACGCGAACGCCGTTCCCACGTCGCGGACGAGCGTGTACGCCCTCGTCGGCACCGTGCTGTTGCTGGTCGTGGTCGCAGCCGGGCTGCCAGGTCTACTGAAGCGCAGGGACCGCGTGATCTACGCACTCGCACTGCTTGCCGTGGTCGCGATCGCCTTCGGCGCCGTCGCCGCGACGTCGTGGGGCATCGACGCCGGCGAGTGGGTCGTCGTCCACGTCCCCGGCTCGGGACTGTTCCGTGACACTCAGAAGTGGGTCGCGCTCGCGATGCCGCTCTATGCCCTCGCAGGCGCCTCAGCTGCTCGTGAGTCTTTTAGGAGCCTATGGACTCCTAAAAGACTCACGAGTGTCGTGGCGGCTGGGCTGGTACTGATCGCCACCCCAGACCTGGTGTGGGGCGTCGCAGGCGCCTTGAAGCCCGTGCATTACCCACCATCGTGGGAGCGAGTCGCCGCCGAAGTCGGCGAGGGTGACGTCGCGGTCCTGCCCGGCGGGATGTTCCGCTCGTTTCCCTACACCGGCAAAGCGCTGGTGCTCGACCCTGCGCCCCGGATGCTGCGCAGCGACGTCCTACAGACCGGCGAACTCATCGTCGCGGGCGGAGTGGTCAAGGGAGAAGGGGATCGGGCGGCTCGCGTCGAAAAGACGCTCCTCGACGGCGGACCGCCCAGCGACCTCGCCGAGCTCGGGGTCGCCTGGGTTCTCGTCGAACACACCACTCCCGGACCGCTCGGCTCGGCAGGAAAGACACTCGCTCAGCTCGAGCTCACCTACGACGACGCCGAACTGACTCTGTACAAGGTTCCTGGTGACGTCGCCGCATCTGCAAAACCCCGTGCACTGGCCATCGCCGCGCACGTGCTCTGGGCGATGCTGCTAGCCGGTGGCTTGCTCGGGCTCGTAGTCCGCCGCCGACGAGCTACTGCCGATCAGGCCTGATACTCGCTCGCCGCGCACCGAAGCGGCCAACACATCGAAGACGCCGCTCGCACATTGCTCCCAGGAGAACTCCCGTGCCCGCACGCGCGCCTTTTCGCCCAGTTCCAGGCGCGCATCGTCGTCACGGAGCAAGCTTTCGACTGCCGCGGTCAACTCGCCGGGACCGTCGACCAGCAGACCGGTTACGCCATCGATGATCGAGTCGGTCAGGCCGCGTGAGCTGCGGTAGCCGACCGTCGGAACGCCGTGCTGCGCCGCTTCGATGACCGCCAGCCCCCAGCCTTCCTTGCGCGACGGGAGGACGTGAACCCATGCGCGGGCAAGCAATTCATGCTTGCGCTGCTCCGGTACGTGACCGTGGAACGTCACCGCGGAATCGATGCCGAGGTCGGCGACGCGCTCGCGGAGTTTCTCGTCCCACCAGCCACCGCCGACAACGTCGAGGTGCAGGCCAGGAATCTGGTCACGCAGTTCCGCCACGACCGCGAGCGCATCTTCGATCTGCTTGTGCGGCACAAGCCGCGAAAGGACGACGATGCTGGGGTGGCTGGTCCGTGTGCTGGGCGAGCCGGCTGACACGCCGTGCGGAATCGGTTCTGCACCGTTTCGCACGACGGCGATGCGCTCGCGCGCCACGCCGAGCCCGGACAACTCTTCAGCGGACGGCAATGAGACCGTCAAGTACTGATTGCGCCGGTGCGCCCGCGGTGAGAGTCGCGATTCGACCCACCAGCCGATCCGTCCGGTCAGTTTTCCTGCGACCGGCCATTGCTCGCGATGACAGTGATGCACCAGGACCGTCACCGGCGCCCCCACCACGGACCTCGCGAAGAACGGAATGCCGTTCTGCGTATCGATGACGGCGTCCGGTCGGATGCCCTTGAGCGGTCCGACGCCAACGCGTCCGAGTGCGATCGCGGCCAAGGCTCGTGGATACACACTGAAACGTCCGCCGCCGCGGCTGATCCGGATGCCGGCGCTGAGTTCGTCCTTGGCAGCACCTGGGTAATGCGCGGTCCGCAGTGTCACCTTGATTCCGCTGGCTGCGAGTTCGGCGCCGACCTGCTCGAGGTAACGCTCGCTGCCGCCCCCCTGAGGATGGCGCGTGTCGCGCCAGCAGAGCAGCAGAACCTCGCGCACGTGACGACTCTCCCTAGGTTTCGGCGTGTTGGTGCACCAGACTAACGGTTGCACCCTGCACCGATCGCGCCACACGGCGAGAACGCTATTGTTGCGTTCCGTGTTGTTCGCCGACCCCCGCCGCCGCTCGGTGACAGCTGGGTTCGCCCGACGCGCCACGTTGAAACGTTCTACTCGCCTGCTGAGCGACTTCAAACACGAGCAAACCGACCCCCAGCACTTCTACGGCGCACTCGCAGGCGACTCGGTCGACCTGATCGGCGACCTTTACCTCGGCACCACCGGCAAGACCCTCGACGGAGCAGCGGTCCTCGATGTCGGCGGCGGTCCCGGCTATTTCGCAGAGCGCTTCGCGCGTGCAGGCGCCCGCTACATCCCGGTCGAGCCGGACCCCTCGGAGATGCACGCGGCCGGACTGTCCGTGCACGGCGCGGTCCGTGGGTCGGGGATGTCGTTGCCGTTCCGCGACGGCTCGGTCGACATCTGCTTCTCGTCGAACGTCGCCGAGCACGTCCGCGAGCCATGGGTGATGGCCGACGAGATGCTCCGGGTCACCAAACCAGGCGGACTGATGGTGCTGTCGTACACGGTCTGGCTCGGGCCGTTCGGCGGTCACGAAACCGGTCCGTGGCATTACCTCGGCGGCGAGCGCGCGGCCCGGCGATATGTGCGCAAGCACGGTAAAGAGCCCAAGAATCGCTTCGGCGAATCGTTGTTCGCCGTTCGCGCGTCCGACGGATTGCGCTGGGCCAAAGGCCTTTCCGATGGCGAGCTGTTGGCGACTTTCCCGCGCTACCACCCTCGCTGGGCGTGGTGGGTGGTGCGCGTGCCGTGGTTGCGCGAGCTCCTCACGAGCAATCTCGTCATTGTGGCCTCGCCCCCCGTGCGCGAGTTCGGCCCCTAGAGAGGTAAAACTCGCGCACAGTCAGGTCGTCCACTGACAGGCAAACCCGCGCATAGTAGACAGATGGTCAATCTCGCTCTGGACATCGGCGGAACCAAGCTCGCAGCCGCGCGAGTCGGTGACAACGGAACGCTCGAAGGCGTCGAGCAGACGCCCACTCCGCCCACCCGATTCTGGGACACTTGCTCGGCGCTGCTGACGAAGGTCGCGGCGGGCGAAACCGTCACACGGGTCGGCATTGCGTCCGCAGGTCCGGTCGACATCGTCGCAGGCACCGCGTCGCCCCTCAACATCCCGGAGTTGTGCGCCGGGTTCGGGATCGTCGACGCAGTGCAGGCCCTGTTCCCCTCCGCCCGAATACGTTTCGCGATGGACGGCGCCGCCGCTGCATGGGGTGAGCACCTGTATGGCGCCGGTCGTGGGGTGCCGAACCTGCTCGGCATGGTCGTCTCGACCGGCATCGGGGGCGGTGTGGTTCTCGACGGCAAAATGGCCGTCGGACGGACAGGAAACGCCGGACACATCGGGCATGTCGTCGTCGACTCCGAGATCGTGTGCGCGTGCGGTGCGATCGGCTGTGTCGAGGCCGTCGCGAGCGGACCGTCGTCCGTGCGGTGGGCACGTTCCCAAGGGTGGCCGGGAACAACCGGCGTCGAACTGTCGAAGGCGGCAGCCGCAGGCGATACGATCGCGGTCGCGGCCCTGCACCGGTCCGGGACAGCTGTCGGGCAGGCGATCGCCTCGGCTGCGGCATTGCTCGACGTCGACCTCGTCGTGGTGGGCGGCGGATTCGCCCTCTCCGGCCCGTTGCTCTGGGATCCCTTGCAGGAGTCCATTTCCCGGCACGCCAAACTGTCGTTCCTCACGAATCTGCGGGTTGTCCCGGCCGAACTCGGCGGCCTCGGGACTTTGACGGGCGCAGGCGCCCTGACCCTCGAGTGAGTACTACTCCACGCGGACCCATAGTGAAACGTGTTCTAGTTATGTAGCGTGTCCACTATGGACGCCGGCCATGCAGAAGTCGCCCGACCGACCAGCTCAGTGCGCGATACCGGGCTGCTTCGAGAGGAACTCGGGAGCTGGCTCGTCACAGTGTTGCCCGAGGGGTCCGACCCCGTCGTCGACCACGTCGTCCTGCCGTCGGCCAATGGAATGTCGAGCGAGACGATCCTCTTCGACGCGATGTGGACCGAAGGCGCCGACCGCGCCAGCCACCAGCTCGTTGCGCGCGTCGCGCCCGGAGCGACGACGATGCCGGTGTTCCCCAGCTACGACCTTCATTCGCAGTACCTGATCATGCGCGCGGTCCGGGGGCATGTTCCGGTGCCGCCGGTGTTGTGGTCGGAGCAAGGTTCCAACGCGCTGGGTGCGCCGTTTTTCGTGATGGAGCGAGTCGACGGCGACGTGCCGCCCGACGTGATGCCGTACAACTTCGGCTCGTGGGTGACCGAAGCGACGCAGGCCCAGCGTGAGCGCATGCAGGTCGCATCCGTCGGCGTGCTGGCAGCGCTGCACGCGATCCCACTGGACGACTTTGCGTTTCTCGGAACAGCGAGCGATGCCGGGGCGGCCCTGCGCGCTCACATCGCGAGTCAGCGGACGTACTACGAATGGGTTGTCGGCGACAGCCCTCGATCGCCCCTGCTGGACCGATGCCTGGACGAACTGGAAGCGACTGTTCCGACGGATGCCTCGCCCGCAGTGTTCTGTTGGGGCGATGCCCGAATCGGCAACATCATGTATCGCGATTTCGAGCCGGTGGCAGTACTGGACTGGGAAATGGCCACGATCGGACCGCGTGAACTCGACATCGGCTGGATGATTTTCTTACACAGGTTCTTCGAGGACCTGACGAGAATGGCAGGGTTGCCCGGTCTGCCCGACTTCCTCCGGCGCGACGACGTCGCCACGACCTACCGAGACAAATCAGGTCACGACCCGACCAACCTGAACTACTTCATCTTCTACGCGGCAGTCCGCCACGCCATCGTGATGTTTCGCGTGCAAAGCAGGGCAATTCATTTCGGCCAGGCGACGGCACCCGCCAATCCGGACGACATGATTCTCCACCACACCACGTTGGCCGAGATGCTCGACGGAACCTACTGGGACAGGATCGCTTGATGCTTTCGCCGATGGACGATTATCCCATTCATCAAGTAGCGCAACCGGTTCGGCAGGTCGCAACGTCGGACCGCAACTTCTACGACCGCTACTACTTCAACTGCTATCCCCTCACCGGCGAGCTGTTCTTGATCATCGGGCTCGGTCAGTACCCCAATCTCGGTGTGACGGACGGGTTTGCGGTCGTGCGTTCCGGCGACGACCACATCGTGTTTCGCGCGTCGAAAGCCCTCGAAGACCGAGCTGACACCACGGTCGGACCGCTCCGAATCGAAGTGCTCGAAGGCCTGCAACGGTTGCGCGTCGTGCTGGAACCGTCGGCGGCAGCGGTGTCCTTCGACCTCACTTTCGACGCGACTGTGCCCGCGTACCAGGAAGCACGGCATTATCGCCGTCAGCTGGAGCGAGTCATTTTCGACACCTGCAGATTCGTGCAAACCGGCAGGTGGACAGGCGAGTTGACCGTCGACGGCCAGCGGCACGACGTCACACCCGAGACGTGGCGAGGCAACCGCGACCGATCCTGGGGCGTGCGACCGGTCGGCGAGCCCGAGCCCGCTGGACGACGGGCCACCGAGCCGCAGAACTTCTTCTGGATCTACAGCGTGATGGCATTCGACGACTTCTCGGTGTTCACGTTCATCCAGGAAGACGAAGTCGGTCGGCGCATCGTCGAAGAGGCGGTCCGCATTCGGCCGAACGCGGAACCCGAGTGGCTGGGACGGCCAGAGCACAATCTCGAATTCGCCTCCGGCACCCGCGATGTCGTGGCGGCAACGCTGACATTCACTCTGCCGAACAGTGATCCCATCACTGTGCGGTGCGAACTGCTGCTCGCGAACTTCATGGCGATCGGGACCGGCTACGGCCTCGACCCCGACTGGCGCCATGGTATGTGGCAGGGCGAACTCGTCGTCGACAACCTTCGGAAGAAGGTCGCCGAGATCGATGCCGGACTGCGCATGTTCGCACCGGTCGACCATCTCGCCCGCTTCGAATTGACCGATGGAGCCGGCACCTATTCGGGTACAGGACTTTTCGAAGTCGGCGTGATCGGTCCGCACGCGCCGTCCGGCTTCACCAGCTACACCGATCCAGCGCCATAGAAGGGCACGGATATATGACGAACTACGACAAGCTGTTCATCGGCGGCCACTGGACCGCTCCAGCAACAGACGAGCGGCTCGATGTCTTCTCCCCCGCCACCGAAGAGAAGGTGGGTAGTACGCCCGTCGCAGGACCAGCCGACATCGATCGAGCTGTCGCCGCAGCGCGCGATGCGTTCGAGAACGGTCCCTGGCCACGGACCGCGCCGATCGAAAGAGCCGCGGTACTGCGCAAGGTCGTGACGCTGATCGAGCAGCGCAGCGCGGACCTGACCGCGACGCTCACTGCCGAAATGGGCGGCCCACCAACGATGGTCGGGATGATGCAACAGACTCCGGCGGTCGCTGTGCTGAATTACTACTCGGCCCTCGCCGACGAATTCCCCTGGCAGGAAACCAGACACGGCATTTTCGGACAGAGTCAGGTGCTACGCGAGCCGGTCGGCGTCGTCGCCGCCGTGATCGCGTGGAACGTCCCACTGTTCCTCTCGATCAACAAACTCGCTCCCGCCTTGCTCGCCGGATGTTCGGTCGTGCTCAAACCAGCACCCGAGACACCGTTGTGCGCCAACTTGATTGCCGACATCTTCACCGAGGCCGGGTTGCCGGACGGCGTGCTGTCGGTGCTGCCGGGCGGAGCGGATACCGGCGAATACCTGACCTCGCACCCGGGCGTCGACAAGGTCACGTTCACCGGAAGCACAGCGGTCGGACGTCGGATCGGTGCTGTCGCAGGTCAACAGCTGAAGCGCTGTTCACTGGAACTCGGCGGCAAGTCGGCCGCAATCATTCTGGAAGACATCGACATTGCCGCAACCATGCCGATGCTGCTGCTTTCCGGACTCATGAACAGTGGCCAGGCGTGCGTCGCGCAGACTCGAATCCTGGCCCCCCGCAGCCGGTACACCGAGGTGCTCGATGCGATGGTCGCGGGCGCGTCGTACATGGCGGTCGGCGACCCGACCGACCCCGCAACCGCACTCGGACCGCTCATCTCCGCCAAACAACGCGACCGCGTCGAGGGCTACATCGCCAAAGGCAAAGCCGAGGGTGCTCGCCTCGTGCTCGGCGGCGGCCGCCCAGCCGGACTCGACAAAGGCTGGTTCGTCGAGCCGACAATCTTTGCGGACGTGGACAATTCGATGACCATTGCTCGGGAGGAAATCTTCGGGCCAGTCCTGTCGGTGATCCCGTACGACTCCACCGACGAGGCGATCAAGATCGCGAACGATTCCGACTACGGACTTGCCGGCTCGGTATGGACAACCGATATCGACCGCGGGCTTCGCGTCGCAGCACAGGTCCGGACCGGAACCTACGCGATCAACTGGTACGCCTTCGATCCAGGTTCGCCGTTCGGTGGCTACAAGAATTCCGGGATCGGAAGGGAAAGCGGCCCAGAAGGACTCGACGCGTTCTGTGAACAGAAGTCCGTGCTGATGCCGCCAGGCTGGAGCGGCTGATCCGGCGCTGAATCATCGACCGTCATTGCAGCGACCCCGGATCGGTCGATCTCGACCTGTACGCCGGGATTCGACGGCACATCGCTACCGAGGACCTCGGCGAACGTCGCCGCCAACAACGGGCAACTTGTCGACAGTTCTTGATCGGCCAAGACCGTCACAAGCACGCGTACGGGGTCGAAACAGCCTGGCGCAACGGGAGCGTCGATCACCCACACTTCCCGAAACTCCAGCACGGGAAGGTCCGCCTGTTCTGCCGCTCGAATGACCACCGCATCCGAGCACGCTTGCGCATACGCGTACACCCTTCGCAGGGCCTCGCCCAACGGGTAGCCCGCTGCGACAGTTGCGATCCGCGCGATCACCCGTCGATCGTGGCTGTCGGGAAGTCCGCACTCGAGGTCGGCTGCGCGGCGCTCGATCGACAAGCTCACCTCGCCACTGCCGGACTTGTCCGCAAGATAGATCGCCGCTGCACCCACCACATCCCAGCCGTCGACGAACCTCGATACGATCGAATCGGTCCCCATCCAGTTCATTCTTCGGCGGCCACCCCAGTTCGACCCGCGTAGTCGACTACTCGACTAGAGGCGGCAATGATCAACGGATGACCATCGTCTGGCGAGTCGCATCGAGCCTGGTCGCCGTGGCGGTCGTGACCGCGTGCGGCCCTGCCCAAGCCGAGCCACATCCCACCGCGCACCCTGGCGAACCGATCCCGACGATCGGCGTTCTGTTCGCAGGCAACACTCCGATCCACACCTGCACTGCTGGCGTGCTCGACAGCGCCGCAGGCGATCTCGTCTTGACGGCCGCACACTGCCTGGCAGGTCCGGGACTCGGAATCTCGTTCGCGCCCGGTTACGACAACGGCGTCTCACCGTTCGGTGTATGGACCGTCGAGCAGGTCTTCGTCGATGCGCAGTGGGTGACTGTGCAAGATCCCGCTCACGACTACGCGATCCTTCGGGTCAAGCGTGACGATGGCGCCGCCATCGAATCCGTAGTCGGCGGCGGACTCACGCTCGCCGCGGCACCGACGCCGGGCACCGCGCTCAGCATCTCCGGCTACCCCATCGGCCTGAACGACCGTCCGCTGACCTGCAACACCACAGCGCGCGTCGTCGAACAGGATCCAGCATTCAGTTGCGCCGGCTTCGGCGATGGAACGAGCGGATCGCCGTGGGTGGTCGGCACCACGGCCACCGGCGTCATCGGCGGACGACACCAGGGCGGTTGCACCGGAGACGAGACATTCTCAGCGCCCTTCGGCGCCGACGTGTTCGCGCTGCTGGACCGCGCCGAAACCGCAACCACCGGCGACAGCGCGCCGATCGCGCTGGGCGACGGCTGCTGAGCGGTCAGGGCGTGCAGGGACTATCTGGGCCCTTCAGATACGCCTCGACGTCGGACTTCTTCGGATTGTCGATCATGAGGCTGATGACCGGCTCGTTGTCGTTGACCTCGTCGAGGTAGTAGCGCTTCTCGCCTTTACCTTGCTCGAACTCGACCAGGCACTTGCCGATTTTGACGTCGGCTTCGTAGGTGGTCTTGTTCGTCGTCCGCTTGGGCCGCTTCTTCGACTTCGACGTGGTCGACTTCGACTTCTCCTCGCGAACCTGGCTCACGCTGAAACCGGCCTGCTCGAGCTGCTTCTGGAAATCCTTCTTCTGATTTCCACAGCTCGAGAGGCCGAGTATCAGTGCTACCGTTGCGATCAGGGCAGACAGCACCCTGGTTGTACGCGTGTACTGCGCCCTCGCCGATTTCATTCGGACAGGATCGCACAAAACGCCCAAAAAGGCCGAGCTATCAGCCCAAACGCTGCTTGAGTGCCTCGAACTCGTCGACCACGCCGGAGGGCAGCTTGTCGCCGATGAACTCGAACCACTCCTCGATGAGCGGAATTTCCTTCTTCCACTCCTCGACATCGACCTTCAACGCGTCGTCCACGTCAGCAGCGTCGACGTCCAGGCCCGCGAGATCCATCTGCGCAGCGGACGGGACGGTGCCGATCGGCGTGACCGCACCCTCAGCGGTGCCCTCGATCCGGCCCACTATCCACTCGAGCACGCGCGAGTTCTCGCCGAATCCTGGCCACAGGAAGCGGCCGTCGTCGCCGCGACGGAACCAGTTGACGTAGAAGATCTTCGGCAGCTTCTGGGCATCGGCGTTCTTGCCCAGGTTGATCCAGTGACCGATGTAATCGCCCACGTGGTAGCCCATGAACGGCAGCATCGCCATCGGGTCGCGGCGCACCGTGCCGACCTTGCCCTCGGCCGCGGCCGTCTGCTCCGAGCTCATCGTCGCGCCCATGAAGACACCGTGCTGCCAGTCGAGCGATTCGGTCACGAGCGGCACCGTCGTCTTGCGGCGGCCACCGAACAGGATCGCCGAGATCGGCACACCCTGCGGGTCGTCCCATTCCGGCGCCAGCGTTGGGCACTGCGACATCGGGGTGCAGTAGCGCGAGTTCGGGTGCGCGGCCTTCGTGTCCGTCTCCCGGAGGATCCAGTCGTTGCCCTTCCAGTCGATCAAGTGGTCGGGCTCGCCTTCCAGGCCCTCCCACCACACATCGTTGTCGTCGGTGAGCGCGACGTTGGTGAAGACGGTGTTGCCCGCCTCGATGGTCCGCATCGCGTTGGGATTCGAGTGATGGTTCGTACCCGGTGCAACACCGAAGAAGCCGAACTCAGGGTTCACCGCGTACAGGCGGCCGTCCTTGCCGAAACGCATCCAGGCAATGTCGTCACCGAGGGTCTCGGCGCGCCATCCCGGAACGGTCGGCTGGATCATCGCGAGGTTTGTCTTGCCGCAGGCAGACGGGAATGCGGCAGCGATGTAGTAGTTCTTGTTCTCAGGGCTGATCAGCTTCAGGATCAGCATGTGCTCGGCGAGCCAGCCCTCGTCGTGGGCCATCGCCGATGCGATGCGCAGGGAGTAGCACTTCTTGCCCAGCAGCGCGTTGCCGCCGTACCCGGAGCCGAAGCTCCAGATCTCGCGGTCTTCGGGAAAGTGGGTGATGTACTTCGTGTCGTTGCACGGCCACGGCACGTCCGCCGCGCCGTCCACCAAGGGCGCGCCGACCGAATGCAGGCACTTCACGAAGGGTCGGTCGGTGCCCAGCTTGTCGAGAGCAGCCTGGCCCATGCGGGTCATCACGCGCATCGACACAACGACGTACTCGCTGTCGGTGAGCTCGACACCCAGCTTCGGATCCTCAGCACCCAGCGGGCCCATGCAGAACGGGACGACGTACATCGTGCGGCCGCGCATGCTGCCGCGGAAGAGCGGTGTCAGCGTCTGGCGCATCTCGGTCGGGTCGACCCAGTTGTTGGTCGGGCCGGCATCGGCTTCCGACCGCGAACAGATGTAGGTGCGCGACTCGACGCGAGCGACGTCGGACGGGTCCGACAGTGCGAGGAACGAGTTCGGCTTCTTGTTCTTGTCGAGCTGGCGGAAAGTGCCCGCCTCGACGAGCCGAGTTGTCAGCCGATCCCATTCTTCATCCGAGCCGTCGGCGAACACGACCCGATCCGGTTGCGTGAGCTCGGCAACCTCCTGCACCCAGGCGAGCAACACACTGTGCTGCGTAGGAGGCGTTGCGTCGGTTCCGAGACCGGGAATGGTCGCTGAGGTCATCTAACTCTCCTGAGGTGGGGCCGGAACGGCGCGGTCTTGCGCGGAGCCGGGGTTCCTAGCCCTAGAGGTTAACGCCGCGCTACATGAAGTAAGGAATCGGGTGGTGTCCGATTTCTCGGCATACATTTCGACCTTCTTGGCGACAGGTACCCACCGGGGCTGCTCTGTTAACCAAGGTTACCGTGATCAGTGCGTTCCCAGCGAACTCCACCGTTCTCATCGTGACGAAACTCCCAGGCAGCGAACTCGCCGGAGTCGTCGACGACCGTGACGTGATCGGCGTAGCCATCGAGATCGGTGTCGGTCATGACGATGAGCGCCTCGTCGGATTCGACCGTCGCGGTGTCCATGGTTCCGTCACCGTCGATGTCTTGCGTCGGATGATTCAATTCGACGGGCCCGAGGTTTTCCAGAGACGTCGAACCATCGGCATGCGTGATGTCCGGCACCGAGAACTCGTTGGACGTGACCATGACTACTGCTCCTGATACAGATCGCTACAACTTCTCGGCTCGATGGGTTGGACGCGCGGCAGCACCCGTCGGTTCCATCGTCGGTGGGTTTCCAATGAATTATTTCGGACGATCGCTGTTCGGCAGCTGTGCCAGACCCCGGGCGATCGTATCGAGGTCTCGCTCGCATGCGGCCAACTGTCCAGCGTTTCGGGCACTGAATTGCCGCATCCTTGCATCGATCGCGGAGATCTCGGCATCGACTGCGACCATGCGTTCCGCACTGATGCGAACGACATGGTCCGCCAGTGCTCCTTCTGCGGCGACGAGCGCCCCGATCACCCGTTGTTCGAGTTGCGACCGGACGCTCACCAGCGCGTCGGCAGTCCATTGCCGCAGATGCGCGCGGTCGGCGACCTGCCCACGCGACCGAGTGATCCACCACGCCCCAAGTCCGCCGAGCACCAGTGTCACTGGGATGGTCGCGTAATCCAGCGCCGGGACCAACGACAACGGCGTCACTGCCAGCCTGCTGATGCCGACGCCGGCAGATGCTCCGAGCACGATCATCAGTCGATCCTCGACACCGCGGACCCGCGACGTCGGGCCTTCGCCCAACTGCGGCTGCGGTCCACCGATCGCGGCACCCACCGCGGCGCCGTCGTTACCGAGAACCTTGGCTCGGATCTCGGCAATGCGCCGGTGCGTCTGTTCGTCGATATCGCCGGTCAACGCTGCGACCGCGTCCTCGACCGTGCGCGGGAACGCACGCAACTGCGTCCGGTCTGCGCGATCGATCGCCTGCCGCGCCGTGATGTTGACCGCACGCACGCGGTTCGCCACTTCGTGCAGCAACTCGACCCGGGCAAGCTGAACCTGGCTGCGCAGCGCCGCCATCGCCTCCGCGCGACCGCCGTCGCGCCGGGACACCAGTGCGGACCGCTCATTGCGTAGGGCCGCCACCTCGGTCGCGGGCCGAAGCGACTCAGCCTTCGCAGCGATACGACGACGGGTTTCTTCGGCTGTCCCCTCGGTAGCGCGCAGCAGTTGCTCGGTCCGCACCCGGTCGGGATCCGTGGCCAGCTCGGCCGCGATCACGTCACGCAACTCGAGCATTCCGGAGTTCACCCGGACCAGGCCGCGCCCGTCCGAGCGGGTTCGCGCCCACTGCGCCAACCGAACCGACACCGGCAGTATCCGCTTACCATGCGGCGCCAGCAGCTCGCTGTTGCGATTGCGGACCGACCGCCAGTCCCGGTTGGCGTCGATACCTTCGATCCCGAACACCACTCGAGTGCCCAGGAGGATCACCGATTCGACGTGCCGAAGGGTCGAACGACCGATCGGCGCGGTCGCATCCAGCACAAAGACGACGAGTGCGGCGTCGTCGGGTGAGTTCGCGAATTCGATGTCAGCAGCGATCGCCGCGAGTTCGTCCTGCACTGCGGCCGCCTCATGACCCAGCACTGCAACAGTCCGTCCGTCGTCGGGCAGATTCTCGAGCTTGCGGAGCCGTTCGATTCCAGCCGGATTCCATCGTGCGATGACTGCCTCGACGTCGGAAGGCAGCCGCACCGCTTGCTCAACCATGCTGGCCCAGCGACGACCACGCGCGGACGTAACCATGGTGGATCGCCAAAGCCGCGCGCCGACCGGGAGCGCCGACGTCGCCCCCGGCGTAGTTGCGCCACCACCTGGCGAGCTGCAGTGCTTGCGCGGCGTCCGCCGGAACCGCGAGCGCGTGGTCGGCGACGACGCCCTCGATACTCGGACTGGCCCAGGCCGCTTCCAGACCGATTTGGGCGGCCGCCGCGCTGCGGAGAAATCCTTCGAGTTCATCGCGTGCACCCGAACCCAGTGCGCGTGCGGCGAGCCGTTCGACGGTGTCGAGAAACCGCCCGCCCCGCAACGACGCGGCGCGGCGCAACCTCGTGCTCATCGCGGTCCGCACGGCGTCGATCCCGCTCGCGGCGTTGAGGATCTGGGTGACGGCTCGACCACTGAGCTGCGGATTCCGCTGCAACGCGGCAAGCGCAGCGGTGACGCCGAAGAGTTCCCAGCGTTCCAGGAGCGCGCGGCGCGACCCGGCGTCGGAGGGCGCATCGGCAGCTACGAAGAGGTCCGGCGAGAGCGTGAGCGTGGGTCGATCGGCACTCGCGAGGGCACGCAACACGCCCAACTCGGTGGTCGTCACGCCCGACGCCGTCGCCTGGACCGCCAGAGTCGCGACAAGCGGAAGGGTCCGGACACCGAGCACCTTCGTCGCCTCGTTCGCCGCGGTCAATACCGAGGGACAATCCCCGCGGACGGCATCCGCCTTGTTCAACACAGCCATCGCATGGCCTGCGGGCACGGACCGCAGGGCTTCGCGGTCGGCGTCGGTCACGCCTGCTGCGAGGACGTAGACCACCACGTCGCCGTCGAGTTCCGGCTCGGCGAAATCTGGACTGTCGACCGGGTCGGTTTCGACTATCTCAGGCAAGCCCAGCGCCGTTGCGACGGTCGTGCGTCCAGTCCCCTCGCGGCCGGTGATCTGGACCCGCATCGGTCGACGGAACTCGGCGACGGCGGCGATAAGCGCCATTCCGATCTCGGGGTCGCAGCGGTGAACGCGCTCGATGAGCCGGTCGAGTTCTTGATCGTCCACTGATGTCCACCCCCTTCGACCTGGGATTGTCGCAGATCGAGCGACACCGCCGCATGGCACGCTTGACCTGAACCTTGCTTCGGGTTGCACGCTCGTGGGCATGGAAGCGATCACAGTCGACGAATTCGGTCCCGCCGAGAACATGCACCTCAACCAGGTCGCCGACCCCGTGCCCGCCGAGGGCCAACTCGCGATTGCGGTCGAGGCGAGTGGGGTCCACCTCGTCGACACGGCAGTCCGCGAGGGTCGACAACTTGGACCGTTCCCCCTTCCGCCGCTGCCCTACATTCCCGGTCGGGAAGTCGCAGGGACGGTAAGCGGGGTCGGTCCGGGCGTCGATCAGGCGTGGGTCGGCAAGCGCGTTGCTGTCTCCCTCGGCAACGCCAACGGCGGCTATGCCCGGACCGCGGTAGCCAACGCCGACGACGTTCACGACATCGGTCCTGAGTTGAGTGCGGTCGACGCGGTCGCAATGGTCGGTTCGGGTCGGACCGCACTCGGCATCCTGGAGCTCGCCGCGATCACTGCTGATGATGTCGTGTTGATCACTGCCGCGGCGGGAGGCCTCGGGACCCTGTTCGTTCAGGAGGCTGTTCGGTCAGGGGCGACGGTGATCGCGTTGGCAGGTGGACCACAGAAGGTCGCCATCGCAGAACGCTTCGGCGCGCACTTCGCGGTCGACTACACCGACGCCGAGTGGTCGCAGCAGGTCGCTGACCTGCAACGACCGCCAACGGTCCTGTTGGACGGCGTCGGCGGCACAATCGCGCGCATCGCGACAGAACTGATTGATGCAGGCGGCCGGGTGCTCTTTTTCGGCCAGTCGTCGGGTGCGGTGGAGGGTCCTGAATTCGACGCGCTGACGGCCCGCGGCATCGCCGTTCGGCTGGCACTCGGCCCCACTGCGGGGTTCACGCCCGCAAATATTCGACGGTGGGCAGCGACTGCGATCGCAAAGGCGGCTGCTGGGGAACTTGTCGCCCAGGTGACGACATTTCCGCTGGCTGAGGCCGCAAAGGCGCACATTGCGCTCGCTCAGCGAGCGACCGTGGGCAAGGTTGTCTTGACCTGATTCGCGGTCTGATTCACAGCAATAACATGCGACCCAGGTGTCTCAGCCTCAGTTTATGCGTGACAATGGTCCGATGACTGAAGCGAGGGACGAGCAGCGCGGATCGCGGTTGCACCCTCGCGTGACCAGTTTTCGATCCCGCCGCGGCGCGTTGACGGAGTCGCAGCAAACGAGCTGGGACAACACCTGGCCCATCGTCGGCCGCGATGTCGGTGACGAACTGTTGGACGCGTCTGCATGGTTCGGCCGCGATGCGCCGCTGATCGTCGAAATCGGTTCGGGCACAGGCACTGCGACGGCAGCGATGGCCAAAGCCGAGCCGGAGAACAACCTCATCGCGATCGAGGTCTATCGACCCGGTTTGGCGCAGTTAGTCCAACAGATCGAACGCGAGTCGATCACCAATATTCGGCTGTTGCGCGGCGACGCGTACGACGTGCTCGAGCACATGATCGCCCCCGAAACTCTCACCGGCGTCCGAGTCTTCTTCCCAGACCCGTGGCCGAAGGCCCGGCACCACAAACGCCGTCTATTGCAGCCCCCCGCCGTCGAATTGATTGCGAATCGGCTTCAACCCGGCGGTGTGTTGCATGTCGCTACCGATCACGCCTCATACGCCGAGTACATCGCTACTGTGGGCAATGCAGAGCCGCTGCTCACTGCCCTCGACTGGGATTCACCGATGACCCACGAGCGACCTGTGACCAAGTTCGAGAGCAAAGCCCATCGGGCGGGAGCCACCGTGACCGAGCTGATTTGGGGGAAGATCAGGACATGAGCACACACGACGAAGTACCTGACACTGTGCTCTCCGTCGCCGACGTGCTCGGCGTTGCCGACGAATCCGTCGATCCCGCACACGTGAACGGCAAGCCGAACGGCAGCCGGCGAGTACTGCTCGTCTGGGATGCCCCCAACCTCGACATGGGCCTCGGCGCGATCCTCGGTGGTCGTCCGACGGCTGCCTACCGCCCCCGTTTCGACGCGCTGGGCCGCTGGCTGCTCGCACGCACATCGGAATTGTCCGTGGGAAGCGGGCATCTGCTCGAGCCCGAGGCCACGGTCTTCACCAACATTGCGGCAGGTAGCGCCGATGTCGTGCGCCCGTGGGTGGAGGCCCTGCGCAACGTCGGCTTCGCCGTGTTCGCCAAGCCGAAGATCGACGAGGACAGTGATGTCGACGCCGACATGCTGGCCCACATCGACCTTCGCGCCCGTAACAACGGTCTGGCCGGGATCATGGTCGCCTCGGCCGATGGCCAGGCGTTCCGTGAACCGCTCGAGCGCGTCGCCGCCAGCGGCGTACCGGTTCAGGTGCTCGGCTTCCGTGAGCACGCGAGCTGGGCGGTCGCGTCCGAGACTCTTGAATTCATCGATCTCGAGGACATCCCCGGCGTCTTCCGGGAACCCCTGCCCCGAGTAAGCCTCGATTCGTTGCCCGACGAGGGCGCGTGGCTGCAGCCGTTCCGGCCGCTGTCGGCGTTGCTCAGCTCGCGCACCGCAGACCTCGCGCGACAGGGAGAATCCGTGCGCCAAGGAGTCTCGTAGTGTTCGCTTTCTGGGGTCGACTCGTCTACCGCCTGCGCTTCACGGTGCTGGGCGTGATGGTTCTCGGCCTGCTCGGGCTCGGCGCATACGGCATCGGGCTCGAAAAGCACGTCAGCCAGGGCGGCCTGGAGGATCCAGGCTCGGACTCGGTTGCAGCCGCGAAGCTGCTCGACGCAACCTTCGGCCGCGACCACAACGCGGACGTCATCGCGCTGTACACCGCGCCGCCCGGGAAGACCGTCGACGATCCCGACTTCACCAAGAAGGTCACCGACAATCTCTTCAACCTGCAGAAAGATCATCCCGACCAGATCTTGCAGGTGAACTACGCGACCACGTACTGGCGTCCGGGTGGCACCAACCCGCTCGCCGCCGACAAGGACAAGACGCACGCCGTCGCCAGCATCGCCATCAAGGGCGACAACGACACCGAGGTCACGAAAAACTTCCAAGAGGTCCGCCCCGACCTCTATCCCGAAGGTGTCGACGTGCAGCTCGCCGGGTTGCAGCCGGTGTTCGGTGGTGTCAACGACACCATGCAGAACGACGTTCGCCGGATGGAACTGCTGGCTATTCCAGCAGTTGCGGTGCTGTTGTTCTTCATCTTCGGCGGCATCGTCGCAGCGGCATTGCCGCTCATCGTCGGCGGCCTGACCGTTGTCGGAGCCTGGGGTGTCGTACGCGTCATCACGAACTTCACCGAGGTGAGTTTCTTCGTCTCACCCGTTGTGTCGCTGATCGGCCTCGGTCTTGCGATCGACTACGGACTGTTCATCGTCAGCCGATTCCGCGAGGAACTCGGCGACGGCCAAACCACTGCCGACGCGGTCCGTCGCTCGGTGATGACGGCCGGCCGCACCGTGGTGTTCTCGGCCACGATGATCGTCGCCAGTACCGCAGGCCTGCTGCTGTTTCCGCAAACCTTCCTAAAATCGATCGCCTACGGCGCGATGGCCACCGTCAGCCTCGCCGCACTCACGGCCATCACCGTGCTGCCTGCATTGCTGGGCATCCTCGGTCCGCGCGTGGATGCGTTGGGCCTGAAGTTCTTCCGCAAGACCAAGTCGGGCGACGAGGTCGAGAACAGCATCTGGGGCCGCCTCACCCGGTGGGTGATGAAGCACCCGTTGAAGGTGACGATGCCGATCGTCATCGGGCTGCTCTTGCTGATCATCCCGGTCAACTCGCTGAAGTTCGGCGGAATCAGCGAAAAGACGCTGCCGCCCGACAACGCGACGCGCCTGGCACAACAGGAGTTCGACGGCCTGTTCCCCGGCCTGCGGACCGAGCCGATCAAGCTCGTGGTCACGGGCGCGAACTCCACCCAGATCGAAACAATCCGCAGCGAAGCGAGTAAGGCTCCCGGGCTGGTGAAGCCGTTCGGCTACCCGACCAGCAAGGATGGTCTGTACTCCATGTCGACCGGTCTGCAGGACCGGAACAAAGCTGCACCGACCATCGAGTACCTGCGCGATCTACAAATGCCCGAAAACGTGCATCTCGGCGTCACCGGCACACCTGTGCTCGAGGCAGACAGCCTCGATACGTTGCTCAACCGAATGCCGTGGATGATCGTCCTCGTCGTTCTGTCGACAACCATCCTGATGTTCTTGACCTTCGGATCGTTGGTGCTGCCGATCAAGGCGGCATTGATGAGTGCGTTGGGGCTCGGCTCGACGCTCGGCATTCTGACGTGGATTTTCGTGGACGGTCACGGTGCGGGAATACTGAACTTCACTCCTGGGCCTGTGGTTTCACCGATTCTCGTGTTGATCATCGCGCTCATCTACGGCCTGTCGACCGACTACGAGGTGTTCCTGCTCTCGCGAATGGTCGAGGCGCGAGCCCTCGGCGCAAGCACCACCGAAGCAGTCCGGGTCGGAACCGCTCACACCAGCCGGATCATCACCGCGGCCGCCTTGATCCTGATCGTCGTCACCGGCGCATTCGGCTTCTCGGATCTGGTGATGATGCAGTACATCGCCTACGGCATGATCTCCGCGCTCATCATCGACGCGACGTTGATCCGCATGTTCTTGGTCCCTGCGACGATGAAACTCCTGGGCGACGACTGCTGGTGGGCGCCTGCCTGGATGAAACGGATTCAGGAGAAGCTCGGGCTCGGCGAACCGCTCATGCACGAGGGCATTCCGCACGACGTTCCAGATATCGCGGTCCGTCCGGTCGGCACGGTCGCCGCGGCACCGAGCCGAGCGGATTCGCATCGCATCACGTCCGCGTTGCAGGAGCCGATGACGGAACCGATTCCGAAGATTGCCACGGCGCCACGCGCGGTCTCGCCGTCGAAGCCCGTCCCGCCGCCGCCCGCCACGAACAAGGTCGAGGTTCCGCCCGTCCGGGAATCCGGCCACATCGAGAACTGGCTGGCCGACCTGCGGCACCGCAGGCCGGCCCAGCAGGAGCCCGCGCCGATCGATACGGACATCGAGGACGAGGACGACGAGGACGATTCGGGTAAGCATCGTCGCGGCGCCGACCACGTCAGCGTCAGCGACCTGCTGAAGCGAGAGAACCGGCACTAGCCTGCTGCTCTCGCTCGGCGAACGCTTTCGCATACATCGTTCCTGCAACCAGGAGCAGCAGTCCGACCGCGATGAATGCGGCGACCCGCAGTAGTCCGTCGAGGGTGGCCAGGTCGAACAGGAACAGCTTGGCCAGCGCTGCGCCGGTCAATGACAAGCCCGCGACGAGGATGACCTGGACGTTGGTCCGCGCCTTCAAGCCGCGCAGCAGCAGCACGGTCGCCGCGACCATCCACGCGATAGTGCTGACGCAATGCCCGGCGGTGAAACCGTCCGTTCCGCCGATGGCGACGCCGGCCGCCACGGTCGCAGCGGTCATCGCGTACAGACCGCACAACCCGCCGAGAACGACGAAGGTCTCCACGCTGCCGCGAGCCACCAGCGCCAGTCGATTCGCCTGCCAACCAAGTAGCACCACGGTCGCGATGCCGAGCAGGCCGGCGATCACGACGGCCGATCCGAGGTCGTCGACCGCGCGGGCAGGCGACGACAGCGCTTCCGGCGAGGCGACACCGAGATAGGCGAGACCGCCCACCACCGCGAAGCCCAAGCCCAAGAAGTAGGCGAACTTGGACCGGACCTGGCCGGAGACTGCGACGAATCCGATTGCCACGACGAGCAGCGCGATCGGCAGCGTCTGCACCTCGGTGGCAAGAACGCACGCTTGCAGCAAAGCAAGCACACTCACGCCGACCGCGGCGATCCTTGTGTGCGCAGGCAACATTCGCAGCACGGCGACCACGAGAAGCACTGCTGCGAACGATCCTTCGATGATGGCACCCGGAGCGCGCTCGAACAGAGCGGTGATCAGCAGCAGCGGCACGGCTGCTGCGCCGAACATCGCACTCGCCGTGTAGTCGGTCGCTGTTCGCCAGACCGCGCTGATCGCCGTCGACAACCCGAACGCCGCAACCACCACGCTCGAAGCCAACAGCCAATACGAGTAGTTCCGATCGGAATCGCCCACGACCTGCGCGGCGATCGCCACCAAGAGCGCGAACACCACTGGAACGGTCCGTGCGATGTGCAGGAACGGCCAGGGCCGCAGCAATTGCACTGGATAGCAGGAGATCTGCATGACGATCAGGAACCCTATGAGCGTCAACGTAATTCCGCCGGTGACGAAGGGAGCGAGCAGCGCCACTCCCGAAACAGTAAGCAGTGCAAGAGTTTGCGCTTGCCACTTCGCCGCGATCGCGATACCGCCTCCGCAGACGACGAGGGCGATGAGCAAGCCGAGCGGTGCCGCTACCCACTCGTACACCGTCGTCATCGCGACGACGTCCAGGTACGCGCCCGCAATACCGGTGGCTACCAGCGCGATTCCCCCGACCCGACCGCCGGCGCGGCCGAACACGTATACGCCGACGACAACGAGACCAGCCGACAGCGCACCGCCTGCCGCGACCCGGGCAACCGGACCGAAGAACCCCGCCTGTGCGGCGAGGACGAGCAGGAGCACTACGCCGATCAGCGTGACGCCCGCACCCGCAACGGCGAGCAGGCGACTGATCACACCATCGCGTTGCCACCACGGTGTCCGAGGCGCGACCCGTGGCTGCGGGGTCCAGGTCTGTTGTGGCGCCGGCGGTCGCTGAGGCGGAATGTACTGGGGCGGGGTGTAGCGCGGCATCTGTTGCGGGCGTGGCGGTACGTACTGCGGCGGGGCGTACTGGGGCCGCGCCGCGGCGTCGAGTTGGGTTCGCAGGGCGGCGAGGTCTTGGCCGACGGACCCCAGCTGGCGGCCGAGGGCAGTGAACTCGTCGGACAGCCGGGCCACCAGCTGCGGGTCCACAATGTGCGGGCGTGGCGAAGTCATACCTCAAGATTCGGCCGTCGCCAGCGCGACCAGAAGAGTAGACTTACTCAGCCTGAGTAGGGAATTTCGTCACTGCTGCTGAGTGAGCAGCTTCTTCCAGCCGCCCGGACGCTTGATTGTGATCGACCCGAACCGCAGCCGCCCAGTCACGACGATGTGCGGGTGCCCCAGCGGCGGACCGTTCCCGACCTTGGTTTTCACACTGCCACCGATCAGGTCGAGACCGTTGACGTCGACCGTCGCATCGGGCGGAACGATCAGGGTGTGGCTGCTGCAGTAATCGTCCAAGCTGAGCTCGACAACCTGGCTGTCGATGATCGCCTTGGTGAAATCGAGTGTCACGCTCGCCATTTGAGTCTTCGTCGCGAGCGCCGCGGGCACCCGCCACGGACCCTTTCGCTCCAGACTCGACAATCGCCCGCGAAGAACGTGGGGATCGCCTGGTTGGACCTGCGCAGCGGCTCGCGTACCCGTCGACTCGTCGACCAGTCGCAGACCTGGCAGATCGGCGAGGACAACGTTCAGCTCGCCACGAGTTTTGGCGGCGAGCGCAGTATCCATCCGCTCGGTGAACTCGCCCAACGACAGCATCCCCCGGCCGACCGCGCGCTGGAGCAGCCGGCCGACGTGTTCCCGTTCGGCATCCGACACCCGGAGATCCCTGGCTTCCATACCTTCCACAGTAGCTAGTCGCTACTCGAGGCCTTGCTCGATTGCATACCGAGTCAGCTCCACCCGATTCGCCAGTTGAAGCTTGCGTAACGTCGCTTGCACGTGGTTCTCCACGGTCCGATGACTGAGCGAGAGCCGCGTCGCAATCTGCTTGGCACTCAGCCCTTTTGCGACCAAGCGCAGCACCTCGGTTTCACGGTCGGTCAGCGCGGGCAACTGCGGTGACCGTTCGTCGGTCGGAGCTGTCGCCATCCGTCGGTATTCGCCGAGAACCAGGCCGGCCAGGCCGGGGGTGAACACCGGTTGCCCCGCTGCTGTCGCACGAACCGCGTCGATCAATTCGGCTGCCGACGCGCTCTTGACGAGGTAGCCGGAAGCTCCCGCCTTGATCGCCTCGAGCACATCGTCGCGCTCGGCGGACGCGGACAGCACCAGAACCCTGCTCGCCGGCGATACTTCGAGCACCTTCGCCGTCGCTTCGGCACCGTCACCATCAGCCAGTTGCATGTCCATCAAGACGACGGCAGGCTGAACGGCAGCGGCACGCCGGGTCGCCGAACCCACGCCGTCCGCGGTGGCAACGACGTCGAAACCCGCGGCTTCGAGGTCGCGTGACACGCCGTCGCGCCACATCGGATGGTCGTCGACGACCATCACCGATACGCCGGTCATCGTGACTCCCTACCCCTCGGAACGCGGAACTCCCATTCTGTCCCGCCACCAGGTTCGGTGAAAAGATCGGCCGTTCCGCCGAGGCCCTCGATCCGGCCGCGGATCGAGCGTGACACCCCCAGGCGTCCTTCTGCTTCGGCTTCGTCGAGGCGTCCGGGCGCAATGCCCGAGCCGTCGTCGCGCACACTCACGATCACGTCGTCGCCGACGTCCTCGACAAGAACAAAGGCCTTCGCACGCGGTCCGGCATGGAGTTCGACGTTGGACAGCGCGGTCGCGACGGCGGCTGCCAGTTCGGTGCCGATGTGCCGGCTCACCAGGACCGGGTCGCCAGGGGCACTGATCGACACCGAGGTCCGGGCCTGGGTGCGCAAGAGCGGACGTAGGTCGACGGCACCGCCGCCGGCATCCGACGAGGCCCCCGCGCCTTGCTCGGAAATCAACACTCGAAGCGCGACCTCTTGCTCACCCGCCTTCTGCGCGAGCTCAGCCGCAGGACCGCCTATTTCGGTTCCTCGTCGCTGCACATACGCGAGCACCTGCAGCACCCCGTCGTGCACTTCCCTCGCTAACCGTTCGCGTTCCTCGGTCGCCGCAGCCAGCCGAACAGCGCGCTCGAGCTGCGCGTGCGCGCGTGTGGCGGTGCTCGACGCCAGCCCGATCGCGAGACCTGCAGACACCAGCATCGGAATCGTCGCGTCGCGCCACACTTCCGAATTGATCGCCTCTTTCACGCTCAACGACACGAGGGCGATACCGAGGCCCGACAGCACCCCGATCCACGGACCGCACAAGATCGCCGCCGATAGCACCGCATTCGCTGCCCAGAGCGTGGTCGCGATCGTCTGATTGGCCGTGTACCAGTCGTGTTCCGACACCGCCCTGGTCGCGATCATGATCGCGGCGATGACGAACTGATCGGCAAGCACCACCCACCAGCGAGGAACAGTCGCGTGGGTAAGCGCCACCGCCGAGACGCCGGACCAGATCGCCATCACCCCGACGATCGCCCAGGACAACTTCGCGTTCGAATAGTTCGGCACGCTTGAGACCTGGTAGGTGACGGCGTAAGCCAGCGTCACCAAGCGAAAGGCCTGGCTCGCTCGCCACAACGGCGCAATGGGATCGGACTCGACGCCGGTCAGAGCACGTAAATTCGGTCGTTCTGCGCGCCGCCGTCGCCATCCGGCTCGCAACCGTCCTACGGAGTGTTGCTCCGGCTCAGGAGTCATCGGGTTCGGGACTGTCGGGCGCGTCTGGCTCGGCAGCCACCAACGAGCCCGCAACATCGTCGGAGTCCTCCAGGAACAAAACGTCCGATTCGTCGGCGAGCAACGACCTGATCGCCGTGTTGAGCATCGCGACCACCGGCACCGCAAGCAGACCGCCGACGATTCCGGCGAGAACAATTCCCGTCGTGATCGCCAGCACTACGGCGAGCGGATGGATCCGGACCGCGCGCCCGAGCAGCAACGGCTGCAGAACATGGCCCTCGAGTTGCATGACGGCCACGATGATCCCGAACGTAATCGCCGCCGTGATCAGGCCTTTCGTCACCAGGGCAATAAGCACGGCGACGAAGCCGGTCAGAAATGCACCGATGATCGGGATGAAGGCACCGATGAACACCAGCGATGCCAGTGGAAGAGCCAGCGGCACACCAAGAATCGCCAGACCTGCGCCGATGCCGATCGCGTCGACGGCCGCGACCGCCACGGTCGCGCGGACGAAGCCGACCAGGGAGCCGAAGCCCTGCTTTCCCGCGAGCCTGACGCGGCGTCGCGCATGAGTCGGCACGATCCGGGTGACGAACTCCCAGATCTGGTCGCCGCTGTAGAGGAAGAAGATCAGGATGAACAGCGCGAGCAGCGAACCGGTGAGCACCTCGCCGATCGCGGTCGCGGTGGCAAGAGCGCCGCTCGTGAGGTTGCTTTGATTCGACTGGATCGCGTTGACGACCGACTCACTGGCACTCTTGATCTGGTCTGGACTGCGATGCAGCGGACCGTCGGTGAGCCACACCTCGATCTCGTGGATGCTGTTCGTGATCTGTGCGCTGAGCTGTGGCAAACCGTCGATGAACTGCTCGACCACGAAGGTCATGATCCCGGCGAGTGCGCCGATGGAACCGATGATCGCAACGATGACACCGGCGGAGCGCGGAACGCCTTGGCGCTGCATCCAGTCGACGATGGGCGACAGCATTGCCGAGGCGAGCAAAGCGATGGCGAGCGGAATCATCACCGTCGACAGTTTTTGCACGAGGTAGCCGAGCGCGAGCAACCCGGCGAACAGCACGAGAAGCCGCCACGTCCACTCAGCACCCACCCGAACGAGCGGATGGACCGAGTCGGCATAGGCGTCAGCGTCAGATCGCGGATCTTTCGCGCTCATTCGGTCGAGCCTATCGGGAACTGCCACAATCACGCGCCGCGAACACAGGGAACGCTAAATTAGTTTCGTGACGGTCCCCCTGGAAGCGGTCAAGCAAACGATGCACACCCGCTGGCCGCTCTACGTCGGGTCGATGGCGCTGGCCAACGGCTTCGGGGCGCTCTTGGTCTACGCGTTCATTCGCCACGGACTGCCCGTACCCCAGCAATCGGTGATCATTTCGAACCGTCGCACGAACTTGATCATCTTCGCCTCGATGCTCGGCATCGGCGCACTGTTCAGTTTGGTGGCGTCGGCCGTGTTGCTTGGTCCGGTCGTGCGCTGGCAGTTGCGCGGCGGTCCGCCGAGTCGCCGTGAGCAACAAGCTGCGTTGCACGCGCCGCTCCGCCAGGCGATCGTGCACCTCGTGCTGTGGTTGTTCGGCGGCGCGCTGTTTGCGATCTTCACGATCTCGTCCGCGCGTGAACTCGCTGCCGCGGTGATCTTGACCGTTGCGATGGCCGCAGTCATCGTGTTCGGCTTCAGTTACATGCTGGGCGAACGCATTCTGCGACCGGTCGCAGCAAAGGCCTTGAGCGAAGGCGGTTTCGACCGCACCCTCACCCCCGGCGTCGGCACCCGCATGGCGATGACCTGGGGCCTTGGCACTTTGGCGCCCGCGATCGGCATCGTGTTGCTCTGCGCGACACAGATTTCGACAGACATCGAGTTCCCCGCGAACTCGCTCGCAATCTCGATCCTGTTGATCACGTGCGTACTGATCGTGCAGGCGTTCGCGCTGTCCATGCTCACCAGCGGCAGCATTTCCGATCCGATCCGGCAACTCACCCGCGCCATCGAGCAGGTTCAGAACGGCGCCGACGACGTGCAGGTCGAGGTGTTCGACGGTAGTGAGATCGGCCGCCTCCAAGTGGGCTTCAACCGGATGATGGAAGAGTCGTCGGAACGGCGGGTGCTGCAAGAACTGTTCGGTCAGCACGTCGGCGAGGACGTCGCGCGTCGCGCACTGCAGTTCGGTACCGAACTCGGCGGCGAGACCCGTTTCGTCGCAGTGCTGTTCGTCGATATGGTCGGTTCGACGGCAGCGGCGGCCGAGCGCCCGCCGACCGAGGTCGTCAGCCTGCTCAACGAGTTCTTCCGGGTGGTGGTCGAAGTCGTGGACCGACACAACGGCTTCGTCAACAAGTTCATGGGTGATGCGGCGTTGGCGATCTTCGGCGCGCCACTCGACCGGCCCGACGCACCGACGGCGGCGCTGGCGGCGGCGCGCGAGATGCGCGTCGAACTCGCTGCAGTAGCGGGGCTCGATATCGGCATCGGTGTCTCAGCAGGCCTCGCGGTCGCCGGAAATATCGGCGCCGCAAACCGGTTCGAGTACACGGTGATCGGCGATCCGGTCAACGAAGCGTCTCGTCTCACTGAGCTCGCGAAACTGCAACCGAGTCGGACCCTGGCGTCCTCCAGCGCGCTCTACTTCGCCGACGAAGACGAGCAGGCGCACTGGGAACTGGGCGAAGAGGTCCAGCTGCGGGGTCGGCGGCGCCGAACACAACTCGCCTCGCCGGTGCTGGCCGAGGTCGATTGATAGACCGTTCGTTAGGCTGAGCATGTGGCACAGCCGGGTTCTGATCAGCCCGTAAGCGAGCCCACCCGGCGGCGGGGCCGATTCTGGTGGGTCAGGTGGGTTGCCGCGGTGGCTCTCCTCGCTCTGCTGACAGCCGAGGGTATCTATCTGTGGCCACGGTTGCACGAATCCTGGCAGTCGCTCAGTGAAATTCATTGGGGCTGGTTGGCGGCGTGTATCGCGGCCCAGGCCGTCTCACTCAGCGGGTACGGCCGCATGCAGAAGCAGCTGCTCGCCGCGGGTGGCGTGCAGGTGAGCCAGAGCAAGTCCGTGTCGGTCATCTATGGCAGCACGGCTATGTCGGTCACGTTGCCCGCGGGGCAAGTGTTTTCGACGGCATTCACCTACCGGCAGATGCGCCGCTGGGGCGCGAGTCCGATCGTCGCCTCGTGGCAGTTGGCCATCTCCGGCGTCATCGCCGCTGCGGGCCTCGCCCTGCTCGGCGTCGGCGGTGCGTTGCTCGCGGGCGGCTCGGTCAGCCCGTACACGCTGATCATTTCGATCGGTGGCGTCGCTGCGCTGATCTATGCGGGCAGCTACGCGTCGAAACATCCCGATTCGATCGCGTCGGTTGTGGGCTGGCTGGTGGCCAAGTACAACCGTATCCGCAAACAGCCACGTGACACCGGCATGGAGCACGTCAACAAGATCATCCATCAGGTCGAGTCGGTGCAACTGAGCGCCAAAGACGCTGCCCTGACCTTCCTGTGGGCTTTCGACCATCGTGCGGGAGACGTCGCCTGCCTCGCCTTCGCGTGTTACGCCGTCGGCGCAGACCCTCGCTTGGCCGGCTTGTTGATCACGTTCGCGATCGGCAAAGCGGTGGGCACCATTCCGCTCGCGCCTGGCGGGCTGGTTTTCGTCGACGCCACTTTGATCGCAACACTCACCTCGACCGCCGGGCTCCCCGCATCACAGGCCGTTGCCGCTGCTTTCGTGTACCGCGGGGTCAGCTTCATCCTCGTCGCCATAGTCGGCTGGATCGTCTTCCTCTTCCTCTTCCGCAAAACCCAGGGCGACGACCTGGAATTCGACGTCGAGTTGGAGCGGCAGGAGCGCAACGACGCCTGACTACAGGTCGAGCGCGACACGCAAGGCCGCGTCGACCTGATCCATCACATCTTCCGGCACTTCGGCAATCCGCGTGCCGAAGCGTGCCGGATCGGCGGTACCGAGCCCGGAACAGCGCGCGTACCCGACGCCATCGCCCAGTCGAACACCCAGCAGTCCCAAGGTCGTGACCGACGGTTCGATCTCCGTGACGTCGACGACGACGGGGAGGCGCGCCTCGTTGAGGAACTCCGACGACACCACCAACACACGCGGAGTGCGCGACGGAGATGTGTACACCCAGACGTCGCCGCGCTTCATTTCACCAGCGTAATCACCACCTACCCTCGTGAGTCTTTTAGGAGTCCAGGGACTCCTAAAAGACTCACGAGCAGGAGTTGATAGATCGTTCTACAATTCGATGTGGCCAAGCTCCCCGACACCCGAATGCGCATCCTCGCGGCGACCAGCGAATTGTTTCGGCGCCAGGGCATGACCGGCACCGGACTCAAACAGATCGCCCAGTCGGCGAATGCGCCGTTCGGCTCGATTTATCACTTCTTTCCAGGCGGCAAAGGCCAACTCTCCGAAGAGGTCGTTCGCGTGTGGGGCGCCATGTACGGCGACCTCGTGATGACCGTCTTCGACGCCTGCCCCGACCTACTGACGGCGATCGACGTCGCATTCCGGGCTGCAGGCGAATCGCTGGTGGCCACGGATTTCGTCGACGGCTGCCCGATTGCGACGGTCGCGCTCGAAGTCGCAAGCACGGACGAGACCCTGAGAATCGCGACCGCCGACTCGTTCAACGACTGGATCGATCGCGGCGTCGAGCGGTTGAAGGATTCCGGCCTCGACGAAGATGCCCGTCGCCGTCTCATCATCGGCTTCATCAACAGCCTGGAGGGCGCCTTCGTTCTCGCACGCGCGATGCGCAGCACTGAGCCGCTGGAGGCGGCGGGACGAATGGTCCGCGCGGCAGCTCTTGCCGAACTGGAAGCGTTGAAGGAATAATCGGACTGCGGTCCGGTTGTAGTAGAGTGATAGTTGAACCATCAACTACTACTCGTAGGAGCAACTCATGAGCACGACTACAACCATTCCTTCACTGGCCGCCGGTACCTGGGCGATCGACGCCGCGCACTCGACGATCGGCTTCTCTGTCCGGCACCTGATGGTCAGCAAGGTCCGCGGCCGCTTCACCGATTTCTCGGGCAGCCTCGTCGTCGCCGAAGACGGCACCGCGTCGGCCACCGCCGAAATCCAGGTCGCATCGCTGACCACCGACAACGAGCAGCGCGACGGCCACCTCAAGACGGCTGACTTCTTCGATGCCGAGCAGTTCCCCACCGCCTCGTTCAAGTCCACCGGTTTCCGCGTCAATGGCGACCAGTTCGTCGTAGTCGGCGATTTCACCATCCGCGGAGTCACGAAGTCGGTCGAGCTCGAGGTCGAGTACCTCGGCACCAACCCGGGAATGGGCCACGGACCGGTTGCAGGCTTCGAGGCCAAGACCGTCGTCAATCGCCGCGACTTCGGCATCACCATCGACATGCCCCTCGCCGACGGCGGTGCGGTCGTGGGCGACAAGATCACCCTCACCCTCGAGATCGAGGTCGGCCTGCAGGCATGACCCCCTTGTGAGCCCTTCCGGTGTCCGACGTGACCCCGGAAGGGCTCACAACGTTATTGTCGAGATGTGAAGCGGTCCATCCTTGCGCTCGTTGCCGATGTCGTTGCAGTACTGGTGTTCTGCGCGATCGGTCGTCGTAGCCACGACGAGTCCGGGGCACTCACCGGCCTGGTCCACACCGCGTGGCCGTTTCTGAGTGGTCTCGGGATCGGCTGGATCGCGACCATCGCTTTGTATCGGGACAAATTCGTCGCCAACCTTGTTGTGCCCACTGGCATTTCGGTCTGGCTGTCCACGCTGATCGTCGGCATGGTGTTGCGTGTCGTCAGCGGTCAAGGCACGGCTTTCACCTTCATCTTGGTTGCCGCGACAGTGCTCGCCGTGTTTCTTCTTGGCTGGCGGGCCGTTTCGTCCAAAGTCGGCCTGCGCGGTGGCAAGGTGATCGTTTACGAGCGCGGTCACCAAAAACACTGATTCGGCCGGCCGTCCGTACAAACAGCAACGCTTGGACGCCGCACGGCCTTTTGTACGACGCAGACGCAATTGCGCTTGCGTCTAACCAAATGGCGTGCGGGAGTGGAGTTTTACGCCTTTGCTACTCGGGGTCGAAGCAGGGGCGTTTTGGATCAGGGTTGGCGGGTCACATGGCACCTCAAGGAACCTCTCACCCTCGTCGTTTATCTGTAGCTGTCGGTCCGAACAACCCATCTGCCGGGCCAGTCGCGTCGCGGACACTGTTCACGACGAGCGACGCGAGGTGACGTCGCCAGGCGCCATGGTGCCAGTGCGACTCGCACGAGCTTTACCTGCGCCGAGTTCGGCCGTTGGGTGAGGCTCGCCCCATCGGTCAGACCGGACCTTCCAGTCTTTGCGGGATGTGGCATGTCTGTGTCTCCTGGCGTTGCTTGGTCGATGGAATCGGAACTTGATCGAGGGCGCTCGAATCACCTCTTGTCGACCAAGGTTTGTTATGGATACACTGTATCCGTAAATAATCTCTGTTGGACGCATTCTTCTCCGGCTATCCCTGGATTCAGACAAGCGAGTGCCTCAACCTCTTGGATTGGAGAGCCATAAATGGCCACGGTCAAGACAACCGCGACGTTCGACGCCACCCCGGACAAGGTCTGGGCGGTCGTGAGCGACCTTCCTCGCTGGGGAGAGTGGCTCGTGATCCACCGTTCCTGGCAGGGCGACGTGCCGGCGTCAGTCTCTGCGGGAGCTGTTGCGACCGCAAACGCCAACGTCATGAACATGCCGATCGCGATCGAGTGGACCGTCGACAACCTCAGCCCGCTGCACCGTCTCGCCATGAGTGGGAAGACGCGCGCAGGCATCTTGTTGTCGCTGCGGCTCGACCTGGTTCCCGTCGACGACCGCACGCGACTCGACATCGAGATCGTCATCAACGGTGGCATGATCGACAGCCCTATGGGTGGCATCTTCCGGAAGACCCTCACCGGGGCGCTCGACAAGTCGAGCCGTCGACTCGGCGCGCTCCTCTGACACGATGCGCCGTCGACCATCAAAGAACATTGTTGCGGGAGTTCAGTTTCGGTAACGCCTGCCAGCTCGATTGGACCGTGCACGCACACTTGGCCGCACCTTGCGCACGGACCACGCTCAGCACCGGCACCGCCGCACCGGTCATCACCGGGATGCGACTATCCGCAGGGAAGGCCAACTCCAGCAAAGGCGTTGGCCGCATGAACGTCCAAGCGATCGTGTGGCTCCTGACGAACCTAATCGGCGGCGGGTACACGCGGATCGTGCGCGCCGCCTGGCTCTGACTCATGTCGTCGCCGGGACGCGATCACGGTGGAAACGAGCGCGAGCAGCGACAAGGCAGCTGCGGCGATGTCGAGTATAAGACCGCCGGCGTAAAGGCCCCAGGTGGCGGCCGCAAAGCCTTGCCCCACAACCGGAAACGAGATCGCGAGAAAGGCGACCACAAAGTACGCGGACGTAACTTCCGCGCGACGATCGGCCGGACAGACTTCGACCAGGGCGGCGAGACCTTTGCTGAACGAAAGTCCTTGGCCGACGCCGACGGTGGCTGCCCCGACGAGCATGAGCGATAGCGAGCGTGTGGTCAACGCACCGATCAACACGGTTGTTCCGAGCACAAGGAGTGCGCACCCGATGATCATTGCGGGCTGCGTTGGAACCCTTCGGGCGGCGAGCTGGCTGATCGTCGAAAACGCGAGAAGTGTCGCGACGACACAGCCGGCCAATGCGTGATTGTCGAACCCGAGGATCTTCGAGACGAACGAGGGAGATACCGAGGTGAATGACCCCATCACAGCGAATCCGGCGGCGGCTCCGATCGCCGCTCGGGTGAACACACCGCGTACTTCACGCGGGAGTGAAAGGGGCTGTATCGACAGACGTCCAGACCTGACTGCGACCGGCTCCGGGATGAACCAGATCCCGATCCCGGCCACAATCAGCACAGCCAGATTCAGAACGAACGGGGTATGCAGGGGTGACGGGCCATATTCGGCCAGAAATCCCGTCACGAGCGGCCCCACACCGAGACCGCCGATGTTGGCAGCCGTTGCCACCGCCGGTGCTCGGTGCTTCCAGGATTCGGGCGCGAGTTCGATGATGGCCGCGGTCGCGGTGCCGACGTAGATCCCGGCCGACAGCCCGGACAACACCCGACCGACGATCAACTGCGATACCGGTCCAGCGGTCAGGAACACGACCGCACTGACCGCGGACAACGCCACGCCCGCGAGCAGCAGCGGCCGTCGACCGACGACATCGGACCACCTCCCGAAGGCGATGAGAGCGGCGATCACGCCGATGGCGTAGGCGGAGAAGACGATCGTCAACGTGAACACCGTGAACCCGAGCTCGGCCGAGTACAAGGCGTACAGGGGCGTCGGAATCGTCGTGCCCGCCATCACCACGGCGAAGGCGAAGGCGACCGCGGCGAATCCGGACGCCGATCGCACCGGGCTCATCGCGTCCGGCACGAGCCGAGCACGATGCTGGGCACTCCCGCACGCGAGATGACACCGGCCGCGGACCGGGTGAGGTGGTCCAGCACGTTGCCGGTATCCACGCCCACCAGTCGGCCGTCGCGCTTGACGATCCGGCCGTCCACCAGCACCGTGTCGACGTTGCTGGTGTCCATCATCTGCACGACCGTGCCGGCCGCGTGATGCACCGGACCGGCGTTGAGCGTGCGAGTGTTGAGCAGAACGATGTCGGCGCGTTTGCCGGGCGTAAGGGAACCGACCAGATGGTCGATCTGCGCAGCTTGGGCGCCACCCAATGTCGCCATGCGAAGCACGTCGCGGATGTGCAACGGGGCGGGCGTGTCCGGGTCGTCGCGATGCGCGAGCACGGGAACGCTGCTTCGCTGCAGCAGGTACGTCGCGCGCATCTGCGAGAAGAAATCCACGGGTGCGATGGACACCGCATCGGAGCCCAGGCTCACCGATATGCCGCGATCGAGCGCGGGCTGCAACGCTGGCCGTCCCATCGCGAGTGTCTGCTCGGCCATCACTGAGATCGATACCTTTCCGCCGGTGCGCTCGATGACTTTCCAGGTGGTGTCGTCGAGGTCGAGGCAGTGTATGTAGGTGATCCAGGGCCCGAGCAGGCCCTCGGCGTCCATCGTCTCGAGGTGGTGGCCCGACCCAGCGTCGTTGACGTGGGCGAAAACTGGCAGTTCAAGATCGCGGGCGAGCCGGAAGAGTTCGTCGTCGACGTGGTAGCCCAACGCCGGGTGCACGAGATCATCAGCTGGGCGCGCGCTCAAAAGTCGATGGATGTCGTGCGGGTGGGCGTAGGACGGGTCCGGTTCGTGGTCGCCGAAACATGGCGAGAGGCTGAACACACAGCGGAGGCCGGACTGGCGAATGCCATCGAGTGCCGCATCGGTGTGTTCGGGGGTGTACGAGCATTGCGAGGTGTCGACCACCGTGGTGGTCCCCGCCGCCAGGTTCTCCAGTGCGCCGCCCAGCTCTCCCCAGTAAACGTCGTCGGGTGTGTACTGGTGAAAGAGCGCGTCCGGTCCGAACCGCGACTGCATGAAGTAGTCCAGGTCCAGAGCGTCTGCCCAGTACGACCGCAACGCCGTCTGGAACATGTGGTGATGTGAGTTGACGAACCCGGGAAGGACGATCTTCCCGGAGCAGTCGAGTTCCGCCGCCTCGGCGGCCAAGTCGCGGCCGACCGCCATGATCTCGCCATCTTCGATCAGCACATCGCCGACCTCGAGATCTCCGACGGTGGGGTCCATGCTCAGCACGATCCCGCCGCGCAGCAGCAATCGGCCACTCATCGCCCACCGTCACTTTCTGTGCTCGTCGAGGCGGTCGCGGGAACGAACACCGTCAGCGCGCGCGAAATCGACTCGGCACTGAGTGCGTCACCGGTGGCGATGTGGCCGAGGTATCCGTCCGGACGCACGATGACGATCGTCGGCTCGGTGATCCCGTAGCTCTGCCGGAAGTCGTGCGACCAATCGACCAAGTTTCGGTCGGTCACGCTGTCGATGTAGGTCCTGTGCAGCGGCGAACCGCCGTCCGGCCACTCGAGGCAATCGAGGACACGCGCGGCTTTGTCACCGCAGGCCAGCGCAACGAATTGCGGACCACGGTAAAGATCGAACAGCCGAACCTTGCGGCCACCTGTGCCGATGAGTTCGGCATCGGGCGCGCGGTCACCCACCCGCAGGGTCTTGGTGCTGCCGCCCGAATTCGCCAGGGGACCGCCGAAGTAGGTAATGGCGAGCTGTTTTTCGTCGCTCCCGCGCCGGATGCTCGACGGATCGAGTTTGGCGATTCCCTGGTACTTGGCGGTGGACAGCCCGAGCACGGATGCGGCGATCGGAAGCCGTTCGGCCTCATAGGTGTCCAGGAGCGCGTCGTCGGCACCGGCGATCACCTGCGCCAGCTTCCAGCCGAGGTTGTACGCGTCCTGAACGCCGGTATTCAATCCCTGCGCACCGGCAGGGGTGTGGACGTGCGCCGCATCTCCGGCGAGAAAGACTCTTCCCACTCGATAGTGTTCAGCGAGGCGGATGTTGGGGCGAAACACCGACGTCCACCGGATGCTGTGCAAGCGGATACGCGAGTTGCGGGTGTGTGAGTGAATACGGGCGTTGAGCGACTTCTCGTCGAGTGGCGGCTCTTCGCCGTTCTTGAGCCGGATCATCCACTGAAACAGGTCAGCTTCGGGGAGCGGACACGCCCCCATGAATTTGCCACCGAGCGCCGGCCAGACGTGCCACCGATCGCTCGAAAGTCCGCTGACAGACGCGTCCACGATGACCATGCGGTCTTGTTCATCCGTCGTTCCCTCGAAGCCGACCCCGAGTTGGCGTCGCACCGTACTTCCGCCGCCATCGGCTCCCACTAGGTACCGAGCGGTGACCTGTTCGCTCCCGTCGGCCGTTTCGAGGGTTGCCGTCACCTGGGTGCCGTCCTGGGTGAAATCGGTGAGTTCGGTCCCGAATTCGACCTCATGACCCAACCGGTTCAGCTGGGCGTGCAGCGCCGCGTCAGTGGCGTACTGCGGGATCAACCACGTGTTCGGGTAGGGGACTGCGGACGTCGCCTGGTCGTTTGCCATCATCCGCCACGGCACGGTGAGCGGACCGGCGTGGATGCCCAGCAACGGGTACGGGTTGCCGGCGGCCATTATGTCGGGTAACACGTCGAGGTCATGGAGTACCTCGAGGGTGCGCGGCTGGATTCCCTTGGCACGGGAGCCTGAGAAGGAGTGCGCCGCCTTGTCGATGATGCGGAAATCGAGGCCGCGGCGGGCCAAGTCGATCGCCAACGCGGTGCCCGCTGGTCCAGCACCGACGACTAGAACGTCGATAGTGTTGTGTAAGTTCATGATTCGACCCGATCTGAAGAAGTCTGGAGAAACGCAACGACGAGTGCGGCGACGTCGTGGGGAAGTTCGTACGGCGCCATATGGCCGCAATCGAGCTCGTGATAATGCTGTGCCCGGAGTAGGTTGCGCGCGGTTCCTGCGTGGTCGATGGGCGTGACTTCGTCGGCCCGCCCCCATAGCAGCATCGTTGGGAGATTCAACGATCCGGCCTGTGTGAAGAGCGCACGGCGCCCGGACAGCTTGACGTGCTGAAGAGTGTCAAAGAACGCGTGGATGGAACCCTGGTATTGGTAGGCGTCGAGGATCATCTCGGTCAACTTCGCGGCAAGATCCCGGTCGCGGACGTTGTGTCCGAGGTGGCCTTCCAGGATTCGCCGGCCGAATCTGCGGGCCACCAACCCGGCGAGAAGATCGTTTCGGAGCACACGATCCGGAGCCGTCACAGCGCGAGGAGCGAGTCCAGCCGGTCCGGCCAGGGTCAACGTCGACACACGTTCGGAGTGACGCGTGGCGTATCCCATCGCAACGAGGGCGCCCATGGACGTGCCCACAACGTGACACCGCGCCCCCGGCGCCACGAAGTCGACGAGTTCGGCGAGCTGCCGCACGAAGAGGTTCTCGTCGTAGGTGCCGTGCAGGCGGTCGGAATAGCCCCGGCCATACGCGCTGTAGGCCAGCGTCCGCAGTCCGTGCGCGTGCAGGGCGGCGGCCAGCTCGTCCCAGTAGAACAGCGGGATCGTCAACCCGGGGATGAGGACAACGAGGCTGCCGTCCACCGGGCCGGCCAGTTCGTAGTGGGTCACTCCGTCGGACAGCGAGACGAAGCTTCCGCGGAGGTGTTTGCGCTGCTCAGCGTCGAGGTGGCGTGACTCTTCAGGTACGACGAAGTACTTCATGGTTAGTCTCTCAGTGCTGGCTCGGGAGGAATTCGGTGATGTTCTGGGCGACCCAGGTGGGTTCTTCTTCGGGTAAGAGGTGACCGCCGTTGGGGTGCACGGCTTCCTCGCTTCCGGCGATATCGCGGCCGAAGTACTGCCCGTCGATACTGGCGCTACGCAGGATCAAAGTCGGCGCGGTGATCCGGCGGATCTCGCCGCTGCGGTCACGCTGCTCGGTGTTGACGAAGTCGACGAACGCCGCTCGATTGCCGGGAAGATTCATCAGCCGGTAGGCGCGATCGACCATTGCGTCATCGACGATGGTCGACGTCGGCCCCACGGTCTTCTCGAGGTTCTTGGCGATCATCTGCCGAGGCATCCACAACCGAATCAGCGTCCGCAACACGGGCAGGCGCATCAACTGCATTCCGATCGGCAGGGTCTTGTCGGGGTAGCCGGTCGCATTGATCAGGACCAACCGATCAACCCGATCGGGATGGTCGAGCGCGAGGTTCCAGGCGAGGTTTCCCCCGAACGAGTTGCCGACGACAGTGACGCGTTCGATCCCCAGAGCGTCGAGGAATCCGACCAACGTGGTCACGTACGTCGCGACGCGATAGTCACCGTCCGGGCGCGGACCGGTGCGTGCGAATCCGGGCAGGTCCACGCTGATGACGTCGTACGAGCTGCTCAGCTGAGCGGTCAGCGCCGCCATGCCGTCGAGCGACGAGCCGCTGCCGTGAAGGAGGAGAAGTGGTTGCCCCTGACCGGCGCGGCGGTAATGCACGAGCACGTCATCGGCGGGAGCGACCAGGGTATCGCCGGAGAAACTGAAGGTGTTGTTCATAATGGATACAGTGTATCCATAAGTACGATCAGGTCAAGGGGTAATAATGATGTCTGTGGACGAACAGCGAGCCCGCGCGGGCGCAGATGCGTCGAAGCCTCGTCGAGCCTTGGGGCGCCCGGCGATTCCACGGGAGCGGATTGTTGCGACGGCGCTGCAGATCGTCGACGAAGAGGGCCCGGATGCGTTGTCGATGCGCACGCTTGCCCAACGCCTGGAGTCTGGAACAGCGACCCTGTACCGGCACTTCAGCGACCGCTCCGAGTTGGTTGCCGAAGTCGTCGATCTCATGTTCGCCGACGTCGACATCGAGGCCATCGATGTCGACGGTCTGGTGTGGCAGGACGCCGCGCGGGGCCTTGCGCGCGCCATGTTCGAGAACTTCGCCAAGCATCGGCATGCGGCCTCGCTGCTCGCCGACACCGTGCCGATCGGCCCCCACGCGCTCGAGGTTCGCGAGAAGTGCCTCGAGTTGCTCCTCGCCAACGGTTTTCCGGTGGAGCTGGCGGCGCGCGCTTACGTCGCGCTCGCGCGTCATGTCGTGGGCTTTGCCATCCAGCTCCGCAACGTGCCTGCCGAGCAGATCGACGCAGCGCTACTGTCGACGTTCTTTCACACGCTTGACCCGGCCGCCTTCCAGGCCACGCATGCCGTCGCGGACTTCCTGCCCGCCTCGCTCGAGGAGGAGTTCGCCTTCGGCTTGGACTTGTTGATCGATGGTCTCGTGAGCCTTCATGACCGCCACGTTCAGGGTGTAACCCCGGCGCGCGACTGAGTCTTTCCCGGGGCACTCAACTGATCGGTGACCATCCCCCCTTGCGGGTGGGTGCGCGCTGCTCGGGGACCGACGCCTCGATGACCGAGCTCGATGTTGCGGTGACACGTCGAACCGGCAAAGAGTGGGATTGGGTCTATCAGAACAATCGCCGACTGTCTTACGTGCCATGGAAAGCTGGCGAACTGTGAGTGAGTTTGGCCCCCAGGGGGCCAAACTCGCGCACGGGGTGTCTAGGCCTGCGGCTTTGCCATTGCACGGAGCAGGCGCGCAGCCATCTTGGCGGCCTGGTCGGCGCCGTCGGCGTCTTTGATGAAGACGGCGAAGGCGAGGTCACCGCGGTTCGCGATGAACCAACTGTCCTGACCGCTCTGGGTCGCGATGCCGGTCACGTCCGAAAATGCTTGCACACTTTGCGCATTGGGCTTGGTGACACCTTCACGCATGAGCACGCGGAGCCTGTCGACAACGTCGGATCGAATCGACGTGAGATTCGCATCGGTCGTGGCGGGCTGCCCGAACGCGATCATCGGTGCCGGGACATTGCCCCGCGCGATCGACGCCGCGACCATCGCCATCCCGAACGGACTGACCATCACATTGTCGCCGTTCCACGCGTCGGGCTTCTCCATGCCCGCACCCTGATTCGGTAGTTGCCCGGTAACTTCTTCGAGTCCGGGAACCTTGAAATCGACGCCCAGACCGAGTTGTGCGGCCGCGTTCATCGAGTCTTCGGGCGATACATCCTTCGGCGCAACACCTTTCAGCACCCCGGCCGCGTTGTTGAAAATATCGAGCGCAGTGCCCGCCGGGTACAGACCCTTCAGCGCGATCGGACCGATGTCGGACGCGTAGGTGTTCTGCGCGACCGCTGTGATGGCGCCGGTCGACGGCTGAATTGCGACGATAGTCGCGGGCGTTCCGACGCTCACGACGGCGTCAGCGGCCGCAAGCTGCAGCTTCGGATCGAGCGTGGCCGCGACGTCCGGCGGCGGCGGACCCTGGAACCCGGTCAGTCGCACGGCAGGTGAACCGTCCGGCTCCTGCACCTCGACCGCCCAGCCTGCGGTCGCGTCGCGACTGGACTGCCAGACATTTCGCAATGCGTCGAGCAGCGGCGAGACGATGCGACGATCCGTGGCGATCAGCTTCGGCTGCTTCTCGGTGACCACTCCGGGAATCTTGACCAGTGCGTGCCCGAGAATCTCGAAGTCGGCGTCGCGCAAGGAGACTGCCGTGATCGACTGGCCACGCGCCACGACGAGGTCCTGCATCAGTGACTGCGACGTGATCAACGGTGCTACCGGTTCGATCGCCTTCGCGACGGCGGTCGTCGTGGCGACCGGGTCGGGCATTTTCGTCGGATCGAGCTTGATCGCATTGATGGTCTGCTCGTCCATCAGCGGGCTGCCAGTCGGGTCGAGCACACGCGGTGCCGCCGCATCGGTACGGACCAGCTGGACCGTACGGCTGTGCCCGAATTCAGGCAGGACGACGGTGGGGTCCCACGAAATTCGCCAGCCGACCGCAAGTTTGCGGACGCTGCCCTGGACGCTGTAATCCCAACGTCGGTCTTTACCGAGGTCCCATTTGGCATCGAGGGTGAAGAAGCCGGACGACTGGTCGAGCGGAATGTATTGGCTGACTTTGTAGTCGACCGAGTCAGCCTTCAGTCCGTCGAACATTTGCTGGATAGAAGCTGACGCGGCGTTCGGATATGACGTGAGCGCAGCAGCACTCACGACGTCGCGGTCGTCGAGTAACTGCGTGAACTGCTCGACCAGCACCTCGGCGTCGTCCTTCTCATCACCGAGCGCGCATGATCCAAGCCCAAAGATCATCACGGCGACCGCCCCCACAGCGATCCCCGTGTTCATTTGCAAACGACGAGTGGTCCCGAATCCCATACGTCACAATCTCCACTCTTGTCACACCAGTAACAAGCTCCCACTACCAACGATGGCATCACAATAGCGTTACAGCCAGCCGAAACAACCCCTACCGGGGGATCAGCGGCTGAACATTCCGCAGAAATCGACCAGCGGCTTCGAGCGCGGGTGTCGAGCTGCCTGCGTCGGCGACGAAGACCGCAAACGCCAGGTCGCCTTCGATTCCGACGAACCAGCCGTGGGCGGCGCCATTCTCGTGCTCGGCGGTTCCCGTCTTGCCCCGAAGGTCCGGAATGTCGTTGAGAATCGTGGCCGTTCCAGCCGTGACCGTCTCACGCATCATCGTCGAAAGTTGGTCCGTAATGTTTGCTGGCAACGGGCTCGGCGTCCGGTTTCCGGTTCCCCGGCGGCCGTCGACGAACATCGGCGCTTGCAGACTCCCATGCGCAATCGTCGCCGCCACCAACGCCATTCCGAACGGTGACGCGGTGACGCTTCCTTGTCCGATACCGGATTCGACGCGGGCGGCCGGCGTATCCGCGACAGGCACAGTGCCGGTGACGGTCACGAGCCCAGGCGTCACGTAGTCGACGCCGAGCCCGAATTGCTCTGCAGCCTTCTGCAGACCGTTCGGCGGCAGCCCAACGGCGAGCCGGCCCATCGTCGTATTGCAGGACCGCGCGAATGCAGTATGCAGCGGCACTTGGCCGAGGTCGAAGTTTTCATCGTTCGGGATCGTTCTGCCTTCGATGTTCGCCGAACCCGGGCACGGCAATACGGTGTCCGGGGTCAATCCCCCCGCTTGAAGTGCTGCCGACACGGTGACCGTCTTGAACGTCGAACCCGGCGGATACAAGCCGGTCAACGCGATCGGACCCTGCGCGTCGGCCGAGGCGCTCTGCGCGACGGCAAGGATTCCGCCGGTCGACGGTCGAATCGCGACGATCGCGGCCTGCTGCTGCAACGGCGCGACCGCTGCTTCGGCGGCCTGCTGAAGACCGAGGTCGAGTGTGGTGGTCAGGTCCGGCGTCGGCTTGGCGTCTTCGCCGACCAATTTGGTCGCGGTTCCGTCGTCGGCGACGACCTCGACCGACCAGCCCGCGGCCGCATCTTGGGCTTCTTGCCAGAGTTCGGTGACTCCGGAAAAGGTCGGCGACGTGAGCGTGCGGTCCGTGGTGAGTAGCCGGGTCTGCTTGGCGAGTGTGACGCCGGGCAACGCCGACAACGGTGCCTCGACCTTCGCCAGATCTTGTTCGCGCAAAATGAGCGCCGTGACAGGGTTACCTTGACCGGCCGCGATGTCGGCCGACAGCGACGCAGGCGTCACCGCCGGATCGATCTGCGCAAGGAGCGGCGCAACTGCGGCGGCATCTGCGCTCGGGGCCACGTTGACGAGCGTGACGACCTGCTCGGTCATCAGCTCCTGACCGGCTCTATCCAGCACGCGCGCCGGTGTGCTGTGGGTCGGAAGGAATCGCACGGTATGGCCTTCGGTGAGTCCGGCTACCAAGATCGCGGGATCCCAGTCGATTCGCCATCCTTGGCCGGAATCCGATGCTTTCCCCCGCGTGGTGTACGACCAGCGTTTCGCTGCCTCGCCCTGCCCGAGCGTCCACTGCGCGGCGAGTTCGACCGCCCCCGATTCCTCCGTGCTCTTGACGTCGAACTTCACGTCCTTGCCGAGCCCGTCGTACATCTTGCCGATCGCATCGGCGGCTTTTGCGGGGTCTGACGTCAACGCCGCTGCCGCGTTCCCGTCGTCGTTGTTGAGCGCAGTCACGAACTGCTGCGCGATTTTTGCGGGCTGGTCCGGTTTGTCGGAACTACACCCCACGACTATGAGAGTTAATGAAAGAACGGCAGCAAATAGGGCTCGAGGCTCGGTGCGCACCCTGTCGATCATGCCCGAGCCCGAGCCCTGCGCTCAGTTCTGCCGCGCGCGCCACCATTGCACTGTCGTCGCGACCTGCTCCTCGAACGGCGTCGGTGCCTGATCGAGCACCCGCTGACTCCGCGACGAGTCGAGAACGAAGGGCTTCGCAAACTGGTAGCCGGTCTCGGCGAGTTCGCGCGACTGCTCGGAGAATGCACCCGATGCCTTCAATTCCCACACCGGAACAGCGGCGACCTTCGGTGTCGCGACCTTCCCCGCATTCGCAATTGCCTCGATCAGCTGCCGCTGCGTGACCGCTGGCGCCGTCGGAGCGTGCAACACGGTATTCCAGAGGGCAGGGTCCTGCGCAGCTTTGATCATCGCGGCGGCGAGATCAGGCACGTAGGTAAAGGAATGCGGAGCGTCCAGGCTGCCGATCACGCGCATCGTCTTTCCGGCGAGGACAGTGGGAACCATCCGCTCGCCTGCGTGCGACATCATCACGTGCGGACCGAAGAAGTCCGAGGCTGCGACGCTGACTGTGGGGGTCGGGTGCGCCTCCCGAGCACGCAGCAGCTCCGCCCTGATGCCAAGTTTGCCGACTGTCGCGTCACGCGGGGTGTCTTCGGTCATCGGTCCGGCGACGTGGCCGTAGGCATAGAGGCTTTCCGGGAAGACCACGACCGCACCGACCTTGCCTGCCGCGTCCAGCACAGCCTGTTCTGCGCCGGGCAGCTCCGCTCGCCACGCCTTTGCCGAATACCGCGATCCGTGGATGCAGTGGAACACGGCGACAGCGTCTTCGAATGCTGCGGCCAGCTGGTCCGGCTTGGAAACGTCGACCTTGCGTCGCTCGATGAGCGGGTGCTCCGGTCCGCTGCCCGACCGCGTCAGCAGCCGGACCTGCTGCCCCTGAGCTGCGAGCTGCAGCGCGACCGTCGTACCGACCTGACCTGCTCCGTTTACTACGTGGATGGCAACCATGCCACTCTCCTGATCTCTTTTGTGAGCACCGCTCTCGGTTCAAGTTCAAGCCTGCACCACCCTCGATCGGTTGTCAAGAGCACTGCTCTCTTTTGTTGACAGCGCTCTTCTGGGCGGTCATTGTTGGTGCCATGACCTCCACGCCACGGGAACGCGCACGCGTGCAAACGATGGAAGACATCACGCGAATCGGTCGCGACCACCTCGCCGTCCACGGCGCGGCCGCGCTGTCGTTGCGTGCGGTCGCGCGAGACCTCGGCGTCGTCTCGTCGGCGGTCTACCGATACGTGAGCAGCCGCGACGAGCTGCTGACCTTGCTGGTAGTCGACGCATACAACGAACTCGGCGACCACGTCGACGCCGCCCTCGCCGCAGCGCCGGACGACGATTTCGCCGCGCAATTCCGCGCACTCGGCTGGGCAGTCCGGGAATGGGCACTACAGGAACCCGCTCGCTACGCCCTCTTGTTCGGCAGCCCGGTGCCCGGCTATGCCGCTCCGGCAGAGCAAACGACGGTGCCAGGAACCCGGGTGATCGTCGCGCTCGTACAGCTCTACCAGCGCGCGTTCGTGGCAGGCGCGGTCGTCGTTCCTGACACGGTCGGGCCGCCGAAAGCTCTCGCGGAAAGCTTCGAGTTGATCCGCTCGCGGTTCGGCTTGACGACGCCGGACGAACTGATCGCGCGTGGGGTACTCGTGTGGGCGACCCTGTTCGGCGTCGTGAACTTCGAAGTTTTCGACCAGTACGGGCCCCGCACCTTTACCGACACGAAAGCGTTGTTCGCTCATCACCTCGATGTCATGTTGGAGACCATCGGATTCCGCTGAATTCTGCGAGCGTCTTGCCCGACATCACTCCCACAACGGTGCGATGATGTGTGCGTGGCATACGGAGAGGAACCCGAAGATCGCACTACGCACGGCGAGCGAAACGACGGATCGCTCCCCGAACTCGTTGTGCGCCCTGGGAGTTTGCTGGTCTCGTCCATCGACCTGGTCGAGCCCGCGTTTCGTCGGACCGTCATCTACGTCATCGAACACAACGACGGCGGCAGCCTCGGCGTCGTGATCAACCGGCCGAGCGAGACCGCGGTCCACAATGTTCTACCGCAGTGGTCCTCCCTGGCTGCGCGGCCGAAGGCGCTGTTCGTCGGCGGTCCGGTCAAACGAGACGCTGCACTGTGCCTCGCGACCCTTCGGGTCGGCGCCAATATCGACGATGTGCCCGGCCTGCGCAGAGTCGACGGCCGAATCGCGATGGTCGATCTCGATTCCGATCCGGACCAGATCCGCCCGCTCGTCGAGGGTGTACGAATCTTCGCCGGCTATTCGGGCTGGACCTTCGGACAGCTCGAAGGCGAGCTCGAACGCAACGACTGGATGGTCTTGTCCGCACTGGCCAGCGATCTGATCGGTCCGCCGCGGCATGATGTGTGGGCCAGCGTCCTGCGTCGGCAACCGTTGCCCCTCGCGATGCTCGCAACTCACCCCATCGAGGTCGAGCGCAACTAGTCTTTACATGTCGTTGAACCTTCGGGTGCTCTGTACCGTGTTTTGAGCGGGAGGTGACGGATGCCCGACGATCAGGCCGACCTGATGCGAGTACTTTACGACGAACATGCATCGGCCCTGTGGCGTTATACGCTCGGTTTGATCGGTGATCAGGGGCGTGCAGAAGACATCGTGCAAGAAACTCTGTTCCGAGCATGGCAACGACCGAACGTCCTCGATCAGTCGACGACGTCCGCGCGCGCCTGGCTGTTCACCGTCGCTCGCAACTTGGCCTTCGACGAACACCGAAGTGCACGCTCGCGGCGTGAGTTCGGTATGGACAATCCGCCCGAGCGGCAAAGCCCCGACCAGTCCGATCGAGCACTCGACTCATGGCTGATCAGCGACGCTCTGGCGACGCTGTCGGTGGACCATCGCGAAGTAGTGGTGTTGGCCTACTACCGCGGTCTGTCGACGCATCAGATTGCAGCCGAACTGGACATTCCAGAAGGCACGGTGAAATCGCGAATGCACTACGGGATGCGAGCATTACGCCTCGCACTACAGGAGATGGGGGTGACGAAGTGACCGACGAATCCGATCGTTACGCCACTTGGGACGCCGCCTATGTTCTGGGGGCATTGACGCCTGACGAGCGTCGAGAGTTTCAAACACACCTCGTCGATTGCGAGTCCTGCCGCGAAAGTGTCGCCAACCTTGCAGTCGTCCCAGACCTGCTCGCCCTCGTCCCGCCCAACAACGCGATCGCCATGCTCGGCGAACGGCCAGCCGCCGACGAGCACCCGCTGCCGCCGACGATGTTGCGCGAGCTCGTTACCCAAACCGAGCGAAAGCGTCGGCGCGGCAGACTGATCGCTGTCGGTGCGGCCGTCGCAACTGCGGCGGCGGCAGTGGCAATCGCCATACCGCTTGCGAGTGGTCTCGGCGACGACGCCGGTCCACAACCGTCGACGTCGGAGCAAGTCATCGCGCAGCGGTCGATGGTGAACTTGATTCCGACACCCCTGTCGGCGGACTTTTCTGTTGTCGCCCTGCCCGACGGCAACACGCGTATCGAAATGGCTTGCCGCTACAGCGATTCCAGTGGCTACAACTACAAAGGTCGCTACGCGATGTACGTCAGCACCGACCGTTCGGAATCGAAAGTCGCCGAATGGGAAGCCGAAAAGGGCGACGTCATCACCGCAAGCCCCGTCGTCGCCGACCCTGCAGCCAGTATCCGGCGCGTCGATATTCGCAACGTCACAACAAATGAGGTCATCCTCCTCGGCACCCTGAACTAGGCCGACCAGCCGACACGAAATCGGCCCCGAACGACTGAACCGAAGCGTCCCGCGATTCGTATCACTAGACGAACCAGCAACACGCCAAGGAATCGTCAGTCGAAGGGAGCTCCGGATGAATGCGGAATCTCGTACCAACGGGCACCGCACAATTCGGGTCGTCGACTACCTCGTCGAGGCAGTTGCCGCGCTCGGCGTCAAGCAGATCTTCGGCGTCGACGGCGCGAATATCGAAGACTTGTACGACGCCGTCTTCGACTCGAACGGACTGGTCGAGGGCATCGTCGCCAAGCACGAGTTCTCCGCTGCCACCATGGCCGATGGCTACGCCAGGTCGACCAGCGGAATCGGCGTCGTCGCGGCGACCTCCGGCGGCGGCGCAACCAACCTGGTCTCGGGGCTCGCAGAATCGTTCACCTCCCGCGTGCCGGTCCTCGCGCTCGTCGGCCAGGTGCCCACCGCGCTCGAAGGCAATGGCGGATTCCAAGATTCGAGCGGACTCGCCGGCTCGATCAACGCCGAACTGCTGTTCGCTCCGATCTCCCGATTCTGCGCCCGCGTCGAACGTGCCGAGGACATCGAAGCCCTGCTGGACCGAGCGGTCCTCGCTGCGCTGGAAGGCGGCCCAGCGGTCCTGCTGCTGCCGAAAGACATCCAGCAGGCGACGTTCGTGCCGAAAGCTGCTTTCCGCGCACCGATTCCACGGCCGCTCCGCGATGTCGCAGCCATCACGAAGGTCACAGGAGCCATCGCGGCAGCACGTAACACCGGCAAGATCGTGATCATCGCCGGCGATCAGGTGGCGCGCAACGACGCTCGCCACCAGCTCCGGATGCTCGCGGTCGCGCTGGACGCATCGGTGGGAGTCGGCCCCGACGCCAAGGACGTCTACGGCGCCGACGAGCCCGGCTTCAGCGGCGTCGCGGGTGTCATGGGCAACGCCGAACTCGTCGACGCGGTCCGGCATTCGTCGCTGTGCCTGCTGGTCGGCACCCGCCTCGCCGTGACCGCGCGCGCCGGACTGGACGCGGCTCTCGCAGGCACGGTCGTTGTCAGTGTCGGCGCCGAGAAGCCGTACCCGCACGCCGAGCACGCTTTCAGCAACGACCTCGGCGGAACGCTCGCAGAACTTGCACAGACCTTCGCAACCAAGGGCAACGTCGAGCCCACTGTCGCAAGGCAATTGACCACGCTCGAGGTCCCGGACTCCGCAGGTCCGGGGCTTAGGTACCGAGCAGCGGTCGAGACCATCGCCGCGAAGATGCCGCCCGGTTCGGACGTGTTCGCCGATGCGGGAAACACGGGAGCTGCTGTCGTACATCATCTTCCAATCGCCGGTGGCGCCCGATTCGTCGTCGCGCTCGGCATGGGCGGAATGGGTTACGCCTTCGGCGCCGGCATCGGATCGGCGTTCGCGCGCGGTCCGCAGCGACGCACCTTCGTGATCGCAGGCGACGGCGCATTCTTCATGCACGGCATGGAGATTCACACCGCAATCGAGCACGACGTGCCCATCACGTTCATCGTCTTCAACAACAACGCGCACGCCATGTGCGTCACACGCGAGCAGTTGTTCTATCGGGATCGCTACAGCTACAACCGATTCCGCCCATCGATGCTCGGCGAAGGGATCGGCGCGATGTTTCCGTCGCTGCCCGCCTTCGCCGCGCGCGACCACCACGAACTCGTCGCGGCACTCGATGCCGCGTCGGAACATACAGGGCCGACATTCATTTCAGTTGATTGCGACCCAGACGAAGTCCCCCCGTTCGCCCCGTTCTTGACCAACCAAGACAAACACTCCAACCACTAAGGGAGAAAATCGTGACCACCGCCGCACCACTGCCAGCACTCAGCGACATCGACGAAGACGTCGTCCCCGGAGTCCTCCGGATCGAGAACTCGGACAAGGACGAAACCGCGCCGATCATCATGGACATGCTTCGCTCGGTCTACCCGCACGAGCAGGTCTTCGGCGACTACTGCCCGGTCAACGCCTACATCGCTGCTCCGCCGCGCGAGGTCTACGAGTACCTTGCCGACACCCGCAGCTTGGAGGAGTGGACCTACAGCCTGCGCGGATTCGTCGAGACCGACGAGCCGGGGCTCTGGGTCTCCGACGACCGCATCGGCAAGCACACCGAGATCTACACCCGCACGGTCGCCAACCCGGATGCCATGACGGTGGACTACCACTGCGCATGGGACCAGGGCAAGCACCTCTGGATGATCTACCTGATCCGCGTCGTCGACGCGCAGGTCGTCTTCAACAAGCCCGGATCCGTTGTGCTGTGGACCAACTGCCGCCATCCGTTCTACGACAACAACCCCTTCCCGGAGCTCGCGCCTGAGGGGCGCCCGGTGTGGGTCGGCGATTTCTGGGACATGTTCGCAGCGGGCCACCAGCTCGAGATGGACAACCTCAAGGCCATCTGCGAATACCGCGCTACCCATGGGCTCCCGATCAAGCCGAAGTGGATGGATTGAGAATGCCCCGCCCGGGCATTGACGCCGGACTAGCAGTCATCAGATAGGGAACGGAGCCGAAGCCATGACAATCGAGACGATCGACGCCACAGTGCCGTTCCCTGACCGCCGTGTGGTCACCGAGCAACCGCATTTCGAGCTGGGGCTGAGCGAGAACCCTTTCAGCCCACTGCCTTCGGTGCTGACGGCGCTCAACAGCGTGATGGCGCATGCGAACAAGTATCCGGAGTTCATGCCAGATCGGCTGCCCCGCGTGATCGCGAATCGGATCGGCGTCGACCCCGAGCAGGTCGTCGTCGGGTCCGGTGCGACCGGCGTCGCGATGCAGATCATGCAAGCCGTTATGAGGCCGGGCGATCGGATTGCCTTCACACTGCCCAACTTCGACGGATACCCGATCATGGCGTCGATCGTGGGTGTGCAGCCGACGACCGTGCCGCTCGACACCGCAGGACGCCAGGACCTGCGGCGTTTGGCGGGCGTCATCGATCGACGGACATCGGTAGTGGTGGTGTGCCGGCCGCACAATCCGACCGGCACCTTGCTCACCGAGGACGAACTGCGCCGGTTCCTCGCCGCGGTACCGCGTCGCGTCGTGGTCGTCCTCGATGAGGCATACGTCGAATTCGTCAACGCAGCGAACTCGATCGATGCGGTCGAGCTGACGCGCAAGTTCCCCAACCTCGTAGTGCTGCGGACCTTTTCGAAGGCCTACGGACTGGCGGGACTGCGAATCGGCTACGCATTCGCGGCACACGAGCTCGCCGAGCGTATTCGCAAGTGGCAGTTGCCATTCGGTGTCAATGCCACGGCGGTACCTGCGGTAATCGCGTCCTACGCCGCAGAGAACGAGCTCCAGGCAAGGGTCAAGCGCATCACCGCCGAACGCGAATATCTGCGAGATGCTCTGATCCGCAGGCGCATTCGCGTTCCCCGAAGCTTCGCGAACTTCCTGTACGTGCAAGGTGCGGGAGTCGCGGACACGCTCAGCCGAGCGGGAATCATCGCCAAACCGTATCCCGACGGCAGCGCACGAATCGCGGCCGGCGACCCGGCGGCGAGCAGAGCAGTCCTCGAAGCGCTCGCTGGGCGCTGACCAACCCTTTCAAGACTTTCGAAACCCCCCATTGGAGAACCACCCATGAACGAGCAGTTGCAGACGGTCAGCCTGGTCGATATCGCCAGCTACCTGCCCGAGAACCGAGTCCCCACTGAGTATTTCACTCAGTACGCCCGCTCGGACCGCATGGCCAAGAACATCATGTTCCGTGCGCCGAAGAACCGTCACCACGTCGCCGAGGGCGAGACGGCGGTCGACATGGCCGAGCGCGCGATGGCTCCGCTCATCGAGCGTAACGGCGCCGACGAAGTACTTGGCGTCGACATCCTCATCACCCACACCCAGCTGCCGGACCTGCCGGTCATCGGGTGTGGCGCCGACCTCGCCAAGCGCATGGGCATGAGCCCCAGCTGGATCATCGACCTGCACAACAGCGGTTGCGCATCGTTCGTCTACATGATGAAGCTCGCCCAGACTCTCCTGCAGACAACCACTGCACGAACAGCTTTGATCGTCGCCGTGCAGAACAGCGCCGGCCAGATCTTCACTCAGACCGACGTCCGAAAGCTCGCTCAGGCAACGGTGCCCGGCGACGGTGCGGGCGTCGGCCTGCTCCGCAAATCGGACGAAGCACCGATCCTCGGAACGGTGGCCCGCCACTACCCCGAGTTCGCAGGCGACATGACCGGTGAGGTCGACCCGCAGCGCAAGTACTGGGAGGCCGGGACAGGCCAGCTCCGCATCTCGTTCAACGAGCAGAAGATCACCAAGGTGTTCGCACGCGGCAACCGCCTCGTGCCAGAGGTGGCATTCGCGGTGCTCGACGAGATCGGCGTCAAGTCGAAGGAGATCGACACGTTCGTGACGAACCAGCCGAACCGTCTGTTCCTCCGGAACTGGCGCGACGCACTGGAATTGACCGACGAGAAGTACCCGAACACCTTCGACGAGTGCGGCAATCTCTTCGGCGCAGGCATTCCCGTCACCCTCGACCTGCAGAACCAGGCAGGGAAGGTTCCGAACGGTTCGCTGGTCCTGATGTCGGCCTTCGCCCACGCCGGTGACTTCGCCGCCGCCGCCGCAGTTCGCTGGGGCGCTGCACCGAAGGCCTAGCCCCACCCCGTGCGCGCGTCTCACCCCTCCAAGGGCGAAATTCACTCACGGTTCGTCGTCGCCGCATTGCCCCACCGTTGGGCCAATGCGGCGCAGGCGATCAGCTGGACTTGATGAAAGATCATCAGCGGCAAGACGATCAGGCCGACCGGCTGCCCGGCGAACAGAACAGTCGCCATGGGCAGACCGGTCGCCAGACTTTTCTTGGAACCGCAGAACACGATGACGACGCAGTCTTCGCGCGCGAAGCCGAGTAGTCGACCAGCCAACGCGGTCAACGCGAGCACGGCGGCGAGCAACACACAACACGACGCGACGATCGCGGCAATTCGCCACGGCGACAAAGTATGCCAGATCCCTTCGCGTACACCGGCGCTGAATGCGCTGTAGACGACAAGAAGAATAGAGCCGCGGTCGACGATCTTGGTCGGGCCGCTGTAGCGCTTCAGCCAGTCCACCACCCACGGCCGGATCAGCTGGCCGACGATGAACGGGACCAGCAGCTGCACAACGATATTCAGGACCGACGACAAGTCGACCGATGCATGACCCGTCGTGTCCAGCAGCAAGATCACCAGCAGCGGCGTCAGGAAGACCCCGACGATATTCGACACCGACGCGCTGACGACCGCGCCGGCGACGTTGCCCTTCGCCATCGACGTGAACACGATCGACGATTGCACCGTCGACGGCACCAGACACAGATACAGCAGCCCCGTGTAGAGGTCGTCGGTCAACACACTGGGAACAAGGACCCGCGCAGCGAGACCGAGCAGCGGAAACAGCACGAACGTCGACGCAAGAACGACCGAATGCAACCGCCAATGTTTGAGTCCGTCGAGCGCTTCACGCGGCGACAACCTAGCGCCGTAGAGCAGAAACAGCACCGCGATCGCGATCGCGGTGATCCACTCGACCACGTCCACTCCGACGCCTTTGGCGGGCAGAAGCGTCGCCAACACAGCCACGCCGACGATCGACAGCACGAACCCGTCGATAGGAATTCTGCTCAGCCAGCGCACGCGATCAGGCTACGCAGCAAGACCGTGCGCGAATTTAACCCCGGGAGGGGTGAGACGCGCGCACGGGAGGGCGGTGATCGTCAGCGAACGCGTTCAACGCCCCGGCCATGGCGTCGGCGCTTTGGGTTGTGATGGTCACGGTCATGCCGCCGGCGGTCGAGACCTCGACCCCCGGACCGGTATGCGTCACGATGCCGTAGCGCCGATGACCCTTGGACCGCAGTCCCCACCCGCCGAAATCCTTGAACGGATTCACGTGGACCACCTTGGCGCCGGTGACTTCGTCGATGCCGATGTCGATCGACGTCAGACCGAAATTGCGGACCCGCAGACCGGACGCATCGACGATCACCTCGAATCGCATCAACGCCAGCAGCACCACCACGACCGGGAAAGCAGCGACCAGCGGCCAGATCCCCCCGACCGCGCGGCACGCCAACCCTGCCGCTCCGAAGGCCACGACCGCGAAGACGATCGTGCCGACGCGGCCGAAGCCCGCCACATCCCGGACCGTGTGAGCCGAGCCCCGCGGCAACTTCGCGTCGGGCCGCTCGACAGCCGCAGGCCGGATCCGGTAGTCCTTCAGAAACACGGAGCCAACTGCACCGACGACGCAGCCGAGTGCGACGCCGACACTGATCGCGGCCCACGGAAGTTCGACGTCGGACACATCCGTCTTGTCGAGCTGAATCCACAGCGTCACGATCTGCAAAGTGCTCAGCACGCCGACCACGGACAAGCCGATCAACAGCATGGCGCGCCGCATCAACAGCAACGCCTGCGCGAGAGCGGCAACACCGCAGCAGCCGCCCCCGATCAGAACGATGATCAGCGCGAACAGCCAGGCCGACGACATCGGCTCCGAGAACTCGTCCGGCCGATCAGTGCTCCAGTGCGTCGCGATCTGCGCAGGCAGTCGCGACTGCCAGAACCTCGTCAACGCCAGACCGAGCCCCGCCGCAACCAGTGGAACCACGACACCGAACGCCACACCTGCCGGATCGAAGATGCGGCCTCGCGTCATCCGCCGCAGCCCCCGCCGCCACCGCCGCAACTGGAGCCGCCGCCGCAGCTCGACCCGCTACTGCAACTCGACGATCCGCTGTCGGACCCCGAGCCACCACTATCCGATGACCACCACGCGCCACCCGAATCGGACGACGACACTCCTGAAGCTCCAGCAAGTGCCGGGTCGAGCAGCCACAGCGCGGCGCCGCCGAACAACGCTGCCGACATCGCGGCGCTCGTCCCGCCGTACGACGAGAAGGCGGGGGCTCGATTGGGGCGAAGGTGGCTGTTCTGCCGCACGGCGGTCATCAGCTCGACCGTGCCGCGAGCGGTCCGTCGCGACGTCCGCGTGATCAGCAGACCCACCATGATCAGCGGGATCAGGATCAGAATCAAGTAGAAGACCGGCTTACCGTTGATGATTCCGGCGATGATGCGGAGCACGCCGATCACGACGACGACCAGGATCGGCACCGCCGCCATCCGGGCTGCGCGTTTGTAATCCGGCCCGACGAGTAGGCCTCGATCGATGAGGGATGTGCGTAGTTGCGCCAGTGGGACCGTGAGCGAGTACGTCAGCCCGTTTCCGGTCAATCCGGTTGCTGCGCTGTCGTACACGGACCGAGTGAACGGGCCGATCTGGCGGTCGTGCATGCCGAGGCTGCGGGTCACCAAACCGTCGGACCCGATCAGGTCCGCTGCCCGGAGCTGCGACAGCGCAGCGACGACTGCGCGTTGATCACTGAACAGCATTCCCATTTCTGGCGCCGTCAACGCCATCGACGGCCTGGACTTGTCGATGAGGCTGCGCGTGTAGAACCTGCGCAACACGATAGAAAGCAGTATTGCCAGCAGCGCACCTGCGAGATAGCCGCGCAGGAACTGCTTACTCGGGATACAAGTGTCGGCGGCGGTCACTGCGTAGGCGACTACATCTGCGCTCGTCATCGCACATGCCACCTTTCATCTAGGCCCAAACCCTGAGCACAGTATGAGCACCAGTTGACGCGGAGGCCACTTATCTCAGGACTGCTCGCACGAATCCTTCAGCGAGCATCCGCCACAACTCTGGCCGCACGCACCGGCCGGCTCCAACGCGGCGGCAGCGCGAGTGGCGATCGAGCCGCCAATTCCGGCAATGACCAACGCAGCGACGAGAGCGACGACGGCAGCGGCAATTCCCGGGATGGTGCCGAGCACGATCGCCCCGACGCCGCCGAGTGCGAGCACCACTGCGCTCGCCAGCATGGTGGGGGCTGCGACGCGGTTTGCCAGCTCGAAGGTGGCATCGTCGCGCAACGACTCCGGTGTCCGGATTCCGGCCCAACGGTTGCGCGGAAGGCGACCCGTGAGGCCCGCAACGGCGACGACGGCGACCACAATCGCAAAGAGGAATAGCACACACGCGACGATCAGCACAGTAAAAGGATACGGACCGACGGCGTCAGCGCTGCGCTGGGTGCGGACTGCCGTTACCGACGCTTTAGGCTGGATGGCGACCATTTCGAACGGGAGAGTCTTCCAGTGCAGAACGCAGAAGTACCCGAGCATCGCTACAACGCCGATCTGGCAGGGCGGATCGAGCAGCGTTGGCAGCAACTCTGGAGCGATCGCGGGACCTTCCATGCGCCGAACCCGGTCGGCCCGCTTGCAGGTCCCGTTCCTGCGGACAAGCTGTTCGTGCAGGACATGTTCCCGTATCCGTCGGGAGCCGGTCTGCACGTCGGGCACCCTCTCGGCTACATCGCGACCGACGTGTATGGCCGCTTCCACCGGATGCTCGGGCACAACGTGCTGCACACCCTCGGCTACGACGCCTTCGGCTTGCCTGCCGAGCAGTACGCGGTTCAGACGGGGACCCATCCCCGCATCACGACCGAGGCGAACATCGTCACGATGCAACGCCAGCTCGACCGACTCGGTCTGGGCCACGACAAGCGCCGGTCCTTCGCTACGACCGACCCCGACTACTACCACTGGACGCAGTGGATCTTCCTGCAGATCTACGACGCGTGGTACGACGAGAAGCTGGGTCGTGCGAGGCGAATCTCCGAGCTGGAGGCCGAATTCGCTTCGGGTACAAGGCCGTTGCCTGACGGCAGCTCGTGGGGTCAGCTCGATGCCGCAGCACGCCGGAAGGCTGTCGACGCGCATCGCCTTGTCTACCTGTCGGATTCGCTGGTCAACTGGTGCCCAGGGCTGGGCACCGTACTATCGAACGAAGAGGTCACGGCGGATGGCCGCAGCGAGCGTGGCAACTTCCCGGTCTTCCGAAAGCACCTGCGGCAGTGGATGATGCGTATCACCGCATACTCGGACCGCCTCGTCGACGACCTCGAATATCTCGATTGGCCCGAAAAGGTCAAGACGATGCAGCGCAACTGGATCGGCCGTTCACGCGGTGCGCAGGTGACGTTCGAGGCGGACGGCCACAGCATCGAGGTGTTCACGACACGCCCCGACACCCTGTTCGGCGCAACGTATGTAGTGCTGTCACCCGAGCACGACCTCGTCGACGAACTTGTCGCCAACGCGTGGCCGAGCGACGTCGATCCACGCTGCACCAACGGTGGGGCTGCGACACCCGCCGACGCGGTGGCCGCGTACCGCAAGTCGATCAGAGCGAAGTCCGATCTGGAACGCCAGGAGAACAAGGACAAGACTGGCGTCTTCCTCGGCACCTATGCGGTCAATCCGGTCAACGGGCAGAAGTTGCCGATCTTCATCGCCGACTATGTTTTGAGCGGTTACGGCACCGGCGCCATCATGTCCGTGCCCGCCCACGACCAGCGTGACGAAGAGTTCGCCACCGCATTCGGCCTGCCGATCGTCGAGGTCAACGACGGTGACACGGTCAAGAATTCGGGGTTCCTCGACGGACTCTCGATCGAGGACGCCAAGGCCGCGGTGATCACGAAGCTCGAAGCCGACGGTCATGGTGCCGGCACGATTCAGTACAAGCTGCGTGACTGGCTGTTTGCTCGGCAACGGTATTGGGGCGAGCCGTTCCCGATCGTGTACGACGCCGACGGTGCCCCGCACCCTCTGCCGGAATCGATGCTGCCCGTGAAGCTTCCGGAGGTCGAGGACTACGCACCGGTCTCCTTCGACCCGAACGACGCCGACTCCGAACCCTCACCGCCGCTGGCGAAGGCGACGGAATGGGTGGAGGTAGAGCTCGACCTCGGCGACGGACCCAAGCAGTACCGCCGCGACACCAACGTGATGCCGAACTGGGCAGGTAGCTCGTGGTACCAGCTGCGCTATATCGACCCCACCAATCCGGACGTGTTCTGCGCCAAGGAGAACGAGCAGTATTGGACGGGTCCGCGGCCGGAGCTGTACGGTCCGAACGATCCGGGCGGCGTCGATCTCTACGTCGGCGGCGTCGAGCACGCCGTGCTCCACCTGCTGTACTCGCGGTTCTGGCACAAGGTGCTCTTCGATCTGAGCTACGTCAGTTCCAGCGAGCCGTACCGTCGCCTGTTCAATCAGGGCTACATCCAGGCGTTCGCCTACACCGACGACCGCGGTGTCTACGTGCCCGCCGAGGACGTCGTCGAGCGGGACGGCAAGTTCTACCTCGGTGATGCCGAGGTCTTCCAGGAGTACGGCAAGATGGGCAAGTCCCTGAAGAATGCCGTTGCGCCCGACGAGATCTGCGCGGATTTCGGTGCCGACACACTGCGCATGTACGAAATGTCGATGGGACCGCTAGAGGCGTCTCGACCATGGGCGACCAAGGACGTCGTCGGCGCATACCGCTTCCTGCAACGCATTTGGCGAGTAGTCGTCGACGAGGAGACCGGCGCCGTCCGCGTCACCGAGGACGCACCGTCGGAGGCCACGACTCGGTTGCTACACAAGACGATCGAGGGTGTGACGGCCGATTACGTTGCGCTGCGCAACAATACGGCTGGCGCGAAGCTGATCGAGCTGAACAACCATCTGACGAAGCACTATCCGAATGGCGCGCCTCGGACGGTCGTCGAACCGTTGGTGTTGATGCTCGCACCCATCGCCCCGCACGTCGCGGAAGAGTTGTGGGAGCGACTCGGCCACGACGAGTCGTTGGCGCACGGACCGTTCCCGGTCGCAGACGCCGCGTGGCTCGTCGAAGACACGGTGGACTACCCGATTCAGGTCAACGGCAAGGTCCGCAGCCGGATCACCGTGGCCGCGGACTCCACGCCTGCAGCGGTGGAGTCGACCGCCCTCGCCGACGAAAAGGTAGTCGCACTGCTCGACGGGAAAACTCCCCGCAAGGTCATCGTGGTGCCCGGCCGAATGGTCAACATCGTTCTGTAGCCCCAACCCTTGCTTCGATCGTTAAGTATCTCAATAACTATTTTTTCGCTGAGTACTCGAGATTCACGATCGAAGTGTCTCCATGCCTGAGCTACTATCTCGATTCAGCATCGGTAAGGTCACGATGCAGTTACAGACGGTATGGCATAACTGGAGACGGGGATCACAGCATGCACGACAAGAGAAGGCCAGTCCCGGAAACGGCGATCGGCTACCTCGAAAACCTTCCCGCGTTGGTCCTCATCGACCGGCTGCCAATTCCCATCGTCGCGCTGGACGCCGGTGGCGATGTGATTCATGCGAATCCGGCGTTCGAGGAGCTGCTCGGCTACGACCCTGGGAATCTGATCGGCAGACCGCTGCAGCATTTGCTATGCGAGACAGCCGATCACCAATCGCCGATGGGTGTCCTGATGGGTCGCCGCGGCCAGCCGATCGCGCTGCGGCACCGCGAAGGCATTCCGGTTCAGGTCGTGGCGAGCGATTCGGTCTTCCTGCGTCGTGACGACCCGGTGACTCTCGTCTCATTGCACGACATCACCGAAACCCTCTGGACCGGTGGACAAACGATGACGTACCCGGCGACTCGGCTCAGCGCGGTCCGCGCTAGCCGCTTCGATTGATGGGCCGCAACACGATCTCGGTCGGGTGACCGTCGCCCGGAGTCTCGACCGCATTCCGTACCGCCCGAGCCACTGTCTGCGGAGTGAGGAACTCGTCGGCGTTGTAGTCACGTTGCTCGCGCGCCACGATCGCGCGCTGCATGTCGGTGTCGATACGTCCGGGATGGACCGATGTGACACGCAACTGCGGCTCCTCCAGCCGCAACGCATCACCGAACGCACGTAGCGCGAACTTGGTCGCCGCGTAGCCACCCCACCCCGCGTGTGCCCGTAGACCCGCACCCGAATTGATCAGCACGACATGGCCGTTCGCGGCTCGCAAGGCAGGAAGCAGAAGCCGCGTCAACTCGGCGACGGCGACCACGTTCGCCTCCAGCATGTCTCGCCACTGCTCGACCGACGACTCCTCCACCGTTCCCAACGACGCGACTCCGGCGTTGTGAACGAGTACATCCAGCCGATCGATCCCCCGGACCGCCTCGGCTACAGCGGGGTAGTCCGTGACGTCGACCGGCCATGGTCGTGCGCCGGGCAGGTCCGTCACCAAGTTGCTCAGCGAGTCCGCCGACCGCGCCCCAAGCAGGAGGTCGTGAGTGGCGGCAAGTTCGCGGGCGATTGCCTCGCCCAACCCTCGGCTGGCACCTGTGATCAGAGCGATCGGTCGCATGGCCCGAGCCTAGGCCCCGCCCGATCTCCTGGCTCGGGCACCACAAAGTGCGCGGACCTGGCGCTGTAGCCGCACAATATGGGAATGGCCGACCGCGGATTCACCCCGACGCAGCTCTCGGCGCGCGCGGCGTACCTGCTGCGGGGCAACGACCTGGGCACGATGACCAGCGCCGCACCACGCCTGTACCCGCATATGTGGAGCTGGGACGCGGCGTTCGTCGCAGTCGGGCTCGCACCGTTGAGCGTCGAGCGCGCGGTCGTCGAGTTGGACACGTTGCTCTCGGCGCAGTGGAAGAACGGGATGATCCCGCACATCGTCTTCGCCAACGGCGTCGACGGCTACTTCCCAGGTCCGGCGCGGTGGGAGTGTAAGGAACTCGCCGCGTTCGCACCGCTCGGACCGGATACGTCCGGCATTACTCAGCCACCGGTCCATGCGATTGCGCTGCAACGAATTCTCGATCATTCCCGCAGGCACGGCAGAAGCACTCGTGCAGTTGCCGAGGAGTTTCTCGATCGGCGCTGGCCGGACTTGGTCCGCTGGCATCGCTGGCTCGCCCACGCCCGCGATCCAGACCAGAACGGTCGCATCACGCTCTATCACGGCTGGGAATCCGGCATGGACAACTCGCCTCGTTGGGATCGGGCCTACAGCAACGTGATTCCCGGCGACCTCCCGCCGTACGAGCGCGCAGACACCCAGATCGTCACCGACTCCTCGCAGCGGCCGAGCAACGGGGAGTACGACCGCTACCTGTGGCTGGTCGAGCAAATGCGGCAAGTCAAGTACGACGACGTCGAGCTGGCAACCACGATGAGTTTCGCGGTCGAGGATGTGTTCGTCTCCGCAATCTTCGCGCTCGCGTGCGACGTGCTTGCAGACATCGGCGAGGAGTACCGGCAGCCGAATGCCGATGTTCGCGAACTGCATTCGTGGGCCGACCGGTTCCGGAAGGGCGTCGTCGCGACGGCAGACGAGCGGTCCGGGGCGGCGCGCGATTTCGACCTGCGCCTCGGTCGGTGGATCAGCACCGAGACGCTGGCGATGTTCGCCCCGCTGCTCTGCGGCGGCCTCCCGCGTGCGACCGAACGCAACCTGCTCAAGATCTTCGAGGGTCCGCGCTTCTGTGGACACCCGGACCTGCGCTACGCGCTGCCCCCGTCGACATCGCCGGTGTCGAAATACTTCCGCCCGCGGGAGTACTGGCGCGGACCGGTGTGGCCGGTCATGAGCTGGCTGTTCTCGTGGGCGTTCGCCCGTCGGGGCTGGGCCGAACGGTCGTTGATGTTGCGCGCCGAGGGTTTGCGGCAGGCCAGCGACGGCAGCTTCGCCGAGTATTACGAACCGTTCACCGGCGAACCCTTGGGGAGCATGCAGCAGTCCTGGACGGCCGCCTCCGTCCTGGACTGGATCTGCGCCTGATCGAACTGTGCGCGAATTTCACCCCTGGAGGGGTGAGACGCGCGCACGGGGTTAGCCGGAGGGGCGACCGCGGACGGGTGAAGTTTCTTGCGTCGGCATCGAATTCGGGGGCACCGGGTACGGCGTGCCGAGCTCGAGCACACCAGCCACGATGTTCGGACCGCATTGCGCCAACGCCGGACCGACCTTCGGAAGCGGCGGCGTGACAGTCGGCGGAACAGCGTTCGGCGGCGCGGCGAAGTTGAAGGTCGAGGTCATGTCGCCGACCGTGTTGCGGCGCCAGGTGGTCAGGTTCGGCACGTCGACGCCGAACCGCGTCTCGAGCAATTTGAGCTGCGACGTGTGGTCGAAGGTGTCCGAACACACCAGACCGCCACGGGTGTATGGGGAAATCACCAAGCCAGGGACGCGGAAGCCGAGGCCGATCGGTCCCGCGATGTTGTCGGAGGCCTTGATACCGGCAAGCGGTACGGTCACGTGCTCGCCGGGCGTACCGGGCGGTGCAGTCGGCGGAACGACGTGATCGAAGAAGCCGCCGTTCTCGTCGTAGCTGATGATCAGCGCAGTCTTTTCCCACACAGCGGGGTTGGACGTGAGGATGTCGAGCACCTGCATGATCCCGACGGCACCGCCCGCAGGCGGCAGCGACGGGTGTTCGCACGTGAAGATCGACGGGACGATCCACGAGACCTGCGGCAAGTTGCCACTGCGAACGTCGGTCTCGAAGTTGTACGGGTAGACGGGGTCGATGCCACGCGCGTACAAGCTGGTGCCGGGTGCGTTGAACTGCTTGAAACAGCCGAGCATTCCATCGAGCGCCACGCTGGAGATCGGACCGACGTCCTTGTTCTGGTACACCTTCCAGCTGACTCCGGCCTCTTCGAGGTTCTCCGGCATCGTCCGCCAGGTGTAGACGTTCTTCGGAATCAGCAGCGGAGTCTCCAGCAACGGACCGCCGCCCCGACCGTCCGGGTCGATCGTCGCGCTGATCCAGTACAACCGGTTCGGGTCCGTCGGACCGAGGACCGAACAGTGGTAGCCATCGAGAATGGTGAAGGCGTCGGCGAGGTCGTAGTGAGTCGGGATGTCGGCGCGTGTGTAGTAGCCCATCGCAGCCGGACCGTTCCCCGGACCTTCGTGCTCCAGGTGGACCACCATGTGCATGTCGTTCGCACCCCCGTTCCACGCCTGGTGCATCGGGCCCCAACTGTGCGTCGGGTCGTTGATGCACTCGCCGTCGAGGTTGACGCCCGCATTCGTGTCGAGGCGGAACGGCAGCTGGTACCCCGTCGGCGTCGGACCGATACCGGGTTCGTACCCGTACTGCCGCCACACCGGTGACGGATCGTCGAAGCCGCGAACACCGGACAAGGTGCCGAAGTAGTGGTCGAACGAGCGGTTCTCCTGCATCAGAAAGACGAAGTGCTCGATGTCTTTCAGCGATCCGGTGCCGCTCGGGTCGGCGGCATAGGCCCGCTCGATGATCGGGCCCGCCCACGACGCCATGACTGCGGCACCCGTCGCCGCCGCGGCCTTGGAGAGGAAATTACGTCGCGAGATCCACTCCGCCGAACCGGCGGGCCTGCTCTGTGTCATGGGCTGAGAGCCTAAGGGTTGTCAGGCCTGAATGCCGATCCGACCGCCACCTGTTTTCCAGACCGCCACGACCGCCGGACGAGGCTGTGTGGCACCACCATCGGGCCAATGCGACGCCGGCTTGTCAGCGCTCGCGTCGTCCTCCTCACCTGGATGCTGCACGCAGACGGTCACGCGCTCGTCGGTGATGATCGGACCGCACGTTTCCGCGCCTTTGGGGACGGTCAGGAATTGCTTGGTCTCGCCACGGTTCGGGCCCTCCAATACGACCGAGAACAGGCCGTCGTTCGACTTCAGCGCGTTGCCGTCGGTCGAAATCCACAAGTTGCCGTACGAGTCGAACGCGAGGTTGTCCGGGCACGAGATCGGGCTGACCTTCGATTTGTCGAAGCCGCCGAAGTAGGTGTCGGCGGCTTGGGGATCGCCGCACACCAACAACAAGGTCCAGGTGAATGCGGTGCCGGCGTGGTCGTCGGTGATCTCGAGGATTTGGCCGTTCTTGTTCGTGTTGCGTGGATTGGCTTCGTCGGCCTTCGCCTTGCCTTCGGTGCCGCGCTTGTCGTTGTTGGTCAGCGCGACGTAGACCTTGCCGGTATTCGGGTTCGGCTGGAAATCTTCGGGCCGGTCCATCTTCGTGGCACCGACCTTGTCGCCCGCGAAGCGCGTGAAGACTGCGACCTCTTCGGCGCTCATGCCGTCGACGAGCGACTGACCCTTGCCGTCTTCGCCGGTCTTCAGGATCGCGATCCATTCGCCGGTACCGCTGAATCCCTTGTCGGACGGAATTTTTCCGGTGCCATCGATCTGGTCCGGCTCGTTGCCGGTCAACTTCGCGACGTACAGCGTGCCGGCGTCCAACAGGGTGAGGTTATGGCGCATGCTCGCCTGACCATTGCCCGGCTGCATCTTGCGCGACGACACGAACTTGTACATGTAGTCGAACTTCTCGTCGTCGCCCGAATACGCAACGACCGTGCCGTCGGCGGTGACGTAGATGTTCGCCGACTCGTGCTTGAAGCGACCCATCGCGGTGTGCTTGATCGGCGTCGACGTCGCGTCCCACGGGTTGACCTCGACGATGTAGCCGAAGCGATTCGCCTCGTTCGGTTCGACTGCCAGGTCGAATCGGGGGTCGAAGTTCTCCCACCGCCGTAAGGACGCGGCGCCGACAAAGCCGTATCGCTTCAGCCGATCTTTCGCGGCTGGGTCGGCAACGGTGTCGAAGTTCGCGAAGTACTGGTTGAAGTTCTCTTCGCCGGAAAGAATTGTTCCCCAGGGAGTTACGCCGCCCGAGCAATTGTTGAGCGTGCCGATCACCTTGGTGGCCGTCGGGTCTGCCGTGGTCTTGAGGAGATCGCTGCCTGCCGCGGGACCGGTGACGAGAAACTCGCTGTTGCCGGTGATCCGCCGGTTGTACGGACCGAATTCGGGCGTCAGCTTGCCCGAACCCGACTCGCCCTTGACCTGTACGACCGACAGTCCGTGCGTCGTCACACCCACCTGAAACTGTTGCAGGGTCGGGGAATTCGGGTCGTAACCGGAGAACATGAACGTCTCGGTCGAGTACTCGTGATTGCAGACCAGCAGGAACGCGTTTGGCTTGCCCTCGATCGGCAACAGGCCCGCGAAATCGTTGTTGAACCCGAACTGCCGCTCCTGCGCTTGCGGCGTCTGATTGTCGAAGTCGAATGCGGGCGTGTCGGGCAAGATCGGGTCGCCCCACTTGATGACGACCGCCTGCTCGTAGCCTTCCGGGATGACAACGGCGTCTTCGGCATTCGGTGTGACGGCCGTGAACTGGGTGCCAGCCGGCGTCTCCGTCGGCGAAGCTGAACTCGACGCCTTCTTGTCGTCGCCACATGCCGCGAGGAGGCTGCCCGCGCCGACGGCCAGAACGGCCGCCGCGCTGCCTTTCAGCACACCACGCCTGGTCATGGCGGCGGCAACGATGTCGCCGAAGTACTCACCGTCCGACGTGTTCGGCACCTCGTGGAAGCACGCGTTGCCGCACTTGTACTCGCACGTCACGGACTGTCGCGACGAGTGACCGACGGTCGAGCGCAGCGAGGGGGATTCGCCGCTGGGGCGGACGAAAAGCGACAAGGGTTTCAGGCTCACATCGCGCAACCTATGAGCCCCACACTATGACGAACCAAAGTCCCGGTGAACGCGGAAACAACTTAGTTGGAGGGGCCGCCGGTAGACTTGTTCGATGCTCCGGGGGAAGGCGACCGTCCCAATCAGACCTTTGGGGTACCGCGAAATCCTGGACCTACCGTTCGCTCTCATCCAGGCGAACCTGCGGCTGCTCGCAACGTCGATGTTGATCGCCGTCGTTGCCGCCGAAGTATTGGTCGCGCTGGTCGGACTGATCGCTGCCGGATCGTCGGGAGCAGTCGATTCGGATGTCGAGTTGAGCGTTCTGATAGCCACATTCGTGGCCGGGTGGCTGGTCCGCGTCGTGCTCGGGAGTATCGCGGCGACGGCGGCAAGCATGACAATCCATGGCTCGACGGTCACTACCCGGGCCGTCCTCGTTCGGGCGCGTGGTCACGTCGTGGGAAATGCAGCACTGCAGCTCTGGCAACTCGTGCTCGCCGCAGGTGTCGCGTTGGTGGTTGTACTGTTTGCGTCCGATCGGGCGCCCGCGGCGACGCTGGTGATCCTCGGTTTGCTTCTCGCCCTGGGTGCGTTCGCCTACTTCGCAGCACGCGGGTTCGTGGCGAGCGGGGTGCTTGTCGACGAGAACCGGTCGGCATACGACGCGGTTCGCCGGTCCAGAGAATTGACCACCGGCGCAACCGGGCAACTGCTCGCGGTCTGGGCTTCGATGTACACCGTGCTGACCGTTCTAGCCCTGCCACTGTGGTTCGGTCCGCAGTATGTCGACGTCGCGGTCGATGGCATGGAGTGGGGCGAATTGCTGCTGGCGAGCGTCTCGTTCCTCGTTGTGGCCGCCGGATGCATCCTCGTCGAATCATCGACGCGTGCAGTCGCTTACATCGATCGACGCTGCCGCCGTGAGGCGCTCGACCTGTATACCGCCGTAGTGCCAGGCAAGGCGAACGCATGACCGACCGCACACCCGAACCGGAGCCGCTCGGTCCAGCAATCGCACATCGCGACGCCGCGGAACAGGCCGCAGCCAACGCCGACTACAACAGCGCGGTACGCGAACGCTTCCGCGCGGTCGTGCGCGGGCTCGAACAAGGCGGGGTGGTCGAGCTTCGCCGGTCGCGCACGGCCGACGAGACCGCAGCCGCGGCTGCGGAGCAACTGCCCGACGAGGCCGTCGGATTGACCGCGTCGGCAGTCGTTTTCGACGAGGTCGTCTACGGCGGCAAGCAGGCATCGGACTACGACTACGCACTGATAGCGAAGGTAGACCGATTCTCCCCGAACGCTCCGCCGCCGGCCGATGTCGTCGCCGATACCGCCACGGACCGCGAACCCGGTGGCAGGCGTAGACGATTCGATCCGCCGGACTTTCTCAAATCGCCCAAGCTGTGGACGGTGGTGGCGATAATCGCGGTCCTGCTGCTCGTTCTGCTTGTCCTCCCGCGCAGCTGCTCGGTGCCCGAACCGGCCACACCACCCGACAAGTCCCAACACGACAACAGCGGAAACCCGCGTTCGGGCTATCCGTCCGACGGTGACGACAAATCGTCCGACCGCGAAGACCAAGACACGCTGTTCGACCACGTCCCGGCAGCCGTCAAGTACGGCGGGTTGCAGCTGTTGGTCGCCGCGGTATTGCTGGCGCTGTGGCGCGCTCGGCGACGTGGCGCATTGGTGCCGCCCGAGCTGCCGGTCGAGGCGCCCGCGACGGAGCTGACGAACGCCCACGCCCGTCTGTATCGACGATCGCGCGATCGTGAGCACGTTGCCTCGGTCCTGCGAACCTCGACGCTGCGCCGATTGCTGCCGAGGCTAGGCCTGACGCTCGATTCACCCGGCGACCAGATCGTGAAAGCTGTTGCCGCACAGACAGGTCACACACCGGACCACGTTTCGTTCGTACTGTACGGATCCGTCGACGACGACGAGCGCTTGATCGCGATCGCCGACGGGCTGGACTCGATAGAGGGGGAAATTCGCGCACGATGACGGATTCAGTGAATGTCTCGAAGGAAGTAGGTGCCGCCGACGCAGTCGCGGCATTGGGCGCGGTCCGTCACGAGATCGGGAAGGCCGTCGTCGGCAACCACAACGCCGTCCTCTACCTCGTCCTTGCATTGCTGTGCGAAGGGCATGTGTTGCTCGAGGGTGTGCCAGGTGTCGCGAAGACGCTGCTGGTACGCGCGCTGTCGAAATCGCTGGACGTCGAATACGCCCGGGTGCAGTTCACGCCCGATCTGATGCCGGGCGACGTCACCGGATCACAGATCTACGATCCGCATTCCGCTGAGTTCACGTTCCGTCGAGGGCCGGTTTTCACAAACCTCTTGCTCGCTGACGAGATCAACCGGACGCCCCCGAAGACGCAATCGTCACTGCTGGAAGCGATGGAGGAGCGACAGGTCTCGGTCGACGGTCAGGCGCTGTTGCTGCCGGACCCGTTCGTCGTCGTCGCGACCCAGAACCCCATCGAGCAGGAGGGGACATATCCGCTGCCCGAGGCGCAGCTGGACCGCTTCCTGTTCAAGGTCGACGTGGAACTGCCAGGACGCGACGACGAATACCGCATTCTCGAACGCCACGCGGCGGGTTTCGACCCACGCGACCTCGCAGCGGCCGGCGTCGAAGCTGTCGCCACTGCGGGTCACATCAAGGCCGCACGCAAGGCGGTCACAACGGTGACGCTCGCGCCGCAGGTCATCGCTTACACAGTCGATGTCGCACGCGCGACGCGGTTGTCACCCGCGGTCCAGCACGGTGCCTCCCCACGCGGGGCGACCGCTCTGCTCAAGGCGGCGCGCGCGTTCGCATGGCTGAACGGTCGCGGGTACGTCACGCCCGACGACGTCAAGGCGGTTGCGGTGCCGGTGCTGCGGCATCGACTCTTCCTGCGGCCGGAAGCCGAACTCGACGGCGCCACACCCGAAGCCGTGCTCGCCGCCCTACTGCATGGCGTTCCGGTGCCGGTGTAGTGCGAACGCAACTGGTCGTCACCGGACGTTTGGCCGTCCTCGCAGCGGCCGGCGCGCTGATCGTCGCGGTCGCGCTGCCGTCGTGGATCGGTGTCATCGTCGTCACCGCGTTGGTGCTGGCCATTGCCGCCGGTGACATCCACGATGCGGGCAACATTCGTGAGGTCACGGTGTCTCGCCCGCGGATAACGACGGTGCGGCTCGGCAGACGCGTCGAGGTCCCGCTGACAGTGGTGAACACGAGCAGTCGACGGGTACGCGCGACGGTGTGGGACGACTGGCCACCGAGTGCGGGCGTGAAGCAGCAGGCCCAGCGCGCCGACCTTCCGCCAGCCGCCAGTGCCACATTCGTCGCCGATACCGAGCCTGACCGTCGCGGCGATCGCAACGCCGGTGAGGTGACCGTGCGGGTCATCGGACCGCTCGGGCTCGCAGGGCGGCAGCTTCGCCACACCGTCCCCGCCACGGTCCGCGCGTTGCCTGCGTTCCGAAGCGAACGCCAATTGCCCTCCAAGGTCAAGCAATTGCAGCATCTGGAAGGCCGCAACGTCGCCTCGGTGCGCGGTCAGGGCACGGAGTTCGATTCGTTTCGCGAATACACGGTGGGTGACGACGTGCGGTCCATCGACTGGCGTGCCACCGCCCGCGCCCGCGACGTCATCGTCCGCACGTGGCGGCCCGAACGCAATCGGCACGTTCTACTCATCCTCGATACCGGACGGGCCAGCGCGGGTCGAACGGGCGACGGCACTCGGCTCGACACCTGCATGGAAGCAGCGCTGCTGCTGGGCGGCCTGGCCTCGCGAGCGGGCGACACCGTGGACCTGCTCGCCTACGACCGTGCGGTCCGCGCCGAGGTTACCGGAATTGCGGGTAAACGCTTGCAGCAGAAGCTGATGCATGCCATGGCTCCACTCGCACCGACACTGGCGGAGACCGACTGCCGTGGCTTGGTCGAGGCCGCGGTACGACGGACCAAGCGTCGCAGCCTGGTCGTGTGGTGCACCAGCCTCGAAAGTGGTTGGCCTGCAGCAGATCTACTCGCAGCGATCCGCATCCTGGCGCACCGCCATCACGTGTTGCTGGTGTCGGTCACCGACCCGGAGGTCACGCGACTGGCCGGTCAACGCGGATCGCCCGCAGCCCTGTACGACGCTGCGGCGGCGGAGCGGTCCCTGGCAGAGCGTGATCGCCTCACCGAGGCGCTGCGGCGAGTCGGCGTGGGTGTTGTTGCGGCGCCGCCAGATCGACTACCGGCCGCACTGGCCGACGAATATCTCGAACTCAAACGCATCGGGACGATGTAACCCGTCAGGCCGCGATCAACGCTCGCCGCTGCCGCTCGGCAAGGACGCCTGCGAGCACCTCGCTCGGGTGTACGTACAACGGCACAGCGGTGCGCATCTCGGCGCACACTCGTTGCGCCAGAATCACTCCCAGCTCGTACTGCACTCGCGGCGACATTTCCTTCAGCCGCCGAACATATTGCCTTAGCTCGAAGGCGACATCATCTGGCACTGCGTTGACGTCGAGCGTCGCAACCCACGCTCGCATTCGCGGTGGCGGATAGACAAGCGCAGTCGAGATGAACACCCGCTCGGCCCGGATCACGACGGTTCCGGCCAACAGGTCACCGACCCGGCGACCCCGTTCCGAGGCGGTCGACGACACGACCGCGACGAACCCGAACATCCCGAGCATCCAGAAATCGACGATGACGCCGCATAGTCCGCGCGTGAGGGCGTGCCGGAACTCGATCGGTCCGCCGTCGGCCCGAATCACGCGTAGTCCGAGCGCCATCTTCCCCGGAGTGCGGCCTGCCGTCAGCGTCTCGAACGCGACCGGATAGCCGACCAGCACCGCCACGATGACGATCAACGTCAGCGCGGCGACCAAGGCGGGATCTGCACGCGAGAAGGTCAGTGCCAACACAGTTTCGATGCCGATGAACAAGATGATCTGTGCCATGAGGTCGAGCAGAAACGCGAAACACCGAGTCGGCACGCGCGCGATCGGGAGGTCGAGCGCTACCGCTTCGCCAGTAACGAATCCCGCCATCTCGTGCCCACCCCCTCCGAAAGCCCGAGGGTAACATTCGAATCGATCGGTAGAGGGGGCGTCAGCGGTGGAACTCGATTCGTTCGTACACGGTCGAATCATGGCGTGGTACCGCCTCGATCAACTCGCGCGACGCCGTCGGCTGACCGGTTCGGAATCCGACGAATTGGTCGCGCTGTATCAGCGCGCGTCAGCGGATCTCGTGCATCTGCAGGCGGTCGCGCCGGACCAAGGCGTCGTCGGCCCGCTCACTGACCTCGTCGCCCGCGCGAGGGCACGGGCGATGGGCGCAAGGTCAGAGTTGTGGCCCGAAATCGTCCTCTTCTTCACCCACCGATTTCCCGCTGCTGTGTACGGCGCGTGGCGCTGGGCGGCGGCCGTTGCTGCGGTCTTCTTCGTAACCGCAACAGTCGTCGGCGTGTGGGTCGCCAACGATGCCGCCGCACGGTCCACGCTGGGTAGCCCTGCCAAGATCGCGCGCGTGACCGAACCCGGCGGGGAATTCGAGACCTATTACTCCGAGTACCCGGCGTCGTCGTTCGCGGCGAAGGTGTGGACCAACAACGCATGGGTCGCTGCGATCGCGTTGTTCCTCGGGTTTCTGATCTTGCCCGCGGTCTACGTCCTGGTGATGAACGCGCTCAACGTCGGTGTCACGGGCGGTTTGATGGCGCACGCCGATCGCCTCGACGCCTTCTTCGGCTTCCTCGCACCGCACGGAATTCTCGAACTCACGGCGATATTCGTTGCAGGCGGCGCGGGTTTGAAGCTCGGCTGGACGTTGATCGACCCCGGCAGGCTGAGCCGAGTGCAAGCATTGGCGAAGCAAGGCCAGACGACCGGCGCGGTCGCCCTCGGCCTCGTCGTCGTGTTGCTCTTCTCAGGCGCGATCGAAGCCTTCGTCACGCCGAGCAGCATGCCCACCGCACTCAAGATCCTCATCGGGCTCGCCGCTGAAGGAGTCTTCCTCACCTATGTCGCCGTGCTCGGTCGGCGTGCGGCGGACGAAGGTTTCAGCGGTGCCCACCGCTCGCTCGACGACCGCTGGCAAGTGTCGATCACCTAGCGGCGCGGAGCTTACGGAGCGCCCTACGCCAATCCGGTGACTGCCTCGGGTTCGCGCTCGTCGCGCCAGCGGACCGCTTCGATCACTTTCGACAAGTCGTATTTCGGGCCGCTGCTGCCGATCGTGAACAGCGAGACGCCTTGATCGACGAATGCCTGTGCACCCTCGGCACCGGGCCAACTCACGGACCGCTCGATCCGGCGGGGGTCGCGACCGACCGTCGCGCAGTGCTCCGCGAGGACCTCCGACTTGTGTGCCAGCACCTCACGATTGGAGAAGCTGTGCCAGATGTGGGCATATTCCGCGACCAGTCGCAGCGTTTTTCGCTCACCGCCGCCGCCGATCAAGATCGGGATCTCCCGAGTCGGCGCGGGATTCAACACCGCAAATCGCGCGGTGATTCGTGCCAGATACTCCTTGAGCAGCGCCAATCGTGTTCCAGGGGTGCCGAAATCGTAGCCATACTCGGCGTAGTCCTTGGCGAACCAACCTGCACCGATACCGAGAATCAGCCGTCCGCCGCTGATGTGGTCGACGGTCCGGGCCATGTCTGCCAAGAGGTCCGGGTTGCGGTAGCCGCCGCCGGTGACAAGCGCGCCGATCTGCACTCGCTCGGTCTGCTCGGCGAACGCGCCGAGCATGGTCCAACACTCGAAATGCGCACCGTCCGCGTCGCCGGTCAGCGGATAGAAGTGGTCCCAGTTGAAGACGATGTCGACGCCCGCGTCCTCGGCGCGCAACACCGCGTCACGAATCAGGCCGTAATCCGGTGCATGTTGTGGCTGAAGCTGAACTCCGATGCGGATCGGGTGAGTCATGCGTTCGAGGCTACCGGCGTTGGGCACCGTGCGCCCGTGTGCGCCATACTGCACGGGCTGCGCCCGCAGCGCCTTTATTTCGGATCGTCCGGCACGTTCCTGCCGGTGAAGGGACCGGTTCTTCATGGCTTCAGTGACTTTCGACCGCGCGACGAGGCTCTATCCAGGGTCCGACACCCCCGCCGTCGACCAACTCGACCTCCACATCGAAGACGGTGAGTTCCTCGTACTCGTCGGACCCTCGGGCTGCGGAAAATCCACGTCCCTGCGCATGCTCGCCGGCCTCGAAGACGTCGACGCCGGTCGGATCTTGATCGGCGAGAACGACGTCACCCGCAAGGAACCGAAAGAGCGCGACATCGCGATGGTCTTTCAGAACTACGCGCTGTACCCGCACATGACCGTCGCCGAAAACATGGGTTTCGCACTCAAGCTGCAGAAGGTCAAGAAGGACGTCCTCACTCAGCGGGTGCTCGAGGCAGCCCGACTGCTCGACCTCGAGGAGTACCTCGACCGCAAACCGAAAGCACTCTCCGGCGGTCAGCGGCAGCGCGTCGCGATGGGCCGCGCGATCGTCCGGCAGCCGCAGGTGTTCCTCATGGACGAGCCGCTGTCGAATCTCGATGCGAAGTTGCGCGTGCAGACGCGGACGCAGATCGCCCAGCTCCAGCGCCGACTCGACACCACGACGGTGTACGTCACCCACGACCAAGTCGAGGCGATGACGATGGGCGACCGCGTCGCGGTCCTCAAGGACGGGCTGCTGCAGCAGTGCGCGACGCCGCGTGAGCTGTATGCGAAGCCGGTCAACGTTTTCGTTGCCGGGTTCATGGGTTCGCCGGGAATGAACTTGTTCACGCTGCAAATCAACAACGATTCAGTCAAGATCGGCGATTGGCAGATTCCGGTCTCACGTGACGTCGTCGACGCGTCGCTCGACGGATCGGTCGTCGTCGGAATTCGCCCCGAACACTTCGATATCGGTTCACTCGGAGTCGAGATGGAAGTCGACGTTGTCGAGGAACTCGGTTCTGACGCTTACGTTTACGGCCGCACGGTCGGCGAGGGCGTCACCGATCATCAGATCGTTTCGCGCGCCGATTGGCGCAATCCGCCGGCGAAAGGCGCGCGGGTGCACCTCTATGCGGATACCGGTCACATCCATTTCTTCGCAACGTCGGACGGTCGACGCCTCGCGTAGGATCGCTACCGGCCGCACAACGGAGAGATGAACACAATGCTCAGCAGGATTGCTCGATGGAGGCGTATCGCGGTAGCGGTGCCGATTATTGCCGCGTGCGCGGTGACCGGTCCGAACGTCGCGCAAGCTGAGCCAGGCGGGTCCTACGTCGAGTCTGTCGAGCACGTCAACGACCGTCAGATGGTCGTCAACGTCCACTCTGCGGCGATGAATCAAACTTTCCCGATCGAGGTCGTGCTTCCCGCCGACCGGTCGCAGCCTCGTCCGTTGCTGTACCTGCTCAATGGGGCTGGCGGTGGCGTCGACGGCGCGACCTGGGCCAGAAACACCGACTACGTCGACTTCTTTCGCGACAAGAACGTGAACGTCGCCGTCCCGATCGGTGGACGTTTCTCCTATTACACGGACTGGATCCGTGACGATCCGCGCGTGGGCCGCAACAAGTGGGCGACGTTCCTGGGCAAGGAACTGCCACCGTTGCTCGACAAGGAGTTGAACACCAACGGCTCGCGAGCCCTGGCAGCAATCTCGAGCTCCGCGACGTCGATCTTCAACCTCGCGATCGACAATCCTGGCCAGTACAAGTCGATCGCGGCATACAGCGGGTGCGTGCAGTCCAGCGATCCCTTGGGTCAGAACGCGATCAAACTGACCGTCGAAACCTGGGGTGGCGGCGGTTCGGTCGAAAACATGTGGGGCCCGCTGAACGGTCCGGGCTGGCGTGAACACGATCCGGTGGTCAACGCGGAGAAGCTGCGCGGCACGCAGATCTACATGTCGACCGGCAGCGGCATCCCCGGAATCAACGACACACCCGCAAATCCGCGGGTTGCCGACGGCCGTATCAACCTGCCTTCACTCATCGCAGTCGGTGCCCCCATTGAAGCGGCCACGAACTTTTGCACGGCGAACATGGCGAACCGGTTACGTGAACTCGCAATCCCCGCGGTCGTCGACTTCCGCGCCACCGGCACTCACTCATGGGCCTACTGGGAGGAAGACCTCCACAAGTCCTGGCCGTTCATCGCCGGGTCGCTAGGCCTCTGACCTGCTTGTGAGTCTTTTTGGAGTCCAGGGACTCCAAAAAGACTCACGAGGGGTGATTCAGACCGGGCCGAGGCCGACGGACTCGGCGGCCTTGTCGGCGAACTCCTGACCAGCTTCGTCGTAGATGTGGTAGACCGCGTCGACGCCGAACTCGCGTAGCGGAGCCATCTCCTCGGCGTACTTGACGATGGCGGCGATCTTGCCGGCGAACTTGCGATGGTGCAGTTGCTCCATCGCGAAGATGTTTCCGGAGTGGTCTGGCATGGAAAGCATGACCAGCTCGACCGTGCCGGTAATGGTCAACTTGTCCCAGAAATCGGAGTCGGTCGCGTCGGCTTCGACGACGTGGTAGCCGTCGCGTTTCAGCTCGCGCACCTTGTCTTCGTCGACCTCGATGCCCAGTGTGTTGACCCCGTAGTGGTTGACGAGGCGGTCGTAGGCGCCTCGTCCGACACGGCCCATCCCGAGGACGACCGCACGTGCATCGTCGAGATCGATCGGCTGATCCCCCGGATGCAACTTGGCCGGGATCTGTTTCGGGAGGACGTCGGCGGCCTTCTCGTAGATGGCGTCGCTGAAGGTGTCGAGCAACGCAGCAACGACGAGGCTCAACGCGACGGTCAGCGATACGACCACCAGCCATTCGTCGCTCAGCCAGCCGTTGGTTGCGGCGATCGCGGCGACGATCAGACCGAACTCGGAGTAGTTCGTCAGATTGAGTGCTGCCAGCGTCGAGGTCCGGTACCGCAGCCGGAAGCCGGAGAAGATGAGCGCGAAAAGCACGCCCTTGAACGGAAGCGCGATGAGCAGCAGCAACGCGATGCCGAGCGATCCCCACGTCGGCAAGCCGGTAAGCCCGATCGACACGAAGAAGCCGACAAGAAACAGTTCCTTCATCTCGAACAGCGACTTCGACAGACCACCCGCAGATGGATGCGAGGCGAGCAGCATGCCGACGATCAGCGCGCCGAGATCACCCTTCAACCCGAAGTGGGTGAACAGCGCGTAGCCGACAACGAGTGCCAGCACCACGCCGTAGAGGATTTGCATCTCCCCGTGACCGACTCGGGGCAACAACGCGCGCATGATCGGAGCGGCGGGGATGAGCCCGAGCAGGAGAAAAGCCCACGGGCTGGGGATGTGGCCCGTCGATGCGGTGATGAATACGACGGCGAAGATGTCTTGCATAACGAGGACACCGATCGCGATACGGCCGTACAACGACCTCGTCTCGCTGCGTTCCTCCAACGCCTTGATCGCGAAGACCGTGCTGGAGAACGACAGTGCAAACGCCAGCACCAGAACGGTTTTCCACGTCGAGTCCGCGAGCAGTGCGATGCCGGTGAATTTCAGGATCAGCACCAAACCGACGATGACGCTGGTCGAGGCGACCATGTGGATGCTCGACGAACCCCAGACCTCGCGTCGCAGCAGGGTCCGCACATTCAGCTTGAGACCGATCGTGAACAACAGCAGTGTCACGCCGAGATCGGCGATCGTCTCCAGTGCTTCGGTTTCCTTGTAGCCCATGGCATTGAGCACGAAGCCGGCGCCGAGGAATCCGACGAGCGGAGGCAACCGCAAGATCATGGCCACGAGACCGCCCGCAAACGGCACCAGGAAGTATGCGGTCTCCAAAGTGTGCCCTCCCTATCGGTGTCCGAGAGTACCTGGGTCGCTCAGTCTTTCACGCCGCCAGCGGACACGCTGAGTTCAACCGATGCGTACGCCGCACTCCGACATCGTCGTCCGCAAAACCAATCCAGCTTCTGCACCGACGATCTCACCGACCAGTTCGACGTAGCGACCCACGAACTCCGGACCGTGCGGCGCCAACTCGACATCGGGTGGTGCGAGGTGGTGGGCAATTTCGTGCAGTACGACGAACTCCCGCAGTGCCCATGCAGTCCCACCGCGGTGCAATGGGACCGCGATGGTCGCGGTGCTGCCCTCGTAATGCGCGGCGCGCTCACCCCCACGCGCCCGGACCGTCACCGGTACCGACGCCCGCTCCCACTGCGCTCGCACCCAGTTCAGGCCCAGCACGGCATCGACGTACGTCTGGATCGACTCAACCGATGCAAACTTTCGCTCCACCGGCAGCGTGATCTTCGAACCGAACAGCTCCAACTCCCGCACGCCGTGCTCGTCGGCGCCGTCGAACACGCGGCGAACCAGCTGGTCCGCGTCGTAGACCCGGGCCCGCTGACTGTCCCGAGTCTGCGTCACTCCCCCGTCGCTTCGCTCGCCCCTGTCACTTCAGCTGCCCCCGCGCCGCACCCAATTCGGGCGCCGTGCCCAACCGCGCGGACCGTCCAGCGCGGTCCCCCGCCCGCCGCGCGGCATCGGAGTAACCGGCGCTCGCCCTCGATCCTCGCCAGGTGCCACGTGCCTTGGAAGTCTCCGAGTAGAAGTCGCGCAGCTCGATTTCCTTGTCGCGCAAAGCCAGCGCGGTGCCTGCCGATGTCGCCGAGGCAGCCAGGTTCTCCGCCGTCGCCTCGTCCTTCGCCGACGTCAGCCGCGCACCGATCCGCGCCGCGAAGGCGAGCTGGAAATTCAGCCGCGCCGTGACGCCCGCGACCTGCTCCTTCTCGCGATACTTCCCGGACTTGATGTAGGCGTCGGACGCCTTCACCATTTGGACCAGCAAGCTCGAATACAGCGCCTCGCACGCGTCGATGTCGGTGTCGAAGCCGTACGCGTAGACCTGAGCCGACGATTGCGCGACGTCGCATTTCACGTCGTTGGGCGTCGCGATGTTGACGAACAACTGGACGTAGGTCCGCAGGCCTTTTCGTCCAGGCTCGCCGATACGGATCATGCGTTGCGCGGGAACCGCTCGGCGTTCTCGGTTCGCCGCGTGCGAGCGGGCGACGGCGAGGTCGATCGATGATTGTGTGGCCAACCGTTGCGCGGCGGCCATGAAAGCATCTGCCTCGTGCGGATTGTCGGTCGACTCTGCCTGCCGCAGCAGCCCTCCGATTCGGCTGAGCATCTTGTCTGAACTCACCGCGCCGAGACTAATGGGAATGTCCGACAGATTCCGTTCCTGTCGGTTCCGTGCCAAAGTATCGTGCGATGTGCCTCGGGCGTCTGCTCGCTGCTGCCGCCGGACCCTTTACCCGATGGAGAATTTATGTCGTCAAAGAACAATGCATTGCTTCCGAAGGCTTTGGTGGCCGCAGCCGCAGCCGCCCTCCTCGCCGTCACCGGGTGTTCCAGCGACTCGGGCACGTCTACGGGAAGTACCGACACCAGCAAGGCCGAAGGCCGCGGGCCGATCACGTACGTCGAGGGCAAGGACACGACCGAGACCGGTGTCGTGAAGCAGCTGATCGACCAGTGGAACTCGACGCACCCGAACGAGAAGGTCACGTTCAAGGAGCAGACCAACAGCGCCGATCAGCAGCATGACGACCTCGTCCAGCACCTACAGGCGAAGCTGTCCGATTACGACGTCGTCGCGCTCGATGTGCCCTGGACCGCGGAGTTCGCGGCCAACCAGTGGATTCAGCCGCTCAAGGAAGCGTTCGAGCTCAACACCTCGGCGCTGATTCCGGCGACCGTCGCGAGCGCCACCTACAACGGCACGCTGTACGCGGCACCCAAGAACACCAACGGCGGCCTGCTGTACTACCGCAAGGACCTCGTCCCGAACGCACCGGCGACGTGGGCCGAAATGATCGCGTCGTGCCCGGTCGCGAAGCAGAACAACATCGGCTGCTACTCGGGTCAGTTCAAGCAGTACGAGGGTCTGACCGTGAACACCGCCGAGGCGATCAACTCAGCAGGCGGCAAGTTCGTCGGCCCCGACGGCAAGACGCCGGTGGTCGACAGCCCCGAATCGCGAGCAGGCCTGCAAGCCCTCGTCGACGGCTTCAAGAGCGGCGACATCCCGGCACAGGCGATCGAATACGACGAGCCGAAGAGCCAAGAGGCATTCGAAAAGGGCCAGCTGCTGTTCCTGCGCAACTGGCCGAACGTCTACGCCTCCGCAGAAGCCGACGGCTCAGCGGTCAAGGGCAAGGTCGGCGTTGCACCGCTGCCAGGCGTCAACGGCAAGGGCACCTCGACGCTCGGCGGTTACAACGTCGCCATCAGTGCGTTCTCGAAGAACAAGGCGACCGCGCTCGATTTCCTCCGATACCTCATCGGCGAGCAGGCGCAGCGAATCATCGGCGAGAGCTCGCTCCCGCCGGTCCTCACGTCGCTCTACGACGATCCGGCACTGATCGAGAAGATGGGCTACCTGCCGACGTTGAAGGAAGGAATCCTCAACGCCGTGCCGCGACCCGTCACGCCGTTCTACCCCGCCGTGTCGAAGGCAATCCAGGACAACGCCTACGCTGCTCTCAAAGGTGACAAGTCGGTCGATCAGGCGATCAAGGACATGCAGGCAGGCATCGCTTCTGCAGGCAAGTAAATCGGGAGAATTTCTATGGCTGTTCCTGCTGGTAAAGCCAGCGGAGCCGAGCTAGAACCCACTACGGCCGGGAGCAAGTCTCCCGGCCGTGGTGCGCGTTCGGGCAGCGCGAAAGCGCGGCTCGCGAGCCTCGACTTGCGGGCGTGGCTGCTGATCGGGCCCGCGATGATCGCGCTCGCGGTCGTCATCGGTTACCCGATCGTCCGCGCGATCACGATGTCCTTCTCGAAGGACAAGGGCCTCGACCCCGTGACGCAGTTGTTCGTCGAAGGTGGGAACGCCGGGTTCTCGAACTACACGCATTGGCTCCTTCAGGAATGCGCCTCGCCCTCTGGGGGAACGGCTGCGTGCCCGCCCGGAACGACGGGATCCCAGTTCTGGGCTGCTGTCGGCGTGACGCTGTTCTTCACCGTCGTGACCGTGTCGCTGGAGGCAGTCATCGGTCTCGGCATGGCGATCGTCATGGGTAAGACGTTCAAGGGCCGTGCACTGCTTCGCGCAGCAGTCCTGATTCCGTGGGCTATCCCGACCGCTGTGACGTCGCGGTTGTGGGAGTACATGTTCGCCTACGACGGCGTGGTCAACCGGGTGTTCGGCACCCACATTCTGTGGACGTCCGACGAATGGCCATCGCGCTTCGCGGTCATCATCGCCGATGTCTGGAAGACGACGCCCTTCATGGCGCTCCTGATCCTCGCGGGCCTGCAGATGATTCCCCAAGACGTCTACGAGGCTGCCCGCGTCGACGGCGCGTCGGCCCGGCAACGCTTCTTCCAGATCACGCTTCCTTTGGTCAAGCCCGCTCTGATGGTCGCGATTCTGTTCCGCACCATGGACGCGCTGCGGATGTACGACCTGCCTGCGATTTTGACCAGCGGAAACGACGCGACGCAGACCATTTCGATCCTCGTCATCGATCAACTGCGGCAACCGAATGCGGCCAACAGCGCCTCGGCACTGTCGACTATCACCTTCGTGATGATCTTCATCATCGCCTTCCTGCTCGTGAAAGGCTTCGGCGCCAACGTCGTTCGCACGCAGGAAGACCAGCGCCGGGGGCAACGAAAATGACGCACCGCAAACCGGAGACCGCTGCCGCAGTCCCTGCGCGCAAGTTCAAGCTCGGCTCGCTACGCGTGTACGTCGGCGTCGTCATCATTTTGGTCTGGGGGCTCGCGCCGTTCTACTGGATGGCGGTCACTGCGTTCCGGGATGCGTCGCACACCTACGACACGACCCCGTGGCCGACCCACGTGACGACGAAGAACTTCGAGAACGCCTTCGACACCGAGAAGGGCAGCAACTTCGGTCGCGCGCTCGTGAACAGCGTGATCATCGGCGGAGTGACGACGCTGATCGCGCTCACCATCGGAGTGTTCGCTGCATATGCGCTGGCGCGCATCACTTTCCGCGGCAGGTACGTCGTCGCTGGGCTGATCTTGAGCGCCTCGATGTTTCCCGTGGTCGCCCTCGTCACGCCGTTGTTCCAGCTGTTCACCGAGGTCGGCTGGATCGGCAAATACCAGGCGATGATCATTCCGAACATCTCCTTCGTCCTGCCGATGACGGTCTACATCCTCGCGTCGTTCTTCGCTGAGTTGCCGTGGGAACTCGAGGAGGCCGCACGCATCGACGGCGCGAGCCGTCCGCAGGCATTTCGCCTGGTGATGCTGCCACTAGCGGCACCCGCGGTGTTCACGACAGCGATCCTCGCCTTCATCGCCGCGGTGAACGAGTTCCTGCTTGCAAGCCTGTTGTCCTCGGACAAAACCGAGCCGGTCACAGTCGCGATTGCTCGTTTCTCGGGCAACGACCCGCACGACATTCCGTACGCCGCGATCATGGCGGCGGGCACGATCGTGACGATTCCGCTGGTGATCATGGTGCTGTTGTTCCAGCGCCGCATCATTTCCGGGCTGACTGCGGGCGGCGTCAAGAGCTGACGCCGCGGTTCGCGGATTTTCAGATTTGCCGAGCCGGTATGCAACCGTTGCTTGCGCGATCCTGTGCTTTTGCGGCGTGTAACCGTTAGGGTGAAGTCTCGACCCGACGCAGGATCCAGGTGGGAGGCGTCCTGGAGTCCGGAGGCTATTACTCGTGAGTTCGCAGCAGAACACGACGCTGACCGCATCGCGGTCGACGGCCGTGCGGCCCGAGACGCCTTCGAGCGATTCGGATTCCGCTGTGTCCGATACTGAAACCGCCGCTTCGCCGGACGCAAGCGGGCACCGTAAGAAAAAGAAGCCGAAGTCCAAGTGGCGCTACGTGCGCCGGACGCTCGCATTCCTCATCGTGTTGTCGATCGTCGTTCCAGCATCGATTTTTGCATGGACGTACCGCAACGTCGAAGTGCCACGCCCATCCGACATGCGGACCAATCAGGTAGCGACGATCTTCGCCTCGGACGGCACCAGCGTGCTCAGCAAGATCGTGCCTCCCGAGGGCAACCGGACCGAGGTTCCGCTGTCCGAAGTCCCCGTTCATGTCCGCAACGCGATGCTGTCGGCCGAAGACCGCAACTTCTACGGCAACCCCGGCTTTTCGATCACCGGCTTCCTGCGCGCGGCCCGCGACAACATTCAGGGCAAGGAAAGCGCCGGCGGCGGTTCCACCATCACGCAGCAGTACGTCAAGAACGCACTCGTCGGCAACGACCGCACGGTCGGCCGCAAATGGCGCGAGTTCGTCATCTCCGCGAAGATGGCCCGCGAGTGGAGCAAGGACGACATCCTCGCCGCGTACTTCAACACCATCTACTTCGGTCGCGGCACGTACGGAATCGCGGCTGCCGCTAAGTCCTACTTCAACAAAGCTCCGCGCGACCTGACGCTTGCCGAGGGCGCCATCCTCGCCTCGGTCGTACGCAGCCCGTCGCGCCTCGATCCGGAAACGCACCTACCCCAGCTCACCGAACGCTTCAACTACGTGTTGGACGGAATGGTCGAGATGGGCGTCCTCAAGTCGGACGAACGCGCGGGCATCGCCTTTCCGCCGATCGTTCCCGCTGCGGAGGTCGGCGACGAGAACGCCGCGCGCGGCCCTGAGGGACTCATTCGGACTCAGGTCAAGAACGAACTGACCGCGCTGGGTATCAGCGATTCGGATCTGAACACCGGCGGTCTGCAGATCACGACCACGATCGATCCGAAGGCGCAAGCCGCAGCGATCGATTCGGTCAACAGCGTGATGGAGGGTGAGCCTGCCGAGCTACGCACGGCTGTCGTGTCGATCGATCCGCGGTCGGGCGCGGTCCGCGCCTACTTCGGCGGCTTCGACGGAGCCGGCTTCGACTTCGCCCAAGCTCCATTGCAGACCGGTTCGGCATTCAAGGTGTTCGGCCTGATCGCCGCGCTGAAGGAAGGCATCCCGCTCTCGGCGATGTACAGCAGCGCGCCGTTGAATGTCGGGAACGGTCTGACCATCACGAACGTCGGTGGCGAGACGTGCGGTACGTGCACCATCGCGCAGGCACTCAAGCAGTCACTGAACACCAGCTTCTACCGCCTCGAGCTGGACATGGTCAACGGCGCGGAGAAGGTCGCACAGGCTGCGCACGATGCGGGCATCCCGGAGAACATTCCCGGCTTGCCGGTCAAGACTCTGACGCAGGACGGAGGGCCGCCGGAGAACGGCATCGTCCTCGGCCAGTACCAGGTGCGGGCCATCGATATGGCATCGGCGTACGCCACGATCGCCGCATCCGGCGTCTACCACGCTCCCCATTTCGTGCAGAAGGTCGTGACCGCGGACGGCAACGTACTCTTCGATCGCACACCCGACCCGGGCGAACAGCGAATCCCGAAGGCCGTCGCTGAGAACGTCACACAGGCGATGCTGCCGATCGCGGCATACTCCCGCAATCACCAGCTCGCGGGTGGGCGGCAATCCGCGTCCAAGACCGGTACTGCGCAATTCGGCGACTCGGGCCTCAACAAAGATGCCTGGATGGTCGGCTACACGCCGTCGCTGTCGACCGCGGTGTGGATGGGGACCGAGCAAGCTCAGGCGATCACCAATCTCAACGGTGCGAGCATCTACGGCTCGGGCCTGCCCAGCGACATCTGGCAGAAGACGATGAACTCCGCGCTGGAGGGAACCGAGAACGAGAAGTTCCCGTGGCCGGATCCGATCGGCGGCCAAGCAGGCGTTCCGACCTATACCGCTCCCGCGAAGCCCACGACTTCCGAGGCTCCGCCGCCACCAGACGTTCCGCCGATCGTCATACCGCAGCTGCCGCCGCTGCGAAATGTCGAGATCTTCCCAGGCATCGTGATACCTCTTCCAGGATGACCGCACCGACTCGGATCGTTGATGCGCACATGCATCAGTGGGATCCGCGTACGACCCCACGTGACTGGCGATTGACCCTGAACCCGCTGGTCTACGTGCCGCCGCTGCTGGATCTCGCATTCAAGTTCGTCTCGCGCTCGGACCGGGAATCCATCGCCGATCCGGCATATCTGGTCAACCCGTATCTGCTCGACGAATACGGATTCGACGCAGGCGATCTGCCGATCGACACTGTCGTTCACGTCGACTCGGGTTGGCACGGTCGTGGCGAGCTGGCACCCGTGGACGAGACGAGATGGATTGCAGGATTGCCGTTCGGCGACGGCGCGCCGAGGCTGGGGGCGATCATCGGCGCCGCCGACCCGTCCTCGCCGCGCTTCGGAAGCGTGCTGGATGCGCACGCGGACGCGTCACCGTTGTTTCGTGGAATCCGTTGTCTGGCAGCACATCACCAGGACAAGGGCGTTCGTTCCTGGACGACGAGAAACCGGCTGCTGATGCAACCGCGATTCTTGGACGGCTTCGGACAACTCGCCGAGCGCGACCTGGTGTTCGAGACCTGGGTCTATTCGCACGATCTACCGGATGTCACCGAGCTTGCACGAAGGTTCCCCGACACGACGATCGTGCTCGACCACTTCGGCACACCCGCAGGCGTGCTCGGGCCAGTGGGTCGGAGCACGGGACGGTCCGAAGCCGAACGACGCGGGCTCTTCGACGCCTGGCGTGACGACCTCTCCGCCGTAGCGCAACACTCGAACGTGGTCGTGAAGGTGTCCGGCCTGACGCTGCCGGTGCTCGGCCATCAGCTTCCGCTGCGGGGCCAGTCGGTCGCAGTCCCCGAACTCGTGGCACGCCTGCAGCCACTTGCGGACCACGTCATCGACGTGTTCGGCAGCGGCCGCAGCATGTGGGGCTCGAACTCACCGCTGGAGAAACCAGTATCGACCATGGCCGCAAATGTCGCGACCATGGTCGAGTTGGTACGGGATCGCGGTTCCGCCGCGGTCGCAGACATATTCGCTGCGACCGCCGAACGGATCTACCGCATCGCGCCTTAGGGCTATGCGTCGATGATGAAGGCTTCGAGCTCGGCGCGTGCCTTGTCGTCGGCCATCTGGATCGGAGGCGACTTCATCAGGTACGCCGAGGCCGGGTACACCGGTCCGCCGACGCCACGGTCGAGCGCGATCTTCGCCGCACGGACCGCGTCGATGATGATGCCTGCCGAGTTCGGCGAGTCCCACACTTCGAGCTTGTACTCGAGGTTCAACGGAACGTCACCGAAGGCACGGCCTTCGAGGCGGACGTAGGCCCACTTGCGGTCGTCGAGCCAGCCGACGTGATCGGACGGACCGATGTGGACGTTGCCTGCACCGAGCTCGCGCGTCAGGTTCGACGTGACGGCCTGAGTCTTGGAGATCTTCTTCGACTCCAAGCGCTCGCGCTCGAGCATGTTTTTGAAGTCCATGTTTCCGCCGACGTTGAGCTGCATGGTGCGCTCGAGGAGCACGCCGCGGTCTTCGAACAGCTTCGCCATCACGCGGTGGGTGATGGTGGCGCCGACCTGGCTCTTGATGTCGTCGCCGACGATCGGGACGCCCGCGTCCTTGAACTTCTGGGCCCAGACCGGGTCCGAAGCGATGAAGACGGGGAGCGCGTTGACGAACGCGACGCCGGCGTCGATGCACGCCTGTGCGTAGAACTTGTCAGCCTGCTCCGAACCGACGGGCAGGTAGGAGACGAGCACGTCGACCTTGGCATCCTTGAGCGCCTTGACCATGTCGACCGGCTCGGCGTCGGACAGCTCGATGGTCTCGGCGTAGTACTTGCCGATGCCGTCGAGCGTCGGGCCACGCTGGACGACGACGTTGGCCGGCGGCACGTCGGAGATCTTGATCGTGTTGTTCTCGCTCGCGAAGATCGCCTCGGAGAGGTCGAAGCCGACCTTCTTCGCGTCCACATCGAAGGCCGCAACGAACTTGACGTCGCGAACGTGGTACTGACCGAACTTCACGTGCATCAGACCGGGGACCGTGGCGGTCTCGTCGGCGTCCTTGTAGTACTGCACGCCCTGCACCAGGGAGGAAGCGCAGTTACCCACGCCCACAATGGCTACGCGCACCGTGCTGCTGTTCTCACCCATGGTCGGGCTCTCCTTCTTTAGGTAATGCTGATGTCGTTGATTGCTCGGCGGCAATCAGTTCGTTGAGCCAACGCACTTCGCGCTCGCTGGATTCGAGGCCGAGCTGGTGGAGCTGCTTGGTGTAGCGATCGAGCGAGCCACTGGCGCGCCCGACGGCCTCACGGAGCCCTTCGCGGCGCTCCTCGACCTGACGTCGCCTGCCTTCGAGAATCCGCATGCGCGCCTCGGCGGGCGTGCGGCTGAAGAAGGCGAGGTGAACGCCGAAGCCATCGTCGGTGTAGTTCTGCGGACCGGTGTCGGCAACAAGCTCGGCAAAGCGTTTCCTGCCGAGCGGAGTCAACTCGTACACACGCCGCGCACGGCGTTTGATCGGACCCACAACGCCTTCCTCATCGGCGATCAATCCGTCGGCCTGCATACGGCGCAGCGTCGGATAGAGCGACCCATAAGAGAAAGCGCGGAAGGCCCCGAGGAGACCGGTCAATCGTTTCCGCAATTCATAACCGTGCATTGGCGACTCCAGGAGTAGCCCGAGAATTGCCAGTTCAAGCACGGACCACACCCCTTTCGAGTCGACAACCATAACTACTTGATGCGATGGCTAACTATATCGCACCGATATAGTTTCACATAGTGCTGCTCAACACAGTCGACGGACATAGTGTGCCGAGACTGGCTGGTCGAGCGAAGTTGGGCTTACTACCGACCGCTCTTCTGCAGCGAAATGATGTCACCGGCCAGCGCGGCCTTGATATAGCCGCCTTCGTGCACCTCGTTGTCGGCAAAGACGTAGATCGCGGGACCGCCACGTTCTGTGCGGACCGCCACGTGACCCACCTTCGCGTCGGGCACGCCGAGCAGCTGCGGAGCACTCGCCATCAGGCCTGCCATCGCGTCGACGTTGACCGCGCCGAAGTCGATGACCTGGGTATTCGGGTCTCTGGAGTCGAGTGAGCCTGGCTCGAAGCCACCGCGGAAGGTGTAGTCGCGGTCCCGGTTCGCCTGCTCAGCGCGAGTGACGATCGCATACGGCCCATCGGGGTAGAACAGCCATTGATCGCCCAAGGTGTCGCCGAACTTCGCCCGGTACAGCTCGGTGAAGGTCCGCAGACCGTCTGCTGTTGTCAGGTTCACCTTCGGCGCGACGATGGGTACGGCCTCGGTGGGGAGCAGCGTCGTCGGCGCGGTCGACGTGGTCGCGGTGTCGGTGACATCCGCCTTCGGTGGCTTCCCGGAGAGCACCAACCACGCAGCGAGGGCGATGCCGACGGCGATCAGCACGACGAGAAACCACGGGAATTGCGATGCACGCGGCGCCGCAACGGGCGGCGCCATTGAGCCTGGCGCTGTTTGCAGATCGGTTACCAACGCATCCAGCTGCGTCAATGTGACCGCGTTCCTCGCACGTTCGACGCGCGACTGGTGCTCGCCGTAATCGAGCTGACCGTCTGCGCGAGCGTTGTCCAATACGGCAATCGTCGTCGACCGATCGAGGTCGCGCGCCCGGACTTGCGGCTCAGCTCTGTATGCCACGGTCCGCTCCTATTGTCCGGATGGGTACACGGCCAGGAACGAGCCGTGGATGTCGAGCGCGAGGTGGCCGCTCTCCTTTTTGTCGTTGCTCGCAAAGACCAGCACTTCAGGTTCCTCCTCGCCCGCCCTGATGACGAGGTAGCTCTGGTCGACTCGGCTCAGGTTCAGGCTGGTGCCGGCACCAGCGATAACGGACGCGACCTTCATGATGTCCACCGTCTTCAGATCGACCATCGGAAGGTCCTTGCGCGTGCCCGAGTCGGTCGGCTCGCGGAACTCGCCGTTGTAGTAGTAGCTCAGTTGCTGCAGCGGAGCATCTTCAGCTGCACGGAAAACCACCGCGTACCCGGGGTAAACGGTCAGATCGTCGACCGTTGCGTTGCCGAACTTGGCGCGAATCGCCGCGATCACCTCGGCCAGTCCGCGCGGGGTCAGATAGCTGTATTGCTCACCAGCGGTATTCACCTCGTCGTCGGATTCGTTTCTGCCGCCGGCAGCCCAGATGAGTAGACCCATGACCAGCAACGTCACGATGGCTGGAACCAGAAAACGAACGATGTTGTGCTGTTTGCGGGCACGTGGCTTCGTCATCGACGGCAGCACGGTCCCGGACTGCAGGTCCACGGTGAGTGCCGCCAGCTGGCCCAAGGTGGTGGCGTGCAACGCGGTGGTCAGCCGCTCTTCGTGTTCGCCCGGAGAAAGCTGACCGTCGGCATACGCCTCGTCCAGGCGCCTGGCGGTATCTGCGCGATCGTTGTCGTTCGCGCGCTTCTTCGGGGAGAGCGAGGGCGGCACGCGCACAGCTTAGTTTTTCCGGACACGCCCTGGGAACCGACACGGCAGAAGGCCCAACGGCCCCCACCGAAAGGCAACGGACGTACTCTGGTTCTCGTGCGAATACAGCGGCAGGTCGTGGACTACGCGCTTCAGCGTCGGTCCCTGCTGGCCGAGGTATACGCCGGACGAACGGGTGTATCCGAGGTGTGTGACGCGGGTCCGTACCTGCTTCGTGCCGCCAAGTTCCACGGCCGGGCCAGCAGTGTCGTGTGTCCCATTTGCCGAAAAGAACAGCTGACTCTCGTATCCTGGGTGTTCGGCGACAGGCTCGGACCGGTCTCCGGATCGGCTCGAACGTCCGAAGAATTGGTCCGACTCGCGGCTACGCACGAAGAATTCTCCGTGCACGTCGTCGAAGTGTGCAGGACATGCAGCTGGAACCATTTGGTTCAGTCGTACGTCCTCGGGGTCGCCCCCGCGCCAAAGCGCACACGCCGCTCGTCGCAAGCCCACGAAGCGAGCCGGCGCACCGCGATCGAATAGCCCACATACATCGGCGGTTCCAGGACTTTGTCCTGAACCGGGCCGAAGACCGTTCACGACCACGGGAGTTTGCTCAGTGACTTTTCCCCACGACGACCTGCCGGAAAACAGCGGGCAACCCCGCCGACCGTCCGGACCGCCTCGGGGCTCTGGGCGCAACGTGACTCCGCCGCCGAACATGCCGCTCCCGCGCACAGCCGGTCCGGCGCGTCACGCGAGCGAAAGAATCCCGCCCTTGCCGCCCCAGCGACCTGATTCGGAAGCTGCGACGGTTCAGTTCGGCGCAATCTCCGACGGTCCGCGCCAGGAGCCTGCTCCCGTGGTCCGCAAGACGCCGGAACGCCCACGCACCGCTTCGACCCCACCGCCGCCGCGCGGTCCGCTAGGAGTGTCGAAGAACGGCGGGTCGGGAGGCGGCAAACCGCCCCGCAACAAGAAGTCCCGCTGGCGGACCGTACGGCGCGTGCTCTACACCCTCGTCGCCCTGTTCCTCGTGCTGCCGATGGTCGCGTTCCTCGTCGCCTACGTGATCGTCGACGTACCTCGCGACATCAAGACCAACCAGGTGGCGACCATCTACGCCGACGACGGCACCTCAGTCATCAGCAAGGTCGTGCCGCCCGAGGGCAACCGCACCGACGTGAACATCGATCAGGTACCCGTTCACGTTCGCAATGCCGTCATCTCCGCCGAAGACCGCGACTTCTACTCGAACCCGGGCTTCTCGATCTCCGGATTCGCCCGCGCTGCCCGCGACAACATCCTCGGCAAGGAAAGCGCCGGCGGTGGCTCCACCATCACGCAGCAGTATGTCAAGAACGCGCTGGTCGGCAACGACCGGACCATCACGCGAAAGATGCACGAGCTCGTCATCTCATCGAAGATGACCAGGGAGTGGAGCAAGGACGAGATCCTCGCTGCCTACCTCAACACCATCTACTTCGGTCGCGGCGCCTACGGAATTGCGGCAGCGTCGAAGGCGTACTTCGACAAGCCGGTCGAGGCGCTCACCGTCGCAGAAGGCGCGGTCCTGGCGTCGTCGATTCAGCGGCCGTCGCAGCTCGACCCGGAAACCAACCTGGCCGAAGCGCAGGCTCGCTGGCTCTACGTACTCGACGGCATGGTCGAGAGCGGCACGCTCCCTTCGGCCGAACGAGACACGCTGGTCGCAAAGGTGGACGGCAAGATCGCCAACTACCCGATGCCGGTCCCACTCGCGAGCTTGCCGAACCCTAATCAGGACAACGGTCCAGAGGGCTTGATCAAGGCGCAGGTGTTGCGTGAGCTCACCGACGCTGGCATCAGCGAGCAGGCCCTCAACACCGAGGGACTGCAGATCACCACGACGATCGATCCGAAGGCACAGACCGCAGCTGTCGACGCGGCGACGTCGACCATGGAGAACCAGCCGGAAGATCTTCGCACTGCTGTCGTGTCGATCGACCCCAAGACCGGTGCGGTCCGCGCGTATTACGGCGGCGCCGACGGCAAGGGCTTCGACTTCGCGAACTCCGGCCTGCAGACCGGCTCGTCCTTCAAGGTCTTCGGTCTGGCCGCAAACCTCGAGGCCGGCATTCCGCTGTCGAAGATGTACGACAGCTCGCCGTTGACGGTCAACGGCATCAGCATCGGCAACGTCGAAGGTGAATCCTGCGGCACCTGCACGATCGCCGAGGCCTTGAAGCGATCGCTCAACACCAGCTTCTACCGGATGGAAATCGCGCTGACCGACGGACCGGCAAAGATCGCCGACGTCGCCCACCGTGCGGGCATTCCGGAGGAGATTCCCGGTGTCGGCAAGACGCTCACCGAACCCGACGGCGCCGGTCCCAACAACGGAATCGTGCTCGGTCAGTACCAATCTCGCGTGATCGACATGGCATCTGCGTACGCCACGCTTGCCGCGTCCGGCACCTATCACACGCCGCACTTCGTCCAGAAGGTCGTGACCGCAGACGGCAACGTCCTGCTCGACCGCGGCAATCCGTCGGGTGAGAAGCGGATAGACGCCGCTGTCGCGGACAACGTCACGTCGGCGATGAAGCCCATCGCCGCGTACTCGAACCGCCACCAGCTCGCCAACGGACGGCCGTCAGCCGCCAAGACAGGCACCAGCCAGCTCGGCGACACCGGCGAGAACAAGGACGCGTGGATGGTCGGCTACACGCCGTCACTGTCGACCGCGGTCTGGGTCGGTACTCCGCAAGGACTGCCGCTCCGCAACAAGGGTGGCGGACCCATCTACGGCTCCGGCCTGCCGTCCGACATCTGGCAGGAAACGATGAACGGCGCGCTGGAGGGCACCGACATCGAGAGCTTCCCCGTGCCCGGTGAGATCGCCGGTCAGGCAGGTGTTCCCGACTACACCGCGCCGTATGTTCCGCCGAAGACGACCACGCCGACGGTGACGACGCAGGCACCGCCGACCTTGAACCTGCCACCGTCGATCGAGATCCTCCCGGGCATCACGATTCCGGTCCCCGGTGGGCAACCGCAGACGACGCAACCACAGCCGACGACACAGCCACCAGCTGCGACGACGACACAACCTGGGCCGCTGCCTGGTCAACCCGTCGTACCGAACAACGTGGCGCCCAACCGAGTTGCACCGAACTACGTGGCACCCAACAACGTGGCCCCGAACAACGTGCCGCAGTACAACTACAACGGCGGGCAGTTGCAGCCGCAACGGTAGCCTCGACCGGTGACAGACGAACGGACGTGGATCGGTCCTGCACCGATCGCCGGTGACCTGCGGTCGGCCGAGTGGCGTGATCTTCCCGGCCGCACCGACCCACTGACAAGCGAGCTGTCCAAGGTCGTCGGCGGTCCGGTGGGTGCGCACGCGCTCGTCGGCCGTACCCGGTTCTTCACGCCGATGCGGGTGTTGATGCTGCTTGCCGTCGTGTTCCTCAGCCTCGGCTGGTTCACCAAAGCAGGGTGTATTCAGCAGGCGCCGAACGGTCCGCACGGTGAACTCGGCCTCGACTGGAGTGGAAACCGGCAGTACACGGCGTTGTGCTATTCCGACACGGTGCCGCTCTATGGCGCCGAGCGCTTGATCGAGGGCGCATTTCCGTACAAGAAGTCATGGACCGAAGACGGGCCCGGCGGTCAGCCCCAGGTGCGGTACATGGAGTACCCCGTCGTTTCCGGGCTCTACCAGTACGCGTCGATGGGGCTCACGAAGGCGTGGCGATCCGCATCATGGTTGCCCGGTGCGATCGAAGTTGCGATCTACTTCAACATCGTGGCCTTCGGCCTCGCAATGGCCTGGCTCGTAACCGTGTGGGCGACTGCGCTTTTGGCAGGTCGACGGGTGTGGGATGCAGCGTTGGTTGCGTGTTCGCCGCTTGTCATCGTCCACGCCTTCACCAATTTCGATCCCCTGGCCACGGCGTTCGCCGCCGGGGGAATGTTGGCCTGGGCACGACGGCAACCGGTACTCGCAGGCGTCTTGCTGGGCATCGGCGGAGCCACGAAGCTGTATCCATTACTTCTGCTCGGACCGCTACTCGTGCTGTGCTTACGCGCGGGCAAGATACGGTCCTGGCTACCGGCATTCGGGGCAGCGATCGGCGCATGGGTGCTCGTGAATCTGCCGATCGCTGCACTGTTTCCGACAGGCTGGTCCGAGTTCTTCCGATTCAACACCGACCGCCACGCCGATCCCGATTCCCTCTACAACGTGGTCACCTCGTTCACCGGCTGGGCCGGCTTCGACGGTCAGTTGGCTGACGGCGAAAAGCCTGTCCTACTCAACCTGGTCTCGCTCGTGGCGTTCGTAGCGGTGTGCGCGGTCGTCGTCTGGATCGCACTGACCGCTCCGCGCCGACCTCGCGTCGCGCAACTCTGTCTACTCGTCGTCGCCGGCTTCCTGCTGACCAACAAGGTGTGGAGCCCGCAGTATTCGCTGTGGTTGGTGCCGCTCGCCGTGCTGGCTCTCCCCCATCGCCGAATTCTGTTGGCCTGGATGGGCATCGACGCCGTGTTATGGGCGCCGCGGATGTATTACTACCTCGGCGAAAGCAACAAAGGGCTGCCCGAGCAGTGGTTCACCGGCACCGTCGTCATTCGCGACCTCGCTGTTATTGCCCTCTGCGCCTTGGTGATCCGCCAGATCTACCGCCCACAGGAAGACCTCGTGCGGTACGGATTCATCGACGACCCCGCCGGCGGCGATCTCGACCAGGCTCCCGACAACCCGCCGACCTGGCTACCCGCGTGGCTCCGGCCCCGCGTCGACCTCGACATGGCGACCGCCAGATAGCAACAGCCGCACCCATCGAGATGGGTGCGGCTGTTTCGAACCGTTCGAGCTAGCTAGCCGACGACTTCTCCAACTCAACCTCGCGGGCATCTTCGCGTCGGTTGCGGATGACGCTGGTGATGAATGCTGCGCCGATCAGGAACACACCGACCAGACCGGTGACTACCTCCGGGATGTGGATATTTCCGACGGTGATGATCAGGATGACGGCCAGCGCGCCGATCGCCCAATGTGCACCGTGCTCCAGGTAGACGTACTCCGACAGCGTGCCCTTGCGAACGAGGTACACGGTGATCGACCGGACGAACATCGCGCCGATGAAGCCGAGGCCCAGGGCGATGAGGATCGGATCTGCGGTGATCGCGAATGCGCCGATGACGCCATCGAACGAGAACGATGCATCGAGCACTTCGAGGTACAGGAACAGGAAGAACCCTGCCTTGCCGGTCGCGAGCGCCGCACCCGACGGACCTTGGTGGTCTTCGGGGTGGAACATCGAGCCGAGTCCGTCGACCGTGATGTAGACGACCATGCCGAGAATGCCGCTGACCATAACGGTCGCGACCTTGTCGTCGGCGGCGAGCAATTCGGCAGCCAGGATCAGTGCAATACCGGTGACGACAACCGGGATCATGTCCAGCTTGCCGACCTTGGCGAGCGGCTTCTCCAGCCACGACAACCAGGTGATGTCACGCTCTTCGAAGATGAAGTTGAGGAACAGCATCAACAGGAACGCTCCACCGAACGCCGCGATCTGCGGATGCGCGTCGGTCAACAGGGTCTCGTAACTCGGATCGCCGTTCGGGAAGTTCGCAGCATCGTTGGCCGGCGGGTTCAGCGCCAGGTCGAAGGCCCTGAACGGGTCCAGACCAGCGGTGACCCAGACGATTGCGAGCGGGAAGACGAGCCGCATACCGAAGACGGCGATGAGGATGCCGACAGTAAGGAAGATTCTCTGCCAGAACTCGCTCATCCGTTGCAGGACGGTCGCATTGATGACCGCGTTGTCGAAGGAGAGCGAGACCTCGAGGATGCCGAGGATTGCGCAGAGCGCCAGCGCCTCGGGTCCGCCGTACAGGAACGCGACTATCAGCGATATGACGGTGACGACGATGGACGCGCCGAATATGCGCAACACGGAATCGTGGCCTTTCTATGGGCAGAACGTGGTGTTCGACATGACGTGACGATACGTAGGTCCCGCAACAATGTCAGGACCTACGTATCGAAACAGACAAACTAGACGTTCACACCGTAGTCGCGTGCGATTCCGGCGAGACCGGAGGCATAGCCCTGACCGATTGCGCGGAACTTCCACTCGGCGCCGTTGCGGTAGAGCTCACCGAACACCATGGCGGTTTCGGTCGACGCGTCCTCGCTCAGGTCGTAGCGAGCGAGCTCGCTTCCGTTCGCACGATCGACGACGCGGATGTACGCGTTGCGGACCTGACCGAACGACTGCGCGCGGGTGTCGGCGTCGTAGATCGAGACGGGGAAGAAGATGCTGGTGATGGTCGGCGGTGCTGCAGCGAGGTCGACGTTGATGACCTCGTCGTCGCCTTCACCTTCACCGGTGGTGTTGTCGCCCGTGTGCTCGATCGCGCCGTCGGGTGACTTGAGGTTGTTGAAGAACACGAAGTGCTGGTCGGAGAGCACCTTCTTGTCCTCGCCGGTTGCGATGGCGCTCGCGTCGAGGTCGAAGTCGGTCCCGGTCGTCGAACGGATGTCCCATCCGAGTCCGACTGCGACCGCGGTGAGGTTCGGCGCTGCCTTCGTCAGTGAAACGTTGCCGCCCTTGCTCAAGCTGACACCCATTTGGGGCCCTTTCGTTGGAGATGGTTGTTATGAAGCCTGGACGACCGGCGTACTCCGTACCCCTGTCGACACCACCGACTCTAATGCCGGTTTCGCCGGAGTGGTCGAAACAAGTTCAGAACGGCTGCACGACGGACGTGCAAGTACGATTTTGCGGTGACGAGCAAATGGCCGGGCCGACTGTTTCGACGGTCCCGCAACCTAGCGCCGGACCGCAGCGCACTGGATGCGCTGACGGCGGCCTTCCTCGACATGGACAAACGGCAATCGGCGGTCGAGTCCGCGGTGCAGGCGTCCGATCAGCTGTTTCCCGAGCGCAGGATGCGTCAACTCTGGGACCCCGTTGCGCAGCTCTGCTATCGGGCGTCCGCGGCGTATCTAGCCGTGACCGAGCAAGCTCAAACGCCGACCCCGACGCGACGGCCGCCCGGTGAACTCGATCTGACGATTCGGCAACTGGCCGACGCCGCACATGCGGTCGACCAGTTCTACGACGCTCATCGCCCCCAGCTCGACAACGCTTCATCGACTCTGGCTGCAGTCCCCGCAGTGGTCGCGCAAGCTCACACCGCCGCCGACACAGTGATGGCGCGTCTCGCTGGGGAAGCTTCGGCTTACCTCGAGTACCCGTCGGTGCAGTCGAAGAGGAGCGCGCTCGTCGATGCCGTCGTCGCTCTCGAAACAGCAGGCAGCGCCAATGCCAAACGGGAGGCTGCTGCTCGAGTTCGGTCGGCGGTCACCGCCCTCGACGACGCAATTTCGGCGGCGCCCACGCGGGCGCAGGACGCGAAGAAGGCACTGAGTTCGGTGCAGACCCGAATGGCTGCTGCCCGAACTCGCGCCGAGGGACTCGCCCCCGCGTACTCGGCGTTGCTGCGGGAGTTCAACGCGGCGAGTTCGTCGGACGTGTCAGGGAACGAGGCTGCCAGCCGTCGGGAGATCGCGGCGGCCGAAGCCAAGCTCGAGCAGGCGACCACTGCTCTGACCTCAGGAAATCCGGATCTTGCCCTCGAACTCACGGCGTCGGTTCGTGCGCATCTGAGCAGCGCCGAACAGCACGTCGACGCAGTCACGGATAGACTTGTGTTGCTCCGGGAGGTCCGCGACAACCCGAAAGCGAAAGAGAACGAGGTCCGCTTCCGGCTGCGTGACGCGCAGATGCTTGCAGTAAGTCGAGGGTTGACGTCGGAATGGGGGTCAGTACTCGACGCACAGCTCGATCGAATAGACCGCATCGCCGGTGGGCTTAACGGTAGGCACCCCGATTATTGGGCGTACGTTACCGGCCTCGATGCCGTCAAGACATTCATTTCGGGTGTGGTCCAACGGATGAAGAAGCAAACCGGGTCACAGTAGAACGCGCGGAGCACCGCACACGCGGCCGTAGGAAAGAGCGCAGCTTGAAACATTTTCGACAACTCGAAGCAGCGCGCAAGCAGGAACTGTTTCTGCACGTGCCTGAACAATTCGACGACCGTACCGATCGTCGGCTGCTAGCGGTCGCACTCGGCGCGACGCTCTATGTTCCGGCGACCCGGCCGGACCTTGTCGACGCGGTGCGCAAACGCGCGGCCGAAGGCGTGTGCTCGATGGTGATCGACCTCGAGGACGCCGTCGCCGATCATCAGGTCGACGACGCGATGACGAATGCGATCGCATCGCTGGACACGCTCGCAGGGACCGACGCTGCCGAGGTTCTGCTGTTCGTCCGCGTGCGGACCGCCGACGCAATTCGATCGATCGCCGAGCGCCTGACGACGGGCGTCGGCGCGCTGACCGGGTTCGTCATCCCCAAGTTCAACAGCGAAACAGGCGGCAAGTTCCTTCAGGAGATCGCGTCAGCTTCCGAATTGCTGGGTAAGCATCTGTACGCGATGCCGGTCCTCGAGTCACCGGAACTCGTGCACCGCGAGACGCGGGATCACGAACTTCGTGAGATCGCGCTACTGCTCGCCGAGCACCGCGACCGCGTGTTGGCGGTCCGTATCGGCGCGACCGACATGTGCGGAACCTTCGGTATCCGCCGCGACCGCGACCTCACGATCTACGACGTGCGCGTCGTGGCGGACGTGATCGCCGGCATCGTCAACTACCTCGGCCGGTCCGACGGCACTGGCTTCGTCATCACCGGACCGGTCTGGGAGTACTTCGCCGACCACGAGCGCATGTTCCGGCCCATGCTGCGTGCGACGCCGTTCGTCGAGCACGATGCCGTCCGCTTCCGGCAGCACTTGGTGAGCCGCGACCTCGACGGTTTGCTTCGCGAGATCGCGCTGGACCGCGCCAACGGTATCCAGGGCAAGACGGTCATCCATCCGTCGCACGTCGCAGCTGTGAACGCGTTGTCTGCAGTCACGCACGAGGAGTTTCACGACGCGCAGGACATCGTCGGCGCCGCTTCCGGCGGAGCTCAAGCGTCGGGCTATCGCAACAAGATGAACGAAACGAAGCCGCACCGCAGCTGGGCCGAACAAACACTGTTGCGCGCCAGGGTTTTCGGCGTGACCAACAAGGGTGTGACGTTCGTCGATCTGCTGACTGCACTGGTCGACCGGTGACGCGTTCGGCCACAACACCCTGGGCGACCAGCGAACTCGGCTTCGAACTGGTCGACTCCGGATCATCGATCAGCGCCACGGTCCCAGAGTTGGTCCTTCCCGGGCTGCGACGCAACCCGAAACGCGCGCACCTGCTCGTCTCGACGGTGCTCGGGAAACACATTCCGACCCCGCCCGATGCGGTGATCGGCGCAGGCAATGCATTGGGCGACCTCGTCGTCGACGCACTCGGACCGGATGTGGGTGATGTCGTCGTCCTCGGATTCGCGGAAACGGCAACAGGACTCGGCCATTGTGTCGCTGCTCGCATCGGCGCGCAGTGCTATCTGCATTCGACGCGACGCGCGGTTGCCGACGCATCGGTGCATGCTGCGTTCGAGGAAGGGCACTCGCACGCGACGAGCCATCTGCTGATGCCGACGTCGCCGGACCTGTTCGCAAACGATCACCCGCTTGTGCTGGTCGACGACGAAATATCGACCGGCGCAACGGCAATCGATGCGATACGGTCGTTGCACGCACACGACCGGCGTAGTCGCTACGTTGTCGCATCGTTGGTCGATATGCGGACAGAGCGCCACCGCGAGGCCACCGCCGCTGCCGCGGACGAGCTCGGCACCGTCATCGAATTCGTCAGCCTGGCAACCGGTCACGCAGTCTTGCCGGATGGCCTGACCGACGCCGTCGCCGCGCTGCCCGATCCGGTGCTGAACCCGCGCGCCGAGGTCCGAGGAACGATTTCGCGGGTCGAATTGAGTTGGCCCTCGACAGTTCCCGACGGCGGACGCCACGGCTTCCTGCGATCAGACAGCGACGCGTTCGACCGCGCAATCGATTCCGCCGCAGTAGAACTCGCGAAATACTTGCCGGCCCGTCCGCTTGTGGTCGTCGGTCACGAAGAGTTGATGTACCTCCCGCTACGACTGGCGGACGCTCTCTCGAAATCCGGGCACGAAGTCACATTTCAGACGACGACGCGCTCGCCGGCCTACGTTCGTGACGTGCCGGGCTATCCGCTGCGGCGCGGATTCCGTTTCACCGCACCGGAACTCGATCCGGATGCACCAAGGTTCCTGTACAACGCGCACACGTCGGAAGTCGATCCGCTGATCGTCGTGGTGATCGACGAGCCAGCCGACACCCCGGCGCTGACCGCCGACGGCGGGCTGGTCGATGTGCTCACCGCCTCAGGCGGCGATGTCGTGGTCGCCGTGGTTACCGGCGCCGATGTCGTGGCGTTGCATGATTCGCGAAGGATTGCCCAATGACGCAGCCGCTCAACGGTCCACAGTTCGGCTCGTATGCACCCGATGAAGTGACGTGGTTGCTCAAGGACCTCTCGGACTATCAGCTCGAAGCCGATATCACTTACCGCGAGAAGCGGATTCAGTCCGGCGAGGCGCATTACGCGGAGTCACTGCCGATCGAGTTCCAGCCCGATGCGGCATATCGTGAGCTGTTCGACACGGTGTTGCAGACCAGCGCCGAGCGACTGGCGCTGGCGGTCGGGGTGGTGACCGAACTGGTTCTGCGCGAGCGCGGCCACGACGTCGTCCTCGTCTCCTTGGCTCGCGCGGGCACTCCCATCGGGGTGCTCATGCGGCGCTGGGCACAGGCCGAACGCGGCTTGACCCTCCCCCACTACGCCGTGTCCATCGTCCGCGACCGCGGAATCGACGCCGCCGCGTTGGATTACCTTGCTCGCCATCATGATCCGTCGACCATTGTGTTCGTCGACGGCTGGACCGGCAAGGGCGCCATCGCCAAGGAACTCACAGCGGCGCTGGAAGAATACCGAGCCGCCGGCGGTGCGTCGTTCAACGACGACCTCGCCGTGCTGGCCGATCCGGGCTATTGCGTGACCACCTACGGAACCCGCGACGACTTCCTCATCGCGTCTGCATGCCTCAATTCCACTGTGTCCGGGCTGGTTTCACGCACGGTGCTCAACGACACCGTGATCGGTCCGGGCGAGTTCCATGGCGCAAAGTTCTATCGCGAACTCGCCGGTGACGACGTCTCGAACTACTTGCTCGACACCGTCACCGCCGCATTTCCTGCTGTGCGCAAACAGGTTCCGACCGAACTCGCCACCCTCCTCGCCACAGACCGCACGCCGACCTGGGCCGGTTGGCGCTCGGTCGAGAAGGTCCGCGCGGAGTACGGCATCTCGACCGTCAACTTCGTCAAGCCCGGCGTCGGCGAAACCACGCGAGTGCTGTTGCGTCGCGTACCGTGGCGCGTTCTCGTCCGAGACGCCGACGCGCCAGAACACGCACACATTCGAATGCTGGCGCAGGCGCGCGGTGTTCCTGTCGACGAGGTCCCGGACCTCGCCTACTCGTGCATGGGCCTCGTGAAGGACATTCTCGAATGAAGACGCTGATCGCGACCGACCTCGATCGCACCATGATCTATTCGAAGGCAGCCCTGAAGGCCGCACCCTCTACGGCCGACCTGCGTTGCGTCGAACTCGCCAAGCACAAGCCGGTCTCCTTCATGACCGTCGCAGCGGCGGATCTGCTCGCAGAGGTGTCCGCACAGACCCCGCTCATTCCGACGACCACCCGAACCATCGCTCAGTTCAAGCGAATTCATCTTCCCGGTGAGCCGTGGCGCTACGCGATCACGAGCAACGGCGGCAATATCCTCGTCGATGGGACGCCGGATCCCGAGTGGCTCGGTGCCGTTATCGATGCCACCCGTGCAGCCGGTGCCTCGCTCGCCGAGGTCGCCGCCGAACTGCAGTCGCGCATCAGCGACGAGTGGGTCGACAAGTTCCGCATCGCCGACGACCTGTTCTGCTACCTCGTCGTCCAACTCGACCGATTGCCACCGAGCTTCCTCACCGAGTGGGGAACCTGGTGCGCCGACCACGGCTGGGCCGCCTCGCAGCAAGGTCGCAAGATCTACTCGATGCCGTCGACGGTGTGCAAGAGCCGTGCCGTCGCCGAGGTTCGAAAGCGATTGATCGCCGAAGGACGGCTCGACGCCAGCGCGACAGTCGTGGCAGCGGGCGACGGAGCATTGGACGCCGAGATGTTGATGGCCGCGGATGCCGGTATCCGCCCACGGCACGGCGAACTCGAGGCACTGAACTGGCAATACCCGACCGTCGCCCTGACCGATCGCAGCGGCGTCGATGCGGGCGAAGAGATCGTCCGGTGGTTCGCCGACCGTGCCTAGCTCGCTCACCAAGGGCCAGAACGGTGCCCTCGCCACCAACGACATCATCGTGACCGTCGCGTTGACCGCAGCTGCCGACCTCTCCGCCCTTCTGGTCAAGGCGGACGGAAAAGTCCGCTCCGACAACGACTTCGTGTTCTTCAACCAGCCGACGGCCCCGGGTGCGCGCCTGCACGACGGCGCACTATCGCTGGCACTCGACCAGGTACCCGGCGACATCGATCAGGTACGGACCGTCATCACCCTCGCCGACACGGCAGCTACTTTCGGCGGCTCGGCAGCGCCGACCGCTCGCGTCGCCGATGCGGCGGGAAATCTGTTGTACGAGTATCGAATCGACGGATTGAGCAGCGAATCCATTGTGATCGCCGTCGAGATCTACCGCCGCGGCGACGCCTGGAAGGTGCGGGCCGTCGGCCAGGGTTACGCAGGTGGATTCGCAGCCCTCGTCACTGATCATGGCGTTTCGGTCGACGACGAGCCCGCCGAAACCCCGACTGTAAGAACGGTTCCGGACGAGGCGAAGCTGTCGCTCGAGAAGCGGCAGAAGCTGAATCTGCGTAAGCGAGTCGTTGCCGAGGTTCTGCACAAAGGCGGAGCGGCGGGCGTTCGCGCCCGCGTCATCGTCGTCATCGACAAGACCGGCAGTATGAATCGCCTGTACAAGCAGCGCGTGGTGCATCGAGTCGTCGAGCGCATGGTTCCGGTCGCGACCCAGATCGACGACGACGGCCAGATCGAGCCGTACCTCTACGCCAAGAGCTTTGCGCGGCTGCCCGACATCGCGGTCCACGAGGTGGAGCAGTGGTCGGACACGTACCTGCACCTGAACGGGGTGCACGAGGGTATCGATTACCGCAGCATCGGCGGGTTGAACGACGAAATCCCGATCATGGATCACATCATCTCGACTGTGCGACGCGGTGATGCAAACCCGACGCTGGTGCTGTTCTTCACCGACGGCGGCTTCAGCAAGCGCGCCGAGATCACCCGCCTGATCCAACAGGCGTCGTCGCTCCCGGCGTTCTGGCAGTTCATCGGGCTCGGGAATGCCAACTACGGCGTACTCATCCAACTCGACGAGATGGACGGCAGAGTGGTCGACAATGCGGGCTTCTTCGCAGTCGACGACATCGACCGTATCGACGACACCGAGCTCTACCGTCGCCTGCTCAGCGAATTCCCCGATTGGCTCCGTGCTGCGCGAGGTGCCGGCGTCACAGGGTGAAACGTCACATTGTTCCGTCGAAACTCACGCCTTCTTTGTGAAGGGCACGCACGCCGCGAGCCCCACGAACGGATTGGACGAGAGCAATGCCACGGGTAAGCAAGTCGGAAGCGCCGGTCACGATGGACGCGCCCCAGATCACGAGCCGCGAAGCCGAACTGGGCGAGTACACGGTCAGCTTCGCAAATTTTCACGCCGACGCCGATCCAGCGCCGTTGTTCCGCGGTCTGCCTGACGATCGTTGCCAATGCCCGCATTGGGGCGTGGTCCTCACCGGCAGCGTGACCTTCAGATACGCCGACCACGACGAGGTCTACAACGCGGGCGACGCGTTCTACGGTCGTCCCGGCCACACCCCGATCGTCACGGCGGGCACCGAGGTCGTCGAATTCAGCCCGACCGACGAGCTGGCGAAGACGAACGCTGTTCTCGCGCAGAACATGAGCATGATGGAGAGTGCGTCATGACCACTGCAGCCGTGAAGACGAACGAACAACTCGTGCACGACGTGATCGCGTTTCTCGAGACCGGCGAGGCGGCCGACGGATTGTTCGCCGCAGACGCGTTCTGCGACCTCACTATTCCCTTGTGGCGCATTCAAGCTCGTGGTCATGACGATGTCGTCGCCCTCCGCACCACCACCCACCCCGATCTCGGCAGCGCGCGGGCCACGAGGTGGGAGCCGACGCCGAGCGGCTTCGTCCTCGAGTTGACCGAAAGCTGGTCCAGCGGCGGCGAGGATTGGACATGCCGCGAGCTCATGTGGGCAGTCGTCGTCGACGGCGAGATCACGGACCTCTCGGTGTATTGCACCGGCGACTGGGACCGCGCGCGGCGGGCCGAACATGCACGGGCGGTGACGCTGATCCGGCCATAGGATCATCGACGTGGCAGATTCTGTCGACGTCGAGGAGCTACTGCGGCGAGTCCGTGAGCAGCAGTGGGGTGCCCACCCCGGCCGCGTCGCCGCGCAACTGCATACCGTCTACGCGACCGCGACCGACGATCGAACGCGCGCCCGCGTTGCCGCCGCACTGGTCCGGTCCTGGGTGTACGGCGGCGAGGCGGACCGCGCGACCAGGTTTGCTGCGGAAGCGGTGGACCTGGCCGAGCGGATCGCCGACCCCGCCATTCTGGCCGACGCACTGGAGGCCGCCCTCCTCGCGACGTGGGGTCCTGACCAGCTCGCCGAGCGCCGGGCTATCACCGAACGACTGTCCGATGTGGCAGCCCATCTCGACGACGTTCATGCGCGGATGATGGCGAGCATGTGGCGCCTGACCGTGTCGTTGGAATCACTCGACGGACTCGCGGTCGCCCGCCAGCTTCGCGTGCTCGATTCCCTTGCTATCGAAACGGATTCGCCTCTCGTACGGTTTTTCGCCGATTCCCGCGGCGCAGTGCACGCCTTGGTCACCGGGGATGTCGACACGGCCAGGCGACTCGCAGAGACCGCCCTTCGGTCCGGCGCGGCCGCCGAAGTTGTCGATCTGGAGGCCGTAACTCATTGTTTGCATGCAGGTTTGGCGGTGCAGACGAGCGACACCGCTGCGCTCGCGGACGAAGCTGCCCAGCACTGCGAACACGGCCTGGCTACCGGGGTCCCGATCATCGCAGCAGTTGGCTCCAACTTGTTCTGCTACGCAGGCGATCTCGCTCGAGCAGGCACGGTTCTCGATCGTCTCACGACGGATACGATTCCTGACCTTGCACGTGATGTCGATTGGCTGCCGACCGTTGCGTTACTCGTCTGGACTGCAACCAAAGTCGGCCGGACCGACCTGCTCGACCGTGGAATCGGGCTGCTCGCACCGTATTCCGGACGCGCAATTATCGACGCAGGTGCGGTCATGTTCCATGGAGTCGTGTCGGACGTGCTCTATCGAGCCAGTGCCGCCTTGGGCCGTACCGACGACGCCGCCCGGTATCGTGCAGCGGCCGCCGACGAGTATCGACGCCTCGGCGCCGTGTGGTGGCTCGAGCGACTCGGCGAACCGACCGTCCAACGGTCAGCGCTGTCGCGGGTGGTGCACCTCCGTGCGACCGGCGGCGACCTCTGGATCGTCGGCTACGACGGATCGTCTTGCGTCCTACGCGATTCGAAGGGACTTCGTTACCTGCGCGAACTTGTCGGCAACGCGGGCAAGGAAATTTCGGCACTGGACCTGACAGCGGTGGTCGAGGGCCACAGCGGCACTGCCCTCGTCGACTCGGACGCCGGTGAAGTCCTCGACGCAGCCGCCAAGAGCGCATATCGGCGACGACTGGCGGACCTCGACGAGGAGATCGCCGAGGCGTCAGCGTGGTCGGATACCGAACGCGCGGCGAGGCTGGAACTGGAGCGCGACGCCTTGCTCGACCAGCTCGCGGCCGCCGCTGGGCTCGGCGGGCGAGGCCGCGTGGCACTGTCGAACTCCGAACGCGCGAGAGTCGCCGTACGCAAAGCGATCTCAGCCGCTCTCGACCGCATTGCCCAGCAAGACCCGACCTTCGCACGACTGCTGCGGGACGCCGTCCGGACCGGACGGGTCTGCAGTTTCGAGCCGGACCCGAGCCGACCGATCGAATGGCGGTTGTCGTAGCCGGCAGCTCGAAGAACTCCGGTTTGCCAGCGAATCGCCGGACACCGATACGCTCCGACCGCAATGATGTGTGGATGACGACGACCGACAAAGAACCCGCTGTCGCCTCGGTATCCGACAACGGCCAGGGAGCCGACCTCGCGGCGGCACCCCGCTCATTCGGAGCGATGCAATCGATTCGCAGCCCGTTCCCTCCAATCGACGATTACGCATTCCTCTCCGACTGCGAAACGACCTGCCTCATCGCTCCGAGCGGCGCCGTCGAATGGATGTGTATTCCGCGTCCGGACACACCGAGCATCTTCGCCGCGATCCTCGACCGCGGTGCCGGGCACTTCCGCGTCGGTCCGTACGGGCAATTCGTTCCTTCGGCTCGCCATTACCAACCCGGCGGGCTGATCGTCGAGACCACGTGGCAGACCGAGACCGGCTGGCTGGTGGTCACAGACGCGCTGGTCATGGGCCGGTGGCACAACTCCGATCGCAGGTCGAAGACCCATCGCCGTGCACCCACCGACTGGGATGCCGAGCACACCCTGCTCCGCACCATCAAATGTGTGAGCGGAGTCGTCGAGGTCGAAGTCACCTGTGAGCCTGCGTTCGATTACGCCCGCAAACCGACGAAGTGGGAGTACACCGGCGAGGCCTACGAGGAGGCCACCGCAACGTGTGAAGGCAGCGTCGACCGGGTCCGGATCAACAAAGAGACGCCGCTCGGGTCGGTCCACCCGACGCTGCGACTGAACACGAATCTGCGGCTCGGCATCGAAGGCCGCGCGGCGCTCGCACGGACGCGGATGACCGAAGGTCAGGAGGCGTTCGTCGCGCTGAGCTGGTCGCCGAATCCGTCGCCGACGTCGCAGCAGGACGCCGACGACAAGATGTGGCAGACCTCCGAGTTCTGGCGCCAATGGATCACAGTCGGCAAATTCCCGGACCACCCGTGGCGGAGCTACCTGCAGCAGAGTGCCCTCGCTCTGAAGGGCCTCACCTACGCCCCGACCGGCGCGCTGATGGCGGCGTCGACGACATCGCTGCCGGAAACCCCTGGCGGCGTGCGCAACTGGGACTACCGCTACGCATGGGTGCGCGACTCCACGTTCGCCCTGTGGGGTCTGTACACCCTCGGCCTGGACCGTGAGGCCAACAACTTCTTCCACTTCATTTCCGACGTCACCCAGGACGCGGACCTCCAAGTCATGTACAGCCTCGGCGGCGAAATGGAGTTGGAGGAGAGCGAGCTCGACCACCTCCGCGGCTACGAGGACGCCCGACCGGTCCGCATCGGCAACGGTGCCTACAACCAGAAGCAGCACGACGTGTGGGGCGCGATGCTCGACTCGGTGTACCTGCACGTGCGCTCTCGCGAGCATGTGCCGGAGGCGTTGTGGCCGATCTTGAAAAAGCAGGTCGAGAAGGCGATCACGCATTGGAAGGAGCCTGATCGCGGCATCTGGGAGGTCCGTGGCGAGCCGAAACACTTCACCAACTCGAAGATGATGTGCTGGGTCGCGCTCGACCGTGGCACCAAGCTCGCAGTGATGCACGGCGAGAAGGAATACGCCAAGCAGTGGGCCGCCATCGCAGACGAGATCAAGGCCGACATTCTGGCCAACGGTCTCGACAAGCGTGGCGTCTTCACGCAGTACTACGGCACGGACGCGCTGGACGCGGCGAACCTGATGATTCCGTTGGTTCGCTTCCTGCCGCCCGACGATCCGCGGGTCCGGGCGACCGTCCTGGCGATCGCCGACGAACTGACGGTCGACGGACTTGTGTTGCGCTACAAGGTCGAGGAGACCGACGACGGTCTCGTCGGCGAAGAGGGCACATTCACCATCTGCTCGTTCTGGTTGGTGTCGGCGCTCGTCGAGATCGGCGAGGTGGTCCGCGCGAAGCAACTGTGCGAACGGCTGCTCAGCTTCGCCAGCCCACTGAAGCTCTATGCCGAGGAGATCGACACGAAGACGGGCCGCCACCTCGGCAACTTCCCGCAGGCGTTCACGCACCTCGCCCTGATCAACGCGGTCGTGCATGTGATCCGCGCGGAACAAGGCGCTGACTTGGGCGAATTCAAGCCGGCCCACTAACACCCTCGTGAGTCTTTTCGGAGTCTATGGACTCCGAAAAGACTCACGACTCAGTAGCGTTGCTGCTGGCCCATCTGACTGGCGATGACCGAACTCAGGCGTTGCAGCCCAACGGGTGTGATGCCGTGGAGCTGGCCCTCGATGGTCCGAACGACCATGCTGTCGTCGAGGATCTTCTCGCTCGACTGAATCAAAACCGTTCCGGCACCGGTGAAGTCGAACTGGCGCTCCTCCCCGGAGTTGACGCCGAAGCGCGCGGCACCGGCGGCGAGGAAGGTGGTGATCCAGCCCTGGTCGTAGTGATGGCTCGGCGACGGGCAATCCGCCCAGCCGACCAATGCTTCCGGGTCGACGCGCAGCGGTGGCTCGGCGAACATGACCGGACCGTTCGACGACGCCAGGAACTTCCCCGTCCCGATGAGCGTCAGGAAGCCGGGAACGATCGACTGGTTCAACGACAGACCTGGTTGGAACGCAAGGAGATTCGCGGCCCGGATGGTCAGGTTGCCATCGTCGAGGTCGTAGGAGTTGATGTCGTAGCCACGGTCGCCGATGATCAGCTTGCCGAAGCCTTCCGCGACCGCGTAGTCACCGGTATACAGCGGAGCGGAGAACTGCTGCGAGACCATCTGCAGCACGCCGCCCTGCAGTCCGTGGGTCAGCGATCGGAACTCCATCTGGCCGTAGTACGCGATCATCGCGCCCTTGCGGATGAACCACGGCGACTGGAGGTCGATGTTGTAGGCGTAGCTGTTGTCGGGAATATTGTCGTCCCCGACGAGCGTCTGCGGATTCAGAATCACACTCATAGCTTCTCCTCCGAGGCCTGCACGAACACGACTCCCTGTCCGACACACTGCAATTGCATAGCCTCGCCTGCTCCGCGGCCGACCGCGTCACGCCAGCTCAATGCAGTCTTCAACTCGGTCGTCACGTTTCCGTACGCCGCGACGAACGCCTGCGGGTCGACGACCACCGGCGCCGGACCGCCGACCTGCAACTCGATCAGCCCACCGTGTGCGAGCAAGACTGCTGCGCCGAAACCCGACAGCTGTGTGGTGAACATGCCCTGACCGGTCAGCGCACCGCTCGCGGCACCGCGCAGGCTGCCCATCAAGCCGCCACCGCGTCCGCCACCGCTCTGACTCATCACCGAAACGACCGAGCTCTGCAGTCCCGCGGTATTGGCAAGCAGCCGTGAGGCTTCCACCTTCAAGGACGCGCCCTGCTGAAGCTCGACGATATGGACCTCGAGACCGGCGAAGCCGTAGTGCACCTCGCCGTTGCCTTGGGCGATCATCGTGGCTTCGTGCTCGCCTTGCATCATGCGGCCCGCCATCCGGGCGAGGCCACCCATGCCGCCCATCTGGGCAGCACCGGGTACCTGGTGGGGCGAGAACCCGACTTGGCCGGTGTAAAAAAGCATCGCGCCGGTACGTGCGACGACGCCGCCCACCTGCCCGACGTTGACCTTGACGACCTTCGAATTGACCTTCTGAAAAGACATCCGACCGCTACCGTTCTGCCGGTTGAATGGACACCACGCCTTGGCCTTCGTAGCGCAAGGAGAACGCTTCGCCGCTGCCTTGCCCTACGACGGTTCGCCAGGACACATCGGTGATGAACGATTGCTGCAAATTGCCTTTCGCGCAGACGAAAGCGTCCGGGTCGACGACCAACGGGTACTGCGGCGACACTTCGAGATGGATCAGCGGTCCGCCAGCCGAGAGCAACGCGACCTGACCGTGCCCCGTCACCGTTGTCGTGAACAGGCCTTGACCCGCCGATGCTCCACGAAGCCCGGCGAACGTCACATTCGTCTGCAGGTTGCCGTTCAGTGCGAGTAACTGCCTCGACTCGACTTGCAGCGTCTCGTTGTTCAGATTGATGACGGTGACGTGCTGGCCCTGGACCGCGAGGTAGACCCGGCCGTTGCCGGTACATTCCATCAGAGTCAGGGACTCGCCCGTCGCCTTCTGCTTGAGCCCGGCGAGGATGCCGGCGCCGCCGCCGAACCCTGCCGACTTGAAGGTGACGTTGCCTTCGTAGGCCACCATCGAACCGCTGATTGCACGGATCGTCGTTCCGGATAATTGGGCTTCGACGACCTTTTTCGACTTCTCGAGTAGTTGTCCCATACCTGCTCTTTCGGGTTGAGGCGGGTCCCGGACCTGCTCGCTCGCGGAAACCTTAACCGATCATCGCGCGCGAAGGCGGTGTAGTTAACGCGGCTGCTCTCGCCTCCCCGCGGCCGCCTCTCGTACAGTGGCAGGAAGCACCATCCTTGGTTTGGAACGGCCGCGCCCACATAGTGAAGGGTCATCACCTTGTCAGCACCGCTCACCAAAGGTCAGAACGGTCCGATCGCCGTCAACGACGTCGTCGTCTCCGTCCAACTGACGGCCCCCGCCGACCTCTCGGCGCTCCTGGTGAAGGAGAACGGCAAGGTTCGGTCCGATGCCGATTTCGTCTTCTTCAACCAGCCGACCGGTCCTGGCGTTCGGCTTCAGCCAGGTGCGCCTGGTCAGCCTGCATCACTGGCGATCTCGCTGAACCAGGTTCCCGCAGATATCGATCAGATTCGTGCCGTCATCACCCTCGAGGACGCGTCGAGCAGCTTCGGCCGCTCCGCTCCACCATCCGCAAGGGTCAGTGACGGTGCTGGAAATGCGTTGTACGACTACCGAATCGACGGCCTGACGACGGAGTCGATCGTCATCGCCATCGAGCTGTATCGCCGTGGCGGGGCATGGAAGGTCCGCGCGGTCGGGCAGGGCTATGCGGGCGGTTTCGCTGCGCTGGTCACCGATCACGGAGTCTCCGTCGACGACGCCCCAGCGCCGCCGCCCCCGGCCTACACTCCGCCGCCGCCCGCCCCACCGGCGTACACGCCGCCCCAGCCGCCTGCCTACCAACCGCCGCCACCGGCGTACAACGCCCCACCGCCGCCGAACCCCGTCTACGTTCCCCCGCCGCCTGCCTACCAACAGCCGCCGCCACCGCAGCAACCGCCTGCCTATCAGCAGCCCCCGGCTCAGCAACAGCCACCGGCGGCGCGCAGCGGCGAGGTCAACCTGCAGAAGGGTCGCCCGGTCAGCCTCCAGAAGGGGCAGAAGGTCACGCTCCGCAAGGAGGGAAACGTCGCCCTGACGCTGCTCACGATGGGCCTCGGTTGGGACCCGGTCAAGACCAAGGGCATGTTCGGCAACCGCACGCCCGACATCGATCTCGATGCCTCGGCGGTGCTCTGCGCTGACGACAGGATTGTCGACGTCGCCTACTACGGCCAGCTCACATCCAAGGACGGTTCGGTCCGGCACCAGGGCGACAACCTGACCGGCGCGGGCGAGGGCGACGACGAGGTGATCCTCATCGATCTGACGCGCGTGCCAGCGCACGTGTCGACGATCATCTTGATTGTCACGTCCTACAAGGGGCAGACGTTCGAGCAGGTGCAGAACGCGTTCTGCCGCCTGGTCGACGGCACCACGAATTCCGAACTGGCCCGCTACACCCTCGGTGGCGGAATGCCGTTCACCGGCATCGTCATGACGAAGATCTACCGGGTAGGCGGCGAGTGGAAGCTCCAGGCCATCGGCGAAGGCATGCAGGCCAAGCACCCCGGTGAGGCAGCGCCACAGCTCGGCCGGTTCCTGCAACACACCTAGGCTCGGCAGATGACTCAGCGCCTCGTCCCCGGACAGAACGCGCCCCTACGGGCACGGCGGCTCCGATTCGTCGCGAGCAGTGATGCACCGCTGGACGTTTCAGGGCTCGTCGTCGGTCCGAATCTCGAATCGCTGAGTGCTGACGGCTTCGTGTTCTACAACAAGCCGCACACGCCCGGCGTCGCGCTGCAAGCCGACGGACTGCAGATCGATCTCGCGGCGGTCACCCCCGACGCGGCCGGGGTGCTCTGCATCGTGAGTGTCGATCCCGCTGCGAGCCGCGCCGGAACGTTCGGTCGCCTCTCTGCGGGCTTGGTCGACGAAAACAACACCGCCGTAGCGGAATTCGACGTTCCGTTGAGCAATGGCATATCGGCGGTGCTGTGCTTCGAGCTGTACCGCAAGGGCCACGAGTGGAAGGTCCGCGCAAACGGGCAGGGTTACGCAGGCGGGCTTGCGCAGCTCATCACGACCCACGGCGTCGAGGTGGATGATCAACCTGCGCCTGCCGCAACGCATTCCGTCATGCGCCCACCCAGCACGTCGACCATTCCCATCGAACCGCTGGACCGAAACCACGCGTTCGAGCGCATGTGGATGATCTTCGAGGACGCCGCACGGTCGGCCGCCTCGCTGCAATCGTCGCGCGATTACGCTGAGAAGCGGCTCGACGATGAGCTTTCGGCGGCAGTGGCCGATCCTGCGACCCGCAACTCACCCGCAGGCAACGCGCTGCGCGCGACCGCGCAACAACGTTACGACGAGCTGGTCGCCAAGGCGACCGCGAGCCATAACAACGACTCCGACCACTTGATCCGCGAACTTGTCACCATAGATCCTGCGCTGCCCCGATCGTTGGCTTCGTGGAATTCGGCAGCGTGGCTTACCAATACACCCGACCCGAGTGATGGAATCCGGCTGGGCGAGGTCGGTGTGAGCGAGCGCGGTCCGTTGCGCATCCCGTTCTGCGTCCGACTGCCGTTGTTGCGACCGTTGTGGATCGATACCGAATCACCCAGTGCCGCATCGGGCGTCGTCTCGTCGATCGTGTTGCGTCTGCTTTCGGCGTCGTCGCCGACGCCGTCGTTCGCCGCTGTCGACTTGACCGGCTCGCTCGATGCCATCACCGGTCCATTGGGTCGACTCATGCTCGGTCCGGTCGTTCGGAATCATGCGGACATCTCGACTTGGCTCGAAAGCATCACCAACGAGGTCGAACTGGAAGAGATGGCAGCCTCGGATCGAGGAGCGCCGCCCGAAGGCGCCGGGCCCGTGATCGTGCTGTCGGACTTCCCGCACGGGTACCAGGCGGCCGATATCGAACGGATCATCCGACTTGCGGCAATTGGACCCGCTGTTCGTTTGTCGTTGATCATCGTGGGCTCCAACGAGTCTCAGTCCAGCGACGGTGGACTCTCGACGTTGTCGCGGCATTGTCAGCACCTGCCGACGGTCGGGGACCTCAAAATATTCGACCCGTGGACAGACAACGAATGGGAATTCACGCCCGACGCGGTCCCTAACGACACCGACCGCCTCGCCAAGGTTATGGGCGTTCTCGCCCGCCGCTAGGAGACCGTTGTGGTACACCGAGATATGCCGCAGACCAAGTGGAAAGACGAACCGGACGAACACGACTATCCGGCCGCAGCGGATTACCTTGCGCTACTGGCTGACCGGGCGACTGTCGATCACCTGACCGCGCAACTGCGGTCGGCACCGATTCTTCACAAGAAGGCGAAGGACATCCTCCGCGCAGCCCGGCTCCAATTGCTGCCCGCCGACAACCCGCACGTGCAAGCGGACCTGGACAAGATCGAGAACGGCAAGGCGCTTGCACCGATCCTGCTGGTGCGCGGCGACCTGGAATCCGATGTCGCCCTGCAGATCGCAGACGGATACCACCGGGTCTGCGCGAGTTACCACACCGACGAGAATACCGACATCCCCACGAAGATCGCATCGTGGAAGTGATTGCCACGCCATGAGTTTCGCGACTCTGGCGCTGGTCATGGTGATCGGCTTAGCCGGCCCGCTTCTGGCAATCCGCCAGAACTGGCACGTCCCAGTCGTATTGGGCGAGCTGGCAGCTGGAGCGGTGTTCGGCGCCACCGGGTTCGCCGTACTCGACGCGACGGAGCCAACATTCGCATTTCTCGGCGACGTCGGTTTCGCGCTGACGATGTTCGTTGCGGGAACCCATGTCCCCGTTCGTGATCCCGCTGTCCGTGGTGCGATCGGCAAAGGCGCGGCACGCGCGGTGACGGTCGGGGTGCTTGCTGCCGTCCTCGGTTGGTTGCTCGCAACAGCTTTCGACACCGGTCACGCAGCGCTGTATGCCGTGTTGCTGGCATCGTCGTCGGCGGCCTTGGCATTGCCGATCGTCGACTCGCTCGGCCTGCGCGGTACGTCGATTCTCGAGCTGACGGCGCAAGTCGCCATCGCCGATACAGCATGCATTGTCGCACTGCCGTTGGTGATCGATTCGGCGAACGCAGGCAAAGCCGCGCTCGGCGCCGTTGCCGTATCTGCCTGTGCCGCAGTGTTGTTCTTCGTGCTGCGCTATCTCGAAGGGTCCGGGCTGAGACGCAAGGTGCACGAGCTGTCCGAGGAGCGAAAGTTCGCCATCGAATTGCGGGTCAGCTTGGCAGTGCTGTTCGCCCTCGCCGCGCTCGCCACGAGCAGTCACGTCTCGATCATGTTGGCGGGCTTCTCCTTCGGGCTAGCGGTGGCCGGAATCGGCGAGCCGCGGCGAGTTGCCAGACAGCTCTTCGCCATCAACGACGGCTTCCTCGGACCGCTGTTCTTCGTATGGCTCGGTTCGAAGATCAACCTGCGGGAGTTCGGCGATCACCCGGTGTACATCCTGCTCGGTTTGGCCCTCGGGTTCGGAGCAGTAGCAACGCATGCGGCAACGAGGTTCCTCGGTCAGCCACTGCCCTTGACCGCCCTGGCCGCCACCCAGCTCGGCGTCCCCGTCGCTGCCGTAACGGTCGGCACCCAGTTGCATCTGCTCGAACCCGGTGAACCCGCCGCGCTGATCCTCGGCGCACTCGTCACCATGGCCGTCGCCGGTGGCGCCGGCGCGCTGGCGGCGAAGAAGCGCTGAGCACTCTCGCCAACTGTGAGTGAGTTTGGCCCTCCTGGGGGCTAAATTCACGCACAGGGTCAGATGGCGACCAGTTCCCGTCCTGGCGACTCGACGGGCACGGGTTCGGGAGTACCCCTCGGCTTCGCGCGGAGGAACATGAAGAAGAAGTAGACAAGCAACGCGGCGCGCCCCCACACACCGAACTGGACGATGTTCTCGGTCCACTCGACGGCGCCGGCGGTCTGCAGGGCCCAAAAGTATTGGAACACACCAATACCGACGGCGAGGTCGGCGACGAGATACCACAGCACGGTCCCCCACGGCACCGTCAGCAGAACGAAGAACGGGATCAGCCACAGCGTGTACTGCGGCGAATGGACCTTGTGAAAAAGCAGGAATCCGCACAGCATCGAACCGCTGACCGCCACCCACGGATAAGTGCCGTCGACCCCGTAGCGCCGCCACCCCAGCCACAGAGCGAGCGCGAACGACCCCAGCACCATCACCGGCGATAAGACACTCACGGTGTGCTGAAACGACGCCTCTGCCGCGCCGCTGGTGCCGAACAGGTGCCGAACGCCCCAGAACCAAATCGAGTTGGTCGTGATGTCGGCTTCCCGCTGCTGCTGGAACTCGAACGACGCGCGCCACCCCTCGAACCCGGCGAGGGCGAACGGCAAGTTGATGGCGATGGCCGTGCCCGCAGCGGCGAGACCCACTCCGATAGCGCCTCGCACGTCGTAGCGACGTCGGAAATCGGCAGGGAATTCTCGCCCACCGATGCCGCCAGTGAGGACGTAGGCCATGAGCGGCAGGACGAACAGCCCGGGGTAGAGCTTCAAGCAGAAACCGACCCCGAGCAACACTGCCGCTGCGGTCGCCCGTTGGCGCAACGACACTCGATTCCACGACGCGACGACGAACACCGCCGCGACCGACGCGGCGACGACCGGCAGCTCCCAGTTGTGGAAGGCGTACAGAATCAGCGGCGGACCGATCGACCACAGCATCGCCGCGCGGCCGGCCAAACGCCCCAGCATCCACGCGATCAGCAATGCGAAGGGCGCGAGCAGCAGGGCCGAATGCAGGAGGAACTCGGCGTCGTTGTGCGCGCCCAGCGCGCCGATCCACATCAAAGTTCCGCTCAGCACTGGATATTCGACTGCGCCGCCGACGAGCGCACCACCGTCGGTGATCGCTCCGTCGATATAGGGAAAGACGTGATTGTCGACGTCGCGGCCCAGCCAGAGGAACTGGATATCGGAGTAGCAGGCGTCGCGATCCTTGAGTTCGTCGAAGACCACACTGCGACCGTCACCGTCGAACGGCGCCCCGGAACAGCGGGCCTTGTTGAAGAATGCGGCCAGCAACGTGAGTCCGCACAGCAGCACGACGACCGCAAGTGTCGCGTTTCGGGCGCGGGGACCGGGGCGCATCAGGCCACCCTATGCGGTCTCATCAATTTCGCAGGTCAAGGGGCTGTCGTGTACCGTATCTCAGGTTGCTGACGCAACGACTCTCCTGTCACGGATCGTCCGTGGCCGTTCTTAGTCCATAGGAGGTGAAGAGGTTCCGTGCGTCATTACGAATTGATGGTCATACTCGATCCAAACCTGGACGAGCGCACTGTCGCCCCGTCCCTGGATACGTTCCTCAATGTTGTTCGCCAGGATGGCGGCAAAGTCGACAAGGTCGACATCTGGGGTAAGCGTCGTCTGGCTTACGAAATCCTGAAGCACACCGAAGGCATCTACGCAGTGATCGATATCAGTGCAGAGCCCGCCACGGTCAGCGAACTGGATCGCCAGCTCAGCCTCAACGAGTCTGTGCTGCGCACGAAGGTCATCCGCCAGGACAAGTGACTTGTTCGCGTTCGTGCTGTCGGTCACACAACCTAGGCTCTAACGCAACAGGACACGAAACCAGGAGGAACCCACATGGCAGGCGACACAGTCATCACCGTCATCGGAAATTTGACGGCTGATCCCGAGCTTCGATTCACGCCCGCGGGCGCAGCGGTAGCCAACTTCACCGTCGCGTCCACACCACGCACGTTCGACCGTAATTCCAACGAATGGAAAGACGGCGAAGCACTGTTCATGCGCTGCAACATCTGGCGCGAGGCAGCGGAGAACGTTGCGGAAAGCTTGACCCGCGGTTCACGAGTAATCGTGAGCGGTCGGCTCAAGCAGCGGTCGTACGAAACTCGAGAAGGCGAAAAGCGCACTGTCGTGGAGCTCGAGGTCGACGAAATCGGCCCATCGCTGAAGTACGCCACGGCCAAGGTCAACAAGGCCAGCCGCGGTGGTGGCGGTGCGGGCGGCGGGTACGGAGCATCGAATGCTCCTCCTGCCGGCGGACGCCCCCAGAGTTCCGCAGGAGACGACCCTTGGGGCAGTGCGCCGCAAGCGTCCGGCTCCTTCGGCGGCTCTCGGACAGACGACGAACCACCTTTCTGATCCCCGGAGGGGATCAACCAACCGTTATGGAGAAAGACCATGCCTAAGCCGCCCGCGCGCGACAAGGTACTGAAGAAGAAGGCGTGCCCGTTCTGCAAGGCTGAAAAGTCCAAGACCGGTGGCACACCGATCGATTACAAGGACACGACGATGCTGCGTAAGTACGTCAGCGACCGTGGCAAGATCCGCGCGCGTCGAGTCACTGGCAACTGCGTGCAGCACCAGAGTCGTGTCGCTGTCGCAGTGAAGAATTCGCGTGAGGTCGCATTGCTTCCTTACGTTTCGACGGCTCGCTGAGATAGGGAGACACAATCGTGAAGTTGATCCTCACTGCTGATGTCGACAACCTCGGTGCGCCCGGCGATACGGTCGAGGTGAAGGACGGCTACGGCCGTAACTTCCTCTTGCCGCGTGGTCTTGCGATCGTCGCCTCACAGGGCGCCGAGAAGCAGGTCGCCGGCATCCGCCGCGCTCAGGAAGCACGCCGGGTCCGTGGACTCGAGCACGCTAACGAGCTCAAGACGGCCATCCAGAATCTGGGTTCGGTGACGCTGAAGGCGAAGACGTCAGGTGGATCCGGCAAGCTCTTCGGCTCCGTCACACCGGCCGACGTTGCCGCCGCCATCAAGGCTGCAGGCGGTCCGATCGTCGACAAGCGCAGCATCGTGTTGCCGAAGGCTCACATCAAGGCGACCGGAAAGCATTCGGTCAGCGTGAACCTGCATCCCGACGTGACCGCGACATTCGATTTGGACGTCGCAGGCGCATAGCCACAAATTCGGAACAGCCCCGCGGACAGATGTCCGCGGGGCTGTTTCGCGTCTGCCAATTCCGCAGCAATGTCGCCCTGGACTCGCGTTTCCGATTTTGCGCGTGGATGTGCATTTGCGAGGCATTCGCCGTCTGTTTGCTCCCGCACATTAGGCGACTAGTTTCGGGGCGTGCCCCTAATGGTGAGTCTGTTTGCCGACTCAGAAACATACTGCCCATCATGTGTCGAATGTCATATTGAAGTTAAGGGCACGTTTACTCAACACGCCCGAAGGCGCCACTTTTACGACACGCCGCAACCTTTTCCATCCACAGCTGAAATTCGTGGAAAATGGTCTCTTCCAGCATAAATGGCAGTGTGATTTGGGTCTGTCCCCAGGTTGTCCCCACCATGTGCACACGGCTGTCCACGACATTCCACATTTGCTCCACACCTGTGTACACAGGCCAGTTTGAATCGCTGACCGTTCCTCCCTAGGGTCATCCAAGCGTCTCCGGAAGGCCGCTTTGCCAGTGTTGCCAAAGCATGGTGTCGGTACGTCGGGGTAGAACTTACGTTCGAGGCAAAGTTGCCGAGTAGTGCGGCATGAGCAAGTGCGTGCGCAGCATGCGTTGACGGAGAGGTGGGCGATCGCATGGCGGTAGTCGACGACCGAGGTCACGCGGATTATTCGGACCAGACCGAGCCACCGACGGGCGAAGATTTCGGTCGTCAGCCGCCGCAAGACATGGCTGCCGAACAGTCCGTACTCGGCGGCATGTTGCTCAGTAAGGACGCAATCGCCGACGTCCTGGAGCGTTTGCGCCCGGGCGATTTCTATCGTCCCGCCCATCAGGACGTCTACGACGCGATTCTCGATCTGTATGCGCGCGGCGAACCTGCCGACCCGGTCACCGTCTCAGCAGAGTTGGACCGTCGCGGTCAGCTGCGCCGCATTGGCGGGCCCTCGTACCTCGTCACGCTCACCCAGACTGTGCCGACTGCCGCGAACGCCGGCTTCTACGCCGAGATCGTCAGCGAGAAAGCGATTCTGCGCAGGCTCGTCGAAGCAGGCACCAGGATCGTCCAGTACGGCTATGCAGGAGCCGACGGCCAGGATGTCGCCGAGGTCGTCGATAGGGCTCAGGCGGAGATCTACGAGGTCACTGAGCGCCGTACTGCGGAGGACTTCGTACCGCTCGAAGAGCTGTTGCAGCCCACGATGGACGAAATCGACTCGATCGCATCGCGCGGCGGCATTTCGCTGGGCGTGCCAACGGGTTTCGCCGAGCTCGATGAGGTGACGAACGGTCTGCATCCCGGCCAGATGATCATCGTTGCTGCGCGTCCCGGTGTCGGTAAAGCGCTCGGTCTCGATACGCCGCTGCCGACGCCTCGCGGCTGGACCACGATGGGCGCAGTCACCGTCGGCGACGAACTACTCGATGCAGAAGGTCGCCCCACCCGCGTCGTAGCCGTGACGGGCGTGCTCACCGACCGGCCGTGCTACTCGGTCGAGTTCTCCGACGGCACCGTTATCGTTGCCGACGAGCAGCACCAGTGGCTCACCGAAATCAACGACTCTCCTGACGTCCGCACGACCGGCGACATCGCCGTGTCCGTATCCGCCCACCACGTGGTCGCGAATGTACGGCCACTCGATATGCGTCCGCGTGAATATCTCATCGCGCCCTACACATTGGGCGCCTGGCTGGGTTGTGGCGATCCGCTGTCGGCCGACCTCGCCGCGCCGGACCAACAGATCCTCGCCCGCATCGAGGCCGAGGGCATCCTGAGCAGCGGCTACCTCCGTGCGGTCGGCGTGTTCGACGACAAGCACGTGCCCACCGAATATCTGCGCGGTTCCGAGGCGCAACGCCGCGACCTGCTCGCGGGCCTGCTCGACGCCGAGGGCGAGGTCCTCGAGAACGGCATGGTCTGCGTGACGTGCACGACGGAGGCCCTCTCTCGCACGGTCGCCGAACTGATTGTCAGCCTCGGCTACAGCTGCCGCCGCGTCTCCGGCTCACTCATGTTCGCCGCCGACGACGACGTGTTTCACCTGCATGCAAAGGCGCTGGTGCACAAAGAAACTCGCGCGAAGGTCCGCGCCGGTTCCACGTCACGCACCATCGTCGCCGTGCGCCGGATCGAGAGCGTCCCCGTTCGATGCGTCGAGGTCGACAACCCCGACCACCTCTACCTCGCCAGCCGCGCCATGGTGCCCACCCACAACTCCACGTTGGGCCTGGACTTCATGCGGTCATGCTCGGTCAAGCACGGCCTCGCCAGCGTCATCTTCTCGCTGGAAATGAGCCGCACCGAGATCGTCATGCGCCTGCTGTCTGCCGAGGCGAAGATCAAGCTCGGCGATATGCGGTCCGGCCGCATGAATGACGACGACTGGACTCGCCTCGCGCGCCGTATGAGCGAGATCAGCGAAGCCCCGCTCTTCGTCGACGATTCGCCGAATTTGACGATGATGGAAATCCGCGCCAAGGCAAGGCGGCTCAAGCAACGGCACGACCTGAAACTCATTGTCGTGGACTACCTTCAGCTGATGACCTCCGGCAAGAAGGTCGAATCACGCCAGCAAGAAGTCTCCGAATTCTCCCGAAGCCTGAAGCTGATGGCCAAAGAGCTCGAGGTCCCGGTTGTGGCGATCAGTCAGCTGAACCGTGGTCCGGAGCAGCGCACTGACAAGCGCCCCATGGTGTCCGACCTTCGTGAATCCGGCTCGCTCGAGCAGGACGCCGACATGGTGATCCTGCTCCACCGCCCCGACGCCTTCGAACGCGACGACCCCCGCGGTGGCGAGGCCGACCTCATCCTCGGCAAGCACCGCAACGGTCCCACCGCCACCATTACCGTTGCGCACCAACTGCATTTGAGCCGCTTCGTCGACATGGCGCGGGGCTAGTTATCCGACCGGCGCAGTGGATAACCCCTCCTCCGTGAGTTCGACCCACCGTGTGATCCCGATCTGCTGCAAGAACGGCTGATCGTGGCTGACCACGATCAGCGCGCCTTGAAAGCTCGCGAGAGCTTGCGTCAGGTGCGCAAGACTCGGTAGGTCGAGGTTGTTCGTCGGCTCGTCCAGCATCAGCAGACGTGGCGCGGGTTCGGCGAGCAACAGCATCGCGAGTGCGGCGCGCAGCCGTTCGCCGCCGGACAGGGCGGCGGCAGCGACGTCGGCGTCGGCGCCGCGGAAGAGGAAGCGCGCGAGTTGCGCACGGATCTCCTCGGGCAGCGCATGCGGCGCTTGGTGAGCCACGTTCTCGAATACCGACAGCGACTCGTCGAAGATGTCGAGGCGCTGGGGTAGCGTCCGCGATGGCACCTTCGGACCTTGCGCAGCGATAGCGTCGAGCAGCGTCGTCTTGCCGATGCCGTTGCGTCCGGTCAGGGCAATCCGTTCCGGCCCTGAGACTTTCAACGTCACCACCGGTCCGCACGCGAGCGGGAAGTCGTCGAGGTCGATGACGTCCTGGCCCGGATACAGCCGCGTCGCGGGAAGATCGACTCGTATCTCCCTGTCGTCACGCAGCGCCTTCTCCGCCTCGTCGAGTGTCGCCTTGGCTTCCTCGAGCTTCTCGATGTGGTTGTTGCGCAACTTGCCGGCCGATTCCTCGGCCTGCATCTTGCGCAACCCCATCACGATCTTGGGCTCGCGCTTCTGCTCGAACATCTTCTTGCCGTAGCGCTTTCGCCGGTCGAGCTTCGTGCGCGCCTCGACGAGCTCGCGGCCCTGCTTGCGGACGTCGTTCTTCGCGTCCCGGAACGCCGCACGCGCTGCCTCCTGCTCGGCGGCAACGGTCTGCTCGTAAACGGTGAAGTTGCCGCCGAACAGCCGCACACCGCCGTCGCGCAACTCCGCGATGATGTCCATCCGATCGAGCAGTTCGCGATCGTGGCTGACCACGACGAGTGTGCCGGGGAACTGCGCGACGACCTCGTACAGGCGTTCCCGCGCAACGCGATCCAGATTGTTCGTCGGTTCGTCGAGCAGCAAGACGTCGGGATCGCGCAGCAGTTCCGCGGTGAGTCCAAGCAATACGGCCTCGCCGCCCGAGAGTGTTTCGATCGTCCGCTCCAGCTGGGCTGGCTCGGCGACGATGTGGGCAAGTCCGAGCTTGCCGAGCAGCGCGACCGCACGTTCCTCGATGTCCCACTGCCCGCCGACGTCGTCGAAGTCGAATTCGGTCGCCGCGCCGGATTCGATGCGGTGCAACGCGTCCCGTGTCGAGCGGATACCGAGGATCTCGTCGACGCGCTGTCCAGTGCTGATCGTGAGATCCTGCCGCAGGTACCCCAACGCACCCGACACAGTGACCGAGCCGCGCTCCGGGCACAGCCGCCCCGCGATCAAGCGCAGCAGCGTGGATTTGCCCGACCCGTTCAGGCCGACGAGCCCTGTGCGGCCCTGACCGAGAACGAGATCGACGCCCTCGAACAAGGGCTCGCCGTCAGGCCAGATGAAGGTGAGATCCGAAATGGATAGAGACGTAGCAGCCATGTGTCCTCCAAGAAGAGTGCAAGCGGACACAGCACGCGGATGTGCGGCTGTGGCGAGCGACTACTTCTGGATGAACAACGCTCCGTCTCCGATCGTCGGGGGCAAGACCTTTTCGAGGCTAAACGGCATGTTCCGATCTGACAAGCCAATTAACGCGTGACAGCCCAGTTCGCCGACGAACCTGAATTCCGCTACGCGGCCTGCAGTGCTCCGACGACGGCTTCGGCGACAGCGCGTGCGCTGCCGGGATTTTGGCCAGTGATCAGTCGCCCATCCTCGACCACGTACGTTTCGAAGGGCTTGTCGGCCATGCTGTAGTTCGCGCCGATCTTGGCCATCTCTTCCTGCAGATTGAACGGAACTGCGTCGGCGCGTTGTGCCAATTCTTCTTCGGGCCAAGAGAATCCGGTGACGTTCTTGCCTGCGATCATGGCTGCGCCGGTGCTGAGCGGCACGTTGAGCAGGCCGACCGGTCCGTGGCAGACGGCAGACACGATCTTGCCGCTCTCGTAGAACTTCGCTGTGAGGGCGCCGAGTTCGTCGCCCCGGAAGTCGAACATGACCCCGTGTCCGCCGGTGAAGTAGATCGCGTCGTAATCGTCGACGTCGACGTCCGCGATCTTCTTGCTGTCGTCGAGAAGGTTCATGAACTCGCGGTCGCGGTAGCGCTCACCGGTTCCGAGCTCGTCGAGGTAGTCGTGGGCGAGACTTTCGGGATCGATGGGCACGAATCCGCCCGCCGGACTGGCAATGTCGACGGCAAAGCCGTTCTCGACGGCGAAGTCGTAGAAGTGAGTGAGTTCGCCGAGCCAGAGTCCGGTGCGGTATCCCACCTTCTCGTATTCGTTCACATTGGTCACGATGACGAGGATGCGGTTTGTGTTCGACATGGGCTGAGTTCTCCTTGGTTAGTCGGTTGGTGTCGATCGGGCAGCCTTACGGCGGGTGTCGCCGGCCCCGGAGTCCGGACGAGAGTGATCGCGAGCCTGCCGAGCGACTCTGCTCAGCAGCGACCGGAACAGTTGTTGGTCGGCTGTGTCGAGCGCGCTGAGAAAGGTCTGCTCGGCGTGCGCGACAGCGGCTTCGTGACGCTGAAGGGTTTCGATGCCCTCGTCTGTCGCAACAACGGTGCGAATTCGTCGATCGTTTGCGTCGGGCCGACGGTCGACCAAGCCCGCTTCGACCAAGTCGTCGACGACGTACGGAATTACCGAACGGTCGATGCCGAGGTAGTCGGCGAGCTGGACCTGGGTGCGAATCTGCTTGCGCACCACGGTGTACAGCAGTTGATAGCCGCGCGCGCCACGCGGCAGGTCCGCGAGCGTCGGTTCGACATGCGCTTTGTAGTCGCGCATCAGCATCGCGACGGACCAGCCCAGATCGCAATCCAGCTCAGCAGGTTCGGTCACAAGTCCGAATGTACCACAACTAATATGTAGCACAACATTGTTGTGATCGAACTGAAAAACTTGAGTTGACATCACTAGCCCCCTTGTCGACCATGGAGACATATGCCATTATTTTGTAAATCCCGCGGGTCGTTGGCGCGTCGGGCTCGAACAACAAGGCAAGGTAGCCGGTTGCGCCCCAATCTTTGTGGCCCTCGGCTAGCGAGGATGGGGACATGGGAACTATCACGTTCGTTTCATACGACGGCGAATCGACCGAGGCGGAGATCGTCGAAGGAAGTTCGCTGATGCAGCTCGCGACGAGCAATGGCGTTGCGGGCATCGACGGCGACTGCGGCGGTGAATGCGCATGCGGTACATGCCATGTCATTCTCGAGGCCGACTGGTATGGCAAGACCGGCGAACACAACGCCGAAGAGCTGCAGATGCTCGACCTGACTCCCGAACGCGAACCGACATCTCGCCTCGCCTGTCAGATCGCGGTCACCGAGGCGATGGACGGCATGACCGTCAAACTTCCCGAATTCCAGATGTAGTCCAGAGCGTCTCTCGAGCCACGGCGAGGTAAGCGAATGATCAACGTAGTCGGTCGCGTCAAAAACAACGTAGTCGATCCCGTACGGAGCAAGGTCGAGCAAGTCGTTCCGATCGACCAACTCGTCCGCGGAGCGCACCTTTACAACCGTGCGCGTCGGGTCGTGGACAGGCGCGAACGATCTCCGCGCTTCGTCGAGAAGCCGATCGCAGACGGCGCCACCATTCCGCTTGCCGATATCGACATGAGCAACCCGTTCCTCTATCGAGCGGGACAGTGGGAGTCACATCTCAAACGGCTGCGCGACGAGTCGCCGGTGCACTTCCAGAAGAAGGGTCCGTTCGGACCGTTCTGGTCGGTCACCCGGTACGAGGACGTCCTTGCGGTGGACAAGAACCACCATGTGTTCTCGGCCGAGCCGTACATCGTGATGGGCAAGATGCCCGCTGGGTTCGATATTCGGATGTTCATCGCCATGGACCCGCCGAAGCACGACGTTCAGCGCGCCGCGGTGCAGGGCGTCGTCGCCCCGAAGAACCTCAAAGAGATGGAAAGTCTCATCCGCTCTCGCGTCCAGGAGGTGCTCGACGAGCTCCCCGTCGGCGAGCCGTTCAACTGGGTGGACCGTGTCTCGATCGAGCTGACCGGCCGTATGCTCGCCACGCTCGCCGACTACCCGTACGAGGATCGTCGCGAGCTCACGCAGATCTCCGACTTGGCCTCCGGCGTCCCGGCTGCGACGGGCGGCACGTCCGATCTCGACGAGACGTTCAGTGCCGCAGTTCCGATGCTGCGCAAGGTCATGCATCTGTGGCACGACAAGGCGGCACGTATCGCCGCAGGTGAGAAACCGGGCTTCGATCTGATCAGCTTGATGCTGGCTGACGAAGGCACCAAGAACATGATCGACAAGCCGATGGAGTTCCTGGGCAACTTCGTACTGCTCGTCGTCGGCGGCAATGACACGACCCGCAACTCGATGTCGGGCGGTGTGTTGGCGCTGAACAAGTTCCCGGACCAGTTCGCCAAGCTCAAGGCCGACCCGAAGCTGATTCCGAATATGGTCTCCGAGATCATCCGTTGGCAGACGCCGCTGGCATACATGGCCCGCCGAGCCAAGGAAGACACGGTCCTGAACGGCCAGCACATCAAAAAGGGCGACAAGCTCATCATGTGGTACTCGTCGGCCAACCGGGACGAGCGGCATTTCGAGCGTCCTGACGAGCTCATCATCGACCGTAAGAACGCCCGGAACCACATCGCATTCGGCTTCGGCATCCACCGCTGCATGGGTAACCGTCTCGCAGAGATGCAGCTCCGCATCTTGTGGGAAGAGCTACTTCCCCGGTTCGAGGACATCAAGGTCTTGGAAGAGCCCGAGATCGTGCAGTCGACGTTCGTTCGCGGCTACTCGAAGTTGATGGTCGAGCTCACCGCGAAGAAGTCCTGACCTATGCGTGCGCTGATCATCGGCGCCAGCCATGCTGGCGCACAGCTCTGCGCCAGCCTGCGTCAGGAAGGCTGGGACGGCGAGATCCTGCTCCTTGGGGACGAACCAGGCCTGCCCTACCACCGACCCCCGCTGTCGAAGACCTACCTCTCCGGTAAGTCCACGATGGATGATCTGCTGATCCGCCCGGCCGAGTTCTACGCGAAACACGACATCACGTTCCGCGTCGGGCGCGTGGCGAGCATCGACCGACACGCGCACTCGGTCACTCTTACCGATGGCGAGCACATCTCCTACGACAAGCTCGCACTATGTGTCGGCGCCCGTCCGCGCCAACTCCCGATTTCCGGTGCCGAGCTGGCAGGCGTGCACTACCTCCGTGATGCGGCCGACATCGAGGCAATTCGCAGCTCAGTCTCCGCTGCAAGCCGGGTCGCCATCATCGGGGCGGGTTACATCGGTTTGGAGACCGCAGCGTCGTTGCGAAAGCTCGATGTCCACGTCACCGTTCTGGAGAGCGCCGAGCGGGTTTTGCAGCGAGTCACCGCACCCGAGGTGTCCGCCTTCTACAGCCGCGTCCACCGCGAAGAAGGCGTCGAACTTCGCACCGGCGTTGCGATTTCGGCAATCGAGGGCGACGACCACGTGCGCGGAGTACGCCTCGCCGACGGTGAGCTGATCGAAGCGGACGTCGTGATCATCGGCATCGGGGTCGTGCCCAACACCGAGCTCGCCGAGGCCGCGGGCTTGGCTGTCGACGATGGCGTGATCATCGATCACCACGCCGTGACCAGCGACCCGGATATTGTCGCCGCCGGCGACTGCGCGAGCCATTTCATGACGCGCTACGACCGCCAGTTGCGGCTTGAATCAGTGCCGAGTGCCGGCGAACAAGCAAAGGTCGCCGCCGCGACGATGTGCGGCAAGGACAAGACCGTCACTGCGCTGCCGTGGTTCTGGTCCGATCAGTACGAACTCAAGCTCCAGATCGCTGGTCTCAACGCCGGTTACGACGATGTCGTGCTTCGCGGAGATCCCGAGGCTGGTCGAAGCTTCGCCTGCTTCTACTTCAAGGACGACGATCTGATCGCCGCCGATTGCGTCAACCGCCCACAGGAATTCATGTTCAGTCGACGGGCCATCGGCGAGCGAGTTCCGGTCGACAAAGCCCAACTTGCGAGTCCGGACACCGCACTGAACGAGCTACTGAAGGCGGCCCTGGCCAACCGCGTCTAGCTCGCGACCGCTGCGCCTCGACGCAACAGCATCCATGCGACGACCCCGGATAATGCACAGAGTCCGGCGGTGCAAGCCATTGCGAGCTGGAATCCTGATACGAAGCCCTCGTGCTGCCTGATGTTGACGAGCACGCCTGCGACACCTCGGATCGCCGGTTCGCTGTCGGTATCGGCCGCCTCGTGGCAGATTCTGTGTTGTGACTGCGAATTCAGACGAAACCGTCATAAAACGCTCGATCACAATCATCTTTGCGGTCACCGCGGGCACGTCGGCAGGCTGTCTTTACTACCTACAGCCGCTGCTCGACGGTGTCGCGGACGACCTGAAGGTGTCCACAACGTCGGCCAGTCTGCTCGTGAGCGGCACACAGGTCGGCTACCTGTGTGGACTTGCACTCGTCGTCCCCCTTGGCGACTTCCTCGAACGCCGCCGCATGGTTCCCGGACTGCTCGCCGGTTCCATGGCAGCACTGCTGTTTTCGGCGGTCGCACCCAGTTTCGGCCTGCTGCTGGTCGGCGTGTTCCTGACCGGCGTGACGGCATCGGCCGCGCAGATAGTCGTACCCTGGTCCGCGGCGTTGGCGGGTCCGCGTGAACGCGGGCACGTGGTCGGCATTGTGATGAGCGGCTTGCTCCTCGGCATTCTGTCGTCCCGAATTCTGGCCGGCGCGTTGGCGGAGTTCGGCGGCTGGCGGGCAATTCTCTTCTTCGCGGCTGGGCTTCAGTTACTCATGGCAATTGGCGTGTACGTGCTCGCCCCAGCGACAGGTCCGGCGGCAACTGGCGAACGCTATGGCGAAGTCCTGACGTCGATCATCCGACTCATCCGTAGACACCGTGTACTTCGCCAGCGAATGCTGCTCGGCTTTCTCAGCATGGCGTGCTTCTCGGGCGTGTGGACCGCGATGGCCTTCCTGCTGGCCGGCGACCGGTCCAGCGGATACCACTACTCCGATTTCGTCATCGGCCTCTTCGGTCTGGCGGGTGTCGCGGGTGCCATGGGCGCCCCGCGGGTGGGGAAACTCGCCGACCGCGGACACCTCGTCGGCGTGACCACCGCGGTATGGGGGTGTGTTCTCGTCAGCTGGGCGCTCATCGCTTGGGGCGGGCACAACGTCATCGCTCTCATCGTCGCGCTTCTGTTGTTCGACTTCGGAATTCAAGGGGTCCACCTGTCGAACCAAACCGCGGTCTACGCACTGGATCCCACGTCCCGAAGTCGCCTCACAACTGCCTACATGGTCGCCTTCTTCGCGGGTGGAGTCGCAGGGTCCGTCACCGCCGGCTTCGCATACGAGTCCGGCGGGTGGGCACGCGTCTGCTGGATCGGATTCGCCGCCTCAGTTGTCGGCTCAGCGCTGTGGTTGCTCTTCTGGCGCCGCGAGTCCAGATCGCGATCGTCCACCCTCAACGCCTGATTGCATTCAACGGTCGTGAGTCTTTTAGGAGTCCAGGGACTCCAAAAAGACTCACAAGGGTGTTCGACTGGTTTCCGATGCAACGGCCGCGGCGGGGGCGGAATCCGTCAGCACTATCCGCCGCCATGTGAGCAAAAGGATGACGGGAATTGCCATCAATGACGTGCGCCCCATCAGGACCGAATTGTTGTTGTCTTCGAGCAAGCCTGGTATCGCGAAGTAGCCGAATATCACGGCAGATGCGACGACCAGAACCACCGCACGCTCGACGTGAGAGATGAAACCGCAGATTCGTAGAACATCGGGCAGCACAACGCGGTACATATCGAACATCACCCACAGAACTACGTACCCGCCAACGACGTATACCCACAGTGGGGACATGCCGGTTCCGCGCAGGAAATTGTAAACATCGCCATCTTCGGGAAATACGCGCAACGGGATGTAGCAAAAGAGGTTCGCTGCGTTCATCAAATAGAACCAGAACAGCACGTACGTGAAATTCGGCCGGGCCGCGCAATACGACGTTCGCAACAGCAACCGCGACACGACGTACAACCCGCCGTTGACAAGAATCGGACCGGCGAACGCAACCAGCGCGACCTGCCAATTTCGCCCGGCGTCGAGCGCCGCCGAGTAGTCGACGTTCTCGTCGATATCCACGAGCAGCAAAATGTTGACGACGCTGCCCGGACCCCAATAGATGTCTCCCGGAACAGATTTGATCCCGACGAGCCACGCAACGGTCGAATGGGCGAACTCGTGCGGCAGGACCGCTGCGTAGTGCGTCAACAAGAGCAGGATGGGTGTCGCGGCTAGAAGCCATTTCGTCCGGGCTTGGCGCACGATTACGTCGGGCATGACGCTTCCTCTCGTGTCACAAACCACCCCGACGAGCGACGTAAAGTTAGCAGTTGATCCACCCGCGACGAGCCTGCTTTCGGCAGATTCGCGGGCGACACCCGCCCAAACGACGTGGATCCCACGCTGATCAATCGCCTGGTCGGCCTACCTGCTCAGCCAGCTTTGCGGGCGCCTGCAAACAGTAAGAATCGGTGAGCAGTTCCGCGAGCTCGTCCCAGTCGGTGTCGTCGGAGAGCAGGAGGCCAACGACGTTGGCACCCCACTCCGTCTTGAAATACGGCGGACCTAAGTTCTCGAAGGCCAGCACTTCCCCTGCTTCGGCGCGAAAGATGATCCGGAAGAGCTGGTCCTCACCGCCGAAAACGTGAGCGACTGTCGCACTGCCGACTCGCCAACGCACGCCGACCCAGGCGATTTCCTCGCGGCAGCTCGGGAATCGCTCGATGATGCCTCGTAGCCGTTCGACCATGTCGAGCGGTACATCAGGTCGTTGGGACACGTATTCGACGATGCCATACGTCTCCGACTGCCTATCATCGCGGCAATGACGTGGTTGGAGAAGTGGTGGCACTACGAGGTCGTCGACGGATACAAGGGTCCGCTGCTGGTCGGGTTCGTCGTGTTCGTCGTGACGTTCCTGGCGACCCGCACCATCACGCGGATGATCCGAGCTGGCAAGGGACCGTTCCACAACATCAGCAGTGGCGGCGTGCACATGCATCACTCCACGCCGGGTGTCATTTTGCTGATCGTCGGCGGCTTCTCGGGGGTGGGAGCCCCGCCTCTGTCGGGCTGGACTTACGCAGCGGCAGTGTTGGTGGGAGCAGGCTCGTCGCTGGTGTTGGACGAATTCGCGATGATCTTTCGGCTGCAAGACGTGTACTGGTCGCAGGAAGGCCAGCTGTCGGTGAATATGGTTACTCTCGCTGCGGCCTGCATCGGCTTCGCTGTGTTCGGTCTTTCGCCTGTCGGTGTGGCGGGACTGGAAGGCGCAGAAGTCGCTGTGCGTGGCGGGCTCGCAGGTGGGCTGTTGCTGCAGTTTGTGTTGATAACAATTACCGCCCTGAAGGGAAAGTATCCGACTGCGTTGCTCGGTATGTTCATACCGCCGATTGCCTGGGTCGCAGTAATCCGCATTGCGCGGCCCACCTCGCCCTGGGCGAGGTGGCGCTACTCGGCGAAGGAGCTGGAGCGCGCGCGCCGGCGGGCTGACGCCTTCGACCGCCGATGGGCGCCCGTGCGGCGGCACTGGGACGACCTCATCGGCGGCACTCCGACGGCGGCTAGTTGACCTCTGCTTCTCGCGCCAGCTTCACAAGCGTCTCCAACTCATCGACGAGGTAGGTCGCGATGACGTCGATGTCCGGAACAAGCTCGCGGCAACCGATGAGGCCGAAATGTAGTTCGCCGCCAAGACTGTTGACCGTGATGTTGAAGCCCTGGCCGTCCGTCACCACCGAAACCGGGTAGTTGGCGACGACCTTCGCACCACCGAGGAAAACGTCGACGTTGGGGCCCGGGACGTTCGAGATCACCAAGTTGTACGGCGGGATTCGATGGAGCAGCCCGGTGGCAAAGGCGACGCGGGCAGCGCGGGCAACCAATGCCGGCGGCGCGAAGTCGGTCACGTTCTCGACCAGGCCAGGCGGGATCGTGGCGTGCTGCGCCTTCGCGACGACAGTCGCCGAGTGCACGCGAGTGAGGCGGTCGACGGGGTCACTGATGTTGGTCGGTAGCGAGGCCAACATTGCAGAGACCTTGTTGCCCAAGCTCGATTTGCTGGCCTCGTCACGGACCGACACCGGAACCATTGCCACCAAAGGTGATTCGGGCAGAGCATCGTGGTCGATCAGCCAATTGCGCACTGCACCAGCGGACATCGCCATGACGACATCGTTAACGGACATTCCGAATGCGTTCTTCACAGTTTTGACGTCGGCGAGTGGGACGCTGCGGAACGCGAACCGTCGATGCAGCGTGATCTCTTCGTTGAAGGGGGTGCGCGGCGCCAGACCGGGAGCTGTCGCGATGACGTCACCGTCGCTCGAACCGCGGCGAAGTGCTGCGTCGATGTAGGGCGAAACGTAGCTCCCGACCATCGGCAGTGCGCGACCGAGGCTGGTGGCGATTCGCACGGCACCGAGCGGACGTGTCGCAAGTGAACCTGCTGCTCGCGCAAGCAATTTCGTCGCAGTCGGCGCAGCCTCGGGGGTGAATGCTGGTGCGGGCGAACGCTTTTTGCCTTCAGGCGTCAGATCGAGCAGGACGGTCAGCAGTTCCGCTCCCGACGCGCCGTCGATCGCAGAGTGATGCATTTTCGTATAGACGGCCAACTTTCCGCCTGCGAGGCCGGAGATGAGGTACATCTCCCACAATGGCCTGCGGCGATCAAGCGGACGCGAATGCAGCCGCGCGACCTGCTCGGCGAGCTGCGCATCGGAACCCGGTGCAGGAAGCGAGATCTCACGGACGTGAAACTCGATGTCGAAGAACTCGTCGTCGATCCAGTACGGCTGATCGAGCCCGAGCGGCACGAACTTCAATCGCTGCCGCAGGATCGGGATCAACGGCGCCCGCTCGGACATCAGCGACGTCAATGCCGCCAGGTCCAGCACGTGCGGAGAGTCGGCCGGGTCGAGAATGCACACGCCGCCGACGTGCCCGGTCGAGTTGTGGGTCTCGAGCGTCAAGAAGGCGGCGTCGAGTCCGGACAATTGCTTCATTCGATATCCCTTTTGTTGCGAGGTTGATTTCTAGGACTGTGCGCCGGCGAGGCGAATCGCCAACTCTGGATAGAGCTTTGCGACGGTGTCGGGATCGGTGTAGCTACCGCCGGGAAACCAGCGGCAGACGTCGACGCAGAGGGAGACGATCGCGAGGGTGACTCCCTCGACGTCGGGTACGGCAAATGAGCCGTCGGCAGCACCTGCTTCGACGATCTGCCGTACGAGGCGGACGACGTCACGTCGCAGTCCCGCGACGGCCCGAAAGTGTTCGGGAGTCAGGGCTGCAAGTTCGTATTCGACGACACGAGCACGGGCGTGATGCGTCGCTTGGTTCTTCGCGAACTCGCCCACGACGGCGCGCAACCGGGTCGACGGCGTCTCGTGTACCGGATCGGCTGCTCGAAGCCATTCGAGAGTCAGTTGATGACCTTCGTACGCGATGGCGAAGAGCAGTTCTTCCTTCGACTTGTAGTGCGGATACATTGCGGCTGCGCTCATTTCGAGGCGAGCGGCAATTTCTCGGGTCGTCGTCGCGCCGAAGCCGTTCTCCGCGAACGCCTCGACCGCGGCGGCCCGAAGTCGTGCAGCAGCCTTGGAACTGCTGACGACGTTCTCGTCCACATCCACCGATTTCATGCACTCAGAATAAGCGCTCGCTTATTTCATAAGCAAGCGCTTATTCCTGTGATCCGGCTCATAGCAAGACGAACTAGCCCCAACTACTCGTCGGCCCACTTCCCGCGTGTGTATTGCGGCGGATAGGGAGCATCGCGCCACGGCACGCCCAGCTCGGCGGCGGCTCGCAGCGGCCAGGCAGGTTCGCGCAAAGCCGCGCGCGCGATGAAGATCGCATCGGCGTCACCGCGTTGCAGAATGGCCTCCGCCTGAGCAGGATCGTCGATCAGACCCACCGCCGAAACCGCTACGACGCCGTCCTTCCGAACGGCTCGCGCGAGCGGTACCTGATACTCGGGACCGACGGGGATGTGCGCCACAACGTTTCCGCCACTGGACATATCGATCAAGTCGACGCCCAGCTCCGCGAGCACACGAGCCAGGTGTACGGTCTGTTCGATATCCCATCCACCGTCGGTCCAGTCGGTGCCGGACAAGCGGACGAACAGCGGTTTCTCGGCCGGCAACGCAGCACGCACGCCCGCGACCACTTCACGGAGCAGTCGGGTGCGGCCATCGAAGTCACCGCCGTACTCATCGGTGCGCACATTGGACAGCGGCGAGAGAAACTCGTGCAGCAGGTAGCCGTGGGCAGCATGGATCTCCACAAGGTCGAACCCGGCTGCGTCAGCGCGACCGGCAGCCTCGCCGAACGCGTCGACGACTCCTCGGAGTTCCTCGACTGTCAGCGCTCGGGGTGCGGGCATCCCCTCGAAAGGGACCTCGGACGGACCGACGGTCTGCCAAGCGCCTTCCGACTCGGTTAACGGTCCGACCTTCTCGCCCGGAAATCCTCTGTGCGCGGACGCTTTTCGGCCAGCGTGCGCCAATTGCACTCCGGCTGCGGATCCTTGTGAGTGGATGAACTCGACAATTCGCTGCCACGCCGTGGCTTGTCGGTCGTTCCAGATTCCAGCGTCCTGGAGGCTGATCCGGCCTTCGGGGACCACGGCCGACGCTTCCGTCATGATCAATCCATAGCCGCCCGCTGCACGTGACCCCAGGTGCACCAGATGCCAGTCGGTCGGGACGCCGTCTTCCTCGGGCACCGAGTATTGGCACATCGGCGCGAGCCAGATCCGGTTCCGCAGCGTCAGGTCTCGAAATCGCATGGGCTCGAACAACATCGGCGAATCCGTCATGCGCTGATTCCTGACGTGAGGATAGCAGCGAGCTCACGATAGGACTGCGCGTCGTCGAGACCCGTCCTCTTACGCACAGCGCGCTGCTGGATTCGCACCATCATCGTCGTAGCGAGATCGGCAGCGAACGCCGCGTGCACATCGCGGAAAACGCCATGGGCAACGCCGTCGGTGATCAGTTCCTGCACTCGGCCCGCCGCGATCTCGGTGTTTCGTTCGTAGACCTCCCTGGCGGGTGGGAAATCGTCGAGGTCCGCCATGAACTGATCACTGACACCGCTGAGAACGGCACCGACCGCCGAGAGATAGGCGGTGATGCGCTCCCTCGGTTCAGCGACGTCGGCGATTCGCTGCTCGACCTCGAGGGCCGCGTTGCGGAAGAAATGCACGGTCGCCGCCTGGACCAACTGCTCTTTGCTGCCAGCCAGCGTGTAGAGGGTCGACTTGGAACAACGCAGCCTCGCGGCGATCTCGTCGAGAGTCAGATGCGCGAACCCCTCCGCGAGAAACAGGTCGACCAAAGTGTCGAAGAGTTCGGCACGTCGTCGAGTACCGAATTGCGACGCAAGTGTTGACATATCCGAATAGTACTGAACGATTGGTTGCAGTACTGTTTCTGCGGCAGTACTATTTCAGGTACCGCAGTATCATCACCAGTAGTGCCGAAGGAGAACCACATGGTCGTCGAACGCTTGCTGCCGACGCCGGAAGCCCGTGAGCTGATTCAGCTCACGCGCGACGTCGCCGACAAAGTTCTGACGCCTATCGTGGACGAGCACGAAAAGTCGGAGACCTACCCCGAAGGCGTGTTCGCCACGCTCGGCGAGGCAGGACTGCTGAGCCTTGCGTATCCCGAGGAGTTCGGCGGCGGGGGCCAGCCGTACGAGGTGTACTTGCAGGTCCTCGAAGAACTCGCGGCACGCTGGGCGGCGGTCGCCGTTGCGGTAAGCGTGCACACCCTCGCATGCCACCCGATGATGATTTTCGGTACCGACGAACAGAAACAGCGTTGGCTGCCGGACATGCTGGGCGGCAACACGATCGGCGCCTACAGCCTTTCCGAACCGCAGGCCGGTTCCGACGCCGCCGCGCTGACGTGCAAAGCAACGCCGACCGACGGCGGGTACAGCGTCACCGGGTCCAAGGCATGGATCACCCACGGTGGCATCGCCGATTTCTACAATCTTTTCGCCCGCACCGGCGAGGGCTCGCGCGGGATCTCGTGCTTCCTCGTTCCGAAAGACACCGATGGCCTCAGCTTCGGTAAGCCCGAAGAGAAGATGGGCCTGCACGCGGTCCCCACGACCTCTGCGTACTACGACAATGCATTCGTTCCATCGGAGCGACTACTCGGCACCGAGGGGCAGGGGCTCCAAATTGCCTTCAGCGCACTCGATTCCGGCCGTCTCGGCATCGCCGCAGTCGCGGTCGGCATTGCGCAGGCAGCGCTCGACGACGCCGTCGAGTACTCGAAAGAACGGTCCACGTTCGGCCGCAAGATCATCGACCACCAGGGCCTCGGCTTCCTGCTCGCCGACATGGCCGCTGCGGTCGATTCGGCCCGCGCCACCTACCTGGACGCCGCACGCCGACGCGACGCGGGCCTGCCGTACTCACGCAACGCCTCGGTCGCCAAACTGGTCGCGACCGACGCCGCAATGAAGGTCACCACCGACGCCGTGCAGGTGCTGGGCGGCTACGGCTACACACGCGATTTCCGCGTCGAGCGGTACATGCGGGAAGCGAAAATCACCCAGATCTTCGAGGGCACCAATCAGATTCAGCGCCTCGTCATCGCACGATCGCTGGCCGGTAAGTAGCCGGTCCATTTCGCCGGGCGCCTCAGCTCAGAGTGCATCCGCTCGCGATCGGCACACCGTTCAAGCGGTCCAGAACATAGGACACCGCGTTGTTGGTGCCGTAGCCGTCGATCAGTTCGGGACCGAAATGATTCGGAAGGGTCGCCCCGGGCAAGATCGGGGGTAGCTCGTTGGTGCGAAACGTGACGTCCGCGCCGTTGGCACACCAGTCGACCGCGAGTTGGCGGGCTTGCCCGTAGGGAACCGTGTCGTCGTTCCGGCCGCTCGTGATCAGCACAGGGCTCGTCGGAGTCAGGTTTCCGATGCGCTGCCGATCGAAGATCGGAATGGCCTCCGGGATCGCCGAGAGGTTGTCGAGCAACGAACGGCCGTCATTGGTGAAGGTGCTCGTTTCGAGAAACGGCTGGTTGGTGATGACGTCGCCGATGCATTCCGTGGCAAGGGTGGCCAGCATTGCTCGCCCTGCGGGAGACATGCGTTCCTCTAGCGGCTTCTGCAACTCGGGATAACGCGCGACAAAACCGTTGATAGCGAACCCAATTGCGCCGCCGATAAGGTTGCCGTCGATCGCCGCGAGGGTGTCGAGCAAGTTTGCAGGCGGCGCACCAGCCCAGGTGCCTTTCAGATTCAACTCCGGCGCATAGGAGGGCTGGAGTTCGGCCGCAGCGGCCGTTGCGCCGCCCCCTTGGGAGTATCCCCACAATGCGATCGGCGTGTCGGAGCCGCTGCCGCTGAGGGCATTTGCGGCGCGCGCGGCGTCAAGCACCGCGTGGGCCTCCTCGATTCGGTTGACGTACGTGTGCACTCCGGGAGTGCCGAGGCCGACATAGTCGGTGACGAAAACCCGCGCACCCAGTGCGCTCCACACATTTGCCGAAAGGGCTTCCTGGTTGGCGGACAACGAGAATGGGGCGGTGGTGATGTTGAGTCCGAGGGCGAAGGCACGCGAGGCCGCACACTGGTCACCCTGACCCACTGTGCCCGGTGCGATGACGACCGTCGGGCGAGGTCCGTTGCCTTGCCATGGTCGAGTCGCGTCGATGAACGTGCCGGTCACAGCGGTCGGCGAACCGTCTTGCAACTGCGACGTGTACATCACGAGTTGCGCCGTACCCGGCCAGTTGCCTGCGATTCCGGGGACCGTGGCAAACAGCGGCATTGGTTGTGTGCGAACGATCGCCCCTGGGCCCGGTGCGATCTGCGCAGGGGGAACGTAGAAGTCAGGTTCTGCGACTGCCGGACGGGTGCCCGCGATGAGTGCGCAGAGAACCATAGCCGCTAGGACCGTGTGGCGTTTCATGGCGTGCGGAATGGCCGTGACCTCCAGATCGCATTGCGGGCGCGGTCAAAACTAGACACCCCACGACAAAAGTGTCAAGTTTTGCGCATCGCTGGTTCCAGCCAGCGGGTGAGGAAGCGGCGAAGGTCGTCGTCGGTGTGGACCGCCTCGTCATCGAACAGAATCACCGACAATCCGAGGCGAAGCGAGACCTCGATGAGGTCCTCCAGCTTGGACTCAATACTGGAATCGCGGGCAACGAGAGGAGAAAGTAACTCTCGCGCAACCGGTTTCGCCCGCGCCATCATGTCGGTGTCGAACAAGGGGTTGCCGCGCCCGGCGTTGAGGAGGGTTGCCAGAACCGGATTGGCCCGCACGGCGCTGCGGCCTTCGACAATGAGCTCGATGACGTACTCGACGGGAGTTGTTGTCGACTCCAGCCTTTCATTGATCCGACCGAGCACCTCGATCGTGACACCTGACATCGCCTGCGAAACCAGTTCCTCGCGTGAACCGAAGTTCGCGTACACGGTCTGGCGCGACACACCCGCCGCCTGTGCTGCCGAGGCGATATTGACCCCGTCGAACCCCACGCTGCCGATCAACTCGAGCGTGGCGTCCAGGATCTTCCTCCGCGACCGCACGGCTCAATTATCCGCACCGGTCAGATGGCGCAGGAGTCACCTTCGCAATTCGGTGCGTCACCGCTGGAGGTCACGAGCGTCAACGGCGCACGCTCCGACCAAGCCTGATCCAGGGCCTGCAACACGACCTCGGCCGGCTGTGCGCCGGATACGCCATACTTTTCGTCGATGACGAAGAACGGCACGCCCCTGATGCCGTATGCACGAGCCTGCTGCTCGTCGGCGCGGACCGCGTCCGAGTACTTGTCACCTTCGAGTACTGCGTCCACCTCGGCCGCATCAAGCCCGACTTCGATTGCGAGCTCACGTAATTCGGAATGGTCCGACGTCGCCAGGCCTTCGGTGAAGGTGCCACGATCCAAACGCTCCTTGAGCGTGTCCTGGAGTCCATGCTCCAACGCGAGATGCAGCAGGCGATGCGCATCGAACGTGTTCCCGGGACGCGCGAGATCGAAACGGAAGTCGAGACCTTCCTGCGCCGCCGTGGCGGTGAGCCGGTCGTTCATGGCCTTCGCGTCGGCGACGGAGACGCCGTACTTCGCGGCGAGCCGTTCGGCATGGTTGCCCGGTTGTGCTGCACTCGGCGGCGAGTTCGGATCCAATTCGAAACTGCGCCAGACGAGTTCGATGTCGTCACGATGCTCGAACCGGGACAGCGCTTTTTCGAAACGCCGCTTACCCACGTAGCACCACGGGCACACCACATCGGACCAGATCTCGACCTTCATACTCATTCTAATTTCAACAACTCGAGTGCGGTATCGATTCCGCCTCCGCGGGAGACGACCTCAGGTGAGGCTGACTGATTGACATCAACCTTTGTTTAGCTTTTACGGTGAAGTCATGAAACCACGTCCCACACTTCACGAGCCTGCACGCGCCGGTCGCGCGGATATCGAGGCGACCGCCCTAGCCAAGCAACTGCAGAAGGGCGGCGAGTCGCGTGACGCGGATGTCTACGACAGCTGGTTCGCCGCAGATGTCATGTGGGGCAGTCCCAAAGGCGCCACGCTCGTCCGCTATGACGAGCTCAACGCCATCCATCATCGACTCATGAAAGCCGGTGTCGCGCCGGCGTCGCGATTCGAGGTCGTCAGGGCGCAGTCACCCGCACCCCATGTCGTCATCGCGCACATTCGCCGACAAGCCTTGGACCCCGATGGTTTCTCCGAAATGGCGCTGTACGTCCTCATCGAGCAAGACGGCGAATGGTGGCTCGCTGCTGCACAGAACACGCCCATCACGGTCTGAATCTTTCGCCTACTTGAGGTGGTCGGCGAGAACACCCTGTTCACCGAACAATTCGGTACGCCAGCGATCGAGTAACTCGGAGGCGTCGAAGTCGTCCGGATGGAAGCCACTGTGGTTGTAGGCGCGCAGATGCTCGATGACGACGCGAGCCAGAAACGGCGAATGCCGTAGTGCCGCAAGACTTCGGATCAGCCGCACAGGATTGTAAGTCGCGCGGTCGCCCAGGAGCGAGAGCGCCGTGAATCCGACGACGATCGGGAAGAACAGCAGGTTCACCACATACATCGTCACGATCCGTAGCCGTTCACTACCGCCGGTGTGCCGATAGACCTCGAACGCGACGGCTTTGTGTTCCGACTCCTCCAACGCATGCCAGAGCAGCATCGACCGAACCTCGTTCTCGCCCAGCAACTCCTGCGCCTCAGGGCTGGTGAGCAGACGTTCGGCGACGGTGGCGGTGTAGTGCTCGAGCGCGGCAGTGACTGCCAACTGAAAGCGTTTCGGGACGATCCGGTCCGTACGGATCATCAGCCAATGCGTGAATCGGTCGACCAGCCTGGTCGGATACCCCATCGCCCGCAGCCGATCGTTGAGCGCACGATGCTCGCGGCCGTGCGTGATCTCCTGCCCGATGAAGCCTTTCACCTGCGCCTTCAGCTGGGGATCGGTGACTCTGTCGGCGTAGTGCTTCACCGCGCGGACGAAGAAATCCTCACCCTCGGGAAACATCGCCGAGAGGACCGCGACGGCGTGACTCATGACGAGGTCGCCTTGTACGTAATGCTGATTCAAGCCACCCGAGGGATACGAGAACGCGATGCGCCTCGTCTTCACCACACGCTGCGGAATCGGCTGAGCATTCACGGTGATCTCCTCTTCTGCGGGCGAAGACTGACGAACAACAACAAGCATGGCTCATTACTGTGCCATTGACAACTGGCAAAGTCGTGCAGCAAATATCAGCTGTCGACGGCGGTACGGACCAGCTCACGGAAGGTGAGGACCAACGGCTCGCGAGCGCGACCCCGGCGATAGATCAGCGAGAACGGCGCTTGATAGCCGAACGACGCCGGAAGCAGCGGCCGCAACCGCCCCTGATCAACCCAGTGCTGCGCGTAGTGCTCGGGCAGGTAACCGATGTAGCCGCCGGAGAGGACGAGCATGAGCTGCGCCTCCATGTTCTCGACCGTCGCCTGCCGTTGCGTGAAGCCTTGACGCGCGAGTTCCGCCTCACTCCAGTAACCCCTGGTGACCATGCGCTGCTGGGTGATCACATCCGGCAGGACCCGATTGCTCGAGAACAGCGGGTGCTTGTCGCTGCAATAGAGCCAGTGCTGCTCGCGATGCAGCGCGTGAGACAGCAGTCCGGCCATCGGTGAGGCGAATGCGCCGATCGCGAGATCGATGCGGTCGTCGAGTACGCCGACCTGCAGCTCGTGCGGAGTCTGGATGGTGAGGTCCAGGTAGACGCCTGGATGGTCCTTGACGAACTCCCCGATCACTGCGGCGAGTGGCAGCGTCGTGTCGGTGACCGTCGAGTCGAGCACTCCGATGGTGAGCGTTCCTCGCAGCTCCCCTTGCAGCGCGGCGCCGTACCGTTCGAAGCCTTCGAGCTCACCCATGATCCGCAGGCATTCCTTGTGGTACAGCTCGCCTTTCGCGGTGAGACTGAACCCCGCACGGCCTCGATGGCACAGCACAAGTCCCAGATGACGTTCGAGCTGGCTCATGTAAGTACTGATCGCCGACGCCGACAGACCCAGCTCTTGCTGCGCGGGCGCGAACCCTTGATGGCGGACTACGCAGGCGAATATCTGGAGGAGCTTGAGATCGGGCAAGGAGGTTCGCATCTGAGGTCCTTCACCAAGATCACGCCATTACTTCAGAAATTTCTGATGTGATTATTTGTATCAGGTGATTTAAAACACGTCAATCGTCTTCTATGGTCGAAGTCACCGCACTCGATAAGCGAAGGACCTCCCCGATGGACATCTCCATAATCCTGATCTACCTAGGCGCCATGCTGGCCTTCGGCTGGTGGGGCAAACGGCGCGCCAAGAATTCGAGCGAATACCTGGTCGCGGGCCGTCGTCTCGGTGGAGTCCTCTACACCAGCACGATGGCGGCCGTCGTGATCGGCGGCGCGTCGACGGTCGGCGGGGTCGGCCTCGGCTACAAGTACGGCATTTCCGGAATGTGGCTCGTCGTTTCCATCGCCTGTGGCGTACTGCTGCTGAGCGTGCTCTTCGCCTCACGCATCCAGCGGCTCAAGGTGTACACCGTGTCGGGAATGCTGAAGTTGCGCTACGGAATCGACGCCACCGGCGCGTCCGGCATCGTCATGATGGCGTACACCCTCATGCTCACCGTCACCTCCACCATCGCGTACGCGACCATCTTCAACGTTCTCTTCGGGTTCGACCGCACGCTTTCCGTGATTCTCGGTGGCCTTATCGTCGTCGCCTACTCCGCAATGGGCGGCATGTGGTCGATCACGCTCACCGACGTCGTCCAGTTCGTCATCAAGACCATCGGCATCTTCTTCCTGCTCCTCCCCTTCACCTGGGCCAAGGCAGGCGGTTACGACGGCATCAAGGAGCGCGTCGGCGACGCCGCCTTCAGCCTCGGCACCATCGGCACCGGCACGATCATCACGTTCTTCGTCGTCTACACCTTGGGACTGCTTATCGGCCAGGACATCTGGCAGCGCGTATTCACGGCGAAGTCTCCTGAGGTCGCTCGCTGGGGTGGCGTCGCCGCCGGCGTGTATTGCTTGCTCTACGGCGTTGCTGGCGCGCTCATCGGCCTTGCTGCTTCTGCTCTGATCCCTGACATCACCGCCAAGGACGACGTCTATGCCGATGTCGCACTGCATGTGCTGCCGGTCGGACTGAGCGGAATCGTCCTCGCAGCCGCCGTCGCCGCGATGATGTCGACCGCGTCCGGAGCACTGATTGCCACGGCAACCGTTGCACGCCAAGATGTTCTGCCGCTGCTCGCTCAGATGGTCGGCCGTAAGCGTCCCGAGCTCGACACCGGCAACCCTGAGCACGACGTTCGCGGCAACCGCCTGTTCGTGATCGCCATCGGACTCGTCAGCATCGTTCTCGCCGCACTCATCAACGACATCGTGTCGGCTCTCACGATCGCGTACGACATCCTGGTCGGCGGACTCCTGGTCCCGATCATCGGCGGGCTCTTCTGGAAGCGCGCGACCGGCGCTGGAGCGATGGCAGCGATGGCAGTCGGCACCGTGGGTACCCTTGCCACGATGTGGTACGTCGGCGACGTTCTCGCGAATGAGCCTGTCTACGTTGGCCTTATCGCAGCTCTGATCGCCTTCGTTGCGGTCAGCCTGGTCACGCCACGGACACCAGCCAACATCATGGCCATCTGGATCGCGCGTTCGTCGGGCAAGCCAGAGCCGGAGTCCGAGGCCGCACCGGTGCCGGTCGCGATAGCCTGACCACGTGCCGAAGATCGTTGATCACGAGGAGCGCCGACGCGTGCTGGCAGACGCCGCGTTGGCGCTTCTCGCGCGCGACGGCGTCGCCGCCGTCACCACCCGGGGCGTCGCCGACGAGAGCGGCTGGTCGACCGGAGTTCTGAACCACTACTTCGACTCTCGGCACGATCTCCTCCTCGCAGCATTGCGCCGGGCAGGCGACATCCAGGGCGAGCAGTACCGCTCGATCCTCGACGACGCCGACCTGCCGGCACTCGACAAGCTGTACAAGATCACCGCCAGCGTCCTGCCGCTCGGCAAGCGGCGGCTGGCGATGACGCGCATCTACCTGTTCTTCTACGCCGAAGGCGCAGCCGAAGAGAAGGCGCGTGCCGAGATCACCGGCTTTCTCGCTCGATGGCGGAGCGTCGTTCGCGATACCGTCGTCGCCGCTCAGGCGGAAGGCTCGGTTTCGGCCGATCTCGATCCCGATGCGGTGACCATGCAGCTCGTCGCACTCACAGACGGATTGGCAATGCAGTCGATCCTCGATCCTGTTGTCATGCGCGCGATTCGCGCCAAAGATGCGATCCCGCGCTTCGTCGACATCGCCGTTCAGCGTGTAGGTGTGGTGACCGGTTAGTTCGTGCGGTAACGCCCTGGTGTCGTGCCGATGATTGCAGTGAACGCAGCGATGAAGTGGCTCGGGTTTGCCCATCCGCAAGCGAAAGCGGTCTGAGTGGCGTCGCGACCCTCGGCGAGGAGAACGAGCGCGTGATAGATGCGCAATTGCGTGCGCCACTCGTAGAAGGTCATGCCGAGCTCGTCGTGAAACAGCCTGCTCAGGGTACGGGCGCTGGCTCCGATGTGCCTGCCGTGTTCGGCCAAAGACGTGTTGTCTCCGGGGTTTTCGTACAGCAACTGCGCGAGCGCTTGCAGCCGATCGTCGTGCGGCTCGGGCAGCTGGAGGGGCTGTTCCTGTGCCTCGCGAAGTTCGCCGACGAGTACGCGAGACAGGCGGGAGCGCGCGCTCTGGTCGTAGTCCGAGTTGCGCGGACCAGTGAGGGCGAGAAGAACTTCGCGGGCCAGGTCGGTAGCCAGAAACACGGTGGGATGAGCTGGCACAAGACGTGCCAGCGAAGGCGCGAGAAAGACGATGCGCATGTCGGTGTCGCCGTGTGCGCGATGGTGGTGAGCGAATCTTGCTGGGGTCCAGGCGATTCGGTTGGCGGGAACGATCGACGTTCCGCGCTCGGTGTGCACTGCCAAGACGCCGCTCGCGGCATAGACCAGGTGCCCTCGCTCGTGCGACTGCAACGCGCTTGCTTCACCCGATGGCCAGAGATGCCGTCCACCAGATGCCCAAATGTGGGACGTCACCGGTGCTTGGCGGCGAGCGGGCATGTATAGGCATTCTATCGGTAGTCAGCCACGACCGTGCCGGGTGACAGTGGAGGCATGGCACATTTCGTACTCGTCCCCGGCGGTTGGCACGGCTCTTGGTATTTCGAAGAGGTGGTCCCACTTCTGGAACGTGCCGGTCACACCGTTACTGCGTTGACCCTCAAAGGTTTACGGCCCGATGACGACCAGGCAACGGTCGCCACAGCCAACCTCGACACCCACGCCGACGACGTTCTGCGACACCTCGACCGCGCTCGCCTCACCAGTGCGACCCTGGTCGGCCACAGCTACGGCGGGATGGTGATCGCCGCGGCCGCCGACCGCGCGCGTGGCCGGGTCGAACGCCTGGTCCATCTCGATGCCTGTGTTCCGCTCAACGGCGAATCATGCTGGTCGTCGACGACCGACCAGTACCGGCAAAGGTTCGTCGACGGCGCGGCAACTACCGGCTACGCCGTCCAACCTCCCGGTCACCTGGACCCGCGAACCCGTCCCCATCCACTCGCCTCGTTCATGCAGGAAATCCAGCTCACGGGCGCGGTGGACGAGGTCCCTCGCCGCGAGTTCGTCTTTTGCTCCGGTTGGGACGGCACGCCGTTCGCCGACGTCCGGACCCGACTTGCCGCCGATCCCGGTTGGGCCGTCCACGAACTCCCAACCGGCCACGACGTAACCCACGAGGCTCCGGATGCCGTCGCTGATCTACTCCTGCGTGACGCTTAGCCGACAGTGCGGATCAGTTTCTTGTTGACGAACTCCTCGATGCCGTACTTGCCGAGCTCACGTCCGAAGCCGGACCGCTTGATACCGCCGAACGGCAACTCCGCGCCCTCGGCGCCCACGCCGTTGACGAACACCATGCCGGCGTCGATGCGATCCGCAACGCGCGCAGCCTGATCGGCGTCGGTGGTGAAGACGTACGAACCGAGGCCGAACGGTGTGTCGTTGGCGATGGCGATTGCTTCGTCTTCGGATTCGGCGCGGTACACGGTCGCGACCGGGCCGAAGAATTCCTGCTGGTAGGCGGGATTGTCCGACGTCACGCCGGTCAGGACCGCCGGCGGGAAGAAGGCTCCCTTCCGCTCACCGGCCGACGTCACCGTTGCGCCGTTCGCGACCGCGGCTGCAACTTGCGCTTCCAAACCCTCCGCAGCACGGACCGACGACAACGGCGCAATGCCGTCGCCTGCCCCGACGAGGCGTGCGGTGAACTTCTCGACGAATGCGTCGTACAGGTCGTCGGCGACGATGAAGCGCTTGGCGGCGTTACAGGCCTGACCGGTGTTGTCGAGGCGAGCCGCGGCGGCGGCATCGACGGTCGCGTCCAGGTCGTCGGACGAGAGCACGATGAACGGATCGGACCCGCCGAGCTCGAGGACGCATTTCTTGAGGTTGCGGCCGGCGATCTCGGCGACCGCGGCACCGGCACGCTCGGAACCGGTGAGCGACACCGCGGCCACTCGCGGGTCGGCGATGATCGTGGCGGCCTGGTCGTTGGTCGCGCGGATGTCGATGTAGGCGCCTTGTGGGAATCCGGCCTCGAGGAACAGCAGCGCGAGCAGCTCAGCCGACTCGGGACACTGCGGCGCGTGCTTGAGCAGAATCGTGTTGCCTACGACCAGGTTCGGGCCCGCGAACCGGGCGACCTGGTAGTACGGGAAGTTCCACGGCATGATGCCGAGGAGCACGCCGATCGGTCCGCGCTTGACCACGGCGCTGCCCTGACCGCCCAGCAGCGTGATCGACTCGTCTGCAAGAAACGCCTCGGCGTTGTCGGCGTAGTACTCGTAGATTGCAACGCAGAAGTCGACCTCGCCGAGTGCCTCTTCGCGCGGTTTGCCCATCTCCCGGACGATGACGTCCGCGAGTTGGTCGCGTCGCTCGGTGTGCAGTTCGGCGACCCGGCGAATCAAGGCCGCGCGGTCCGCGACGGTCGAGGTGCGCGGCCACGTCCGCGCCGTCTCAGCGGCAGCGGTGATCGCCGCAGCAACCTCCGCGTCCGTCGCAGTCGGGTATTCGGCAACGACCTCACCGGTAGCTGGATCGGTGACGGCGTATTCGGTCATTTGTTACTCCTTTTGGATTTTGGGATGAGGTGTCACTACTGCGCGATCACGGCGAGTGCGTCGATCTCGACGAGCGCTCCTGGCGCCAGCCCCGACGAGACGGTAACTCGCGCGGGGAACGGCTCGGGGACGATCGCCGCGTATGCGGCGTCGAATTCGTCGAACAGGTCGTCGGACGTCAGGTGGACCCGCACCGTCAACACGTCCGACCAGCCCAACCCGGCCGAAGCCAGAATCGCTTCGACGCTCCGGAGCGATGCTGTGGTCTGTTCGCCGATAGTGGTGGCTCCATCGGTCAACCCGAGCTGCCCGGAAACCTGCACGAACGGGCCGACCTGGCGCGCGTAACTGAACGAGCCGACGGAGGATTTCCGGTTCACGTAGGTCATTCGAGATTCTCCAGGTGGGTGGGGGCGAACATCGCCAATGTTTCTTGCAGGACAACGACATTCGGTCCGTCGGCGATCCAGCTGGTCGCGAGCACGTCCGCCAGTTCTGCAGGCGTCGTATATTGCGCCGGGACCGCAAAGGATTCAGCGAGGGCAACGAAATCTGGTCGGGACAGTTCCGTGGCGGTCGCCTTGCCGAAGGTCGCATTCATGTACTCACGCAGAATTCCGTAGCCGCCATCGTCGACGATGAGCCACGTGACGGGCAGGTTGTGCTGACGCGCCACGGCAAGTTCTGCGATCGAGTACATCGCCCCGCCGTCACCGCTGACCGCCAGGACGCGACCGTTGCCTGCCGCGGCGCCACCCAATGCGGCGCCATAGCCCCACCCTATGCCTCCCGCCCCCTGGGCGGAATGGAACTGTCCGCTGCGCGCATCCCAGCACGACCACGCCCAGTAACCTGCAATTGTCATGTCCCAGAACGTCGTTGCGTCATCCGGAACACCTTCGCGGATCGCAGCGAGGATTCCCCGTTCCTTGGCGAGGTCCTGGCTGTCGAGTCGAGCGCTCACTTTGTCGAGCAGCTCCCGGGTTTCCCGCTCGGCGACCCCGTCCGCCGTGCGCGCCTGCACCCGCTTGACGAGTCCGGCCAGCGCATCACGTGCGTCGGCGTGGATGGCCAGCGCGGGCAGGTGGGACTCCAAGACCCGGCATTCCGCGTCGATGTGGATGAGCAATCCCTGCGGTCGCATCGTGAAGTAATTGCTCGTGACTTCACCGATTGCCGTTCCGATGGCGACGACGATGTCGGCGCTCTCGAGCACGTCGGTCGTGTATTGGTCCTCGATCCACGACTGCATCGACAACGGATGGGTCCACGGAAACGCGCCCTTGCCGCCCGGGCTCGTCACGACCGGCGCGCGCAATGCCTCGGCGAGTGCCAGCAGTTCAGCCTCGGCACCGGAGCGACGCACGCCGCCGCCGGCGATGATGACGGTTCGCGTGGCAGCGTCGAGCGCGGCCGCGGCTGCATCGAGCAACTCCGTCCTCGCGGCTACCGGGACGACGTTGGTCTGCACGTCGACGACCGGCGGCACGGTGGTGTCGTCCAGCAGAATGTCCTGCGGAATCTCGATCCACACCGGTCCCTGCGGGTGCGAGACCGCCTCGCTGTGCGCTCGTGCGATGGCCGACGGAATTTCAGCGCTCTGCTGGATCAGCGTCGTCGACTTCACGACATTGCGGGCAGCGAGCGTCTGATCGTCGAGTTGATGCAGGTGACCGGTTCGCTTGCCGCCCAATCCCACTCGCGGCACCTGACTGGACACGACGACCATCGGAACCGAGGTGGCGTAGGCCTCCTGAAGTCCAGCAAGTGCGGTGAGCGCACCCGGCCCCGTCGATACGAAGAGCGCTGCGGGCTGGCCGCTGGTGCGCGCATAGCCGTCTGCAGCGAAAGCGGCGTTGTTCTCGATCCGCGAGCTGACGAATTCGAGCCTGCTACGCGTCAGCGCGTCGAACAGTCCGAGCGCGTGCTGACCCGGAATACCGAAAACCTTTTCGTAACCGAGTTTTTCGAGAGTTTCGACGACGAGGTCGCCACCGTTGCGAGTCATGGAGTTCACTTCTTGTAGTCGGGTTGAGTGCGATCGAGGAGCCGCAGCAACGCGGCCCAAGCTAGGTCGTAGCCGTCGTCGTCGGCGGCGAATTGGCCTGCGGTGTACTCGGCGACCTCATTGCTCGGCAGCCGCAATTCGCCAGCAGCTTGCGCAGCGATCTGAATTTCACATGCCTTGTCGAGATAGAACATTCGCAAGAATGCCTGCGCCGGGGTCTCGCCGACGGTCAGCAGTCCATGGTTGCGCAGGATCAGCGCAGGGTGCTTGTCGAGGTCGGTGACGATGCGTTCGCGCTCCGCCATGTTCAGCGCGATGCCCTCGTAGTCGTGGTAGCCGACGCGGCGGTAGAACTCCATCGAAATCTGGTTCGCCGGCAGCAGGCCGTGTTCTGTTGCGGCCACGGCACAGCCGGCCTTCGTATGGGTGTGCAGCACGCATTGCGCGTCCTCGCGGGCGGCGTGAATCGCGCCATGGATGACGAATCCTGCGGGGTTGACTACGTATTCGGACGGCTCGACGAGTTCCCCGTCGAGGCCGATCTTCACGAGGTTCGACGCCGTGATCTCCTCGAACAACAGCCCGTAGGGGTTGATGAGGACGTGATGCTCCGGCCCCGGGATCCGAACGGACACATGGGTGAAAATGAGATCGGTCATCTTGAAATGTGCAAGAAGCCGGTACACGGCGGCCAGCTCGCGACGCAGCTCGGCCTCCGCCGTTACCGTGGCGTCGAGCGTCAATACAGTCATCGAGTATCCCCTCGGGCGTTCGCGGAAGGCTTTAAATATATCAGGTGATTTATTTAAGCACCAGAGTGTGAGCCAGAAGATTTCAGAGAAGCAGGCGTCCGAATACCGCCAGCAATCGACAGCGTCCACGACCAGGCTTCGAGCATGACTTCGACTGCTGACATTCACCCTTCGACGAAAATCGCCATGATCACAGGCGGTAATCGCGGACTCGGTCTGGCGACCGCGCGGCTGCTTGGACAAGCCGACGTGACGGTGCTGATCGGAGCCCGGGACCGCGTTCGAGGCGAATGCGCCGCCGCACAATTGCGGCGCGAAGGCGTGTACGCGCACGCCGTGGCGCTCGACGTCACGTCCGAGACGAGCGTCGAGCACGCCGCCGATTACGTAGCGTCCCGATACGGCCGAGTCGACATTCTCGTCAACAATGCGGGGATCTTGCCCGAGGTGACAAGACCGAATATCGATTGGCCCCTCGACCTGAACGCATTTCGTAAGACGTTCGACACCAACGTGCTTGGCGCCGTCACGACGACGAAGTACTTCTTGCCGCTGCTCCACAAATCTACAGCCGGCCGCATCGTCAACGTGTCCAGCACGATGGGTTCGCTGGCAGATCAGTCCGACCCGACCTCGCCTTACTACGGTCAGGTCGTGCCGGCGTATCAGATGTCCAAGGCCGCGTTGAACGGTCTGACCATTGCACTCTCGAAAGCCTTGGCAGAGAGCGCGATCAAGGTCAATTCGATCTGCCCCGGCTGGGTCCAGACCGACCTGGGCGGTCCGGCCAATCGCGCCGCGGCACCGACGAGGGCCGCTGACGCCGCCGCGATCGTCGTCGAGATGGCGTTGCTCGACAACGACGGTCCGACTGGGCAGTTCTTCGACCGAGCCGGCGCCGTCGCCTGGTAGATTTTTATATACCATCTGATCTATTTACGTGCTAAGGTGTGAGGCAAGAGATTTCATCCCAACAGCAAGGTCAGAAGCGGAGATAGGCATGAGCAACGGTCGGGCATCGATCCAGATTCCAAGGATCACGGAGGGCGGCCGCGTCGGCCCCATCGACTCCTCGTTGGTGCCACGGTTCGCCGGTCCCGCAACGTTCGCCCGCCTCCCGATGCTCGGCGAAGTCGAGTCGGCCGACGTAGCCGTCCTCGGTGTCCCGTTCGACAGTGGCGTCTCCTACCGGCCGGGCGCCCGGTTCGGTCCGTCGGCGATTCGCGAAGCGAGTCGCCTTCTGCGCCCGTACAACCCGGCAGTCGACATCTCGCCATTCGCCGCGATGCAGGTTGCCGACGCCGGCGACGTCGCACTGAACCCGTTCAACATCAACGAAGCCATCGAGACCCTGGAAGGCGCCTCGGGCGAATTCGCCAAGGCCGGCACGAAGCTCGTCACCATCGGCGGCGACCACACCATCGCGCTGCCCTTGTTGCGGTCCGTCGCGTCGGTGCACGGCCCGGTTGCGTTGCTGCACTTCGACGCTCACCTCGATACCTGGGACACTTACTTCGGCGCCGAGTACACCCACGGCACGCCGTTCCGTCGCGCAGTCGAGGAAGGCATCGTCGATACCGAAGCCCTCGCGCACGTCGGCACCCGCGGTCCGCTCTACGGCAAGAAGGACCTCGAAGACGACCGCCGGTTCGGCTTCGGCATCTACACCTCCGCCGACGTCTTCCGCCGCGGTGTCGACGAGATCGTCGACGCGCTCCGCGAACGAATCGGAAATCGCCCGTTGTACGTCTCCATCGACATCGACGTCCTCGACCCCGCCCACGCACCCGGCACCGGCACCCCCGAAGCCGGCGGCATGACGAGTCGCGAGTTGCTGGAGATCCTCCGTGGCCTGCGGCATTTGAACCTGGTCGGCGCCGACGTCGTCGAGGTCGCTCCCGCCTACGACCACGCCGAAATCACCAGCGTCGCGGCCTCTCACCTCGCCTACGAATTCGTATCCTGGTACGCAGGTCTCGTCTCGAAGTAGGTCCAAACCCTCGCCGAAGGGGCTGTTACGCAAGCATCGCCCGAGAGGGAGGCTGCGTAACAGCCCCTTCGTCACGCGAACTCCCAACGCCGGGTGCGGATCCCGAAAGCGGGTGCGGCTGAACGAGCTGTGGCTGAGGGGACCTGGCCCGAAAAGGGGTGCGGCTCATGGAGCCGCACCCCTTTCGTGTGGAAGCGTCAGTCGGCGACGACTTCACGTTCGGCCTCGTCGACGATCCGCTCGGCTGCGGACCGAGGCACCACGACAACGGGGACGGGCGAGTGGCGGACGATCTTTGCTGCGCGGGAGCCGAGGAACACGCGCGCTATCGGACCGGCGGAGCTCGAGCCGATGGTGAGGACGTCGTTGGGTAACCATTCGACGTCGTCGAGCGCCTCGGCCCAGGTTCGGCCGTAGCCGATGACCGACTCGACCGTGTCCGGGACCTCGGGTAGCGCCGCGACCCGCTTCAACGCGGCCGCGGTTTCGCGTTCGACGGCTGCCGTCCACTCGGCCTCGATCGGTGCGTCGCCTTCCGTGCCCAACCGCGTGGTGTACGCGGCGGGAACTCGAACGGCGAAGGCCGACAGTCGAAGTGACGCTCCAACACTGGCAGCGACAGCAGCTGCCGCGAGGACCAGCTCATCCTGATGCGCGGACCCGTCGTATGCGGCCGTCACGCGTGTGACCACATCTCCGGCACGGATGCGGAACCCTCTGGGCGCCAGCGCAACCGGTATCGGGGAGCTGTACAGCAGCCGCGAGGTGACGCTGCCGAGAGCAACGTGACCGAAGACGCCTGCCGACGACGAGCCGAGCACAATGAGGCTGGCGTCGTGTTTCTCTGCCAACGCGAGCAGACCAGAGGACGACGAACGCGCTTCCTGGACAACATAAGTCGCGTCGATATCGTCGGGCATGACCTTGCGTGCCTGGGCGAGCGCATGCTCGGCCTCGGCGCGCGTGTACTCCCGATACTCCTCGTCTACCCGAGCCATGCTCGGCAACGGGGCGGCGGGCACGACGGCAGCGACCACCACAGGTTCGTGGAGCGACCTGGCGAGCAGAGCCGCCAGATGTATTGTCGCCGCACTTCTTCCGTCTGCGGCGTAGCCGACGACGAGGGTCATGACTGTTCTTTCGCGATCAGCCCGGCCTTCTCGCCTCGGCCGAGATGCGAGTGCTTCATGCCGTAGGCGAAATACCAGAGCATTGCAACCGACACCCAGATGATGAAGACCCAGATGGTGACGATCCGAAGGTCCTGGATGATCCAGATGCAGCCCGCGATCGCGAGGATCGGGGTGATCGGATACCCGGGGACCTTGAAGCTTCGTGGGAGATTCGGCGCAGTACGGCGCAAGATGATTACGCCGATCGACACGACTAGGAATGCAACCAAGGTGCCGATGCTGGTCATCTCGGCGAGGAAGTTGATCGGAACAAAGCCGGCAAGCACGCTGATGACAATGCAGACGATGATCGTGTTCGGGACGGGTGTCAGCGTACGGGGATTCACCTTGTGGAACACGGCCGGAATGATCCCGTCGCGCGACATGGCGAACAGGATGCGGGTCTGTCCGTAGATGACGACGAGCGTGACGCTGAAGATCGAAATCACGGCACCAGCTGCGAGAACCGTTCCCGGCCAAGTCGATCCGACGATATCTTCGAGGATCGCGGAGAGGCCGGCTTCCTGACCTTCGAACTTGTCGGTCGACTGGGCACCGAGCGCGACGGCAACGACAGCGATGTAGATGGTAGTCACCGCGACGAGCGCTATCAGGATCGCCCGCGGCATGTTCTTGTGCGGATCCTTCACTTCCTCGCCGGCCGTCGAGACAGCGTCGAGTCCGATGTAGGAGAAGAAGATGATGCCTGCCGCCGACGTGATTCCGGTGAGGCCGGCCGGAGCAAAGTTCGAGAAATGGTCACTGTTCCAACCGGTTATGCCGATGACGACGAACATGCCGAGGATTCCGAGCTTGATCATCACCATCACTGCGTTCGTCTTTGCAGACTCACTCGCGCCACGGATCAGGAGGAAGCCACACAGGCAGACGAGGACGACCGCAGGAAGGTTGATCACCCCACCCTGCTCGGGTGCTTGAGACAGTGCTTCGGGTATCTGGAATCCGAATATGTTGTTCAGCAACTGATTGAGATATTGCGACCAACCGACAGAGACGGCCGCCGCGGAAACGCCGTACTCGAGCAGCAGACACGCGCCGACCCCGACTGCGACCACTTCCCCCATGGTCGCGTACGCGTACGAGTACGAAGATCCCGAAACCGGCACTGCGCCGGCCATTTCGGCATAACAGATTGCAGTGAGGCCCGCGACGACGCCGGCGATCACAAACGAAATGATCACCGACGGACCTGCCACCGGCACCGCTTGCGACAGAATGAAGAAGATGCCGGTGCCTATGGTGGCGCCGATGCCGAACATCGACAACTGCGCCAAGCCGATAGTCCGAGCGAGTTCGCTCTTGCCGGTGTCGGCGCCGGTCTCGTCTTCCATCTGACCGACAGGCTTGCGTCGAAATACTTGCTGGGCCAACGACGTCATGTCGTGCTCCTCGAAAAGTTGCTGCTATCTGAGTTTTCAATAGGTTTGCCATCCACGAGTCGGACAACATCGCGCGCAGCGCCCCACGAAGTGGTGACACCCGCGCCGCCGTGCCCGTAGCAATGCACGACGCGACGATCGGAATATTCGGTCGCATCCAAGCGGACCGACTCTCTGCCGGGCCTGAACCCGACCACATCGGCGAGGACCTCGGCCTGCTCGAGCATCGGCTCGAGCCGACGTGCACGGGCCAAAATAGCCTCCGCCACAACGGGATCCGCATCGGCCACCGTCACCCCTGGCTCGTTCGTGCCGCCGCAGATCACATCGTCGACCCGCGGAATGATGTACGTCGTGCCCGACGGGTTGTCTTCGTCGATGTACCAACGCGTCAACCCGGGATTGGCGAGCCGCACGATCTGACCGCGAACCGGGACCAACTTCTCGCCCGCGACCAGCTCACCCGCCCGGAGCCCGGCGGCAACCACGATCGGGCAATCCCCGTGCCCGACCTCGTCGAGCGACGCCAACGAACGCCACTCGAACGTCACGCCGCTTTCCGAGCACCGTTGCAGCAGCCATTCGAGGTAGACCGGCATCGTGATGACCGGAAGCGTGCAGACCTCGCCGGAAATGGCGCCGTCCGGCAACTCGTCAGGCGACGCTGGCCGCGCCGCGACCACACCGCCTGCCCACCACGCGTGCTTGTCGGCCTCACGTTGCAGATTCACGCCTTCGCGTAGGTGGACGCCGGTGCTGGGGTCTGCGGCGAGTTCGTTGAAGGTCGTCAGCGCGTCGAGCGACCAGCGCAAGACCATGTCGCGCGGAAATGCGTCGTACGGTTCCCAGATTGCCGCAGCGACGGCCGAAACAGTCTCTGCGGGTTTGCGATCCGCGATCACGGTGACGCGCTTGCCCGCCCGGACCAACTCCAGCGCGGACGACAGCCCTATGACGCCGGCTCCGATAACCACGACCTCGTTCGTCATGAGCCGAGCTCGATCGGTGCGATGTCGTCGAATACGTCGCCAGGTCCGGGGTTGCCCTCGGCGGTGCGACCACCGAAGTGATTCATCACGCCCCAGACGGCATTCAACGCGGTCTGCACTGCGCCCTCGGCCCAGCCTGCCGTCCACGACACGTCGTCGCCCGCCATGAAGAATCCACGGTATTCCGGAGCGAGGTTGTCCTGCTTGAAATGCGTGAACAAGCGACGCTGGTAGCGGTAGTGACCGGGCAGGTTGGCTTTGAACGCACCCATGAAGTCGCGCTCGGTCTCCCACGACAGCGTGACCGGCGAGGCGATGATGTGCTTGCGGATATCGACATCGGGATAGATCTCGCGCAGCGACTTGAGCATCAAGTCCATCCGCTCGGCCGGACTGAGCGGCAACAGCTTCAGCGAATCGTCCGCCCAGGTGTAGGACAAACAGATGAGGCCTGGCTTGTCGTCACCGAAGTCGAGCAAGTACGTGCCGCGGCTCATCCGGTCGGTCAACGTCATGCTCATGACCTCGCGTCCGGTGGCCGGATCGATGTCCTTCCAGAACGGGCGGTCGACCAGCACGAACACCTTCGACGAACCCATGTAGTGCGTGCGTTCGATGGCGGTCCAATGGTCGATCGGAATAAGTCGCTCGTCGGACCGAATCGTGTTCAGCAGCATCCAGCCCTGGCCGGTGAAGACCGCCGCAGGGAACGTGTCGATCCGTCCCGACTGATCGGTGATGGTGAAGTTGTCCGGATGGGTCCGGCGCAATTCGACGACGCGGGGCCGATGCACTCCCCCGTCATGCAGTGACTGCACCGACGTACCGGCCGGCCAGTGCGCGGCACCCTCGACGGGCGTGCTCCAGAGCCGCATCGGAAGTTGTTGCGAGCCACCGACGATGCCACGGTGATGGTCGTCGGCCGCGGTGCACACCACGCGAAGGATTTCGAGGATGGAGTTCGGGAAATCGGTATCCCAACCGCCGGTACCGAAACCCACCTGGCCGAAGATTTCGCGCAGCGAGAACTGCGCGAACGCATCGGACTTGCACAGAAAGCCGTAGAACGTTTCATCGTCGTACCGCTTGACGAGTTCGCCCCAGATCTCCCGGATCTGCGCGACGTCGCGCTTGCGAATCGCGTCGCCGAGCGCCTGGGCCTCGGCATGGTCTTCGAGGGTCCGTGCCCAGGCCTGCGCGACCTCCGAATAGATGTCGGGCAGATCGGCAATCGACCGGGCAAAGTGCTTCTCGCCCTTGAGATCCACGACAGTGCTGGCCGTCGCGTCGGCCAGTGGATTGGGGAACGGGCTCGTCTGCAAGCCCATCTCGTCGAGGTAATGGAACAGCGTCGTCGACGACGGTGGGAAGCGCATCGACCCCATTTCCGCGGTGATTCCGGGATGTCCGTCGAAAGTCACCGACCGCATCCGGCCGCCGATCTGATCGGCCTCGTACACGACCGGCTGCAGACCCATCCGCAGAAGTTCCCGAGCGACGAGCATGCCGGAGAGGCCGCCGCCGATAACGGCGACGCGCTTGCCGTACGCCTCGGGCGGCACCGAACCGATGCCCCGCGAGTCGCGGACGTAATCGTCGTAGGCGAAGGGGAAGTCGGGTCCGAACATGGTCAGCGGTGGGGCGCCCGCTGTGTCGTGAATGCCCTCGGGCCCGATCGGGACCGTCATGTGATGCTCCTTGAATCTTCCTGTGACACAGAGCCGTACAGGTCTTGCCGGCGGTCTGGTAGGTGGGTGTTGATGGCTCGCCCCGTTGCGAGAGCTGCGGGATCGAAGTCGACGACCAGCAGGTCCTCGGCACCGTCCGCGCGCGCGATGTCGGCTCCGTCCGGACTGATCGCGCAGGTGAGCCCGCAGTAACGCAGATCTGCCTCGACGTCGCAGCGGTTCACGTATGCGACGTAGAGCTGGTTCTCGTAGGCTCGCGCCGGAACCAGAACCTTGCTGACGACCTCGAACGGCGCCATGAGCCCGGTCGGCACGATCAGCACATCGGTGCCTGCCACGGCATGTGCGCGGGCGACCTCCGGAAACTCGATGTCGTAGCAAATCGCGAGGCCGCACGTGAGTCCGCGGAACTCGAACTGCGACACCAAGGTGTGACCCTCGATGAACAGGCCGCGGTCGAGGTCACCGTAGAGGTGGGTCTTGCGATGGCTCGCAAGGCTTTCACCCCGCGGCCCCACCACTTGCACGGTGTTGTAATTCCCACCGTCAGCCGCCTCGGGATAGCCGTACACGATTGCAATCCCGTGCCTTCGGGCAATCTGTGCGACCGCGTCGAACAACGCACCGCGCGCTGGTTCGGCACGTTGCGCAGACAGGGCGCCGATGTTGTAACCAGTCGCGGACATCTCGGGGGTGACGAGCAAGTGGGCGCCGGCCTCCGCCGCTCTCGCGGCGGCTACGGCAATCGCGGCCACATTGTCGGATACGTCGCCCGGAGTGCCGGGCCCTTGGTAAAGCGCCGCTCGCATCACGGCTGTGCCCATCGTCGGTGGGCGTGTGCTGAACGCACTGCAATCCTCGAACTTTCGACCTCCGCGTGAGCGAAGATCAGTCTGGTTTCGACGTGTGATCCAGACCATACTGAGAGATGTGGACCGCTTTGTCAACTCTTGTGTCCTAAGAGGCCACAATGCGGTCAATTTTGCGGTGCTCGACGGCGAACTTGCTGCTATTCATTGATTTCTTTAGGACACAAGAGTTGACTAAGGGACAACTTCACGTTGTCAGAGAGGTCGAATCGTGTCGCAGGAAGAGCGCCCAGCCATCGTCGGACCGGTAGACGCAACGCGCGTTCCCCGCTATTGCGGGCCGGAGACCTTCGCGCGACTCCCTCGCGCCGACGAGGTGTCCCGCGCAGACGTCCTCGTCGTCGGCGTGCCCTTCGATTCGGGCGTGAGCTACCGCCCGGGCGCCCGGTTCGGTCCGGGGCACATTCGTGCGTCGTCGAAACTGCTGCGGCCCTACAACCCGGCGCAGGACGTTCACCCGTTCGGCGTCCAGCAGGTCGCTGACGCAGGCGACATCGCCGTCAACCCGTTCGACCTCTCGGTTGCCATCTCGACCATCGAGGCGGAGTCGGAAAAGCTGTGCGAGGACGGCGCGTCACTGGTGACACTCGGCGGCGACCACACGATCGCCCTACCGCTCCTGCGCACTCTGAGTCGACTGCATGGACCGATCTCGGTCCTGCACTTCGATGCTCACCTGGACACTTGGGATACCTACTTCGGTGCGCCGTACACCCACGGGACCCCGTTCCGCCGGGCCAGCGAGGAAGGCTTGCTCGATCTCGAGCACTGCCAGCACATGGGTATTCGCGGACCGCTGTATGCAGCCGCCGATCTCGAAGACGACAAGACGCTGGGCTTTCAGATCGTCCGGGCCGACGACTACGAGGTCGACGGCGTGCGCGGCGCGGTCGATCGCATGCGTGCTCGGCTCGGCGACGGACCGGTCTATGTGTCGATCGACATCGACGTTCTCGATCCGGCCCATGCGCCGGGAACTGGGACGCCCGAGGCAGGCGGGCTGACCAGCCGCGAACTGCTCAACACGCTGCGCGGACTGAAGGGGCTCAATGTCGTCGGTGCCGACATCGTCGAGGTCGCGCCGGTCTACGATCATGCCGAGATAACCGGAGTCGCTGCGGCGCACGTTGCGTACGAACTGATCTCGATCTTGGCGGCCAATCGCAAGTAGCGGCGTTAGCATGAGCCGTGACCTCCCTGCCCGACTTCCCGGTGATCGATCCCCATATCCACCAGTGGGATCCCTTCACGTCACCACGGGCAGCGACGCGCCCGGCGAAGATATTGCGGGTGGCTCCGTTCCTGAAGTGGGCCCTGATCAAGGCGCTTCCGGTCAGCGACAGTGAGTTCGTCGGCGATCCCAGCTTCGTCATCAAGCCATATCTTCCCCAGGATTACACAGACGACGCAAAGCCACTGCAGGTGTCGGCGATCGTCCACGTCGAGGCGGGCTGGGAGGGCAAGAACCACGCCGCGAGCGTCGACGAAACACGTTGGGTCGCAGCGTTACCGTTCGGTGGACGCGCGCCGAAGTTGGGCGGGATCGTCGTCCACGCGGACCCCACCGAGCCGGACATCGGCGCTGTGTTGGACGCACACCTCGCTGCGAGCGACTTGGTCCGGGGCGTGCGGTGCATCGCAACCCACCATTCCGATCCGCACGTCAGAAGCTGGGCGAAAGACGACCACCTCCTCACGAGCACAGCATTCGTGACAGGGTTCGCCGCGCTCGCCGAGCGCCGGCTCACTTTCGACGTGTGGCTGTACTCGCATCAATTGCCGGAAGCGGCGGCGCTGGCCAAGGAGTACCCGGAGACGACGTTCATTCTCGATCACTACGCCACCCCCGTCGGACTGTTCGGGCCTCGCGGAAAGCACACCGGCCGCAGCGCGAACGATCGCGCCGGCATCCTGGAGCGCTGGCGCGACGACATTGCTGCGGTCGCCGAATTGCCGAATGTGGTCGCCAAACACTCCGGACTGGGAATGCCGCTTCTCGGTGGTGCTCTGTCGCAGTCGCGTGCCGCGCTCACCGACGCGTTCGGCCCGCTCGTGACCTATACCCAGGAAATGTTCGGTCCGGACCGGACGCTGTGGGCGTCAAACTTTCCGATGGACAAGCCGACGATGCAGTTGCCCGACAGTGTCGCCATCCTTCAGGACGTACTGGGCGATCAGCTCGATCCACGAAAGATGTTCCGCGACAACGCGGCACGGGTGTACTCGATCTCTTAACGCCTCGCGGTATGCGGGAGCGCCGGACAGATCATCCACAGCACGGTGGTCGTCGGCGCGGAAGTCGGTACCAGAAACGCCCGCGGCGACGCGGGGTCGAAGGTCAGCGCGTCACCCGAACCGAGCGTCACGACGCCGTCGGCGAAGCGCACCTCGAGCACCCCTTCCACGACGAAGACGAACTCCACTTCGCCGGGTAGCGGATACGGCTCAGAACCGCTACCGCCACCAGGGGCGATCTTCGACAGCAAAACTTGGATGCGACGTTCGGACTGCGGAGTCAGCAAGTACTCCGACAGGGCGTGGCCGCCGAACGAGATCGCCGGGTACTCGCCCGCACGAATCACGCTGCGGGTCGTCGACGTCTCGAACAAGTTCGACAACGGAATGCCCAGCGCCTCGCTGACCCGCAGGAGGGCAGCGACCGACGCAGTCGAACGTCCGCGTTCGACCTTGGACAGAAAGCTCTTGGTGAGACCGCTTGCCTCGGCAAGAGATTCGATCGTCATACGTTGCGCTTTGCGTACCGCGCGGATGCGAAGGCCGACTGCAGCAGCAGGTTCGGGGTCGCTTGTCTGCGCCGCCATCGCTACCTCCTGCCGATCGATACGAGAATCGATCGTACCCACCGGGAGCGACCGTCCGGACTGTTGTGGCCTGATCGCGACATCACGGCTGGCGCGCGATGATTGCGAGGAGCAGCTCAGCGCGGACCCGCGCTATGTCGAGGTTGCACCCAAGTAGCGACTCCGCCAACGTGATTCGCTTACGCAGCGTGTGCCGGTGAACTCCGGTCGCCGCCGCGGCAGATTCCCAGTGCCCATTCGCTTCGAGGAAGGCGCGCAGCGATGGGACGAGTTCGGTCCCGTGTGCGCCGTCGTACTCGAGGACCGGGGTCAGCATCGTCTCTGCCAGTGCATTCAGAATTTGGCGACTGGCATCGAACGACAACAGCGCTCGCCCGGTGAGCGCACCGAACTCCAACGGCAAGCCCCCGCGCTCCGCGGCCGACGCTGCAAGCTTCGCGTGCTCGATGGCCTGCAGGAGGTTTTCGACCTGCTGCGGACCGCTCAGCCCGACGCGGATCAACTTGCGCACTGGACTGCTGATCTCCGTCGCCACTCGGCGCGCAAATTCGGGTCCCTCCGTGCCCGGCAGAACAACGGTCACTTGGCGGTCCTGCGCTCGCATGAACAGCGGCCGACCGAGCGCACCGATCGCTGCCGCCACGACGGTCTGCGCTTCCTTCGCCGCCGGTGCGGTCTCACACGCAATGATGAGCACGCGGATTCGTCCCGATGTATCGCCGGCCCGCGCGAGCTGCACCCATGCCGGTGCGAGATCGACATCCGCGCTCATCAACAGCCCGAGGGCGTGACTGTTCAGCTCGTTCTGGGCCGCCTCGAGCTTGGCGGGTTTCTCGAAGTCCAATGCGAGCAACGACGTCGCGTGGCCGAGCAGGATCTGATCGATCGGACTCAGTGGCGCGCGACTCACGACGACCAGGTCACCGTGGACGGCGTTGCCCACGCTGATTCGCTGAAAGGTCAGGGCGGCACCCGAGCGGTCCATCGACACGCTCGACGACAGCGCCGACGCACCGTCCGCGACTGCTGCCCGGACGGCGGCAAGCAGCGACGCGTCGAGCGATTCGGGATGACATTCGACGACCTTGCCGGCTGGATTCAGGACCAGCACCTTCGAAGTCAACGACCTGGCCAACTCCTTGACGATCGCGCGCGCTCCACCGTAGACGACAGCCCGGGTCATTCGAGGTTGCGCCCGCGATGCTCGGAGCACCGCGTCGTACTCGAGCTCTGCCAATCGTGCGGTGACTCGCTTCACCACGGCGGCGAACGGGGTCGGCAGTGGTACCTCGAACAGCGGCAGGCCGATGTCGTCGGCTGCGGAAACAAGATCGGCGGGGATCTGCCGGTGCGTCAGGCCGATACCGAAACCCAGTGCGGCAACGTTGCATTCGTCGAGCCCGCGCAAATACGCCACGCGGTCCGCTGTATCGGCGGGCAATCGAATTCCGGTGGTGAGCACCAGCTCCCCGCCGGAAAGCCACCGGAACGGATCGGGCAACTCGGTTGCCAGGGCAAGGGTGATCTCGCGGGCAGTGCCCGTTGCCCCACCGCGAAGCTGCAGCCCGAGATCGGACTGCGCCAACACCCAGCCAACGGGGACGCTCACCGATCGGAGTGTACAGAATGTTGAAGACTGGTTGAAGATTTGTCCAACTTGTCAGGGGTCAGCTCTCTGTGGTGCAGCGCACACTATCTAGAAGAATTCCAAACAACGCCCCTTGAATAGGAAAAACGGATAACCGTGGCCGATACATTCCATCCGCTCGATCCGCTTGCCTCCGAAGAGTTCACGAAAGCCGCCGCATTGCTCGGCGCCGCACACGATGTCGGCCCCGGTTGGCGGTTTGCCTCGATCGAACTCGCCGAGCCGTCGAAGGCCGAAGTCGCTGCGTTCGACACAGACGGGACAGTTCCTGACCGCCGCGTCCACGTCGTCTGCTTCGAGCGCGCGACGAACAAGACGTACAAAGCGCTGCTGTCACTCACCGACGAATCGGTGTTGTCGTGGACGCACATTCCCGGCGAACAGGCGAACTTCACCGTCGACGAGTGGGAGGAGTGCGACAAAGCGCTCCGGAGCCACCCGGGTGTGATTGCGGCACTTGCCGATCGCGGGATCACCGACATGAACTTGGTCTTCATGGATACGTGGACCTACGGCGACGTCGTCATGCCCGAGAAGTACAAGGACCGCCGAATCGGCTGGTCCGACACGTGGGTGAAGGCCGCCGAAGGCGCAAATCCGTACGCAGGCCCGGTCAACGGCTTCCACTGCGTCATCGACGTGAACACCATGGAACTCCTCGAAATCGAGGACACCTTCCGGGTCGACACTCCCGAGATCATGGGCGAGTACGTACCGCGCCACATTCCCGAGCGGATTCGTAACGCGAGCACCCGAGAGCCGCTGAAGGCGTTGGACATCACCCAACCCGACGGACCGTCGTTCACGATCGAGGGCAACAAACTCGAGTGGCAGAACTGGTCACTGCGAGTCGGTTTCAACTATCGCGAAGGTATGACGCTGCATGCCGTGAAATACAACGACAACGGCAAGGTGCGCTCGATCGCGAACCGGCTCTCGTTCGCGGAAATGATGGTTCCCTACCGCGATCACTGCGACGACCACTACCGCCGTACCGCATTCGACATCGGCGAATGGGGCATCGGCTTCATGACGACATCGCTCGAATTGGGGTGTGACTGTCTAGGGGAAATTCGCTACCTCGATGCCGTGCTGCACAACAGCAAAGGCGAGCCGTACACGATCAAGAATGCGATCTGCATCCACGAGGAAGACGCGGCTGTGCTGTGGAAGCACGTCGACCACGACGGCGCCGAAACCCGCCGCATGCGCCGCCTCACCGTCTCGTTCCACGTCACCGTCGCGAACTACGAATACCTCACCTACTGGCGCTTCTACCAGGACGGCAACATCGAATGTGAGGTTCGCGCAACGGGAATCATGGTCGTCAGCCACTTCCCCGAGGGTGGGACGCACCCGCACGGCACCCTCATCGACAACCGCACCTACGCCCCGTATCACCAGCACTTCCTCGTGGCCCGCATGGACCTCGACGTCGACGGCACGGACAACACCGTCTATCAGACCGAGACCGAAATCGTGCCCATGGGTCCGGACAACCCGTACGGACTTTCCTTGCGGCAGAAGAACACTCCGTTGCGTACCGAGGAAGAAGGTAAGCAGGACTTCAACTGGCAGACCCAGCGGGCGTGGAAAGTCGTCAACGACAACACGAAGAACGGACTCGGCACTTCGCCTGCCTACAAGCTCGTTCCCGGTGCCGCGATTCCGCCGATGTTCGACCCGGCCTCGCCGATTCTGGCGCGGTGCAAGGCAATCGAGCACACCGTCTGGGTCACGCCGAACTCCCCTGAGGAGCGCTGGCCTGCAGGCGAATTCGTCAACCAGAGCAAGGTCGACCACGGTCTGCCCGAATGGACCGCTGCTAATCGGCCGATCGAGAACACCGATGTCGTGCTGTGGTACGTCTTCGGCATTCACCACATCACACGGCCGGAAGACTGGCCGATCATGCCGGTCGACACGGTGAATTTCTGGCTGAAACCGGTCGGCTTCTTCGACCGCAACCCGTCGATCGACGTTGCACCCAATCCGCCCAAATCGTGTCACGCCGACGGCGGCGACCACGACCACCACCATCACTGACCCGATCGGACCCAAAACATGAGGCTTGTTGTCGGCTATCTCGCCACCGATGGTGGCGCTGATGCTCTCGCGCTCGGAGTTCGGCTCGCCCGAACTCTCGGCGCGGCCATAGATGTGTGCATGATTCTCCCGCCCGATCGAGTGCTGCCCTCGCTCGTGCCAACGGGCGGCTACGAAGACGTACTTGCCGAGCAGGCGGAAAAGTGGTTGGCCGAGGCCGCGGCGACGGTCCCCGACGATGTCGAGGTCGCGACTCACGTCGTGTTCGACGAGTCCTTTGCAGAGGGACTGATCGGCGAGGCCTTGCGTCTCGAAGCCGAGGTGATCGTCGTCGGTGGCGCCGGCGGCGGGTTGATCGGTAGCCATTCCCTCGGCTCGGTCGTCAACGAGTTGCTGCATTCCGCGCCGGTCCCGGTCGCATTGGCACCGCGCGGAATTCGGCATTCGGGCGTGCAGAAGGTCCGCGAGGTCACCTGCGCAATCGGCACCCGACCGGGTGCCGACGTTCTGCTGCGGGCCGCCCTGCGCGCCAGTGAGGCCGCCGGAACACCGTTGCGCTTGGTCTCACTCGTCGCGCTCGATCCGCTGCACACCACGCGGCGAACCGAAGACACTCCGGACACCGTCCGGAATCGTGCACAGGAGCACGCGCACCAGACTCTCGAGGTTGCCAAAGCAGTTCTCCCCAAGGACTTTCCGGTGACGTCCGAGATCACCTACGGTCCTACCGTCGAAGCTGCCGTCAACAAGCTGGACTGGCACGACGGCGATCTGATCATGGTCGGCTCCAGCCGACTTGCCCAACCCCGCCGATTGTTCCTTGGTTCGACCGCCGCGAAGATGCTCAGAGTCCTTCAGGTCCCCATGGTCGTTGTTCCGAAAGAGGAGTTGACCGAGCATGACGGATAAAGCTGCGCTCGATGCGCTGAAGTCGGTCGAAGCCGCAGAGGGCTTGGTCTCCAAGGGACTCGCGGCCGGCAAGATCGGCACCATAACCGGTGCAGTACTGGGCATTTCGACGGTCGCGCCGGGCTACACACTGACCGCCAGCATCGGGCTCATCGTCGCTGCAGTCGGACTGAAGATGCCGGCGATCCTCATCGCCGGGTTCGTGCCGATGTTCCTCACCGCCTACGCGTATCGGGAATTGAACTCACGGGCACCTGATGCGGGGGCATCGTTCACCTGGTCCACCAAGGCGTTCGGTCCGTATGTCGGCTGGATGTGCGGCTGGGGCATGGTGATGGCGACGATCATCGTGCTGTCGAACCTGGCCGCTATCGCGGTCGAGTTCTTCTATCTGTTCATCTCGGAAGTCTTCAACAAACCCGAGATTGCCGACTGGGCGCACAACGATGTCGTCAACATCGCATCGACGTTGGCCTTCATCGCAATTGCAACGTGGATCTCCATGCGTGGCATCACGACCAGCGAGAAGGTCCAGTACGTTCTCGTCGCCTTCCAGATGGTCGTCCTCGTAGGTTTTGCGGTCGTCGCACTGACCAAGGTCGCATCCGGCGACGCGCCGGCCGACCTCAGCTTCGACGGCGACTGGTTCAACCCGTTCACCGGACTTGCCATCAGCGCGTTCGCAATCGGTGTCACCGGGTCGATCTTCGCCTTCTGGGGCTGGGACACCTGCCTGACGCTCGGCGAGGAATGCAAGGACCCGACTCGGGTGCCTGGCCGTGCCGGACTGCTGTGCGTGGTCTCGATCTTGGCCACGTACTTGCTCGTCGCAGTCGCCGTGATGATGTACGCGGGCACCGGCGAAGAAGGTCTCGGACTCGGCAACGAAGAGAACTCGTCGAACGTCTTCGGCGCGCTCGCCGACCCGGTGTTGGGCAGTTGGTGGGGTCCAGTTCTACTGCTTGCCGTTTTCGCTTCGGCGGTTGCGAGCCTGCAGACCACGTTCCTTCCCGCCGCTCGGACGATGCTGGCGATGGGCGCCTACGGCGCATTCCCGAAGAAGCTTGCCTCGGTCAGTCCGCGCTTCCTCGCACCGTCGTACGCGACGGTCGTGGCTGGTGTCATCACCGCGATCTTCTATACGGTCGTCAGCTTGCTCTCCGAGCGCACTCTGCTCGATACCATTGCGGCCCTTGGCATCATGATCTGCTGGTACTACGGCATCACGGCCTTCGCCTGCGTCTGGTACTTCCGCAAAGAGCTGTTCACGAGTCTCCGTAACTTCGTGTTCAAGGGGATCTTTCCCCTTCTCGGCGGCATCATGCTGGCAACCGTTTTCGTGATCTCGGTCCACGAAAGCATGGAGCCGGAGAATGCGAGCGGCGCGGCGATCGGCGGCATCGGACTCGTGTTCTACATGGGCTTCGGAATCTTGCTGCTCGGCGCGGTGCTCATGGTCGTGATGCGCTTCCGCAATCCCGACTTCTTCCTCGGCCGGACGCTCGCGACGCATTCGGCACCGGCAGAGGCTGAGCCGGCAAATACCTGAACACCTCGTGAGTCTTTTTGGAGTCTATGGACTCCAAAAAGACTCACGACCAGGTCAGGACGCCTGAGCGAGCCAGCCGAGGACGAGGGTGCGCAGACCGAATTCGAAGGCCGAGTCTGCGCGCTCGGGGTTCGGGGTGGACGTGGCAAGGGCGGCGCGCATCGCGTCGTTCGCTTCGGCGACGTCCGCCCATACCTCTTCGGGAGCAGCGAGGTCCAGGGCCGATCCCAGGACGAAGCTGTCGAGGGTCGTAATGGCCGCCAGCACCTCGGCGGGCCGGAAGCCGCCATCCGAAAAAGCCTGCGCGAGTGCGTTGTACATCGCGAAGGCAACCCCGGTACGGACCGTTTGCGATGTGAGTAGCGGGATCAGCCGGGGATGTTTGGCGTAGCTGCGCCGATACTCGCGGGCGAGCCGGGTGACCGTCTCGCTCCACTCCTCGCCCGGCTCGCCGTCGACCGACACCCCTGCCATCACCCGCGCTCGCATGTACTCGATGATCTCGGCGCGTCCGCTGACGTGGTTGTACAGCGACGATGGCCGCACACTCAGCTTCTCCGCGATGCCGGGCATCGTGAAATCGCCGGCAGCGTCGACCGCGCGTAGAGCAGCGTCGGTGATGATCGCCGTCGACAGGATCGGCTGCGAAGGACGCGGCATCGAAATTTTCCTTACCTCTTGATTTGCGAGCTCACGCACACCATACTTAACGAATCCGATTCGTTTTATCCCACCGGATCAATTCCAAGGAAGCACCATGCAGACCATCACCGCACTCACCCCGCCCGTCTCGCTCACTCGCGTGACCGAGACCGACCGAGTGCCGTTGCGTGTAGGAGTCGTTCAACATCACTGGCACGACGATGCCGACCTCCTTCGGCAGGAACTGACAGATGCGATCGGCCAGGCCGCCGAACTCGGCGCCAAGGTGGTCTTCCTGTCCGAGATCACCCTGATCCGCTACCCCGCAGACGTGCGCGCAAGCGAAAACCCCGGTGCCGCAGCCGAAGATCTGCTGACCGGCCCCACGTTCACCTTCGCCGCCGACGCGGCGGAGAAGCACAACGTGTGCGTGCACGCGTCGCTGTACGAGAAGGCCGAAGCAGAAGACGGTCTCGGCTACAACACGGCGATTCTGGTGTCGCCGAAGCGAGAACTGTTGGCCCGCACCCGCAAACTGCACATCCCGGTCACTGCCGGGTACTACGAAGACACGTACTTCCGCGGCGGTCCGGCGGTCGATCCGTATCCCGTCCACACGCCCGCCGAGTTGGACGGCGCCCGTATCGCGATGCCGACCTGCTGGGACGAGTGGTTCCCCGAGGTCGCTCGCATGTACTCCCTCGGCGGGGCCGAGATCATCGCGTACCCGACGGCAATCGGGTCCGAGCCGGACCACCCGGAGTTCGACAGTCAGCCGCTGTGGCAGAGCGTGATCGTCGGCAACGGAATCGCCAACGGCACCTTCATGATTGCGCCCAACCGCTACGGCAGTGAAGGGCTCATCACGTTCTACGGTTCGTCGTTCATCTCCGATCCGTACGGCCGCATCCTCGTGCAGGCCCCCCGCGACGAATCCGCCGTCCTCGTCGCCGACCTCGACCTCGCACAGCGCAAAGACTGGCTGACGCTGTTCCCCTTCTTGATGACACGCCGCCCCGACACCTACGGCGCGCTCACCGCTCCCGTCGCGACCGCGCAGCCCATCGGAGCGCAGTGATGTCGTGGCGCATGCCCGCAGAGGGCGAACCGCAGGTCCGTACGTGGATGGCATTCCCTTCGGCCGGGTACTCGCTCGGCGACACCGCCGAAGAGCACCACGAGGCGCGCAGCACGTGGGCCGCCGTCGCACATGCCATTTCGGAATTCGAGCCGGTGACCGTCGTCGTCGACCCGGACGAAGTGACGTATGCGAAGAAGTACCTGTCGGCCGGCATCGAGACCGTCGAAGCCCCACTGAACGACGCGTGGATGCGCGACATCGGTCCGACGTTCGTCCTCGACGAGAACGGCAAGCTCGGCGCGGTCGATTGGGTCTTCAACGGCTGGGGCGCCCAGGAATGGGCGCGCTGGGACCGCGATGCGAAGATCGGCAAGCTCATCGCCGAACTCGCTGGTGCCGAACTGATTTCGTCGCCCGTGGTCAACGAAGGCGGCGGAATTCAGGTCGATGGTCAGGGCACCGTCCTGGTCACCGAGACGGTCCAGCTCGATCCGGGCCGCAATCCCACTCTCACGAAGGCCGACGTCGAAGCTGAGCTTGCTCGGACGATCGGTGCGACGGACGCAGTGTGGCTGCCCTACGGTCTGCACCGTGACGAGGACGAATTCGGCACGCGCGGCCACGTCGACATCGTCGCCGGATTCGTCGCACCCGGCGTGGTCATCGTGCACGATCAGCAGCATCCCGGCCACCCGGACTTCGTTCGGAGCAAGGCATTCACCGATCTGCTCGGCGAGCGGTTCGAGGTCGTGAAAGTGCCGGCGCCCAAAACAATTCGCGACGACGAGGGATACGTCGACTACAGCTACATCAACCATCTCGTCGTCAACGACGGCGTGATCGCCTGCAGCTACGACGATCCCAACGACCCCGTCGCGGCGGGCATCTTGGCCGACGCATACCCGGGGCGCAAGGTCGTCACGGTGGACGCGCGACCGTTGTTCGCGCGTGGCGGTGGGATTCACTGCATTACGCAGCACCAACCCAAATGAGGGGCTACGCAGCCGCGCTGATGATGTTCGGCGCGGCGTCGCATCTCGTCCTCGCAATCCTGCACTTCGGCGCATCCCCAGTCGTGGCAATGTTGCTCGGCGCCATGTCCGCATGGTGCCTGCATTGCGCGCTGCACCTGTGGAAATCAGGGTCCGCGCGGTCATGGGCAACGGCCGCAGTCGGCGGGTTCGGCATGATCGTGCTGCACGTCGGGCTCATGACCGTCCCACGCCCGACTGGTTCATCAGGCAACCATCACGCAGCCGGACCGTCCCACCTCGACGGTCTGATGACCATGTCCATGGCCGTAGGAATTGTCGCCGAGGTCGTTGTCATTGTCGGCGCAATAGTCGTGAGTCCTTTTGGAGTCTATGGACTCCAAAAGGACTCACGAGGTTAGACGAACGCGCCGCGACCGGTGAGCGATCGGCCGACGATGAGGGTGTTCATCTCGCGGGTACCTTCGTAGGAGTAGATCGCCTCGGCGTCGGCGACGAAGCGGCCGACGTTGTGCTCCAAGAGAATTCCGTTACCACCCATCAGTTCCCTGGCCCAGCCGACGGTTTCGCGCATGCGGACCGTGCAGAATGCCTTCGCGAGGGACGAGTGGCGATCCTCGGCTACGCCCTCGTCCTGCAGGGCAGAGAGTCGAGCGCACAATGCGAGCGACGAGGTGATGTTGCCGAGCATCCGGACCAGCAGATCCTGGACGAGCTGGAAGCTGCCGATCGGTCGGCCGAACTGTTCACGCTCGCAGGCGTACCGAAGCGCGTTCTCGTAAGCGCCTCGTGCACAGCCGATCGCCATCCACGCCACCCCGGCGCGCGTCACACGCAACACCTCGGCAGAGTCTTTGAAGGAGTTGGCGTTCTGGAGCCTGTTCTCCTCTGGAACCTCCACGTTGTCGAGCGTGATGAGCGCGTTCTGGACGATTCGCAAGGCAATCTTGTGTGATTGCTTCTCGGCTGTGAAGCCCGGTGAACTGTTCTCCACCACAAAACCTTTGACTTGACCGTCAGCAACGTCCTTGGCCCAGATGATCGTCAAGTCGCTGAAAGTCGCGTTGCCGATCCACTTCTTCTGGCCGTTCAGAATCCAGGTATCCCCGCGTCGCTCGGCTGTGGTTCCCAGCCCACCCGATGCCCCCGATCCGACATCCGGCTCGGTGAGACCGAACGCGCCGATCTTGTCGTAGCGAGCCATATCGGGCAAGAACCGTTCGCGCTGCTCATCGTTGCCGCAGAGGTAGATCGACCCCATTGCGAGCCCACCGTGGACGCCGTTGAATGTCGCGATCGACGAGTCGGTGCGGGCCAGCTCCATCGCGACCATGCCGTCGAGCAGGAAGCTGCTGCCACGGCAGCCGTAGCCTTTGTATGGCAGACCGCCCAGACCGAGCTTGGCGAAACCGGGAATGACGTCGAAGGGAAATGTCGCAGCCTCCCAATGCGAGTTGACGATCGGGGCGACGTCGGCTGTCGTCCAGTCGCGCACCGCGTGTAGCAATGCACGGTCGTCGTCGGCCAGCAGGTGCTCGAACGAATAGAAGTCCGAGGTGTCGATGTCGGGCTTGGTGCTCATGGACTTACTCCTGAATTTCGAAGAAACGAGACGATGACCGGCGCGAGTTCGGGAGCATTCGTCACAAGGTCGATATGCCCGCCGGAGTGGGTGTGCAAACGCGAATGCGGCATCAGCCGGTTCATGATGCGCGCGTTGGCAACTGGGATGATCGGATCGTCGGTGCCAGCGACGATCAGGGTCTGCTGCCTGATCACAGGCAGCGCGGGAAGGCTTGTCCAGACCGAACCCGCGAGCAGTTGGTGGAGATAGCCGACCTTGGACCCGGCATGCAGCTGTGCGAGGAAGATCTGTGCGACGTCGTCGCCGTGCTCACGGACCTTTCCGCCGTAGAGTTCGCCGGCGATCGACGCTGCATAGTTCGGGTCGCGAAAGCGACGTGGTGTCAGCATCTTTGCCAACACCCGGGGATGACCTGGCACCATCAGCACACCGGTACCCGTCGCGACGAGAACCAACCGGCGGCAGCGGCGCGGGTTCTGGAACGCGAACTGCTGCGCCAGCGCACCGCCCCACGACAGCCCGAGCACGTCGACGACGTTGAACCCCAGTTTCGTCAGTGCCCGACCGAGCACCCAGGCCAGATACGGAAAACCATAGGGTGCAACGGATGTGGGCGAACCGCCCGTGCCCGGGACGTCGAAGCGGATGACCGTGGTGTCGGGATCCAGTGCCGCAACGAAGGGTTCGAGCACTTCGAGACTTGCTCCGATCCCGTTGCACACCACGAGCGGCACACCGTGTCCGTGCCGGATGTTGACCCTGATCCGCTGCCCGCCGACCGCGAGATAGCGCTCCTCGTAGTGGCTCACCGGTACAGCACCACGACGTCGGCAATGCATGCCGGTCGCGAACCGCCGTCGACCTCGTAGGTCAACCCGAACACCACCTCGATGCCCGCGGGTTTCTGCTGTGCCGAGGTCACGGTCACGGTGGCGCGCAGCCTGGCACCGACGGGCACCGGCGACGGAAAGCGGACCTTGTTGAGCCCGTAGTTCAGCGCAGCGGTCACGTTGTCGACCGTCAGCACCTCTTCGAGGATCTTCGGCGCCAGCGAGAGGGTCAGGTAGCCGTGTGCGATCGTCCCGCCGAACGGTCCGGCGGCGGCGCGCTCGGGATCGGTGTGAATCCACTGATGGTCGCCGGTCGCGTCGGCGAATCGATTGACCTGGTCTTGGGTGATCTCGTACCACTCGGTGGTGCCGACTGTCTTTCCGGTGAGTTCGAGTAGGTCTGTCGGTTGAGCGAGACGTGTTGTCATGTCGAATTTCCTTTCGGGGTTCACTTCTGGTGGACGTAGGTGCCGGGTGCCGGCGCGAGCGGTTGCAGGCCCGGCCCGCCGAGGGCAGCTGGTGCGTCGATCTCGGGCCCGCTGCGTTCGGCGAGCCATGCGACGTAGTTGGGCCACCAGGAGTCTTTGGCCTTGTCGGCGGATTCGAGCCATTCCTCGGGAGCCTTGTCATCGACCGCGGCGATGCGGAAGGACGCACGAGCATTGCCGGGCGGGTTGACGAGCGAGGCGATATGTCCGCTCGACGAGAGGACGAAACGGTTGTCCTTACCGCCGAGCAACTGTGCACTGCGATACGTCGACTGCCACGGGCAGATGTGGTCGGCGATGCCGCCGATGACGTAGGAATCCGCCGTGATCTTCGACAGGTCGACGGGCGTGCCGAGCATGCTCACCGCACCGGGCGTCGTCAGGGCATTGTTCAGACCCATGAGGACGAGGTCCTTGTGCAACGCCGCCGCCATGCGAGTGGTGTCGGCGTTCCAGAACAGGACGTCGAACGCTGCGGGCGAGCGGCCCTGGACGTAGTTGTTCACCCAGTAGCGCCACACCAGGTCCGTCGGTCGCAGCCAGGCGAAGACCTCCGCCATCGCACGGCCATCGAGGTAACCCTTGGATGCCGAAGCCTTGATTGCTGCCTCGGCGGCGCGCTCACTCATTGCGGCAGAAGCGAATCCGGCCTTGTTCTGGTCGAGGACCGTGACCGCGAGGGTGAGGCCGGCGATCCGGTCGCCCTCGCCGATCTCGGAGAGGTGCGCTGCGACCATCGACGCGAGGATTCCCCCAGAGCAGGTTGCGAGCAGGTGCGTGCTGTTGGACTCGGTGATCGTCCGGACCGCATCCATCGCCTCGATGATCGCGGCGCCGTAGGTGTCGAAGCCCCAATCACGGTGCCGCTTGGCCGGATTGCGCCACGAGATCGCGAACACCTGCTGGCCTTGCTGCAGGAAGTACTCGATCATGCTGCGGCCCGGCGCGATGTCCATGATGTAGAACTTGTTGATCACCGGCGGAACCATGAGCAGCGGAACGGTCCGGACCTTCGGCGTCTGCGGCGCGTAGTGGATCAGCTCGAACACGCGGTTCTGGAACACGACCGCGCCCTTGGTCGTCGCGACCGTCTCACCCACGGTGAACGCGTCCGGCTCGACCATTGCGGGCACTCTCGGCTTCGACGCCATGTCGCGAACGAAGGCCTTGAACCCGCGCACCGCGCTCTGTCCACCGGTGTCGATCAACGCCTTCCAGCCGAGCGGGCTGATGAGCGGGCTGTTCGTCGGTGCAAGGCCTTCGATGATGTTGTCGAGAACGAAGCGCATCTTCTCGGCGTCACGCCAGTCGAGGTTGGCGTCGGCGAAGAGCTTGTCGGCCGTCTCCGCAGCGGACAGGTACGCCTGCATTGTTCGCTTCAGTAGCGGGTTGCCCGACCAAGCCGGATCGCCAAATCGCTTGTCGCCCTTGGCAGGTGCGCGGTCGGAGTTGCCGGCGACGATGGTGCTGAGTTCGCGGACCAGGCTGCCTCCGCGATCCGCGAGGGTGCCGGGCTGTTTGGCCAGGTTGACGCCGAATCGCGTCCACGCATGGTTTGGGAGCATTCGGCCGACGAACGGTCGGGTGGTGCTGGTGAGCAGGAGGTCCAGTGGGGCTGCAAAGTCTTCGGGGTTCTTGAGTGCGTTTGTCATGGTCATTTGCTTTCGATCGTGGGGACGGTGATGTCGCGGCGCAGGATCTTGCCGGTGGGCCCCTTGGGCAGGCTGTCGACGATCCAGATGTGGCGCGGGTACTTGTAGGCCGCAACGCGCGCCTTGACGTAGTCGCGCAACTCGTCGATATCGATTGTGGCGCCGCCTTTTTCGACGACTGCTGCGCCGATCTCCTCGCCGAGCGAATCGTGCGGGAGTCCGATGACGGCGGCTTCGGCGACGCCTGGGTGCTCGTAGAGCGTTTCTTCGATCTCGCGGGGGTAGACGTTGAACCCGCCGCGAATGATCAAGTCCTTCTTGCGGTCGACGATGTAGAAGTACCCGTCTTCATCGACCTTTCCGACGTCGCCACTGGCGAACCATCCCTCGGCGCCGATCGCCGCCGCGGTGGCTTCCGGCAGATTCCAATAACCCTTCATGACGTTGTGTCCCCGGATCTGGATCTCGCCGGGCTCACCCTGGGCCACTTCCTTGCCGGCCAGGTCGACAACCCGCATCTCGACGCCCTCGATGGGCGTACCGATCGACCCCGCCTTGCGCTCACGATCCGGGTGGTTGAACGATGCGACCGGCGACGTTTCCGAGAGTCCGTAGCCTTCGAGAATGATTGCACCAAAGGCCTTTTCGAAGTCGGTCAGTACCTGGACGGGTAACGAAGCGCCGCCCGAGACGCAGACGCGCAGCGACTCCGTTGCCGCCGCGTCTACCCCAGTGCCCAGTAGCGCCGAGTACATCGTCGGGACGCCGAGGAAGACGGTCACGCCGTCGCGCTCGATGATCTCGATCGCCTTCCGCGGGTCGAACCGCGGGAGCAACGTGAGCGTCGCGCCGACGGCGACCGAGGTGTTCAGGCCGCAGGTCATGCCAAATACGTGGAAGAGCGGCAGGCAACCCATCACGACGTCGTCGGGTCCGACCTCGATGAGGGTCCGGGCGCAGACCTCCTGGTTGCGGCCAAGTCCGCCGTGCGTGAGCTCGGCGCCTTTCGGCCTGCCCGTCGTCCCCGATGTGTGGAGGACGACCGCGGTATCCGTGTCCGCGCGCTCGACCGGGGTTGCCTGTTCGGGCAGGTCCGCGATCAATGCAGCCAGGCTGGCGTCGTCGACGGACCAGTGCACGGCTCCGGTATTTTCGGTTGCTATGGCAGCTTCGGCGGCGAAGGCTGGAGTAGCAAACAGTGCCTTGGCGCCCGTGTTGGCGAGGTAGAACTCGATCTCGCGGGCCTTCAACAGCGGGTTCATCGGGACCGCGATCGCACCCCGCCGGAGGATCCCGTAGAACGCAACGGCGAAGGCGGGTGTGTTCGGCAACATCACGCCGACCCGATCGCCAGGTTCGACACCCTCGCGCTCGAGCATGGTTGCGACCCGCGCAGCAGCAGCATCGAACTGCGGGAACGACAGGCTCAGTCCGTCGCACTTGAGTGCGATCCGTTCGGGGTAATTGCGTGCTGAGGCAACAAGATTCAGACTCAGATTCGACAACTTCGACCTCCATTGATTTCGGCTTTTCGCTTACTTCAATGGTGATCTCGGCGGCCCGAGAGGTCGATGGTGGCGGGAACAACATGACCACCCTCTCGATGTGAGCGCTCACATCGGGGTCCCCCATCGCATCAATGTCACACCGATTGCGTCAGATCGATTGGATGTGACATTCATGCGGATACGGCGCGGCGAGATGACGCGACGGCGCCATCGCGCACTGCATCAATGGCCCACCGCCTCAGTCAGAGTGAGGCAATGGCCCATTGACACACCGCCAACACGGCCGAGACGGGCGAGACGGCCGGACCATCGCATCAATGTCACACCGATTGCGTCAGATCGATTGGGTGTGACATTCATGCGGACGCGGGCGGCGGGGTCGGCACTAAAGCGCAGGCCTATCGTGTCGGTATGGGTGGACCGCCCCAGAAAGAAATCATCGAACTCAGCAATGCGATGCTCGCGCGCGCGGACGAGCTAGGTTCGGCGTTGGCCGATCAAATCTGCCGCGACCTCGATTTCTATCGCTCCAATTCGGTTGTCACGAAGGAGCAAGTCGCCGCGACCTGCGCCGCGAACATGACCTACGTCTTCCGTTCGCTGGCGGGTGAGGGTGAGATCGATGTGACGCCTGCGGAGGACACCGGGGTGCAGCGCGCGGCTGCCGGCATTCCCTTGGCTGCCGTCATGGCGGCGTATCGCGTCGGCTTTCGGTTCATGTGGGAGAAGACGATCGAGGAGGCGCGGCGGCGCGGCATCAAGGCCGAAGTGATTCTGGACGCCACGTCGAACATCCTCGTCGCTCAGGACATGTTCACCCAAGCGATGACGAGCGCATATCGCAAGCAGCTCACGGCCAAGATGCTCGGACGCGAAGAGGAGCGGTCCGCGCTGGTCGAGGCGTTGCTGTTCCATCAGATCACCGACACACAGAGCCTGTGGGAAGCCGCGGACCTCTTGCGGCTACCGTCCAAGGGTCCGTATGTGGTTGTTGCAGCAGAGGTTCCGGGTGTCGGCAGGCTGGGACTGCCGGAAATCGCGAGCAGACTCGATGGCCGCGACATCCGGTCGGCGTGGCGCTTGTTGCCGGACCTGCAGGTCGGGATCGTGTTCCTCCGTCGCCCCGACATACTTCAGGCGTTGATCGACACTCTCGAGACGGTCGCCACCACCCACGTCGGTATCAGCCCACCGTTCGACGACCTCGCCGACACGAGCGACGCGCTTCGATTCGCGCGGTTGGCGATCAACCGCAACAGCGAACGCCTCGTCGCCGTGTTCGACGAGTCGCCCTTGGCCCTCGCCGCCGTCAGCGCACCGGAGACGATGGCGCGAATCGGAAAGAACGTCCTTGGGCAGCTCGACGAGCTACCGCCCGAGGAGCGCCGCATTCTGGTCGACACTTTTGCAGCCTGGGTCGAGGCCGGTGGGTCCGCGAACGACACCGCCGCGAAGGTGTTCTGCCATCCCAATACGGTCCGGCACCGGTTGCACCGCATCGAGGAGAAGACGGGCCGATCGTTGACGCGGCCGAAAGATATTGCCGAGCTGTGCCTGGCTTTCGAAATCGATAGGCGCGCAACGCGACAACCCTCGTGAGTCTTTTAGGAGTCTATAGACTCCTAAAAGACTCACGAGCGTATGGCGAGTTCGGCCGAGATCGCGTCGAAGGCGCTGATGGTCGAGAACAACATCTGCGCATCCTGGGGAAGCGGCCAGCTCGACAACTTTGCGGCGACGACGCCTGCCGCGCGGTTGACGTAGATCATCTGACCGTGAATCCCCAAGCACAGCAACACATTGCTGCCCGAGTACGGGAACCAGCACTGGTTGCGGTACATGCCGCCAGGCATTCGGTTGTCGCCGGGACTGTTGGCGAACGCTTCGCGGGAATCGATGCCACCGGCGAAGGTGTCGGCGATCCAGGCCGCCGGCACCACTTGCTCACCGGTCAGCGACACACCTTCGCGCAGAAACAGCGATCCGAAGCGAATCATGTCGAGCAGCCGCGCGTTTATGCCGCCGTCGAACATCCCGGTTCCCATGGAGTCGATGCCGATCGTGGCGTCTCCACGTGCGCCGATCTTTCCCCATACCAACTGGGACATCAGCTCGGGCATGCGGATACCACTGGCGGCCTCGCAGATCCAGCCGAGTACGTCTGTTTCGCACGAACGGTATTCGAACGGTCCTCCGTGAATCGACTTCTGGCGCAACGAGACCAGGAAGTCGTACATCGTTCCCGGCACCTCCGGACTGGTTCGTGGCGCCCAGCCGATCGCCTGTTCGAGGAGTCGCACCTCCGCTGCCGGGTCGAGGTAGTTCTCGGAAAAGGCGATGCCCGAACGCATGTCGAGCAAGTTGCGAATGGTCGCACCCGCGTAGCCGGAATTCGCAAGCACCGGAACATAGGCCGTCAACGGCGCATCGACATCCAACACTCCGGACCCGTTCAATGCGCCGACGACGGTCGCGACCAACGACTTGCTCACCGACATCAGCAGATGCGAAGTCTCGGGCACCATTCCGCCGAAATACTCCTCGACGAGAATCGTGTCCCCCCGTACGACGGCCCACCCATCGGTGGCGGTCGTTCCCATCACGGCACCGACCGTGGTGGGAACACCGTCCGGACGCATCATCGCAAGCTCGGACAGCGGCGCCGGCGCCGACCGCAATTTTGCGATCGGGCCGACCCCACGCGAAATGACGGCTATCGGGAGGAAGTCCGCGACATGTTGGAACGTCCAATGCAACTGCGATGACGACTGCCAGTTGTCGAGGGTCACGCCGGACGGGACGCGACCCGGATCACCGCCGATCACCGGATCTCCTGTTTTTGTGGTCGTAGCTCGCTTCTTTCGAGCCGATCGCCCCATCATAAGGACTTGAAGCCGACCGCCCGCTTTGCCGTTGCGGGCTCGGCCAGCGGCCGACCCGAGTAGTTGGCACGCACCGAATCGATGAAGTGGCGAGCGCGGATCGTCAGAGCGGACCGACCGTCTGGCGAGTCGACCTGCAACCGACCCTTGGTCACGAGAACACCGAGGTCTGCGCCCTTCCAACGGTAGTCACGCGGACCGTAGATCCGGAGGAAGAAGGCCTCGCCCTCGTTCTGCAACTGATGCCAGTCCAGCGCGGCACGCCGGAACACGAGCGCTCCGTCTGCGTCGAGGGAGTAGGTTCCGGTCTGCGGAGTCCACTCCAGCTGTTCGACGACGTTCGACGTCTCCTTGATGATCATCTGGCTCCACACGTCTGCCGACGCGAGTTCTTCCCAGCGGTCGTTGATCTCGTCGACGTCGAGCTCGAAGTCGACGTCCATGTACTCCAACAGGTGGAACAGGAACAACGGCACGTCGGCGTACGCACCTGCGGTCACGTTCGTGATCGCCGATGCGCCGCTGATGCGGGGATTGAGTTCACCCAGGTAGACCTCGTCGCTATCGGTGTCGACGAGAACGTCGACCTCGAAGAAGCCGCGGTAGCCCTCGTCGCTCAACCGGTCGCCGAGCCGTCGAACGAGTTCGTTCGCCTTCGAGCGGCGCTCCGGCGTCAGGACGGTCGGGTGCATCTCGTTGCCGCACCAACCACCGCGGTACGGGGTCAGCTTGGAGTAGCCGGTCAGCTCCGTCATGAACGGTCCGACGACGGTGCCGCAGCGGGTCAGCACTGCCTCGACGGCGACGGGCTGGTTGTTGATCCGACGCATCACCTTGATGTCCTGGCCGACGATGTCTGCGCTGTGTTTCTTCCAGTCGGCTTCCGACGCGATGAAGAACGTCGTCTTGCCCGAGTCGCCGTACGGCGTCTGGACTACGAGTTCGTCACCGAGACCAGCCTCCTGCGCCGCAGCGACGAGTCCGTCCCAATCCTCCACGCGGGTAAGCACGTTCGGGACGCTGGGCACGCCGGCCTCGTTGCCGAGTTTCGTCGTGACGATCTTCGAGTCGAGGTGCTCGCGCAACGCTGCCGACGGCAGGATCAGGTCGTAGCCGAGCTCGGCGCAGATGCCTTCGGTCTCCTCGTCGAAGAACACCATGGCGATCTTCGGACGCACGCCCGGCGGGATCATCCGAGCCATGTGCGCACGGACCTCAGGGTTCGTCAGCAGCCAGTTGTTGATCTCTTCGCCGCTCTCGAACTCCTGGTACGGCTTGTACCGTGGGGTGAACACGTTGGGGTGGGCGCCATCCCAGCCGTCGTAGTAAGTGATGTAGGAGAAGTTGCGGACCCAACGGTCCAGGCCGAGCAGGTTGAACGGCGTGGCGCCGAAGAAGAACACCGGCACGTCGTTGGTGCGGAAGAAGTGGCGCACCTCGGAAACATTGCGCAATGCGCGCTTCTTGGTTGCAGTGGACGGAGTCGACGCGAAAGCCGCGTCCGTGCCGACGCTGACCTCACGAGGGTCGAGACCCTCGACGAGTGGCGCGCTGATGACCTTCTCGGCAGCCAACTTGGCAGCCACAGATGGCACGGACCTTCCCGTACGCTTCCGCGGCGTGGCGGCTGAGCGACGAGTGGCTTCTGTCATGGCGTTTCTCCTGGTTCTTGTGCGTGATCTGTTATAAGTCTGCTGATATAAATCACTTGATACATCTGCCGAAATGGCGCATCCGAGATCGAGCGTTCGACAAAACGGCGCTGGCACGAGGTGGCCGTTCGGCAAAGACTCAGGGCAAGAGAAATCCACCAGATTGGAGCCTTACCGATGGCCGACTTCGCCTATCGACTCGCACAGAAGCGCAACATCGTCACCGCATTGCCGGGTCCGCGGTCGTCCGCACTCGCGACCCGTCGCTCGAGCGCAGTAGCGGCCGGCGTCGGATCATCGGTGCCCGTCTACGCCGAGGATGCGGACGGCGGCGTGATCGTCGACGTCGACGGCAACTCGCTCATCGACCTCGGTGCCGGAATCGCAGTCACGAGCGTCGGCGCGTCGCACGCGGCAGTCACCGCGGCAGTAGCCGAGCAGGCTCGTCATTTCACCCACACATGCTTCATGGTCACGCCATACGAGGGCTACGTGGCTGTTGCCGAGGAACTGAACAAGCTCACCCCCGGTGATCACGAAAAGCGCACTGTCCTATTCAATTCCGGCGCCGAAGCAGTCGAGAACGCAATCAAGGTCGCCCGTCTGGCGACGGGCAAGATGGCCGTCGTCGCGTTCGACCACGCCTATCACGGTCGCACCAACCTGACGATGGCATTGACCGCCAAGACGATGCCGTACAAGACCAACTTCGGACCGTTCGCACCCGAGATCTACCGGATGCCGACGTCCTACCCATACCGCGACGCCGCCGGCCTCACCGGTGAACAGGCTGCACTGCAGACGATCTCGCAGATCGAGAAGCAGATCGGTGCCGATTCGCTCGCCGCGATGATCATCGAGCCGATCCAGGGCGAGGGCGGTTTCGTCGTGCCCGCACCCGGATTCCTTCCGACACTCGTGAATTGGGCCAAGGCCAACAACGTCGTCTTCATCGCCGACGAGGTACAGACCGGATTCGCCCGCACCGGCGCCTGGTTCGCCAGCGAGGACGAAGGCATCGTTCCCGACATCATCACGATGGCCAAGGGCATCGCAGGTGGCATGCCGCTCGCGGCGATCACCGGTCGCGCGGACCTGCTCGACGCGGTCCACGCAGGCGGACTCGGCGGCACCTACGGCGGCAACCCGGTCGCGTGCGCCGCTGCGATCGCGACGCTCGATGTCATGCGCGAGCTGGACCTTCCCGGTCGGGCCCGCGAGATCGAAGGTCTTGCGAAGCCCGTTCTGCAGGCACTCGCAGGCGAGGTCGACGTGATCGGCGACGTGCGCGGTCGTGGCGCGATGCTCGCGATCGAAATCGTCAAGCCCGGCACCACCGAGCCAGATCCCGCTCTCACCAAAGCCATTGCAGCCGAAGCCCTTTCGCAGGGCGTTGTCATTCTGACGTGCGGTACCTACGGCAACGTCATCCGCCTCCTGCCGCCGCTCGTCATCAGCGACGAGTTGCTCGACGAGGCCTTGACGGTCCTCGCCGAAGCCATCCGCTCCGCCGCACGCGCCTGATTCGATCTAGGAGACACCCACCATGCACGACGAAATTGCCGGCCTGCTCTCCGGTCTGCCGACCAACCTGTGGATCGGCGGCAAGCAAATGCCTGCCGCCTCAGGGAAGACGTTCCCGGTGTACAACCCGGCGACCGGCGAGGTGCTGATCGAGGTTGCCGATGCAGGCGCCATCGAAGGTGCCCGCACGCTCGACGCGGCAGCGGAAGCACAGGCGTCGTGGGCGGCAATGCCGGCACGCGACCGAGCCGAAATATTGCGTCGTGCATGGGGATTGGTGAACGCTCGGCGAGACGACTTCGCCCTGCTCATGACCCTGGAGATGGGCAAACCACTCGTCGAGGCATACGGCGAGGTGACGTACGGCGGCGAGTTCCTGCGCTGGTTCTCCGAAGAAGCGGTCCGTATCAACGGGCGCTACACACCGTCGCCCTCGGGCAACGGCCGAATCCTCGTCACCAAGCAACCCGTCGGTCCGACGTTGGCGATCACCCCATGGAACTTCCCGCTCGCCATGGGTACGCGCAAGATCGCACCCGCCCTCGCCGCGGGCTGCACGATGATCGTGAAGCCCGCCGCCGAAACACCGTTGACGATGCTGCTGCTCGGTCAGGTATTCGCCGACGCAGGACTGCCGTCCGGCGTCCTCTCGATCCTCCCGACGTCGGATGCCGCGACACTCACCGATCCGTTGTTCGCCGACAGCCGCCTACGCAAGGTCACCTTCACCGGCTCGACCGGAGTAGGCAAAAGGCTTCTCGCACAATCGGCTTCACGGGTTCTGCGGACGTCGATGGAGCTGGGCGGAAACGCACCGTTCGTCGTCTTCGCGGACGCGGATCTCGAAGCCGCGGTCGACGGCGCAATGGCCGCCAAGGTGCGCAACACCGGCGAGGCCTGCACCGCAGCCAACCGCATGCACGTCGACAATTCGGTGCGCGCCGAGTTCACCGCAAAGCTGACAGCCCGCATGGCGGCACTCCGCGTTGGGCCGGGCCACGCCAGCGGAACCCAGGTAGGGCCCCTGATCACCGAGAAACAACGCGGCAGTGTCGACGCGATCGTTCGTGACGCCGTCGCCAAGGGTGCGGTCGTGACGACCGGTGGCACGGTGCCTGCCGGGGCCGGCTATTTCTACCCGCCGACCGTTCTTGCCGACGTACCCGCCGACGCACGCATCCTCCGCGAGGAAGTGTTCGGTCCCGTCGCTGCCATCACCGGATTCGACGGTGAAGCCGAAGGGGTCGCCGCTGCCAACGACACCGAATACGGTTTGGCTGCGTACATTTACACCGAAGATCTGAATCGCGCGTTCCGCGTGGCAGAGGCGCTCGAATCAGGCATGGTCGGCATCAATCGCGGCATCATCTCCGACGTCGCCGCACCGTTCGGCGGCGTCAAGGAATCCGGAATCGGACGCGAAAGCGGGGCCGAAGGCATCGAGGAATACCTCGAGGTCAAATACATCGCCCTGCCCTGACCGCTTCACCCAGAAATCGATTACGAAGGAACGATTGTGACCAGCTTTGCCGTCCGCGAAACAAGTGTGTGGTTCGAGACCGACGCCACCGGCACCCGCGCATTCACCGCGTGGTCGGGGATGCCGATGTTGCTCGCGGACGTATGCATGATGTTCGAGAGCTTCGGCTTGCGGATGGCCGCGCATCGCGAGATCGAATCAGGTACGCACAGTTTCGAGTTCGGCGTCCTGCCGCATTCCGAGGCTGTGCTGACCTTGATCGCCGATGCCTGCGTCGCTCATGCGACCGGGCAATGGCGGATCGATCGGTACGCCCGGTTGGTCGCAACCGCCGGAATCCCTTGGCGTGAAGTCGTTCTCCTCCGCGCGGCGTGCCGCTTCCTCCGGCAGACGAAACTCGGCCTGTCCGAGGACTACATCGTCGATGCGCTGGTGAAGCATCCCGATTTCGCGTCGGCAATCGTCACACTGTTCAAGGCCCGCCTCGACCCGAACGGCGGCTACGACGTCGCAGCGGCCGAAGGCGCGGTTGCCGCGCTGGTCGAGAACGCAAGCACGCTCGACGAAGACCGGATCCGTCGCGCATTGCAATCGTTCGTCCTTGCGGTGTTGCGCACCAACTGGTTTCAAGTCGATGCAGCCAGCCAGCCGAAGCCGTACGCGTCGTTCAAGATCGATTCGTCGCGATTGTCGGTGCGCAATTCGGTCGTGCCGTTCCGCGAAATCTTCGTCCACTCCGACGACGTCGAGGGTGTCCATCTTCGTAGCGGCGCCGTCGCACGCGGCGGATTGCGCTGGTCGGACCGGACCGAAGACTTCCGCACCGAGGTGCTCGGCCTGATGAAGACGCAGTCGGTCAAGAATGCCCCGATCGTCCCGATGGGTGCCAAGGGTGCGTTCGTGATCAGGAATTCGAAAACCTCAGCCGCCGAGGGTTACACCACCTTCATCAAGGGTCTGCTCGACGTCACCGACAATATCGTCGACGGTGTGGTAGTTCATCCGGCGCAGACCGTCTGCCTCGACGGCGACGACACGTACCTCGTCGTCGCTGCCGACAAGGGCACAGCGAAATTCTCGGATCTCGCCAATTCCATTGCAGCCCAGTACGATTTCTGGCTGGGTGACGCGTTCGCTTCCGGCGGTTCCGCCGGCTACGACCACAAGGCAATGGGCATCACGGCGCGTGGCGCGTGGCTGTCGGTCCGACGCCATTTCGCCGAGTCCGGCCTCGACGTCGACACCGAGGCATTTTCGGTCGTCGGTATCGGCGACATGTCCGGTGACGTGTTCGGCAACGGAATGCTGCTCTCACGCCAGATCCATTTGGTCGGAGCATTCGACCATCGACACATCTTCCTCGATCCCGCCCCGGACGCCGAGGTGTCGTTCGTCGAACGGCAGCGGTTGTACGCGCTGCCGGGATCGTCGTGGAACGACTACGCCCGCGAGAAGATCTCCGCAGGCGGCGGCGTGTGGCCACGCTCGGCCAAGTCGATTCCGCTTTCGCCGCAGGTCCGTGCACGTCTTGCGATCGACGCAACCGAGTGCACGCCGGATGCGCTCGTCGCGGCACTGCTTCGCGCACCCGTCGACTTGTTGTGGAACGGCGGGATCGGGACCTACGTGCGGTCCGACGCCGAATCCGACGTCGACGCGCAGGACCCCGCAAACGATCGAGTTCGTGTCGCCGCATCCGAATTGCGTTGCCGCGTCATCGGAGAGGGCGGAAACCTCGGTCTCACCCAGCAGGCTCGCATCGAGTTCGCACTCCGCGGCGGTCGCATCAATGCCGATTTCATCGACAACGCGGCGGGAGTCGCCACATCCGATCTGGAGGTCAACCTCAAGATCGCGCTGGACGCGGGAGTTCGGTCCGGCGCGTTGACGTCGTTGCGGCGCAACGCCTTACTGACCGAGGTCGCAGACAACGTTGCCGATCGGGTACTGCGCGACAGCGCGAATCAGATCCTGGCGATCAGCCTCGCGGCGTCGCAAGCAGGCTATCTGCTCGAACGCCATGCCCGACTGATCGGGAACCTCGAAGCCGAGGGCGGCATCGATCCGGCGCTCGAAGGATTGCCGTCGCCTGCTGAGCTGAAGACGCGCACCTCAGGTTTGACGCGGCCCGAGATCGCCATACTGCTTGCTCAGTCCAAGAACTTGGTCTGCCAGGAATTGCTCGACTCGACCGTGCCTGACGACGAACTGTTCGCCAGCAGGCTCACCGCGTACTTCCCGGAGGCAGTCGCCGCAGAGGCGGGCGAATTGATTGCGGCACATCCACTTCGACGAGAGATCATCGCGACCGGTGTTGCCGACGAGCTGATCAACCGCGTCGGTCCGGGGACTATCTTCCGAATGCAAGAGCGGCTCGGCGTCAGCACAGCCGACGTCGCCCGCGCATACGCGATCGTCCACGGCATCCTCGACCTCGACGCCGTCTGGACGGATTGCCTGGCGCAGCGACTGGAAGAGACCCAACGCGTTCAGGCGCTGCTGGAGATTCGCGAACTTGTCGAACACCTGACGTCATGGCTGCTCCGCAACCGTCGCGACAAGACCAGCCCGACGACCGAACTCGACCGCTTCGCCGGCTCGGTCCGTCGGCTGATGGAGTTGGCGCGGTCCTGAACTGCGCAGTTCCAGCCAGAACACCCCGACAACACCAACCATGCCGAATACGATTCCCAGCGGAATCGCAGCGACAAGAACGTACAGCTCCACGGCAGCCTTCCTCCTATCCGGTCGCCGACAGGCCTGCCCGCTCGGTGACCTCCAGGATGAATTCGCTTAGCTCAGAGAGAGACTGACGCGCTTCTGGAACGAACAGCTCCGCCGCCTGGAACACGTGGACCTGTCCGGCCCAAGTCTTGAGTTCGACTGGGACACCGGCCACCCGAAGGCGCTCGGTCATGAGCTCGGCGTCGTGGAGCAGCCCCTCAGATGCGGAAGCGTGGATCAGCGTCGGGGGCATTCTCGTAAGGTCTTCGGCGGTGGGTTCGATGAGCGGACCGGGAACGCCATCGACGAGGACGCGTGCGTTGGCCTTCGTAACCAGCTGGTGCAATGCCGTGAAGCACCGCCTTGTGAATACCGCGTCGCTGCGAGAGTTCCGATGGGCCAGCTTCGGCGCAGAGTCGAGCTCGGTCAGGGGCGACATGGCCACGATTCCAGCCGGCGGCGCATGGCCTTCGCTGATCATGGTGAGCGCAACCATGAACGAGAGATATCCGCCTGCCGAGTCACCCGCGACGACAATCTGGTCGGGGCGATAGCCGCGCGCGAGGAGCCACCGGTACCCGTCGACGCTGTCCTGTACTGCGGCGGACATCGGTGACTTCGGGGCCATTCGATAGTCGACGCTCAGCACCGGTGCATCAGCCTGCCGTGACAGCGTGCTGACGATCCGCGCATGCGTGTTCAACCCGCACGCGATGAACGCGCCGCCGTGCAGATAGAGAATCGCGCGCCCCGAGCCGTCCGCGGGCGCGACGCCTACTGCCCGTACGAGTTCGGCACCACAGTTGTTGAGCCGCAACGGTTCCCGCACCGTCCCCCGTGGCGGAACCATGACGAAACGGGCGAGCGAATCGACGACGCCGGTCGGCAAGGGCAAGTGCAGCAGGTAGGTACCCAGGTGCAGTACCGGCCTGATCGTGTATCGCAACGCCGCCGCCAACCATCGCGCCTGCCAGCTGACCGAGTTCGTCTTATCCGTGAGCCGCCGCATCAGATGTACCAGTGCGCAACCCGCAGCCACCCGAATACGCGGCCGGTAAGGCGGTTGTGAGCCAGCTCCATTCGATCGAGGCGCGATTCGAAACCGAGATGAAGCGCGTCGACCTTTCGCCACAGATTGGCGATCGGAGCGGGCAATCGCTCGAACTGAGCTGTCACTTGCTGCCGGAAATAGGGTTGTGGCACTTCGGTTCTCCTTTGAACGGTAAGTGAGACGACTACTTGGTAGGGAGTGCTGCGTCCATGCCGCCGCCGACGTCGGTGATCTTCCAGTCGGAATCCCGGTCAACCGTCACGGTGTAGGTGACGGTTGTTTGCGCGCCACCTGGGTTCTGCGCGTTGGTCGAGTTGACGTTGACGAAGACGTCGACCCGATAGATCCCGCCGTCTTCGGAGATCACCTTCGCAGCAAGAGGATTGGCGCTCGACGTCCATTGCAGGGGCGTGAGAATTTCCTTCAGCTTCGGGGCTGTGGCATCGAACTTGTTGGCAAGCGTGGGGGTCGTGTTGGCCTTCAGCCGGCCGACCCAGGCTTCGAAGTCGTCGAACCGGACGGTGGCGGCGCCGACGGAGTAGTCGGTCGCAACCTGTTCGGCTTTGCGATCATCGGCGGCCGCGGCGTCCCGGTCCGAAAGGTCGCTGCGACTGGAAACCAAAAGCACGGTCAACACGACCACTGCGATCGCCAGCACGACTGTCGCTGCGCTCCACAGCAGGGTCGACAAGGACAGCGACACCGACCGTTTCGGTGCGGGCTTGGACTCGTCAACCGCTGTCGTTCCTTCGGTCATCGTCATCGATGTCCCTCCACTGTCTGCTACATCGCCCATGGACAAGCACTGTAGATAACCATACTATTCAGATAGTAGCGCTACGTTGATCCATCATCAATAGCGAAGACTGCGAGGGAGTGCCAATGCCAAGCCAGCGCAAACCCCTGACTCGCGCCGAATCCCAGCAACGAACGCGCGAGGAGGTCCTCGACGCAGCCGAGGAACTCTTCCTCGCGCACGGCCTCCACGAGACGACCGTTGCGAAGATCGCTGCGGCGGCCGGGCGCACTCAAGGTGCGATTTACGGCAACTTCACCAGCAAGGAGAACGTCTGCGCCGAAGTCTTGCTGCGCCGCGGTCTGGCGTTGGTGTCCGAGATGTGGAACACGATCGCCCAGTCTCATGGCACGCTCGACGACGCGATCGACACGATGGTCAAGTCGTGGCGAATCGCCGTCCAAGACGATGATCTCGTCGCACTGCTGGTCGAATACTCGCTCGCCGTGCACAAGAACCCTGCGCAACTCGACGTCTCGCGAGGTCATATCGAGATGGGCCTTTCCCTACTCGGCACGATGCTGACTGAGGCGCTACCGGTCGAGGTCACGGCCGCAGAGCGCGAAGAAGGAGCGAAGGGAATCCTCAGCGCCGCACTGGGTCTCGCGCTTGCCCAGACGCTCGACGTGGTCGACATGGAGGACGCCTCGCGCGTGCTTGCCCGCACGATCCGCAACTGGGTCGCGGACCTCAGTGAGCAATCCAGCGGGCGCGCAGCGAGCTGAGCACGCCTGCGAAATTCAGGGTTGCGTTGCTATCTGAATAGATCTACTGTTCAAATAATTACATTATCCGAATCGTCAACGGAGTCGATACCAATGCCGCTCACACCCCTCCACGAAGTCGCGATCATCGGCGCCGGACCTGGTGGCATCGCCGCAGGCGTCAAGCTTCGCGCTGCAGGAATCGACGATTTCGTCGTTCTGGAGCGGTCCGACGACGTCGGAGGGAGCTGGCACGAGAACCACTACCCCGGGCTCGGCGTCGACATTCCTGCGATCGCCTACCAGTACTCGTTTGCCCGGAATTCCAAGTGGAGCAGGATGTTTCCGCTCGGCGCCGAGGTCAAGCAGTATCACGCCGACGTTGCCCGACGGTTCGGCATCTACGAGCGGGTCCGCTTCGGAAGCACGGTCGAGCGCGAGGAGTGGGACGACGACGGCCGGTTCTGGCGCCTTCATCTCGCGGACGGTTCAGAGGTGACCGCCCGGTACCTGATCAGCGCGGTCGGAGCCTTCGTTCGCCCGAAGGCCGACTCCGGAATCGCCGGTCAGGATTCGTTCAAGGGCAAGATCCAGCGCCCGAGTAGCTGGGACGACGACTACGACATGACAGGCAAGAGCGTCGCCGTCATCGGTACCGGCGCCAGCGCGGTGCAGATCATCCCCGCCATCGCACCGCAGGTTCGGCAGCTGAATGTCTTCCAGCGCACGCCCGTCTGGTCGATCCCGAAGCCGGACTTCACGGTTCCGCCCGCGATGCAGCGGGCGCTAGGCATACCAGGCGTCCAGCCGGCGTTGCACGGAAGCGCTTTGGTGGCAATCGATCTGGTGTTGCGTGCCGTCATCAAAAGTCCGGGACGCGTTATTCACCCAGTGATGGACGGGTTCGATGCCGCGTGCCTCGCGGGGTATCGGCAATACCTGAAACGGGTCGTCACCGACTCGGATACGCGCGCCAAGCTGACGCCGAACTTCGGAATCCTTGCCAAGCGCCCGACGATGTCCAACTCCTACCTGCGCGCCTACAACCGCGACAATGTTTCGCTGATCACGACGCCGATCGACAAGATCACCCCGACCGGGGTCAAGACGCGTGACGGGGCATTACACAAGGTCGACGTGATCGTGCTCGCTACCGGCTACGAGGTGTTCTCCGATCCAGAGACCTACCGTCCCGGAACCGTTGTGGGGCGCAACGGATTCGACCTCGCCAAGTTCTACAACGAGGAAGGTTTGCAGGCCTACGAGAGCGTCTCGGTGCACGGGTTGCCGAACCGATGGACGCTCGTCGGGCCATACTCCTGGACCGGGTCCGGCTGGCACGCGTTTGTCGAGATGACGGCGGGCCACGCGGTCCGCGCCATCACCGAGAGTCGGCGTCGCGGCGCGGTGGTGTGCGAAATCCGGAAGGAAGCCGCAGACGCTTATCACGACCAGATTTACAAGCAAGGCGAGTCACTTCGCTACTACCTCGCCGACCTCAACGGACACGTCCCGACCTACTACCGGAACTCCCAGGGCGACAGCACCTACGTCCGGCCGTCCAGCTTCTTCGAAGCGCGACGCGGCAACAGGAAGTTCCCGCTCGACGACTACAAGTTCGAAACCCCAGTGGCAGTAGAGGTATCGGCATGACGGTGCACGTCGAGCTGGTCAACAGTGCGCGGCCGTCGACTCGGATCGCACATCGGATCGCACGGTCAACGCTGCGCCCCGCAGCGGATACGATCGCACAACTCGGAGCCCGTGGACCGTTCGCCGGGGCACCGGCCTTCCGCGTCGCCAACGTTGCCGAAGTCGTCTTGGCACCTCTACGCGCTCCGCGCGGCACACGGCGTGAGCAAGTCCATTTCGCGAACTTTCGCGCTGAATGGCTGTGGCACAACAGTATCGAGGGACCAAGCGACCCTACTGGCGGAGCAGTCGTGTACCTGCACGGCGGCGCGTTCGTCGCAGGCGGCCTCCATAGTCATCGCCGGCTCGCCGCCAGAATTGCCAGCACATGCGCAATGCCAGTGCTCAATGTCGACTATCGGCAACTGCCGAAGGCGCACATCACCGACTCGGTAGACGATGCCGTCCACGCGTACGGGCATCTGCTCGATGCCGGGTTCGCCTCCGACAAGATCGTCCTCGCAGGCGATTCCGCGGGTGGCGGTCTGGCCTTCGCTGCGGCCCTTGCGATCCGTGATCGCGGACTCCCCACTCCGGGTGCGATCGTCGCGATCGCTCCCTTTGCAGATCTCGATTCCACCCGACGCGCCGCGCATCCAAACGACTCCATCGATCCGGTGATGTCGGCGTTCCTGCTGTCGGTGCCCGTGTCGCATGGGTTCGCGCCGGACGGCCTATTGGATCCGGCCTGGTCGCCGGTGAACCACGATTTCACCGGTCTGCCGCCCGCACTGATTCAGGTCGGCTCCACCGAAGTACTTCGCGACGACGCCGAACAACTGGCGCATCGCTGCGCCGAAGCGGGTGTGCCGTACACCCTGCAGATCTGGGACCACGCAATCCACGACTTCCACGTCGCGGCCGACGTTCTGCCCGACGCGCGTGCTGCAATCGCCGAGATCGGCAAGTTCGTTCACACGATCACTGAGGGAAAGCAGGTAGGACGATGACGTCCAGAAACGGGTCCAGCCCGAGGCCGCAGTACGAAGTGCTCGTCATCGGGGCCGGCTTCGGCGGCATCGGCACGGGAGTGGCGCTGAAAAAAGTCGGCGTCGAGAACTTCCTGATCATCGACAAGTGGCACAAGGTCGGCGGCACCTGGAACGCAAACACCTACCCCGGTGTGGCAGTGGACGTTCCGTCGCCGATCTACAACTTCTCGTTCCAGCAACGGTCGAAGTGGTCACGATTCTTCGCCCCGGGCAACGAGATTCAGCGCTACGCGGAGGAAGTCGTCGACAAGCAAGGCTTGCGCGGCAAGCTGCGGCTGGGCTGCGGCGCCGAGAAGGCGGTGTTCGACGACGCACACGACATGTGGCGCATCACCACCGAGGCCGGCGACGAACTGACCGCGCGGTACCTCGTCAGCGCGGTCGGCGTGCTCGAGCAGCCCAAGTTGCCGCCGATCGACGGCATCGACGGCTACTCGGGCAAAATCATGCATACCGCCCGCTGGGACCATTCGTACGACTATCGCGGTAAGCGAGTCGCGGTCATCGGCACCGGAGCCACTGCGCTGCAGGCAATTCCAGAACTCGCAAAGCAGGTCGAGCAGCTGACCGTCTACCAACGGACCGCAATCTGGGTCGCTCCGAAACCTGACTTCGCGATGGGCGACGGCTGGAACCGGGTTCTCGACATGCCGCCCGTTCAGCAAGGGGTCCGCCTGTTCGGCAACATCGCCGTCAACGCGTTCCTTGGACTCGGCTTCGCACTGTCGGACTACCCACGGGCGACGTCCGCTGTCCTTGGTGTGGGCGAGCGAGCGCTGAAGGCATACCTGTTCACCCAGATTCGCGACCGCGAACTGCGCCAGAAGCTGATCCCGAGCTACCGGTTGGGCTGCAAACGTCCCTCGATTTCCAACGTGTACTTCAAGACCTACACCCGCCCGAACGTCGATCTGGTGACCGACCCGATCGAGAAGTTCACCGAGACCGGCATCGTCACGGCCGACGGCGAACACCGCGACTTCGACATGGTGGTCACCGCCACCGGATTCAAAGTCATGGACAAGGGTGCAACACCGCCGTACCCGGTCTACGGCTCCGACGGCGTCGAACTGGGCCAATTCTGGGACGAGAATCTTTACCAGTCCTACGAAGGCGTATCGGTTCCCAAGTATCCCAACATGTTCCACATCTTCGGACCGTACGGCTACGCCCCCGGTTCGGTGATCCCCCTGATCGAAGCGACCTCGACGCACGCCGCACGCGTCGTCGCCGAATCGCGCCGCCGTGGCGCCACTCGCGCCGAGATCCGCCAGGAACCGCACGACGAGTACTTCCAGCGGATGTTCGCTCGCAACAACAACACCTACCTGTTCGACCTGGGCTGCGCGGATTCGCGCACCTACTACATCAACTACCAGGGCAATGCTCCTGCGCTCAGGGCGACAACCCAGTTCGACATGTACTGGAGCAACCGGCATTTCCCGCTCGACCATTACCGCTTTACCGCAACCTTGCCCGCCCAAGCGACCGCGGATCGCACGCTCGTGGAAGTCGAGGGATAAGAATGAGCGTCACCGCGATTCTGGCGAAACAACGACCCTCGCCTCCATCGAACGAATCCACCTTCGAAACAGCGTCGGTGGTCTTCACTACCGATTACACCTTCGACGCATCTCCGGACGACGTGTGGGAACTGCTCGACAGCGAGGCCATGTTCGAGTGGCTGCCGTTCCCCGGTGTTGGCGTCACATACCCGTCGCGCGAGCGCGGGGTTGGGATAGTTCGTGAAATGGGCTCTGTCGGTGCGCCTTTCCGGTCATTGTGGATCCAACGGGAAGAGTTCTGGCGACACGAACGCTCTCACCAAATGAGCTACAACGCAGTCACTGGCACCTGGATGTACTCACTGCTTGTCCGGAACTACGCCGAAAGAATGACCCTGACGCCATTGCCCGACGGCCGCACGAAGCTGACGTGGACGGTCGCCACTACGCCGCGCTACCCGTTTCGGTTCGTCAAGTACTTCAAGCCAGTGTGGCGACTCGCGTACCGGTCAAATTTCGGCCGACCGATGGCGAAGCGTCTCGAAGGGAATCGCTGACATGGCCGCGCCACAGCCGGACTACGAGGTCGTCGTTATCGGCGCAGGAGTTGGCGGCATCTGCGCGGGCGTGCGGTTGAAGCAGGCCGGGATCGACAATTTCCTGATCGTCGATCGCGCGGACGACCTTGGGGGAACCTGGCGTGACAACACATACCCCGGTGTCGCAGTTGATATTCCGTCGATTGCCTATCAGTACACATTCGATCGAAATCCGAACTGGTCGCGTGTGTTTGCACCCGGGGCCGAAGTGCAGGCCTACCACAACCGGGTCGTCGACAAGTTCGGGCTGCGTCCGCATTTCCGGTTTCGCGCAGACGTGCAGGCTGAGCGATGGGATGACGACATGCACTACTGGCACCTCACACTCGGCGACGGCTCGCAGCTGACCGCACGATTCGTCGTCTCCGCGGTCGGCCCGTTCCTCAACCCCAAGAAGTCACCGGGCCTGGCCGGCCTGGAGTCTTTCAGCGGCGTGAAAGTCGTTCCTTCCCAATGGCAGCCAGAACACGACATTCGCGGAAAACGAGTCGGCGTCATCGGCACCGGCGCAACCGGTGTTCAGCTGGCGGGCCACATCGCGGCTGAGGTCGAGTCGATGGTCGTGTTCCAGCGGACCCCCGTGTACTGCGTTCCCAAGCCGGACTTCGCGATTCCACGCCCGGTGCGTTTCGCACTCCACGTTCCAGGCCTGTCCGCCGGAATCCACGGAATCGCGCAAGCGGTAATGCAGATTGGGACGGTTGCGCTGTTCTACACGCCAGCGAGGTTGATGCAACCCGCAATGCGGGGATTCGACCGGACAAGCCGGCGGCTCTACAGCGCGTACCTGCGACGAGTTGTTGACGATCCCACTACCGCAGCAAAGCTCCTGCCGAACTTCGGACCGTTCGGCAACCGACCGACATTGAACTCGAGCTTCCCGCGAGCCTTCAACCGAGACAATGTGACCCTCGAGACCACGCCGATCGAACGGATCGTGCCGGAGGGTGTCAAGACAACGGACGGCACTGTGCATGAGTTCGACTACCTCGTCACAGCTGTCGGGTGGGAGCTGTTTTCTGAACCGACCTCGTATGCTCGCGGTCGCGTCGTCGGCTCCCGCGGCGCCGACCTCGGCGAGTTCTTCACCAGCAACGGCATGAAGGCATACGAGAGCGTTGCTGTGCCGGGCTTCCCAAACCGGTGGATCATCGTCGGCCCGTACTCGTGGACCGGCAACGGCGGTTGGCATGGCCTGGTCGAGAACGCCGTCACACACGTCGTTCGTGCGATCCGTTTGGCAGGCGACCGCGGCGCGACTCGGACCGAGGTCCGGCCGGCAGCCCTCGACCGATTCCATGCTCGGATGCTGCATCGCGGACGGAATTTGAAGTACTACTTCACCGAGCTAAATGCCGGCGTGCACTCCTATTGGGTCAACGCGGACAACGAGATCCCGATTCTGCGCGCGTCGACAATCCTGCAGGCACGCAGAGCCTCTCGCTCATTTCCCGCCGACGACTACACCTACTCGCGCGTATCGGAAACGACCGAGCACGTTCGCGAACTTTCAATCCAAGCCTAGGAAAAACGATGCCCGACTCTCTCGCGGGAGTACTCCGCAGCAACGTACGCCAGACCGCATTGTCGGCCCTGGAAACGCTCGGGCGTCTCGTAGCCTTGGCGATCGAGTCTGTACAAGGTTCGGTCGCTGATGTGGTCTCCCGCCGCTTTCAGTGGCGGGAGACCACGAACCAAGCGTGGTACCTGATCACCGTGACCGCGATACCCGCGATCCTCATGGCGATTCCGTTCGGAGTGGTCGTCTCGATCCAGGTCGGCAACCTCATCAAACAACTGGGCGCAGATTCGCTCCTCGGCGCAGCGGGCGGGCTCGGCGTCATCCAGCAGGGCGCGCCACTGGCGACCGGACTGCTGCTCGGTGGGGCCGGCACGGCAACGATCGCCGCGGACCTCGGCGCTCGGACCATCCGCGAGGAGATCGATGCTCTGCGCACGATGGGGATCAGCCCGGTTCACCGATTGGTCATCCCTCGCATGGTCGCGATGCTGTTCGTGGCGCCGCTGCTGAACATCTTGATCATCTTCGTCGGCGTGCTCTCCGGCTACCTCGTCGCCACCGCCGCACAAGGCGTGACACCGGGCAGTTACTGGGCGACCTTCGGGTCGTTCGCGACCTTGACCGACGTTGCGATCTCGCTCGTCAAGGCTTTGCTCTTCGGCTTTCTCGTCGTGATCATCGGTTGCCATCGAGGGCTGGAGGCCAAGGGTGGACCACGTGGTGTAGCCGATGGCGTGAACGCTGCGGTGGTGCTGTCGGTGGTTGCCATCGCCTTGGTCAATGTCGGTATCACACAAATCGTTTCGATGTTCTTCCCGACGAAGGTGGCGTAATGACAACACCGGACCGCCTCAAACGTGGCGGACGAATGATCGTGGGACCCATCGAGTCGACCGGTTTTGTGGTGAGCTTCGTCTGGCAGGCACTCACAGCGATACCGCTGACACTGCGCCGGTATCGCGCCCAGACGATGCGGACGATCACCGACATGACGTGGGGTCGGGGGTCTGTGATCGTCGGCGGCGGCACGGTACCGGTGCTCGTGATTCTCGGCGTCGCGATCGGCGCCGGCGTCGGGATCCAGGGCTACACGACATTGAACCTCGTCGGCCTCGGACCGCTCACCGGCATTGTCTCCGCGTTCGCCAACACCCGCGAGCTCGCACCGATCGCTGCCGCGATCGGCATCGCAGCGCAAGCCGGATGCCGAATGACGGCGGAGATCGGCTCGATGCGCATTTCCGAGGAAATCGACGCCCTGGAAGCGCTCGGCCTGAAGTCGATTCCGTTCGTCGTCACGACCCGTGTCATCGCCGGGGCAGTGACCGTAGTGCCCACCTTCCTCGTCACCTTGGTGCTGAGCTACTTCGCATGCTCGTCGATCGTGCTGATCGTGCACGGACAATCCGCTGGGGTGTACGGCCACTACTTCTTCCAATTCGTGAACCTGTACGACATCGGCGCCGCGACACTGAAGATCCTGGTGTTCGCCGTCGCGGTGATCCTGATCCACTGCTACCAGGGCTTCGTCGCCACCGGCGGACCGGAAGGCGTCGGTGTCGCCAGCGGGCGTGCTGTTCGTGCCAGCTTCATCGCGATCATCGCGCTCGACATGGTGCTCACAATTGCGTTGTGGGGCATCAACTCTCCGATCACGTTCTCAGGATGATCTGATGCCACCCCTGTATGGAATGCCCGGAGTGTCGACGAGTCGGCGCACGTCGTTGATCGTCGGTGCCATCACGTTGGTTCTCGTGATCGTCGTCGGCCTGGTCTGGCGCGCGATTGTCACCGCGCCCGACGACAGCTCGATCCATGTGCAGCTACGGACCAAGGTGACCGGCGATGGCGTCTCGGACGGCACCGGTGTGCGGCTCAATGGGACCCAGGTTGGAAAGGTCACCGCTGTCGATGGTTCTCCTGATGGAACACGGGTGATCACGCTCGGGTTGGATCGGTCCGCCCTGATCGGGCTCACCGACACCTTGCGCATCGACTACGCCCCGGCCAACCTGTTCGGCATCAGCGAGGTGGTGTTGCACCGGGGCGAGGGCGGCACGCCACTCACCAACGGCGCGGAGGTCGATCTGACCGGCGACGACCGTGTTCGCGACGCGACGATGGGCACGATGCTGCGGACACTGTCGGCGACCACGATGACCGTCCTTACTCCACAACTGACCGACGTTCTCAACAAGATCAGCACCGATTTCGACGCGTTCGCCCCGTTCGTCGAGGCACTGGTAAGCGTGAGTCGTGCAGTCGCTGATTCGCAGCAGTATCCGTCGTCGTTCCTCATCGCGCAGTACGCGTCGTTCTTCAACGGTGCTGCCCAATTCGGTAGCGGCTTCGTCGAATTGATCGATCGGATCTACCACATCGAGGTCCTGCGCAACGATCGTGAACGCTTCGATATCGGCGTCTCGCTCGTCGTCGATCAGCTCTTCCCACTGATCCGCGATGTGCTCGGGACAGCTCGCGGATCGCTGAGTGGGTACGCCGACAACCTTGCCGTCGTCCTCGGACAAATTGCCCAGACGGTGCCCCGCCCGGGGCAGTCGCACGCCGAACTCACCGAGCTGCTGGACCGCCTCGACCGCACCTTCCGACCGACCCCCACCGGCCCCCAGGTCGATGCCGAGCTGTTACTCCGCGGCCTACCCGGCGGTGTGCGATGAGGGGCCGTTCGCAACTCGGACTGGTGGTCCGCCTGGTCGTATTCACCGCGCTGATCGGCGCCCTGCTCGCGGGAATCGTCATCGCGATCCAGCGACCGGTCGAAGGCTCGACCCGCACCTTCGAGGCAATGTTCACCGATGCGAGCGGTCTGCGGACCAACGCCGACGTGCGGATGTTCGGTGTCGCGGTCGGCAAGGTCACCGCGATCGATCTCGACAACAACCAGGCTCGAGTGCGGTTCACCGTCGTCGACGACCGCCCTGTTTACCAGACCAGCAAGGTCGCAATTCGCTACCAGAATTTGACCGGTCAGCGATACGTCGATATCCAGCAACCAGGCTCGCCCGGAACATCTTTGGAGCCGGACACGCTGATCGGCACGGACCGCACAATTCCGTCGTTCGATATCACCGCCCTGTTCAACGGCATGGAACCCGTGCTGGCAGAGTTCTCACCGGAAGCAGTGAATCAGTTCCTGCAGAACGCAATCGCCGTCATCGAAGGCGACGGCAAAGCTGTCGGGTCGACGCTCGACGCCATCGACAAGCTCTCATCGTTCGTCAGCAACCGGCAACAGGTCGTCTCGGTGTTGCTGCGCAACTTCGAGCAGGTCTACGAACAGCTCGGCGGAAAGTCCCCCGAAACGGCAACCCTCATCCAGGGCATCAGCGACGTCTTCGTCAACCTGCAGAAGCAGTTCGAGGGACTGATGGACTTCGTCGACGCCGCACCGTCGGTACTCGGACCGCTGAACAATCTCTTTGCCGCACTTGGCTTCACACAACCCGACAATCCCGACCTACAGAACGACATCCGGCTGCTGTTCCCCGATCCCGACACCGCGATCGACCTGTTGAACAAACTTCCCGGGTTGCTGCAATCCCTGACCAATCTCATGCCCGACCCCAACAACCCGGTCAACCGGACGTGTGCCAACGGTTCCGCCGAGGTCCCAGGGATCGTCGCGGTACTTATTGCGGGACAGAGGATTTCGATATGCAACGGCTGAGATCCGGAGTGCGCTGGGTGCGCGAGCTACGGTACGGCGAAGACACCGACCGCGGGACCCAACGCGTGCTCGGCATCGCCGGCGTCCTCGTCGTCGTGATCATCGTCGCGGTGAGCGCCGTCATCTACCTGGTTCCGTTCGGCAAAGACTCCTACACCGCGATGTTGTCGGACGGAGGCTCGGTGCGCCCAGGCGACGACGTCCGCATCGCAGGCATATCCGTCGGAACCGTGAAATCGGTCGAGCTGACCGACGAATCGGTACGGATGGAATTCACCGTCAGCGATGATGTCTTCCTGGGCCGCGAGACCTCGCTCGACATCCGCATGCTCACTCCGATCGGCGGCCACTACGTCGCCGTGTCGCCGTCGGGTGACGAACCGCTCGGCGACGAACCGATCCCAGCCGACCGAGTTCACCTGCCGTACAACCTCGTCGAAGCCCTCCAGGACGCGCAACGTCCGCTTGCCGAAATCGACGCCGGCACGTTGCAACGCAGCCTGGCCCAGCTGACCGCCTCGCTGGAAACGAGCCCGAACTCCGTGAACGCGATGGCCGACGGCGTCTCGACCATGGTTGGGCTGCTCGACAAACAGAACGCGGACGTATCACGCGCACTCGACGTGGCGGAGGAATACCTCACCGTTCTCAGCGACAGCAAGTCGGTAATCGGAGCCATGCTGTCCAAGATCGGCCTGATGGAAACCCAGATCCTCAACCGCAAAGCAGATGTCATCGAAGCACTGCGCGTCGCGAACGAACTGCTCGCACGTATCGCCGCGATCGAGCCTGCCTGGAGCGAGCAACTCGAGCCACTGGCAGACCGCATCGTCGCCGCCGTGCCACAACTCAACGAACTCGGCCAACGCCTCGGCACCGTTCTCGACTTGCTCGTGCAAGCCGGTGACCGCTTCCGCAGCATCGTCACTCCTGCCGGTATCGCAGTCGATCACTCCGGACTGACCGTTGCGCCCATCTGTGTTCCCGTGTCTGGAAGGGGATGCTGATGTTGCGGAACTTGCTCGCGTCCCGCGGCTTCGTCTCGATCCTCGGCGCGGTTGTCGTCGCCGCAATCGCCGCCGCGTGTGCCTTCGTTCTGCTGCAGCCGACGAAAGCCCGGATCGACTATTGCGCGATCATGCCCGACTCGGTCGGGTTGTATGTCGGCAACGACGTCACGCTGCGCGGTATCCTGGTGGGCGCGGTCAGCGACATCCGGACCGAGGGCACCGGTGTTCGCGTCGAATTCCGCATCGACGCCGACCATCCGCTACGCGATACCGCAAGCGCCACTACGGTTTCCGACACCATCGTCGCGGACCGACGGCTGGCAGTGAACGACATGGCGGGTCCCGCGTGGAATCCCAGCGAATGCATCACCAAGACCGCAACGCCGAAAAGCCTTACTCAGACGCTGGATTCACTCGCCAGTCTCGCCGACCAGCTCGACGGCGGCAACGACCCCGCCGCTCGTAGCACCATCAGCGCCGCTGTCACTCAGTTCGACCAGTCATTGGCGGGAACCGGACCGAAGCTCAACGACATCGTCACCAAGCTGGCAGCCGCGCTGCGCTCACCCGACGCCGCCATCGGCCGGATCGGCACGCTGATCGACACCATGTCCTCGCTATCGCAGAGCATCGCCAACGGTTGGGGGGATCTGCGCACCATGCTCACCAACCTTTCGCCCCTGCTGCAACTGGTCAACACGATCTGGGATCAAGTGGTGCAGGTCGTCAACTCGATCGTCGTGATTCTGCCGTGGCTCAACGACATCACCACCAAGTACGGCGGACCCATCCTGCAACTACTCGACAAGACGGTGCCGTTCCTCGACCTCGTCGCCGCCCACGTCGGCACTCTGGAACGGCTCATCGACATGATTCCTGCACTCGAATCCGGCTTTCGCACCATCACGGACCCGGCCACGGGCGTCCCCATGGTGTCCTACGCCCCGCCCACAACCGGCCTGACGCCGGCCGATCTCGCAGCACTCGTCTTCGGCCCCGCAGGAGGTGCTCGATGAAAACCCGCGCAGGAGTCGTCGCCCTACTGAGCACAGTCGCCCTCGCCGGCTGCGGGGTCGATCCTGCCGCGCTGAGCCTCCCGGGTAGCAGTGCAGGCGGCCCGACCTACACCATCCACATCGAGTTCGCGAACGCCCTCAACCTGCCGTCACACGCGCGCGTGATCGCCAACGGCGACCACATCGGCGATCTCGACAAGCTGACCGTCGCAGACCCGACATCGAGTCGGCCCGGATCGGTCATAGCGGATGTCGACATTCAGCAGTCGGTCACGCTGCCGAGCTCGACCACCGCTCAGTTGCGTCAAGACACCATCCTCGGCGACATCTACATCAGTCTCGACATTCCGATCGGCGCACCGACATCCGACAAGATCGACGCAGGCGGCACCATTCCGTTGGAGAGAACAGAACCCGCCCTCCAAGTCGAGGACGTTCTCGCCGGGCTCGCGACCTTCGTTTCCGGCGGCGCTCTCCGTTCTGCACAGGACGCGATCACCCGCGTCAACGCTGCCCTGCCTGCCGACCCCGCCGAGACCGCTCGCATCGCCGACATCCTGAAACGCGACATCGTCGACGTCGCGAACAACCAGGGCGACCTCGACGCGTTCATCGCTTCGATCGACACCAATGCCCGGCTCATTCTCGACAATCAGGACCAGCTCGGCCAGATCCTCACTCCCACCGGCGTTGTTGACATCACTGAAATCGCCCAGTCGTTGATCGGCGTCATCGGCGTTATCGGCGCCTTGGGCGGAATCGTGCATGCCTTGGAATGGATTGCGCCACTTGCAGACAGCGGCGACGCAGCCGCCCGAGCATTCCTCCCGATGCTGCTCAACACAGGCCGTCCGCTGAATCTGTCCGCACCGTCGAATTTGAACCGGATCATCGCGTTCCTTCGAGACAAGCTCATACCGTGGGCCGAACGACCGACGGTGAACATCCACGGAATCCGCACCGACACAACCGTTTCCGCTCAACCCGTCTCGTCGGACGATCAGATCGACCAAGTGCTGAACACCCTGCGCATGATCGGGATGGTCCGATGAGAGCGCCCAAGCTCAGCTCAATCTTGTCGTTGGGTTCGATCCTGGCCGTCGCGGTCGTGGCAGTCGCCTACCTGCTGTTCGGTGTCGCCCGAGTCGACTGGTCCGAACGCCCGACCTCCGCGATCATGCTGATACCGGATTCGGCGAACCTCGTACCACGCTCCCCGATTCTGTTGTCCGGCATACGGGTTGGCCAAGTCACCAAGGTGACCAACACCGTCGACGGAGTCGAGGTGCGATTCGACATCGACGAAGGACGACGGATTCCTGTCGACAGCACGGTGGTCATCGAGGCACTGTCTGCACTCAGTGAGCCCTACGTCGAGTTTCGCCCCAACACCGGGGACGGTCCGTACATCGGCGACGGGCAACTGGTGAACAGCCACTCCGTCGCAACACCGAGGTCCATGCCCGAGGTCGCTCGCACCGTGACGACGCTGCTGCAGCAACTCGACCCCACGGCCATCGCGTCGATCATCGATACCTTCGGAACCGCACTAGAGGGCACCGATGCCGTGCTACCCCAACTCACCCACGCCTCCGACCTCCTTGCGGCGACATTGCTCTCGCGCGCGCCACAGATCCGCGCTCTGCTCGACAACGCGCAGGTCCCGGGTCCGGACGTCGCGATCGCCGGCGCGGATATGGCCGAATCCGGTCCGGTGTTCGCGGAGTTCGGCGACAAGGTCAAAGAGGTCGTCGACTCCATCCAAGTTCTTCTCGACGCGCGACCCGTACCCGAGGCATACACGACCGGCACCGGCCTGATCCCGTTCCTCCACGACGTCGACGCCTATCTGGAGCGAGTGGGTCCGGATCTGGTCGCCCTCTATCCGATCATCGGTCCGCTGCTCACCAAAGCCGGCAACGTCACACAGGGGATCGACCTCTCCGCCCTCATCTCCCAAGCCCTCGCGTCGGTAAGCCCAACCGGCGCAATGCAGTTGGAGATAAATGTCAAGTAACCCGTGCGCGCGTCTCACCCGCCCAGGGGTGAATTTCACGCACGGTCCGTGCTCGAGTATGCCCAGGATCAAGGAGCGAACGATGACTACGCAGTTCTTCAGCCACAACGGCAACCAGGTCGCGTATACGCGCGAGGGTGTCGGTAGGGCGATCCTCTTCTTGCACAACGGTGGTGCCGCCAAGGAAATCTGGACTGAGCAGGTCCGCGTGCTGCGGGACAAGCACGAAGTGATCTGCCTCGACCACCTCGGTTTCGGCGAATCGGACATGCCGGAAACCGGCTACACGCTCGATAAGTACGTTGACCTGTTGTCCGCCTTTATCGATCATCTCGGGACCGAGCGGGTATCCGTGGTCGCCAACTGCATGGGCAGTGCGATGTCATTGCTCCTCGCCGACCGTCGTCCCGACATCTTCGATGCGTTGGTTTTGCTGAACCCCCTGTCCGAGCACACCGCTCGCGAGGGCGTCATCGGCTGGGTGATGCCGGCCGCGGCGAAGTTTCCCCGACTATCCAATGCCGTCGCTCGCCGGATTCGAGTGCCTGCACCGGTTACGAAGTACGTCATCGCAGCTCAGTACGGACCTCGTGGTTGGCGCCGCGGTTTACGGTCGCCACTGCCCGGCGCGGTCGCCGCCGGGGCGGGCTGGAGCCGCCGAGGCAGGCTGACGTCGATGGCGGAATTGTTCTCCGATCTCACCCTGCTGCGCGCGGTCGACGAACTGCGTCCGGGTGCCGACTTTCCCGCGCTCGCGGTGGTGTGGGGTGCCGCGAACCTAGGTCTGTCGCCGCGCGCGGGGCGCGACCTCAATCGCACACTCAACCCAGACCGGGAAGAATTCCTGCCCCGGTGTGGGCACCTCCCCATGATGGAGAACCCCGAGGCCGTGACGGCAATCATCGACGAGTTCATCGGCAATCCACCCAACCGGCGCATCCATCACGACCAACTAGTCCGTGCGTGATTTTCACCCCTCTGAGGGTGAGACGCGCGCACGGGGGTGAAAGTTGGTTGCCTTTGGGATTGTATTGATTTCCAGATAACGCTATTCTTTGAAGTAGAAGTTCGTGACACGACAAGGGAGTCGATTGATGACCGTGACAGTGGTGACAGGTGCCGGTAGCGGCATCGGCCGAGCGACGGCAAGCCGTCTCGCGCGCAAAGGTTCGGCGGTGATCGTGGCCGATATCAACGAAGCGACCGGCACCGAGACCGTGGACCTCATCCGAAACAAGGGCGGCAACGCAGTGTTTCGGCGCCTGGACGTCGCAGACGTCGAGGACTGGGAAAGCTTCACCGATTGGACGTGCAGCGAATTCGGCGTGCCTGATGTGGTGATCAACAACGCGGGCATTCTCATCGGCGGCGGATTCCTCGAGCAGTCCGGTGCCGACTGGCGTCGCATGATTCAGATCAACATGATGAGCCCACTCATCGGTTCACGACTGTTCGTCGAGCGAATGGTCGACGCGGGACGGCGCGGACACATTGTCAACGTCGCGTCGGTCGGCGCGTTTCTACCCACTGCCATTGCGCCGTCATACGTCACAGCTAAGGCCGGCGTATGGCTCGGCACCCAGGCGTTGCGGCAGGAATTCGGCGGCAAGGGCATCGGTGTCAGCGCGATCTGCCCCGGCCTGATACGGACCAGCTTGGCGGCCAACGGAACTCGTGCGGGTGTAGACGACACCGAGAGTTCCGCATGGTCGGCGAAACTCGCCGCCGGACACCGCTACATCGGTCGCTCCCCCGACCGTGTCGCAATCGCGATCGAACGGGCGATCCGGTGGAACCTCTCGACCGTTCCCGTCGGCACCGAAGCGTGGGCCGGCTATTACCTCTCCCGGATCTCGCCGTCGGCGATGCGCGGTCTCAGCGGACTGGCGTCGATGGACGTCGCCGACTGGGGAGTCTCGTTGTCCGGCAAGATCTTCGGAGGTTCGCGATGAAGAACGTCATTGTTACCGGTGCAGGCGCCGGGATCGGCCGCGAGACGGCAAAGCTGTTCGCACGCAAGGGCAATCGGGTGATCGTCGCCGACATCGATGAGGCAGGCGCCGAGGAAACCGTCGCAGCGATCAAAGACGCGGACGGCGAAGCCGTGCCCTACCGACTCGATGTGCGAAGCGAGGACCAATGGGAAGACTTCGCCCGCTGGGTACGCACCATGTACGGCGGCGCAGACGTGCTGATCAACAACGCCGGCGTGATGGATCTCGGCGGGTTCGTCGAAACGACCATCCCTCAATGGCAACGGATGATTGACATCAACCTGATGAGCGTGGTGTACGGCTCGAAGGTGTTCGCCCAACAGATGATCGACAACGGAGTGCACGGCCACATCGTCAACATTTCCTCCGGCGCGGCATTCCTCCCGTCGCAGCTCGAACCTGCATACGGCGTGGCGAAGATCGGCGTGTTGATGGCCACGCAGTCGCTGCGGGTCGAACTACGTAAACACAACATCGGAGTCACGGCGATCTGCCCCGGCGTGATTCGGACGAACCTGCTCGCAAACGGCGAGCGCAACGGTCTGACGCCGGAACAACAGGCCGAATGGAAAGCTCAGATGGGTTCGGTCCAAACGTCATTGGGATTCGGCGGACCCGACAAGGTGGCGCGAGTCATCGAACGGTCCGTGCGAAACAACTGGGCGATCGTCCCGGTCAACCCGGAAGCATGGCTCGGCTACGGACTGTTCCGCCTCTCGCCGACCCTGCTGCGCACAGTGGCGTCGGTGGCGTCGTACGGCCGAATCGACCAAATCCTCAGCGCGGCCCGACCGCTGCTGAATCGATTGACCGGATGAACGGCACCGGAGTGCAGTGAGCCAACGCCAGGACCGGACGGTGTCGCGACTGGCGGACAAGTACGAGCACGGCGGCGTCCGATCGGTGCGGCGTGCACTGCTCGGTATCCAGGGATTCGGCTTCGTAGTAACCCTTTTCACCAGCTTTCTTGTACTGCCGATGTACGTGCCGGCCTCGCTCGGCGAGCGAATGTTTCTCGCTGTCGGCGCATTCGGATGTGGTGCCTGTGAAGGAGCGCTGGCGATCTGGTTGATGCGGCCAGCACTGAGCCAACTCGAGGCTTGGAACAGAACCCGAGATCCATCCACCGCTCGCGCGACCTGGGACGCCATTGCTCGCGCGCCGCTGCTGCCTGTGCGGTCGGTGGCGACCTACGTCCTGGTCACCGCGTTGGTATTTGCATGGACTCTGGCAGCGCGTTGGAAGATGGATCTGGACCGGGTGTCTGTCGCGGCACTGTTCATCGGCTCGGGACTCGTCTGGTTCTTCTGGATCGCGGTGCGCCTCTTCGCCGAAGAACGATTGTTGCAACCCGCGCTCGCTCAGATCGGCTCTGTGATGTTCGAGCACGACGCGGCCGCGTCGAGCACCGTGCACGTCAGCCTGATCCGCCGTCTCCTGATCACCGTCACGGGGATCACGGTGGTCGCGGGAACGGTCGTGACCGGATACGTCGGCGACCGCACGCCACAATCGCTGCTATTCGGCATCGCCGCGTCCATCGCTGTGACCATTGCGGTCACAAGCTGGCTTGTGATCCCGCTCGCTCGTTCGATCACCCGGCCACTCGACCAGCTACGCGCTGCTGCGACCAAAGTCGGACACGGCGATCTCACCGCCAACGTCCCGCTTGTTTCGGCAGACGAAATAGGTTCACTCGCATTGTCTTTCAATGCCATGGTTGCCGGATTGCGCGAGCGAGACCATATTCGAGACACCTTCGGCGCGTACGTCGATCCGGCAGTCGCCGAACACATCCTCGCCCGCGGTGAGTCGATCACGGATGGCGAGGACGTCGAAATCACCGCACTCTTCCTCGACGTCCGCGGGTTCACGAGTTACAGCGAAACCCACACTGCCCGCGAGGTGGTGACGATGCTGAACCAACTCTTCGAGCTCGTGGTGCCCGTGATAGCCCGCCACGGCGGTCACGTCGACAAATTCATCGGCGACGGACTGCTCGCCGTGTTCGGCACTCCCCAGCCGCTGACCGATCACGCCAGCAGAGCGCTGGCTGCGGCGTGCGAAATCGCCGTCGTCGTAGGCGATCGTGAACCCCGCATCGGCATCGGCCTCAACTCGGGAACGGTCGTCGCCGGCACGTTGGGCGGTGCCGGCCGTTACGATTTCAGCGTGATCGGAGACGTCGTCAACGTCGCGGCCCGTGTCGAATCCGCCACCCGCCGAACCGGCGACACCATTCTCGTCAGCGAACACACGCGCACGTTGCTCTCCGCCGCCGAAGCCTCGACCCTGATCGCCCGACCGGCCGTAACACTCAAATGGCGTGCCGTGCCGGTAGCCCTGTACACACCTCGCATCTCGCGTGACACACACGCAGTCAGTCCTCGTCGCCGAAAGCTCTGGCAACCCCGCCTTCGGCGGTAGGCACCGTCCCACCAGCCACGTCACCACCGTCATGCGCGGCATGGGATTCCGGCTTGGATCCGATAGTTGACCGTCAACAAACCGTAAACCGCGTACCGCAGAGTCATTTCCAACAAGCCGAACCAACAAAGGACATGACATGACACTCACCCAGATTGCAGCCGCTCCCGCCACCAACGGCATCTCTCGCAAGGCCCGCCGCGTGGGCACGATCATGGGCGGCCTCGTAGTCGCCTTCCTGACCGTTGACGCGATCGCACACCTACTCAACGGCGAGACCTCGCGTAAAGGATTCCTGGAACTCGGCGTTCCGGCGCACTTGGGACCGATCTCCGGCATCGCGATGCTGATCTTCCTTGCCCTACTGCTCTTCCGGCCGACAGCGGTGATCGGCGCGATCTTCGTGACCGGCTACCTCAGCAGCGTCGTGTCCGTTCACCTGATCAACGAGAACCCGATCTTCAGCCACGTGCTGTTCCCCGTCTACCTCGGCATCCTGCTGTGGACCGCGCTCTACCTGCGCGACGAACGAGTCCCCGCACTCGTCGGCCGCTAGGTCGCAGGCTTTCCGTCAGCGTCGCGTATCTAAAACTCGCGCCCGTCTACGATCGTTGTGGACCGAGAGGTGTCGTAATGGGTTTCTACGAAGATCGGATACTCCCCCGAATCGTCGATCTGACCTGCGGTTCGTCGATGCTGGATTCCGTGCGTGAGCGGACTTGCACGGGATTGTCCGGTCGCGTGGTCGAGATCGGCTTCGGATCAGGGCGCAACGCGCCGTTCTATCCGGCGTCGGTGACAGACGTCAGCGCCGTCGAACCCGCGGACCGCGGTTGGGACATGGCAGCCTCGCGGGTGGCCGCCTCGGCCGTTCCCATCGAGCGCGCGGGACTCGACGGACAGTCATTGCCCTTCGAAGACAACAGTTTTGATTCGGCGCTGTCGACGTGGACGCTATGCACCATTCCCGATGTGAAGGCGGCCCTCTCGGAGGTGCGCCGCGTCTTGGTGCCGGGCGGCGCATTCCATTTCGTCGAACACGGTCTCGCACCGGACGCCGCAGTGCAAAAGTGGCAGCACCGGTTCAATCCAGTCCAACGCACGGTTGCGGGCGGTTGCCACCTCAATCGCGACATTCGCGGGTTGATCGAGACGGCCGGATTCGAAATTCGCGATATCGATTGCTTCTACGAGAAGTCTGTACCGAAGACCTGGGGTGCGATGTCCCTCGGTGTCGCGATCGCACCGTGAAACTTAGTCACTTCCGGTCCATCGGGACATCCTGACGCGACCGGTAATCGGGAACGTCAGGATGTCCTGACTCTATTCGAGCACCGATGTGACGTTCACGGTTCCAACCAGGTCCAGCTCATCGGCACCGGAGACGGTGCGCACAGCGCCGGCGGGGACGCGGTACTCGTAGTCGTCGCGGTCGAATCGTGTTGCCCGCCGGTAGGTCTTCAACAACGACCAGGGGCGGATGTACGGGGACTTGCCCTGAGAATTCACGAAGTAGGTGTTGGATCCTTCGCAGCGAGTCTCTAGGTAGTAGGAGAGGTTTCGGCCGCTACGGATCATTTCCTGGTGGAAGCGTTCTTGGGCTTCTGGGCGAACCTCGACCACCGAGGCGCCTCGTCGTCGAGTTTCGTCGATGACGGTCGCGATGTGGCGCATCGCGTTCTCGACGAAGTAGTGGAACGCAGTGCCCGTCCACGAGTACGGACCTACCATGATGAACCGGTTGGGAATGCCTGCCACGGCGGTGCTGTAGTAAGCCTTGAGTTCCTCGCTGTTGTAGAACACGCCGAGGTCGAATCCGTCACGGCCGATGACAGTTTCGGGTTTGTAGCTCTCCGGATCTGAGAACACTTCGTAACCCGTCGCCAGCACGAGGGCGTCGATTTCGCGTTCGGTCCCGTCGGTGCTGCGGATTCCGTTGGGGGTGATCTCCGCGATGCCGTCGGTGACAAGCTCGACGTTGTCGCGGTTGAGGGTCGGCAGGTAGCCACCGCCCGCACCGCCGCGGATGCACACGATGCCGAAATCGGGACGCAGGTGCGGGTGAAGCTCTTTGTCCTTGACCTTGTGTCGTACCCAGCCGGAGTAGGCGTGCCGTCCGGCGAAATCGACCACTCGTGCCGCGCGCTTCCACAGCGGCGCGGGGGTGAATATCGCTACGCGCAACGCCAAGTCGACGACACTTTGGGCAATTCCGTTGACCACTGCCGAACCGCCTGGCAGGGCGAGGAAGCGCTGCATCCACGGACGCAGGACGAAGTCCGGTTTCGGCAGGTAAACCTGCGGGGTGCGTTGGTAGATATCGAGCCGCGCGACCTGTTCGGCGAGCTTGGGTGCGATCTGCATGGTGCTGGCGCCGACACCGATGATGCCGACGCGTTTGCCGGTGAAGTCGTAGTCGTTGTCCCAGGTCGCCGGGTGCATGGAGACGCCGGTGTAGGTGTCGAGGCCGGGGATGTTCGGTCGGGTCTTCGGGTTGATGTATGCGCCGACGGCGCTGATCACGAACCGGGCGGTGATGACTTCCCCGGAATCTAGATGCAACTGCCACACTCCAGCGTTGTCGTCCCATTCCTCACGAACAATGGTGGTGTCGAACTGCATTCGGCGTGGCAGGTCGTAGTCGGCAGCGACATCCTGGAGGTACTCCAGGATCTGGTCTCGTTTGGCGAAGAAGCGGTCCCAGTCGGGTTTGCGCGCAAACGAGAACTGATATGTGGTGGTGGGGATGTCGCAGCCAGCGTCTGGATAGCTATGGGTGTACCAGGTTCCGCCGAGCCCGCCGACGCGGTCCACGATGAGGAAGTCGTCGATCCCGATCTCTTGTAGCTTCACTCCGGCGCAGATGCCGCCGATGCCTGCGCCGATGACTACAACCTCGTGGTGGGGAGTTGTCTGCGTCATTTCCGTTCTCCTGCCGATGCTTTGGTCAGTCGGCTCGGCCGGTGTCCGTTAGTCGTCTGAGTGGGTGGTTCTCGCAGCGCCTCAACGGCAGCGACCCGCCGCTGCATAAGCAAGCCCAGGCCGACTTCGCGATATGCCAAGCGCCACACCGCCGGTGCGTACTTGGTGAACCGGAGTGGCAATCGCAGCGTGACTGCGACATCCCACTTCACATCGGTGCCGCCAGAAGAGTTCGGTGCAAATTCCATGTTCTCGGCGTACTCGCGCACCAGGAGGTACTGGATCCACGTGCCGCTGACAACGCCGAACGTGATGCGCTCCTGTGGCTCGTAGCGCCAAAAGCGTTCCCGCTCAACCCAGAGCGCGCGAACGATGCCGTGAACGCTGCCCATCTCGCGGATGACGCCGACACCGCGCTCGGGTGAGTCGTAGCGAACGCCGACTCCTGGGAACGGCAGCCATTCCCAGGCATGGTCGTCGTCGATGGCTTCCCAAACTGCCTCGACCGACGCGTCGAACGTCCGGCGGACAGTGAAGGTGAGCGAGGCGTTGGCGATGGTGGCGTCGTCGACTTCCGTCGCTGCAGGACGCTGCCTGTGTAGTACGGACATGATTCCCATTCGTGTCTCCGTTGATTGATGGGTCCGTCGGAGTCGAACCGCTCGGCCGACATGACGACACTATCAAGATATTGTCAGTATTTGAATAGCGCTATTCTTACGCCGCCGACTGATTGCCGAACGTTTGCAACCTGACGTTTGGTCGGTTTCTGCGCGCCAGTGGTACGCACGTTAGGGTCATGGGTGTCATCGATCGCGATCGGCGGCTCGACGAAACGGATTGCAGACATCGAAGGAATGGCGTGGCGTCTCGGAAAGCGTTGAGCCGCAACGAATCACGGGAACTGATCCGTGAGGAACTTCTCGATGCCGCCGAGCGGCTATTCATATCGGTCGGATACCACGGCACTTCGGTCGCGGCAATCGTTGCTTCGGCCGGTCGCACAGTGGGTGCGCTCTACAGCAACTTCGCGAACAAGGAAGACATCTGCTTCGAAGTACTCAAACGCCGGGGTACATCCGAACTGTCCAGCGTCGTCGCCGACCTCGCCGGCGCGACGGATGACCTCGACGCACGCGTCGACGTCATCGTCGCCTGGTGGTCACGCCTGTCGAGTGATTCGAATCTGCTCACCCTCGGCGCCGAGTACTTATTGGTGATGTTGCGCGACGCCGAACGACAGGCGGCGGCCCGTGAGGGAATCGAACGGCTGGTCCAGTCGGGTCGGGTCCTGCTCGACGAGCATCTTCCCCTCAGCACGTCGGATGTCGAGTATGACAAGGCGGTGCGCGGCGTCATTGCGACCGCCGCCGGCCTGTCGGTCGCACAAGCAGCTGGAATCGTCGACACCGACGAGTCGAGATCGCTGCTGCTCGACGCCTTTCAACTGCGGATCGCCCGGATACTCGAAGGCTCTCGACCGAAACCGTCGTAAGCCACCGAACTCAGCGCCGCCGGCTCCACGTCGCCCGCCCGGCATTGCGCTGAGCGGATCCGAGCGACCGACGCGTCGCAGCCACTTCTCGTCGGCGAAAGTCGAGGCCGTCGGGATCGTGCATCAACACAAGTGACACCGCCAGCAGGCCTGCGAATGCTGCTGCAACTGGATCGATACTCGAAACGAACATGCGGATCGCACTCCTTTGTGGACACCATCTTCGGACATCCGCCCCACTCCAAGGTCGGGCGATTCCCCAAACTCTAGATGCGATCACTATTCACATAACAGCATTATTTAGCGGAATGTGATGAGTGCCTCGCCGTGCGATGGAGTGCACTGCAGGTCACATTGGTTCCAGATCGGGATTGTGTCGATATTCGGATAATGCTACTCTTTGGATGACGCATTCTTGCTAGGACGACAAGGGAGTCGAACGATGCTTCATCCTTCTGGGTCAAGGGTTTTCATCCGGTGGTGCCGGAGATGACCGCCGCGATACGAGCGCCGCGAGAGGGCGCAGTCGACCACGAGGTACTCATCGTCGGCGCGGGATTCGGCGGTATCGGCACGGGCGTGCAGTTGACCAAGGCCGGGATCGACGACTTCCTCATCGTCGACAAGAACGACGGGATCGGCGGTACCTGGCACGCGAACACCTATCCCGGTGTCGCCGTGGACATTCCGTCGATCTACTACAGCTTCTCCTACGAACCTCCGAAGAAGTGGACGCGCATGTTCGCGCCGGGGGCCGAGGTCAAGCAGTATGCGGAGCAAGTCGTGGATTCCTACAACCTGCGGTCGCGGATCAAACTCGGCGTGACGGTGCAGAGCGCTGTATGGGACGACGACAACCACGTCTGGCGCGTCGGACTGGACACCGGCGAGACCCTCGTCGCGCGCTACATCGTCGGCGCTATCGGCGCGCTCGAGATCCCCCAGCTGCCCGACATTCCCGGAATCGACACCTACGCCGGGAAGGTCGTCCACACCTCGCGGTGGGACCACGACTACGACTACACGGGCAAGCGCATCGCCGGCATCGGAACAGGAGCGACTGCGCTGCAATTGATCCCGGAGCTCGCCGACATCGCCGAGCAGCTGACCGTGTTCCAGCGAACCCCGATCTGGGTCGCACCGAAGCCCGACTTTCCGATTCCTTCGGCGGTCAGCACCGCACTGCTGAACATGCCGGTACTGCGCCGTAGCATCCGCGCCGCGGTCACCGTCGCGATCGACTTCGGCATCACCGGAATCGGGGTATTCCACGAGCGTGTCCCGTTTCTCGCCGAAGCCCTCGAGCGTGGCGGAGCCCGAGGCTACAAGGTCTGGCTGCGCGGCAATCCTGAACTCACGCAGCAACTTACGCCGGAGTACGCCCCCGGGTGCAAACGTCCGTCAGTCTCCAACCGCTACCTGAAGACGTTCACCAGGCCGCACGTCGAGTTGGTCACCACACCGATTCAGAAGATCACCGAGAACGGCGTCGCAACTGAGGACGGGACTGTTCGCGATATCGATGTCCTTGTGTGCGCCACCGGATTCAAGGTCATGGGCAAGGGCACCACTCCCCCGTATCCGATGCGCGGCATCGACGGTCTCGATCTGAACCAGTTCTGGGACGAAAACCGCTTTCAGGCCTACCAAGGCGTCTCGGTGCCGAAATTCCCGAATGCATTCCTGATCACCGGACCGTACGGGTTCGCCGCGGGCTCGTACCTCGCGATGATCGAGTGCACCAGTCGCCACGCGGCGCGAGCAATCGCCGAATCCAAGCGGCGCGGCGCCACGAAGGTGGAGATCAAGCAAGCCGCACACGACGCCTACTACGACAAGTACCGCCGCCGCGGTGAGAAGACGATGTGGCTCTCGCCCGCCTGCGAGGGGTCCAACACGTACTACGTCAACTACCAGGGCGACGCCGCAACCATCCGGCCCAGTACCCACCTCGAAATGTGGTGGGGAAACAAGCATTTCCCGCTGGACAACTATCGCTATTCGGCATTGCTGGCCCAAAGCACACGGCCGCTGGAACTCGAGGAGTCCCGATCATGAAGATCAACCGTTTACAGCCGAAGCTCGTAGTGGTGACCGGTGCGGGTAGCGGAATCGGTCGGGCGATCTCGCTCCGATTCGCCAAACTCGGCGCACACGTTGTCGTCTCGGACATCGACCTCAGGACCGCTGACGAGACGGTCGCCCTCATCGAAGCCAACGGCGACCGTGCGTCATCGGCGCTGCTCGACGTGACCGACCCCGACGCGTGGGAGCGAGTCGCCGCTGACATCCGGGCTAAGTTCGGCGTCGCCGACGTGCTCGTGAACAACGCCGGCCTGGTCGTCGCAGGAGCCTTCCTCGACACGACACCGCAGTCGTGGGACCGCCAGCTCGGGCCGAACCTGATGGGTGTCGTGTACGGCAGCCTCGTATTCGGCAGGCAGATGGCTGAACTCGGCAGAGGCCACATCGTCAACATCGCCTCCGCGGCGTCGTACACACCTGTGCCGGGAACCTCCGCGTATAACGTCTCGAAAGCCGGCGTCCGGATGCTGACCGACTGTCTCCGAGTCGAATTGGGTCCGAAGGGCGTCAGCGCCACGTCGATCTGCCCCGGGCTGATCAACACCAATCTCGGCAATCACGCCGAGACGGTCGGTATCGACGCGAATCTGTTCCAGGATGGAGTTGGAATCCTCGATCGGGTCAGAGATTTCGTCGACACACTGCCGATCTCTCCGCTCAGCCCGGACCTTGTGGCTCGAGCAGCCGTCCGCGGCGTCCGCTTCGACCTCGACGTCGTTCCGGTTCGCACCGAAGCCTGGCTCACCTACGCCATGTATCGCATCGCGCCCTCGGTTACCCGGGGCATCTTGCGGCAGTTCCCCGTCGAACGCCTCGAAGCTGCAGGCGTCCGGCTGATGAGCGTGCTCGATCGGGTGAGCGCATGAACAGCAAGCCACAGTACGAGGTGGCGGTGATCGGTGCCGGACCAGCCGGAATCGCTGCAGGAGCCAAACTGCGCAAAGCCGGGATCGACGATTTCGTCATCCTCGAACGCGCCGACGACGTCGGCGGTAGCTGGAACGAAAATCATTACCCGGGACTGGGCGTCGACGTCCCTGCGCTCGCCTACCAGTACTCGTTTGCGCGCAAGGCCGACTGGAGCCGAATCTTTCCACGCGGTGCGGAGGTCAAGCAGTACCACGTCGACGTCGCAAAACGGTTCGGCCTTTATCCCCGAATCACGTTCGGCGTCAACGTCGAACGCGAAGAATGGAACGACGCCGGCCGCTTCTGGACGCTCCACCTCGACAACGATTCGACGATCACCGCCCGTTTTCTGATCAGTGCCGTCGGCGCGTTCGTTCGCCCCAAGGAAGACGTCGGCATCCCTGGAGCCAAGACCTTCAAAGGCAAAGTGCAACGCCCGAGTTCGTGGGACGACGACTTCGATATGTCAGGCAAGTCCGTCGGCATCATCGGCACGGGCGCCAGTGCAGTGCAGATCGTCCCGACCATCGCGCCGGACGTCAAACACCTCACGGTCTTTCAACGAACGCCGGTGTGGTCGGTCCCGAAACCGGACTTCACCGTTCCCCGTGCGGTACAGCGCACCCTTGCCATCCCTGGCGTGCAGCCTGCATTGCACGGAGTCGCACTCGTGGCGATGGACCTACTCTTCCGCGCGATGGTCAAACCCCCTGCCCGGCTTGTACATCCGGCGATGGACCGGTTCGACGCAACAGCGATCTCGGCGTACCGGCGCTATATCAGACGCGTGGTCAAGGACCCGGCGACGGCGGAACAGCTGACGCCGAACTTCGGACCGCTCGCCAAACGGCCGACCATCTCGTCTGCCTACCTACGGACCTACAACCGCGACAACGTCTCGCTGATCACCGATTCGATCGAGAAGGTCACGCCGACCGGTGTCAAGACGCGCGACGGTGTGCTGCACAAGCTCGACGTACTGATCCTCGCGACCGGCTACGAGGTGTTCTCCGATCCCGAAACCTACCGTCCTGGAACGGTTCTCGGTCGTGACGGCTTCGACCTCGCGAAGTTCTACAACGAGGAGGGCTTGCAGGCGTACGAAAGTGTCTCCGTCCCAGGGCTGCCCAATCGCTGGACCTTGTGCGGCCCGTACTCCTGGACCGGCTCCGGGTGGCATTCGTTCGTCGAAATGACCGCCGATCACGCTGTCCGCGCCATCAAGGAAACACACCGCCGCGGCGCCGACGTGTGCGAGATCCGCAAGGACGCCGCCGAGGCGTACCACGAGAAGATCTACCGCCTGGGCGAATCGCAGCGCTACTACCTGGCCGAACTGAACGCACATGTGCCGACCTACTACCGCAACTCGCAAGGCGACACGACGTATCTGCGACCGCAGGGCTTCTTCGAAGCCAGCCGCGGCAATCGTAAGTACCCGCTCGACGACTACCGCTACGAACGCGTCGCCGAGAAGGCATTGCCGACAACCATTTCCGCTTCCGCCTGAGGAAAGTGAGTTCACCATGTCCGTGACATCGATTCTCCGCAAAGAAAAGACCCCGCTCCGCACGGCGAAGGACACGACCCCACCGAAGGTCCGGCGCATGCGCTTCCGGTTCGGCGAAGCGGCACCGATGGAGCACCTCTTCATCAACGGGAACATCCCGCTCAGCCACGGCTTGGCGCTCGGCAACGCGGCGATCCCGCTGGGTGAGGAAACGATGCTTCGCGCCGTCAAGAAGTTCATGAAAGACATCGACGACCCCGTACTCAAGAAGCGCGTCGTCGGATTCGTCGGCCAGGAACTGGTGCACAGCCAGGAACACGACCGGCTCAACGACGAGCATCTCGCCAATCTGCGGTACCCGGTCGCAAACAGCGTCATGACCGTTCTTCGAGAGGGAACCAAAAGCTTCAAAGCGTTGGTGAAGATCGAAGACTTCGCCGGGGTGAAGCTCCACATGGGTGTGACGGCGATGCTCGAGCACATCACCGCGACTCTCGGTCGTCGGATGTTGTCGAACGAAGAGCTCTACAACATGCCGGGCGCCGATCCAGAGGCCCTGAAATTGCTCACCTGGCATGCGCTGGAGGAACTCGAACACAAGTCGGTGATGTTCGACGCCTACAGGTATGTCGGCGGCTCAGAGATCGCGCGCATCGGCAGCATGGCGGTCGTCGTCGTCGGTCTGTACCCGGTCCTCGGGCCCCTACTGCTGCTCTCGATCCTGCGCGATCGCGATTCCTGGCATCCGCTCATCGTTGCCCGACAAGCCATCGAAGTCGCGCGAGGCCCGCTGCTCAAGGGCCTGCTCGGCGAGCTCGCGGAGTTCATGCGCCCAGGCTTCCATCCCGACGACATCGACACCGAAGACCTCGTCCAGGAATGGCAATTGAAGCTCTTCGGCGCCAACGGTGAACTGGTGGATCGGCTGCGATGACCAACCACGATCGTGAGTTCGACATCGTCGTCTTCGGTGCCACCGGATTCTCCGGGGCGGCGAACGCCCGCTACCTCGCGGCGCATGCACCGACCGACGTGTCGATCGCGCTAGCCGGCCGTAGCTTGCAGAAGCTGCAGAAGATCCGCAGCTCGCTACCCAGCCGGGCTGCGCAGTGGCCGCTGATCGTCGCCGACGTCGATACTCCGTCGACGTTGGACGCCATGGCGGCGCGCACGAAGGTGATCGTCACGAGTGTCGGTCCATGGCTGCGCTACGGTGAGAATCTCCTTGCCGCTGCGGTGAATGCGGGCTGCCACTACCTCGACCTCACTGCCGAAGTCCCGTTCGTTCGATGGTCGATCGACAAGTACCACGAGCAAGCCGTGGCGAACGGCTCGCGGATCATCCATTCCGCCGGATTCGACTCCATTCCTTCAGATCTGCCGGTCTATCTGCTGTACAAGGCTGCGGCACAAGACAATCAAGGCACGCTGACCGACACGACCATGGTGTTGCGCAAGATCGTGGGCTGGGTGTCGGGTGGATCGGTCGATACCGGGCGGGTGTATGCCGAGCAGGCGTTCAAGAAGGGCTTCCTCCGGATGATGCTCGATCCGGATTCCCTTACCGACAGCCCCGATCGGCCAGCTCGACCGCGCACCCGCCAACCGCGGGACATCCGGATCGTGCGTGGTGCCTCGGTGGACCCGTCGCTGAAGGGAACCCTGGCACCGTTCATTGCGTCGTTCTACAACGCTAGGGTCGTGCGCCGCACAAACGCGTTGCTCGACGGCGCGTACGGACCAGAATTCCGGTACAGCGAGGCGCTCTCCGTCACGCAGCGGCCGATCGTGTCGACAGTTGCCGCCGGTGTCATTACTGCTGGTTACGCAATTGGTTTGGGCGCCTTCGCACTTCCCCCGGTCCGTCGGCTTATCGATTTCGCATTGCCGAAGCCGGGATCCGGCCCGGGCGAGACGATCACCGACAACGGTTCACTCACCGTCGAAACCTACACGCGCACAACGACCGGCGCGCGATACGTCGCTCGACTGCAGGCTGACTGCGACCCCGGGTACGTCATGACGTCCATCATGATCGGCGAGTGCGCACTTGCCTTGGTCCGCGACGAAGACCGCCTGCCACCGGCTGCCGGCGTCCTCACAACCGTTGCCGCGTTCGGTGACGTACTTGTCGAGCGGCTCAATGAATCAGACCTGATCCACCTGGAATGCGAACGACTCGACGCGAGGAAATGACGTGACCACAGCCCCAGACCTTGCGACCGTGTCGCCGCTCCACCCGCCGGTAGTCGCGGAGCTACCACGCAGATCGAGTCGAACGCTCCGGATCACGCATTCCGTACTGCAGTCCACGATTCGCAAGGCGCTCGACGCGGCGGTGTGGGCCGAAAAGACCAACGTCATCGGTCCGCGGGTGGCGCTCCCGATCACCACGCGGGTTGACCGCTTGCTGCTGCCGCTGCGCCCACGGCGGGGAACCCAGTTGCGAATGGTCGAGTTCCCGCAGTTCCGTGCGGAGTGGGTGTGGGACAAGAGCGTTGCCGACCCCGCCATCGACAAGGGCAGCGCGATCATCTATTTTCACGGCGGCGGGCTGCTGGCGTGTGGGCTGAACTCGCACCGCCGGCTGGTCGCGCGCATCGCCCGAACGTGCGGCGTCCCTCTCCTCAACGTCGACTACCGGCAGATCCCGCAGGCACACGTCACCGAGACGGTCGATGATTGCGTGGACGCCTACCGATACCTGTTGGACCAGGGCTTCCCTGCGGAGCGCATCATTGTCATGGGCGATTCCGCCGGGGGTGGTTTGTCTTTCTCGCTAGCGATGGCTACTCGGGACCGAAATCTGCCGTTGCCGGCCGCTGTCGTCGCGATGTCGCCGTGGGCGAATTACGACTCGACGATCCGGCAAACCCATCCGAACAACCCGGTCGACGCGCTGATCTCCGCAGACGGCTATGCATTGCCCGCGAAATGGGGCATCGCCGTCGACGGTGAACTGGATCCGGCGTGGTCACCTGTCAACGGCAGCTTCCACGGGCTCCCGCCGGCTCTGATACACGTCGGGTCGACCGAAGTGCTGCTCTCGGATGCCGAACTCCTCGCGGCGCGCTGCGCCGAAGGCGGTGTGCCGCTCAAACTTCAGATCTGGGACAACGCCTTTCACGTCTTCCAGATTGCCGCCGACCTGCTGCCCGACGCGCGGGATGCGATCGAGGAAGTCGCGACGTTCGTGCGGCGCATTCTCGATGCCGAGGCTGTGCGACCGTCGATCTGGTCGGTCAAATCCACTGCCTGACAATACTTCTCGACGAAAGAGACCACCATGACCCGCATAGCATCGCCCACACCCGTCAGCCGCACGGCTGAGCTGCTCGACCCAACCCGATGCCGGGGTGCCGCAGTCTCTCGCGACGGCTACCTCGACACGCTCGGCGAAACGGCGCCGCCGACCCGCAGCTTCGCGCAGCGCCTCATGCGCACCACCCTCTACTCCACCGGCTATCAGCTGTTCCGACCGATCGGCTATCGCGTCCTTGCCGGCGCGATCGGGTCGAACGCCGACGCCGAACGGGCTCGGATCACTGGGCTCCTGCGCCTGCAGCCTGGCGATACCGTGCTCGATATCGGTTGTGGTCCCGGTAATTTCACCGGCTGGTTCGGAGCGCAGGCGTTTCCCGGCGGCTTGGCCGTCGGCGTCGACGCCTCGCACCAGATGCTGCGCCGAGCAGTTGCCGACAACTCAGGACCAGCAGTCGCCTACGTCCGCGGGGATGCCGAGAAGCTGCCGTTCGCCGACAGCGTCGCCGACGCGGTCAGCTGCCTCGCAGCGCTCTACCTCATCAACAAGCCATTCGACGCGATCGAGGAGATCTTCCGAGTTCTCAAGCCAGGCGGCCGAATCGTGATCCTGACCAGCCTTGCACCGCGGGGAATTCCGGCCAAACCACTCGAAAAGCTCAGCGGTATAACCATGTTCAGCCGCGCAGCCATCACCGGCGGCCTCCGCCAGACCGGTTTCACCGAGATCGGACAGCACACCAGCGGACTCGCGCAAACCGTCTCTGCTGTCAAACCGACCTACTGAGAGGTTCCGATTATGATTACACCGTTCCGCGATCCAGGGATCGCCGATGGCGAGAAGTCCGTCTACTCGATCAAGGTGGGCGATGCCCCCGCGACAGGCCAGCTAACGAGCATCGTCGAACACGACGGCGATGAGGCCTACGTCGCCTCGATCAACACCGGTTCCGACGATCAATACAGCATGAAGGTCGAGCAGCGGATCCAGCGATCCAAGGGGTCGCTCGTGATGGAGAGCTACAAAGCGGCATCACTATTCGCGGGCAAAGTCGTCTCACGCGAAGAGGGCTACTTCGTCGACACTCAGCACTTGCAGTTCGGTGGCGAAGTCGGCCCGTTCCCCTCAGGCACGATGCCACTGCTCAGCGCCGCAACACTGCTTCGCGGCCTCGATTTCCAACGTGGTTCGAAGGCCAAATACGATCTATGGCTGGCTTTCTCGGTGGTGTGGCCACTCGAGGTCAAGGTCGAGAAGCGCACGACTATGAAGATCGGGGCCGGATCGTTCGATGCCTGGCAGGTCCGCATCCGGCCGAGCTTCAACCACATCAACGGCCTGCTCGACAAGGTGGTGGCGGGATTCCTTCCGCCGTTCATATTGCACATGGACGCGCACGGATCGCACCGGATGCTCCGGTTCAGCTTCCCCAGCGGACCGCTGCCCTGGAATCCGCGCTGCGTTCTCGAGTTGGAGGCATGACAAACGCCCAGTGCCCGGGGGTATGGTCAGGCGAAACGCAGGCGGAGGTAGCTGGTGGCAGGTCGAGTTCCGAAATCCCGGGTCGCGCGGGGCGGAAAACTTGGCCGATTGGCCGCTGAGCAGGCCGTGCGCGGCGCGGGTACGCGCATATCGATGATCGGCCGGTCCGACCGGGCACGTGCGATCCTTGCGGAACGTTCGACGATGCAAGCCGCCGAACAACTTGTCATGGTCCTCGGCACCATGAAAGGCGCGGCTATGAAGATCGGACAGATGCTGTCCGTGCTCGACCTCGACCTCATACCAGAGTCGCACCGCGAAGTGTTCCGCGAGAAACTCGCGGCACTGCGAGATCAAGCACCCGCGGCGCCGTTTTCCGCAATGCGGAAGGTGATCGAGACCGACCTCGGACCACTGCGCGGTGTATTCCGAGACTTCGACGAGTCCGCCATCGCGGCGGCGTCGGTCGGGCAGGTCTACCGCGCCACACTGCGCGACGGCAGGGCCGTTGCCGTCAAGGTCCAGTACCCGGGTGTGGACGACGCCATTCGTGCCGACATGCGCAATCTCAAGTTCTTCGGCAAGCTCGCCGCGCCGTTCTGGCCGACGTTGAAAGACAACTCCATCTTCGACGAGATCGCGCGAAACCTGGAGAGCGAGCTCGACTACGAGGCCGAAGCGCGCACCCAACATGCCGTCTCGCAGCGGTATCAAGGCCATCCGTTCATCACAATCCCCGACAGTGTCGTCGAGCACTCGTCACCCCACGTCCTGGTCACGGAATTCTTCGACGGAATGCCGTTCGACCGCATGCGCGCGCTGCCGAAGGCCGATCGCAACCACATCGGCGAGTTGATCTACCGCTTCTACATCGGCTCGATGTTCAGCCACAACGAATTCTGCGGCGATCCCCACCCCGGCAACGTCCTTGTGGGAGCCGACGGAATGGTCGCCTTCATCGACTTCGGTCTGTACAACCGGATGGATCCGGTCAACGTCGACTTCGAGCGCGCGCTGTTGCGAGCCGCGTGCGAGGAAGACGCTGATGAGCTGTACCGACTCATGGTCGGACGCGGCATCGTCGATCCGACGTCGAACGTCATACCGGCAGAGTGTCTCGACTATCTACGGTCAGCCGCCGGCTGGCATCTCTTGGACGAACCCCTCACCATCACACCGGAATTGGCTACCGGCGCCCTGATCCTCGCAATCGACCCACGCGCATCCGCAGCACAGTTCACCGGCATACGTCGCCAGCAACTCCCCGCAGAGCACGTGTTCTCCCGTAGAGCCGACTTCTTCACGTTCGGCGTTCTCGGGCAGCTCAATTCGACGAACAACTGGCATCGCATCGCCCGCGAATGGGCGTACGGCGATCCGCCGGCCACCGACATCGGTCGAGCAATCGCGGAGTGGCGAACTGCGACCGGCAATCACTGATCGAACGCGATATAGACCTCATCCGATTCTGGGAGCGTCTGACAGGCGAGCGTGACGCCCATGTCTATGTCTTCGTCGGTCAGCGCGTCGCTCAGCAGCATTCGCGTCTTGCCCTTTCGCACCGAGCACACGCATGTGCCGCAGATGGATTCGCGGCAGACGTACGGGGCGTCGATACCGTTGTCCAGCAACACATCCAACAGTGGCTGATTTTTCGGCCACGCGAACGTGTGGTTCTCGCCGTTGATTTCGACCTCGACAGTCGGGTGGTCACCCCGGGGCGGAGTCGGTTGCGTTGCGGTAGTGCTTGATTCGAAAGGGTTGCTTTCCAGCGAGCGGTACTCTTCGCGCCTGATCCGCTCGGCCGGTACACCGATCGATGACAGGGCAATGTGGGCTTCGCTCATGAAACCTGCTGGTCCGCAGAGGAATACGTCGTCGAAGGTATGCGTGCGGATCTCCGCAGCCAGGCCGTCGACGGTAGGTAGGCCTCGCTCGTCGACTAGCCAATGGACAACGACGAGGCGGTCTGCGTAGGCCTGCTCGAGTTCGGCCAACTGGCGATGAAAGATGGTCGACTCTCGGTTCTGGTTGGCGTACAGAACGATTACTCGGCCGGCGCCGCGAGCGAGAACGGTTTTTGCGATCGACATGATCGGCGTGATTCCACTGCCGGCCGCGCAGAGCAGAACATCACGGTCCAGCGATGCGGGAACGAAAGTTCCCGAAGGCTCGAGGACTTCGAGCGAAGAACCCGGAACAACGTTGTCGCATAACCAGTTCGATGCATATCCGCCCGCCGTGCGCTTGATGGTGACGGCGAGGTGGGGGTCGTGCGGACTCGACGACAACGAGTAGCACCGCGCCACCGATCCGGTTGTGGGACTCGGGATTCGGACGGTGAGAAATTGCCCGCACTCGTAATCGAACCTTGGCGTTACCTCGTCCGATACGTCCAGGACCAAGGTCACCGAGTCGGCAGTTTCCGCGATCACCTCGCGCACCCGTACTTCGTGAACGTAGGCGCTCATCTCGGACCTCTCTACACCCACGACCCCAGATCGGGATCATTTCTAGATATAGATGTTATCCGAATAATGGCACTCTTTCAATTACTCATTTCTGCGACGCGGCCAGCTGACCCATCCACAACTTGAAGGACTTGACCAGCAGGGTCACCGACTCATCGACTCCGATGATCCCGGCCGATTGCGATACGGCCAGGCCGGTGCCAGTGGCGAGAATGGCGTGCATCGCCTCATTTGTGGCCTCCTCTGACGGCGAGACCCCCATCGGCAAGTACTCCTCGGTTATCGCCTGAGCGGATTCGATGAACCGAGAAATCGTTTCCACGGCCTCCGCGCGGCGATCGAGATCTCGAACGATGCTCAGCAGGTACTCGGCGATCAAGTTCACGACGTCGGTCTGCGAGGAAACCCGCCGCCACCAGATCGCGATCGCGTCCAGACGGCCGTCGAAATCGTCCCCCGATGTCGCGAGGGCAGTGATAAGGCTCGACAATTCACCAGCCGACCGACGCTTCAGTACTTCGATGCACAACTCTTCTTTGTTCGCGAAGTTGCTGTAGACGGCGCCGACGGTCCGACCGGCTTCGGCCGCAATCGTGGCGATCGACGTGACGTGATAACCATTGGCAAGAAACAACTTCTCGGCAGCGTCGAGCAGATCCTCACGCGTTTGCGCCTGAGTTTCGGCGCGGGTCAGTACCTTCCGGGCCGCCACGTCGTCCCCCTCTACATATCGATCGCGATACCCACCTACCCTCGTGAGTCTTTTAGGAGTCCCTGGACTCCTAATAGACTCACGAGGGTGGGCAAGTCACTATCGGAATAATAGCGTTATCGAGATCGACATGCAGAACGCGACGTCAGGCGAGGCGGTTCGTCACCTGCACTCGCGCGCCATGCTTCGGGACGACAGTGATGTGGTGCATACGCTGCTTTTCGACGTCACCGACGGTCCGCAACTCGACCTGACGGAGCACGGTGCGCACGACCGTTTCCATCTCGGTCTGCGCGAACAGCGCACCGAGACACCGGCGAGTTCCGCCGCCGAACGGTATCCACGCGTGCGATGGGACGTCGCTGTCCTCCCACCGTTCGGGACGGAATTCGGCGGCGTCGGAACCCCAGATGCGAGGGTCCGTCTGCAAGCCCGCGATCGACGGCAGGACGAACTGCCCCGCCGGCAAAGAGAACCCGCCGAGTTGCATCGGTTCCATCAGGCGTCTGGCGACGTTGTAGATGACCGGACGCACCCGCAAAGCCTCCTTGACGACGGCAGTGCGGTAAGGGTCTTTATCGTCGTCCAACCCCGGGCGCAAGCGGTCGAGGACCTCGGGGTGCCGCAAGATGAGCTCGAAGGTCCACGCCAGCCCGACCGCGGTGGTCTCGTGGCCGGCAGCGAGCATCGTGACGAGTTCGTCCCGCACGATCGCCGGGTCGGCATCGCCGTCGACGAGCATCGACAGCACATCGGGTCGCGATGCGCGGTCGGGATCATTTCGGCGTCGCTCGATCTCCTCGTACAGCAGCTCATCCGCGTAGTCGAGCTGGCGGATCACGTTGCGCCACGGCCAATACCGATGCAGCCCAGGTGCTACCCACATCAACATGTCGCTGATGCCCAGGCTGAGCACCCCGCGCAGCGCGTCGCCCAGCCGTTTCGCCCGAGCGGGGTCGTCGACGCCCATCACAACGCGCACGATGATATCGAGCGTGAGCGCCTGGGTCCGTTCGAGTAGCGGAAAGTCTTGGCCGACAGGCCAAGTCGCGACTTCGCGAGCGGTCGCCTCTTCCATCAACGACACGACGCGCGCGATCCGGGCGCCGTGGAACGGTGGCAGCAGACGCTTGCGCGCCGGCTGATGCTCTGGCGCGTCGAGGGTGAGGACGGAGTTGTTACCGACGAGCGGTCGCAGCAGCGAGTTGCCCTCACCGGCGTGCACGATGTCGGGACTGGTTCGGAAGATCTCGCGAATCGCGTCGGCGTCGCGGGTGACCACCAGCCGACCCACCGGCGCCGAGTTCAACGTGAAGGTGTCACCGAACTTCTCGTGCATCCTCGGCAAGTAATGCGGCCGGTATCCCCATACGAGCACGGTCTGCAGCAGGCCCGGGGTGCGCGGACCGGGTGGGAGTTCGATCGGCGTGACCGGAACATGCGAGTGATCGAGCGGTGCCGCGGTCTTCCAGCCGTAGAGCCGATCGCGGGTGGACGGAGTCTGATCGCGTACCTCGGATGTTGTCGCCATCACACAATCTTCGGCCAACTCGCGCCGTTTGGAATCCACCCACGGTCGGAGATTCGACGCCGCGACATGCGAAAACGACGACGGAAACAGCGCACGCCGGGCTAGATTCCCTACGTCGACGCAGGGTAAGGAGCGGGACTGTGGCCAGTTTTCTTTACCGGTTGGGGAATGTGATCGTCCGTCGCCGATGGCTCGTGGCCGCGGTGTGGATCCTCATCTTGGCGGGCGTCGGAATATCGTCGGTGGCTTTCAATGGGCCGGTGAGCAATTCGTTCACCATCCCGGGCACGGAGTCCCAGCGCGCAATCGATCTTCTCTCGGAGAAGTTCCCTGGTACAGGTGGTGCGAGCGCGCGGGTCGTGGTCGCAGCGCCGCCGGGGCACACGTTAGAGGAGGAGCAGTACCGCGAGGTCGGGCTGCGAGCGTTGGACCAGGTGCGTACGGCACCGCAGGTAATTGCGGTCACCGGCTTCGATCAGGGCACCCTGAGCCCTGACAAGCGAATCCTGTTCGGCGACATCAAATATGCGGTCACCGTCGACAAGATCAGTGACGAAGCCAAGGCAGCGCTCCAGAAGGCGGCCGACCCGGCTCGGAAAGCAGGATTGCAAGTCGAGTTCTCCGGCGGTGTCATCTCCACCACGGAAGCGGCGGGCCATAGCAGCGAGGTGTACGGCATCGTCATCGCCTTCGTCGTCCTCGCAATCACTTTCGGTGCACTCGTCGCCGCAGGTATGCCGCTGTTGACGGCGGTCATCGGCGTCGGGATCGGATTGCTCGGCATTCAGGCATTGTCCGGAGTTGTCGAAGTCAATTCGACGACACCCACGCTGGCCCTCATGCTCGGACTGGCTGTCGGCATCGATTACGCGCTGTTCATCATTTCTCGCCACCGACAACAGTTGCACGACGGCATGCCGGTGAAGGAGTCGATCGCGACGGCGATCGCCACCGCTGGAGGTGCCGTGGTTTTCGCGGGCCTTACCGTCGTGATCGCCTTGGCAGGCTTGGCTGTCGTCGGAATCCCGTTCCTCACAGCAATGGGCGTCGCCGCCGCGGCGACCGTCGCAGTCGCTGTCCTCATTTCCATCACCCTCGTTCCGGCGCTGTTGGCGTTGCTCGGCGAGCGGATCAACGGCGGACGAATCGGACCGCTGGCGCGCAGGCAGGAGAGCCGAGAGCCAGGCACGGGTTTCGGACGACGTTGGTCGCAGCTGGTCACCGCGAAACCCATTGTCACAGTGTTGCTTTGCATTGTCGGCGTGGGAGTGCTGGCCTACCCCGCCCTGGACCTCGAACTCGGCCTTCCGGACGACGGCGCCAAGTCGACCGATACCACCGAGCGTCGCGCGTACGACTTGCTGTCGGAAGGTTTCGGTCCGGGGTTCAACGGTCCGCTCACTTTGGTCGTCTACTGGCCAGGCCACACCGACGTCGCCCAAGTCACCCAGCAGGGTATCGACCAGGGCGGCAAGAACATTCCCGGCGTTGCCTCGATTTCACCCCCGATTCCGAACCAGACCGGCGACGTCGCAATCGTGTCGGTCGTGCCCAATTCGGCGCCGTCGAGCGAAGCGACGCGGGACCTCGTCCACCTACTTCGAGAGGTCGGCGATCAGGCCAAGGCGCTAGGCGCAGAGGTCTATGTGACCGGTCCGACGGCGTCGAACATCGACGTTTCCGAGAAACTCGGTTCTGCATTGCCGGTGTTCCTGGTGTTGATCGTCGGCCTTGCGTTGGTGCTGCTGACCCTTGTGTTCAGGTCGATCCTGGTTCCGGTCAAGGCGATAGTCGGCTTCCTGTTGTCGATCGGTGGCTCGATGGGGCTCACGGTCGGGGTCTTTCAGTGGGGGCATCTCGGCAGCATCTTCAACGTGGAGACGCCTGGCCCCATCGTGAGCTTCCTTCCTGTGCTGCTCGTCGGCATCTTGTTCGGGCTCGCGATGGACTACGAGGTATTCCTCGTCACGCGAATACGTGAGGAGTACATCCACACCAACGACCCGGCCCTCTCGATCGAGCTCGGAATGGGACACACCGCGCGCGTCGTCACCGCCGCTGCGCTGATCATGATTGCGGTGTTCGGGTCGTTTATCTTCGGGGACGACGCGGTGATCAAGTCCATCGGCCTGGCCCTCGCGGTCGGCGTGGCGATCGACGCCTTCGTCGTTCGCATGACACTAGTTCCGGCTGTGCTCAAGCTTCTCAACCACGCTGCTTGGTGGCTGCCCGCCTGGCTCCAACGCGTTCTCCCCGACCTCGACATCGAAGGCAGCAAACTCGTCGCCGCGACCGAGGCATCAGGTGACGTCTCTGCCGATGCTACGGACAACCTGAGCGGGCACCCCGACAGCTAGCACCGCGCGCGGAACGTCGCGGGTAACGATTGCCCCGGCTCCGATGACGGAGTCGGCACCGATCGTGACTCCTTGCAAAACCATTGCGCCTGCACCGATCCACACGTTGCGCTCGATTCGGATCGGGGCTGCCGTGACTCCATTGCGGCGCTCCGCCGGGTCGACGGGATGTCCCGACGTGATCAACCGAACGCCGGGACCGATCATGACGTCGTCGCCGATCTCGATTCCACCGAGGTCGTCGAGCCGGCAGCCCTGGTTGATGAAGACATTGCGGCCGAGCCGGATGTTGACGCCGTGGTCCGAATAGACCGGCGGAATGAGATGAAACGTCGGGTCGACGGGCTGACCGGTCAGCTCGCTCCACGCCGCCCGGATCGCGTCCTTGTCGTCGTACGAGAAGGAATTGAGTCGCTCGGTCATTCGAATCGCGCGTTCCACGCGTTCACGGAAACCTGGGCCCCGGTGCCTGTCTGCTTCGGTCGAGATGCGTTCGGCCACAAGGCAGAATACCCAGGCTAAGCCGCGATTGTCGTCGACGACACCGCTTCGTAGATGCTCGTCAGGCGTGGCTCGGCGAGGGTGTCGTACACCAGGTGGACCGTCGCGTCGGTGATCCCACAGAATTCCGAGATGCCCACGCGCAGTTGCAGGTCGAGAATCTTGTCGAAGCCGTACTTCGCGAAATAGCCCGCGGGGCCACCTGCCAGCCCGAGCCACAGCATCCGTTTGCCATGGAGTGTGGACGGCTCGTAGGCGAATCCCCGATTCCACACCCGATCCACCCAGCCCTTGGCCATCGCAGGTAAGCCGAACCACCAGACCGGGAAGACCACGACGATCACATCGGCTGCGGCGACCCGCGCCATGTGGCTTCGAACCTCAGCCGAGTACTCCTTTGCAGAGTCGGCCCAGTCGGGTTCGTCGTCGGGCAGCAGCGAAGGGTCGAAGCCCTCGGCATAGAGATCGAGGTAGTCAACGGTGTGGCCGTCGGCGACCAATTTGTCGCGTGCCCGTGCGGAGCTGGCGGCGGTCAACGAGTTGGAACGGGGATGGACCGAGACGACGAGTGCGTGCATGGCGCCTTCCTTACATACTTGAGTGAATCAAGCATCACGCTTCCACAAATGCTTGAGTGAATCAAGTGTTAGAATTTGGTCATGGCCGTACCTTCCGGTCCCGTCTCGGCGTCGTCCGATGCCGAACGCGCGATGTTCGACTTCGTCGATGCCTACGACCGCGCGTACGAGATCGCGGCCGAACAGCACGGGATGAGCGTCGCGCAGGCCTGCGTGCTGGGCAGAATCTCCAGTCCGCGCGGAATGCGTGAGCTGGCAGACGAACTCGGCTGCGACGCGTCCAACATCACGCAGATCGTCACCCGGCTCGAAGCGAGGGATCTGGTGGAGCGGCATGCCAATCCCGCGGACCGTCGATCCCGCCAGCTCACCCGGACCCCCGCAGGCGACAGCCTCAACTCCGCCTTCGAGAAGACCTTCGAATTCGCCCGGGCAGCCGCAGCCAACCTCAGTCTCGACGAGCAGGCCCAACTCGCCGAACTCCTTCGCAAGGCGCTCGGCCGACCGATGTAGGCCCTCGCTCTACCGGGCTCGGCCGATGTCGTCTCCCAGGTCGAGAAGTCGACGACGAAGATCGGCGTTGTCAGCCTCCAGGGCCAAGATGCGGCCGATCCCAGCAAGATTGACTCCCGCGGCGAGGATGGTCGCGATCCGCCGGATGCGGTCGATATCGTCGCTGCTGTAGCGCCGGGTGCCGCCTGCGGTGCGGTCTGGTGTCAGCAGGCCGTGTTCTTCGTAGAGCCGAAGCGATTGCGCCCCGACGCCGGACAACTGCGCGGCCACCGAGATCCCATACACACCCAGCTGCGGCGACGGCAAACCGTTCGGCCCGTTGGGCTCCTGCACCATTTCGAACCTCCGGAGAAATTACTTCCACATGCTCTTGCATCAATATAGCGGACAGTGGTACAACAAATCTATGCCAGTTAACAGAGATAACTGGTTACCCACAGACAAGATTGGAGTAGTGGAGGTGGCGACGATGCTGATGCGTACCGATCCATTCCGTGACCTCGACCGCCTGACCCAGCAGGTGTTCGGCACTTCGGCACGGCCGGCGGTAATGCCGATGGACGCGTGGCGCGAGGGTGACGAGTTCGTGGTCGAGTTCGACCTACCGGGGATGAAACCGGATTCCCTCGATCTCGACATCGAACGCAATGTGATCACGGTCCGGGCGGAACGTCCTGACCTGGACACCAACCGTGACATGCTGGCCGCCGAACGTCCACGCGGCGTGTTCAGCCGCCAGCTGTTCCTCGGCGAGAACCTCGACACCGACCGCATCGAGGCCGACTACACCGACGGCGTCCTCCGGCTACGAATTCCGGTGGCAGAGAAGGCAAAGCCTCGAAAGATCGAGATCGCACACCGCAACGGTCAGCAGTCGATCGACGCCTGAGCCAGGCGATTCAGACCGATCACGGCGCGTCGTCGCCCAGCTCCCGCTGCTGGGCGACGACGTCGTCGAGGTCAGCGAGTCGATTCAATCCCGCCAGTGGCTGCCGCATCCGGTGATTGTTCTTCAGGCGGTCCTGATTACGCGCCAGAAAGGACCAATAGCCACCGGTGAAGGGGCACGCATCCTCGCCGACTCGGCGGGTGGGCTTGTAGCGACAGTCACCGCAGTAGTCGCTCATTCGGTTGATGTACGCACCACCGGATGCGTACGGCTTGGTGGCAATCAGGCCGCCGTCCGCGTGCTGTGACATCCCCACGACGTTGCCGACCATCACCCAGTCGTAGCCGTCGACAAAGCTACGGTGAAACCAGTCGGTCATGGCCGCCGGTTGCCAACCTCGTTGCAGCGCATAGTTCGACAGCACCATCAGCCGCGGAATGTGGTGCACCCAACCATGGTCACGCACTCGCGCCAGAACATCTTTCAGGCATCTCGCCTGGACGGCGTCGGCGTCCAGGTCGGTAAACCATTGCGGCAGTGGGCGATGCGCGGCGAGCGCGTTCCGATTGCGATACTCGTCGCCGTGATGCCAGTAGGTGTGCCAGATATAGTCGCGCCACCCGATGAGCTGCCGGATGTACCCTTCGACGCTGGCCAGCGGGGCATTCCCCGTCCGATAAGCATCTTCGGCGGCATAGGCACATTCCAGCGGATCCAGCAGTCCCAGGTTCATCGGAGCCGACAACCCGCTGTGCGACATCCACCGATCCCCTGCAAGCATCGCGTCTTCGGTCGGCCCGAACTGCGCTAGCCGGTGCTGCAAGAAATGCTGTAGCGCGGCTTGGGCTTCGGTGCGAGTGGCCGCGAACTCACGCGGACCGTCGCGTCCGACGAACGAGGCATCGCCGTCACGTTCCCACTGATCGAGATCGGCGCGGACCCGCTCGTCGATCTCGTCCTCGTCCGGCAACCACGGACCGGTTACGTCGAGTCGACCGCTCTTCGGCGGTGGTTCGCGATTCTCGGCGTCGAAGTTCCAGCGATTGCCGGTCGGTTCCTTGCCGTCCATCAGCAGGTCGAACCGCCGCCGAGCGTCGCGATAGAACTGCTCGAGCAGCAGTCCGCGTTGCGACTGCGCCCACCGCTCGAACGTCTCCCTATCGGTCGCGAACCCCCGAGCGGGCAGCACCTCGACAGACGGCAGCTTTCGTACAAAGTCGTCGGCGACCCGCGACGTCGGCTGACACACACTGAACGTCCCAGGCACTTCTGCCAAAGCTTGCTGATACGTGCGTGTTTGGAGGAATATCGCTTGCTCACCGAGTTCGGCCGCCCGGTGACGAAGCGCTGACAAGACCAAGTGTGCTTTGCGGCGGTGGAATCTGCGGCGACCGAACACCGCCCGCGCCTCGATCAGCAGAACGGGCTGATCCTCGGAGTCCAGGAAATGCGGACCCAACTGGTCAGCGAAACACCAACGCCGATCCGCACCCTTGGACATGTCGGAGCCTGGTCAGTCTTTCGGAGTCAGAGCGTCGGGCTTGTGCACCGCGTCCTTGCCGCTTTTGTCGCTGCGCACCTTGTACTGCGGTTCGTCCTTCGACGCTCGGACTTGCCGACCGGCGGCCTCGGTGTCGCTAGTGATCTTCTTTTCCACTTCACCCTCGGTGGTGGTGCCGTGGGTCTTCCATTCGACCTTGTCGCCCTTGCTGAACTCAGGATCACTCATGGACTGGGGGTACCCCCGAGACTCGATCGGAACCATCTACGCGAGCGGCGATGATGTCGGCGAGCTCGGCAGGACGCTCTTCCGGTATCCAGTGCGTCGCGTCCAGGATTTCCAATCGATAAGGTCCCGTTGCGTATTCGGCGGTCAGGTCGGCACCTTTGCGCACCAGTGCGCTGTCGCGAGTACTCCATACATGGGTCGTCGGAGCACTGACCGTCTTCGCGGCCCCACCAGGGGTTGTGATCAGCATCGCTCGGTACCAGTTGAGGGCGTACTTCAGCGCACCGCTCTGGACGACATCACGATTTATACGATCGAACTGCTCGCCGTCGAGCTGCGACATTTCCAATGCGCGGCGTCGCACGTCGGGCCGGGCAGTCGCCGCGAACGCACGGGATATCACCACCTCGGGAATCCACGGCACCTGGAACAGGGCCATGTAGAACGATCGCGCGGCCTGGCTGCTCGTCACCATGGACCGCATGAACGCCATTGGATGTGGTGCCGATACCGAGGTCAACGTGCGGACCAAGTTGGGATGCCTTGTCGCCGTGGACCACGCGACCGCCGATCCCCAGTCGTGGCCGACGAGGTGCACAGGGCCAGCGCCGATGGCGGCGATCAGTGCCGTCGCATCGCCGACCAGAGCGCTCATCCGGTACGCGTAACGACCGCGTGGCCGGGCACCCGGCGAGTAGCCGCGCTGAGTGGGGGCGATTGTGCGGTAGCCGCGGTCGTGCAGAAACGGTGCAACGCGGGACCATTCCAGAGCAGTCTGCGGGAAGCCGTGCAACAGCACGACGGGTGTGCCGTCGAGCGGTCCGTCGTCGATGACGTCGAAGGTATGCCCGTCGTTCGTGTACGTCGAAATACGTTCAGCCATCTGCTGATTCCCTCCCCCAACCGCTACGCGCGCACGTAGCCTTTCGCCGCCGATCGCATAGCGAACTTCGCCTCGACGATGGTCTCCGGCCGCAGGTATGGGGCGTCGCCATGCTTGTTGAGGTAGTAGGTGTTCGAGTTGTTGCACGACGGGCTCATGAACACAGTGTTCTCGACGCGCTTGCGCATCTTCTTGACGAACTTTGCGGTGGCGGCGGAGTCCGCCTCGATCCGCGTCACGCCGTCCGCGTCGGCTTGCGCGATCATGTCGACAGCGTGCGAGACACAGATGTCGATAGTGTCGAACCAGGAGAAGCCGATGACGCCGTACGGTCCGGGGGCGAGGAAGAAGTTCGGGAATCCGGGCACAGCAACGCCCTCGTAGGACGCCAGCCGCTGCTCGTCCCACTGCGACTCCAGGTCAACGCCGTCGACGCCCGCAATCCGGTAGCTCAGCCCGAAGATCTTGAAACCGGTCGCCAAGATGATGGTGTCGAGCTCGACCTCGTTGCCGTCCACGGTCCGGATCCCCTTCGAGGTGATCCGCTCGATGCCGGTGGTCTCCAATGTCACGTTGTCGCGTTCGAAGGTCGAGAAGTACGTGTTCGACATCGATGGTCGCTTGCAGCCGAAACCGTAAGTCGGGGTGAGCTTCTCACGGAGCGCTGGGTCCTTGACCTGAGATTTCAGGAACGCCGTCGCGAGCTGTGCGACCCCCTTGGTCACGAACGGCAGCCGCTTGTTGTGGGTGACAGCGACGGTTTCGGCGGCCGCAGTGGTGGACGAGACGATGTTGCGCACGATCTTCTGCGACAACGGCAGGGTCTCGAACACCTTCTGCAGAGCGCCGGGGACGGCGAAGTTCACTTTCGGCATCACCCAGATCGGCGTGCGCTGGTATACGGTCAGATGGGCCGTCTCGGGTGCGATCGTCGGAATGACCTGCAGCGCAGAAGCGCCCGTGCCGATGACTGCGACGCGCTTGCCTGCGACCGAGTACGAATGGTCCCAGCGCTGGGTCGCCATCATCTTGCCTTCGAAGTCGTCCAACCCCGGAATGTCCGGGCGCGACGGGATGCTGAGCGCACCGTGGCAGGAGATGACGAAGCGCGACACGAATTGGGTGCCGTCTTCTGCGGTGACGGTCCATTCTCGTGTGGCTTCGTCGTAGGCAGCGGAGACGACTTCGGTGCCGAACCGGATCTTCGGTCGCAGTTCGAAGCGGTCGGCAATGTCGCGCGCGTAGGCGAAGAGTTCGCTGCCGGGGGCAAAGGCAGAGGACCACTTGGCATTCGGCAGATGACCATACGAGTAATGGACGGCGGGGATGTCCGCCTCGACGCCCGGGTAGGTGTTCTCGCGCCAGGTCCCGCCGACCTCGTCGCCTCGGTCGAGAAGGACGAAATCGTCGATTCCCTTGGCGGCGAGCTTGATTCCCGCTCCAAGCCCTCCGAAACCTGCGCCGATGATGACAACGTGGTGGCGTTCCGGTGTAGGCGTCACAGCAAATCCTCGTCTTCGAGTTCGAGCGGCCGTTCGGTGCCCACCGTGGACCGTACTCGCAGTAACGGACACTTGCGGCCAAGACCCCGACTTCCGACGGCACACGCCGATATCGCAGAACCTGTTCCAAATGGCTGCAAAATGTGAGACTCTTGCGTCTCACATCCAGCAACGAAGTGGACGGATAGATGGTCAGGTCAACGTTTCGGCTGTTAGTGGTGCTTCTCGGAGTGATATCCGTGTCGTCGGTGGGCGTCGGAGCCGCTTCCGCCGATCCGACTTTTCCGCCGATCTTCCCGCCGGATCAGAACCAGTTACCGCAGTTGCCGTCGGAGCCGCAGCTCTACGACTTACTTCCGATCCCGACGCCCGACAACGACCCCTGGTACGACGATCCGGCCGACCTCGACTCGTTCCAGCCCGGCCAAATCGTGCGTTCCCGCGAGGTGCAGACCCGACTGCTCGGCATTCCTGTTCCCGTCTACACCAAACAGTTGCTGTACCGGTCGAACGACGTCTACGACAATCCGATCGTCACGGCCACGACCGTCATCGTTCCCGGCATTCCATGGATAGGCAGTCCACGACCGGTGGTGTCGTTCCAAGAGGCGATCGACTCGACCGACTCGTCGTGCAATCCGTCCCACACGCTCCAGGTCGGCACGATGAAAGAATCAGCGCTGCTGCAGCTTTGGCTTGCCGAAGGGTTCGCCATCAACATCCCGGACTTCGACGGCAAGTTCAACACGTTCAACACCTTCGACGAAGGCAAGATGGTTCTCGACAGCCTTCGGGCGGTCAAGTCCGACAACACGTTGGGCTTCGAGAAATCCGGCATAGCGCTCTACGGCTACTCCGGCGGTGGCTCCGGCTCGATCCGTGCGGCGGAACTCCGCCAAACGTATGCACCAGACGTCGCGATCTTGGGAACTGCCTTCGGCGGCACACCAGGCAGCCTGACCGCCGTGGCGGAATACGCGCTCAAAGCGCAGCCTGGCGTCACTGGCATCGGCAACTTCACCATGTGGCTCGGGTTCGCCGCGCTCGCACGCGAGTATCCCGACGTGTTCGATCCGAAGGAACTGCTGACGCCCGAAGGTCAAGGGCTCCTCGCCGATTTCCAGCGCCGCTGCGTTCTGACGACTGCACCCAGTGGCATGTACCGGCCGCTCAGCGCCTATTTCCAGCCCGGAAAGTCACTTGCGACGACACCCGCAGCGGTCAAAGTGCTCGAGGACAACAGCCTCGGTAAACACATCCCGGACACACCGCTGCTGTGGTTTCACAGCTTCTGGGACGAACTCATCCCACCGTCGGTTGTGCTGCCGACCGTTCAGTCGTACTGGGATCGCGGCGCTGACCTGCGTTTCTACACAATGCCGCTACCGGAACACGTCGTGACCGCAGGCGCAGGCTGGCCCCCGGCAGTTGCGTGGATCAGCGCCGTCCTCCGTGGTTTGCCGCCGGGTCCGAAGTTCAAAGCCGATTTCACAGTCATGCCACCCGGCTGTCCTGGCGGCTGATCTGGGGCAGGATGGACTCATGACGACAATCGTCTTCCTGCACGCCCATCCCGACGACGAAAGTTCGCAGACCTCAGGGTCGATGGCCCGCGCCAGCAAAGAGGGACATCGCGTTGTGGTCGTCTATGCGACGAACGGCGATCACGGCGAAGTACCTGACGATCTCGCGCCGGGCGAGACGCTGATCGACCGCCGTCGCAAGGAAGCCGACGCATCTGCGGCCGCAACTGGTACCCAGCGAGTCGCGTGGTTGGACTATGCCGATTCCGGCATGACCGGCTGGGAGCAGAACAACGATCCCGGGTCGTTCCTTCAGGCCGACCTCGACGAGGCTGCCTTACGTCTGGTCCGCATCCTCGACGAGGAGGATGCCGACGTCTTGATCGGATACGACTGGCACGGTGGGTACGGCCACCCCGATCACATCAAGGTCCACCACGTCGCACATCGCGCTGCCGAGCTTGCCGCACGTCGGCCAAGACTGCTCGAATCGACCATGAATCGAGACCGTCTGCGGCAGTTTCGAGAACTCGCACTCGCCGCCGGCATGGAGCAAGAATTCGACCCGGACGCCCCGATGGACGACGGCAACCCGCTGGGTTCACCGGAAGCCGACATTCATTGGCAAGCCGACGTCTCCGACTTCGTCGCTGCGCGACGAGCATCGATGCAAGCGCACGCCAGCCAAGTGACCGACATCGGCACCTTCATGGCGATGCCGCCGGAAGTGTTTGCCGCCATCTTCTCGGCAGAGTTCTACATCGAGCCGGGTCGGCCACCAGGCATGGTCGAGCGCTGGTTCCTCGACGTCTGACGCGTGTCAGGCCCGCGTCAATGCACGTACGGCAGCTGGGATTTCGGATTCGCCACTGATCAGTTCCACGGTCTGACCAATGCCGGCCGTGGTGGTCAGCAATTCCGCGATGACCGCTGCTACGTCCCCGCGCGGGATGTCCGCTCGCGGAACCGACGGCGCCAGAAGGACATGTCCCGTCGCCGGATCGTCGGTCAGTCTTCCTGGCCGCAGGATCGTTGCATCCAAGTCGCGAGTTCGTAGATCGCGCTCGGCTGCCGCCTTGGCAGCCAGGTACGCGGCCCAGACCTCGTCGGTCCCCGGCTGCGGCGGTTCGTCGACGCCCATGGATGAGATTTGGACGAACCTGCGCACGCCGGACCGCTCAGCAGCCGCCGCCAGCGAGACCGCCGCACCCCGATCGACCGAATCCTTGCGCGCGATGCCGCTTCCCGGGCCTGCACCTGCCGCAAAGACGACGGCGTCCGCCCCTGTAACGACCGCATCGATCTCCGCACTGGACGCGTTCTCCAGGTCGCAGAGGACAGGGACCGCACCCACCGCCCGGATATCGTCCTCGTGCTGCGGATTGCGGATCAGCGAATCTGCCCGATGCCCGTTCCTCGACAACAGCTCGGCGAGCAGACGTGCGATTTTCCCATGGCCACCAGCGATAACTACATGCATCTTTTCAACACTAGGCTCGTTGAATCGTCGCGAGCCACGCCGGCGCTCCATCGGCATGGAACCGGGTGAGAATCCGGGTCGGCTCGATCGCGGCAATGCGCCAACCACTCGCCGCGTCGAAGGCCGCGGCCAGATCGTTCCGGCTGATCGGATGCGGACCTGTGTCGGGACCCTCGTCGCTGAAACACAACACGTAGACGGTCGCGCCCGGCTCGGTGACTGTCGCGAGACTGGCCGCATATCGCGAACGTTCGTCAGCGTCGAAGGTATGGAACAGTCCGGAATCCAACACGGTCTGGAAGGTGCGGCCCACACGATCGAGCGCGAAAGCGTCGGCAACAGCGAAATCGACCTCGAGGCCTCGAGCCTGTGCCCTTTCTCGTGCGATTGCTATCGCCGACTCGGCTACATCGAATCCGAAAACCGACAAGCCAAGTGCAGCAAGGTGAATCGCATTGTCGCCGGTACCGCAGCCTGCGTCGAGAACCGCTCCCGTGAATCCACCCTCGGCCGCCAGCCGCACTATCGCCTGCTGTGGCTGCTCCACATCCCACGGCGCCGGACCGTCTTGATACGACGCATCCCACGGCACCCCTGACATTCGTTCATGACTGGTTGGCTGGCGCGACTCCGACAATGTCGTCCCCTTCTGAAATCGACCGCTCATCGCGAGCCTAACGCTTCGCACGCGCAGCAAGCAGGGACAGCCGATTCGGCGATGCTACGTGCGAACGATCGGAGAACGGTGCGCTGCGCATAATGGCAGGCACGACTCGCCCCAAGTAATAGCGTGACGCATTCCGCCGCGCAGGTGACGACCGGCCGCGTTCGGCCTCACCCGGCGACGCAGTCGTTCGAAATCCCTCCGACTTCGGTGGCAGCATCTAACGCGTAGTTCGGTCTGAAATTCGCTGGGCAATGGTGTCGAGAACGGTCAGGCGGCTCCGTCCCAGGGGTACGAGCAGCCAGAACGGCCTCGGTACCACCGACGAAGGAGCGACCACGATGCATCAGAACGAGATCACCGAGATCCTTGACCGCCCGTTCAGCCAGGAACTCCTGGCACGCGACCTGCTCCGGATGGCCTACGTCGCGAAGGACGGAACGCCACGCAACATCCCGATCGGATTCGCCTGGAACGGCTCCGAGATCGTCGTCTGCACGTCGAAGAACGCCCCGAAGCTGCACTCGCTGCGGCACAATCCCGAGGTCGCGTTGACGATCGACACTGAGGTGCATCCGCCGAAGATGCTGCTCATCCGCGGTCGCGCGGAGCTGGATACCGTGGACGGCATCCCTGATGAATACCTGCAGATGAACGGCAGCTACCACATGACTCCGGAGCAGCGCGTCGAGTGGGAAGCCCAAGTCCGCTCCCTCTACGACGGCATGGTCAGGATTGTCATCACCCCCACTTGGGTAAAACTGATCGACTTCGAAACCACCTTGCCGTCAGCGGTCGAGGAACTGATCGCACAGCAAGCCGAGCGCCAGAGCGCCTGAACCAACGAGGAGACGACCATGGCCAAATACCTTCTGCTCAAGCACTACCGGGGCGCGCCTGCATCGGTGAACGACGTGCCGATGGACCAATGGACGCCGGACGAGGTGACCGCCCATGTGCAGTACATGCAAGATTTCGCAGCGAAGCTCGCGGCGACCGGCGAGTACGTCGAGGAACACGCGCTCTCTCCGCAGGGAACGTTCGTCCGCAACGACGGCGATGGACGCCCACCCGTCACCGACGGACCGTTCGCCGAGACCAAAGATCTGATCGCGGGGTGGATGGTCATCGACGTCGATACCTATGAGCGAGCGGTCGAGTTGGCCGGCGAGCTGTCCGCAGCTCCGGGTGCGGGTGGGAAGCCGGTCCAGGAGTGGCTCGAGCTTCGACCGTTCTACTCCGAATTGCCCTGCGTCACCGAATGAACGAGCTGGTTCGCGAACTCGTGCCCGCGGTGATCGGCATCCTCGTGCGACGCGGTGCCGACTTCGCAGCCGCCGAGGATGCGGTGCAGGAGGCCCTGATTCGAGCACTCGAAACATGGCCGGACGATCCACCGCGCGATGCCAAGGGTTGGCTCGTCGCCGTCGCCTGGCGCAAGTTCCTCGACGCGGCCCGATCCGAAACATCCAGGCGGGGCAGGGAACTCGCCGTCGAAGTCGAGCCGGAACCCGGACCGGTCCCTGCAACCGACGACTCGCTGTGGCTGTATTTCTTGTGCGCGCACCCGTCCCTGTCCCCGGGATCGGCCGTGGCATTGACGCTGCGTGCAGTCGGTGGCCTGACCACCCGGCAGATCGCCACGGCCTACCTCGTTCCCGAAGCGACTATGGCGCAACGGATCAGCCGCGCCAAGAGGAAGATCACCGGGTCGGCGCTCGACCAGCCCGGCGACCTCGCGACGGTGCTGCGCGTGCTCTACCTCGTCTTCAACGAGGGCTACAGCGGCGACATCGACTTGGCGGCGGAAGCGATTCGCCTGACACGACAGCTCGCCGCTGCGACCGACGAGCCGGAGGTCTCGGGACTGCTTGCGCTGATGCTGCTGCACCACGCTCGGCGGGCTTCACGCACCGGCGCGGCCGGCCGTCTCGTTCCGCTCGCCGAGCAGGACCGATCTCGTTGGGACACAGACCTTATCGCCGAAGGCGTGGCGATTCTTCAGTCCGCGTTGGCCGTTGATCGACTCGGCGAATACCAGGCCCAAGCCGCGATCGCGGCCTTGCATGCCGATGCCCGGAGTACGTCGGAAACGGACTGGGTGCAGATCGTGGAGTGGTACGACGAACTCCTACTGCTCACCGAAAGCCCGGTCGTGCGGCTGAACCGTGCCGTGGCGGTCGGCGAAGCTGACGGACCGCTTGCCGGACTCGCCGCGCTCGCCGAACTGGACCCGAATCTTCCCCGCTTCACAGCGGTCCGCGCGTATCTCCTCGAACGCTCCGGCAATCTGGCGCAAGCGGCCGACCTTTATGCCGAGGCCTCCCGTTCGGCCACCAATGTGCCTGAGCGCGACCACCTCACCCGCGAGGCAGCCCGGGTCCGGCAGCTACTGCTCGGCGACCGCGGCTAGCCGGTCGATGGACGAACGCAGTTTGTCGGCCGTGGTGGCGCGGGCTCGGATGAGGCGCTTCTCGTCGGTCAGGTTAGACCAGTCGTAAGAGTGGGTGACGCGAACGCGCGTGTCGCTCAGCGGCTCGAGATCCCACCGCCAGAGATGACCTGGGGGCTCGGCGCCGGGTTCGGCGGGCAGCCAGGCGATGCGGCGACCTTCTTCGAACTCCACGACGTGGTTTTCCCGCACGGCGCTGTTGGTGAGCGTCATGGCGAACACGTCACCCACACCGCGAACTCGTTGCCCGGCAGACGCTTCGGCCAGATTGTCGTTTCCGTCCCAGCGCGGTTGCTGCGCAGGATCGGCGATCAGCTCGAAAACCAGATCAGCGCCAGCCGCGATGTCGCGGCTGGCGCTGATCAGACGTTGCTCGTTATCGGTCATGCACCGATCGAACCAGATCAGGCCAGGTCGAACCGATCCAGGTTCGAAACCTTGGTCCATGCTGCGACGAAATCGTGCACGAACTTCTCCTTGGCGTCGTCGCTTGCGTAAACCTCTGCGAGTGCACGCAATTCGGAGTTCGAGCCGAAGACGAGGTCGACCCGGCTGCCGGTCCACTTGACCGCACCGCTGGCGTCACGCGCCTCGAACGTCTCGGACGAATCGTCCGTCGCGGTCCACGTGGTGCCCAGGTCGAGCAAGTTGACGAAGAAGTCGTTGGTCAACGACCCCGGAGTTTCCGTCAACACACCGAGTGCCGAATTGTCGAAGTTCGCACCGAGAACTCGCAGACCACCCACGAGAACCGTGGTCTCGGGAGCGCTCAGCGTGAGCAGGTTCGCGCGGTCGATGAGCAGGTACTCGGCTGGGAGTCGGTTGCCCTTGCCAAGGTAGTTGCGGAACCCGTCAGCGGCAGGCTCGAGTGCGGAGAAGGACTCCACATCGGTCTGCTCCTGCGTTGCATCCGTGCGTCCCGGGGTGAACGGAACCTCGACCTCCACGCCGGCAGCCTTGGCGGCCTGCTCGACGGCTGCGGCGCCACCGAGGACGACCAGATCGGCGAACGACACCTGCTTGCCACCCGCGGAGTTGAACGACGCCTGAATGCCTTCGAGCGCGCGAACAACCTGGGCGAGCTCGTCGGGATTGTTCACCTCCCAGCCGCTCTGCGGCTGCAGGCGAATGCGTCCACCGTTCGCGCCACCACGCTTGTCGCTGCCACGGAACGACGCGGACGCCGCCCACGCGGTCGAAACCAGTTGCGACACACTCAGACCCGAAGACAGGATCTGGCTCTTGAGAACCGCGATGTCTTCGGGTTCGATGACCTCGCCGGTCTGGGCGGGAACCGGGTCCTGCCACAGCAACGTCTCGGACGGAACCTCCGGACCGAGGTAACGAGCGATCGGTCCCATGTCGCGGTGGGTGAGTTTGAACCACGCGCGAGCGAAGGCGTCCGCGAACTCGGCCGGGTTCTCGTGGAAACGCCGCGAAATCGGCTCGTAGATCGGGTCGAAGCGCAGCGAAAGGTCCGTGGTCAACATCGTCGGATGAGTCTTCGAATCACCGAACGCCGTAGGCACCAGATCGGAGCCGGCGCCGTCCTTCGGCTTCCACTGGTTCGCGCCCGCCGGGCTCTTGAACAGCTCCCACTCGAAGCCGAACAGGATGTCGAAGAAGCTGTTGTCCCACGCGGTCGGGGTATCGGTCCAGATGCCTTCGAGCCCACTGGTGATCGCATCGGCGCCCTTGCCGGTGCCGAAGGAGCCCTTCCAGCCGAGACCCTGCTCTTCGAGGGGCGCGCCCTCGGGCTCAGGCCCGACGAACTGGTCCGGGTCAGCTGCACCGTGCGTCTTGCCGAAGGTGTGCCCACCGGCGATCAGCGCGACCGTCTCCTCGTCGTTCATGGCCATGCGGCGGAACGTCTCGCGAATGTCGACAGCAGCGGCTAGCGGATCCGGATTGCCGTTGGGGCCTTCAGGATTGACGTAGATCAAACCCATCTGGACTGCACCGAGCGGCTCTTCGAGCTCGCGGTTGCCGGTGTAGCGCTCGTCGCCGAGCCAGGTGGTCTCGGGGCCCCAGTAGACGTCCTCGTCCGGCTCCCACACGTCGGCGCGGCCACCAGCAAATCCGAAGGTCTTGAAACCCATGGTTTCGAGGGCGACGTTGCCGGTCAGGACCATCAAGTCGGCCCAGGAGAGCGCGCTGCCGTACTTCTTCTTCACCGGCCACAGCAGCCTGCGGGCCTTGTCGAGGTTGCCGTTGTCCGGCCAGCTGTTGAGGGGCGCGAAACGCTGCTGACCTGCGCCTGCACCGCCACGGCCGTCACTGATTCGGTAGGTGCCCGCGCTGTGCCACGCCATGCGGATCATGAACGGGCCGTAGTTGCCGAAGTCGGCCGGCCACCAGTCCTGCGAAGACGTCAGCACACCGGCGATGTCCTGCTTCACCGCTGCGAGGTCGAGGGTTTTGAATGCCGCCGCGTAATCGAACTCTTCACCGAGCGGATTGGCGACAGCCGGGTTCTTGGCGAGGATTTTCAGGTTGAGCCGGTCGGGCCACCAGCCACGATTTCCTCCACCCTGGGTGGGATACGGAGCTCGGCCGTGCGCAACCGGGCACTTGGCTTCGCTCTCCTCGTTCATCTCTCCAACAACGGCGTCAGGACTGTCAGACACAGGAAATCCTTCCGGGATCACGGGGGCTGTTTTCTCTTACGAACTGTTTGTGGACGAGCAATCGGGGCACAGGCCCCAATAGATGACTTCGGCTTCGTCGATCGTGAAGCCGCTGTCGTTGGATGCAGTCAGGCAAGGTGCATGCCCAACCGCGCAGTCGACATCGGCAATGACCCCACACGTACGGCATACAACGTGGTGGTGATTGTCCCCGACCCGCGACTCGTAACGAGCCGCCGAACCTGACGGTTGGATGCGCCGAATCAGGTGCGCAGCCGTCAATGCACGGAGTACGTCGTACACCGCCTGATGGGACACTTCGCCGAGATCGTCACGGACGACGCCGAGTATGTGGTCCGTATCGGCATGGGGATGACGGTGCACAGCACTCAGTACCGCCACCCGGGGACGGGTCACGCGCAAATCGGCCTCACGCAACATCTGCGGGAAGTCCGAACTCGTGGCCACGCCCAGTAGTCTCGTCCTTTTTCTGGAATCAGTCAAGAAAAGAGCTCAGATCGGCCGCAGCGCGTGCGGTTCGGCCGCCGAAGGGGTGGTTGCGCAAGCATCGCGCGAGTGGCGTGGCGAATATCCGCCCCTTCGACGCGTTCGCAGGCAAGTCACGTTGCGCGGTCGGTGGAAATGCAGGAAACCTCTCGGTATCCGAGTGGAATTCCACAGTCCTCGTCGGTGGTAGCGGCCTGGCGGGGTTCGACGGGCGACGGCGTGGTTGCGATCATCGAAAGTGGACTTGTTCAGCCTATTTCGCGACAAACAGGCTGAACAACCGCACTCTCGACGCCCAGCGCGTCGAGCGCATAGTTTTGGTCGTAAATCAGGCCGCCCCAGCCACCAAATCTATGCACTCGGCGGGCGGGCAGGGATGGCGCCCGTCGATAGCAACCCCTACCCCTCGCGGCGGGCGAAGTGGACTGTCTTGGCGGTGAGCAGGAAGAGGTCGGAGCGGCGGTCGATGCCTGCCGGGTCGGCGGGGTCGAGGAGGCGGTCGAGGGTGGCGAGGTCGTCGGGGTCGAGGAACTCGGCTAGCCCGGCGCGCTGACGTTCGACCGTGCGACGGATGAACTGGCGCGGACCGTCGGCCAACGGCGCAGCGTGATCGACCAGGAAAGTCCGACTGTGTGCATCGACCAGTCCGGCGGCACGGAGCATGGCGGGCCAGTCCTCTACCACTGCAACCGATCCCGGCAACTCGGCGCGCATCAGATCGAAACGTTCGTTCGTCGCGACATCGAGGCGATACTGCAGACCGGGTTTTCCGAAACCGATATCGCGCGGCAGCGAACGGACCGGCAGCCCGCCTTCGACGATGGCAAGGGTCCCGCCGGGCCGTAGAAGCGCGGCGAGATCTTTCAGCGCCCCGAGTTGGTCGCCGACGTGGTGGACCACCTGCGCGGACCAGACCAGGTCGGCAGCGGGCAGATTCTTCAGACCTTCCGGAAATTCGGCCTGCCGAGTTGTCACTCGAACACCGAGTCGCGCAGCCCGCTTCACGGCGCGCTCCAGCAACTCCGAAGACCCATCCACCGCAATCACCTCCGCGTCACCGAACTTCTCGGCAAGCTGGCACGCCGCCACTCCTGGACCACTTCCGATATCCAGGATCCGTTGCGGAGTCAGCTGACCGAGCTGATCGAGCGCCTGCGCCACGTACGGACTGAATGCAGCACCTTCGAGTTCGAGCGCGTCGGCCATCGCGGCCCAGTCGATGTCATGGTGCTGGTGTTGATGGTTCATGCCACACACGATGCCGCTCGCAACGACAATCCGGCAAGTTATATTGCTGTTTCGGCAAGGCCGCGCGTGTCGACAAGGTCACTCACCGACTGCGGTTTGCCGTAGTAGAACCCCTGAGCAAGTGAGAATCCGAGCGAGGCGAGCACAGCCGCTTGGTCGGCGGTCTCGACACCTTCAACGATCACTGGCAGCGCGAGCACCTCACTGAGCTTCGCGATGACATTGAGCAGGGGTGGCGGGTCGGCAACGTGCACGGCAGCCGCGATGAACGAGCCGTCGAGTTTCAGGATGTCCGTTGGCAGGTTCGCCAGTCTGCTCAGCGACGAGTAACCCGTGCCGAAATCGTCGATCGCGATCCGGATACCGTGTGCTCTGAGGCTGTGCAGATTGGCGACCGTCATGTAGGCGTCGATGTCGAGGACGCTCTCGGTGATCTCCAATACGAGTTGTTCGGCGGGCCAACCGGTCGTGTGCAACACCCGTTCCACGCTGTCTGCATAATCACCATGGATCAGCTCGAGGCCAGACACGTTGACGCTCAACATCAGTCGACGATCCGGAAATGAGCGCTGCAGCTGCAGCGCCTGCCGGCACGCGGTCGCGAGGACCTGACGGCCAAGAGTTGGGATGAGGTTGTTCTCTTCGGCCACGCGGACCACTTCGGCGGGAGTGACACCGAATTGCGTTTGCGAGGACCAGCGCAGCAGGGCCTCGAACCCGACGATTGCGCCATTGTCGGCGACGTCGACGATCGGCTGGAAATGCACGTCGAGTGTGCCGTGCTCGATCGCCTCGACCAACTCCGCGGCCAGCAGAGGTTGGTGGGACGTCTCGACCACAGATCTGTTGCGGCCCGATCCTTTCGCCCGGTACAGACCGACATCGGCCCGACTGACCATGAACGACGCCGACTCGCCACGATGGCAGGTTGTGATGCCGGCCGAGCATTCCAGTGATATCGCCGCTCGCATGGCGTCCGCGACGAGAAGAGCCTCATCCACGCTCGCGCCCGGCAAGAGCAACGCGAATTCGTCGCCGCCGTAGCGCGCGAAAATCGCATTCCGACCGACCATCTTCTGCCAGGTGGTGGCAACCGTCTGAAGCACGACATCGCCGGCGGCGTGCCCACTGACGTCGTTGATTTCCTTGAACCGATCGAGGTCGAACAATACGAGTGCCGGAGGGCGGCGGTTCTTCGCCGCACGAGCTAACTCCAGCTCCAGTTGCCTGTCGAATCCTCGGCGATTCAACAGAGTGGTCAGTGGATCGATGTCGGCCTCCGACGCGACGCGCACCAGCACCCCCACGACGAGGAAGACCGCGATGACAACGGCCGACGTGGCCAGTCCGGCCCACCACGGCAGGCCAGGCCGAAATCCCAACGTGGTCATCGAGCACGCAACACAAAACGCCGTGTTCGCGGTGGCCGCGGGCCACGACAAGAAGAACGCGCCCGTGCAGGTGATGGAGATGAAGAAGCATGCAAACCCCATCGCGGCGATGTTGCTTGTTGTGATCCACACTCCCGCGGCGACGAACGGCGTCGGCGAGAAGAGAAGCCATTGTTGTTGGCGCACGGGAACGCGATCACCCAGCGCGAGCATCAGGATTCCGGTGGCCAGACAACCTGCCGCAATCAAGGCGCACCCCAGCCGACTTCCGCGCATGTCCTCGGGCATCAACGCGGTTTGCGCGAGACCGAAGACACCGCCGAAGGTGAAGAAGGCACCCGTGGTCCGTGCCATCACCGCGGGGCTGACAACAACGGGGGCACGGGGACTTCGCAGTCGTGGCCAACGACCGATCTGTTGGTTCACGTCACCGACTGTCGGTCGGCAGGGTTAGCGATGAGTGCCTCCAAAGAGTGCCCGACCCAAGGTGACGACTCCGGCAGAGTATCCGAACGCACGACTCGGTAAACCCTTACCTCATTCGAGAATGCGTTGCAGCGATTCCAGTGCAAGATCGAGTGTGAAGTCGAATTCGGCCTCGTGGTCGATCACCGATAGATCTGCAGCTACGAGGGCAAGGTTGGGCAGCTCGCTCGCGACCACTCGATCGACGCGGCGCTCCCGACTCACTGGATCGTCGCCGGCGAGAGTCGGACTCGCGCCCATCTCGCGGAGGAGCACGCCGACCACGCTGGCCAGCAACGCCCGCATGCCATGAACGGCGGTTGCCGGAGCGAATCCCGCTCTGATCAGTACGCCCAAGACGGTGTCGGCAACACGAAGCAGAGCAGGGGAGTACGACTGCCTGGTGAGAATCAACGGCGCGGTCTGCGGATACTGGACGGCAAATCGCCGAAAGGCGTGCGCGACTGCGCGCACGTCGGCCACCCAGTCGCCGGTCGGGTCCGGTAACTCGAACATCGCGAGCACCGCATCGGCGAGACCGTCGAGCATCGCCTCCTTGTCGGCTACATGGTTGTAGAGCGACATCGCTTCGACGCCAACTTCTTTCGCGACCTTGCGCATCGTCAGCGACGTCACCCCGTCGCGTTCGGCCAACCGGAGCGCCGCGCTGAGGACTTGCTCCCTTGTCAGATCCCGTCTCGCCCGCGCCATCCGACCTCCTCGCTAAACATACATCGTAAGCCTTGCCTTCGGCGAGATTTAAACTTACGGTGTAAGTGGAATTCGTCCACAGACATTTGGAGGCACCGTGCTGACATTGGAAACGCGAGCCGTCCGCGAAAAGGTGGTGCTCGACCACTTCCACGACGAGGTGCGCCAAGACTGGGATGACGTGCTGTCGACCTTTCCGCATCCCCACTACGAACTCATCCCGATGATGGTCGTTCACGACGGCGACACCGATGTCCGCGGCTACTACCACGACACGCGCGTCGCGTTCCCGGACCAAGACCACGAGATCATCGCGCTACGACACAGCGACGACGCCGTGATCGCCGAATTCTGGTTGCTGGGCACCCATCTCGGCCCACTGGGATCGATCCCCGCGACCGGCTCAAAGTTTCGCGTCCGCATGACGGCGTACTTCATCTTCGACGAGAACGAGAACCTCGTCTGCGAGCGGATCTACTTCGACACGTTGACCATGCTCAAACAGCTCATCCGCGGGATCGATGCCAAGAAGCCAAGGAACTGGCTGTTGCTCGCGCGTGTGATCCGCGGGATGCTCGCGGAGTCGGGCACCGAGCCGGACCGACGTCTGCTCGACACCACTGCCCCCGTCTTTGCGGACTGACCGACAATGAAGGTTCACCATCTCAATTGCGGCACCATGCACATGCCCACCGCACCACTGGTCTGCCACGTCTTGCTCCTGGAAACCGACCGCGGTCTGGTGTTGGTCGACACCGGCTACGGCTTGCGCGACATAGCCGATCCAGCACGTCGACTCGGTCCGTACCGACGCGTCGTCAAACCCATCCTCGACCCCGATGAGACCGCTCTGCGGCAAGTCGAGCGGCTCGGATTCCGTGGCGACGACGTCACCCACATCATCGTGACTCACTTCGATTCCGACCACATCGGCGGAATAGCCGACTTCCCCGACGCGTCGATCCACACGACCGCGGCCGAAGCTCGCGGCGCGATGCATTCCCCGTCATGGCGCGAAAAGGTGCGCTACCAGTCCGCACAGTGGGCGCACGGTCCGAAGATCGTCGAACACAATCCGGACGGCGAAAAGTGGCGCGGCTTTGCGGCAGCCAAAGAACTCGACGACATCTCGCCGGGCATCGTTCTCGTCTCCCTCCCCGGCCACACGCGCGGACATATGGCGGTCGCCGTCGATAGCGGGGATCGCTGGATCCTGCACGCCGGCGACAGTTTCTATCACCCGGGAACGATCGACGGAACGTCGAAAGTACCGAGGGCCCTTCGCGTCCAGGAAGCTCTCATCGGTTTCGAGCCTTCGACGGTCCGGGCCAACCACGCTCGGCTCGCCGAGTTGTACCGTCGCGCCGAACCCGGTCTTGCGATCATCTGCGCCCACGATCCGAGCATGTTCGAGCAAATGCGCGCGTAAGACGAGACCGGCCCGGATACGTTTCCGTACCCGGGCCGGTCTCGAATCTTGCTGAGAGAGTTACTCTGCCGGCTTGGTGACCGTGACGGGCACGGCCCACTTCGACAGGGAAATCGTGATGGTGCCATCACCCTTCTTGATCACCGTCTTGACCAGGTTCGGTCCGGTACCCGGCGACGCTGAATCCGACGGGAGCTGAGTACCGCTGGTCGTCGGAGGTGCCACATCGGCGATGTAGAGAGTGATCGGCAACTGGCCGCCGCCGTCACCCGACTTCGGAACGATCGGATCGACCACTGCTGCGTCGACAGTGCCGGTCACCTTCACGGTGGCGACGCCGTCGACGGTCTCTTTACCTTCGACCTTGGGGTTCTGCACCTTGCCGATGAGGTTGGCGAGGCCCTTGTCCTTGTCGAGGATGACGCCCGGGTCGTAGATCTTCTCTGCCGGACCCAGGTTGGTGTACTTGCCTGTCGGATCGGTCTGCGCGTAGATCGTCTTGTCGACGACGACGAACTTGGCCTCGACGAACGGGGCGTCCGGCTGGGTCCGGACCTTCGCCGTACCTTCCGCTGCGCCTGCGCCCACAGGTTGGTTGGTGACATCGGCGTTGACGGCCTCGACCGGCAGGTTCGGGACGTTGTTCACCGCGAGAATCAGGTGCACCGCCTGCAGTGTCTGGGTGGTCTTCGATGATTCGGCGATGATCGACGCGGCGTCCGGGGTGTCGGCCGAGGAGGCCGACGTCGTGCCCGCCTTGGATGTGGAATCCGACGACGAAGACGACGACTTGTCCTCGGTAGAGCAACCGGCCACGAAGACCGCGAAGACAGCCGCCGCAGTCATCACTGGGCCGAGCCGAAGCCGACGAGAGAAATGAGCACTCATGTAGCCCCCTAGGAGAGTGTGAGGTCCGTCCGAACGGATTTGTGTGAGGGGCACTGGTGCCTCCTGAATCGTAAGTATGCAGCACGTCCCCCACCGCGCGGGAGCGTTCTGTGTGACCTGGTTGGTCATGTCGAAAAATCTCACATTACGACCAATTCGTTAACCGCTGAGTACGGCGAACAGCGGGTCGTAGGTGCACGATATGGTTCATGAACGTTGTCACGGGGAGCGCAACTTTGGGGGGAACGGCCGGTTCCACCGGACACTGCACCCCATCTACCCGTGCCGCGACGAATGCCTGTGAAACCTGGGCGGAATGCACTCGCATCGAGCCGTCTGTCAGGGAGGAATGAAGTGACGAGTAGCAGCCTCGACGCGCAGGAGCAGCCGTTCAGCCGGCCGCCCGGCCCTCCCGGCGGACCGCAGTTGTCGAACGTGTGGATTTACGACGGAAAAGCCTACGACCTGAGCGATTGGATCACCAAGCACCCGGGCGGCGAGTTCTTCATCGGGCGAACGAAGAATCGCGACATCACCTCGATAGTCGGGTCGTATCACAAGAAACCCGAACAGGTCGAGCGGATGCTCAAGCGCTATGCGCTGGACCGCGACGCCATTCCCGAAGACATCCACCCGAAGTGCAACGCACCGGACTTCCTGTTCAAGGAAGGCTTCGACGGTTGGCGCGATACGCCGAAGTACAAATTCGACGACAAGAACGACCTGCTGCACAAAGTGAAGGCGCGCCTGGCTGAGCCGGCTTTGGCGGCGCGGATCAAGAGAATGGACACGATTTTCAACATCGTTGTCGCGGTGTTGGCGGTCGCGTATTTCGCGGTGCAGGGGATCCGGCTTTTCGAGCGCAGTTGGATGCCGCTGCCCGTGTTCGTCATCGCGATGGTCCTGCTGCGGAGTGCACTGGCAGGATTCGGCCACTACGCCATCCACCGCAAACAAAAAGGCGTGAACAAGTACTTCACGAATGCCTTCGACTTCAATTACGTCGCGTTGGCGTTCGTCACCGCGGATGGGCATGCGCTACTGCACCACCCGCACACGCAGAGTGAAGTCGACATCAAGAAGAACGTCTTCACAATGATGATGGAGTTGCCCCGGCTGTATCGGATGCCCGTTCATACGGTTCACAAGTTCGGACACTTGTTGACGGGCATGACGATTCGGCTCATCGACGTCTGCAGGCTCACCCGCCAAGTCGGCATCAAAGACATGTACGGGACGTGGGGCGGTGCGCTACCGCACTTCATCGGGTCGTTCGGGGTGCGGTTTCTGCTGGTCGGCGAGTTCATCGTCTTCACCTTGATGGGCGACTTCTGGGCGTGGGCGCTGCAATTCGTCATCAGCCTGTGGATCAGTACGTTCCTCGTGGTCGCAAGCCACGATTTCGAGCTCGACGTCGACGAACTGCCCGCTACCGACACGAACGACTGGGCCGTCAATCAATTGCTGCAGGCGTACGACCTCAAGGTCGTGGGCAATCGATACGTCGACTGCTTCCTCGCGGCCGGCCTCAGCTCGCATCGAGCTCATCACGTTCTGCCGTATCAACGCAGCGGATATGCCAACATCGCGTCCGAGGACGTCCTGCGCGAAGAATCTGCTGCATTCGGTGTCGAATGGCTACCGGCCAAGAGCTTCTTCACCGATCGTTTTCCCAAGCAGGTCCGCACATACCTCCTCGCACCGTCACGTCGAGCGGAGGAACAAAAGTTGGGATTCGTCCGCGAGCATTTCTCGCCGACCGCATTGAAGACGTGCGCCGTCTACACGGTTCAAGGATTCACCGGAATCGGAACAGTGTGAACCTCGAAAAGGAGAGTGCCATGTCTGTATCGATCGATGAGGGCACAAATCGGGATGAGCACGGACTCGACCACGGTCCACATGGCTTGCCGCCCACGCCGCCGACGACAGTAGGCGTGATCGAGAGCATCGCAACAGGCGCGCCGAGCGGAATCTTCGACCAGAGCGAAGCCGCCATCCGAGTCGCCGCGCTGTTCGCTGATCCTGAACAGCAGGCACGAATCCCGCGGGTGTACGAGAAGACCAAAATCGCCACGCGCAGACTGGCTGTCGATCCGCTGGGTCCGGAGTTTCTGGAGTTCAGCCAGAAACCGGGGACGATTCGCGACCGGATGAATCTCTTTTACACACACGCGGTTCCGCTGGCAGTCGATGTAGCCAGGCGCGCCATCGCAGGCGTCGGTGAAGCCGAGAAAGAAATCGGCTTACTCGTATTCGTCACCAGCACCGGCTTCATCGCGCCTGGGGTCGACATTGCCGTGCTCAAGGAACTCGGGCTGCCGCCGACAGTCAGCCGCATCATCGTGAACTTCATGGGCTGCGCGGCCGCGATGAACGGTATCCGGACCGCCGTCGATTTCGTTCGGTCCAACCCCGACAAGAACGCGTTGGTGATCTGCCTCGAGCTGAGCTCGGTCAACGGCGTCTTCGCCGACGATGTCAACGACGTGATCATTCACAGTCTCTTTGGCGACGGGTGCGGTGCGGTCGTGATCGGCGCCAGCAACGTCCAACAGCCGTTGGCACCCGGCAAAATCGTGATCCGGAACAGTTTCAGCAGTCTCATCGATGGCTCGGAGGACGGTATCGTCCTCGGCGTCAATCCCAACGGCATCACCTGCGAGCTGGCGGAGAATCTGCCGAAGTACATCTACACAGGCGTGGATCCGGTGATCAAGGATGTGTTGCACCGCAACGGCTTACAGAAGTCCGACATCGATCTGTGGGCGATCCACCCGGGTGGTCCCAAGATCATCTCCGAATCCGCTCGCTCACTCGGGATCGACTCGGAGCAGGCGGCGCTCAGCTGGGATGTCCTTGCGCAGTACGGAAACATGCTGAGCGTGTCGCTGATCTTCGTAATGGAACAGATGGTTCGGCGCGCTGACACGACGAAACCGCTTTCGACCGGCGTGGCGTTCTCTTTCGCGCCGGGAGTCACCCTCGAGGGGCTGATATTCGACATCGTCCGCCAGTGATCGCCGCGAATCGCCCGTTCCTGCAGAGAGCGCAGCACCCATGCAACTGATCAGATTCCTCATCTCGGTTTCGTGGCTGCGGATCGTGACCATCATCGTCGCCGGCCTTGTCTGCGGCGCGGCGAACACTTACCTGTTGACCTTGATCAACGGTCTCGTCTCGCCGATGCCGCACCCCGACAACACGATTGCGCGCTTTGCCCTCACCGGGCTGGTCGTTCTCGTCAGCGGTATCTCTTCCCAGATATTGCTGATCCGGCTCGCACAGGACGCGATCTTTCGGCTGCGCTCGGATTTGAGTTCGGGGGTCGTTTCCGCGCCCCTTGCCCACCTCGAGGGCCTCGGCACGCATCGGCTGATGACCACGCTGATCGAAGATGTTCGGTCCCTGTCCCAAGCTGTGACGGCGATTCCCAGCATCTGCATCGACGTTGCGACGATCGTGGGCTCCTTCATATTTCTGGTCACGGTGTCCGGCCCGATTTTCGCGGTCACCATTGCAGGCACCCTGGTGAGCATCTTCTGCGTCGAGGTGTTTCTCACGCGCGTCCGGAACATCTACCGCGAGGCGCGCGAGAACGAAGACGTGCTGATCCGCTCGTTCCAGGCCGTCACACTGGGCATCAAAGAGCTGAAGCTGCATCGCGGCAGGCGTCGCGACTTCATGAATCGGCATTTGCTCGGAACAGCCAGGTCACTGCGCGAGCAGAACATCGACGCAGGCTCCAAGTTCTCCATTGCCCAAGGCCTCGGGCAGACCTTTCAGCTCGCGACGATGGCACTCATCCTGTTCGGGATCGCGAAGTGGCTCGACCTCCCGCGCGACGTCATGGTCAGTTATGTCCTGGTGACGACGTTCCTGTCGATGCCGATGCAGAACTTCATGCACCGAATCCCCGACCTGCTTCGTGGTGACGTCGCGCTCAAGAAGATTCAGGCGATGGAACTCTCGCTGGAGACGGCACACGACGAGGAGCTGCTGCCGTTCACGGACCGCCCCGCCGCGGCTGAAGCGCGGCTCGAACTGACGAATGCGAGCTACCGCTACGGGGGTGAGGCGTCGCAGCCCGGTTTGGGTCCGGGTGGCCCGCCGCCACCGCCAGGGCACCGCGGGGGCCCGCCCCCGGACGTGAACGGTCGGCAGTGGGTCAGCCACCGCGGCAAGGCCGGCAGGCCATTGCCCCCCGGGCCGCCACAAGGCGCGCCGCACGGTCCGCCGCCGGACGACGATGAAGACGACAGCGGCTTCCGGCTCGGACCACTCGACCTCGTCTTCGAGCCAGGCCAGATCACGTTCGTCATCGGCGGCAACGGCAGCGGAAAGTCGACGCTGGCGAAGCTCATCACGGGCCTGTACGTCCCGCGTACCGGGAGCGTGTCGCTCAACGACGAGCGCATCGACCATGAGAACGTCGAGTGGTTCCGCCAGAACTCGTCTGCCATCTTCACCGACTTCCACCTGTTCGAGGACTACCTGGGTTTCGACCGACCTGGCATCGACAACGAGGTCCGGCGATATCTCGAGGAGCTCGAGATTGCGCACAAGGTGACAGTGCAGGACGGGCGGTTGTCGACGATCGCTCTCTCGCAGGGTCAACGCAAGCGACTCGCGCTCTTGACCACGCTGCTGGAGGACCGGCAGATCGTCGTGTTCGACGAATGGGCCGCCGACCAGGAGCCGCGTTTTCGCGACGTGTTCTACAAGGAGATCCTCGCCGACCTGAAGCGGCGTAGGAAGACGGTCATCGTGATCACGCACGACGATCGCTACTTCGACATCGCGGACCAATTGATCAAGCTCGATTTCGGTCGCGTCGTCAAATCTTCAGTCGCGCAACGGTAAGCGCGGCGACGGCTGCCAGACAGGCTCCGATCCACAGGCTCGCGAGCCCGATTTTGCCGTATGACACCGCGCCCAACACCGTGCCGACCGCCAGACCGGTCCACAACAGCAGGTACCGCACCCAGCCCACGTTGTGTTCGCCGGCGATCAGCCGCGAAAGATGCTGGCCGAGTTTGACGAGGGTGCCGGTGATGTAGGTCAGCCCGATGCTGACCTCGCCGCCGCGCTCGAACACGGCGTTCTCGGCGCCCATCGCGACCGCCATCGCGGGCGGTGCCAGGAACGCGACCGCGGGAATCGAGTGCAGCATGGCAGCAACGAACAGAACTCCGGAGACGCAACCGATCACGGCCCACCGCTGTCGATCCTTGGCGTACCTGCTGACGAGCGAACCTAAGACGACACCGAAGACGAACGACCCGATGAGCCCCGCAGCAAGCCCGAAATCGTGAAACGAGCCCTGGGCCAAGGCCGCGCCGGCTCGGGTCGTGTTGCCGCTCATGAAGGAGACGAAGTAGCCGCCGAGGTTCAAGAATCCGACGGCATCGATGTAGCCGGCCAAGCCGCTCAACAATCCCGCAAGCACCACCTCTTGGCGATCGTGGCCGAGCATCGGCCGCCTCCTTCATCTTTGGGGCCAGCCCCACGTATCACTCAGCAGTCGCTTCACGGCGAGACCGAGAATCTGCGATCGATAGCGAGAAGGCCAAACATGCTGCGCGCGTCGGCATCATCGCCGTCCACAACGAACTGCCGAAACAACTACGTGCGTTGGCCATCCGCTGAACCTATACGGCACCGTATCGACGACGGGGTAGGTAGGCTCGGTTCATGGCCAAAGACGACGGGCAGCAATGGTGGTTCTGCGTCCAACACCAGCGGCCTGAACACGGCGATATCTGCGGTCCGAGTGTGCGGCTCGGTCCGTACCCTGACGAGGCCACGGCCGCGAGGGCACCAGAGATCGCCGCGGAGCGACGAGCAGCAGCGGACGCGTACGACGCCGACAATTAGAGTGCACGCGTGGACGAACTGCTGCATTTCCTGCTGTCCGAATCCGCCGAGCCAGCGCCGCTCGCCAACGTTCACGACGCTTGGAAACAGCACCTAGCACTGCACGAGCGCTTCCCATTCTCCGTCGACCTGGCCGCCGCGGCGGGGTTCGAATCCGACCAGATCGGCTTCGCCTTCCTGTCCGGCTACCAGGCTGCGATCGCGGCCCTTCTTCCCGATATGCCGTCGGACCGCTTGCGAGCCCTCTGCGCGACCGAGCGGGGCGGCGGCCACCCGTCGGCAATCCGCACCGAGCTCGCCTCGGCGACCGATGGAGCCTTCACACTGACCGGCACCAAGTCGTTCGTCACTCTTGGGACCGCAGCAGAGCAGCTCGTCGTCGTCGCCAGCGCTGGCCCCAGTGCGACCGGCCAGAACCAGCTACGAGTGGTCTTGGTCGACGCGAACGCTCCGGGCGTGACGCTGCGCGAGCTTCCCGCACTGCCGTTCATCCCGGAAGTACCGCATGCCGAGATGACTCTGACCGGCGTCCGTGTGACGTCCGAAGAGGTGCTGGCCGGGGACGGATACACCAAGTACCTCAAGCCTTTTCGCACGATCGAGGACATTCACGTCTTCGCCGCCGTGTTCGGCTGGTTGTTGCAGGTCGCGCGCCGGTCCGGTTGGCCGACGGTAACCCAGGAGAAGACGCTCGCGGTTATCGCCGCCCTTCGAAGTCTCGGTCAGGCCGACCCCAGTTCGCCTGCCGTGCACGTCGCACTAGGCGGCGTGTTCAGCCTCGCAACGGGGCTGACCGAGGAAATCGAAGCATTGTGGCCGTCGGCGGACGAGGCCGTTCGGCTGCGGTGGCAACGCGACCGCCCGCTGCTGAACATCGCCGGGCGCGTCCGAGCAAAACGATTGGAAGCGGCCTGGCGTTCCTTCTAGCTCGCGAGTCTTTTTGGAGTCCAGGGACTCCAAAAAGACTCACAAGGGCCGGGGTGTCGAGAGTGAGGGGATTTGGATGTCCGAGGTGCAGGTTCTGTCCAGCGGTCACGGTCTGGTCGAGTCGGTCCGATGGCACGAAGGCAGAGTGTGGTTCGCAGATTGGTTCGCGCAGCAGATTCTCGCCTTGGATTCGAACGGCAATGCCGAGGTGATGGCCCAGTTGGATTACATGCCATCGTGCTTCGACTGGCTGCCAGACGGTCGGCTGATCGTCACGGGTCCGAGCGGACTGCTCACCCTCGACGGTGCTGCAACGGTGCAACCGCATGCCGACCTGAGCGGTATTTCACCGTTCGGCTGGAACGACATCGTCGTCGACAGTCATGGCAATGTCTATGCCAACAACATCGGATTCGATTTCCCCGGAGGCGAATTCAAGCCCGGTTGCGTCGCGCTGGTGCGCCCCGACGGCAAGGCTGAGCAGGTCGCCGACGGTCTCGCGTTTCCCAACGGAATGGCCGTCACCGCCGACGGTTCGACGCTCATCGTCGCCGAGTCGTATGCCTTCGCGCTCACGGCGTTCGACATAGCCGACGACGGCTCCCTCTCGAATCGTCGACTGTGGGCGTCTTTAGGGGAAGGCGTTGCGCCGGATGGCATTTGCATCGGCGCAGACGATTCGGTGTGGTTCGCCACGGTCCCTGGCGAGCGGTGCGTGCGGGTCGCAGAGGGCGGAGCGGTCTTGCAGACCGTCGAGATGGATCGCGGCTGTTTCGATTGTGCGCTCGGTGGCGACGATGGCAGCACGTTGTACCTGGTCGGCGCCGCGTGGGGCGGCACGGACGGCATAGGCGGCATGGCCGGCAGTGGGCAAGTTCAAGCGTTGGAGCTCCGCCGCAACATCTCTTGATTTGTTGCAACGTTTGAGCGTATGTTGCACGTGTGAGTGACGCAGGCCACAGTCAACCCAGTGCGGCAATGGCCGTCCAGGCGGCTCGGCAGGCGTTCATCGCTGGCGAACGTGTCGATATGCAGAAGCTCGCCGCAGACCTGGGCGTCGACCGCACCACGCTGTTTCGGTGGGTCGGCAACCGGGACAAGCTGCTCGCCACCGTGCTGTGGTCACTGGGGGCTCCGACCTTTCGCAATGCGATCGAGCAGACCGAATCCACCGGGCCGGCTCGCGTCGCGGATGCCACCGGCAAGTTCGTTCAGGACCTCATCGACGCGCCCTACTTTCGCGTCTTTCTGCAACGCGAACCGGAGCGCGCCCTTCGTCTGCTCACCACGAAAGCGAGCATCGTGCAGCACGAAATGGTCAGCGCCACAGAACGATTACTGCAACAGGAGCTCGATCGCGGACACCTGTCCCACTCGCTGAGCGCGCACGATCTTGCATACCTGATCGCACGCGTCGCCGAATCCTTCATCTATGCCGACCTGATCACAGGAGAGCGTCCCGACGCGAGCAAGGCGGCGATCGCGATCGCCGCCTTGCTCGGCGATCAGCAATACAAACCGAAAAGGAGCCAGCAATGACCGAGTCCCGCGTGCACGGCGAATGTGCCGATCAATTCGAGGGCGTGCGCATCGAACTCGAGCGACACCTCGAAAACGGCGAGGAGCTCGGCGCGTCGATCGTCATCGATATCGACGGCGAGACCGTGGTCGATATGTGGGGCGGCTACAGCGACGCCGATCGGAGCATCGACTGGACCGCGGACACCATCACCAACGTGTGGTCTTCGACGAAGACTGTCATGAACCTCGCCGCGCTCATGCTCGTGGATCGCGGTGAATTGGATGTCTATGCGCCAGTTGCCGATTACTGGCCGGAGTTTGCGGCGAACGGCAAGGAGTCCGTCGAAGTTCGGCATCTGCTTTCCCACACCTCCGGCGTCGCAGGCTGGGAACCGCCGTTTGCCGTAGACGATCTCTACGACTGGACGAAGGCGACGGAAAAGCTTGCAGCGCAAGCGCCTTGGTGGGAGCCCGGTACGGCGTCGGGCTATCACGCACAGAACCAGGGACACCTCGTCGGCGAACTGATCCGCCGGGTCAGCGGTAAGACCTTGAAGGATTTCGTCGCTACGGAGATTGCCGGCCCACTCGGCGCAGACTTTCAGATCGGCGCGCGAGAAGAGGATTGGGACCGAATCGCAGAGATCGTCCCGCCGCCCCCGATGCCGATCGATCTCACGATCCTCCCGGAAGACAACATCATGCGGAAGACCTTCACCTCGCCTCCGCTCGATGCGACTGTTGCCGGCACTGCCGAATGGCGCCGCGCCGATCTCGGCGCCTTCAACGGCCATGGCAATGCTCGATCGCTCGCGCGAATCATGTCGGCCATCACGCTGGGCGGAGCGGTGGACGGGGTCCAATTGCTCACGCCGAAGACGATCGACCTCATCTTCGATGAGCAATCCAACGGCATCGACCTGGTGCTCGCCTGCCCCCTGCGGTTCGGGATCGGCTTCGGGCTGCCGCAGCTCGATACCGTGCCCTACATCCCGAACGACCGGATCTGCTTTTGGGGCGGATGGGGTGGCTCGATGGTGATCATGGACCTCGACCGCCGAATGACCGCGACCTACATGATGAACAAGATGGGCCTCGGCCTGGTCGGTTCGCCGCGCAGCGAGGCTTACTTGCGGGCGGTGTACAGCGCAGCAGGAGCAGGCTTGCTAAAAGCATAGTCAGGGTCGTACCATCTGACTATGGCATTGCATAGTCAGATAGCAGGTTCGATTGCATTCGTTTCTGGCGCGAATCGAGGGTTGGGCCGCGCGTTCGCGCAAGCCCTCGTCGCGCGTGGCGCAAAGGTGTACGGCGGGGCGCGGGATCCGGGCACCATCGATGACGCTGGCGTGATCCCAGTTCAGCTGGACATCACCGACCCCAAGAGTGTCGCTGCAGCTGTCGCGCAGTGCTCGGACACCACGCTGCTGATCAACAACGCAGGCATCCTGCGGGGCGGCGGACTGATCGGCGCGCCCAACCTGGATGGCGCTCGTGCCGAAATGGAGACGAACTACTTCGGCACCCTCGAAATGTCGCGGCAATTCGCGCCAGTGCTCGGACGTAATGGTGGCGGCGCTCTGGTGAACATGGCGTCGGTACTGTCCTGGATCACCTTCCCCGCCGTTGGCGGCTACGCCGCGTCCAAGTCGGCTGTGTGGTCGCTGACCGACGCGATCCGGCAGGAACTGAGTGCGCAGAACACACTGGTCGTCGGCGTTCACGCGGGCTACATCGACACCGACATGGCGGCGAACGTCGCCGAAGCGAAGGTCAGCCCCGAGGACGTCGTCGCACAGGTGCTGGACGCCGTCGAGGCTGGTCAGGAAGAAGTTCTCGCGGACGGACTCTCCCGTGCCGTGAAGGCCGGGTTGGGCGCCAAATAGCACAAACGGTCGTGAGTCTTTTAGGAGTCCAGGGACTCCTAAAAGACTCACGAGGGTTGGGGTTACTTGCCGATGAGGACCGGCATGATCGCGCGGACCCGGGAGTCACGCAGCCAGATTCCCGCCCACACTGCGACGCCGAAGTACACCGCGAACAACGTGGTGCTGACCAGCGGCTTTTCGTTGACCATGTTGATCGTGACCGCACCGCCGAGGTAGCCGGTCAGCAGGACCGCGCCGAGAATCGAGGTGCGGGGAACGACGTAGAAGGCGACGCACGCGAGCAACACGATGCCGATCACCGGCACCAGATGGGCGTGGATGCCGAGTTCGGCGGAAGCATCCTTCACTGCCTGAACGCCGGCGATCTTCGACAGCGAGTCGAACAGCAGGAAGGCGACGACGAGGCCGCTGATGGCGCGGCCAGCGTTGCGGGCCTTCCTCGAGATCGTGTTCGTGCTGGTGGTGGGGACGGCGGAAGCGATGGTGGCGGTCATGTCGAGCTCCTTCGGCGTGGGTTTTCTTGCTCCTTGCCAACACGTCGAGCGACTCGACAGGATTTCGACACAAATCTCGAGAAACTTTTTCAGGCGCTAACCACGCGTGTTGTGAGTGCGAAATACCAGCGATGCCGCGGCCAGCAAGGACATGCTGCAGGCGAAGAGCCCCCACCGGAATCCTGAGGTCAAAGCCTCGTTCATGGGTTGCCCAGCCGTGAGCAGCCCTTTCGTGTGAGCCGAGGCGATTGCGGAGAAGACTGCGATGCCCAGCGCGCCACCCAGCTGTTGCGACGAGTTGAGCAGGGCGGCCGCGAGCCCTGACTTGTCGGCTGGAACGCCGGCATTCGCGGCTGCTGTCACGGCGACGAAGACGGAGCCGAGTCCGATCGACATGACGAGCAATCCGGGCAGGACGTCCGTCACGTAGCTGCCGTCGACGGGAATCGTCGACAGGTAACCCATTCCTATCGATGCAATCGTCGCGCCCACCGCAGCGATGGGGCGTGTGCCGAACCGGCTGATCAGTTGCGACGACAACCCGGCAGCCACCCCGACCCCGATGGTGGTCGGCAGGTACGCGAGTCCAGTCTGTAACGGGCTGTAGCCCAATACGTTCTGCATGTACAAAGTCAGAAACAGAAAGACAGACAGAATGCCTGCTACCGCGACCAGTTGAGTGATGTCGGCGGCCGCGAGTCCCTTGATCCGGAAGATCGACATCGGCACCAGCGGATCGGCACAGCGTAATTCGTTGCCTACGAACGCGACCAACAGCGCGGCGGCGCCGACGAAACCACCGACCGTGCGGAGCGACAGCCAACCTTCCGTGGGAGCCGAGACGATCGTGTAGACGAGCAGCAACATCCCGGACGTGACGAGCACGGCGCCCGGGATATCGGAGCTCCGGCGTAATTCCCCGCGGTCATCGGGAATGAGCCGAACAGTCGCGACCAGCAGAACCAGACAGATCGGCGGGTTGACGAACAAGACCCAGCGCCAGCCCGGACCGTCGGTGAGCACACCGCCGAGCAGAACGCCCGCGGCTGATGCTGCCCCGGCCACGCCGCCCCACGCACCTACCGCGTTGTTGCGGTCGGATCCTTCGCGGAAGGTTGTCGTGAGGATGGACAACGCAGCGGGCAGCATCAACGCTGCCGCAGCACCTTGGAGCAATCGGGCTCCGACCAGCACTTCTGCCGTTGCGGCGAAGCCACCGATCGTCGATGCGAGAGCGAAGGCGGTCATGCCCGCTAGGAGCACTCGCCGTCGGCCGAGTAGATCTGCCGCACGCCCACCGAGGAGCATGAAACCGCCGTAAGTCAGTAGATATGCGGTCAGTACCCAGGGCAGAGCTTGTACCGAAAAGCCCAGGTCGTCGCGGATTGCAGGCAGCGCGACGTTGACGATGACGCCGTCGACGAAGTCGAGAAAGGCTATGGCGCACAACAGAAGTAGCGTGAGCTTCCCTCTGCCGCTCGCCAGGGTGGGTGGTTGGATCGTTGTAGTAGTCATATCTGCTCGACGGACGGCGCCTCGAGAATGTGACGCCGTCACACATTCCTCCGCCGAAACGTCGAAGATGTATGGCAATGATTCAGGATTTCGAGCGGCACCGGGCGCAACTGTCGGCAGTTGCGTACAGAATGCTGGGCTCGAAAACGGATGCCGAGGACGCGGTGCAGGAGGCGTGGCTGCGGCTGGACCGCAACGACGGCCCGATCGACAACATGGGCGCCTGGCTCACGACCGTCGTCGGCCGGGTGTGCCTCGACATGCTCCGCCGGCGTCGCTCACGCCCCGAGCACGTCGTCGACGACTGGCCGGTCGAAACGGTAGCCGACGCGCGCAGCGATCCGGAATCTCAAGCGGTCCTTGCCGATTCGGTCGGTCTGGCGTTGCTCGTCGTGCTGGATACGTTGTCGCCTAGCGAGCGCCTTGCGTTCGTCCTGCACGACATGTTCGGGATGTCCTTCGACGACATAGCGCCGATGGTCGACCGAACACCCACTGCAACAAGGCAACTCGCGAGCCGTGCTCGCCGACGCGTACAAGGCGAGCCTGCACCCCACCGCGACCTCGCCCGTGAGCGCGACGTTGTCGTCGCCTTCCTGGCAGCGGCCAGGAACGGTGATTTCGACGCACTGGTCACACTGTTGCATCCGGACGTCGTGTTCAACGCCGACATCGGACGACGGCGTCCTGGGCTGGATCCGGAGCACATGGTCGGCGCGGCAGACGTCGCTCGGCTTGCGTTGCGGCAAAAGGTGTTGAAGTTGTGCGAGCCCGCTCTGGTCGACGGCGGCGCAGGTGTTCGGGTGCCCGGACCGAAAGGGCTCATCGCGTTCGCGAGCCTGCACATCGTCGACGGGCGGATCACCTCGATCGATCTCGTACTCGACCCGGAGCAGGTCCGCGCAGCTCATCGCTGAGCATTGTTTGTGAGGGGTGGGGCTCCAGCATTTCGACACGGATCTCGAGAATCTTTTTCGGACCGATTCTCATCCGCCGATCGATCGGAAGCGAAGACCAGAAGGGAGCTTTCTTACTGCGGAGGTATATGGCATGGCCACGATCGGCGTCTCGACCGAATTCGGGGTGGTGCGTGCAGTCGTCCTGGCCGACGATTCACCGCACGTACTGCACCACCGCGAACGCGACCTGAAGTCGGAATCAGATCCAGCCGCCGCTGCGGCAGTCGCGTCGGTCCTCGATGCGCTCGAGGAGCAGTTGGGTCCGGACGAAGCGATCGACGGCACCGTCGTCGCGTGCCAGACCGTAGAGCAGCAGTCGGCGATCGAGTCACGTTTGGCATCGGGCCGGTGGAACGAGTCGTCGGTGGTCGTCGGCGACGCGGCCTTGCTTGCCACCGTCCGTGACATTCCGGGCCTCGACGACTTCGCGACACTGTTGGTATACGAGCTCGCACCGAACCACAAAGCTCTCTCCGTTGTGAACGCCGACCGCACAGCAGTTCTTGCTTCCGGCACGACAGACGGCGACGTCGACGCGAGCGCTGTCGGCCGATCCGCGAGTCAGGCCTGGTCGCTGCTCGACTCGGTCGATGCAACGCCCGACGCGATTCTCGTGCTGGGGGCGTCTGCCGACGCACCCGAGGTGGCACCCGTATTGGAACTGGTCTTCGAGGTTCCCGTCATCCAGTCGCCCGAGTCGGAATCCGCCGAAGCGATCGGTGCCGCACTGCTCGCCCGAGACCTCCGCGAGCCAGAAGCGACCGTCCCAGTCGAACCTATTGCGTCACCACGCCGTGACCGACGGATCCTCGTCGTTGCTGCATCGGCCGCAGTGCTCGCGCTCGCTGGATTCGGGATCACCGAACTCACCACAACGTCGGCGGGAAACGACGCGGTCGTAATGCACGCCGCGCAGCTCCCCGCACCCGTTCCGGCGGCTGCACCGGTTCCGGCGGCTGCACCAGTTCCTGCGAAACAACCGGCGCCGGTGGCGGAACGTTCTCCCGCTGCCGAACCAGCACCAGCCGCGCCGCCCGTTGCCTGGACGCCCCCACCTGCCGCCAAGCCCACACCGGCGGAGTCCGCGCCACCGCAAACCGAGGACAAAGTTGGCCAGCCGAACGTATTCGGATTGTTTCCCGGTGAGACCCCACCGCCAGGACCAGGATCCAATCCGGCCACAATCGAACAATGGTGGGAACACCACGGGCAATTGAAGGATCGGTGGCTGCACGGTGGTTAGAACTCGGTTGGCAAGCGCGGCATTGGCTCTGACTGCGGCATTGGCGACTTGCACCGGGATGACAGCCCACGCCGATCCGGCGGATCTCATCGATCCGAAGCCCGATCCGCCGCTGTATCTGCCGACGCCCCTTGGCGATCCGTGGTTCAACGCCACTTCAGGCTTCGAAGCCACCGCGCCCGGCACCGTGCTGCGCGACCGAGAAGTCAGCATCCCAAGCTTGTCGGTTTCGACCAGAACAACGCAGTTGCTCTTTCGATCGACCGATTCCAAGGACCGGCCGATTGCCGCAGCGACCAGCGTCATTGTCCCGACCGCACCGTGGACCGGCGGCGGACCTCGCCCAGTTATCTCCTACAACTTCGCGATCGACTCGCTCGGCAACACCTGCGCGCCGTCGTACACCCTCCCGAGAGGTACCGGCGCGGAGGTCAACTCGGTCGCGAGCCTGCTTGAACGCAACTTCGCCGTTGTGGTCACTGACTACCAGGGTCCGCGGCAGGCGTACTCGGCCGGACTCGTGTCGGGCCACACGGTCCTCGATTCGCTTCGCGCAGCTGTCAACCGTGCCGAACTCGGTCTGCGGTCGACCGCGCCGATCGGGATCACCGGGTATTCAGGGGGTGCGATCGCGTCCGGCTGGGCCGCGCAATTGGCCCCGCACTACGCGCCGGAACTCAACATCGTCGGCGTCGCACTCGGCGGTCCACCGACCGACTACACGATTCTGCATCGGTCGCTCAACGGTCAGATCGGTTCCGGGCTGTACCTGGCGGCATCCACCGGCCTGGCCCGCGAATATCCCGAACTGCTTCGGCTGTACAACGCGAACGGATTGCGGCTCATGCAGGTCAACAAGGATCAATGCGGCGAAATCCTCTCCGTCCAAGGCATCTTCATGTTGCCGATCGAAGCGTTGGCAAAGGATCAGAACTCGTTCACCGATCCCGTGATTCGCGATGTGATTGCCGAAAACCGCATGGGCGCTAAGCCACCCCGCGCGCCGATCTTCATTTACCAAGGCCTCCAAGATTATTGGATCCCGAAAGAGGGAGCCGAGAATCTCCAGAACGAATGGTGCGCAGCCGGCGCATCCGTGCGCCTGGAAGAACTGCCCGGCGACCACCCCACGGTCTCGACCACTGGTAAGCCGATCGCCTTCGACTGGCTTGCCGACCGGCTCTCCGGCACCCCCGCCGCCGCTGGCTGCAGCACGGTGATTCGCTAGGCACTGCCAAGATCGTCGCGATCCGCGCGTGGCACCATCGAAGCGTGAACGCAGCAAAGACGCTCGTATCCCTGGCGGACGGCACTGCCCGTCGCGCGCTCGACGAGCTCTATTACGGATTCCTCGGCGTCCGCGCCGGCCTCGTGACGCCCGAGCGCCCGGACCGACTCGCCAAAATGGGGGCTGGCGTCCTCCGCTCCGGACTGCTCGGCGGGCTCGCCACAGTCGCAGGTCAGCGCTATCGCGACCGCGCCGCCATCCTCGACGAGCTCGGCACGGTCAGCTTCCGCGAACTGGACCAACATTCCAACGCCATTGCCAACGCCTGGCGTGCGCAAGGCCTGCGTGACGGTGAGGGCGTCGCGATCCTCGCTCGCAATCACCGAGGCTTCCATTACGCGCTGTTTGCGGCGGCGAAATGCGGTGCCCGGATCGTGTTGCTCAACACCGATTTCGCGGGTCCGCAGCTCAAGGAAGTCGCGGAGCGCGAAGGCACGGACCTGCTGGTCTACGACGACGAGTACGCCGACATCCTCGGCGACGTGCAGCCGCGTCGCGGACGCTATCGAGCTTGGGCCGACACCCCGGGCGACGACACCCTGGCCGCATTGATCGCCAAGAACAAGCGATCGGCACCGAAGCGGGTGACCAAGGCCGCCAAGATCATTCTGCTCACCAGCGGGACCACCGGCACACCGAAGGGCGCCCCGCGCGCAGAGCCCAAATCGCTTGCACCCCTTGGTGCAATCCTCAGCAAGGTGCCGTTCCGGGCGCGTGAAGTGACCGAATGCCCTGCGCCGCTGTTTCATACGCTCGGGTTCGCCCATGCGATGCTGGCGATCGGTCTGGGCTCGACCCTTGTCATTCGGCGCCGCTTCGATCCGAAAGTTGTGGTGGACAGCCTCGACCGGCACGGCGCCACGGCGATGATCGCAGTCCCGGTGATGTTGCAGCGGCTGGTCGACCTGGATCCGGATTCGTTTGCAGGAAAAGACCTTTCCCGGCTGCGGATCATCTTTGTCGCCGGCTCCCAACTGGGCGCAGATTTGTGCCAACGCGTCACCGACACCTTCGGTCCGGTCGTCTACAACCTGTACGGCTCGACCGAAGTCGCCTACGCAACGATTGCGACGCCGGACGACCTTGCCGTCGAACCAGGGTGCGTCGGCAGCGTGGTGCGCAGCGCGGTCGTGAAGATCTTCGACGAGCACGAAAAAGAAGTCCCGGCAGGGACGACCGGCCGGATCTTCGTCGGCAACTCGATTCAGTTCGAGGGTTACACCGGCGGCGGCGACAAGGCGCGAATTCAAGGCTTGATGTCGTCCGGCGACGTCGGCCACTTCGACTCGGCCGGAAGGCTTTACATCGACGGACGCGACGACGACATGATCGTCTCCGGCGGCGAGAACGTCTTTCCCGGTGAGATCGAGGAGTTGCTCAGCGGTCATCCCGCGATCGAAGAAGTCAGCGCGCTCGGCGTCGACGACGAGAAGTACGGTCAACGGCTGCGCGCTTTCGTCGTTGTCCGCGAGGGCCACACCTTGACCGAAGAGGACGTCAAAGAGCATGTACGCGCCCACCTCGCCCGGTTCAAAGTGCCGCGCGAGGTCACGTTCCTAGACACACTCCCACGCAACCCCACAGGTAAGGTGCTCAAGCGCGAATTACGTTCCCTGTGAGGGGTCGATGATCGCAGCATAAATCGCGGCATTCGGGGCGGTCGGCTGTAAGTTGATCGAAAGCCGCAGGTGGCTGCGGTGTGGTCTCGATCTGAAAGAGTCATTGCGACATGCGAGTCGACGGGCGGGAGATCGTTGTCGCGGGCAGCTTGCTGCAACCGTTGATCCGCCGGACTGCCGACATCATCCGCGTCGTGCTCTCAGCCATCGCGGTCGCCATCGTCGTGGCGGGATCGGTGGTCACGCGCAGCCAGTGGCACGCGCTGGAGGGGTCGGTGTCCGACATCGTCGGCGTCTTCACTCCTGGCCAGTCGAACTTCATCTATCTGCTGTATGGCGTGGCGATTCTCGCGCTACCGTTCGCCGTACTGCTCGGGCTGATCATCGGTCGTCGCTGGAAGTTGTTGATCGGTTACGCGGCCTCCGGACTGATCGCGGGAATAACGCTCTCGCTGGTAGCGAACGACATGTCACCGCCCGAGTGGCATCTCAACCCCGCACGGCTCGACACCTTCCTGGCGCAATTTGTCGACGATTCGCGCTGGATCGGAATGCTCGCGGCCGTCCTCACTGTGTCCGGTCCCTGGTTGCCGACACGGTGGCGACGCTGGTGGTGGACCATGCTGCTGGCATTCGTCCCGATTCACCTCGTCGTCAGCACCGTGGTCCCTGCCCGCTCGATGCTCGGGCTCGTGGTCGGTTGGTTCGTCGGCGCTCTGGTCGTGTTGGTCGTCGGGACTCCCGCTTTGGAGGTCCCACTCGATGGAGCGGTCCGTGTGCTGGCGGGCCGCGACCTTACCGTCACCGGCTTCACTGTCGTACAACCCGGCGGCCCAGGCCCGCTGGTGCTTTCCGCAGCGACCGAGGACGCGGAGCAAGTGATCGTCGAGCTGTACGGAAAGAATCAGCGAAGTGCAGGCGCTGTCCGTCAGTTCTGGCGTTGGCTGACCTTCCGCAAGAGCGAAAGCGCGCCTTTTCACGCGTCGATGCATCGCGTGGTCGAGCATCGCGCACTCATGGGCATTGCTATCGGCGATCTTGGCCTGGCGAGCAGCAAGCCGATCGCGGTATCGACGCTGGAGCGCGGCTGGGAGCTCTACGCGCACAGCCCCTCCCGTGGGAGCGCCCTGGCGCCGATCGACGACGCAATGGTCGCGTGCAGCACCTGGAACTCGCTGAAGATCCTGCATTCGCACCAGATCTCGCACGGCGATCTACGCGCCGCCGAACTACGCATCGAGGACGGCACAATCCTGTTCGGAGGGTTCGGGAATGCCGAACTGGGCGCCTCCGACTCGCACCTGCAATCCGACATTGCCCAACTGCTCATCACCTCGACCGCCCTCTTCGGCGAGGTCCGAACGGTGCGTACGGCAATCGACAGATTCGGCGAAGACGCAGTCGTCGCGGCATCGCGGCGACTGACGAAATCGGCTATGCCGGCACGCATTCGCAAGTCCGTGCCCGACTCCGGCGCCGTGCTGACGGCTACTCGCGAAGAAGTGCTGAAACAGACTCAGGCCGAACAGATCAAGGCCGAGCAGGTCACGAGGTTCAGCCGCAATCAGCTCATCCAGCTGGTGCTGCTCATCGGCCTGGTGTACGTCGCGTATCCATTCATCAGCCAGGTCCCTACCTTCTTCACGCAGCTCAAAACACTGAAATGGTGGTGGGCCCTACTGGGGCTCGGGATCTCGGCACTAACCTACGTCGGTGCGGCGGCGGCGTTGTGGGCGTGTGCCTCCGGTTTGGTCAAGTTCAGAAACCTCGTAATCATGCAGGTGGCCAACACCTTTGCCGCGACTACCACACCCGCCGGCGTTGGTGGCCTGGCATTGAGCGTTCGGTTCCTGCAGAAAGGCGGGCTCGGCGCAGTCCGCGCGACTGCCGCTGTGGCACTGCAACAGTCGGTCCAGGTCATCACCCACGTCGGCCTGTTGATCTTGTTCAGCGTCGTTGCCGGTACGTCCGCCGACCTATCGCACTTCGTGCCGGGGGCGACGGTTTTGTACTTGATAGCCGGTGTCGCACTTGGCATCCTCGGCGCATTCATGTTCGTGCCGACCTTGCGGCGTTGGCTGCGCGATGCTGTGCGGCCGCAAATACAAGAAGTCTTCGGCGAACTGAGCGAGCTCGCGCGTGACCCGAAGCGGTCCGCACTGATCATCCTCGGTTGCGGCGCGACGACACTCGGCGCCGCACTGGCACTGTGGGCCAGCATCGAAGCCTTCGGTGGCGGTACGACATTCGTGACCGTGACGGTCGTGACGATGATCGGTGGCACTCTCGCCTCTGCCGCTCCGACACCCGGTGGCGTCGGCGCCGTCGAAGCGGCACTGATCGGTGGACTCGCCGCGTTCGGCCTTGCCGCCGAGATCGCCGTGCCGTCCGTTCTCCTCTACCGGGTCCTGACCTGCTGGCTCCCGGTGTTCTTGGGTTGGCCGACCCTGCGCTGGCTGGGCCGCAAAGACATGATCTGACGCAGAGGGTTTGGCGCTGTCGGCACCGGGGTATTCGCTCCGAGTCTCAAATGACCCGACAGGAGAAGCCAATGCCCAAAGAACCGAACGTTCTGCACAGAGCGATCGGTGCCTCGGCGATCGGAAATGCGGTCGAGTGGTTCGACTATGGCGTTTACGCCTATCTGACCACCCACATCGCGGCTTCACTGTTTCCCGAAGGCAGCAACGGTGTTCTGTACACGCTGGTCGGGTTCGCGATCTCGTTCCTGATCCGGCCGATCGGCGGGCTCTTCTGGGGTCCGCTCGGGGACAAGATCGGACGCAAGCGCGTCCTGGCGATGACGATCATCCTGATGGCCTCATCCACGGTGTTCATCGGCCTGATTCCCTCGTACGAGACCATCGGCATCTGGGCGCCGATCCTGCTCTACGCCTCACGCATCGTGCAGGGGTTCTCCGCGGGCGGCGAATACGGTGGCGCCGCAACGTTCATGGCCGAATACGCACCCGACAACAAGCGCGGCTTCTACGGCAGTTTCCTCGAGGTCGGCACCTTGACCGGCTTCGTCCTCGGTAACGCGATCGCGCTGTTCCTCGTCAACGTCCTGGACGCTACGGCGCTGGAATCGTGGGGCTGGCGGCTGCCGTTCTTCGTTGCGGCACCGCTCGGACTGATCGGCATGTATCTGCGAAACCGGATGGAGGACACCCCGATATTCCGGGAGTTGGAGGCGAAGAACGCGACCGAGGGCGCAGTCACCGTCGTCTTCAAAGACCTGATCGTGAAGTACTCGCGTTGCGTTCTCACGTTGTTCGGGTTGGTGATCGCGCTCAACGTCGTGAACTACACCTTGCTCAGTTACATGCCGACGTACTTGCAGACGACGATCGACATGGACGAATCCGACGCCCTGCTGGTCCCGCTGTTCGGCCAGGTCGCGATGCTGGTGACTCTGCCGTTCTTCGGAATGCTGTCGGACCGAGTCGGTCGGCGGCCGATGTGGCTGTTCTCGTGTGCCGCGCTGGTCATCGCCGTCATACCGATGTATCTACTCATCGGGACCAACCTCGCCGGTGCCATCATCGGCTTCGCGGTGCTCGGCATGCTGTACGCGCCGCAACTCGCGACCATCTCGGCGACTTTCCCCGCGATGTTCCCGACCATCGTTCGATTTGCCGGCGTCGCGATCGGCTACAACGTTGCGACCTCGCTGTTCGGCGGCACCGCGTCTGCTGTCAACGAGGCACTGATCGGCGCCACCGGAAGCAACCTGGTTCCCGCGTATTACATGCTCGGCGCATGCCTCATCGGGATCGTGTCGGCCTACTTCCTCATCGAGACCAAGGGCGTCTCGCTGCGCGGTACCGAAGTGCCGGGCACGCCCGAAGCGATCGAAGAGCAGCGCCAACTCGCGCCATCACGATTGTGAGGTAGACGCGTTCACCGCCTCCGCGAATTTGACCGACATCTTCTCGGCGAAAGCCATGGTTGCCTTCAGCGGCCGAAGCATCACCGTGAACTCGTCGATCAATCCGTCCTCGCGGGTGTGCAGGAAATCGCAACCCTGGATCTGTAGCTCGCCGATGCGGGCGTTGAACACGAGCGCATGATCGTTCGCCGTCTCGTCGCCGATTTCGCGTTCATAGGTGAGGTCCTCGAATACCTGCATCACCGCGCGGAGAATGACGGCGACCATCTCGCGGCCCTCGTACGGCTTATGGGCGATCGGACTACGGAACACAATGTCGTCGGTGAACAGGCGGGAGATTGCATCGACATCTTTGGCCTCGACGGCTGCGCGAAAAGGGTGCATGGATGCACCTTCCCACGATGTTCGAGCGCTCACCAGGGGCGGGTATCCGATCTCGAACGCGTCAGCGAGGAAAGCGAGTTCGGATGGAGCAGGGCCGTACGGTCGAGACCGAACCGAGTCGAGTCGCCATCGCTTGTTCGTGAAGCAGGTTGATCAGAGAGTGTCGTCCCAGCTCATCAAGACCGTTGTTCCCGTGCGCTCGGTGACCACATCGGCGCGGTCGCACAGCGCCGTCAGCAATGCCAGCCCTCGACCGCGGATGTCGGCTTCCGGGTCCGGGGTTCGCCAGGTTCCGTGATCGGCGATCGTGATCGAGATTCGACGCGCAAGCTTGTTGTTGGCAACGGTGATCTCGAACGACGGAATCTGTGTCCCGCTGTACGCATGCTCGACGATATTGGCCATCGCTTCGTAGCAGGCGAGAACGATGTCGGACGTGCGCTCGACAGTCAAGGGCAAGTGACCCAACCACTCCGCCAATGCCTCTCGCACCGAACCGATTTCGGCAGCGTCCGCCGTGGCGACCGTCATACGGAAGTCATCCCTGGTCACTAGCGACACACTGCGCACGGTCGAGATCCCTTCACTTAGTAGGCGGTCCTATGCTTGCGGTTACCCACGCGAGCGAGAGTTAAGCGCGAGGTAGCTAACAGATTCACGATTTGTTTCGAAGATCACCCACACGGTCGAGGATGTGCGATGGCTCAGAGTTCGTTCGACAACACGGTTCAGTCGGCAGCAGCATCGAGTGAGAGCCTGCTGCCTCAGCTTGTCGAGCACCTTCGGCAGAACCGGACCGTGCTGCGTGAGGAATGGGCGCGGCGCATCACCGAAGCGCAATTGCTCACCGCGATGACCTCCGACGAAGTGTTCTCCGAAGCGACGTCGGTCTACGACAACTACGTCGAGGTACTGGAGACCGGCAGCGTCGAGGCGCTGCAGGCCTACGCGCGCGACTTGTCCGAACGCATCATTCCGCGGGGCGTCGAGACCGACGAAGTGCTCGGGATCGTGCTCCTGCTGCGAGATGTGTTGGCGCGCTCGCTGTTCGAGAAGTACCAGTCGGACTTCAAATTGCTCAACCGTGTGCTCGACGCCTACGAGCCCGCAGCCAACCGGATCGCCAACACCGTGGGCGTGAGCTTCGTGCAAGAGCGCGAACGCGTCATTCGCCAGCAGCAGGAGGCAATTCGCGAGCTGTCGACGCCGGTTCTGCAGGTCCGTGAACAGCTGCTCATTCTGCCGATCATCGGTGTGCTCGACGGCCAGCGCGCCCGCCAGTTGACCGAGCAGTTGCTTCGCGCAATCCGCGCGAACCGCGCGAAGGTGGTCGTCATCGACATCACCGGTGTGCCGACCATCGACTCCACCGTCGCCAACCACCTCGTGCAGACCGTCGACGCATCCGGCCTGATGGGCGCGAGCGTGATCATCACCGGACTGTCCTCGGAGATCGCGTTGACGCTGGTCACGATAGGCCTCGACCTGTCCAAGATGAACGCAGTCGGCGACCTGCAGGGTGGTATCGAGGAAGCCGAACGCCTCCTCGGTTACGAAGTCACCCGTGCGGGCGAGTCCGTCCGCGACGCGCGCTGACAAGGGTCACGCTTCCATGCCCGTACCGATTCTCAAGCAGGGCACTTATCTCATCGCCACCGTCCAGGCGGCGTTGACGGACGCTGATGCCCAGCGCTTGCAAGACGATCTCATGGAGCGGGTCAGTCGCTACCGCGCGCAGGGGATCATCGTCGACGTGACAGCGATCGACGTGATGGATTCGTTCGCCGCGCGGTCGCTGCGGACCGTTGCTCATATGACCCAATTACGTGGCGCCGCTACCGTGATCGTCGGTCTGCAGCCGGAAGTTGCATTCGCAATGGTGCAGCTGGGCCTGACGTTCGACGGCATGAGCACCGCGTTGGACCTGGAAGAAGGTCTGGCACTGTTGAATCGTCGACTCGATCAGCGAAAGCAGTGGAACGGATATGACGGTGTCCGCTGATCTCGTCGTCGCGGTCGACACGCCGGACGACATCGTGACCGCGCGGCAGGCCGGCCGGGATCTTGCCGTGGATCTCGGCTTCTCCATGACCGACGTCACGATGATCGCGACGGCCATCTCCGAAGTCGCCCGCAATATCACCAGCTACGCCGGGACCGGCTCGATCGCGCTGTCACTCGAGAAGAAGGACGGCCGCAAAGCCCTGGTCGTGCGTGCGTCGGACAACGGGCCCGGGATCGCCGACATCACCCGCGCGCTCGAAGACGGCTACTCGACCGGCGGCGGACTCGGGTTGGGTCTACCCGGCGCTCGCCGGTTGATGGATCACTTGGAAGTCACATCGGGCCCCGGTCAGGGAACCTTGATCGAGCTGTGGAAGTGGTTGGCTTTCGATGCGTGAGGGTGGTCGGATCGGACCGCTCGAGTGGGCAGTCGCCGGTCGGCCGCTACCCGGTGAGGATGTTTCGGGTGATGCGTGGGTCGCCTGCGACACCGGTGGTAGCTCGGCATTGTTCGCCGTTATCGACGGCCTCGGTCACGGCGCGGATGCCGCCGTCGCCGCCCAGCGCGCGGTCGCAGTGATCACGGACAATTCTGGCGAACCGGTCGATGTACTCATGCTGTTGTGTCACGAAGCATTGACCGACACACGTGGAGCGGCAATATCGTTGTCGATCATCAGATTCGACGACCCCGTGCTGCACTGGGCGAGCATCGGTAACGTGTCGTCTTCCCTGGTAGCGATCGCACCCGGAGGACTGGAGACGCGCGCAGCAGCACTGCTCACGGGCGGCATCGTGGGGTATCGAATGCCGTCGATCGTGGTACCCCCTGCCGTCCCGATCAAGACCGGAGACCTGCTGATCATGGCGTCCGACGGGATCTCGGGCGAGCACGTCGACGCCGTCGATCCGACGAAGTCGGAAGAGCTGATCGCCGCGGAAATCTTGGCTCGCCGCGCCAGGTCGACCGACGACGCCGTTGCCCTGGTCGCGAGGTATCGAGGTACCGCGGCATGACCTCTCCTGTCGAGGACTTCCGGGCCGCGTACGGCGCCGCGTTGCGCGACCATCTGCAGCAGCGGACCGAGACCAGTCTGTCGGTCGGTCACGACCTCGGACGGTGGGCACTGGAACACCGCGTGAGCATTCTCGATGTCATCGAAACCCACTTTCTCTTGGTCGCATCCCCCGAGCGCCGCGCAGATGACAGTGACCTGCAATTTCTGCTGCAGTCCTTGATCGCCCTCGACGTCGCATCCCGCGGCTATCTCGATGAAACGCGGCTGTACCGCCAGCAGCGCGAACGGGCTGAAGATCTCGCCGAACGCGATGCGTTCCGCCGCGCTCTCGTCGAGTCGCTGCAAGACGGATTCTTCGTGACCGACGCCGACGCGAACATCGTGGAAGTCAACGCAGCCTTCGGCGACATCACCGGGTACGGACCCGAAGGCGTGCCCTACCGCTGGCCGTATCCATGGATCATCGGCAATCCCATCACCACCGGAACTCCGGTGACGATCGCCGCTCGGCCGGGCCGATTCACGATCCAGATCCGCCATCGCGACGGTCGGCGGCTGTGGGTGGCTGTCAGCTCCAATCCGCTCACCGCGCATCCCGGCTACTCCGGAATGTTCGTCGGCACCGCGCGTGACATCACCACCGAACGCGCCGCCGCGGGTCGCGAACAGGCACTGGCGCGGCTCGCGTCCTCCATCGCGGCGGCCGGCAGCGTCGCCGACGTTTTCACGGTCGCACTGACCGAGCTGGCGAACATGCTTGGCGCACACCAGGTTGTGGCCGCGGTGTGGCCGGAGGAAACTCGGCGCGGGGTCGGGTACCTGCCCAGCGGCGAGACCGACTACGACTCGCTCGACGACTGGACCAAGGAGCAATTGGACAACGCACGGCATTCGCCCGCGCTGACCGTCGTTGCGATTCCCGCAGCGGCGCCCGGTGTCGCAGCGGGCGTCGTCGCCTCGCTCAGTAGCGCGGACGACGCAGCGCTCGTGCTGTCCTACGACGACCCCCGCGTGATCACGACCGGTGACCGCGCCCTGGTTGCACTAGCGGTCGGCCAGCTGACCGTCGCATTGCAGCGCGCTCGTCACTTCGACCAGGCCCGCACCGCCTCGCTGACGTTGCAGCGCGCGATGCTCGGGTCCGTCGAACTGCCGCATCGCTTCGCGGTTCGCTACGAACCTGCGGTTCCGCCCCTCGAAATCGGTGGCGACTGGTACGACGTCGTCACGCTGCCCGACGGCCGTATCAGCGTGATCGTCGGCGACTGCGTCGGTCGCGGGCTTGCGGCCGCCGCCGTGATGGGTCAATTGCGAAGCGCGGGAAGGGCGTTGTTGCTGCGCGGTTCCAGTCCCGGACAACTGCTCGACGAGCTCGACGCTGTTGCCGAACTCATTCCCGGCGCAGTCTGCACAACGTTGTGCGCAGCAGTGATCGACCCACACACCGGCGAAATGTGCTTCAGCAATGCCGGACACATGCCGCCGCTGCTTTGTGGACCCGACGGCGTGACGGTGCTCGAGGGTGCCAGAGCAGTTCCGCTCGCGACCTACGACTGTTCACCCCGGCCGGAAGAGACGCAGACTCTGCCGCCGGGCTCGACCCTGATGCTCTATACCGACGGACTCGTCGAACGGCACGGCGAATCCATCGATACCGGAATCGACGGCGCCGCGAGGTTGCTCGAGCAGGCAGCCGGTCTCTCTCCTGAGGACACCGCAGACCGTGTTCTCGCCGGCTTGCGGACCATTGCCGGGTACGACGACGACGTCGCACTCGTCATCTACCGGCAGCAGCCGGCTGATCTGCATATCACCGCACCCGCCGAACCCGCACAGCTCGCTCTGCTGCGCGGCCAGCTGAATTCGTGGCTCACAGCTGCCGCGATTCCCGCTGACCTCGTGTCGGACATCGTGCTGGCCGTGAACGAGGCATTGACCAACACGATCGAACACGCCTATCGACATACCATCGGTGGCACGCTCACCGTTGTCGCAGAGGCCGACTCCGACGAGGTCGTCGTCACCGTCGCCGACACCGGCACCTGGAAACCGCCGTCGAACGACTCGTCCATCCGAGGGCGAGGCATCACGATGATGCGAGCACTGACCGGACGAGTGGAGATCGACCATTCGGGCGACGGCACCGTCGTCAGAATGGCGACCAGGTTGACCCAGCCGCACGGCGATGGTCCGATCTCACAGTTCGGCGAGACGCAATAGTGTGCGTTTCCGCCCTCGACATGGCACATTATCTGCCATGACCACGGCTCCCGACGAACAGTCGGCGTTCTCCCGAAGTGCTGCTTTGACGACGTCCCTCGTCGTGCGCGACAACATCAACGTGTTGGCTGTCGAAGGCACAGTGGACCTGGCAACGGCGGCCCAGTTCGAAAGCGCGGTCACAGCGGCAGCAGACGGCAATCCTCGCGCCCTCGTCATCGATCTCGCGTTGGTGGAGTTCTTCGCCTCGGCAGGCATGTCGATCCTCGTCTCCGCGCATCAGCGGCTCGGTGCCGCCACAGCATTCGGTGTCGTTGCCGACGGTCCCGCGACGAGCAGGCCCCTCAAGCTGACCGGACTCGACCAGGTATTCGGCATCTACCCCACACTCGACGCTGCGCTGGCTGCCTTCGCCTAGGCGTTTCGCGATGCCACTCGGCGGGTAACCCCCAGGTAGACATCGCAAACGAGCGGAGAAGAGTCGTCATGGTCATCATCGGAGCACTCGTACTTGTCGCAGCGGTGATCGTCGGCGTCGCGGCTTATGCCACCAACAGCGGCAGCACCGACACTCTGCAGAACTTCTCGGTCCTGGGTTACCAAGTCAGCGGGACGACAGGGTCGCTGTTCCTGTGGGGTATGGCGGTCGGCGCAGTAGCGCTGTTCGGGTTGGCTGTATTACTGGCCGGTGCACGCGGGAACGCCCGCCGAGCGCGGGTAGCGCGGCGCGAACTCAAGCAGTCTCGCCGCGAAGCCAAGGCAGCAAGTCGGGCGAGCAACCAACTGGTCGCCGAGCAGCAGCGCATGGATCCGCAGCAACCGTCAGCTCCCCGCATGTGAGTCTTTTTGGAGTCCATAGACTCCTAAAAGACTCACGAGGGTAGGTCGGCGATGAAGGCCCTGGTCAACTCGGCTATGAGGTCAGGGCGGTCGGCGACCACCCAATGGCCGCCCTCGATCTCGCTGATCCGCAAGTCGCTGACAAACGGCTCCGGCGCCTGAGTTTGCAGCGCGGGTGATACGAGCAGGTCGCTGCCGGGTGCGATGACCTGGACTGGAATGTCGGTCTTGCGCGGCACTGGATTGCTGAGCCTGACCGGCATGTTCGCTCGGTAGAGCTCCAGCCCGTTGATCATGTCCTCTTCGGTGCGCTCACTGGCTGGACCGCCGGAACCTGTGCCACGGCCGAACCTGCCGACGAACTTGGCGACAGCATCGATGGCGCCGGACCGCGCCGCGAACTCGGGCAGGCCCGGGAGCTGGAAGAACGCCGTGTAGTACGACTCGAGCATCTGTTGCACGACAGCGCGAGGACGTTGCCGCGCGGTCCGTAGCCAGACTCCCGCATGGTCGAGCGAGACTCCGGAAATCGACGTGAACGACGCGATCCGATCGGTGAATTCCGGCGCTATGACGGCGTCCCAACATTGGATCGAACCCCAGTCGTGCGCGAGCAGGTGAACCTTCTGATCGGGCGCCACGGCGTCGAGTATCGCTGCGAGGTCGTCGAGGAGCTGCTCGATGACGTAGTTGCCGCGGCCGACCGGCTTGTCGGATTCACCGACACCGCGGACGTCGTAGGTGACGACGTGGAACTCGTCCTCCAGTAGCTCGACGACGCGGTCCCACAGCGTGTGCGTGTCGGGATAGCCGTGCACGGCAACAACTGTGGGCTTTGCGGGGTCGCCGGATTCGAATACGGCGAGGGACACGCCGTCGGTTGATTCGACCCTCGTACTCGCGCTTGTCATCAGCTCGCTTCGACGGCAGATTTGAGGCTGGCGAGGAACGCGTCAGCAGCCTTCGCTCCACCACGAGCGGCGAGGCGCGCGAGGAGTTTGCCGGGACCGCGGCCGGCGATCTCGTTGAAGAAGGTCAATTTCGTCTGGGCACCGACTGCCTCGAGGTCGTAGCCTCCCTCGGCGACCCATGCGGGACCACCCGGGATTTCTTTCCACCTGATGAGCGTCGGCGACTCGAATGCGGTGATCTCGAACTTGTGCTGCATCGTCAGGCCCAGGTCTTTCGCCTTGCTGACGTACACGGTCCCGACGCCGTGCTGCCCCGGAGTCGTGTTGTGAATCTCGATGATTCGCGAGCTGAACTTCTTGTCGTTTTCACCGTCGGCAAGGAAGGCGAATACTTCGTCGATCGATCGGGCGATTGTGGTGGTGCCACCGAACCGGTTCATGGGGAAAAGATAGCGCTATCTGCGTCCCGGTGTTCCCACGACCGAACTACTCACGACCTGGCGCGGATCAGCCGGACCAGATCGTTGCGGTGGTCGATCGCCAGCTTCGAATAGATCCGGTAGATGTGGCCTTCCACAGTCCGTAGGGAAATGGCTAGCCGCTCGGCAATCTGACGATTCGACAAGCCGTCCGCCACCAGTGCCGCGATATCGGATTCGCGGGCGGTCAGCTGCACCGGCTGCACGATCGATTCGATCGCAGGCGTTCGCGCGTCCGCACAGCACTGCACAACCAGCCGCTGAGCCCGCGAGGACGCGACGAGTTCCTTGCTCCGCTTACCTCTGCGGGCGTGCGCGACTGCAGCGTGTGCCGACGCCTCCGCGGCGAGCAGCGTCGCGCCCATAGATTCGAACCGGCTGGACACCGCATCGAGGCCGTCGCCGTCATTGCGCTCGAGGCACGCGGCATGCGAACCGCACGTTGCCGCCAGCTGACCGTCCACTTTCGCGGCAGCAATGATTATCCGTCGCGCTTGTGTGCGATCGCCGAACCGCAAGGCCAGATAACGAGCAGCCACCTCGACCGCCGCCGCGGAGCCGTCGACGCTCGCCAGACTGGCGACTTCCAGCACTCGCTTTATCGCGGGCACCGGCTTTCCCGAGCCGACGAGGACCCAGGCGCGAGCGAACTCGACTTCGTGGTGCTGGGACCGCCCGCATCGGTTCAATGCGATCCGTGCTTGGTCGATTCGTCCTCGCGCTACCTCTGCCTGCGCCCACCAGGCGGCAGCGAGCAACAGCCAGGGCTCCGGCAGGGTCCCGGAGACTGCGGACCGGAGCCGAGCGCACGCCTCGTCCAATCGCCCTGCGTAGAGATACGTCTTGCCCCACATCGCGTCCACAAGAGCGTGCGAGTCGACCTCGCCGGCTGACAAGCTCTCGTAGCGAACACAGGACTTTTCGGCAGCCTCCAGCTCGCCGCGACCAGTCGCGGCGAGAACTTCCTCCATGCCGAGCGTGAACGGCTGCAGCCCCGACGGCGTCATGAGTCATAACCCTTCCATCGGTAAGGGTAGATACGAAAAAGGTCACCTTCACGTCGATGACAACGCGAAGGTGACCTTTTCAAGTCTGTAGCAGGTTAGCCGGTGATGTTGACGACGTCGCCGGGGCGGACGTTCTCGAAGAACCACTGGGCCGCGGCCGGAGCCAGGTTGATGCAGCCGTGGCTCACGTTCGAGTTGCCCTGCTGAGCGGTCGACCACGGTGCCGAGTGGACGAAGATCCCGCTCCAGGTGAGGCGGACGGCATATTCGACGTTGAGCTTGTAGCCCTCAGGCGAGTTGACCGGGACGCCGTAGGTCGACGAGTCCATGATGATGTTGCGGTTTAGTTCCATCACCGGGAACGAGCCTGTGGGGGTCTCGTGCTTCGGCTTTCCGAACGATGCCGGGAAGGTACGGACGACGTCGCCGCCGATCTTCACCTCGAAGTCGTGTCCGCCCGTGCTGCCGACAGCGTCGAACGTGTCGCTGACACGGAAGTTGGAGCTGGCGCCGGGAACGTTGACCGTGACGTTGGTGCCGCGCGGCCAGTAGTCGTTCGGGTACCACTGCAGGTGCTGGTTGTCGATCCACTTGAACGTTCCGGCAACACCGGGGTTCGACGTGATGCGGACCGCGTTCTGAGCGGCAACCCTGTCGCCGGTCGGCACCTTGTAGAAGATGTCGATTGCGCGCTTGCCGCCGACGGTCGCGCCCGTGCCGGGCTCGATCGACGGTGCCGGGCTAGGAATGATCGCGGGAGTGCCGATATCCGGGCCTCCGGGCCACAGCGGCTCTGCCTGTGCGGGCACCATCAGCGCGAGGCTGGTTGCCGCCACGCCCACGACGGCGAGGCCGACGCGTACGCCCCATCGACCTGCCTTCGGCGCCTTGACGGAACCTGATGTCACTGCTCGCGGATTCGTACCCCGCATACCTAACTCCTGCCATCTCAACACTCGTTCGCACGCAAATCCGTGCGGAGAATCAACACCGACCGGTACTCGACCCGATCTCAATTGACACACATCTGCATAACGAAGGCAAACCCTGCAGAGTCAAAACCGTGGTCAGCGTGATACGGGTGTGATTAGAGTAACGTCCTCATTTCGATTTTCACGACCGGATCGTTACATCCGTTCACGCATCGACGAAGGCGATGTTACTGGCAGGTGCGGCCGGAGCGCGACGTGGATTATCTTCCGATAACCGACATTCACGACGAACTGCGGTTTACATACGTCCCACTTACGCAACAGATTTCGCGCCGACCCGGATTTGCAGGATATTCGGCACCAATAGCGCTGTTGTTGCGTGGATCGTGCGTGCCTCCCCGCGTGCGGCTTCGCGCAGCGCTTCCGATCGGCGCGCACCTACGTCGAGTAGCGCTCGAAGGGTCGGCTGCTCGCCGGCCAACTCGGTCCACGCTGCGGCCGGGTCGAGACCGGTGTCGATCGCGTTCTCCAGCTTGGCCTGCAGATGGGTGTTCCACCTGTGTGCAAGTGCCAGCAGAACGTTGTCCGATCCGCCGAAGAGCCGCTCGACGTCAGGCACTCGATCTATATCGATGTGGTCGGGGCCGACAACCCGGGCTTGATCGAGCACGGCGTCCAATACGGCCTTGCGAGCACGAAATTCTGTCCAGCTCATGATGTTCCCTCCTGTGTGTCGTTTCTTCGACATCTCTGACGCTACGAAGATCCGAACGCCGTATCGCCGTCCCGTGGTCGCGTCTTTTGCTCCGCCCTCGGGCGGACGAATCGGACCGGTCCGTGATCACCTCCTACCGTGGGTGGACCGCGAACCCGCTCGCGGCATGATGCATACGGCCTGACCTGCGGTTACGCTTGTTCGGTGAAGTTGGTGGATTACCTCACCCGCGGCGCTCCGGCCCACGGCTACGACTACCCGAGCTGGTACATCCTGCTCGCGGTCGTTGCCGAGTTCGCTACCGTCGTTACGGCCACCACCCAGCGCATCGTCGCAGGTCCGACGGTGTGGGCCCTCGTCGGCGGAGTCGTTGCGCTGATCCCGTGCACCCTGTTCGTCGCCCGCGCCAGCAAGAACGGTGCCGCCATGACGATTTTGGTCGGCGGCGGCTGCGCCTTACTGATGACGCAACAGGTCGGCTACGACTTCGCGCCGGTGATCCTCATCGTCATGGCCGTCATGGTCTCGGCGTCGTCGCCGCGCTGGGTCGCCGTCTTCACGACAGCGGTCTCCGTCCTGGTGATCTTGGTGTTCTTCCAGGGCGATTCCACCGAGCTGCATTTCAACATCTCCGGAGTTCTGTTCGCCTCACTGCTCGGCATAATGCTGCTCGGTCAACTGCAGCTGCTGCACAAGGAGCGCGACGCACAAGTCGTTCGGTCACAGACGGCAGCGAGCGACGAGCGACGACGGATCGCCAGCGAGATCCACGATGTGGTGGCGCATTCGCTGAGCATCACGCTGCTCAACGTGACAGGCGCACGACGCGCACTGCAGCAAGACCGCGATGTCGACGAGGCAATCGACGCGCTGACCGACGCCGAACGTATCGGCCGCCAGGCGATGGCGGATATCCGCCGAACGGTCGGGCTGCTCGATGTCGGCCCCTCCAAGAATGCGCCGGAGCCCGGGCTCGCCGATATCGACGAGCTGATCGAAGACTTTCGCCGCGCAGGACTGCCTGTGCACTACGACATGCACGGCGAACCGAGCGCTGTCACCGCCGCAACTGGGCTGAGCCTGTACCGAGTGACTCAAGAATCGCTCGCCAACGTGGCAAAGCACGCACCCGGCGCAGCTGTCGACGTAAGCGTCACCATTACCAATGGGGGAATTGCCTTGGAAGTTGCGAACGGGACGCCCAACGGTCCGCCTTCCCATCCACAGCTGAAAGGTGGGAACGGACTGAAAGGCATGCGGCAACGGATCGAATCGCTCGGCGGTTGGCTGACCGCCGGTCCTGAGCAGTCCGGGTGGCGCGTACAGGCAGAGGTCCCGAACGGCTCCAGTCACTCTTGCCTTGGCTCTCGAATCCTCGGTGTAGTCCAGTGACCGAAACCGAGGTCGGTGTTCTGCTGGTCGACGATCAGGAATTGGTGCGCTCGGGCCTGCGCCGAATTCTGCGGCGACGGGACGGTTTCGTCATCGTCGCCGAGTGTGGTGACGGTTCCGAGGTGTCAGCTGCGGTCGCGACCTACCGGCCCGATGTCGTGGTCATGGATCTGCGGATGAAGAACGTCGGCGGAATCGAGGCGACCCGTCAGTTGCAGGCGAGCACCAACTCGCCGCCCGTGTTGGTACTGACAACCTTCGACGACGATCAACTTCTGTCCGGCGCATTGCGCGCGGGCGCAGCAGGGTTCATTCTCAAGGACTCACCGGCCGAAGAGCTGATCTGGGCGGTCCGCACCGTCGCCGAGGGTGGGTCGTTCCTGGACCCAGCGGTCACGGCGCGGGTGCTGACCACCTATCGATCGGCGACTCCGGCCGCCGCGCACAATCCTGCTGCCGCCAACGAACTGACGTCTCGCGAACTCGATGTGCTGACGTTGATCGGTCGAGGACGGACCAACACCGAGATCGGCTCAGAACTGGGCATATCCGGCGTCACAGTGAAGAGCCATGTCGGCCACATCTTTTTGAAGCTCGGTCTGCGCGATCGTGCGGCCGCGATCGTCTTCGCGTTCGACAACGGCATCGTCGCGCCGGGTGAAGCTACTCGCTAGCCCCTGCCGGGGTCGGCGTCATCGTCGATAACAAGGCGACCAGTTCGAGGCCGATGTCGTCGAGTGGACGCGTGTCTCGCTCGATCCGACACAGCACCACCGCGCCTTCGATCGAGGCGATCGCCATGTTCGCGAACCGCGCGGCGCGACCTTCATCGACGCCGTCCGCGAGCAGACGCGCAGACACGGCCGCGCGCCACTCGTCGAAAACGGCCGCTGCAGGCTCGCGTAACGACGGATCTTCGGCGATGCCGTCGACGGCGACAGCGACCATCGGGCACCCCGCCTGGAAGTCGCTCGCGGTGAGCAGTCGTTTCCACGACGCGATGAATCCGAGCAGGACACTGCCCGTATCGGGAGCGTCGACCGCCCTGTCGATGATCGACGTGATCCAGGTGCCCGCGAATCCGATTGCCTCGGTGACGATTTGCGTGCGCCCGCCGGGAAAGTGGTAGTAAACCGAGCCGCGCGGCGCTTCGCTGCGTTGCAGGATCGCGTCGATCGTCGCTCCGGCAACTCCGCGTTCGCGGATGAGCTGCACGGCGCTGGCCAGCATTCGATCGCGGGTACCGAGTTCCTTCGCCACGTTGCGCACCTCCTCGCACCTTGATCCTAGCCAACTTCTCGCCGATTCAGTACTATGCAATAGTACATAATCCGCAATCACCGAAGGTGCTGGTCCCGATGCCACTGATCGACCTCACAATTCCCGAAGGCTCGATTCCCGCCGATCGCTCGGCGAAGCTGCTCGATGAATTGGCCACAATCCTGCTGCGCGCCGAGCGGGCGCCGGATACCTCGTTCTTCCGCGAGATCACCTGGACCTACCTCCACGAGGCCAAGCTGGCGGTCGGCGGACGGCCTGGCGGCGAGCCCAGGTTCCGCGTCGACATCACGGTCCCTGCCGGCGCGCTGTCGGAGCGCCGCAAGGGCGAACTGATCGCGGGCGTGCACACCGCCGTCCTCGAGGCCGCCTGTCTCGACGCACAGGCGAACGCGCTCCACGTCTGGACCTTGATTCGCGAAGTTCCGGAAGGCAATTGGGGCGCCGCCGGGCAGCCCGTGGCATTCGAGATGCTCAAGAGCGCCGCCGCAGCCGAACGAGAGGGCGCGACGGCTTAGCCTTTCGGCCTGTGCGTGAGTTTGGCCCCTCCGGGGGCCAAACTCACGCACAGTAAGGCGGTCTAGCGAATGTCGTAGATAGGCGAATATTCCTATGACGGTCACGGTCGATAACAATCGCTAGCGACCTCTAGGACACGCCGTAGATGTACCGAGATTCGGGTACAGGCATTGCTAACTTCCAATTCCATGGACCCCGTTCGTAATCCGTACGCCCCCGGTGCAGGTCAGCGGCCCCCTGAGCTCGCGGGTCGCGACAGACAGCTCGACGCATTCGACGTCGTTCTCGAACGGATCTCACGCAGCCGCCCAGAGCGAAGCGTCGTCTTGACCGGACTGCGCGGCGTCGGGAAGACGGTTCTGCTCAATCAGTTGCGGTCGGCTGCGGTCTCGCGCGGGTGGGGCACCGGCAAGATCGAAGCCCGCCCGGACCAGTCGCTGCGCCGACCGTTGTCCTCGGCACTGCATATGGCGGTCCGTGCAATAGCGACCGCTCATCGCAATCCCGAGCAAGTCGACGACTTCCTCGGCATCCTCAAAGCTTTCGCCCTGCGCGCCACTGCGGACAAGGGCATGCGCGAGCGATGGCAGCCCGGCATCGACGTCCCAGCCATCACGGGTCGTGCCGATTCGGGTGACATCGAGATCGACTTGGTCGAGTTACTGCTGGAAGCTGCACAATTGGCCCGCGATATCGGTGTCGGCATCGCGATCTTCATCGACGAGATGCAAGACATCGGCGCCGACGACATCTCCGCGATCTGCGGAGCCTGCCACGAGCTGAGCCAGGACGCCGCGCCGCTCATCGTCGTCGGAGCCGGACTTCCACATTTGCCAGCCGTGCTGTCGGCGTCGAAGAGCTACTCCGAGCGGCTGTTCAGCTACCACCGCATCGACCGACTCGATCGCGACGCTGCGGACCTGGCACTGATCGTGCCTGCCGAACGTGAAGACGTGAAGTTCACCGACGAGGCATTGGATGCGTTGTACGCCGCCGCCGACGGCTACCCGTACTTCGTCCAGGCTTACGGCAAAGCCACCTGGGACCTCGCCGCCGACAGCCCGATCACCGCAGAAGACGTGCTCCTTGCTGCACCGACCGCCGAAGAAGAGTTGGCCGTCGGCTTCTTCGGGTCGCGCTACGAACGCGCGACCCCCGCCGAACGGGAGTACATGCGCGCGATGGCCGATCTCTCCGGCGACGACGGACCGGTCGCGACGGCGAAGATTGCGGCTGAGCTGGGCAGAAAGCCGGCATCGCTGTCACCCGCCCGCGACGGCCTCATCAAAAAGGGTCTGATCTATTCAGCCGAGCGCGGGACCATCGGATTCACGGTCCCGCATTTCGGCAGATACCTGCGCGCGCAGACGGAATGACTTACCAATATTCGCTTATCTATCGGAAACGGTAGAAAAGCGTAGATTCATATACGAACCACCCCTCGTGAGTCTTTTTGGAGTCCCTGGACTCCAAAAAGACTCACAACTTCTTTTGGCAATTTGTCGCTACGGACCGTTCTTCGTCGCGCCGGCCACCAAAGTGGTCCGTAGTTTGTCGACGTCATGCGTGGTGCCGAACTCTCGGACCGCGGTTGTGATGTCGGCGAGCCACCGGACCGACGTCGCGGCACCGTGCGCCAGCGAGGGAACGATCACGTCGTTGGTGTAGGACTCGTGGGCGATCTGCTGGTACTTCGGGTAGTCGCCGGCGTCCATCTCGGTCCGCGCGGGGATAGACCCTTTCGCTGTGTTGAATGCGCGCTGACCCTCGGCGCTGGCGACCGTTGTCAGCCAGGCTTTTGCCGCGGTCTCGTGCTTGGACCCGACGGGCAGCGTGAACGAGTCGGCAAGGAAGTCGAACGAGCCTTGGGAACCCGGCACAGGAAAGGCGGTGTAGTCGACGTCGAATTTCTTGCCTTGATCTCGAAACGCGGCGTCCGCCCAATCGCCCATCACGTTGTAGGCAGCTTTGCCGTCGATGACCTGCTGCAGCGCATCGGACCAATCCAAGAATTGGCTGTCGGCATTCGTGTACGTCAGCAGCCGCGCGAAGTCACCGATCGCACCGCTTACTTGCGGTGAATCCCACCCCTCGCGCTTGTCGAACAATGCGGTGTACGCCGCCGGACCCAGGCGTGCCAGCAGGACCGTCTCCAGCAGATGCACCTGAGTCCAGTCCTTGCCCATGGCGAGGGGAGTTACTCCTGTCGCTTTGATCCGGTCCAGGTCGCCGAACCATTCGTCGAGGTTCGCGGGTTGATGCTTGGGATCGACTCCGGCCCGGGTCAGCACATCGGTATTTGCCCAGACGACGTTGGCGCGGTGGACATTCGAGGGAACCGAGTAGATCTTTCCGTCGACCGTCAGCAGCTCGAGCAGCCGCGCGGGAAATACATCGCGCCACCCGTTCTCGGTGTACATCGCCGCGAGGTCTTGCACTTGGCCGGCTTTGATGTAGTCGGCCAATTCCATTCCGGCATGAACCTGAAAGGTGTCCGGCGGATTGTGTGCCGCCATGCGGGACGCCAGTACGTCACGCGCATTGCTGCCCGCGCCACCCAAGACCGAGCCGTTGACGAAATTCAGCGACGGATGCTGCTCGTCGAAAACCTTGACCAAGGCGTCGAGCCCCGACTTCTCGCTACCCGACGCCCACCATGTGAACACCTCTACGTCGTTGGACTCCTTCGAACTGCACCCAATCATCGCCAACGCCACTACCAGCAGCAATGCCCACGATCTGTATTTGGCCACGGTAAGCAATCGTGATCCTCCGACGGGCTCGGCCGCAGGAATTCGCGAAAGATTCGATCTTCGCGCGATTTGTCATGACGATCTACACGACTCTCGCCCTTTCCCAAGAGAGCCTTAGAAATACCTACTGTGAGTGAATTTCACCCTCGGAAGGGTCAGACGCGCGCACGGTCGGGACGGCCGTGCTCGAAGGAGTCGAAGTCGACCTTTCCTGTCGCGCGGGCGTAGGCGACGTGCGAACCGGGCCACACGGCAACGACTTTGCCGTCGTCGGTGTGATACCAACCGGGGCAGCCGCTCGTGAAGACGGTGCCGGCGAGCTTGCGTTGGATCTCAGCGTTGAACTGGTCCTGCACATCCTGGCGAACGTCGATCCAGCCGCCGTTCTGTGCGATCCGCTGAATCGCCTGACGCGCGTACCTGGCCTGCTTCTCCAGTAGGAAGATGATCGTGTTGGTCAGCGAACCGGTGTTGGGTCCGTAGATCATGAACAGGTTCGGATAGCCCGAGACCGCGATGCCGAGGTATGCCTCGGGGCCGGACTTCCATTCGGTGTGCAGTTTGCGACCGTCGCGTCCGGTGATGTCGATCGGCGCGAGGTATTCGGTGGCGGTGAATCCGGTGCACCAGATGATGACGTCGGCTTCGACCTCGGTGCCGTCGTCGAGCACCAATCCCGCTGGCGTCACCTTGGTCACGGCGTTCGCATGCACGGTGGTGTGGTCTCGATCGAGCGCGGGGTACCAGTCGTTGGACAACAACACCCGGTTGCACCCGACTTTGTAGTTCGGCGTCACGGCTTTGCGTAGTTCAGGGTCCTTGATTTCGCGGCGGATCTTGAACTTGAGCCACTCATGGAACCCGCCGCGCAGTGGATCGAACTGGTTGAAGATGATCGGAACGCGCGTTTCGTACCAAACCCACTCGACGTTGTGCTGCAGCCGCGCCAGACTGGGGACGTTGCGCATCAACCACTTCACCTGCCGGTTCGACTTGTGGTTCCACTTGTTGCCCACCCAGTTCGGCGACCGCTGGATGACATGCAACTCCGACACCTCGTCGACGATCGCGGGAACCAGCTGGACCGCGCTCGCACCGCTGCCCACGACAGCGACTTTCTTGCCGCGGAGGTCGACGCTGTGATCCCAACGCGCAGAATGGAAATGGTCACCGGCGAAGGTGTTCAAACCGTCCAGGTCCGGAATCTTCGGCCGAGACAGCTGGCCGGTCGCGCAGATCAGCGCGTCGAACCAGAACTTCTCGCCACCGTCGACTTCCACTTCCCAACGGCCCGTCGGCTCGTCGAACCTCGCAGCGACGATCTCGGTGTTGAATCGCGCCTTCGAGAGAATTCCGTACTTCTCCGCACAACGCTCGAGGTACGCCTTGATCTCCGCTTGTGAACCGAACCGCGCGGACCACTCGCTTTCCAATTCGAAGGAATACGAGTAGGTCGGCGAGGGCACATCGCAGGCGGCGCCGGGATAGGTGTTGTCGCGCCACACACCGCCTACACCGGGGCCGCGGTCGAAGATCGTGTAGGAGTCGATTCCGTTGCGTTCAAGTTCGATAGCGGCGCCGAGGCCGCCGAATCCAGCGCCGATGATGGCTACCGAGGGTGTCGTTGTAGGCATGTGCGAACGGTATGCGGAGCCGCGCGTCCTTCCTATGTCCTTCCCGGGCGTTGTATTGTCATTTTCGGACATGACGACCACCGCAACCAGCGACGCACCCGCGTGGGATCACCCGCGCGGTACAGCCGCAGCACGCATTCTCGTCGAACTCGGCACCGACCGTGGTGTGGCACAGTCCGATCTGCTCGCCGGCTCCGGCATCCGGGCGGCCGAACTCACGGACCCGATGTTCGAGGTGGAAGCCGGCCAGGAACTGACGATCGCCCGCAACCTCGTCCGCAGGCTCGGCAACCCGCCCGGCCTCGGCGTCGACGCGGGAATGCGCTACACCATCGGCCACTTCGGAATCTGGGCGTACGCATTGCTTTCCAGCCCGACGGTGCGCGATATGGTCCGGATCGGCGTCCGGTACGCCGGACTGTCCTTCGCCTTCATCAAGCCGCACTTCGAAGAGGACGACCGGGAAGGCCGAGTGGTTTTCGACGCCGACGAGATACCCGCGGACATGCGCACCTTCTTCGTCGAGCGTGAACTCACCAAACTCGCGACGTTGATGCCGCTTGCCGTCGGCATCCGCATAGCCGACGTGCGGTTCGAAACGACCTTCGACGGGCGTGAGGCCGCTGCGATCCGTTCTCGCATGCCCCAGGCACACTTGCTCACCGCCCGCGAGCGCCACGTCATCGCATTCGACCGCGCGCTGCTCGATGCGAGACTCCCACAAGCAGACCCGGTCACCGCTCGAATGCTGGAAGACCAATGCAACGCGCTGCTGCATGCCAGGCGCCGGCGCCGCGGCGTGGCAAGCCACGTCCGGTCCCTCATCCTTGCCCGCCTCGACGAATCACCGACGATGGAGCAGATCGCAGGCGAACTGCACGTCGATCCACGGACCTTGCGGCGCCAATTGCAGGCGGAGGGGACCTCGTTTCGCGAGCTCATCGAAGAGGTTCGCGAGACCATCGCCGACGAGTTACTCGGCACCGCAGGCCTGACTGTGCACGACGTCGCAGGCCGCCTCGGCTACCACGACGCTGCCGGATTCACCCGCGCGTACCGCCGCTGGACAGGAACTACGCCCGGCCGTGGGCGGCGTGGCGCTTAGGTGGCCGCGGGATGAAGTAGCTGGTCCGCTGCTGGTACTCGGGATAGCCTGGCCGTTTCGACATGGTCTTCTCCAGCAGCCTTGCGCCCGTGGCGAAGACGAGGAAATAGGTCATCGCAATCGGTGAAAGCACGGTGAGCACCCCGGGCCACACGCTCGCTGCAATCAGCCAGAGCCCCCACCAGACAAGGGAATCGCCGAAGTAGTTCGGGTGCCTCGTCCAGGCCCACAGGCCCAAGTCCATGACCTTGCCTTTGTTCGCCGGATCGGCCTTCCACTGCGCCAACTGCGCATCACCGACGGCTTCGAAGAACACGCCAGCCACCCACAGGACAACGCCGATGCCGAGCACAACGGTCAGGTGAGTGGGCCCCACTGCTGCCGACAGTTGCAGGGGTAGCGAGACGAACCATTGCGCAAGCCCTTGGGTGAAGAAGATCCGTCGGAGCACCACGCGCGGACTGTTACCGCCGGACCGTTCCAACAGTGCCGTGTACCGCGGGTCCTCTCCCTTGCCGCGCGACTTGCGCACCATGTGCCAGCTGAGCCGAACGCCCCAGACTGTCGTGAGTACGAGCAGCAACACCCGGCGCGCGGCGTCACCGTCGCCGAGCACAGCCGCCACCGCTGCCACCAGGACGAACCCGACTCCCCAGGTCACGTCGACCACGTTGTAGCGCCCGATTCGCCGGCCGATGTCGAACGAGATCACATGTGCGAGAGCGAGAACGACCACACTCGAACCCGATACGAGGGCGAACGATGCCCAATCGACCTCGGCCATCATTGCTCCCGTGATTTGTTCAGGACGATCTGGTGGACGTTGAGGTAGCCAGACCGGAAGCCGGCTTCCGAGTACGCGAGATAGAACTGCCACATCCGGCGAAATGTCTCGTCGAAGCCGAGTTCGAGCACCTGCCGACCATGCGCGCTGAAGCGCTCGCGCCAGAGTCGCAACGTCTCCGCATAGTGCTCACCCATGGCGAACGTGTCTTCGACCCGAAGTGACGTGCATTCGGCGGTAATGTCCTCGATCGCACGCAACGACGGAAGAAACCCGCCGGGGAAGATGTACTTCTGGACCCAGGTGTAGGTGTTGCGAGTGGCTTTCATCCGGTCGTGCGGCATCGTAATCGCCTGCAGCGCAACCTTTCCTCCGGGGACGAGCAAGTTGTCGATGACCTTGAAGTAGGTCTCCCAGTATCGGTGACCGACTGCTTCGATCATCTCGACGGACACGATCGCATCGTAGGAACCCTCGATCGAGCGGTAGTCGAGCAGATCGATCGACACAGCATCTTCGTGCCCGGCTTCGGCAACTCGAACCCGCGCCAGTTCCTGCTGCTCACGCGAAAGCGTCACCGAGTGCACGACCGCGCCGCGCGCAGCTGCACGAATAGCGAGTTCCCCCCAGCCCGTTCCGATTTCGAGCAGGCGCGTCCCTGGACCGACACTCGCGGCGTCGAGCAGACGATCGATCTTTCGGCGCTGCGCATCGGCAAGCTGGTCCCATTGCTCGAAGAGGGGCTCGATGAACAGTGCGCTCGAGTAGGTCATCGTCTCGTCCAGGAACAGGGCGAACAACTCGTTCGACAGGTCGTAATGGCTGGCGATGTTCTCCTGGGTGTTGTGCGCAGCACCATCGTCGGAGGGTGGCGGTGTGGCGACGAACAAGGACCGCATCCGCTGCAGTGCCGGCGGAACGAGGTGGGTGATCCGGGACGCGAGCACAGTGAGCACCGCGGCGGGGTCGGGCGAAGTCCAGTCGCCGACCATGTATGCCTCGCCGAACCCGATGAGACCGTGCGCACCGATTCGCGCCGCGAAGGCCTCGGGGCGACGAATGATCATGCGCGGCAATATGTGCTCGAACTGTCCTGCGCCGATGACGGTGCCGTCCGGATACTCGACGCGTAGGTCGAGCCGGGCTGCTGCACGTCGAAACAGCCTGTCGGCACCACGACCGAGGATTCGCGCTTTCAGACCCCTGGGCACTTGCACCAGCCCTTGCCAAATGTGATCGTCGACGTCTGATGAATTCGATGCGGTGCCATCGATGCTCGGGCTACTCATGTGATCGATTCCTCTCGCCTTGCGGTAATGCCGCGCGGCACCACCGGCACACCGCGCGCCCATAATGCGATGCCCTGCTTGCGAATTCGGGCTGATACTGCGAGTGGCGCCAGGGGATTGCGAAGTTGTGTGCGTACGATATTGGCTGTCGTCGCATCCCGCCGCACCCCGGCTACCGTGGCGACGAACGGGGCGTGCCCTTCGCGGCGCAGGGCGATCCGCAGCGACATCTGCTCAGCAGGCTCCGGTAGGGACATGTCGTAGGACCCCGAGACGTCGTTGAACGGCGACACATAGAACTTCTTGTCCGTCCTCGCTCGCCCTTTGGCATCGGTTTGCAACAGGTAGCTGTGCCTGCCGCCGTAGGTGTTGTGCACCTCCGCAACGACGTTGGTGACGTTGCCGTCCGTGTCGTGGCACCAGAAAAGAGTGAGCGGATTGAAGACGTGGCCGAGAACGCGCGCGTTGGTCAGGCAGGTGATCCTGCCACTGCACTCGACACCATGTTCCGCGAGAAACCCATCGATGCGCGCACGCAGGTCGGCTCCCGGCGGTTCCAGGTGATCGTCGGCCCGGAAGCGCGCAAACGGCCGTAGGACGCGCGGGGGCCTTGGCAAATCGTCGACATCGACATACCAGCTGTAGCTGCGATAGGAGAACGAGTGACGCACCGGATCGGTCCGGATGTGCCAGATAGTCGTGTCGTACAGGGCGGGTGCGGTCACGTCGTCACAGCACCTTCGCGCGAGTGTTCCGCATTACTTCCGGTCCACGATCCGCCGATTCGCTCAGCTGCTCGCAGCCCCGACACGGCACCGTCTTCGTGGAAGCCCCAACCGTGATACGCGCCTGCGAACGCGAGCACATCTGACCCGAGCTCCGGCAGACGAGATTGCGCTGCAACGGATTCCGGGGTATAGATCGGGTGCTCGTAGGTCATTTCGGCGATCACCGACTCCGGCGCAACGTAGCGTTCGCCACCGAGCGTGACCAGGAATCGTCGATCGGCGACGGAGTCGAGGCGCATCAGACGCGTCAGGTCGTAGGTCACGACCACGCCGTCCTCGTCGGTGGACGGAATCAGATAGTTCCAGGACGCACGAGCGCGCGCCGCACGCGGCAGGACGGATTCGTCGGTGTGCAGCTGCGCACGATTGACCGAGTACGGCATTGCGGCCAGCACGACCGACTCCAGCAACGTCGGTTGGGCGAGGAGATCCAACGCTTGGCGCGGATGCACGGCGACCACCGCTGCGTCGAAATTACGTACTGCATTGTTGCTATCGGTGATCGAAACCCCATTGGCGGACCGAACTATTCGCGTGACGCGCGTGGACATGAGGACCACGTCGAGAGTCGCCGCGACCTTCTCGACATACCGGGCAGACCCGCCTGTGACCGTGCGCCACCGAGGCGATCCGAAAACGGTCAACATGCCGTGGTGTTCGAGGAAGCGGAACAGATACCGGGCCGGATATTCGGGCGCGATCTTCGGATCGCACGACCACACCGCAGCCACCAACGGTCGCATGAAATGTTCGAGGAAGAAGTCGCTGAACCGATGTCTGATGAGGAACTCGCCCAGCGATTCGTCCTCCGCATCGGCAGGTAGCGCGAGGGCAGCGCGTGCATGCTTGTGGAAACGTCTGACGTCGGCGAGCATCGCCAGGTAGCGCCCGCGCCCGACCGTGCCGATCGTGGGGAACAGCCCCGAAAGCCCCTTGGCGCCGGCGTATTCGAGGCCCGATGCCGACGAGCGGACCGACATCGACATATCCGAGTCCTGAGTCGCCACATCGAGTTCTTCGAACAGTCGCAGCAGCGTCGGGTAGGTGCGGTCGTTGTGAACGATGAATCCAGTATCGACGCTCACGTGCCGACCGGAGCCGAGGTCTATGTCATGGGTGCGGGCATGGCCCCCCAATCGGTCGTCCGCCTCGTAGAGAGTGACGCGGTCGTGCTTGGCGAGCACGTAGGCTGCCGTCAGCCCGGCAACGCCGCTACCGATCACCGCGACGCTGCGGCCTCGCGGGCCATTCGATTCGCGCATGTGATGTGTTCGGAGCCCAGACGCGGTCAGACACGTCACGATCTCGACGAGTAACGCGGATCACACACCTATCCGTCCGCAACCGGGGCTCCGAACAATGACAGTGATCAAATACATGCGGGCAGTCGGCGTCGGGTTGTTCGCTGCGATGACATGGGTGTGCACACCGGGCGTCGCGCAGGCCGCTGACCTGCAGCCCGTCCCATCCCTTGACGTCGAGCGCTACCTCGGCACCTGGTTCCAGCTGGCGTCGGTGCCACAACCGTTCAGCCTCGAATGTGCCCGCGACACCCGCGCGACCTACTCGTTGAACGATCCGACGAACGTCCGCGTCGACAACCGCTGCACCACTTGGACGGGTGGCGAGAACCGGATCATCGGCAACGCTCGAGTCAACGACGCGACGACGCAGGCGCAACTGCATGTCAGCTTTCCCGGAGTTCCGTTCCAGTCCACACCCGACGGTCCCACCAATTACATCGTCACTTTCATCGCCGACGACTACTCCTGGGCGTTCGTGGGTGATCCGGCTCGACTGTCGGGCTTCGTGCTATCGCGCACACCAGCCGTAAGTTATGAGCAATGGCGCGAAATCCGGTCCGTCGTCGAATCCCGCGGATACAACGCCTGCCTGCTGCTCACGTCGCCGACGACGGGCGGACTCGACGAGACCCGCCCGCTCTGCACCGTGTGACGCGCCCCCCTCGATTGGAGTTGGAATGAGCATCGAGTTTTCGAGCGTCCTCGAATTTCCGCGGTCGGTTGTGTTCGACTGGCATGCGAGGCCGGGTGCCATAACGCGACTCTCGCCCCCGTGGCAACCGATGCATGTGGTTGCAGAATCGCCTTCGCTGAAAGACGGCCGCGCTGTCCTCGGCTTCCCAGCTGGACTCCGTTGGGTAGCCGACCATGACAGCACCGAATACGACCCGCCACGGCAGTTCGTCGACGCACTGGGCCACAGCGGTCCGGCCTCGTGGCCGGTCCGAGCGATCGGCCATTGGCGGCACACTCACGAATTCGAAGAACTCGGTCCCAACGCCACCCGCATGACCGACCACGTCGACACTCCCGTCCCTGCAGCGTTGTTGCGCTCGATGTTCGCCTACCGGCACCGCCAGCTGACCGAAGATCTGGCCGCACACGACGCTGCTGCGAGCGAAGGCGCCGTCCCGATGACCGTCGCCGTGACCGGCGCCACCGGACTTGTCGGGTCCGCGTTGACGGCGTTCCTCACGACCGGCGGTCACCGTGTCGTCCGCCTCGTGCGCCACGACCCGAGCTCGGACGACGAACGTCGCTGGGATACCGCCCATCCCGCGGCGGACCTGCTCGACGGCGTCGACGCCGTCATCCATTTGGCGGGTGCGTCCATCGCCGGACGATTCACCAAGGTGCACAAGCGAATCGTGCGCGAGAGTCGCATCGGGCCGACCCGCGAGTTGGCCCGAGTTGCTGCAACCACGAATAACGGTCCGCGAACGTTCGTGACGGCGTCGGCAATCGGGTTCTACGGCGCCGACCGTGGTGCGGAACCGTTGACCGAAGAGAGTTCTCGCGGCGACGGATTTCTCGCCGACGTGGTCGCCGATTGGGAAGCCGCGACCGCGCCTGCGGAGGAGGCGGGCCTGCGAGTAGTGCAGGTGCGCACCGGAATCGTCCAGTCGTCTCGGGGCGGCGCACTCAAACTGCAGTACCCGCTGTTCGCGGCCGGCCTCGGCGGGCCGCTCGGCGACGGCAGGCAGTGGCTGTCGTGGATCGGCCTCGACGACCTCATCGACGTCTACTACCGGGCGCTGTACGACGAGCGGGTCCGCGGGCCCCTCAATGCAGTTGCACCGCAACCTATCCGGAACAGGGCATACACGGACACGTTGGGAACTGTGCTGAAACGTCCGACGGTGCTTCCCGTCCCGTCCTTCGGGCCACGAATCTTGTTGGGCAAGGAAGGCGCTGACGAGCTGGCCTTGGCCGATCAGTTCGTCGTGCCGGACCGGCTGGAAACTCTCGGACACCGGTTCAGGCACCCCACACTGGAGGCGACGTTGCGCCACCAACTCGGTCGGCAGTCGGCCTGAAGTCAGGCAAAGCTCCGCTCGTCGACGATGTGGGCAAGTCTGGCCATCGCACCACGGATGCGCTGCTTGACCGTGGACAACGACACTCCGAGCACGCCTGCCGTCTCGCGATAGGTCAGGCCGTTGTAATACGCCAGTTGCAGCGCCTGGCGCTGCAAGTGGGTGAGATCGTCGAGATTTGCTTGCACGCGTTCGCCTGAATCCTTCGCGATGACCGAATCGGATACCGGGTCGTCGTAGCTTCTGCGGACTTCCATTGTCAAACACTGGTTTTCGCGGTCTCGGCGCGATTGCTCGGACCGCACGCGGTCGATCGCGCGGCGGTGCGCCAAGGTGAGCAACCAGCCCAACGCCGTTCCGCGGGCGGGGTCGAATTGGCGCGCCTTGTTCCAGACCTCCGCGAATACCTCTTGCGTGATGTCTTCGGCATGGCCTTGATCGCGAACCACGCGCACAGCCATGCCGTACACCCTGCCCGCCGTGGCGTCGTACAGCCGGACGAACGGGGCTTCGTCGCCCGCCGCGACGCCGGCGATCAACTCCGAGAGCGTTTCGGATTCGTCCGCGCACAGCTTCGTCGGCGCATAGAGCGTTGCCATCAGTCGTCCCTGCGTGCGTCCATGTCTTGATTGTGGCATTTTTTCGACCAGATTGCATCGTTTGTGCATCGTTTTTTTCGGTCATGATCGGCGGATAGTCTCGGCAAACACCAATCCGTTGGCGGCATGCGCGAAGATGGGGACATCGACACACAACTCGTCATCGACCAGAGCACGCCCGCGTACACGGTGCGTGCCGTTGCCGAGCGCCTTGGCGTGCCGACGCCCACGCTCCGGAGCTGGACCTTGCGGTACGGGATCGGCCCGCAACGTCATCAACGCGGCAGGCACCGCAACTACACGGAAGCCGACATCGCGATCCTCGAAAGAATGGTCGCGCTTATCCGCGCGGGGGCGAGCCCAGCAAGCGCTGCACGGACGGCTATTCCGCAGCGTCAACCCGCATCGGACGACCTCGACCGGTTGCTGGCCGCGGCTTTTCGACTCGATTCGGCCGACCTGCTCGGCATACTCGACAGCAACTTCCGCGAACACGGCGTGGTCGCCACGTGGGACCACCTCTGCCGACCTGCGTTCGCGAGCGTGGTCGAACAGCAGTACGACGCCGGCGGTTGCATCGACGTCGAACACATCCTGTCGTGGGCGGTCACGACGAGCCTGCACCGATTGCCTGCCCCTGCAGCTGATCGGCGCAATGCCGTCGTGTTGGCGTGCACGTCGAACGAATCGCATGCGCTGCCGCTGGAAGCATTGCGCGCAGCACTCGCCGAAGCGCATGTCGCGGCGAGCATGCTCGGCGCCGGGGTGCCCGACGACGCCTTGGGCGATGCGCTCAGCCGCGGCGAGGGTCGCGCGACGGCGGTGTTGTGGGCACAGGGTCCCGATACCGCCGACCTGTCGGCAGTACAGACGGCAATCGACGCGCAAGCGCGGGTTTTCGTCGCAGGCCCCGGCTGGGACGATGTGGATCTGCCGCCGGAAGTGGGGCGCATCGACAGCCTCCCGGCCGCTGTCGACCTTCTCCAACAGCGCGCCTCGTAGCGATTTCTAAGTGGCTCTAGACATTTCGCAAGATGTTTGGATAAAAGGCGGATCAGCGCGCTGCGGCTTCAGTTCGACACCGGCTCAATAACGGTTGCATGTCACCTGCACCGTAATAGCTATTTCTGGGTAACCATCCCAATACCCAGGTGATCCAGCAACGAATACGCAGTAACGGACTCGCCCGACACGGCGACATCCGAGTCAGGAACCCAAACCCGGGAGACCTCGATGCTGTCTACTCAACATGTAGCCGCCGCCGACTTCGACGGTCATCGCTTCACGGTGTCGGCCGATGATGGAGTCCCGCTCGCAGGCCGCGAATTCGGCCACAGAAACGCACCGCTCACGGTCGTCTTCGTACACGGTCACTGCCTTCGCGCCGATTCCTGGCGCTACCTCCGCAGCTACCTCTCCAACGCGTGGGGAGCCGAAGTGCGCATGGTCTTCTACGACCATCGCGGCCACGGCGCCTCCGGCGAAGCACCGGTCGAGACGTACACGATCGATCAACTCGGCCACGATCTCGACGCCGTGATCCGCGCCGTCGTCCCTGCCGGACCGATAATTCTCGTCGGCCATTCGATGGGCGCGATGACTGCCCTCGTCTACGCACGGCAGAACCCCGAAGCCATCGGCACCCGGATCGCCGGTATCGGGCTGATCGCGTCAGCGGCCAACGGACTTGCCGACGACGGGATGGGCCGCTGGTTGCGCCGCCCCGCCATGTCGATGCTGTGCCGCGCTGTCGAACGCGCGCCGGGCTTCATGCACATGTCGAAACGATTGAGCAGCAAGGTATGTGAAGCGATCGTCCGCAACACCATGTTCGGCGGCGGCAAGGTGAGCCCCAAGATGGTCGCCGTCGCCGCAGCCATGCTGAACGACACGTCGGTGGTGACGATGACGAGCTTCGTCGATTCGTTCATCGGCTTCGACGAATCCGAGACCCTGCCGATGCTGGAAAACATTCCGTCACTTGTCCTCGGCGGCTCCGACGACTTGATGACGCCGTTCACCCATTCGGTTGCCATGGCCGCCCGGCTACCCGGTTCCGAACTGGTGTGCCTCGACGGCGCCGGTCACAGCGTGCTGCTCGAACGAGCGCCGGACGTTGCGCATGCGATCGCCGGCCTGGTCCAACGAGTGCGCGAACTCGCGATGCCGAAAGCGGCCATCGAACTCGCTGCAGGCTGACCGTTTTCTGGCACGATGGAGAGTGACGAGGGTCACGTTTCCAGGTCGACACTTCGTCTAGCGAACTACCCAGTAGCGCCACCTATGATGACGTAGTGTGCGTTCCGTCACACAGCCCCTCGGAGGTACACACATGGCACCCACCGAATTCAACGAGCTACACCAGACATTGGGCCAGCTCAGACAGTGCATCGGCACCCTGCGTTCGCAATACGGCGACGCCCGGTCGGTGCGCCGATTGGCAAACGACCTCGATCGACTCGATATCGACGTCGCAGAGCTCGAAGAGTCACCGCCGCCGAAGGTCACGTCGAGCGCGCCCAAGCGCGACGTCATCTACGTTCCGGACAACAAGTCCGACGAGTCAGCATGGTTGGGCGCTCAGGACGAGGGTCTCGGGTTCCACTCGCGCGAGCGGACCAAGTGAGCGCACCAGCCAACGAACAAAGCACCGGGGTCTTTTCCCCTTCACGGGCACAGATCGCCGCACGCACGCTCAGGACGGATCGCTGGTGGCTGCCCCCATTGGTGACAGCCATCGGCCTTGGGATCTTCGTCGTATACGCGGGAACGAGATCGTTCGTCCGAAGCGCGTACTACGTCGCGGATTACCACTACTTGACCCCTTTCTACTCACCATGTCTGTCGACATCGTGTGTGGAAGGCTCGAGCCATTTCGGCACTCCGCTTCCGGACCTGCCGATGATCATTCCGTTGGCGTTCGTCGGCCTGCCGTTCCTGCTCTTGTTCCGGCTGACCTGCTACTACTACCGAAAGGCGTACTACCGCGCCTTCTGGTTGTCGCCGCCCGCCTGTGCGGTCGCCGAACCGCACGCGAAGTACTCGGGTGAGACGCGCTTTCCGCTGATCATTCAGAACGCGCACCGCTACTTGTTCTATGCGGCCGCGATCATTTCGATCATCAACACCTACGACGCGATCGTGGCGTTCCACAGTCCTGGTGGGTTCGGGTTCGGCCTCGGCAATGTCATCCTCCTCGGCAACGTGATCTTGCTCTGGGCCTACACGTTGTCGTGCCATTCGTGCCGCCACATCACGGGCGGACGGCTGAAGCACTTCTCGAAACACCCAGTCCGCTATTGGATCTGGACGCAGGTATCGAAACTCAACACACGGCACATGCAGCTGGCGTGGATCACGCTGGGCACCCTGATGCTCACCGATTTCTACATCATGCTCGTCGCGAGCGGAACGATCTCAGACCTGCGATTCATCGGATAGCACTCCTAGTTCAGCTAAGGATCGAATCTCTATGGCAGAAGTTGAACGGCACAAGTACGACGTAGTCGTAATCGGTGCCGGTGGTGCTGGGCTGCGCGCAGTTATCGAGGCACGCGAGCGTGGCCACTCGGTCGCCGTCGTGTGTAAGTCGCTCTTCGGCAAGGCACACACCGTCATGGCCGAAGGCGGGTGCGCGGCGTCGATGGGCAACGCGAACCCGAACGACAACTGGCAGACCCACTTCAAAGACACGATGCGCGGCGGCAAGTTCCTGAACAACTGGCGGATGGCCGAGCTGCACGCCAAGGAGGCGCCCGACCGCGTCTGGGAACTCGAGACCTACGGCGCATTGTTCGACCGCACCAAGGACGGCCGGATCAGCCAGCGCAACTTCGGTGGTCACACGTGGCCGCGGCTCGCGCACGTCGGCGACCGCACCGGCCTGGAGATCATCCGAACGATGCAGCAGAAGATCGTCTCGCTGCAGCAGGAGGACTTCAAGGAGACCGGCGATTACGAGGCGCGGATCAAGATCTTCGCCGAGTGCACCATCACCGAGCTGCTCAAAGACGGTGACCGGATTTCCGGCGCGTTCGGGTACTACCGCGAAACCGGCAATCTCGTATTGTTCGAGACGCCTGCGGTTGTGCTGGCGACCGGTGGCATCGGCAAGTCCTACATCGTGACGTCGAACTCGTGGGAGTACACAGGGGACGGTCATGCGCTGGCCCTGCGGGCAGGCGCAACGCTGATCAACATGGAATTCCTGCAGTTCCATCCGACCGGCATGGTGTGGCCACCGAGTGTCCGAGGCATCCTGGTCACCGAAGGCGTCCGCGGCGACGGTGGAGTACTGAAGAACACCGACGGCAAGCGGTTCATGTTCGACTACATCCCCCCGGTGTTCAAAGGTCAGTACGCGGAATCCGAAGAAGAAGCCGACAAGTGGCTCGCGGACAACGATTCGGCTCGTCGCACGCCCGACCTACTTCCCCGTGACGAAGTCGCGCGAGCAATCAACACGGAAGTCAAGGAAGGCAGGGGAACTCCGAACGGCGGTGTCTACCTCGACATCGCGTCGCGCATGCCTGCGGCCGAGATCATTCGCCGGCTGCCGTCGATGCACCACCAGTTCAAGGAACTGGCGGACGTCGACATCACCAAGGAGCCGATGGAAGTCGGGCCGACCTGTCACTACGTGATGGGTGGGGTCGAAGTCGATCCGGACACCGCGGCCGCAACGGTCCCTGGCTTGTTCGCAGCGGGGGAGTGCTCGGGCGGCATGCACGGCTCGAACCGGCTCGGCGGCAACTCGCTGTCGGACCTGCTCGTCTTCGGTCGCCGCGCGGGCCTCGGCGCCGCCTCGTACATCGAAGGCCTTGCCGAACGCCCCACAGTGTCCGAAGCCGATGTCGAGGATGCTGCGGCGGGAGCGCTTGCTCCGTTCGGCGACAGCGGGGAGAACCCGTACACGTTGCACTCGGACCTGCAGAAGGTGATGAACGAGCTCGTCGGGATCATCCGCAAGGAGAACGAGGTCCAAGAAGCGATCGAGAAGCTTGTCGTCTTGCGTGATCGCTACGAGAACGTCGCGGTGTCGGGCGGCCGACAGTTCAACCCCGGTTGGCATGTGGCGATCGACATGCGAAACATGTTGCTGGTCAGCGAATGTGTGGCCAAGGCGGCATTGCTGCGGACCGAAAGCCGCGGCGGCCACACCCGCGACGACCACCCGAAGATGGAAGCTCAGTGGCGCAACACGCTGCTGGTCTGCGAGGTCGACAGGTCCGTCGGCAACAAATTCGTTCCCGGTGTGACGGTGACGCCGAAGGCTCAGATCCCTATGCGCCCCGACCTGCTGGAACTCATCGATATCGCCGAAGCCGAGAAGTACTTCACCGAAGCCGAACTCGCCGACCATCCAGGGAGGACGTCATGAGTTACGACGCACAATTCCGAGTGTGGCGCGGTGATATCGAAGGCGGTGAGCTGAAGGACTACACAGTCGAGGTGAAAGAGGGCGAAGTCGTCCTCGACATCATTCACCGGCTGCAGCAGACTCAGACGCCGGACCTCGCCGTTCGATGGAACTGCAAGGCGGGCAAATGCGGATCGTGCTCAGCCGAGATCAACGGCCGTCCGCGTCTGCTCTGTATGACTCGCATGTCGACGTTCGAAGAGACCGACGTCATCACGGTCACTCCGATGCGGACCTTCCCCGTGATGCGAGACCTCGTCACCGATGTGTCGTTCAACTACAAAAAGGCGCGCGAGATCCCCTCGTTCACGCCGCCGCCCAATTTGAAGCCGGGCGAGTACCGGATGCAGCAGGTCGACGTCGAGCGGTCGCAGGAATTCCGCAAATGCATCGAATGCTTTCTGTGCCAGAACACTTGTCACGTCGTCCGCGATCATGAGGAGAACAAGGAGTCGTTCGCGGGTCCGCGGTACCTCATGCGCATCGCCGAGCTAGAGATGCATCCTCTCGACGTCGCAGACCGCCGCAACGACGCGCAGGAGGAGCACGGGCTCGGCTTGTGCAACATCACGAAGTGCTGCACCGAGGTGTGCCCCGAGCACATCAAGATCACCGACAACGCGTTGATCCCCATGAAAGAACGTGTAGCCGACAAAAAGTACGACCCGATCGTCTGGCTCGGGAACAAGCTCTTCAGACGCTAGTTTTTGCGTTTCCACCGTCGTAGGTGTGGGTACCCCTCGGGGAAGCCCACACCTACGAACGGAGGCTGCGAAATGCGTATCGCAGCAGTTATTGTCTTGATCTGGTTGATCATCGGCGCTTTGGCCGCCGGGCAACGTGGTTACTACAAAGGTCCGGCAGATACCTGTGCCGGCATGGGGACGATCGCGCTGACGATCGTCGCGGGTCCACTCAACTATGTGGGGGTCAATCCGAAGGTCGCCGACTGCGACACCCCGGACCTCCCGCAGCCGAGCCCGTAGTGGGCGCTCAGAGCAGCGCTACGACCGCTGCGCTGGCGATGAATACAACGACCCCCACAACGGCAGCAGACACTACCGACCCTGTCATCACTGCAACTCCCGCAGTGGCGACCGCGCACAGCAAGCAGACGATGAGCCATTCGACCAAATCGGCGCCGAGTACCGAGAAGTTGACCCTCTGGTTTGGAGATTTGACGACGTTGTCCATACTCCGGATTACTCCTTAATGGGAGAAGTAGACCAATTACTACCATACTGACTGGTTCGCTGGAAGAAATTGTTCCGATGAATTTCCGCAGGCACTATCTCGAGCCGATAAACGGTAGGTAACACACCACAATCAAGACCTGCGGAGAGAATTCCACCGGAATACAAGGGCGATCGACAGGTATCGAGCACGAAACACCATGGCCGGTTCCCGGCCGGAAGGGATCGCGCACAGTGCACACACCCCTGGACGAACTGTCGAGGACGCAGACGGACTCGACGGGACATACGGCTGACGGGCATTTGGTCGAAGCTCAATCAGACGCCTTTACGCACGCCAAACCACTTCGAGTCGACCACCAATGGTTCAAACGCGCGGTGTTCTACGAGGTGTTGGTCCGCGCGTTCTCCGACTCGACGAATGACGGCACCGGCGACCTCGCCGGATTGACCGACAAACTCGATTACCTCGCGTGGTTGGGCGTCGATTGCCTTTGGCTGCCGCCGTTCTACGACTCGCCGCTTCGCGACGGTGGATACGACATCAGAGATTTCCGGCTCGTCCTACCCGAATTCGGGACCGTCGAAGATTTCGTCACCCTCGTCGACCAAGCGCACCGCCGAGGAATGCGCGTCATTACCGATCTTGTTATGAACCACACGTCCGATACGCATGCGTGGTTTCAGCAATCACGGACCGATCCGACTGGGCCGTACGGTGATTACTACATCTGGGCGGACGACGATACGGGTTTCCCCGATGCGCGCATTATTTTCGTCGACACCGAGGAGTCGAACTGGACGTGGGATCCGGTTCGACGCCAGTATTACTGGCACCGATTCTTTTCCCACCAGCCCGACCTCAACTACGACAATCCCGAAGTCGCCGACGCAATGATCGACGTCCTGCGCTTTTGGCTCGACCTCGGAATCGACGGTTTTCGATTGGACGCCGTCCCTTACCTTTTCGCGCGCGAAGGTACGAACTGCGAGAATCTGCCCGAAACACATGCGTATCTCAAACGGTGCCGAAAAGTGGTCGATACCGAATATCCCGGTCGGGTGTTGCTGGCCGAGGCGAATCAATGGCCGGCAGACGTCGTCGAGTACTTCGGCGAGCCGGAGCGAGGCGACGAGTGCCACATGGCATTCCACTTCCCGCTGATGCCGCGAATCTTCATGGCGGTCCGACGGCAGACCCGCATCCCGATCTCGGAAATCCTGGCCCAGACGCCTGCGATACCCAGTTCCGCGCAGTGGGGAATCTTCCTGCGCAATCACGATGAATTGACGCTGGAGATGGTCACCGACGACGAACGTGACTACATGTATGCCGAATACGCCAAAGACCCGCGAATGAAAGCGAACATCGGCATTCGACGCAGGCTGGCGCCGTTGCTGGAAAACGATCGAAATCAGTTGGAGCTCTTCACCGCGCTTCTGCTCAGTCTGCCCGGCTCGCCGATGTTGTACTACGGCGACGAAATCGGTATGGGAGACAACATTTGGCTCGGTGACCGCGATTCGGTCCGTACGCCGATGCAATGGACGCCCGACAGGAACGCCGGGTTCTCCCGTGCCGACCCGGGGCGAATGTATTTGCCGGTCATCATGGACCCGACATACGGTTTTCAGGCAGTCAATGTCGAGGCCCAAATGCGTTCGACCAGCACGCTATTGCACTGGACCCGCCGGATGATCCACGTGCGCAAGCAGCATCCCGCGTTCGGGCTCGGCACCTTCACCGAACTCGGCAACAACAATCCGTCGGTACTTTCCTACCTTCGTGAACTGGCACCGTCGCAGACGGACCGCCGCGACAGCGACGTCATCCTGTGCGTCAACAATCTGTCGCGATTCCCGCAGGCCGCGATCCTCGACCTCTCGGATTTCGAAGGTCGAATTCCGGTGGAACTGACCGGGTCGATTCCGTTTCCGAAGATCGGCGCCGAGCAGTACATGATCACGCTGCCCGGTCATGGGTTCTATTGGTTTGCGCTGCAGCCGGACCCGTCGACCGACGGAGGACGGTCCGGCCACCTGGTCAGCAGCGAGGCCGAAGCGGCGGTACAGCGATGACATTGGCGACACCTACCGATACCGAACTGGAAACCGTTCTGGCGCAGTGGTTACCGACACAGCGCTGGTTCTCGGCGAAGAACGGCGCGATCGCCCGAGTTCGGATCGCTGTCCGTGAGCCCCTGCTAGCCGCAGACGATCTTGCCGCCGACCACCTGATCGTCGTGGTCGAGCTCGACGACGGCGGCGCTACTCGGTACCAGGTGCCGCTCGCGTACCGAGCGCAGGTGCCGGAAGCACTTGCGCCATGGGCGCTTCCACCGGGCACGCTGCCCGTTGCCTGCTACGACGCATTGTCCGACCACGACGTCGTCGTGCGCTACCTGCAAGCACTCGAACAGTCGCAGTCCATCGGCGCGCTGCGATTTCGGCGAAGCGGGTCGGCGCATACCGTGCCGACGGGCCGCAGCCGGGTGATCGGGGCCGAGCAGTCCAACACGAGTGTCGTCGTCGGGGAGTCCCTGATCCTCAAGCTGTTCCGACACATTCAGCCGGGCATCAACCCGGACCTCGAATTGCACATGGCCCTCGACGCTGCAGGCTGCGACTCCGTCGCTCACCTACGCGGATGGATCGAATTGGAGGCGGGCAGCGAATCCGGCACGGTGGCGATCGCGCACCAATTCGTCCCCAATGGGGTCGACGGCTGGGACATGGCAATGACGAGCGTGCGAGATCTTGTCGCGGAAGCCGACCTGCACGCCAGCGAACTCGGCAGCGATTTCGCCGGCGAATCGCATCGGCTCGGCGAGACCGTCGCGCATGTGCACGCCGACCTCGCTCGCGTGCTCGGCAGCGAGCCGCGGGAGGTCGCCATCGACGCAATGCGTAGCCGCCTCGACGATGCTGTACGCACAATCCCGGAGATTGCCGATCAGCGCCGCGCGGCCGAGGCGGTATTCGACCTGGCAGCTGCTGCGGGCCCCACGGCCGTCCAACGGATTCACGGCGACCTACACCTCGGCCAGGCGCTGCGGACCCCGTCGCGATGGGTGCTGATCGATTTCGAGGGCGAGCCGGTCAAGACGATCGCGCAACGCAGGCAACCCGACAGCCCGCTTCGCGATATCGCGGGGATGCTGCGGTCGTTCGACTATGCAGGCAGGCACCCGTTGGCCGATGCGGCAGCGGGATCGCAGTCGCAGCGCGAGTTCCGCGCAACGGAGTGGACGGCGCGCAACAGCGACGCTTTCTGCGACGGTTACGCGGAGGTCGCAGACGAGGACCCGCGCGACCAGCCGGCGCTATTGCAGGCGTATCAACTCGACAAGGCGATCTACGAAGCGGTCTATGAAGCTCGGCACCGCCCGAGCTGGTTGCCGCTGCCGATCCGCGCCATCACGCGGCTGGTCACGCTGTAGCTACCAGCGCACGCCGAGCCAGGCATAGATCCACTCCAGCCACAGTGGAAGCTCCGGATCACGAATCATTGCGGCGCCTCCTCGCTCCGTAGGGTCGCTTCGTATGCTCCATCGAGACGACAAGTCGGCCCGTTAGCGAAAAACGTAGGAGATTGAATTGAGTACTGAGAACGCCAAAGTTGCCGTTGTCTCCGGAGCTGCCCGCGGTATCGGCGCGGCGATCGCATTGCGCCTCGCCGCCGACGGGCTCGCAGTCGGTGTGCTCGACCTCGATGAAGGCGCGTGCGCCGGAACAGTGGATGCGATTACCGCGGCTGGTGGCTCAGCAATCGCGGTCGGTGCCGACGTATCCGATGAAGCCTCCGTCGACGCGGCGGTCACGCGGATCGCGGAAGAGCTGGGCGGTCCGACCGTCGTCATCAACAACGCAGGCATCACCCGCGACAATCTGCTGTTCAAGATGCCGGTGTCGGAATGGGACGCGGTGATGAACGTGCACTTGCGCGGCGCATTCCTGCTGACCAAGGCAGCGCAGAAGTACATGGTCGAACAGAAGTGGGGCCGGGTGGTCAACATGTCGAGCGTGTCCGCGCTCGGCAACCGTGGCCAGGTGAACTACTCGGCGGCCAAAGCCGGTCTGCAGGGCTTCACCAAGACGCTCGCGTTCGAGCTCGGCAAGTTCGGCGTCACCGCGAATGCGATCGGTCCAGGATTCATCGTGACCGACATGACCAAGGCGACGGCAGAGCGCGTCGGTGTTCCGTTCGACGACTTCGTCAAGGGTGCTGCAGCACAGACACCGGTCGGCCGAGTGGGCTACCCCGAGGACATCGCGCACACTGTGTCGTTCCTCGTCAGTGAGGGCGCCGGCTTCGTGAGCGGTCAGGTCATCTACGTCGCGGGCGGTCCGCGGGACTGACGCACAACCGTGCGCGAATTTCACCCCTGCGGGGGTGAGACGCGCGCACGGTCAGTGCTTGCTGTGGTCGGTGACCGCGGTGCGCGGACCGAACTTGGGCTTGAACGCATGACCGCTCACTTCCAGTAATCGGATCGCGCGGTAGCGATGTGGGCGCAGCGGTTCGAGGTAGGAGACCATCTCGTCGTCGTCGAACGGTCGCCCCGCCAAGGTCCACCCGACTATCGCGGCGAGGTGGAAATCGCCGACCGACAACGCGTCCGCGTCGCCGAGCGCGCGTTGCGCAACTTCCGCCGCGGTCCATACGCCGACGCCGGGGACGGTGCGCAACCTGCGCTCGGCGTCCGCAGGACTCATCCCGACGGTCTCCTCCAGGCGATCGGCGATCGCTGCGGCAGTGACGATCGCCCTTGATCGCTTGGGATCCACGTTCGCCTTATGAAACTCCCACGACGGCACCCGACGCCACACTTCGGCGGTGGGCGGGATGTAGAGCCCCGCCGGCGCTGGACCTGGTGCGCGCTCTCCGTAGCGTTTGACGAGCTTGCGCCACGATGCGAACGCCGCAACCCCGTGGACCTTCTGTTCCAGAATAGCGGGGACCAGGGCTTCGAGGACGCGGCCGGTGCGAAGCATCCGCAGCCCAGGAAACCGGCGATGCGCGTCGATGATCTTCGGGTGCGTCGGTGCAAAGTTCTCGAGATCTTCGTCGAGGCAGAACATCGAAGGCAGTCCATCGAGGAACTCGGCACTGCCAGGGCCCCACGCCACGGCCTGGACCTCATTGCGCGCGGCCTGCGTCAACCGGTAGGTGACTATGCCGGTGTTCATGCGTGACCCCCGCCAGACCGCGCCGTCGTGAGTTCGCTGATGGCACGGATCGCCGGGCCCCCGCCGTAGTAGTGCGATCGTCATCCCCATGCTCACGGGACGGTCGGCAACCACCTTTCGTTCGAGGATTTCATGCTCCTAGCTGGGCAAAGCGAAGTGCGGATTCGTGATGAAACCGACGATACTGCCATCCGGCAATCGAACGGTCCCGGTCACAATTCCGTCGCCGACCGCCGCGGCTGGTGTGTGCACAACCGCACCATTCGCGACGGCTGCGCCGGTAGCTTCGGCAACCGACTCGACTCCCCAGTAGGTCAACGCGCCGTCAGTGCTCGACTCGCTCGGCAGAATACCCAATTCGTAACCGGCAACGTCGAACCCCACATAGAAGGGCTGGTCGAAGTAGGGCGGCTTACCCAGGAACTTCGTCCACCATGATTTCGCGGCGGCGACATCGGTGACCGGGTAGATGACAGTGCGCAATCCTTGCAGTTCAGTGGTCATGAATGCACCGTCGCACAGGGCACCGACACGTCACTGGCCGAGCAAAAGATTCGCGAGTGTCTTGGTGAACCGGTCCGCGTCGACACCCGCAGGCCCGGCACCGAAGTAGTCCACCTGCAGAAAATAGCCGACCATCGCCGCCGTCATCACCGCAGCGGCAGCGGCAGGGTCGGCCTGCACCGCGGCCGTCGGATTGCTCGCCAGTAGGTCCGCAACACCGAGGTCGACACCTCGGTCCATCATCACCGTCTGAACGCGCTCCAGCACTGCCCGATTTCCGCCGCGTTCCCACATCAGAATCGATATGAGTGGCCGCATGCGGGACAGGAACTCGAGATCGCCGCGCAGTTGAACGGTGAGCGCACTTTCGCCGCCGAGGTCCGCGGGCGGTTCCGGCTTCTCCACGCGCTCGATTTCCCGGTCCACAACGGCTGCAAGCAGCGCGTCTTTGTCCTTGAAATGGCGGTAGAAGCCCCCGCTACCCGCCGACAATCCCGCGGCCGCCTCGATCGAGGTGATGGACGTCGCCGCGACACCACGAGCACCGAAGCTGCGCAGAGCAGCGTCCATGATTCGGTCCCGGGTACTGGCCACGCCTTTAGCGTAGGGTTGTCTGATGTAAGAGCGTTCTTGCATACTGCGTTTTCACCATTTCTGTCGATCGGGGGGCATGGTGCGAAGGGGCGTGGTTCGCCTGCTCACGGTGCTGCTCGTTGTCGTCGGCGCCCACGCAACGCAAGACAATCGAGTTGACGCAGAAACGCCAACGCCGCCCGTGATTCCCGCACTACAACAGTGGGTACCCGGAGGTGCCGAGTTCACACTTGGGCCGACGCCGCGAATCGTCTATTCCGACGGAGCACTCGAAGCGACTTCGGTCAGATTGGCGCAGGGCCTGCGCGCAGCAACGGGCCGGGTTGTCGCGACGACCGTCGGGGGCGTCGCGCGAACCGGCGATATCGAGATCGTGCTCGGCGCCGACGAGTGGTCCGTACCCCGTGCGGAGTCGTACACCGCGACTATCGGGGTGACTCTCGTCCTGCGAGCCGCCACACCGGCCGGTGCGCAGCACGCTGCGCAGACTGCCTTGCAACTGCTCCGTCAGTCGACGTCGGTCGCGGGCGGGACGGCCGTCGACTGGCCCACATATCGCGAGCGTGGCCTGCTACTTGACCTCGGCCGTAAGTACCTGTCGGTGGCGTTCATCGAAGCGCAGATCCGCCGAATGGCTTATCTGAAGATGAATTTCCTTCAGCTACACCTGTCCGACTACTTCGGCTTCCGGCTGCAAAGCGACGTGCATCCCGAGATCACATCCCCGGAACACTATTCGAAACACGAAATCCGCCACCTGATCGCGTACGCCGCCAGCTACAACATCGAGGTCGTCGGCGACATCGATTTTCCCGGTCACATGCACGCCATTCTCGCTGCACATCCCGAACTGAAGGCGGCGCCGATCGGAGGTGTTCCACAGGACGGGACGATCGACCTGACCAATCCGCGCAGCTACGACCTCATGCGCGACATTCTCGAAGAATTCCTGCCGCTGTTCCCCGGGAAGTATTGGAATGTCGGCGGTGACGAATACGGACCGTCGGCTTCCGCGGACATGCTGCACAAGTTCATCAATTGGGCCGACGACATAGTCCGCGCGCATGGAAAGACAACTCGGATCTGGAACGACTCGATGGCCCGCGACGGATCGACCGTGCCGATCAACGACGGAATCATCGTCGAGGTGTGGACCGGAGGATCCATACCGCCGCAGCTCGGAAATGGCTTACGACCCGCCGAACTCATCGCGGCCGGACACACCATCAAGAATTCATCGTTCCATCCGACATATCGGACGTCGGGCGCCCTCGCGCTCGTCGTGAACGTGCCGCCGGTATTGACCTACGCCACGTGGGATCCGTCGATGTTCGTCACTGGCGATCGACTTTCGCCGCAAGACAACGCCCACAATCTGGGCGCCAACGTCAACGTCTGGTTCGACGATCCCACAGCTGAAACCGAACAACAGGTCGGCGCTGGCATCGGCGAGCTGCTGCGGGTCATGGCCCAAAAAACCTGGGGTTCGCCCGAGCTGCCCTACGAAGAATTCGTCCGCTTCGGCGCGGAGTACGGCGAGCCAGTGCCGTGACCCACCATCACCCGCGCGGTTTCAGCGCTGTAGTGGGCAGCTCCGGCGCGGGAATCCAGCCGCCCACGTAGCCGACCACGGTCCCGAACTGCGGATCATCGGTGTTGCCGCCGACCTCTGATTGCCACTGCTCGCGATATTCACGAATCTCCGCATCACTGCGACCGACGAAGTTCCACCACATGAGGATCTGCTCACCCAATGGCTCGCCGCCCAGCAGCAGTAGGCGTGCGGGCTCGGAACCGGGATTGCGCAAGTCGAGTGATTGCCTGCCCGGCGCGACGTAGCCGAGCTCCGCGCGCGCCAGAGCGGTGCCACACATTTCCACCCTCCCGGTGTCCACGATCGCTCCGTGTTCGAACCGCTCGTCGACGTCGAGCGTGATCCTGGCACCCGGCTCGAGCACGATCTCGGCGCCGAGCAGCGGGCTGAATGTGTTCACGGGCGACGACGAGCCGGTCAGGGTCCCGAGGAACACGCTGATGCGCGCGCCGCTCACTGTCACCGGCGTCGGTTCGTAATGTTCGAATGCAGGAGCGGTATTGCGCGACCGCGCCGGCAAGGCCAACCACAACTGCATGCCGTGCAGCACCGTGGTGTTGGTGGTCGACACTTCGGAGTGCGCGATGCCCGAACCGGCCGTCATCAGGTTCAACTGGCCGGGCACGACCATGGCGTGCGACCCGATACTGTCGCGATGTTCGATCTCTCCAGCAAATAACCAGCTTACTGTTTGCAGACCTGTATGTGGGTGCGGCGCGACGCTCATGCCTCCCGATTCGCGCACATCGTCCGGACCGTAATGGTCAGCGAAACACCAGGCTCCGATGAGCGAGCGCTGCCGCTGCGGCAATGTTCGACGCACCCGCATCGCTCGAAGTCCGCCGAGTGGCACTTCGCGCGGAGTGAGAATTTCCACAGCGTTCGAATCTTCGTGCGAACCATCTTCGCAGGTGAGGACTTGTGCGCTCGTTTCGAGATTGCTCATGCACCCATTGTCCGCCCGAAATCGGGAGACGGTGGCTTAACGGATGAGCCGGTACTCTGTAACGAGACGTCGGCGGGTGGCGACGTTCGCACTGAGAATTGTTCACGGGCGCGGGCCCATACGAAAGGCCGTAGATGTACATCACCAACTTCCTGAACTTGCTGCTCGACGCTTGGGGCGGCAGCTCTGCTGGAAGCAGCGGCTATCACATCCCGCCAGGAACACTGCCGTTCGGTAGCTGACTTGTTGCAGCTAAGTCCGCCGGGGGGCGTTGAGCAATTGTGCGAGATGAACGCCTTCCCGGTGGGCGAGCTGCCAGGCCTGAGTACGACACGAGAACCCGTCAGCAACGAACACCGCGCCCGCCGCATCGTTCAGCGCTGGCAGTAAGGCGTTTTTCGCCACCGCGACCGAGAGGTCGTAATGTCCCGACTCCATTCCGAAATTGCCCGCGAGTCCGCAGCACCCAGCGATCTCCGTGAGATTCGCGCCGCTGCGTCGCAATATTTCGCGGTCTGCACCGAATCCAGTCACCGCGTGTTGGTGGCAGTGCGGTTGCACGATCAGCGTCATCCCGTCGAGTCGAGGTGGCGTCCACGCCTCGTCTGCCGTCAAGAACTCCGCCAGGGTCTGCGTGGCCGCAGCGACGGCGACAGCCCGTTCGTCGTCGGGTAGCAATTCGACAAGATCCGACCGCAAGACCGCCGTGCATGACGGTTCCAGGCCGACGACCACACCACCCGCCGACACGTGGTCCGCCAGCGCATCGACCGTGGCGTTCAGCTGTTTACGCGCCGCATCCAGCTGACCCGTCGAAATCCACGTCAGCCCGCAGCACACTGCCTTACGGGTAATACGAACCCGGTGCCCCGCAGCCTCCAGGACTTCGACTGCTGCAATCGCGACTTCCGGTGCGAACGCATCAGTGAACGTATCCATCCACAGCAGCACAGCGTCTTTTGCTTGATCGTCTCGGTTGCGGCGCCACCAATGTCGGAAGCTGTGCGGCGCCAACTTCGGTACCGGGCGGCGTTCGTCGATACCGACGGACCGCATCCCGAAGCGCCGCAGTCCATCGCGTTGCGTCAACGAATTCATCACGCGGGGAGCATGTTTCGCAGCCCGCAACCACCGTGGTAACCAGCCGAGCGCGTAGTGGGCGGGCGGCCGACGACGGCCCTTATATCTGCGGTACAACGCCTCGGACTTGTAGGTCGCCATATCCACACCGGCCGGGCAATCCGAGGCGCACGCCTTGCACGACAGACACAAGTCGAGCGACTCGGCCAGCTCTGGACCGTCGATGAGCAACGATCCGTTGACAACTTCCTGGAGCACTCGGGCGCGGCCGCGGGTGCTGTCCTTCTCATCGCGCGTCGCAACGTACGACGGACACATGAACCCGCCTGTCGCCGCGTTGTCGGCTCGGCATTTTCCGACGCCGACGCAGCGGTGCACGGCCATTCCAAGATCGCCGCGATCGGCGGACAGGGCAAAGCCTTGCGCCGCAACGTCTTTGTGCTCAACTGCCAACCGCAGGTCTGCGTCGATCGGTTGCGGATCGACGAGCACGCCGGGGTTGAGCACATTGTCCGGATCGAACAACCCCTTGAAACCGGCGAATGCGGCGAGAGCGTCCGGCGAATACATCAACGGCAGCAGCTCGGACCGAGCTCGACCGTCGCCGTGCTCGCCGGACAATGAACCACCATGCCGGGCAACCAGTTTCGCTGCATCGAACAAGAACGCCCGAAATCGTTGCGGCGCTTGCGCAATGGGGAGATCAAGCCGCACGTGTACACAGCCGTCACCAAAATGGCCGTACAGCAAGCCGTGCACACCATGGTCTGCGGTGAGGTCGGCGAACTCGCGCAAATAGCTCGCGAGGTTGAGCTGCGGAACGGCGGCATCCTCCCAACCAGGCCATGCCGGTTCACCTTTCACTGTCCGCCCGGACAGCCCCGCGCCGTCTGCGCGGATTCGCCACAACGCCGCGGATTCCGCCGCATCGGTGACGATCCGCGAATCGACCGCACTTGCGGCCGCACACATCACCTGTGCGATCGCGATCGCCTCCAGCTGGGTCGATCCGGCAATCTCGATGAAAAGCCAACCGTCGCCCCGAGGCAGTTCGGGGACCGTGCCACGATGGGCGCGCACCACAGCGACCAGCCCAGCATCGATCGCCTCGACGGCCATGGGTTTCGACACCATCAGCGCTGCAACAGCATCCGCCGCCGCTGGCATGTCCGGATAACCGAGCACCACCAGCACGGTCGCGGCGGGCACCTCGACGAGGTCGACGGTGGCGTGCAAGATCAGCCCGCACGTGCCTTCGGTGCCCACAAAGGATTTGACCGCGCTGGCGCCGCGCTCGGGCAGCAGATGTTCGAGCGAGTAGCCCGACGCCTGTCGGTCGAATTGCCCCAACTCGGTACGAATCACACCGAGATTGGCGCGGACGTACTCGTCGAGCCCGGGAACGGTGTCGGTTCCGGCGCCGAGCGTTCGGCGCACACCCCGACCGTCGAGCATGTCGATCGAGACCACGTTGTCGACAGTCCGCCCCCACGCCACCGCACGGGGACCGCACGCGTTGTTGCCGATCATTCCGCCGAGCGTGCAACGGCTTTGTGTCGACGGGTCCGGGCCGAAACGAAGTCCGTGCGGTCGCGCTGCCCGCTGCAGGTCGCCGAGCACGACACCGGGTTGCACTGTGGCCCTGCGGTTGTCCGGATCGAGCTCGACGATTGCGTTCATATACCGACTGAAGTCGAGGACCAACCCGGGACCGATCGCATTACCCGCCACCGATGTTCCGCCACCGCGGGCCGTCACCGCCAGACCGTTCGCCCGCGCGAAGTCGAGGACTTCAACGACATCCTCGTTGGATTTCGGGAAAACGACGGCGTCTGGGACAACACGGTAGTTCGACGCATCCGACGAATATTCGGCGCGGCGGCGCGCCCCGTCGTCGACGGCGCCCCCAACCCGCGTACGAAGTTCGCCGAACCGGTCCGACATGCACTCAGGGTAACTAAAAGCACTTGCCCTCAACCATTGTTGAGGTCGTACTGTCGGTGGCGAGTGTTTGCATGGACGCTCGAACGACATGAGCGGGGAGCAACACAATGAGTATGGAATCGGTCGCCTGGAACCAGATGTACCGGTCGATGAACGCGCCCAACGAGCAGCGGCCGTTCACCATGGCGACTGCGCGGCGGATCGTCGCGTTCGCGCGTCCGCACTACCGGCTGCTCGCAGGGTTTCTGCTGCTGAGCGTTGCTACTGCCGCGCTCGCCGTCGCGACCCCTGTCCTGGCCGGTCGAGTGGTCAACGAGATCGTCGGTGGCTCAGAGCCGCGAGTCGTCGTTTATCTGGCGTTGGCGATTGCGGGTATCGCCGTGGTCGATGCCGCGCTCGGGCTCGTCACACGCCTGCTGTCGGCGACCATCGGCGAGGGCCTCATCCTGCAATTGCGGACTGCCGTTTTCGACCACGTGCAGCGCATGCCGATCGCGTTCTTCACTCGCACCCGCACCGGCGCGTTGGTGAGCCGGTTGAACAACGACGTGATCGGCGCGCAACGCGCGTTCAGCGACACGTTGTCGGGAGTGGTGGCAAACCTGGTCACGCTGCTGCTGACGCTCGTCGTGATGCTGCGGATCTCGTGGCAGGTCACCCTGTTGGCTTTGATTCTGCTGCCGGTGTTCGTGCTGCCTGCGCGGCGAATGGGGAATCGGCTAGCCGAGATTCAGCGCGAAGGTGCGGACCACAACGCTGCCATGAGCACCCAGATGACCGAGCGGTTCTCCGCCCCAGGAGCCACCTTGGTCAAGCTGTTCGGGCGCCCGACCCAGGAATCGGCGGAGTTCGCCGCCAGAGCAGCCCGCGTCCGCGATATCGGAATTCGCACCGCGATGGTGCAGACCGTGTTCGTCACGTCGCTGACTCTCGTGTCCGCGTTGGCCGTCGCCGTGGTCTACGGGCTCGGCGGCTTCTACGCGTTGCGCGGTCAGCTCGACGCCGGCGCGGTCGTCGCGTTGTCGTTGCTGCTCACGCGGTTGTATGCGCCGCTGACAGCCCTGGCGAGCGCGCGGTTGGAAGTGATGAGCGCGCTGGTCAGCTTCGAGCGAGTTTTCGAGGTCCTCGACCTGAAACCACTGATCGAAGACGCACCGGATGCGGGGGAGGTCCCTCCAGGTCCGGTGTCGGTCGAGTTCGACGATGTGCGCTTCGCATATCCGTCGGCAGACAAGGTCTCGCTCGCCTCGCTCGAGGAAGTGTCCAGTCTGGATACCCGTGGGGGAGTCGAGGTTCTGCACGGCCTGACGCTGCAAGCCGAACCCGGTCAAGTCGTCGCGCTCGTCGGATCGTCGGGAGCGGGCAAGTCGACGATCGCGCAACTGGTGTCACGCCTCTACGACGTCGACAGCGGAGCGGTCCGGTTGAACGGCGTCGATGTGCGGGACCTGACGGCAGACTCGATCCGAGCGACCGTAGGAATGGTCACGCAGGACGGTCACCTCTTCCACGAGACGGTCCGCGCGAACTTGCTGCTCGCGCGTCCGGAAGCGTCCGAGAGAGATCTCTGGGACGCGTTGGGCCGCGCACGGCTTGCCGATCTCGTGCGGTCTCTGGCGGATGGCCTCGACACCGTCGTCGGTGAACGCGGCTACCGCCTCAGCGGTGGTGAACGTCAGCGTCTGACGATCGCACGGTTGCTGCTGAAGCAGCCGAGAGTCGTGATTCTGGACGAGGCGACAGCGTCCCTGGATTCGACCAACGAAGCTGCCGTTCAAGAGGCTCTCGACGAGGCACTCGACGGCCGGACCGCCTTGGTCATCGCACACCGCCTGTCGACGATCCGCGCTGCGGATCTGATTCTCGTCGTCGAGGACGGCCGGATAGTCGAGCGCGGGACGCACTCCGAACTACTGGCTGCCGGCGGGCGCTACGACGAGTTGTATCGAACGCAGTTCGCCAACGATTCCGAAGTCGATTGCGATAATCAGCCGACGTTGGATTCCATCTCGACGAGCTGGTCGTAATCGCTGATCGCCACGTTTGCCACTGCGCGAACAGCCAGCAGCGTCGCCGGGTCGTCGAGGACGATCCACTCGACCGAGTTCGACAGGCGTGGGCGATTCTCTCGAGTGGTGATGCCGATAGCCGACATCGGAACAACGTTCGCGCCGTCGGTCGGCACGCAGGTAGCGCCTGCCTTCAAGATCGCCCACATTCCCACGACGGATTCGATCGAGGGCGCAAGCGCCAATGCCACCTGCGCACCCGGCGTCACTCCGGCGGCGATGAGCACTCTGGCAAGGCGGTTCGTTCCGCGGTCGAGCTCTTCGTTGGTCATGTCGCGGTCGCCTGCCGAGATTGCGATGCCTTCGGGATCCCAGCTCGCGTTCTGGGCGAGAAGGTCTGGCTGCGCAGCGATTGCGGCGATCATCTTGGTCGATTCGATGGTGTTCGTCATGTCGAGTCCCCGTTCACGTCGTGTCGTTTTGTTGACGCAATCCTGTCCTCTGGACCGAGGGGCAACCAGGCACCCGAGTGGTCGGGTAACCACCCCTGAGGGTGAGCCTTTTCACCACCAAGGTGAGTTCGCCGAGACTCGCACGCAGGCGTTTGTAACGAAGGTTGCTTAGCCTCACGACACAGGGGCTAGCAATGCACGACCGGTGCGGGGGTATCGGTATTACCGGCCTGAGATAGGGGATCGACTGTGGGATTCAGTGACACGATGCGTAAACCGGTTCAGCGCCGACTGATTGTCGGAAATCTGATCGTGCCGGGAACGTTTGGACTGGCCGTTCTGGTTGCCGCGCCGTGGGCGAACCCGTCCGCGCCGAGCACCACGGCAACGGCATTGACGTCATCAACGTCGGACGTCTGCTACGACATGGTCAACATCTCCGTCGCCGGACGCGGTGATATACCCCGCGAGGGCACGAACCAGTTCGTCATGGCTTCGGACGGCACGCGCCTGCCCGTCTCCGACGACTATCACAGCGACTGGCTGGATCCAGTGGTCTCAGCGCCCAGCTCAGCCGTCGGGCCCGGGTCCTACGAGTCTCTGTATCTCGAATACCCGGCAAATATGGCGACCTACGAGGATTCCATCAACGCCGGCGTGGCCAATACCGAGCAAGTCATCCGCGCCATTCAGGTTTCCTGCCCCGACACCAAGTTCTCCATCGTCGGCTACAGCGAGGGCGCCGACGTCGTCCGCCGTGTCACGACGAAAATCGGCAACCAGACGCCGAACTCCAGTGGCGACTACGAGATCGTCGATCCGGACGACATCGTTGGCGTCGTCATCCTCGCCGACAACGGTCGGACCCGCGGCGAGGCACCATTCCCAGGCGCGGAGAACGAGTTTCAAAATCCCGACGGCTTCAACGTGCCGTTTCAGTCCGGTCGGAAGAGTGCATCGGGTGCCGGTGCAATCTCGGGTACCTCGGGCGGATTCGGGGCCCTGAACGGCAAAGTCGCCTCATTCTGTGCCGAGGGTGACCTCACGTGCTCCGCGCCGGAGAACATCGCGCTGCTGCAGCTGGCCGCCAACGTGGGCAGGCAGATCAACGTCGATGCGCTCGAGCGCGACGGGCTGACTCCAGCGACCGGCGCGGACGTTGCTGTCGTTCTGGGTCGCATTGCAATCGCCGCGTTCACCGACATCGCGAACAACCCCGACTGGATGCGCAGCGACGAGACATTCCTGGACGTCTTGCTCAAGGTGTCGGATCCGGCGTACGACCCGAATGCACCGAAGGCGCCTGTCTCGAAGGACTACGTCTCCGCTCCGCAGCTGATCGACGTGGTCTACCTGCCGGACAAGATTCGCAAGGAAGTCATCGGTTTCATCGGCGACAACCAGAACACCTTGCAGGTCGCGATGAGCGATCCGTACAAAACGACGCTCGACCACGACACCGGCCACCACTTCGACTACTGGAAGGACGCCGACCAAGCCAATGGCAAGACGATGACGACCGCCGAATACGCGGCCGCATGGTTGACCCACCTGGCCCAGGAAGCCGACCAGAAGAAGGCAACCGACGCCGCGAAGCGCGAAAACACCGCCGTCCTGGCCGCCGATACGACGACACGGACTGCCGAGAAGGCCAACAGCACGAACACGTTCGCCTCGGTGACGACAACCGGCGCCGCGGCGACGACGACACCGAGTACTCCGACGACGACTACGAAGGCAACCGTGCCGCTCGTCCCGGCGAACCTGGTCCCGCAGAACCAGGCCGCACAGAACCCCTTCGCCCAGAACCCGGCCTTGCAATACAAGGTCGCGGCTCCGACCACGACGACGGTTCCCACCACCACGGTGCCCACGACTACGGCAGTTCCGACCACCACCGAGCAAGCAGCGGTTGCGGCCGAGACCTTCCAGGTTCCGACGGTCACAGTCCCGCCGCTTACAGTCCCGACCTACGACGTGCCCCCGGCCGCGGCGATCGAGCCCGACCCGGTGCCCGTCACCGTTCCGACGACAGCGCCTGTTGCCGTCGAGCCGACCACCACTACGGCCGCGCCGACGACGACAACGTCAACTACACCGCCGGTGAAATAGGTCTAAACGACACCGAAGAAGGTGGGATTCCTCCCGGCTACCGGGAGGAATCCCACCTTCTTTTCATAGGTGCTACGCAGCGACCGTCGAGTCGACCTCGGCGGGCTCCAGAGCCGTCGCGAGGATTTCGGCGACGTCGGAAACCAGACGCACGTCGACCGCTGCCAACACTTCGGCAGGCACGTCGTCGAGATCCGGCTCGTTGCGCTTGGGCAGGAAGACCGTCGTCAGCCCAGCGCGCTGTGCGGCGAGAAGCTTCTGCTTGACGCCACCGATCGGCAGCACCCGACCGTTCAGCGTGACCTCACCGGTCATGCCGACGTCGGACCGCACCGGTCGACCGAGTGCCAGCGAGGTCAATGCCGTGACCATCGTGACGCCCGCCGACGGACCGTCCTTCGGCACCGCACCCGCCGGAACGTGGACGTGGATGCTGCGATCCAGGACGCCCGCGTCGATTCCGAGCTGCTCCAAGTGCGACCGCACGTAGGTCAGCGCAATCTGCGCGGACTCCTTCATCACGTCGCCGAGCTGACCGGTCAAGGTCAGGCCGGGCTTGCCCTCCGCGGCGTTTGCCTCGATGAAGAGGACGTCGCCACCCATACCGGTCACAGCGAGTCCGGTGGACACACCTGGAACAGCGGTCCGCTCGTGGGACTCCGGAGTGAACCGGGGCCGCCCGAGGAACTCCTTCAGCGAGTCCTTGTCGATGGTGATCGACTCCGGTTCGTCGGCCAGTCGAGTTGCCGCCTTGCGCAACGCCTTTGCGACCAACCGCTCCATCTGCCGCACGCCCGCCTCACGGGTGTAATTGGCGGCGATTTCGCGTAGCGCGTCGTCGGTCAACGTCACTTCCTCACCCGTCAGCGCTGCGCGTTCCAGCTGCCGCGGGACCAGGAAGTCGCGTGCGATGGCGACCTTGTCGTCCTCGGTGTAACCGTCGACCGTGATCAGTTCCATCCGGTCGAGCAGCGCCTGCGGAATGGTGTCGATGACGTTCGCTGTCGCGATGAACAGCACGTCCGACAGGTCCAGGTCCAGGTCCAGGTAGTGGTCGCGGAACGTGTGGTTCTGCGCCGGATCCAGGACCTCGAGCAACGCAGCCGCGGGATCACCGCGGTAGTCGGCGCCGACCTTGTCGATCTCGTCCAGCAGGACAACAGGATTCAGCGATCCCGCTTCCTTGATCGCACGGACGATGCGGCCGGGTAGCGCGCCGACGTAAGTCCGCCGGTGACCGCGGATCTCCGCTTCGTCGCGAACACCACCCAATGCGACGCGGACGAACTTGCGGTCCAAGGCACGCGCGACGCTCTCACCGAGCGACGTCTTACCGACACCGGGCGGGCCCACGAGCACCATCACGGCACCCGAGCCACGGCCACCGACCACCTCGAGTCCACGCTGGGCCCGACGCGCACGGACCGCGAGGTACTCGACCATGCGGTCTTTGACCTCGTCGAGGCCGTGGTGATCCGCATCGAGCACTGCCCGTGCTGCTTTCACGTCCGTGCTGTCGGTTGTCTTTGTGCTCCATGGTAATTCGAGCACCGTGTCCAGCCAGGTCCTGATCCAGCCCGATTCCGGACTCTGGTCGCTGGAGCGCTCCAGCCGACCGACCTCGCGCATTGCGGCTTCACGCACAGCATCCGGCAGGTCCGCGGTTTCCACCCGGGTCCGGTAGTCGTCGGCGCCGTCTGGTTCGTCCTCGCCGAGTTCCTTGCGAATCGCGGCGAGCTGCTGGCGCAGCAGGAACTCGCGCTGGCTCTTCTCCATGCCTTCGCGAACGTCGGCGCTGATCTTCTCGGTCACATCGGTTTCGGCGATGTAATCCTTGGTCCACGCGATCAGGGTCGTCAAACGTTCCGTCACGTCGGGGGTCTCTAAGAGCTGACGCTTCTGGTCGTCGGACAGGTAGGGCGCGTAGCCCGCAGTGTCGGCGAGGTCGGACGGACCGGTGATCCGATTGACGACGTCGATGATCTGCCACGCCTCACGACGCTGCAGCACAGCAACGACGAGCTTCTTGTACTCGGCTGCCAGTTCGTTGGTCCGGGTGTCGGGCGCAGGCGTCTCCACCTCGTCGGCTTCGACCCACAGCGCTGCGCCGGGTCCGGTCACGCCGTGGCCGATGCGCGCGCGGCGCTCGGCCTTCAGCACGGCGGCAGCGTTGCCGCCGCGCATCCGGCCCACCTGCTCGATCGAGGCAACGACGCCGTAGGACGCGTAGCCCTCGTCGAGCCGCGGGGCAATGAGGACCTGGTTGGCGGAGCCTGCTCGTGCGGCATCGATTGCCGCTTGGGCGGCTTCATCGAGCTCGATCGGCACGACCATGCCAGGCAGAACGATCGGATCGGTCAGGAAGAGCACTGGTAGACGCATTGTTGATGTCACGTTTTCGCACCTCTCGAAGTTGAGCGATACCTACTCAACCTCAGGCGGTGAACGATTGTTCCGGCCGAATGTTCGCCCTCAGCGGACGGCCGTGACACCATCGGCCGCATGACATCCGCCGTGGCGAAGAACGACTCGGAAAAAGGGCTGGCCAGGGTTGCGCAGGCGCTGGCCGGCTGGACCGAGAAATGGTTTCCCGACGCATACGTCGTCGCCTTGGCGGGAGTCGTCGTCGTCACCGTGGCAGCGCTGGCGAACGGCTCGTCTCCGCAGATGGTCTTCGATTCCTTCGGCAACGGATTCTGGGATCTGACAGCGTTCACACTGCAAATGGCGATGGTCGTGCTGACGGGGTACGTGGTCGCCACGTCCCCGCCGGTTGCGCGCTTGATCGACAGACTTGCCGCCATCCCACGCACCGCAAGTAGTGCAGTGAGTTTCGTAGCGTTGTTGTCGACCACGGTCTCGCTGCTGAACTGGGGGCTCAGCCTCGTCTTCGGCGGCCTCTTGGCGCGCGCGATCGCGCGGCGGTCGGACCTGCGAGTCGACTATCGCGCATTGGGCGCAGCGGCGTTCATGGGACTCGGTGCGGTGTGGGCGCTGGGTATGTCGTCGTCCGCCGCGCAGTTGCAGGCCACGGCATCGTCACTCCCGCCTCCCTTGCTCCGCATCACCGGCGTGCTCGATTTCGGCACCACCATCTTCACGTGGCAGTCGATGGTCATGTGCGTCATCATCATCGCGTTGACGGTGTTGATCGCCCATTTCTCGGCGCCGCGAGGCGCTGCCATCAAGACTGCCCAAGATCTCGACGTCGATGTTCACGATGAACCAGAAGAAGTCCCGCCGCGCTCTCGACCCGGGGAATGGCTCGAGTACAGCCGAATACTGCCGATCCTCGCCGGGGTCCTGACATTGGGCTGGCTGATTTCCCAGCTACTCAGCAAGCCGGTGCTCACCGTCGTCAGCAGCCTTAACGGCTATCTGCTCGTCTTCCTGATGTTGGGGCTCGTGCTGCACGGGACGCCACGAAAGTTCTTGCAGTCGGTGTCACTTGCCGTACCCGCGACCGCTGGCATTCTCGTGCAGTTTCCGCTGTACGCGGCGATGGCCGCGATCCTCACAAAGGCGGAAGGTCGAGGTGGCCAGACAATTTCCGGACATCTCGCGGAGTTCTTCACAGACATCGGCGGTGGCGGTGCCTTCGCAGTCGTCATCGCGATCTACACAGTGATCCTGGGCATCTTCGTCCCATCCGGCGGAGGAAAATGGCTGGTCGAGGCACCGTACGTGATGCAGTCGGCCACCGACGTGCACATGAACCTGGGCTGGACGGTCCAGATCTACAACGTCGCCGAGGCCTTGCCGAACTTGATCAATCCGTTCTTCATGCTGCCACTCTTGGCGGTGTTGAAGCTCCGGGCACGCGACTTGGTGGGATTCACGTTCCTGCAGTTCATGTTCCACTTACCAGTCGTGCTGCTGCTCGTCTGGTTGCTCGGGACGACCTTCGACTTCGTGCCCCCGGTCGTGCCAGCGAAATAACTACTTCAGCACCCGGTAGCGAAGATGCGTCACGTCCCGACCCTCGAGCTGCCGGACCAATTCCAGTTCTATGTGGTCGGGACCAAGCGATTCGAACAGTCGACGCCCTCCACCGAGCAGGACCTGTACGAGATGTATCTCCAGCTCGTCGATCAATCCTGCCCGCAGCATCGATTGCGCCGCGCCGGCACCGTGCACCAGGACCGCACGATCACCGGCCGCCGCCTTGGCCCGCTTCACGCAGTCTTCGACCTCGGTGACGAACTGCGCGCTGCCTGGCGGAACGTCTCCGTCGTCGATGTGATGGGTCAAGACGAAGATCGGCACGCCGTCGTGGTGATCACCGTTCCAGCGGCCGGCCAGCTCGAACGTGCGTCGGCCACTGATGACGGCCCCGGTGGCCAAGGCCTCGGAATAGATCTGTCCGTTCGGACCGTCGGACATCCGATCGTCGAGCCAATTGAAGAGTCTGCCGCCATTGCGGCCGAGTTCCTGGCCCGCTCGATCGTCGGGTCCTGCTATGAAGCCGTCGAGGGACATCGACATGTACAACCGGATCGGTGCGCTCATCAGCCATCTCCTTCGTGCAGTTCGGGTTCGAGTTTCGACCCTCTACAGATGCCACGAACGGAGCAGAGCGATTACGACAGCGAGCGAAAACGTTTCAGCTGGCGGTAGTAAGCCTTGACCGACGACGGGCTCCACAGCAACAGCAACACCGGCACCGCAACGACGACGCCGAGAATCGTCAACACCCACCACGCTGCCGCAACACTGGCGACAAGACGAGTCACGGCACCGGGGATCTTGACCAGCGCCACGGCTGCGCCGAGCTGAAACACCGCGGACCACAGGATCGTCGCCGTTGTGCCGGACGATCCGAATATCAAGATCCCGACCAGGCCACTGAACAGCACCAACAGTCCGGCGGCACCGAGCAGCGCTGCGGCAACTGCGAGCGCGGCAGGCATGACCGGCTTCGACGGCGGCGTGTACGAAATCGGTTGCTGCCAATCGGTCACTCCCGGCGCGGGCATGAACGTCGACCCCACCGCCCAATCGATCGTCGGTGGGGCAGTCGTGAACAGGTTCGGCGGCGGCTGTAGCCGGTAGGTCTGCTGCTTCATCTGTGTCCTATCCCCGTCGGTGCCCGGTAGCACGAAGCGCCACAATGACATTCTGCCGACGTCTGAGCTTTTGCGCTCGTGGGCCGAGTTGAGCCATGGTCGGCTGCCCTCTCGCAAGCGCGGCAATGTCGTAACTGCCGTGGCAGTAGATCTCCAGCAGATTCCAGAGCTGGCCGGAGTCCGCGAGCAACGATTCGTACTCGTCCTCCAGCAGCCCCTCGAACGAGGCATAGCGCAGTTGATTCAGCGGCGTCGGCTCGACCGTTTCGGGAAGGGCCTGAGCCAACGCGAATTCCGCACGTAGACCCCACCAGACCGCATCGAATTGCGCCTTGGTCGGGGCTCCGAATATGTCGACGTGACGATCGAGACCGGCAACGACGTGCAACGTCGACGCCGGCTTGTCGGTGTCACTCAATACCGAGGATGCAGCGGGAACGATGCTCGTGTGCGCACCGCGGACGGCGGCGTCCAGCCAGTATTCGTTGAGCGGGACGTGGGCGATGAATTCCCGATGAGCGGCAACTCCCACCGCCCACAACCATTGCCACCGCACCCGGTGCCGGACCAGCTGTGGCGAAATCGGTTGCGACGCAACGTCGGGAAAGACCCACGCGATATCTTGCTCGAGCTTCGGCGAACCAGGAAGAACGACGTCGCCCCGCGGCCGGTCTGAATGTGTCGGCGGTTCTGCGGACGGCACGAGGCGCATGATGCCATCGGCACCCATGGCCGGAGCTCGCCGCATATCCCCTCCTTCGCTCCACATATACACGCAGGAGGCGAATCTCGGCGAACAGCCGAACCGGGAGTAGTCGATGGGCGTCTGGCGGGTGGGCTTTTCCTTCAGGCTCGCCCGAACGCGAGCGCGACATTGTGCCCGCCGAAGCCGAACGAGTTACTGAGCGCGTGGTCGATTCGCTGTCTGCGTGGGCCGCCGGAAACGACGTCGAGGTCGACGCCGGCGCCTATATCGGCGAGCACGGTCTCGCCGACCTTTCGCTACGACCGCTCGCCGCAGAGCTGAACACCAGCTCTGCGGATGCCGATCTACTATTTCGGCACCAAAGAAGCGATGCTCGTTGCGGCACTGGAGACACAGCGGCCCGATATTTCCGCCGTGTTCGCCGGCGTGGCGGACGCTGCTGCGCTGCGGGATCGCCTTTACGCGTTCTGCATGTCGAACCAAGCCGGCGCGAACAGCACGAGTGTCAAGGTGCTGCTTCAGGTCCTCGGCGCGGCGTGCGTCCCGGGAAGTCCATACGCCGAATACGCCAACGACGCGATCGCGACGTTCGTAAAAGCACTCGCTGCTGCCCTGGCCCGGCTCGAGTCCGTCGACGACCCGGAGGTCGTCGCGACGTTGCTGATCTCAGGCCTGCGGGGAATCATCCAGGACCGCATCATCACCGGCCACGCTGAGCGCACGGATCGCGCTGCGAAGCGGCTCATTCACATGGCGGTGCCCGACGGACCGCTCAGCGCACAGCGGACCGGTCACCGAGGAGGGCGGGCAGCGTCATCAGCATGATCTTCAGGTCGAGGCCGAGCGACTGCCGTTCGATGTATTCGACATCGAGCGCCACCCGGCGCTTGACTTCGGCGGGGGAGTGCATGGGTCCGCGTGATCCGTTGACCGCCGCCCAACCGGTCAGGCCTGGCTTGATCCGATGCCGATGGGCGTAATCCGCGACGAGTTGGGCCGATTCGATCTCACCGGTCTTCATACCGATGGCGTGAGGTCGCGGGCCGACCAAGGACATTTCGCCTCGAAACACGTTGAACAGCTGCGGTAGTTCGTCGAGGCTGGTCTTGCGCAGGACGCGACCGACCCTCGTCACCCGGTCATCACCAGCGGTTACCTGGCGTTCCGCTTTGGCGTCAGCGGCCTCGTGGCGCATCGTCCGGAACTTGCAGATCAGAATCTCTTCGTTGTTGAAGCCGTGTCGGACCTGGCGAAACAGGATCGGACCCCGGCTGTCCAACTTCACGGCGAGTGCGGACAGCGCGATCACCGGCGCAGCGATGAGCAGCATCGGCAGTGCGATGGCGAGATCTTGGACGCGTTTGGCCACGGCCTTGCGCTCGTGGTCGGCCGTCCGAGCGACGGGAGCCAACGGCGCATCCGCGAGATGTGCGACTGCAGCCAGACGAGCCGCGTCCTCGTCCTGGTCGACCATCAACGTGACTTCGTTGGGAAGGGTCGACAGCCGAGTCATGATCTCGCGTACCCGGACCGTTGCCGACGGATCGACCGTCACCACGATCAGATCCACATGCGGCAGCGTGCGATGCGTGAGGAGCGCTTCGGTGTTACCCAGCACCGGCACCCCGAGGACCGCGAGCGGTGAACGCTCGAGCCGGTCGTCGAAAATGCCGATCACATTGATGTCGTCGCGGGCGATGGCTTCGTTGATGAGTTCCTCAGCCCGCGCCGTCGCACCGACCAACACGATGTTGGGGGTGAGCCAATGTTGCTTGCGCCAACGAGCCACGAGCAGCCACCAAAAGGTATGCAGCAGGCAGATACCCACGAGCAAGACCAATGGCCACCATTTCATCTGCGCGACGATGTCGCTCTCGTCGAGCAGCGCCGCAATGGCAGTCGTGATGACGCCGACGATGAAGGAGAGAGCGCCTACGTGCGCCACGTGGTGCCACCACGGCTCGCCCCGATCGAATCGATAAGCCCCAGATGCACTGAGCACGTGGACAAGTAGCAATCCACCCAAGACGAATGGTGCGACGAAAGCGGTAGGTGCCTGGAGCACCGGGCCGGGTGACGCGATCGCGAGCATCACCCCAGTGACTATCGCGATGAAGACGACATCGACACCCCGGAACGCGTGCGACGCAAGTCTGCGAGCCTGCCTGGAACGGACTGACCTCAGTTTGCCGGGACGTAGCGGCCCGCGAACGTAGGTCGCCTGGCCGCTCTGTTTGTCGGTGGTCACCGGGGAAAACCCCTCAATTGGTAGTGGTCGCTGCGTCCGTGGCCCGGACGGCAACTACATCGCAAATGTCATGCCGTGCGTAACGCCCTATTGAAGCGATTACGCCGTAGACGAAATTTAGCGCCGATCGGCAAGAAATGGTTCATGTTTGAAAGGATCCACTTTCCCGATCGATCGAGGCGCCCAGAATGTCAGAAGCTCCCGCCAGACCGCGACGGTCACCCGTACGCCTACTGCGACTGCTGCCGGTTCTCGCCATCATGGCGTTGCTCTTCGGGGTGCCGTGGTGGGCCCTCGTCGCATCGACGACGGACTGGCCAGTTGGGGTAATCGTCGGCGGCACAGTCGTATTCGTCGCGGCGTTCGTCGCGCTTCCGCTGTTGATGGTGCTCGGTCACGGGCGTAGGCACCTGGACTGGGCAGCGGCACTCGGCGACAAGTTGTTGGGTGCGGTATGGGTGCTGTTCGTGTGGACTTTGGTCGGCGACGTGCTGCGGCTTGCGCTGGTCGTCGCCGGCGTTCACAACCCTGAGCGGTCACGGATCGTCGCCGCATTCATCGTGATCGTCGTTGCCGCCCTGCTGGTGTGGGGATATGTCGAAGCGATGCGCCTGCCCCGCATCAAGAACGTCGACATCACGATTCCGCGCCTCGGCGCCGGCCTGTCCGGACTTCGAGTGGTCATGGTGACCGATACCCATTTCGGGCCGATCGAGCGGTCCGGCTGGTCGGCTCGGGTGGCCGACGCGGTCAACGAACTCGACGCCGACATCGTCTGCCACGTCGGCGACATCGCCGACGGCTCGGTCGCACAGCGCGAAAAGCAGGCGGCGCCGCTCGCGACGATGCGCGCCCAGCTTGCACGCGTCTACGTGACGGGCAATCACGAATACTTCGGCGAAGCCCAGGGCTGGCTCGATTACATGACCGACATCGGCTGGGATTCGCTGCACAACCGCCACCTGGTCGTCGAACGCGGTGGAGACAAACTGGTCGTCGTCGGTGTGGACGATGCGACGGCACGGTCGTCGGGACTGATCGGACACGGCGCAGACCTCGCCGAGGCCCTAGCCGGTGCCGACCCCACGCTTCCGGTTCTCCTTCTTGCCCACCAACCGAAGCAGGTGCCGCAGGCCGTACAGGCCGGTGTCGACCTCCAAATCTCCGGCCATACCCATGGCGGTCAGATCTGGCCGTTCAACTTCTTGGTCCGGCTGGATCAGCCCGTAGTGGCTGGACTGAGTAAGCACGGCGAACGGACTCAGCTGTACACGAGTCGGGGCACCGGTTTCTGGGGCCCGCCGTTCCGGATCTTCGCGCCGAGCGAGATCACCCTAATCTCGCTCCACGCGGGGTAAGCGGTACGACAACAACACGACGCCGGACTCGAAAGATTTCGTCTCCATCAGTTCCGCGTCGAGCGCCACATCGTCGGGAAACAAGCGTCGCCCATGGCCTTGCACGACCGGAAACACAAAAAGGCGGACCACGTCGACGAGACCGGTCGGCAGCAGCGAATGGACGAGCGTGACGCTGCCCGTGATGACGATGTCTTTGCCGGACCGCTCCTTCAGCGCACCGAGTTCGGCCACGACGGGACCGTCGACGATCGTCGTGTTGACCCAGTCCGCACGGTCCAAAGTGGTTGAAACGACGTACTTGTCGACTTGGTCGAGGTACTCGGTGATCCCCGTTTCGTCGTCGACCTGGTGCGGCCAGTAGCTCGCGAACTCGTCGTAGGTTGTGCGGCCGAGGACGAGCGCATCGGCTGCCTCGCCATGCGCCGTCGTCGTCGCCAAGAGTTCTTCGTCATCGCCGCTGGGAGCGAACCAGTCCCCGATAGGCGAGATGAACCCGTCGAGCGTCACGTTTTCGGTCACGATCAATGTCCGCATTGCACCGAGTTACCCCTGCCACATCGATTCGAACCATTCGAGCGCTCGGTTCGTTCTACCTCCACAGTGAAGATTTCCCAGCTCAGGATGGGCATGTCTTCCCCCTTGGGTGGCTATTCGTCCGATTCGTCCGCCTTGACCATTGATGAATGCACGAACTCACGACATGGCTGGACTCGCCGCACGCGGACTCGTTTCCTTACGACGCCGTCGTCGACGAATTCTGCAGCGCAGGCAAGCACTTCGTATCGGGTGACTTACTGGCCATGCTCGCCAGCGCGCGAGCAACCTCGACAGGCGGCTCGTATGTAGGCAAAGGGTTGCTCGCCCGCTTCATGAAGACTGCATTGGACAAGTGGGACAGGCGATTCGACAACCCCAGCTACCTCGCCCTCAATCTCCTGCCGATGCCGGGTAACGGTCATCGGCGGCCGGATTTGCAAGACGCCGAGGAGCAGCGCGACCGACTTTTCGCCCTGCTGGTCACCGACATCCTGCGGTTCGAGATCGCCGCGGTGGACGGCCACGACCGGCTACCGCACCTACGTCCGCCTGCGAGGGTCGTCGCGAAGCGGTGTCGGCTCGCGGTTCGCGCGGTCCTGCCTGTGCTGCGCCGGCTGGGTCTCGATCCTGCTGTCACGTCCACGGATTCGGTCGATGCCGCTCGCGAGGTCTGCGCGGCGGTCGCGGCAGACACGACGCCAGGGGAACGCCGGATGCTGGCACTCAGCGCTCTGACCGTCTCGCAGGTGCACGACGAGTACATGTTCGTCCGCGTGTTGCAGTCCTACGAAACGACTTTCGCGCTGGCCGTCGTCTGTCTTTCAGTCGCGATCGAGGCGCTCCGCATCGGGCAGGGCGATGACGCGGTCCAAGCGATCGACGCCGCCGAACAGTCGTTGCGGGAGGCGTCGCTGCTGTTCTCGGTCGTCGCGACGATGCAGCCCGAGGCCTTCCTGACGTTTCGCGAATTCACCGACGGCGCCAGCGCTATTCAATCGAGGAACTACAAACTCATCGAGAGCCTGTGCCGGATGCCAGACCCCGACCGGCTCGACTCGCCCGCCTTTTCCTCCGTTCCCGAGGTACGGGAACGAATCATCGCCGGACTACCGAATCTCAGCGACGCGGCGGACGCTGCCGACGACGCCGTCTTGGCAGCAATGCACCGCTTCGGCACGACGTTCGAGCGGTGGCGCAAGACTCACTACCGCGTGGCGTTGACGATGCTCGGCGAACGGCGTGGCACCGGCTACACCGAAGGAGTTCCGTATCTCGCGACTGCTCGCGAGATCCCGGTTTTCGACCCAGCGGTCCGTACGCGTGGGTGCCCGTTCGGCTACTCAGCCGCCTAACCCTCGTGAGTCTTTTAGGAGTCCCTGGACTCCTAAAAGACTCACGACCAATGTCGGTGGTGCGTCGTACGCTCGGACCGTGGTTGTGAGCCCAGATATCCCAACCGACGTGCTGGCCGAGCTTCGGACGATCTGCCTCGGCCTGCCTGAGGCCTACGAAGAGCAGGCCTGGGCCGGTACGCGCTGGTGTATTCGGAAAAAGAACTTCGCCCACGTGGTCAGAATCGAGGCGGGCTGGCCGGCCGCCTACGCCCGGGTCGCGGGCACAGACGGTCCGGCGACGATGCTGACGTTTCGTGCCTCGGCCGATGAACTCCACGCGTTGACGCATGCCGGCCCAGATTTCGTTGCCCCGCCCTGGGCGCCGAACATTGTCGGGATGCTGCTGGGTGATTCGGTCGACTGGGACGAGGTCGCCGAACTGCTGACCGAAAGCTACGTCATCCTCGCGCCGAAGAAGCTGGTCGAGTCGATCGACCGGCCTACTCTCCCGTGACGGATGCCAGTGCGGCGAGGATGAACGCTTCGACGGCGTCCGCATCGACGCCCAGTTCTACCAACGGTCCTGGCGCATCGCCTTCATAGGCCAAGAGGCCGAGCAGAATGTGCTCCGTCCCGACGTAATTGTGGCCAAGGCGCACAGCCTCCCGAATCGTCAGTTCCAGTGCTTTCTTCCCCTCGTTCGCATAGGGAATCAACGTCGGCGGCGCGGGATTCGAACTCCCGTCAGGCAATACCGCTTCGGCCGCAGCCCGCACCGCGGCTGCCGTGATGCCTTGTTCGGCGAGAGCGCGCATCGCGAAACTGTCCGGCACGGCCAGCAGTCCGAGCACGAGGTGTGCAGCGAGGATCTCGGTGTGCTTGCCCTTCCGCGCTTCCTCCTGCGACTCGACCACAGACTTGCGCGCTTTCTCCGTGAAGCGAGCAAACATGTTCGCATCGGCCCGCGGCGTAAACCGCTGCTGTGCTGCCTGTTTCGTCACGCCCAAGCTGGAGCCGATCTCCGACCACGATGCACCACTGCGTCTGGCCTGGTCCACGAAGTGACCGACCAGATGGTCGGAGATCTCCGTGAAGTGTTCTGCCGCAAGGACTGCCGCAGTGAGCTGGTCGAGAGGTTGGTCAGGGTATCCGTTGCGGATTCCGTCGATGAGGTCGTCGAGCCGTACCTTTGTCGTCATGCGTCAACTGTAGGTTGACGATCCGTTCGGCGTCAAGGCTGTCTTGACGATTCCTGGTGAGTAGCCTCTACTCGTGGTGGTGTGGTCACGCGGACGCGATCGGAAGCCAAACCACGCCCGCGGCCCTGCCGACCCCGCCGTGCAACCGTTGTTCGCGAACGCGCGCGAGGTGGGCCGGCGCCTTCTCGCGCAGGGCTACCAAGCCAGCGATCAGACCGCGCTGGCGGTGTGCATGGCCGACCGGACCGGTCGCGCGTTGTTGCTCGAAGGCGCCACTGGAGTCGGCAAGACCGATCTCGCGGTGACGGTCGCCAAGGCTGCGGGTGCGCGACTGATTCGCGTGCAGTGCTACGAAGGTGTAGACGAGGCGGACGCGCTCTATGCGTGGAACCACGCGAAACAGATCCTGCGCCTGCAGACTTCGAGTACCTCGATCCCGGACATCTTCGCCGAAGAGTTTCTGCTCGAGCGACCGTTGCTCGCGGCAATCCGCGGTGAGCTACCAACCGTGCTGCTGATCGACGAAATAGACAAGGCCCAAATCGAATTCGACGCGCTGCTGTTGGAGGTGCTGAGCGACTTCAGCGTCACAGTCGCCGAGTTCGGGACCATCACTGCCACGCGTCGCCCGCTCGTGATCGTCACGTCCGGCGGCCAGCGCGAGCTGTCGGACGCCCTGCGCCGCCGCTGCCATTTTCTCCACCTCCCCAATCCCGACGCGGCAATGGAACGGCGGATCCTCGAGCACCACGTTCCCGACGTCGATCGCCGGTTGACCTCGGCGATGCGAGGACTGACGGCCGGACACCCGTGGTCGGATTCGCTCATCGCCACAGCGAAGCCGAGTTTGGTCGCGTACACGATCCGATTCGTCGACGCCCTGCGAGACAACGGTTTGCCGTGCGGACCTTCGGGGCTGGTCGACGCCGTCCGGGCACTGCTATGTATCGAGCTCAGCGATCGCGACCAAGTCCGAGAGGCGTTGAGCTGCACGCTTGTTCACCGTGAGGTGCAGTTGCCCACCTTCCGGGCGCTCTTCGAATTGTGGTTTCCCGACAAGGTTCGGCCGCCGAAACCCGACGGACCGAGCGAACCATCGAAGGTGCTGGCCGAACTCGATGCCGGCGATCGCGATCCGAACCAGACACTGAGCGACCTTGCCGCCGACCTGGTCTCACAGTTCGGCGAATACCAAAGCCTCGACGGACCGTCGTTCTCAGCATTGCAGGTCGTTCGGGCAATCGATCTCGACCAGACCGCGGAAGACGTTGCTCTCGATCTAGCGGATGCGCTACCACCGTCGGATCTCAATTCCATGATCGCCTCGCGGACCGCGCGGTCGCGGGTGGAAGGGCTGCGGCGGGCAATCGTGGCGGAGACGAATCGGCGCGTGGCGCAGCGGAGAGGCAAGGAGCGCGTCGCGGAATACGCGGTCCCGAAGACCACGCGCGCCGACGATTCCGACGAGATCGATACGTCTGAATTGGCAGCAGTCCGGCGCGCGGTCGTCGAACTCGGTCGGGTGCTGGCGAGCCGCGAAGCTTCCCAGCGCCGACGCGCCCGCGCAGGGGAAATCGACATGCGCCGCACGATGCGCAAATCGATGTCCACCGGCGGAGTCCCGATCACGCTGGTCCGGCGGCGGCCGCGCCTGTCCAAACCCGAACTCATCGTCCTGTGCGACATGTCTAGCTCGGTGTCGGAGTGGAGCTACTTCACCTTGATCCTCGTCGACGCCCTGCGGACCGCGTTCTCTCGCGTCCGGATCTTCGCTTTCATCGACACCGTCGACGAAGTCACGGACTTGTTCAAACCGGGAACCGACCTCAACGCCGCGATCGGCCGACTACGGACCGAGGCCGCCATCGAAATCGACGGCAGATCGAACTATGGCCAGACGCTGGCGAACTTCGAGTCCGAGTATTCGAACGCGGGCACCGCCAAAACCTCAATGCTGGTGATCGGGGACGCGCGGGGCAACTTCTACGACCCCCGCGTGGACGTATTGCGCCGCTTGGTCGCCACCACCAACGGCGCACATTGGCTCAATCCGGAACCACGGCAACGCTGGGGCAGCGGCGATTCTGCCGCCGCCGAATACAGCGCGGCGATCACGATGCACGAGTGCCGCAACGCGGACCAGCTCTCAGCGGTCATTGCCCAACTGATCGACCACTAGCCCTCGTGAGTCTTTTAGGAGTCCCTGGACTCCTAAAAGACTCACGAGCGGAGGGCGGGGAACTGATCGTCGCGCCACTCGTGGAGGGCGGTTCCGTCGTTCTCGCGGGTCCGAAGTTCCACGCGGCGAATCTTGCCGGAGATCGTCTTCGGCAGCTCGAAGAACTCGATTCGACGAACCCGCAGGAACGGCGCGAGATGTTCGCGCGCGTACTTCAGAATCTCGAAGGCGGTGTCGTCGTTCGGTTCCCAGCCCGCGGCGAGTGCGACGTAGGCCTTCGGCACGGCGAGCCGGGTCTCGTCGGGCGCGGGGACGACGGCCGCTTCGGCGACCGCTGGGTGCTCGATGAGAACGCTCTCCAACTCGAAGGGTGACACCTTGTAATCGGAGGCTTTGAACACGTCATCGGTGCGGCCGACGTAGGTGATGTAGCCATCGGCATCCCGCGAGGCGACGTCGCCGGTGTGGAAGTAACCGCCAGCCATGACCTCGGCGTTCCTCGCCGGATTGCCTACGTAGCCGGTCATCAAATTGACCGGCCGATCGGTGAGGTCGAGGCAGATCTCGCCTTCGTCTGCCGGCTGGTCGGTCAACGGATCGATGATGACGACGGGCACGCCGGGCAACGGGCGGCCCATCGATCCCGACTTGACCTCGGCACCAGGCACATTGCCGACCAACGCGGTCGTCTCCGTCTGACCGAAGCCGTCGCGAATGGTCAGTCCCCATTCGGTCTGAATACGACTGATCACTTCCGGATTCAGGGGTTCGCCTGCGCCGATAGCCTCGCGTAGCTTGCCGGGACCGCCCGTCAGCTCGGACTGAATCAACATGCGCCACACCGTCGGCGGCGCACAGAACGTCGTGACGCCGACGCGACGGATCTGCTCCTGCAGCTTCTTCGCGTCGAATCGCGTGTAGTTGTAGATGAAGATCGTCGACTCGGCGATCCACGGCGTGAAGAAGCAGCTCCACGCGTGCTTCGCCCAGCCTGGCGAGCTGATGTTGAGGTGGATGTCGCCCGGCTTCAGACCGAGGAAATACAAGGTCGTCAGATGCCCGACCGGGTACGAGCTCTGCGTGTGCTCGACCAGCTTCGGCCGGCTCGTCGTCCCCGACGTGAAATACAGGAGCAGCCTGTCCTGCGCCCCGGTGACCGTGTCGAACGGCTGGGGCGACTCGATCTCGTACGCCGACCGATACGCCAGCCACCCGGCCGGCGCAGCGCCGACTGCGATTCGCAAGAAGTCGCCCGGCACTTCATCGAACTTTCCAGCGTCCGCCGCATTCGCGATCACTGCCCGTGCAACTCCGCGCTCGACTCGGTCGGTCAAATCGGCGGTCCCGATCGCGCTCGTTGTCGGCATCAGCACGGCGCCGAGCTTGATGACGGCAAGCATCGACTCCCACAGCTCGACCTGATTACCGAGCATCAGCATGACCGAGTCGCCCCGACCGATGCCCTGCGCTTCGAGCCACCGTCCGACCTGGTCGGAGCGTCGGACGATGTCGTCGAACGAGTACTTCGCTTCGGACCCGTCCTCTTCGACGATCCACAACGCAGTCTTGTCGTTGCCGCGGCCGATGGCGTCGAACCAGTCGATTCCCCAGTTGAACGTTGGACCGAGGTCGGGCCACTCGAAGCCGGCGACCGCCTTGTCGTAGTCGCCGTACGACTCGAGGACGAAGTCTCGCGCGGCACGGAATGCCTGGTGGGCGGGGCTATCGGACATATGAACTCCTGTGGCGACCATCGATCTGGTTTGCCTACGATCCTGGCCCGCTCAGTGTGATCGCCACCACCCCCAGATGGGGGTGTCAGGCTATGTATTCGTAGTCGTCGAGGGAGAAGGTTTCACTCGCCTTTCGCGCCTGGGCAGGTGTGGTCGGCCGCAACAGCGAGAAGTCGCCGTGGTGGTCGAGGTAGTAGGTGTTCGACGTCGCACACGTCCGCGACTGGATGAGCGAGCCGTGCGACTTGCTACGAATGAAATCGAAGAACCGCCGATTTGCCTCCGGCCGGACCGCCACCTCGGTCGCACCACGGCGCGCCGCCTCCTGAAGCACCCGAACAATGTGATGGGACTGCGTTTCCACCATCTCGTGCCAGGATCCGCCGCTCCACGAGTACGGACCGAAGATCGAGAACGCATTCGGCAGCTGAGGCAGGCTCACGCCTTCGTATGCCTGCAACGGATTGTCTTGGTAGAAGTCGGCAAGGTCGAAGCCATCGCGTCCAGTGACCGGCCGCTTGCGGTACACATCCGGACTGGTGGAGGTTTCGAAGCCGGTCGCGAGGATCAGTACGTCGAGTTCTCGTTCAACGCCGTCGGCGGTGATGATGCCGGTAGGCGTGATCTCTTCGATCCGGTCGGTGACCAATTCGACGTGATCCTGGGTGAACGTCTTGTAGTAGACATTCGACACGCTCGGTCGCTTGCACCCGAATCCGTAATCAGGGGTGAGCTTTTCACGGAGCTCGCGGTCGGGGACTTGGCTCTGCAAATATCTCCGGCCGACGAGCATCGGCACCTTCGACAGCGGCGGAAGCTGTGCGCCCTTGACCGTTACTCCGTAGATCCCGAGCCCGAACAGCGTCGACATCGACTTGTGGGTCAGGCTGAGCAATCCGGGCACACGCGCGAGCGCAGACTGCAATGGCCCTGGGATTTCCCAATCCGGTTTGGGGAATACCCAAATCGCATGTCGCTGAAACACATAGAGCTTGCCCGCGTCCTTGGCGACCTGCGGGATCATCTGCACCGATGTCGCGCCGGTGCCGATGACGCCGATGCGCTTTCCTGCCAGGTCGAACTCATGATCCCAGTTCTGCGTCTGGATCACCTTGCGGGAGAACGTGTTCAGTCCGCGGATTGCGGGTTGTTTCGGCTCCACAAAGGCGCCGAGCGCTGCCACGACATACCTAGCGGTGATCACCGAGCCGTCCGCGAGATCCAACCGCCAATGGCGTTCGGTCTCGTCCCAGGTGCGCGCCATCACTTCGGTGTTCAGGCGGATCTGGGGCCGCAGGTTGTACTTGTCGGCGCAATAGTCCACGTACGCTTTGACTTCCGCGCCCTTGGGAAACAGTCGCGACCAGTGCGGGTTCTTCTCGTACGAGAACTGATAGGTCAGCCCAGGGACGTCCGTCGCCACATCGGGGTAGTGATTCGCGCGCCAGGTTCCGCCGATGTCGTCGGCACGCTCCAGAATCGTGAAACCTTCGATTCCGGCGCGCCGCAACGCCATTGCGGTACCGAGGCCGCCGAATCCGCCGCCGATGATGATGATCTCGTGGTCAGGCTTCGATCGCGTCATCCGTTGACCTCCTCGCTGACCTTCAGCACCCGCCCCTCGTATGCGGCACGTTCCGCATGGTCGATGCGCTTGAGCGCACGGTCGTCACCCAACACCCGCCGGAACAGGGTCATGATGCCTTCAGGCGCGACGGCAAGCCCGAGATCGAGCGCGGACAAGTACCCCGGAACGGGCGTTTCTGCTCGGCGCGACTTACATGTGTTGACGATCGCAGCCGCAACATCTTCCGGATCGACGGTCGGCATCCCGTGTCCGAGTTGGATTCCCGACGAGAGACCGGTCCGTACCGCCGACGGCAGGATTGTGCTGACGCTGACGCCGTGTTCGGCAAACTCGAGCCGGGCAGCGGCGGAGAGCCCGACCGCGGCGAACTTGCTGGCGTTGTAGATCACCAGTCCAGGCACCGTCAGCTTGCCCGCGAGCGATGCGACATTGACGACATGGCCCGCGCCTGCCTTGATCATGCCCGGCACGACGGCGCGCATGCCATGACTGAGACCGAGGACGTTGATATCCATCGTTGCCTCGATGATCGTGTCTCGCTCGTCGAGGAACGACGCCACCGGCATCACACCGGCGTTGTTGACGAGGACGTCGATCCGTCCGACGTCGGCTACCAGCGTGTCCCACGCGTCACGCGATCGCACGTCGAGCGTTGCGGCAGTTGACTTCCCGCCGATCGCCCTCGCCGCCTCGTCTGCGACCGCGCGGTCGACGTCGGCGAGCACAACGCGAGAACCCTTGGCGGCGAACAATTCTGCAGTCGCGCGGCCGATGCCGCGACCGGCACCGGTCACCACCACGACCGACTTCGCGAGATCGATCGAGGGATAGCTGTTTCCGAGAATGCCCATCAGTGCACCAAATCCTTTGTCGAGGTGTGTGATCGATATGCGGCCGGGTCGAAATCGTCGAGTCGCTGCCGCATTCGGCCAGTCGACCACGGCCAGTTGAAACTGTTGCGGCCGTTGACATCCAGGAAGTAGCTGTCGCAACCTCCCGAGTTGTACACAGTCGAGCCCAGCGCCTGCTGGACTTCTGCGTTGAACGCGTCCTGCACTTCCTTGCGCGGTGACGTCGGCGCCCAGTCGTTGGACTTCGAATGCTCGATCGCCTTGACCAGGTAGCGCAGTTGCGCCTCTAGGATCATGAAGGCGGACGTATGTCCGGTGCCCAAAGCAGGTCCGAGCAGGACGAATGCGTTCGGAAAGCCTGCGATCGAGGTGCCCAGGTATGCCTGCGGGCTACCTTTCCAATGGTCTTCGAGACTCCGACCGTCACCGTCGAACACCCTGGATCCGATCGGCATGTCGAGAATATGGAAGCCGGTTCCGAAGATGATGGCATCGACCTCACGTTCGCGACCGTCGGCTCCGACGACGACGTTGCCCTTCACAGCCGCGACCGCATTGGGGTGGACTTCGACATTGGGCTGAGTGAGTGCCGGGTAGTAGGTGTTCGACATCAGCAACCGCTTGCAGCCGAGCACGTAGTCCGGGGTCAACGCCTTGCGGAGTTCGCCGTCGCGCACCTGTGCGAGCAACTGAGCTCGACCGATTTGCTGAACGACCCGCAGCAGCCACGGATTACGGAAACCGACGCCGAGGCCTTCCATGAGCGAATACTCGAAACGCCGTAACGCCTTCATTGCTCCGGGCACCGACCGCATCACCCAACGCTCGACGCCGGGAACGTGGTGGTCCGGCTTCGGCAGCACCCACTGCGCTGTCCGTTGATAGAGGAAGAGCTTCTCGACCTCGGGTTGGATCGCGGGCACGAATTGCACGGCTGAGGCACCGGTCCCGACGACAGCGACGCGTTTGCCGCGCAGGTCGTAGTCGTGGTTCCACCTCGAGGAGTGGAAGACCTCACCCGTGAAAGATTCCAGCCCAGGGATTTTCGGGATGAGTGGCTCGTTCCACGGTCCGGCGGCGGCAACGACGGCGTTTGCAGTGAAGTCGCCCCGGTTGGTCTGCACGTTCCACTGGGAGGTCGTGGGATTCCACTGCCCGCAGATGACCTCGGTGTTCAAGCTTACGATCGACGGGATCCCATGGTGTTCGGCAGTTTTGGCGATGTACTCACGAATTTCCCCTTGACCGGCGAACAATCGCGTCCACTCGGGATTCGGCGCGAAAGAGTACGAGTAGAGCGCCGAGGGAACGTCGCAGGCACAGCCGGGATAGGTGTTATCGCGCCAGGTCCCACCGACCTCGTCGCCCTTTTCCAAGATCGCGATGTTCGTGATGCCCTGCTCGCGGAGTTTGATCGCAGCACCGATCCCCGAGATGCCTGCGCCGATGATGACGACGTCGAAATGTCCAGGCTCGATCATGCGGCCACCAACGCTTTCTCCACCGCGGTCCGGGTACTTCGCAACGCGTGCTCCAAGGTTGCGAGCCTTCGACGGTCGTCCATGAAATTCGGTCCCATCACTGTGAGATCTGTTGCTGTTGCATCGATTCGGATGAGTCGCGTCCCGCTCTGCTCGAGGAGGGCAACGTCACGGTCGAGAGTGGCACTCATATGGTTTCGTAGGATGACGCGTTCCAGGACATCGAGCCCTCGCCCCGGAATTCGGGTCGACGAGGCCATGGGCGCGAGCACGATCACCTCGTCGAGCCCAAGCGGCGCAACGAGATCGGCGGATGCGGTCGATGCCGTTCCACCGTCGACGTAGCGGTGGCCTGCGATTTCGACGGGAGGGAACCAGCCGGGCACGCCCCACGACGCTCGAAGCGCCTCGCTGATGGTCGCAGCTGGTGCCGTTGGTGAGCCGAACGGGACTCGATCACCGGTGTCGTAATCCATCCCCACGAGCCAGGTCGCAGGGTGGCTGACCCAGCTACGGCCGGGATTGAGTTGGGTGGCAAGCCGATCGAGCCAAGCGGCGTCGCCACGGCCGACGGGAAGCAAGCCTGCGACGTTGCGCACGCCCAGTCCGCGGCTCGCAAGCCGCAGCGAACCGATCGATAGCCGGGGGATCGGCGGGAATCGGCCTGGTGCGTCAGCCAGGTGCTGTGCAAGAGCTGGATGCGTCGAAGTCCCGAGCTGCATCTCGAGAATCTCGTCGACGCTGACCCCACTCCCGAGCATCGTGGCAAGTTCGGCGCCTGCAGAGGTACCGACGATGACGTCGGCTTCTCGTGGGTCCCACGCCAGTTCGTCTCGAACCGCGGCGAGCGCCGCGACGGTCCACGCCGCACCGAGTGTGCCGCCACATCCGAGGACGAGTCCGCGACTTCGTTGTCTGATACTCATATTCGGATACTAACAGTATTCGAGTACCATTGGTATATGCCGGGTAGGATCAGCCTATGCCGAGACTGACCAGGCCGGAGAGCCAAGCACAAACACGGGCTGATCTGATCGCGACCGCGCGCGACCTGTTTCTCACAAACGGCTACTCGAAGACCACGCTCGACGAGGTCGCCGACGCTGCCGGCTATTCCAAAGGCGCGGTGTACTCCAATTTCAAGAACAAGAAGGTGCTGTGCCTCGAGGTCCTCGACCTGATTCACACCACCAAGTTCGGCGAGATCTCCGAGTTGCTGGTGAAGGACCAACCGCTTGACAAGCGACTCGACGACTTCCAGGCCTGGGCGGAGAAGACCCTCGGCGATCCGGGCTGGACGATGCTCGAGTTCGAGTTTGCAGTCGTCGCCCGCGATGACGCGGAACTGCACGCTCAGCTGATCGCGGTACTGGCCCTCGTCCGTGGCATGGTCGTCACCATTCTGGAGACCACCACTGCCTCGATGAATTTGGTGTTGCCGATACCCGTCGAGGACGCGGCAAGCAGCCTGCTGAGCCTCGGTATCGGCCTCGGTATCCAACGCGCAATCGATCCGTCGATATCGGCCCGCCTCATCACCGACGGACTGCGGATGTTGCTCAGTTACGCAGCGCTACATGGGGAAAACCAGCAGATGGACAAAGCCCGCTAAGCCGCCGAGGATGCCGCCGTGCAGAAAGAGTAGCCATTCGTCCTGCTTGACGGCGCCACGGAGAATGTCCTGAAAGTCCTCCAAGCTCAGCTTGGTCATCTGCACCTCGACGAAGTCTCGGATTCTGTTTCGCTGCTGTGCGACGAACTTTTCGTCTGCCGCGATCGAGGGCAACATTTCGAGCGCAGCCGGGACGAGGGCCCCCTTCAGCCGCTCGTAGTGCTCGGTACCGACCGCAGTCCGCACCAGGAACCTCGCTCGTCCGACCGCGTCGTCGACCGTCTGACGCATCACGCTGTCGAGCATCATCATCGTGCGATCCGACCGCGGACCGTGTAGCAGCTCATCGACGACGTTATCGAGCGTCATCACGTGATCGGCGATGATTCCGGCGTATCCGACGATCACTTCCGGTCGCCGCTTCAACATCAATCCCTGTTTCCACGGCACCCACGCCGTCCGGTTGACGGGTTCGAAGATGATGGTGATGCCCAGGTAGTTGACCACCCAGCCGAGAATGCAGCCACCGATCGGGAGCACCCACCAATGCGGCAGCACCTGCAGCAGTGCGACGAGCGTGAAGCCCATCGGATAGCCGAAGTACGCCCCGAAGTTCACCATGAACCGGAGTTCTTTCGCGCCGAACTCCTTGAAGACGTCGTTCAGCAGTCTCGGGTTGTCGACGAGGAATCGGATCGCCATCGCCTTGGCGTCGACGAGATCGTCCAGGTGGGCGACGAATTCCTCGTTGATCCGTTGTGCGTTCGCAGGCAGATCGTCTTCGACTTTCTTATAGACGTACTCCCTGGCAAATTCCGGCAGGCCATGCCAGAGTCGTGGGTTCTCGCGTTCCATGATGCTGTCCACCAAGCCGCGGACTGCCGGGCGCGCGACTTCGACGAAGTGTTCGGCGATGCTGTCGGGATCCAGCTGTTCATAGAAGTCGGAGATGTTGCCGACTTTCGCAAGGCTCTTGTCGATCGCGAGACTGGCCATCTTTTCCGCGCGCGACGGCACCATGCCTTGCCAGCCGAGCCGCTCGCCGTCTTTGAAGATCGGCAGCACCTGTACGCGCCGAGGGAAAAACGGGAATGCCACCTTCAAGCCGGGCAGTCGAAAACCATGAAAGTCGAGCGTCTCGAAGAGCATCAGGACGCCGGTCCAGTTGGTGATGTACCCGATCGTGCCTGTGAACAGCGGAACCGTAATCAGGTCCACGAGCAACTTATGGTCCAAGCCCGAACCTCCCATTGGGTGGGGAGAACACTACGCCGATCGACTCGAGGCGTCACCGGCGAGTCACGCGCGGGCGAGCGGTCGCGACAACCTAGGCTTGCTACGGAACAGAAAGTGGTCCGGATCACCGCCCGCCACGGAAGTCATTGCAAACAGCCAACTTTCAGCAATCGATTGCCGCTAGAACATGTAACAACTTGGTAACGCAGAACCCTTCCAGCACGCGGAAGGTTGTAGTACTTTCATCCCGCACTCGAAGGAGAGGAGCGCTCCACATGGATCATGTCAGCCACACCGCCAGTGTGCCGCGCTCGAAATCCGCGTATACCGACTCTGTCGGTGGAACGAAATAGGGTCTCGCACATGATCATTGTCAGCACGGACGGCTCCTGCCTGAAGAACCCGGGTGGAGCGATCGGCTGGGCCTGGGTCAACCACCACGGTCCGAGCGCAAACGGGGGCGGCCCGTCCGGGACGAACCAGATTGCCGAGCTGAGAGGTGTGCTCGAGGCGATCCTCGCCCACCCCGGCAGTGAACCGATGCTGATCGAAAGCGATTCTCAGTACGCGATCAAGTGTGCGTCGGAGTGGCTGGTCGGCTGGAAGCGTCGTGGCTGGCGCACCGCAGCCGGCGCCGAGGTCAAGAACCTCGCCCTGATCCAGGATCTCGATCGCGCGATCTCGACCCGCCAAGGTCCGGTGCGGTTCCGGTGGGTACGCGGGCACGTCGGCAACTACTTCAACGAACTCGCTGATGCCCTCGCCGGTGAGGCAGCGCGCGAGGCGGCCGCGGCGGCCGCCGCAAAGGTCGAAAAAGCCCCGACCTCGGTGGCCAGCACCGAGGTCGAGGCTATGACGTTGTTCTGATCTACCCGTCAGCCGCCGGGCGCTGGAGCGGGTGGCTCAGGGGCCGGCGCAGGCGCCGGAGTATCAGCAGGCGCTGACGGCACGCCAGGCGTCATGGCATCGGCCGAGTCGGGAACCAAGTACGGCGAATCCAAACTGCTGATCAGCCAGCGGCCGTCGGTCTTTTCGAGCTCGAGCACGAAGGGCGGAACCGTCTGGCGCTGTTCCTTGTTGTCCGTCGCGATGCTCGTCGCTGCCAAGGTCATCACCAGGATGACCTTGTAGTGACCGTCGTCGCTGGACTCCACGGCGCAGGACGCCTTCGTCAGCTTCGACACGGCCTTGATCTGGGTGAAGCCGTCGCGGAACTTCGCGCTGTCCGCCGTAAACGATTCCTTGAACTTGCCCGTCGACACGTCGAGCACACCGTTGATGTAGCCATCGATGTCGTTGAACGTGTACGAACCCAACTTGTTGGCGTACTCGCACGCCGCATTGCGGGCTTCTTCTCGCTCGTCTGCCAAGCGATCGCTCTTGCCGTTCAGGAAGGGAAGAACCCAGAACATATTCGCGATCAGCAGAACAACTAACAGAGCAGCGAGCGCCGCGCCTGCACCCAACGCCGGCAGTAGCCAGCTCGGCTTCTCGGTGGGCTTCTTTGCGGCGGGCTTGGGGACCAGCTTCTTCGCCTTTGCGGTCTTCACCGCCTTGACGGTCTTCGTTTCGGCCTCTTCGGCCTCGGGCTTATCGAGAGTTACCGTCTCCGCATCAGGTGCGGTCGACTCCTCGGTCGCCTTGTCGGTGGCCGCAGTCGACTCTTTGGTCTCGTCTGCGGAATCTTCCTTGCGAGCTTCGTCCTTAGGACCCATCCGTCTCGAACTTTCTCGGCGCAATTGCACGCCGCATCGCAGAGCTTGCGACCGCAAGCTGGGTACGGCCAGCCAGTATGGCAGCAACTTTATCGAGGTCTACGACCGACCCCGAGGCACGTCGCTATCGTCCGAATTGCGGGGCATCCAATTTCGCGATCAACCAATGTCCGTCATGGTTTTCCATCACCGTGGTCATCGTGAATTGCGATGGTGATGGCTCGCCAGGCGGATCCCCGCGCACAGTCGTCTGTTCGACCAGGACGACCACCGTTGCGCTGTTCTCGTCCCCGGTGACCAACCCGCATTGGATGTCACCGGCCCGCGAGACCAGCTGACTCTTGGGCGCCGTGTCGCGCAATTGGGGCACGACTTGGCTATCGACCTTCGATTTCCATTCTCCTGTTGCCCCGTCCTGCAGCTTGGCGAAGAAAGAGTCGAGGTCGTGATAGTCGAAGCTGACCAAGTTGTTTGCGTACAAGCACGCCGCGCGGCGGGCGGCTTCCTTGCCGTCGGCGTCTGCAGCCGCACCCTTCGCATTGGAATACTTCGACTGAAACACGATCGCGGTAATTGCAGCCACCACGAAAAGAACGCCGAAGATCACCGCGCTGATCGCAATCGGATCACGACCGCCGCGAGCCGACTCTTGTTTGATCGGAGCAGCTTTCGGCCTGGCCTTCGAGGCTGCCGCTTTGCTCGATTTTCCCTGCGGACGATTGCTCATCTGTCGGCTATCCCTGGATCAACGGCAGGTCGAGTTTGCTGACCAACCAGCGATCGCCGTCCTTCTGCATTGTCGCGGTCAAGCCGATCTGCTCCGGCACGACACCGCGGATGTTGCTCGTCGACACGGCAAGAACACCCACCACGTCAACCCGACCACCGTCAACCCGTACGACGCCGCAGTCCGCGGACTTGACGTCCTTCTTGACCTGGGTCTGCTTCAGGAAGTCACGAAGGCTGTTGTTCGCCGACGACTTCTCGACGCTGGCCTTGCCGTCGCCGGACGTCCCCGCGAGGACCGTTCGGAAGTAGGTGTCGAGATCGTTGAAATCGACCGCCGCATAGGAACGAGCCCACGTGCAGAACTCCTGGCGGGCAGCGTCGCTATCGTCGTCGCTCACCCCACCGCCGGGCCAGAATGCCCGCGTGGCCGCGACCGAGCCGACGACAAGGACGACGCCGGCAAGAGCCAGCGGGATCCAGGCCTTACGCGCCTCACATTCGGTCGGCTCGTCCGCCTCCTCGTCTTCTTCGAGATCTTCGATATCGACATCGTCGGCCATCAAGTCACAATCCCACTTCGTTCGAGCACGGCATGAAACACCCCAGCGAGTATGCCCGCTGGGGTGTCTAGGTGATCAGCTACCCGGAAGATAGTCCGACAACTCGTCTCCGGTCACACCTGGCGGCGGGCCCGAAGTGTTGTCTGGACCTGGCGGGCGAGGCGCGTTGGCCGCGCCACGCACTTGCTGCCCTGGTTTCGGGTTGTCGCAGTACTTGTACAGCGGAACCCGAGGATCGCTGACTGGCTTGTACGCGTCCCGCGGGACCGTCGTATAGTCACAGAACGGCCGTACCCAAATATCCGCTAGAACGTGGAACTCTCCGTTCCAGTACGGGACCGCCAGGGCCGCACTACCATCCCGCAACGCTGGGAAGAGGGCAGCAAGTGCCGGTGTGCGCAGCTGGGCCGCATTGAAGATCGCGAGGAAACTGCTAGCAAGCTTCGTTGCCGGCTCGTTGATTTCGCTCACTGTGCCACCGAGGTTCGACAGATTGCCGCCCGCGGTATCGAGGAAATTACTCAGCTCCGCATTCGCAGCGTTCAGTTGGTTGAACAACACGCCCGTGTTCCCCGTCAGCGTCGCCAAATCGGGCTGCGCAAGCGAGGTCGTAGCCATAATCGAGCGCAGGTTCGCAATAAGTCCAACCGTCTGCGGGAGCAACTCGTCCAAGCCCGCGAGCGTGATACTGGCACCTTGCATGACATCTCGGAGCGGACCGCCGCCGTCCTTGAACGCCTTCTGCAGCTCGGTGACGATTACTCCGAAATGCTCAGGATCGATCTGATCGACCAGGCCGGTCATGTTGTCGAGTACGGCAGACAACGGCGGTGGCGTCTTGACCCGCTCGGGGTTGAACTCGATGACGTCGCCGTCACCGAGGAACGGACCGTCGTTGCTGATCGGGCGGAAATCGATGAACTGCTCGCCGGCTGCCGACAACGCTTGAACGGTGACCTCCCCGTTGTTCGGGATGTTCGCCGACGAGTTGACCTCGATATGCGCGGCGATGCCCGTCTCCGTGATATCGATCGACTTCACCTTGCCGACCCGGAATCCCCGATAAGTCACGTCGTTGTTCGGCTGCAAACCTCCAGACCGGTCGAGGTTGACGGTCGCCTCGAAGGTCGATCGGAGCGGGTTGATTCGCATGATGTTGAACATCAGGTAACCGGCGCCGACGAGGAAGACCAGGATCAGTCCGATGGTCGAAAGCAGGGTCTTCCTCTGCAGCAAGCGCTTCATCAGTAGTTCCCCGTAATCCGTGCGTAGAGGTGCTGCAACACGTCCGTGAGGCTCACGACGAGGGAGTTGACATCGCCAAGTTCAGGCCACCGACTGCCGCTCTGATCCCAAATAGAACCGAGCGTGAGCTGGTCCAGGATGAGGGTGGCCGTGATACTCGTACTCTTGGTCGATGCCACAATCTTCGGCGTCAAGGCGCCCAGCCCGTCGGCCAGACCACCGATCTTGTTCTGCCACACTGCGATGCTCGACATCAGGGAGTCGACGCTGACTAATAGCGAGTCGAGTTGGCCGCCCGACGTATCGGCAAAGTCCTTCAAGGCGTCGCTCGCAGTTGCTGTCTTCGCCAGCAGATCACCGATCGTCTGGTTGTTCTGCGCGAGCACGCTGATCATCGACGGCAGCGAATTGGCGATCTGGCCGAGATCGCCGCGGCGCTGATTGAGGGTAGCCAGCAGCGTGTCGGTTTGTTTGAGCGTGCCGTCGATCGCTGCCGTTCGTTCGTTCAACGTGCCGACCACACTGGTGAGCTTCTCGATGAGATGGGTAAGTTGGGGGCCTTTTCCACCGACCATCGAGGCGGCTTCGTTCATGATGTTCGCGGCCTGGGTCAGCACGCCGCCGTTGATCAACGTCGACGCCGAAATCAGCAGCTCTTCGACCGTAGCGCCCGCGCTCGTGTTGTCGATCGTTGCGCCGTTGCCGAGTAGTTCGCCGCCTGGCTTGAGCGGTTGGAATTCGATGCTGACAAACACATCACCGAGCGGCGTCGCCTGGCGCAATTCAGCCCTCGTACCATCTTTCGGAAGCTGGACAGAGTTCTGAATCTTCATCGTCACATCGGCTTTGAAGTTCGTTGTCGTGATCTTCTCGACAACTCCCACATCTGCACCGCCGACCTTCACCTTCGCGTCCTGGGGAAGGTTCAACGCGTTGTCGAAAACGGCGTGCAGTTCTTGCGTTTCCCCATCGACACCCGGCTTGGGCAGCGGCAGCTTCTCCACCGTCAGACCGCAACCAGCCGTACCCATTGCGACGACCGCGATTGCAGCGACCAGTTTCGGAACTCGACTGTTGCTCACTTGAACACTCCCAGCATTGCCGCAGTCAATCCGAAATCGGGCCCGAAATCCTTCAACCTGCCGGTCCGGCAGCCGTCTGCGCGCATCTGAACCTTTTCGCAGAACTTACCGATCAAATCGCTGTCGAGCAGCCCCTTGTCGGCGAGAAGATGTGCCCGAATCCTACGTTCCTCGTAGCTGACCGAGTTCTTGATGTTTTGGAACAGCAGCGGCGTCACGTCGACGACCTCGGTGAGGTTACGTGCGTTGTCACGTAGGAGGTTTGCCGTCTCAGTGAGGTTGGTCAACGAGCTGGTGAGTTGATCTTTGTTGTCAGCCAATACCGTCGCAGTGTTGGTGAGGAAGTCGTTCAGTTGACCCAGCACGGCCTGCAATCCTGGCGCCTGGTCGGCAAGCAAAGCCGTCAACGACGTCAAGTTACTGCTGAAATCACGCAACGACTGGTCGTTCTCGGCAACGATCGTCGTCAACTCATTCAGGCGCGTGATCGTATTCGACACTGCGTCCCTGTTGTCGACACCAAGCTTCAAGGTTGTCGCCAGCGCTTGGATCGTGTCGCGCAACTTATCGCCGTTACCGTTCAGGGTGTTGTAGAGAATGCGGCCCGACAAGGGACCCGGGGCCCCCGTGCCTTTCTCAGTACCCTGCAGATCGCTCGCAATTCGATCAAGGGTCTTCAGCACGCGGTCGATATCAACGGGAACTCTAGTGCGGTCCCGAGGAATCGTGTCGCCATCAGCCAGCGTCGGACCTTCGCCGGAGTAGGCGGGCGTCAGTTCCACGTGCCTATTGGTCACAGCAGAGGGTGATACTGCCGCACCTCGAACGTCGGCTGGCAATTTGACATCCCCGTCGACGGTCATCTTGACCACGACGATGTCGCCCTTGGGCTCGATCGAGTCGATCGTCCCGACTGGCATTCCGAGGACCTCGACCTCGTTTCCGACATACATGCCAGCGACGTTCTCGAACTCGGCTGTGATCTCTTTCGTGCTTTTGAAGGCATTGGTGACCGAGGCAGGAAGCACCGAGCAGCCCGTCGCGACCGTGGCGATCACGCATACGGCGCCGAGCTTCGTCAGCTCATTGAGTCTCATTATCGGCACCCATCGATGATCACTTGCACGAAGCAGAGCCAGTTGTCCGGGAAAGGGCCACCCGAAAGGTTGATATCTGCATACGGCCCGTTTCCGAATACGTTGTCCATTTGGCGGACGACCACGGGAAACAGCTGAAGCAACGAATCGAGCTGGTCACTGTTCTTCTTCAAACCCTCGGACATTGTGTTCAACTGCTGGATCATTGGTCCGAGCTGCCCGTTATTTTCCGACCCGAGGTCCTGTAGCTGCTTGGACAGAGTGCCGACATTATTCAGCAGCCTCGTAATCAAGTCCTGGCGCTCCATGATTCGTTCGGCAATCGCCTGGCCCTGGGTAATCACAACGAGCACGCTGTTCTGATTGTCGCCGAGGACGTTGCTCACCGCGTCGAGGTTGTGCAGCAGGGCGTCGAACTGATTCCGGCGCGTAGAGATTACCTTCGCAAGGACGCCGACACTGTCGAGCGACTGCGCGATCAACTGCGGCGAGTCACCGAACTGCTTATTAAGCAGATCCAGGGAATCGGCGAGTTGCTTGGTGTTGATCTCTTCGACCCGGTCGAACTGGTTCTCTTTCGTCGGATCATTGACAACCTTCGCGAAGCTGAACGGCACCTCGGTGTTCGTACAAGCTTCGTTTGGTTTCGGTCGGTCACAGTAAATCCGGTCGTCCGGCAAACCGAGGCCATTGCCTGGGTCCAAATTCACGAACTGCGTGCCGAGAATGGTCGCGAGCTTGATCTGGGCCTTGGCATCGGGACCGAGCTTAAGATCGTTGTCGATGCTGAGCGTGGCGGTCACGTGGTCGCCGTCGAGCTTCAGCGATTTAACCGTTCCGACCTGGATACCGGCCACACGAACCTTCTGGCCGGTTCGCATGCCGGCCGCCTGCTCGAACTCGACCTCGATCGACTGCTCGCCGAAGCCCGCCACCTTGTACAGGCTACTACCGACCAATAACCCGATGATCAACAGTGAACCGAGAATTCCCAACCAGAATGGGCGGTTCTTGCCGAAGTTCGGTCTTGGGATACGGGCCATCAGCGGCACACCTCCGAATGCTTGTTACCCAGGAGCACGTTCTCGATCTGCGGCTGCCAACCTCGGGGAAGTAGCAGACCGTACAGCGAAACCTCGAAGGTGCAGTTGTACAGGTTGATGTAAGTGCCCTCGGAGGTGATTCGCGCCAGCGCCTGAAGCAGTGGGGGCGCGTCGATTGCGAGTTGATCGAGCTTGGCTCCACTGCCGATGAGGACATTGAGAGCGTCCGTTGTCGACGTCTGCGCCGCATTCAGATTCGGTGATATCTGGCTGACCAGATCGACCAGTGACGTCGTCGCGTTGGCGACCGCAACTGTCGAACCTTGCAGCGACTGGCCCTGCTCGTACAGACCGCCGACAAGTGTTCGCGCCTGGGCGAGCAATGTCTCGAACTGACCGCTGCGTCCTGCCAATCCTTCGATGACGCCGCTCAGGTTGTCGATCAGATCACCGAGTATCGCGTCACGATCGTTGAAAGTCGTTGCGAGCGCTGCGGCTTGGGTGATGAACGCGGACAGTGAGACCTGGTCACCTTGCAATGCCTGGATGAACGTGCCCGACAGTGTGTTGACCTGTTCTGGTGACAGCACATCGAATAGCGGCTGCAGACCTCCGAGCAGCTTCGACACATCGAACGAGGGCTCGGTCAACGAGAGTGGAATCTCGCCGCCCTCGTCGAGCCGTGATGTATCGCCGCCTGAGCCAGGGTTGAGCGCGAGATAGCGCTGACCGATGAGGTTCTGGTACCGAATCAGCCCCTTCGTGTTATGGAAGATTTCCTGGTCGGAGTTGATTTCGAACTTCACCTTTGCTAGGTGAGCCATCGTGTTGTCGACCTGTTGATGTACCAGGTCGATACTCTGGACGCGGCCGACGCGAACGCCGGCCATACGAACGTCGTCATGAACCTTCAGCCCGAGTACGTCGGTGAACGTGGCGGTATAGGACTTCGTCTCCCCCTCGACGCCACGTTGCAGGGTTGCCCAGATGACCCACGTCACGAGGAGAGAAAAGATCGCAAACAGGGAGAAGCCGATCAACGGCTTTTTGATGCTCATCAGCGATTACTTCCGTCCGGTGAAACCTTCAGCGCGCTGCCTCGGAGCGCCGATCCGAGCAACAGCATCTCGGTTGCGTCCGGTTTGTCGCCGACGATCGCTGTGACGGCCGCGGGTCCCACGAACGCGGCTGGGCGAATCTCGGCGGGTTGCACTTGCGCTGATGCAGGTATCGCCGGCTGAGGGAAGAGTCCTTCGAGAGGCGTTCCCGCAAATGGGTTGTTCAGTGACGGTGCGCTTGTAGGCGCCGGTTGCCCTCCCACCGCACCGAGCAATTGCTGCAATTCTGGAATCGCGGGGAGCTGCGGGAGAAGGAGTGGCCGCGGCCCGGCGGCGTCGAGCCATCGCGGCCTTAGCTCCGGTGGAAGGTAACCGGGATCCCCGACAGCTGGTGCCGTAGCACAGCTTGGACCTGCCATGGTGCCGTAGCGAGGGCATTCTGCCGCGCCGTACTGCTTGAACGGAGTGAGTGACGCTTCGGTGACGAGTATGACGTACTCGCGCGGATTTCCGTTGCCCTTGAGTGACCCTGCAAACGCAGGGATTGTTTGGTCGTTCAGGATCGGAATAGCCTGCGCAATGGCCGTCGGGTCACTCGCGAGCGCGCCGAACACGTTTGCGCCTCCCGATGCAAGGTCCTTGCCAGCGTTCGGATTGTTCGCAAACAATGTGTTCGTCGCGTCCAGGGCAATTCCGCCGCCGTACAGCACTGCTTCGAATTCAGCCTGCTTCTGCGAGATCAACTGCGCGGTCGAGACAGAGTCGCCGAGTACGTTGAGCAGTTCGGGTGCGGATTCGTTGAGCGCCCCGATGCCGGCCGCCATTCCGCTCAGCAGATCCTGGCCGGTGGGAGTGCCGGTGTCGATCGCGGTCAGCAGTCGGTCGAGCCGATCGATCGACGATCCCGGCACACGTGCGCTGCCTTCGAGCGCGTAGGAGAGGCTGCCCAGCACATTGCCGAGATTCTCGGGCTGGATCGAATTGATGATCTTCTTGAGCTTGGTCAACGTGTCCTGAAGGGCCACAGTGCCTTTGCTCGTGTCTTGCTTGACCGTCGCGCCTTCGCTCAACGTCTCGGTCGATTCGCTCGACTTTTCAGGGCTGACCAATTCGATCGAGGTCACGGCGAACACGTTGCTCGGTACGACCCGGGCCGTGACGCTCGAAGGAATGTCCTTGGCGTATTCGGGCTTCAAGTTGAGCTGGACGTGCTGCTCTCGACCTTCCGCCGCGATTTCCACGCTTTCGACAGCGCCGACCAAGACCCCGCGGTACTTGACGTCGGCGTCCGCCGCCAAGCCGTCGCCGGTCGATGTCATCACAGCGGTCACGTTCACCTTTTTCGTGAACGTTCCCTGGTAGCGAAGCATCAGTAGGAAGAGCGCCAAAGCGAGCACCAAAAATAGGACGACGCCAGCAAGGACCAGCTGTCGCATTGTCGGACCGCGTCCGCTCGGATCGATGATCATAGAGTTTCTTGCCCTCTCAGCCCGAGATCCGGATGCCGGGGTTGATTCCCCAAATGGCAAGTGTCATGAACAGATTCGCGAAGACGACGATGATGAACACCATCTTGATCGCGCGGCCGGCCGCGACGCCGACGCCTTCCGGCCCGCCCGAGGCGAAGAAGCCGTAGTAGCACTGAATGAAGGTCGAGAGAGCCACAAAGACGACGACTTTTATCAGCGAATAGAAGATGTCGGTGTTGACGAGGAATGTGTAGAAGTAGTGCATATACGTTCCGCCGGAGCTACCACCCAGCAGAACGACGGTGAACTTGCACGACAGAAACGCGACGACAAGGCCGAGGCAGTAGAGCGGAATGATCGCGATCATCGCGGCGATGATCCGGGTGCTGACCAGGTACGGCAGCGGCCGGATTGCGACGGCTTCTAGCGCGTCGATTTCCTCTGAGATTCGCATCGATCCGAGCTGCGCGGTGAACCGGCAGCCTGCCTGCGCCGTGAACGCCGCCGCAGCGAGAATCGGCCCAATTTCTCGGGATGTCGCGAATGCTGAAATACCGCCGGTCAGCGGACCCATACCAATCAGATCGAGACTGGTGTACGCCTGTAGACCGACCGTGATGCCGCCGAAGGCGCTGAGGATGACGACCACACCGATCGTTCCGCCGCCGACAACGATCGAGCCGTTGCCCCACGTGACGTCGGAAAGAAGGCGCCACACCTCTTTCGGGTAGTGCTTCAACGCGATCGGAATAGACGCGAGCGACCGGATGAAGAAGAAGACCTGGTGGCCGGCCCGGGCCGTCATATTGACCGGGGCCTTACCGGCACCCTTCAGCGCATAGATCGGCCGAAGTAGCGGGGGGACATAAGAAGACGATGCAGTCATCAGACCAACTCAACTGGGAACAAGGTGTTGTAAATCTGCGTGAGGATGATATTTGTCGCGAACAGCATGAGCGCGGATGTCACGACTGCCGCGTTCACCGAGTTCGCAACGCCGCCAGGGCCGCCGCGCGCGTTCAGGCCGCAGTCGCAGGCGATGATCGCCGTCAGCAGGCCGAATATGAGCGCTTTTATCAGCGCCACGATCATGTCGTTCGAGGAAGCAAAGGCCGAGAAGGTCGCGAGGTAGGAACCCGGCACACCGTCTTGCATCAGTGTGTTGAAGAGGTAGCCCATCAGGAAGCCGACGAAAATCACGAAGCCACACAACAAAACGCTGACCAGCATGGCCGCGGCAAGGCGGGGCGCCACGAGCCGACGCATCGGATCGACACCCATAACCTTCATCGCGTCGATTTCCTCCCGAATGGTTCGGGAACCGAGGTCGGCGCATACGGCCGATCCGACTGCTCCGGCGATCATGAGCGACGTTACAAGGGGCGCGCCCTGCTGAATGATCGTCAACCCGTTCACCGCCCCGATGAACGAGGTCGCGCCGACCTGGCTGACAACCGCGCCGACCTGCACCGAGACCGTAACCGCGATGGGAATTGCGACCAGCAACGTCGGCGCCGCAGCAACACTCGCCATGAATGCGCACTGCTTGATGAATTCGTTGAACGGGAACTTGCGGGTGAAGAGATCGACGAACAGCGTGGAAATTGCGTGGCCGCCCATTGTGATCTGTCGGCCGAATGTCTCGAGCGACCTCTTCGGGTGATCACGCACCCAGCCCTTACTCCAGTCGTACGCAGCCGAAGCCGACGACCGCGATTCCTCCGGTGGGCTCTTCGTCGCGACCACTGCAGACCTCCCTCTCTGTCACCCTCGGCGCTCAGCGCCCAAGTGCACCAGCGCACCCTACTATGTCGCGCGGCACAAAGCACCGCCGTGGTGAGCTAGAACAAATGAAAGCACACGGGTAACGCACCTCACGCCAGTTCGGGCGATCCGCTAGCTGTCAAGACCAGGGAAATCCGAACTGTAATAAGTGCGTTTGGGCAGATACCTGCGTGCGGCTCGCCTCGGACTGATTCTGGACATGAGTCCAGCACAATTGAAAGGTTGGCAACGCGCAGGGTAACAATCGATCGAGCCCGCTTCCCGCGGACACTCCGATTAGATTGAGTGGCATGAGCCTTCCGATTCCACGCAAGGATTCAGTCGCAATCGTGACCGGCGCATCCTCAGGTATCGGCGAGCAGTTCGCACGCCAACTATCGGCACTGGGCCATCGAGTAGCGCTGACGGCGCGACGCGAGGATCGGTTGACGGCACTCGCTGCCGAGCTGGGCGGTCCCGACCGTGCAGTGGTGATCGCCGCCGATCTTTCGGTTCCCGAGGACCGCGATCGCCTGGCCGCCAGAATCGAGGAGCTCGGGGCCCAGGTCGACATCCTTGTAAACAGTGCAGGTTTCGGCGTCTACGGAGCGTTCATCGAATCCGGGCGCGAGCGTGAAGTTCGTCAGGTCCGCGTCGACGTCGAGGCGGTTGTCGATCTCATGGCCCGCTACCTGCCAGGAATGGTCGAACGAGGGACCGGAGTGATCATCAACGTCTCGTCGTCCTCCGGATTCCTCCCCTCTGCATACAACGCGGGATACGCCGCGGCCAAAGCGCACGTGTTGTATCTGTCGGAGGCAGTCAACGCGGAGGTCCGGGGGACCGGCGTTTCGGTAACAGCAGTGTGCCCAGGGCCTGTGCCGACCGAATTCGCCGAGCTGAACGAGGCCGCGATTTTCGACAAGGTGCCGAAGTCGTTCCGAGTCTCACCCGAACGAGTAGTCGCGGATTCGCTGAAGGCGGCGGACAAAGGCAAACGTTCGGTGGTTCCTGGTGGTCCGCATGTGAAGGCCTTCTTCGCTCCGAGCCGACTCGCCCCACCAGCACTCGCGCTTGCGCTCACGAAGCGTTTGCTCAAGAAGTAGTTGCGCTGTCCCGCAAGACATGTGCGTACAGGCGACTGAACCCACGCACTCTGACCGGGCGCAGGCTCTTGAATACAAAGTCACGCTGGCCGTCCAGTTCTTCCGCGAACTGCGAATCGACCAGCACGGTGCCCGGCCGCGCGACTCCGGTCAACCGTGCGGCGACGTTCACGACCGACCCGTATAGATCGCCGAAGCGCTGCAACACAGGTCCGTAGGCGACACCGACGCGGAGGTCGGGAGTTTCCTTGTCGGCCCCTCTCGCCTTCTGCAGGTCCAGGGCGATCCGTGCCGCGTCTGCGGCATTGTTCGCCGCGAACATCACTTCGTCACCGAGGGTCTTGATCAGCCAGCCGCCGTGGCGGGTAATGGTTTCCGTCGCCGCCGACTCGAATGGGTCCAGTAACGAACGCAACTCGGCAGAATCCATGTGTCGTGTCAGCCGGGTGTAATTCACCATGTCGGCGAAACCGACAGCGAGGGTCCGTGTTGCCGAGTCCGCCTCGTAGCCCTCCCGAGATCGCGCAGCGGCAGCTGCAAGGTGCCTACGCCACGTGAAGGTCTGCAATTTCTCCAACACGGGCACAGTTTGTTCGGCGACACTTCGAACCACTTGTTCCACAGTCTCTTTCGAGGGGTGGTCACCGCCGGTCGAGCGCACCTTGTCGATCATGTGCGCCGCGACCACATCGACCTGCCACTCGGCTAGACGGGCCATCGAATGGCCGAGTGATCGCGCGATCGCAAGTTGGGTCGACGCATCGACGATGCCGTCGGTGACCAGGCCTCCGAAGAGCGTCAACGCCGCGACGTCGTCGTCGGTGAACATCGCGACAGCGGGATCGACCGGGAATCCGAGTGCCATCCACACCTGGCTCGCCTCTTGCGGCGATATCCCGACACGATCGGCTATCTGGTCCAGCGAGTATCGCGCCGGACCCCCCAACAGCATCGGCTCCAACTCCGCCGCAACGACGCCGACCCAGGGATCCGGTCCGTCGTCAGGATCCGATTTCGTGTCCACGATCTCAATACAACACGATGCACAGCGCGCAAACGTGTCGGACTGCTGTGCCAGGATCGTCGGATGCCACCGCGCCGCCGGTCAACCGAGGAACCACCGCTCACCGCCGACGATCTTGCCGCTCTCGACGAGGCCGTCAACGCGGGTCGTCGCGCCACTGTCTATCTACGAGAGGCGATGCCGAGCTTGAATTTGCCCGCGGGTGCCTCTGGGCGCGTCGTCAAAGTCACCGGTTCGACCGTGCTGGTCCGTCCGCGTGGTGTCGACGACGAGCTCCCGTTCGAAGCCGACGAGATTCGGTTGACGCGCAAACAGGCCCCTGAGCCGGCAACCTCGCCGACGAAACCGCCGGAGACCGAAGTCGCCGAGTGGACGCCGGCTCCCCCTCCCGCCGCTCCGAAGCCGCGTGCGCGGCGAAGCGAACCGACACCCGCCGACGCACCGGCCAAACCTGCATCACCAGCCAAACCTGCTGCCATCAAGAAGCTTGCCGACGGCGTCACCGTCACAATCCAGGGCACCCTCGACAACACCTGGACTGTCGGTGTCGCATACGGGTCACGTCCGGCCGGCAAACCGAGGTCTGTAGGTGCCGACGCCGTCGAACGGGCGCTTGTCGCACTCGACGACGATGTTGCGCGTGAGGCTGTAGGTGCTGTTCTTTCGGCCGCCCGTCAGGCAGTCGCAGCCCGCATCAGTGAGTTGAGCAAGCAACTGGACGAGGCCAAAAATCAACTCGCCGCGCTGGGTTCGTCGGAATAGTTATCTTGCGACCCGCCGTCAGGCCCGCCTAATTGATATGGTGCGGGTCGACGTCTGGAGGGAAAGTGTTCAAAAAGCTAGCAACTATTGTGGTCGGGGTCGCGGCAATCGCCACCCTGCTCGGCGCAAACACCGCCGTTGCCGCACCGGGTACCCCTGTTCTGGGTGGCGGCTCCGGGATCATTGTCGACGACGCGTTCGAGTGCACGCTGACCACGATCGGCTACGACGGCGCTGGGCGCCTAGTCGGCCTCACCGCGGGTCACTGCGGTGGCGCAGGTGCGGCGGTGAAAGCTGAGAGCAACACCAAGTTCGGCGTCGTCGGCCGATTCGTGTACTCGAACAAGGATCTCGACTATGCCGTGATCGAGTTCGACGCGGCACGGGTCATCCCGGTGAACCGGATCGGCAACACGACGATCACGAACATCGGCAACCCGCCCGGATTCCTGAACCTCATCTGTAAAGAAGGCCGCACGACGGGCAACACCTGCGGCCTGGCCTACGGCGACGTGTTCCAGTCCAACGAGACCTGGTCCCAGATGTGCGTCATCGAAGGCGATTCCGGCGGTCCGGTGGTCATGGGATCGACACTGGTCGCGATGGTCAACGCCTACCTGCTCGCTCCGTGCATCGGTCCGGAGGTCGGTACCAACATCAATGCCATCTTCGGTGACATCAACCGTCGCGGTGGCGTCGGCGCCGGATTCCGCCCGATCTAATCGGCTTTGGTGCTCGTGAGCCTTTCGGGTTCGACCGAAAGGCTCACGAGCGCTGCGGCTCACGAAAACACGTAGAGCTTCACGAACAGACGGCGCCGTACGAAGCCGAGCCGACCAGTTTCGCGTATTTCGACAGCACTCCGCGGTTGTACCGAGGTGGCAACGGTGCCCAACCTTCGCGACGAGCAGCCAGTTCGGCCTCGTCGACAACGAGGTTCAACGTTCCGTTTGCGACGTCCAGCTCGATTTGATCGCCGTCCTTCACAAACGCGATCGGTCCGCCATCCACCGCTTCGGGCGCGACATGGCCGACACACAATCCCGTCGTTCCGCCCGAGAAGCGGCCATCGGTAAGTAACAGAACGTCCTTACCAAGTCCCGCGCCTTTGATCGCGGCCGTGATCGCGAGCATCTCACGCATCCCAGGACCACCCTTCGGCCCCTCGTAGCGGATCACCACCACGTCGCCGTTGGTGATCGTGCCGTCCTCGAGCGCGTCGAGCGCAGCCCGTTCCCGCTCGAAAACCCGTGCGGTCCCGGTGAATACGCTCGAATCGAAGCCAGCAGACTTCACGACCGCACCACCCGGCGCGAGCGATCCCTGCAGAATCGTGATCCCTCCGGTCGGATGGATCGGCGACGACATCGCGCGCAGCACCTTGCCATCCGGATCGGGCGGCGCGATCGACGCAAGGTTCTCGGCCATCGTCTTTCCGGTGACGGTCAGGCATTCCCCATGCAGCAAGCCTGCGTCCAACAACGCCTTCATCATCACCGGAACGCCGCCGATGCGGTCGACGTCGGTCATAACGTGGCGCCCAAAGGGTTTGACGTCCGCCAGGTGCGGAACCTTGGCGCCGACGCGGGCGAAATCCTCGAGCGACAGGTCTACGTCGGCTTCGTGCGCAATCGCGAGAAGGTGAAGGACGGCGTTGGTCGAACCGCCGAACGCCATGACCACGGCGATCGCATTTTCGAATGCTTCTTTGGTGAGAATGTCGCGTGCAGTGATGCCCTGCTTCAACAACTCCACGACCGCCTGACCGCTTCGGCGCGCAAAGCCATCGCGACGGCGGTCGGTCGCGGGCGGCGCCGCACTACCGGGGAGTGACATGCCGAGCGCCTCAGCCGCGCTGGCCATCGTGTTCGCGGTGTACATACCGCCGCACGCGCCTTCGCCCGGGCAGATCGCGCGCTCGATCGCATCGACATCTGCGCGCGAGATCAGTCCGCGCGCGCACGCACCGACCGCCTCGAACGCGTCGATGATCGTGACTTCCTTCTCGGTGCCGTCCGACATCTTCGCGATGCCAGGAAGAATCGACCCCGCATAGAGAAACACGCTCGCAAGGTCGAGCCGGGCCGCGGCCATCAACATTCCGGGCAGCGATTTGTCGCAACCGGCGAGCAGCACCGAGCCATCGAGCCGCTCGGCCTGCATCACGGTCTCGACGCTGTCCGCGATCACTTCACGCGAGACGAGCGAGAAGTGCATTCCCTCGTGGCCCATCGAGATACCGTCCGACACCGATATCGTGCCGAATTCGAGCGGGTAGCCGCCAGCGGCGAAAACGCCGTCCTTGCAAGCCTTTGCGAGGCGGTCCAGCGACAGGTTGCACGGGGTGATCTCGTTCCACGACGACGCAACACCGATCTGTGATTTGCCCCAGTCGTCGTCACCCATGCCGACCGCACGCAACATGCCGCGAGCGGCGGTCTTTTCCAGACCATCGGTGACATCCCGGCTTCGGGGTTTGATGTCGATCTCGGTCATGATGCTCCTTCGGTCATGGCCAGGCGGGGCTGTACCGCTGGGCCGGTGATGGCGCAATGTGGTTTGCAGTCAACGGTTTCCAATTCGACCAGTCGATCAGGCTTACCGATCATGATCGCAGCAAGTGCGCCACCGACTAGCAAGAGTCCCACGCAAATCAGCATCGCAGTGCGAAAACCGTCGTCGAACCGAATTGGATCGCCGAAAGCCGAACCACTCAGCCCGGCCAGACCGGGTAAGGCTGCGACGGCGAGTAGCTGACTGGTGCGAGCGACCGCGTTGTTGACTCCGGACGCGATGCCGGATTCAGCTGTGGGGACCGAACCGAGCACCGCGCCGGTGAGGGGCGCGACCAGTGCCGACAGTCCGAGCCCGAAGACGATGACGCCGGGCAGAACATCGAGCAGGTAGGACGCATCCGGACCGATCCTGAGCATGAGCAGCAGTCCGGCCGCCGACAGCAGAGGTCCGAGGGTCATGGGAATGCGTGGTCCGGCGGTCTGCGCCCACCGTCCGGCGCGGGACGACAGCACGAGCATCAGCACCGTGATCGGGATCGTGGCCATTCCCGCGGCGAGCGGTGAGTAGCCGGAAACCAGCTGCAGCTGGAGCAGCAGCAGAAAGAAGACGCCGCCGAGCGCCGCGTAGACGGCAAATGTCACCAGGTTCGCGGCAGTGAAGATCCGGGACGAGAACAGCGATGGCGGCACGAGCGGGTGATCACTGCGCAGCTCTATCGCGACGAATACGCCAAGCAACACGATCCCGCCGAGTGCGATGAGAACCGTGGAGTCGATGAGCCCGTACGTCAGGGCTGCCAGCGCGAGTGCAACAACGACCGCTCCGGCCACATCGAGCTTGGCGGGCGGGTTCGGATCCTTGCTCTCCGGAACGTGCACGACCGATACCCACACCACCGCTGCGATGAGCGGCAGATTGATAAGGAATACAGAACGCCAGCCGGCAACCTCGACGAGCCAACCACCGAGCAGCGGACCGATCGCACCGGCAACCCCACCGAGGCCGGACCACACACCGATCGCTGCGCCGCGGTCTCGCGGATCGATCGATGCCGAGATCAGCGCCAAGCTTCCCGGGGTCAACATCGCGCCTGCGACACCTTGCAGCACCCGCGCCGCGATGAGGACCTCGATATTCCATGCCAGACCGCACAAGATCGAGGCGAGAGCGAAGCCGACCGAGCCCCAGACGAATACCTTGCGCCGACCCAGGCGATCACCGAGCGCGCCGCCGAGCAGGATGAACGACGCCAAGGTCAGGGTGTAGCCGCTGAGGGTCCATTGCAGCCCGGCCACGTTGGAGTCGAACGCCTCACCGATTCTCGGCAGCGCGATATTGACGACGGTGCCGTCGAGCATCGCGACCGACGAGCCCAATACCGTTGCGAGAACGATCCATCGGCCGGATGTCGAACGTAAGCGCGGGAGTGTCTCGGCCACAACGGTCCAATCTACGCCCGAGTCCTGGTCGTCCGACCGATTGTCGGTGACAACTCATACGATGGCCCGGACACCACGAACCGTCACTAGGAGGCCCCGAATGGATTTCAAGCTCGAGTTGATCTCAGTGCCCGTATCCGATGTCGATGCCGCGAAGGCCTTCTATACAGAGAAGGTCGGATTCAATGCCGACCACGACCATCAGGTGAACGACGAGCTCCGTTTCGTGCAGCTCACCCCGCCGGGTTCAGCATGTTCCATCTCGATCGGCACCGGCATCACCGATGCCGCACCGGGCTCTGTCCGCGGACTGCAGGTGGTGGTGGACGACATCGATGCTGCTCGGTCCGAGCTGGTCGGACGCGGTGTCGAGTGCAGCGAGATTCAGCGATTTCCCTGGGGCAACTTCGTCTTCTTTTCCGATCCAGACGGGAACACGTGGGCCGTTCAGCACATACCGGGCCGCTCCTGACGCCTGATTTCCAACGTCACCGAGAGTACTTGGCAACCTTCCGTTCGCATGGGCGTCACCAAACCGACTTACTTGCCGCGTTTGATGCTCGTACCTAGTTCGATCGAAGGGATCAAAAAATGAAGTCCACGCTGAAGAAGATCGTTGCCATCACTGCTCTCACGCTCGCCGCGTTCGGCGTTGCAGCGGGAACCGCGAGCGCCGAGTCGGCGCCTGCACCCACCCCGGACGACTTGGTTGTCGGAGTTCTTCCCGGCGTGACCTACATTTCGTACGACAAGGGTGGTGCAGCCTTGGTCAGTGGCGCCGGCACCGTGCTCCTGGTGGGCGGCGGATATCGCGTTCTTGACGGATCTGGCGCAGTCATTTTCTAATTTGTTGCGATTCGGAGCCTGACGAGCATCGTTCTTCCTTCATCGATCGTTCCTCTCTATCGACGTGCGTAAGCTGATGGCTGTTGCACATTGATCGGGGAGGGCAACGAATGAAGATGCTCGGGTACGTCGCTGGCGCCGTTCTTGCGGTTGGTTGCACTGCATTGTGTCCAGGTCAGGCGGTCGCGAGTCCGCTGCAATGCATTTCGACAGGTGATCAGAAACTCACCGTGATCGAGGGCGGGACGGCCTGCGGGTCCGAGGCGGTCGCCAACGGTGCTGCGGCCGCATACGGAATCGACGGAATCGGCTACGCGAAGGCGATCGGCGGCGCTACCGCACTCGGCCTCGGAGTATCGGGCGGAGTAGGCGCGAGCGAAGGCGTCGGCGGCGTGCCGATCGCTATCGGACTCGGGCCGGGCAGCGTCGCGATCGTCTCAGTCGACTACGGCGCGATGTCGCTCGCCGTCGCATTTCCGGGGTCGCAGGCTCTCGTCGCCAACAGCGATCAGGGCGTAGTCTGCGCTGGTGGTGCTGCGTTTGCCTGGAACATGTTGGCGGGCAAGGCCTGCATAGCAACTGGAGCAGGCATCCTCGCTTTGGGTTGATCGCGGCGAGCTGCTCTTTATTCTGAGTGGGGAGGCGCATCGTCGTGAACAATGTCGAGCCGATTCCCACCAAGGCGTCTTCGACTGCACCGACCGAGATGCTCGTCGATCCCGACTTCCTCGAATTGGCCGACCAATTCTTCACGATGTACCGGGAGCCGAACCACGGCGGCGCAGGTCTGGCCGTCTACCTCGACGGTGAGCCGGTAATCGACATCTGGGCCGGCTGGGCGGACCGTGACAAACGGTGGCGAGGAGATACGGTCGCCCTCGCGATGTCTACCGGCAAAGGCGTCGCATCGACGGTCCTGCACCGTGTAGCCGAACGCGGACTCATCGATTACGACGAACCGGTCGCAACCTACTGGCCCGAGTTCGGGGCGGCAGGGAAAGCCGACATCACGGTCCGCGACGTCCTGACGCACCGTTCGGGATTGCACAAGGCGCGAGGACTTGTCGCCGAACGTGACGGCATCCTCGACTACGACGCGATGATTGCAGCACTCGCCGCGACCCCCGCGGACCCACGTCGACTACGTACCTCGGGCTACCACGCCGTCACCTTCGGCTGGCTGGTAGCCGAGATCGTCCACCGCGCGACCGGCACGCCGTTCGTCGATGTCGTGCGCGCCGAGATTGCCGAGCCACTCGGGCTGCCGGAATTCTGGTACGTCGTCCCCCCGGATCAGCGCCATCGCATCGCCAAACTCTTTCCCTATGTCGGTCCGCCAGGAATGTCTGCAAGCGTCGCCACCTCTTTGCTTTCCAGGTTCGGGCCGCTGCGCGGACCCGGCGAGGCGATACCGGACGGCTTCGAAGACTTGATCCGCAGCGGAAGCATCCACGATTCGGTGATGCCCGGCGCGAACGGTGTGTTCTCCGCCCGTGCACTCGCGCGGATGTACGGCGCGATCGCCAACGACGGCGTGATCGGCGATTACCAGTTCCTGCGGCCCGACACAATCGAGGCGATCGGGGCCAAGCAGGTCGCCGGAAGTTTCGATTACGTCCTCGGGTATCCGTTGTCGTTCACGCTCGGATATCACCGACCGGTCATCATGGCGAAGACACAACCGACCAAAGCGTTCGGACACTATGGCGTCGGCGGTTCGGGTGCATTCGGTGATCCATACACGGGAGTCTCGGTAGCCCTCATCACCAATCGACTGGGCGGCGCGGTCACGTCGCTCGCCGATCTGCGGTTGGCCAAGTTGGGTGCGAAGGCCCTCGCGATAGCAACCAGCCTGTGACGCCGGCCACTACGACGGTTTGTCTACCTCGAGTCTGATCACGTAGATCAGCCAAAAGATCGTCGCCACCAGCGTCAGCGCACCGAGGATGATGCCGGCAGTCGCCATTCCCGATCGGCCGAGTCCGCGTTGTTTGTCCTTCGACACTGCGCCGAGGCCGAGCCAAACTGCAGCGACGCCGAGTGTGAATCCGCCGATCAAGGTGAAGCACGAGATCAGTCCGAGGATGCCGGTCCCGAGCGACCACCCTGCCAGCGGGCTCGGTTTCGGCGCCGGACTGTGGAACGGCTGCGGCGTGAAAGGGCGCGGCGTGGGTTGCGGTGGCCGCCATTGCGTTGGTTGTGGCTGCGCAGTGGGCTGCGGTTGCGATCGATGCGCGCCGCCCGACTGGACCGTGGGTTCCGGCTGCCGCGGCCGCTGCGGACCGCTGTTGGTGAATGGCGCATTCGTCATTTTCTGCAGCGGCACGGTCAAGGCTTGTGTGGCGTCCTCGGCCAACTCACGGCAGGTGCTGTATCGGCGGTCGGGATTCTTGTCCATCGCGCGTGCGATCACCGCGTCGATACGAGCCGGAAGGTTGCGAATCCGTTCGGTCGGACGCGGCGGAGGCGCGGTCATGTGCGCGCGCATGATGGCGCCCAGCGTCGGATACGGGTACGGCGTACTACCCGTGAGCAGCTCGTACAGTGTGCAGCCGAGTGCGTAGATATCCGCGCGACTGTCGCTTTCGTCGCCTTCCAATTGCTCGGGCGCGGCGTATGCCAGCGTGGCAAGGACGTTGTCGCCCACGGTGAACCGCTGCGACTCGTCCATCGACCGCGCGATACCGAAATCGGCGATCAAGGCCCGTTCGTCTTCGTCACCGCCGCCTGTCACCAAGATGTTGGCCGGCTTCACGTCACGGTGCAGAAGGCCGCTGCGGTGTGCGTAGTCCAGGCCTTTCGCAGCGTCGGCGACGATGGCGACCGCTCGCTTCGCGGTGAGCGACGTACCGGGCTGCGACATCAGGTGGGCAGCATCGATGCCGTCGACGTACTCCATCGCAATCCACAGCTGATCGTCGGCGGCACCGCGGTCGTAAATGGTGACGATGTTCGGATGCCGCAGCCGGGATGCCAAATCCGCTTCCCGCTCGAAGCGAGCTCGAAACTGATCGTTGCCGCCCGGTGCGCCGGAGAGCACCTTCAATGCGTCATACCTGGGAAGGCGCGGGTGCCGGGCCAGATAAACCGTGCCCATCCCGCCGGCACCGAGCAGCCGTTCGATCGTGTACCCGGCGAACTCCGAGCCGGGTGTCAAAGTCACGGTGCTTAATCTAGCGCCTTACCAAATTTTCACGCGCTTGTCGGGCTCGAGGTACAGCGCATCGTCAGGGGTGAGTTCGAACGCTTCGTGAAAACTGTCAAGGTTGCGGACCACCCCGTTGCAGCGGAACTCCGGCGGCGAGTGCGGATCGACCGCCAACCGTCGCAATGCTTCCTCGTTTCGGGCCTTGGTCCGCCACACCTGTGCCCACCCGAAGAACACCCGTTGCAATCCGGTCAACCCGTCGAGCTCGGGACCGGGCTTGCCGTCGAGCGCAATCTTGTACGCCTCCAACGCGATCGTCAGACCGCCGAGGTCACCGATGTTCTCGCCGATGGTGAATTCGCCGTTGACCGTGTGGCCCGGCAGTGCCTTCGGCTCGAATTCGTTGTACTGCTCGATCAGCGCCTTCGTTCGTTTGCCGAACTCCGTGCGGTCGTCGTCGGTCCACCAATCGACCATGTTGCCGTCACCGTCGTACTTGGCCCCTTGATCGTCGAAGCCATGGCCGATCTCGTGACCGATCACCGCGCCGATCCCGCCGTAGTTCGCAGCGTCGTCGGCATCGGCATCGAAGAACGGCGGCTGCAGAATCGCTGCGGGGAAGACGATCTCGTTCATGCCCGGGTTGTAGTACGCGTTCACGGTCTGCGGCGTCATGAACCATTCGTCGCGGTCCACGGGTCCGCCGAGTTTGGCGAGGTCACGGTCGTAATCGGCGGCATACCCGCGCCGGTAGTTGCCGACCAAGTCGTTCGGATCAATCTTCACGGCCGAATAGTCACGCCACGAATCCGGGTAGCCGATCTTCGGCGTGAATTTCTCGAGTTTCGCCAGTGCCGCTTCACGCGTCTGCGGGCTCATCCACTCGAGCGCCGAGATATTGCGCCGGTAGGCCTCGGTCAGATTCGCCACGAGCTCTTGCATCCGGTCTTTGGCGGCAGCCGGGAAATGCCGTTCGACGTAGAGCTTGCCGACGGCCTCGCCGAGCACGTCCTGAACGAGGGACACTCCGCGCTTCCAGCGGTCACGATTTTCTTCGGCGCCCGTGAGTGTCCGACCCGCAAACGCGAAGTTCTCGTCCACCAGATCCGACGTCAGGTACGGCGCGCGCGAGCGAATCACCCGCCACGTCAACCAGGCCTGCCAGTCTTCGATCGGTTCCGCGGTCCACAGCGAACCAAACGCGCGAACGTAGGTCGGCTGCCGAACGACGATCTCGGCGAACGCATCCGACGACGCACCCAGCGCGCTCACCCAGGCGATCCAGTTGAAACCAGGACTACCCGTTACCAACGCATCGAACGTCACGAGGTTGTAGCTGCGCTCGGCGTCGCGGCGCTTCACGACATCCCAATGCTCGGCGGCAAGTTTGCGCTCTATCTCGAAGACTCGCTCGGCGTCGTACTCCACGCCGGCGAGGGCGAACATGCGACCGATGTGGGCCACGTACTCCGACCGAATAGCGGCATGCTCGTCGGCGCGGTAATACGACTCGTCCGGCAACCCGATCCCGGACTGCGAGAAATGCATCAGGTACCGCTGCGAATTCTTCGCGTCGGTGTCGACGTAATGGCCGATGGCGCCACCGATGCCGGTGCGTTGCAGACGACCGAGGACGGCGGCGAGGGTGTCGTGGTCCAACGCATTCGCAACGTCTGCGAGTTCGTCGGCAATCGGTGTCAGCACCGCCGCCTCGACCACGTCGGCAGCCATGAAGCTCGCGTACAGATCACCGATTCGCTGGGCGTCGGTGCCTGGTTCGCTAGCGCCCGCCGCGGCTTCCTGGATGATCGTTTGCACATCGAGTTCGGCTTGGTCGTGAAGCGCACGAAACGCTCCGTCGACCGCCCGATCGGCCGGAATCCGGTGTTCACCCAGCCACTTGCCGTTGACGTGGACGAACAAATCGTCCTGAGCTCGCGTTTGTTCGTCGCGAAAATTCAGGTCGATACCGGATTTGGTGGCCGAGGGCTGCTGCACGTCAGAGGTCACGGTTTCCAGTATGCAGACATGCGCCTATCGGCGCCCCGCTACCTGGTCGGTGCCGGGGTCAACGTGATGTCGAATCGGTCCTCGACTCGCTTGTTGAACTCGTCGTCACACTTTGCCTGCTCGGAGGTGCTGCTGCCTGCATCGTTGATGCAATCGACGTAATCGCCGACACCGGTGCTCTTCCAGAACGCACCGATCGCGAAGATCACGATCACGGCGGCGATGATCCCCAGAATGCCCAGGATTGCGCCGGTCAGGCCCATGCCTTTGCCGCTGGCAGTGCCCTTGTTCACCTTGTTCACTGCGATGAATCCAAGGACCGCCGCGACGATTCCGAAGACGATTCCGCCGACGATCGTCCACGAGCTCAGCAGAGCGAGGATGCCGCAGACCAGTGCTCCGATTGCCAGGCCACTGCTCGGTTTGGTCGGCTGCTGTCCATAGGGCTGTTGGCCGTACGGCTGTTGTCCATAGGGCTGTTGTCCATAGGGCTGCTGCCCGTACGGCTGCTGGCCATAGGGCTCACCGCCCGGTCCGGGCGGTGGCGGATATGACGGCGGCTCGTTGGACGGTGGGTACGGCGGCTGCGACATCTGCAATCCTCGTTTCGACTAGATCGGGAACACTAAGCATTGACATCGCACAAACATGCGATTACGAAACACTTACGCCCATCCGGACAATCTTGCGTGCATTTCCCACACCAAAATCTCTGCGCCGACGTCTGATACGACTCGTTGGCCGCCCGAGTTGCTCAATCGCGCCGCATCGCCGGGGTACATCCGCCCGACGCCTTCCATCTCGACCTCACCCCGGGCAACGAAGACATGCACGAACGGCGCGTCCGGGATGACGACCGCTCGGCCGGGCAGCAATCGCGCAACATGCAGCGCCGCGTGGCGGTTGTGGATAGCGATCGCCGAACGGTCGCTGTAGCGGTCGATGCCGGAGGCGACGACGACGAGGTCACCGCCACGAAGGTTCTCGTCGATCTCGAGCTGCTGATACCCGGGCGTGATGCCCGGTTCGTCCGGGACCACCCACATTTGAACGAAATGCACGGGGTCCGAGTGACTTTCGGCGCCGAGCCGCCATGAATCGTTCTTCTCCGAGTGCAGAATCCCCGCGCCTGCGCTCATCCGCTGCGCGAGGCCGGGGTAGATCACGCCCGAGTGTCCGATCGAATCCTGGTGGACGAGGCTGCCCTGCAGCACCCACGTCACAATTTCCATGTCGCGGTGCGGGTGTGTTTCGAATCCTTCGCCCGGGGCGACGATGTCGTCGTTGTTGACCAGCAGCAGGCCGTGGTGAGTGTTGTCGGGATCGTAATGCGACCCGAACGAGAACGAATGCTTCGAATCCAACCAGGAGACACGGGTTTTCAGTCGGTCGCCGGCACGATGAATATCGATGTGCGGCGTCGCGGGTGCTGCCATGCCGGTCTCCTTTCCAACCGGGCCCCCGCCTCATCCTCCAGCCTACGATCAGTTGAACGCATCCGCCGCCAATTGCGCGCCATGGTGACTCGGCGTCGCCTAGCTGAGACCTTAATGGCAACACCCAGTTTCGGCTGTGAGTCTTTCCGGCGTCTCTGGACGCCGAAAAGACTCACAGGGAACGGGGTTTCAGTGAGCGCGGTGGGGCATGATTGCGCCGTCCGGGATGACCCCGAAGCGACCTGATTGGTAATCCTGGATCGCCTCGAACAGTTCGGCGCGGGTGTTCATCACGAACGGTCCCATGGAGACGACGGGTTCGCGGATGGGTTGCCCACCGAGGAGCAGGACTTCGAGCGCAGGACGGTTCGAATCCTGCGTCCCCTCGGCTGTGACCGTGATGCGATCACCACGACCGAGGACCGCTAGCTGGCCCTGCTGAATCGGTCTCGCGTCCGCACCGACAGTGCCGCGACCGGAGAGCACGTACACCAGAGCGTTGTAGCTGCTGTCCCACGGCAGCGACAGCTGAGCTCCTGGTTCCACCGTTGCGTGGGCGAGCGTGATCGGTGTGTAGGTCGAGCCCGGACCGACGTTTGTTCCGATCGAGCCTGCGATGATTCGCACGAGTGCGCCACCATCGGCGGAGCTGACCAAGGTGGCCTGCGTGCCCGCGATGCTCTGGTACTTCGGCGTCGCGAACTTCGCCTTGGCGGGCAGGTTCACCCACAGTTGCACGCCGTGAAAAACGCCACCGGACAGCACGAGTGCCTCGGGCGGGGTTTCGATGTGCAGGATTCCGGAACCCGCTGTCATCCACTGCGTCGCGCCATCTTCGATCAGGCCGCCGCCGCCGTGCGAGTCCTGGTGCTGGAAGCGCCCGTCGATCATGTAGGTGACTGTCTCGAACCCGCGGTGCGGATGCCAGTCCGTTCCCTTCGGCTCGCCTGGCGCGTAGTCGACTTCACCCATTTGATCCATATGGACGAAGGGATCGAGGTCGGCTGAAGACACGCCCGCGAACGCGCGGACGACTGGGAAGCCCTCGCCTTCGTAGCCTTTCGGACCGGTCGTAATCGAGCGGACGGGACGTTCGGTGTCGCCGAGACCGGCTTCGGAAAGACGGGGCAACGTGAGGGTGTCGGCAGTGACAGCAGGCATCGGATTCTCCTAAGTCATTCAAGTTTCAACTATCACGCTTCAACAGTCCTGCAGTCCGAAAGATTCCTGGGCCGCAGATAGAGTTTGCGCCATGGAACCACCCGAGGTCACGCTCGAGAATTACGAGGCGGTCTACGACTATTACCTGACGCACCAACAGAACGTTCTGCGTGCGAAGGCGTCGTACTCGATCCTGAATCTCAAATACCGGCCGCGCATCCACTACAGGGATGGCGCCAAGGCGCAGTTGCGCGAGCTGATCAAGAGCGGCACTCCGCTGATCTACGCAATGAACCACCTTTCGACGAGCGATCCCTACACGCTCTCGGCCTTGGCTGCGAAAACTCCGCTCCGAAAGGCGATCGGGCACATCCGCGTCCTGGCGAAAGACGAACTGTTCGTCGACCCCGAGCAGCGCCGCAAGGTCGACATGATGGGCGGCATTCCTGTATTCCGTGGCAAGAACCACGGCCTCCGTGCGGTCAACGCCGCAGGTCAGCGGATGATGGACATCTGTGCCGAGCGCATGAAGAGCAGCGACCACATCGCAGTCTTTCCTGAAGGCACCTGCAATGTCGAAGATCCCACCAAGGTCCAGACCGTCGGCAGCGGAATCGGCCACATCACGAGCCGCGCCATGAAGCTCGGCGTCAATCCGGCGATGATCTACATCGGTCTCAGCTACGGACCGACCCAGGAAACCGTGAAGAACGCGAGCTTCTTCATCGACACTCCCGTGACGGACCTTCCGGTGCGGCCGATCGAGATCACCCGCGAGGTGGTGCGGGGGATGCAGGCCGCACTCGACGAGGCCGTCGCCAGGTACTGATCACGCAGTCGGCAGACCCAACCGCTCGCGCGCCCACTTCGGTACCAGCTCGAGATACTCGGGTTCCTTCGTGACGAATTTGTGCACGAACGGGCAGAACGGGAGAACACCGAGCCCTACCTCACGCGTGCTGTCCAGCGCGGACCTGATCAGGATCTTCGCCAACCCCTGGCCCTCGTAACGGGAATAGACCTCCGTGTGGACGAACGCGCGGTTCGCGTCGGCATTCTCGTAAGTCGCGAAGCCTGCTAGTTGATTGTCGGCCCAAATCTCGAACCGCTTCTGCTCGACGTTGTGCTCTACCCGAGTTTCCATCCCGCAGAGGTTACATTCGTCGTATGTACGAATGGTCCGATACCGATCTGATGTTTCGCGACGCGCTTCGCAAGTTCATCGACAAAGAGGTGCGGCCACACGTGGACCGCATGGAGAGCGGCGAACTGCCACCGTTCGACATCACTCGAAAGCTGTTCGCCACCTTCGGCATCGACGCCATGGCCAGCGAGGCGCTGGAGAAGGCTCTCGCCAAGGAGGAACAGGGCGTCAAGGGCGGAGAGTCGGGCGGCGGCCTCGGCGGATCGGGCAGCATGGGCGTGATCCTCAACAGCGAGTTGGCCGGCGTCAGCCTCGGGTTGGTCGCATCGTTGGGCGTCAGCCTCGGACTTGCTGCGGGCACGATTCGCAGCCGCGGCACCCTCGCGCAGAAGAAGCGCTGGCTGCCGGACCTCGTGACGTTCAAGACGGTCGGCGCATGGGCGATCACCGAACCCGATTCCGGGTCCGACGCATTCGGCGGAATGAAGACTTACGTCAAGCGAGACGGCGACGACTACATCCTCAACGGTCAGAAGACTTTCATCACGAACGGTCCGTACGCGGATGTGACGATCGTGTACGCGAAGCTTGCCGACGGCACCACCGCAGATCAGCGGGACCGAACCGTGCTGGCGTTCGTACTCCACAAGGGGATGGACGGATTCACGCAGGGCAAGCCGTTCAAAAAGATGGGCATGAACTCCTCGCCGACCGGCGAGCTGTTCTTCGACAACGTCCGCATCAGCCGCGACCGCTTGCTCGGCGAAACCGAAGACACCGCAAAGGGCGATGGAAAATCTAGCGCGAGAGAAAATTTCGCTGCCGAACGCATCGGGATCGTCTCGTTGTCGCTCGGAATCATCAACGAATGTCACCGGCTGTGTGTCGAGTACTCGAAGAGCCGCAAGTTGTGGGGGCAGGAAATCGGGCGCTTCCAGCTGATCCAGCTGAAGTTGGCCGAGATGGAGATAGCGCGCATCAACGTCCAGAACATGGCATTCTCGGCAATCGAACGTGGTGCATCGGGCGCGAAGATTTCGCTGGCAGAGGCGTCGGCGATGAAGCTCTACTCCTCGCGCGCAGCGACCGAAGTGGCCATGGAAGCAGTGCAACTATTCGGCGGCAACGGTTACATGACCGAGTACCGGGTGGAGCAACTGGCTCGAGACGCTAAATCACTGATGATCTATGCGGGCAGCAACGAAGTTCAGGTCACTCACATCGCGAAGGGCCTGCTCGGCGCGAAGTGACCAACGCGCGGTGACGTGAGGGGCAGAGGCCATGCAGATAGTTATCGCCCCGGACAAATTCAAGGGGTCGTTGTCTGCGTCAGGGGTCGCGGCAGCATTGCGGCGGGGAGTGCTTGCGGCACATCCGGATTGGACGGTCCGCTGCGCGCCGGTAGCCGACGGTGGCGACGGCACAGTGGCTGCGGCGATAGCAGCGGGCTACGACGCGGTTCACGTCGACACAGTTGGTCCGACCGGCGTCGCCTCGACCGCGACCTACGCCATGCGCGCCGACAGGGCGGTCGTCGAGTTGGCAAACGCCGTCGGCTTGGTCTTGCTACCGGATGGTCGCTTGGATCCGCTGGGCGCCAGTACCTTCGGGCTCGGTGTGGTAATTCGCCACGCCCTGGACCGCGGCGCAGCCGAGGTCGTGATCGGGTTGGGCGGTAGCGCTTCGACCGATGGCGGTGCAGGCATGCTGACGGCCCTCGGTGCGAAGGTGCTCGATGAGTCTGACTCGGTCGTCGGTCGCGGGGGAGCGGCACTCCTCGATGCAGTGCGACTCGATCTCGGGGCACTGCACCCTGCCGTCGCGCACACGCAATTCGTTCTGGCTTGCGACGTCGACAGTCCCCTGGTGGGACCCAACGGCGCGACCGCGGTATTCGGTCGACAAAAAGGCGCCACCGACGAAGACCTGCGGATCCTCGAAGCGGCAATGACTCGGTGGGCCGAGATCGCTACAGCGGCAACGGGTCTCGATCCGCGCGATGAGGCCGGAGCTGGCGCGGCAGGCGGGACTGGTTTCGGCGCGATGGCAGTCCTCGGTGCGAAGCAACGCTCAGGCATCGACATCGTCCTAGAGCTGATCGACTTCGATGCCCAGTTGGCGGGAGCCGACCTCGTGGTCACCGGTGAAGGTTCACTCGACGAGCAGAGCCTGCAGGGCAAGGCACCTGTCGGTGTTGCGTCGCGCGCCAAGGCTACCGGCGTTCGCGTCGTCGCCGTCGCCGGTCGGAGCGTGTTGACACCCGAGCAACTGCACGCTGCCGGAATCGAAGCGGTCCACACGTTGGCCGAACTGGAACCGGACCTGCAACGGTCCATGGCGAATGCCGAGGCGCTGCTCGAGCAGTTAGGGCGCAACCTCGTCCTGTGAGCCCAACAGCCGCACCAGGAATTCGAGCGCGGCGACGTAACCGAAGGTCCCCATACCCGCGACGACAGCGGTCGCGATAGGGGAGACATAGGAATGGCGTCGAAACTCTTCGCGAGCGTGCACGTTGCTGATGTGGACTTCGACGATCGGCACGTCCGGAATCACCAACGCATCGCGCAGCGCCACCGACGTGTGGGTGAAACCGGCGGGATTGATGATGATCCCCGCGATATTGCCCAACGACTCGTGGAGGCGATTGATCAATGCCTCTTCCGAGTTCGATTGAAAGTCCACGATCTGCACGCCGTGCCGCGCTGCGGTCTCGCCGACGAGAGCGACCACATCGCTCAGGGTCTCGCGCCCGTACACCTCCGGCTGCCGCACCCCGAGCATGTTCAAGTTCGGGCCGTTGAGCAGGAGGATCGGTCCTATGTCTGACACGCGCTAACGGTAGCAACCGGATGCTGGGAACTCATCCCGTACGGTGTACGTTAGGCGGGTATGAAGATCACATCGAGCGCAATTTCCCTCAACGTCGCAAACCCGGAAGCATCCGCAAAGTTCGTCACCGAACACTTCGGATTCACCGAGGACATGTCCGCCGACGGGTTCGTTTCGCTGTCCCATCCGGGAGTTGGATACAACCTCGTATACCTGCGAACCGGGTTGAGTAGCTTCAAGCCGGACCGCATCGCAGCAGATGCGGGCCAGGGCTTGCTCGTCGTCTGGGTCGTCGATGCGATCGACGACGAATACGCGCGGCTGCAATCCGAGGGCGTGGAGATCGTCACACCGATCGAGACCGAACCTTGGGGTGAGCGCTATTTCCAGATGATCGATTCGAATGGGATCGTCTATCAACTGGTTCAGTGGATGTCGGCTGAGGCGATGTCGTAGTGGCGCGTTGTACCGATATCGGCGAGGAACGGTCGATCGTGGCTCACCACAACCAGCGCACCGCGAAAGCACGCGAGCGCTTGCACGAGGTGAGCGCGGCTCGGCAAGTCCAGGTTGTTGGTGGGCTCGTCCAGCAGCAACAACTTCGGAGCTGGTTCGGCGAGCAAAGTGATTGCGAGCGCGGCTCTGAGACGTTCGCCGCCCGATAACGCCGAGGCGGGGATGTCTGCCTTGGCCCCACGAAACAGGAAGCGGGCCAGCTGTGCCCGGATGCGTTCCGGCGGAGCATGCGGCGCGTGCAGCGCGACGTTGCTGAACACCGACTGCTCCGGGTCGAACAAGTCCAGGCGCTGCGGCACGTAGCGCCACGGCACCCGCGGGCCCGCTTCCGCAATCGCTTCGAGCAGCGTCGTCTTGCCCACCCCGTTTCGCCCGGTGATCGCAATTCGCTGCGGTCCGGTGACCGTCAACGACACCACCGGACCGCACCGAAGCGCGTAGTCGTTCAGCTCGAAGACGTCCTGACCGGGATAGAGCGCGGTATCTGGCAGCTCTATTCGCACTTCACGATCGTCGCGAAGCAGTGCTTCTGCGTCGACGAGCGCCTGCTCGGCGTCGGCGACCTTCTCGAGGTGATCATTGCGAAGTTTGCCGGCCGAAACCTGCGCCTGCCGCTTGCGTCGGCCCGTCAGAATCTTCGGCAACGACCCGCTCTGCTCGATCTTCTTGCCGGTTCGCTGCCGTCGATCGAGCTTGATGCGGGCGTCGACCAATTCCTTCGCCTGTTTGCGAACGTCGTTGCGCGCGTCGCGAATCGCGGCCTGCGCGGCAGCTTGCTCGACCGCGACGACAGTCTCGTAGTCGGTGAGCGTGCCGCCGAACAAGCGGACAGACCCGTCACGCAATTCGGCGATGGTATCGACGCGCTCGAGCAGTTCCCGATCGTGGCTGACGACGATCACCGTGCCGCCGAATGTCGCCAAGGCCTCGTAGAGCCGTTGGCGGGCAAACGAATCGAGGTTGTTGGTGGGTTCGTCCAGCAACAGCACATCTGGATCGGCGAGCAATTGCGCAGTCAGGGCGAGGAGCACCGTCTCCCCGCCCGACAACGTCCCGACCTCGCGGTCGAGCTGTGCGGGCTCGCTGACGATGTTGCCGAGACCGAGCTGGGCAAGGACTGCGAGCGCGCGTTCCTCGATATCCCAGCGACCACCGACGACGTCGAAATCGCTTTGTTCTGCGGTGCCGCTTTCGATTCGGTGCAATGCCTGCCGGGTGGCGTCGATGCCGAGAATCCGGTCGACGCGGTTGCCCGTCTCCAGAGCGACCGTCTGCCTCAGATAGCCGAGCGGTCCGGTGGTGGTCGCCGTCCCGCGATCGGGTTTCAGCTCGCCGGCGATCAGCCGCAGCAGGGTGGATTTGCCCGAGCCGTTCTGGCCGACGAGTCCGGTCCTGCCGGTGGCGAACACTGCGTCGAGGCCGTCGAACACCGGTTCGCCGTCCGGCCAGCTGAATGCCAGATCGGAAATCGAAATGTGGGACTGGGTCATAGAAACTCCTGAGAAGAGCGTGCAGCGAAATGTGCAGGATTCTCTTAGGAGTTCACGATTGCGACGCTAGGCGATCGCTACCGCAGACGCAACGGATTTACGACAGGTCCGGACCCTCGGAGCGAAGATCGTCGACCTTGCGCATCGCATCGCGAAGCTCGGCCAGCCATTGGTCAGCGTGTTCGCCGGCGAGCTTCACGGTCCAGGCAAGGGCGTCTGCGCGCGAGCGTGCAACGCCTGCGTCGACGAGCGTGTCGAGAACCTTGCGCTCTGGTTGGCGCAACCTCGTCATCACCGGAACGGCCAGGTGGGTGAACAGCACGCGCTTGTCGTCGATCGTGACTCCCCACGAGACCTTTCGCCCGTAGCGCGCTTCTGCTTCGTCGGCGATCCGCATGCGGTCCGCTCGGGTGGTCTCGCGGAATCGGGCGATTCTGCCGTCGGTTGCGGCTTCGCTGCTCTCGGTCTCGCCTTCGGTCGGTTTGGGCAGCTCGCCGAAGACGACGATCTCCTCGCGGTCGACCTCTACCGACGCCGGACCGACGAACCATTCGCTCGGCAGTCGGCCTGCGAACCAATCTGCCGCGTCGGTTGCCTCGGGAACATCAGCCTGCTGCCAGCCGCCTGGCCTGCCGAATCCACGTCCTCGTGGTGCATGTTTCATGACTTCTCCATATGTCGAATCAATGCTGCGTTGTAATGATGATTACAACGTTACACGCGGTTTTGTGCGAGTGGTGGTTGGATCTGCAGAGCATGAGCCTCCGAACGGCGGTCCGCGGCGGACTGGTCCTGCTGGCAGTGCCCAACTTGGCTTGGGGCAGCTGGGCAACACTGTGGCCACGCCATTTCTTCGACACGTTTCCCGGATTCGGATTCCACTGGACTGCCGCGTATCCGCCGTACAACCACCACCTGATCGCAGATCTCGGCGCAAGCTTTCTCACCCTCGGTGCGCTCCTCGCGATCGCAATCGTGCTGTCCAACCGCACAGTCACCACTGTTGTTCTTATTGCGGCAGCCCTGTTCGGTGCGCTCCATCTGCGATTCCACGTCATGAGCGGCGGGGAACTGAGCGGGCCCGATCAGTTCCTGTCCGTACTCACCTTGATCGGCGGGGCCGTAGTTCCCCTTGCATTGCTAGCGATGAACTTGCGGTCCGCGCCGGACTAAGGTCGAGCACCGTGATCGCCGACGCGCCGGACCGGAGCATCTCCCACATGCTCTCGATCTTGCGTGCGAGCCCCGACCTCGGCCGCCTCGCGACCGTTCGGCTGGCCGGACAGTTCGGTGATGGAATGTTCCAGGCCGCGTTGAGCGGCGCGATCCTCTTCAATCCCGAGCGCCAGACCGATCCTTTCGCGGTCGCCGCGGGATTCACCGTGCTTCTGCTGCCGTACTCGATCGTCGGTCCCTACGCAGGCGCATTACTGGACAGGTGGGACCGACGCCGCGTCCTGCTGTTCGCAAACATCTTGCGCGCGGGTTTGATCGGCATCGCCGCGGTCGCGCTCCTGGCCGGCATCGGTGAAGGCCCCCTCCTGTTGCTCGCGCTCGCAGTAGTCGGCGTAAGCCGTTTCGTCATGTCCGGCGTCTCGGCCGCGCTGCCGCATGTCGTCTTGCCGACGTGGTTGGTACCGATGAATTCGGTGCTCGCAACAGTGGCGTCGGGATTCGCCGGCCTGGGCGCGGCGGCAGCGGTCGCGGCAATTTCACTCGTCGGTGAGGGTGACACCGGTTCCGCAGTCGCGGTGATGGGTAGCGCGATCGGGTCGTTGATCGGCGCGTGGGGTGCGAGCCGGATCGGTCCGCGCGTACTCGGGCCGACGCTCGACGCCGCGGCCGAATCCGGAATGCGCGCGGTCCGCGCGGTCGCGGCTGGACTGCACAGGGGTGCGGTCGCGGTGTGGCGCGCACCGGGCGTGACCACTGCAATGATCGGAATCGGCGCGCATCGCATCGTTTTCGGCGCGGACACGCTGATCATGGTGCTGATCCTGCGCGACCCCGGTGGCGGCACGTTCACGGGCGGTCTCGTCGGTTTCGGCGTAGCCATCGCGGCCACCGCGTCCGGCATGCTGATCGCCGCGATCGTCGCGCCGTTCTTGATCCCTCGCCTCGGGCGTTCGCGGACGATCGTCGTCGCACTCGTGCTGGCAGTTGTCGTCCAAGTGAGCCTGATCGCGACCCTGTCGCATCAGTTCTTGTTGGTGGGCGCGTTCCTGCTCGGCTTGGCCGGTCAGACGATCAAGCTTGCCGGCGACGCCGCGATGCAGATCGAGATCGACGATTCGCGGCGCGGTCAGGTATTCGCCTTGCAAGACACCGTTTTCAACATCGCTTTCGTGCTCGCGTTGTTGATCAGCTCGACACTCGTCCCTTCGGATGGCAGATCGATGCCGGTTGCCATCGGCGTCGCGGGCTTCTACTTGATCGGACTGATCGCGATCGCGCTCAACCGGCGACGAGTCAGCCGATAAATCCGGGCTCGCCCCGACCGATCGTCGCGTCGAGTACGCCATCGCCATCCGAGTCGACCAGTGCGACATCCGGGTGGCCCGAAACGAGCATTCCCGAATATCGCGACTTGGTTCCACCGATCAGCACCGCATCGGCTTGTCGATCGTGGTCGACGTCGATCACCGCATCGTCGGTCACGCCGTCGCCCTGGTAGGCCACCGTCATGAGTCCCGGCGACCAGCGCTCGACATTTCGCGACTCCCCACGACCGTCTGTCCACGTCACGTGGTCGCCGCCGTCAGTTGTGGAACCGGGCGGCTGGACCGAGCGATCCCAAACACCATGACCCGACGGATCCGCATAGAAGTGATCGAACGCGCCGTCGTCGTCGATATCGAGGGCAGCCAGGTCCGCAATTCCGTCGGCATTCGAATCCCACATCGCGTCGTCGAACCTGCCGTCGCCGTCGAAGTCCAGACCCACCGCATCGGTCCCGCCTGATGCGCCGAGATCCAGATCCGCCGCACTCGTCCACACGTTGACCGCGGCGTCTCCGGTGCCGAAGCAGTATTCAATTCCGCTCATATCCGAGTAGACGCGCCAAACCCTCGGCTGGTTCCGTTACGTGATCGTTGCCTGGACAGGTTTGGTCGCGTCGCAGTACGCATGGACTTGCCAACCAAGGCGATTTGCCCGGTATTCGCGCGGCTGTCTCAATCGGACGTCACGCAGAGAGCACAGTTGTCGCCCGATCCCGCAACAACATTGCGCGCATCGGCGGCTGCGTAAGAGTCGTCTTGTTTACGGAAGCTCCTGTGTGAGTACCCGGTCCTCGTACGCATGGAACATCAACCATTTCGGAGGAGAAGCCCATGACAAACGCCTTGGATCAAAGGGTGATCGGAACAACCGCATACGACTCGCAAGGATCCAAGCTCGGCAAGATCAAGGAGCTCTACGTCGACGACCGCACCTCGAGTCCGAAGTGGATATCGGTCCACACCGGACTGTTCGGCCTCTCGGAATCGTTGGTACCCCTCGCGGGTGCGAGCTCCGAAGGTGACTCGGTACGAGTGGCGGTGACGAAGGACGCGGTCACCAACGCTCCGCACGTCGGCTCGGCAGAACGCATCACGCCGGATGAGGAAAACGAACTCATTTCGCACTACGGCATCCGGTCACAGGCACCACAGACTCCGCAAGCAGCACAAACGCCGCAGGAATCACCGACCGCACAGACACCGCAGGCGCCGCTGGCCACCGAGTCCGAGCCCAAGAAGCACGACACGAGCGAATTCGCTCAGCACGCCCCAGTGCCCGATGGCAAGCGCGTCACGCCGCCTACCGCCGACACGACCGAGACCCGGGAATCAGCGGTAGTTCGCTCCGAGGAGCGTCTGGACGTCGGAACGCAGCGCGAGGAATACGGGACCGCGCGCATCCGCAAGTACACGACCACCGAGCAGGAATCCGTCAGCGTGCCGGTCACCCGGGAAGAGGTTCGGGTGATCCGCGAACCGATCGACAACCCAGCATCGGTGAAGGGTGAGCCGTTCACTGACGCCGAGCGCGAGGTGACGCTGCACGAGGACCAGATCGTCGTCGAGAAGCGCTCAGTGCCGGTCGAGCGGGTCCGGTTGGGCGTCGAAGAGGTGACCGACCACAAGACAGTGCAGGAAGCCGTCCGCAAGGAACACATCGAGACCGACGGCATCGGCACGTCCGACGATCATCCCCGTCACCGCAAGTAGTCCAAGCGCTGCGGGAGGGGCGGCGCGCGCCGCCGCCCCTCCCGCTAGATGCGCAGGTCGAGCCCATTTTTTCTGAACCCGAGCCGACGACACGCGGCACAGTCAGTCGGCGCCCAGTATTGTCGTCGAATCATGACCTCGTATTTCGACCCGAAGGCTTGGTCGCCGTTCCGGGCAGCCGAAGTCGGCAAATCCTGGATGGACGGATGGGTCGCAGCCACGACGTCCTGGGTCGTCGACCCAGTCGCGACACTCGGCATGGGCACGGTCACCGCATTATTGCCCGATGTCTTGATGACAGTCCTGTCCGACGGAATTCTGAGCCGCTTTCTCGGCCGCGACATCGACATCACCGTGCACGGTATGAAGCTGCGCGGGATCTTGAAGTTGCTAGCCGTCCGTCGCCGTGGGGCCCTGTTCGAGGGTGAGATCGAACTGACCGATGTGCGATGGAGCGGGTACGAATTCGACGAGATCCGCGCGGTCGCGAACGGCATGCGGCTTGTGCCCGGCGTTCCGACGAAGATGGACATCGAGCAGATCGACCTAGAGGGTCGCGTGAGCGTTGCTGCCGTTGTCGCGTGGCTCAACACCCGCGGGCTCGATTGGCAGCTGTCCGTCGACGAGACGGGGCTGGTCAAGGCGTATCACACGGGACGCAGGATCCATGCCGTCGTCGATGCGTCCGTGAACCACGACCTCGTGCGGATCGAAATTCGTAGCGCTCGCTGGCTCGGCCTCCCGTTGCCCACGGGTCTCGTTCCCGCACAACATATTCCACTGCAACCGCTGCCCAACGACGCTCGGATCGTGCGAGCCGTACGCGACGGGACGATCGTCCGTTTCAAGCTCGATATCCCGATGGTCAAGGGGTCGCTCGACCTCGCCCAGATTCGAGCGGCAATCGTCGCTGGTACTGGCCTTATCGTCTGGTAGCGCTCGGTCGATGGTCGCTCCGCAAGCTCGCGACTACAGCCGGGGCGTCCGCTTCACCCGGACCGGCTCGGTTCCGCCATCGAACCATTCGTTCTGAGTCTTTCCGAACATCGTGAAGATGGCGGCCAGCGTCAGCACGATCTGCACCACCAACGTCGCCTCGAAGACCCACGCCGACTCGGCGAACAGAATCGTGCGCCAAGTCAGTAGCAGTAGCGTTCCGAGCACGCCGAGCAACATCAACGCCGCCCGCGACCCGCGACTGCGTTTGGCGATCATCAGCCCGACGAAAACGAGCTGCAGGACGACAACGACCAATACGGCAGCTGTCACCACTATCGGCGCTTTATCGGCCAGCGATCGAGCCTGCTCGACCTGTTCGGGCTTCGGATTCATCTGGGCGAACAAGTTCGTCGACAGCTTGTCGAATCGCGTAGCTGCGAAGATGGCGGTGGGGAGCGCGAGTACGGCAGACACCAGCCACAGCCAGCTCGAGATGTAGAGCTTTCGCGGGGCTTTGGCCTGCGGCTGGAGTTCGAGTGGCTTCACAGAAACAGGGGGCCGCGGAGGCGGGCCGGCATTCGGCTCTGATGGCTGCACGGGGTCAAGTATCGCCGAAGCCTATTCGGCCTGCTCGGCCCACCACTTGACCAACTCTGCTTCGGCTTCGTCCCGTGGCAGCGGACCGCGATCGAGTCGCAGTTCCTTCAGAAAGCGCCACGCCCTGCCGACATCTCTGCCCGCGGGAATTCCGAGCAGCTCCATGATTGCGTTGCCGTCGAGGTCCGGCCGCACCTTTGCGAGATCTTCGGCGGCCTGCAACTTCGCGATCCGCGACTCGAGGTCGTCGTAGGTCGCCTGCAGCGCCGCGGCCCGACGCTTGTTGCGGGTCGTGCAGTCCGCGCGGACCAGTTTGTGCAATCGGGGAAGCAAATCTCCGGCGTCGGTGACATACCGCCGGACCGCTGAGTCGGTCCACTGCCCTTTCCCGTACCCGTGGAAGCGAAGGTGCAGAAACACCAGCGTCGCCACGTCTTCGATGACGCTCTTCGGATACTTCAATGCGCGCATGCGGCGGCGCACCATCTTCGCGCCAACCACCTCGTGATGGTGGAAGCTGACACCGCCGCCTTGTTCGAGCTTGCGGGTGTCGGGCTTTCCGATGTCGTGGAGCAACGCAGCCCAGCGCAAGACGAGGTCCGGCGAGCCGTCCTCGAGGTCGATCGCCTGTTGCAACACGGTCAGCGAGTGCTGGTAGACGTCCTTGTGTTGGTGGTGCTCGTCGATCTCGAGCTTCATCGCGGGAACTTCGGGCAGTACCCGGTCGGCGAGGCCGGTCGCGCACATGATGTCGATTCCCTCCAGCGGGTGCTCCGCCAGAATCAGCTTGTCGAGCTCCGCATGGACCCGCTCGGCGGTGATCCGCTCGATCTCGTCCGCCATGTCTCGAATCGCGTCGAAGACTCGCGGCGCGACGGTGAACCCGAGCTGCGAGACGAAACGGGCCGCGCGCAGCATCCGCAACGGATCGTCACCGAACGAATCCTGGGGTGCGGCGGGCGTATCCAACACACCAGCCAGGAGCGCGTCCAGCCCGTTGAGCGGATCGACGAATTCCTGCGTCCCGGCTGCGCCAATCCGCACGGCCATCGCATTGACCGTAAAGTCCCGGCGGATCAGATCGTCGGCAAGGTTGTCGCCGTACGCCACGATCGGATTGCGCGTCACCCGGTCGTAGGAATCGGTCCGATAGGTCGTGATCTCGATCTGGTGCTCGCCCTTTGCCGCACTGACGGTCCCGAACGCGAGGCCACCGGTGTCCCACTCGTGGTCCACCCAACCGCGCAGCAGTTGCTGGACCTGTTCCGGTCGGGCATCGGTCGTGAAGTCGAGGTCGTCACCGAGGCGGCCGAGAATCGCGTCGCGCACGCTACCGCCGACCAAATACAGCTCGTGCCCGTTGGCATCAAACCGCTCACCCAGCGGACTCAGGATGTCCGCCATCCCGGCGAGGGTGATGGCAGCCGCGGCCAACAGTCGATTCCGGCGCTCGTCATCGGATCCGCTCGAGTGCGGTGCAGCGTCGGACACGGGTCACGAGCTTACTCACCTCGCCTCGGAGCGCCCCTCGGGCTGCAGGCGAACACCCAGCTAGAATTGATCGGGTGTCTCCCGCCGAACGCGCGAACAACCGACGTCGCCAACCGCGGCGGCGTGGAGCGCTCGGCAATTCCACCAAGCCTCGGTTGAAGACGGTCCGCGAAACGTCTGCGGGCGGGCTGGTAGTCGACGGTCTCGATGGTCCACCAGAAGCCTTGTGCGCAGCGCTGATCGGTCGCACGGACCGCCGCGGAAGGTTGCTGTGGTCACTGCCGAAGGGGCACATCGAGCAAGGCGAAACAGCCGAACAGACTGCTATGCGGGAAGTTGCCGAAGAGACCGGAATTCGCGGTACCGTGCTCGCGTCACTCGGCAGTATCGATTACTGGTTCGTCGCCGAGGGACGTCGCATACACAAGACCGTCCACCATTACCTCCTGCGTTCCCTCGGGGGTGAATTGTCCGATGCAGATATCGAAGTCACCGAGGTGGCGTGGGTGCCACTTTCGGAACTGGAGTCACGGTTGGCGTACGCCGACGAACGCCGCCTCGCTGAAGTTGCCGGAAAGCTGATCGAGGAGATGGACAGCCCCCGGACCCCCGATGGCGCCTGACCGATTCCGCGGACGGTCACTGATCGTCCTGCTTTTCGTTGCGCTCCTGGCCTTGGGTCCCGCCGCGCTCACCGCGTTCTCGGACCCCTTGCACCGGCAGCCTTCGACGAAACCCACGAAACTGCTCGCGCTGTCGATCGACTCGGTCAACCCCAGTTCGGTGACCACGACGAGTGATCCGAACGTGTCGGTGACGGCGACGGTCACCAACGTGGGCGACCAGACGGTCGACGACATCAATGTCCGGATGCAACGCGCCCCCAAAGTGACGACCTCGGCGGACCTTCGAACCTCGTTGCAGCTCGACCAACAGAACTTCGACGTCGTCGGCGAATTCGTCACTGTGTCCGCTCACCTCGTCGTCGGCCAGAGCACGCAATTCACCCTGTCGATGCCGCTGCGCGCATTGCGGGGAACGGTGCCGACGCTCGAGATCACCGAACCGGGCGTCTACCCACTTCTGCTCAACGTCAACGGCGCGCCGCAGTTCGGATCAGAAGCGCGGCTCGACGACGCGCGCTTCCTGCTTCCCGTGCTCGGCGTTCCGGCGGATCCGACCGCCGAGGACCCCGCCGACGAAGCAGCGCGGCCAGTAGCCCCTTCGACCGCAGCGCCGGTCGCGACGACGATGTTGTGGCCGTTGGCGGACAGGCCGAGGCTGGCCGCCGGCATCCCCGGCTCGCTAGAGGAGAAGGTCCGTCTCGTCGACGACGACCTCGCGACGTCGTTGGCGAAAGGTGGCAGGCTCGAGCAACTCGTCTCGTCCCTCGAGTTCGCAGTCGGTCCCAACGTGGACCGCGATCGCGCACTGTCGAACAGCATCTGCCTCGCCGTCGATCCTGATCTGCTGGTTTCCGTCAGCAACATGACCCGCGGATACCTCGTTCTCGACGACCCCATGAACCCGACCGGTCCGACTCGAGAAGGGACCGGCGCCCAGGCAGCGAGCGAATGGCTCGACCGGGTTCGCGCCCTGGCCGACAATCTGTGCACGGTCGCATTGCCGTTCGCGCAGGTCGATCTCGCCGCGGTCCGGACCGTCAACGATCCGACGGTAAGCGCCAGTGCAGTGACCGCGCCCGCCGATGTCGTGGATGGCATCCTGTCTGCCACAACCGTTCGTGGTGTCATCTGGCCCGATTCGGGCACCATCGACGACGACACCGGGGCGTTTCTGCGGACGTTCGGTACAACGAGCGTGGTACTCGCGAGCAACGCGGTCGATGCCGGTGTCGGCGGATTGCCAGCCCCGGACCTGGTCCGTATCCCCTCGGCGGTTTCCACCAACCCGAAGCCCGCCGATCCGGTCGGATCCGATGCCGCCCTGCACGCTGCAACCTTCGACGTATCGACTGCCGCTGCTCTCGCCGGTGTCGGCGCAGAGCCTCAGACACCATCCTTTGCACCTGCCGACACGCGCTATGACCTCGACCGAGACTCCCGCGCCGCACGGCTGCAAGACGCTCTCGGTGCCATCAGCTGGAAGGCACTGAACCTGATCCCAGATCAGCCGCGGTCACAGCTCATCGTTCCGCCGCAGCAATGGCTCGCCGACGGCAACGAGTCGGCTGCTGTTCTCTCCGGCGTCGCCACACTGCTTCGCTCCGGTCTCGCGACACCGCGACCCTTCGCCGACATCCTCTCGCGGCCGCCCGACCCCCGTCCTTTCGAACTCAGCTACTCCCAACAAGCGGTCGACGACGCCGTCCCGGATTCGATCCGATCGGCTGCGGCAAGCCAGGCGGCCCGTATCGCGGCGCTGGCCGATGCGCTGGTCGAAGATCCGCAGTCCGAGCTGACGCCCTATCGCTTTGCTGCACCGTTACGCGAGGACCTGCTTCGCGCAATGTCGCTGTCGGGTCGACGCGGTGTCGACAACAAGAACGGCGACAACACAACGGCCAACGCGATAGGCGCCGCACGGGTTGTAGCGTCGCAACGAGCGGTCGACGCGATGTTCCGATCGGTCACTGTGCTGTCGCCGGGCGGTACCTACACGCTCGCTTCCGAGCAGAGTCCCTTATTGCTCGTGGCTCGCAACGATCTGCCGATCGGCATTCGAGTCCGGCTCAAGATCGACGCGCCCGCTGTCATGAAGATCACCGACATCGGTGAACAACAGCTCCCACCACGGGGAACGAGGCCGCTGCAGGTCCCCGCCGAGGTTGCCGACACCCGAAATCTGTTCATCGATGTCTCGTTGACGACGCCGGGCGGTCACGAATTGGGCGAACCGACAACGGTTTCGGTACGTTCGAACGCTTACGGCCAAGCGTTGGCCATAATTACCGGATGCGCGGGCGGACTGCTGCTGTTGCTGGCGGGACGTCGGCTGCTACATCGGTTCCGGGGCGAGCCCGATCCCGCCGACGAAGGGTTTGAGCGGCGATGACCGGGAGTAGCTACGGCGGAGGCACGGCCGCAGGTCCGCCCCACGCCGTGCGCACCGCTCCATGGGAGCGCACCTCGAGGGTGCGTCGATTCGTACCGCCACCGCTTGCGCCTCCGCCACCTCCGGTGCAATACGCCCCACCACGACGGATCCCGCCCCCACCGCCGAGACCTCCGGTCGAGCAGGTCGCCGCGAAGCCGCAAGAGAAGAGCCTCCTGGCCTCGACGGGGTCGATCGCCGTCGCCACACTCGTCAGCCGCATCACCGGATTCATGAAGCAAGTCGTGCTGCTCGCAGTGCTGGGCGCGGCGATCGGTAGTTCGTTCACGGTCGCGAGTGTGCTGCCGAACATGATCTCCGAACTGGTCCTCGGCGCCGTGCTCACGGCCATCGTGGTTCCGGTCCTCGTCCGCGCCGAGAGCGAGGATGCCGACGGCGGCGCTGCTTTCGTGCGCAGGTTGTTCACGGCAGCATTCGTACTTCTCGGGATGGCAGCGTTGCTGGCGACCGCCGCGGCGCCGATTTTGACGAAGTACGTGTTCTTGAGCGACGACGGCAAGGTCGACGTTGCGCTCACCACTGCGTTGTCGTTTCTCCTGCTGCCTGCAATCTTGTTCTACGGAATGACCGCGCTGCTGACCGCCATTCTGAATACCCGGCAGGTCTTCAAACCGGGTGCGTGGGCACCGGTGCTGAACAACCTCGTCGTTCTGGCGGTGCTGGCACTCTTCTGGGTGATGCCGGGCGAGATCTCGCTCGACCCGGTGCGGATGGGTGACCCGAAACTGCTGGTCCTGGGCTTGGGCGTGACGTTCGGCGTCGTGGTCCAGGCGTGCAGCCTCGTGCCGGCGATTCGGCGGCAACGCATCGACTTGCGCCCGTTGTGGGGTCTCGACGCGCGGCTGCGGCAGTTCGGCGGCATGGCCGTCGCGATCGTGCTGTACGTACTGATCAGCCAGGCCGGCTATATCTTCGCCACAAACGTTTCTTCACATGTCGACGCGGCGGGTCCCGCGATCTACTCGCAGGCCTGGCTACTTCTCCAGCTGCCGTATGGCGTGCTCGGCGTGACCGTCCTGACGGCGATCATGCCCCGGATGAGCCGCAACGCCGCAGCCAACGACACTCCCGCCGTCGTCGACGACCTCTCGGTTGCCACTCGACTCACCATGATCACGCTCATTCCGGTGATCACGCTGCTCACCTTTGCGGGCCCGCAGGTCGGGGTCGCGCTGTATTCATACGGAAACTTCGGTGTCGACGACGCCCATCGCCTCGGCGAAGCAGTCAGTTGGTCTGCGTTCACGCTGATTCCGTATTCGATCGTCCTCATTCAGCTTCGAGTGTTCTACGCACGCGAGCAGGCCTGGACCCCGACGTGGATCATCCTCGGCATCACCGCGGTGAAGATCGGCTGCTCGGCGATGGCTCCCGTGCTCGCCCGTGATTCCAACCAGGTGGTGATGTTGCTCGGTGCTGCCAACGGCCTCGGGTTCCTCACCGGCGCGATCATCGGCACGGTGCTGCTGCGGCGAACGCTCGGATCACTGCGTATGGCCAACGTCGGCAGGACCGTCTGGGTTGTGTTGTTGGCCTCACTCGCCGGCGCGGCTGTCATGGTCCTCACGGACCGTCTCCTAGGCCTGAGCAGGCTTTCCACCGGTCTCGGCGGTCCCGGAGCGGTCTTGCGGGTCGCGATCGGCGCAATCTTGCTGTTTGCTGTTACGTTTACAATTCTGCGAATAGCAAATATCGCCGAGGTCGTTGCGGTAACGGTTGCCGTCAAACGTCGGCTCACCGGAAGTAGCGAGAGCGAGCTCGAAATTGAGCCGGAGCCTCAGTACGACCCGATGATGGATGCGCAGACGATGGTTATCCCTGTGATCAGGGCCAATGCCGTTGATATCACCGGAGTGGGTGAGTTCCCGTACCCTGTTCGGCAGAGGATGGGGGCGAAACCCTATGGGGGACATGCGTGGGGGCCGACTGAAGGAGTGAGGATGAGCGACGACTCAATCGCTGGCAAACCAGCCGGTGGTTACGCCGCGGACACCTCTCAGCCGACCATAACGGAACGTCCGACAGGTGGTTCTACGGGCACTGTGACCAGCGACGCGAGATCCGACAGGCCCGAACCCGCGAAGCCGCAAGCCGGCCCTTCCAAGGGCATGCCCGAACCCCGTCCGTTGCGGCCGACGCCGCCGGTCGAGGGTCAGGTTCCCGTCAACGCAAGGCAGCAGCCGCCCGCTCAACCGCCGGCGCAGCCCTTGCCGCCGCGCGGCCCCAAGCTCATTCCTGGTGCTTCTGTCGCAGGCGGTCGTTACCGGTTGCTTGCCGCGCATGGTGGTGCGCGCGGTCTGTCGTTCTGGCAGGCGAAGGACACCAAGCTCGACCGCGAGGTCGCGCTGACCTTCGTCGACGCCGATCAGGCTGCCGACCCTCACGGGGCCGGCGATGAAGGTCCGCAGGCAATCTTGTCGCGCACGCTGCGCCTCGGGCGAATCAACTCTTCCGGGCTCGCTCGCGTCCTCGACGTCGTTCGCGGCAGCTCGGGTGGCATCGTGGTCGCGGAGTGGACACCGGGACGTTCGCTCGAAGAAATGGCGAAGACCGTGCCGTCGCCGATCGGCGCAGCCCGCGCGATTCGCGCGCTGGCTTCTGCTGCCGAGCTGACTCACCGCAGCGGCGGTGCCCTCTCGATCGACCATCCGGACCGGATTCGAATCAGTGCAGCGGGCGACGCCGTCCTGGCATTCCCTGGAACGCTCGCCGATTCCGATGCTCAGTCCGACGTTCGCGGACTCGGCGCGATGCTCTACGCCCTCATCACCGCTCATTGGCCCCTCGCAGACACCACTGCCGGAATCACCGGCACTGCGGCGCCCGTCGCCAGCATCGGTGGACTCCCGCCTGCTGTTCGTGGTCGTGAAGGCGCTCCTGTCGAGCCACGCGAGCTGCGTCCCGAGGTGCCCTTCGAGATCTCTGCCGTCGCCATGCGTGCGATGGAAACCAACCGCGGCGTGCGCACGGCGGCCACCGTTCAGCACGTGCTCGATCAGGCATCCGTGGTCGACCAGAAGACCGACTTGATGCCTGCGCTCCGGCTCGGCCAACGTGCCGTCGGCGCGCCCGGGCACGCGTTGGCAGATCCCGAAGACGCCGCAGCCGAGAAGTCCCAAACCAACCGGACCATGATCATGATCGCCGCCCTCGGCGCTGTTGCGATCATCGTTCTGGCCACGGTCGGCTGGCTGGTTGCAAGCAAGCTCGCTGGTCCGGATACCGATTCTCTGACCATCCCTGGTTTGACTACGGCCAACAGTCCGTCCGCGCAGTCGCCGACCCCGGATGCGCCGGCCGGCGTACCGGTGAAGTCGTCGTCCGCGATCGTCTACAGCTGGCCCAACGGCACAGCAGACGATCCGGATTCCGCACAACGGGCTCTCGACAACAATGCATCGACGGTGTGGCTCACGGACTCCTACACCCGACTGAAGGGCGTTGGCCTGCTCGTCACATTCCCCGAGGCCACCGACCTCACGCACGTCTGGGTCAACTCGCCGACTCAGGGCGCCCGTGTCGAGATTCGCAGCGCAACGTCCACGTCACCACAGCTGACGCAGACTCAGGAGATCGGGTCGGCGACCATTGGGTCGGGCGTCACCCAGATTCCCGTGACGAGCAGCGGCCCGGTGAAAAACGTCATCGTGTGGTTCCCCGACGTGGGAACCTCAGGTAAGCCTGCCCCGTCCGTCGTCGATGTCGGTTTCACTGCCGCATCATGAGCTGACGTCTTTACGGGCGATCACACCCAGCCACGGACCTTCGTCGTCGACGAAGCGCGTACGCCAGATCGGTTCGAGGTTTGCGGCGTCGATGCGCGCTTCGAAGGCGTCCGGTTCCCACCGCGTCACGTGGTAGCGGTTACCGGACTCGCTTCCCTCCCAGATATCGCCAATGCCCTCGCGCACGGTGCCCAGGAACGTTCCCCCAGGTCGGAGTGCCTGAGCCACCTTCCGCAAGATTTCGTCGGTGTGCTCGCGCTCGATGTGTTGCAGCACGAACAAGGCCATGACGCCGTCGTAGCTCGGCCAGCGCGTATCGATGTACTCGTCGGCGATGGCGTCGAGTCGATCGACGTGTTTGCCACGTGCGATCTGAAGGTCACGGAAGGCAGCGGCCGCGTCGGTACGCCGAACGTGCAGACCGCGCGACTCGAGGAAGTCGGCGTCCCAACCTGGCCCGGAGCCGAGTTCGAGAACTGTGCCACCCTCGGGGGTCGAGTCGACGAACCGATTCATCATCGCTAGGTTCACGTCGGTCGGCATGCCCTTTGTCAGGTCCGCGTACTCGGCAGCGATGTTCTCGTACGCGGCAAGTGTCCGTTGATTCTTCGTCTCGTCCACCAGCTACGACCGCAGCGTTCGGTTCGGGTCACACTTCTGTTTGATCGTCGCCAACTCGCGTACGGACTTCTCCGGCAGCGCGTCCGCCATCTCCTCACCGGGTGCGAGAAACGTCAGCGGCTTGCCGTGGCCTGTAAACGGCGTCAGATCGTCCATGAACGCCGCGATGCGCTCTTTGATCCGGTCCGCCGTGCGTTCGGCCGACGGACTCCCGAAAAGATAGATGAGATGTTCGCTGCTCAGCGGACCGTTTGGCAGTTGATTCTCGTTGCTGATGGCGCCACCGAGTTGCCGGACCTGGACGGTGAGCAGAGGGAAGATCGGGTCACGCACCAGTGCGTCGATGACGCCGTCATCCAACACCCGAATCGGCAGAGTGCTGCTGATGCCAGGGCTCGGGTCGATCGGATCGGCAGTGATCGTTGCCAAATCAGCCGGACTCATCGCGACGCGAGTGTCACCGATGGCCCCTGCGATGGCGTCGAACGGGCTCAGTAGTTCCCGCGCCGATTCCTCGGCGCCGAGGAACGTGGAGTCCACCGCCCCCAAGGGTGTGGCGCTCACCGGGAAGTGCACCAAGTCCAGCCAGATGGTCAGTTCGTCCGGTGCCTGCGCGGTCACCGGCGAGTACGCGTGCAGAAGGTCCAGCGCAGTGCCCAGAACAGTTCCGGCTCGTTCTCGCTGTCGACCCGCCGCCGTCCACCGTCTGCGGTGACGACTTCGAAGCTGCGCACCGCTGCACCCGCAAGTCCGAATTTCCGCGAGAACCAACTCAGACCGCCACCGACGGTGAAGCCGACGACTCCGACGCCGGGCGAACTTCCTGGAGTGCCGGACAGTCCGTGCTCGGCCGCCGCAGCTTGTAGCCGACCCCACAACACCCCCGCACCCACGTGGGCGCGACGAGTAACGGGGTCGATCTGCAGCGAGTCCAGGTTGTGGGTCCGTAGCAAAATCGTCCCGGCGGATTTGCCCGTGGCGCCGTGACCGGACCGTTGAGTCGTGACTGTAATACCTTTCGCAGCAGCGAATTTCACGGTCGCCTGGATGTCGGCAATGCTTGCGACGTCGACGACCGCCACCGCGTCGTCTTGTCGGATCTGCACATTCCACGGTCGGGTGAGTGCGGACCAGTCCCGGCCGGTGGACGCGGCATCGCCAGGGGTCGTGACACGACCTTCGACGACCGCAGCGAGCGATTCGAACGGTGTCATGTTGCATCCTTATCACTGAGCGGATAACGAGTGGCGATAGCGAAGGGATTGGGGACGTTCATTGGCGACCCAGCGCGAGCGCAGTGAACGCACGATCGCCGCGATCCTGGCGGCAGGTCGGGAACTCTTCGCGGCGGACGGCTACGACGAGGTGACCATCGACGCAGTCGTCGCGCAAGCGGGAATAGCGAAAGGCGCTTTCTACCATCACTTTTCGTCCAAGAAGACGTTGCTCGACGCAGTCGTCGACGAGATGCAGGGCGAGATCGCCGACGAATTTCGCGCCAACCAACGACCGCAACCCCTGTCGGCCAACGACCTTGCCGACGTGTTGACCGACTATCTGCGGCGGGCCGCCGACCCGCGCCGGCGCAGGATCGTTCTGCTCGAGGGTCCCGAGGTGCTCGGTTGGGAGCGGTGGCGCGAGATCGACGACCGACATTTTGCGGGCATGACTCGTGCCGCGGTCGCGATGACGATGTCGTCGGCCCCGGATGCACCTCGCGTTGTGGCCGCCACTCAGCTCGTGCTCGGGGCTGTCATGGAGGCGGCACTGGTCGCTGGTCGAGCCGACGATCCCGAGGCGGTGGTTGCGCAGTTCGGTGACGTGCTCGGCGACTTTCTCTCGGGGCTCGCCGCGAGCCGGTAGCACCTCAGATCACCCCTGCCCGGCCGAAGGCTGCGGCCCGCTGAGCGCCGTCGACGTAGACGTCCTTTCTCGTTACCAAACCGTCCCGGTCGACGTCGACGACATCGACGAGGTCGATACGAGCTGTGAACTGCGTCCCGTCGGTATCGAGGAGGTCGATCACCATCGTCCACTCGAGTACCCAGTGGCCGTCGCCGAGAAGCAACCGCGCGACCTCCGCCCGGTATCCCGGATAGCTGTCGAAGAGATTCTTGTAGTGCTCACGCAGGGCTGAGCGACCGTGTACCCGCTTCTCACCGGCGCGCAGGGAGTAGGTCGAATCCACGCTGTGGAGTGCGGAAATAGCGTCGGGATCCTTGTCTTCCCATGCCTGGTGATAGCGATTGAACACCTCCTCGAGCGAGGACCGATCGAGGCGCGCTTCGCGCTCGGCGGCAATTCCGGACATCGGTGGACTCCTTTCGTGAAGGTGTCACACCAGACTAACCGACTGTCAGTCGGTTTATGAAGAGCGACTCAAAATGTGAAAATAGATAGCTGACAGTTTGCCGCTCCGCCGGGCACCTGTGTATATTGTTTCGGACGGTCCGTAAGAGGGCCCTTACCGCAGCGGCTACGTCGCGACGGTCGTTGACGGTGTTGGTATGCCAGCTGGGGGGCATACCAACACCGGGGGGAATCTCGTGTTGCATTCGAGAGTTTCAGCTGCCCGGTCTCGGGCGTCGCAGCGGAGAAGGGAGGGACCGTCTCGTGTCGACCGACGCCGATCTCCTCGCTGCTCACGCCGCTGGTGACCACCACGCCTTCGCAGAACTCATGCGTCGCCATTACGACCACCTGTGGCAAACCGCATTGCGAACGTCGTACACCCGGGAAGATGCCGCAGATGCCCTGCAGGATGCGTTGCTGTCTGCACATCGAACGGCCGGCACGTTTCGCGCAGACGCAGCGGTCCGCAGCTGGCTGCACAAGATCGTCGTCAACGCCTGCCTCGACCGCATCCGTCGGAACAAGGTGCGGCCCACGGTCTCGTTGTCGGCCGACGAATCGGACGATCCCCGTGATGATCGAGACCATTACGCCGACCTGGAGATGTCTCTGGTCGTCGACAGAGCCCTGTTTTCGCTGCCGGCCGAACAACGTGCGGCATTGGTCGCGGTCGATGTCGAGGGCTACTCGATTTCCGAGGCAGCGGCGATGCTGGGAGTGCCAGAGGGCACAATCAAAAGCCGATGTGCGCGAGGCCGCGTCAAGCTGGCGGAAAAGTTGGAATTCCTTCGCGATCCAGGGAACCGAACCTAGCCAGCGCGCGTCGAATCTTATAGCGGACAAACAAAAATGCTCGGCAAGAGCGACGAAGCACGAACGATCGAAGTTGGGGAGGTGTGATGAGCACTCGAAGCGGTGTGCCGCAGCCGCCGTTCTCAACCGAACTCATCGCCGACCTACATGCCGACAACCTCCCGCCGGAGGTCGCGAGCGAGTTGTGGCCAGCAGTTCGGCGCGACGCCGATGCGATGCGGACCCTGCAGGCGCTCGATCGCGTGTCCGACGAATTGCGAGCCCTGGGTCGCGATCAAACCGTCGCCACCACGATTCCTCGCGACGTCGCGGAGCGGCTGGATCAGATTCTCGACCTACCGAGCAAGGTTTCGGTGCGGCCTCTCGCAACCCTCCACGAACTCGCGTCCCGCCGTCGCCGGGTCCGCATTGGGGGAGCAGCAGCAGCCCTGGTCGCGGCCGCGGCAGTGATCTTCGCCTTCGTCGTGCTGCGAGCACCGGAGCAGAACAGTCCGATACAAGCTCAACCGACACCGCAACCGACGAAGACGGTCGACTTGGGCGACGATCTCACGGTCGCCTCGTTGCGCTCTGTCATCGGTCGACACGACGTGCCCGCGCCCCTCGTCGCAAATCTGGCCGGCTGCTTGGCCGCCAACGGGCTCAGCACAACACAGCCGGTCCTCGGGTCGGCGCCTGTTCGGTTCCGCGGGCAGGATGCTGTGCTCCTACTGGTTCCGGGAACGCCGCCACCCACGATCAAGGCAATCGTCGTCGGCGTCGGCTGTAAAGAATCGGACGCTGCGCAGCTGGCAGTCAGGCAGATCGGCTAGCGCGGGAACAACACCCCTTACCCTGTTGTTGATCCACAACGAATCGCTAAGCCGCCCTGGAAGGTCCCATGTCATCTCCTGCCGATACCAACAAGGTTGTAGACCTCATCATCGTCGGGTCCGGCCCAGCTGGATATACCGCAGCGGTCTACGCGGCCCGCGCCGAATTGGAACCCCTGGTTTTCGAAGGCACCCAGTTCGGCGGCGCATTGATGACCACCACCGAGGTCGAGAACTTTCCCGGATTCAAGTCCGGCATCATGGGTCCCGATCTGATGGACGAGATGCGTGAGCAAGCCCTGCGGTTCGGTGCCGATATTCGGACCGAAGACGTAGACGAGATCGACCTCTCCGGACCGATCAAGTCCGTCGTCGCCAACGGCGAAACGTACCGTGCCCATGCCGTGATCCTCGCTATGGGAGCCGCCGCTCGCTATCTCGATATTCCGGGCGAGCAGGACCTCCTTGGACGCGGTGTCAGCGCGTGCGCCACCTGCGACGGTTTCTTCTTCAAAGGCCAGGACATCGCGGTCGTCGGCGGTGGCGACTCGGCAATGGAAGAGGCAACCTTCCTGACGAAGTTCGCGCGATCGGTCACCGTCATTCACCGTCGTGAGGAATTCCGTGCGTCGCGGATCATGCTCGAGCGCGCGAAGGCCAACGAGAAGATCAAGTTCGTCACCAACTCGCAGGTCGTTGCAGTGCTAGGCGAAACAAGCGTCACCGGCGTGACCTTGCGTGACACGGTCACGGGCGAGGAGAGCCAGCTCGACGTCACGGGAATGTTCGTCGCAGTCGGTCACGATCCGCGCAGCGACCTCGTCAAGGGCCAGGTCGAACTCGACGACGCAGGCTACGTGCGAGTCCAATCACCTACGACCGCAACGAATGTCACAGGTGTCTTCGCTGCCGGCGATCTCGTCGACCACACCTATCGCCAGGCAATCACAGCCGCGGGTACCGGGTGCGCCGCTGCGCTCGATGCCGAGCGCTGGCTGGCCGAGCAGGGCGACATCTCGACCAACACGATCGACAACGCCGGCCGGTCCGTCGCGATCGCCTGATCGCTTTCATCAATCGCTTTTCCCGACCCCCAGGAGACCCAGTGTCCAACACAATCACCGTCACCGACGCTTCGTTCGTCGAGGATGTCTTGTCCAGCGAGAAGCCAGTTCTGGTCGATTTCTGGGCGACGTGGTGCGGACCGTGCCGCATGGTCGCTCCGGTCCTCGAGGAGATCGCCAAGGAGCACGGCGACAAGATCACGATTGCCAAGCTGGATATCGATGCGAACCCCGGCACGCAACGCGACTACAAGGTGATGTCGATCCCGACGCTGATCCTGTTCTCGGGTGGCAAGCCGGCCAAGCAGATCGTCGGCGCCAAGGGTAAAGCTGCCCTCCTGCGGGAGCTGTCCGACGTCCTCTGATCGAGTTGGTGCAGAGCTGGCGGTTCTGACCCCTAGTACATAGTTCCGCCAGTTTTCTGCGACAATTGCTCGACGTGCCCAGTAACTCCGCACCGGGCACCGGCCGGTTTAAGGAAGGCGCCAACTCCATGCACCGACTCCGTCACGGCGATCGTGGACCTGCCGTCGCAGAGGTTCGGGGCACGCTCGCACGAATGGGATATCTCCCTGGCGAGCTGCCGGCGACGGATCCAGAATCCGGCGAAGACGCCTACTGGCTCACCCCCGATGCGGTGTTCGATCAGACACTCGATAGCGCAGTGCGCGCTTTCCAACAGCAGCGTGGCATTCTCGTCGACGGCATTGTCGGCCCCGCCACGTATCGCTCCCTGAAAGAGGCGTCGTACACCCTCGGTGCGCGCACGATGTTCTACCAGTTGTCGGCGCCCCTCTTCGGTGACGACGTGGCTACGCTGCAACGCCGGCTGCAAGATCTCGGCTTCTATGTCGAGCGGGTCGACGGCTACTTCGGCGCTCAGACGCACGAGGCTCTCAGCTCGTTCCAGCGGGAGATCGGGCTGGCGGCCGACGGGATCTGTGGCCCAGACACGTTGCGCTCCTTGGAACTTCTCGGTGCCCGGGTTACCGGTGGCAACCCCCACCGAATCAGCGAAGAAGAATTGGTACACCGATCCGGTCCGCAGCTGACAGGCAAGCGGATCGTGATCGATCCAGGCCTGGGCGGCGACGACCGCGGGCTCGGCGTATGGACTGAGTTCGGCGAGATGTACGAGTCGGAGATCCTCTGGGATTTGGCCAGTCGGCTTGAAGGTCGTATGGCGGCCACTGGAATGGAGACGTTCCTTTCCCGTCCCCACAATGCGAATCCGACGGATGTCGAGCGGGCCGAGACCTCGAATGCATTCGACGCCGACCTCATGATTTCGTTGCGCTGCGCGCATAACGACAGTCCGTCCGCGAACGGTGTTGCGAGCTTCCACTTCGGAAACTCACACGGTTCGACATCGATGATCGGCCAAGTACTTTCGGGCTTCATTCAGCGCGAGGTCGTCGCACGAACCTCGTTGCAAGACTGCCGCGTTCACGGCCGTACCTGGGATCTGTTGCGCCTCACCAAGATGCCGACGGTCCAGGTCGACATCGGTTACGTCACAAACGAGTACGACGCGGCAGTCCTCACCAATCCGCGCTTTCGCGACGTCATCGCCGAAGCTATTCTGATCGCCGTCAAACGGCTCTATCTCCTCGGTCAGGACGACCAGCCAACGGGGACATACACGTTCGCCGAACTGCTTGCCGAAGAACTTGCCGCCGCTGACCGCGGCTGATGTCCTTCAGCGTTCCTGACGAGCTAGTGCGCGCCAACCGTCGAACGACTACCCAGGTCTGCGACGGTCAACGCTGCGGCCGAAAGTAGTTGCTCCAACGCGTATTCGACGTCTGCCTTCCAGCCGTGGTCACGGTCCAGCTCGAGTCGCAGTCGCGGGAAGCGGTGATGCGGTGCAACAACTTCGAATCCGACCCCCTCGAGGAAGTCAGCCGCGATCATGCAGGACGCGGGCGAACACTCCAGCGCCGCTGTCGCCGTAGGTGTATCGGTGACCGACACAGCCAACTCCTCGTCCGTCTTCCGAATGCCGAACGATTCGAGCGCTCGCACGCCGCGGCGAACGAGGTCCGCAACGACGGCTTGCACCAAGTGGCCGGCGAGCCCGTCGTCGTCTATGAGGTCGTCGCGCTCGAGCCGCAAGGTTGTCAGAAGCACGGCGTCCGCGCTCACCGGTGAGGTGGGAAACAGCGAGGCGCGGGGGACCGCACTGGGCGGTGAGTAGAGAGCGCAACCGGCAGGGTTGCCGTCGACGAGCGCGACCTGCCCGCAGGAACCCCACTCGAGCATGACGGTCGACAGCCACGCTTCTTTTTCGAAGACAGGGTCCGTGAATTCTTTGGACGTAAATGCGACAGCGGGATCGAGTTCCCAGAAGACGCATCGCCTAGCGTGCGACGGCAGTTTTCCGAGACCATCGAGGGTGAGGGCGGTGACACTGGTCGACACTGCTCTGCTCAGCCTCCATGCCCAGTGTGCACCTCGCGGTCCGTTCTAGATCAAGGATATGCGATCGGTGCTGGGTGTTCGTACCTGGTCGGAAAGTCCATTTTTGGCTCCCGTCACTGTGACGTATCAGCCGCAGTGACGGGTATGCCCACCAACAATGCCCGATTTATCCCTTATTTTCGATCAAACCGACGATCCGTTCCAGGTCGTCCACCGAGCCGAATTCGACGACAATTTTGCCTTTTCGCTTGCCCAAACTGACGGTCACGCGAGTATCGAACGACGACGAGAGCCGTTCGGCCACATCCTGCAAGCCCGGCATCTGGATCGGCTTGCGCCGCACCGTCGGCGTGACGGCCCTGTCGTCCTCGCGGTTCGCCAGAGTGACTGCTTCCTCCGTCGCGCGGACCGACAGCCCTTCCGCGATGATCCGCGCGGCCAGTTGCTCCTGTGCTTCCGCACCCGCGTCCAGCGAGAGGAGCGCTCGAGCGTGGCCGGCCGACAGAACCCCCGCCGCGACGCGGCGCTGAACGGCAATCGGCAGCTTGAGCAATCGGATCATATTCGTCACTACGGGACGCGAACGACCGAGCCGATTCGCCAGCTCTTCATGAGTCACGTCGAACTCTTCGAGCAACTGCTGGTACGCCGACGCCTCTTCCAACGGGTTCAGCTGGACCCGGTGAATGTTCTCGAGGAGGGCGTCGCGGAGCATCGATCCGTCGGCCGTCTCGCGAACGATCGCAGGAATGGCAGCGAGTCCGGCTTGCTGGCTTGCCCGCCAGCGCCGCTCGCCCATGACGATCTGATAGCTCTCGGGGCCCGTCCGACGGACGACGATCGGCTGCATGAGGCCGAACTCGCGGATGGAATGAACAAGCTCCGACAGCGCCTCTTCCTCGAAAACCTGGCGCGGTTGCTTGGGGTTCGGCTTGATCTGATCCTGCGGGATCTCGCGGTAGACAGCGCCCGCCGGGGTCAGATCCGAATCGTCGAGATCCGGTGCGGCGCGAAGGTCCCGCGGTTGGAGGGGGTTCGCTGCTCGCTCTGCAGCCGATCGCTCGATCCCGATAATGACATCTGCTGCCGCGTTGCCAAGCCTCGGTCCGCCGGCCTCCGGGCCAGTGGGAATCAGCGCGGCAAGGCCTCGACCCAGTCCGCCTTTGCGTGTTTGGCTCATTTCGCGATGCTCCCCACGGTGCCGGAGGAACGCGCGGCGAGCTCTCGGCCCGCGTCGAGATAACTCATCGCACCTCGTGATCCTGGGTCGTAGTCGAGCACGGACATTCCGTAGCCGGGCGCCTCGGAGACCTTGACGCTGCGTGGAATGACCGACCGCAGTACGGCATCGCCGAAGTGGCTCCGGACCTCATCGGCGACCTGGTCGGCCAGTTTCGTTCGCCCGTCGTACATCGTCAAGACGACCGTCGACACATGCAGACTCGGGTTGAGATGCGCCTGAACGAGCTGAATATTGCGAAGCAACTGACCCACTCCTTCGAGTGCGTAGTACTCGCACTGAATCGGAATGAGGACTTCGCGCGCAGCCACCATCGCGTTGACTGTGAGGAGCCCTAGCGAAGGCGGGCAGTCGATCATGACGAAGTCGATGCCCAGTCCGTCGAGGGCCTCGTCCGACAGCGCGGTCTTCAGTCGACCTTCACGGGCAACCATCGAGACCAGCTCGATTTCCGCGCCGGCCAAGTCGATCGTTGCGGGAATGCAGAGCAGCCGCGGGCTGTGCGGGCTCTGTTGAATTGCCTCCTTTGCCGTCACTTCGCCGAGAAGTAGTTCGTAGCTCGAGGGCACCCCCGAATGGTGGGCAACACCCATCGCGGTGCTGGCATTGCCCTGAGGGTCGAGATCGACCACCAGGACGGTCAGCCCCTGCAGGGCCAGCGCGGACGCCAGGTTGACGGCCGTCGTTGTTTTTCCGACGCCACCCTTCTGGTTGGCAATCGTGATGACCCGCTTCTCGGTGAGCTTCGGTAGAGCCACTGAGTGTGGGTGGAGGACTTGGCTGGCGCGGTGTGCTGCCGCGCCGATTGGTGTATCGATCGGCGAGATGCCCGGGTACTGTCCGCCGAAATCGGCATCCTGCTTCCCGTGTCGACCGGCTGACTGACGAGGCTGGGACGGTGTTTCACGTGAAACCGTTGATCGTGAAACGTTCGAAGAACCACCCGGCATTTGAGCTCCTACCCGCGGGATACCGCTTCAGCTTGACTATCGCAACTATCGGAGTCGCTACCGCAGAAAGGCGACGGTGGCGGCTTTTTCTGCTCGCACAGACCGAACTACATTGGTCGGAATCGGCGATTAATGGCCCACCACTCGCGACTTGTGCAAGCTTGCCAGTCCGCCGCGCGGATGGGAAGTCAGGCTGAGGAAACTTCCGTCCGAGAACGGAATTCGGGAAATTTCTGGGCGTTTGCGTGCTTCCCGACAACGGATCTGCGCGTGCCGTAATTCGCCCACTTCAGGCACTATTTCTAGTTCCGCCCCATTCACAGTCCTGCTGCGAAAAGTTATCCCCAGTTGTGGAATTCCATGTGTGTAACTTCTCACCGGCGGGAAGCCCATGGGGCACATGAATATTCGACCAAAGCGCAGACATTGCAAGTTGCGAAATCGGCCCGTTTAGCCCAAGCCTGTGGACTAACTGCCTCACTGCCAACTAGGTCCGCGCGTCGTACTCACTGTTCCACGTGAAACAAGATGGCGCCGCGTCGCCACTCATCGAGCAAGCGTCACCGTCGGGCAAGAGGACTAAGACCCCTGTCATTGGCTTGGGCCTCCTCGCGCTCGTCGTCCTCGGCTCGTTGGTAGCCGCGCACTGCATCTTCTTCAGCGCACGAAGTTCGCTCAGGATGCGCCGCAAGCACGTGTCGCCGAGACCGCGAAGGACTCGTCGCCACCGACGATGGTGCATGGGAAGTGCCACTGAGAGCAGGCACACAGAATGGCCCAAACTGGGGGCTTCCGTTAGCGACGACGTCCTCTTCGGGGAGCGGAGGAGCCGCGGTCCATTCACTCGACTCAAAGCCATGCAGAGCCTCGACACGGAGCATCTGATGATCACTACGCAGCGCGTTGCTCGCCCTTCCGGCCTAGACCAGACACCAGCTGCCTCGCCGGCTCTCGGCCGTGGCCGCAACCGAAGAGGCTCCTCGCGCGTTCAATCTGACGGTCGTTTCGAGCGAACACAGTCGCCCGCGCAGACCGAGCTATAAACGGCCCCCGACCACACCAGAGATCCTTGTTCCACGTGAAACATTCGGAACTCAGCTAGCTCTCCGGGCGCGGTGTTGGCGGCCCAGCGCTACGAGAGCCCGTACGAAGGGACCAGACTATCAACTGCCAAGGATCCGTTGGCCAGTCGATCCCCTTCGTCGTGCGGCGTCACGCTTCGTCGCTCGAAAGTACGGACAGAGGCGTCCGCATTCGAAGGACTTGTCGCCTATCCACTGAGACGAACGCCCCGCGTCGAGACAACGCGAGTAGACCACTTACGGAAACACGCCGACCCGGAACCCCTGACATCCGTCAGACGTCGACTCTGCGCACAGGGAGCGCCCGCCCACCAGCCCGGAAATCCCAAATTGAGACCGGGCCTCAGTGGCATGTGATTGCGTGAAGTCACCTTCTTCGTGGGAACTCGGGTCGCGTGGAGTCAGCTCCGGGGACAGGCAAACAGTATCGGCGCGGGGCTGCATTTGAATTGCTCGCAGCCAACTGGCGCTCACTGCTTCGAGCCAATCTGTCGACAGCTTCCAGGGCGGAGCTGCGGTGTACGCGGTCCACAAAGTGGCACCAGAGAGCACGCACCCACGCCATTAACGGGGAGGGGGACTGACGGCTACGTCTGCCGCTCAGCAACGGTCAACATACGTCCCGAGCTAATCGCCTAGGCGCGTGCCCGCATCGTCCTCTGTAGAGAATCGACCGAAGCTTCGCCGCTGCTACCAAGTCAACGCCCGAGTCGCGCGGGGGCCGGTCGTCGACGGGTCCGTTCGTTGTTCCACGTGAAACATTGCCATCGAACACCCGCAGAGTTCGTCATGTAGTTCTGGCGAGCTACGCCTGTCCGGCAATGCACAGAACCAGGATGCAGTTGGTCGCCGAGTTGAATCGACGCGCCGCGTAGCGACACTATCGCCAGCACAAGACGGAACCTGCGGACTCGATCCGGTCACCGCAGTCGTGCCTTGTAACTACTGTCGACGACGGTTCAAAAGTAGGTCAGTGAAGACGGTCGAAAAGGAGGCCACCCAACCACGATCGGACGTGTAGAGCCCGGGCACACGGTTGACAGATTGTTGGGATCACCGTCGCAGAGATCGAGGAACGGATCGTGACAATGCGGACCGACAATCCGCGTTGGGGAGCCCCGAGGATCCGCACTCGGTCTATCCGCGCGGGACTGGCGGCGCCGCGGGCGGTGTCGACGATTCATCGGATCCTGCAACGCTGCGGCGTGGTCACCGCGCCGATTCGTCGCTCACCGCGCACATGGCGACGGTTCGAACGGTTCGCCCCAAACGATCTGTGGCAGATCGACGGCACGCAGGTCGAACTGGTCGGTGCGTCGAAGGCGTGGGTGTTCGACCTGCTCGACGACCAGGCTCGGTACGGGATCGCGGCCACCGCAATCGACGAAAGGGGTACACCGCGACAGTTGATCAGCGACAACGGCATGCAGTTCAAGTCCGGTAAGCGACGAGAAATCGAGGTTCTGCCAGGAACGACTCACCGCATTGGGTATCACCCAGCTGTCGTCGCGGCCGCGGCATCCGCAGACCTGCGGCAAGTTGGAGCGCTATCACCGCACCTTCAAGGAGTTCTACGCCGACCACGGTCCCAGGCGTACGAGACGCTGCCGACGGTCGCACCCGGCGATCCACGCCCGAAGCGTCGCAACCATGGCCCCCGGACATTTAAAGTCGCCAAGGCCGGCTCGTTCAACTACCGCAACGCAAGATCGACATCGGGCACGCCTATATCGGCCAGCACGTGAACTCGCCCTCGACCCGGTCGGGTCCGACCACCCGAGCGGCAACAAACGCCGGCGCCCCGCAAGACAGCCTCTGCCACACCAGACTTGGTAGCGTCGGCGATGCAGTGTCAGGGGTGTCCCCAGGCCTTACAGCCACAAACGCCACGACCGACGCTGGAAACGCTACGAGAAACAACAACCCGGCCGTCTAAGCCGACGTGAAGTTCATCGACTATGTCGCGCAACGATTCCGTTGATCATCGACACGATCCAGCCCGACAACGGCGCCGAATTCCAGAGCAGCTTCCACTGGCATGTGCTCGACAAAGGCATGCAGCACGTCTACATCAAACCGCGCAGACCGCGTCTCATGAGCAAGGTCGAACGCTCCCACGCATCGATGCCGAAGAGGTCGACCGCCTCCCGACGGTGTCGTCATCGACGACGCGAAAGTGTTCAACGACAAGCTCCGCGAATGGGAGGACGACTACAACTACCACCGACCCCACGGCGGCCTCGACGGCCAAACCCCGCATGAAAGACTCCGCCAGAAAACACCCGACTTAGGTGTTACGGATCAACGTCAGCTGCACACGATATTCGAGGACCTAGACGGCACCCGAACCTAGCGACAGCGTTTCGGCGTCGCCGCGATCGTAGTATCCGACAACGAGACTGCATCCAGTCCAGCCAGACAGAAAACCGGATCTCCAGTTCCACTAACATCGCGACCGGCGACCGGCGCCGCGAACCCGCCGGTGCACCCCAGCCCCCGAGCACGCTGCCCGGCCGGGGATCTGTCCGTCCAAAACTCCTCAAGGCGCGGACTTGCGACGAACATAACCGAGTTTCGAAGGCACACAACAGGATCCGACGGATCGCCGAAACTTGGGATGTGTCCGAAAGTGTCGTGAAATTCCAGGTCTAAAGGTATGCAGTCATTTCGTCAGCGTGACGGCACGATCCAGCCGGACCAATCAACCCTTGTTCCGCCGCCGGACCCGCTCGGCGCGGACGACGATAGTCGGAGTTTCGAGGACGCTGGCGCCACATTCGACGACCTCCACGCTTCCGGCGCCGAGGCGGGTCAAGGCGGCGCGATCGCGGGAGATCTCTTCTGCTGCACTGGATCCCTTCATCGCGAGCATCTGTCCGTGCTCGTGGATGAGGGGGAGTGACCACTTCGCAAGCTTCTCCAACGGGGCCACTGCGCGCGATGTTGCGACATCCGCTCCGCCGACTTCCTTGATCACGCCGGGTTGTTCGGCCCGACCGCGGACGATCACGAAGTCGAGCCCGGACGCTTCAGCGAATTCGGCGAGAAATCGGGTGCGGCGGAGGAGCGGTTCGACCAACGCAATCTTGAGGTCGGGGCGGGCAATGGCAAGGGGAATACCTGGGAGTCCGGCGCCGGACCCGATGTCGACGACAGATGCACCTGTCGGGATGAGCTCGCCGATGACCGCGCAGTTCAAGATGTGCCGGTCCCAGAGTCGCGGAACTTCGCGCGGACCGATCAGCCCGCGCTCGACGCCGTCGGTGGCGAGTGCCTTCCAATACATGCGCGCCAGACCGAGCCTCTCACCGAACACTTCTGCTGCTGCAGGGGGAGGGGTTTCGTACTGCCCGCTCGAACTCTGTTCCACGTGAAACATCCTCCACGACATGAACTACATCAATGTGATTTACCGAGCCTAGAACTAAAACGGGGCTCCCCGTCCTAAGACTGGAAGCCCCGCTACAATCTCATCCGCTCATGTGCGGATCACGACCACACGCCTTGCCGGCTCGGCACCTTCGCTTTCGCTCGACACGCCATCGACGGCAGCGACAGCGTCGTGCACGATCTTCCGCTCGAACGGTGTCATCGGCACGAGTGCCTCGCGCTCACCACTCGCCAACACACGCTGAGCCGCATCACGACCGAGCGCGGTCAGCTCTGCGCGCCGGCCCGCGCGCCAACCCGCGATATCCAGCATCAGCCTGCTGCGCTCGCCGGTGGCCTGCTGCACAGCCAACCGAGTCAGCTCCTGCAGGGCGTCGAGAACTTCGCCCTTGCGACCGACCAACTTGTTGAGGTCGCGGCCGCCGTCGATGCTGACAACCGCGCGGTCGCCTTCGACGTCCAGGTCGATGTCACCGTCGAAGTCGAGGACGTCGAGCAACTGCTCGAGGTAATCGCCGGCAATCTCACCTTCCTCGATGAGGTCGTCGTCGCCGTCGGTCGCACTGTCGTCAGCTGCATCGACCGCGGTAGCAGCCAGGTCGCCCTGTGCCTCTTCAGAATCGATCGTCATAACTGTGTCCGTTTCCTCTGTCTCTTCCGTGAGCATCCCGGTCATCGCCGCTTTCGTTTGTTCGATCCACCCCGGTTGCCGGATCGAGCCTGACCCGGTCGTCGTTGCTGGCCACCGCCACCACGATTGGGTCTCTTCTGTGCAGGCTTCGCTCCCGGAGCAGGCTTCGATGCACCAGCCTCAGCGACATCGTCGACCACGTCTGCAGCAACACTTGCCGACTCGTCCTTGCTCAGCTGAACGGCGTTCTTACCCTTCACCGGCCGCACACCAGGCTTCGGTGCATTCTGCGCCCGTCGCTCGATCACAGCCTGCTTCTTCAATTCATCTTCGTGGTCGATCTTCCGGAATACGAGGTGCTGCTGGCCGTAGGTCCAGATGTTGTTGCTTACCCAGTACAGAAGGATGGCAATCGGGAGGAACACACCGAAGACGAGCACGCCGAGCGGGAAGACCCACAACGCCAACTTGTTCATGATCGCGGCCTGAGGGTTCGCCGCCGCTGCCTCACTCTGCCGTGCGACCGAAGCGCGCGCGTTGAAGTGAGTTGCGAGGCTCGCAATGATCATCAAAGGAACGGCGATAGCGGCAAGATTCCACACGCTTGGCAGGCCGAGCCCGAGGCTTTCGTTCACGAATGCCTCGAGTGCCGTCTTCGACTCGACGACCGTTGCCGAGATCGGAGCACCGAAGAGCCGTGCGTTCAGGAACGAATCGACGTCGTCGACTCCGAAGAAGTAGTTCGGAATCGTGCGGTTGACAGCGGGATCGAGCCCGAGCTGACCCATTCCATGTCCGGTCCGGTTGAACGACCGCAGCACGTGGTACAGACCGATGAACACAGGAGCCTGGGCGAGCACAGGGAGGCAGCCCATGATCGGGTTGAATCCGTGCTCCTTCTGAAGCTTCTGTAACTCCAGCGCCTGGCGCTGCCTGTCGCCCTTGTACTTGGCCTGGAGTGCTTTGATCTGAGGCTGCAGTTCCTGCATCTGCCGCGTCGTGCGGACCTGCTTGACGAAAGGCTTGTACAGCAGCAGCCGCAGGGTGAAGACCAAGAACACCACAGACAGTGCCCAGGCGACTCCGTTGCCGCCGTCCGTCGGACCCAAGTACGGGATGAAGGCGAACACCTTGTGCCAGAACCACAAGATCCCGGAGACCGGATAGTAGATGAAGTCGAGCACGGCTCTATGTACTCCTCTGTTCGTTCACGCTCACCTGCGGATCGTGACTCGTTGCGGTCGGTAGGTCGGAGGCCGGCAGATCCTCCGAATGCTCATGGCTGTGGGACCCGGCGAACCGGTCGGGCACGGGGTCCCACCCTCCAGAGTGCCAGGGCGCGCATTTCGCCAAACGAATCACCGTCAGCACAAGGCCGCGAATCACGCCGTGCGCGCGCAAAGCGTCGACGGCGTATTCGCTACAGGTGGGTGTGAACCGACACGTCGGCATGCGCGTGGGGGAGACATAGGTCCGGTACAGCTCGATACAGAAGATCAGAATCCGCACCGGCCAACGACGGACCGTGCGGAGAGCGGCACGCATCAGCTCTCTCCGTCGGCGAGGAGTTTCAATTTGCGCAGGCAGCCGTGAAGCTGACGACTCAACTCGCTCGACGTTGCGGTGGCGGCACCGGGAAGTGCCCGCACAACCACATCGAATTCGGGTGACACCGCGTCGGTCAGCGGGTGGCAGACATGCCGGAGCTGACGCGCAACACGGTGACGTACAACGGCGCCACCAACGCCTTTACCGACGATCAGGCCGAATCTCGGCCCGTCGCCGGTAAATAGTGGATTCGATGCATCGCCACTCGCGGTCCTGCCGTAAACGTGCACGACAAGATCACGTCTCCCTGCTCGATGGCCATGGCGCACCGTCCGAGAGAAGTCCGAGTGATGATGCAACCGATACGGCTCAGGTAGCACCCGAGCGTCCGAACCCGCGGGATCCGATCAGGCGGTCAGCGAGTCGCGGCCCTTGCGGCGACGCGCAGAGACGATCGCACGACCCGCACGGGTGCGCATCCGGAGACGGAAGCCGTGAACACGCGCGCGGCGTCGGTTGTTCGGCTGGAACGTCCGCTTGCCCTTGGCCACGGTAAACACTCCTTGAAACTCTGCGGCATCGTGTGATGCCCTCGGTGGGTCCCACGAACTGTGGGGGTTGTACAAAACTGTGGTCCAACATCGGTGTCGCAACAAATCGTGATCTCGGCAGTCTCGAGGACCAGCCAAGCCAGCACGAAGCCTTCACCGCACCGATGGGTGACTGTACGAGGGTATAGAAACGCCGGTAGTTGGGTCAAACCCGCAGACTTCGACGGCTTCTACGATTTTGCACACAACCGAGGACTCGGTTGCTATTTTGTTCGAGGACACCTGCCCCTATCCTCGGTAAATTAGGTTCGCCTAAGTCAGATTCCGAGCAATATATGCAGGTCGAGGCGCTTTCGATCGTCTCGCTCGCCCGCGAAGTCACACTTCTGTGGTTTTCCACATCTGTGGATAATTGTGTGGAGTTTCGCATCAGATGGCATATTCATAGGCCGAGTGGCTAACTCTCACCGTTGCCCGGTTGCGAGAACCTGAGCCTCGATCGATCCCAGACTTGGGGAGGCACGGCCTTGAACGACGAACCGAATGCGCTTGCAGACGTCTGGCCCGACGTTGTTGCAGAGCTTACGAACGGCACCGACGATCAGACAAGTTCGGTGTTGAGCAACGCGCAGAAGGCTTGGCTCGGCCTTGTCAAACCGCTGACTCTCACGCAAGGGTTCGCGCTGCTGTCGGTTCCATCGTCTCTTGCCCAAGAGGCGATCGAACGTGATTTGCGCGAACCGATCCTCAAATCGCTCGGCAGACATCTCGGCAAGCAGGTCGAAGGATTGGGCGTCCGAATCGCTCCTGCCAGTGCGGCGGCGGCGACAGTCGTCCCGGAACGACCGGGCCCCACAGTCGAGGCCGACCACGGTGACCTGACCCGTGAGCTCGAGGATCCTGGTCCCACTGATTTTCGTCGCCGCAGACTGACCGGCGGTGCACCGTCGTCGTTCGACGAGATCGACGACGAACGCGAAGCGATCGCCAGTATCCGCAACTCATGGCCGTCGTACTTCACAAAACCCGCCGAAAGCCCTGCAGCGCCGGCGTCACCGAACAGCTTGAACTCGAAGTACACCTTCGACACATTCGTGATCGGCGCGTCGAATCGATTCGCACACGCGGCGGCCGTCGCCATCGCCGAGGCTCCCGCTCGTGCGTACAACCCGTTGTTCGTGTGGGGGGCATCTGGTCTAGGGAAGACACATCTCTTGCACGCCGCGGGTCAGTACGCCCAGCGGCTGTTCCCTGGTATGCGCGTCAAATATGTGTCGACCGAGGAATTCACCAACGACTTCATCAACAGCCTCCGCGACGACCGCAAGGTGGCGTTCAAACGGCGCTACCGAGAGACCGACGTTCTGCTCGTCGACGACATCCAGTTCATCGAAGGCAAAGAAGGTATCCAGGAAGAGTTCTTCCACACCTTCAACACCCTGCACAACGCGAACAAACAGATCGTCGTGTCCTCGGATCGCCCGCCCAAGCAACTCACCACCCTGGAGGAGCGACTCCGAACTCGGTTCGAATGGGGTCTGATCACCGACGTTCAGCCACCCGAGCTGGAAACTCGAATCGCCATCCTGCGCAAGAAGGCCAGGATGGATCGGCTCGACGTGCCGCACGACGTACTCGAGTTGATCGCCAGTCGGATCGAACGCAACATCCGCGAACTAGAGGGCGCTCTGATCCGCGTGACAGCGTTCGCCTCGCTCAACGGACAGCCGCTGGACCTGACACTCGCCGAGGTCGTACTGCGCGATCTCATGCCAGATACGGCGGCGCTGGAGATCAATGCCTCGACGATCATGGCTGTGACGGCGGAGTACTTCAGTACCTCGATCGACGAGCTCTGTGGCCCCGGGAAGGCTCGACCGCTGGCACAGGCGCGTCAGATTGCGATGTACCTCTGTCGTGAGCTGACCGATCTTTCGCTTCCCAAGATCGGTCAGACGTTCGGTCGTGACCACACCACGGTCATGTACGCCGAAAAGAAGATCAAGAAGGAAATGACCGAGCGTCGCAAGGTCTACGACCAGGTCCAAGAGCTGACTGCCCGGATCAAACAACGATCCAAGCGGTAGTTCGTCGATTTACTCCAAGAACTACTCCACACCTGTGGATAACCTTGTGAGTAATGGGGATCTACTGGGGATGAAGCACAGGAAAATGTCAGCAACCGTGCAAAGTCCACATGACCCTCGGATCGCTCCTCGAGCGTTTCATCGCTTCATCCCCATCCCGCCACGCCTGGTTACCTGCAAGTTCACCGTCCGTCCACAGATTCCACAGGACCTAATACTGTTGTTGTTCTCTCCCTTTAAGAACATCTTTTAAAACAGGTGTTGGGGACAGACCGCATCGAAGCCCTCGTAGCGTTGTTCGTCCCGGCTTTCAGAGATGCAGTTCGAGGGCATAGCGTGTTCAGGTCTGCCACGTGTGCCAGACTGCGATCGAAGATCCCAACCGACCGAGAGGAAGAACCGGGCGATGGAGCTTGGCAGTATGAAGTTTCGAGTCGCTCGTGAAGATTTCGCCGACTCGGTCGCCTGGGTTGCCCGCAGCCTTCCGTCCCGGCCGCCAGTGCCCGTACTCGGTGGTGTTCTGCTCGTCGCCGACGACAACGGCTTGACCGTGTCAGGGTTCGACTACGAGGTTTCCGCGCAGATGCGGATTTCCGCGGAAGTCGCCGGTCATGGCGAAGTTCTCGTCTCCGGCCGATTGCTGGCAGACATCACCAAGTCCTTGCCGGGCAAGCCGGTCGACGTCACCGTCGATGGCACTCGAGTGTCGATCGTGTGCGGAAGCGCGAAGTTCTCGTTGCCCACGATGCCGGTCGAGGACTACCCGCAACTTCCAGAACTGCCGGCGCACACCGGCTCCTTGCCGGTCGACGGATTCGCCGAAGCCGTCGCCCAGGTGGCGGTCGCTGCAGGCAAGGACGACACGTTGCCCATGCTCACCGGCATTCGTGTCGAGATCGAAGGCTCGAGCGTCGTGCTCGCAGCGACGGACCGATTCCGCCTCGCGGTTCGTGAGATCGACTGGGAGCCCGCTAAGTCCGACGTCAAGACCGCAGTGCTGATCCCGGCCAAGACGTTGTCCGAATCAGCGAAAACCCTTGTCGGACCATTGGATTCGAAGGTCGAGCTCGCGCTCGGAACAGGATCGACGGTCGGTACCGAAGGTCTGCTCGGCATTGTCAGCTCGGGTCGTCGCACGACAACTCGTCTGCTCGATGCAGAGTTCCCGAAGTTTCGGCAGTTGCTGCCCAAGGAGCACACCTCGATGGCGACGCTGGATGTTGCCCCGCTGATCGAGGCGATCAAACGTATGGCGCTTGTTGCCGACCGTGGCGCACAGGTGCGGCTCGAGTTCTCCAACGAAGGCCTGACCTTGTCGGCCGGTGGGGAAGATGCCGGCCGCGCCGAGGAAGACCTCGAAGCAGACTTCCGCGGCGAAGCGTTGACCATTGCCTTCAACCCCGGCTACTTGACCGACGGGCTCAACTCACTGCACAGCGATCGCGTGTCGTTCGGGTTCACGACGCCGAGCCGGCCTGCGGTCCTGCGGCCTGCGACCGACGAAGAACCGGTGGCCGCTGCATCGGGTTCCTTCCCGGCACCGTCGAGCGACTACACGTACTTGCTGATGCCGGTCCGCTTGCCGGGCTGAGCGAGTGTTCGTCAGGGCACTGTCGCTGCGCGATTTCCGTTCGTGGGAAAGCGTTGCCATCGATTTGGCGCCAGGCCGGACCGTGTTTCTCGGCTCGAACGGAAACGGCAAGACCAACCTCCTCGAAGCGCTCGGCTACTTGTCGTCGTTGTCGTCGCACCGGGTGTCCACTGATGCTCCGTTGCTGCGGACCGGAACTACCCGAGCCCAGATCGGCGCTGCAGTCGTCAATGCCGGTCGCGAACTTCGGGTGGATATCGAGCTGAACCAAGGAGTGGCGAATCGGGCGACGATCAATCGATCACCCGTCCGTCGCGTCAGCGAGGTTCTCGGAATCCTGCGGACTGTGCTGTTCGCACCGGAAGATTTGGCATTGGTGCGCGGCGATCCACAAGAGCGGCGTCGGTATCTCGACGAACTACTCACAGCCAGGCTGCCGCGCATGGCTGCTGTTCGCGCCGATTACGACCGAGTCCTACGGCAACGTTCCGCGTTGTTGAAGACCGCCGCGCGATCGCGCCAGGCCGAGCTGGCAACCCTCGATGTGTGGGACGGACACCTCGCAGCGCACGGATCGCAGCTCGTGGCGCACCGATTGAAGTTGATTCACGAACTGTCGCCCCATCTGATCGAGGCCTACAGCTCGATCGCCCCGGAATCGCGGCCGGCGTCGGTTCGCTACAAGTCGAGTCTGTCCCAGCTGCCGCTCGAATACCTCGATGTGACCAGGACGCCCGAACCCGACGACGCCGACATGCTGGAAGCGGTGTTCTTGGGAGAATTGGCGACCGTGCGTGCCAAGGAGATCGAACGCGGGGTGTGCCTCGTCGGTCCGCACCGCGATGATCTCGAGCTGTATCTGGGCACGGAGCCGGCCAAAGGCTTCGCCAGCCACGGCGAATCGTGGTCGTTCGCACTGTCATTGCAATTGGGGGCGTTCGCGCTGATGCGGTCGGACGGAAGCGATCCGGTGTTGTTGCTCGACGACGTGTTCGCCGAACTCGACCGTCGTCGCCGGAGCGCACTGGCGAAGGTCGCAGCGGATGCAGAACAAGTGCTGATCACCGCAGCGGTCGGCGAGGACGTCCCAGACGAGCTCGAGGCTCGTACGGTGCATGTCGAGGCAGTGAACTCACCGCAGGGTCGGGTGTCGCAGCTACGATCATGAAATGCCAGCCGAGGAAGAGCCCGAACTGAAGGGCATCGACCTCGCCCGTCGTGCACTGGAAGAAGCGAAGGCCGCGGCGCGGGCCAGCGGGAAATCCGTTGGCCAAGGACGTGCTTCGCCGCGCTCGAGCGCGAGTCGCATGCGAACCGGACGGCGGAGGGGCTGGTCGGGTGCTGGACCTGACGATCGTGATCCACAACCCCTCAGTGCGTTGGCCGGGTCAATCGCCAAATCTCGTGGTTGGTCCGGCAAGGTCGCCGAGGGAACAGTCTTCGGCCGCTGGACATCGGTGGTCGGGGAAGATATCGCCTCCCATGCGGAACCGACCGCGCTGAAGGAAGGCGTGCTCAGCATCGCGGCCGAATCCACTGCGTGGGCAACACAACTCAGGCTCATGCAATCGCAGATTCTGGCTAAGATCGGCGCTGCGGTGGGGCATGGAGTGGTGACCTCGTTGCGGGTGACCGGTCCTGCTGCGCCGAGCTGGCGCAAGGGCGAGCGGCACGTGAAGGGCCGTGGCCCGCGGGATACGTATGGCTAGCCGGTCGATGGACAGCGTCGCGGTGAAACGCCCCGAAAGCCCCTTTCTCTAGACTTTGAGTCGGATGTCTGCCAGAAAATCGATTCACGGGCGCGCCAGGGCGGTCATAGGTACTCCGTGGACCGCGCGTACCAGTAGGATGGGGGAGTAATTGGCGGCGATACCTACGACGCGCGTACTGGTCGGTGTTCCGGGGCCCACTCCTCACAAGGTTTCGGGTTGCTCTATGGCATCGAGAAGTACTGCGTCGGGTGTCAGCAAGTAAGGAGAGCACCCGACCCGTGGCTGCGCAGGGCTCCAAACCACCAGGCTCCAAAACCAGCTCGGCCAAGAAGGATTACGGCGCATCTTCGATCACGGTCCTCGAAGGACTAGAGGCGGTCCGTAAACGTCCAGGCATGTACATCGGCTCGACCGGTGAACGCGGTCTGCACCACCTGATCTGGGAAGTTGTCGACAACTCGGTCGACGAGGCGATGGCAGGTCATGCCACGCGCGTCGATGTGACCTTGCTCGCCGACGGCGGCGTACAGGTCGTCGACGATGGCCGTGGCATTCCGGTCGCGATGCACGCGTCGGGAATTCCGACGATCGAGGTCGTCATGACCCAGCTGCACGCAGGCGGCAAGTTCGACTCCGAGTCCTACGCGGTCTCGGGCGGTCTGCACGGCGTCGGCATCTCGGTCGTGAACGCGCTGTCCAGTCGTGTGGAACTCGAGATCGACGTCGACGGCTTCCACTGGACCCAGAACTACAAAGACGCGAAGCCCGGCAAGCTGGTCAAGGGTGACCCGACCAAGCGGACGGGCACAACGACCAGGTTCTGGGCCGATCCCGACGTGTTCGAAACCACGGTCTACAACTTCGAAACGGTCTCGCGGCGCCTGCAGGAAATGGCCTTCCTGAACAAGGGCCTCACGATCACGTTCACCGACGAGCGCGTCACCGACGACGAGGTGACCGACGAGGTTGTCAGCGAAGTGGCGGCAGCACCGAAGACCCATGCCGAGGAAGAGGCCGAAGCGGTCACTCCCGTCCACAAGGTGAAAACTCGGACCTACCACTACCCAGGTGGTCTCGAGGATTTCGTTCGCCACATCAACCGGACCAAGTCGCCGATTCACAACTCGGTTGTCGGGTTCACCGGCAAGGGCGTCGGTCACGAGCTCGAGGTGGCAATGCAGTGGAACTCCGGTTACTCGGAGTCGGTGCACACCTTCGCGAACACGATCAACACCCACGAGGGCGGCACGCACGAGGAAGGTTTCCGTGCGGCGCTGACCACGGTGGTCAACAAGTACGCCAAAGACAAGAAGCTGCTCAAGGAGAAGGACGCCAACCTCACCGGCGACGACATCCGCGAAGGTTTGGCAGCGATCGTCAGCGTCAAGGTCGGCGAACCGCAGTTCGAGGGCCAGACGAAGACCAAGCTCGGCAACACCGAAGTGAAGTCGTTCGTGCAGAAGGCGTGCAATGAACACCTCGCGCACTGGCTCGAAGCCAATCCTGCAGACGCGAAGACCATCGTCAACAAGGCGGTGTCGTCGTCGCAGGCCCGTTTGGCGGCTCGGAAAGCACGAGAGTTGGTGCGCCGTAAGAGCGCCACCGACCTGGGTGGACTGCCTGGCAAGCTGGCGGATTGCCGTAGCAACGACCCGAGCAAGTCCGAGCTGTACGTGGTGGAGGGCGACTCGGCAGGCGGTTCGGCCAAGTCCGGTCGCGATTCGATGTTCCAGGCGATCCTGCCGCTGCGCGGAAAGATCATCAACGTCGAGAAGGCTCGCATCGACCGCGTGCTGAAGAACAACGAAGTCCAGTCGATCATCACAGCGCTGGGCACCGGCATTCACGACGAATTCGATCTCGCGAAGCTGCGCTATCACAAGATCGTGTTGATGGCCGACGCCGACGTCGACGGTCAGCACATCGCGACGCTGCTCCTCACGCTGCTGTTCCGATTCATGCGACCGCTGGTCGAGCACGGGCACGTCTATCTCGCGCAGCCGCCGCTGTACAAGCTCAAGTGGCAGCGATCGGATCCGGAATTCGCATACTCGGACCGCGAACGCGACGGGTTGATCGAGGCGGGTCTGCAGGCCGGCAAGAAGATCAACAAGGACGACGGCGTGCAGCGCTACAAAGGCCTCGGCGAAATGAATGCCAAGGAACTGTGGGAGACCACCATGGACCCCGCGGTTCGGGTGCTCCGTTTGGTCACCCTCGACGACGCTGCTGCTGCCGACGAATTGTTCAGCATCTTGATGGGCGAGGACGTCGAAGCTCGACGAAGCTTCATCACTCGCAATGCCAAGGATGTTCGGTTCCTGGACGTGTAGGTGGCCAGCCGCGATTGTGCGGCGCGGCCCCCGCCCCTAAGAAAGTGAGCTCATGACCGACACCACGTTGCCGCCGGAAAGCGGCGCCGGGGACCGCATCGAACCTGTCGACATTCAGCAGGAGATGCAGAACAGCTACATCGACTACGCGATGAGTGTCATCGTCGGTCGCGCCCTGCCGGATGTTCGGGACGGTCTCAAGCCCGTGCACCGCCGCGTTCTCTATGCGATGTACGACAACGGCTATCGCCCCGACCGCGGTTACGTGAAGTCGGCGCGCCCGGTCGCCGAGACGATGGGTAACTACCACCCCCACGGCGACGCGTCGATCTACGACACCCTCGTTCGCATGGCGCAGCCGTGGTCGCTGCGGTACCCGCTGGTCGACGGTCAGGGCAACTTCGGTTCGCGTGGCAACGACGGTGCGGCCGCCATGCGGTACACCGAGTGCCGCTTGACGCCGCTGGCGATGGAGATGCTCCGCGAAATCGACCACGAGACAGTCGATTTCGTCGCGAACTACGACGGTCGTACGCAGGAACCAACGGTGCTCCCGAGCCGGGTGCCGAACCTGCTGATGAACGGCAGCAACGGCATCGCGGTCGGTATGGCGACCAACATTCCGCCGCACAACCTGCGTGAAGTGGCGGAGGCGATCTACTGGGCGCTCGAGAATTTCGAGGCCGACGAAGAAGCAACGCTCGCCGCCTGCATGGAGCGGGTGAAGGGTCCGGACTTCCCGACCCACGGCCTCATAGTCGGTGGCCAGGGCATTCACGACGCGTACACGACCGGTCGTGGGTCGATCCGCATGCGCGGCGTTGTCGAGATCGAGGAAGACGCCAAGGGGCGCACCACGATCGTCATGACCGAGCTACCGTTCCAGGTCAACCCGGACAACCTGATCACCTCGATCGCCGAACAGGTCCGCGACGGCAAGATCTCCGGCATCTCCGAGATTCACGACGAATCCTCGGACCGCGCGGGCATGCGCATCGTCGTCACCATCAAGCGTGATGCCGTCGCCAAGGTCGTGCTGAACAATCTGTACAAGCACACCCAGCTGCAGACGAGCTTCGGCGCCAACATGCTGTCGATCGTCGACGGGGTGCCGCGCACCCTGCGGCTCGACCAGATGATCCGGCACTACGTCAATCACCAACTCGACGTGATCGTCCGCCGGACCAAATACTTGCTCCGCAAGGCCGAAGAGCGCGCTCACATTTTGCGTGGTCTGGTCAAGGCCCTCGACGCCCTCGACGAAGTGATTGCCCTCATCAGGCGCTCACCGAGCGCCGAAGAATCCAAGGCCGGCCTGATGGAGCTGCTCGACGTCGACGAGTTGCAGGCCACTGCAATCCTCGACATGCAGCTACGACGTCTCGCCGCACTCGAGCGCCAGAAGATCATCGACGACCTGGCCAAGATCGAACGCGAAATCGCCGATTACAAGGACATCCTCGCCAAGCCCGAGCGGCAGCGGAAGATCGTCCACGACGAGTTGGAAGAGATCGTCGAGAAGTACGGCGACGACCGCCGGACCCGGATCATCGCCGCCGACGGCGACGTCGCCGACGAGGACCTGATCGCCCGCGAAGACGTGGTCGTGACGATCACCGAAACCGGATACGCGAAGCGCACGAAGACCGACCTCTACCGCAGCCAGAAGCGCGGCGGCAAGGGAGTTCAGGGCGCCGGGCTGAAGCAGGACGACATCGTCAAGCACTTCTTCGTCAGCTCGACGCACGACTGGATCCTGTTCTTCACCACGAAGGGCCGCGTCTACCGTGCCAAGGCATACGAATTGCCGGAGGCGAGCCGCACAGCTCGCGGCCAGCATGTTGCGAACCTGCTGGCATTCCAGCCGGACGAGCGGATCGCCCAAGTGATCCAGATCAAGACCTACGAGGATGCGCCCTACCTCGTGTTGGCAACCCGCAACGGATTGGTCAAGAAGTCGCGGCTCACCGATTTCGATTCCAACCGCAGCGGCGGCATCGTGGCTGTCAATCTGCGTGACGACGACGAACTTGTCGGCGCCGTGCTGTGCTCGGCCGAGGACGACCTGCTGCTGGTCTCGGCGCAAGGTCAGTCGATCCGATTCTCCGCCACCGACGAGGCCCTTCGACCGATGGGCCGAGCGACGTCCGGGGTCCAGGGTATGCGGTTCAACGGCGACGACGAGTTGTTGTCCCTCAATGTGGTTCGTGAAGGCACCTACCTCTTGGTCGCGACCAACGGTGGCTACTCGAAACGGACACCGATGGACGATTACCCCATTCAGGGCAGAGGCGGCAAAGGCGTTCTCACAATTCAGTACGACAGACGACGTGGCACACTCGTCGGAGCGCTTATTGTGAACGACGACGACGAGCTGTACGCGATCACGTCCGGCGGCGGAGTGATCCGAACTGCTGCCAAACAGGTGCGTAAAGCGGGCCGACAGACCAAGGGTGTGCGATTGATGAATCTCGGCGAAGGCGACACACTGCTCGCAATTGCCCGCAATGCCGACGAGCCAGACGACATCCCGGCCGGCGGTGCCTCCGACGCAGCCAAGGAGTCTGAATGAGCACTCCCGAAGATCCCCAGAAGCCGAACAACTCCGGTCAGTCCTCGGCGGATCGAGCGAAAGACGCTGTGACGGACCGCGTTCGGCAGCCACCGCCGTTGCAGCCACGGCCGTTGCCGCGCCCGATCCCGTCGGTTCCTGCAGCGGCAAAGCCCGCGACGCCACCTGCGCAGGGTCAGACCGTAGGCGAAAACACGGTCGCGATGCCGCAGGTTGCGCCTGCGGCAGCAGAGCAGACTGCGCCGCACCACCAGGTCGACGAGTCACGTCCGAGCCAGGTACGGGCGCCGCAGACGGGGCAGCCGCATCCACCGCAGCATCAAGGTCCTCGGACCCAGGGCGCTCGGCCGGTGCAGCAGCCTCCAGCGGCCAAAGCACCGGATGCGGCGGATGCGTCCAAGTCCGCCGACGGGGCGCCGACCACGGTGCAGAACGGTCATCCACGGGGCGCTGGAGCGCCACCGTGGCAGCGAGGCAATCAGCCACCGCAGCGGGAGCCGCAGTCGAACCTGAACCGCCCCGGCGAGCCTCCGGTGGTCGGACGTCCGCCGGCGCCTGCGAACCGCGAAGCCGCTGTGGCGGACGCGGCAGAGGCTGCGAAGGCACAGCGCAAAGAGGCCGTGCAAGCGAAGTCCGCGGCCATCGACGGTCCGACTCGCAATATCCCTCGCCCCGAATTGGCGAAGGACATGCCCGATCTTTCGGAGGTCAGGCATCCGCTTCCCGCCGAGGCGTCGACCTCCAGCCCGCAGGCTGCCGCTGTTGCGACGGCCGCTCCGGCCGAGGGCGCACCGCTGCGCGCAACCGTGCAGATTCGCAAGATCGACCCGTGGTCGACCTTGAAGGTCTCGCTTGTCATTTCGGTCGCGCTGTTCTTCGTCTGGATGGTCGCGGTCGGGCTGCTGTACGTCGTGCTGGACGGCATGGGCGTATGGGATCGCCTGAACAACGCCTTCACCGAGATCGTCACCGAATCCGGTTCCGACGGGCTCGTGACGTCGGGGCAGATCTTCGGCTACGCAGCTGGGATCGGCTTGATCAACGTGGTGCTTTTCACAGCGCTCGCGACGATCGGGTCGTTCATCTACAACCAGTGCTCCGATCTGGTCGGCGGAATCGAAGTGACGCTGGCCGATCCGGACTAGCCCTCGACTAGCCGTTTTGGTAGTCACGGGCTCGGTACGGTAACCTCGTCCCTCGGTTCAAGTGCGATGTAGGGGCCTATAGCTCAGGCGGTTAGAGCGCTTCCCTGATAAGGAAGAGGTCGGAGGTTCAAGTCCTCCTAGGCCCACTCCCCGGTCATTTCATACGGGGCCGTAGCTCAATTGGCAGAGCACTGCCTTTGCAAGGCAGGGGTTAGGGGTTCGATTCCCCTCGGCTCCACATTCACAGAAGGTCACCTCGAATGCAGTTCGAGGTGACCTTCTCGCGTCAGCGGGCTTTGCGGCGTTTCGGCACGGCTGCCTGCGCCCGAGAGCTCCGCTCGGACCGCCCGCGCACGATCCCGACGAAGTCCTCGATCAAGTCGGTCGTGCGGTCCGTGGGCCAGGCAAGGGCGATGTCGGTGGACGCCATGTCGGTCACGGTCCGATAGACAAGATCCTTGCGGGTATGGAGCCGTGCGATCGAATGCGGGACTACGACGATGCCAACCCCGGCCGCGACCAATTCGATCGGCAGCTCGATTGCGTCGAGATCGGCCGCGTCGTGCAATTGCTCGTCTGCCAGGTCCGCGGTCGTCACCGTGTCGTACAGCGCCACTGGATGGTCCTTGGGCACGACGACGACAGGAAGTTCGCTGTACAGCGGAATCGCGCTGATGCCGTCACGGTCGATCGGCAAGCGGACGAAGTTCGCGTCGACCCGACTTTCGCGCAGCGATGTGAGCTGATCTGCTGCTGCGACTCCGACAATTTCCAGCGGTATTGCTGGAAATCGTTCCGCCCAGATTCGGGACCATTTCGACACAGTCACGCCGGGTACGAAGCCCACTCGCAGACTCGTGGTTCGCCGTACCTCTGGTTGCCCCTGCTCGAGGCGCTCACGCGCGTCCTGGAGGTACTTTCGGCCGTCGTCGCTGAGCTGGGTGGGGCTGGCACCCGGTACGAACAGCTTGGTTCCGAGTTCGGCCTCGAGTGCGATGACCGTCTCGCTGAGCGTGCGACGAGAAATGTTGAGCGACTTTGCTGCGCGCGCGAAATGCAACTCTTCTGCGACGGCGACGAACCAGCGCAGCTGTTGCACGTCGATGCTCTCGATCCCGCTCATGGGAGCAACAGTATTGGCGATACGCTGAGCCCGTGAGCCCGGACAAGAAATCGCAGACGATGAAGCCCCTGACCGCGGCGAACAAGCTCGGCATCTACCTGCCTGCCACCCCGGAAGAATTCCGCAGCGGCTCGATCACGCGTGCGGACGTCGATGAGCTACAAGCGAATCCGCCTGAGTGGCTGGTCGAGCTGCGGCGAGCCGGGCCATTTCCTCGGGATGTCGTCGCGCGCAAACTCGGCATCTCCAATTCGGGGATCGCGCGTGCAGGCGTATCCGATTCGCTGACAGCGGCGGAGATCGAGGCGCTACTGGCCGACCCGCCGGACTGGCTGGTGAGCGAGCGTGCGAACTATGCCGCGGTACTCGAGGAGAACAAGCGAATCAAAGCGAAGGCCGAGGAACGTCGGGCGGCAACGAATCGGCCACAGAAGAAGTGATCAGCGCCGAGTTCAACCGCCCATAGTCGCGATCACGGACCGATAGTCCGGGTACTTCGGTGCCCAGTGAAGATCGCGCTTTGCTTTGGCGTTGGAGATCGGAGCTTGGGTGCGGCCGAAGGCTGCTGCGCCGTACGGGGAAGCGAGCCGGACCAACGCGTTGGGTATGCCTAGTGGCTTAGGCCTATGCAGTTGTGCCGCAACGGCATTGAGGTAGGTACGGAACGATACGGGCTCGTCGTCGACGATGTTGTACAGCTCGCCACCAAGACCGTGCTCGACCGCCGCGACAGTCGCCTGTGCGACGTCGTCCAGCGCGATCCAACTGTGCACCGCTCCGCCGCCGGGAACGGGCATCAGCCACAGCTTCGCCAGACGCGTCATGAGTTCGGCGTGCGGCACACCCGCCCCATGGAACAGACCGTAGCGCAACACAATTCCCGCTGTGTCGTTCAACTGCCCGGACCCGAGCACAGCCCGTTCCATCCCGCGTAGGGCGTCGAGCATCGCACTTCCGCGTTCGACGGGCGGTGGACCGGGATAGGGGTCGGATTCGAGGAGGGGTACGGACCCGAGCGGTCCGTAGCCGTAGGCGAAAACTACGGACTCGGCTACGAGTCGGCGGACCCCTGCGTGCTGTGCTGCTGCGAGCAGATTCGTTGCGCCGTCTCGCCACAGCCGGATCGCCGGTCTGAACTGCCACAGCTGCATCGGTCCGTATTTGGGCAGGGTGGTCAGCAGGGAGACGATGGCATCGGGAGCGACGGTTTCGACGACATCCGCGATCTCGCGTCGGTCGAGGACGTCACCGACGACGGGCGTCGCTCCAGTTGCAGCGATGACGTCGGATTTGGTCGGTGACCGCGTGAGACCGAATACGTCGTGGCCACCGTCGAGCAACGCCTCTACGACGGGAATTCCAGGGACACTTGTTGCGCCGGCAACCAGAACTTTCATGATGGGGGGTCCTCCTGTGCTGGTGTCACGTGACATTCGCCGGAATCAAGTGTCCTACGGAGCATGCTAAGTGGTCACTGAATCAGTCGCAAGGGTCGATGTTTCCCGTGGAACAATTCGTGACCGCGATGCGGATCGGGGTGAACCCTGACGCCAAATTGGGTGATGAGCCAGGATGTTCAGAAGGCCCCTCGCTAGCAGTCTCGACCCATGGACGAATCGAAGCCGCCACGCCGGATCTGGCTACGAATCATGGTGGGAATACTTGCGACGGCTCTCGTCGTCATCGGCGGGCTCGTGGGATACACGAGCTATGCCTGGATCACTGCCCGCACCGACACTGTGGGCAAGGTGAACTTCACACACGCGTTGCGCATTCCGCCCCTCGCACCGTCGACCGTAGACCCCTCGGGAACCCGGGTTTTCGATCTCGATTTGCGCAGTGGCACAACTGATCTGGGTCACGGACCGAATAGCGAAACCTGGGGTGTGAACGGCTCGTACCTCGGCCCGACCGTCCGGGTCCGGCGCGGCGAGGCGGTCCGGATGAACGTGCACAACTCCCTCGGTGAAACGAGCACGTTGCACTGGCACGGCATGCACCTACCCGCGGCCATGGACGGCGGACCGCACCAGATGGTCGAACCCGGCGCCACCTGGTCACCACAATGGATGGTGAATCAGCCGGCGGCCACCCTCTGGTATCACCCGCATCTGCACGGCGCGACTGCCGAGCACGTCTATCGCGGCATTGCAGGCATGTTCTTGATCGACGATGATTCGACGCGCGACCTCCCGGACCGCTACGGAATCGATGACATTCCGGTGATCGTGCAAGACAAGAAGTTCGACGGCGACCAGCTCGACGCCCGCAGCGGAATCTTTGCTGACACAGGTGTTTTGGGCGACGAAATCTTGGTGAACGGAACACCGGGACCGTATGTGGACGTGACAACGCAGCGAGTCCGGCTGAGGCTTCTCAACGCATCCAATGCCCGGGTCTACAACTTCGGCTTCTCCGATGGTCTCGGTTTCACGCTCGTCGGAACCGACGGCGGTCTGATCTCGAAACCTGTCGACCTACAGAACATCCAATTGTCTCCAGGCGAGCGCGCTGAAATCGTGGTTGCAGTCCCTTCGGGGACGAATCCGGTACTGCGCAGTGCACCAGCGCAATTGGGCGCCGATTTCTTCAACGGTAGGTTCGCCGGTGCAGCCGACTCATTCGACGTACTGCAACTGCGGGCGGCCGCAGAACTCGAACAGAGCGCGCCCGTTCCGATGTCACTTGCGGCACCGCACGACCTCGGCGCGCCGACTGTGACGAGGAAGTTCGATCTGACGAGTTCGACCACGATAAACAATCGGTCGATGGATATGAGCCGGATCGACGAAGTGGTGACCGTCGGCACAACCGAAGTCTGGGAAATTGCGAATATCAGTGGGGGAGTTCATAACTTTCACGTGCACGATGTGCAGTTCCGAGTGCTCGACACCGACGATCCGTCTCTGTCAGGGCCCAAGGACACCGTTTACCTGCCACCCGGTGTGACGAGGCGACTGCTGATGCGATTCACAGACTTCTCGGACCCGACATCGCCGTATATGTTTCATTGCCATCTGTTGCGACACGAAGACAACGGGCTCATGGGTCAGTTCGTCGTGGTCAAGCCGGGCGAAACCGCTGTGGCACCAATGCATTCACATGCCGGGAACCACTGACTACGAACCGAACATGCCTTGATTCGAGTTGCTGAAGTTCGTCCGTGCGTCGTTGAGCGGATCACGCGGGGAGTACAAGGTGACGGTTGCGCTCTGCTGACCGTCGCAGGTGACGCTGACCTTGTAGACCCCGGGCGAGTAGCTGAGCAGTCCCGTGCCCTTGGCTGCCAGGTTCGCGGTGACAACGCCGTTGGTGCCCACGCAACTTGCGGCAGGCGAGCCGTCCCACGTCAGCAGCCAGTCGGTCGCACCCCACAAGGTCACCGAGATCGTCGGCGGCGTTGCGGCGGCAGCTGTACCGCCTCCCAACGACAGTCCGGCGGTGACAATCGGGGCGACCACTGCTGCGGTCAGGAGTGCGGTGCGGGTACGTCCCTGCATGGCTTTGTCCCTTCGGAAGTCACTTTTGTCCAGTTTGGCGGCTCGGGCCCACCAACTCCAGTGATTCGCGAATACTCTCGTCCGACACCAGCTTACGGATTTCCTCTGACGACAACGTGTGTCCCACCTTGGTGCCTGCCATGAGCGATTCCTCGCCGAAACTACAGATCAACATCTGCCGGATGCGGTCGATGTCGTCCTGCTCGGCAGGGGAAGGCGGCATACCGACAGACGTCCGAACAGCCTCGGCTGCCCCCAGCAAGCGCGCTGCCGGCTCGAACTGGCCGCCGAAGGCCGACGCACCGGCCAATCCGACGAGCGCATAGGCGAGATCGCGCGGTGCTGCGAGGGAGATAGCTGCCTCGTAGGCCTCTATATGCAGCGCGAACGCAGCGTCGACTTCGCCGCGCTGCTCGTGGATGAACCCCAACTCGCACAGGATCACCGGGCGAAAAGCCTGCGGTTCCGACGCCGAATCGCCTGGTGCCATATCGAGAATGCCGTGCAAGATCTCCTCGGCCCGCGCGACGTCACCCGCTCTTCGTGCGGCAAGCCCCAAACCCATCGAAGCCATGATTCGTGCGGAGACCGCGCCCTGCTCTGCGGCGAGCCGCAAGCCCTCGGCGCAGTATTCCTGCGCGGCAACGAAATCCCCCTGCTGCATCGCCACCCAGCCGAGCCACGACAGGCTCACCGACACGTTCTGCCACAACTCCAACTCTTGCGCGATCGCGAGTCCACGGGTGTGAGCGATGATCGCCTCGTCGAAATCGGCGCGAAGCTCGGCGAGACCGCCGAGCCAGGCCGTCGCCTGTAGCTGGCCCCACCGATCGCCGAGCGAGTCGAAGATCTGCTCGCTGATCTTCGCGCTTTCCTCGAGCGCGACGACGTCGGCGACGATGTGGGCGCTCACGGCTTTGACGAGGTGTACGGCCGCGATTCCCCATCGGTCGCCGATGTCGACGAAGGTCGTCAACGCTTGATCTACCAACTCGACGCTGGCCTCGAATTCGCCGAGATCCAGACCGCTGAAGCCGAGGAACCACTCTGCTCGGGCCCGTGCGGGGGGATCGGAAAACTGCGCCAATACGCTGTTACACAGCCCTTCTCGATCATCCGCATCGCCTTGAGTGAATGCGAAGCCAGCAGCCCATGCCGACGCCGATGCGCGCAGCGCCGGATCGGCATCGGAATCGATCCGGATGGCCGCGTCGAGATAGCGGCGGCCTTCCCCGAGCCGACCCCGCAGAAACCAGAACCAGGCCAACGAGTTGGCGAGCCGAAGCGCGGCGGTCCCGTTCCGATCGCGAACGGCGTCGTCGAGCACTCGCCGCATGTTCGGGACTTCGGCGTCGAGCAGCCGCAGCCAGTGAACCTGGCCGGCGCCGAACAGTTCCGGTGCTGCACGTTCGGCGAAGTCCACGTAGTACGCCGCGTGGCGCTCGAGGGTCGGTCGCAGGGCGCCGGAGTCGCTCAGTCGGTCCAGGCAGAACGCCGCGACCGACTCGAGCAACCGGTACCGCGAGGATTTACCGGTGTGGAGTGCGACGACGAGTGAACGATCGACCAGGCGGACCAGCAGGTCAGCGACATCCGCACGGTCGACTTCGGTGCTGGCGCAGATGCTTTCGGCGGCTTCCAGAGTGCAGCCATCGGCGAAGACACTCAGCCGAGACAACACTGTCTGTTCGGCTGGGGTCAGCAACTGCCAACTCCAGTCGATCAACGCGATCAAGGTTTGCTGCCGAGGTGGGCGGCCTCGGTGGCCGGTCGAGAGGAGTCGAAAGCGGTCGTTCAGCCGCGCAACCATCTCGTGCACGCCGAGGGCACGGACACGGGTCGCGGCCAACTCGAGCGCCAGCGGTATTCCGTCGAGGCGGCGACACAGTATCGAGATTGCCTCCGTGGTGTCGTCGTCTAGTTCGAAGCCCGGTGCGGCGGACTCGGCTCTGGCGACGAAAAGCTCTACGGCACTGCTGAGTTCGAGAACGTCGACATTCCAGAGCCGCTCGCTCGGCACGCCGAGGGGCTCGCGACTGGTCGACAAAACGTGCAGGTGGGGCGCGGTGTCGAGGAGTTGTTCGGCAAGCTCTGCGGCCGCATCCAGGACATGTTCGCAGTTATCCAGCACCAGCAGCATGGACCGCTCAGCGATCGTGGCGGCGAGATGTGCTGCAGCGTCGGCAGATTCGCCCGTGTCACGGATCTCGAGCGTCGCAGCTACCGCCCCGGCCAGATCTGCGACCGTGGCCTTGGCGAACCCGGCAAGCTCGACCAGCCACACGCCGTCGGCGAACTGGGACAATGCTTCGGTCGCCACGGTGAGCGCGAGCCGGGTCTTGCCGACGCCGCCCGGACCGGTGAGGGTCAGCAGACGGTTCCCGTCGAGTGCCGAGAGCACCTGCCGCACTGCGTCGGCGCGCCCGATGAGGGGAGTGGCCTTCGACGGCAGATTCGAAATGCGGCGTCTGACATGCACTTTGGGAGCAGACGTCGTCAGCGACGGCGCCTGAGCGAGAATGTCGCGCTGGAGTGCGACGAGTTCGGCGCTAGGGTCGAGGCCCAATTCGTCGGCCAGTGCGGCGCGTAGTTGTTCGTAGCTGGCCAGCGCATCGTGCTGGCGCCCCGCACCGTAAAGCGCGCGGATGTGGGATGCGCGAAGTCGTTCGCGCAGGGGGTGCTCGGCGACGAGGTCGGCAAGTTCCCCGGCAATCGCTGTGTGTTCTCCCAGTTCGAGGCGCGCGTGCGCAAGATCCTCGTAGGCGGTCAGGCGCTGCTCCTCAAACCGCGCAATCGTCGGTCCTGCGAACTCGTCGTCGCGAAAATCCGCAAGCGCGCTGCCTCGCCATAGCGCGAGCGCCTCGGTGAGGGCCGCCACTGCGCGTTGTGGATCGTCGGTTGCCCGTGCCGCAGCAGTCAGCGAACTGAACCGATGCGCATCGACGGTCTCGGGCGCGACATCCAGGCGGTAACCGGGCGGAGGAGAAACGACGAGAACCCGGGCGCCCGGCTCTGCGTCATCGAGCGCGCGGCGCAGCTGAGAAGCCTTGGCGGACAATGTCCCTGCCGCATTACCAGGCGGGTCGTCGCTCCAGATGTCGTGGACCAGGCGATCGGCCGAAACCGGTTGGCCGACGTTGATCAGCAGGTCGGCGAGGAGGGCACGCACCTTCGTGCCTGGCACCACGACCGGCTCGCCGGCGTCGGTCCAGACAGCGAGTGGCCCCAGAATCCCGAATCGCATCGATTCCACCCTACGAGCAACAAACCGTAAACAGACCGTAAGGGGTCGCGCGCAGAGTCATCTCCAACGCCAGGACCACCGAAACGGAATGAGTGCCAATCATGAAGAAGACCATCTTGACCCTCGTCGCGGGAGCAGTGGCAGCCGCCGGGCTGATCGGTTGCAGCAGCGAAACCAGGTCCGAGGCAGCTGACACAGCGGACGCCGGCCATTACGCCAAGGTCAACGGTCTCGATATGTACTACGAGGTCCACGGCGAGGACAACGGGAAGCCACCGCTGGTGCTGTTGCACGGCGCACTCTCCGCCACCGGCACGTCGTTCGGGGAACTGGTTCCGGCACTTGCGAAGTCGCGCCGAGTGATTGCGATCGAGCAGCAGGCGCACGGCCACACCGCCGACACCGACCGGCCGCTGCGGATGAACACGATGGCCGACGACACTCTTGCCCTGCTCTCGCAGATCGGTGTCGAGAAGGCCGACTTCTTCGGCTACAGCGTCGGCGCCGGCATCGCGATCGACATCGTGGTGCGGCATCCCGAGGCGGTCGGAAAATTGGTCCTCGCGTCGGCGAGCTACACACCTGCGCAGCTGCAACCCGGCCTCTTGGACGGAATCCAGACGCTGCAGCCGGAGATGCTGGAGGGCTCGCCCTTCATCGAGGAGTATCGGCGCATCGCGCCGCGACCCGAAGACTTCTCGAAGCTGGTCGAGCGGGTCAAGGACCTCGATGCGCATATTCCGACCTACACAACCGAGCAGATCAAGGCGATCAAGGCACCGGTCTTTCTCATTGCGGCCGACAACGACATCGTGGTCCCGGAGGCAACGGTCGAGTTCTACCGTCTGCTCGGGGGCGGCATCGAGGGATCGTCAGGGTTGCCGGCCTCCCAACTTGCGGTCATCCCCGGTACGTCACACATCACGGTCCTGGGTCAGCCGGCGGTCCTGCAGCCGCTGATCGGCTCGTTCCTAGAGAAGAACTGAGCGATGAACGCCGGCGAGAGTGTGCGGATTGCCGTGATCATCGGGAGTACCCGCCACGGACGATTCGGACCGACGATCACACAGTGGTTCGTCGGTCGGGCGCAGCGTCGGCGTGATCTCGATATCGACGTGATCGACCTCGCCACTGTCGCCCTACCCGACGTTCTCGTCGACGATGACGAGGCGCAGCCCGAGTCGGTCCAACTGCTTGCGACGCGACTCGCAGCCGCCGACGCATTCGTCATCGTGACACCCGAGTACAACGGCAGCTTCCCGGCTTCCGTGAAAACGGCGATCGATTGGTACACCGACGAATGGGCCGCGAAACCGGTTACGTTCGTTACCTACGGTCGGGAATCGGGTGGGGCGAACGCTGCAGCAGCCCTGCGCCAGGTGTTCGGGGAGTTGAACGCCGTGGTTATCCGTAGGGCAGTCCTCTTGCCTTGCTACTGGGATCAGTTCGCCGCCGACGGCACCTGGCCCAAACCGAATTCGTGCCTGGACCAGACGGTGACCGCAATGCTCGACCAGTTGACCTGGTGGGCCCACGCATTGAACACCGCACGAACCGAACAACCCTGTCCCAACTGATAATCCGCACAACACAACCAAGGAGAAGAACAATGGGCAAGATCATCGAATCGACCTACATCACCCTCGACGGCGTGATGAACGAGCCGCAGCAGTGGTCGTTCGACTACTTCGACGACAAGTCGATGGAGTTCGCAACGGCGAAACTCGAGGCTGCCGATGCGCTCTTGATGGGCCGAGCGACCTACGAGGGCTTCGCCGATTCGTGGCCGCAGCGCAGCGGTGATCCGTTCGCGGACAAGATCAACAGCATGAAGAAGTACGTCGCGTCGACCACGCTGACGGATCCGACATGGCAGAACACGGCCGTGCTCGGTGCAGACGTTGCCGGCGAAGTCGCGCAGCTGAAACAGGATCTCGACGGCGACATCCTCATGTACGGCCACGGTCCGGTTGCGCGGCTGCTGCTCGAGCACAACCTGCTCGACGAACTCCACATTTGGGTACATCCGCTTTTCTGGGGCAAGGCAGCGCCGGAGCATCTGCTCTTCCGCCCGGCAGCAGAGGCGCGGTTGGCGTTGATCGACAACCAGGTTCTCTCGTCCGGTGTCGTGATCCTTTCCTACGCGCCCGCGGGTGCATCCGAATAACTGAAAGTCGGGGGCGCGCCGCGTGTCGAAAAACCTGTCGGTGCTTCGACGTACAAGTATGGGAGCGAGTAGGAGGACCCGACATGAACGTGCTAATCGAAATGACTGCACTGTCGATCGGTCGTCCGACTGCCGGCGCGAGTCCCGAGTGTGTGGCCGCCTGGTACGAAGCCAAGGCACGCCTGCACGAGCACCTCGCCGCGCAGGGTGGTCCGGACAGCGTGCACGAAAGCATCTTGGCGGCGCACGCGCACGAACGATCGGTCCGACTGTTGCTAGAGGGAACGCGCGCGGTCGCGTAGCTCGATCTGGCAGACGTGTCGGTGGTCGATGCGAACATATGTTCGTGTCCACACCGCGAACCGAGGCGAGCATCCTGCACGCAGATCTCGACTCGTTCTACGCCTCGGTCGAGCAACGAGACGATTCCTCGCTGCGCGGTCGGCCCGTGATCGTCGGCGGGGGAGTCGTACTCGCCGCGAGCTACGAAGCCAAGGCTTTCGGAATTCGGACGCCAATGAACGGCCGCGATGCCCTGCGGCTCTGCCCGCAAGCGGTCGTGGTCCATCCGCGCTTCTCGGCCTACTCGGATGCGAGCAAAGCGGTCTTCGAGATCTTTCGGGACACGACGCCGCTGGTAGAAGGCATTTCTATCGACGAAGCGTTCCTCGACGTCGGCGGCTTGCGTCGCATCGCCGGCCCTGCGGCCGACATCGGGCAACGCCTTCGCGAGCGCGTCCGCGACGAGGTCGGGCTGCCGATCACCGTCGGTATAGCGAGTACGAAGTTCCTCGCGAAGGTCGCCAGTGCAGTCGCGAAGCCGGATGGCTTGTTGCTGGTGCCGCCGGGGGGCGAGCTGAAGTTTCTCCATCCGCTGCCGGTCGAGCGGTTGTGTGGCGTTGGCGCCGTCACGGCGCGCAAGCTGCACGATCACGGCATCCGGACGATCGGTGAGATGGCCGATGTGGGCGAGACGGTATTGGTCTCGATGCTCGGCGGTGGTGCCGGGCGGCACTTGCACGATCTGTCGTGGGCGCGCGATCCACGACCCGTTCATGTAGGGCGTCGTCGTCGATCGATCGGCTCGCAGCGCGCGTTGGGTAGGCGCCCGAAATCGGCGGAAGACATCGACGCCATCGTCGTCGGCATCGTCGAACGGTTGGGCAAGCGATTGCGCGCTGCCCATCGGGTATCTCGAACTGTGGTGTTGCGCATGCGCTTCGACGATTTCACCCGCGCCACGAGGTCCCACACGTTGTACGAATCGACCGCGCGCAACGACGCGATTCTAGGAGTCGCGCGGCGCTTGGTCGCCGGTGCGACGCCGATGATCGGTGAGCGAGGCCTAACATTGATCGGCTTGTCACTGACGAACCTGGAAAACGACGACGCAGTTCAACTGGCGCTTCCGTTCGACGCCGATGCGAACGGCGCACTCGACGTGACCATCGACAGCTTGCGGGATCGGTTCGGTACCGCGGCGGTCACGCGCGCGGTCCTGCTGGGACGCGATCAGGGAATGGTGGTGCCGATGCTGCCGGATTGAGTCGCGACATTGGTAAAGCGGTAGTAAAACGGAATTCAGATGCGTGTCGGTAGCTTCGGCAATACTGTCGCCACTAGACGTCGCATGGATATGTACCTATCGGGAGGAAGAGCATGCCAGACGCGATAGTGGCGGAAGGGCTCGTCAAAAGATACGGAAAAGTAGTCGCCCTCGACGGCCTCGATCTGGTTGTCCCAGAGGGCACGGTGCTCGCCCTGCTCGGGCCGAACGGAGCAGGCAAGACGACCACGGTCAGAGTGCTCACGACACTCATTCGTCCGACCGAAGGGCACGCGAGTGTGGTGGGCCTCGATGTCGTGAAAGATGCGCGCGAGTTACGTGCTCGCATCGGAGCTTCCGGGCAGTACGCCGCTGTCGACGAATACCTCACGGGCGCAGAGAATCTGGAGCTGGTCGGTCGCCTGTATCACCTGGGCACCAAACGCGCCAAGGTACGAGCGAGGGAACTGCTCGAGCAATTCGATCTTGTCGATGCCGGCGACCGTCCGGTCAAGGGCTATTCCGGCGGCATGCGGCGCAGGCTCGACCTTGCGGGCGCCCTGGTGGCGAACCCGCCGGTCCTGTTTCTCGACGAGCCGACTACCGGGCTGGATCCCCGTGCCCGGCTCGGGTTGTGGGATGTCATCGACGAGTTGGTCGCCGCCGGCACCACGCTGCTTCTGACAAGCCAGTACATGGAGGAAGCAGATCGACTGGCGGACAAGATCGCCGTCATCGACCATGGCAAGGTCATTGCGCTCGGCACATCCGATCAGCTGAAGGACCAGATCGGCGGCGAGCGTATCGAGCTCACTGTGAACGACTCGGCGGATCTCGAGACGGCGCGTCAAGCGCTGTCGTCGCTGGCGGTCGGCGACATTCAGATCGATGCCAACATCCGAAAGATCACCATTCCCGTGACCGACGGGTCGCAGTCGCTAGTCGACGCATTGGGCCGCCTGTCGTCGGAAGGGGTGAAGGTCCGGGATGTCGGGCTGAGACGCCCGACTCTCGACGATGTGTTCTTGTCCCTCACCGGCCACGAAGCCGAGGAGAAGGTCGGCGAAGACGACGTCACCGTGAAGGAGCTTGCACGATGAACGCAGTAGTCATGGCCGCCACCGACGGCATCACAATCGCCAAGCGGAATCTCATTCGGATCAAACGAGTGCCGGACCTGCTGGTCTTCACGACGTTGTCGCCGATCATGTTCATCCTGCTGTTCGCCTATGTGATGGGCAGCGCGATTTCAAATCCCGGAGTTTCGTACCGCGAATTTCTGATTCCCGGAATCTTCGTCCAGACGGTCATCTTCGGCGGCACCTGGACCGGATTGGGTATGGCCGAAGATATCCAGAAGGGAATCATCGACCGGTTCCGTTCCCTACCGATGGCACCGTCGGCGGTGCTCGTCGGTCGTACGACGAGTGACGTTGCGATCAACGTGATCAGTCTTGTCGTAATGGCGCTGACCGGGCTCGTGGTCGGGTGGCGGATGCGTGAAGGCGCACTCGACGCGATCGTCGGGTTCGCGCTGTTGCTGCTGTTCGCGTACGCGGTCTCGTGGATGATGGCCACGGTCGGTCTGCTCATTCGGACCCCCGAGGTGTTCAACAACGCGACCTTCATGGTCATCTTCCCGCTGACATTCGTCGCCAATACGTTCGTGCCGATCGACAACATGCCGACCGTGCTGAAGACGATTGCCGAATGGAATCCGGTTTCGGCACTCACGCAGGCAGCGCGGGTGAAGTTCGGCAACATCGATCCGTCGATGCCGCCGCCGGATGCCTGGCCACTGCAGCATCCGGTGTTCACGACGCTGATGTGGATCGTCGTGATCCTGGCGATCTTCGTTCCGCTCTCGATCAGGCAGTACCAGAAGGCCGTCAGTCGGTAGTCGGCTTCGGGAAGAAGCCAGCGTCAATGAAGAACCTGACGTAGGCGTCGACGACATCGCCGTGCACGTGCGGGCACTCGATCGAAGTGCCCGCAAGTGCGGCGCGGGTGGCATTTCACTGGTCGCCTGATGGGCGGTTTTGCGCCCTCCCGATACGCTGACGACCGACATGGTCGACCGGTCGGAGGGGCGCATTATGGCGAGCGAACTAGTCGAGGAAACGCAAGGGCAGAGCGCGCAGAAACGCCACCGAATTGCGCGAGGATGGCCCGTTTTCACGGTCCTCGCGGTCGCGTTGCTCGCCTTGTTGATTGGCGGGTTCGGTATGAGTTACCAAGCCAAGCTGACCGAGGTGCAGAAGAACGACAACGCCGCATGGCTGCCTAAGACCGCGGAGTCGACGAAAGCCAGCGAAGAGTTCGAGAAGTTCATCCCGGTCCAGACCTTTCCCGGCTTCGTTGTGTTTCAGCGCGATTCGGGCTTGACCGCGGACGACAAGAGCAGGATTGCCAACGCGGTCGCAGCGATCAAGGGCATTGAAGGGATCGACAAGCCAGGACTTCTGCCGCCGCAGTACTCGAAAGATGGGACAGCTGCTTCGCTGTTCGTGCCGCTGCTCGCGAAAGCCGAGGGCGTCTCGCTGACCGGCGAGGATGTCGCCAAAACCGAGCAGAACGTCATGGATGCCGCGAAGGCAACCATTGAAGGAACCGACGGTCTGGAGGTGTACCCGGCGGGGGCCGGTGGCCTGTTCACCGCGTTCATCGATGCGCTCGCGGGGCTCGACGGCGTTCTGTTGTTCGTGGCACTCGGCGTCGTCATCCTGATTCTCTTGCTCGTGTACCGCTCGCCGATCCTCTGGTTCTTCCCGATCCTGGCGTCGGTCGTCGCCATCGGTCTGTCGTCGATGATCGTCTACTTCCTCGCCGACGCCGACCTCGTCACCGTCAACGGTCAGACCGAAGGCATTCTGTTCGTCCTGATCATCGGCGCGGGAACCGATTACGCGCTGCTGTTGATATCCCGATATCGCGAAGAACTGCACGAGTACGAGAGCCGCTTCGACGCGATGGTCAAAGCCTGGCGCGAAACCGCGGCGGCCATCATCGCATCGGCAGGCACTGTCATTGCGGGTTTGCTCTGCCTGTCGTTTTCCGAATTGGGAGCAAACCGGGGTCTGGGGCCAGTCGGTGCGATCGGCATCGCCTGCACGGTCCTTGTGATGATGACGTTCTTGCCCGTCGTCCTCGCCGCCGCAGGTCGCTGGGTGTTCTGGCCGCGCCGACCGAAGACCGACCACGCCGTCGACATTTCGACGCATGGTCTCTGGGGCCGGATTTCCGAGACAGTGGTCCGTCGCCGTCGGGTGGCGTGGGTTGGCTCGACGATCGTTCTGCTGATCGGAATCGGACTGATCGGCTTCCTCGATACAGGCGGCCTGACGATCCAGGAGAGCTTCACCAACCGACCGCCCGCTGTCGTCGGCCAGGAAATCTACGACGCGAAGTTCGACAAGGGGGCCGGTGCCCCCGCTGTGATCGTGGCAAACGATGCACAGCGGCAGGCCGTCATCGACGCGACGTCGAAGGTCGAAGGCATTTCGACCAAGCCGGGTTCGGTCTGCGTCCAAATCGACCCGACAAAGGCGGCCAAGCTGCTCGAGCAGTTCGGCTCTGCCACCCTGCCGGACCTACCGGCAGGGTGCCCGCCGGAGAACCTCCTCGTCGAGCCGGTCGACGGCCGGACCGTGATCACCGCGCTGTTGGCGGACTCACCGGATTCGCCGGCTGCCGAGGCGACAGTGGACCGGTTGCGTGAGGTGTTGCACGCCGTGCCGGGTGCCGACGCGTTGGTCGGTGGCAACTCCGCCGCCGTTGTCGACGTCCACGAAGCGGCGATCCACGACCGCAATCTGATCATCCCGATCGTGCTGATCGTCATCTTCATCGTCTTGGCGATCCTGCTACGGGCTCTGGTCGCGCCGCTGTTGCTGATTGCCTCGGTCGTACTTTCGTTTGCCGCCGCGCTAGGCGTGAGTGGCTTTGCGTTCTCGGAACTGTTCGGCTTCGCGGGCGCAGACCAAGGTTTCCCGCTGTTCGCGTTCGTCTTCCTGGTGGCGCTCGGAATCGACTACAACATCTTCCTGATGACGCGCGTACGGGAGGAAACCGCCGTGCACGGGACGCGCGACGGAATCAGGCGTGGACTAGCGGTCACCGGCGGCGTCATCACCTCTGCCGGCGCCGTGCTGGCCGCAACGTTCGCGATGCTGTCGGTCGTTCCTGTTGTCGGGTTCGCCGAGATCGGCTTCGCGGTCTCGTTCGGCGTTCTACTCGACACGATCATCGTGCGCAGCATTCTCGTTCCCGCGCTGGCACACGACATCGGCAAGAAGATCTGGTGGCCGTCGAAGTTGGCGGCCGGAAAAGACTGACGTCAGGATTGGGCGGACGCGTCTGCCTGCTGGGTGCTCGGCGCTGAGCCGTTCGCCGACGGACCGAGTGTCGGCGGCGCCTCGGCCGGGGGCTGCGGTGTCGAGCGCTGCCGCGACCAACGGAACACTGCTGCTCCTGCGGCGAGCGCTGCTGCCACGGCTCCGCCGGCGAGCAGCTTGTTTCGACGTCCTGAGCTCGATTTGGCTGGTGCAACATCGTCGACCGAGGCGAGGGCTGCGAGGTCGGCGCCCGATTCGCGCGCCTTCGCGATGCCCTTCTTGGCGAGGGAGTAACTGTGTTTGGCCAGGAGCAGACCGAGTCCACCCGAACCCTTGGCGATCGACAGCACACCGCCGCCGGTCTGACGCAGCGCACTGGAATAGGTGAGCGGGGTCGCGGCATCTTCGGCGAGCAGGACGTCGTCGACGCGGGCGGAATCCGACTTCTTCAGGATCATTAGTCCACTGTGACACAGCGACCCGCGGAGAGAGACGACTTGCGTCCGCGTGACACGAATCTCGGCGAATCCCGGGCATGAGGAGTCGACTCTGACTGAGGATTGATCAACTAGGTTGTTGCCCTGGGTAAGCATGGCGCAACATAGTGCTGCAGGAATCGGATCTGATAGGACGTCAATGACTGCATTGCACCCTCAGCTCGCCGCCCACCAGTCGTATCGGATCGCCGGAACTGAGTACCGCATGGTCGTCGCAAGCCCAGCGAGCGACCCCGAATTGTGGGAGCAGTACCTACAGTCCGCCTACGAGGGTTATCGCAAGCACGGCGTCGAGGGTGCGTTCGAGCTCGACCTCATCCGCGACGGTCGGTCCACGACCCTCTTTGCCGTCGCCATCGACGAGCGTTCCGAGCTGGTAGCAGGGATTCGTATGCAGGCGCACGAGTCTGCCGACGATGCGCCCGCTGTGCACATGTGGGACGGCCAGCCCGGCCGCGCCGAGCTACATCGCCTCGTCGCAGACCGTATTCCCGCCGGTGTCGTAGAACTGAAGGGTGCATTCGTGTCCGACGATGCCCGCGATCGCGCGGCCCTGTCGGAGGCGCTCCTGCGCGTCGCCGTAGTCGCACCGATGGGCATGCTGCCCGCGCAGTACATCGTCGCGATCGTCGGCGTCGAAAGCCAACGGCAACAATGGAAGTCCGTTGGCGCCGTCAAGGAACCCGCGGATCTGCCGACGTCGCCCTACCCGTCCGACCGCTACACGGCGACGCCGCTGTGGTGGGACAGAAATACTTTCGTCGATCACGTCGCGCCGGAACGGCTTCCCGGCCTGCTACGTGAGATCGTGCAGCTGCGGCCATCGAAAGCGAGCGAGCAGTGAATCTCGAGTACCGCGGCCGAATTCTCGATGAGTCATTGGATTCGGACATGGCCTTTCTCGACGAGCTCCGGGCAGACCCGCACGTCGAATTCGTCGACACCCGCGCCGAACAGCGAAGGGGGTTGACGGAGCTCACGCCGCCGCCGACCGACGACCTGCTCGCCGAGGATTCGCGATGGGTCTACTACTCGTGGCGCCGTACCTGTGTCGGCATTCTCGGTCCGAAATCCTTTCGCCGGCTTCGTCTCGACCGGAACCGAAACAAGATCACCACCGAGGAGCAGGACCACTTCGGCACCCTGACCATCGGCGTGATCGGCCTGAGCGTCGGTCACGCGATCGCGCACACCCTCGCCCTCGAAGGGCTCTGCGGGGAGTTGCGTCTCGCGGACTTCGACGAGATCGAACTGTCGAATCTCAACCGCATCCCCGGCACGTTGCTCGATCTAGGGGTCAACAAGGCGGTCGTCGTCGCCCGGCGGATTGCCGAGCTGGACCCGTATCTGTCGGTGATCGTGGACCAGCGCGGAATTACGCGAGAGAGCATCGACGAGTTCAGCGACGGGCTCGACATCATGATCGAGGAATGCGACTCGCTCGATATCAAGGTGTTGGCTCGCGATGCTGCGTCGGCTCGCGGAATTCCGATTCTCATGGAGACCAGCGATCGCGGACTACTCGACGTCGAGCGCTACGACCTCGACCCGACGTTGCCGTATTTCAACGGGCTGCTCGGGACAGACTTCGATTTCGCCTCGTTCGCCGACATGTCCCCAGAGGACAAGGTGCCGCACGTATTTCGGATTCTTCCGCCATCGCAGCTGTCCGACCGCATGGTGTCGTCGATGCTCGAGGTCGGAAAGACGGTCTCCACGTGGCCGCAACTCGGCGGTGATGTCGCGCTGGGCGGCGCCAGCGTCGCGGCCGCCGTTCGACGAATCGGCCGAGGCGAGCCACTCCCGTCGGGCAGGACCAGCATCGATCTGTCGGCTGCCCTCGATGCCATCGATTCCGGCACTGGCGACGAATCCCGTCCGTTACCTGGAATGAGAGAACGGTGAGCTATGGGGCGCGTTAGCCTGCAGGAGCTCGTGACGTCGGTCGCGAATCGGTTGATGGCGATCGACGCACCGTCATTGATTCCCGAGACCGAAGAGGTGCTCGAGACGCTGCGCGGGTATTTCGAAGTCGACCACGCCTGCCTCCGCTACAACGATCACGGTATTCGCGCGTCCATCATGATCGCCGAGATGCCGCGGCGCGATGTCGTTCCCGACCCGGATCCTATGGCTGTTGTGTACTTCTACGACGCCGACGAGGTGTTCGAGCAGCTGGAGCACTCGTTGACGCCGGTCATCGCACGTCCGCACGACGAGACGGCGGCGCGATATCAAGCTGCCGTTCGTGAGGTTGCGCGACTGGCCTGGGGAGAAGAGGCCGTCGCTGCGGTGATCGGAGCATCCGTGCTGGCCACGCCGCTGGTGTCCGGGTCTCGGCCGACCGGCTTCATCAGCTTGACGACGTTCGGAGACCGCGCATTCGACGCGGCTGAGATCGCGGCCATGCGCGCGATCGCCGCGATGTTTGCCCAGTTGAAGGGTCGTATCGAGGCAGAGAACCACGTGCGTCACCACGCGCTGCACGACGACCTGACGGGACTTTCGAACCGTCGTGCGCTGATCGAATACATGGAGGAACGCCTGCAACCTGGCCAACCTGGTCCGGTCGCCGCGCTCTACATCGACCTCGACCGATTGAAGGCGCTCAACGACTTCCTCGGGCACACAGCCGGTGACCAGTTCATTCAGGCGCTGGCCAAACGCTTGCGCGATCAGACCGATCCGCGAGACATGATCGCCCGTCTCGGTGGTGACGAATTCGTCATCGTGCCGTCGCTGTCGATGAGCAGCGCGCGGGCCGAGAAGGAGGCCGACCGGATCCGGCAACTGGTGAGTGAGCGGGTCTCGCTCGGTGTCGAAAAGGTCAGCCGGACCGTGAGTGTCGGGGTCGCGGTCGGGATACCCGGCGAGTCGTCGGTCTCCGACGTCTTGCGCCAGGCGGACCAAGCGGTGATGGCGGCCAAGGGCGCAGGTGGCAACGGCATCGCGGTCTTCACCGAAGAGATGCGCGCGTTCTACGCGCTGCGCGACGACATCGAGCTGAACCTCCGGCACGCCGTCGAAAGCGACGCCCTGCTGCTGCACTACCAGCCGGAAGTCGACTTGCGCACGGGCGAGATTCTCGCCGTCGAGGCGCTGGTGCGGTGGCAGCACCCCACGAGAGGCCTACTGCTGCCGGGAACGTTCATCGAGGTGGCCGAGGCGACGAACCTTGCCGGTGAACTCGGCCGATGGGTGATCCGGGCGGCATGCAAGCAGTTCGCGGAATGGAAATCGCACGGTCTCGCGGGCGATCTCGTCATGCGAATCAACGTGTCGCCCGTACAGCTGGTCAGCCTCGATTTCGTCGCTTCGGTGGCGACGGTGCTGATGGAGTTCGGCCTGGCGGGCAGCTCGATCTGCCTGGAGATCACCGAACACGTCGTCGTGCAGGACATGGTCCGCACCCGGATCACGCTCGAAGGTCTCAGGAAGATCGGTGTCGCCGTTGCGATCGACGACTTCGGTACCGGTTACAGCTCCCTTTCTCACCTCAAGGCGCTGACCGTGAGTGCTCTGAAAGTCGACCAAGGATTCGTCCGGCGGCTCGGTCACGACGACAACGACGGTGCAATCGTCAAATCGATTGTGGGCCTGGCCGATTCGTTCGGCCTGGACCTCGTTGCCGAGGGTGTCGAAACGGAGATCGCGGCACGGACCCTGCTCGAGTTGGGCTGCTACCGGGCACAGGGCTTCCTGCTGTCGCGGCCGGTGCCACCGGAGGCGATCGCGAAACTCCTATCGGCGGGCGGCAAGATCGCGTTGCCGTTCCTCGATCGTCGTTCCGAGCGCGTCCAGTAGCCGACACGCGGCAAACCCCACAATGTGCGCATGGCACGATGGCGGAGTGACTTCACCACAACAGACCTCCACCGCAACGCTGCACACCAACCGTGGCGACATCGTGATTGCGCTCTTCGGCAACCACGCACCGAAGACGGTCGCCAACTTCGTCGGGCTGGCTGACGGCTCGAAGCCGTACTCGACCAAGAACGCATCCGGCACCGCGTCGGGACCGTTCTACGACGGCTCTGTGTTCCACCGCGTCATCTCCGGCTTCATGATCCAGGGCGGCGACCCGGACGGCACCGGCATGGGTGGCCCGGGTTACCAGTTCGACGACGAGTTCCACCCCGAGCTGACCTTCAACCGTCCGTACCTGCTCGCCATGGCGAACGCAGGATTGCGTGGCGGCCGCGGCACCAACGGCTCGCAGTTCTTCATCACCGTCGGCCCGACGCCGCACCTCAACCGCAAGCACTCGATCTTCGGTGAAGTTGTGGACCCGGCATCCCGCAAGGTTGTCGACGAGATCGCGACCACAGCGGTCGACGGGCGTGACCGCCCGCGCCAGGAAGTCGTGATCGAACGCGTCACCATCTCCTGAAGCTGACTAACTCGATGACAACCGGCGCACCGCTCCAGGGTTGTGTGCGGCATCCACGTCGCCCGACTGCATTGGCTTGTACCCGGTGCGGTCGGCCGGCGTGCCCGGACTGCCTGCGCGAAGCCGCAGTCGGCTATCAATGTGTCGACTGTGTCCGGGCCGGTCAGCGTGATATTCGTCCGGTCCGGACCGTTGCGGGCGCCGCTGTGCGGACCGTGGCGGTCCCGTATGCGACATACACGCTGATCGCCTTGAACGTTCTCGTCTTCGCGATCACCGCGGTTCAATCGCACAGCGTGGGGTCCAACGCGAACGACTCGCGGTTGTTCGCCGATTGGGCGCTCTGGTCGCCTGGAGTTGCGCGCGGTGAGTTGTTCCGCGTGATCGGGTCCGGCTTTCTACATTTCGGACCGATTCATTTGCTCGTCAACATGTTGGCGCTGTTTCTGTTCGGTCGCTTCGTCGAACAGACTCTGGGCGCCGCGCGCTACACCGTGCTGTATTTCGCCGCGCTGCTCGGCGGCTCTGCTGCCGTCTTGGTGCTGGAGCAGCCCAACGCGGTGACCGCGGGCGCGTCAGGCGCCATCTTCGGGGTGTTCGGCGCCTACGCGCTGATTCTCGTTCGCTTGCGCCAAAACCCGACGGTCATCGTGGCGATGATCGTCATCAACCTCGCGATCAGCATTTCGGTGGCCGGGGTGTCGTTGTGGGGACATACCGGCGGTCTCCTCGCCGGAACGGCCGCGGCCGCAGCCCTGCTGTACGTGCCGCAATGGCTCGGCCGAACCGTCAAGGTGCCCGCCCAAGCGATCGGCTGGGCGGCGCTCGGCGCACTGGTGGCATTCACACTCGCCGTTATCGCTGTGCGAGCGCTACAGCTCCACAGCGAATTCGTGACGGGCTAACGCAGCCAGCACGTCTTCCGGATGAGTTCCGAGGTCCCAGCGACCGAAAACCAACAGGAGCTCGGCATCGTCGGGTAGGGCGACGTCGATTTCAAGCATCGGGACGCGGCGCCCCAGCCGTGGATATTTGACGACGCGAGCCCGCACGACCGCCGCACGGTCGTACACCGCCGTCCGCCGAATTTGTTTGACGCTCAGCTTGTTGCCGTCGAGCACCGCGAGCCGCGGACGTTGCGTCATTCCGAGCCACGCCATGACCAGAAGGCCGACAGCGGCTATCCCGATGAGCACCCGTCCGGCCGGATCGGTGGACAGTGCGACCGCACAGACCCCCAGCGCTAACCCGCCGATCGCGGCAGCGATGAGCGCCGGCATAGGCGTTGACCAGGCAGTTTCAGAGTTATCCACAGAGGTTATCCACATTGGGGATAAATCACACGCGTGTAATTGTGGTTGTTTTCGACATCGTCAGCGCCACTTCATCGTCATCACGAGGCCGATGACCATAAGGCCGAAGCCGATAAGGAAATTCCAGGCGTCGAGGCTCTTCATCCAGCCGATCTTCTCGGCGGCGAGGTAGTAGACGATCAACCAGACGAGCCCGGCAACCATGAACCCGAGCATGATCGCGACGTACCACACGGGAGACGGGCCAGCCTTGATTTTGACCGGCGTACGGCTCGCGGGGTTGATCGTATAGTCGGTCTTCTTCCGGACCTTCGACTTCGGCATGGCATCCTCTTTGGATCATTTGACAGGCGCGGTGACACCAAACGGTGTGAACTACACGCTAACCTAGCGCCGATGGCCACCCGAAATGCGATCTGGACGGCACTGGTCCTGGTGGTGTGCCTGGTCGCCGGGTTGCTGCTCGCCACGACCCGCATCGCGTCCCACGGCAGGGAGTTGCGGAGCACCGATTCGGGCAGGCTTTCCGATCTCGTGCGCGCCGCGCAGTCCAGCGTCGATTCGGCCGCGGCCACCCGTGACGACCTCTCGACCCGCGTCCAGGCTTTGCAGTCCGCCGCCGCGCGGTCCGACAGCGCGGTCGCGGAAGTGCTCGCCGCGATCGGGGCTCTGACGCCCGCCGCGGCAGGCGCGCCTGCGTTCGGTCCGGGCGTCACGGTCACGCTGACGGACGCACCGCGCGGACTCGACGGCAACTACCCGGAGGGCGCCACACCCGACGACCTCGTCGTCCATCAACAAGACGTCCAAAGCGTGCTCAACGCTGTATGGGCAGGCGGAGCGAGCGCCGTCGAGCTACAGGACCAACGAATCGTTGCGACGTCCGCTCCACGATGCGTCGGCAGCACACTTCTTCTTCACGGCCGGACTTACAGCCCGCCGTACACGATCACCGCGCTCGGCGACCCTGCGCGCTTGACGGCGGCGCTCGACGCAGAGCCGGGCGTCCGGCTGTTCCGGGCCTACGCGGTCCGGTTCGGGCTCGGCTATCGCGAAGCATCGGTGGACCTGCTCGGAGTGCCCGCCTACGAAGGTCCGCCTCGAATGCGGTTCGCACGCCCCGTCAACTAAATCGATTGAACGCTCGGCAGGACAGGGACGTAGTCTCCCAACATGCGCATCCTCGTCGTCGACAATTACGACAGCTTCGTCTTCAACCTTGTTCAGTATCTCGGCCAATTGGGGACGAACGCGGTCGTATGGCGCAACGACGATCCCAAGCTCGCCGATCTCGACGCGGTGGCGGCCGAATTCGACGGCATCCTCCTGAGCCCCGGTCCTGGCACGCCGCAGCGCGCCGGCGCGACGATGGGGCTGGTCACCGCATGTGCGGCCGCGAAGACGCCGCTACTCGGCGTGTGCCTCGGCCACCAGGCGATCGGTGCCGTATTCGGCGGAACCGTAGACCGAGCCCCCGAACTGCTGCATGGCAAGACGAGCCTCATCCATCACAAAGGCGTCGGGGTTCTGGCGGGCCTGCCTGATCCGTTCACAGCAACCCGCTACCACTCGCTCACCGTTCTCCAAGACACGATTCCCGACGAACTCGAGGTCATCGCCGAGACCGAGAGCGGGGTGGTCATGGCGATGCGGCACCGCACGCTGCCGATCCACGGCGTGCAATTCCATCCGGAATCCGTCCTGACCCAGGGCGGCCACCGGATGTTGGCCAACTGGCTCGAGGTGTGCGGTCAGGCACCGCCTGCCGCACTCGTCGACCAGCTGGAGTCCGAAGTCGCCGCAGCCCTGGGCGCCTAGCGCGGAATACCGAGGACCCCGACACCGACGGTGATCACGGCGCCCTTCGGTACGTCACTACCCGCAGGCTGTTGCTGGTTGACGATTCGATTGACTTGATCCGAGGCCAGCGTGGGCGACGGAACTCCGATCATTTGCGCCGCTGTGCCGGTCCAGCCGGCACCGCGGAGGGCGTCCAACGCCTCCGGCACGGTCTTGTTCGTCAGGTCCGGCATCTTGATGTCGTCGCCCTGAGACACCTGAACCTTGACGTTGCTGCCCTTTTCGGCCATCGACCCGCCAGCGGGATCGGTGGAGATCACCTCGCCCTTCGGCTTCGCAGACCGCACGTTCTCGATCTCGACAGTGAATCCAGCACCTTCGATGTTCGGCCTCGCGACGTCGATGGTCTGACCAACCACCATCGGCACCCGGATCTGCTCCGGCCCGCTACCGACCTTGACCTTGACCGCCGAATCGACCTTCAACGTCGAGCCCGCAGAGGGCACCTGCTCGACGATCTTGCCGATATCGGCGACACTCGACGGCGCCTTACCGATCGTCGGATCGAGCTTCAGCCGAGCAGCGCTCAAGATCTGCACGGCCTGTTCCTGGGTGACGCCGGTCAGGCTCGGCACCGGGACCTGCTCCGGTCCCTTGGACACCTCGAGCGTGACCGTGCTGCCTTCGGTGACCGGCGTACCGGGTAACGGCCGTGTGGTGACCGCCTTGCCTACGGCGATCGCGGCGTCGAAGACTTCCTTCTTCTCGACGCGGAAGCCGAGCTTCTCCAGCTCGTTCTGGGCATCGAGTGCGCTCTTCTCGGCGAGGTTCGGGATCTGAACTTGGTCTGCCTGCGAACCGGGACCCATACGCCACAACACACTGCCGATCAGTCCGACCAAGGCGATGCCCACGACCACGAGAGCCGCGATACGCAGCCAACGCTTCTTCGGTGCCGGTTCGTCGGTTTCGGGCTCGGCCGTCGGTGCGGCCTCGACGACCTTCGCACGCCGACCGGGTGATTCGATCGACCCGAGAATCGTGGTGCGATCTTCGTCGTTCATCACCATCGGTGCGCTCGGCCGCTGACCGCCGAGCACGCGGATCAGGTCGCTGCGCATCTCGGCTGCTGTCTGATACCGGTTCGCGGGGTTCTTGCTCATCGCCTTGAGAATCACCGAGTCGAGCTCGCGCGGCACACCTTCGTACACCTGCGACGGCGTCGGCGGATCTTCCCGAACGTGCTGATACGCGACGGCGACTGGCGAGTCACCCTTGAAAGGTGGTTCGCCAGTAAGGATTTCGAACAGCACGCAACCGACCGAGTACACGTCGGACCGTGCGTCGACCTGCTCGCCGCGCGCTTGTTCCGGCGACAGATACTGCGCGGTGCCGATGACAGCGGCGGTCTGGGTCATCGGGCTCGAGCTGTCGGCGATTGCCCGTGCGATGCCGAAGTCCATCACCTTCACCGCGCCTGCGCGGTTGATCATGATGTTGGCCGGCTTCATGTCGCGGTGCACGATGCCGTTGCGGTGACTGAAATCCAGTGCAGCGCATACGTCCGCGATCACTTCCATCGCGCGTCGCGGCGCAAACGGTCCCTTGGTGCGCACGATGTCGCGAAGGGTGTCGCCCTCGACGTACTCCATGACGATGAACGGCAGCGGACCCGCTTCGGTCTCAGCCTCGCCGGTGTCGTACACAGCGACGATCGCTGGATGATTCAGCGCCGCAGCGTTCTGCGCCTCACGCCGAAATCGCAGGTAGAACGTTGGGTCTCGGGCAAGGTCAGCGCGGAGCACCTTGATCGCGACATCGCGGTTCAGCCGCAAATCCTGTGCCAGATGCACCTCGGACATGCCGCCGAAACCGAGTATCTCGCCCAGTTCGTATCGGGACGAGAGTTTGCGCGGTGTCGTCATGGTGGCGGTCCTATACCTGTCGGACCCTGAGCGCTCGTCGGCGTTGCCGGCGCGGTAGTGGGCTTCGTCGTGATCTGGCTGGTGGGAGGCGGCGTCGTTGTCGTGGTCGTCGGCGGTGTCGTCACGGTCGTCGGCACAGTGGTCGTGGTGGGCTCCTGTGTCGTCTGCTCGACCGTCGTCGGTTCTTCGTAGGTCGTCTCGGTCTCGGTCTGAGTCGAGGTCACCACGGGCGTATTCGAGTTCTTGTCGTCGGACGGCCGGAGAATCAACCAGCCGGCGAGGGCAGCCGCGAGCAACAGCGCTGCCGCACCGAGCCCAGCCATGAACTTCTGACCGGACGACATGCGACCACGTGAATGCTTGGAATCCCCCGCTGCGCCAGTGTATCTGGCTGGCGCAGCCGAGTATTCACGCTGTGAGGACGGCAACATCTGGGTGCTCTGCTGTGGCGGCGGCAGCACGCGGGCAGCGCCGGTCGGTGTGGGACGCGGTGCTATCGGGGCAGTGCCGATCGACGCGATCGGGCCATGCACCGCAGGCGGCGGACCGCCGGGCACCGATCCAGGCGGCGGAGGACGACGCCCAGCACGGACCGCTGCGACAGCGTCGGCGAACTCGCCGCCTCGCGCGTATCGGCCGGCCGGATCCTTCACCATCGTGATTTCGATCAGCTCGCGCACGTTCGCGGGCAGATCGGTGGGCAGGGGAGCCGGAGCCTCCCGCACATGCTTCATCGCGACCGTGATCGCGCCTTCGCCGATGAACGGTCGTTGACCGGCGAGGGCTTCGTACCCGACGACGCCGAGCGCGTAGACATCGCTGGCCGCCGTCGCGTCCTGACCGAGCGCCTGCTCGGGGGCGATGTACTGCGCCGTACCCATCACCATGCCGGTTTTCGTCACCGGGGACGCGTCGACGGCCTTGGCGATACCGAAGTCCGTGATCTTGACCTGCCCGGTCGGCGTCACCAGGATGTTGCCCGGCTTGACGTCGCGATGGACGACACCGGCCTCGTGCGCGACCTCGAGGGCGCGACCGGTCTGCTCGAGCATGTCGAGCGCGTGCACCATAGACAGACGGCCGACGCGACCGAGGACGGCGTTGAGCGGCTCGCCCGCGACGAGTTCCATCACGAGGTAGGCGGTCTCGGCGCCGGACGGATCTCGCGTTTCGCCGTAGTCGTAGACGCCTGCGATGCCGTGGTGATTGAGCATCGCTGTCGTGCGCGCTTCCGTGCGAAACCGCTCACGGAACGTCGGGTCGGCCGAGAACTCCGCTTTGAGCACCTTCACCGCGACCCGGCGGTCGAGGCGATTGTCGGTCGCCTCCCACACCTGGCCCATTCCGCCGGTCGCTATCAGCCTTTGCAGCCGATATCGGTTGGCGATCAACGCCCCGTTGCTCAGCATCGGTTTCTCGCCCCCCTCGTCATCTCCCGCTCGAGCATCATCGGCCCTGCAATCCGGCTTTGATCACCGCACGTCCGATCGGTGCGGAAACCGAGGCACCGGTTGCCGACAGACCGCTGTTCCCACCGTCCTCGACGATCACCGCAACTGCGATCGTGGGGTTCGCGGCAGGCGCGAACGCGATGTACCACGTGTTGGGCGGCGTGTTTCGCGGGTCGCTGCCGTGCTCTGCGGTGCCTGTCTTGGAGGCGATCTGCACGCCGGGAATCGCGTTGGCGCCGCCCGCGTACTTCTCCGCCTCGATCATCATGTCGGTCAGTGTCGCAGCGACATCGGGCTCCATTGCCTGCTGGACCGTCTGCGGCGCAATGGTGGACAGCGTCGACAGGTCCGGACCCTGCAGCTGGGCCACGAGATGCGGTTGCATCCGAATTCCGCCATTGGCGACCGTCGCAGCGATGATCGCGTTCTGCAACGGTGTCAGCGACACATTCAGCTGGCCGATGCTCGATTGCGCGATCGCCGAGTCGCCATCGATGCTGCCGACTCGGCTGTCGGCGACCTGGATCGGGATGCTCGGCGCGTTGGAGCCGATGCCGAAGTCGGCTGCTTGCGAGGTCAGCGCCGACGCCCCGACCTCTATGCCGAGATCGGCGAACGCGGTGTTGCACGACTTGGCGAACGCTTCGAGGAGGGTGACCGTCGGGCCTGGACCACACCGTTCCCTCGCGTAATTCTCCAGCGGCACGCCTTCGTACGTTTTCACCGGATCGGCTGTGACCTGCTTGTCGGGCTTGACGCCCTTCGCCAATGCAGCAGCGGTGACGACGACCTTGAACGTCGAACCAGGCTCGTAGGTTTGGTTGACAGCGCGGTTCAGCATCGGCTGCGACGGATCGCTGTTGAGGTCGTCCCATTGCTTGGCCACAGCCGGCAAGTCGTGGCTGGACAGCGTGCCCGGGTCGAAACTCGGCGTCGACACCATCGTGAGGATCTTGCCAGTGCTCGGCTCGATGGCGACGACAGAACCCGAGTAGCCCTTCGCGGTCAGCTGCTCGTAGGCGACCTGCTGCATCGCGGGATTCAGCGTCGTCACGACGTTGCCGCCGCGCGGGTCGCGACCAGAGACCAGATCGAAGAAACGGCGGCCGAACAACCGGTTGTCCGAGCCGTTCAACACCGGATCTTCGGCGCGCTCGAGACCGCTGCTGCCGTACTGCAACGAGTAGATGCCGGTTGCTGGTGCGAAAGCCTCCGGGTCCGAGGGGTAGCGGCGCACGAACTTGTATCGATCGTCGGAGGCTTCCGAGATCGCGAGAACCTGGTCGCCTGCCGAGATCTGGCCACGCTGGCGTGAGTACTCGTCGAGCAGCACGCGCGAGTTGCGAGGGTCCGCGCGCAGGCTGTCGGCAGTGATGACCTGTACGTATGTTGCGTTGGCGAGAAGGGCGACAACCATGACCATGACGGCCACCGCAACTCTTCGCAGAGCAGCGTTCATGTCTTCTTCAACATTTCGGTCGGGGCATCCGCGATCGGTGCCGGTTCTCGCTTCTTGGGTGGTGCGGGTGCGCGGGCTGCGTCGGAGATCTTGATGAGTAGGGCCAGAAGGATGTAGTTCGCAAGCACCGAAGAACCACCATAAGAGATGAACGGGGTGGTCAGCCCGGTGAGCGGAATGAGCTTGGTGACGCCGCCGACGACGACGAACAACTGGATCGCCATGGTGAACGACAGCCCACCTGCGAGGAGCTTGCCGAAGCTGTCGCGGACCGCGAGGGCGGTGCGCAGACCGCGAACGATGAAGACCAAGTACAGGACCAGAACGGCGGCCAGCCCGACGAAGCCGAGTTCTTCACCGATGATGGCGATGATGTAGTCGGTCTTGTACGCCTGCACGACCTCCGACGGTCGGCCGTTGCCGAGCCCGGTACCTGCAATACCGCCGGTGGCCAGGCCGAACAGCGTTTCCGAGATGTCGCGGCCCGCGCCGTAGTAATCGTCGAACGGGTCGAGCCAGGTCTGCGTCCGATCGTGGACATGCCCGAAGACGTTGTAGGCGAGCACGAAACCGGCGGCGAGGAGCACGCCTCCGATCAACAGCCACCCGACCCGAGCAGTCGCGATGTACAGCATCACGAGGACGGTGCCGAAGATCAGCAGTGAACTACCGAGGTCTTTCTCGAACACCAGGACCGCCAGCGACACCGCCCATGCGACGAGGATAGGTCCGAGGTCGCGCGCTCGGGGGAAGTCCATACCGAAGATGTGCTTGCCCGCCGTGGTGAACAGTTCACGCTTGGCGACGAGCACGGCCGCGAAGAAGATGATCAGCAGGATCTTGGCGAACTCACCTGGCTGAAAGCTGATGCCGGGCAGCCGGATCCAGATCTTGGAGCCGTTGGTCTCGGAGTTGCTGCTCGGCAGAATCGCGGGGATCGCGAGCAGAATCAGGCCGCCGAGACCGAGGGTGTAGCCGTATCGCGCGAGCGTCCGGTAGTCGCGCAGCAAGATCAACACCGCGATGAATCCGACGATCGCCAACCCGACCCAGAGGATCTGGTTGTTCGTGTCGGGCGACGGCACCGCCTGGTGCAGATTTTCGGCGCGCTGGGCGTCGAAGTAGTCGAGGCGATGGATCAACACCAGGCCCAGGCCGTTGAGCAGCGCGACGATCGGCAGCAACAGCGGATCGGCGTAGGTGGCGAACCGGCGTACGCCCAGGTGAGCGACAGTGAACAGTGCCAGATACGCGAGACCGTATTTCGCGAGGTCCCAGGTGATCGACTGCTCCTGAGCGGCCTCCACGAGCACGAGCGAGAGCGTCGTGATGCCCGCTGCGAGGGCGAGCAGCAACAACTCGACGTTGCGGCGATTCGATAGCGGCGGCGCCGGTGCGAAACCCCCGGGCGGACTCGGAAACGATGCGGGGGTTGCCTTGACCGGAGGCTGAGGTGACGACATCAGCGCGCGGTCAGCATTCCGAATTCGGCGGCTGGCTGGAGGTCGTCGTCGGCGTTGGCGGCGGCGTAGCCGTCTCCGACGCGGGTGGCTCCAACTGTTCGCGTGGCGGCTCGGCGTTCGGTGCAGGCACGTTTCCGGCTTCACCCGGCTGTGGGACAACGCCGGTAGTCGTTGGCGGGGCCGACGGAGTGGTGCTCGTCGTACCGGCAGGCTTGTCCGGGCATTTGCTCGCCAGCTGATCCGGAACGAGGCGATGCATCTGCGTCGTCGCTTCTTCCAGCGAGCCGGACGGCAGGCCCATCCGGACCAACTCCTGTCCGCGCTGGTTCAGATCCGACATCTTCAACACCGTGCACGAAGCATGCTGCTCGTCGGGCTCGACGAGCGTCAGAACCTTGCGGTCCTTGTTGTCGAGGCAGCCGTTGGAATACACCTTCTCGAACGAGTACCCAGGCAGGGAGAACGGGATACCGCGGAAGATCACCACCTCGCCGTTGTTTTCGCCGACGTAGTAGTTGCTGCGGATGATCTTGTTCGCGACGACCAGACCGACGACGAGCGCTACCAGAACACCGAGGGCAACCAACGTCCAGCGGAGTCGGTGACTCTTCTTCGGGGGTGGATCGGGAGCGATCGGAACCCGCTTCGGTGCCGCGCGCGGCGGGCGGAGTGCGGCAGCGCGGCCCGCGGCGGTGTTGGGCGCGGGGGCGTGTTCTTCTTCTTCGGTCGATGCGGCACCGCCGACGATCGGGTGGCTCTGGCCGTAATCGAGGTCGATCACGTCGGCGACCACCACGGTCACGTTGTCGGGTCCGCCGCTGCGTAGAGCCAATTCGATGAGCCGGTCGGCGCAATCGTCCTGGTTGCCTTCGCGCATCGTGTTCGCGATCGTCTCGTCGCTGACCACATCGGACAGTCCATCCGAACACAGCAGGTAACGATCACCGGCCCGTGCCTCGCGGACGGTCAACGTCGGCTCGATCTCGTTGCCGGTCAACGCGCGCATGATCAGCGAGCGCTGCGGGTGGGAGTGCGCCTGTTCGGCGGTGATGCGGCCTTCGTCGACCAGCGACTGGACGAATGTATCGTCGCGAGTGATCTGAGTAAGTTCGTTGTCGCGCAGCAGGTATGCGCGCGAATCGCCGATGTGGACCAGGCCGAGCTTCTTGCCTGCGAAAAGGATCGCCGTAAGCGTGGTGCCCATGCCGTCGAGCTCGGGTTCGTCGTCGACCTGATCGGCGATCGACGCGTTACCTTCGCGAGTGGCTGCTTCGAGCTTGCCGAGGAGGTCGTTGCCAGGCTCGTCGTCGTCGAGGTGGGCAAGCGCCGCGATCATGAGCTGCGACGCGACCTCGCCGGCTGCGTGCCCACCCATTCCGTCTGCGAGAGCGAGGAGCCGTGCTCCTGCGTACACCGAATCTTCGTTGTTCGAACGCACGAGGCCGCGATCGCTGCGGGCGGCATAGCGGAGAGTCAGGGTCACGATCGCAGCTCGATCACTGTTTTACCGACCCGGACCGGCGTGCCGAGGGGCACGCGGATCGCCGTCGTGACCTTGGCGCGATCCAAGTAGGTGCCGTTGGTGGAGCCGAGGTCTTCGACATACCAATCCGAGCCACGAGGAGACAGTCTGGCATGCCGGGTCGAGGCGTAGTCGTCGGTGAGGACGAGCGTCGAATCGTCGGCTCGCCCGATCAGCACCGGCTGCGTGCCGAGCGATATTCGCGTGCCTGCCAGAGATCCCTGCGTGACGACCAAGTGTTTGGCACCCTTGTGGCGATTGAACGACGGCAGAACGTTGCCGCTGCGCGATGCGCGCGGTTGGATCCGAATTCCTGATGCAGCGTAAACGTCGCTTCGCAACGTCCGCAGAACCGCCCACACGAACAACCACAGAAGCAGGAGAAAGCCCGCTCGAGTCAACTGCAGGATGAGGCCCTGCATAGCGGTCCACCTCCTCGTTCGGCTCGGGCAATTGCGACAGCATCCCCCGGCACGCATTCGTGATGCGCACTTTCTCCTGCAGCATCATAGGGTGCCGCAGGCGTGGAGCCTGAGGAACGCCCATGAGTTACAGACCCTTGTCGATCACGATAGGGATGCGCAATCACGATACGGAATCGCCCGGCGATTTCTGCCATATTAGGCGCGGTTCCGCTGCGAAAAGGTTTCGTGGCTCAAGCGATTCGGATAAGGATCTCCGAATGGCCGGCCCGGATCAGGTCGCCGTCGGCAAGCTGCCACTCCTGGCTGACCGGTGAGCTGTTGACTGTCGTGCCGTTCGTCGAGCCCAGGTCGAACAACATCGCGACCTGTCCGTCCCAGCGAATCTCGAAATGGCGACGCGAAACGCCCGTATCCGGGAGGCGGAAGTGTGCCTCCTGCCCGCGGCCGATCACGTTGGAGCCGTCGCGGAGCTGATACGTCCGGCCACTGCCGTCGTCGAGCTGAAGGGTGGCCGAATAGGCCGTGCCCTGCGCGGGGTAATTGGAGTCGTAACCGCCGTACGCAGGCTGCTGGCCGTAACCCTGCTGCGCGTAGCCGGGCTGCCCGTAGTTGGGGTCCTGGTAGCCGGGGTCGGCGTAGCCCTGTTGGCCGTACGCCTGCTGACCGTAAGCCTGCTGGCCGTACCCCGGATCCTGGTAGGCCTGGCCGCCATAGGGCTGCTGGCCGTAGTTGGGATCTTGATAGCCCTGCTGCGGGTAGCCCTGCTGGCCGTAGTTCGGATCGTGGTACGCAGGCTGCTGGCCGTAGGCGCGGTTCTGGTCGTACCCGTTCTGCTGACCGCCGTAGTGCTGCTGGTCGTACCCGTTCTGGTACGGCTGGTCACCGTAAGCCTGCTGGTAGGCGCCGTTCTGGTAGCCAGGCTGTGCGTAACCCGCGTGGGGGTCGTTCGATTCCGCGGGCTCACGGCTGGGGTCGTAGCCTGAGTTCTGCGTCATTGGGCCAGCTCCTGATCGAGGTTGTGCGGATGGACTTGGTGTCGAAGGCATTGCCGTTGCGTCCGGATCCACCCGGCCGCTCGCTCGGAACTGGCCGGTATGCAGCGCCGGCGACGCCTCGAATTGGACATTGATAAGGCCGAACGTCTGCCAACCCTGCTCACGGATGTAGTCCTCCAAGTGGCGGGAGAACGCGCGAACAGTGAGGTCGTGGTCGGCGGCAAGCTTTTCGTGGTCGGAGCTGTTGATTGTGATGACATAGCTGTTCGGCGCGAGGAGGTGGCCGCCCTCCAGCTCCTGGATGTGGTCGAACGCCTCCGCCTTCAGCGCGGCCTCGACCTCGGCGGGCACCACACTGCCGCCGAACACACGGGCAAAGGCGTCGCCAACGGCGCCTTGCAGCTTGCGTTCGAAACGTTGAACAATCTTCATGGCAGCCTCCAATCCGGCGCGTCACACATTGCGGGCAGTTACGCCATGATATCTATCATTGTCCACACCTGTAACAGTCGCGACGTTCATCACGCTGTTCGGGCCGTATCGTTAGTCAGTCGGAAGGCGTGATAATCTTCCTCGGTCGCTCGGGCGAGTGGCGGAATGGCAGACGCGCTGGCTTCAGGTGCCAGTGTCCTTCGGGACGTGGGGGTTCAAGTCCCCCTTCGCCCACAAATAAAGGTCACGAACTCGAACGGGTTCGTGACCTTTTTCTTTCACGACGCAAATTCTCGTTCAGTCCGCGCTGAGGGCAACCCGCCGGGGCCTCCGCTCCGAACTCTTTGTGGACGACTCGCTGGCGTCCACAGGAACATCTACTGTTCGCTGCTTGGGCGGCAGTGAAAGGGGGTACTGAACCGTTATGGAATGTACTGTGCGAACGATGAATGCTCGTTCTCTGGCGCGATTTATGTGTGCTGCAATCGCGGCAGTGGCATTGCCGATGAGTTTGCCGACCCAATCAGCTTCTGCCGCACCGTGTTCCGATATCGAGGTCGTGTTCGCACGCGGGACTGTCGAGCCGGGGGGTCCGCTCGGCATCACCGGAATCGCCTTCACCGAGTCGCTCCGCCTGGCCGCCATCGGGAAGTCGGTCAGCACCTATGCGGTCAACTATCCGGCCAGCGCCAACTTCGCAGACAGGTTGGGCCTCGCGCACGAGGTACTGGATGGCATCAAAGACGCGCAAGCCCGTGTCCAGTTCATTGCTGCCACCTGCCCCGGCACGAAAATCGTGATCGGCGGATATTCGCAGGGCGCTGTGGTGGCTGGTTTCGCGACCATGGCAGGACCGCCGCCGGGAACTCCGCCGGAGTATCTGCAGTATCTGCCGACGCCGATGCCCGCCGAAGTGGCGAGCCACGTCGCCGCAGTTGTGCTGTACGCCAAGCCCTCGGACCGTTTCATGACTGACGCCGGCGCTCCGCCGATCGTGCTCGGACCGCAATACGCGGCGAAGTCCATCAACTTCTGCATTGCCGGCGACAACATTTGCAACGGTGCACCGCTTGCACAGCCGAACGCGCTACACGTGCTGTACGTCGCCAACGGTGATGCGCCCGCTGGTGCCGGCTTCACGATGAGCCACCTCTAACGGAGTCCTTTATCGCTCGTGAGTCTTTTAGGAGTCCCTGGACTCCTAAAAGACTCACAAGCATGGAATGGGCTTCGTCAGTCAAGGCGGTACGTTCGAAGGGGTAACGAGTTGCAGACCCCGGGGGAGGACCGTCGATGGCCGTGCTCGACCGCGCTTCAGGCATTCGAGACTTACTGACATCGTCACAGCACCCTCGACCGTCGGCGTCGCGCCGCGACAACGTCGTCATGATCGCGCTGTCACTGTGGTTCGTGATCGGTCTGTTCCTCGATTCATGGGCGCACGCAAACGTGCCGAAGCTCGAAACCTTCTTCACCCCTTGGCATGCCGTGTTCTACAGCGGGTTCACGGCTACCGCAGCATGGGTGGGCTGGCTGGTGGCGCGCCAGCTTCAACGCGGTCGGCGCGGTGCGGCGGCGGTTCCGCTCGGATATGGGGCGGCGCTCGTCGTCCTGCCGTTGTTCGCCATCTCGGGAGTCGCGGACGGTCTGTGGCATACGTTTCTCGGCATCGAGCAGAACACATCGATCTTCTTCAGCCCCAGTCACCTCGGCCTGCTCACCTCGATGATCCTGATCTTGCTGGCTCCGTTGCGATCTGCGTGGGTGGACCCGCGGTTGTCGGAGCGACCGTCGGTCCGCGAGTTGTGGCCCGCACTCCTCGCACTGGGCTTGGCGACGTCGTTGGTGCTGCTCTTCCTCAACTACGGCAACGCGCTCACCTATCGCGCGGCGAATATCGTCGACTCGTTCTCGACGACCGCGGACCATCAGTCATCCTGGCTCGCAGTCAAATTGGTTGTCACGAACCTTGTTCTGCTCGCGCCGATCCTCGTGGTGGCGCGACGGTGGTGGCTGCCGTTCGGTGCGGTCACCATCGTGGTCGCACCATCGATCGTCGTGTCGGCCGCGTTGACTGGTTTCGAAAACCTCAGCACGCTCGGCTCGGTGCTGATCGCCGGGATCCTCGGCGACCTCGTCGCACGACGCATTCAGCCCGCCGGTGACCGCCGGACCGCATTCTGGGTGTTCGGCGCCGTCTTCGCCTTCCTGACCTGGTCGCTGTACTTTGCGACGGCAAGCGTCGTCGAATGGCGCATCCCCACCATCACCGAAATGTGGACCGGCGCACCGATCGTCGCCGGTTTGGTCGGTTGGCTGTTCGCGGCGTTGCTGCTACCCGACGCGCGGCCTACCAGACCACAACCGGATCGGAACTGACCATCGGATCGGTGGGTGCGCACTTGAACGACTCACCGAACGCCGGGACGTTAGGCACGACGCCGTTGACGCGGTAGCTCGCGATCGAGTGGGGATCGCTGCTGATCTGGGTAGCTGCGGACTCGTCGCGAAGCTTCTCCCGCCACAGCCGCGCGAAGCCGAGGAAGAACCGTTGGTCGCCGGTGTAGCCGGAGATCTCCTTGGCTCGCTCGTCGGGGTCCACATTCTTGTATGCGTCGAATGCGGCGTTGATGCCGCCGAGGTCGGCGAGGTTCTCGCCGAGCGTCAGCTCACCGTTGATGTGCAGGTCCGGCTTGCTCGGCAGCGGCGCGTAGCCGTTGAACTGTTGCACGAGTCGGTCCGTGCGCTTCTCGAATGCCTCGCGGTCTGCCTCGGTCCACCACTCGACCTGGTTGCCTTTGCCGTCGAACTTGCTGCCCTGATCGTCGAACCCGTGCGTGATTTCGTGACCGATGATCGAACCGATGCCGCCGTAGTTGAGCGCGTCGTCGGCGTTCGGATCGAAGAACGGCGCCTGCAGAATGCCGGCGGGGAAGTTGATCGTGTTGTCGTCGCGGCTGTAGAACGCGTTGACCGTCTGTGGCGTCGAGATCCACTCGGTGCGGTCGGTCGGCTTGTTGATCTTGGCGAGGTCGTACTCGTGGGCGAACTGATCAGCCGACTCGAGCATCGCGTAATACGACGACTCATCGAGTTTCAGCCCCGAGTAATCGCGCCACTTGTCGGGGTAACCGATCCTGGGCACGATCAACGACCACTTCTCGATCGCCTTCTGTTTGGTCTCGGCGCTCATCCACTCGACCTTCTCGATGCGCGCCTTCACGGCATCGAGAATGTTGCGCACCAGCTTTTCCGCGCGTTCTTTAGCGGTCGCGTCGAACGCCTTGTCCACGTAGAGGTGGCCGACGGCCTGACCCATTGCACCGTTGATGGCTGAGACGCCGACCTTCCAGCGGGCGGGCTGCTCGGCGGCGCCGGAGAGCTGCTTGTTGAACTCGAACCGGTTGTCCCGGAACGGCTGAGCGAGCCGAGCCGCCGCCCGGTCGACCACCCGAGCGCGCAAGTACGCGCGCCACTGCTCGATCGGGGCAGTGGTGATCAACGTATTCAGCTCGGTGAAGAACGGGGTCTCCGCCATCGAGAACTTTTCGTCCGGCGACACCTTCAACGCGGTGAAGAAGGCTCGCCAGTCGAAGGCGGGCGTGATGGCGTTTGCCTCGTCGACAGTCACCAGCTTGTACTGGTTTTCCGGCTTGCGCGCCTCGGTGGGCGAGAGCGTTGCTGCCGCGAGCTGTGATTCGAATGCGACGGCCTGTGCGGACTGAGCGGCGGCATCGGCATCGTTGACACCGATGAGCTGCAGCGACGTCGTGACGTAGGTGCGGTACGCATCGAGGATGTCCGCGTGCGTCGGGTCGGTGTAGTACTCCTTCGACGGCAATCGCAGGCCATCGGAGTATACGAATCCGATCTGCTTCGAGGCGTCCTTGAAGTCCGAGCCTGCACCCAGCCCGAGCACGATGCCCCCGCCGCGTTCCGCGTCTTCGCGAATGAAGGCAGCGATGTCAGCTGGTGAATTGATGCGGTCGACGCGGGCGAGGTCAGGTTCGAGCGGTTTGGCGCCTGCGGCGTTGATCGCCTGCTCGTCCAAGGCGGCCTGATAGATCTTGCCGATCTTGTAGCGGTCGGAATCGTGGTCCAGCGAGCCGAGATCGGCGACGGCGGACTCCGCAATCTCCTTCTGCGCGTCCAACGTCCGGTCGTACAGCTCGTCGAAAAGGCCGTAGCTGGAGTTGTCCGCGGGGATCTTCGCCGCCTCGATCCACTTGTCGTTGACGAAGCCGTAGAAATCCGTGCACGCGCTGTGCGACGGATCCAGCTCGGCGACATCGAAGGCGCGCTCAGCGTCCTTGGTGTTGGTGCTGCTGCCCGTCGACCCGCAGCCGACCGTTGTGACCACGATTGCTACCGCGACAACGGCCAGCCGTCTGCTCATCATGAAACAAACGATGCCACACCAATGAATCAGGCGGACGGCAACTCTCGCGGCCCTTGACGTTCGTCGAGCTCTCGCGGTCCCTTGCGTTCGGCCAGCTCGGGGTGGCCCTCGCGTTCGGTGAGTCCGCGGGACACGTCCTCCGGTGCCGCGGCGCCGAGGGAATCCGTCGCCCACGGGTTGTAGTCCAGGCCGAGCGGGTCGGCGGCGGTGCGGGAGGCGAACACTCGCGTCGACGCGTAGTGGGGAAGCGCGCTCGCAGCCGGCTCCGGCGGGGCCAGCTGGTCTACCTGCGTGGTCGTCGTGGTGACCTGTGGCTCGGCGACCTGCTCGTCGACGGTCACGGTCCGCTTGCGGGAGAACGAGAATCGGATCTCTTCGAACTCCTCGAACACGCTGCGCGCAGACTTGAGCGGATTGGTGCTCGTGATCTTGGAGACCACCGGCGGCACGAACGGCTTGACCGCTCCGGTGACAGCGCGGGCCAAGTCGGGCAGCGGGTTGAGCTTCGGCAGGCCGATCGACGGAGCCTTCGGCGGCTCAGGCTTGCGAGGTTCGACCCGCGCAGGCGGCACGACCGCAGGCAGGTTGTTCACTTCACGGCCGGGTACGTAGTCGAGCGGTGCGTCGAACGCGACCGGCAGGTACTGCTGCTCGGGCTCGGCTTCGATTTCGGCCTCGTGCGCCTTGGCTGCGGCGGGGAGGGCAGCCATCGGCATGTCCAGTGCGGTCGGCAGTTGCTGGCGAGGCGTGTAACCGACAGAAGCAGGCTCTTCATATGCGGCGGCGACGCGGCGACGCTGCTGTTCGCGCTCGATCGCGGTCTCGGCCTCGGCGGCGAAGCGCGCGGACGTGAGCTTTTGCTCGGCCCATACGCGTTCTGCTTCGGCCCGGACCTCCGCGCGCTTGAGCGCGATGGCGGTCTCGGCGTCCAGCTCCGCGCGTTCCCGCGCGGCATGCGCGGCAGCGCGGTGATCGACAGTGGTCTCGCCACGCCACAGCTTGAGCAGAAGGGGCAGCAACATCAAGACGGCGAAGAATGCGATCGAGAGCAGACGCAGCAACAGCGCACCGAAGTTGGCGACCGTGTAATCGTGCATCGCTGTCCAACGAGCGCCGAGACCGCGGTCGACGACGGCTGCTTCGTTCTTGGCGCTTTCCGCGACCGCGATCTTGTCGTCGATGGCCTTGCCTTGATCGGCGAGGTTCGTCTTCGCCTGCTCGAGCTCACGCTTTGCGTCGTCGGACAGTTCACGGGCGGTACGGGTCTGCGGTCCGACGCCTGGGTCACCGGTGATTCCGGGAGGGCAGCCCGGCGTGGGGTTGTATTCGCAGTTGGCGCGGGTTTCGGCGGCGTTCGCGTGATCGCGTGCGGTACGGACGGCGTTCTCGAGGCTGGACTTGTCACCGCGAAGCTGCTCGAGCGTCTGATTGGCAGCTACGACTGCGGGCGCGCTTGCTGCGCGCTGTGCGGACTGCTGGTCGAGTTCGCGGTCGATCGCGCCGTTGAAAATGCCGATCGAGGCGAGCTCACCGAGGACGAGACCGATGAACAGAGCGAGGAGTCCGCGACCGAGCAGGCCGCCGAACTTCGTCTGGCGACCGCTCGCAAGAGCGCGTTGGAGAGCCGCGACCAGTAGGCCGATCGGCAGCGTGAACAGCGCAACTACCGCGGTCGGTAACGTTGTGGAGGATGCGACGGCGACGGTAGCGACCAGCCAGGCAAGCAAGCCACCCAACACGACGACCAGACCCGCGACCTCGTACGCGCCCCGTTCCGGGGTGTTGCTGGCCTTGCTCGCGTGGGCACCACCCAGCCACGCCAGGGTGCTGCCGATAATGGCGACCCGGGGCTCGGCTTCGGCTTGATGTCTGCTCATGGAAGGCTCCGAATTCTGTTTCACGGTTTCTCAAGGGTGACAGGTACGGGTGTCACACCAGAAGTTCTGGCGAGTTCTTGTGAAAAGCTTCACAACTTCGCTGGTGGGCTTGACCGCGCTATCCAGCTCTCGAGCAGCCGCAATGCCGCTCGGATGATGAGTCGATTAGACAGTGTAATAGAAGGGTGATCACGATGCGTTTCTTGCGTTTCGCCGTCCTGACCGTTGCTCTGGCCCTGTCACTGCCCCCGATGAGGGCTGCTGCGGATCCGGCACCACTCGATACCCTCGTCGACCTCACCCTGGAACGGCTCGCAACCGCCGACTCGGTTGCGGCCGCAAAGTGGGGGACCCCGTCGCCGATCGACGATCCCGAGCGTGAGGCTCAGGTCTACCTGGCGATGACAGAACTCGGCTCCACCAAAGGACTGCCTGCCGAATGGGTCCGGTCCGTGTTCACTGGCCAGATCGAGGCGAACAAGACGGTCCAGCGTGGTTTGCACACGTGGTGGCGCTTCGACCCCGCCGCAGCGCCGAGCGCGCGACCCGATCTCGGTGCGGTCCGGCCGGTCATCGACCGGGTGAACGTAGCAATCGTCGATCAGATCGCGCTCCACGCAGACACGCTGACCGGTCCCGACTGCGCCAGTTCGTTGTCGCGCAGCGTGTTCAATGCGGTCGCGCGGGTCGACGCCTTACATCAGGCGGCGTTGGTCCGGGCGGCCGTCTCCTTGTGCCGTTAGCCCTGGTACTGCGGGACGTCGATAGTCATCGGCTGGGCACCGAAGCTGGCTGCATTGCTGGTGATGGTGACGTCCCAGATCCCGATGCCAGGTCCGACGACGTCTTTCGAGGTTCCGACCGCTCCCGGACCGTTCAGCGTTCGTTTGTAATCGACGGTCAGTCCGTCACTTTGGCGCTTGAAATGGAACGTCAACTCGACCGAGCACGGACCGACGCCGTACAGCATTCCGGTGAGGCCCAGCACCGCTGAACTCGGATAGTGCCCCACACCTGCATCGATGATGCCGGCGCAGAGGCCGGGGTTCGCCAGGGTGTAGATGGTCGTCTTCGTGTTTCCGTCCGCCGCAGAGGCCGTCCCGGCCGAGACGAGTAGTGCAGCGGCGGCAGCGGTGCAGGCGAATCCAGTGGCAGCAATCGATAGGCGCATGTCCCGACGATGCCTGGTCCGTCGCCGCGAGGGGTGGCTTCGCGACCGACGTGACTGGGTCGTTACGGAGCGGCTACCGAAAATCAGGCCTAACGAGGTGGCAGCTGTTCAGAACGCGGTGTTATCTTATGCTTACCTAACTAACGCAGGGGAGAACGTTGTGACGAGGCAAGCTCGGGGCTGGCAGGGTGCCGTGATGAAGGTTTTGGGCGCACCGGATTTCGAACTGACCGTCACGGGCAGGCAAGAGGTCACCCCGCACTATGTGCGCTTGAACTTCGACGCGGGCGGACTGCTCGTCGACCGCACTCCGCATCCGACCATGTGGATCCGGCTGTGGTTCGAAAACGGGAGCAAGGTGATGCAGCAGCGCGCCTACACGATCCTCAACCCCGACCGCGAGAACGACTCGTTCGACCTCGAGTTCGCGATCCACGACGGACCTGCGCCGAACTGGGCGCGGGAAGTCGAGATCGGCGGAAAGATCACCGCGACGATCATGGGATCGAAGTTCGCATTCCCCGAGGCTGATCCGGAGGGCTATCTGATCGTCGGCGACAGCGCTTCGCTACCCGCGATCAACACCTTGCTCGGCGCGATCAACGGCGCGCCCGCGAAGGTCTGGCTCGAGTGGCAGCACGAAGATGACCGCACGTTGCCTGTCGCGGCGACCGCGAACACCGAGGTCACGTGGGTGCCGTGGGAGAAGGGCGGCAACGCGCTGGTGGCTGCGGTCGAAGGGGCCGCGTTCGATGCGAGCGGCTATTTCGGGTGGGTGGGCTCGGAAATGAAGACGACTCGCGCCACGGTCGGTGTGCTGAAAACCAAGTACAAGCTGGACAAGAAGTCGATCAAATCGCAGGCGTACTGGATGCACGGCCGTAACCCGTTCTGACCGCTCCTTTGGTTAGGCTAGGCTTACACAACCTTTTGAGAGTACGGAGTTGGTCGGTGGAAACGCTTCTCGTCGTCGGAGCTGGTCCGAAAGCCCTGGCCGTCGCGGCGAAAGCAGCCGCGATGCGTGCGGTCGGACTGCCCGCACCACGAGTGATCGTGGTCGAAGCGCAGGCTGTCGGCGGCAACTGGTTGGCCAGCGGCGGCTGGACCGACGGCAATCACCGGCTCGGCACCAGTCCGGAAAAGGATGTCGGCTTCCCGTATCGGTCGAACGTGGCCCGCACGCACAACCACGAGATCAACGCGAAGATGATCGCCTACAGCTGGTCGTCCTTCCTGATCGAGCACGGAACGTACTCGGAGTGGATCGATCGCGGTCGGCCGAGTCCGCAGCACCACTTCTGGGCCAGGTATCTGCAGTGGGTCGCCCAGAAGGTGCAGCTCGACCTTGTTATAGGTACTGTCCGCACAATTTCGCCGACGACGAGCGGCTGGGAATCGACCGTCGAGCTGCCTGGCGGAACGTCGACGATCATCGAATCCGACGGCGTGCTGATCACCGGCCCAGGGTTCAGCGGCAAGGCGATCGGCAAACATCCGCGCATCCTGTCCATTGCGGAGTTCTGGGATCTGGCGGGTCGTCGGAAGATCCCGCTGTCCTCGCGCGCGGCGGTGATCGGCGGCGGCGAAACCGCCGGGTCGGCATTGGACGAATTGTCGCGCCACGACGCAATGGCGATCTCGGTCATCTCACCGATGGCGACCTTGTATACCCGCGGCGAGAGCTTCTTCGAGAACACCCTCTTCAGCGACCCCTCGAAATGGGCGACGTTGAGCAAAGACGAACGACGCGACGTCATCAGGCGGACCGACCGCGGAGTCTTCTCGGTCCGCGTGCAGGAATCACTTCTCGGTGACGCTCGCGTCCACCATCTACAAGGTCGAGTCGTCGGCGTCGAAGAACGCGGTGACCTGATCGAGTTGACACTGCACAACGAATCGCGATCCGAGCAGACCCACGCATTCGATCTGGTCATCGACGCAACCGGCGGTCAGCCGCTGTGGTTTCTCGACCTCTTCGACCCGGCTGCAGTGGACATGCTCGAACTCGCCGTCGGGTGGCCGATCACCCAAGAGCGCATCGAATCCGCCATCGGCTACGACCTTGCGATCGAAGGATTGTCGCCCAAGCTGTATCTGCCGAATCTCGCAGGCGTCGCCCAGGGTCCGGGCTTCCCCAACTTGAGTTGCCTCGGCGCACTGTCGGACCGCATTCTGCGCCCGGTGCCTGCCGGACGAGGGGCCAAGGACTATGCGCAGAATGCGCAAGTCGAGGAGCTTCGAATTCGTTGACCGTCAGGAAACGCCGGCTCGTCGGTGTGGCTGTGCTGGCTGCGCTCCTCGTCCTGGTCGCCATTGCGAGTATCGGGGTCGGCGCATTGTCGATTTCGATCGGCGAAGTGTGGCACGGCGTGTTCACCCCGTCGGGCACTCCGTCCGATGAATTGGTCCAGACGCTGCGCATTCCCCGGACCGTCGTAGCGCTCATCGTCGGCGTCGCGCTCGGCGTCGCGGGTGCTCTGATCCAGGGCCACACGCGCAACCCGCTCGCCGACACCGGACTACTCGGACTCAACGCAGGCGCGGCATTCCTCGTGGTGATCGCCATCTATGCCTTCGGCCTGACAATCCCCAGCCAGTACGTGTGGTTCGCACTGGCAGGGTCGCTGATCGCCGGAGCGGTGGTGTTCGGGATCGCATCGGTCGGGTCGGCCGCGGCGACGCCGATGACGCTAGCGCTGGCCGGGGCGGCGGTCACGCTGTGCCTGCAAGCGATGACGAGCGCGGTTGTCGTGTCGGATATCCGCACGCTCGACAGCTATCGATTCTGGGTGATCGGCTCGGTCGCCGGACGCGGACTGGATATTTTCTGGCAGGTGCTGCCGTTCATCGTGGTCGGACTGATCCTTGCCGCTGCGAATACGCCCGCACTGAATGTGCTCAATCTTGGGGAGGACGTCGCACGCGGACTGGGCACGAACGTCGCACTCAACCGATCCGTCGGCCTGCTAGCCGTGACCTTGTTGGCAGGCGGCGCGACTGCCGCCGCAGGTCCAGTGGCCTTCGTCGGCTTGGTGGTTCCGCATGTCGCGCGCGCGATCACGGGACCCGACTATCGCTGGTTGGTGCCGTACGCCGGGCTGCTGGGTGGCCTGTTCCTCCTGACCGCGGACGTCGTCGGCCGAATCGTCGTTCGCCCCGCCGAACTCGACGTCGGCATCGTGCTCGCGCTCGCCGGTGCTCCGTTCTTCATCGCCCTCGTGCGAAAACGACGACTGGTCGCCTTGTGAAACGTACCGCGCTTCGCTTCGCCGGGGCATCCGTCGTCTTTCGGCCGTTCGCGGTCGCCGTTGTGCTCAGTCTGGTCGCGGTCCTATTGGTCCTGATCTGCATCGACGTCGCGCGTGGTGACTTCGACCTTTCGCTGTCGAAGGTCGTCGATGTGTTCGGCGGCGGCGGGAAACGCGCCGAGCGGTTCATCGTGCTCGACGTCAGGCTGCCGCGCGTGATCATCGGGGTCCTCGTCGGCGCCGCGCTCGGGATGGCGGGCGCGCTCACGCAGTCGACCGTGCGCAATCCGCTCGCTTCGCCGGACCTGCTTGGAATCACCGCGGGAGCGAGTTTCTGCGCGGTCCTGGTCATCGTGTTCGGTGAAACCACCGCGGCCGGTGGCGCGTTGTTGCCTCTCGGCGTCACCGGTGCTGCGCTGCTCGGCGGCCTGGTGACTGCGTTGGTGATCTACCTTCTCGCGTGGCGTCGTGGCTTCGAAGGATTCCGGCTGATCCTCATCGGCATCGGCGTGAACGCAATGCTCATCGCCGCGATCGGCTGGATGCTGATCTACGCGAAGATCGAGGACGCGGCCCGGACTCAGATCTGGTTGAACGGCTCGCTCAACTCGACGGACTGGTCGCAGGTGTGGCCACTGCTGGCCGGCTTCGTCGTCGCAGCGGGCTTTGCCCTGGTCTCGGTGCCGTCGATCGCCGCCCTTCGCCTCGGCGACGACAAAGCTCGATCGCTCGGCGTCGGACTGCAACGGCGACAGGGCCTGGTGCTCCTTGCGGCTGTGCTGCTCGCCTCGTTCGCGACCGCCGTTGTCGGGCCGGTCGGGTTCGTCGCCCTCGCGGCGCCGCAGATCGCGAAACGCATTCAGCGGTGTCCGGGTGAACCGCTGATCGCCTCGGCGGTCATCGGCGCGATTCTGCTCATCGCCGCCGATATCGTTGCCCGCACCTTGCTCCCGGTGGCATTGCCGGTCGGCATCATCACCTCAGCGCTCGGCGGAATCTTCTTGCTCTATCTGCTCGTCCGCGCCAACAGGAGAGTGACGGTATGACGGAATCGCGATTGGTCGCGGCTGGTGTCACGCTCGGATACGGCCCTGCCATCGTCATCGACGATCTCGATCTGGAGATCGAGACGGGCGTCGTGACGACTGTCATCGGACCCAACGGCTGCGGAAAGTCGACGCTGCTGCGCGCTCTCGCCCGATTGCTCACGCCCAAGGCCGGACACGTCCTGCTCGACGGAAAAGCGATCTCGAAGATGCGGTCGCGCGATGTCGCCCGCATCTTGGGTGTGCTGCCACAGGCCCCGATCGCGCCCGAGGGTCTGACGGTCGTCGACCTGGTCGCCAGGGGACGGCATCCGCATCAGTCGTGGGTTCGCCAGTGGTCGTCCGACGACGAATCGTTGGTTGCGGAAGCGCTCGAGCTGACCGGTATCAGCGACCTCGCCGATCGGTCGATCGACGAACTGTCCGGCGGGCAGCGCCAACGCGCCTGGATCTCCATGGCACTTGCCCAAGGTACGGACCTGTTGCTGCTCGACGAGCCGACGACCTACCTCGACTTGGCGCACGCGGTCGAGGTGCTCGATCTCGTCGACCGGCTGCACGCCGATCTGGGCCGCACGGTCGTGATGGTGCTGCACGACCTGAACCTGGCGATCCGTTACAGCGACCGACTCGTGGTGATGTCGGAAGGCCGCGTCATCGCGTCCGGAGCGCCCGCTGACGTGATCTCGGCCGACCTCCTTCGTGATGTGTTTCGGCTCGAAGCCACCGTGATCAACGACCCGGTCTCGGATCGGCCACTCATCGTTCCGATCGGGACTCGGCATGTATTCGGAACCGTGGGCGGCCCTGAGTAGGCGCTACGGTCCAGGCTTCGACCACACCAACGATGCTCGGACAGAAAGCATCTGAGCGGCAATGAAATTCGGGGGCGCGTCGATGGCTGGGGGTGCCGACTCGGCAACGACTGCGGTCGCGAGGCCTGCGAGGGCGGCGTCGAGTTCGGCGGCTTCTGCGGGATCGACCACCGAACGCATGGCGTCCTGATGGTCGGGCTGTTCGACGGACCAGCAGGTTGCAAGCATGCGATACGCCAACCGTTCGGTGGCAACCACCGCCGGCCACAGGCGCTCGGCCGCGCTGCGTTGACCAGGGGACCCGCCAACGGAGGCGCTGTAGGTCGGCAGCAACGCCATGGCTGAGGTGTGTAGGTCACGTCGGGCGGCCCTGGCAGCGGGCGTGGTCAGCTCGGTTCGAGCCAGAAACCGGACGGTAGTTCCAACGCCGGCGAGCGTCTGGGCGATCGCGTCCGGTAGGCGCCTGGAATCCATATGACGTGTCGTCACGGCGAAAACGACGAGCGCAGACGCACAACCGACCAAGGTGTCCAGGCCACGAGCCAGCAGCACGTGCATGACGTCGATGTCCTGACCGGCGAATGCCAGCATCATTGCTACCGGCGTGACGAAAACGACGGCGAGTGCGTAGTTGCGAACGGTGGTCATCTGCACGGCGAACTTCAGTAGCGCGGCGATCACAGCGAGCCAGAGTCCCTGCGGATGAGCTGCGAGGATCACACCGGAGATCAGGAGGCCGGCCCACGTGCCCAGTAACCGTTCGAAGCTCTTCTGGACCGTTCGCAGCCAGTCGAGATCGCCGTGCAGCATCAGGACTGCCGCGCTGATTGCCCAATACACGTGGTCGATTCCGAATGCGGACGCGACTGCGCCGGCAAGCAGAGCCGCAACTCCGACTCGGCCTGCGACGAGCACGCTCCTCGACCCGGGCTTGGCGGCCGCTCGCAGCAAAGCGAACGGGCCCGGCCGACCGATCGGGGTCGCGGTCGTGTCGATCGGTACCTCTATACCGGCCGATTCGATTCGGGACGGATCCGCTGCAAGCACAGCGAGTTGGCGTGCTCGATTCGCTAGGTCAGCTGCGGCAGCCTCGTTACCTGCAGAAACGTTCAGCGCCTCGGCGAAAACCAAGTGTTGCTCGCGATTGAGTGCGCGCAACCGAAGCAACGTTGTGTCGCTCTTCGCCGGGGCATGCTGGCGGGCTACGAGCATCGACCATGATTCGAGCAGTGCCTGCGCCGCCCGCTGCTGAGTAGCCTCTTCGGCGGCCGTGCCAATCGCCTCGACGAACTCGGCGACCGCCATTCCGGCAGCGGTCACGGCAGCCTTCTCCGGACCGCGCGGCTGGAACAGTGCACCGACCATATGAAAAACCCAGGCCATTGCGCCGCCCGCGAACACCAGAACGCCGACCCGGACCGGGCTCACGTCCGCTCCGGCCATCGCGGCGCCCGACGCGCAGACCAGCACGAACAGGTATGCACCGGGAGGCTCGACGCTCAGTGCATTACAGACGAACGTCGCCACGACGGCGATCGCCGAAACGGTGAGAACCGCCACCCAGACCACCGACGACGCCCAGACGCCAAGTGCCACCGCCACGGCGATGCACACGGCAATCACCGCGAGGTGAATCGCCCGATTGAGGTAGGGGCGCCGACTGCCGTACGACGCCGTGAACACGCCGATCGCGGCAAGCAGCCCGGCCTGGATATCGCCTGCGGCCCACCCGATGAAGATGGTTGTCAGCGCGCATAGTCCAACACGCAGCGCAATCGGCCAACGGCGGTGTGCTTCGCGAATGATGAATGCGCCACGAAACGGGCTCGATCCCGAGGGCGGCGCAGGAGGGATCGAGCTCCCCGGTAGGACACCATCGGCCATGGCTGGTCCTCGCGTCTAAGGCACGAAATGCCGCTATTGCGTCCGACAAAGATTAGCGTCGGCCGCGGACGTTCCGTACCCAAACGCGGGCGCGGAACCTACTCCGCCGCAGCTCGACGGTAACCACGCACCGCGAACCAGCCGAACACCCCGACCAGCGCGAAGGTCCACGCAAGGGTCTGCAGCATCGGCGCTGCAATTGCACCGCCATCGGCGAGGCCGCGCATCGTCGAGATTGCCGGACTCATCGGCTGTGCGGATACCACCGGCTGCAGCCAGCCGGGGTAATGGTTGGTCGGCGCGAAACCGCTGTTGAAAAAGAGGAGCAGCAGGCACACGATCGAGATCGAATCCAGCACCGCACGACCGGTTCCGCGCGCCGCGATTGCCAACACCAGCACTGCGAATCCAATGGTGAACAGGGCCGGCACGAGGATGAATCCGACAAAGCCGAGGGCACCGTGCTCGAACCGCAGGCCCAATGCCATCCCGACAAGAGTGAGGACGACGGTCCCGGCGAAGACTCGGCAGACTTCGGCGATCAATCGGGCGCCGATGCCTGAGGCGCGATGCACCGGCAACGCCCAGAATCGGGACAGGATGCCGGAATCGCGTTCTTCGATGAGTGCCAGTCCGGTAGACAATGCGCCGAACATTGCTCCGCAGAGTGCGACAAGGGCCGTCTGCCCGTAGATGCTGTCCTGTCCTGCGGACGCGGTGAGCGTGCGACCGAGAACGAGGTCGAAGACCAGCAGCAAGAACGCCGGGAAGATGATCGATTGGATCAGGATCAGCGGCTCTCGCGACCAACGCATCAGCAGCCGTTGGGCCTGAATTGCACTCGAGCGGACGAGCACCTTCGCCGAAGTCTCGATCTGCACTGACTCGGTCGTCGTCACGTCAACGCTCCCGGTGTTCGATACGGATGGCGATCAGCGCAAAGCCGATGCCCAGCGCAGCGATCCAGGCCAGGGACGCGGCAATTGCCGAGCCGCTCGGGTCGCCTGCTGCGAGTCCCCGCAGCGCGTCGGCGATGACCGACACCGGCTGATTCCGCACGATCGGGCGAATCCACTCGGGAAATCCTTCGGCGGGAACGATTCCTGTCGACAGCATTGTCAAGAGGAGCTGGGGAACGAGCAGCACGATGCCCGCCGCCTCTCGGCTGCGGCTCAGCGAACCGAGCGCGTCGGCGCCGAAACTGATCGCGAGTGCAAACAGCACGGCCAAGCCTGCGAACGCTACGACGTGGGTGACGCCGCCATGGATGCGAAAGCCGAAAATCAGGCCGACCACGACGGCGCCGATCAAGGACAGCGCCGCCCTTGCCGTGTTCGCCGTCGCCCGTGCGCACATTCCGACCAACCTGCCGACGGGCAGCGATCGTAGCCGCGCACCCATCCCGCCGTGCGTGTCGTGGGCGGCACGGTCCGCGGCGGACATCGCCGTGAACAGCATCGCCTGCAGCACGATCACCGGAATCAAATATTGCGCGTAGCTGCCGCCGTTTCCGTCCAGCGAGTGGCGAAGCGGGACGTAGAAGCAGATGAAGAAGACCAGCGGCCCGACGAGTGCGAATGCGAGCTCGCCTTCCCGTGCGCCTTGCAGCACCGAGCGCGCGCTCAGTGCGGACCACTGTGTGGCCCAGCTGCCGGAATCCTGAGTTGTGGGTATCGCCGTCGTCGTCATGACTTTGACGTCGCCGCGTGCTGCCCGGTCAGTGCCAGGAAGACGTCGTCGAGGGTCGGCCGGCGTAATGCGACGTCTGCCAGCGGGATTCCGTGCTGATCGAGCCTGGAGATGACCTCACCGAGTGTCGCGACGCCGGAGGTGGCGGGCATCGAGAATCGGTCGGCGTTCGGTACGAGATCGGCGGGCGCGAGGTCGGCGAGCAATGCGTGTGCTTGCGCGGTTTGCGCGGGGTCCGCGGTGACGACCTCGCAATAGGTGTCGCCGACTCGCTTCTTCAGCTCGGCTGCCGTGCCTTCCGCGACGACGACGCCGCGATCGATGACGACAATCCGATCGCTCAGTGCATCGGCTTCTTCCAGGTACTGCGTGGTCAGCACGATCGTGACCCCTTCATTCCGGAGACCGTCGACGAGCGACCACACCTGTTGGCGGCTACGTGGGTCCAGGCCGGTGGTGGGCTCGTCGAGGAACACCACCTCGGGACGGGTGACGAGGCCGCACGCGATGTCGATGCGTCGGCGCATGCCACCGGAGTACTCGCCGATGCGGCGGTCGCCGTCGTCTGAAAGGTCGAACTGCTCGAGCAATTCGGTAGCCCGGGCCTGAGCCTGTCGCCGTGATAGTCCGAGCAGGCGGGCGAAGAGCAACAGGCTTTCGCGTCCGGTCAGCAGTTCGTCGAGGGCGGCGTACTGACCGGTGAGCATGATCGAACGCCGCACTGCTGCGGGATCTTTCGTCACATCGTGGCCGGCAACGACCGCGCGGCCGGAATCCGGTGACCGCAGCGTGGCGAGAATGTTCACGGTCGTGGTTTTGCCCGCCCCGTTTGGTCCGAGCAGTCCGAGGACGCTGCCTTTCGCGACCTCGAAGCTCACGCTGTCCAATGCGCGATGGTCGCCGATGGTCTTCGAAACGTTGTCGAGCAGGACTGCGGGAGTAACTGTGCTGGTCAAGGTCGGTCCTGTCCTGTGGCTGATGCATTGGTTCGGCGCACGACGTACTTCGCGATGCTGCCGAGCTTTTCGCAGGTCTCTTCGAATTCGCGGTCCGGAACCGATTGCGCGATGATCCCGGCCCCGGAGCGCAACCACGCCTGACCGTCCTCTTGATAGATCGCGCGCAGCACCAATGCGGCGTCGAGGCTGTGGCCTGTTGTGAGTGCGACGACGGCGCCCGAGTACAGACCGCGCGCCGGACCGTCGAGGCGGAAGATGGCGTCGATGCTCGGCTCTTTCGGGATGCCCGACGCTGTCACCGAGGGGAACAACGCGTCGAACGCATCCCAATGGCTACGGCAGGGGGAGAGCTGGCCGCGCACCGTCGACGCGAGATGTTGAACGCTGCCGCGCTCGACGACCTCCATGAAATCGGACACGACCGCGGTGCCGGGTTCGGTGACGGTCTGGATTTCCGCGAGCGAAGTCCGCACGGAGACGGCGTGTTCCACGATCTCCTTCGGGTCCGATTCGAGGTCGGTCCGTGCTGCGAGGTCGAGCTCGGATCCACGCCCGAAGGCGCGCGTACCGGCAAGTGGTTCGCTGGTGACGCACCCCGCCGAATCGACCGAAGCCACGATCTCCGGGCTGAATCCGGCGACCTCCACCCCACCGAGCCGTAGCAGAAACGACCGCGATGGGTTGTTGTGTGGACGGGCCAAACGGTAGGTCGCGGCCATGTCGACCTCGAAGTCGATGTCGACGCGACGGGAAATGATGACCTTCTGGTAGAGGTCCTGCTCGATCTCGGCTACTGCGCTGGCCACGCGCTCGCGGTAGGCGGTGGGGTCGGTCCGGATGTCGATGGTGCCGGTCGCAGGGACGCGCGGCGGCTCGGTAGCCAGCAGGTCGAATACGCTGCGCTGTTCCGTGGCGTCGCCGCCGACGATGGTGAAGCCGCCGTCGGTGAATCGCACTTCGATGCGCGGGACGATCAGGTGGGCAAGCGGCTGAGTGTGGCCGAGGCGAGCGGCAGCGCCGTGGCTGTAGGCGCAGAACTCGAACCCGATCCAGCCGTACGCATTCGTATCCTCGGTCGGCAGAGTCGCGAACGCCTCGTCGAGAACAGCGGCGGGCGATCCGGACCATTCCTTGCGCCACGATTCGCCGTTCCACATAGTGCGGATTTCGTTGGTGTCGAGCTGGATCCGACCGATCACTCCCGCCGCAAACACGCAGTCGTCGGGGCGCTCGTAGACGACGTACTCGGAGAACAGTCCGGAGGATGCGAGCTTCGTCACCGCCTCGAGCGAGTCGACCGTCGAGTCGACACGCAGCTGTTGATCAGCGATCGTCATCCGTCCTCCAGTATGGATAGGCTTACCTCAGTTTTGATTCGCGAAAACATCGCGTCTCGGCTACCGTCAGGGCATCTTATTAGGTAAGGCTACACATAGAAGGAGCCTGGCTTCCATGCTCGACGGATTCGAACCCTGGCCGGATGAGTTCGCACAGAAGTACCGGGAACTCGGCTATTGGAACGGCGAACCGCTCGATGCGGCTATGCGCCGGTATGGCCTGACCTTCGCCAATGCAACGGCGGTTATCGACCGTTTCGGCGAGTGGACCTACGCCGATCTCGATCACGAGATCGATCACTATGCGGCCGGACTGAGCAGTTTCGGCATCAAGGATCGCGATCGCGTCATTGTCCAGCTGCCGAACCGGGTCGAGTTCGTCGTCGTGATGTTCGCTCTCCTGCGCATCGGGGCCATCCCAGTCTTTGCGCTCCCCGCCCATCGCACGACCGAAATCGTGCACTTCGCGGAATGCACCGACGCCGTCGCGTACGTGATCCCCGATGTTGCCGACGAATTCGACTACCGGGATTTGGCGCGGACCGTCCGCAACCAGACCGACAAGCTCGCGAACGTTCTCGTGCTCGGAGATCCAGCGGAGTTCACCTCGCTCGAGTCACTTCGCCAGGAGCCGACCTCGCACGCGCCGACCGATCCCGGCGACGTCGCCGTGCTTCTGATGTCCGGCGGAACCACCGGCTTACCGAAGTTCGTGGCACGCACTCATGACGACTGGTCCTACAGCGGTCGCGCGACTGCCGAATCCAGTTCTTACGACACGACCACACGGCACATGGTTTGCCTGCCGCTCGGGCACAACTGGACCCTCACCCATGGCTTGATGGCGACCTTTCACGCTGGAGGCACGCTCGTGCTCGGCGAAAGTCCGGACCCGGGAACGGCATTCAAGCTGGTCGAGAAACACGGGGTCACCGATACGGGCCTGGTGCCCGGTATCGCGCTCGCATGGGTCGAAATGGCGCCGTACGCGACCGAGGATCTGTCGAGCCTGCGTCGCGTCGTGATCGGCGGCACCAAACTCGCCGCCGAACTCGCCCGCCGCGTGGAGCCCGCCCTCGGCTGTCAGTTGCACCAAGCGTTCGGAATGGCCGAAGGACTGTGTGGCTTCCAGTCCGGCGACGACGATCTCGAGACGCGGATCAACGCGCAGGGTCGCCCGGTGTCGCCCGCCGACGAAATTCGGGTGGTCTCCGAAGCGGGTGACGAGGTCGCGCGCGGCGAGGTCGGGCAGCTGCTCACGCGCGGTCCGTACACGGTGCGCGGCTACTACCGCGGCGGCCAGCACAACGTGAACTCGTTCACGACGGACGGCTTCTACCGGACCGGCGACCTGATCCGGCACCTGCCGAACGGGCAGGTCGTCTTCGAAGGCCGGGTGAAAGACCAGATCAACCGCGGCGGCGAGAAGATCGCTGCCGAAGAAGTCGAGAACTTGCTGCTTGCCCACCCAGCGGTCCTCGAGGTCGCGCTGGTGGGGATCGCCGACGAGGTGCTCGGCGAGTGCAGCTGCGCGTACGTCGTAGCCCGTGACGACGCGCCGCGGCAGGCCGAACTGGCCCGATTTCTCAACGAGCAAGGCGTCGCGGCATTCAAGATTCCCGACCTGGTCCGGGTGATCGACGCGCTACCGCGAACGGCGATCGGCAAGGTCGACAAGAAGACGCTGCGGTCGAGCGCACCCGAGAAGGCGACAGCATGACCACAGGTTTTCCCGATGTTCGCCCGGCTCCCGAGGATCGGTACGAGCCGTTCCCGATTACCGACACTCAGCTCGCATACGTGTTGGGCCGAGAAGATTCGTACGAGTACGGCGGCGTTGCGGCACACGGCTATTACGAATACGAGGGTGCAATCGACTCCGCGCGATTCACCGCGGTGTGGAATCGGCTGATCGAGCGCCACGACGCGCTGCGGTTGGTCGTGGACGTCGACCTTCGCCAACAACGCATCGTGCCGACGGTGCCGACGTTCGAACCCACCGAACACGACCTGCGGGGGCTCTCGGTCGGTGAACGGGACGCGAAGCTGGCCGAGCTGCGCACGACGTACTCGCACGTGGTGATCGATCCAGGGACCTGGCCGCTGTGGCACGTTGCGATCAGCCGGATCGACGACCAGGTCAGTCGAATCCACATCGGCTTCGACGGACTGTGTTTCGACTACTTGAGCTGGCGATTGTTGTTGGCCGAACTCACCGCGCTGTACGCGGATCCGGCCGCGGAACTTCCAGCGATCGAACTGTCGTTCCGCGACTACGTGCTCGCGACCGAGGAATTGGGTTCGTCGGAGCTGTACCTGCGGTCGGAGCGTTACTGGACGAAGCGCCTGGCGTCGTTTCCTTCGGCGCCCGTGCTCCCAGCAGGTTCGGGCAACGGCGAAGGCAGGGCAAACACACGTTTCACCAGGCGAGAAGCAGGGTTGGAGCCGCGGCGCTGGCAGGAGCTGACCACGCGCGCGCGCAGCCTGGGGCTGACCCCGTCGGCATTCATGATGGCGGCATTCGGCGAGGTCCTGGCGGCGTGGTCGGGGGAGACCCGGTTCGCGCTGAACATCCCCGGTATGAATCGACTGCCACTGCACCCGGAGGTCGAGAAGGTCATCGGCGAGTTCGCCTCGGTCTCGGTCCTCGAGATCGACCACGACCCAGCAGCGACGTTCATCGAGCGGGCCGAACGAATACAAGACACCCTCTGGGACGACCTCGAGTACAGCCATTACAGCGGTCTGCGGTTCATGCGCGAATTGACGCGGCGCGACGGCAACTCGAACCGCGCCCGCATGCCTATCGTGCTGACCAGCACGTTGGGCTGGTCGGACGGCGAGCGGACGCCGCTCGACGGCCGCGTGACCGAAATCTTTTCGCTCTCGCAAACACCCCAGGTCAGCCTGGATGTGCAGATTCACGAAGCCGACGGCGAGCTCTACTACAACTGGGACACTGTCGATTCGGCGTTCGCACCCGGACTGATCGACGACATGTTCACCGCGTTTCGCGAACTGCTCGAACGGCTCGCCGATTCGGCCGAGCTGTGGGACCAGACCGACATCGGGGTCGTTCCGCTGAGCGAGGCACGCCTCGACGGTCGGCACCTGGACCGCGGTACGGACCTGGTGCCCGACCTGTTCGTGGCACGCGCGACGAGCCGGCCCAATCACCCGGCGCTGATCGACGGACCGACGACCATCACCTATGGCCAACTCCTCGACCAGGTGAATCGAATCGGCAATGCCCTCGCCTTGCAGGATGATCGGCCGATCGTCGCGGTGCTGGTCGGGAAGGGCTGGCAGCAGTTCGCCGCGGTCTACGCGGTGCTGACCTCCGGCGGTGCGTATCTGCCGATCGATGTGAGCTTGCCTGCGGATCGGGTCCGCAGCATTCTCGAACGCTCTGGCGCCGCTGCGGCACTGACGGAGTCGACACTTCGGCCGGACCTCCGTGACGCGGTCGCGCAATCCGTCAGCGTTCTAGTCGACGTCGACGGTCCTGCCGTCGCCGACGCTGCGACCGAACGGACCCACCTTGCTTCGGCAGCGTCGGACCTGGCATACGTCTTGTTCACGTCCGGCTCCACGGGCGTCCCCAAGGGCGTCATGGTCGAGCACGGCGGCCTCGTCAACTGCGTCCTCGACACCGTCGAGACGTTCGACGTCAGCACGGCCGACGCGTCGATCGCCGTCTCGGCACTCCACCACGACATGTCCGGCTTCGACGTTTTCGTCGCATTGACCGCTGGATCGACCGTCGTGATTCCCGACGCCGACCGGCATCGCGATCCGGAACACTGGTCCGACCTCGTCGCCGACCATCGCGTCACGCTGTGGTGCTCGGTCCCCGCGATGCTCGACATGCTGGGATCGGCCGCGACCACACAGTTGCCGAGCCTGCGCCTGGCATTGACCGGCGGCGACTGGGTCCCACCACAGCTGCTCGGCAAGCTCCGGGAGCGCGCGGCCAATGTCGGGTTGATCAGCATCGGCGGACCGACCGAGACGACGTTGTGGAACATCTGGCGCCGGGTCGACGTCGTCGACCCGGCCTGGCGGTCCGTGCCGTACGGCGTGCCGATCGCGAATACCAGTTACCTCCTGCTGGATTCGGGACTGCGGCCGGTCCCCGCGGGTGTCGTCGGCGAAATGTACTGCGCCGGACCCGGGGTGGCGCGCGGTTACCTCGGCGATCCCGAACGAACCGCCGCATCGTTCCCACTCCACCCCGCGACCGGGGAGCGACTGTTTCGCACCGGCGACTACGGGCGCCGAATGGCGGGCGGTGAGATCGAATTCGTTGGCCGCCGGGACCGCCAGGTCAAGATCGGTGGCCACCGCGTCGAGCTGGGGGACGTCGAAAGCGCGCTCGCCTCGTTGCCGGCGGTGGAGACCGCAGTCGTCACCCCGGTCGTCGCCGGTGACGGGCACAGCTGCCGTGCGCTGGTCGCCCACGTGGTCGGCGATTCGGATGCCGGGACCATCGGTGGTGCGCTGCTCGAACTCCTCCCGCTGCACATGGTTCCCGCGACGTTCCGTTTCGTCGACGCGCTGCCGCTGACCGCCAACAACAAGGTCGACTACCGAGCGCTGACCGCGATCGGGGCGGGGGCTCCCGTGTCGGTTACGCGCCGCGAGCCGTCGACCGCGTTGGAAAAGGTGGTCGCCGCGGTCTGGCAGGAGATCTTGAACGTGCCCGACGTCGCCGTCGACGACAACTTCTACGCGCTCGGCGGCGACTCGGTCATCGCGATCACGGTGACCAAGGAACTGCGCGAGGTACTGGTGGACCCCGGCATCGACCTGCGCATGCTGCTCGACTCGCTGACCGTCGAGCGACTCGCGAAGAACCTCTTGGCGGCCGAGCCGATGCCAGGGCGCCTGAACGAAGTCGCGGGAATCTACCTCGAGATTCTCGCGCTGAGCGACGCCGAGATCGCCACCGAGCTGCGCGAGCAGCACTGACCGGATGTCGAAAGGACCACACATGAACGACGCGATTGTGACGACCACCCGAGCCTGGACCATCGAAGACGTGCGGGCAGCCGCCGCACACTCACTGGGCCTCGTGTCGTGGACGGAAACATCCGACGACGAAAACCTGCTCGAGTACGGCATGGATTCGCTGCGAATGATGCGGCTCGCGGGTGCGATGCGCGCCGGCGGCTACGACATCCCGCTACGACAGCTCGCCAAGAACCCGACGATAAACGGCTGGTACCGCCTGCTCTCCGAGCAGGCCGACACTAAGGCGCGATCCCTATGACGTCGATCTCCGCACCAGATGTCCGGCTCCACCAATCGGAGCTACTGCGGCTGATGATCGGGCACTGGGTCAGCAACGCGGTCGGCGCCGCCGCCGAACTCGGTATCGCGGACGTGCTGGCCGACGGCGACCAGCCGGTCGACCGGATCGCGACCGAGGTCGGCGTGGGCGCGGAATCGCTTGCGCGCCTGCTCCGATTCCTGCAGGCGCTCGGACTGGTCGAGCGCGATGGCTCGACGTACTCGCTCACCGCGACCGGTGAGTTGCTTCGGACGGATCATCCGAGCTCGATGCGCAACCTCGTGAACCTGTACCAGGAGCAATACTTCGCCGACGCGTGGAGTGAGCTGGTACCGGCACTGCGAGTCGGCGAGCAGCCGTTCGCGAAGGCGCACGGCGAGTCTGTCTTCGAGTTCCTCGCCAGTCGCCCGGACGCGCTGGCCGTCTACAGCTCCGGCATCGCGGTGGGGAGCGCGTTCGTCGCCGAGTTGCCACATGTCGTCGACTTCGCAGGCAAGAAGGTCATCGATGTCGGCGGCGGCGACGGCACGCTGCTCGAGACCGTGTTGGACGCGACTCCGACGGCCACCGGTCGTCTGATCGAACGTCCCGCCGCGGTTGCCGCGGGGGAGCGGCGCCTCGCGCCGTTCGTCGAAGAGCGTCGCGCCGACGTTGTCGCCGGTGACTTCTTCGCCGGTCTGCCCAGCGGTGGCGACGTCTTCATCCTGTGCCGAATTCTGCACAACTGGGACGACAATGCGTCCGCGGCGATCTTGCGGAACGTCCGCGCGGCGATGACGGCGGGCTCGAGTCTGTTGATCGTCGAGCGGGTGCTCTCCGATGACGAGCCGACCCCGGTCACCACAGCGTTCGATCTGCACATGTTCGTCATGACGAGCGGTCGGGAACGATCGGTCGACGAATACCGCCGGTTGCTCGTCGAGACCGGCTTCGAGTTGGTCGAGGTGCGTGATCTCCCGCTCGAAATGAGCGTCGTCGAGGCGCGTGCGGTGTGACCGCCGCGCTGACGCAAGCGAGCGTGATCGTCGACGAGCTCATTCGCTGCGGCGTTCGTGATGCGGTGCTGTGCCCGGGTTCGCGGAATGCGCCGCTGGCATTTGCGTTGCATCGCGCAGATGCGGAGGGCAAGGTCCGGCTGCATGTTCGGATCGACGAGCGCAGCGCTGCGTTTCTAGCCCTCGGGCTGGCAACGGCGACAGCGCGTTTGGTACCGATCATCACGACGTCCGGCTCGGCTGTGGTGAATCTGGCCCCGGGCATTCTCGAGGCGAGCTATGCGAACCTTCCGCTGATGGTGGTGTCGGCGAACCGGCCGGGCGAACTGCTCGGCACTGGTGCGAGCCAGATGATCCTGCAGTCCGGAGTGTTCGGCGCCGAGGTGCGGGCCGAGGCCACACTTTCCCAAGCCGACTACGACTATCCGCCGGACAGTCAGCGGCTCGTCCAGCACAACATTCGATGGCGAGCGACAATCTGCCGTTTGGCAGCGTCTGCGCACGGGCTGCGGGACGGTCATCCCGGCCCAGTGCATCTGGACGTCCCGTTCGCTGAGCCGCTGGTCGGGCCGCAGCCGGTCGACGTTCCGCTCGGTCGCGACGACGGCGGTCCGTGGACTGCGATCGAGCCGGCCCGAATGGACGCTCCCGTCACCGTGGACCTCACCTTGAACACGCTGGTGATCACCGGTCATGGGGCGCGCGAGATCCCGGAGCTGGCCGGCGTGCCGACCATCGCGGAGCCGTCAGCACCGGCAGTGTCGAATGCGGTGCATCCGCACGCCATCGCGCACCTGGCTCCGCAGCAGGTCGTTGTGGTGGGGCGTCCGACGCTGCACCGCCAGGTCGTTCAGCTGCTCTCGTCGCCTGCGGTCCGAATCGTGGTGATCGCGGCAGAGAAGAGTTGGACGGATGTGTCCGGGACGGCTAATGCAGTCGGGCGCAGTGTGCGCGTCGTCGGCAGGTCTGCGGTGGACTGGTTGCAGATGTGCGAGCGGGCGTCCGATATCGCGTACGGAGCGGTCGGTCGTGCTCTCGACTCGGTCGACGAGACGACCGGTCTGCACGTCGCGCGCGCATTGACCCGCCAACTGGTCAGCGGTGACACCTTGGTCATCGGATCGTCCAATCCCATCCGGGATATCGCGCTCACCTGGAAACGGCCGTGTGGCGTCACGGTGGTCGCGAATCGCGGTGTCGCGGGCATCGACGGGCTGGTCTCGACTGCGGTAGGCGCGGCGATCGGCAGTTCGGGTCGCACGATCGCGCTGCTGGGCGACCTGACCTTCGCCCACGACAGCGGCGGCATGCTCGCCGGTCCCAGCGAACCGATGCCGAAAGACCTGACCATAGTGGTCGCGAACGACAACGGTGGCGGCATCTTCAGCTTGCTCGAGCAGGGCGATCCGGCCCACGCGGACGTCTTCGAGCGGGTCTTCGGAACACCGCACGAGACCGACTTCGGCCAACTGTGCGGAGCGCACGGAATTCCCCATCAGATCGTCACCGAAGGTGAGCTCGTCGACGTTCTGGCCAGGAAGGCGAACTCCAGCAAGGGTCTTCGGGTCGTCGAAGTACGGACCTCACGGGTCGGGCTGCGGGACCTGCACGGTGAGATTCGCAAGGAGATCGAAGCCGAGATGAGCGGCTATGCACAGTCCGCGCTGGCTCGGGAGTGACAGGACGCGAGCGGCGGTCGACACCGGGGGGTGTGGACCGCCGCTCTCGCTTCGGCTGCTACTTGCCGGCGTTGACGATCGCCGGTTCGAGCTTGTCCAAGATGTAGGGCAAATTCAGCGGTGTCGGCAGGTTCAGGGCGGTTCCGGTGAGGACGTCCAAGAACGCGAGGCTGTTCTTCGATACCGACGGCAGCCCTGGGTAGCCGGGCAGGTCCTTGAACAGGGTCTGCATCTCCGGAGTAGCGGTCGCGACAAGCAGGTCGGAGTTCAGGTCGGCGAGACGTTCCGGCGACAGCGAGATTCGGCTGTTGCCGCCCGCACCCTCGACCAACTTCGGCGGGAGGGTCATTCCGAGGCGAGTGAAGAGTTCGCTGGAACCGTCCTTCGCGTCGACGAGCACCATGAGTTGGGTGGGCGACGCCAGGTAGGACGTGAGGAACGTCTTGCCCTTGATTCCCGGGTTCTGCGCCGCGATGGCGTCGATTCGGCCGTTGATGTCGTCGATGACCTTGGTCGCCGCGCTTTCCTTGTGCAAGACCTTGCCCAATGCCGTGACCTGATCGGTCCACGAGCTCACTTCGGACGTGCTCAGCGCAGGGATTGTCGGTGCGACCTGGGACAGCTTCTCGTACTGCGCTTTGTCGATTCCGTACCCGGGGGCCAGGATCAGGTCGGGATTGAACGACACCGTCTGTTCGACCATGTCGCCGCCGGAATTGATCGTCTTGACGTCTTTCAGCGATTCAGGCTCCCACGGTGCTGGAGTGCCGGTCATCTTGCTGACGACGTCGGAGTACGCGACGGGCGTGACACCCAAGGCGAGCGCTGCATCCAACCACTGACCGTCGAGGACGACGATGCGCTCCGGCACACCCTTGACCGTGGTCTCGCCGAGCGCGTGCGTGATGGTCACGGATTCGCCGTGGGTCGAGTCTGCGGAGTCGCTGTCGGAGCTGCAGCCGATCGAAGCGAGAGCGACGCCGCCTGCAATGGCAGCGATCGCCATGCGGCGCCAACCCCTCTTGGTGCTGCGAAATGGTTTCAACGTTCGTACTCCTCATCCGGCTGCTCGGTGCAGTCCTGAATTTAGGTAGGCTAGCCTAGCCTAGCTAATGCCTACGAAAGCGAGACCATGCGCGTTGTGACGTTCGGCTATCAGACCTGGGGATACAGGACTTTGCAGGCCTTGATCGACTCGGACCACGAAGTCGTGCTGTCGGTTACCCATCCGGCGAGCGAGCACGCGTACAAGTCGCTCTGGTCGGACTCGGTCGAAGACCTCGCCAAGGGGAACGACATCGACGTGCACATCACCGAACGCGTGGACCGGGAGACGATCGACAAGGTCGCCGCAGCCGCACCCGACGTCATCGTCGTGAACAGTTGGTACACCTGGATGCCTGCTGAGCTGTACAACTTGCCGCCGCACGGGACGCTGAATCTGCACGACTCGTTGCTGCCCAAGTTCGCCGGATTCTCGCCGGTGCTGTGGGCCGTGATCAGTGGTCACACCCACACCGGGCTGACGGTGCATCGAATGGACGAAGAACTCGATGCCGGCGACATCCTGGTGCAGCGCTCGATCGAGATCAGGCCGACCGACACTGCGCCCGCGTTGGTCGAGATGACGATGGACCTGATCCCGGACGTATTGAAGGAAGCGTTGGCCGAGTTGGAGGCCGGAACCGCTACCTGGACGCCGCAAGACCCGGCGGAGCGGACGTTTTTCCACAAGCGGTCCGAGAGCGACAGCTTGATCGATTGGCGACTGCCCGCCGAGGACCTGGAGCGGTTCGTCCGTGCACTCGCCGATCCGTATCCGAACGCGTACACGTTCTACCGCGGTCAGCGGCTGCGGATCGTGGACGCCGCCGTCGCGAAGGTCCGATACGGCGGCACTGCGGGACGAGTGTTCGTGCGCGAGGGTGACGGCATGGCGGTCGTCGTCGGCCCCGATTCGTTCCGTGGGCACAACCTCGGCCTGTTGATCAAGAAGGTCCGTACCGACGATGACACCGTCCATGTCGCCACCGATTTTCTCGCGCGTGGCGGCTTCTTTGCGAGCACGGTCGATCGGTCCCAGCGGTAGATGTTAGGCTAGCCTACGCTAAGCTACGAACGGCCTGGCGTCGTGAACCAACGACCGAATTCCGCCAGAACACGGAGTAGTCAGAATGGCTCGAAGCCTTGCGTGGAGCCGGCAGTTTCACAAGCCGAGTGCCGCGGACAACCCCACGCTGTTGATATTCCCGCACGCGGGAAGCGGCGCATCGACGTATCGCACGTTCTCGAAGAAGCTGAGCGAGACCTTCGATGTCGTCGTCTTCCAATACCCCGGACGGCAGGACCGTGCGCGCGAAGAAGCTGCGGAGACACTGCCCGAACTCGCCCACGGCGCGCTGGCAGAGTTCTCGACCTCGACCTTCAACCGGGGCGGACCCATCACCATCTTCGGCCACAGCATGGGTGCCATCGTCGCCTTCGAGTTCGTTCGCGCCGCTGAGGCCGCCGGACTCGACGTTCGCCTCTTGACCGTGTCGGCAGCTGTTGCTCCCGATTGCGTCGAGGCGCAACCGAATCACCCGGCGTCCGACGACGCGATCCTCGATCACCTCGAGACGTTGAACGGGACTGGTGCCGCGGTGCTCGGCAGTCGCGAGATCATGAAGATGGCGCTACCCGTGATCAAGAAGGACTATCGGGCGTTCGACAGCTATTCGTGCGCAGCGGGCGTGAAGGTCAATGCGCGCATTCACACCGTCGGCGGCGACGACGATCCTTTCATCACCATTGCCGACCTGCGCGGATGGTCGCGACATTCGGATTCCGGCGTCGACGTCACCGTATTCGATGGCGGACATTTCTACTTGAACGACAACATCGACGAAATTGCGGAGCTGCTCACGCCTGTGCGCAGCACGACGGCATGAGCAGCGCACCAGCCGCGGCTCGCGATCACATCGTCATTTCGGGGATGGCCGTCGAGGCTCCCGGCGGCGTCGACCGCCTCGAGTCCTTCTGGGCCGTGCTGTCGGAAGGACGCGAAGTGATCGGCCCGATGCCGCGCGACCGCGGCTGGCCGCTCGGCGAACTGCTGACACTGGGGGAGCGCGAAGGTTGGGGCGCGGTGCCCGACGCGGGCGGGTTCCTCGACAGCGCAGCAGATTTCGACGCACTGTTCTTCGGCTTGTCGCCACGTGAAGCGATCGCGATGGACCCACAGCAGCGGGTGATCATGCGCCTGGCCTGGCGTGCGCTGGAGAATGCCGGCGTCAACCCGGCGTCCGTCGCGGGCGAGGAGGCCGGCTGCTACATCGGCGTCTCGCTGAGTGAATACGGGCCACGAGCAGGCTCGGCCAACGAGTTCACCGGGCACCGGATCTCGGGTTACGCGCTCGGGTCGGTCTGTGGTCGGGTGTCGCACAGCCTTGGTCTGACCGGGCCGTCCACCAGCGTCGACGCGGCCTGCGCGTCATCGCTTACGGCATTGCATCTCGCCGCGAACGCTGTCCGCGCCGATGAGTGCGAGTGGGCGCTGGCAGGCGCGGTCTGCGTTATGGGCTCACCCGCTCCGTTCTACGAGTTCGCGAAGAACAACGCTCTCGCGGTGGACGGTCACGTGCGGTCGTACGCGGACGACGCGTCCGGAACGGTGTGGGGTGAAGGCGGCGGCGTGGTCGTCGTCGAACGGGAATCCCGTGCCCGACGGCTCGGCCACCGGATCTACGGTCGGGTGCTGGCCACGAGAATCAACCACAACGGCAAAGGCAAACCGATCATCGTGCCCAGCGCGGAGGCGCAGGAACGGTTGGTTTCGAAGACGGTCGCTGCCTCGGGCATCGATCCCGGTCTGGTCACGATGATCGAGGGCCACGGAACTGCGACGCCCACCGGCGATCCGCTGGAGTTGACCGCGCTGCAGAACACCTACGGCGCAGCAGGCACCGGACCGCTGTTGGGCTCGGTCAAAACCAACTTCGGCCATGCCCAGGCGGCGTCCGGGATTCTCGGGCTGCTGAAGGTTTTGGTTTCCGCCGACAACGGTCAGATCGCACCGAGCCTGTACGCCGACAATCCGACAACGCAGGTCGACTGGGATCGGTCGTCGTTGCGGTTGGCGACCAAGTTGGAGCACTGGGAGCCGACGGACGGCGTGCGCTACGGCGCCATGTCCTCGTTCGGTGCTGGGGGTTCGAACGCTCACGCGATCATCGCGATGCCCGCCGAGAAGGAGCAGGACAATTCCCGCCTATGAGCTTCCGGACGGAACCGTACCGGTTCTCGTCTCGTCGGATTCCGCAAGTTCGCTGCGCACCGAGGCAGCCGCGCTGTTCGACTATGCGACGGCACATCCCGAAATAGGGCCGGACCGAATTGCGTCGATGCTGTTTCGTACCCGCGTCGCACGCCGCTACCGCGCCTTGGCGATGGTCGCCGACCGGGACGAACTGCTTGCCGCACTGCGGGCGATCGCAGCAGGCGAAGAGCATTCCAAGGTGGTCGCGACCACGACACCGGCAGCGAGCCACCGTGTCGGGTACGTCTTTCCAGGTCAGGGCGGCCAGCATCCCGGAATGGGACGGCTCTTCTACGACCGCTCACCCGCATTCAGGGCCGAAATCGACAGCTGTGAGGCAGTTTTCCAGGAGCTCTACGGTTCCTCGCCGTTGTCGTACGTTCTCGAAGACGAGGGTCCGATCGACGCGAACGTCAAGATCGTGCAGCCCGCAATGTTCATGCAGATGGCCGGCCTCGCGGCGATGTGGCGCTCGTACGGGGTGGCGCCGTCGGTGACGGTCGGTCACAGCCAGGGCGAAATCACCGCTGCCTACCTGTCCGGCACTATCTCGCAGCGCGACGCGATCCGCGTGGTGACGACCCGAGCCGTCGTCGTCGACGCGATCGTCCCCGAGGGCTACTCGATGGCGGTCATCGGCATCGGCCGCGACGAATGCGAGGCCCTGCTCGCCCGCCATTCGGGGTGGATGGAGCTGTCCGTCATCAATGCACCGAACCTGATCTGCATCTCCGGCAATCGGCCGGCAGTCTGCGACATCGTCGACAAGCTGGTCGCGCAAGGGACCTTCGCCAAAGAGATTCGCGTTCAGTACCCCGCGCACACCTGCATGCTCGACGACTTTCAAGACGGCCTGCGCACTGCGATCGCTGGAAAGACCGACAGCGACGTGTTCTTCGAAACCGATATTCCGTGCATCGGGGCAACGCTCGGCGATGCGATCACGGCCGATCTCCCCGTCGACGAGTACTGGTACTGGAATCTGCGGAACAAGGTCCGCTTCGACCAGGCGATCACCACGGCCGCGACAAGACATGGCATCGATACTTTCGTCGAGATCGCCGACCATCCGACGCTGATGTTGGCGGTGCAGGAGAACTTGTCGACCGTCGTAACAGATGGCGCGTTCCGAGTGGCGGGCACGTCCCGACGGACCGCACCGGACCTGGGGGAGTTCACCCGGAATCTCGCGACCATCGCGGTACACGACGCGAACTATCCGTGGGAGGTGCTCCGCACCGACGATGATGCGCCGGTGGAACTGCCGCTGCGCGGCTTCCCGACCGTCGTGATGAACGACCGCAAACTCTGGTTGCCGTATCTGTCCGACGAAGCCCTTGCCGCGGATGCACCGGCCACGTACCCGCACCGGCTCGTCGAGACCTGGGTGAAGTTGGGTCGGCGGTCGTTGCTCGAGCCCAGGACCATCGCGGTGGTGGACCTCGCGGATGCCAACGGCGACCTGGTCACGGCGCTGGAAGCGGAAGCGATCGAGCACGGCGCGACAGCACGTCGACTCGTGCCCGAGACGAGCGGATTCGACACCTTGGTCGTGCTGCTGCCGGAGCCGACCGAGCTGGATGCGACGGCAACAATTGCGGCGGTCGCGCGGTTCTTCGGTGACCGCGAGTGGTGGCCGCAAGTGCGCGCCGGGCTCGTCGACTGCTGGTTGGTGACGACGAGTGGCGAAACTGTGCTCGACGGCGACGCTGCGCCGGAATTGTTCAACGGTTCGGTGAGTGCGGGGTTCCGTTGCATCGGAACCGAATACCCGGACATTGCTTTCCGGCACCTCGATCTATCGCTGGATCGGCCGAAGCCGGAGCAGGCCGCGGCCGTCGTGTCGGCGCTGCACACTGCGACAGAGTCCGAGCTGGCGTTGCGCGGCGGGAAGGTCTACGTGAAGCGGCTCGTCGAAGCCGCACCCGCAGCCGACGAGGCATTCGACGCGGACCTGTCCCATGTCGTCATCACCGGCGGCACCGGCAAGCTCGGCCTGGAATTCGGCGAGCACTTCGCTCGTGCAGGCGCGGAACGGATCACGCTGCTCAGCCGGTCCGGCGAGAGTGCGGCCACCGCAGACCGGGTACGCAAGATCAGGTCGATCGGTAGTACCCAGGTCGCCGTGATCGCGTGCGACATCGGCGACGAGGCGGAGGTCGCCGAGCTGAGCGCAGCGCTGGCACCGGCCAGCCTCATCGTGCACTCGGCGGTCGACTACTCCGATTCCGAATTCGCCGACATCACTGCCGAACACGTGGAGTCAGCCGCACGAGCCAAGGTCGTCGGGGTCGATAACGTGTTGCGCGCGTTGCATCGCACCGAGCAGGCCCGCGTCGTGCTGTGCTCGTCGATCGCCGCGAACTTGGGTGGCCGTGGCCAAGTGATTTATGCGGTCACCAACCGAATCCTCGACGTGCTTGCTCAGCGGTTGCGCGCTGACGGCATCGACGCGGTTGCCATCGGGTGGGGCATGTGGAGTGTCCATTTCGACCTCGACGCCGCCGGACTGGCTCGATTGCGGAGCACCGGCGTGATCCCGATGGCGCCGGCCGATGCGATCGCTGTCGGTCTGACCGACGACCGTCGCAATGCGATCGTCGCCGCTGCCGACTGGTCGGTCGTGCGATCGGTGTTGGGGTCGTTCGGGTACGGACCGTTGCTGTCCGAACTCGGTGAGCTCGATGCGCCGCCAACAGTCGTCAAACCCGCCGATGCCGCGCCGGCTGTTGCAGTACCGGTTCTCGCAACGCCGAGCATCGACTTCGCGAACGTCGTCCTGCATGAGCTCAACCGCGTCATGGGCATCGACGACGCAGACCTGATCGACACGTCGATACCGCTGGTCGCGCTCGGTCTCGACTCACTGCAGGCGCTGGACTTCCGCAAACGGGTCAAGTCGTCGCTCGACCGGGAGTTGCCGGTGTCCGCGATTCTCGGCGGTGCGTCGCTCGATGAAGTCGTTCGACTTCTCGTGCAGAACTAGCCGCAAATTTCCAACACGCTTAGGGGTTTCGTTCCATGTCGGAAGATGTTCTCGAACGTCGCAAGCAACTGCTCCGCCAGCGACTGATCGCTGGCGGTATCGCAGCCCCTGCGCCTGTTGTGGTTGCGGCACCCCGCACTTCGGACCGCAATCCGCTCTCGGACGGCCAGCGGCGGATGTGGTTCCTCCAGACCCGCGACCGCGACGACACCACCCTGAACGTCGGCGTCGCGTATCGCCTGGTCGGGCCGATCGACACCGAACGGCTGCACGCGGCCTTCACCGCGCTGGTCCTGCGGCACGAGATTCTGCGGACGACCTACGCGGTCGACGACGAGGGCGAGCCGTTCCAGATCGCGACGCCGGACGGCGATCTGGTCTGGCAGGAACACGACCTCACCGAGTTGCCTGCCGCCAGTCGGGAGCGTCGGCTCGAGGTGCTCATTCGACGAGAATATGGCCACAGCTTCGACCTTGCCGTCGAGCGCCCGTTGCGGATCAGCCTCGTACGGACCGGGCCGGACCAGGTCGTTCTCGTGCTGGTCACGCACCACATCGCCTGGGACGACGATTCCTGGAGCGTATTCTTCGCCGACGTCAACGCCGCGTATGCGTCACAGGCTCCGTTGCCGACCTTGGCAGCGCAGTTCGTCGACGTCGAGGTACTCGGCGCTGCTGACCGGTCCGCCGCCGAACCCGCCGAGCTCGACTACTGGCGCTCGCAGTTGCAGCCACTGCCGGAGCCGCTGGAACTGCCCGCTCGCCGTAGCGGCGCCGCATCGAAGCGGTCCGAGACGGTCAGTGCGGCGCTCTCGCTCGACGCAATGACACAGGTCGACGGGCTCGCGCGCAAGCATTCGGCGACCTCGTTCATGGTGCTGCTCGCAGCGTTCGAAGCCGTGGTCAATCGATACACCGCGTCCTCGGACTTCCTGATATCGGTGCCTGTCACCGACCGGCGGGGCGCGGCGGACTCGCTCATCGGCTACTTCGGCAACAGCCTCCTCGTCCGCGCGCAGTTCGACCCGCGAGTCGATTTCGATGCGCTCGTCGACACCACGCGCGAGACCTGCGTCGGCGCGTTCGCCCACCAGAAGCTCGGCATCGACCGCGTGATCAGGGCGGTCAACCCGGGACGCGTAGCCGGCCGAGATGGTCTCGCCGGACTCGTGGAATTGAGCTTCAGCGCGCGCATCGATCGTGTGGCCTTCGAGTTCGACGGCGTCGCCGTGACACAGCTCGATGTCGGCAATACGGTCTCGCAGGAGCCGCTCGCGTTCATGGTGGTATTCGGGCGCACCGGCACGCACGTCGAGGCGCATTACCAGCGTGATGTGCTCGAGCGAACGGTCGTCGAGCAATTCTTGGACAACTACGTGCGATTCCTCGACGCCGCGCTGGCCGACCCGTCGCTGAGGATCTGCGATGTCGACATGCTCGGCGAGTCCGGACGCGGCAAGGTGCTCAGCCAGTCGCACGGGGTGCTGACAAAGCCGCAGTTCAGCACCTTGACAGCGATCTTCGAAGCGCAGGCGACTAACAGCCGAGACCGGATCGCGATCACCTCGGATACCGAGAAGTTCACCTACGGCGAACTGAATGCCCGCGCGAACAGGCTGGCGCACTGGCTGATCGCGCAAGGAGTTGGGCCGGAAGACATCGTGGCGTTGCAGTTGACCAACTCGGTGGAATTCGTCGTCGCGGTGTTGGGAGTCCTCAAGTCCGGCGGCGCGTACCTTCCGATCGATCCCGCCTACCCGCAGGATCGCATCGACTATCTGATCGACGACGCCAAGCCGCAGTTGCAGTTGACTCTCGACGACCTCGCGGCCGCCGAGACCGCAGCCGCAGCACTCAGCGAGGCCGACCCGACCGACTCGGACCGTCGCTCACCGCTGCGACCGGACAACCTCGCCTACGTCATCTACACGTCGGGCTCGACCGGTAAGCCGAAGGGCGTGCAGGTCGGGCACGGTGCGATCGCCGAGCACTTGGAGAGTTTCAACGCCGACTTCGGAATGACCGCCGACGACCGTTTGCTGCAGTCGTCCTCGGTGAGCTTCGATGCATCGCTGCTGGACATCTTCGTCACCTTGACCCTCGGCGCCCGTTTGGTAGTGCCGAAACCGAATGCGTTCCGCGACGTGCGATACGTGGCCGACGTCATCACGGCCCAGGGCGTCACGGTCCTGCATATGGTGCCGTCGATGTTGAGCAGCTTTCTGCTGCTCCCGGAAGTGCGTGATTGGCATGCGCTGCGCTTCGTGCCGGTCGGCGGTGAGGTGCTCCCGGGCGAGGTGTGCGAGAAGTTCGCCTCGATCCTCGACGCCACCCTGCGCAACCACTACGGTCCGACCGAGGCGATCGTCTCGTCGACGCACTACGCAGTCGAGGAACCCCAAGGCACCCGCATCGTGCCCATCGGGACGCCGAACCGCAACGTCTACCTCTACCTGCTCGACGACGCCCTACAGCTAGTACCGACCGGAGTGGTCGGCGAGATCTACCTCGGTGGTGACCAGGTAGCGCGCGGATATCTCGATCGACGCGGGCTGACGGCCGAGCGCTTCGTCGCCGATCCATTCCATCCCGGCGGCCGGATCTACCGAAGCGGCGACTTGGCGCGGCGCAACACCGACGGTGACCTGGAGTTTGTCGGTCGGTCCGACCAGCAGGTCAAGGTCCGCGGGTTCCGTATCGAGTTGGGCGAAGTGGAAGCTGCGATCGCGGCTCACGACGATGTCGCGCATTGTGTCGTCATCGCGACCGAGCGTCCGGAAATCGGCTCGATCCTCGTGGCCTATGTCGTACCTGCGGCCGGTGTCGAGTCGATCGACGCCGACGAGGTGAAGACGCGCGTGGCTGCGACGCTGCCCGAGCACATGGTCCCGACCGCCGTGCTGACGATCGACGAAATTCCGATCACGGCGCACGGCAAGCTGGATCGTGCTGCACTGCCGGAGCCGATGGCAGCGTCGGCTGCCGAGCATCGCGCGCCGAGCACGCCGACCGAGGTCCGTCTTGCCGCGCTGTTCGCCCGAATCCTCGGCCGCGACACGGTGGGCGCGGACGATTCGTTCTTCGAACTCGGTGGACACTCGCTGCTAGCGACCCGACTGGTCGCGCAGGTGCGGACCGAATTCAATGTCGACATCGATGTCCGCACTCCTTTCGACGCTCCGACCGTCGTTGGACTAGCGAGCGTCATCGACGCGGAGGCCATGATCCCGAAAGGCGCGCAACGTCCACCGATCACCAGACGCGACCGGCCCGAACGCGTGCCGCTGTCGTACTCGCAGCTGGCGATGTGGTTCCAACGTCGGCTGGAGGGTCCGAGCGCGGTCGGCAATATTCCGCTGGCGGTACGGATCGACGGTCCGCTGGACGAGGAAGCGCTGGTCGCCGCGATCGGCGACGTCGTCGAGCGCAACGGGTCGCTTCGCACCACGTTCCCGGAGCACGACGGCATTCCGTTTCAACAGGTCAATCCTGCCGCGTCGGTCGTGGTCGGTCGCACGCAGCTCGACGGTGACCAAGAGCGGCTCGATCGGGAATTGGCCGAAGCCGCGCAGCACAGTTTCGCGGTCGAATCCGAGCCGCTCTTCCGGCCGCACCTGTTCACCCTTACCGACGACGTGCGCGTGCTGTCGCTGCTCGTGCACCACATGGTCGCCGATCATTGGTCCTTCGACGCGTTGTTCAAGGACCTGGCGACTGCGTATGCCGCGCGCCGAGCCGGGTCTGGCGCACCGGACTGGCCGGACCGCGAGCTGCAATACGCGGACTACGCGATATGGCAGCGCGAACTGTTCGACAAGGCGCCGGGCACCGGCGCGGTCAGCGGGTTGGCACAGCAGCAGATCGACTACTGGCGCACGGCGTTGGCCGGCGCACCCGACGAAATCGTTGTAGCGCACGACCGTCCGCGGCCTGCGAGCCTCGGTGTGCGCGGAGCAGCCACGTCGTTCAGCGTGCCTGCGCAGCTGCGCGAACGACTGAAGGCGACCGCCGAGCTCGTCGGCACGACCGAGTTCATGGTGTACCAAGCCGCGCTCGGAACGCTGCTGCACAAATTGGGCGCAGGCGACGACGTGCCGGTGGGCACGCCAATTGCGGGGCGCGTCGACGCGGCGACCGACGATTTGATCGGCCTGTTCGCGAACATCGTCGTCCTCCGGACCGACTTCACCGGGGATCCGACGATGCGCATGATCCTGTCGCGCGTGCGCGACGACGCGCTCGGCGCATACAGCAACCAGGACATCCCGGTCGAGCGGCTCGTCGAAGCGCTCAACCCGCCGCGAACCAGGTCACGAAACCCGCTTTTCCAGGTCATGCTGCATTTCCGCGAGACCGCGCCGGACCGAGTGGATCTCGCTGGTTCAGCTCTGACGGTATTGCCGTTCGACTTCGACATCGCCTACCTCGACGTGAGCGTGAGCTTCTTCGCGGATGCCGAGGGTGGATTCGACGGCGGCGTGATCCTCAATACCGATTTGTACGACGAGGCATCGGGACAGGAATTCGCGGACCGACTGCTCCGAGTACTCACCTCGTTCGCCGATGACGTCGACGCCGCTGTCGGCGATGTCGACGTTCTCACGCGAGGCGAGCGGGTGCAGCTGCTCGAGTGGGGCCACGCCAACCAGCTCGATCTGGAGGCGGCGAGCACGGCACCCGACCTCAGCGTCGACGATCTCGCGCAGGTGCTGTTCGGAGGCAGTGATCCGATCCGGGGTCGGCCCGCGCCTGGCGTCCGCGCGCTCGTGCTCGATTCGGCAGGCCGACTTGTCCCGCGCGGTGTGGTCGGCGAGCTGTACCTGGGCGGGTCCGGGCAGGGCGATCGGGTGTTCCGTAGCGGCGTCCGAGCCCGGTGGGAATCGGATGGCGTGCTGGTGCTCGTCGTTCTGGAGGAGAAGCGCCAAGCGCAGGAGGCTGTTCTCGCCGGTGCAGCCGCGACCGACACCGAGCACCAACTCATCGAGCTGCTGGAAGAGCTGCTCGAGATCGAGGATGTGGGCCGCGAGGACGGATTCTTCGCGCTCGGTGGCGACAGTGTCATCTCGATCCAGTGGGCTGGCCGAGCAACGCAGGCAGGCCTGCCGCTGACGCCGCAGATGGTGTTCGAGTACCTGACGATCGCGGAGCTCGCGAGTGCCATCGACAGGGCGCTCGACAGCGGCGTCACCGCCGAGAAACCAGCCGAGCCCGTCGTCGAGCAGTCGCACGCCCCGATGGCGGTGTCTGGCTTGAGCGAGGATGCGCTCGCAATGCTCGGTTCGGCGTGGCAGGCACGACAGTGACGACGGTCGACCGCACCCAGCCCGCCGGTATCGAAGACGTTCTCGCACTGAGCCCTTTGCAGGAAGGGTTCTTTTCGCTCGCGCGGATCGCCGACGAGGGCGTCGACCTGTACACGATGCAGTTCGTCATGGAGATCGTCGGACCCGTCGACTTGGAGCGTTTGCATCGGAGTTTCGACGCGATGTTCGTCAGGCATCCGAACCTGCGGGCATCGTTCTGGGACCAGGACCTGCCGCGGCCAGTCCAGATCGTGCCGACCTGGGTCGATGTTCCGTGGTCGGAAATCGCGGTTTCCGCCCACGAGCTGGACGAACTCGAAGTGTCGGAGCGGCGCCGCAACTTCGACCTCTCCCGCGGACCGCTCTGGCGAGTGGTCATCGCGACGGCAGGTGAGTCTCGTCGCCTGATCCTCACCGCCCACCACATCCTGTTGGACGGCTGGGCGATGGCGGTCTTCTTCCGCGAACTGATCGCGATCTATGACTCAGGTGCCCCCGAGCTGCTGCCGACCCCGCGACCGTATCGGGATTACATCGGGTGGCTCGCCCAGCAGGACACCGCCGCCGCAACGAAATCCTGGGTCGACTATCTCGATCGAGTGAGCGCACCGCTGATGCTGGCCGAGGGCGATTCGGCGCAGGTCGGCCGGGTCGTGCCCGGATCGACACGGTTCGAGCTGGATCCGGAGTCGACGGCGACGCTGCGGACCTGGTCGCGCAAGCACGGACTCACCTTGAACACCGTCACGCAGTTTGCGTGGGCTGTCGTCCTCGGAGCATTGACCGATCGCGACGACGTCGTGTTCGGCACGACTGTTTCCGGTCGCCCCGAATCGCTCGCGGGCGTCGAGACGATGATCGGGCTTTTCATCAATGCGGTCCCGATGGCGGTTCGCCTCGATCGTTCCGCATCGATCGTCGAGCAATGCGCCGCGCTGCAACGGGAATCCGCGGCAATGCGCGAGCAAGGCTTCCTCGGCTTGTCGACCGTGCAACGCGCCGCTGGGCACGATTCGTTGTTCGACACCTTGTTGGTGTTCGAGAACGCGCCGATCGGCGCAGCGACCGCCGCGATTCACACGCGCGACGGTGCGCAGTTCGTGCCGAAGACGATGGAGAGCCTCGCGCACTATCCGCTCACCGTCGTCGCGTACGTCCTCGACGAGACGCTCGTCTTGGAGATCGAAGCCGTGACAGCAGCGCTGCCGCACTTCTCGGCCGCCGACATCGGTGCGCGGTTGCTGGCTGTCCTGCGTCGATTGCCTGACAGCACAGGCGTTGGCGAGCTCGACCCACTGCTGCCGGGCGAACGTGCGGATCTCCTGCGGTTGGCCACCACGCCTGCACTCGACGATGTCTCGGACGTCGGCATCGCCGAGCAGTTCGCGCGCCAGGCCGCGCGCACGCCGGAGGCGATCGCGCTCACGACGGCGGCCGTGCAGTTCACTTACGCCGAGTTGGCTGCGGCCGCCGGAGCCCTCTCCGCTGAGCTGACCGCGCGCGGAATCGGTGCCGAATCGGTTGTCGCGCTGGCACTGCCACGGTCCGAGCGGTCGATCATCGCCATCCTCGCCACGCTTGCCGCGGGTGCTGCTTACGTACCCGTGGATGTCGCCGCACCGATCTCACGCATCGAATCGGTCCTGCGGCAATCCGCCCCGGACCTGGTTGTCTCGGTTCGCGACAGTGCGCCCTTGCTCGGTGATTTCGATGTCGACGTTTTCACGATCGACGACCCAGCACTCGGTTTTTCGGCGGAGTTTGCTCCAGTGGCAGCGCGACCCGACCAGTGCGCATACCTGATCTTCACGTCAGGATCGACAGGTGAACCCAAAGGCGTGATGGGTACTCACGCCGCCCTGTCCAGCTATTTCGCCGACCACCGAAACCGCGTCTATCGACCCGCGGTAGCCCGCCTCGGTCGAAAGCTCCGGATCGCACACGCCTGGTCGCTCAGCTTCGATGCGTCCTGGCAACCGCTGGTCGGGCTACTCGACGGGCACGAAATCCACTTGTTCGACTCGGCGGAGATGCGGGATGCCCAAGGTGTGGTCGATGGCATCGCCGCCCGACGGATCGACATGATCGACACCTCGCCGTCGATGTTCGCGCAGCTTTCCGATGCCGGCCTGCTCGGCGACCGATCGTCGGCAGCGCAGCTGTCCGTGCTCGCGCTCGGTGGTGAGGCGATCGGTCCGCAGCTGTGGGCGCAGTTGCAGGTGCTGCCCGACACCGACGTCTACAACTGCTACGGACCCACCGAGACGACTGTCGAAGCTTTGGTCGGCCCGGTCACCGCGCAGCGTGGATCCAGCCTGCCACCGAATCTCGGCGGGCCGACAGCAGGAACAACGGCATACGTTCTCGATTCACACCTGCGGCTCTCGCCGATCGGTGTGGTCGGCGAGCTGTATCTCGCGGGCGGACAGTTGACGCGCGGTTACGTCGAGCGCCGCGCGAACACCGCGGACCGTTTCGTCGCCGACCCCTTCGCCGCAGGTCGTCGCATGTATCGCACGGGCGACCTGGTGCGTCGGCTCCCGTCGGGTGAGCTGACGTTCCTCGGCCGCGTCGACGATCAAGTGAAAATTCGCGGCTACCGCGTCGAATTGGGCGACATCGAAGCCGAATTGCGCAGGCTGTCCGGCGTCTCCGCGGCTGCGGTCGTGGTGGTGCGCCGCGCTGCAGGGCCCGCGCTGGTCGGCTTCGTTGTCGCCTCCGGCAAAGAACCGGCGAAGCTGCGGACCGAACTGGGCGAGCACCTTCCGGCCTACATGGTGCCGACGCGCCTTGTCGTGTTGCCGAGCCTTCCCATCACATCCAACGGCAAGCTGGACACTCGCGAATTGGTCGATGCGGCAGCGAAATTGCTGGTTGCCGGGAGCGCGTCCGATTCCGGCGCACTGCCCGGTACGAACACGGAGAAAGCACTCGCCGGTGCGTTCGCCGAGGTGCTCGGCGGTCCCGCGCCCGGCATCGACGAGGACTTCTTCGATCTGGGCATGGACAGTGTCGTCGCGATCTCGCTGGTCAATCGGTTGCGCAGGCAGTCGGTGCCGGTGAGTCCACGAATGGTGCTTGCAACACCGACAATCCGCGATCTGGCTGCGGCGATCGACGCGGCGGCGCTGCGAGCGACGGCCACCGAGCACATCGGCTACGGCGAAATCGAGACCGTGCCGAACTTCGCGTGGATGTTCCGGTACGGCAGCTTCCGGCGCGCTTGCCACACGATGGCGCTCACGCTTCCGCCCCGGGTGAGCGATGCCGACCTGGCCCTCGTGCTGCAGGCCGTGCTCGACGGTCACGACATGCTGCGCTCGCGGCTCGTCGAGACACCCGACGGACCTCGTGTTGTCACACGCGAGCCGGGAATCGTCAGGGCGGCCGACATTTTGGTGACGACGGATGCGGACATCGCGCAAGCGGCACGCGCCGCGGTCGACGGGCTCGACCCACACGCTGGGGCGATGGTCCGGGCAGTCCGGCTCGAACGTGACTCGGGCGAGTTATTGCTGCTCGCCGTTCACCACCTCGCGGTTGACGCGGTGTCCTGGCGCGTGCTGTTCGCCGACCTGGCAGACGCGTGGTCGCAACTGACGGAGACGCCGTCGGTGCCGGTCCTGCCGCCCGAGCCGACACCGTTCCGGGATTGGGCACAGGCATTGCGCCGTCGTGCTGACGCGCCTGAGGTTCTGGCGCAACGCGACTACTGGATTGCGCAGGTGGCGGGCGACGACCCGGTCCTGGGCGAGCGCTACCCGGACCCGACGACCGACACGTGGTCGATGCTGAAGATCGCGCCCGCGGATTCATCGGTCGAGACGACTCGGGTACTCCTCGGCAAGTCGGGACAATTGCGCGAGCTGCTGCTCACCGCGCTGACGACCACCATCGCCACCTGGCGAGCCGAGCGCGGGCAAGACGGCGCAGCAGGAATGCTCGTCGCGCTGGGTGGCCACGGACGCGAGGACGAGGCCGTCGGTGGTGCTGTCGACACTGCGAACACGGTCGGTTGGTTCACCACTCTCTATCCGGTTCGACTGGGCGCTGGGCATGACCACGCGAGCCCGGATGCGCTGATGGACGCTGTCACCGCGGAGCTCGATGAGGTTCCGCACGGCGGCGTCGATTACGGCTTGCTCGCGTATACGAATCCAGTTCCTGAGCTGGCACACGCGCGTGATCCGCAGGTGGCGTTCAACTACCTGGGCCGGTTCGATCTGGGTGGTCCAGACGTGCCACTCCACTGGTTGCCGTCAGCGGATAATGCTGTGCACCAACAGCTTCCGATAGCGCCCGAGCCGGACTTCCCGTTGCGCTTTGCGGTCGACGTCTACAGCGCGATCCGTCCCACCGTGGCGGGGCCGCAGCTGGTCACAAGCTGGCGGTGGAACAGTGCGGCGATGACCGCGGACCAAGCAAACCGACTGGCTGTGATTTGGCAGGAGACCGTGGAAAAGGTCGCGGCAAGCCTGCAGTTTCGTACGAGTTGACCGAATCGGTGCGAGGCGCTACCGTTCGGCCGGTGAAGTTATCTAAGGTTATGCTTACCTTTGTTGCGATGGCTGGGCTGGCCGCTTCGGTCGCCGGTCTCGTCGCCCCCACCGCCGCCGCTGCGCCCGGTGGCGACCGGCTCGTGTTCCTGATTCCGGGCCAGGAGCCCGTTCCAGGAACCCTCGCGCTCGACATGTACAAGGACATGGACGCGCGGCTCACCGGCCTCGGCTACAAGGTCGTTCTGGTGCCGACCGGTGGCCTGGACCTCGTCCGCGAGTCGTACGTGGTCAAGGATGCCGTCGACAACGCGACTCGCGGGGCCAACGTCGAATCGATCGCGCTCGTCGGGCACAGCTACGGCGCACTGAGCGCGCGCAACTACATCCGCGCGCTCGGCGGCGTCGACGTCGTCGATACCTACATCTCGATCGGTGCGCCGCAGTACGGCACCCCGGGTGGCTGCTTCCAGCTGCCGGGCTCGGGCTTCGATGGTTGCCCCGTCACGCCGTTCATCAACTCGCTGAACACCGGTGACGACACTCCCGGCAACATCAACTACTACTCGATTCGCGGAACGACCGAGCCCGTCGACGGTCGCCTCGATGGTGGGCAGTGCCGCATGACACCTGTTCCGGACGTCAACCACCTGTCCGAGGTAGCCGATCCGCGGGTCATCGATCTCACTGTCAGCGCGCTGCAGGGGAACTGCGTCGGCACATTCGTCAACGATCCGGACGGCTCGATCAGCGTCGGCCAGACTCTGCTCCCCGGCCCCAACTGATTGACCGGTCCACGTGAAACGTCACGCGAATTTGGAGACCACCCGAATCGCGGCATCACGTGGACCGTTGAACCGAGTGCTCATCGCGGCTTTGCTCATCAGTCGCGCGCCTGTCAGCAGGCGTTGAGTGTGCTTGCGCCGCTTGCGATCGTATCGACGCAGGGCCTCGTCGACGTCATGAGAGACGAGGGCCTGCCCGAGCGTCGCAGCGTCGATCAGGGTTTCGCAAGCGCCCCGTCCCAGGTTGGGCGCCATTGCGTGCGCCGAATCGCCGATCAGCGCGATATTGCCGCGGACGTAGCTATCGAGCTTCGGCATCTGCTTCACGTTGTAGTGAATGAACGAGTTGGTGTCGATGCGGTCCAGTAGCTCGGTCACGTCGGAATGCCAGTGGCCGAAGTTGCTGCGCAGGAACGCCATCGGATCGGCCGGCATCCGACCGTCCGCCGGCTGACGGTAAGCGGCGAACCAGTTCGTGACGCCGCCGTCGCGAGGGCTGATGCCGAAGATCTTCTCTTCGTCCCAGGTCTCGGCCACCGTGTCGGTCGTGCCATGTGCGCGGCCGATCAGCGCGCTGAAGCCGAGAAATTCTGGATCGACCTGATGCCCGACCACAGCGGTCCGTACGCGGCTGTTCACGCCGTCCGCTCCGACAATCACGTCGTACCCGCCCAAGTCGGCGACGTTGTCGATTGTCGTCGAGAACTTGACGATTCCGTCCGGCAACGTGCTCGCCAGAGACTCAAGCAGGCGCGGCCGCGAGATCAGGACCGCCGTGTCGCGAATGTCGATCTTCGCCAGCGTCGAGCCGTCCGCTCGGCGGAAGAGTCCGTGCTTCTGCTGACTGCCGATGCTGCGAACGCGGTCGCCGACGCCTATCGCGTCGAGTGCGACCAGGGCCTCCGGCCACATGCCGAGTGCAGTTCCGGTGTCGGGCAACGCTGCGGACCGTTCGAAAACGTCGACTATCCAGCCGTGCTGGACCAAGTAGTTGGCGGTGGCAAGCCCGCCGATTCCGCCACCGATGATTGCTGCTGATTTCGTCATACGAAAGACGTTACTACGGATGTAGTGAAATTACTACGGGTGTAGTGTGACATGTATGACCAGCAAGCGTGAACAGGTGTTGGACGCCGCGATCGAGTTGCTCGGCACGAAAGGTTCGCGAGGACTGACGCACCGAGGGGTGGACGAGATCGCGGCGATGCCGACAGGGTCGACGTCGAACTACTTCCGCACACGCGAAACGCTGCTGGCCGGAGTTGCGGGCCGCCTCGTCGAACGCGACCACGCCGATTGGGACCAGCTCGGCCAACTACCGACTCCGCAGACCGCGGCGGAACTGATCGACAGCGCAGTTGCTTTGCTCATGCATTCCCTCGGACCCGAACGAACGCGGACCGCAGCGCGCTATGCCCTGTTTCTCGAGGCCGCAGCGACCGAAGAACTGCAAGCCCCACTCCTGGAAGCGCGCCAAGGTCTGGTCACCTGGGTCGTCGGCATGATGGCGACCGTCTCGAAGCAGCCCGAGATCGACGCACCGATTCTGATGGACTACTTGGACGGCGCGATCTTGCACCAGCTCACGATGCCGGTCGCCGATTTCGATCCCCGCCCACGGATCACACATCTGGTCACATCCCTACTGTGAGAGTCACACGAACAGGAAGGGAACCAATGGACTGGACTCTCGAGGTCGTCGTACTACCCGTCAGCGATATCGAGCGATCGATCGAGTTCTACCGCGACAAGGTGGGGTTCCATCTCGATCACCACACGAAGAACGAACACATGAGCGTCACCCAACTGACCCCGCCCGGCTCCGGCTGCTCGATCGTCTTCGGCGATCTACCCGCACAGAAGCAAATGGAACCCGGATCGATGAAGTCACTGCAGCTCGTCGTCGCCGACGCCGCGGCAGCGCGGCAAGAGCTGCTCGACCGAGGCGTCGAGGTCACCGAACTTCAGGTCATCGCGCCCAGCGACGGCGGCACGTTCTTCGGCTTCGCCGATCCAGATGGCAACTCCTGGGCGGTGCAGGAAATCAAGGCTCGTGCCGAGAATCCCCTCATCGCGAAGGACGCGAACGCTCGGGCTTGGGCTGAACAGGGCTAGACGCCGAGTTAGTTAACTCACAACGTTTGGTCGTCGCTATGACCGGGTATTTCGCGGATTCGCGTGCTCGAAGAGCCGAAATCGGAGCGTAAAGGGAGGTCCCGCCGCTCGTCTACACTGGATACACGGGCCGACCTGTGTAAACAGTCGATACGAGACGCGCAGCTAGAACGTGATTTTAGGTCGCCCTAAGTTGGTATCGGCACCCGGTTCTGACTTATCGTTTCCTCTTACGCCGGATGCACAATGGTCCGGCAGCCGAGCAGCCGAACCCAGTTCGAGGGTACGGGGAAAGCTGATCGGAGGTGGTGCACACGTACGCGTGTCGCCGCTCCGCATTGTCCTGGGTGAACAACACAGCAGGCACGCAACACAGACGACCATCAGCGCCGCTGGTCCTCGATGCACAGAAGGCTGTTCATTTGAAGGCGAAGGGCATGACGCAACTTCCAGGCCACAGGTATCCAAAACCTCAAGGCCTTTACGACCCAGCGAACGAGCACGATTCGTGCGGCGTCGCATTCGTCGTCGATATGCACGGTCGGCGTAGTCGCGACATCGTCGACAAGGCGATTACCGCGCTCGTCAATCTCGAGCATCGTGGCGCAGCTGGAGCTGAGCCCAACACCGGTGACGGTGCTGGCATCCTGTTGCAGGTACCGGACAAGTTCTTCCGTGCAGTCGTCGACTTCGACCTGCCCGAAGAAGGTTCGTACGTCACGGGCATCGCATTCCTGCCTCAGGCACGCGCCGAGGCAGCGAAGGCAGCAATCGGTGTCGAGCAGATCGTCAGCGAAGAAGGCCTCGCCGTTATCGGGTGGCGCGAGGTCCCGATCGACGAGTCGTCGCTCGGCGCCCTCACTCGTGACGCAATGCCCACATTCCGCCAGGTGTTCATCGGCCAACGTGCCGGCACTCGGTCGCCGATCACCGGCATGGACCTCGAGCGTCGCGCGTACGTCATTCGTAAGCGCGCCGAACACGAACTCGGCACCGACGGCGCAGGCCGCGGCGCCACCGGTAGCGAGACGGTCTACTTCCCGAGCTTGTCGGGTAAGACCTTCGTCTACAAGGGCATGCTCACCACTCCGCAGCTGAAGGCCTTCTACCTGGACCTGCAGGACGACCGGCTGGAGAGCGCCCTCGGTCTCGTGCACTCGCGCTTCTCCACGAACACCTTCCCGTCGTGGCCGCTGGCGCACCCGTTCCGTCGCGTCGCGCACAACGGCGAGATCAACACGGTCACCGGCAACGAGAACTGGATGCGTGCCCGCGAGGCCCTCATCGAATCGAACGTGTTCGGTGACGGCTCGCTCGACAAGATCTTTCCCGTCTGTACGCCCGGGGCGAGCGACACCGCTCGCTTCGACGAGGTGCTCGAGATGCTGCACCTCGGCGGGCGCAGCTTGCCCCATGCCGTGCTGATGATGATCCCCGAAGCCTGGGAACGTCACGAGAGCATGGACCCCGCGCAGCGCGCGTTCTATCGCTACCACGCCTCGCTGATGGAGCCATGGGACGGACCGGCATCGGTCACGTTCACCGACGGCACCGTCGTCGGCGCCGTGCTCGACCGCAACGGCCTACGCCCGAGCCGCATCTGGGTCACCGACGACGGCTTGGTTGTCATGGCGTCCGAGGTCGGCGTCCTGGATATCGATCCGGCCAAGGTCGTGGAGAAGCGCCGTCTGCAGCCAGGGCGCATGTTCCTGGTCGACACCGAGCAGGGCCGTATCGTCGAGGACGACGAGATCAAGTCGCAGCTCGCGGCAGAGCAGCCCTACCAGCAGTGGCTGGACGAGGGCTTGACCGAACTCGACGATCTGCCGGGTCGTCCGCACGTCCACATGCCGCACGACCGGATCCTCATTCGGCAGCAGATCTTCGGTTACACCACCGAAGAGCTGAGCATGCTGATCTCGCCGATGGCGAAGACCGGTGGTGAAGCGCTCGGCTCGATGGGCACCGATACTCCGGTCGCCGTCTTGTCGGCACGCCCGCGTCTGCTGTTCGACTACTTCCAGCAGCTGTTCGCTCAGGTCACCAACCCGCCGCTCGACGCGATCCGCGAGGAAGTCGTCACCAGCCTCGGCGGAACGATCGGTCCCGAGGGCGACCTGCTCAACCCGGGTCCGGATTCGTGCAAGCAGATCGTGCTGCCGCAGCCGATCCTGCACAACGACGACCTGTCGAAGCTCGTCCACATCAACGACGACGGCACCCAGGAAGCGCTCCGGTCGGTCGTCGTGCGCGGGTTGTACCCCGTGGCCGAGGGTGGGGAAGGGCTGCGCAACGCGCTGCTCGCCATTCAGGCACAGGTCTCGGCCGCGATCGACGGTGGCGCTCGCATCATCGTCCTATCGGACCGCGAATCGAACGAGAAGCTCGCGCCGATTCCGTCGCTGTTGCTGACCGCGGCGGTGCATCACCACCTCGTTCGCGAGCGCACCCGCACCAAGGTCGGACTGATCATCGAGGCCGGTGACGCCCGCGAGGTGCACCACATGGCGACGCTGGTCGGTTTCGGCGCAGCCGCGATCAACCCGTACATGGCGTTCGAGTCGATCGAGGACATGATCGACCGCGGCGCGTTGACCGGCATCGACAACAAGACGGCGGTCAAGAACTACATCAAGGCAGCGGGCAAGGGTGTGCTGAAGGTGATGTCCAAGATGGGCATCTCGACGGTCGCCTCATACACCGGCGCGCAGTTGTTCCAGGTCATCGGCCTTTCGCAGGAACTGGTCGACGAGTACTTCAGCGGTCTGCGGTCGCATCTCGGTGGCATCGGCCTCGACGAGATCGCAGCCGACACGGCGGCCCGCCACGCGACCGCGTATCTCGAGAACCGGCAGGAGCGCGCGCATCGCGAGCTCGAGGTCGGTGGCGAGTACCAGTGGCGTCGCGAAGGCGAATACCACCTGTTCAACCCGGACACGGTGTTCAAGCTGCAGCACTCCACCCGGACCGGTCAGTACAAGGTCTTCAAGGAGTACACGAAGCTGGTCGACGACCAGTCCGAGCGGCTCGCGTCGCTGCGTGGCCTGTTCCGCTTCAAGACCGAGGGCCGCAAGGCCATCTCGATCGACGAAGTCGAGCCGGCAAGCGAGATCGTCAAGCGGTTCTCGACCGGCGCGATGAGCTACGGCTCCATCTCGGCCGAGGCCCACGAGACGCTGGCCATTGCGATGAACCGCATCGGTGGCCGCTCCAACTCGGGTGAGGGCGGCGAAAGCCCGGCCCGCTTCGAGCCGGAGGAGAACGGCGACTGGCGCCGCAGTGCGATCAAGCAGGTCGCGTCGGGACGTTTCGGTGTCACGGCCCACTACTTGACGAACTGCTCGGACATCCAGATCAAGATGGCCCAGGGTGCCAAGCCCGGTGAAGGCGGTCAGCTTCCGGCTCACAAGGTGTATCCGTGGGTTGCCGAGGTCCGGCACTCGACGCCTGGCGTCGGGCTGATCAGTCCGCCGCCGCACCACGACATCTACTCGATCGAGGATCTCGCTCAGCTGATCCACGACCTGAAGAACGCCAACCCCAGTGCGCGCATTCACGTCAAGCTCGTATCCGAGGTCGGCGTGGGAACGGTCGCCGCTGGTGTGTCGAAAGCCCATGCCGACGTGGTCCTGATTTCCGGTCACGACGGTGGCACCGGCGCGACGCCGCTGACGTCGATGAAGCACGCGGGCGCTCCGTGGGAGCTTGGCCTGGCCGAGACCCAGCAGACGTTGCTGCTCAACGGTCTGCGCGACCGCATCGTGGTCCAGGTCGACGGTCAGCTCAAGACCGGCCGCGACGTCATGGTCGCCGCGCTGCTCGGTGGCGAGGAGTTCGGTTTCGCAACCGCGCCTCTGGTCGTGACGGGCTGCATCATGATGCGCGTCTGCCACCTCGACACCTGCCCTGTCGGTGTTGCCACACAGAACCCGATCTTGCGCAAGCGTTTCACCGGCAAGCCCGAATTCGTCGAGAACTTCTTCATGTTCATCGCCGAAGAGGTCCGGGAACTGTTGGCGGAACTCGGTTTCCGGACACTGAACGAGGCGGTCGGCCAGGTCGGACTGCTCGACACCACCAAGGCCAAGGAGCATTGGAAGGCGTCGAAGCTGGACCTGTCGCCGATCCTTCAGGACGTCGAGACGGCGTTCATGAACCAGGACCTCTACAACACGGGGACTCAGGATCACGGGCTCGACAAGGCGCTGGACCAGCAGCTGATCACCCAGAGTCGCAACGCGCTCGATCGTGGTGAGCGAGTTGTCTTCGAAACGAAGATCTCCAACGTCAACCGCACTGTCGGCACGATGCTCGGTCACGAAGTCACCAAGGCTTACGGCGGTGCCGGTTTGCCTGACGACACGATCGACATCACGTTCAACGGTTCGGCTGGCAACAGTTTCGGTGCGTTCGTTCCTGCAGGCATCACGCTTCGCGTGCAGGGTGACGCGAACGACTACGTCGGCAAGGGCCTTTCCGGCGGCCACCTCGTGCTTCGGCCGTCGTTGACGGCACCGGCGGACTTCGTGGCGGAGAACAACATCATCGCCGGCAACGTCATCCTGTTCGGCGCGACCAGCGGTGAGGTTTTGATCCGGGGCATCGCAGGTGAGCGCTTCTGCGTGCGTAACTCGGGAGCTACGGCCGTCGTCGAGGGCGTTGGCGACCACGGTTGCGAGTACATGACCGGCGGCAAGGTCGTCATCCTCGGTGAAACCGGGCGCAACTTCGGCGCAGGTATGTCGGGTGGCGTCGCCTACATCTACAACCCGGACGGTACGTTCGAGGCCAACCTCAATACGGAGTTGGTCGACCTGGACAAGCTGGTCGGCGAGGACTTCACCTGGCTGAAGGCGACTATCACCCGGCACCGCGACCAGACGGGTTCCGCTGTGGCGGAGCGCATTCTGGCCGATTGGAGCCAGCAGGTGAATCACTTCGTCAAGGTGATGCCGCGCGATTACAAGAAGGTCCTGCTCGCGATCTCCGAAGCCGAGAAAAACGGCCGGGATGTCGACGAGGCAATTATGGAGGCAGCACGTGGGTGACCCGAGTGGTTTTCTGAAGCACACCACGCGGGAACTTCCTTCCCGCCGACCTGTGCCTTTGCGCCTGATGGACTGGAAAGAGGTCTATGAGGAGTTCTCCGACGACACGCTGCGCACGCAGGCGAGTCGTTGCATGGACTGTGGAATTCCGTTCTGCCACAACGGTTGCCCGCTCGGGAATCTGATTCCCGAGTGGAACGACCTCGTCTACAAGGACCGTTGGCGCGAGTCGATCGACCGCTTGCACGCGACGAACAACTTCCCGGAGTTCACCGGACGGTTGTGTCCGGCGCCCTGCGAGGCGTCGTGCGTCCTGGGCATCAATCAGGACCCGGTCACCATCAAGCAGGTCGAGGTCGAAATCATCGACCACGCCTTCGCCGAAGGCTGGGTGCAGCCGGTGTATCCGACGCGCCTGACCGGCAAGAAGGTCGCGGTCGTCGGCTCCGGTCCCGCCGGTCTTGCGGCGGCGCAGCAGTTGACGCGCGCGGGCCACACGGTCACGGTGTTCGAACGTGAAGACCGCATCGGTGGTTTGCTGCGTTACGGCATCCCCGAGTTCAAGATGGAAAAGCGTCACATCGATCGCCGTCTGGCGCAGATGGAGGCCGAAGGCACCGTCTTCAAGCCGGGTGTCAATGTCGGCGTCGACATCACCGCGCAGCAGTTGCGGGCCGATTTCGATGCAATCGTGCTGGCCGGTGGTGCCACCGCCGCGCGTGACCTGCCGATTCCCGGTCGCGAGCTCGACGGTATCCATCAGGCCATGGAGTTCCTGCCGTGGGCCAACCGCGTGCAGCTCGGCGACGACGTCCTCGGTCCCGATGGCGAACCGCCATTGACGGCGAAGGGCAAGAAGGTCGTCATCATCGGCGGTGGCGACACCGGCGCAGACTGCCTCGGCACCTCGCACCGCCAGGGCGCGGCCAGTGTGCATCAGTTCGAGATCATGCCGCGCCCGCCCGAGGAGCGCGCCGATCACACTCCGTGGCCGACGTATCCGCTGATGTTCCGCGTGTCGTCTGCCCACGAGGAAGGCGGCGAGCGCGTCTTCTCCGTGAACACCGAACGTTTCGTCGGTGTGGACGGCAAGGTCACCGGTCTCGAGGCGCACGAGGTCAAGATGGTCAACGGCCGGTTCGAGAAGGTCGACGGCTCGGACTTCACACTCGACGCCGATCTGGTCCTGCTCGCCATGGGCTTCGTAGGACCCGAGAAGCCCGGTCTGCTCGACGATCTCGGTGTCGAATACTCCGACCGCGGAAACGTCGCGCGCAGCAACGAGTGGGCGACGACGGTCGACGGCATCTTCGCTGCGGGCGACCTCGGTCGTGGTCAGTCGCTGATCGTGTGGGCTATCGCCGAAGGCCGCGCCTGTGCGGCGGCGGTCGACAAGTACCTCGAAGGCGACACCGCACTTCCGTCACCGATCGTGCCCACGGCGGCGCCGCAGCGCTGAGTTGTCCGGCCACGTCTGGTACGTCGCATATGGCTCCAACATGTGCGCCGAACGGCTTGGCCGGTACTTAGCGCGTGCTCGCGACTCGACCGGGCCACGTGAGTGGCTACCGGTGACGTTGCCGGGCACCGTGTACTTCGCCGGCGAGTCGCTGACTTGGGGTGGTGGGCGCGCGTACTACGACCCGACGGCGTCGGGCACCGCACCGGCGCGCGCATACTTGCTTGCCGGCGGGCAGTTCGACGATGTCAAAGCGCAGGAGCCGCCGGTCTACGACCGCATCCTGGAAGTCGGGACCCGCGACGGCGTCCGAATGCTGACCTTCACGAGCCAGTACACCAAGAGCGAGGTCGCGAATACCGAACCCGCGCAGGCATATCTGGACATGATCGCTCGCGGTCTGGTCGAGGCACACGGCTGGGATTCGGCGACGATCACGGCGTACCTCGACGCTTTACGCGCGGCCTGACGACGCTATTGCTTCGCGGCGGTCCAGGTCCATTTCGCGCCTGCAACATTGTGGGCTGCCCCGTCGACGAGCTTGTTGCCCTTCACCGTGGCGGTGTAAATCGCGTACGCGTCGTTGATCTCGAGCGTGAGCTTCGTCCCACTCAAGGTCCAGGTGGAGTTGTCCTCGTCGCCTGAATACGAACGGAAGTCGGTCTCGCCGGGCGTCTTGGTCTTGTAGTCGACGTAACCGTCGGCGCGTAGGAAGAAGATCTGGATGTTCTGATTGGATTCGTTTGTCCGCCAACGGGTTCCGCCCAAGTCGGGCTCGTTGGAAGCGGTGCCGGACTTGTCGGCTGCGACCGCTGTGCCCTTGATGGTGTCGGCCGTGCAGCCCGCCAGGCCGAGGATCGTGAGCACGGTGATGGCAACTGCGACAAGGGAACGTGCGGCGGGGGTAACCATCGAATCCATCCTTATGCCAGGTAACTTTCGTTTACCGATCGTGCATCGTTCCGACATCAGTCGATGTAAGCATCGGGTCGTCAGCATTACACAGAGATTTCTTCAGGAGCTTGGAACATGCGATTGAAAAGACTAGGCGCAGTTGCGGCTGCACTGGTAGCAGCTGCTTCTGGAGCGCTCGTGGTCGGAACCGCGACCGCCAGCGCCGATCCCGCGGGTTGCCCGGGGCTGTACGTGCTCGCGGTTCCTGGAACATGGGAAACAGGCGGGAATTCGACCGGAATGTTGGCGAACGCTACGAACGGCTTGCCGGGCAACGTCACGACCGAGTACGTGAGCTACGCCGCGACGGCCTTTCCGTGGGAGGCCGAGGTCTACGGTCGCTCCAAGCAGCAGGCAGTCGAGCGCGGGCGAGCAATGATCGCCGGCGTCGCATCGCGGTGCGCAGCGAGCCGTATTGCCATCGTCGGCTTCAGCCAAGGTGCCGACGCAGCCGGTGACATCGCAGCCGAGATCGGCACGGGCCTGGGCGTCGTGTCACCGAATCGCGTGGCGGCGGTCGCGCTCCTCTCGGATCCGCGCCGTTCGCCGACCGACCTGATGGTGGGGCCCTCGGTGGGCGGATTCGGCGCAGGCGGCGCGCGGGTCGGCGGATTCGGGTTCGTGACGCCAGCCGTCAGGTCCTTCTGCACCCCGGGTGATCTCTACTGCTCGACCGACCGCGACGACTTCGTGACCCGGTTTGCTGGTTTCCTCGCGCAGACGTCCGACCCGAACCCGGCGCAGCTGTGGCGTTATCAGCAGGAAGCAGGCGCAATCTTCGGCGATTTAGCGAGCGCCGGTGGGCTGCCGATCCTCGAAAGTCAGGTCAATCCGCAAGCCAATCAGGAACGCGCCCGCAAGCTTGCGCAGTTCTACGGCACCCGCACACACGAGGACTACGGCTGGGCAACCTCTTGGGTCCATGGGTGGTTGAGCCAGATCGCCTAGCGTGGGTCGTATGACCGCCATAGAGGACCCGTCCGGCGACAGCACTTCGCGCACGATGTGGCGCGCGCTCGAGCCCTACCATGCCGTGACCTACTTCAGCCCCGAGGCGAAGGCCGCGGCCGACGCGGCGGGGTGCAAGGGCTATTGGATGGGCTACTTCGGTTGTCGGGCGGCACCTTTGGGCGCGGTAGCGCCCGAGATCGTGACGGCGACGTTCTACAACTTCAACCGGTCACGGGTGGTTCGCGCCATCCCGGATGTGTGGCAGGTCGCCTCGCCCGAGCAGTTGCTCGCTGCTCGCGTTGCTGGTGTGGACTCCGCGCTGCGCAGGCTCTTGACGCCAGAGGTCCTCGCGTCCGATGAACTGGCGGAGGCAGCCGCGCTCGGGCGCGAGGCAGCCTGCGCGGCAGAGTTCGCTGGACGCGCGCTGGCGGCAGCGAACGAAGCGTTGGAATGGCCCGTCGAGCCACACCTGGCGCTGTGGCATGCGCAGACATTGCTGCGCGAATCGCGTGGGGACGCACATGTCGCGGCGCTGGTCACCGCACGCCTCGACCCCTGCGAGTGCCTCGTCGTGATGGCGGCGTCCGGAAGAGTCTCTGCTGCAACGCTTGCGCAGTCGCGCGCGTGGCCTGAGCAGGATTGGCTGGACGCGTCCAATCGCTTACGCGAGCGCGGTCTGCTCGATGCCAACGACGCGCTGACCGCGGAAGGTGCGCGGCTTCGAACCTGGGTCGAAGAGCGAACGGACGAGGGCTCCGACGCGCCCTGGCGTGCACTGGGGCTCGAGCGCACCCAGCGGTTGTTCGACCTTGCGCGGCCGATCGTGGGAGCAGTCCTCGACGGCGGTGGCTTCATGGCGGGTAACCCGATGGGTTTGCAACCCCTCGCGCGCCCGTCGGCCGGGTAATCTTTGCGAAGCCGCAGCCGTTCGGGTGGCATGGGGGATGAGGAGTGACATGTCCAGCACGATGTTCGAACCACCCGGACCTGGTCAGCCTGCCATTCGACGACTCACCACGACGACGCACTATCGCCGACTGCCGTGGTTGCCACTATTGATCGCGTTGGTGATCGTGCCGATTGCGATCACCGCGCTCGCCGTCTTCGTCGGCCGCAGCAGCGTCGAGGACGATCTCCGGCAACGAACAGAAGTCGCACTCGCGAGCGCTGGCCTTCCTGACGTTCGGGTGGATTTCGACGGTCGCGACGCCACCATTTCCAACGTCGCGTCGGACCGTGCAGAGACGGCGAAAGACACGGTCCTCGGTGTCGACGGAGTCCGAGTCGCCGACGTCGACGGCGTCATCGCACCCGCGGCGGCGGCAACGGGCAAACCGTTCGAAGTTCGAATCGTCGGCGACAAGATCGTTCTCACCGGCGACGTTCGTGACGAGAACGCGCGAAACGCTGTGGTGGACGCTGCCCGCGCAGCGTCGGGTGGAGCACCCGTCGTTGATGAACTCACTTTCAATTCGGCCGCGCAGGTGCTCGATCCGGCGCAGGTCCGTGCCGCAGTCGAGGATGCCCGGCGGATTTCTCCGCCGCTCCCAACGCAGCAGCCGCAGCAAGGCGACAAGGCTGCTCTGCAGCAACAGATCAACCAGTTGATTGCGGGCGGCCGAATCGCGTTCAGCCCGAATTCTTCCGATCTCACCAGCGAAGGCAGTGCGACGGTCGCCAAGGTGGCGGACCTGTTGCGGCCGACGCGCGTGCGGATCGAAGTGGACGGTCACGTGGCCGACACCGGTGAAAACGTCAACTCGCAGGCTGTGAGCGAGCAGCGCGCCAGAACTGTGAAGGCGCGATTGGTCGAGCTCGGCATTGCCGCCGACCGTATCGACGCGGTCGGCTTCGGGTCGAGCAGGCCTGTCGATACGAACAGCACATCCGCAGGCCAGACGGCCAACCGCCGCGTTGAGATCATCGTTCTCTAGAAAGGGGGCAGCCATGACTTACCTGTTGGGGCAGATGTGGATTTGGATCTTCATCGCATTCGTCGTCGGATTGTTGATCGGGTTCGCCATCGCGTTGGTGTTCCGTAAGAAAACCGTGGACGTGACCGAAGAGTTCGTGCCTGCGATGGGCGGCTACGTGCCGCCGACCGGAGGGCGCCACCAAGCCCCCGAGCAGCGCTACGCCCCTGACACTCGGGCGCCTGAACCTCGGGCACCTGAACCCCGAACACCGGAACAGTCCTTCGCGCCGGAACCGCGAGCGGCCGAGCAGAGTTTCGCACCCGAGGTTGCGCCGCTGCCGATGCCTGGGCCTTCGGCGCCGCCGATTCCCGATCCGTTCACGGAGCCGCCGGTCGTCGCGCCGCCTGCGCGGAGCTCTACGCCCCCGATCCTCCACGACGAGAACGGCGTGACCGCACCAGGTTTGATCTATCGGGAATGGCCGCCGCGGCCGCAGCAACCACGCTGAGATCTACGAGCTACGACGAGAAGTGTGCTCGAGCAGCGCGGGAACGACGACGTCCCACACGCGTCGCGGGGGATTCTCGTGACCTGTCTGCTTCATCGCGACGAACGATGCGCGGGGGATTTCCTTGGCCAGCGTAAGGCCGTGCTCGTACGGAAACAGCGGATCCTCGGTGCCGTGCAGGACCAAAGTGGGAGTAGCGATGTCACCGAGTCGCGCTCGCCACGGCTCGCCGGCATCGATAAGGAACGGGTTGGTCATCTGCGCGGCGATGTCGACAGTCCGATCGAACACCCGGCCCCAGAACTCGGCTGACGCGGCCGCGTCGAATTCCACTGTCTGCGCGGCGAACAGCCGCTCGAAGGCGACGAGACTCTCGACCACGCCGGTCCGGTCCGACCAATCTTGTTGGGGTTCCTCGCCCGAGAAGGCTTCGGCCAGCGCGCTCGACATGGGCGGCAGGTCCAGAGCTTCGTGGCCGGGTCCGCCTGGCGTCGTCGAGGCGAGAGTGATCGTGTCGACTCGGTCAGGGTGATCGAGCGCGAGCAACTGTGTCACCGCGCCACCGCCGGAGACACCGACAGCGTGAGCACGGTCGATCGCGAGCGCGTCGAGCAGTCCGACAGCGTCGCTCACGACGTCGTTAAGCGAGTACGGCGGACTGCCGACTTCGTAACTCGTCGACCTGCCCGAATCCCTATTGTCGTAGCGGATGACGAAGCGGCCAGCGTCTGCGAGTCGGCGGCAGAACTCTTCGTCCCATGACAGCAGGCAGCTCCCCGCGCCCGCGATCAACAGGATCGCGGGATCGACGCGGTCGCCGAAGGTCTCTAGACACAACTCGACGCCGTTGCTTTGGACGATCTGCTCGCTGCACATTTGTCAACCACCCTGCCACACTGGGCGCGAGTGGCATGATTTTCACCATGTCTGCGCCAATCGTCGCCGCTGATCGTGAACCCGAACGGGCAGAGACGATTCTGGAAGTGTTCGACCACGCCTTCGGCGAACTGCTCGCGAATGACGCTGCCGCGTTTCGCGTCAAATTCCGCAAGATGGCGGCCTCACCGTTCGCGTTCTATCGAGGCACCGCGGGACTGTTCTACGCAGACCTCACCACAACGCCCTACGACTCCTACGGCGCCGGCTACCTGAACGAGCAGACGAGCCGGGTGTGGATTCACGGCGACCTGCACGCCGAAAACTTCGGCACGTACATGAACTCCGAAGGCCGACTTGTCTTCAACGTCAACGACTTCGACGAGGCGTATGTAGGAGCGTTCACCTGGGACGTTCAGCGCCTCGCAGCCAGCGTCGCGCTCATCGGATACGCGAAGGCGTTGTCGGACGCGACGATCAGCGATCTCGTCACGGCCTTTGCGAAGGCCTATCGCAGCCAGATCCGTGACCTCGCCCACGAGGGCCGCGGGGCCGAATTCACTCTCGACACCGCCACCGGACCGATTCTGGACACCCTGCACCAAGCCCGACTGTTGACGCGGGTAGAGCTGCTGGACAGCCAAACGGCCATCGATTCCTACGACCGGCACTTCCGCAGCGGTGGTGGGGTGATTCCGCTCGACGAGTCCACGAAGGCGGACGTTCTCGCCAGCTTCGAGGATTACCTCAACACGCTGCCGTCCACCACTCGCGCAACACCGGGCGCGCTGCGCGTCAAAGATGTGGTCGGCCGGCGCGGGATCGGGATCGGGAGCGCAGGCTTGCCGTCGTACAACCTGCTGCTCGAGGGCTATACGGACGCGCTCGAAAACGACGTCATCATCTACATGAAGCAGGGTCAGACGCCGGCCGTGTGCAAACACATCACCGACCCCGAGATCCGCAACTACTTCGAGCACGAAGGTCATCGAACGGTGATCTCGCAGCGCGCGTTGCAGTCACACGCCGATCCGTGGCTGGGTTACGCGGTCCTTCGTGGTCAGGGTCAGCTGATCGCCGAGGTGTCGCCATACGCAAACGATCTCGACTGGACCGACGTGAACGAACCCGACGACTTGACGGCCGTCATCGACTGCCTCGGTCGCGCTACCGCGACGGCGCACGCAGCCGCGGACGCATCATCGAGCGGTCAGAGCCTGGTGCCGTTCTCTACCGAGCACGCGATCGACAAGGCGATCGCGACCGATGAAGACGGCTTCGCGAAGATGCTGGTCGAGTTCGCGCACGACTACGGTGCCCGCGCCCGGCAGGACCACCAGATCTTCGTCGACCTCTTCCGAAACGGCCGAATCCCGGGTCTCTAGTCGCGGTTGCGGTTGCGGGGCAGCAGGTCCCACACGTGCTCGGTCTCGTTGACGCTCGCGACCGTGCGCTTACCGTTGCGGGAGAACAGGATTCGCGTGACCGAGCAATAGTCGATCGGGAAGGCGAGCGTCTTCTCGCTGCCCAGCACGTTCTGCAAGTACGAGTTGATCACCCCGCCGTGGGTGAAGGCGACGATCGTGTCGTCATGGTCGACCGAAGCGGCCAATGCGCCGACCGACTCGATGACTCGACCGATGAAAGCCGGTCCGTCGATCTGCTCGGGCAGGTGGCCGCTCTTGATCCGGTCGTAGATCGCGCGGAACTCGGTCTTCGCATCCTCGATGGGGATGTAGGTGCTCAGTCCGTGGTCGTATTCGGCGATACCGTCTTCGATCTCGACATCGAGACCGAGCTTTGCCGCGGTCGGAGCTGCCGTCTGCTTGGCGCGAGCCTGCGGACTTGCGACGACCCGCACAATCCGGTGGCGCGCGAGTGCATCGGGCACCCGTCCTGCCTGTTCGATGCCCAGCTCGGCCAGTCCGGGATCCGCTCCCTCGGCCGCATGGTCGATCCGCAACGGCAAGGCATGACGAACCATCAGGAGCTGCACTCGCCCTACTCTGCCACCCACCCCTCGTGAGTCTTTTTGGAGTCCCTGGACTCCAAAAAGACTCACGAGGGGCTACTGGCGAGGTTTGGCCAAGGGGAAGGGGAGGGTTTCGCGAATGCTGCGGCCGGTGATGAGCATGACCACGCGGTCGACGCCCATGCCGAGGCCGCCGGTGGGGGGCATTGCGTGTTCGAGGGCCTGCAGGAAGTCCTCGTCCAATTCCATCGCCTCCGGATCGCCGCCCGCGGCGAGCATGGACTGCTCGGTGAGGCGTCGCCGCTGCTCGACCGGGTCGGTGAGTTCGCTGTAGGCGGTGCCCAACTCGACGCCCCAGGCGACGAGGTCCCAGCGTTCGGTGACCCCCGCGATCGTTCGATGTGATCGCGTCAGCGGCGAGACCGAGGTAGGGAAGTCCTTGTAGAACGTCGGTGCCTCGGTGCGGTCCTCGACGAGATGCTCGTACATCTCGAGCGCCACTTGCCCGGCGTCCCATGCAGTTTGGAAAGGCACGCCCGCCTTGTCGCAGAGCCGACGCAACGTATGGACCTCGGTGTCGGGCGTGATCTCTTCGCCCAGCGCCTCGGAGACCGCGCCGTGCAACGTCTTGACCGCCCACTCTCCGGAAATGTCGACCGGTACGAGCTTGCCGTCCGGACCCGGTCGCAGAGCGATCGCTTCACCGTGCGCCGCGATGGCCGCGTTCTGAATCAGGGTGCGGCACTTGACGAGCATCCGGTCGTAGTCACTGTGCGCTTCGTACGCCTCGAGGATGGTGAATTCTGGGTTGTGGCTGAAGTCGACCCCTTCGTTGCGGAAGGTCCGGCCAAGTTCGAACACCTTCTCCATGCCGCCGACGCAGAGCCGCTTCAAGTAGAGCTCGGGCGCGATCCGGAGGTAGAGGTCCAGGTCGTAGGCATTGATGTGCGTGGTGAACGGTGTCGCGTTCGCACCGCCGTGGACCTGTTGGAGGATCGGTGTCTCGACTTCGAGGTAACCCCAGTCGTTCAACGTGCCCCGCAGCGACCGAACGACCGCGCTTCGGGCGACCGTGATCTCCCGCGTCTCCTGACTGATCGCCATGTCGACGTAGCGCTGGCGCACCCGAGCCTCGGGGTCGGACAAGCCTTTCCATTTGTCGGGCAGCGGGTGCAAGCACTTGCCGGTCATCCGCCAGTCGGATGCGAGCAGCGAAAGCTCGCCCTTGCGGCTGGTCCCGATCGTGCCGCTGACTTCGATCAGGTCGCCGAGATCGAAATACGATGCGAATTCCGCGGTCTTGTCGGGGCCGACTCGCGCGCGGTCGATGAGCAGCTGAATGTCACCCGACCAGTCGCGCAGTACGGCGAAGGCCACGCCGCCGTAGTCGCGGATTCGCAACAACCGGCCGGCGAGGCGGACGGTCGTGCCGATGGGCGATTTCCGAGCGGCGTCGATGGAGTGCGTCGGGGGATATGCGACCGGGTAGGCGTCGATGCCTGCGGCGGTGAGCCGGTCGAGCTTGGCCATCCGCACCCGGACCTGGTCGGGGCGGCGCGGCCCGATTGCTTTTGCCGGCTCGCAGTCCGTCGTGTCCGGAGCACTGCCGTCGGAGTGCAACGCACCGCCCTCCGCGAGGGCGGTCGGTACCGATTCGTGTGTGCCCGTATGTTTCGGCCCCGAATCGCGGCCGAACCGCGGGATGAATCCCTCGGCCAACGCCGACGCGATGGCGACGCGCGGAATTGCACGGTTGTCTTCGAAGCACAGGTATCTCGGCGCCCACTCCGGCTGGTACTTCACGTTCGAGCGGTACAACGCCTCCAGCTGCCACCAGCGGGAAAAGAACAGCAGGACGCTGCGCCATACGCGCAGGATCGGTCCGGCGCCGATACGCGCGCCCTCCTCGAATGCTGACCGGAACACGGCGAAGTTCAGCGATACCTTCGTGACGCCGTAGCGATCGGAGTTCAGCGCGAGGTCCGAGATCATCAGTTCCATCACACCGTTCGGACCCTTGGGGTCGCGACGCATGAGATCCAGCGAGACGCCTGCGCGCCCCCATGGCACGAGCGAGATCATGCCGAGCACGCGTTTGTCGGCATCGATGCATTCGACCAGGAGGCAATCGCCGTCCAGGCTGTCGCCGAGCCGGTCGAGGGCCATCGAGAAGCCTCGTTCGGTTTCACTTCCTCGCCAAGCGTCCGCGCGTTCGATGACCGTCGCCATCTCGTCGGGGGCGATGTCCCGATGTCGGCGAATGCGGACGTCGAACCCCTGCTTGCGCAGCCGGTTCACCGCCTGACGGACCGGCTTCATCTCACTGCCGTTCAGCGAGAACGACCGGGTGTGAAGGATTGCCTCGTCGCCGAGCTGCAGAACCGACAGGCCGCCACGTTTGTACGCGGTGGCGCCGAGTTCGCTCGCGCCCATCACAGCAGGCGCCCAGCCGTATTGCTCGCTCATCTCCAGCCACGCGTCGATGGCGTGCGGCCACGACTCCTTCATGCCGATCGGGTCGCCGCTGGCCAGGCACACGCCGAGTTCGACGCGATAGGTCACCGCTGCTTTGCCGTTGGCGGCGAAGACGACGGCCTTGTCGCGTCGGGTCGCGAAGTAGCCGAGCGAGTCCTCGACGTCGGAGCCTTCCAAGAGCCCCCGGATCGCCGACTCGTCCGTTCCGGTCAGAGCGTTATCGGCGCGCTGCGAACGGAACAAGACGATCACCGCTGCGAGCAGCGCGATTGCGCCGAACAGGCCGAGGACGAAATTGACGAAGCCATACGTATGCCCGTCGAATTGTTCGTTGTCGACGAGGACCAGGGCTGTGACGCGATTGAGCGCCCACAGCGGTCGTTCGACCCCCTGGAGGGTGCCGTGGAACAGCTGCACCAGACCCCACCCGAGCAGCGATCCGACCGCCAGTCCGGCGATCAGCACCCCCAAGGCCTTCCATACAGCACCAGGCCGGACCTTCGTGTAGAACTCCGAGCGCGAGGCGATCAGCAGCCCGATTGCGAGAAGGTGGAGAACGATCGCGAGGGCCGCGTTCATGTTGCGGTTCATCGCAACTTCGGTGGCATTCGTGATCGTGAAGAGTGCCAAATACACGGTGAGCAGCCACCACGCGATCCGCTTGCGGCTTGCGAGTGCGCCTGCCAGCAGCCCGACGACGAGAGTCCAGGCGAGGCTGGTGTCGGGCGCACTGAAGTAGTAGTTGTCGATGTATTCGCGCGGGATTCGCGTGAGCCGTCGCAAATGTGGAGAAATACTCCAGAAGAAGGACAACACGGTGAAGATGCCGACGATCAGCCCAGCGAGGTGGGGCACTTCGGACAATAGGCGCCGCCCCCATGGGCGCGCCGTGCTCCGATGCTGCTCGTCGACCGCGCGTTCGTCCAACTTGCTGGTCACAGCGTAGTTCTCCTTAATCCCCGGCACTTTCGAGTAGACCGTAGTCCGGTGTGCCCTGCAAGATTGCCACCATGCCGCGTCGTGATCGATCCGTCCCAGAAGTGACCATTCGTGACGAGTCGATTCGACTCGGTCAATTCCTGAAGCTGGCCAACCTGATCGACAGCGGTGCGGAAGCCAAGATCGTTATCGCTGATGGACAGGTCGATGTGAACGGCGAGGTCGAAATACGGCGTGGCAGACAGCTTCGAGCGGGCGACCTGGTGACGGTCGCCGGACAATCCGTTCGCGTGGCGTCCGAGTCCTAAGCGTCGGCGCGAACGACCACGCCGTCGTCGTCGCTGTAGACGGTCTCGCCGGGGTTGAACGTCACACCGCCGAATTCGACGGGGACGTTGAGTTCGCCGGAGCCGGTCTGGGTGCTCTTGCGGGGATTCGTGCCGAGTGCTTTCACGCCGATGTCGAGTGTCCGCAGGATCGCCGAGTCACGCACCGCGCCATTGACGATCACGCCTGCCCACCCGTTGTCGACCCCGCGACCAGCAATGATGTCGCCGACCAGTGCGGTGTGGACGCTCGCATCACCATCGACGACGAGGACGCCACCGTTGCCCGGCTCGTTCAGGGTCTGCTTGACGAGCAAGTTGTCTTGGAAGCACCGGATGGTCGTGATCGGGCCCGCGAACACCGCGCGCCCACCGTATTGGGTGAACTGCGTGTCGCAACTGCGGATCTCGGGGCCGATCTCGTCGGCAAGGTCGGCGGTGGCTACGTCGTCGCTCATGGAGGACAGTTAATCAGCCGTGTCGTACCCACGGCGCATGATGGGACCTGTGACCGACGCCTTCACCTACACCGTGCCTGTGCGCTATCTCGAGGTCGACCAGCAGGGCGTCGTATTCAACATGTGGTACCTCGCGTATATGGACGAGGCGTTCGGTGCGTTCCTCACGCGCAATGGCATGTCGTTCGACGACATGATCGCGGCGGGCGTCGATGTGCAGTTGGTACACACCGAGTTGGACTGGTCGGGTTCACTGCGCTGGGGCGATGACGTTGCTGTCGAGGTGGAGCTGATCAAACTGGGTCGCACCTCGTTCACCATGGAGTTTCGGGTGTCGAATCGTGTCGGTGCACCTCCGGTGCTGGTCGGTCACACCGTCTATGTCGTTATTGCCACCGACGGTTCGGGCAAGCGCGAGCCCCCTGCAGAGTTTCGCGCAGCGCTCGGGGATGTGCGTTAAGCGATGCCTGCATGGGACTGCCCACAATGCGGGCGCCGATTCGCTCGACGCGGTCAATCCCACGAGTGCGCGCCGGCAATGACGTTGGAAGAGTATTTCGCCACCGGCCCGGAACGTGAGCGCCCGATCTTCGAAGCGGTGAACGAATTCATCGAATCGCTCGGACCTGTGGTGGTCGAGCCCTTGTCGGTCGGCATCTACTTCAAACGAGCAGGGGCGTTCGCTTATCTGTTACCGATGCAGCGGTGGGAGACGCTCGGCTTCTCGCTCACACACATCGTCCGGCATCGATTGATGACCAGGAAGCCGCAGCCGCACGGACACCGGTATTACACGGTCTTCAATCTGGCCGGTCCGGAAGATTTCGACGACGCGATCAAAGGCTGGCTCACCGAGGCTTACCTCGAAGCGCCGGAATAGTACTCGCGCCTTAGGGCAGGCTATCCAGCAATGCTCCAGTGATTTTAGAGTTGGCAACGATCCGCATCCTTTTCGCGGACCAGTCAGATTTCGGTCAGGTTCGTGCATAACGACCGAAACGGGCATTGAACAGCGGCAAACCGGCCGAACTGCACGGCTCCAGGGCGGTGCGCAGTCGGATTCAAACCGCAAGCGCATCAGACCTGTGCCCTATTTCCCTTAGAAAAACCTGTCAAACGTCATGTGACCTGTGCCACAGCAGACCGAAAAGTTAACAATTTGATACCAAGGTTAAACGCCTGGTCAGGCGGTATTTCAATGCCGAAAAACGGTCGAATCTCACAGGCCGAGTTTGGTCGCTGTTAGCAAATGTAAATCATCTCGCTACCAACCCGTTGCCGGAACGTCGTTCAACGATCGTTAGATGCTCCTGTCGAAGGCATCAAACATGATCTGCAGCAGTGCCTTACGTCTCCATCCTCTCGAGATGGAGCAGATCACGAAAGCAAAGGATTCGCGAAGACATGAAGATCAGCAAATTTGCTGCAACGAGCGCGCTGACCATCGCCGCCCTGGGCATCGCCGGCGGTACGGTGCACGCCGATCCCGCGCCTGCTCCGGCTCCTACCCCGGCCGCCGCTCCTGCCCCCGGTGACCTGAATGCGTTCGTCAACTTCGTCGCTGCTCAGGCGCTCACCCCGTCGACTCAGCAGGTCACGATCGACACCCCGCTCGGCTCTGTCACGGTCGGCAACGGTGAGGTTTCGGCCACCGCAGTGACTGGTCAGAACATCGAGACGTCGTTGAAGCCGGTTACCGACATCGCCAGCTCTGTCATCAGCCCGAACGTTCTGCCGCAGGCGGCAGCAGCGCTCCAGACGCCGGATCCGCTTCACGCGGCAGCGAACCCGCTCAGCAACGCCGTTACTCCGGTTCTCGACTACGGCTGGAAGACCGAAGGCGACCGCGAGCAGTGGGCGTTCAAGCGTGCACAGGACTCAATCGCGACCGCGGCTGCGATTGCAACCGTCGTTGGTTCGGTCGGCGGCGGCGCGGTCGGTTGCGCAATCGGCGCCGCGATCGGCGTTCCGTTCGCGTTGGTGCCCGTTACCCTCGGTCTCCCGCTCGTCGCGGGCTGCCTCGGTGGCGCAGTCCTGGGTACCCCGATTGGAGCAATCGCTGCCAACGCGCTCGTCACCCTTCCGGTAGCGGTTGCCGCAGGCATCGGCTACCTGAACACGGTCAACACCCCGTTCGTGGCGCCGAAGTCCTCGCCGCAGAAGGTTCAGATCGTCGAGTGATGTGATGTAGCTTCTCGTCCCATCGGACAAGCGAAAGGCCCGTCCTGCGAAAGGGCGGGTCTTTCGCCATTTCGGCGTTCGCGCCGGGAAAGACGCAAACAGAAATGACAGAAGGAAAAAGTCGGCACTCCGCTGCGGACGACGATGACGACGTGGACCAGACGGACGAATCCACTGCAGCAGACGCACCCGACGAGGTAGCGACCGATACGGCCGGGGAGGCCAGCGGCGCGAAGCCGAAGCAGCGAGGCCGTCTCCTGGCTGCGGTCGGCGCGGTGCTTCTCGTGGCGGCGATCGCGCTCGCAGGATTCTTCTTCTTTCAGTACAAGTCGAAGAACGACACCCTCGACGCACAGGCGTCAGCTCGCGATGCTGCGTGTGCCTATGGGCATGTCCTGGGCGATTTCGATGCCAAGAACCTCGACGCCTTCTTTACGCGGGTGCTCGACGGTGGGACCGGCGACTGGAAGACGCACTACGACTCGCAGAAAGAAGCGCTGCGCAAGCTCTACACCGACGGCCAGGTCGTCTCCAAGGCGAAGAGCGTCGAGTGCGCAGTGGTATCCGGCGACACCACGCACGCGGAAACGATCATCGTGCTGGGTCAGACGATCTCGACAGCGGTGGAAGACGGGAAGCCGTCGGACACATCGGCGACGATGCTGCTTTCGTTCGACAAGGTCGACGACCGGTGGCTGGTGAGCAAGGTGCAGTCACCCGGTCAGCCTGTCGCACCTGCTAAGTAGTAGTTCTCGAGCGTGCGAACGGCCTGCCCGTGAATCGGGCGGGCCGTTTTCGCGTTCTACGCGGTTGTTGCGAGAGCTGCGGCTAGTCCGAACGCCACACCCATAGCGGCGATCTCGATGAATGCGCGTCGGAACGAATCGTCGGCACTCATCCGATGACCAGCCGCGTCTCGAACCCAGGTGCGGCGCCACCACCAGCCGAGGATCAGCAACAGGGCAAGCGCGACGACTTTTGCGAGAACGATCCGCCCGTAGCCGGTGCCGAGCACCGGACCGACTCCACCCAGCCGCACCGCGGCGTTGATCACGCCGGACACAGCCAGGACCGCCACGCACCGCCATGCCCATTCCGAATAGCGGGGCAGCAGGTCCGCCCAGGCGCCGCGGGAGCGGACCATCATCGCCATCGCGACAAGCGTGCCGAACCACACCGCGGCGGCAAGCGCGTGCGCAGCGCCGAGTATCGGACCGAGCGTCTGCTGCGACATGTGACCGGTGATCGGGCGGAACGTGAGCGCGAGCGCGGCCAATGCGAGCGGCGGCGCCATCGACGCATTTGGCGAGCGTCGGAACGCGAATACTGCGTAGCCAGCGATGGCTACAGTGCATGCGATTGTCGCCACACCGACCTGACCTGCGGTGATGTGCGCGAGAAACTCACCGAACCGGCGCATCCCGATGTCGGAGACTGTGCCGTTCCCGACGTCGGCTGCTTCGAACAGCAAGAGAACTGCCTCGGCGAACGCCCAGACCGCGGCGCTGAACGCGATGGGGCGCCACAGCGTGCCGCGCTCCAGCGAGCGGCGATTTCGATCACCGCTACCGACCAGCCAGTCAAGTGCTGCCAGGCCGAGGACGACCGAGCCGATCCCGTCGGCGAGTGATCGAACGATGCCGGCCGGCGCGGGCTGCGCGGGACTCGCCAGTGCCCACGCCAAGCTGACACCGAGCCAGGTGGTCGGTACGGCCAACAGCATCGTCCATCGGCTGATGCTGCTGGCCGTGCCGTTCATGCTCAGGCCTTCGCCCGGCCCGAACCGCGCAGTGCGAACGCCAGTCCGGCGCCGAAGAGCACCACGGCGCCCACGATGAACGGCCAGATCGGTAGACCGCCATCTTCTTGCTTGCCGCTGTCGGCTTTCGCCCCCGGCGTCCCCGTACCCGCCTTCGTCAGCGTGAACGTGCGGGTGCCACTGACAGGGTGACCGTCAGCTGACGTCACGCGGTAGGCGATGGTGTAGGTCCCTGTCGGACCGAGTTCGCCGACCGCAACGCTGACCGTCGCGCCTTCGACCTTCGGGTCACCCTTCGACCACAGATTCCCGTCCGGACCGACCACGGTCATCGTGGCGAAGCTTTCCTGCAACGCCTCGTTGAAGGTGATGCTCGTCCGCTCGGGCCCTTGCTCGACAGACGAGCCGTCTGCTGGGACGCTGCCGGTCGGAACCGAGTGCGCGCTGGCGAGCCCGCCCCCGGCGACGAGGGCGATCAGCAGGGTGCCGACGACCGCGAAGAACCGCCGAATCATGTGCGCTTCCGGATGACCGCGCCGAGGCCGAGCGCGGCGCCCAACGACCCTAGGGCGAGTCCCGCGCCACCGAGCCAACGTGCGGTTGTGTCGGTCGTGGCCGCGGCCTCCGTGTGAGACGACGGCGCAACGGCGTGGGCGTCGTCATCGTGTCCGTCGCCGGTGCCCTCGGCGAGAGTGATCGACGGTGCCGGATGTTCGGGCTCGGAACCATCCGCATTCGCGGCCTGATCCCAGTTGACGACCGTCCCATCGCTGTAGGTCTGAACTGCGTCGAAGGACAGTTCCTTCTCTTTTGGCAGCGGACCCACCGAGAGGACGAAACGCTGGAATTGCCCTGGGCCGATCGACACACCGGGATCGGCGGTCCAGGTCACCGAGGTGGCGAGTTGCGAACCGTCTTTGTCCACGACCGATTTCCAGCCGGCGAGTGGCTCGGTCCCCGCGACCTTGAAGCCGGGGAGCGTCACTTTCAGCGCGGTGGTGCCTGCAGTGGCCGACTCGGTTGGGACCTTGAAGGTGAGGACCGTGTAGCCGCCCTCCTCGGCGCCTGGTGCGTCGACTGTGACGTGAGCAGACGCTATTCCTGCAGCGAGCAGCATCGCGCTACCGGCTGCGCCCGCCGTGACGAAGGCGCGGCTGATGAAGGTATTCATGTGTAGTTCTTTCTCGGAGTGTGGTTGTGGGCTTCAGCGAACGAAGCTGCTGGGCGGTCCACGCCGAGAAATGCCGCCCTGCAATGGGGGAAACGGAAGTGCGATGTAGCGCTGCGCGGTGGGGTGCGGTCGCGCCGGGACAAGCATGGCGACAGGCGAGGTGGTGAGTGCCCGGACCGTCGTGGAGGCCGCGAGGTAGAGCCGCTCTGCCGCGACGATGAGCGCCGCACAGACCACAGTCGCAACGACGTGGGCGAGCGCCATCAGCCAGGGATTTGCAGTCGAGATGTGGTGGTGGTCCCCGCCGCCGTTCGACAAGGCGAAGTGTCCCGCAAGTTGTCCGAACGCCAGCAATGCAACAACCGACACCGGACTGTGCGCCCTACTGTTCGCCGCAACTGCGCCGACTGCCGCCGAGGTGGCGAGCAACAGCGTTGCGGCCGAATCAGACGGGAAAGGCGCGCCCGCAATGCCGTGAGCCGCTATCGCCAGCCCACCGACCAGCGCACCGACGGCAGAGCCGCGTGCGCCTGCTGCCGTCGAGCTGGGGGACACGGTGGGTCAGCGTACTCCGAGCCGTGCGAGCAGGTCTGCCTCGATGCCCTCGAGTTCCTTGGAAATTGCCAGGTGAGCGGCCCGCCGACGCGGCGGTGGAAGTTGTTCGGCGGCATGGATGGCGGTCGTCAGGTCGGTGAGGCGATCGCGCGTAGCCTGCGCGAACTTGCCTGTTTCGGCATCTTTTGCCGATTTGGCGGAGATCTCGCTGACCGAGCTTTCCGCGTTCGCGATCCGCGCACTCAGTCGTGCGCCGTGGCCGGAGAACTGGCCGAGTTGTTCGACACCGACACCGAGCTGCTGTGCGCGCCTCGTGTCGAGCTTGCCGCGAGCAAACGTTGCGCCCCGGTAGGCGATCGGCGCGAGGACGGGTGCCAGGACGCGCGCTACACCGAGGTACTTCTTCACCGACGCAACACTGAACGGATCGCGTGCAGCCTTTTCGGCCAACTTCTCGTTGACCTTGACCTCGGACTTCAGCGCCGCGATCTGGGCCTTGTTGACCTTGCGCTGTTCGCGAGTTTCGGCCCGAAGGCGCTTGCGATCGGTCTTCGAGCCAAGCTTGGCTTCGACCTTCGCCTTGTGTTTGAGCGCCTTCGCTTCGGCTTTGCGAGTGGAACGCCGCTTGCTCTTTTTGAACAACCCCATAGAAAGACCTTTCCATCGGTGCTCGGGCGGTTTGCGCTCACCCTATCGGTTAGGTCGTATGCCCGCGCCAGGATGTCGGACCGTGCGCTCATAATCTCTCCTATCGTGGACATGGAAATGGCAGAGGCACCGCGCGCAGCGCTGATCGACGCGCGCGTTCTCAACTCGTGCCGCCATCGGCTGGCTATCGAAGCCACCGAAGTTCCTGTGGCAGGGTTCGTTGTCGACTCCGGTGTTAAGCAGCGCGTCGAAGCCGCCGAGTTGCATAGGGCGCGGGTCCGCGACGAACTGACAGCTCGGACGTCGGGCTGGGTGATCATCGACTCGGACGGTCCGACCGCTGATCGAGCGGCAGCGACGATTGCCGCGTGTGCGGCTGGAGCGCAACGCATCTGGGGTGCAGTCCTACCATCGGAGCCCGACACCGGGCGGCGCGGCAAGGTCGAGATTCTGCTGCGGGACGACGAGCGCGGCGGCTATATCCCGGTCATCGTCGTCAACCACAAGGTGACCGATCCACGCAACGCCGAGATCGAAGGCGGAACGGTCACGTCCGGCCTGGACGCGTGGTCGCCCCGTGAAGATCCGGCGCGGAAAGCACGGCCGCAATCCCGCGATCAGATGCGGTTGGCGCACCTCTATCGCATGTTGCAGCGGCACGGCTATGCCAGTCCAGCGGTCGTCGGCGGCGCCATCGGGTTCGCCTTCGATTGCATCCTCGTGCACGACCTGTCCACGCTGCTCGATGATTACGACCGCCGGTTCGCCGACCGGATCGCCGTTGCGAGAGGCGAGCTGCCGACCCAGCCGTCGCAGGTGCCCGAATGCCGCTCGTGCCCGTGGTGGTCGCGGTGTGCCACCTGGCTGACGGATGCTCGCGACGTCAGCCTTGTTGCTACCGGCGCGCGTGCCGACGTTCTGCGCGCGTCCAATGTGAACACGGTCGACGAGCTCGCGTTGTGGACGGGGGAGGCGCCCAGCGACTGGCAGTTCGGCAATTTCGAGGATGCCATCGTCACGGCAAAGGCCTGGCTGAAGGACGTTCCGCTGGTGCGTCGCCACGAGCACGTCCAGGTGCAGCGGGCCGATGTGGAAGTCGACGTCGATCTGGAGAGCTACCAGGAAAGCGGTGCCTATCTGTGGGGCACCTTGCTGGACGGCCACTACCGCCCATTCGTCACGTGGGATCCACTGCCGACGGACGACGAGGGCCGCTCGTTCGGCGAATTCTGGACCTGGCTGTCGAGCGTTCGTCGCGAGGCGGCTGCAAACGGGAAGACGTTTGCCGCCTACTGCTATTCCCGTCGAGCCGAGGACAAATGGCTGCTCGATTCGGCGCGCCGGTTCGCGGGCCAGCCTGGTGTGCCATCGGTAGGCGAAGTCCGTGCGTTCATCGACGGACCCGATTGGGTCGACATGTACGAGGCAGTCACCGACGAGTTCGTCTGCCCGAACGGCAAGGGCCTGAAGAAGATTGCGCCCGTTGCGGGGTTCAACTGGCGCGACGCCGAAGCGGGGGGAGAGGCGTCGATGGGGTGGTATCGGGAGGCCGTCGGGTACGACGGTGATCCTGACCTGACGCAGCGCACACGGTTGCTGGAGTACAACGAAGACGACGTGATCGCGACGAAAGTCCTGCGCGAATGGATGTCGACCAAGGCAGACGAGGAAATTCCGCACCTCACAGACCTGTGATCAGCGATATCGTTTCCCAGGTGATGATTGCGATTTTGGTGGTTCTGGTGCTCAACCTGGTGGTGTTGCTGGCACTCCTGAGGTACGCACGCGGTATTCGCCGGCGCAACGCCGAGATGGCGGAGTTGGTTGCGGTGACAACGGCAGAAGTCGGCAAGCCCGTCGCGGTGGAGCCACAGTTCAAGGATGCCAAGGAACGCCTGATCACGATCGAGATCTTGAATCCGGCAGAACTTGCAGCGACGCACAACAAATACTCGGGCGTGGCTGGTGCCGTGGCACCAGGTCTGATTCGAAAAATCGTCTACGACCGTACGGTCCAGATTCTGCGTGAGCAGTTGGTCGCGCAGGGCGTCCAAGCCGATGTGAGGATCCATGTTGGTGCTTGAAATCGCGGCCGCGATTGTCGGCGCGTTCACCGTCGCGGGGAGTGGAGCAGTCGGGGTGCGGTTGCGCCGCACATCCGTCGAGCTCGCGGAGATCGGCGCCGACAACCGTCGTCTGATTGCCGTGAATGCCGAGAACGAGCGGATGGCGAAGTCTGCTCGCGAGGTCGCGGAGGCAGTCGAGACGACCTCGGCAGCCGTCGATCTCGGTACCACTATCGTCGCGTCGAGTCACAAGGTCATCGCCTCGATCCCGTTCGAGATCCTCGACGCCATTCCCGCGACTCGCGATACGAGCAGAATCGTCCGCGGCATCCACGACGGAACGGCAGATGCCGTCTATCGCTCGATATTCGGCGTGAACAAGGCGTTCCGCGATGCCCTGAACAAGCCCCCCGCCGGGACCGACTGAGTCACGCGGCACACACCGACATAAAATTCATGTCGGGCAAAAATCCGTGCATTTCCAAAGGGGTAGTTGAAACGTGAGCGCGCAAATCGAAGAGCTCGAGTTCCAGGCGGAGACGCGTCAGCTGTTGGAGCTGATGATTCACTCGGTCTACTCGGAGAAAGACATCTTCCTGCGAGAGCTGATCTCTAACGCATCCGACGCGTTGGACAAGCTTCGGCTCGAGGCATTTCGTGACAAGGACCTGCAGGTCGACACCTCGGACCTGCACATCCAAATCGACGTCGACAAAGATGCCCGGACGCTGACGATTCGCGACAACGGCATCGGCATGTCGCGCGACGAGGTCGTCGATCTCATCGGCACGCTCGCGAAGTCGGGGACCGCTGACCTGCGACGCAAACTGGCCGAGGCCAAGGAGGCTGCCGCGCCCGAGGAGCTGATCGGGCAGTTCGGCATCGGCTTCTATTCGTCGTTCATGGTGGCGGACAAGGTCACGCTGCTGACGCGTAAAGCAGGCGAAAGTACTGCGACGCAATGGGAATCGAGCGGCGAGGGCACCTACACGATCCAGGCGGTCGAGGACGCGCCGCAGGGAACGTCGATCACGCTGCACCTCAAGGAAGAGGACAAAGAGGACCACCTCTACGACTACACGCAGCCGTGGAAGCTCAAGCAGATCGTCAAGCGCTACTCCGACTTCATCGGGTTCCCCATTCGGATGGAGGTGCCGCCGAAGCCGGTGGCTGAGGGAGAAGAAGAGCCGGTCACCCGTCAGGTCGAGTTCGAGACGATCAACTCGATGAAGGCTCTGTGGACCCGACCCCGCAGCGACGTCTCCGACGAGGAGTACAAGGAGTTCTACAAGCACGTCAGCCACGCATGGGACGAGCCGCTCGAGATCATCCCCATGAAGGCGGAGGGGACGTTCGAGTACCAAGCGCTGCTGTTCATCCCGTCGCAGGCGCCGTTCGATCTGTTCATGCGTGAGCACGCGCGCGGAGTGCAGCTCTACGTCAAGCGGGTGTTCATCATGGACAACTGCGAAGAGCTGATGCCCGAGTACCTGCGCTTCGTGAAGGGTGTCGTCGACGCCCAAGACCTGTCGCTCAACGTGTCCCGCGAAATCCTCCAGCAGGACCGCCAGCTCAAGCTGATTCAGCGTCGTCTCGTCAAGAAGGTCCTCTCGACCATCAAAGACATCCAGGCGAATCGTGCCGACGAATACAAGACCTTCTGGTCCGAGTTCGGGCGGGTACTCAAGGAAGGCTTGCTGTCGGATTCCGACAACAAGGAAACGATCCTGGCCGTGTCGTCCTTCGCGTCGACTGCGTCGGAGGAGGACCTCACCACGCTCGCCGGGTATGTCGAGCGGATGAAAGACGGTCAGGAGCAGATCTACTACATGACCGGTGAGTCTCGGCAGATGATCGAGAGCTCACCGCACATGGAGGCGTTCAAGGCGCGCGGTCTCGAAGTGTTGGTGCTGACCGACCCGGTCGACGAGATGTGGGTCGGTTCGGTCACCGAATTCGAGGGCAAGAAGTTCCAGTCGATCGCCAAGGGCGAGGTGGATCTCGATACCGAGGAAGAGAAGAAGGCGACCGAGGTCGCGCGTGAGCAGCAGGACAAGGATTTCGCCGAGCTGCTGACCTGGTTGACCACGACGTTGGAGGACAACGTCAAGGCCGTCCGGTTGTCTTCTCGCCTGACCGATTCGCCCGCCTGCATCGTCGGCGAGACGCACGATTTCACGCCGATGCTGGAGAAGATGTACCGCGCGTCGGGGCAGCCGATTCCGCACACGAAGCGCACCCTCGAGCTCAATCCGACGCACCCGCTGGTCACCGGGCTGAAGGACGCGTTCGCCGAACATAAGGACGACGCCGGTCTCGCCGAGACGGCCGAATTGCTTTATGGCATGGCGCTTCTCGCCGAAGGTGGCGAGCTGAGCGATCCGGCGCACTTCACGAAGCTGCTCGCGAATCGTCTGGCTCGCACGCTGTAGTCAGGTACTGACGAACGAGGGAAGCCCGGCGACAAACGCGTCGGGCTTCTCCATGTTCGGGCTATGCCAGGATTCGGCAACTGCCGACATCAACCGCAACATCATTCGATGCTGGCGGTTTCCACAGGCACTGCATCGACCACGATGCGGTCGCGCCCACCACGCTTTGCGTCATACATCGCACGATCCGCTCGCATGAGCACGGTTTCGAGTACCGCCGTTCTGTCCCGGCGCCGAATCGTCGTCCAATCGGCGACGGCGACACACGCCGCACCGCAACTCGCGGTCACGTGCGCTCGCTCTGCGGGTTCGCCGATCGCGTGACGAACGCGCTCGGCCATCGGTGCGATATCCACTTTCGACATCACGTCGAGCAGGACGAATTCCTCGCCACCGACCCGAGCAAGCACTGCCGTCTCCCGAGCGGCCGTCTGGATCCGTCGCGCAGTCCGCAGCAACACTTCGTCACCCACCGAATGACCGAAGGTGTCGTTGACTTGTTTGAACAGGTCCAGATCAATAGCGACCACCACTATCACCGCTTCGGGATCGGCATCGGCGCGACTTTCCATGGCGTCGACGTGCATGAACAGCCCTCGCCGGTTGAGTACCCCCGTCAGCGGGTCCATCCCCGACTCGACCGCGTCGGTACGCATCATCCAGAATCCGAGCTGCACAACCGGTGGTGTGACGACGAAAGCAAACCCACCTAAGACGGCGACCCCGATAGCCCCGGCGTCGCCACCGAAAGCCCCGGTCGACCACATGCGTCCAAACGCAATCGTTGCGGACGCCAGGACCCAGAACATATGTAGCAAGAGCAATTTGGGTCCGTGAAAGATGACCGTATAAGCAGTGGTCAGAACAAAACCGACCAAGGCGAGCAGCCCGACGACCGCATCATCGGTCTGCACACAGAGCAGGCTGATACAGCCATCGGCAAGCACGACCGTGAGCTGCGACAACCACAACTGCGGCCACGAACCGAACGACCATCGGGCGGCCCACAACAACGAGACACCCGCGGTGACACCGCCCAATACGTTGCCGGGTACACCATGCGGTCCGCTCTGCGAAATAACGAGAAGGATGGCTGTCGCACCGAACAGGATGGAAAAGGTCGCAACCACCGCCCGAGCCATCCGCGCAAGCAAATGCGATTCGAGATAGCCGACCAACCACCAATAGTCCACGGGTATCGCCCACCACAGACGCACCGACCGCACGACCGAGGAGAGGGTCGACATGCTCCCCTCCCCCCGAGCGGAAATGTGGTTCAGTCTCGGACAAGTCCCCGCGGTGTCGCGGGTGGCGTTAGCGCGGCGCCATCCGCAACGCGCCGTCCATGCGGATGGTCTCGCCATTGAGGTAGTCGTGCTCGACGATCATCTGCGCGAGCTGGGCGTACTCGGTCGGCTGTGCGAGCCGGGACGGGAAGGGAACGCCCGCTTCCAGACCCTTGCGGTACTCGGGGGTGACGCCGGCGAGCATCGGCGTGTCCACGATGCCGGGGGCGATCGTGTTGACGCGGATGCCGAACTGCGCGAGGTCGCGCGCGGCCGGAATGGTCATGCCATGGACGCCGCCCTTGGATGCGGAGTACGCGATCTGCCCGATCTGGCCTTCGAAGGCGGCGACAGATGCGGTGTTGATGACGACGCCTCGCTGGCCGGAATCGTCGACCGTGTCGGTCTTCGAGATGGCGTCGGCGGCGAGGCGCATGACGTTGAACGTGCCGAGCAGGTTGACGGTGATGACCGTGCGGAACAGCTCGAGATCGTGCGGACCGTTCTTCGACAGGATGCGGCCTGCCCAGCCGACACCGGCACAGTTGACGACGATGCGCAGCGGGACACCCGATTCGACGATCTGGTCGACTGCAGCCTTGACCTCGTCACCACTGGTGACATCGGTGGCGATCAATGTGACGCCCGCAGGCACGCTGTCGCCCGCCCGCTCGATCGACTGCGCGAGGTCGAGCCCGAAGACTGTCGCGCCTGCGTCGGCGAGGCGCTTCGCGGTAGCGGCGCCGAGGCCGGATGCGGCTCCCGTGACTAGTGCTGCGGATCCCGAAATTTCCACGGTTCTATCCCCTTGTCTGGCGATTGCTTTTGGTCGCCGGTAGCTGCAAGCACGATAAACCGGCCTATGCGCTGGGCGTGCTCCGGGCCACGGCAACCGTGCGCAGCTGCGTCATCGCCCGATGCTGCAGCACCCGGACCGCTCCGTCCGTGCGACCCAGCGCCACTGCGGTCTCCGCGACAGAAAAGGCGCAAATTGTGCGCAGCACCAGTACTTCGCGCTGCGCCTCGGACAGGTTCGTCAACGCATGGGGCAAGTGGGCGTCCGACGTGCGGATACGCCGAATTTGGCGTGCGGTCTCCGAGTACACCGCGTGTAAGAACGGCGTGCCGCCATTGTGGCGCGGCAGCCCGACAAGGACCGACCGGCAGATGTCTGCTGCCGGGAGGTCTGTGCCCAACTCCGCACGGCAAAGCAGCCCGATGACCGGGCCAACTGCGGAACAGAGCCTCTCGAGCGCGCCGCGATCACCTCGTGCGGCGGTTTCGGCGAGCCTGTCCCAAGATTCGATTCGGCTCACGACTTACAGCAGACATGCGAAGTCTGGATGGCGGCTGGCACGAAGCTGGCAATCTCCTCGGCTCGGCTCTTCCCACCCCTCGTGAGTCTTTTTGGAGTCCCTGGACTCCAAAAAGACTCACAAGGGGTGTTACGTGCGGCGGCGGGAGAAACGGCGCTTCTTGGCGGCAATCGGCGGAGGCGGCCCGGTCAACGGCAAGGTCAGAGTGCGGTGCAGCACTTGGCGACCGTTCTCGACGGCAGCATGGTCGACTTCGACGGTCGCGTTGCGCCCATCGATCACGACCGTCATGACGCCGTTCTCGAACCATGGGCCGTTGTCGACTTCCCAGTCGACCGCGACGTCGGCAACACCGGCCGACCGAGCCATTCGATGGGTCAGCCACCGGACCGCGCGGGTCTTCATCGCGCGGTTGGCGACCCGGATCGATTTCTCCAGCGGGTTGCGGAACGGCGACATGGTCAGCTGATGAATCGCAGGCGACGTGGGATCGATGCCTGGAAGCTGGGCTCTCGCCGTGTACGAGCAGTGCACGTCGCCTGCCAGCATGAGGATCGTCGCGGGCGGGTTGTCGAACCGCGCGATCCTGCCGAGCATCTCGACGACTACGTCGAACGATTGCCGAAACGCCGCCCAATGCTCGAGATCGACTTCGCGCCGGATCTTTTCGCCGAATCGCATCGCTCGCTTGCCCCAACCACCGCCCGCGACCGCTTCGTTCCAGCCCTCCAGATGGTGAATGCCGTGCGCAAGGAAGAACGGCAACGTGGTGGCCATCAGCAAGTGATCGAACTTCTGGCCAGGTGCGGGCATTGTGGCCCTCGCCTGTAGCCACGAGCTCTCTTTGTGGTCGACGATGCGCCGGTCGTTGGGATCGAGGCGTCGTGAACACCGCGCATCGACCGCGACCATGCGAATGCCCAGCCGTTCGTTGCCGAAGTCGCGGTAGTAGCTCCATTGCGCGCTGTCAGGCTCCGCATCGGATCGCCATGCGAACGCATCGAGCTTGGCGGACCGTTCGCCATTGGAGACATCGGATCGAACCATCGCCCACATTGGATCGAGCTCCAATTCGCTGGGCGACAAGTTACCCAGATGCTGATAAATCCAGTAGGACGCGAAAGCCCCTCGGACCCGGTCGGGCCACCACGGTTCAGCGGTGATCCAGTCCCGCCAGGCTTGTGAGGTGTTCCAGTCGTCGCGCAGGTCGTGGTCGTCGAGCAGCATGCAGGTGGGGACGGTCGAGAGCAGCCAGCGAATCGGTGCCGGGGTCCACGATTCGGAGTACAACCACGTGTACTCCTCGAAGTTGCCGATCTCTTCTCGGACCTCGTCCCATGCGGCGCCACGGTCGGCATGAGCCTTGCGCAGCCTCTCGACGAGCTCGTCCGACGGGGTATCGGCGTAGACCTGGTCGCCGCCGAGAAACAGTGCGTCCGGCCATTGCTCGTACGGTTCGATCGCCATGCGCTCCGCGAGCGCGACCAGGGCGTCGGCGCCGAATCGCTTCAAGCCGGCCTCGTCGAAAGGTGCTGAGCGACGACAGGATCCGAATGCGAGGCGAAACGTCTCATCGTCTCGGAAGGTTCGCATGACACTCGGTGGGAACCTCGATTCCGGCTCGGGCCAGACCAGGGTGTCGTCGAGCACGACCGTGTAGGGAGTCTGCGTCCCGGGCTCGAGGCCTTCGACGATGACGAGTGCGTAGTGGTGACCATGCACCGTCCACGTCGGGGCCTTGTAGCCGAGAACGTTCACCACGCAGGGTCGGTCGGTTTCGACCCAAATTGTGGCTCGGCTGGTGTCGACGTAGCGCAGCAGCGGGCCGACGACGAGGGACGGGGTTGTCATGGGTTCGAGGTTAACGATTTTGGGCGGTTTGTCTCGGTATCGTCGTTCTATGGGATTCAAGGGCCTGATGGGCGGCGGTGCCAGTGTCGACACGGTTTTGCACGACCCGCGGGTGTATCCCGGCGGTGTTCTGCACGGCACCGTCAATGTGGTTGGCGGACACACCGATCGGGATGTCAATTTCGTCGAGTTGTCGTTGACCGCAAGGGTGGAGGTCGAGACCGAGGACTCCGAATACGACTCGAATGTCGTGTTCGTGAGGAAGCGCATCAGCGGACCGTTTCGCTTGCAGACCGGTGCGCGGATCCCGATCCCGTTCACCTTCGAAGTGCCCTGGGAAACCCCGTTCAATGAAGTCGCGGGGACGTCGTTGCACGGAGTCCGAGTGGGCATACGGACCGAACTCGACATCGCGAAGTCCGTGGACAAGGGCGACGTCGACGAGATCAGAGTGCTCGCGTTGCCTGCACAGGAGCGCATCGTCAGAGCGTTCGCCGAGATCGGCTTTCGGCTGAAGGGTTCGGATCTGGAACGTGGGCGGCTGGCGGGCTCGCCGTTGCCGTTCTATCAGGAGGTCGAGTTCTATCCGGCCAATCATTTCCGCGGCCAGATGGAGGAGCTGGAGGTCAAGTTCGTGACTCACCCGCACGGCATGGACGTCGTGCTCGAAATCGACCGGCGCAGCGTCTTCGGTGGTAGCTCCGACAAAACCAACCGCTTCAGCGTCGACAGCTCGACAATCGATTCGCAGAACTGGGCCGCGGTGCTCAACGACCATCTCACGCGAATCATGGGTGGGGGAGCGTTCGGAGCATTCGGCGGGGTCGACAGCCACGCCGCGCCGCAGCTCCATGCTCCGGTCGGTCCGCCGCCGTACAACCCGCCGCCGCCTCCTCCGCCCCCGCCGAGGAACGCCCCGCCGCAGCCGACGTACGCACCACCGCCGACAGGGGCCATCAACCTGACCAAGGGCGGCAACATCAACCTCACCAAGCAAGCGCAGGGGTTGACGGCGGTGTCGATCGGACTCGGGTGGGACGTCAGCGGCTTCGGCGCAGCAGTCGACATCGATGCGTCAGCGGTGGTCACCGGACCTGACGGGCGGGCGTTGTCGGATGCGCATTTCGTGTTCTTCAACAACCTGACCAGCCCCGATGGCGCGGTCAATCACGCAGGCGACAATGCGACCGGCGCCGGCGGTGGCGACGACGAGCAGATTCACGTCGACTTGGTCCGTCTCGCGCCGCAGGCTGACAAGGTCAGTTTCGCGGTCTCGATCCACGACGGCCAGGCGGTCCAGAACTTCGGCCAGGTCCGGAATGCCTACATCCGCGTCGTCAATCAGGCGGACGGCCGCGAAATTACTCGCTACGACCTTTCGCATCAGTCGAACAACGAAACCGCGATGATTTTCGGCGAGCTGTACCGGCACGGCCCCGATTGGAAGTTCCGCGCCGTTGGGCAGGGATTCGTCGACGGTCTTGAGGGCGTCATCCGTAGCTTCGGTCTCAGCGCCTGACCTGCTCGTGAGTCTTTTAGGAGTCCCTGGACTCCTAAAAGACTCACGAGGGTATGGGGCGGGTTCGCAGCGCTCGGATCGCGGGGGCCGTCGAGGCAGCGAGCAACGTTGCCAGGTCGGGCGGGTAGCAGACGTCGACGACCGCAGACGGTGGGAATCGATACGGACGGCTGTGGACCAACCCTGCGAGTTGCTTTCGTAGACGCGACATCTCGGCCCGCACAGTGACCACGCGGCTGCGGTCGCCGTACAGATCGTCGGCGAGGTCGGGCGCGGACCGTCCCTCCCGATGGTTCGCCAGGACCAGCAGGATCTCCGCGTGCCGTGGCGAGATGTCGTGGCGCCAGCAGCCGAACTGGCCGACCATCTCCAGCGACGGCGCACAGGAGTCACGGACGTCCAGCGTGACACGGGAGATACCTGGTGTGGCGTCGTCCTCGGTCGGCCGGACCAGCCAACCGCCGGGCAACAACTCGATCTCGCACATACCGAGCGGAGGCACCCACGTCCGTCCGGGAGCGGTCTCCTCGGGTAGCAGGATCCTGTTGTGCAGCGGCAGCGAGTCGACCGCAGCCACCCAGCCGTCATGATCGACGGCTAGCGCAGGCGCACCGATACGCGCGAGGATCGGCGCCGCGACGGACCGTAACCGGTTCAGGGTCCGATCGTGTTGCTCGCGCAGCCGGGATTCCGCGAGCCGGGCAACAACGTCGACGAGAGCAACCGTGGTCGGGTGCACCGTCGCAGCCGGACCCGATACGTCGACCACGCCAATGACCTGGCCCGTGCGGGGGTCCTTGATCGGCGCTCCGGCACAGGTCCAGGGATGGTGGCTGCGCTGGTAGTGCTCGGCGGAGAAGACTTGTACGGCCCGGTTGGATGCCAGCGCTGTGCCGATAGCGTTGGTGCCGACCGCATTCTCACCCCAATGCGCGCCTTCGACGAAGCCAAGCCGGTCCGCGTGGTTGAGGACCGATGTGGATCCGCTGCGCCAGAGCACCCGTCCGAGTGCGTCAGCGACGACGAGGATGTTGTTGCCCTCGACGATCAAGGTTTCCAGGTTTCGGGAGACTTCGTCGAGAACCCCGAGCAGGCCCGACGACCTTCGCAGCATCTCCAGCGCGCCAGTCTCGACGACGGGCGCAGCGAGCCGATCGGGGGCGAGACCGTTCGCCATCATCCGCTGCCAGGAGTCCTGAATCACCGACCTCGGACGTGCAGGTGCCCGCGCACCTGCCATCGTCGCGTCGTAGACCGCCGACATCAGCCGCGCATAGTGCCGTGGATCCTCGCCGACCGCGACGGCCGGTTCGGGGCGGGGAAGTTCTTGCATCAACACGAGTGTGCTCCCGATCACAGACCAGCGCCATTGCACCTACCCGAACGGTCAGGTCGTCGGATCGACGAGGACCTTCATCTTCTTGCCTGCATGTAAGGCTTCGAAGCCCTCCTCGATCACGTCGTCGAGGGCGATCGAGGTCACCCAGCCAGTGGTGTCGTACTTGCCCTGCGCCATCAGAGCGATGACGGCCTGGAAGTCGTCGGCGGTGTAGCACAGCGAGCCCTGGATGCGGGACTCGTTCATGACGAGATTGAGTAGTGGAGTGGTCAACGGTTTCTCGTAGATGGCGACGCTCACCATCGGTCGCCGGGCGCCGACGCAAGCCAGGGCAGTCGCTACGGCCGGCGTCACGCCCGCGGCGTCGAAGACCGCGTCGGCGCCCGCGCCGTCGGTGTGGTCGGTGATGAACGCTGGGACGTCGACCGCTGTCGGATCCAGCGTGCGAGCACCCAATGCTTCGATGGACGCCCGTCGGGTTGCCGACGGTTCGACGACGAAGACGTCGTCGACGCCCTTGCCGCGCAAGGCAAACCAGAGTCCGATGCCGATCGGTCCGGCGCCGAACACCATCGAGGTGCCGTCCGGATTGGGCTCGCCGAGGGTAGCGGCGTGGTAGGCCACCGACATCGGTTCGACCAGTGCGCCCAACTCCAGCGATACGTTGTTGGGCAGGCGGTGCAGCATGTCGGTCGGCACGACGGTGTACTCGGCCATGCCGCCATCGGACATTAGCCCGTGGAAACCGATCTGCTGACAGATGTTGTAGTTGCCCGCTCGACACGGTCGGCAATGCCCACAGCGGTACAAGGGCATGATCGCCACCCGATCGCCTTCGGCGTAGTCGGAGACACCCGCCCCGACTTCGGTGATCACGCCGGCGAATTCGTGGCCCATCGTGAGCGGCAGTTGCTGACCGGTCAGTGGATGTGGCTCGGTCGGAACGAAAATCGGTCCTGCGTAGTACTCGTGCAGGTCGGTGCCGCAGATGCCGTTGAAGCCGACCTTCACCTTCACGGTCCCTGGCGATGGGCTCGGCTCGGCGACGTCGGCGACCTCGAGCTTGTTCGGTCCGTAGTACACAGCTGCTCTCATGTCGCATGTCTATGTGACCGCGACCACACGGCGAAAGAGTTGCATCCCGTTGCATCGCAGTGCGCCTTGCAACGCACTGCAACTCTTGCGGGTCCGAACCCGCTTCGTGTGGTCTGAGTCACATGACCGAAACTATTGAACGGCCGGCCACCGCCGCCCTTACGCCGCAGGCCCGTATCGACGCATGGCTCGCCGATTTCGAAGCAGCACTCCACGAACGCGACCTCGAGCGGGTCGTCGCCAAATTCGCCGTCGACAGCTTTTGGCGCGACCTCGTCTCCTTCACCTGGAACATCAAGACAGTCGAAGGCCGTGACGGCGTCGCGGACATGCTCGCAGCGCGGCTCGCCGAGACCAGCCCGTCCGGGTTCCGGACCCGCGAGGAGGCAACCGCCGACGGCGACGTCACCTCCGCATTCATCGAGTTCGAGACGGCCGTCGGCCGCGGTACCGGACATCTGCGCCTCAAAGGTGACGAGTGCTGGACGCTGCTGACCGCACTGCAGGAACTCAAGGAGCACGAGGAGCGCAAGGGTCCGACGCGCGTCATGGGGGCGGTGCACGGCACCGACGCCGACACCCGGTCGTGGGCCGAGAAGCGCGAGGACGAAGAGGCCTCGCTAGGGCTCACCGTGCAGCCTTACACGCTGGTGGTCGGCGGCGGCCAAGGCGGAATCGCGCTCGGTGCGCGTCTGCGGCAACTCGGCGTGCCCGCCATCGTCGTCGACAAGTACGACCGTCCCGGTGACCAGTGGCGGAAGCGCTACAAGTCCCTGTGCCTGCACGACCCGGTCTGGTACGACCACCTGCCGTACTTGCCGTTCCCGCAGAACTGGCCCGTGTTCGCGCCGAAGGACAAGATCGGCGACTGGCTGGAGTTCTACACCAGGGTCATGGAGGTGCCGTATTGGTCCAAGACGACCTGTCTGTCGGCGAGCTTCGACGAGACCGAGAAACGATGGACCGTCGAGGTCGACCGCGACGGTGAGCGGCTCACACTGCATCCCACCCAGCTGGTCCTGGCAACCGGCATGTCGGGAAAGCCGAGCATTCCCACGTTGCCGGGGCAGGACGTCTTCGCGGGCGAGCAGCATCACTCCAGCGCTCACCCCGGCCCGGACCGCTACGTCGGCAAACGTGCCGTCGTCATCGGGTCCAACAACTCCGCGCACGACATCTGCAAGGCACTTTTCGAGAACGGCGTCGACGTCACGATGGTGCAGCGGTCGTCGACCCATATCGTGAAATCGGATTCGCTGATGGAGATCGGGCTCGGTGACCTCTACTCGGAACGGGCGGTTGCCTCGGGCATGACCACCGAGAAGGCGGATCTGACCTTCGCGTCACTGCCGTACCGGATCATGCACGAGTTCCAGATTCCGGTATACGACGCAATCCGGATCCGCGACAAGGACTTCTACGACCGGCTCGCCGCGGCAGGGTTCGAGTTGGATTGGGGCGACGACGATTCCGGACTCTTCATGAAGTATCTGCGTCGCGGGTCCGGCTACTACATCGACGTCGGTGCCTGCGACTTGGTCGCCGACGGCAGCATCAAGCTGGCCCACGGCCAGGTCGACCGGCTCACCGAGAACTCCGTGATCCTGGCCAACGGAACCGAACTGCCGGCTGACGTCGTCGTCTATGCGACCGGCTACGGCTCGATGAACGGCTGGGCGGCCGACCTCATGGGTCAGGAAGTGGCCGACAAGGTCGGCAAGGTGTGGGGTCTGGGCAGCAACACGGCCAAAGACCCCGGACCGTGGGAGGGCGAACAGCGCAACATGTGGAAGCCCACCCAGCAGCAGAACCTCTGGTTCCACGGCGGGAATCTGCATCAGTCCCGGCACTATTCGCTCTACCTCGCCCTGCAGCTCAAGGCGCGATACGAAGGACTGCCCACCCCTGTCTACGGGCTGCAGGAAGTCCATCACCTGAGTTAGCCGCCCGTCCTGCTCGTGAGTCTTTTCGACAGTCCCAGGACTGTCGAAAAGACTCACAACCGGCGTGCATACCCGACACTTGTCTGCATGAAGAAGAACGGCAAAGTTGCCGATATCGACGACATTGCAGTGATCGGCGAAGGTCCCGTGACCGACGTCGTCGAGGCTCCCGAAGAGGTCGGCCTTGCGCGTACCAACCCCACCCTCGCGCTCCAGCACATGGAAGCAGCGCTGTGTCGCGCGGACCTCGAGCATCCCGAGGTGCTGACGCGCGAGGAGTTTCGGCGGCTGCGGTATCTGATCAGTTTTGCCAGGTTGACGGACTTCGAGCCAGGCGTAGCAGGCCCGGGTGGAACGCGCGGGCGCGGCGATGTGAACGTCACAGACGAGGTGGCACCGCTGCGAAGTCGCGTACTTGCCGATCTGCACGATTCGCTGCGCGTCGAGCCGGATCTCGAGCAGCGGCTCGTCGAGGCGAAAGCGGCGCTCGTCGGGCTGATCGAGCCGCTGGAAACAGCGCGCAAAGAACTTGCCGAGAATCATTCCAAAGACTTCTCACTCGCCGAACTGGACGCTGAGGTCGGCTACAAATCTCTCGTGTCGGTCTTCGGCGGCGGCGGGGGCGCCGGATACGTCTACCTCGGCGCTTTGCAGCGAATGCTCGAGGAGGACCTGATCCCGGCATACGTGCTGTCGTCGTCGATCGGCGCTGTGATCGGGAGCATCTTCGCGCGGTCGCTGCCGGTCCCATTGGACGAATACATCGAGTGGGCGAAGACGCTCGAGCTGCGCAAGATTCTCTCGCCCGAAACCGGCTACCGTAAACATGGTCTGACCAGCATCTTCTCGTTGAAGTTCGACGAGTTTGCCGACAACGTCTTCCGCACTGCCGACGGTGCGCAGATGCGGATGAAGGATCAGGCCATCCCATTCGAGACCGTCGTTGCCGGTGTCCGCAAGCAGTCGTTCGACCGGTTACCCGGTCGCTTCCGCCGATCGGAATTCGCCTCGTTGGGTTTCCGGGCGATGCCGCACGTCAAACTGGCCGCGAGCACTGCACTGGCGTCGCGGCTGTGGCAGGTCGCGGCATTCGTCGATACCCGGGTTGTGAAGCCGATTGTCCTGGGCGCCGACGACCTCACCGCCGAGATCAACGTGATCGACGCCGTCGGATTCTCGGCCTCCATTCCGGGGGTGCTTCATCACGAGAGCCATGATCCGCGGGCGCAAGCACGGCTCGATCAGCTGCTGGACCAGCACGACGTCGCGGCACTGGTCGACGGCGGCGCAGCGAGCAACGTACCCGCGGAACTCGCGTGGAAGCGGGTCCAGTCAGGGAAGCTGGGTACGCGCAACGCCTGCTACTTCGTCTGGGACTGCTTGCACCCGCAATGGAATCCGAGGCATCTCTGGCTGCAGCCGCTGACGCAAGCGCTGCAAGTTCAGATGGTGGCGAATGCACCGCACGCCGATCGGATCACCCGGTTCGCGCCCACGTTGTCGCTGATCAACCTGGCGCCGTCGCCGCAAGCGTTCGACCGCGCGACCGGGTGGGGTCGCGATTCCATCGAAGCGTCGTTGCCGTTCGTGAAGCACATGCTCGAACCGATTTGGTGGGAGGGCACCAGCCCGCCGAAGCCGAAGCGCCCACGCAAGAAAGCTGTGTCGAACTCTGTCGAACCGCGACCGATGAGCGAGGTGCTCGAGGCGGCGCGCACTGTGCCGGAACCACCGACTCCGGCGTGGCGGCAGATCACCCGACGCGTACCGGGGATTTCGCGCTAGGACGAAGGCGGGCCCACAGTGCGGTCGTCCCTGCCGCTGCAAGTGCGGCGACGGCAATTGCGACAACCATGGGAACTACTGGCTCCAGCAGCATCCACGCGCCGGAGAACAGGAACAGGCCACCTGCGCCGAGTCGAATGACGTCTTCGGGGAGGCGCTTGCCCAGCACCGCACCGACGGCGATCGCGAGTGCGTCTGCGGCGACCATGCCGACCGTCGAACCGATCCAGACACCGACCCAGTCGCTGTCGGCCGCGAGCGTGACCGTGGCGAGCATCGTCTTGTCGCCGAGTTCGGCCAAGAGGAAGGCCGACACCACGGCGAAGAAGGCGGGCGCGTTGGCTCTCGCTGCTCGCATCGCCTCCTTGTCGGTCAGCGTGTCGCCGCGCAATGTCCAGAGGCCGAAGGCCAGGAATGCGATTCCGCCGACAATGCCGATCAGGTTCGTCGGCAGTGCTGCACCGACGTAGTGGCCGATTCCGACCGACACCAGGTGGACGCCGGCGGTCGCGGCTGTGATGCCCCCGAGGACGATCCACCACTTGTGCCGCAATGCGAAGGTCATCGCCATCAGCTGTGATTTGTCGCCCAGCTCAGCCACGAAGATGACTCCGCAGCTCAACAACATGGCCGACAACATGCTTCGACCGTACCCGGCCGAGTACACGATCGCAAAGCGAGTGTTGCCGAAATCGCAATGCGCACAATAAGTTTGGCGATCCGACCGCGAGAATTCGGGTGCCCTTACGCGGCCAGAAGCATCGCCAAAACTGCGGTATCGGGATGGCTGATGGGATCGACGCCGACTCGGCTGATCATCGACGTGACCGTTCCGTCGGCTTCGGTCTCGACCCACGCAGCGCGGTGCTCGAGACCGAGATGCGGAATCCCTGGCAGCAGAAGGCATCCCGACGCGGCGCCAACGCATTCCGGCAACGAGGGGCGAGTCTCCGACGGGGGATGCAGCATCAGCAATGCGGGCGGTTGGTGGACTGCGAACCTGCCTGGACTGACGGCACACTCGCCCAGCACTGGCCCTTCGGCAAGGACGAGACCCACGGTGCCCGGCTCCGGGTCGTCCGGTAATTCTTCTCGCGCGCCGAACACTGTGGTGGTCGGAAGCAGCCCAGGCATCGTTGCGACCCGCACCGCGAGCACCAGTAACTGGGCCCATTCCTTGGTGGTATTGGGCCACCGACCCGAGATGACGAACCCGCGCAGGGTGCCATCGGCGTGAAAGGGCGAGATTCCAACAAGCTCATGACCGAAGTCGTTTGTACCCATCGCACAACCTCCTGCTAGATACGGAGGATGCGGCACAACAGGGCTGGCACACAAGTAGCCCAGAGTGCCAGAAGTGAACTGTGCGCGAGTCTCACCCCTCCAGGGGTGAAACTCGCGCACAGTTTGTGTTCAGAAAATGAGTGGTCAGAAAATGAGACCGGCGGCCTGAGTGGTCGCCTTGGCAAAGCGGTCCTGCACGTCGGCCCAGTTGACGACGTTCCAGAACGCCTTGACGTAATCGGCCTTGACGTTCTTGTACTGCAAGTAGAAGGCGTGCTCCCACATGTCGACCTGGAGCAGCGGAACGATGCCGAGCGGGACGTTGGCCTGCTGGTCGTACAGCTGGAAGGTGAGCAGCTTCTGGCCGAGGGTGTCGTAACCCAGGACCGCCCAGCCGGACCCCTGCAGACCGTTCGCTGCCGCGGTGAACTGCGCACGGAACTTGTCGAACGAACCGAACTGGTCGTCGATTGCCGCCGCCAGATCGCCTTCGGGCTTGTCGCCACCGTTGGGCGAGAGGTTCTTCCACCAGATGGAGTGGTTCACGTGGCCACCGAGGTGGAACGCGAGGTTCTTCTCGTTGAGGAAGATCGCCGCGTGGTCTTCCTTCTCGCGGGCCTCTTCCAGCTTGGCGACCGCACTGTTCACGCCGGCGACGTAAGCAGCATGGTGCTTGGAGTGATGAATCTCGTTGATCTGGCCCGAGATGTGCGGCTCCAGAGCCGCGTAGTCATAGTCGAGGTCCGGCAGTGTGTACTCAGCCACGAGTTTCCTTCCGTCTTGGCGAGCGAGAAAGCTGTGCTCGCTGCCGCATTAATGGCTTTCGATTCGGAGGTTATCCACCTCGTACCATTCGTACACCCCACTCGATCGAGATGATCACAGAGGTTGTGTCCTTGCTCCCAACGGACCGCTTCGAGTCGCGCCCAAGGTGAACGGGGGCTTAACATCAGGTCGCGTGAATGGAGCCGCGGCTGAACCTCCGAGTAACGCCGCGCGCCGCGCGCCGCGCGTGCTGCTCCCAGGCGTCGATCTGATCCGAGCCTTGGCCGTCGTTGCCGTTCTCTATTCGCACATCTCGTACTACCTGATCGACGATGCCCATTCGGACTGGTGGCTCGTTACCAGAGCCAACTTCCTCCTGGTCGATGTTGCGCGGCTCAACCAACACCTGGCGTTTCTCGGCGTCGCAGCGTTCATGGTGGTGACAGGTCTCCTCATCACGCGATCGGCGATCAGAGACGCGCCTGGCCGCTTCCTGGTCAACCGCATCGGGCGGCTGTTGCCGTCGTTGTGGCTGGCGGTATTGCTGGCGATCGTGCTCGTCCGCCTCGGCATCAACACGATGTTCAGCGGTCAGGACGGGATCTCCAACGGTGAGGCTCTGCTGAGCTTCGTTCTCGGCGGCTTTTTCGCCAAACCCGAGGTCGCGGTGTTGCAGGTGACCTGGACGCTCGTAGTCCAGGTCATGTTTTATCTGTTCTGCGTTGCCGTGCGCCCGGTGCTGCGGTCGGTGCCGATTGCGGTACCGATCATCGGTGCCATCGTGTGCGAGGCGATGCTGATCTACAACTTGACCGTCCCTGCCGTGGCAACCGTGCCGATGCTGTCGAAGGTCGCCGCGACGATGCCCGCGATCTTCATCGGTCAGGTGATGTATCTCCAATGGGCGAAACTCACCACCTGGCCGTGGACTGTCGTTGCGATCGTGGCGCAGGCCGAGGTGCTCGAGTTGGCGACCGAATCGCACGCCTACGGTCTCGACGACCACTACGTACGGACGATGGTCGTCGTGGCCCTAGCGGTCCTGCTCCTCGCCAAGAACAACAGCGCAATCGCGCGCTCGGCGATCGTGCGCTGGCTCGGAACGCGCAGCTACGCGATCTACCTCCTGCACACGCTGATCCTCTATCGCACCTACGAGTGGACCGTGGACTTCATCGGTCAGAATGCCGCAATCGTGACGTTCCTCGTCGTCACAGGCCTTGCCGCCGAGGCCTTGTACCGATGGGTCGAATTACCCGGGAGCCGTTGGATTTCTGTAAGATTTGGCGCCAAATCACCGGCTGTCAGCCGCGTATCGTCGAATCATGTCTTGGTTCCAGGAGCTACTCGGCAAGGTCGGCGCGAAGTCGTCGATGGTGGCAGCTGACGAAGCCCTTCCCGGGCGCGCGCAGGCGATGAAAGTGCCCGACGCGCATTTCGTGAACGGTCACCCGCTGCGACCGCCCTTCCCTGACGGTCTGGAGATGGCCGTCGTGGCAATGGGTTGCTTCTGGGGCGCCGAGAAGGAGTTCTGGCAGCTGGACGGCGTGTACACGACCGCAGTCGGCTACACTGGCGGCTTCACGCCCAACCCGACCTACGAAGAAACCTGTTCGGGGCGCACCGGCCACAGCGAAGCTGTGCTTGTCGTATTCGATCCGGAAGTGATCGGTTACGCGGGCATCCTGGCCCATTTCTGGGAGAACCACGACCCGACGCAGGGCATGCGGCAGGGCAACGATGTCGGCACGCAGTATCGCTCCGGGATTTACACAGCCAACGATTCACAGGCCGAGGTCGCGCGGTCCACCGCGGCCGCCTACGGCGAGCGACTCGCAGCAGCGGGCTATGGCGCAGTGACGACCGAGATCGCGCCGCTCGGCGAGTTCTACTACGCCGAGGGCTATCACCAGCAGTATCTCGCGAAGAATCCGGGCGGCTACTGTCCTGTGCACGCGACGGGCGTCAGCTGCCCTGTCGGGTTGGGCGCCTAGGAGCAGCTACAGCGGCGGTGCGATGTCAGCGTTCCGCGTCCGCGGGTCGCCGGAATCGTGTGCAGCCCACCACTTCACACCGCACTCGATGAAATCTTCCAGCTTGATCGGCTGGCCGTCGGCATCGGCGATGTCGAGGTCGTTGAACCACACCCGCAGGTCGAGCTCGCGCGGATCGACTCCCTCTTCCTGCGACAGCTCGAGGACGTGGGATGCGGGTTCGTCCGACAACGTCGTATCGAGACTCAGCAGGTGGAACCACTGCTTCCAGCTGCTGTCCGGCAGGTCGATGAACTCCCAGCCGTGCAAGTGGGTGCCGCCGAAACTCTCGATGGCGTCGTGCAGGTCGCCGAGCGCCAGCGGATAGACGGTGGGCTTGGCTTCGTCCCATTCCTGGCTGCGCAGCGAAGCCGCGATCCGTCCGACACCGGATAGGTGCAGAACGACGGTTCGGCCGGCTGCAGTTGCCCCGTCTACTGGTAGGGCCAGCACCTCCAAGGTCACCGCAGCGGTCGCGCCGGCCTCGTCGATATCGAGGCCGAGGCACGTGGCCTCGGAGAGTGCTGTGTTCAGTCCGCGGCGTTGGGCTTCGGTCAGATCCACGTCGTCAGGCTATCCGATCGGTACCGGCTCGGATGGTCGAGCGGGCTGGACCCGAAATCTTTGGTCGATTGGATGGAACCGATCGGGGCGAAGCGCCGTCTGAGTAGATGTAGGGAAGTCGACTACTTGCGTACAGACCGACAGCCGGTTCGGGTCCTTGGAGGGGAGGGACCCGGACCGGCTGCCGCGTCTGTGAGCTGCGGCTTGAAGGTTGCTCCGATAGTGGAAGCCTGTGGAAAAAGGTTCCGTTGATAGGTCCGTTCTGTGGACGAGGCTGTGGATACTGTGGATAACACACCAACAAGTGGTGATGCGCATCACAGATTGGTGTCGAATGTGGTGGATAACTCGAGAATCCGACCGCACGCTCGTGTTCGCTGGAAATTATCCAACTGCCGGATTAGGGGCGGTTTGCGCCACTGCGGGGCCGTGACACTATCGATGATGTGACGAAAGAAGGCGCCGTCTCGGTAGCAGCGATCGAAGTCCCCCTCGACAGGACCGACACCGAGGTTCTTCTCGACGTTCGCGAGGACGACGAATGGGAACTCGGCCACGCCCCCGGGGCCGTGCACATCCCGATGGAAGACGTTCCGGCTCGCCTGGACGAAATCGATATCGACGCCGATATCTATGTGGTGTGCCGACAGGGTGGCCGTTCGGCGGTCGTGGTCGAATATCTGCAGAGCATCGGGTATGAGGCCGTCAATGTCCGCGACGGAATGGTGGCTTGGCAGAAGGCGGGCCGGCCGTTGACGCGCGACGGTGAAGGTGAGGCGAAGATCTACTGATGAACGCCCCTAGGCAGCGAGCCAGCGTGGTGCAGGTCTGTTCGCGGTGCGGCGCGAAATGGCGAGTGCCCGGCGGGCCGGCCCAGTGGTGCCCGCGATGCAACGGCGCGCTGCTCGCACCAGGTGCGGAAGGTCCGCGACGGACCGTTCGGTGGGTCGCGCGACGGCCCGATGCCAACGTGGTCAAACCAGCACCTGCTGTCGCACGACCTGCCGCGACGCCGCGCTATTCGTACATCCCCCGCTGGGGATTTGTCGACCTGCCTGCCGATTCGGAGCCCGAACCGCAATCGCGTCTGGCCGTACTCGGTGCCAAAGCTGTCCCGCTTCTCGCCGCGACGGCCGTCATGTTCATCCTCGCGGCACTCGCCGAGGCGGGTCGCTACGGCATCCTCCTGCGGAACCGGACGAGATTGATCGATCCGACGCTATTGGCAGTTTCCGACGCCACTGTGTGGGCGACCGGAATTCTTGCGCCCGTGCTGGCCGTCGCCGCCGCCGTCGCATGTGTGGGGTGGCTCAGGGCCGCGCGGCAGCGGGAATTCGCGCGGGTGGATCGAACCGACACTCGCAGCACGAGGATCCTGGCGCTGGGCTGCCTCGTTCCGGTGGTCAACTTGGTGTTCCCAGGGGTCTTTCTCGAGGAGTTCACCCGTACGGCACTACCGCGCACCCGCAAGCTCATCCGAGTTTGGTGGTGTGCATGGGTGTTCGGCGCAGCGGTTTCAGTCGCTTCTGTCCTGTGGCATTTCAACGGTTCGTATCAAGGCGAGGCCGATAGCGTCTCGTTCAACGCTTTTGCCGATATCGTCGCAGCGTGTGTCGCCCTTTTGACGATCCTGGTGATCCGCACGATCGACGGTCATGATGTGCTTGGACGGCGCCGCGCGCCGAAGCGTTGGACAGTGGCGACCGGCCCGGCACGGCCGGTGATCGAGCCGGTGCGCAGTGCAGCCGAGCGTGAAGACGAGCGTGAAGACGAGCGTAAAGACGAGACAGCCCAGCAGGAGGTCATGGCGAAGTGAGCCCGGACAGTCGGGCACCCTTTGTGGTCGCGCACCGGGGAGCCTCTGCAGCCCGCCAAGAACACACGTTGGCGGCTTACGAACTTGCGCTGCGCGAAGGCGCGGACGGGCTCGAGTGCGATGTCAGGTTGACCCGCGACGGCTATCTCGTCTGCGTGCACGATCGGACCGTCGACCGCACCTCCTCCGGCACCGGCCTGGTCAGCGAGTTGACCCTCGAACAGATGCAGGAACTCGATTTCGGCGGTGATGGCGAGCCTGCCCAAGTGCTGACCTTGGCCGAGCTCATCACGCTGGTTCTGGATTGGAAAAGTCGGCCGACCAAGCTCTTCGTCGAAACGAAGCATCCGGTCCGCTACGGCGGGCTCGTGGAGAACAAGGTGCTCGCGGAGTTGCAGCGGTTCGGTATCGCGTCACCGCCGTCCGCGGCGCACTCTCGCGCGGTCGTGATGTCGTTTTCGGCAACGGCGGTGTGGCGGATCCGGCGATCCGCACCGCTGCTACCGACCGTGCTGCTGGGCGACTCGTCACGGTATCTAGGCGGCGGAGCTGCGACGACCGTCGGCGCGACAGCGGTCGGTCCGTCGATCAAGACGCTGCGCGACCATCCTGAACTCGTGGACCGAGCAGCCGCAGCAGGCCGCGCGACCTATTGCTGGACCGTCGACAACGCCGACGACATCACCTACTGCCGCGAGCTCGGTGTCAGCTGGATCGCCACCAACCACCCTGGGCGGACGAAGTCGCTGCTGACGGAGTCCTCGGCCTAGCCGATTCGGCTAGGTGCAATCACAGCAGTCGCAGCAATCTGTGCAGTCGCTGTCGCGTCGTCTGTTGGGATCATTGCGGCACCAGCCGAGCTTGCGCCGCCGATCCCACGCGTCCTCGTACGGATTCCTGCAGCACAACTGACCGGTGCAGCATTGTCCGGTCCAGACCGCGCAGCCGGCGAACAGTCCGCGCCGCGGCGGACCAGGCGGCTGCGCGCCGTACTGCGGCGGCGGCGCACCCCAACCCGCCTGTCCGTAGGGCTGTTGCTGTCCGTACGGCTGCTGCTGCCCGCCATACGGCGGCTGACCCCACGGCGCTGGTTCGACGCGACGATTTGGTGCCCGGCGGTCCCGAAGACTCGGTCGACGGAGTGTTCGAGTTCGTGGGCGAGCAGGATATGGGCGAGTTTCTGGTCGACGAAGTCCACGTCCTGCAAGGCCAATCGCACTCCGGTGACCGCGTCGTCGCACCACCGGCGGACCGTGACCAGGTCGGTGTCGGTCGCAGTGATCGGATTCCATGCACCGGCGATCAGATCGGCGGTCTGGTCTTCGACCGCGTCCAACAAGTGCGCGAGCCGACCGAACAACCGGCCCGCTTCGGCCAGTGCAGCCTGGTTCTGCGGTCGCCCCGCCAACACCGCGGTGTGGGCGAAGGCTGCCGCGGTCGCGGTTTCGGTCGGTTCGGTCACCGTCAAGACGTTGTGCACACCTGAGGTTTCGAGCGCGGTCTGGCGGGTGACGGCGTCGACCAATACTGCGGTGTCGAATCCGAGGTCGAGCCCGGCGAGTGCGCCTTTGCGGTCCCAGCCTGCGGCGACTTTGCGTGCTGCGACGGCGACCGGTCTGCGGGCGAGGATCCCGTCGCGGTCGGCGATGTGGTCGGACACCTTGGCCGAGGCCAGCACCAACGACACCGCTGCCGCGAGTCGGGCGCCTTCGCCTTGGGCGACCGAGGCGGTCCGCATGCCACGTAAGGGGCACGGGCCTGCGGTGCGTCGCCACTGGCCGGACTGGTCGGATTGGGCTTCGGTCAGCACCGACACGATCAACCCGTCGTAATTGGTTGCGACCCGGGCTAGTTGGCCGTGGTCGTCGCGTAATGCCAGACACAGCCCGCACAGATGGGCCATCCACTGGGTTCGCATTCCTTCCGACAGCCGGTGCTGACACGGCCGAACAATCCCGAACATGCGAGCAGAATATTCGTCAGAAGCTCTAAGTGTGCACTGATTGTTGTTAAGTTTTATCGAGCAATCGATGCTGGAGGGGTGCAATGGAGGCATTGACGATCGAACTGTCCGATGTCGTTCGGGAGTATCGCGTCGGTGGGCAGCGGGTCCGGGCGCTGGACGGCGTGAATCTGCACATCGACGGTGGGAACTTCGTGTCGGTCGTCGGACCGTCCGGCGCGGGCAAGAGCACCTTCCTGCATCTGCTCGGCGCGCTCGATTCGCCTGACTCGGGATCGATCAAGTTCGGCGGTCGCGAGATCGCGAATCTCGGCGACGACGAGCAGTCCGAGTTCCGTCGGCACAAGGTCGGCTTCATCTTCCAGTTCTTCAACCTGCTGCCCACGATGTCGGCCTGGGAGAACGTGGCGGTGCCCAAGCTGGTCGACGGTCAGCCGCTGAAGAAGGCCAAGCCCGACGCGTTGCGGTTGCTCGGTCTCGTCGGCCTCGCCGATCGTGCGGAGCATCGGCCATCCGAACTGTCCGGAGGCCAGATGCAACGCGTCGCCGTCGCGCGGGCGTTGATGATGGACCCGCCGCTGATTCTCGCCGACGAGCCGACCGGCAACCTCGATTCCAAGACAGGCACGGCCATCATGGAATTGCTCGCCGACGTCGCGCACGAGCGCGGCACCAGCCGTGCGGTCGTCATGGTGACCCACAACCTCGAAGCCGCAGCGGCGACCGACCGCGTGATCACATTGCAGGACGGCAAGATCGAGTCGGACGAATACTCGTCCGCCCGATCGTGAAGGCTGCGCTCGACCGCCTGCGCCTGTTCAACTTTCGTGAGTTCACCGCACATTGGGGTCGGTCGGTCGCCTCGGTCGTCGTTGTCGCGGTCTCGTCGGCGCTGCTCGTGGCGGTGTTCGGCATCTCGGGTTCCATTACCGGCTCGGTGAACCAACTGGCGAGCAGCATTGCAGGCAACTCAGACCTCGAGGTCGCGGGCGTGACGGCTGGTGGCTTCGACCAATCGCTGTTGCCGGCGGTCAAAGCTGTTCCCGATATTGCGGCAGCCGTCCCGATGCTGCGTACTCAGCTGCGGACCGCCGACGATCGCATTTTGCTGATCGGCGTCGATGCCAGCATCACCGCGTTGGACAGCGACCTGCGTGACGCCGTGAGCGGGAAGCTGACACCGGACCTGCTCGCAGTGCACAACGGCGTGGTCGTCGGGTCCGGGCTCGGCCTTGCGAAAGGCGACACGCTCACGCTCGGTTCGGAAACGGTCACCGTCGCGGCAGTGATCGACGGCGAGGTGGTGTCTCGGATCAACGGTGGCCATTTCGTGGTCGCGATCCTGCCGCTGGCACAGCGGATCGCCGACCGGCAGAATCAGCTCGATTCGATTCTCGTCGTCGCGCGGTCTGGAGCCGACGTCGCGGCGGTCCGTGAGGGAGTCACCGACGCAGTCGACGGACGTGCCCTCGTCGCCAGCACGGACTTTCGCGCGAAGCAAGCAGCAGACGGCGTCGCGGTGCTCAGCGCATCGACGTTCTTGAGCGCATCGATGGCGTTGATCGTGTCGTGTTTCCTTGTCTACAACGCCATGAATATGGCGGTGGTACAACGACGTCCGAACCTGTCGACCCAGCGGGCGATCGGTGGCCGACGTTCGGTGATAGTCCGTGACCTGCTCGCCGAAGCGGCGCTCCTCGGGCTGCTGGGTGCCGTGTTCGGTGTGCCCCTCGGTGTGTTGATGGGACGGGCGGCGATCGGGGTGCTGCCGCCGTTGTTGATCCAGTCGTTCGACGCGCGGCTCGACTACTTCCTGCCCAGCTATGCGATTCCTGTCGCCGTGATTGCCTGCGTCGTGGCGTGCGTTGGGGCGTCTGCGGCTGCTGCTCGGCAGGTGTATCGCGTAGCGCCGATAGAGGCCTTGCAGCCAGTAGGTGCGTCCACCGCGGACAAGACCAACCGCTGGTTGGCGGCGGTTGCAGGCGGGGGCGGATTGGCGCTGTGCGCGGTCGCGATGTGGGTTGCGTTGTCCGTGGACGACAACGTCGCGCTTCTGGCGCCGGCCTTGATCTTCGCGGGTGCGCTCGGGGTGTGCTTTGCGCTCACTCAGCCGATTGTTGCCCTGACCTCGGCGGTCGCCCGTCGGTTCGGTGCCGCAGGGGCGCTGGGTGCCACCAATATCGAACGCGCGCCACGCCGGGTGTGGGCAACCGTGGTGACGGCGTTGACGGTGGTCGCCGCGACTGTCGGATTGACCGGGGCCAACGAGAACCTGCTCGATTCGGCGACGGAATGGTTCATGCCGGTCACCGGCGCCGATCTGTGGGTAGCGACCAACCCGCCCAGCGAACTCCCGATCGGTCCCGCGCTACCCGCCGGGTTGGAATCGACGATTACCGCTGTGCCTGGCGTCGCGTCCGTCGTCCCGTTCCGCGCAGCATTTGCGGCGTTGGGTGACAGGAGGGTCTTCGTGCAAGGCGCGTCGCCGGGTAGCCATGGCTTGGTCTTCAGTGCCGCAAGCCCCGACGCGCAGGAGCGGCTACTCCGCGGCGAAGGTGTCCTACTGTCACGCGATGTCGCCCGGACGTTGAACAAGCACGAAGGCGACGTCCTGGATCTGCCGACGGCGCACGGCATCAAGCAAGTCCGAATTCTCGAAGTCGTCGAGTATCTTTCGCTGCTGAACGGCGCGTTGGGCCTGCGCCTCGACCAACTCCGCGAGTGGTTCGACTTGCCAGGCGCGGACAACCTGGAAGTGCAGGTTGCACCGGGCTTCGAACGTTCGCAGGTCGAAAACGCCATCCTGGCCGTCTCTCCGGAAGCGGTAGAGGTCTACACCGGCCAGGAGTTTCTCGAAGGCGGCACCGGTTCGATCCGCCAAGCTTCGGTTCTCAACAACGCGATGCTCCTGATCGTTGCGCTCGTCGGCGCGATCGCGCTGCTGAACACGCTGATGCTGTCGGTCATCGAGCGCCGTCGCGAATTCGGTGTGCTGCGTGCGCTGGGTTCGAGCCGAAGATTCACATCCAAGATGGTCCTCGCCGAGGCGAGCGCGATAGGGATCGTCGGCGGTCTACTCGGGATCGCGGTTGGACTCGTCGTCCACTACGCGGCTGCTGCCTCCCTCGTTGCCGTGGCAACGATCGACGTCGAGTACCGAATCGGTCCGCGGATCTTCGTGTTCGCTGGCGCGGCCGTCGTATTGAGCATGCTCGGCTCGATTCCGCCGTCGGTCCGTGCGGCGCGACTCAACATCATCGAGGCCGTTGCCGCCGAGTGACGTTCAGCAGTTGCAATCGCAGCAGCCGCCATCGCAGCAGTCGCAGCCATCGCAACAATCGCCGTCACAACAGCAATCACAGTCGCAGTCGCGGCACCAACCCTGCTTCGGTTGGCCGCTCCACGGGTCGTGATACGGGTCCGCGCAACAGATCTGACATGTGCAGCACAGTCCGAGCCAGACCGCGCAGCCTTCGACCAGTCCGCGCCGCGGCCGCTGGTCGGGTGGCTTGATCCACGGCTGGTTCGACACATGTGCACCGTGGTTGTGGGTGCCGAAGACTCGGTCGACGGAGTGTTCGAGTTCGTGGGCGAGCAGGATATGGGCGAGTTTCTTGTCGACGAAGTCCACGTCCTGCAAGGCCAGGCGCACTCCGGTGACCGCGTCGTCGCACCACCGGCGGACCGTGACCAGGTCGGTGTCGGTCGCGGTGATCGGATTCCATGCACCGGCGATCAGATCGGCGGTCTGGTCTTCGACCGCGTCCAACAGGTGCGCGAGCCGACCGAACAACCGGCCCGCTTCGGCCAGTGCGGCCTGGTTCTGCGGTCGCCCCGCCAACACCGCGGTGTGGGCGAAGGCTGCCGCGGTCGCGGTTTCGGTCGGTTCGGTCACCGTCAAGACGTTGTGCACACCTGAGGTTTCGAGCGCGGTCTGGCGGGTGACGGCGTCGACCAGCACTGCGGTGTCGAATCCGAGGTCGAGCCCGGCGAGTGCGCCTTTGCGGTCCCAGCCTGCGGCCACTTTGCGTGCTGCGACGGCGACCGGTCTGCGGGCGAGGATCCCGTCGCGGTCGGCGATGTGGTCGGACACCTTGGCCGAGGCCAGCACCAACGACACCGCTGCCGCGAGTCGGGCGCCTTCGCCTTGGGCGACCGAGGCGGTCCGCATGCCACGTAAGGGGCACGGGCCTGCGGTGCGTCGCCACTGGCCGGACTGGTCGGATTGGGCTTCGGTCAGCACCGACACGATCAACCCGTCGTAATTGGTTGCCACCCGGGCTAGTTGGCCGTGGTCGTCGCGTAATGCCAGACACAGCCCGCACAGATGGGCCATCCACTGGGTTCGCATTCCTTCCGACAGCCGGTGCTGACACGGCCGAACAATCCCGAACATTCGGCCCCCAGGTCGGTCGACGGCACAGTTCCGCGAATCGTAACCGAACACGGCGTGTAGGTTTTGGCGTCGTGGCAAAGAAGAGCAAACGCAATACACCGAAGCCGGGCAGTAACCGGGCCGACCGAATCGCCGAGCGCAGAGCGGCGTTGGCGCAGGCTGATTCCGCGCCGGCACGCCCGTTCGAAGGTTTGGCTGCCGAATGCGACCTCGTCGCATTGCGCGAGTTCGTCCCGTCCGCGACAGCGCCGCTACCGATCACCGGAGGCGGGAAGGTTGTGCTGGCCACGGTGCTTCCCGGCGCGGTCGCAGGGTTGGTTCGCGACGAGAACGGCTCGAATGCAGGCTACGTCGGTGTGCAGGTCCAGGCGCAGTCCACCGATCCCGCTGCTGACCTAGGTGTCGCCGTGCAATGGGCACTCGCAGCCGAGCCGGGTGAATCCCTGGCCGCTGCCAAAATCGAAGAAGGCAGTCCGCGCCTTGCAGACCTCATCGATGCCGACGCCGAACTCGAGATCACCGTCCACCAGGACTTCAACTGGTGGATCCCGGAAGGTGCCGACCCGGCGCCCGAGGTCCGGGCGACGGTCGAGCAGGCGAACGGCGCGATCATGCCGTCGGCACGCCTGGACGGTCTCGCCGCGGCGTGGTGGGTCGACGCGGGGGAGAAGGCGCACCTTCGCTGGGTGCGGCCGGAAGACGAAGATGCCCTGATGCTCGCGCTGGCCCGCTTGCACGCGGCAGGCAATCTGCACCTCGGTGAGGGCTCGCGCTTCGCCGGATCGTTCCGGACCCACGGCCTGCTCGTACCGGTGTTCGACTTGGATCCCGAGCGGCATCCGAACGAATGGATTCCTGCCACAAAGGAATTGGGTGAGCGCTTCGGTGATGTGCTCGCCATCGACGGACCGTTGACCGCCGACGAGCGCCGGGCCCGCGACGGTCTGCGCAGCCGACAGGTCACCCTCCGCTGACTACGCTCGTGAGTCTTTTTGGAGTCTATGGACTCCAAAAAGACTCACGAGTGGTGTGCATGACTAGATGCTGCCGCCTGCAACGGCCGGTGCGCCCGCGGTGTCGACGACCTTCGTCATTTCACGGGCAACGAACTCTTCGAGGTCGAACAGGTTCGACCCTGCGCGGTCGGCGATGGTGAGCAGCGTGTTCATGCTCGCGACTTCCTCGACCTGCTCCTTCAAGAACCACTGCATGAATTGCTCGCCCAGGTACTCGCCTTCTTCGCGTGCGGTGCTGGCGAGCTGAATGATCTGTTCGGTGACAGTCTTTTCCTGCGCGAGGGCAAGGGCGATCGGCTCGCGCGCATCGGCGAAAGAGGACTTCGCGGCATCGACGCCGGTCAGCTCGACACTGAGATCCCGGTCGAGAAAGTATTGAACGATCATCAGCGCGTGGTTGCGCTCTTCCACAGCCTGAGCGTAGAAGTGCTTCGCCAACTGCGGCAGGTCTGCGTTGTCAAACCAGACGGCCGTCGCGGTGTATTGGTGCGAGGCGTTGAACTCGTGGCGAATCTGGTCGTGTAGCAAAGCATGGAACTTGCTACGGCTGGATTCCGTCGGCGTGGTCATGCCACGAACATATCGTGGCTAAAAGCCCACGTCATCCAAGCTCAGGCTAACCACTGCGTCACACACCCGCAGGTTTAGGTGCACGAGAGCCGACCGCAGCGGCGCCGACGCGAAGTTGGCGGGCGACGAAATCTTCGACGTCGAACATGTTTCCGCCGGTGCGGTCGAGCACCGCGAGCAGTGTCCGCATATCCGCGATCTCTTGGACTTGGACCTCGAGAAACCAGCCGATGAATTGTTCGCCGAGGTAGTCGCCGGTGTCTCGCGCAGTTTGCGCGAGCGCTGTGATCAATCGGGTGACACGAAGTTCCTGTTCCAGCGCGAATTCGACCGCCTCGCGCGGACCAACGAAGGTCGGCTGCACCTCGTCGAGGCCACCGACCGTGACCGTCTGGTCTCGGTCGAGGAGATACTGCACCATCATCAGCGCGTGTGAGCGCTCTTCGGCGGCCTGCCCGTAGAACCGGCGTGCAAGGTTCGGCAAGTGATCGGAGTCGAAGTAGACGGCGATCGCGATGTACTGCTGCGACGCAGTGAACTCGTGCCGGATCTGTTCCCGCAACAGTTCGTGAAAGGCACTGGCACGGACTGGTTCCGGATTCGGCATGCGGCCCAGGCTACCCGGCGCTCCGGGCGCCGCGAGGTCAGTAGTAGTGGACCCGCGGCCCGACCCGGCGACCCGCTCGCCCGAGCAACGCAGCGGCGGCACCCGCAATCGCAAGGACGATTCCGAGGCCCCACAGAATCCCTGAGTGGAAGACCATTCCAGCCAGTAGCAAGATAATTCCGATGGCAATCATGTTTGCCGAAATACCCTGAAGAGGGACCGATCAAACGAGGTTTCAGCGCGCTGGTGTGAGCAGCGATCCGGGTATTTGTTGGTCTTTGGCGAGTGCATCGAAGAACTGAACCGCGCGGTCGTGGTCCCAGGGAAGTACGTTGCCGGAGTCGTAGGTGTCTTCAGCCGCGTCGACCGGAACAGTGGTCGTGATGACGTCGCCGCGCATGGCCCATCCGAGTGCCGCAAGTTGCCAGATGTGGTCGCCCTTGTCGACTTTCAGCGACTTGACCGTGCCCTTCGCGAACGGCCACAGCTTGAACGGATTCAGCAGGCTCGACGGGCTGGTCGCCTTGTCGATCAAGGCCGAGAGGAACTTTCGCTGGTTCTGGACGCGGTCGAGGTCGGCGTTGGCGGTCGCTCGCGTTCGGACGAAGCCCAACGCCGTTGCCCCGTTGAGCTTTTGGCAACCAGGTTGCAGATTGATGCCGGCCAGCGGGTCGTCGATCGGTGCGTCGATGCACACGTCGATGCCACCGATCGAATCGACCAACCCCGCGAAACCGTCGAAACCGATCTGCGCATAGTGGTCGAAGTGCAGGCCGGTCGCGTTTTCCAGCGTCTGGACCAGCAGTTGGGGACCACCGATCGCGAACGATGCGTTGACCTTGTCCTGTCCATTGCCCGGAATAGGCAGGAACGAATCGCGCGGGATGCTGACCATCGTGGTCCGCCCCGATTTCGGGATATGAACAACGATGATCGTGTCGGTCCGCTCCGGACCGGTGTCACCGCCGGTCGCCAACGCCTGCTCTTCTTCGGGCGTCAGCCCGGACCGGCTATCCGAGCCGACCAGCAGCCAGTTCGTTCCTGGTGTGTCGGCGACGCGCCCCGGGTAGTCGACAAGCGCGTCGATGCGCGTCAGCTGACCGTCGAGGTAGCGGCCGCCGAAGAACAATGCGATCGCCAAGATCAGTAAGAGAATGAAGGGCGTATAGATCAGCCTGCGCACCCAACGCCAGCCGCTTTTGCGTTTGCGGGGCTTGCGTGGCCGTGCGGGCGGCGGTGGCTCCGATCGGCGGCGGGGCGGCGCGGGCGGCGGTGGCGTGGAATACGCGGCGGGGCGCTCGGAGTACGGGCGCGGCTGCTGCGGTGGTGCGTATTGCGGGCGGTCGTAGGTCGGCTCGGGTCTGCGGGGAGCCACCGACGGCGGCGGGGGAGCCTGCGACCAGGCCTGTTGCGGTCCGCGGTCGCCAGGCGGGCGCCGCAAGAATTGGGTCTCCTCGGGTTCGACGGGCGGTTGCCCCGGCCGTCGCGGCGGCACGGGCCGCCGCGGTGGTTCGTTGGGGACGTCGCCGTTCACGAGTCGACTGTAGTCATGGCAACCAGTCGAGGTGGCCATGCAGGAGCGTGTATCCAAGAAACGCCACGATGTCTATGACCGCGTGGGCGATGAGCAACGGCCATAGTCGGTTGGTGCGCTGCCAGTATCGGCCGAACACCAAACCCATCACGACGTTGCCGAGCCCGCCGCCCAGACCTTGGTAGAGGTGGTAGCTGCCGCGCAGGACCGAGGACGCCCACAGCGACGCATTCTCGGACCAGCCGAGGCGGCGCAACCTGGTGATCAGATAGCCGACGACCAGAATCTCTTCCGCTGCCGCGTTGGCGATGGCGGCGATGATCAGCACGGGAACTCGCCACCAGTGTTCGCGCAGGCCGCTTGCCGCGACGGCAAGGTTCAGGCCGAGTGCATGCGCAATCAGGTACAGCGCCAATCCAGGTATTCCGATGAGCGCGGCGAGAGCCAGCCCGGGTAGGCCGTCCTCTCGCCGCTGCGGCCGCGCGAGGCCGACGAGCTTCGGCCCCACGCCGCTGCGCCACAGTAGGTACAGGCCGAGCGCGGCCCAGCCGCAAAGGCGCAAAACGCGCAACAGCTGGTAGAGCAGGTCGATCAGCGACTGCGTCGATGCCGAGGAGTTCAGCGCTACCGTTTGATCGGCAAGTCCGCCTGGCGCGAGCTGGGCTTCCAGCAGTGCGACCGCGGCGCTGAGGCCGCTGAGCCCGAAGGTGACGACGAGGACGACGACGATTTCGATGCGAATCCGCTTGCGAACGGCTTGATTCGGCTCGGGCGCGACGCGACGCGGTGGTGGACGCATCCAGTCGGTGATCGGCACACCGGCGATTGTCCCCGATAGTCGAGCTACCGGTTGCGTAGCCCGTTCAGGAAGGGGCAGCCGACGAGGATCCTGACCGCGCGGCTGAGAGCGGCGAAATCATCGACCGGCTCGCCGAAGGGAAGCCGCACATCGTGGTCGGCGTCGGGCGCTTCGACGCGAAGGGTGATGCCGTAGCGGTCGATCGCGAGCGGGCGAACACGTCCGTGCCGAAGGTTGGCGGGCAGCCGTCGAGCCAGCAGGTCGATGACCTCGGAGTGATCGTCGCAGAGATGGCGCAGCCACGCCGACTCGAACTCCCAAAAGGGATCCGGGGTCGCGAGGCGCAACTCGTCGACATCGACGGGCTCGGCGCCGGTGGCATCCGCTGCGACGGCCGACGCCAGGCGCAGGCGCAGCAGTGTCGTCCCGTGCCCGACATCGAGCAGCGATTCGTAGGCGGTCTCGCCTGCAACTTCGCTGGCCAGGGCACGCTGGGCGTTGGGCGCGACCGGATGAATCGTGCCGCGCAGCCACACCAGCGACCGGACCTGTTCGCGGAGCGGGAGAGGGGTGTAGTCGGTCAGTTCGAGGACGGCCGGAACCCCGTGGCCACCGCTGCTCCACGCCGTCGTGACTGCGTGTGAGCCGGAGCCGACGCCGATGACGACGTCGCCGCAGGTTCGGAGGTGATGCATCGTGGTCGGCACCGGATCGCTTGCGGGCAAGGCCAGAACTGCGTCGCGTGATCGTGCGCATGCGCTGCGAATACGTTCCGCGGTCGACGGTCCGGGTCGAGTCTTTGCCCGTGTCATGTGTTCCCCTCCACCTCCGTAAGTAAGGTAAACCTAAGCTAAGCTAAATCGGCGGGGAGCACAAGCGGCAACGCGTACGGCGACGTCACGGGGTCAGCTCTCTTCGGTTGCGTAACCTCGTAATCGTGCAGCGCATCGCCTACTTCGGACCATCAGGAACCTTTACCGAGATGGCGCTTGCCGACCTCGAAGCCCGTGGCTCATTCGGCGGACCTGTGGAACGGGTGTCAGCGCCGAGTCAACCGGCCGCGCTCGGCATGGTCCGGCAGGGTCTCGCCGACGGTGCTGTCGTGCCGATCGAAAGCTCGGTCGAGGGTTCCATCCCAGCCACCATGGACGCGCTGGCAGCAGGCGACCGGCTGCAGATCATGGCGGAAACCGAACTGGACGTGTCTTTCTCGATCCTGGCCAAGGAAAAGATCCCGTTCGACCAGGTCTCCTCGATCCGTGCCTACCCAGTCGCTGCGGCACAGGTCAGGATCTGGCTGGAAGACCACATGCCGACCGCGAACGTGCAGGTAGCGGCCTCGAATGCCGCGGCAGCCGAGGATGTGGTGAGCGGCCTCGCCGACGCAGCACTGTCGACTCCGTTGGCAGGCGAGCGGCTCGGGCTCGTGGCACTGGCAAGCGGCGTCGCCGATCACGCCGGCGCCCGGACCCGCTTCGTGTACGTCACCACGCCGGGTACCGCACCTGCTCGCACCGGGATGGATCGCACCTCGGTCGTCATCGAACTGCCCAACGCGCCGGGCACGCTGATGCGTGCGTTCGCCGAATTCGCCACCCGCGGAATCGACCTCACGCGAATCGAATCGCGACCCACTCGAACCACATTCGGCACCTACCGGTTCTTCATCGATTGCGTCGGCCACATCGACGACGCAGCGGTCGCCGAGGCACTCAAGGCCCTGCACCGGACCACGACGGTCCGCTACCTGGGTTCGTGGCCGTCGGTCGTTCCGAACGGAACTCCGCCGCCGTCCGACGCCGAAGCGTCGCAGTGGTTGGTCGAACTTCGAGCCGGACAGGCCGATCGATGAGCGGCCGACTCATCCTCGTTCGGCACGGCGAGACCGAAGGCAACGTCGCGAAACGTCTCGACACGAAGCTGCCAGGAGCACCGCTCACCGAAAAAGGGTCCAACCAGGCACGCGCGATCGGTCAGGTCCTGGCGGCCAACCCGCCCGCTGCGCTGGTGTCCTCGCAGGCCCTCCGCGCCCAGCAGACCGCGAGTTTCATCGAAGCGGCTACCGGTGTGTCCGTGCAGGTCATCGAAGGATTGCACGAAGTTCAAGCTGGCGACATCGAAGGCAAAGCCGACGAGCAGTCGCACGAAATCTTCAAAGCGGTATTTCATGCCTGGCATGGCGGCGAGTTGACGACGCGGGTTCCCGGTGGCGAGTCCGGCGAGGATGTACTGGCGCGTTATCTGCCCGTGGTCGCGGAACTACGCGAGAAGTATCTGGAGCAGGTGAGCGCCGGCGACGTGGTCGTGGTCAGCCATGGCGCAGCGGTCCGGTTGGTCGGGCGCCACCTCGCGAGTGTGCCGGGGCTGTTCGCTGCCAACAACCACCTCGACAACACCGAAACCGTCGAGCTCGAGATCGACGGCGATGGGTGGCGCTGCGTCCGGTGGGGACGATTCGAGCCGCCGTTTGCCGACGACGTCAGCCCCGTCCCCGACGACCCTATGGGTTGAGCCCGCTGAACTCCGCACGCATCGGTAGGTCGGCGATGAGCGTCTCGACGGCCTGGCGAATCCTGGGATTCGATCCCGAACTGAGCGACGACCACTTCGTTCCGTCCGACGATCGTGTCGCCGTCGCGACGAATCGACCGTTGCGTGTATCGAAAACGGCGAGATGTCCTTCGGCCTGTTCTCGCGTTCCTTCGCCATAAGCGATTCCGACGATCTCCGTGTGGCCGTAGCAATGCACCATCGCCGACGCGACAACGTTCGAATCGCGCGACGGCTGGGCGATCGATGCGAGCCTGCGACTGGTCGCGGCGGGATCGCGAGTGTCGTTGAACAACTCGCTCAACTCAGCGGTCGGAGCAGAGAAGCTTTCGAACCCGAGCGCCTCTGCGGGGCCGAGCGCCGCGAGAACGACACCAGCCAGGTCCGGACCAGCGTCGTCGATGACGTACGACTCCGGACCACGCAAGGCCAGGACGGTCGACTCGGCGCCCTTCGTAAGGCACAGACGCGAGATCGATTCGCCCGCGAAAAGGCGCAACGCGACCACCCAATGCGGGTGGCCCAGGATTGCGAGCCGGTCCGCGAGGTCGGGGTGGACTTCGCCATGTGCGATCAGCCCGCGCTCTTCGAGCGCGGATTCGGCGTGCGCAAATGCAGCGTCGCGCGCGGATTTGTTGTCGAAACGCGGGACCGCACTCAGCACCACCGGGAGCTCGTCGATCTGCAGCCGGTCGAGCAGCAGGTCCATTTCATCAAGGCTCAGCGTCACCCGTTGCAGCGTCGACGGCGCCCGCGTGGTGCCGAGATCGATCATCGCGTGCGGCCCGCGTCGGCGCCGATGACCGATGGCGTGACGGTCCGTCCGTCGGCGAAGTGCTCGAAGTTCTTCAAGTAGTCCGGCGTTTCGTGGTTCTCTTCGTCGCTCTCGGCTCCGCCCGCGCGGTGACCCACCATGGGGCCTGCACCGGCAGCGCGGGTGGCCGCGGACGAATCGAGCGGACCGAGCGTCGACTGCGCAACTGCAGCCGAGTTGCTGGCGACGGGCGCGCCGCCCACCGGCGCCGGACTGTTGCGCCAGCCTTCGGGCAGCGAGATATTGGCAGGACGTGCAATGTTGGCCGACGATACCGAGCGAACGGCGGACGAACTCGACGCGTCACGGAAGCCGGTGGCAGGAAGTGCACTCAGTGGAGCCGTGGCGAGCGGGGCGGCCGAATGGCTCGTCGCCGCGTGGACCGCGGCGGTTCCGACGTTGGACGCGACCGACGCGACACTCGACGCCGCCGAGCTCGCAACCTGACCGGCCTGCAGCGCGGCGTTCTGGACGCCGGGGTTCTGCACGAACGATGCGGCCGCTGCTGCCGCAGCTTGGACCGGATTCATGAACGTCGACTTGCCCTGGGCACCCGTTTGGTCGGTTTCGGACGTTCCGCCACCCACACCGTTCGCGATCGGAGGCGGAGGGACGAACTCGGTCGGAGTCACGACGACAGTCGTCGTCGCGGCTTCGTAAGCCTCCATCACGAGAGCGGCGCGGATGTCCATCGCGCGGTCGGCTGCCTCGGCCGCTTCGGCGGTGCCGTTCAGCACACCTCCCGTGGAGTACGCCGCGACTTTGGCAGTCTGTACGGCGACGATCTCGGGAAGGCTCGGCATCACGGCCCGCGCCGTGGTAGCAGCAATCGAATTTGCGCCAGTCTTCGCCGACAATGCTGCGGCAGCCGCTGTCGCTTGATCGGCCCAGATCTTGAATCCGGCGAGGCGTGCCTTGGCGCCGACCGACGTGACGCCCTGCCAGCCAACGGCGAGTTCGGCGAGAACGCGCGTGACGGTGAACGACGCATCGGCGTACGCCGCCGACATGGCCGCCCACGCTGGTGTTGCAGTGCTCAGTGGTACCGGACCGGCGCCTGCCCACAGTGTCGTCGAATTGACGGTCGCTGTGCGTGGCAGCCAGAAGACTCCCGTGATTCCCAACATGATCGAAATCCCCCGTCAGATCGGTGTTGCCGCGAGGCTGGCCGCGTGCGCGAGGTCTTCTGCGACGTAGGCCGCAACTTGGCTGCGAATGGTATTTGCGGCGAGCTGTAACTCGGCAATGCTCTGTGCAGCGGCAGTATCGTGCGTCGACGCTGCGCGATTGAAGTACGAGGCCGCCATGATGGAGACCTCTTCGCTGCCTGCGGGTGCAACGTGGGTCATGGGTGCGTTGAGCGCGACGGCAGCCTGCAGTCGCGCAGCAAGTGCGTCGAGTTCCGCGGCGGCCGCCAACATGATTTCGGGTACGACGACTATTTCGCCCATAGCGTCAGGCTCCTTCTTGCGCGATGCGATGTGGTGTCGGACCGGCCTGTACAACCGGTCCCCATGGCGGACCACCGAGATTTCCCCCTCGATCAACTTGGACGCGCCGAAACCCCCATCGGTTCCATCGGGGTCCAAGAAATTCCCCCAACAGCTATTTAACCCCATCCCAGACTGTGGAGGCGATCCTCGTCGATGCCGAAGTAGTGCCCGATTTCATGAATCACGGTCACCGCGACCTCGCGGACTACCTCTTCCTCGTTCCGGCACACCGCCAGGATGGTTTCGCGATAGATGGTGATCGTGTCGGGCAGCGCGCCGCCGTAATGACTGTCTCGGTGCGTGAGCGCAGTCCCGTGATAGAGCCCGAGCAACCCCGGATCTTCGTCGTTTCGTGGTTCGACCAGCACAACCACGTTGTCGATCGCGCTCGCCAACTCCGGCGGGATGAGGTCGAGCGCGTCGCCGACCAGCTCCTCGAAGCGATCGGGTGACATCGGAACCGGCATGGTCAGCGCGGTGCGGTGGTTGGCGCCGGAGCGCCAGGCAGCGGCGTAGGCAACGACCGGCCCTCGGGCACCGGCGGTGGCGGCACAGGCGGCTGGCCGTCGATGAGGATGTCGCCCTTGGCCGAGTTGACGATCGGCGCGAAGCCCTCGGTTGCTCCCTTACCGATGAAGCAATTCACCTTGCGGCTTCCGGACAGCCAACTTTCGGCGCTGAGCGCTTCGTCGGGAAACAGCGTCAACGTCTTGTTGCGCAGCGCGTCGGGCGACCCGAGATACTGGTCGACGGTCTTCGCGCAGGTCTCGGCCAGGAACTTGTCCTGATCCTCGACCGACGGCGGCGCGCCCTGGAACTGCGCCGCGAGATCGACCACTCCCGCGACCTCGAATGCGTGCGGCTTGGCGCAATCCACCGGGTCGGTTGGCAAATTCTGGCTGATCCCGATGCAGATGCCCGTGTCCCAGACCTTGGATTGATCTTGACCGGTTACCGGACCCGTGATCGGCAGATACTCACCGTTGGTTTTGGCGAATTTCAGTCCGCAACGCAGCGTTCGCTCACCGGCCGCCCAGCCGCCCTCGCCGGGGTTGATGAGCCCGACGTCGAATTTCCCCTTGGGATCGAAATGCGACGAAAGATATTGCTGGACGGCGGGCAGGCAGTGCTCGGACTGCAGTTCCGTGAACCGCAGAACCCCCGGGAATTTCGACCCTGGGCCGAATTCGCTGCCCGGGTACTCGCTGAGATCGATCTCTGCGGCCACCTCGAACTGGTGCGGTTCGCTGCAGTCGACCTTGCCGATATCGCTCGCATCGACTGCTGTCCACGTCAGGCATTCGCCCTGTTTCGCTGTGCCGAACGCCTCGCCTGCGACCGCACCGGTGGAGTCGACCTTTTCGCCCGGTGGGCGAGTGGTGAGGTCGTGATCCTTACGGAACCCGCCCGCGATGAAGATCGTCGCGATTGCCGCGACGATGGCTCCGATCGCGACCGCGGCGAGCACTCGCCGCGTCGTCGATGCCGACATGTGTCGCCTCGACGTCTCGTCGTCGTGCGCCGACTCCGGCGGATCTGGCGTGGGCTCTTGTACTGCATCGTCTTCGGACATCGGGTTCCATAATGCCCGGTCCGGATCGCATCGCGCAGTTGTATGTGCTCGCTCCGCTCGCGGTACCGTGACAACTCATGACAGAAGACACCGACAATGCCGACGATCCGCTGTTCGACCTCGCCCGAGACGGTGATGCGGCCGGACTTGCCAAGGCCGTGGATTCCGGTGTGGCCGTTGATCTGTCGAACGAAAACGGCGACACATTGCTGATGCTCTCGGCCTACCACGGGCACGCCGACGCGGTCCGTGCGCTCATCGAGCGCGGCGCGGACCCGAACCTGGCCAACGAGAGTGGCCAGACCCCGTTGGGTGGCGTCGTATTCAAGGGCAACGAAGAGGTGCTCAACGCCCTGCTGTCCGCGGGCGCCGATCCGGCAGTCGGGCAGCCGAGCGCGATCGAGATCGCGGAGATGTTCGGCCGGACCGACTTGGTCGAGAAGTGGCGCAAGTAAGAGTCACGCCCACGGCGTAGGTAGGGTCTTTCAGGTGATCGACCTGAGATTCCTGCGCGAAAACCCGGACGTGGTCCGCGCGTCGCAGCGCGCGCGGGGGGAGAACCCAGCGCACGTCGACGCCCTGTTGGAGGCGGACGCAGCGCGTCGAGCGGCTGTCGCAGCCGCGGACAACCTGCGGGCGGAACAGAAGACACTGAGCAAACAGGTCGGCAAAGCCAGTCCCGAGCAGCGTGCCGGCTTGCTTGCCGGAGCGCAGGAGCTTGCGGCCAAGGTCAAAGAAGCCGAAGCAGCGCAGACCGAAGCAGACGCCGCGCTCGACGCCGCCCATCGCGCAATATCCAACGTCGTTCAGGACGGTGCGCCTGCCGGCGGCGAGGCCGACTTCGTACTGCTGGACACGGTAGGCGAGCTGCCGACGTTCGATTTCGAGCCGAAGGACCACCTCGAGCTGGGGGAGTCGCTCAACCTCATCGACATCGAGCGCGGTGCGAAGGTTTCGGGTGCGCGGTTCTATTTCCTCACGGGCTTCGGCGCGATGCTCCAACTCGGGCTATTGCAGCTCGCTGCGCAGAAAGCCATCGCCAACGGTTTCACCATGATGATTCCGCCGGTCCTCGTGCGCCCTGAAATCATGGCGGGCACAGGCTTTCTCGGCGCGCATTCGGCGGAGATCTACCACCTCGACGACGAAGACCTCTACCTCGTCGGGACCTCGGAAGTGCCCCTCGCCGGTTATCACTCGGGCGAGATCCTGGACCTGAGCGCGGGTCCGAAGCGGTACGCGGGCTGGTCGTCGTGCTTCCGCCGGGAAGCGGGAAGCCACGGTAAAGACACGCGCGGCATCATCCGGGTGCATCAGTTCGACAAGGTCGAGATGTTCACCTACTGCAGGCCGGAGGATGCCGACGCCGAGCACCAGCGGCTGTTGGGCTGGGAGCGCGACATGCTTGCCGCGGTCGAGGTGCCGTACCGCGTGATCGATGTCGCCGCTGGGGATCTCGGCTCGTCGGCAGCGCGAAAGTTCGATTGCGAAGCATGGGTGCCGACGCAACAGACCTACCGCGAACTGACGTCGACATCGAATTGCACGACCTTCCAGGCGCGCCGCCTTTCGGTCCGCTACCGCGATGAGAACGGCAAGCCCCAGACCGCCGCGACGCTCAACGGGACCCTGGCGACCACACGCTGGATCGTCGCGATTCTCGAAAACCACCAGCAGGCAGACGGTTCGGTCCGCGTACCCGAGGCGCTCGTGCCATTCGTCGGGACCGACGTCCTGCGCTGATAACGACCCTGGTCAGGGCCCGAATTGAGTAAGGTCCAGCCCATGAACCTGTTCGATATCGTGGCGGCCCCTGTTCGTTTCGCCGCGGCGGTCGGCGAAACAGCGGCCGGGATGGCCAAGCTGGTCGGTCCGCGCGGACCGTCGCGCTTCATCGTCCAACTGGCCGAGGCGACGAGCAGCGACCGCCCCGCCGGTCAGGCCATCGACCGGATGCTCGAGGAGGACGGGCAACTCGACCGGATCATGGCTCCGGGCGGCCCGATCGATCGAATTCTCGCCGAAGGCGGGATCCTTGACAGGCTGTTGGCCGAGCACGGACTGCTCGACCAAGTACTCGACGCAGGTGGAACGCTGGATCAGCTGGTCGACGCCCTCGACCAGATGACGAGAATGGCGCCGATCATCGAAGCCATCAACAACCCGATGCGAGGGCTCGACGGGTCCGCGCAGCGGATCTCCGGTGCTGTCGACCCAGTCCGCAATCTCGCCGGCTCGATCCCCGGCCTCGGGCGGCTGAGCGCAGCAAGCAATGCGACGGAGCCGCCCGTCGATGTCGACTCAGACGTTAAGGATCGAAAGAAGTAGCCGTCAGTCGGAGAAGTCGAACGCGGTGCCGTCGATCCAAGCTTGCAGTGTTTCGGGGGTGAGCTGTTCGCCGCGGGCTTCCAGGCCGTCCAAATGGGCAAGGTAGGCCTTCATTGCTCCGCGCGCTGCCTTGGTGGAGCCGACCGCCAGGAACGCCGACCGCTCGGTGTGCAGTCCCTTGGCCAGTGCTTGGTCACCGTTGACGGCGTGTTTGATCGCCGCGACGGCGGCACGCGGGCGGCGAGCAAGGCGTTGCGCCGTTGCGCCGACGAACTCGGCGAATTCGCTCGGTGCAACCACGTAGTTGACGTAGCCGATCTCGAGCGCCTCGGCGGGCAGGATCGGCCTCCCGTCGAGCATCAACTCGAGTGCGCGAGCAGGACCGACAGCGCGCGGGAGGCGCTGAGTACCGCCACCACCAGGGATGATTCCCAATAGGACTTCCGGTTGTCCGATCTGAAACTCGCCGTCGGCCATGATTCGGATATCGCAGGACAGGGCGAGTTCGGAGCCACCGCCCAATGCACGACCGTTGATCGCGGCAATCACAACCTTGTCGATCGACTGGATCAATGCGCAGGTTTCGTGGAAGCGAAGCAATCCCGATACGCCCGCCGCAGGCGTCTTGCCGATCGCGTTACGGGCGCCGGGTATGCGTTCCAACGCGCTCTGCATCCGCAGGGTCGCACTCGCCGCCGACCGTGAGACGGCAACTTCGGGAAGCCCTTCGGTCCCCGCCGAGATCTCCGCGACGTCGAAATGAGAGATGAAGATTCCGTCCAACGCACTGGTGAGCACGATGGCGCCGATGCTGTTGTCGTCCTGCAGACCGAGGAGCAATTCGTGCAACTCGTCCATCGCGCCCGCCGTCAGAAAGTTGTGCGGCGGATTGTCGATGATCGCTGTGAGTACACGCCCGTCACGTTCGGTGCGGATCAATGGCATCGGTGTCGCCTCCAGGGTGAAAGTCTCTTGACGCGACAGTGCTGCATTGCCACAGTTGACGAATGCGATTCTCTGCCGGCGAGACTTGACGCTCTAACAACCGATCACTTGTCGTTCGCGTCGTTGCGTATTACGGCGTGCACGAACTTATCCCGTTCTACGCGTTGTACGCGATTCTGTTCGCCGATCACGGGCTCGATGCTGCGCAGATTTCATCGCTGCTTGTCATCTGGTCGTTGACCTCGTTCGTGCTGGAGGTGCCGTCGGGCGCCTGGGCCGACACTGTGTCTCGGCGCGGGCTTCTCGTGCTCGGCGCTCTCCTGACCGGTGCGGGTTTCGCCGCGTGGACCGTCTTTCCGTCATACCTCGGTTTCGCGATCGGCTTCGTGCTGTGGGGGACCGGCGGCGCGCTTGACTCCGGGACGTTCGAAGCGCTGTTGTACGACGAGCTGACCGCGCGGTCCGCGGCGCGTGACTACGCACGGGTGATGGGTTACGCCAGATCAGCGGCAGAGTTTGGGGCCTTGCTCGGAATCCTCGCCGCCACACCGCTGTTCGCGTGGGGCGGGTACGGACTGGTCGGCTGGGTCAGCGTCGCAGTGTGTGGCGTCGCCGCAAGCCTTGCCTGGTCGTTACCCCCTGCTGCCAAGGCGGCATCGGTCGCCGCCGTCGCCGATCTCGAGGACGATGCGGACGCTGTGCCAATCCTCGACGAACATCGGTCGCCACTGCATACCTACGTCTCGATGCTGCGCACGGGTATCGCTGAGGTGGTCGAGCGACCGACCGTGCGCTGGGGAGTTCTGCTGGCCTCGATGCTGTTCGGCTTTACCGCCTTCGACGAGTACTTCGGCCTGCTCGCCGAGGAGAACGGTGCGTCGACCCAGACCATCCCGTTGCTCGTCGGTCTCACCGTTGCAGGCACGCTCATCGGTTCGGCGCTCGCCGGTAGGACCGCGAAGATGCGAAGTGCCACGATGGCGTGGGCATTGGTTGTCGCTGCGGTGGCGCTGGCGGTAGGCGCACTCACGGGCGGTGCGGGTGTTGTCGGCGTCGCCGGTTTCGCTGCGATCGGCGTGGGCTACGGAATCATCAGCAACGCAGTGGTTGTCACGGAGGCCCGTCTGCAGGACTCGATCGAGGGTCCCGCGCGAGCGACGGTCACATCCGTTTCTGGCTTGTTGAGTGAAGTGGTTGCTCTTGCGGTTTTCGGCGCGGTCGCGCTCGGGTCGGTGTGGTTGCCGATTTCGGTCAACGTGGCACTGTTGGCCGTGCCCGTCTTGTTGACAGCCGTGTTGGTTCCGAAATGGTTGCCGGCAACCCACTCCGATCCGGACGAGGTAGCCGAGGTCGCTGGCTAGACTCTCGCCGAGGACGATTCGCCGCATTTGGAGGACATCGACGTGACCGGACCGCATCGCAGCGGTCCTCGGCCTGCCGTGCTTGCGCTCGCGCTCGCGCTGGGGGCGATCTTCGGTGTTGCGGTGGTCCGCATCGTGGTCTCGATCGGCGATGAACCGGAACCGCAACCGATGGCGTCTACGCAGCCACATGTCAGCGTTACCGTCACGACGACCGTGTCAGCCGTACGGACGTCCTTCGTTCCAACCGTCACCACGACGACGACCGTTGTGTCGACGACCGTCCCCCCCATTGCCTCGAACGCGACGAATCCACTGACCCAACCGGTTTCGATGGATCGAAACGGGTGTCCGTTGCCGCCCTGGACGAAGACCGACGAGGGGATGGCCGTTCTGCTCACCGCCGAAACCAAGTGCCTCGATGATTCCTGGCGGTTGGTATTCGACCAGCTGAAATTGCCCTTCACAGCACCGAAGTTAGTGTTGACGGACAAGGTCACCGCCGAGGATTGCGGTCGGCCACCCGAGCAGAACAGTTTCTACTGTGAGGGGACGATCTACCTGGTTCCGTCGAGTTACCTGACGACGAACGCGGGTTCGGCAGCTGTCCCGGCGGCCGCGGTCAGCCTGCTGGCTCACGAATACGGCCATCATCTCCAGCAGTTGAGCGGCACACTGCAAGTCGTCACCGCGCAGATTCGCGACGCAGGCGTCGGCACTCCTGCAGCGCTGGAACTGTCGCGCCGGACCGAGTTGCAGGCGCAATGCTTGTCCGGAATGTTCGTCGGCACCCACTTCGACGGGCCGAGTACGGCTGCGGCGCGCACCGACAACTACACGCGCGGCGATGCGCCGGGCGCGCTGCCAGATCATGGCACTCCGAAGAACTTCGGCGACTGGTTCACCGTCGGTGCGCAGCGAAACTCGCTGCAGGACTGCAACACCTGGTCCGCGCCGCCCGACGCCGTCCAGTGACCGAGCTGCCTTCGTTCCGTCGTCGGCTTGGACTGCTCATCGGATTCATGATCGGGCTCGCGGTGGTGCTGCAAGCGCGAATCAACGGCGCCCTGGGCGGACGGCTCGACGACGGTGTCGCCGCTGCAACGATCAGTTTCGGCGGCGGGCTCGTATTGCTCTGTGTGGCATTGGCATTCAGTCGACGATTTCGGTCGGGTTTGGCCGCTGTACGGTCCGCGCTCACGGCGGGGACGTTGCGCCCATGGCACTGCATCGGCGGCCTGTCCGGCGCGTTCTTCATTGCGTGCCAAGGCATCACGATCACGACGATCGGGGTCGCGTTGTTCACTGTCGCAACGATCGGTGGTCAAGTCGCAAGCAGTTTGTGGGTGGACCGTGTGGGCATCGGACCCGGTGGCCCTGGTGCGGTGACGCGGAATCGGGTGGTCGGAGCGGTGTTGGCGCTGGCAGCGGTCGTCTGCGCGAGTGCAGGGGAGTTCGACGCCGGCGTCGCGGCCCTCGTATTCGCGATTCTTCCGGCGGTGGCCGGTCTCGGTATCGCGTGGCAGCAGGCCGTCAACGGCAAGGTCGGCGCGGTCGGCGGTCCGTTCGTCGCGGCGTGGCTGAACTTCGCGGTCGGCACGGTTGCGCTGGTCGTCGTCCTGTGCGGTGTCTTCCTCGTGCGAGGGCTGCCGTCGGCGCTGCCCGATGAGTTGTGGCTGTATACCGGCGGCGCATTGGGCGTCGCATTCATTGCGGCCGGTGCGTTGGTCGTGCGGTGGATCGGGGTGCTGCTGCTCGGTCTGGCGGCTGTGGCCGGGCAGGTGATCGGGGCGGTTGCGTTGGATGCCTTCTTCCCGACCGGCCGCTCGCTGACCGTGCCCGTGCTGCTCGGCTGTGCGCTCGCTGTCATCGCCGTCGCGATCGCCGCCACGCCCAACCACCCCTCGTGAGTCTTTTAGGAGTCCCTGGACTCCTAAAAGACTCACGAGGGGGCGGGGCTATGGTGCTGTTACTCGCAGGCCTAGTGGCAAGGAGAAGCCTTGATTCTCGACCGCTTCAGGATCGACGGCCAGACCGCGATCGTCACCGGCGCAGGCAGAGGTCTCGGAGCGGCGATTGCTGTCGCCTTCGCGGAGGCCGGTGCCGACCTCGTCATCGCTGCGCGGACCGAGGCGCAGCTGGCCGAGGTCGCAGCGCAAATCGAGGCGACCGGTCGACGCGCGCACGTCGTCGTCGCGGACCTGAGTGACGCCGATGCTTGTGCAGCATTGGCCCAGACCGCAGTCGACCAGTTCGGACGCCTCGACATCGTGGTGAACAACGTCGGCGGTGCAATGCCTCGCCCGTTGCTCAACACCTCGCCGGCGGATATGGCCGAGGCCTTTGCCTTCAACGTCGGGAATGCGCACGCCCTGGTCACCGCTGCTGTGCCGCTGATGCTCGACACCGCGGGTGGCGGTTCGATCATCAACATCACGTCTGCGGTCGGCAGGTTGCCTGGCCGGGCATTCGCGGCTTATGGGACGGCGAAAGCCGCACTCGCGCACTACACCCGGATCGCTGCGATGGACCTCAATCCGCGCATCCGCGTGAATGCCATTGCGCCCGGCTCGATCCGGACCTCCGCGCTCGAGATCGTCGCGTCGAACGACGTCTTTCGTTCTGAACTGGAAGCCAAGACGCCGCTGCACGCGATCGGCGAGCCCGAAGACATTGCAGCCGCGGCGCTCTACCTGGCGTCACCCGCGGGCAAGTACGTGACCGGGAAGGTCCTCGAGGTGGACGGCGGCCTCATCGCGCCCAACCTCGACATCCCGATCCCCGACCTCTAGAGCTTGCGGGACCGCAGTTCGTGGCCCTTGGACGTCTTGCAGCGACCTGATTCGAGGTCCCACTGCCAGCCGTGCAGGTTGCAGGTCAGCGTGTTTCCCTCGATCACGCCGAACTTGGAGAGATCGGCCTTCAGGTGCGGGCACCGTCGCTGGACCTCCCAGCCGTCGAGTTCGGTGGACGCTGTGTCGTCGTGCGTTTCCGCGAACCAGCCGTCGGCGTAGGCCATGCGCTCGTCGGACAGGCATTTGAAGAACGTGTAGAGGAATTCGTTGTAGCCACCGACCCGCCATGCCGTGAACCGGGTCGAGAGAAAGATGCTGTTGACCCAGTCGGGCTCGTTGTCACGCAAAACCGTTCGGACCAGCTCGGGCGCGATGCGGAAGCCGAAGCGGTACTTGCCGTCCTTCTCACCCGGTGCCCGGACCGTGCGGGCAGGGAAGTCCAGGACGACGGTCTCGTCGCCGAGCACCAGCCCGACCGGGTAGCCGATGCCGTCACAGATCTGGTCGGTCAGCGCCATCAGGGGCTCGAAGAGTTCCTTCAGCGGTCCGAGCAGTGGCTCGCCGTCGGCCGGCGCCCACGAGGCTTTCTCGGCAGCAATGACCGGCGCCATCCGTTGCGCCATGTCTTCGATGTAGGCGGCCTTGTTGTCGAAGATCGACATCGGATCGTCGATCGGATGCTTCAGCGTCAGCTCGCCGCCCGCCAGGTCGGCCGTCGAACCGGGGATCATCAAGATCCCCTTGTCGTTGCCGTGGAGCCGCATCTGCTCGAGGAACACGATCTGATCCGGGAAGATGTTGCCTTCGTCGCCGTGGTCGTCGTTGAGGTAGCGCAGTTCCGGATCGAGGAACACCGGCGGACCCGCAGACGGCACTACCCAGGTAGCGCCGACCTGGTCGATGTAGGCACGGCAGCGGTCCATGCCGCGCTGGCGCTTCTGCTTGCCGAAGTTCGACTTCGTGCGGTTCGGGATGTCGTAGACCATCGGGTACCAAATGGCGCCCGAGTACTGCAGCAGGTGAATGTCGATCTGGCCGAACTGATCGTGCAGCACGTCCATGTCGACTGGACGGGCGTCGTTCATGTTGAAACAGGTGGTCTCACCGTCGGAGACGACGAGGCCCGAGTCGCCGATCGGGCCGTCTGCAGGAGCGCGCAGGGCGATGATCATGATGTCGAGTTCGCCCACGCGATGTTTCACCGAGTCTTCGGTCTCGAAGAACTTCGTGAAGCCGAGCGCTTCCAGTTCACGCTTGAGGTCCGGGACCGGGTAATCGGGCAGCAGCACCGTCGCGTCCTTGTTGACGTGCTTTGCGAGGTTCTCCGGATCGAAGTGATCTTTGTGCAGGTGGGAGACGTAGAGGTAGTCGCAGTTGCCTAACGCGTCCCAGTCGAGCTGGGTGTTGTCGGGAAACGGGAACCACGACGCGAAATACGCAGGATTGACCCACGGGTCGCACAGGATCGATCCCGACTTCGTCTGGATATGAAATCCCGCGTGTCCGACGCTGGTGACCTGCACAGTGACCTACCTCCTGAAGAAATCCAGGTTCCAAGGGTAGCCGGACCGCTAAGGGGAAATATCCGCGATGCAGTAGCCGTCGGGTCCGATGGCGAGTGAGAACTCTTTCGTCGCGGTGATCCCCGACGAGTTCGTCACCGGTGCGGTCACGGTGGCGAAGCCGTCGCTGCTGCCCGATGTGGTGATCTCGGCATCCTCGAAACCCGTCGTGCCGGTGAGCCTGCCTGGGTTGTTCGCCAGCGTCGATCCAGCGCAGACGAGACGATATTTGTCTTCGACGTCGGCGGCATTGACCGGTTTGCCGACGAATCTGGACAGATACCGCCGGACCGCGTGGCGCGCGTCGGCGTCGTTGAACGCCGCATCCGAGCCGGTCGGGTAGACGCGCGGGCATGCGTACCCTGAGGCGATCTCGTTGCGCTTGACCGACACGGTCGCGACCGGGCCGGTCCAGATCACTGCGAACTGACCGTCGATGCCGGGTGTAGCAAGGGCGGCGGCGATGGCGTCCTTATCGGCATACATCTCGTCGATGTTCTGCGGTGCCATAGTCCAGCACTTCTGCTCGAGGACGGTGATATCCGCGTTGAGCAGATCGGCTGCCCACGGAGATAGTGCGGTGACGGCGTCCGGATTGCCTGGCACGGCGCCGATCGGTATCGGCGAAACGGTGTGGCTCGTCTGGGTGACCGAGGCCGAGGTTGCCGGCTGGGTCGTGACCGTTGCAGTCGCGCTCGAAGGCGGCGTCGGGGTCGTCGTGTCGGGCAAACCGGCCGTGCCGTCGTCGGGCAGGCATGCGGTCGGGAGCAGCGCGAACGCACCGACGACGCAGGCGACCAATGATCTCCGGTGTCGGTACACGCAGTGCAACCTTTCTTGTTCGAGCCACATCTGGTGCCCGTCGAACCCCCACCGACTACGCTAGCCGACTGTGGATCCCCTCTATAAGACCATCATCGGCGTCGCGCGGACCGTGTTCGCCGTCCAGGGTTTGAAGTTCAAGGTTAGGGGCGCGGAGAACGTACCCGCTACCGGAGGGGCCGTGATCGCGGTGAATCACACCGGTTACATGGACTTCACCTACGCGGGTCTGCCGGTTCGGACGCCGAAGCGCTACATCAGGTTCATGGCGAAGAAAGAAGTCTTCGACAACAAGATCACGGGCCCGATCATGCGGGGCCTCAAGCACATCGAGGTCGACCGCGTCGCCGGCGCCGATTCGTATCACCAAGCCGTCGAGGCGTTGCGCCGCGGTGAACTTGTCGGGGTGTATCCGGAAGCGACGATCAGCCGAAGTTTCGAAATCAAGGAATTCAAGTCCGGCGCGGCGCGGATGGCAATCGAGGCGGGGGTCCCGATCGTCCCGATCGTGATCTGGGGTGCGCAGCGAGTGTGGACGAAGGGGCATCCGAAACGGCTCGGCCGCACGAAAACGCCGATTTCTATCGCGGTCGGCAAGCCGATCGAACCTTTCGAGCCGGCGCCCGAGCTAACTGCGGTTCTGCGAAAGACAATGCAAGAGTTGCTGCTCGAACTCCAGAAGGACTACGAGCATCCGGCGGGCGCGTACTGGGTGCCAGCCAGGTTGGGCGGTGGGGCGCCGACTTTGGAGGAGGCGACCGCACTCGACGTCGCCGAAGCCGAGGCCAGAGTCGCCGCCCGTAAGGCGCAGTCGGAGTAACCGATGGCCCGCGAGCTGGTGTACGACGCCCTGAACGCGATCGCCCGCACAGTGCTGCACGCACAGGGCATCCGGATCACGATCGAAGGCCAGGACAACATCCCGACAAGGGGTGGCGCGGTGATCGCCGCGAATCACACCGCCTACCTCGATTTCGTCGAGGTCGGGCTGGTCGGCCGCAATCGCGGTCGCAACGTCCGGTACATGATGAAAGCGGAGCTGCAACAGAATCGGATCGTCGCGTTTCTGATGAAGCACTGCAAGGCAATTCCCGTGGACCGGTCGGCGGGCCATGCCGCGTACGACGCAGCCGTCGTGGCGCTGCGCGCGGGCGAGTTGGTCGTCGTCTATCCCGAGGCGACGATCAGCCGCAGCTTCGAGTTGAAGGAATTCAAGTCCGGGGCGGCGCGGATGGCGATAGATGCGAACGTTCCGATCGTGCCCGTCGTCATCTGGGGTGCCCACCGCGTGTGGACGAAGGGGTTTCCGAAACAGCTCGGCCGGCACAAGTTCCCGATCAACATCGAAATCGGCGAACCGATTTCGCCGCTTGAGCCGGTCGACGGACTGACTGCCACGTTGCGGACCGCAATGGACGGTCTCTTGGCCCGCGCTCAGCAGGACTACCCGGCGCCCGCAGGGGAGCCGTGGGTTCCCGTTCGGCTCGGCGGCAGTGCCCCGACCCTGGAGAAAGCGCACGAACTCGAAGAAGCCGAGTTCGCAGCTCGTCGCGCCAAAGCGCAACGGCGCAAGGCATGAGTAAGAAGAAGCGCACACCTAAAGCGAAATCAAACGCGCCGCGATCACGGCGAGCCAAACGCCTGGTGGCTCGGGGACCGACAAGCATGGCGCGCCTCGACGCCGCCTTGAATGCGCTCGAGCACCCGTTCGGTCGTTGGCTTGTCGACGAGGAACTGGCGTCGAGCGACGCCGAGATCGAGTCGATCGTCGAGACTGCGTGGGCCGGCGTCACCGCGATGCTCGACGAGTGCTCGGACTTTCAGCTGACCCGCATCGATGCGCACGCCCTCGACCATCTGCTGGACACGATTCCGGTGCCCGAGGATCCTGACGCCGCCGCGGATCTCGTTGATGCAGTGTTGCTTCCGGTCGGGATGTTCATGAATTTCCTGTTCGACACCGATCGCTGGACGGGTTCCGAGGACGATTACACGGAAGCGACCTCGATGATCATGGAACTCGTAAATGAGTCCGAGGCGCCCCACGTGGAGCCGGAGGACGAGGTCGAAGCCCTGCTCGCCCTTCCCATGACGGCGCAGCTCCAGGATTTGCTGCGCTGGGTCGGCGAAGGACGTGGCCTCGACGAATTGAGCGGCAGCCCGATCACGGACGACAGACTTTGGCGTTTGGCGATCGAACACGGTCTAGTCGAAATGGACGCAGGACGCTTCGTGCTGGCACCCCACGCCGACGAGTGGCCGCACCACACCGCCGACATCGAGGAGAAGGTGGACGAGCTGCGTTCCGCTGCGGCGCTGTACATCGCCTTGATGTTCAACGACGCAGATCCCGATTCGGCAGACGCGCAGACGCGCATCCTCGAGGATCTCGCCCGCCACGGGTTCGCTGACGCGACAGCCGATTACGAAGTCTACGACCGACTCAAACCCACATTGGACGTCGCCATGGACATCCTCGACGAGCTACTGGATCGGTCGGCTGAGGGGAACGTTGACGAAGCTCGGGCTGGAGGGGTCGATGACGATGTGCTGCTGCGCGAGTCCCGACTCGTTCAGAAGCGGCCGAAGCGGTAAGCCGCGCGGGAAGTTGCTGGCGAACACATCGATTCGGAGTCGGTGACCCGGCTGCAGCACTCCGTCGGTCGCCATCAGACCGAGGTCGAGCGTCGTCGGAACGCCGGGCACGATGGCCTGACGAGTTGCAAGTGAGAGGATCGGGTACGGATCGGTGTAATCACCGTTTGCCGATCGCGTCGCCCGCTCCTCGTCGACAGCACGCAACGATGCCATCAGTTGCCCGGACGTCCACACCGTCGAACGACCATCTGGGGCAACGTCGTTCACTGTGGCGGTCCAGTAGCCGTCCGTTGTGTCCAGCATTGTGTTGAGGTGCAGATTGACCGGACCGGACAGCAGAGTCGGCTCCGACACCGGAGCGCTGGTGAACGTCAGCCCGTTCAACTCGTGGGCGCGTGCATCTTTCGCGCAGATATCCAGAATCGCGCCGACGCCCGCGGTGATCTGCGCGTTGTCGCGCGAGCACAGACTCATCACGCCAGGGCCGACTGTCAACGTCGCCAGACCACCTGGCTCGGGTGTCAGGCTGCCATCGTGGAGACTGCTGTTCGTCGTGCCACTGGCTGTTGCGGACAGGTACATCCGCTGGTATTCCATTCCAGCCCTGGGGAATTGGTCCGTCGTCGTCCATGTTCCGCCTTGTTGGGCGAGGGTGACCGGACCGTAGCCGTCGATGCCGTTATCGATGCCCTTCAGCCATTTGTCGAACCAGGCGCGCTGGAGGACGTCGATCCGCGGGGGATAACCGGCTCGTCCGAAGTCGCTGGCCGGCGTTCCGTGGTAGCCGTCGCCCATGATCAGTTGCTTTTGGCCGGGGGGTAGCGGAATCGCGTTGTAGATGCGCGGTTCGGAGTAGGCGAAGATGTCGTGCCAACCGCCGACGACCATAGTCGGGATCTGCACTCGATCGGGATTGCCGCGCAGACCTTCGCGAAGGGGGCTATCCGCATCGAGGAAGGTCTTCAGATTGTCGGGAACCTCCGCGACGCTCATCGTGGCAAGCGCCGCGATGATGTAATCGACGAACACGGCTGGGTTCTGGACTCGGTCTGCCAACCATCTCCAGTCGAAGGTCCCGGTAAAGAGGGATTGCAAATCGGGGACCAACTTCAGGGCATTGACCCCGATCAACCACGGCGGAATGAAACCGAAGCCGAGCGCACCGCCCGTCGCGACGACGTCGCGCAGGAGGTCGTTGCCGGGTTCGACCGGGACGATCGCCTTGAGCGCCTCCGGCCGCTTTTCGGCGGCGTACACCTGATTGATCGCCGAGTACGAAATTCCGGTCATGCCGATGTCGCCTGTGGACCACGGCTGCTTGCTCGCCCAGTCGATTACTTCGACTGTGTCCTGCTTTTCGCGTTCTTGAAATACGTCCCAAACCCCTTGGGAGAAGCCAGTTCCCCGGACATCGGCGACGACGTAGGTGTAGCCGCTCTGAACCAATTTCCGGTCGACGGAGAACGCTCTCACGATGCCGCCGGGCACGGTTTTCGTCAGCTCGGTAAGTCCGCCGAGTCCAATGCCGGACAGGTCGAAATCGCGGAGGAAGCCACTCAAAATCTCGGGAAGAACCGGCACCGACATTGCCGACTCGCCGATCATCGAGACCAGCTTCGTATACGGCGTCATGGTAACGATGGTCGGCGTTGGCGTCTCGACGATCCGACCCGCCGCGTCGACCGGTCGATAGACGTTGGCCTTGAGCACGGTGCCGTCGCTCATCGTGATCGGAACGTCCCAGTCGATGTGGACCTGACCTGGATAGGCAGCGGGGCCGTCGGCAGTCGCAGTCCATTGCGCACCCTGAGCGCCCCCATCGGGAGTCGCCGATGCCATAGGCACCACGAGTCCCGAGATTACGACCGTCGACACGAGCACTGAAAAGGCACGCCTGAGAACGCCCATTTACCCGACTCCTTTGTCAATTCGTGATCAGACTAGTGCGCGCCAGTCGATCGGGAGGCAGATCGACCCCATGACCCGCCAGCGTTTGTATCTGTGTGCGTGAGTGACAGAAACAATCGCGTACCCCACTATCAGCTGGGAACTGTAGCGTTTCTCACTGGTGATGACAACAGTCGCATTCAGCCGATCGGGCAGTGCTCAGAGGTACGGTTGACGTTTCACCTATTTGTGCGGAGCGGCGGTGATAAGCGTGGTCCTCCCGGTCGACGAAGCTCGCCTACCCCGCGGACCGCACCGGCTCACGCGCGAGGAAGTCGCCGGATCGCAGCGGTGGCGCATCGGAGTCGCAGCGCTGCAGACGGTCGCGGAAAACGGGTACCACGCGACGACGGTCGCCGATATCGTCAAGCGGGCCAAGGTATCTCGGCGAACCTTCTACGAGCTCTTTCCCAGCAAAGACGCGTGCTTCATCGCCGCGTTCGAAGTGTGCGTGGACTTCGTCGATGCTCAGCTGAGTTCTGCACTGCGGTCGGATACCCGTCTCGGATGGCGCGATCTGGTTCGGCAGTCGCTGACGTCGTACCTGCGAATCATTGCCGCCGAGCCCGCTTTCGCCAGCGCGCTCCATATCGAGACGATCGCGGCGGGTCCGCCTCTCGTGGCTGCCCGCAGCAGGATGCTTTCTGTGTTCGCCGCTCGAATGCGCGCGGTGTGCGAATTGGCGGTCGCGGCGGGCGACGTGCCGGGTATGCCACCCGACGAGGTCTTCGACTTCATGGTCGGCGGGATCGACGAACGCGTTCGCTACTGCCTGCAACACAGCGGGCCCGAGGCCCTTCTGGACCTCGAGCCCCTGTTCTACAGCGCCACGATCGCTCTTTTCGGCGCCACTGGATCGTGAATCAACTTGCGGCGTGCAGGTTTTTCGCCGTGGGGGAGGACGGTACGTCCTCTGCCTTGGGGAACGTTCCGAGTACACGATCGGCAGTGCCGGACGTCGTCACCGTGAACCAGTAGTGCTCGTTCTTGTAGTGATGCAGCCGATGGTCGCGCCAGATCGCCCGATACACGCGGGTTTTCGGCTTGTAATCGCTGTGGATCAGGTAGTGGCTCCACTCGTAGATGATGCCGAGAACGCCGATGAACGTCAGGTAGGTCAAGCCGAGCCCGATGCGCGGGAATGCGAAGACGGAGATCGCCACGGCCAGCGGCAGGATCCAGAGCAGCGCTTTCCAGGGGATGAAGATCAGCGGGATCTTTCTCGGGTCGACGTGGTGTGCTCGATGGTCTTTCGCAAGGCGCGAATCGAGCGTCAGTTTGCCGAGATGCAGCGGCTTTGCGTGCAGGATCGTCACGTGCACAACCCATTCGAAGAACGGGAAGACGGCCAGCATGACCAGCGGAACGATCGCGTCGGTGTACTGCCAGTCGCCCACGATGATTCGAGCGGTCAAGGCTGCGACCAACGTTGCGCTGATCATCCAGGGCGATGGGTGGCGCCAGAACTCTCGCCCCGCGTCCGCGAGGGTGAAGGATTTTCTGATCCGTCGGGTGGTGGGTGCGCTCATCTTTGAGCCTCCAAACTGTCGATAGCGGTCAACAATGCCGAGGTGGCGGGTTCGAGAAGTTGCTGTGCGGCCTGCGTGGCGGCGGCGGGGTCGCCCGCGACGATGGCGTCGGCGAGGGTGCGATACGCGTCCGGCCTGCCGACTTCCGCCGCCATGACCGTGGCCAATGCGCTCAATGCAGGTTCGTAGGCGGAGCGCAGTGTGTTGTACATCAGCCGGAACGCGATCGAATCGGCGCCGTCGACGATGTGATCCCAAAACGTGAGCGCGTAACGCTGGCGCTCGACGGGGTCGGTCTCGGCTTCGAGTGACTCGATCGAATCATTCAGCAGCACGGCAAGTTTCGCGCCGCCGCGCTGTGCGGCCAGCTCCGCCACCTTGGGTCCGTTGTGCAGCCGGGTCTCGAGGATGCTCCGAGCCACCGTTACGTCCAGCTCGCCATCTCGGAGCAGGAGGCGGGGGAGAAGGTCCAGGCCCGCGGTCCGTCGGTAGTCGCGGACCGTCGTCGAATCGCCTTGCCGCACCTCGACCAAGCCGGCCGCAGCCACACGCTTGAGCGCCTCTCGTACTGCGGGCCGCGAGACACCGAGCACCTCCGCGAGTCGACGCTCGCTGGGCAGCGATTCGCCGGGGATCAACTCGCCGCTGATCACGTCGGCAAGGATCTGCTCGAACACATCCTCGGGGACGGATCGTCGATTTACCGGTTGTAGCGCCATGCATCGAGTGTGCGACCTAGATGGCCAGACGTCAAGTGGTCAGACCAGTGATTTCAACTAGCTTGTGAGTCTTTTAGGAGTCCAGAGACTCTGTGCTGTCTACATACATGTGGCACAGATATGTCTACATACATGCGGGACACATTCTAGGCCGCGAGGTGGAGTTGGCCTTGGTATCGCTTGGTCGGATCGAGCATCAGGTGGCCGAT
>NZ_VCQU01000026.1 GCF_012932915.1 Antrihabitans stalactiti | reverse complement strand
GACCGGGCTTGGATTAGTCCATGCTCAGATCGGCTGCCGTGATGGACCTTCTCGATGCCACGTTGGTGTTGTTCCATATCGAAGGGGTCGCCGATGCGTTCGGCGGCTCCTTCACCAAATGGTGCAGGACGCACCAGATTCCGCGCAGTACTGCCTACCGCCACCGTGACCGCATCCTCGCCGAACAGCGTTGGAAACCCCGCTCACGCAGCCCGAAGAACCGGCCGCGGGAAACCCCGTTCTGGGTGCAGGTCGAGATCGCGCGAGCACGGTTGTATCTGGCCTTCGATAACGGTGCCGACAGCATCGCGGCACGATTGGTACAAGTTGCCCTCGACCAGGACTGGGCCGCAGAAGGGTGGAAGATCCCGTCGCGGGCCACGATCAACAACATTCTCAAGCGGTTGGGCATGGTCGTCGCGGCCCCGAAGAAACGTCCCAAGTCGTCCTACAGGCGGTTTTGCTATCGGCGGCCACGTGATTGCTACCAGATCGACGCGACCGTGGTGAGACTCGCCAATGGCACCCCGGTCGTGGTGTTCGAGGTCCTCGATGACTGCACCCGCACCCTGGTGTCCACTCTCGCCGCAGCCGCCGAAACTGCGGCCGGTGCGATCGCCGCGATCTCGCGGGCGTTCGACCGGTTCGGGGTCTCGGCGATTGTGCTCTCCGACAACGGGACCGCCTTCACCTCCCGACGCACCCGTGGCGGTATCTCCCAGTTCACCCGTCTAGTGAGCGAGACCGGGGCGCGGTTGATTCATTCGACCCCGTATCACCCGCAGACCTGCGGGAAGGTGGAACGTCATCACCGCACGTTCAAGCAATGGCTATCGCAGCGGCCGGCGCCGGTGGACCTGGTTGCGTTGCAAGCGTTGTGCGACGAATACCAGCTTTGGTACAACACCGGGCGCTGGCACTCCGCAGTCAGGATGACCCCGCAGCAGGCGTGGACCACCGCGGTCGAGCTCGGTGGGCCCGAACACCTGCCCGTCCAACAGGACGCCTCCATTCACCACCTCAGAGTCAGCAGCAACGGCGTCGTCACCCTCAGCGGGAGCAGTATCAGTATCGGCAGATTCCATGCCGGACAACAGATCACCATCCTGCGCAACGGCAACCACGCCACCGCCTACAACGCTGACGGTGACGCGATCGGCCACCTGATGATCGATCCGACCAAGCGCTACCAAGGCCAATTCCGGGTCGCGGCCTAAAATGTGTCCCACATGTATCTAGACACATCTGTGCCACATGTATCTAGACAGCACAGAGTCC
>NZ_VCQU01000025.1 GCF_012932915.1 Antrihabitans stalactiti | reverse complement strand
GACTCTGTGCTGTCTACATACATGTGGCACAGATATGTCTACATACATGCGGGACACATTCTAGGCCGCGAGGTGGAGTTGGCCTTGGTATCGCTTGGTCGGATCGAGCATCAGGTGGCCGATCGGGTCACCATCACAGTCGTAGGCGGTGGCGTGGTCGCCATTGCGTAGGACGGTGATCTGTTGTCCAGCACGGAATCTGCCGATACTGATACTCGCCCCACCCAGGGCGACGACACCGTTGCTGCTGACCGTCAAATGGTGAATCGACGCGTCCCGTTGGACAGGCAGATGGTGGGGCCCACCGAGCTCTAGCGCGGCGTTCCACGCCTGCTGCGGCGTCATTCCGATCGCGGAGTGCCATCGCGCGGTGTTGTACCAGTCCTGGTACTCATCGCAGAGGGCTTGCAACGCAACAAGGTCCACCGGTGCCGGCCGGGTGGCGAGCCATTGTTTGAACGTCCGGTGATGGCGTTCGACCTTCCCGCAGGTTTGGGGGTGAAACGGGCTCGAATGAATCAACCGGGCCCCAGTGTCGGTGACCATGCGGGTGAACCGGGAGATCCCACCCCGGGTACGGCGGGAGGTGAAGGCGGTCCCGTTGTCGGAGAGCACAATCGCCGGGACCCCGAACCGGTCGAACGCACGAGTGATGGCAGCGATGGCACCGGCGGCGGTCTCCGCGGCCGCGGCCAACGACGCCACCAGGGTCCGGGTGCAATCGTCGAGCACCTCGAACACCACCACCGGAGTGCCGTCAGCGAGCTTCACCACCGTGGCGTCGATCTGGTAGCAATCGCGTGGTCGCCCAAAAGAGAACCGCTTGTAGGACGACTTCGGGCGCTTCTTCGGCGCCGCGACGACCATCCCCAACCGGGTGAGGATCTTGTTGATCGTGGCTCGAGACGGGATGTTCCACCCTTCCCCCGCCCAGTCCTGGTCGAGGGCAACCTGTACCAGTCGCGCCGCGATCTGGTCGGCACCGTTATCGAAGGTCAGATACAACCGGGCGCGCGCGATCTCTACCTGCACCCAGAACGGTGTTTCGCGCGGACGAGTTTTCGGACGGCGTGAGCGTGGTGTCCACCGGTGTTCGGCGATGATCCGGTCGCGGTGGCGATAGGCCGTGCTCCGCGGAATCTTGTGGGTCCTGCACCATTTGGTGAACGAGCCGCCGAAGGCGTCGGCGATTCCTTCGATATGGAACATGACCAGCGTGGCATCGAGGAGATCCATCAGGGCAACCGATCTGGGCATGAACTGATCCAAGCCCGGTCTCAGGTGCCATCACCTACGCATCCAACAACCTGTCCCACATGTGGGTAGACATCAGATGTCCCACATGTGTCGAGACTGGACAGAGTC
>NZ_VCQU01000024.1 GCF_012932915.1 Antrihabitans stalactiti | reverse complement strand
CCCTAAGGTTGTTGGTGTCTGGGGTTGGTGCCCTGGATGCCCAGGGCGGTGGGGTGTAGCTGATGATCGGATGCCGCTTTTGTGGCTCGAAAGGAGTGGCTGCCCCGCCGTGCTGGACGCTCCGGCCGCTTATTGAGATCTGATGCGAAATCGTCGCTGTTTAGGGACCTGCCGGCGGGTCGTCCACGGGCCTGACCTGCGACGACAGGAGTTCTGATGACAAATCGATCGATGGTGTGGATAGGGATCGACGTCGGAAAGTTCGCGCATCATGCGTGTGTGGTCGACGACGCTGGCAAGGTCTGCTGGTCGCAGAAGATCGCCAATGATCAGCGTGCGATCGACGGATTGGTCGAACGCGCGCTCGGGACCGGCGACCGGGTGCAGTGGGCGATCGACTTGACCAGTCCGCTCGCGTCGATGCTGATCACAGTCCTGCTGACCGCCGCACAGTCGGTGGTCTACGTGCCGGGCCGGGTAGTCAACACCATGACCCATACCTTCCGCGGCGAGGGCAAAACCGACGCGAAGGACGCACGGGTGATCGCCGAAACCGCCCGGCTGCGTAACGATTTGGCCGAAGTCACCATGCCCCACGAGCTCGCGGTCGAATTGACGCAGCTCACCGCCTACCGCACCGATCTGATGGCGGAGAGGGTTCGCGGTATCAATCGACTGCGAGCGCTGCTCGGCTCCATCTTCCCCGGACTCGAGGCGGCGTTCGACTATTCCACCCGCACCGCGCTGATCCTGGTCACCGGGATGTGCACGCCGAATGAGATCCGCTCGGCCGGAATCGACGGTGTGACAGACCATCTCGTGAAGAACAAGGCATGGCCGGCGGGTATCGCCAAGACCGCCGCCGCCACCGTTGAAGCCGCTCGAGGTCAGGACATCGCCCTGCCCGGTGAAGCCGGCACCGCCACGCTGATCAAGCGGCTGGCCCGCAAGATGCTCGACCTCGACCGCGAGATCAAGGACACCGACAAACTCATCGCCGAGCATTTTCGGCGTCATCCCCACGCGCGGATCATCGAATCCTTGCCCGGCATGGGCCCCGGGCTCGGCGCGGAATTCGTTGTGGCGACCGGTGGAGATATGGCCTCGTTCGCGACTGCGGGCAGGTTGGCATCCTATGCCGGATTGGTCCCTGTCCCAAGAGATTCCGGCCGGGTCAGCGGAAACATGCACCGTCCGAAACGGTACAACCGCCGGCTGCGCCGAGTCTTCTACATGGCCGCGTTGTCCAGCCTCAAAATGGCAGGGCCCTCGCGGGCCTTCTACGACCGCAAGCGGGGCGAACGGATGATTCACACCCAAGCGCTCCTCGCCCTCGCCCGCCGGCTCGTCGACGTCCTCTGGGCCCTGCTCCGCGACAGACGGGAATTCACCTCGGAAGTCCCAGCTCGACTCACAGCTGCGGCTTGACACGGTCATTGAGACTCC
>NZ_VCQU01000023.1 GCF_012932915.1 Antrihabitans stalactiti | reverse complement strand
TGTCGGCCGTCGCGTAATTCCCCAGGGGTAGCCGTCACGTAATTCCTCACGTTCGGCGCTGCTGTGCTGAGGGTAGCTGGGGTTGTGGTCGGTGTCAGGTGGCTGTTGTGCCGGGTCGTTTGCGTGGTCGGTAGGACGGGCCGTCCATGAGGACTTGATGGCTGGTGTTGATCAACCGATCGAGCAGTGATTCGGCGACGACTGGGTTCGGAAACAGTGGATACCAATCCTTCGGTGCTCGGTTGCTGGTGAGAATTACTGGTTTCCCGGCGATGGCACGGTCGGAGACCAGGTCGTATAGGTCGTCGGATTGAGTCGGGGTGTGTTCCCGCATCGCGAAGTCGTCGACGATCAGTACGAGAGGTCGGGTGTATTCGCGCATGCGTTGACCGATGGTGCGGTCGGCGTGTCCACCGGCGAGGTCGGCGAGCATGCGTGAGCATTTGACGAACCGGATGTCGCCACCGCGGCGGGCCACTTGATGGCCAAGCGCTTGTGCCACATGGGTTTTCCCGACTCCAACGGGTCCGTAGAGGATCACTGATTCGCCGGCGTCGAGCCAGCGCAGGGCGGCGAGATCACGCAGCATCGCAGAGGGAAGTTTCGGGCTGACGGTGAAGTCGAAGTCCTCGAAGGTGGATTGATGCTCGAACCGTGCGCGGCGCACCCGACGCGCCAGCGCGGCGGTTTCGCGGCGGGCGACCTCGTCCTCGCAGAGCACTTGCAGAAATTCCAGATGGCCGAGTTTCCCGTCCCGGGTTTGAGCGAGCCTTGCGTCGAGGGTGTCGAGCATGCCGGTGAGTTTGAGGGTCTTGAGCGCAGTCCGCAGACTGGGGTCGTGAATGGTCATGACAGTCCTGTTTCGTCGATATGGTTGCAGCGGAACATGTTCAGGCGCACGGAGTTGGTGGTTGTCAGGCGCTGAGTTCGGTGTCGAAGGCGGCGGGGCCGCGCAGCATCGCCGGCGGCGCAGCAACCGGGCATGTGGGTTGGTCGCCGTGTTCGGTGCCGGCGACGAGGATGCCTTTGACGGTGCGGTAGCGCGGATCACCGACCTCGAGAGCGCGAGCACAGGCGGCGTCGAGGCGAGTGTCGTCGTAGGTGTCGCGCAACCGGATGATCGCCTGGATCGCCCGCAACCGGTGAATCGCGTTGACCTGGGACAACTCTGCGATGATCGCGACCGCGCCGGGCCCGATCTGCTCGGCATGAGTACGGCACCACGACACGCTGCGCAAGGTGTGTGCGACCTTGTGCGGCGGATAGTGTTCGAGATTGGTCGAACGCCCCGACAGATGACGGACATGGGTGGCCGCGACGGTGTCGTCGTGGAAGATCTGCACCACATCACCGGCGGTGCGGACACTGACTTTCTGCCCCATCAACCGCCACGGCACCGAGTACAACGCTTTGCCGGACTTGACGTGGCAGTCCGGGGCGACGGTGCCGACCGTGTAGAGCACCGTTTCGAACGAGCGAGCAGGCAACGCGGCGAGAGCGTCCTTCTCGACCGCGTCGAACACCGCTTTCGGTGTCTGCCCGTCCAGCCCACGATGGCGGTGCAGCCCGTAAACGTCAGTGGCCCAATGCAATGCCTCGGTCTGCATGTGCTGCAGCGAGGTGAATTCGCGGCCCGACCAGAACGAGTCCCGAATGTAGGGCATGGGACGTTCGACTCGGGGTTTGTCTTTGGGTTTGCGGGCCCTGGCCGGGTCGACGAGGGTGCCGTAGAAGGCGGCAAGCTCGGCGTAAGCGCGGTTGATCTGCGGGTCGTAGAGGTCGGGCCGGTCGACCCCGGTCTTGAGGTTGTCGCACACCAATCGATCCGGGACACCGCCGAAGAAGTCGAACGCCGCGACATGCGAAGCGTTCCACGACGCCTGATCCAGCTTCAGCACCGGCTGCACGAACAGCTTGCGTGAGCACGACAGGATCATCGCGAACACCCACACCGCGACCCGGCGGCCCGAGACCGGATCGAACCACATGCCGAGCTTGCCGTAATCGATCTGCGCTTCACTGCCAGGCTCGACCGCACCACGCGGCACGGTGACCTTGTCTTCGACCGACTGTTCGGCGAAAGTGGCTGCGATATAACGCCTTACCGTCGATTCCGACACGTCGACCCGATGGTCGTCGCGCAGCCGTTGCGCAATCGTGGCGACCGTAACGGGGACCCCCAACTGCTCGGTAATCCATTCATGGTGCACCGCAATCAGCGGCCACGTCACCGCCCGCGCCGCCGGGTCGTCGAGCTCGGGAAACCAGCGTCGTATTCGCCCTCGCCACACCGCCTCGTCGAACGGGACCTCCGGCGCAGGTTGCAGTCCCTCTGCAATCGCCGGCGCCAGGTACTTACGAATGGTCTTTCGGTCGATGTCGAGTGCCTGATAGATCTGCACCTGTGATCGGCCCGCATTCCAGTGTCGGAACATCTCCACGAAGTCAGTCACTTTCCACGTTCTCCTTGCCACCTCAGGCCCCTTCCAGGCCCTCGGCGGGGCACTGAACGGAGCGAACCTGAGCAGCACCCGAACCCCGGACCGGACACGCCCCACGGGGTGGGGAATTACGTGACGGCGGGTGAGGAATTACGTGACGGACAACCCCTCAGAGGTGGGGAATTACGTGACTGCTGACA
>NZ_VCQU01000022.1 GCF_012932915.1 Antrihabitans stalactiti | reverse complement strand
TGCGGGCGGACAGGTCAGACTCCGGATGGGCGGACAGTTAGCTCCGGGCTGACGGACACAAGTTCTCCGGACCGGTGGACACGTGATTTCCGGCTCAGCGGACAGCGGGGTTGCGACACGCCCGATTAGGAATACGGAAAGGTCTCTTCCGACAAGTTGGCTTGCTTTTGGCCCAGCAAGTCAATTGAAGATCGGAAGAGACCCGTGACCAAGTCTGGCATGGACGTGATGGAAATTCTCGAGGCATACGACCTTACAAAAAGTGCGCACTCGGCCGCGGTGTTGGTCGGCTGCGACGAGAAGACTGTGACCCGGTATGTCGCTCTGCGCGATTCCGGCCGCGATGTTGCCGAGCGCGAACGGCGGACACGGGTGATCGACCCGTTCCTCGCGAAGATCGAGGAGCTGGTGGACAAGTCCCACGGCCAGATCCGTGCCGACGTGGTGCACGAACGGGTGCAGGCGATGGGGTTCGCCGGCACCGACCGGACCACCCGCCGCGCGGTCGCCGAGGCGAAGCAGGCTTACCGCGACGGGCATCGGCGTCGCTATCGGCCGTGGATCCCGGATCCGGGGTACTGGCTGCAATTCGACTGGGGCGAAGGACCACGTGTCGCCGGTCGGCGCACGCAGTTGTTCTGCGCCTGGCTGTCGTGGTCACGGTTCAGGGTGGTGTTGCCGGCGTGGGATCAGCAACTACCCACGCTGATCGCCTGCCTGGACACGACGCTGCGCCGGATCGGCGGTGCGCCAACGTATCTGCTCACCGACAATCCGCGCACGGTGACGATCGACCGGATTGCCGGGCTGCCGGTGCGCCACCCTGATGCGGTGGCCGCGGGCCGTCACTATGGTTGCGCGGTAAGGACTTGCGTGCCTTTCGATCCGGAGTCGAAGGGTGGCGCCGAGCACACCGTGAAGATCGCCAAGGCGGATCTGGTGCCGACCGAAGCGAACCTGCTGCCCGCGTACGAGAATTTCGCCGCGTTGGATTCCGCGTGTGCGCGGTGGTGCGACCAGATCAACGCCCGCCCGCACCGCGCGACCGGCGTGCCTCCGGTGGACCGGCTGGTCGAAGAGCTGCCGAAACTGCATGTGCTGCCGGACAACCCACACATCCTGGCGCTCGGCGAGGAACGCCTAGTCAACTCGGATCAGACGATCAGCTGGCACAACGTGCGCTACTCCACCCCCGACGGGCACCAAGGACGGCGGGTGTGGTGCCGAGTCTCCGGCGACGAACTCGTTATCGTCGCCCGCACCGCTACCGGTCTGGCCGAGGTTGCTCGGCATCGATTGTCGACGCCGGGGAATCCGCGCATCCTCGACGAGCACTACCCACACCATCCGGACGGGTCCACCCTGCGCACACCGAAACCCAAGCCGCGCACCGAGGCCGAGATCGACTTCCTCATGCTCGGTGACGGTGCCAACGCCTGGTTGACCGAGGCGGCAGCGACCGGTGTTGCGCGGATCCGCCGCAAGATGGGCCAGGCTGTCGAGCTCGCCCGTGTCCTCGGCACCGAGCGCGTGGATCGGGCGCTCGCCGTAGCGGCGGCAGCGGGCCGGTTCGACGACGGCGACCTGGTGTCGATCCTCGACCACCTCGCCGGCACGAACACCGGTACCTCGAATGTGGTGGGGATCGACGAAGCCCACTCGACGCAGCCGGGCACCGGTGGGTGGCGGAGGTTGGGCGCGTGAGCCGCAACGATCCACCACCGCTGCCGGACGAGCTGGCGAAGATCTGCACCCGGATGCGGCTGCCCTACCTGCGCAAGGCGGCACCCGATATTCTCGCCACGGCGCGGGCGCAACGCTGGGATCCTGCCGAGGTGGTCAGGGTGCTGTTGCAGGAGGAGGTCGTCGGCCGCGACGCCGCCACGCGGCGGATGCGCCGCAAGACGGCGAATTTCCCGACCGGCAAGACGTTTTCGTCGTGGCGGTCGGAGGAATCGTCGATCCCCGTCGCGACGCAGAACGCTCTCATGACCCTGGAATGGATCCACCGCCGCGAGAACTTGGCGGTAAGCGGCGCCTCGGGCACCGGCAAGTCGCATTTCGTGGAGGCGTTGGCGCACGTGGCGATCGAGGCAGATCTGCGGGTGTCCTGGTTCACCCTCGAAACCCTCACCGCCACAATCGGAAAGGCGAAGGCGGACGGATCGGTCGCGCGTACGGTGGCCAAGATCTGCGGCTGCGATCTCGTGGTGGTTGACGACATCGGCATGCTGCCCGCAGGGCAGGATGCCGCCGAAGCGTTCTACCGTGTGGTGGATGCAGCGTATGAAAGACGCAGTGTCGCTGTGACTTCCAATTTGCACCCGTCTGGTTTCGATTCGATCATGCCCAAGACATTGGCAACCGCCACAGTGGATCGGCTTTTACACCATTCGCATTTGGTTGCTACGAAAGGGGATTCGCACCGCCTCGCCGAAGCGCTTGCAGGAAAAGGCGTCCAACCCCTCGTCTGACCGACGGCGGTCAAGGTCAGCGCTCATTGTCGGTCGACGGTTTCGATGAACCCGAGGATGGGCCGTTGTTCACCTCGTCGGCGCTCGGCAGCGCCGGCGTGCGTGGCGGTCGGCCAGAATTCGATCTCCTCCGGCGAAGTAGCTGACGCGCGCTGGTCCCGGTGACGGCGTCGCGGTAGGCCCTGCGTCCGCCGAGCAAGACGAGCGTCGGAGTGCGCAAGGTCAAGACCGAGTCGTTCGGGAAGGTCGGCGCGAGGCCCCTGGTGCCGAGCGCGCGGAAGTCGTGTTACGCCCAGCGACGATGAGGTCGACGACCCGGATCCATCGCGCGTCGGGTAAGACGCCGACCACTGCGGTGGTTCTACGACGCCAGCGAAGCCATGATCACGTTGCTGTTCCGAATTACCCGACCCTCATCGCGTGCTGTCACGCCGGTCGATCCCGGAGTTCCGATGTCCATGGATCCGGAGAACTCGTGTCCGTCGACCCGGAGTTCCAACTGACCGTTGACA
>NZ_VCQU01000021.1:2500-5461 GCF_012932915.1 Antrihabitans stalactiti | reverse complement strand
TATGTTCGGCGGTGTCCTACTCTCCCACACCCTGGCGGGTGCAGTACCATCGGCGCTGGTGGGCTTAGCTTCCGGGTTCGGAATGGGACCGGGCGTTTCCCCACCGCTATGGCCGCCGTAACTCTGTGAAACTGTCACACGGAACATGAATTGCACACACGGGTGGTGTGTGGGTTTTCAGTTCTGAACACAGCGTGTGTTGTTTCAGATACTGCACAGTGGACGCGTAGCTTCTTTGTGGTAAGTCCTCGGCCGATTAGTACCAGTCACCTGCACCGATTGCTCGGCTTCCAGTTCTGGCCTATCAACCCGGTGGTCTGCCGGGGGCCTTACCCCCTCGAGGGGGTGAGAAACCTCATCTTGGAACAGGCTTCCCGCTTAGATGCTTTCAGCGGTTATCCCTTCCGAACGTAGCTAACCAGCGGTGCTCCTGGTGGAACAACTGGCACACCAGAGGTTCGTCCGTCCCGGTCCTCTCGTACTAGGGACAGCCTTCCTCAAGTTTCTTACGCGCGCGGCGGATAGAGACCGAACTGTCTCACGACGTTCTAAACCCAGCTCGCGTGCCGCTTTAATGGGCGAACAGCCCAACCCTTGGGACCTACTCCAGCCCCAGGATGCGACGAGCCGACATCGAGGTGCCAAACCATCCCGTCGATATGGACTCTTGGGGAAGATCAGCCTGTTATCCCCGGGGTACCTTTTATCCGTTGAGCGACACCGCTTCCACTTGCCGGTGCCGGATCACTAGTCCCGACTTTCGTCCCTGCTCGACCTGTCAGTCTCACAGTCAAGCTCCCTTGTGCACTTGCACTCGACACCTGATTGCCAACCAGGCTGAGGGAACCTTTGGGCGCCTCCGTTACATTTTGGGAGGCAACCGCCCCAGTTAAACTACCCACCAGGCACTGTCCCTGAACCAGATCATGGTCCGAGGTTAGAAGTCCAATACGATCAGAGTGGTATTTCAACGATGACTCCACGAATACTGGCGTACCCGCTTCACAGTCTCCCACCTATCCTACACAAACCGTACCGAACACCAATACCAAGCTATAGTGAAGGTCCCGGGGTCTTTTCGTCCTGCCGCGCGTAACGAGCATCTTTACTCGTAATGCAATTTCGCCGAGTCTGTGGTTGAGACAGCAGAGAAGTCGTTACGCCATTCGTGCAGGTCGGAACTTACCCGACAAGGAATTTCGCTACCTTAGGATGGTTATAGTTACCACCGCCGTTTACTGGGGCTTGAATTCTCCGCTTCACCCCGAAGGGTTGACAGGTCCTCTTAACCTTCCAGCACCGGGCAGGCGTCAGTCCGTATACATCGTCTTACGACTTCGCACGGACCTGTGTTTTTAGTAAACAGTCGCTTCTCTCTGGTCTCTGCGACCATCGCCAGCTCAGGAAGTAAATTCCGTCACCAGAAATGGTCCCCCTTCTCCCGAAGTTACGGGGGTATTTTGCCGAGTTCCTTAACCACAGTTCTCTCGATCGCCTTAGTATTCTCTACCTGACCACCTGTGTCGGTTTGGGGTACGGGCCGTGTACCAGCTCGCTAGAGGCTTTTCTCGGCAGCATAGGATCATGGAATTCGCCTCACTCGGCTATGCGTCACCTCTCAGGCTGCGTGAACGGCGGATTTGCCTACCGTTCGCCCTACAGGCTTACACCAGTACTACCACTGACTGGCCCCACTACCTTCCTGCGTCACCCCATCGCTTGACTACTACCAGCGAAGGTCCTGTGCATCCCCATCCGGTCTCCCGAAGGAGATCCATCCGGTTCAGGACAGTTAGTACCACTGATTCGTCATGGGCGCGGATACACGGGTACGGGAATATCAACCCGTTGTCCATCGACTACGCCTGTCGGCCTCGCCTTAGGTCCCGACTCACCCTGGGCGGATTAACCTGGCCCAGGAACCCTTGGTCATTCGGCGGACGAGTTTCTCACTCGTCTTTCGCTACTCATGCCTGCATTCTCACTCCCATACCCTCCACAACTGGATCACTCCGCTGCTTCCATGGGTATAGGACGCTCCCCTACCCACCCACACCACTGCACAGGAATCCGTGGATTCCCATGGGTGTTGTGTGAGTGCCGCGGCTTCGGCGGTGTACTTGAGCCCCGCTACATTGTCGGCGCAGGATCACTTGACCAGTGAGCTATTACGCACTCTTTCAAGGGTGGCTGCTTCTAAGCCAACCTCCTGGTTGTCTTCGCGACCCCACATCCTTTTCCACTTAGTACACGCTTAGGGGCCTTAGCCGGCGATCTGGGCTGTTTCCCTCTCGACTACGAACCTTATCGCCCGCAGTCTCACTGCCACGCTCTCACTCACCGGCATTCGGAGTTTGGCTGATTTCGGTAAGCTTGTAGGCCCCCTAGACCATCCAGTAGCTCTACCTCCGGTGAGAAACACGTGACGCTGCACCTAAATGCATTTCGGGGAGAACCAGCTATCACGGAGTTTGATTGGCCTTTCACCCCTACCCACAACTCATCCCCTCAGTTTTCAACCTAAGTGGGTTCGGTCCTCCACGACGTCTTACCGTCGCTTCAACCTGGCCATGGGTAGATCACTCCGCTTCGGGTCTAGAACATGCGACTCAGGCGCCCTATTCGGACTCGCTTTCGCTACGGCTACCCCACACGGGTTAACCTCGCCACATGCCACTAACTCGCAGGCTCATTCTTCAAAAGGCACGCCATCACCCACAGTCAACCAAATGACTCGCAGGCTCTGACGGATTGTAAGCGCACGGTTTCAGGTACTATTTCACTCCCCTCCCGGGGTACTTTTCACCTTTCCCTCACGGTACTAGTCCGCTATCGGTCACCAGGGAGTATTCAGGCTTATCGAGTGGTCCCGACAGATTCACAGCAGATTTCACGGGCCCGCTGCTACTCGGGAACAATTCACGAGAGACAAGAAGTTTTCGTCTACGGGATTCTCACCCT
>NZ_VCQU01000020.1 GCF_012932915.1 Antrihabitans stalactiti | reverse complement strand
ACCTGAGCAGCACCCGAACCCCGGACCGGACACGCCCCACGGGGTGGGGAATTACGTGACGGCGGGTGAGGAATTACGTGACGGACAACCCCTCAGAGGTGGGGAATTACGTGACTGCTGACACTTGCTGGGCCGAGGCCCATTTCGGCGTGTAGACAAGACGAAAGAGTCGGCTGACCAATTGTCACGAGACAAGTGGGTACCGACGGCAATGACTGGTAAAGCTGCGTATTCGATCTCGTACTATTCGGGTGTGAGGCAGGGGACCGGTCCCGCAGCGGGTGATCGATCCGACGACGTGTTTGTGGCCGACTTCGCAAACCCTGAACTGCCCAGGACTCGGCGGTCTCTCAGGATCCGTCGGCGAGGGCGACCAGCTTTTGCGAAGTCCGGCGAGGACAGGTTGCACGCCGATGGGTCGCGCAACGAGTCACGGTAGGGGAGGCTGGAATTGGCACGGCGGCGGCGGGGCGCTGCCGTCGAGCGCCTCGAGTACATAACCGATCGTCCGTGGCGAGTACGAGATGCCGAAGTGTTCGGAGAGATCGATTTCGCAACCGTCCTGCAGGGTCACGTTGCGTACCGTCGCGTCCGCGCCTGCACTGAGGAATGAGGTTCCGTAGGGGATCGCGGCCTCGTCGTACCGCGTGGCGATCGCCATGTAATTCACGCCGGGCATCGTCTCGCTGCCGTCGTTGAGCGCACCGATGAAATCGGAACCCGCGAACACTTGCTGTTGCCCAGTGCCAACGATCGGCGCAGCTACTCCCATCAGCTTCAGGAGGACTGGTTCGAGTCCCGGGATGGAGATGCCATGATTGGCACCGGATATCGAGACGAGCGTCCTCACCTTGTTCAGCGACGGGTTCGATGGATTGGCACCACCTTCGAATCGGAGGTACTGCCGTACCACGAGCACACCCTGGGAATGCCCCACGACGTCGACCTGGGTGGCTCCTGTCGCCGACCGCACCCGATCGACGAACGTGGCGAATTCCTTCGCGGACAAGCGATTATCACCGAGCCCCATGATCGCTGGGTGCAATCCGAGGACGCTCTCGGTCTCGTGCCCATAGTTCAGGGCGTACACGCAATACCCTGCACGCGAGAGTGCGGGCGCCAGCCGGGCCCAATTGTCGTACCGGTTCTCGGTCCGACCATGGGCGAGGACGACCGGCCGCGGATGACTCGCCGAAGGATGGCACGACCAGTCGTTGGCGCCCGGCGCATCGGCGTCGGGATGCGTCAACGCGTAAGCAAGGGCCGAAGAGAAGCTCGTCGTTTCGGGGCCGGAGGGATCAGCAACCGCCACCGGCGCGGCGAGAGCGAGCATCGCAGCGCCGACCGCGAGGACCAGGCAGAGTTTCGCGAATGGTCGCTTGATCATCGGAGCACCTCACGCGCGGGTTCACCAGTGAGCGCAAGTCTAGCGTTAACGCCCAGCGCGTCAGGATGATTCATTATTGGCGCCGGCAGGTGGCGCCGCGCCGCATCCGTCGTGTCGCGGTTCCCCCAGATTCGGGGCCCGCTGGGCAGGTAAGCGATTCCCACCGAATCGATGAGTCCTCCCTGGGTGAAGAACAGGCAGCCAGATTGATTCATCCGATGCAATACGCAGGAGTGTACTTGACATAATGTCGATTATCGGCGAAACAACGACCTGGCGATATCCTTGGACCGAACCGCTGTTATTCCCAAATCTACTGCGGCAGTTTGTGATCTATCGTTGTCGACTTGATGTCACAGCCTCCGCGTAACTAGAACAACCGCAGAGACTGAAATTGCGATCCAGATCCGATGGCCCGGCCCGGCCCTCTCGACCCAGCGGAAATCATAAATTCGTCACTGTGACGCTTCGGGCTCACCTGCTCCCACTGAACCACATCTTGCTCACCAGCCACATAACGTCACTGTGACGAATTGATGGCAGTTCACTGGACTAGTTGGCTGGTCTCGAAATACAAACTTGCGCGATAGCCGCTGGTTTCTGCTCGGGCGAGTTCGAAGATGCCTATCTGGTTGAGCGTGAGCTTTCCGAGCACGGTGCTGAAATTGGGTGCCAGCCATTCGATGGCGCCCGACTTCTCGTTGCTTTGCGCATTGTGCCCGGCGATTACGAAGTCATCGATCCACGCCTGCCATTGTTTGACGTCGAGCTCGCTGACGGTTGTGACTAGGTCGCCGGGAACGGTGCTGTTGGATTGGCGGCGGAACGAGAAAGTGTCGATGATGCTGACGTGGGTGGTCGGTACCCCGGGAATCGTGATTCTGAAATTTGCGGGTAGCCAGGGCTTTGTTGCATCTGGTCCGAACGTCACCAGCGAGCCATCGCCGGCGCGTGGCACTACTTTGCTCACTGCAGCGATGAGAGTGAACTTGCCTGCAGCGGTGCTGCTCGCATCGCATTGAGGAACTATGAGTTCGGTTATCCGTGCGCCAGTGAAATCATGAAACGCCTTGACACGATTGTTCTGATCGAGCTCGAGTACAGTTCCACTCTTCGCGGTCTGCATCCCGCCGAGAAATGCATTGATCCAATCGCGGATCGCAGCGCCCATCGCTATGCCGAATTCGATCCGCAAGTCCGCGTAACCATACGAGGAAATTTGCCGCTTGGGCGCCCCGCCAGTGCCGGAAAATGTGGTGCTGACGGTCGCCTTGATGTGTCCGCCGCTGGCGCCTAGCAGAGGGATTGTCTTGCCGTCGATGGTCAGAGCTAGTTTGCGCACACTGGGCGGCTGCGGAGGCATGGGGCACCTACTCGGCTGGCTGGTCGAACTAGTGCCACTAATCTATCGGTCGTTCGACCACCCGCACAGCTGATCGTCACAGCGACGGCGTCACCCCCCGACGTTCGTTGCCTCATTCCTCGCCGAATCGGACCTGGCGTCCGGTGATTTCAGTTGGCACGATCTCGACGTAGTTGTGTTTCTCAGTCGGAATCCACGACCGTAGATTCAGCTCTTCTACGGCGGCGATTTCGCCGTAGCTTTCGAGGCGGCGAGCGGTGCCGTGAACGATGACGCTCCAGCCCGAGCCCTCCCCTACGTGATCAACCTCGAACACCACGTCATCGTGAATGGTGAGTTCGACGAGTTTGCTGCCCTCGGCGGTGCGGAAGTAGATCCGGTTGCGGTCGGCGACGTAGTTGATCGGAAAGATGTCGATACGTCCTGCCGCGCTGAGCACCAGTCGTCCCAACCGGCCCTGGCTGAGTAGCTCCCAACTCTGCGCTGTGGAGAGCACCGTGATTGGGCTCGTATCGTCGCCCGCGGTCACAAGGTTCATCGTCGTACCTTCGGTGTCGTGAAGTGAGGTTGTACCCGACGGATCTATGGATACCCGAGCCTCGGCACCGTGTTGAGAGGCTTTGTCCCGCTATCGATATGACGTTGTGCCACAAATACGTGCCGTTGCCTCGCTGAGGTTCCGCCGCGCGCGCGGAGTCAGCCCTTCCTGCAATTCGAATTCGTAGCCGCGGATTGCGAGCACGAACACGTCGGGAAGGTGGTCGAAGCACTGCTGACAGGTCGCCAGGACCGCCGGTATCGACAGCGCGTGCGACGTGAAGGTGTAATCCAGCAGCGGTGCCGGCTGGTGGATCTCGAACGACGTGACGTTCTTGTCTTTCGTCGCATCCACGAACAGCACACGTTGCATGCGACTGAGGAGGTCGGCGTCTTCGAGTTGCAGTTGGTAGTTCCGATACGTTTCCGCGTTCGGGCACAGTCCGCTGTTTTCCAGTTGGTCGACGAATGCCCAGCCGAGCCCGTCGTCCTGCCGACCGACGTTGCCGATCCCGTAGATCAAACAGGCCTGGCTGTCGAAGTCGCGGAGGTCGACCGTCGGACCGTCACCGAATGCGTTCATCGACTACCTCGCCCGCCGAGTCGTAGACGGTGACGATCAACGGCATCTCGCCCAGGGCATGCGTAGCGCAACTCAGGCACGGATCGTATGCCCGTATTCCGACCTCGATCGCATTCATCATGCCTTCGGTGATGTTGCGCTTTCCGCCGAGGAAGGCGTCGGCGACCGACCGTACTGTGCGGTTGATGACGGCATTGTTGTGTGTCGTGGCGACAATGAGGTTCGCGAACGTGATCTCACGTTCGGGGCCAGCGCGATAGTGGTGCAACAACGTGCCCCGCGGCGCTTCGACGACGCCGATTCCCTCGCCGGTCCATGCGCCGTCGGCGGGAGCAACGAGAAGGTCGTCGCCACGGACGGCGGGATCCTGCAACAAGTCTCTGATCAATTCCGCGGCGTGGAGTATCTCGATCGCACGGGCCCAATTGGTATGCAGCGTCATGTTGTTCGCTGCGCCATCGCTGTATGCGTGGAATCGTTCGAGCGCGGCACGGGCGAGCGGTGTCGACAGTGATGTAGTGACGTTCATCCGACCGAGCGGACCGACTCGCACGGAACCCTTTTCTCGCCCGAGCTCCGTCAGAAAAGGGAACTTCATGTAACTCCACTCCTCCACCGCTTCGGAGAAATGGTCGAGGTAGTCGTGATAGTCGATTTCGCGGACTATCTCCTTACGATCGTCGACGATGCGCAGTCTTCCGTGGTAGTAATCCACGTTGCCGTCGGCGTCGACCAACGACATGTTCAACGCGGGCACAACGGCGAAACCATCGACCTCGCCGCGGTGCTTCTCGTGAAATTCCGCGAACAACCGGAGACCGTCCTGCGCGTAGTCGATCACTTGATCCATCGACGGCAGGCCGTCTTCGCCGTTGAGGAACCGGTCGCAATCAGCGCTGCTGAGACTCTTGTCGACCCCGCCCGGAACCGAGCTGATGCCGTGCATTCGGCGACCGAAGACCGCCTTGATGACCTCTTGGCCCCACTTGCGCAGCATGACTACGCGTTTGATTAGGTCCGGGTCCGCCTCGATCAGGCCGAGAATATTGCGCTGTTCGGGCGGGGCATCCATGCCGAACAACATTTCCGGAACGACGAGGTAGAAGTAGGCGGTGGCGTGGGACTGCAGCATCTGCGCGTAATGCCCGAGTCGGCGGACCTTCTCGGCCGTTGCCGTGAGACCGACTCCGGATCCGAAGCCCACGCCGATCATGTCGTCGAGCGCCTTGGCACCGCACAGATGATGGCTGACGAAGCAGATTCCGCAGATGCGTTGCATCAGCATCGGCGCTTCCCAATACGGGTGGCCTTGAACGAATTTCTCGAAACCGCGGAATTCGACGACGTGCAGCCTGGCATCGACGACGTTGTTGTCGTCGTCCAGATGGACTGTGACCTTCCCATGCCCTTCGATACGGGTGACCGGATCGATGACAATTTTTCTGCTCACGCCCGTTCTCCCGATCAGTCGTAGTGATTGAGTGATTTGGGCAGCTGGACCGGTCGGCCGCTGATCAGATCGTCCAGTACGTCGAAGATCGCATCCGCCGACGGTGGGCATCCGGGAATGAAGTAGTCCATCTTCACCACCTCGTGGCACGGATAGACCTTCGTCGTGAGTCGCGGGATGTCCGGGTGCCGAGGGACGATCGGGAGGGCGTGCGGTACCGCCGTCGGCGAATCGATGTATGCCTCCGAAAGGCAGTCGTTGAGCTCGAAGACGTTCCGCATGGACGGCACCCCGCCCCAGATCGCGCACGCCCCAACCGAAATCAAGATGTCACAGTTCTCGCGGAAGTGACGCAGCGTCTCGATGTTGTCCTCGTTGGCGACACCGCCCTCGATGAATCCGATCGCACTTCGTCGCTTTATGCGCTTGATATCGGTCAGCGACGACCGTTCGATCGTGATCTTCGTCGTCAGCGACAGGATCCGCTCGTCCATGTCGAGGAACGACAACGTACATCCCCAGCAACCGCATAGAGCGATCATGGACACCCTGATCTTGCCCTCGCGCTCGGTCGTCAGTTCCGCACTCGGCGGTGTTGCGGGCAGATCGTGCGATGCAATGTCGTCCACAGCCCACTCAATCTGCCAGTCCGTCCAGCGCGCGTGCGCGGACGGATTCGATCTCGAACTTTCGCGCACCGATCGCGACGTTGTAACCGACCCCTTTTTCCAGGATCGCGCCGACTGGGCAGAGTGCGACGGCTTCGCGGATCTGCTCGGTCGACATCGCGTCGGCACGACCGGTGTCGATCTCGATCCGCGCAGAGGCGCCACGACCGCTGATGCTGAAAATCTTCTCGCCGTCGTCGTCACGGACGAACTCCACACATCGCTGGCAGAAGATGCAGCGATCGCGCTCCAGCCAGATTCGCTCGGCAGCGTGGTCACGCTCGTGTGCGGCGAAACGGTACGGGAACCGGGAGACCAGCATGTCGACCTCATAGCCGACAGCCTGGAGTTTGCAGCGACCGCTCTTCTCGCAACTCGGACAATTGTGATTTCCCTCGGCGAACAACATTTCCACCAGCGCTTTGCGCATATCGGCGGTATCCGGTTCGTCGACTTCGACTTTCATATGCGCAGCAACGCGAACCGTGCACGCGGCGACGACGTGGCCGTCGACCTTCACCGAGCACACCCTGCACGTGCCGAGACACGGCTTGCCTTCGAAGTAGCAGAGCGTCGGGATGTACACGCCTGCTTCGGCTGCGACGTCGACGAGATTTCGACCGCTCACCGTCGCAACCGGACGTCCGTCGATCTCGATGTCGATGTTCATCCGGCACCACCGCCTTCACGCTCGGTCTTGTTCCCGCTGAGCGCGTAGTCGAGGTCTAACGACGGGAGCAGGCTGCCCTCGGGTGTGTGGATTCGCGAGCGGTAGATCTCGGGGAACTTTTCGAGGGTGGTCACGACGGGATTCGCTGCGGTCGCGCCCAATCCGCACCGGCTGGTCCGACGCATCAACGTGCCCCAACTGACGATGTCGTTGAGATCGCGCTCGCTGCCGTGCCCGGTCAGCACGAGGTCGACCTTCCTCCGCAGTTCGACGGTGCCCACCCGGCACGGCACGCAGATGCCGCAGGACTCGTCGGCAAAGAACTCGGCGAAATCCTTCACGCATTCCAGCAAGTCGCGTTCGGCGTTGAAGACGGTGAACGCACCGTTGCAGGAAATGTCCTCGTAGGCGATCGTCCGCTCTCCGTCGGTACGAACGGATACGCATTCACCCGACGGCCCGCTGATCTGAACGGCGTGAGCATCCTGCGCGCCGACCAAGGACAACACCTCGTTGAGCGTGATTCCCCATTCGACCTCGTAGATTCCCGGCCGGTCACAGTCTCCGGCGACGCTCAACAGACGGGTGCCGGCAGAATTGAGCGTCCCCATCGCCGCGAACCATTCTGCGCCTTCCTCCATGATTCGGGCGGCGGCAGCGAAGGTCTCGACGTTGTCGACGCAGGTGGGCTTGCCCAGGTAGCCCACCTCGACCGGGTAGGGCGGTTTCACCCGCGGTGTGCCTCGCTTGCCCTCGCAGGACTCGATCAGCGCAGACTCTTCGCCGCAGATGTAGGCACCTGCACCGAGTTGGATGCGGATGTCGAAGTCGAATCCTGGTCTGTCGCCGACATCGCGACCGAGCAGCCCGTCCGACCGGAGTTCCTGGAGTTGATGTTCGAGATAGTTCTTCAGATAGGTGTATTCCGCACGGAGATAGACGATCCCGTGCCCACTGCCGATTGCGTAAGCGGCAATGATCATTCCGACGAAGACACTCTTCGGGTCGCGGGTGAGCAGCACCCGATCCTTGAAAGTGCCGGGCTCGCCTTCGTCTGCGTTGCAGATGATGTATTTCTCGTCGCCGGCCGCCGCACCGCACAGCCGCCATTTCGAGCCGGTAGAAAATCCGGCACCGCCGCGCCCGCGTAACTTCGACGCACTGATCGTCTCGGTGACCTGATCGGGAGTGCGGGCCAAGCAACGGTCGAGCACGGCTCGATAGTCGGTCCCGTCGCCGAAGAACACCGGGCCGCGCCTGCGAATATTCGATTCCACCAAGGCATCGACGTACGCGATGTCTGTGATCGGCAGCCCAGTTGGGTTCGCGATCTCGACCGGGGAACGGCCTGCTCGTAACTGCGCAACGACGTGTGCGACCTTTTCCGGCGTCAATCGCGTGAACACGACGGAGTCGATCAGCATCGCAGGTTCCTGATCGCTGAGCCCGATGCACGATGTTTCGAACAATCCGAATGTTCCCGAGTCGTCGGCCCCACCGAACCGCGCGCCGGTCTGTTGTTCCAGCGCGTCGTACACGGCCGAATAGCCGTGCATCTTCGCAATCACCGTGTTGCTCAGGTAGATCGGGTATCTCCCGGCCGGTTCGGTGCGGAAGAACCGATAGAACGACGCGGTCTCGACGATGTCGAGTGGGGTTGTGTGCAACGCCGTCGCCAATTGTGGCAACACGTCCCGCGGGATGTGGCCCAGCAGATGCTGGACGTCCCAGAGAATATCGATCAGCCGGGTCCTGTCCGACCCGTGCCGCGCGAGGATCGTCTCGATGCCATTGGACGACGATGTCATTGCGCATCACTCATGCCGCGTCTCCGCCGAGCGCATCGAAACTCGAGTCGCCCGGACCGACTGCATATACGCGGCCACGCACAGCCTCGAGCGTAACGCGATCTTCCCGCTCCCGCCGGACTGCAGTCAGCGCTCGATCGGATTCGCAAGCGACAGGCCGTTTTGACCCCGATCGACGACACGCGGGCGGACCGCGCCCCGCCCGGTACCGTCCCACCGTTTGGTCCCCGGTAGCGGGATGTCGAGGAGGTCCAGCGCTCGTGCCAAGGTCTGATTCACCACGTCGTCCAGGGTGGCCGGTCGGTGATAGAACGCCGGGACCGGCGGCATCAGGATGGCGCCGTTGCGCGTTGCTTGGGCCATCAGTTCGATGTGGCCGGCGTGCAACGGAGTCTCGCGCAACAGCAGGACGACGCGTCGACGCTCCTTCAGGCAGACATCCGCGGCGCGGACGACCAGTTCGTCGTTGTAGCAGTTGGCGATTCCGCTGAGCGTCTTGACCGAGCACGGCGCAACGAGCATCCCTGCCGTGATGAACGATCCTGACGACACTGCGGCGCCAATGTCCTTCGGGTTGTAGACGCGGTCCGCGAGGTCACGTACCTCGTCAGGCTTGTAGTCGGTTTCTTCCACTATCGTGCGCATGCACGATGCGGTGAGTATCGCGTGGGTCTCGACGTCCTCGACGTCTCTGAGCAATTCCAGCGCCCGGATTCCGTAAATCGCACCCGAGGCGCCGGTTATCGCAACGATCAGCCGTTTCATTCACATCACCCGGGCCGTGTCGCCGACCAGTGCTGCCGCTGCGTCGGCAATGCGGACAATGGCCGCGCGCTCATCGCTGTCCAGCTCGCGGTTGCTCTTCGCACCCACGACAACCTCGATCGCTGCCGCGGCGCGCGTAGCGGTAGCGCCGGCGGCCGGGCCGGCTTCGAGAGTCTCCCCCATTGCGGCGAGTTCTGCGAGTTCGATCAGTTCGGCGTCGATCTCCAAGCGCTGCAGAGCATTTCGCAGCTCGGCGGTGCGCGCGTCGGGTGCGGGTGCAGGGCCTGTCTTCAAACGCTTCCGCACTGCTCGCAGCGGCCGGACCACTTCGGCGTGCCATGGACCGATTCGATCGGCAAGTGCATCGATATGTGTCGCAGTCAACGCGCACCCCTCCTGTGCTCCGAAGAATGCTGCAAACAGCACCAGGTTCACATCCAATTCGAAACGTTCCTGCAGCATCAGGCAGGCCGTCGAGACACCGTCGGCGCGGTAGATTCCCAGCGCAAAGCGAGTGAGCCTCGAATCCGATACCGCGGAGTTCGTTTCTGCGTGCACGTCGCTTCACCGCCGTCCGGATTTTCAGAATAAATCTTGTGGGTCAATGCGCCGCCAAACAATTGTTCGGAATGCGACGATACTTCGCAGACCGTCGTCCCGCATGGAGAATGAAGGCCGCGATGCCATTTCAGGATTTCCGAGATTTTTTGACTGCACTTCGCGAGCAAGGCGAGTTGGTGGACGTCGACCGTCCGGTCGCGCTGGAACTCGAAGTAGCCAAGGGCCTGCGCAAGAGCGCATCCATCGCTGGGCCCGCCTTCGTTTTCAAGAACAACGGCACACCATTCCCCCTCGTGGCCGGTGTCTACAACTCACGAGCGAAGGCGCTCATCGCCTTTCAGGCCACAGAGGACGAGGCATTCGGGAAGATCCTCAATGGACTTTCGAACCCGATACCGCCGGTGCTGGTCGACGACGCGCCAGTGCACGAGAACGTCATCGAAGGCGACGACATCGACCTCTCCACCTTGCCGGTGCCGAAATACAGTCCGAACGATGGCGGTCCGTACATCACGCCGGGCATCGTCGTCAGCCATGATCCCGAGACCGGGATTCCGGACATGGGTCATTACCGCTTTCAAATCATCGACAAGAACACCATGTCGTTCCTCGCGCAGCCCATGCATCGGTTCGGAAAGAACCTTGCAAAGGCGGTCAGGTTGGGCCAGCAGACATTCCGAGCCGCGTTGGTGATCGGAGTCGATCCGATGCTCGCCTACACGTGTCCGATCCAGGCGACCGACGACACCAATGATTTTGCGGTCGCGGGCGGATTGCGTGGTGCGGCAGTCGAACTCGTCAAATGCCGAACAAACGACGTGAACGTGCCCGCCCGCGCGGAAGTCGTCATCGAGTTCGAGGTCCAATTCGCCAACGAGGTTTTCGAGGGGCCGCTCGGCGAGTACACCGGGTACTACACGCCGGGGTCGATGAAGCCGATCGCGCGCGTTCTGGCGATCACCCATCGCAACGACGCGTACTTCCAGGCGTTGCTGACCGGTGTGCCACCCACCGAGAATCACACGCTCAAACAATTGCCGTTCGAGGCATCGTTCTTCCAGATGATGCGAAGTCAATTCCCGACGATCGAAAAGGTCGCCGTCCCGTCTTCTGGTGGTGTCTCGTTCTACATCGTCATTGCCATGCGCCCGCGGTACTCCGGTGAGGCACGCGCGGCAATCCTTATGGCCATGGGAACGAACCTGAGGCCGAAAACGGTGATCGTCGTCGACCCGGACATCGACGTCAACAACTCCGATCAAGTGGAATGGGCCGTCGCCTTCCGGACACAGCCGTCGCGCGACGTGATCCTCGTCGATCAACTACCTGCCGGACCGCTCGATCCGTCGGTCTCCGATGACATTCCGCTCGACCAGCGAATGGGTTCCGCACTGGCCATCGACGCGACCTATCCCTACGGAACCGATGTCCGGATCGCCGGGTCCGACGAGGCTTGCGGACCGTCCGTCGCAGAACACGGACACGAATTCGTCATGGTGGCCGACGTGCCGGGCTGGCGTGACTACGACTTCCCAGAACTCCGCAATCGCGCACCGTGAAAGGTTCGAAAATGCCCGAAACACGCCACGAAATCAGTCACGAGATCAAGATAAGCGGCTCACCCGAGCAGGTTTTCACCGCGTTGACCACTGCCGAAGGCATCCAGTCCTGGCAAACGCCGCACGCGGTCGGGACCGGCGAGGTCGGCAGCAAATGGGAGTTCAAGTTCAGCGGGCGGCCCGAATTCGCCTGGGAAGTCGTCGCTTCGCAACCGTCGCATGTCGAATGGCTTTGCGCGGCCGGACCCGGTGACTCGGTCGGAACGAAGGCCACATTCGAGATCTCAGCCCTCGACGAGGGCACCACTCTGCTCGTCCTCACACACAGCGGTTGGCCGGGAACCCACGGCAATTACCGCAAATGCAACACGATCTGGGGTGTGCTTCTGCACCACCTCGCCCAGGCAGTCAAATCCGGAAAACCCGCACCCGCCTTCAACTGAGGACCAGCCCGATGCCGCAGCAGAGTTTGAGCGAGTTCGTCGACGCAATGGAAGCCGCCGGCCTTCTGGTCCGCATCAAGGAGGAAAAGCGCGTCGACGAGTTGCCCACCGTCATGGAGGAAAACCCCCTCACAGCGGTGCTGGTCGAGAACATCACCGACTGTGAGTTTCAGTTCCTGGCCAACGCGTACTCGAACCAAGAACAAACGGCATGGGCGCTTGGTTGCGACAAGACCGAGACCGGACGCCGAATGGTCGAACTCGGTAAGGGCCGGGTCAAGCCCGAGATCGTGGATACGGCGCCGTGTAAGGAAGTCATCCTGATCGGCGACGACGTCGACCTGACCCGGCTGCCGCTGTTTCTCCACCACGATCGAGACGGCCACGCCTACACGAACGACAATCTCGTCGTCACCAAAGACCCGAATACCGGCGTCTACGACTGGGGCATCTACCGCAGCATGTTCCGTACGAAGAACGAGAAGAACTTCGACATGACCTGCACGTCGCATCGGGCGCGGTTGAACGCCCAAGCGGCACAGGCCAAAGGGCAAAATCTCGAGCTCGCCATCGTGATCGGTGGCCCGCTGGTCGACAAGGTTGCCGCCCTTACCGGCGTGCCGCCCGGCACGGACGACTTCGAGGTCCTCGGCAGTTTCTACGGCCAGCCCGCCAAGCTCGTGAAGTGCGAGACCATCGACTTGCTGGTGCCGGCCAATGCCGAGATCGTGCTCGAGTGCGAACTGATGGCGACCGAGGGCCTGACCCACGACGAAGGACCGTACGGCGAGTTCACCGGAATGTACGGCGGCGGAATCAAAGCCAACTTCCGAGCTGTCGTCAAGGCGATGACGTTCCGTAAGGGCGGCATCTTTCAACACGCGACTATCGGCGGGCTGCATCCCTGGTACACGGACAACATGCTCCAGCTGCCGATGATCGAATCCGATCTCTACGGCGGTCTCGCGATGGCGGGGATCGACGTGAAGGAGGTCCGTGCACCGCTCGGCGGGTTGTCGAACATTGCGTACGCGAAGATCAAGCCAAGGGGCGCGGGAGATTCGAAGCAGGCGCTCGCTGTGATGCTGTCCTGCTCGAAACAGGGGCTGCCGAAGATTGCCATGGTCTTCGACGACGACGTCGACATCTGGGACGACAACGCGGTGCTTTTCGCGATGGCGTATCGGTATATGCCGCACCTGGACACGGTGACGCTGCCGAACGGCAACACGATGACGGTCGATCCGATGATCGCCGAAGATGCGGCGCCCGGTACCGCGTCGAAGATCGGCCTCGACTGCACGGTCCCGATCAGTCCCAAATTCGTGCCTTCACACTTCGACCGCAGCACGGTCTTCGTTCTCGGCGATCCACCGCCCGACGTCGTCGTCATGTCGGAGGAAGAGTTGACGACCGACATGGCCGCGCTCATCCGCGAGGCACCCCGCACCTGGAAGGAAATCCTCCAGCACTACAACGGGCAGCCGTATCGGACGGTGTATGGGGCGTTCAGCAACCTGCGCCACCAACTCGGTCGCTGCGACGACGCACCGTGGTACCGATACACCTTCTCCGACACGGACTTTGCGGTGGCCGTGCAGGAAGGCCAGCCTTCGAACTTCGATCCAAAGCACCGTGAGTAGCTGATCTACCGCTGTGGGCCGCTGTGAATTCGCAGCGGCCCACACCGCGGGCGAGTGGCATTGGTCACCGCTCTCAGGGTTTCCACAGCGCTTGTTCCAGAGACTGGGCTGATGAACGGAACCCGAGGAGTTGTCGACACTCTGATCACCGAAATCGCCACCGAGATAGCGACCGCAGAAATTGCCATCTGGACCGTCGCAATCGCTACCGTCGCGATCGTCTTCTCCGTCTTCGCGCAACGACGGGCTCGCTTCGATCAGAACGTGGCAGCGATCATCGGATGGGCGACGGTACGCGTGGCGGCGCTGCTCGCGATGTTGATCGTGCTCGCCGTGCAGGTCGCGCGGTCCGGCTGGTTGACCGGCGCTGACACTGCGACCCTCGATTGGTTCGTGGCACACCGCTCGCCCATCTGGACGACGGTCGCGATCGCCGTCACCACAGTGGGTGGACCGGCTGGTGTTGCGGTGATCGCGGTGGTCGTTGCTGCAGTCGTCGGCTGGAAGCGCCGCGCGATCGGTCCTGCGGTGTTGGTGCTCTCCCCCGTTGTTCTGGCAGGAACGGCCAGCACGCTCATCAAGCATGTCGTCGGCCGAGAACGGCCACCTGTTGCTGCACACATGATGGCCGAGACCGACTTCTCGTTCCCGTCCGGCCACGTCACCGCGACGACGGCCTTGGTCGGCGCGGTCCTGCTCGTGGTGTGGGCGGACGCGGCGCCGGGCCTGCGAGCGCGCAGCACTGCAACGAAACTCACGGCAACGGCCGCTGCACTCATGGTGGTGGCCGCAGTCATGATGACCCGCCTCTACCTCGGCGTCCATTGGCTGACCGACGTGTCGGCGGGCGCGCTGCTCGGAGCCACAGCAGTTGCAGCCATCGCGCTGCTCGCTACAGTCGTCGGATTGCTTTCCGGCCGCGATCGCGAGTACGCCGGCGCAGAAGTAGCCGTGCCGGCTCCCCCGTACGCCCTTCCGCGAGGATCGAAATGACAGGAATGCTCAATCCCGACACAGTGGTCTCGACCTTCGGCTTGCTCGGAATACTCGAATCGTGTTCGTCGAGTCCGGCCTGCTGCTCGGCTTCTTTTTCCCGGGCGACTCCTTGCTCTTCACCGCAGGAGTACTCGCCGCGCAGCCGAATTCCTTTGTTCCGGTGTGGGTACTACTCCTGACCGTGCCAGTCGCCGCGATACTCGGCGATCAATGCGGCTACGTGATCGGTCGTGCGGCGGGCCCTGCCGTATTCGAACGCCGGTCCGCCAAGAGGCTTGGTCCCGATCAACTAGCTCGCGCGCATGCGTACTTCGACAAGTACGGTGCACGCACCGTCATCCTTGCTCGGTTCGTTCCGGTGATCCGCACAGTCGTGCCGGTCATGGCAGGCGCTGCCGACATGCGGTATCGCGAATTCGCGCTCTACAACATCATCGGCGGGTTGTCTTGGGGTGTGGCCGTGCCGGTCCTCGGGTATTGGCTGGGTGGGATCGAATTCGTGCGCTCCCATATCGAGCTGATCCTGATAGCGGTTGTTGCCCTGTCGGTCGCGCCTCTGACCGTGAACTCCATTCGCAGGGCGCTCCGGAACCGAAGCCGAGCTGGGCAGCCGACTTCTGAGTTAGATTCCGTGCAGACGTAGGAGGACGAGTGCGAATTCTGCTGGTCGAGGACGAGACCAGACTCGCCGAGACGATCCGCCGTGGCTTGGTCGCCGAGGGCTTCGTCGTCGATGTCGAGCACAACGGCATCGACGGGCTGGCCGCTGCAACCACAGGCGATTTCGATGTCACTGTGCTCGACATCATGCTGCCCGGGATGAGCGGCTATCAGCTGCTGCGGGAGCTGCGCGCCCGCGAAGTGTGGCTCCCGGTGCTGATGCTGTCGGCGAAGGACGGCGAATACGACCTGGCCGACGCCTTCGACCTCGGCGCCGACGACTACCTGATCAAACCGTTCTCGTTCGTCGTTCTCGTCGCGCGACTGCGCGCGCTGATGCGCCGCGGCGCACCGCGACGGCCGGCCGTCCTCACTGCTGGCGATCTGTCGCTCGATCCCGCCCGCAGGCGGGTGGCGCGCGGCGACGTGGTCCTGACCCTCACACCGCGCGAATACGGTGTCCTGGAATTCTTGCTACGCAACAAAGGCGATGTGGTCACCAAAGCCGAAATCCTTCGATCGGTGTGGGACACCAACTACGAGGGCGACGAGAACATTGTCGAGGTCTACGTCGGGTACCTCCGACGCAAGATCGACGCGCCGTTCGGCATGGCGTCGGTCGAGACGGTCCGTGGCGTCGGCTACCGGCTCGTCGCAGAGCCCGCGACCTAGCTAATCGTTTGTCCGAGTGGCAAAGACACAGTGAAGGTCGTCCCGCCGCCGGGCGTATCTGCTATCGCGACCGTTCCTCCGTGCACCCGGACGATCTGCTCGACAATCGATAACCCGAGGCCGGCGCCGCCGGACGCCCGTGCTCGAGCGGTGTCGAGTCTGACGAATCGTTGGAAGACACGGTCGCGTTCATAGCTGGGTATCCCGGGTCCGTCGTCACAGACCTTGATCACAGCGCGATCGGACTCGGGACGACACGAAAGGGTCACCGTCGAGGCGGCGTGCCGTGCCGCATTGTCGACGAGGTTTCGAATCGCTCGACCTAGCGCCGCCGGGTCGCCCACAACGCGACAGGGCTCGATATGGACGACGGTCTCGACAGTTCCGATGAGTCGAAGCCGCCCGGCTTCGGCCAACAACAGATCATCGAGATCGGCATCGACACGCTGCCATTCGACGGCATTTTCATCTGATCGCGCCAACAACAGCAGGTCCTCGATCAGCTGATTCATTCGTCTCGCCTCGGGCAACAACGACTCGTCGATCAGGTCCTTGTCGATCAGGTCGGGCCGACCCGCTGCTATTTCGAGAGCGGTCGTAATCGTGGCGAGCGGACTACGCAGTTCATGGCTCGCGTCGCTGACGAAACGTTGCTGTGCGGCTTGGCCCGTTTCCAGCCGCGCGAGCATTTCGTTCATCGTCGTTGCAAGGTGCGCGATCTCGTCGCGTGCAATGGGCACCGGCACTCGCTGAGCGAGATCTGTGCTCGAGATCGCGGCCACCCGTCCCCGGATGTTTTCGACCGGACGAAGCGCGGCGCCCACCAGTCGGTAGGTACTGACCACGACGACAACCAGGAGAATCGGCGCGCCGATGGCCAGTAGGACTGCGACTCTGCTCACCACAGATTCGACCGGTTCCCGGTCGGCACCCACCAAGATCGTGACGGTGCGCCCTCCGACCGCCGTCGCGCGGCCCGACACCCAGTAGTCGAACGTCCCGTCGGGGTCTTCGACTCTGCCGAGATCGGTGAGCTGTCCGTCGCTCATCGATGTCCGCACGAGCGGGTCCGCCGGGGCCCCGTTCGATGCTGCAAGCACAGCGCCGCTCGCGTCGACTATCTGCACAGCGCCGATCTGGCTGTCGGTGGCCAACAACGAGCGATCGAGCTTCGTCGGTGAATCGGTCTCGAGTTGCACGCGGATCTGATCCGCGCGCGCTGCGGCAGCATCCAATGCAGTCGTTTCCAGCGAACGGTAAAGCACGAACAGCAAGAGCCCGCTCGCGATGGCAAAGCACACGCTCACCACGAATGCGGCGGCGACAGCCGACTTGGCTCGCACACTCCACCGCTGTGGATTCAACGTTTCGATGATCATCACTCTCCGTTGCAACGCGACGACGTGAGTCGCACTCTGCCACTGCGACGCTGTGGAGCAGCTGAACGCAAGCGGAGGTAGGCGCCGCTATTCGGCCGTTACATTCGCTCAGCGTTGGTTCAGCGCCATGGGCCGAGCTCGACGGTCGAATCGACAGCGTCTTGGAGCAATTCGCGCAAGGTCCAACCTGCTCGCCGAACTCGGCGCGCCGTAGCGCCGAGCTACTTCACGACGAGAGTGCCGTGCATGTTGGGGTGGTAGGTGCAGTAAAAGGTGTAGGTACCAGGCTGGTCCGGCAAGGTCAGCGTTGCGGTCTCGCCGCCTTCGACGTCGGTGCTGAATGTGCCTTTCGTGTCGGAGGTGACGCTGTGCTCGACGGAGTCGTTGTTTCGGATCGTCACCTTTTGCCCAGGGGTGAACGACTCCGGGACGACGTAGGCGAATCCCGAAATGACGATCTCGTCTTTGACGGCGTCCGCGGAACCCGTCTTGGACTGCATCGACATTCCCGTCATCGACGATTGGTCGGTCTTGTTGTCACTATCGGATCCGCACGCGGCTAGCGCGAATAACGTCAGCACAGTCGAGAAGATCAGCGTGACGAGTTTGCGCATGATGTCCACCAGGCCCTTCGTGAATGGCGCGGTCGACGGGCGCCGACCCCTACCGACATAGACACGACGCCGGTAGGTGTCGGGTTCAACGACGCAGCCGGCGGATATCCCGCAGCATGCTCGGAACGTAGGACGCCTTCATCAGCGCGCGGAGTTGCCAACTGTCGCCGGACGGCACGATCCCGGCGGACTGGGTGGCGTCGAGAAGGTCGAACAACGTTTCACCTTCGTACATCAAGCCGTCGGCGTTGAAGTGGTAGCGGTCGACGGCGGTGCACTGAACGAACGTCCCGACACCTTTCAGCACGGGTGCGGACTCGTCGTAAGGGTAGAAGCGCAAGGCGCCATCGAAGTGGCCACTTCCGATGTAGCGGATGACAATTCGGGTTTCGCCTTCGGGCGTGAGATCGATGTAGATCTCCCCCGGCAGGGGGTCGTAACGCCAGTCGGGGATGGCGTCGAAGAAGGAGAAGTTGTACTTCAGGAACTCCTCCTGCCCCACGATGATGCGGCCGAACGTCGTGGGGTCCTTGTAGCGGAGGTCCTGCGTATACAACTCGTCGTTGAGCGACATGTCCCGCATCAACCAGCTCCACCAATACTTCTTCGCCCACTCGACAACCCAGGCGATGTCGACGCCGAAGCCGGCGTAATGCGCGACTTTGCGATCCAGATCGACGAACCACTGCGCGGTCATTGCATTCAACGCATCCTCGTCCAGTACGGGCACGCGCGCTCCAGCGCGGTTGCCCGGCAGATACTTCGGCAACGGCTGCCGCAACCGCGGTTGTGCCAACGCTGCCTGAAATCGCGACTCGTCGAACATGTTTGGAATCCTCCGCAACTAGGAATCATGTGATTCCAGTTCATGCTGGCATATGATCGAACTAGAATCAACCGATACCAGTTGGCGTCGATGGGAGCTCGCGCGTGGAAAAACCCCGCACCAAGGTCTGGCGCGGCCAGACCTTCGACGACCGCGTTCTCGATCGGCGGCAATCCCTATTGCGCGCCGGGTTCGAACTGCTCGGCGACGATGGCGTCAGTGGGGTGACGATGCGCGCAGTGTGTCGCCGAGCCGAGTTGAGTCCACGTTATTTCTACGAAAGCTTCACCAACACAGATGAACTGGTCGTGGCGGTATACGACGCGTGCAACGCCGAGCTCGGCACCGCGATCGCCGCGGTCGGCAGTCGAGAGGAGATGTCGGCGACGGTTGCGGCGGCGCTCGACGTCGCAGTGGGTTTCTTCGACGCAGACACGCGGAGGGTCCGCATCCTTCTTCGCGAACCGCTCACCAGCCAACTGCTCACCGATCGGCGCGCGGCGGTGTTGCCGGACTTTCTGACCACTCTCGCATCGGCGCTCAGCCCAGCGGCGTCGAAGGCCGGACGAACAGAACTCGCGCTCGCAGGAAGCGCGCTGTCGGGCGCGCTTGTTTCCTTGGTTCTGGACTGGACCGATGGGCGCCTGCCCGTCACGGAGAAACAACTCGCCGACTACGCCACCCGCCTCGTCGTGGCGACCATGATCAATCTCTGATATGCATCGAACCATGTGGAATCCCGACGTTTATCTGGCATTTGCCGATCACCGCGGCAGGCCGTTCTTCGACCTGTTGTCGCGGGTGAATGTGGACGCACCTCGGCGCGTCGTCGACCTCGGATGCGGTCCGGGCAACCTGACAGCGACTCTGGCGCAACGCTGGCCGGGCGCTGTCATCGAAGCGCTGGACAGCTCGCCGGAGATGGTGGCCGCCGCCCGCGAGCGTGGAATCGACGCGCACGTCGGCGAGCTGGAGAGTTGGTCGCCGAAGCCGGACACCGATGTAGTCGTCAGCAATGCGGCCCTGCAATGGGCGCCGACCCATGCTGAGCTGCTGGTCCGCTGGGCGGGCCAACTCGCGTCCGGTTCGTGGATCGCAATACAGGTTCCCGGCAACTTCGATGCGCCGTCACACCGGCTCGTGCGCGAGGTCGCTCGGCGGGAGCCGTTCGCAACGCACTTGCAGGACTTGCGATTCAGCGAAGGCAAGATCGTCGAGACGCCGTCGCGCTACGCGGAGATCCTCACCGAAGCAGGGTGCAACGTCGACTGCTGGGAGACCACCTACATCCATCAGCTGACGGGCGCCGACCCGGTGTTCGGCTGGATCAGCGGAACCGCGCTGACCGAGGTGGAGGCCCGGCTGTCCGACGACGACTGGCAGGACTACCGCAAGCAGCTGATCCCGCTACTCGAGGAGGCCTACCCTGCTCGCGGAGATGGCGTGACGGCTTACCCGTTCCGCCGGATTTTCGTTGTGGCACAAGTCAAGTGAGCTAACTTGGAGATGTAGATATCCAGGTCGTCCGCGCCGACCTGCTCCTCGACTTAGAGCGACGCGTTCTCCAGCAGTAGCGCCACGCCTTGACCGGATCCGACGCAGACACCGAGTACCCCGTAACGGACGCCTCGCTCGCGTAGTTCGGTCGCCAAGGTCAGGACGTAACGCGTGCCCGACGATCCGAACGGATGCCCGATTGCGACCGCTCCCCCGTTCGGGTTGAGCAACTCGTCGGGAACTGTGAATCCGTCGAGCTGAACGGGCAATTCGCGCAGCACACCCAATGCCTGGGCAGCGAACGCTTCGTGCACTTCCCATACGTCGATGTCGGCGGGCGCGACGCCGCCTCGGCGAAGGGCGGTGGCGATCGCCCATGCGGGCGCGATGCCCATGAACTTGGGATCGAGCGCGTACGTCGCCGAAGACACCACTCGGGCCAGCGGATCGAGGCCGAATTCGCTGACCGATTCGCTCGATGCCATGACCACGGCGCTGGCACCGTCGGATAGCGGTGACGAATTTCCTGCCGTCATCTGTGTGGTGCCCGGTTGCGGCGGCAGCGTGGCTAGCCGCTCCAGCGTCGTGTCCGAGCGAATCATCTCGTCGTGTTCGACGGTGCGAGCGGGACTCGTTCGCGTTGCGGCGATGTCGACGGGATGGATCTCTTTCGCCAATCGGCCCGAGTCACGCGCCGCTGCCGCGTCGTGGTGCGATCGGTATGCGAATGCGTCGATCTCCTCGCGCGTCAGTCTGTATTTGTTTGCGACGTTCTGCGCGGTCTCGATCATCGAGATGTAGGTGTTGCGTGCGGCGAGTGCCGGGTGCGGCGGACCGCCCGCCCCGGCCCACATGGTGTCGAGCAAGATCAACGGACCGCGCGGCGAAAACGGCGTCTCACCTTTCATGAACGCCCAGCCGGAACGCGACATCGATTCGACGCCGGCGGCAAGGCCGATTCCGAGTTCGCCGGACTTGATCGCGTGCGACAACGAGATCGCCCCGCTGAGCGACGACGCGCAGAATCGATTGACCGTGATCGCCGGGACGCTGTCGGGGAAACCGGCCGCCAGCGCAGCCCACCTACCGACGTCGCCCATTCCCTCGTGCGCGGAATTCACGCAGCCGGCGGTTATTTCCTCGACTCGCTCGAGCGGCACGCCGACCCGTTCGCAGGCGGCCACCATCGTGCGGCCGAGCAGATCGTCGAGCCGAATGTGTGAAAGCGAGCCGCCGTATTTTCCTACCGGCGTTCTGACTCCACCGACGACATAGGCATCGCTCATATGGCGAGACTAGTCGCGATCGATCAGTTTTCGAGAAGCAATGACCGCCCGGCCTTCATACATTTGGGTTGTCAACGAAATCCAAAAGGCGAAACAGGAGCGACGACATGCCTGAAGCAAACAAGACTGCCAAAAGTACTGCCTCCGTGGGGTTCACGGCAGAAGAACGCGCCGCGATGAAAGAGCACTCGAGTGAACTCAAGAAGGCCGCGCGCCGCGGATCACGTGCGACGAAGGCCGACGGCGAAAGCGATGTGCTTGCGAAGATCGCCGAGATGTCGCCTTCGGATCGCGCTATCGCTGAACGCATCCACGCCATTGTCAAAGCGGTCGCGCCGGAGCTGGCACCGAAAACCTGGTATGGCCAGCCCGCCTACGCCAAGGACGGCAAGGTCGTCTGCTTCTTCCAGGCGTCAGAGAAGTTCAACACCCGTTACGCGACGCTGGGTTTCAGCGACTCGGCGAACATCGACGACGGAACCATGTGGCCTACGGCCTACGGTCTCACCAAGTTGACCGCGGCCGACGAGGCGCTGATTGGCGAACTCGTCAAGCGCGCGGTCAGCTGAGGCGTCACGACACGTCCGCAGGCTCCTTCGTCTCGGCCCAGCCGAGCAGGACGGATTGCTGATTCTCGCTGCGTCGCCACGGAAGCCAGATTGCGACGACGACGGCGCATACGATGACCGCGCCGACCGTCACAAGCGTTGCGGTGTGGAAACCGTCGAGAACTGCAATTTTCATCTGATCGATGATCTGCTCGATCCGGCCGGCGAACGGCGACGTCGCCTGCCGTTCTCGCAACCCGATGATGCTCATCGCCGTCTGACGCATGAAGTCCTTGTCGGCCGCGCTGGTCAGCGAATCCGGGATGGAATCGATGACCGGCCAGATCTGCGTCTTGTAGGTCGACGCCACGATCGAACCGAGCACCGCGACACCGAGTGCACCGCCGACCTCGCGGGTTGTGTCGTTCACGCCCGCACCCGCACCGACTTCGTCTTCGTGCACCGACGACATGATCGCCTCCGTGGCAGGACCCTGCACGATCGCGAGACCCAGCCCCATCAAGATCATGGAGACCAGAACGATGCCTGCGTACGGCGAGTCGACCGTCACCTGCCCCGCGAGGAACATCCCGACCGCGAGGACAGCCAACCCCGAGACGATCAGTGCCGTCGTACCGAAACGCTGGGCCAGCACTACCGCTACCGGTGCACCTACTCCGATCGCCACGGCGAAAGGCAGTGAGTGAATCCCGAATTCGAGCGGCGTGTACTCCCGCACAGCCTGGAAGTACTGCGTGATCAGGAATAAGAACCCGAACATACTGAAGTAGGCGACCGCGATCGACAGCGCCGGCAGCGAGAAGCGCCGGATGGCGAACAGTCGAAGATTGAGGACCGGGTACGGCGCCCGAAACTCTCGAACGATGAATGCGGCCAGGCACGCGAGGGCAACTGCGTAGCCGAGAAACGTAATCTGCGAGGTCCAACCGTGTTGCGGCGCTTCGATGATCGTCCACACCAGCGTCGTGACACCGGACAGCGACAGCAAGATTCCCACGACGTCCAGCGGGCCGGTATGAGCCCCGCGCGACTCCGGTACCAAAAGCAGTGCCGCTGCCACCAGTACGAGTGCGATCGGGACATTGATCCAGAACACCGAACGCCAAGAGAAGTGCTCGAGCAGCCAACCGCCAGCTGTCGGGCCGATCGCGATCGCAAAGCCGGCCATCGCGGTCCACGCCGCTACAGCACCGGCGCGAGCACGCGGGTCTCGGAACAAGGTCGTAAGCAATGCGAGCGTGGCAGGGAAAACGGCCGCGGCAAACACACCCATGCCTGCGCGAACGGCGATGATCTGGCCGATCCCGCCCGCCATCGCGCCTGCCACCGAGGCCACGCCGATGCCGACGAGCCCGATGATCATGACTCTGCGACGTCCGTAGCGGTCACCGAGGTGCCCGAAGGCGAGCAGCAGGCCAGCGAAGGTGAGCACATACGCGTCGACGATCCATTGCAATTGGCTGAAGCTGCCGTGGAGCGCTGTGCTCATCGAAGGCAGCGCGACGTTGACGATGGTGTTGTCCAGCAACACAAGCATTTCCGCCAGACACAGCACGATCAACGCGAGGACGGGACGAATCGGGGTGGCGGCGTCTGTTTCTCTCGCCACGCTCAGTGGAGGCTCGGGGAACTTCATCTACTGCGGTCCTTTCGCTTGCCCGGTTGGGGCGGGGCACGGCGTTGTGCCGTTCAGAATGTATGCAGGCATACATAGAATCGCCCAGCGAATGTGGCGGGACCTTCAGTGACCGAGGAACGTGACCGCGGTCACAAACGGGCTATAGCAGTCCGCTCAGAAGCATCGTGAGTTCGGTTTCCACACGATCGAGCGCATGCGTGCTGCGCTGCGCTTTCGCGAGCATGATGGCGCCTTCGATCGCCGCAATTACCATGGAGGCCAGGGATTCTGCTCGATCGAGCGCGATGCCGTGCTGCCACAGTCCGGCGGATATCACCGATTCCCAGGCCGTGAACGACTCCCCCGCCGCAGTGCGTGCGCCCGGCGTACCGCCGCCCTCGAGGGCGCCCGCACCGATCGGGCACCCCGATTCGAAGTCGGAGCTCTCGAGTTCTTTGCGGAACAGGTCGACGACGGAGGCGATGGTTGCCATCGGCCCGTCGGCAGTGAGTTGCCGGGAGATCTCCGCGCTGATGGCCGCCCCAGCACGTCTTGTTGCTTCTTCCGCGAGTTGTGGCTTCCCGCCTGGAAAGTGGTGGTAGATCGATCCGCGGGGCGCGTCGGCAAACGCGATCACGTCGCCGATGGAGGTACCGTCGATTCCGCGCCGCCGAAAGAGCATGATCGCGCTGACAAGCATGTTCTCGCGGACATCCGACCGTCGACCCACAGCGCCACTGCTCCTCACACAACTATGTCGTGGTACATAGTATCGCGTGCCTGCAAATGTCCGAGCGTGTGCCGTCAGCGAACCTGTCGTTCGATGATGCCGCGCACGAATGCGGCCTGACCGGCGTGCTGGAGATCGTCGGAGAGCACGCTCACCAGGCGTACAGCCAGCGTGACCGGTGGGTCCCATCGGCGGTCGACGATTCTGGTGAGGTCGTCATCGCTGAGTGTTTCGACATAGCGGACGGTGCGCTGGTGCACCGCATCGTGATAGCCAGTAAGTAGGTCGCCAGACGTGACCCGCGTTGCGTCCACATCGTCGCTGCTGTGACCGTACCCGGTCGCTGCGGCGTCGAAGGGCAACGCGAAACGCTCGAACCAGCCGTCGGTGGTCCACACCTGATCGCTGCCCGCCGCGTCGGCAATGTGATCGTCCTGCACGCGGGTGAGGTGCCACACGAGCCAGGCGATCGAGTTCGCCGAACCGTCCACTCGGGCTGTCAACAGGTCCGGCGAAAGCCCATCTACGGCACGATGCACAACATCGCGAATACGACCGAATCCATCGACCAGTAGTTCCGCACTCGTCACGATCGTGACGTTACGCGACGCCGGTGCGAGACCACCGTGTGCGGCAACGACCTGAGCCGTGCCCGCGCATCCGTTGCGCAGGCACGGCTTTGTCCGAAGACGGACCTTGGCTTGCTCAGCTTCGGCTGATCGGTTCAGCTGTCTTGCCGTCCCCGCTGGCACGCTCTGCGCGTTGAGCTTTGATGTCGGCTTGCCACTTCTCGAAGTCTGCTCGCATCACACCGATCTGGTGCTCGAGTGCCTCCCGCGTGTCCGACCACCAACTCTGCGCGGCCTCCCGCAATTCTGCGGCGGTCTTTTCCAGCTCGCTCCCTTCGCGCTCGATGGTCGAGGTCAGTTCCTCTTTCCGTGCCTGCATGGTGGCTCGGTTCTTCTCACGCATCTCGGCGGAGGACTCCTCGAACTTCTTCACTCGTTCTGCGAGATCCATCAACGATTCCGACAGCGTCTTCATATTTCTTGTCCTCTCGACTTTTTCGATCCAGCATCAACACCCTCGAGCGTGGCCTGGGTGCCAATGCCAACCAAGGGCACAACGTCATCCGATGAACTGTCGGTAGACCCACCGTCAGGTGCTGGCGAGGGCGGCGACAGCATCGTCGATGAGATCGACGACAGAGCCGGGACCGCCGTCGACCTGCTTGGCCATCTGCTGAGTCCTGTCCTGGATCGATGATCAACTCGAACTTCTTCCCCCTATTTCGACGATCACGCGAGCACCATGGCATTGCCGGGATGATCGGGGCACGATTGATCGTTGTACTCAGTCCAACTGGGAGGAGAAATATGACCACCAAGACCGCGATTCTCGCTGGCGGATGCTTCTGGGGCGTCGAGGACCTCGTGCGGAAGCAGCCCGGTGTTCTGTCGACGCGAGTCGGCTACACCGGTGGCACCAACCCGAACGCGACGTATCGCAACCACGGCACTCACGCCGAGGCGATCGAGATCATCTACGACGACGAGCGCACCGACTACCGGACCCTGTTGGAGTTCTTTTTCCAGATTCACGATCCGACGACGAAGAACCGTCAGGGCAACGACATCGGCACGAGCTACCGGTCGGCCATCTTCTACGTCGATGACGAGCAGAAGCAGGTCGCACTGGACACGATCGCCGACGTCGACGCGTCCGGTCTGTGGCCGGGCAAGGTCGTGACGGAAGTGACTGCGGCAAGCGACTTCTGGGAGGCCGAGCCCGAGCATCAGGATTACCTGCTGCGATACCCCGAGGGATACACCTGCCACTTCGTCCGGCCGGGATGGAAGCTGCCGAAGCGCGCGACCACCTCCGGCTAGAACGACGGGCAGGGGTTCGTCAGCGGTAAGCAATCTGTGAGCGCTTAGGTCGGAAGACCTGGGTTGTCACGCCCCTGGAGTCGACTCGCGAGTCGAGCAGTTCGAGCGCGATGTCCGAGCCGTTCTCGGGGAAGAGTCGCGTGCCTTGACCGAGAATCACGGGGACGACGAGGAGGGTCATCTCGTCGACCAGGTCGTTTTCGAGCAACCATCGGACCAGGGTGCCGCTCCCGTGCACCTGCAACTCGCCACCCGGCTTGGCCTTCAGCTCGCGAATCGCCGTTGCGAGGTCACCGTCGAGGACCGTCGTGTCCGGCCAGGTCGGATCGGTGAGCGTCGTCGATGCGACGTACTTGGGCGCGTTATTCAACGCCACGCCGATGGGGTGCGCCCGCAACTGGTCGAGCGTTCCCCAGGAACTGAGAAACAGGTCGTAGGTCCGGCGGCCGAACAGAAACGCATCGGCGCGCTGGTAGGTCCGGGCGATCGTTGCCCTGGTCTCGTCGTCGCCGGCTCCCAATGCCCATCCACCACGCACGAAACCGTTCTTGCGGTCTTCCTCCGATGCTCCACCGTTGCCCTGCACCACTCCGTCGATGGTCATCTGCGTGATGGTCGTCAGTTTCATTGCTGCGGTTCCTTTCCCGGTGGGGCTCCCCTGTTTGGCAGCCTCTCACCAGGACTACGAACACCGGACCGCCAATACGACACCTCCTCGCAAAATCACTCTGCTGGACTCAACAGCGCCAAGCGAATCGGTACAGCCTGTTCTGAATACAGAATCCGCTGTACTATCGTCGCATGGAGACCCTGATCCACAGAGACGCGCTGTCGCGGTTCGGGTACGCGTTGTCGGATTCGACGCGCACGCAGATTCTGTTGAGCCTGCGCACCGGTCCGGGCTACCCGTCCGAGCTGGCCGACAAGATCGGGGTCACTCGGCAAATCCTGTCGAATCACCTCGCCTGCCTGCGTGGTTGCGGCCTCGTCGTCGCCGTCCCTGAGGGCAGGCGAAGTCGCTACGAACTCGCGGACCCACGTATCGGCAAGGCCCTCGACGACCTGGTCGGGCTGGTCCTCGCCGTCGATCCGGCATGCTGCCCGGCCGCCGACACCGACGGTTGCTGCTGATGGCCGCACAGGTTTTCGTGCCGTCGCCGCAGCGGCGTGCGGTGTTGGCTAAACGGATTCAGTGGTTTGTCGCTGCGACGATCACCTACAACGTGCTCGAGGCGGTCGTCGCACTGACCGAGGGAACTCGCGTTTCCTCGACCGCGTTGATCGGTTTCGGGCTGGACTCGGTCATCGAAGTGACCTCTGCGGCCGCAGTCGCGTGGCAGTTCGCCGGACGCGACCCCGAAGCGCGCGAGAAGGTTGCGCTGCGCATCATCGCTTTCTCCTTCTTCGCGCTTGCTCTCTACGTCACCATCGATTCGGTCCGTGCACTGGCAGGGTTCGGCGAGGCAGCCCATTCGCCGATCGGAATCGGTTTGGCCGCAGTCAGTCTGGCGGTCATGCCGGTGCTGTCGTTCGCTCAACGTCGCGCCGGCCGTGAACTCGGCTCCCTCTCCGCGGTCGCCGATTCCAAGCAAACATTGCTCTGCACGTACCTATCGGCGGTCCTTCTCGTCGGCCTGCTGCTCAACGCTCTTTTCGGTTGGTCGTGGGCCGATCCGATCGCCGCGCTGGTCATCGCTGTCATCGCCGTGAAGGAAGGTCTTAACGCCTGGCGTGGCGACACCTGCTGCCCGACGCCGCCTTTCACACCGAATGTCTCGGATTGCGAGTGCTGCGAGACGTGATGAACCTCGATCTGGTTGACCGCGAGCACATACCGTAGACCTCGTGCCAGACAAACACGATCACCGGAGCCAGGTCCCCGAATTACCAACCCTGCTCGTCTACACCGCTCCCCCAGACACTCCGACAGCCGACAGCGTGAAACTGCTCGCAAGCTACGCCGCCGGCACGGACCTGCCGTCGGTCGCGAGAGGCTAGGCATGCGTTTGGGTTTGCGGCACCGGATGCCGACAGTCGAACTCGCAATATCCGCGCCCCCGCAAGCGGTGTGGGATGTGCTGGTGGATCTGCAGGCCTGGCCGAAGTGGGGTCCGTCGGTGACGCGTGCCGAACTCGAGGTGCCTGGTCCGCTGCGGCTCGGCTCTCGCGGCAAGGTCTGGACGCCGCTGGGAGTGCCCGTACCGTTCGAGATCAGCGAGTTCACCGACGGCCGGGCGTGGGCGTGGCGCGTCGCCGGCGTGCCGGCCACTCGGCATGAGGTGATCCCCACGAATACCGGTTGCATCCTGAGTTTCGGAGTGCCGCTGTGGGCGCCGCCCTATCTCGGGGTCATGGCGGTCGCGCTACCTCGGATCGCGCGACTCGCTACTCGTCCTCGCTGAGGCGTTCGACGTCGATGACGCCCGCCTTCTGGCCCTCGCGCTTATTGATCAGATAGGTGATCCCCCACAGCACAATTCCGATGCCGAGCATGGCGGCCGCGATCTTGTACTGGATCATCTGCGTCGACGTGCGTGCCCACGGGCCGACGAGGAAGAGGCACAGCCCGGCGCCGAGCACGGGCACCCACACCGGCGCGCGGAAGAACACCTCGTCGGCCGCCCGCTTCAAGATCAGGCATGCAACGTTGACGACCGCGAACACGCACAACAGCAGGAGTCCGGTCGTGCCGGACAGGGCGCCGACCACGTTGTTCTTAGACAGCCGGTTGACGACGATGATCAGCAGCAGCGCGAGCACGGTGGAGAAGACGATTGCCGACCACGGCGATTTCCGACCGTGCAAAACCTTGCCGAGTGCCCTGGGCAGCACGCCCTGCTTGGCCATGCCATAGACAAGACGGCTCGCCATGAGCATGTTGATGAGCGCAGTGTTCGCCACGGCGAAGACGGTCAGGTACGGGAAGATTTCGTCGATCGGGATCGACGGCGCGCCGATCCGCACGACGTGTAGCAGAATGCCTTCGCTTCCGGAGTCGTAGTTCAGCGGCAGTACCGCGATCACTGCGACCGCGACGAGCATGTAAATCACACACGCGATTCCGAGCCCAGAGAGCATGACCTTCGGGAAAATCTTCTGCGGATTCTTCGTCTCCTCGACCATGTTGACCGAATCCTCGAAACCGACCATCGCGAAGAACGCGATAGTCGTCGCGATCGTGACCGCGAGGAACCAGCCCTTTTCGTTCGGATCGTCGAACACGACCAGGTTCGAGATATCCCCGTTGCCGGTGCCGCGTCCTGCTGCGACGAAGCCGATGACGATGACGATGGCAAGCGCCGACATTTCGACGATCGTCAGGACGACGTTGAACTTCACCGATTCGCCGACACCGCGCAAATTGATCAGTGCCAACAAAATCATGAATCCGAGCGCAACGCCGAGCTGCGCAGCCGACCCTGTCGGTACATCGAACCAACCCAGTCCATCTGCGCTACTGAATGTTTCGTGTAAGCCAGCCAGCAGGTTTCCCGCGACTACGTTGGATGATGTCGACGCGCTGGTGATTCCCGAGCAGATGACGGTGAACGCCACCAGAAAGGTGACGAAATGGATGCCGAATGCCTTCTGCGTATACAGCGCCGCACCTGCGCATTGCGGATACTTCGTCACCAGTTCCAGGTAGGAGAATGCTGTCAACGTCGCGACGATGAACGCGAGAAGGAATGGTAACCATGCCATTCCGCCGACGTTGTCGATCATCTGTCCGGTGACTGCGTATACGCCTGCACCGAGAATGTCGCCCACTATGAACAACAGCAGGAGGCCCGGACCCAGCACTCGCTTGAGCGGAGCTGATTCCGAATCAGGTGACGCCGTGACGATTTCGGTTTGCGACATCTGCAAATCCCCTAACCATGCGGCCCGGGAGTGGGAAATACCCAATCGCGACAATTGTTGCATTTTAGGCAACTTCGCGATACCTCGACGTCTGTACGGTTGCGCGTATGACGCGGTTGACGCAGCACGGCTACGCGACGATCGCAGGCGCCTCCTGGGTCGCGACGGCCCTCTACTTCCCAGTGAGTGTGGCAGTGGCCGCGACGTGGAGTCCTCCGTACAACGTCCGCGAGCACCTGATCAGCGATCTCGGTACCGCCCGCTCCCCCGCGCAGGTGTGGATGAATCTGACGTTCATCGGGATCGGGGTGCTTACGGCGACCGGAGCCGCTGCGTTGGCGTGCGTGCGTGAAGGGCGAACTGCGGCAAGGTCCGTCGCGTGCGTGCTCCTCGTCGTTGCAGGAATGGCCAATGTCGCGGTCGGGCTGGTCCCCTCCGACGGCGATGCCACCCTGCACAAGCTCGCCGCCGTCACCTACTTCCTCGCGCACGTAGGTGCGATGGCGTTGTTGCTGCTCGCGTTCGGTCACGCGCGTCCAGCGCTGGCCGCCTGGACCGCGACCTTCATCGTCGTGGCGATCGCTGGGTCCGTCGCGCTGGTCGACGATGGGCATTTCGGTCTCGGCGCGGGCGTGGCCGAGCGATTTGCACTCGACACGCTCGCAGTGTGGCGCATTGGAGTCGGTCTCTCGCTGTTGGCTGTCGAATTTCGGCGATTCCGTTCGTAGTCCAGACAGAAGGTGAAATCGAACCAACACAAGGAGTGCCCGATGTCGTCAACAGTCCTGTACATGTCCATGTCCCTCGACGGCTTCATTGCCGGACCCAACGAAAGCCCTGAGAACGGTCTCGGCGATGGCGGCGAGCGACTGCACGAATGGATCTTCCCGGGCGCCGACGACGGTGACTACGAGGCGGCGGTAGCACGTCTACAGGGTGTGAACCGGCAGATCTACGACGAGTTCATGCATACCGGTGCCGTCGTCGTCGGCCGCGGGACCTTCGAACCCGCCCGCGGCTGGGGCGGCGACCACCATGACGGTGCTCCCATCTATGTCCTCAGCCGAGGCGAGGCTCCCGACTGGGCAGCCGACTGGCCATTTGTGCACTACGTGAGCGACCTCGGCGAGGCAATGCGCGCAGCGAAGGCAGCTGCCGGTGACAAGAACGTCGTCGTCCATGGCGCAGGCATCGCTCAGCGCGCTTTGCCAGAAGGGCTGATCGACGAACTCGAGATCCACTTGGTCCCCGTACTGCTCGGCGGCGGGCGGCGACTCTTCGAGCACCTCGGCATCCAGCAGCGCGAGCTCGAGCGGCTTCGCGTCCTCGAAGGCGATGGCGGTGTGGTCCACCTGCGCTACCGCGTCCGCGGCTGATCAGTACCGCCGCCCCGAGAGTGCAGTTTTCGTCGCTGCTCGTCGTGATTTGTGACCAGAAGTGCACTCTCGGCGGTCGGCGGTGCTCAGACCTTGTCGAGGAAGCCGAGAACTCGGGTGAGGCGGCCCTGCGCGTCGAGTTCGACGACGTCGAAGCCGATGATCGGGGCGTCCCCACCCGCCGGACCGAGTTCCCATTGGAATCGAGCCTGGTTGTGGTGACCGTCCACCGGTCCGAGGAGCCGAAACTCAAAGCCCGCGAACTGCGCTTGCACGGCGCCGATGGTGGCGGCGATCTCGTCGTGGCCGACAGCCGAGACAAGCGGGTCTGTGTAGGTTGCGCCGTCCGCCCACAGTTCCGCTACCGCGGCGTCGCGCTTGGCCGCGTCTGTTTCGTTCCATGCGGAGATGTACTGTGCTGCAAGGTGTTCGAAGTCGCTCATGACTGTCTCCGGTCTTGGGAACCGCCCCGGCGGCGGGTCTGCAACAAGATTGGAGCAACGAGGTACGGGCGTCGATTACCTCGGAGGTAATCGCGATGCCTCCTCGAGCGACATAGTCTCGCATTCATGACCACCACCGAACAGCCCGTCGGTGTGCTGCTGCGGCAGTGGCGCGAACGGCGCCGCTTGAGCCAGTTGGACCTCGCCAGCCGGACCGAGGTGTCCGCGCGCCATGTCAGCTTCCTGGAGACCGGCCGCTCGCGACCCACGAAGGCGATGCTTCTTCGGCTGAGCGAGCAGCTGGAAATTCCACTACGCGAACGGAATTCGCTGTTGCTCGCGGGCGGTTTCGCGCCGGCGTATCCGCAGCACACACTGCACGACGTGCCGATGGCGGCGGTATCGGACGCGATCGGAATGATTCTCGCTGCTCACTCTCCCTATCCAGCTGTGGTGGTCGACAGGCACTGGAACATGGTCGACGGCAACGACGGCGTTGCCCTGTTCACGGTCGGTTGCTCCGCGCAATTGCTGGAGCCTCCGGTGAACGTGCTGCGGCTGAGTCTGCATCCAGACGGAATGGCATCGCGGATAACGAATCTCGGTCAGTGGCGGGCACATATTCTCGATCGGTTGGCTCATCAGATCGCCGCGTCGGGTGACCCCGAGCTTGTCGCCCTGCAACGCGAACTGAGCGAGTACCCGGGTGACGACGCAGATCGAGTCCATGACACGCGTTCGCTCGTCGTGCCATTGAAATTCGAGGGTGACCTCTCGTTCTTCAGCACGACGACGGTCTTCGGCACTCCGCTCGACGTGACCCTGTCCGAGTTGGCGATCGAGGCCTTCTACCCAGCCGACGCGGCGACAGCCACTGCAATCCGCTCACTACGAAACGGACAAACATAGACTCGCGGTATGGACCAGCCCAACGTCGACTACATCTCCTACGAGGAGTTCGGTCGTCGCTTCATCGAACACGCCGTGACTGCCGAGCGCGTCCGCGGCGCATTGGACGACCTTGCCGGCAGCAGTTTTCAGTTCGGTCCCATCGGTGCCGGACCAGGTCGGATCGCGAAAATCTCCGCTGACGTCGATCTCGGCGACATCGAAGTGACGCGGTACGTCCTCGACGAAATCACGTTCGAACTCGTCATCCCGATCAAGGTTCATCTGGTCATCGATCTAGCGCTCGACGTGCACCGATTCGACGTCGATGGGAACGTTCACGTCGGCCTACGTGTGCGAACGGCCGCTCCCCTGCGCGTGATCGTCGACGTCGAACCGTCGAAGAAGAAGGACGTGCGCATCGATGTTTCGCCGCAAACGATCCGCGGCGGATTGCTGCGCATCGTCGCGAGCGTCGATCAGGAGATCAAGCGGTTCGTCGTGAAGTACATCAACAACGAAATCGAAAAGCCCCATATCCAAGCTGCTCGGGACATCGATGTCGCTGCTCGCATCGACAGCGCCTGGGCGCACCAACAGAGCTAGGGACCGACCCACTTGTTACTCGACGGGTCGCAATGAACGGCTATTCCGCCGGGAGTTTGCGACACGTTGTCGTTGGGATATTTGCACGTGGTGCCGATGTTGTGGACTCCGAGGATCGGCGCGGTGCGCACCCATTTGTAGCCACCCGGCTTTTCGACATATGTGCAGACGAGTTGGTCCCCGCTAAGCCCATCGACACCCACTCTGCCCGGCGTGGAGCAGATTTGCCCGACCCCGCCGACAACCGGCGAGGGCTGCGCATGTGCCGAACCGACACCGCCACCCATGGCCACGGCGGTGAACAGGATCGCCATCGCAGAAAGCGCAATTCTCTCCGACATTCGCATCGACAACAGCCTGCCCCGCGACCTCTCGATTGACAAGCTTTTCCTGTTGTAGCCCGACGCAAATGGTGTTTCACAACGCGCGCAGCACGCCATAGCGTTGGCTCGTGACCTCGAGACTGGACATCGCGACCGACTCCGGGATTGTGCGTGGCCGTCGCGACGGAAACGTGGTGACCTGGCGCGCGGTTCCGTACGCGGCGCCACCGGTCGGCGACCTGAGGCTGCGGTCGCCTGCGCGCATTGCGGCGTGGACAGGCATCCGTGACGCGCGCGAGTTCAGGGATGCCGCGCTGTCTCACCCCTTCAGCTCGCCGCTCGGCCTCCTCCGGCGCCAGCGACAGAGTGAAGACTGCTTGACGCTGAATGTCTGCGCTCCAATCGATTTGGGTGCGCCAAGACCCGTGCTGGTGTTCGTCCATGGCGGCGGATTCTTCGAGGGAAGTTCGGCGTGGCCCCTATACGATCCACGCCCGCTAGTCGATCGCGGCGATGTCGTGCTTGTGTCGATCAACTACCGCCTCAACGCGTTCGGCTTCATCGACTTCTCGAAATACTCGACACCGGACCGACCGTTCGAGTCGAACTTGGGCCTGCGCGACCAAGTTGCTGCCCTCGAGTGGGTGCAGCGCAACATCGCAGCCTTCGGCGGTGACCCGCGCAACGTCACGCTTTTCGGCGAATCGGCCGGCGGCGCGTCCGTTGTGGATCTGATGACGGTCCCTGCAGCCGAAGGACTGTTCCATCGCGTCATCGCGCAGAGTGCGCCGGCAGACGCGGTCTGCAGCCCCGAGAGCGCCGCCGCGGTCGCCGATGCATGCATCGCGAACCTCGGTGCGACGCCGGAGACCGCTGCGTCCGCGCTGCAGAACTTGAGCGCACGAACAATCGTGCGAGCCGCGTTGAAGTTGCTGCATCCCATGATGTCCCAGGTTCCGGGCCGAATGCCCTTCGTTCCCGTCGTCGACGGCGAATTCCTGCCCGAGGAGCCACTCGCCGCTTTCGCGAACGGTCGCGCGCACCGCGTTCCGATGATCATCGGGACCAACCGCAATGAACTGGACCTGCATGGACGTCTCATCGACGTACTGCCATCGAAGGATCGCCTGATCGACCGGATGTTCGCCGCGACCAATCCCGCTGTGCAGCGCGACATTCTCGCGGCGTACGAGCACCTTCCCGGTCGACCGGGTGCACTGCAGTTCGGCACCGATTCGTTCTTTCTCCGACCGACGCTTGCGGCGTGCGAGGCGCACCAGGCCTACGCCCCGACATACGTGTACCGATTCGACTACGCGACGCCGTTGCTGCGGCTGACCCGGGTCGGCGCATTTCACGGGTTCGAGCTGCTCGCGGTGTTCGGCGTTGTGGACAAGTGGTTGCCGAGGCTGCTGGCAATCGGCGCACGTGCAACGTTTCGCGCGGTGTCCGAGGAAACACAGGACCACTGGCTGAGTTTCGCGAAAAGCGGCGCGCCCCTGTCGCATTGGCCGGCGTACACCGAAACCGAACGCGCGACCCTGCTGATCGACGAGTCGTCACGCGTGGTCTGCGACCTCGACCCGGATATCCGCGCGGCATTGAGCACCTACGACGGTCCCTACCGGACCCTCACGGCGGGCTGAGTTTGCCGGGTCGGCCACACGACAGCTAGTCGTTGCGGCCCGGCGCCACGATCGATTGCCCGGACCAGCGCAAGGCAGCCGAGCAGCGAGACCAGGGTCGCGATGCCGAAGAGCGCGGTGTAGCCGAAAGCATCGGCAAGGGCGGCACCGGCGAACGAGGAAATACCCGTCGCTATGACGATGGCGCAGGCGTACAAGGTGTAGTCGGTGCCCGCGTGCTCACGGTCGGAGGCGTCCATCATCAACGTGAACAACGCGACCGTCGCCATGCCGCCGAGTAGGTGCTCGGCGATGGTGGCGGCATAGATCAACTCGACTTGGCCGTTACCCGCCGCGGCCGCGACATACAGGGCCAGGCTGCCGGCCTGCAGTAATCCGCAGCCGAGCAACGCTTTACGGCGTCCGAAGCGGAACGCGACCCAGCCGCCGAGCGCAGCGCCGGCCAGTCCCATGATCGATCCGATTGCGCCTTTAAGCAGCGCGATGTGTTCTTTGCTCAACCCCGCGTCGCTCAGATACGGACCGACAAGCGTCGCCGCCATCGAATCGCCGAACTTGTACAAGCAGATGAGCAGGACGAACAGTCCGACGCCGGGCAGGCGCAACCGAGTGGCCCACTCCAACCACACTCGTCGCACGGGTGCCGCCCGTGCGGGTGCAGGTTCACGAAGCCAGAAGACCGGCAAGCAGGTCACGACCAGGATGAGCGCCATGCCACCGAACATGACGCTCCACCCGGCCTTCGCGAAGACGAAGAGCAGGAGTCCGCCGCCGAGGATCATGCCGATGCGGTAGGCACCGACCTGAATGCCGTTCGCCAACCCTCGCTGAGCGGTGTCGAGCGTGCGTACGGCAAGTCCGTCGGTGGCGATATCCTGAACTGCAGCAAGCACATTGAAGACGAACAACGCCGCGAAGATCACTCGGTAGCCGTCGGCGAGGTCGGCAAAAGCGAGCAACCCCGCTCCGATTGCTGCGGCGATCTGCAATGGAATGAGCCACTGCCGTCGAGTCCCATAGTGGTCGACGATCGGCGCCCAGGCGAATTTCAGTGCCCATGGCACGAAGAGCAGGCTCGTCGCGCTGATCGCCTTGAGCGACAAGCCCTCTTCACGCATCAGGACCGGCAACGCGGTGGTGAAGAAACCGTAGGGCACACCCTGCGCGAGGTACAGGCTCGTCAGCAGCCACAACAGGTAGATGCGGCTGGGCGAGTTCATGAGGAGACCTTAACGGGCGCGCCGCCGACCGATACTGTGGGGAAATGAGCGTATCGCCGCGGACCGTTGATGCCGAGATCGCTCGATCATGGTTGTTGGTGAACGCGATGCGCACCGAGACGTTCGACGAGGCGCACCGCTCCCGCGCAGATCAGATCGTGCTGGACATCGAAGATGCCGTCGACCCGAAGCTCAAACCATCAGCTCGCGAAGCCGTTGCGTCGTGGCTCGAGACGACGTCGGCGTGGGTGCGGATCAACGACCGCTCGACCTCGTTCTGGTCCGACGACGTCGACCGGTTGAAGGGCCTGCCCGGGCTCGCCGGGGTCATGCTCGCCAAAGCCGAATCCGCCGAACAGGTCACCGAGACCTTCGACCGACTGGGCGGTACCACCCGCGTACTCGCGCTGGTCGAGTCGGCACTCGGGATTGAAGAAGCCGCCAAGATCGCGAAGGCACGCGGCGCTTTCCGGCTCGCGTTCGGCAGCGGCGACTATCGCCGCGACACCGGGACCAGCGCCGACGACCTCGCTATGGCGTACCCCCGCTCACGCCTGGTCATTGCGAGCCGAATCGGGAAGCTGCCCGGACCCATCGACGGTCCGACGGTGAGCAACAGCCACTCCGTGCTTCGCGAGCAGTCTGCGGTCACCGTGTCGCTCGGCCTGACTGGAAAGCTTTGCCTCAACATCGACCAGCTGCCCGTGATCAACGAGGCGATCAGTCCGACGTCATCGGATGTCGCCTGGGCACGCGACTTTCTCGACGACTTCGAAGCTCGTGGCCGAACTATTCGCGACGGCAGTGATCCCCCGCGCCTCGGGCGAGCGCAGAAGATCACGCGCCTCGCCTCCGCGTTCGGCATTACCCCCTTGTGAGTCTTTTAGGAGTCCCTGGACTCCTAAAAGACTCACAAGGGTTTGGTTGGAATGGGGCAGGCGTCGACCACGTCTTGGACGATCAACGCTTCGGATCCGGCGGGCGGACGGTCGCCGCGCTCCCAATCGGCGCCAGTGAGCGGGACCGTCGCCGCGAGTTCTTCGTTCTCCTCTGGCGTGAAGACCCGTCCCCGGGAGAGGAACCGAACACCTTCCGGTGACTCGAGGCTGAATCCCCCACCGCGACCTGGGACCACGTCGAGCACAAGCTGCGTGTGCTTCCACGTCTCGAACTGCGAACCCGAAATCCACACGGGCACGTCGTCGACGACTCCGAGCAGCACGTCTCGGTCGCCGACGATGAACTCCCCCTCGGGGAAGCACATCGGCGACGACCCATCGCAACACCCACCGGACTGATGCATCATCAGTCCGCCGTGGAGACCGCGGAGGCGACGCAGTAATTCCATCGCCTCCGCGGTAGCTACGAGCCGACCAACCATCAGAAGAAGCCTTGTGCCTTTTGTGAATAGGACACGAGCAGGTTCTTGGTCTGCTGGTAGTGGTCGAGCATCATCTTGTGGTTCTCGCGACCGATTCCCGACTGCTTGTAGCCGCCGAATGCCGCGTGCGCCGGGTACTGGTGGTAGCAGTTGGTCCAGACACGTCCGGCCTTGATATCGCGACCCGCACGGTAGGCGGTGCCGCCGTTGCGGGACCACACGCCTGCGCCGAGACCGTAGAGGGTGTCGTTGGCAATGGCGATCGCGTCGTCGTAGTCCTTGAACGACGTCACCGACACCACCGGACCGAAGATCTCCTCCTGGAAGATGCGCATCTTGTTGTCGCCGGTGAAGATCGTCGGCTGGACGTAGTAGCCACCGTTGAGGTCGCCGCCGAGCTCGGCGCGCTCACCACCGGTGACGAGCTGTGCGCCTTCGCCCTTGCCGATCTCGATGTAGGACAAGATCTTCTCGAGCTGATCGTTGGACGCCTGCGCGCCGATCATCGTCTCGGTGTCGAGCGGATCGCCCTGTCGCACAGCCTTTGTCCGGATTGCGGCCATCGCGAGGAACTCATCGTGAATGTCCGCCTGGATCAGTGACCGCGACGGGCAGGTGCAGACCTCGCCCTGGTTGAGCGCGAACATCGTGAAGCCCTCGAGGGCCTTGTCCTGGTAGTCGTCGTTGGCGGCGAGCACGTCGGAGAAGAAGATGTTGGGGCTCTTGCCGCCGAGCTCGAGCGTTACCGGGATCAGGTTCTGCGACGCGTACTGCATGATCAGGCGGCCGGTCGTCGTTTCGCCCGTGAACGCGATCTTCGCGATGCGGTTGCTCGACGCGAGCGGCTTGCCGGCTTCGACGCCGAATCCGTTGACGATGTTGAGCACGCCGGGCGGGAGCAGGTCGCCGATGACGCTGATCAAGTACAGGATCGATGCCGGAGTCTGCTCGGCCGGCTTGAGCACGATGGCGTTGCCTGCGGCGAGTGCGGGAGCGAGCTTCCATACGGCCATGAGGATGGGGAAGTTCCACGGAATGATCTGCCCGACGACGCCGAGCGGCTCGTGGAAGTGGTAGGCCACCGTGTCCTCGTCGATCTCGGACAGCGAACCCTCTTGTGCCCGAATGGCTCCGGCGAAGTAGCGGAAGTGGTCGATGGCCAACGGAATGTCGGCGTTGAGGGTTTCCCGGACCGGCTTGCCGTTGTCCCACGACTCGGCGACCGCGATTGCTTCGAGGTTCGCCTCGATGCGGTCGGCGATCTTGTTGAGCACCACGGCGCGCTCCGCGGGTGATGACTTTCCCCACGCCGGGGCAGCAGCGTGTGCGGCGTCGAGGGCGAGGTCGATGTCTTCGGAGGTCGAACGTGCGACCTCACAGAACGGCTGACCCGTCACCGGGGTCGGATTCTCGAAGTATTGGCCCTTTACCGGCGGCACCCATTGCCCGCCGATCCAGTTGTCATAGCGGGATTCGAACGTCATGACGGAATCCGGCGAACCGGGACGGGCGTAAACGGACATCTGTAAAACTCCTTTGTTGCGCGACCGAAGGGCGATGAGAGCGAACCTACGAGCGCAACGTTGCAACGACGTTGCAGTGACAAACGCCACTCTCTCGACTGACGACCCCGGTTAACCGAAGGTTCGGTCGAGAACGGCGATCCGCGCCTTGACCTGCGAATATCGCGGATCGAGTCGGTCGAGCGTGGCAAGGTAGGCGTTCCAGGCGCCGATGTCGTCGCGACCGTCGACGGTCTGGGTCCAGGCGGCCAGCAGTCCCGGGTCGCGCTTTCGGACGAGCGCAGCCTGCATCTGTGCACGCAATTCCTCGCGCACGCGGTAGACCCCGGGCGCTGAGGATCGCGGCAATACCGGACCGCTGTAGACCGTCGACGCGCGTGCGATGTCGCCACGAGCCAAGGCGTCGCGAACGTCGGCGACGTCGGTCCGCAGGTCGCGCGACACGCGGTACGGCCGAGACGACAGACCGTCGCCACCGAACACTCGCCGAAGCCGTGACATCTCCGCGCGGACCGTCACCGCATCGAGGTCGACTTCGTCGAGCAATACTGCGAGCTGTTCGGCGGTGAGGCCTTCGGGGTGTTCGGTGAGCAGCAGCAGTATCTCGGCGTGCCTGGGCGACAACGTGATCCGCTCGGTTCCCCGAATCAGTTCGGGGTGCGGACCGAGGACGGTGAGGCGAGGGCGGTTCGCGCCGAGCAACATCGGGTGATCGCGCAGTCGGTAACGAAGCTCCGATTCTGCTGCGCTGACGGTCGCGCGGACCAAGGCGAGCACCTCGGGCACCGCCACCCGCGGTCCGCCCGTGATGTCGACGGCGCCGAGAATGCGGCCGGTGTTCGGATCGTGAATCGGCGCAGCGGTACAGCTCCACTCATGGACCGAGCGGCTGAAATGTTCGGCACCGAAGATCTGCACACAGTGATCGAGGGCCAAGGCGGTGCCGGGTGCGTTGGTTCCGACGGCTCGTTCGCTCCAGTCCGCACCTTCTGCGAAGTTGATCGAGAGGGCGCGGTCGCGCGCGCGACTGTTTCCTTCGACCCACAACAGCCGACCGCCTGCGTCGCTGATCGCAATCAGCAAACCCGCCTCGGACGCGTCCTCGACGAGCAGATTCTCGATGAGTGGACGGACCAACGCCATCGGATGCGCGGCGCGGTACTCCTCGAATTCGGCGTCGGTCAGGACGTTGGGTGCCGTCCGGTCCGGGTCGACGGCAGCGCGCTTGCTCCGCGACCACGACTCGAAGACCATCCGTCGAATGTCGCGAGCGGTTGCCGCGGTCTCGAGGAAGGTGTTGTGGGCTTTGGCAATCCGGGCACCGAGCAGCGCAACATCGTCGGACGGATGTATCGCTACACCGTCCGACGGGCGAAGCTCGGAATCCGACATACCGTCGTCAGCCCTTCTGCGGATGTCTCCAGGTTACAACCGCAGAATGCTGTCACACTTCGCGCCGCCATCTCGTCCTAGTTGTGTACCCACTTTCGAATGAAGGAGAACACCATGGACGCCCGCATCGACATGTTCAGCAACCCCACTGCAATGAAGTTCATCCGTCATATCAACTCCGCTGGGAAGGTTGTCAACGATTCGACTCTCCCCCACGCGACTCAGGAACTGGTCAAACTGCGCGCCAGCCAGATCAACGGCTGCGGGTTCTGCACCGACATGCACAGCAAGGACGCCGTGCACGCCGGCGAATCCTGGGAGCGCCTCAACCTCGTCGCCGCCTGGCGCGAAGCGACCGTGTTCACGGAAGCAGAGCGGGCAGCGCTCGAACTCGCCGAGGAAGGCACCCGCATTGCCGATGCTGCAGGCGGAGTCAGCGACGAGGTCTGGGCCCGCGCCCGCAAGCACTACGACGAGGACCAACTCGTGGCGTTGATTTCCATCATCGCCCTGATCAACGTCTACAACCGGATGAACGTCATGATCCAGATGCCGGCAGGCAGCTACACCCCCGGTCAGTGGAACTGACCTAGCCCTCGTGAGTCTTTTTGGAGTCCATAGACTCCGAAAAGACTCACGAGGGTTGGTCGTCGAAGTGGACTTCCACTCGCTCGAATCCCTTGGCCCGCTGTGCTTTCGCCTGATCGGTATACGCCGCTTTGTCGCCGTCGGTGAGCTCGACATTGTCGGTGAACGGAGTCAGCAACGCCCGCGGGTAAAGGCGATCGACACGGACGGGATTGATCTCCGCGCACAAGACGATCGTCACGGACGCCAGATACAAGAATGCGAGCAGGCCGAGGACGATCGCGAAGACGCTGTTCGTCGCGCTCGATGTCTTCACGATTCGCGCTACGTAGACCGCGCCGAACGTCTGCAGCAAGTACCACAACACCGCAGCGACGACGGCGCCGGGAATGACGTCGCGGAACGATACGGAACGCGCCGTGAATACCCGGAACGCGACGAGGAAGATCGCAATATCGACCACGACGGACGCGATGGCAAAGAAGATTCTGGTGTTGCCGCCCAACGCTCCGAACGCGCCGCCCAGCAGCGACACGAACGTGGTCGCAACCAGGCCCGCTCCGAGTACCAGCAGGAGAAGCACGCTGCGTATTCGCGAGAGAATCGGATTCGGCCGTTTGTTTCGCGGCACCGACCACACCGTGTCCATCGCGTTCTGTGCCGCCTGACCGATTCCCAAGGCGCCGTACAGTGCGCCGGCAATTCCGATTGCGACGCCGGCACCGCCGCCGCTGAGCTCACTCGGCTGTGCGAGTTGTTCGCCGATGACGGGGAATTGATGGAGAGCCGACTCGACCAGTTGGTCACGCAGATCGGGGTGATCGGTCAGGACCACCCCGAGGATCGTCGTCAGCAGCAGCAGAATCGGGAACAGCGACACGAATGCGTAGTAGGTGATGAGGGCGGCCAGATAGCCGCCCTTGTCGTCGACGTACTTGTAGATCACCGCAATCGGGAACCCCACGAAACGAAACCGCCGCTGAAACCTGTCCAGCCAATCGACCATGAGGTGACGCTAGCGTGCCGACGGACCGCACCTAGTCAGAACGCCGGGCTCAGCCCCAACGTCACACGGCCGGTGAACTGGGTCTGCTTCGCCCGCGGGAGCGGATGGAAGAGCCCACCGTGGATGTCGCGATACAGCCGCTCGATCTCACCTTGGCGCGAGTAACCGAAGCCGCCGGTGACCTCGATCGCCAGCCGGACCGTCTCGATCAGGGCCTCTGCCACAACAGTTTTGCGACACAGGATCTTGCTGGCGAAGGCATCGGTGTTGGGGAACCGGAGGTCGTCGGAGTCCGCGAACATCGCGGCGATGAGGTCCTCGGCAGTTGTGTAGGCGTTCATCATCTCGCCGACGAGTTGGAAGGTATGCGCCTCACGGCGGCCGGCGACAACGGTCCGCGCGGTCGTCACGGCGGCGTCCGCAATCCCGAGGTAGGCGGACATGACCAGTGGCAGCGCCGCTCCGATGACAATGTTGAGCAGTGGCGGCCAGACGTCGGCGGGACGAATCAGGGAGACCGCAGCGTGGGGTACGAAGACGTCGTCGAGGACGACGGTGTGCGAGCCAGTCGCACGAAGACCCATTGTGTCCCAGGTCGATTCGATGCTCACACCGTCGGCGCTCTTCGGGACGGCAATGTGGAGGACGTTAGGTCCGTCGGGTGCGTCGTCCCACCGAATGCTGGTGACGATGATGTCGCCCACCTCGCAACCGCTGGCGGGCGCTTTCCGGGCGCTCACTCGGTAGCCCCCCTCGACGCGCTCCGCCGTGCCGTTCGACGCCATCCAATCGGAGGCGCCGGTGCTGATCAAGATTGCTTGACTGCCCGCGACTTTCTCGAAGACCTTCGAGGCGTCCATGCCGTGCTTGTGCCGCCAGACCTGGGTCGCGACGAGATGGCTGTGCATGGCAAATGCGACGGCGGTCGACGGGTCGTCGCGGCCCAATTCGCGCAGTGCTCGACCGATTTCCGCATGCGACGCGCCACCGCCACCGAACTCGGTCGGGACCAGCGCGCTGGACAGCCCGGTCGTGCGAAGCGCATCGAATGCGGGGGCGGAAATCTCGCCGGTGCGGTCGCGTTCGGCGACTTCCGGTCGGAGCGTAGCGCCGATCTCTCTGGCCAGGCCGACCCAGTCGGTCGTGGCGTTGGGGGTGCGAGCATCTGCAAAAGTTGTCATGTACCAAAGGTAGAAATCGCGCTGAGCTGCAGATAGTCCAGAAACTGCACTAGAGCGGTACAAAATCTAGACCTAGGGTGTCTTCCATTGTCGCCTGCGTTGTAGTGAGGTGACATTTGTGGCGGATGTCAGCTATGGGCAGTATTGTCCGATTTCTCGGGCACTCGAGGTGATCGGGGACAGATGGTCTTTGCTCATCATTCGCGACCTCCTGGTCGGGACGACCCGCTTCAACGATCTGGCTCGCGGGCTCCCCGGGTTGTCGCGCAGCCTGTTGGCGAAGCGGCTGCGGCAGTTCGAGAATGCAGGACTCATCGAACGGACGGGCAACCACTACCTGCTCACGGATGCCGGACTTGCGTTGAAGCCCACCGTGTTCGGCTTGGGCGAATGGGGCGCGCAATATGCCTTTGGTGACCCCGCGCCCGACGAACTCGACGCCGAGTTGCTCGTGTGGTGGATGCATACGAGATTGGACACAAGCGAGTTGCCGGGCAAGCGGCACGTCTTCCACATCAAGTTCACCGACGACCGCAGGCTGTACTGGGTTGTCATCGAGGCTGGTGATCCGTCGGTCTGCACGACCGACCCCGGTTACGGCGTCGACGTGACGATCACCTCCGACGTGGCCTCGCTGAATCAGGTGTGGCTCGGACGATTGCCGTTGATGGACGCGATCCGGAGCGGCAGAGTCGAACTCGGCGGTCAGAGCGCATTCACCCGACGGATGGGTTCGATCATGCGGTTGAGTCCACTCGCGCCTGCGGTGGTAGCGCAGGGATAGAGTTCTTCACATCGCACCAAGCGCATCGCCGGAGGCTGCCGTGATCGTTCCTTTGACTGTGTCCGACTTCCTTGCCCGTGCAGAGTCGGTCTATCCCGACCGCATCGCGGTGATCGACGAACCGGATCAGCCGGCTCCCAGTCTGGGCACGCTGACGTACCGCGATTTCGCGAACAACGCGCGCGCCCAAGCCGCATATCTCGACCGGCTCGGCGTGCCGGTCGGCGCCAGAGTCGCTGTCATCTCGCAGAACTCAGCGCGCTTACTCACCTCGTTCTTCGGTGTCGCTGGCTGGGGCCGAGTGCTGGTCCCGATCAACTTCAGGCTCACCGCGGCCGAGATCTCCTACATCGTGGGGCATTGCGGCGCGGAGGTCGTGTACGCAGATCCGGCGCTGAAAGACGTGCTCGACTCGCTCGACGTCGAACACAAATTCGTCCTCGGCGACGACGACAACCTCTACCTGCATGGCGTCGAGCCGACGCCTTGGGATTCGCCCGACGAGAATGCCACGGCCACAATCAATTACACCTCGGGCACGACGGCGCGGCCGAAGGGTGTGCAGATGACGCACCGCAACCTGTGGCTGAACGCGACGGTATTCGGGCTGCACACCGCAGTGACGGATCGCGATGTCTTCCTGCACACGCTGCCGATGTTTCACTGCAACGGCTGGGGTATGCCGTTCATCCAGACCGCTCTTGGCACGAAGCAGATCGTGCTCCGCCAGATCGACGGCGCAGAGATCCTTCGGCGAATCGACGAACACGGCGTGACCATGGCGTGCGCCGCTCCGGCCGTGGTGAACGCGGCCTTGGAGGCCGCCGAGTCGTGGGATGGCCCGATTCCGGGACGCGACCGTGTTCGCATCGTGGTTGCCGGCGCGGCACCTCCGACGCGCACCATCGAGCGAGTGCTCGATGTGCTGGGCTGGGAGTTCATTCAGATCTACGGACTCACCGAAACTGCACCGCTGCTGACGATCAACCGATCGCGGGCGGAATGGGACGACCTGCCCGCTGCCGAACGCGCACGCAAACTGGTGCGCGCAGGTGCGCCGGCACTCGGCGTGAGCCTGACGACGAATGTGGACGGCGAGATATTGGCCAGGGCGAACCACATCATGGACGGCTATTGGGAACAACCCGACGAGTCGGCAAAAGCCCTCGAGGACAACTGGTTCCACACCGGCGATGGCGGTCGGATCGACGACGAGGGATACCTCTCCATCCTCGACCGCAAGAAGGACGTCATCATCACCGGCGGCGAGAACGTCTCCAGCATCGAGGTCGAAGACGTTCTGATGTCGCATCCCGCGGTCCGCGAGGTCGCCGTGATCGGAATCCCCGACGAGAAATGGGGCGAACTGGTCACCGCGCTCGTCGTGACCGACGGGTCCGAGGTCACGGTGGAAGCATTGCAAACGCATTGCCGTCAAACGCTGTCCGGCTACAAGATTCCCCGGCGAATCGAGTTCCGGGAGTCGTTGGTGCGCACCGCAACCGGGAAGCTGCAGAAATTCAAACTACGCACTCCCTACTGGGAAGGGCGCGACCGCCAGGTCAACTAACTCCACTTGTGAGCTGGATCGCCAGATCGTCGGTCAGAGCGCCTCGAGCACTTCCAGGCCGAACCACACCAGCAGCATGAGTACGACGCCGACGATCACTGCCGTCGTCGTACTGGCGAAGATCAATGTGATGCCGCCGCCGATCGCGCCGACGACCAAACCACCGATGAAGCGCTCCATGGCTGGAGATCATATTTGGTGCGCCCGGCGTTCGCAGACTGACCACGCAACTCGGTGATCACGGGGAAAAGGACCAATTTACGGCGTACGAACGGTACTTTTCTCCGTGATCACCGCGGTCGGGCGCCGAGTTTCATAACAGAGCAACTGCTCTGTTAAAGTGGAATCATGCCCCGCCCGCGTATCCACGATCCCGACAGCGTGCTCGACGCTGCCGAGTCGCTGGCTGTCGAGTCGGGGCCGGGCGCTGTCACCATCCGCGCGGTTGCGGCGGCGACCGGGGTGTCCAACGGCGCGATTTATCACACGTTCGGTTCACGTGCGGAACTGTTGGGCCGCACCTGGCTTCGCGCGGCTCGCCACTTCCTCGCGGTGCAGACCGACCTCGTCGACGACGCTCTCGACGCGGTCGAGGCAGTCGTCGCGGCGGCAGATGCCCCCGCCGTGTTCGCCGACCAGTTCCCGCGATCGTCGAAATTGCTGTTCACCGTCAGCAAGAGCGACCTTCTTCGTGACGACCTGCCACCCGACGTCGCTAACGACCTCCGCGAGGTCGAGGCTGCCCTGCTCGATCTGTTGATCCGGCTGGCCCTGCGTATGTGGGACCGCAAGGACCGGTACGCCGTCGACGTCATCACTACCTGCGTCGTCGATCTGCCGACCAGCATCCTGTTGCATCGCGATCGCACGAAAGATCCGACCGCCCGCGCACACCTGCGCGCCGCCGTGCGCGCAGTTCTCGACATCGGTCCACCGCAACACCACACCAAAGGAGCCCAGCATGCCCAGCTTGACCTACCGTGACAAGGTCGCCGTTCTCGATCTCGGTGACGACGAAAACCGCTTCTCGCCAACGGTTCTGGAGGAAATCAACACACACCTCGACACGGCGGTCGCCGACGGCGCGCATGGACTCGTGACGACGGCGAGTGGAAAGTTCTACACCAACGGGCTCGATCTGGACTGGTTGGGCGCCAACAGCGACCGCGCGAAATGGTATGTCAGCGAGGTCCAGGGTCTGCTGGCTCGTGTTCTCGCACTGCCGATTCCGACCGTCGCCGCACTGCCTGGCCACGCCTTCGGTGCGGGCGCCATGCTTGCGCTCGCCCACGATTTCCGCGTCATGCGCGCGGACCGCGGGTACTTTTGCCTCCCCGAGGTCGACATCCGCATCCCGTTCACGAAGGGAATGGCGGCAATCATTCAGGCCAAGTTGACTCCCCAGAGCGCCGTGGCGTCGATGACCACCGGCCGCCGATTCGGCGGGACCGACGCGCTGACGTACGGCATCGTCGATGCCACCGCGGCGCAAGGTGCCGAAGTCGATGCCGCTGTGGACATTCTCGCCCCACTCGCTGGCAAAGATCAGGGCACCCTCGGAGCAATCAAGAACACAATGTTCGCGGGTGCAATCGCTGCACTCGGGGAAAGCTAATCGGGTTCCTTCTCCTCCCGGTCGTCGAAGGTGACGTGGATGTCCTGTTGCAGGTGTGCGCGCTGCGCTTGCGCAAAATCCCTGAAGGCTCGCTTGTCACCGACGGCGAGGTCCACGTTGTCGGTGAACGGCGCCAGCAGTGCACGAGGGTAGAGGCGGTCGACTCGGACGACGTTGATCTCGACGCTCCACACAACGACGGCTGCCGCAAGGAACAGAAAAGCCAAGAGGCCCAGCACTATTGCGAATACGCCGTTCACAGCGGATGCGCTTTGTACGACCTTGGCGACATAGATCGCGCCGAACGATTGCAACAGTTGCCATAGGGTCGCGGCCGCGATGGCGCCGGGCGCGACCTCGGCGACGGTCAACTTCCGTGCGGTCGTCAATTTGAAGGCGATGACGAACAGGATCGAGTTCGCCACCAACGTAGCGAACAGGATCAAAATCCTCGGCAGCCCGCCGATCGAAGCAAGGACGCCGACACCCGAGATCGACGCCGTCGCAAGGATTCCCAGGCCCACGGTCCCGAGCAGGAGGAGGCCTTGGCCACGCGCGACGATCGGGTTCGGCCGCAGATGACGCGGGACCGACCACGCCGTGTTCATCGCGTTCTGGAACGCTAGTGCCACACCGAGCCCGCCGTACAGCGACCCGAGCACACCGATCACCAACCCCAACGGTCCGCCGCCGATGCGCGCGGGTTCGTTCAAGTCGTCCCCGATGACGGGGAAATGACTCAACGCCGACTCGGTGATCTGTTGTTGGAGCTCCGGATTGCCTGCGAGGACGAATCCGAGCACGGTCGACAGTAGATACAGCAGTGGAAACAACGCGACGAACCCGTAATAGGTGATCAACGCTGCGAGGTACACACCCTGGTCGTCGATGAACTTGTACAAGACGCCGATGGGGAAACTCAATGCCGGATGGCGTTGCTGCAGCGCATCGAGCTGCTGTGCGACATTCATCTGGGCGCTCCTGGTCGTTGCGCACAACTTGCCACACGCAACCAACCCTCGTGAGTCTTTTTGGAGTCCAGAGACTCCAAAAAGACTCACAAGGGAACCGGGAGTGGCTAGTTCCCGACCTTCGCCGCGTTCGTCGGGCAGAGGGTGTGCGCAGCGACCCGGACCGCCATCTTGGCCTGGTCGGCCGTCCACGGCTGTTCGTCCAGACCGAACTGCGCGGCGGCGTCGAGCGCCTGACCGGCGGTCAAGGCCTCGCACATGCGCTGACCGGTCCCGACGGTGCCTTCCTCGTCGCGGATCGTCACGCCGTTGGCTGGAAGCGTCTCGAGGTACGCAACTTCCGGGGTAGTCGACTTGCTCGGCAGCGACAGCGCCGTGGACCCGGGCAGCGCGGACGGCGCCACATTCACCGTGGACGGGGTCGTCGAGTTGGCCAGGACATCACTCGCCAGGCTCGGACTTGCTTGGTGCGACGACGACGGCTTGTCCGACGAGCACCCGGCAAGAGCGATTGCGAAGACGGCAAGGGCGGCGGGGAGGAGGCGGGTCACGTTTCGCCATCTTGCCAGACGGGCTGAAATAGGTCGGACGACCGATGTGACGACATAGCCTTTCGCCGCACGATTTGTACATGTTCGCGCAGTTGGTCAGATTCGCACTCGTCGGCGGTGCAAGCAACGCCGTCTACGGCCTCGCTTTCGTCGTCCTCAGCTCGCACGGCGTGCTCACAGCCAATTTTCTCGGCGCGATCCTCAGCACGGCATTGGCCAACGAACTGCACCGCAGCATCACGTTCGGTGCTTCGGAACGGGTCGGCTGGTTGTCCGCTCAGCTCGAGGGCGGCGGCCTCGCCCTCGTCGGGTTGGTCGTCAGCACGCTGGCGATCGGAGCCTTTCACAGTGCCTATCCCGCAGCCAGCGCCCTGGCCGCCGGAGCTCTCGTCGTGTCGGTGAGCGCGGCAATCGGTGGACTGCGCTTTCTCGCCCTTCGCGGCCTCGTCTTCGCCGCGTAACCCCCACCCTCGTGAGTCTTTTAGGAGTCCCTGGACTCTGTCCAGTCTCGACACATGTGGGACATCTGATGTCTACCCACATGTGGGACAGGTTGTTGGATGCGTAGGTGATGGCACCTGAGACCGGGCTTGGATCAGTTCATGCCCAGATCG
>NZ_VCQU01000002.1 GCF_012932915.1 Antrihabitans stalactiti | reverse complement strand
AAGAATGAGAAAGACAGCAAAACCAATAACTAATTGGCACTGACATTCATCGACACACTGTTGAGTTCTCAAAGAACACGCACACACCATCACACCCACACTCAGCGGGTCCTCCGGGGCAACCGTTCCAGCCTAACCAATCAACCCCCAAGAGTCAAAGACGCGCTCGAACCTTTACGTTCGATGACTCCGGGTTTTCAAAGCGCTCGACCGTCCAACCTCGTTTCCCAGGCCTTTCGGTCCGGGTCGGTGTCCGTGTCGCTCTGACTTGAAGAAAGTTACGCGACGGAGAACAACAAATCAAATCGCCTGGTCGCGGCTGAAAATCCCAGTTCAGCGGCGTAAGGTGCGCGATCGCCGACCGGAATTACAACAATGTGATTCAGGGCACTAGTTCGATACCCGCGAAGTTGCGCTTCCCGCGCCGCACCACGAGCCAACGATCGTGCAGAAAATCAGCAGGTGCGGGCGCCCACGCCTCGTCGCTCACGCGCTGGTTGTTGACCGACGCGCCACCCTCCTTGACCGCTCGACGCGCGGCGCCTTTGCTCTCACACAGTCCACTGCTCACGAGGAGATCGACGATCGTGCTCGGCTCCCCCGATCGCAGCTGCGCCACCGACGCCTCCCGCAATGCGGCGGCAAGGGTCGGTTCGTCCAGTTCGGCGAGTTCTGCCCGACCGAACAACGCTTGACTCGCGAGTTCCACCGCTCGCGTGTTCTCTGCGCCGTGCACCAGCGTCGTCATCTCGGCAGCCAATCGGCGCTGGGCCTCACGAGCGTGCGGACGCTCGGTGGTCGCCGTCTCTAGTTCGGCGAGTTCGTCGGCCGACAGGAAGGTGAACCACCGCAGGTAGCGGATGACATCGGCATCTGCCGTGTTCACGAAGTACTGGTACCACGCATAAGGACTGGTCATCTCTGGGTCGAGCCACAGGCTCCCGCCACCTGTCGATTTGCCCAGCTTCGTACCGTCCGCGGATGTGACGAGCGGTGTAGTCACCGCGTGTGCAGTCCCGCCTTCGACGCGGCGAACGAGGTCGACGCCGGCGATGATGTTCCCCCACTGATCGGAACCACCGACCTGAACGCTGCAGCCATGGTTTCGCCACAGCTGCAGAAAGTCGTTGGCCTGCAACAGCATGTAGCTGAATTCGGTGTAGGAGATGCCATCGCCGTCCAGCCGACGTTTGACGACATCGCGCGACAGCATGACGTTCACCGAGAAGTGCTTGCCGACATCCCGCAAGAAGTCGATGACATTCAGCTGCCCGGTCCAGTCGAGGTTGTTGGCGATGACTGCACCCGTCGGGGACTCGTCGAACTCGACGAACCGCTCCAGCTGGGAACGGATTCGCCCAGCCCACTCGGCGACCGTATCCGCCGAGTTCATCGTCCGCTCCCCCACGTCGCGCGGATCGCCGATGAATCCTGTTGCGCCACCTGCCAACACGATCGGACGATGCCCAGCTTGCTGAAAACGTCGCAACATCAACAGCGGCACCAGGTGACCGGCATGCAGGCTCGGCGCGGTCGGATCGAAACCTGAATAGACGGTCAGGACGCCGGCGTCGCTCGCAGCGCGGAGCGCATCGATATCGGTGGACTGAGCGATCAGGCCGCGCCAGGTCAATTCGTCGACGATGTTGGTCACGCTGTCGATCCTTCCGCAAGGCCCACACCGGGCGCACGTGGGCTTCGCCGGTACGTCGAAACCGCGGGCGATCCCGGCAGCCACAGCCGCCACGGCCGGTCGGCCGCCGTGCTGATCCCGACCCGCGGACCAGCGGCCCACTCGGTCACAGGGTCCAGCGACAGCTGGATCCGAGCGTCCGCTCCGAACAGGCAGGAACCGTTGTCTTCCAGCGCAATTCCGAGCGCATTGCCGAGATTCCCGGGCCCACGAGCAAGGTCCGCGGGCCGGCGAGCAGTAGGTCGGCGGGCGAACGCGATGTCCTCGCCGTCGACCACCTCTGCGGATCGAAGTAGTACCGCGCCCGCAACACCGGGCGGACTACACGTCACGTTGAGACACCGGTGCATCCCGTAACTGAGATATACGTACAGGCACCCAGGATCGCCGAACATCACGGCATTGCGCCGAGTCGGACCCGGATAGGAATGCGATGCCGGATCCGGCCACGGACCGCCTGGATCGGTCCCGTAGGCCTCGACCTCGACGATGCGCACGACCACCCCGTTCGCCGACAGTGTGCCCCCGAGGATCCGGCTGGCGGCGGTCACCGGATCGACGCCATCGAACTCTCGAAAAGTCACGTCACTGATTGTGCCCGACCTCTTGACCTGCACCGTTGCAGGGTCTATAAATTCACTACGTGATGAACTCATCACCTGATGAATTGGAGCAAGCGATGGACACTACCGTCCGTACGGACGCGATCGTGATACGAAATCTCAGCGTCAAAAGAGGTAAGAACCCCGTGCTGCGCGACGTCAGCCTGACGGTGCCGCGAGGTTCGATCACTGGCCTGCTCGGCCCGTCTGGATGCGGAAAAACCACTCTGATGCGCAGCATCGTCGGCACCCAGATCGTCGAATCAGGCGAGCTGACCGTGCTCGGCGCTCCCGCCGGCTCGAAGTCGCTGCGTTCGCAGGTCGGCTACGTGACCCAATCCCCCAGCATCTATCCGGACCTGACGATCCGCCGCAACGTTGCCTACTTCGGCGCTCTGTTCGGTAAGTCGTCTGCCGGCGTCCAAGAAGCAATCGATGCAGTCGGCCTGACGGCCTACGCCGATCAACGCGGAGACGAGCTGTCCGGCGGGCAAAAGACCCGCGTCTCACTGGCGTGCGCACTGGTCGCAGAGCCGGAGCTGCTGATTCTCGACGAGCCCACCGTTGGACTCGATCCCGTTCTGCGAGTTGAGCTTTGGGAACGCTTTGCGGCGATAGTCGCCAAGGGCTCTACCCTGCTCGTGTCGAGCCACGTGATGGACGAAGCCGAACATTGCGACCAACTGCTGCTGATGCGCGAAGGTCGACTGCTCGCGGAACTTCCACCCGCCGAACTGCGCGAGCGCACGGGTGAAGAAAGTATGGAAAACGCATTTCTCGCGCTCATTCGTAGTGGAGCATAAGCATGAACGCCAAGGCCTACGCCGCGACAACTGTCCGAATCCTGGAGCAGCTCAAGGCAGATCACCGAACAGTCGGCATGATCGTCGCCGTCCCGGCACTCCTCATGACCCTGCTGTACTTCATATATCAGAACTACCCGGGTGCCCCGAATCAACCGCGACTGTTCGATCGCGTCGCGATCAGCATGCTCGGCATCCTCCCGTTCGTGCTGATGTTCCTGATCACCGCGATCGCCATGCAGCGCGAACGCGCATCGGGAACGCTCGAGCGCCTCATGACCACTCCATTGTCGAAATTGGACCTGCTCGCTGGCTACGGATCGGCGTTCTCGTTCGCAGCTGCCATTCAGGCGGCCGTCGCGTGCACGGTGACCTTCTGGTTCCTCGGCTTGACCTCGCAGGGCAGCGTCGCGCTGGTCATCCTCGTTGCGATGGTCGACGCCGCGCTGGGAGTGGCGCTCGGCCTGCTCGCGAGCGCATTTGCCCGAACCGAGTTCCAGGCCGTGCAATTCATGCCGATCATCGTCCTGCCGCAATTCTTCCTGTGCGGGCTGCTCGTGCCGCGAAACTTGTTGCCAGGCTGGCTCGAAGCGATCAGCAATGTTCTTCCGCTCAGCTACGCGGTCGACGCCCTGAACCAGGTCGCGACCCAGACTGGCGCGACCGGGCAGATGTGGCGGGACCTCGCAGTCGTCGCCGGATTCGCCATCGTCGCGCTCTGCCTGGCAGCGGCGACCCTACGCCGCCGGACGCCATGACGGCCGAAAGCGCCACCGCTGAGCCGGCCCGAACCGGAAGGCGGCCCGGCCAGTCGGGTACTCGTGAGGCGATCTTGAACGCGGCACGGGTCCGATTCGGCGAAGTCGGCTTCGACAAAGCGTCCATCCGGTCGATCGCCGCCGAAGCAGGCGTCGACTCGGCACTCGTGCACCACTACTTCGGCACCAAGCAGGAGCTGTTCGTCGCCGTCGTCCAACTACCCATGGATCCGCGAATAGTGTTGCAGGCAATAGCAGCTGCGCCACTGGACAATCTCGGCGAGCACCTGCTGCGGACCGTCGTCGGCGCTTGGGACTCGCCCGCAGGGATCGGCATACTCGCCGCGTTCAGAAGTGTGATCGGCGGCGGGGACACCACGCTGTTCCGCACCTTCATGCTCGAAGTCGTGCTGAAGGACGTTCGCGAACGCGTCGACAACCCGAAAGGCTCGGGCCAGAAGCGCATTGCTCTTGTCGCGTCGCAGATGATCGGCTTGCTCACCGTCCGCAAGGTCATAGAGATCGAACCGATCGCATCGATGTCGGTCGACGAACTCGTCGAGCTGGTTGCCCCAACCGTCCAGCGCTACCTGACCGGCGACCTACCCTGAGGCGCTTGTACCCCGAGCGACGTAGTCCTCGTGCTGAGCATCGTCGGCAACGTCGCGCGCTTCGTCGATCAGCAGGACCGGAATCCCGCTCTCGATCGGATACGCGCGACGCAGCCGCGGGTTGTAGAACAGCTGGTCCTCGCGAACGAGCAGCAGAGGCCCTTTGTCCTGCGGACACACGAGAATGCTCAGCAGAAACGGGTCGAGCTCCAATTCGGATTCCACGCCCCAGACCCTACGTCAGCCCGTGGACTCGGTTGGAAAGAGCATTGCCGCGACCTCCGCTGTCAGCTCCTTGTATGCGCCATCGTGCGGTTCGTACGCCCAAGTGGTGGGTCCCGGTGCGGGCATGCCACGTGCCGCGAGAGCGCGGTTGCTCGGCCGGTAGGTCGAGCTGAGGGCGATCTCGTCGACGACGTGAACCAGGTCCGGGCGGTCGGCCGGTGCAAGCTCGCGAATCGCCGACGTGACTGTGTCCGCTTCCAATTCGGCACCCTTGTGCAGCGTGACCGCCGCGACAGCGAGGGTCCGGCCGCCGACCTCGACGCCGTACGCCACGGCCAGGTCGACCTCGGGAATCGAGTCGAGCAAGTCGATGATCGGCTGCGTGAACACCGGCCCGCGAGCGGTCTTGACCACCGTCTTCTTGTTGTCGACCAGCCAGTAGTCACCGTCGGCGTCACGACGGAAAAGATTCTCCGTAGGGATCCACGCGTCGCCGCGATCGAACACCCCACGCATCGCCGCACCGCCGGCGAAGGCACCGTCGGTCGCGGCCTTGCTCATCAGCAGGCCCACCTCGTCGGTCTCGCAACGGCGGACGAAGCCGTCGTCCTGCTCGATGAACTTTCCGGCAACCGCGTCGTAGGCGGCGAGTTCGACGTGAGCGGTGCCCGGAACCGGCCGCCCCTTGCAACCAGCCTTGATACCGGAGACGTTGGCCAGAACGACGTCGCCCTCGATGGACGCATAGAACTCGAGGACCCGCGCAGGCTTGAACCGCTCGGTCGTCTCGTACCACAGGCCGACCGGCATGCCGGAACCGATGAACAGCCGAATCGGGTGGTCGCGCCCGATGGCGAGCGACTCCGCAGCGAGAATCTCGCGCATCATCGTCCACGTGTAGGTCACGACTGTGACGCCGTAGCGGTGGATCTCCTCCACGAACTTGTCCGGATCGAGCCCGCGACCGAGCGCGATCCGAGAACCACCCGCGACCGCGCCACCGACGCTGACCAACAGTCCCGACGAATGATGCAGCGGCGCAAGACAGTACACCGTGTCCTGGCGGCCCAGATTGGCGGACGTCGCGGTCCCGAACGCCGACAGCGCCCAGCGGTGGTTGGTGACGGGTTTGAGCTCCATCCGGTCGCCGACACCGGCTACCAGGATGAAGGCGAGTTCGCGCGCAAGCCCTGGATTCGGCTTGTACCAGGCCGGAATCCGGACCGCGCCGGGATCGATCTGCTCGAGGTCGATCACCGTCTCGACCTCGACATCGAGACCGCGATGCTCACCACCACCGAGGACGAGCACCTTGATGCCCGTCGCTGCGGCGCTCTTGAGATTGTTCGGATCGGTGACGAGCGTGTCGATACCGCTCAATTCGATCGCAGTCGGGAGGTCCGTACCAGGAGGCAGCAGGACCGCAACGGCACCCAGCCGCGACAAGGCAGCGATCGTGACCAAGGCACTGGGGCGAGTCTCCATCAACACGCCAATTTGCGCAGACGGTCGTACGCCGACACTGATGAGGCCGCGAACGACGTTGTCGATACGCGTATTCACGGCCGCGTTCGTGTGGACCCGATCGTCGAAGAGGAAGCACTCTCCCAACGGTGCCCGCCTGCCCTGTTCGGCAAGCAACGAACCGAAAGAAATTTGCGTGTGCGGCTGAATCTGGCCCAACCGCGCGAGCCGGGGCAGTGCTCGGGCCGCTTCGCTCGACATGCCGATCGTCCCGCGGAACGCACCTTGGGCAATGTTCGCGATCTCACGACCGATGCCTGCGGTCACTTCTACGACCGATGTGGCCGTCGCTGCGAATTTCGAACCGGCCGAACCCGGACTCGACGCGCCTTCGTCATAGCTCATTTCGTAGATCAGCTCGGGTCGCGGACCGAGATCCTCACGCCATTGCACCCAGTCGGCGACGGCCGGCCACGTGATGGTCGCGGCCTTGGTGCCGACGACGAGTCCGAAATGACCTGCCCGGATGTCGGCCTCGAACACCTCGGCATTCGGCGCGGCACGACGAATGCCGCGAACCGCTGCCGGCTGACCGATATCGTCGACCTCGCCGACGAAACTCAGGATCGGGATCGTCAGATCCGCCAGCGAGATGACCTGATCGCGGACCACGAAGCCGCCGGACATCATCCGATTGCCGACCACGAACTGCTTGAGCAAGTCGGCGATGGCCGGCCCCGAATACGGGACCCAGCCCTCGTTGGACAGGAACCGCCGCTGCTGCTCGCGCGGCAGCAGCGCCTCACGATCGTGCAGCTGACGGACGAAATCGATGCGGGATTTGACGGTCTTGATCGGGTCCAGCAGTTGGAAGCCGGTTTTGACCATGGTGTCCGAGATCGACAGGCGATTGAACACGTGATCGGCGAGGAACTCGGCGCCCTTGGTGGCGAATTCGACGGGAACACCGAGCGGCATGTTGGCTGCCGCGTCGACCGGGCTGCCGAACGTCATGATGCTGGCGATGTTCTCGCACTTGCGGAACGCCGCGGCTTGGTAGGTGAACATGCCACCCTGCGAATAACCGGCGATGTGGACATCGCGCTTCGTCCGCCGATGGATATCGTCGATTGCGTCGCTGACGGCGACAATGTGATCGGCGAGGTCGCGCTCCCAGCCGCCCTCTTCGGTGGCAGGCGAGCCGAAGTCGACGACCCACGGATCGAGACCGGCTCGGTGCAGAATGCCGACTGCCCCGTCGCTGGTGACGTCGTAGACATCGGCCGACACCATCAGCGGCGGAACGAGCAAAACCGGCGGCAGGGTGCCGACCTCGGTCTCGGGATGATAGTGGCGAAGCTTGTACATCCGCTTGCGCTCGACAACGTCGAAAGGCGAGGCGACCTCACCCGTGTCGAGACCGCCGAGCCGCATCACCTCTAGCCCGTTCTGCGCGGTCGCGATCAACCGCTGCAACGGTCCCATCACCTTGTCGGGATCCAAACTCACCACGGCATACTCCCAGCTAACAGCGGCCTTTCGGCTCTGTATTGGCACGTCCGTTAGAGCTTCTCACACGGAGTCAGCCGACCATCGGCGATGGGCAACCGCAGTTTCCCGCACTCCACCGAGTTGCTTCGCGACTTGAATCCCGGCGGTGCCACCGCGGGCATCACGCGAGGCGATCGAACCCGCGACCGTGAGCACCGCACGAACATCGGGCGTCAACGCCGGGTCGATCGACGCGAACTCCTCGTCGGTCAACTCGTCGAGACCGACGCCGCGCGATTCGGCCTGCCGAACGCACGCGCCCGCCGCTTCGTGCGCGACGCGGAACGGCACGCCGTTGCGGACGAGCCACTCGGCGATGTCGGTCGCCAAGGTGAAGCCGGCAGGCGCGAGCTCGGCCATGCGGTCCGTGTGGAACGTCAGCGTCGACACCAAGCCGGCGATCGCGGGTAGCAGCAGCTCGAGCTGGGCAACCGAATCGAACAGCGGCTCCTTGTCTTCTTGCAGGTCACGGTTGTAGGCGAGAGGTTGCGCCTTCAACGTCGCAAGTAGACCGGTGAGGTTGCCGATCAACCGCCCCGCCTTTCCGCGGGTGAGTTCGGAGACGTCCGGGTTCTTCTTCTGCGGCATGATCGACGAGCCCGTCGACCACGCGTCGGCCAGCGTGACGTACCGGAATTCGGGCGTACTCCAGATGATCACTTCCTCAGCCATGCGGCTCAGATCGACCGCGATCATCGCGAGAACGAACGCCGCCTCTGCCGCGAAGTCGCGCGACGAGGTCGCGTCGATCGAGTTGTCTGCCGCCGCATCGAACTTCAACTCGGCGGCAATCGCGTCGGGATCCAGTCCGAGCGAGCTGCCCGCCAGGGCTCCCGATCCGTACGGCGAAATTGCGGCGCGCTTGTCGAAGTCTTGCAAGCGAGCAATATCACGCAACAACGGATGCGCATGAGCAAGCAGGTGATGCGCCAGCAGCACGGGCTGAGCGGCCTGCAGATGCGTCTTGCCGGGCATCACCGCGTCGGGATGCGCGGCAGCCTGCGTTGCAAGGGCATCGACGACATCGAGCACTCCCCCAGCTACCCGCCGGACCGCGTCACGCAGCCACATCCGGAAGAGCGTCGCGACCTGATCGTTGCGCGAACGACCAGCGCGCAGCCGCCCACCGAGCTCGGCACCGACCCGGTCGATGAGGCCGCGCTCCAGCGCGCCGTGCACGTCCTCGTCGGATTCGGCCGGGGCGAACTCGCCCGACTCGACATCCCGTGCAAGGCGGTCGAGACCGTCGAGCATCGAAATCAAGTCCGCGTCAGTGAGCAACCCAGCCGAGTTCAACACCCGGGCGTGAGCCTTCGATGCTCGGATGTCGTACGGCGCCAACACCCAGTCGAAGTGCGTCGACTTGCTCAGCGCCGCCATCGCCGCCGCGGGACCGGACGCAAAGCGCCCGCCCCACAGCGCGCCGGTGTTGGTCGAGGAGGTCACTGCCCGCGATCCCGCTTGGCCGCAATCTTGGACGAAAGTCCGTGCAGCTGAACGAATCCCTTGGCCGCCGACTGGTCGAAGGTGTCGCCCTCGTCGTAGGTCGCCAGGTTGAAGTCGTAGAGCGATTCCTTGCTGCGACGGCCGTTGACGATGATGCCGCCCGCGTGCAGTACCAGCCGGATGTCGCCGGTGACGTGCTCCTGCGTATTCGCGACGAAGGCCTCCAGCGCGTTCTTCAGCGGCGAGAACCACAGGCCGTCGTACACCAGCTCGCCCCAGCGCTGCTCCATCTGACGCTTGTAGCGGCCGAGTTCACGTTCGAGGGTGACGTGCTCGAGCTCCTGGTGCGCGGTGATCAGCACCATCGCGCCGGGAGCTTCGTAGATCTCGCGGCTCTTGATGCCGACGAGCCGGTCCTCGACCACGTCGAGGCGGCCGACGCCCTGCGCACCAGCGCGAGTGTTGAGTTCCTGAATCGCCTCGAGCACGCTGACCTCGCGGCCGTCGATCGCGACCGGCTTGCCTTGCTTGAACGAGATGATCAGCTCGTCGGGTGCATTGAAGTTGACCGTCGGGTCGACGGTGTAGTCGTAGACGTCCTTCGTCGGCGCGTTCCAGAGGTCCTCGAGGAAGCCCGTCTCGACCGCGCGGCCCCACACGTTCTGGTCGATCGAGAACGGCGACTTCTTCGTCACGTTGATCGGGATGTTGTTCTCTTCGGCAAAGGCAATCGCCTTCTCCCGGGTCCACGCGTAGTCGCGGACCGGCGCGAGAACCTGCAGGTCAGGCGCGAGCGTATTGAATCCCACCTCGAAGCGGACCTGGTCGTTGCCCTTACCTGTGCAGCCGTGGGCCACAACGGTTCCGCCGTGCGTCCGGGCAGCCGTGACGAGGTGCTTCACGATCAGCGGACGACTGATGGCCGAGACGAGAGGGTAACGGTCCATGTAGAGGCCGTTGGCCTTGATGGTCGGCAGGCAGTACTCGTCCGCGAACTCGTTGCGTGCATCCATCACCACGGACTCGACCGCGCCGCAGTCGAGGGCGCGCTGCCGGATGACGGACATGTCCTCGCCGCCCTGACCGAGATCGATGGCGACACAGACCACTTCGGCCCCCGTCTCCTTGCCGATCCAGCTGATGGCGACGGATGTGTCCAACCCGCCCGAGTAGGCGAGTACGACGCGCTCGGTCATTGTTTTGTGCTCCTTCTTTGCGTTCAGGCCAAGTCTTCGATTTTCGCGGCGAGCTGCGCGCCGGTGGTCGGTTCGCGCGCGATTACGAGAATGGTGTCATCCCCAGCAATCGTTCCGACAACGTCCGGCAAAGATGCGCGGTCCAATGCGCTCGCCAGGTAGTGCGCCGCCCCGGGCGGAGTACGCAATACCGCAAGATTTCCGCTGGCATCGGTCGAAACCAGCAACTCCGACAGCAACCGTGCCACCCGGTCGGTACCGCCGAACACCCCGCGCACGGGGCTGCCATCCTCGGGGACGACATAGACGCCACCCCCGCCGTCTGCGGCCCGCAATTTCATCGCACCGAGTTCTTCGAGGTCCCGAGACAGCGTTGCCTGCGTGGTTTCGATGCCTTCCTCGGACAGCAGCGCCGCAAGCTCGGTCTGGCTACGGACCGCGTTCGCCGAGAGCAGCTCGACGATCCGGGCTTGCCGTCCAGCTCGTGTTCGCGCGATCGCCGGATTGACCGTCATCGCAGGTCTCGCTGTTGTAGCAACCACACGAGCAACGCCTTCTGTGCGTGCAGTCGGTTCTCGGCTTCGTCCAAGACGACGCTCTGCGGCCCGTCGATCACCTCGTCGGTGATCTCTTCACCCCGATGGGCGGGAAGGCAATGCAGGACAAGTGCGTTGGGGTCGGCCTTGGCGAGCAATGCTGCGTTGATCTGGTACGGCCGGAACGGTCCGACGCGGTCGAGTCCGTCGTTCTCCTGCCCCATCGAGGTCCAGGTGTCGGTCACCAAGACGTCCGCACCGTCGACCGCCGCGATCGGATCAGTCGTGACGGTCGCCTTTGCACCCGTTTCGGCGGCCCGGGCTCGGACTGCTTCGAGCACGTGCGGCGCAGGGATGAAGCCTTCCGGCGCAGCGACGGTCACGTCGATACCTGCGGTGACGCCACCGAGCAGCAACGAGTGCGCCATGTTGTTTGCGCCGTCGCCCAGGTAGGTCATCCGCAGACCCTTCAGCTCGCCTTTGCGCTCTGCGAGCGTTTGCAGGTCGGCGAGGATCTGGCACGGGTGATAATCGTCGGACAACGCGTTCACGATGGGAACGGTTGCACCGGTTGCCATCTCCTCGAGTCGGTTCTGACCGAACGTGCGCCACACGATTGCGTCGACATAGCGCGAGAGCACCTTGCCGGTGTCCTGCAACGTTTCCTCACGACCGAGTTGCGTGCTCTTGCCGTCGACGATCACGGCGTGCCCGCCGAGTTGCGCGATGCCGACCTCGAACGAGAAGCGCGTGCGCGTCGAGTTCTTGTCGAAGATGACGCCGACGGCGCGCGGACCTTCCAGCGGTCGGTGCGAGAACGGCTCGCGCTTGAGTGCGGCCGCGAGAGCGAGTATTTCAGCCTGCTCGTCGGGCGTGATGTCGTCGTCTTTCAAAAAATGCCGCACGCTCATTGTTCCCCAGCCTTGTCGAGAATCGCAGGGAGCGCGGCGACGAACGTGTTTGCCTGCGCTTCGGTCAGGATCAGTGGTGGCGCGAGCCGAATCACATCCGGCTTTGCCGGGTTCACCAGGAATCCGGCCTCGCGCGCAGCCGCGTCGACGTGTGCCGCGACATCAGCCGTGAGCACGATACCGATGAGCAGGCCGGCGCCGCGCACATGATCGACCAGCGGATGACCGATTGCTTCGATCCCCGTGGCGATCGTCTTACCGATCGAGTCGGCATGCGAGATCAGGTCGTCGTCGGCGATCGTCCGCAGCACCGCCAATGCTGCTGCGGCGCAGACCGGATTGCCACCGAACGTGGTGCCGTGCATACCGGGCTGCAGCAGGTCCGCGGTGGGTCCGGTCGCGATGCACGCACCGATCGGCAACCCACCGCCGAGGCCTTTCGCCAGCGTCATCACATCCGGCACGATGCCTGCAGCCTGGTGTGCGTAGAACCAGCCTGTGCGCCCGATGCCGGTCTGAACCTCGTCGAGGATGAGCAAAGCACCATGGCGCGTGGTGATTTCCCGCGCCGCCGCCAGGTAACCCTCGGGCGGAACGACGACGCCGCTCTCGCCGAGGATCGGTTCGAGGAACACCGCGGCAGTCTCGTCGTCGACCGCTGCTTCCAGAGCTGCGATGTCGCCGAACGGAATATGAACGACGCCCGGCGGCATCGGTTCGAACGGTGCACGTTTCGCCGGTTGACCGGTCAGCGCGAGCGAGCCCATCGTCCGGCCGTGGAAAGCCTCTTCGCACGCAACGATTTTCAACCGTCCGGTGAGCCGGGCGATCTTGAACGCCGCCTCGTTCGCCTCGGTGCCGGAGTTGCACAGCAGCACCCGGCCTGGGGCCCCTACATGTGCAAGGAGCTGCTCGGACAACGCGATTCCCGGCTCGGTCGCGTAGAAGTTGGACGTATGGCCGAGCGTGCCGAGTTGCGTGGTGACCGCTTCGATGATCGCCGGGTGCGCGTGGCCGAGGATGTTGACCGCAATGCCGCCCAGGAAGTCCAGGTATTCCTTGCCATCGGCGTCGTAGAGCACCGCGCCCTCGCCACGGACGAGCGCCACCTTCGGCGTGCCGTAGTTGTTCATCATCGCGCCGGCCCAGCGCTGCTGCAGCTCTTGGGTGCTCATGTGGGTGTCACCATCGTTCCGATTCCCTCTCCGGTAAACATCTCCAGCAGCACCGAATGCGGCACGCGACCGTCGATGACGTGCGCGGAAGGCACCCCGCCTTGGACAGCACGCAGGCACGCTTCCATCTTCGGCACCATGCCGGAATCCAAGTTCGGCAGCAGCTCTTCGAGTGCACCCGCCGCAATTCGCGACGTCAGCGAGCCGCGATCCGGCCAATTCGTGTACAGGCCTTCGACATCGGTGAGCACGATCAACTTCTCGGCGCCGATGCCCTCGGCGAGCGCTGCAGCCGCGGTGTCGGCGTTGATGTTGTGCACGATGCCGTCGACATCCGGTGCGATCGACGAGACGACGGGAATGCGGCCGGCGCCGATGAGATCGAGAACCGCATCGGGCGAGACGGTCGTGACATCGCCGACCAGTCCGACGTCGGTCGGGGTGCCGTCGACCAACACCGTCCGGCGGGTAGCGGTGAACAGGTGCGCGTCTTCCCCCGAGATGCCCACCGCATACGGACCGTGCGAGTTGATCAACCCGACCAACTCGCGACCGACCTGGCCGAACAACACCATGCGGACGACGTCCATCACCTCGGGCGTCGTGACGCGGAACCCGCCCTTGAATTCACCTTGCATACCAAGCTTTTTCAGCATCGCACTGATTTGCGGTCCACCGCCGTGCACGACCACCGGCAACACGCCGATGGTCCGCAGAAACACCATGTCCTCGGCGAATGCGCGCTTCAGCCCGTCATCGACCATGGCATTCCCGCCGTATTTGACGACGACGATCTTGCCGGTGAACTGCTGCAACCACGGCAGTGCTTCGGCCAGAACGTAGGCCTTCTGACTCGCAGTCAGCGACTCGATGCTGGTCATGAGCTGTAGGCCGAATTCTCCTCGACGTACGCATGACTGAGGTCCGTGGTCCGGATGGTCGCCTCGGCATCGCCGATGCCGAGGCTGATCACCAGGTGGATGTCTTCGCCGGTCAGGTCGACCTCGCGAGCGCCCGGTGCACCGACGCCATCGATGCACACGGGATTGCCGTTGAACGACACCGAGATCCGGTCCGGGTCGAGCGTGATCGGGGCCATGCCGATGGCAGCCATCACCCGTCCCCAGTTCGGGTCGGAGCCGAACAACGCGGTCTTGACCAGGCTGTCCCGCGCGACCGTTCGAGCGGCCGCGACGGCCTCGTCCTCGGTCGCCGCGCCGGTCACGGTGACGCGGACTCGTTTGGTGACGCCCTCGGCGTCGGCCATCATCTGAGCGGCGAGGTCGTCACAGACGGCCAGCACGGCGGCGTCGAGGTCTTCTTGCGACGGCTCCACGCCACTGGCGCCCGAACTCAGCAGCAGCACAGTGTCGTTCGTCGACGATGCGCCGTCGACGTCGAGGCGGTCGAAGGTCAGGCGAGTTGCCGCGCGTAGCGCTTGGTTCAGTTGCTCGGTGGTCGCGACCGCGTCGGTCGTGATCACCGACAGCATGGTTGCCAGGGCAGGCGCCAACATGCCTGCACCCTTCGCCATTCCGCCGACGACCCATTTTCCGTCGTGATGGAACGCGGCTTCCTTGGCGACGGTGTCGGTGGTCATGATGGCGTGCGCCGCGTCGGTGCCGCCCGAGATTCCGCCCGCAAGTTCATGCACGATCTCGGTGAGGCCAGGCACCAACTTCTCCATCGGCAGCCGATCGCCGATCAACCCGGTCGAGCAGACGGCGACCTCGATCGCGCCGGTCTCGGTCCCCCAATTGCTCAGTGCGGCAGCCAGTTCCTCAGCGGTCCGGTGGGTGTCCTGGAAGCCCGGCGCGCCCGTACAGGCATTCGCCCCGCCGGAATTGAGGACGACCGCGCGGACCCGACCGGTCGTAAGGACCTGCTGCGACCACAACACCGGCGCAGCTTTGACCTTGTTGGAGGTGAACACACCGGCGGCCGCAGTCTCCGGGCCCTCGTTGAAGACGAGCGCCAAGTCCGCCTTACCACTCTTCTTGATTCCGGCCTTGATACCCGCGGCTCGAAAGCCGGCAGGAGCGGTGACGCCTTGCGTGCGAAGCAATTTGCCGTTCAAGGAGCTACTCCCACCGTCGAGAGCCCATCGGTTTCGGGGAAACCGAGGGCGAGGTTCATGGACTGAATTGCAGCGCCGGCCGTGCCTTTGGTGAGGTTGTCGATCGCGGCGATCACGACGAGCAGGCCTGCGCCCTCGTCGACCGCCACGCCGAGCACTGCCGCGTTCGATCCCACCACCGAACCGGACTGTGGGAACTGGTTTTCCGGAAGGACGTGGACAAAAGGCTCGTCGGCGTATGCCTTTTCGTACACCGCACGCGCCTCTGCCAGCGTCGCCGTCGTCGGCGCGGTGCAGGTCGCGAGGATGCCACGAGGCATCGGCACAAGGACCGGAGTAAACGACACGGTGACAGTCGAATCCGTCAGAGCGCCCAGGTTTTGGATGATCTCGGGCGTGTGCCGATGCACTCCCCCGACGCCGTACGCCCGCACCGACCCCATCACCTCGGCGCCCAACAAATTGGCTTTGGGCGCGCGCCCTGCGCCGGACGCGCCGCTGACCGCAACGACATTGATGCGCGGCTCCACGATTCCCGCAGCAACGGCGGGAGCCATCGCGAGACTCGCTGCCGTCGGGTAGCACCCCGGCACCGCGATTCTCGTTGCGCCGACCAGCTTCTCCCGGCCACCCGGAAGCTCGGGAAGACCGTAGGGCCAGCTACCCGCATGCGCACTGCCGTAGTAGCGCTCCCACGCAGCGGCGTCGGTCAATCGGAAGTCCGCACCGCAGTCGATGATGACGGTCGACTCCGGAAGCGCCTTGGCAATCTCCGCGGAATTCCCGTGCGGAAGGCCGAGGAAGACGACGTCGTGCCCCGCAAGCTCGTCGAGCGTGGTCGCCGACAGCACGCGATCGGCGATCGGCAACAGGTGCGGATGGTGCTCGCCGAGCGTGCTGCCTGCGTTTCCGCCCGCCGTCAGCGCGCCGATGGTCAATGCACCGCTCTGGTATGCGGGGTGGCCCAACAACAGTCGCAGGATCTCGCCACCGGCGTAGCCGCTCGCTCCTGCGATCGCAACGGTGCCTGGGCTTTCAGGCGTCCAATCTCCCATGCGATTTATTATGCACCATCATGCAAGCTCATTCATAGAATGGTGCCTGAAACTCCGCACTCAGCCGAGGAAGGCCACGATCCCGTTCGCGATGACCTCTGCGTAGTGCTGCCTGCCGTCGGGCGACGACAAGATCGCGGCCTCGATCGGATCGCGCATATTGGCGCATTCGATGAGTGCAGACGGGCGCTCGGACAGATTCAGACCGGCCAGATCCTCACGTGGATTCAACCCATTGGACCCGACGTAGTTGGATGGCACGAATCCTGCGCCCGCCAATGCGTCGCGCAGCGTGGTCGCGAGCCGAATCGACGGCTCACCCTGAGCGTCGTTGAGCGGGGGTGCCGAGTAGGCGACATGGAAGCCGCGCGCATCCGCGGAATCGTTGCCGTCCCCATGGATGGAGACCACCGCAGCCGCGTTGGCACGGTTGCCGATCGCCGCCCGTTCGTCGACGCACGGTCCGACGCCGTCGTCGGAGTTTCGGGTCATGATCACCTGAACGCCGCGCAGCGTGAGCAGATCGCGGACTCGGTTCGCGACGTCGAAGGTGAACGCATGCTCGGAGTAGCCGGTGTTCGTCGAGGTACCGCTGGTGTTGCACGCCTTCGTCCCACCGCGACCGGTCGGCACCTGCCGATTCAGCTCCGCTGGCGTACCGCCACCGTTGTGCCCTGGATCGAGAACGACGACGGCGCCGAGCGGGAGCTTCTCCGGCAAAGGTGCGGGCGCGGTCTGCGCTGCCGTCGTGCACGCACCCATCACCACTGTGGCGAGTGCTGCAACGAAGACGGCGCGTACGGCTCGAGTCATGAGGTCACGATAGCGGCCGCACCTGCGTCGGAAAGCAAGGCCAAGGTCGCGTCGGAGGTGAAAAACGGAGCCAACCGTGACCGGATCTGGGCCGCGAGAACGCCATCCGACTTCGCTGCCTCGAGGATGGGCGGGGCGAAGGCGACGATGTCGGTGACGACCTCGTCTGCGCTGATCCCGACCTCGACCAAAAGTCCGGCAAGGGTATGCGAACCGTACTTCTCGAAGAAGACGTCGATGCCCGCGTCGATAGCGTGACCGATGTACTCCTTGTTGCGCGAGGTCCTCGCGATCTCGTGAATGATCACAACCAGCTCGCGCAGGTCCGTCTGGGTCAGGTACTCGCGGAGTCCGCTGACCGGCTCGTCGGCATGCAGATCCCAGAACTCCATGGCCGCGTCGTGCAGCGGGGCGTCGTGAATGAGCTCTCGAATTGCATTGTTGGTGCGGCGCAACGCAAATTGAGCGCCCCTTCCAGCGACGTCGCCGAGGAACCCCTCGAAGTGTCGATCACCCGCACTCCGGACCTTGGTTGCCGCACCCTTCCCCATCTTCAGCACAGCCGACATGCCAGGCACCTTCTCGGCCCGAGCACGGTTGGCTGCCATGAAGTCCGCGACAATCTTGTTTACGAAGGACGACGCGATGTTGGCGACCAGCGGGCTTTCGGTCAGTCGCTCCAGCGCACGATCGTGCAGCGTGTTCATCGTCAGGAACTTCTCGATCAACGCCGCGACCGGCTCGCGGTCGACTACGTCGCCGAGGGTGTACTCGTCGCTGGCGGCCATGTCGTAGATCGCGTCCGCGACGGCGACCGTCATATCCTCGATGATGTCGCTGCCGCCGACCGCGTCTGTGAGTCGATGACCAACGGCCTTGACCATCGCGCTGTCGACGACCTCGGAGACGATCATCGTGTCGGCCACCGCAAGGACGTCGGCAACGTCGCGTGCCACGACGTCTTTGAAGCGTTCGCCCGTCAGCTCTGCGAGTACGAACTCGACCTGGGCGTCGAGCAGCCGATCGGCCAACTCCTTCGGATCCGCGGTCACTCGGTGCCCTTCGGCTTGTCTTCGGTGCCGTGCACGGAGCGGCGAATCTCTTCCAGCCGCTCACGACCGGCCTTTTCGCGTGCATCCCACTGCTCTTGCAGCGACTGACCTGCAGGAGTCGACTTGTCGAGTTCGCGGCGGCCCAGCGAAGTGCCGAAGCGTTGGTCGATCTTGTCGCGGACGCGATCGAGCGTAGGAACACCGGCGTCGGTGTAGTCAGGCGCAGGTGCCTGGACCGTAGGCGCGATCACCGGCGCAGGTGCCACAGCCGGAAGCTGCACCGGCGGTGGCACATTCCCGACCGCCGCCGCATGCAATGCCGCGAGACCGGGTCGATCCGCCGTGACGTCTCGCACCACATCCCGCAGTTCTTGGTCGGTCAAAGTACGTAACCATGCGAGTGCGTCGCTGTTGTCCACCACGACGCCCAGGCTACTCAGCTCCGGAGTTCGGCGCCGACAGCTGTGGCCGCGGCAGCAACGGCCGCATCCCGGACCGCGCTGGCCTCGTCTTCGGTGAGGGTGCGGTCGTGGGCGCGGATGCGCAGCGCGAACGTGAGCGACTTGCGGCCGCCGAGCTGCTCGCCCTCGTAGACGTCGAACAGTCTGATGTCCTCGAGCAGATCGCCTGCACCGAACAGCAGCGCTGCCTCGACCACGGACGCGGGAACCGACTTGTCGACCGCCACCGACACGTCCTGCAGCACGGCAGGGAACGGGGAAACAGCAGGTGCAGGCAGGGATTCGACGATCGGCAGCGCATCGAGATCGAGTTCGAACGCACACGTCCGACGCGGCAGATGCGACCGCTCGAGCACCGCAGGGTGCAGTTCCCCTGCGTGACCGACGACGACACCGTCGACGAGCAGCGCTGCGCACCTGCCGGGATGCCACGGCAGCTGCTGGGCAGCCTGCCGTTCGATGGTGACGCCAGCGGTCAACGCAATTGCTTCGACGGCCGCGAACGCGTCTTCGGCTTGGGCAGGCCGACCTGGCCCCCACGGGCCTCGCGGTTCGCGATCACCGGTCAAGACGCCCGCGATGTGGACGGGCTGCGCAGGCAACGAGGCTTTCAGGACCGCGATCTCGTCGTCGGTGGGTCGGCGATCGACAGGCAGCGGATCCACGGCACGGGTGTTCGGACCGGGCTGCACGACCTGCGCGATCCCGAAGATCGACAGGTCACGCTGGCCCCGAGCGATATTGCGGCCGGCCACTTCGAGCAAACCGGGTAGCAGGGTCGTTGCCAATTCGGGTCGGTCCGCTTCCAGCGGATTCAGCACGCGGGCGGTGTGGCGCCTCGGATCGTCCCGGTCGAGCCCCCAGATATCGAACACGCCCGTCGGCAGAAACACCGGCGGGGGTACCTCGACGAAACCTTCGAAGGCGAGGGCACGGCCGAGCGCGCGCCGCCGTCGCTGGGCCGCGGTCAAACCGCGACCGGGCGGCGCCGCGACCAGCACTGACGGAATCTGCTCCAGCCCTTCGAGCCGCAGCACTTCCTCGACGAGGTCGGCCGGCTGGACGAGATCGGGCCGCCACGACGGCGGCGTGACCGCCAGCGTGCCCTTTCCCTTGACGGCGCAACCGATTTGCGTAAGACGACTGACCGTCGTGCCTGCCGGGTAGGACACTCCAGCGATGCGGTCCGGGAGATCGGCCGCGATCTTGATCGACGGACGTGCTGCAGGCGCGCCACCGACATCGGTGAGGACGTCTTCCACTGTGCCACCGGCGATCTCGACCAGCAGGGAGGCGGCACGATCGAGCGCGGCAATGTTGAGGGCGGGGTCTACGACGCGCTCGAATCGTTTCGAGGCCTCCGACGACAGCTTGTGCCGGCGGGCAGTGCGGAAGATCGCCAGTGGATTCCAGGTCGCTGCCTCGAGCAGGATGTCGGTCGACTCGCCGCCGACCTCTGTCGTCGCGCCACCCATCACCCCTGCAAGTGAGATCACGCCGGTGTCGTCTGCGATGACGACGTCTTCCACGTCGAGCACTCGCTCCGCATCGTCGAGAGTGGACAGCTTCTCTCCCGCTGTCGCGCGACGAACGACCAACCCGCCGTTGAGCTTTGCAGCATCGAACGCGTGCAGCGGCTGGCCGAGCTCGAGCATCACGTAGTTGGTGACGTCGACCGCAGGCGAAATCGGCCGCACGCCCGACAACAGCAGACGGCGTTGCAACCACCACGGACTCGTCGCCTGTGGGTCGATCCCGGTGACCCTGCGCAGCGCGAATCGCGTCGCGCCGGAATCGGGCTCGACCGTCACGGGCCACGCTTCGCCCTTGGCGTTCTGCGCGAGTTCGATTGCAGGGTCGGCGAATTCAAGGTCGAAACCGCACGCGAGTTCACGGGTGAGGCCACGAAGAGAGAAGCAATAGCCGCGGTCGGGGGTGATGTTGAGTTCGATGATGGTGTCGCCGAGACCGAGCAACTCGTTGCCGTCGGATCCCGGCTTCGCGGTCCCGGGTTCGAGGACCAAAATCCCCGAATGGTCCTTGCCGACACCGAGTTCGGCGACCGAGCAGATCATGCCGTCCGAGACGCGACCGTAGGTCTTGCGCGACGCGATCTCGAAGCCACCCGGAAGCACGGCGCCGGGCAGGGCAACGACGACCAGGTCGCCCACCGAGAAGTTCCGTGCGCCGCAGACGATTCCACGCGGCTCTGCTTCACCGACGTCGACCTGACAGAACCGGATCGGCTTCTTGAACTCGGTGAGTTCCTCGATGTCGGCCACTCGGCCGACCACCAACGGACCGTCGACCGGATGCAACGGGTCGACCTCTTCCACCTCGAGTCCGACGCGCACGAAACCCGCGTCCAACTCCTCGGGAGTCACCGACCAGCCGGGATTGGCCCGGTCGAGGATCTCGGTCAACCAGGATTGCGCTACTCGCACGTCGAAGTCGCTTTCTTTCTCAGGCCTGCACGCCGAATGGCAGCGTGAACCGGACATCGCCTTCGACGATGTCGCGCATGTCGTCGATGTCGTTGCGGAACTGCAGGGTTCGCTCGAGGCCCATGCCGAACGCGAAGCCTGTGTAGACCTCGGGATCGATGCCGCATGCGCGCAACACATTCGGATTCACCATGCCGCAGCCGCCCCACTCGATCCAGCCCGCGCCACCCTTCTTGCTCGGGAACCAGACGTCGACCTCGGCAGACGGCTCGGTGAACGGGAAGTAATTGGGGCGCATGCGGGTTCGTGCGTCCGGACCCAGGATGCCGCGCGCGAACGCATCGAGCGTCCCCCGCAGATGCGCCATCGTCAGGCCCTTGTCGACCGCCAAGCCCTCGATCTGCGAGAACACCGGCGTGTGGGTCGCGTCGAGTTCGTCGGTACGAAAGGTCCGGCCGGGGCAGACGACGTAGATGGGCAGCTCACGCTCGAGCATCGTCCTGATCTGGACCGGCGACGTATGGGTCCGCAGTACCTGCCGGGATCCCTCGGGCGCGACGTGGAAGGTGTCCTGCATCGTCCGTGCCGGGTGATCGGGCAAGAAGTTCAGTGCGTCGAAGTTGAAGTGCTCGGTCTCGACCTCCGGCCCCTCGGCAACCTCCCAGCCCATCGCGACGAAGATATCGGCGACCTGCTCGGAGATGACGGTGATCGGATGGCGAGCGCCGAGAGCTCGACGGGTTGCCGGCAGCGTCACGTCGATCGACTCGGCTTCCAGGACTGCGGCGTCGCGTTCGGCGAGCAGCACGGCGCGGCGTGCTTCGTAAGCGTTGTTGACCCGAACCCGCGCGGCGTTCACTCGCTTGCCTGCGTCGGCTTTCTGGTCTTTCGGCAGTGCACCCATGCCGCGGCGCGCCAGCGCAATAGGAGACTTGTCGCCCAGATGCTCGGTTTTGGCTTCGGCGAGCGCGTCCAAATCGGCCGCCGCCGCGAACGCCTTCTCAGCTGCGGCGGCTGCCGCTGCGAGGGACTCTTCGCTCAGCGGATCCATGGTGCCAACTCCTGACCTCGTCTATGTAGGAATTTGATCCTACGAGATTGATTTGCCCCTTCGTTGCGCGCGTGAGCTCGCATACAGACAGATCGCCGCTGCCGTAGCCAGATTCAAGCTCTCCGCACGGCCCTGGATCGGGATGCGAATGCGGTGATCGGCGCGAGCGAGAACGCTGGACGGCAGACCATGGGCTTCGTTGCCGAACAGCCATGCGGTCGGGCCGTCGAGCAGTTCGTCTGCATCGTCCAGATCTACTTCACCATCGGCCGCGGTGGCGAACAACCGAATATCGGTCAGGCTGTCGAGCACCGAGTCGATGCTGCGCTCCCGTGCGATGGGGATATGGAACAGGCTGCCTGCGGACGCGCGGACACACTTGCCGTTGTGCGGATCGACCGTGTTGCCTGCGAAGACGACTCCGTCGGCGCCGACCGCATCAGCAACGCGAACCACAGTGCCTGCGTTGCCTGGGTCGGCTATGTCGATCGGAACGGCCAGCAACCGCGGCTTTGCGCCGAGCACTTGCGACAACGGAACGTCGATCTGGCGGCAGACGGCGACCAGTCCTGGCGGCGTGACCGTGTCTCCCAGTGCTCGGGCGGCCTTGTCGTTGACGAGCGATGCCCGCAGTCCTGACTTCAACGCACGATCGACGAGCGCCATCGCGCGTGCGCCGGCGTCGGCTGTGTAGAACAGCTCGCTGACATGGCCCCCGTCGAGTGCCGACCCGACCGCGTTCGCTCCCTCCGCGAGGAACTCGCCGGTCTTCTTACGATCGGCAGTGCGATGCAGCTTTACAGACGAGACGACCCGTGGAGTCCGCTCGGTGAGGGGCTCCACGGGTCGTGGGTCGTGAATCAAGCAGCCGGTGCGTTGGCAGCGTTTACATCCGAAGGCAGTGCTGCCTTCGCGATCGCAACCAAGCCGGCGAACGCCTCGGCGTCCGACACCGCGAGTTCCGCGAGGATCTTGCGGTCGACCTCTACGCCAGCGGCCTTGAGGCCCTGGACGAAGCGGTTGTACGTGATGTCGTTGGCGCGAGCCGCGGCGTTGATGCGGGTGATCCACAGCTTGCGGAAATCACCCTTGCGCGCCCGGCGGTCGCGGTATGCGTAGCCGAGCGAGTGGAGCTGCTGCTCCTTGGCCTTGCGGTAGAGGCGCGAACGCTGACCGCGGTAGCCCTTCGATGCCTCGAGTACACTCCGACGCTTCTTCTGGGCGTTGACCGCCCTTTTAACGCGTGCCACTGGAAAATCCTGTCGATCTGGGGGCAGTTACGCCCCGATGGTCAAGTTAGATACCGAGCAAGCGCTTGATGCGCGGAGCGTCAACCTTTGCAACCGACTCCGTGCCCTCGAGGCGACGGGTCCGGCGGCTGGACTTGTGCTCGAGCAGGTGGCGACGGTTTGCCTGCTCGCGGAGCAGCTTGCCGCGCCCGGACACCTTGAATCGCTTCGAGGCGCCGCTGTGGCTCTTCATCTTTGGCATTGAAATCCCCTGGTTCTCGGTCGTGCTCTGTTCACATTGTGAAATGTGGTGGTCTAGCCGCTGGTGGCTTCGCCGCTCGGTGCAGCGGGTGCTGCAGGCGCCTGCGGAGCTGCCGTTGCGGGCGGATCCGATGCGCGCTGGTGAGCCGCCACGCGGGTTTTCGCACCCTTGTGGGGCGCGAGCACCATGGTCATGTTGCGGCCATCTTGCTTTGCCGAAGTCTCGACGAATCCCAACTCGACGACGTCCGCGGCTAGACGCTGCAGCAACCGGTAACCCAATTCGGGCCTGGACTGCTCGCGACCGCGGAACATGATCGTCACCTTGACCTTCGAACCGACCTCGAGGAAGCGAATCACGTTGCGCTTCTTCGTCTCGTAGTCGTGATCGTCGATCTTGGGACGGAGCTTCTGCTCCTTGATGACAGTCTGTTGTTGGTTCTTGCGAGACTCCCGCGCTTTCTGCGCCGTCTCGTATTTGAACTTGCCGTAGTCCATGATCTTGCAGACCGGTGGACGGGCATCGGGAGCAACCTCGACGAGGTCGAGGTCGGCTTCGAGGGCGACGCGAAGTGCATCTTCAACACGCACGATCCCAACCTGCTCACCGCCTGGTCCGATAAGACGGACCTCGGGAACACGGATGCGATCGTTGATGCGGGTCTCTGTGGTGATGGGGCCTCCTAGGTAGAGCGGTGTCCTTATGACAACCGCCCGCAGCCTGGAACCCTTCCCGTACTCAACGCAAAGAACCCCGCGTCGTTTCCGATGCGAGGCCCGATTGTCGACCGATCTGCTGACGCACAGCCCATAGGCATGGCGACAACCCCTCGAAAATATCGAGGGAGCTCATTCGCGGTGTCTAATGCAAGACGCCTCGAACGAGCGACCGGAACCGTAGCGTGTGCTTGCCGCGCAACGGTGGGAGTCGGGCTCCACTTACTGCCCTGAGGGTTCGCATGAACCGTTCAGGGAGGTCGTCGGGGAGAAGTCTAGCATTTATGCACGTCGCGACCGAATCGTCGGAAACTGTGCGTGATTTTCACCCCTCTGGCAGTGAGACACGCGCACGGGAACGGTAGCGTCGGCACCCGTGAGCGACCAACCCGTCCGTGAGCTAGCCGACGTCCCTGCGGTCGAGGTAATCAGCCGAGCTGCAGTGATGCTGATGAGTTCGGCAGCCGAGAAGCTGGGACTGTCCGATCCGGACCCGGATAACAGCCCCCACCGTGACCTCGACGAAGCGCGTCGGGTGATCACTGCGCTCGCCGGCCTGGTCACGGCGTCGGTCGAGTACCTCGGTCCGCACGCTGGTCCGATCCGCGAGGGCTTGCAGGCGCTGCAGAAGGCGTTCCGCGAATCGTCTGCGCACCCCGACGAGCCAGGCAAAGGCCCGGGAGAGAAGCTGACCGGACCCGTCTGGACCTAATGGTTCTCGTGCTGGACACCTAGCAATTTGTGAATCCCATGCAGGCCGTCCCGTATCGGTCCGGCTGGGGTCATGCCCTCGACCGTCTCGACCAGGTCACCCAGGCTGTCGATGATGCTGCCGCCGGTCGACTTGTAAGCGGGCGTCATAGGCTCGTTGGTCTCGGTCGCGGCATCGTTTTTCGACATGACGATGTTCGGTCCGGCGCCGACGCTCTCGCTCTCGACTGCCGTGACGATGCGAAGCAGCTCGGCGTTGACTTCGTCCTTGGCCTCGAGGATCGTCATGTGCCCGCATTTGTCGACAGTCGTCAGCGTCGCATCGGGTAGCGAACCGATGAAATTGCGATCTCGGGCGGGAACGATTCGATCCTTGGCACCCTCGATCACAGCGACATGCGCGTCGCCCAACGCGGCCAACGTCGGCCGCTCGTCGTGATCGAGAATCGCCGCGACGAGGTCGCCGGTCTGGCGAAAACCGTTGGCGTAGACGATCGATGCAGTCGTGCGTAACGCCTTCTTGGAACCCCGTTTGCCAATTGCGAAATATCGCAGCGACAGCAGGTACGGCGCCAGCCCCATCAATCGCGGAACGAACCTGGGCAGCGCGTCGAGCACCAACAGGAAACCGGCCGCTTCACGACGCATCAGCCAGCTGACCGGCGAGAGAATCCGCCACAGGCCGAAGGTCATGGTCGTGCCGAGTCGGTCCGGCGTCGCCGAGCACAGCACGTAACCGCTGGTGCGGAGGGCGAGATCCGGGCGAACGACGGGGAGCGCAAGAACGGTCAAGCCACCCATCGAATGGCCGCACAGGACGAGTCGGCCGGTCCGCGCGGTGGCATCGATGACCAACCCCAAGTCCTCTGCCAGTTGCCGCACACCGCGGACCTTCTGGTCCAGCTTTCGCGCGTCGGACTTGCCGTGCCCACGCGCGTCGTAGCTGACCCTGCGGACCGAGCTGTCCGCCAACGCTGCTCGCTGAAAACGCCACGAGCTCGCGTTCATCTGAATCCCGTGCACGAAGACGACCGTCGTCTGCGCGTTCGCCGGTCCCTCCACTTCGACGTGCAGCTTGGCACCATCAGCCGTGCGCACGGTTTCGGTTTGGCCGGCGCGGCCCTTGTCTGCCAATTCGCGCCACGGTCGGCCGTCCCAGTATTCGAGTACGCCGAACCACCCTGCGAGGAAGATCCCGCCGCCCAGGAGGACGACGCCGATCGCCCACCAGACGAGCGAGCTGAGGCTCATGACCTGGAGCAGTCCGTAGATTGCCCACACCGCGACTGCCAAAGCGATGAGCGCTGCTCCCCCGGCCAGCACGAGGAATTCGAGAACGCACGCCGCTCGCGAACGGCGCGCGTGGTCGTACTGTCCTGTGCTGGCCATCGCACACCTCCGAGATCGGCGTTCAACCTCGGTCGATCGTAAGCTTTACGGTTCACCCGCGGATCGGAAACGCGTCGGCTGGTGGCTCGCCGAAGACAGCGGGGTCACGCGGCTCGAACTGGCGTGTCGTGACCGCTGCATCGGTCACGCGGTCGAGGCGGAACCACCGCACAGCGTTGCGCGTCAGACACCATCCGATGACGTACCAATGGCCGTCGGTGAACGCCAAAAGCTGTGGCTCGACTCTGCGGAGGGATCGGTTTCCGTCGCCGTCCGTGTAGCCGAGCGAGACGACGAGGTTCCGCTCCACGCCCTCCTCGATCGCTCGGCGGATAGTCGCCGCCGAACCGTCGGCCCCACGCACCCACACCCGTGCGCCCACTTTCTCGACCTGCTGCCGAGAGGCGGGGTCCATGACATCGAGCAGCTTGGCCAGCGCAGCGCGACCGTCCTGTGCGTACGGCGCGTCGCGGTTCATCGCCAACGCGACCGCGATCGCGACTGCCTGCGCCGATGTGAAATTGACCGGTGGCAGCGACGGCTGGCCGATGAGGAAGTACCCGCCGCCCGGACCCGCCTGCGCCGCGATGGCGCTGCCGGCCGCCTGCAAAGTCGCGATGTCGCGTTTGATCGTCCGCGTCGTGACTTCCAACAGGTGTGCGAGTTGTTCGGCTGTTCGGCCACGGTCACCGACGCGGCGCAGTTCCTCCATGATCGCGTGAAGTCGGGCCGCTCGCTGCATCGATAAATCGTGACATAAATAGTGACAGGCAGGTGTCACCAGGCCGATGGCATTGTGGCTGGCATGACAAAGCACATCGTTCTCGTCCCAGGATTTTGGCTCGGCGCGTGGGCATGGGACGCCGTTGCCGCTGACCTACGCGAACGAGGAAACCGAGTGACGTCATTGACGCTGCCAGGTCTGGCGCCCGACGCCGATCGGGCCGGCGTCACGCTCTCGGATCAGGCTCGCGCCATCCTCGACGTCGCCGACAAAGGTTCGGTTCTCGTGGCACACAGCGGCGGCGCTGGACCGGCATACATCGCGACGGATATCGCGCCCGACCGATTCGAGCGCGTGATCTACATCGACGCTGGCCCCCTCGCCGATGGGCTCGCCATCAACTCCGAACTCGACGAATCACTCACCGAGTGGCCGCTGCCGACGTGGGCGGAGCAAGAGGCCTCAGGCAACAGCCTCGACGGACTCGACGACGCGACCTTGGCGCGCATCCGCGAACTCGCGGTCCCGGAGCCTGCGCTCGTCGCACGTGAACCGTTAGCGCTGTCCAACCCGGCTCGGCGGAACGTTCCCACGACAATCGTCTGCAATGCGCTGCCGTCCGAGGTCCTGCTGCAATTCCGCGATGCCGGTCACCCGATGGCCCAGGAACTGCGCGAAATCGACGCCGAATACATCGACCTGCCCACCAGTCATTGGCCGATGTTCTCCAAGCCCGCCGAACTTGCCGAGATCATCGATAAGGTCGCGAACCGCTGAGACCCAGTGCATACAAATGGTGGCTCCGAGGGCTGATTTCGCCACCATTTCTATGCGCTCGACGCTTCGTGAGGGCTAGTCGAGCGAGTTCGGCGAGAGTGTCATTGTTCAGGCAAGAACCGCCGAAATTGCCTGAAAAACTGCACTTTCGGCGCTCAAGGGGCTAGCCGAACAATCCCGCGACGAAAGGCACTGTGTCGGGCAAGGATTGGTTCATCGTTCCGCTGTGAGTGGTCGGGTAGGCGCGGAAGGTGATCGGCTCGTTGTTGGCCGCGAGCCTGGCTGCCAAGGCCATGGTGGTCGGGGGCGGAACGTCGGTGTCGAAGAGGCCTTGTCCGATGAAGAAGGGTCGGTCGTAGCCGGTTTCGGGAATTCCCATATAGCCGCGCAAGATCTGGTCGATTCCGGGAATCGCGGACAGCGGTCGGGTGAACAGCGAGCCGATCGCCAAACCTCCGACGACGTCACCGAATTCGTCGTAGCACAGGGTGTCGGCCTGATTCAGCAGCGCGACGCCCTGCGGGGTCAGCAACGAATCGATATCCAGAGCCGGGTAGGTCGCGCGTAGACCGTTGAGGATGTAGACGAGGTAGGTGTTGAGGCTGTGGCCGAGCGTGATCGGCGGCACCGATGGACCCAGCTTCGACACCAGATCCTCGATGTAGGACGGCACTCCGGTCGCGACTGCGCCGCGATAATCGAGGTCGGAGCCGCCGAACTCGGTGGCATATCGCGCAGTCGTCATCGCAGCGCCTGCGCCCTGCGACTGGCCGATGACGACCCACTTTTTCGAGAGCGCCGGGAACTCACTCGTGCTGGCCTTCACCATGTCGACGACGCTGTGGGCTTCGACGATGCCGTTCAAATACTCGGTGGGGCCAGGGGTTCCGTGGCCGACGTAGTCCGAGGCGACGACCGCATAGCCTTTCGACATCCACGTCTGCAGGTAGGGGTAATCGCGTTCGGGAAGCAACGGACCGTGGATGCTGTACGCGCATTGGTCACCGAGTCCGAGGGTGCCGTGCGCCCAGGCGACGACAGGCCACCCGCCGGGCGGTGGCTGCCCGGCCGGGAGATAGACCGCGCCGCTGCTCAATGCTGGACCGTCGGGTCCGGTGGTCCAGTAGGTGAGGCGACGAGCATCCGCGGAACCAGGCACCCAGATTTCGCGCGGCAGCGGCTCGTTGTCGACGACCGATCCGGGCGCCGCATCGGCGATCGCCGGGCACATACTCGCCGCCGAAAGCAGCAGAGCCACTAGCAGTATCGACCGGACGACGACGGCTCTAGTCACAGAGGAGCAGCCTAGTCCAACGCATACTCTGGAAAAGGTGAGCGGCAGACAGACATTGCGCGGACTGGGTGCGTTCACCGTTGGCCTCGTCGTGATTCTGCTGATCGGTCTAGCTTTCGTCGCACTCGTTGCACGAGATCGCCACGATCTCGTAGACATTCCGGAAGGGATCCCACCAGGGGCGGGCATCGCTGTCCCACCGATCGATCTCGATGCGCCAGGGCGCACAGCTGGTCAGCTTCGTTCGTGGGCGATGGACCTTTCCCCCGACCTCGGCATCCCTATCGTGTCGTTGGAGGCGTATGGCTACGCGGCAGCGGTGATGGCCCGGAGCCGACCGGATTGCGGCATCGCCTGGACGACATTGGCCGGCATCGCGGCGATCGAAAGCAAGCACGGTACCTATCACGGCTCCGAGGTGGAGGCCGATGGAAAAGTCAGTCCGCCGATTCGGGGCGTACCGCTCGACGGGTCGCCCGGTGTGGCCGTCATTGCCGACACCGATGGCGGAGCGTTGGACGGCGACCCCGATTACGACCGCGCGATGGGCCCGTTCCAGTTCATCCCGGAAACCTGGAAGCGGTTCGGCACAGACGCCAATGGCGACGGGTTCGCCGACCACGACAGCATCGACGACGCAGCACTGACCGCCGGAAAATACCTGTGCGTCAGCGGCGGCGACCTCACGTCACCGGACGGCTGGCAGCGGGCCGTCAAAACCTACAACCAGTCGACCAAATACCTGCTCGACGTGCGAAACGCGGCGGCCGCCTACTCGGTCGGCCGGGCGCCTTAGGCGACGGTCGCGGGTTTGCGAGTCCGCTTCTTGCGTGGTGGTGGCGTGCGTTCCAGGACTTGCTTCAAGAACTGCCCTGTGTAGCTGTCCGCGACCTCGGCAATGTCCTCGGGTGTGCCCTCCGCGACGACGACGCCGCCGCCGGACCCGCCCTCCGGTCCCATGTCGACCACCCAGTCCGACGTCTTGATGACGTCGAGGTTGTGCTCGATCACGATGACCGTATTGCCCTTGTCGACAAGGCCGTTCACCACGAGCAGCAGCTTTCGAATGTCCTCGAAGTGCAGGCCGGTCGTTGGCTCGTCGAGGATATAGGCAGTGCGTCCGGTCGACCGCTTCTGCAATTCGGCGGCAAGCTTGACGCGCTGCGCTTCACCACCGGACAGTGTCGGTGCTGGCTGGCCGAGCCGCACGTAACCGAGTCCGACGTCCACCAGCGTCTGCAGGTAGCGGTGAATCGACGTGATCGGTTCGAGGAACTCGGCTGCCTCCTCGATCGGCATGTCGAGAACCTCGGCGATGGTCTTCCCCTTGTAGTGGACTTCGAGGGTCTCGCGGTTGTACCGCGCGCCGTGACACACCTCGCACGGCACATAAACGTCCGGCAGGAAGTTCATCTCGATCTTCAACGTGCCGTCGCCCGAGCACGCCTCGCACCGGCCGCCCTTGACGTTGAACGAGAACCGGCCTGGCTGGTAGCCGCGGACCTTCGCCTCCGTCGTTGCCGCGAACAGCGTCCGGATCTTGTCGAACACACCGGTGTAGGTCGCCGCATTCGACCGCGGGGTACGACCGATCGGCGACTGATCGACCTGCACGAGCTTGTCGAGCTGATCGAGGCCGTTGACCCTCGTGTGCCGACCGGGAACCTGGCGTGCGCCGTTGAGCTTGTTCGCCATGACGGTCGCGAGGATGTCGTTGACCAGCGTCGACTTACCGGATCCGCTGACGCCCGTGACCGCTGTCAGCAGGCCGAGCGGGAAGCTGACATCGATGCCTTGCAGGTTGTGCTCGCGGGCTCCGACCACCGTGACCTGCTTCTTGCGGTTCGCGATCCGCCGTACCAGCGGAACAGGTATCTCGGAACGACCGGAAAGGTATGCGCCCGTGATGGATTCCGGATCGGTGAGCAACTCTTGATAAGGACCGCTGTGCACCACCCGGCCACCGTGTTCGCCTGCCAGCGGGCCGATGTCGACCACCCAGTCCGATGCCCGGATGGTGTCTTCGTCGTGCTCGACGACGATGAGCGTGTTGCCCATGTCGCGCAGCCGGGTGAGTGTCTCGATGAGTCTGCGGTTGTCGCGCTGGTGCAGACCGATCGACGGTTCGTCGAGAACGTACAGCACGCCGACCAAGCCCGACCCGATCTGTGTCGCGAGGCGGATGCGCTGCGCTTCGCCGCCGGACAAGGTTCCGGCCGCACGCGAAAGCGAAAGGTACTGCAGGCCCACGTCGAGCAGAAAGCCCAACCTGGCCTGGACCTCTTTGAGCACTTGCCCGGCGATCGCCTTCTCGCGCGGACCGAGTGTGAGGTTGCCGAGGAATTCGGCGCACTCGGTGATCGACAGTGCGCTGACCTCGGCGATCGACTTCTTGTCATCGCCTGCGGCGATGGTGACGGCGAGAATCTCGGGACGCAGCCGCGCACCGTTGCATGCAGGGCACGGCACATCGCGCATGTAGCCGTCGTACCGCTCCTTCATCGCATCCGATTCCGTCGCCTCCATACGGCGATGCAGGAACGGCATGACGCCTTCGAAGTCGGCGTAATACGAGCGAACTCGGCCGTACCGGTTCTTGTACTTCACATGGACCTGGTCAGAACTGCCCTCCAGCACGGCTTTTCGAGCCTTGGGCGGCAAATCCTTCCACGGCGTCGACATCGAGAAGCCGAGGATCTCGGCAAGCCCCGACAGCAGCCGACCGAAGTACTCCGACGCCTGACCCACGGACCACGGCGCGATCGCGCCGTCCTCGAGGCTCAGTTCCGGGTCTGGAACCACGAGGTCGGGGTCGACCTCTTTCCGGATGCCGAGGCCCGTGCACTCTGGGCACGCGCCGTACGGCGAGTTGAACGAGAACGACCGCGGCTCGAGATCGTCGATATCGAGCGGATGGCTGTTCGGGCAGGCAAGCTTCTCCGAGAAGCGACGCTCGCGGTCGTGCGCCTTCTCGTCGCGATCGACGAACTCGAGAACGACGATGCCATCTGCCAAGCGCAACGCGGTCTCCACCGAATCGGTGAGCCGCTGCTTCGACGTCGGCTTGACCGTGAGGCGGTCGACCACGACCTCGATGTCGTGCTTCTCCTGTTTCTTCAGCTTCGGCGGATCCGTCAGCTGGTGCACGACGCCGTCGATGCGAACACGGGAATAGCCCTGCGAGTGCAGCTGATCGAAGAGGTCGACGAACTCGCCTTTACGAGTACGGACCACGGGCGCGAGCACCTGGAAGCGGATGCCCTCTTCCATGGCAAGCACCTGGTCGACGATCTGCTGCGGAGTTTGCTTCGCAATCAGCTCGCCGCAGACCGGGCAGTGCGCGGACCCCGCGCGCGCGTAGAGGAGACGGAGATAGTCGAAGACCTCGGTGATCGTGCCGACCGTCGATCGCGGGTTGCGGTTGGTCGACTTCTGGTCGATCGAGACCGCAGGCGACAAGCCCTCGATGAAGTCGACATCCGGCTTGTCCATCTGGCCGAGGAACTGGCGGGCGTACGCGGACAGCGACTCGACATACCGGCGCTGCCCTTCGGCGAAGATCGTGTCGAATGCGAGACTCGACTTACCAGACCCGGACAGCCCGGTGAAAACGATCAGGCTGTCTCTTGGTAAATCGAGGTCGACTCCGCGCAGGTTGTGCTCGCGCGCACCGCGCACTATCAGGCGATCCGCCACAGGCAATCCCTTCTCGTCTCCACGGTTGGAGAGGCTACGTGGTCCCACCGACAAGTTTGTTGTAGGCGATTGCGTCGCAACCGCCGAGTACCGTTCGGGATATGGACCAGCCCATCGCCATCGACGACACCTACACCGGCCACGTCTCCCCCGGTTCTACACCTCAACGCCGGGTATTGCCCGGCGCGAGCATCGTCAAACTCTCAGTCGGCCCCATGGACAACAACGCGTACGTGGTCCAGTGTTCCGCGACAGGGCGCGCACTCCTAATCGACGCCGCCAACGAGGCCGACCGACTGACTGCGCTGCTCGACACCGTGGCGCCGAACGCACTGGACTTGCTGGTCACGACCCATCAGCATGCCGACCACTGGCAGGCCTTGGCCGCCGTCGCACCATCCGCCAAATCGACAGCCGCCCATTCGCTCGACGCCAAACCACTGCCCGTCACCCCGGACCGCACGTTGACCGACGGCGAGGTTGTCACGGTCGGTGACCTGCAGTTGGAGGTCGTCCACCTGCGCGGCCACACACCCGGCTCGGTCGCGTTGGCCCTGACCGACGGCGACGGGACCGTGCATCTGTTCACCGGCGACTCGCTGTTTCCCGGTGGGCTCGGCCGAACGACCTCACCCGAAAACTTCGCGTCACTCTTCGCCGATGTGACGGCGAAAATCTTCGACCGCTATCCCGACAGCACCATCGTCTACCCCGGCCACGGCGACGACACGACGCTGGGCACCGAGCGCCCACACCTCGATGAATGGAAGAGTCGCGGCTGGTAATCAGCGACGCCCATAATCGAAGAGTGTGGACGTTCGCCGATCACGGTCGATTTCACCGTCGGCCTCGCCTCGATCATCGAGCGCGGGTGATCCCACAGCTCCGGGTCCTCGTAATCGGAGCCGGCGTAGGCGGGATCTCCGTCGCACGCGGGCTGCTACGCGACGGTCACGACGTCACGGTTTTCGAACAGAAGTCGGCCGTGCGAGCGGGTGGCGGTGCAGTGACCATCTGGCCTAACGGCGCGACGGTTCTCACCCAGTTGGGCGTCGACATGTCGGAGGCAGGCCAGGTTCTGTCGACGGTGCGGGTCATGACCTCCACTGGCCGGAAGATCGCCACCTTCGACGCCGCAACGATGGCGGAGCGGCTCGGCGCTCCGGTCCGAATGGTGCCGCGTCGAGTGCTCCTGGAGCGCCTACTCGATGGTTTCCCGATGGATCGGGTCCGGTGCGGATCCTGCGCCGTCGCGGTGACGAATACTGCCGACGGCATGCGCGTCGAGTTCGCCGACGGCAGTCTCGCCACCGGCGATCTGGTGATCGGCGCTGACGGTCTGCACTCGGTCGTCCGCGACATCGTCGGCGCGCAAGCCGCCCAGCCGACCGGATGGTGCAGCTGGCAAGGACTGGCATCGGTTCCGCAGATCGCCGACCGGGGTACCGCTTTCGTGATCATCGGCGAGCATGGAAACCTGGGGATGTGGCCCGCGGGGGGCGCTGAGCTGCAGTTTTGGTTCGACCTGCCGTGGACACGCGACTACATCAGACCCAACCGTCCACTCGAGTTGATTCGCTCGCATTTCGCAGGCTGGTCCGACAACGTCGACACGGTCCTGAGCGTGTTGACTGCCGACGATCTTGCGCATTCGCCGTATCCGCATTTCCGCCATCCGATTCCGCCGGTGGTCGATCAGGGCGCGTTGACCCTGCTCGGCGATGCAGCCCACACGATGCCGCCCACCTTGGCCCAGGGCACCAACCAAGCACTGCTCGACACGATGGTGTTGTGCGAGGCGTTGACGCGCGTTGGCTCCCAAGCGAGCCAGTCCGGCGTCACAGCCGCGCTGCGCTGGTACGAGAAGGTCCGTCGAAACCGGGTCACGGTGGTGTCGCGGGTGGCGTCGCTCCAGGTATCACACGGCGAAGCTGCGATGCGGCCCGCAGCGTTGGTTCCCGATGCGGTCATGACCTGGGTGCTCTCGACCTTTCTTCGGTCGGTCAGTCATCGCAGGTTGTCGGCAGCAATCGCAAAGGACCTCGACAGTGCCCACACCGCGACCTCCCCAGGGCGATGACCAGCGGGGACCCGGTTCGGGTCCGAGCCGAGCCCGACACACCGTCACGCTGGCTGTGGCTCGTCAAATGGTGTGTCTTGGCCGTCCCTCACTATCCGATCTTGATCGCGCTCTACATCGCGTATCCGCTCCTCACGGTCGTCGCCGGCGTCGCAGTCTTGGTCACCGGACGATTTCCGCGTGCCATCTTCGACTTCAACGTCGGAGTTCTGCGCTGGTCCTGGCGACTGATGAACTACCGGTTCCCCATGAACGCGACCGACAAATACCCGCCGTTCACCCTGAAATCTCGGGCCGACTACCCCGCCGATCTCGAGGTCGACTACCCGGTACAACTGACGCGATGGGCCGTGCTCGTGAAGTGGCTGCTGGGGCTGCCGCAATACCTCATCGCATGGGCGATGGAACCGTTGCTGCAATTGCTGTGCCTCGTTGCGGCCATCGCTCTGCTCTGCACCGGGACGGTCCACCAGGGGATCTTCGACCTGCTGATGGGCATCGTTCGTTGGCGGTACCGAGTCGCGGTCTATGCCTCCCTGATGACCGACGTTTATCCGGTGTTCCGGCTGGATCAAGGAGTAACGCATGACACGCGGTAACCCACTCTTTCCGTACATCTACGGGTACGGCATGCCCATTTTCGACCGGCTCTTCTACCGTCGATATCGGCGCGAGGCAATGAGCAACGCGACCGGCCGATTGCTGATGGTCGGCATCGGACCCGGAGCGGATCTCCTGTTTCTGCCGCCTGCCGTCACCTCGGTCGCCGCAGTGGAGCCGGAGCCCGCGATGCGGCGGATGGCCAGCTCCGTCGCGCGCAAGCACGGCATCGAGGCTGACGTCGTCGACGGCGTCGGTGAGTCGATTCCATTTCCGGACGACAGTTTCGATTCGGTTCATGTCGGGCTGGTGCTGTGCTCGGTCGATGATGTCGGCGCCACCCTCACCGAAATTCGCCGGGTGCTCAAACCCGGCGGACGATTGGTCGTCCTCGAACACGTGCGTGGCGATGGTGCGATGGGTCGTTTCCAGGACCTGATCGCCAAACCGTGGTCCTGGCTGGCGTCGGGCTGCGAGCCCAACCGGCGCACAGTCGACGCCATCGCGGCGGCAGGATTCGACACCTCGAACCTGCGCGGCATCCCACGCACGTTGGTGCCGCCGCCCTGTACGCCGCACCTGCAGGGTTTCGCCACGCTCACCGACTCGGCGAACTAGTCGACGGTCACGGCGTCGATGATGTTCAGCCGCGCCGCACGCACGGCAGGCGGGACAGAGCCGAGCAGGCTGATGACGAGCGCACCCGCGGCGAAGAGCAATGCAGCAGGGCTGGGCCGGAAGTTGACGTCGAAATTCATGATGTCGCCGCTGACAAGGCTGACCAGCCACTGATCTGCCAACCCGAATGCCAACCCCAGAACACCACCGACCACACCGATCCCGGCAGCTTCGGCCAAGATCATTCGCAGGGTGTAGCGACGACTCGACCCCATCGCCCGCAAGACGCCGATCTCCCGCCGCCGCTCCAGCACCGAAAGCGTCAACGTGTTCAACAACGCGATCGCGGCGACGAACACGACGATGATCCACACGGCAGTCGCGATGAACATGCTCTGCTGCAGCGGCGCTTCGAGGCCCACCAACGCCGCCGGACCGTCGTAGACGTAGCCCGGCGCCGGAACCACCGCACGTACAGCGGTCAGCAGCTCGCCTGGATCGACACCCGGTCCGGCAGCGACCTGCAGGGTTGTTGCACCTGGGCGATCGAACCACTGCCGCAATTGATCGAGATTCATGCCGATCGTCCCGATGATTGTCGAGAAGTACGGCACCAACGCAAGGACAGCCACGTTCTGCTCGCCATGTGGTGTCTGCAAGGCCAGGTCGTCGCCGACGTCAACGCCGAGAGCCGTTCCCAAGTTTTGGGTGACCACCACTCCCCGACCGTCGAGCACTGCCGTGCGGACCTGCTCGCTGACGGCACGGTAGAGCGAGTCGTTGGTACGTGCAGCGAATCCATCGAGCAGCACTCGCTTGCCGCCGACCGCCGCGAACGCGAACGACCCTTCGGTCACCCGTGCTACGCCTGGTACGGCAGCGACCTGCTCTGTCAGCCCACTCGGGAGGATCGTCGTCGGATACGTGTCCGGCGGGTCCGCGCTCACCCAGACGTCCGTCTCGGCGACCGAGGAGAAGATTCCTCGCGCTGACCGAATCATGTCGTTGTCTGTGCCGGTTATCCCGACGGTGGTGACTACCGCGATAAGGACGGTCATCACCGTGGCCCACACCCGCCGCGGCGCGCGCTCGATCGTCGCCGCCGCGAGCGCACCGGCCGAACCGAAGATCCGCGCCGTCGCAGCCGTAGCTCGGACGATCGGGACGGTCAACGCGAAGCCCAACGCGATCTCGGCCGCGAACAGTGCGCCCATGGCGGCGAAAGCTATCGGCCCGACATGCGCCACTACAACGAGGATCGCCCCGGCGAACACCAAGACCGCGCCTACCCCGCAGACCAATCGAAGCCACCGCGGAATGAAATCCGCGGTCGAGGCCCCCGCAGACGCCAAGGCCTCGATCGGTGACACCTTGTAGACCTGCCGGGCAGCCATAGCGGCCGCTGCCACGCTGGTGAGCACGGTCGCTACGATCGCGGCAGGAATGGCGAATCCGGGCAGCGAATATTCCAGTCGAACCTCGAGCCCCTGGGTCACGGCGGGTGGCAGCCGACCGATCGCGACGCGACCCAGCACGATTCCGAGGCCCGAACCGAGCGCTCCACCGATCAGCCCGAGGATCGCCGCCTCGGTCACCATGTCCCGGACGATCGTCGTGCGTCTACCGCCGATCGCACGAAGAATCGAGATGACCGGACGGCGTTGCGTGATCGCCATCGTCATAGTCGTATACATCAGGAACGCGCCGACTACGAACGCGACGGTCGCACCCATCAGCGCCATGTAGTTCATCAACTTCACACCGTCACTGGCCTGGGCAGCTCGTGCGCTCGGGTCCCCGACGACAGCTCGCCCGTTCACGGCAGTTGTCACCGCGGCGCGCACCGTGGCCAGGTCGGCATCGGGTGTGGTGGTGATCAATATCGAGTCGAGTTGACCTGGGCGGTTCGTGACGCGCTGCGCCAATGCAAGCGGAGCGAGGATGTAATGCCCGTCGTTGAGGTCCGCGAGTCGTTTGCCCTGCAGCACCCCCGCGACGGTGACGGTGCCGGTTCCCAACGCGAAGCTCTCGCCTTCCGCATGCCCGACACCCGGACCGATCAGAACACCATTGGGCACCGCGAGCAGCGAGCCGAGTCGGCCGCCGAGTGCGTCGCGCAAGTTATTGCCGAGCGCAGCGCTTCTCGCATCCGCGCCGAGCAGCAGCACGTGGCCCGACGGAGTAGCGACCGTCGTTCGCAGCATCGGCGCCGCAGTTGCAACGCCCGGAAGCGCAGCGACATCGTCGACGATCGAGTCGGGAAATCCGGCGTCGGTGATGCCCGCGACCTCGAGCGCGGCCGTTCCCGCGATTCCCCCAGCGAGCCGGTCGACCGACCCCGATATCGAGCCGAAGATGCCGAACACCGCGATCAGGTAGCTCGCCGACACCGCCATCACGACGATCGAGGCAACAGTCCGACCGCGATGCACCGCGAATTCGCGCAAGCTGAACACACGGAGACGATCGACGACCGCGATCATGACGTGCTGCGCACTGCTCGTCTCAGCTCAGCGGCGGAATCGTCGGCACCCATTCGGGCTCGTTCGGGAGCACGTTCGGCAGACTTGGGCACGGTATGTCCAAACCCTGCACAACGGGTTCGAGCACCAGCGCCTCGCCGTCGACACGAATCATCCGCGGCGCCAGCGACAAGAACGCCGGGCCGTGCGCGACCTTGCCGTTCAGATAGAACTTGCTGCCGTGGCAATGGCAATCGATTGTTCCGTTGGCAACGGTCGAAAGATGGCAGAACGCATGAGTACACGTTGCGCAGAACGCTCGGAAGTCGCCGGCCGTAGGTTGCGTCACGACGACATCGCCGAGAATCATGCCGCCCCCGACGGGGATATCGGTGGTCTGCGCGATCACCCGCGCAACCGACGAGCACTGCACGGGCGCCGGGCCGGGTTCGGCGGGCGTAGCGGAAGCTTTGGGCGCGGCTCTCGAACCGACGGCTACGAATGCGGCGGCAGCAACCCCCGCACCGGTAATCATCACTGTGCGTCGATCGATGTTCTTATCGATGTGCGACTGCTCTCGCTCGGGCATGGGCCTCCCTTTCTGCGAGCACTTACAACATCAAGTAGGGCACCGATCGGCACGTCGCACAAGGGGACGAAAGCGACACTTCGGATCGATCCGCGCTGATCACCCGTCCATCGACCAGCGCATGGCCTCGGCTGCGATCGGCAGACGGCGATGCATGGATCAACTCCCCCCAGTCGATCCTCATTCTTGCGTCCGATCCCGCGGACCGTGCGGCCCCGACGCGCCACACCAAGTAACGTTCCCACAACGTCGGGGGCGGAAGATCGTCGTCGAACTGCGTCGCAAGGAATCAGAATCGAGGTGGCCGAGGATGTCGTCAGTTTGCGAAACCCCTCGCCTCGCAAACGCGACATACCGCACGGCGCCTCGGCAAATACTCTGCACGATGCCGGCGCTCGTGTATGTCGGGTGTTTACGCGACAGTCGCAAATGGGACAGCCAGATCGGTTCTGTCCGTTGACCACACGAGAAGCACGCAGGCTCGTCGAACTGATCGCATTCGGGCTACGACACATCGTCGTATTGATCACTGGCGCAGTCGATCTCGTCGTCTGGCAGATGGCCGCGCCTGCAGGGCCGATGCTGAGCGCAACGCTCGTCGTCTGGTCCGTGGCGCGGTTGGTCACGCGCCGTTCGGGCCCGGTCTGGCTGATTGCGGACATGGCAATTGCCGTCGGCTACATCTGCTGGTCGCCGTCTCTTCTAGAGGGCGGCGTTGTGCCAGCCACAGCCGGAAGTGGCAGCGTCGCAGTGGCGATGATCATCTCGGTCGGCCTCGTTGCCCGAACCTCGGTCACCGTCGCCGTGACCGCGTCGACTCTGGCGGCGTTGATCGTTGGCTGGTCAGTGGTCGGATATTCGACCCTGGCGCTCGGCTACGGACTCGTGTTGGCCGCGGAGTGGGGGCTGACGGTGTGGATCGGCCGCATGGTCCGCCGGGCATCGCAGCTCGCCGACGAAGCGCTGACCGAAGGCAACCGCGCCCACGTTGCTCGCCAGGTGTCGCTCGCGCGACGGTCGTTCGAACGCGAGCAGTGGGCATTGCTGCACGACACCGCCGCATCCACTTTGCTAATGGTCGGCCAGGGCGTTGCGGTGGATCCTGCCCGCCTCGCAGCCCAAGCGAAGCGCGATCTGGCAACACTGGAGTTGGTGCCGCTCGATGACACGGGCACGACGATCGATCTCGTCGCGCAGCTGGCGACGCTCGTCGTCGACTTTCCGATCGCCGTTCGATTCTCGGGCTCGAAATCCCTCGAACTCGACGAAGCGACAGCACGGACCGTCGTTGCTGCGGCACGGGAGGCCTTCAACAACGTCGAACGACATGCCAACGCCCAAACTGTGGTCGTGCACGTCGAGGACCGATCCCTCGCCATCTCCGACGACGGAATCGGGTTCTCGTCCGCCCGTGAGCGATTCGCTGCACGGCACGGAGTGCGCAACTCGATCATCGCTCGGCTGCAGCACATCGGCGGTGCAGCGACTGTGTCGTCCGCGCCTGGACGCGGAACTGCCGTCCGAATGACGTGGCCCGTGCGGTCCGATGAGTCGACAGCCCCCGCCCCGATTGCCGACCCCGCCGGGGGCATTGCGCGCATTCAGCGAGCGCTCGGGTACGGGGTCGTGATGACCGCCGGTCTCATGGCCTTGTTCTCGGTGCCACCACCCGGCGTGGCAGGCACCGAGCCGACGTGGTTGCTACCAGTGCTGATGGCGACGAACGTCGCAGGCATTCTGTTCGCCGCGTACGGCATCAGACGCAGTTGGCCACCCGTTGCGACCTGGCTGGTGATCGGACTGGTGTTTGCGGTCGCGCCGCTGCAAGGCCTCTTCGGCGAATCCGTTCGACTGATCGCGGGTACGAGTTGGACGTTGCTGGCCCTGACGTTTCGCTGCCGGCTGCCTGTATCGCTCGCGGTGGTGGTCGCCTCCTGGATTGCGGCGTTCGGCGTCGCGAGCGTGCGGTCCGTCGAGGGCGCCGGTTTCGCAGTGCTCGGGTACAGCGCTGCAGGCAGCGGCAGTCTGTTGATCTTCATCACCGTATTGGCCGACATGATTCGACGAGCGGAGCGCACCGCGCTCGCGGAGACCAACGATCGTGCTCGGCTCGCTGCGGCACAGGCAGTCGAGGATGCCCTGCAGCGGGACTACCGGCGCCGCTTCGACGATCTGTCGAAAGCTGTCGTGCCGCTGCTCCGCGGTCTTGCGTCGGCGCAACTGTCCAGCGTCGACCCTGCGGTTCGCGCGACCGCGCGTGTCGAAGACGCGCGCATGCGACGACTTTTCGCCCAATCCGTGAGCTTCGACCATCCGCTGCTGCAGGAACTGCAACCGAGCATCGACATCGCCGAAAGCAATGGCGCCACAATCACGTTCGACATCGCGGCGGACGTGCCTGACATCCCAGCGACTGCGCGGACCGAGTTGCTCGTCGCTCCGTCCATGCTGCTGGCCGACAGCCGGTCGCGAGCTCGAATTGTCGTTGCTTCGTCGGCGACCGACGTGACGATCAGTGTGGTCTGCGACTGCGGAGCGGACGCAATTCGGGCCGTGGAAAGGCTGCCCGGCGACGCCGCGTTCGAGCTGATCACGTTGGCTGACGAAACGTGGTTGAAGGTCCGTCATCCACTTGCCGAGCTCTCGAAAAGGACCTGAGCGGTGCCGGAAACCGACGCTGTGCGGATCGCGGTCATCGACGATCACGCCGTCATTCACGACGGCATCCAAGCCTGGTGTCAGGCCGCCGAGACACCGATATCGCTGGTCGCGACCTACACCGAACCGGCGGAGTTCATCGCCGAATCAGTGGCACCGCAGCCGATCGACGTTGTGATCCTCGACCTCCAATTCGACCGGCAAGCGCCGAATCTCGAGGCTGTGCGCATCATCTGCGAGCGAGGCTATCGAGTCATCATCTACTCCCAGCACACCGACTCATCGCTCGTTCTCGCATGCCTGGACCTCGGCGTCGTGACGTATCTGTCGAAAGCAGAAGGTCGCGCGCACCTCGTCGCAGCGATCGAAGCTGCTGCAACGGACCGCTCGTATTTGAGCCCGACCATGGCGAAGGCGATGAGTGCCGACGACGCACAAACACAGCCGCGCTTGTCGCAACGGGAACGCGAAGTGCTGCTGAGCTGGTTCCAGACCGAATCGAAAGCGTTGGTAGCCAAGAGCCTGTTCATCACGGTCCGAACGATCGACACGCACCTTGCCCGCATCCGGACCAAGTACGCAGCCGTCGGCCGACCAGCGCCGACCAAGGCCGCGCTAGTGGTCCGCGCGATTCAGGACGGTCTGGTCCGGGCGGACGAACTCTGACGCATCATCCGATCGAGATCGGCGCGTCCGTGAGGATCATCGCGACCAATTGGACGATCCGATCGATCGCGACTTCCCTCGGCAGCGTCGGCGCGACCGCGTGCGACGAAGCGATTCGAGCCACCGCGTCCGACACGACGACGGCCTGTTCCTCTGACAGCCCGGGTCGCCGTGCTCGAAACAGCTCGGCCAGCCGCGCAGTCGCCCGCTCGTTCGCCATCCGGATGAGCGCGATCAAATCCTCCTGGTTCGACCAGCCGGACAGGATCGTCTGAATCAACGGCTCGTCGGCCATGTCGAAGAACAGTTCCAACGCTGCGCGGAGCCCTACCTCGGTCTCTGCCGATTCCATCGCTTTCGTGATTCCCGCGGTCAGCTCGTCCAACCGATGCAGGATGTATGCGTCGCCGAGTGATCTGCGCGAGCCGAACTCGTTGTAGACCGTCTGCCGGCTCACTCCGGCGGCCTGCGCGACGGTCGCGATACTCGTTGCCGCCCACCCGTTGTGGCGGATGAGCTCGTCGACTGCGCTGAGAACGGTTTCGCGCAACAGGTTGTGCGCGGCTGTGACGTACGGGATCTTCGGCGAAATCATGGGCTGTCCAGCAGTTCTTTCCGTTCGGGAGTGACGTGGACATTACCCGTCTTGATGTCTTGCGTCTAGACAAACATAGGCAATTTGTCTACGCCTTGATGTCATCGTAACGGCGCAATGCGTCCACCCGCTCATGCGCGTGGTCGACGATCGGCTCCGGGTAGTCGTCCGGTCGCGAATCCTTCAACGTGTGGACCGCTTTTCCCGCGACCCCGGCGAGTTCCGGCACCCAGCGCCGAACGTAGTCGCCGTTGGGATCGAACTTCTCGCCCTGGGTTGTCGGGTTGAAGACGCGAAAATACGGCGAGGCATCGGTGCCGGACCCCGCAGTCCATTGCCAGCCGTGCTGGTTGGACGCAAGGTCACCGTCGACGAGGTGCCTCATGAAATGACGTGCGCCCCACCACCACGGCAAGTGGAGATCCTTGGTGAGAAAGGACGCGGTGATCATGCGGACGCGGTTGTGCATCCACCCTTCACCGAGCAACTGGCGCATGCCGGCGTCCACGATCGGGAAGCCGGTGCGACCCTCACACCACGCCGCGAAATTTTCGTCGGCTTCTCGTCCGCTGGCGTACTCGATCCGATCGAATCGCCGGTCGAAGTTTTTCCTGGCGGTATCCGGTCGGTTGTGCAGAACATCGGCGTAGAAATCGCGCCACGCGAGTTCGCTTCGCAGTGTCGCCGTGCTCGGCTCGTCGCCACGAAGGTCGGCGAGCAACGTCCGCGGGTGCACGCAACCGAACTTCAGAAATGGTGACAACCGGCTACTGGCATCGAGGTCCGGGCGGTTGCGTGCGTCGTCGTATTGTCCGAGATCCTCGGCGAGAAACTCCTTCCACCGTGCGAGCGCGGCGGCCTCGCCCGCTGCTGGCAGCGTTGTCTCGCCGAGGTCTTCGTCGTCGGGAATAGCGATGCGGTCGGGCAGGTCGGGCTCGAGCCAACGGACCGTCTTCGCATCGGTCTGCGCCGGAGCGCGCCACCCGTGCTCGTACCACGCGCGCCGAAACGGTGTGAAGACTTTGTACGGTGTGTCGTCGGATTTGCGAATTCGACCGGGCGCGACGGCATACGGCGACCCTGTCGCGACGAGTTCGACCGAGCCGAGCGCCTCGCCGACCTCGGTGTCCCGTCGGGTGCCGTACGGTCCGTAGTCGGCGCTGATGTGGACCGTCTCGGCGTCGATCGACGACGCGACTTTCGGCAAGACGTCGACGGGGTCGCCTTTCACGACCAGCAGCCGCCCGCCGAGCTGCTCATCGAGCGCTCGCAGGCAGCGGTACAGATACGTCCGCCGCGCCGGACCCGATGGTCCAAGCAACTTCTCGTCGAGGACGAACAATGCCAGGCAGTGGTCCGCCGCATCGGCAGCGCTCAGCAGGGTCGGGAGATCACCAAGGCGGAGGTCGCGCCGAAACCACACGATCGCGCTACGTTTCACAGCCATCCTTCAGTCGTCCAGGTCGGTTCCACCGGGATCGGCGGCGCCGTCGTGCTCGTCGCGTTCGGCCCATTCGAGAAGCGGTTCGATCGAGAACACCGCGTCGTCGATGCCGGCGTGCAGGTCGCCGAGTTCGGCGAATCTCGCTGGCACCGTAGCGATCGTGAAGTCGTGCGGATTCACGTCGTCGACCTCGTCCCACGCAATGGGCGTGGACACGGTCGCATCGGGAACACCGCGGACCGAATACGCGCTGGCGATGGTGTGATCGCGGGCGTTCTGGTTGTAATCGACGAACAACTTGGCTGGGTCACGGTCTTTGCGCCACCACGTGGTGGTCACGTCGTCTGGTGCCCGACGCTCGACCTCGCGCGCGAATGCCAGTGCGGCCCTTCGGACATCGCCGAAACTCCAGTCCGGCCGGATGCGGACGTAGATGTGCATGCCCTTGCCGCCCGATGTCTTCGGCCAGCCGACGGCGCCGAGTTCATCGAGCACTTCATGCGCCACCCCTGCCACGCGCTGCACGCGGTCGAAACCGCAATCGGGCATCGGGTCGAGGTCGATACGCCATTCGTCGGGTCGCTCGACGTCAGCGCGCCGACTGTTCCACGGGTGGAATTCCACAGTCGACATCTGCACCGCCCACACCACATCGGCGATGTGCGTGACGCACAGTTCGTCCGCATTCCGGTTGTAGCGCGGAAAGTGGACACGGACCGTCTGCACCCAGTCCGGCGCACCGTGCGGCAACCGCTTCTGGTGCACCTTCTCGCCGGCAAGGCCATCTGGAAACCGGTGCAGCATGCACGGACGCTCGCGCAGCGCCCGGACGATGCCGTCGCCGACGCTGATGTAGTAATTCGCCAGATCCAGCTTCGTCGCACCCGTCGCAGGGAAATAAACCCGGTCGGGATTGGAAATCCGGACCGTGCGGTCGCCGACTTCGAGTTCGATCGCAGGAGACTTGCTCTTGCTGGTCGCCATGCACGCAACCTTACGTTTCGAATCTGGGCGGCTGGGAACTCTCGAAGCATGCTGATTCGCAGAATTGCCCGACCACTCCTGTCGACCATCTTCATCGCCAAGGGCGTCGACGCACTGAGAAACACCAAACTGAACGCGGACGCCGCGAGGCCGATGCTCGAGAAGTCCGGTGTCCAGGCCGACGCCGAGACCATCATCCGCGCGAACGCCGCAGCTCAAATCGCCGGTGGCGCACTCCTGGCATCCGGACGGGTGCCGCGGCTGGCATCGGTTGTCCTTGCGGGAACGCTACTTCCAGGCCAGCTCGGCCAGCACGCCTTCTGGACCGAGACCGATCCGGACCGCAAGGCCCAAGAGCGGACCGAGTTCTTGACCGGCCTCAGCCTGCTCGGCGGCTTGATGATTGCGTCCGTCGACACCGAAGGTAAGCCGTCCCTCGGCTGGCGCGGCAGGAAGGCCGCAGCAGCGGCCGCCGCTGCTGTGTCTGCTGCGCTGCCTATCGGAGAAAGCTCCTCCGACCACGCGGTGGGCGAAAAGGTCAGCCACGGTCTGCACATCGCAGCCGAGCGCGGGCGTTCGCTTGCCGACGTTGCGCAGCATCGCGGTGCCGAACTGGCCGACATTGCTCGCGAACGCGGACCGGTGTTGGCCGAAGCCGCCAAGAGCAAGGGCGCCGAACTCGCCGATATCGCTCGCGAACGCGGTCCGGTCCTCGCCGATGCCGCAAAGACCAGAGGCGCCGAGCTCGCCGAAGCTGCTCGGGAGCGCGCCGCGGACCTTCGCGACCGCTAGGCCCTCTGACCCCGCACTTCGGCGCGGATTGCAATGTCGCACTAGACTCCTCAAGGCCGTTTTCGCGACAGTTTTCGTCGCGTCCGAAACCGAGGAGATCTATTGCCTGAGGACGGCCAGAGTGCACTCGACCGTGAGCAGGCGTACGTGTCGATGCTGTACCAACAGCTCGACACGATGCGCGCGTATGCGTCCACTCGCTTGAGCAAAGTCCTGCTCGAGACGGGCGGAACGCCGCAGGCGAGAAGTGAGCGCGAATCGTTCAGCCAGATGTATGCCGAGGATTTGGCGAAGTACGACGCTGCGGAAAACGGTCTCTGTTTCGGCCGGATCGACCTCGATGATTTGGAAGAGCGCTACATCGGCCGCATCGGGGTCTTGGACGAGAAGAACGACTTCGAAACGCTCCTACTCGATTGGCGAGCGCCTCTCGCTCGACCGTTCTATCTGGCGACAACCGCGGCACCCGACGGCGTCACGCGGCGCAGGCATATCCGGACCCGCAGTCGTCGCGTCACGTCGATCAACGACGAGTATCTGGACCTCGACGCCGCCGAATCGGCGGGTCGGATCGACGGCGGCAGCGTCGGCACCGAAAGCGCCTTGCTCGCCGCACTCAACGCCGCCCGCACCGGGCACATGAACGACATCGTCGAGACGATCCAAGGCGAGCAGGACGCGATCATCAGGTCCGACCACAAGAGCGTTCTGGTCGTCCAAGGCGGTCCAGGCACCGGCAAAACTGCGGTCGCTCTGCACCGCGCGGCCTACCTGCTCTACACCTACCGTCAGCAGCTGGCGAAGAGTGGCGTGCTCATCATTGGTCCGAATGCGACGTTCCTCGACTACATCGGTCAGGTGCTGCCCTCGCTCGGCGAGACCGGCGTGCTGCTGTCCACGATCGGCGATCTGTACCCCGGTGTGCGTGCGTCGCGCGAGGACACGATTCGCGGCGGCGAGCTCAAGGGTTCGCTTGCCATGATCGACATCTTGCGCAACGCGGTCCGGGATCGGCAGGAACTGCCCGAGACAGCCGTGCCTTTGCGCTTCGATTCGGTCACCGTGCTTCTCGACCGTCGCATCGTGACGCGGGCGCGTGGCCGGGCCCGATCATCTCGCCGACCGCACAACCTCGCGCGACCGATCTTCGTGTCCAGCATCATCGATTCACTGGCCGATCAGGTCGTGATCGCACTCGGCGAGAACGTCGTCGGGGGCGCCAATCTGCTCAGCCGCGACGACATCGCCGACATCCGTGATGAATTGCGGTCCGACCCCGAGGTCATGGGTGCCATCGGTCGGCTGTGGCCGGAGCTGTCGCCACAGGACGTCCTGATCGAGCTGCTGTCGTCGCCTACCCGACTTGCGACCGCAGCGCCGGACCTCACCGACGACGACCGAGCGAGCCTGCTGCTCGGCGACGAGTGGAGTTTCTCCGCTGCGGACGCTCCCCTGCTGGACGAACTTGCCGAACTGCTGGGCGTCGACGACGCCGAGGAGAAGGAACGCGCGGACCGACGGTGGCGTGCACAGATCGCGGATGCCCAGGGCGCACTCGACATTCTGACGGGTTCCGCGCCACAGGATCTCGAAGACGAGGTCGATCCCGAGATTCTGATGGCCTACGACCTGATCGACGCCAGTCAGCTCGCGCAACGTCAGTCGACGGGCACCCGGCTCACGACGGCCGAGCGTGCCGCAGGCGACCGAACCTGGACCTACGGTCACGTGATCGTCGACGAGGCGCAGGAGTTGTCGGAGTTGGCGTGGCGAATGGTGATGCGCCGCATCCCGAATCGCTGGATCACGGTCGTCGGCGATGTCGCGCAAACCGGTGATCCGGCGGGCACATCGTCGTGGCAGCGGATTTTGGAACCCTACGTCGCGCGACGTTGGAAGCTTGCCGAGTTGACGGTCAACTACCGCACTCCCGCGGAGATCATGGATGTTGCCGAAGACGTTCTGGCCGCGATCGATCCGGAGGCGACGATTCCTCGCTCGATCCGCAACTCGGGCGCACCGCCATGGGTCGAGCGCGTCGACGAGGATGATTTGGAGGCAGCGGTTCGCCGTCACGTCGCCGCCGAAACCGGGCCCGGTATCAGCGCGGTCATTGCAGGGCACGACCTGCGCGCCCGGCTCGCCGGTCTGGAGTCCGACACCGTCAGCGTCCTGACCGTTCGAGACGTGAAAGGGCTGGAATTCGATTCGGTGTTCATCGTCGACCCGCAACACATTCTCGATGAATCACCCCGCGGGATGAACGATCTTTATGTTGCACTCACTCGCGCAACGCAACGTCTGGGCGTTATTCATTCGCAGGAACTGCCCGCAGTGCTCGAACGAGTCCATGCGGTCACGCGGTGAGGATCGAGGTCGCCGTCGGCGCCTCAGCAGCCATGTTGGTGCTGCTCGGCTGCTCGTCGCCGGCGTCGGATACCTCACCGACATCGACGACAACGCTGAGCGCCGTTGCGCTCAGCGGGCTCGACGCCAAAGCCCAGGGCTACAAGGACGCGCTGCTCGCGGCGGGAGTGCCCGCGAGCCAGCCCGATTCGACCACCCTGGCGATGGTGCAGGGCATCTGCCGCCAGATCTCGGACGGCACCCCCGAGACCGAGATTGTCGCCAACCTTCGTCCGCTTGCGGACTACGCGGCAATGATGTCAGCAGGCAAGCTGACCGGCGCCCAGGTTGCGCAGCTGTACCTGGACACGGCACGGTCCAGGTACTGCTGAGACGAAAGCGTCAGCGAACCGTGTGCACGATCAGAACGTCGGACGCCGTCTTGCGCGCGATGTCGGATGGCACGGACCCGAGGAGGCGGCCGGTAAGGGAGTTCAAACCCCGGTTTCCGACAACCAGCAGATCTGCCTGTGTTTCGTCGATCAACCCGAGCAGCGCATCCACGGGCGCGCCGACGACTGGGCGGAGCACAACGGTGGTGGCGCCGGCGGCAGTGGCCTTCTCTTTCGCCGTCCGCAGAATCTCGTCCGTTGGGCTGGAACCCCGTACTTGGTATGCGTCGCCCTTCAACACGTCCGCCGCGGCGCCGAGGTCGCGCTCGTCCGTCGGGTAGTACGCGCAAGCGATGACGAGCTTCGCCGATTCGTCACCAGCGAGCGATGCGGCCTTCTCGACGGCTTTATACGACGAGTCGGAGCCATCAGTCCCGACGACTATGGTCCGGTACGCGGTCATTCGTTCCTCCAGGGGTGCAGTAGACCTTCGTGCTGACCCTAGCCTTATCGGCCCTGGATGAGGCGCATTTGCGGCTAAACACACAACTGCGCACCGTCAGTGATCGAAATTGCCGCATACATTGGTGTGATGCGAATTCGGTGGCGGCGCGCAACTGCGATCGCCGGTGCCGCCGCGATAGTCGTTGTGCTCGGTTTCGCGGCATCGAAATCCGATGACGCGCCGTCGGTTCCCACCGAAGACGTCTCCATCACCGTGCCCGCCGGACCAGGCGACGCGGCAACAATAGCGCTGGACGCACGCGTGTACGAGCCGGAGTCGACGCCTGCCCCCGCCGTCCTGCTTGCCCACGGCTTCGGTGGGAGCAAAGAATCGGTCGACAATCAGGCGCGGCGGCTCGCTAGAGACGGGTTCGTCGTACTCACCTACAGTGCAAGAGGATTCGGCAAGAGCACCGGCACCATCTCGATCAACGACCCCGACCGCGAGGTCGCGGACGCAAGAGAGTTGGTGAGCTGGCTGGCCGTTCGCCCCGAGGTCGCGCTGGACGCGCCCGGCGACCCACACGTCGGAGTCACGGGTGGATCGTACGGCGGCGCACTCGCATTGATGCTCGGCGGCACCGATCCGCGAATCGACGCCATCGCCTCCGCGATCACCTGGAACGACCTGGGCCAAGCGTTCTTTCCGAATTATGCGACACCCTTGTCCGGCACGGGGGTCGCGGCGCCCGGCGTGCTCAAACGCGGCTGGGCCGGAGTATTTTTTGGCACGGGCAGTGCCCCCGACGAGGACGCGCCGACCGACACCGGACCACCTGCCAGCGTCGGCGAGCAGATCTGTGGCCGGTTCGACGAAGCCCTGTGCCGTGCGAGCGTCCAGTCGCTCGTCTCCGGAACGCCGACACCGGAACTGCTGGCGCTCTTCCGATCTCACTCGCCGGTTGCCTACGCGTCGAACATCAAGGCACCGACCCTTCTTGTCCAAGGTCAGCGCGATACCCTCTTCGGTCTCGATCAGGCTGACGCCACCGCCCATCAAATCGCTGCTGCCGGTACGCCGGTCGAGGTTCGGTGGTTCAACGGTGGTCACGACGGCGACGCTGCTCGAGGCGATTCGGCGATGCGGGCCTTCCTGCACGACACCCTGATCGACGGCAAGCTGCGTCCGACCAGCGACGCGCCCTTCAACTACGCGTTGCCTGGCACCGCCAACGAGCAGGGCGAAATTCCGAGCCGCCGGATGGCGGCACCGAATTACCCCGGTTTGCAGGGGACCGACGCCGCCGAGGTCCGGGCGCTGCCGCTGTTGGCGAAGTCCCCCGTGCCGCAGAACATCATTCGACCGCCAGGGGCCGCACCGTCCGCTGTGTCGAGTGTGCCGGGGCTCGGCTCGGTGTTGTCGGTGGCGTTACCCGGTCTCGACATCATCGGCACCGACCCGCCTGGTCAGGCCGCGACGTTCAGTACTCAGCCGGTGACGTCACCACTCACGATCACCGGGTCGGCGACCGTCGATCTGCGCATCCAATCCTTCGCCGCCCCTGGTGAATCCGTACTTTTTGCCAAGCTCTACGACGTCAGCCCCGACGGTCGCCGCACACTGCCAGGCGGCGCGGTGTCGGCAATCCGCCTGCCCGACTCCCCCGACGGAGCCCCGCAGAACGCGCGGATCACCTTGCCGGGCATCGCGTATCAGCTGGCAGAGGGCCACCACATCGAAATCGCCGTAGGCACAACCGATCAGGCCTATGCGGTGCCCGTGAATCCCGCGGTCTTCAGCGTCGAGCTCGCCGACCCGCAGGTGCAGATCCCGACCGTCGATGGCTCACCGACTGCTCGCGCGGTGCCGTTGTCGCCGCTGATCGGCATCGGTGCAATCGTGGCCTTCTTCGTTGTCGCGTTCATCGCCGTCAAGGTGTGGACCCGCAGGCGCGGAACCGCCGACGCCGATCCCGAGTTGGCGCACGTTCCTCTCGTGGTCACCAACCTCGCGAAGACCTATTCGAACGGGTTCCGCGCAGTCGACGGCGTGAGCTTCCGCGTGGAGCACGGTCAAGTGCTCGGCCTGCTCGGACCCAATGGCGCAGGGAAAACGACGACGTTGCGCATGGTGATGGGCCTGATCAAGCCCGCCGCGGGCGAGGTCCGGGTGTTCGGTCACAAGATCACTGCGGGAGCGCCCGTCCTTTCTCGGCTCGGCGCATTCATCGATGGGCCCGGTCTGCTCCCCCATCTGTCCGGCGCGGAGAACCTGCGCTTGTTCTGGCTCGCGACAGGTCGTCCGGCGGAAGACGCGCACCTCGACGAAGTCGTCGCAATCGCCGATCTCGGCGCGGCCATCGATCGGAAGGTTCGGTCGTACAGTCACGGCATGCGGCAGCGGCTCGCGATCGCGCAAGCGATGCTCGGCCTGCCTGACCTGCTCATTCTCGACGAGCCGACCAACGGTCTCGACCCGCCGCAGATTCGGACGATGCGTGATGTGTTGATCTCGTACGCCAAACGCGGCCGGACCGTCGTGGTGTCGAGCCACCTGCTGGCCGAGGTCGAGCAGACCTGCACGCATGTGGTCGTGATGAATCAGGGCAAGGTGATCAGCTCCGGCTCGGTCCGCGACCTCGTCTCCGCAGGCGGACCGACCGAGATTCGGGTCGACGACTCCGCTCGCGGGGCGGCCGCTCTCAAGGGCTTGGTCGGCCTCGGGCGGGTGGTCGCGACCGACGGCGACAACCCTCGCCTGCGGATCGACATGGGCACCGCAGCGCCGGCGGACGTGGTCCGGGCGTTGGTCGACGCAGGCGTCGCGGTCAGCGGGGTCACCTCGTCGACCCGGCTAGAGGATGTGTTCCTCGCGCTGGTGCACGACCCGCGAGCCGTGGACGGCGCGAGCGAAAAGGAGCCCGCCCGATGACTCATCCCGACGGTCGCGCAGTGGGCTACCGGCCCGCCCGGACCCTGCCGGTCCGCGTCGAGTTCGAACGCCAGCTTCGCCGCCGACGCACCCAGCTGGCGATCGGATTCGTCGCGCTGTTGCCGGGAATCCTGGCCGCCGCGTTCGCGATCGGCGGCGCGGACGCGGGATCTGGTTCCGGCCTCATCGAATTGGCGACGCGCGGTGGCGTGAACTTCACCGTGTTCACGCTCTTGATGTCGGTCGGCTTCCTACTGGTCGTGGTGGTGTCGTTGTTCTTCGGCGACTCGGTCGCGAGCGAAGCTGCGTGGTCGAGCCTGCGGTACCTGCTGACGATCCCGATTCCACGGTCGCGGATGCTCGCGGTGAAAGCTCTTGTCGCGGCAGCGCTTTCCTTGGTGGCCCTGGTTGTGCTCGTCGTCTCGGCGTTGAGTCTCGGCACTCTGCTGTACGGCGCGGACCCACTGGTCACGCCGTTCGGCGACTCATTGCCGTACCAGACGGCAGCAATGCGGCTCGTGCTGGCGCTCGGCTACATTGCCATCAACCTGACGTGGGTCGCAGGCCTCGCCTTGTTGTTGTCCGTTCTCACCGACGCTCCCCTCGGCGCGGTCGGCGGCACGGTGATGGTCGCGATACTCGTGCAGATTCTCGACCAGATCACCGCGCTCGGTTCGCTGCGAAACCTGCTGCCCGGGCATTTCGCGTACAGCTGGACCCGGACCCTCGCGCCATCCATCGACTGGCACGACATCGCCATCGGCTCGTTCTCCGCGCTCGCTTACGCGTCCGTCTTCTGTGTGGTCGGCTGGATCCACTTCGTCCGCAAGGACATCACGAGCTAGCGGGTTACTTCAGCCCAGCTGCGTCCATTCCGCGCAGTTCCTTCTTGAGGTCCTGGATTTCGTCGCGCAACCGGCCTGCGAGTTCGAACTGCAGATCGCGCGCGGCGTTCATCATCTGATCGGTCAGTGACTTGACCAGGTCAGCGAGTTCGGCCCTCGGCATCGACTTCACGTCGCGGCCCTCGAAGACACCCGAACTGGTCGATGCGCGGCCCGGTTCGCCCTGCGCTCGTCGGCCGCGGCTCTGGTTGCGACCGGACCCACCGACGCCGACCGAATCTTCGGCTTCCTCGTAGACCTGGTCGAGGATGTCGGCGATCTTCTTTCGCAGCGGCTGCGGGTCGACGCCCATCTTCTTGTTGTATTCGATTTGCTTCTCGCGTCGCCGCTCCGTCTCGCCGATGGCGATCTTCATCGAATCGGTGAGTTTGTCCGCATACATGTGCACTTCGCCGGAAACATTTCGGGCAGCGCGGCCAATCGTCTGAATCAGGCTGGTACTGCTGCGCAGGAAGCCTTCCTTGTCTGCGTCAAGAATCGCGACGAGCGAGACCTCCGGCAGGTCGAGGCCTTCGCGAAGCAAGTTGATGCCGACCAGAACGTCGTACTCACCGAGGCGGAGCTGACGGAGCAGCTCCACGCGTCGGAGGGTGTCGATTTCGGAGTGCAGATACCGAACCCTGATGCCGAGCCCGAGCAGGTAGTCGGTGAGATCCTCGGACATTTTCTTGGTCAGCGTCGTCACGAGGACGCGCTCGTCTTTCTCGGCACGGATGCGGATCTCGTGCACCAAGTCGTCGATTTGGCCCTTCGTCGGCTTCACAATGACGTGCGGGTCGACCAAGCCGGTCGGGCGAATGACCTGCTCGACGAACTCGCCGCCGGCCTGCGCCAGCTCGTAGTTGCCCGGCGTTGCGGACAGGTAGACCGCCTGACCGATCCGGTCCGCGAACTCCTCCCACGTCAGCGGCCGGTTGTCGACCGCTGACGGTAGCCGGAACCCGAACTCGACGAGGTTGCGCTTGCGCGACATATCGCCCTCGTACATGCCGCCGATCTGCGGCACCGTCACGTGCGATTCGTCGATGACCAGCAAGAAGTCTTCGGGGAAGTAATCGATCAAGGTCGCGGGGGCCGTCCCCGCCGCGCGCCCGTCGATGTGGCGTGAATAGTTCTCGATGCCGGAGCAGAACCCGACCTGACGAATCATCTCCAGGTCGTACTGCGTGCGCATCCGCAGCCGCTGAGCCTCGAGGAGCTTGCCCTGCTTTTCCAGCTGGGCGAGCCGGTCGGCGAGTTCGGCCTCGATGTCGCGCACCGCGCGCTCCATGCGCTCCGGCCCTGCGACGTAGTGCGTCGCAGGGAAGATGCGCAGCTGCTGGACCTCGCGGACGACGTCGCCCGTCAGCGGATGCAGGTAGTACAGCGACTCGATCTCGTCCCCGAAGAACTCGATACGGACCGCCAACTCTTCATACGACGGGATGATTTCGACGGTATCGCCACGCACCCGGAACGATCCGCGGACGAACGACAGGTCGTTGCGCGTGTACTGAACGTCGACGAGCAACCGAAGCAACGCGTCCCGGTCGATCTGTGCCCCGACCTCCAGCTGCACGGACCGATCCAGGTACGACTGCGGCGTGCCGAGACCGTAGATGCACGACACCGACGCAACCACCACGACGTCGCGGCGCGACAGCAGGCTCGACGTCGCCGAGTGCCGCAGGCGCTCGACGTCGTCGTTGATCGAGCTGTCTTTTTCGATGTAGGTATCGGTCTGGGCGATGTACGCCTCGGGCTGGTAGTAGTCGTAGTACGAGACGAAGTACTCGACCGCATTGTGCGGCAGCATCTCGCGCAGCTCGTTCGCCAGCTGGGCGGCCAGAGTCTTGTTCGGCGCCATCACCAACGTCGGCCGCTGCAACTTCTCGATCAGCCACGCCGTCGTCGCCGACTTACCGGTTCCGGTAGCACCCAGCAGGACGACGTCCTTCTCTCCCGCCCTGATGCGACGCTCCAGGTCGGCAATCGCCGCAGGCTGATCACCGGCAGGCTGATGATCGCTGACGACCTTGAAAACACCCTCGGTCCGCTCGATCAGCTCGCCGACCGGTCGGTGCTCCGAATGAGCGATGGGATACTCGGTTGCAAACGCCATGCTAACCAGAGTAAGCGGACGCACCGACACGTTCTCGGCTAACTTCTTCAGTGTGGTCGATGTGCATAAGCCGAAGGTGGAGTACTTCGACGTTCCCGGCCGCACCAACACCGACCCGAAGGGCTTCGTCCGCCTCGTCGACTCCTACCGGGTCGAGCCGTGGGGCCTGTACATGGCGCGGCCGTCGGACCACCAACGCTTCCACTACCTCGAATCGTGGCTGTTGCCGTCCGTCGGACTCCGCGCCTCGATCTTTCACATGCGCGAAGACATGACGGTCGGGCGGATCTATATCGACATCGGTGAGTTCACCTCCGGACCCGACGTCTGGACCTCGGTGGACCATTACCTCGACCTCGTCGTCCTGACCGGCGAAAGCACTGAGCTACTCGACGTCGACGAACTGATCGCCGCCAACTCCGCCGGATTGCTCAGCGCAGCCACCGCCGAAGATGCCGTGGCGAAGGCGGTCGCTGCAGTCGACGGCATCGCGGCGCATGGTTACAGCTGCGAGGCCTGGCTCGAATCGTTGGATATGCCGATCACCTGGCGGTGACCCGCTCAGCTCATCTGCAGCCGCGCTGGACGTCCGGGATCGGCAGAGCCGTGGCGCCTGACGCCGTCAGCACGAGGAAAACCGCCCGCTGCAAGCGATTGCGACAAGGCTTCCGACGACGAATTGTCCGCGACCGTGATCGTCAGATCGATGACGTCGATTGCATCGTCGCCGAGTGCGGTCGGGCCGACATGATGGATGGCTGCGGCCTTTTCACCGGCCAACACCCACAGGCGAGCGATGAGCCGCTGAGCTTGCCTGGGCCACTCCGGATTTGCGGGCACGACCACTCGAGCCGGTGCTGCGACGTTGCCCTCACGCACATTTCGCTCGAACGGCACTAGGCGCTCGTCCCACAGCCGACCCACCTCGTCGTCCAGCGATCCCACCGGACCGCTGTTGTCGAGCCACACATCGGCGACCGCGCGGCGCTGATCGTCGGTTGCCTGCGCCGCAATACGCGCTCGCGCATCATCTTCGGCGATCTCGCGATACTGCATAAGTCGCCGGACCCGTTCCTCGGCATCGACCCACACGACGATCACCAAGTTGAACAACGGTGCCAAGCCGCCTTCGACGAGCAGCGGAATATCCTGCACCACAATTGCATCCGCAGGTGCGGATTCGATCAGCTCGGCAGTTCGCTTGCCGATCAATGGATGAGTGATCGAATTGAGCTGCTTTCGGGCGTCGTCGCTGCCGAAAGCTTTGGCTGCCAACGCTGCCCGGTCGAGATTGCCGTCGTCGTGCAATATCTCGGGACCGAATGCGTCGACCAGCGACGCGAGACCCGGCGTCCCAGGCTCGACCACTTCGCGCGCAATTCGATCCGAATCGACTATGACCGCGCCGTGATCAGCCAACAGTTTCGACACTGTCGACTTACCTGCGCCCATTCCACCCGTGAGCCCAATTCTCAACACGTGCTCAGTCTCTCATTCAACACGCCGATAGAGCACCAGTCCCAAATGCATCAGGTTCATCAATATGTCGGTTATGTTGCACGTGGTGTGCCAGGCCAACCATCTCGAACAAAGGAATTCCATGCGAAGCAATCAACACCAGGCCGGTCGGCACCGCCTGGGCATGGTGAACGGGGTGCACTGCATTCTGATTCCCTCAGTGGCAAATGCGCTTGCGGAGCACCGTCGTAATTGGTTCACCTCGCTGATCAGCCCTGCCCGTCACAGCTTTGCAGCGATGCGCAAGCGAACCGAATCAGCGGCAACGCACTGGGTTCCCGCCACTGCCAGCTGAACCCCTCACTGCACAAGCGGCTCAACCCCACTGGGGTTGGGCCTTTTGTGTTTTAGCGGCGCAGGCATCCCGCCAACGAAAAAGGCCCCGATCCATACGGATCGGGGCCTTTCTTCAGCTACAGATCAGGAGTTGCCCGAAAGCTTCTCGCGAAGTGCGGCGAGCTGAGCGTCGCTGGCGAGCGAGCCGCCTGCGGACTCGGCAGGAGCGGAGGACCCGGCGCTGGCGCCGGCCTCGTCGGACGAAGCACCGGACTCGGAGGAGTAGTTCGACGACCCTGCAGCCTCGGCTGCGGCGTCGGCGGCCATCTTCTCCATCTGAGCGGTGTGCATCTTGTGACGACGCTCGGCCTCGGCGTAACGGCCTTCCCACTCTTCACGCTGCTTGTCGAAACCTTCGATCCAGTCGTTGGTCTCGGAGTCGAAGCCCTCGGGGAAGATGTAGTTGCCCGCTTCGTCGTAGCTGTCGGCCATGCCGTACTTCGACGGATCGAATTCGGCGTGGTAATCCTCGTTGGCCTGCTTGAGGCTCAGCGAGATCCGACGACGTTCGAGGTCGATGTCGATGACCTTGACCATCGCATCGTCGCCAACGCCGACAACCTGGTCCGGGACCTCGACGTGGCGCTCGGCCAGCTCCGAGATGTGGACCAAGCCCTCGATGCCCTCTTCGACCCGAACGAAGGCGCCGAACGGGACGAGCTTCGTGACCTTGCCGGGCACGATCTGGCCGATTGCGTGGGTCCGGGCGAACTGACGCCACGGGTCTTCCTGCGTTGCCTTGAGCGACAGCGACACGCGCTCGCGGTCCAGGTCGACGTCGAGAACCTCGACGGTGACCTCGGTGCCGACCTCGACAACCTCGGACGGGTGGTCGATGTGCTTCCAAGACAGCTCGGAGACGTGCACCAGGCCGTCGACGCCACCCAGGTCCACGAAGGCACCGAAGTTGACGATCGAGGAGACAACACCCTTGCGGACCTGCCCCTTCTGGAGCTGGTGCAGGAACTCGCTGCGGACCTCGGACTGGGTCTGCTCGAGCCATGCGCGACGCGACAGGACCACGTTGTTGCGGTTCTTGTCGAGCTCGATGATCTTGGCCTCGATCTCCTTGCCGACGTACGGCTGCAGATCGCGGACACGACGCATCTCGACGAGCGACGCGGGAAGGAAGCCACGGAGGCCGATGTCCAGGATGAGACCACCCTTGACGACCTCGATGACGGTGCCCTTGACGGCCTCGTCCTTTTCCTTGAGCTCCTCGATGGTGCCCCAAGCGCGTTCGTACTGCGCGCGCTTCTTCGACAGGATCAGCCGGCCTTCTTTGTCCTCTTTGGTGAGGACGAGCGCCTCGATCAAGTCACCGACGGAAACGACCTCGTTGGGGTCGACGTCGTGCTTGATGGACAGCTCACGGGACGGGATGACACCTTCGGTCTTGTAACCGATGTCTAGCAGAACCTCGTCGCGATCGACCTTCACAATCGTGCCCTCGACGATGTCGCCATCGTTGAAGTACTTGATTGTTGCGTCAATGGCGGCGAGGAAGTCCTCGGCGGAGCCGATGTCGTTTACGGCTACCTGCGGCGAGGCGACGGTGGATGAGGGCATGTGTTGAGTTGCTCCGGACGGGTTGTAGGTCGGTCGATGGGTGTTCTGTCGGACACGCGCGCGGCGTACCGCACCTGAACAGGCGCAGCACAAACACACTCGCGGGGAACAGGGTACGCGACTGCGGTTGAGCGGGGCAAACCGGACGCAGTGTGTCGCGACCCTAGAGTAATCGCATGCCTGAGCCCGCACCTGGCGCGTCGCAAGACCGTCACGCCGACGCAAACGCCCAGCTAGGGACCGTGGGCGTCAGTCGGGCGCGGCTCGATTCCGCCACGAGCCAACGAGCCAGCCGCTCCTGGTGGGACGCCGACGCCGATGCCTACCACTTAACGCACGGTGAATTCTTGGGTGTGGACTCCGACGCCGGCGAATTCGTCTGGTGTCCCGAGGGTCTGCACGAGGGCGACATGCACCTACTGGGTGACGTCGAGGGCAAGGCAATTCTCGAGGTCGGGTGCGGATCGGCCCCGTGTTCGCGCTGGTTGGCGAGCCAAGGTGCCCGTCCAGTGGGGCTCGACCTCTCGATGGGCATGCTCGCGCGCGGTCTCGCGGCGATGGAACGCACGGGAAACCGGGTCAGTTTGGTCCAAGCAGGCGCTGAGTACCTGCCGTTCGCGAACGAGAGTTTCGACATCGCATGTTCGGCGTTCGGTGCCGTTCCGTTCGTCGCCGACTCTGCGTTGCTGATGCGCGAAGTTGCCCGAGTTCTTCGACCCGGCGGGCGCTGGGTGTTTGCGGTCAACCACCCGATGCGGTGGATCTTCCCGGACGACCCCGGTGAGGCCGGGCTGATCGCGACGATTTCCTATTTCGATCGCAGCCCCTATGTAGAGGTCGACGCGCAGGGCACGCCGACCTACGTCGAGCATCATCGGACGCTCGGTGACCGGGTACGGGAGATCGTCGCGGCCGGACTCGTTCTCGAGGACGTCGTCGAACCCGATTGGCCCGAATGGCTGGACCGCGAATGGGGCCAGTGGAGTCCGCTGCGCGGGGCGCTTTTTCCCGGCACCGCAATCTTTGTCACCGCAAAACCCCTGTGAGCGAAAAGGTTCTTTCGTCGGGTAATCACCTCTAGGGTTCCCCGAATGCGAAGGTTCCACGTATCAGCGGTCCTTGCGATCCTCCTGGGCACGGCATTGCTGAGCGGGTGCGGCGGTCCGGACGATTCCGATTCGAACGTGCTGCGCGTAGGGACCGAGGGGACGTACGCGCCGTTCAGCTACCACGATCCCGAGACCGGCGACCTCACCGGTTACGACGTCGACGTCATCAAAGCGATTGCCGAGAAGCTCGGCAGGCGCGTTGAATTCGTCGAGAGCCCGTGGCGCTCGATCTTCCAGAACCTCGAGACCGATCGATTCGACGTCGTCGCGAATCAGGTGTCGGTCAACGACGAGCGCAAGGCTCGCTACGACCTCACCGATGTCTATGTGCAGACCGACGGCGTGATCGTCGTCCGCGCCGACGACGACCGCATCAAAGGCGTCGCAGATCTGAGCGGAAAGACCGCGGGCCAGACGTCAACCTCCAACTGGGCCGATTCCGCCCGTGGGGCAGGCGCAAAGGTCGAGGACGTCGACGGTTTCACCGAAGCGGTCCAGATCCTGAAAGACGGCCGGATCGACTTCATCATCAACGACAACCTCGCCGTGCTGAATTACCTTGCCCAGCACCCGGACAGCGGGTTGAAGACCGTCGGCGTCGTAGGTGAGCAGAGCTCTCAGGCGTTTGCACTGCGCAAGAACAGCCCGCTCACCGCCGACATCAACAAGGGCCTGGAGGACATTCGCGCCGACGGCACCCTCGAAGAGATCGGCGACAAGTACTTCAATCCCGAGCCGAAGCAGACGCGAAGCACACTCCAACTGGTCAAAGACACCCTGTGGCCACTGGCGAAGTCGGCCCTGAAGGGCACGATCCCGCTGACTGCCATCAGCTTCGTCCTCGGACTGGTGATTGCGCTGGCTGTGGCGTTGGCGCGGTTGTCGCCGATCAAGCCACTGTCCTGGCTCGCCCGGGTCTACATCTCATTGATTCGTGGCACGCCGCTGCTGGTCCAGCTCTTCATCATCTTCTTCGCACTCCCCCAGGCCGGAATCACGATCGATCCGTTCCCAGCCGCGGTCATCGCGTTTTCCTTGAACGTCGGCGGTTACGCGGCAGAGATCATCCGCGCGGCGATTCTCAGCATCCCGCGCGGGCAATGGGAGGCCGCCGAGACGATCGGCATGGATTACCGAACCTCGTTGCGGCGCATCATCCTTCCGCAAGCGCTACGGACCGCGGTGCCACCGCTGTCCAACACGCTCATCTCATTGGTCAAGGACACGTCGCTGGCATCGACGATCCTCGTCACCGAAATCCTGCGGACCGCGCAGATCGCGGCCGCGCCGAGCTTCGAATTCTTCGCGCTCTACGGCACCGCGGCGCTCTACTACTGGGTGATCTGCTTGGTGTTGTCCTTCGGCCAGGGCAAGCTCGAACATCGACTGGATAGGTACATCGCGAAATGACCAGCAACGAGCACGTCACGAAGTCCGACGCCCGGCCGCTCATCGAGGCCACCGGCATCACCAAGTCGTTCGGTGACAACAAGGTGTTGCGCGGCATCGATATTCGGGTGCCGCGTGGGTCCGTGACGACGATCATCGGACCGTCCGGCTCCGGCAAGACGACCTTGCTGCGCGCACTCAACGCCCTCGATGCGCCGGACGGCGGCGTGGTCCGGGTCGGCGACGTCGAAATCGACTTCAGCACGAAACCGACCAAGGCGGTGCTGAAGGCGTATCGAGCGCAGAGTGCGTTCGTCTTCCAGTCGCACAACCTGTTCCCGCACAAGACTGCGATCGAGAACCTTGTCGAAGGTCCGATCGTCGTTCAGAAGCGGCCGAAAAACGAGGTCTACGCCGAGGCCCGGGAACTGCTGGAGCGAGTCGGCCTGGGGCACAAAGAGAATGCCTATCCGAGCCAATTGTCGGGCGGTCAGCAGCAGCGGGTCGGGATCGCGCGGGCACTTGCGTTGCGCCCCAAGCTGATTCTGTTCGACGAGCCAACCTCGGCGCTGGATCCGGAGCTCGTCGGTGAGGTGCTGAAGGTGATCAAAGACCTCGCCTCCAGCGGCTGGACCTTGGTCGTCGTCACGCACGAACTGCAGTTCGCGCGCCAGGTTGCCGACCAGGTGTTGTTCACCGATGGCGGACTGGTCGTCGAAACCGGCCCGCCGGACGACGTGATCGGCAACCCACAGAACGAGCGGACCATTCGATTCCTCGATCGGGTGTTGAACCCGCTGGGCTAGAACAACCGTGCGCGAGTTTCACCCCTGTGGGGGTGAGACGCGCGCACGGTCAGCGAATCTTGCGACCCGCCTCGGTCAGCGCCAGTCGCAATGCGAATTCGATCTGGGCGTTGACACTGCGCAGGTCGTCGGCGGCCCACTTCGCAATCGCATCGTGGACCGCCGGGTCCAACCGCAACAGAATCTTTTTGCGCTCAGCCATGGCGCCGCATCACCCATAGATGGTGCCGGTGTTGACGACGGGCTGGACGGCACGGTCGCCGCAGAGCACCACCAACAAGTTCGACACCATCGACGCTTTGCGGTCTTCGTCGAGTTCGACCATGCCTTGTTCGGCGAGACGGTCGAGCGCGAGTCCGACCATGCCGACCGCGCCTTCGACGATTTGCCTGCGTGCCGCGACCACCTGGGAGGCCTGCTGCCGGACCAACATCGCCTGCGCGATCTCGGGTGCGTAAGCAAGGTGGGTGATCCGCGCTTCCAGCACCTCGACGCCGGCGAGTTCGGTGCGTTCGCGAAGTTCGATGGTCAACTCGTTGGCCACCTCGGTGCCGTCGCGAAGGCTGGTCCGTCCTTCGTCGTGTGAATCGTAGGGATGCGTCGTCGCCAGATGCCGGACCGCCGCCTCGGACTGAATCGCGATGTACTCCTCGTAGTCGTCGACCGCGAATGCCGCTTTGCCACTGTCGGTGACCTTGTAGACGACGACTGCTGCAATCTCGACCGGGTTACCGTCGGCGTCGTTGACCTTCAGCTTCGCAGTCTCGAAGTTGCGGACCCGCAGGGTGATTCGCCGACGAGACGATAGCGGAACAACCCAGGAGAACCCCGGCTGGTTGACCGAACCGATGTACCGGCCGAAGAACTGAACGACCCGCGAATCGTTGGGGTTGACGATCGTGAACCCCGTCATCAGAAGCAGGAAGAAGATGCCGCCGACGACGAGTCCACCGCTCGCGCCCGCAGCCCCGCCCGCTGCCGCCCCTGCCCCTACGACAGCGAGATACAGGACCACCAGCACCAACAGCACCAGGAATCCGTTCAACCGAAACGCTTGCCGCTCCATTTCCATGCCCTTCTCGTGCTACCAAAGTGATATCACTACGATACCAGTGCGATGATCTGGTGTAGTGCAGCGCGTCGAGGACTGCGAAAGAAGCAACGATGAGGTTCAGTCTCGACCCGACGGCCGACAGGCGAACGGGGGGCGAATTCGCGCCCGTGGGTGTCACCCATGCGGTCACCGTTTCGCGGGTGCTGTGGACGCTGGGGTTCGTCGTCTTCGCTTGGCACGGCGCATACACAACGTTCAATATCGGACGCGGGCACTGGGACTTCGTCGTCAGCCAATGGACGCCGTTCGTCGTCTTCCTCCTCTGCGCTGCCGCGTCCGCAGCGCGCGCACTGTCGGACCGACGAGATCGCGCGACCTGGCTGGTATTCGCGTGCGGGCTCGGGTTCTACGCCGTGAGCGCAGCGTGCGTGGCAGTGGCGGCACAGTCGGACAGCCCACGAGGATTTCCCGCGGCCTCCGATGTCGTCGCGTGGCCGATGTATCCGTTGGTGCTCGTCGCGATTGCCCTGCTGGTGCGCTCTCAACGCAGTCGCGCACGCGCGGACCTCTGGCTCGACGGCGTGATCGGTGGTTTGGCGGTTGCCTCGATCGGTGTGGTCGTCATCTTCGACGTGATCATCGATCCACAAGCCGCGCTGGCGGGCTCACCGGGAAACGTGGTGTACGTCCTGGGCGATCTGCTCGTGGTCGGATTCGGGATCGGCTCCTGCGCGTTGCTGGGCTGGCGCCCGTCGCGTGCACTTGTCGGTGTCATCATCGGCTTCGCCGCGCTGGGGCTCGACGACACCCTGTACCTGTCGGCACAGGTGAAAGGGACCTTTGTCCCCGCCAGCGGGCTGGATTCGTACTGGGTCCTGGCCGTGTTGCTCGTCGCTGCAGCCGCTGCGTGGGCGCCGTCGGCACGCCAACTGACTCATGCCGTGACGCCGAGGAGCGTCGTCGCGTTTCCGTTCGTTTTCGCTCTCGCCACGGTTTGTCTCGCGGCGTACGAAGGGCTCACGAACCGCCACAACACCCTGGCCGTCTCGTTGACCACGCTGACGCTCGTCGCCGTCGTCGTGCGCTTCGCACTGACCTTCCGCGCACATCTGACCATGATCCAGGAGACCGAACATGATGCGATCACCGATGACCTGACCGGCTTGGGGAACCGCAGGAAACTGCTGCGCAACGCCGATCTCCTACTCGCGGGCGCAGCTAACGAACGACCGGTCGCGCTATTGCTGCTGGATCTCGACCATTTCAAGGACGTCAACGACTCGCTGGGACACGCTGCGGGCGACGAGTTACTTCGCGTCGTTGCGGCCCGCTTGACGACCACACTGCAGGACGGCGACCTGCTTTACCGGCTCGGTGGCGATGAATTCGCCCTGCTGCTTTCGGACGCCGAATCAGAAGCTGCGCTACGGGCGGCTGCCGCCCTCGTCGCCGCCCTGGACACGCCGGTGGACCTCGACGGGCTGCCGGTGGCGACGGGAGGAAGCATCGGTATCGCGCTGAGTCCCGACCATGGTCGCGATATCGGCACACTGCTCCGCCGCGCCGACGTGGCGATGTACCGGGCCAAACGAACCCAAACCCGCCACGCGGTGTACAGCCAAGAGTCCGACGGACAAGAGACGACCCGGGCTGGCATACAACTGCTCGGGCAGCTACGCCGCGCGATCGGCGACGGCGAACTTGCCGTGCACTACCAGCCCAAGGTCGACCTTCGCACCGGCAGCCTCATCGGCGCGGAGGCCTTGGTCCGCTGGCTCCACCCCGACCGAGGCATGCTCTATCCGGACCAATTCCTACCCCTGGTCCGGCAGCACGGACTGATGCACGCGATGACCGACTTGGTCCTCGACAGAGCCCTCGACGACGCGGCCACATGGCACGCCGGCGGACATCCGCTGCCGGTTGCGGTCAACCTGTTTCCACCGACCTTGGGCGATGTGGATCTGCCGACCCGGATCACGCAGGCTCTGGCCCATCGCGATCTTGCTCCGACGACGTTGATGGTCGAAATCACCGAAGATTTCCTCTTGGGCAACCTCGACCGAGCCCGCACCGTACTCGTCGGACTACGCGAACTCGGGATCCGCATCGCGATCGACGACTTCGGGAGCGGCTACTCCGCCTTGTCCTACCTGCGCGAACTGCCGATCGACGAGGTGAAATTGGATCGTTCGTTCATCGCCCCCATTACGCACGATCCCCGTGCGGCGTCGATCGTGCGTGCCGTCATCGACCTCGCTCACACTCTGGGGCTGACCACGGTCGCCGAGGGTGTAGAAGACACGGAGACCGCGAAGACACTCGCCGGCTACGGCTGCGACGTAGCGCAAGGCAACTACTACAGCGCGCCGGTCACGGACTGCGATCTGCTCTTCCTATTGGCCTCCGCGCCGCGCGCAAAACTGCGCTGACGTCACAACAGTCGGGACAAGAACAACTTCGTCCGCTCGTGCTGCGGGTTCGTCAGCACCTCTCGTGGATCACCGGCTTCGACGACGACACCGCCGTCCATGAAGACCAGTTGATCGGCGACCTCACGGGCGAATCCCATTTCGTGCGTGACGACGACCATCGTCATGCCGTCGCTTGCCAATTGCCTCATGACAGCCAGCACCTCGCCGACCAACTCGGGATCGAGCGCCGAGGTCGGCTCGTCGAACAGCATCAACTTCGGATCCATCGCCAGCGCTCGCGCAATCGCCACGCGCTGCTGCTGTCCGCCGGACAACTGCGCGGGATAGGTGTCCGCCTTGTCCTGCAGGCCAACTCGTTCGAGGAGCTCTCGTCCGCGCGCAATCGCGTCGGCCTTGCGGACGCCCTTGACTTGGATCGGTGCTTCGATGACGTTGCCCAGCGCCGTCCGGTGTGGGAACAAGTTGAAGTGCTGGAACACCATCCCGATGTCACGACGCTGTTTGTTGGCGACCCGTGGGGCCTGCTCGTAGAGCTTGTCGCCCTTCTGGCGATACCCGACTAGATCGCCATCGACATAGAGCCTGCCAGCGTTCACCTGCTCGAGGTGGTTGATGCAGCGCAGAAAGGTCGACTTGCCGGAACCGGACGGACCGACCATACACAGCACCTGACCACGCCCGACCTCGAGCGAAATCCCTTTCAGCACCGCGAGTGCCCCGAAGTTCTTGCACACCCGCTCGGCCCTGACCATCGGAACGGAAGCGGTGTCCGGCGCCTTCTCAAGAGAGGTCACTGCGCGTCACCGCCGCCACCGGCCATGCCGGCCATCGCCTTGAGTTGTTTGGTTGTCAGCTTGCGGGACACGCCTTTCGAGTAATACCGCTCGAGGTAGAACTGGCCAACCATCAACACACTCGTCACTGCGAGGTACCAGGTCGCCGCCACGAGCAGCAGCGGGATCGGCTGGAAATTGGTACCCGAGATATCGCGGGCGACGCCGTAGAGCTCCTTGCTGTACGGCACCGCGGTGACCAGCGATGTCGTCTTCAACATGCTGATCAGCTCGTTGCCGGTCGGTGGGATGATGACCCGCATCGCCTGCGGCAGCACCGTTCGTCGCATCGTCAACGACCACGACATACCCAGTGCAACAGACGCTTCCGTCTGGCCTTCGTCGACCGAGTTGATACCGGCACGCACGATCTCCGCCATGTACGCGGCCTCGTTGAGCCCCAGCCCGATCACGGCGAAAGCAAAAGCGGCGCTTAGCCCTTGGATGTCGAAGTGCGCAAACTGTGGACCGAACGGAATACCGAGCACGATCGTCTTGTACAGCGACGGGAACAGCCCCCAGAACACGAGCTGCACATAGACAGGGGTGCCGCGGAAGATCCACAGGTACACCCAGGACGCCGACCGCAGAACAGGATTGGGCGACAACCGCATCACCGCAAGCAGTACACCGAGGACGACGGCAATGGCCATGGCGAGCACCGTCAGCTGGATCGTCGTCCATGCGGCCGCCGAAATCCGCTGGTCGAAGAGGTACTTGCGATACGTCGCCCAGCCGTACGCCTTGTTGGTCGCCGCGCCGTAGATGAACAGCCCAGCAAGCACGAGCACGACGACAGCGGCGATCACCCTGCCCGGCCGACGAAGCGGTATCGCCTTGATCGGAACAGGCTCGTCGACTACCGGGTCCATGTCAGCTGGTCGCGCCGTTGATGACCGGCTTCTCGATCAGACCGGCCTCCACGCCCCACTTCTCGGCGATCGTCTTGTACTGGCCGTTGTCGATCAGCTTCTGCAGAGCCTTCTGCAACGCCGTCGCCAGCGGCGATCCCTTGGCAACCGGCCAGCCGTACGGCGCGGAATCGAAGACAGGACCTGCCGGTTCGAGTTTGCCGCCGCTCTGCTTGATGGCATATGCGGTGACAGGTGAGTCGGCCGACATCGCGTCGACATTGCCGAGAACGAGATTGGTTGCGGCGTCGTCCTGCCGGTCGTACTTCACCTTCTCGATCGCGGGCTTGCCTTCCTTCACGCATTTATCGCTCTTTGCCGGGATCTCGTCGGTGTCCTCGACGGTCGTGGCTTGGACGGCGACCTTCTTGCCGCAGGCGTTGTTCGGGTCGATCGGCTTACCGGTCTGCTGCGCCCACTGAATGCCTGCGCTGAAGTAGGTGGTGAAGTCGACCTGCTTCTCGCGCTCCTTCGAGTCGGTGAACGACGACATACCGACGTCGTACGAACACGCCTGGATCGCAGGAATGATCTTGTCGAAGTCGGACTCCTTGTAGTCCGTCTTCAGTCCGAGTTCTCCCGCGACGGCGTCCAGCAGGTCGACGTCGAAGCCGACGATCGTCCCCGAGCTGTCCTTGAACTCGTTGGGGGCGTACGGGATGTTGACGCCGACGACCAACTTGCCCGAGCTCTTGATCTTCTCGGGAAGGGAGCCTGCCGGTGCGTCGGGATTAGCCGGGTCGGGGGCGGCCGTGGTGGTCGGACATGATCCTGACGCCGCACTGCCCGTGTCCTCATCGTTGTTTGCGCACCCGGCCAGCGCAAGGACGCCGACTCCGGCGACCGCAACTATCGAGCGGACAAATCGACTGCGGGAAAATACAGATCGATCAGACACGGACGTCCTCCAATGATTGGTCGGCACCCAGGCAACGTTGCCCTGCCGTGGCAATGTAGATCACGGAGACCGCGCCTGCTAGGTCGTAACCGAACATTAATCCCAATTGAGAATCCGCGGAACCTTTCGCAAAGCCGCTCAGCGCCGGTGAATCCGGGCAAGTACGTGCTCGGTGAAGGTGCTGGTCGATGCCAAACCGCCGAGGTCTGCTGTCGCGGTGCCTGCCTCGAAGGTGCCAGCAACAGCAGCGCTGATTCGATGGCTTGCGCGGGTAAGGAGAAAGTCACTGCGGCGATCACCGAGCCACTCCAAAAGCATTGCCGCAGAGAGAAACAGCGCTGACGGGTTCGCCCGGTTGTGGCCCGCGATCGTCGGTGCCGCACCGTGCGCGGCTTGCGCCATCGCAGTCGTGTCCGAGCAATTCAAAGACGCGGCGAGACCGAGCGATCCGCTCAACTCCCCCGCCAGATCCGACAAGATGTCGCCGAACAGGTTCTCGGTGACGACGACGTCGAACTTCGATGGATCGCGCACCAAATGCGCTGCCATCGCGTCGACGTGTTCGTCGTCGACGCGCACGTCCGGGTACCCCTGCGCGACCTCGAAACACACATCGCGGAACAGGCCCGTCGTCATCGGCAGAACGTTTGCCTTGTGCACGATGGTGACGTGCTTTCGCCGACCGCGAGCCAGCCGAAACGCCGTGTGCGCGATACGTTCCGACGCCGCCCGGGTGATCACACCGACCGACAACGCAACATCGGGAGTCGGCATGAACTCCCCCGCTCCCGCGAACATGTTGCGATCTGCGTAGAGCCCTTCGCTGTTCTCGCGGACGATGACGAGGTCCATCTGCGACGCGACAGACCGCAGCCCGGTGAAGGTCCGGGCTGGCCTGACGTTGGCGAACAGACCGAACCGCTTGCGCACCACACCACCCGGCGGCGTGCCGCGGCGATGCTCCTGCGGGTAGGAGGCGCTGTCGTGCGGTCCGATAATCCAGCCGTCGACGTCGTCGAGTGCCGTCAGCGTCTGCTCCGGCAGCGGCGCGCCGAACTCCTCGATCGCACTGTGCCCCATGGCGAGCGGCACCCACTCGACCTTGGGCGCCCCCACTACGGCGAGCGCTTCGTCCACGAGGAGCCGCGTCGGTGGCACGATCTCGTGGCCGATGCCGTCGCCTTCGATCACGCCTAGTCGAATCACGCCCTATCACTACCATGGCGATCATGGTCCAGTCGGTGGAGTTGCTCCTCGACGCCGAAGCCGAGGCCGCAATCAGTCGGCAATGGCAGTCGTTGGCCGACGCTGGATTGCCGGCCTTGCACGAACCCCATCGGCCACACGTCACACTCGCCGTCGCGCAAGAGATCTGGCCCCGCATCGAACGACGCCTCGAGCACGACCTCGACTTCACACCGTTTCCGCTTCGAATCGGCGCTGTGATGGTGTTCGGCGATCGACGGCCGATCCTGGTTCGGCTCGTCGTCCCCACAGTTCATCTGCTCGACCTGCAGCACCGAATACATCACATCGTCGCTGGTTCGCCCGGCATCGCCACGAACACTGCACCCGACGCATGGACCCCGCATGTGACGCTCGCACGGCGAGTCCAGCCGGACCAGCTCGGTGCCGCGATCAACACCGTGCTGACCGGCGGCGATATCCGGGCGACGGCAGTCGGGATTCGGCGGTGGGACGGCGAACAACGACGAGCGTGGACAATCGCGGAAGAATCGACGCCCCCTCGGCGTTGAATGGCTTAGACATCCAAGCGAAAGGAATGCAGTGGCCACTCAGACCCTGACCCAAGAGAACTTCGACGAGACCGTCACCGGCAACGACATCGTGCTGGTCGACTTCTGGGCCGAGTGGTGCGGTCCGTGCCGTGCCTTCGCTCCTACCTTCGAGAAGTCATCCGCGGCACACCCCGACGTAGTGCACGGCAAGGTCGATACCGAGGCCGAGGAAGGGCTCGCACAGGCCGCCAACATCCGGTCGATCCCGACGATCATGGCCTTCCGCGAAGGCGTACTCGTGTTCGCACAGCCCGGCGCGCTCCCCGCACCGGCACTCGAGGACCTCGTGACCCAGATCAAGGCCCTCGACATGGACGACGTCCGTCGCCAGATCGCCGAGAACGAAGCGAAGTAGAAAGCTCGTCCCTTCGTGTCGAAATCCCGTTAGGTTGTTCGACGCGGTAGTGAGGACAACCCGGTCCGACACGAAGGGAAAGCCGATGCGCTACATCAGCTGGGTACGAAGCGACAAGGAATACGGCGCACCGCCACAGGCGCTCACAGACGCCATGGCCAAGGCCGGAGAAGAAGCGTTCAAGAACGGCACCATGGTCGACATGGGCGGATTGAGCACCCTCCGCGAAGGTGGCGCAAAACTACGGTTGTCCGGCGGCACCATCGTCGACGGTCCGTACAGCGAAGCCAAAGAACTCGTCGGCGGCTACGCGATCCAGAACTACAACTCCCTCGAAGAGGCCCGGGAAGGCGCAGTCTGGTTGCTCCAGCTGCACAAGGACCTGTGGCCCGGGTGGGAGGGCGAGGTCGAGGTCCGGCAGATGTACAGGCCGGAAGACTTCTAGATCTCGCAACAGCCGCACCCGCTTTCGGGTGCGGCTGTTGTAGTTCTAGTGCGCTGCCGCGTCCCAACTACGACCAGTGCCGACCGACACATCCAGGGGCACGGACAGTTCGATGGCCGATGCCATGTTCTCGCGCACCAACTTCTCGACCTGCTCGCGCTCGGAGTCGACGACCTCGAACAGCAATTCGTCGTGGATCTGCAACAACATTCGCGATTTCAACTTCTCCGCGGCCAGCGCCTTCTGCACGTTGATCATCGCGACTTTGATGATGTCGGCCGCCGTGCCCTGAATCGGTGCGTTGAGCGCTGCGCGCTCGGCAACCTCACGGCGTTGACGATTGCTGCTATCGAGGTCTGGCAGGTAGCGCCGACGACCGAACAGCGTCTGCGTGTAGCCGACCTTGCGGGCTACTTCGACGGCCTCACGCAGGTAATCGCGCACCCCGCCGAACCGTGCGAAGTACACGTCCATCTGCTCTTTCGCCTCTTCGGTGCTGATCTTGAGCTGCACCGAGAGGCCATATGCACTCAAGCCGTACGCGAGCCCGTAGGACATCGCCTTCACTCGACGCCGCAGCTCAGGCGTGACCGCGTCGATGGGCAAACCGAACGCCTTCGACGCAACGAAACTGTGCAGATCCTCGCCGGTGTTGAAGGCTTCGATCAGTCCCTCGTCCTTGGAGAGGTGCGCCATGATCCGCATCTCGATCTGGCTGTAGTCGGCGGTCATCAGCGTGTCGTAGCCCTCGCCGACAACGAACGCGTCCCGAATCTGCCGGCCTGTGTCGGTCCGGATCGGGATGTTCTGCAGGTTCGGCTCGACCGACGACAACCGCCCGGTCGCGGCGATCGTCTGGTTGAACGTGGTGTGGATCCGGCCGTCGTCGGAGACTGCCTTCAGCAACCCCTCGACAGTGACCTTGAGCCGCGTCGCATCGCGGTGAGCAAGCAGATGCTCGAGGAACGGGTGCTGCGTCTTCTCGAACAGCCCTTCCAGCGCATCGGCGTCGGTGGTGTAACCCGTCTTGGTGCGCTTCGTCTTCGGCATGTCGAGCTTCTCGAACAGCACGACCTGCAATTGCTTGGGCGAGCCGAGGTTGATCTGCTCGCCGATCACCTCGTACGCCTCGTTCGCTGCGCGGTTCACCTCTTCGGAGAAGCGGCTGTGCAGGTCGTTGAGGTGATCGGTGTCGATCGCGATGCCTGCGGTCTCGAGATCCGCCAGCACCGTGAGCAGCGGCAGCTCCATCTCGGTGAGCAGTGCCGTCGACTCGATGCGCTCCAACTCTTCGTCGAACGCGGTCGCAAGATCGGCCACCGCCTGGGCACGCAGGATCTCGGCTTCGGCAGTGTCGGCACCGAGTTGCTCTTCGTCGTCGAGCAGCGAAAGTTGGCCCTGGTCAGACTTTTCCACCCGAAGTTCGCGCTTCAGATAGCGCAACGAGAGGTCGTCGAGGAAGAAACTGCGTTGCCCGGGCCGAACCAGATAAGCCGCGAGTGCGGTGTCACTCGTCAGCCCGCCGAGCTCCCACCCGCGACCGCGCAGCGCGTGCATCGCGGCCTTCGCCTCGTGGATGACCTTCGGCTCGGCCGGGTTGGCGAGCCACTCCCCTAGAGCTTTCTCGTCGGCAGGGGTGAGTGCCGTCGTCTCGATATATCCGCCCTCGCCGTCGCCCGCGGCAATGGCGATTGCTTTGACATCGCCGCCATACGGCGTCGTCGTTCCGACGATCGAAATCCCGTGCCGCACGCCGCCCGACGCGTGCGCCGCAAGCCACGCGCCTACCTCGCCGGCCGGAATTGCGCCACCGCTGATCTCGAAGCCTTCTTCGGCTTCGGGTTCTGCGGACGCCAAAGTCTCGAACAACCGATCGCGGAGTACCCGGAACTCGAGATCGTCGAAGAGCTGGTGAATCTTGTCGCGATCCCATGGACCGTGCTCGAGCTGGTCGGGCGTGTACGGCAGCTGGACCGTCTTGAGCAATTCTGTGAGCTGCCGGTTCATCACCACGCTGGACAAGTTCGCCCGCAGCGCATCGCCGACCTTGCCGCGAACCTCATCGACGCGATCGACGAGCGCATTCAGGTCGCCGAACTCCCTGATCCACTTCGCGGCGGTCTTCTCCCCAACCCCGGGAATGCCGGGGAGGTTATCGCTCGGGTCGCCGCGCAGCGCTGCAAAATCTGGGTACTGCTTCGGCGTCAGGCCATATTTCGCCTCGACCTCTTCGGGAGTGAACCGCGTCATCTCCGAGACGCCGCGCTTGGGATAGAGAACCGTCACGTCGTCGTTGACCAGCTGAATCGCATCGCGGTCACCTGTCACGATCAGCACCTTGAACCCCAGCGGGACCGCCTGGGTGGTGAGCGTCGCGATGATGTCGTCGGCCTCGACGCCCGCCTGCGCCATCACCGGAATACCCAAGGCGCCCAACACATCCTTGGTGAGCTCGACCTGCCCCTTGAACTCGTCCGGCGGCCTGCTCCGGTTTGCCTTGTACTCGGGAAACGCCTCCGCGCGGAACGTCTGGCGAGACACGTCGAACGCTGCGGCGATGTGCGTCGGCCCCTCGTCACGAAGAATGTTGATCAGCATCGCGGTGAACCCGTAGACCGCATTCGTCGTCTGCCCACTGACCGTCTTGAAGTTTTCCGCAGGCAACGCGAAGAACGCCCGGAATGCCAGCGAATGCCCGTCGAGCAGCATTAACACCGGCTTTTTCGGCGTTTCTTCAGCGGATGTCGGTAAGGACCGTTGAACGGTTGCGGGGCTCACGCCAGTGAGTCTAGGGAACGGCTCCGACACGTTCCGGGTGCCGTCACTTCCCGACGGCGTAAGCCCACACGTTCTGCTCCGCGAGCTCACCCGGACCGGTCCAGCGGTAGTCGCGCACAATGCCTGGTCCGGAGTAGTTGCGCAGGAATTTGGTCAGTGCCGCGCGGTCGTGTGCGCCCGAATCGATGCCGGTCAGCATGATCGTGGCGACGTCGTAGGCCTCGACCGCCCACAACGGCGGCTGCGACCGAAACTCCTTGGCATACGCAGCTGTGAAATCCTGCGAACCCGGTCCGCACCCGCACGTCACGACCGCCGGACCTGGCGTGAAGTCGCCGTCGAAATCTTTTGTATAGACGCCGTCGCTCGCCGTGAACAGCGACCGCACCCCCGCGACGTCGAGCTGTCGCCACAGCGTCTTCGCAGGCTCGGTGTAACCGCCGAAATACACGGCATCCGGCGCCGACCTCTTGATGTTCTCGACGGTCGCGCCCGAACCGGAGCAACTCGTATCCGCGACCGCGCCCAACCGCTCGTTCATTACCCGCAACTGGTTGTTGCCGACATCGGATCCATCACTCGCGACGCACACCTTTGCGACGCGGCGAACGTTCTTCAGATAGCCCGCCATCGCAGGTACCTGCGCGGGGTCGTTGGTTGTCGCTTGAAAGAACGAATCCCAATGCGATGCAGTCAAACCCGGCCGACTTGCCGACGGTGTGACGAACGGCAAACCGGCGCTGTCGAATTGGCCCCCGACCTGCTCGGCGACCGTGGAAAACACCGGGCCGACGAGTCCGATGATCGACGTGTCTGCGGAAATCAACGTGACGGCGCCGGACGCGACCGGAAGTCCGCCTGCACCTGCGATATCGACATTCTGGAGCCCGACCTGGCAGCCGGGGTTCGCGGCATTGTGCGCGCGGACGGCCAGGCTCGTGCCATTGAAAACGCCGTCACTGATCGAGCCCGCGCCATCGGTCGACACCACGGATACCCCGACAGCAATCGAGAGGCCGCTGCACTCTGCCCGGCCGTCACCGGCGGGATCGACCGCGTGCGTGGCCGTTCGCTCGACCGTCTTGCCGTCTTTGTCGATCAGGAAGTGGGCGGCAGTGTTCTGGGCGATCGGGAATCCGTCAGCGCGAGTGTCGCCGCCGCCCTTGTCGCTCGGCCACTTCCACACGGCCAGGCCGGCAGTGAGCGCGACAACGACAGCAATTACTGCACCCACCAGCAGCGGACGGCGTCGCGAGCGGTGCGGGACGATCAGTGGTCGGGAGGCAACGACAGTCGGCTCGTATGTCTGATAGTCGACAGCGGTCCGGGCCGGTGCCGTGATCGCCTGGCGCAATGCCGACGCAAACTCGGCGCACGTCGCAAATCGCTGGGCGGGATTCTTCGCCATCGCCCGCGCCAACACGTCGTTCACGGCAGGAGGCAGATGCGGCGCCAGCGCGTTCGCCGATGGCGGCGGCTTGTGCATGTGGGCAAACATCACCGACGCGGCACTGTCGCCGACGAACGGTCGCGCACCCGTCAGCAGTTCGAAAGCGCTGCAGGCCAGCGAATATTGATCGGATCGACCGTCGACCGGCCGCCCGTCGATCTGCTCGGGCGACGCATACGCAAACGTCGCGACGACGCCGCCCGTCTGCGTCAGCCCGGCGAGGTCTGCCGCCTTCGCGATCCCGAAGTCGGTCAGCAGTGCGCGTTCTGAATCATCGTGCGCCAGCAACATGTTGGCCGGTTTGACGTCACGGTGAACCAGTCCGGCCCGGTGCGCGTAGTCCAACGCGGAACCGATCTGCTCGATGATCCCCACTGCGCGGCTCGGGTCGAGCTGACCGCGCGCCGCACGAAGCGCACCAGCGGCGTCCGTCCCGTCGACGTATTGCATCGCGATCCAGAGCTGGCCCTGCGCCTGCCCCTGATCGTGGATCGACACGATATTCGGGTGCGAAAGCCGCGCAGCCAGAATCGCTTCCTGGGTGAATCGGCGACGGAAATCTGTGTCGGCGGACAGCTGCTCGTTGAGCAGCTTGAGCGCCACGCGACGCTGCAACTGCGACTGATGGGCGACGTAGACGGTCCCCATGCCGCCCGCGCCGATGGCGCGCTCGATCACGTAGCCCGCGAACGTCGTGCCTGGCTCGAACGGCAACCGCTCCCCCTTCAGCTAACCGACGCCGAGGTACGCCGCCTTGATGGCCGGATCCGCGAGCAGGTCCTTACCGGTCCCGTCCTTGGTGACCTCGCCGGTTTCCAGTATGTACGCGCGGTGGGTGCGAGTGAGCGCCTGTTGAGCGTTCTGCTCGACCAACAGAATCGTCGTTCCCAGCGCGTTGATCTCGGCGATGATGCGGAAGATCTGCTGGATGATCATGGGCGCCAAGCCCATCGACGGTTCGTCGAGCAGCAGGAGCTTCGGGCGCGCCATCAGCGACCGGCCGATGGCAACCATCTGCTGCTCGCCGCCGGACAACGTGCCACCGACCTGGGTGCGACGCTCGAGCAGCCGCGGGAACAGCTCGAAGATCCACTCCAACGTCTCGTTGTACTTGGCCTTCGACTCGAACTTGCGCGCATAGCAACCCATGTCGAGGTTTTCCTGCACGGTCATGCCGGGGAAAATGCCACGCCCTTCAGGAGCCTGGATCATGCCGGCTTTGACGCGATCGTGGGCCTTCATGTGCGTGATGTCGCGACCGTCGAACATGATCTTGCCGCGCGTCAGCGGCAGCAAGCCGGACAGCGCGCGCATCGTGGTCGTCTTGCCCGCACCGTTGGCACCGAGCAGCGTGACCAGCTCACCGGCTTGAACCTGCAGCGAAATCCCGTGAAGTGCTTGAATTCTGCCGTAATTGACGACGAGGTCGATTGCTTCGAGCATCGGCGCTCCGGATTGCACGACCGGAAATTCGTCGGTATCCGGTTTTCTATGCCGTGACATCGTCTGGCACCCCTAAGTAAGCAGCGATTACGGCCGGATCTTCGCGAATCTCGGCCGGCAGTCCGTCGGCGATCTTTCTGCCGAACTCCAAAACCACGATACGGTCGGTCACTCCCATGACCAGCCGCATGTCGTGTTCGATCAGCAGCACCGTGAAACCGTCGTCACGGATCTTGCGAATCAGGTCCATCAATGCGGCCTTCTCGCTCGGGTTGAACCCTGCAGCGGGTTCGTCCAAGCACAGCAGCTTCGGCTCGGTCGCGAGCGCGCGTGCGATCTCGAGCCGGCGCTGGTCGCCGTAGGAGAGGTTCTTCGCCTTCTCGACCGCGCGGGGAGCGATGCCGACGAACTCCAGCAACGCCATGCCACGCTCGACCGCGTCGTGCTCCTCGCGGCGGTGGCGCGGGGTCCGGAAGATCGCGCCGGGCACCGAGGTCTTGTGCCGAGCGTCCGTGCCGACGACGACATTCTCCAGCGCGGTCATCTCGTTGAACAAGCGAATGTTCTGGAAGGTCCGCGCGATCCCGAGCCGGGTGATCGCATTGCGCTTCGTCTTGGTCAACGGCTTCCCGTCGAAGAAGACAGTCCCTGAGGACGGCCGGTAGACGCCGGTGATCGCGTTGAAGCACGTCGTCTTACCCGCACCGTTCGGACCGATCAGACCGAGAATTTCGCCGCGGCGAATTTCGAAGCTGACGGCGTCGAGCGCGGTGAGGCCACCGAACTTGACGGTCAGGTCCTCGGTTCGCATGAGCGCGTCGCCGACTGCAGTCTCGATGGTGCGAGTCGGTGCCACAACGTCGGCAACCGCGTCCGGATCCGCCAGAGCTGGATCGATCGCCGAGACGTCGACAATTCCGGCTTCCTCGACGGGTACTTCCGGCGCGGACTTCGCAGCCATGTCCTCGTTGCCGAACAGCGCGTCGCCTGGGTTCGTCATTTCGACGCTCCGATCGCGTCTTCGGGCTTGGCGACTGGGCGGCGGACCGCTTGATAGATCTGCCTGCCGTACGCGAGCAGTTTCTGGCGCGCGGGGAACAGACCCTGCGGCCGGAAGATCATCAGCGCGACCAAAGCCAGGCCGAAGAAGAGGTACTTGTATTCGCCCAGCGACTGCCCGCCGACCTCCACCGACAGCAAGCGGTTCGGGAGATACACGATGATGAACGCGCCGACGATCACGCCGAGCTTGTTGCCCTGGCCGCCGAGCACGACAGCGCAGATGAACAGCATCGAGTTGATGATGTTGAAGTTCGTCGGGGTGACGAACTGCACCTGACCGGCGTACATGGCACCCGACAAGCCACCGATCGCCGCGCCGATCGTGAACGCCCAGAGCTTGAATTTGAAGGTCGGCACACCCATGATCTCGGCGACGTCCTCGTCTTCACGAATGGCGACCCAGGAGCGGCCGACCCGGCTGCGCTCGAGGTTTCCGACGAGCAGCAGGACGATGACGATCATCACGAGACCGAACCAGAACCACCACACGCCGACGTTGAGCCGGTCGTAGATGTTGCCCTTGAAGAACACGCCTTGTGGATCCGACGCCGACTCGCCGATATGCGGATATTCGACGCGGTTCAGGCCGAGGCTGCCGTTCGTGATTTCGGGCAGGTTGTCGGCGAGCAGTCGCACGATTTCACCGAACCCGAGGGTCACGATGGCCAGGTAGTCACCACGCAAGCGCAGGGTCGGCGTCCCGAGAATCAGACCCGACACTGCGGTGATCGCAACCGCCAACGGCAAGCACGCCAACCACGCCCAGCCGGAACTCAAGAATCCGTCCGGTCCCGTCTGGTTCCACGGACTGTCCGGGCTGGTCAGGATTGCGACCGTGTACGCGCCGACGGCGTAGAAGCCGACATAACCGAGATCGAGCAATCCGGTCTGCCCGACGACGACGTTGAGGCCGATTGCCAGCAACGCGATCATCGCGAACTGCGCCATCACAGCCGAGAACGACGTGCTCGGCGTATCGAGGAACGGCGGTGGATACACCGGGACGATCGCGATCAATACGACGACGACAGCGCCGAACGCCCACTGGGCCGGCCGGGACAGCCCGTCCCACCACGTACGGACCGAGTCGCCCACGCCGCGTCGCGGCACCGGCGGTGGGACTGGCGGCACCGCGGGCGTCGGTGGCACCGCAGGCGGCGGGGGCTCCGACGGCGGGGTTGCTCCCTTGGTCAGGTTGGTCACACGCGTGCCTTTCCGAGACTTTCACCCAGAATGCCGGTGGGGCGGATCATCAGAACGAGGACCAGCAGCACGAATGCGATGACATCGCGCCACTGCGAACCGAAGAAGATCTGACCGTAGTTCTCGATCAGCCCCAGCAACAGGCCACCGAGGAGCGCGCCGCGCAAGTTTCCGATTCCCCCGAGAACCGCCGCGCTGAAGGCTTTGATGCCGAGAATGAAGCCGCCGGAGTAGATGATCGCCGACGGCAAGTTGATCGTGTAGAGCAGTGCTGCCGCGCCGGCCAGAACGCCGCCGATCAGGAACGTCAGCATGATGATTCGTTCGCGCGATACACCCATGAGTGTGGCGGTGTTCGGGTCCTGCGCGACAGCGCGAATGCCACGACCGAACTTCGTGCGGTTGATCAGCACTTCGGTCGCAAAGGCCAGGACCAGCGCGGACACGATGATGATGATCGTGATGTTGTTGACGACGCCGGAGAAGATCGAGAACTGATCCTTCTGCTCGACCAAAGAAATCGGTTGCTGGGCGGTCGATCCGCCGAGGCCGGGTTTGATCTTCGGGAGCACGAAGTGCACGAATTCTTGGATGATGAACGACATACCGATCGCGGTGATCAAGAAGATCAGTGGCTTTGCGCCACGCTTGCGCAACGGTCGGTACGCGATTCGCTCGAGGCCCACGGCGGCTCCGCCGGCCACGGCCATACCGATCAGCACCGCCAAACCCAGATACAAGACCGTCAGGAAGACGCCGACGCTGTACGCGTCACCGGCCGGGGCGAAGCCGAGCAGCTCCAGACCGACGTATTGGCCGAACATTCCGAGCATGAAGATTTCGGAGTGTGCGAAGTTGATCAAGCGCAGCACGCCGTAGACCAGCGTGTATCCGACCGCCACCAGCGCGTAGATCGAGCCGTACGCCAAGCCGTCGATCGTCAGCTGCCAGAAGTTGTCCGCGACCCCTGAGAAGTTGAAATCGATCGAGGCGGCCAAGATGTCGGTGGTTGCGGTCATGCCTGCACTTTCGCAATATCAAGACAACAGGTGCGGGGGTCCAGCAGGACCCCCGCACCCACAGTCAGCCGTCGCTGGAATTACTTGACCTTGTAGACCCAGATCAGTGCCGTGGAAAGCTCGCCGTTCTCGTTCCACTTGTACTGACGGGCCAGGCCCGGGCCGTCATAGGACCGAACAAACTCGAGGAGGTCGGCGCGGGTGACCTTACCCGAGTCGATTCCCTTGAGCAGAATGGTCGTCAAGTCGTACGCCTCGACCGAGTAAACACCCGGGTCCTGACCGTTCAAAGCCTTGTACTCGGCCTTGAACTTATCCGGTGCCGGACCGCAGGGGCACGACAGGATTGCGTCCTTGGACGCGCTGCCTGCTTGCTTGACGAATTCCGGGTCGTTCGAGCCGTCAGCGGAGACGAACACCGCGTTGACGCCGTTCTTCTTGAGCGACGCGGCAAGCGCGGCGGCCTCGGCGTAGTAGCCCGAGTAGAAGATGGCCTGCGCGTTCGCGCTCTTCAGCTTGGTGACCGTGGCGTTGAAGTCCTTGTCACCCTTCTTGATGCTCGCCGCACAGTTCTCATCGGCTGCGGAGCCGAGCGCCTCGGTCACGGCCTTCGCCAGACCGGTGCCGTAGTCGGTGTTGTCCTGAACCACGCACACCTTGTTGTAGCCGAGCGTGCCGGTCAGGTACTTGGCAACAGCCGGACCCTGGATGTCGTCGTTGGCAAGGCCGCGGAAGAAGGTCTTCCACCCGTTCTGGGTCAGCTTGGCGTTCGTCGCAGACGACGTCACCGACACGAGGCCGGCGTCGCTCAGCGTCTGGCCGGTTGCCTTCGTCTCACCCGAGAAGGCGGGGCCGACGAGGCCGATGACCGACTTGTCGTTGATAACGTTCGGGATGACCTGGGTGGCCTTCTCCGGGTTGCCTTCGGTGTCGAACTTCTTCAGCTCCACCTGGCAGCCCGGATTGGCCTTGTTGTGCTGATCGAGCGCGAGCTTCACGCCGTCGATGATGTTGATGCCGAGTGCGGCATCCTCACCTGTCAGCGCGCCAGCCATGGCGATGGACACTGGATCGCACTTCGCCGTGCCGTCGCCGGCAGGGTTCGCTGCCGACGATGCGTTCGTCGCCGGAACTTCCTTACCTTCGAGGTCGACCTGCAGCTCCGGCTGGATGCTGAGCCCAGTTGAAGTCTCCGACCCCGATTCGCTGCTCGACTTGCTGTCGGTCTTCTTGTCGCCACAGCCGGCCAAGACGAGCGTGGCCGCGACTCCAACGATTAACGCGCCCCTCGCTGCACGACGATGCACGTTTTCACCTCCGAGTTCATTGCTCTCCGGCTGTTGACCGGAGGGCCGACTGCGCCAGCCCGGAGAGAACATAACCTCGTCGCGTTACCGATGCATCACATTGGGTGCGATTTCGTCACATTCGCGTCGATGTAGTGCTGCGCAGCCGGTTTTACTCGCTCTTGAGGTTGTCGATCACAACTTGGGCGACGGCCTTCATCGTCGTCCGGCGGTCCATTGCGGTCCGCTGGATCCACTTGAACGCCTGCGGCTCCGACAGCCCCTGCGTCTTCATCAGCACGCCCTTGGCCCGTTCGACCAACTTGCGCGTCTCCAGACGGTCGTTGAGACCGGCCACCTCTTTTTCGAGCGCCGAAATCTCCGAGAACCGGCTCGCCGCCAGCTCGATCGCAGGAACCAGATCCGACTTGGAGAACGGCTTCACCAAATACGCCATCGCACCCGCGTCGCGGGCCCGTTCCACCAGGTCACGCTGGCTGAACGCGGTCAAAATCACGACCGGCGCGATCCGCTTCGTCGCAATCTCCGCCGCCGCATCGATGCCGTCACGGCGCGGCATCTTCACATCCATGATCACGAGATCCGGGCGGTGCTCGATCGACAGGTCCACAGCCTGCTGACCGTCGCCCGCCTCCCCGACGACCTCGTACCCCTCCTCCGACAACATCTCGACGAGGTCCATACGGATCAACGCCTCGTCCTCGGCAACCACAACACGTCGCGGGCCACTGCTGCGCACTTCAGCTGTACTCATCGGTTCCTTGTCCCCTCATTGGCAATGCGGGACATCGCCCCGAAGCTTTGTACGCAGGGTACCGGTGGTTGCGGCTGGAAGCGCATTCTCTATAGTCGTGTTCCGCAGCACCGCCCGCTCCACGGGCCCGCTCGCAAACGCCCTCGTATCCCAATTGGCAGAGGAAACGGATTCAAAACCCGTCCAGTGTGAGTTCGAGTCTCACCGAGGGCACAGGTAAACCCCCAGCTAGCGGCCTTTTAGCCCGCGGACCTGGGGGTTTCGTCATTCACAGCCCCACCCCCGTGCCATCCAACGCGCGGCGTCGTCGGGATAGCCTGCCGGGCGCGCCTCGCCGTCACCCCAATACCGACGTGAGACGATCGTGCCGGCCAACCGTACAGCAGCAAGCCCCTGATGGAGTTCCCGACGACGTGGCAAATCAACCGCTTCCGCAAAGGCAGCCGTGGTGGTACTACGCAATTGGCGTCGTCCTGTTGGTGCTGGTGATCGTAAGCGCCATTTGCGGATTCGCCATCGACGGCACCCGCGGAAAGGTCTCGCAGGGTCTTAATCCCGTTCTCGGCACGCTGTTCGGACTCTGGGCGGCAGACCTCTATTACCGCCGCGACGCCAATAAGAAACTCCATCGGGACGTGAAAAGTGCCGCGTACACCATCAACGTGATGATTCAGCGAGTGTTCGACATCAACCAGTACGTTGCGCAGTCCGCGAACCGACTCAATGAAGGTAATCAGCAGCGCGCATTGCAGGAGCTCTACGGCGCAATTGCCTCCATCCAGGGGACGATGAGTCAGGGTTATCAAGCGCTGCGTCAGTGGCGGGATCTTTCCGACGCGGCGGCGCAGGAGGCAGAGGCAGCTTACGACGAGGATCGAGCGCGGATCGGCCAGCGGCAGCAGATCCAGCGCGGCGGAAGTAACAACAGTGGCGGAGGCAGTAACGGCAATGCTTGAGCAGAATCAGATTCGAGGCAAGGTTGCCGACATCGAAGATCGTTATGTTCTAGTCATCAACAAGGGCGAGGACGACGGGGTCGAACTCGGAATGATCTTCTCAGTAATGGATCCCGATGGAGTTCCTGTCGTTGATCCCGACACCGGCGACCAGCTTGGAAAGCGGCCAATCGAGCGCTTGCGAGTCAAGATCATCGATGTGTATCCGCGGTTTAGCAGGGCGGCAACCTATCGGATGACTGCCGGCCTCGGGATGTTCACGACCACGGCGTCGCTGGCGGAAGTTATGGAGGGCATTGTGCCCGGGCGTGAACGAATCGCCAACCAACCGAGCGAGTCAGAGTCGCCTTCGAAACGAGTCGTCACGGTGAATATTGGCGATCCCGTACGCCAAATCGGTGAGCCCACCTGATGCAATTTGCCGTCACCTAACCAGAGCGTCGACAAAACAGTTGCACCAGTTTCAACGGAGTAGGCGCAGTGGGTTCGGGTAGCTGGTTGCCCGGCTAACAATACTGTCGTCTAACCGCGCCATACGGACGAATAATGCTACGTTCCTGCAAGTAAAGCGCTTCCCAAAAGCTCGCCGCCGGGGATCAGCATCAGCGCTCGGGGGGGTGTGCATTCTTAAGGAGGGCCACGGCCATGTCCGAGCAACAACCCGCGCAGCGGACCATCGTCGTTTCGGTTCCCGGTCGTCGAGTGTGGGCGATGCTAGCGGCAGTCGCTGCCCTGGTCCTCGTCATCATCACGATTCCGTTGATGGCCACCACAATGCGTGACGAGTTTGGTGACTGCGGAACGGTCTGGGCGTCGTCCGACACGTGGACATACAAGTCCACCTACGACGGACCAGCCGGTTACTTCAACGGCTATAGATCGCCAGAGGCGTCAGCCGAAGCCGCGCTCAACGCGATGATGGCCGACGCAAACGTGGGTGCGGCCGCCTACGAGCACTGTCAAGTTATGCACCACGATCGGAAGGTGCTGCTGTCCGTCTTGGGCGGAACAGCTTTGGCGTTGCTATTGGTTGGCGGCGCCCTTTGGTGGACGGGTCGGCGCGGACCGAATCGAGCTCTTCCAGCTGTTTAGCCGGATTTTCGTGCGACCAAACAGCGGCACCACATTCGAAAGAACGTCCGGCGGAGCAACGAGAGTAGGCGCAGTTGGTTCCGGTAGCTGGTTGCCTGCGCCGCGGTCTTCGGCAGGAATCCAGTCGCCGTAGACGTCTAGGGTAAGGCTCGGTTGGCCGTGCCCGAGCCATCTCGACACTTGCAGGAAATGCACCCCGGCAACAGCTGCATCGTTGCGAAGGTATGACGTAGGTCGTGCAGCCGAACGCCGCGCACCTCTGCGGCCGCACTCGATTTGCCCGGCGGATAAACGTCGCGGCTGCCAACAGGTGTTGCCACCATGTGGGCCTCCTGCTTTGCCGCGATGCGTACTGCTGCCGAAGTCAGCCAATCACAGCCGTTCTGCACACAGGAAGACTTGCCGACTTCCTGCAGCCGAAGACTGCATCATTCGGCTGCTCTCGCAGTCGGATGCGGGTGACAGAAAGTCGCGTGCGGGGCGCTCGATTCGAAGAGGGATCAGAATATGCGATTCAATCCGCCACCCAACTGGCGGTCCCGAGGACAGGTGAGGCCCTCCCTCGGGGTGGCAGCCTGATCCGGCATGGCCGCCGGCGCCCGCTGGTTGGCAATTCTGGATGCCGAACAACAAATTGGTCGGCGGCCAGCAGCAGTGACAAATGGAGAATCATGCAGGGCTGGAGTTTCGGCGCAAATCTAGAAATCGTAGGATGATATTCAAGTTTGCGGCCATGATTACTGCGCGGTCATAACCGCCGTCACGGTATACGTAAACGAGCACACCGATTCGAAACGCGGGCAAGTCTCAGTAGCATCGGCGATGTACTTGTCGCAGATCGAACTCCCTTCACTGGCCTTGACGCAGCGCACGGTTAACGGTCACCGACGGCGGCGAAGTCTACGTCGCTGACTCAAACAACGACCGGGTTTCGATGTTAGCCGCGGATCCAACACCCAAACCGAACTCCCGTTCGTCGGACTCGACAGCCCCGACGGGGTGGCGGTCTCCGCGAGCGGAGACGTATACGTCACTGACACATAAACCAATCGAGCGCTTCTGCTCCCTGTCGGCTAGCTCTGTACGGCCGACGTTCCCGCTTCGCTCGGTCTTGGCGGTGTCGATCACTGACACTAATTTGTCGTCGCGATTGACTACTAAGGCGGTTTGGCTGACCAAATCGACGGCCACACCCTCTGCGCCCCGGCCGACCGGGATAGTACTGGCTGCCGAGCGGTCAGGGGGAAAAGCTCGCCTGCCGCGGATCGCGGAAGGGTCAGCGGCAGCGCCCAGATCACTTGACGGACCAGATCGGGGCCGTGCGAGCGCGGGACTCGGAGGCTTCCCCGTTGCGGGGTTCGTTCTCGGCGAGGCGGATTCGAATCCCCAGCGTTGGTGATGGACGGCCGCGAGCTCGGCCGCCGAGGCGATGTCGGGGTCGATGATGGTGGTGATCAGCCGATCGTGTTCCGCCATCTCAGTCCCGGTTGGTGATGCCGTATTTGACCAGACGCAGCCGGGTCCCTTGCGGGTCTGTGGACAGCCCCGGTCGGGGCAAGGCTGATGAGCACTGCCGCTCTCGCGACCGAGAATCTCCTCGGTCGCGCTCAATATCTTGCTTCACTACATGATGGCTGTGATGAGAACCAAACGGATTGGGGGTTTGGCCCTAGTTCATCTGCGTGCACATCAGTCAGTTTGTCGCCGATACTTTCACCACGGCGCATACGCCCACCCGTATATTTTCGAACCTCTTCCGGGATTCGGATTGGAGAGTACTTGAACGTAATGCCCGGCCCCGACCGTTCCCTTCACGCTCTTGTCGACGCCACCTGAGACAAAAGTGCCGTCGCCGCGCGCAATGTCGATATGACCTCCCCCGCCGTCCCATGAACTCTCGGAGAACACCAAGACTCCTTTGGGAAATGCCGTGTCTGCGTGAAACTGGTTCTTGGCTGCCAGTGCCGCTCTGAACTCGTTGGGAGTGTTGTAGCCCGTCGCCCGGACACTGAAAGCGTCAGCGACAAGGAGCATGCAACCGCGCGGGCCGAAATCATCGGTTCCGACATGCGCATTAGCTTTGGCCAGCGCGGCGTCCACCTTCGAAGACGGAGCCGACTGGGGTGCCGCGGCAGGACTCGACTGCGCTCCAGAACCGCACGCTGGGGCGACGTTGCTCAACGTTCCGGTCTCAATGTCGACGTCGGCGACAAAGTGGCCGTCAGACGTCTGATACCAGAGATCGTCCCAGCCCCCGGGGATGTTGAAACTGAAGTATCCCTTCACCTTCTGCCCGTGCTTCGAGCAGCTGAGCGTTAATTGATCGCCGACGTTGTACCAACCCTCTTGGCGCGATTGGAGACTTGCGTCGGTCATCCGTTGTGTCTTTGCTTTGACAGTGGCCGTGGGCGTTGCGTTGGCAACGGGCGCGCTGACCGTTGATGCCAACGCCGTGCTGACGAGGGTTGCTAACGCGATCCTCAGGACGCTGTGCGGCAGCCTGGTGCAAATCGAAGCTGACGACATACAAGACCTCATCGCAACACCAGTCCCTTCGAGAACGACGATCTCGATATATGAATATGATCGTTACGGGTTACGCTACTTTCGAAGTGGGACACCTGGTGTCCCCTGAACGTCCGACAATCTCGGCAGTTGCAAATTTGGTCAATGCGCTGCTCGATTCCAGGCACCCTGTGGTGCAAGCCATTCCGACGGATATGTCTTGTTGCCACGCGCGCGAGGTGTCGTCGGGGCGTAATCCGAGACGGGCGCTCCCGAGGTAATCGCGGATTATCTGTGCTCTCGAATCGGCTGCACGACGTTGAATCCAACGACGACACTAAGGCAATGCGCAAGGCATCGCGCGTGGACAGCGATCAGGTAGCCACGCGTATTTCTGCTCTCGGACTTCTCTCCGTTGTTGGAGACACGCGAAGTGGGGCGGATGAGATGGTTTCGACACGACAAACGCGATCTGGTGCGCATGATCCTTACCCGACGCGCGGCCCTGTGACACATCCCGATCGCGCTGGTGCTGGAATTTCGCAAATTGCCCAAGGGGCGTCGCCGCCACGACACCACCGGCAGCGGTGGAATATTGGTCCAGGTCAACGGCCGTTCGGCGAAACCGGTGATCGATTGGCTCGACACTCGGCCCGCGCAGTGGAGGTCGAACGTCGCGTTCGTGGCGATCGATTTGTCGGTGACGAACGCGAAGGCCGCGCGCGAGGCCCCACGCGAGGCTGATCGTCAGACCAGTTCCACATCTGGCCAAATGAGTCAAACGAGATGGTCGGCCTGGTAATGCGGGCGACCCGGAATGCATCAACCGGCGCCGACTGCTTCGTGCTGTCGAACGACTGACCGACAAACACAGTACAAACTGTTCGAGCGACTGACCTCGGCGGATCCGAACTGCGACATCGCCGCCGCGTGGATCGCGAAGAAACTCCTGCGAGATGTGTTGGCGTGCAGCGCCCGTGGCGGCCGCGGTACGAGATCTCGAGTTTCATACTCGTTCTACGCATTCTGCGCAGCATGCTCGGTGCCCGAGTTTCACACGCTCTCCGAAACCATCAAATCGTGGCAGGAACCGATGATCCTCGCGATCGGGACCGGCCTGTCCAACGCCCGCAGACGACAACTCCTGATGGACCTAGTCGGGTCCTACTCGCACACAGGCTATGCCTTGCCTGAGGCTTTGAAATACATGTAGCCTATGCCGAAAATCGGTACCAGGTAGATGTAGCTCGAAACCCAGTAGCTTCGCTTCGTAAATGCGATATATCCGCCATATCCGATCAACGCAAGCGCGGCAAACCAGCCGCCGACCCCGACTCCGTTGCCATTGGCAGCAAAGACGATAATTGCAATACCTGTCACGACAAAGCATGCCGCATTTATCATTCTGCCCACTGCGTGTCTCCAATTCTTGCCTGAACCCATCCCCTAGCGGGCCATTATTTTCCCACGACACTTACCGCGCTGATATCATTCGAATAATCGACACTTTCCCGTCGGCCAGCGACTGCCGTGCGCGGACAGGACGATCGACTCTTGACCGGAGCAAATAGTGTGCGGATCGCATGAATCCGTTACGTTTCACGTCCAAATGGCATGACTGACATGCGACCAATAGATCCTGGTCGTTTGAATGGAATGCGTCACGCCCGCCGCCCGACATCGCGAGCACCAACGGTTACCAGCGAAGGCCCGAAACGCGATAGGTCGTCAGCGTCGCGCTTGATCGGTGCATTTGAAAGCGACCAGCGTTTTCCAAAAATCCGGAATATCTGCGCTCAGGTCGGGCACACTTTCGGCACCGACAGACGTCCACCTACCGTCTGCGTAGGTGAATCGTTCGGACTTGCGGATTCCTCCTGCCGGATTCGGCATGCCAGCGTACGAGGTTGGCGAGAGCCGCGATTCGGTGACCTCACCCGGTCGCTCGCAACTGAGCCATTCGTACGAGCCTTCGTAATTGACCGTTGGCCAGTTGCGGTCGCCCGGGGAAGCCAGGATCGATAAATGGTTCCCCGTCCAAGTGATCACCGTGTGCGTGGGTACGCCCCCGGCACAAACACATTTTGTCACCACGAGATCCGCGCCGCGCGGCCGGCTAATCAAGAATGCGCCATCGTAGGCACACGGTTCCGAATGCTGGTCGCGCTTCCCCGGGCAATCAGAACTAGACCGAAGCGGGCCCTCGACCTTGATTAGGATTTCCTCGACCTCTCGCGCTGTCGCCACCTTGACCGTCACAGACGCGGTCGGATTGCCCTTTCCCGAATTGGCGGTAGCGATAACCGCAACCCGGTCGTACGTCCCGTCGCCGTCGACATCGACTTCCGCAACTTGCGCGCAACCGGTGGCCACACCTGCACACGGATCAGGCGCGCGACTCGGGGCTGGTGGAAGACAACGACACAGCGCAATCGTCGCGATTGTCCCGGCTATGCTTCCCTTCGATTCCGTGTAGTCCTTGACGAGAAACTTGTAGCCTGCCCGTCTGGCCTCATCGGCTGTCAAGGTCAGATTGTAGGTGCCGTCTTTGTTGTCCACCGTTTCGAGCGGATCCCCGTACAGTTCAATCGCTTTCGCGATTGGCGTGCCTGGTGCGATGCCGTCGATCGTGCGTCCCCCGCCATGCGGTGCAATGGAATCGAGCACACCGTCTTGGAATGTGAAATCGCAATCCCGCCAGACAACAACGACCCGACCGGACAGCCCGACGTCCGGGAAGTCTGAGTGTCCGCGTTTGACCTCACCGACCGTCAATCCGAGATCGATTCCGGCTAATCCCTTCGTCGACAACGATTCTCGCGCTTTCTTAGTGTCCTGGGTCGCGAGCAGCCGCGCAGCGAGTTGACGACTGTTCGCTGCCTGCACGAACAAACCATCAGTCGTGGTTGCGACGCAATTCAGCTGCTCACTCGCCGTGCCGTCGGTCTTGAAACCGACCGTCGATATGGACAATCCTGGATGCTGTAGGCGCAATTCTCTCGCCACTTCACATGGCGGAACGCCGCAGGTATCCTCTCCGTCGGACACCAACACAATCGCCTGGTTGCCACCGTCCGTCGGCAGCATCGACGCTGCGCGTCGCATAGCTAAACTAATCGGCGTATATCCCGACGGCCGCAGCGCATCGATCTCTCCGCGGACTCTGTCCCGATCCAGCCGGCCCAGACCTACCAGCGACTTCACGTCCTGACATCCGGCGACCTTCTCATCATCCGAGCTGCCTGTCCCGATTCCGTAGGTCACCAGCCCGACCATCGCATCTCCAGGAAATGAATCGATCAAACCGACCGCCGCAATTCTCGCCGCGTCGATCCGCGAGCCCGGAGCATCCTCAATAGTCATCGATCCTGACGCATCCAAAATCAACACTGTGGGAACCGCGATTATCGCTGCGGGCGCCGACGAAGCCGATTCAGACGACACTGCTGAATCGCCAGCATCCGAGCTACAGGCCGCCAGCAACGCGACTACAGCCAAAGCAAAAAGAAACGATCCCAGACGCGACATGAAACCCGACGCTACGGTTCTCGGCATCAATCTGGGTAGTCAGACAAACGGCCGACATCCGTAGTCCGAAAATCCCACTCTGGGCCATAATGTCGCGCGGTTGGTGGATCGTTGAGACTGCGGCGATGTGCCGAGCCCTAGCGCTGGCGCGCTGGTAGCGCGGGCTGAAAATGCCGGTGGCGCCGGGGATTTACAGCATGCCGGACAGTTTGAGTCGATGCACGACGATGGTCTTGCAGCCTGCCTCGACGGACCGGGGCCTCGCGCGCTCAGTAATCGTAGTTGGTGTCAATGGCCAGTTTGATGTCTCCGTTTTTGGCCAGGTGAAAGTCCCCACGGTGGTGGGCTAGTTCTGGTCTTTACGTTGTTGTCGGGCGTCTCGCATTCGGTAGGACTCACCGTCGGTGATGACGATGGTGGCGTGATGCAGGAGCCGGTCGAGAATGCTGACGGCAGTCGTGTGTTCGGGTAGGAAGCGGCCCCATTGCTCGAACGGCCAATGCGAGGCAACCGCCAAGGACTGTCTTTCGCAGGCGGCGGCGACAAGCCGGAACAACAACTGGGTGCCGCTGTCATCGAGCGGGGCGAAGCCGATCTCATCGAGCACGATCAGGTCGGCCCGCAGCAGGGTGTCGATGATTTTGCCGACGGTGTTGTCGGCCAAGCCACGGTAGAGAGTGTCGATCAGGTCGGTGGCGGTGAAGTATCGGACCTTCAACCCGGCGTGCACCGCGGCGATGCCGAGCCCGATCAGGGTGTGGCTCTTGCCCGTGCCCGGCGGACCGATCATCGCCAAATTGGCATGTGTACGAACCCATTCCAGGCTCGACAGGTAGGAGAACGTCGCTGCCGGGATCGACGACACCGCGACGTCGAAGGTGTCGAGCGTTTTCGCGACCGGGAACGCCGCGGCCTTGAGCCGGGCGGCGGCGTTGGAGGCATCACGCGCAGCGATCTCGGCCTCGATGAGGGTGCGCAGCACTTCTTCGGGTGTCCAGCATTGAATCTTGGCTCTGCTCAACACGTCCGGGGCGGTGCGGCGAATGGTGCCGAGTTTGAGTCGCCGCAGCGCGGCGTCCAGATCTGCCGGCAAGGCCGGTGCCGCCGGTGGCGTTGCCTGCGTGGTGGTGGTCATGGCATCGCCGTGTCCGGTGGGGTGAATTTGTAGGCATCCAGTGACCGGGTCGCACTGGTGGGCAGGGCCAGGATCAACGCATCACCGGCGGGACGGGGGTGCGGGGTGCCGGCACCGGCAGCCAAGATCGAGCGGACATCGGCAGCACGGAACCGTTTGAACGCCACCGCCCGCGCCACCGCACCGAGCAATGCATCGTGTCCGTGTGCGGCGCCGAGGGCGAGCAGGATTTCCAGTTCGGACCCGAGGCGGGTGTTGCCGATCGCGGCGGCACCGACGAGGAACGCTTCCGCGTGGGTGCCGAGCGCGCAGAACTGCTGCTCGACAGTCGTTTTGGGGCGTGGTCCCCGATCGGGTGCCGGGCGTGGTCGGTCGTAATGGTCGTCGTGGACCGACGCCGTCCCCGGTGCAGCGAGTTCGTGGTCGGCGACGACCTCGCCGGTGCCGGGCTCGATGATCAGCAATCGCCCGCCGTCCTGGAGCAGGGTGACGGTCGTGCCGATCAGTCGGGTCGGCACCGAATACCGCGCCGAGGCGAACCGGACACAGGACAGGCGGTCGACCTTGCGGGTCACCGGTGCCGGCCCGATCTGCAAACGCAGCGACGGCAACGGTTGCAGCAGGACACGTTCGGTGATCAGCCGTTCATCGGGGATCGCGGCGATCTCCGAATGCAACCTGGCATTGACCTCGACACACCACGCCTTCGCTGCGGCGTTGGCGGCATGCATATCGACCGGTTTACCGGTGATGTCGGCGTCGGTGAGCAACGGGACGACCAGGTCGCGTTGGGCGTAGCCGACCAGGTTCTCCACTATGCCCTTCGATTGCGGGTCGTTGGCGTGACAGAAATCTGGGCGGAATCCGTAATGGGTTGCCAGACGCACGTATTCGGGTGTCGGAACGACGACGTTGGCGACCACACCGCCTTTGAGGCAGCCCATCCGATCGGCGAGCACTTTCAACGGGACACCACCGGCCGCGTCCATCGCCGCAGCGATGAAGCCGAGGGTGGTGGTGGCGCGTTCGTTGTCGGCGAAGGCGACGAACCGCCATCGAGAGAACGCGAGTACGGCGCAGAACAGGTGCAACCCGCCACCGACGGTCGCCCAGTCGTCACCAGGTACTCACCCGGGGTCCAGACTGCGGGGCGTCGTCCACGGTGATGGTCTTTGCGCCACAACGCTTTCGCCTCCGCGACCAGGCGACGGAAGTTGCGGTCAGAGCCTTCGTATCCGGCGGTCCGGGCGATCGGCAGCAACCGTTTCGCCGAGATTCTGCCTTTGGATTTGGCGACTCGTTCGGTGACCAGCTCGGTCACGGCGTCGTAGTTGTGTGGCCGTTCGACGCGTTCGGTGCTGTCGTGACCGTGCTGTTCGGCTTCGAACCGCTCGACGACTCGCTTCACGGTCTTGTGGGTGGTGCCGCACAAATCGGCGGCACCACGATAGGTTCCGACTTCTCGATACGCAGAAATGATGTCCATGCGGTCCCTCGCAGACTTCAATGGAAACTCCCTGGGCGGTGTGGTGACTGGTTGGCACCTTCACCGTCACCGCCCAGGCCTCGAGCTCCCGTACGACACGACGAACACGGGTGGGGACTTTTATCTGGCCACCCGTGGGGACCTAGAACTGGCCACCAGTGGGGACTTTTTCATGGCCACGGACAGTTGGCGAGCACGTCGCCCAAAGTGCTTCATTCGACTGACAGAGCTTCAGTCCGCCAGCGGGGTCGCAGACAGTCGACCCGAGTCGGGTCGGTTGGTTGTTTGCCGCCAACGACTACCTGCTGACGGTGATCCGGCCAGCACCGTCGAAGGGTGGTGAGTAGGCATCCAGCCCAGCGCCGCGGCCTCGGATCTGCCAGCTGACGTAAAGCCGGTCACTAGAAGTGTTGGACCCGATGCAATCAGTAGAGAAACGAACAGCTGACAGCACAATTCGCCCTCTTCCCGGATTAATCCATTGGCGTGGCGTGGATTGCCGGGACCTATTTGGGGTTGGGGTTTGTGGTGCAGTGCAGTCGGGGCGTGCCCCAGACATTGATGGCGTCAGTGGAGTGGCGGTCGTCGCGAAGTTTGAGCCTGGAAGCGCCGTTGAGGTCGATCGTGAGGTGGATGGCTTCCTCGTTGATGCCGATGGTCTGATCGGACACAAGTTGGGTGTCGTTTAGGTAGACGCGGAATCGGCCGGGTCCAGTGGGGCTGCCCGATTTGGCGGATTGTCCGATGAAGACGTCGAGTTGGTCGCATTTCCCGGCGAGGAGCAGATTGACGTGGTTGTTGTCGTCACCGGGCGCGTCGCCGGTTTGGTAGTAGCCGGTCGCACTTTTCGGAAACGACGTGTTATTGATGATTTCGGTGCTGCAGCAGTCGTATCCGTTGCCGGTGGACAACGAGCCGATCTCGTCGAGGGTGAACCACCGCGGACCGGTATCGGTGGGAGTGTTCGACGAGGTCGCCGACGTGGTCGGGGACCCGGTGGATGTGGAGGTCGAGCTAGCTATCTCGAACTCGAGGTGTTGTTCGCCTTTGAATTCGGCGGCGATGCCGTCGATGTTGGCGAACAGTTGCTTCGGCAGAGTCGTGAACAGCGACGTTGCAACACTCAGCTTATGCAGGACCCGGGTGGTGTCTAGTTTGCCGACAGCGGCTTGGGCGCCGGCGAGGCCGCATTGGGCGAGGTCACCGAGCGCGTTCGCGAGTTCGGTCGGGGAACCTTTGCCCGGTTTGGTCCAGGACTCGTAGGCGGTAACGAGGCAGTCGTAGGCGGACTTGGTGTTCTGGAACGCGTCGACCAGGTCGTCGCCGGAGACGCCGAGCATATCGATACCAGTCAGGATCGTTTCCAGCTGCAAGGCCGCAGGGTCGATGTCGAGGCTGATCTTTCGAGGGGTCTGACTCGCGTCGAACGCGATGCTCGCTCCCCCGTTCGGGGTGAGCAGACCGGTTTTCCCGTGTGCGAACGATGCGTGCAGCATCGCCGCGAGCTGGTCGGATCCGTGTAAGGGTTGGGTGTTGGTGAATGTACCGGCTGGGTCGGGGGCGACTTGGTAGAACTGCGAGGACTTCGACGTCATGTCGACGGTGATGCCGTTCCCAGCCTGTCGTAGGCAAGCGGTCACGATCCTCGGTTTCGAGGCGGTGATCTTGTAGGTCGCGCCAGCGACCTGCAATTCAGGTTTCCCATTGCAGGCGCTGTCGGTGTTGTTGCTACCGAGCGCTTTCCACGCTTGTTTCGCGGCGTCGGACAGCACGGTGTTGATGTCGACCAGCCCGATTTGGAAGTTCGACAGATGGTCGGTGGTCGTAGTAACCAGTTTGCTCTTCGCATCCCATTCGGCCTCGAGAAGATCCGCCTCGGCCGTCCCAGAGTTGACGGCGACGATCGGGCGGACAGTGTCGCTGATCTTGCCGGCGACGTCGGACTTGGCCAGGTCGAAGGTGACGGTGATCGGCTTCTTCGGCTGCCCACCGTCCCCCAGGGCCAATCCGATCGCCGGGGTCGTTGCCACCGCGGCGGTGAACGGCTTGTCAGCGGCAGAGTTCACGGTTGACAACGACAGCTGTGTCCCCGCATCGGCGACACCGTTCGGCGCCGTCGCAGTAACAGAGACACCGTCGACAACCCCAGAAACGGTCACACCCGAATCGCCGACCACGCCGGACGCAACCTCAGAGCCAGATGTCGAACTCGTCGATTGCGGCGTCACAGCTTTGTCCGGTGATGACTCACCACACCCCACGAGCGCCGCGACGAGAACGATCGTCACACCGATAGCGCCACACGACAATCGAGCACCCATCGAAGCCTCCGAACGGTTCATCCTCGACCCGACTGGGCCGATGCACAAGTTCTGGCTATGGTCCCAGCGATACGCCGGAACCGTTGGTGCATCACGGAAGTTTCATCCATTCAGCTGACACCTCAGGCGCACGGTTCGTCGCATACGACCGGAAAGCCGAGCGCATCGGCAAACCGGAAGACCGCAACGACGGACAGTGGACATCCACCGAGAGACTTGCGAAGTAGTTAGCACTCGTCCGTCGAGTACACACGCCGATCGAACACAAATGGCGTCACCATCGATTGCTCAACAAAGTCGAAGTGCTGGGAGCCGAGCCCGCCATCTAGACCAGAGCAGTCCGCCATTTTCGATCCGGCAGCCGCTCCATGAACGAGTATTCGAGGGACCGAAGAGTGCCTTGCGATTCCCAAATCGCACTGTCGCCTCAGTGAGCATGTTCGGCGCGTGATCGCCGGCGTCGAGTGTGCACCAGGCCGGTTCGTGACGTGGAACCGATTACTTACAGGAAGCGGGTTGCTCGTTGGCGCCGTTTCGAGGGCGTCAATCTTGCTGGCTTTGAAGACGTCAGCGGAGGTTTCGCAACGCCTAGATGGCGAGACAGCGTGCTAAGCAATCGTCGAGGTCCGAGACCGAAGGCCTGCTGGCCGTAGCGGTATCTTTCGCGGACATAAGTCGGCTGCCTCGCTCTATGGGAAACGAGATCTCGACGCTAGCAAGGGGTCGTCCGCATCACGTTCCGAGAATTATTGTTTGTGGAACGGGCTTCGGGACATCAGGGGCGCCGCTGACAAGGGCGATTTCTGCAGGGGGTAAAGAGCTCGTCGGTAGCGTGAGACCGTGAGTTCTTTCGGCCACGACACAATCGTGCGGCGTTGCATTCGAATTGCGCGCGATGGTGCGGTTACCGATCAGGGCTGGGAAACGAGGTCGGGTTCGGAATAGGTCCCGTCAGGCGATCCTTGGAGTAGGACACTTCGCCTGAATAGTGCGGAGTCGATGGTGCGGCATTTCGCTGAACAGGGTCTGCCTTGCTCGCATACAGGGCAAAGATGGCCGCGGTCGCGAGCACCAAAGTGACGACCACATACAACGCAACCACGACCGTCGGCGCGAAAAGGGCACTTACGCAGGTCAAAACGAACGCACCCCCGGCGCACTTTGCGAGGATCAAGGGCAGGTTCGATAGTTGCGGGCGTCCGCCAACCTGCACGTTGGCCAGTGCTGGCTGCTGAAGCGGGCGTTTTGCGGTATTGGCCGCAGTCTGTGTTGGAGCTGGCGCATTCGAGCGCTCGGACGGAACCGGGCGACTGTGCGCCAGCGGGCGTGGCTGCTTGGCTGGCGTCCGTGCGACGACAAGCGCCAGTATTAAAAGGGCCCAACCGAGGAACCGCATCCCTGAGAACCATGGTCCGAAATCATTCACCATTTTCAGATTGGCGACTGTCGTGAGCTGACCGAAAATCAGCTTTGCTTCGATGATCTCCGCCGGAAGCGTAAGCAAGACTCCAAGCATCCCCAGATTCGACGATGCCTTTCCGCGGTTCGACCTTCCCGAAAACATCAACAGAACTCCGAGGCTCGACAACACAATCCAGGCGACGGACCATGCCTTCGCGGCGTCGAGAGTGTGATACGACAATCCTGACATCGAACGGACCTCTGCTCGTCGGCGAAACTAGCGATAGCAAAGAACATCCCACTCGGATGCCTGAGCTGTCTGTCCGACGTTCAGCCGACGGATCGCGTGTCGGTCGGAACCGATTTCTATGGCTTGCGCGTTTCGTGCAGAGCGGAATCATCGCGATAGACCCGGGCGAGTCGGGAGTCGAAGTAATGCATCGTCTCGCCCCATTTGAGACACGAGAATGCTGCGACATTCCTTCATGCCCGTGTCATGCGATCGGCGGATACCTGGGCAACCCGGCCGGGCGGAAGATCACGATTGAGAGTATTCCCGCCAGTGAAGCGACGAGGGTAAAATTGATGAGCAAATCAGGAGCTCGTAACAGCGGCAGCCGTAAATTCGCAGCGGTTGGCGTAATGCTTACAGCCGCAGCCGTCGCCTTTCCCTACGCTGCGTCTGCAGATCCGGAATCCGCTCCGGATCCGAAGCCGATCGGCAACAGCGGAAGCAGTGCCGTCGACTTCGGCAGCAGCGTCATCGATGGCGGTAGCGGCATCATGAATGCCTGTGTACAGGATCCCGGGAGCTGCGTCGGCAGGATCATCGACGGTGGCAGCAGCGCCCTCGGCGCCGGCGTCGGCGTCCTTTTTGGTGGCAGCAGCAACGGCGGGCTTCAGAACTCGCAGCCGTGCAATCAGTCGACCAAGTCGGGCGGCCCCGGGGTCACCACCACAACGCATTCGATCGGCAGAAGTGGACCGACATCGTTCGACTTGTCGTGGGACACCGAGGACGTGCCGGACGATATCGTAGTCATTTATGAGGGCGTTCCGATTGCCGACACCGGCTATGTCGGTGGTCAAAAGGGCACAGAAACCGGCGTGATCAGTGTCAACGTCCCGCCTGGTGGCGCGTCCACTGTCACCGTCCGAGTCACCGGGCCGAGTGGCACTTTATGGGCGTACACCGTCCATTGCCCCAGGTAGCGCTTGGCCAGACTGCTCGGGTCGTTACGAAACTATCCGTGCAGGCCCTAAGTCGAACGGGCGTGACATCGGCCCCCACGACCGGCAGTGCTCGGAAGAGGCGCCTCGCCGCGCCACGGCTCCGGCGCCGGATACTGCACCCGGACATGAAGGAGACGTCGCGGTCCCTTGTCGAGCCCAGATTCTGGCGGGATCGTGGATTTGGCTCCTATACATCCTCCGACGCGAATGGAAATCTGTGCGTCCGACTACGTACCCGACCGTTTTCATTCCGGAGATTCGAGTCCAACAGGGACGAACGTGTCTTCGAACATGCGAGCACTTCGCGCTATTAGTCCATCCCAACCAGAGCCGGATCCAGGTAAGCCGCGACCTCATTTACTTTGGTGGGTAAATCTATGAAGTGCGGTGATTGATTCCTCGCTGATCACGCAGAAGTGTCGAAACCATCTTGGGCAATTCCCAGGTGTACGCCGAATAATCGATTGTCGGGCTCGTTGGATTGTGCCGATAATTGAAAGCGGCCATCGGAGGGAGGCGCGAGCATTATCCGAACGTGCGACAACCAAAAACAAATGTCAGTATTTACCGGTTCCGACCCAGCACGCTACCGCCTGAAACGCGACGATAACAACGACGACGCCACGCCTGAGGACGACAGCACGCCGAAGTCCCGCGGCACAAGAAACGGGCGACCTGAAGCCTCGCCGAATCGACACCAATGAGGTGTTGAGCGATGCCGAGAACGACGGGGTCGTCACCGAAGTCCAGGTGGCGGCTGAGCATCTTGCTGCGCTGTTGCTTGCGGTACACGAAGGTTCCGAGGGAGCGGAGGCACCCCGACCGCATCCCTGGAAATATGACAACGTCATCGACATAGCGCGAGCGCGAGTCGCTGACCTAGATCTGTCCGGGTTTCGTCCATCAAAAGTTGACGTTGTCGAGCCACGCGTCGTCGCCGGAGTCGTCATCATAAAGACAGCCGCGTCAGTCGACGTGCTGTTCTGGTTGGACGCAACGACCGCGACCGCTCGGTTCGGTGGGGCACGCGGCGGAGAGAGCGATACGACTGGGCGTTCGACGCAGTTGGCGCGATTTCTGGCGACTCAGACCGCGGCAGTGCTCGCTGCAGACGAGATCAACCACACGATTCATCTCTGAAATTGACCTGTCTCTCGGCGCGAAATGAGCATTCCACCACCGCGCAGGTCTCTGAGTCCCCTCCTCGACTCAGAGACCCAACAGGTCCCGGCCCCTGACCGGGTCGACCTGGACCGCCTATCCGTGCTCGGCCGATGCTTTTGTCCTTCGAATGTGGGATAGACGACACCTTGCTCGCTGGCAGGCTCCAGTGCTGAGTAACCGTGGCGCAGGCCACACGAACCTAGCCGTCTGTCAGGGGATTCCGGGTCAAGCAACAAAGTAGGACTCGCGCGGTTCAGGACTTGAAATCCGCTCAGATCACACGGGTCTCGCGTCACCATTCATTCGCCATAGGCGTCGTAGGGCAGGAGTCCCGCCAAAGATGTTGCCAGCAACATTATCCCGCGATCATTGCGGGCACCCGATTCATTTCAAGCCTCGCATTTAGCGTTGGCAACGAACGAAGGGGGCTTGACGGCTTGGTCTTTCGACTGGCCCCGATTAATATTTCCGTGCTGAGATGTTGCTGTTTGATGCCTCGAAAGGAACCCGGACAATTCGGGAAAGGGTCACCGACCAAACTAGCGGACGCGCTCGGCATTCAATGTCGAATCGCCGGCTTCATCGGACTCCATCGACAAATTCGACAATCGCGCGGATCCTGCGTAAACAGATTTGCGCTCGGCCTCCAATCACCACACCTGCTAAAGCAGCGATTGCCACACCGACGGCGAAACTAGACTTCGGCTTCGACGATATGCTCGGCCAACAGAACCTTGCCGCATGAATTTTCTTTAGAAAACGCCGAGGAGAATTTCCTTTGCTAACGGTGACCCTATTTCCTGGGTCAACAAAGTCGAACCTCGCCAAAGCGCCCCATGCCAAATAGCGTTGTGCCTATCGAGTTTGGACTCACGGTGAGGGCCGGAGGGTATTCCGAAGCGTTTATTGAAAGGAACTGCTTCTCTCACAATTGGACTTCAGTTCGTTGCCGTCAATACCGATGCGCACGAGGTTCGATGCTGTCTCCAAACCGGCGCGCAGATCCATTTTGGACTGTCAATTCGATATCGCTCGAGCCGTAAGAAACGTGAGGCGTTGCAATGAACGAGATAGTCGATACACGTGGTCCGGCTTCGCCACTTGAGATCTTTCGCAGAGCCAGTCAATTTCCTGGCTATTGCGCATTTCTGGTTCGCCACGGGATGCGTCCGGAAATGGTCACCACGCACGACGACTTCGATTTGGTGCCGGCGATGACCAAGCCAGACGTGATGGCGAATTGGCCGTTGCATGAAGTCGTCAGCGATCAAGGCCATGACCCTGCAGCGATGCTGGTTGCCAGTTCGGGGTCGTCGGGCCAACCCACCTTCTGGGCTCGCGGGACAACGTCCTTCGCCAAGGCCGAAGACCACTTCGATCGGCTCTTTCGCACACAGTTCCAGACTCAACAACGCAGGACACTCGTCGTCGTCTGCTTCGCGATGGGCACGTGGACCGGTGGCACCTACACATTGCTTGCGATGCTCGGCTTACGCTCCCGCGGTCACCTGATCACCGTGATCACACCGGGGGTCGACCTGCGGGCAGTCCAAGACGTGCTGGCTGATTTGGGGCCCATGTTCGATCGAATCGTACTTGCTGGGTACCCGCCATATGTTCGGGACGTGCTCGATCAAGCACCGGAAGCCGCACTTGCCCAGGATATTTGGCTACTCGTCGGCGGCGAGCCGATGAGCGAGGATTGGCGTGACTACGTGTTGAACCGACTGAAGCGAGTTCATGAGCCCGCGCGTGTCGTGTCGGTATACGGTTCGTCGGAGATTGGCTTCGTCGGTAACGAGACGGCACTAACGATCGCGGCGCGGCGGGCGGCACAGAAGGACAGCGCCCTCTCAACTGCGCTCTTCGGAGGACAGCACCCAGCCAGCTTCATCGTCACCGACACCGAAGCAATTCAGCCGACTCTGATCGAATACGACCCACACCTGTGCTACGTCGAGACCGACGAGAACGGATACCTTTTGTTCACCGTCGATGGCACGATTCCGATGGTCCGGTACCGAGTGAACGATCAAGGCAGGTTGATTTGCGGTCAGGAGCTTTTCACGTTGCTGCGCGCGACGGGCAACACCAGGTTGGCCGACATGGTTGACACATCCGCGTGGTACTTGGTCATGTACGGGCGCACCGATGTTGCAGCGATCTTCTGTTCGGCCAACATTTATCCTGACCCTATTCGCACCGTCGTCGACGACCCGACGTTTTCCGAGACTGTGACCGGCAAATTTCTCGTCACAGTAACTCACGACGCGAATCAGCGAGAGCAATTGCATCTCCGCGTCGAATTGCGTCGCGACGCGGTCTACGACGAACAGTTGGCAGACCACCTCGCCAAGTCGGTCGTCGATCGCCTCGTCCGAACCAACAGCGAGTACCGAGTACTGCGTGAAAAGCTCGGTTCCTTCACTGATCCGATCGTCGTCTTCGAACAGTACGGATCGGAAGCATTCATCCCGGGCGCCAAGCAACGACGAGTAGCCCCGGCTGATCCAACGCCGAGTGTTGCGTCGACATAACGAGCAATTCGACGCCCCCACGGCTACCCAGCATTCGACAGCGGAAGTTGTGTGCAACTGTCCAATAGAGACCCAGCCGTCACCTAATCACTTGCTTGCGGTCGGACCAGTGTCCTGGTTGCCGGCACCAGGCGCGCAGATCAACCCACGCAAACAGAGCCTTTCCACCGTCGCCGCAATCGATCCAGGCAACGCGGTCGGATCGCGCAAGGACAGAAACAACACGTTGTTGACGAGCGTCGCTGCGATTGTGGTTGCGGGAATATCGTTGACGATGATGCCGTCGCGCTGGCCTGCCTCCACCGGATCGATGATCAAGCTGGGAAAGTGCAAATCCTTAAGCAGCTCGGTCGCTGATACAGGGGTTTGAAATCGCTCCATGCTGAGGATCATCGTCATCGCCACGGCCATTGATCGGTTATCGCACAACAGGATTGCGAGTTGCTCCAGATACCGCCGCAACGCCTCGTCGGGGGTTCGAAGTATCGAATCGGTACTGGTACGTTGCTTGAGACGTTCGAACGGCGGTCTGAGAGCTGCGGCAACGATATCGACTGATGTCGGGAACAGCTTATCCAAGATCGACGGCGGAACTCCCGATGCTATTGCAATCTGCGTACGAGTCGTATTGAAGTATCCCCGCTTGGAGAATTCGCCGGCGGCGGCATCGATGATCGCTTGGGCGGGATCGTCAGGAAGATCATCTGCCTGCGCGAATCTGTAACTGCCAATCGCCTTGTCCACCAAGGGCCCGATGACATCGTCGATATGCGAGTGAGTTTGCTCGACGTCGGCGACCGCGCCGATAAGAGCAACGACTGCATCACCGAAGAGTTCTGCAGACACGGCATCAGGGTCCAGCTTGGCCCTGAGCTGTAATCCTTCGGCGAGTGCCGTCACAAGTACACCCAGCTTTTGAAACGTGAACGGCTGGCGAAGATTCGCCCCCCATCGTGCGAACTCACCGATTAGAGCATCCGCGGACGAGGTCGTGATGTCGTTATATGTTGCTCGAACGGCGTTCACAGCACCGGGATGGTTGCTACCCAGAGCGGCAACGACGAGACGTAGTTGAGTTCCAGGATCTGTTTGGGCCTGCTCGAAATCCCACCTCGACATCTCGCGTATCGACTGACGCGGATCGCCATCCGCCGTCACATTACGACGCGCTATCTCTGCATCGACCACCGCCCGCCGGCGCCACTCACTGTCATGCATGATCGATGCGAGTAGGTCGTCGATGAATTGCGCCTTACCGCCACCACCTCGCGTTCGCGTCGGATAGGTCGTCGAAAAGGTCTGCTTCGACAACCCCGCCCTCGGAGCAACGTCCCGTTCAACCAACAAACCGTTGATGAGAACATCCGGTCCAGCGCTCGCGAGAGCGTCTCGACCCGCCATCAGAAACCGCTGCCTCGCTGATTTGGACTGTTCTGGCACAGCCATCGCCCCTCCGTCTCGACTCTCGATTCGGCAACAGTGACCGTGCTTGACTCAGAAGTCAAGCCAGCCCGGACTCGGGTACGGGAATGGTGCTGCCGGGAATGCCTCTCCATATGGCAATTAGGGGCGTTCCCGTGCTGAGATAACGGCACAAGTCGCTACCACTAAACCTGTTGGAACGCCTCCGCTTGGTCGCTGACGTTAGGAATGAACAGGCATGCGAGGGGTTTCCTGTTCGGCTGCGCCTGTAGGGAGAATTCTGGAAAGGGCACACACGACACCTGTCGTTCTAAACGGCGCACTCCCGCAGGAACTCGATTGGTATGCACTGAGCAATCTCACCACTTTCCAGAAGGCGATACCTTGGGTCGGGGAGTAAAGGAATTCGGCACCGATGAGTCAAATCTTTCAGAGACAACTCGTCAGTAATAACATTGGGCTACGCCACAATACCGGTGAAGATCTCACTCAGATCGGCGAATCCTCCGCATCCGCGGTGTCTACGGAGAGAAGCAGAACCGTCGATAAGAGAACGCTGTCACGACCAATGCTGAGTAGTCGTGAAAGCGAGGTTTTGCTTGCGTGGCTAAGGGCAGACACCAAACCGGACGCGGCTCGGCGTCTTTACATCTCGCCGGGAACGCTTAACACACACCTCACCCGGATTCGGGCGAAATACGCGGCCGTCGGACGCCCCGCCACGACCAAAGCAGCGCTATTCGCGAGAGCCCTGCAAGACGGTTACACCGACATCGAAGACTGGTGACCCGCCGATCACCACTTGGCTATCCGATGCTCCCGCGCCTCCGCTGACCAGCGAGAGACGAATCCTGTTCTCAATTGACGCCGCGCGCCAATGCGACGTGCCAGTGAACACCAGTCGGGCAACGCCGGGGACGGAGACCGTTTAGGTCAGCTGATTTCCGGGGCTATTGCGCTGCGAGTCCCCCTGCAGCAGGTCAGCCCGTCGCTCCAGCGCAAACTGCTCGCGCCGGCGCTTCCACCAACTTAGAACCGGCTAGCCGGTTCTAACCGCCTCGACGGCTCGCCCTTTTTCCGAACAACAATTCGCGCGGGAAGTTTGTCCGTCGGCACTGGCAAACTACGCTCTCGCGAGCCGCGCTCTCATTGCTTCCCCTGGCCGACTCTGCACGAGGATCGTGACGGACGACGGACGACGCCAACGCCTCGAAGAGCAACAAATCGCCGTAGGCGGATTCCGTTGAGCGCTCGTTTGCTCTGCTCGAAACGGGAGACCCAGAAATGTGCCCGGCACACACATCCGCAAGTACGACGTTGTTCTCAACAACCTTCGTTTGCCGGACCTCGACCGACACTTGGCGGTCCGACGGTCCCGTTGTTTTCGATTGGGAACACTAAATAATCCCCGGGCTTGGCGCTGCCCGTTGGCTTGACGACAACACCGGGACTGCCCTGACCGGCACTGTTACCGACATCGACGTCGTGGTCACGCGCATAGACCGCGCGAATCTGATCCACTGTCGATCCGTCACCGACTCCGCGGTCAGTGACCGTACCTGCAGGTGTGTTTATCCCGGTGACGACACCTTTATCGTCCTTAATCCAAAGGGTCAATGCGTACTGCCGGTTTTCCCCAAGCACAGAGCAATTGTAGTAATGGTTTCGCGTCACAGAAATCGGTGCGAGGGCACCGGCAGCGTCCGGCAACGACATACCAAGCCGGAAGGGCCCGTAGGAATCGGTCGTGGCAACCCAAGCGGTCGGCTTCTTTGGGAGGCAGTGGCACAACACGATCGTCTTGATCAGACCCGAAATAGTGCCTGCTGTTGCGGAGAAGTCGGTGACGGCCATGCGGTATGCGTTGCCGCGTGCTTCGTCCGCGGTGTAGGTAAGGCTGTACGTACCGTTTCTATTGTCGACCGTTTCCAGCGGATCACCATACAGTTCAGTCGCTTTGGCGACGGGAGTACCTGGTGCAATCCCATCGATCGTTCGTCCTCCCCCATGTGGTGCGATGGAGTCGAGAACTCCGTCCACGAAAGTTAATTCGCACTCACGCCACACCACTACGACCCGGCCCGACGACCCGACATCCGGGAACTCGGAGTGGCTGCGTTTAATGTCGCCGACAGCAGATCGCACCTCAACTCCTGCTATTCCGTTAGGTGACAACGACTCTCGCGCAGTCTCGGTGTCCTGGGTCGCCATCAGGCGCGCGGCGAGCTGCTTGCTGTTTGCGGCCTGAACGAACAACCCGTCAGTTGCCGTTGCGACACAATTCAATTGCTCTCTCGCCGCGCCGTCCGTCTTGAAACCCACCGTCGAAATCGACAGACCCGGATGCTGTGCGCGCAACTGTTTCGCCACCTCGCACGGCGGAGAACCACACGTATCTTCGCCGTCGGACACTAACACCACAGCCTGCTTGCCACCATCGGTCGGCAACATCGAAACCGCCTGCTGCAGAGCCAAACTGATCGGCGTATAGCCAGACGGCCGCAGAGCAAGGACCTCACCGCGAACTCGTTCACGAGCCAGACGACCAAACTCAATCAACTTTGTCACGTCCTGACATCCGGCCGCCATCTCTGCGTCGGAACTTCCTGTCCTTGTTCCATAGGTCACCAGCCCGAGCATCGCTTCGTCCGGCAACGAATCGACCAACCCCAACGCGGCCTGCTTCGCTGCGTCGATCCGCAGACGGGGCGCATCGTCGGCCGTCATCGACCCCGACGCATCCAAAATCAACACCGTCGGTACCGTCGCCGGCTTCGCCGACGCCGAGGATGCCGTCGCTGAGCCGGACGACTCTGCTGAATCGGCACCGTCCGAACCACAGCCTGCCAACAGGGCGCACGTGACAGAGAGAGTCATAACGAACGATCCCGTACGACGCATAAATATCGACGCTACGTGCAGCGAACCGCAATTCGACAGTCGACCGAACAGCCGACATCGCGACGCATTGCAAATTAAAAGCCTCTTAAAGGAGAATCGGAATAGCCGCTCGTCTGCCGTGCGACTCGCCACCAGTCGCTCTGAGTGTTGCCTGCGACCCGTTCACCCAAGGCAACGCTTGGATTCGCTCATCAGCCAGTCCTTCGAGTAGCACAGCGCCGCCCGAGCGACAGGTCGAAGAACTCGCGACGGGCTTCGCCTTGCGGAGCGGTTCACCCAGGCGATGAGGATGGGGGCGACGCCGGGACCTGATATCCCCTGCGCCCAGCAGTTCTGCCTTGACCACCTCTGGATCGGCCTGCGTTTCGTTGCGATCGGCGTCCAAACTAGCGCATCGAGTCGTTCAACAAGCGAAAGCGCGGATCGCACCGCGCCCGCAACCGTTGGGCCACGTGCTCGACGGTCGTGTCGTACTGGCGACACCAAGGACAACCAGTAACGATGCCAATCGATCCTCAAACTTCACGCTGACTGATCTCTCCTGCATCGTCAGCACCATCACGGGAATCTACAGCCGACCTGCCGCGATGATCGGTTTCAATTAACCGTTTGTAGACTTCCCCTGATTTCCATTGGCCCCCAGCAGAAATGGTTTGATCGCCCGCCGTTCCGTTGAACGAGCGAGCAAAAAAGTCACCAGACCGGCGACTACAGCGATCACCGCCAAGATCGGAATATACCCGTAGTCTGTCGAGGTCGAAATGGCACCTGTCGAATAATTGGTCGTTGTGGTCACCTCTACTCCCACAATGCTGGCCTTATAAATTATACCGAGAACCGATAGCGCAAAGACCACACCCGACACTCGTTGCACAACACTATTCATAGGACCCTCCAGGGCAATCGGATCGAAGAATCTTCTGCGGGTCCACCGTATCGCGACGAACGCAGCACGCGTGTCATTCAATCGTCCGATTTTCGCCATAGCAGTCCGCGTGAAAGATGGTCGGGCATCGATTCCACCGCCAGCACTCCATTCAGCAACGCGCAATCATGGCAAAGCCGCGCAAGTTGCACGAATCGCATCGAAGTCTCCAAACCCGGATGCGCTCCGATCGACGGGCACAAGTACCCAAGACGGTCGGTGACGACTTTGGGAACAAGTTGCTTAACGTTCAGTTCGACGGCGCCCATCCCGGACTCGCGCAATTCTCGGTCCGTTTCTGGGGGCTTCGCGAGTACATTACTGTCTTCGTATGGAAATGCGGATTCAGGCCGTCGATGCCCTGGTTCGAGCCACGACGTCGAGTCCAAGTTGGCATTCCTTCGTCGTCGGCTCACTTACTCCCTATGCGCCTGCCCGGCAGCCTCGTATTCTTGTACGCGAACGACTGTCAATAGACGTAAACCACTGCATCGTTGCCGCCCCGACAAACGACGACGGTTTCCGTCACACAGGTCATGACGTAGTACAAATTTGTGACTGGACTGAACACGTTAATGATCTTCGCCGGTTTCGCATTTCCCGCGCTAAATTCACGGCGAACATTCTCAGCGAACGGACAAGACGTCACATCGTTACCACGCGCCGAGCGGGCGTACGGTCCCGTACCGGTGTTTGAACATTCGACTGCGTTCGGTGGTGGCACTGCAAGCGGGGACAGAGCCTCTGTATGCGGTGCGACCGTCTGGAGTAGCGACGCAGAAGTCGTCTGGTCGGCGGCGGCCGCATCGTCATTTCCCGAGTGATTGGCCATGAAGATCACAAACCCGGCCACGACGAGTAAGGCAACCAGACCTGCGACGACTGCCGCTGCCGCACGTGGTGGCCCCGAGCGCTGGGGCTGTCCATCGGATGGTTCGGGACCAGGCGGCACTGGGGCAATATGCCCTGGAAACACAGGCGGCGGGAATTCCGTTTCGCGATACTCGATCGGTCGGTTCGCCGTCGCTGACAGATCCTCCGCCGCAGACGGATCCACTGGGACCGTTCCGCCGCCTCGCTTGTGGCTCAGTTGCCAATCCTCCGTCACCGTTCGAAGTTACCCCACCGCGGCCGTGAGATATGCCCCGTTGATTTTACAAGGAAAAAAGTGGTTCGTGACACCGCGGCGTCGAGCGCGTGGAGTGCGGTACACGTCATTTGATTTGTGGCAGATCGACCTTGCCCGGCTCGACCTCGTCGCCGGGCAAGGGCCGGATCCGACCGTATCTTCATTTGTCGCGCACCGCCGTCCAGGTATCCCAGGCGATAACAGTGTTGATTGGTTTCGACGCATTTCCTGCACGCACACATTCAGTGCGCACTTGGCCGGCGACCATCGTCGAGTCGAAGGCCCCTTCATGGCTGACTCCGTGCTTGTCCATTGCCTCCTCGCCGATGTCTTCTTGGTCAAAAAACCCGCCTTGAGGAAATCCGCGCAGGTAGTCTCCCCCGGGTGACGAACATCCGATGGAGGCGACGGCGTAAATCAATGTCATGCGTTTGAGCGACACAATTCGTCGTCCGAAAAATGGAGAATCGGTTCATAGCGCACACACTGTGCAGATTCTGTCGTCTCCGAACCCTTCACCCGGGGGCGATCCCCTTGGCCGGCATACGCGCCAGCCGATTGGTAGACCCAGCGCGGACAAAGGCATGGGTGGTTCCCGCTGTCGCAGGGCGTGGCGACGACAAAGATACGACGTCGGGAGGAGCAAGGCCTCCCCGACTCCGGGGACTCCGCCCCAAGGGGCACTCGACAAGCGCGGGCCACGACGGTAAGGCCGTGCGCAGACGCCGCCCCGCGTCGATCCTTCACCGTGGGCCCTCCGTGGACCGGATACGCCTCACCCAGAGTTCCGGCGGAGCGAGCAAGTGGCGAGCCGTCGCCGCGTCGCTGCAGTACTGTCTAATTCCATGTTCACTACGGCGCAAGCGCCGGAAAGAACCTTCCGGATTGTGTGCTTCGCGTTCGGATCAGCCGGCGTTCTGTTCCTTTCGACCTTGCGTCCCTCTGTCCCTGCGCAATTCGAATTCGCAATACCGTGGTGGAACGTAGCGGCTATCGCACTGATTGCTGTTCCGCCGCCTCTAATGGCAGTCGGGGCATTTTGGTGGCCGATAGCGTCGCTTCGCATGGTTGTCGGAGTGCTCGTCGCATCATTTATTCCGGTCCTAGCGGTGCTGCCTTTCGGGTTTGCGCGCCATGCGTTCCTCACGGACTATGGCTGGCCTTGGCCGACACTAATTCACGGCGTGGTGATCGGCGTGGCCCCGCTTGTGCTGAGTCTGCGTTGGTTCGTTGCCTACTTAGTGGCGTATGGCCCCTTGGTGGCAATGGCGACTTGGTGGGCAGGAACCGGGTGGTCGGCGTATCAAGTCGCAGTGAACACGGTGTCGACGCCGCTGTTCGGGCTGGTGGTCGCTGGGGCGACGATAATGTCGACGCGGGCGGCGGCAACGCTGGACCGCGACACCGGTGCGGCCCTCGTCCAAGCCGCACGTCGAGCTGCCACAATCGCAATGGCGACCGAACGAGCGCGTGTGGACGGACTAGTTCACGATGCGGTTTTGGCTGCTCTGCTATTTGTGGGCCGGACTCGTGGCAATGTGGCGGCGATAGCCGTGGCCGGCGGACAGGGAATCGCGGCGCTTGACCGCATCACCGCGGAATTCGATCCTGCCGCAATGATCACCGTCGGCGAGCTAGTAGTGCAAGTTCGCCGCACCTGTGCAGAGATTGATCACCGAGTCGTGGTCTCTCTTGCCGGGGACCCACAGCGAACGCTAGCTGCCTCAGCAGCCCAGCTCTTTCTAGAGGTGGCGTCAGAGGCGGTCCGCAACAGCGTTCGCCACGCAGATCGATCGGACCGTGCGGTCAATCGCGTCGTAGAGGTTCGCGAGGCGGACTTGATCACTGTTCGCATCACGGACGACGGCTCCGGATTCGAACCAACGAACGTTGGTCCTACGAGGATGGGTCTCGCAGTTGCATCCGCAAGAGTCGACCAATACGGCGGCGCGTCCCTTCTAGTCGATTCGTCACCCGGCGCCGGAACGGTGATCGAGGTTGCAGCACCGTCAATCCCCGTCGTCGACGGCGGACCGCGGACGGCTATAGGGGACGCTGCGCAGCACACCGAACCAGTGACTGCCGCTGGCATGGTCGGGCTGCACACGCCTCTCGCTGCGGTCTTGCTCACGACATACCTCGCCGTCGAAGCAGCGCGGGGATTTGAGTCACACCTCGATCCAAGATGGTTCTCCGCGACTCTCGCGGTGCTGCTCGCCGGAATCGTCTTGCTAGTAGCGCCGTCGCTCGATCCGATGCCGCAAAGACGGGCGGTAGTACTGGCAGTGGTTCCGGGCTTGGCGGCGCTCGCCAACGTTACGGCGATCAACTCCGACAGCCATCATGGTCACAATGCACTCTGGTCGTGGACCATGGGAACCCTGCTTATGGCTCTACTGACTCTGCGGGGAAGGTTCATGCTCGCTTGGTGCGGCATGCTCGCGGCTACCGCCGTGTTTGTCGGTTGGGCGGCGCATTCGCGAACTGGGTTCTACGGCGACTTCACCGGCATGGTGACATGGGAAATGATGCTGCTCGCGATCACTAGCGCATTCTCAGTGACGATGTGGCGGATGGTCGGACGCATCAACGCTGTGAGGATTCGCTCGATCGCGCTCGCGACCGAGCGCGCCGAATCCGAGGCTCGGTTACGCGAACGTGACGATCAGCTGCGATACCTCAACGTCACCGCCCGTCCGATGTTGGTCCGTATGTGCCAGCCCGAGCGCTTCGAGGACGATGAATGCCTTCAGGCGCTGCTACTAGAGGCGCGGCTGCGCGACAGGATCCGCGCACGAACACTAGCGAGTGAACCTCTCCTGGATGCCGCCGCACGCGCCCGCAGCCGAGGAATCGACGTCGTCCTCCTCGGCGACGGTGACGTCGAGGAGGACCAATTCCGTGAGCTGACAGAAATTGCAATCCGCGAACTCGACACCTCCGAGGGCAACCAAGTCACGATTCGCGTCCATCCCGATGGCCGCAGTAAGTTGTGCACGATCGTTCACAACGGCCAAAACTTTAACCGCCGCGTCGAGATTCCCCGATCCGATGCGCTCGCCGACGCGTAACGGCCTCTCGCACAGCAATCGAATCCCACGGAACGAAACGTGCTGAGCTCAAACGCGATCTGACTAACATCGCAAACTGTGCCGTGTCAACCCGGGGCTCAGAGTTGGTCGAGAATAATGTGACCGTCCTGTAGCGCTCTGGCGAGCATTATCGCCTTCGTCGGTGCGGGACGACCGACAGACTCGTATTTTTCGCGTATGCGAGAGAGATGCGTGTTCACCGTTCCTGGCGAAATGTAAAGCTGTTCGCACACACTAGATTTCGAGTCATTGAGGATCCAACTCACCAATACTTCGATCTCACGCGCACTTAGCTTAGGCGCCCGCAAAGGGTGTCTGTCGCAGGCAACCTCACGGGAGTTGGCGTCGACGGCGATGGGAAGTTCGATTGTGAGCACAGTAGTTCCTTTCACCGAACGCTTCGGGAAATCTTACGGCCCCCCGACCGTGGTTTTGAACCGATTAACCACAACGCTATGCGCGATGGCGTGCTTACACGAGGTTCGACTTCCTTGACGCCAGAATTGGGGTCACCGTTAGCCGAAGTAGTTAGTTGCATGCAACTATTTAGGAAATTTGTTGCGTTACAGGGAATGTCGGCGCTACGTTGTGGTCGATTTCGAGGCGCCGAATACCAGTCGCGGGATCGTACGCGAGAATAGTTGCGAGCAGTTGCCGGTGCGGCGGCAAAATTCGGATCGTCACCGTACCTGCCTCGGCCCGTCCAAGCTCGGTTGACACAAGGCTGAACAGGCGCGGTCCGATCTCGTCATCGTCATCGTCGAGCCCGTGGTCGTCGACCATCACGACCTCCACGCCTCGCTGACGAGCTTGCCTTGCAGCTGCGGCAACGCTCGGCTGGTCCAGCGCTGGCGCACGAAGCTTGTCTCGCAAATGGGCTTCGAGGAGCGCGCATTCGAGCTTCGTTGTCGAGTCCAGCTGTTCCGGGTTCGCGATCGTCGACAGAATCGGTCGGACGAGTTGGTCTAGTTGCTGCATCTGCTCGTCGCGTTCGACCAGGGCCGCGGTTGCGGCGGCTTCGGTGGCAATGCGCCGCGTAGATTCTTCGCGGAGGTCGAAGATCGCACGTGCAGCAGGACGGATGGTGTAGGCGAAGAAGGTTGCCATTAAAAGCGGACCGAGGTTGATTACCGAGATGCCGACTCCGTGAAGGAAGCCCTGCCCAGTCGACGCCGACCATATTGCAGTCACAGCAATCATGGCCAACACGTTTATCCAGGCCGCGCCGGTGCGGCCGCGGACGCACATGTAGGTCGCAGTAGCGGTGCCTGTGCCCAACGGCCATAGCTGAGCGGCAGACGTGGGGGGAATTGGCAGGACGCAAAACACCAAAGCACAGCACAACGGGCCCGCCAGCGCCATCATCACCGCAATCCCGACAGGGAGCGGGTCGGGTCGGACTGCGATCAAACCGATGGTGACCGCAAACGTGATCACGAGCGCTGCACCAATCGGCCAGCGCACGTTTACTCCATGCCACGATGTCACGACGAGCAATACCTCTGACGCGAGATAGAATATGGCAATGCCCCACGCGGCGCGTGTGTCCATTCCCAGCAAGGTCCGCGCATCTCGGATGTGCGCTCCACGATTCGTCAAGGCTGGGCCACCCAAACCATTTTGATGGTGGTTCCCGCGCCCAGACATGACTGCACGTCCACCGAGCCACCGTCGAGTTGTTGCATCCGACCTCGGATGCTGACTGCCAAGCCAAGACGATGCGGAGCCACAGCTTCGATATCGAACCCGGTTCCCGTGTCGGCGATGACGGCCTCGAGTCCCATCGCTCCAACCGTCACCGACACCGAGCGCCGAGCCCTGTCGCCTGCGTGGAGAACACTGTTGCGAACAGCTTCTGAAACTGCACCGCCGACCACGCGGATCGCCTCTGCAGGATACGTCGCTTTCTCGGCGCCGGGGTCGACGCGAGTGTCCACTCGCAAACTGTCGTCGACGGCTCCCACCGCCGTGCGCAAGTGCGCCAACACAGCCCTAGCATCAAATGACCCCTGCTCTACATCGCCAAGCTCATCGAGTTTGGACAGTGTCAGTCGCGCCTGATTGCGCACCACGTCAGTGTGCGGTTGCCGAGCCGCAGCAAGGAGCGTCGACATCACCCAGTCGTGAACCAACGCGTTGAACCGGACCCTTTGCACGGCGCGTGCCTCAATCGCCGCGGCGGCGGCGGCGACGGCATGTGCCCCCGACTGCGTCTCGTCAAGCAGCCGACCGGTTCGCATCGCCATCAATGCGGCTGCCACAAATAGCAAGCAGAAGCTCATCGCAAACGCAAGATCTGGGACGAAGGCGCCGTTGTGGTTTGGCACGCGACAGGCGTGATTGATCAACTGCACGATCGTGATCGCAACGACCAGCTGAGAAATTGTCCGACGCGGACCCCAAGCCACCGCCGCCGCCAGACCAGACAGACCAGGAATAGACGAGATCCACGAATCCGATTGCAGAAGAACACCATTCCACGCAATCGGCCACGTCGCAGCTGCGACGACGTACGACAACGCGGTCACACCAGCGAACAAGCGCACCCATCGAAGGTCGCGCCCAAACGTCGCAGCTCCCATCGCAAGCGGCGGAATAAATACCGCGACCACACCGAAGGGCGTCCACCACGCCGCCATGGCCCGCGTCTGATCGCCGATTGCTGGAGCCAACAAGATCAGGTAGAACAGATACCCTGCGCTGACGAAACGTGCGAACAACCGCAAGATGCGAGTCTCGGCACCGCTAGCAAAGTCAACAGGCAGCGCGCCTAGTGGCGTCGACGGGGTATCGGCAGCCATCCGTCCTCCAGTGCCCTTTTGTATAGCTCCGTCTTGGTGCGCGCGGGGCGTCCAGCTTCGGCATACTTTTGCCGAATTCGACCGAGATAAGCGTTGACGGTGTCCTCAGTAAGACCCGACAGCTTCGCCACTCGCGCCGCAGGCTCACCAGACGCATACAAGCCCAGGACGTCACGCTGCCGCGGACTCAAATTCACCTGAGCAAAATCCTCATCTGCATCGATCGCCGCCGCCCAATCCATCGTCGCAACGAGCCGGCCCATCGCCGCATCGCGAATCGCGGAGGCAACAACCTCACCGCGTTCAGATTTGCGCACCACGCCCAATACGCCCGCCCGCGCCGCGGCACGAACCATGAATGGCTCGTCTCCCGAGGTGAACACTAACGTTTCGATTCCCGCCCGCCGCAACTGCTCGACGTTGGCAATTGGAGAGGATCCATCAGGCAAACGAAGATCAAGCATCGCCAGATCGAGATCCGTAGTGATCGCTAGCAATTCGGACACTGTTGTCGCAGCGGCAACGATCATCAGGTCGGGTTCATCCGCGAGAATTTGGCGCAACCCTGCCACTGCCACCGCATGATCCTCGACGACTCCGATCCGCCGAGGCACGCTCCCACAGTGAGGCGTGTCGTTCGTCATCGTCTCCCCCGCTTTACGACTGCCGAGCCGTCACCAGGCAGATCTGCCCTGGAAGCATTGTCGACCGGACGTGCCTATTCCGTAAGTCAGTCAAACGATCGACGAGCGATTCGCGCGCGACGAGTGTCGGCTAGCGCCACACAAACTGTGGCCGTCTGTCTTTACCATGCTGTCTTCGCAAGCGGCTATCGACAGTGCAGCGACTTTGGATGCGAATTTTCGTCCCCTAAACAATGCGTGTCGACCGTTCGCACGATGGACGACGGACTCAGTGTCACACCAGGATATACGCCATACCGAATTCATCAGATCGGCAAGAACTGCAACGAAAGGTAACTCGATGGAGAACAAGACCCTGCCCTTCGCACTAATGGCAGGACTGTCCGCCGCGCTTCTATTCACCGGCTGCTCGTCCAATAAAGGAGGCGAGACTACGTGTCACGATTTTCTGAGTCAAGCGCAGGACAAGCAGGACTCCATAGTCACAAAGATGTACAACGACAAGCACGGAAAGGATCCAAACGGGATCAAACTGGTGGCTCTCCGGACAGAGGCGAAGGCATACTGCTCTATTACAGCGAATGACAAGACCAACATATCCAATGTCCCATTGTCTTAACAGTCGCTGTCCCGCGAGCTTGGCTGGCGTCGTCTATTGTCAGCCTGCGAGTGTCCCCGGGCAGTCCGCGTGAAATTCTGCGCGCTTCAAAATCCGACAAAGGCATCATAATGGAAACGTTTGGGATTATTTTGCATCGCAGTGGGTTGGTGGCTCGACCTGTTTGAATTGCCAATCGGATGTCGTGCACCAATTTGGAGCGCGGTGGCGCCGTGACTGGCGTCCACAATGCTCGAAAGAGCGAGGGCGCGCGCAAGGGCGATAGGCGGATGGAGGCGACGCTGGGTGTCGGATGATTCGCAGCCCGGGCCATCGAATTCGCGACGAAGCAGGCAGCCGCTTGACGCATCGCGCAGAGTATGGATCATTGGACACATGTCCAATCGTCGGCCAAATGCCCGACCTGCTTGTCAGCCACTCATACGCGAAATCCTCACCGCGCGTCGGGCTGATAAGGGCTTGACCAGTTACCTGCAAAGGGCGACGAGGGCCGCAACGATCATTTGCCGCGGCCGCCAACCGGACCGTGCCGACTACTCACGTCCTCGCCGGAGGTGATCACAGCATGGCCAATGAGCCAGCGTTGAGTTCGCCCGAGATCAGCACATTCGAGGTCACGGTCCCCGCGGCGTCGCTGAGCGAACTCATCCTTGCCGTTCACGATGCGGCAGCGCACCCAACCAATACTCAGCGAAAGTGGAAGTACGGCAACGTAATCGGCATTTCTGGTGCCAAGGTCCGGGAATTGAACAGAACCATCGCGCAGAGACGACATAATCGGTTACGTCGCCCTGTCGCTGCCGTCGAGGTCACCCAGCGACGGCTAACGGCCGATGTGCTCTTCGACGTTGACTTAGCCGCTGCGACCGCCAGCGCGCACTTCAGCGGTGCTGGCGAAGCGTCGCAGCGACATGATTCCCGCGAGGAAGCCGCGTGGGCGTCGTTTCTGGCGGTGAGTACGACCGACATACTGCTACAGGCCGGCGTCCAAGCTATCCTTTGCCCGGACGCCAGCATGTGAGCACTCGGCCGCCCAGTGTTGGTGCGCTGCCCACCGGGGCGGCGGCTGTGTCGACGAAGCAGACGACTTCGGCGACCGAGTAGTCGACACGCCTGCAGCCGGCCCAGACGGCTCGAATCGGTCTGTTTGTCGGTCCTACGGTCGCATTTATCGCCACCGGGCTGCACCGCTTCGTGTGAATACATTGACAACCACCGAGCGAGGAATTGCACTCGCACCCCGCGAATCCAGGTTCGAGAATACTCCGGGTCCGGCCATACCAGCGCATTGACTTACTGAAATCGACGGCGGCCCGTCGGTCAAACGTACGATACCGCGGCGAACCGCCGACGAAGTAACGTGGCTGCCGACCGTCGATCATGACGTATCTCGCGTACTTGGGCCCAATTGTGAAAGGACCCATCATGGCCGCACCGCACAAATTCTCCCAGTCACATATTTTCGCACGAACAACCTTGAGCGCCGACCGGGTCGCAGAATTGACTAAAGCAATCGGAGAAAATACAAGCGCGGTGGGCATGTCGACATGACACGCACCGATAGGATTCGAAGGCGCCGAACTGGGAAGCACCAATTTCTCCGTCCGGGGAGTCGGAAAGTTCTCCGAACTGATGGTGTTCCATGTACCAATCGACAACGCGCCAGCAGGTTGCACGGTTCGTAGCGAGATAGACAATTACAAGACCAGCCAGCAGCCCGTGTTCTTCATCCCGTTACGCCTAAGGATATGGTCGGATACAACGCATACCGAAAATTCATGATCAATCTCGCCGAAGCGATTCGGGCTGAGGATCCCGCCGCCCAGATATCCATCTCAGAGCGCGAGGGACAAACCGTCTAGACATGGATGCGATCGTTATCGCAATCCGAGTTGCCTTGGGGCTATCGGCCTATTGGGCACCATCCGATTTTGGACTGATGGAGAATACCGGCGGAATCGTCCTTCGCCGGACCTGTCAGGTTTTCGGGACGACGGGAGTGGTCGCCAACCGGCTCCGCCGAACACGTAGTCACCACCCGAGAGTCCAGACAATTGAGTCCAGATTGCGGGGATACCGCTCGGTCACACTATGTTGTTCGATGACCAAGCGTTGTTCGATGACCAAGCACAGCAGGTCCATCTCGAGGGGAGAATTTCAGTGGCTACGACCACGGACCCGATCAAAGAACTGTTGGACAAGAACGATATCGCCAACCTGGTCGCGGATATCGGGCGATTCATCGACTCGAAGCAGTTCGACGACTTGTCGCACGTCTATTCCGTTGACGCTAGGCTGAAAACCCCCGACGGTGTCACGACCGGCGTCGACGCGATCATCCAGACTGCGCAACGCAATCATGAAATGTTCGAACGGACGCAGCATCTCGTCGCTGGCGTTTCGATCGATCTGCAGGTCGACGAAGCGGTGGTCGACGCCAACATCGTCGCGATCTTTGTCCCTGCGGCAGCAGTCCCCCAAGACAATCGAATCATCGGCATTCACTACGCGTTCGACGCCCTTCGCACCGCGGATGGTTGGCGATTTACCCGCATGTCGATCACGCCCGTTTGGACGCGCTGAGGGCCGCAGAAACCCGATCTCTCACCGAATATCGAAATCGCCGGCGCGCACTCGCAAGAGTAGCGCCGCAGGGATATGGACGCTAAGCAACGCCGAGATCTTGTCGTTGATTGCGACGCCGACAGCGCCCTTGGTGCTGAGAAACTTCGACAGCAACCGTGGGTCGTAATCTGGCCTCGCGAGGAGCGACCGAATTTCATCCCACGTCACATCCACGCGACCAATCGTCGTCTCGCGCAACTTCTCCTGCAAGACGGTTCGGACCACGGTCAGCAACCATTCCTCGTCGACTACGCCAATATCGCGCCCAGATTGCGCGAGAATGTCATCCCGGACCTCGGAACACTCTGGAATCGCCGAGGGCATGTACTGCGCCCAGCGCGAATCAGGCTCGATAGATGCCTCTGCGCTGGTATGAAGTTCCGAACGTGCGCCACGATGTTGGCCACCCCCAACCGTGCCGCTCACATCCGACGCCTTCCGTCGATTCCGCTTCTAGCTACCATGCGGCCTATGGCCGCAAACGGTCTGCTGGCGTGCGTGGGCCCCTGCGCCCGCGCACCGCAATCAGGAGTCATAGATCTTCGACGCAGACGAACCCGTCTTGTAGCGCACGTGCCACCAACGCCGCCTTCGTTGAAGCTGATCGGCCGACAGATTCGTACTTGTGCCGGACGCGCGCCAGATGCGTGTTGACCGTGCCGAGCGAAATGTACAGTCTCTTAGCGACGTTTGCCTTCGTGTCGCAGCAGAACCATGCCAAGAGCACCTCAATTTCACGATCACTAAGATTCGGCTTTGTATACGCGCGTACCCCTTCCACCTCGGACGACCTATTGGCAGATCCAGAAATGCTCATCACGCGGTCCTTGCTGATAAATGCACGACGCTACTGATTCACGCTGCGCAACCATCCCCGACTCTTTTGCAATGGAAGCCGACCATTGCCGGAAGGTCACTGTTGCGTCGCGGAGTCCCCTGTCTCAAGTGAGACGGTTCTCTCTCACACTGTGCTCTAATGAGGCGATCGTCCACAGGATCGACCACTCCGTCGTCACGCGCGAGCACGCCGACCTGATCAAAAGGGGTAGTGATGGCTGTCGAAGACGCGGCCGCCAGGCGGTTTGTCGAAGCTGGCTTGCGCATTCTCATCGATCAACCCGGCAGCATCCTCGATCGCGGTCTTCGCAGCGAGGACGTGATCAACAGCGCCAATGGCTCGCACGCGACGTTCTATCGGAAATTTCCATCCAAATCTGACTTTCTCGCAGAAGTAGTCGATGGGCTGATTCCGTCGGGTCGCTACACACCGAAGCAGATGCGATCACTGGTGCTGACGGAGATGTCCGCCAACGGGGGGCTGACACGGGCCACGGTCCGAGCATTGATCACATCGCACTTCTCAGCGATCACGGACGAGTTGACGGTGACCAAACGTCTTCTCGCACAGGTACTCGCAGTCTCGACGCAGCGTACGACCTTCGCCCTCCGCGCGGATTACCAACGCCGCGACCAACTGGTGCTGGCCGCATTTGAAGCTTCGTTCGGCCGACTCGGCGCGACGCTCCGAAAGCCCTTCACCGCAACGACATTCGCGACTGCAATGATCGCGATCGTCGAGGGTTTCATGATACGCCGCCGGGCCGATCCGGGTTCGGTCACTCCGGCGCTGCTCGCCGACACCATCCTGGCGGTACTTAGCACAATCGTCGACACTGCGCAGCTGCACGAGCACGTGGATGATGCACTAGCGTCGCTCGACCCGCAATCCTCCGTGCCGAGAACGATGGCACGCGATCCGCGATCCGCGGTAATCGTCGCCGCGCGAGACGAATTCAGCAAACGTGGCTACTTCATGACCCGGCTCGAAACGATCGCGTCGAATGCTTCAGTCCCTGTCGAGACGGCTCGGATGTTGTTCCCCACGAAGTCACATATTCTCATCGGCGCACTGAAGTCTCGGGTGTCAGCGCTTACCGAAGCGGTTGCCGACGACCTACTGATCGGCGTCGGCACGATCACGATCATCGAGAACCATCTTCTCCGCTGCGCCCAATTAGTGGCCGACGAGACGGCATTTATGGACGCGCTGGTCGCTGCGGTCGCCCACGACACCTACTCCGAACCAGAGGGCATGATTTCAATCAAGCAGCAATTGAACCTGCCCGCCATCATCGCACCGGTGATTCAGCAGGGGCAAGACGACGGAGACTTCACCGACCTCGGCACGCCGACCGAGATCGCCGCTGGCATCACCAATACTCTCCTACTGCGTTGCTTCACCCGACGCCACCTGTCTCCCGAGGAGAATGCGACATTCATCGGCAACCTGTTACTTCAGGGATTACGTGCTCGGTGAGATCTAGCAAGAGAGAGCGCCTTTGAACTTCGCCACCCGGACCAGGGATTGGTCGACATGCTGCTGGGTCGGCCGGCCGGCGGCGACCGATTTCTCCAATTTATCCGACACGCTCGATACGGTGTCGGTGCTGATCCACAGCGCGATGTCAGCGCCAGCGACGAGGGCGGCCTCGACCGCGGTCTCGATGTCGTACTTCGCGGTGATGGCTGCCATACCGCTGAGATCGTCGGTGAAGATCGGTCCGTCGAACGGCGCAGCGCCGTAGCCGGTCCCTTCGCGTAGCAACGCCATGACCTGCGGGCTGATGCTGGCGGGGATGTTCGCGTCGGTCAAGCCGGGCACGTCGAGGTGACCGACCATGACGGCCGCGCCGCTGGAGACGAGGTCGCGGAACGGCAGCAAGTCGACCTTCTTCAGCTGGTCCAGCGGCGGCGTCGACACCGCGCCGGTGTGCGAGTCGCCAGTGCCGTGACCGTGGCCGGGGAAGTGCTTGATCACCGGCTTGACGCCTGCGTCCAACATTCCCTGGATGTATTTGCCTGCGAATTCGGTGACGACGGCAGGATCGTTGGAGTACGAGTGGTCACCGATCACGGAATCGTCCGGTTGGTTGCTCACGTCGACGTCCGGCGCGAAGTCCACGGTGATACCGAGTTCCTTCAACTTGGCCGCACGCGCCTTGGTGCGCTCGTAAACCTGGTCCGCCGTATAAGTTTTCGCGACTTCGCGGGCGGAGAGCTCAGAACCGCCGAGCAGCTCGGGGATGCGCGAGACCCGGCCGCCTTCTTCGTCGATAGTGACCATCAACGGCAGGTTCGTCGAGGCGGCCTTGACCTTGTCCATCTGAGACTTGTTCAAGATCGACTTGTCGGTCGGGCTGCCGATGAAGATCCCGCCGACGTGTTCTGTGCTGACGACGTCGATCGCGTCCGACGGGCCCGTCACACCGACGGTCAGCAACTGAGCGAGCTTGTCCCGCAAGCTGAATTTTGAGAGGAACTGACCGACACAATCGTTGAACGGCGTCGTGCCGGAGGCTAACGGAGGTTGCAAGGTCGGTTGCGATTCAGGCGCAGCCGACTGAGGCGGGGGAACCCTCGAAGAGTGCGACCTTCCGAATAGCACGAAACCCAATAGCGTCAACGAAACAAATGCGATTGCAAATATCAGCTGGACACGATGGATCGCCTTGCGACGAGGGGCGGAGCTCGCGGCGATGTACTCGCTCTGCTGTAGGTGGGCCGGAAATATCGGAGGCGGGAACGCAGCGATCTCGAGTTCCTCGCGCGCAGGGCGAGATCGGACTTCTGAGGGTCGACGGCGCGACCTACACCGCCGATTTCGTCATCGTTTTCTGCGCCGGTCATCGCACCGCCCGTCCCACTCTGCCTGCGCGATTCGCGCGACCAAGGCCAACCTATATGGATGGAATCAACGTCCCTATCGGACGAACGAATGAATGGAGAGGCAATCGAGTTCAGTGATCGAACGGACTGCTGCCCCGGCTGGGACTAGGCCTCGCGCCATAGCTGCCGCCCGCCGCGCCCCGCGATCTTCGAGAGGTCACGATTCGCGGCCGGATCGATCCGGGGCCGTCATTCCTAGCTGACAGCCATCCTGACGGTCGGCGGCACAATTGTCGAGACCACTGCGTCTCCGAGTATCACACGGATGACCCTTAAGCTCAGCGGATGCCGGTCCGCACCGCGTCCTGATGCTCGTGCAGCACGGCTGACGGGTCCAATTCGTAGATAGGTGCACAGCACCAAGGAAATATGTTATCCATTACGGCGCTCTCCGCCCAGCCCAGATCGTGCGGGAACCGAGTGAGGCGCATTCGACCTATCGTGCGTGGCCCGCGGCTTTCATAGGTCAATTCGGCGACAATCACGGGTAGCCCTGAGCCGTGCGCTTTTGAACCATCCTCCATAGTGAATTCGACTTGCTCGTGCCAGGCGATGCCAATGATGAATATGCCCGGCTCGTCCGTTTGCACGATAACTTTGTTTGCGGGGTGTAGATCACCTTTGTTGAAGTGTTGGGCGAGAGCCCCGCGCAGGTGATTCACTGGCGTCGACGTGTCGAAATAGAGGCCGTTGACGTACTTGTCCATCTTACTTTTTTCACGCGCCCTTCCGGCCGCGTTGAATGGGGCTGAAATCAATCTAAACAGACCACCGATCAAGCCGTCGACCATAGTCTCTAAGATCCACATCCCGACCATGACGACAACCACGATGCCAACGAGAATTGCTAATCCTTGCACGGTGAATTCACCTCTCTCTAGTTTCAGTTATCGCTGCGCAGGGGCGAATGGCACTTCTCGGTCGTTCTCATCCACGAGCACGGCGCGTGCATGTGGGTCAACAGAAGCCACAATTGCGACGAGATTTTCCCGCAAGGACGCGAAGTGCTTGACGGCGATACGCATCGCTTGGCCGTTATCTACCCATCGCAGCATCGCGTGTTCGCAGACTGTCTGGCCGTCGGCTTCCCGAATGACGAAGATGGCGGACCGAACGCACTCATTCCAGTCAACCCTCAATCCATGGTTGCCATCCTTGGTGCTTGGCAGCTCACCAGCGATGTACAGCGAGTCCACGAATCGGGGTTTGCTAGAGGGCAACGGCAGGCGGAAGACGAGCTCGTTCCACAACTTGTCGGATGCGAGGGAGGTGCGGATCTTCAGAGCGTTGGTCCCCAACTCGCCGGCCGCATAGCGCTGCTGACCGTAGACCGCCTTGTCGGTGAGGTCGCTCGCCTTGTCCTCCACCGCCTCGGTGAGGGACGACCAAATCCAGCCGACTACAAAGAGGAACGCAATAGCTCCCACAACGGCCAGCACTTCCATCGCGACCTCCCGTGCCCGGAAGCTAATGCTGATTCAGCGCTCGCTTCTCGACACATCGTCCCAGTGGGGCGCGGGCCGCGCAGTCGTTCAGATGGTCGACACCTCACTGGCATGAGCTGGCGGCATTGGCTCTTTAGCCAACTGTTGACTAGACGGAGTTCACCCTGGAGTCAGGTGACGTGACAAAGACTGTATGGAAGACGTTGCCAGTGTCGGTACGACCGCCTCGCTCCAACGCCCTGCGCGGCACTCCCCTTCTGACGTCAAAGCACGTCAGCGGTGATTCCGTCGCGGTCGCGGCAACGGTGAAGTCGCGCAGCCGAGGAATCCAGACTTCAAACTCTCGGACTCAGGTCGGTCAGCGGGATCCGAGACACGGAAAGTCCGGCGCGCTTTTCAAGAAGCCCGCCTAGCACCACCCGCGCTCACGACGACCACGCTGAATGATTGCCTTGCCCGACGCACTGCAAACGCGTGAGTAATCCTGCGCTCAATATATATCTACTCTGCGGCGATCTGAGTGTCGCTAGTTTTCGTGGAGCGCACGGAAGACGTTCTTCGCAATTTCATTCGCCGGCCGTACGCCTGTCGGGCTGTCTCGCATAGTGCAAAACACGACGATCGTGGTCCCGGAGGCGGGCTCACGGCCCATGAACGTCTGAAAGCCGGGGATCGCGCCATCGTGGCCGATCATCGGACCAAAGGACATCCACCCCAACCCGTATCTGATTGTTGCCGGATTAGTTTCGTCGAGCTGCCCCAAGCTCTCGATGCGCAATCGGTCGATCTCGTGCGTAAGTAAGTGTCCATCGACCAGGGCCCTCGCGTACGTCGCCAGATCCGCGGCAGTCGAGATCACGCCGCCTGCCGCCCAGATCCACGACGGGTCCAACTCCGTCACATCGTGCGGGAACAGTGCACCCGTCCGCGCCGCCTGGAGTTGCGCATCGGGCAACTGCACAGTCTGGAGCGCCGACACATTCGTCCCGTAAAGATATCCACGCGGCGACGGCACCGGCATGGTGTGATCGCCGTCGGCCGGAAATGAGGTCTCATGGAGGCCAAGCGGCTCGAAAATCCTCTCCTGTAACAGATCTCCGAGGGTTTCCCCAGTCACCTGCTGCGCGATCGATGCTACGAGCACAGTGTTCGTGTTCGAGTACCGGAAGCCATTGCCGGGTTCGAAGTACGGCGAATGCGACGTGGCAATAGCGAGGAGCTCCGCAGGCTTCCAGACGTAGCCGGGATTGTCGTCGAGTGTCTCGTTAAAGGACACGTCCTCCGTGTAACTGAACAACCCGCTACGCATGTCCAGCAGCTGTTCGATCGTGATCTCCTCGCCGTCGGGAAATTCCGGGTAGAACTTTGACACCTTGTCCGAAAGACTCAGTTTTCCTTGTTCGACAAGTTGGAGAACAACGGTCGCCACCATAGTTTTTGTCACGGACCCGACTCTGAATCGATCGTCGACGGTAACCGGATCCGTCCCAGCGAAGGCACGCGTCCCGTAGGCCTCCGCCCAAGAGCCGCTCGGTGTTACGACAAATACGACCGCGGCTGGAATCTCTGCCAGCGCCACAGCCGACGACACCACTGGAGCTAACTTGGCATCGAGGCCTGGATCGTTCGGCCGTGGCGACGTATCGGGCGTCGAAACCTTAACTACGTCCGCCGCTGCGGGTTGTTCGGACGAGGGTTCACCGGAGTGTGCGGCCGTACACCCGCCAACCAGAATTACCAAAGCAAAGAACGACACCGAGCGGCTCCGCCAACGCATCATCGCGCCCACGCGTCAATGTCGACGATTGCGGTCATCGTGTGTTCGGTGAAGTTGGTGAAGTACGCGGTGTGGGCTACCGGGTCGTATGCGGCGCCGTGAGGATTGGCCCCGACCGGGATGGTTGATACAACAGAGTGCGCCGAAGCATCGAGCACGCTCACGGTGTTGGTGCCGTGATTGGTGACGTAGACGGTCGACGTCGCATCATCGACGGCTACGCCAACGGGTCCGCTTTGCACCGCAATCGTCGCCGACGTCGACCCAACCGCGAGATCGACTACCGACACTGAATCCTGCGCGTGATTTGCCACGTACGCGGTACCCTTCGAATCGACCGCGACACCCCAAGGCTCATCACCCACTGCAATCGTCATCACGACCTGTCTCGCCGTCGGATCGACCACGCTCATCGAGTCGTCACCGGCATTCACGACCATCACATGCCCGCTCGATCGGTCAACGGCGACGCCATACGGATGATCGCCGACCCGAACGGTAGCCGTCACCGCGGCCGACGCGAGATCTATGACCGACAACGTATCGGACTCGAAGTTCGTTGTGTACGCCTTACCAGCGGAACTGTCAACCGCAACCCCATAGGGCGCGTCGCCAACGGGAATGGTGCGCATAACCGACCGGCTGGACAGATCGATGACCATCACTACGTCGTCTTCCGCGCATGTCACATAGCCCGAGTGCGTAGCCGGATCGATCGCGATAGCAGCCGGTTTGTTCGCTGCGGGAATCGTGGCGACGACCGTCTGCAATGCGGTGTCGAAAATGGTGACTGTGTCGTCATCGGCATTGCTCACGAGCGCGACGCCCAGGATCGGATCCACCGCAACACCCCACGGACTGGAACCGACCGGCAAGAAAGCCGAGCGCGGCGTCCGCGCTGCCGAACTCTGCGTCACCGACGCGGATGTCGCGGCGACGCTTGCCTGTTCCGCCGAAGGCCCCGAGTCATCACGCGTACCGATGACGAGACCTACCACGAGAAATAACGTCGCCAGAACAGCACCTACCAACAATGGCACTCGCGAACGCCGCTGGTGTGGCGGTGGTGGCGCTGCTGGCGGCGAGATCGGAGGAACAATCTGCCCCGGGAATACCGGAGCGGGGTACTGCGGCGCCGAATATCCCACTGGCGGTGGGAAATCGGCACCGTCGGATACCCCAGGCGGCCTCGGACCGTGCCCGGTCATCGAGCCGGATCCACTCGCGACGAATGCAGCGCGACTTCCTGAGATTTCGGACGCGCCCAACGAGTCATGATCGGCATATCAACCCATCGATAAATCGCTGCGGCTGCGATCAAAGACAGCGCGAACACCACCGCCGTCCAGGCCAACCAGCCCGTCGCCGAGTACCGATTCCCTCCGATGAACACGCGAGTCACGATCGCCATGACCGGGAACTGAATCATGTAGAAGGCGTACGACACGTTGCCCAGCCACACCATCCGCGGCGTCGCGCTCCATCGCGAAGCACCACGAATGTCCCGCATCGCCACCGTCGCGATAAGGGCGGTCATCGGCAAAAGCATTAGCACCGACATTTTGTAGTTGACCGGGACAACCCACGTCGCCGCATAGGCGACACAAAGGCTGGCAAGAACAGGAGCCATGCGGGTGTTTCTCCATCGGTTCTCCGCGACAAGCCTCGCAACAAGCACACCGAGATAGAACTCCGGCAGCCGCGATAGCGGGAAGGTGTAGCTCAGCCAGTACGACGGCGACACCGGTATATTCTCGCGGGCGAACCACGCGGGTGACGAATGGATCTCAAACTCCGGCGAATCGTCGCCCGGCAACAGTCGGGGGGCGAAAGCGTTCGCAATTCCCTTCGGACCATCGGCCCATATGTAGAATGCAGTGTGTAGCAACAGGATTGCCACGAACAGTCCTGCGATCGCCCAACCGATGCGAGCTGCTGGAATCCGCGCAACAAAGGGCGCTAGCACCGGAAAGCTCAGGTAGAAGAGCATTTCTGCGCACAGCGACCACGACGGCACATTTAGTCCGCCCACCGTCGTCGATTTCGGCACCCAGGTGTGAACCAAGACCAAGTTTGGAAGCCAAACCACCAAGCGCATCAAAGGGACCGATGCTGCGAGGACGAAGACCGCAGCCGCGAGGATATGCGTCGGGTAGATCTTGAGAATCCTCTTCCGGTAAAAGTTGCCGATCGAATCGCCTTGGCGATACGACCAACAGATCACGAAGCCGGACAGGACGAAGAAGAACGTCACGCCGGCGGCGCCGAGTTGCATCGGAACAAGCCAATGGATCGTTCGGAAAAGATCCGACTTCTGGAACGGGTACACCGGGAGAAACACGAGTGCATGAAGGACAAACACCGCGACCGCCGCCCACCAACGGGCGCCAGTGAGCGACGGCAGCCGCGACCGCGGCGACACCGCCAGATCGATAGTCACACTCGTAGTCATTGTCAAAGACCCAGTTGCGCACGCAATGCCGCAGCCAAAACCTCGTTGCCGGCAACCGAGGGATGGATCGGTGCTCCGACGAACAATGAGTTCGGTTCGGTAAATCCACCGATCCACGAATCTGCGGCACAACTGCCGTGGCGGGCGGTCACGGATCGCGCATCAAAGAATTCGACTCCGAGTACGCCTGCCGCACCGCGCTGTGCCGCGTCAAGGTGGTCTAGGAATGCAATGTAGCCCTCAGCTCGAGGCTGAACCACCTGGCCGCCGGCTGGAAGGCTCAGACACGCAGTCGACTGTCCAGGCGGAAAAACCTCCGGGTAGCCCACGAAGACGATCCGGGACTTCGGCGCGTAGTACTTGATGTAATTGACCACCTCGCGAGTACGGTCGGCAAACGCAAGCGGGGTTACAGCGAGGAAGTCGGGTAGACGGCCCTGGCTGATTGCATCGAAACCGCAGCCTCGGATCACATCCATCAGACAGTCGATCGATGGAAACGCTCGGCCCGGTGACGCGCCCCACGTGTCGTTCCACCCGATCTGAATGAGCACAGCTCGTGTTGAATCGCCGAACGCACCGTCGGCAGCCGCCTTCCGAGCTTGATGCACGAGCGTCCAGCCACCGCCTGTATCGATGCTCCCACCGCTACACGAGACGTCCTCGTAGCCAGGGGTTCCCAGCAATCCACTCGCCGCCGCAAGCCGCGCCGGCCATGCCGTCGGTGGTCTCGTGCACCCGTCGGGATCTCCCCCTACGAATGGGGATGTTGCGGTGAAGGAATCGCCCAAAACCACAAGCGTTCGTCCAATGGGCGCCGCGCTGGCTGAGGGTACGGCAAGCACCGTCGAGCACGCCGCTGCCAATGCCATCACAAACGCAGCAGCCCGTGGACCGACTCCACCCGTGCCCAGCGACATTCGCACTCTCGCGTTCCTTTCGTCCTAGGCGTCGATCCGGACCCAGTGGCCCACGCACTCCGACTCCGCAGTATGTCCGATCCGACGTAAGTGCGCCGTCCGTCGTTTGCATGACAGTCGCAGCAGCTGACACAAGTGCTAGGCTTTGCGGCGCCGCGCGTCCGCGTCCGAAAGACCATGGCGCAGTGGAGGAGAGGGGCCAAAGAGCTCCAGGGTGAGGAGATTCGATGACGTCAAAGCGCACCGGCATGTTGGCTACAGTTGGGTTCGGACTCGTGCTCGCATTGTCTGCCTGCAGCGACGATTCCGGCTCTTCCACCGAGACAAGCACGGGGTCGACCCCAGCAAAGACGACGTCGGAAAGCGCTACGACCATGGCCGAGACCAGTGCGCCGCCGACAGTCGCACCCGAGACAGTCGTGACTCCAGTCGAACCAACGACACCGGCCGCTCCGGTGCCGGCAGTGCCGCAAACTGTCGCTCCTGCACCGCAAACCGTCGCGCCGGTCCCTCAATCCGATGCGCCGCCCGAACTTCCCGACCCGGGTTTCGAGCCGAAGAACGGGTACTGATCCGGGCTCGTTAATACGGATATCCGTACGTCCCTTGCGGTCCAGGTGGCGGAGGGTAAGCGCTTGGCACGATTCCGGTGCGGGCGATCTTCTTCACCTGGATGTACGCGGTGGATGGCGCGAGCCACATACAGACGACCGCGCCGACGCCCAGGGCCACGATCAGCCAGCTAATCGGCCCGCCCAAGACGAAGATCGACGACAATCCGGCGAATACCGTCGAGACAATCCGGCCCGCCTCGCTTCCCGCTTTCGCCAGGAACGCCATCAGCACATAAACGGCGGCGATCAGGATGTACAGGATCGCTAACACGATCACTACGGACATGGCCGCATCATCAGCCCAGCCGCCGACCTGCGCAGCCGAGAAGCCTGACACCTCCCCGTCTGGGATAGTGTCGGTGACACCCGCCGCGTAGCGTCTCAGATCGAAAATCCATAGGGCCCAGCGGATTCCACTTCCAAGCAAAACAACTGCCGCAGCAAGGGTCAGGCCGAACGCGACCCAAATTGTTCCGGGCGGTTTGTCGGCCGCCGCGTATCCGCCCCGATTAGCCGGCGTCGCCGGCACGGGGACGGACGCGAAGGGCGCGGACGTGAAGGGCGCAGGTGGCGGCCACGACGATCCCCAATCGGGCGGCGGCGCCGATCCGCCGTTCGAGAAGGGGTCCGAGGGCGGCGGTAGATAGCTCATCTGTTGACTTCCGTTTCAGAGGACGCCGACGGGCGACAGAATCCAGCGGACTGGATCGACGCACCGAAACGGTGCGATTCCGCGCGAGTGAATGTTCTCGCCGATCGGGGAATCGCCGAGTGCCGAGACAGCGAAGAAGCGGAACGGGATAGGCGCACCGCTCGTCGGGTTTTCAACAGCCGCGACCAAAGGGCCGGCGTGCAGCTTCAACAAGAGGCTGCGGACTTCTTGGTGCAGCAACTCGCCATCGACATCGTTGTAGCGGACACTCATGCTCGGATCACGCAGGTACGCGGCCCCCGGGTTCGCCATCAGCTGGCTCCACTCGGAACCATCGACCTTCCGAAGCGCCTGCAACGCATCGAATTTGGAGAGAATTACAGCGACCTTCGGCGTACCGATCCCAACGCTCATAAGGACATTGCTCAGCACCGTCTTCGGTTCACCACCAATCCGAAGTTGACTGGGAACCAAGTCCATCAGTTGGTCGCGGATCTCGGACACCTTGAGCGGATCGAACATGAAGAACACGCCGTCAGCGTTTGCGAAGAAACTGAGGTGTAGCGCTTGGGACGCACTCGATTCCAGGTCCTCCCCCGCGACATCCCGTATGACCACATAACGGCGGACTCCGCCCCACAGCCCGAGACTGAAGATCAGCGGCTCTCGTTGATAGGAACCTTCGACGTCGGCACGCTGGGTGGACTGCATAAGTCCGCGTTCCTCGTACAGTGGCTTCTCGTAGTAAGTCTGGTAGTTCGTCTGGGTCAGCTGCGTCGCAGGCTCGACGGAACAACCGAGTCGCTCACCTAACTGTTCGAGCTGTTTGATGACAACCGCGATGTAGAGACTCTTACCTGTAGCACGTGCACCTGCCATGGCGATGCACGTCGCTTGTGCCTGACGCCAGCCCTCCGGGTAGCGATAGTGACACATTGCGCACACCTCGGGTGTGCGTTCGTTGCAGGTCGGGCAGGCAGCCCCATCGGGCGGCGCCCAGCCCGGCGCAGCGCCGGGTGCCTGACGCAACTGCAGGATCGGCCCGCTAGCGACGGGACCGCCGGTGAAGGCGCTTGCAGCCGGATCCGGTTTGGCCTCGCAGCGCCCGGACACGCACATCCAGACGTAGTTGTTCGGATCCACCGGGTGAAAGCACCTGGGGCACTTGGTCATCGAGTCACCACCGCATGTCCGCGTCCACCGAGGGTGGTCGCATTGAGCATCGACCGGACGGCGGCATTGACCGCGTCCCGGTCTCGTACAAGACGTTCGAGCGCCGATGCCCCAGGAGGAGGTGGCGCTACAATCGTCACATTCGGCATCGCTTCTTGCCCGTCGAACGGAGTCTGAATAGTCACGATATGACGACTGTCACGGGTGTCGTACGCTAGCCCGTTGCTGTCGGCGGGAACTGCGTCGGTGAGGATGAAGGTCACCATATCGGCAGCACTGCCGTCGAGCTGCGAAACCGCCGCGGACTGAAATCCGGACACGAGTACCACATTGACGACTTCAGCTGTCACCACGGCTGACGCTGTCGCGAGATCTTCGATTTCCAACCACCGAGGCGACGCATCTGCGAGGCAAAGGCGAATCCTCCGGTGTGGCGCGACAACGCTTGCGATGCCTGAGATGACATCCACCACAGCGGCGACACTGCCGTCGGCGAACGCTGGGAGCATCGACGCCGACATGTCGACCGCGATCGCGATATCGGCCTGCGCGTGCTCGGGGAGCTGATCGACACCCAACACCGCGCGTGTCGCGACGCGCGCCTGATTGGCGACGGGACCAAGTTCGATCTCCCGACCGCCGCGCAACGCCGCAACCGAGATTCCTTCTCCGACGGATTCGAGCGCGGCAACGTCTATGTGCGTAAGCCCGGAAACGTCGATCGGGCCAAGCACAGCCCGATCCGGATCCGGGTCGGAGCGGTCCTCGACAGCGAGCGTCAGATGCACAGTCGTATCGGGCGGAAACTCTGCCGGTCCTGCCGGCATAAGGCGAAGCACGGTTGGCGCGTCGACGCGCGGCAGGACCAGCAAACCGGGGGTAGGCCGGACGACCCGTGAATCGTCGACGCCGTTGACGAGCGCCCGAATCGTCGCGGAGGCCACGGGCCCGACGACGGTCATGGACACGACGATCGGCCGTCGCGGAAAGACCGCACGGCCTGCACCTTCCAGCACATATGTCGGCACGCCGGTCAGTCCTTTCGGTTTCGTTCGCGCACGGTCACCTTCTCCTCCGGGTACGGACGCCACCCGGTTCGATGCCACGGTCTTCGAGCCACTTCTTGGCGTACTTGCGGTACAGGGAGAGAATCTTGTCTTCTTCGCCCCCGTAGGTCCTCCTGACGCGCTCGACGAGCGCGCGCTCGATGGCCGCTGGTTCGGCCGGACCGATGTACCGGTTCTGCTCAACAAGACGTTCGACCACTTCGTCGAGCAGCGACACATGCCGATCATCGACGTCCCGCGCAAGTGTGCCGAGAAATCGCTCGATCGGGCGGGCGAGTCTCCGCTCTGGCGCTTGGTCGCCACCCACGACGGCAGCCTCGACCAGCCAACCGACCGAGAGTCCTTCCGAGCGCGTGAGATCGGCGACCGCGGCGACAAGCCTTGCCCGATTCGCAGCATTCTCCTGTTGCACAACAATTTTTGCAGCCTCAAGGATGTCGGAGCGTGACGGATCATCCACTGCCTCGGCTACAGACAGCACGGCCAACGAATGTGCGAGGTCACCGGAGACGCGTGAGCCACCGCTTGGGGCGACCCTTCGCAAAGCTGGTCCCAGGAATCGCTTCTGCAGAGCGGTGCGTTCCTCGCGCGACATCAGATGCCATGCCGAGTGAACCCGCACGTGGTAGATGGCCGACGCGATCGCGTCCCACTCGCCCGGGCCTGCAAGAGGCGGCGGTGATCCCGGTCGTGCGGGTGCCAAGATGCTCGCTGGCAGTCGCCTGTAATCGTCAGTCAGCGGCTCGAACATGAACGTGGACATAAAGTATCGCGGTGGCACGATGCCGGGATAGCGCGCCAGCAACGGATTGAGTGCCGCGGGCGGGAATGCAGCCGCGAAGACAGTTTTGACATCCGGTGCCTGCACGTCTGGTTCGCCGTGTTGCGCGAGTAGCCGCCACAGCACCAGCCAGTTGAGGTGCATCCACCGGTTCGCCATCTTCGAATCGGCCATGTGCTGGCTGGCCAACTCCGCGGTCAGAACCGCGAGCGGGTGGATCTCGCCGACCGGCAATTCGGCCAACTGCCTGGCAGATGGCAACTCGTCCCATGACGGTGGCATCAGCCAGGTCAGCACCTCAGTCGACGACCGCTGACCGAGTGTGCCTCGGTTCATCGGTGCCGCGCTGGCCAACACCGGCCGGACCAATGCCCGCGCGGTGCGTTCGTCGAGAGGCCCGCAGGCCGCAACAAACCCCGGACCCGAACCAGGATCGACAAGTGTTGGTACGACTGCCATTTCAAGGAGATTCTGCGCGCGCTCCAGTGACGAAAGCCCGCCGTAGGACACTGAGTCGAGGCAGTTCGCACGAACAAGTAGATCGAGTGAACGAAACACGGCGAAGACCTGCTCGGGCTGCGTCGGAAATCCCTGGTGACTCGCCTCGCGGAACTGCTCACTAAGCGCGTCGAGATGCGCGGTGATCTGACGGTCGAGACGTTCGGGACGCCAGTGTTCACGGAGACGATGCATCACAAACGGCACGCCGCCGGCCTGGATGAGCCACTGCCTATCGCTGAGCGCCCGTTCGACGTACACGGCGGCGAGCATCTCCAGTGCAACCCGTGAACTCGATCCTTTCGCGGTCCCGAGGACCTTCCAGGCGTCGGCGGCAGAGGTACCCAACGAATCGGCGATCGCTGCCGAAGCACGTTCTGCCAATTCTGGTTTCGCGCTGAGATCATCCGGCGAGTGCCGGGCGATCACGGCACCCGCTTCGGCGCCGACGTCGTCGCGCAACTCTTCGATCAACGCTGCTGCCATAGCGAGGGGCCATGCTGGATCCAGGCCCGTATCGGCGACCGACCTCGCGACATCATCCAGCACGCGTAGCGCGTGGTCGAAAGTCTCATGATCGACGACAGCACTCTGCGCGATCACTGACCATTCGGTGACGGGCACCTCCGATCCTGCGGCGGTGCGATGCGGAGCACCTCCGAGATCGCCGATTGCCGGGACCTCGTTCTCACGTAATACGACGAGCGACTCTGCGCCCGCCACTGCGCCCACGTCGCCGATCGGGACGGCAGTCAGCACAACCCCGCGCCCGAGCGACGCTGGCACACCGGCCGCGCGATCGAACGTGCTCCAGCCGAAGCGGCGCGCGGTGCCGGCCGACATCAAGTGACTCACCGCGCCGATCCACATAGCCGCGGTGTCGTCCGAATGCGCGCCGAATACAACTGCCGGACCTCCTGCGAGCGCTGCTGCGACCGCGTCGAGAAGCACGCTGAGCACGCCGATCCGCCACTCGGCGGGGTCACACAGAAACTCGATCACCGACTGTCGGTTGACAACCGAACCACTCGCCGGCAACGCCGCGGTGCTCAACTTGGCCTCGACCACGTCCGCCGCACCGTATGGGCACAGCCAGTCCGACGAACGCCACAGGTCGATTGGGCGGAGGTCGACATCTGTGGCGTCAGGTCCTCGATCGAGCACCGTATGTGCGAAGACATTGCCCGGGCGTCCAGAACCGTCCGCGCCGGCGGGAACGGTATGCCAGTACCCGGCTCGCCCGTCGGGCAACCGGGTGTACATCAGTCTGCGCGGAAAGCGTGCGACGTCTTCCGGAGTCGGAAACTGCGGCAGCGGCTTCGGCAATTCGAAAGTCGTCTGAACCCAGAAACGCAGTTGTTCGCGCTCGGTGTCGGTTAGACCGCCTGTGATGTCTTTGACCTGCCAGCCGCCGCCAACGCCGGAACCATCGTCGAACGACGAATACGTCAGCTGACCGAACCTATTTATCGCCGCTCCGCCGACCGACTGCTGACTGGGCACCGATTGCGGGACCGCGGCGTGGCCCGGCCACGACGCGGCAGCAGATGTTGCGGAGGGATAAGTCATCGCCGCCGTCCCGCGCTGAGCACAAGCTTGGCCACAGGCGGATCGAGCAGCGCGAAAATGCCGAGCCGCTCGGGAGGAAGGTGAGCGAACAATCGCAGGAAGCCGGTTCGGCCTCGCACGTCGGCCTGGAACTTCAAACCGTTACGCGACGCTGTAAGCCCATTGGGCGGGCTGAACATCTTCGCGGGCCGGTCCGTACCACCCGCCCGCGCCACGTCGATCGCGTCACCGTCGCGCACACCGAGCGGCAACCGGTCGGGATTGTTGACGAGCACGAAAGGTGGCGAACCGTCGGTGTCCTTCTCTGCAGCGATCTCGATCGTGGCGACTATAGGGTCCCCCGTACTGCCGCGGGTGATGTCGAGGTCATAGAACACACGCAGCATGCCCGGGTAGTCGACGGTCACGTACTGCCCTTGGATTCGTTCTCCGGCGGCGAAGGCCACGGGCACCATGTGCAGGGAGCAACCACCGTTGGGCAAGCGTTGCGGAAAGTGCAGCCCACCGAAACGGGCGTACATACCCGCGGAAATCTCGGTGGGCTGGCCGCTGAGCCCCTGGTCGGCGGTCTGGCCCCGAACACCGGTGTAGACGAGCACCGCCGCCGCGCCGGCGGGCCAGGTGAACGTCAGAATCTGCTTGTCGACGCGTTCGACGATCTCGGCGTGTGTGATCCTCTCGGTGCGGGTCGCCGACGTGGTCTTGCCGACCTGATAACGCCCGTCCAGCACGGTCACCGGCGTGAAGTAGGCACGCGTCCATTCTCTCGGCCAAGGCACGTCGACCATAGTGCTACTGGAAGCAGTATCCGACGAAATAGGATGTGCGAGGCGCGATTCGATCGGTAGACCGGCACCAGCAAGCTGGCCTTCAGCCAATGGCACCGCGTCCGCACCGGGCGTGGGACCACTAACCGTGCGGTAGACGTACACCCGTCCCGCCGACGGAGTTGTCCATTTTAGATCGAACTGGCGCTCGCCGTCGTCACCGTCACCAAACACGACTGACAGATCCTCGACTGGTTCGAGCAGCGCCGAGACGAAGGTCTCGGCCTGCGTATGGACCGAGAGCCGCGTTGTGCCATCTATCGTCGCTTCCGCGCGTACTCGGTACAGATAGCGCTTGCCCCGCTCAGCGCCACGGTCGACGAACCCACCGAGGTTCGGGAGATCGGTGAGAATACGGAATCTCGGTTCCTCACCGCCGAAGGCCGCGCGTTCGATCGGGATCCGATAGACCTGTACAGCGCGAATGCCCTCGAACACCGACCACTGTCCGATCACGCGGCCCTGATCCTCGCGGATTTCTAGTTCAGTGACGGGACTGACGAGCGCTCCATTCGCGTACAACGTTGGTTGTTGCCGGATCGCATCCGAAACATTCAGGCCGACATAAGTCCACACTTGGACGTGCCGGACCGCAGACGCGTACCGCCTCGCATCGCCGACCCGCGTATCGAGCGTCGCACCGATGTAGTCACCCTTGTCCGGCCCCCACGGCTGATGCTCGTCGTTGGAGACGAGCCGATAGACGACGACCTCACCGTCGGCCGCCGAGTAGGCGGGCCAGCCGTAGGTCATCCCCGTTGCCAGGGAGCCCGTCACCTTGATCGTGTGCACGGTGTCGGGGGCATCAAAGTAGTCGAATTCGTCGAAATCCTCCGGTTCCAGGTCGAGCAATACTCCTACCGGTGCGCTTCGACGTTCCCGAATGGCTTCACGCGGTGAGGCGGGGGTGGTGTCGGATCGCCCTGCCGTCTGGCTGGCCGGCACCGGCTGTAGAGGCGCCGCCGCGTTGGCGTGCGCCTGCTTGGCCGGCGTCGACATCGGTGTCGCCTGGGTGCGCGGATCGGTCGCGGGTGCCGGTGCCTGTTTGACAGAATCCGAAAGCACGTTGGCGATCTCGGCCGCCAACGCGGGCGATACCGACAAAGTCCGTGCAATGTCCGGGGCCAAGTGACCCGGCATCCGCAAGATAAGGCGGAGTTTCTTTTCCGTGAGCGCGGCGACCTCGGTCCGGCCCGCATCGATCGCTCGGCGCCGCCATTCGAGCAATGCCTCAAGTCGCAGCTCCGCGGGTGACGACGGCCCCCCGAACCGGCTCTCAGACGCTGATGACACCGTGCGGCTCCCGTTCGTTCCCGTGCCGGCCCTCGGGACCAGCAACTTGTTCGGCAATTGCGCGACTGGGTCGACGACGCCCATCTTCAGCTGGTGCAACAGCCAACCCAGCGTCTCGGACCATTCCTCTACTGCTTGCTCGTAGTCGCCGTCGATGGTGTTGAGCGAGGCAATCGTCCGCAATGTTTCGGGCGTCGGTGTTCGTAGACCGCGCGCCTGGGTAATTCGTTGCCATTTCATCAGCTGCTCGAGGCGAAGCTCCGGACTCGCACCCATCGCTGCCCTCCATCACCAAAACTACTGATTCGGAACCAATTTCAGAAGACATAGGTCCCCGATCCAGGCACTTCGACGTGCCGCGGCCCGGGCTGCGGCGCTGCCGCATGCCGTCCGCGCTCATGCTCGTCGACAGAGCTCACGACGTCGGATTCAAGTTCTAGTGCCGCATCCCCGCCCGGTATCAGCACAAGATCGGGGGCGGGTTGGCTTCGCGTACCTACGAACCTGAAGAGGTACTCAGGTATCGCGTCGCTGAACTGCGTCAGGGCAGTCACAGCACCGAGCCCGACGCGCGGCCGGGCGCGTGGATCATCGGGGCCGCCGTCTGACGGAGGCCAGTTCAGCGCGATTCGGGGGTCACCCGCGGAAGCCGCTGCGTCGGTAAATAATTCGTCGTCGAAATATTGGACGCCGAGGTCGCCCGCACCCGCTTCGAGGCCTGCGAGGAAGTCGGGGAGTCCTACGATTTCGGGCCCAGCGGGCGATACGCTCTCGACATGGTCGCGCAATGCCGCCCCGATCGGCGAACGCGGGTCCGACAGTGTCGACAATACCTGCCGCCACAATTCGTCCGAGCCAGACGCAACCACGCGCCCCGCCGCGACCTCACTCGACCACACATCCAAAGGTGAACCTGACCCCACCCCTTCGCTGCCGAACAGTAACCGTGAGTTCTCCCTAATGTCCTGGCCGAGGGCACCGAGTCCGTTACCGGCGTCTGCGATGGCACGCTCCCACACGGGCGTGAGCCACCCGATGCGGAACAGATCACGCCGGACCTGCTGGGCCACGTTGGCGACTACGTCACCGCCCGGCTTGGCTACACCGATCTTGGTACTCAACGGCAGTCCGACACCGATATGTGGCAGAACCGGCACAGCGGCGGCCTCCGGCCCGAACGGCGCACGCAGCAGCGCACCCAGTGCCCTACTCCATGCGAGATACTGCGAATAGGCTGTCGAGAGGCGGTTGACGTCCCGGAGCGCAGTCTTGAGATTGAGCCGATCGGCTTCCGCTTTTGCCGAATCCGATTGCCGTCGAGCCATTTCGGCGAACAGCTCGCCGCGTTCCTTCATGAACGTGACAACAGACGCTACCGCCCACGCGAGGATCGACATAAATGCGAAACCGAGCGCCCACTGCAGCGGAAGCACTGCGAAGCCGAACAGTAGCCCCAGGCCGACAAGCGCAACAAACAACAGTCCGCCGAACAACTTGATGCACATCGCCAGCATTCGCTGCCTGGCGCGAGCCTGCGTGCTTATGTCCGGCGCGCCGGTGCGGCCCTCCATTCGCCCGATCAGCTCTCGAACCTCACGTGTTGTCACCGCGAGCGACTCGAGAATTGCGCGGCCGACCTGGGCTCCGTAGCTGCGACCGGTAACGGTAGCCCACTCCTTGAGGGCCATGCCGGTGTTCTTCGCCTCGAATCCCACGACAGGATCGCCCTCGGCGCGGCTGAGGGTGGCAGCGAGTGTGTTGATCGCGTAGACGTCGTTAGGTGAGACCGAGGAAATCCCGATCACGGCGGCAAGCGGGCCTGCGACCTCGAACCGCTCCGACTCTGCGACAACGCAGTCGGTGACCGACCGCATGACAGCCCTATTGGCGCCGATCTGGATCGGCGGCATGCCAGGGGAACGCTCGCCGCCGTCAGCGAGTGTCAAAGCACCGTTAGCGTAGTCGTCCCACACCGAGGAGAGGTCGGAACGAACGTCGTGGTCGTCCATGCCACCACCGAGCATCGCGCCGAGCCGATCCGACGCGGCCGCTATATCATCGAGTCCAGCCGGAGCACCTTGCGCCGTTACACCGTTAACAACGACGGCATACTCCGAACGCGCGCCGAATACGGTGCTCTGCACCGCACCGGCGACCCCCGTCGACACCCGTCGGACTACTCCCGCATACCACTCCCCCGGCGAATTCTTCAGTGCCGCAAGCAGGTAAGAAAAGAACATCTTGATGGCTTCCAGCGCGCCGATGGTCTTGACCGGCACCGGTGGTGGCGAGACGCGCGGACCCCGTAACAAGTGCCGACTCTTGTTCCACCAGGCACGTGCCATCGCACGCGCCGATATCGCCGCATCGTCGATATAGTAGACCGACTCACCCTGCTGGCGCGGTAACGGTAGCGCCGTACCGGATTCGAAAACCTTTCTGCGCAACTGCGATTCGGCCGCCGAGGCGTCGATGCTGCGGTAGAACGACCGCACGACGCGGATCGTCTGGCCCGGCGGCGGCGCCGAATTGTCGAGCGGTGCATGGTCGATATGCGCCCACATCCCGACGGTACTGGCAATGGCCGGTGCCGCGTGCCGTCCGATCACCACCGGGTCGTCGGTAGGTGTCAATAGTTCGTGTCCGCTACCTGGGCCGCGCGCATCTTCGGGCGCAATCAGCAGGTTGTGCCAGCCTTCGATTGTCGCCGAGTCCACCGTAGGCCCGTCAGGCCGCACAATCAGTATCCGCACGCGCGTGACGCGGGCTCCACCTGCCGACGAGTTGAGCAGTTCGCTGAGCTCCTGATGTGTACCGATGCTCGGTGATTCGGCGCTGCCGGACACCGGCACGAGCACAACGAGGCGAACATAGGCGAAGTTTCGAGCCGCCAGCGTCGATTGGATCGTCGTCCGATGCTTCCGGCCGCCGTCGACGACCGTCGCGTGGACTGTCGTCCGTGTCACCTCGTGTTCGGCAACCCACAGAAACGGACTGACCAGACCAACCGCGGACAAGTCGGTCAAGACGTCCAAGATCCCGTCGGCGGTGCCGCGCCGGGCCACGAGCACGTTCAGCGAGGGCTGTGACAGTGGTGCGACCATCTCAGAAAGTCCCCCCTTGCGGGATCACCACATGGATGAGGTCTGACCCATCACCTGGGCCGTCTGCCGCCGTTGCTCCAGCCAGCAATGAACGTTCGGCAGCCACCTTCGCGATCTCCACGATCGAGATCAATTCATTTGTCGCCCATAGCACGTCCGGCGCGAGGTCACGGAAGACCGGCGTGTTCGACGCCAGATTGCGGTTGCTGATCACCGAGAATTGGCCGCCGCCACGCGCACCCTGGACGCCTTGCACAACGAAGTGGTCGCTGGCGAGATTTCCTACGGTGCGCAGCCATTCCATCGCGAGTTTCGCGCGCTCCTCGATCGAATCCGCAGTGTCCGCGCCAGACACACGAGACGGCTTGCCGCCAGCGGTGGCGCCCGTCGCGAGCCACGGAGTGATAACTGCGGTTGCTGTGACTTCGAGCAGTCCGCTTGCCGGATCCTGCGTGCTCGCGTCGTACAAACCACGCAAAACCTGGTACGGCCGAAGCGAACTCATCGCCGGTGACTGATGCGACTGCGCGATTGCCACTAGAACGCCTTCGAGCACCGCTGGCAGCCAGTCGTAAGTCGCAAGGAAGCTACGAGGTGACGTCAGCAGCGGATGCGGGAAGCCAAGCCAGCGCGCCTTTTCGTCATCCCAGATCTGGACAGGTGTCCCGAATGGCGGCCCGGGTATCTGCACACGCCCAACGAGCTGCCCTACGAACCACCCAGCTGCCATTGCTCGGCGCTCACCCTCTGCCATCGGCAATGCCGCATCGAGCGGTCGAGTACGCCGATAGCGCCAGAACGATTCGCGTGCTTGATCAGCAGTCTGCGCCCATTGCTCGGCCACCGGCTTCAGCACAGACGAGAACGCCAACGGTGAATAGTTCGGGTAGGAACCGAAAACGTCGACCTTCGTCAAGTCGGCTTGATCGCTCAGCGACCGGCCGAAGTTCTCCTTAGTCGCCTGATCGATGCGCGGGTTCGTCTCAAGGATCTTCGCCAACTCCTCTCCGACGGATATTCCGCCGAACGGCACGTCGGAGAATTTGTACCGGTACTCGAGCTGTGCGCCGTAGTGCAACACATTCAGCGCCTCGTCGCTCACGGTGGCCAGCGGTCGGGCCAGCGACAACGTCTCGGCAAACTTCACCACGATGTCATGACGTCGTTGCGCCAGTTCGGATTCCGCAGCCCCTTCGCCTTGGACGAAGTTTCGCAGTGACACGCGGACGAACTTGTCGAAGGACTCGCCCGGTCGAGCGACGAATTGCCGTGCACGATCAAGTAGTTCATGCGGGCGCACATGAACGTCGAACTGAGCAAGGGACGGCTGGAGCAGCTCGCCGGTGAACGGATCGTTGGTGAACGACCGCGAACGCCACTCTGCGGTCTTCTCGACCAGCCCACCGGGTGGCCGATTGCCACCCGTGGTCGCCCACAACCCGGAGATGACCTGCCGTGCCGCGAGCGGTATCGCATCCGACAGCGGAGGTTGCCCACCGCCCTCGCTGACCGCGCGGGGTAGATCGACGCGCTCGTACTGCAGCTGGAAATCGGTCGAACTAGTCAGCAGCACTTCGTTGTTGGCCTCAGCGAAGCGGGCGTGCACGCGCTCCTCCCCGTCGGCCGGCCATGCGCCGTATTGAACGGTCGTCAGCCGGGCAAGACCCAGATCGGCGACCTGCTCACGGGTAGCGTGCTCGAGAATCCGCTGCGCCTCGCTCATGGCGGCGATCAAGGGCATCAACACCTCGGTGGCGATCGCGCCGCATGCCGAGCTGACGTGGCCGGCCGCACGAGCAAACAGATGTGTCCTCACGCTGTTGGCATACGACGCGAGAATGCGATCGTTGAGTTGCGGCCCGCTAGGTACCGTCTTCTTCAACGCCGCGAATGTCGGTTCGACGTCGGCAGGCATCGCGGTGATGTCGCTGTTCGCGTGTCCGACAAGATCACGGGCCGCGGGCAGCAATCCGTCTGACAGGTATCTGCGCAGCCGTTCGGCTAGCGCAGTCGCGTACGGAAGGCCTAGTGCTGCAATCGCATTGGAAACGACGCCGACGATTCTGTTAGCGAGCTCCTGGTGCCAGGAAAACGCCCAGGAGTACGCGGTCGACTGCACGGCCTGGTTCATCGCCGCTCGTCGCTCACCGACTCGCTGGCGTACCATCGGCACCCATTGCGCTGCGTTCATCCCCGCACCGTTGGGAAGATAAGGGCGCAGTTGCTGTTCGATGATGGCGCTGATCATGGCGTCGGTGCTCTGGCGCGGGATTGCTCCGCCGCCCAACCATGGTCCCACCGACGCCGCCGCCCGACCCTGCCCGGAAAGAGCTGGTAGACCGACGGCGACGAGCACCCCGTCCCACTGCGAATCCAGCAGCGCGGTGGCTTGTTCCACCGAGGACGCCAGGTTGCCCGGCTGCAAATGGCCTTTGAGGAGCTTGTCGACGCTGCTGCGGGCAAGCCGCTGCGCTGAATACTCGGCGTAACGATCGCGGCCCATACTGAGACTCGCGAAACCGTAAGAGCCCCAAGGCAAGGAGTCCCAAACACCACTTCCCCAGCCGAGAAAATCACGGTCGCCGTCCGGCGACCCTGTGTTGCCGAGGTCGTACGAGACGAACTGATCGGTCGCCTTGCCGCTCATCATCAGCCCCGCGAGCCCGCGTGCGAGCCCCCGATACACCGCGTTTTGCGAGCCGTCGCCGAAGATCGCGCCTTCGGCTCCCACCTTCCGACCGACGGGGAACACTCGAGCGAATGGAATGAGTGCGCCAGCACCGTTGTGCAAACCAAGCGCGGACAGCGTGCGCTGGTCGTGCTCGCGCGCCGAGCCCGTCTGGCTTGCGACGATCTCGCCGAGCATCGCAAGTGCGTTGGCGCGCACACCGGATCTCGCGGCCTTAGGCAGCGAATCGAAGATGTCGGGCGTCACCATGAACACACCCATCAACTTCGGATCGAGGCCTTCGACGAGCGTCAGAAGCCGGCAGATGTCCAACGCCATCGACGCTCCGGCACCACCGGCCATGGACGAGACGACGAGCACGATTGGGGTGTCATTCGGGTTGTACCCGCCGAGGCCGGGAACCGATAGTCGCGCCATCTCCGACTTTGTCGTGTCGTGATTGAGCTGACTCCACGAATTCTGCAGCCGCGCAAGGATTTCAGAAACCTTATTGAGCGTAATCATGCGACCGACAGCTCTGTATTGACCGGCTCCAACCGAGATCGGGATCGCGACCGCGTCAGGGCGTCGCGGCGCCCAGGTCGCGATCGTGTCGAGGCTCTGTTGGGCACCGAGACGCTGACTTAGCGCGCCGTCGAGCATCGAATAGTTGGCGCCCTGGGGACCACTTCCGAAGTAGGCGCCGTCCTGATCTTCGACGTTCGGCAATCCGTCGGGCCCGCGCTCGGCCCCGCTCGGCACATCCAGGTGCACGAACTTCCATCCCGCGGGGATCTTGTTCACACCGTGCGCAGCCAAATCCGACCGGAGCTGATCCATCATGTAGGACAGCGTCGCCCCGCCCGATCCGCCGCAGCCGACGATCAAGAACCGCCTCATCGGTTACCTCCCAAGTTGTTTCGTCGCATCACACTTGTTCTCGTCACCATTGATTGCCTTGTTGGTCGGGGCTGCCGCCGTACTGAGGCGGCGGAGGCGGAGGCGGCGGACCGTCGCTGCGCGCGCCGCTGTACTGCGGCGGTGGCGGTGGGCCACCGAACGGTGCAGGCGGTGCCGACGGCGGGACGGAGCCGCCCGTCGATGCCGGAGCGTGGGAATCACCACCACCCGGCCCGAACAGATCACTACCACCCGGCCCGAACGGATCACTACCACCCGGCCCGAACGGATCACCGCCACCCGGCCCGAACGGATCACCAATGCCTGGGCCAGCACCGGCAGGCCCAGCGGGAATCGAGCCTGGTGTGCCGGACCGAAGTTCGGCGAGCAGCGCCGGCAGGCGCCGGGCTAGGTCCCCGGCGATCGCGTCGCGCTGGGTCTGATCCGTCATGCCGCTGGTCATCAAAATGACCGCTGCACGATCGGGCGCCCAGCTTGGATCGCTGACCACGATCCACTTGTTGTGGATTGCGAGCGGCAACCGGGCACGTGGCGGCGATCCAATCGACGCTGGAGTCTCCGACGATGCACTGAGCAGCATCGTCTTCTGAGCCGCTACGTAGCCGCTGCCGAAAGGTGACCTGCCGATGTGGGTGGCCAGTTCTATGCTCCCCACCCGCAAACGCCGGGTTGGCTTGTGCAGACCTGGTACGGGATCGACGAGATCGCGCTCGCGCAGCGCGAACGGCTCGCCGTCACGCAGAACAGTTCCAGCATCGATCATCACCGGAATCTCCACTGCCAGTAGGGGTTGTGCGGGGATTCGTGCGGTTAACCATTTCGCTGCGTAGAGAAGCAGCAACGGCAGGCCGGGCCCGAGCAGCAGCGCAAGCAGGAGGGTGAGCCAAAACGTCTGTGTATCGAGCGACTTCGTCAGCTCGAGCGTTAGATTGACGTTCTGGTTGACAACCTTGTCGGGCGCATCGTTGGACACCGACGAGACGACGAACGTTCCGGTGAGGGCGCCTTTGGCTTCGTTCTCCGTCGTCAATTCGACGTCGATGGTGCCGTTCTTACCGTCGTCCAAGTTCAAGCACTTCTCACGAGACGAACCGTCGCGTTGCGCCCCGACGGTCACGGCGCCCACGCCAGCTGGATTGCCGGACAGATCAGGTGTGGCCTTCTCGATCCAAACGCAGCCAGGGCCCGTCACCGGCAGTTTGGCGGTGACAGTTCCCGCACGACTGGATTGACCGAAATCGAGCGCCGTCGCGATTGTCGGATACCCGACAGCGGGCCCTATGTCGATCGGCAGCCTGATCGGGACCGTTACCAACTCGGTGCCGGGGACCGCGGCGCCTGCCGAGTCGACGGTAGGTGCGGTCGACAACTTCAGACCGAGCGCCATGTCGTAGTGCCCCGCGGTCACCCTGGACAGATCGAGCCGTAACGGCTGACCGATCTCTGCCTTCGATAGCACGACGGGCGCGAACTTCGCCGGATCGGGTACCCCGCCGGGGGGCACAAGATCGATAGTCAACGAGACCTCACCGAGAAGGCTCGACGAATCCTTTGTTTGCCCGCCCCGGTCGACGAGCCCGAACTTCAGCTCCTGACTCTGCGACGGTCCGGGCGCGGGAGTCTGGCCGGCGGCGAGGGCTGCTTGATCGAGCCTGGCAGGCCTTACCCCAGCTTCGAGACTGATGCTGCTCTGCGACACGCCTGTGCCGGCGCCACCCTCGTCGACGAACGTCAGTGCCCACTGCCCCGACCATGGAGCATTCGGTTTCGACAGGCTGATCCGGACGGTGTCTGCCGTCTCCCACTTATAGGTGACGCCTGCGCCGGCGATTGTGAGCTGGTCGACGTGCGGTTCGTTTTGAATTGGTATTCGTAGCTGTTCGTTGGCGGGTGACACCAGGTACGGGACCAGGCTCGGATCACTCTTGGCGAGAAGGTCGACGAAATCGATCGAATCGTCGAGGGTGAAGTTGTGCCGTGCGGTGTCGCACACTGTCCCGGCGCAAACACCGGTGTCGTGCACAGTAGGTTGCTGTCCGGGTGTGCTGAGCTGGTCGAAGGCGAACAAGAGTTGATCGATGTCGGACGCTTCGTGGAAGTCACCCGGCTTCGGCGACTTAACCGCGCCACAGTCTCCGGCCCCAGCAGCCGAACCTTCGACGATGCGGCGCATATCGGTGAAGTTCGGCGTTTGGGCGCCGCCGCCTACTAATCCGACTCCGAAGATCACGATGCCCGACGAGCGAATTTGGTCGGCAACGCCACCTGGGCGGCAGATCTGGTTGGCGCCGAGCGAAACTGCTTCGGCGACGCCGGCCTCAGTACTCATATCAACACCAGGCGCGTACGGAACACTCAGGCCGGACCGGTTTTGGAAATCGAAGGCGCCGTCGGTGAACCAGCCGATCGCCTGGCATCGTGGTGCGTTTCCGGTGCCGTGCGGGCGCTGCGCCAGATACGCCCGTGCCGCCTCCAGCGCAGTCAGGTAATCAGTATCGTTTCCGTCCACCCGGTTGGCGAACCTGTCAACGACCGCCTTCAGGTCGTCAGCATTTTGCGGTGTAACCGGTGTCCAACCGCGGTCGACTGTGAAGTCCGTCGAGAACCCGGCGATCGCGACATCTACAGCGAGGTGGTTGCGGTCGGCGTAGCTGGCGAGCCGGTCGATCAGGTACTTGGCAGCGGTCACACGGGCGCCACCGGGATCGGACTGACGCAGGCTGGCTGACTCGTCGATCATCAGTAGTAAGTCGCCGGTGCCCTGGCCCGCGATGCATGCTCCGTAATTCGTGATTGCACTGGCGGCGGCGGGAGGGGGCACTGCCGTCGCAATCGGCCCCATGCCACCTACGCCGAGAATGCCCAGTGTCACAACGGCATACAGCGCTACGGCCGCGCAGACACGCCTCAGCCGGCTCATCGGGTACCCGCCCAGTAGGCGATCCGCAGCGCACCGACGATCACACCGGCCAGCGCGACGGCCAGCGTTACCCAATAGCAATAGGCTGTCCATGCCGGTTGTGAGTAGAACGGCTTGGTCTGTTGCTTGGTATCGAAAGCGGTGTAGACGGCAAGCAGGCCGATGGCGACGGGACCCGCGATCACCCAGCCGGCCACCGCTATCCCGAATGCGGACGAGCCGAGGAGCGCCAACGCCAGTCCGATCAGTGCTGCCGCCCCCGCGATCCCCGCCCATAGAACAGGCGGCCCGGCAATATCTTCGGGCGCGAACAAGCCCTGCCCGTGCGCGGGTTCCAGCCCAGTGGCCTGGCCGAAACTGTCACCGATCGGCGCAGCCGAACCGAATGTATCCCCCACATTCGAGTCTCCGAATGTGTCGAACGGAGGCCGCTGATCCATGGGGGAACCCCCGAAATTTCCGCCACCGAAGCCTGCGGACGACGCGCTGTCGGGATTCGACGCCGGTGACCCGAAGTCACTGAAGTCGAATGGGTTCGGTGGTCCGGACACCCTGCGCCCTCCAATTGTCTCGTCTGAACCGCTGTGCGTGCTCCGACCTCTGCCGCAAGAGTCGAGTCTTACTCAGTTCGCGCGCTACCGATGTCGGTCGAACGATCGACGCACATCGCCTGCGGCGGTAGGAAACTTCGGCTAAGGCTGGTACTCGTTCGAACCCTGTGTGCCCGTCGCGTTGACCCGTTTGGCGAAGCAGTGGTCTTTGTCCATACCCTGCTGCGCGCACCATGCGAGTGCCCCCTGCGAATTACTGAAAGGGATCAAAACGACCGAACCCCACCAGTTCGGATCGTTGTACGAACGGAAGTCACCCGTCCACAGCAGCGCGGTTTCGCGATAGCGCTCACGGAAGTAGTACTGCTCCCCCAGAATCTGCTCAAAGTTCCAGACGATGTTGTCGTAGAACAGTCCCGGCTGTTTGGTACTGACCTGCGGGACCCATTTGTCTGCGCCGAGCGCTCGAATCCGCGCGACGTCAGTGGTCCGCATCGCCTGCAGCCCTTCACTACTGGCGGATTCCGCATCACCGGTCTGCGGTAGCGCGGCACCCGATGCGCACACCCGGCCGACGCTGTCGACGACGTCGGCGGGATCCGCCTGGCTGGGTCCGCCCACTTGCCCCAATTTCTCGACGACGACCTGCGCGCCGGACGTGCTCACCGAATCGGGCAACCGCCAATAGTCGGGGGGGTTAAAGCACAATTCGAGCGCGACCGGCGCATCCCCGCTGCGCGGCAACACGATCGGCTTGGCGGCGAAGTCGAACGTCGCCGCCGCGACGTTGCTTCCGGAATCGGAGATCGCGACGCGAGTTGCACTGGAGGAGAGGATGTCACCGTCGGCGCACCCTGCACTGACTGAGATGGACGCGATGAACTGATGGCCGTCCCTTCGGAACCCAGTGACCGACATGCCCGGCGGGCTCGCACAAGGCACGATTGGGCTGCCGCCTGCGGCGAGCGACTGCGCGCTGCGTTTGCCCGAACTTGCCGCGTTCGTATCGTCATCGCCTGAGCTGACGGCAAAAGTGACACCGCCGATCGCAAGCAGCGCCACGATCACGGCCGCGACAATGAGCAGCGGCTTCCTGCTTCCACCGCGCTCCGGCAGCGGCGGTCCAAGCGGGATCACTTCCTGCGGGAGCGGCGCCTGACCTGGGAATACCGGTGCGGGAAATACGGGTTCCGCATACTGAATGGGCGAAACCGGGTCCGCGCCGCCCGTGAAGTTCGGTACAGCGCCCGTCGGCGGCGGTCCCGGCCGCGGCGGCGGGGTACCGGGTTGCATGCCCTGCCACTCGCCGTTCATAACCACCGTTTCTAAGACCGTGCGTCGCTACAATCGCTCGGCTGCTGGCCACGGTCGTGGTATCCGACTTGCCGTCGATGGCAAATCTACCGAGACGAGGCCCTTCTCGCGTCGGCTGTTCGAATGACAGTCGCAGCAACTAAGGTCGGCGCGCCGTGTCCTTCGAACGACCGACAACGGTGGTGTTTCTGTGGCTTTTGCGCCCTGCGGCGGCGAGAATTCCGTAGTGACCTATCGTGATTCACCGTTCGGCGGCGGTGCGATGCCCCCCAATCCGTTTGCGGCGGCACCGCCCGCACCAGGACAACAGACGGCACCACCTGGCGAGCTTCCGCCACGCCAGACGAAGTTCGCCGACGTCACTCCCGGCGACATCGTGGTCGAGGCAATCGCAGCCGTACTTCTCGTCCTCTCCCTCCTTGTACCGTGGAATCGCGAGTATTTGGCGTTTCGGTTCGACCTCCCTCTAGTCAGCTTGGCCATCATCGGTGCGATCGGGGTATCGCTCCTGTCGCTGCTTGTGTCGTATCTCGGCAGGCTCGGGTCGTCCGTGAACTACGCGAGTATTCGAACCATTCGTGCCCTTCTCAATATCCCGCTCCTCATCGTCGCCGCTGGATTCGTCGGCTACGACATCGTCCGAAAGTTCGTCCACCTCAGTGCCCCGACCGGACTCGGGGACTATCCCGGCGTGGGCGCCGGGGTCTGGTGCGCTGTCGCCGCCGCAGTTCTGGCGGCACAGCCGCGGTCCGCAGAACGGGCGGCACTGCGAATCGATTGGTCCACCTTCGGGCGCGGGTTTGTTCGCGTTGCACTTGTCTTGTCGGCGTTCGCGCTGGTCGCGACGTTGCTCGGTGCCGCCGATTCGACGAACGGCGCGGCTTCGACGAGCCGCCTCGGCTACATCGCGCTGGTCGGAGCTGCCGCAATAGTCGCGGTCGTTTTCGCGACGACGGCGACGCTGGGGCTAAGCAACGACTTCGCAGGGTGGCGAGTCGCCGTCTGTGTGTTTGGAGCAACTGCGCTCATTGTCGGGCTGTGCCTGTCGTTTGCTGGACATCTCGGCTCCGGCGACGGAAATACACGCGCGGGCCAGTCGCCGCCGCGGTCGGTGTTCGGCACCGCGATCCCGCCGCAGCCAGAGCACAACGTGCCCGTCATGGTTGTGCTCGATACGTCGGGTTCGATGAACGAAATCGTAGGCACGGGAAAGACGCGAATTACTGCAGCGCGCGGCGCCGTGAATGCCCTGATCGACAATCTGGACGTCGGCCGCCAATTCGGCATGATCGTCTACCCCGACATCAAAGACCAGCAATCGGAGTGCGCAACCGGCCGCGTTGCAATCGAGTTCGGCAACCTCGACGCCAAAGCCGCGCACGCTGCCGTCGATACCGTCGTGGCCGATGGAGACACGCCCACCGGATCGGCACTGAAGAAGGCAGCACAGACTCTGCGTGACAAGGGCAAAGAGGGCGTCATCGTCCTGGTCAGCGACGGAGAGTCGACATGTGCGAACGAGCCGCCCTGCGACGTGGCGCGTGAGCTCACGGCCGACAAGACCGGAATCCAGGTCAACACCGTCGGGTTCGAAATCTCCCCAACGGGCGCAGGCGAACTTAGTTGCATCGCCAATGCCACTGGTGGGCAATTCATTCCAGCTTCGGATCCCGATCAACTGAGCAAAGCGATGGCCGAACTCAGTCTGTTATCTGCTCCAACCGTGTCGGCTTCGTGGCTCGAACTATTCCACGGGGACGGCGGCTACTACGCGTTATCGCTCTGGATTGCGGCCGGCGCCGCACTCGCATTCACCCGTCGCCAGAACACCGGCAGCACACGCCATTCCGGCTTCGAGTGGCTGGACGGCTGCAGGCACGCACTTACGCTCGTGGCGGTTTGGAACTACGGCTACGCCGTGATCGGCGTGCTTACAGTAGTACTGGGGTTCAACGCCCGAAGCGTAGGCGAGTGCGTTGCGGTCTCGTTCATGCTGGTGACCTGCGGACTCGCGGCATCGTTTGGCGCATCGGCGCTGCGCATCGACAGCGGTTTCGCCGAAGAAGGTCCCGGCTCAGAAGCATTGCCATCGCGTGAGCTCGCGGTTTCAGCGTGCATCGGCCTGGGCTTCCTCTCGATCGGCCGATTGGTCGTCGAAGCCCGACCAGAGAACAATCCGCCGCCGAGTGTCCTCGACTGTGTGATGGTCGCGCTGCCGATCGTTGTCGCCGTGCTGTTGCTAGCCGCTAAACCGATCAACGATCTTTACAACTTGCCGCGCGACAAGGAACGCCACAAACAGGCGGACCAGGAGCAGTTCGGGCCGTTCACCTCACCGAGCCTTGCATCCACGGCCGCCGCTAGCGCGACCAACCCGCTCGGAGACGTGTCATCGTTCGGTTCGCACGGCCGTAGCGAACGCCGAAACGAGCCCTCTCGCAACGATGCCGACGCGTCAGCGGTTGCCAACCCCCGAACCTCGCCCGGCGATCTCTACCGGATCGCACAGGCGCGTACGGACCTGCGCAGCCGAATCGCCGCACACCCCAACGCTTACGACGGGCTTCGCGATTGGATTCGCCAGCAGCAGTAGCCCAACTCCGCTTGCCTGGCGAGCCGGCCGGTAGCACTTGAATCACCGACCGAATGTCGACCATTCGACCGATACAAAGAGCATTCCGAGACGAATAAGGTGTGGCCGATGACGAATCCGACCTCCGGCGATCCGGGGCAGCCCTCCGGGCCGAACTACGATGCGGGGCCGTCGGATTGGGCCTCCGCGCCCATTGGCGACAGCCCGTTCGCCGGTAGCTGGACCACTGGACCGGTAGGTTCCGGCGAACCCGCCGACCGTTTCGCCGCATCTCCCGGCGGCTACGCACCCGACCCCTACGACGTTCCGCCACCCCCGCGCCGTCGCGGCAACGGCGTCCTCATCGGTGGCGCCGTGGCCGTTGTTGCCGTCCTCGCCATCGGCGTCGGCGCCTTCGTCTTTTTTGGCAGCAATGATTCCACCGACTCGGCGAATGGCAACTCCACTCGTCAGGGTGTTCAGGAGCCGCCGGACAACCCTGTGATTACGATTGCTGGCAGCTTTCCCACCGTGCCAGATAAACCGGTTCCGTTGGAGATCGGCGACCCCACCTCAGCTGAGTTCACTTCAAGCGCAGACACTTTGCTGATCCGGGATCCTTCGCGCACAGAAGCACGCACATACGTCCCGGCGACCGGCACGCTCGGCAAACCATTTCCGCTCGACGTATCCCACTGCGACCCAACTGCCATCGATAACCGGGCAGTCTGCGTCAAGGGCGACGAGGTCAGGTTCGTCGATCTCGCTTCCGAAAAATTCGGCGAACCCGTCAAGCTTCAAGGTCTCACGGACGTCCTGGTCACCGCCGACGCGGCATTCGCCGGCGGGCGCGACAGCAACACAGTCTGGATCGCAGACATAACACCAGGCGCGTCTGTTCCGGCGCGGAAGTACGATTCTCCAGGTCCCGGGTGTAACAAGAAAGACGAGTTTCTCTACAGCGCGGGCTCTTTCGTTAGTTTCGGCGGAATTCTTATCAACCCTTCCACCGGCAAACAGATCGATACAGCGGGGAGGAAGGTTCTCGGTGTCGGATCCGTCGCATTGCTGCAGCCCTGTGGGAACGACCACGCGGATATTCAGATCGTCAATCGCGACGGCATGATCCTATTTAGCCACGCGTTCGGCGCAACCCCGACGGTGCCGATCACGCAGCCGACAACAACCGCCCGCAACGACACATCCGCACCCACCACTGCGCCAAGTACCGCCGCGAGCGTTCCTGCGAATCCTAAAAACCCAAGCGCAACAACAGGATCCAATGAATCGACACCGACCCCTGCAGTGCTCAAACGTGGCGACCCGGTGTCATCCAACTATGTGGCAACAGTCATCGGTTCCGATAGCCGGTACGCGATCGGCGCTGATGTATTCAATGCCGCAGATGGAACGAAAGTCTGGTCGGAACCGGGCGGCAAGGCGGTGACCCACATCGTCGATGGCCTCGCAGTTGTGAACGACGGGACCGCGATTCACCTGTACAGCGCCGCGGACGGAAAATCAGTGCGCTCGGGACTTCCTGCGCCGGATGGTGATTCGACCATCATCTACGACGGGCAGCAACTATTGGTGACCCACGATGGGGCACTGAACGCGATCACGTTGCAGGACGGAACGACCCCGTGGCCCCCCCTCACCAAGGGCAAGGTAACCCCGACCGCTGGCGGGCTCGTCCTGGCAGCCGCCGACGGGACCCAGTACTTCGCGACAACCGGGCAACCGTCCTGAGCGAACAGTCGACACCATCCCGCATACGTGCGGCTTCTCGGCAGTATTTTCCAAAGGGAATCGATTTGGCCCGCCATGGTGTTCTTCGGGCCCGATGAATCTCAACGCGCGTAATAAGGCATCGATGCATGAGACCTTTACAACGAGCTTGGTGTCGATGGGGCAAAGTCGCTTTCGGCGTGGCCGGCGCTTCATCTGCCGTTGAAATGAGCCCTGACCCAGCGTGTCCGACACGTTTGATCCGGATTGCGGAGTTGGTGAAGCGGTTATTCAACCCGCTGGGTCAAGGCCAAGGATGGAGGATCATGCGAAACATTGGGTTAGCAATTGCGCTTCTTGGCGCGGCGGCTGGCGGGCTGGTTGTCGGCTGCTCAAGTTTCGGGACCTCCCGAGACTGCATCGCCGCCCGTGACGGCCACCACCAGTGCAACGTCTATCGCGGCGCCGACGCCGACCGGGAATCCGGCGCCTCCACCGGCCGGCGACGCCGATTCCCAGGGGTTTACCGCCTTCAGGAACGGCGCACGGTGCTTCGGTACCGACAAAGCCGAGATGTTCATGCGGACCAAGCAGTCGGCACTGGTGGTGTGCCGAAGCGAGGTCAACCGACTCTATTATCGTGGCTACCGAATATCCGACGGCGCCACTATCGACGTGTACGACGTTTCCCGTCAAACTGATGGATTCGTCGCCACGGATGCTCCCGACAACGCGCGCTACGTGATCACTTCCGACGGATTCCAGCTCATCCAGGACGGCACCGTCGTCGTGAGCGAAACAGCGGTTGAAACAGGTCCCGTGCCTGGAGTGCAAACACCGACGACACAGGCCGCATCGACAATCGTGCTGGGCTCGGCATCCGACATGGGCCCGAATTCGCTCGGCTACGGGACCGAACAGCCCTCGGTGATTTCCATGGGTTCGTGCCCCAATGCCATCTCGCAGATCGTTTGGCAGGACTGGGGCGCCGCAGTGGCGCACGGCAGTGGTCTGGGGTGTGTGGAATACGGTCCGCAACCGCGATACCAGCTGGTGGCTTCCGGCCTCGGCATGTGCCACGGAGTCATGGCATACCGCGCACTACAGATCGCCAGCACTCCCGAGGAGATTTACACCGCTGACCTGCAGCACCTCTGCGACAAATAGCTACGCGTCGTCACACGTTCGACCGACACCTGTCACTTGTGTGCACCCGCTGCTCCGATCTCCGCGATGAGACGCGACCTGCTCAACACCCCGCATTGCTTGTGTTGCCGTACCTCGCTCAAGACCGGCAGCCCGCCTACCTTGTCATCAGCAGAACCCTGGCGTTGAGCGTCTCTGTCCTGTCCAGCCCGAGTCGCGACCAGGGAGCCCGGTGGTGGGGCTTGGCAGCAACTTTCCGAACATATCGCCGACCAAATCCAAGTGACCAACGAACAACGGCAGCTGGCCAATCTCGAACACCTGCCTCGGGACGGGTACCCCATGTTGTGGCGGGGCCACGTCGAATTGGTTCGACAGCGCGACCGAGCAATGTCGCTTCTTGGCTCCAACCGTTCCGCAGCGGTTCCGCAGCGGAGCCAGCAATACGAAACGATCATCAACAGAGCCAACACCAGAAATCCCAGTTCAGCGGCATTTTCAATCATTGCCGTCAACCGCCAACAACCACAAACGTCGAGAGCGACAGATTCAAAACCCGTCCAGTGTGAGTTCGAGTCTCACCGAGGGCACATCTACCCGATGGTCTGCGTGCTCCCCATCGTCGCGCGGTTACCCGGTGGTCTCCACCGGCCTGGTTCGTCGCTCGTTGGCCGCGTTGGCTAACGACCCGATAACGATCGCGAAATCCGTCCCATACGCGGTAACAGTTCGCTTGCCGAAACGCGTTAAGCCACCTGGAGGGTGGAAGGCCACGCCGTCATCGATGACCAAGTGGGTCTGTCCGCCTCGATCGAGCTCGGGGCAAGAACGAACAGACATGGTGATGCGCGATACCGCAAGCAACGACACCGTCGATCGAACACGGCGCACCAGAGACGACGCTACAGAGCTAGCGGACGTGGTCGTCCGCATTGCCGGTGGTGACGTCGACTCGTTCGCGGAGCTTTATGACCGCACTTGCGCGGGTGTGTACGGCATTACACTCCAGGTTTTGCGCGATGCCGGTTTCGCAGAAGCAGTCACTGAAGAGATCTATCTCGAGGTCTGGCGCACAGCCGGCAAGTTCGATCCCTCTAGAGGCTCAGTGCTGTCCTGGTTGATCGACATGACGTACGCCCGCGCGATTGAGCGAGCCCGATTAGAGCGGTCGCGCACCGATCGTGGGTCGCATTCGCAACTTATGACTGGCCCGCCGTGAATATGAGCAACGCCCAAAATCTCGCCTATCAGCCGTCGAGCATTTCGCCAGCCACAGACCCTTTCGCTAGCAATTTGGCGAGCGGCTGGCGATTCGGTTTGCGGCTGTTTTGACTCAACAGTCAACGGGGTCGTGCTCCCCCACCGATAGTTTTGAATCCAAAAGTTTTGACCGAAGACGTGTCTCCGAACCCCGGCCTCGCAGAGACGTGACGATGTCGCGGCCGCAGATCAATGCGATCGGATGCCCATCGGCTCGGACCTCGTCGTAGACCTGCGGGTCAGCCGGAAGTTGCTCAGCCTTGCTCCTAATGATGGTCGTCGACGGAGCCACGAGAGGTGTGTACGACCGGCCCAGCACCGAGTCGCGCCAGGCAGACGGACATGTGTCGGGTCTATCGGATGTCCAGCCCCTGAGTTCGAGTGCCGCCGAGGGGCACTACGTAGCAATCGCAGTCTGAGCGATCGCCACCGCCTCGCGGGGGGTGCGGGCGTGCGGAAGGCGACCAAGAATGGCGCTGTCACAGCGAACCTTTCGGGGCAGCAGCCCGTCCGCAGGCTTCAGATGCCGCTCGAACCTGTGCGAAAGTCGTTCCGCACCAGCACCGACTGTTAGTGTGTCGGGTTCGCCATGGAACCTGGACCGCGCGTAGGCGGCGGCAACTTCGAGCGCGTCCGCAACAGCTTGACCATTAGCGTGACCACGTTTCCCGGTGCTCAGTCCGTGGCCGGGTAGGTCGACCACGACGACGTCGATGCCCATCGCACAGATCTCGGCCGCGATTGGAGTGAGGTAGCGAGCATGCAGACCCGGCGGCGCGGGGATGACGATGGCTCCTCCCCCAACCGATTGTGCGACATGGACTTCGGCGTGGACTGAACCGGTGGCGGTCGGGAGTTGGACGTGTTCGAGCCCGTGCCCGTCGACGCCGACCGCTGCCGATGCGGGCGCCAGGGCAGCCTCGCAAGCGATGTGGCGTTCGAGGGCATCGTCTTTGCGCAGCAGCGGCTTTCCCTGCAGCAAGATCATGATTGCCGCACATTCGTGGGCCGACATGGACGGACGCCATCCGGTCGCGGCCGTGAGCCGGGCAGAGTCCACGATGGTCTCGCCTGCAGTCACCCAGTGGCCGGAGAATGGCGTCAGTCCAAGGCGGAATGCGATGTTGGCGGCAACGATGGCGGGGCGCTCGGGCACGTCGAAGAGCCGCTGCCCTTGCATGGCGGCGAGTTCACGGACTCCCACCCAGTCCTTCGGACCGAGGTTGAAGGGACCGTCCAAGTCTTGTTTTGCGGCACGGTGAAACGCATCTGCCATGTCGGACTCGTGCAGGAACTGGTACGCGGCTTCGTCGGCTCGCGGGAATGCCGCCACCGGACCGGTGAGTTGATCGATGCCGTCATTGGAGAAGCTCGGCCCGATGATGTAGGTGGGACGCAGCATCGAGATCGCCATCTCGCCGGCGTGGCGCCGCAGCCACCATTCGGCATAGTGCTCGACCTCCGCTTTGTCATGGAAGTAATAGCGGTCGGGGTCACCCTCCGGATAGACGTCTTCGGTCACCGGTTCGGGCCGGACTTCCGGGCCGTATGCGTTGATACTCGAGGCAATCACGACCCGCCGTACCCCGGCGCGGTGGGCAGAGTCGATGACGTTGCGTGATCCGCGCAGATTGATGTCGTGCGTCTCGGTCTTGTCCTTGATCTCCTCGACGACGAACGCCAAGTGGATGACCGCTGCACAGCCCCTCATCGCGTCTTCGATCTGCGGGTCACGGATGTCCATCTGGACGGCCTCGAGTTTGGGGTGCTCGATCTGCAAAGTCCGCCTGGACAGCCCGACAACGCTGTCGATATCGAGGTCGGCCAGCAGGACGGGCAGGATCGCGGTGCCGAAATCGCTGGTGGCTCCGGTGACGGCGACCTTCATCGTTACGCCGCCGCCTGTGTGACCGTCTCGGCAATCACTTCGATCGCTCGGTTCAACTGCGCATCCGTGTGCGAGGCCATGACGCACAGCCGCAGCAGCGCGCCCGACCGCGGAACGGCCGGATACAGTGCGGCGCTGGTGAATACACCGCGATCGAAGAGTTGGCGCCACATGTCCATCGCGGCGAGGTCGTCGCCGATGTGCACCGCAACGATGGGCGTCACCGTCTCGCCGCCGGCAGGCAGCGGCGACAGCGCACTGACATCGAGTCCGCTGTGGGCCAGACCGTTTCGCAGCATCGCCGCGTTGTCGAGTGCTCGCTGCGCCCGTTGCGCGCCTTCCTCGCTGCGAATCAGTCGTACCGCCGCCAGGGACGCCCCGATCGCAGCGGGGACGCCGGACGTCGTGAACAAGAACGCGCTGGCATTGACTCGAAGCGAGTCGAGCAGATCCCGGGACCCTGCGATGAATCCGCCCGTCGAGCTCGGGCTTTTGGACAGTGAAGCCATCCGAATGTCTGTTGCCGTGTCGATGCCGAACAACTCGGCGACCCCGGTACGGCGAGCGCCGAAAACACCGAGGCTGTGCGCTTCGTCGACCATGAGCGCTGCGCCGTGTCGCTGGCATACGGCAGAGATCGCTCCGAGTGGTGCGAGATCGCCTTCCATCGAATACAGGCCATCAACGATGACAAGCACGGCGCCGTCGCCGTCGAGTGGTTCCTGAAGGACCTTCTCCAACTCGGCGACATCGTTGTGCGCGAAACGGCGGACGTCCGCCCCCGAGAGCGAGCACCCGTCGCGGATCGACGCGTGCGCCGCAGCATCCACGACAACCCGGTCGCCTGGGCCGACGACGGCGCTGATTGTGCCGAGATTCGTTTGATAGCCGGTGGTGAAAACGATCGCGTCTTCGGTGTCGTGCCACGCCGCGATCTCGGCCTCCAGTTCGAGGTGGAGATCGATCGTGCCGTTGAGCAGTCGGCTTCCGGTGACTGCGGCCCCGAACCGATCCAGCGCGTCCTGAGCGCCCTTCCGGATGGCTGGGTGATCGGCGAGGCCCAGGTAGTTGTTCGAGCCGAGCATGATCTTGTCTGCGCCCTCCACCTGCACAATCGGCGCGGTGGCTGACTCCATGACCCGAAAATAGGGAATTCCGACGGATTCGCGTACGGCCCTGAACAGCTCAATTCGTTCGTCGCCACTGAGTCTTTGAATCAAATTACTTTCAGCCATCGATGCCAACCTCGTCTCCATACGCGGATTTATCCCGGGATTATTGAGAGGGTTCGGATCTGGCGAGAATTAAGATTGGTTACTCAGGATAATCACATGAAATGCCCGAATTATCCCTAATCGACCTTTCAGGCGCCGCACCACAGCCGAAAACCGCAGGTAAGAGCCGTCTTGCCACGGATTGGACACGATCCGAAATTTCCCGGAAAAGAGCACACGGACACAGATCCGCATGGCCGCCCGCTCCGAACCTCCTTACAGACACGCTTAAATTCAGGAAATTCGGAAATTATTCGAGGGAGCATTATGACCGCACTGATGGGCCGTGAACGTGCAGCATTGCAGAAATACCTGCCGAATTTGGTCACCTATTTGGACGAAACGCCACTGCTCGAGATGGAAGGCAAGAACAGCGACGCCATCGCGCATTTCCGGGATGCCGGCGGCACCGCACTGACCATCCCTGTCGAGTCAGGTGGGCTCGGCGCCTCGGCATTGGACGCCGTGCGCGTACAGCGAGCCATCGGCAGCAGGTCGCCGTCGCTCGGCGCCGCGACGACGATGCATCACCTGTCCCTTGCGACCCTCAACGAATTCGCCCAGATGGGAACAGATGAAGACCGCGCGCTCATCAAGGGTTTGGTGGAGCAACGCGCCATCGTGGCTTCGGGTTTCTCGGAGGGCACCACCGGTGGGAGCGTGTTCATTCCCACGATGACCGCAACGCGTAGCGGCGAGACCTACCTCATCAACGGCAGCAAGAAGCCGTGCAGTCTTTCGGCATCGATGGACCTGCTCACCGCGAGCGTGCAGGTCGACAACGGTGAACGGGGCATCGCCCTGATTCCCGCTTCGTCGCCGGGCATTTCGGTGCACCCGTTCTGGGAGAGTTCGATCCTCGCGGGAGCCGAGAGCGACGAAGTCCAACTGAAGGACGTCGAGGTGCCGGCCAGCTTCGTTCTCCTCAACGGCGACGACGACCCCGACGGTCAACACGAGATGACCGGGTACCTCTGGTTCGGAATGCTCGTCACGGCGAACTATCTGGGCGCTGCGAGCGCATTGCTCGAGCGACTGGTCGCGGCCCGCAAGGACGACTACGAAGGTTACGTACGCGCGGCGTCGGAGATCGAGAACGGCATGAGCGCAATCGAGAGTATCGCTCGTGCGGTGGACGAAGGTGAGCGCGGCCAGGACATATCCGTCCGCCTCCTGTTGTGCAGAATCGCCATTCGCGACGCGCTCGTCCGGGCATCATCCGCGGCCGTCGAATCTCTCGGCGGCATCGCATTCATCAAGTCGTCCGACATCGGGTACCTCGCCGCGGCGGTGCACGCCTTCGCATTCCATCCGCCGTCACGTCGATCCGTGTCGGAGTCTTTGGCGCGATTCCACGCCGGAGACGAGTTCGCCTTCGTGTGACAGGGCACCCGCAGATGCTGACCCGCTTGGCGGCCATGGTTGTTCGTTACCCGCGTGCAGTCCTGGCCGGCGCGCTGGCAATCGTCGTTCTCGCGCTCGTCTTCGGAGCCTCGGCCGCCGAGCATTTGAAGGCCGGCGGATTCACCGCGGCAGACGCTGAGTCGACACGAGCGTCGACGCTGCTCGCCGACGAATTCCACACCGGCGAGCCGAATCTCATCTTGTTGGTCACCGCACCCGGAGGGGTCGACACGCCTGCCGCGCGTAGCGTCGGGGAGGGACTCACCGCAGCGCTCGACGCGGAACCCGACGTCTCCGCTGTCGAGTCTTATTGGGCCGCCCCCCAGGGCATTTCCGCAACGTTGCGCAGCGACGACGGAACGAGCGCCGTCGTGACGGCGCGCATCGCCGGCGACGACACGGTCGTCCCGAATCGTGCAGGCGAGATCACCGATCGGTTGACCGGCGAGCATGACGGAATCGTGGTCAGAGCGGGCGGCTTCGGCCCCGTGGAACATGAGATCAACGACCGGATCACGGCCGATCTCGCGGTCGCCGAGGCCATTGCCATCCCGCTCACCGCGTTGTTGTTGATCTGGGTGTTCGGAAGCATCATCGCCGCGCTTTTGCCACTCGCGATCGGCCTGTTCTCTATCATTTCGACGCTCGCGATCTTGCGTGCGGTGGCACTCGTCAGCGATGTCTCCATCTACTCCTTGAATATGACGACTGCGCTGGGGCTGGCCTTGGCCATCGACTACAGCCTCTTCATCGTCAGTAGATTCCGGGAAGAACTCGGTCGTGGTCTCGCACCCGAGCAGGCTGTCCTGCGGACGGTTCAAACGGCCGGGCGTACGGTGCTGTTCTCCGCGATCACGGTTGCCTTGTCACTGGCAACGCTCGTCGTGTTCCCACAGTATTTTCTGAAGTCGTTCGCCTACGCAGGACTGGCGGTCGTTGCCACAGCGTCGTTCGCCGCGCTCGTGATCCTGCCTGCCGCCCTGATTCTTCTGGGACGACGAGTCGACGCCTTGGACGTACGCGCACCGTTGCGCCGGTTGTTCCGTCGTCCGCCTCGTCCACCGGTCGACGAGGCGCGGACCTTCTGGTACCGACTCGTGCGCGTCGTCATGCGCCACGCAACTCCGATCTCGGTTGTCGTCGTCGCCTTGCTGCTTTTGCTCGGATCACCGTTTCTGGCTGCCGAATTCGGCTCCGCCGACGACCGAGTGCTGTCCGACCAGGCGACCAGTCGGCAGGTCGGCGATCTGCTGCGTGAGGACTTCGGCCAGAACGTCACATCGACGGTCGTCGCAGTCCTGCCCGAGTTCCGCGACACCCCTGGCGCGCTTGCCGACTACGCGTCCGACCTGTCCACGGTGAAATCAGTCGGTGAAGTGACATCTGCTGCCGGCATTTTCGAGGCCGGTCAGTTGGTGTCGCCGGCACCGCCGGGCATGAGCAACGACCGAAGCACCTACCTCAGCATCGCCACCGACACCGACCCCTTCTCCCCCGACGGCCAAGCCCAGTTGGATGCGCTACGCGCAGTCCACAGCCCGGCCCCGGCGTTGTTCACAGGTGCCGCCGCGCAGAACCGGGATGCAATCGACACTCTGGGAGCACGAATACCGCTGGCGTTCGCGTTGATCGCACTTGCCACGTTTGTGGTGTTGTTCATGTTCACCGGCAGCTTGGTGCTGCCGCTGAAAGCACTTGTGGTCAATACGCTTTCCCTGACGGCCGCGTTCGGCGCAATGGTCTGGGTCTTCCAGAACGGACATTTGTCGGGACTGCTCGGGTTCACGGCGACCGGCTTCCTCATTCCATCGATGCCGATCCTGATGTTCTGCATCGCATTCGGGATGTCGATGGATTACGAGGTCTTCCTGCTCTCGCGGATTCGCGACGAGTGGATGCGGTCAGACCAACGCGCCGAAGACAATTCAATTGCCGTCGCCAAGGGCGTCGCCCGCACAGGGCGCATCATCACAGCGGCAGCGGCGTTGATGGCGATCGTCTTCTTCTCGATGATCACGTCGCAAGTGTCGTTCATCCAGTTGTTCGGGCTCGGTCTGACGATCACAATCCTTGCCGACGCAACTCTGATCCGAGGCATCCTGGTACCCGCCTTGATGCAACTCATGGGCACCTTCAACTGGTGGGCACCGGCTCCGCTGGCTCGGTTCCACAATCGAATCGGCATCGAAGAATCCGACAGCGAAGACCGACCGACCGCACTCGTCGGAACGGGCGGATCAGACACTTCGCCCAGAAACACCGGTCGGCACAGGCGATCGTGATACCGCAGCCGCGCGCGATCGTGGGGAACGCACGTGAGGCTGGGTAGTCTCGGATTCTGTGATCGATCAACCGCGCCGGCATCGGGCTCCAGCTCGCGGGGCCGGACGGTCGCGCTCGTCGGCGGTCAAGGTCATACGAAGTCTGGCGGCGCTCGCGGCGGTGGCTGCGCTCGTCGGAACCGGCAGTGGGTGGCGGGTCTACCACGGCGTCACTTCCGGCCTGACGCAGTCGGAAGCGCTGGCCGGTGAGCCCACGTCCAACGGCGGGACGCAAAACGTCCTGATCATGGGACTCGACAGCCGTCTTGACGAGAAGGGCAAACCGCTGCCCTCCGATGTCTATGACGCACTGCACGCCGGCGACGACAGCGTCGGCGGCTACAACGCGAATGTGCTGATCCTGCTCCACATTCCGGGTGATGGGTCGAAGGCAAGCGCCATCTCCATCCCGCGCGACGACTACGTCGAGCTGTCTGGCTGCACCGCCAGCCCGTGCAAAGGCAAGATCAAACAAGCCTACGGGCAGGCGCTCGCCCGGTCGCGAGATGCGCTGGCGGCCAAGGGGGTCAGCGACCCACGCCAGCTCGAACAACTCTCGCGCGAGGCTGGGCGGAAAGCCGAGATCGCCACCGTGCGCCAGTTCCTCGGTGGTGTGCCGATCGACCATTTCCTCGAGGTCACCCTCGTCGCGTTCTTTCAGATCGCGCAGGTGGTCGCCCCGATCGAAGTGTGCGTGAACGAGGACACCTCCGACAGCTACTCCGGGGCGCGTTTCCACAAGGGGAAACAGGAAATCGACGCCTCACAAGCCGTCGCGTTCGTTCGGCAACGACGTGATCCCGACACGAATCTGATGTTCACCGATCTCGACAGGGACCGTCGGCAACAGGCGTTCCTGGTGTCGCTGTCGCGGAAGCTGAACGAGAGCGGCACCCTGACCAGCATGAGCCGGCTGCAAGGCATTCTCGACGTCGCCGAACAGAACATCGCAGTCGACGCAAACCCCGACCTGGCCTCGTTGATGACCACTGCGCGGCACCTCAGCGGCGGCAACATCGCTTACTACACGCTGCCGATCGACCACTTCGGAACAACCGACGCCGGTGAGGACGTCAACATCGTCGATGCCGACGCAATCCATGGCATCGTCGGGCGGCTCCTCGGGAGCGGACCGGCGGATGCCGGTGTGCCGACCTCTACCACGCCGGGATCGACGGGGACCGTCGCGGGAGCAGACGGCGTCGTGCTCAATGTGGTCAATTCGTCCGGACAGGTCGGTCTCGCGGGACAACTGGAGTCGAACTTCGCCGCGCGCGGATTCACCCGAGGTGCCGCGAGCAACGGACCGATCCAGAAGTCGTCGTCGGTCCAGTACGGACCAGGTTCGGCACAGCCGGCCCGACAGTTGGCTTCGATGCTGGGCGGACTGTCCGCGTCCGCACGCCCGAACCTGCCGGCCGGAACGGTGCAGGTGACAGTTGGCACCGATTTCGCGCTGCCGCCGAGCCTGTCGAACGAACCGGGCCACAGCAGATCAGATCTCGCCCACTCAACACCTACCAGCCCGCAATCAGCTGTGCCTGTTGTGCCAGCAACGGCGACAGGCAACAACGCACCGGCACCCACCGACCTGACCAGCCTCGGCGGCGACGATGTTCCGTGCGTGAAGTGAACTCGCCGACCGAACCGGGCGTGCGCGCGAAACATGAGTGAAATGTCGCGGGTTTACGTTTACCTTTCATGAACGTTGTTCGAGGGAGACGCCCACGCCATGCGACCCGGTCGTGACGAACACGGGACGCGTGGTCGTCGCGCGCCCGCGGCGGCGGCGATCCTCGCGATAGGCCTCGTCCTCGGCATCATCACAGCTGGTTCTTCGCCTGGAACGCGTCTTGCCACCGACCTCGTCACCCCCAGTGTCGCGCCCGTGGCCGACACCGCCGTGCTGAACGTTGTCAGCATCGGAGACTCCATTCCGGCAGGCAACAATTGCGCCGGGTGTACGCCGTTCATCGAGCTGTTCGGCCAAGTACTCGCCCGCGACCGCGTATCGAAGGTGCAGGTCACCAATCTCGGCGTCGGTGGGGCGACCACCACAGACCTGCTGGAATCCCTCGGCGCCGAAGGCGACGATTCCGCTCCCGTCCGTGATGCCGATGTCGTGACCGTGACGATCGGAGCAAACGACTTCGCATCCTCGCTCGATGGCTATCCCGACGGCGGGTATGACGAAAACTGGCCAAGCACCGTCGACCCCGACTTCGATGTCCTCCGAAGCAACCTCACCACGATTCTGCAGCGCCTCACCGAGCTACGCGAGGGTCGTCCAACGACCGTGCTGGTCACCGGATACTGGAATGTGTTCCCCGACGGCGACGTCGCGCGCCACGAGTACGGACCGGGTTTCGAGGCCGACAGCGCCGCGCTTACCCGTCGTGTCGACACCGTCATCGAGGAGGTGGCGACCGCGCATGACGCGATCTACGTCGACCTCCTACGCGCGTTCAAAGGGTCCGCCGAAACCGACGATCCGACCGAACTGCTTGCCGACGACGGTGACCACCCCAACCAGGCCGGGCATCAGAAGATCTCCGAGGCCCTGTCCGCTGCGGTGGCCCCACGGTCCGCCGATCGTTGACCGCGGCCGCGCGCGCAATCGCTGTGGCGGGATGAGCCCCGCCGCGCTGCAGACCGAACGTTGGGCAGCGATCAGACCGCTCATTTCCGGATAGCGACGCGACAAAAAACGTATCCCTTATTATCTACGTATGAATGCAGCTAACGAGCCTCTGCGGCGGTTGCCTGACGACCAAGTGGGCCTCGTGGTCGAGGTCTTCCGCATGCTCGCCGATGCGACGCGGGTGCAGGTGTTGTGGGCACTCGTCGGCCGGGAGATGTCGGTCAACGACCTCGCCGACCACGTTGGGAAACCCGCGCCGTCGGTGTCGCAGCATCTCTCGAAGCTGCGGATGGCGCGGCTCGTCCGCCCCCGACGCGAGGGCACCACGATCTTCTACAGCCTGGAGAACGATCACGTCGCGCAATTGGTCACCGACGCGGTCTATAACGCCGAACACGCTGGTCCGGGCATCCCCGGACACCACCGCGGCACCGGCGCGCTGAAGGCGGAGACGGGCGCATGACCCACGAGGAACACAACCATCTGGGCCACGGCCATGGCCATGGACACGGCCACGCGGGTTGGGGTGGACGGTTCGGTGCCGCGGTGCGGGAGGTGTTCGTCCCACACAGCCACGATGCCGCCGACAGCATCGACGGCGCGCTGGAATCGAGTGCGGCCGGGATCCGCGCGGTGAAGATCAGCCTCGTCGCGTTGGGTGTCACGTCGATCGCGCAGTTGGTGATCGTGCTGATTTCGGGATCGGTCGCGTTGCTGGCGGACACGATCCACAACATCTCCGACGCGATGACGGCGATCCCGCTCTGGATCGCGTTCGTGCTCGGTCGACGCGCCGCGACCCGCCGCTACACCTATGGGTTCGGCCGCGCCGAAGATCTCGCTGGACTGTTCGTCGTCGCGATGATCACTCTGTCCGCCGCGGTCGCCGCGTTCGAATCGATCCGGCGGCTGATCAACCCAGTCGACATCGTCCACCTTCCTTGGGTCGCCGCCGCCGGGCTCGTCGGATTCCTCGGCAACGAATTCGTCGCCGTCTACCGCATCCGCGTCGGGCGCCAGATCGGCTCCGCTGCCCTCGTCGCCGACGGACTGCACGCCCGCACAGACGGCTTCACCTCGCTCGCCGTCCTCATCGGCGCCGGCGGGGTTGCGCTCGGATTCCCGCTCGCCGACCCGATCGTCGGACTTCTCATCACTATCGCGATCCTCGCCGTTCTGCGTACCGCCGCCCGTGACATATTCCGACGGCTCATGGACGCCGTCGATCCCGAACTAGTCGATGCCGCCGAAACAGCGCTCGCCGCCGAACCCGGCGTGAGAAGCGTACGAAGCGTGAAAATGCGCTGGATCGGACACCGCCTGCACGCCGACGCCGAACTCGACATCGACCCCGCCACCAGCCTTACTGGTGCGCACAAGATCGCGCACGACGCCGAACACACCCTCACCCACGCAGTCCCCAAACTCGACAGCGCACTCGTCCACGCCTACCCCGCACACGACAACCGAGGGCAGACGCGATCGCCGGCGTCGAACACCTGAGTCGCGGCCTGCGTTACCGCCGCTGATCCCTACCGCAACGCCACGAGTTCGTGGAGCGTGGTTCCACTGCGCTGAATCTCGCCCTTGTCGGTGGTGACATTGAGCTCGAAGGCCGAGTTGAATCGGAAGTAGCCAGGATGCCCAATCAATCGGTATGCCAACGGCTTCAGCAATCCGGTGCGCAAAACCGGAACGTCGTCGATGAAGTCGTGGGCGTGAATGACGTCGTTGACGGTCAGGCGAAGATCGACCGCACCCGGAACCTGAATTCTGATCCACGCGGGGTAGGAACGGTTGGCGGTCGAGTCGTAAACCGCTGGACCTTCGGTGAATTCGACTTCGCCTGTGCTCAGGATGATCTCGTTACCACGAGCCAGCATCAACGGCCGAATCTCGTGGGCGCCGTACTTCTTCTGCGTCAGGACCGTCGCGTAGAGCAGCGAATAGTCGTCGACGTAGAGCCGACCCCAATGCCAGCGTTCGATGACGCGCTTCATGTCGCCGACGCCCCAGTTGTGGTCGGCGTAACCGCGGCCGTCCGCGTCGAAGGTCTCTCCGCCGATTCGTACGGACCCAGACACCCGGGCGCGCGGAGCCCCGACCGTCCAACCGAACGAATCCTTTGCACCGAAATGGGTTTCGCCCTTGCCCGGCATCCAACTCGGAGTTTCGTTCTCGAACGTCAAATCGAATTCGAGACCGTCTTCGGCGAGGTACACGTGGTGAATCGGCAACCCCGATTCACCGAACTCGACATAGGCACGGTTCGGCCCGATCACCACGTCGCACTTCTCCGACGAGAAGGTCGCCTGGGCGCGCGGGTACTTCTTGCTGACCTGTAGCCGAGTTCCGTCGGGCGCGTAGACGATCAACTCCACCCATGGCCGGCAGTTCGGCAGGTCCTCGGGCCTACGCTTGGCGAGGAAGCCGATCACGGTGTGCCCCGAGGTCAGGTGCGCATCGAAGTACCAATGCTCGAACGCGGTGAACCTGTTCTCGGAATGCAAAGCGTTGTGGTGCGGGCGCACCGGGGTCAGTTCGCCGTCGCGGCGGCCAGGACCGTTCCATGCCTCGATGATGGTGGGAGTTGTCATCGTCGCAACGCTCCGCTCGCGTCGAATGCGGCTGTACGGCCGCTCATTTGGGCTTGGTACCAGTTCTCGCGGTGCCAGAGCATGACCTTCTCGTGCACGCGACCGAAGCCGGGAACGAACCTGCGCGCCAGTTCCATGCCGGTGATCAAGGGAAACCGCACCAATGGAATGAGAATCCACGGAAACGCTGCAGGCATGGTGTATTTGCTTCGAGTCCCCGGCGCCATGTACATCGCCGAGTACACCGAGTTGATCCGGAAGTTGTAAGCCTCGCGCAGCCGGACCAGACCGCGGTGACCATCTCGCGGGGCGAATGCGGCGGGGTACGACTCGATCAGTTCCGCGCCGTGAGTTCCGGCGTCGTAGGACCGGGACGCGACGGTCATTGCGAGCAGTCGCAGTGCGTCGGTGATCGTCTCGGGATACCACCGGACCCGCACTCCGAGCAGGTAACCCATGTACTTCTGAAAATGCAGCAGGGCCCTGATTTCCGACGGCGTCGTTTGGTGGCCGAGCGACCACAGCGCCAAACCCGGGGTCACACTTCCCGCCAACAGGGTCAACAGCATGTAGCCCTGACTGATCGGCAAACCCCACTTCTCCGTGTCCCATTCGGCGTGCTGAGCGACCCTGGCACGCACCGACACGTGCATCACTCGCACCTTCAGCGCGGTGACGCGGCCCTTCGAACCGGGGGTGAGCAGAGCGCCCGGTTCGGACACGTCGATCCAGAAGCGGCAGGTCTCCAGGAAACGGCGCAGCGCATTGTCACCGGCGTAACCGCCTGCGAGTGACAGCGGCGTCGCGACGGCCGCCTCGGTGTAGATCTCGAGGGTTTCGGCTCCCGCGAAGCTGAAAAGCATTGTGCCCCAGCGGCGCCAGATCGCTGCGCCCTGCTCGACCAGCTCGGGTTGGACCCAATCGGGCACAGTCTCGAACTCGGCGAACAACTCTGCCATCGCGTCGGGGACGTCGGGCAGGCTGTCGATACCGTCGGAGAGTGCGGCGTCGAGCATCTTGCGGCCCGCCTTGGGGCCGACGTCGCCGCGAATGACCTCGGCGACGAAACGCTCTGCGACGGGATCGCCCTCGAACAGGTCGCTGCAGAAGTCGTGGGCCTGACGGTCGGTCGGGAACAGTTCGCCGCCGGTCACCCGCTTCACTATGCGGCGCGCTCGTCGAACCTGTTTGGTGTCCAACGAATCCCAGTAGCGAAAGGCGGTCGGGCACTTCTCGGTGGATCCGTCGGTCGGGGTCGTTTCTATCTCGCTCAGAGTCACTGCGTATCCCTTCGTCAGCTCGACCATACTTCAAAGTACGGAACTGCGGTACCCTTGGGTATGGAGACGGCCAACTATGCTGGGACGCGTGAAAACGGACCTCCGCGCGTGATGGAGTCGACGCCCGTTACGCCGAAGTCCCGAAAGGCGAAAGCCCAGCAGTCCAAGCGCCCTGCGGCGACGCGGCTCACCGAGCAGGATTGGATCGACGGGGCGCTCGCCCTTCTGCAGCGTGACGGCGTCGGCGCGATCCGGATTCCGCAACTCTGCGCGGAGCTCGGCGTGACGAAGGGCAGCTTCTACTGGCATTTCAGCGATGTCGACCAGTTGCTGGAAGCCATCGCCGACCATTGGTGCGGTATCCAGAACGACGCCGTTCGCGGACTGACTGCGGTCGAGTCGTTGCCCGTCGGCGAACGACTCGAAGTGATGGCCGAGGGCCTGATCAACGAGCCGACCTGGCTGGTCGAATCGACGATCCGCGAATGGGCACGGACCGACCAGAAAGTTGCCGACGCAGTGCGCGATCTCGATCTTCGAATCTTCGGAGTCCTGCAGAAGGCGATGCTGGAGCTCGGCTTCTCCCCTACTGAAGCTCGCACTCGCGCAGGCACTTTGGTGTTCGCGGGAATCGGGTTCGTACACAGCCGGCGCAGCATGCCGACACCGACCTCGGCTGAGCTGCGCGAGATGTTCGACCTGCTGACGCGCAGATAGCTAGTGCCCGCTGAGGACCACGACCCCCACCGCGATTGCGAGCAGCAACGGAATTGCCCCGATCACGATGCCCGCGATTGCCAGTCCGCGCCCCTTCTCCCCGGTGCGGCCGATCTGCTTCAGAGCAACGACGCCGAGTATCGGCCCGACGACAAAGCCGACCAGCAATGTGATGGGGCCGACGCACGACGAGATCAGTGACGCGATCGCGTAGCCGTTCGTCGGCCGCGGGAGAACGAAGTCACCGCGCATCTGGTCGGGATTCCACCCGCCTTGGGGGGTTGCCACTCAACGAGGATACCAAGGCAAAAGCTCACCGTTAAGGCTTGATGCATCAAACTGATTTGATGTATTATCCGGCTGTGGCTATAGCAAGCCAGCCCGAGGTTCCCTTGCTCATGCGGATGGCGGCGCATCCGCTTCGCTGGGCGATGCTGACAGAACTGTCTGCCAGCGATCTCCGGGTGCGCGAACTGGTCGCCGCCGTCGGCGAACCGCAAAATCTCGTGTCGTACCACCTTCGGCAACTCCGGTCAGCAGGGTTCGTCGACGTGCGACGCAGCAGCTTCGACGGTCGCGACAGCTACTACCACCTCGATCTCACCCGCTGCGCAGCGGCCTTCGAAGAGTCGGCGCACGCGCTGCATCCGGCTCTGTTCCCCGAGCACGGACAGGCGATGCCGAAGGACAGTTCAGTGTTGTTCCTGTGCACCGGAAACAGTGCCCGCTCTCCGATGGCGGAGGCGTTGCTGCGCCACCGCAGCGACGGCCGGGTGCGCGTCGCAAGCGCAGGCAGCCACCCGAAGACTCGGGTGCATCCGAATGCGGTGCGTGTGATGCGCGAGCGGTACGGCATCGATTTGCGCAAGCAGATCCCGAAATCAGTTGCTGCGGTTTCCGATCAGACGTTCGACCATGTGATCACGTTGTGCGACAAGGTCCGCGAGGTGCACTCGCCTGCGTCGGCACATTGGAGCCTGCCCGATCCGTCGGCTGCCGCGGACTCCGATAGGGCCAGCTACCCGGAATTTATCAGTGTTGCAACAGAACTCGACACCCGCATCCGGTTTCTCTTGCCGACCCTCGCTCACCCTGCCAACACTCAGGAGGATTGATCATGCCCATCACGGCGACGGAGCTCGCGAGTATTCGCTATATCGTCGACGACGTCGAGGCTGCGGTCGAGTTCTACACCACACACCTCGGATTCACCGTCAATCATGATGCCCGACCAGCGTTCGCCGACGTCGTCCGCGGGCCGATGCGGCTACTCCTGTCCGGGCCGATCAGTTCGGGTGCCCGCCCGATGCCCGACGGAGTGACGCCCACTCCGGGCGGCTGGAATCGTATCCACCTCATCGTGGACGACTTGAGCGCAGAGGTCGCACGTTTGCGCGACGCCGGCCTGACATTCCGCAACGACATCATCAGCGGACCGGGCGGACAACAGATCCTCTTACTTGACCCCGCGGGCAATTTCGTCGAACTTTTTCAACCTCACTTGGCGTAGTTGCTGGCTCCCCACCAGTCGATGACGACGACGTCCTCGTCGCCTACGACCCAGGCGTCGTGACCAGACGGGAGTGCGGTGACTTGGCCAGGGACAGCGTCGAATTCGCTGCCGTCAGCCATCACGACATGCAAGGTGCCGGCCACGTGGTACTGGAAGTGCGGCGCTTCGCACAACTCGGTGCCTGCCAACGGTTTGACGTCGTTGGACCATCGCCAGCCGGGATGTAGCACGAGGCGACCGATGTCGGCGCCCTGCACCTTGACCAGCTCCATCTGCCCGTGTTCGAAGGTGCGGGTCTCGTCGGGGCTCGCGAAGTCGCGCTGTTCGTAGGTGTGCGTATGAGTCATGTTGTCGGTCATCGTCGTTCCTTCTATTCGTCCCAGACCTGAACGCCGACTTCGCGCCCGATTCGGCCGTCGGCGATGTGGAGAATGGCTGAGCACAGCACGCGGCTGCCGCTCGGGTATTCGCAGCGTTCGGTGAATGCCACCATGTTGTCCTCGCTGATGAGGTGCTCGATACGGTGCGTCATGTCGCGGCTGCAGACGTCGGTCAGGTAGTCGGCGATCTCCGCGCGCCCGCGCAACACGCGCGGTTTGCTCGGCGGGTTCAGGTGGTCGACCAACTCCAACTCGGCGTCGTCCGCGTAGAGGTCGATCAGATTTGCTGCGTCGCGTTCTTCGATGCTGCGGCGCAAGGTGGCGACGTCGAACATGTGGCACTCCTTCCGGTCCGGGCCACCGATCGCGACCCGCTGACAGAAAGCATCCGCACGGTCCGTCAAACGATCGTCAAGCGGCTACAGTGAGTTGTCGAAATGGTGCACATGCTGCGGATATACGCCTTCGGAGCGCTCGAAGTCGAACTGGATGGCGAGGCGCTGACCCTCCCACCCGGTTGGCGCGTTCGGTCGTTGCTCGCGTATCTCGCGCTGCACCCGGGTCGACATCCCCGCGGCCGACTTGCCGGACTGTTGTGGCCCGAAGTAGCGGACGCCAACGCCCGCGCGAGCCTCCGCAGCGCCGCATGGGCGTTGCGCGCGGCGTTGGGGCCGGCCGCCGACGTCCTGCACGGCGACAGGGACTCACTAGAACTCGGTCCCGAGCAACTGTGGGTCGATGCGCTCGAGTTCGACCGGCTGTGCAAAGCCGGTCGAGCAGACGACGCGGTCGCGATCTGCCGAGCAGAGTTGCTCGCCAATCACGACGAGGAATGGGTCCTGGCGAGCCGTGACGAATACGGTCGGCGGCTCGCGACCGCGCTTGCGGCACTGGCGAGTTCGGCTGAGTCCGCTGACCCGGTCGACGCGGTCGAATGGGCGCGGCGACGCGCAGACCTGTGTCCGCTCGACGAAGACGCGGGTTACGAGCTGATTCGGCTGCTCGGCGTCGTCGGCGATACACCCGCCGCCTTGGTGGCTTTCGCGAAGTTGCGGGCGTCGCTGCAGGCCGAACTGGATATAGAGCCTTCGGCGGCCACAGTCGCGTTGGTAGATCAGTTGCGTCCCACCCCTCCTCCAGCCGCTATTGTCCAGATCGACACTGCACCAACTTTTTTCGGGCGAGCTGACGAACTGCACCGCCTGCGTGACTGCTGGCGACAAGCCAGAACCGGCACTGGCGGGGTCACGTTGATCAGCGGCGACGGCGGAATCGGCAAGTCCCGACTCGCGGAGGAAATCCTCGACACAGCTCGCCTGGACGGGGCCCGCACGGCCGTCTGCGCGCCCGGCGCATTGAGTGGCGCACCGTACGAATTGTGGTCGGAGGCGCTCTCCGAGTTGGTCGACCGCGGCGACCGACCACCCGCCCGCGCACCTTGGGTCGCTGACCTGGCGCGATTCCTGCCTGGCGTCGCCGCGTATCTCGCACCCGACCTACCCCCCGCCTCGGAGACAGCGCCAGCGCACGACCGGGTCCGGTTGTTCGAAGCAGTCGTCGAACTCATCAGCCTGCTGGCAGCCAGAGGGCCGCTGGCCCTGCTGCTGGAAGACGTCCATACGGCCGACGTGTCGAGCCTCGAACTGCTTCGCTACGCCGGACGGCGGCTGGCCCGACTACCGGTCATGGTGATCCTCACCCGTCGCCCCGCGCCGCCACGACCGCAACTCGACGCCGTCTTGGGTGCGCTGCGCGCCAAGGGCGCGCTACGGCTCGAGGTGACCCTGCAACCGCTGTCGCCGAGTGTGATCCGACAACTGGTGCAACAGGTTTCGCAGTTGCCCGAGCCGCTGGAGTCACGGATCGTTGCGGTGGTCGACGGCAATCCGTTGCTGGCGGCGCAGACAGCGAGACACGTCGCGCAAGGTTGCGGCGACCCCGCCGACGGACTTCGCGTCGCAACCCGGACCGCGCTCGCGCGTCTCAGCGACGCGAGCCGGCTGTTCGTGGAGTTGGTCGCGACGAGCGGGCGCGACGTCAGCAGGGTCGAGGTCATGTCACTGCCATTGCTGACCGACCCTGCCATTGCGGCAACGGAATCGCTCGGCGCCGGACTGCTTCGGGTCCGCGAGGCCGCGATCGGCTTCCGGCACGAGTCGCTTCGTCAAGCGGTGTACGACGATATCCCCGAGTTGCGTCGAGCCCGCTTGCACGACGCGCTGGCAGGCGCGATGCGCCGACGCGGCGGGACCGACGACCGTCGTCACGCCGCAGAATTGGCCCGACACCTGCAACTGGCCGGACACCACCAATCGGCCGCTGCCCAGTTTCATCGCGCCGCCGCAGCGGCCAGAGCGGTCGCCGCCATGCCCGAAGCGGCTGAATTTCTGCAGCAGGCAAGCGAATTGACTCCTGACGATGCAGATGTGCTGATCGAGCTTGCCGAGGTGCAGGCATGGCGCGGCTTGCTGCCCGAATCCGACGACGCGTTTCGACGAGCATTGAGTGCCATCGCGCCGACCGACGTCGGCGGGCAGCTGACCGCATGGCTGCGACGTGGTCGCTGGCTGCGCGGCGGTATCTGCCACCCACGCGAAGCCAGGCGGTCCTACCTCGCCGCGTTGGACGTCCTGGACCGTGATCCAGATACCGACCCCCGACTCCGCGCCGAAGCGCTCGCTGGTACGGCTTGGGCGGAATCGGTTGCGGGCGATCCGATCACGGCCAACAATCTGCTCGTTCAGGTCGACGCGCTGACCCACAACCTGCCTGTCGACAACCTGCTGACCCACGATGTCGGTGTGGCTCGGGCGCATGCGCTCCTGCGAGCGGGAAAGTTCACCGAAAGCTACGGTCCGCTGATCGCCGCAGCCGCGGCAGCCGGACGCGCAGGTCGACCCGACATGGCGTATTCCTGCTTGATCAATGCTGCAAGCGCCGCCGCCTGCGCAGGCGCGCTCGACCGGGCGCTGGACTTCGTCGACCGGTGCTATCCCCAGGTCGTCCCGAACGGGCTTGCTCGGCTCGTCGTCAACACCTACACCGGACGGGCGGCCATTCTGCGACGGATGGGCCGCACGACCGAGGCTGCGGAAGCGCTCCGACTGGCGGCCGACACCGCAGACCGTCTCGGCAGCACAGCGCTCGACGGCCTCGTGCATTTCGAACGCGGCCTGCTTTCGCTGACCACGGGCGAATTCGCCGACGCTGCAGCCGAATTGGGGTCCGCACTCGACCAGCCGGACGCGCCGATCAGCCGCCCACTCGCCCGCCTTCATCGTGCAGAGGCGCTGGCGCGATCCGGACGCTGCGTCGAAGCGCAGGCCGAAATTCGTTCCGTGGCAATGGAACCGATGACGGGCAGCGACTTCCCCGACACACTTGTAGCCCGAATGAACCGGATCGAAGCGCTGATCGCCGCAGACGCAGGAGATCTCGAGCTCGAGACATCGCGGCTTCAGCAGGCTGCCGACGGCTGGCAACGACGTATCGCGCAGCCCGCATCAGGTGACCGCTACGTCGCCAACCTCATCGACCTCGGGGCACCGCCCCTGTCCTCGCTCGTCGAGCCGGACCGCGAATACCGAACTGTCATGGCCGAACTGGCCGCCATCACCGAGCGCTTGCGGAGCAACGATGCCCACCTTCGATGATCACACCCACTCTTCAGCCGCACCCGAGGCGGTCTGGAAACTGCTGTACGACCCGACCCGCTTCACCGAATGGTGGGTCGGCGTCGAAACCGTGTCCTCGCGCGTCGACGACCCCACCTACACCATGTATCCCACCGGCTACCCCGACTTCCCGATGCCCCAGACATTGCGAGCCGACCCGCCCAAACAACAGGTGAGCATCTCCTGCCTCGTCTCCGACCTCCAATTCGTCTGGCAGCTAGGTCTCGCCGACGACGGCCGATCCACCGAAATCCATGTGCACGTGGACATTCCCGACGCCGAAGCCGCCCGGCTCGACGCGCAACGCGACATCATCCACCGATCGCTCGGCAACCTCGCCACATTGGCCGCAGATTCCTGACCGAGTGGATTTGTCGACTATCGCCACATAGTCCCTCAATAGGGACTACCGTTTCGACGATGACGGCTGAGAACGTTCTGAATGCGGAGTCGGCGGACGACGAGAGCCGGCATGCGGGCTACGAACCGGAGCTGAAACGAACTCTCGGGCCATTTCAAGTTTTCGCGGTCTCGTTCGCGTTCATCTCGGTCGCGGTCGGCATTTTCGGTACTTACGACGACGTGCTGCAGAATTCGGGCCCGGTCGGAATATGGCTCTGGCCGATTGCAGCGGTCGGGCAAACGTTGATTGCGTTGGTCATCGCCCAGTTCGCTGCTCGTATCCCACTGAGCGGTTCGTCCTACCAATGGGCGTCGCGGCTGGCCAACCCGAAGGTCGGCTGGTTGTTCGGCTGGCTGAGCTTCTGCTACCTGGCGTCCGGAGTGGCGACCGTCGACAATGCGTTGGCGAGCGCAGCGCTGATGCCGTTGCTCGGAATGGAGCCCAACGAGGACACAGCGCGCATCCTGACTCTCGTCGTGCTCGTTATGCAGGCCGTTCTCGTCGTGTTGTCGACACGGCTGGTCGGCCTGATCACGTCGGGTGCGGTGGGGCTCGAATTGGTGATCGTCGTCGTATTGACGATCGCGCTCATCGTCGCCGTGCTGGTCACCGGTGATGGCGATGTCAGCAACTTGACCTCCCGCGGCATAGCGGAGGGAGCACCGAACTATTTCGCGATCGGCGGTGGGTTGGCTGCCGCGATGATCATGGGGCTCGCGACGCTCGTTGGTTTCGACTCTGCGGCGAACATGGCCGAAGAGGCGAAGGATCCCTTCCGGACGGTCCCTCGCGCGATCGTCGGGTCGGTCGTAGCGGCCAGCCTGCTCGGACTTGTGTTCGTCGTCGTGCTGACGATCGCGATCAAGGACATCCCCCGAGTCAGCGCCACCGACTCCCCCGTTGCATTGATCTTGCGCGATCAACTTGGTCCGGTGATGGAGCGATCACTCCTGGTCGCGATCGTGTTCGCCTTCTTCGGGGCCGGACTGGTAACCCTGGCCACCGGCGCCCGCATGGTCTTCGCGATGTCACGCGACGAACGATTCCCCGCACACCGATTGATGCGTCAGGTCAATCCGCGGACCCAGACTCCGATACCGGCGACCGTCTTGATCGTCGTCGTGGGATTCGTTCTCATGGCCGTGTTGCCGGGTGGCGCTCTGCTGGAGTTGCTCACCGTGGGCGGCCTCATCGGGGCATCCCTGTACGGCGCGATCATCGTGCTCTATCTCGCAGTTCGAAAGCGGCTGGGACGTCAGGAAGACGCGTTCGACCTGGGGCGTTTCGAAATGCCGGTCGCGGTCGGCGCTTTGGTGTGGTCGATCGTCGTCGTGTTCATTCTCGTATCGCCTGCAGAGGCCCTTACCGCGGTCGTGATTTCGCTCGGCATTCTCGTCGTAGGCGCGGCGTATCTCGCCTACTTGGTGGTCTTCAAGCGCGAGGTCATGGATACCGAACCCGGCGACGCGGACGTCTTCAAGCATTGATCGAGGGTCGGGATTTTCACCCCTGTGATGCATGGTGGCGAGGGTCTGCACACACGGAACATCATCACCATGCAATTTGCATTCGAAGTGGGTCGTGGACGTGTTCATCGCGTCGACTTCACCCACCACCTGTTTGCTCTTCCGTTCGTCTCGATCAAAGTCGACGGCGTGCCAACGTTTTTCGAATACTGCGGCGCACGAGAACGGGCCAAGACGTACACCGTCGACGTAGGACGGTATGTCGTGCAGATCGAACAGAACTGGAGGAACCCCACGTGGTTTACGGGTTATGCGTTCGCCCGCATGACTTACTCGGTGTACGTCGACGGGGAATTCGTGTGGCAATACGGGAGCTGACGAGCCATTGACACTTAGAGACCGATCTGTTGCTATCTTTCCATGCGATTCGACGTGGTCATCGAGAACGGGCTCTGGTTCGACGGGACGGGAGCGCCGTCGGCGCGGCGGCATCTCGGGCTACGCGACGGGACCGTCGTCGCCGTCTCGGAACAGCCCCTCGACACGGCCGGTGCTCGCGTCATCGATGCGGACGGCAAATGGGTGCTGCCCGGCATGGTGGACATCCACACCCACTACGACGTCGAGGTGCTGCGCGGTCCGGGGCTGGCGGAGTCGGTCCGGCACGGCGTCACGACTATCTTGCTGGGCTCTTGCTCGCTGTCGACCGTCCACGTCGGCGCGACCGATGCCGGCGACCTGTTCGGCCGAGTCGAGGCCATTCCCCGCGACTACGTGATCGACGCCATCGGTGCCCACAAAAGCTGGTCGAGCGCACGCGAGTACGTCGACGCGCTGGAGAGCCTGCCGCTCGGACCGAACCTCGCGGCGTTCATCGGCCACTCCGACATCCGCACGGCGGTCATGGGTTTGGACCGCGCTACCCGACCCGACGTGCGACCCACCCCGAGCGAGCTCGCCCGCATGGAGTCGATGTTGTCAGAAGCACTCAACGCTGGCTTCGTCGGAATGTCCGCGCAGCAGTTGCTGTTCGACAAGCTCGACGGCGAGACCTGCCGGTCACGTACCTTGCCGTCGACGTACGCGAAAGCCCGCGAGCGTCGGCGCCTGAACGCGGTGCTGCGCGAACGGGCGCGAGTACTGCAGGCCGGTCCGGACATCACCTCGCCGAAAAGTGTTGGGGCGATGATCACCTCGACGCTGGGCTGGGGCCGCAAGCCACTCAAGACCAGCTTGCTGTCGGCGGCCGACCTCAAGGCCAACCCTGCGCTGGTTCACATCATGGGACCCATCGCACGCGCGATGAACGCGCTCGGCGGCAACTTCCGCTGGCAGCACCTGCCGGTGCCCTTCGAGGTCTACGCCGACGGCATCGACTTGGTGATCTTCGAAGAGTTCGGATCCGGTTCCGCCGCATTGCATTTGCGCGACCAGGTAGAGCGCAACGAGCTGCTGCGCGACGAGGAGTACCGCCGCCGCTTCCGCAAGGACTACGACCGCAAGTTCACCCCACATGTCTGGCACCGCGACTTCTTCGACGCGGAGATCGTCGCGTGCCCGGAGCCGGGGGTCGTCGGTAAGACGTTCGGACAAGTCGGCAGGGACCGTGGCGTTCATCCGGTCGATGCCTACCTCGACCTGGTGGTCGAGCACGGCACGAAGTTGCGGTGGCGCACGACGATCTCCAACCACCGGCCGCATCACCTGGACAAGCTCGCGGCCGATCCCGGTGTGCAGATGGGTTTTTCGGACGCAGGCGCGCATTTGCGCAATATGTCCTTCTACAACTTCGGATTGCGGTTGCTGCGTCGCGCGCACGCAGCCGAACAAGCGGGTACGCCGTTCTTGACGCTGGAGCGCGCGGTCCATCGGCTCACCGGCGAACTCGCCGACTGGTACGGAATCGACGCGGGCAGGCTGCGAGTAGGCGATCGCGCCGACATCGTCGTCGTCGACCCAGCACATCTGGACGCCTCGTTGGACGAGTACGCCGAGGAACCGGTCGAGCAATACGGTGGACTCCGTCGCATGGTCAACCGCAACGACGATGCCGTGACTGCAGTGTTTGTGGCGGGACGCCAACTCATCGCCGACGGCGAGCCGACGCCGGACCTGGGCACCACACGCAGCGGTCAGTTCCTGCGCGCCGAGGCATCGGCGCCCGCGGCAAGGCTCGATCCGGTCACTGCATGAGCGCCCCGGCGACTCGCCGCACCCAAGCGGAGCGCCGCGCCGACACCATGGGCAAGCTGATCGACGCGACGATCGACGCCATCGCCGAGGTTGGGTACCACCGCACGTCGCTCGGCCAGATCTGTGAGCGGGCAGGCATCTCCCGCGGCGGGCTGTTCCGCCACTTCGACTCGCGCCTCGACGTGGTCGTCGCCGCAGCAGAAGAGGTCGGCCGCCGACACGTCGAGCGCTTCCAGGAGTTGCGGGCAACGGGTGGGGTGACCCGCGCCGCCGACGCAATCTCTTTCGCACGCAGTGAAATTCGTGACCGAATCAACACCGTGTGGTTCGAACTGCTTGTCGCCGCGCGCACCGACCCCGACCTGCGGACGAGACTGGCACCCGTCGCCGAAGCGATGCTCGAAGAGGTCGAGGAACTCGGTCAGCGGTTCACCGACGACTACGGAGTACCGCCTGAACTCGCCCAGCTCATCATCACCTCGCTCATTCACATGTTCGACGGCGAAGCGATCTTCCGGGCGACCTACCCGCGCCCCGCCCTCGAGGAGGCGCGGATGGCGCAAGTCGAGCGACTGCTCGAAGCTGCACGTCGAAAATAGCTCAACGACAGGAGACGCGTGTGTCCACAACCAACGACCAGCCCGCTGTGACGCTCGAACGAATCGGCCATACCGCATTGATCACGCTCAATCGCCCCGACGCGATGAATGCCGTCAACGCGGCTGTGTCGATTGCACTGGGCAACGCATTGGCCGAACTCGCCGCCGACAAGGACTTGCGCGTCGCCGTCGTCACCGGCGCTGGGCGCGCCTTCTGCGCGGGCGCCGACCTGAAAGCCCTTGCCTCTGGCCAGAACATCCTCGACGCCGATCATCCCGAGCGAGGCTTCGCCGGGTTCGTCCAACATTTCGTGGACAAGCCGATCATCGCCGCTGTCAACGGTTTTGCTCTCGGCGGCGGGACCGAGATCGTGCTGGCCTCCGACCTCGCAGTCATCAGTGATCAGGCGAAACTCGGCCTGCCCGAGGTCAAACGAGGTTTGGTAGCGTTGGCGGGCGGCCTGATCAGGCTCCCCCGTCAGATTCCCCTCAAGCTTGCGCTCGAAGTCGCACTGACCGGCGATCCGATCGACGCCGAGACCGCCCTCCGCTGGGGCCTCGTCAATCGCGTTGTGCCACAGGAACAAGTGGTCGAGACGGCGTTGGCCCTCGCCGAGAAGATCGGAACCAATGCACCGCTGTCGGTTCAGGCGTCCAAGCGGATCATCTATCGCGCAGCGGAATACGGGTCCGAGTGGCACGACGACGTCTGGTCGATGAACATGGCCGAGTTCGGACCCGTCCTCCGAAGCGCGGATGCGATGGAAGGTCCCCGCGCATTCGCCGAGAAACGCGCTCCTGTTTGGCGTGGCGAGTAGCGCGCCTACTTGTGCTGCGCGCCGCGAATCGCGTCGACTGGGAACTGCACGCCAGTCAGCTCTTCGGAGGCCGTCCACAGCTTCTTCGCGAGTTCGACGTCGCCTGCCTCACGCGTCCGCCCGACCAGCTTGGGCTTGCCCCGCATCTCGAAAGGACCATCGGGGCCGACGTAGCTGACGCCGGGCAGGTCCTGGCTGACCGCATAGAGAGTCGGCTGGGCTCCCGCTTCCGCGTCTTGGGCGAGCAGCTTGTTGCCAATTGCCATGAGGCCGTTGACGATGCGGTTTCCGGAGTGTGACTGCAAGTTCGTCGCGGCCCAACCCGGGTGCGAATTATGTGCGCGGACAGGCGATCCGGCCTCGTCGAGACGACGTTGCAATTCGAGACTGAAGAGCAGGTTGGCGAGTTTGGACTGCCCGTACGCCCTCGCCCGGTTGTAGTCGCGGGTTTCCCAGTTGAGGTCGTCGAGTTTGATCGTCCCCTGGCGATGCGCCCCGGACGAGACGGTGACGACGCGGTCGGTGATGTTCGGCAGCAGCAGATTGGTGAGCGCGAAGTGGCCCAAATGGTTCGTGCCGAACTGAGTTTCGAACCCATCTTTGGTCTTGCCCTTCGGCGGGACCATGATGCCTGCGTTATTGACGAGCACGTCGAGGGGGCCGGTCCATTCGTCGGCAAAGCTGCGGACCGATGCCAGGTCGGCGAGGTCGAGCTCGCGTACCTCGGTGTTGCCTGCGATCGTGGCGGCGGCGTCCGCGCCTCGTTTGGTGTCACGGACAGCAAGTACGACGCGAGCGCCGACTCGGGCCAGTTCGCGCGCGGTCACCAGGCCGATGCCACTGTTCGCACCGGTAATGACAACTGTTTTGCCGTCGAAGGAGTTGAGCTGAGCTGAAGTCCAGGATGATGTGGTCATGGACCTCAATGTAGGCACTGACAACAAAGTAGTCAATGCCTACATTGCGTCGAGTTTTCAGCTATCCTCTACACACCATGACGTTCACTCGCGCCCGTTCGTACCATCACGGCGATCTGCGCGGCGAACTCCTCGCGCGTGCCGAGGAGACGCTGCGTGAGTCCGGCGTGGACGGCCTGTCGTTGCGGCAACTCGCGCGTGACATCGGGGTCAGTCACGGCGCCCCGAGCAGGCACTTCCGTGACAAACAAGCGCTACTGGACGCGATCGCGTTGGCCGGGTTCGAGCGGTTCGGGGCGTTGTTCACCGACGTGCCTTTGGAAGGATCTTTTCCGCAACGGCTCGAGTCGGTGGTGCGGATCTACGTGCGGTTCGCGACGGAAAATTCCGCGCTGCTGGAATTGATGTTCGCCCGAAAGCACAGTCCGACAGCAAGTTCCGCGTTACCCGCGGCAGCCGAGCAAGCGTTCTTGATACCCGCGGCCTTGGTCGCCGAAGCGCAGGCAAACGGCGAAGTGGTCGCCGGAGACCCGCTGCGGATCGGCGTCGCCGCGTTCGCGACGATGCAGGGCATCGCCACGTTCGTCAGCTCGGGATTCATGACTGCCGAGATGGCCGAGGAACTGCTCGGCGACATCACCACACAGATCTTGAACGGGCTCAGGCCGCGAGCTTGACCCGACGAAAGTGAGTCACAGGTGATATCCACGGGCTCGGTCCTGGCAGGTCGGTACCGGTTGGGCGAACGGATCGGCCGCGGCGGCATGGCCGACGTGTTCCGTGCCGACGACGAGTTGCTCCATCGGCCGGTCGCGGTGAAGGTGTTTCGTCTCGACACTCCCGCCGGTCAGGACCGTCGGCGTATCGACGCCGAGGTTCGGATACTGGCCGCCTTGCGCCACCCTGGGCTGGTCACGGTGTTCGACGCCGGAGCGGTCGACGAGCCCGGTGGCGACACTGCCCCGTTCCTGGTCATGGAATTTATCGATGGGCCCACGCTCGGTCGTCGCCTTGCCGACGGTCCGCTCACGGCCGAGTTGACCGGCCAACTCGGAACCGAACTGTCGACCACCCTCGCGTACATCCACGGCAACGGCGTGGTTCATCGCGACATCAAACCGGCCAACATCTTGCTCGACACCGAGAGCGCAGCGGGAGCCGCCAAACTGACCGACTTCGGCATCGCACGATTGCTGGACAGCACCCGAATCACGATGCACGGCATGGCAATCGGAACAGCCAACTACCTCAGCCCGGAGCAGGCCACCGGCGACCCAGCCGGTCCGCCTGCCGACGTCTACTCGCTCGGACTGGTGCTAATCGAGTGCCTCACCGGCCACGTTGCCTATCCGGGTAGCGGCATCGAAGCTGCGGTCGCGCGCCTGCATCGTCCGCCAATGATCCCGACTGATCACGGTCCGGAGTGGACACGACTACTCACCGCGATGACCGCACTGTCACCCGGTGATCGGCCGAGCGCCGCCGACGTCGCTCACACGCTGGCACGACAGCCGACTCCACCAGGGCCTCCGAGACCGACTGCCACTGCCCTCCTCGACGCGCCCGAGCAGACCACCCCACACTCGAGCCCCCCGTTACTCGGCCGGGTGTCACGTGGCGCCTGGCTTGGTCTGATCGCCGCAATCGCCGCGGTGACCGCTTTGCTGTTGTTCATGGCTTCGACCGCTGACCGGAGTCCCCAGACACCCGGGCCGACCGCGCCGTCCACCAGCACGATCGAGCCGACGACGGTGGACTCGACGGTCGTCGCTCCCCCAGCGCCACCGCCAACGAGCAATCCCGATCACGGTCCAAAGGTGGACAAAAACAAGGACAAAGGGAAAGACAAGAACAAGGGAAACAACAAATAGCTACCAGACGCGATGCCAAGGCTCCGGCGGCGTCCAGTCTTTGAGCACTTCCCTGCCTCGGTCCGCATCCTGGGCCAGGTCCAGCGCCACGAACAACGGCTGCCCGTGGCGCAACGCCGTCTGCACATCCGTCGACACGGTCCGCCATTCGGCGGCCAGCGCCCAGAAAAGATCAGGCAACACCGGCTTTCGCTCGGCATCGATCAGGTTGCTGGACCGCAGGCTCGTCATCACCTCGGACACGGTGCTCGGGGAACGACCGATACGGTCCGCGATTCGCCGAACCCCTTGGGATACATAGGGGTCGAGCAACAACTCCACCGCGACCTCGATGCCACCGCGACCCGAGAAGGGGCTGGTCCGTTGCCCTCTCCCCTTCACCGTCGCGACGTCGGTATCCACGAACAGTCCCGGAGCCGAAAGATGCAGGTGGCCGCGAAGATCCAGCCAACTCCAGCCCGCACCTCGAAGGAGCTCACGCGCGTCGTTGGTGACTCGGTCCGCGACCACGATGCGAATGGCCCGCGAATCAGCAACGCGCCGCTCCCATTTCACCAGCCGACCGGGCAACCCATCCGCCGACGCCAACGAAAGGCGTTTCACCACAATGGGAATGCGCTCGCCCTCGGGAATCACGAGTTCAGCGGTCGATCCCAGCTCGCGCGTATCCACGACCTCGATCCCGACCGTCGCGGTCGCCTCGATCAACGCCGCAATCGGATCCGCCCGCTCCGCCGCCATCATCAGTCGATTGTCCCCTGCGGTCAGGCTGCCGCCGGTGGGAAGTTGATTTTCGACCACCCTTTTGTTTGAGGCGACCGAAATCCGGGGACATCTAGACGGTGCCGATCGAGGACTGGTTTCTCACTGTGGAGGAACGAAACAACTCCGCGTCCGCGATCCCAGCGTGGTCCCGCGAGAATTCGGCCGAGCCGCTGATTCACGGCGCCACCTATTTCGATCGACTGGTGGACGCCGTCCAATCGCTCGAAGCCGGAAACCACCTCTTCTTCACCGATTGGCGTGGGGATCCCGACGAACGGTTGCGACCGGGCGGCCCTACTGTGGCCGAATTGTTCTCCGCCGCAGCGAAACGCGGGGTCGTCGTGAAAGGCCTCATGTGGCGTTCACACCTCGACCGGTTCCAGTACAGCGAGGCGGAAAACCGCCATCTCGGTGAGGACATCGAAGCGGCCGGTGGCGAAGTACTTCTGGACCAACGAGTCCGGTGGGGCGGGTCGCACCACCAGAAACTGGTGGTGCTTCGCCACCCGGGCGCTCCTGAACGTGACGTCGCTTTCGCCGGTGGTATCGACCTCTGCCACAGCCGTCGCGACGACGCGTCACACCGCGGCGATCCGCAAGCAATTTCGATGTCGCCGCGCTATGGCGACAATCCCCCATGGCACGACGTGCAGCTGCAGTTACACGGCCCGGCAGTCGGGGCGCTCGACTCGACGTTTCGCGAGCGGTGGAACGATCCCGCGCCCCTCGACTTTCATTCGCCCATTGCCCTGGTCAAAGACAAGCTGAGTGGTGCGGATCTGTCGCCAGGCAAACTCCCGCCGCAACCGCCCGATCCGCCACCATGTGGAACGCATGCGGTTCAGGTGCTGCGGACCTATCCGGACGTCCGAAGAGCTTTCGACTTCGCCCCGCACGGTGAGCGAACCATTGCCCGCGCGTACTCCAAAGCGGTCCGTCGGGCGTGTCGGTTGATCTACGTCGAGGATCAGTACCTGTGGTCCGAAGATGTGGCCAACTTGTTTGCAGCTGCCTTGAGCGAGAATCCCGATCTGCACCTCGTCGCGGTGGTGCCGCGATATCCCGACGTCGACGGCCGGCTGGAATTGCCGCCGAACATGGTCGGGCGCGAGCAAGCGATAGCCGTCTGCCGCGAGGCGACAAGGGACAGAGTTCACGTCTTCGACATCGAGAATCACAGCGGTAACCCGGTGTACGTGCATGCGAAGGTCTGCGTGATCGACGATGTGTGGGCGAGTGTCGGCAGCGACAATTTGAACCGCCGATCGTGGACGCACGACAGCGAATTATCTTGTGCCGTAATCGACGACACCATCGACGATCGCCCTCCCACCGATCCAGCCGGGACGGGCGATATGGCACGCGTGTTCGCCAGAAACCTGCGTCTGAGCCTTATGCGGGAACATCTCGATCGAGCCGTCGACGGCTCGGAGGACGACGGCCTGATCGACCCAGTGAGCGCGGTCGAGGCGCTGGAGATGTCTGCCAGCAGGTTGGCGGCGTGGCACGAGTCGGGTCGGCGAGGCGATCGACCGCCCGGAAGGCTCCTGCCACACGAACCCGAACAGCTCGGCAGGCTAACCCGACTGTGGGCGCTTCCCGCGTACCGCATGATCTACGACCCTGACGGCCGATCCGTACGCTCGCGCCTGCGCGGACATTGGTGACGCCAGCGTAAGCCGATTCCTTTTGGCGACGAACACGGTCTACACGGTGGAAGAGCGGCCCACTGATAGGGCCGGTCCCCAACATGTGCGCTGAAAAGGAGTCCGATCACCATGAACGCTTCCGCGACTATGCGAGCTTTGCAGCAGGTCTCGTTCGACGGTCCGCAGGACCTGCGCCTGATCGACGACGCGCCGGTGCCGGTTCCCGGGCCCGGCGAGGTCCTGGTCCGTGTCGCGGCCGCCGGCGTCAACTTCGCCGATATCTCGAAGGCCTATGGAACGTTCCTGGACGGACCGCGACCGCCCTACGTGGCGGGTTTCGAAGCCGCCGGACAGGTTGTCGCAGTGGGCGATGCGGTAACCGGCGTGCAATTGGGAGCCCGCGTCGTCGGCATCGGAGACGGCGCTTTCGCGGAGTACATGGTGCTACCCGCAGCGGCAGCGGCGGCGCTACCTCCCGGATGGACCGAGCAACAAGTGCTGGGTTTGGTTGTGAACTGGCCGACTGCTTTGGCTGCACTCAGGCCGCTGGGCGGCATCGCCGCCGGCCAGACCGTGCTGATCCATGCCGCGGCTGGGGCGACAGGCCAGGCCGCGGTCACGCTGGCGAAGCACTACGGCGCGACGGTCATTGCCGCCGCGTCGCCGGGCAAGCATGAGGTAGTGCGCGCACTCGGCGCCGACCATGTCTTGAACTCCCTCAGCGGCGACCTCACCAACGAGGTGCTGAGCCTGACCGGCGGTCTTGGTGTCGATCTGGTGCTGGAATCGGCCGGCGGCGCGACTTTCGCCGCGAGTCTGACGTCGGCGAAGAGAGTCACTGGCCGCGTCGTCGTATTCGGTTTGCCAGGCGGCGAAGCGTCGATCACCAACTGGGAGTTGGTGTACAAGCACCAAGTCCAGATCATCGGCCTCAACATCGGCGTGCTGATCCAAGCCGCACCACAGATCTTCGGCGACGTAATGGGTGAGCTGTTCTCGCTCATCGCAGCCGGCGTGCTGTCCCCCGGCTGCCCCAGCGCCTACGACTTGGCCGACGGCCCGAAAGCGCTCGCGGAACTGGAAGCCCGGGCTACCGTCGGCAAGCTGGCCCTGATTCCGGCTTAGGCTCTCTCCATGACGTCGGACTTGCGGGCGGCACCCGACCAAGACCGCTTCGCCGCCGAGACCGAGCGCTTCCGCCGGGAGCTTTTAGCGCACTGTTACCGCTTGGTCGGCTCCGCGCACGACGCAGAGGACCTGGTGCAAGACACCTATTTGCGGGCGTGGCGGTCCTACGCCGCTTTCGAGGGGCGCGCGTCGGTTCGGACATGGCTGTACAAGATCGCCACGAACGTTTGCCTGACGGCGATGGAGTCGCGGCGGATTCGGGTGTTGCCATCGGGCTTGACTCGCCCGCAAGACAGATCCGACCGTCCACCGAGTCCCGTTGCGCCGAGCGAGGTCTCGTGGCTGCAACCGCTGCCGGATCGGTTGATCGCACCGGGCGACCACGATCCTGCCACCGTCGTGGTCGCACGTGAGTCGCTGCGGCTCGCACTCATCGCGAGTCTGCAGCACCTGCCCGCTCGGCAGCGCACGATCCTCATCTTGCGCGACGTCCTGGCGTTTTCAGCGGCCGAAACCGCAGAGATCCTCGACACCACAACGGCAGCGGTCAAGAGCGGTCTGCAGCGCGCCCGCGCCCGGCTCGACAAGTTGGATCCACAAACCGAGACGCTGCTGGAGCCAGTCGATCCACGGGCACGCGCGCTGCTGGACGGCTACATCGCGGCGTTCGAGAGCTCGGACGCCGCCATGCTGGAGCAGGTACTGCGGACGGACGCCACGCTGGAAGCGACGCCATTCCGCGAATGGCAGGCGGGACGTGCGATGTGCATCCACATGCTCGACACTTACGTGTTCGGTACGCCGGGCGACTGGCGGATGATCCCCACCACCGCCAACGGTCAACCCGCCGCCGTCGTCTACCACCGGGACGTCGCCGGCAATCTGCGAGCCGACGGGACTGTGGTGCTGGCGGCGACCGCTACCGGCATCTCGCGCGTCGTCAAGTTCCACGATTCGAGGCTCGTCGCGATATTCGGATTCCCGGATGTACTCGCGGACTGACCTATTCGTTCTCAGTTCCCGTGTGTGGACAGGTAGTCGAAGATCGCGTGGGCAGCGGTGACCTGGGCATCGGTGGGGAAGTTCTTGTTCGAGAGCATCACGAGCCCGATTCGCTGGTCGGGCACGAAAGCCGCGATAGAGCTGAACCCATTCGTCGTGCCTGTCATGTCGAAGAATGTCGACGACGACGGCGGCCCGGCGGGTGTGGTGGGGTTCGGCTCGGTAATCGTGGCCGTCGACGTGCCGGCTTGCAGTTGATCCAGTGAGACCGGGTACGGGTACTGCTCCCAGCCGAGCCCCTGGACCATGTCGCCGACCTGGTAGTAGCCCGTATGAGTTGCCTCGACAGCTTCCTTCACCGCGGGATCCAGATGACCGGGATCGATGTTTGCCTGCACGAAATCGAGCATGTCGCCGACTGTCGACTTGACGCCGTATGTCTCCGAGTCGAGCACGCCGGGGTTGACGCGCACCCGTTGATGGTCTTTGTCGTACCCCCAGGCGTAGTTGCCGTCCAACTCTTCGGGCACGTTGTAAAAGGTGTGCCGCAGACCGAGTTTGGGGAGAAGGTCAGAGGTAGCGGTATCGGCGAAGTTCTTCTTCATGGCTTTGCCCGTCAAATATCCGAGCAGTCCGATGCTGGGGTTCGAATTTTGCCACTGCTCGCCGGGCTCCGCGGTCGGCGTCCAATCCTCGAAGTACGAGATCAGGGTGGAGTCGGTGACCGAGTCGGGAATCTGGGCCGGCAACCCACCCGCGGTGTTCGTGCCGAGGTTTATCAACGTGGCCGCGTCGACGCCGCTGCCACGCAGCGCAGGCACGTACTCCCCCGGATGATCGTTCAACGAAAGGCGACCCATGGCCTGCGCGTACCCGGCGAGCGTCGCGGTGAATGTCTCGCTGACAGAACCGATCTCGAAGATCGTCTCCGCCGTGACCTTCGTGGAATCGCTTTCGTCAGCATAGCCGTAGACGAAGAAATACTGGCGTCCACCTGCGATCACACCGACCGCAACACCGGGTACGCCGTAGTCGTCGAGGAGCGGCTTGACGGCAGCATCGACCGCGGCAAGGAGCGGACTTTGCGGACCCGGCGGCGTTTTTGCCGAGCAGGACGTGACGAACACGATGGCCATGGCCACCACGATCGCTGCGACCGATCTCAATGCGCCCCTCACGCCTGAGCTTTGGAGAGAATTGCGGCAACGACGGCCTCGGATTTTCCGGTGATGTCCCCTTCGCCGCAGGCAACAGCCTCCGCGACGACGTTGGACCACACGCCCATGCTGTGCTGGCAGGTATAGCCGCCACCCTCGACCGTCCGGTTCTGCGTGATCGTGTTGCCGTTGGTGGAAACGTTGGCGAGCGTCGCGACCGTGTTGGTGCCGCCCTGGTTTGCGAAAACGACGGGCGCACCCGTACACGCTTGCCATTGCTGTTTCGACGTGTCGAGGAATTTGGTGGCCGCCGCGGCCGAGGGAAAACTTGCAACGGACTGGTCGACCAGGAAGTACGCCGCCGATTCCGCTGTCTGCGAAATGTTCTGTTGCGCAGCGGTATGACCTGCGTTGCCGTACGCATACTTTTCGAGCGGATAGATAGCGCTCGCGCATTCGGGGCGGGTAGGAAATTCGGAGGCCGCGTCCAGGACCGTCGACGCGCTCGACGCACTCTCCAGTGTGTGGCCGGTTATGGCGGAAAGCTGCTGCGCTGGAATCAGCAGACTCGAAACCCTGCCGGGCTGGACCAATGCCGAATCGACGGCGGCCGTTGGCGGCGCAGCCGCGCTGGTGCCGTTTGCCGATCCGGCATCCTTGTTGGATCCCGAGTCCGACGACCCGCGGGTAAGCAAGATCCCGGCGGTCACCGCGATCGCAACCGCGACCGCTGCCGCGATGCCGGCAATCAGCCAGTTCCGTCGACTCTTTGGCGGCGGTGCCGCCACCGGCGGAGCGAAGGTCTGCACCGGCGGGCGCACGCGAGCAGCGGCGGGAGCGATCAACGTCTCGTGATCTGTTCGCGGCTGCGCTTCGACAGCCGCAGCGAGCGCCTGAGCAAAGTCCGTGCACGACGGGTATCTGTCGCCAGGTTTTTTCGCCATGCCCTTGGAGATCACCGCATCGAGCGCAGCCAAATCGGGCCTGCGTTCGCCCATCGTCGGCGGTGGCGACGTCAGGTGGCTGCTGATGATGACGGCCGCATTCGAGTTGTCGAACGGCGGCTTGCCGGTGAGCAGGTGAAACGCCGTAGTCGCCAAGGCGTACTGATCGGCCTGCCCGTCGAGCGTCCGTCCCATCAGCTGCTCCGGTGCGGCGTACGCAATCGAACCCACGGTCATGTTGGTGGCGGTCAGCCCGTTGGCGTCGTCCATTCTGCGAGCAATACCGAAGTCGGACAACAGGATTCGACGACGCTTGGTCGATTCGGGAGCTGATTCGGTGAGCAGGATGTTGGCGGGTTTGACGTCACGATGCAGCAGTCCGCGTTCGTGCGCATGGTCGAGCGCATCGGCGACCCCGGTGACGATCTCCGAAACGAATTCTGGCGGCAGACCGGCGGGGTACCGAGATCGCAACAGCACCGCGGCATCGGTGCCTTCGACGTAGTCCATCGTGATCCACAGTTGACCCTCGAACTCGCCCCGGTCGTGCACTGCCACGACGTGCGGATGCCAGATTGTGGCGGCGAGCTCTGCTTCGCGGATGAACCGTTGCCGATACTCGTTATCCGCGGTCAGCGTCGCAGGCAGGATCTTGAGTGCTTCGCGGCGGGGCAAACGAGGGTGTTCGACCAAATAGACTTCGCCCATCCCGCCGGAGCCGAGCTTGCGCACGATCGTGAACCCTGCGAATTCGGACCCGGGTTCCGGCTGCGGCATGCGCGAAAGTGTACAACCTAGGTTCTCGATTTCTTTCAGATCAGGGACGGCTCCCAGCTCTGCGAACACCGTGCGGCATGCCTCCCATTCCTGCATCGCGGTGTCCTCGTCACCGATTTCACGACAGGCAGCGCCGATCAGTTGCCGACTTCGGGCGCACTCGTAAGGGAGGTCCAATTCTGCCCAGATTTGTGCAGCGGTCCGCAACGGCGCCAATGCGTCGGCGGCGTGTCCGTCGGCGAGGCTGACAGCGCCTGCGGCATGCGCGGCGGCAGCTCGCACCGCAGGTGGGCCGTCTGCGGCAAGGGTGGTCAGGTCGGCCGCCGCGGAGCGAGCACGTTCGAGGTCACCTGCTCCAATCGCGATTTCGACTTGTGCTGGAAGGAGTTTCGCGCGGGCAATGTCGTTCTTGGCCTGTTCGGCCAGCGCCCGCGAGACTCCTGCGACTGCGGCAGCACCGTTGCCTTGCGCGGCGCGCAACAGACCGAGACCGGGCTGCACATCGAAGCCGTACCCCGCGGCACGTGCGTATGCCGCATCGGCCGCGGCCAGATCGCCGACCAGACGGCGCACTTCCCCGATTTGATACCAGCCGTTGCCGGTGTCCATCGCGATCGTGCCATTCTGCTCGGCGCACGCCTGACGCGCTTCACGTTCGGCATCCGACCACGAACCGTGGACCCGCAGGATCCGTGACCGGTGCACTCGGCACGAGCCGGATACGGCAGTCGCTCCGTCTTGGCTTTCGCACCACCGCTCGAATTCCGAGGTCCACTGCTTGGCTCGGACGAAATCGGACACGTCCTCACAGACGTAGATCGAGCTGCAATAGATCCAGGCTCGATATATCGGATCGTGCACATCGCCCGCGAGCACGCCGACCATCGCTTCATCGATCAACGCCAAACCTGCGTCGACGTCGCCGAGCGCGACCATCGCGCGTCCCGTCTGGTGCAGTCCGACATTGATGAGGTCGGGGTCAGTGAACCGGTCGCCGATCTCGGTCACCGCCCGCGCCGCTTCCAGCGATTCGACGATGTTCCCTGCGTAATAACGACCTTCGGCGTCGGCCAGGAGAACGTAGCCGTGCACGACGCATTCCGGCTCGTGTTCGAGAATCCGGCGGGCGCGAGACAACCATCCCGCCGCTGCCGAATGATCTCCGCGCAGCAACAAGACAGTGTGAACCAGATATGCGGTCAGCGCGGCCTCGACCGTTTTTCCGATTGAGATCTGCCGCCGGTAGATGCGAGTCCGCGCCTCGAGACACTCGTCTACTCGGCCGGTGAAATAGGCAGCTTCCGCAAACGCCTGCAGATTCTCGAGGTCGAGTGGTGCGTCGGCGTCGGCGCGGCGCAGCGAGTCGTAGGCTTCGCCCCAGTCGCGGCCGCGGTGCGCGGCACGACCACGCTCGACATCGGAATCCATTACCACCACACCCCGCTGACGCGATGCGACCTCCCACGAAGCGTACCGAATCCTCTGCTTTCTGCCGCGTCTAATGGGCCTGTCGCGCGTACGATTAGCGCGCATCCGAGCGTGAGAGAGCGAGCGCCGCAATGGACCCCGCCAAGCCTGTCGTCGAAATTCGCGAATGGGGCCGCCGTCCGCGCCGGGTTGTATTGAGTGCGCCCGTCGCGTTCGGCCGAGATTGCGCCGGTGAAAATCTCGCAGATACCGAGGTGTCGCGCGAGCATTTGCGCATCGTGCCGAGTCCGACTGCGTTGTCCGTCGTCGACCTCGGTAGCCGAAACGGCACGATGCTGAACGGTCTGCCGCTGACGGGACGCGCCGCACTGTCGTTGGGCGATGTGCTGCGGCTCGGCCGCACCGAAATCATCGTCGTCTCCATGCCTGCCGGTCGCGGGGCAGAAAAACCGTCGGAGCCGGCGCCCGACCATGATTCGACTCGGCTCGGCATCAGGATCGCCGCTCCTCCGCCGCCGCCTCGTGCCGAGGTCCAGCCTTCCCGCGGAGTTGCTCTTGCCGAACGTCTGCTCGGCATCGACCCGACCGGCGAACGCGATCTTTTTCCGGCGTACACCGATTTGCCGAAAAAGATTCCGCTTCGCGTCTGGCAAGCAGCCCGCGCGGTCAGTATCGCGTGCTTCCTGGGCGTGATCGTGTTGCTGTTCGTCCGCCCCGCGGCAGGACTGTTTATCTTCTTCGGCGTCATCGTTCCGGTGCTGCCGGCGCTCTTCCTCATCGCACCGGGGTTGTGGCGCAACATCTGTCCGCTCGCCGCGACCAACCAGATACCGCGTGTGTTCGGTTTCGGACGCGCCCTGAATCCGCCGGACTGGCTACGCAACCGTGGCTACCTCGTCGCGATGGCTCTGTTCTTCGGCATAGCCGGATCTCGCCTCGCCGGCCTCGACCAAAGCGCAGCAGCGACCGGCGTCGTTCTTGCCCTCGTTGCGGCGGTCGCCTTCACCGGCGGCTATGTCTTCAAAGGCAAGAGCGGCTGGTGCAGCAGCATCTGCCCGCTGTTTCCCCTGCAGCGCGCGTATGGACAGACGCCCTTCATCACCGTGCCGAACAGTCACTGCCCGTCCTGTGTGGGTTGCGCGAAGAACTGCTACGACTTCAAGCCACGCGCGGCATACCAAGCGGACCTGGTCGACGACGACCGCGGCTGGACCGCTCAGCGCAAGCTGTTCGTCGCCGCACTTCCTGGTTTCATCCTCGGATTCTTCACTGCGGTCAACCAGCCGGACCTGGAAATGCTCGGAAAGTACGGCGTGCTGGCACTATTCGTCCTCGTCAGTGTCGGCGTCTATTTCGCTGTCGAGGCCGTCTCGCCGCTGAGTCCGCCGATGGTGGCGGTTGGCTACGCCGCCGCCGCGCTCAATATCTTCTACTGGTTCGTGGGGCCGGTCGTGGTGTCGTCGCTGAACGAAATCACTGGAATCGACCTGCCGTGGTTACGGTGGCTGATCAGCGCGGCCGTCCTGCTGGTGACGCTGATTTGGATTGCCCGGACCAGGGTCAGCGAACTGCAGTTCGCGTGGACGTCGGGTAAGCGGTCCGACCCGGTCCGGCTGCTGCCGCTCGAGCCGGTCACGGCGGCTTCCACGGAACCAGCAGCCCGAGTTCAGTTCGGCACCAACGGCACTCCCGTCCCGGCCGAGGTGGGAACGAGCTTGCTCGAGATAGCCGAGAAGAACAAGCAGCCGATCGAGGCAGGTTGCCGCATGGGCGTCTGCGGCGCCGACCCGGTCGCGGTCTTGGACGGCGTGTCGTGCCTGTCGGCCCCCGAGCAGGATGAGCTGAATACGCTGCGACGTCTCGGGCACGGCGAGAACACACGTATGGCATGTTGTGCGCGGATCTCGTCAGGCACGGTCACGATGTCGCTGACACCGGAACCCGGTGACGGATCTGGCTCCAAGCCAACACGATTCGACCGATCGATCGTGAGCGTCGTGATCATAGGCGGGGGCATTGCCGCGGTCACTGCCGCCGATTTCGTCCGCCGCGGTCACCCGGACTGCGAAATCCACCTGGTCGGCCGCGAGTCGCACGCGCTCTACAACCGGATGGGCATCTCTCGCTTGATCTACGGTCGATCGGCGATGCAGGGCCTCTATTTGTTGTCCGAGCAGTGGTACGACGAGCACGGGGTGCATGCCTGGTTGAACACGATGGCCAAGCGCATCGACGTCCCCTCGCAGCACGTTCTGCTCGGTACCGGCGAGGCCCTGCCGTACGACCGCCTGATTCTCGCCATGGGTTCGAGCCCGATGATTCCGCCTACGCCAGGTCTGGATCGTGCGGGCAGCTTCGTCCTGCGCGAAGCGGGCGACGCGATGCGAGTGCGCGCCTACGTTCAGCAGTACGGGTGTCGTCGAGCGGTCGTCGCCGGCGGCGGACTGCTCGGCCTCGAAGCCGCCTACTCACTGCACCTGCTGGGCTTGCAGGTCACAGTCCTCGAACGTGGCGACCGATTGCTCAGCAAGCAGATCGACGCTCGCTGTTCGGAGTTCGTCGCACAGCATTTCAAGAACGTAGGCATCGAACTGCTCACTCGTGCCGAGACGGACCGAGTCGAGGGCGCACCCGCTGTCACCGCCGCAATTTTGAAAGACGGACGAGAGCTACCTTGTGACGTGTTCCTGACAGCTATCGGGGTGAAACCCAACGTCGACCTCGCTCGCGATGCGGGGATTGCAGTCGGAAAGGGCGTCCTCGTCGATGATCGGATGCGGACGCGTACACGTTGGGTCTATGCCGCAGGCGACGTCGCCGAACACCAGGGAGCGGTCTGGGGGCTGTGGCCGGTCGCGGTCGAACAGGCAGAAGCGGCTGCCGTGAACGCACTCGGCGGTGACATGACGCTGACCGCCGAGACTCCCGCGACGATACTCAAAGGCGTTGACCTCGAACTGTTCTCGATCGGCAAGGTCACACCGTCTGCGACCGACGACGTCATCGTCATCGACCGCCCGGCGCGCATGTCCTACCGTCGTCTCGTGTTGTCACGGGGTCGAGTCGTCGGCGCTACGGTTCTCGGCCACCATCCGGCCGACGTCACAGCTGCACAGAAAGCTGTCAAGGGACGGTTCCAGGTCGGTCCGAGCGCGCTGCCTGCGCTGCGTGCGGGCGATTGGAGCGGATTGACGGCCGAGAAGTCAGCGCGCGCCACCCACTAGGTGAGTGACGACCCAGTCGCCGATCCGCAAGGTCGACCCTGGATCCAGGCGTGTGGGTGTCGTGCCGACCTGAGTCCACTCCTCGGCGCCGAGCTCCGCGATGAACGTGCCTGCGGCGGTACCTGCGTCGCGCACGAACACGCCATCGCGGTTCACCGTGACGTAGGCATGCACGCGCGAAATATAAGGGTCGTATTCGACGACGATCGGTGACGCCAACGCGTTCGACACGGCCTCGTCCGACAGCGGCGCACGCCCGATGACGTACGGACGGTCCAACGGATAGGTGGCGCCGTCCTTCGTCGACAGCACGCTGACCGCCGGTGCCGACAACGCCGTCTCGACCGGGGTTCGCAATGCGGCCACGGTTTCCTGCTCCGTTGGGATCGGAACTGTCGCAACAGTTTCCATGTGACGCGGCGGTTCGACCACGGCTTCCGCGTGGACGATCGCAAAGCCGCCGCCGGGCACGATTCCCGCTCGGAGGTCGGTGTTGGGCCGCGCCTGTTGCCCAGGGCGGTTAGCGTCTCTGATGCCGATCGAGAGGGCGAGTTCGGGCACCGCTTCGGTGACGAACCGCTGACCGTCGACGCCGGACAGGCGTCGTTCGCCGCTGCGCGTGCGGATCTCGGCGCTCACCGAGCCGGCGAGCAGGATCAGATTGCCGTCGGCGGTCGGCGCGACCACCCCGAACTTCACTCCGAGCGCCGCGCCGTAAGCGATAGGCGCGAGAAACTCAGGCAGCCCGGCCCCCGGGTACTGGACGCGCGCGGCTGCATCCACCGCTGCAAGCAACTGAGCCACCGGCTCGTCGGCGCCGAGGGCGTACACAATCACGTCGCCGAAGCGTGCGATCAAGCCATCGCCTGGGGAAATTCCAACTGTGAACGGCCTTTGCTGCACGGTCGTCATCATAAGCCGAGCCCCATGCGAATCAGCGGGTTTACATAGATAGTTAGCTTATGTAACAATATGTCGGTGACCTCCTCCACTGATCGCCCAGAGCTGCGCGACCTCATCGTGGACCTGGTGACCAGTTCGGCTCGTTTCACCAGGCAGGCAACGGCGCTTGCCGCGGACGGCCGACCGAAGGCGCTGACCCGCGCTCTCTCGTTGCTCGACGAGCACGGGGAGCTGCGGGTCAGCGAATTCGCTCGAATCGACCGGTGCAGTCAGCCCTCAGCCACCGCAGTCGTCCGCAAGCTGCACGCACTAGGTCTCGTCGACCGCACGACCGATCCCGACGATTCCCGCGCCGTGCTGGTCGCGATCAACGACGCCGGCCGCCAATGGTTGACGGAATCGCGCAATTCGATCGGCGACGCGCTCGCTCCCCGATTCGCACACCTCGAGCCAGAACAGATCCGTCGCCTCACCGAGGGTTTGCAAGAACTTCGCGACGTCCTCAAGACCACAGACCTCAACTAAGAACAGAGAAAGAAGGGTTCGTGAGTATCACCACGACCGCGCCCTCCCCCAGCGCGGAGACCTCTAGTCTGCTGCATCAACCGAAAGCCGTCTGGGCTGTCGCCTTTGCCAGCGTCATCGCGTTCATGGGCATCGGCCTGGTCGACCCCATTCTCAAGCCCATCGGTGAGCAGCTGCACGCCACGCCGTCGCAGGTGTCGCTGCTGTTCACCAGCTACATGTTGGTCACCGGCGTCGCGATGCTGATCACCGGCGTCGTGTCGAGCCGCTTCGGCGCGAAGAAGACACTGCTCGGCGGCCTCGCGATCATCATCGTGTTCTCGGCACTCGCCGGGATGTCGAGCAGCGTCGGCGAAATCGTCGGATTCCGCGCAGGCTGGGGACTCGGCAACGCACTGTTCATCGCCACCGCCCTCGCCACGATCGTTGGGGCAGCCAGCGGCGGTGTCGCCAAGGCGATCATCCTCTACGAAGCCGCGCTCGGCATCGGCATCGCGACCGGACCACTCGTCGGCGGCGTGCTAGGCGGAATCAGCTGGCGTGGACCATTCTTCGGCGTTGCAGCGTTGATGGCGGTTGCATTCGTGCTGATCATCGTGATGCTGCCGGAGGGCCCCAAGCCGACCCATCACACCTCGCTCGCGGCACCATTTCTGGCATTGCGGCATCGCGGTCTACTGACCGTCGGCATCACTGCGCTGCTCTACAATTACGGCTTCTTCACGCTCCTCGCGTACACGCCGTTCCCGCTCGACATGGGCACCTACTCGATCGGTTTCATCTTCTTCGGTTGGGGTCTCATGCTCGCGATCGCCTCGGTGTTTCTCGCACCTCGGTTGCAGCGGGCCTACGGCACCCTCCCGATGATGGGAGTTGCGCTGACGCTCTTCGCAATCGACCTCGGACTGATGGCCGCGTTCACCGAGAACAAGACCGTGTTGATCGTCGGCGTCGTTGCGGCCGGACTCTTCCTCGGCGTCAACAACACTCTGATCACCGAGACAGTGATGATCGCTTCGCCAGCCGAACGGTCAACGGCTTCAGCGGCATACAGCTTCGTCCGTTTCGTCGGCGGTGCAGCAGCGCCGTACCTCGCAGGCAAGCTCGGTGAGCACAGCATCCACATCCCGTTCTGGGTGGGCGCCGCGTGCACTCTGGCATCCGTGGCCGTGCTTTACTCCGGCCGGAAAGTCCTGGCGCATATCGACGACCACGATCCCGCGCCGCACAGCATCGAAGAAGCCGAAGCCATTACCGTCGGCGACTGATCGCCCAGATCGCCTAAGCCGCCGTCGCCAGCCCGCTGGCGCGGCGGCGTTCGTCTAGGTCCCAGTTGCGGAGCAGGACATCGGTGGCGAAGCTGACGTCCAGCGGCTCACCGGACCAGTCGGCCGTGATGGCGTCGGGTTCGATGTACCGGTACCGCTGCGTGAGGTCGTCGGCATTACCACTCAGCGGTGGCGCGTAATCGATTCGCGCACCGTTCGGATGGTGAAAGCTGAACTGCTGGTTGCCATGTGCAGTGATCGTGAAGTGTCCATCGTGCAGGGCGCGATGGTGTTCGCCGCAAAGTAGGACCAGATTGTCGAGCTCGGTCGGCCCGTCCTGCGAGACGTACTTGACATGGTGCGCGTGCAGGAATCGAGTCCGACCGCAACCGGGCACAGCACAGCAGCGATCGCGGATCACCAACTGCCGCAGGAGCGTTCGACTGGGGCGGCGCCGGGATTTGTCCCACGCGATCGTCGGCCCGAGCCGACCGTGGCGAATCAGCCGCACCGACGCCGTGCACAACACGTTCTCCAACGTCTGTGGGTCGAGGCCGGGCCCGTCGTCGAGGTGGGCGTGCGTCGTGTCAAGCGGTTCACCGTCGGGTCCGACGTGGATCAGTACGTCGGCGGCCGGGGCGACGACCGGGGAGTCGCTAGTGGCGCAGACGCTTTCGGCCATCGCGGTCATGGCTGGGACCGGGTTCGGCGGTGCGGGTGCGGTGAGGTCGGGTTCACGATCGTCGGTGCGGGTGCGTTCGTATTCGGCTCGGGTGAGCGCGGCGAGGAATCGGGCGCCGTCCTCAGGGCGGAATCGGGCGGTGAGGACGAGGTAGCCATCGTCGTCGTAGAACCAGCGTCCACCGGTGCGTTCGACGTCTTCGGGTGTGCGGGTTTGTTTCTTGAGGCCGCGGACGAGTCGGTCCAGGTGTGCGGCGGGCGACTCCAGTGCGATGCGGAGCAGCGATTCTTCGGTGTGCGGGGTGGCAGTGCGGGTCAGTGCCCGGACTTTCGAATACGACAGCGTGCCAGCCGCGAAAGCTTGTGCGATGCGGGGTAGTTCAGTCAAGGCTTTGGCGACACGGACGTATTCACGAGCGGTGTGCACCCCGACTCCCGCTTTCCAGGACAGCCAGTGCGCACACGAGTGGAGTTGCCAGCTGGCCCAACCGCGCCGAGCGTCGAATTCGGCGAGCAGGAAGAGGAATCGCGCTGTAGCGGCGGCGATCTGCCCTGCGAGCGTGCAGATTTCGGTTTCGAGTTGATCGATCGGTAGTTCCTCTGCGTTCATCGAACCCTCCCAGTCGATAGAACTGACGTTCTACGAAGCTAGCGCAGGGCACCGACAAAAAACGGTCGCCGGACGTCCCCGCGGGGACGTCAAATCACGGTCGGCGACCGACACCTTGTACGAGATCCCCAATTTCGTACGAAACCACCGCGGGACAGAACGCGATCTGGCTCGCGCAACTTTCGTACGCAATAGGAAGTTTCGTACGAAACGTGCCGCGCCTATTCGGCGGCCGGACGTCCCCGCGGGGACGTCTACGCCGATCAGCGGCAATCGACGTACTCGATGTATGCCCGGCCGCGCCGAGACCGTAGGAATAATCGCCGCCGGCCGTCGCTTCGATGGCAAGCAGGTCGTTGTCGTCGTTGTCGAGCACCATCCATGACAGGGTGTGCGGCAATCGCATCCCATCAGGTGTGCGGCGGGGCTCGGGTTCGTACTCGCTGACCTGAAAGTCGAAGCCTCGGTGCAACACCGAGCCGTGGTCATCGAGTGAGCGAACTTTGCAAAGATGTGCGATCCGTACACAACCTGCGCGCCCTGGCCGGACCTCGAGAGCGGCAAGCCGAGCGTCAGCCGCCGATAAGCACAACGGCGTACCTTGCGAGTTATGTCAGTTTTGCGTCTTTTGGCAGTCGCGCTCACTGCCGTTGCACTCGTTGCGGGGTGCAGTTCGGACTCGTCCGATGCGTCTTCGTCAGCGACGTCGACGCCTGTGCCCGCCAAACCCGTCGCCACGGTCCTTGGGTTCGGTCCCGTGACGGTCGGCATGACTCTGGACGAAGCGACCGCCGCGCTGGCGGGAATACCGGTCGAGCAAAGCCACCCGGCCCCGTACCCGTGTACAACGCTGTTCGGCCCAGCCGCCGGACGGATCTATGTTGCAGACGAGTCGGGTCGCGTGATCGGAATTGCCACACCGGACGGCACCCTCACCGACCGCGGAGTCGGCGACGGCTCCACCGCCGACCAGGTCAGAGCGGCGTACTCACGCGACCACACCATCGAAGTCGGACGCTTCGACGGCCTGGTCGTGAAACCCAACGGCAGCACAAATCCGCTGGAGTTTCTCTCGTTCGCACCCAAGGACGGCAAACTCGGTCCGCCATATGTCGGTCGCTATTACTGGGACGACGACTGCCCGTAATCTACTGTCCCGCTTTGACGATCGGTCCGTACCAGATCACCGGTGCAGCAGATCCGCTGCACGACACCCAAACATCCGCGCCCGGCGCGAACCGGAGGAAGATCGGGTTCGGGCCAAGGGTCCACTGGTAGTAGCCCGGCCCGTACTGAACGAACGGCGGCGACAAACTCAACCCCTGGCACATCCACCATTCACCCGCGGGAATGTCGAAGCGGATGATGCCGCCCGGCTCAGGCGCCGGAACGGGTGGCGTCGCGTGCGCTGAATTCATCCCCAGACCGACAGCCACGACGGCCGCAGAGCCAACAAACGCAGCTTGCAAATATTTCTTCATCAGTTTCTCCCCCTAATGTGAATGTCCGATGCGCCCGAGAGCGCCCACCCGTTCCCTCGCTCTAGTTGCCGACCTTCACGATCGGGCCGTACCAAGCGATCGGCCACGCGGTCCCACTGCACCTGACCCACACATCCGCCCCCGGCGCAAAACGTAGGTAAAGCGGACTCGGCCCAAGCACGACCGGCGATAGCTGCCAGAACGGCGGAGCGAGACTGATTCCGTCGCAACTCCACCACTCACCGGGCGCGAGGTCCATGCGGATGATTCCACCGGGTTCTGGTACTGGAATCGGCGGCGTCGCCTGCGCCGAATTAGTGCACACGCCGATTGCCGTCACCGCTGCAGCGCAAAGGAATGTGACCCTCAAATATGTCTTCATAAACTCCCCCGAATTATTTGACTCACAGATCTGCGCGATTGCGCAAGATTGTCGAGCTCTGAAATATCGGACCCGCTAGTTTCCGGCCTTCACGATCGGTCCGTAGTAGATAACCGGCAGTCCCGTTCCGTTGCATTCGACCCATACGTCGGCGCCAGGGGTGAACCGCATATAAATCGCCGCAGGCCCAAGGGCATACTGGACCGGACCAGGAGTCACTTGATAAAACGGCGGCTGCAGGCTCAGCCCCTGACAGCTCCACCATTCTCCAGGAGCGACATCAAGGCGAATTACACCGCCAGGTTCGGGCGTCGCGACCGGTGGCGTCGCCAGCGCGGAGTTCGTCCCCGACGCAACCGCAGCCGCAGCAATGACCCCAATAAATGCGGCTCTCGAAGTGTTACTCATGCCTCTTTCCCCCTGTACTCAAGGCTGAAATTGATCACTTGACTCGATTTTCGGGCCGCGGCGGGCCAGGCCTGACCATGCCAGATCTTTAGTTGCCAGCCTTCACGATCGGGCCGTAGTAAACGATCGGAAGCGCGGACCCATTGCATTGCACCCACACGTCGGCGCCCGGCGTGAAGTGCAAATAGATTGGATTCGGCCCCAGCGAGTATTGGTACAAGCCCGGAACGAGCTGAAGGAAAGGCGCTTGCAAGCTGTAACCAACGCAGCTCCACCATTCACCAGGCGCTACGTCGATCCGAATCACGCCTCCCGGCTCCGGCGTCGGTACGGGCGGTGTGGCTTGGGCCGAGTTCGACCCCATCCCAACAGCAACTACTGCAGTAGCGCCGACCAACGCGGCCTTGAATGCATTCTTCATGTGTGTCCCTCCCTAGCGGTAACCCACACTAATTGCGCAGGTTCGAACAATCGAACAATTGAACTAAACAAGAATTGCGGGCTCAAATGTGCGTCCTCAGCCGACATACTCGCTTCACGACGTCAACTCCCGCAAGACATTTCGATACGCTTCGCGCGTCTCGTCACGAACCTCGGACCACAGAATTCGCTCCCCGATTGCGAGGTGCGGGTCGTATGGAATCTCCACAACCGAACGCACCCAGCCATCCAAGTTCCGGCGCAAATGACCCGCCACGTCGGCGTTGTCGCGCGGCGACTGCCGGCACACAACGATGACCGTGTCGCCGATAAGAAACTCACCGAACTCGTCGTCGAGCCAGGACAAGACAGGCTTCAGTCGGTTTGCCGCATCGGGTCGCGCTGCGACGACGAGCGCCAACGAGATTCGCGAATCCGCCAACAACGGCCGAACTCCGCGGGCGGACACCGGCGCTCCCCCGTCGTAGACCGGAACCACGCCCGCGTCGCTCAAATGCCGGTGCACCGACACCATCGTTTCCCGCCGCGGCAACGGCCGATCGTCGCGTGGCAGCACCAATGCCCCCGACGACGCTCTGCCGCACGCGGCCTCGACGGTCGACGGCAGGCTCGGATCGTCGGACGTCAACCACGTCTGCAATGTCGACATCGGCCGTTCCTCGTCTGCAACCCGAGCGACAAGGTCGCTACCACCGGCAGGAGTCGCGTCGACTACTACCGAATCGACATCGAGCTGCTCGTCGGTCGCGATGACCGAAGCCAAACCCTGCGCGGTCGCGGTCACCCCGGCGCCTCCGCTGCCACCCAAAACAAGTAGCGGCGGCGGAGCCAAGAGACCAGACGCAGTCATTGCCGTAGTCCAGACTCGGAGAAACTTGGGCCGCTCTCGACCCAGCTTTGCAATGTCGGTCGGCGAACCTGCCGGAGCCGGAGCGAACAACCAGTCGTGTGCACCGTCGTCCTTCGTCTCGTCGCGGACAGCATCCTCGCTCGTCAACAAGGTCACGACCCAGCCGCCGTGATGGAGGTGATCAACACATGGCCGTCCGGTTGAACGCCGGTCGACACGATCGTGTCCCAGGCCTGGGTCTGACCTCCGGGGTAACGCTCTTCGACCGTGACAGCGAAACGCTCGGCGGCGAGCACGGTGATGTGCACGCAGTGCTGAGTTCCAGCAGGAAGCGCTGCGATCGCTGCTTGCGTGGCCTCGACAGGGGCGACAGTCGCGCCAGGCGCGAACACCTCACGCATTCCCGCCGCGTCCCGCTCGACGTAGAACTTGTGGTTGAGCCGCAGAATCTCCGCTGGACCATTGGATAGATCTCCAGGACCTGCGCCGCGAATCTTCGAGCCCTGATCCAAATCGCCACACCACGGTTCAGGTGTCGCGGCGGGTTTATCAGCGGTGGTGGTCGGTGCGGTGTTGTCGGTAACGGTGGCCGCTAGATCTTGATTCGACGAGGATTCCCTCGGCCACAACAGCGCTATTGCGACGCTGCCTACTACAAAGACAGCACCCGCAGCGAGAGGGAGCGCAACTCGCGCTCGCCTCCGCCAAATTTGGCGCGTGCGCGCCTTGCCTTGCATTTGACGAGCAATCTCGTCGATGTCGAGCGGTGCCGCCCGTCGGACCGGTTCCGGCTCCGATTCGAATTCCCGCGACTCGCCTTCGCCGGGCTCGAACCATGGCGGCGCGCTTGCATCATCCGCGGCTACGGAATTCGGCTCGATGGAAGGAAACCACTCGTTCGGCCTCGCTTGTTCGGGCGAGTTCCGCACGGCATCGTCATTGGTCTCGTCGGCCATACGCGGAACTCCCTTCTTGTTTGCTGGTCTGTTGTGAACTATTCAGCTGGCATCAACGTCGGAATCTGCGACAAAGCAACCTGGAACTGCTCGGCGAAAGGCTTCGTCTGCTCGTTGAACTGGTCGACGACCGGCTGAATGGCCTGCTGCGCCTGCTCGACGTAGGGACGCGCTTGCTCGACCACCGTGGTCCGGACTGCCTCGACATTTGCGAGGGTTGAGTCGACTGCCGGTTGTGCGGCGGAGACGAACGGCTGCGCGAAATCTGCGAGCGAGATTGCAGGCAAGGTCGGGAGCGCGGGCAGATTTGGATCGGCATTTTCATCGCCGGCTCCGACTGCAGCGCCGAAGGCCGCTCCGCCGACACCACCGATGAGTCCGCCGGCCAATGCTGCCGGAACGCCAAGCAGCGCCGCGCCACCGGCGCAACCAGCCAGTGCACCGATCCCCGCACCGGCAGGTGAACCGGGGCCGCCCGTCGTCGCGAATCCGATAATCGCACCCGCAATAGCACCAACCGCCGCGCCGCTGGCGCATCCAACAACCGCCGCGGGGACGCCACCAACGACAGCGCCAACCCCCGCACCGAGTGAACCGGCAGCAACCGCAGCGGCGGCGCGTTTGTCGGATTCGCTGGTGGTGAGGCCGGTCGCGCGCCAACCTTCAGAGAATTTGGCTTCCGTGTAGGACGCCCAGCGGTTGATGAGGGACATGTCTTCGTCCGACATCCATTCCGGCTTGTCGGTGATGTAGGTGCCGATTCGCACCTTTCCGGCGGGCGCTTCGATCTCGGCGACCGGACCGGTCGACTCGACTTCGGGCGTCGAGTAGTTCGTCGAGTAATTCGGAATCTGACGCGTCGGACCTGTTCGTGCCGGCGGCGCGGGAACGTAAGGCGCGACGTAGGACGGCTGAATCTTCGCGGGCGCGACCTCGGCGGGCGCTTGCGGCGCCGTGACGCCCGGCTGTGCAGGCGAGGGTGCTGCGATGCCCGGTTGGCCTGGGGCTCCAGTGGCATTCGATGCCGCGAACGCCAGGATTAACGGCACCGCGACTGGTACTCCAACGACTCCGTAACGCTTCACAGAAACTTCCCTCCCAAGAGTTCACGCGCGTAAGTCACGGCCGCGCATTGCGAGCCGCCACTCGAAATAGATCCCACCCAGCCAGCAACCCACACCCGGCGCATGTTTGCTACAAAGTAGCCGAAACTCCCCGCCGCAGCCAAAACCTGCTGGTTGTCTTCCCCCAGCGGCCAGTCGAAGCTAGCCGCGTAATCGCCAAAATTAGCCGATTGGGTTATTCATCGCAATTCGCCGGACCGTCGCGACGTGTCGCTTGCGTCGGCCTGAGACAATTCGGCCCGTGAGCGACAGCACCGAGCTCGATGCCAGCCCTCCTCCTGGGCTGTTGCTGCGCCTGGCCCGGACCCAGTCGATCGCGTTTGCCGTCGTCGGCTGCGTGAATACCGCGATCGGCTTCCTGCTGTTCGTCGCGTGGGTGACCATCCTGGGCGATCACCTTTACCTTTGGTCAGTCGCGTGCGCGTACTCGATGAGCGTGGTGATTGCGTTCGTCCTACATCGCACGCTGGTGTTCAAGGTGCGTGGGCATGTGCTCCGCGACTTCATCGCCTTCGTGGGTATCAACGCGTTCGGCTTCGGATTGAACATCGTTCTGATGGCCCTGGCGGTCGGCATCCTCGGCTTCCCGCCGATCCCGTCGCAGTTCGTCGTGATGGGAATCGTCGCGGTGTCTAGCTTCTTCGGCCACCGACACATCTCCTTCCGGCGTCCGTCCTCTGTTGTAGTGTCACCAACTCGTGAGTGACCCGCGGAAAACCACGTGGCGCTGGGCTGGCGTGACCGCCCTGGGCATCGTGGTCGGCTTCATAGCTGTGCTGCTCGCGAACGTCCGCTTCTTCTATACAGACGACACCGAGACGCAGTACGTCCCGTTTTGGCTTCGCGTCGGCCAACTCCTTCGCGAGGGCCACTTCCCGACTGTTGCGCCCGAGCAATGGATGTCAGGGAACTTCGCGGTCGAAGGTGAGGCGGGGATCTACAACCCACCGCAACTGCTGATCAGCTTCATCGCGCCGTCGGTCGACAACCTTCTCGTCCTCGCGACGGTCGTCAAATTCCTTTACACGCTCGTGCTCGCACTCGGCATCTTCCGCATCTGTATCGAATACGGAGCGAAGCCGCAGTGGGCAGCTGTCGCGGGCGTCGCGTTTCCGTTCTCGGGTTGGTTCCTCTTCCTCGACCTCGCGAGTTGGGCAACGTCCTTGGCGGGCACCGCGTGGCTCGCCGTGACCTGGGCCGCGGCGGTACGCTACGCGCGCGGTCGAGGCGGACCGATCCCCGTGTTCGTGTTCGCGTTCTTCGCCATCACGACCGGCTATATCTGGCCCGGCCTCGAAACGATCTTGATGATCATCGCGGTCGCGGTCGGCGAACTTGTGTACCAACGGAAGTGGTTCCCGTCGATCCGCGTCGCCCTCGCCGCGGGCTTCGGCGTTCTTGCCGGGGCGATCACCTATCTGCCTGGAATCCTCTCGTCGAACGTGACGTGGCGCGACGCCGAGTTCGTACTCAAGAACGACGGTTTCATGACCGTGCCCTGGTCGGAATCGTTGAACGCCAGCCTCCCGACGACGCTGCCGTCGTTTACCTCCTGGTTCGGTCTCATCCAGCCGATGCCGATGGTCTACATAGCCTGGTTCCTGATTCCCGGCCTTGCGTTCATCGACTGGAAAGCGGCGGCCAAATCCGCGCGTGAGGTCAGCGCTATTGCGATCTTCGCGAGCATCGCGCTGATGTGGGCAGCCGGACCAGCAGTCATCGGACCACTTCGTTGGCCGGCGCGAGTGTTGCCCATGCTCGCTATGGGTCTGCTGATTCTGGTTTGTGTATTACTGAGCCGCCACGGCACGCTGCGGAGTCTGCGGTCGCGCTGCATCGCCGCGGGCGTCCTCCTCGGCTTGCTGTTGCTGCGGACGATGTCGGCCGCACCCAGTGGACGGTTGTGGCTGCACACCGGCGGCGCCGTGGTTGTTGCCGTGCTCGGCGCGGCCGTGTTGTTCATCGCGGCCAAGCGGACGCCGACAGCGGCGTGCGTCGCTCTCATCGTCACCATCGCGCCGATCGCGTTCTACCAAGTTCACGCGAAGGTGCCCCATCCGATGTCGTGGAACATCCCCGAGCGACGCTCGGTCGCACAGGCCGGTTTCCCCGACTTCACGGGCACCACGATCCAACTCGGCGACAGCCTGCAATTTCCGAACGACGCCAAGGACATCAACGGCGTCTATGGCTCGCTCGTGGTCGGCTACTACGCCGGCGACCTGGGGCTCGACTACGTCAACGGCTACACCCCGATCGGCCACTATTGGTTCTCGCAGCACCTCTGCATGAAATGGGACGGCAGCGTCTGCCCCGACGCCCGTCGGCGACTGTTCGAAAAGGAACCGACGACCGGTAAGCCGCTGGTCGACCTGATGAAGCTGGACCGCGTCGTCCTGCAACGGCTGCTGTATCCGGACGCGATCAAGGACGCGCCGCCGCCGGGCTGGCATTGGGTCGACTATCCCCCGCACGGCAAGTGGATCTACGTTCTCGAGCGTGACGGCGGACCGATCTCGTCGGACAACGGTCGCATCGCCGATGCGCAGGGCGTCACCGCGACGTCGGTGTCGGAATCGGATCCGACGAGCCGGGCGCGCGTGACGTCCGAGAACGGTGGCCGCGTCGTCTTCGCCCGACTCCCCTGGCCCGGCTACAGCGTCACCCTCGACGGTCGCGAACTCGACGTCCACAACGTGAAGGACATCTTCCTCGCAGTCGACATCCCGGCCGGCACGAAAGACGGCGATCTCGTGGTCACCTTCCGGCCGCCTGGGTGGAAGACCGGGCTCGCGGCAGCGGCGCTCGGACTGTCGGGAATCGGTGTGCTGCAGTGGCTCTACGTTCGCAGACGGAAAACAGACGAAGCCGCGGACGACAGTCCGGCCGAATCGAAGGACCTTGTCCCCGCCTCGTAGGGGACGACACCGCCGTTATCAACGTGTTATCGTGCCTCTCGCCCTTGCGCCTCGTCGGCGCCGCACATGCCCGCAAGAAAGTCACCTCTTTGATGCCGCACTTGACCACCGGGATCGGTGCCCTACATGGGTGATCGGATTCATTCGGTGTCGGTAGTCGTGCCGGTGTATCGAGGCGAGCAGACGATCGCGGGTCTCGTCGCTGAACTCGATCAATACGCGTCGCCGACCGAAACTCCCAACGGCGCCTTGTTCGCCGTCGAGGAGATCGTGCTCGTGCACGACAACGGACCCGACCGTTCGGACGTCGTCCTCAACGAGCTGGCCGATCGCAACGACCGCATCCACGTCGTCTGGCTCAGTAGGAACTTCGGGCAGGACGCGGCGACGATCGCCGGTATGGCCGTGTCGCGCGGCGACTGGATCGCGACGATGGACGAAGACGGTCAGCACAACCCGGCCTACATCGGGACCTTCCTCGACGCTGCGCTGGCCGAACGTGCGGACCTCGTCTACTCGAAGCCGACCAACAACCCGCCGCACAGCTTCTTCCGCAACGTGACCTCGCGTGGCGCAAAGCTGGTGCTGTCGACGTTGTTCCAATTCCCCAGCGCGACGCAGTTCGAGAGCTACCGCCTGATTCGCGGCGATATCGGCCGCAAGCTCGCCCAGGTCGCGTCCGCGGGCGTCTATCTCGACGTCGCCCTGACGTGGGTCGTCGGCCGGACCGCCACGGCGCCGATAGAACTCCGCAACGAGGGCCGCGAGGAGTCCGGCTATACCTATCGCAGCCTCTTCTCGCTGTTCTGGAAGATGGTGCTGTGCAGCGGGACGCGCGGTCTGCGGATCGTCAGCATCCTCGGCATCGCCCTTGCCACAGCAGGCGGAATTCTCGCCGCAGTGGTGATCGTGCAGAAAATCAACGGAGTATCCGACCCGGCAGGATGGGCATCGACGATCGTCGCCATCCTTCTTTGCTCGGGCGCAATTCTGTTTTCCCTCGGTTTGATCGCCGAGTATCTCGGCGTGGCTCTCCATGTTTTGGCAGGCCGACCCCTATTTTTGACCGTGGACACCCCGACGCCGCGCCCGGACGGAGCCAAATGAGTACCCTTCGCAGCGACACGATTCCGCTGAACCGGCCCTTCCGCGCGCCTGGCGAATTGGAGAACCTCGCCGAAGTCCTTGCGTCCGGCCATGTGCACGGGGACGGCAGATTCACTGCTTCCGCGACTGCGAAGCTGAAGCAGATCACGTCCGCGCCGCATGCCTTGCTGACAACGTCGTGCACACATGCGCTCGAACTCGGCACGCTGCTGCTCGAACTCCAGCCCGGCGACGAAGTGATCGTGCCGAGCTTCACCTTTCCGTCGCCTGCGACCGCGGTCGCGCTGCGGGGGGCGACGTGCGTCTTCGTCGACATCGACGAGACGACCGGCAATATCGATCCCGCTGCCGCCGCCGAGGCGATCACCGAGAAGACCAAAGCCATCATCGTCATGCATTACGGCGGCGTCGCAGCGGATATGGGTCCGCTGCTCGAACTCGCGGAGGAGCACTGCCTCGCGATCATCGAGGACAACGCCCACGGTCCGGGCGGCACGTGGATGGGTCGCCCACTCGGCACGATCGGCACCATCGGCACGCTGAGTTTCCACGACACCAAGAATGTGCACGCGGGCGAAGGCGGTGCGCTGCTGCTCAGCGACGACCTGCTGATGATTCGCGCGGAAATCATGCGTGAGAAGGGCACCGACCGCGCCCGCTTCCTGCGCGGCCAGGTCGACAAGTACGGCTGGCAAGACATCGGTTCGAGCTACTTGCCGAGTGATCTGAACGCCGCAGTCCTCGACGCACAGCTCTCTGCATACGACGAGATTCAGGCCAACCGCCATCGTGTGTGGAACACCTACGCGCGCGAGCTTCCTGCGTGGGGGCAACGCAACGATGTTCGCTCGATGGTCGTACCGGCGAATCGCGAACATACGGCTCACCTGTACTACCTCCGGATGCCGTCCGAGGACGTCCGCGACGAGTTCATCACCCACATGCGCGACCGTGGAGTGGCGACGCCGTTCCATTACGTGCCGCTGGATACGAGTCCCGCGGGACTGAAGATGGGCCGCACGCCGGTGCCATGCACGCGCGCTGCGGAGTTCTCCAGGACGATCACTCGACTGCCGATTTGGCCCGGGATGACGGATGACCAAGTTGCGCGTGTCGTTGACGCCGCGACCGATTTTGTGGCCTAAAATCGCCTCTCCCGTAACTCCTGTCCCAAACGTAACATTCAAACGTGTTCAACTTTGTGTTTTCATGCTCCATACTGAGTCCGGCAAACGGGGCCATCCCATCCGGGGAACTGACGTGTAGGGTGCCGGGAAATCGGTAGAGAGGGCAGCAACTCAATGAGAAGCCAGCGTTTACGTAAGTGGTTCGCAGGAGCCGCAGTGCTCGTCGGCGTCGGGTCGGCCGGGTTCACGATGACGGCTCCCGCGCAAGCAGACCCGATCTTCCCGGGCGGTCCGGATATTCCCGGCATCCCCGCGATCATTCCTTCGCCGTCGGGCGGAGCGCCCTGCACCGCAGCCGGAGTCAAGACCTGCTTGCGTATAAGCACCAGCGAAGCGTGGCTGATGGACAACGGCAAGGTCGTCTGGGGCCCGACCCGCATCTCGACCGGCCAGCCCGGTTACGAGTCGCACGTCGGCGTCTTCAAGGTGTTCCTCAAGAAGCTCCACCACTGGAGCACATTGCACAACGCTCCGATGGATTTCGCAGTCTTCTTCGATGGCGACATCGCCTTCCACATCGGACCCGTCGACTTGGCGTCGCACGGCTGCATTCGCATGCTTCCCGACGCTGCCGAGAAGAACTACAACCACCTCAACATCGGCGACGTCGTCGAGGTAGTCGCCTAGCTACAGTCAGGTATGGCCTCTGCCCGTACTTGGACACGATCCGCGCTGATCGTCGCGGTGTTTGCGATCCTGGTCGTCCTGACCACGCAGGTCACCGCACAAGGTTGGCTGACGGACGCAGATGTTCCTGTGCACGATTGGTTCGTCGACCATCGCACTGACCGCTGGACCACCGTTGCGGACTTCGTCACCAACGCAGGCGGTCCGGGATGGGTCGTCACCACTACGGTCGTGCTCGCCGCGTTCGTCGCCTGGCGCCGCCGCTCCCCCATGCCCGCGATATTCCTGTTGGGAATCGTCGAAACCGCAGCTATCGCGAGCAAATTCACCAAACTCGCGGTCGGCCGCGATCGTCCACCAGAGGTGAGTCGATTGGCGACCGTCGCCGACATGTCTTATCCGTCCGGGCACGCAACGCACATCGCGGCGTTCGTCGGAGCGCTGTGGGTCGTGTTCGAAATACGTAAGCACTCCACTGCGCGCATTGTGTCTCTGGCAACTTTGTCAGCGTTCGTCGTCGCCGCGGTTGCGTGCAGCCGCCTCTACCTGGGAGTTCACTGGCTCACCGACGTCGTCGCCGGCGTGTTGATCGCCGCGGTCGTCGTCTTGATCGGGGCACTCGCGTATGCCCTGGTCGACGGAGGCGAACCTCTGATCCAGCGAGTAACAGCGCGTAGAAGGGCAATCGTATGAGTCGGTCCGTACAGCACCACCCCGCTGTCGTCGCCCACCTCGAACATCGGGCATCCGACCTTCAACTTCGGATCGCCGACGCGATTACGAAGTTCGCGGGCTCGATGCCATTCGTCTATCTGCATACCGTCGTGTTCGCCGTCTGGATGGTGTTCATCGAGTCGTCACCATGGCCGACGTTGACGCTCGTCGTCTCGCTGGAGGCGATATTCCTGTCGACCTTCGTCATGATCGGCCAAAATCGTCAAGCAGCATTCCAACACTTGAAGGCCGATCACGACTTCATCGAACAAGAGCTCGAGTTGAAGACCAACACCGAGCTGACCAGGGCGATACATGTCATGACCACAGAACTGCATCGCCGCCTGTTGACCCGAGAAACCGAGTGACCGAAACTCGTACGGTTGGGTGTCACCGAAAGGTTGCTCATGTCTACCTTCACACGTGGTTTCACAGGCCGCCGCCGCGAACGCGATGATCGGTTACCGCCAGGCCAGACCAAGGTCGACGACTGGCCCGTGCTCTCGGCTGGACCGTCACCGAGGATCGATACGGCCAAGTGGGAGTTCACGATTCGCACCGAGTCCGACACCGTACATCGGTGGAACTGGGACGAGATCCACGCTCTCGGGGTCGAAGACATCACCACCGACATTCATTGCGTCACGCACTGGTCCAAGCTCGGGATGGACTGGCGCGGCGTCTCGCTGGACCGACTCTTCGAGAATGTCGATACGAGCTACGACTATGTGATGGCTCGCAGCTACGGCGGCTACACAACGAACGTCCCGTTGGACGAACTGCTCGACGGCCAGTCCTGGATTGCGTTCGAAGCAGATGGCGAACCGTTGGGCATCGAACACGGCGGCCCCGCCCGGCTTCTGGTCCCGAAACTGTATTTCTGGAAGAGCGCGAAGTGGATTCGCGGTCTTCAAATGATGCCGGACGATCAACCAGGCTTCTGGGAGCAGGCTGGGTACCACCTGCACGGCGACCCGTGGAAGGAAGAGCGCTATTGGTGACTCGACGCCGAGCGACCTGGCACACGGGGACCGTCGTCGAGGCGAGACCGGAGACATCCAGCGCCCGCCGGATCATCGTGGACGTGCCGAGCTGGCCGGGAAATGATGCCGGTCAGCACATCGACGTGCGCTTGACCGCTCCCGACGGATATCAGGCGACCCGCTCCTACTCGGTCGGGAGCTCTGGGCCGGGTACCCGCATCGAACTCGCTGTCGACGAGCTTCCGGACGGCGAGGTGTCGCCGTTTCTCGTGCGCGACTTGCTCGTCGGCGACGAACTCGAGATCCACGGTCCGCTCGGTGGGTTCTTTGTCTGGCGACCAGGGGACAGCACACCAGTGCAGCTGATCGCCGGTGGATCCGGCGTCGTGCCGCTCGTCGCGATGGTGCGCGCTCACGCTGCGGCCGACGACGCAACTCCGTTTCGGTTGTTGTACTCGGTTCGCTCCCCCAACGACATCTTCTTCCGAGACGAGCTATCGACTGCCGCCGCCGATGCGTCGCCCCTGCAGCTCGACTACGTCTACACGCGCGAAGCTCCAGACGGCTGGCCGACACCACCAGGCCGCCTGACCCGAGAAACTCTCGCCTCTGCCGTCGTCCCACCAGCCGACGGACCTCGCATCTTCGTGTGCGGGCCGACCGCATTCGTCGAGGCAGTCGCCGGCTGGCTCCTCGACCTGGGCTTCCCGTCCAGTTCGATTCGCACCGAAAGATTCGGAGGCACGTGATGTCGCACGTCGACGGCAATGCATTGGCAGGTCCATTCGCTGACTTGTTCGCATTCGACCTGACCGCAGCATCGGCGCGATGTATCGGCTGCGGCGCGGTCGCAGCACTCGCGACGGCCATGGTCTACAACGGTGCGGCGGGCACCGTCATTCGCTGCGGTAGTTGCGATGGGGTCCTTGCCACGATCGTCCAAGCCCCGGACCGCACCTTCTTCGGCTTCTCGGGAATCAGTGCGATCGAGGTTCGCCGCTGATCAGATGCCAAATCCGCCTATCACGGTTTAGTAACGTTGTGGCGTGGGTAACCACAGCACATGATGTCGAAAATGGATCGACCTCCCACAACTATCGCAGGCGTTGAAGTCGGCGTTGTGATCTTGGCGGCCGCGCTGTGCCTCATCGGAGGTGTCTCCGTCGCGCTGCTGCAAGGCTCAGTGTTCGCAGGCATCGCGAGCGCCTCCGCCCTGTTCGCCGGAATTCTCCTCACCATGGGCATGCTGCCCGATAGCGCGACCTGACGGTCGGCTACTCCGGAGCTTGGTCTTCGCTCTCGACCTGCTCCGTTTTGGCCCTGTCGTCGGCGTTTCCGGGCGCACCTGCGGCCCGACGCTCGTCAGTGATCCGCTCTTCCAATTCGTTGACCACCCCCGCCAGGTCCTTGTCCCGCTCGTGTCCACTGTCCGGTGGAACCAAGAGGTCATCTTTTTTGTTGGCGTCGTCTTCTGCCATTGCAGTACCTCTCGTTAGTGACCAAGCCGGTCTTCTAGGTCGTGTTGCTCATCGACGGTGCGTTCTTCGGCATCGATCACTTCGTTGTCCGCGTCCTCGTCGGCGTGGATCAGCTCGTCGAGCTTCAGCAGAATGGCATTCGTGTGCTGGTTCGTCGTGTGCTGAATGACGAACAGCATTACGAGGCTGACCAGCGCAATGACCGAGTGGACTGTAATTTCCCACCAGTGCGGAAACCGGAAGCCGGCCCCGAGCGCCAGCAGGACGACCACCACAATCACCGCTGCCACATTGACCGCAACAGAGCCCGCCCATGCCGAGACGAAATGAACCGCGCTCGATACTCGCTTCTCGTGCTCGACTGAACGCGTATTGACCATGAGCCGCGTATACCCAGGTAGACGCAAATTTATGCAGTCGTTCAACGCAAGAGCGGCGGGCGGAGTCTTCAGACTCCGCCCGCCGCCAACGTCTATAGACGGACTCAGCTCTTGAAGGCGTCCTTGACCTTCTCGCCAGCGTCCTTCAGGTTCGACTTGGCCTGGTCCGTGCGACCTTCGTTCTCGGTCTCGCGGTCACCAGTGGCCTGTCCAACCTTCTCTTTCGCCTGTCCGGCGAGGTCTTCGGCCTTGTTCTTTGCTTTATCGATGGCACTCACTAGGTGAATCCTCCTCGTTGTCGACGACCCCCAGCCGGGGCTCATAGAAGGACTACCCGGGGCCAGCTAAGTGCAAACATGAGTCACGCATACTCGGCGTCACATCGCCGCAACATCGGACACCTATTCTTCGCGAATGTCGCAGCGACGCAGGTCGGTGCTGCTGTCGCAACTGGTCATCGAGCGGCCCGGCAGTCCGCAAACCGCCATCCTGAACGAGCTGCGCCGAGTGATACTCGACGGCGCAGCGCCACCGGGGACCCCGATTCCGCTGGGCGACGTCGCCGACCTGTTCGGCGTCAGCCATATCCCAGTCCGAGAATCACTCAAGACGTTGATCGGCGAAGGCCTCGTCGACCATCGGCTGAATGTGGGTTACGCGGTCGCGCAGCTGACTCCGGACGAGTTGCGCGAAATCTACATCGTGCGTGAGAGTTTGGAGACCGCTGCGCTGTCGGCGGCGATAGAATTTGCCACCGCTGCCGACCACCGCGAGGCGACCGAGGCGAATGTCGCTTTGGAGCAAGCCCTTCGGGACGATGATCCACACGCCTACCACCGCCACAGCCGACGTTTCCACCTCGCGCTGACGCGGCCGTCCAAGATGCTGCGCCTACTGCACATGCTCGAATCCGCTTGGAACATGACCGAACCGGTGCAACCGATGGTGCATTCGACCGGACAGGACCGAATGGCGCTGCACGACGATCACAAGCAGATGCTCGACGCATTCGTCGCCGGTGATCTGCGCCGTTTGCTGATGACCGCCGAGGCGCATCATCGTCGGCTCAATTCGGTCATCGCCAAATTGCCGACCCACACAGGTCTACTCGCGTCGGAAGATATATAACTGCCGCAACAGCCACGCAATCTGGCGTGGATAGCGTCTGGAATGTCCGTTCGAGACCGTCCAGATGGGTCCACGCCATGACCGATACGCTCCCCACCCACGCTCCTCCGCTGCCACCCGGCGCCGCGGCTGATCTCGTCGAAGCCGCAGGCCACCCCGTCGGTGGTGGGCTCATCAAGCCCGGTTACGACCCGCGGCTGACCAACGAAGACCTCGCCCCGCTGCGCAAGCAAGGCTGGGGCTCGTACAACATCTTCGCTTTCTGGATGTCGGACGTGCACAGCGTCGGCGGGTACGTCACCGCAGGCAGCCTGTTCGCACTCGGGCTGGCGAGCTGGCAGGTGCTGATCTCGCTGCTGATCGGCATCGCGATCGTCTACTTCTTCTGCAATTTGGTGGCGAAGCCGAGTCAAGCCACGGGCGTTCCGTATCCCGTGATCTGTCGCAGCGTGTTCGGTGTGCTGGGCGCGAACATCCCCGCGATCATTCGCGGCTTGATCGCGGTGGCCTGGTATGGAATTCAGACTTTCCTCGCGTCTGCCGCACTGGATGTCGTCCTCGTCAAGCTCTGGCCGTCCCTGGCGCCCTACGCCGTCGCCGACGATTACGGTTTCCTCGGCTTGCCGGCACTGGGGTGGGGCAGCTTCATGCTGCTGTGGGTGGTGCAGGCCTGCGTGTTCTGGCGCGGGATGGAATCGATTCGCAAATTCATCGACTTCTGCGGTCCCGCTGTCTACGTCGTCATGTTCCTGCTGTGCGGGTACTTGATCTCGAAGGCCGGTTGGAGCGCAATCGATCTCAACCTGGGCGACGTGAAGTACTCCGGCTTCGATGCAGTTCCCGTCATGCTCGGCGCCATCGCGCTGGTCGTTTCGTACTTCTCGGGTCCAATGCTCAACTTCGGCGACTTCTCCCGCTACGGACGCTCGTTCGCCGCAGTGAAGAAGGGCAACTTCCTCGGCCTGCCGGTGAACTTCTTGGTCTTCTCGGTTCTCGTCGTGGTGACGGCGTCACTCACGGTCCCCGTGTACGGCGAACTGATCACCGACCCGGTCACGACGGTCGCCAAGATCGACAGCACCTTCGCAATCATCTTGGGCGCCTTGACCTTCGCCATCGCGACGACCGGCATCAACATCGTCGCCAACTTCATCTCTCCCGCGTTCGACTTCTCGAACGTCAGCCCGCAGCGGATCAGCTGGCGCGCGGGCGGCATGATCGCGGCAATCGGCTCGGTGCTGATCACGCCGTGGAACCTCTACAACAACCCCGACGTCATCCACTACACCTTGGAGACGCTCGGCGCCTTCATCGGACCGCTGTTCGGAGTCCTGATCGCCGACTACTACTTGGTCCGTAAACAACACGTGGTCGTCGACGATCTGTTCACCATGTCGACGAGCGGAACATACTGGTACACGAAGGGATACAACCCGGCCGCCGTGGTCGCCACGGTCGTCGGTGCGATCGTAGCGATGATCCCAGTGCTCACCGGCGACAGTGTTTACGGCATGCACACCGCCGCCCAGTACAGCTGGTTCATAGGGTGCGGCTTGGCATTCGGTGTGTACGTTGTGCTTGCCACGCGATCACGAATGAAAGTGACGAATGTCGACGCTTAGGCACTGCTGATGAAGATCAAGATCATCAATCCGAACACCACGTTGGCGATGACGGCGAAGATCGACGAATGTGCCCGCGCTGTTGCGGGCGAGGGCACACTCATCGAAACAGTCAGTCCAGCAATGGGACCAGCATCGATCGAGAGTCACTACGACGAAGCGTTGAGTGTCCCCGGCCTGCTCGCCGAGATCATGCAAGGCGAACGAGACGGCGTCGAGGGGTACGTCGTCGCCTGCTTCGGCGATCCCGGACTCGAAGCCGCGCGTGAGGTCGCGCACGGACCTGTCATCGGGATTGCCGAAGCCGCAATGCATATGGGCAGCTTCCTCGGCCGCAGCTTCAGTGTCGTGACGACGCTGGAGCGCTCCGCAGGCCGGACCTGGGAGCTCGCAGAGAAGTACGGGATGGCACGTTTCTGCCGTGGCGTGCATCCGTGCGACGTGGCTGTGCTGGACCTCGATACCGATCCGGACGCCCACAAGATCATCACCGAAACCGCCTTGCGCGCAGTCGAAGCCGACAAGTCAGATTCGGTGCTCCTCGGTTGCGCGGGGATGGCCGATCTTTGCAAAGACATTTCCGACGAGATCGGCCTGCCGGTGATCGACGGCGTCGCTGCCGCAACGGTCATGGTGGAGTCGATGATTCGGTTGGGCCTGCGCAAGTCCGGCCGCGGCGAATTCGCGACCCCGATCCCCAAGGTCTACTCAGGAATTTTGAGCGAATTCGGCGGGTGAATCGCACGCCAGTGCTCGGCGATCTCGATCCGACGAGCGATCCATACCTGTTCGTGCGATTGGACGTGGTCGAGGAATCGTTCCAGTGCAGCGGTTCTGGCGGGGCGACCCACGAGCCTGCAATGCAAACCCACTGACAACATCTTGGGTCGCCCGTCGACGCCTTCGGCGTAGAGAACGTCGAACGCGTCCCGCAGGTGCGCGAAAAACTGTTCACCACTGGGAAATCCGGCCGAGGACGAGAACCGCATGTCGTTGGTGTCGAGCGTGTAGGGCACGACCAGATGATCCTTGGCGCCGACCTTCACCCAGTACGGCAGATCGTCCGCGTAGGAGTCGGAGTCGTAAACGAAGCCGCCGTGCTCGACGACCAGCTCGCGCGTGTTCGGTGAGTCGCGACCGGTGTACCAGCCGAGCGGCGCTGCACCCGTCAGCTCGCGCAGGATCTGCACCGCTTCGGCGAGATGCGCGCGCTCGGTCTCCTTGTCGACGAATTGATAAGACAGCCAACGCAGTCCGTGCGACGCGATCTCGTGCCCCAGTTCGCCGAATGCGGCCACCGCTTCCGGGTTGCGTTGCATCGCCTGCGCTACGGCGAAGATCGTCAACGGCAATCCACGCTTCTCGAACACCCGTAGCACTCGCCACAGGCCCGCCCGCGATCCGTACTCGTAGATCGATTCCATGCTCATGTGCCGTGCCGGGAACGGTGCTGCCGGCGTCATCTCGGAAAGAAACGTCTCCGAGCCGGAGTCGCCGTCGAGGACTGAATTCTCGCTGCCCTCTTCGTAATTGAGCACGAACTGAACGGCAATTCGCGCATCGCCCGGCCAGTGCGGATGCGGCGGGTTCGGTCCGTAGCCGACCATGTCACGCGGGTAGGTGTTCATCGCGCGCTCCGTTCGATTTTTGCGATTGCGGCCGCGGTGAGCTCGCCATAGAGGCGCAGCCGGGCGAGTCCGCCGTCCGGAAAAATGTCGAGGCGCACATCGGTGACCGGCGGGCCCGTGTTGACGTCGAACCGCTGCCGAGCGTCGGGAATCAGCTCGGTCCGCCCCAGTAACTCGATCCACTCACCCGCAGTGGTACGACCCCGCAGCGCCGCAGCACCGGGACAGTTTCCGATGAAGTAGGACGTGTCGATCTCCGCCGACGCGATCACGCCCTCGCCGGCCAATTGCACCTGGACCCAGTCATTTTCAGCGTTTCGGCGCCTCGCCGTCTCCCACCCGTCGCCCATCACGCGGGCCAGTCCGGGGAACAGCAGGTTGTGCGGCGAACTGTAGAAGCGGTTGGAGCAGTCGGTGACCAACGCACCGTTTTCCAGCGCCGCGAGGTCAAGCGGCCCGGACCGGAGGTAGTGCGGATCCGGCTTCCCTTCACCATGGACCCGAAAGCGCGCGACTCCCCCATCTGGATGCATCGTGAGTTTCACATGGGTCCAGCGCTTATCCGACTCGACTGCGAACGGATTGCGGCTGTCGCCATACACTTTCGTCTTCTCGATTATCGGTTCCCAGTCCGTGCGCACAGCCAACTCGTCGGCGGGCGGATAGCCGGACACCGAGACAGCCGAGACCGAGATCTCCGGCGGGAAGTTGCCTTTGAACCACGCTGTGTCGACTACGACGCCACGAATCACGCCGGGCACGCCGAGCCGGACGATCGCTTCGTCGATCCCCGTTTCCCGCCGCCGCCGGGTCTCCCAGCCGTCGTAGATCTGGCCTTTGTGCCCGAAGCTCGCGGGTTGATACGACGCCGGACCAGGTCGAATCAAATTCTCTTTCTCGGCGAAGGTCTCGTCGTTCGCCCAGACCACGGCGCCGCCGAGCGGCCGCAACGCAAGGTCGGGCAACATCGTGAAATCGGGAACAATCTCGCTCATCGAAGCCTCACCGGTCGTCGTTGCACCAAGTCCTCCAACACCGGCCGCTCAGGGGCGGCGACGTCCGCACCGTCGAATGCCCCACAATCCAAGCCGCGCAGCACTACTCGCGCCAGCGCCTCGGCGGTGGCTGGCTCGTCCACAACGCCCCCGGCACGCCGCTCCACATATGCGTCGAGCCGCGGGATTGCGGCGTCGGCAGCGCTGCGATAGAACGCGAAATTCGCCAGCCATCGCGTGACCAGATGGCCTGGGTGCATGTCCCACCCTTGGTAGTAGCCGCGTTCCAGCGCTCGGGTAACCAGCGCGTAGTGCCGCCGCAACGCCGCCTCGACCTGCGGGCCGTCGCCGGTCGGCGCTATCTGCGTAGAGCCGTCTGCGACCCACACCCCGGTCTGCGCGGCTGCGGCCAGCATGACCCCTTTGGCGTGATCGGCTACAGGATGGTCCAGCGCTTGGTATTGCGCCGCGATGCCGCAGGCTGCGCTGTAATCGTAAGTACCGTAGTGCAATCCAGTACATCTCCCCTCCGCGATCGATATCGCTCGGGCGAGTGTGACGGTCCCGTCGGCCGCAATCACGGCCTGCGGGCTCTCGATCTGCAGCTCGAACTGCAATGCGCCGGAGGTCAAGCCGTGCGCCCGCTCGAGGGCAGCACACAATCTGATCGCCGCCGAGACTTGCTCGACGGCACGAAACTTCGGGATCGTGAACACGAATCCTGCCGGGACGCCACCGGCCGCGTCGAGCACCAGCTCCAGCGTGCGTGTCGCCCTTTCCCATTCGCCGACCGTCAACCCCTTGATCCGTATTCCGCAGGCTCGCAGTCCATTCAGCGCTCCGAGTACCGCACCCGCCCGCCGCGCGTCCGCGTCTTCTGTTGCGTCGTCACGAAGTCCGTAGCCATCTTCGAAATCGAGCCGCAGATCCTGTATCGGGTTGCGCTCCAGCGCGTCACGAACACGGGTCACCAACACCGAATCGGCCAACTCGGCGAGGACCGCTACCTGCCCATCGAGCAGAGTCGTTGCCGCCGAACCCCATCGGTCCGGCAGGTCCGGCGATGCGTCTGCGGCGCTGACATACACGGTGTGCAAGGGCTGGATCGCGGCACGCTCGCCTGGGTAGCGCGCCGCGAGATACCCGTCGACGTCGCGCAGAATCTGCTCGACCGCACCAAGGTCGGCGTCGGACAATCGCGATTCGTACGGCATCCGCCTATGTTTTCACGGAACCAGCACTGCCGCTCCTGCGATTCGGCCCGCCGCCAAATCGGTCAACGCGCGATCGGCCTCGGAAAGCGGATATTCGGGCGTGGTTACGCGAATTGGATGGTGGTCGGCGAAGTCGAGGAAGTTGCGCGCGTCGGCTCGCGTATTCGAGGTGACCGACAGGATTTGGCGCTCCTGAAACAGATGTTTGTGGTAGTCGAGCGATGGGATGTCGGACAGATAAATTCCGGCGATGGCGAGGGTGCCGCCGCGGTCGAGGGCTTCCAGTGCGGGCGGCACGAGGTCGCCGACAGGCGCGAACAGAATCGCCGAGTTCAGCGGCACAGGCGGGCGGTCGTAGACCCCTTGCACCGAGGTTGCGCCCAGTTCGAGCGCAAGGTCGCGGGCTCGCTCGTCGCGAGTCATCACGTGCACCTCGGCGCCGTCGGCGATCGCGATCTGCGCGGTGATGTGCGCACTGCCGCCGAAGCCATAGATGCCGAGAGCACCGCCGGCCGGAAGCTGTGCGCGCACATACGATCTGTAGCCGATGATGCCGGCACACAAGAGCGGGGCAAGCTCGGAGTCGGAGTAACCCGTCGGCAGCTCCAGCGCGAAAGCCGCTGGCACAGTAGCATATTCGGCATAACCACCGTCGGCGTCCCAGCCGGTGTAGCGCGAATTCGGACACAGATTCTCCGCGCCTCGCAGGCACTGGTTGCACACCCCACAGGTCTCGCGAAGCCACGCGATTCCGACGCGATCACCGATCGCGAACCGCTCGCCCGCGTCGTCACCGAGCGCCAACACTTCGCCGACGACCTCGTGGCCCGGAATCACGTCCGCGCGATGAACGGGAAGATCGCCCTCACTGACGTGCAGGTCCGTCCTGCACACTCCGCACCTCAGCACTCGGACCAGCAGCTCCCTCGACGCCGGCTCCGGACGCTCGATATGGACCTGGGTGAGCGGCTTACTCGACATCGGACCAGGCCGCTGGACCTGCCAGGCCACCATCGAGGTCACGACTGATCTCGTCCCTTGTTGTCGTCCGAGGCACCTAGCGCACTGTTGACCTTGTTGAGCGCCGCGGCAAACAGGCCCTTCGACTTCGACGTCACCTGTTGCACAGGCCCTTTCGTGACCATGGCGAGAAGGGCGTTCATTCGCGAGGTCTCCATGATGTCCATGCCGGTGGATTCGATCAGGTCCAACGCAAATTTCGGGTCAGCGGCGGCCATTGCATGATCGACGGATTCCCGCAGCATTCCGTGTTCGGCGAACCACCGCGACGCTCGCAGATGCAGACTACGGACCCGCCCTGGGTGCGCGCGCTCTAGCCGCTGCCTTAGAAAATCTGCGAACAACAGCTGAAAGCGGAACCAATCGGGGTCCTCGGTGCGCTGCAAGAACAAACCGCGGTGGACGGCGTCGTCGAGCAGCGCGCGAGCGTTCTCGTCGTCGGACATGGCCGCTGCCAGACCGCTGTTGATTCGCTCGGCTACCGACGCCGCCATCAAGAACTCGATCATTTCGGGTTCGAGTGTGTGCAACACGTTTTCGATCAGATACTCACCGATGGCGCTGTGACTGCCCGACATTCGGCTGATCTCGTCGGCAGACCTGCCGATCGAGCGTGTCGTAGTGCCACTGCCCCGCACCGCCAACGCGAAAAGCTGCAGCGCGGCGACCCAGCCTTCGGTCGCTGCCCACAAGGCCTCGATATCGGCGTCGGACAGGTCGAGCCCACGCGCGTCGACGAGAAACTGCTTCGTCTCGTCGAGGTCGAATCGAATTGCGTCGGAATCGATTTCGACCAGTTCGTCGCGAACACGGAAACGCGCAAGCGGCAATCCCGTCCGTGACCGACTCGCGACGACTATCCGCAGATGGTGGCACCCGTGGTCGAGGAGAAATTCCAGCGCGGCGATCGAATCACGATCGGTGACGCGATGCCAATCGTCGATCACGAGCGCAAGGGTCTCGCCGCTCGTATGAATCTGTTCGATCAGCGCAGTCAGCACTGCACGCAGCGCATCGTCGCCTTGCTCCTCCAGGCGCTCGGTCGCGTCGGCAGCAAGGTCCGGGCGGACCCGTCGAATCGCGTCGATCATGTGCGTGACGAACCACACCGCGTTGTTGTCGTCACCGTCGACGCTCAGCCACGCAACCGCAATTCCGTCGTGGATCAGAACGTCTCGCCACTGCAGGAGCAACGCCGTCTTGCCGGATCCGGCCGGCGCATGAATCGCCGTCAGCTGTCGGCCTCCGCCTGCTTTGAGGATCTCCAGCAGACGCGACCTCGGCAGCGACGCCTGCGCGGACTTCAACGGACCTTGGGCTACCGTGGCCGGGACCGGCCGGGGACGGTCCGTGGGCAGCGCCATCTCGTCATGCCGCAAACCGTGCTCGTCTTCGACCAGCTGCAACATCTGACCGAATTCGGCAGCAGTGGCCGGCCTCTTCGACGGGTCCGCTGACATCGCCGCTTCGATCGCCGCCACGAAGTCGACAGGGAGGTCGAGCTCGCGTAGATCAGGTATCGGCTCGGATGTGATTCGCAAGAATTGCGCGACGACCTTCTCGCCACTTTTTCGCTCGAACGCCGCATGCCCGGTGACGAGGCAGAACAGTGTGGCGCCGAGCCCGTACACGTCCGAACGCACGGTCGGTTCGTGGCCCTGCAACACCTCGGGCGCCGTGAACGCGGGCGAACCGGCGATCGCATTTGTCGATGTCTCGAAACCGCCCGGCACCCGCGCGATACCGAAATCGGTCAGCTGTGGCTCGTCGTAGGCGGTCAGCAGAATGTTCGCGGGCTTCACGTCGCGGTGCAGGATGCCGGCGCGATGCGCCCATTCGAGCGCCCCTGCCACCTTGATGCCGATCCGCACCACCTCCGCCCACGGCAGCGGACCGCTCTCGCGGAGCAAGGCCTCGAGCGAGCCACGCGCGTGGAACGGCATCACGATGTACGGCCGGCCCGTCATGGTCACGTCGACCTGCAAGATGTCCACGATGTTCGGATGACCGGACAGGCGCCCCATCGCATGTTCCTCACGAAGGAACCGGTCGCGGTTCTCCTGGTCCAGGTCGGCGGACAACACCTTGACCGCGACGGTCCGGTCGAGGGATCGCTGTACGCATTTGTAGACGACGCCGAATCCGCCGCGACCGATCTCCTGCGCGTCGGCCAGGTCGGCGACGTCGAGTTCGGCCACAATGTCCGGTCTGAGGTCGCGCTGAGTCGAGGACGGCTCCGGTCCTGTGATCACGGAGCTGATCTTGCGACCGTCCTTGGGCGCGCCCATCTCACCACCCTTTCGAGCGAGTAGTTCAGCATACCGCCGGGCCTGCGACTGAACTCGGGCCGACAGAGCTACATTCCTTGTATACGCAGTGTGCAAGCCGCCCACGGTGAGAATCGACAACCTGGAGTACACGATGGACGAGTCAGCCGAGCGACGTCGGCGACCGCACCCCGAAAGCGCGATGGGCTACCTCGAAGCCCTACCCGCGACCGTGTTGCTGGAGCGGCTTCCCGTTCCCGTTCTCGCTGTGCACGTCGACGGGACGTTGCTATACGCAAACGGCGCATTCGAGCAGCTGGTGGGTTGTGATCGCTCCGAATTGGTCGGCAAGCCGATCGGCGGCTTGTTCGTCGGTTCCGATGCGGAGACGTCTCCGTTCGGCCTGCTTCGAGCATCCGTCGGGGAAATCGTGCAGCTCCAGCACAGTGTGGACGGCACGATCATCCGCGCCTTGGTCGGCGAATCCGCGTTCATCCGTGACGACGATCCGGTGGTGATGGTCAGCTTCCTCGACGTCACCGAGGAACTCTGGAACCACGGCGGCCTACCTGGACCGGCCCATCCCGCCTAGCGCGAGGGTGTCCGGCGGCGGGCCGACGCTTCCCGTAGTTACCTACCGCCGGCCCGCCGATCGAAGCTTAGCAGCTGATCGAACACCTGTTCGCTTGAGCGAGCGGGGTCCGATTTGCCCTATTCTCGAATGCAGTAGCCGTTCACACGACAGAGAGCAGGTCATGAAGCGCGCCAAGCGCCGCCGAAAACCCGTCCCGCCCCACCCGCTGGCTTCGCCATGGTGACCGTACTGACCATCCTCCTCGGTCTTAACGTCGTTCTCGCCATCACGGTCCTGACCGGCTACTTCGTTGCCCAAGAGTTCGCGTACATGGCCGTCGACCGGTCGCGGCTCGCGGCTCGCGCCGACGACGGTGACGCCGCGGCAGCCCGCGCATTGGCAGTCACTCGACGCACGTCGTTCATGCTGTCCGGCGCCCAACTCGGCATTACCGTGACCGGTTTGCTCGTCGGCTACGTTGCCGAACCGTTGATCGGCGCCGGGATGGGCGACCTGCTCGGCAGCGTCGGACTGTCGACTGCAGTGGGACTCGCGATCGGCGCCGTCGTCGCGATCCTGTTCTCGACGGTGGTGCAAATGGTCTTCGGTGAGCTGTTCCCGAAGAATCTCGCGATCGCTCGGCCCGAACCGGTCGCTCGGCGACTCGCGTTCTCCACCACCGTCTATCTTCGACTGTTCGGCTGGTTGATCTGGCTGTTCGACCAAGCGTCGAACCAGCTGCTCCGAGTTCTGCGGATCGAGCCGGTCCACGACGTCGAACATTCGGCCAATCCACGCGATCTCGCCCATATCCTCGCCGAATCCCGCCAGACCGGCGAGCTGCCCGCGGACCTGTCTGTCTTGCTCGACCGCATCCTCGATTTCCCCACCCGCACGGCCGAGCACGCAATGATCCCCAGACCGCGCGTGGACACTGTGCGCGTCGACGAGCCCGTGGACGCGGTGCTGGCTCGAATGGGAGCGGGCCACACGCGCTATCCCGTGGTCGGCGACTCGATCGACGACCTCCGCGGAGTCGTGCACTTGCGCGACCTGCTCGCTGACGATGCGGACGGGACCGTCGAGGCATACGCGCGCACGGCGGTGGTTGTGCCGTCGAGTTTGCCATTGCCCGAGTTGCTCACGCGGCTGGTCGACGCCGGCGACGAGCTGGCACTCGTCGTCGACGAGTACGGCGGCTTCGCGGGGATGGTCACGATCGAAGACATGGCCGAGGAGCTCGTCGGCGAACTCGCGGACGAATTCGACCCTGCGACCGACATATCGGTCCGTCCAAGCGACGAAGGCTGGTTGATCGCGGGCGACCTGCATATCGACGAGGTCGAGCGCGTCCTCGATCACCGCCTACCGGCGGGCGACTACGAAACCCTGGCCGGATTGGTCATCGCCGAATTCGGCGGTCTGCCTGTCGTCGGCGACACCGTCACGCTGGACCTGCAGCCGGACGGAGCGGTGACGATGCAGGTCCGTGACGTAGAAAAGCATGTTCCTGCTTCGGTGTTCGTCGCGCTCGTGAACGGTGACGAACATGGATAACCCCTGGCTCCTCCTGCTGGTGACAGTCGGATTGATCGGCGCGAGCGCCTTCTTCGTCGCGGTGGAGTTCGCGTTGATCGCCGCGCGGCGTCACCGCCTCGAAGACGCTGCGACGACCAGTCGCGCCGCACGCGCGGCGTTGCGGAGCGCCTCGGAGCTGTCTGTCTTACTCGCCGGATCGCAGCTCGGAATCACGGTGTGCACGCTCGCGCTGGGCGCGATCACCAAACCGGCGGTTCACCACTGGCTGAACCCGCTGTTCGAACGCTGGGTTCCGGTCGTGTGGGTCGCCGACGTCGGGGCATTTCTTCTCGCGCTGATCATCGTCACGTTCCTGCACCTGGTCGTCGGAGAGATGGCGCCGAAATCGTGGGCGATCGCGCACCCCGAGCGCTCGGCAACGCTGCTCGCAATTCCGATGCGGGGCTTCATGTGGCTGACCAGACCGCTGCTGATCCAGCTCAACCACTTGGCCAACTGGTGCCTGGTCAAGGTCGGTGTCGAACCGGTCGATCAACTCGCCACGGGGCAAGACCCACAATCGTTGCGCCAGTTGGTCGAACACTCCGCGGATGCCGGCGTACTCGATGAGCAGTACCGACGGCACATTGCCGACGCACTGGACCTGGAGACCCTCACCATCGGCGGGATTCTCCGGCCGAATTCAGCCGCTACCAGCGTCGGCATCGACGCGGTTACCGCGACAATTCGCGCTGCGAGTCACCGCAGCGGGCACCTTCGCTTGCTCGTGACCGGCGCCGACGGTATCGAGGGCGTGGTGCACGTGCGCGACACCCTGCGCGCATCAGCGCCCACTACGGCACGCGACCTGATGCGACCGGTGCTGATCCTGACGCCCGACACACCCGTCTACGAGGCGCTGCGGATCATCCGCGACGCCCGTAGTCACCTCGTCGTCGTGCAAGACGCCGACCAGCGATCCCTTGGCGTCGTCACCCTCAGCGACATTCTCGAACGGCTCATGCGCACAGCCGCATGAACTTCAGGTGCAGCAATTCGGGTCCAGTACGAGGCATAGCGCGGACAACGCGTCGCGACGGGCGCGGTGCTGGACGTTCATGCCCTGGCGTTCCGATTCGATCAGACCAGCGGTTCTCAGCTGACCGAGATGGTGACTGATCGTCGACTCGGACAGTCCGATGACGGCTGCGAGGTCGCCAGTCGTCGCATCCGGCGCGTCGGTGAGCAGCAGCGACATCAACTTGACTCGTGCTGGATCGGCGAGCGCTTTGAGCCGCAACGCCACTTCGAGGGCAGCCTCGTCACCGACCGGACCCGCCGCAACGGGTGCGCAGCAGACCGGGGCGGACATGTCGACCAATGGCAACGTCTTGGGCATGAACCAATTCTGCCGACAATATTGACATATGTCAAAAAGGTGCGCATCCTGGTGGTAGTCGAGCAATTCGACATATGTCACACAATCCGGAGGTCATCACCATGTCTCGTGTTCAGCTCGCCCTCAACGTCGACGACCTTGGCACGGCAGTCGAGTTCTACTCCAAACTGTTCGACAGCCAGCCCGCGAAACTGAAGGAGGGCTACGCCAACTTCGCGATCGCCGAGCCGCCACTGAAGCTGGTGCTGATCGAGAATCCCGGCAAAGGCGGATCGATCAACCACCTCGGCGTCGAGGTCGACTCCAGCGCGAAGGTGCATTCCGAGATCTCCCGCTTCACCGATGCCGGCCTGTTCACTCAGGAGGAGATCGGGACCACGTGTTGCTTCGCGACCCAAGACAAGGTGTGGATCACCGGACCTGCCGGCGAGAAATGGGAGGTCTACACGGTCCTCGCCGATGCGGAAACCTTCGGCACAACACCGGACTTGCTATCGGCCGACCCCACGGGCGGATGTGCGTGCGACAGCACCACGACGACCGCGGAAGCTCAGGGCGCCGAGGTCGCGACGTCCTGCTGCCGTTGACGCGCTTGCGTCTTGATTCGACATCCATCAATATCGATGGGTGTCGAATCAGGAACTGCTGTTGACCGACGTATCCGGGTGCACGGTCGCCCCGTTGGTGCGGGAACCGCTGAGCGCCGATGCCGCGACCGAGTTGGCGGCGAAACTCAAGGCGCTCTCGGATCCGGTCCGGTTGCGGTTGCTCAGCGCCATCGCCAGCACTGCAACCCAAGAGGCATGCGTCTGCGACATTTCCGCGGGCATCGAGTTGAGCCAACCGACCATCTCGCACCACCTCAAGGTGCTGCGCCAGGCCGGTTTGATCGACAGCGAGCGCCGCGGCACTTGGGTCTACTACCGGGTGGTTCCCGATGCACTGCAACAACTTTCGCGGCTGTTGGGCAACGGATGACCACCATGCCGCTGCGCAGGCGATTGCTGGCTGAATTCGTCGGCACCGCCCTGCTCGTCACCGTGGTGGTCGGATCCGGCATCGCCGCAGCCCAGCTGTCCCCCAACGACATCGGGCTCCAACTGCTGGAGAACTCGACCGCCACTGTGCTGGGTCTGGCCGTACTGATTCTGATGTTCGGACCTGTGTCCGGGGCGCATTTCAATCCTGTCGTCTCGGCCGCGGATTGGTTACTAGGGCGCCGAACCGGCACGGGCATGACTGTGACCGACCTCGGGTCCTACGCCGTTGCGCAGATATCGGGCGCCATCGTGGGCGCGATCCTGGCGAACGTCATGTTCGACCTGTCTGCGTTCCAGATCGCATCGAAGGACCGCGTCACGACCGGGCATCTGGTCGGCGAAGTCGTCGCCACCGCCGGATTGGTCGCGTTGATCTTCACCCTGGCTCGCACCAGCCGAGCCGGGCTGTCCGCGGCGTCGGTCGGGGCGTACATCGGCGCCGCGTACTGGTTCACCAGCTCTACCTCGTTCGCCAACCCGGCGGTGACGATCGGGCGGATCTTCTCCGACACCTTCGCGGGCATCGCCCCAGGGTCGGCGCCCGGATTCATCGGCGCCCAGCTGATCGGGGGCCTGATCGGGCTCGCCCTGATCGTCTCGCTGTACCCAGACGCCGCCGCAACCGCCGACGACGTGGTCGTTCCCCACCATCCCGACCACGCCACACCGAACTGAAAGTGACTGTTTCCCATGGCATCTGCCAAACCCAGCGTCTTGTTCGTCTGCGTCCACAACGCCGGACGCTCCCAAATGGCAGCAGGCTTCCTCACTGCCCTCGCGGGTGATCGAATCGAAGTCCGCTCCGCAGGAAGCGCACCCGCCGACTCCGTGAACCCCGCAGCCGTGGCTGCGATGGCCGAAGTCGGAATCGACATCTCCGACCAGTCGCCGAAGATCCTTACCTTCGACACCGTCGAAACTTCCGACGTCGTCATCACGATGGGCTGCGGTGACGTGTGCCCAGCGTTTCCGGGTGTCAGTTATCGCGACTGGACCTTGGACGACCCCGCGGGCAAAGGTGTCGATGCGGTCCGCCCGATTCGCGACGAGATCAAGGCACGCATCGAGGCGCTGATCGACGAGCTTGTTCCTTCACAACATCCAAGTGCGGGATGAACTGACCACGCGCAGCGTTCTAACCGACATGGCACCGGTCAAGCTTCTTTTGATATCCGGCAGCACGCGCGGCGGTTCGACGAACACAGCCGCGCTACGGACCGCGCTCGGCGTGCTGCCAGACGACACCACCGCTGAGCTCTACGAAGGCCTCGCCGCCCTGCCCGCTTTCAATCCCGACGACGACCACGAGCCACTTCCGCCCGCGCCGGCCGAACTCCGAGCAGCGATCGCCGACGCCGACGCTGTTCTCTTCTGCACACCTGAGTACGCAGGCAACATGCCAGGGAGCTTGAAGAACCTGCTCGACTGGACCGTTGGCGGCGCCGAAATGTACCGAAAGCCGGTTGCGTGGATCAACGTCGCGGTTCCCGGCCGGGGACACAACGCGCTCGCAGCGCTGTCGACGGTCCTCGGCTACGTCGGTGCCGACGTCATCGACGAGGCGTGCGTAGACCTGCCTTTGCGCAGCGCCCAGGTCGACGAGAACGGACTCGTCACCGACCCCGAATGGCTTGCACAGCTGGCGAAGCCGCTCACGGCGATCCGTGAGCGCCTCAACTCCCGCCAGCGGAGCCGGTGACTACTCTGCAGATCGCTTTCGAATCTCGTCCTCGAATGCCGCTATCACACGGTCGATTTCGCGAAAGTCCGCGGAGTCGGCCCCTTCGTCCAGTCCGGCGTCGCGTGCCTTACGCAAATTCGCCAGCGCTGGTTCCAATTCATGTGTATCGAGCACTCGTGGATCCTGCATGCTTGCCATTGTGCCTCGCGAGCGTGCTCAGGGGGTCCTATCTCTCGCTTCTAGCCAGCAAGCAACGGATGGGAAGTGGTCCCGGACCGAGCGCGTGAACAATGACGTTCTTGACCGACGACGCTGAAATGTCCGGGAATTCGATATTCACCACCGATTGGCCGGGCACGACCAACACCGTATTGGACTTGTCGCCGCCCGACGATGTCACCGTCACCGTGACCGAGGCCGGTCCGTACTCGTAAACCGTTGCAGTGATGCCGTTTCCACTCGACGCGGTGCGCCAGCCATTGGCGGACGGGCACGGCGAGACGCGACCGTCGAACGCCGGCGCGTCGGTCGTCGTAGGCACAGTTGTCGTTGTCGTTGTCGTGCTCTGAGTCGGCGTAGCGGTCGGATCCGCCTCAGCGCTCCCCGTCGCACCGATGCCCCAGCCGAGCACCGACACGCCCACCAACAGCAGCGAAACCCACCCCAACCGAACACCGATCGGGCGCGGTAGCCGCAGGTCAGTTGGGGTCATAGGACGAGAGTGCGCCCAGATCCGCAACACGTCAACTACGAGCTTTGGACGCGCCCCGGACCGTATCTATTTTCTTCTCGGGAAGTGCCGAATCAGCCCTTCCTGCACCACAGTTGCGAGGAGTTCGCCTTCCAGCGAGAAGTAGCGACCGGTGCCCAGCCCGCGGGATCCGGCGGCGACCGGCGATTCCGTTGCGTACAAGGCCCACTCGTCGAAACGGATCGGACGGTGGAACCACATCGAGTGGTTCACCGTCGCCGCAACGATGCGGTCGTGCCCCCATGACAGCCCGTGCGTCGTGATGATCGAATCCAGCACCGTCGTATCCGACGAATAACCCATGATCGCAACGTGAATCAGCGGATCCTCGGGAATCGGGCCGTCAGCCTTCATCCACACGCGGTTGTGCGTGAGCCGCTCCCCCGTGCCTTTCATGATCCAGGCGGGGTCGTTCGCATAGCGCATGTCGATCGGCTTGAGCGCGTTGACGAACATCTGCAGCCGGTCTTCGTAGCCGACGAAGTGATCGCCCAGCGGCGGCAGGACATCCGGGTAAGGCACGTCCGGCACCTCGACGGCGTGCTCGAGACCCTTCGTCCAGTCCTGGAATGCGGCCAGCATCACGAAGATGTCGGCGCCGTTCTGGCGCGCCGTCACCAAGCGGTTGGCGAATGCGCGTCCGTCACGTTGCCGTTGCACGTGATATTCGATGGGCGCCTTCACATCACCGCCGCGGATGAAGTGCGCGTTGATCGCGTGCAACGGCCGCGTCGAGCCGACCGTGCGGCCGGCGGCGATGATCGCCTGCGAGATGAGCTGCCCACCGAAGGTGCGGCTACCGACGTGACCCAGGTGCTTGCCGAGATAGACGTCGTCGCCCAGTTCCTCCAGGTCCAGCAACTCGAGGAGCGTTTCGAGATCGGACTTCGGCACGGTCAAGATCAGTAATCTCCCTCACCGATGCGGTGCACATGAATCAGGTTGGTCGAGCCTACGGTTCCCGGCGGGGAGCCGGCGACGATGATCACCATGTCGCCCTTGGCGTAGCGGTCGAGAGCCAGCAGCGACTGGTCGACCTGCCCGATCATCTCGTCGGTGCTTTCAACCCGTGGCACCAGGAACGTCTCGGTTCCCCAGGTCAGCGTCAGTTGGCTACGGACCGCCGGGTCCGGCGTGAACGCAAGCAACGGCAACGGCGTGTGCAAACGAGCGAGGCGACGCAGAGTGTCGCCTGACTGGGTGAACGCCACCAACGCTCGGGCATTCAGCCGCTCGCCGATATCCCTTGCGGCGTAGGAAATCACGCCACGTTTGGTCCGAGGCACATGCGTGAGTGGCGGCACCCGCGTCGAGTCGGCTTCGACGACCTCGGCGATGCGCGCCATCGTCCGCACAGCCTCCATGGCGTACTTACCAACGGACGTCTCGCCCGACAGCATGACCGCGTCGGCACCGTCGAGCACGGCGTTGGCGACGTCGGACGCCTCGGCGCGGGTGGGGCGAGAGTTCTCGATCATCGATTCGAGCATCTGCGTTGCGACGATCACCGGCTTCGCGTTCTCACGCGCCATCTGAATCGCACGCTTCTGCACCAGCGGGACCTGCTCGAGTGGGAGCTCGACGCCGAGGTCGCCGCGAGCAACCATGATCGCGTCGAACGCGAGGACGATGGCTTCCAGGTTGTCGATCGCTTCCGGCTTCTCCAGCTTGGCGATGACGGGGATCTTCCGTCCGACGCGATCCATCACTTCGTGGACCAACTCGATGTCGGCGGGCGAACGCACGAACGAGAGCGCGATGAAGTCGACGCCGAGCTCCAGCGCGAACTCCAGATCCTCGATGTCCTTCTCCGACATCGCGGGCACCGAGACGTCCATGCCGGGCAGAGACACGCCCTTGTTGTTGCTGACGGGGCCGCCCTCGGTCACGCGACAGACCACATCGTTGCCGTCGACAGCTTCGACGGTCAGGCCCACTTTGCCGTCGTCGACGAGGAGCCGGTCGCCCGGTTTCGCGTCTTGCGCGAGCTCTTTGTAGGTGGTCGAGACCCGGTCGTGTGTGCCGTCGCATTCGTCGACGGTGATGCGAACTTGCTCGCCGCTGGCCCAGGTCGTCTTGCCATCGGCGAAGCGGCCCAGTCTGATCTTCGGGCCTTGGAGGTCGGCGAGGATGCCGACGGCGCGGCCGGTCGAATCCGACGCGGCGCGCACTCGGTCGTAGTTGGCCTTGTGGTCCGGGTAGTCGCCGTGGCTGAAATTCAGCCGCGCGACATCCATACCGCTTTCGACAAGTTCTCGAATGCGGTCATCGGTAGCAGTGGCAGGTCCGAGCGTGCAAACGATTTTGGTCCGTCGGGTCACTCGTAGAGCGTAGTAGCTCGAGGATCATCGCGTCTTCGTAGGTGGCGCAGACGGTGGCGGCGTCGTCGTCGTATATGTGACGGGCGGTGTCGTCGGCGGGGCCGTCGTGGGCGGTGTGGTCGGCGGCGTCTTCACCGGTGGCGTCGTCGGCGGTGGCGTCGTCGTGACCGCTACCTGGTGGAAAGTCGCAGTGACCGACACGGCGCTGTTCAACGCGACTGTGCACGTGCCGTAGCCCGAGCACGCGCCCGACCAGCCCGCGAAGGTCGAGCCGTATTCCGGAACGGCAGTCAGCGTGACGCTGGTCCCGGACTGATAGGTGCCCGTGCAGCGCGAGCCGCAGCTGATGCCGCCGCCGGTCACGTAGCCGGAGCCGTGACCGTTCGTGTAGACGGAGAGGGTGTACTGATTCGCGACCACCACAACCGGGTTTGCCGTGAACGATGCGGTCAGCTCGACGTCGGAATCGGTGACGACCTCGCACGCGCCTGTTCCGGAGCATGCGCCCGACCAGCCGTCGAACCGGTAGCCGGCGTCGGGACGCGCGGTGAAGGTGACCTTGGTGCCAGGCGCGTAGCTCTCGGCGCACTTGCCGCCGCAGTCGATGCCCGCAGGATCGCTCCACACCGAACCGCTGCCGTTTTTCGCGATCGAGACGGTATGCGTGGCGGTCTTCGGCGGTCCGTCGCTGCGGGTGATGACGCCTTCCGCACTGGCGACGCCGATCCCGGCGCCCTTGGCGTTGCTGAGCGACACCATGACTGTCTTGTTGCCTTCGGCCTCGCTGTTGCCGATGACCGGCACCCGGATCTCTTGCTTGGTCTTGCCCACGGCGAATTCCAGCGTGCCGCGGGTCGCGTCGTAGTCCTTACCTGCGATGGCGGTGCCGCCGTCGGTCGCGTAGTCGACGGTCACTGCCTGTGTCGGCGCGGGCGTGACCTCCACCGCGAAGACGAGATCTGCCCTGCCCTCGTTCCCCTCGGCGACGGTGGCGTTGCTGACCTTGATCGTCGGGGCAGCTGCTGCGGACGCGGAAGCAGACGCCTTGCTGTTGTCCGGCAACAGGGCGAAGACCGCGAAACCTGTCAACAGCAGGAGCACACCGACGACAGAGGCCAGTATGAGTGCCGGTCGCTTGTTCGACCGAGGAGATGCCTGGGCCACTGGAGCCTGCCGGACCTGCGTCACCGCGGCCGGCTGGTAGAACGCAGGTGGTGGCTGCTGCCGGTAGACCGTTTGCGATGGCTCGGGGCGAAGGGCAGCGCGCGCCGCAGCAGCAAGTTCGCCGCACGATGAGAATCGGTCTTGCGGCCGCTTTGCCAACGCGCGCTCGATCACGGCGTCCATTGCCCGCGGCAACCCTGGTCGGACGACACTCGGTTTCGGAATCTCGGACCGCAGATGCGCGTGCATCATCTGCGGCAGCATCGTGCCCGCATAAGGCAACTGTCCGGTCATCAGGTGAAACAGCGTGCAACCGAGCGAGTACACGTCGGTACGGTGATCGAGCTCGCCGCCGACGAACTGTTCGGGCGCGGCGTATTGCAGACTGGCGACGAGCATTCCGGTGCGCGTCAACTGGTCAGTCGATTCGCTCAGCGCCTTGGCAATACCGAAGTCGGCCAACAAAACTCGGCCTGGCCGCCCCGAACGTCCATGTTCGAGCAAGATATTCGCCGGTTTGACGTCGCGGTGCAGGACACCTACCTCGTGCGCATAGTCGAGTGCCTTCGCGGTTTCCGACACGATGTAGACGGCGCGGTCCGGCGCGACGGGTCCGTGTTCGAGCTCTGCCTTGGCGTCGGTTCCGTCGATGTGCTGCATCGCAATCCAGAGTTGCCCCGCTGACACACCGCGGTCGTGCACAGCGACGATGTTGGGATGCTCGAGGCGCGCAGCATGGTCTGCCTCTTGCTCGAAACGCGACCGGACGTACTCGTCGTCGGTCAGTCCGGGGTGGAGCAGCTTCAGCGCGGTCTTGCGTGGCAGACGTGGGTGCGCGGCCAAATAGACAGTGCCCATGCCGCCGACACCCAGCACTTGTTCGACGGTGTAACCGGCGAACACTGCCCCGGGTTCCAACGTGCCTGACTCATCCACTCGACGACCACCTTTCTGTAATCAACCATCGCAGAGATATGGACAATTGCTCCGTTTGCGAGGGTTCGACTTTTGACACCTACGGTGCAAGGTTTGCTATGAGCACCGTTCGCGCATGACAGAATTCGGCAGTGGATGAAACCCCGTTCGGCCGCTATCGCCTGCTCGAACGGCTGGGCGTCGGTGGCATGGGCGAGGTCTACAAGGCGTACGACACCGTCACCGATCGCCTCGTCGCTCTGAAGGTTCTCAAGCGCCAACTCGCCACAGAATCGGAGTTCATCGAGAGGTTCAAACGAGAAGCGCGCGCGGTCGCCGGGCTCACAGAGCCGCACGTGGTCCCGATTCATGATTACGGCGAGATCGACGGCCGGCTGTTCCTCGATATGCGATTGCTCGAAGGAACCGACCTCACTGGCCTGATCCGGCAGGGCGGCCCGATGCCACCCGCGCTGGCGGTGAAGATCATCGACCAAGTTGCGTCCGCCTTGGACGCCGCGCACGCAAACGGCCTGGTCCACCGTGATGTCAAGCCGTCCAACATCCTCGTCACAGCGAAAAACTTCGCCTACTTGATCGACTTCGGCATCGTCCGCGCCGCGGAAGACTCAGGATTGACGAGCACGGGCATGGCGATCGGAACCTTCGCGTACATGGCCCCGGAACGCTTCACGACCGGCCACGCCGACCATCGCGCTGACGTTTACGCGCTCGCCTGCGTGCTCCACGAATGCCTGACCGGTCAGCGTCCGTACACCATGACCCAGCCCGAAAAGCAGATGGCGGCACACGTCTACGACAGTCCGCCGCGGGCAAGCCAGGTTCGCCCCGGCGTGCCGCCTGCGTTCGACCCCGTCATCGCGCGCGGGATGGCGAAGGACCCGAACAATCGCTACTCCTCGGCAGGCGAACTCGCCGCAGCTGCCGATCGGGCGTTGACGATCTCAACTCAGCACGCCATCGACGATCCCGACGCGACTGAGCGCATACCCCCACGTCGAGAGCCGACCGGGCCTGCGCGCATCGCTCCGCCCACTGCTCCCCCAACGATTGCGCGGCCGACGCGACCGGTCACCACGCCGCGCTACGACGGGTACGCGGTCCCCGATGTCATCGCGCCCGCTGTATCGAAGAAACGAAAGCCGTGGCTACCTATCGCCGCCGCAGTCGTCGTCGCACTGCTGATCGGCGTGTTTGCGGTCTGGAAGTTGAGTGGCGAGAAGGATTCTGGCGGCGCCCCTACGACATCAACCGTCACCGCGTCGCCCGTAACCAAAGTCACCGGGACAATCCCGGTCGAGCGAAGACCGACCGCGGTAGCGTTCGATCCCGGAACACAGGTTGTGTATGCCACCAACTCCGATGTCGACAAAGTGACGACGATAGACATCAAGAATCGTTCGGTCACAGGTTCTTTCGCGGTCGGCAAGACTCCGGTCGGACTCGCGATCGATACCGACGCGCACCGGCTCTACACGGCGAACATCGGCGACAAGACGGTATCGGTCATCGACACGGGCACCAATACAGTCATCGCAACCATTCGAGTCGGCAAGACGACAGCCCGCGTGGCGATCGATCCGAGCGCCCATTTGCTCTACGCGTCGAACCCCGATGACGACACAGTCACAGTCATCGACACTGCGAAAAATGAAGTCACGAACACGATTCCGGTCGGCAGCTTTCCATGGAGTCTCGCTGTGGATGGCAGCGCACACAAGATCTACACGGCCGACACACATTCCAACGACCTCTCGCTGATCGACGGACCGACCGGCAAGGTCTCCACCGTGACAGTCGGCACTCCCCCATCCCGTGTTGCCTTCGATGCGACGACTCACATCGTCTATGTCACACACGAAGAGGAGAACAGCGTGTCCGCCGTCGATACGAAGACCGGCAATGTCAGCACGGTCCGAGTCGGCAGCAAGCCGGTCGGATTGGCGGTCGATGCGGACCTCCACACTCTCTACGTCGCGAACATCGATGACAACACGGTCACCGTCATCGACACGAAGACTCAGTCCGTCGTCCGGACGATCAAGACCGGCGACGGACCCGCCGCCATGGTGATCGACCCGGCGACGCACGTCGTCTATCTCGTGCTCGAAGGCGCGAGCAGCATTGCGGTCTTGGAGCCCTAGCTATTTGACTGCCAGCGGCAGCGCGGTCGGATGTACCGGCGCGGGGAGGTCGGACGCGCCCATCAGATACATGTCGACTCCTTGTGCCGCAGAGCGACCTTCGGCGATTGCCCAGACCACCAGCGAGGCGCCACGATGCGCGTCGCCACAAACGAAAACGCCCGGGACCGTGGTCTGGTAGTCCGGACCGCACGACAGCACGCCGCGCCGGTTCAGCTCCAGCCCGTATTCGTCGAGCAGCGCCATGTGCTCGACCCCTTCGAATCCGATGGCGAACAAGGCCATGTCACAGGGCAATTCGACTTCTTCGCCGACCGGAACGATGGATCGCCTGCCGTCTGCGTCCCGCTCGACCTTGACCTCGGCGAGCACCATCGCCCGCACATTGCCGGCGTCGTCACCCAGGAACCGACGAACCGCGACTTGATAGCGGCGCACCCCGCCTTCGGCATGCGCCGGTGAGGTCCGTAACACCAAGGGCCACGCTGGCCAGGGCGTTACCGCTGCGTCGCGCTCGGACGGCGGTTCGGGGTTGTAGTCGAGCTGGGTCACCGACGCCGCACCTTGCCGGTGCGCGGTACCCAGACAGTCCGCGCCGGTGTCGCCACCGCCGATGATGACGACGTGTTTGCCACGCGCGCTGATCGGCGTCGGACCGTCACCTTCACATTCCCGATTCGACGGCACCAGGTGCGACATCGCAAGATGCACGCCGGCGAGGTCGCGACCTTCGATCGAGTGGTCGTCGCGAGCGCGCAACGCACCGACCGCCAGCACGACGGCGTCGTATTGGCTGCGCAAGGCCGAAATCTCGAGATCCACGCCGACTTCGCAGCTGGTGACGAAACGCGTTCCCTCGGCACGCATCTGGTTCAGCCGCTGATCGAGCACGCCCTTGTCCATTTTGAATGCCGGAATGCCGTAGCGCAGCAGGCCGCCGAGGCGGTCGTCGCGCTCGAACACGGTCACGTTGTGCCCTGCACGGGTCAGCTGTTGCGCGGCCGCCAGTCCCGCAGGTCCGGATCCGACCACAGCGACCGATCGTCCTGTGCTCACGGCCGCGAGTTGCGGTGTGATCGAACCGTTCTCCCACGCGGCGTCGGCGATGGTCTGCTCGATCCGTTTGATCGTGACGCTGCCGCCGGTGTCGTTCTCGGCGATCGACAACACGCATGCGGCCTCGCACGGCGCCGGGCAGACGCGGCCGGTGAACTCCGGAAAGTTGTTTGTTGCGTGCAGCCGTTCGATCGCGGCAGACCAACGCCCCCGTCGGGCAAGGTCGTTCCATTCGGGGATCAAGTTGCCCAGCGGGCAACCCGAGGAACCGCTGTGGCAGAACGGAATACCACAGTCCATGCATCGACGCGCCTGGACCGACACCTCTTTGGCACGCTCGGTCAGCGACGGCTCGGCGTAGATCTCCCGCCAGTCATTGATCCGTTCGGCCGCAGGGCGTTTCGGCGCATCCTGCTTCTGGACGTTGAGAAACCCGTGAATGTCAGGCACGTGCCGCCTCCATAATCGCAGCGTCGACGTCGCGGCCTTCGGCCTTGGCCAACCGCGTCGCCTGGAGAACACGCTTGTAATCCGTCGGCATGACCTTGGTGAACAGCCGCGACCGCCTCGGCCAATCGGCGAGAATGGATTTCCCGACCGACGAACCGGTCCACCGAACGTGCGCTTCGATGGTGCCTCGCAACCACGAGAGATCATCGGGATCAGGTGAATCGAGCTCCACCATTGCGAGATTGACGTTCGGCGGATGGAGATCGAGAACGTAGGTGATGCCGCCTGACATTCCTGCCGCGATGTTGCGGCCAGTCGGTCCGAGCACGACCACGCGACCGCCCGTCATGTATTCGCACGCATGGTCGCCGAGTCCTTCGACAACTGCCGTCGCCCCGGAGTTGCGGGCACAGAACCGTTCGCCAGCCAAGCCGCGCAGGAAAACTTCACCCGACGTCGCGCCGTACAGCACAGTATTTCCGGCAATGACGTTGTCTTCTGCCAAGAACAGCGTCGAATCGTCGGGTCGCACGACTACCCGACCGCCGGAAAGTCCTTTGCCTACATAGTCGTTCGCGTCGCCGATCAATTCGAGCGTGATACCGGGCGGCAGGAACGCACCGACCGATTGACCGGCAGATCCCGTGAGCGTCACTCGGATCGTGTCGTCGGCCAGACCGTTCGCGCCGTATCGCCGCGTGACCTCCGCGCCGAGCAAAGTTCCGACCGTTCGGTTGACGTTGCGCACCGGTAGCTCCAGATGCACTGGCCGCGCGTCCTCCAAAGCGCCTTCGGCAAGTTGGATCAGAGTCTGGTCGAGCGCGAACACCAAACCGTGGTCTTGGTCGCGCTCGCGACGACGCTGAGTGAAGTGCGCGCCGTCGTCGTCGACCGGAACGTGGAAGATCGGGCTCAGGTCGAGGCCCGCACTCTTCCAATGTGCAATTCCCGCAGCAGTATCCAGGGCGTCCGCTCGCCCGACCGCTTCGTCGACACTGCGGAATCCCAGCCGAGCCAGATACTTTCGAACATCTTCGGCGATGAACCGGAAAAACTCTTCGACGAACTCCGGCTTTCCGTTGAATCTCTTGCGCAGCTCGGGATTTTGCGTCGCCACGCCGACCGGGCACGTATCAAGGTGACAGACGCGCATCATGATGCAACCAGCGACGATCAGCGGCGCCGTCGAAAAGCCGAACTCCTCCGCGCCGAGGAGCGCGGCGACGATCACGTCGCGTCCGGTCCGTAGCCCGCCGTCACACTGCACTGTGATGCGATCGCGAAGTCCATTGAGCACCAACGTTTGCTGTGCGTCTGCGAGACCGATTTCCCACGGTGCGCCGGCGTGCTTCATAGAGGTCAACGGCGTCGCGCCGGTGCCGCCGTCGTACCCGGAAATCAGCACCACGTCGGCATGGGCCTTGCTCACTCCCGCCGCGACGGTCCCGACACCGACCGAACTCACCAATTTGACGTGAACTCTTGCCTTGTCGTTGGCGTTCTTCAGGTCGTGAATGAGCTGGGCGAGGTCTTCGATCGAGTAGATGTCGTGGTGTGGCGGCGGGCTGATCAGTCCGACACCTGGGGTCGAGTGCCGCGTCTTCGCGATCGTCGGATACACCTTGAACGCCGGGAGCTGACCGCCCTCACCAGGTTTGGCGCCTTGCGCCATCTTGATCTGGATGTCGGTCGCGTTGACCAGATAGTCGCTCGTCACGCCGAACCTGCCACTTGCGACCTGCTTCACGGCGCTGCGGCGGGTGAGGTCGTACAGCCGGTCCGTGTCCTCGCCGCCTTCACCCGAATTCGACCGGCCACCAAGGCGGTTCATCGCAACGGCCATCGTCTCGTGCGCCTCTGCGGAGATGGACCCGTAACTCATCGCGCCCGTGTTGAACCGCTTCACGATTTCGTCGGCGCTTTCGACTTCGTCGAGTGGCACCGGCGGTCGAAGGCCCTCACGGAATCCGAAGAGCCCCCGCAAACTTCCGCCTTCGGCTGACAACCGGTCGACCTCGTCGCTGTATTTTGCGAAGACGTCGCGACGGCCGGTTCGGGTCGCGTGCTGCAGCAGGAACACAGTCTCCGGTGTGAACAAGTGCAATTCACCCTCGCGCCGGAACTGGTACTCACCGCCGACGTCGAGCCCGCGGTACACGACCGCAGTCGGGTTGTCGGGGTAGGCACGTCGGTGCCGGAGCTTCACCTCGTCGGCGAGCACGTCGAGTCCGGCGCCGCCCAGTTGGCTGACCGTGCCCGTGAAGTATTCGTCGACCAGCTCCTTGTCGAGGCCGATCGCCTCGAAAGCTTGTGCGCTCGTATAGGAAGCAATGGTCGAGATGCCCATCTTCGACATCACCTTCAGCACGCCCTTGCCGAGCGCGACGAGGTAGTTGCGCGTCGCGACGCTGGCCTCGATCCCCGTCAGCTCGCCCTGGTTGATCAGGTCCTCGATCGATTCCATTGCCAGATAAGGGTTTACCGCACCCGCACCGAATCCGATCAGCGTAGCTATGTGATGTACCTCGCGGGCGTCGCCGGACTCGATGACCACAGCGACCTGGGTCCGCTGCTTGGTGCGAACCAGATGGTGATGGACCGCCGAGATGGCCAACAGCGACGGAATCGGCGCACGCGAATGGTCCGAATCACGGTCGGAGATAACAATTATTCGGAAGCCCGCGGCAATCGCGTTCGTAGCGGCCAGGCGAAGTTCGTCGAGTGCCTCCGCCAGTCCCGCACTCCCCCGCTCGACGTCGTAGAGCGCGCGGAGCACAGTGGCAGCCAGCCCGGGATGGTTGCCGTCGTCGTTGATGTGGACGATCTTGCCGAGTTCGTCGTTGTCGAGCACCGGCCACGGCAACACGAGCTGTCGACAGGACGCAGGCGTCGGGTCGAGCAGATTCTGCTCCGGTCCCACCACCCTGCGAAGCGAGGTGACGATCTCTTCGCGAATCGCGTCGAGCGGCGGATTGGTCACTTGGGCAAAGAGTTCGATGAAGTAGTCGTACAACAACCGAGGTCGCTGCGAGAGCACGGCCACCGGTGTGTCGGTCCCCATGGAGCCCAACGGTTCTCCGCCGCTCGCGGCCATGGGCGACAGCAATATTCGCAGGTCTTCCTCGGTATAGCCGAATGCTTGCTGCCTGCGCACCACCGACTCGTGATTGTGCGGAAGACGTTGGCGCGCAGGCAGAGTCTCCAGGCCTAACAGCCCGGCGTAGAGCCACTGGTCGTACGGACGCGCTCCAGCGAGCTTGGATTTGATCTCGTCGTCGGACACGATTCGGCCCTCGGCTGTATCGACGAGGAACATCCGGCCTGGTTGCAGCCGTCCTTTCGCGACGACCTGATCCTGCGACACCGGCAACACCCCGGCTTCGCTGGCGAGAATCACTCGGTCGTCGACGGTCTGCCACCACCGGCCTGGCCGTAATCCGTTGCGGTCCAGTACTGCACCGACACAGGAGCCATCGCTGAACGTCACGCACGCCGGTCCGTCCCAGGCCTCCATGATCGATGCGTGGTACTCGTAGAAGGCCTGCCGGTCCGGGGCCATGGACGTGTGGTTCTCCCACGCCTCCGGCACCATCATCATCACCGCGTGCGGCAGCGACCGTCCGCCCAGGTGCAACAACTCGAGCACCTCGTCGAACGACGCCGAGTCCGATGCGTCGGGTGTGCAGATCGGAAACAGCCTGCTCAGATCACCAGGAATCAGGTCACTGGCCAGCAATGCCTCGCGAGCGCGCATCCGATTCCGGTTGCCGCGCACGGTGTTGATCTCACCGTTGTGCGCCACGAAGCGGAACGGATGCGCCAGCGGCCATGACGGGAACGTGTTGGTCGAGAACCGACTATGCACAATCGCGATTGCACTTTGGCAGAGCGGATCGCGCAGGTCCGGGAAATACAGCGGGAGCTGCGCGGTCGTCAGCATGCCTTTGTAGACGATGGTGCGGCTCGACAACGACGGAAAGTACACCGAAGCCGTGTGCTCCGCGCGCTTGCGTAGCGGATAGACCGCACGGTCGAGGGCGATTCCACCGAGTCCCGGTGCGGTCACGAACAGCTGACTCATGTACGGCACGCAACTCATTGCTGTGCGACCGATATCGGCACCGACCGCGTCCACTGGAACCTCGCGCCACCCGAGCACCTCGATGCGTTCTTCCGCCGCGATCGCCTCGACCTCAGCCACGGCCGTTGCGCGCTCTTCCTCGTCCTGCGGCAGGAAACAGACGCCGACGGCATAGGCGTTGGTGCCGTCGGGAACGGGTGCCGGCAGATCGAAGTCGACTGCGGCGCTGAACAACTCGGTCGGGAGCTGGATCAGAATCCCAGCCCCATCGCCGCTGTTCGGCTCAGCACCGGCTGCCCCACGATGGTCGAGATTTTCGAGCGCCAGCAAACCATCGGACACAATCGAATGCGACCTCACCCCGCCGATATGCGCGATCATCGCCACACCACACGAATCGGATTCCCGATCAGGATCGTACAAACCCTGCGCTGGGGGAATTTGCGAGAAAAGCACGGGGCACCTCCGCGTCTGCCGGCGGACGAAAACGCCAGCGCACACAGTCAACAGGCTTTGTGTGCTGTCCGGTAACCGGGACAGCAGCGGCCCGTGAAGCCTCTCGGTCATCGAGTTGATCAAGCCTAGCAGCTATTGGGCAACCGACAAGATCAACTTCGCCCCGCTGGTCGCATCAATGCGACATTCACTCAGTTAGATCGAGTCAATGGGCCATTCATGCAGTTAGTTCCCGCGAACGCGGCGAATCAGCCCGCTCAGCCGACCCTCTTGCTTGGACATCGGCACGGCAACCTCAGGTTCGGTAACTTCCGGCTCCGGCTCGGGCTCGGGCTCCTTCACCGGTTCAGGCTCAGGTTCAGGTTCAGGTTCCGCCTCGGGCTCAGGCTCCGGCGCTGCATCCTCCACCACCGCAGGCGCGGGCTTCGGCGTGCGTTTGAACAACCCACCCTTCGGCGGCGCGACTACCTCAGGCTCAGGCTCGTCGACTGCGTCCTCACCGACCGCAGGCGTGGGCTCCGGTGCACCCTTTTCGGCCTCGGCCGGCGCGTCAGCCTTCAGCGACTCGACCCAGGCGTCGTCGTCGGTGACTTCCTTTTCAGCCACCCCGCCGCGTTTGAACAAGCCGCCACGCTTCGGCGGTGCGATGACGGTCGGGACTTCCGTCTCGTCCTCGTCGATGATCTCCACGATCTCGTCGGATTCATCGGACTCTTCCGATTCATCGGAATCGGAGCCGGCAAGGGCGACAACGGACTTCAAGTCGGCGGGATCTTCTCGTCCCTTCTTCGCAAAGATCACATATGCGACTGCAAGGACGAAGACGATCACCGAGGTGAACAGGTTGATACGGATTCCGGCAATGTGCGAGGCGTGGTCGACGCGCAGCAATTCGACGCCGAATCGGCCGACGCAATACAACGCGACGTACAGCGCGAACAGCCGGCCGTGACCTATCTTGAATCGCTTGTCTATGAGCACAAGCAGTCCGACGACGATGAGATTCCACAGCAACTCGTACAGGAACGTCGGATGGACCACGCCGGCGACGACGCCGTTCGAGATGCCGTTCAAGTCGTCTTTGACACCGGAGGTATCAAAGCGCTGATAGATCTCTAGGCCCCAGGGCAGGTGAGTCTCGCGACCGTACAGTTCCTGGTTGAAGTAGTTGCCGAGCCGGCCGATGGCCTGCGCAAGCAAGATTGCGGGAGCGATAGCATCGCCCAACGCGGGCAACGGAATTCCACGCTGACGGCAGCCGATCCACGCACCGAGTGCACCGAACAGGACTGCGCCCCAGATGCCAAGCCCGCCCTGCCAGATCTTCAATGCGTCGATCGGGTGCTTGCCGTCGCCGAAGTACGTCGGCCAGTCGGTGGCAACGTGGTACAGCCGTCCACCGATCAAGCCGAATGGCACAGCCCAGATGGCGACATCGAGAATCGTCCCTGGGTCGCCACCGCGTGCGATCCAGCGCCGCTCACCCCAGTAGATAGCGACGATGATGCCGATGATGATGAACAAGGCATATGCGCGAAGAGGAAACGGACCGAGCTCCCAGACGCCCCGTGGAGGGCTAGGGATGTACGCCAAAACTTGCGCGGACGAAGTCAACAAGCTGGAAGTCACGACGCAACGGTAGCGGAGCGCACACCTTGGGCTAGCTCGGTGGTGAGAGTACGGACCGCATCCACGCCGATTCCCGCCGCCGAAACCAACGCGGACCCGACGATGACGCCGTCCGCGAACTGCGCGATTTCCGCAGCCTGCGCGCCGGACCGCACACCGAGGCCGACACCCACCGGGATATCGGAGTGGGCGCGAATGCGAGCAGTCAGCTCCGGTGCAGCCGACGAGACCGCGTCGCGCGCACCCGTCACACCCATGGTCGACGCGGCGTAGACGAAGCCGCTGCTCGCCTCGAGCGTCATCGCCAAACGTTCCTCTGTCGATGACGGCGCGACAAGGAAGATGCGGTCGAGGTCGTGCGCGTGCGACGCGGCGATCCACTCGTCGGCCTCTTCGGGGATGAGGTTCGGCGTGATGAGGCCGAGCCCGCCTGCGGCTGCGAGGTCGCGGGCGAACGCGTCGACGCCGTAGCGAAGCACTGGGTTCCAGTAGGTCATGACGACGGCTTTGCCGCCGACGGACGCAATCTGCTCAACGACGGTGAAGACGTCACGAACGCGGATTCCGTTGCGCAACGCCTGCTCGGCGGCGGCCTGAATCGTCGGACCGTCCATCACCGGATCGGAGTAGGCGACGCCCACTTCGATGATGTCGCAACCGGATTCGACCATGGCCTTGAACAGGTCGATCGAACCAGCGAGGTCGGGGTAGCCGGCAGGCAGGTAACCGATCAGGGCGGCGCGGTTCTCGGCGCGGCAGGCGGCGAATGTTGGTGCGAGTCGTGACGTCATTTCGCGGACTCCTTATCGAACAGCCCGAACCACTTACCAGCCGTGTCCATGTCCTTGTCACCGCGGCCGGACAGGTTGACGACGATGATGGCGCCCTCCCCCAGTTCCTTGCCGAGTTCCAACGCGCCGGCCACTGCGTGTGCGGATTCGACCGCGGGGATGATGCCCTCCGAACGACTCAGGAGCAGCAACGCGTCCATCGCCTGGGTGTCGGTGATCGGGAGGTACTGCGCGCGGCCCGTGTCCTTCAGGAACGCGTGCTCCGGACCGACGCCTGGGTAGTCGAGACCTGCCGAGATGGAATGCGATTCGATCGTCTGACCGTCTTCGTCCTGCAGCAGGTACGAGTACGCACCTTGAAATGCGCCCGGCGTGCCGCCGGTGAAAGTGGCAGCGTGCCTGCCGGTTTCGACGCCGTCGCCAGCCGCTTCATAGCCGACGAGCTTTACGCCGGGATCGTCGATGAATGCGTGGAAGATGCCGATCGCGTTGGAACCGCCACCGACACAGGCGGTAACCGCGTCGGGCAACCGCCCGGTGTGCGCCTGCACCTGTGCGCGTGCCTCCAGCCCGATGATTCTTTGCAAGTCGCGGACCAGCATCGGGAACGGGTGCGGACCGGCTGCGGTACCGAAGCAGTAGTAGGTGTTGTGCGCGTTGGTAACCCAATCGCGCAGCGCTTCGTTGATCGCGTCCTTCAAAGTGCGCGAACCGGATTCGACCGACACAACCTTCGAGCCGAGCAGGCGCATCCGCGCAACGTTCAACGCCTGCCGCTCGGTGTCGACCGCACCCATGTAGATGATGCATTCGAGGCCGAACAAGGCACACGCGGTGGCCGTCGCAACACCGTGCTGACCGGCTCCGGTCTCGGCGATGATCCGCGTCTTGCCCATCCGCTTGGCGAGCAGTGCTTGACCGATCACATTGTTGATCTTGTGCGAGCCGGTGTGGTTGAGATCCTCGCGCTTGAGGAAAATTCGCGCGCCACCCGCATGTTCGCTCAGCCGCGTTGCCTCGTAGAGCGGCGACGGCCTGCCGACGTAGTCGCGCTGCAGACGGTCGAGTTCATCGAGGAACGCCGGATCGATCCGAGCCTTGTCGTACTCGGCGGTGACCTCTTCGATCACGGCCATCAACGCCTCCGGCACATGCCGACCGCCGTAGACGCCGAAGTGGCCGCCGACATCTGGCTCGTGCGCGCTCTTCTCCGAGATACCCGCACTCGCCCGGGGGACTCCCGCGCCCTTCGCATCCAGAATCGAATCCGGCGTCGTTCGCATGGTTAACCCTTCACCTGTTGTCATCGGTCCAGCCTGCCCCTACTAACAACGGCTGCGCACACTCACACGTTCAGCGTGAGGGCTTCGGGCAGGACGGATGCGTACCTGCAGTCACGAGATCGGCCACCGCGGTCCGCGGATCGCCGCTGGTGACAAGCCCTTCACCGACGAGTACAGCGTCGGCACCGGCGCCGGCGTAAGCAAGCAAGTCTGCCGTGCCGCGCACGCCGGACTCGGCGATCTTCAAGACGCCGGAAGGCAATCCGGGTGCGATGCGAGCAAACGAATCACGGTCGACCTCGAGCGTCTTGAGGTTGCGCGCATTGACGCCGATGACCGAAGCTCCCGCGTCGAGCGCGCGGTCCGCTTCTTCCTCGGTGTGGACCTCGACGAGCGCGGTCATGCCGAGGGATTCCGTGCGGTCCAGCAACGACGCGAGCGCCTGCTGCTCGAGAGCCGCCACGATCAGCAAGATGACGTCTGCGCCGTGCGCGCGAGCCTCGTGGATCTGGTACGGGCCGACGATGAAGTCCTTACGCAGCACCGGAATGCTGACCGCTTTGCGAACCGCGTCGAGGTCGTCGAGCGAGCCGTGGAAGCGCCGCCCCTCGGTGAGCACGCTGATGATTCGGGCGCCGCCGGACTCGTACGCCAGTGCCAGCTCAGCCGGATCCGCGATCTCGGCGAGCGGACCCTTGGACGGGCTTGCGCGCTTCACTTCCGCGATCACACCGATGCCCGGCTCGCGAAGCGCGGCCATGGCGTCGAGTGCAGCCGGTGCTTTGAGCGCTGCGGCCTTGATCGCGGCGAAGTCTGTGATGGCCTCGCGGGCGGCGACATCGGCGCGGACCCCGTCGAGAATCGAGTCGAGAACAGTCATCGTGGCCCGAATCCTTTCTGGGGCGTCTTCCGAACGCGGTCGGGCTGCGTTCGAATTCTGATTAGCGTAGATGGCCGTGTGGCGTTGCTCATCTTTGGGTGCCAACGTCGGACTCACCTTCTATTGTCGGGTCCGCTCCGGCGTCGAGCGCGTCCCATAGCGAGCGCTGCGAGACCTCGCCGTCACCTGCAATTGCGGCCTCGCGACGCACAGCGGGGTTTGCATACTTCGACGACAGACCGCCGCGGTCGGACCGTCGAGCCACAATCAGCGCTCCGGCTGCGACAGCTGCCGCAGCACCCACGAGCGCAAGCGCAGCGGCAAGTGGAGCGGTCTGTACCGAGGTGACCACGGCGCGGTCCTTCAACTCGGCGATCCGACCCGCGCGGTCGTTCGTGGCACCACCTGCGAGCAGCGAGATTGCTGGAATTGCGGCCGCGACGCCGACAGCCGCGAGAACGACTCCGAGGCCTCGCAACGCCAATCCGCGAACGGCGAAGACCGCGGCGATTCCCGCCACCAACACCAACGCGAGCGGCGTCAGTGCCGCTGCCCAGACACTGCCCGCGATGTCGTCGGTGCGATCGGCGCCGAGTCCGTCGGAGGAATGCACCGTCACCCACGTCAGCTTCCCCGCCCCCCACAAACAGGCGGCGGCGACAGCAAGCGCAAGCGCAGCGACGATCGGGTAGCGCCGGACCGTTGACGTCATGCAGGCGCACCGCCGTACGCCCGGACCGTCTTGGCCGCGGCGATCGCGCTCAAGACGGCCATTGCTTTGTTCCGCGCTTCGGTGTCTTCGTACTCGGGATCGGAGTCGGCGACCACTCCTGCCCCGGCCTGGACGTAGGCGACGCCGTCCTTGACCAGGGCGGTCCGGATGGTGATGGCTGTGTCAGCGTCACCGGCGAAATCGAGGTAGCCGACGATCCCGCCGTAGATCCCGCGACGAGTCGGTTCCAACTCGTCGATCAGTTCCATCGCACGGACCTTCGGCGCACCCGACAACGTGCCCGCCGGGAAGCACGCTGCGACCGCGTCGAGCGCGACCTTGCCTTCCGCGAGCCTGCCCGACACCGTCGACACCAGATGCATCACGTGGCTGTAGCGCTCGATGTGGCGGTAGTCGGTGACCTTCACGGTCCCCGGCTCGCACACCCGGCCCAAATCGTTGCGACCGAGGTCGACGAGCATCAAATGCTCGGCGTTCTCTTTCTCGTCGGCGAGCAGTCCCTTGGCGAGCAGGATGTCGTCTTCCTCCGACGCTCCGCGCCACCGAGTGCCTGCGATCGGATGGGTCGTCGCGACGCCGTCCTGCACGGTCACGAGCGCTTCGGGGCTGGATCCGACGATGGAGAACGCGGTCCCGCCGTGACCGTCCGGGACGTGCAGCAGATACATGTACGGACTCGGGTTCGATGCACGCAGCATCCGGTAGAGGTCGATCGGCTCGGCATCGAAGTCCATTTCGAAGCGCTGCGACAGCACGACCTGGAACGCTTCGCCAGCCTCGATTTCCTCGACGAGCCGACGAACGCCCGCGCCGAATTCCTCGGTCGTGCGCTGGCGCCGGAATTCCGGTTGAGGCCGGTCGAACGTGGAGACGGTCGACACCGCTGGCGCAGCCAATGCCGCGGTCATCTTGTCCAGCCGCGCGACCGCATCGTCGTACGCCTCGTCGACACGCTCGTCGGTGCCGTTCCAGTTCACCGCGTTGGCGATCAACGTGATCGCGCCTTCGTGGTGGTCGAACGCCGCGATGTCGGTCGCCAGCAGCATGACCATCTCGGGGATGTGCAGATCGTCGACGGCGATTGACGGCAGCTTTTCGATCCTGCGTACCGCGTCGTAGCCGAGGAAGCCGACCATTCCGCCCGTCAGCGGCGGAAGGCCCGGGAGCCGCTCGGTCTGCAACAACTCCAGCGTTTCGCGCAATGCTTCGAGCGGGTTGCCGCCCGACGGCGCGTCGGCGGGAATCGTTCCCTGCCATGCCGCTTCGCCGTCGGTAACCGTCAGCGCCGATGCACTACCAGTGCCGATGAACGACCACCGCGACCACGACCGGCCGTTCTCGGCAGACTCGAACAGGAAGGTCCCCGGACCGTCTGCGCTCAGTTTCCGGTACGCCGACAACGGAGTTTCCGAGTCGGCCAGTACCTTTCGCGTCACCGGAACGACGCGATGTTCAGCGGCAAGCAGACGGAACTGTTCGCGGGTGGTAGTCGAATCCCCTGAACCCGCAATGGAAGGCGCAGGTGGGATGGACGTCGTCTCGCCATGCATGCGCATCATCATCCCAGCCACACCGAAGACAACGTCGCACCGGTAGTGTCGGTTCAGTGAAGCAAGGTGATCGGGCACCACAGTTTGCACTGCAGGATCAATCGGGGACGACGAGGTCGTTGGACGACCTACTCGCCGACGGACCTGTCGTGCTGTTCTTCTATCCAGCGGCCAACACGCCGGTGTGCACCGCGGAGGCATGTCACTTCCGTGACCTCAACAGCGAGTTCGCGGCAGTCGGCGCATCGCAGGTCGGCATCAGTGTCGACCCCGTCTCCGTGCTGGAGGGCTTCGCCGCCAAACAGTCGCTCGACTATCCGTTGCTGTCCGACGCCGACGGCACTGTCGCGACCCAATTCGGAGTCAAAAGGGGCATTCTCGGCAAATTGGCACCCGTCAGACGGCAGACTTTTGTCATCGACACCGACCGCACGGTGTTGAAGGTGATCGCCAGTGAGTTGCGAGCCAACACGCATGCGGACCAAGCGCTCGACTTTCTGAAGAACCGATAGGGAGGAGACGGTCGATGAATCCGCAGAGCGAAGCACCCCCCGTAACAACAGGTAAGCCGGCTGCGCAAGTCTGGATCCGACGCGCGATCTTGGCCGCCGTCGTGCTGGTCATTCTGGTCGTCATGTACTTCGCGCTGTCGGCGTTCATTCCGCGCTGGTGGGGTATCAAGATCGGCAACATCGCCAATCAAAGCTTCACCCGCGGAATCGGGACCGGCCTCGTCATCGGCGCGGTGTGTACTTTCGTGCCACTTTTCCTGCTCCTGATCGGCGGCCTGCGATTTCGCAAACGCGGCGGCAAGGTCATCGGCGGAATAGCCGTGGTTCTGGCGTTCATCGCAGCGATTCCGAACCTCATGACCCTCACGATCGTCCTCGGCAGCGGCAACGGCGCCCATTCCGGTCAGCGCAGTCTCGACGTCGAAGCCCCCGGCTTCCGTGGCGCAAGCCTGGTCGGCGCGATCGTTGCCGTCCTCGCCTGGATTGCCGTGGCCTTCTTCGTCACGAGATACAAGGTCCGCGGTAAGCAACTACGTAAGGCCCGCGACCGCGAGGCCCTCGACATCGCCGCCGACCGCATCGAGCGCGCAGACCGTCCACACCCCTAGTTCCGCCGAGTGGACTCTCAGTGCTCAGTATCGCCTCGAAATTGAGCACTGGGAGTCCATTCGTTTACACCGGTGCGCCGGCCTCGCGCAGAATTTGACTAATTTGGCGCATTAGTAGCGCGCGTCCGTACATCAACTGCCGCTTCTTGACTCTGATCACGCGCCACCCCGCGGCTTCCAGTGCGTTCCACCGCTCGACATCGCGGTTGCGTTGCTCGTAGTTGAAATGGTCGTCGCCGTCGTATTCCACCAGGACCCGCCACTTCCGCCAGCCGAGGTCCGCGCGACCGATGAACCGCCCGTCGGCGTCGTAAACGTGAACTTGGGAGTCCGGCCGTGGAAAACCGTCTGCGATGATCGCCATGCGAGTCCTCGTTTCCCACACCGACTCGGCACCTTCGTCCGAAAGCTCGATGACCTCGCGAAGTTGCACCAATCCCCGTGCCCCGGGCTGACCGTCGGCGTACTTCGACAGTTGCTCGCGCGTGAGGCCGGTCGCTTGGTAGATGGCGTCCACAGCCTCGACCGCACGGTCGAGCGGCAGGCGTCGGCCGAGATCGAATGCAGTCCGTTCTGGTGTTGTGACGGTTAAGGAGCGCCGCTGCTGTCGGTCGGCATCGGCCAGCCGCTCGCGAAACAGTTCAATGCCGGCCGGAGTTCGGCGGTGACATACCGAGCTCAGACCGCCCGGCTCGCTGTCATCGATCCATTTGGCTCCCAGTACGGCCGCCGCCGACCAGCCCGCGAGCGTGCCACGGCCGCCCGACCAGCACCAGACCGCTTGCGCTCGAACCGTCGCATTCACTTCGATGTCTTTGTGCACGTAGGTGTCCGGGTAGAGCCGGACGTAGTCGCGGTCCACTTGGTACCGGCACAAAAGACCGTTCTTCAGGACATCAGAACGACGAAACGGTCCCGGGAGTGGTTCTGTCACGGTCAGACGTTGACACACCCTGATATGCGCTCTTCAGCAAAAGCCCAGGTCGCAGATTGCCCTGTGGATAGCCATCCCTCTGTGGATAGGCGCCCGCCCTTAAAGCCTTAGAGGTACTGACCTGGCCGATCGTCGATCTTCTCCTCGACGTCGGGGATGTCGACTAGTCGAATGAGCCGGACTTCGTCGGTGTCGGGGGTCTTGGGCATGCTCGTCAGGCGGACCGCTTGGCGACCGAGAATCGCCTCGAGCAGGTTGCGGGCAGCCCTCGCGTTGCCGAAGCCGCGGTCGCTTTTCTGCGCGGCGAGCATCCCAGAGACGCGCTGAGGCACGCCGTCTTCCATTCGAAGGCCGGATTCGCGGACCATCGTCTCGAAGATCGCGCTCAAGTCGTCTTTGGTGTAGTCGGGGAACTTGATGCGGCGCGCGAATCGCGACTCGAGACCGGGGTTGGACATCAAGAAGGTGTCCATCTCGCGCTCGTAACCTGCGACGATCACCATGAGGTCGCTTCGGTGGTCTTCCATCATTTTCACGAGGCTGGCGACGGCTTCGTGACCGTAGTCGTTGGATGAATTCGGGGGCGTCAACGAGTAGGCCTCGTCGATGAACAGCACGCCACCGAGCGCACGTTCGACAGCCGCGCGGACCTTCGGTGTGGTCTGCCCGATGTAGCGACCGATCAAGTCGGCGCGCGATACCTCGACGATGTGACCTGAAGTCAGCAAGCCGACCGAACTGTAGATCCGCGCCAAAAGCCGCGCGACCGTTGTCTTTCCGGTACCGGGATTGCCGGTGAACGCGAGGTGGCGGGCCGGCGGTGCGACGACGATCCCCGCGTCGCGACGCAGCTTGAAGGCTGCGGCTTCGGCACGCAGCAGCCGGACCTCATCCTTCACTTTGTCCAACCCGACGAGCAGGTCGAGCTCGCCCATCGGATCGCCGACCGCGATGACCGCGCCAGTGACGTCCTCCGGAAAGTCCTCGACCGTCACGTCGACCTTGTTCTCACCGGTCCGCATGCGGGCAGCGACGACCGAGTCCGACGCGAACGCCGACGCCAGGTGACCGTTGCGCAAGTTGCGGAACGGCGGTGTCGCCTTCAGCTTGGCTCCGGCCGCTGCGACGGTGTCGTCGTCGACCGTGCAGCCGAGACGAACGACCTTCCGACGGAACAACTCCGCAAACGCGGCTTCGTCGAAATCCTTGGTGACGGCGGTCCGGAACTCGCGGGCCAGCGCGGGGTTTGCGCCGTAGACCGCGCGATGGCCGTCGACTCCGCAGAGCGCGATGACGTCGAGACTCTCGTGTTCGTCGAGCAGTCGCTGGAACTCGCGGATCAGGCTGCGGTCGACCTCGGTCGAGGTGACCAACTCGTCGAGTCCGTCGACGACGAGCACCCGCTTGCCGACGCACGCCGCGACCTCGAGACGCAGGACTTCGATCGCGGTCGCGGTCGTGCGGTCGGTGAACAATGCGGCGGGGATCCAGCGAGTCGGTTCGTTGACGCCGACGCGGCGGAACGCGTCGGCGACCATATCCACCGCGACGCCTTTACCGGTCCCCTGCGGCCCCGCGATCAGCAGCCGCATTGCCGATCCGCCACTTTCGGCGGCAGCGATGATGGTCTGCTTCAGTTCGGGCTGCCCGATGATCGAGAGGTCGTTCTTCTGCGCGGTTGCGTCGTCCGCTGCAAGGACCGGTTCGGCGTCGGCGACCGCGGTGGCCTTCGCGATCGAATTGATCACCCGACGACGAGTGACCATGCCGCGCACGCTTTCCTCGAAGTCGTAGACCGGGACCGACGACGACTGCGACGAGTACCTCGTCTGCGCGCGATTCGGCAGTCCGTACGCGGCTCCGTCGAGTCGCCGTGCCATGTCCAGCCACGTGCGAACATCGCCGAGATGGCCGTCGACGCTGAGGCGGACCAGCCAGCGGACTGTGGCGTCCTGCCACTCGGTCGTGTCGAACGCGGCGGACAACTCTCCCATCTTCGTATCGACCTCTTTGAGCACGTCGACGCCGATCGATGCCACCAACGCCGGTGGTACCGACTTCACCCCCGCTGCGAGGAGCAACTTCGACAGCGCGAGCGGAAGCTTCTCGCCACCACCCGCATTCACCAACTTCCGATGAATTGCGACGAAACCGTCTGCCGCCCAGGTCATGTACCCGACCGGACCGCTCAGCTCCGGCAACACGTTCACGATCTCTTCCGACGCTTCCGCGCCCCACAGGTCCGCGAGTTCGTCGTTCGGTGCGGACAGGTCGAACGAGTGCTTGAACGGGTCAGCGGCACGTTCGTCGATCAGTGCCAGTAAGGCTTGGCGACGGGCTTCGATCGGTTCGAGACCGTCGTACACCTCGACGCATTCGCGCAGCATCGCCAGGCCGATCTCGCGTCGCGCGGGATCCTGCGTGGCGGCATCCATGATCACCCAACCGGGCGGACGCCACCGCCCGTCCTGACCACGAATGAAGTTCCACCGAGGCCGCGACCGGTCCATGCTGACGAACAACGGATCGGTGATGGTGAAGACCTTCTCGCCCCAGTACCCCGACCGCGCAGCGCACGCCCCGAACAGGAACGCCAAGACACCGTCGATCGTGTCTGCAATGCCGTTTTTCGGTTCTCGATACGCCTCGTTGGCGTTGCCCGACCACTCGGCGACCCGTGGGTCCGCGACCAACTTCAGCGCACGGCTTCGCATCTCGTCGAGTAGCCCATCCGGAATCCGCCACGGGCCGTAGGAGTACAGATCCAGGATCGGCTCTTCGACGTACGAAAGCTCGAATTCCTCCGGGACCGAGAACCCAATCGTGCTCACCCCTTAAATCTACCGAGGCTGACCCCCCCCACCGCGGGGCGATGGAACCCGACGAGCCTCAGCCCAACGGTTTGCCGCCCACACCCCAGTGCTCGCGAGGGATGTCGGTGACCGTGACCCACACTGCGTCGGGGTTCTTCCCTGTCGCGTCGGCGTAGGCCTTGGTGACCGCGGCGATGGCGGCTTGCTTCTGCTCGGTCGTCAATCCGGGCGTCTGACTGATCTGAATCAAAGGCATGGACCGAATCTACGGCTGTGCCAATGCGTACGTCTCGGTGACCGGGTCGAAGGAGACAAGCTCCGCAACTGTCATGGCCGCCAACCACGTTCGAGTCTCGCCCTCCCCCAGACCGCTGGCGTCGGCGATCTGGAGGCAGGTTGCCGGGGGCAGTTGAGTCATGGTCGCGATCAGCCACTCACCGGATGTCAGGGCGTCCATGGCTTGATGTTGTGGTTGAGGCGAAAGACGTTGGCCGGGTCGTACTCTGCCTTCACACGAGTAAGTCGGTCGTAGTTGTCGCGTCCGAATCCGGAGACGATGCGGTCTTCGCCTTCGTTGCCGATGAAGTTCAGGTACACCGCGCCCGTCGAGTACGGCTGCAAACCCGCGACGGCATTGCGCGCCCAGGAGATGACGTAGTCGTCGTCAGCGGGGTCTTCCCACAACCCGAACGGATGCACCACCCACGCCGCACTCCGATGCGGCTGCGGCCAATTCTCGGCGTGATCGGCGACCGCGCCACCCCAAGGGAGGATCAGATGCTGCGACGGCGACGGCACCAACATCGCTTCACCCTGTGCAATGAACACGTCGATCGCCTCGTCCGACAACGCGGCAAGATGCTGCGCAGACCAATAGTTGCGGAATCCCGGCGGATCGTCGAGCGCGGACTGAATCTCCGTGTACGGCAGCTCGGCGATCATGCTCGCGACCGGATTCAACGCGAGCAACGGTGCGATCGCCGAACGCATTTCGGCCTCGGAGCCGGCATAAGTGGCGATCATGCCGATGAGCCGCCGGCCCTGCAGCTCGTCGGGAACGAAGGGCAACGGTGGACCGGTCAGATAGGCCATGCCACCACCGAGGTCGAGGGGCAGGCCACGGTCGACCATGTCGCGATACGTCCGCAGCAGGGTGCGAGCAGTCTCGGGCAACCACAGCAACAACGCGAACGCCGTGACCGGCAACGGCTGCAGCGCGAAGACGAAACGTGTTGCGACACCGAAATTTCCGCCGCCACCGTGCAATGCCCAGAACAAGTCCGGGTTCTCTTCGGCACTGGCAGTGACCTCGCGTCCGTCGGCCGTGACGAGGTCGACGGAGATGAGCGCGTCGGACGCGAGCCCGAATTTGCGTTCGAACCAGCCGGACCCACCCCCCAGCGTCAGGCCGGCGACGCCCGTCGACGACACGCGCCCACCGACAGTTGCCAGACCGTGCGGCTGACATGCGCGGTCGACATCTGCCCAGGTTGCACCCCCTGCGACCGTGGCAGTGCGGGCGTCTGTGTCGACGCTGACCTCGTTCATCAGTCGCAGATCGACGACCAAGCCGCCGTCTATCACGCTCGCTCCCGCCACGCTGTGCCCGCCGGACCGCACCGCAATGTCGAGGCCCTCCCGCTGCCCATAGGCCAGCGCTGCCTTCACGTCCTCGACCGTCCTGCATTGGGCGATCACGGCGGGCCGCCGATCGATCATCGCGTTGAAAATCTCGCGTGCGTCGTCGTAACCGGGATCCCCCTGCGTCAGAACGATTCCCGCGAAGTTTTGCTGCAAACTTACATGTGTCCTAGTCATACCTTCGAGGTTAGAAATCCGGGGACGCCCACACATCGGGCGAATACCTGATCTTTCCGACGAGGTCGTGCAGCAAATGATGTACGTCAGACCAACGCGTTCGCCCGCGCCCAAGCGACGGCGGCGGTCCGCGACGAGACACCCAGCTTGGCGTAGATGTTCGCCAGATGACGCCCGACCGTCTTCTCGGTGATGAACACCTGCGCAGCGACCTGCTTGTTTGTAGCGCCCTGGGCGATGCACGCGAGGATCTCGACCTCGCGAGCGGTGAGCCCACCAGGCCGTTCGGAACGATCGAGCCTACGCACGTCGGGCTCGGCTCCGAGCTGGCGATAGATCGCGAGCGCGGTCGCAACGTCGGCATCGGCGAGTTCATTGTCCCCGATGCCTTTGTGCGCCAACGCCATCCATTCGTACACCTGCGCAAGACTGTAGCGCGTCTGCTGCTCGCGATAGTCTCGCGCCGCAGCCTGCAGCGCCCGCAGCCCCTCATCGAACGCACGTCGCGTGACCAATACTGCTCCGCGGCAATGGCGCGCCCACGCTCGAAAGCCCGGACTCCAATATGCCTCTGCGAGCGATTCCAGTTCCTGGCAACATGTTTCGGCTTCGTCGACTTTGTCGAGCGACAGCGCGACGAGCACGGCGCTCGGCAACAGTCGCGCCCGGCCGACGCGATCTTCGCAGTCGAGCGCAGACCGAAGCATCGTCCACGCCGCTGCGCCCTTCCCCATGGCGAGTTGCAACAAGGCCTCGCCAGGCTGCGGCTCGATACCGAGTTCACGCGCACGCGCGTAAGCCGCCATTGCCTGATCTGTGTCGCCCCGCATCCGCCGCACGTCGCCGAGCTGATGAAAGCCGGCTCCCGCTATCCAACCGTTCAGGTCGGTCAATGCCTCACTGGCCTCGATGAGCAGGCGCTCGACGACCTCGAAGTCGCCGTCGAACCCGCGCAATTGCAGCCGATGAATGCGGCAGATTCCGGTAACCATCACAGCTTGAGGCACGTTCGCCGACCAGCGTTCCAGCGCGTCGGTCCAAGACCGCATGCGTCGCACATCGGCAAGCAAGTGACACGCATGAATCACGGTGCAGTACACGTCGGTGGCCCACAGCGGCGGTACTTGATCTGCAAGCACCGGAAGCATTGCCTCATCGAGTTTCGCGAAGCCCGCCACGGTCCGACATTCCTTCAGATCCGCAAGTCCGGACAAGACCAGACCCAGCGATTCGAGCGCAGGTGCGTCGTAGCGCGAACTCATCTGCTGCAATGCCGGAGCCTGGACCGTCGTCGGCTCTAGATCACCGAATTCCAGCGCCAACATGGCATCGAGGTAGCCGAGGTAGCCATGCTCGGGCCCTTCGGGTACCTCGGCGAGAATCCGCTTCGCGCGATTGATCCACCCCGATCCGATGGCGATGTCGCCGCGGGTAATCCACGCCAGACCCAGTTCGACGGCTTTCATCCCGGCACGCCGGGTGGAACCTGCTTGTTGCAGTCGCCGAAATACCTCCTCGGACGTGCACAGCGCATCTTTGACGATCCCGAGCCACCACGCGGCCTCGCCGAGCGCATCGAGCTCGTCTGTATCGAGCTCGCAGCACCCGCGAGCCTCGTCGAGGCACCGATATGCCTCACGCCAATCGCGGCGCAAGCACGCAGCCCGCGCCGTTTCGCGCAATACGTCCGTGTCGGCCATTAGATCCTCGAACTCAACGGTAGACCTGCAATGATGTCCCGACCGAGGTATTCATCCGCGAGGAGCCAAGATGTCGATCCCCGACCAACCGCCGCCGCCAACGCCGGAGCAGCCGTCGTCCGCACCGCCGAAAAAGAGCAAACGCGGCCTGCTGTTTGCGTTCGTGGCTTTAGCAATCGTCGCCGCGGTGGTGATCGGTTTCGTCATCTTCAAGCTCGTGACAAAGGACGACAAGTCCGACGCCGCGCCAGCAGGTTTGGAAAAGTACTACACCCAGACCGTCGATTGGGGTCCCTGCAAGGGCTATGAGGCCGGTGGCAGCCGCATCAGCTTCGGACTCCAGTGCGCGCGCATCGACGTTCCGGTCGACTACGACAATCCCGACGGCGACCAGGCGAAAATTGCCATCTCGCGGACCCGGGCAACCGGCAAGAAGATCGGTTCGGTGCTGATCAACCCGGGCGGTCCGGGTGCGTCGGGCCTGCGGCTTGCGGGCCTCGGTATCGGCACCGAGATCGGTGAGCGCTTCGACGTGATCGGCTTCGATCCGCGTGGCATCGGCGCGTCGACACCGACGATCAAATGCCTCGACGACAAAGAAAAGGACGCCGACCGGCAGGACCTCGATATCGACAACTCCCCTGCGGGTATCAAGGAGCAGGAAGACGAGACCAAGCGCGACGTCGAAAAGTGCGTCGAGCGGACCGGCAAGGACTTCCTGGCGCACGTCGGCACGCGCGAGGTTGCCCACGACATGGACGTCATTCGTGGCGCACTCGGCGACGAGAAGTTGACCTACATCGGCATCTCCTACGGCACCCACATCGGGTCGGTGTACGCCGAGACCTTCCCCGACAAGGTCCGCGCGATGGTCCTCGATGGCGCGGTCAACCCGGCCGAAGACGTTCGCGAGTCCCGGATCAAGCAGTGGACCGGCTTCCAGAAGGCCTTCGACAAGTTCGCCGCCAAATGTGCCGAGAAGCCCGATTGCCCGCTCGGCACCGACCCCGCGCAGGCAGTCGCCGCGTATCGTGCCCTCGTCAACCCGCTGATCGAAAAGCCTGCGACAACACAAGATCCGCGCGGACTGGGCTACAACGATGCGATCACCGGCACCATCCAGGCGCTCTACAGCCCGGAACTGTGGGACAAATTGACGACCGGATTGACCGAACTGAAGGCCAATCCGCAGAAGGGCGATGCGCTCCTCGCCTTGTCGGACGACTACTTGGACCGCCGTGAAGACGGCACGTATGCGAATCAGGACGACGCGCATACCGCCGTCCTGTGTGTGGACAAGCCTGCGGAGACGGACCGCGCGGAACTCGGCGAGCTCGACACCGAGATCCGTAAGGTCGCGCCGTTCACCGATGACGGTCACGGCACTGGAGCAGCACCGCTCGGCTCGTGCGCGCTCTGGCCGGTTCCGCCGACGTCGCAGCCGCACGAGATCACAGTCAAGGGCTTGCCCGACATCGTCGTCGTCTCGACCACCGGCGACCCGGCCACGCCGTACCAGGCGGGTGTCGACCTCGCCAAGCAGCTCGGCGGCTCGCTCATCACGGTCGAGGGCACTCAGCACGGCGGCACGTTCAGCGAAATTGCCTGCGTCGACGATGCCGTTCTCGCCTACATCAACGACCTCACGAAGCCCGCTGAAGGGCTGACCTGCAAGGCCGACGACAAGAAGTAGCTCAGACCTGCTTCGGCGCGAGCAGCACGTCCGCGTCGAAGCAGGTGTGCGTTCCGGTGTGGCAGGCGGCACCGACCTGGTCGACGATCAGGAGCACGGTGTCGCCGTCGCAATCGAGCCTGACCTCGTGGACGTACTGCGTGTGGCCGGACGTCTCACCCTTCGTCCAGTACTGCTGACGCGAGCGCGAATAATAAGTGGCGCTGCGGGTTTCGAGGGTGCGAGCGAGCGCCTCGTCGTCCATCCAGGCCATCATCAGCACATCACCGGTGGCCTTCTCCTGCGCGACCGCAGCGAACAGTCCGGCGTCGTTGCGCTTGAGGCGGGACGCGATTGCGGGGTCGAGGCTCATGCCTTCAGCGTAACGGGGCGCGCTACGCGATAACGTCGTCGTCCATGCCGACGAGCTTGCGAGGTGACGTGACCAGGTTTCGAACTACCGCTGCCGTCGTCAGCGTCACCGCACTGCTCATCGGTGCTGGTGCAGCTATTGCGCTCGCCCCCAACGGCAAGCGCGAAGACCACACGACACGCATGACGCCGACAGAGGCCACGTCGACGAGAGCGCTCGCGATCGACCGCACGCCACCGGTCATCGAGTACCAATCGGCCGCGGAACCAGTCGTCTACACCGGCGACTGCGGGCCGACGGCAGCACCGGTGCGGGCGAGCGTTCCCAAGGCCGCCTCAGTGCGCCTCACCTGGACCGAGCCGGCAGGAGCGCTCAACTCCATCGACATGATCTGGGGACCCGACGAGTGGACCGCATCGCTGGGTCCGTTTGCCGACCCCGGCGCCGTGACATGGAACGTCGAGGCAATAGATGCCGAAGGCAACCGAGCAGCCGGCCACGAGCGGACCCTCGAAGTCGCCGCGTGCGCGGGCTAGCGGACGATGATTCCCTCGGCGCGCATGGCGTTCTTGACGTCCGATATGCGCAGATCACCGAAGTGGAAGACGCTGGCCGCGAGCACCGCATCGGCGCCGGCTTCGACGGCGGGGGCGAAGTGCTCGATCGTCCCAGCGCCGCCGCTCGCGATGACCGGAACGTGCACCGCCGCCCGGACCGCGCGGATCATCTGCAGGTCGAAGCCCGCCTTGGTGCCATCGGCGTCCATCGAGTTGAGCAGGATTTCGCCGACGCCCAATTCCGCGCCGCGCAACGCCCACTCGACCGCATCGATGCCGGTCCCTCGCTTACCGCCATGCGTCGTCACTTCCCAGCCCGACGGCGTCGGCTCCTGACCTTCCGGCACGGTGCGCGCATCGACAGACAGCACGATGCATTGCGAGCCGAACCGTTCGCTCAACTCGCGCAACAACTCCGGGCGCGCGATCGCTGCGGTGTTGACCGACACCTTGTCGGCACCTGCCCGCAACAGTCGGTCCACGTCTTCGACGCTGCGCACTCCCCCGCCCACGGTCAGCGGGATGAAAACCTGCTCGGCGGTCCGGGTGACGACGTCGATCATCGTGCCTCGGTCCGACGTCGATGCGGTGACGTCGAGGAAGGTCAGCTCGTCTGCACCTTGCGCGTCGTAGATGGCTGCCAGCTCGACGGGATCGCCTGCGTCACGCAGATTTTCGAAGTTGACACCTTTGACGACACGTCCCGCGTCGACATCGAGGCATGGGATCACTCGCACCGCGACTGTCATTGTTTCCCCCGTCGCTTCGCTCGCCCCGTCACGCGGACACCTCCGCATTCACGATTTCCAACAGATCCTCATGCACGCCCGGTGCAGCAGCCAGCACGGACCGCGACGAGATCGACCACGGCTCGCCGGCAAGGTCGGTGACGACGCCACCGGCAGCCCGGACCAGCGCTACACCCGCGGCGTTGTCCCACGGGTGATGTCCGAACACCACTGCGCCGCCGAGCACGCCGGCTGCGGTGTAGGCAAGGTCGACGCCGGTCGACCCGTGCATGCGGAGACGCGACGACAGGCGGCTCAACGCGCCGAGCAGTTGGTGCCGGTAGTCGCCGGGAATCACGCCTCGGCTCTCGACGTTGAAGGCACCGAAGCCGATCATCGACGTTGCGAGAGTGGCGGTTTCGAGTGGCGGCAGCGGTACGTCGTTGCGCAGCAAAGGACCGCCGACCATCGATTTGTACCGTTCACCCAGCAACGGAAGCCACGTGAGGCCCAGGACCGGCTGACCGTCGTCGACCAACGCGAGCAGCATCCCGGCAAGCGGCAGACCCGCGGAGTAGTTGTACGTCCCGTCGATCGGATCGAGCACCCACGATGTGCCGGTCGAGAGCTCCGGACCGCCGAACTCCTCGCCGTGCACCGGAATTCCGGTGCGCTCCAACAGTTCCGCCGAAAGAGTGCGCTCCAGCTCGAGATCGATCTCCGTCGCGAAGTCGTCGTGACCTTTGCGGACCGCGCTCGGTGCACCGACGCCCGCGACGAACCGCTCTGACGCAGCGTCGAGCAGGTCGCTCGCAATCGCAAGCAGCGCAGCGGGTTCGGCGGTCAGGCTCATCGAGCAGAAACCGCAGCCAGCGCTTCGACCAAGGTGAAACGTCCCGCGTACAACGCTTTTCCGACGATCGAGCCCTCGACGCCATCGGGCACTAGCTCGGCGATCGCGACGAGGTCCTCGATGGTCGAGACACCGCCGGACGCGATGACAGGCGCATCTGTTGCAGCGCACACGTCGCGCAACAGGTCGAGGTTCGGACCGGTCAGCATGCCGTCCTTGCCCACGTCTGTGACCACGTAGCGGGTGCAGCCGTCGCGATCGAGGCGTTCGAGCACCTCCCACAAGTCACCGCCGTCGCTCACCCAGCCACGACCGCGCAACCGATGCTCGCCGTCGATGATCCGCACATCGAGACCGACGGCAATCCGGTCGCCGTACTTTGCAATCGAGCGTGCGCACCACTGCGGATCTTCGAGCGCGGCGGTGCCGAGGTTCACCCGGGCACAACCGGTGGCAAGCGCGGCTTCCAGCGATTCGTCGTCGCGGATTCCGCCGGACAGCTCGACTTTGACGTCCAGTTCACCGACGACTGAGGCGAGGAGCTCACGGTTGCTGCCGCGACCGAACGCGGCGTCGAGATCGACGAGGTGCACCCACTCGGCACCGTCGTTCTGCCACGCCAGGGCGGCGTCGCGAGGCGAGCCGTAGCTCGTTTCGCTGCCGGCAGCTCCTTGGACAAGACGTACAGCTTCACCGTTTGCAACGTCGACGGCAGGCAATAAAACGAGGCTCACGTGGTGAAACCCTACTGCGTCGGCGGCTGATCGCCGCGCTCGGGAGTCTTCGGGAACGCCTTGTTCGTCATTCGAGTCGCGACGGTGCCCATGGCCGCAATCGCGCCGAACACACCGGCGAGGGCGACGGCCAGCAACACCCACGTGTTCGCGTCCTGCAGCAAGCCGACCAGGAACGTCGTCACCAACAGGACCAACGATGCGGCGCCGATCGAGAAAAACGCCAGCTTCGCGTAGGAAAACGGCGGGCCGCTATCGGGTTGTGTCACAAGCTGTTCACCCAGTTCCGTAGAAGTACTGCCCCGGCGTCACCGGATTTTTCGGGATGGAATTGCGTGGCCGCCAACGCGCCGTTCTCGACAGCGGCGAGGAACGGACCGCCGTGCTCGGCCCAGGTCAGCTTCGCCGGAGCCAAAGTTTCCGACGGTGGGAGCTCCCACGTCTGCGCAGCGTAGGAGTGGACGAAGTAGAACCTGGTATCGGCGTCGAGACCGGCAAACAGCACGCTATCCGACGGCGCGGTCACCGTGTTCCAGCCCATGTGCGGGAGCACCGGCGCAGGCAGCCTGTCGACCGTGCCGGGCCATTCGCCGCACCCCTTGGATTCCACGCCGAACTCGACCCCGCGGTCGAAAAGGATCTGCATGCCGACGCAGATACCGAGAACCGGCCGACCACCGGCGAGCCGACGCCCGATGATCCGGTCGCCACGCGCGGCGAGCAGGCCCTCCATACATGCTGCAAATGCGCCGACGCCGGGAACGACAAGTCCGTCGGCTGCGAGTGCCGTGTCGAAATCCGCCGTGACCTCGACGTCTGCGCCCGCGCGCACGAGCGCGCGCTGGGCGGAGTGCAAATTGCCCGAACCGTAGTCCAGTAAGGCCACCGACTTAGCTGTCACCCCACAAGATTAGTCAGCCCGCGCACCGGCGTCGGTACGCACCCGGCGGCGAGCCGACCTCACGTGTGAACTCCGCGGCGAAAGCGACCTCGGAGGTAGTCACAGACGTAACGTGAACGGCACAGCAACAAGGACGACTGCCGTCGCAACGGCGAAGACGATGGAATAGCCGGAGACCGTCGCGACCACGCCGAGCGATAACGCGCCCGCGCCGGTGCCGCCGTCGTAGGCGACGTTCCACGCGGCGCTTGCAGCGCCTCGGCGGTGCGGCCCGGCGGCGGTGAAGACCGTCACGAGCGAGTCTGCCTGACAGAGCCCGAAACCCAGGCCGAGCGCGGCGGCGCCGACGACCACCAGCGGCAGCGAGACCCCGCCGTGAAAGCCCAGCGCAATGCCGCCCAAACCAGCGGCGGCGACGAGCAACGATGGCAACAGGAGCCGACTTGGGCCAAGTCGGTCGACACTTCGGCCACCGACGAATCGGCCCGCGACCAGCGCCGCGCTGGCGACGACCAACGCCAGAGTCGCGGCATTCGCGATCCCCAGGGTCGCGATCGGGACGAGACTCGAGAACCCGCCGAACGCCGCGGACATGACGGCCATCGCCAAGACCGGAGCGAGCAAAACGGACCAGGGCAGCCGCGCCTTGGTCTGTGCGATGTCCGACGGTTCCCGCGTGACCGGTGGAAGCAGCAGCACGCACGCAATTCCAGCGGTCGGGATCAACGCGCCGATCAAGAACACCGGAGTGGTCGACGAGAATTCCGCCAACGCCAACCCAGCTGGCAGGCAGACCGTTTGGGTAGCGGCCGACGTGATTCCGACTGCCGCACCGGCCCGACCGAGCAGCTGCGGCGGCGCGATTTCGGCGACCATCGCGTTGGCCGCCACGGTCAGCAGCCCGAATCCGACGCCCCGCACCGCTGAGATCGCAAGAACGGGAACGGCATCGGTGAAGGCGAGAAACGCGAGCGCAGGCACACCGAGCAAGGCAAGGCCCACGGCGAGTACGAGGCGATATCCCCACCGCCGCAGAGCTTTCGGCGTCAGCAGCTGCGCCAAGACCGTCGTCGCCATGAAGATGGCTGTGCTAGCACCCGCGATCGCATCGGACTCCCCCGCGAGGGAAAGTGCCAGCGGCACAACAGGAAGGAGGAGTGTCCACCCCACGATCGTGGCTACGAATAGGATAAGCAACCACCGAAACGAGCGTGGCACGAGTTAGAGCGTGCCCTTGGTGGACGGCACCCCGTGGACCCGCGGGTCCGGCTCGACGGCGGCGCGCAATGCGCGAGCGACGGCTTTGTATTCGGCTTCGGTGATGTGGTGCTGATCGCGGCCGTAGAGCACCCGAACGTGCAGGGCGATGCGCGCATTCAGTGCGATCGATTCGAAGACGTGGCGGTTGATGACCGTCGAGTACGGCGCACCAGGCTCGCCTGCGATGACGGCATGCAGCAGGTGATCCGGCTCGCCGGTGTGGACGCAGTACGGCCGGCCCGATACGTCGACGGCGGCGTGGACGAGGGTCTCGTCCATCGGGATGTAGGCGTCACCGAACCGCCGGATTCCGACCTTGTCCCCCAACGCTTGACCTAGCGCCTGACCAAGGACGATCGCAGTGTCCTCGACAGTGTGGTGCGCCTCGATCTCGATGTCGCCCTTGGCTTTCACCGTGAGGTCGAAGCTGGCGTGGGAACCGAGTGCGGTGAGCATGTGGTCGAAAAACGGCACGCCGGTGGAGATGTCGACCTTGCCCGTGCCGTCGAGGTTCAACTCGACGACGATGTTCGATTCCTTGGTCGTGCGCTCGATCCGCGCAGTGCGGGCCATCATTGCTCCAACTCGGTAGCTGTCAATTTCTCACTCACACGTAGCAACTCGTCATTCTCGGCCGCCAAGCCAATGGTTGCACGCAAATATCCGGGAATGCCGACGTCGCGGATCAACACGCCCTCGTCGAGATAGTGCTGCCACGCTCGCGGAGCGTCGGTGAAGCGGCCGAAGAGGATGAAGTTGGCGTCGCTGGGGACGACGTCGAATCCGGCCTCCGTCAGTGCTGCCGCGACTCGGTCGCGCTGGGCAGCCAATTCGGCGACGCTGGCGAGGGTTTCGTCGGCATGCCGCAATGCCGCGCGCGCGGCGGCCTGCGTCACGACCGACAGGTGGTACGGCAGCCGGACCAACAACATCGCGTCGATCACCGCGGGTGCCGCAACCAGATACCCGAGCCGACCGCCCGCAAACGCGAAGGCCTTGCTCATGGTTCTCGATACAACGAGTTTCGTCGGGTACTTGTCGATAAGGGTGATCGCACTCGGCGCTGCAGAAAACTCGCCGTACGCCTCGTCGAGGACGACGATGCCTGGGGTCGCGTCGAGGATCGCTTCGAGCGATTCCAACGGAATGCTGTGTCCCGTCGGGTTGTTGGGACTCGTCACGAAGACGACATCGGGTTTGCGCTCATGAATCGCGGTGACGGCGTAGTCGACATCCAGCGAGAAATCCGCGCTGCGTTTGGCTTCCACCCACTCGGTGTTGATCCCCGTCGAGATGATCGGGTGCATCGAGTACGACGGTACGAACCCCAGTGCGGTCCGGCCCGGACCGCCGAAGGCCTGCAGTAGTTGCTGCAGGATCTCGTTGGAGCCGTTGGCCGCCCACACGTTCGCGGTCTCGACGGGCGCACCGGTCTGCGTCCGCAGATATGCGGCGAGGTCGGTCCGTAGCGCAACCGCGTCGCGGTCCGGGTAGCGGTGCAGGTCGGCTGCTGCAGCCCGGATCGACTCGGCCACATCGTCGATCAGCGCCTTCGTCGGCGGATGCGGATTCTCGTTGGTGTTCAGCTGCACCGGCACCGTCAGCTGTGGCGCACCGTACGGCGTTTTGCCACGCAGACTTTCGCGAATCGGCAGGTCGTCGAGGGTGATTTTCGAACCAGGCGCGGTGACATTCCCCGTCGCTTCGCTCGCCCCGATCATGTGAGCTTCTCGAACCGCAACCGGACCGCTTCGCCGTGCGCCGGGAGATCCTCGGCATTGGCGAGCGTGATCACGTGCCCCGACACCTCTTTCAGCGCCGCTTCCGAGTAGTCGACGACGTGGATGCCGCGCAGGAACGTCTGGACCGACAGTCCGGACGAGTGCCGTGCGCAGCCTGCAGTCGGGAGCACGTGGTTCGACCCGGCGCAGTAATCACCGAGGGACACCGGCGACCACGGACCGACGAAAATCGCTCCGGCACTACGCACTCGAGCCGCGACCGCGCTCGCGTCGGCCGTCTGAATCTCGAGGTGCTCGGCCGCATAAGCGTTGACGACACGCAGGCCTTCGTCGATGGTGTCGACCAACACGACGCCGGACTGGCTGCCGGCCAATGCGGTTGCCACTCTGTCGTGGTGCTTGGTGATCGTGAGCTGAGCGGTCAAGGCATCGTCGACGGCGTCAGCCAGTTCCGGGCTGTCGGTCACGAGCACGCTCGCGGCGAGAACATCGTGCTCGGCTTGGCTGATCAGGTCCGCGGCGACGTGAACCGGGTCTGCGGTGGCGTCGGCGAGGATCGCGATCTCCGTCGGTCCGGCTTCGGCGTCGATACCCACGAGCCCACGGCAAAGTCGCTTCGCCGCCGTCACGTAGATGTTGCCCGGACCGGTGATGAGGTCGACGGGCTCGAGATCCGCGTCGCCATAGGCGAGCAGCGCGACCGCCTGCGCACCGCCGACAGCCCAGACCTCCTCGACGCCGAGCAATTCAGCCGCGGCAAGGATGGTGGGGTGTGGCAGTCCGCCGAACTGCTTCTGCGGCGGCGACGCGACGACGAGTGAGCCCACTCCGGCAGTCTGGGCGGGAACCACGTTCATCACGACGCTCGACGGGTAGACCGCATTGCCACCTGGGACATAGAGGCCAACGCGCTCGACAGGCACCCAGCGTTCGGTGACCGTGCCGCCGTCGACCACCTCGGTCTTCGTGTCGGTCCGGCGCTGGTCAGCGTGCACGAGGCGGGTGCGTTCGATCGCGACCTCGAGTGCTGTCCGCACCGCGGGGTCGAGCTCGGCCAACGCCCTCGTCAACTCGGCGGCAGGCACGCGTACCGACGCGGGTCGGACGCCGTCGAACTTCTCGCTGAACTCGAGCGCAGCCTCGGCACCACGCTCGCGAATTGCATCGACGACCGGCTTGACCAGATGTAATACCGAGTCCACGTCGACTCCGCCCCGCGGCAACGCGGTGCGTAGTTCGGCAGTCGACGTCGCGCGTCCGCGCAGGTCGATGCGGGTGAGCTCGGTCCGGGTAGACATGGGTTTCCCTTCGTATAGTGCCTCCTACCCTGGTAGGACGCATCACTAGGATACTGGCGCTACGTTGGGCTGATGGAACACGACGGTCGAGCGGAGCGAGGGGGGATTGCAGTCGACGTCCTCATCGTCGGTGCGGGGCTCTCCGGGATAGGCGCAGCACACCATCTGCAGGAGAAATGTCCCGGCCGCACCTACGCCATCCTCGAAGCGCGCGACGCGATCGGCGGTACGTGGGACCTGTTCCGGTACCCAGGTGTGCGGTCCGACTCGGACATGTACACCCTCGGCTACTCGTTCCGGCCGTGGACGAACGCCAAGTCCATCGCCGACGGACCAGATATTCTCGACTACGTTCGCGAGACCGCGAAAGACGGCGACATCGAGCGCCACATCCGCTTCGGCCACCGTGTGGTGCGCGCGGAATGGTCGTCTGCGGAGTGCCTGTGGACTGTATCGGCGGAGTACGGGTCCGAGGTCGTCGCGTACACGTGCAACTTCCTCTTCATGTGCAGCGGCTACTACGACTACCGCGCGGGCTACACACCCGAGTTCGCCGGCCGGGAGCGATTCGGTGGCACGATCGTCCACCCACAGCACTGGCCCGAAGACCTCGACTACGCCGGAAAGCGCGTCGTCGTCATCGGCAGCGGCGCAACGGCAGTGACGCTTGTTCCGGCGATGGCCGAGACCGCCGAGCACGTGACGATGCTGCAGCGCTCCCCCAGCTACGTCATGTCCGTGCCGAACCGCGACAAGACTGCCGACCGGCTCCGGCGGCTCTTTCCTGCGAAGGCGGCATATGCAGTCTCTCGTTGGAAGAATGTGTCGATTGCGACGTTCTTCTTCCAGATCAGCCGACGGCGGCCCGAGCTGGTGAAGAAGTTCATCCGCAAAGGTGTTGCGGCGCAACTCGGTCCGGACTTCGATGTCGACAAGCACTTCAAGCCGAGTTACAACCCGTGGGATCAGCGGATGTGCCTCGTCCCTCGCGGTGACCTCTTCAAGGCGATCCGCAGTGGCAAGGCGTCGGTAGTCACCGATCACATCGACACGTTCACCGAGACAGGCATCGCGTTGCAGTCCGGAGCGAAGCTCGACGCCGACATCATCGTCACCGCAACCGGTCTGGACTTGATCCCGATGGGCGGTCTGGCGGCGACGGTCGACGGCGAGCCGGTCGATCTGCCGAAGTCGTTGGCCTACAAGGGAATGATGTTGAGCGGCGTTCCCAACGCGGCGTTCGCGATGGGCTACACGAATGCGTCGTGGACGCTGAAATGCGACCTCACGTGCGAATACGTCTGCCGGCTCCTCAATCACATGGACGAACACGGTTATCGAAAAGCCGTTGCCGCCAATATCGATCCAGCCGTCACACCGATGCCGATCATCGACTTCTCCTCGGGCTACGTCCAGCGGGCGGTCGACAAATTTCCCCAACAAGGCTCACACCGACCATGGCGGCTGTATCAGAACTACGCCCTCGACATCGTGACGCTGAAATTCGGTGGCCTCGACGACAAGGCGATGGTATTCACATAGGAGTGAATGCAGTCACGATCCGACCCGGAACTCTCGACGACTGGCCGGCCGCAACCCGGCTGTTCGAGTTCGCTTTCGGGCACCGCTCTTCCGACGAAGTCCTGGCGGCGTGGAGTGGCGAGATCGGCGACAGCATGGTCGTCGCGACGGACACCGGTTCCGTCGTGGGGCAGACGATGGACCTCCCGATGACGACGACCGTTCCCGGTGGCGCCCAGCTCACCGGTCGAGGAATCTCACTCGTCGCGGTCGCGCCGACGCATCGACGCAGAGGGCTGCTGCGCGCCATGTTCACCGAGCAGCACAAGCGCATCGCCGCGTCCGGTGTGCCGTTGGCGCTGCTCACGGCGAGCGAGGCCAGCATTTACGGCAGGTTCGGGTACGGCGCGGCGACCATCGAATCTCGGGTCAGGATCGATCGCCGCCTCGCGAAAATGCATGCGGGCGTGCCCGACCCGGGCGGCGTCCGCGTGGTGTCGGTCGCCGAGGCGACCGAGCTCGTTCCCGCCATCTACGAGCGTTGGCAGGCGCTGACGCCGGGTGCGCAGGTCCGACCGAAGGCAATGCTCGACCGCTACCTCGCCAACGCCGACAAACCTGGTTCGACGCCGCCCTATGCGATCGTTCATCGCGACGGTTATGCGCTGTTCGCTCGGCGGACGAAGGACAACGAAGGAATTGCGCGTGTGTTCGAGTTCCGCGCGGTCACTGCGGACGCGCACGCCGCGCTGTGGCGAATTCTGCTGAGCCTCGATCTCGTGACCTATGTCGAGGCAGTCCAGAGTCCGGAAGATCCGTTGCAGTACATGCTCACCGACAGCCGGCTGGTCGAGGTGGACGAGCGCGAGGATGCGTTGTGGGTACGGATCATGGACGTGCCTGCCGCACTGGAAGCCCGGACGTATTCGGCCGACCTCGACGTCGTCGTCGAGGTTCGCGACGGATTCCTCGACGCGGGAGGCACTTTCGCGCTGACGGTCGCCGACGGCAAGGCGCGCTGCGTCCGCACCGAAGCGCCCGCACAGGTGTCGCTGGACTTGGCCGTCCTCGGCAGCCTCTACCTCGGCGCGCATCGTGCTCGTGTTTTGGCGGCCGCACACCGCCTGTGGGCCAAGGATTCCGAGACGCTGCGCGTATTCGACCTGGCCTTCCAGACCGACCGTGCCGCCGAAATGGGTTGGGGCTTCTAACTCGTCACATATCGAGGCCGAGGTCGAGGACCTTCACCGAGTGGGTCAACGCACCGACTGCGAGGTAGTCGACGCCGGTGCGGGCGTATTCCGCGGCGACATCGAGGCTCAGTCCGCCCGACGATTCCAGCTTCGTCTGCGGCGCGTTCGCGTTTCGACGTTGCACGGCAGTTTGCGTCTGCCATAGCGGGAAGTTGTCCAGCAGAACGAGTTCCACGTTCTGCGCCAACACAGCGTCGAGTTGCTCGATGCTGTCGACCTCGACCTCACACGCGATATCCGGACGCGCCGCCCGGACCGCTTCGAGCGCCGCGACCACCGAACCCGCCGCGACGACGTGGTTGTCCTTGATCAGCGCGGCATCGCCGAGGCCCATGCGGTGGTTGACTCCCCCGCCCATCCGGACCGCGTACTTCTCGAGTGCGCGCAGGCCCGGCAACGTCTTTCGTGTGTCGCGAATCTTGCACGACGTGCCCTCCACGGCGTCGACCCATCGGGCGGTCGCGGTCGCAATGCCGGACAGGTGGCACAGCAGGTTGAGCATCGTCCGCTCGGCGGTCAGTAGCTCACGCGTCGGCGCGACGACCGTCAGGACCGCGGTGCCCTTCGTGACGCGGGTGCCGTCGGCCACGCGTTCGACGACCTCGTAGTTACCCGCGCCGATCACCTCGTCGAACACCAAGAGGCCCACGTCGATCCCCGCGACCGTGCCGTCCTCACGCGATACGACGGACGCCTTGGCAACGGCATCGGCGGATACGGTCGCCGTCGTCGTCACGTCCGGTCCGTACCGCAGGTCCTCGTCGAGGCCGGTGCGAATCACCCGGAGAACTTCGTCGAGATTCAAGTGCTCGTCCAGCATGTCAGCGCACTCCTGTCAGATTCTGTGCCGACGCAATCAGTTCGCCGCCGTCCGACAGCCGTAACTCGATGCTGTGGCGCTGCGCTTCGTCGGTGTCGGGATAGTCCGAGCGGGTATGGCAGCCGCGGCTTTCCACCCGTGCCGAGGCTGCGAGCACCAACGCTCGCGCCGTGACGGTCAGTGCCGAATCTTCCAGTGCCGCAGCATCTGTCGACTCGACCTGCGGCGCCACGCTCAGCGCGTCGATGGCCGCAGCCAGTCCAGATTCGTCACGGACGACGGAAGCGTGTTCGGTCATCACCGTCTGCACGATCGACCGGTCGAGGCGCGGCGAGGTCCAGGGTGCGACGTCGGTGATCGTCGGACGCACATCGCGTCGTTCGGCTGCAGCCGCACCAGCACGCTCGCCGACGACGAGACCTTCCAGCAAGCTGTTGGAGGCCAACCGATTTGCTCCGTGGAGACCGGTCCGCGCGACTTCGCCGGCGGCGTACAGGCCGGCAATACCGGTCCGGCCGTGGACGTCGGTGACCACCCCACCGCACTGATAGTGCGCAGCAGGGGCGACGGGGATCAGCTGCTGAGTCGGGTCGATTCCCGCCGCCAGGCAGGACGCGGTGATCGTCGGAAAGCGTTGCGCGAAGCCTCCGATCGAGCGCGCGTCCAAGAACACGTGATCGGTGCCGAGATCGCGCATGCGGGCCGCGATCGCCTTCGACACGACGTCGCGCGGCGCGAGGTCACCACGAGGGTGCACTCCCGCGGTCACCGAATTGCCTTCGGTATCGACAAGTTTGGCGCCTTCGCCACGCACGGCCTCGCTGATCAACGGGCGTCGGCCCAATCCACCCGGCGTGTACAGCACGGTCGGATGGAACTGCACGAACTCGATGTCCGCGATAGTCGCACCCGCATCGAGCGCGAGGGCGACGCCATCCGCCGTTGCGCCTGGTGGGTTGGTGCTACAGGCAAAGAGCTGGCCCAACCCCCCGGTGGCGAGCAGGACCGCGGGCGAATGAACCACGCCGAAGCCCTTGTCCGACAGCACGATCAAACCCTGCACTCCGGCCGCATCGGTCACGACGCGCGCAGCAGCAGTGCCGAACAGCACCGGCATTCCCGCAGCATTGAGCGCACGCTGGACCTCGGCACCCGTGGCGTCGCCACCGGCATGGATGATCCGGCGTGTGCTGTGACCGCCCTCGCGGGTGCGCGACACCTTGCCGTCGCGCCCGAGGTCGAACACCGCGCCCAGATCGGTCAGCGCCGAAATCGCTTGCTTGCCACCGGACACGATGGACCGAACGGCATCGACGTCACAGAGTCCGGCGCCGGCCTCGACCGTGTCGCGCACATGCGACGCGACCGAATCACCTTTCGGCGCAACGACTGCGATGCCACCTTGCGCGTACTGCGTCGACGTATCGGTCGGACCGCCTTTGCTCACGGTCAGCACCCGCAGCCCCCGCCGTGACGCGGCGCGCGCGGCGGTCAAACCCGCCACGCCGCCGCCGATCACGATGAGGTCAGCTTCGGCCTCCCACGACACCCCAGCCCCCGCCGGTGTGCTCACTCCCCTCCGCCCGGGGTACCGATCTCGATCATCCGCTGGACCGATTTGCTGGCTGCCTTCGCGATCTCGGGATCGACGTGCACCTCGTCCTTGCCTTCGATCAGGCACCGCAGCAACGCGGCCGGGGTGATCATCTTCATGTACTTGCAGGATGCGCGGTCGTTGACGGCCTGGAAGTCGATGCCAGGCGCCGCCTTGCGGAGCTGGTGCAGCATGCCGACCTCGGTCGCGACCAGCACTTGCTTCGACTTGGCAACGCGCGCAGCGTCGATCATGCCGCCGGTCGAGAGGATGTGCACTCGGTCCGCCGGGAACGCACCTTCGCCCGCCAGATACAGAGCAGACGTGGCGCAACCGCATTCGGGGTGCACGAACAGCTCGGCATCCGGGTGGCTCATGGCCTGGGCCGTCAGCTCGTCGCCGTTGATCCCTGCGTGCACGTGGCACTCGCCCGCCCAGATGTGCAGGTTCTTGCGACCGGTGATGCGCTTGACGTGAGCGCCGAGGAACTGGTCCGGCAGGAACAGCACATCGCGATCGGGATCGACAGATGCGACGACGTCGACCGCATTGGACGACGTGCAGCAGATGTCGGTGAGCGCCTTCACCTCGGCGGTGGTGTTGACGTAGGAGACGACGACCGCGTCCGGATAGTCCGCTTTCCAGGCTCGCAGATCGTCGGCGGTGATCGAATCCGCCAACGAGCAACCTGCCCGCGCATCCGGGATCAGCACCGTTTTGGTCGGGCTCAGAATCTTGGCGGTCTCGGCCATGAAGTGCACACCGCAGAAGACGATGGTGTCTTCGGAGGCTTCTGCAGCAATTCTCGACAGCGCCAGGGAATCGCCGACATGGTCCGCGACGTCCTGAATCTCCGGGAGCTGATAGTTGTGCGCCAAAATCGTGGCGTTGCGCTCACGCGCGAGCCGCTTGACCTCACTCGCCCATTCGGGTGTACCGCTCACACCCGAATACCCGCCAGGTCCGTTGTGGATCTGAGCTTCCAGCAAAGTTGTAGCCATTGTCGGCTCCTTCCCTGCGTCCCTAGGAGCAAGGCCCGGTTCGCATATTCGAGGTTTTCGACTTATGATCGAAAACATGCTTCATAGTAGCACCATTCATGAATCGCTCACCGCGGTGTTCCAAGTTCGTCACTTCGACGGCGGACCGGAGCTTGCGGTTCTGCTATGGCAACGCGCGCTGGATCCCCAGAAAGGCACGTGGTCGCTGCCCGGCGGAACGCTGCGCGACGAAGAAGACCTGACGTCGTCCGCACGTCGGCAACTGGCGGAAAAGGTCGACGTCCGCGACGTGGCGCACTTGGAGCAGCTGTCCGTCTTCAGCGACCCCAAACGGGTACCTGGTCCGCGCCGGATCGCCTCGACCTTCCTCGGCCTCGTCCCGCTCACGACGGACCCGACCCTGCCCGACGACACCGCCTGGCATCCCGTGTCCCGACTTCCGGAGATGTCGTTCGACCACGGCATCGTCGTCGATCACGCCCGAGTTCGCTTGGCAGCCAAGCTTTCCTACACCAACATCGCATTCGCGCTCGCCCCTCGCGAGTTCGCCATGTCGACGTTGCGTGAAATCTACTGCGCTGCCCTCGGTTACGACGTCGACGCGACCAACCTGCAGCGAGTCCTCAACCGCCGCAAGGTCCTCATGCCCACCGGAACGACAGCCTCCCCCGGCCGCGCAGGCGGCAGGCCCGCGGCGCTCTATCGATTCACCGATTCCGCCATCCGCGTCACCGACGAATTCGCCGCCTTCCGCCCGCGCACCTAACACCTCACGAGGGTTGGTCGGCCAGCTCGGCGGCTTGCGGCGCCGGAGATACGTCCGCCCCGAGATCGTCGCGAGGGCTCACCGCCGCCATCACCAGGACCGTGAAGCTCGTCAACAGCGGCGCGACGAGCAGGACGACGTAGGTGCCGACAGTCGGTGCGACGGCGATGATCTGGTCGACGGCTGGTGAGTCGACGTGCGGGAAACGCAGCCGGGCGACGAGTTCACCGGCGAAGTACATCGTGGCCGCGCCAGCGCCGGAACCGATAAGCAAGCCGGCGAAAAGAACTGGCCCGCGCACCGCGCGCCACTGCCACACAGCCGCGGCGGTGAGGATGCCGATCGCCGCTGCGATGCACGCGAAGATGGCGACCGAGTCGAACTGATGGGCGCTCTCGCCGGTGAGCGCAGCGCCGCGGTCGGGCGCGACGACGATCAAGTGTTCGGGAGGAGCCGCGAAGCCCCACACGAGCGCTCCGACTGCGCCGACCACCACGCACACGACGATGGCGATTGCCGCAGCGCGAATTTCGGTGCGACTGACAGTCGTCAACGAAGCCCCAAGTGTGCCGAGTCGATGACGCCGTGGCGCGAACACTTCGCCCACCACCCGTCCGGACTCACCTGAACGATCATCCGGCGGCCGCACTGTTCACAGAATCGCGGCGGCTCCAAACCCAGTGCGGCAGCCGCGGGGACGACGTCGTCGACTCCCGGCACTATCCGCCGACCCGTGAACGGGTTGTACTGCTCGTCCATACCGATCGATGTTGTCACAAGGTGCTGTTGAGCGCCTTGATCGGCATCTGCAGCTCGCCGAGCAAGTCGAGATCCTGTTCGGCCGGGCGGCCGAGCGTCGTCAAGTAGTTGCCGACGATGACGGCGTTGATGCCGCCGAGGATGCCCTTCTTGGCGCCGAGATCGCCGAGCGTGATTTCGCGACCACCGGCGAAACGCAGGATCGTGCGCGGCAATGCGAGGCGGAACGCGGCGACCGACTTCAGCGCCTCGCTCGCAGGGAGCACCTCGAGGTCACCGAACGGCGTGCCCGGGCGCGGGTTGAGGAAGTTGAGCGGAACCTCGTCGGGCTCCAACTCGGCCAAGTTGGCGGCGAATTCGGCGCGCTGTTCGAGGCTCTCCCCCATGCCGAGGATGCCGCCGCAGCAGACCTCCATGCCGGCCGCGCGCACCATTTTCAGCGTGTCCCAACGCTCTTCCCACGAGTGCGTGGTGACGACGTTCGGGAAATGCGACTTCGAGGTCTCGAGATTGTGGTTGTAGCGGTGCACACCCATCGCTGCGAGCTGGTCGACCTGCTCTTGGGTCAGCATGCCGAGCGAGCACGCGATCTGGATGTCGACCTCGTTGCGGATCGCTTCGATACCTGCCGCGACCTGCGCAAGCAGGCGTGCGTCTGGTCCACGGACAGCGGCGACGATGCAGAACTCCGTCGCGCCGGACTTGGCAGTCTGCTTCGCGGCTTCGACGAGACTCGGGATGTCCAACCATGCTGCGCGGACGGGCGACTGGAACAGTCCCGACTGCGAGCAGAAGTGACAGTCTTCGGGGCAACCACCGGTCTTGAGGCTGATGATGCCCTCGACTTCGACCTCTGGGCCGCACCACTTCATCCGCACGTCGTGAGCGAGCGCGAGGAGCTCTTCCAGGCGGTCGTCGTCGAGGCGCAGGACCTCCAGGACCTGCTCTTCGCTCAGACCGACGCCACGGTCGAGCACTTGCTCGCGGGCAAGCGCGAGGATGTCTGTGCGAGCGGGCGCCTGAGTCACTGTGAGAGTCCCTTCGAGTGCAACTTGAACAGTGTTCAGGCTAGGGTAGTCGAGGTACCGAGTCAAAACCAGGAGGAGCGCCATGCAGCTGCGTCGGAGCGACGTGCTCGACGGCGCCATCGCGATTCTCGACGAGTACAGCCTCGCGGACCTGACCATGCGCAGGCTCGCAGGATCGCTCAATGTGCAGCCGGGTGCGCTGTATTGGCACTTCCCCAACAAGCAGACACTGCTGGGCGCCGTCGCCGACCGCATCCTCGAGCCCCTGGACGCGCCGGTCGTCGCGGTCGACTGGGCCGACCAACTCAAAGAACTCGCCCACCGACTGCGCGACGCGCTGCTCTCTCATCGCGACGGGGCAGAACTCGTATCGGCCACCTACGCATCACGATTGACGACGACACAGGCACGCGAAAAGTTCGTGAGCGCCGCTTTGCGCGCGCGGATGCCGCGCGCGGAAGCCGAACTCGCCGCCTACACCCTCCTGTACTACGTCCTTGGTCAGACGGTCGACGAACAGTCGCGGATTCAGCTCGACTCGGTCGGTGTCTTGACTGAGGAGTCCTCTCCCCTCTTCGAAACCCCCGACGCGACAGCACGATTCGACTTCGGTTTGCAGCTGTTCATCGGTGGCATCCACAGCCGCGTCCATTCCTACGGTCGCTGAACGACGTCCGTGACAGTGAAGTCGATCAGCAACTGCGCTCCGGGTTCATCGCCGTAATCCCAGTTCAGTTCGGCATTTCCGGAGATGCTCAGACTCGCGCCCGTCGCTCGGTCCGGAACCCATAGCCCCGCTGCGGGATTGACCATGATGTTGCCCAGCGTCATGAACATCGAGTTGCCGCGATAGTCCGGCCAGCGCAGCCGGGTCGGCGAAAGCACCTGCAAGAAGCCAGCATTCCCACCGCGATGCGATGCGTCGGCATTGCCGTCACGGTCGGTCGTCGCGATGAAGAACGTTTCCGCAGCACGGATCGTGTCTTGCTGCTGCGGATCCAACTCCAGACCTTGGCGGAACGTCGGACCAGTATGACCCGGGCCGCCGACGTCGAGCGGCCGGCGCGAAATGTACTTAGGGCAGTTGGAATACACCTGCTCGGCGGTGATGCGAATCCCCCGCTCGGTCGGCTCGCTGACGCCGTTCACCCGCATCCTGCGCCGCGTCTCCGGCTCGAGCGCGATGAGGCCGATCGACACCCTCCCGCGAAGCGCGTCGGCGAGCCGTTCGCCCGTCGTGAGTTCGACATCGATCTCGATCACGTCGTAGTCGACCACCCGCACGAAGCCCGGGGCGCCAATCAGCGGGCTCGCCCAGACGCAGCCCTCCGCGTCTCTCGCGCCGATGACGACCAGTGGCTGCTCGGCGAGGAATTCGGCTGCTGCGTATGGGATCTGGCGGCCGATTCCGCGCCCCACCCGTTGCGCGATATCGGCCTGACCGAGGCGGTCCTGCACATACCGCTCCCCTGCGTGGAAAATCTCGGCGACCATGTCTGGCACCCGCCGCTCAGAAGAAACCGCAGGTCGGCGCCGGACCGCTCGGCGCCGGTGCGTCGTGCGCACCAGTGGGCGCGTAGACCTCCAGCCGAATCCCGTCGGGATCGGTGAAGAAGACGCCACCCGACGGAGCGCTGAAGCCGTGCGACACGACGCCATCGTGGGTGAAAGTCACCGAGAGCGCTTTCAGCGTGGTCTCCACCTCGCGGACCTGCTCGATCGTGTCGACCTGAAACGAAAGATGATGCAGACCAGGCGACTTCGGCGAGAACTCGCCGTCGCTCTGCTGCCACAACGTGATCTGCACGATCCCGTCACGACCCAGGAATGCCCAGCGGCGCGAATCGTCGTCACCGCTGCTGGCTTGGACCTCCAAGCCGAGTGCGCGCTGATAGAAGTCGCGCGATCGATCCAGGTCGGTCACATTCAAGCCGATGTGCCCCGTCGCCAGTACGGGTTGGGTCGCAATAGTCATGTCGCTCCTTTGGTGGTTCTAACTGGTAACATTGACTTTAATGGTTAGAACAGAGTTGTCAACCAGTAAAATCGGTTTACCCAGTTAGGCTCACAAAATGGACGATCCCCGGCCGCACATCGGCGAACCGCTCGCCGTCGACCTGCTGAACACGCGGTGGAACTACGACGGACCGCACGACCTGCTCAGCGACGTCGCCGGCCTGCGTATCTGGCTGGAATCCAACGGCCTGACCCAACGCTGTCGGGCCGACGAGGAGACGCGGGCGGCCCTTGTCGCGGCCCGAGACGCGATCCATGCAGCCGTCACATCGGAGTCGACCGACGCATTGAACGCAGTCCTCGAACACGGCCGGGTGCGAAGGGAATTGGCAGCCGACGGACCGAATCAGGTGGTCGAGGTCACGCGCCAGGAATGGTTACCCGGCTACCTTGCGGCCGACAACTTGCTCGACCTGCTCACCCAGGGACCTGATCGGATCAGGCAGTGCGCAGGTCATGCGTGCGTGCTGTTCTTCTACGACACGTCCAAGAACGGAAAACGCCGCTGGCATTCCATGGCGGCATGCGGAAATCGAGAGAAGGCGGCACGGAACTACGCCCGCCGAACCGTGCGCGAGTCTGGCCCCTCCAGGGGCTAAATTCACGCACGGTTCAGGCTGGGGTGCTCACAGGTAGTTCCCCACCAAAGGCTCGGGCTTCCAACGGCCCTGAGCGATGACGGCGCGCAAGCGGTCGGTCGTGAGGTCGACGCCGTGGACCAGCACCGCCCTGCGCACGATCTCCTGCAGGTCCGCGCCGGAGACGTCGCCGCCGATGCTCGACGCCACCGCGTCGGCATCGACCGACTCGGCGCACGCCAGCTTCGCCAGCAGACCACGAAGGATCGCCACCCGACCGCGAACATCCGGGTAGTCGAGGCGGATGATCGAGTCGAACCGCGATGCGCGCGTCGCCGCCTTGTCCAGTGCCGCAGGATCGTTCGTCGACGCAATGGTCAGGACGTCCTCGTAGCGTTCACTGCCGTCCATCACAGCGAGGAAGTCCGCGAGCGCCGAACCACCGGTGCCGTTGTTGCGGTTACCGATATAGAGGTCGACGTCCTCGAGCACCACAACCGTCGGACCGAGTTCCTTCGTCTCCTCGAACACCAACCGCAGCACGTACGATCCGGCACGCGCGTCGACGAGGATCACGGTGAAGTCGCCGACGAGTTCGCGAGCGACGATCGAGCTGATCGCACTCTTACCGACACCCGGCGGCCCAGCGAGCAACACTCCGCGTCGCGTACCGAGTCCGAGCTCGCGCATCAGGTCCGCACGAGTGGTCAACGCAGCGACGTTCGTGTCGATCTCGTCCCACACCGCTTGCGGCACAGACAGACTCGAACGCTCACGGTCCGGCAGCTGGCTGATGTCGAGCTGCAGGCCCTCGTTGCAGGTCGCATGCAGAACCCGCCCGCGAAGCACGTTCTTCTTCTTGGCACTTGCCGTGATCAGATCGAAGACGGTCCGTGCGACCGCGCGGTTCTCCTGCGTCGAGTTCACGAACAACGCCGGACCGCCGTAGCAGTCGGCGCCGATGAGCCGCACGACAACGCCTGCGCTGCCGAGGGTTTCGGCCGGGAAGAACATCGACAACGTCTTCGGCAACGACAACGTCGTGCCGTCGAGTTCGAGCCGCCGCCACTCCGGGGTATCGCTACCGTCGCCCGGACCGATTTCCGGGCCGTAGAGATCGATGAGGTCGACCAGCGCCGCCGCAAAGGACAACGAATTCGATGCCGACAGCCGGACCGTTTCCGAGACCAACGCGGTGTTCTTCTCGCCGAGCACCCGGGCCGCGAAGGTCTCGTCGGTCTCGGTGACTTCCTTTGTCCCCGTGAGCACTTCGCCGAGTACCTCGAAAGTCCGACGCACGCACGACGGCTCGCCGATCAGCGATTCACGCAGATCGGTGCCGGCCAACGTCGTGGTCGTGTTCACGGATCTTTCCTTTCAGCTTCGTCGTTCGGGCAAGGGTGCAACCTTACGGACTGCCTGCCCCGGACGAAACTGAATTTCGGTGCTAGTCGTCGGCGAACGACGACAACGCGCGAATCTTGTTCGTCGCGTCGAGCGCGGCCACCTTGTACGACTCGGCCAGTGTCGGGTAGTTGAACACCGCGTCGACCAGATAGTCGACGGTCCCGCCGCATCCCATCACGGCTTGACCGATGTGAATCAATTCCGTTGCCTGCGTGCCGAAGATGTGAACGCCGAGGACCTCGCCGGTCTCCGGTGAGATCAGCAGTTTGAGCACGCCGTAGGAGTCGCCGACGATCTGGCCGCGCGCCAGTTCGCGATAACGCGAAATGCCGACCTCGAACGGGATCTTCTCATGCGTCAGTTCGTCCTCGGTCTTACCGATGAAGCTGATCTCCGGGATCGTGTAGATGCCGATCGGCTGCAGCTTGTTCATTTCGTGCACTGGTTCACCGCAGGCGTGGTGCGCTGCGAGCCTGCCCTGCTCCATCGATGTTGCTGCGAGAGCGGGGAACCCGATCACATCGCCGACCGCATAGATGTGTTCGACCTCGGTTCGGAAGTGCTCGTCCACCTGGATCCGGCCGCGGTCGTCGGCTTCGAGCCCTGCGTTCTTGAGGTCGAGCTTGTCCGTAACGCCTTGCCGTCCAGCCGAATACATCACTGTCTCGGCCGGGATCTTCTTGCCTGATTCGAGAATCGTCAGCGCGCCCTTGTCGAAACGCTCGACCGCCGCGACCGATTCGCCGAAGCGGAACGTCACCGCGAGATCGCGCAGTTGGTACTTGAGTGCTTCGACGACCTCTTTGTCGACGAATTCCAGCATCGATTCACGCCGCTCGATGACCGTCACCTTCGTGCCCAATGCGGCGAACATCGACGCGTATTCGATACCGATCACGCCGGCACCGACCACCACCATCGTCTGCGGAAGCTCGGCGAGATCCAGAATCCCGTCCGAGTCGATGATCGTGCGGTTGTCGAAGTCGACCGATTTGGGACGGGCCGGTCGCGTTCCCGTCGCAATGATGAACTTGTCCGCGGTCACGACAAGCGCTTGCCCGCTACCGTCCTGAATCTCGATCGTGTTCGGGTCGGTGAAACGTCCTGTGCCCTGCAGCAGCGCGACGCGGTTGCGGCGCAGTTGGCTGCGAATCACGTCGATCTGCCTGCTCGTCACGTGGTGGGTCCGCGACATGAGGTCGTCTTTGGTGATTTCGTCCTTCACCCGGTACGAGCTGCCGTACATGTCGCGCTGACTCAACCCCGTCAGGTAAACCACTGCCTCACGCAGGGTTTTCGACGGAATGGTGCCGGTGTTGATGCACACTCCGCCGATCATGTCGCGACGTTCGACGATCGCAACCTTCTTACCGAGCTTCGCCGCGGCAATCGCCGCACGTTGCCCGCCTGGACCGGATCCCAACACCAACACGTCATAGTCGCTCACCGATGCATTGTCGCAAAGGTCACACTGGCACCGCAGCGGACTAGGCTCACCGGGACGACAAACGATGGGAGACCAGCGAATGAAGTTCGTGCTCGAGATCGCGTTCGACGAGTCCGATCAACCGACCGCGATCACCGAAATCGGCAGAGCACTACGGTATTGGGCGGGTAACCTCAAGCATTACGACCTCGCGGAACCCGTCACCGAGCAGATCACGGATTCGGCGTACGAACCGATCGGATCCTGGTCTATCCAGCCTTAGCAACCGCGTTCGGCAACCAGCCGGGATCGAACCAGTTCGGCGCAGCGGCGAGGAACTGTGCCCGATCGAGTGCGCCGGAGCCTTCAGGGATGCGACCGACGATGTCGACGCCGGTCACCCGCGGCAGGTCGATCAGGTTGCATCGGGCCGCGAGGTCCGGGTCGGCCGGCCACGACCCGATGACCAGGCCTGAGCACGTAATTCCTGCGTTGTCCAACGCCTGGACAGTGAGCTCGGTGTGGTTCAGCGTGCCGAGCCCAGCAGCTGCGACGACGAGTACCGGCGCTTCCAGCTCGTGGGCGAGGTCGATGAGCGTGAACTCTTCTCCGAGCCGGACTAGCAGGCCGCCCGCGCCTTCGACGATGGTGATGTCCGCGTCCAGGTCGCGAATGCTCGAGACCACATGATCGAGGGTCAGCGGTCGCAATCCAGCCCGGCGCGCTGCCGTGTCGGGCGCCAAAGGGTCGGGGTAGCGGGCCAATTCGAGCGTCGACGTCACTCCCGACAGGCGAGTGATGTCCTCGAGATCGCCAGGTTCACCAGGTAAAACGCCGGTTTGTGCGGGCTTCACCACCGCCACGGACCGTGCGTGAGTTTGGCCCCCCTGGGGGCCGAACTCACGCACAGTCATGGCTGCGAGCGCGGCGGTGACGACCGTTTTGCCGACGCCGGTCGAGGTACCGGTGACGAGAAGAATCATGTTGCCGCGGGTGCGAGGACCTCGGTCAGCACCGTCTCGATCGTCGACAGCTCGTGAGCGGTCAAGGTCGCTCGGGCCGTCAGCCGCAGGCGTGACGTTCCTTCCGGAACCGACGGCGGCCGGAAACAGCCGACGCTCAGCCCGTTCTCGCGGCATGCGGTCGCTGCGTCGAAGGCGCGCTGCGGATCGCCGAGAATGACCGAGACAACAGCGGATTCGGGTGCGCCGACGCCAGCAATGCGTGCGAGGTCTGCGGCCCGGTCCAGAACCGCCTGCGCGCGCTGCGGTTCCCGCTGCAATACACCGAGAGCCGCGCGCGCAGCGCCGACCGCGCCCGGCGCCAGGCCGGTATCGAAGATGAACGAACGGGCCGAGTCGATCAGATGCGCAACCACCTTCGAGTGCGCGAGGACCACTCCCCCTTGACTGGCAAGCGATTTCGACAAGGTCGCGGTGATCACGATGTCCGGCTCGCCCGCCAAACCGAGTTCGTGCACCAGGCCACGGCCGCCGAGACCGCGAACACCGATTCCGTGCGCTTCGTCGACGACGAGGATCGCGCCGTGTTCCCGACCGATTCGGTGCATTTCCCGAAGCGGCGCGAGGTCGCCGTCGGCACTGAAGACCGAGTCGGTGATGACGAGGGCTCGTTCTTCGGTCCGTTCGCGCAGGGTGGTCTCGATGAAACCGACGTCGCCGTGCGGTGCGACGACGACCCGAGCACGCGATAGCCGGCACGCGTCGACGAGCGAGGCGTGACTGCCCGCGTCGGACACCACCAGGCACCCGCGTCCTGCCAGCGCAGTGACCGCGCCGAGGTTCGCGGCATAGCCGGTAGCGAACACCAGGCCAGCTTCGGCGCCCACGAAGTCCGCGAGTTCGTTTTCGAGCATCGCGTGCTCGGTCGTCGAGCCGGTGACCAGGCGTGATCCCGTCGAACCAGCACCCCAGCGCCGCGTCGACGCGATGGCACCGTCGATGACCTCGGGGTGGCGAACCAGGCCCAGGTAGTCGTTGGAGGCGAGGTCGATCAGCCCGGTCGCGGGTGTGCGCGGCCGCAGCTCCCGGCGCAGTCCAGCTGCTCGACGCTCCCGTTCACGGTCGTCGAGCCAGCTCAGCGCGTTTCTTTCGGAACCCACAAGGGATCAGCATACGCGAACTTGAACAGCGTTCAAGCGGGGCTCTGGTGGTGTGGGCCATATCCAGCCCTGGAGGGGTGTCGCGCGCGGACCGCACTCTGCGAATCTTGCGCTACCAGAGGAGTGAACGAAAGTGTGCCACCGACAATGAATGCAACAGTCATCGCGATTCTCGCTACATCGCTGCTGATCGGAGCCGCAATCGGCATCCTGCTGCGGCGCAACCTGCTTCGCGGTCCCGACCTCGAATTCGCCAACGAGTTGGCACTCGCCCTGCGGACCGGACGAATCCCGCGCGACGCCGCGCCGGACTCCTGGGTCGCGTTGATTCGCAGTGCACGTGGCGACTCCAACCGCGCGCGCCTGACGCTCGGTGGCATGGCACTCGCAACGGTAGTCGGCGACTTGGCCTGGATCACCATCCGCGAAATCGGGCCGTCCGTCGCCGACGCCGCGCTCGCCATTCCCCTCGTAGCGTTCGGGGCGGGCGCACTGCAGCACCACCTACGCGTACGTCGGGCCGACGCCCTGCTAGCCAGCTTGCACACGAATCCACCAGGCGATCTGCGGCGCAATGTGCGAATCGCGATCCGCACCCGCACGCTCCCCGCTGGCTCGGATCCACTTGTGTGGGTCCCGCTTTTGCAGAAGGCACACGCGGACGCCATCCGGCGCGCGCGAGTGGATACGCGGCTCCTCGCGGTGTGGTCTGGAGTGTTGGTCGTTCAGCTCGCAGTCCTGGTGATCGACCACGAGCTCCGTCTCAGCTGGTGGATCTTTACGCCCGCGGCGTTGGTTGCGGTCGGGCTGGAAGCCCTTTGTGCGCGTCGAGCCGCGAAGAACTCCGACGCTCTGCTTGTCGAAGCGCGCGGGTAAATCGTCACCCAACCGCGGCCGCGGCGACCATCGCTGTCGTAATGCGCTGCAGATCGTCGTCGGTGCTGATGAAGGGAGGCATCGCGTAGATCAGATTCCGGAACGGTCGCAGCCAGACGCCCGCGTCGACCGCTGCGTCGGTTGCAGCCTGCATGTCCACCGCGTGGTCGAGCTCGATGACGCCGATTCCGCCGAGCACTCGAACCTCGACGACTCCCGGTAGTTCGCGCGCAGGCGCAAGGCCGCGTTCCAACCCGGCAGCCAACCCCGCGACTTCGGCACGCCAGTCGCGCGAGAGCAGCAATTCGATCGATGCGACCGCAACCGCGCAGGCCAGCGGGTTGCCCATGAAAGTCGGTCCGTGCATCAGGCCACCGTGGGCAACGCTGATCGATTCCGCGATGGCCGTCGTACACAGCGCCGCAGCCAGGGTCATGTATCCCCCCGTCAGCGCCTTACCGACGCACATCACATCCGGCGAGACGTCGGCGTGATCGGCCGCGAACAGCTGACCGGTCCGGCCGAAACCTGTTGCAATCTCGTCGAATACGAGCAGCACCTCGTGGTCGTCGCACAGCCGGCGCAGCTCGCGCAAGTACCTCGGATCGTGAAATCGCATCCCGCCCGCCCCCTGGACGACTGGTTCGACGATCACCGCGGCGACCTCGTGCGCGTGCTCACTCAGCAGGTGCGCCAACTCGTCGACGTAGTCGGCATCGAATTCTCGTGGCGGCATCGGGGCAAAGATCTGTTCGGCCAGAATGTCGGTCCACAGCGAGTGCATGCCGCCGTCTGGATCGCAGACGCTCATCGGCGTGAACGTGTCGCCGTGGTAGTCGCCGCGCCAGGTCAGCAGCCGCGTCTTCCCCGGCATACCGACGCTGCGCCAGTACTGCAGACACATCTTGACCGCGACCTCCACCGAGACCGATCCGGAGTCGGCGAGGAATACCTTGTCCAGTCCGTGCGGTGTCAGGTCGACGAGCAACTCGGTCAGGCGCACCGCAGGTTCGTGGGTCAGTCCGCCGAACATGACGTGACTCATCCGACCGAGCTGGTCGACGATCGCGGCGTCCAACACCGGGTGTTTGTAACCATGAATGACGGCCCACCACGAGCTCATACCGTCGATCAACTCGCGCCCGTCAGCCAGCTGCAAGCGCGTTCCCACGGCGCTGGCCACCACCAATGGCGTCGTCGACGCCGGGAACCCGCCGTACGGATGCCAGACATGGGCGGCGTCGATGGCGGAAATTTCGTCGGGCGTCACGAGGTTGACGGTACCGGGGTCCCTGAACGGTGTTCAAGTTTTTGCGGTCTGTGCAACGTGCACTCGGTGTGCCCAACCTGTCACGATCGCGGTAATCCGTTGCGTCACAACCGCATCTGGAGTCACAGGGTACGGATTTCTGTCGGTGTGCGCCGATACAATTAGCACATGGGTTCGAGGACGGTGATCATCGATGAGGCAACGGAAGCGGCGCTGGCCGCTCTGACCGCGGCACTCGACACGATCGCCGCGCTCTCACCGATCTTGCCGGAAGCGGTGCACCTCGAAGTGCTGCGCGGGCTGGAAAGCGCTGCACGACGCATCCCGGCGCTCGGACACAACGCATTGCTGAAAGTGGTGAAAGCGCCTGACGAAGTCTTCGGCAACCAGCGCAACCGCGACGTCATCGCGGACACGTTGCGGATCACCCGCACCGAACTGGGACGCCGGATCAGCGAAGCCGAAGACTTGGCTGAACGAACCTCGATCACCGGCCAACCGTTGGCGCCAATGCGTGAACACACTGCCGCTGCCCAACGATCCGGGCTGATCGGGCGCGACCACATCAAAGTCGTGCGCGACTTTTTTCGACACCTACCCAACAATGTCGACATCGGCACCCGAGAAGCAGCCGAACAACGACTTGCCCAACTCGCCGGTGCGCTTCGACCCGACGAACTGAAAAAAGCTGCCGACCGGCTCGACGCACACCTCAACCCAGACGGACACTTCGACGACCAAGACCGCGCCCGCCGCCGCAGCTTCCATCTCGGTAAGCAAGGCCCCGACTTGATGAGCACCGGCACCTTTACCGCCGACCCCGAACTCCGCACCTACTTGGAAGCCTTGTTCGCCAAATGGGCGAAACCCGGCATGTGCAACCCCGACGACGAATCACCCATCGCGGACGGCGAACCGGGCGAGGTCGACGCAGCGAAGGATCGCCGCAACACCGGGCAACGCCAACACGACGCGATCAAAGCGTCGTGCCGAGCCATGCTCGCCTCCGGCGAACTCGGCCAGCACCGTGGACTGCCGGTGACAGTGATTGTGTCGACCACACTGAAAGAGCTGTACAGCCTCGTCGGGTCCGCCGTGACCGGCGGCGGGTCACTGCTCCCGAATCGCGAGCTGATCCGGCTCGCCGCCCATGCCAACCACTACTTGGCGATCTTCGACGACTCCGACGGACGACCGTTGTACCTAGGCCGTAGCTGTCGAATCGCGAAACCCGATCAGAGGATCGTGATGCACGCTCAGCATCGTGGTTGCACCTACCCAGGCTGCACACGACCGGGGTATCTCTGCCAGTGCCACCATTGCAAGGCCTGGCGCGCACAACAAGGTAATACCGACGCCGACGAGTTGACCTTCGCCTGCGAATTCCACCACCCGCTGGTCGGCGAAACCGAAAAAGACTGGACCACAATCCCCTGCCGCACAGGCAAATACCGCGGCCGAACACTGTGGATACCACCCGCCCACATCGATCCCCAGCGAAAGCCTCGGATCAACCACTACTTCCACCCCGACGAATACCTCCTCGACGACGACGACAACGCGCCGTAAGAACGTCGTTGCTTTGAGCGCCCTCGCGACTGGGCAGACGGCGACAGCTAGGGTTGAGCGATGGCCCAGTCAGAACCTGTGTCCGACCCGGCTGCGCTCGCCGTCTGGCCGGGCAGTGCATATCCGCTCGGTGCGACGTACGACGGTGCGGGAACGAACTTCTCGGTCTTCTCCGAGATCGCCGACGCCGTCGAGTTGTGTTTGATCGCTAAAGACGGTGTCGAGACTCGAGTGCCGATCGCCGAGGTCGACGGCTTCGTCTGGCATTGCTACCTGCCGACGGTCGGTCCCGGCACCCATTACGGCTGGCGAATCCACGGACCGTTCGAGCCGGAGAACGGACACCGCTGCGACCCGAGCAAGTTGCTCCTCGACCCGTACGGGAAAGCTTTCGACGGCGAATTCGACGGCGACCCGTCGCTCACCACGTACGGACTGGATTCGCTCCACCACACGATGAGCACCGTCGTCATCAACCCGTTCTTCGATTGGCAGTCCGACCGTGCGCCGAAGCGGCCGTACAACGAGACCGTCATCTACGAGGCGCATGTCAAGGGCCTCACCGCAACTCACCCCGACATCCCGGAAGAGCTGCGGGGAACCTATGCAGGATTGGCTCATCCGGTGGTCATCGAGCATCTGAAGAGCCTCGGCATCACTGCCATCGAGCTCATGCCGGTGCACCAGTTCTTGCAGGATCAGATGCTGATCGACCAAGGCCTGCGAAACTACTGGGGCTACAACACCTTCGGATTCCTCGCGCCGCACAACGAGTACGCGTCCGCACGCAAGCCCGGTGCAACCGTCTCGGAGTTCAAGGCCATGGTCCGCGCGTTCCACGCAGAGGGCATCGAGGTGATTCTCGACGTCGTCTACAACCACACCGCAGAGGGCAATCACAACGGCCCCACCCTTGCTTTTCGTGGGATCGACAACGCCGCGTACTACCGCCTCGTCGACGGCGACCTTGCGATGTACATGGACTACACCGGCACCGGAAACAGCCTCAACGCGCGGCATCCGCACACGCTCCAGCTGATCATGGACTCGCTGCGCTACTGGATCCTCGAAATGCACGTCGACGGCTTCCGGTTCGATCTGGCTTCGACTCTGGCGCGCGAACTGCACGACGTTGACCGCCTGTCGGCATTCTTCGATCTCGTGCAACAAGATCCGGTCGTCAGCCAGGTCAAACTCATCGCCGAACCGTGGGACGTCGGCGAAGGCGGCTACCAGGTCGGCAACTTCCCCGGTCTGTGGACGGAGTGGAACGGCAAGTACCGCGATACCGTGCGGGATTTCTGGCGGGGCGAGCCGGCGACGTTGGGCGAGTTCGCATCTCGACTCACCGGTTCGTCGGACCTGTACGAGGCGACAGGCCGCCGCCCGGGCGCGAGCATCAACTTCGTCATCGCACACGACGGATTCACACTGCGCGACCTGGTGTCCTACAACGAGAAACACAACGAAGCCAACGGCGAGGACAACAACGACGGCGAGAGCCACAACAGGTCGTGGAACTGCGGAGTCGAAGGGCCGACCGACGACCCCGAGATTCTGGACCTCCGGGGGCGGCAGAGCCGCAACATCCTCGCGACGCTGCTGCTCAGCCAGGGCACGCCGATGATCGCGCACGGCGACGAGATCGGCCGGACCCAGCAAGGCAACAACAACGTCTACTGCCAGGATTCCGAGTTGTCCTGGATGGACTGGTCTTTGGTGGAGACGAACGCGGACCTGCTCGAGTTCACTCGAAACGTCATCACGTTGCGTCGCAAACATCCGGTCTTTCGAAGGCGCAGATTCTTCGAGGGCAAGCCGATTCGGTCCGGCGATCAAACGCGCGATATCGCCTGGCTGACACCGGCAGGCGAGGAAATGACGTTGGAAGACTGGGACAGCGGATTCGGCAAGGCGCTCGCTGTGTACCTCAACGGCGAGGGCATCCCCGAACCCAACTATCGCGGTGAACGGGTCGTGGACGACTCGTTCATCCTGTGTTTCAACGCCCACAGCGACGAACTGCAGTTCGAAGCTCCAGACAGCGTGTACGGGTCGCACTGGGAGGTCGTTCTGGACACGTCGCTGCCGACCGGCCTCTCCGACGCGACACTGGCTGCCGACGAAGCGATCACGGTTCCGGCGCGATCGTTGCTGGTCCTTCGTCGGACGGCACCGTGACCACACCCATCACCGCGACGTATCGGCTGCAACTCCGAGCCGACGCGTTCACCCTCGGCGACGCCCGGAACATCGCCGAATACCTGCAGCAACTGGGCGTCTCGCACGTCTACCTGTCACCGGTGTTGACCGCCGCCCACGGTTCCACTCACGGCTACGACGTCACCGACCCGACCACTGTGTCCGCAGCACTCGGCGGCCCCGCCGGACTACGGGCATTGGCCGACGAGCTACGGACCCGCGCAATGGGTTTGGTGATCGATATCGTGCCCAACCACGTCGGCGTCAGCGATCCTCGCCAGAATGCCTGGTGGTGGGACGTGTTGAAGCACGGGCTCGATTCCCCCTACGCCCCCTTTTTCGACATCGATTGGCGTACCGACAACGGTGCGGGTGGCCGGATTGCGTTGCCCGTCTTCGACGGCGAGAACGACGTCGCGGCGTTGCGCATCGACCGTACCGAACCGGAACCGATGCTTGCGTTCGGCGACCTGCGATTCCCGATCAAGCCCGGCACCGACGAGGGAAACGCTCTCGCGGTACACGATCGGCAGTCGTACCGGTTGGCGAACTGGCGCTGCGGCGCTGCCACCTATCGGCGATTCTTCACGGTCAACAGTCTCGCGGCGCTGCGGCAGGAAGATCCCCGAGTGTTCGACGCGACGCACTCCCAGGTTGCGGCATGGGCGGCACACGACGTGATCGACGGCCTGCGGATCGACCATCCCGACGGAATGGCTGATCCGACAGCGTATTTGCTGCGATTGCGGCAGTTGGTCGGCCCCACCCGCTGGATCGTCATCGAGAAAATCCTCGGAGCAACCGAACCCCTCGACGCGACGCTGCCGGTCGACGGCACCACGGGCTACGAGGCACTGGCCGAGCTCGGCGGAGTGTTCGTCGACCGAGCCGGTGCGCGCGGACTTGCGGAGCTCTCCACCGAAATCGCAGGCACGCCAGGCGATGCCGACTGGCTGGAATTGGCCGAAACCGAAGTCAAACGCCAGGTCGCCACGACTGACCTCGCCCCCGAGGTGCGCAGGCTCGTCGCCGCGATTGCGCGCGATGCGCTGTCCGCGCACGATCATGACGCACTGGCCGAGGCTGTCGTCGAGGTCTTGGTCTCGCTGCGGGTCTACCGACCCGACTACGCGCCGCTCGCCGGCTCCCTCACGCGTGCCGTCGCGGCGACGGTGGAAGCGAACCCCTCGCTTGCAGAAGCACTATCGGTAGTGGGCACCGGTCTCGCCGCGGGCGGTGAGGCTGCGGTCCGGTTCAGCCAGGTGTGCGGAGCGCTCACGGCGAAGAGCGTCGAAGATTGCCTGTTCTACCGAGCTGCGCGACTGGTGTCGCTACAGGAGGTCGGTGGCGACCCGGCGCGCTTCGGCCACACGCCCCTCGAATTCCACATGGCCAACGCCGAACGCGCACGGCGCTGGCCCCGCACCATGACGACACTCTCGACGCACGACACCAAACGCGGCGAAGACGTCCGGGCGCGCATCGGCGTGCTTTCCCAGGTTCCCGCGCTGTGGACCCAACACGTGCTCGAGTGGGAACGACTCACTCCGAGCCCGGACGGCATCACGGGATTGTTCCTGTTGCAGAACATGTTCGGCGTGTGGCCTGCGGACGGCACGCCTGCAGCCTCGGTGCCTGACCTGCGCGATCGACTGCATGCCTACGCAGAGAAGGCCATTCGCGAAGCGGGGCTTCGAACCACCTGGAACAAGGTCGACGAAGACTTCGAAAAAGCGTGCCACGCCTGGATCGACGCCGTCATCGACGGACCTGTCGGCGAAAGTATGAGCACCTTGGTCGGCCGGCTCGCTCCACACGGCTGGTCGGACTCGCTGGGCCAGAAGTTGCTGCAACTGTGCGGTCCCGGCATCCCGGACGTGTATCAAGGCACCGAACTCTGGGAGGACTCGCTCGTCGACCCGGACAACCGCCGGGTGGTCGATTTCTCGGTCCGGCAGCGGATGCTTGCCACCTTGAATTCGCCGCCTTCAGTCGACTCGACGGGTGCTGCGAAGCTGTGGGTTGTTGCGCATGCGCTCTGGCTGCGCAGGCAGAAACCAGAGTGCTTCGTTGGTGGTACCTACTCCCCTGTCACAGCCTCAGGCGACGCCGCCGACCACCTGATCGGCTTCGTTCGTGGTTCCAGCGTGCTGGCCTTGGCGACCCGGCATTCCGTCGCGCTCGCAGATAAGGGCTGGGGCACGACAGTGCTCGAATTGCCGCCCGGTTCCTGGGTCGACCGCCTGACCGATGCGGTGTTTGCTGGAACGGTGCCGCTGTCCGAGGTTTTCCGCCGCCTGCCGGTCGCGCTGCTCGCCCGAACCTGAGCACACGTTTGCCCTATTGGCAGACCGTCAATAGACTCCGTTGTCATCACCTAGACAATGGAGGAACGAATGTCTGATCGAGCGCCCTGGAGCGACGACGAGGTCGAGGCTGTTCGCGAGCTGGCCAGGGACTTCTTCACCAAAGAAGTTGTGCCGAATCAGGAAAAGTACATAGCGCAGGGCTACCCGGACCGTGAAATTTATCGTCGCGCGGGCGAACTGGGCCTGTTGTGCGCGATGATCCCCGAGGAGTACGGCGGCGGTGGGGGCACCTTCGCGCACGAGGCAGCGATCATCGAAGAGCAGGTCCGCGCGGGTGAAGGTTCGATGGGCAACGGCGTCCACAGCGGCATCATCGCGCCGTACATCCTCCACTACGGTTCCGAGGAACTGAAGCGTCGCATCCTCCCGAAGGCAGCCAGCGGCGAGATCGTTCTCGCGATCGCCATGACCGAGCCCGGCACCGGCTCCGACCTGCAGAACATTCAGACCCGCGCGGTGCGCGAAGGTGACGAGTACGTCATCAGCGGCGCCAAGACATTCATCAGCAACGGCCACAACGCCGACGTCATCGTCATCGCCGCCAAGACCGATCCCTCGAAGGGCGCGGCCGGGGTTTCGCTGATCGTGGCCGAGGTCGACGACGACACACCAGGATTCAGCCGTGGCCGCATCCTCTCCAAGATCGGCGGCAAAGGTCAGGACACAGGCGAGCTGTTCTTCGACGGACTACGGGTCCCCGCGACCAACCTGCTCGGCGACGCCGAAGGGCAAGGCTTCATCCAGCTCATGCAGCAACTGGTCCAGGAGCGGCTGATCACGGCCGTGATGGCCGTTCCGATGATGGAGAACGCGGTCGCGCTGACGATCGATTACACGAAGGGCCGCCACGCCTTCGGCAAGCCGCTCTTCGCGCTGCAGAATACGAAATTCGTCATCGCCGAGGCAGCAACGACCGCTCGCATCGCGCGCGTCTTCATCGACGATTGCATTACCAAGCACCTGAACAACGAACTGGACGTACAAGGTGCCGCAATGGCGAAGTACTGGACGACCGAGCAACTCGGCATCGTCGCCGACAAGTGCCTGCAGTTGTTCGGCGGCTACGGCTACATGACCGAGTACCCGATCAGCCAGATCTACACCGGCGCACGCATTCTGCGAATCCTGGCCGGCACCAACGAGATCATGAAGGAATTGATCGCACGGGGCGTCTGACGACCGTGCGCAGATCGCGGTGACCGGTGCGACGTTTCGCTCGCGCCGTCACCATGCGCTCCAGCGCGGCCAGGTCCATCTCCAACTTTCGGAACAGCCAATAGGCGACGACGAACGCTGCGATGCCGGTGACACAGAGCCAGACGATCGAGCCGACGATCTGACGAACCTGCTGCCGATCGAGGAACGCGATGCCCGCGATGACACCGACGGCAGGCACCGAGCCGACGATGGCCAGATACAAGTTGCAGCGTCGGGCGAGAGCCCGCAGCCGCCAGGCATCCGACATCGATGTCGTGCCGCGCGTCAACAATGCGGGCAGGTACCAGCGCACGACGTAGAACTCGATGAGGAACAACGGGTAGGTCACCGCTACCGCGCCTGCAACGAGATGTGATGCGACGAGGTTGTCGACGAGTCCCGCCGACAGGTTGCCGATGGCCGCGACTGCGCCGCCGAGCAAGAGCAGCGCCGCCACCCAGGCGACGAATCCGGTGAGCGCGATTCGATCGCCGCAGGCGAGGGTGTCCGCACGCGCTCGATCGAGCTCGGCGGGTTCGTAGACCTTTCCGCGCCACATTCCCCAGGGAACGCTGAGAACCCGGCGGCACAGGAAGAACATCAGTCCGCCGCACAACGGAATGACGAGGGCGACGACCAGAATGATTCTGAGGTCGAGCTGCGACTTCGCGTCAGGCGTGATGTTGTTTTGCACCAGCCGGTAGTTGTGCATGAAGAGGTACAGCATGCCGAGCGCCTGGCCGAAGACGACCGACGACATCACGACCGGGATCGGCCGCAGGCCAAGCCGCGCCCGCAGACTTCCCGCAGGCGGATCGACCAAGTCTCGTGCGCGAGCGTCGAGACACAGTTCGAGCTGCTGAGCGAGTTCGGCGTTGGTGCTGAAGCGGTCCTCCGGTTTCGCTGCGAGGCAGGTCAGCAAAACTCGGCGCAGCGTTGCCGGGCAGTCCGGCGGCAGTTCGGAGATTCGGGCCGGTTCGATTCCGCGGCGCCGCACCTCGAGCATGCGTTGCAGCGACGTTTCACTCTCCCCTGCCTTCGTCTCATCGCGGAACGGATGCCGCCCCGTCAGTAGTTCCCACAGCAGCACGCCGAGGGCGTACATGTCGCTTCGCTCGTCGAGATCGGATGCCCCTCGCGCAATGTGGGGATGGCAGGCCTCCAGCTGTTCGGGCGACATGTAGGACAGCGAACCGCCGAAATATGCAGCAGGACTTGCCCCTGCGATGTGATTGCTGAAACTGATGTTGAAATCGGCAAGTTTCGGGACGCCCTCCGCCGTCAGCAGCACGTTCGCCGGTTTGATGTCTCGATGGAGCACGCCCCGCTGCGCCGCGTAATCGAGCGCGTCTGCAAGGCGACGACCCAGCCACGCAACGGTTTCCGGCCAGCTCAGTGCGGCGATTTCGTCCCGGATGCTGGAACCGCTCGGCTCGTCCTGCGCACCGTCGTCGATCGCGTCCAGCAGGAGATGCCCGTCGCGTTGATCGGGATCGGTTGCGGCAACGTATTCCAGCACCCCGAGCAGCGTGCCGCCGCGGACGTACTCCATGTACATCAGCTTCAAATCACGGTCCGCGATCAGCCGTTGGTCGAATACCCGCACGATGTACTCGTGATCGAGCTGGGCCATCGTCTGCGGCTCGGACCCATGGTTGTGCGAAATCTTCAGCGCAACAAAGCGCTCCATCGACCGTTGTCTGGCAAGAAAGACCCTCGCAAACGCGCCGCGGCCGAGTGCGGCACGCAAGTCGAAATCGTCGATGCTGTCTCCGACGACAAGATCTTCGAGTTCGTCTCTTTGCTGTGGCCGCACGACCACCGTGCTGCGATCGTTCGCGCCGAGGAATGGCGCGACGAACTGCCATTGATCGGGGAACGCCTGCCGATACTCCTGAGGATCGACGGGCTCGCCGTAGCGGCGCCTGCACTGAAATTCCTCGTAGATCAGGTCCGGCGGTACGGGTTGGGCGCTCAGCTCACCGAACTCGGCGATGTAGCTGCTGAGCCGCTTCGGCTCGCCGCCCGGCCGCCACCGGTGATCGAGGTCGACCTTGACCAGCTCGATCACGCACGCTCGGCGACCCGGTGCGTCGGGTACGAAGTCGGCCAACGCGGGTGGTGAGTCCGCACGCTTCCACGCCGCGTCGAATTCCGCGACGGCGCTTGCGAGGACCAGCCGCGTCTGCGCACCTGGCTCATTGTCGGTTTCGAGCACGTTTCCGGCCTCGGTCGGTTGATCTACAGCGATCGTTCGATCGACGTCGATGGTAGGTCCCGCAACGTCGCCGGGGCGTTTCGGTTGCGACGCGCTCACTCTCGATCCTCTCTCGTAGTCGAGTTCATCCTCCCATTCAGCCCTACCCGTGGGCATTCATGCGCCGCGGCGCGCTTGACCGATCGACTTTCATCACACACACTTAATAGTGTGCTTAACAAAAGCGCACAGGCGCAGCTGGACCTCATGTTCCATGCGCTGGCGGATCCGAGCCGGCGAAGCATGGTCGACCGGTTGTGCCGCGGTCCGGCGTCGGTGAGCGAGCTCGCAAAGCCGCTCGACATGTCGCTGCCCGCCGTCGTGCAGCACCTGGCCGTGCTCGAGAGCAGCGGACTGGTGCGTTCCGAGAAGGTCGGACGCGTCCGGACCTGCCAGATCGAGCCGCAGGCGCTGCGGACCGCCGAAGAATGGATAAACGATCGACGACTGGGCTGGGAGCGTCGGCTGGATCGCCTCGGCCAGTTTCTCACCGAAGAATCCGACGACTAGGAGCAATGGTCCGTGACCATCACGCACGCGAACTTCACGATCGAACGTAGGTATCCCGTTGCGCCCGAGCGGGTTTACAACGCTTTCGCCGACCCGGTCAAGAAGGCGAAATGGTTCGCCGGACCGCCGGAGTGGACATCGGCCAAAACGATGGACTTCCGTGAAGGTGGCCACGAGACCGATGTGGGCGGCCCCGTCGGCGGTCCGGTGCATTCGTTCGAGGCGACCTACGTCGATATCGTTCCCAACGAGCGAATCGTCTACACCTACGAAATGTCGTTGGACGACACTCGCATCTCGGTTTCGGTGGCGACGATCGAAATCTCGGCCGACGCCGCCGGAACGCGACTCACCTTGACCGAACTTGGGGCGTTCTTCGACGGTCAGGACGACCCCGCCGAGCGCGAACACGGCACCGGACTGCTGCTCGACGGACTCGGCGCCTACCTGGCCGAGTGATCTCGCCGATAAGGCATGCTTGGTTGGATGAGCACCACGCATCAGTTCGAGGTTTGGGCGCCCATCCCCAACGAGGTCCAGCTGTGGGTGGACGGGCAACGCCACCCTATGCAACGCGAAGGCGAAGGTTGGTGGCGCGCAGCGGTTCCCGCAGAGCCTGATTCGCGGTACGGCTTCCTGCTCGACGACGAAGATCGCGTCTTGCCCGATCCTCGCTCCCCCAGGCAGCCCGACGGTGTTCACGAGCCGTCGCAGCTGCACACCCTCGACGAATCGACGTGGACCGACGGGGATTGGACAGGCAGGCAGCTCCCCGGCGCCGTCATCTACGAGCTGCACATCGGAACCTTCACGCCGGCAGGCACATTCGACGCCGCGATCGAACGGCTCGACCATCTCGTCGAACTCGGCGTGACGTTCGTGGAAATCATGCCGGTCAACGCGTTCAACGGTGAGCACAACTGGGGCTACGACGGCGTGCTCTGGTACGCCGTCCATGAGGCGTACGGCGGCCCGGACGGATTGCAGCGCCTGGTCGACGCCTGCCACCGACGTGGGCTCGCCGTCGTCCTCGATGTCGTCTACAACCACCTCGGACCATCGGGGAACTATCTGCCCAAGTTCGGTCCGTACCTCGCCGACGGCGCCAACACGTGGGGGGCGCTGATCAACATCGCGGGGCCGCAGTCGTACGACGTCCGGCGCTTCATCGTCGACAACGCATTGCGCTGGTTTCGCGAATTCCACATCGACGCACTGCGATTGGATGCCGTCCACGCGTTGACCGATCACACGGCAATCCACCTGCTCGAGCAGTTGAGCGTCGAAACGCACCGGCTCGCCACCCATCTGCGTCGCCCACTCAGCCTTATCGCGGAGAGCGACCTCAACGATCCGAAACTGATCTCCCCTCGATCGGCAGGTGGCTACGGCCTCAACGCGCAGTGGAACGACGACGTCCACCACGCCGTCCACGCGGCGGTCTCCGGTGAAAGGCAGGGTTACTACGGCGATTTCGGCTCGTTGTCGTGCCTCGCTCACACGCTCAAACACGGGTTCTTCCATGCAGGGACGTATTCGAGCTTCCGCGGCCGCGCTCACGGCCGCCCCATCGACATCCGACGCATCCCGGCAAGTTCATTGCTGGCCTTCACGTGCACGCATGATCAGATCGGCAATCGCGCCATCGGCGACCGTCCCGGATCATATTTGGACGCAGGGCAACTGGCGATCAAGGCAGCGCTCGTCCTCACCTCGCCATATACCCCGATGCTCTTCATGGGCGAAGAATGGGGCGCAAGTACGCCGTTCCAGTTCTTCACCAGCCATCCTGAACCCGAACTGGGTCAGGCGACCGCGTTGGGACGCAAAGCCGAGTTCGAGGCCCATGGTTGGGCCACCGACGACATCCCGGATCCCCAAGACCCCGAGACCTTCACTCGTTCGAAGCTCGCGTGGACCGAGCTGGCAGACGAACCTCATTCGCGATTGCTCGAGTGCTACCGCGCCCTCATCGCACTGCGGCGCGAGCGCCCCGAGCTCAGCGACCCCTGGCTCGAGGCACTCACCGTCGACTACGACGACGACGAGCGGTGGATCGTCATTCAGCGCGGGGATCTGCGGCTCGCCTGCAACCTCGGCCCAGATCCGGTTGTCGTTCCCGTCGGCGGCGCACCCATCCTCTGGTGGGACAAGCCCGACCCCGACGAGACCGAGGCTGCCACCACGATTCCGGGCCACTCGTTCGCCATACTCGACCGGAGCTAGGTCAGGTAACGGTAGGCAGGCGAACCGGGTTCGAGACGCTCGAAGTGGATCTTCGACGTGAGCATCCGGTCCATGAGCCCCGAAAGCCCTTCCGCAGCACCGAGTTCGATGCCGACCAACGCCGCACCGGTTTCCCGGTTGTTGCGTTTGACGTACTCGAACAACGTGATGTCGTCCTCGGGTCCGAGCACTTGGTCGAGGAACCGCCGCAATGCGCCGGGCTCCTGCGGAAAGTCGACCAGGAAGTAATGCTTCAGCCCGAGGTGGACCAGAGAGCGCTCCAACACCTCGCCGTATCGCGAAACGTCGTTGTTGCCACCGGAAATCAGACACACGATCGTCGACCCCGGCACAACCGCCAGCTGCGGCAGCGCAGCAACGGAGAGGGCACCCGCAGGCTCGGCTATGATGCCCTCGTTCTGGTACAGGTCCAGCATTGCCGTGCACACCGCACCCTCGTCGACATGCGTCATCGCGAAGGAGTTGTGCCGGTCCTCGGTCGCGTAGACGAGCGGCAGCGATCCATGCGAGACCGCGCGTGCGCCGAGCCGCGACACCGCGGCATAAGGGATGTCACCGATCCGGCGAACAGCCGCACCGTCGACGAATGGATTGATCTCCGGCAGCGTTACCGGTCCGCCTGCGACAAGCGCCGCGGTCATCGACGCTGCACCCGCCGGTTCCACGCCGACGATGGTGGCCTGCGGCGCACGTTCATGCAGGTAGGTCGCGATGCCTGCGATGCAGCCACCACCCCCGACCGGAACGATCACCGTATCGGGCGCTTCGTCGAGCTGAGTCAGGATTTCGGCAGCGATGGTGCCCTGGCCCGCAGCGGTCCGTACGTCGTCGAACGGTGGGACCATCGTCGCGCCGGTGCGAGCGACGTCCTCCTCGGCGGCAGCGGCTGCGGCGTCGTAGGTGTTGCCGACGGCGATGAGTTCGACGAAATCCTGACCGTGCACCTTGATGCGGTCACGCTTCTGCTTGGGCGTATTTCTCGGAACGTAGATGCGCCCAACGATTCCCATGATGCGACAGGCAAACGCCACGCCCTGCGCATGGTTGCCTGCGCTCGCGGCGACAACCCCAGCCCGACGCTCGGCGTCGGTGATTTGGACGATCAGGTTGTACGCGCCGCGCAACTTGTAGGAACGGACTACTTGCAGGTCCTCGCGCTTGAGATAGACGTGCGCACCGGTCAGCGCGGACAGTCGCTCGGAGTAGTGCAACGGTGTGGCCGCGATGACGTCCGAAATTCGCTTCGCCGCGGCGTCGATCTCGTCCGCGGTCAGCGCGGCGAGAGGATCGTGCAGGTTGGCGACATCGTTCGAGGTGGACACACGAAACATGCTCCCACTTCGCGTGCCCCGATCCCCAATCGGTCCCGCTATTGTGGGACCTCACCGTAAGCCACGGTCATCAACTCCATCTTGTGACCGCTTGGATCGACGAAGTACACACCTCGGCCACCGTAGAGCGTGTTGATCTCGCGAGGACGGCTGTCGAACGGGTCGGCCCAGAAGTCGATGCCGGATTCTTCGATCCGCGCCAATCCCCTGTCGAACTCGTCGTTGTCGACGAGGAACGCATAGTGCTGCGACTGCACAGTCTCCTCGCCGACCTCGAGAAATTCGAGCACTGCGCCGTTGCCCAGGACGATCGGAAGGAAAGGGCCCCAGCGCTTTCCGACCGGAAGACCGAGGATGTCGGCCAGAAATTCGGCTGCCGCTGCGGCGTCGTGCGATCGGACGATTGTGTGGTTCAGTTCGATTGTCATACGGCAAATCGTTCCGAATTCCGGGTGCCCCCACATCCGCCGCGAAGCGCAATCTCGACTACGCAGGCGTGAGTACGAAGATCGGGATTTCGCGGTCGGTCTTGGCTTGGTAGGCGTCGTAGTCCGGCCACACGGCGGTGGAGCGTTTCCACCAGATGGCTTTCTCGTCACCCTTTGCCTCGTGTGCGATGTAGTCGCGCTTGTCGGGACCGTCCTGGAGTTCGACCAGCGGATTCGCGACGACGTTGTGGTACCAGACCGGATGCTGCGGCGCGCCACCCATCGACGCGACGATCGCATATTCGCCATCGTGCTCGACGCGCATCAACGGGGTCTTGCGAAGGTTGCCCGTCTTGGCACCCTTGGTCGTCAGCAGAATGATCGGCACGCCGCGCATCGTGTTGTCTTCGGTACCGCCGGACGCCTCGAAATTCTCGGCCTGGCTGGCGGCTTGCGCGTACGGGCTCGGCACATATTCTCCGGTAAGTGGCATATCTCGACCAACGCATCGCCTTGCGCGAGCATTCCCCTGAGTGACTTACGGAATGTTTGGTAGACCGAACTCTTCGGTGCGTATAGCCTGAATACATGACGGTCGACATTGCGGGTACCGCGTGGCCCGTGTACAAACTCGAGGCTATCGCCGCAGGCCTGGCAGTCTTTCTGGTCGCAATGCTGATCGTCGGGTCGATGCAGGTCGCCGTTCTCGGTGCCAGCGCTCTTGCCGCTGGCGTCTGGCTTGTCGGCTCAGTTCGCCAAGCAACTCGGGCCTAGCAACGCTTTCAAGTCACCCATCAAGGCCGACGACGGCGTGACGCGGAGGCTGTCGTCCAGCTTGAGTGTGGTGGTTTTGCTGTTGCTGATAAGTCGCAGGTGAACGTCCGCCGTGCCCGGGTGGCTCGATAGAACCTTCTTCAACGCACCGACCTTGTCGGCCGTGCACAACCTGGTCGGGATGCTGACCGCGACGGGTTTCGCCACACCGACGGCCGAAAGGTCGGGCACGGCGAGGTCGTTGGCGATCAACGAAATCCGGTCGTCGCGAACCGATACCCGCGCCTTGACCAGCACCACGGAGTCTTCGGCGATATCCATCCCGTAGACCGAGTACGCCTGCGGGAAGAACAGCACCTCGATGCTGCCGACCAGGTCTTCGATCTGCGCCGACGCCCAGGTCAGTCCGTTCTTGTTGATGCGGCGGTTCACCGACGCGAGAATGCCGCCGACGACGACCTGAGCGCCGTCCTTGACGTCGCCTTCGAGGATCGCCGGAATCTGCGTGTCCGCCTGCGCCGCCAGCACATGCTCGACGCCGTTCAGCGGGTGACCGGATACGTAGAGCCCCAACATCTCCCGTTCGAGCGCAAGCCGATGCTTGGTCTCCCACTCCTCGTCGGGGACTTTCACGTTGAAGACAGACGTGACCGACTCGTCGGCATCGAGGCCGCCGAACAGGTCGAACTGACCGATCGACTCCGCCTTCTTGGTGCTCATCACGGCATCGATCGCGTCGCTGTGAATCAGCAACAAGCCCTTACGAGGGTGGCCGAGCGAATCGAAACCACCTGCCTTGATCAGCGATTCCGTGACCTTCTTGCTGCAGGCCACCGCGTCGATCTTGTTCAGGTAGTCGGAGAAATCGGTGAAGTTCGTCTTCTCTTTGCGAGCCGCGATGATCGAGGCGACCACATTCGATCCGACGTTGCGCACGGCGCCGAGGCCGAAGCGAATGTCGCCGCCGACCGAAGCGAAGTTGAGCAACGACTCGTTGACATCCGGAGGTAGCACCGTGATGCCGAGCCTGCGGCAATCGGCAAGGTACACAGCGGCTTTGTCTTTGTCGTCGCCGACGCTCGTAAGCAGACCTGCCATGTATTCGGCCGGGTAATTCGCCTTGAGATACGCGGTCCAGAACGAGACAAGTCCGTAGCCGGCGGCGTGCGACTTGTTGAACGCGTACCCGGCGAACGGAAGGATGGTGTCCCACAACGCCTTCACCGCGGCCTCGGAGAATCCGTTGGCCATCATGCCCGCGTGGAAGCCCTTGTACTCGGCTTCCAGCACCTCGAGCTTCTTCTTACCCATTGCCTTGCGGAGCGCGTCGGCCTTACCCATCGAGTAGCCGGCGACCTTCTGCGCAATGAACATGATCTGCTCTTGGTAGACGATCAGACCGTAAGTCTCGGCGAGGATTTCCTTGAGCGGCTCTTCGAGTTCGGGATGAATCGGTGTGATCGGCTGCCGGTTGTTCTTGCGGTCGGCGTAGTCGTTGTGCGCGTTCATGCCCATCGGACCTGGGCGGTACAGCGCAAGGACGGCGACGATGTCGTTGAAGCCGGTCGGTTGCATGCGCCGCAGCAGGTCGCGCATCGGCCCACCGTCGAGCTGAAAGACACCGAGAGTGTCTCCGCGAGAAAGCAATTCGTAGGTCGCCGGGTCTTCCAACGGCAGGGTGTCGAGGTCGAGATCGATGTTGCGGTTGTTCTTGATGTTCTCGATCGCGTCGCCGATGACCGTGAGGTTGCGCAGCCCCAGGAAGTCCATCTTCAACAGGCCGATGGCCTCGCACGACGGGTAATCCCAGCCGGTGATGATCGCGCCGTCCTGAGCGCGCTTCCACACCGGGATGGCGTCGACCAGCGGTTCGGACGACATGATGACCGCGCACGCGTGCACGCCGGCGTTGCGGATCAGACCTTCGAGCCCGCGTGCGGTCTTGTAGATCTTCGCGATATCGGGGTTGTTGTCGATCAGCGTCCGAACTTCGGCAGCTTCCTTGTACCGCTCGTGCTTCGGATCGGTGATGCCCGCGACCGAGATGTCTTTGGCCATGATCGGCGGCGGCAAGGCCTTGGTGATCTGGTCTGCGATCGCAAAACCTGGTTGACCGAACTGAACTCGCGCGGAGTCCTTGATCGCGGCCTTGGTCTTGATGGTGCCGAACGTGATGACCTGGGCGACGCGGTCGGACCCCCACTTTTCCGTCGCATAGCGCACCATCTCGCCGCGGCGACGGTCGTCGAAGTCGATATCGATATCCGGCGCGGACGGTCGTTCCGGGTTCAGGAACCGCTCGAACAGCAGTCCGTGCGGAATTGGGTCGATGTTGGTGATGCCGAGCGCATAAGCGACGAGCGAACCAGCCGCCGAACCACGACCCGGACCGACGCGGATCCCGACCTCTTTCGCGTGCTTGACGAGGTCGCCGACAACCAGGAAGTACGCCGGGAAGCCCTTCTGCTTGATGACGTCGAGCTCGAAGTAGGCGCGGGTGTAGTACTCGTCGGGCACGCCGCCGGGGAATCGGCGGAGCAATCCACGGTCGACCTCTTTGCGCAGGAACGAATCCTGGTCTTCGCCGTCAGGCACGGGGAAGACCGGCATGCGGTCGCGATGTTCCCAGACCTCGTCGTACGGCTGAACCCGCTCGGCAATCAGCAGCGTCGAATCACACGCGCCGGGCACCTGGTCGTCCCAGATGGCGCGCATCTCCGCCGCGGACTTCAGGTAGTAGCCGTCGCCGTCGAACTTGAAGCGCGTGGGGTCCGACAAGGTTTTGCCGGTTTGAATACACAGCAACGCCTCGTGGTTCTCTGCCGCTTCTTTGGTGACGTAGTGGCAGTCGTTCGTCGCGAGCGGCCGAATGTCGAGCGTCCGGCCTATCTCGAGCAGCCCTTCACGCACGCGCCGCTCGATCGACAGGCCATGGTCCATCAGCTCGAGGAAGAAGTTCTCCTTGCCGAAGATCTCCTGCCACTTCGCCGCAGCTTCGAGCGCTTCCTGGTCGTGGCCGAGGCGCAGCCGCGTCTGGACCTCACCCGACGGGCAGCCCGTCGTCGCGATGATTCCTTCGGCATGCTGGGCGATGATCTCCTCGTCCATACGCGCCCACTTGCCGAGCTGACCTTCCAGCGACGCCAGCGACGACAGCTTGAAGAGGTTGCGCAAGCCCTTCGCGTTCTCGGCCACCATCGTCATGTGGGTGTAGGAACCGCTACCCGAGACATCGTCGGACTTCTGGCTGCGATCGCCCCAGAGAATTCGCTTCGTGTCGAAGCGTGAGCCAGGCGCGATGTAGGCCTCGATGCCGATGATCGGCTTGATGCCCTGCTTCTTCGCCGAGTTGTAGAACTCCGACGCGCCGTACATATTGCCGTGGTCGGTCATGCCCACGGCATTCATCCCGAGCCGCTCCGCCTCCTTGAACAGGGGCGAAATCTTGGCCGCACCATCGAGCATCGAATACTCGGTGTGGTTGTGCAGGTGGACGAACGAGTCAGCCAAGACGAAGTCCTTATGGTCGGGAGTGGGTACGAGCATATGCGGACCCACTGACAGGTCCAGCCGACTCGCGGGCTCGAGACAGCTGTGACAGGTGGGTCCAGCGCGAGGTGCATGAATGGCCCACTGCCTCAGTCAGAGTGAGGCGGTGGGCCCATTCATGCAGTGGCGTCAGCGGCGGCAGCGGCAGCGACCGATTTCCGCTGCCGGGCGCGAAGGAGGGCGTCGCTGGTGAACACCACCAAGGCGATCCAGATCAACACGAATCCGATCCAGCGGGAAGGCGGCATATACTCGTGGCCGACGACCAGCCCCCACGCCATCTGCAGCGCGGGCGTCAGGTACTGCAGGATGCCCATCGTGACCAGCGGTAATCGGTGCGCGGCGGCGCCGAACAACAACAGCGGCACCGTTGTCACGAGTCCTGAGATGATCAGCAACACCGTGTGGCTTCTGCCATCGTCGAAGGTCGCCGGACCGGTCACTGCGAGCCAAGCAAGGTAGGCGATCGCGAACGGCGCAGCGACCAGACCTTCGGACGTCAGACTGCGCAGCGGGTCGAGCGGGACGATCTTCTTCATCAGTCCGTAGGTCGCGAACGAGGCAGCCAGGATCAGCGCGATCCAGGGTGGACGGCCGTAGTCGATCGTCAAAATTACGACCGCAATTGCCGCCAATGCGATGGCCACCAGCTGCGCGCGGACCAGCCGTTCGCGGAAGATCACCACACCGAGCAGCACGCTGACCAAGGGATTGATGAAGTAGCCGAGCGCACATTCGACGACGTGCCCGGACGTGACGCCATAGACGTAGACACCCCAGTTGGTCGAAATCGCCGCCGACGCCGCGGCGACCACCAGCCAGGTCCGTAGTCCCATCCCCCGCAACCCGCGCAATCGGCCTGCGATGGCCATCACCACGAGCATGACGGCGAGGGTCCACAGGATTCGGTGAGCCAGAATTTCGACCGGACCCGCGAAGGCGAGCAGTCCGAAGAAAGCGGGAAACAGTCCCCAGATGAAGTACGCCCCGAAGCCGTACGCCAAACCGGACGGTGGCGCAGCAGTCAGCTTCACGACTCGACACTATGGTGCGTCATCCATCGACGGCTACCGAAATACCGGCACGATAGCGACGCCACCTGTGCCGCGCGGTCCAGCGCGTCGACGAATTCGTGGCCTGCTGCAGTGAAGTGGCAGAACGCCCCGTGCAGGACGTCGCCCGCGCCGAGAGTGTCGACCGCTTCCACAGCGTCGACATCGAGCACGCCGACCCCTTCTGGCGTCGAGTACCGAATGGCGTTCGCGCCGTCGGTGATTGCCACCTTCGCCGGACCGCGGTCGCGCAAGTAGCCGACGACGTCGTCGACTCCAGGCGGCGCGAAAGCTGACGAACAGATCGCGACGTCGACGAGAGGCAGGATCGCGTCGTGCGCCGCCATCCAGCGGCCGGCGTCGAGCACGACGGGAATGCCGCGCCGCTGCGCTTCGCCAGCCATCCCGAGTGCGAGGTCCGGGTAGTGGGCGTCGACGAGCACAACGTGCGCATCGTCGAGCACATCGACGAACGTGTCGTCGAACGGCGCGGACATTCTGGAGGCGTCGAGCGAGATGATCGTTCTGGTCGACGCGAGGCGTGCCACCACGATCGAGGAGATCGGGAGTTGTTGTGCGCTGGCCGGATTCGCATCGACGACCGCAACGTTGCAGGCAACGAGCTCGGACCTGACCAACTCGGTCAGCTGGTGCGCACCCAACGCCGTGACGAGAGTGGGCCCAACAGCCGAAAGATGCGCGTACGCCACCGCGGCATTCGCCGCCGGTCCACCCGCACCGAGGTACTGGTCGACGGCCTTCGTCTTGGCGTCCTCGGCGGGATAGTTGTCGACCAGGTAGGCGATGTCGAGCGTCGTCAGACCGACGAAGACCGCTGCACTCACAGGGTCAAGTCTCGCCTACTCTCTGAACATGTCGATCGACACCCACGTTGCAGTTCGCCGAGGTCTTACCGCTGCCGAAGTCGCGCAGCGCCGGGCCGACGGATTGACCAACGACGTTCCCGACCGCGCCAGCCGCTCGGTGAAAGACATCGTCCGAGCAAACGTCCTTACCCGGATCAACGCGATCCTCGGCGTGCTGTTCATTCTTGTCGTGGTGACCGGCTCGATCGTCGACGGCATGTTCGGCCTGCTGATCATCGCCAACAGTTCGGTCGGCATCATCCAAGAAATCAGGGCCAAACGAACCCTGGACCGGCTGGCCATCGTCAGCCAAGCCAAACCTGTCGTCCGTCGCGACGGAAAGGCCGAGGCGGTCGCGCCGAAAGAGGTTGTGCTCGACGACATCATCGAACTCGGTCCGGGCGATCAGATCGTCGTCGACGGCACAGTCGTCGAGACGGCGAGCCTGGAGATCGACGAATCGCTGCTCACCGGCGAGGCCGACTCTGTGCCCAAAGGTCTCGACGCCGAGGTCCTTTCCGGCAGCTACGTCGTCGCAGGCAGCGGCGCGTATCGCGCGAAGAAGGTCGGCGCCGATGCCTATGCCGCCAAGCTGGCCGAGGAGGCGAGCAAGTTCACGCTCGTGCACTCCGAGTTGCAGACCGGCATCAACAAGATCCTCAAATTCATTACCTACCTGATGATTCCGGCCGGGTTGCTGATCATCTACAACCAGATGTTCTCCAGCCATCAGGCCTGGCGGCCGGCGGTCAACGGCATGGTCGCAGCGTTGGTTCCGATGGTTCCCGAGGGCTTGGTGTTGATGACGTCGATTGCTTTCGCAGTCGGCGTCGTTCGGCTCGGCCAACGTCAGTGTCTGGTGCAGGAATTGCCCGCAATCGAAGGACTGGCCCGCGTCGACGTCGTCTGCGCCGACAAGACCGGCACGCTGACCGAGAACGGGATGCGCCTCTCCGAACTGCGTCGCGCCGGTGCCGATGCCGCCGAAGAGGCTCAGTTGCAGCAGGTTCTGGCCGCGATGGCTGCCGACGATCCTCGACCGAACGCGAGCGTCCAGGCCCTCGGCGAAGCGTTCAGCGAATCACCGGGTTGGACGCAAAGCGCGGTCGCGCCGTTCTCGTCGGCCAAGAAGTGGAGTGGACTCTCCTACGGCGAGCACGGCAACTGGCTTCTCGGCGCGCCCGACGTACTGCTGGACCCGAGCACAGACATCGCAAGGGAGGCCGAAGAACTCGGCTCAGCCGGCCTACGCGTGCTCCTCCTCGGCAGCAGCGACCGCGCGGTCGACTCCGACGATGCGCCCGGCATTGTCACGCCGCAGGCGCTGGTGGTCCTCGAACAAAAGGTGCGCTCCGACGCCCGCGAAACGTTGGACTTCTTCGCTAGCCAAGATGTTGCCGTAAAAGTGATTTCGGGCGACAACGCGGTCTCCGTCGGCGCGGTCGCTGGTTCGCTCGGCCTGCCCGGCGGCGACAGCCCGATCGATGCGCGGCGGCTACCGACGGACAAGACCCAGCTCGCCCAAACTCTCGAAGAGTCAACCACTTTCGGTCGAGTGCGTCCCGACCAGAAGCGAGAGATGGTGGGCGCGCTGCAATCTCGCGGTCACACCGTCGCGATGACCGGCGACGGCGTCAACGACGTCCTCGCGCTGAAGGATGCCGACATCGGCGTCTCGATGGGATCCGGCAGTCCTGCGACTCGCGCGGTCGCGCAGATTGTGCTGCTGGACAACAAATTTGCGACGCTGCCGTACGTCGTCGGCGAAGGTCGGCGAGTGATCGGCAACATCGAGCGAGTATCGAACCTCTTCCTCACCAAGACGGTCTACTCGGTGCTGCTCGCATTCCTGGTCGGTCTGTCGGGTGTGGGTTCGCAGATCTTCGATTTCGACCCGCTGCCGTACCCGTTCCTCCCCCGCCACGTGACGATCGCGGCTTGGTTCACGATCGGTATCCCGGCCTTCATTCTGTCGCTGGCGCCCAACAACGAACGCGCACGGACCGGATTCGTTCCGCGAGTCATGAAGCTCGCCGTCCCATCGGGTGTCGTGATCGGCGTGGCGACGTTCACCGCGTACCTGATTGCCTACGCCGGACCGGACGCTTCCGAGAAGCAGATCGTCCAAGCCGGAACGACGGCATTGATCACGCTGATCATGATTGCCGTATGGGTGCTCGCGATCGTCGCCCGGCCATACACCTGGTGGAAGATTCTGCTGATCGCCGGTTCCGTGGTCGGGTATCTGATTCTCTTCGGTCTGCCGTTCACGCGCACGTTCTTCAAACTCGACCCGACGAACGTCGGCTTGACGACAACCGCCGTCGTGATCGGCGCCGTCGGGATCGCGTTGGTCGAACTGGCGGACTGGCTCGGTGCTCGCGCCCGCGGCAAAGCAGCGGAAGCGGTCAGCTGACCGGCACGTCGCCATCGTCGGGGCCTGCGACAACGAGGTCGGTGTATTCCGGTAGCAGTGGTACGACTGCAAACCTTCCCGCGACGGCATCGGGCGGTAGCGCTTCGACCGCACGCACGCCGTCGCGGTGGGAAAGATCTGTCAGGGCAGCAGGATTTGCCCGGACCGTGAGCCCCACGATGCAGGCACATCCCTCGTACAACCGCGCAGCAGAGACCGAATTGATCCGTTGCTGGCGTTCGTTGGGCGCGCGTACCAGGCTCAGTTGTGCGATCGCATTCCCCGGTGACCGCAGTATCGCTTCGGCGCCGTCAGGTGTGTTCACAGTGATGATCGACGTCTGCACCCGCGGGATCGGCACGTGAAAGATCACCCCGGCCACCCGCATTCCGGCAGCTAGTGCCACCGCTGCCGCCGGCGTGATTTCCGTGGTCAACGAGACCAGCGCAAATCGGGGCTCGTCAGCACCGGACAACGAATTCCGTGCACGGTCGAGGTAGTTCGCCACCGTCTCGCCGTGCTCGGGACCGAGACGGTCCGTGGTGATGGCCGCCTCCCGCGGCGGCCCCAGAATCCCTGCACACAACACGATCACCACCAGCACGGCGATCACGCCGGACGCGATGAACTGTTGCCGCTTATCCACTCCTGAGGACCTCGAGGGCATGCGCCAGGTCCGCGGGGTAATCACTGGTGATCTCGATCCAACGGCCGTCGCTGGGGTGTGCGAACCCGAGCGAACGAGCATGCAGCCATTGGCGTTCCAACCCAAGCCTTTTGGCGATTGTCGGGTCCGCGCCGTAGGTGATGTCACCGCAGCATGGGTGGCGGATAGCGGCGAAATGCACCCGAATCTGGTGCGTACGACCGGTTTCCAAATGGATGTCGAGCAGACTCGCCGATTGGAACGCCTCGACCGTGTCGTAATGCGTCACACTCGGCTTGCCGTCGGCCATGACGGCGAACTTCCAGTCGTTGCCGTGATGACGCCCGATCGGCGCGTCGATCGTGCCGCTACTCGGGTCCGGATGACCTTGCACTAGAGCGTGATACCGCTTGTCGATCGTGCGCTCCTTGAACGCCCGCTTGAGCACGGTGTACGCACGTTCGGACTGCGCGACGACCATCACCCCGGACGTCCCGACGTCGAGTCGCTGGACGATCCCCTGCCGCTCGTGCGCACCGGACGTCGAAATGCGGTATCCCGCCGCCGCGAGCCCACCCACGACCGTCGGACCGGTCCAGCCGACCCCCGTATGCGCCGCAACTCCGACCGGCTTGTCGACAGCCACGATGTCGTCGTCCGCGTACAAGATCTTCATGCCGTCGACCGGTTCTGGGTCGATCGTCAACTCCCGCTTCGGCGCAGGCAGCTCGACTTCCAGCCAGCTGCCCGCTCCCAGACGGTCGGATTTCGCGGCCGGGGCTCCGTCGACGACGACGGCCCCCTCTTCGGCCAGTGCAGCAACCGCGGTCCGCGACAGGCCGAGCAGTCGCGCCAATCCCGCGTCCACCCGCATCCCGTCGAGCCCGTCGGGCACCGGCATAGCGCGAGATTCCCTCACTCAGTTCGCTCCGTCGCGTTGTTGGTGCCTGATTTCGTCCTTGTGCCGTTCGGCTCGATGCCGAACAGCGTGAGACCGACGAGCAACGCGGCACCGCACACGATGCACGAGTCCGCCACGTTGAACACCGGCCACCACCCGACCGACACGAAGTCGATCACGTGGCCCTGCAACGGTCCGGGCGCTCGGAAGAACCGGTCGATCAGGTTGCCGACCGCGCCACCGAGCACCATCCCGAGCCCGACGGCCCACCACAACGAGCGCAGCTTGCGCCCGAAACGCACGACACCGATTGCAACGCCGAGGGCGACCAACGCCAACAACCACGTCATCCCTGTCGCGATCGAGAACGCTGCGCCAGGATTGCGGACCAAAGACAAGGTCACGACGTCACCGATGATCCGGACCGGTTTGCCCGGCTCGATCAGTGCGACGACGGCGACTTTTGTAATCAGGTCGAGCGTCAGCAGAACCGCCGCAACCGTCAGCAGAATCGGCAATCGGATCGGGCCTCGATCGGTTTGCTGGGTCGGTGCGGCGCCCTGCGCCGTAGTTGCCGACACGTCGTCGTCGGTTCGTCGATCGTCGCTCACCAGGCAATCATCCCCTACCACGTAGCCTGGGTGCGTGACGGTGTTGTCGTACCCGGTCCGGTCCAGCATGTTCGTGCTGGCCGCGGCTTTGAGTTTTACTTCCTTTGTCAGCGGTTGCTCGGACGAACCCGAGTCCAATACCGCTGATCCCGGCGCGGTCGCTGCGGAAGCGCCGAAGGAAGTAACCGTGCCGATCTCGCCTGTCGCGATCACGGTCGTCGACGCAGGCGAGGATCCGGCCGAGGTGCTCGGACCCCGTCGCACGCCCGGCGTACGGCAGGCTGTGACGCTCATGACGACGACGATGGTTCGTCAGCGGATCAACGACCAAGCAGACCAGGACCTGTCGGGCCCGGCACTGACCATTCCGCTCACCGCGACGACCGACGACAAGGGCGTCGACATCACGCTCGGTAAGGTGACCACCCCGGACGCCCAGCTGGCGATCGACCTGCACCCTGCCGAGGGCTCCCAGCTCGGTCTGACGTTGGCGGCAGGCGGCGCGGTCACTGCGCTGCGAATCAGTCCTGCCGGTGAAGCCGCCGATTCGGCTCGCTCGGCGATCGAGCAAGCCTTCTATCAAGCGGTCTACACGTCGGTCACATTCCCCGAGACCGCGATCGGGATAGGCGCGATCTGGACGATGCGCCAACATGTTTCGGGCGGTGTGTCGCTCGACCAGGTGACGACAGCGACCCTCACCGAGCGCGACGGCGACTTGCTGACGGTCGCACTCGACGTGCGGCAGGTCCCGAGCACGGCGACCTGGAATCTGCCGAACGGCGCGGGCATGCTCAAAATCGACGACTACGTCATGCACGGCACCGGCACTGTGATCATCGATCTCGGCATGCCGCTGCCCGTAGGCGGTTCGATCACCGTCGGCGGCGAACAGACCTACTCCGACCCTGCAACCAAGTCCCGGCTGCGCCAGACCACCGCCAATTCGGTCAAGTGGGGTGGCTGAGCGCGTGCGTGTGCCCACGAGCCTGGTTCCCATTGTGGTCGCCCTGGCGGTAGCCGGCTGTTCCTCGGATTCCGACAAGTCCGCGCTGCCGGACGTCAAGCCGTCGGTTGCGGCACCGTCGACGCCGTCAGCCCCACCGATCACCGACCCCGCCGCGATTCGCGCGGCATTGTTGACCGCTGCCGAGCTGCCGCCGGGTTTCTCACAACTCGTCGACCTGCCGACCGAAGCGCCCGCCGGACCCGGCGCCGACAACCCCGATAAATCGAGTACCGATCCCGCGCGCTGTGCCGTGGTGCTGTCGCCTATTTCACAGCAACAAACCGGCTCGGCGGCGAACGCGAGCGCGCGGTTCGGCGGTCCGGGATACAACAGCATCGACGTCGACGCTGCCAGCTATGTCGACGTGGCAGCAGCGTTTTCGCGCGTACAAGAGCTGATCGGTCAGTGCACGCACTACACAGGGACCGACGCCGACGGTGTTGCCATCGACTATCGAATCGGGGGAACCGACCTGCCAACCGTCGGGGACGCGTCGACCGCGTTTCGCGTCCTGACCGAGAGCATGGGCATCACGCTGACGACCGACGTAATCGTCGCTGTCGTCGGCTCGACGGTCGTACAGCTGACCGCGACGGGCCGGGCGCCTATCGACGCCGGCGTGCTGACCGGTTTGGCGACCAAGCAAGTCGATCGACTGCGCCACGCATCCGGCTGAAACGCCAACGGCCGGCACCGAAATCGGTGCCGGCCGCGCGTTACTTGCGAAGAATTTACTTGCAGGAAGCGGGAACCGAGTTGGGATCGATTGCACCCAGCGAGTCGCAGACCCACTGCTTCTTGAGCTTCCACTTGCCATTCTCGGCGACGAAGACCGGCTGCAGTTCACCCGGCTGGCCGTTGATCGAGAACGACGCAGTCGCGAGGAGTTCGTCCATGCCGTACGGCTCGACCTTGGTGATCGACAAGGTTGCCCCCGTCGACTTGGCGAGATCGACGAACTTCGTGATCAACGCCTCGTCCGCGCCTCCCTGGATCATGTCGGCTTTCTCTGCTGCCGGGACATTCGGGTCGATCGCGGTTTGGAACTGCGCGTTGAGCTCCTCCGGCGTCGGCTGCGGCGGCAGGTTCGCTGCGCGGGTTGCCACGGCGGTTGTGGTGGACGTGGACTTCGCCGCCGGCTTGTTGCTGTCGTCGCTACAAGCGGTGATCGAGAGTGCAGTCATGATCGCCATACCAGCGATCAGGATGCGGCTGGTCTTTCGAAACTTCAACTGCCCGTCCTTTGCTTTCGGATGCGTACTTCTTGTTGTCCACTATGTCAGTGCAGGCGTGGTCGGCCGATGTGCTCGAGTCCCCAAGGCTACCGTCAGTTAAGGCTTTCGAGTGGATCGGCCCTGGCTAGCAGCGGATCGCCGGCGGGGAAAGTGTGCGCCACACCCGGCCCGGTAGAGCGCGTCTCGAACCGCACCGTGACCACTCCGTGACCTGCTCCTTGCACCCAGCCGTGGCCGTAGTCGGGATGGCTGACGTCGATTCCCGGATGCCAATCCGGGGCATTTGGCTCGGCTTCCTGGACCGCGTCGTCGCCGGATTCGTCAGTGACAGGGTCGGGGTGTTCGCCTTGGTCGAGCTCGGGAAACAGCGACCCCTGGCGGACGGTCGACAGTCCGCCGTAGCCGACGCCGACCAGTCGGATCGGCCCTATTTCGAGCGGGTCGAGCACCGATCGTTGTGCTGCACCGGTCAGCGTGGCGAGGTCCGCGGTGGCATACGGCAACGTGACCGACCTCGTCACGATCGTCATATCGGACTTCTTCAGCTTCAACACGACCGTGCGAGCCGCGCGCCCGTCGCGAAGCAACCGCCGATGCGCGGCTGCCGCGATCGATTCCACCGCGGTCCGTAGGTGGGCGAGGGTGACGATATCGATCGCGAACGTGGTCTCGGCGCTGATTTGTTTGGCCTCCGCTCGTTCGGCCACCGTGCGGTCGTCGATGCCCCGGGCGAGCCGATGCAAAGCGGGCCCGACTGTGGCGCCGAGAATCGACGCCACCTCCGACTGCGGAAGCGCCGCAAATCCACCGATGGTCTCGACACCGAGTTTGCGGAGTTTCGCGTCGGCGACCGGACCGATCCCCCACAGCTTGCGGACCGGCAGAGCGCCCATAAGAGCGTCTTGTTCGTCCGGCGTCACCACTCTGACACCGTCCGGCTTTGCCAGTCCGGACGCGATTTTCGCGACCTGCTTCCCCGCGCCCGCACCGATGGACGCGACGAGGCCGGTCTCGGTCCGTACCAGTGTGCGAAGGCCTTCGCAAAACTCCTGGACTTCCTCCGCCGTCGCGCCCGCCAGCTCGACCGGCTCGCCGAACGCCTCGTCGAGCGACAGCTGCTCGAGAATGGGCATGCGGTGGCGCAGCGCGTCGAAGACCTGCTTGCTGACCGCCGAGTACACCACGTGCCGGGGCGGCAGCACCACCGCGGTCGAGCCGACCAACCGACGCGCTTGATGCATCGGCATCGCCGACCTGGCGCCGAATATCCTTGCCTCGTAGCTGGCTCCTGCGACGACGCCGCGGCCACCCGCCCCGCCTACCAACACCGGCCGATTGCGCAGCGTAGGACGGGTCAGTTGCTCGACGGAGGCGAAGAACGCATCCATGTCGAGGTGCAGAACCCATCGACGGCTACGCGTCATAGTGCGACGCTATCGGACCCCGTGCGCGTGTTTTACCCGCCCGCAGGTAAAACTCGCGCACAGTAGTGGGTATGGACATCGGTTTCGCCCTGCCCGTGTCGGGATCCTGGGCCACTCCCCGCAATGTTGTCGAGATCGCGAAACGCGCAGACGAACTTGGCTACTCGTCATTGTGGACCTTTCAGCGTCTGCTCTATCCGAGCGGTACCGGTCTGTCGTCGGTGTACGCGAGCGTGCTCGATCCGGTGACGGTCCTGGGCTTCGCCGCGGCGGTGACCGAGCGGATTCGGCTCGGCACTGCGATCGTCAACGTTCCGTTTCAGCCGCCTGTCCTGCTGGCCAAGCAGTTGGCGACCCTGGATGTGCTGTCCGAGGGGCGCCTCGACGCTGGTCTCGGATTAGGTTGGGCGCCAGAAGAATTCACCGCCGCGGGCGCGCCGTACGAACGGCGAGGTGCTCGCGCCGTCGAATACGTCGCGTGCCTGCGCGCGCTGTGGGGCCCCGACCCCGTGTCGTTCGACGGCGAGTTCTACCAAGTCCCACCCTCGACAGTGCTGCCCAAGCCGGTCCAGCAGCCACACCCGCCGCTCCTACTCGGGGGCGCGGCTCCGGCCGCCCTCGCCCGGATCGGCCGCATCGCCGACGGCTGGATCAGCAGCAGCCGTGCCGATCTGACCACGCTCGCTGAGCCGGTCACGCAGATCAAGGACGCCGCCGTCACTGCCGGTCGCGATCCTCAGTCGTTGCGCTTCGTCGTCCGCGGCGTGCTTCCCAACGTCGAGCGTGGCGGTCCGCTGACGGGCACCTTGGACGAGGTCCGCGCCGATCTGGACACCATTGCCGCCCAAGGCATCACGGAGACGTTCCTCGAACTCAACTTCGACCCCGAGATCGGCAATCCCGACGCCGACCCCGCAGCATCGATGCGCCGCGCACACGAGGTGCTCGAGGCACTCGCGCCCTAACGCTTCTTCTTGGGCGCTTTTGGTTTCGGCTTCGGGAGGATGTCCGCCGTTGCCTGAATGAACGAGTGCAGCCACTCGGTATCGGTAAGCCGGTCCGTCGGGACGCCGTAGTACTCCTTCGCCTCTGGATACGGCTCGATCATGGGCAGATCGCCGCCGAACTCTTCCGCGACGGGGGTCGGCTTGACCAATAGTGTGTCGTCGCAGACGAATCCGACGACCTTGTCGTCGCAATACAACGCGAACTCGCCGAACATCGCCCGCGCCCGCACATCCAGCGGCTCCAACTGCTCGAGGATGTAGGCCACCGCATCCTTGCTCGTGCTCATACGGGCGACGCTACGCGCGCCGCCCGACAGCCGGCGCACGGCATTTTGTTCGCCGCAAAGGCAATTGCGTATGCGTGAGACAAATAGGCGTGCGGCAAGTCATGCATTCTAGGCGTAGTCGAACGCAGTGAGCCCCGCGGACGCCCGCGAGGAGCCACCTACGCCTCGTGAGTCTTTTTGGAGTCCCTGGACTCCTAAAAGACTCACGAGGGTGGGTGGGCCGTGATGAAACCGAGCCAACTTGTTACTGCATCGCGACTTGAAAGGGGTGTGTCAGATGTGACTGATGTGGCTAAATATTACTTGTGAGGCCAACGAGCTTCCACTCAAGCTAGTTCGGACCGCCGAACTGAAAACAAAAGGAGATACAACATGCTCAACGACGTCGCAGGCACCGGCTTCTTCTCCACCCTCATCAACCTCTTCGCGGCCATCTTCACCGGCATGTCCTAAAGCCCAAAGTCGCTCAACGAAACTGCCCCGCCTCGTGAAGAGGTCGGGGCAGTTCGCTGTTTGTCAGGCCTTTTCGATCTTCGCTTTCGTTCCGACGCCGACATCGAGCGCATCGGGACCAAGGCCACCCAGTTCGATGGCGACAGCGAGGATCTCGCCGGCGATCAAGTCGAGATGCGTGTGGGCCCAACGCTGGAACTCCTCGGGCACCGAAAGTACGACCCGAATCCGGTCGGACACGTCCAGACCCAACGACTTTCGCGCGTCTTGTAGCTCGCGGATCAAGTCACGTGCCCAACCTTCGGCTTCCAGTTCCTCCGTGACGATCGAGTTCAGAACGACCAGGCCCGCGTTACCCGGCAGTGCGGCAGTCGATTCCGGCTCTGCTGCGACCAAGCGCTGGGTGTACTCCTCGGGCAGCAACGCGATTCCGGCAGCACGGACCACGCCGTCGGCATCCTCGGACCACTCCCCTGCCTTGACCGCCTTGATCACGGCCTGCACGTCCTTGCCGATCCGCGGACCTGCTGCACGCGCATTGACGACCAATTCGAAGCGGCCGTGCACGTCGACGTCGGTAGTGAGATCGACCTTCTTGACGTTCACCTCGTCGGCGATGATGTCGGTGAACGGCGCCAGCCGCTCGGCATCATCGGCAGCAACGGTGACCTCGGCCAACGGCAGCCGGACCCGAAGGTTCTGAGCCTTCCGCAAGCTGAGGATCGTCGAGCACACCGTACGGACCTCGTCCATCGCCGCGACCAACTCGGGATCCGCCGGCAGCGAGCCCTCTTCGGGCCAGTCGGCCAGGTGCACGGATACACCGCCGGTCAGTCCCCGCCAGATCACCTCGGTGATCAGCGGCAGCAACGGCGCGGCCAACCGGGTGACAACCTCGAGGACCGTGTGGAGCGTGTCGATCGCATCGCGATCCTCGTCCCAGAACCGTTGCCGCGACCGGCGTACGTACCAGTTGGTGAGAGCGTCACTGAACGCCCGCAATTCGTCGCACGCGCCCGCGATGTCATAGACGTCGAGCGCATTCGTCATCCCGTCCCGGCACGCGGCGAGCTTTGCGAGCACGTAGCGGTCGAGCACGTGCGGTGAATCCGTTCGCCACACACCAGCTTTGGGCGCGTAGAGCTGCAGGAAGGTCCACGCGTTCCACAGCGGGCGCAGCGCATGGCTGGCACCTTCGCGGATGCCGCGCTCGGTGACCACAAGGTTGCCACCGCGCAAGATCGGTGACGCCATCAGGAACCAGCGCATCGCGTCGGAGCCATCGCGGTCGAAGACCTCGTTGACGTTCGGGTAGTTGCCCTTCGACTTGCTCATCTTCAAACCGTCGTCGCCAAGGACGATGCCATGAGCAACAACGTTTTTGAACGCCGGCCGGTCGAACAACGCCGTCGACAGCACATGCAGGTTGTAGAACCACCCACGCGTCTGACCGTTGTACTCGACGATGAAGTCACCTGGGAAATGCCCAGCGGCTGCACTCGTTCCGTCGAACCACTCACGATTCTCGAATGGGTAGTGCACCTGGGCATACGGCATCGACCCTGATTCGAACCAGCAGTCCAAGACCTCGGGCGCCCGGCGCATCGTCGAATTCCCGGTCGGGTCGTCGGGGTTCGGCCGGGTCAGTTCGTCGATCATCGGGCGATGCAGGTCGGTCGGACGAACGCCGAAGTCGCGCTCCAGTTCGTCGAGCGACCCGTAGACGTCGACCCTGGGGTACGCAGGATCATCGGACAGCCAGACCGGGATCGGACTGCCCCAGTACCGGTTTCGGCTGATATTCCAGTCGCGCGCACCTTCGAGCCACTTGCCGAACTGGCCGTCGCGGATGTGCTCGGGGACCCAGGTGATCTCCTGGTTCAGCTCGACCATGCGATCGCGGATCTTGGTGACAGCGACGAACCACGACGGCACCGCCATGTAGATCAGCGGCTGCCCGGACCGCCAGCTGTGCGGGTAGGAGTGCTCGATCGTTTCGTGCCGCAACACTTTTCCTGCGGCCTTGAGGTCCTTGATGATGACCGGATTCGCGTCGAACACCATGAGGCCCTCGTACGGCGGGACCATCGACGTGAAGCGGCCACCTTGGTCCAGCGGCTGGACCAGCTCGATACCGTTCGCCGACGCAACATCCATGTCCTCCTCGCCGAATGCGGGCGCGAGGTGGACGATGCCGGTACCGGAATCGGTGGTCACATACTCGGCAGCAAGCACGCGATGCGCGTTGGGACGGCCGGTGAAGAAGTCGAACGGCGGCTCGTAGCTCAGGCCGACGAGGTCGGCACCCTTGTGCTCGGACAACACTTCTGGCTCGGCACCGAGTTCACGGGCGTAGTGCCCGATCCGCTCCTTGGCGAGGACATAGCGCTTTCCGTCGGACGCCTGCACCTGGACGTAATCGAATTCCGGGTGGACGGCAACCGCGAGGTTCGACGGCAGCGTCCACGGCGTCGTCGTCCAGATCAGGGCGTTGGCGCCGTCGAGCACCGAATCGGGTGCGACGAGCGGCATGTCGACGGTCAGGGCTGGGTCCTGGCGCATTTTGTAGGCGTCGTCGAGCTTGGTTTCCTGATTCGACAGCGGCGTCTGCTCGTACCAGCTGTACGGCAGCACGCGGAAGCCCTGATAGATCAGGCCCTTCTCCCACAACTGTTTGAAGGCCCACATGACCGACTCCATGAAGTCGATGTCGAGGGTCTTGTAGTCGTTGTCGAAGTCGACCCAACGCGCCTGCCGCGTGACGTAGTTGCGCCACTCGTTGGTGTACTGCAGCACCGATGTCCGGCAGGCCGCATTGAACTCGGCCAGGCCCATGGCGTCGATCTGCGACTTGTCGGTGATCCCGAGTTGCTTCTCGGCCTCGAGCTCGGCGGGCAGGCCGTGACAGTCCCAACCGAATCGGCGCTCGACCTTGTAACCCCGCATCGTCTTGTACCGCGGGATCAGGTCCTTGACATACCCGGTCAACAGGTGGCCGTAGTGCGGCAAACCGTTGGCAAATGGAGGTCCGTCGTAGAAGACGAACTCTTCGTCATCAGCGCGGGCCGCGACGCTTGCGCGAAATGTGCCGTTTGCCTCCCAATCGGCAAGCACTCGCGCCTCGAGTTCGGCGAATGCCACGTTGGAAGACGTGGTGCCGCCGCCTAGATCGACGCGCGGATAGGCGGGGGTACTTTCGGACGTCTCTGTCTGAGACGTCTCTTCTGCGGACACAGTCGTGCTCCTCGTGCCTTTACGGGCACGGGGACGACCGCAACGCCCGTTGCGCTGCAACCGCGGTACCACCCCGCTTGCGCCGGCCACGCCGTGACCGGAACCTCTCTACGAGCTGTATCGGGCTCACCCGTTCGGTTCTACTGAGCAAAAATCCGACTGAGCGGAAATCCGCGGTTCTTCCGAAAGCTCCCCGGTGATTGCCGGATCAACGCCGATCACATCGTACCGCTGCGCCGCTACGGCTTTTCGTGCCGTCCACGGCGCTGCGGAGTCTTCTCTTCCGTCCCGTCGACTACATCGCTGTCGACAACCTCAGCCTCGTCGGCGTCGTCCTCGACTGCCGCATGCCCGCCGACGCTGCGCTCACCGCGCTCGACCGGTCTATTGCGGGCGGACAGACCACTGGCCAGCAGCAGGACCGCACCGATCACACAGGCAACGATGCAGAGCCATGCCCACAGGACCGAGCCGGTCATCAGGGACACCACCAGCATGCCGAACCCGACTGCTGCCAGCACCAACGTCAGGACAAGCACAGCGCACCTCTACCCGAGCGGGACAACAGCGTCCCTCGTCGCTTCGCCGGTCTGATGACTACTTGCTGCCCTTGGCGAACGAAGCCATGCTGTGGTTGCTCGACGGAGCGTCCGCGAAGGCATCGCCACCGTCGACCGGAATTGCCGATCCACGATTGTCGAGCTCTTCGAGCTGGCTCTCCAGGTACGACTTCAGGCGCACGCGGTACTCGCGCTCGAACGTCTTCAACTGCTCGATTCGGCCTTCGAGGACCGTGCGCTGCTGGTTGATCGTCGCCATGATCTCGGTGTGCTTGCGCTCGGCATCGGCCTGCAGTGCGTCGGCCTTCTCTTTTGCCTGGCGAAGCTGCGTCTCGGACCGAGTCTGCGCATCGGAGAGCAGAGCCTCCGACTTCTGGCGCGCATCGGCGATCATCGCCTCCGACCGCGAACGGGCGTCGGTGACCAGGCGCTCGGAATTGGTGCGAGCGTTCGTGAGCAGCTGCTCCGACTCCGCCTTCGCATCGCCGGTGAGGCGATCGGCCATTTCCTGAGCGAGACCGAGGACCTTGGCGGCCTGCATGCTCGCATCACCGGTCTTCGGCGCAGCCGGAGCTGCGGACGCGATCGGAGCAGGAGCGGCAGGTGCGGGGGCCGGCGGGGCCTTCGCAGTCTGTACCGGCGCAGCGACAGGCGCCGGAGCAGCGGCCTTACTGCTGCCACGACCCTTCTTGGCGTCGGCCAGCTCGGCGTCGAGTTCGCCAACTCGCTGACGCAGGTCGGCATTCTCCTCGATCAGGCGCGACAGCTCCTGTTCGACAAGATCGAGGAAAGCATCTACCTCGTCCTCGTTGTAGCCACGTTTGCCGATCGGCGGCTTGCTGAACGCGACGTTGTGCACATCGGCGGGAGTCAGCGGCATGGAAGGGTCCCTTCACGCGTCTTTTGGCGGTCTAGCAAGCATTCAGTTATAGCGCACTTCTCAAGGCGATGAACCATCACACTGTAACTGGCGTCCATTCTGTCACACCTGACCCGTAGGTCGCGTGAGTCTGGCGACAATCAGCATCAGACCGACCTTTCTACGACCGACATCAGGATGAACACAATGAACAATAAAACCATTATGGAGAGGTCGATGCGTATCCCGCCAAGTGAAACCGGCGGAATGAGACGCCGAAGCAGCTTCACTGGAGGGTCCGTGATCGTGAAGATCCCCTCCAGAATCACGACGACGACCCCGGTCGGGTGCCAATCGCGCGCGAACGAACGGATGAACTCGACAATGACGCGACCGATCAGCAACAGCCAAAAAATGAAGAGGGCGAAGTAGATCACCGCGAAGATTGCCACAGCTCTACCCTACCCACGAGGGGCTTTGCCGCCCGTGAACCCCCCGAACGGCGCGCGGTCCGCGCGCCAAGGGCGGCTTCAGTTGCTGGGCGTATAGAAACTGGTTTCGGCAATCCTGCGACGCTCCTCGGCGGAAACGTCGACGTCCTGCGGTGAGAGCAAGAACACCTTGGTCGCCACTTTGTCGAACGAGCCACGTAGTGCGAAGGCGAGTCCCGCGGCGAAGTCGACCAGGCGCTTCGCGTCGGCGTTGCTCATCTCGACGAGGTCCATGATGACCGGCGTGCCGTCGCGGAAGCGCTCGCCGATCGTGCGGGCCTCGCCGTAGTCACGGGGGCGCAGGGTGGTGATCTTCGACAGCGGACCGCCGTCGTCGAATACGGGGGCGCGACGCGGCTCCGAGCGCTGCTCCAGCGACTGGTCCATGGCGAGAGCGCCTCGGGTTGCACCTCGCGCCATCGTTGCGGTGCTACGCGACGGCAACGGCTCCAGCCGCGGGCTACGACGGGGCGCCTCGTACGCCGGCTCGTCGTCGAACTCTTCTCGGCGGGCCGCGGCATAGCCGGGCCGCAGTGCAGCCTCGGGGTAATCCATCTCGCCGTAGGACTCGCGAGTACGGACTGGGCGTCGCGCCGGACCGGGCTCGTCCAGATAGTCGTCTTCATAGTCCTCGAGCGGAACCATGCCGAAGTAAGCCTTGAACTTGTGCAGGGTGCTCATTGATCGACCTTTCCTTGGCACGACGCGCGCCTTGGGATGTTTCAGTTGTGACTGATGGGGTTCAATTTATCGGCCGAGTACCTAACAACGCGGTACCGACACGCACGCAGGTAGATCCATATTCGACGGCGATTTCAAGATCACCCGACATGCCCGCAGACAGCTCGGTCGCCGCCGGATGCGCCCGCAAGAGTTCGGTGTGCAACTGGGCGAGACGCTCGAAGGACGCAGCGGGGTCCGCACCCAGCGGCGGGATGGCCATCAGCCCTCGTAACTCCAGATGAGCTGTGCCGGAGACAGTTTCAGCCAAGGCCGGAATGTCGTCGGGCAGCACTCCCCCACGATCCGGGTCCGCGTCGAGACTGACCTGCAGCAGAACCCGCAACGGATCGCGGCGGCCACCCTCGTCGAATTCGCGCTCGACGGCAGTCCCGAGGGCCGCGACAAGCCGTGCGCTGTCAACGGAATGAATCGCGTACGCCCAGTGCGCCACCGAGCGAGCCTTATTGCGTTGCAAGCGCCCGATCATGTGCCAACGAATGGGGTCCGGCACGTCGATCTGCTCGACCTTCGCCGACGCCTCCTGCTCGCGCGACTCTCCGAAATCCCGACACCCGAGGCGATACAGGATCTCTACGTCCGAAGCCGGAAAGAACTTGGTGACGGGCAGCAGCATGACGTCCGCGGGGTCGCGCCCGGCGGCGCGGCAGGCAGCGGCGAGTCGCTCTCGCGTGCGGTCGAGTGAGGCCGCGAGTTCGAGCTCCCGGGTCATGGCACTTCGGAGGTATGCATCCAGATCACACTGGCCTGTCTACCCGTCGGCGCGCCTCGCCGGTGACTGAACAACGTGCGGTCCTCGATCGTGCACCGCGGATCCTCGACCTGACCGGCTGTGCCCGCAGCGACGAGCTGCCGTCGGATGCCTTCGCGGAGGTCGAGACCGGGCGTACCCCGGACCGTCGTAGTCGCACTGCCCGGCAGCCGGCTCTCGACGTCGGCCTGCATGTGCGCAGGGACTTCGTATTGCCTGCCGCTGGCCGCCGGACCGAGGAAGGAGTGAATGCGGCCCAACTCGGCGCCGCACTCGACCATTACGTCGAGCACTCGCGGAACGATCCCGATCCGCGCACCGATTCGGCCGGCGTGCACTGCAGCAATGACGCCCGCTTCGTCGTCGGACAACAGTATGGGCACACAATCCGCCGTCAGAACGACGAGAGCGAGATCGAGGACCGTGGTGACGAGCGCATCGGTCGCGGGCACGGGCTCGTCGACCGGGCCGGTCACTATTTCGACGTTGCGACCGTGGATTTGTTCCATCCAAACCATGCGGTCCGGCGCGACGCCGATCTGCTGCGCAAGCCGCTCGCGATTGCTCGCGACAGCTGCTGGGTCGTCGCCGACGTGGTCGCCGAGGTTGAACGAGTCGTAAGGCGGCAACGACACACCACCCGCCCGGCTTGTGACGACCCGGCGGGTGATCCGCGTCCTCACCGCAAGAAGCGAGGAACGTCGAGGTCGTCGTCGAGTTCTTCGCGTGCAGGTGCCGAGTTGGCGGCTGCGCGAGCCGGTACCCGGTCACGATCGCGGTCGAGATGGTGCTGACCGTAGCGGTCCGCGCCGCTGTCACCGGGAACCACCGAAGCAATCGGGTTACGGCGGGCCGCGGCCGGTTGCGCCTCGACCGGACGCCGTGCAGGCGCTCCAGCGTCGAAGCCGGCAGCGATGACCGTCACGCGGACCTCGTCGCCGAGCGAATCGTCGATGACGGTTCCGAAGATGATGTTGGCGTCGACGTGTGCGGCTTCCTGCACGAGCGAGGCGGCTTCGTTGATCTCGAACAGTCCGAGGTCGGAGCCACCTGCGATCGACAGCAGCACACCGTGTGCACCTTCCATCGACGCCTCGAGCAACGGCGAATTGATCGCGGACTCAGCCGCTTTCACCGCGCGACCTTCGCCACGCGAGGAGCCGATACCCATCAACGCGCTACCGGCGCCCGACATCACACTCTTGACGTCCGCGAAGTCGACGTTGATCAGGCCAGGGGTAGTGATGAGGTCCGTGATGCCCTGCACACCGTTGAGCAGCACCTCGTCGGCGGACCGGAATGCGTCCATCAAGCTCACGGCGGCGTCGCCGAGCTGCAGCAGCCGGTCGTTGGGGATGACGATCAACGTGTCGCAGGATTCGCGGAGCGAACCGATGCCCGTCTCTGCCTGTCCGCCGCGCCGCTTGCCCTCGAACGAGAACGGGCGCGTCACGACACCGATTGTCAGAGCACCGAGCTTGCGCGCGATGCTGGCGACGACCGGCGCGCCACCGGTGCCGGTGCCACCGCCTTCACCTGCGGTGACGAAGACCATGTCGGCGCCCTTGAGCACCTCTTCGATCTCGTCCTTGTGGTCTTCTGCGGCCTTACGGCCGACTTCGGGGTCGGCGCCGGCGCCGAGGCCGCGCGTCAGTTCACGACCGACGTCGAGCTTGACGTCGGCATCGCTCATCAACAACGCCTGAGCGTCGGTGTTGACGGCGATGAACTCGACTCCCTTGAGTCCTTGTTCGATCATCCGGTTGACGGCGTTGACACCGCCGCCGCCGATACCGACGACCTTGATAACGGCGAGGTAGTTATGCGGGGGCGTCATGGCTCTCGCCTTCCTTCGATCGCAAAGCATGTATTCGCCTGGTCGGCGTGGCCTACTATCCATCGAGCTCCAACCTCAACCCTAAACCTCAACCATAGGTTTAACGTTATGTCAAGTACTCGACTAGAGCGAAACGCTATTCACCGCCACACCGATCCGCACGCAGGCGCGCCGTACGGTGTTGCAGTTTCTTAACTCGAATTGTGTTGGCGCAGCTTCGAGCAGAGCTCAACGGACGGTCGGGAGGTCCGGACTGGAGACGTCGTACGTCCGTCCGGGCTGGCCGAGCAGCGGCAATGCGATTGCCGCCTTGCGTTCGGAGTTCTCTTTGCTCCCCCACACGATCACCCGACCGTCGAGCAGAGTGAGCGAAATCGCCGAGATCGATGTCGCCACGACTTCGCCGACCTGCACGCGCAGTGGCCCAGGTGTCGCGGCCAGCACAGCAAGCGCGGCCTGCGTCGACGGATCGTCGAACGCCGGTTTGTCGACCTTGAGGCGCGGGACACCCGGCGGCGGCGGCTCGATGGCGTAATCGACGCCCAAGGCATCGACGAGATGGGTCCCCTGCGGCGAATCGAAGAACACCGCAGGCTTGCGCTCGGTGACGAACACGCGCACGGACGACGGGTAGTGCCGCTCGACGCGCACCTCGGCGACCTTGGGAAGCTGCGCAACACGCTTAGCTGCAGCGTCGGTATCGACCCGCAGCAACGGTGTGCCCTTCGTGATGTCGAGCGACTCGAGTACTTGTTCCTCGGTGACCTGACCGAGACCGCTGACTGTGATCTTCCGGACCGACAGCACGGGGGTGAACCACGCGACACATACGAGAGCCACGACCAGAATCAGAACCGCGAGGGTCCACAAGACGGGCTTACGGCGACTGCCGCGCGTCCGCGGGGTCCGGCGACGGCTGGACCGCTGGGCGCTGGCAACGCTCATGCCCGGCGCCGCCCATGATGCGGACGCGACCGCAACCCGTCGAGAATTTGGCTACCGAGCATCGTGACGTCGCCTGCACCCATGGTGATCACCACATCGCCGGGCTGACTCAGAGCGGCAACCTGCCGACCGACCCGAGACAGATCAGGTTGGTAATGAACGGGTTTGGTGACGGACCGGGCAACGAGCGCGCCGTTCACGCCCGGCAAGGGTTCCTCGCGCGCGCCGTAGACGTCCAGTACGACCACCTCGTCGGCGAGGTCGAGGGCATTGGCGAACTCGGTCGCGAACGTTGCGGTCCGGCTGTAGAGGTGCGGCTGAAAGACGACGATCACCTTGCCCCGGCGCGACCGCGCACCGTCCTTCGCCTCCTGGGCGACGATCTCTGCGGCGGCACCGAGCACCGCACGCACCTCCGTCGGGTGGTGGGCGTAGTCGTCGAACACCCGAACGCCCTGCTCACGGCCGGTGAACTGGAAGCGGCGGTGGACACCGCCGAAGCCGGAAAGGCCTTCGAGTATCTCGTCGATGTCGGCACCACCCTCGCGCGCAGCAAGCAGCGCAGCCAGGGCGTTCAGCGCCATGTGCTTACCGGGGACCGACAGCCGCAACGTTCGCGCAGTCGTTTCGCCGGCGAGCTGGAATTGGGCCACACCGCCCACATCTCGCGATTCCCAGCTGTGCAACCACACGCCGACCTCGACGCCATTGCGCGTCGCAGGTATCTCGCCGTTCTCGGGCAACGACCCGTAACCGATTACCCGGACCCCCGGCAACTGACGCGCCGCGACCCGTTCGGCCAACCCCGCCGAACCCGGATCGTCCATGCACGCGACGAGCACACCACCCGGACCGAGCAGCCCGGCGAAATCGTCGAACACCTGGACGTACGCCTCGGTGGTACCGAAGTGGTCCAGGTGATCGGATTCGACATTCGTGACGACGATGACGTTCGGAACGTATTGCAGCAGCGAGCCGTCGCTCTCGTCGGCCTCGGCGACGAAGATATCGCCCGAACCGTGGTGAGCGTTGGTGCCTGCCTCGTTGAGCTCGCCGCCGACCGCGAACGACGGATCGAAGCCGCAATGCTGCAGCGCCACGATCAACATCGATGTGGTGGAGGTCTTGCCATGCGTTCCCGAGACGAGCAGCGTGCGGTGCCCGCGCATCAGCGACGCGAGGACCTCAGGACGCAGAATCACCGGGATGCCGCGCTTACGGGCCTCGACCAGCTCCGGATTGTCCTTCGGTATCGCCGCATGCGTTGTCACGACGACGGTCGGACCACCAGGCAGCAGATCGAGCGCACTTGCGTCGTGGCCGATTCGAATCACGGCGCCTCGAGCGCGCAACGCCAGCACGCCACGGCTTTCCTTGGCATCCGAGCCGGAGACCTGACCGCCACGCGACAGCAGAATCCGGGCGATCCCGGACATGCCAGCGCCACCGATTCCGACCATATGCACGCGTTGCAGGTCTGCGGGAAGATCGGTCACCTCTTCACTCATCCGCGCGCTACCTCCAACACAATTCTGGCGACCTCGACAGCCGCGTCGCGATGCCCCGCGTCAGCCGCCGCGCGACTCATCACGAGCAAACGTTCGCGGTCGCGCAGCATCGGAATCACCTGATTCACGATGTAGTCCGGCGTGAGTTCGGCATCGGGGACGATTCTTCCACCGCCCTGCGCGACGATCGGTTTGGCGTTGAGTTCTTGCTCACCGTTGCCGTGTGGTAGCGGCACATAGATCGCAGGCAGGCCGACTGCGGACACCTCGGCGACCGTCATCGCGCCCGAACGACAGATAGCCGCGTCGGCAGCGGCGTAGGCCAAATCCATCCGCGACAGGTAGGGCACTGCGACGTACGGCGCGCCGTCCGTCGGCGACGGGAGGGTGATCGTGTTCTTCGGTCCGTGCGCGTGCAGCACGGAAATGCCTGCGGCGGCAAGCTGTTCCGCGGCACCGGACACCGCTTCGTTCAACGTGCGGGCGCCCTGCGAGCCACCGAAGACCAGCAGCACTGGGGTATCGCCCGGTAGACCGAAGTGGGCGCGCGCTCCCCCGCGGAACGCGTCACGGTCGAGACCGGTGATCGACGAGCGAACGGGGATCCCGATCACCTCGGCGTCCGACATGCCCCTGGCGTGAATCCCGGAACCGGGAACGGCCGCGAGCACTCGTGCGGCCCGCCGTGCGCCGATCTTGTTGGCAATTCCGGCTTTTGCGTTCGCTTCGTGAACCACGATGGGCACTTTGCGCCGGCGCTTCGACGGACCTGCACCCGCGGCAAGATACGCAGGCAGCGCGACGTAACCGCCGAAACCCACGATCACATCCGCCTCGACGCGGTCGATGACCTCGCGCGCAGCTTTGACCGACGCCCGCACGCGCGGCGCCAACTTGGCCAAGTCCATGGTCGGCTTACGCGGCAACGGCACCGGCGGAATCAACTCGAGCGGATAACCCCGCTCAGGAACAAGCTTCGTCTCCAGCCCGCGCGCGGTGCCGAGCGCCGTCACCCGGATCGATGGATCCAGCCGATGCAACGCGTCGGCCACCGCAAGCGCAGGCTCGATGTGCCCCGCTGTACCACCGCCCGCGACGATTACCGACAGACCCGTCGCTTCGTCGCTCACCTGGTAAATCCTCGCTCTCCTGCGCGCCGGCGTGGTTCCGGCGCTCGTCGCCGCTGTCCCTGCGACCTGAGTCCCTGCGACTGCTCTCTGAGCTGCCGCTGCTTGTGCATCTGCCGCTGCCGCGCCTGAGCAGCTTCTTTTGCCCGTGCGGCGCGCGCCTGCGCGGCTCGTGCAGCGTTGCGCTTGGCTGCCTTGGCTCGGGCAGCCTCCGCTTTCACCGGCGAGTACTTCTCCGGCTTCGGCAGTCGGAGCAATTTGCTGAACCGCCCGTCCTTGCCGGCATGCAACGCCGCAATCGCTTCAGGCTCGTGTCTGGCCGCATTTGCGATCACACCGAACATCAGCAATGTGATCGCCAGCGAGGATCCGCCGGCGGACACCAGTGGCAACTGTAGGCCGGTGACGGGAAGGAGGCCAACGACGTAACCCATGTTGATGAACGCCTGCGCGACGATCCACGATGTCGCGGCCGCGGTGAGCAGGCGCAAGAACGGATCGGCCGATCGCATCGCGATACGCAGACCGGTATAGACGAACAAAGCGAACAGGCCGATCACCAGCGTGCAGCCTAGGAAGCCGAGTTCCTCGCCGATGATCGCGAAGATGAAGTCGTTGTGCGAGTTCGGCAGATAGTTCCATTTCGCGCGACTCTGCCCGAGCCCGCGTCCCCAGATACCGCCGTCGGCAAGGGAATACATCGCCTGCCTGGCCTGATAGTTCTTGCCCTGCGGGTCCAGACTCGGATTCAGGAAGCTCTGGACACGAGCCGAGCGATAGCCGACCGAGAGAGCGAGCACGACCGCCATCGCCATGCCACTGGCGACGATCGTGACGAACAACTTGACCGGCAGCCCGCCGAACCACAACAGCGCCGCGAGGATGATGCCGAGCGAGATCGTCGTACTGAGGTTCGGCTGCAACACGACCAGACCACAGACGACGACGCCGGCCGGGACCAACGGAATGATGATCTCTTTGAGGCTGGCGTTCTCGGACCGGCGCGACGCGAGAATGTGCGCGCCCCACAGCGCCAGCGTCACCTTCGCTATCTCCGACGGCTGGACCGACACACCGAAAATGTTGAACCAGCGACGCGCGCCGTTGACCCACACACCGATGCCGGGAATCAATACGAGTACGAGGGCCAGCACCGAGGCAGCGAACGCCGGGAACGACAGCTTGCGCAGCACGCGGATGGGCATTCGCAGCGCGAAATAGAACAGCACGAGACCGAGCAGCGCAAACATCGCCTGCTGGAAGAACAACCCGTACGCCGAACCGTCGTGGCTGTAGGACTCGACGCTCGATGCAGAGAGCACCATGACCAGACCGAGCAGGGTCAGCAGCGTTGCGATCGTGACGACGAGATGAAACGACGCGAGTGGACGCTGCAACCATGCCCCGAACCGCGTCCGGGGCTGCGGCTGCTTCGAGTCACGGGTGGCGACGACGCTCTTGTCCTGTTTGGCGGGTGTTGCCCGGACCGAGTCGAGGACACTCATCGGCGCGCCACGTCGGGGCCGGAGAGCGCGCGGACGGCGTCGGCAAAGCTGTCGCCGCGGTGGCCGTAATCGGTGAACATGTCGAGGGATGCTGCGGCGGGAGCAAGCAACACAGTGTCGCCGGAAGACGCAAAACGTGCCGCAAGCGTCACCGCGGCTGCCATGATTGCGTCCGGATCCGGATGTGTCGGTGCTTTGCTCACCCCAGCATCGTCTCCCGCACCCACGCGGACGACCGGAACATCCGGCGCGTGTCGCGCCAAAGCCTGGGCGAACTCGCTCGCATCACGCCCGATCAGGACAACTCCGACAAGCCGATCGGCGATCTCGGCCACCAATTCGTCCACCGAAGCGCCTTTGAGCAATCCGCCAGCGACCCAGACCACACGCGAGTGCGCCAGGATCGACGACCGTGCGGCGTGCGGGTTCGTCGCCTTGGAATCGTCGACGAATTGGATTCCGTCCATCGTACGAACCAGCGTCGCGCGGTGCGGTCCGACGCTGAAATTGCGCAAACCGTTGCGGACCGCGCTCGGTGCGACGCCGATCGAGCGAGCCAGGGCTGCCGCCGCGAGGGCATCCATGACTCCGGCGGGTCCAGGCGGGTTGATCTCGCTGACCGGCGCAAGAACCTCGTCGTCGCCGAACGCGCGGTCGAGCAGCTGACCGCCCCACACGCCCAGTTCGCCTTCTTCCGGTTCGCCCAGCCGAAAGCCCACCGTCCCACGCTTGCGCTTGCCCAACGCCGCGGCGTTCGCGTCGTCGAGTCCGACGATGCCGACCTTTCCGGTCAGTGCTCGCGCCTTCGCCTCGATGTACGGCTCCATGCCGCCGTGCCAGTCGAGATGGTCCTCGGCGATGTTGAGCACGACGCCTGCCTCCGGGCGTACCGAAGGCGCCCAACGCAATTGGAACGACGACAGTTCGACCGCCAGCACTTCGGCACGTGGTTCACTCCGGCGCAGGGCCTCGAGAATCGGTATGCCGATGTTCCCGCAGGCTTCGCTGGGTATGTTCGCGGCTTCCAGAATAGAGGCGAGCATCGCCGTCGTCGTGGTCTTGCCGTTGGTGCCCGTCACAACCAACCAGCGCCGGACCGGACCGTAGATTTCCGCCTGGTCCACCTGCCAGGAGAACTCGACGTCGCCCCAGACCGGAATTCCCGCTTCGGCGGCGGCGACCAGCAACGGTGACGTCGGCGGCCAACCGGGGCTGGTGATCACCAACGCGAAGCGAGCCAATGCGTCCGAAGCGAGCAGATCGTCGGGCGTTGCGGTCGCCAGTCCCCGACCTGCCGCATCGGCCAGGCCGCTGCCGCTCGTGACGCAGATCTGGGCGTCCAGTTCCTGCAACGGCTCGACGAGTGCACGCGCGGAGATGCCCCACCCCGCGACCAGTACCTCTCGGCCGGCCAGCCACTCGAGACTCACTGTCGGTCAGTCCCCGACCGCCGCGAGGTACTCGCTGTAGAACAGGAACAGTCCGATCGCCGAAGCGATGGCAGCGAGTAGCCAGAACCTGATGATGACCGTGGTTTCAGCCCAGCCTGCGAGCTCGAAGTGATGGTGGAACGGTGCCATTCGGAATATTCGCCGTCGCGACGATCGAAACACTGCGACTTGAATCAGGACGCTTGCCGCTTCGGCGACGAACAGCGCGCCGATGACGACCATCAACAATTCGGTCCGCGTCGTGATGGACAGGCCCGCGAGCATGCCGCCGAGGGCGAGCGAACCGGTGTCACCCATGAAAATCTTCGCAGGAGCGGCGTTCCACCATAGGAATCCGACGCACGCGCCGGCACCTGCACCGCACAGCAACGCCAGGTCCAACGGGTCACGCACGTCGTAACAGCCTTGACCGGCCGACGTTTCGCACGCATTGCGGTACTGCCAGAACGTGATGATGACGTAGGCGCCGAGCGCGAGGCTCATCGAGCCCGCGGCGAGACCGTCCAGGCCATCGGTCAGGTTGACGGCGTTGGAGAACGCACTGACCAGGAAGTAGGTCCAGAGGATGAAGACCATCGCGCCCATGGACAAGAACGTGATGTCGCGAACGTAGGACACATGCGTGCTACCCGGCGTCAGGCCGCTCGCGCCCGGGAACTGCAGTGCAAGAAAGCCGAATGCAATTGCCGCACCGAATTGGCCGACCAGTTTCGCCGTCTTGTTGAGCCCGAGGTTGCGTTGCTTCCGGATCTTGATCAGGTCGTCCATGAAGCCGACGCCACCGAGCGCGGTCGCGAGACCGAGCACCAGCAGACCCGAGACCGACGGTCCGTCGGCGTGGTAACCGATACCGATCAGGTGCGAACCCCAATAACCTGCCCAGATACCCGCGATGATCGCGACGCCACCCATGGTCGGTGTGCCGCGTTTGGATTGATGACTGGCCGGGCCCTCGACGCGGATCTCTTGACCGAAACCTTGTCGCGAGAACGCTTTGATCAGGACTGGCGTCAGAAGAATCGATACGAACAGCGCGATTCCCGACGCGAACAGGATCTGTCTCAAGTTAGGTCGCCTCCATGCTGGTTCGATGCTGCCCGTCAGCGTCGAACTCCTGCTCGGGGGAGAGTAGCCGCTCTGCCACCGTCCATAGCCCGATCGATTGTGATGCCTTGACGAGAACCACATCGCCCGGACCGACTTCGGCCACCAGCAACGCGATCGCGGCGTCGATATCCGGCACCAACATCGACTCGTTTCCCCAGGAGCCCTCCATCACCGCGCCTTGATGCATGGCGTGCGAGGGTCGCCCGGTTCCGACAACGACGAGCCTGCTCACCGCGAGGCGCACCGCAAGGCGACCGATTGCGTCGTGAGCGGTCACCGACTCGTCCCCCAGCTCGCCCATCTCGCCGATGACGGCCCAACTGCGGCGCGGCGCGGCGGGATCGGCGCGGGCCATCGAGACCAGCGCCTTCAGTGCTGCGCGGACCGAATCGGGGTTCGCGTTGTAGGAGTCGTTGATGACGGTCAGGCCGTCCGGCCTGGTCTGCACGTCCATTCGCCTGATCGATGCGGCATTCGCGTTCTGCAGCGAATTCGCGATCATGGGCAGGTCCGCGCCGCATTCGAGCGCTACAGCTGCCGCGGACAGCGCATTGCCGACTTGATGTTCGCCGTGGACCGCGAGCTGTACAGCGATGTCGCCGATCGGCGTGACGAGGGTGAACGCCGCACGGGCCTCGGCGTCGAGCCGCACGTCCTCGGCCCGCACCTGGGCATGAGAATCCTGGCCGACGAGCACGACGCGCGCCTGCGTTCGTGTCGCCATTGCCGCGACGAGCGGATCGTCGGCATTGAGAACGGCGACACCGTCGGCCGGAAGCGCTTCCGCAAGTTCACCTTTGGTTTCTGCAATCACATCGCGGGAACCGAATTCACCGATATGAGCAGTGCCGACGTTGAGGACTACGCCGATTCTGGGCGGCGCGGTCTCGCTCAACGACCTGATATGGCCTGGTCCGCGAGCAGACAGTTCCAGGATCAGGAACTTCGTGTCGGTGTCGGCACGCAACGCGGTCCACGGGTGGCCGATCTCGTTGTTGAACGACCCAGGGGGCGCCACCACCGGACCGAGCGGCGACAGCACAGCCGCGAGCAGATCCTTGGTCGACGTCTTTCCCGACGATCCGGTCACGCCGACGACGGTCAGTCCGTCGGCAGCAAGCCGATCGACGACCGCACGCGCAAGCTTCGCAAGCGCCGCCAGCACCGCAGCACCGGACCCGTCAGTGTCGTGCTCCAAAGCCATTGCGTTGGTTTCGGTTTCGCCGACCGGCTCGACGACGATCGCAGGCACGCCGACCGGGCGCGCGGCAAGTACAGCAACCGCGCCCGCCTCGATCGCGCCCGCGGCGTGCTCATGACCGTCGACACGAGCGCCGGGGAGCGCCAGGAACAACCCGCCGGGCCCGACTTTTCGGGAATCGAATTCGACTGTCCCGGTGACCTTTGCGGTCGGGTCAGGGACATCGTGCAACGTTGCGCCGACGATCTCTGCGATCTCGGCAAGTGAAAGGGCGATCATTTCCCAACCCGACTTTCGAGGGCGTCCGCAAGTACTTCGCGGTCGTCGAACGGATACTTCACTCCCCCGATGTCCTGCCCGACCTCGTGGCCTTTGCCTGCGACCAGCACCACATCGCCCGGCTTCGCCCACGCCACGGCTTGCGCGATGGCGCCCGCACGGTCGCCGATCTCACGAATCTCGGCGCGGCCCTGCTCGGCGGTAGCGCCTGCCACGATGGCAGACCGGATGGTGGCAGGGTCTTCGCTGCGGGGATTGTCGTCGGTGACGATCAGAAGGTCAGCCAGGCGCGCGCTCACCGCACCCATGATCGGGCGCTTCTCTGCATCACGGTCACCACCGGCGCCGACAACGACAGCGACGCGCCCGACAGTGCTTTCCCGAAGCATGGTGATGACCTTCTCCAATGCGTCGGGCTTGTGTGCGTAGTCGACCACGGCAAGGAAGTCCTGGCCCCGATCGACGCGCTCGACCCTGCCTGGCACGTCCACGGTCGCTATTCCGGGCACTGCTGCGGCAGGCTCGACTCCGACCGCCGCGCAGGCCGCGACGGCGAGCAGCGCATTGGCAACGTTGTAGCGGCCGGGCATGCGCACCGTCGCGTGAATCGTTCCGGCTGGTGCGTCGATGTCGAAGCTCTGCGAACCACCGGGGGCAATCTCGACGTTCTCGACAGTCCAATCGGCATCGGTCGTCGTCGACACTGTGACGGCCGAGTCACCGGCAACTCCTGCCATGCGCACGCCCCACTCGTCGTCGATGCAGACGACGGCGTGTTCCGCACGGACTGTGGAGTCTTTGGCGAACAAGCGTGCCTTCGCCGCAAAATAGTCGTCGAAATCCTTGTGGAAGTCCATATGGTCCTGCGAGAGGTTCGTGAAGGCACCGACCTCGAACCGCGTCCCGTCGACCCGGCCCAGCGAAAGCGCGTGGCTGGACACCTCCATCACGACCGCGTCCGTACCCTGCTCGACCATGAGGGCCAGCAGAGCCTGCAGTTGCGGCGCTTCTGGCGTGGTCAGCGCGCTCGGCACGCGATGGCCGTCGATCCGGGTCTCGATCGTCCCGATGAGGCCGGGTTTGAGCCCGGCAGCGGTGAGGCCCGCCTCAATCAGGTACGAGGTGGTCGTTTTCCCCGAGGTTCCGGTCACGCCGATCACCTTCAGGCGCTCGGACGGCTCACCGTAGATCGTGGCTGAGATGTTGCCGAGGACCCCGCGCGGGTTCGCTGCGACGATGACCGGAACGTCCGGATCGGCTCCGAGGACGTCGACTCCGGCTTCGTCGGTCAGCACTGCCACAGCACCACGCTCGATGGCTGCTGCCGCGTACTCCGCTCCATGGGAATGGCGGCCGGGCAGTGCGGCGAACAGGTCGCCTGGCTGGATGGCCTGGTCACGTAGTTCGATGCCGGTGACATCCCGGTCTGGGCCGGACAGTCGCGCCGAGATCGACTCGGCGAGGAAGGCCACGGACGTCGACGGCGGTGCCGACGGGCGGAGCGCAGGCTGCGCAGGCAACTTTGCTCCTCTCGGGCGATATGGGAAAGGTACAGCGAGGCTGCACGACAACATGGTCGATCGAACAGGTTACCGGCGCGCAAGCTTGCGCGTGAATTGCCGGGGCTGCTCAGTCGGCCGTCAGGACTTGTGGCGGGCCCGGATCGGGCGAAAGCGGGACGCTCGCGCGCTGCAGCATCCAGGACGCAATGTTATGGAAGAGCGGGGCGGCAGACTGTCCACCGGAGCCGTCGGCGCTACGCACCGGAGCGTCGAGCATGATTCCCACCACAAAACGCGGATTGTCGGCCGGTGCGATGCCTGCGAACGTAATTCGGTACTCCGAGTTCGAGTAGCACTTGCACTTGGGATCGACCTTCTGCGCAGTGCCCGTCTTGCCGGCGATCTGATAACCCTCGATCGCTGCCGGCCAGCCGGTTCCGGTCTGGTCGCCGCGCATGGGATCGCGCTGCGTCACCGATCGGAAAATCTGGCGCAGGGTCGCCGCCGTCTGCTCGCTGACAACTCGAATGCCCTCGGGCTGCTCGCTTTCGGTCCGCGAGCCGTTGGGTTCGACGGTCGCCTTCACGATTCGCGGCGGGATCCGCAGTCCGTCGTTCGCGACAGCCTGGTACATGCTCGTCATCTGCAGCAAGGTCATCGAAAGACCCTGCCCGATAGGCAGGTTGGCGAACGTACCACCGGACCACTGTTCACGGGCGAGTAGATCGCCTGCACTCTCGCCCGGCAGCTCGATTCCGGTCCGCTGGCCGAGGCCGAAGCGATTCAACATGTCTGCGTAGCGCTCTTCACCGACGCGCTGCGCCAGGATGAGTGTGCCGACGTTGGACGAACGGCCGAAAACACCGGTCGTCGTGAACGGTTCGACCCCGTGCGGCCACGCGTCGTTGACCGTGACGCCGGCCATCCGGATGCTGCCGGGGACCTGCAGCACCTCGGTCGGGTTGGTCAAGTTGTTCTCGACCGCTGCCGCGGCCGTGACGATCTTGTTCACCGACCCCGGTTCGAACGGCGACGTGATCGCCGGGTTGTACAGCTCTGCGTCTTTGTTCCGCTTGTCGCCGATACCGATCGCCGGGTTGAATGTGTTGTCGTTCGACATGGCGAGCACTTCGCCGCTTCGCGCGTCGAGCACGACGGCGGACGCGTGCTGGGCACCGGAGAGATCCTTGGCCTGCTGGACTTGCTGCTGGACGTAGTACTGCAGGTCCGAGTCCAGCGTCAGTTCGATGTTGGAGCCGTTGATGGCTGGCTGATTGTCGCGTTGGCTGCCGGGAATGACCGCACCGTCCGAGCCGCGGTCGTAGGTGTGCGAGCCGTCGGTGCCTGCCAGCGAAGCGTCGAGCGCTTCCTCCAGCCCGACCGCGCCGTGCTTGCCGTCCCACCGAGTCGCGCCGACGACGTTTGCCGCGAGCGAGCCACCGGGGTATTGCCGGATGTCCTCGCGGTCCGCGCCGATTTCTTCGTATTTGGTTTGAATTTTCGCTGCGATCGCCGGATCGATGCCGTGCGCGAGATAGTCGAACGTTTCGCCGCTACTGATCTTTGCGTAGAGCTCGCTCTCCGTCGGACCGGCTGCGCCGAGGATCTCGTGGATTCCTTTCGCGATCTCCTTGAGCCGCTTCTCCACGTCCGGCTTCGTCGGGTCCTTCTGATGCTTCTGCGCAATTTCCTTCTGGACGCGAGTCGGCTGAATCGTCAGCGCGCGGGCCTCCATGGTGAAGGCGAGCTTGCGACCGGATCGATCCATGATCGCGCCGCGGGTCGCGTAGTCCTTGTCTTTGTAGGACCGCTGGGTCGCTGCCTCGGCCGACAGGTCGGCAGCCGTAAACCCTTGCACCCACAGCAATTGCACCGCCGCCACGGCAAGTGCCGCGAACATGACGGTGCGACCGACGCGAAAGCGAAAGCGCACTCCTGAATCGGGTTTAGATTTCGCACGAGCCGAATGCGGCCGGTGCGGGAGGCGACGGCCTGGTGCCCGCGAGGAACCAGCACGAGGCGACCGCTGCGGCGATCGGCTCACCGCGGCGCCGCCGTTGCGGGCTGCGGACTGATCGTCATGGGTACCAATTGTTCACCCTGCGCTTGCAACTGCGGCCCATTCGTGGTTTGCGGCGTGGCGTTCGGGCTATTGGTCGGCGACGGTCGGACCGCCGGATTCGGCCTAACCGGACCCGGCTGAGCTGTGTTGTTCAGCAGTGGCGCGGGCGCCCCCGATGCGGGCGTCGGCTTGCCGATCACAACGACCGATCCGTCGGGTGCGACGACCAACCGTGCCGGATCTTTTGCCGGGATCATGCCGAGTTCGCGAGCCTTGGCGGCGAGGTCCGGGGCGGAATCGGCTGCCTGCACATCGCGCTGCAGGGCTGCGCGCTCCTGTGACAAGCGCTCGTTGTGCTCGCGGGCGGTCGACAACTCGTAGCTGTCTTGTGCGGCACGTGTCGTCAGCAGCAAAGTAATCGCGAGACCCACACCGAGCAACGCAATGATCGTGGCCACGAAAGGAACTCGCGCAGCTAAGGTCGACGCGGTCTGTGGCAGGACACCTGTTTCGGAGCTCGCCAGGGCACCGGCGCGCTGATTGCGGCGTTCGTACGCGCGCTTGGCCGCGCCCGACCGGCTGTCCTTCTTCTTGGCCGTCTTTCTGGCAGGTTTGGCATCGTCGTTGCGTCGACGTTTCGATGTGCGATCGCTCATGCGGCCGACCTCCTGGCAATACGTTCAGCAGCGCGCATTCGCACCGGTGCCGATCTGGGGTTCTGCTCGATTTCGGTGTCGGAGGCCTTCTCGGCCCCTCGGGTCAGCAACGTGAATTCGGGTCCCATCCCAGGCAGTTCGACCGGTAGTCCAACAGGCGTCGCCGACAACACACGCGGGGCCAGAGCCTGTTTGACGACCTTGTCTTCCAGCGATTGGTACGACATGAACACGACGCGGCCCCCGATGCGCAACGCATCCAACGCCGCCGGAATTGCAGCGCTCAGCGAGTCGAGTTCGCCGTTGACTTCGACGCGCAGTGCTTGGAACGTCCGCTTGGCTGGATGGCCACCGGTTCGTCGGGTCGCGGCGGGGATGGCGTCGTAGATCAGCTCGACCAACGCGGCACTCGTCGTGAACGGCACCTTCTGCCTGCGGCGTACGACCTCCGATGCGATCCGGCCCGCAAAGCGCTCGTCGCCGTAGGTCTTGAGGATGCGCGCCAGATCGCCATGACTGTAGGTATTGAGAATGTCGGCCGCTGTCAGCCCAACGGTCGGGTCCATTCGCATGTCCAGCGGGGCGTCGATGGAATATGCAAAGCCGCGGTCGGACTCGTCGAGTTGCATCGACGACACGCCGAGATCGAACAGGATCGCGTGCACCGAGTCGGTCGGCGCGAGGCCCGCGTGGGCAAGTGCTTCGGCGATTCCGTCGTATCGGCTGTGTACCAACGTGATTCGATCGGCAAAAGGCGCGAGCCGCTGACCGGCCATCGCGAGCGCTTGCGGATCGCGATCGAGACCGATCAAGCGCAGATTCGGGTAGGTCCGCAGAAAGTGTTCGGAATGTCCGCCGAGCCCGAGGGTGGCATCGATGAAAACGGCATCGTCACCGCCGACAGCAGGTCCCAGCAATTCGTCTGCGCGATGCAGGAGAACCGGGATGTGCGTGGCAGCGGGGTGGCCGGGAGGATTCTGGTCGGCTCCCGCATCGCGGTCCACGTGTGTCCTCCGGATCCTGCTTTTGCTTCGGCCGCCTGCTGTGGGAGCGAGTGCCGCGGGGTCCCTGACCGAGCGGGGAACCTGGCGCTGGGGAAGTGCGTCAGGGTCCCCCTCGGGCAGAGGCCTCGCGGCGCTCGCCTGAGTCGTGGCCGGCTACAGAATTCCGTCCAGCGACTCGTCGCTAGCTTGCGAGTAACTCTCTTCGTTCGCGGCGGCGTAGTTTTCCCACGCCTCCTTGTCCCAGATCTCCACGAAGTCGACCGAACCGATCACGACGCATTCCTTGGAAAGGCCTGCGTACTTGCGATGATTCGACGACAAGGTGATGCGGCCCTGGGCGTCCGGAACTTGTTCGTCGGTGTTTGCGGCCAACTGGCGAACGTAGGCACGCGCTTTCTCGTTGCTTCGCGACGCTGCAGCGGCTCTACGAGCCAATGCGGCGAACTCGGCACGTGGGTAGACGGCAAGGCTGTGGTCTTGACCGTTCGTCACCATCAACCCTCCCGCCAGATCGTCGCGAAACTTTGCGGGCAACGTGAGTCGCCCCTTGTCATCGAGTTTGGGCGTGAAGGTACCGAGGAACACTCGACACCTCCGGTTGCTTCACCCTTCGCTCTCCGCTTTGCACCACATTACCCCACTTTCCCCCACACGCAATCACCTCGGTGTAATTCCCAGGTCAGGCGTGTCTTTCAGTGTGCAGCACTACGGTGATCATGGACAAAAGGACCGTTCGTACTGCGTAAATTGGTCCCTTTCTCCGTGATCACCGTAGCTGGTGGTGGTTTGTGGGGTGAGAAACCGCCACACGGCGGCGCGGTGGGGCGAAGTGGGGGCGATGGCCCGCTCGGTGGCGGAAGCGGCCTGCGCCAGCCCTGATTACCGCCGCCGGGCCCGCATCAATGTCACATTCAGCCGATCTGACCGGTTGAATGTGACATTCATGCCCTAGGTGCGCCGAACCGACCGCGGACGCACAAAAAAACGGCGCCGCACCCATCCGGGTACTGCGCCGTTGTTGTCGGTAAGGAGACTATTCCTGTTCGAACCTGCGCCGGAAGCGGTCTTCCATGCGCGCCGCGAAGCCACCCGACTTGCGGGCACGAGACTTCGCTCCCCCACTGCCGGGCCGCCGGATATCGCCGCTGGGCGGCTCGGCGGCGTCACGATGGGCTTTAGCGGAGCCGCCAAGAAGTAGCAGCACACCTGCTCCGAACATCACGATGAAGCCGATCAGACTGATGATCGGAAATCCGCCGGGCTTGATCGGCAGAGCAACACCTGCGACTAGTAATACGAGGCCAAGGACGAACAACGCCGCCGCTTGGAGCCGACGACGGCTGGAGGCTGCGCGTAGACGACCAGCCTTCACCGTCGAAGCGAACTTGGGGTCCTCAGCATAGAGAGCGCTCTCGATCTGATCGAGCATGCGCTGCTCGTGCTCGGAGAGTGGCACGGTACCTCCCCTTGCACTAGATCTCTTGCCGCCTTTGTGCGAAGACGACGAGTAGCCGACTTTGGCGGCTACCTATTCACCATGATACGAGGTGATTGTAAGCCGTACCACCAATCCACCCCCTACTTGCAAACATTCCCCCTCAAGCAGACACTCCGGACCCCCAATCGGACTCTGGACGGAGCCTTCCGGCCTCTCCAAGGAGATCTTCGACGTCATGGAGGAAGGCACTGACCCGCGCGTAGAAGGCGTCGGCCTGCTGATCGGTGATCTCACGCGACAATCCAGCCTCCAGCGCAGCGCGCGTCGCCGAATGATCCGCGAAGTAATCGGCCCACATCACGAACTCTGGAGCCGCTCCCGCCAGCAATACCCACGCACTGCGCGACCGCTCCCGCGCGGGACGCGTTGCGACCGTCGCCGCCAACACCGCCGCAGCCCCTCGCAGGGCGGCAAGGTAGGCGACCTGGAAGCGCTCGCGCGGATCCTCTTCGCCCACCGCGTCCATCAACAAACGGTCTGCACGGTCGAGCAAAGCGCGTGGCGCCCGCACACCCACGGGCGGCGCAATCCGCTTCGCCCGACTGACCTGACCAGCCATTTAGTTGACCTCCTCGCCACCGGCCGGATGATCGGATAATCAAGCTCGGGACCCGGCGTGACCCGCTTCCCTCGGGTGTACGCCGGATCACCGACATCGAACGTTTATTCGACGGTTTGAATATAGAGCGGGCCACCGACAGGTTTCGTCGACAGAAGAGGTGAGGGCAGTCGAACACATCCCCGCCCAGACACCGCTTGTCGTCGATCTGTCGCCGCAGGAGGTCCGTGCGCGGCTTCGCGAAGCTCTCGCCATCTACGTCGCTGCGATGGACTACCCGAAGGGCACCGAACACCACCGGGCACCCATGTGGACCGAACACATCTCCAGACCGGGTTGGCGGGCAGTCGGGGCCGTAGTCAACCAAGGCCAATCGTCCAAACTGGTCGCGGTCGGCTACGGCTACCGCGGAGCCCCACACCAGTGGTGGCACCAACAGGTCTACGGCGGCATGCGCAACGCAGGGTGGAGCGAGGCCGCAATTCGGCAAACGATGGCCAACTACTTCGAATTGACCGAGTTGCACGTTCACCCGAACGCGCAAGGACACGGCTTGGGTGAAGCGATGCTGGTGCGGTTGCTGGCCGACCGCACCGAGCAGGTCGCGCTGCTGTCCACTCCCGAGGTGAACCACGAAGACAACCGAGCGTGGCGCTTGTATCGCAGGCTCGGGTTCAACGACGTCATCAGGAACTTCACTTTCACCGGCGACAGCCGGCCGTTCGCCGTGCTCGGCAGGAATCTGCCCCTCACCGCCGACGACCGACCGACCTCGTGATCGACGTTGCGGTCGTCGGGTCCGGACACAATGCGCTGGTAGCGGCCTGTTACCTCGCAAAGGCGGGGTTGTCGGTCGAGGTGTTCGAATCCGATTCGGTCCTAGGTGGCGCCGTGTCGACCGTCGAACGCTTCCCCGGCCATCGCGTCGACCGCGGTTCGTCGGCGCACATCATGATCCGCCACACCGGGATCATCGAGGAGCTGGACCTCGCCAGCCACGGCCTTCGCTACATCGACTGCGACCCATGGGCTTTCGCGCCCGCTGCGCCCGGCACCGGTGGTCCGGGAATCATCTTCCACCGCAGCGTCGAGCGCACCTGCGAGTCGATAGCGGCCTCATGCGGTCTCGCCGAGGCGGCTGCGTATCGCGGGTTCGTCGACGTGTGGGCACCGCGCAGCGAACGCGTGATGCGGGCCTTCCGGTCCGCGCCGTCGCCCGGTGGCCTGCTGCGATCGTTCTGGGGCCTCGACGCAGACGACGGCGGCAGCGAACTGTCTCGACAGTTTCTGTCCTCCGGCGACGCGTTGTTGGACGAGACTTTTCGCGACGAGCGGCTGAAAGCGGCGCTGGCCTGGTTCGGCGCCCAGTCGGGACCGCCGATGTCGGAACCTGGCACCGCTCCGATGGTCGGATTCGCCGCACTGATGCACACCACACCCCCTGGTCGCGCTGTCGGCGGTAGCGGCGCATTGACGGACGCGTTGGTATCGCGGCTGGCTGCCGACGGCGGCGTCGTCCATGCGTCCACCGCCGTGACCGAGCTTCGGCACACCGACCGTGGCTGGCTGGTCCGGACGGCGGACGGCGAGCTCCGTGCACGGACCGTCGTGGCCGGCTGCCACGTCCTGACCACGTTGGACCTGCTGTCGCACGGCGGTTTCGACACCGCGACGCTGGACGACTGGCGTCGACGCATTCGAGTCGGTCCGGGGATCGGGATGGTCGTGCGGCTGGCGACGTCGGGGCTACCCAACTACGGGCAATCCACCGCCGACACTGCGACCGGCCTGCAGCTGCTCGTGCACGACCGTGCCCAATTGCGTCTTGCCCACGGCGCCGCTCTCGCGGGCGAATTGCCCCCGCACCCGGCAGTGCTCGCGATGAGTTTCAGCGCTGTCGATCCGTCGATCGCGCCGGCCGGCCAGCAGCAGATTTCGCTGTGGTCGCAGTGGCAGCCGTACGCGCTGTCCGGCGGCAGGTCGTGGACCGATGCCGCAGAGCCCGAGGCAGATCGGATCGTTGCAGAACTCGAAAGTTACGCACCGGGATTCACGGACTCCATCCTCGACCGGCACGTCCAGTCCCCTGCAGAGCTGGAGCGAGAGATCGGTCTGATCGGTGGCAACGTGATGCACGTGGAGATGTCGCTCGGCCAGATGATGATGTGGCGGCCGCTTCCCGAACTGTCCGGCTATCGAGTGCCTGGCGCGAAAGGGCTGTACCTGACCGGGGCGTCGACCCATCCGGGTGGTGGCGTGTCCGGAGCGAGCGGTCGTAGCGTCGCGCGGCTCGCCCTCGCCGACCGTCGAAAACCGTGGCGGCGAGCGTGATCGCCGGACGCGTGTCCGTCGCGCTGGCGATCGCAACGGTGTTGACGCAGATTTCGTATCCGTTGACGAACGGTCATGCGCGTGACGTCGTCACCGTTGCCGTCGTGGTGCTGTTTGCTGCCGCATGTCTCGTTCACGCCGCAGCCGTACGTGGCTTCGCCTGGGCGGCAGCCTTCTTTGCGATCACCGGCGGAATCGGTCTGGCCGCCGAAATTGCCGGTGTGACCACGAGTTTCCCGTTCGGCTCCTATCACTACGACCTCTGGCGGCTGGGTCCGTCCATCGCGGACGTGCCCGCAATCGTCCCCCTCGCCTGGACCGCCGGTATCTATTCTGTGTGGACAGTCGCAGCATTTCTCTTGCCCAGCAAGCCGATTCGGATCCTCGCCACCGCGATTGGAGCAGTCGGCTGGGATCTCTACCTCGACCCACAGATGGTCGCCGACGGGCAATGGACCTGGACCTCGCCGCGGCCGGGACTGCCTGGCCTGGAACACATTCCGTACACGAACTATCTCGGCTGGTTCGCGGTCGCGCTGCTGATGGCGGTACTCATCGAGGTCGTGAGTCTTTTTGGAGTCCATAGACTCCAAAAAGACTCACGAGGGTTGGCGGCAGTGCCGTTCGCGCTGTTCACCTGGACCTGGCTCGGATCGGCGTTGGCGCACACGGTGTTTCTCGAGGCACCTGAGCTGCGGTACTCGGCCTTTTACGGCTTCGTCGTCATGGCAGTGCTCGGGATTCCGCTGTCGCTGCGTATGTGGCGCGAATTGCAGCCAATCGAGCTTCCATCTCTCGCCGCAGTTCGCGGCGCTGCTTGGCCGCCTCGAAGCGCTCGCGATCGTCGTCTGTGACGAGGTGCTTCGGCGGCACTGCGACAGGCTTCCCCGACGGATCGACAGCGACCATCGTGAAATAGCACCGGTTGGTGGTTCGGATGGACTTGGACCGAATGTCCTCGGCGACAACCCGAATTCCGATCTCCATCGACGTTCGGCCCGTGTAGTTGACCGTCGCGTGGAAGGTCACCAACTCCCCCACGTGAATCGGCTCCTGAAACGTGACCTGGTCGACCGACATGGTGACGACGTACGACGACGCATAGCGACTCGCGCAGACGTACGCGACTTGATCGAGCAATTTCAAGATCGTGCCGCCGTGTACGTTTCCCGAGAAATTGGCCATGTCGGGCGTCATCAAGACTGTCATCGAAGCGCTTGTGCGCGATTCGTCCATCGCGGCCCTTTCTGATCGGCCGGATCTCACCACACCAAGTCTGCCGTGTGACCAGCTTCGGCCACCAGGTCTGGCAGGATGTCGCATGTGCCGCCGACCCCCACTGCGAACGCTCGACGCGTCTTCTCCGTCGCCATACTCGCGCTGTTGATGGTCCCGATGCTGACGAGCTGCCTGCGCGTCCAGGTGTCGATGGGCGTTTCGGCTGACGACCGCGTATCCGGCCAGATCGTCGCGGCTGCCGTTCCGCAGAACGAGAACGACAAGGGTCCGCAGCTCAAGCCGCCGGACTCGCTCTCGGGCAAGGTGCGCGTGCAGGAATACAAGCAGGACGGCTACGTCGGTAGCCAGGCGTTTTTCAGCAACTTGTCGTTCGGCGATGTGCAGCAGTTGGGCCAGATGTCGGATCAAAGCAGCGGCGCGTTTCAGCTGCAGTTCCAGCGTGCAGGCGACCTCGTGTCGCTGACCGGAAAGGCCGACCTCAAGAACGTGCCTGCTCAGGGCAGCGATGTGCAATTCACGATTGCATTCCCCGCCCGCGTTGCGACGACGAACGGCACCCGCGAAACAGACTCGATCGTCTCCTGGAAGCTGCCGCCCGGGTCGGTCACCACGATCCGCGCCGAGGTCCGCTACGCCGATCCGAACACCCGCAGCTTTGCCGGGTGGGCAGGCATCGTCGGTGGCGTCGCCATCGGTGTCTCCGCGATCATCGTCGCCCTCGCGTACGTCACCCGCACACCTCGCCCTGGTCAACCCAGGCCGACGTTGAAGTGGCCGAAGGCAAAGCAGGACGCCTAGTTCGTGTTCGGTTCGTCTGCGGCCACGTCGACTCGCATCGGCGCCGCGATCTCGATCGGTTTCGCGTCGACCGCCCTGTACAACCGGCTGACGTTGCGTCAACTCCGACCCAATGGCCCCGTCGGACCGGTCACTGTCTGCATTCCCGCTCGCAACGAGCGGACCCGACTGCCAGCCTTGATCACGGACCTTCGGGTTCAGCGCGGTGTTGCTCTGCGAGTTCTGATCCTCGACGACGATTCGACCGATGGCACGGCCGCAGCCGCGTCGATCGCCATCGACGGCGACCCTCGTTTCCAGCTCTTGTCGAACCACGCTTCACCCGACCCCGGCTGGACCGGGAAGGCCGCCGCGTGCCGTCGGCTCGCCGAAGCCGCAGGTCAGGCTGACACACTCGTACTCCTCGACGCAGACGTCCGGCTCAAGCCCGATGCCATCGCCGCCGCAGTGGCCGAACGTCGCCGCTCGGACGTTGCGTTGCTGTCGCCATGGCCGAGGCAACAGGCCGAGTCGATGACCGAGCGGCTTGTGCAACCGCTGCTGTGCTGGTCGTGGAGCAGCTCGCTGCCGATTACCGTCGCCACGCGTAGTCGGACGCCGTCGACAGCGGTCGCGTGCGGACAGTTCCTGGTGTTCGACGCCGACGCCTATCGGGAAATCGGTGGGCACGCGGCGGTCGCGTCGAGCGTGACCGAGGATCTCGACATCGCGCGGGCACTACGTCGCGCCGGTCACCGGACCGCACCGGTCGGCAGCGGCGGCCTAGCGCGTTGCCGAATGTATACCGGCGCAACCGAACTCGATGCCGGCTATACGCGATGGTTGTGGTCGGCGTACGGCTCGGCCCCTGCGAGCGCAGCCGTCGTGGCGGTCGCTGCGCTTGCGTTCGTGGTTCCACCGGCAGCGGCGCTGACGGGTAGCCGCGCGGGAGTTGTCGGATACCTCGCCGCCGTGGCGTCGAGGCTGCTCGCAAGGTCGACCGAAAGCGACGGACACCTCACCCGCGCGGACCTGCTCGACGCGCTGGCCCACCCGGTCTCGGTCCTCGCCTATGCGAGGCTGACGTGGCGATCGCACCGCGCCCACCGTCGCGGTGCGCTGATGTGGAAGGGCCGCGACCTAGACGCGCGCGGCACCTAGCCCAAGATTTGCGAGGACCTCGCTGGTCGCGCGGGCGAAGTTGAGCGTGATGAAGTGCAGGCCCGGCGCCCCTTCGGCGATGAGCCGCTCCCCCAATTGGCTAGCAGCCTCGATCCCGACCTCGCGGACCGCCGCGCGATTTTCGTCCGGCCCGTCGCCTGCAGCCTTCGCCAGTCGCTGCTCCAATTCGGTCGGGAGTGCCGAGCCCGACAGTTCGACCATCTTGCGCACCGACTTGAGCGAAGTGATCGGCATGATTTCCGGAATGATCGGTTTGGCGCCTTGCTCCGCATCGAAGGCTGCCACGCGGTCGCGCAGCCGCAGGTAATGCTCGATGTCGAAGAACATCTGGGTGATCGAGTACTCGGCTCCCGCACGAAGTTTCGCGACCAGAAACTTCGTGTCGTGCTCGAGGTCCGGTGAGCGGTAGTGCCCTTCGGGAAACGACGCGACGCCGACGTGGAAGTCGCCGAGATCGCGCACCAGCCGGACCAGTTCGTCGGCGTATTCGACACCTTGGGGATGGCGCTGCCATTCACCCAGGGGATCGCCGGGTGGGTCGCCTCGGAGCACGAGGATGTTGCGGATCCCGCAGTCGGCGTACGCACCGACCATTGCGCGCAGTTCCTCGACGCTGTGCGAGACGGCTGTGAGGTGCGCCACCGGCAGCAGTGTTGTTTCCTGGGCGAGTTGCCCGGTCACGCGGACCGTACGGTCGCGAGTCGAGCCACCGGCACCGTAGGTCATCGACACGAATGCGGGCCGCATCGTCTCGAACTCGCGGACTGCGCGCCACAGCCGTGCTTCGGCAGCAGCGTCGCGCGGCGGCGAGAACTCGACGGAAAACGGCACGCGACCATCGGTTTCCGACCGCAGACGGTCGACGACGGAGGGTGTTTGCGACACCCAGCCCGCGCTGGAACGGCCCCTGACCGAATCGAATACCACTGATTCAGCATACGGAGTTGGGGGTACCCGGTCTCACACGAGATCCGGAGCGAGGCGAAGTTAGAGTGTTAGAAAGCCGCGCAACACTCGAGCGATCGCTAAGGAGACACCACTGTCTGCGGGAGTTGTCCCCATCTCGACCGAGCCGACGGCCTTGACCGCGGCGTTCGAGGCTGCGCTGCGTGAGTTCTTCGAATCCCGCAGGCCGACCGTCGATTCGATCGGCGGCGATTTCGCGGTTGCGGTCGACCACTTGGAACAGTTCGTGCTCCGTGGCGGCAAGCGCATTCGGCCGGCATTCGCATGGACCGGTTGGCTGGGCGCCGGAGGCGACCCTGCCGGTCCGGATTCCCCGATCGTGCTGCGGGTCTGTGCCGCGCTCGAGCTGATTCAGGCGTGCGCGCTGATTCACGACGACATCATCGACTCGTCGCATACCCGGCGCGGTCGGCCGACGGTGCACATCGCCTTCGCCGATCGGCATCGCGGCCGAGCGTGGTCGGGCGACTCGACCGACTTCGGCGATGCGGTCGCCATCCTGCTCGGCGACCTCGCGTTGTCCTGGGCGGACGACATGGTCCGCGAGTCGGCCCTCTCCCAGGCAGCAACGGCCAGGCTGGCGCCGGTGTGGTCGGCAATGCGGACCGAGGTGCTCGGCGGTCAGTTCCTCGATCTCCATTCCGAGGTCACCGGCGACGAGACTGTCGAGGCCGCGTTGCAGATCGATCGGTACAAGACCGCCGCGTACACCGTCGAACGTCCGCTGCACATCGGTGCGGCGCTGGCCGACGCCGACCTGGCCCTCATCGATGCCTATCGCCGCTTCGGAGCCGACATCGGCATCGCGTTCCAACTTCGCGACGACCTGCTCGGCGTATTCGGTGATCCATCGGTCACTGGGAAGCCATCGGGCGACGACCTGCGCGAAGGCAAACGGACCGCTCTGTTCGCGGTCGCACTCCAGCGTGCGGACCGCGATTCCCCAGCAACCGCAAGCCTGCTGCGGAGCAGCATCGGGACCGAACTCGACGACGAACAAGTCGAGACCATCCGCGCCGAACTGCACCGGCTCGGCGCAGTAGACGACATCGAAGCGCGGATTTCCGCACTGACTGAACGGGCGATCGACACATTGTTTACAAGCAGCGCCACGCCGGTGGCCAAAGACCTCCTTCGAGACATGGCCGTTTCGGCGACCTCGCGCACCTCATGACCAGGACCATCAGCGGGTCCGGCGACCACGTGGTCATCGTCGGCGGAGGCCTCGCAGGACTGTGCGCGGGCCTGCATCTGCTCGGCGCAGGTAAGCAGGTCACGATCCTGGAACGCAACGATCACGTCGGTGGTCGGGTCGGCGTCTACGACTTCGACGACTACCAGATCGACAACGGCGCGACCGTGCTGACTATGCCGAACCTGATCACGGAGGCGCTCGCGGCGGTCGGCGCGGACGCCGACTCCACGACTCCCCCGCTTCGCATCCTCCCGCTCGCGCCCGCCTATCACGCGCGGTTCAGCGACGGTTCGGACATCGACGTGTATTCCGACACCAACGCGATGTTCGCCGAGATCGAGAAGAAGTGCGGCACCGAGGATGCGCGTTCGTATCTGACGATGCGGCAATGGCTGGCTGATCTGTTCGAGGTCGAGTATCCGACCATGATGGACGAGAGCTTCGACTCGCCGCTCGACCTGCTGTCGTCGCCGCGCGCGTTGCTTCGCTTCCTCATGCTCGGCGGATTCGGGAAGTTGGGCCGCAAGGTCGCCAAGTTCATCGACGACGAACGGCTGGTTCGACTTTTCACATTCCAAGCTCTGTATGCGGGTGTCGCACCGGCAAAGGCGCTCGCCGCCTACGGCGCGATTCCGTACATGGATACCTGCCTCGGTGTCTTTTACCCCGAAGGCGGAATGCGGACGATCGCCGCGTCGATGGCGGACGCGTTCACAACGGCGGGCGGGCAACTGGAATTGCACGCCGATGTCGCTCGGATCGAATACGACGGCAAGCGCGCGCGAGCCGCAGTGACCGCGGACGGACGCGAATTTGGTTGCGACGCGCTGATTCTCACGGTCGACTTCGGTTCGATCGCGCCGCTCTTGGACAAGCGCAGGTCCCGCAAGCTGCGCGCGTCACCGTCGGCTGTCGTGCTGCACGGCACGATTCCCGTCCGGGTTTCGGACGAGTGGGCAGCGCCCGCGCACCACACGATCGACTTCGGAGCCGCATGGGCGACGACCTTCGAGGAACTGACCGCGAGCCGCGGTCGCGGACGACTGATGTCGGACCCGTCGTTGCTGGTGACGAGACCCGCCGTCACCGACCCGGGACTGCGCATCGAACGGGCAGGCGTTACCTACGAACCGTTGTCGGTCCTTGCGCCGTGCCCGAACCTTGTCTGCGCTCCGCTCGAGTGGGGCGCCCTCACCGACGCCTACGTTCGCGAATTGCTCGATGAACTGGAGCGCCGCGGATACACCGGCATCTCGACCGAGTACGTCGTCGATCACGTCGACACTCCCCAGACGTGGCTGGACAAAGGCATGCTCGCGGGCACGCCGTTCTCTGCGTCACATCTGTTCAGGCAGACCGGACCATTCCGGACTCGCAACCTCGTGCCGTCGAAGGAGAACGTCGTACTCGCAGGTTGCGGAACCACGCCGGGCGTCGGCGTTCCCACCGTGTTGATCTCCGGGAAACTCGCGGCCGAGCGGATCGTGGGCCGACAAGTGCGAGGCAGAAGCAAGATATCTGCACTTGAGCCACTAAACTAGGCACGCGACCGCACACCTTTGCTCATCCGACGCCGAGCACCTATGGGGGAGGAACCGGATTTGATGTCCCGCCCCCGAACACCATTCACGACGCGGCTCGCTCAAGTCGGAGTGTTCGCTCGGACCCCCGAAGGCCACGCCGCGGTGCTCGGAATGATCGGTTCGTTCATGATCATGTTCGGCGGCTTCGGCGCGGGCAGCGTTCGACGCCAGGATCCCCTGCTGGAGACGGCTCATCTGTCGTGGCTTCGTTTCGGGCATGGCTTGGTGTTGTCGACGCTGACTGTGTGGATCGGCGTGATCCTCATGATCACGGCGTGGGTTCGCCTGGGCCGCACGACGATCGGCGGCGGGGTCTCGCTCAACGAACTGCGCGCCATCATCCCGATGTGGATCGGGCCATTGCTGTTGTCGGTGCCGATGTTCAGCCGCGACGCGTATTCCTACCTTGCGCAGGGCGCGCTGCTTCGCGACGGCTTCGATCCGTACAAGGACGGTCCGGTCGTCAATCCAGGCATTCTGCTGGACAACGTGAGCAACGTCTGGACCACCACGACGGCACCGTACGGACCGATCTTTCTCATGCTCGGGCGCGGAATCACCAGCCTGACCGGCGACAACGTCGTGGCGGGGACGATCGTGCTGCGGTTGGCCATGCTGCCCGGGCTCGCGCTGATGATGTGGGCAGTGCCGCACATCGCTCGCCACCTCGGCGGTAAGCCTGCGGTCGCATTGTGGCTCGCAGTGCTCAATCCCCTCGTCCTCATCCACCTCATCGGCGGCGTGCACAACGAGATGCTGATGGTCGGATTGATGGCGGCGGGCATCGCCATGGTGCTCGAGCGCCATCACGTCGCGGGGATCGCGGTCGTGGCGATCGGTGTCGGCATCAAGGCGACCGCGGGCATCGCGCTGCCGTTCCTCGTGTGGATCTGGATGGTGCACGAACGCGAGAAGCGTGCGCAAGACTCTGATGCAAAACCCAACGACATTGTGCTGTTCGGCAAGACGGCAGGCGCGGGGGTCGGCGTGTTCGCCGTCATCTTCGTGGCCGCGTCGGCGCTTGCCGGCGTCGGAATTGGTTGGCTGACAGCACTTTCCGGTTCGGCAAAGATCATCAACTGGCTCTCGCTACCGACCATCATGGCGCACCTGATCACGGTCGGCGCGTCGTTGTTCGGCGACCTCAGCCTGCCGCCAGTCCTCAAGGTCACGCGGCTGATCTGCGCTATTGCTCTGCTCCTGATTCTCTGTTGGACGTGGTGGCGCTTCCGTCGCAGCGAGAAAGAGGCGGTTCTCGGCATCTTGATCGCCTTCATCGCGATCGTGATCTTGTCCCCCGCCGCGCTCCCCTGGTATTACTCGTGGCCGCTGGCTCTGGCCGCGGGCTTCGCGTTGTCGACGACGACGCTGATGATTCTGGTCGGCCTGTCGACCTGGTTGATGCTCGTTTTCCAGCCCGACGGTTCGATCGGCCTCTACACGTTCCCGCACGTCGCTGCGGCGACGTTTGCGGCGGTTGTCGCGGCGATGTCGTTGCGTACCGTAGATCCACTTCGACTGCGCGCGAGCAACGACGACACGCCGGTGCCGAAAGTGACTCAGGCAGCGCCCGGCGCCGCCTGATCGTCGGTCAGATGGCCATCGCTTGAGCGCGGCGAATGACTTCGCGCGCTTGATGCCCACGCAGTGCAGCCACCGGTGTACCCGGCAGACTGTCGTCTTCGGCGAACAGCCAACGCAGCGCCTCGACCTCGGTGAACCCGCCGTCCGACAGCACCGCGAGCAGTCCGGGCAGGAACTTCAGCACCTTGCCGTCGGCGCCGAAGAACTCTTCAGGGACCGCGATGATTCCGTCGCGCTTGACGGCGATCAACTGGTGGTCGCGAAGCAACTGGTGAACCCTGGTGACCGCGAGGCCGAGTTGCTTGGCCACATCCGGAAGCTGAAGCAGAGGCACGGATTCGGGCAGAACGTCGTCGGCGTATGGGATTGCACTCACAGGAGTCAACGTTATCGGGTCGGCCTGACATGAGCGTGCGGAACGCACCCGCGTCGGTGTCCGGGATAATCGATTTGTGATGAATGAGCGGAGCCGGTCCGAGGGCGCTGTCCTCGACGGCAGCTACCGCGAGTGCAAACGGATCAATCGCCGCCACGGCAAGACCTACTACTGGTCGACGAATTTGTTGCCGCGCGAGGTCAGGCCGCACGTGCACGCGCTGTATGCGTTCTGCCGGCTCGCCGACGACATCGTCGACGTCAGCGGCGAGTCGGCAGACACCCGCCTGATGGAGCTGAGGACGTTCGAATCGGCGTTCTTCACTGCCCGCGAGACCGGGCGCAGCGACCATCCCGTGATCAGCGCGGTGGTGCACACGGCACGCGAGTTCAAGCTGCAGGACAACGACTTTCGGCGATTCTTCGGCGCGATGTACCTGGATTTCGAAGTCGAGCGCTACGCGACGTTCGACGATCTGATGGGGTACATGGACGGTTCGGCTGCAGTCATCGGCGAGCTGCTGTTGCCACTGTTCGGCGCAGCCGACCCAGCGTTGCGCACACCGGCCGCCGCACTCGGCGTCGCCTTTCAGTTGACGAACTTCCTTCGCGACGTCGCCGAAGATCTCGACCGGCATCGCGTGTACCTCCCGCAGGACGAGCTTGCCCGGTTCGGTGCTGCCGAAGCGCTGATGCAGCGACGCGTGACGCCCGAATGGGAGCAGTTCATGGCCTTCCAGCTCGCGCGAACCCGCGAGTTCTACGATTCGGCGCTGCCCGGGCTTCGCGCGTTGCCGGGTCGAACGCAACGCTGCGTCGGCGCTGCGTGGCAGCTGTACGGCGAAATCCTGGACCGCATCGAAGCCGGTGGCTACGACGTCTTCTCACATCGCGCCTCGGTCCCCATGGCGCGCAAGGTGGCAATCGGTCTCGGCGTCCGCCGTCTCGTTCCGGTGGCTCAGTACCATCGAGCTTTGAACGTGCGCAGCACGACGTAGACGAAGGGGGTGACATGAGAGCGGACGGACACGGACTGATCGGCGAAATGCTGGATCGGCGCTACCGCGTGGATGCACCAATCGCGCGTGGCGGAATGTCGACGGTCTACCGCGGTCTCGATGTGCGCCTCGACCGGCCGGTGGCCATCAAGGTCATGGATGCGCAATACGCGGCCGATCCGAAGTTCCTGTCGCGGTTCGAGTTCGAAGCCCGCGCGGTCGCCCGGTTGAAGCATCCAGGGCTGGTTGCGGTGTACGACCAGGGCGTCGATGGCGACCTCGCCTTCCTCGTCATGGAACTCGTCGAAGGTGGCACGTTGCGCGAGTTGCTGCGCGAGCGTGGGCCGATGCCGCCGCACGCGGTCCGTGCCGTCGCCGAGCCGGTACTCGATGCTCTCGGCGTAGCCCACGCGGCCGGGCTCGTCCATCGTGACGTCAAGCCGGAGAACGTGCTGATTTCGGATTCTGGCGAGGTGAAACTCGCCGACTTCGGCTTGGTCCGAGCGATTGCCGCATCGAGCACCACCTCGAGCAGCGTGATCCTCGGCACCGCCGCCTACCTCTCCCCCGAACAGGTCGCGACCGGTGTCGCCGACGCGCGTAGCGATGTCTATGCAATGGGCATCCTGATATTCGAAATGCTCACCGGTAGAACACCTTTCACTGGCGACACGTCGCTGTCGATCGCCTATCAGCGGCTGCACAACGACGTGCCGAGCCCGAGCGAATTCATCGACGGTGTCCCTAGCGAATTCGACGATATGGTGCTCGACTCGACCGCACGCGAACCAGCACACCGGTTCGTGAACGCGGCAGCAATGGCGGCGCAACTGCGCATAGTCGCCCGCGCACTCGATCTGCCCGACTATCGCGTTCCCGCACCCCAGCGGTCCGCAGAGCACGCCAGCGCGCAGTTCCCCCGGCAGCGCGCCGCGCCGCCGACGGACCCGCTGCAGAAGCAGGCACCACCGGCCCCGCGGACGTCGACTGCGGTCGCAGCGACGCCCGCACCCCCCGCCGTTGCGCCGCAGCAGCAGCCACAGCACCCGCAGCAACGGCCTCATGCGCCGACGCAGCACACCAAGGTCTTCACTGCCTCGACGCCTCGGCATCCGCAGCTGCCACCCAGCGACCCGGGGATGCCGTCAGGTGTGCTGCCTGCGAACGACCGGCCCTACCCCGCGTACGTCGATACACGCCGCAAATCGCGCCGAGCGATGTACATCTGGCTGCTCATCGTGGTGCTGCTCGCGCTCCTCGTCGGGATCGCCGGCTGGTGGGTCGGGTCCGGTCGATACACGGCTGTGCCGTCGATCGACGGTCTCGATCGCACCGCCGCAGTTGCCGCCATCGAGAGCGCCGGGCTGAGGGCCGAGACGCAGAATCGCTATTCGGACACCGTGCCTGCCAACGCGATCATTGGGATCGACCCGGCGGCGGGGTCGCAAATTCTGCAGAATTCGACCGTGGCGCTGCTGATTTCGCTGGGCAAGCCCGTCATCCCGACGATCGGCGACAACGAGAGCGTCGCAGCGGTTCAGAAGAAGCTCAAAGACATGACGCTGGAGCCGATCGACGGCGGCGAAACGTTCAGCACCAAGGCGGCAGTCGGCTCGGTCGCCTCGCTCGACCCAGGTCCGGGCACGACCGTCGCTGTCGGGTCCAAGGTGAAGGTGGTCCGCAGCAAAGGCGCGCCTCCGGTCGAATTGCCCGATATCAGGAACCGCAGCGAAGAGGACGCACGCAGGGCGCTCGAGGCGGTCGGCGTCAAGGTCGGCGAAACGAAGACCGAATTCGACGACGGGATCGACGGCGGCAAAACGATCACCACCGACCCTGCGCCCGGCACAGCCGTCACCGCAGGCAGCGAGGTGACGCTCATCGTGTCGAACGCAGTGACGGTGCCGTTCGTGATCGGCCAGTCGGTCAGCTCGGCACGCGCCAAGCTCACCGACCTCGGACTGGACGTCAACGCCCGATCGGACGCGGGGTTCGTGATCGGTCAGCTTCCGGGCGGCGGCTCCAGGGTGAAGCCGGGTAGCAGCGTCAACCTGGTGTCGTTTCCCTGATCCGCTGGCGGATCAGTCGCGCAGCATCTCCGCAACGAGGAACGCCAATTCCAGCGACTGCTGGGTGTTGAGTCGTGGGTCGCACGCCGTCTCGTACCGTCCGGAGAGGTCGAGATCCGAGATGTCCTGTGCGCCGCCGAGGCATTCGGTGACGTTCTCGCCAGTCAGCTCGATGTGGATGCCACCTGGATGCGTGCCGAGGCCGTGGTGCACCTCGAAGAAACCCTGCACCTCGTCGACGATGCGGTCGAAGTGCCGCGTCTTGTAGCCGGTCGAGGATTCGTGGGTGTTGCCGTGCATCGGGTCGCACTGCCAGATGACCTGGTGGCCCGTCGCCTGAACCTTCTCGATGATCGGGGGCAGCAGATCCCGGACCTTCGTGTTGCTCATCCGCGACACGAGGGTGAGCCGTCCCGGCTTGTTCGTCGGATCGAGGCGCTCGACGTACTCGACCGCCATCTCCGGCGTCGTGCTCGGACCGATCTTGAGGCCGATCGGGTTGGCGAGCAGTTCGGCGAAGGCAATGTGGGCACCATCGAGCTGGCGGGTGCGGTCACCGATCCACAGGTAGTGGGCGGACAAGTCGTACAGCTGCGGGTTGCCCGCCTCATCGTGCGACAGGCGCAGCATCGCGCGCTCGTAGTCGAGAACGAGCGCTTCGTGGCTGGCGTAGATCTTGGCGGACTGCAGATTCGGATCCGTCACGCGGCAGGCATTCATGAATGCGAGGCCGCGGTCGATCTCGGACGCCATCTGCTCGTACCGTGCTCCGGCAGGCGAGTTCGCGACGAACGCGCGGTTCCAGTCGTGCACCTTGTGCAGGTCGGCCATCCCCGCTGCAGTCAGTGCACGGACCAAGTTCATCGCGGCACTCGCATTGGCGTAAGCCCGGACCAGCCGCGACGGATCGTGCACGCGGACCGCTTCGTCGGCGACGAGCGAGTTGATCATGTCACCGCGGTAGGACTGCAGGCCCAGGGCGTCGATGTTCGACGAGCGTGGCTTGGCGTACTGCCCCGCAATGCGGGCAACCTTGACCACCGGCAAGCTCGCGCCGTAGGTCAGCACGACCGCCATCTGCAGCAACGTCCTGATGTTGCCCTTGATGTGCGGTTCGGTGTTGTCGGCAAAGGTCTCCGCGCAGTCACCACCCTGCAGCAGGAACGCTTCACCACGCGCGACCTCTGCAAGGCTCGCCTGTAGATCCTCCACTTCGGAAGGCATACAGATCGGCGGAACGCTCTCGAGAACGGTCCGCATGGCAGCAGCTTGGCCCTCCGGCCAGTTCGGCTGTTGAGCGGCGGGCTTCGCGAGAGCCGCATCGAGCCCGTCCCGCAGGTCGGCAGGGAGGGGCGGCAGCTCGGGCAAGCGTTCGATCGGCACATCGACGGTCCAGTTCACTCTTACAGGATATTCGCAATCGCGCGTTTCCAAGGTGTCGGGATCCCCCACTAAGGTGAGTCGGTCCGGTCAGTGCGAGGAGAACGCTCGAGTGCGCTATTTCTACGATTGCGAATTCATCGAAGATGGCGTGACCATCGACCTTGTTTCGATCGGCATCGTCGCCGAAGACGGGCGTGAGTACTACGCGGTATCGACCGAATTCAACCCGGACCGTGCCATCCCGTGGGTCCGGCGGAATGTGCTGTCGAAGTTGCCGCCGCCGTCGTCGCCGCTCAACAAGAGCCGCCAACGAATTCGAGACGACGTGCTCGAATTCCTGGTTCCCCGGCCCGGCGTCGAACCCGAATTGTGGGCGTGGGTCGCTGCCTATGACCACGTCGCACTGTGCCAGCTCTGGGGCTCGATGACGGAGCTGCCCCGGGCACTTCCCCGCTTCACGAGAGAACTGAAGCAGCACTGGGAGGATCACGGCCGGGCGCCGCTGCCGAAGTTGCCGAACGACGCTCACGATGCGCTGGAGGATGCGCGGCACAACCTCGCGAAGTTCGACGCCATCGAGGCCTATCGTGCGCGGGCAAACCCCCAGCGGTAGCTATGCTCGTTCGGCGAGGCTGGTCGACGCGAGGAGTGCAATGGGGCGGGTTCGGTGGAGTGCGGCGGGGTTGAGCGCTCTGTGGCTCGCGGCGTTGATCGCCATTCCCTTGTTGCTGGTCGGCCGAGGCGAGCCCAACATGATCGACCTCGAGGTGTATCGAACGGGTGGTCGAGCCTGGCTCGAGGGGAACCAGCTGTACGCGAAGGATTTTCCCGGAACCCTGCCTGGCCCGCAGTTGCCGTTCACCTACCCCCCGATCGCGGCGATCATCTTCGGCGGTCTCGCGCTGATTCCGCTGTGGCTCGGTAAGGTCGTGATCTGCGTCGCCACCTTCCTCGCGGCAACTGGTACCTGCCTGGCGGTCGCGTCGAAACTGGGCTTCCGGCAAGCAGTTCTGCTTTCCGTCGTCGCGGGATCCGCGGTGGTCGGAGTACTGAGCCAGCCATTTCGGTCGACACTGGATTTCGGTCAGCTCAACGCGTTGTTGATGGTGCTGGTCGCGGTCGATTGTCTTGCCGTCCGCAGCGATCGTTTTCGTGGGATCCTGGTCGGCCTCGCAGCAGCGATCAAGCTGACCCCCGCGGTGTTCATCATCTACTTCCTGGTTCGTCGCGATTGGCGAGCGGCAATCATGACGGTCGTGTCGTTCGCCTTCTTCACACTGCTCGGACTCGTCTTCGCCTTCCGCGACACGAAGGACTACTGGTTCGACGCGCTGCTCGATCCGAGTCGGGTCGGCGGACTCGCTTATGCGACCAACCAGTCACTGCGCGGCGTGCTGCATCGGCTGCATCCGCCGGCTGAATCGAAATTATGGGCGTTGCTCGCGCTCGCTGTGCTGGCTCTAGCGGTGATCGCGGCGCTGCGCGCGGTGAAGGCACGCAACGACGTCGCCGCTCTCGTCTCGGTTGCGACCGCTGGGTTGTTGATCTCGCCCGTGTCGTGGGCACACCACTGGGTGTGGGTCGTGCCGGCGATGATGCTGGTGGGCGCAGCGATCTGGCACGCATCCGCCTGGCGCTACATCCCGGTCTTTCTCGGTGTCGGGACCGTCTTCTTCCTCGGCCCGTTCAATTGGCTGCCCAAGGAGCAAGACAACGAGATGCACTGGAATCTCTGGCAACACGTCGTCGGCAACTGCTACGCCTGGCTCGGTCTTGTTCTGCTGATCGTGCTGGCCTTCTACTGGCGCTACGACACCGACCCGAAGGCGGTCGAATCGGTCGACGAGGCCGCGGCAGCGAGTTAACCGGCGCGAGTGTCCGGAATGCGATCGGCGCGCGCAGACTTCGTCTCCGCGGCAGCGCCCTTCTTCTTGAGCGACGCGCCGTAGATGTCGACGTACTCCTGACCGGAAAGCTGCATCAACTCGTACATCACCTCGTCGGTCACAGCACGCTCGATGAAGCGGTTGCCGCCGAGTCCTTCGAAGCGCGAGAAGTCCATCGGTGCACCGACTTTCACGGTGACCTTGGCGGGACGATACTTCGTGGTCCCGGGCGGAGTGACGAGGTTCGTACCGATCATCGCCACCGGAATCACCGGCACACCGGTATCGAGTGCGATTCGCGCAAGGCCCGTCTTGCCCTTGAACAGACGCCCGTCAGGCGACCGCGTTCCCTCCGGGTACAGGCCGACGAGCTTGCCCTTTTCCAGATACTTCTTCGCGGTGTTCATCGCGTCCTCGGCTGCGTCGGCACCGCTGCGATCGATCGGCACCTGGCCGGTCGCAGTGAAGAACCAGCGCTGCAGCGCACCTTTGAAGCCAGGCGTCGTGAAGTACTCACTCTTCGCCAGGAACGTGACCCGGCGCGGCGACATCAACGGCAGGAACAGCCAGTCCGTGATCGACAAATGGTTGCTGGCGAGAATCGCAGGCCCGTCGGTGGGGATGTTTTCGAGACCTTCGATCCGTGGTCGATTGACCAGACGCAGGATCGGTCCGACCAACACGAACTTCAAGAGCCAGTACGCCATGGCAACCTTTCCCGATCGCGAGTGAACACTCGACTATCGAGGCGTAACTCTACCGAGCATTTTGGAGGTGAGCTACCGCGCCTACATGAACGACAGTCATCCTCACGCCAGCAATGACCGCGCAAGCTCGGCAGCGCCGATCATCGTCGCCGCCTCCCCCAACTGGGTGGTCCGGATGCGGGCCAGCGGGCGGTGCCCGGCTCCCGTGACGAGCGCGCCGTAATGCTCTCGCGCCTCGTCGAGGTACAGCGGCGCCGACGTGCTGACACCGCCTGCGATTACGATCAGGTCCGGGTCGTAGATATCGCTGATGAAGGCAAACCCGATGCCGAGCCAGTGCGCGAACTCCGCAACGGCAGCGAGCGCGATCCGGTCGCCGTCCTGGGCCGCTCCCGCGACCCGACGTCCCGTCAACGAGCCAGGATCGCGCACGGCTTCACGGGCCATGCTCGCCGATTCGGCAGGGTTCGCAGCGATCAGCTCGATCGCCGTATCCGCCAAAGCCGTTCCGCTGCAATAACGTTCCCAGCAGCCACGTTTGCCGCACGCGCAGGCGCGCCCGTCGGGAACGACCTGAACGTGGCCCAATTCCGGTGCGACACCATGACTACCGCGATACAACTTCCCGTCGATCAGCAGCGCGGCTCCGATGCCGGTCCCGATCGCCACGAGCACCACATTGTGGCCGCCGTGCGCGGAGCCGAATTTGTGCTCCGCCCAGATCGCCGCGTTGGCGTCGTGTTCGAGAATCACCGGCAAGCCGAGCCTGGTGCTCAGATCCCGACCGACCGGCGCGTTGACCCACGGCAGATGCGGCGCGAACCGCACCGTAGTCCGGTCGGGCGTGATGAAGCCTGCGACAGCGAGACCGACCGCGCCGATCGGGTGCCTGTTCGCCAGCTCCCGGACCGCACGGTCGAGAGTCTTTTCGAGCGCTTTGGCTGATTGCGGCGTGGGCGCCTGGATCGAATCCAGCACCTGGCCCGAAGCATCGACGACCGCGGCACGAATACTCGTGCCACCGACGTCTATACCTACTGTCAGTGCGGTCGCACCTTTGCGGCTCACACCACCGGTGTCCATGGGGTCGAATTGTGCCCACTCGAGCGTCGGTCCGTACTGGTCTCGGCTTTTATCGTCACCGGAATGTTCACCAAACGGTGAGAATCGGGCTCCGCAGGCTCTGGGTCCGCCGAAGCGGGCTTCGCCTCGGCCGGCAATTTCGGCTCGACCGGTACACCCGCGAGCGCCTCACGCAGAACGACGACGATGTTCGTGCCGTGGTCGGCAAGGATGCCGAGAAAGTCGTGGTGCTCGCCTCGGAGCAACGCGGCAGCGGCGCAGACCGGGCACCAATCGCAATTGGCCCACACCTCTTTGCCGACGCCCGTGGCCGCCGCACGCAGTGCGGGCTCGGCGCGTTCGAGGACGGCTTCGGCGAGCATCCGCAGCTCTTCACCGAGATCGGTGTGCTTCTCCGGCTTCGGTCCCTGCTTGTCTTGACGGCTCATTTCGGCCACACCTTCGGATCTGGGCGAAACCGGACAATCAAATTGTGACCGTCGAGCTCGGCCGCGTCGACTGTGCAGCGGCGAAGAACCGACGTGAGCCGAATCCGCCTGCGTGCACCGTCTGCTCCCACTATCAAATCGTCCTCCGCTCGTGCCAGGCTCAGGCTCGACGGCGCGGCCAGCGGAAGGTAGATCCGCATGGCATAAACCGATTCCGTGCCCGTTCCTGATTCCAGCCACACCGTAGGCGCCGTCGCATCCTCTTCGCGAGAGCCGTCGGTGTCGGCCAGTTCTGCGTTCACTGCATAAGCGAGCGCTCCTAGAGACGACAACCCTACCGGCTCCGGACCGGTGTGCTGAGCCGTGAAGACTATGACGTCGCTCATGGACTGTTCGAGCGATTCGACGACGTCGAGCTGTTCGCTGCGGCGGTTGCGGTACCAGCGCGCCGATGGATGGGCGTCACCGTCGACCTGCTCCCCCGGTGGGTCCAGTGGCGGAAGCACTTTGTTCACGATGACGGCGTCGAGGCGAAGGCCGAGGAGCGCGATCGCCGACCGGGTCCGGGCCGCTTCCGCGACAGCGACGCGCTCGGGTTCGGTGATCAAGCGCACGCCAGTTCGTTTGTGGTCGGCGAGTACATCGCGGACCGTGGCGACCGCCGACGAGATCTTCTCGACCGTCGCGACGATCACCGCCTGGCGAATGTCGATGCCGATTGCCGACGCCACGCGGCGATGCCGCGGCCAGATTCGCTCGAGATAAGCGAGGAACATGTCCGGTGCTGCAAGGGTGCGCAATGCGTCTGCTGTCGGTCCGCAGTCGACCACCACGATGTCCCACTGGTCGTCGGACGCCAACTCGACGATCTCGGCGAGGCCGAGCAGTTCCTGCACACCAGGCATGCCAGTGAGTTCGCCAGGTTCCAGCGAGGTGAGCTCAGCGCCGATCCCATGGTCGTGGCCGGTCCCGACCTTCAGCGTCTTCACGGTGTTGCGGTACTTGTCTTCGAGGAGCGCGAGCGTGTCGATCTCGATGACGTCGAGCTCGTCCATCACGGTCTTGAAGCCGGCGGTGGTGCCGGGGTCGTGCGGAATGTTGACGCCCATGGCGTCGCCCAACGAGTGGGCTTGGTCGATGGACGCGAGCAGTACCCGCTCCCCCGAACGTGCGAGCGATATTGCGGTCGCGCAGGCCAGCGTCGTCTTCCCGACGCCACCCTTGCCGATGAACAGCTCGATGCGCGCCGTGTCGCCGCTCAGCCTTCCACTCTCTTCTTCAGTTCCTTCAACGCCGTATCCGTGATGACTTTCTCTGCCTTCCGCTTGAACATGCCGATCATGGGAATGTTCAGATCGACAGCGAGCTCGTAGGTGACCTCGGTGCAGCCGCCGGGCTGGTCCGCCAAGGTGTAGGTGCCGTACTGCGATTTCTGAAGATCGCCGCGCACCAAGTGCCAACTGACGGATTTACCGTCAGCGGCCCAGTCGTAGACCAGATCGTAACTGTCCTTGACGATTCCCGCGTCCAGGACGAATCGGACCATATGCGCGCGGTCGTTCGCACCAGTCTCGACAACCTCGACCGTCTTGGCTGCTGCAACCCACACCGGGTACTGGTCGAAATCCGCGATGACGGCCATGACCTGGTCCGATGGTGCGGAAATGATGATCGACCGCTTTGTCATATCGGCCATCGTGAACCGCTGTCCCTTCGAGGAGATTGTGCTGGAGGAGATGGATCAGGCCGGCGGCTCGCCTGGTCGGCGGCCCGCTTCCAACTTGCCCTTCACTTCGAACGACATGCGCCGACCGGCAACCCGCCGAGCGCGAATCGCAGCCAGCAGGTCGCGCGGCCCGTCGTAGGACTGTCCGGTCGGTTCGGCATGCAGAAAATAGTGGAGGATCACACCGTCGAGTGACGGCTCGAGCCACACTTCCATCGTCCCGGACAACGCGCCCGCGACGGTCCAGCGGATGCCGTTCTCACCGCGGTCTTCGGATACGCCGAGAGTGAGGTCCGGCCACCAGTTCCGCCACTGTGACGGCGACGCGACCGCCGCTGCCACCCTCGCTGCAGGTGCTGCAACGAACGTCTGATCCGCGACCTGAATGCTGCTCACGCCGCAACCTCGCTTCGCTCGGTGGCAGCGCGCCCAGCGGCGCTGTGTCCAATTTGTCGCTCGCTGCGCTCGCTCATGCTTGCTTCACGGGCAGGAGCCTATCGACTCAATGCCCCTCGGAGCCAAGCAACCCGGTCAGCCTCGCGGCGAGCACGTCCCACCGCCAACTCTGGCTCACCCACTCCCGGCCCGCAGCCCCCATCGCAGCAGCGCGGTCGCGGTCGGAAAGTATCTCGATGATCGCGTCGGCCACCTCTACACCCGCCCGGCCGTTGACGACGGTCCCCGTTTTGCCCTCGACGACGGTCTCCGGCGCACCACCCGACCGCCCTGCCACGACAGGCACACCCGTCGCAGAAGCCTCGAGAAACACGATGCCCAGGCCCTCGACATCCAGTCCGGCACCGCGAGTGCGGCATGGCATCGCAAAAACGTCGGCAATCGTGTGGTGTGCGGCCAACTCGGCCGAGGGCACGCCACCGGTGATGATGACGTCGCCGGTCAACCCGAGGCCTTCGACGAGCTTGCGTAGCGCGTCCTCGTACGGACCGCCGCCCACGATCACCAGGACCGCGCCGTCGATCTTCTCTTTGACGCGCGCGAAGGACTTGATCAGAACGTCCTGCCCTTTACGCGGTACTAGACGCGACAGACATAGGACGGTTGGGCGATCACCGAGTCCGTATCGCTTGCGCAACTCCTCTCGCGCCGCGGGATCGGGTTTGAAAACGTCGGTGTCGACGCCCGGCGGGAGATGCTCGAGCGCGGCTCGAGCACCGAAGGCCGACGCGAATCGGCCGCGGGTATAGGCGCTGACATAGGTGACGACGTCGGTGTGATCGCCGATCACGCGCAGCGTCTGCCGCGCGGCGGGCAGCATCGACCAACCCACCTCGTGGCCGTGTGTGCTGGCAACGATGCGTTCCGCACCAGCCCGCCGCAATACCGGCGCGAGCACGGCCAACGGCGCTGCCGCCCCGAACCAGGCACTGTCGCACCCGCGGTCGGCGATCAGCTGCGCAGCCCGTCTGGCCACGAGCGGAGTCGGCAGCATCAACGTCGTCGGATGGCGGACGACCTCGAACGGCTGCTTGGCGTCGAAGCGAATATGGCTGTCACCCCGCCACCGAGGTGCATAGACGACGAGGTCGTCACCGGGCAGCTGCGTAGCCAGCGAATGCAAGTACGACTGGATGCCACCGGGGCGAGGTGGAAAGTCGTTGGTCACCAGCAGGGTGCGCGGCATGCGAACACCGTACTCAACCTGGCGGTGCGCGCTACGGCATGTGGCCGATCAGCGTCTCGCCCCAGCCTTTCACGAACTGGTCGGTGCCGATTCCGAGGACCTCGCGCAAGGCTCGGTCAAGGCCCGCGGCGTCGAGCGGTCCTTGTGCGATGCGGCGATAGAGGGCGACCAGCTTCTGCTCGCCGTACCGAGTGGCGACGTACGAGCAGATCGACCAGCCTTCCTCGTATGCCAGCCTTGCGGAATCGGGCGAGGAGAAGTCGGCGTCGGTCGGTAACTCGGTCGGCGGCCCGCCCGCCTGCAGTTGCGCGGTGAGCGTCGGCGCGATCTGGTGGAACGACAGGTCCGAATTTCGATAACCCGAATAGTCTGCGAAACCCTCGAGCATCCACAGCGGCGAGCCGTCGACCGTGGCCGCGCGAGCGGCGACGTGGGTGAGTTCGTGCCGCAACACCGTGCGAAGGGTGACCTCGGTCAAACGGTCGGCGGCTTCCGGACTGAACACGATGCGCTGACCACTCACGACGGATGTGCCCTTCGCGACGGCATCCGAGATCGAGACAGCGGCGATTTCTGTCCCGCTGTGCTCGGTGCCGACCAGTTCTGTGAACTCCTCCTGATCGCTGGCCGCGATGACGAGCGCCGCGCCCGCCCAATCGGGACCCCACAGTTCCGTCACCGCACTCACCGCGGTCGCAAGCTCGGCGGCGAGACTGTCGATCGTCGACTGCTGTTCGGGATGGCCGAGAACGACGGATTCGCGACCGTTGCCGTTCGGCACCTTCTCCGCCACCAGCGGGCCGAAATCCCATGGGCCACGCCACGTTTGGCGGCCACCAACGGCATCGTCGGAAACGAGTTTCCACGTATCGCCTCGTCGGGCGACGGTGAGCGACACTGGTTTGCGGGTCGAGACCGCATCGGGCCCCGCGACGGCGTATCGGAGATACACCGCCGGAGCCCACACATCGGAGGCCTGCAACGAGTCGAATACCTCGGGCGTGACCGGCACTTCCGGCTCCGCACTGATTTCGAATGCCCAGTCCGCGAGGGGTACACCGATGAGATTGTGTGCGCGTCGCACTTCACGGTCGAGGAAGCCAGCGCTCGCGCGTTCGTCGAACAGTGCGGGCAGGGCGTCGGCGTCGTCGTTGCGCAAGGCGGCAGCCCACTCGTCGAGCACCTTCTGCACGGCTGCTCGGCGCGCGGCATCGAACGGGTTGGCCGTCGAGGTGCTGCGCGATCCGGAACCCGGCAGATCGTCGCGACTCGGATGCAGCACGACGATGCCGATCGCGACGAGTACGGCAGCGACGAGCCCGATCAGGGCCGCGAGCTGCCAGCGTGCAATGCGGGAGGTAATCCGTTCCTACCCGCCGTCAGTACCGGCGCGCGCCGTAGAACGGACCGCCTCGATCCAGCGGCACGACGGCGACAGGTACACCGAACGTGGAGGCGTGGATCAGCAGACCGTTGCCGACGTAGATTCCGACGTGCGAAGCGTCTTCGTAGAACCCGATGACATCACCAGGCTGCAACTGGTCGCGCGGGACGGGCGTCCCGGCCGCCATCTGCGCCTGACTCGAGCGCGGCAGCGTCTTGCCTACCTGCTGGTAGGCCCATACGACCAGCCCTGAGCAGTCGAACGAGTTCGGACCGGTCGCACCCCACACGTACGAGTCGCCGACTCGGGTGAGGGCAGCCTGCAGCGCACCGAGGCCGGTTCCCGCAGGCAGACCCTGCAATAGAACGCTCGGATCGAACCCGGGCGGGAATGCTGCACCTGCGAGCATCGCCTGGTCGCCGGGTGAAAGCTGCGCCCACGCCGCCGTGACCTGTGCAATCGCGATCTGGAGTTCGCTCTGCTTCTTCTGCAGGTCCGCACTGACGGCCTTGGCCTGCTCGACGACGTTGCGCGCAGCGTCCGCGGACGCGCGCGATGCCTTCTCGGCACCGGCCGCAGCGTTGATCGCGACCCTGAAGGTATCGACTTGGGTGGTTGTCTTGTTCGAGATCACGTCGATCGCGGACATTTGATCGAGCAGCTGCTGCGGGGAGTCGCTCGTGAGGACTGCGAAGAGCCTGGTTGTGCGCGCACCTTGGTAGTTGGCTGCTGCAACCTTGTCGATCACCGGCTGATACTCGGCCACAATGCCTTTTGCGGCATCGAGTGCACGCTGATCCGCGGCTTGCCTGGCTTCGGCGTCCTTCTGGGCTCCGACCTTTTGATCCAGGTCGATCTGGGCGTTGTGGATCGCTTCGTTCAACTGCTCGGACTGCCGAGCAAGCTCCGTCAACTTCTGGACCGCATCACTCGCGTTGCCGGGTAACGCCACCGGGTCTGCCGCCGCGGGACCGGCGGGAACTCCTACCAAAGCGACCGCAAAGAGGCCGACGGCAACTGCGCCGCCGAGCGAACGCTTGAAACGCTGTAGCGCCACGGAACGAGTCTCCGTTCTTCCGTCATGCACCGGTCGCGGTGGCCGGTACGCCTAGGGCTGGGAAGATCAGCCCACGACCGCGAAAATATTCCGCGAGGTCTCGGATAGGTTACGGAACGGCATACATCGATGTCCAGCGCAGACACGATTCGATCACGACGAATCGCGTGCCGCGAGCTACCCAAGCCTCGGTCGCTGGACCCTACACGCAAAAAAGGTGGGCCGGTTGCCCAGCCCACCTGTCGCGCGTGCTCTGTATTAGATACGTCGTGCGGCGTAAATCGCCATCGAGTGCAACGGCGCATACTGCACCGGGGTACCCGAGGTGGAAGCGTGAATGATGTTTCCGTCGCCTGCGTAGAGGGCGGCGTGTCCACCACCGTTGTAGATGACGATGTCGCCGGGCCGCAGGTCGTCGACCGAGACCGCGTAGCCCGCGCCGGCCTGCGACTCGCTGGTGCGCGGGAGTCCGACGCCGACCTGGTTGTAGGCCCACATGACGAGACCCGAGCAATCGAAGGCGTTCGGGCCGGTTGCGCCCCAGACGTACGGGGAACCGAGCTTGCTCTGCGCAGCTTGAAGGGCCTGCTCGCCTGCGCTGATGATCGGCGCCGCGAACGGGGTGGGAACGCCCGGAATCGGCGGCAGCGGCGGGACAGCGAAGGGGACGTCGAAAGTTCCGATACCCGGGACGGTGACCGGGTCGGCGAGTGCGGGGGTGGCAGGCAGAATCATTGCGCCGAGGGCGATCGCCCCGGCGACGGCTGCACGACGCGCTTGTCGGTGCGAACTGAGTGACGCCATGAAAGTAGTGCTCCGTTCCGTTTTCATCCACCTGCCGAGTTAGCTGACGGGTTCGGGCTGGGAATCGTCAGCCCTACCCGCGTGATCGCTAGTGCGACGTCCGCGGGATTCACCCCAGAAGAACCTGGGTTCCCGGCTCGTCCGCCTTGTGTGGCGGCCGATTTGGCGGTGACCCGCGGTGCTGTGCAAGGTTGCTCAGCAAGACTCCGCAAGGTCTCGAAAAGGTTACGAAGCGATAAATCTGGTGTCTAACCTGCGACGCGTTCCCAGACCGGTTCGGCCTAAACCCGTTTCAGCCGATGCGACGGGGGTCACTTTCGACGCCATCCGGCGACACGCCGCGTGCAGCGCTCGAGTTGCGTACCGAAACAAGCCGCAAAACAGGGACCATCCCCGCTTCGGCCAGCACCGCAATCGCGTCCTGTTCTTCCTGGTCAAACCGAAATCGCTCGGTGCCCCCAGTAGTAGGGGCATGCGGGTGCCGTGGCAGCGCCGGTGGACCGAGCAGAACGGTGACAACGCATTCCGCGCACGCGGTGCCTCTGACAGCGCATTCATTGCAATCGACAATCACTGTGATCCCCATCTCCGAACGCCCGAAACGGCCGAGATGACGGCCGATACGCCGGAAAGCTAGCGCTCACCACCGACAAGTTCGGCGGTCCGGCGCGTCGGTCGGCGCTGTCGGTGGGCCGCCATACGCTGACGCCCGTGAGCACCGCACCAGCGCGTATCGGCCGCCAATTGGCGTTCGACGAGCTGGATACGCCGCTGCGAGACACGACATTCGTCGTCGTCGACCTGGAAACCACAGGTGGCAGCCCGACAGCAGACGCGATCACCGAGATCGGCGCGGTCAAGATTCGCGGTGGCGAGGTGATCGGTGAACTCGCGACGCTGGTCGATCCCGGGCGATCCATACCGCCGCTCATCGTCGAGATCACCGGAATCACCACGGCAATGGTGCTGGGCGCACCGCGCATCGAGCGCGTGCTGCCGAGTTTCCTGGAGTTCGCGGCGGGCGCGGTCCTCGTCGCGCACAACGCCCAGTTCGATACCGGATTCCTGCGAGCGGCAGCGAAGCAATGCAATGTCGAGTGGCCTGCGTTCAAGGTGCTGTGCACCGTGCAGCTCGCCCGCCGCGTCCTGACGCGTGACGAAGCCCCATCGGTCCGGCTGTCGGCGCTGGCCTCTCTGTTTGCTGCGACCACACAGCCGACGCACCGAGCCCTCGATGACGCACGGGCGACTGTCGACGTGCTGCACGCCCTTTTCGAGCGAGTCGGCAACCAGGGCGTGCACAGCTTCAGCGAGCTCGTCGACTATTTGCCTGCGGTGTCGTCGGGGCAGCGGGCCAAGCGGTCTCTCGCTGCGGGGTTGCCGCGCACTCCTGGTGTCTATCTCTTCCGCGGTCCATCGAACGAGGCCCTATATATAGGCACGGCAGTGAACCTGCAGCGCCGTGTCCGCAACTACTTCACCGGCTCCGAGACGCGCGGCCGGATGAAGGAAATGGTGGCGCTGGCAGAGCGGGTCGATCACGTCGAGTGCGCCCACGCGTTGGAAGCAGGCGTGCGCGAGCTGCGCTTGCTCGTCGCACACACTCCCCCGTACAACCGACGGTCGAAGTTTCCGAAACGGGCGTGGTGGGCGTCGCTGACCGACGAGCCGTTTCCACGGTTCAGCCTGACCCGAAAGGCGACACCGAACGCCCTCGGACCGTTCGGCTCGCGCACCGACGCTGCCGATGTCGCGGCCACCATCGCCGAATACTGCGGAATACGGACCTGCACCGACCGCATCGGGGCGTCCGGCGTGCACGGTAAGAACTGCCCACCCGCAGCGGTCGGTGGCTGCCCGGCGTCCTCTATACAGCCGCTGCAGACGGCCGAGGAGTACGCCGAGGCAGCCGCGAAGGCCGTGGCCCTGATCGCCGGCACCGACGACGCGCCGTTGCACCGCATTCGAGCACGCATCGAGCGCCTGTCGGATGCCGAGCTGTTCGAAAGTGCCGCACGAGTCCGCGATCGCGCGGCAGCGGTGGTGCTGGCACTGCGCAAGTTGCAGCGCCTGGTTGCGGTGGCCTCGATCACCGAACTCGTCGCAGCCCGGCCCGCGATCGAGGGCGGCTGGGAGCTGATCGTCGTCCGATCCGGTCGCTTGGCCTCGGCAGGCATCGCGGCCCGAGGCGTCGCCCCGATGCCGGTCGTCGCTGCGCTCACCGCCGCTGCGGAGACTGTCGTCCCGGACCAATCGCCCTTGCGCGGTGCGATGGCCGAGGAAGTCGGGCTCATCGCGCGGTGGCTGGACTCCCCGGGAGTGCGGATAGTCGCTGCGTCGGAGGGATACCGCGAACCGGCCGCCGGTGCAGGCAGTTGGCTAGGGTGGGCCGAGCTTGCCCGCGACGCGGTCCGGGCGGAGTCGGCAGGCGCTGCCTACCTACGCTTGGCCTGACACGTCTGCCGATCGACTCGAGAATGGAGCGAAATGATCACCGCAATCGTCCTGATCCATGCCGAGGCCGCGCAAATACCCGAGGCTGCGCAGGCGCTCGCCGACACACCGGGCGTGACTGAGGTCTATTCGTGTGCAGGTGACGTGGACTTGATCGCCATCGTGCGCGCGCAGGACCACGCCGAGATCGCGACCGTGGTCACGGGCCGAATCAACAAAGTCCCAGGAGTCGTGAAGACCGTCACTCACATCGCGTTCAAGTCCTACGCGACCGCCGAGGTCGACGCGGGGTTCTCGATAGGAGACTGACTAATCGGCGCCCAGTTCGTTCGACAGCGCTGACCACTTCTCCAGTACCGCGGTCGCGGCCCCACTGTCGATCGACTTCGCAGCACGTTCGAGGCCCTTGGCGATGGCACCTTCGAGGTCGTCGCCTACCCCCTCGAAGGACGCGATCGCAGCGGCAGCATTGAGTAGTACTGCATCGCGGACCGCTCCTGCCGCGCCGGCGAACGTGTCCCGCGCGATCTGTGCGTTCTCCACGGCGTCGCCACCGGTCAGCGCCTCCAGCGGGACCCGGGCGATGCCGAGGTCCGTCGGATCCAAGGTCCGTGGCGTGACCGTACCGTTCTCGACGACGAGCACCTCGGTGGTCGTCGACGTCGTGATTTCGTCGAGTCCGTCGTTCCCGCGGACAACGAGCGCACTGTTCCCTCTGGCCGCAAACACGCCTGCGACGACAGCCTGCAAATCGGCGAACGCACACCCGATCAACCCGGCGCGGGGCCGTGCAGGGTTGGTCAATGGTCCGAGGACGTTGAAAACCGTTGGGACGCCTATCTCTTTGCGTGGCGGGCCCGCGAAACGCAACGCCGGGTGAAAGACCGGGGCGAAGCAGAATCCGATCCCGACCTGTTCGACGCACCGGGCCACGCTCTCCGGTCCGAGGGCGATCCGAATCCCCAGCGCCTCCAGCACATCCGCGCCGCCACTTTTCGACGAGGCAGCCCGGTTGCCGTGCTTCGCAACTCGGACCCCAGCGGCTGCGACGACAACGGCGGCCATGGTCGAGATGTTCACGGTGCCGGACCGGTCACCGCCGGTACCGACAATGTCGACGAGGTTCGCATCGACCGGAACGACTCGCGAGTGCGCGAGCATCGACGTGGCCAGACCGGTGACTTCCTCTGCGGTCGGGCCTTTCATCTTCAGCGCTATTCCGAAGCCCGCAATCTGAGCGGACGTCGCGCGGTCGGACATGATCTCGTTCATCGCCCACTCGGTGTCGGCGCTCGCGAGGTCGCGACGGTCCGACAGAGCCCCGAGAATCAGTGGCCAAGTGCGCATGCTGTCGCCCTCGGCATCTGCTGCAACCATGCGTGCAGCTTAGTCAGGACCCGTTCGCTGCGCTCCAATGCCGCCGATCGTCCGGCGCGACGCTCCGAACGCAGGTCGGAGCTGATCTTGCGCCGCACCAGTGCACCCGCATCTACCTGGGCAAATTCGAGGCCGCGACGACGAGCGAAAAAACACTCCGACCAATTTCGCACCCCCGCACATGTTTCGTACTACGACCAGTCATACTTCTTCCTGTGACGACCGCAGTAGGTTCTCCAGGATCGGCAATTACCCAGCGCGTGCACTCGCTGAACCGGCCCAACATGGTCAGCGTCGGCACCATTGTGTGGCTGTCGAGTGAGCTCATGTTCTTCGCCGGGCTGTTCGCGATGTACTTCACCGCGAGAGCCCAGGCCCACGCGTACGACAAGTGGCCGCCCGAACCGACCGAGCTGAATTTGAAGCTCGCCATCCCGGTTACGGCAGTGCTCATCGCGTCGTCGTTCACGTGCCAGATGGGTGTCTTCGCTGCTGAGAAGGGCGACGTCTTCGGCCTTCGGCGCTGGTACTTCATCAGCCTGGTCATGGGCGCGATGTTCGTTGCCGGCCAGGGCTACGAGTACTACCACCTGGTCCAGGAAGGCACGTCGCTCTCGTCGAGCGTCTACGGCTCGGTCTTCTACATCACGACCGGTTTCCACGGCCTGCACGTCATCGGCGGTTTGATCGCGTTCATCTTCCTGATCGCACGAACGCTGGTCAGTAAGTTCACGCCCGCGCAGGCCACTGCAGCGATCGTCGTGTCGTACTACTGGCACTTCGTCGACATTGTGTGGATCGCCCTGTTCGCCACGATCTACTTCATCCGCTAGGAACACCGCAATTTCGGCCCCGTCGGTCCCCTCCAACAGCCCCCGCGAAAAAAGGGATCCCAGATGAGTTCCTCTCCCCCTCCAGCAGCTGAGCCTGACGGCCCGGTCCGGACAGCGCCGCTTTCGGCTTCGCAGTCGCGTCGCCAGCGCAAGCTTCGTAAACGTGTCGCGCGAGCGATGGCGTTGCTGCTGGGCTTGATCGGTGCCGGCCTGCTCGCTGCTGCGCTGACGCCGAACCCCCAGGTGGCCACCGCGCGCGAGGACGAAGAGGCGCTGATCATCGAGGGCAAGCAGCTGTACGAAACGTCGTGCATCACCTGCCACGGCGCGAACCTGCAGGGTGTCGCCGACCGCGGTCCGAGCCTGATCGGTACCGGCGAAGCGGCCGTGTACTTCCAGGTGTCGACAGGTCGCATGCCCGCCGCGCGTGAAGAGGCACAGGCAGAGCGCAAAGAACCGCGCTTCAACCTGCAGGAAACCGACGCTCTCGGCGCTTACGTTCAGGCCAATGGTGGCGGCCCCACCGTGCGGCGGGACGAGAAGACCGGAGAGATCGAAATGTCGTCGCTGCGTGGCGACAGCATCGCCCGCGGTAGCGAGCTGTTCCGCCTCAACTGCGCGTCGTGCCACAACTTCACCGGCAAGGGCGGCGCCCTGTCCTCCGGTAAGTACGCACCACCGCTCGCACCGGCGAACGAACAGCAGATCTACGACGCGATGCTGACCGGTCCGCAGAACATGCCCAAGTTCTCGGACCGCCAGATCACGCCGGCAGAAAAAGAAGACATCATCGCGTACGTGAAGTCGGCGACCGAGACGCTTCCCCCGGGTGGCTACGGGCTCGGCGGACTGGGTCCGGCCACTGAAGGTCTCGCGATCTGGGCAATTGGAATCGTCGCCATCGTCGGCGCGGCACTGTGGATCGGAGCAAGGTCATGAGCGACGCCGACGACGCGTCACTGGATAAGCCGTCGCTGGAAAAGCACGGCGAAGCAGAAAAGCACGCCGAACCGAAGAAGTACACGTCCGCTGAGCTCGAAAACATGAGCAAGGACGAGCTGTTCGAGCTCGGCACGAACCTCGACGGTGTCGACGTCGCGTTCCGTCGCGATCGTTGGGCGGTCAAGGGCACCCGCGCGGAAAAGCGTGCCGAGCGGTCGGTCGCATTCTGGTTCGCGCTGGCCGGGCTTGCCGGGCTCGCATTCGGCTTGATCTACGTCTTCTGGCCGAAGGACGCCAAGGGGAATGGGATCGCGACCGGCTGGGAGTACGCCGGAATCGATGATCCCGGGTACCTCATGTACACGGTGTACACCCCGCTTCTCGGTCTCACGCTGGGCCTCGCCGTCCTCTCGATCGGCATCGGTGCGGTCGTCTACACGAAGAAGTTCATCCCCGAAGAGGTGTCGATCCAGGATCGCCACGACGGCGGATCGTCGGAGGTGGACAAGAAGACCGTGGTCGCCGTGCTCGGCGATTCACTGACCACGTCGACGATCGGTCGACGCAAGCTCATCATCGGCAGCGGACTCTTCGGCGTTGGCGCGGTCGGAACCATGGCGATCCTGCCGTTCCTCGGCGCGATGATCAAGAATCCGTGGAAGGGCGGCGACAAGGCGGCCCTGTGGGTCTCCGGTTGGACTCCCGACTACCCCGGCCAGACGATCTACTTGCGTTACGACACCGGCCGCCCGCACGACATCGTGCTCGTCCGGCCCGAAGATCTCGACGCAGGCTCGATGATGACGGTGTTCCCGTTCAAGGAAGCCCACCGCAACGACGAGCACGCGCTTTTCGAAGAGCTCCGTGGCATTCGCAACGCGGTGATGTTGATCCGTCTGCGCACCAAGGATGCCGAAGGCGCGATCAAGCGGCGGGGTCAGGAGAGCTTCAACTACGGCGACTACTTCGCGTACTCGAAGATCTGCACGCACCTCGGTTGCCCGACATCGCTGTTCGAGCAACAGACCAACAAAATTCTCTGCCCGTGCCATCAGTCGCAGTTCCTCGCGACAGAATACGGCAAGCCAATTTTTGGTCCGGCTGCAAGGGCTTTACCTCAGTTACCACTTACGGTTATAAAGGAGAAGGGTCCGGACGGCAAAGTGGAGGAATTCCTCGTTGCAGCGTCCGACTTCCACGAGTCTCTGGGACCTGCATTTTGGGAGCGTAAAACGACATGAGCATTTCAGAGAAGGTCAATGCCAAGGCTGCGATTGCGGCCGAGAACGTCGACTCCCGCTACCATCTCGCCGCTGGATTGAAACGACAGATCAACAAGGTCTTCCCGACCCACTGGTCGTTCATGCTGGGCGAGATCGCGCTCTACAGCTTCATAGTCCTGCTGTTGTCCGGTGTGTATCTCACTCTGTTCTTCGACCCGTCGATGGCCGAGACCACCTACAACGGTGTGTACGCGCCGCTGAAGGGCGTCGACATGTCGCGGGCATACGCGTCGACACTCGACATCTCTTTCGAGGTCCGCGGCGGTTTGTTCGTCCGCCAGGTCCACCACTGGGCTGCGCTGCTGTTCGCAGCGTCGATCATCGTCCACCTGTTCCGCATCTTCTTCACCGGCGCATTCCGTCGCCCGCGCGAAGCGAACTGGGTGATCGGCAGCCTCCTGCTGGTGCTTGCGATGTTCGAGGGCTTCTTCGGTTACACGATCCCCGACGACCTGCTATCCGGCACCGGCCTTCGCGCCGCAATGGGCGGCATCACGCTGAGCGTCCCGATCATCGGCACGTGGACGCAGTGGCTGATCTTCGGCGGCGACTTCCCTGGCACGATCATCATTCCGCGGCTGTACATGGCGCACATTCTCCTGCTTCCCGGAATCATCCTGGCGCTCATCGGTATGCACCTCGCGCTGGTCTGGTACCAGAAGCACACACAGTTCCCCGGCCCCGGCCGCACCGAACAGAACGTCGTCGGCGTCCGCATTCTCCCTGTGTTCGCACTCAAGGGTGGCGCGTTCTTCGCCATGACGGTCGGTGTGCTCGCACTGCTCGGTGGCCTCGTGCAGATCAACCCGATCTGGAACCTCGGGCCATACAATCCGTCGCAAGTTTCGGCAGGTTCGCAGCCCGACTTCTACATGATGTGGACAGACGGTATGGCCCGCCTGTGGCCGGCTTGGGAGATCTACCCGTTCGGTCACACCGTTCCGGCCGTGTTCGCAATCGCGATCATCATGGGCCTGATCTTCACCCTGCTGTTCGCGTACCCATGGATCGAGAAGCGCCTCACCAAGGACGACGCGCACCACAACATCTTGCAGCGTCCTAGGGACGCACCGGTCCGTACCGGTATCGGCGCGATGGCGATCTCGTTCTACCTGGTGCTGACGTTGTCCACGGTCAACGACATCATCGCCTTGAAGTTCGACATCTCGCTCAACGCAACAACGTGGATGGGACGTATCGGGCTGCTTGTCGTACCGCCGCTCGCGTACTACCTCACCTACCGGATCTGCATCGGCCTGCAACGCGCCGACCGGGCAATCCTCGAGCACGGCATCGAAACCGGAATCATCAAGCGGCTTCCCCACGGCGAGTACATCGAGGTGCACCAGCCGCTCGGACCGGTCGACGATCACGGCCACCCGATCCCGCTCGAGTACCAAGGTGCGGCAGTCCCGAGCAAGATGAACAAACTCGGCTCAGCCGGCAAGCCTGGCATGGGCAGCCTCTTCAAGGCCGACCCAGGCTCCCAAGCTCGTGCACTCATCGCCGATGAGCACGAAGCCGAGCACCGCCAGCTCGCCATCATGAAGCGAGTTCAGGACGAGATCCACGGCCACAGCAACGGCAATGGCAATGGCAATGGCTCGTCGGGCAACGGCTCATCCGGCAACGGAGACGCACCGAGCCACTAGCTCCGCAGCGCACAAAGTCAAGGCCCCGAGTCCAACCGGACTCGGGGCCTTACCTTTTGCCCCACTCCCCCACCACGCTGCTCGAGTGCTGAATCCCGTAGGTGTCACCACGCACCCAGCTGTCGGCGATGTCGCGGGAACAACCCACACACACTGCATGGATGGCCCATCGCCTCACTCAGACTGCGACAATGGCCCATTCATGCAGTCCCCGCCCAGCCGACCACCGCATCAATGTCACAGCCAGCCGCTCAGATCGACTCAATGCCGCATTCATGCGGGTGTGCGGGACCAACTGTCAACGACCACCCACCACAGCCCCGACTTCTCCCCACAAATACAAACCTCGCGCACCCTATGGGGTACGCGAGGTCGGTAAAACAGGCGCTAAGTGGCGTTCAGTGCTTCTCTGGGCCGAGGTGGTACTCGAACAGCAATCCAGTGACCGCACCGAGGACACAAACGACTCCGAGGGCGATCAGCCATGGCTCGAAGAACGCGAGGCCGGTGGCGGTCAGAGCGGCTGCCGCGGCCAAGGTGACGGGCCAAATGCTGTGGGGGCTGAAGAAGCCCAGGTCGCCGGCACCGTCGACGATCTCTGCGTCTTCGTAGTCTTCCGGCCGCAGGTCGATGCGACGAGCGACGAATCGGAAGTAGGTACCGATGATCATGCAGAGGCCGCCGGTCAGGACCATGCCGGTGAGGCCTGCCCACTCGACGCCGGTGCGTGACAGTCCGGTGAAGACCGCATAGATGATCGCGACGATAAAGCAGAACCCAGTGAGGATCTCGAAGAGCTTGGCTTCGACCTTCATATCAGTTCGTGTCCTTACTTCTGATCGTCGTAAGTTGCTTCACGGGCCGTACGCACCGAGGTGAACGGCGTCGTCGTCGTGGCTACAGGCGATTCGCCGATGCCAGCCAAAGCCTCCGCATTAGTCTTTCCGCCCTTGCGGAGCGAGATGTAGGTGTTGAACTTCTCCGGCGTCACAGCCCGGACCTCGAAGTTCATCATCGCGTGGAACGTGCCGCACATCTCCGCGCACCGACCGACGAACGCACCTTCGTGCTCGATCTTGGTGATCTGGAAGGTGTTGTCCGAGTGGTTTTCCTTCGGATTCGGGTTCACGTCCCGCTTGAACAGGAACTCCGGAACCCAGAATGCGTGGATGACGTCGGCGGACGCGATGTCGAACTGAATGATGCGCTCGGTCGGGAGGACGAGCACGGGAATCTCGTGGCTGGACCCGACCGTCTCGATCTGGTCGTAATGCAGGTACGAGAGGTCGTTTGCATCCTTACCGTGGATCGGGCCGCGGCCGCCGTCTTCGACGGTGCGCTCTTTGGCTTTCTCGGCAGCCTCGTGCAGCGGTTCCTCGCGTGCGGTGTCGGTCAGCGCGTTCTGCTGGTCCTTGTCGACGGTCCGGTAGCCGAACTTCCAGTTCCACTGGTAGGCGGTGACGTCGACGACCACGTCCGGGTTGTCGACCTTCTCGAACACGTAGTTCTGGACAACGACCGTGAAGTAGAACAGCACGGCGATGATCACGAACGGCGCAGCCGTGTAGCTCAGCTCGAGCGGCACGTTGTAGCCGAACTGCTTCGGGAACTCCGGCGAATCCGCCTTCTTACGGTGGAAAACCACCGTCCAGAACGTAAGACCCCAGACGATCACACCCATCACCAGCGCCGCGATGACCGACCACGTCCACAGCTCGCGCATCCGAGTGGCCTGTGGCGTAACGCCTTCCGGCCAACCGAACCGCAGGACACTGTTGTTGATCGAGCAACCCGACAGCATCAGAGTCGCCAAACCCAGGGATCCAGCTAGCCCGGCTCGTCGAATAATCCGACTGTGCGCCACTTTCACGCCTTCCTGATCGCCGCAAGTTTCGATGGCGGTTTTCCACCGCCGGCCACTTGGCATGGCTCGAATACTACGCAGCGTAGACCAAACGCGGGGGCGGTTCGGGCTTGGGTATGAGCCGACACTCCGAACTATCTGCGGCATACTCGGCGTGGAGTTTCGGCGCCGCCCTCACCTAGGGCGATGAGCCATCGATTTCACGCAAGCGCAGCGAAAATGAGGTGCAAGTCACAGTGTGCGGACTGCTCGGGTATCTGACGGCCAACGGCACCACCGACCAGGCCGTCGAGGCGGTCGACGCTGCGATGCATTGCCTGCGGCATCGCGGTCCCGACGAGCACGGCACCTGGCACGACGACGACCTGGTCTTCGGCTTCAACCGCCTGTCGATCATCGACATCGAGCACTCCCATCAGCCGCTGCGCTGGGGCCCAGCCGACCAGCCGGACCGTTATGCCCTCACGTTCAACGGCGAGATCTACAACTATCTGGAACTTCGCGCTGAACTGGCCGAGAGCCATGGCGCCCAATTCCACACCGAAGGCGACAGCGAGGCCATCGTCGCTGCGTTCCACTACTGGGGCGATGCGGCCGTGGAGCGACTGCGCGGCATGTTCGCTTTCGCAATCTGGGACACGGTGACGCGCAAACTCTTCATCGCGCGCGACCCTTTCGGCATCAAACCGCTGTTTCTCGCCACCGGACCCAACGGGACCGTTTTCGGCAGCGAAAAGAAGAGCCTGCTGGAGTTGGCCCCACTCGTCGGCCTCCGTACCGACCTCGACCCACGTGCCATCGAGCACTACACGGTGCTGCAGTACGTTCCCGAGCCCGAAACGCTGCACCTCGACATTCGCAGGCTCGAATCCGGCAGCTACGCGCATCTGAGTCCGGGCGAGCCGCCCAAGATCGATCGCTATTTCACGCCGACGTTCCGGATCAAGCCGTTCGCGGAAGGCCAAGCCGAGGCGCGGTACGCAGAAATTGCCGCGGCTCTCGAAGATTCGGTCGCCAAGCACATGCGCGCCGACGTGACCGTCGGGTCCTTCCTCTCCGGCGGCATCGACTCGACAGCGATCGCGGCGCTGGCCATGCGACACAACCCGAAACTGATCACGTTCACCACCGGATTCGAGCGCGAGGGCTACTCGGAGGTCGACGTTGCGGCCGAATCGGCCGAATTGATCGGCGCGCGGCACATCGTCAAAGTGGTCGGGCCGGAGGAGTTCGCCAATTCGATCCCTGAGATCGTCTGGTACCTCGACGACCCGGTTGCCGACCCCGCGCTCGTCCCGCTGTATTTCGTCGCCAAGGAAGCCCGTAAGCACGTCAAAGTGGTCTTGTCGGGAGAAGGCGCCGACGAACTCTTCGGCGGCTATACGATCTATCGCGAACCGCTGTCGTTGCGCCCGTTCGAACGCCTATCCCCCGGCTTGCGCCGCGCGGCCGCGCGCTTGTCGGACCGCATTCCGGAGGGTCGACGCGGTAAGAGCCTGCTCAATCGTGGCTCGATGAGCCTTGAAGAGCGGTACTACGGCAATGCACGCAGCTTCAACGACGCGCAGTTGCGCGCGGTCCTGCGCGACTTCCGCCCCGAATGGACCCATCAAGACGTCACAGCGCCGATCTACGCCCAGTCCGAAGGTTGGGACCCGGTCGCTCGCATGCAGCACCTGGACCTGTTCACCTGGCTACGCGGCGACATCCTGGTCAAGGCGGACAAGATGACGATGGCGAACTCGCTGGAGTTGCGCGTGCCGTTCCTGGATCCCGAGGTGTTCGCCGTCGCGGAACGGATTCCGCTGGAGCAGAAGATCACGAAGGACACCACAAAGTACGCGCTTCGTCGCGCACTCGATGGCATCGTTCCTGCTCACGTACTGAACCGTGCCAAGCTGGGCTTCCCTGTGCCGCTTCGGCATTGGCTGAAGGGTCCGGAGCTGTTCGACTGGGCGCAGCAGCAGATCGCCGACTCGCAGACCGATCACCTGCTCGACAAGGCCGCCATCAAAGGCATGCTCGACGACCACCGGGCCGGAGTCTCCGACCACAGCCGTCGACTCTGGACCTTGCTGGTGTTCATGGTGTGGCACGGCATCTTCGTCGAAAACCGCATCGTGCCAACCATTCAAGAGCCGGTGTACCCGGTCTCCCTGTAGACCTAGAAGCAGGCAGCGCCGATTTCCTTGGCAGCGTCGGCGCCATAGGCGTCGGTGAGTCGTTCCAGCGCGACGTCGCGGTCGAGGATCCAATCCTGGGTGCCGGTGGTCTCGAGGATCAGTACGGCGACCAACGACCCCAACTGCGCGGACCGCTCGAGGCTCAAACCCGACGTGTGACCGGTCAGGAAGCCCGCGCGGAATCCGTCGCCGACGCCTGTCGGATCGACCTTGGCGGTTTCCGGTACGACCGCGACCTGTACGACGGCGCCGTCGGGATCGATGACCTCGACCCCCTTCGACCCGAGCGTCCGGACCCGAATTCCGACCCGCGCGGCAATTTCGTCCTCGGTCAGGCCCGTCTTCTGCCGTAGCAGGCCCCACTCGTACTCGTTCGTGAAGAGGTACTCGGCGCCGTTGATCAGCTTTTCGGCGTCGACGCCGTCCAGGAATGCGAGCTGCTGCGACGGGTCGGCGGCGAACGGAATGCCGAGCGTGCGGCATTCGTCGGTGTGTCGCAGCATCGCGCCGGGATCGTTGGCGCCGATGAGCACGAGCTCAGGCGTCACATTCAGCGAAGAGATGGAAATTTCGCGGGCTTCGCTCATCGCGCCGGGGTAGAACGACGCAATTTGCGCCATCGACTGGTCGGTCGTGCAGACGAAACGCGCGGTGTGGGCAGCCGTGGAGGTCCGCACTCCGCTGCAATCGACGTTCACTGCCTCCAGAGCGGCGCGGTAATCGGCGAAATCGGCCCCGACTGCGCCGACCAACAGCGGTGAGCCGCCGAGTTGGCCGATCGCATACGCAATGTTGCCGCCTACGCCACCCCGCCTGACCTGGAGATCGTCGACGAGGAAGCTCAGCGAGACGTGCTCGAGCTGGTCTGCGAGCAGCGAGTCGGCGAACCGACCCGGAAACCTCATCAGATGATCGGTGGCGATGGATGCGGAGACGGCAATTGTCACAGAGCTGGACCTTTCACTGCACATGACGATGCGAGGCCCTTCACAAGGAAAGGCCTCGCATCACTAGATTTCTCGGACCGACGCAGACGGCGTCAGTTGAAGCTGTCACCGCAGGCGCACGAGCCGGACGCGTTGGGGTTGTCGATCGTGAAGCCCTGCTTCTCGATGGTGTCGACGAAATCGATCGAAGCGCCGTCGACGTACGGTGCACTCATCCGGTCTACGGCGAGGGTTACTCCACCGATCTCCTTGATGAGGTCGCCGTCCAACGAACGGTCGTCGAAGAAGAGCTGGTACCGGAGTCCAGCACAGCCACCCGGCTGGACTGCAATGCGCAGTGCCAGGTCGTCGCGGCCTTCTTGATCGAGCAGAGCCTTCGCCTTGGCTGCCGCAGCATCGCTCAACGTGACACCGTGGGTGGTGGTCTCGTTCTGTACAGTCATGGACTCTCCCTATAGACAGGCTTGTTCATACCCCGCGAATGCTTCAACGGTACTCCGGCGATCTCTATTCCTCTAAATGCAGATAGCCTGGACGGGTGAAGCTGTTACGTCGAGGCGACGACGACAACTCGGACCAGACCACCGACGCGTCGGTCTCGGTCGACGACGATTCCGCCAAGGTCTCGCTTGGAAAAGGACGTCCGACCCCCAAACGACGCGATGCGGAGGCTCGCAAGCGTGGCCCTGTCGCGCCTGCGCCGCTGACCTCCAAGGAGGCGCGCGCTCGCCGCAAGACGGTCAAGGGGACCAAAGAGGACCGCAAAGTCGCAGCCGCCGCGCGCCGCGAGGCCGCCGCGACGCGTCGCGAGCGTATGGCCGCCGGCGACGACGCCTATCTGCTGCCGCGCGACAAGGGTCCGGTGCGGGCATTTGTCCGCGACATCATCGACTCTCGCCGCAACCTCGTCGGCATGTTCATGCCGTTGGCGCTGGTCCTGATCGTGACGATGTTCATCAGCCCACTGCTGCAGTTCATCGTCACCTTCGCCATGCTGGTGATGATGCTCTTCATGATCGGCGAGGGCGTCTACCTCGGCAAGATGGTGAACAAGCGGGTCGCCGAGCGCTTCCCCGATTCCCCGGACGGCGGTTTCAAGCTCGGGTGGTACGCCTTCACGCGCGCATCGCAGATCAAGAAGATGCGCCTGCCGAAGCCGCGAGTGAAACCGGGCGACGCGGTCTAGCGGTGCGCTGCCATTGCGGCTAGCTCGGTCGACACGCGCTCGACGTCGCGGTCGGCTGGGTACTGCCCAGCCAGGAATCCATGTGGCGAGAAGAACTCTCGTAGTGCTGCCAAGATGCTCATGGCAGTAAGTTTGCGCTCGCACATTTAGTGCCACCAGCGGCAGCAATGCCATGGTGCATCAAGATTCTGCCAGTTACACTTGGCGCCATGTTGTCCACGGTTGCTGCCGTATTGGTCGAACCTGCGGCGATGTTCGAGTTCGGCGTCGTCTGCGAAGTATTCGGCCTCGACCGCACCGCAGATGGTCTGCCCGCCTTCGATTTTCGCGTATGCGGGCTCGAGCCCGGCCGTCCGCTGCGAATGTCCACGCCCGGTGTGGCGGTGACGCCCGAATTCGGGCTCGACGGTCTGAAGGGCGCCGACCTGGTCGCCATCCCGGCATCGAGAACCACGACGAACGTCGACCCCGCGATACTCGACGCCATCCGGACGGCGTCCGACGCGGGCGCAACAGTGTTGACCGTCTGCTCTGGGGCGTTCCTCGCGGGCGAGGCCGGGTTGCTCGACGGTCGCAAGTGCACCACCCACTGGCGCTACGTCGAGGCATTGGCGGAGCGTTTCCCGACCGCTGTGGTCGATCCCGACGTACTGTTCGTCGACGAAGGGAATCTGATCACCAGCGCAGGGACCGCTGCGGGAATCGACGCGTGTCTCCACCTGGTCCGTCGGGAACTCGGCAGCTCGGTCGCCAATGCGATAGCCCGGCGCATGGTGGTTCCGCCGCAGCGTGACGGTGGCCAGCGCCAGTTCATCGAGCGACCTGTCGTCGAATATCGTTCCGACAGTTTGAGTTCCACGCTCGAATGGATGAACGACAACCTCGACCTGCCACACACGATCGACGACCTGGCCTTCCGCTCGACGATGTCGACGCGGACCTTCGCGCGCAAGTTCGCGGCCGAGACCGGGACGACACCGGTGAAATGGCTGACCAACCAGCGCGTGCTGCTGGCCAAGCAACTCCTCGAAGACACCGACCTCACCCTCGACCGGATCGCAGAACGCTGCGGCTTCGGCTCGGGCGCCCTACTGCGCCACCACTTCAATCGCGCCGTCGGCATCCCGCCTGCGGACTACCGTCGACGCTTCGCAGCCCCGGGAGTTGGTAGCGTCTAGCCTCGTGCCAGCCGACCCTCCCCCGCTCAAGACGCTGGTCCTGGGCGGCGCGCGGTCAGGCAAGTCGGCACACGCGGAACAGCTGGTCGGCGACGGTCCGGCTCGCTACGTCGCAACCGCCCGGCGCAATCCTGACGACGCCGATTTCGAACACCGCATCGCCGCACACCGGACCAGACGGCCGTCGACGTGGACCGTGGTCGAGAACGTCGACCTCACCGCCACACTGCGCACCGCCGGACCACCGACCCTGATCGACGACATCGGCACCTGGCTCACCGCCGCGCTCGACGCCGCACAAGCCTGGGACCGTCCGCGCGGGACGATCGACACAGCGCCGCTGGTGAATTCGGTCGCCGACTACCCCGGTCGCCTCGTCCTCGTGAGCCCCGAGGTGGGGCACGGCGTCGTACCGGCGACCGCGTCCGGCAGGCTGTTCCGCGACGAACTCGGCACGCTTAATCAACGGCTGGCTGCGGTATGCGACGAGGTCGTATTCGTGATCGCAGGCCTGCCCATGAAGCTCAAGTGAAAGGCACCCATGACTGAGTTCGACCACATCGAACCACCGAGCGCCGCAACGCGTTCCGAAGCGGAAGCTCGGCAGCTGCAGCTGACGAAGCCGGCCGGATCGCTCGGCCGCCTCGAGCTGCTCGGCAACTGGGTCGCCGCCTGCCAGGGTGTGTGCCCGCCGAACCCGCTCGCGCGGCCACGGGTAGTGATCTTTGCCGGTGACCACGGCATCGCTCGCAAGGGTGTATCGGCATTTCCGAGCGAGGTCACGCCGCAGATGGTCGGCAACTTCATCAACGGCGGCGCAGCGGTGAATGCGCTGGCGAAGGTCGCGGGCGCGACGGTCCGCGTCGTCGATATCGCCGTCGATGCCGATACCGGCCCCGCAGTGTCGACCCACAAGGTCCGGCGATCCTCGGGGTCGATCGATAGCGAAGATGCCCTCAGCCAGGACGAAGTCGAGCGCGCCATCGCCGCAGGCAGGGCAATCGCCGACGAAGAGGTCGACTCTGGCGCGGACCTCCTTATCGCCGGTGACATGGGAATCGGCAACACCACTCCCGCCACCGTCCTCATCGCCGCACTCACCAACACCGAGCCGGTCGCCGCCGTCGGCCGTGGAACGGGCATCGACGACGCCGGCTGGAGCAAGAAGACTGCAGCCGTCCGCGATGCCCTGCGCCGAGCCCGCCCGGTCGTGAAGAACCCCGTCGAGCTGCTGCGAGTCGCGTCGGGCGCGGACTTCGCGGCGATGGCCGGATTCCTCGCCCAAGCCGCGATCAGGCGGACCCCAGTCATCCTCGACGGCGTCGTCGTGACGGCTGCCGCACTGGTCGCCGAGGACCTCGCACCGGGTGCATCAGCGTGGTGGGTCGCCGGCCATCGCTCGACCGAACCTGCCCACACGATCGCCTTGGCACAACTTCGGCTGGAACCGCTCATCGAGATGGACATGCGGTTGGGCGAAGGATCCGGCGCGCTGACAGCACTGCCGATCCTGCATGCAGCGGTGGCGACGCTGGCGGAAATGGCGACGTTCGGCGACGCGGGAGTGTCCGACAAGTCGTGACCGGGTTGCGGCTGGCGTTCTCCTGGCTGACGGTCCTGCCGATCCGCGGACCGGATACCGTCGATCGCACCCTCGCGAAGAAGGCGATTGCGTTCACGCCGGTGGTTGGGCTTGTGCTCGGCGGCGTGGCAGCCGGACTGTTGTGGCTGCTCGAGCATCGGATCGAACCATCGCTCGCCGGACTGCTGACGGTCGCCGCACTGATCCTCGCCACTCGCAGCATGCATCTGGACGGATTGGCCGACACCTTCGACGGTCTGGGCTGCTACGGTCCGCCCGAACGCGCCCGCGAAGTTATGCGGTCCGGGTCCGCCGGACCGTTCGGCGTCGCAGCGATCGTCGTTTCGATTGGTGTGCAATCGCTTTCGTTGGGCTTCCTCGGCTTCTCCGAGGAATGGGCCGCCATCGTCATCGCCGTCTGCACGGGCAGGGTCGCCGTCGTCCTTGCCTGCCGTCAAGGCATCCGCGCGTCGAGCGACACCGGCTTCGGTGCGCTCGTCGCAGGCACTCAACCACTCTGGATCGGCCTCGTGTGGTCAGCCGCGCTGGTCGTTGCCGCAGCCTTCGCACTCGACTGCTGGTGGCAGCTGCCGCTGGCCGTCGTCGTCGTACTGGCCCTGAGCATGCTGTTTGTCGCGCACTGCGCCAAGCGGTTCGGGGGCGTGAGCGGCGACGTCCTCGGGGCCGTCATCGAGGTTACGGTCGCGAGCTGCGCTGTCGGCGCGCTTCTATAGGCTGGCCGCATGCCCGACGACCGCTTGTATTTTCGCCAACTCCTCGCCGGCCGCGATTGGGCCGTCGGCGATCCGATCGCGACGCAGATGCGGAACTTCTCCTATCTCATCGGTGATCGGGAGACGGGCGACTGCCTCGTCGTCGACCCCGCGTATGCGGCGGGCGATCTCGTCGATGCGATCGAGGAGGACGGCCTGCGCCTGTCCGGTGTGCTCGTCACGCACCACCATCCAGACCATGTCGGCGGGACCATGATGGGGTTCACCCTCAAAGGTCTGGCCGAGTTGCTCGACCGCGTGCAAGTGCCGGTCCATGTGAACGAGCATGAGGTGGACTGGGTTTCGAATGTCACGGGCATCGAGAAGAGTGTGCTGACCGGGCACGGCCATCGTGACAAGGTCAGTGTCGGCGCGATCGAGATCGAACTACTGCATACCCCCGGCCATACGCCGGGCAGCCAGTGCTTCCTGCTCGACGGCCGCCTGGTTGCGGGCGACACGCTGTTCCTCGAAGGTTGCGGCCGGACCGACTTTCCCGGCGGCGATCGCGACGAGATGTATCGCAGCCTGCAGAACCTCGCGCAGCTCGAAGGCGACCCGACCGTCTTCCCCGGCCACTGGTACTCCGACGAGCCGAGCGCGGCACTGTCGACGGTGAAGGCGACGAACTACGTGTTCAAGCCGCGCAACCTTCAAGAATGGCGGGCGTTTTTCGCCTGACGCCGCATCGCCTAGCGGAGTTTCGTCATCCAGCCGTGGATGTCGGCGAACGTGCCGCGCTGGATGCCGGTCAAGGTGTCGCGCAGCGCCATCGTCACGTCACCCGGCTCGCCGTCGGCGATCGTGAATTCGCCGTCCGCCGATTTCACCGAGCCGACGGGCGTGATCACCGCAGCCGTTCCGCACGCGAACACCTCGGTGATCTCGCCGGACTTCGCCTTCTTCTTCCACTCGTCGGTCGCGATCTTGCGCTCCTCGACCGCGAAGCCCGCGTCGGCGGCGAGGGTCAGCAATGAGTTGCGCGTGATGCCTGGCAACAACGAACCGGACAGCTCGGGTGTGACGAGACGCGCGTCCGGACCGGACCCGAACACGAAGAAAAGGTTCATCCCGCCCATTTCCTCGACGTAGCGGCGTTCGATCGCGTCGAGCCATACCACCTGGTCACAGCCCTGCTCAGCAGCTTGCGCCTGCGCAACGAGCGAGGCCGCGTAGTTGCCTGCGAACTTCGCTGCTCCCGTGCCGCCGGGTGCGGCGCGGACGTACTCCGTCGACAGCCAGACCTTCACCGGCTTGACGCCGCGCGGGAAGTAAGCGCCTGCAGGCGAAGCGATGAGCAGGTACCTGTACTGCGACGCGGGCCGCACACCCAGACCTGCTTCGGTGGCAAACATGTAGGGACGCAAGTACAGCGCATCTTCCCCACCTGCGGCGGGCACCCACTCGTGGTCGACGTCGATGAGTTCGATGACCGACTGGATGAATAGCTCTTCCGGCAAGGACGGCATCGCGATGCGCTGCGCCGAGGTTTGCAGGCGACGAGCGTTCGCGTCGATCCGGAACGACGAGATTCCGCCACCCTGCTGCCGGTACGCCTTCAGTCCCTCGAAGATCGCCTGGCCGTAGTGCAGCACCATCGAGCACGGATCGAGCTGGATCGGGCCATAGGGAACAACCTGCGCGTTCGACCAGCCGGCGTCTGCCGTGTAGTCGATGGACACCATGTGATCGGTGACGTATTTGCCGAAACCAGGTGCCGCCAGGATCGCAGCCCGAGCCTGCTCCGTCGCTGGAGACGGATGCGGGACACGACTGAAGTCGAGGGCGGCAGATGTCATGCCCGCAATTCTATCGAACGGCCACCGTTACTTCGTCTTGACCTCGACAAACGGCGGGTTGACGACCTCGCAGCGCAGGCGCCGTCCGCGGACGTCGACTTCGACCTCGGCGCCTGCTTCGATCCCCGCTTCCGAGTCGACGAGCGCGAGCGCGATCCCGACCTTCAGCGTCGGCGAGAACGTGCCTGACGTCGTCTCGCCAACCGGTTCCCCGTCGCGCAGCACGGACTGCCCCTGCCGCAGCACGCCGCGGTCCAGCAGTTTCAGCCCCCACATCTTGCGACGCGGACCGTCAGCCTTTTCCTTCGTGAGCGCGTCTTTGCCCCAGAACTCCGACTTCTTCCACCCGATCGCCCAGCCACATCGGGCCTGCAGCGGCGAGATTTCGAGCGACAACTCGTGACCGTGCAAGGGGTAGCCCATTTCGGTGCGCAACGTGTCGCGGGCGCCGAGCCCGGCCGCCGCTCCCCCTGCAGCCTGGACCTGCTCGATCAACGCCCGGAAGAGCGCTTCGGCGTCGTCCCAGCGTGGCAGTAGTTCGAAGCCGTGCTCACCGGTGTAGCCGGTTCGGCACACACGCACCGGCACCCCGGACCACTCCGCGTCCTCGAAAGCCATGTACTCCATGTCGGTCGGCAAACCCAGTGCGGCAAGCACTTCGGTCGAGCGTGGCCCCTGGACGGCGAAGACGCCGAACGCACGATGCTCGTCGGTGACGGTAATACCCTCCGGTGCAACCTTTTTCAGCTCTGCGACGACTGCCGCCGTGTTGGCCGCGTTGGGCACGAGAAACATCTCGTCGGCGCTCACGTAGTACGCGATCAGATCGTCGACGACACCGCCGTCAGCTGTGCAGCACAGCGTGTACTGCGCCTTGCCCGGCCGGATCTTGCCAAGATCGTTGGTGAAGGCGCTGTTCACGAAATCCGCTGCGCCAGGACCTTTCACGGTCGCCTTGCCGAGGTGGCTGACATCGAACAGCCCGACCGTTGTGCGGACCGCATTGTGCTCGGCGACGGTGCCCGCGTACGACACCGGCATCGACCAGCCGCCGAACGGCGCGAACGTCGCGCCGAGCTCACGATGGACGGCCTCGATCGGTCCCTGCAAAAGGTCTGCGTCGGTCATGGCACCAAACGCTAGCCGACGGGTCCGACGGGCATGGCTAGCATTGGCATGTCCCGGCCGTCACCACCCAAGGAGACCTTGTGAGTTCCGCGCAGCCCCCAGCCCGACCGCTCGGCCCCGAGCTGGCGCTCAGCGAAAACCTCGAAGCCGCCGACGTCCTTGTGATCGGCCTGTTCTCGGGCGATGACGGTCCGACGATTGCGGGCGACGGCCTGAACGACACCGCGGATCTGTTGGCCCAACTCCGCACGGTCGGCGCGAAAGGTAAAGCCGACGAGGTCACTCGCGTGCCCGCGCCCGAGTCACTCGGCGTAGGCAGCGTCGTTGCCGTCGGACTTGGTTGCGCCGACGACGTGAACGCCGAGCAGATTCGTAAGGCTGCCGGTGTGGCAGCCCGGTCGCTCGCAGGCACCGCTAGCGCGGTCACGACTCTGTCGACGATCGACCTCGGCGCGGCCGCGGAGGGCTTCTACCTCGGCGCGTACTCCTTCACCGCCTTCAAGACCAAGAACGGCGACGACCCGCTCGCCAAGGTCACGTTGGTGTCGACCGCGTCCGACGCAGCAACGACCCTCGAGCGCTCGGCCGCGATCGCAGAGGCGGTGTCCACCGCCCGCGAGTTCGTCAACACTCCCCCGAGCCACCTCTACCCGGCCGAGTTCGCTTCGCGGGCAGCGGCTCTCGGCACCGGTGTCGGATTGGCCGTCGAGGTGCTCGACGATGTCGCTCTCGAGAAGGGCGGCTACGGCGGCATCTACGGGGTCGGCAAGGGTTCGTCGCGGCTGCCACGGCTCGTCCGGCTGACCTACGCGGGCGGCGACGACTCGGCACCGAAAGTCGCGCTCGTAGGCAAGGGCATCACGTTCGACACCGGCGGCATCTCGATCAAGCCTGCTGCCAATATGGAGCAGATGACCTCCGACATGGCGGGAGCCGCGGCGGTCATCGCGACGACCGTCCTCGCCGCGAAACTCGGTCTGGCGATCAACCTGACCGCCACGGTCCCGATGGCCGAGAACATGCCGTCCGACACGGCCCAACGTCCCGGCGATGTGCTCACGCAGTACGGCGGCACCACCGTCGAGGTGATCAACACCGACGCCGAAGGTCGCCTGATCCTGGCCGACGCGATCGTGCGCGCCTGCGAAGACGGGCCCGCCTACCTGATCGACACCGCAACACTCACCGGCGCACAGATCGTTGCACTCGGCAACCGGACGCCGGGCGTGATGGGAACCGACGAATTCCGCGACCGCGTCGCCCGAATCTCCCAAAGCGTCGGCGAGAACGGGTGGCCGATGCCGTTTCCCGCGGAGTTGCGCGCCGACCTCAAATCGAACGTCGCCGACATCGCGAACGTCACGCCACACCGCTGGGGCGGCATGTTGACTGCAGGGATCTTCCTTCGCGAGTTCGTCGCCGAGGGAGTTCAGTGGGCACACGTCGACATCGCAGGCCCCTCGTACAACACCGGCGGGCCGTGGGGTTACAACCCCAAAGGCGGCACGGGCGTACCGGTCCGCACGCTCATCGCCGTGTTGGAAGACATCGAAGCCAACGGTTAGCCGTCGGCTTCGCGCCTGCGCAAGATCTTCTGGCGGGCGTCGAAGTCGCGCATGCGCTGTGGATACCCGGTCTTGCGAACGTCGTAGACCGGGATCTTCAGTTCGTCGGCCAGCTTCGACGCGCCACGCTCACCGACGATGCGCCTGGTCCACTCCCCGTCGGTCGCAATCAGCACCACCGTCACATCCGTGACCGTCGTTTTCGGCTCGACGTAGGCCTCCACTCCCACGTGGGTCCGCGTCCATAGAGCGAGGTAGGCGGAGTCCTCCTTGCTCGCCGAGCGCGCTCCGCCGGACTTGCCGCGCTTCAACCGATCGAACAGCCCCAACGAGTGCCTCCCTCGGTCGCCGCCCAGCTGCGGTGGTGCAATCAATCTTGCCAGCTACCCGCACCACCAATCGTGGCTTCGGCCAACCGGTCCGGCCGCACGGCGAAGTTGCGTAGATGTAAGGATGAAGATCACAGCAAGACCCCCCGCGAATCGCGGAGGCAAAGCACAATGGTGGGCGATCACGAGTTGCCCACCACCCGAGTACCGAACTCAACTGTCGAGGAGTCAACAGACATGGCCTTCTCCGTCCAGATGCCAGCTCTTGGGGAGAGTGTCACCGAGGGAACGGTGACCAGGTGGCTCAAGCAAGAGGGCGACACCGTCGAAGTCGACGAGCCTTTGCTCGAAGTCTCGACGGACAAGGTCGACACCGAGATTCCGTCTCCCGCAGCAGGTGTTCTGACGAAGATCACCGCACAGGAAGACGACGTCGTCGAAGTCGGCGGCGAGCTGGGCGTGATCGGCGACGCGAGCGAATCGTCGTCTTCCGACGACTCGGCACCGAAGGAAGAGTCCGAGCCGGAGCCTGAGCCTGAGCCCGAGCCCGAGCCGGAATCGAAGTCCGAGCCGGAACCAGAGCCCGAGCCGGAGCCCGCGAAAGAGGAATCGAGCGGTTCGGGGGAAGGTACGTCGATCACGATGCCAACCCTCGGCGAGTCGGTCACCGAGGGCACGGTCACGCGCTGGCTGAAGGCTGTCGGCGACTCGGTCGAGGTCGACGAGCCTTTGCTCGAAGTCTCGACGGACAAGGTCGACACCGAAATCCCGTCGCCCGTCGCGGGCACGTTGCTCGAAATCACTGCGCAGGAAGACGACGTGGTCGAGGTCGGTGGCCAGCTGGCCGTCGTCGGATCGGGTTCGCCCGCGAAGAAGGCGGAGCCCAAGGCCGAGCCGAAACCCGAACCCGAACCCGAGCCCGAACCGGAACCGGAGCCCGAACCGGAACCAGAGCCCGCACCGGAACCTGAGCCCAAGGCGGAGCCGAAGCCTGAGCCCAAGCCGGAACCCAAGGCCGAAGCGAAGCCGGCACCGAAGGAAGAGTCCGACTCGGCGCCGTACGTCACCCCACTCGTTCGTAAACTCGCCGCCGACAACGACGTCGATCTCTCGACGCTCACCGGAAGCGGCGTCGGCGGCCGAATCCGCAAGCAGGATGTGCTTGCGGCTGCCGAGGCGAAGAAGGCTCCCGCACCGGAACCCGCGAAGCCTGCAGCTGCTCCCGCGGCCGAAGCACCGAAGGCCAAGCCTGCGGCAGCCCGTCCGGACCTGGAGCACTTGCGCGGAACCACGCAGAAGGCAAACCGGATTCGCCAGATCACTGCGATCAAGACTCGCGAATCGCTGCAGACGACTGCGCAGCTGACGCAGGTCCACGAAGTGGATATGACGAAGATCGCAGCTCTGCGGGCGAAGGCGAAGGCGAGCTTCAAGGAGCGCGAAGGTGTCAACCTCACCTTCCTGCCCTTCTACGCGAAGGCCGTCGTCGAGGCGCTCGGCGTACACCCGAACGTCAACGCGAGCTACGACGAGCCGAAGAAGGAAATCACCTACCACGCAGCGGTTCACCTCGGCATCGCAGTCGATACCGAGCAGGGCTTGCTGTCGCCGGTGATCCACAACGCGAGCGACCTGTCGTTGGCGGGGCTCGCGAGGGCTATCGCCGACATCGCCAACCGCGCACGTACCGGTGGCCTCAAGCCCGATGAGCTGTCGGGTGGCACGTTCACGATCACCAACATCGGCAGCGCGGGCGCACTCTTCGACACACCGATTCTGGTTCCGCCGCAGGCGGCGATGCTGGGTACCGGTGCGATCGTCAAGCGCCCCGTGGTGATCACCGACGAGTTCGGCAACGAATCCATCGGTGTGCGGTCGATGTGCTTCCTGCCGCTCACCTACGACCATCGCCTGGTCGACGGTGCAGACGCCGGTCGTTTCCTCACGACCATCCGGCACCGGCTCGAAGAGGCGTCGTTCGAGGCAGAACTCGGCCTGTAGCTGCCGATGAGAATCACGATCGCGGGTTCGTCCGGTCTGATCGGTACGGCGCTGGTTGCGTCGCTTCGCCGGGATCGGCACGAAGTGGTCCGGTTGGTGCGTCGTCCGCCCGCAGGGGCGGACGAGTACCAGTGGGATCCCGAGCAGGCGCTCATCGACGAAAAGGCACTGCGCGGTTCCGATGCCGTAGTGAACTTGTGCGGGATCAACATCGGCGACAAGCGATGGTCCGGCACGTTCAAGCAGCAGCTGCGCGACAGCCGGATCACGCCGACCGACGTTCTTGCCAACGAGGTCGCGCGCGTCGGCGTGCCGACCCTCGTCAATGCCAGCGGCATCAGTTTCTACGGCGACACCGGCGATCGCATCGTCGACGAGAGCTCGCCGTCCGGTGACGGCTTCTTTCCGGCGCTGTGCAGGGATTGGGAGCAGGCAACCGAGCCCGCGCGTGCCGCCGGTGCCCGCACGGTTCTGTTGCGTAGCGCGCCGGTCATGTCGCGGCGTGGCGGTGTGCTGGAACGGCTGAAGCTCGTGTACTCGATCGGTTTGGGCGGTCGGCACGGCAGCGGTCGGCAGTACTTTCCGTGGATCTCGATGGACGACGAGATCGGTGCGATCACCTTGGCGATCACCAACGACGCACTGAGCGGTCCGGTGAATCTGGTCGGTCCGGCGCCGGTGACGAACGCCCAGTTCAATCGGGCGCTGGCCAAGGCTTTGCACCGGCCGGCGCCGTGGGTAGTACCGAAGTTCGTCCTTTCTGCGGCGTTGGGCGAGCTCGCGCAGGAGTTGCTCTATGGCCCGCGAGCAATCCCGACCGCGCTCGAGAAGGCTGGATACTCGTTCCAGCACAACACGATTGCCGAGGCGCTCGAGGCTGCGCTGACGTGACGCAGATCAGGGACGCGCAACACTCGGACCTGCCAGCGATACTCGAAATCCACAATGCAGCCGTCGTCGAATCGACTGCGATCTGGGACGACGAGCGCGACGACCTCGCCGACCGGGTTCGATGGTTCGACGAGCGTCGTGCGGCCGGATTCCCCATCCTGGTGGCTGACGTCGACGGGCAGGTGGGCGGCTACGCCACCTACGGACCGTGGCGGTCCAGGTCCGGGTACCGGCACACGGTCGAGAACTCGGTGTACGTGGGCGCCGACTTCCAGCGCCGTGGCCTGGCGACGCTGCTGTTGACCGAACTGCTGGACCGTGCGCGGGCAGCGGGGCTGCACGTCGTCGTTGCCGGAATCGAATCGTCCAACCAGACGTCGATCGACTTGCACGAGAAGTTCGGCTTTCGCGTGGTCGGCCAAATGCCCGAGGTGGGAACGAAATTCGGCCGCTGGCTGGACCTCACCTTCATGCAGCTCACGTTTTCCTAGGCGCGTAATCTGGCTCCATGACGCGTAGAACGGAATCGGCACGGCTGTCGACGGAGCCCGTCGCCGTCGATCACCTCGGCCTGATCGACTATCGCGAAGCGTGGGAGCTGCAACGCCGCATCGCCGACGAGCGTGCAAACGACATCGGCACGGACCGTTTGCTGCTGCTGGAGCACCCGTCGGTCTACACCGCAGGCCGCCGCACGGACCTCGCCGATCTGCCCCAGGACGGCACTCCCGTCATCGACGTCGATCGTGGCGGAAAGATCACGTGGCACGGTCCAGGGCAGCTGGTCGGGTATCCCATCGTGAAGCTTGCCGAGCCGGTCGACGTCGTCGATTACGTTCGCCGGCTGGAAGAGGCGCTGATCGCCGTGTGTAACGGTCTGGGTGTCGAGGGTGGCCGAGTCGAGGGTCGGTCGGGAGTGTGGCTGCCTGCTTCGTTCGTTCGCCCGGAGCGCAAGATCGCCGCCATCGGAGTGCGCGTCCAGCGCGGCGTCGCGCTGCACGGCTTCTCGTTGAACTGCAACCCCGACCTGTCGGCCTTCGACACCATCGTTCCGTGCGGAATTCGCGATGCCGGTGTGACGTCGCTGTCGATCGAACTGGGCCGTGAGGTCGGCGTCGACGAGGTCACGGCCGTTGTCGCCGAGACCGTCGTCCGCGCCCTCGACGGTGTGCTTCAGGTCTCCGCTCATGACGTCGCAAGGGACGCCCGCGTAACATCGGGAACGTGACTGCCTCTCCGGATGGACGAAAGCTGCTCAGGATCGAGGTCCGAAATTCGGAGACCCCGATCGAGCGGAAACCTGGCTGGATCCGGACGCGCGCGACGATGGGTCCGGAATACACCGAGCTGAAGAAGCTCGTCAAAAGTGAAGGGCTGCACACGGTTTGCGAGGAAGCCGGCTGCCCCAACATTTTCGAGTGCTGGGAAGATCGCGAAGCGACCTTCCTCATCGGCGGTGAGCAATGTACCCGTCGCTGCGACTTCTGCCAGATCGATACAGGTAAGCCCGACGCGCTGGACCGTGACGAACCACGCCGGGTCGCCGAGAGTGTCGCGACCATGGGCCTGCGGTACTCGACCATCACCGGTGTCGCGCGTGACGATCTCGACGACGGCGGCGCCTGGTTGTACGCCGAGACGGTCCGGGCGATTCACGCCAACAGTCAAGGCACCGGCGTCGAGTTGCTCATTCCCGACTTCAACGGTGTGCCCGTACTGCTCGACGAGGTTTTCTCCTCGCGTCCGGAGGTGCTGGCGCACAATCTCGAAACCGTGCCGCGCATCTTCAAGCGGATTCGTCCTGCGTTCCGTTATCAGCGCTCACTCGACGTCATCACCGCCGCGCGGGAGGCAGGCTTGGTGACGAAATCCAACCTCATCCTCGGCATGGGTGAGACGCCCGACGAAGTGACCGCCGCGCTCGCCGATCTGCACGACGCGGGCTGCGACATCATCACCATCACGCAGTACCTGCGGCCCTCACCACGGCACCATCCCGTCGAACGATGGGTCAAGCCGGAAGAGTTCGTCGAGCACTCGAAGACGGCGCAGGACATGGGGTTTGCCGGAGTCATGGCCGGCCCGCTCGTCCGGTCGTCCTACCGCGCCGGCCGGCTGTACGCGCAAGCGATGGCCCACCATGGCCGCGAAATTCCAGCGGACATGGCGCACCTCGCCAAGGAAGGCAGCGCCGCGCAGGAGGCCAGCTCGGTTCTCGCTCGCTTCGCACCTGCCGGATAACCGGCGGCATTCACGACCCTCGGATGGGCCTATTCTTGGACCATGGCGAACGGCACGAATGCGAGCAAAGAAGCAAAAGCGGCGGCGAAAGCTGTCAAGAAGCAGGAGTCCAAGGAGCGGCGCGCGCAGCTCTGGCAGGCGTTCAACCTGCAGCGTAAAGAAGACAAGCTGCTGCTGCCGTTGATGATCGGCGCGCTCGTGTTGTCGATCGTCGTGTTCTTCCTGGTCGGCTTGATCTTCGATCTCCAGTGGTTCCTGCTGATCTTGGGCGTTCTGGTCGGCATCTTGCTCGCGTTCATCATCTTCGGCCGCCGCGTGCAGAAGACCGTCTACGGCAAAGCCGAGGGCCAGGCAGGCGCGGCAGCGTGGGTGCTCGACAACCTCAAGGGCGCGTGGCGGGTGTCCCCGGCCATCGCCGCGACCACTCATCTGGACACTCTGCACCGCGTGATCGGACGTCCCGGAGTCATCCTCGTCGCCGAAGGCGCTGCGCACCGTGTCAAGCCGCTCCTCGCGCAGGAGAAGAAGAAGACTGCCCGACTGGTCGGCGATACGCCTATCTACGACGTCATCGTCGGCAACGAAGAAGGCCAGGTCCCGCTGAAGGACCTGCAGAAATACCTGGTCAAGCTGCCGAACAACATCGACACCAAGCGGATGGACAACATCGAGTCCCGTCTGGCGGCACTCACCGCTCGTGGTGGGCCGGCTCTGCCGAAGGGCCCGATGCCCGGTGGCGCGAAGATGCGCGGCGTGCAACGGACGATGCGCCGCCGCTAGAGCGTCAGCGCGAGCGGACCACCACGGTCTTCGACACGCGGTCGTGCACTCCGCGACCGTCGATGTCGGTGATGAGGCCTGGGATCACGAACGCGAGTAGCACCGACCGAAATACCCCAGACACGATTCCGACCCGCGGCGCATTATCGACGCGGGCAACCTGCAGGCCGAGAAAGTACTGCCCAGGGGTGAAGGAAAACAGGCTGACGGCCAGAATGCCGATCACCATCCACACCAGCAACGTGATCGTCGAAACCTGGCCGCTCACAGTCTCCTGACCGACGAGCAACGCCGCGATTCCGACTCCCATCAGCCAATCGATCGTGAGCGCGCCGATTCGACGGCCGCTCCCGGCAATCGATCCCGGCCCGGATTCCGGGAGGCCGAGCCGCTCCCCCCGGTACTTCGTCGTCGCATTGCCGTCGCCCACTGGACCCGACAGCCATTCGCCGGTGATTCTCGCCATGCTGCAAGTTTAGGTTGCAAGATCGCCCCCCGGCTCGCGGCCACTGATCTTCGATGGCAGTATGGGTGCGCTCGCTCACATTGCAGGCAATCGTGGTAGAGCGGCGCGCAAAAGTGCACGTGTAACACTGGCGAAACACAGTCTTGACTGCGGGGCAACACCAGGTCCATAGCGTCTGGTCGCGACGCAACATGTAGTTGTCATTGACTGGGAACCGAACTGAAGGAGCAATCAGCGTGGCGTTCAGCACGGCCGAAGAGGTCATCAAATTCATCGCAGAGGAGAATGTCGAGTACGTCGACGTTCGCTTCAGCGACCTTCCCGGTATTCAGCAGCACTTCTCGATTCCGGCGAAGTCTTTGACGACAGACCTCGCTGAAGAAGGACTCGCGTTCGACGGCTCGTCCGTCCGCGGCTTCCAGTCCATCCACGAGTCGGACATGCTGCTGCTCCCCGACTTCACCACCACTCAGCTGGACCCGTTCCGCGCCGCCAAGACGCTGAACATCAACTTCTTTGTGCACGACCCGTTCACTCGCGAGTCCTACAGCCGCGACCCCCGCAACGTCGCGCGCAAGGCCGAGGAGTACTTGGCCAGCACCGGCATCGCCGACACCGCGTTCTTCGGTGCCGAGGCCGAGTTCTACATCTTCGACTCGGTCAATTACGAATCCGGCGTCAACCACGCGTCCTACGAGATCGATTCGGTCTCCGGCTGGTGGAACACCGGCAAGAAGACCAACTCGGACGGCACCCCGAACCGCGGCTACAAGGTTCGCCCGAAGGGCGGCTACTTCCCCGTCGCTCCGTACGACCACTACGTGGACCTGCGCGACACGATCGCCACCAACCTGCAGAACGCGGGCTTCGTCCTCGAGCGTGGCCACCACGAGGTCGGCACCGCCGGCCAGGCCGAGATCAACTACAAGTTCAACACGCTGCTTGCCGCTGCTGACGACCTGCAGCTGTTCAAGTACATCGTGAAGAACACCGCCTGGGAAGCAGGCAAGTCGGTCACCTTCATGCCGAAGCCGCTCTTCGGCGACAACGGCTCGGGCATGCACGTGCACCAGTCGCTGTGGAAGGACGGCAAGCCACTGTTCCACGACGAGGCCGGCTACGCGGGTCTGTCGGACCTGGCACGCCACTACATCGGCGGCATTCTGCACCACGCGCCGTCGCTGCTGGCTTTCACCAACCCGACCGTGAACTCCTACCACCGTCTGGTTCCGGGCTACGAAGCGCCGATCAACCTGGTCTACAGCCAGCGCAACCGTTCGGCCGCGGTCCGTATCCCGATCACGGGCAACAACCCGAAGGCCAAGCGTCTCGAGTTCCGCGCACCCGACAGCTCGGGCAACCCGTACCTGTCGTTCGCAGCGCAGATGCTCGCAGGCCTCGACGGAATCAAGAAGAAGATCGAGCCCCAGGCACCTGTCGACAAGGACCTCTACGAGCTTCCGCCCGAGGAGGCCAAGAACATTCCGCAGGCCCCCACGAGCCTCGCGTCCGTCATCGACCGCCTCGAAGCGGATCACGAATACCTCACCGAGGGCGGCGTCTTCACCGACGACCTCATCGAGACCTGGATCAACATCAAGCGTGAGCAGGAAATCGCACCGGTCAACCTGCGCCCGCACCCGTACGAATTCGAGCTCTACTACGACGTCTAGGTCAAATAGGCCGCTGGCCTGCGGGTTCTCGCTCAGCTAGTTCGCTCCGTCCGCAGGCCGTCCGCAGGCCGTCCGCAGAAGCACCAAACGAGTCCATTCGTTCCGCCAGTACTTCACCGATGGCGGTCCGGGTGGACTCGTCTGCGTCGGGCCACATGTGCCCGTACACATCAAGCGTCGTCTTCGCACTGGCGTGCCGTAACCGCGCCTGCACGACCTTCACGTCTGCACCCTTGGAAATGAGCAGCGACGCCAGGTAGTGACGGAAATCGTGGAACGTGAACTCGTCGGGCACGCCTTCAGCAGCACGCGCCTTGACCGCGCGCAGTGCGCGGTCGATCTGCCACGGGGGAACCGGATTCCCTTCGGCGTCGGACACGAGGTACTCCCCCGGCCATCTCTGCACCGACGCGGACAACATGAGCGTCAGCTCACGCGGTACCGGAATTTCGGCGTCGCTGCCCTTGGTCTTGAGCGGCTTGTCTGGCCACTGCCGTTGCGGATGAACGATCCCGCGAACGAAGTCCACGTCCGAGGTCTTCAACGCCGACACTTCAGCGATACGGAGACCAGCGAACGCACCGAGCGCCACGGCAGCGCGAAGGTGTGGCGGCATGGCGTCGTGGATCGACCAGAGGTGCTCGGTAGTGAGCACGTACGGCTTCTGATCGCCCATCGGCGGTGACGTACGACGAGAGCAGGGATTTCGAGCGAGAAGCCCGTCGTACACGGCAGCTTCGAGAACCTGATTGAGCCTGCCGTGCAGGGCGTAGACGTAGCTCGGTGCGCTACCGCCCGTTTTCAGCTTCGCGCACCATGCCTGTATCGCAGAAGGCCGGACCGCTGAGAGCTGCATGTGCCCGAATTCGGCTTCGATCTGACGAATGTGCACCTGCGCGGCTCGCACTGTGCCCGATCGGTTCACCCGGTAGCCCTCTAGCCACGTTTCGCACCATTGCTTCACGGTGATCCGACCGTCGCGCGGTGCAACATGCGTGCCCTGCACTATGGCTGCGGTCTGCGAGTCCAACCACGTCTGAGCGTCAGGTTTCCGGTCGAAGCCCTTGACGTGCTCGGAGCCGAGTTCATCGACGTACCGCGCACGCCAACGCTTCCCTGTGCCGTAGTTCGTAGACCGCACCGGGTCAGAGAGCGGATTCCCTCGGCTATCCACTTTCTGGTTACCGTGCGCATCGAGGCGCGGCACGCGCTGACGTGTGTGCCATCGGTCCTCTACACCCGAGCGGCGGCCTCTCGGCTGCGGTGTGCTCGGCTGTGGTCTCGTGGTCATCGCGAGTCCTTTCGAATGGTCGTGAGTTTTGCGGTGAGTGTTTCGTGGTCTGCGTGACGCACGGTCGCCGCCACCGCGAATTCGGCAATCGACTGGGACAACAGTCGACGCCCGTTCTCGCTCGTCAAAGCCATCACGAGCGCACGCAACGTGTCGATGGGCAGACCGTCGATGTTGCTGGTCTCCCCTGCCGCCAACTGGTCGCGGAACTCCGCGTAGTCGATCTTGCGAACGAGGTCTCGTTCAGCCAGCGCCATCGACTCCGCGATCTTCGTGGCATCGAGGCCACTTTGCTGTGCAGATGTCGCGAGCCGGTCCAACGCGAAGGCGAGATCCTCTTCGCGTTCCGAACCGAGCATCCAATCCAGCGAGACTTGAAAGATCTCGGCGAGCGCCACGGCTTCGTCCACTCGCACAGAGCGGTTGCCCGTTTCGATCTTGGCCAACAGCTGACGGTGTGCGCGCGTCGATGTGTCTCCACGCTGCGCGAAGACCAGTTCGGCTAGGTGCTGCTGCGACCATCCGCGTTGCTCGCGCTCTGCCTTCACTTTTCGGGCGAACAGTTTTTCGATCGGTTCCTTTGTCCCCATATTAGGGACTGTACCATTTTGCGTTGACTATTGACGGCTGGTGTTGGCAATCTTGGAATCACGAGTTGTCCGAGGCTGCAAAGGAAGCAAATGAGCAATCCCAACGATCTCCTGTCCGCCGTCGAGCTTGAGGCCGAGACGGGCACATCCGAAAGCACTTGGCGGTACTGGGCATCGATCAACTTCGGCCCGCCGAGCTTCAAGATCGGCAGGCGGCGAGTATGGCGCAGGTCGACGGTGGTCGCATGGATCGCCGAGCAGGAGCGGCTCGCCAGCCCGGTAGCTGTCGTCGGTGCCGTACAGCCGCGCTCAGGCACTCGGTAGTCGACATGTCCACGCGCATACCGACGTTCGAAGAGCTGGCTGCGTATCCGCCGCAGCGATCGAAGACGTTGAACGCGACGTTGGTGCGGGTCGACCGTAAAACCTGTGCGTTCATGGAGCGGCCTTTTAGGATCGCCGTCGACGGTCACCTCGCCAAAGCCGCTGCCGAGCTACTCGCCGAATGGTGGCGACCGGAGGACGCAGCACGTCCGTGGTTGGTACCAGGTTTGTTCGACAGGCCGAACGTCGAAGTAGTAGTGCTGCCGTGCGCGGGGCTCGACTTTCAATCCTTTTTCGTCGTGCATCCGGTCGCCTGGAGCGATGACCAAGTGCTTGAACGTCTCGCGCGTGCGGTCAACAGTTTCGACCCCACGGCAATTAGCAATTAAGCAAGATTCTTCCCCTGTACGAGCTGGCTATCTAGCTGCTCGACACATTTAGCGCAACTCAAATCGCTTCCCATCGAATCCCTGCAGTGCCTCCCCATCAGTGCAATGCGAACAAGGCTGGCAAAAGTTGCCGGTCTCGGATCGAAAGGGAAACGAGAAATGCGAGTTGCGACCGGGAAATGGCCGGGACGTTCGTACTTCGATGAGCTGGAAACCTGGCCCGAAGCCCGGCTCGAAAAGCTCCGAGCAGCCTTCCACGCGCGCATACGAATGGACACCGAAACGCACCCCACCCTCGGCAGTCCGTGCGTCGTGTGGACCGGTGAGACCAACGGCAAGGGCTATGGGCTGTTGCGATCGCCCGGTAGCCGCCGCAGCTTCGTCGCCCACCGACTTGCGCTGGTCTTCAATGGCATTCGCGATGATCCGAGCTTGGTAGTGAACCACTTATGCCTCAATAGGCGATGCTGCAACGTCGATCACGCGGAGCAGATCACGAGCGGCGAAAACGTGCTGCTCGGTACCGGACCGAGCGCGGTCAACGCGGCGAAGTGGACCTGCGTTCGCGGTCATTTGTTCGACAGCGAGAACACCTACCGCACCGCAACGGGCGGGCGGCAATGCCGAATATGCAGGCGATTCTTGAATCGGCGGCGGAAAGCCCGACTGAAGGGGTCCAGAACAGCAGTTTGGACGGCTACTTGACCCACGGCGCAAGAAAGCCCCCGTGGCCACAGATTGTCATTTAGCAGACCGGGGGCTTGCTTGCCGATTCGGAAGTCGAGTTGCGCTTTTCACCTTAGCGAAACGCGAAAGCCCCGGCAATGGGACCGGGGCCTCGCAACTAGCAACTAACAACTTCAGGGCAAGGTCCAGTCTAACCGGCTGGGCGAAAAGGAGCAGAACAAATGTATTCCATCCCCGCCGAACTCGTAACCGAGGGCATGGCAGGAAGCCTCACTTTGGTACGGGCTGCCGAGCTTCTCGCTGGTGGCGGCTTTGCTGTACTTCCGCTGACTTCGGAGCCGACCAAGCGGCGTCCGAAGGTAGATGCGAGCAAGAACGCGGGCGCGGTTCTCGGAAAGGGTTGGCAGCACAAGACCAGCACAGACCCGGAAACGCTGACTGCGTGGTTCACACCCGCGCCGACCAGTACCGCCAAGCTCGGCGACGCGGAGAAGCTACCGCCTGATTGGTATCGCCCGGTGCCGTTCTCGACCCTTGGAATCGGTGTGCACGTAGGGCCTGATGTCGTTGTCGCCGACATCGACAGCCCGGAACTGGTGCCCGCCGAGATGTGGCAGTACTTGGACAAGGTGCCGTTCCAGAGTTCTAGCGGTACAGACGCCAAGCGCGGCCACTACTACTTCGGCTTGCCGGACTCCGGAGAATTTTTCTTCGGACAGACGAGTGCAATTCGAGGCGGCGCTGGCGAACTGCGGCACGGTAATTCGATCGTGGTGTCGGCACCGTCTGCGCACAGCAAGCGGGGGCTTGGTCGGCGGTACCGCTGGGTCAGGGGCGGGATCGTGGAGAGTATGCCGCTCGCGGTTGCTGCGTGGCTGCAGTCTGAGCGCAAGGTAGCGACGTGGAACGGCGGGGAGCTGACGGTCTGCGAGGCGTCCTGGGCTGACATCGAAGAAATACGCGAAACGTTCACGACGGCAAGCAATCCCGAGATATTGGCCGAGCATGTGGACCACCTCGCCCGAATGTGTGATGACCACGGGCTTCATGCGGGACTCTTGCCCCCTTTGATCGACCTCATTCAAATGGCAGTCTGCGGATTTGTTGCGGCAGCTGACGCGCTCGATGCGGCTGAAGCGCTGTTCGTCGGTATGGCTGTGACGCCGCGTTCGGGTCCGGGCTGGACCGGCAATATCAGGACCGAAGAGCAGGCTCGCGGTGAATTCTGGGACGCGCTGAAGTGGGCTGCTGGACGAGTCGAAGCGAAGTTGGCGGTGAGCGCGGATTGGGTCCGCTACGAAACTTCGGAATTCGTCGGAGATATCTATGGAGTCGCCGTCTCGCCGCTGCCGAAACCTGAAGGGTGGGTGGGCGAAACAAGCAGTGAGGTAGACGAGTGGCCACCCCTCGACCCCTTCCGGGCACCGCCCCCGCCGCTACCGCTCGACGGGCTGCCCTCAGTGCTGCGATCGTTGGTCACCGAAGCCGCAGAGGCCCTTCAGGTCTCGACCGACCTCGTGCTCAACCATGCTCTGGGGGCGCTGTCGAGCGCCCCGTACGGCACCGTCAAGTGCCGAGTGCGGCCCGGTTGGGAGGTACCGCTCAACCTCGCCGTCATGACGCTCGCCAAGTCCGGCGAACTGAAGTCGCCGACCAACGCGCTCGTGATGCGACCGTTCGATCAACTGGAAACCGAACGGCGAGAACGCGACCATGACACTGCTCTCGACCGCGCTGGCGAGATCGAAGCCCTGACCGCCAAACTGGAATCGGCGAAGCGTGCACTCAAGACCGTGCCCACGGCGACGACGCCCGCAAGCGGTAGTCACTTCGCATCTGTGGCGGCTACGGGGTCCGGCTACATCGAAGTGGCTGCGCTGCAACGCGAGATCGTCCGTCTCAAAGGAAAGCATCTCCGTTGGTCCGCGATCTTGGACGATGCGACCCCCGAGGTGGTCGGTGTCCGACTGGCCAGCACGTACACCGGTGCCACGCTGATGCGCAGCGACGAAACCAACATCTTCAGCCACATTGCCGGGCAGGCGCACAACGGTGGCGGCACCGAAAAAGCGAAGGTGTATCTGATGGGCATCTCCGGTGACCCGATTCGCACCGACCGACTCTCACGCGACGAGGTGTACGTCGATAACCCCTCGCTGTCACTAGCTCTGATGATGCAGCCGGAGGTCTTCGAATCGACACTTCGGAACTCGCCGCTGCTTGTCGACATCGGAATCGTCCCACGGTTTCTGATCGTGCGACCCGCATCGAAAGTCGGTAGCCGCAAAGCAGATCCACCACCGGTGTCCAACACGACCGAGCACGGATGGCACACCGCCGTCCACGGCATCGCCACCGCCGCTGAAGCGCACGTAAACCGTGTTCTGCGTAACCGAGCTGTCGAAGCCGCTGCGAAGGGCACGACCGTACCGGTACGGCAGGTCGAGCCGCGCATCATCGTCATCGACGCTGCGGGTTGGGAGCTGCTGCGCGCCTACAAAGATCGCATCGAACCCGAACTCGGCAAGAACGGTCGGCTCGAAGCCGTCCGTGCGTGGGGCGGGAAGTCGACCGCGTACATCGCCCAGATCGCTGCGCTGTTCACGCTCATGGACGACCCGGTAGCCACCGTCGTGGACAACGTCTACATCGCAGTCGCCGAGAAGCTCATCGACGGCTACGCCCTGCATCAGCTCGCAGTCGCGGAGGTACCGACCGAAGCAGCCGCCGAGGCGGTCTGGGCAAGACTCGGCGACCTGGACGATGCGAAGTTCGATGCAGACGGTTACCTGAAGCTGACGGCAGTACGAAAGCTTATACAGAATCAGACATGGTTCAAGAACGCCGAGCTGCGAAACCGCGACGAGTTGCTGCGCCATGCTCTCGACTCGCTGGAGAGTCGCGGATACATCAAAACCGAGGTCGGCAAACGCCAAGATTCCCTGAAAATTCGGCGTCGACCGGACTGCGCATGACGACCGTCCGAAGCCGAGCGTCGATGGCCCAGAAAACAACTGGCACTACTGGCACCCAGGTTTGGGGTGTAAGGCCGATTCTGGAAACCCGCCACGGGAGTCTGAAATTCAGTCACGGGCAAGATATATAAAAAATTGACCTTATTAGAACAGGGTTCCAGTAGTGCCAGTTGCGTAAAAGCCCAGGTCAGACAGGGCCCCAACTGGCACCCAAACCGACTGGCACAACAACTGGCACCCAAAACAGCCAAATTCGACCCAATTCTGCGCCGCCTTGGGTGTGCCAGTTGCCCCTCGGATGTGACAGTCGCTGTGCCAGTTCATTTTCCTGCGTGTGGCTCGTTCAATTGCGGTGCACTGCACTCCCGCACTGTTTTCACCCGGTCGATTGCGATGATGAAAGCGGGGGCGTCTGGGTCGAAAGGCCGATCCCCCATCGGGAGACCGGCCCTACCGCGAAATTTGTTGACGTTAGAAGGAGTCGTTGATCGTCACCTTGTCGTAGTTGGGGGGGAGATCGTCGCCGCTGAAGCAGCTGAGTGTGACGGTCGTGCCGACGTTGATGGGCTCTGTGGTGCAGTCGGCTTTGCCGAGGACTTCGGTTCCGTTCCACAGTTTGATTTCGACGAGTGACGAATCGCGCTTGTCGCGGTTGTTGGTGACTTTGAGTCCGCTTACTTCGATGTCGCCGAGCGCGCCTGCCCCGAGTGTCCAGCCGTCGGCGTATTTGAATCCGTCGACTTCGAATCCTCGGCCCGCGACGATGGTGAGGGGGTTGTTTGTGCCGCCGGGTTTCTCGGCGTCGTCTTTGATGTCGTTGGATATTTCGTTTGCGACGCCTCCGACCAAGGCGAAGCAGCCGCCCACCAGCAATATGAATCCGATGATGACGCCGATGAGGACATTCCGGACGGTGTGCTTCTTCTTCGGTTTGGGCAGGCTCGGGTTGGGGACCCATGCGTTGCCGGTCCAGACGAACTGTCCGTCGGGGCTGACTTGCCCTGGAACTGGTTGCTGTGGTTGTCCTTGCGGTGTGGTCATTTGCCCTCTGTCCCCGGATCGTGTTTCACCGCAGTATTTCCCGATACTGTGCGCGGCGATGGATTGACAGGTCGTTACCTTACGTTTAACAGAGCGAGCTGGCCTGGGTTTTGCGTGCCTAGCTTCGCGCCCCCGCGACGTCGCGTTCGGGCCGAGTTTTCGCGCGCGCTCATCATCCAGAGGGTTGGAGCGCACAGACAGGGAGAACTCAAAGAGAATCTGAGCTTCGCCAAGGACACCGACGGCGCGTGCGCGATGCTCATGCACTCGATCATGGGCGCGGTCGCAGAGTTCGAACGGGCACTGATCTTGGAGCGCCAGCGCGAGGGAATCGCCATCGCCAAGACGAAGGGTGTCTACAAGGGCCGCAAGTCTTCCCTGACGCCCGACCGGGTAGCAGCGGTAGCCGAGCCGCCTCGCAGGCGGGGAGTCTGCCACAGCGCTCGCACGCGAGTTCGGCGTCTTGCGCGCGACGATCTACAACGTCACGTCGCGCTCCACGACCTAAGACGTTGCGCCGCTTGGACGTTCTTCTGTCGCCGGAACACGCCGTTCGTCGTACAGCCTGTCCGCTCGTTGCAGGATCGCCACGGTGATGCCCAGGACCTGCGCCAGCGGGTGGTAGCTCGGCGTGAAGGTCGCAGTGGCCGAGCCGGACCCAGTCGACTGCGTGTCTGTCGCAGCGGTGACCGCTGTGAACGCCCAGAACTTTCCGTGCGACATTCCGCTGCAGGTGCGCCACGCGGCCTCGACCGACTTGGACGTTCCCCAGTTTTCGTCGATGTCCTTAATCACTGCGGAGTATCCGTGCCACTTGCACCGTTGCGCGTCGAGTTCGCGCGTCGTCAGGATACTTTCAAAGCCGCGCTTGCGACTCTCGATTTCGTCCTCCGCGCCTGCGATACCGCGCGAGCGCAGCGCGTTTCCCAATTCCTTGCCGTCGTCCTCTTCGATCGCCGCACGGCGTTCGAGCCTCTGGATCGAGGCATCGGGCTTGAGCAGCCACACAGCCGTCGCCGCAGTCTCCAACGCACCCCGCACGAGTAGGTACGGGACGAACGGCTGAAGTCCTGTCTGCAAGAGCTGATGCAACGCCCGCAGGCAGTCCTCGCTGTGCCTGAGTGATCGATTCACGCTCGACGCGACGAGAAGTTCCGGCATGGTGTCGTGATCGAGCTGCAAGGCACTGCCTGGCAAGACCTCGTACTTTTCGCCCTTCACCTTCGTTGCGATCGGGCCCACCGCTTGCAACAAGGCGTCAATTCGGTCGAACGCCGCGACTTCTTTCGCTTCGTGTGCGTCAATCGCTGCTTGATCTGGCGGTGGTCCGGGTTGCGAGGGGGTGGCGGTCACTCGCGGATCGTACGCACACAGGTCGATCGAATGTCGCGGAGCAGCACAAATTCCTAGTTGCGATGTGCTCTTTGTTGACACGACCGATGGGCACATCTAGCTCCGGTCGTCCGAGAATTCGAAGGACGCCGACTGCTGCGCCATGTACGCCTTGTGCTCATCGAACGGGAACAAGTACGGCGTCATGACCGATTCCGTGCGCCGGATGCGCGGCATCGCCTTGTGCAGCCAACCGATCATCCACGCCAGCGGTACATGGGTCGAGAAGGAGGTCCAGCCCGTCAACGGAGGCTGGCCCAGCAGGATTGGGCCCTGGCCTGAGCGCAGATTCCAGCACACGGACTCTCCCAACACGAACACTGCGTCGACCGCATGTTGGGCTGGCCCATCCTTGCCGTCGGGCGGTTCGACTAGTGGAGCTAGCGTCAGAATCTCGCGAATCGTGGGCATGGCGATTCTGTTCTCCAACGCGACCACGAAGTACGGTGGTAGACAAAGTGTTTTAGCTTGATATTCGGGACTCTGATTCGTGACCACGTCTCCCTTGATCGGTGTCGTCCGAAGTCGCTTCACCTTCGATGCCGATTCGATGATCTCTCTGAGGTTCGTGGTAGTCAGGATCGACTTGACTTCGCCGACTGCTGCCACACCATCGAAAATGTGTGGTCCTGGCTCGTCGTTGGGGTAGCGGATGGGGTGCTCGTCGTTCGTGACGATGATGTCGACCTGGCCGGTACCGTCGCCGAACGCGTCGTAGATCTCGCCGTGGCCGACATCGAGGTGTCGAGGCAGGTACTTGCGCAACGTATCCCGCGTTGCAGCTTCGACCGCCGAGCCTTTGTTGCCCTTGTGTTCCATGCCTGCTCGGGCCTCTTCGAGGCTATGCGCGAGCCTGCGCTCGACAATTCCGAGCACGTCCTCGAAGCGGGTTCGCAGTATCGGATCTTCTGGCGCGTCGGTCACCACGGCGACGGTACTCGAACAGCATTCAGCTGAGCTCCGATCGCGCACAGGACCGCGCGTGTCCTAGCGCAAACCCGTCCACCTTCATAGACTTTGGCTCATGGTCGTGAAAGAGATGCTCGACAAGTGCCCCCTCGATGGTTCGCTGCCCGACGGCACCTGCCGGTACGTCGGTCGGGCAGACCGTGGGAAGTGGGGCACCGTCTGCAAGAAGCACGCCGACAGGATCGATAAGTACGGCGATCCGTATGCAAGTCCCTTACCTGGAGACAGTAAGGAACCTTCGTTTGAAGAGATCATGCGGCGGCGCCTTCACGGCGATCTGAATCGCAACGCCGACTAGCGATCGGGGCGCGTGACGGCCTACGCAGGACTTTGGACGCCGATGGGACTACCCCGTAACCCCTTTCGGCAGAGGCTCGTTCATGACCACCGTCGAACCGTTCCAGGTGTAGGTGATCGTCACCGGACCGCCCTCCGGGCAGCAGAACGCCTCGTCGCCGACGAGCCACTTGTACTCGACGCCGACTGTGTCGTCGTCTGCCTCCACCACCTGCGTGAATGGGTACGGCTCCGATGTTGCTGTGCCCAAGTACTTCCCGTCGTGAAAGAACAGGACGTGGTTCGGGGCGGCAGCAGAGTTTCCGCCTGACGCAGATAGCCAGAGCAGATCTGGACACGCTCCCCCTTGCGCATCGCTACTGTTGTCGATCGTCCAATCACCGTTAAGACTCGCGAGTGCGTTCCGGACTCCGGTCGACGTCGGGTCGAGGCAAAGCCCGTTCCCGCTGATTTGCGGTCCGGAATTTGTCGTCGGCCGGGACGGTGCGCTGCTTGGTGTCGGCGCGCCGACTGTGGTCGACGCCTCCGTTTGTGAAGATGTGTCGCCTGGGGAGCTGCTCGGCGCCGGGAGCGCCGAGGTTGCCACCGCTGCAACACTGACTTCGACGGTCATCTTGCGCGGCGAGAGCGTCAAATGGGCTAAGTCTTCGCGGTCTTTCACTTCGAATAGCTTCGTCTTGGGAACGTCGGGAGTGAACGTCAAAGCGGTCACGTTCCCTGGGTTTCGCAGGATCACCCAGCCATCAGCCGTGGTGTTGTCCGTCAAGTAGTTGTCGACGAACCCCGGAAACTGCTGGTCGCATCCGTCGAGGCCCGGGCCCCAACCGGCGCTGTTCACCACCTGCTGCTCAGCGCCGTCAACGGTGGCGGTGAAGTCGCTTGCTCCAACGATCGGGCCGAAGTGGTCAGCCGTCGTGACTCGCAATTTGACGCCGATGGCGGGTACTTTCTGGTTATCGTCGTCGAGATAGACGCAGTGCTCCGGTACCGCGACAACCTCCTTTACGGCGACTTCGAGGATGCGCGTGCCGTCGGACGTGAATGTGACGGTCTCGCCGATCTTTACCGGACCGTCGCTTAAAGACGAGGACTCGCTGCACCCTGCCGCAGCGAACGCAATCGCGGCCGCGAAAATTGCAATAACAACTCGCATAATGCCCCCACTTATTTCTGGTCCGACCGGGCCTTCTTATCAGACCAAGCAGACAAGCGGGTCATTCTCGCGTACGTGAGATAGCGCAGGAAAGCCCTCAGCCGCCCTACTCGGTCGGGTTTGCGTTTGTCGGTGCGCGAGAGGCCAAAATGATTCCTCGCAGCTCCTCGGGCGTCTTCCAGCTCGGCCCACGGTGAATCATCTGGTGGCAGTTAGCGCAGAGAAGTACGAGGTGCTCGAGAGTGGTTTCCACCTCGCCGGAAAAATGGAGCGGGACAACATGATGAACGTGTATGAATCCCGCACCCAGTTCGCCGTAGACAACTTCGAAGTCGAAATCACATGTCTCACAAGCGATCGTGCCGCGCCGCTCCCTTGCCTGCACCATCTTTTCGCTTCGGAGTGCACCGCTTCGCTCCCGCGTCTTGACAAGACGCTGCCGAACGCGACCCTCGACCGCCTGCGTCAGCGCGTCGGGTGAATCGACATCCGACGGAGCCCCGTCCGGCGTCCCGACCAAGCCATCTGAGTCCCCTAATCCGAGAGACCCACTCGCCCACAGTTCTTGCGCGTTCGCGTGCATTTGGTCCGGGTTCGCGACGAACGCCGCGGCCATCTGCGCAGTCAGTTCGCCGCCCTTCTTCGTCGGTTGGCCCTGCCCAACCCGATCAGGGTGTGCGGTTCTGAGATCTTCGAGTTTGTGGTGCACGCTTGAAGAACTACGAAAGTCATCGATGTACAGGGAGATTGGTGACTGCGACCGCAAGAAACTCGATAGTGCGGCGACCCGGTCGTCCGACTCTCGCAGTGGTTGCCACGCATTGAGGTGCAAGAGATCGCATGCGAGCAGCAACTCATCCCACTGCCATTTGTCGTCGCCTGTCACTTCGAAGCCCAGATCGCGGAATCGCTTGACTAACGCTTCGCCGCCTGTGAAGTCATCCCACTCGAGGCGCTCGTCGGTGGCGTATCTGTGAGCGACACCAGCGATTGCCTTGCTGTCGTATCCACGTCCGTTGTGCATCAAGTAGAACTTGCGGGCTTGCTTGAAGTTGCTGTCCTGAAGGAACGCCGTGCGACCGACCCGATCACACTCTGCGATCGCCTGCAAAACCGAGCGACGATCGAACTGCGGTCGTGTTGTTGGCACACCCGGACTTTAGTCGTTGACGCGACGCGGCGAGTGCGGTCAGCGTGTGCAGCCTTGCGCGGTTCTGGCAGGGAACCGAGGAACGTCACGCGCGCGCCATGCTCCACGAGCGCGTCGACCATGCGCATGCATGCGTGTGTATGTGGTGTGTTCAGGCTGAGTGCCTTCGCACCCGCGCAGGCGCACGCGCGAGGTCGAAGGGAGCCGAGGTCTCACGCGCGCGTCCCGCACGCGATCGGAGCAGTCGGGTCCACAGCAGTCAGGCTGAGGTCGACATCGGTTCGACCTGAGTCGAGCACCTTCGGTACCGAGCGACCACACACCTTCGGGTGTGGGGCTATGGCGTCTGTTGATCATCGATAGCGGTTTCGTATGTATGCGGGATGTCCAGACGGTCCAGCCACTGTCCTGCGAACGTCGTCACGCTGTCGCAGGCCCAGCGAGCACAGCCAGCGCTGAGGCATTTGTTAGGGAACCACGGATCGCCGATCGGTTGCGTGTTCTCGGTGAACGAGTTTGCGAGCTTCCGGTGGATCTTCGAAGACTTGTTCTGGTGCACGCTGGCTTCGTGCCAAGCGGGCTTGAAATGCACGAGGAAGTCCCGCAGCACGATTACCTTGTGCGCTTCCTTGTAGGCGATGTCGGCCTTCTGGAACTTCGTCTTGCCCGCGAATTCGAGGGCCTTGGCGTACTTGTGCATGAGTCTCGTGTGCACCACCGGAGTGGCCCCTTCGGTCGCTTCCCACTCGGCTTTGAGTTTTGGGATCACATCGGGTTCGAGGGGCTTCAGCAGTGCGCTGTAGTCCGGCATCACCGCGTCGGCGGCGTCGCTGTACACCTCGTTCACGAGCGCCTCCAGAAACGAGACGGCGAACTTGACGGCAGCCATGACGTAGGACCGGTGCGCGAGGTCCACCTTGTCCAACCCCTGCTCGGTGATTGCGGTCTCGCGTTCCTCGGCGAGACGAGCGAAGTGGCGAGCAGCCCACAGATGTTGAGCCGCCAAGGGCTCCCGCACCTTCACCCTCGCCGACAGCGCTCGCCCTCGCCCTTTCGCTGGCGGTGTCGGCACGATCACATCGTTGGAAGGCTCACCGTCGCTGGTCATGTGCCGATCGTGTCACGAAGTAGCGCAAAGCATTTAGTAATTACGGACCTTGCGTGTCTCTGTCAGCATCGCCTTCGACAAACCGGAATTCCAGGCCGTCCCAGTCGGCGGGGTCGGCGGAAGGCCGCAGAATTTCGATGGGCCGATCGCCGCGAAGAGTTCGCGTGCCGCGTCCGTTCGCTTGTACGTAATGCGCGTGTGCAACAAGCCATCCGCACTCGTGCAAACGCTTCGTCAGACCTTCGCGACTGACAACCTTCGGAGGTGGAGTGGGTGTCAGACCGGATCCGTGCACCGTGGGCGTCACCTCCAGCCGGTCGACGTCGAGTTCCACCATTTGAGCCGAGTGCGCCAACCGGTCGCGCATCTCTTTGCATTTGCGGAATACATGCGCGTAGTTCGAGAGATCGGTGTCGACTTGCCAGGCGGCAGCGACACCAGCGAGCAGTCGTGGGCGGAACCCGTCGTCGATCCGCTTCAGCACCCCTCTGTGGTCGAGCCAGAACTCGAGGTCTGGTGTCGTCCGTTTGAAGTACGCGCCAACCACCCAATCCACGGAGTGCTGCGTACGGGCGAACTCACGAATTAATTCGAGCCCCAGCGAGCGTATCGGTGCCGTAGCGGTGTCAAGGTCAGTCGTCATCAATTGATCGTGTCAAAACTGCGAACTAGCGCAACACAATTAGCAAACAAGGTACTCGCACCATCGGCTATCGAGCAGATCAGACCGTCACGAGTTCCTGCGCCCGCTGGCAGTCGAGCGCGCGTTGCACCTGCGGCGCATGCCATTTCGCCTTACCCACGCCGGTCGGAATGCCATCGGCCATGAGGCCCTCGGCGATCTTTCGCAGGCTCACACCGCTGTTCGCCTCGGAGATGATGCGGCGCAGCACGTCGTCTGGCACATTGGTCGGCTTGCCGAGCTTCACCCCAGCGGCCTTACGGACGGCCAGGGCATCGCGGGTGCGTTGCGAGATCAGTCCGCGCTCCAACTCTGAGAAGACCACCATCATGTGCGCGGCAGCGCGACCCTGCGGCGTGCTCATGTCGACCGCCATGTCGCAGGTGACGAAGTGCCAGCTCTTGCGCTCGGCTTCGACCAGCAAACGGCCCATATCGGCGACAGACCGGCTCACACGGTCCAGCTTGGCCGCGACCAGCATCGCCGCCTCACGGTTGCATACAGCGGCCAGAGCGGCAGACAGGCCGGTACGGCGCGCGGGAGCTACGCCACCGCTGACACCCTCATCGGTGTGCCAAGCAACGATCGTCCAACCTCGGCGGTCTGCCTCGGCTTGGATAGCAGCCCGCTGCGCCGCAAGGCCCGCGCCCGACTCGACCTGCTCGTCGGTACTGACGCGCGTGTAGGCAACGCAGGTGTTCGCGGGTGCGGTTGCGCGACTACGGCGACGCCGACCGGGGACTGCGGGAGCTTGGGAATCGGTAGCGGGCATGGCTCAAGTGTAACACTGACGGTCCACACTGTTACGAATTTGCGGACTTCCGAGTGCTTCGAGCACGGCTACCGCACCCTCCATACGGGCGACTTCGGTAGGCGAGGCTCCGATCTCGCCCCGCTCGATACTCGCCAGCACCACAGAGAACCGCTCGGCGATCTCACGAGCCGCAGACACTCGCTCTGCAGGCGTAAGCCCTCTGAATGCGTCATCGAGCGTGTCCAACATGCTCTCGATTGTCCCACCCTTACCGCCGAATGCGAGGGCCACGGTAGGAAGGGAATATGTGGATCACTGAGCCGGACGGTACTAAGACCGAGCTGAATACGCTTGCGCTAAAACGTGACAGCGCAATGTATCTGGGGGTGCAGCACCTGGCACCAGCAGCACAGCGCCCGGCTCGCACCAGGCGCTACCCGGCCACAGTCGAGGGCGTGCCCTTCACAACAACCACCCTGCGGTACGCAGCCACAGGCGAGCTGGCGTCCAGCACGCGCAGCAGATGGAGCAGACCCGAGTTGAGCTGGGCACTGGCGAAGCTGCGCCTGCACAGGCAAACACACGACATGTCATCGGCTTTGCCTACGTCGATGCGGGACATGTGGGCCGTGGCTCTGTTCGATCGCGATGACGATGACGTTTTGCAGACAGTGGTAGTGCATCCGACGATCGCCACCGAGGCCGACGTTGTGCAGGTCTTCGAACTCAGTGCGCGCCTTGCGGTCCGCAGGCAGTGGTCGAGCGACCTTGCGCACGAGCGCAGTCGGCTGCGGCTGGAGCGAACGTTCGCGGAGGACAGGGAGCTTCGGTTGGCGTAGAGCTGGGCCGCTCAGGGCAGCGCGGTCAGACTTCGGAGACTATTACGGCGAAGGCTTCCGGCAGGCAAAGTGAACCACGGAGATCAAAAAGCACCGTTGTGCTAATCAGGGACCGAATCCCACACTCGCGCAGCACCACTCGGCTGTACAGTCAGCCAGCGCCGAACGCAGCACCTAGCCGGTCGTACTGCTCGTCGGTGAGACGCCCCATGTTATAGGCGTGGCCTACTACGGCGAACGAGTCGTCGTCGTACGCGCGAGCGTCGTTCTCGTCTGCCGGACCGCGTACCGCGACTCGGAACTTTTTCTGGCTCAGTGCAGCAGCTACTTGCTCGGTGGTCATCTCCCCGGCGACGAGCTTCTCCACGAGCTGCCGCACCGTCGGCTTGCCTACGAGTCGGTCTCGGAAGTTCGCGCGCTCCACGTCCCAGTTGTGCTGGACGCTGTGGCGCACCTGGTCCCAGATCTGCGCGGTGTCAGCAGGCCAACTTTCTTCGTGCAAGGGGTCGAGGCTGAAAGCCGAACAGAGCGTTTCGCGTCTCCACTCGGTTTCGCTCAGCTCGCCTTGCTCGAACTCTTTCCACCGTGCGGTGATCCGATCCATTTCGGCGTCCCACGCTGCCTGATGTTCGGCGGTCCAGTCCTCGCTGTAGTCGCTGTAGCCGCACTTATTTTCCAAGCAGAACGGCAGGTATGCCTCGCCGATCGCGGCGTGCAATCCGGCTTTAAGCGCGATCCAACGCGCGTCAGTAGTTTCTTCTTTCATTCGGAAGGTCTCGCTTTCCTGGGGCGCAGAAGCCCACAAGACTATATTACACTTGTGCTAAACGAAGACCCTGCGCTTTCCACCTGTCGGAGCGGAAGCGTTTCCGCACCGAACAATGGCGATTATTTGGAGCTCGTTTGCAACATAACTGCAGCTCAGGAGCATATGACAACGCGTGTTTGTCAATTAGCAATTAAGGCCGGTCTGTCAATTAGCAATTAACGGTTGGGCTTGACAACACACGCGGAGTAATCCATTCTCGCGCGGGCGCAAAAATGGCTCTACGATCACGATCATGATCAGCGCGAACAGCAACTACGACACCGGAGACTTTCTCGCTGAGCCGATACCGAAACAACTGCCGCAAGGTCACCCGTTGCGAATTCTGGCGTTCGTCACGAGCAGCAAGCGCGGCCCGAGCGCGCTGCAGTGGGAACTTCTGAGCGAGGCCCCGCTTGGTCCGTACCGACCGGCACTCGTAGAGCTGCGCAAAGACGTAAGAAAGCTCTTCGAAGACGGCTTCAAATGGCGTAGTCCCGAGATCGAGGAGCGCACTGCGCGCGCCGTCGAAGAGCTGGCAGCGGTCGCGCCTGACGCCGAGTTCGCGCCCGGACCGACGCCGTTGCAGGCGTTCGTTGCCAAACGCCTTCAGGCCGGACCGAGACGCCAGCGCCGTTGGGACGAGAAGCGGCTGGAACGGATGATCCGCAGCGAAGAGAACACAGCTCGCAACCGAGCGCGCTACGCGCCGAAACCATAAGGAATACAAAGTGACTACTCAGTACTACGACACCGCAGAGACGACGGCGCGGCTTCTGTCGCGAATCGTCAAGAACTCGGGAGTGGAGCCGACCGAGCGAGTCGCGAAAACACTCGCCGAGCTGGCCAAGATTACCGCCGATGAGAGGCGGATGCTCGCCGAGATCGCTGGCGAAGAGTCCGAGATGCAAGACCTCTGCGATGTCGTGGCCGATCGCTACGTCGCGGGCGAAACCAACGCCGACGAGCTGTTGCAACAGCTCGCGTTGAAGGCGCGCATCACCGGAAAAGAGCGCAGGCGAGCGTCCAACCAGATCACCTTCCGTACCTCGCGGGCAGCGGGCTCGGCGTTGAAGAAGCTCGGCGACGGGATGATCACCGACATCTTCGGTCCGTGGTGCGCCTCGGCTGTCCGTGCCGTCGAGTCTGGTGCGCCGCTCGTGGTCGAGGGTGGGCAGGCGGGCGTCTGGGAGGCAGTCAACTGGAGCCGCGAACTGACTGACTGGAAAGAGCACGTCCAGAAGTTCGAGAAGGCCGGTTTGATGACTGCCGGGACCGCGCGCTTTGCTGCCGTGCTCCGGATCGGCGAGCTGCGAGAGGAACTCGACAAGGTCTGGGCTCAGGTGCAAGACCTTCGCACTCGTGGGTACCTCACGGCGAGCGACGATCCGACCTTCGACCCTCGGCGGTACCGCTGGGCTCGACCCGATCGACTGCCTGACGCCGAGAACGAGTACGTGCACGAGGCGCTGTGGCTCTCGCAGGCGCTCGTCAACGGTGCCGAGCCGTGCGTCCGGACCGCCCACGAGGCGATTGCGAGGCAGCCGGTCAGCTGACGGTGCGAACTGAGCGCACCCGACGCAGCTTTCGGCTCCGTCCGCAGAGCGTCCGCAGGACAGTCGGCGACAGCCGTGACCAACCAACGAAACCAACGAACAAAATGCCTGGTCAACCGCCCGCGAGATGGCCGACCTCGGCATTGTTTCCGCAGGTACGAATTCGAGCTCTACTACGACGTCTAAGTCGTAAGCAGGCAGACGAGCCCACCCGTTCCGCAACCGCGGAACGGGTGGGCTCGTTTTGGGTGTGTGTACGTTGAAACGATGACGTCCCTTCGAAATTCGGTCCTGGTGAGCGGTTTAGCGGTGGCAGGCTTGATCGGTGCGGCGTCTCCCGCAGCAGCCGATCAAACGCAAGACAGGTGGGTCAACCTGCGTGACACTGTGACCGTCGCCGACGGAATCGCCTGCGGCGGCCGTATCGGTGGCGTCACGGTCGCGACGGACAGCCTCCCAGGGCAGCTGTACATCCGACTCAATGCGACGTTCGTCGGCATTTCCGCGCCGCCCGGAGTTGTGTGTTCTGTCCTCGCCACCGTCGGGTGGCGCAATCTCGAGACCGGCGCAACCGGGTCGTGGTCCACGGTCGCAGCAGGAAGCCCCGTCGATTTTCCGGCGGAGCCGAACACTCACCTTCAAACAGGGTCGGGACGGGTCGAACTCACCTTGACGACCACTCGTCCGCACCTACCGAGCGTTACCGCGGTCAACGTCTACTGACGTCGACGCGCTGTCGGTCAGGCCGCGAGTAGAGCGAGTTCGTCCGCAACGAGCTCTACGGCTTCGGCCTCGGTCAATCCGCCGAACAGGTGATTTGTGAACATGCTCGCTGTATCGCCTCGACAAGCGATTGTGTTGCACACGATCTTGTGTCGACGAACTGTCTATTACGCACCGCGATCGGACACAGCTTCGACGCGGTTCCGTCCGGGGGCACTCAGACCGCTGAACACCTCGGCGAGCACGTCGGCCAAGTCGGCCTCTCGGGCCGCACCGAGCACTGCCGCCAGTCTGTCGTCGTCGATCGCGGCGAGCATCGCGTCCAGGCTCTCGGTGGACTCGGCGAAGAGATAGACAGCCAGCAGGTCGGCCGGGTCTTCGATCAACTCGGCCGATGCTTGCACCTGATCCTGGGTTGCCGCCTCGACGAGCCGGGAGATCGTGACGAGATCTCGACGCTCCACCAACTCGGTCATCACGGGGACCAAGATCGACAGTTCGATCCCCTTGATCAACGGGCCCGACGTTCGCGGATTGACGTAGGGCGTCACGTCGGCGACGAACTTCATCGGCAGATGGGCGATCATGCTCGCGGCGCGCTCGGCGGCGATTTCGGATGCGACGGCGCCACACAGCATGGGACCGAAGAACCGGGTGGCGATCGTCGCGGCGAGCGCAACGGGGACGAGCGCACTCGCTCGGGCGAGTCGGCGGAACATAGGCCGATGTGGTTCGTCCAGGCTGGCCGCGATCCTGTACCGAATGGTGCGCACGGCCTCCGGTGACGAGCCAGCCAAGAACGCGAACTCCGATGGGTCCGTACCGAGTTCGCGCGCCAGCTTGGTGATCTCGGCTTCGGTGATCGAGTGCGTCACGAGAACAGCACCTTCCGGACGACAGGACGGAGCAATCGCGGCAACACACCAAGGCCACCGTCGATGGCGGTGTTCAGGTCCTTCTCGCGAGCGTCGCGGGCTCGCTCGTACAGGTCGGCGAATTTCGCCAAGTCAGCAGTCGAGATTTCGCCGAGGGCCTCGACCTCGCTTCGGTCGATCCCGGTCGCATCGCAAAATCTGTCGGCGCTCACTGTCCCACTCTCACTGTTGCACTGCTCTGACTGATCCGTAGTTCTTCTCGACGACGGCTGCGGCGAAGGCCGCTTGTTGCTCGGTCGTCAGCGCGCGAACCGTTCCCATCGACCTCGCTCGCAAATAGACTTCGGCAGCCCATTCGAGCAGCCGCGCGGAGTCGAGCGCAGCGTCGAGGCTGGGACCGTAGGTGATCGCACCATGGTTCGCCATCAGTGCTGCCGACTTGCCGTCGAGTGCAGCGACAACGGTGTCGGCAAGCTCCTGCGAGCCGAAGGTGACATACGGCGCGACCCGCACGGACCCGCCGAACGCGAGCATTTGGTAATGGACGCAAGGCAATTCGTCGACGACGCATCCCACAGCTACGCAGGTCGGCGCATGCGTGTGGACGACCGCCCTGGCGTCGAACTTCCGGTAGATGTCGAGGTGCAGCGCAATCTCCGACGTCGGCGCCAAGCCGCCGGCGACGACGGCGCCGTCGAGATCCACGACAGTGACCTGCTCGGCGGTGATCGACTCGAACTTCGAGCCCGTCGCAGTGACGGCTATCGAATCGCCGACTCGAACGCTCACATTGCCTGCGGTCCCGAGCACCAGCCCGTCGGCCGCCAATCCTCGGCACGCTCGCGCGACCTCGTCACGCGTGTTGCGCACCTCATCGGACACCATGGTGCGAAATCTTAGAGGCACCCTGATGTACCTCCAGTTCATATGGGTCGACAACGATGGCTGAGTGGTCAGCATCGCACTCGCCGTCGTTGCGGCCTTTCTGTTCGCGATGTCGGCTGCGCTGCAGCAATCGGCAGCCCGGACCGCGGCGCTCGCCCGACCAGGTCGCAATCGATTCATCGCGGCCTTCGAACTACTGGGCACCCTGTTGCGTGATCGAATCTGGCTCGCAGGATTCGCTGCGGCCCTCTCGGGTTTTGCCGCACACGTGCTGGCACTGCGTCTCGGCTCGATCCCGACCGTTCAGGCGGTACTCGTCGTACAACTCCTGTTCGCATTGCCGTTCGCAGCGGTCCGTTGCAAGTCGTGGCCGCTTGTTCGCGACTGGTTGGGCACGGCGTTGGTCTGCGGCGGTTTGGTCGCACTCGTGACTCAGGGTGTGCCTCGCGGCGAGGTCCGGCCGCAGCTCTTGCCGATTGCGGCGGCTCTCGCGGCGACGGCAATCGGTGTCCTCGTCGTCGTAGCGCGTGTGGTGGGCCACCGCCAACAAACGCGGTCAGCGCTCGTCGCGATCGCCGCGGGCTGTTGTTTCACGACGACGGCGGTCGCCGTCTATTTGACCGCGGCCAACCTTCCACACGTGAGTTGGGCCCTGCCGTGCATCGGAGTCTCGACAATCGTCGGTGGACTGCTCGTGCAGGAAGCGTTCGCGAGCGGCTCGCTGCCGACCGCGCTCACCGCCATGACGATCACCGACCCTGTGCTGAGCTATGCCGCCGGCGTCACGTTGTTCGCCGTGGCGACAACAGCGAGTCCCGCAATACTCGTGTTCGCAGCGGCGCTCGTCATCACCGGCGTTGTGCTGCTTGCCAATTCACCGACTCTTCATGACGAGTCAGATCGGAGTACAGCGCCAACAGACGCTCGATAGTCGCCGACCATGGATATCGCTGCGCGGTTACGCGCGCCGCCTTCCGCCGCTGCACCTCGGGCACGGTCAGCAGCGCCCGGACCCCTCGCGCCAACCCCATCGGCGATCCGTCGGTCACCGCTCCGGACCCGACGTCACCGACCAACTCGGGTGCCGCGCCCTCGCTGGGGACGACGATCGGCGTTCCGCACGCCAACGATTCGAGCAATGCCAGTCCGAACGTTTCGGCAGGTGAAGGAAACACCGCGATATCGGCAGCGCCCACCATGCTCGCAATCGTCTCGCGGCTCGCGATGTGGCCTGCGAACGTCACAGGAAGTCCATCGGCCAGCGCTTCGATGCGGGACCGCAGGGGTCCGTCACCGATCATCGTCAGTTCGGCGTCGACGCCGTCGGCACACAGAATCCGCAGCGCTTCGACGGCCAGGTCGGCGTTCTTCTCCCCCGACAGTCGGCTGAGCGTCACCAACTTCACCGGGCCCGGCGCGGACTTCCCTAGTCGTGGCCGAAACACGTCCAGGTCGACGCCGAGCGGGATTCGACTGACGTTCGTCGCTCCAACACGGGCGAATTCGGCGGCGGCGAAGTTCGACGTCACAACGATCTCGTCGGCTCGCCTGCTCAGCCGACTGTTGGAGGCGTTTGCGAGCGCGACGAGTGGGAACCAGTCAGGTACGCGGGTCCGGAGTATCGCGTCGATCCGCTCGTGCGAGAACAAGACCAGCGGCACCCCGCGCCTACGCGCCCACGGGGCAAGCCACGCGACGCTGAGCTTGTCACTGACCTCGAGGACGTCAGGTTGTTCCTCGTCGAGTAGTCGGCACGTTTGCCGACTGGTCAGCACGTGATAGGTCTTCGACCAGAAGAATTGTGGGCTGCTCAGCGTGACCCGCCGCCCCGCTGGAGTGTCTTCGGTCGCGTAGGCGTCGCCCGGAACAACCAGCACGCGCTCGTGGCCCGCGTCCAGATACCCGCGTCCGAGTTCGTCGACGGTGGTTCTGAGGCCGCCGGACGTCGGTGTGTAGAAATTGGCCAGCTGCACGATCTTCAACGGGCGACCACCGCGTCGTAGGTGGTCGCTGTCGCTCCCGCCGCGAGTGCACGCTCGATTGTTCGCAGCGTGGTGTCGCGTAAGCCGGGCTGCCGCAGGTCGTCGGGGTGCAGTGCGAGTCGAACCAGGCCGCCGCGGGCAGCATTGCGCTGCGCGACCCTGCTGAACATCGCCTCCCCGAACTGCTCGGTCCAGCCGCCGCCGGGTCGGTGCGACAACGCGAAGCCGCGATGCAGCCGTCCGGACCGCAGGTCTTTCACGCCGAAGTGGTTCGTCGTATGGGTGAATCCTGCGCGTCGCAACGCGCGTTCGGCGGCAGGCGACGCGAGCCAACCGGGCGGTGTGAAGCCCGTGGTAGCCAGTCCAGCCCGAGACATGACCGCTCGACCCGCCGAAATCCGCTCGCCAGCCTGGTATTCGTCGAGCGCCGCGAATTCGGCGGCCCCGCGCGCGACCAGTCGGCCGACTGTCCTGCGCAGCGCCGAACCCTCGGGTCCGGCGGCATGCGCCCAACCATGCGCGACGATCTCGTCACCCCCAGCTCGCCGTTTCTGCAACTGGCTTGCGAAGTCGGGAGTGTCGTCGAGGCACATCCCCCGCCACGGACCTGGAATGACCAGCAGCGAAACCGGGATACCCAGCGCGTCGGCGTCTGCGCACCATCGAGCCGTTTCGTCGGCGCTCGCCGGCGCCACGTCGTGCACGCTCACAACCAACCGTGCGGACCCGTCGGCCATCCCTCGCTCCCCTGACTCGTGGACCAGAGCGGCGACGGTAACACCGGCGGATTGCCGGGGGCTGAACAAATATCGTCGAGGTGGGTGGAGTGTCGAACGCTAGTGTGGGGAAGGTGACCATCGCCCTCGACCATCTCGTGCTGGGTGTTCGAGACATCGAACGAACGATCCGCGAGTTTCGCGCGGCGGGATTCGACGTTGTCGACGGCGGCAGGCAGGACGGCGGGTCGACGGTCACCGCGTTGGTGACGTGCCGCGACCAGACCTACATCGAACTCGTGTCCTTCGGCTCCCCAACCTTGGGCAGGGCGGCCCGATTGCTCGCGAGAACGCCTGGCTGGCAACCGCTCATGAATCGACGGACCGCGGTCGAACGCCGCATCGGCGACGTACTGGGACGTGCCGAGGGGCTGATCGGCCTGGTGCTGCGCGTCGACGACCTGGACGCTCGCGTCGCCGACCTGCGCGACCGCGGATTCGCAGTCGACGAGCCGACCGAAGTCAGCCACACCACCCCGAGCGGCGACCAGGTCCGGTGGCGAATTGCGGCGGCCGACGACCCGACGTTGCCGATGCTGATCGCAGACACCACGCCGACCGAGTTGCGCGTCCCACGCGATTCACCGGTGGGGATCGACCGCGTCACGGTCGTCACCGACGACCTCGACCGCACCGCGAACGGGCTCGAAGTTCTACTCGGCGAGCCCGATTCGGCAGGCATGTGGCGGTTGGGCAATACGACAATTCGACTCGACAGCGGCAAGATCGACGTCGCTCTCCCACGCATGCGTGCTCGCCTCGACTGCGCGCCGCTCCCGCCCATCGGCTGGGTGCTCGGGTTGTCGACATCGGCCGACGAAGCCAGTCCCGCAGCGGCGCAACGCTTGTCGCAGGCGCTGCAGCTACGGACCGTATCGTTCGAGAATCCCGCCGACAGAGACGAAGGCGAACTCGCCCGGCTCGGCCAGCACCTCGAAACGTCCTTTCCACTCGTGCATTCCACACTGAAGTGCGAGGTGTTCGGCCACAGCCGCCTCTACACCTGGCCAGGCACAGACCCCAGCCGGATCGCCGCGCTGTTCCTTGCGCACATGGACGTCGTTCCAGTCGGCGACCCCGACGCCTGGACCCACCCCGCGTTCTCCGGTGTCGTCGACGACGAATTCATCTGGGGCCGTGGTGCAATCGACGACAAGAGCCGCGTGCTCGCATTACTCGAGGCGGTGGAGGCGCAGCTCGCGGAGGGATTCACACCGCAGGGCACCCTCCTGTTCGCCTTCGGCCACGATGAAGAGGTCGGCGGCGACAACGGGGCTGCCACGATCTCCGCACATCTGGCCGCGTCGGGAATTCGCCCCGAACTCGTTCTCGACGAGGGCGGAGTCGTTACCCGTGGTGTCGTCGACGGCGTCGAACGCCCGGTCGCCACAATCATGTTGGGTGAGAAAGGCTTTGTGACGGTTCGGCTGTCGGTGCACGACATCGGCGGCCATTCGTCGATGCCGCCGAAGCGCACCGCCGTCGGAATCGTGGCACGCGCCGTCGACCGACTCCAGGAAAATCCGATGCCGCTGCGGGTGACACCGCTTGTGCTCGACATGGTTCAGCGGCTGACGCCGTTCTTCTCCGAACCACGCCGCTCGCTGCTTGGGGTCGCCGATCGTCTGACCCCGATTCTGGCTCGCATCATGTCCGATCGTCCGCAAACCGAAGCCCTCGTGCGGACGACGACGGCTCCAACCGTCATCCGCGGCGGTGTCTCAGCGAACGTGCTGCCCCAACACGCCGAGGCGCTGGTCAATTTCCGTATTCTGCAAGGCGATTCGGTCGCCGACGTGCTCGCTCATTGCGAGCACGTGGTCGCCGACGACCGGGTGTCGTTCGAGCTGGAACCAGGGATGCTGGCCGAACCGTCGCCGTTGACCAGCAGCGAATCTCCCGCGTTCACCCTCGTCGCCAAGACGGCTAGATCCGTGGTTCCCGGCATCGCGATCACGACCGGGCTCGTGCCCGGCGCGACCGACGCGAGGCACTACGACGACATCGCAGACGCAAGGCTCAACTTCGCCCCGATCGTCCTGGACACAGCTGATCTCGAACGAATACACGGCAACGACGAGCGGATCTCACTGCTGAATTACGGCAGATTGATTGCCTTCAATCGTCGGCTCGTGGCGCAACTCTGAGTTCACGTCCGGGGACTACTCTGGTCCCGGTCGCCCCCAACCGAGCTCGAGGAATCCTATTGCCGTGGCAGATCATTCCGACCCGCTGACCCTCGTGTGGCGAGGCGAGCCGACCGACCTCGACGAGTCGGACGTTCCGGCTGCGCTCGAGGCACTCGCTGCGGAATACAGCCTCACCCCGGGCAATCGACGGACTGTGTCGACGACCTATGTCGACACGGTCGACGGACGGCTGCGCAGTCGCGGACTAACGTTGAGTCACGAACGCACCACTGGTGGAGGCGAACTCGTCCTCGTCGGCGAAGACCAGGTGACGCGGACCGCACTCACCGAACCGCAGCATTGGCCGGCGCGAATCGAGCAACTCGCCGAGGGCGCGGTTCGAAACGCCGTGGCCGGCCCGTTGTGGATCCGTGCGGCGGTTCCCGTATTGCGGAGCAAGTCGACGACTCGCGAGATCGCGGTCCGCAACTCCGACGACAAGATCGTGGTCCGGCTGGAGTGGACCGCTGCCGAAGGGGTCGAGCCGCCGACCAAGCCGATCGTCCGGGTGACCGTCCGGCCGGTCCTCGGTTACCAGAGCGACGCTGCCGCGGTAGGTAAAGCGCTGCTGGCGACCGACGTGTTCGGCAAGGCGAAGAACTCGCTCTACGAAGCTCTCACTCGCGCAGTCGGGGTGTCGATCGACCGTTCCACCGGCGATGTCATGGCCGCCGACACCCGCGCCGATGTTGCTGTGGCGACTGCCTTGCTGGGGTTCACCGACGCGATCACGTCGAACGTGGACGGCACCGTCAAAGACATCGACTCCGAATTCCTGCACGATCTCCGCGTCGCCGTTCGCCGAACTCGGTCCATGCTCAAGCTCGCCGGTGACGTATTGCCGGGCGAGATCGCAGCGCGGTACGAGCCCGAATTCCGCTGGCTCGGCGACCTCACCACGCCGACAAGGGATCTCGACGTCTACCTGCTCGAACTCGACGACCTTGCCCACCACCTGACCGTCGGCGAGCCCACTGACCTGGATGCGTTCGGCGAGCATCTGCGCACGGTCAGGGTCACAGAACGGCGCACACTCGCGCGCGGACTGGGGTCGGCCCGGTTCACCGACTTCATGGAGAGCTGGCGCGCCGAACTCGTCGCGGCGGCGGACGGGTCGGCTACCTCGGCGCGCAAACTCACCGCCGCCGCGCTCGCAGCGGACCGGATTTCCCGGACCTACAAGCGCGTCGTCAAGAAGGCGCAAGCCATCACCCCGGAATCGGAGTCCGAGGAGGTCCATGCACTACGCAAGCGGTGCAAGGAGTTGCGCTACCTACTCGAGGTCTTCGGGCCGGTCTGCGAGCCGACCGCGCACCGCGGCGCGGTGAAGGACCTCAAGCAGTTGCAGGATCTACTCGGCAAGTTCCAGGACGGCGAAATGCAGAGTGCGGGGCTGCGAGTGTTCGCCCAGGAGATGCTCGAAGCCGAGCGCCCGCCGGCGGCGACGCTACTGGCGATGGGCGAACTATCAGCCGCTTTCGGTCGGCAGCAGCGCGAGGCGCGCGAGGCACTCAACGACCAGTTGCACCGCTACCTCGGTCCGCATGCGCACAAACGGATCGAAGCGCTGCTGCCATGAAAATCGTTGCGTCCTACACGATCAAGGGCGGGGTCGGAAAGACGACCACCGCGGTGAACCTGGCATATCTATCCGCCGAATCCGGGCTACGGACCTTGTTGTGGGATCTCGACCCACAGGGTGCAGCTACGTACCTGTTCCGCATCAGACCGTATGTGAAGGGGGGTAGCGCCAAGCTGGTCAGCGGCAAGAACCCGATCGAGGGGGCGCGCAAAGGCACGGACTTCGAGAATTTGGACCTGCTGCCCGCCGACTTCACCTACCGCAACATGGACATCGACCTCAGCCAGTCCACCAGCAGTCAGCGCCGTGTGACGCGCGCTCTGGCTGCTCGGTTGAAGGATCTCAAGGACGACTACGACGTCGTCTTCCTCGACACGCCCCCAAGCTTGTCGCTGGTATCCGAAAATGTTCTGCACGCCGCCGATGTCGTTATCGTGCCGATCATTCCGACGGTGCTGGCCGCGCGCACCTTCGATCAACTGACCGAGTTCATCGAGACGTTCGAAGGCAAGAAGCCGAAGGTGATCGCGTTCTTCTCGATGGCCGATCGTCGAAAGTCGTTGCACAACGAGATCATCGCGAACCTGCCGGCTGAACGGGACGGCATCAGCTCCATCGTCATCCCCGCTTTATCAGCGATCGAGCAGATGTCGGTACACCGTTCTCCCCTACCCGATTTCGCCCCACACTCCCCCGCGACCGACGCCTACCGAGCCCTCTGGTCCGAGGTCAAGGCGCTCCTCTAGGGATCCGCAGGCGGACTTCGGCGACGATCGCCAGGTGGTCTGACTGCGGAATCGGTACGGTCCCAACGGTATCGGCGCGCGCACCGGCGGCCAGAATGTGGTCGATCCCGACGAGAGCGGGATAGATCTGGTCCGCTGGGTAGGTCGCCACCATTCCCGCCCCTATCTGATCGGCGGCGTCCTCGAACCGTGTTTCGAGCAGGCTGCGGAACAATGCATGGTCGTGTGTCGCGCCGAGGTCGGCGCCGACGATCGCTGCCCCAGCGCTTTCCGGCGAACCGAACAAGATCGACTTGATCTCGCGCATCTCGACACTCCAGCGGTCGGTGTCCGGATACGGCGGGACCGGGTGAAAAGCGAACACGGTCACGACCTCTCCGCTCGGTAACGTCATCCGCGCGGACAGTTGGACGTTGCCGAAACCGTCGTAGCTCCGCTGCTCGGTCAACGGATACCGGCTCCAGATTCCCTCACCGGCGCTACTCGGCGCGGGCACGACGTAGCTGTGCGGAAGCAGCTCCCCGATACCAGCGGCCGCGAGATTCGCGAGGGCATCGTCGGTCAGTTCACTGACCGTCAGCACGTCGACATTATTGGCCCGGATCTGCGCGACGAGCGCGTGTGCGTCGGCGTGACCGAACCGGATGTTCGACTGCATCGCCGTGAGTTGGGCGCCTGCACCTGCAGCGCCGTTGGCGACGAAGACTGGCAGTTGGGTCCATACCGCGACACCCACGACCACCACACTCGCCCACACACCTATGCGGTGCTTCGCGACGGTCGACAACAGCAGTCCGAGCAACCCGGCCAGCATCACGTAGGGAGCGAACGCCGCGAGGAGAACCAGAATTTTCGTCGTCGACTGTGTCGAATGCAGATAGATGCCGAACACCCCGACCGACACCGAGAGCCACGCAGCGCCGATGACATATCGGCGGCCACGCTCGTCCTTCACCAGACGAGGATAGGGACCACCGAGCGCCTACACACCTAAGACGCGCTCGACCGGCTAGTCCAAGCGCAGGTCAGCGATGATCGCCAGGTGGTCGGCGTGCGGAATCTCCACGGTTCGTACGCTTTCGGCGCGTGCACCGGCGAGCAGGATGTGATCGATCCCGATGATCGCGGGGTACCACTTCTCCGCCGGGAACGTTGGGACGATCCCGGCGCCCACCTGACCGGCGGCGTTCTCGAATCGGGTCGACAGCACATCGCGGAACAAGGAATGGTCGGTGGTCGAGTTCATGTCGGCGCCGACGATCGCCGGACCGCTGCTGACGTCAGCGAGGATCTGTTCGACTCTGCGCATCTCCGAAACCCATTGCTCGGTAACGGGATACGGCGGAACGGGGTGGAGTGCGAACACCGTGACCGCTTGGCCATCTGGCATAAGCATCCGAGCCGACAGTTGGGCTAGCGCAAAACCGTCGTAGCGCTTGTGCTCATCGAGCGGATATCGGCTCCACATTCCTGTCCCCGAACCGCCCGGACCGGGAGCGACGTACCGGTGCGGCAACTCGGACCCCACGCCTGCAGCGTCAAGCCGGGTGAGCGCGTCGTCGGTGAGTTCGCTGACGGTGAGTAGGTCGACGCCGTTGCGCCGGACCTCGTCGACGACTACCCCGGCGTCGCCGCCGCCGAACAAGATGTTCGTCTGCATGACCGTCATCGCTGGACCCGCACCAGGAGTTCCGTTCGGAAGGTAGCCAGGCAGCTGAGTGGCGACCGACGCGCCGATCACCAGCCCACCCACTGCCACGCCGACCCAGTGTCTGGCGATGGCCAACACCACGAATCCCAGCACTCCGCCGAGCATCAGGTACGGCGCGAACGAGGCAAGCAGAATCAACAGCTTCACGGTCGACGACGACACGTGGAGATAGACGCCGAACAGCCCGACCACCACCGCTGCCCAACCGAAGCCGATGGTGATCCGACGGCCCCAGCTCATTCCCCGAAGACCCGCTCGACGACGGCTTTGGCGCGTCGGGTGATGCGCAGGTAGTTGTCGAGAAACGCGCCACCGTCGGCCTTCCAGCCCGCCACATGTGCGACCGCGGTCAGCACGCGACCGGGCCCCGGCAACTGATCAACGGGCTTGCCGCGGACCAGAACCAGCGCGTTCCTGGCTTTGGTTGCAGTCAGCCAGGCATCACGCAGCAACGAGACATCGCTGGCGCTGAGTAGCTCCGCCGAGCCGATCGCATCGAGAGTTTGCAGCGTCGACGTATTGTGCAGCGACTCGATTTCGTGCGCGTGCCGCAGCTGAATCAGCTGGACCGTCCACTCGATGTCCGCCAACCCACCGCGCCCCAGCTTGGTGTGCGTCGCAGGATCGGCCCCGCGTGGCAAACGCTCGGAATCGATGCGCGCCTTTATCCGCCGGATCTCGCGGACCGCTTCAGGTGACACGCCGCCCTTGGGGTAGCGGACCTTGTCGACGACGTGCAGGAATCGCACACCCAGATCTTCGTCGCCTGCCATCTGATGCGCGCGCAGCAGCGCCTGCACTTCCCACGTGTGCACCCACTGCGCGTAGTACGCCTCGTAGGCGGCCAGCGTGCGGACGAGCGGTCCGTTGCGACCTTCCGGCCGCAGCCCCGCGTCGACCTGCAGCGGTGGATCGGTACTCGGTGCGCCGAGCAGCTTCGTCACCTTCTCGGCCACGCTGTTCGCCCATTTGACCGCGTCGGTCTCGTCGGCGCCCTCGACGGGATCGCAGACGAACAACACATCCGCGTCGGACCCGTAGCCGAGTTCCCAGCCGCCCAAGCGGCCCATCCCGATGACGGCGAACGTCGCAGGTGCCGGACCCCCGCGCTCGGCCTCGGAGGCTTTGATCACCGCAGACAACGCGGCACCGAGCACGGCCGCCCAGACCGACGACAACGCTCGACACACTTGGGGAACGTCGTACATACCAAGGATGTCGGCCGACGCGATCCGGGCCAGTTCGTGGCGCCGCAACGACCGTGCGGCCGCAATCGCGCGCTTCGGGTCGTCGTAGCGCGCCGACGACGAGAGGATCCCTCGTGCCACGTCGGCCGGATCCGGACCGAGCAGCAGCGGACCGTGCGGACCGTCGGCGTACAGCCGAATCACATCCGGCGCCTTGACCAGCAGGTCCGGCAGATACGCCGACGAACCGAGGACCTGCATCAGCCGTTGGGCGATCGCTCCCTCGTCGCGTAGCTCCCGAAGGAACCACACCTGATCGTTGAGCGCATCGCTGACCCGGCGATATGCGAGCAAGCCTGCGTCGGGATCGGGAGTGTCGCTGAGGTATTCGAGCAACGTCGGCAGCAGAAGCGCCTGAATTCTGCCTTTTCGCTCGGGTCCTGCCGCCAACGCCTTCAAATGCCCGAGCGCGTTCTCGGGAGCCAGGTAACCGAGTGCTTTCAACTGCCGCACCGCCGCGTCCGGGCTCAACCGAATCGCATCTTTGTCCAACCGCGCCACGGACTCCAGCAACGGACGATAGAAGAGCTTCGAATGCAGCCGACGAATACGCAGCGAATTCCGCTTGATGTCGGCATTGAGCACACCAAGTGCGTCGTTTCGTCCGTCCGGGCGAACGTGCGCCGCCCTGGCCAGCCATCGCATCGCCTCCTCGTCGGACTGCGGCGGAAGCGTATGGGTGCGTTTGAGTTTCATCAATTGCAGGCGATGCTCGAGCAACCGCAGAAACTCGTACGACGCGGTCAGGTTGGCGGCATCGTCGCGCCCGACGTAGCCGCCTTCTGCGAGCGCAGTCAGCGCCTCGACCGTCCCCGTCACATGCAGTGCCTCGTCGGCGCGCCCGTGCACCAACTGCAGCAGTTGCACAGCGAATTCGACGTCGCGCAGCCCACCCTGGCCGAGTTTGAGCTCGCGCTCACGCAGTTCGGCGGGCACGTTCTGTTCGACGCGACGGCGCATTGCCTGGACCTCTGGGACGAAATCGTCACGTTCCGATGCCGTCCACACCATCGGGAGCAGTGCCCGCTGGTAGTCCTCGCCGAGTGCCAAGTCACCCGTCATGGGCCGGGCCTTGAGCAACGCCTGAAACTCCCAGGTCTTCGCCCAGCGTTTGTAGTAGGCGACGTGCGAATCGAGCGTACGGACCAGCTCGCCGCTCTTGCCTTCCGGCCGAAGCGCCGCGTCGACTTCGAAGAACGCCGCCGACCCGATTCGCATCATCTCCCCCGCGATCCGGCTGGCGCGGGTGTCCGCCGGTTCCGCGACGAACACGACGTCGACATCGCTGACGTAGTTGAGTTCTCGCGCACCGCATTTCCCCATCGCGATGACCGCGATACGGGACGGGCACGGCTCGTCGGGGCAGACCCTCGCGACACCGACCGCGAGCGCCGCAGTCAAGGCAGCGTCGGCGAGATCGGCAAGATGCCGACCCACCGTCTGGTACGGGAGTACGGGCTCGTTTTCGACGACCGCCGCAAGATCGACTGCGGCGAGCAGCATCAGATGGTCGCGATACCGCTTCTTGAGCTGAGCCACGACGGCCGGACCAGTATGTTTCGCGCGAAACAGCAAAGGCGCCGCATTGGGACCGGTCTCCGGCGTCGCCTCGACCACGCCGAGCATGTCTTCGATGAGGTGTTCTCGGGTCGGCAACGTGGTGCCGCGCAGCAATTTCCAGCAGGGCGGGTCGGCGACAACATGGTCGGCGAATGCCGACGACGCTCCGATCAGGCCGAACAACCGTCCTCGTAAGGACTTGTCGGTTCGCAGCACCGATTCCAGCTCGTCCCAGCCCTGACCGAGCGCGGATCGCATTCTCATCAGGGTCGCCAAGGCCAAATCGGCATTCGGTGCCCGCGACAGCGACCACAGCAACTCGATGCTGTCGCTGTCGACCCAACCCAGCGCCTGCAAGTCGTCAGGCGCCGATGGCTCGACCAGCCCGAGACGACCCGCCCTGGGAACAACAGAACGCGCGGGCCTCATGAACCAAACTTAGCCCAGTGCCTCGACTACAGACTCAGGTACTCCTTGAGTTCGAACGGCGTTACGTGGCTGCGGTATTCCGACCATTCGCGACGCTTGTTCCGAAGGAAGAAATCGAACACGTGCTCACCGAGGGCTTCGGCCACAAGCTCGGACCGCTCCATCGACTGCAATGCTTCGTTCAGGCTTCCCGGCAGTTCGCGGTAGCCCATGGCGCGACGCTCCGCCGACGTCAACGACCACACATCGTCTTCGGCCTCGGGAGGCAGCGTGTAGCCCTTCTCGATGCCGCGCAGGCCCGCCGCAAGCAGTACCGCAAAGGCCAGATAGGGGTTGCACGCGGAGTCCGGGCTGCGGACCTCGACTCGGCGCGACGACGCCTTGTTCGGCGTGTACATCGGAACGCGCACCAACGCCGAACGATTCGAGCGTCCCCACGACGCCGCCGTCGGCGCCTCGCCGCCGTGCACCAAGCGCTTGTAGGAGTTGACCCACTGGTTGGTGACCGCGCTGATCTCGCTGGCGTGCTCGAGAATGCCCGCGATGAACGCCTTCGCCGTCTCCGACAACTGGCCGGGGTCGTCCTGGTTGTGGAACGCGTTGGTCTCGCCCTCGAACAGGCTCATATGCGTATGCATCGCCGAGCCGGGCTGGTCGCTGAACGGCTTCGGCATGAACGTCGCGCGCACGCCCTCGTCGATAGCAACTTCCTTGACGAGGTACCGGAACGTCATCACGTTGTCGGCCATGGACAGCGCGTCGGCGTAGCGCAGGTCGATCTCCTGCTGGCCCGGGGCCCCTTCGTGGTGACTGAACTCGACCGAGATGCCCATCGACTCGAGAGCCTCGATGGCGTGGCGACGGAAGCTCGGCGCCTGGTCGTGCGCGGCCTGGTCGAAGAATCCGCCATTGTCGGCAGGCTTCGGCGGCGTGCCGTCGAGCGGACTGTTCTCGAGCAGGAAGAACTCGATCTCGGGGTGGACATAGCAGCTGAAGCCGAGGTCGCCGGCCTTGCTCAACTGACGGCGCAGCACGTGGCGTGGATCGGCCCACGACGGCGAACCGTCCGGCATTGCGATGTCACAGAACATGCGCGCCGAGTGCTGGTGGCCCTTGCTCGTCGACCAGGGCAGGATTTGGAACGTCGACGGGTCCGGCCGGGCGACCATGTCCGCTTCGGACACCCGCGCGAAACCCTCGATGGCCGATCCGTCGAAGCCGATACCCTCCTCGAAGGCACCGTCGAGTTCGGCGGGAGCGATCGCGACCGACTTCAGGTACCCGAGAACGTCTGTGAACCACAGCCGGACAAATCGAATGTCGCGCTCTTCGAGGGTCCGGAGCACGAATTCCTTTTGGCGATCCATGGTGGCGAGACTATGCACCCGGCGTTAAATCTGTGTTACATCGCGCAAATCAGCATCGCAAACCCTCGGGAGGCGACGTCAAGTCGACCAGATACGCGATAACAGCATCGTCTACACAGGGCACGCCGCTCAACGCCACGGTGTGCTGTGTTCCGTCGTAGGTGATCAGCGACGCGCCGAGCTGACGGGCGAGATCAACGCCGGCTTGATAGGGCGTCGCGGGATCTTCCGTCGTCGAGACGACAACAACCTTCGGCAACCCTGTCACCGAGATCGAGTGTGGCTTACCGGTATTCGGCACCGGCCAGAATGCGCACTCGTCGAGCGCCGACTGACCGGTCCCGCGTCCGTCGTCGAGGAACGGCGCGACCTTGCGTACATCGAGGTTGGCCTTGCCGACCGCCGCACGGTCCGTGATCGGCGGATCGTCCACGCACCGAATCGCTTTGAACGCGTCGTCGGCGTTGGAATAGGTGCCGTCGTCGTTCCGACCCTCGTAGAGGTCGGCAAGATTGAGCAAAGTGTCGCCCCGACCGGCCTTCAACTCCGTCAGCCCCTGCGTCAGTGCGTCCCAGATCTCGGTCGAGTACAGCGCCTGGATGACGCCCGTATGCGCGTCGCCGTAACCGAGGCCACGCGGATCGTCAGTCTTGGCCGGCTTGTCGATCAGCGGATCGACAAGCGCGCGGAACGCCTTCACCGCGTTGGCCGGATCAGTGCCGAGCGGGCAAGTCGTACTCTTCGCGCACTTGGCGGCATAGGCGTCGAACGCCTTCTGGAAACCTTCGTATTGCGCGACGAGCCCGACCAGCGGATCCTGCTCCGGGTCGACTGCGCCATCGAGCACCATCGCACGAACGCGCGTCGGGAAGGTTTCGGCGTACTCCGAACCGATTCGCGTGCCGTACGAATAGCCGACGTAGTTCAGCTTGTCGTCACCGAGCGCGCCACGGATGATGTCCATGTCCCGCACGACCTCACGGGTGCCGAGGTGAGCCAGCAGATTCTTGCCGACCCGCTGGTCGCACTTGGCGACGTAGTCCTTCTCTTCTTGCTCGGTCTCCGCAATTCCGGCGGGGGTCTCGTCGATGTCGAGGTCCGCGCGCTCCGCATCGACCTCTTTGTCCGTCAAGCACCGGACGGTGGGGGTCGAAGCGCCGACGCCGCGGGGATCGAAACCGATGCGGTCGAAGCGTTTGGCCAGCTCTGTACCCTTGCCTTGCGACGCGAGCCCGAGCCCACCGATGCCGGGACCGCCGGGGTTGAACAAGATGGAACCGATGCGATCGCCCGTTGCCTCGGCCTTCGAGATGGCGATCTTCGCCGTGTCCCCATCCGGATTGTCGTAATCGACCGGCACCGTGACATGCGCGCACTGGAAACTGGTCGGCAAGTCCTCGCCGCGTGCGGCGTAGTCCGCACACGAGCCCCACTCGACCTTCTGGTTGTAGAACTTCTCCAAGTTCTTCGGCGTGGGCTCGCCGGTCGACGTGCTGGTCGGCGGTGTGGTGCTCGGCTCCGCGTGCGGCTTGGATTCCTTGGTGCAGCCGGCAAGTAAAGCGGCTGCGCTCGCGCCGATCACGACGGCAACTGCGATTCGGTTCTTGATCGGCATACCACGATGGTGCCATGGACCCTTAGGCTTCAATCGTGCCGCAGCTTCGAGCGGTTCCAAGAGAGGATTTGGACACATGACTGCACCACGACTACTGCGGGGCGTGTTGCTGGCCGGAGGCGCCGTTGCCGCAGCAGTGGTCGCGAACGAACTTGCCGGCAAACCGATTCCGTTCTTACGTTGGTCGGCGCTCCGGATGCTGGTCGACTTGCCTGGACTCGACAAGCGAGGCCAGGTCGGCGACGGGCGCGAGCGGGCACTCGCGCTGTACGTGATCAAGAATTCGCGCGGCGGCGATATCGACGACGTCATCCGAGCAATCGACGAGTTCGCCCGCAAGAAGAGCTTCCTGATGAACGTCGGCGACGAGAAAGGTGAGATCCTCGACGCTGCTGTCCGGCGGGCGAAGCCCAAGCTGCTCCTCGAACTCGGCACTTATTGCGGCTACAGCGCACTGCGCACGATTCGGGCGATGCCTGCCGATGCACGGCTGTACTCGATCGATATCAACTCGGCGAACGCACGGATTGCGCGGCAGATCTGGGAGCACGCGGGTGTCGGCGACCGTGTGACCGCGGTTGTCGGAATGATCGGCGACAGCGGCACTACGATCGCCCGGCTGCGCAACGATTACGGCTTCACAGAAGCTGCGCTGGACTTCGTCTTCCTCGATCATCACAAGTCCGCGTACCTGACCGATTTACGACGAATCCTCGAAGAAGGTTGGTTACACCCTGGCAGCGTCGTCGTCGCCGACAACGTGAAGTTCCCGGGCGCACCCGATTACCTCGCCTACCTGCGGGCCAACGAGGCGACGCTGTGGCGCACGGTCGAACACGAGACCCACGCCGAGTATCAGAAAGTCATCAAAGATCTCGTCACCGAATCGGAATTCTTGGGAAAGGTCTAGTTCGGCCAGGTTTAGCCTCCGTCGCAATCGGGGTAATCGGTATTCGAGTCCCGCTTTCCGCGGGTCCGCCCCAGTAACGAGGAGGATTCACGTGAGTGCAATCGACAAGGCACGTAACAAGGCCGACGAACTTGCTGGTCAGGCCAAGGAGAAGCTCGGTCAGGTCACCGGCGACAAGAGCCAGGAGCACGAAGGCCGCGGCGACCAGGCCAAAGCGAACCTGAAGGACGCTGGCGAAAAGGTGAAGGACGCCTTCAAGAGCTAGCGCTACCTGCGTAAACCGAAGTGGCCGCGACCCGGAGTCAATGTCGACTCCGGGTCGTTTCGCTTCCGAACGCAGCACGGAGTGTGACGAACCGCACCCGCACACGACCGTGCCCAGGTCATAGACTTGACCACGCAACCACCCAACCCGGGGACCCGTAATGGGCCTCGAGGCCAGAAAGGGACAATGATGTCCGAAAACAATGCTTACGGTGCTGCAACAAATACCCCGAAGCGCAAGACGCGCGTACACCACCTGCAGGCGATGAAGACCGCGGGCGATCGGTGGGCAATGCTCACCGCGTACGACTATTCCAGCGCGAAGATTTTCGAAGAGGCCGGGATTCCCGTCCTCCTGGTCGGCGATTCGGCCGCGAACGTCGTCTACGGCTACGACACGACTGTGCCGATCTCCATCGACGAACTGATCCCGCTGGTCCGCGGCGTTGTTCGCGGTGCGCCCAGTGCCCTCGTCGTCGCCGATCTGCCGTTCGGCACGTACGAATCGTCCCCTGAGCAGGCTCTCGCGACCGCCACCCGCTTCATGAAGGAAGGCCAGGCGCACGCGGTCAAGCTCGAAGGTGGCGAACGAGTAGCCGATCAGATCGCGAAGATCGTGTCGGCCGGCATCCCCGTGATGGCTCACATCGGCTTCACACCGCAGAGCGTCAACACTCTCGGTGGGTTCCGGGTCCAGGGCCGCGGTGACGGTGCCGAGCAGCTCATCGCCGACGCCATCGCAGTTCAGGAAGCCGGCGCTTTCTCCGTCGTCATGGAGATGGTGCCCGCCGACCTGGCAGGCCAGGTCTCCCGCAAGCTCACGATTCCCACGGTCGGCATCGGTGCAGGTCGCGAATGCGACGCGCAGGTGTTGGTCTGGCAGGACATGGCCGGCTACACCAGCGGAAAAACTGCCAAGTTCGTCAAGAAGTTCGGCAACGTGGGCGACGAACTCCGCAACGCCGCAATGGCTTACGCCGACGAGGTCCGTACCGGCGCATTCCCGGCCGAGGAGCACAGCTTCTGATCCCACGTTCACTCGAGGCCCAACCCGCAGAGCCCCTGCTGGGTTGGGCCTTCGACGTGCTCGCGACCGAAGGCATCGACGTCGTAGGAGAACCCGACCAGACCCGACGCCGACAATGGTCGCTGATCACGCGCATCCCGACCACCGTCGGTCCGATCTGGGCCAAAGCGAACGCGCGCGGCTTCGCCCATGAGGGTCCGCTGATTTCCCTACTCGCGCAACACCATCCGGACCTCGTACTCGCACCGATCGCGGTGAACGCAGACCGAGGATGGCTGCTCACACCTGATGGCGGCCCTACGTTCGACAGCAGTGCGCATGACTGGCACCACGTTGTCGGCACCTACGCACAGTTGCAGCAGGACATGGCATCCCGAGTCGAGGACCTCCGCAACACCGCAACGCCATTTCTGCCACCCGACCGCCTCGTCGACATTTACCACCTATATGACGACGATCCGGCGATCGACACGGCGATCGCGCGCTACGCCGACATCCTGACCGAATCCGGCAGGCTGACCGTGGAACACAACGATCTGTACCCGGGCAACGTATTCGGCTCGGGCCGGCTGTTCGACTGGGGTGATGCGGTGATCACACATCCCTTCCTGTCGGTACGGATGTTCGGCGGCGACTGGTCCGACGAGTATTTCGCGCATTGGCGACAAGGTACGCAGGTCAGCGACCTGGAAATCGTCGCGGCGCGCAAGCTTGCACCGCTGATCGGGATACATCCGTGGAGTCGGATCGACAACCTCGCCAGCCCATTTGCCGAGTTTGTGGACGATCTGCTCGGTTCGCTGCGGCGCGGACTCTTGGACTGATGGCACACTCGAGAGCGATAGCCACAAACTACGGACGGGGTCTAGATGTCGGTTCGCCCGAAGGCAATTGCGTTGCTCGCGGCAGTGTCGGCGGCCGTCGCCGTCGCGGCCGGTTGCGCGACCGATAACACGAACCAACCCGGCGCGAAGTCGGCTACCCCAGCGCCGACGTCGCAGGGTGCGCCGACGACGGGCGCGTACGCGCACGGAAAAGTCACCGAGGCCGCAGCCAAAGATCTCTGCGCTCGCCTGGACCGCACGCTGTCGGATTGGCGGGTGCAAACGCCGACGCTGGGCAAGGGTGGGCTCAACATCTTGGTCCAGGAATGGGCCGCTGTGAACGGTGGACTGAACGGCGAGATCATCATGGACCGCACGATCATCGACAAGATCACGATCGACAACTGCGCCGACACGCGTGACCAGGCACTCAAGGCACTCGAAATCCCCGATTTCGCCGCCGGCCTCGTCGGCCTCTGATCCCGATGCGCGACCTCTACCCCGCAATCGAGCCATACGTGAGCGGTCACCTCGATGTCGGTGACGGTCAGCAGATCTACTGGGAATGCAGTGGCAATCCCGACGGCAAACCTGCGGTATTTCTGCACGGCGGCCCCGGCGGCGGCACGTCGCCGTTCCAACGGCAGTTCTTCGATCCCGCCGCGTATCGGATTGTGCTGTTCGATCAGCGTGGATGTGGGCGATCGACGCCCCACATCGCCGACGATGCCGACTTGTCGGTCAACACAACTGCGCACCTGATCGCCGATATCGAGGCGTTGCGAACGCATTTGGCGATCGACCGCTGGCTCGTGTTCGGCGGTTCATGGGGCTCGACGTTGGCGCTGGCTTACGCCCAGGTCTATCCAGCGCGGGTCACCGAGTTGGTGCTGCGCGGCATCTTTCTGTTGCGCCGCAAGGAGATCGATTGGTACTACAACGGCGCGGCTGGGTACGTCTTTCCCGAACTGTGGGAGCAATTTCTCGCACCGGTCCCCGAGTCGGACCGCTCCGGCGACCTCGTGGAGGCCTACCACCGCTTGCTGCACTCCCCTGATCTGGAGGTCGCGACCCGCGCCGCCGTCGCCTGGTCGACATGGGAAGGCGCCACGAGTTCGCTGCTCCCGCGCCCGGACCGCGTCGCCGAAACCGCCGAACCCCGTTTCGCACGCGCCTTCGCTGTCATCGAGAACCACTACTTCGTCAACCACGGTTTCCTCACCGAGGGCCAGTTGTTGACCGAAGCCACTGCGATACAACACATTCCGGGTGTGATCGTCCAAGGGCGCTACGACATCGTCTGCCCGGCGACGAGCGCGTACGAGCTGCATCGGGCGTGGCCGAAATCGGAGCTGATCATCGTCGACGACGCCGGCCACGCCGCCACCGAGCCCGGCATCGTCTCGCATCTCGTCGATGCAACTGACAAGTTCCGACCGTGAGCGAACCCGCCGAACCCGCCGAACCCGCTGGACCCGCGGTCGTCGAGGCGCTGCGCTCCGACGTAGACCGCCTCGTCTCCGCCGAGCCGGACGTGCGCGCGGACGCCACCGATTCGATTCACCAGATGCGCGTCGCCACACGCAGAATCCGGAGCATGCTGCGCTCGTACCGATTGGTGTTCGACCGCCAGGAAGTCAATGCAGTCCGCCTCGAATTGAAATGGCTCGCAGGCATTCTCGGCGTCGCACGCGATGCCGAAGTGATGGCGGAACGGTTCGAGCGCCTACTCGACGAACTCCCGACGGACCTCGTGGTCGGCCCAATCGCCGACCGACTGGTCGGAGCGCAGCGCGCCGCCTACACCGCCGCGCACAACGATGTGCTCGCTGCGCTCGACGGCGACCGTTACCGCGACCTGCGAAAACACCTCGACGATCTGCTGGCAGATCCGCCGTTTCGCCAACCGAGAGCGGAGCGCAAAGCCAGCAAGATTTTCACGAAAGCGCTGGCCGCAGAAAATGAACGATTGGTCGGCGAAGTCGACTGCGCGGCGGCCGCACGCGACGACGAACGCGTTGCGGCTTTGCACGAGGTCCGTAAATCGGCCAAACGCTTGCGGTACGCGGCGGAGTCGGCGCAACCGTTGGGTGAGCACGCGGCCGACCTCGGCGTGGAAGCCAAAGCGCTGCAAACGATTCTGGGCGATCACCGTGATGCCATCGAATCGCAGCGCGTCATTCTCGAGACCTGCGCGGTTGCGCGGGCTGCGGGCGAAGACACTTTCACCTACGGCGTGCTGTACCAGCTCGAAGGGGACGACGCACAGCGTGCGTTGGCACAGTACGAGCCCGCGCTCGACGCGCTAGCCCGAGTACGCGAAGACCACTGATCGGGCTGCGACGTCGGCGACAGCCAACTCGACCGCGACCATCTGACCTTCGGGCGGTTTGCCGGTGCAGCGAGCCGCGATCGGCGGATTGGCGACGAAGACGTCTGCGTCGCGTTTGCCGTCCGCCTCTTTGACGACAACGGCCTGAAATTTCTCGCCGACCCGGTTCGCCAGGATCACAGCTTCGGTGAGATCGACGCAGGCGCGATCGATCTTGTTTGCCGTCGAGTCGGATCCGCGCATCAGCTCGGCCAGTTCGGGCAACGCGTCGCGCGCCCACGCCGGGATATCGGTGCCGGCACTGACTGCGAGGCACACTTCCGTGGCATAGCGGTCCGACAGTCTGCGCAGCGGCGCTGTGACGTGCGCATACGGAGCGCCGATCCCGCCGTGTTCGATCAGTTCCGGGAGTTGCCCGTCGAAGGCGGCGTAGCCGGCGCCGCGCAGCAGCGTCGTCGCCTCTGTCATCAGGACCAGCGAAGCGGGCGAGTTCGGATCCAGCGCGGCGAGCAACTCGCCGACCGGTCTACCGTCGGCCCATGTCACACCCAACGCGGAGGCAGTGCGTCGAATCGACTGCAGCGCTTCGCGATCCGGTGGCGGCAGGGTTCGCAGCAGTCCGACCTTCGCCTCGATCATCAGCTTCGCGGCGCACATGCCGGTGAGCAGGGAGATCTCGGCATTCCAGTCGTCGGCTTCGGTATGCGGGTGCAGTTCGATGGTCCACTGACCGGGTGAACCAACTACCTCCTGGTCAGGAAGCTTCAATTCGATTGCGCCACGGGCGATTGCGGCCTCGCTGCGCAGTTTCCCGACCTCCGGGAGCGCTGCGATCGACGGGTGCAACGTCCCGGCCGCCGCAGCGGCCTGGACGCCCTGGTAGTCGAATCGAGCAACGGAACGAACGAGCGCTCGCGCGACCCCGAACTTCGTCGGTTCGCCGGTCGCATCGAGTTCGATCGTCCACAACGCTGCCGGGCGAACTTGGTCCGGCAGCAGGCTCGCCGAACCTTCCGACAGTTCGCGTGGATGCAACGGCAACGATCCGTCGGGAAAATAGAACGTCTGCCCACGTTTGCGCGACTCGATGTCGAGGGCGCTGCCCGGTACGACGACAGCCCCGACATCGGCGATGGCATAGCTGACGACGAAGCCCGAGTCGGTTTTTGCGATGTGCACAGCCTGGTCGAGATCCATCGACGTCGGCGGGTCGATCGTCACCAACGGCAGATCGGTCCGATCGACGCGGTCTGCGGCATTGGCATCGACCGCGCTGCGCGCCTGCTCGACCGCGTCGGCTGGATAGTCCTCGCTGAGCGCGAACTCGGTTCGGATCACTCCGAAATCGAGTGCGCGCGCGGCAATTCTGGTGCTGACCACAGGGATTCGGCGCTACTCCACGAAGGCGACGATTTCGCCCTGCGGTGCGTCGAGCGGTCCGAACGCGCTGAAGCTGACTCGCCCTTGCGGGAAAGTGCGGGCAAGTGCAGCCGCTGCGTCCAACGTCAAACCGAACGACTGAGCCGACGGGTTGGGGATCGCGTAGATCCCGAGGCCGACGTTGCTCTGGTCAACCCACACAGTCTCGTCGTGGGTGAAATCGACCTGCACCCCACCTGGCAGCGGCGTGATGGCTACCGCCGACGCGGAACCGGCCCCGAGAGCGCATATTCCAGCACTTGCGCCGAGCGCGACTACACCGACAGCAATTGAACGACCGAACGACATTTCCGGTTACCCCTACAAGATTCGACTAGCCCGATACGATCCCGCACAGTATGACCGGAATCACTGTGAGCTACGCAGCGACCCCCCATACTGATCTGCTGAGTCCCTGCTCCGGGACCGCCACGACTGCCGCGGCCACCTCCGGCCGTGGCCCTCTCGAATCAGGAGACTGAATTGATCCAGAGCAAGATTACGAAAGCTACTGCGGCACTCTGTTTCTCGGTCGCGCTCATCGGTGGACTTTCGGCGTGTGGGGACGACAAGAAGGACGACTCGAAAGCTGCGGACACCACCTCCGCCGCCGCTGCTGCAACCACGGGCGCCAAGACCGACACAGCGTCGGGCAGCAAATCGTCGGTGACGGTCGACGGCAAGGCTTGGACGGGAACGTTCACCACGGTGTGCGCGAAACAGGGTGATCTGCTCGCACTCACGATCGCCGATCCCTCCGGTGACGCGACCAAGGGCGCCAGCGCAACCGTCAAGAGCGACGACACGGTTTCCGCTGTCGGCATCGGCAATGTTGCCAGCGGCGGTCTCGGCTACGCCGAGGGTGCGCCGGGCGGATCCGCCAAGCTCGAGAAGAACGGCAAGACCTACACGGTGACGGGCGAAGCAACGGGCGTCGACCTCGCGAACCCGCTCGAACCGAAGAAGTCGACCTACGAGCTGGTGTTCGCCTGCGACACGATCGTTGGCGGCTGATCGAATGCGAATCCCTTCAGCGACAATTGCTGCGACCGCCATTGCCCTTGGTCTCGTGCTTGCGAGCTGCGGCAACGACGACAAAGACAAAGCAGAGAGCCAGGTTTCGGCCATTCAGAGCCAGGCTTCCGCGTTGCAGAGCCAGGCGCAGAGCGCCGTGCAGAGCGCCCTGTCCAACGTGCCGAGCATCAGTATTCCCGCAATCCCGACCGACATCGGCAAGGCCATCGACGAAGGGAAGGTGACGGCCTTCGTCGCAACCTACAAGGCAGGATACGGCGAACTCGCCGAGGGCCTCGACGACGCAGCGATCGAGAAGATCCTCACCGACACCTGCGCCGACATCAAGTCCGGCAAGAGCGACGCCGACCTGACGAAGGCGTTGAAGGCGCGGGCCAAGAACGGAAGCAACGAACTGTCCGACTCCACGGCCCCCGGCTTGCTCGAATACATCAAAGTCAGCTGCTGACAGTGCCGTCCGCCCTTACCCGAGCGGGTAGGGGCGGACGAGTCGGCCTCTAAGCCGGATCCTGTCCCCCGCGCCGAGGCGCGGGGTGGCGACCATCCATCTGGATACACCGTCGCCGGGTACCTCATGCGGTCCACCCGCAGACTTGGGCGAGCAGCCCTCGAACGTCTGCGCAGCCGCACCTTTCGGGTGCAGCCTTTGACCTTGCTCCGGGCGGGGTTTACCTAGCCACCCCGGTCACCCGGGGCGCTGGTGCGCTCTTACCGCACCGTTTCACCCTGACCCACGGTCCTGCGACCGTGGGCGGTCTGTTTTCTGTGGCACTGTCCCGCGAGTCACCTCGGGTTGCCGTTAACAACCGCCCTGCTCTGTGGAGTCCGGACTTTCCTCGGCAGTGGGCCTGGACACTGAAGTGCTGGTTCCCATCGCCGCGGCCGCCCGGCCAACTCGTCCGCTCGACCAGCGTACTCGTCTATTGTGATCGGCTATGGACCGCTCGGATGTCAGCTTCGTCTCCGGAGAAGATCGCTGTGCGGCGTGGCTGTACACGCCCTCCAACTTCACGGGTCCCGGGCCCATAGTCGTGATGGGGCACGGCCTGGGGGCGAATCGCCAGATGGGACTCGACAAGTACGCAAGGGAATTCGCCGCCGCGGGACTGTTGGTGCTCGTGTTCGATTACCGGTCCTTCGGCGCCAGCGAGGGCGAACCGCGTCAGCTGCTCGACATCCGCCGAGAGCGCGACGATTACCACGCCGCAGTCAAGTACGTGCGTGGCCTACCGAGCGTCGACGCCTCGCGAGTTGCGGTGTGGGGCAGTTCTTTCGGCGGCGGAAACGTGCTGGCCGTCGGTTCGGAGGATCCGACGATCGCCGCCGTGGTCAGTCAGTGTCCGTTCACCGACGGCATTGCGTCGGCGATCGCCATGCGACCGATCAGCCTGGCCAAGGTCGCTATTCTGGCGACGCTCGATATTGCCGGCTCGTTGCTCGGCAGACCGCCGGTGATGGTCAGCCTGAGCGGGCGCTACGGCGACGGCGCGTTGATGACTGCGCCGGACGCTGTACCCGGATTCGGCCGACTGGCAGACGAGAGTCCGCTCTACCGGCCACAAGTCGCTGCCAGAGTCGGCGCCTCCATCCTCTTGGACGCACCCGGCCGCAAGACGAAGAATCTGGCAATGCCGGTGTTCTACGCGATTTGCGACAAGGACATCGTTGCGCCCACCGGTCCGACGATCAAGGCGGCCGCGCGAACGCCCAATGCCGTCGTAAAGCATTACCCCGTGGGTCATTTCGACATCTACTACGACGAGCCTTTCGAGCGCGCCGTGAAAGACCAGACGGAGTTCCTGGTTTCGGTCCTCCAGCCATGAGGTTCGTCGCGTTCCTCCGGGGCATCAACGTCGCAGGAATCAACATCAAGATGGAGGATCTGCGAAAGACGTTCGCCGACCTCGGCTTCGAGAACGTCAAGACGATCCTGGCGTCGGGCAATGTGCTGTTCGACTCGGCGCGCACAGACCGCGCGAAGCTCAAGCGCGACATCGAAAAAGGACTGAACGAGGCGTTCGGGTACGAAGCCTGGGTCGTGCTGCTCGACATCCCGACAGTCCAGCGCGTGATCGATGCCTACCCGTTCGAGCCGGAACGCGAAGGCTGGCAACCGTACGTGCTGCTATCGTCCGACCCCGCCCCGATCGCCGAGTTGCTCGAATTCGCCGACGACCTCGACCCGGCGCTCGAGCGCATCGCCGGTGGCGACGGAGTGCTGTACTGGGAAGTCGAGCGCGGCCAGACGTTGAAATCGACGTTCGGCAAGACGCTCGGCAAGAAGCGCTACAAGTCGACCACTACGAACCGAAACTTACGCACGCTACTGAAGGTCGCCGCCGGAAAATGAGCTAGTTATCCGCTCAGCGGTAGTCGGGCGGGTACTGACCTTCGCCCAGGTACTGGCCATGCTGCGGCGGGTACTGCCCTTGCGGTGGCGGGTACTGACCCTGCGCATACTGCCCCGACGGCTGCTGGTACGAGGGCGCCAAGTTCCGAGCAGCGTCTTCACGTCCACGCTGATATGCCTGCGCCTGACCCTTCACCGCGGGGATTTCGCGCTCCAAGCTACCGAGCCACCCTTCCCATCGTTGCTGCATCGGACGCACGAGACCGCCGCCGACACCCACGACCAGGATTCCGCCTGCTGTCGCGAGCACTGCGATCAACACAGGCGTGGCCACCGTAGTCGCGACGCCGATCTGGTTGAGCGCCGCGATGATGCCGAGACCCCAAATGAACACCGATGCAATCGTTCCGAGCGTCCTGCCATAGGACAGGCCGCCGAGAGCGCTGGCAATCATGTCCTTGACCGCCCTCGCGATCGCCGCGACGACCACGATGATGAGAATCGCGACCGCTGCCTTGGGCAACCAGGCGACGACGCTGGTCAGCAACTCGCTGACCGGGTTCGGACCCCACACGCCGAACGCCATTTGCAGCGTGATCAGCAGGATCGCGTAGTACGCGAGTTTGGCGAGGATGTCGGACGCGTCGTAGTTGCTTCGCGCGAGCATCTGCTTGAGACCGCCACGTTCGACGACGCGGTCGAAGCCGACACGCTCGAGCACTTTGTTGACGACTTTTGCCACCAATTTCGCGATGAACCAGCCGATGAGCAGAATCGCGATGAAGGCGAGGAACTTCGGCACGAAGGTTGCGACCGAACTGAACGCTTCGGAGACACCTCCGTCGAAGTCGATCGCAAGACTGTCCGAAACCATCGAATTCTCCCCTTACGTCGATAGGGCGCCATCCCGTCAGGCGCCAGACAGGGCGGGGTTACCCAAAGGTTGCCCGGTTCACACATGCAAGAATGAGTTCATGACTTTCACCTCGTGCTCAGGGAAGGCTCTCGTTCCCGCTCTGTCGTGACCGCCCCGCGCGCTCGTACGCGCCGGGAAATCAAGGCGTATCGCCGACCTCGTCGACACAAATGCTGGAACCACCTCGTGGTCGCACCGTTGTGGCCGCTGCATGGTGTCAACCTCGGCACGCTGTTGCGAACCTGCGACGCCGTCGGCGGATGCATGGCGGTTCCCCGATTACCGTGGGTCCCAGAGGCGCTCGACAAGGGAAATACGCTGCGCCGCAACCCTTGTATTCATTGGACATCGACCAACGCCGGGCTCTGGCTGGACCGCCAACGCGCCGACGGCGCCTACATCGTCGGCGTCGAACTCACCGACGAATCGATTCGGCTCGCCGATCTTCCCGCCGCACGAGGACGGACCGTCATCGTGCTCGGCCACGAGCAGACCGGCATTCCACCAGAAGGATTGGCGCGCATCGACATTGCCGTCGAGATTCCGATGATCGGCTCGGGAGTGAGCCTCAACGTCGCAGTTGCCGGGTCGTTGGTGGCATACAAACTCGCCGGCTTGCTGTAGGTCAGTCGTCGAGGTAGGACGTGTCGTTCACCAGCCGGACAGAGGCGCCACCGTCCGGGTAGAACTCCGCGATGCTAAGGGACGCGAGGTCGAGGTGCAGGCGGAACAGCAGCGACGGACCAGCATTCAGCGCAAGCTGAAGCAGTGTCTTGATCGGCGTGACGTGGCTGACGACAAGCACATTCGAGCCGGCGAAGTCGGTCGTCAGCTGCTGCCGGACCGCGTCGACCCGCGCCCGGACGGCGTCGAAACTCTCCCCGCCCGGCGGCCGGACCGAAGTATCGCCGAGCCAGCGGCGATGCACCTCCGGATCACGTTCGGCCGCTTCGCGAAACGTCAGACCTTCCCACTCGCCGAAGTCGGTCTCGGTGAGCCCGTCGAGGACCGTGACGGAAAGACCAAGTGCCGCCGCCGCAGCCGCCGCGGTTTCGCGGGCGCGACCGAGCGGTGACGAGACAACCGCGTCGATCCCACCTCTGGCCGCGAGCCGCTTCGCCGCACGGTCCGCTTGGGTGCGCCCGATGTCGGTGAGCGGCGGATTGCCACGACCCGAATAGCGCCGGTCCACAGACAGTTCCGTCTGGCCGTGCCGAAGCAGCAGCAACCGCGTCGGGGCACCGGTGGCATGCGACCATGCGGGAGTCGTCGTGGCAACGGCCCCTTCTGCGGCCGCATCCATCGCTTCGTTGGCCAACTTGTCTGCGTGCGCGTTCTCGGCGCGCGGAATCCATGTGTAGGTCACACGCGTGAAGCCGTCGGCGAGCGCACGCGCCTCTTCGGCGAGCGGAATCATGGCGGGGTGCTTGATCTTCCAACGCCCCGACATCTGCTCGACGACGAGTTTGGAATCCATCCTGACATCGACGACCGACGCGCCCAGCTCGGCTGCCGCGCTCAATCCCGCTATGAGACCGCGGTATTCGGCGACGTTGTTGGTGGCATTGCCGATGCCTTCGTTGCGTTCTGCCAAGACGGTCGAGTGGTCGGCGGCGTATACGACCGCGCCGAAGCCTGCCGGACCTGGATTTCCTCGCGATCCACCGTCGGCCTCGACGATGACCTCGAGCCCACTCACAGCCCGGATTCTTTGGTCCGCACCAGAATTGCGCCACACTCGGGGCATCGCACCACTTCGTCGGGCTCGGCCTTCGCGATGCGGGAAATCTCGCCACGGTCGATCTCGATCCGGCACACGCCACAACTGCGCGCCCGCAACAACGATGCTCCAGCACCGTGCAGGCCGCGCTGGCGCTCGTAGATCTTGATCAGTTCCTCGGGGAACAGCGCCACGAGAGTGGAACGATCACCCGTGCACCGTTTTTCAGCGGTGTCGAGATCGGCAACCGCGTGGTCGCGATGCCGGACCGCATCGATCAGCTCGTCATCGATGCGGCTCAGATTGGCTCCGGCGTGCTGCTGGTCGGCTTCCGATGCCTCGCGGCGCTCCATTACCTCTAGCAGTTCGTCCTCGAGATTCGACTGGCGCCGTTCGAGACTGCCCAGCTCGTGCTGGAGTTCGGAGAGTTGCTTCGCACCGACCGTGCCGCTCTGGAGCATGGCGCGGTCGCGCTCCTCACGCTTGCGGACGGCGTCGACCTCTCCCTCCAACTTCTTGATGTCACGGTCGAGGTCGTCCATGGCGATCTGAACCGCAACGGCGGCGTCTTTGCGCGTCACCCGCTCCGCCTGGAGCCGGTCGACTTCCTGCTGTTCAGGCAGTGTTTTGCGACGGTGAGAGATCCGGTTGAGCTCCGCATCGACGGCAGCGAGATCGAGCAGTTTGGCCTGGATCTGAGGGTCGACGTTCATCCGGCCACCCTACCGTCGAGCCTGCGCGGCACTGTTGCCCAGCGTCCACGGATCGGTCCGGATCTCGGACACGCGAATGGTGAGTCCGCCGAACGCCCGCTGCAGCACGCCCTGCGCTTGCGCGCACCACGGAAACTCGCTCGCCCAGTGCGCCACATCGACCACCGCCGGACCGCCGGAGCGCAGATGTTCGTCGACCGGATGGTGACGCAGATCGGCCGTCACGTAGGCGTCGACGCCCAGCCGCGCGACCGCGTCGAGCAACGAGTCGCCCGCTCCCCCGCAGACCGCAACAGTCCGTACAACCGCATCCGGGTCGCCCGCCGCTCGTACACCCCACGCGGTTACCGGCAATGCGCCGCACACACGAGACGTGAAGTCGCGCAAGGTTTCTTGCGATTGCAGTACCCCCACCCGCCCGATCCCGAGCGAGGATCCCAGCGTTGCGAGCTCGAATACGTCGAACGCCGGCTCTTCGTAGGGATGGGCATCGCGCAGTGCCGCGAGTACGCGCGACCGAAGACTGCGCAATGCCACAACCTCCACGCGGTCTTCGTCGACGGTCTCCAATTTGCCGACCGCGCCGATTGCTGGGTCCGCACCCTGCATCGCCAAAAACTGACCGATGCCCGCAGTTCGCCAACTGCACTCGCGATAGTCGCCGATCTCGCCCGCTCCAGCAGCGAACAGAGCGGACTGCACCTGGTCGGTGTGGGTCCGCGGGACCATGACGACCCATTTGTCGAGCGGCCGGTCGGGGATCGGGTCGATGACGCCCGTCACTGTCAGTCCCAGCGCAGCCGCGAGCGCGTCGGACACGCCAGGATCAGCGCTGTCCGCATTCGTGTGCGCGGTGAACAACGCACAGCCACCGCGGATGAGCCGATGTACGACCGATCCCTTTGGCGTGTGCGCCCCGACCGAGTCGACGCCACGCAACAACAACGGGTGATGCACCACAAGCGCCTGCGCGCCCCAGGCCAGCGCCTGGTCGACGACGGCATCGGTCGCATCGACGGCAAGCAGCACTCGGCCTACCTCGTCGGCAGGGTCGCCGCAGACCAGCCCGACCGAATCCCAGTCGGCGGCAAGCCGGGGCGGGTACGCCGCGTCCAAAGCAGCGATGACATCCGCGAGTGTTGTTGTCATCCGACCTCTTTCATCGCAGTGATCAGCCGGTCGACCTCGTGTCTGCCGCGCACCGCGACCCGCAGATGGTCGGGCCCCAACCCCGGAAATGTGTCGCCGCGGCGCACGGCAATGCCGTTCTCCCGCAGGTGTTTACGCATCAATTCACCATCACCCACCCGTAGCAGCAGGAATGGCGCGTTGGCGGGCAACGCGACGTCGAAGCCCGCGTCGAGGAGCATTGCGACCATCACCTCCCGGTCGATAGTTATCCGGTCGGCCCGTTCGGCTGCTTCCGCGACAGCGCCTGGTTCGCTGCAAGCCGCGATCGCCTCGATCTGCAACGTGCCGAGCGGCCAGTGCGCACGACCGACGCGGAGTCGGTCCAACAGGTCGGGCGGTCCGAGCAAGTAGCCACAACGCAAGCCCGCCAGCGACCACGTCTTGGTGAGACTGCGAAGCACGAGCACGTCTGGAAGCGCGAAACTCGACAACGTCTCCGGCTCGCCCGGAACCGCGTCGGCGAACGCCTCGTCCACCACCACGATCCTGCCCGGCCGACGCAGACCGAGAATCGATTCGACGGGGTGCAGAACGGAGGTCGGGTTGGTGGGGTTGCCCAACACCACCAGGTCCGCGTCGTCGGGTACGGCTGCGGTGTCCAGTCGGTACGGCGGAGCGAGAATCACTTGGGTGACGGGAATGCCGGCCTCCCGCAATGCGAGGTCGGGCTCGGTGAACGACGGATGGATCAAGGCAGCCGACGTGGGCGCGAGCCGCGGAAGCATCGCGAAGCCCTCCGCTCCGCCCGCGAGTAGCAGGACCTCGTCCGCGATGCGACCGTGCCGCGCCGCCACGGCCTCGCGCGCATCGAGATCGTGCGCGGCGCTCGGATAGCGCCCGAGTGTGGTGAGCGTGTTCGCCAGCCGGCGGCGCAGCCACTCGGGTGGTGTGAGGCCCGCGACGTTCACGGCAAAGTCGAGCATCCCAGCCGTCACGTCGACGTCGCCGTGATGTCGAAGGCGTTCGGTTTCGTCCACGAGGAAAGAGCCTACGGCGGCCGAAATTCGGCGCAGCATTTCGAATTGTCCGGAATGCCCGAACGGCTTTCTTGTACGACGATTTGTCGCGATCCGAACGCTGTCTGAATGTTCTCCGAACACGACGTACCGCACGGTTCCCTGTGCAAGGCTTGTCTCGAAGGACTAATGCTGGAGGCTCCGATGACAGACTCGAATTCCCGCGCATACAACAGTGTTTGGCAATTCCGCGCTGACGCGTGGTGCCGTCTCGAAGAAGCGGCGGAACGGCTTTCGCGCGCAGCGACCCAAGGCCGGCCGACCGAGGCACTCGCGGATTCGGTCAGAGCGCTCGTCCGTGGTCTGCAACCTTACGAGCATTACTGGGCTTTCCCTGGCACTCAATATTTCGCTCAGATGCAGCGCCAGTTCACGTCGGGCAATTACGACAAGTTCTCGCGGACCGTTGCCAAGATCAACCGCGCACTGGTCACCGAGTCGTATCGCTCCGGCGAAAGCCACATCACCGGCACCAACGACCATGAGCAGTCGATCGACGTGCACTACGACGAAACGACGTCGGACCGCACCGAACGGCCGTACTTCGAAGTCCTCGTCGTCGAAACGATGACCGAGCAGCAGGAACGCGCACTTCGCAAAGAGGTTCGGAGCTGGCGTCGCCCCGACGACGAATTCGTCTACGAACTGGTGGTCGTCGGTAGCGGCGACGAAGCGGTGATCGCGACTCGGCTCAACGTCAACATTCAGGCGTGCGTCGTCCGTCGACGCTTCGCGCACAAGTCGGCCAAGGATCTGACCAGCCTCGGCGACTTCGTCGATTCGCGGGTATCCGACGAACTCGCCGACCATTCGCCGGAAGAGCGCGCGCAGATTCTGGCGGCACAGATCAGCAATATCCGCCCCGAGCTCGACCTCTACCTGATGACGGAGATCGAGGTGGAAGACGTGGCTGGCCGCGTCGGCCACGATTTCCGTCGGGTGTTCCACGCCCGTGAGGGCGTGCTCGAACTGCACCTGAGCATCCTGCACGGGGTCGCCGAGCGGTACCGCACACCGTTCTTCGACGCACTCAAGAAGTACAGCCACCGCCCGACCGGGGTGTTCCACGCATTGCCGATCTCGCAGGGCAAGTCGATCGTGAACTCGCACTGGATCAAGGACATGGTCGGGTTCTACGGCCTCGACGTCTTCATGGCAGAGACGTCCGCCACGTGCGGTGGGCTGGACTCGCTGCTCGAACCCACCGGGCCGCTGCGTGACGCTCAGGACTTGGCTGCGAAGGCCTACGGCTCGCGACACACGTTCTTCGTCACCAACGGCACGTCGACGGCGAACAAGATCGTCGGGATGGCGTTGATCGCTCCCGGCGACATCGTGCTCGTCGACCGCAATTGCCACCAGTCCCACCATTACGGAACGATGCTCGCAGGCGCGCACGTCCAGTACTTGGAGGCTTATCCGCTCACCAAGTACTCGATGTATGGTGCGGTTCCGCTGCGCGAGATCAAGGGCAAGCTGCTCGCACTGAAATCCGCGGGCAAGCTCGATCGCGTCCGCATGATCATGTTGACGAACTGCACCTTCGACGGCGTCGTCTACGACGTCGAGCGCGTGATGGAAGAATGCCTCGCGATCAAGCCGGATCTCGTATTCCTGTGGGACGAGGCATGGTTCGCGTTTGCGCGCTTCCACCCGGTGTATCGCACCCGGACCGGCATGGCGGCGGCGAAGGCGTTGCGCGAACGGATCAAGGACCCCGCGTACCGCGAGCGCTATAACTCCTACCTCGCCGAACAAGCGAAGAAGCCTGACGCGAGCGACGAAGATCTGCTCGATCAGCGGCTGATGCCCGATCCGGCCCAGGCGCGGGTTCGGGTCTACTCCACGCAGTCGACGCACAAGACGCTCACGTCGCTGCGCCAGGGCTCGATGATCCATGTCTACGACCAGGATTTCGAGCAGAAGGTTGCCGAGGCATTCCACGAGGCCTACATGGCCCACATGTCGACGTCGCCGAACTACCAGATCGTCGCTTCGCTCGATCTCGGCCGTCGGCAGGTTGCGCTGGAGGGCGTCGAGCTGGTGCAGAAGCAGATCGAGAACGCGATGCAGCTGCGCGATGCGATCGACAACCATCCGCTGCTGAGCAAGTACATGCACTGCCTGAGTACCGCGGAGTTGATTCCCGAGGACTTCCGACCGTCCGGAATCGCCCAGCCGCTACGGTCCGGGTTGCACAACATGGAAGCGGCGTGGCGCCACGACGAGTTCGTCCTCGATCCATCGCGCATCACGCTCTACATCGGACCGACCGGCTACGACGGCGACACCTTCAAGCGGGAACAGCTCATGGACCGCTACGGCGTCCAGATCAACAAGACCTCGCGCAACACGGTCTTGTTCATGACGAACATCGGCACCACCCGCAGTTCCGTCGCGTACCTGGTGGAGGTGCTGGTCAAGATCGCACGCGAGCTCGACGACAACATCACCGACATGAGCCAGACAGAGCGGGCGATCCACGACCGTCGGGTGCTCCGCCAGACCGAGGAATCGCGGTACATGCCCGATTTCAGCGGGTTCCACCCGAGCTTCCGAGACGGCGACGTCAGCGACGAGGGTGATGTTCGGAAGGCGTTCTATCTCGCGTACAACGACTCGTTCTGCGAATACCTCACGCCCGACGAGGTCGAGGCGAAGTTGGACGCCGGCGAGTCGGTGGTATCGGCGACCTTCGTGACGCCCTATCCCCCCGGATTCCCAGTGCTGGTACCGGGTCAGCTGTTCAGCAAGCAGATCCTGAACTTCGTGCGCTTCCTCGATACCCCCGAGATCCACGGCTTCCAGCCACATCTGGGCTACCGGTGCTACACGGGCAAGGCGATCGAGATGGCGACGCCGGTGACCACTCCGCTTGCCGTCACGATCGGCTCCAACGGCGATGTCGAGAAGCCGACCACGAAGCGCCGACCGAAACCGGCAGGTGCGTCCGCTGAGTGATCCAATCGGACCGGTCATGGCCGGGCACACCATCGTGTGCGGCCTCGATCCGCTCGGTTTGAGGATCGTCGAAGAGCTCCACGGTTTCGGCGAACCCATGATCGTGCTCGATACCAAACCCGATCCGCGATTGGCCGCCGTCGTCGAGGGTTGGGGTATCCCGTATCGACAGATCGGTGCGAGCATCCCCAACGCGTTGCTGGACGCAGGCATCGCGACCGCCGACGCGGTGGTGTGCGCGCACGCCGAGGACGTCGTCAATCTCGAGTTGGCGTTGTTCGCTCGCAGCGCCCGCGCGGACGTTCGGGTCGTAGTCAGGCTGGCGAACGAGGTCGTGCGCGGGGCGGTCGCTGCCGACAACAGTCCGGGTGCCGTGCTGAACGTCGCCGACCTCGCCGCCCCGTCGGTCGTCGATGCCTGTCTTCGGAAGACGACGCACCGCATCTCGATCGCGGGCCGCGAGTGTTTCGTCACTACTGCGCAGCTCGAATCCGACACGACACTGCGGCAGGCATTCGGTGACCTGGGTCCGATCGCGATCACCCGCGGCGTCGAGAATCCGTATGCGGGCGACGTGGTCGCCTGCCCGCCCCGCGACACCGAAATGGCCAAGGGCGATTGGGCGGCGCTGATCGGGACCGCCGACGAACTGCACCAACATGGCTTGGCACCCGAGCACCATGCCTTTGCGCATCTGCACATCCGTCCGCCGAGACGCCGAAACCCGTTCGCGCGATTCCGGATTGCGGTCGTCGACCTGTGGCAGGACGTCGACCCCAATTTCTTTCGCGCGATGGCCGCGATGCTCACGTTGATGGCCGCGTCCACTCTCATCCTGCGGTACACCTACAACCAGCCGGGAATGAGTTACGTCGACGCGTGGTATTTCACGGTCGAGACCATTGCCACCGTCGGCTACGGCGATTTCAACTTCATCGATCAGCCGTCGTTTCTGCGCATCTTCGCGATCTTTCTCATGGTGTGCGGTATCGCGAATACCGCTGTGCTGGTGGCTTTTCTGTCCGACCTCCTTGTCAGCAGACGCATCGCGCACACAGCCGGTCGGCGTCGTGCTCGGACGATGAAGGACCACGTCCTCATCGTGGGCCTGGGCGTCTTCGGTATCCGGGTCGCTGCCGATCTGATTTCACGGGGTAAGGAGGTCGTCGTGATCGAATCCAATACCGACCACCGCCACCTTGCCGCCGCCGAAGAGTTGGACGTACCAGTCGTTTTCGGCAACGCGACGCTTCGTGAGGACCTCGCCGCGGCCGGCGTCACGCGAGCATCCGCCGTCGCAGTCCTGACGTCCAACGAAATGGTCAACATCGAGGTCGGCCTCGTCGTCCGCACCATGCTCGGCGAACGCTGGACCGAGCGTGCAGGTATACCTGGCGTTCCCGTCGTCCTGCGGGTGTTCGACCTGCCCCTCGGTCAGGTCGTCGCGCAGCGGTTCGGTTTCAAGAACGTCCGGTCGACGGTCGAATTGTCGGCGCCGTGGTTCATAGGCGCCGCAGAAGGACTCGACGTCATGGCAACGTTCTCGGTCTGGCAGCAGTCGTTCATGGTCGGAGCGGTGTCGGTCCAGGCGGGCAGTGTGCTGGCGGGCACCCGCCTGCTCGATCTGTCGGCCGCAACGAGGGTGGTCGCAATCGCCCACGCCGCGACAGGCGAAACCGAACACAATCCGCGCCGCGAGAGTCGCCTGCACCCGGGCGACGTTGCCTACCTGATCGGTCCGTATGCGGAAATCATGGCCGTCCTGCGGCTAGGTCGCGCTCCCCGCGCCGGTGCGGACAGCGGCTTCGAGCACGCCGAGTCCCTCTGACAGCAGGTCGTCGCCGATCACCAACGGCGGCAGCAGCCGGATGATGTTGCCGTACGTGCCGCACGTCAAGATGACCACTCCCTCCGACAATGCCTGTGCTGCAATTGCTTTCGCAGCAGCTGCGTCAGGCTCGTCGGTCCCCGCCTTGACCAGTTCGAGCGCTATCATGGCTCCGCGGCCGCGTACGTCGCCGATCGTGTTCACCTCTTTTGCCAGCGGCTCGAGCCGTGCCCTGATGGCTGTTTCGATGCGTCGCGCGCGGGCGGGGAGATCCTGTTCGCGCATGAAGTCGATCGCCGCCAATGCCGCCGCACATGCGACCGGATTGCCACCGTAGGTGCCGCCGAGCCCGCCAGGGTGCACCGCGTCGAGCAACTCGGCACGACCGGTGATCGCCGCGAGCGGCATTCCGCCTGCGATGCCTTTGGCCATCGTGACGATGTCGGGAACTATCCCTTCGTGCTCGGATGCGAACCACGCACCGGTCCTCGCGAAGCCCGACTGCACTTCGTCGGCGATGAACACCACGCCGTTCGCCTTCGCCCACTCGACCAACGTCGGGAGGAAACCCGGTGCGGGAACGATGAATCCGCCCTCACCTTGGATCGGTTCGATGATGAGTGCTGCGGTGCTGGCTGCGCCGATCTGCGCCTCGATCCGGGTGATCGCACGCTGGGCGGCCTGCTCACCCGTCACGCCCGCATCGCGGTAGGGGTACGACATCGGCATCCGGTAGATCTCGGGCGCGAACGGTCCCATGTTGGTCTTGTAGGGCATCGACTTCGCGGTCAACGCCATGGTGAGGTTGGTCCGGCCGTGGTAGGCGTGGTCGAAGGCGACGACCGCGTTTCGCCCCGTGGCAAGGCGAGCGACTTTCACCGCGTTCTCGACCGCCTCCGAACCGGAGTTGAACAACGCCGAGCGTTTCTCGTGATCACCGGGCGTCAGTGCGGCAAGTTCTTCCGCGACACGGACGTAACCCTCGTACGGCGTGATCATGAAACAGGTATGGATGAAGTGCTCCGCCTGCTCACCGACCGCCGCCGCGACGGCAGCATTCGATGCGCCGACGCTGGTGACGGCGATGCCGGACCCGAGGTCGATAAGCGAGTTGCCGTCGACGTCGACGATCACTCCGCCGTCCGCATCGGCGACGTACACGGGCACCGCCGACCCGACGCCGGCTGCGACCGCGGCTCGCCTTCGGGCGGTGAGTTTCTCCGAATTCGGCCCCGGTAGTGCCGTAGCAAGGTGTCGTTCCTGCGCGAGCCGATACACGAGGTCGGTCATGTGACCATCCTTGCGCGTCTCACACGGCGGTCGCTGGAAATTCCTCGAACCAACTGCAGGCAATAATGGCCGCGTGAACCAATTGCCCGAGTCGCCGCTTCCCGCCCCGGTCATGCTCTTCGATCTCGATGGCACACTGACGGATTCGGCTTCCGGGATCATCGCCGGGTTCCGCCACGCACTCGCTGCCGTCGGCGCGCCTGAACCTCCGCCCGAGGTAGTCGCCGACGTTGTCGGACCACCGATGCTCGAGACGTTTCGGCGCTTGGGGCTCGACGAAGATCGCGCCCAAGCGGCCTGGCGCGCGTATTTCGACCTGTACGACGATGGTGGCGGCTGGGCGCAGAACGCGGTGTACGAGGGAATCGAGCCAGTGCTGCTCGATTTGTTCGAGCGCGGCATCCGACTCGGCGTCGCCACGTCCAAGGCACAGCGCCTGGCGGTCCGCATCCTGGATCATTTCGAGTTGAGCAAGTACTTCGAGTTCATCGGAGGAGCCAGCGACGACGGCAAACGCCGTGCCAAGGTCGATGTTGTAGCGCACACCCTTGGCTCGATGGATGTTGCGCCGGTTGTCGACGCAACCCCAGACGTCGTGATGGTCGGCGACCGCAGCCATGACGTCCGCGGCGCCGCGCACTGGGGCATCCCAACCATTTTCGCCGGCTGGGGCTACGGTTTGGCCGGCGAATCGGATGGCGCGGTCTGGATCGCGGAATCGGTCGCGCGGCTGGCCGAGCTGGTGTCGGAGCGCTGACAAACCAGGATATGAAAAGCGTTGATGCTGTTGCCGACTCGACGGTCCTCGGTGACATGAAGTCCCGCACTCTCGAGCTGAGCGGTCACCTCCGCGACCGAGCGCAATCGGAACCCGTGTTTGGTGAAGGGCATCTTGCCCATCGCACTCGGATCTCCTAGTCCGATTGCTGCCCGCCCCGACGGTCGGAGTACTCGCGCGAGTTCGGCGAACGCGGGCGCTAGGTCCTCGATGAAGTACACCGTGTTCGTCGTGATCAACCTGTCGAGCGAGCCGTCGGCGAGGGGTAGCTGATCCATTGCCGCGTCGTGCAACACGAGGCGCCCGAGGTCGAGGTCCTTGGCGAATCTGCGTCGCGCGTCGGCGAGCATCGTGGGCGCGATCTCGATGCCATGCACCCGGCCGGATGCTCCGACTCGGCGCAGAAGCAGATCGAGCCCGACGCCACCCCCGAACCCGATGTCAGCGCAGATATGGCCCTCCTCCGCCGCGACCGCGTCGACTGTCGCGGCGACGAGCGGTCCATTCGCGCGATTCAGTACGCGGCCGACCACCTGGCCCATTCGGCCAGTGGGCAGCGCCAGTTGTGCCGCGAAAGTCGCGAGCACGCGATCGCGGATCCCCCTACGAATGTCATGTGCCGAAGGTTACCGAACCGTTTAGAACGGGCAGGGTTCTTCGGGGTCGTCGGTGGTGTAGACGATCCTCGACTTAGGTTGTCGGCGTGCCGGTTTCACCCCACGCACCTCCAGCAGGAACACCAGTTGCTGCTCGGCCTTGGACCGTCCGAACCGCAACTGCTCCAACATCGACGAACTCGAACACACAATCCCATCACCCGGGCGCGGCACATAGACGTGCGGTGGCTGTGGTCGTGGTTTCGGTGCCACTGGGGGTGGCTGCGGCCACAGGAACTTCGCGCCCTCCGGCTCGGTGAAAACCTGTTCCCCCGTCGGCGTCGTCCACACCAACCGACCACCCCCACACTGACGCACCCGCCACCCGTTGAGCCCGTTCTCCCCCGCCGTCTTGCACCGATGATGCCGCCGACACAACTTCGCGGCGTTCTCTTTCACGGTGCGGCCGCCTCGACGTGGATCGTCATGGTCATACCGCTCGACATGATCGGTATCCGCCTCCACCGCCGGCCGCACACACCCCGGAAACCGGCACGTCCCATCCCGCGCCCCCACCCACCCCGACACCTTCGCCGTCCACGCATACCGCAACGCCTCAGCATCATCAGCGGGATCATCGGCATCAGCGGCGGAATCGTCCTTGCTCATCTTTGTGACTGCCGCAGTCTCGGTTTCGGTGTCGCTGTCGGCGACCGCTTTCTCGACCGCGGCCATGATCCACTCCCACCGACCATCCACCGCCAACGACCGCGCCAGATCCGCATCGATCGCCCCATACCCCGCCAAAAACCCGGGGTGATCAGCCAACCCGAGCAACGTCTCCAACGACACCCCGACCTGAATCAACGCCCGCCGCGCCAGGCCCGCCGTCGCGTCGGTGTTCGCGGTGCAATCGTCACGACCGCACTCACACGACAGATGCTCACTGCCGTCGGCCAACGCGACCAACCCGTCCGCCCGCCGTTGGGCGAACGTCCGCGGATCATGAGCACAGACCTGTTTGGCCAGCTCCGTCAACCGTGCCGCAAGGGCTTGCGCACCCGCGGCCGGGAGCAACCCGTCCAGGTAACTCATCCCGTCCTGATGCCCCCGGATCCGCACATCCCGATCCTCGGTCCGCCGTTTCCGACGTTCCTTCTCCCCGTCCGGATCCGCCGCCGCGATCCACCGCCGACCACGTTCGCGTAGCTTCGCCGGATTGCACGATCCCGCCACCCCGGCGAGCCGTTTCTCCAGCTCGGCGACCAGGTCCGGATCGAGGTTCACCAGCAGATCGGCGATCACCTTCGCCCGCGCGAAGTCGATATCCCCGACCGCGAACGCCGCCCGCGTGCGCGGCAACGATTCCAACGCCAACCCCAGATCGAGGCATGCATTCGCCACCGCCTCGCTCACCCGCAACGCTGCCGCCGCTTCCACCGCGGCCCACTGCCCGGCGACCGACCCGTTGAGCCCGCGTGCGGTGTCCTCATCGAACCGGCGCCGGTACAGCTCGGTCAAGGCGAACACCTCGGCGGCTTGGGCCACCGCGACCGCGCGGTGGCGCGCACGCAACGCCTCGACCAACCCGATCTCGGTGACGCCGACCCACTCGGCACGATGTTCGCTCATACGTTCTATTAGATCAAAGGGGTCCGACAAAAATGGGGTCCATGGCTGGGAGCATTGGAGTTGACGCATTCCGCACGACCGAGCGTGCGAAACGGCCGTGCTCGATCGCGGCGGAATCGAGCAATCCTCGTTGATGGCCCCAAGCGACTTCCAGACCGTCTACAACAACAAGTGCACACGCCCCTTCGGCGACCCGGGGCCGGCGGGCGCGACGGCAATGATGCCGCCGTCGCGCCGTGCCTATAACTACACCGATCGCTAGTTCTGGCTCAGCATGGTGCGCATCTGGTCGATTTCGGCTTGCTGGGTGGTGATGATCTTCTGCGCCAGCGCCTTGGCGTCGGGGTTGGTACCGCCGGCGAGCTCGATGTTGGACATGGTGATCGCGCCGGCGTGGTGATCGATCATCGCCTGGAGCCAGGCGCGGTCGAAATCTTTGCCGGACAGCGCTTTCAGGCCATCCATCGTGTCGTGGGACATCCCGCCCGGCATGTTGGGCATGTGCCCCATCGCGGTTGTGGGTGCTGACTTACCGAAGCTTTGCAGCAGGCCCGCGATTTGCTCCATTTCTGGGGCTTGGGCTTTCGAGATGTTCGCGGCGAGGTCGAGTACCGCCTGATTTTGCGACCGTGCCGGCACGTATTCGGCCATTTCGACCGCTTGCGCGTGGTGCGGATACATCTCCTGCAAGAACGTCACGTCGGCGTCGTTGAAATCGCTGCGCGTGGCTGACTGCGCCGTCGTGCCGTCGTGCATTCCAGGCATCGAGCTCATGCCGGGCATCATGTGCGAATCGGAATCGTCGCTGCTGCAGCCGACGGCAAGTACTGCGGCAGCACCTATCGCGGCAACGGCGAAGGTGAATCGAGCGCGTGTGGTGAACATGGTTGTGCTCCTTGCGAATTGTGGATTGGTGATTACGGCGAATGCGGACAGGCAGCTACCTGTCAGATCCGCAGAATCGACAATTCGGAAAGAGTCAGCACGGTCCAGGGTGGGGCCCGCCCCCGACGTCCGGAGCGGAAGAGCAACTTCGACGGCAGAACTCGCCGCACCCGGTCGATACCGATCCACCACAGCAGGGTGAGCACGACCATCAGCGCGACCGTCGACAATACGAATACGCACGCATGCACCATGGCGTGCCCGGTATCGCAGCCGTCGTCGAGGCAAGGGTCGCTCGCCGAGATGGTGGCGCCTACATCCGCCATCGCAAGCGAGTGGTGCGAAGGCATCGCATCGGCCTCGTGCGCATGACCGTTGGCGAATACCCCGACGTGCATGGCGACGACGCCGGTGAGCAGTAAAACGATGCCCACCAGGCGAATCAACCCAAGGCGGATCGACGCTGCGGCCACGCCGCCATCATACCCCTGTTGGGTATGGCCGGACTCAGGCGTCGCAGTACTTCTTCAGCTCCTGAGGGAACCGGCACGTCCCATCCCGCGCCCCCACCACCCCCAGCGAACACCTCGGCGCCTTGGGCCACCGCGACCGCGCGGTGGCGCGCCCGCAGGGCCTCGACCAACCCGATCTCGGTGACGCCGACCCACTCGGCACGATGTTCGCTCATACGTTCTATTAGATCAGACGGGTCCGACAAGAAACTTGTCCACGCCGGCGTGACTTCGAATGTGACCGAAAGGCTGTCGAACAGTCCGGTTCAGTCAAAAAAACCGACGGAATCCCTGCGGCGACCTCCACGATACGAACATACGACAGCGAATCGCTTTTGATTCATGACCTTTCCAAAAATTGCTTTCGGTTGCCGACACTTTGCTTGCGAATAAGTCGAGAAAAGGCGCGGAATCGAGCCGCACTGCCCCTATCATCTGGTGGAATCGTCGGCAGCAGATCGAGCGACGCCACCAACAAGAGGAATTGGACACGTGATTAGATGAACCGGTCGAGAGCATGTGCCTTGACAGCACTGGTGGCCACCAGCTCCCTGTTCGGGACGGGCGTGTCGTACGGCGAACCGGTAAATGTCCCCTTGGAGCGGGTGTACGAATACAGCGTCGAACTTCCCAACGATATTTCGGTAAGTGCGACGGTCGACTACGGAAACTTCGTTGTTACGAAGGACGGGTCGATCGCCCAACTCGTCGATGAATCAGGTCGACCGATCGAGACGTTCCCGTTGGAGTACGCGTACGACGGCAAGATCCATCCGATCACGCCGTACGTCGGCCAAAACGGGAAACAGTTGGTGCTCACACCGGAGAAGCTTTCAGGCGCAACACAAGGCGTCGCTGGAACAGACCGCCAGGCAGCGCTGGACAATCTGATGCGGCAGGTCGCGATCGGCTGGAACAACGCAGGTCCGATCTCCACGGCACTCGGTGCTGGCATCGGATTCGGGATCGGATGCTTGTCGATCTTTCCGAACTTCGGCGCCGGTTGCATCATCGGAACCATTCTCGGCGCGGGGGTTGGCGCCGTGACTGGAATAGTGAATGGAAATCCGGAGGTGCAGCCAGCGTTCGGAGAATTCATGAGCACATTTCGCCCATGATCAACATTAGAACTGACGACCGCCCGGTTTCTTAATCGAGACGAACAAGACGACGAAGAATCTTTCAGCGATTCACCGCCAATTTCTCGTATCTATTCTATTCTCATACGCGGCGCGCACTGGTCGCGCCGGACAGTCTACAAAGGGGAAGATTACATGCCGCAGACAGATGTTTTGACCGGGATGCTTGGCGCACTCAACAGCGGTATCACGCTGGGTTTGGCGAACACGATCCTGACATTCGGGGGCATCATCCTGAACCTCAACATCCATAGCGGCGCGTGAGATCCGCCGCGTAAGAATCGACTTGCGCGGCCGCGTTTTATTGCAATAGGCAATTCAGCATCGATTCCCGCAGGTCCCCGGCCGAGTATCTCGAAGCAGGTCGGGGGCCCGCGAGAACGACCTCTCAGCCCTCGCGGTACTTCTTCAGCTCCTGACGGGCGATGGTCAGCTTGTGGACCTCGTCGGGTCCGTCGGCGAGACGGAGGGTGCGCATGTGGGCGTACATGGTGGCGAGGGGGAAGTCGTCGGTCACGCCACCGGCGCCGTGGACCTGAATGGCACGGTCGATGATCTTCAACGCCATCTGCGGTGCGGCGACCTTGATGGCTGCGATCTCGATCCGGGCCTCTTTGTTTCCGACGGTGTCCATCATCCAGGCGGCCTTGAGGGTCAGCAGCCGAACCATTTCGATCTCGATGCGCGCCTCCGCGATCCAGTCGCGGATGTTGCCGCGAGTGCTCAGCGGCTTGCCGAACGTGACGCGGGACTCGGCGCGCTTACACATCAATTCCAGTGCGCGCTCCGCCATTCCGACGGTGCGCATGCAGTGGTGAATACGCCCCGGACCGAGCCGCGCCTGACCGATCATGAAGCCGGCACCCTCACCCGCCAACACGTCTTTCGTTGGGACTCTGACGTTTTCGAACGTGATCTCGGCGTGGCCTTCACGGTCGTGGTAGCCGAAGACGGGCAGGTTCCGCACGACCCTCACGCCTGGCGCATCCATCGGGACGACCAACATCGACTGCTGCATGTAGGTCGACGCGTTGGGGTCCGTCTTGCCCATCACGATGAGGACCTTGCAGTTCTTGTGCATTGCATTGGACGCGAACCACTTACGACCGTTGAGCACGTATTCGTCGCCGTCACGTTCCATTGTCATGGCAATGTTGGTCGCGTCGGAGCTGGCCACGTCGGGTTCCGTCATCGCAAACGCGGACCGAATTGTTCCGTCCAACAACGGCTTCAAGTATTTCTCTTTGTGTTCATCGGTGCCGAAAAGCGTGAACACTTCCATGTTTCCCGTGTCGGGCGCCGCACAGTTACATGCCTCGGGCGCGAGATGCGCACTGCGGCCCATGATTTCGGCCAGCGGCGCGTACTCCAAGTTGGTGAGCCCTGGTCCCCACTCGGGATGCGGACTGAAGAGGTTCCACAGCCCGCGTTTCTTCGCCTCGGCCTTGAGTTCTTCGAGAATCGGCGGGTGGAAATGCGGATCGCCGGACGCGAGCATCTGCTCTTCGTAGACCGCTTCGGCCGGGTAGACGTGCTCGTCCATGAAGGCGAGCAGGTCTTTTTGGTACTGCAGACTCCGTGCGCTGTTCTCGAATGCCATGCGTCACTCTAACTTGAATCTGGCGTCAAGTTCAAGTGTCGATCGGGGAAGCGCAGCGCATTCGCCCAGATCCTCGACGCCGTGAAGAGCAGGTCGTCGAACGACGGACGGTCACCATCGTCGATACCTTCGTCCAGTACGAACGCGCCGAACGCCAGGCGGCTGATCATCGACGACAACGCCCGCGACGCCATCAGCGGATCCAGCTGCGCATCGGCCAAACCGCGGGCTTGCAGGTCCGCGATGGACCGCGCGTTCCGCTTTATGAACGCCGAGCTACGACGTCGCCGCACCTCTCGAAAGTTCGCGTCAATGCTGGAGACCTGCTCGAGCAACCCCATCAGTCGCGAATTACGTTGGTAAGCCTCGAAGTACGCGCGGTTGCTGGCTTCGACGACGGCGTACGGGTCGTCGGTGTCGGCCACTCGCCCCATCCCCGGGTGCAGCATGTCCTCCTGCGCGACCTCGAGGACCGCCGCAAACACCTCTTCCTTGCTCGCGAAATACGTATAGAAGGTCCCGGTCGAGCAGTCGGCTTCCTTCGTGATGTCGGTCAGCCGCGCGTCGAGGTAGCCGTCGCGCTCGAACACCACCCGGGCGGCCTTCACCAATGCGGCCTTCGTCCGCACGCCACGCTCGGTGACCGGCGGATCGCGCAACAATGACGATTGCGCCATGGACGGTGGCGGATCGTTTTCCCAGTCGCCGTCGGTTGTCATCCCCTACTTATACTCGAGCTCAACCTCGAGTCCAAGGGAACACATGCACGTCACCTTCATCTGCACCGGCAACATCTGCCGCTCCCCCATGGCCGAAAAGATCTTCGCGGCCCATATCGAACGCGCCGGATTGGCCGACCAAGTCACCGTCACGAGTGCGGGCACCGGCAGTTGGCACGTCGGCGACGCCGCGGACCCACGCACGGCGAAAGTGCTGCGCCAGCACGGCTACCCGACAGATCATCGCGCCGCCGTCATCGCCGACGAGCACCTCGACGCGGACCTCGTCGTCGCCCTCGACACCGGACACGAACGCGCGCTCGCGCGGTTGGGCGTGCCGAGCGATCGCCGCCGACTGCTGCGAAGTTTCGACCCCGACGCCGACGGACCCGATGTTCCCGACCCCTATTACGGCGATGCCGCCGACTACGATTTGGTGTACGAACAGGTCACGGCGGCCATTCCCGGCCTACTGCAGTGGGTGCGCGACGAGCTGGCCCGCTAACGTGGAAACGTGCGAAGGCTAGCGTTTCTGTTCCGACCGGGCTGGGTGATCCTGGCTCTGCTCGTCGCCGTCTTCGCCTACCTGTGCTTTTCCGTACTCGCCCCGTGGCAGCTCGGAAAGAATTCGACCACCGAACATCGCAATCAGCTGATCGAGGATTCGCTGAAGTCCGACCCGGTTCCCGCAGAGGAGCTGCTCGGTCCGGGCAAGCCGGAGACAGGCGACGAATGGCGCCTGGTGACGGTCACCGGCCACTACCTGGCAAACAGCGATGTGCTCGTCCGACTGCGATCCCACGACGGCACCCCTGCGTACGAGGTGCTGACACCGTTTGCGCTCAACGACGGCCGCGCCGTCCTGGTCGATCGGGGCTTCCTGGACGCCGTGGAAGGCACCAAACCGCCCGCCGTTGCAGCCGCTCCCACGCAGCAGGTGACTCTCGACGGCCGAATCCGCAAATCCGAGGGTTCCGATCCGGACAAGAAGCCGATCTTCGAAGACGGCTTCCGCCAGGTGTACTCGATTGATCCACAACAGGTTTCACAGGTGCTGAATACCGCGCTCCTCGGCGGCTACATTCAGCTGACCGACGATCAAGCCGGCGGGTTCGCGCCCGTTCCGCTCCCCCAACTCGACGCCGGACCGTACCTCTCGTACGGGCTGCAATGGCTCGCGTTCGGCGTCATGGCCCCGCTCGGACTCGCCTACTTCGTGCGCGCCGAGTTACTGGAACGCCGCAAGAATCGCGGGGCGTCGCCCGAGCCTGCGCCCGCGCCTGTGACCAAAGAGGACAAGCTCGCCGACCGCTACGGCCGCCGCGGCTGACACGACGACGGCTGCACCCTGCACGGCCGTCGACAGCCGGACCGCGCGGCGCAGATCGGCGGCGGTCGGCCGCGGACCGGACCCAAGCGTCGGCCGAATCTCGACGCCATGGCGGTACGCGGTGCGACCCCCGAGCGTCACACCCAACGCCCCCGCCATCGACGCCTCGGCGACGCCAGCGTTCGGGCTCGGGTGCCGACCGGCATCTGCGCGCCACGCCTGCAATGCGGCAGCCGGTGATCCGCCGACGACCGGCGCGAGAAGCACTGTCAGCCAACCGGTTACCCGGGCGGGCACGATGTTGGCGACATCATCGGTCCGGGCCGCGGCCCAGCCGAACCGCTCGTACTTCTCGTTCCGGTAGCCGAGCATCGCGTCCAGCGTGTTGATCGCGCGATAGCCGAGCAGCCCCGGCACCCCGGCGACCGCGCCCCAGACGAGGGGTGCGACCGTTGCGTCGGAAGTGTTCTCCGCGACCGATTCCAGTGCTGCGCGCGCAAGTCCGTCGGCGTCGAGCAGGTCGGGATCGCGTCCGCACAGCGAGGGCAAGAGTTCTCGCGCACCCGCGATGTCGGCAGCATCGAGCCGATCGGCCATCGCATTTCCGGTGCGCGCCAACGACGTTCCGCCCAAGACCGTCCAGGTCGCGATTGCCGTCGGCACAACACCGCTGCCGACGACGCGCCCCACCAATACCGTGGCGCCAACGAGCACGGCGGTATGGATTACTCCGGCGAGCCGGTCGTCGCGATACGTCCGGCGCTCGAGTTCGATTGCGGCCGCGCCGAACCCGGCGACGGGATGAAACCGCCGCGGATCACCGAAAGAGCGGTCGGCGGCGTAGCCGACGAGCAGGCCGAGGCCGATCGAGGCTCCTCTGTTCATCCAACAGAGGCTACGTCCCGCGAGCGCTTGCGTGTGCCGCGCGCATCAGACTGAGTCACGAGGCCTAGGGCGAGACCGGGATCGGCGGCACACGCCTTGCGCCAACCCTTGTCCGCCAACGCGATCACGTACGGCAGGGTCGCATTGGTCAGTGCGTACGTCGACGTGTGCGGGACCGCGCCGGGCATGTTGGCGACGCAGTAGAAGACCACGTTCCCGACGCGATAGGTCGGGTCGCTGTGGGTCGTCGGACGCGACGCCTCGAAGCAACCGCCCTGATCGATCGCGACATCGACAACCACGGCGCCCGGCTTCATCCGCGCCACAACAGAATTGGACACGAGTTTCGGCGCCTTCGCACCTGGCACAAGCACTGCGCCGATCACCATATCGGCATCGAGAACGGCCCGTTCGAGTTCGAATTTGTTCGACGTCACCGTCGTCACGCGGCCACCGAACTGCGCGTCGACCTCGCGCAACCGGGCAATGTTCAGATCCAGGATCGTCACTCGCGCACCCATGCCGACCGCGACGGCAGCAGCGTTGGTGCCCGACACACCCGCGCCGATCACGACAACGTGGGCGGGACGGACGCCGGGCACTCCCCCGAGCAGCACGCCTGCACCGCCACCGGCTGCCATCAAGTGATACGCGCCGGCCTGCACCGCAAGCTTGCCCGCGACCTCACTCATCGGCGCGAGCAGCGGCAGCGAACCATCCGCACCGCGCACATTCTCGTAGGCGATCGCAGTGGTTCCGGAATTCATGACCGCGTCGGTGCATGCCTGCGACGCAGCGAGATGCAGGTAGGTGAACAGCACTTGATCGGGCCGAAGCAGTGAATACTCCTGCGCGATAGGCTCTTTCACCTTCAGCAGGAGGTCCGCGCGGCGCCAGACCGCTTCGGCCGTCGGCACCGTGCGCGCTCCGACCGCCCGGTAAGCCGCATCGGAGAATCCGGAGCCGATTCCAGCATCTGTCTCGACGACGACATCATGGCCGCGCGCCACCAGTTCGTGTGCCCCAGCCGGAGTGAGGGCAACGCGATATTCGTGGTCCTTGACCTCACGGGGTACACCAACGAACATGTCTTCTCCTTTTCACCTACAGAACGACCGACGACGTCCTCTGGGTTCAAGTCTGAACAATGCAAGCGAAATTCGAAATAGCGCCGCATATGATTCTGTATAGTGACAACATGCCCGCCATATCTTCATCGCCGCGCCATCGCGACCCCAGACAGTCGAATGAAATTCGGGCCTCGCTCGACGACGTCGACCGCGTACTCGTCGAAGCCTTGCAACGCGACGCCCGCATTCCGAACAATGCCTTGGCCGAGATCGCCGGAATTGCGCCGTCGACCGCGTTGGGCCGAGTCCGCGCACTTCGCGAGCGTGGCGTCATCCGTGGATTTCACGCCGACATCGCCCCCGAAGCGCTCGGTCGGGGCCTGGAGGCCATGATTTCGGTCCGGCTGCAGGCCCACGCCCGCAAGCACGAGGCCTTCACGAAGCGCATCGCACGCCTCGACGAAGTGGTCGACATCTACTTCATCGCCGGCGCGAACGACTACCTGCTGCACGTCGCCGTCGCAGGCGCACACGCTTTGCGCGACTTCGTCATCGAACACCTCGGTGCCGACCCCGAGGTCGCAGGCACCGAGACCACATTGATCTTCGAGCACCTGCGACCCGGTCGCGACTAGCCCGTCAGCTGGGCCACGAACGCGGCGTTGTCCCAATAGATGCGGTGCGCGACGAACAGATCGTCCCTGGCCTGCAGCACATCGCAGTAAGGAAAGGAGAACTCGCGGCCGGTCGCAGGAATCGTCCCGCCTGGCCCGGCGAGGTCACCGGTATGGGTGCCGGAATAGGTGCCTTCAACGACGATCGTGTCGTCGACCTCCACCGTGTTGCGGACCTCGTGGCGACCGCCGGACACCGCATCGAGAAACGTCTGGCCGAAGGCGCGGAACTCATCGACCCCTTGCATCACACCGCTCGGAGTGACCGTCTCGACGGCTGGATCGAACACCGACAGCGAGAGATCGAGGTCACCGCTTTCCAGACCGTCGTAGTGCGTGCGCACCATCTTTTCGAGCTTGTTCATGATGTCCTCCTTGGCTGTGTCCTTGTGACACATTCAGAATCGGCGCTGGAGGACGGCCGAACTACGGGGAGTTCTCCCTGTTTTGCGAGGCATCGAGCAGATCGTTCTGCAACGCGAACACGGTCGCACCTGCCCGCGTCGAAACACCGATCTTGGCGTATATCCGCTGAATATGGCCGTCGACCGTCTTCGGCGAGATCGTCAGCTGCCGCGCGATCTGCTTGGTCGACAAACCTCGGGCGACCAGGCACAACGTTTCGGTTTCGCGCGGCGTGAGCCCGCCCGCACCCTCGCACCGCGACCGACGGACCGGCTGCCCAGCAGCGGCAAGCACGGCGTCGACAGCGCCACCATCGAGCTTGCCGGCCGACACGTCCGCGCGTAGCTCCTTCGCTGCGACCTCGGCCGCGAGCGGCTCACGGTAGGGCCGCGCTTCCGTCATCGCATGAAAGGCATCCGCCGCGGCGAGAAGCCGCGCGGGCCGCGAGAGCTGCGCGGTATGCACTCCGCGGAAATAGCCGCTGCCGTCGAGCCTTTCGTGGTGGGCGGCGGCGACCGCCGCGAGCCTGCGAAGAAACGGCGTCCGATCGAGGACCCGATCGGTGTAGTAGGAATGCAGCCGCACCTGTTCCCATTCGTGCGGTCGAAGCGGTCCAGGCCTGCCCCAGATCGCCGAGCTGACGCCGATCCGGCCGACGTCGTGCAACCATCCCGCCCGTCGCACAGTCACAACCTCGTCGGACGCGAGCCCCCATACCGTCGCAGCCGAAGCCGCAAGTGCCGCAACACCACTCGAATGACCGCGGAGCCACGGCGATTTCAGGTCGACGAGGTCGGCGATGGCGCGAAGGGTTCGGTCGATGTCGTCGCTGGTTGGCGTCTCAGCAGCCTGGGGCTCGGAGCCGATTGCTTCGTCCCACAAGGAAGCGACTTGCTCGAGTGGACGCAGCAATGTCTGTGCGTCGGCAAGAAACGCTGCCACTATCTCCGGCGCAAGGCTGTGCCCGCTGCGCGCTCCGACGATGTCGACAGCATGGTCGATGCCACCTTCGCGGTGCGCCGAGGCTGCCAACGTCGCGACTTGCACAACCCGGGTCGGCAGCGAAATATCCTCACCCGCAACGACACCAGGAAATCCCGACCCGTCCCAGTTCTCGTAGACGCACTCGACGTCAGCGAGGAAGTCCGGTTCGTACCCGCAACGCTCCGCGAGCATTCGCGCAGCCTCGCAGACTTCGTTGGCACCGTCGACGATCCGGCCGCCCAATGCCATCGCACGCGCAAGTGCGACCGGACGCCCTAGCGGAGGGCTGATCCGGCCGACGTGGCCGAGCATGAAACGAAACATCTGCTTGTGATCGGCGAAATCGAGTGTCGCAGCATGCCCGCGCATCACCAGTTCGTCACCCATGATGTGCGCGATCTCAGCCGAGACGGCCGTGCACCCGATGTGCTCGAGCAAGGCGAGGTCGTAGGTGCGCTGGACGAGATCCGGTTCGAAGCCGAGTCGAGTTGCCAATGCGGCGGCCACAACACAGTTGGCGAGGCCACTTTCGAGCGGTTGACCCATTCCGAGGTCGGCGGCCAGCGAGACCGCCGCCATCAGCTCGGACCGCCGAACCTCACCATCAGCTTCGGTCACCGGACCATTTTCTCACCCGATGGGTTTCACGTGGCCCTTCTCCAGTACCTGCAGACGCTCTCGCTGCCCGCCATAGCCGAAGATCAGTTCCAACCGATCGAGGGTTTCGCTGAAATGCGCCCAACCCTCAGCATGAACGGGAACGATCACCGCCTCGCCGAGTAGTTCCGCCGCTTGCAGCGCGGTCCGGGCGTTGAGGGTCACGTCCGTATCACCGAACCTGCCGGGATTGGCCGCCCCAACATGTAGAACCGCGATGTCGATACGCCCGATCCGCTGCGCGATCGCCCCGACGATGTCCACCGAGGCGTTGTCGCCGGATACGTAGACCGTCGGGTGACCGGTTGCCCGCAACACGAATCCAGTGACCACGCCGGTCACCGATTCACACCCCGGCGGTCCGTGCAGCGCGGGTACACCTGTGATGTCGACGCTTCCGCCGTCCGGCAGCGCGTGCGCGACCGTAGTCCAGTTCGGTAACGCGGTGACGCCAGGGATCCTCGCGGCCGCGTCCGGTGTCGAGAGGACAGTGCCGACTGTGGTCAGGAAGTCCCGACCGGAGTGATCGAGGTTGTCGGCATGCTGATCGTGAGAGAGCAGCACGATGTCGACCGGCCCGAGTTCTGCCGGCGTGACCGCGGGGCCGGTCAGTTTGTGCAGCGTGACCCCGCCTGGGTAGTCACCGGGCTCGTCGAAGGTCGGGTCCGTTATTAGAGCAAGCCCGGCGTATTCGAAGTACAACGTCGGCCCGCCGACGAGAAGTGCCTTGATCCGATTCTGTGTCGCTGTTGTCATGCACCCAACTTTCCGCGAACGAAGTACCGTCGACCAGTGGCCCGTGGGCAAATATTCGCTAAGATCGGGCCATGCAGAAAGTGGCCGTTCTCGCGTTCGACGGCATCAGCCCGTTCCACCTGTCGGTGCCGACCCTGGTGTTCGGCGCTGCCGGAATCGCCAGCGCACCACCGCACTTCGAGGTCACCGTGTTCGCCGAGCAGCCAGGTCGGCTGTCGACGCCCGCCGGTTACGCGATATCCGTCGACCACGGCCTGAACGCCACGGAAGGGGCGGACATGGTGGTCGTCCCGAGCTGGCGCCACGACACGGAGCCCTCCCGCGAATTGCTCGGCGCGCTGATCGCCGCGCACGCGGCAGGGGCGCGCATCGTCGGCCTCTGCCTGGGCGCAACAGTCATCGCCGCCAGCGGCCTCGCCGATGGCCGAGAGGTGGCGACGCATTGGTCGGCAGCGCGAGGGCTCGGCGAGCGCTATCCAGAGGTGACCGTGCGCAGCGACATCCTGTGGTCGGACCTGGGTGACGTCATCACTTCAGCCGGTGTCGCTGCTGCGCTCGATTGCTGCCTGCACATCGTCCGGACCAGCTGTGGAACGGCAGCCGCGACCGAGCTGGCGCGCGCGCTCGTGTTGGCACCGCACCGCACGGGATCGCAAGCGCAATACATTCCGATCCCGCTGTCGAACGACATCGGCGACGACCCGATCGAACGGGCGATGGTGTGGGCGCGCACGAATCTGGGTGAGCCCATCGACCTCGACACCTGGGCAGCGACGGCGCATATGGCGCGCCGCACCTTCACTCGACAGTTCCGCGATCGGACAGCATCGAGCCCACAACAGTGGCTCCTTCGACAACGGATCGACCGAGCGCGGCTCCTGCTCGAGACCAGTGACGAACCCATCGATTTAGTTGCCGAGCGGTCCGGGTTCGGCAGCGCGGTTACGCTGCGGCACCATTTCAACCGAGTACTCGACATCAGTCCGGCCGCACATCGCGCCGCATTCCGAAGCGTGGCGGTGTGAGCCCGCCGGTCCGCGTGGTCGCTGACATCGGCACGCTGGCTGCTCGCGCAGAGGCCTTGATCGTGCCCGGCAAGCGAACGATTCTCGGCATCACCGGGGCACCCGGAGCCGGCAAATCGACGCTCTGCGACGCGCTCGCCACTAGGCTCGGCGACCGCGCAGCGGTCGTCGGTATGGACGCCTTTCACCTCGCGGACGCCGAACTCGAGCGCCTCGGGCGGCGGGCTCGCAAAGGCGCACCGGACACCTTCGACGTCGATGGATACGCCGCCCTGCTCGAACGACTGCGGTCCTCGACCGACGAAATCGTCTACGCGCCGACGTTTCTCCGCAACATCGAGGCATCGATCGCAGGCGCCGTGCCGATACTCCGCTCCACTCCCCTGATCCTCACCGAGGGCAACTATCTCCTGCTCGACATCGGCAGATGGCCACGCGTCCGTGCGGCCATCGACGAGGTGTGGTTCGTCGATCTGCCTTCCGAGGTCCGGCGTCGCCGTTTGGTCCGGCGCCATGAGGAGTACGGGAAGTCACAGTCCGAGGCTGCGGTGTGGGTCGCCGACGTCGACGAGCGAAATGCCGAGTTGGTCGACCGATCAGCAGAGAACGCAAACCTTCTCCTCGAACTTGCGCCTGACGCGTAGCCTGCAAGGTGAAAACACCGCTAATGGCGAACGCAGAGCTATCGACGACAAAAGGCACGGGCGTGAAATACGCAGCAGTCCGCCGAACACTTCGCGAGTGGCTTGCGCAGCCGCATCCCTTTTCTTGGCCGGACCACATCTACCGGAGGGCCCGGCTCGTCATCGCGTTCACATGCGTCACGTTCGTCTTCATCGAAGTGACCGGAACGATCGGGGTGGGACGAACGAATCCGGTGTGGGTCGGCCTGGCGATCACCACCGTGGTCGGCACAGTGGCAGGCGGCATTGCGATCTTGGTCTGTCCGTGGCCGTCGTTTCGCAACTTTGCGCTGATCGCGATCGTTGCCGACTTCTCGCTTGCAGTGGCCAGCTTCTATCCGACGAACGCGGTGTACGCCATGTTCACCTGCGTCGTCCTCACTCTTCCCGGCGCGCTCATCTGCGCTGAACTCGATCGAACGGCAATGCGGGTGCATCTCGTATGGGTCGCGCTGGTACTTGCGACGCATACGGGCTGGGCTATCGCCGCGACGCACGGCGTGCAAGAACGTTTGCTGGTCGTGTCGTTCGCTCTCTCGACTGGAGCTGTGCTGTTCGGCACGTCCGCGATGGAACTGTCGTTGCGCAATGTGCTGATCGAATCGGCCCGCGAGCATGCCCACGCCGCCGTGCACGACCAGCTGACGACGATGCTCAACCGGCGCGGCCTCTGGGAACGCATCCCGTCCCTCGTCAAGGGCGCCGCTCCCGCCGACCGCGTCACCGTCGCGCTGCTGGATCTCGACGATTTCAAGCAGGTCAACGACGCGTACGGGCACGAAGCCGGTGACGCCGTGCTCGCCGCGGTCGCGAGATCGGTGATCGCGCACGCCCCTCGTGATTCGTTGGTCGCGCGGATCGGCGGCGAGGAATTCGCGATCTTCACCGTCATTTCCGAGGACGCTCCGGTCGCCGCTATGGCGTCAGCCCTCCTGGATTCCGTACGCATCAAGGAAGCGCCCTGGACGGTCACGGGCAGCGTCGGAATCGCATCCGAGGCAGCGGCCGTGCTGCGAACCGGGCCGACCTTGAACGATCTGTTGCGCCGGGCGGACGACGCGATGTATCAGGCGAAGCGTGCAGGCGGCGACCGCTACGTAGTCGCGCCGTTTCCCAGCCACCGTCGATCCGTCGACGTAAGCGCCGCTATTGGCTAACGGTCAATAAGCCCGGTATGGTGCGAGATATGTCATCTCATTCTCTCGCAGGACTCTCGGTTGCGATATCCGGTGGCGCTCGCGGCATCGGCCGCGAGATCGCGGTCGCATTCGTCGACGCCGGCGCACGTGTCGCGATCGGCGATATCGCAGCCGACGCAGCGCAAGCGACCGCAACCGAGCTCGGCAATGGTGTCGTCGCCTATCCCCTCGACGTCACCGACCCGGACGGGTTCGCCCACTTCCTCGACCAAGCCGAAGCCGCCCTCGGGCCGCTCGATGTCTTGGTCAACAACGCGGGGATCATGCCGATCGGACCATTTCTCGCCGAGTCCGACAACGTGACCGACCGCGTCCTCGATATCGACGTCCGCGGCGTTCTCACCGGAACGAAGCTCGCAGGTCAGCGGTTTCACGAGCGCGGGGCCGGCCACGTCGTCAACATCGCCTCGATCATGGGCACACTCGCCTCGCCCAACGCGGCCTCGTACTGCGCGGCCAAGTTCGCGATCGTCGGATTCGGACAAGCATTGCGGCAGGAGTGGCGCGGCACCGGCGTGCACATCACGACCATCTGCCCCGGGTTCGTCCGGACCGAGCTCATTTCCGGAATGAAGGCGAACAAGGCGATGGAAAAGCTCGCCATGGTCGATCCAGATGCCGTTGCCGCCGCCGTCCTTGCTGCCATCGAGTCGGGCAGGTCGCGCCAGGTATTCGTGCCGAAATCCGCCGCCGCGATCGTAAAGGGATCCAACACGTTGCCGAACGACGTGCGTGACACCCTGTTTCGCCTGGCTGGCGGCAACAGCGTGACCGAAACCATGGACCTCGAAGCCCGGGCTGCCTACCAAAGCCGAGTCGACGGAGCAGTGTCGTGATCCGCACCGAACTCGCCGTCGCAGGCGTCCCCGAGACGGATCTGCCTGCCGACCTGCTCACCCGCTTGCCCGAAAACCTCAGTGGCGCACCATGGGAATGCACGGCACAGTCGCTGGTCTGGTCAGGTCGCGGCGGCCATGCGGCACGCGCTGCGCTGCCGACTCGACTTCGGGAGCTGGTCGACCCCCTCGCCGTGGTCGGCGGGATGGTCCGCTACACCGATACACCGGTCGGTGCCTACGACGAGGTACTCGGCATCGTCGGACACCGCCAGGGTCTCAGCATTCGCGGCAGTGTCGCGTTCATGGCCGTCGACTCCGCGGTCAGCCTCGTCGGCGGCCGTACCAACTGGGCAATGCCGAAGACGCTCGCAGAGTTCAACGGCGAGATCGGCAACGGAGCAACCATGACCGCCAGCAGCGCAGTCGGTTCGTCGTGGCGGGTGTCGGCCACACCCCGGATCCTTGGTCCGGGCGTGCCGTTCGCAACCCGACTGAAGACCGTTCAGCAGTTCGCCGACGGCAGCATCGCCACTTCGGTGCTGTCCGCCAAGGGAAAGCTGCGTCCCGCGTTGATCGCCGTCGAAGTCGAGTCGGACGGTCCGCTGCCGACGTGGTTGCGCAAAGGCCGGCACCTCGGCGCGGTCGTCGACTCGATGACCTTCACGCTCGGGGTCCCACAGTGACCAAATCCTGAGTCGCCCGCGCGCGCTGCAAGAACAAGACAACCGCTGCCCCGAGGATCGATACCGTCGCCGTCACCAGTGCGGCGGCGTTCCACCCGTCGACACCTGATTTTGCGGCGATCACCGCGACCACCGTGACGCCGACTGCCGATCCGACGTAGCGGGCGGTGTTGTTCGCTCCACTTCCCATGCCGCCGCGCCCGGCGGGAACACTCGCCACGGCTTCGCGACCGAGCGCGGCGTTGAGCACGCCACTGGCAATGCCCGCCACGATCAATCCGGGGGCGAACCGGGTCCACGTGGACGAATCGTTGATACCGAACAACATCAACTGGCCGACACCGACGCCGAACAGGCCGATCGACAGTTGCACCTGACCGGAAACGGCCGGCGGAATTCGGCGTGCCAGCAGCGCGGTCCCGACGCTTGCACCCGACCACAGGAGCAGCAGGAATGCTGCGTTCAACGCGGAGATGTCGAGCGCCACGACCACAAAGCCGGGCATGTAGGACATCAACGCGATGATTCCCCCACCGGTCGCCAGTGCAGCCGTCGTCGCGCCGACGAACGCCGGTCGCCGAAACAGCGCCGGATCCAACATTGCCGAGTCGCTTCGGTATTCGACGACGGCAAAAGCAGTCAGCAATGCCGCAGCGGCGATCGCGAGGCCGATCGCTTCGACCGACACCCAGCCCTGACGTCCTTCCACCAGCGCGGCGAGTAAGGCACTCATACCGACGGCCAGCAATACCGTCCCAAGAATGTCGAGCTTTCGCGTTGTCTCCGTGCGCGATTCGTCCACCAGATACTGCGCCGCCACCGCAAGGACGGCCGCTGCAACGAAGAGAAACCAGTACACGTCACGCCAGCTCATGGCACGGTCCATACCCGCCGACAGCAGCGGTCCGACCGCGATACCGGCTCCCACGCTCGCACCCCACACACCGCTGGCCGCAGCGCGTGCCGGACCCGCTGGATATGCGTGCGCGATGATGCCGAGGCTCGATGCGACCACGGCGGCGCCGCCAACGCCTTGCAACACCCGAGCGAGAACGAAGACGAGCGCATTCGGAGCGATTGCACACAGGACGGACGCAAGAGCGAGAGTGATCAGGCCGATCTGGAAGGTCCGGCGGCGACCGTAATCGTCGGAGATCGTTCCCGTCGAGAGCAACACTGCGCCGAGGCCGATGCTCATCGAACTGAGGATCCACGTCTTGCCTGCCGTGTCGGCACCCAGACCGGCCGCCGTGCTGTTGACGGTGGCCAAAGGCGCTGTGAAGGCGATCAGCGTCAGTAACGTCCCAAGTCCGGCAGCCGTGAGGGCTTGCGTTGCTTTCATAGCCTGTCCCAACCTAAGTCTGTTGAACGAACTAACCCATACGAATGTAGCAGATTGGTTCGTTGAACAGACCATGGCTGTATGATCGATGCATGGCACTCGGGACCGACTATGCACGGCAGGACTGCTCACTCGCGCGCGCCCTGGAGCTGATCGGCGAGCGATGGACGATGCTCATCATCCGCGACTGCTTCTTCGGAGTTCGCAGGTTCACCGACTTTCAGGACCATCTCGACATCTCCAAAGCGGTTCTGACGCAACGACTATCCGACCTCGTGGACGAAGGATTGCTGTCGCGCTCACCCGAGCGTCATGGGGAGTACACACTCACCGAAGACGGTCTCGCATTGTGGCCGGCCATGTTCGCGCTGATGAAGTGGGGCGAACAACTCAGGTCACCGAACGGTCCGCGCCGGGTGTTCGTCCACACGGACTGCGGAACCGCCCTCGACGTGACCGGCCGCTGCCCCACATGCGGCATCGCACCATTGCCCGCTCAGCTAGGGATGCGACCAGGCCCCGGAGCGAACCCGTCGATCCGCACAGATCGAGTGTCCGTCGCACTACGACACCCGCGACCCCTGCTCGAGCCGTTGCGGTCGTGAGGGTGGGGCAGTCTTGAAAAGTGGGCGCAGAGGGGTTCGAACCCCCGACCGCTGGTGTGTAAATGGCGAAATTGCCATTCGGGCAGTTGCCTCCTGTCCAGATTTTGCCAGTTCAAAGGCCATGCTTCGCGCCGCCTGTCCATCTCGTGCCAGCCGATATTGGCGGCTCCTGGACCGTTCTTGGACACTTGCGGGGGTTCGCAGCGGGCTTCCGTCGCACGCGCCCAGAACGCTTTGTGTGGCCAAATTTGGCCGCGTTCTCGGAACGCTCAGGAGCGGACCAACATCGGCATGTTCTCGCAGTTCAGCTCCGTTATTTGCGTTCCCAGAACGGCGGAGAATGTGCGAGTTTGGCTGGCCAAGGAACAGCGTCCGGGAAGGGAACGAAGGTGTCCGCGAGGGTGGGCTAGACGAAGTCAGTCAGGCACCCGTCATAGCAGCTCTCATTTGACGAGATCGATCGCGATGATGACAGCGGATCGCGAGGGTCGGAAGGCCGATCCCCCATCGGGAGACCGGCCCTACCTCGATTCTTGGTTGACGTCAGAAGGAGTCGTTGATCGTTACCTTGTCGTAGTTGGCCGGGAGATCGTCGCCGCTGAAGCAGTTGAGTGTGACGGTCGTGCCGACGTTGATGGGCTCGGTGGTGCAGTCGGCTTTGCCGAGGACTTCGGTTCCGCTCCACAGTTTGATTTCGACGAGTGACGAATCGCGCTTGTCGCGGTTGTTGGTGACTTTGAGTCCGCCTATTTCGATGTCGCCGAGCGCGCCTGCCCCGAGTGTCCAGCCGTCGGCGTATTTGAATCCGTCGACTTCGAATCCTCGGCCCGCGACGATGGTGAGGGGGTTGTTTGTGCCGCCTGGTTTCTCGGCGTCGTCTTTGATGTCGTTGGATATTTCGTTTGCGACGCCTCCGACCAAGGCGAAGCAGCCGCCCACCAGCAATATGAATCCGATGATGACGCCGATGAGGACATTTCGGACGGTGTGCTTCTTCTTCGGTTTGGGCAGGCTCGGGTTAGGGACCCATCCGTTGCCGGTCCAGACGAACTGTCCGTCTGGACTGACTTGGCCTGGAACTGGTTGCTGTGGTTGTCCTTGCGGTGTGGTCATTTGCCCTCTGTCCCCGGATCGTGTTTCACCGCAGTATTTCCCGATACTGTGCGCGGCGATGGATTGACAGGTCGTTACCTTACGTTTAACAGAGCGAGCTGGCCTGGGTTTTGCGTGCGGCGCCCGCGCCCGCGCAGGCGCACGCGCGAGGACGCGTTCGGGCCAAAGTCTCGCGCGCGCGTCCCGCACGCGAGCAGCCCAGTCGGGAGTGGCGAGAACGCCCCAGGCCGAATCGATGACCTCAGCTCGGACCTGAGGGCACACAGCGAGTGGCACTCACACGGGCCGCATCAATTCGCCGGTCCAGTCGCGCGGATCAGCAGTCGGCTTGATGACTACTATTTCTTGACCACCCTGGAACAATTTCGCGGCTAACGATGCACTGACGTACATCGCCTGCGCGAGTAGCCACTCTGCGTCGCGAATTCGGTTATTGATCGCGACGCGACCGTAGTTGACAGGCCTCGTCTCGGGCAGCGTGCTTGAGCTGAAAAAGCTCGTTTGCAGGCGCATCCGGTCGTGGTCGAGGAGTTCGATCCGTGCCGAGTGGCCGATGTTGTCACGAACAGCTTTCACCTTGCGGTAGGTCGCGCCGTAGAGATCGAGGTCGGCATCGCAGCTTCCCGCCTTTTTCAGCAGTTCGAGGAGTTCAGGCCTGTGGTCGTCGCGGATGCGCTTGGTCGCCCCTCGGTCGTCCAGCCACGACATCATCGGCTCAACCCGGTGCTCGAAGTAGCCGCGCGCCGCGCCATCGACAGCATCCTGCGCACGGCTAAAGCTGCTGATGAGCGTAAGGGCAAGTACACGCATGTCGTCGGCGCAGGGATCGGTCGTCATTCTGTCGATGCTGTCATGTGGCGGCACAACGCATTTAATTAGTGGAGTGCGTACCGCCGTCCAAAGCGGCGACCAAGGGGCACAGCATCCGCGAGGTGGACGCGGCGTGAAAGGGCGATGATGTCGCTAAGGCCGACCGCAGTGATGAGAGGTACGGCAGTCTACTTTCATGCGACGGCCCACTCCGTTCTTAGTAGGTGTTGGCGATGGCCGCGGACACCGCATCTCGCTGCTCGGGGCAATAGTTGTTCGCTGCTGCTGCGAGAATGACGGTCGCGCTCTTCACGTTCGAGCTGCGGATCCGGTTCATCAACAGTACGTAGGCGTTCCCTCCGGCGCGGAGGCGGTCGCAATTGTTAATGCCCTCGTTGATGCTGATGTCGCGCAGTGCGCCGAATGTGATGAATCCGGCCCGCTCCACCTCAGCGATAAATGCGTCGTCCTGCGCTGGGTTGCGGGGGGTGTCGGCATGTGCGGTTCCACCGCCGGTCGCGATTGCGGCGGTGGCGAGGATTGCGGCGAATGTTGCCTTCATAACCCATTAGTGTCGCAAACCGGGCATGGCTGCACAGCGGTTTGCGGTGCTCGCGAGGTGTCACCTCACCTTGACCGTCGTTACTCGGTCCAGTACAGCGGGTCCTCGCCCGACACCGCACACAACGCCACAACCGCACCCAATAATGTGCGCGCTGCTGATCTCTGTCATCGCGACACCCTGGTCGTCGGCAGCCTTGACCAACCAACTTAGTTGTTGGGCCACTTGGCCGGCCATCTTCGCCCCCACGTCTATCAGCCGGCACTCGAAGCGGCGGGTGCCAGCATCTTCGCGGATTCGAGAGTGACCGGGTGAAAAGTGCGTTTTCCACCGCGGCTTGGACCGTTCTTGGACAGTTGGCACGCCGACCAGGGGTCAAAGATCGACGGCCGACACGCTGACGTGCACTTTCTTGGTGGGCGCAGAGGGGTTCGAACCCCCGACCGCTGGTGTGTAAAACCAGAGCTCTACCGCTGAGCTATACGCCCGAGATTGCCTCAAGAATCTAGCGCGGCCAGCGCTTTCTCCCAAAGCCCCTGGTCACGAGCCTCGCCCGGACCGTTCATCTCGGCAAAACGGACGATCCCGTCCATGTCGATGACGAACGTGCCGCGATTGGCGAATCCGGCTTTCTCGTTGAACACGCCATAGGCCTGCGCGATCGCTCCATGCGGCCAGAAATCGGACAGCAGCGGGAACGTGTAGCCCTGCTCGGCTGCCCAGATCTTGTGCGTCGGCGACGGACCCACCGAGATCGCGAGGATCTCGGTGGTGTCGTTCTGGTACTTCGGCAACTCGTCGCGAACCTTGCACAACTCGCCCTGACAGGTGCCGGTGAAGGCCAGCGGGTAGAAGACGATGAGCACGTTCTTCTTTCCCCGGTAGGACGACAACGTGACTTCCTGGTTGTTCTGGTCCTTCAGGGTGAAATCGGGCGCCGTTGTACCGACATCGAGAGGCATGGTCGTCCTTTGTGTATGTGCAGCTACGTTTTTCAGCGCTTCTTGATCGCCGCTTTCGGCTGCACCAGTCGGCTACCTGTCCACGTTCCCAGGTTGACCGCAGAGGTCTGCGTGAGGCCGGCGGTCGGTGCCGATTCGGCGATCTCGCTCGGTTCGACGTGATTGGGCTGACCGGTTTTGGGGGTGAGCACCCACACGAAGCCGTCGTCGGCAAGCGGGGTGATCGCGTCCATGAGTGCGTCGACGAGATCGCCGTCACCGTCCCGCCACCACAGCAGGACCACGTCGATCACCTCGTCGGAATCCTCGTCGACCATGTCGGCGCCGATCGTCTCTTCGACGTCGGCACGCAAGTGGTCGTCGGTATCGTCATCCCAACCCAGTTCTTGAACCACCATGTCGTGTGAAATGCCAAGCTTCTGAGCGAAGTTCTGCGCGTCCGCCGCGGCGACCACGGTGGTTTCCTCCTTTTGATTGAGCGTTCGGTAGTGAAAGCGAACATGGTCTAGGCCATTAACGCAACCCAACCGCCGGAATTAGCGCCAGAAAATGCGATCGAGGACGAGTTGTCGTCAGAAACCGCCGTCGTTGCATGCGGTAACCGCCGCATCTTTTGCACCGTCAGATGTCTTCGCAGCGGCGTTCAGATCGGCGACAGACACCTTTTTGTCCACCGCGTCTGCGAGTGCACGCTCCTTCGACACATATCCGGCGAGCGCGGCGCGCAGTTGCGAACCGCTCGGGATCGCGTCGATGGTATCGGTGGCCGCGCTCTCGACCTGCTTCGCACTCTCCTTGAGTGCGTCGGAGGCGAGCTTTGCCTTCGCAGTGACGTCGGGCGCATTCGCATCCGACGCGGTGATGAAGTCGTTGTACTTGACCGTCGCCGCCTTGGAGAAGGAACGCAGGTTGTCGCACGCCTTCTGCGCAGCAGCATTGCCGTCAGCAATCCGCCGAGCAGAGGTCGCCGCCGCCGATGACGATGCGGCCTCTTTGGAGTAAGCCGCAGCGTCGGCTTTGTTCGCCGTCGGATTTCCGGAAACCGGCCCACCACATCCGACGATCACGATCAATCCAGCAGCAACGGCACCGATTGCACTGGCCATTCCCGCACGTCGCCCGCCACGGAAACTCATCGTCCCCCCTCGTTGTCGTCTTGCACGCCAGCACGGTAACCCATCTTCGACGAGAAGGCCTGTTCGGCACGTCAACATGCGGAAGTATGGTTTAGACGGCCATATTCGCAGCCACACGCAGCGAGGAGCAACAGTTGTCTCAAGAGGTCCAAGAGTCGTCGGCCACAGCACCCGCCACCACCCCGGCGGGCAAGGCCAACGCAGACGGACGCGTACGCGTCATTCGAGAAGGGGTCGCGTCGTATTTGCCCGATATCGACCCCGACGAAACCGTCGAGTGGTTGGAATCGTTCGACGCCCTACTCAAACAGTCCGGGCCTGCCCGGGCCCGCTATTTGATGCTCCGATTGCTCGAAAGAGCAGGTGAGCGTCGAGTTGCCATTCCAGCGTTGACGTCGACCGACTACGTCAACACGATCCCCACGGAGAACGAACCTTGGTTCCCCGGCGACGAAGACGTCGAGCGGCGGTTCCGGGCATGGATCCGTTGGAACGCGGCGATCATGGTGCACCGGGCACAGCGTCCGGGCGTCGGTGTCGGCGGGCACATCTCGACGTACGCGTCGTCGGCTGCGCTGTACGAAGTGGGTTTCAACCACTTCTTCCGCGGCAAGGATCACCCGGGCGGCGGTGACCACGTCTTCATTCAGGGCCACGCCTCCCCCGGCATCTATGCGCGCGCCTACCTCGAAGGTCGAATTCCGGCCGCTCAGATGGACGGGTTCCGGCAGGAGTATTCGCACGCCCACCAAGGCGGCGGCCTGCCCTCCTACCCTCACCCACGGCTGCTGCCGAACTTCTGGGAGTTCCCGACCGTGTCCATGGGCCTCGGGCCGATGAATGCGATCTACCAGGCACGCTTCAACCACTACCTGCACGACCGCGGTATCAAAGACACCTCGGACCAACATGTGTGGGCATTCCTCGGCGACGGAGAGATGGATGAGCCGGAGTCGCGTGGGCTCACCCACGTCGCCTCGACAGAGGGACTCGACAACCTCACCTTTGTCATCAACTGCAACTTGCAGCGCCTCGACGGACCCGTTCGCGGCAACGGCAAGATCGTGCAGGAGTTGGAGTCGTTCTTCCGCGGAGCCGGCTGGAACGTCATCAAGGTGGTGTGGGGCCGCGAGTGGGACACATTGCTGCACCGCGACCGCGACGGCGCCCTGGTCAATTTGATGAACACGACGCCGGACGGCGATTTCCAGACCTACAAGGCCAACGACGGCGCGTTCGTTCGCGAGCACTTCTTCGGGCGCGATCCGCGCACGAAGGAATTGGTGCAGAACCTGTCCGACCAAGAAATCTGGAATCTGAAGCGTGGCGGTCACGACTACCGCAAGGTGTACGCCGCCTACGCAGCCGCGATGGCCCACAAGGGGCAGCCGACAGTAATTCTGGCGAAGACGATCAAGGGCTACACCCTCGGCAAGCACTTCGAAGGCCGCAACGCGACCCACCAGATGAAGAAGTTGACGCTCGACGATCTCAAGGACTTCCGCGACATGCAGCGGATCCCGATCTCGGACGCGGAACTGGAGAAGGATCCGTACCTTCCCCCGTACTACCACCCGGGAATGGGCGCGCCCGAGATCGAATACATGCTGGACCGCCGCAAGTCGTTGGGCGGGTTCCTGCCCGAGCGGCGGACCAATGCGAAACCGCTGCCGCAACCCGGCGACGACACGTACAAGTCCGTCCGCAAGGGTTCCGGCAAGCAGGAGATCGCCACCACGATGGCGCTCGTGCGCATCATGAAGGAACTGTTGCGAGACAAGGAGATCGGCAAACGAATCGTGCCGATCATCCCCGACGAGGCGCGCACGTTCGGCATGGATTCCTGGTTCCCGTCGCTGAAGATCTACAACCGCAACGGGCAGCTCTACACCGCGGTCGATGCCGAGCAGATGTTGTCCTACAAGGAAAGCGTGGTCGGGCAGATCCTGCACGAGGGCATCAACGAAGGCGGCTCGACCGCGTCGTTCACTGCCGTGGGCACGTCGTACGCGACGCACGGCGAGCCGATGATTCCGCTCTACATCTTCTATTCGATGTTCGGTTTCCAACGGACCGGTGACGGGTTCTGGGCCGCGGCCGATCAGATGGCGCGCGGTTTCGTCCTCGGCGCAACGGCGGGCCGGACGACGCTGACCGGTGAAGGTCTGCAGCACGCCGACGGCCATTCGCACCTGCTGGCCGCGACGAATCCTGCTGTCGTTGCCTACGATCCGGCGTTCGCATTCGAAATCGCCCACATCGTCAAGGACGGGTTGCGACGGATGTACGGCGGAACACCGGGCGAGGACGGGTTCGGTGGCGAGAATGTCTTCTACTACATCAGCCTGTACAACGAGCCGTACGTGCAGCCGGCCGAGCCGGAGAACCTCGACGTCGAGGGCCTGCTGAAAGGCATCTATCTGTACAAGCGGGGAGCCGACGGAGACGGCCCGCGCGCGCAGATCCTCGTCTCCGGCGTCACTGTGCCGGATGGCCTTCGCGCTCAGGACCTGCTCCTGCAGGAATGGGGCGTGCATGCCGATGTGTGGTCGGTGACGTCGTGGAACGAGTTGCGTCGTGACGGCGTCGAGTCGAGCAAGGCTGCGCTCCGAAGCCCTGGCAGCGAACCTCGCGTGCCATATCTGCAGACCGCACTGGGCGGGGCGGAGGGCCCGTTCGTCGCCGCGTCGGACTGGATGCGTGGGGTTCCCGATCAGATTCGCGAATGGGTGCCCGGCGACTACACGACGCTCGGCACCGACGGTTTCGGGTTCTCCGACACCCGCTCGGCCGCGCGACGAGTATTCAATGTCGATGCGCAGTCGATCGTGGTCGCTGTGCTCGCGGGGTTGGGCCGGGCGGGTCGCGTCGACCCGGCTGAAGCGGCCGCCGCTGCGGAGAAGTACGGCATCGACAACGTCGCTGCCGCTCCGCCGGAGACCTCTGATCCAGGCGTGGCGTGACTGGGGCGTAGGTTTTCGCTATGTCCGACAAGAGGCCACCGAGCAACGCGGAACACGAGGTGTATCTGCCGGTTGCCGCGTTGTCGCCGGCCCGGCAGAGTCGGGATCCACTGCCGGATACCTTGCTGCGCCGGGTCAAGCAGTTCTCGGGGCGCCTGTCGACCGAGGCAGTGACGTCGATGCAGACGCAACTGCCGTTCTTCGCCGATCTGGACGCCGCCCAACGGGCGAGCGTCCAGATGCTCGTGCAGACCGCAGTCGTCAACTTCCTCGAGTGGTTGCAGAACCCGGAGAGCGACATCAGGTTCAGCCTGGACGCATTTCAGGTGATTCCGCAGGACCTGACGCAGCGGCTCACGTTGCGTCAGACCGTCGACATGGTTCGGGTCGCCATGGAGTTCTTCGAGCAGTGGCTGCCCGCACTCGCCCGCAACGACAAGCAGCTGACGGCACTGACCGAAGCGGTGCTTCGGTACGGCCGTGAGCTCGGGTTCGCCGCAGCGTCGGTATACGCCGACGCTGCGGAGTCCCGGGGTGCGTGGGACACGAGGCTCGAGGCTCTCGTGGTCGATGCGGTCGTGCGCGGGGACACCGGTCCGGACATGCTCTCGCGTGCCGGTGCGCTCAACTGGGATGCCACAGCGGCGGCGACAGTTCTAGTCGGCACGCCGCCCGAAGATCAGGGCGTGTCGGTGGTCGGCTCGGTCCACGCGATAGCGCAGAAGCATGGTCGGGCCGCGCTGGCAGTCGTGCAGGGCTCGCGCCTCGTCACGGTCGTGAGCGGTCAACTTCACGAAGGTGCGGCCAGCAGCAAGTTTCTCGAAGACCTGCTCGAAGCCTTCTCCGACGGACCGGTGGTGATCGGCCCGACGACGCACACGCTCGGCGCCGCGCACACCAGCGCAGTCGAGGCACTCGCGGGCATGGAAGCGGTCGCCGGATGGCGTGGCGCGCCTCGTCCGGTGCACGCGGCGGAGCTGCTGCCCGAGCGCGCATTGCTCGGTGACGCCGCCGCAATTTCTGCTCTCAACGAGAATCTGGTAGTTCCTCTTGCCGCTGCCGGATCAGCTCTTGCGGATACCCTCGATGCCTATCTAGACTGCGGCGGAGCTGTTGAGACCTGCGCCCGCATACTGTTTGTTCATCCAAATACTGTTCGTTACCGCCTGAAACGAATCGCCGATACGACAGGTCGGGATCCGATGAATCCGCGGGACGCATACGTACTCCGCGTCGCGGCAACAGTGGGTAGGCTGACTCAAAACCGTAACGATTTGCGGTCTTCAGCCACTCCAGTCACACACGTACCATTTGTAGAAGTTGGCACGTAACGCTTGGTGTAGTGCCGCCGATGGCCGCCTCCCACCTGCGTTTTGTGAGAACCAAACAAAACACGTCCAAAAGCTTCATGGTCAACAACATCTTCGTTTCACGACATGAGGGTGTTCCCTTGAAGGCGTGATAGCACTGCTTGCCCCGGGACAGGGGTCCCAGACACCCGGCATGCTCAACCCTTGGCTCGAGGTCGCTGGTGCCAGCGACCGCCTCGAACTGTGGTCGAAGGCAGCCGGCTTGGATCTCACTCGCCTCGGAACCACGGCAACTGCAGAAGAAATCACTGATACCGCAATCACCCAGCCGCTCGTTGTCGCTGCTGCCCTCCTCGCCTTCGAGGAGCTCGAATCGCGCGGCATCATTCCTGCCGACGCGATCGTCGCCGGGCATTCGGTCGGCGAGCTTGCGGCCGCCGCGATCGCAGGTGTGATCACCGCTGACGAAGCCGTCGGTCTGGCAGCCGTCCGCGGCGCCGAGATGGCCAAGGCCTGCGCGCTGGTACCGACCGGAATGTCGGCAATCCTCGGTGGCGACGAAGCCGCAGTCCTGGCTCGCCTCGAAGAACTCGAATTGATTCCAGCCAACCGCAATGCGGCAGGCCAGATCGTCGCTGCAGGCGCACTCGATGCCCTCGCCGAGCTCGCCGCGAACCCGCCGGAAAAGGCGCGTATTCGTCCACTGAGCGTCGCGGGCGCGTTCCACACGGCCTTCATGGCACCGGCGCAGGACGCAGTTACGGCAGCTGCAGCCAAGATCACTCCGCAGGACCCGACGCGCACGCTGCTCTCGAACTACGATGGCCAAGCTGTCGCCAGCGGCGTCGACGCATTGACCAAACTCGCCGCGCAGGTCACGCGCCCCGTTCGCTGGGATCTGTGTACCGCTAGCATTCGCGCGGCCGAAGTGTCCGCGATCGCAGAACTCCCGCCTGCAGGCGCCCTCGTCGGAATTGCGAAGCGCGAGCTTCGCGGTACGCCGACGCTCGCGTTGAAGGAGCCGGGTGACATAGCCGCTCTGACCGGGCTCGACGGGTTCGGCTAGCTTTGCCGGGCGCAGCGACGCTGCGTCCTTCATGCGATCGGTAACCAACCATCGTCCAAAACAGATAGACCCAACAAAGAAGGGAGCCACCAAGTGGCCACCAGCCAGGAAACACTCATCGCCGGTATCGCGGAGATCATCGAAGAGGTCACCGGCATCGAGCCGTCCGAGGTGACCATCGATAAGTCGTTCGTCGATGACCTCGATATCGACTCCCTGTCCATGGTCGAGATCGCAGTTCAGACCGAGGACAAGTACGGCGTCAAGATCCCGGACGAGGATCTGGCGGGCCTGCGCACAGTCGGCGACGCCGTCGGCTACATCCAGAAGCTGGAAGCGGAAAACGCCGACCTCGCCGCAGAGCTGCGCGAGAAGTTCGGATCCGCTGACGGCGCCGCATCGGACGAGTGAGCGAAACCGTGACGAAGCCTTCCACCAGAAACGGGAACTTCCCCAATGTCGTCGTGACCAGCCTCGCTGCGACGACGTCGATCGCGGGTGACGTCGACGCCACGTGGAAGGGCCTCCTCAACGGCGAGAGCGGCATCGACGTGCTCGATGACGACTTCATCCATGAGTACGACCTTCCCGTTCGTATCGGCGGGCACCTGAAGGTCACGCCGGAGAGCCTGCTCTCCCGCGTCGAGCTTCGACGCCTCGCATACGTCGAACGGATGGCAACGGTGCTCGGGCGTGAAGTCTGGCGCAACGCCGGCAGCCCGGAGGTCGACAAGGACCGCCTCGGTGTCGCCATCGGCACCGGCCTCGGCGGCGGTGACGCTCTGATCGACTCGGTCGACAAGCTGAAGAACGGCGGCTACCGAAAGGTTTCGCCGCTCGCTGTTCAGATGGTCATGCCGAACGGTCCGTCCGCGGTCGTCGGTCTCGAGCACGAGGCTCGCGCAGGCGTCATCACGCCGGTCTCGGCATGTTCGTCGGGTTCGGAGGCAATCGCCAACGCATGGCGAATGATCGTCATGGGCGATGCCGACATCATGATCACCGGCGGCGTCGAGGGACACATCGATGCGGTTCCGATCGCAGCGTTCACGATGATGCGGGCCATGAGCACGCGTAACGACGATCCGAAGGGTGCTTCGCGTCCCTTCGACAAGGATCGCGACGGCTTCGTGTTCGGCGAGGCAGGTGCCCTGATGGTCATCGAGACCGAAGAGCATGCCTTGGCGCGCGGCGCCACGATCCATGCACGGATCATGGGCGCAGGCATCACGTCCGACGGATTCCACCTGGTTGCGCCCGACCCCACAGGGCGGGGCGCTGCTCGAGCAATGACACGGGCAATCGAGACAGCCGGCCTGACGAAGGCCGACATCACCCACGTCAACGCTCACGCCACCGCAACGCCGATCGGCGATACGGCGGAGGCGAACGCAATCAACCTTGCCGTCGGTAACCATGCTGCGGTGTATGCGCCGAAGTCCGCGCTCGGCCACTCGATCGGTGCGGTTGGTGCACTCGAATCGATTCTGACCGTCCTCGCGATCCGTGACGGAGTTATTCCGCCGACCCTGAATCTCGACAATCAGGATCCGGAGATCGATCTCGATGTCGTCCACGGCGAACCACGCCGCGGCGAAATCGAGTACGCGATCAACAACTCGTTCGGTTTCGGTGGGCACAACGTAGCGCTCGTGTTCGGTCGAGCCTGACCGACGAAAGTTCGCTCTCGGTCCGGCGGGGTTCCCCTCGACCCCGCCGGACAAAGGCACTAGACGGGGCTGCGCAAAGGAGTACGCGATGACTATCTTCGCCCCGGCGACCAAAGCCGATGTAGCCACTGATCCACGGGATCCGCTACTCCGACTGGAGAACTTCTTCGATGCCGGCACCGTTGTGCCGCTGCATCCGCGCGACAAATCAGGTGTGCTCGCCGCGGTCGGCGAAGTCGACGGCGTCCGCACCGTCGCATATTGCTCCGACGCCACCGTCATGGGTGGCGCAATGGGTGTCGAAGGTTGCAAGCACATCGTGGCAGCCATCGACACCGCGATCGACGAATCGCTACCCGTCGTCGGACTGTGGCACTCAGGTGGTGCCCGGCTCGCCGAGGGTGTCGAAGCACTCCACGCCGTCGGCCTCGTGTTCGAGGCGATGGTTCGAGCGTCCGGCCTCGTCCCCCAGATTTCCGTTGTCCTCGGCTTCGCAGCCGGCGGCGCTGCATACGGACCAGCCCTCACAGACATCGTCATCATGGCTCCCGAAGGCAGGGTCTTCGTCACCGGACCGGACGTGGTCCGCAGCGTGACGGGTGAGCAGGTCGACATGGCCTCCCTCGGCGGTCCCGATACGCACACCAAGAAGTCCGGCGTTGCGCACATTGCCGCCGACGACGAAGCCGACGCCATGCATCGCGCACGTCGCCTGGTCTCGATGTTCTCCGAACAAGGCACGTTCGATCAGGTTGCCGCCGAGCATGGCGACACCGATCTGAAGGCGCTGATGCCTGCGTCCGCCAAGCGGGCATACGACGTCAAGCCGATCGTGCACGAACTGCTGGACAACGTCGACGGTGAATCGACATTCGAAGAGCTGCAAGGCAATTACGCGCGCAGCATCGTGACCGGGCTCGGTCGGATGGCGGGCCGAACCGTCGGTGTGCTCGCCAACAATCCGATCCGGCTCGGCGGCTGCCTGAACTCCGAGAGCGCAGAGAAGGCCGCCCGCTTCGTGCGGATGTGCGACGCCTTCGGCATCCCGCTCGTCGTTATCGTCGACGTGCCCGGGTATCTCCCCGGCGTCAGCCAGGAGTGGGAAGGCGTCGTCCGACGCGGCGCGAAACTCCTGCACGCCTTCGCCGAGGCGCGCGTCCCGCGCGTCACTCTGGTGACCCGCAAGATCTACGGTGGCGCCTACATCGCGATGAATGCGCGCGCACTGGGCGCAACCGCGGTCTACGCGTGGCCCGAGTCCGAGGTTGCCGTGATGGGCGCCAAAGCCGCGGTTGGGATCCTGCACAAGCGGGCGCTGGCTGCCGCACCGGACGACGAACGCGACGCCCTCCACGACAGGCTCGCTGCCGAGCACGAAGCCATTGCAGGCGGCGTTAATCGTGCGGTCGCTATCGGTGTGGTGGACGCCGTCATCGACCCCGCGAAGACGCGCAGCACGATCACCGCGGCGTTGGCGAAAGCGCCCGCACGCAGAGGGCAGCACAAGAACATCCCGCTGTAAAGACGTATGACAAGAGAAGGCCCCCGACGCGATGGCTCGGGGGCCTTTTCATTCGGGTCAGACCCACCAGGGGCTACTGCTCAAGTTGCTGCTCTTCTTTTTTCTCGTCTTTTTCCCCGTCTTTGTCCTCGTCGTCTTGCTCGGGGTGTGCTGCGTTCGGCCGATTTTCCGGATCCAGGATGTTCCCGTCGTCGTCCAACCAGTCGGCGATCGAGGTTCCCGAGACCGTGCCGTCAGTACCGGGAAGAACTACCGACTTACGTGCGTCCGGCGCGTAGCGGTCGTTGACTTCCTTGGCCTTCTCTTTCGCCTCGTCGTCTTTCGGCTCGTCCAGCTCCGGTTCGGCCGTCGCGGTGTCGGCGTCTTCGGCGTCGTCGTTGCCGCTCGCGGATACATCCGTGACGTCGATGTTTTCCACATCGAAGTGATCTGCATCCTTCGACACGTCGACTTCCGGAGTGCGAACAGTCCCTTCTGTGGGCCCAGAGTTGTCTTTCGACCCGTTCTCTCTGGCGGCGTTGTCTTTGGCGCCGCTGTCTTCAGCGCTTTGTTTGGTGTCGGTAGTGCCTTCTTTGGCCCTGTCGTCTGTGTCTGAAGTCATAAAACACGGATGCCCAGATCCACAGCACTCAAACGTGGGCGACTACCCGACCTCGCGGCGCAGCCACGTGACCTCGGCACCTTCGCCACCACTGCGGTACGGCTCCAGCGCCTCGTCCCATGCCGTGCCGAGTGCGGTATCGAGTTCGGTCATCATGCTGTCGCGACCGGCGGCGAGCATCGTACGCAGCCGCATCTCGCCCAGGACGACGTCGCCGTTCGCGCTGGTCGACCCACGCCACAGACCCAGCCCAGGGACGAAGCTGAAGCGTTCACCGTCGACACCTTCGCTCGGGTCCTCCGTGACCTCGAACCGCAGCATCGACCACGACCGCAGCGCGTTCGCAATCCGGGCGCCGGTTCCGACCGGACCCACCCAGTTGCTTGTGGCACGCAGCAGCCCATCCGATGCCGGCTGAGCTGTCCACCGCAGGTTGGCCCTCGATTCGAGAGCCGCGGTCAACGCCCATTCGACATGCGGGCACAGCGCAGCGGGCGACGAGTGGATGTACACCACTCCACACGTCGAATCCGCGAACTGATTCATAGCGCGCATCTCAAACACCTCCAGCTTCGACGAGGGACGTCTTCCCCAACGGCCGTCGGTCTCACTAGAGCGATGCTTCAGTGTACTAGTGTGCCTTGTGTTGCCTGTGTTGCGCTAGTGCAAAAAAGGGCGTGTCTTGCATCACGTGCTGATTTCGCCGAGAACGGCATCGCTGAAGTCCGGCCACACAGCCTTCGCCCAGTCGCCGAACTTCCGGTCGGTCAGTACGACGCACGCCGCCGATACCGCTGGGTCGACCCACAGGAACGTTCCCGACTGGCCGAAGTGGCCGAAGGTCTGCGGCGAGTTGCTCTCCCCCGTCCAATGCGGCGTCTTGCTGTCACGGATCTCGAAGCCGAGTCCCCAATCGTTCGGCCGCTGCGGACCAAACCCCGGAACCACGCCGTTGAGCCCCGGATATTGAACCGACGTCGCCTCGGTGAATGTGGCAGGCGCGATGAGCGTCGGCTGCAGCAATTCCGCGGCGAAGCGCGCCAAGTCTCCCACCGAGGACTCAGCGCCATGACCCGCCGGACCGCTCAACGCGGAACTGTTCATCCCCAACGGCACGAAGACAGCCTCGTGCAAGTAGTCCGGAAACGGGATCGATGTTTGCTGTTCGACGAAGTCGGCCAGTACTTCGAAGCCGGCGCTCGAATAGATTCGCCGCGATTCCGGCTCGCATTGCACGCGGTCTTCGCCGAAAGCAAGCCCGGAGGCGTGGGCAAGCAGGTGCCGGACCGTCGAACCCGGCGGACCCGCCGGCTGCGCGAATTCGACGGCGCCCTCCTCGACCGCGATCAGCACTCCGTAGGCGACGAGCAACTTCGTCACCGAGGCCAGTCCGTAGACACGGTCTTGATCCCCGTACGTGCCCAACTCCCCCGCATCGGTCACGACTGCGGCCGACGCGTTGTCCACGGGCCATTGCTTGATCTGCTCGAGCGCCTTCACCCCCGCCACTCTAAGGAGTCAGCGCGTGACGTCGTGGATGTGGTGGATCGGGTCGTGGACGAAATATCTGGCCAACCCTTCGACGGTGAAGACTGCGCCGTCGCCGTTGCGAAGCCCGGTGCGTGTGCGCCGGTCGGGCTCGACAGCTGCGAAGCTCAGTGCGGCGTTCTCGGCCGCCTCGAGGAGCTGGGACACCACCACGTTGGGGTCTTGCTCGTTGTAGCGATCCTCCACTGCAGTGGCATCTTGATCCCAGAAGGCGAACGTCGGTTCGTCCTCGTCGAGGATCAACTGCAGCCGCTGCGGAAACAGCCGGAACACGTCGCGCACGTGTGCCGCGTATTCCAATGGCGACCAGGTCGATTCGTTCGGCCGCACTCTGACATCGCTTCGCTCGAGCACCGCGGTCCACTGACTGGCGTTGGCGCGCAACAAGTCCGGGATCGCTTCGTACTCCGCGATCGAGGCGTCGAAGCCACATTCGGGACATGGCCGTTGCAGCACCCACGTCCAATCCTTGGTCTCAGGCACGATTGTCATTGCCCGAGAGTAGATTTGGCAGCCCTCGCCCGGCTACCAACAAGCTGCCAGCGGCAGGCGAAATCGCGCCAAATCTATTCTGCTCGGGCACTCGCGTTGTCGAACAGTGCCAACGTCATCGCGTGCAGCATGTCGCCGACTTCCTTCGGCGCCTTGCCTGCGAAAGCGCGAGCATGCGTTCCTTCGAGGACGATTCCGAGCTTGAAACACGCCAGCACGACGTACCAGTTCACGTTGGACAGATCGCGGTCCGAGTGTTCGCTGTAGGTCTTGACGAGTTCGTCGGGACTGGCCAGACCGCCTGCACTGGCCAGCGCGCCGACCAGAGCATCGAGCTTGCTGCCCGTCGGCCAGGTTGCGATCAACCAGCCGAGATCGAGCAGCGGGTCACCGATCGTCGACATCTCCCAGTCGACGAGTGCGGCCAACTCGGGTCCGTCGTTGCGGAACATCATGTTCGCCAGATGGCAGTCACCGTGCAGAATCCCGGCCCTCCCCTGCTCCGGCCGGTGGCGCTCCAGCCAGTCCGCGACATGCTCGAGGCCGGGAATGTCAGGACCTGGGTAACCCTGATTCTGGTTGTAGGACTCGAGCTCGGCCAGCCACCGTGGCACCTGACGCTCGAGGAACCCCTCCGGCTTGCCGAACTCCGCGAGACCGATGCTCTCGAAATCGACCATGCCGAGCTGAGCCAAGCCTGCCGCGGCCGAGAGGCCCATCCGATGGCGAATCGCGGGATCGGACGCATGCAGTTCGGGTAAGCCGGTGGCGGGGCTGAACCCGTCGATCGGCTCCATCAGATAGAAGACTGCGCCACCCATGACGGTCTCGTCGTCGCAGGCGGCGATGAGCGTCGGCGCAGGCACGTCGGTTTTGTTGAGCGCCGTCAGCAGGCGTGATTCGCGACGAATCACGTCGTTGCTCTTGCGCCGCAAGTGGCGCGGTCCGCGGCGAAGAACGTACTCACGACCACCGCGCGTCAGGCGCAGCATGACGTTCTGCGTGCCGCCGCCGATCGGCGCAACGTTGTCGAACGACCCGGCGCAGAGGCCTTGCCCGTCCATCCACTGCGCAAGAATTGCGAAGTCGACGAGGTCACGATCGACGGCCGCTGGTTGCTCTACTGGCATGGTGTCAATTGTGCACGACCGCCTATTCGCGCACTCGCACGCCCGTCTGGGACGATCGAACCCCAGGAACGAGAGCCCAGACAAAGAAGACAGGCATGCGGACGCTGCTGATCGACAACTACGACTCGTTCACCTACAACCTGTATCAACTGCTCAGCGTGGTGAACGGGACCGAGCCGACGGTGTTGCGCAACGACGAGGTGTCCGAGATCGCGCTCGATTCCTACGACAATGTGGTGATCTCTCCCGGCCCTGGCCACCCGGGCAAGCCGCGGGACTTCGGAGTTTCTGCCGATGTCATTGCGCACTCGACGATTCCGCTGCTCGGCGTATGCCTCGGCCACCAGGGCATCGTGATCAACGAGGGCGGCAGCGTCTCCCCCGCGCCCGAGCCACGGCACGGCTACCTCGAACGCATCTCTCACGACGGGCGGGAGCTTTTCGCGGGAATCCCCCAGCAGTTCACCGTCGTTCGATATCACTCGCTTGCCGCAGACATTCCGCTGCCGGACTCGTTGGAGGCCACCGCGTGGGCGCCCGACGGCGTGGTGATGGCATTACGCCACCGAACGCGCCCGCAGTGGGGTGTGCAATTTCATCCCGAGTCCGTGGCAACGGAATTCGGTCCTGCCATGTTGCGCAATTTCGCAGATTTGACCGAAACCCATCGAACGGTCCGGCCGAGGGTCGTGGTCGACCGGCCCGCCCCGCAGATCGGTCGGTCTGGCAAATACCGCCTGAATGTCGACGTGCTCGACCGCGCGGTCGATACCGAGGCAGCATTTCTGCAGCTGTATGCCGATGCCCCGCAAGCTTTCTGGCTCGACAGCGAACATGTCGAACCCGGCCTGGACCGATTTTCCTTTCTTGGCGACGCGGCCGGACCGCTTGCTGAAACGATCTCCTACGACGTGGGCGAAGACCTGCCTGGCGACATCTTCGACTATCTATCGGCCCAGTTGCGTTCTCGCGCAATCGTCGCCGGCGCTCTACCGTTCGACTTCGCGTGCGGCTACGTCGGGTACTTCGCATACGAGTTGAAGCACCTTTGCGGCTCACCGGTCCGGCACACCGCCCCAACACCTGATGCGTACTGGATTTTCGCTGACCGCATGATCGCCGTCGACCACCAGGACGGCAAGACCTATCTGCTCGCTCTCGACGACGGCAGCGATACCGGACCGGCCGGCGCCGCAGCCGCGCGACATTGGTTCTCGTCGACTCGGGACTCGTTGAAAAATGTTGCATCGTGGTCGAATCCAGCCGACTTGGTCCGAGCCATCGACCCGTCGACAGTCGAAGATCTCCTCACGCGCGGCCGCGAGCGCTACCTTGCCGACGTTGCCGTCTGCCAAGAACTGTTGCGTGCAGGCGAGTCGTACGAGATCTGCATTACCGACAGCGCGCGGATCGACGCGACAACCGACGGCCTGACCTTCTACCGCACATTGCGTCGCTGCAATCCCGCACCGTATGCGGCCTACTTTCGCTTCGGCGGGCGTGAAATCGCGTGCGCATCGCCCGAGCGATTCCTCAAGGTCGACCGAAATCGGATCGTCGAAAGCAAGCCGATCAAGGGCACGGCACCGCGCGGCTCGACACCGGAGGACGACGAAAGCTTGCGTACTGCACTGCAATCCAGTTCGAAGACGCGGGCAGAGAACTTGATGATCGTCGACCTGCTGCGCAACGACATCGGCAAGGTTTGCGAGGTGGGCACCGTCGAGGTGCCGAAGCTGATGGCGACCGAAACCTATACGACGTTGCACCAGTTGGTGTCGACCGTCCGCGGCACCCTACGCGCGGACCGCGACGTAATCGATTGCGTACGAGCATGTTTTCCAGGTGGATCGATGACCGGCGCGCCGAAGCTACGGACGATGGAGATCATCGACACCCTCGAAACCGAAGCCCGCGGAATCTACTCCGGTGCAATCGGATTCCTCGGACTGAACGGCACTGCCGATCTCAATATCGTGATCCGCACCGCAGTGCTGACCGACGGAGAATGGCGCGTCGGAGCAGGCGGCGCGGTCGTGCTCGAATCCGACCAAGAGGCCGAATATCAGGAGATGGTGCTCAAAGCGGCCGCAACGCTACGAGCGCACGACCGGTACAAACCTACCGACGCGGCGGCCGGGCCTTAGGGTCCGGCTCTGGCTCGTGACTCAAACCCGCGAGCCGACCCAACGTCTCGGCACCCGGAATCTTGGCGACCAACGCGGCCAGTTGTTCGAGGCGCGGCATGATCTGGTCGAGCGTTGCGAACAGCGGATCGGCGAGGGCCAGCGTTCGGTCCAGGCGGTCGAGGGTTCGGTTCAACCGCTCGACCGACTTCGCTAGGTTCTCGATCAGGTCCGGCATCTGTGCCGCCAACTGGACGGACGCACCTGGTGTTCGGACCGCGGTGGTCATGGCGCTCGCTGCAACCGCTTGCGCGGCCTCCACTGCCGCCTGTGCAGCGGCAAGGATTTCCGTCGGATTTGGAACCCTGGAGCTCGTCATTTCATCTACTTTGCCGCACACCGATCGGTTACGTGGCGAGTTTGCTCATTAACATTCGCCAACCAGTCGTCAACGATGCGGTGCTACTTGGCTACTGGCGCGGAAAGCTCATAGGAACGCGCCAGTCTGAGTCGAAGGTGATAGCTGAGCACCGACAGGGTGAACAGGCCGATCGCAAGGTTGGTCACCGCGGCGAAACCCTGTGTTGCGAAGTCCACCAGTGCATTCAGGAACGTGAATGTCAGTGCTGCGTCGCGGAGCATCCGGAGCGGCCAGATCGCGTCGGTTTTGCGCAGCGCCAACATCGCAGGCAATGAGAGGGCGAGCGTGATCGCCGCGCTGACGAGCAGTATCGCCGTCGCCGGGCTCATTCCTGCCAACTCGAACGTCACGCGGTCGTCTTCGTAGAACACGCCGCCGAGCAGCGCACCGAGTGCGCCGAAGGCCAATCCCAGCAGCGACGCGACCACCATCAGCCAGCCGACGATCGGCACCCATCGCGGACTACGGAGGAACCCGGGCACCAGCCCGACCGTGAACTCCTTCAACCGGTACATCTTCTCGCTGGCGGGCGAGCAGTGGTGGATCAGTGACCGCACGTGCGCGGCGGCGGTCGCGTCGGCTCCGCCCTCTTCCGCAGCAGACACCATCGACAACGCCCATTCCCTACGCCGGTCCGGCAGTCCATGGACGACGCCGTCGGCCGCGATCGCCGCTGCACTTGCGAGATTTTCCGACGGGGTCGGCGGGCGAAGGTCCCGGACCATTCGGTTGATCACCAAAATCAATGCCACGGCGATGTACATGATCTCGGCGGACGGACCGTAGAAATAGTCGTTGTCTTTCGTGACGAACTTGCCGACCTCGTCGAGAAAAAGCCCGAAACCGATGCCGCCGACGATCACCATGACGACGCGCACTCCGAAGCCGGTGAACAGCCAACCGAACACCAGAGCGAGCATCATCATCGCGCCGCCGTACAACGCGTGAGCGATATGGAGGTTGCCCCCACCGACCTGCGGGTAGTTGGTCAACTCCAAATACAGCCGCGTGATGAGGATCGTCGCGACGGCGATGATCATGAACGATTCTGCCGAGACGCTCCCATATGGCGCCCGTGTCAAACGGATTCGTCCGACCCTGTTCTTCCAAGTCACCGCAGCATTATGCGCCGATTGTCCCGTTCACCTGTGCCGGATCCGGGTGTTTACTGAAACGAGCGACGCAGCGCGTGCGTCGTTGAGTAGAGGTGTGCGATGTCGGTCTGGCGATTGCGTGATTACCACGATGACGACCTGGATCAGGCGATTCGAATCTGGGACGAAAGTCGCGAGCCCGGGTCGCTCGAACCGGTGTTTCCGGTAGCCGAGGTCGTTGCGGCAGCGCGAAGCGGCCAACCGGCGGTGGTCGCGGAAGTGGGCGACGAAATTGTCGGCATGACCGTTGCCCAGACCCAAGGCGATCGCGCGTGGGTGTTGCTCGTCGCGCTCGGATCGCACTGGCGCCAACGCGGCATCGGCAGCGCACTGGTGGCGGAGTTGGAGCGCCGGTTGCGATCCGTCGGAGTTCGGCGCATCAGTGCGATCATCGCCGACGGCGCGACCGGGTCGGCGGCGTTCGAGAACTCCGGCTACCTGCGACGGGACGGTCTCGTCTACTACGAAATGGTCGATCGTTTGGGTCCCGATCAGACGAATGCACTCACCGAACTCGGCGGCCGTCTCTTACCGCACGGCCTGTGGCAAGCCCTGGCAGGCATGGAGCGCGAGAAGGACATCATCGAACGCCGGATCGTGCTTCCACTCGCGCACCCTGACGTCGCAGACCGCTACGGCGTACGTCCACCCAAGGCCGTCATCCTCTTCGGGCCACCCGGTACCGGTAAGACCAGCTTCGCCAAGGCGGTGGCCTCACGTCTCGGCTGGCCGTTCGTCGAACTGTTTCCATCAAGATTGGCAGCGACAGCAACGGGCGGACTTGCGGCGTCGCTTCGCGAAACTTTCGCCGAGTTCGCCGAGCTCGATGAGCTGGTCCTCTTCATCGACGAGGTCGAAGAAATCGCGGCCGCGCGGTCCGGGACGGCGACCAACGTCGAACTGGGCGTAACGAACGAGCTGCTCAAGCTGATTCCCGCCTTCCGCGAGTACGACAGCCGGCTACTGGTCTGTGCGACCAATTCGATTCGATCACTCGACTCGGCGTTCATGCGGCCAGGACGCTTCGACTACATTCTCCCGATCGGTCCGCCCGATCCGCCTGCACGAAAAGCGATCTGGGCACGCTACCTGAGCCCGGTCCATGACGCGATCGACCTCGTGCGGCTGGTCGCAGCAACCGAACTGTTCACCCCAGCCGATATCGAGTTCGCGGCAAGAAAAGGAGCGCAAGCCGCGTTCGAGCGAGAAGTGTTGCACAACAAGGGCCAGCCAGCGAACACCGATGACTTCATCGCCGCGATTTCGGATACCCGCCCGACTCTGACTACCGAGATTCTCACCCAGTTCGAACAGGACAACGAGCGCTACACACGAATGTAGCTCGCCTCGACTGCTGCTATACGTTCGGAGACGTCGACGCTGGACAACTCGACGATCTGCCGCAAGTCGGCATCGGCGCCGCCGTCGCGGACGACGCGAAGCAACCGAGCAATTCCTTCGTCATCGAGACTGTCGATCAAGACGTCGGCGTAACGCTGGACGAGATCAGGATCCAGCCGGCCGAGCACCGACAATCCGGTAAGCACGAGATCATCGCTGCCGTCGGCAGTCTCGATGATGATCGAGCAAAGCCGATCGGCGGGAAACAGCCGCAGGATCTCGTTGAGCCGCTTCGCGTTCGGTGTCAGCGCAGCTGTTCGGAGCAAGCCTTCGTTGTCGGCGATTCCAGTTTCGAAAGCGGCAATGAGTTCGGCATTCGCATGCTCGACGAAGTTCGCCGCGGTCGCATACTGCCGCCGAACGAGCAGTTCCTCGGCCGCGGGTACCAACACCGCTGGATCCATCGAAGGTGCCAGTGTCGCAATGACCCGAGGATCGAGGTACGGCGCGGCGGCGGCGAGATAGGTAGGCGACATGCGGCCCATCACCGAATGGATCCGCCCCGGGTACGCGACGCCCAGGGCGCCCGCTGCGAGTCCGGAAACCATTGGCGGAACGATCTTCTCCGCCAGCTTGGCGACGAGCGCGTCGGGGATGAGCGGGGCGAGTTTGGCGACCCGCGCAAACGTCGACGCCAAAGAATCGAACAACGTCGCCGAGATTTCCGACCGGAGTTCGTGAATCGTTTCCGCACCCAGCCGCTCGTAATGCCGGATTCGTTCGGTCTCGACCGACAGCACGGTCGCGAGCATCTCCAATTGGCCCTGGGTGACAAGGTCGGTCATTGTTTCGATTCCGTTCAGTCGAAGAGGATTTTTCTAGCGGGCATCCTGACGAGTCGCGGCAGGTGGTTGAGCATTTCGCCGATCGAGTCATCGATTTGCTTGCGGCGCTGAGATTTCGCTTCTTTGATCCACGCCGTCAGCTCTGCGCATTCGGCGTCGGTCAAGTCGTCCGCTAAGGATCCGATCGGGCACTCACGTCGCAGCGCCGATCTCACATCGGTTGTCATTTTGGTCTCCTGTCATTCGACGAATGAAGCCGCCGAGTTCTTCGAGCGATGTCCGTCCCTCGGGGACCACATCGGCAGCCAACTGGAACACGTGAATCTGGCCGGGCCACAGTTTCAAGCCACTTCGAACCCCGCTGTCGAGCAACCGGTCATGCAGAGCCAGTGCGTCGATTGCCAGCACTTCGGTGTCGGCAGCGTGGATCAGAAACGGTGGGAGGCGTGACAAGTCGTGGTTGATGGGTGAAACCGCTCTGGCTTCGGAGACGCTGCGCGCCAAGACGTGTTCCGCCATGAGTCGGCCACCGCTCATCGGCCACGCGCCGGCGATCGGGATAGCCGCATCTTGCTTGGCTCGCGGATCGGCGAGCTTCTCGGTGGGGTCGAAATCGACCCACGGCGACATTATGACAACGCCGGCCGGAAGGGGCAGTCCGCCGTCCCTTATCGCGATCGCACTGCCAAGGGCGACGGCAGCTCCCCCCGAATCACCGCCCAACACAACCTTCGCCGGGTCGATGCCCGCGGCCAGGATCGCTCGATACGCAGCAATTCCGTCTCGCACAGCATCCGCGAATTCGTGCTCTATCAGCAGCCGATATTCGACGCTGTACACCGGCACGTGGGCATTCGCCGACAGTCGAGAGAGCAGTCGGCGATGCGAATTGAACCCACCGGCGACCAGTCCGCCGCCGTGGAAGAAGACCACCGCGGCATTCTCGTCGAGTTCACCCGGACCACTGACCTTTTCGATCCGCGGCCAGCCAGGAAGTACCTCGACCGTGCTGCCCCTCACCGCACGCAGCGGGTATGCCAGGTGATCGCTCGACGCCACCATGGTCTGGATCCACCGTGCCTTGGCCGTACCCGGCGGTCCGGCGGCGATCAACATCCCGTACACGCTTATCAGGGCGTTCAAGGAGGGCTTGATCACGATGCGACTCGTACGCATCAGAACTCGGGATTGCCAGCTCATGGTGCGATGCCTTCGCTATCGGGGTCCAGGTCGATCGACTCGACGTCGAAGCCCGATCTCGCTTCACGAAGCACCGCCAACAGGTCGCCGACGAGTCGTGCGCGCTCTGCTCGGTCTGTCGCGTTGTTGACTCGCTCGGTGGCTCCGGACGACAGGAGCGCGACGACCGTCTCGTCGACCTGCGCGTTCGCTTGGACCGCTCGACGGTCGGCGTTGCGGAAGAGCAGCCGATATCGATCGAGCCAATGTGTTTTCGCGGTCGCCGGTGCGGGCAAAGGTTCATCGCTTCCGACGGAAGCAAATCGGTAGTCGTTGACGACGTCGAAGGTGTGATTGTCGTACCACGCCTTCAGCGTCGAACTCGGCCGGATCAGTGGGACGTCGCCGTGCGGGTCGAAGAAGTACCCCTGGTTGACGTCGCAGTTGTTGTTGAAGAATGCCGTGTACTGCATATGGTCCAAGCAGTACTGGAAGTACCGCTCGTTGGCTTCAGAAGTCACTTGAATCTCGGTGGCGCCCCGTCTGCGGGCCTCGGCAATGCACCGAATCAGGTGGCGCGCACTGAAGTCGATCGAGAGTGCATACGAATGGCCGGTGAAGCTGTAGGGACCGATCGGCAGGAAAGCGTTCGGGGCGTGCGGCACGGTCGCGCCGTGGAATGCCCGAATTCGTTCTTCTCGGAACACTTGTCGGAGATCACGACCGTCGCGACCGCGCAGCGGCAGTGGCGGCTGGTCTTCGAAGCCCTTGAACCCGGTGGCCATGACAATCAGATCGACCGGTCGGTGAATCCCGTCGGTGGTCCAGATTCCTTCGGCGTCGATGCGTTCGATACCGTCGGTGATCAGCTCCACGTTGGCGCGGTTGAACGTTGGGTAGTACTTGTTCGACACGGTCGGGAATGTGCAGCCCCAGCCGGACCGGGGACGCAGCTTTGCTCGAACATCCTTGTCTCGCGCGCCGATTCGCATGTTCAGCAGGCAGATCCATTCGATGACGCGGACGACGAACGGCGCGCGGGTGTAGTAGACCAGCCCAAGTGTTTTCACCAGCTCTGCGGCACCGTGAACGACGAGGGCAATCAGTTTGAGCACGCCGGGGAACCGGCGGAAAAGCTTGCGCACCAACTCGGGAACGCGCGGGTCAGGTCTCGGCAAGACCCAGGAGGCGGTGCGCTGGTAGACATCGAGCTGGGCGACATCCGGAGCGATGGTGGGCACAACCTGAATTGCGGACGCACCCGTCCCGATCACGGCAACGCGCTTGCCTGCGTAGTCGTAGCTGTGGTCCCACCTCGCGGTGTGCATGACCTTTCCGGCGAACTCCTCCAGCCCGGAGATGTCGGCGTTCTTGGGCTTCTGCAGCAGGCCCCAACCGCCGATGACATAACGGCAGGTCACGGTGTGACCTGTGTCGAGATGCGCCCGCCAGAGATGGTGTCGTTCGTCGTAATCGGCGCTGAGAATTTCTACGCCGAAGATCGCGTGGCGGCGAAGGTTGTACTTATCGACGCAATGGTCGATGTAGCCCTTGATCTCGTGCCCAAGTGGGAAGGTTTTCTGCCACTCCGGGTATTGCTCTTCGTGGAAGGTGTACAGCACGCCTGGCAGATCGACGGCCACACCTGGATAGGTGTTGACGTGCCAGGTTCCGCCGAATTCGGAGTCCTTGTCCACCATGACGAAGTCTTCGATTCCTGCTTGCTTCAATGCGATCGCGGTGCCGATACCCGCATAGCCCGCGCCGAGAATTGCGAACTCGAAATCCGGAGTTTCGAATTGTTCGGTCATTGCGTCGCGCCTCCAGTCAACTGCGCGTTGCGTCGTGCCAGCCCGGCGGGAAGCTCCCGCATGACCAGATGGACGGCCAAGATGACGATGAATGGGACCGGCCCGATCGTCGGACCACCGAGCGAGACAAGGCCGTTCATCGCATTGAGTGGTCCCGTCAAGGTGAGGAAGCCGAACCAGGCAAGTCCGTTCGTCACGCAGGTGTAAGCGGCAAACCAGTTGAGCCAGGACGGAAAGACGTTGCCGCGCTTAGAGATCACAATGAACGAGATGAAAAACGGAATCCACAGCGGTCCGAGCAGATACGCGGACGCGAGGGTGACGACGTGTAGAGCGTGCACGATCTCGTCGCTGACATGGTCGACGAGCAGGATGTTCGCGGCGAAGATTCCCACTTCGAACGCGAAGAAGATGATGAGCGCGAGATCGCTGGCGAAGCCGATCCAGCTCATGCGGTGCCCGGGGCTCTTGTCCGCCGGATACAGCAGGCTCGCGACCGCGCCGCTGATCACCAACAGGGCGAGGAACATCAGTCCAGCAAGGCCCATGGCGACTTTGAGGAGCAACTGGTGATCGCGGATGAAATCCGCTATGGCTGTGGTCGATTCGCCGTCGGGCAAGATCGTGACGTAGAGGGTCAACAAGCCGGCCACCGCCAGGACCGCGGTACCGCCGAACACCAGGTAGCTCAGTCGTTGTAGGCGCCCAGTTTGCGCCCAGCGGTCGAGAATTCCGATGATCGCGGGAATCGGCGGGATGCGCCACAGCGATGAAGTCGGTTGATCTTGCAGGTGACTGACGGGTTCGAGAGTGCGAGTAGACATACTTCTCCAATTTTCGTTTCGCGTGGGATCAGCTGACGTCAGCGATGAGAACCGGCATGAGCCGGGAAAGGCGTTGCACGCGAGCCGACATCGCGTAGGTCTGAGTGGCATCGACAATTCGCGGCTGGGTGATCTCTAGGATTCTGTCGGCAAGAGCGATCTGTGCGGACCCTGCAGCGAGCAGGTCGGTGATCCACAGCCTGGCCTTGCCGTAGGCGAGCGGGATCGCGATCTGGGACCCTTCGTCGAGGACGACGGCCCGGACTCGTCGGGCACCCACCACAATGTCGCCGTACGGAAGCACGCCCGTCAACAGCGGCTCGACTCGACGAAGAGCGTCTGGCAGCAGCGCGTCACCGTCGTCGGGCCGACGGGTCAGCATCAACGGCGCCCAGTTGTACCGCTTCGGCTCCGGTTGCAGGCCAACGGAATTGAACAGCATCGCAAGATGGTCGTAGAGCCCGATCACGAAGAACAATTCCGCGATGCGGCGGTTGTCGAGGAAGGGCTCCAGCTCTTTCCAGGTGACATCGCTGATCTGGTGATCGCGCTGAATGTCATCGACGGCCTGCAGTAGCGCTCGCTGCTCGTCGGTCCAGCCGGGTTCGTCGGGGCCCTTCGTCACCCGTTCGATCGTCTCCGGCGATACTCCACCCAGTCGCGACACATGGAAGTGCACGTACCACTCGTAGCGCCCGTGGGCATTCCAGACGGTGCGAAGGATGACGAGCTGGATGTTGGGATCGCGGCGCCGCCGTAACGGGGTGATCGCCGCCGAATGCACTAACCAGGTCCACAGCAGCCAGGGATTGAGCGACAACGCTTCCGCGCCTTTCACCGAAGGCGTCCCCAGGACAAGTCCGGCTGCGCGATGCGCCAACCAATTGAGCGGACCGACCTCGCTCAATTTCCCCAATTCGATTCGTCCCTCCGGGATCTCGAACTGACCGGAGTTGAGCGTGCGCTCCAGGATGCGCGAGCCGTCGGCGGTCATGCGGACAGCTCCGCACAAGTGTCGAACGAGTAGTCTTTCCAACTGAAGTAGCGGACGCTGAACCAGCTGAACACACCGAGACTGGGGCGCAGGAACGGCGCGTCGCCATGTTCGTCGGTGTAGTAGCTGTTGGACCCTGCACAGCTCGGGCTCTTGAACACCTCGCGCTCGACCTTGCGCAACGTGTCGTCGAGGAACCGGCGGTGTGCGTCCATCGTGGGAGCGACGCGCGTTGCGCCGCGCTTCCTGGCTTCCTGCAACACCTTTACCGCGTGGGTGACGCCCAGATCGATCGTGCCGAACCACGAGGCGCCGGATACCCCGTACGGACCTGGGACCAGGAACAAGTTGGGGAACTGCGGCAGCGTCGAACCTTTGGTATGCCTGTTTGCGATCACGCGCCCACACGTCCGAGAGGTCCGCGCCGTCGACACCGCGGATCGTGTACGGCACGTCGAAGACCTTGAATCCGGTGGCGAGCACGATTGCGTCGACCTCGCGGACCTGGCCGTCGACCGTCCTGATTCCGTTGGCAGTGACCTGTTCGATCGAATCGGTGACCAACTCGACGTCGTCCCGGTTGAATGCACGCAGGTAGGCATTGGAGAACGACGGGCGCTTGCAGCCGAAGGCGTAGGCAGGTGTCAGCTTCGCTCGAGTGTCTTTGTCCTTCACCTGAACTCGCAGTTGCGCGCGGCACACGGCTTCCATGGATTTCGCAATCAGCGGCAGTTGCCGGTTGTAGACCGCACCGAGAATCACCGTGCCGTCGCTACCTGCAGTAGTTGCGAGCCGGACCGCTCGTTGGGCGAGCGGTACGTTCGCGAATACCCGTTGCACAACGGGCGAAATCGACGGATTCACCTTGGGGATCACCCAGATCGGCGTGCGCTGATACACGTCGAGACGTGCTGTCTCCGGGGCGATCGTCGGAATGATCTGCAGGGCACTGGCTCCCGTCCCGATGACGGCCACGCGTTTGCCGGCGACGTCGTAGTCGTGGTCCCAACTCGCCGAGCGCAGGATCTTGCCCTCGAATCTGTCCAGACCTGCGATGTTCGGCTGCACCGGAGTGACCAGCACGCCGTGGCACGATATGAGGAACCGCGCGGTCATCTCGTCACCGGTATCGAACGTCAAGCGCCATAGATGATTTCCCTCGTCGAACTCTGCCGTGTCGACCGACGTGTTGAGTCTGAGGTGCCTGCGCAATCCGTACTTGTCTGCGATGTCGGTGGCGTACTTCATCAGCTCCGCACCAGGCGCGAAGACGCGCGACCAGTTCGGGTTCTGCTCGAAGTGATACGAGTACGTGAACGACGGGATATCTACGCCGACACCTGGGTAGGTGTTATCGCGCCAGGTGCCACCGACGTCGGCGCGACGTTCGATGATGACGAAGTCGTCGATCCCGTCGTCCTTCAGCTTGATCGCTGCACCCATGCCGGCGAACCCCGCGCCGATGATCGCTACCTCGTGGTCTGGTTCCTTCTTCATGTCGCTGACGGTACTTTTATATGGCTGACACGTCAACCATGTTATTAATTGCAGGTCAAACGCTCACGCTCAACATGTAGACTTGCCGACATGACACGCCGCGCTGGTCCGGGCCGTCCGGCCGACCCCGCCCTGACCGAGCGACGCAAGCGGCAGATCGTGGAAGCGGCGTACAAGGAATTTGCCGAGCGCGGCTATCACGACACAGGGATCACGGAGATCATGCAATCCGCCGAACTAGGGCGCGGCACGTTCTACCTGTATTTCGACAACAAGCGCGAAGTCCTCGACGGCGTCATCGATTTCATCATCGAGCAGATCATGGCTGCCATCGGCGCAGACGTGGCACCGACCAACCTCTCGTCGATCGACGATTTCGCCGACTACCTACGCAGAGTCGGCGACAATCTGTTCACGCTGCTCGATGAGCACCCGACCTTGTCGACAGTCCTGATCCGCAGCGGAATGATCGACGAGGCAGTCAGTGCGCGAATCTTCGGACTCGCCGACATGTTCACTGCGGTGACGACGATGTACGTGGCTCGAGCCAAGCAACAGGGAATTCTGGATCCGACATTCGACACCGCGGCAATAGCGAACGCGCTCACCGGTTTTGCGATCGGCGGACTCGCCAGGGGCCTGCGCGGCAATTTCGCAGTCGATGAACGAAAGACCTACGTCGAGACGGCCGTGGAACTGATGCGGTCCTTCGCTACCAAGTGACCTGCTAGGACGCGCGCCGCTCCCCTGCTCGTGCGGGCCGGGAGGCGCGGACCGCCTTGGCGATCGACGGCATCAGCCGCGGCAACAGCACCTGATCGGCGGGCAGGGTCCGCAGGTCCATCCGGTTGTGGACGAAGCCGATGGCCAGGCCGTGTTGGGGTACGACCCACCCTGTCGTTCCGGACAAACCTACGTGGCCGAATCCGCGCATGCCGGGCAGGTGGTGGAAGCCGAGTCCCCAAAGCTGGCCCAGAATTCGATCGCGCTGCCGCGACTGGAGGACGCCGATCTGCGCGTTGAGTTCCGGGCTCAGCAGAGTTCCGCTCACGATCGCCGCGTAGAAGTTCGCCAGGGCGGGTGCAGTGAAGATGCCCGACGCCGCACCGAGATTCGCGCCGATCACCAGCGGCGGGTCACCCTTGGTGAGCGGTCCGAGCACGTCGCCGAACGCATTCGGCACCAACCCGACGTAGGGAGCGCGGCCCGCGACCGACGCAACTGACAGTGCGACGCGTGAGCCCAGCGACCCGAACCGCTTGCCGACCATCTCGGCGATCACGGTCTTCGAACCTGCAGCCGGCGCACCCAGGTGCAGTCCGTCGACACCGAGCGGTTCAGCCAGTTCGGTGCGGAAGAGGTCCGGCAGCGACGAGCCGGTAACCGAGCGCGCCAGTCCGCCGAGGACCCAGCCGTAGGTCAGGCCGTGGTACGCGGGGACCCCGTGGAGACGCGGACGAGCGGCCGCAATGCGCGACTCCATGAGCTCCAGGTCGAGGAAATCCGCTGGCCGAGTTGTCAATCCGACGACCGAAGACAAGCCGGCACGATGTGTGAGAGCGTCGCGGACCGTAATCGTGCCCTTGCCTTGCTGCGCGAACTCAGGCCAGTACCGTGCGACGGGTTCGTCATAGTCGAGGAGGCCGCGATCGACCAGCCGGTGGATGACCATCGCCGTCGGACCTTTGGTTGCCGACCATGCGACCGCGCCGGTGTTCTCGGTCCAGGGCGTGGTCCGGGCGGCGTCGGCGTATCCGGTCCACAGATTCACGACCGGCTCACCGTGCACACTGATCGTGAGTGCTCCACCGCCGGGCCGACCCGGTCCGATGAGCTTCGCGAATGACGCACCGACCGATTCGAATCCGTCTGCGGTCCAGCCGTTGATACGAGCGTCGTTGCTCATTTTCGGTCCTCCGAGTAGGCGGTGATGACGTGCGTGAGCAGAGTGATGCGGCGCGCACGAACGACTGCATCGTCCGGCTCGAGCAGCACTTGTACAGTGGTGCCGTCGTGGACGGCGACGAGCGCTTGCCCCATCGCAACATGGTCGGGAATCGTGCGCCCGATCCGATTGAGCAAGGTCTCTAGAACGGGTGTGAGCGCTGCGCTGATCGCAGCTTCGCGCGCCGCCATCACCCGTCGTAACGACGGATGGCGCAACGCATGTGCGGTGAACTCGGCAGTGATGCGGTACCAGACGTCGTCGATCGGAACGACGCCGGCGAAGTGCTCGACGATATCGCCGACAGACCGCACCGCCGGGGCATCGTCGTCCAACGCAGCGCGCACGCCGGTCAGCAGTTCGGCCGATTTCCGTTCCCACATCGCGAGGAACAACTCGTCGAGCGAAGTGAAGTTCGAATAGAACGCACCCCGCGTGTAGCCGGCGCGCTCGCACACCTGCTCGACCGTCGAGCGACCGAACCCGATATCGGCGAAAGCTTCGTAGGCCGCATCGACGAGTCGTTCGCGAGTTTCTGTGCGCCGCTTGGTGACCGGCTTAGCCACGTCGAATTGCTTCGGGATTCAGGTCCGCGATGGTCGGATAGCCGTCGACCGCCATCAGCAGGTCCGCCTCCGCGAGCAACGACCGCAGCACGTGGACAAGACCGTCGACGCCACCGAGCGCCAGCCCGTAGGCGTACGGACGCCCGATGCCGACCGCCGTCGCACCGAGTGCCAGCGCCTTGACGATGTCGCTGCCGTTGCGAATTCCGGAATCGAACAACACCGGCAGACCGTCGACCGCCTCCACAACATCGGAGAGATGATCGATCGCGGCGATGCCGCCGTTCGCCTGCCGTCCACCGTGATTGCTGCAGTAGATGCCGTCGACGCCCGCGTCCTTGGCGCGTCGCGCGTCCTCGGGATGACAGATCCCTTTGAGCACGATCGGCAACTTTGTCAGCGAACGCAACCAGTCGAGGTCGTCCCACGTCAGCGAATTGCCGAACATCGAGATCCACGTCAGGATTGCGGTTTTCGGGTCGTCTTCGGGCGACTTGGCCAGCAGTCCACGGAATACCGGGTCGGAGAAGTAGTTGGCCAGGCAATGGCCCCGCAGTTGGGGGAAGTTCGACGTGGACAGGTCGCGCGGTCGCCAGCCCGGCACCCAGGTATCGAGCGTGACGACGATCGCCTTGAACCCCGACGCCTCGGCCCGGCTGACGAAGCTCTGCGCCACGTCCTTGTTGGTAGGCGTGTAGAGCTGGAACATGCCGGGCGTGTTGCCGAAATGGGCGGCGACGTCTTCCATCGGGTCGACGGTCAGCGTCGACATCACCATCGGAACGCCCGTCCTCGCGGCAGCCTTGGCCGTAGCGATATCGCCGTGACCGTCTTGCGAGCACAGCCCGATGACGCCGACCGGCGACATGAAGATCGGTGACGGCAGCGTCATACCGAACAGCTCGATCGAGAGGTCGCGCTCCTTCGACGCACGGAGCATCCGCGGAATCAGTCCGTACTTCTCGAATGCCGTGACGTTCACCCGTTGCGTGAGCTCGTCACCCGCTCCCCCAGCGACATACGACCAGATGCCCGGCGGCAGCGCATACTTCGCGCGCTCTTCCAACTCGCTGTACGTCATCGGCATGGTCGGCAGCACGCCACCCAAACCACCGAAGTAGATCTCCAGTTGAAAGTCACCGAAGTTGGGCACGAAACCTCCATTGGTCGCCGAGCACATCGATACAAAAATGTATCAGAGCCCACCGGCTACGCTGGCCAACCGTGCGCAATTCGATCAAGATCATGACTGTCGCGACGGTGCTTCTCACTGGCGCGGGCGTGGCGGGATGCAGCTCGAACGAGAGCGCATCGAACTCTTCGCCGACAACTACCGGCAGCCCAGCAACCTCCAGCGCTACCACGCCGCTTGCGGCGTGCACCGCCGACGCGATCACCGTCAGCGGGGCGGCGAACGCGAGGCCGGAAATCACGATCCCCGACAACTGCGCACCGCCGAGCGAGCTGTTGATCAAAGACATCACGCCCGGCACCGGAACCGAAGTCAAGGCAGGTGACGACGCGACCGTGCAGTACGACCTTGTGACCTGGTCGGACAAGGCCGAAAAGGACGCCTCCTGGAACCGCGGCGAGCCGTTCACCGTCGAGAACGTCGGAAAAGCGCGCGTCATCGAAGGCTGGAACCAGGGCCTCATCGGGCTCAAGGAAGGCGGGCGCAGGCTGCTGGTCGTGCCTGCCTCGCTCGGATACGGCAAGGGCGGCAACGGAATCAAGCCCAACGAGACTCTCGTGTTCGTCATCGACGCGGTCGCGGTCAAGCAGCACTGATGCCCCGCACCTTCACGGTTTCCGAAAGCATCGACATCGCAGCGGATCCGCTGACGGTGTACGCGAAGGTCAGCGACCCGACCCTGACGAGGCACTGGAGTCCCGAAAATCGCGGCGCGACGATGCAGCCATCGGCCGACAGCGCGAACACGCAGGTAGGAACGGTGTTCGACGGCCACAACGAGCGATTTGGCTTTCGCTGGACCACCGAATGCGTCGTCACCGCAGCCGAACCCGGCGAACGATTCGCATTCGAGGTCCGCGCGTGGGAGTTTTCAAGCCTCTCATCAAGGTCTCCGTCGCGTCGTGGGACTACACGTTCGAGGCGACCGACGGCGGCACCAGGGTGACCGAGACCTGGACCGACGGGCGACGTTCGTGGCCCGATGCGCTCACCGCCGTCGTCGATCCATTCCTGACCGGCACACCCAGCTTCAGCGTGTTCAATCGCCGAAATATCCGAATCACACTGAAAAACCTCAAGGCGGCGATAGAGAATGCACCTTGATGGAATCCCAGACGTCGACAACACTTCGGTTCGCGCTGCTGCTCACCGCTTCCAGCGCATTTCTTGACGGCTACACCTTCGTCAGCCGTGACGGCGTGTTCGCAAACGCCCAGACCGGCAACGTGATCCTCCTCGGCGTCAACCTCGCTGCAGCGGAATGGCAAGCCGCCGTGGGTCATCTATGGCCGATCTTGGCATTTCTGGTCGGCGTGGCCTTTGCGAATCTGCTCAAAAGTGAGCGCTCCCATCGCCTCACAGCGCATCCGATTCGATTGGCGATCGTGGCGCAAATCCTGGTCCTCGTTGCGGTTGCTTTCGTTCCACTCAGTTGGAACAACGCGTTGGTCACCGTGCCGGTCTCCTTCGTGGCGGCTATCCAGATGGGGTTGTTCCGAACGGTCGGGTCGCTGTCCTACATGGCGATTGCCACCACTGGCAACCTGCTGCGTTTCACCGAGGCGCTCTACGCCGGCGTCGTCGATCACAAACCCGAGTCCCGCAAGGTCGCCGGTGTCTATGCGCGGATCATCAGCGCATTCGCGGTCGGAGCGGTCATAGGTGCAGTCTCGACGCAGGCGCTGAGCCACTACGCGGCATTCATCCCGGCGGGGATACTCGCCGCGACTTTGGTGCTCTTCTACGTCGATGAGCGCGAGGGCCGCGGGCCCTTGCCGTTGGAAAAAGACTAGCCGTGGCGACAACAGCGAAAAGTGCCTCTGACCTCTGGACAAAGCGCCGCAGAGACGTAGCGTTAAGTCATGAATACTCCGACGCCTTCACAATTTGTCGGTTACGCGATCGGCCGCACGCTTCCTGAGTCACTGCACCCCTGGGTCGAGAACGATCTGGTCGGGCCCGGGGCTGAGCGGCGGTGGCTGTTGCGGTTCTTCGTACCGACGCTGCCCTTCTTCCTGCTCGTTTTCCTGCTACCAGGAGAGCTGTGGATCAAGGTCGCAATGCTCGCCATGATGGTCGTTCCATTCGTCATTTTCACCATTGCGCTCAGCTATGTGTGGCGGCGATTTCGGATGGAAGCTCACGGACTCGACCCGCATCTGGTCGACCGGGCAAAGCACTCCGACAACGAACGGATGAGGTACCAGCTGCGCTTCGGGCATCAATAGACGACCTTGCCCGGGTTCAAAATGCCGTACGGATCCAGGCCGCGCTTGATGCTCTGATGCATGTCGAGCACGGCGGGCTGCAATTCCTTGGCCAGTCCCGCCATCTTGAGCAGCCCGACGCCGTGCTCGCCGGTCACGGTTCCGCCGAGTTCCAGTGCGGCATCGATGATGTCGCTGAATGCGGCCTGCGCGCGGGCGCGAGCCGCGTCGTCCTCGCGCGGAGCGATAAGGAGTGGATGCAAGTTCCCGTCGCCGGCGTGTGCGATATTCGCGATCGTCGTATCACGCAGCGCGGCAACCTGTTCGATGCGCGCAAGCATGTCCGGGACGGCACGGATCGGCACACAGATGTCTTCGGTCAGTACCGGACCCAGCCGCTCCATCGCGGGGTAGGCCAATCGTCGTGCTGCGAACAACGCATCGGATTCGGCCTGATCCGTTGATTGCGCGCTCCACGTAGCGCCAGCCTCGTCGAACGCCGCTCGGACCGCGCGGGCCTCGTCGTCGCCGACGCTGCCCGCAGTATCGACTCGACCCAGCAGGACGACGTTCGCGTCGACCGACAGGCCCATGTTCTTCCACGCATCGACAGCGAGCAGGCACTGCCGGTCCACCAACTCGAGGGCTGACGGTGTAATTCCCCTCGATGCCACCGCCGCGACTGCGCGACCGGCGTCGACGAGTGTGTCGAAATATCCCGCGATGGTGCGCTCAGGCTCGCGCCTCGGCCGCAGGCGCACAGTGATTTCGGTGATCAGACCAAGAGTGCCTTCGGATCCGACCATCAGCCCCGTGAGGTCGTAGCCGGCGACGCCCTTGCGTGTTCGACGGCCGAGCCGCACAAGCTCGCCTCCTCCTGTCACGACTTGCATGCCGAGGACGTAGTCGCCGGTGACGCCGTACTTCACGCAGCACACGCCGCCCGCGTTTGTCGCGACGTTGCCGCCGATCGTCGACCACGGTGAACTCGCCGGGTCCGGCGGATACCAGAGACCCAGGTCGGCGCACGCGCGCCGAAGGTCGTCGTTGACGACACCCGGCTCTACGACGGCGAGCCGTTCCAGAGGGTCGATCTCCTTGATCGCCGTCATCGCGTCGAACGCGACGACCAGACAGTCACGGCTGGAATTAGCCCCACCGGACAGACCGGTACCGGCGCCGCGCGGGACGATCGGGGTGCCATAGCGGGCGCACAGTTGCACCGCGACCTGCACTTCTTCCGCGGTTCGAGGGCGCAAGACCGCGAGCGGGCTTTCGAAGGGTGCCCACTCGGCCTCGTCGTGCAGGTAGCGCTCGATGACCGCGGGATCGACGACAAGTCGGTCGGCTGGGAGGTTCGCTCTCAGGTCGGCAACGAGCACGAGGAAACCTCTTTCGGCCGACCGGTCCGGACGAGGTCGACTCTAGTGGCGCGCTTCGTCAGTCGCGGTTCGGTCTCGAATGGGTCCGGCTCAGGCGTGTCTTCACGACTTCACGATCTGGCGCGGCCTAACCTCGGAACTCCGCGTTCGCTGAGGGGTACCGATGGCAGTACGAATCGAAGTTGGTCTGGGACCGCTCAAGTGGTCGCGACCTCTTCGGCTCCCCCGCGCGCAGCGCACCGCGCTGAATCTCATCGGCAGCATGGCCTACCTTGCTCTGCTGACCGGGCTGTGGTTCGGCTACGCGTTCGCACTGATTTACCAATGGCGCTATGCGATCGTCGTCTTCCTTGCAATCGGCGTCGTACTCATGGCCGGCCTGTGGTGGCTCGGCCGCAATTACAGAACCCCTGGAATCAGTACGCGGCGGTCGCGCGGATAGGCGAGGGGATCAGATGTCGACGGGGGTGAGCGGGTGGACCGCAGGTGCGGCCGCGAGTCGATCGCCGACCGCCGACAACGCGGCTCGCATGTGCTGCGACTTCGCGTGCTCGGCCAAGTCTTCCTGACTACGCCACGATTCGATCGCAACGAAAGTACCGGGCGCCGCGAGAGACTCGTTCAGGTCGTACGACACGCAGCCCGGCTCGGCGCGTGATGCACGGACCAAGTCGGCCAACACGGCCCGGACTTCCTCGATCGTGTCCGGCTTGGCCTGGATGACTGCGACGACGTTCAGATTGGTCATGCTCGGACCCTACTGTGCGAATCGCAGAATTCGGTGGCACCACCGTGTCGCATCGGGGATTGTTGCCCCATGCCATTTTCCGACCTTGCCCTTGCCCGGCGGCTCGAGCTCGCCGAAGGACGCGGCTGTACCGCCTTTGCCGATGCGCATCACCGCATCGACCCGGAGTGTGGCGCCGAATGGATCGAGTCCGCGGGCGCGTACGCCATCTTCGACGGCGTCGATTCGCCTGTGACGCAGAGCTTCGGACTCGGCGTCTTCGAGACCCTGACCGCCGAGGGGCTCACCTCGATCGAGCAGTTCTTCGCCGATCGCGGCGCGGTCGCCGATCACGAGGTATGCCCGCTCGCCGGTGTCGAGGCGTTGCAGTTGCTCACCGAGCGCGGCTACTCCCCGATCGAGATCAGCCACGTGGTCTATCAGCCCATCGAGGCGCCGTCGCGCGAACCGAATTCGGGCATAACGGTACGCGCGATCGGCAAAGACGAGGCAGACGTATGGAGCAACGTCAGCGGGCGAGGATGGTCGCTCGAACACCCTGAGCTGGTCGAATTTCTGCAGCAGGTCGGCGCCATCACTGTCGAACGAGACGACAGCGTCTGCTTCCTCGCCGAGATCGATGGGGTGCCGGGTGCCGCGGGTGTGCTGACGATCAACGACGGAGTCGCGCTGTTCGCAGGCTCATCCACGGTTCCCGAAATGCGTCGCCGCGGACTGCAATCCGCGCTGCTCATCGAGCGGATGCGCTACGCCGCCGATCATGGCTGCGACCTGGCGATGATGGTTGCGGAGGCAGGGAGCGGCTCGCAGCGCAACGCGGAGCGCCAGGGTTTCCGCGTCGCCTACACGCGGATCAAGTGGCGGCGCACGCTCTAGGCGCCAATTGCACCTGCGGCGATCGGCCAGAAGTTGTGCAGGTCGTCCTGCCAGTAGGGCCACGAATGCGTGCCTGCCGGTCGCAGAGTGACCGCGGCGGGTATTCCGAGCGAACGAAGCCGGTCCACGAGCTGGCCGGTGCACTGGCTGACGACCGATTCCAACACACCGCCGACCGTTTCTCGATCGAGCAGCGCGCCGACGTTCCAGTTGATGCTCGGATCGTTGAGCGCCTCGTGCTGTCCCGGTAGTCCGTTACCGGCCGTGATGTAGAGCGCGGTGCCGCGCAAGCGGTCGGCGTGCAAGGTCGGGTCGTGATCCGCCCAACCCGGTGCGCCGGGAGGTCCCCACATATTCGCGGCGTTGCCGCCGAAGGTTGCGACCTGGGAGTACACGAGCGCCTGAGCCATCGGGTCGCTGGTTCGTGCGCACCCGCTGAACGACCCCACGGCCTGGTACCGACCTGGCTGCTCGATCGCAAGATTCAACACCGACGTTGCCGACATCGATAGTCCCGCAATCGCGCTTCTGCCGTTCGTGTTGAACGTCGAATCGATGAAAGCCGACAACTCGCGTGTGAGGAAGGTTGCCCACTTGTTCCGGCCGAGGATCGGATCGTCGGCAATCCAGTCCGTGTAGTAACTGCTTCGCCCAGCGAGCGGCACGACGACGGTGACGTCTTTGTCTGCGAAGAAACTCGCGACGTCGCTGCGACCGGCCCACGAACCCCCGCTGTCACCGCCGTCGACACCGTTGAGCAGATATACGACAGGTCGGCCAGGATCGGCCGCGCGCAACACCCAGACCGGAATCGACTTGGCCATAGCCGGCGAAAACACCGAGAGGACTTGCTCGCGGCCACCAGGAGCTGCGGACGCGCTCTGGACGAGTGCCTTCGGGATCAACGTCGTCGAAAACAGCCCGAGAGCCATGAATAGCGCCACAACTGTCGTCTTGCGCCACCGGCTCGGTTCGATCATGGGGCTGATCTTCTCCTATCGTTCGAGAATTTGTGCGAGATCGACACGAGTGCAGGACCTTTCGGTCTTGCATCGCTTTTGCATCGTTTCGGCGCTAACGTGTTGGGGTAGACGGAGACATCCGCAAAGCACGCTGGAGGGCGACGATGTCGGAAATAACCGAAGCATTTCGACCGAGCAACAACACCTTGGCTGTGTCGGGTGGAGCCGCTCGGTCGCGCGCCAACTCTCCCACAGCCATGGACTTCGACGTGTGGCGCGCTGGCTTTCGTGCCACCGTCCAGCAGCACATCGACGGTTTCGTGCGCGCGCGTTGCGAAGAGCATCTGCATGGACCAGGCGGCGAGGCCGCAGCCTCCGTCCTCACCGAGTTCGTCCGCGATGGCAAGTCTCTGCGGTCGACCTTTGCGTATCTCGGCTGGCGGTGCGGTAGCGGCGAGAACGGAGTCGCGGTGCGCGCGGCGGCGAGCTTGGAACTGCTGCATGCGTTCGCTCTTCTGCAGGACGACGTCATGGACGATTCGCAGCAACGCCGCGGCCGACCCGCTGCGCATGTGCAGCTCGCCGAGTGGCATCGCCGCCAGGGCCTCTTCGGGTCCGCGCGATTCGGCGAAGCTGCAGCGGTCCTGCTCGGCGACTTGTGCCTCGTCTGGGCCGAACAGATGCTTCGCGAATGCGGGCTCGACGAACATGCGCTGGCGCGCGCATGGTCGTCCTACGACGGGATGCGGAGCGAACTCGCTGCGGGACAGCTCGCCGATCTGCTCAACGACGTCGCAGGCACACCCCCGCTGCAGCAGGTGCTCGACATCGCGCGCCGCAAATCGGGCAACTACACGGTTCGGCGCCCGCTGGAGCTTGGCGCACACCTGGCTGGCTGCACCCCTTCGGTGCTCGCGATCCTCGGCGAATACGGAACCCTCATCGGCGAGGCATTCCAGATTCGTGACGACGTACTCGGCGTCTTCGGCCACCCTTCGGTGACCGGCAAACCCATCGGCGACGACGTCCGCGAGCGCAAAGCGACCACCGTCGTCACGCTCGCTCAGCAGTCTGCGGCACCGGGAGTAGGGGCGAAGTTGCGTGCGGTCTGGCACGAGCAAACCCTCGACGACGCCGCGGTCGAGCACGCGTGCGCGTTGATCGAGTCCACAGGAGCACGTACGCGTGCCGAGCAGATGATCGACGAGCGCGTCGACCGAGCGTTGCATCTGTTGAACGGACCCGATTTCGAACCGTGGACCCGGCACGCCCTGACCGAGATGGCGCTCATCTGCAGCGACCGAGCCAGCTGAGCGCGAGGGGAGACAATGCGCACCGAACTCGACGCGGCCGATATCACTGATGCCCGACTGCGGACCGCCTACCAAGAATGCAAGCGCCTCAACGCCACGCACGGTCGCACGTTCTTCTTGGCGACTCGATTGCTGGCGCCCGCGCAACGACCGGCCATCCACGCCTTGTACGGATTCGCCCGCCTTGCTGACGATCTCGTCGACACCCCCGCGCCCGGTTCCTCGCCCGAGGAGCGGCTCGCCGCACTCGCAGACCAGCTGAGCGACGGATTGACTCGCGGATTCAGCGACGACCCGGTCGTTGCCGCCGTGATCGACACCGCGCAGCGCTACCACATCGACGGCGCACTGTTCGACGATTTCCTGGCGTCGATGCGGATGGATCTGACCGTCACCGACTATCCCGACCGTGCCGCGCTGGACCGCTATGTGTATGGCTCAGCGGACGTGATCGGGTTGCAGGTGCTGCCGATCCTCGGCACCGTCGTCGACCCTGCGACGGCTGCGCCGTTCGCCGCCGCGCTCGGAAAAGCGTTCCAGCTCACCAACTTCCTGCGCGATGTCGCCGAGGACATCGACCGCGGACGTATCTACCTACCGGCAGACGAACTCGCGGCATTCGGCGTGGACCGCGCCCTGCTGGAGTGGTGCCGCACCAATCGGCGCACCGATGCCAGGGTCCGCGCCGCGTTGGCCGACCAGCACGAGAAGACCCGCGAGATCTATCGCTACGCGTCCCAAGGTGTCGCACTGCTGCATCCGGTTTCACGTCCCTGCGTTCAGACCGCACTGCTGTTGTACCGGGAGATCCTCGACCGCATCGAAGCTGACGACTTCGCGGTGTTCACCCGCCGCGCCACCGTCGGCCAGGGTCGTCGCGTCGCGGTCGCCGGACCGGCCTATGCGAGGGCGGTCTGGGCGCGGCGGGGGCCGCGCGCCGCCGAGCTGCAGGTCGCCCGAAAGGTCCGGCGATGAACCTGGACCGATGGCAGTACCTGATCGTGATGGCGGCCTGTCTGGTGATCACGCTTCCCCTGGAGGTGATCGGCGCACGGGTCTATCGGCGACCGATGTTGCTCGTCCGGGCCGTGCTGCCGGTGGCTCTGGTGTTTCTGCTGTGGGACGCCATCGCTATCGCGGCAGGTGCGTGGACCTACAGCCCCCAATACCTCACCGGAGTGCTGCTGCCGTTCGACATCCCGCTCGAAGAGGTCGCGTTCTTTCTCGTCATCCCGATTTGCGCGCTGCTCACCTACGGTGCAGTCGAATCGCTCCTGTCGCGCGTACGCCGGAAAGCGAAGCAGCCGCAGTGACCGGGCTCGGCTACACGGTTCCCGCGGTCCTGGCCGTGGTTGTGGTCTGCGCGTGGGAATTGGCGTTCTTGCGAACCGGACTATTCCGTCGCCCCGCCTACTGGATCGCGATGGTCATCGTTCTTGCTTTCCAGATCCCGGTCGATGGGTGGCTGACCAAACTGACCGCCCCGCTCGTCCTCTACAACCCTGACCACATCACTGGATTGCGAGCACCGTGGGACATCCCGATCGAAGACTTCTTGTTCGGCTTCGCGCTGGTCACCGCGGTGCTGCTGCGCTGGGAACGGCTGCGGACCTCCGAAGCGCCGCGGACCTCGGACAAGCAGCGAGACCCCGCATGACCGATCGCGTCGGCACCGATCGCCGCGTCGTGACCCATCGCGCCGTTCGCGGCTACCCCGATACCGAGCATCTGCCGCAGCGGCCACGGGTCGGGATTGTCGGCGCCGGCATAGCAGGACTTGCGGCGGCGACCGGCTTGGCCGAACGCGGCGTCGAGGTTGTGGTCTACGAAAAGGAACCGCATCTCGGCGGCCGAGTGGCCGGCTGGACGGAGCACGACGCCCACGGCACGCCATTGGCGCTCAACCGCGGCTTTCACGCGTTCTTCCGCCAGTACTACAACCTGCGAGCCTTGCTCGCCCGGACCGACCCGAAACTGCGCCGCTTCCACAGCGTCGAGGACTACCCGTTACGCGACGAGGACGGCCGCAGCGACAGCTTCCGCGGTCTGCCCCGCACTCCCCCGTGGAACGCCCTTGCCTTCGCGATGCGCAGCCACACCTTCCGGCTCCGAGACTTCCCGCGCCTCGATGCGCGGGCCGCGGCTCCGCTGGCGGCAGTATCGGTGCCGCGGATCTATCAGCAACTCGATCACATCGATGCCGACACCTGGCTTCAGTCGATCCGTTTTCCTTCGGCCGCAAGACATTTGGCGTTCGAGGTATTTTCCCGCAGCTTCTTCGCCAAACCTGATCGGATGTCGGCGGCCGAGCTGGCGATGATGTTCCACGTCTACTTCCTCGGCTCGTCGGAAGGGCTGCTGTTCGACGTTCCGACGGCCAACTACGACACAGCCTTGTGGACCCCACTGCAGCAGTACTTGGCCGCGCGCACCACTGAAATTCGCACGTCCACCAGCGTCACCGGAATCGAAGCAGGCGGCGAGCGCACGTTCCGCATCCACGACCACACCGGTGACAGTATCGACACCGACGGCGTCGTCGTGGCACTCGATACGGGCGGCCTGCGCACCCTCGTCGACGCCTCGCCCGACCTCGGCGACTCGAGCTGGCGCGCACGTGTCGCAGCGCTCGGATCCGCGCCGGGGTTTCTCGTCGTACGCCTGTGGCTGGACCGTGCCGTCGACGCTGACCGACCGGCGTTCCTTGCAAACGGCGGCACTCCTCCACTGGACAACATCAGCGTGCTGGACCGGTACGAGGCCGAGGCGCAGGACTGGGTCCGCAACCGGGGCGGCGAGGGCGCGGTAGTCGAGTTGCACGCGTACGCCCTCGACACCGACGACATCCCACACATCCGGACCCAGTTGCTGACCAGGCTGCAAGAGATCTATCCGGAGACGGCCCGGGCAGGCATCGTGGCCGAACGCACCCAACTCCGCGCCGATTGCCCCCTGTTCAGCGTTGGGAGCCATGCCGAACGTCCCACCGTCACCACTCCGCATCCGAGGCTCATGCTCGCAGGCGATTCGGTCCGGATCGATCTGCCAGTCGCCCTGATGGAACGCGCAGCGACAACCGGCATGCAGGCGGCGAACAATCTGCTCGCGCAATGGCAGATCAGCGGGCACGACCTGCACACCGTTCCTACCCGCGGTCGCAACATGGTGTTGCGGCGTCTCGCCGAACGACAGGACTCGCGATCATGACCCTGCGCGACCTTGTGACCCGTCATTGGCCTGCGACGCTGCCGCTTCAGCCCGTGCCACCCCATCCGTGGAAACAGCAAACTCCGACTTACCAGGACGCAGATCCCGGCCTGATCGGCGAAGCGCTGCGCCGCAGCCAACACCGCCCTTCAGGAAACTGGTACGTATTGGCAGCGAGCCGCGACGTCCGCAACGACCGTCCGTACGGCGGCACCATCGGCGGCATCGAGCTCGTCGCATGGCGCGACCGCGACGGCGAGTTGCACGTCGGTCCCGGCGCCTGCCCGCATCTCGGCGCACCGCTGAGCACAGCCGTCGTCGACTGCGACGGACTCCGCTGCCGCTGGCACGGGCTGCTCCTCGAGCCGCAAGGGCGACGCGGCTGGTCGCCGTTTCCCTGCTACGACGACGGGGTTCTTGCCTGGGTTCGGCTCGACGGCGTCGGCGGTGAAACGCCGCTCGACCGACCGGTCATGCCCGCTCGTCCTCCGCACCCGAGAATCAGCGCCGTGGCGACCGTTATCGGCGTGTGCGAACCCGTCGACATCATCGCCAACCGCCTCGACCCGTGGCACGGAGCTTGGTTCCACCCCTACTCGTTCACGCACCTCGACGTCGTCTCGACCCCGGACGACACCGACGACCGGTTCGTTGTCACCGTCACCTTCCGCGTCGTGGGTAGCTTGGGCGCCCCGAGCACGGCGGAGTTCACCAGTCCGGACCCCCGCACGATCGTGATGCGCATCATCGAGGGCGAAGGCACCGGCAGCGTCGTCGAAACCCATGCCACCCCAATGGGTCTCGGACCTGACGGCAGACCCCGCACCGCTATCGTCGAAGCAGTCGTCGCACATTCACCCCGCCCTGGATTTCGCTTCGCACGACGCGCCGAGCCCGCGTTCCGCCCACTCATGCGGCACGCAGCCGCGCGCTTGTGGCGCGACGACCTCGCCTACGCCGAGCGCCGCTACCAGCGACGCTGTGGACTAACCGGTGGTGTCGGCCGCCTGGCCTAGCGTCTCGGCGATCGTGTCGAGCGCATGCGAGGCGGCGATGTTCTTGCTCAGTCGTCGCGCTGCAGCGCGGTACTCCGGCGTGTTCAGCACGGTGCGCACCGCGGCGGCGATTGCACCTTCACTGGGCTTGCCGGTTTTGAGATCGATGCCTGCGCCGGTGTAGGCGACTCTCGCCGCGATCTCGGGCTTGTCTGCGGTATCGCCTGCGACGATCAGCGGTACACCGTTGGCCAGCGCGTAGTGCACGCCGCCGTAGCCGCCGTTGGTGATCATCACGTCGACGTACGGCATGAGCAGCGAGTACGGCACGTAATCCACGACACGAGCGTTGCCAGCTTGCACTTCTCGCCCGAGCGCTGCCTGTCGGCCCGTCGTCGCGATCACGAGACAATCCTGGTCGGCCAAGGCGCGGACCGTCGGGCCGATCAGCTGATCGAGATCGCTGTTGTCCCAGGTCCCCTGGGTGACGAGTACGACAGCACGCGCACCGTCGAGGTCATTCCACCAGTCCGGGAGCCGTGGCGTCTGAGCTGGACCGGGCAGCACCGGACCGGTGAAGACCACCGTCTCGGCCAGATCGCGACGCGGGTACTCGAATTCGGGAACGGTCAACTGCAGCAGCCGATCGGCAAGGAGCGGCCAGTCGGTGACGAACACCGGCAAACTGCGCGGCGCAGCGGCGCGCAACGTTCGATTCAGCTCCCGCTGGACATCGGCGAAGAGCACGCGATGCACGGCCCGATTCATCATGCGGTAGGTCAGGAACGTTCGCGGCTGCCAGCCGACTCCGAAAGGCGGGGAATCGGCGCTCGACAACATCAATGGGCCGACGCCGCACACCAACACTGGTGGACGCGCATCGTCGCCGAGCAACAGCGGAATCGCACCGACGAACGCGATGTCGACCAACACCGCGTCGACCGGGTCACCGCCCAGTGCCGCCCGCAATGCCTTGTGCTGCGCGAGAAGTGGTGCGATGAAGACGGACCGAATATCTGCGCGCCCTGTCAGCCAGTTCCGCAACAGGTGCGGCAAGCCGCGCGGGAAGGACAGGTCTGGAGGGTGCGCCACCGCGGCGGTAGGCAACGCGATCGCCTCGAGTCCGGCGTCGCGGATTGCGTCGCAGTAGTCGGCGCCGGACAACATGCGCACGTCATGGCCGCGACGGCGCAAATCCGCGCCGATTTGCAGCATCGGCGCGACGTGACCGGTCAGCGGACTTGCTGCGAGCAGGTATCGCCCCACGAGTTCGACCTCGGCCTACGCGCCGACCGCGGCGGCGAGAGTCGGCCATGCGTTGTGGATGTCGTCTTGCCAGTACGGCCACAAATGCGATCCGGTCGGATGCAGGTTCACTGTGGCAGGCACTCCCAGAGCACGGAGTCGATCCACGAATGGTGTGGTGCACCGATTGACGATTGCTTCGAAGAGGCCGCCGACTGTTATCCGATCGACGAGCGCCTGGAAGTTTCCGTTGATCTCGGCGGCATTGAGGTTTTCATGCGGTCCGGGTAATCCCGTTCCGGCGCTGATGTAGAGGGTGGTGCCGCGCAATCGGTCGGCGTGCAGCCACGCATCGTGATCCGCCCACGCCGGAGCACCCGGCGGACCCCACATGTTCAGGGCGTTGCCGCCGTAGTTGGCGACTTGCGAGAAGACGAGCGCTTGCGCGAGCGGGTCGCTCGTTTGGGCGCAGCCGCTGAAGGATCCGACTGCTTGATACAGCCCTGGCGACTCGATGGCGAGATTCAGCACCGAAAGGGCTGACATCGACAGTCCTGCAATCGCATTTCGGCCACTGGTGTCCAACGTCGAATCGATGACGGGCGGTAGCTCGCGAGTCAGAAAGGTCGCCCATTTGTTTCGGCCGAGGACGGGATCGTCGGCGATCCAGTCGGTGTAGTAGCTGCTCCGTCCAGCCAGTGGCACAACGACATTGACGTTCTTGTCGGCAAAGAACGACGCGATGTCACTGCGCTGGGTCCACGAACCGCCAAGCTCTCCGCCATCGACACCACTGAGCAGGTAGACGACGGGCCGCCCCGCAGTCGTCGCGGGCAGCACCCAGATCGGAATCGAGCGGCCCATCGCCGGCGAATACACGCTGATGACGTGCTCGCGACCAATCGGAACATCCGCAGAAGCAACCGGATTCAGCCCGAGCACCAGAATCAACGCCACCACTGTCCGCAATGCCCAGCGCGTACTCAGGACGCGCCGTCCCGGATGGCGCTGGTGATCTTTTCGTACCGGTCGACGATGTGCGCGACGTCGGCACCGTCGAACACGTCGGTCGAATACACGATTTCGCAGGCCACTCCCCTATCGTCGTCGGTCTCGGCGAAGTGAAAGTGCAGGTCGCATTTGGCAACGCCGAGCGGGTGTGGCTCTAGTTCGAAGCCGAGACCGTCCGCGGACAGTGTTGCGGCCGTAAAATTGTCGAACGAGACCGCAACTTGGAAAAACGGATGCCGGACAGCGCTGCGCGGGGGATCGAGTACCTGCACCAGTCGGTCGAACGGGATGTCGGCATTCGCCAGTCCACGCAAGTGCGCGGCTCGAGCCGTGTCGACGACGTCGTCGAACGATGCTGTCGGATCGACATGAACGCGCAGGACCAGCGTGTTCACGAACATGCCCACAACTCCGTCGAGTGCGCTCTCGCTGCGTCCAGCGATCGGGGTGCCGATTGCAATATCGGTGCGGCGGGTGACGTCGGCGAGCAGCATCGCGACCGACGCGAGTAGTGCGACGTACAGGCTGCTTCGGTGCTTGCTCGCGGTTGCCCGCAACGCGCCACCCAGCCCGGCGGCAAGCTTCGTGAGCCGCACGCGACCCGCACCGTAGGTCCATCGGTCAGGTCGAGAACGATTGCTGTCCAGCTCCAACGGCGCCGCGAGATCGGCTAATTCGTGACGCCAATAGCCGATTTGCCGCGCAGCAAGGCTGTTTGGATCGTTCTCGTCGCCGAGTCGAGCGTGGTGCCAGACGGTGTAGTCCGTGTAATCGACTGCCAAGGGCGCCCAGTCGGGTGCGCGATCTCCGGCCCGTGCCAGGTACGCGGCGATGAGGTCTTGGGCCATCGGGTGCAACGACCAACCGTCGGCTGCGATGTGGTGGATCGCGCAGGCGAGGAGATGGTCGTCGGGGGCTAGCTCGAACAATTGCGCACGGATCGGCGCAACGATGCGGACGTCGAACGGCGCGCTCAGAACGGGCTCGGCCAACTCCCAGACCGCAGACGCTTCACCTTGCAGAACAACAAGTTTCGGAGCGACATCGACGGCGTCGAGAATGCGTTGCACCGGACCGTCCGCAGAATCGGGATAGATCGTGCGCAACGGCGTATGCCGATTCAGGACGTCGACCAGCGCACGTCGCAGCGCGTCGATGTCGAGCGGGCCTCGCACTCGAATCGTGAACGGCAAGTTGTACAGAGCAGGGGCGTGCGCAGAACGATCGATGAACGATTGCGCAGGAGCGAGTGGAATATGTTCCGGCACCGGCACACTGCCGAGTTTCGGACCATCGTTCGAGGTGCCCTTCGGGTGTCGTCGGACGCCGTCGATCAGGTCCGCGAGCACGGGGGCGTCGAAGATGTCCCGCACGGTCAGCTCGATGTCGAATGCGTTGTTGACGAGTTCGACCAACCGTGTCGCCGACAGTGAGTCACCGCCGAGATCGAAGAACGAGTCGTCGACCGATACATCGCCGACGTGCAGGCACTCGCCGACTATTCGGATCAGCTTCTGCTCGACCTCGTCGGCGGGTTCTCGGCCAGGGCCTGAGCGTGATCCGAACGTCGGTGGCGGCAGCGCCGACACGTCGAGTTTGTTCGTCGGCGTCAGTGGGACAGTGGCAATTTCGACCACGCTCGCGGGCACCATGTACGCCGGAAGTCGGCGTCGAACCAGTTGCCGAAGGTGGCCCGGATCGAACGACTTCCCACGAGCGGGGAGCACGTAGGAAACAAGGAGCCGATCGTTCGCATCGTTCTCGTGCACGATCGTCACCGCGAACTGGACCGACGGGTCTTCGGTGAGAACGCCGTCGATCTCACCGAGTTCGATCCGGAATCCCCTGATCTTCACCTGGGTATCCCGACGACCGTGAAACTCCAATTGCCCGTCGCCGGTGAAACTGACGATGTCACCGGTGTAGAACATCCGCGTGCCTTCGTCGGCGAACGGCGCGGCGACGAACCGGGTTGCCGTCAGGTCGGCTCGGTGGTGGTAGCCACGTGCGATACCCGACGTCGCAAGGTAGAGATCGCCTGATTTGTGCGGCGGACACGGCTGCAGCCGGTGGTCGAGGACTACGGCACTGACACCACGCATCAGATGACCGATCGAGACGGAAGCCGCCGGATCCAGCGGATCGGTGAGGGTCACGCTGCACGTTGTCTCGGTGGGGCCGTAGGCATTTCGCATCGTCCGCGTACCGGCCCAGCGTCGCGCAAGCAACGGCGGGCATGCCTCGCCGCCGACGAGCACGAGTCGTAGGTGATCGGTTTCGCTGTGATCGAGAGTCGCGAGCACAGACGGCGTGCACAGCAGGTGCGTGACGCGCTCCGCGCACAACAGATCGTGCAGCTCGGTGCCGCCGTACGTCGTCGAGCCGGCGACGACGAGACAGGCAGTCGCCAGACTCGCAGCGAGGATCTCGACCAGAGCAGTGTCGAAGATCGGCGCCGCGAAATGCAGCACGCGCGACATCTCGTCGATCGCGTACTTCTCGCGGATGTCGCAGGCGAGATTGGCGAGGCCGCGGTGAGTGACCACCACACCTTTCGGCGTGCCCGTGGTGCCGGACGTGTAGATCATGTAGGCGGGATGGTCGACGCGTAGCGACGCGAGTCGGTCTAAGTCGGTGATCGTCGTGGCATCGCCGTCAGCGTCGAGATCGTCGACGAACAACCACTCCACCGAATCCGGCAGCCGGTCACTGCCGCCGCGGACAGCCAAACCAAGTCGCGCACCGGAATCCGTGATCATGAACTGCAACCGATCGAGCGGATGCGTCGGATCGACCGGGGCGAACGCGGCCCCTGCCTTGGCGACCGCCCAGACCGCGGTCACCGATTCGATCGAGCGCGGAATCGCCACGACGACAAACGATTCCGGCCCTATCCCGCGCGAGATGAGGGCGCGGGCCAGCCGGTTGCTTGCCTTGTCGAGCTCGTCGTAAGTCAGGCTGGTTCGGTCGTCGGACACTGCCGTGCGGTTTTCGTTCCCCGCGAGGCGGGACGCGAACAGGTCCGGCAGCAATTCGGGTTCGACGCCGGGCTCGCCGGACGCGGGTACGAACCGTCGGCGTTCGCCCGCCTGAAACAGCTCCAACTCGCCGACCGGGACGTCCGAGCCCAAACTCTGGGCGAAACTGCCCAGAAACGACAGGAAGCGTCGGTGGTGATCGACGAGGACGTCCTGGCTGTAGGGGTCGGCGTTCGCCTCGAAATCGATGCGCCAGGCTGATTCGTCGTAACCGGGATAGATATTGACCGACAGGTCCACCGTCGGGCCAGTGGTGAGCACGTGGACGTAACCGCGCACGCCGTCGATCGATACCTCGTTGCGAAACATCATCAGGTTGACGACCGGCCCGAAATGGACGAGTCGGTCGTCGGATGCCGAGATTTCGTGGCGCGGAAAGCGTTGGTGGCGTAGCGCATCCAGGATTTCAGTGCTGCACAACTGCACGACGTCGTCGGCGGTAGCGTCGCAGACGCCACGCAGCACGAGGGGAACGACATTCGCTGTCGAGCCCGCACCGCGTCGTAGAACGGCCGTGGTCCGGGCGGCGACAGGAAGTCCGAGGACGAGGTCGTCCACGTCCAGCATGCGCGATAGATAGGTTGCGAAGGCGGCGATCAGGGTCGCGGCAATGCGGTTGTCGCCGATCGCTTGCAGAACATTCGACGCCTCGTCCGGCAACGCGGCGCTCACGACACGAGCGTGCGCGGTCGGGCGTCCGATCGTTCCCGCGAGGCTGTTCGGCGGCGGCAGCCGGTCCGCCTGCGTCCGCCAATAATCGCCGTCGGTTTCGTACCGGCGTGACGCGCGGTAGGTCGTCTCCGCTTCGATCACGCCGTCCAACCCGGACGACTTCACCTCCGCAACGTCGTCACCGCTCACGAGACATCGGTAGACCTCGGTGGTGCGCCGCATGAGCTGCATCGCCGCATACCCGTCGAGGACAGCGTGATGGGCCCGTGCGTACCACCAGTAGTGATCGTCGGCGATGCGCAAGAGGAAGGATGCGAACATCGCATAATCCGGATCGGTCACCGGCCGCGTGTAGTCCGCCAACATGATTCGACGCGCGGCTGCCACGGGATCGGACTCGCGCTGCACATCGACGACCGGGACGTCGGCCTCGGCGCCGCCGAGAACTTGATGCGGCGCTCCTCCGATGTCGACCAAAGGCCCCGTCGCGACGTCGAATTCCCTCAGCGCACACCGAGCAGCGTCGGCCAGCGCTCCGGTATCGACCGGTCCCTTGAGGTCTGCGTACTGTGCGACGACGAAGGGGACGTCAGGATTCAACCTTTGCGCGAGCCACAACGCGGCCTGTTGCGGGCTGAGCGGCACCACCCGCTGACCCTCGTATCCCGTCGTCGACTCAATCACTCCTTATAGCTCAGTTGATAGCTCATCTGCATCAATGCTTCTGACTACTACAAAACGACCTGCATTAAACATCAAACTGCGAACGAGTCCGATTTGTCGGGCGTTTTCTCTGCCATCGACATGATCACGACGCAGCGGCGGTTCCGGTTCAATCGCAGCTACCGCGAATCCCGTCGCCGCCCCTCGTGAGTCTTTTTGGAGTCCAGGGACTCCAAAAAGACTCACGAGGGGTGGATGTGGCGTGCGTCGGCGGTGGTAGACAAGGACCTATGAGCAGCTACGTCATCAGCGAACAGTATGGGGCAATCGGCTACCTGACGCTCGATCGTCCAAAGCAGCGGAATCCGTTGTCGGTGGCGATGATGACGGAGTTCGCGGCCGCGCTGCGGGCTCTTGCGCAGCAACCTGACGTCTCGGTGATCGTCGTCCGCGCGCAGGGTCCGGTGTTCTCGGCAGGTCACGACCTGCGCGAAATGGTGGACCGCACGCTCGACGAGGAACGTGAGGTGTTCCGAGTGTGCACCGACATGATGGAAGCAGTGCAGGCGATTCGGCAGCCGGTGATTGCGTCCGTCCAGGGTCCGGCGGTCGCTGCCGGGTGCCAACTGGTCGCGACTTGCGATCTGGCGATCGCGTCGTCGAACGCTGTCTTCGGCACACCCGGTGTGAAGATCGGCTTGTTCTGTTCGACGCCGATGGTGGCCGTCAGCCGCGCGATCGGCCGAAAGCGTGCGCTGCAACTGCTACTCACCGGCGTACCGATCGACGCCGCGACCGCTGCGGACTGGGGTCTGATCAACGAGGTCGTCGCTCCCGAGGCGCTGGCAGCTCGAACCACCGAGGTTGCCGAATCCATCGCGGCGGCAAGCTCTTCGACGCTGGCGATCGGCAAGCAGGCGTTCTACCGGCAGATCGATCTCCCACAGGCCGCGGCATATGTGGAGATGAGCGAAGTGATGGCGACGAATGCGGTCACCTGCGATGCCCAGGAAGGAATGAGCGCCTTCGTCCAGAAGCGCGAACCGGTGTGGCAAGGACGTTGAGCATTCGCAGAAAGTGAACACCCGATTCCGATAGGTTCGGGTTCATGAAAATTGCCGGTTCCCAGCTGCCGCGCAGAGCTGCAGTTATTTCGATCGCGGTGGTTCTCGCCGTCGCTAGTGCGGGCTGCGGATCGGATAAGAGCAGCGACGCGAAACCGTCGGCGGCAGCGAAGGTTCCCGACATCGTGCAGTCCGACGATCCCAATGCCGCGAAAATCGTCGAGATCGTGCGCAACAGCATGAAGGACCTCGACCTGACCTCCGCGGTGTTCGGCGTGTGGCAAGGCGACAAGGAAATCGTCACCGGTGCACTCGGCGGATCTCCCGTTGGCGTACCCGCAACACGTGACATGCAGCTGCGGATCGGGCAACCGATGGAGCCGATGCTGTCGCGAGTTCTATTGGAGCTCAACGAATCCAAGACGCTGAATATCGACGAGCCGATCGCCAAGTGGCTGCCCGACTTCCCGCGTGCGGACAAGATCACGCCGCGAATGCTCGCCAACAGCACGACCGGAATCTCGGACTACGTCACCGACCCCGAGTTCTTGAAGCAGTTCTACGCGAACCCGATCAAGGGATTTACCGCCGAGGAACTTTTCGCATTGGCCAACTCGCGCCCACCGCTATTCGAGCCGGGAACCAGTTGGGCCTACGCGCACAGCGATTTGGTCCTTCTCGGCGTGGTGCTGGAAAAGGCAAGCGGTAAGTCGCTGGGTGACCTCCTCGCCGAGCACATTCTGAAGCCGCTCGGTATGGATGCGAGCAAAGTCCAGGTGACGCCGGAAATGGTGGAACCGATCCTGCATGGCTATACCAACGAACGCGGCGTGTTCGAAGATTCGACGTTCTGGAATCCGACCGCGTTCCGCAACAGCGGCAACATGAATACAACGGTCGCCGATGTCGCGAAGTGGGTCTCCGCGATGGCCGGCGGCAAAGAGGTCTCCGCTGCGGTGGACGAAGAATTGATGGCGCCGAAGACGGCCGGACTGGGCCCGCTGACGAAGGACAAGTACTTCGCATTCGGACTGTTCCACCTGGGCAGCTGGCTGATCATGAACCCGGCTTACGGCGGCTATCACGGCGTCGCGCTCTACGAGGAGAAGACGAAGACGATGATCATCGCCTACGTCACGCTCGGACCGACGTCGAACGCCAACGTCGACAACGCCATACCCATCGGGAACCAGGTCGGCGAGCTGCTCCTGCCGGACAACAAGCCGAACATCCCCTGACCGCTCCGTAAGGTGGAAGCATGAGCGAATCCGACATCCTCGCGCGCATCAAGGAATTGGTCGACAGCGAGCACGATCTCCGCACGAAAACCGAAGCAGGCGAACTCGACCCGGCGACCGAGCACAAGCAGCTAGCGCAGCTCGAGGTACTTCTCGATCAGTGCTGGGACCTGCTGCGGCAGCGTCGCGCACGCATCGACGCCGGCCTCGCTCCCGACGATGCGAAGGTGCAATCAGCAATTCAGGTCGAGGGGTACTTGCAGTGAGTCACGCGAGCCGGACGTCGTAGTCGTCGAAATCCGGTTTCGCGCGCAGTCGATCGCGGTGCCTATCCGGTGTCCACGGCCAGAGCTCGGGTAGACCGTCCTTGCCGAGGTACCAACTTGTGCAACCGGTTGCCCACACTGTGTTCGGCATCGCTTCGCGCATCTCTGCGTTGAATCGCTCGGTTGCTTCCGGAGTCGGTGCGACAGTGTCGATCACGCCGTCGCGCCAGCGCTGCACCCAACCGAGGATGTGATCGGCCTGCGTCTCGGCGATCGCCGTCAGCGCGTAATTGCCGACCGGGCTGTGTGGGCCTATCAACATGAAGAAGTTCGGGAAACCCGGCAGCCCGACGGTGAGGTGCGCCTTCGGGCCGGCGGCCCACAACGTGTCGATACTGAGCCCGTTCCGGCCGGTGAGGTTCATCGGCCGCATGAACGCGTGTGCGTCGAAGCCTGTTGCGAGAACGATCGCGTCGAGTTCGTGCAGCCTTCCGTCGACGGTGACGATGCCACGCTTCTCGACGTGGTCGATCGCAAGATCGACGAGATCGACATTGTCGCGTTGCATTGCGCGGTAGAAGCCGGCGGACACGACCAATCTGCGGCACATCGGTTGATAGTCGGGAGTGAGCTTGCGCCGCAACTCGGGATCGCGCACCGTTCGCAGATTCGCCCGGCACACCTGCTGAACAAAGGACCGCCGCCATCCCGGGCGCACCAATCCCTTTGCCAACTCCTCGAATACGTGCCTGTTGCCGTCGTAACCGAGCTGGTTCATCAAGGGCAACAGACGATGAATCGGTCCGTCGATCGCCGTGTGCGCAAGATTCGGAACCGGCAGAATCCATTGCGCGCTGCGCTGGAACAGTTCCAGCCGCCCGACGCTCTTTGCGAGTCCGCACACGATCTGCACTCCGGTGGACCCGGTGCCGATCACTGCGACCCGCTTGCCCACCATGTCGACGCTGTGGTCCCAACGTGCCGAATGCATGACTGCCCCAGCGAAGTCGGTGAGCCCGTTGATTTTCGGGTAGCGCGGCTCTCGCAGGATGCCGGTTGCGGAGATCAGGAAGTCGACGGTCTGTTCTTTGCCCGCACTGGTACGGATTCGCCACCGGGGATCATCGAACGTCGCCTGCGTGATCTCGGTGCCGAAGCGAATGCGTTCGCGCAGCCCATATCTGTCGGCAACACCCGTGAAGTACGCCTGAATTTCGGCGCCCGGCGAGAACAGGTGTGTCCAGTCCGGCTTCTTGGCGAACGTGAACTGATAGAACCGCGACGGCACGTCACAGCTCAGGCCCGGATAGGTGTTGTCGCGCCATGTTCCACCGACGTCGTCGGCCTTTTCATAGACCGTGACGTCGGTGACGCCTGCCTCGAGAAGCGTGATGGCCATACAGATTCCCGACATCCCGGCGCCGACGATCGCGACCGAGGGCATCCGCATCGTCTTCTTGCGGTCGGTGGTGGTGGATGACTCCGTTGTCATGTGCTCGACGGTACGGAGGGAGCCAGCTCATCACCAGCCGCCGTCGAAGAAAGCCGCCAACGCCGGCTCCGGGTCCGCGGCGGTCAGCACGTTCGCCACGACGACAACGATCAGGAGCAGCGAGATCACCGCAGAGAGAACACCGAACGAGGCCAACACGCGCCTCGTCAGCCAATCGGACGACGCTGTGCTCGCAAACTTCTTCCACAACCACACTGTTGTGGAGGCAATGAGGACGGCGACGACCGCACCGATAACCGCCATCGCCGCGTGATACCGAGCGAAGTCGCTGATCATCGCGTCGAGCGGCGGTGTTGTGTGCGAACCACTCAGTTGCGCTCGGACCTGATCGAGCGCTTCGGCGAGTCGGCCGTCCGCTGCACCGAAGGGAACCATCGGAAGTAACGACGAGAACGGCGCGATCACGCCCTGGACGTTGGCCATCACAAGGACCAGCGCGGTCAACGCAAATACGGTGACGAGAACGCCACCGGACGCGAGTGCGACTCCCCCGGACCGCAGGAACGCCCGCCACACGGCAAGGCCGAGTGCGACGAGCACGACCAGTAACAGGGCAGCGAATACAGCCTTGGCGGCGTGGTAGTCGCGCCAGTAATCGACAGCTCTCGCCATGCCTGGGGTCAAAGTCCGCTCGCCGGAACCCCAGTACTCCACGAACGCCGCGCGGACCGCTGCTCTGAGGTCGCGCTAATTGGCAAAGTCGCTGCTCGAGAACTGCGACGCCACTGGGCGCGGCGCGGCGACGAAGGCGACAGCAAACGCCACGGCGAGGGCGGCGAGCCCGGCAATTTTGCGAGTGGGCACGAAAAGGGTCCTTCGGCTCGATCGAGTCGGAGTACGTCGCTGCGAGCGTACTCAATAGGTCCGATGGCCAGGTGCCCGCCGTTGACACCTGTCGACGGAGGCTTCACGCTGGCGGCATGACCGAGGACGTCGTGATCGTCGGCGGCGGGCATAACGGGCTCGTCGCGGCGGCATACCTGGCCCGTGCGGGTCGCTCGGTGCTCGTCCTGGAGCGACGAAGCGAATTAGGTGGTGCCGCAGTGTCTTTCCGGGCCTTCCCGGGGATCGACGTTCGGCTGTCCCGCTATTCATATCTCGTAAGTCTGCTGCCTGCAAAGATCGCGGCAGACCTCGGCATCGACGTGGAACTACGGCAACGACACATCTCGTCCTACACCCCGTGCGGTGACGGTGGACTGCTGGTCGACACGGCAGATCGCGACCGCACCGCGCGGTCGTTCCGTAAGTTGACCGGCTCGGCGCGAGACTTTGCTGCATGGGAACGGTTCTACGACTTGACGACTCGCGTAGCAGGTCCGATCTTCGATTCGCTGACCGAACCGCTCGTCGACCGGTCCACCCTCGAAGCGATGGTCGCCGACAAGGATGCGTGGTCGGTCCTCTTCGACCGCCCGCTCGGCGAGACACTGCGAGACTGGTTCACCGACGACGTCGTACGCGGAATTGTGTTGACCGATGCGCTGATCGGCACGTTCGCCGCCGCCGATGACGCCGACCTGACCCAGAATCGGTGCCTGCTCTACCACGTCATCGGACGTGGGACCGGTCAGTGGAACGTCCCGGTCGGTGGGATGGGTGCGGTGACGGCTTCGCTCGCATCGACGGCGCAACGGGCAGGTGCAACATTGCTCACCGATGCGGAAGTACTTGCCGTCTCCCCTGACGGCGAGGTCCGGTATCGGCGGGGCGACGCCGAGCACACGGTCCATGGCCGACACATTCTGTCCAACGTCGCGCCCACCCGGCTTGCCGACCTACTCGGCGAAACGCCGACCGAGCCGCCCGAGGGAGCGCAACTCAAGGTCAACATGGTGCTGGACCGCCTACCCCGGCTCCGCGACACCACCGTCTCTCCTGCCGACGCGTTCGGCGGAACCTTGCACGTCAACGAGAGTTTCGGGCAGCTGGAAATTGCTCACCGAGAGGCGGCAGCCGGCCGCATTCCGACGGTGCCGCCGTGTGAGATCTACTGCCATTCCCTGACCGACCCGTCGATTCTGGGCGAGGCCGAACGCAGCGCCGGGTTTCAGACGCTCACGTTGTTCGGATTGCACATGCCGGCGCGGTTGTTCAAGGGCGACAACGACATCGCCCGCACGGAAGCGCTTCGCGCCACCCTCGCCTCACTCGATAGTGTGCTCGCCGAGCCGATCGAAGATCGAATCGTGCGGGCCCCGGACGGCGCGATGTGCATCGAGGCGAAGACGCCGCTCGACCTCGAAGCCGAGCTCGGTCTGCCTGCCGGACACATCTTCCATCGCGCCCTGCAATGGCCCTACGCCGGCGATCCCGTCGAGCTCGGCCGGTGGGGCGTCGAAACCGAGCACGACCGAATCCTGCTATGCGGCGCGGGAGCGCGACGCGGCGGCGGGGTAAGCGGAATTCCTGGACACAACGCGGCGATGGCCGTGCTCGATTCGGAATAACGAAGGGTGTAACGCCGGTTGTACTCCCCTGTTCAACAACAAGGGAGTCGACATGGCAGTGAACACAGTTTCCGCCGCACTTTCGGGATCGTTCTCGATCGGTGGCACCACACCCGTCGTCAGACTCGGCTACGGCACGATGCAGCTCACCGGCGAGGGCGTATGGGGTGATCCGAAAGATCCAGACGAAGCCGTCCGCGTATTACAAAGAGCGGTCGAGCGTGGTGTGACATTCTTCGACACCGCAGATTCGTACGGTCCGGTAGTTGCCGAACAGCTGTTGAAGAAGGCACTTCACCCCTACAACGACGACGTCGTGATCGCGACCAAAGCTGGACTGACACGGTCCGGGCCTGGCGACTGGCGCCCCGTCGGTCGCCCCGAATATCTGCGGCAGCAAGCCGAGCTGAGCCTGAGAAATCTTGGCTTGGAACAGATCCCGCTCTTTCAGCTACACCGCATCGACCCCAAGGTGCCACTGGCCGATCAGGTCGGCGAGCTTGCGCTCCTGCAGCAGGAAGGCAAGATCAAGCACATCGGGCTGAGTGAAGTCAGCGTCGCCGAGCTCCAAGCGGCCGCAGAGTTCGCGACCATCGCGTCCGTGCAGAACCTGTACAACCTCGCGAACCGCAGCGCCGAAGACGTGCTCGACTACGCAGAGCGCAACTCGATCGCGTTCATTCCGTGGTTCCCGCTTGCCACCGGACAGCTTGCGGCGCAAGGCGGTCCGCTGGACACGCTCGCCAAGGAACATGGCAAGTCTCCGTCCCAGCTCGCGTTGGCGTGGCTGCTGCGGCGCTCGCCGGTCATGCTTCCCATCCCTGGGACGTCGTCGGTGTCGCATCTCGACGACAACGTCGACGCTGCTGAGATCACGCTGACAGACGAGGAATTCGCGGCGCTGGAAAAAGCGGTCAGCGGTTAGCCTCGTCCGGGCGCGATGAGTGCCCTGACCGGCCGTGGGTGCGTCGTTTCTCCTTGAGTTCCGACTCGTAGACGTGCCTGCGGCCATCCATCAGGGTGTCCCGAATTTTCTTCTCGACGCTTTTGAAATTCGCGTAGTAGCCGTCGTCGTACTCTTCGACGATCTGGAATGTCCATCGACCGGCTAGTACGTTCCTGCCGATCAGTTCGGTGGTCACCAGGTCGGCGAGTTCGTCCTCGCCTTCCTCCCGGAGCAGCGACACCGCTTTGTCGAGAGTGAAGTCGGCTCCACCCGTCAGCTGATGAAACGCGTACAAGTGCCCGCGCGCTTGCTCGGTCGCTTCGAGTGCTTCCGATACCTTTCCGGCAGCAGCGACAAGCCGGTCGCTCGCTCCGGCCGGTCGCGCATGATCTGGTTCCATCCCTCTACTTACCCAAATATGGGGCAGTTCAGCGGTTGTATCCGGTGACGGGTGTGCGCAACGCCGCGACAACCGGTTCGTACAGGCCGACTTTGATTTCGCCCAGCACGGGGCCGCGAGTCTGAGCAACACCGTGCGCGTATTCGACGGCGGACTCCAGCACGCGCGAATCGGATTCGACGGCGTCGACCAAACCCGCCCGCTCAGCGTCGATTCCGCCGTAGCGACGGCCGGTCATCAACGCCTCATGCCCGGCGCGTGCCGGGAGCCGCGCAGCCGCCAGCGCAAGCACGCCCGGCGCATACGAGCCACCGAGCGTGATCCCTGGCAGGCAGAAGTATCCGCGGTCCGCGCGCATCACGGTGCGATCGTGCGCCATCGCCAAGAACGCGCCAGCGCCGAATGTGTGCCCTTGCATCGCTGCGACGGTCGGTACGGGCAAAACCAGAATGCGGGCGAGAACTGCCTGAATCTCGGTGAGCAGCCAGTCGATCCGGCCGGGATTGGCTGCACCCCAAGCCAAATCGGCACCTGTCGAATAGAACTTGCCGCGCGCGGTGGTGACCAATGCCCGCGGACCTTGCGACGCCTCGACCTCATCGAGCAGAGCGTTGACCGATGCCAACCATTCCGGGTTGAACCGATTTTCCGAATCCGACGCATCGGGTTCATCGAGGTACAGGATCGACACATCGCCGTCGTTGGTCAGGGAGGGCATGGAGCACCTTTCGGTTGAATGCAACCACTGGATTATGGGGCCCCAGGATGGCCGAGCGGTACGGGAAGCATCGTCGGTTCCCGTACCACGGGCTATGGACTAGCTGTCCTGCTCGGCTTTCTGACGCGCTTCGTGTGCTGCAGCCTCGCCGCGAGCCTTCTCGGCCTGAGCCTCTTTTGCCGCGACGTCACGCTGCGCCTCGGCCTTGTCCTGCTGCGCATCGCCCTCACGCTTGAGCGAATCGTCACCGACGACGTTGCCTGCGGCTTCCTTCACCTTTCCCTTGACGTCCTCGACGACGCCCTTGATTCCGGCTTCTACTCCGCTGTCGTTGCTCAATTGCATTCCTTCCACCAGTTGGCAGCGCGGGTTCACGCCGCTGCGGTGGAGTTACCCCGCCAGTTTACTTTGTAAACAGGCTCCATCCGATGTCGCTCTGGTTGGCATCCACCCGGTCTGGGTATTCCCAATTCACACCATCGACAAAGAGGATTTCCGTGGGTGACCCTGAGCGTTACAGCGCTCGAACGACCGACGTCCGTGCCGACGACACCGCACACCGGATCGCGGGCGACCATCGACGACAGTTGAGTCGCGACTTGATCCTCGATACCGCAATACAATTGGTGGATCAGGGCGGCCTTCACCATCTGAATATGCGTCGCCTCGGGACGGCATGCGGGGTGGAGGCTATGGCGCTCTACAGGTATGTGTCCGGTCGCGACGATCTGCTGAACGGAATCGTCGACCGAATGATGGAGACGTTGCATGCCGATCATCTCCGTACCCGCGATGCCGAAGACGGCTGGCAAGATTTCATGGTCCGCGTCGCAGACAACGTCCGAAAGGCCGCGCACGCGCATCCGCAGTTGTTCCCACTGATAGCCACCAACCCACCTCGCGAGCCGTGGGTACGCCCACCGTTGCGCAGCCTCCGGTGGTTGGACACATTTCTCGATACGCTCATTGCCCACGACTTCGACGACGAATCCGCTGCGTCGGCATACCGCTCGTTCACCACATTCCTGTTGGGTCACCTGCTCCTCGAGGTGGCTGGCGCCGACGTGCGAAGCGACACTGTGAATCTGGACGGCTATGAGCATCTGAAGCGACTGAAGGCGACTCTGTCCCGCGATCGCTCGACCGACGACTTCGACGACGATCTCGAGCAACTTCTGGCCCGCATCGATTCGACCGGACCTACTACTGAGCAGTGACGTTCGGTTGTCACGCAGTCGGCACTACGGCGTGTGCGTGTTCGTCTCGATTCGATCCAGCAGGTCCTCCAGCGCTTCCTCGAACTCGGCAAGCGAGTGATCTTCAGCGAGCATGGGGGCCAACTCGAGTAGGTTCGGGTACTGCTGCAAATCCAGCGGCAGAGGCGCTCCACCGTCGACAGCGTCCATCGCTGGGCTCAACGGAGCGCCGTGCGCAGCCACTTCGAGCAGCAATTGCCCTAAGAGGAACGTCGTGAACGACCGGTACACCCCGACAGCGGCTTCGCGATTGAACCCGAAGCCGCGCAAGGTCGCAAGAAACGTCTCCATCCATCGCAGGCTCCGCAGCGGGGGACGCACCCACGGCGCCTCCGGCGGACGTGTCGCTATGGCGGGGAACAATTGCGGGTGTTCGAGTGCGATGGCACGAACACCGTGCGCGACGCGCTGCAGATAGTCCTGCCAGCCACCGTCTTCGGCATCCCGGCTCGCGAGCTGATCCTCGTAGAGGTCGTCGATCAGATTGTCGACGACTCCATTGAGCAAATCCTCGCGACCGGAGACATACCGGTAGAGCGCCATAGCCTCTACTCCGCACCAGGTACCCAACCGACGCATCGTCAACTGCTGCAGACCGTGTTGGTCGATCATCTCGGTTGCTGCGTCGAGGATCGCGCGACGACTCAAGGCACCGGCGCGCCGCTCTATGCCCTGCCCGGAAGCGACCCGGTCACCATCGTCCACGTCCTGGCTCACATCGGGCCCCCATCCTCGGTTCGCGATCTTCGCGCTACGTCACCGCATACCCTCGCAGACTCGCAACATTCTAGGGCCGTTGGCCGGTGGCAGGCTATACGCCGACTCGGGTCCGAGCCCCTTACGGCGAGCGACTCGTCGCTGCGCTTCGTGGTGGTCGTGCACGATCGGCACGACGTGCTCGAAGCCGACCAGAGTCATGATCCGAAGGATTTGTGCTGGTACGGCGGTCAAGCAACATGACCCGCCTGCGGCCGTGGCGTCACAATGCAAGGTCTGGACGAGCGTCATCGCTGCCGCTCCGAACATCGTCACTCCGGCCAGATCGATCACGAGGTGACGCCCCGCGAGTGCCCTCGTGCCGAGTTGTTCCAGCACTTCGGGGCACGACGCCAAGTCCAGATCCCCTTGCAACGCAATAACATCCAGCGCATTGTCGCTGGCTAGTCGAATACTCACCGACATGGATTCTCCTTAGCGGACCGCAGCGTCCGTGACTGCCTCGTCGCACGACGCGAAATGCGAAACCTGCGGAGGCCACATCCGGTGGGTGCGCTCGCGTGGCGCGGACCCACCGAAATGAGGTAGACCCCAAGGGTAGCCCTGCCCGTTTACAATGTAAACAGCAAAGCGCTTACAATGTAAACGAGCTGCTGGCCTAGCCGAGACCGACGATGTCGTAGATCTCCTCGGGCCGCGCAGCCAGCACGAGCGCCGACATCTTCTGAATCTCTGCGAGGAATCGCTCTCGCTCGTCGGGCGTCGCCTTGCGCCCCAACAGCGCGAAATGCATCAGCGCCTCGGGAACGAACTCCTCGCGCGCATGCGCCGTGACGATCTTGTCGCGGTAGGTGAACTCGAACACCCACCACGACATCCGCTGCCCACCGTCCGTTCGGGCGAACGCAGGGTCGTACCGGAAGCGATCCTCGGTGACCGCTCGCGTCACCAATTCGACACCATCGCGAAGACCCGGCCCGGGATGAGCCGTCCGCACCTGGATCTCTCGTCGCGCAGGCGGACCGTCCGGCGACAGCAACGGGAACACCCGCTGCATGACTCTGAACGAATGCGCCAGTCCACCAACCGATCTGGGCCCGCTGTAGCGTCGCAGGTCGTCGAACGTGAACTGCAGCGATGTCGCGAAATCAACGACCTCGATCGTGTCGGTCACACCGACAGACTAGTAGTCGCAGCACCCAGGTTTACGGCATCGGGCGACAGGAAATCCGCACGATGAGAGGAGACGAAACCATGACATCGTCCGATCCGCAGGTCGTTACCCGGGAACAATGGCTCGTTGCGCGCCGCGAACTACTCGTCGAGGAGAAGAAGCTTTCCCGCCACCTCGACGAAGTCAACGCCGCACGACGCGCGCTACCGATGGTCGAGGTCACCAAGAATTACGAGTTCGACGGTCCCGACGGCAGGGTCACGCTGCCGGATCTCTTCGGCTCGGACAGCCAGCTCCTGATTTACCACTTCATGTTCGAACCCGACGCCGACGAAGGTTGCCCGTCGTGCTCGTTCACGATGGACAACGTCGGCCCCCTCCAACACCTGCACGCCCGAGACACCGCCTTCGCGGCCGTGTCGCGCGCTCCCCTACCCGAACTCGAGCACTACCGCCGCCGCATGGGCTGGACGTTCCCCTGGTACTCCTCGCTCGGCAGCGACTTCAACTACGACTTCCACGTCACCCTCGACGCGGGCGTCGCACCCGTCGAATACAACTACAAGGACGAGGCGGAGCTGGTCGCGCTCGACCCCGCATGGAGAGGGTGGTCCGGCGAAGAGCACGGCGTCAGCGCCTTCCTACGCCAGGGCGACCGCATCTTCCACACCTACTCCGCGTACGCGCGCGGCACCGAATCCGTTGTCGGCACTTACCACTGGCTCGACCTCACGGCCCGCGGCCGCCAGGAAGACTGGGAGTTGGAGCCGCGCCGCGGCGACGACCCCATGATGAGTTGGCTTCGCCGCCACGACGAATACGGACCAGACATCAGCTCGCACTGACCGGATGGACCTGCAACGCGCAGGTGTCTATGGTCGCCGAGACCGTCGCCACGTCAGTTGTGTTCGGTGGAGTGACGCGAAGATCGGTGTACGTCGGGCATTGGTCACCTTGGGAGTTCGTCGCCAGTCCCTCGACAACGGCGTGTGCGTCGTGGCCAGGCGAGACTGTGACCACCGGCAATTCGTCTGCGCCCGATGGCAGTCCGCCGAGATAGCCGCGAAGAGTGCGGGCGGCGTGCAACAACGGTCCGCCCGCGCCCGAGTCGACGCCGGGATAACCCGTCAGCACACAGGAATTGCCTTCCGGCAGGCTGAAATTCAGCCGCACCCCGCGATGCATCGAGCCTGGCGACATTGTCGACGCGGTCACTGTCAGTTGCCCCGACGCGCACGCCGAGTCCTTACTCGCCGGCGGGTCCGCCTGCCCGCTCGAACACGCAACAGCGCTGACGAACAGCGCGCCGGCCAACAAGGAAACCGACACCGCGGCCTTCATGCTGCACTCCTCGCGAAATACTTACCTATGCAGTAGCGGTGGCAAGCCGACCGAGCGTGTCAGCCAGCTGATCCTTCGTGACGAGCGGGAACTTCACCTTTTCGAGCAGGTTCTTATCAGTGACCTTCGACCAGTCGTAGGTGTGGCGAACCAAAGTTTCGTTCGGCCCCTGAGACTCCAACTCCCACAACCACTCCCACCCGGGCGGCTCTGTGCCCGCCGGCGCGGTCTTCCATGCCAGCAGCTTGTCCTTCGCGTAACCGGAGACGTGGTTGTCGGTTTTGTACTCGCCGCCCATGTGATCGCCCTGCATGTTCATCGTGAACACTTCGCCGACATTCTGGATCCGATCGGCATGCTCCACGCCGCGGATAAACCCCGAACCATCGAGCTCCTGATGCCGCTCGGGGTTGGAGAGGACGTCGAAAATCGCGTCGACGGGCGCCGTGATGGTGCGTTCGACTATGACTTTTGTGTTGTCGCTCATTCCTCCACAGTGTCGGAGTTTGGTCAACTGTGCAATGTTGGCCCACGCCGAGGGGTGAGCTCGAAGCTCGAAAGTGGGGCGGGCGGGGCTCGAACCCGCGACCAATGGATTATGAGTCCACGGCTCTAACCGACTGAGCTACCGCCCCTGGTCTCCGACCGAATGTCGATGACGCGAAGAGCCTACGCAAAAACGCCTCCGACCAAGCGGCCGGGGCCATAGATGTCGCGACGATCAGGGCAAGAGAATGGCTCCAGTCCCACCCAGGGCACCACCGATAGCCGCGCCGCTGACGCCGCCGATGACTGCTCCGGCAATACCGAGGCCAACACACCCGACGCCGGCGGCCGGCACGCCGATCGCACAGCCGATTGCTCCACCGATCGCAGCTCCGACAGCCGCGCCTACAACGGCTCCTGCCACAGCACCAGCGCCCTGCCCGAGCGGCGTGCTCACCGGAGTCGGCTGGGGAACATAAACCTCGGCCTGAGCGGTCGGAGCTGCGAGCGCAATCCCACCCGCAACGAGAACGGCAATAATCAGCGACTTGAGCATTGTGTGCTCCTTCGTGAGCTGGGGTGACGATCTCAATCTACGACTGGCTGCCCCTTTCCGATACGGCATCTTCCTGCGCAGAAAGGGGTGCCAGCCGGCGCCCGCCGAGAGTGCAGTTATGCAGCCTGATTTGGGCTTTTCGACCTGAACAAGTACACGCTCGACGGCAACGATAGACAACGAGCGCCGCACCCGAGCAACACACCACCTGCCCCGCGACGGCCGTCGAGCGCATAGTTTTGGTTGCGGATTCGGCTAGATTTGCCACCATTTCTATGCGCTCGATGACCTCGCCTCGGCGAGAGTGCACCTGAACAAGTACACGTTCGACGGCAGCGTGCGCCCCACGTTGCTGCGAAACTTGGGTAGGTTTCAGGGATGGCTGATCCCTTCGTGAAATTGCTCGAAGTCCAACAAGCGATCTATGAGCGCAGCGGTGGGCTGTTCGGCCACCGCCTGCTTTTCGGGATGCCGTGCCTCCTGCTGCACACGGTCGGGCGGAAGACTGGCGAGCCGCGCACTGCAGCGTTGATCTACGGCCGCGATGGCGACGAGTACCTCGTCGTTGCGTCGAAAGGCGGTTCCCCTCGCCCGCCCGCGTGGTGGCACAACCTCAATGCCAAGCCTGAGTGCGAGATCCAGATCGGACGGACCCGACGTAAGGTGATCGCGCGGTCCGTCTTGCCGGGCGACCCCGACTACGACCGCATGTGGAAAAAGATGAACAAAATCAACCACGGAACGTACGACAAGTACCAAGAAAAGACGAAGCGGGAGATCCCTGTCGTCGCGCTGCGACCGGTGAGTTGAGCCAGATGGCAGCGAGGGCCGCTCGGGTCACCCAGGTCAGGGAGGGTACGGGTTGCCGGACTATCTCCCCGTAGCGAACGGCATTGTTGTCAACGTGATTCCGGGCTTCGGTCTCGGGCAAATCTGTCCGCTTTGGAATTTCTTCGCGTCACATTCCCATAACGGTGACATCACGGGCATATAACGTGTAGCCTTCGCGGGCAAGGTTGGGAAACAACGAGAAGAGGAATCACAAATGTTGGGTGACATCGGCTTGCTTGACGGCTTGCTCGGCGGACTTCTCGGTGGGGGAACCACCGGCGGACTCCTCACCGGCCTGCTCGGAACTCTCCTCGGCACTGGCGGCGCAGCAGGCAGCAGCTAGTTCGACACGCGAAAAAGCCCCCTCGCCAACGCTTTCTACTGAAAGCTGGCGAGGGGGCCTTTTTGCTTATTTGACTTGCTCCGGATACAGCTGCTTGATCAGCTCGAGCACGATTTCGGTGGTGGGAGTCGTCTCGTTGGTCGACGAGTTACCGATAGCGACGAACGTCGCGTCTGCTTCTGGCAGCCGCAGCGCAACGGACGAGTAGCCGACGATCGCACCGTTGTGGCCGACGAGATCATTGATGGTCATCACGCCCAGTCCGTACCCCAAGTTGAGCGGCACCCCGTCGATCCGGTTGGTACGCAAGCGTTCTGCCTGCAGCTAAGGCGAGAGCAGCTTCCCGTCGGTGAGTTCTCGTGTCCAGACTTTCAAGTCGTCGACGGTCGAGGTCATCGCGCCTGCAGTCCAGCCGACCGCCGGATTGACCTCGTTCACGACGGTAGGCGGCCTACTCGGATCGTTCTCGTCGGGCAGGTAAGCGGTCGGATGTGGTTCCGGGACAGTAAATCCCGTTGGAAAATTCGTGTGTGACAAGCCCGGCAGCTTGGCCACGACGTCGTTGTTGATGACGTCGTCCGCTTTACGCCCCGTCACCTTCTCCAGAATCAATCCGAGCAGGATGTAATTGCTGTCGCAGTAGACGGTTTTTGCGCCCGGTTCGAAGTCGGCCGGATGGGCTCTTACGATGTCGACTGCTTGTTCAGGCGTCCACGCAATCGTGGGATTCGCGTCGAAAGCGTTCACGAACGCGTCGTCTGCGGTGAAGTCGTAAAGACCCGATCGCATGTCGAGCAGATCCCGAATCGAAATCTTTGCGCCGTTCACGATGCCGGGAACGAACGACTCCAGCTTGTCGTCGAGTGAGAGCTTCTTCTGGTCGACGAGTTGAAGGATCGCCGTTGCGGTAAATGTCTTGCTGATACTCGCGATTCGACCGTAGTCGTCGATTTTGTAGGGCGCCTTCGTGGTCAGGTCCGCGACGCCGAGCGATTTGACCCATTGATGGTCGCCGATCCAGATCGAGACGACAACACCCGGCATGCCGGACTTGGCAAACGCGGCGTCCAACGTCTGGTCCAGCTTCGCTCGCGTTGCGTCGTCGAGCTTCACGCCCGCCGTCTCGCTGTCGGATCCGCATGAGGCAACCACGAACAACGCGACAACGAGACTGATCAACCAACGCAGGGACGTCGTAGTTCGTCCGTTCGAAGTGCTCATAGCCCAGATACCATACGCTGGTCGGGACAGCACATCGAGCTCGTGGAGGCCGCGATGAACGAGACGAACGCAGGACCGTCCGACGACGACAATGCGAAGGCGGGCAGCACATTCGGCGGCTCCCGGATCGTGGACGCTTTCTTGCGTTCGCCGCTGGCGGGCATAGCGCCCTGGATCCTGATGTCGCTGTTCTCGGGTCCCGGCAGATTCGAAGAGGCCGTCGCGGGCGCGTTCGGACTCTCCCTGCTGTTCTTCCTTGCGGCCCGCAGCAAACATCATTCGATCAAGCTGCTCGAGGTCTTCGACGTCGTCTTCTTCGGCGTCCTGGTGATCGTCGGACTGGTCGCGAACGATGGAACACTCAGCTGGCTGGAGCTGTGGGCAGGTGAGCTGTCCAATATTGCGCTCGCGCTGTTCGCGATCGTGTCCATCGCCATCCGCGTTCCGTTCACCCTGCAGTACGCGAAAGAGCAAACACCGCAAGAATATTGGGACAGCCCGATCTTCATTCGAGTGAACTACATGATCACCTCGGTGTGGGCAGGTGCCTTCACGTTCAACGCCCTCGCGGGCCTGTACGGCGACGCTGTCCTGCACAGCTCGGACAACTTCTGGACCGGTTGGATTCTGCAACTCGGGGCCACGATCTTCGCGATCTCGTTCACCGAGTGGTACCCGGACTACGCGCCCAACAAGGCATTACAAGCCGCCGGCGAACCCACCGATCCCCCGCTGCCGGTGACCAAACTCTTCGACTGGGTGCCGACCTTCGTCACCGCGGTCGGCGTTGCCGGACTGGTCACCGATGCCACACCGGCCTCCGTCGGCATCGCGCTGATCGTGGTCGGCATAGCGGGCACTGTCGGGATGCGCCGCGTGTCTGCGCAATCGATCGCGAGCTGACGAAACCTATTCGATTCGACGCTCACCAGCGTATTCTCTGATTTGCGGCGTCGGGGATGTCAGTTCTCCCATGCGAAAGCCGAAAACAATGAAGAGGTTCACCAACTCCGTCGTCAAATCCGCGTTGGTCTCGGTGGTCGTAGCTGCCGGGTTGACCACGGGCACGGCGGGTACAGCGAACGCGGCCACCGACTACTTCGGGTCGATCGCGATCTCGGTCAAGACGGGCAACATCGGCTGGGCGTACGACACCACGACGCGCGCCGACGCTGAGGCTACGGCCGTCCAAAAATGCAATGCCGCCGATTGCGAGTCGGTCGTGTGGTTCCAGAACGGCTGTGGCGCCGTAGCGCAAGCCGACAACCTTGCCTGGGGTTGGGGCTACGGAGCGTCTCGCGCTGATGCCGAAGCCCAGGCGCTGTCACACACCAATGGCCCCAACGCCAAAGTCCTGCGATGGGTGTGCACCACGAACCATCTGTGAGCCTTGCCCGACCCACGGGCGGGTGGTAGGAAGACTGCACCGGTAAGAAAAATGAACCGTGCAGTTAGGAGCCACTTATGCCCGCTTCTGTCGTTAGCGATGCCGTAACGACTGAGGAGTTCGCGGAACTGCGAGGAGCCGCGCTGGAGTGCGCCGAGCTTGCCCGCAGTCTTGCCGACACCACCGAGCAGAACAGGGCCCTTCCACCGGAATTGGTGGAGAAGCTGGCGAAGCCGGGTTTGTTGCGGTCTGGGGTGCCGACGCGGTTGGGTGGGCCCGAGGCGCCGCCCGCCGTGGGCCTGGAGACCGCCGAAATGATCGCGCGCGGAGACGGTTCGGCGGGTTGGTGCACGTCCATCGCCATCACGAGCAGCCTGCTGTCTGGATACATCTCGCAGGCGGGCGCCGAAGAGGTCTTCGGCGACCCGATGACCGTCGCCGCGGGAGTGTGGGCGCCGCGAGGCAAAGGCCGCAGGGAAAGCGGTGGAGTCGTCTTGACTGGACGATGGGGTTTCTGTAGCGGAATCCCGCATGCGGATTGGCTTTTCGCAGGGTTCGTGTTGGATGACGAACTGAAGGTTGCCGCAATTCCCAAGGCCGACCTCGAGGTGCTGGACACCTGGCACACGGGCGGACTGCGCGGGACCGGCAGCCATGACTGCGTCGCCAAGGACGTCTACGTTCCCGAGCACCGGATCTTCGCTGTTGTCGGCGGTCCCCCACCGGGAGCCACTGCGTTGCATCGGTTTCCGATCTTCGGCTATTTCGCGCTCTCGATCGCAGCTGCTGCACTCGGGAACGCGAGAGGCGCGATCGACGACCTCGTCGAACTGGCCGCTGGACGCAAGACACTCGGGTCAAGCCGAACGCTCGCCGAGCGATCGCAGACTCAGTCCGTCGTCGCAGAGTCGGAGGCCGCGCTCCGGGCGGCTCGGGTGCTGATGTTTCAATCGATCGACGATGCATGGCAAGCCGCGCAGGGCCTCGAGCCTGTGCCGGAGAAGTTGCGGATGGGCATTCGGTTGGCGGCCACGCACACCGTGCGGACGTCCGCGAAGGTTGCCGAAGCGATGTACGAACTCGGCGGCGGCGCGGCGATCTACGAGTCGTCGCCGTTGCAGCGGCGGTTCCGGGACGCGCACACCGCCACAGCGCATTTCCAGGTGAACCCGGCAAGCTTCGAGCTGCCGGGCAAACTCTTGCTGGGACTCCCGGCCAGGACCGAGCAGCTGTGAGCGAGATCGGCGTTGTCACGCCATTCTGGCTGGACCGCCCGGACACCGAAGCCCTCGACATCGCCACCCAAGCCGACCAGTCGGGCTTCGAGACGCTGTGGGTCGGCGAGATGGTCACCTTCGACGCCTTCGTGGCGGCAACGGCAATCGCTTTGCGTACCAAGCAGATCGGCTTGCGAGTCGGTCCGTTGGCGATCGGTGTGCGCAGCCCGGTCGCGATGGCCCTCGGCCTCTCGTCTGTGGCACGCCTGAGCGACCGCCGGGTGGATATCGCATTGGGTGCGTCCAGCCCGGCGATCGTCAGCGGCTGGCACGACCGTCCGTGGGGCCATGCCGCACCGCGGATGCGGGAGACCGTGGGCGCATTGCGGCCGATCCTCGGTGGCGAGCGCGGCTCCTTCGAGGGGCAATACATTCGCACGCGCGGATTTCGCCTCCGTAACCCGTTACCCTCGCCGGCGATTTCGGTCGCCGCCTTCGGCCCGGCGATGACGAAGGTTGCCGCGGAGGTGGCCGACGAGGTCGTGCTCAACCTGGTCACCCCGGCGCACGTGGCCAGCGTTCGCGAGACTGTCGACAAACACGCGCGCAACGCCGGAGTCGCGCCGCCACGGATTGCGGTCTGGGTAACGGTCGCGCTCGATCCGGGCGTGGCGAGCATTCGGCAGATGCTGAACCAGATCGCTGTCTATTTCAGGCCGCCCGGTTACGGCGAGATGTTTGCTGCGCTCGGCTACGGCGGCCTGGTCGCCAAGGCGAGGGCAGGTACTCCCCCTTCGCAGCTCGCGACCGACATTCCCGCCCAGTTGCTTACGCAGGTCTGCGCGGTCGGGTCCGCACGCGAGATCGCCGACCAGATCGCGAAATACCACGCTGCCGGCGCCGATCACGTCGGCGTCGTACCCAGCACCGCCGAGGATCCCGGCGGCCGCGCCGTCCTGCGCGCACTCCGGGAGGCCACGGCATGACCTCGCCGAACATGGACCTCAGCCATCGCTTCGAAGGCGAATCGGTCGGCCGCGCCCTTGCACTCGTCGGTGAGCGGTGGAGCCTGTTGATCCTGCGTGAGACCTTCTTCGGAGTGCGGCGTTACAGCGAGTTCGCGCGAAATCTGTCCATCCCGAGGCCCACGTTGTCGGCACGGCTCACCACGCTCGTCGATGCCGGTTTGCTGGACCGTGTGCTCTACGCGACAGATCCGGACCGGCACGAGTATCGGCTGACCGACGCTGGGCGAGAACTGTTTCCGGCGATCGTGGTTCTGATGCGCTGGGGTGACCGCTACCTCGCCGGTCCGGATGGTCCGCCGATCCTGCTGCGACACAACGAGTGTGGAGAGATCGCCGATCCATACCTGGCCTGCCGCAGCTGTGGCGGTGAGATCAGCGCAGACAAGGTGACCCCGGAACCGGGCCCCGCGTTTCGCTGAGTCGATATTTAGAATCGCCCAGAATTAAAGTGCAGTGCGAAATTCGGCACCGACCGAAAACCTGCGTTTTCGCAGTTAACAGTTCTGGGTAGTCTCTCGCAAATGATCGGGCATCGTGACGATCGAGACCGAAATACCGTCATGGTCGATATCTGGACGGTATCGTCGCCGGTCCGGCGCTTTGTGGCTGCGAGAGGGGTTTCATGCACATCTGGGATTACCTGCAGGGACGAGGTGGGTTCCTTACGTTCCTGACGTATCAGCATGCGTCGCTTGCGTTTCAAACCGTTCTGGTCGGAACCATCGTCGCCATTGCCATTGCAATTGCGGTGTATCGACTCCCCCTGATTGCCGCGCTGACCCTTACGTCCAGCCGAGTCGCGCTGACCATCCCGTCGCTCGCATTGCTCGCGTTGCTGATCGTCCCGTTCGGCTTGGGAGTAATTCCGTCGTTCATCATGCTGGCCTTTTTCGCCGCGATGCCGGTAATCGGAAATGCGATCGTCGGACTGCGTTCGGTTCCCGAATCGGTGATCGAGTCCGCGCGTGGGATCGGACTATCCCGCAGACGCATTCTCTTCTCGGTCGAGCTGCCGATCGCGTGGCCGGTAATCCTCACCGGAATTCGCGTTTCGACGCAGATGGTCGTCGGCGTTGCCGCGATCGTCGCCTACGTGCTCGGCCCGGGCCTCGGTTCGCTGATCTTCAACGGTCTGTCCCGGTTGGGCGGCACCAACTCCGTAGAAATGGCCATCACCGGCACCGTGCTCATCGTCGTCATCGCCTTGGTGTTCGACGCCCTGCTCGTCCTACTCGGGCGCCTCACCATTGCGAAGGGACTGTCATGACAGACATCACCGGTGCCTCCATTCGGCTCGACGGCGTCGTCAAGCAGTACAAAGGCACTGCGAAGCCCGCTGTGCAGAAGATCGATCTCGATATCGAAGCCGGCCACATCGTGGCGTTCGTCGGTCCGTCCGGTTGCGGCAAGACGACGACCTTGAAGATGATCAACCGCCTGATCGAGCCGACCGAGGGTCGCATTTTCATCGGCGACCGCGACGTCACCGGCGAGGACCCGGACAAGCTGCGCCAGTCGATCGGCTACGTCATCCAGTCGGGCGGATTGTTCCCCCACTGGTCGGTGAGCAAGAACATCGGCGCAATCCCGCGCGTGCTCGGCTGGGACAAAGCCCGCATCGCCGAACGCACCGAGTACCTCCTCGATCTCGTCGGCCTCGATGCCGACACCTTCCGCGATCGGTTACCGAAGGACATGTCCGGCGGACAGCAGCAGCGCGTCGGTGTCGCACGCGCCCTCGCCGCGGATCCGCCGGTACTCCTGATGGACGAGCCATTCGGAGCGGTCGATCCGATCACCCGAGTTCGGTTGCAGGACAGTTTGATCGCCATTCAGCACGAGCTGGCGAAAACGATCGTGATCGTAACGCACGATTTCGAAGAGGCGACGAAGCTCGGCGACAAAGTCCTCATCCTGTCCGAGGGCGGGAAGATCGAGCAGTACGGGACACCTGAGGAGATCCTCGCGAAACCCGCCAACGCGTTCGTCGAGGAGTTCATCGGATCGGGCGCCACGCTCGCTCACCTGACGCTCACGCGAGTCAAGGACGTCGACCACAACCCGGTCGTGACGGCGCGCGTCGGCGATTCGTCGCGAGAGGTCATCAATCGGGCGAAGGCGGCAGGCGCGACGTGGATCGTCGTCGTCGACGACCAAGGCCGGGGTCGGGCATGGCCGTCGCTCGACGAGGTGGCGACCAAAGAACGCATCTCCGACTACGTCGATCCGCGACTCCCCACCGTGGCGCCGTCGTCGACGCTCAACGACGCTCTCGACTCGATGCTGGCAGCGAGCCAGGGTGGCGTGCTGGTCACCGACGGCAGAGGTGCCGTCACCGGCGCGCTCACCATCGCGACCGTGATGGCGGTCATCCGCGGGCAACTCTCCGACGCACGGGCTGACGAGGAGCAAGTCACCTACAGCGACCACACCGAGGGCACGGCATGAAAACACTTCGGCGCACCCCGATCGATGTGTGGTTCGAGCCGCTCATCATCCTGATTCTCGGCGTCGGCTACATCCTGTGGTACCGATCGGCGACATTCACGTCGACCGAGGCAGCATCGCTGGGTTGGGACAACCTCCGCACCACGATTCTCGACCACATCACCCTGACCTTGACTGCGACGGCGATCGTCGTGGCGATCGCGATCCCACTGGGCATTCTCCTCACTCGGGAGAAGGCAAAGCCCTTCAAGGCGATCGTCGTGAACATCGCCAACGTAGGCCAGGCAGCGCCCGCAGTCGGTTTGATCGTGCTGCTCACGATGTGGCTCGGCACCGGATTCCGCACTGCTGTAGTCGGTCTCGTGGTCTATGCAATCCTGCCGATCCTGCAGAACACCATCACCGGCATAGACCAGGTCGACAAACGAACCATCGAGGCATCGCGCGGAATCGGCTACTCAGGCACGCGCACGCTGTTGCAGGTGGAATTGCCACTCGCAGTTCCGGTCATTCTCAACGGCGTACGGACCGCACTCGTCATCTTGGTCGGCACAGCAACGCTCAGCACCTTCATCGGCGCCACCAGCTTGGGCACGCTCATCACGACCGGAGTGACCCTGTTCTTGCCGAAACTGCTCATCTCGGGCGCCATTCTGGTCGGGCTGCTTGCATTGACGATCGATTGGCTCGGACGGTTGGTCGAGCTGGTCGCAACCCCTCGAGGAGTGGCATGACCCGGCTTCGGCTCGCCGCAGGAGTACTCGCCGTCACGGCTGCAGCCGGCTGTGGGTTGGTCAGTTCGTCGGGCACCTTCCATGACGCGTCACTGCCCGGTGGCGAGCGTCCGTTGGCGGGTGCGTCGATCGTGGTGACGTCCAAGAGCTTCACCGAGGGCGTAATCCTCGGAAAGATCACCGCGACCTATCTCGCGGCGGCCGGCGCCAAGGTCACCGACCTCACGGGCGCACCCGGATCGGCGTCGTCACGGCAGGCGCAATTGAACGGTGATGCCGACATTCTGTGGGAGTACACGGGCACGGGGTGGGTGAACTACCACGGCGAGACCGAGACGATCTCCGATCCAGGGCAGCTGTGGCAGCGCGTCCACGACGTCGAAAAGCGCGATCACGACTTGGAGTGGTTGCCCCCGGCCAACTTCAACGACACCTACGCCTTCGCAGCGTCGGCGGCGACAGCAGAACGACTCGGCGTCAAGACGCTCTCCGATGTCGCCAAGTTGCCGCCAGCGGACCGGTCCTTCTGCGTCGACGACGAGTTCTTCAGTCGTGCAGACGGATTCGTTCCGATGCTGAAGACCTACGGCATCGAGCTCAACGCACCCAACGGCGTTCCGCAGGACAAAGTCACTCGAATGGACGCCGGCGTTGTATACACATCGACTGCGCGCAGCGCACCGTGCAATTTCGGCATGGTCTACACCACCGACGGTCGCATCAAGAACCTGAACCTCACTGTCCTCGAGGACGACCGAAAGTTCTTCCTGCCCTACAGCGGTTCCGCTGTGATTCGAGCCCAGGTACTCGAAGACAACCCGGTGATAGCCGACCTGATGGCCAAGATCTCCGAGCGACTCACCGACGACGTCATGCAGGAGTTGAACGGCCGGGTCGACATCAAAGGCGAGGATCCGGCAGACGTCGCCTACGACTGGCTGAAGAGCGAGGGGCTGATCGACTGAGGCTAGGGCCCGACCGGGATGTCACCGCGCAAGGTGATGCGGTGCATGATCCGACGCTGCGAGCCGTAATCCCGGTTGGCATAGTGCGCGGTACTTCTGTTGTCCCACAACACAAGATCGCCGAGACGCCAGCGGTGCCGCACCACATGTTCCGGCTTCGTCAGGTGCGCGTAGAGGGCGTCGAGAATGCCCCGGCTCTCCGCCTCCGAGACGCCGACGATGTGTGACGTGAAGCCGGGATTGACGAACAGCCCTTTGCGTCCCGTCTCGGGATGCACTCGCACGACCGGATGTTCGACCGGCACCAGCGCGGTCACCCGTTCGCCGTCCCAGAGGTTCCCCTGCCCCTGGCGGCGTTGCTTCAGGTAGTAGCCGAACTCGCGATTGCCGTCGTGCACCGCCGTCAGCTGATCCACCAACCGCTGCATCGGCGTCGACAGCGATTCGTACGCGAGCTGCGAATCGGCCCAGTTGGTGTCGCCGCCGTTGGGCGGAAGCACCAGCGGTCGCAGGATCGACCCGAGCGGTGGACGCGGCATGAACGTCACGTCGGTGTGCCAGACGTCGGCAAATCCATTGTCCTGACTATCGAGCGCATACACCTCGGCCGGAACGTCCCCGCTGTCGTGCACTGGATGTCCGGCGGTGAGCTCGCCTAACCGACGGCCGAGCTCGATGTGGGCAGCGTCGTCGATGAACTGGTCGCGCAGGAACAACACCTTGTGCTGCACGAGCGCCGACCGCAGCGCAGCTAGCTGCTCCTGCGAGGCCGTCTCGACATCGATCCCGGCTACTTCTGCGCCGAAATGCGGTCCGAGCGGAGTCAGTTCGAGCTGTGATTGGACAGGTGCGACGTCGAAAGAGACAGACATGCGTATTGGGCTTTCTGAGAATGCGAGCAGGGTTGTCGGGGGCAGACGCCTACCGACAACAGAAGCTCGAGCCCACACGACACAGATCGACGGTTCGACGTCGAACTAGCAGGGTCGTGGACACTTCTCCTTACTACCGCACGGAGCCGCAAAGCTCAATTCGCGTTCAGCTGGGCAACGACGACAGGATGCGGTGCGTCAGGCCCCAGATGATCAACTTGTCGTGCGGAGGTTCTTCGCCGGTCCGGAACTCCCACGCCGGCCAGGGACCGAACAATCGATGTGGATGCCGGACTCGCGCCGCGCGGTTCGATAGCAGCGACAGCGGAACCCAATACGCTGCAGCAACTTCGGCGGGATCGGGAGTAAACGGAACTGCCTCGTCGAGGACGAAGACGGCCGTCGAGACGACGCCTTTCATCATTCGACCAGCGATATCGTCGAGCCTGCCGACCGCGTCGCCCAGCGTGACGCCGACCTCTTCGAACGTCTCACGGCGTGCGGTCGCCACGACGTCTTGATCCGATGGGTCCGCTCTACCGCCGGGCAACGCCGCATGTCCGGACCACATGTCACCCTGCCGAACGCTCCGACGGATCACGATGAACTGCGGTTCGGGCTTGGCGGTGAAGACCAGCGCTGTGGCGGCATGCCATGTAGCCGGGGGTTCGATCCGCGGCCGGTGTTCGGCAACGCGGCTCAGTACCGCATCGAGGTCGACCGCATCGTTTCCCATTTCGCCGTCGAGCGTAAAGGCTCGAGAAAATGGTTTGAACCCCAGGTTAAAGGGGTACCACTCGCTCCAATGGACGCCCTCTGGAATTTTGTCGTGAATCGGCGGCAGCAATTGCTTACCGATTCCTATCTGCATGTTTCGGCGGTCGTCCAATCGGTCGTCATTGCGACAATCATTGCCGTCGCGATCGGAATCCTCGTATATCGCAGCCCGATCGGCTCGGCGGTCGCCACCGCGGCTGCCAGCACGATTCTCACCATTCCGTCGTTCGCACTGCTCGGACTGCTCATTCCACTGCTCGGCTTGGGGGTAGCCCCAACCATCACCGCGCTCGTTTTGTATGCATTGCTGCCGATCATCAGAAACACCATCATCGGCCTTGCGTCCGTGAACCCAGCGGTCACCGATGCGGCCCGTGGCGTCGGAATGAATCGAGTCGGTGTGCTGACTCGTATCGAATTGCCGATGGCGTGGCCATCGATCCTGACGGGTATGCGCGTCAGCACCCAGATGATCATGGGCATCCTCGCGATCGCCGCATACGCCAAAGGTCCTGGTCTCGGGAATCTGATTTTCTCCGGGCTCTCTCGCGTCGGCAGTCCCAACGCAGTTCCGCAAGCACTGGTCGGCACCGTTCTCATCGTCATTCTCGCGCTGATTCTCGACGGGCTCTATGTCCTCGTCGGCCGCTTCACAACATCTAGGGGTATCCGTGACTGACTCTGCCACAACGGAATCGACAGTCTCGGGGGTCGAGATAGTGCTGGAGTCCGTAACGAAGCGCTACTCGGGACAACGCGACGCTGCAGTCGAGGATGTATCGCTCACTGTGCCCGCAGGCGAGACCGTCGTCTTCGTGGGACCGTCGGGCTGCGGCAAGACCACGACGATGCGCATGATCAATCGCCTGATCGAGCCGTCGTCGGGCAAGATCACGATCGACGGCAAGGACGCACTGTCGATCGATCCAAACGAATTGCGTCGCGGGATCGGCTACTCGATCCAGCAAGCGGGTCTGTTCCCACACATGACGATCGCCAAAAACGTTGCGACCGTGCCGGGTCTGATCAAATGGGACAAGAAGCGGATAAACGCACGAGTCGACGAGATGCTCGACCTGGTGGGCCTCGATCCCGATATCTACCGAGATCGCTATCCGCGCCAGCTTTCCGGCGGTCAGCAACAACGGGTCGGCGTGGCGCGTGCACTCGCGGCTGATCCACCAGTGCTCCTGATGGACGAACCTTTCGGCGCAGTCGATCCCATCACCCGGGGACTCCTGCAGGACGAATTGATGCGCCTGCAAACCGAACTGAGCAAAACGATTGTCTTCGTCACCCACGATTTCAACGAAGCGGTCAAGCTCGGCGACCGAATTGCGGTGCTGGGCAATCAATCCAGCATCATGCAGTACGACACGCCCGAAGCAATTCTCGCCAACCCAGCCAATGACATGGTCGCAGGTTTCGTCGGCGCGGACGCGTCGCTGAAGCAGTTGACCCTGACTCGCGTGCGCGATGTGGAACTGCTGCAATGTCCGACGGTTACCGAGGACGATTCCGTCGACGAGTTGCGTCAACTTCTCGAAACCCGAAAGCGTCAGTGGGCCTTGATACTCGACGACCGGAGCCGCCCGCTGCGCTGGGTATCTCCCGCTCACCTCGCCCACGCCACCACACTCCGCGGCGTCGGACAGAACGTCGGCGAGATGGTCTCGACTCAGTCGACGCTGCAGGATGCTTTGGAAGCGCTGCTCGCCGAGAGCACAGCGTCGACGTGCGTCACCGGACGACGAGGTGAATACGTCGGCTTGATCACGATCGACACCCTTGTCGGACACCTGTCGTCGATGCGAGCAGAACACGCGGACGACCACGCCGAAGAAGCCAGCGATATCGACCACAGTGGTACAAGGTCATGAGTGCTCCGACAACCGCGCCGCCCGATATGGAGCAGGAGCCGGACCTCAGCGTCAAAGAGAACTCAGCAGCCAAGCGGGCCGATCGAATCCGCTTGCTCGCGCAACCGGTACTCGTGCTCATCCTCGTTGCAGGCGTGCTGACCTGGGCATTCAGTCGCGATCTCACCGCGACCCAGAAGGGCAGCATCAGCCTGTCCAACATTGCGACTCTGACCTGGCAACACGTGTTGATCACGATCGCGGTCGTTGTGATCGTCGTCGTCATCGCCGTGCCGCTGGGAACCTTGTTGACCCGTCCCGGCTATACCCGCCTCGCACCGCTCTTCGTCGGTGTCGCGAATGTCGGCGCCGCAGCGCCTGCTATCGGGTTGCTGGTGCTCTTCTACCTCGCGACGCGCACCACAGGCTTCTGGATCGGTGTTCTCCCTATCGCGTTCTATTCATTGCTTCCCGTGTTGCGCAATACGATCCTCGGCTACCAAGAGGTCGATGGGACCTTGATCGACGCGGGGCGCGGTCAGGGTATGTCACCCATGACGGTGCTGCGCCGCGTCGAGTTCCCGATGGCTGTGCCGTACATCCTTGCCGGACTGCGTACTTCGCTCGTCCTCGCGGTCGGCACCGCGACCCTGTGCTTTCTCGTCAGCGCTGGTGGCCTTGGCATTCTGATCGACACCGGCTACAAGTTGCGCGACAACGTGACCCTCGTCGTCGGTGCGGTTCTTGCGGTATCGCTTGCGCTGCTGATCGATTGGGTCGGCGCGCTGGCCGAACAGTTCCTCGGGCCGAAGGGGCTGCGCTGATGCGCCGCGCTCGTCGCCTGCGGCGACCGCTCGCGGCGGTCGGGATCGCTGCAAGTCTGGCCTTCGTTGCGTCGTGCGGATTGCAATCCGGCGGCGCGCTGCCGCTCGAGGTCGGTCCCGGCAGCATTCAGCCGGTCCCCGAACTCGAGGGAGTGAAGATCACCGTCGGCTCGAAAGACTTCACCGAACAAATAACCCTGGGCTACATCATCGAATTCGCGTTGGCAGCCGCGGGCGCAGATATCCGCGACTTGACCAATATCCAGGGTTCCAACAGCACCCGTGACGCGCAGCTGAACGGACAGATCGACCTGACTTACGAGTACACGGGTACAGGCTGGATCAACTACCTCGGCAACGAGAATCCCGTCCCGGGTTCCCAGGCCCAGTTCGAGGCCGTCCGCGACGCGGATTTGGCAGCCAACGACATGATCTGGGCCGTAGCTGCACCGATGAACAACACCTACGCGCTGGCGATGAATCGGCAGACCGCGGAGCAGACAGGCGTCAAGACGCTCTCGGACTACGCACGGCTCGTCGCCAGCAACCCGGACGCCGCCACAACGTGCGTGGAAACCGAGTTCAACGTCCGGCAGGACGGCTTCCCCGGCATGGCTGCGAAATACGAGTTCGACGCCGGGCAGGCCAAGCGGCAGATTTTGCAGACCGGCATCATCTACCAAGCGACAGCCGACGGAGCCCAATGCAAGTTCGGCGAGGTGTTCACCACGGACGGTCGCATCATCGCACTGGATCTTGTTCTGCTAGAAGATGATCGACAGTTCTTCCCGAAGTACAACCCAGCGCTGGTAATGAAGACCAGCTTTGCCGAGGCACACCCGCAAGTCGCCGATGTGATGACGCCGATCTCCGCGCGCCTGACCGACAAGGTGATGACCGAACTCAATCGGAAGGTCGACGTCGACGGCACCGAGCCTGCCGACGTCGCACGCGACTGGCTCGTTCAAGAAGGTTTCGTGACGAAACCGTAGGACTGGCTATACACCCTTCGGCGACGCCTGTTTCATGAAGCCGAACAGATAGCCCGCAACCCGGCGCAGCTGGATTTCCTCCGCCCCCTCGGTGATTCGGTACCGACGGTGGTGCCGGTAGATGTGCTCGAACGGTTTGTGCCGCGAGTAGCCGAGTCCGCCGTGCACCTGCATTGCGCGGTCTGCGGCTTCGCAGCACAGCCGGTTGGCCCAGTAATTGCACATCGACACCTGCTCCGACGCCGAGAAAGGACCGTTGCGGTCCATCGACCATGCGGTCTTGTGGATCAGCAGCCGCAACATCTCGCATTGCGTCTGCAGTTCTACAAGCGGAAACTGGATCGCCTGGTTGGCAGCAAGCGGCTTCCCGAAAGGCTTGCGCTGCTTGGCATACGCGACTGATTCGTCGATACAGTACTGCGCCGCACCGAGGCTGGACGCGGCCTGGCGAATCCGGTTCTCGTTGAAGAAATGCTGCACCACCGCAAGCCCTCGACCCTCCTGACCGAAGATCGCACTCGACGGCACCCTGACGTCGTGCAGCGATATCCGGGCGTGGTCGGTGGGCATGTTGAACGTCCACAGATACTCGTCGACGGTGAACCCCGGCGCGTCCACCGGCACCAAGAAGGCGGTGATTCCCGTAGCGTCACCGGCCTTTCCGGAGGTGCGGGCGAGAATGAGGTCTGCAGCAGCAGCGTGTATGCCGGTGTTCCAGGTCTTCGTGCCGTTGATGATCCAGTCGTCGCCGTCGCGTACTGCCACGGTCTCCATATGCGTTGCGTCGGAACCGTGGTCGGGTTCGGTGATGCCGAACGCAAAGAATCGCCGCATGGTCGCCAGGTCATCGACCCACTCGGATTGCTGTGCAGGCGAGCCATATTCGAGCATCAAGAGCAATCCGATGTTGTTGCCGACGATCGCATGCTCGTTCTGCAGGTCGCAATGCAAACCCAGACCGCGATGGGCGAGGTGCTCGCGGATCACCGCCATGCCGAGGTTGGTGCCGTCGCGGCCGCCGTACTCCTTCGGGAACGGATACCGCAGGTGCCCGGCGGCGTCGGCGCGACGGCGCGCCTCGGCAAGCAACGCCTCCCACTCGGCGTTGGGTAGTCCACCGCGATCCCAGTCGGTCCGGGCGTCCTCGCGTCGGTGGTCGAAGAAGCGAATGTTGTCGCCCTCGCGTTCCAACGGAACGATTTCTGCCTCGATGAACTCGTCCAACTCGCCGAGGTAGGCGACGAGGTCGGCGGGTAGGTCGAAATCCATTACAGCTCCTGACTTCTCAGGTCGGTCGCACCAACATCAAGAGATCCCATTCGATCTCGTGGATCCGCCGCCCACTGGCAGCCATCACGACATTTCTGAAACTGCCATCGAGGTGCGCGGCAGCTTGGCTGGCGAGTCCGACACCCCACCACAGCGTGCCGAGGACCTTCCACCAGTGGAACCGATCGGCATCGAAAGTCCCGCCGCGCCGCTCGTAGGCGGCGGCGAACACATCCCTACCGGCGAACCCACCGATCTCGCGGTCGTCTTGCCGGAACCGCCACATCCGCAGCGCCGACCATGCGGCGTCTCGCATCGGGTCGCCGAATCGTTGTGCGCCTTCCCAATCGAGCACGGCACGCAGGCCGTCCGAGCCTACGATGATGTTGCCGTTGCGAATGTCGGTGTGCACGATGGCAGGTTGTGCGGGCAGAGCAGGTAGGTTCCGCTCGAGCCAGTCCAGCGCGAACGCGAAGACGCGCCGATCCGGTAGCAAATGCGCGACCGCGGTCGTGAGCTCTGCCAGCAAGGTCCGCGCCGGATCACCACCGGCGCTGCCCGGCAACGTATCCGGCGCCAGCGCTGGGTCGATTCCGTGCAACGCGGCCATCGCCTCCCCGAGTTGGGTGGCGACCAACTCCCCGACCCCGTTCTGCTCGACGAGGCGTAGCACCTTGCGCGGCACAGTTTCTCCGTCGACCCGATCCGAGAGCAGAAACGGGCTACCGACAAATTCGGTCTCGGTGCACGTCGCCACAACTGCAGGGACGGGCACGCCGTTCGCCCTGGCAAGCTCTCGCACGTCGGCCTCGGTGCTAATCGGCACCAGCGCAATAGCTTCCGGGACGATCGTCGCGACGAGGTGCAGCACGGTGCTGCCGGTGTCGGCGTCGAACACCACGTTGCGGCGCCGCGCTCCAGCGGACACCGGTACGAGGTTCGACACCGTCACCGGCGTGCCGAGGTCCACGCTGAGGAAGGCGGCCAATCCGGCTGTGAGGTCCGCGCTCACCCGGCTTCCCACCCGTCGTGCCCGGGCTTGGCGATTGCGATGTCAGCCCGCGTGATCGCGACAAGCGCCTCCCACAGCGCGGTGGGGTCGTCTGGTGGTAGCGATGTGAGCAATTCCTGTTCGCGCCGAGCCGCATCCGGACCGAGCTCGAGCTCGCGGCCCACGATCCGCGCCAGATTCGCCCCCACCCGCGCCTGGTGTTGCAATCCCGACGGAAGCGCAGGCAAAAGCGTCTCCTCGAGAAGCTCCGCAAGGGTCTCTAGTATCTCGGTCGCCGTTGGCCGATACTGCATGGCTCGACTCTAGGGGTCGGACTGGTCGTGAGTCTTTTCGGAGTCCAGGGACTCCAAAAAGACTCACGACAGGAAGAGCTGCACGGTCACGCGGTAGCGTTGGCCGTCATGCAGGTGCCCCGCGCGGTCGCGAGCTTCAACAAGTACGTCACCAACAACATTCAGGGCCTGTGGGCGTGGCTGCTCCCGCCGTGGGCGGTCGTGCATCACACGGGACGATCCTCGGGCCGCGCATTCAAGACGCCGATCATGGGCTTCAAGACCCCGGAGGGCTTTGCGATTCCGATGCTCTACGGGCCGCAGAGCCACTGGGTCAAGAACCTGCTCGCCGCGGGTGGCGGCGAAATCCAGCGGGGCGGCAGGCGCTACAAGCTCGTCGACCCGAGGGTCGTCCCCGCATCGGAGATCAGCGCGAAGGGCATCGCGGGCGTCTACACCCGGGCCGCTGCAACGACGCTCGTCGCCACGCTCGGCGAGCGCGTGTAGTCCGATCTAGAAGGTGTGTGTCCGGACGCAGTTTCGACCTGCGTGTTTCGCTTCGTACAGCGCCGCGTCGGCACCGGAGAGCAATTCGCTGCGCTGATCGCTCGCCGTTGCCAGCGCCGAGGCCACGCCGACGCTGACCGTCACGATCCGCGCATCCAAGGTGTACGGCAGCCGCGCGCCCTCGACCGCGAGCCGCATCCGCTCGGCTACGGCCACCGCAGCGTCGAGGTCTGCTCGAGGCAGAATCGCCGCGAATTCCTCGCCACCATAACGGCAGAGCAAGTCGGTGTCGCGCAGGCTGCGTGCGAGGAGCCGGCTGATCTCGACCAAGCACGCGTCGCCCGCGAGATGACCGTAGTCATCGTTGTACTGCTTGAAGTGGTCGACGTCCGCCATGATCACCGAGACAGGTTGGCCGGTGCCGAGCGAGCGTGTCCACTCGACCGCGAGGGCAGCGTCGAAGCGACGGCGGTTCGCCACTCCCGTCAGAGGGTCGGTCGTGCTGAGCATCTCCAGCTGCGCGTTCGCTGATCGCAACTCCACGGTCCGCTCGGCGATGCGTCGTTCGAGCGAGGTGTAGAGCTGGGCATTGTCGAGGGCGACCGCAAGCTGGCCCGTGAGCATGTCGACGAAACCGAGCCGGTCGGTGGTGAAGGCCCCGGTGGTGAGGCGGTTCTCCAGAACGAGCACTGCTCGGAGCTCACCCGCGCGCAGCACTGGGACCACCAACAGGGCGAGCCGTTCTTCGCCGACGAGATAGGCGTCCCTGGCGAACCGGTCGTCGGCGGTCGCGTCATCGACGGCGAGAGCCTCGCGCGTGCGCAGCACGTACCGAACGGCGCTGACCGGCACCAGGGCCGTTGCGCCTGGACCGTCGAGGGCGATGTCGCCACCCGCGTCCGTGGCCGCCCGGTAGATCTGCCAACCAGCGCTCTCGTCGTGCAATACGACCTGCACCGCTGTTGCGCCGGTGATCGCCCGGAGGTGTTCGACGATCGCGCCGTGCAATTCGGGCATCGTGGTCTGGGACGCGAGCGCTTGTGCGACGCGCAGGATCGCGGTGGTGTCCATGGTGTCAGCAGTGAGAATCGCGCCGGCGACGACGCCGGGGCGCACGATCGACCGGTCACGCAGAAACGGATAGGTGCGTTCCAGCTCGACCGCCAGCGCGTCTGCACCCCAGTCGACGAGTGCCTGCCGCGCCTCGGCGAGCTGCAGCCGACCGCTGTGCTCGAGGCCTCGTTCACGATGAAACTCCCCGGCCCGGCGGGCAAGGAGCGCGTGGTGCCACGGCCGTGACACCCGTTCCACGGCAGACAAAGCGGAGTCGAACGCGGCGAGGGCACCGTCGTGGTCGCCCAGCGCCCATGCACGCTCGGCTTCGAGGTAGCTCACGATGTGGGCGACGTTGTCCGGTTGGTCTAGCGCGCGGCGCCGCAACCAGGTCAGCACCTCGTCGAGGTCGGCGAGGAGTGCTGCGTGCGCACGTTCGCCCGGTCGCTGCTGACGCAATTGCAGGCAGAGGTCGAGCCCGAACGGCACAGTGGACATCAGAGTGATCACGATTCCAGGGAGGTGCCGCGCCTCCCGGTGGGCGGCTCGACTGTTAGCCGCGAGCGACTCCCAGTCCCCCGCCAAAGCCGCCGCGATGCTGCGAAAGAGCCACAGGTACGCACCGATGATGGGGATGAGCTCCGCAAGCTCCTCGACCGGCGGCCCGTCCGCATTCGATGTCGGCAGGCCCGTCGCGGCATCCGGACCACCTCGTGCCTTAAAGCAGAATTGGCGAACGATCGAGAAGCAGCGCTGCACCGGGACGATGGCCGTGCGGTCCGCAAGAGCGAGCGCAGCGGCGAGCTCGGTAAGTGCCTCGTCGACGTGCGGTGCGGTCTCGAAAGTATCGATGACCAGCGGGAACGACGCCCAGCCCGCCTGCGGCAGGTCGCCGACGTGCAACAGCCCGTCCCGGGCCTGCTTTGCGACGGCGACGCATGCGTCGAGTGGCTCGAACCAATGCGCGCTGGACACTGCGTAGAGGAACTCCGTGTAGGCGACTGCTCGTTCCCAGCCGTGGGCCTCCCCGGTGGCGATGAGGTAGGTGAGCAGGCGCTCGCCCGCGCGGTACTCGTCGAGTAGGGCGACGAACGCCACTGGACCGTGCCCCAGCACCGCCATCAGGTCGCTGCTCGGGCCGTGCTCCTCCCACAGTCGCTTAGCCTGGGTTACCAGCCACCCGGATACCAACGGCGCGGCGAAGAAGCCCGCTGGGCTGAGCCGAGCCATCACCGCGACGAGCGCCGAGACGGCCGGGTCGGTCAGCGCTGGGCCGCCTGCGAAGAGTTTCGGATCGAGCTCGTTGGTCCACGCAACGACGTCCGTCAGCCCGCGGACGACCTCCGCCTCCGCATCGTGCTCCGGGTACCGCACCCCCAGCCGTGCCAAGAAGAGCAACCCGAGCTCCACGGCGGCCGTGGACAGCTGCCTGTTGGTCAACGAGGCCACTTGGGTGGCGGTGACCTGAGCAAGCTCACCTGCGTCGCCGGTCAGCACGCACAGTGACTCGTACAGGCTGTCCGCCTCGTCGAGCCGTCCCAGCTGGTACAACGCCTGGTGACGCTCGGATTCCACCGCGAAATGCTCGCGCGCCGCCGTCGGCTCGTCCCGCAGAATGTTCGCCGCAGCGGCGAGAAATTGTTCAGTGGCGGTGAACTCGGTCCGCCGCCGCTCGTCGTCGGCGGCGGCACGATAGAGCCGTACGACGAGCCTGCGTTGCGTCCGATCCTGCGGCGCGACACTCGCTGCGAGCAGTAGTCGAGCAGCGAGCAGGTCCCGCCCTGCCGCAGCCAGCCGCCAGCCCATCTCCGCCTGGAACCGCCGTCGCGCTTCGGCACCCAACCGCTCGAAAGCGGCCTGCTGAACGCGCCCGTGCCGGAATCGCAGCTGCCCGACCACCGCGTCCGTCGCGAGCCCGCCGTGCCGCACCGGCGTCACCAGGCCCGCCGCCAACGGCTTGGTCAGGACGGTGACGAGCTGATCGAACGGCATGCCACAGGCGATCGCGAGATCGGTCCCTGATACCTCCGCGCCGAGGCAGGCCATTGCACCGAGCACGCGGACTGCGTCCGGCCCGAGGTTCTCGATCCGGGTGGTGAGCAGCGCGACCACGTCACTGTGTCCGACGTCGTTGTGCCCGACGTGCTGCCGGACCGCGTCCGCATCCCAGGTCCAGCCGTCATCCCCGAGCGCCAGAGCGCCCTGTTCCCGTAGGGAGTTCAGTAGCTCGATCGTGTCGAAAGGGTTGCCCCCGGTCCGTTCTCGGACGATGTGTGCCAGCCCCGCGGCGTGCTCCAGGGGGATCCGCAGAATGTGCCCGAGCAGGAGCGCGAGGTGTTCGACGTCGAGCGGCGCGAGCCGCACGGTCCGCTGTCCGACACCCAGCCGCTCCCAGCGGGCCAGCATTGTCGCGAGCCGCGGGTCGACGTCGGAGTCCCGGTAGGTGCCGACCAGCAGCAAGCCCTCCACCGCTTGGGCATTCGCGATAGCGTCGAGGATCTCCAGGGCACCCGGTGGCGCCCACTGCAAGTCGTCGAGGACGAGCACGACGGGACGGCCAGGAGAGGCGATGGCCCGTAGCAAATCGATGACGGCCTGACGGGTGCGGTCCTCGAGCTCGCGCTCGTCCAGGTCGCCGGCAACTACCGGCTCCCCGAGTACCTGCGCAAACTCTGGGGCCATCGCGACCAGAACCGCGGCGTTCGACCGCAGCCGTCGACCGAGCTCGCGGGACTGAGCCTCCAGCGCGTCCGTCGGCTCGGCCAGCAGCAGTCGCGCGAGCCCGCGCAAGGCCTCGCGCAGTCCCGCTGTCGAGTCCGGGACGACCTGGTCGGCTTTGCCGGAGACGAACCAACCGCCACGCTGAGTTACCAGCGGACGCAGTGTGTTGACCAACGTCGATTTGCCGACGCCAGGAGGGCCGCTGACCAACAGAACACCGCCCGTGCGTCGGGCACGGATGCTGTCGTCGATCGGGTCGGCAACGGCATCCAATGCCGCTGCCAGGACCGCGATCTCGGTGTCCCTGCCGACCAGCTGCGCGGGCGGGGACAGTCGGCTCGGGAAGTCGCGCTCCCCCAGCGTGAAGGTCGCCGCCGTGTCGGCGGCGATCCGGGCAAGGTCGTGGGCGAGGCCCGCTGCTGACTGGTAGCGCCGCTCGGGCTCCTTCTCCAGCAGCCGGGCGAGCACTGCGTCCAACATCGGTGGCAGCGTCGGGTCCAGCTCGGTCACGGGTGTGGGCTTACGGGTGAGTATTTCCCGGACCAACTCGAAAGCGTCTTCCTCGAGAAACGGGGGCCGGCCGGTCGCGGCCTCGTACAGCACTGCGCCGACGGCGTACAGGTCTGAGCGGCGGTCGACGACAGAGCCCGTTCGCCCGGTCTGCTCGGGCGACAGATACGGCAGCGGGCCGAGAATTTCGCGGTGGTGGGTGAAGCCCGGGCGGACATCAGCCATCATCGTGGCGAGGTCGAAGTCGACCAACTCGACGCTGCCGTCCGCGGCCACGAGAACATTGCCAGGCTGCAAACCGTGGTGTGCGACGCCTGCCTCGTGCACCGCCTCCAGGGTCAACGCCAAGCGGTGTCCCACGGCAACGACCTCGCGTGCGGTCAACCGACGCTCGGCCAGTAGCTCCGCCAAACGACGCCCGCCGACCCCAGCAACCACCAGACCTGAGGGGTCGAGCACCGGCAGCAACCTGGGTACACCCGGCACTCCGTGTAGACGGCGCAAGACCGACACCTCATGTGCGATCCGCTCCAAAGCCCCTTCGCCGAACGCCTCTTTGTGAATGAGTACACCGACATCGGGCTCGACGGTGCGCCAGACCCGAACCCGGCCGTCCTCGAGCACCGGCCCGTCCGATCCGCGCTGAGGGGGCACGTCAGCCACCCTTCCTCGGCCTGTCCGCACGCTGGTCAATACGATAGCTGCGCCGATCAGCGACGGCCCGAGAATGCTGTCTGTGCCCTTTCGAATGGTCAGGCGACGATAAACGCGAGCAGTTGTGGGCTCGCGAAGATGCCGCGCCAGTAGGAATAGCCGAACCACACACCAGGAGTGATCTCCCGAATTTCGTCGTGAACCGGCGGGGTCGGTGACGGTGCGTAGTCCAATACCCAAGTTGGTTGCTGATCGACCCAGGAAGCACCGATGTAGACGAAGGCCGGCCAGGCTTCGAACCCGGCTCCGGTAAGGCGGTTCTGCAGCATGCCGCCATTGGGGCCGGTGTAGAAAGTTTTGCCGATCCAGAACGGTGGTGCGAGAAGGGCCAGTGGTGGCGGGCTGGTGACCCAGCCGTTCAATACACCGGTGGGCACCGCGCCCGGACTGGCCGCGGCATAGATTTGCGCCGCCTGTTGGGGTGAGCATCGAAACCGGAGCGCGTCCACCGTGGCGGCTCGGTTGTCCGGATAGAGGGCACATCCGTTGCCGTAATCCAACGGTGCCGCACGGGCAACTCCGGAGGTACCACCGATGGTCACGACGATGAGACTGAGAGCGACGAGCAAGAAGCTTCGCATCGCGCTTGGAGTGCGCGTATTCATATCTGTTAATCGCTTCGACCCGCCAAAATGTGACACACGCCACACTTTGCGTCTAGGTCGGGCGCGTTTTCGGCTCCGACGCGAACCGTTCCGACAACTTCCGCCACAGAAGACCTGCCGGCACATGCCGGTCGAACAGAACGTAGGAGGCAGTCGAGTCGGCCACCATCGTGAGGAGCAGTTCGTGTCGAGTGTGGCCGTTACCGGCGAACAGCAATTCGTCGCCGGCGGCGAGGACGAACTCGCCGTCAGGACATACAACATTCTGGTCCTGACGTGCCAGCAACAGGGGCACGACACTCAACTGCCGTGACCTGTCCTCCGGATCGCGCAACAGCCCAGCCAGGGTGACCCTGCCTTCGTCCAACAGGTCGACGAGTGCGGGCGCGTGCGCACGGTCCAAGGTGACCTTCCACAGCGCGGGCAAGGCCCGGCCGCAGCGGGTATGAAGCCGATCCACCAGATCAGCGGCCCAATCGTCGCCCCGCGCCGGCACCTCGCGCAGAAATCGCCACAGCAGCGGCGTGCTGATCTGGGCATACACCTGTCGGGCCACCACTTCGGTCGGTACAAGCAGCGCGTCGACTTTCATTGCCCGAAACAATGCGGCGTTCGACCGCCGATTTTGTCTCGCGGCAAGGAAGAGGTTCGGGTTCAGCTGCTGAGCATTGGCGAGGATTGACAGATTCGTCGTGTCGTTGTCCGTTCCCGCGACCAAGCCGATCGCGGTGTCCAGGCTGGCCTGCTCCAGTACGCCGAGTTCGGACGCGTCTCCCTCGATGACGTCGTCGTGCATTCCTCTCGACTCGATCACGGTGACGTCCAATCCGGCTGCACGCAGGTCCGCCGTCAGTTCGCGGCCGAATCGGCCGTAACCGCACATCACCCAGCGCCCCTCTGGTGGGAGCTTTCCCCTTTGCGGCAGCTGGGCACCTGGCCCGGCTTCGAGCCATTCCAGCAGTTGATAGGTCGCCGGCGCGCGCAGAGCCACCCGGAGGTTGTCGCCGAACAGGTCGAATGGATTCACGACCGTCGGAGTGCCGAACGCGCGAAGTCGATCTGCAACGGTCACCGAGTCCGTGCGAGCGAACACAGGCAGGTCGGGGCGCAGCAGGGCGGCGGCCATCGAGATCGTCAAATTGGTCTCGTCGTTGTCGGTAAGCGCAAGGACGCCAGCACAATTCGTATGACCCAGGCCGGCCAGCGTCAGCAGGTGCGGACTGGCGGCATCGGCAACGAGCACGGGGATGTCCGCGTGCAGCGGTTCGAGATCGAGTGCCTCGATTCGTTCGTCGGATTTGTCGAGAACCACGACTCGCTGGCCCAGCTCGTCGAACGCCTTGACCAAGAGCCGACCAGCCTGTCCGTAGCCGGCAAGCAACAAGAACGGCTCGCGGAGCCTGGAAACTTTCCGTGCAAATCGCTGCAGCGCCACAGCGCGGCGGAACGACTGGTCGCCCAGCATCGTCAACATCGAACCGATCGCGTACGCCCAGCCGACGACGGATAGATAGATCGAAATTGTCAACCACAGGCGCTGCCCGGTCGTGAACGCGTAGGGCAGTTCGCCGAACCCGATAGTTGTCGCCGTGTAGCTGATCACGTAGAAGGAATCGAACAGCGTCAGGTGGTACTGGTTGCCTGCCGGATCTTCACCGGGAACGAGCGCCAGGCCGACCACGCTGATCGCGAACAGCACGATCAAGCTGATCAGGGGCGCCCGAAGGCGGCGCATAACCAGGAAGATCGCGGCGGAGGGTGGGGCGAACTCCAGCTCCGCCGCCGCCGACGGTGGCGGCAAACCTTTGCGAGCGCCGAGTTGTCGGAGCGCGATCAGCAGCGGGTTGGCCATCGTCGCAGCTCCGCTTCAGCGGCGAAACGTCAGTGTCTCGGACACCAGTAGGACCACCGACACGAGGTTGGCCAGCAGCGCCCCTCCTGACAACGACACCATGCTGGCCGTCGAGCCAGCCGTCATGCCGTGTCCGCTGATCTGCTCAGCGAATACCCAGACCAAGCCGGCGGTGACGAGCTGGAGATCGGCAACCAAGCTGGTCGCGAGGTGCACGGCCCCGAGCTGAGTCCGGTCGCCGAACTTGAGCACTGTGGCAATCAGACTGATCGTGAGCGCAGCGAACAGCTCATAGGTGTTGTGCAGTACCGGATCCGACATGTCACCGATGAAGAACCCGAAATTCAGTGTCGCAGCCAGCAACACGAAGAAACCGAAGACCACCTTCTCGAGGTTCATCCAACCTCCTTCGCTGAAATGCGACCACCATTGAAGCCACTGTCTCACTTTCGGCAGCCGCGCGGATCGACGTTGAAAATCCTGTTTCCAGGGTCGCTGTGCCGCCGACACCGGCGGCGGAGCGTTCACGATCCCATTGGCGAAAATGTTTGCCATTCGAAACGACCAGGCAAACTCTCGCGCGATCAGATGCCGAGCGCCTGCTTGACCACGAGAGCCTGGTGATCAGCGCCGAACTGGTTGGGATGGAACGGAATCGCGACTCCCTGCGGCGCGAAGGGCGAGGTGCCCTCCACCCAGCGGACTCCTGGCGCCTGGCACACGTCGTGGCCGACGCTCGAACTGTAGGTATCGACGAATTCGACGCCACCGGCCGCGGCAGCACGACGCACCATGTCATTGAGCTCGATCAACTTCTCACCGATCCAGCCGAGGTCGGGATCGGTCATGAAGTTCGCGGCTCCGCACAACGAATTCGGAGACATCCCCGCGAGGTAGTCGATGACGAGAATCCGCGCACGCGGCGACCGGGCACGAATCCCGGGTGATGGTGTGCCTGCTCGCGCGTCATAACCGGGCTGCGGCAGACTTGCCCCAGCTGGTCAACGCGGTAAGTTCCTCGTTCTTGTCTGACGCAGCGTTGTAGTCTTCGGATTCGGCGTCCAGGTGGACTTGCAGCGTCACCAATTTGTCACCCTTGACGAACGACAGTTCTGAGGACACGTGGCTGAAGAACGCGGCATCACCGATGCCGGGAACGGGTTCCTCGAAGGCAAACCCACTGTTGAACGATTTATAGTCCTCGAGGTTGTCGTATCCGCTCGTCAGCGCGCCGCTCTCGATCGCAAGGGTCTTGTCACCAGCCTCGTAACGGCAGCGCGGGGTGGCACTCAAAGCGACGATCGTGTTTGGCCCGAGTACGGTCGCGACCTCATCTCGCGGAACCAGATTGCAGGCGCTGCCAGCGTCCACCGTCTCGGTCTGCACAGCGGTCGACGTGGCAGGCGAACTCGCCTGAGTTGTCGCCGCAACCGCGGTATCGGCGTTGCGACTCGCATCTTGCCCACATGCCACCGCGACAGCCGAGGCGGCGAAAACGCTCGCGACGGCAAAAAGCTTCGACCGCAATATCATTCGGACCTCCGCCGACAAACCGAAATAACCTGGCGGGGCAACACTGACGATTGGTCGGTTCCGTTCCAGCCCGTTGCCCGATTGGCTGTCAATTGAACCATCGGGTCTGCCCGGCGACATGGAAGTGCGGCTTTGTTCATCAAGTCGTTGCTTCGTGCCCAGCGCGGTCGCGCCGGTCGATCGCTCTGCTGTTTGGACCGCCGGGGTTCGCGGCTTCATCCGTTGGCGAGGGAAATGTGCAAGTCGTTTACGGGTTGCGGACGCGCGTAGTAGAAGCCTTGGCCGAGTGCGATGCCGTGGGATGCGAGCAGGTCGACCTGTTCGGAGGTTTCCACTCCTTCCACGATGACCTCGAGGGCGAAAGCGGCAGCGATGGCGGTGACGGCATTGAGCAGCGGAACCGCGGATGTCGTGTCGGCAACGATTGCGCGGTCGACTTTGAGGATGTCGCAGGGCAGGGTGGCGATTCTGGTCAGCGAAGAATAGCCGGAGCCGAAGTCGTCGACCGCGACACGGATTCCTTGCTGACGCAGGGTGTGCAGGGCTCGTGCTGCAGCCGGCGAGTCTGCGGCGAGATCGGTCTCGGTGACTTCCAGGACGAGCCGATGCGCGGGCCAACCCGTGCGGGTCAGAGTGTCGAGAACCAGGTCGACGTAAGAGTGATCGGTAAGTTCGGTACCGGACACGTTGACGTGCAGGTCGAGCCGACGATCGCAGTTGGTGGCGGCCAGCTGCTGGATCTGGGTGCAGGCAAGCTCGAGGACAAGCAAGCCGAGTCCAGAGATGAGGTCGTTGTTCTCGGCGATGCGGACGAGCCCCTCAGGGCTGATGTCGGGTGTGTGGAGGTCGGGCCAGCGGACCAGAGCCTCGACGGCCACCGCGACCGCACCGGCTCCTGATATGTCGACGATCGGTTGGAACGCCACGGTGAGCGCACGCTGTTCGATTGCCGCCCGGAGTGCTTCCACGATGGCGGGCCGTTCCGCGGACTCCACGACAGTGCGTTCGCGTCCGGTGTTCTTGGCTCGATAAAGCCCGATGTCGGCCCGACCGACGAACAACGACACGGTGTCACCGTGGCGCCAGCTGGTGATGCCCGCCGAGCTTGGGGTCGGAGCAACGGCGCGGAGCCTGTCCGCCATCGCGATCGCGGCGATTTCGGAGGTGCGCGGGAGCAGCAGCGCGAACTCATCGCCGCCGTAGCGCGACAGTGATCCTTGGGCGCTCGGGAGTTCGGCGCGCCAGGCGGTCGCGACATCTTGCAGGAGTTGGTCACCACTGGTGTGGCCGAGATGGTCGTTGACCGATTTGAAACGGTCGAGATCGAACAGCACGAGGGTCAACGGGTCGCCGGATGCGGCAGCTTTACCCATCTCGACGTACATGGCGCGGTCGAAGCCGCGTCGGTTGAGCAGGCCGGTCAGCGGGTCGAGAATCGCCTGGTTCGCAACGAGATTGAGCGCGATCACCGAAGCACCGATGAGCCCGGCGGCGGTCGCGACTGGAATCGTCGACCACCAGGGCATGTCGCTATCGACGACGCCGGCGACCAGACAAGCCACGACCACGATAACGGTGAGCACCGTCGCTGTTCGCCACGGAAATGCCAGGGCGGCATGACAGGCGATGCAGGTATACAGCGCAGCAACGGCCACATCGCCGGCCACTGACGGGGACTGTCCGATCAGCATCGTCACGCTGGCAATCGCGACCGCGATGAACCCCACGTGCATCTTCGACGACAGTCGTGACCGCATCACGTACACGCCGAGCCCCGTCGCGATCGCGAACGCGGCACCGCCGAGAAAGACGAGTCGGTTCGAGCATGGACTCGGTATCGACAATCCGAAGACGACACCGGCCAGACCGGTTACGACGAAGAATCCCGCAGTCGTCCGGCCCATCAGGTCCCGGCTGGTGTACACCGGCCCCACGCCGGGACCTCGCGGAGCCCACCACGATGTGCGTTGCATGCTGCACCCTAACCAGCTAGCCCCCGCGAGCCGGCGATCTCGCAGTCCGATATTTACGATTCAGCAGCAAGCACGGTCTGGTAGCTCGCGAGCAATCCGTCTTCGCCGGGAGCACAGGACTTGCAGCCAGTCGACCCACGTATCCCGAATTTCGAACGACCGGCAACATATCCGGCATGGACGCTCAGAGCAGTGTGCGAGGTCAGGTATGGCGATCCGGTACCCGCCAGGACGAATTCGAGTTCGACAAGATTTCGGACTACCTGCAACAGGAGGACGTATTGGTCTGGGTCGACCTCTACGAACCAGACCATGAGGTGTTGACCCGCCTCGCCGACGAGCTAGGCCTCAACGTGTGGGCTGTCGAAGACGCCGTCGCCGACGCAGAACGCGTCAAGGCATCGTCGTACTCGACCCACACCTTCTTTACCGTCTACGCCGTGCAGATCGATCAGGACGCAACTACCGAGACCGACTCGGGAATGCTTTCGACGCACCGCATCTCGGCGTTCGTGCTTCCCCGTGCGTTGATCACAGTGCGGCTCTCCCCGTACTTCGACTTCGATACCGTTACTGCGCGCTGGGCCGATCTGGACTCCCTGCAGCACGGTGTCGGCGCCCTCGTACACGGTCTGCTCGACGTGGTGGTCGACGGGCACTTCGATGCGGTCCAAGCCCTCGACGACGGCATCGAAGCACTCGAAGATGATCTCTTCGACACGACCACTGGTCACGGACTGCAACGACGGACGTTCCGGCTCCGCAAGGACCTGGTCGAATTCCGCCGCGTCGTCCTTCCCGTCCGCGAGGTCGTCAACACGATTCAGCACCGTCGCCGCGACGGCGACATCGCGCCCGAATTGGATCCGCTCTTCGCCGATCTATACGACCACGTTCTGCGGGTCTCGGAATGGACCGAAGCGTTGCGCGACATGATCACCGCGGTCTTCGAAACCAACCTCTCCCTGCAGGACATGCGTCTCAACACGGTGATGAAGAAGTTGACCGGCTGGGCTGCGATCATCGCGGTGCCCACCGCCGTCACTGGGTTCTACGGTCAAAACGTTCCCTATCCCGGCTTCGACCAATTCTCCGGCTTCCTCGCCAGTACCACGATCATCGTTCTGATCGTCGCTGCTCTCTACGTGATGTTCCGGCGTCGAGACTGGCTCTGAAGTACCGAGCCCTAACCTCGATATGACAGCGATCTACGGTCCACTGAGCGAGACAACGGTGAAATTCGTGTTCGTGGGCACGTGAAAGTTGGGACCAAGGACCCTCGTCCTAGGGTCCAGCGGCAGGCATTTGGCGACTATCTTCCGGTTATGTTGACCTGATGAAGGCTCGTTCTGGTTCCGGCTTTACCTTCCAGGTGCGGTGGTCACCCCCTGCGCGCGCTTTCATCGCTTCGGTCGTGGAGCTTCCGGCCCTGATGGCGACCGGCGACAGTGCGAAGATGGCGATCGATGCCCTCAAGGCGAAGGTCCAGGAACAGACGAAGGCGTGAAACCTTGCAGGATGCGCGAATCGAACGCCAATCGCCGAGGCCTCAACATTGCCGATCATCTCGCTGCGGACAGACGTATGTGCGCGCCGCGAACGGCGCCGTCTCACCGATCCGACTCCCCATGGGGCACGAATCGACCACACTCGACCACGTAAAATCCCACGTCAACCGACATCTCGCGCACTCTCGAACCAGCAATCAGCGCATCACGAGCGATGTGGACAACTCCACGAAAATTGCCCTCCGCCCGCAAGTATAAACTTGCAGGTCAGAGGGCATTTCTGAACCTTGCTCCCCCGACTGGACTTGAACCAGTAACCGTTCGATTAACAGTCGAATGCTCTGCCAATTGAGCTACAGGGGACCGTGCTCGTTGGCCCTGTGGGCCGGAGTAAAACTCTAGCGCATCCCTAAACGTGAGCCCAAATCCCTTGCCCTTCTGCATGGCGGACCTCGGATCGACAGCCGTCGCGAGCGTCAGGCAGGATGGGAACAGCGTTCAACGAAGGGATCTCGAGCATGATCGGTTTGGTCGTCGGAGTTGCGGCTGGGTACGTCCTGGGGACGAAGGCCGGGCGTGGGCGATACGAGCAGATCAGCCGTGCCGCTCGGGCGGTTGCGGCGAGCCCAGCTACCAAGAAGATCGTCGAGGTCAGCAGGCAGAAACTCTCCGACGCGCTGGATACGCAGCCGCGGTTGGAGCCGATGGAACCCATCGACGAGCGGACCACGATCCTCGTCCCCCAGGACCAGCTCCGGCGTCGCTGACAGCGAACCGCGCACCGGTCGCTAGCTGAACTCGGAGCCCATCGCTTGCTCGAGCAGGCTTCTGCGGTACTGCTCCAGGGCGACGAGGTCGCCGAACATCGCGTGATATTCGTCCGGTGCGTCCGCGGGTGAGACGCGCTGCAGCTTCGACTTCAGCTCGGCGACCTGGTGACCGACCCAGACCTCCTGCAAGCGCGCGAGGACGCCGCTGATGTAGCGGGGCACCGTATCTTCCTCGGCGGGCAGCGGCTCGACAGCCAGTTCCATCACCAGGGACCGCAGTGTGAGGTCTTCGGTCTGATCCGCGACCGCGGCGACCCACTCCCCGCCTCCGAGGCCCCGGCTTGCGCCGCCGGCAGCAGCAACGGCCGTCCGGACCGCCATGTACGCAGGCTGGGTGAACGATTCCGCGGGCAACGAGTCGAACACTGTCCCTGCGATAGCCGGATACTGCAGGACCGCCTTGAGCGCGTTGCGCTGCGGCCAGAGTGAAGGGTCTGTCGCCTTGGGCCGGGCTGCAGCCGGTGCGGAGTTGCCGTTGCGCTGTGGCTCGCGGGAGCGCCGCGGCGTCCGGGTATCGGCGGTCGGTTGCGTCTTCGCAGCCTCTTCGCGGACGCGCTTGAGCACGGCGGGAATGTCGTCGTAGCCGACCCACCCCGCGAGTTGGCGTGCATAGTCGTCACGCAGCGCCTTGTCTTTGATCCTGGCGACCATCGGGACCGTTCGGCGCAGTGCTTCGACGCGCCCCTCCCCCGTGTCGAGGTCGTGCTCGGCCAACGCAGCTTTGATCGCGAACTTGAACATCGGGACGCGCCGCGCAACCAGATCCCGGACCGCCGCGTCCCCGGACCGTTGCCGAAGATCGCACGGATCCTGACCATCGGGCGCGACGGCGACGAACGTCTTGCCTGCGACGCTCTGGTCGCCCTCGAATGCCTTCAACGCCGCAGCCTGCCCCGCCGCGTCACCGTCGAACGTGTAGATCACTTCACCGCGAAAGTAGCTGTCGTCCATGAGAAGTCGCCGCAGCATCGCGAGGTGCTCTTCGCCGAACGCCGTACCGCACGCTGCGACAGCGGTTTTGACTCCGGCGAGGTGCATGGCCATCACGTCGGTGTAGCCCTCGACGACGACTGCCTGGTGGCCCTTCGCGATGTCGCGCTTCGCATGGTCGAGACCGAACAGCACCTGAGACTTCTTGTACAGCACGGTTTCCGGAGTGTTGATGTATTTGCCGGGCATCGTGTCGTCGTCGAACAATTTGCGTGCGCCGAAACCGATGATGTCGCCACTGAGATTGCGGATCGGCCACAGCAGACGACGGTGGAATCGATCGATCGGACCGCGTTTTCCCTGCCGCGACAGACCAGCCGCTTCGAGTTCCTTGAACTCGAAACCCAAGCGCAGCAGGTGCTTCGTCAGCGTGTCCCAGCCGTCCGGCGCATAACCACACCCGAACTGCACGGCAGCGGCATTGTCGAACTTGCGCTCCGTCAAGTACTTTCGGGCCGCTTCGGCGTCGGGCTCACGCAACCGCGCGGCGTAGAACTCCTGCGCGGCCAGGTTCGCGGCAACCAGCCGCGACCGCGTTCCCCTGTCGCGCTGGACCGACGTGCCGCCGCCCTCGTACGAGATCGAGAAGCCGATCCGGTCGGCCAGCTGCTCGACCGACTCGATGAAATTGATGTGTTCGATCTTCTGCAGAAACGCAAAGACGTCGCCGCCTTCACCGCAGCCGAAGCAGTGATAGAGCCCGTGATTGGGCCGAACGTGGAAGGACGGCGACTTCTCGTCGTGGAACGGGCACAGCCCCTTCATCGAATCGCCGCCAGCACGCTTCAACGAGACGTATTCGCCGACGACGTCCTCGATCCGGTTGCGCTCACGGATAGTCGCAATATCGCGATCTGGGATTCGGCCGGGCACGTCAGGAAGTGTATGTCGTGCCCCGGACAGTGCTGGACTGCCCAGCCCTGCTGAGGTGCATGAACCTGCTCTCGGTGCACGACGCGATCTGGTCGACGATCACCCGCACCCGGGCGGTGTCGTCGGCTGCCTGCTCCCACAGCGGGAGCAACATCGCATCCAGACCGTCCGGTGCGGTCGCGAGTAGCCGGTAGGCGACCTCGTGAATGCGGTCCCGTTGCTCAGCCTGCTTGTTCCGATGGCCAGGATCGGACATGACGTACCGCAACGCGACCGTCTTCAGCACTGCAACCTCCGCCGCGACGATCGCCGGGACGACGAGGTCGGCGTCATAGCGCGACAACGGTCCGGCTCCAGCGGCCTCCCGCGTGCTGCTGATCGCCGCCGAAGCGAATCGTCCGACCAACTCGCTGGTCAACTTCTTCAGCGCGACCGAACTCGCCATGGTCCCGTCGTACGGCGATGCGGCCGCCACGACCGGCATGGTCGACAACCGTTGCGCCGCCTCGACCAGCTGATCGGCGACGAGCGTCGTGCGCTGCAAAGCGCCGAGGTCGGCGAGGGCGCGTTGCTCGCTCGGATCGGCGAGTGCACGCAGATCGATGCGCCCGGCAACGACACCGTCTTCGACGTCGTGCACCGAATAGGCCACGTCGTCGGCCCAGTCCATGACCTGGGCTTCCAGGCATTGCCGCACACCAGGCGCGCCGTCGCGAACCCAACCGAGCCGTTCGAGGTCCACGCCGTAGGCCCCGAACTTCGTTCCCAACCCCTGCCGTCCCCACGGATATTTCGTCACGGCGTCGAGTGCCGCGCGCGTGAGATTCAGGCCGACACTGTCGCCGTCGTCCGCGAGGACCTTCGGCTCGAGTCGTGTGAGGATGCGCAGGTTCTGGGCATTGCCCTCGAATCCGCCGTAGGCGTCGGCAAATTCGTCGAGTGCCTGTTCGCCGTTGTGGCCGAACGGTGGGTGGCCGATGTCGTGCGCCAAACCGGCGAGGTCGGCGAGGTCGGGGTTGCAGCCGAGACCGTCCGCGATGCCGCGGCCGATCTGCGCGACCTCCAGCGAATGAGTGAGCCGCGTGCGTGGCGTGTCGCCTTCGCGCGGCCCCATGACCTGGGTCTTGTCGGCGAGCCGACGGAGGGCAGCCGAGTGCAGCACTCGCGCACGATCCCTGGAGAAATCGCCACGATGGGCCGCGCTGGCGCCAGGCAGCCCCGCCGTTTTCGCGGGCTCGGCGACCATGCGTTCCCGGTCGTGGTCGGAGTATGGCCCTTCGGTCAAGGTCACTGACCAGCCGTGTACGGGAAGTCCGCCGAGAAGTGGGTCAGTTGGTACCAGATCAACGCGCCGGTTTCCCTGGCGATTCCATGCGCTTGCGATTCGCGCGTGAACACAGCAGGTCCTTGCCGAGTCGGAGCGGTCCAGGCGTCGAGTCCGTCGTCGCGCGCCATGGTCCGCGTACGCAACGAGTGCCACGGGTCGCTGACCAGCACGACCGACGATTTGCCTCGCGCTCGCAGCGCATCACCGACCGCTTCGATACTGCGCAGCGTGTCGGACCCCTCCTCGACGGCGACGACCGCGTCGTCCGGCACACCACGATCGGTGAGGTACTTCTTGCCCGACCAGGCCTCGGTATAGAGGTCGCCTTCCTGCTTGCCACCAACGGTCACAACCATCGGCGCGACGCCTTGCTCGTACAGCTTCAGCGCTTGTTCCAGGCGGGCTTCGAACACCGACGACGGTGTGCCGGAGTACTGGGCGGCGCCGAGTACCACGATCGCATCGGCGGGCGAGTAGTCGCTGATGCGCGCAACTTGCCACACCCGGACCGCTGTACCGGCGACGACGATCGCCGCGATGAGAATGGTTCCGACGATGAATCGGCGAATCCAGACGCCGACCACCGACACGAAACCCAGGCGTTCGGGTTCGAGTTCTGGCGCAGGTCGGTAGCGCACGGGAGCCGATGTCACCCCCCAAGTCTGCCAGTCGTCTGGCTGACGAACACGGAGCCACAGGCAGCGCGTCGTCACACAAGCGTAGACCGATTAGATTCGTCACATGCCGGTCGCCGCGTTCAGGTTCGTCACGTTCGGGTTCATTGCTGCCCTCCTCGCGCTCGTCTGCCTGCCCGCGACAGCCACGGCCGAGAAGCCGTCGCGGCTGCAGAACCAGATCACCGACCACATCGCGGCGCTCGACACCGCGGCAAAACGCAAGACACAGGACGCGCTCGACGAGCTCTACACGACCCACCGCATCAGGCTGTGGGTCGTCTACGTCGGAGATTTCTCCGGTCAGAGCCCGCAGCAATGGGCGGAAAACACCTCGAAGGCAAGCTCGCTCGGCGATAGGGACGTGCTGTTGGCGGTCGCCGTGTCCGACCGTGCCTACTACATCGACCCGATCGGTCTGCCGAAGGACATATCCGACTCCGAACTCGAAGACATCGACGTGAACAAGGTCGCCCCCGCGTTGCACGACGGCGATTGGGCGGGCGCGGCAATCGCGGCAGCCAACGGGATCTCCGACGCGATGAGCACGTCCGACAGCAGTTCGACGACCGTCCTCCTCGTCGGCGGCGGCGCGATCGTTGCCGGCACCGGCGGCGTGTTGTTGTGGTCGCGCAAACGCAGACGCGATCGGCTCGAAGCGAGCACCAAAGCGGCGCGCGAAGCCGACCCGACCGACACGACTGTGCTTGCAGGCCTACCGCTTCCAGCACTCGACGCGAGAGCGAAGGAAATTCTCGTCGAGATGGACAACGCATTGCGGACCAGCGAAGAAGAACTCGATCTTGCCAAGGGCGAATTCGGCGACGTCGCTGCCCGACCGTTCATCGACGCGTTCGCCAAGGCCAAGAACACACTCGCCCAAGCCTTCTCGATTCGGCAACGGCTCGACGACAACATCCCGGAAACCGAAGAGCAGACCCGCGACATGTTGATCCACCTGATCAGCACTATCGGCAAGGCCGACAAGGAACTTGACGCCGTCGTCGCGGAATTCGACGGGATGCGCGATCTGCTGATCAACGCGAGTGACCGATTGGACGCATTGACGCGCGACATCGTCGACCTGACCGCGCGGATACCGAATTCGGAGACGACTCTCGCGAGCCTGACCACCGAGTTTCCAGCTCCGGCACTTGCGCCGGTGAAGGACAACGTGTCGATGGCGAAGGAGCGGCTCACGTTCGCGGACAAGAACATCGGGCTCGGGCGCGATGCGGTCGCGCTGCCCGCGGGTAAGCAAGGTCCGGCGGTATTCGCAATCCGGACCGCGGAAAGTGCGGTCACGCAGGCCCGCGCGTTGCTCGACGCCGTCGATCGCGCGGCAGCCGATATTCGCCATGCAATCGCCACTCTCCCAGCAGCATTGGACGACGCGCGGCGCGACATCGCTGCGGCGGCAGATCTGGTCGGGTACGGCGGTCCGGAGTTGGGACAGTCGAAGTCGGCGGCCGAGGCCGCAGTGTCGCGGGCCGACGCGGTCAAGGACACCAATCCACTGGGTGCGTTCAACGAGATCGTCGCCGCCGACGTCGAACTCGACAACGCCCTCGCTGCAGCCACCGAGCAGAAGCAGAACGCCGAGCGGCTCGCACAGCAGGTCGACCAGGCGTTGACGGCAGCTCAGTCGCAGGTCGCTGCGGCGAGTGATTTCATCTCGACCCGACGGGGTGTCGTGGATGCCGAGGCACGCACCCGACTTTCCGAGGCACAACGCCAGCTCGACGACGCCCAGCGCCTTCGCGCCTCGGACCCGTCCCGCGCCCTGGCCGCCGCGCAAGCGGCATCGGGTCTCGGTGCGCGTGCCTTGTCGGCCGCACAATCGGACGTCTCGCAGTGGGAAAGCCAAACCCGCTCTACACAATCGGGCGGCCATGCCGGGGCTGTCCTGGGCGGCATCCTGATCGACAGCATGCTCCGCGGTGGCCTCAGTGGCAGTCGCGGCGGCAGTTTCGGTCCGGGGTCGTTCGGCGGGACGAGCAGTTCGCGTCGCATCGGTCGGGGCGGCCGCTTCTAACCCGTGCGCGCGTCTCACCCTCCCAGGGGTGAAATTCGCGCACAGTTGCAGGCTTGACTCTGACACCGTGTGAGCCCATACAACGGAGAACGTCATGTTCAGTATTGGAGATTTCGCCAGACACGGGTGCGTATCGGTCCGGATGCTTCGCCACTACGACGCCATCGGGCTACTGCAGCCGGCACACGTCGACCCGTCGAGCGGCTATCGCTTCTACGAGGCCGACCAGTTGGCTCGCCTCAATCGCGTCATCGCGCTGAAAGACCTGGGGTTCACGCTGTCGCAGGTGCAGGACATCCTCGACGACCAGGTCAGTGCCGCGGAGCTGCGCGGGATGTTGCGGCTGCGACAGTCGGAGCTGCAGGCGCAGTTGGCCAGCGACGCAGCGCGGCTCACCCAGGTCGAGACGAGGCTCCACATCATCGAGAGTGAGGGCGCCATGCCGACCAATGATGTTGTACTCAAGACGCTTCCAGCCGTCCGAGTGGCCGAATTGACCGCCGAGGCCGCAGGTTACCAGCCCGACTTCATCGGTCCGGTGATTCAGCAGTTGTTCAAGGACTTATACGAGCGGATGGCGAGGGTGGACGTCAAGCCGGTCGGTCCGGCGCTCGCACACTACGAAGACGCCCCTGCCGGCGACGGTTCGGTGATCGTGCACGCCGCGATGCCGGTCAACGCCGACCCGCGCGACGACTACGACTTCGCGATCGTCGACCTGCCCGAGGTCGACCAAGCCGCGACCATTCTGCACAAAGGCAGCATGGACACCGTCTTATGGTCGTGGCAGACGCTCGCGCGCTGGATCGAGGCCAACGGCTACGAATCCTCACGCTATGCAAGAGAACTCACCATCCACTGCCCCGAGGACCCCGCCGGCTGGGTCACCGAGTTGCAAGCCGTCGTGCACTAAGCGGCCTGCAGGTCGGTCAGCGCCTCGCGGTCCCACCAGATCAGCGTCGCGTGGTAGCGGTCCGACGGGTAGGGCGCGGTCGGGATGTGGGTCGCGATCTCGCCGCCGGTGGTCAGCCAGAGCTTGATGACGGGATCCGTTCCGGCCGTGGCCATCACGTACCGGACATCGAGCAGGTCCAGCACCGCGACCAACGGGATCCGCGCGAGCGCTTGGGTGAGGGCTTTGCGGTCCGGGCTGCGGTCGGACACCCACGCCGTCTTCATCTCGACGACGCCGTCGGCGATGCGGTCGGCGACCATCTGCCGAACGTCGTCCTGACCTTCGCAGCCTTCCCATTCCTGAATGGCATGTGCTTGCTCGGCCACCGCATACGGACCCTGTGCACGCACCCCACCGACCACCTCACCGTCCGGCGTCACGGCGACCAGAAACAGCGATGTCGATGTGCCGTCACGGATTTCATCGAGCTCCAGGGCGTTCTCCACTCCGAACTTGCGGTAGCTCGCCATCGCGCCTTCCAGGTACGCCGCCCACAATTCGGGTGCTTCCGACGGGACCGCCGCGATCATGCGGCAATTGGAACCGACGATGCGATAGGACTGCAACATGTCAGGCGGCCTTTCCACTGGCGATTCGTTTCGCCATGTCGTTGCGCACTCGCGCGGGAATGTGTGGTGCGAACTTCGTCAGGTAGGCGGCGGCCCAGTTCTCGTCACTGGCGAGAAACGGATAGTCGCTGCTGGTGACGTGGCGGATGGCGATCATCGCGTACGGCGCGTCGAGCGGCCGGAAATGGGTATTCCACAAACCACTTTCGCCACAGCCCGGATAGAACTGACCGATCATCAGGTCGTACTTGATGAAGAGGTTCTTGAATTCGAGCTGAATCTCGTCGATCAAGCTGTGGTCCTCTAGGTCGGGAAAGACCAACAGCGCCGTCTTCAGCATCTCGTCGTTCGCGTCGACCGGCGGTGAGGATTGGAACTCCTCGATCACCTCGGTCAGCGCGCCGGAGATTGCCGCGCGGTCCAGGTTGTCGCCGTCGAGGAAGGCAACCCAGAAGAGGTCCTTCTTGATCGACGGCATCGTGAAGGGGCAGACCGCGCCCTTACGACCGAGCTCGGGGTGCGACTTGCTCAAATAGTCTGTTGCCCAACGCCGCAGGATTCCGGCAGCACCTTCGTGCTGCGGTGCCGGCGCACCTGTGAAGAGGCTCGACAACGTGATCTCGGTGCTAACGGAGCTCGGGGCGTCGAAGCTCGTTGAGTACATCGTCGATCCTTTCGGGTGAGAAGAAGGTCATCTGCTTGTGATGACAATTCTTCGTCCGAGAGGCTTATACGTCTGTCGGCGCTGCGACGTTCAAAGTGTGTCGGCGCTGACACAACCGTGCGCGAATTTCACCCCTTCAGGGGTGAGACGCGCGCACGGGGTCAGGAGCCGATCAACCGCTGAGCAAGGTAGCCCTCGACCTGGTCGAGCGAAACCCGTTCCTGTGCCATTGAATCGCGCTCACGCACGGTGACCGCTTGGTCTTCGAGCGTGTCGAAGTCGACCGTGATGCAGAACGGCGTGCCGATCTCGTCCTGGCGCCGGTAGCGACGGCCGATTGCGCCTGCATCGTCGAACTCGACGTTCCAGTTCTGACGCAGCGCGGCGGCTAGATCTTTCGCCTTCGGTGTCAGGTCGGCGTTGCGCGACAGCGGCAGGACCGCTGCCTTGACCGGCGCCAGACGGCGGTCGAGCCGCAGCACGGTCCGTTTGTCGATGCCGCCCTTGGCATTCGGCGCTTCGTCTTCGGCGTAGGCGTCGACGAGGAACGCCATCAGCGACCGCGTGAGTCCCGCTGCGGGCTCGATGACGTAAGGGGTGTACCGCTCCCCCGTCGTCTGGTCGAAGTAGTTCAGGTCCGTGCCGGAATGCTTTGAATGCGTGGACAAGTCGAAGTCGGTCCGGTTGGCGACACCTTCGAGCTCGCCCCACTCGCTGCCCTGGAAGTGGAAGCGGTATTCGATGTCGACGGTCCGGGTGGAGTAGTGCGACAGCTTGTCTTTCGGGTGCTCGTAGAGCCGCAGGTTCTCCGGGTCGATACCAAGACCCGTGTACCACGCAAGCCTCGTATCGATCCAATACTGGTGCCACTCTTCGTCTTCGCCGGGCTTGACGAAGAATTCCATCTCCATCTGCTCGAACTCGCGGGTGCGGAAGATGAAGTTGCCAGGCGTGATTTCGTTGCGGAAGCTCTTGCCTATCTGGGCAATTCCGAACGGCGGCTTCTTGCGCGACGTCGTTTGCACGTTCGCGTAGTTGATGAAGATGCCTTGCGCCGTCTCGGGGCGCAGGTAGTGCATGCCTTCTTCGGACTCGATCGGGCCGAGGTAGGTCTTGAGCATCATGTTGAAGTCGCGAGGCTCGGTCCACTGACCGGTGGTGCCGCAATCCGGGCAGGTGATGATCTCCATGGAGATGGAGTCAGGGTTGTCGATGCCCTTCTTCTCCGCGTACGCCTCTTGCAGATGGTCCTGGCGGTGCCGGTGGTGACAGTTCAAACACTCGACCAGTGGGTCGTTGAAGACGCCGACGTGGCCGGACGCAACCCAGACCTCGCGCGGCAGGATGACCGACGAATCGAGGCCGACGACGTCCTCACGACTGGTGACCATGCTGCGCCACCACTGCCGCTTGATGTTCTCCTTGAGTTCGACGCCGAGCGGTCCGTAATCCCAGGCCGACTTGGTGCCGCCGTAGATCTCGCCGCATGGGTACACCAGACCCCTGCGCTTGGCGAGGTTGGCAACGGTGTCGATCTTGGACTTCGGGGCCACGTCGAGAGCTCTCCATCTTGCGGGGTAAGGGGGATCTGACGACGTCAAGCCTATCTGCCGAGGCGACGAACAGCGGCACCCCCCGTTTGACATGCACAACCATGCATATCATAATGAAATCGGTTTGCAATAAGGAGACGACGTGGCGACGGCTGGAACAGGCGACATCGACATCACAGCACACAGCCACGACCCGTTCGGCGAGGTTCCGCCTGCGCCGGTGCCCCCGAGGGCAACTCTCGAATCCGCAGGGGAGATTCTGCGCGCGCTCGCGGCGCCGGTACGCATTGCAATTGTCTTGCAGCTCATGGAATCCGGGCGCTGCGTGCACGAACTCGTCGAAGCACTGGGCGTGACGCAACCGCTGATCAGCCAGCACCTGCGCATACTCAAGGCCGCAGGCGTCGTCCGCGGCGAACGCAACGGGCGTGAGGTGCTCTACGAACTCGTCGACGACCACCTCGCTCACATCGTCGTGGACGCGGTCGCCCACGCAGAGGAAGGATGACGTGCATCCCGGGAACAAGGTAGGCGTTCGCAGCACCCGCCAGCGAAGCGCGATATCGGCATTGCTCGACGACATCGACGAGTTCAAGTCGGCCCAAGAATTGCACGACGAACTGCGCAAACGTGGCGAAGGCATCGGCCTGACCACCGTCTACCGGACGCTGCAAACGCTCGCGGAAGCCAAGACGGTCGACGTACTGCGTACCGACACGGGCGAGTCGGTGTACCGGCGTTGTTCGTCAGGGCACCACCACCACCTGGTGTGCCGGCAATGCGGCTACACGGTCGAGGTCGAGGGTCCGACGGTCGAGCAGTGGTCGCAATCGGTGGCCGACCTGCACGACTTCACCGACGTCAGCCACACCGTCGAGATCTTCGGTACCTGCAAGGCGTGTGCGCAGGTCTAAGGCACCAGGCCCTGCCTGCTGCGATCCGCTCCCGACAGCACCAACAACAGCATCGTGGTCAGCGCCTCGTCGGACAGACCCCCAGCGGGAAACGTGTAGCGCAAGATGACGTCGGCAAGCTTGCCGTTGCCGATGATCGTGATCGACCCGAATTGCAGTGCATTGTTTCGGTCGGCGACGCGCTTGGTCAGGGCAGCACGCAGCGGACGGTCCCAGGTGAGTACGCAGGTCAGCGACAGCACGTCCAGGCCTGGCGACAGCGTCATCGACCGCATCGAGCACAGCGATCCCGCGTACTCGAAGCCGAGCGAGCCGTCGTCGTTGGTCCGTACCTCGACGAACGGCGCCAGCACCGCCATCGCGCGCTGCTGCAGCAGGTCCGCAGACGAGTCGGTCATTTCACTCCTCCGAAGCGGCGATCACGGGATGCATATTCGACGCACGCAGCCCACAGATCGCGGCGGTCGAAGTCGGGAAACAATTTGTCCTGAAACACGAACTCCGCGTACGCGGACTGCCACAGCATGAAATTGGAGGTCCGCAACTCTCCTGACGGACGCAGGAACAGGTCGACGTCCGGCATGTCGGGTTCGTCGAGGTAGCGCGCGACGGTCGCTTCGGTGACACGTTCGGGATCGAGCTCCCCCGCTGCCGCGCGACGCGCGATTTCCCTTGCCGCGTCCGCAATTTCGGCCCGACCGCCGTAGTTGACGCACATCGTCAACGTCATCTCGGTGTTGTCCTTGGTGAGCTCTTCGGCGATCTCGAGTTCCTTGATCACGCTGCGCCACAACCTCGGTCGCCTGCCCGCCCAGCGCACGCGCACGCCCATCTCGTGCATCTCGTCGCGTCGCCGACGGATGACATCGCGGTTGAATCCCATGAGGAAGCGCACCTCGTCGGGGCTGCGCCGCCAGTTCTCGGTCGAAAAGGCATAAGCCGAAAGCCATTTCACGCCGATTTCGATACAGCCACACACCGTGTCCATCAACACGGCCTCGCCGCGCTCGTGCCCGGCGGTCCGCGGCAAGCCGCGCTCCTGCGCCCAGCGCCCGTTACCGTCCATCACCAGCGCAACGTGTTGAGGGATCAGCTCGGACTGCAGGATCGGCGGTCTCGCGCCCGACGGATGTGGGTCAGGTGGGCGGATGGGGCGACTAGGCGTGGGATCGGAGCGGCGAATCACACTCTGAAGTATGCGGGTTGCTGCGTTCGATCAGTGGAAGGGTGCGCAATTGCCGTTCGAGATGCCATTGCAGATGCGCAGCGACCAGTCCGCTCGCCTGCCGACGGACCGCTTCCGACGTGGTCTCGGTGAACGCCCAGTCGCCGCGACGCAATGCATCCATGAGATCGAGCACGCCCGACGATGGTGTGGCCGCACCTGCGGGACGGCAATGGACACACACCATGCCACCTGCAGCCACGTGGAACGCGCGATGCGGGCCGGGTGCGGCACACTTCGCGCACTCGTCGAGCGCAGGCGCCCAGCCTGCAAAACCCATGGCCCGCAACAGGAATGCATCGAGAACCAGCTCCGAGGGCCGAGCCCGCTCCCCCAACGCGCGCAACGCTCCGACCGTGAGCCGGTGCAACTGCAGCGCAGGTGCGCGCTCCTCACCAGCGAGGCGCTCGGCGGTTTCCAAGACGGCGCATGCGGTGGTGTAGCGACCGTAATCGTTGACGATGTCGCCGGCGAAGGCATCGACCGTGTGCACCTGTGTCACGATGTCGAGATTGCGACCCGGGTACAGCTGGACATCGATATGCGCGAACGGCTCGAGCCGCGCGCCGAACTTGGACCGCGTACGACGAACACCTTTGGCCACCGCGCGCACCAATCCGTGCTCGCGGGTGAGCAGCGTGACGATCCGGTCGGCTTCGCCCAGCTTGTGCTGGCGCAACACGACCGCATTGTCTCGATACAACCGCACGCTGGCCGTCTCCCGTCACTTACCTAATCCGATCCAGTCTGGCACGACACCCCGACACGTTCGCCTAGGCGCACCGCCAGCTGATGCGGATTAGGCCTCCGCGATCTAGGCTCATGCACAGCGCAGTTCGCGCACAACCCCACTAAAACAGACCCCAAGGTTCGTTGCATCGATCCGGTATCGGAATGGTCACGAATGTGTCACACTTCATCAGTGGCGTAAACCACATTCATCTGCCGGACAGCCCAGCGATTGGCTATGAGCAACGGAGAAGCACATGGGTATGCAGTCAGCGCGCAGCAGCACAGGGTCGCTGAGCTGGGGAATCCGTTGTGACCGGTGTGAACGATGGACCTACTCCCCTGCACGCTCGGCGGCGGCGTCGGCCATCCGCAGCGCCCAGTCCAAGGGCTGGATCGTGGCGGATCGTGACCTTTGCCCGAGCTGCGTCTCCGCCCTGCGGCGACGGTGAGCCCGGCGGTCAGCTGAACCGCCACACAACGGCGAACGGCTGCGGGAAGCGGGTAATCCGGAACGCGTGGACAACGACGTCCACCGTTCCGGATGGGGCGCCCTCCCATAGAACCTGCTCGACATTGTTCACCCTGTCGAATCCCGCAGCCGTTCCCATATTCCCGTGCCGCTCGGCAGCACCGTCGGCCCGGACAATCAGATCGAGATCGTTCTGCAGTGCAGGCCCCGGCGGGTCGCTCCACACGAGTGTGACCTTCAATCGCGCCGCACCGGCAGGGACCGTCAGCGCTACTTTTTCTTCCTGACCTTGGGAAAGCGGTCCGCCTTCACGGAAACCCGCGCCCACCGTCGTTCCCGGTATCACGACCGCGCCCGCCAGATCCACGCGGCCGTAACCGGAATCGTTGTTCGGCGAGGCTCCGGCCTCGGTCGGCGAATACTGCCCCTCGAGCGCCGAGGCACCGTTGATCAGCAACGCCTTCACGAGCGCTGCACTGGGCTTCGGAGTTCCGTTCTTCACGAGTGTTTCCCGCAGTACCGCAACGCATCCCGCGACCAGCGGCGTCGCCATACTGGTGCCGCTCTCGAAGAAGAACAACGGATCCGATGACGTGCCGAATGCATCCGACGGCGTGACGACGCGGCGCGACAAGGTCGACAGAATCGATGTTCCAGGCGCGACGACATCCGGCTTGATACGGCGTTCCTTCGTCGGACCCCGGCTGCTGAACGCGACCAGCCCTTCCGGATTGTCCGCCTGCAGATCGGTTTTCACCGGATCACGTGGAAAGTCGTTGGGCCAGTACTCGCCGTAGGTCTTGTCGAAGTCCGGCCGATCGTTCTCGCTCGCACCTACGGTGATGCAATTCTTTGCGGCCGACTGCGATCCGATGGATCCGGCGTCGACGATGCCATTTCCGTTCGCGTCCGATCCGTCGTTGCCTGCCGCGAACACCACGACCAGATCAGGGTGGTTCCAGACGAAGTCGTCGATTTCGTTCGCAGTCGAGTCGTACGGCAATCCGGGACGCGTCGCACCCCACGAGTTCGTGTGGACTCGCGCGCCGTCGTTGTCGTACGGCGGCCCGAGCAGATCGTGCAGGTCGCTCGGCAGCCCGCCCAGCTCCCCCGCCGCATCCAACGTCGATTGCAGGACCAAGGTTGCGCGAGGCGCCGTGCCTTGAATCGCACCACCCATCGACGCCGACATACCATCACCGAGAACCGATCCCGCAACATGAGTGCCGTGCCCGTCCGGGTCGTCCGCGCGCGCAGGCTTCGGGCGCCCGAGCGCGTACAGCTTGGCAACGCGGCCGGTGAACGCCGGATGCACGTCTGACGTGGAACCCTCGTCGAAACCTGTATCGGCCACCGCCACGACCTGGCCTTCGCCCTGAAACGTCGTGTTGTTGACGACGACCTCGGCGTTGATGATCTTGCGCGCCCTATTGTTGAACAACTGCCGCCGCGGCACCTCCTCGATGTGTCGCACCGCGTCCAGAGCGGCGATCCGATCGAGCCTGCCCTCCTCGACGGTCAACCGCACCTTCCCCCGACTGCTCTGCAGTACAGCAGGATCCAGCCCTGCCGCCGCGGCGACCGCCGCCACGATGGACGACGCGGTGCCGTCGACGTCGTCGTGAAACACGACGTCGACCATGCGCGTTCTGCGCGAGGGCCGTCGATCGGCGGTCGTGACGATCGACCGCGACGGATCGGGCGCGGTCGGCCGCAACGACGGATTTACTTTGAAGCCGCGAAGGTAGACACCGGCCCAGGTGACGAACGGCAAGGCGCTGATCGCGGCAAGGTCCGCCGACGCGTAGCCGCAGAGATAGGTGTCGTCGGGTACGTATTCGTGGATGACGCAGCCGAGGTCGGCAAGGGCTGCCTGGTCCTCGGTCGACAGCGGTCCACTCGCCTGGACCAAGACGTAATTCGACTGCGACGCATCCCCGATGTCGGGCACCGCAGCTGCCAATGCCCTCGACTGCCGCGCCGGATCCAGCGAGACCCCGTTAATCGTGATGCGTGTCATTAACTCCCCTTTGGAATCACTAAGTCTCAGGAATTTCCGCTGAGCACAGTAGTAGCGTCCGTGATCAAGCCCGGATATGAGAACACCACGGAGGTCTGACAATGGCGACCAGCTCGCTCAATCGGAACCCAGAGCACGACAGTCGGAGGCGTAAGCGGTCGCAGCGTCGACGCTCGGACGCCGAACTCGGTAAGTGGGCGGAGCTTCGCAACGAGGAGATCCGGCAGTACCTCCGCGATCGTCACGCCAAGCTCGACATCGTCAAGACCACTCGTACTCCCTCCGGGCAACAGCTCGACTGGGTCCCGATCGAATCCCAGCCCGGCGCAACGACGCTCGCGACTCCGCCGAGCGAAGACGTGCCTGTGCACACCGAAGAGGGCGACCGGTGCGTGGACCCGGTCAGGTTCGAACTCCAAGGTCCGGGAGCGAAGATCGGCCCCGAGGGAACCGTCCCGATCGTTCGCAAACCGTTCGCCGAGATCAACCCCAACGTGCCGTTGAGCGACTGGTTGGCAAAGGGCACTCGCGCCCGGCGGCTGCGGCCCGCCGACGACCCGCGCAGCGACATGCCGACCGGCGAAACTCACAAGTACAGCTACACCAGCCAGGGTGTCGTCAGCTACGGCACCGAAGGCGCCATCAACGTCTGGGATCCCTACGTCGAGTACGCCAACGAGTTCTCCGCGGGACAGCTGTGGCTGAGCGCCGGCGAGCACATCGGCACCCAGACGGTCGAGGTCGGGCACCAGGAATATCGGAACAAGTACGGCGACTGGGTGCCCCACCTCTTCGTCCACTACACGACCAACCACTACACCGATTCCGGCGACAACAAGGGCGGCTACAACACCGAAGTCGACGGCTGGGTGCAGTACTCGAACGAGATCTTCCCCGAGGCCAGCTATGCGTCGCTGTCCCACGAGGGTGGCTCCCAGTGTGAGCTCCAGATCAAAGTCCAGCTGTGGCAGGGCAATTGGTGGGTCCGGATCAACGGAACCTGGATCGGGTACTACCCCGCGTCACTGTTTCACTCCGATGGTCTCGGAAAGGCTGCGACCACCGTCGCGTGGGGTGGGCAGGTCATCGACGCGAACGAGGGAAGCATCACACGCACCGATATGGGCAGCGGTGGCTGGCCCGAAGAAGGTTGGCGCCACGCGGCTTTCATGCGAAACCTGGCTTACCAAGCGACGACTGACGGCAAGATGGAGCGATACAACCCGGTTGCGTGGGAATCGGATCCCGCCTGCTACGGCATCGACGGCTTCTTCGACAACACCGATAACTGGGGTAGCTACTTCTACTACGGCGGCCCAGGAAAGAACCCCGGCAGCGCATAGCCCACCCTCGTGAGTCTTTTTGGAGTCCCTGGACTCCTAAAAGACTCACGAGCAGGTGCTGGGTCAGAAGCCGAGGCGGCCGAGCTGCTTGGGGTCGCGCTGCCAATCCTTCGCGATCTTCACGTGCAGTTCGAGATAGATCTTGGTGCCGAGCAATCGTTCGATCTGGTGGCGTGCGGCTGTGCCGACTTCGCGCAACCGCGCGCCGCCCTTGCCGATGATGATGCCCTTCTGGCTGGACCGCTCGACGTACAGCAACGCATGGACATCGAGCATGTCCTCACGACCCTCGTGGTCGCGGACTTCCTCGATCACGACGGCGAGTGAGTGCGGCATCTCGTCGTCGAGGCCTTCGAGCGCAGCCTCCCTGATGAGTTCCGCCATCAGCGTTTCTTCCGGCTCGTCGGTCAGGTCGCCGTCTGGGTAGAACGCGGGACCTTCCGGCAACTTCGATGCCAGCACATCGACGACGACCTCGACCTGCTCGCCCTTCGTCGCAGACACGGGGACGATCTCGCATTCCGGTCCGAGCAGTTTCGACACTGCCATCAGCTGCGGAGCCAGCTGCGCCTTGCCGACCTTGTCGATCTTGGTCACCAGTCCGACGATCGGCGTCTTCGGTGCCATGTGGCGGATTTGCTCGAGAATCCACCGATCGCCCGGACCGACTTTCTCGTCCGCCGGGATGCAGAGGGCGATGACGTCGACCTCCGAATACGTATCGCGCACAAGTTCGTTGAGTCGCTGTCCGAGCAACGTTCGCGGACGATGCAGGCCAGGGGTGTCGACGAGAATCAGCTGCGCGTGCTCGCGATGGACTATGCCGCGAATCGTGTGCCGCGTCGTTTGTGGGCGCGACGACGTGATCGCGATCTTCGAGCCGACCATCGCGTTGGTCAACGTCGACTTGCCGGTGTTGGGACGCCCGACGAAACAGACGAAGCCGGAATGGAATTCGGTGTCAGGCATGAGTCGGTTCCGATCCGTCAGGCCGCGTGACGATCAACTTCGCAGTCGTCGTCACTTCGGACACGGCGGCGAATCCGGGATCGTCGCTCGCGCCGCCGACGATCACCGCGGCCTCGAATCCCTCCGCACCGCTGGAAATTGCTGCGGCAACGGCCGCCTGTAGAGCGCTCAGCGTCAACGCCGCGAGCCCTACTTCGCCCGCCGCATAGGTTCTGCCGTCACTGTCGCGAACCGCTGCCCCGGTGCGACCGCCGGTCCGAGCCAACGCGCCACGGGCGAGCACGACGAGCTTCTGGTCCTCGGCATCCAATTCACTCATCCTGAGCCCTCTCCGTGGTCTGCGCGTCGGCAGTCTCTTTCGCCTTCTTGTTCGGGACTCGACGGACCAGCACCGTATTGACCCGCACCCGACCGCGCGTATCGGCGCCGCCCTCGCCACGCAGCACCAAACCGTGACTGACGACTTTCGACCCAGGCAGCGGCACGCGCCCCAGTTCGTGGCCCATCAGGCCGCCGACCGTGTCGACGTCGTCGTCTTCGAGTTCGAGACCGAACAGGTCGCCCAGGTCATCGATCGAAAGCCGGGCCGACACTCGGTATTTGCCGTTGCCGAGGTCCTCGATGGGCGGTGTTTCGTCGAGGTCGTATTCGTCGGCGATCTCCCCGACGATCTCTTCGAGCACGTCTTCGATGGTCACGAGACCGGCGATGCCGCCGTACTCGTCGACCAGCAAGGCCATGTGGTTGCGGTCGCGCTGCATCTCCGCGAGCAATGTGTCGAGTGCCTTGGAGTCGGGCACGAACACGGCAGGCCGCATCACCTCCGAGACCGGCAGGTCACGGTCGCGACCCGACGACGTATTCGTGCGCTGGACAAGGTCTTTCAGGTACACCACACCAAGCACGTCGTCGACGTTCTCCCCGATCACCGGGATTCGCGAGTGCCCGCTACGGACCGCGAGGGAAATTGCCTGGCCCACTGTCTTGTCGGATTCGATCCAGACCATTTCGGTCCGCGGAACCATCACCGCTCGTGCAGCTGTGTCACCCAGCTCGAATACGGACTGGATCATCCTGCGCTCGTCGTCGGCGACCACCCCACGTTCCTGTGCCATGTCGACGATCTCGCGGAGCTCGATCTCGGAGGCGAACGGGCCGTTGCGGAATCCCTTACCGGGCGTGATCGCATTACCGATGAGAATCAGCAATCGGCTCAGCGGCCCGAGCGCAAATCCGATGCCTTTCAATGGAACTGCGGCGGCGAGTGCAATCGTGTAGGCGTGTTGGCGGCCGAGAGTCCTTGGGCCGACGCCGATCACGACGTAGTCGACGAGAACCATCACGACAGCGGTGACGATCAAAGCACCCGACGTACCCATCAACTCGATGAGCGCGCCTGCCAGCAGCACCGTCGAGGTGATCTCGCACAGGATCCGGAGCAGCACCATGAGGTTGATGTAGCGGGGACGGTCGCCGACGATCCGCAACAAGGTTGCGGACCCCGGCTTTTCACCACTGCGAACCAGATCCTCCACTCGCGCGGGGGAAATCGTGTTCAAAGCGGAATCGACAGCGGCGAACAACCCACCGATCGGGACGAGCAGAATTGCCATGACGAGCAGTGCCGGAGGGCTATTCAAGGCGGAGCCTCATCAACGCGTACTGCCGGGACCGTCGAAAAATCCGGCCTTGCCCAGCAGTCGCCGATCTTTTTCGGCAAGTGCCGCTTCCCGCTCGGCCCGACGCAGGCCTTCGTACCACTCCTCCAGGAGGCGGTTCTGCAGGCCGAACATCTCTTTTTCTTCCTCGGGCTCGGCATGATCGAACCCGAGCAGATGCAGCACACCGTGAATGGTGAGCAGCGCCAGTTCGTTTCCGAGCGAGTGGCCGGCTTTCTTGGCCTGCTTCGCCGCGAACGCGGGGCACAGAACGATGTCGCCGAGCATCGACGGACCAGGCAGCGGACTGTCCGGCCTACCACCGGGCTCGAGCTCGTCCATCGGGAACGACATCACGTCGGTCGGGCCTGGCAGCTCCATCCAGCGCATATGCAGATCTGCCATGGTGTCGAGGTCGACGAGGACCATCGACAGTTCCGCGGCAGGGTGCACGTCCATCCGTGCGATGGCGAAGCGGGCGACGTTGATCAAGTCTTCCTCGGAGACGTCCATCCCCGATTCGTTCGAGATCTCGATACTCATGCGCTCACCTTATCTGCAGGCGAGACACTCAACGCCTTCCCGCTGCACGGCGGTGGGCCCGATTGCCGAGCGGCGCCCGGTCGAGATTCGTCTCCGCGCGCTCGTAGGCGTCGACGATGTCGGAGACCAACCGGTGCCGGACGACGTCGCTGCTGTTGAGCTGCGCGAAGTGGATGTCGTCGATATCGGTGAGAATCTCCGACGCTGCCCGCAGCCCGGACCGCGCGCCACCAGGAAGGTCGACCTGAGTGACGTCGCCGGTGACGACGATCTTCGACCCGAAGCCGAGCCGAGTGAGGAACATCTTCATCTGCTCGGCCGTCGTGTTCTGCGCCTCGTCGAGGATGATGAACGCGTCGTTCAACGTGCGGCCACGCATGTACGCCAGCGGCGCGACCTCGATCACTCCCGCAGCCATGAGCTTCGGTATCGACTCTGGATCCATCATGTCGTGCAACGCGTCGTAGAGCGGCCGCAGGTACGGGTCGATTTTCTCGTTCAACGTGCCAGGCAGGAAGCCCAGCCGCTCCCCCGCCTCAACCGCCGGGCGCGTCAGAATGATGCGCGTGACCTGCTTGGCCTGCAACGCTTGGACCGCCTTCGCCATGGCGAGGTAGGTCTTGCCGGTACCGGCCGGACCGATGCCGAACACGATGGTGTTCGCATCGATCGCGTCCACGTAGCGTTTCTGATTCAGCGTCTTCGGTCGGATCGTCTTGCCGCGTCGCGACAGGATGTCGAGACTCAATACCTCGGCGGGTGATTCCGAAAGGCCTTGGGTGAGCATCGAATACGTGTGCCGGACCGTCTCTGTCGAGATGGCCTGACCGCGTCCGACCAACGACACGAGCTGCTCGATCACTCGCTCGGCTAGCGCAACGTCCGCAGCTTTGCCGGTCAGGGTGATCGAATTGCCACGAACATGGATATCCGCGTCGAATAGCTTCTCCAGCTGGCGGAGGTTCTCATCCGACGAACCCAGCAGTGGGAAGACAGCTTCAGGGGCGATTTCGATGCCTGAGCGGACTGTCCGCGCGGCCGGACCAGTAGCAATCCCGCTCGGGCTATCGCTCTGTTCAGTCAATGTGTAGCTATGGCCTACTTTCCGGTTTCGCGCGGCGTGTCTCCAAAGTCTAACTCCGGGGTCCGACAACGGCCCAGTGGATTAGTGGAGCGCTCAACCCCACCGCGGTGTCAACACGCCGATCGCACCCAACGCCACGGCGGCGGCCGTTGACGTGCGCAACACCGTCGGACCGAGCAGGGCGGTCGCGGCTCCGGCCTTACCGAATCGCTCCAGCTCGGCGTCGTCGATACCACCTTCGGGTCCGACGATCAGCACGACCTCCTCGGCAGCAGCGAGCAACAGCTTCCCGAAGGGAACGATCGCCGACTCGTGCAACGCGACGACGAGCGCGCCCCGAACCACTGCGTCGTGGATGAGAGTCTCGACCGCAGCAGTGTCGTGGAGTTCGGCGACCGGTGGGACGTACGGACGACGCGACTGCCGCGCTGCCGCGAGTGCAGCGGCGCGCCATTTCGCCACACCTTTTTCAGCTTTCGGGCCCTTCCACCGCGCGACGCATCGTGCCGCTTCCCACGGCACGATTGCGTCGATGCCTGCCTCGGTCGCGAGCTCGACCGCCAATTCCGAGCGCTCCGATTTCGGGAGTGCTTGGACGAGAGTCACTTTCGGGTGCGGCGTCGGCGCGACAGAACGCGACTTCACGAGCAGATCGAGCCGATCATGCTCGGCAGCAACAACTTCCGTCTGAGCTAGTCCACCACGACCGTCCGAGAGCGTCAGCCGCTCGCCCACGCGGATCCGCCGGACCGTTGCGGCATGGTGGCCTTCCGGACCGTCGAGCACCGCGACTGCAGCTACCTCCGGCAGCGGGTCGAGGTAGAAAACGGTGGCCGCCACAGAATTAGCTCAGCGCCCGGAGAACGACGCGCGGAGACGGGAGAACAACCCGCCCGGTGTTGCTGAATGCGACGACACGACTTCGGCGTGCTCGCTGTCGCGCAGCTTCTTGTAGTCGCGAAGCGCGTGCGCCTGTTTTCCGTCCAACCTGGTCGGGACGACGACCTCCAAGTGCGCGTGCAGGTCGCCGCGAGTCGTGGACCGTAGCTTCGGCATGCCTTGCCCGCGCAACGTCGCGACCGCACCCGGCTGCGTGCCTGCGTCGATGGTCACTTCCGTTGGACCGCCGAGAATCGTGTCGATGACGACCGTCGTACCGAGAGCAGCGTCGACCATGGGCACCCGGACACTGCAGTGCAGGTCGTCGCCGTCACGGACGAAGATGTCGTGCTGCTGCTCGACGACCTCGACGTGCAGGTCACCTGCCGGACCGCCACCGGGCCCGACCTCACCCTGACTCGCGAGCCGCACTCGCATGCCATTGCCGACGCCGGCCGGAATGCGTGCGGTGATCTCGCGCTTCGCCCGGACACGTCCGTCACCGCCACACTTGCGGCAGGGGTCGGGGATGACTTCGCCGACACCACGGCACGTCGGGCAGGGGCGCGAGGTCATGACCTGACCGAGGAACGAGCGCTGAATCGTCTGAACTTCGCCCATGCCCTTGCAGGTATCGCAACGGACCGGCTTCGAATTGCCGTTCGTACCAGCGCCGATGCAGACGTCGCACAGAATCGCGGTCTCGACGGTGATGTGCTTGGTGACGCCGGTCGCGCACTCCTCCAGCGTCAGCCGCGTGCGCAGCAACGATGCAGCGCCAGGCTGTACGCGGCCACGAGTCCGACGCTGACCGCCACCTGCAGCTCCGCCACCGAAGAACGCCTCGAACACGTCACCGAGTCCGCCACCGAAGCCTGCGCCACCGAATCCGCCACCGCCGCCACCCGATTCCAGCGGGTCACCGCCGAGGTCGACGATGCGGCGCTTCTCCGGGTCGGACAGCACTTCATAAACGCTGGAAATCTCGCGAAACCGCTCCTGCGCTGATTCGTCTGGATTCACATCGGGGTGCAACTCGCGTGCGAGTTTGCGGTAGGCCCGCTTGAGTTCCTGGTCTGACGCGTCCTTGCCGACGCCCAGTATTCCGTAGTAGTCGCGTGCCACGTTCGAGTCTCTCGTCCTGTTTGGTGTCCATCTATCTTGCAACACGCCTGCGTAGGACCAAATCCGTCGAGGATGGTCGCAGGCGTCGAACTAGCGCTCGGCGAGTACCTCGCCGATATATCTCGCAACGGCAGCGACCGATGCGATTGTTCCCGGGTAGTCCATCCGAGTGGGTCCGAGAACCCCCATTCCCCCGAAGATCGTCCCCGCTGTGCCGTAACCGGTCGACACCACCGACGTCCCGCGCATCTGCTCGACCTGAGTCTCTTCGCCGATCCGCACGGTCACCGTTCCGGGGTGCTGGGCGGCAGCGAGCAACTTGAGTACCACCACCTGCTCCTCCAGCGCCTCCAGGACCGCGCGAAGCGAGCCCGGGAAGCCGTTGGTGCCGGCAAAGTCTGCGGCATTGCGCGTGAGGTTGGCAGTTCCGCCGAGGACCAGCCGCTCCTCGTGATGTTCCACCAGGCTCTCGACCAGCACAGTCGCGGCGCGAACGACCACATTTCGGATGTCGGGCGGCGCGTTGTCGGCCAGCTCGGCGACCGCGGTCGACGCAGCAGCCAACCTTTTGCCTTCCAAGGCAGCGCCGATCAGCGTGCGCAACTGCGACAGCTGCGCATCGTTGATGACGTCACCCAGCTCCACGATCCGCTGGTCGACGCGGCCACTGTCGGTGATCAGCACCAGCAGCAGCCGGGCGGGATTGAGCGCGACGATCTCGAGGTGGCGCACCGACGACGAGGTCAGCGTCGGGTACTGCACCACCGCGACCTGCCGAGTCAGCTGGGCGAGCAGGCGGACCCCACGACGCAACACGTCGTCGAGGTCGACACCCGATTCGAGAAACTCCAGAATGGCGCGCCGCTCGGCGGGCGACAACGGCTTGACCTCGGAAATCCGGTCGACGAACTGGCGGTAGCCCTTGTCGGTAGGCACGCGCCCCGAGCTGGTGTGCGGCTGCGTGATGTAGCCCTCGGCCTCCAGCACGGCCATGTCATTACGGACCGTGGCGCTGGAAACACCGAGGTTGTGGCGCTCGACCAGCACCTTCGATCCCACCGGCTCCTTGGTGGACACATAGTCGGCGACAATGGCCCGCAGCACTTCGAAGCGTCTGTCTTCAGTGCTCGACATAATCCACCTCCTACTGCCTGCGGCGAACTTCGCGACAACCCTGAAGTCCCAGTTTAGGCGCCGCAAGCCCGTGCGCGCGTCTAACCCCCGGAGGGGAGAAATTCACTCACAGTAAGTATGTCGCGTACCACCGCGTCGGCGAGCAGTCTCCCGCGGTCGGTCAGAACGAAGTGACCTGCAGTTTGCTGGACCAGGCCATCGTCGGCCGCGCGCTCGGCTGCGGCGCGTTCCGTGCTGTCGAGGTCAGCGAGCGGCAGGCCGGTCCGCAGCCGCGTTGTCAACATCACACGTTCCAGGTGTCGGTCCGCGGCGCTCAGCTGCTCTGACCCACCGACTGGAAGGACACCACCGGCCAGCTGCTCGGCATAACGCGCAGGGTGTTTGACGTTCCACCAGCGCACCCCACCGACGTGACTGTGCGCTCCAGGACCAGCACCCCACCAGTCGCCGCCGTCCCAGTAGCCGAGGTTGTGGCGGCAACGCGCGTCTTCGTCGGCGGCCCAATTCGAGACCTCGTACCAGCGCAGACCGGCTTTCTCCAGTGCCTGGTCGATCCGTTCGTAGCGGGACGCGAGTACGTCGTCATCCGGCGCAGGCAACTCGCCCCGACGGACCTTGCGGGCCAGCGCCGTGCCGTCTTCGACGATCAGCGCGTAGGCGGACACATGATCGACGCCAGCTGCAAGAACGGCCTGCAGCGAGGCGTCGAGGTCGGTGTCGCGTTCGCCTGGCGTGCCGTAGATCAGGTCCAGGTTGACGTGGTCGAAGCCGGCGTCGCGCGCTTCGATCGCTGCCGCAACGGCACGCCCAGGCGTGTGCGTGCGGTCGAGAACTTTCAGCACGTGCTGCGCGGCGGACTGCATACCCAGCGACACTCGGGTGTAGCCAGCATCACGTATTCGGTCGAAGAACGCGGGTGACGTCGACTCCGGATTCGACTCGGTCGTCACCTCGGCGTCGGCGGCCAACCCGAACGTGGACCGTACGGCTTGGAGCACGTCCGCCAGTCCGTCGCCGCCCAGCAGCGACGGAGTTCCCCCGCCGACGAAGACCGTGTCAGCGGGTATCGAGCCGATCATCTCGACGGCGAGGTCGAGTTCGGTCCGCAATCCCTCGAGCCACGACTCCGGCGACGCCGACGACCCCAACTCCCCCGCCGTGTAGGTGTTGAAGTCACAGTATCCACAGCGGGTCGCGCAGAACGGGACGTGGATGTAGATGCCGAACGGTCGCGTGCCCAGACCCGCGAGCGCCGTCGTCGGGAGCTCGAAGGACGTCATGCGTGCCATTGTCCGCCACCCACCGTGCGTGAATTTCACCCCTGGGCGGGTGAGACGCGCGCACGGGGTTACGCATGGCAACCGCAGCTCAGTGCCCGAGACGATCCAACGCCGCAGCGGTGGTGGCCGCGATCAAGTCGTTCAACGGATCCGACTCCCTACGGTTGGTCGCGGTGCGGGTCAGGATGGTGATCATCACGCGCTGCCCGGCGGGACCGGTCAGCAGTCCCGCGTCGTTGGTCGCGCCGTAGTCTCCCCCGCCGGTCTTGTCCGCGCTGGTCCACTCGGCGGGTAGTCCCGCCCGAATCCGTTTGGCGGAGGTGACGTTCGAGCGCATCCAGTTCTCGAGCCGGTCGCGCGACGCGACGGACAGAACGTCGCCAGTCAGAACTTTCAGAAAGCCCGTCGTCAACGCCTCGGCGGTCGTCGTATCTCGTTCATCGCCAGGTATCGCAGTGTTGAGATCGGTCTCCCAGCGATCGAGTCTGGTCACCGCATCACCCACCGTTCGTGCGAATTCCGTTATGGCAGAGGGTCCCCCGATTTCGCGCAGCAGCAGGTTGCCTGCGGTGTTGTCGCTGTTGATCAATGCTGCGGCACACAGATCGGCGAGAGTCATGTCCGTACCTGCACGGTCGGCAGTGACCGGCGAGTTTGCGACTACATCGACAGGTGCCACCGGAATCGATGTCGCGAGATCGAGTTCGCCACGATCACTCCGCCCGAGCACCGCCGCGACCGCATAGACCTTGAACGTCGAACACATCGCGAACCGGGTGGACGCTCGGTGCCGGATCGTCGAACCGGTCCGCAGGTCGATCGCCGTCAGTCCCAGCACGCCATCGAAGCGTTTCTCGAGGTCGACGAATGCCGGATCGACGGATTCGTCGGCCGCTGCCGTAGGGGTGTCTGCCTTCTGCTTGCTTGCGCAGCCGGTGACGGCGGTGAGCCCCACCGCCGCAAATCCGGCCAAGACTTGCCGTCTGGTCATCCTGTCGTTGATCACGTTCCATACACATCACGTCGGCCGCCCGTTACGCCAAGTCCCCTGCGAGCGTGTCGCGATAGCGATCACGAATCGGTGCAGCATCTGCCGCTCGGTTACGACCGAAAATGTGCCGGGAGCGGTCCGGCGCCGACCGCGTCGCTGCCGGACCGTGCTTCGATCGACCGGTGGACTTGATTCGACATCTGAAGTACTTCGTCGCGGTCGCCGAGCTTCGCAACTTCGGCCGTGCGGCGACCCGATTGGGAGTTACTCAACCACCGGTTTCGCAAGGTCTGCGCCGGTTGGAGGAGCAGCTGGGAGTACGCCTGGTCGAACGCAGTTCGACAGGTGCGAGCGTGACTGCCGAGGGGGCGGTCCTGCTGCCGCGCGCGAAACTGATCGTCGACGACGTGGCCCGGTTGTTCGACGAAGCCGAGCGATTGTCCGGGCCGATCAAGCACCTGCGCTGGGGCATCGTGCCGCAGGTCGACACCGAAATCGTTACCGCTTGCATCGCAACGTTGCGCACGGCCATGGCCGAAGAACCGCTGCCGGTCACCACTGTGACAGCCCACACCGACGAACTTGTCGAAGCGGTTCGGCGAGGAACGCTGCATGTGGCAGTGGTCGAGCACCCGGCGCTGATCGACGGTCTCGGCGCTGGACCCATGGTCACGCTGCCACGGCAGGTCGTCGTGCCCGCGCAGCACCGCGCCGCGTCAGCCGATACCCCACGAGCCGCAATGCTGGCCGGACTCGATTTCGTCACCGTCCCACGGTCGGCCAACCCACCGTCGCACGACTTGCAGCTGGACGCGTTCCGACGACGGGGCCTCGACCCGAACACCCAACTTGCGTCGACCCACCGCGACATCGCCATCGCGGTTGCATCCGGCACCAGTTTCGGCCTCGCTACTGCGGCCGCCCCCGTCCATACCGGAACGGTCCATCGGCGAATGCTGGCCGACGATGTGGCCCTCCGGCTTCGAACAATCACCGCAGCCGGGCAACCCGATTCGAACCTCGTCTACGCACTCGACAAAGCGCTGCGCCGGTTTTCGAAATGACAGCGACCATCGACCAAATCGGCGCCATTTTCGCTGATGCGGGCTGCCGTGGATGGTTGCGTGCGCAGGTCGTCGGGAAACCGGAATCGGTGGTGGACTTCGGCGGCACCGAACCGGTCGTTGCCGCGTCCGTGTACAAGCTCGTCGTCATGGTCGCCGCCGCACGGGCATTCGATCGGGGACAGCTCGACCCACAGCAAGCGATAAGAGTGGTGCCACGCGAATGCACACCCGGACCCACCGGCCTGTGTACGTTCAGCGACCCGGTCACGATGTCGTGGCGCGACATCGTCCGGTCGATGATGACCGTGTCCGACAATGCCGCAGCCGACGTAGTGCTGTCCGCGGTCGGCCTCGGGGCGATCGACGACGTAATTTCCGACCTCGGTCTCACGAACACCCGGGTCATCGGCGGAACCGCTGCCGTTCACGAACAGATCGTCCACGACACCGGCAGCCTCACCCTGGATGAAGCTGTCGCACTTCTCGCGAGCAACAACACCGTGCACCAAACCGCCGCGTTCGACCCGGCTTACACGACCGCGACCTCAGCGGCCGACACCAACCGGGTGCTGGAGTGCATCTGGACAAACACCGCAGCCAGTCGCGAACAATGCGCGTTGATGCGGACAATCCTCGGACAGCAGATCTGGCCTCATCGCATCCGGTCTGCATTTCCCTATGACGACGTCACGGTGGCCGGCAAAACGGGAACAATCGGTCCGATCAGAAACGAAGCCGCAGTTGTCGTCTTCCCCCACGAAACGCCGATCGCTGTTTCCGTCTATACCCGCTCGGCGCGGGCTGATCTGTTCTTGCCGGTCGTCGATCACGCAATCGGGCTCGCTGCCCGAGTGGCAGTCACCGAGCTCAGATCGGGAACCTGAGCGCCTTCCACACCGTGCGCGATTTTCACCCCTGGGCGGGTGAGACGCGCGCACGGTTGCGGAAGGGTCGCAACCCGCCCCGCCGCACCAGCGCTGCGATAACATCCGATCAACGAAGCGGTGCCAGGAGACGACGACCATGCGAATATCGGGGCCGCGCAGAGGGGCAACCATCGCGTACGTCTTCCTTGGCCTCTCGGTGGCGCAGACGCTGATTGCGCTGATCGTCGGATCCACCACACTCTGCACTGCGCTTCTGGTCGTCACGTCGTTGGCTGCGATCGCATCGATACTCGTCGGAATCCGAAGCCGTCGACCGGCATTCGCGTTGCCGTGGTGGTTGCTCCTCGCCTCGTGCATCGCGTCGGCATTCGGTGGCATGTTGACCGGCGCGCTCGCAACGGCGGACAACCCCGTGCCGCTCACACCGCAGCTGATCATGCTGCTCACCTATCCGCTGCAGGTCGCCGCTGCGGTCACCTGGCTGCGCGCCTATGCGCCCGCAACCGCGCGAACGGTGTCGATCGACTCGACGATCGTCGGTGTGGGCGCGCTCATCACGGTGTGGGTCCTGCTGCTGGCACCAGCATTCGCACAGCACGCCCCGGCGAGCGATCCGCGTTTCTCATCGGCCACCCACCTCGTGTTCGACGCGATCGTGCTCGCGGTCGTCACGCACGTGGCGTACACGTCTGCGCGGGGTAACCGTGCGTTCGGGATGATCTTCGGCGCGTTCCTCACCCAGCTGATCGGTGACGGCCTGCTCGCGATCGACGCAGCTCAAGGAACGGCGATCAGGGGCGGCAGCTATATGGCCGTGTTCATCACGACGTACGGATTGTTTGCCGCTGCGGCGTTGCACCCGAGCATGGTCGACATCGGGACCGGCGCCGGATCAGTACCCGATCGGTTTCGGCAGCGATTCGTCGAGGTGGCCGCTATCTGCATGCTGGCAGCCGCCATTCCGGCGGCTCGGCCGCCGTTCGGCGTATGGGATCAAGTCGTACGAGCCGTCTTGATCTCGTGCTTGATCGCGGGCGTACTCCTCCGCAGCGAGCGGGCGGTTCGCACAATCGCGGGCAAAGAATCCGATGCACGACATCTCGCTATGCACGACGAGCTCACCGGTCTGTCCAACCGAGCATCGCTGTATGCCGAACACGCTGCCCTCGACCGGCACGGACCGTTCGAGCCGATGAGCTTGCTTTTCATGGACCTGGACAACTTCAAGCTCGTCAACGACAGCTATGGCCACCGAACGGGCGACGAGTTGATCAAGGCTGCCGCCGAACGGCTCGCGAACGTCGTCGGTGACAGAGGCTGGGTCCATCGGCACGGCGGCGACGAATTCGTCGTGACGACCTATCTTGATCCCGAGCGCACGGACGCTCTGGCCCGTGCGATCCTCGACGAGTTCAGCAAGCCGTTCACGCTGCGGCGCGTGCGGGTGACGTTGTCCACGAGCATCGGAATCGCTCGCACGACGGGTGGTAAAACGCCACCGAACCTGGACGACCTGATCCGCGAGGCAGACTCGGCGATGTATCACGCGAAGTCACGTGGAACCGGCAGCTACGCCTTCTTCGACGATCAGCTGCGCGCGAGCGCCGTCGAACAATTGAAGGTGACGACGGACCTGACCGAGAGCCTCGACGACCATGAATTCGAGCTCTACTACCAATCGATCATCGACGTGGCCACCGGCGAAACCGCCGCGTTCGAAGCGCTGATCCGCTGGCACCACGACGGGATCGTCCATCCCCCGGAGTACTTCATCCCCATCGCAGAATCCAGCGACATCATCATCGACATCGGCCGCTGGGCGCTGGGCCGCGCCTGCGAACAACTTGCGCAATGGCGCAACGCCATCGACGGAGGCAATCAGGCCGTCTCCGTGAACCTGTCCGCCAGACAGCTTCGGGACGTCGACTTCGTGAGCACGGTGACCGACACCCTTGCCGCGTACGGACTTCCGGCGTCTGCATTGTGGCTCGAACTAACCGAAACCGCGTTGATCGATGACGACGACATCGCGCTGACGATCCTCGAGCAGCTCAGCTCCCTCGGCGTCACCATTTGTATCGACGACTTCGGGATCGGCTATTCGGCGCTCGGCAATCTCAACAAATATCCGATCGACGTAGTCAAGATCGACAAGAGCTTCATCGCAGCCCTGGGCACGCAGGACGAGGGTGATCCCAAGCATCACGTCCTCGTGACGTCGATCGAGGCGATGTCGACCGCCCTCGGTCTGATCACCGTCGCCGAGGGAGTCGAATCCGCGGACCAGTTGGAACAGGTCAAAGCGATCGGTTGTCAGTTCGCGCAGGGTTGGTTGTTCGGCATGCCGCTACCGATGATGCAGCCGTGGACAGATCACGTGAGACCTGCGTCTCAGCTCCGCGCCCAAGGTCAGTAGTCAGCGCCGTCGTCGCCTAGCCGTATTTCCCCCGATTTTCAGGGAAATGCCGGAACTGTGGCAGAATGAGGCCATGACCGGACGTGGAGCGCAGCTTGCGGAGCAACCCCGCAGCACTGGCGTGTGCCTCGTCTCGCGACGTCACGTCGACTTCAAGCGCGTCTGTAGCTCCTGCTGTCTGCACGTTTAACCTGCTAGACCAGCCAGCCCGATTCTGATTCGCCAGGCTGCGGTTGCAGAAGCGCGACCAGCCCTCGCGCGCGCGCATCGCACCGGCGACCTTGATTTGCAGGAGCCATTCTCACATGACGTCGAGCCCCCCGCGGACGGACGATTCAGCCGTCCCGGCGCCAGCCCACCATGCTCGACCGGACAAGCCAGCGTCCGAACGCAAAGTTCGGGCGGACCGTCCTCGCCCGGCAGCTCCGGCGACCGTGGCGCCGCGTGAGCGCACCGCCCGCCCGGCGAAGCGCCGCGGCGAAGGCCAGTGGGCGCTCGGCTATCGCGAGCCACTGAACCCGAACGAGCAAGCCAAGAAGGACGACAACCCGCTCAACGTCCGCGACCGCATCGAGTACATCTACTCGAAGAACGGTTTCGACAGCATCGACAAGGGCGACCTGCGTGGCCGTTTCCGCTGGTGGGGGCTCTACACCCAGCGCGAACAGGGTTACGACGGCACCTGGACCGGCGACGAGAACATCGACTTGCTCGAAGCCAAGTACTTCATGATGCGCATCCGCTGCGACGGTGGCGCACTCACTACCGAACAGCTGCGGACCCTCGGCCAGATCTCGGTCGACTTCGCACGCGACACCGCCGATCTCTCCGACCGCGAGAACGTCCAGTACCACTGGATCGAGGTCGAGAACGTTCCCGAGATCTGGCGCCGCCTCGAAAGCGTCGGTCTGCAGACCACCGAGGCGTGCGGCGATTGCCCTCGCGTCGTACTCGGGTCTCCCCTGGCCGGTGAATCGCTGACCGAGGTCATCGATCCCACTCCCGCGATCGACGAGATCGTGCGCCGCTACATCGGCAAGAAGGAGTACTCGAACCTCCCCCGCAAGTTCAAGACCGCGATCTCGGGCCAGCAGGATGTGGTCCACGAGATCAACGACATTGCGTTCATCGGCGTCAACCATCCCGAGCACGGTCCGGGCCTGGATCTCTGGGTCGGCGGCGGACTGTCGGTGAACCCGATGATGGCTCAGCGCGTCGGCGCGTGGATCCCGCTCGACGAGGTCCCGGACGTGTGGGAGGCGGTCGTTTCGCTGTTCCGCGACTACGGCTACCGCCGGCTGCGGGCCAAGGCGCGCCTGAAGTTCCTGATCAAGGACTGGGGCATCGAGAAGTTCAGGGACGTTCTCGAAACCGAGTACCTGAAGCGCAAGCTCATCGACGGCCCGGCTCCGGAGAAACCGACGGTGCCGATCGACCACGTCGGTATTCAGAAGCTGAAGAACGGGCTCAACGCCGTCGGTGTCGCCCCGATCGCCGGGCGCGTCTCGGGCACGCGGCTCCTCGCGGTCGCAGACGCCGCCGAGAAGGCTGGTTCGAACCGCGTTCGCTTCACGCCGTACCAGAAGCTGATCATCCTCGACGTCGCCGACGACAAGCTCGATCAGCTGATCGCCGACCTGGATGCATTGGACCTGCCAGCCCGCCCGTCGCGGTGGCGCCAGAACCTGATGGCGTGCAGTGGCATCGAATTCTGCAAGCTGTCGTTCGCCGAAACCCGCAAGCGTTCACAGGCTCTCGTGCCGGAACTCGAAGAGCGGTTGGCCGACCTCAACGAGCAGTTGGACGTGCCGGTCACGATCAATATCAATGGCTGCCCGAACTCGTGCGCGCGGTCCCAGGTCGCCGATATCGGCTTCAAGGGCCAGCTTGTCGACGACGGCACCGGGAATCATGTCGAAGGCTTCCAGGTTCACCTTGGCGGCAGCCTCGGCTTCGACAGTGCCTTCGGTCGGAAGCTGCGGCAGCACAAGGTGACCACCGGGGAGATCGGCGACTTCATCGACCGGGTGGTCCGGAACTTCATCAAACATCGCAACGAGGGCGAACGGTTCGCGCAGTGGGCCGTGCGAGCAGACGAGGCGGATCTACGATGAGCGTCGGCGAAGAGAAGACAGCGCAGATGACGACAAAGCTTGCCGAGACAGAGCTGCGGGCGCTCGCGACCCGGGGCGCCACCGAGCTGGACGGTGCGTCGGCGCACGATCTCCTGCAATGGACCGAAGACAACTTCGGCAAGGACTTCATCGTCGCGTCGAACATGCAGGACGCGGTGTTGGTGCACTTGGCAACTCAGGTCCACCCCGGCGTCGACGTGTTGTTCCTGGAGACCGGCTACCACTTCGCGGAGACGATCGGCACGCGCGACGCGGTCGAGGCCGTCTACGGCGTGAACATCATCAACGCTCAGTCGGAGAACAGCGTCGCCGATCAGGACCGACTGCTCGGCAAGGACCTCTTCGCTCGCGATCCCGGTGAATGCTGCAGGTTGAGAAAAGTTGTGCCGCTGCAGAACACGCTCAAGGACTACAGCGCGTGGGTCACCGGTATCCGCCGCGTCGAAGCTCCGACGCGGGCGAATGCACCCCTGATTTCGTTCGACGAAGCGTTCGGTTTGGTCAAGATCAATCCGATCGCGGCGTGGTCCGACGACGACATGGCCAATTACATCGAAAAACACGGCATCCTCGTCAATCCTCTTGTCGAGGAAGGGTATCCGTCCATCGGATGCGCACCATGCACATTGAAGCCCGCTCCGGGCGCCGATCCGAGAAGCGGCCGCTGGGCCGGACTCGCCAAGACCGAATGCGGGCTGCACGCATCATGACGACAACAATCGAAGCCAACACTCTGCTCAATGCGCGCTCCGCAGGCTCCGCGCCTGCCTACGACACGCTCGCCGCACTCGAGTCCGAGTCGATCCACATATTCCGTGAGGTCGCAGGCGAATTCGAGCGACCGGTGATCCTCTTCTCCGGCGGTAAGGACTCGACGGTCCTGCTGCACTTGGCGCTCAAAGCCTTCTGGCCCGCTCCGCTGCCGTTCGCGCTGCTGCACGTCGACACCGGGCACAACCTGCCCGAGGTGCTCGATTTCCGCGACGAGATCGTCGAACGCTACGGCCTGCGCCTGCACGTCGCGAAGGTGGAGGACTACCTCGCTGACGGTCGCCTCACCGAGCGCCCCGACGGCATTCGCAACCCGCTGCAGACCGTCCCGCTCCTCGACGCGATCGCCGAGCACCGCTTCGACGCCGTCTTCGGCGGTGGCCGTCGCGACGAGGAGCGGTCACGCGCGAAGGAACGAATTTTCAGCCTGCGCAACTCGTTCGGTCAGTGGGACCCGAAGCGCCAGCGCCCCGAACTGTGGAACCTGTACAACGGCAAGCATGCGCCCGGCGAGCACGTCCGCGTCTTTCCGCTGAGCAACTGGACCGAACTCGACATCTGGCGCTACATCGCCCGCGACGACGTCGCGCTCGCCAACATCTACTACGCCCATCAGCGCCCCGTCTACAAGCGCGACGGCATGTGGATGACGCCTGGTTCCTGGGGCGGTCCGCGCGAGGGTGAAGTGCTGGAGACCCGTTCGGTCCGGTACCGCACGGTCGGCGACGGTTCGAGCACCGGCGCAGTCCTGTCCGACGCGGCTGACAACGAGGCGATTCTTGCCGAGGTCGCCGCATCCCGACTTACCGAGCGCGGCGCTACCCGAGGGGACGACCGCGTCTCCGAAGCCGCAATGGAAGACCGAAAGCGTGAGGGCTATTTCTGACATGAGTGATCTACTGCGCCTTGCCACCGCCGGCAGCGTCGACGACGGCAAGTCCACGCTCGTGGGTCGCCTCTTGTACGACACGAAATCCGTTCTCGCAGACCAGATCGACGCGGTCACTCGGGCGTCGGTCGACAAGGGCCTGGCGACGCCCGACCTCTCACTGCTTGTCGACGGTCTCCGCGCCGAACGCGAGCAGGGCATCACGATCGACGTGGCGTACCGCTACTTCGCCACTCCCCGGCGGTCGTTCGTCCTCGCTGACACACCCGGACACGTGCAGTACACGCGAAACACTGTGTCCGGCGCCTCGACCGCGCAGCTCGTCATCCTCCTCGTCGACGCACGCAAGGGCGTGATCGAGCAGACCCGCAGGCACGCAGCAGTTCTCGCGTTGCTGGGTGTGCCGAAGCTCGTCCTGGCTGTCAACAAGATCGACCTTGTCGACAACCCCGCGAAGGTCTTCGCCGATATCTCCGCCGAGTTCAACTCGCTCACAAGCACTCTGGGCTGGGCGACCGAAGATGTCACCGAGATTCCGGTCTCCGCATTGCACGGCGACAACGTCGCGTCACGATCGGAGAACACGCCCTACTACGATGGTCCGTCGCTGATCGAGCACCTGGAATCCGTTCCGGTCGACGCCGACAGCGCAGGCCGGCACGAAATCGGCCTCCGTTTCCCCGTCCAGTACGTGATCCGCCCACGTACCGCCGAGTACCCGGACTACCGCGGTTACGCCGGCCAGGTTGCCGCCGGTTCGGTATCACCCGGTGACGAGGTCGTCGTCCTGCCGTCCGGCATCCGCACGACGGTCGAGCGCATCGACACCGCCGACGGCGAACTGAGCGTCGCGCAGGTCGGCCGCAGCGTCACCTTGGTCCTCAGCGACGACGTCGACATCTCCCGTGGCGACACCATCGCCTCACCGATCGACGCACCCGAGCCGATCGGTGAATTCGACGCCACGGTCTGCTGGTTGGCCGAGAAGCCGCTCCGCCCCGGCGCGCGACTGCTGCTCAAGCACGGCACGCGTACGACCCAGGCAATCGTCGGCACCCTGGTCGAGCGGTTCGACGAACAGAACCTCACCGCTGCTCCCGACCCGGAAACCCTGGCGCTCAACGACATCGGCCTCATCTCGATTCGCGTAGCCGAGCCGATCGTCGCCGACGACTACGCCGTGAACCGCCACACCGGCAGCTTCCTGCTCATCGATCCCGCAGGCGGCAACACCCTCGCCGCCGGTCTGGTCGGCAATGTACTGAGCGCGGTCGAGGTCGGCGGCAAGGCTTGACCGCCACCCCCACAACTGTGCGCGAGTCTTACCCCTCCGGGGGTAAGACTCGCGCACAGGGGGCTGCGCAGCCGCTGATCGCGGTTGCGCATGGCAGCCGTGACCCTCGTTCAGCTGCAACGATTCACGCGGCGGTCGAACAAATCCGTATTGCGAGGCCCGACCTCGACGTGCGCCTCGCGTTCCTCGACCTGAACGCGCCGTCGATCGACTGCGTCGTCGATGGCGTTGTCGCCGATGGGTATCGCGAAGCCGTGGTCGTACCGCTGCTGCTGGGCAGCGCTTTCCATGCTCGGGTGGATCTTCCCGCGATCCTCGCCCGCCATTCCCGGCTGAGCTTGACGCAGTCAGACGTCCTCGGCTCCGACCCGTTGCTGGTCGACGCGGTGCGCGACCGAATTCTGGAGGCGGGCGTCGATCTCGACGACGAGACTGTCGGTGTCGCGGTCGCCGCTGTCGGCTCGTCATCGGCTAGCGCGAATCACAAGACGGATGGGATCGCCCGACTGGTCGCACAAGGCACCGCCTGGACCGCGAAGACATGCTTTGCGACCACCGAACCGGGCGTCACGGACGCAGTCGCCTCACTACGCGCGGCAGGTGCGCAACGAATCGTGGTCGCTCCGTGGTTCCTCGCCCCCGGACTGCTCACTGACCGAGTGACCGCGCTCTCGCCGAACACTCTCCACGCCAACACCATCGGAACGCATCCGGCTCTCGCAGAGGTTGCGATCGCGCGCTACGACCGCGCTCTCGCCGAACTCGCCGACCGCATCTCGGCCTGACGCTTGCCCCTCGGGGGTTGAATGGTGGAGTGACCCTGGACCGCAAGCGTGTGCTGGCCTACCGATTTGCCGCACAGACCGGCTCCGCGGTTCTCGATGTCGGGGTGCAAGACACCGGACCCGACGGTGCGCCGTGGGCGCTGGCGGTCAGAAACGCAGCACCCGACGACCTGGTCTATGCGTGGACCATCCGCGGCGCACCGCACGCCTACCGTCGCAAAGACATCGCCGAGGTCGCCGCTGCCACGCGACCGTTCAGCGAGGCAGACGCAGGCAAGAGAATTTTCGATGCGAACACACCCTTGCGCAAGGCCGGCATTCCCGCATTGCAGGCGCTCGAGCGGATCGCGGACGAAATGCGCCACATCGTGCAGAGTCCGATGGTGAAAGGCGAAGTCTCACAAGCGCTCACCGCGACATTGCCAGAGGAGTACGTCAGATTCTGCCGATCCTGCAACGCAACTCACCCCTTCGAGCAGACGTTCCGGATCGCAGCGCTACAGGCCGGACTCGAACTGGAACCGGGTACGTCGCCACCGGTGTTGCGGCCGATCGACGGCTGGACCGGACCTGCCGAGACGGTGTCAGACCGATTCGACCTGATCCGCGGCTACCTGCGTCTGCTCGGCCCGGCGAAGCCAGCCCATGTCGCGTCCTACCTCGACTCCCCCGTCGGCGAAGTGAAAGCCCGGTGGCCTGCCGACGCCATCGACACCGAGCACGGCTCGATCCTCGAGGCTGACTCGTCAGCGCTCGGCAAAGCGAAGTCGACCGCGCTGCGTCTACTCGGACCATTCGACCTGTATCTCCAGGCGAGGGACCGCGAACTCCTCGTGCCGGACCAGGCTCGCCGAAAACAACTCTGGCCCGTTCTCGGTCGACCGGGTGCCGTGGTCCGCGGCGGCGAGATCGTCGCGATCTGGCGGCCGAAGACGGCAGGCAAGAAGCTCACCATCCTCGTCGAGCCTTGGGCGCCGCTGGACACGGACGCGATCGAAGTGCAGGCGCAGCGGCTTGCCGATTTCCGTGGAATTCCGACGGTCAGCGTTCAGCTTTCGAACTGAGCCAGCACCTCCAGTACCTCGGCGACCAGGTCGTCGATGTTGGCACCGGTTGTGTCGATGGTCAGGTCCGGATTCTGCGGCGGCTCGTATGGCGCGTCGACGCCGGTGAGTCCCTTCAATTCGCCTGCTCGTGCCCGCGCGTACAGACCTTTAGGGTCGCGGCGTTCGCACTCGGCGAGTGGCGTGGCGACGTGCACCTCGATGAACGGCAGCTTCGCCGCATGATTGAGCGCGCGAGCAATCTCGCGATCCGATTCCAGCGGGGACACGAGCGACGCCAACGCCACGACGCCAGCATCGGCGAAGAGACGCGTCAGGTGGCCGACCCGACGAATGTTCTCTGCGCGGTCGCCGGGAGAGAAGCCTAGGTCGTCGGAAATGCCGTGGCGCACGTTGTCACCGTCGAGAAGGTATGCGGCACGCCCGGATTCGACGAGCACGCGTTCGAGCGCGACTGCGACCGTCGACTTGCCAGACGCGGGCAAGCCCGTGAACCAGATCGTCGCCCCACGCTGCTGGACTGCAGTCCATCGGTGCTTACGGTCCAGCGACGACGGATGCCACTTGATGTCGGACCTCGTCTGCACGCCTGGCTTGACCTCACGCGCTTCGAGAATCGTTCCGGCGCCGACGGTTTCGTTCGATGTTTCGTCGATGAGGATGAAGGCACCGGCATCACGGTTGCCCGCGTAATCGTCTGCAACCACGATGGAACTCGTGCGCAACGTGACGGCGCCGATGTCGTTGAGCGCCAACGCGACCGGATTGTCGTGCTCGTCGAGCGTCTCGGGGTCGAGCAACGTGTGGAGCGCCTGGACCGTCGCACGGACCGTCTTGGTGGTGTGTTTCAGTGCCACTCGATCGCCGGCCCGCAGCGGGGTCTCGCCGAACCAGCAGACCGTCGCATCAAGCTCGCGCGCCAGCACCGGCACGTGGGCGTCGTCGACGCCGCTGATCAGAACGTCGCCACGACCGATATCGATGTCGTCGGCCAGCTCGACCGAAACAGACAGCGGCGCAACGGCAACCGTCCGGGAGTCGTCGAGTGTATCGACAGCGGTGACGGTCGTCCGCGTGCCGGCGGGTAGTGACACCACCGAGTCGCCGACCGCCAACGTGCCAGCCGACAACCGGCCGGTGTAGCGCCTGCGCTCCCCCTCGGTCGGGCGCGAAACCCACTGCACCGGCAACCGCAGCTCCCGCGGTTCGGCTTGCGGCGCAACAAGTTCGATCGACTGGAAATGCTCCAGCAGTGTCGGACCCGTGTACCAATCGGTGTTGGTCGACCGATGCACCACGTTGTCGCCGTGCTTGGCTGCAATCGGAATCACCGAGAGGTCGACCCCGCCGAGCCGGTGCGCCAACTGAGCGAGCTCCGCTTCGACTTCTTTGAACCGCACCTCGTCGTAATCGACGAGGTCGATTTTGTTCACCGCAGCGACGAGGTGCGGGACACCCAACAGTGTCGCAATCCTTGCGTGTCGGCGTGTCTGCCGAAGCACGCCGTGACGGGCGTCGACGAGCAGGATTGCGACGTGCGCATTCGACGCGCCGGTGAACATGTTTCGCGTATACCGTTCGTGCCCAGGAGTATCGGCGAGGATGTAGCTGCGATCCTCGGTCGCGAAGAATCGATACGCGACGTCGATCGTGATGCCCTGCTCACGCTCAGCGCGGAGGCCGTCCGACAACGCCGCAAGGTCGGGCTCACCGTCATCGTCGGTCACCGATTCCAGGTGATCCAGCGGCAGGCTGTCGGTGTCGTGCAGCAACCGTCCGATCAGCGTGCTCTTGCCGTCGTCGACGGATCCCGCTGTCGCGAGGCGCAGCAGCTGCCGCCCGGCAGGTGTGGTGGTGGTCATCAGAAGTAGCCTTCCCGCTTGCGGTCTTCCATCGCTGCTGCCGACGTTCGGTCGTCGGCGCGCGTCTCGCCGCGCTCGGACACCGTTGCTGCCGAGATCTCGGCGATGACGCCGGGAATGTCTGTGGCTCGCGATCGAACGGCACCCGTGATCGTGAGGTCTCCGACCGTGCGGTACCGAACCCATTCGACCGCAGGCGATTCCGACTTCGTCGGCGTGCTGTGCTCCGAAGTGGCCAGCAGAATGCCGTCGCGTTCGAACACTTCTCGCTCGTGCGCGAAGTAGATCGACGGCAGCTCGAGTTCCTCCAACTGGATGTAGCGCCAGATATCGAGTTCGGTCCAGTTGCTCAGCGGAAACACACGGACTTGTTCGCCGCGCCGGATTCTGCCGTTGTACAGCGACCACGGTTCGGGCCGTTGCGCACGTGGGTCCCACTGACCGAATTCGTCACGGAAGCTGAGCACCCGTTCCTTCGCACGCGCACGCTCTTCGTCGCGACGGGCCCCGCCGAACGCGGCGTCGAAGCGGCCGGCTTCCAAGGCATCCAACAGAGTTCGTGTTTGCTGACGGTTGCGGGAGCCGCTCGGTCCGCCGACCTCCTGGACCCGGCCTGAGTCGATCGTCTCCTGCACGGACCCGACGATCAGCTTGTGCCCACCTTCTTTCAGACGGCGGTCGCGAAATTCGATCACCTCGGGAAAGTTGTGTCCGGTGTCGATGTGCAGCACTGGAAAGGGAACCGGGGACGGGCGAAATGCCTTCTCTGCGAGACGAAGCAGGACGATCGAATCCTTGCCTGCCGAAAACAGGAGTACCGGCCGTTCGAGTTCGGCCACCACTTCTCGGATGATGTGGACCGACTCGGCTTCGAGCACACGCAGTTCGTCGACCCGCCTAGTATCCAATTCGATTGTCGCGGTGCTCATGTGGGTAGTCCCTTTCGTGCAGCGTCTGCCTTGTACCGCTCGATCCATTCGAGTGAGCGTTTACCGGCCTGTCGTTCAAGCGGTGGCGCGGGCGCCAGCGTCGGATCCTGACCCAGTTCCTTCAGGATCCGCCCGATCACGTCGGTGGTGTTGGCCACGAGGTCGCGGTATTCGACCTCGATCGGTTCGATCTGTTCGTCGGTGAACCACTTGCTCCAGTTGGCTTCTTGATCGCGCAGGATGGTGACGAAATGCGCGATGCCGTCGGCGTGATACTCGGCCAGGCCGTCGATCACCGGGTCGGCCTGCCCTCGCCAGGTCTGCGTTTGGACTGCGCGCCAGAACGAGACTGCTTGGGGCACGACGTCACGACGCGCGATATGGATGAACAGAATGTCGTCGCCGAGGATGTCGCGGAGGGCAGTGCGTAGGTCCGTGCCGGACCGCTCGGGCAATCCCGCCGCTCGGTCGATGACCAGGGGCGTCTGATTCCACATCAGCTTGCCGCCCCAGATTCCGTTCGCGGTCCGACCGTCGCGTAACAGGTCGGCACGCCATTGCTCGCTGCTCCGAGTGTCGGGCGTTCCCGCCTCCAACGGCGCCAGTCTGGCGAGAATCGACTCGTCGGTGACACCCTCGAACCATTGACGAGGCTGCGGAGCCCTGCTAGTCGAGGGCAGGTACTGGAAGAACTCCTGCGGTTCGCCCGCGACACCGGTGGCACGTAGCGATTCGACGAGTAGCGTGCTTCCGCTGCGCTGCGAACCGAGCACCAGATAGGTTTGCGGATGGGCCATCGTGTGATCGTAGCCTGAGCGGAATCACCCTGCACGGCAAGGTATTTCAAATCTTTATGAGTAAATTACTTGCGCGACAACGCAAGCTGTGGGTTACGGGCCTGCCTGCTTGTCGATGCCGCGATCCTTACCGAGTGCGGCACGCGGTATACGAACGAGCCCTTTGATTTTCGCGTAATCGTTCGTGTAGCGATCCGAGATTCGCGTCCCGACGAACTCGGACGGGATGACATCGCCGGTGCGCTGTCGCCACTCGTGCAGGCGCAGCGCCAGACCTTCCACGACCTCTTTGTAACCAGGCGCATATGCCAGGTTGCGATGCTCACCTGGATCGGCGACCAGGTCGTACAGTTCGCGCGCGGGACGGTCCGGCCCGATCTGCGCGGCGACTGCCTGACCCGACGGACTTTCCTCGATGTCCCACGGCAGGTCGAGTTCCGGTCGATTCGCGTAATTCTCGATGTAGCTGAACTCCTTCGTCCTGATCGCTCGGATCGGGTCGAAAGAATCGTGATAGGTCTTCGAGGTGAAGACTGCGTCGCGAACCGACCCCGCGACCCCGGGGGACAGCAATTGCGTTGCGTGGGAAACGCCTTCGACATCATCGGCGACCGGCAGCCCCAGAAAACCGAGGATTGTCGGCAACAGGTCCACGCCGCTGAACATTTCGTCGTACACACTGGGCACGAATTCGCGTCCGCGTGGTGGCGCGACGATCAGCGCAATCCCCGTGCCCGGGTCGTACAACGTCGATTTCGCCCGCGGGAACGCCGGACCGTGATCGGTCACGAAGATCACCCACGTCGACCGGTCCAGACCCGTTTCCTTCAGCGTGTCGAGCAATTCACCGACCGCCGCGTCGGCGACGGTGACCGAGCCGTAGAACTCTGCGAGATCCGCGCGGACCTCGGGCGTGTCCGGCAAATAGTCCGGCACATCGACGCTTTCGGGCGCTACGGGCGAATACCGTTCCCGCGGATACGGCCGATGCGTCTCGAAGAAGCCGGCGGTCAGCAGGAACGGCTTCTCCGGTGGCGAGCGCAGCCATTCGTTCGACTTGGCGACCACGTACTCGCAGAACGAGTTCGAGACGTCGAACTCGTCGAAACCCAACCGTGACGGGAACGAAGTCTCGTGCTGCATGCCGAACAGTGCTGTGTGCCAACCATTCTGCGATAACAGGCTGGGCAACGTCCGGACGTCGGGTCGATACTCCCAGCCGTGGTGTGCGAGGCCGACCAACCCGTTGCTGTGTGGGTATCGACCGGTGAACAGCGACCCGCGCGACGGTGAGCACAGCGGGGCCGTCGCGTGCGCTCGCGTGAACAGAATCCCTTCCGCGGCAAGAGCATCGAGCCTTGGGCTCGCCGCGGCCGGATGACCGTACACACTCAGATGCTTGCCGAGATCGTGCCAATGCACGAGGACGACATTGTCACGCAGCTGGGTCGTCACAAGCGATCCGGATCAGCGTGCCGCAGAGGCCGTTACAGCAACGGCACCCTCGGCTGCCGGCTCGATCACCCGCTGGGGAAGCACCGGGATCCGCGTCGCCCGCGCATAGACCGTCTCACCTTCGTGCAGACCGAGCGCCTCGCTGTCGCCACGAGTGACCTGCGCCGAGAACAGCTCGTTCGTCGCGGCATTGCGCAGCTCTACCCTGACCTCGAAGCCCAGGTGCACAACGCGTTCCACCGTGGCACGGGTGACGCCCGCGGACTCTGCGGTCCCTTCGTTCTGCACCAGCGCCATGCTCGGATCGCGTCCGATACGAATATCGTGCGGCCGCACCAGGTGACCGTTCAGCTTCGCGACTTCACCGAGGAACGACATCACGAAATCGTTCGCCGGGCGATCGTAGAGATCCTCCGGCGTACCGACCTGCTCGATCCGACCCTTGTTCAGTACCGCGATCCGGTCGGCGACGTCGAGCGCCTCCTCCTGATCGTGGGTCACGAGCACGGTAGTCACATGGACCTCTTCATGGAGCCGACGCAGCCAGGTCCGCAGATCCGCGCGGACCTTGGCATCGAGCGCACCGAACGGTTCGTCGAGCAGCAGCACCTGCGGATCGACTGCAAGCGCACGCGCGAGAGCCATACGCTGCCGCTGTCCGCCCGACAGTTGGGCCGGGTAGCGGTGCTGGAAACCGTCGAGTCCGACGATTTTGAGCAACTCGTCGACGCGCTTGGCGATCTCGGGCTTCGGCCGCTTGCGAATCTTCAGGCCGAACGCAACGTTGTCGCGCACCGTCATGTGCTTGAACGCTGCGTAATGCTGGAAGACGAAGCCGATGTCGCGCTTCTGCGGCGACACGTGCGTCACGTCCTTGCCCGAGATCGTCACGACGCCGGAGTCCAAGCTCTCCAGCCCCGCGATCGACCGCAGCAACGTGGACTTTCCCGAGCCCGACGGTCCGAGAAGCGCGGTCAACGACCCGGAAGGGATGTCGAGCGAAATGTTGTCCAGCGCGGCGAATGAGCCATAGCGCTTGTTCGCGCCGGTCACGGTAATCATTGTTTGGCTCCCCTTTTGCGGTCGAGCAAGGTCATGGCCAGCAACGTCACGAGCGCGAGGCCCATCAACAACGTTGCTGCGGCGTAGGCGTCGAAATCGCGGCCTGCGTGATAGCGGTCGTTCACCAGCAAAGTCAGCGTGCGCGAGCTACCCGCGAAGTTCGACGACACGATGATGACCGCGCCGAATTCGCCGAGCGACCGCGCGACCGTCAGCACGATGCCGTAGGTAAGTCCCCACCGAATCGACGGCAGCGTTATTCGCCAGAACGTCTGCCATTTGGATGCGCCCAGTGTCGCGGCGGCCTGTTCCTGGTCGTCGCCGATTTCGTGGAGCACCGGTTCGACTTCCCGGACGACGAACGGCAGAGTCACGAAAATGGTCGCGAGAACGATGCCCGGCAGGGCGAAGATGACCTTGAAACCGGTCTTTTCGATACCGCCGAACCAGCCATGCACGCCCCACAACATGATGAGCGAAACGCCGACGATGATCGGCGAGATCGCGAACGGCAGGTCGACGATGCCCTGAATCAGCCGCCGCCCAGGAAAGCGACCCCGCACGAGTGCGAGCGCGGTGACCACGCCGAACACCACGTTCACCGGGACAACGATCGCCACGATGAGCAGCGAGAGTTGCAGCGCCGAAATGGCAGCGGGCGTCGTCACCGAATCGATGAATGCGCCGACACCTTCACCGAAGGTGCGATACAGGATCACGACAATGGGGAATACGAGAAGCACGACAAGATAGCCCAGCGCGACAACGCGCAACGATATCCGCGATCGCGTCGAAACATTCACGGCGCGTGCTCCTCTTTACGTTGTCCGCGTTCGGCAAAGAGACGCAACACCAACAGCACCAGGAAAGAAATGGCCAGCAACGACACCGAAACTGCGGCCGCATTGATCGGGCGATCGATTTCGATCTGTTGCTGAATATATTGTGGCGTCATTTGCGTCAGCTTCGGAATATTTCCGCCGATAAGCACAACCGAGCCGTACTCGCCGAGCGCACGAGCAAACGCCAATCCCCCACCACTGAGAATCGACGGCGCCAAGGCGGGCAACACGACGGAGCGAAACGTCGTCCAATTGTCTGCACCCAACGACGCCGCGGCCTCTTCGACCTCACGATCGGTTTCGATCAGCACCGGCTGCACGGACCGAACGACGAACGGCAACGTCACGAACGCGAGCGCCACGATCAGGCCGGGGCGTGTCGCGTACAGGTGGACGTCGATCGGACTCATCGGACCGTAGAGCGAGAGCAGCACAATGCTTGCCACGATGGTCGGCAAAGCGAAGGGAAGGTCGATGAGTGCGTTGACTATTCGCTTGCCCGGGAACTCGTCGCGCACCAACACCCAGGCGATGAGCGTTCCCATGACGACGTTGACCACGGCGACGATCGCCGAGACGAGAATGGTCACTTTCAGCGACGCGACCGCGGCAGGAGCCGTCACCGCATCCCAGAAACCGCTGACCCCCTCGTCGAACGACGTCACGGTCAGTGCTGCCAACGGAAGCAGCACGATCAGGCTCAGCCACAACACGGTCACCGCAATGCTCAGCGGACCGACGGTGCCGGTAACGCGCGTCAATCCGAGACCGCGCTTCTTTCTCCCAGCGGACGCTGGACCGGCAACCGGTCCAGCGTCCGCCTTCTGAAGGTTCGTCACAACGATTCAGGCTACCGATCGACTACTTGGTCGCCGCGTCGTAAATTACCGCGACCTTGCCGGTGTCCTTGGTGAACAGGTCCTTGTCGACGGCCTTCCAGCCACCGAGGTCGGCGATCGTCCACAGCTTCGCCGGTTCGGGGAAGTCCTTGGTGAACTCCTTGGCGACCTCAGGATCGACCGGACGGAACCCGGCCTCCGCCCACAGCTTCTGCCCTTCCTTGGTGTAGAGGAAGTCCTTGAGCGCGTTCGCCTTTGCGATGTTCTGGCTCGTCTTGATGACGGCGACGGGGTTCTCGATCTTGAACGTGGTCGGCGGGGTCACGTGCTCGACGTCCTTGCCCTGGCGCTCGACGAACAACGCTTCGTTCTCGTAGCTCAGCAGAACGTCGCCCGAGCCCTGCAGGAACGTGTCGGTCGCTTCGCGTCCGGACTTCGGCTGCACCTTGATGTGCTCGGTGATCAGCGAGTTCAGGTAGTCGAGACCGGCCTGCGGGTTCTTTCCGCCTTCGGACTTGGCCGCGTATGGCGCAAGCAGGTTCCACTTCGCCGAGCCCGAGCTGAACGGGTTCGGGGTGACGACCTCGACACCCGGCTTGAGCAGGTCGTCCCAGTCCTTGATGCCCTTCGGGTTGCCCTTGCGGGTGACGATCGTGACGACCGAACCGAACGGAATGCCCTTGTATGCGTCGGCGTTCCACGTCGGGTCGACGAGACCCTTGTCGACCAGACGGGTGATGTCAGGCTCCACCGAGAAGCTCACGAAGTCGGCAGGGGCGCCGTCTGCGACCTTGCGCGACTGATCGCCGGAGGCGCCGTAGGTGTCCTGGATCTTGACGCCCTTGCCGGCGTCGGTCTTGTTGAATGCCGGCTTGATCTTGTCGTAGCCGACCTGCGGGACTGCGTATGCGAACAGGTTGAGCGTGCCGTTGCTGCCGTCGCCCGTGCCTTCCTCACCACTGGTCGAGTCGCTGGCTCCGCCGCCGCAGGCAGTGAGAGCGACCGCTCCGATGGTGACAAGAGCTGTTGCAAAATAGCGAGATCTGCGTCTCATGACGGTTGAGCCTTTCAAAATGGGATTTCGAGAGAGGGTGAAACGACGAACGACAAAAGTCTGCGGCGTGCTGCGCATGGCGGAACCCGGCGGCAAAGGCGGGGTTATCGAACGCTAATGCCGGCGAATACCGTGCGGCGCAGCGAAATTAGATCAGCGACAGTCGATGTCGGCTACTGCGAGCATGCCGACAGCAATCAACGCCAAGCGATGGCGGACCTTCTGTACGGCGGCTGCAGACACGCGGCAGACTTTAGCAGAGCCTTGGAGACCGCTCCATTCGAGCGGTTAGGCTGGCATGTGGCTTCATTCTTGTTCTTGGGGGAATAACCGATGACCGACAGTCCGGACCGCACTCGAAAGCGGTTCCCCGGCATCAGCTCGCGTGCCTGGGAACACCCTGCAGACCGGACGGCGCTGGTAACCCTGCGGTCGCTGTCCGGCTTCGACACGGTGTTGAAGACGCTGTCGGGCTTGTTGCGCGAACGTCAGCACCGGTTGTTGTATCTCGCCACCGCCGTCCGGGTCGATGAACGACAGTTCCAGAGCATCGATCACCTCCGCGCCGACTGTGTGGCGATTCTGGACTCGGACAGCACACCGGAGTTCTTCGTCCTGCAAGACCCGACGCCGAACGCCTTCACCATCGGTATGGACAAGCCCTTCGTCGTCATCACCACGGGTTTGATCGATCTGCTGGACTACGAGGAATTGCGTTTCATCGTCGGGCACGAACTCGGCCACGCCATGTCGGGCCACGCCGTCTATCGGACGATCCTGATGCACCTCATGCGCCTGGCAGGCAGCATCGGCTGGATGCCGGTCGGCGGATGGGCTGTCCGCGCGATCGTCGCGGCGTTGATGGAATGGAACCGCAAGTCCGAGCTGTCGGGCGACCGTGCGGGCATGCTGTGCTCGCAAGACCTCGATGCAGCGATTCGGGTCCACATGAAGTTGGCAGGTGGGCCGCGGCTGTCAGCGATGAATACCGTCGCCTTCCTGGACCAGGCCGCCGAATACGAGGCGTCGGGCGACCTGCGTGACGGCGTTCTCAAGCTGCTGAACCTCGAACTGCAGACGCATCCGTTCTCGGTGCTCCGCGCCGGTGCGCTGCGGAGTTGGGTCAAGAGCAGTGAGTACCGCACGATCATGGCCGGCGACTATCCGTTGCGTGCCGACGACAAGAATGCGTCCATCGGCGACGAGATTCGTGGTGCAGCCCGTAGCTACAAGGAGTCGTTCGACGAGTCCGAGGATCCGTTGATCCGCACGGTCCGGGATGTGGGGCGCGACTGGAGTTCGGCCGCACAGACTGTAAGCCAGGGCCTCAACGAGGCCGTCTCGAATATCACCAGCAAGCTCGCCGATTGGCGGGTCAACCGCGGAGACGACTGATCATGACAACTCTCGGCAATCCGGAACTCGATGCCTTGCTGGCTCGACTCCACGGCAGCAGCGCCGGTCAAGACCCTGACCTTATTTCGTATTTCACCGACCGCGCAAAGGCAGGCGGCTTCGACTGGGAACACTTCGACGACGACGCCAACCAGTTCATGGCGGACAAATTGGTCGCACTGGAGCAAGACAAAGCGCTGTTCTGTCACCGCCTGTGTCTGAGTCTGCGCGCTCGCCGAGTGGTGGAGGCGGGCACGTCGCACGGAGTCTCGACGATTTATCTCGCCGAAGCGGTCCGTCAGGTGGCTGCGGCTGAGGGCGGCAACGGAGTGGTGATCGGCACCGAGTACGAGCCCGCGAAAGCCGAGGCGGCGCGGCGCAACTGGGCGGAGGCCGGCCTCACAGAGTTCGTGGACCTGCGAGAAGGCGACCTGCGCGAGACCTTGGCGACTATCGAGGGTCCTGTCGACTTCGCACTCATCGATATCTGGACCGAGATGGCCCGGCCGGCCTTGGAACGGATTTCGCCGCACTTGCGACCTGGCGCGATTGTCGTTGCCGACAACACCACCCAATTCCGCGATTCCTACGCCGATTACTTCGCTTTCATCGCCGATCCGGCCAATCGACTTGTGACACAAACTCTTCCGTTCACCGGAGGCCTGGAGCTGACTGTCAGGGTCTAGTGCGCCAGTAGCCAGGCGACAACGACCAACAGCACCAACGCGATCAATGCGAGAGTGACGCGAGAGCGCGGCATCAGCGGTCCGAATTCCGGCCGGCGAGCTTGAGCAGCCCGTCCAGCAAGCGATCGAAGCACCACGCGATGCCGAAAGCTACTGGTATCAAAATCGCAAGCACCAGAATGAATTGCGGGATGAAAGGCAACCCGACAATCCAAAGTTCGAACTCGTCCCACCAGCTTGCAATGCGATGCACCGTGACAGCCTAACGCGCTGCATAATTTGCCCGATCATTCCGTTGCGGGACTCAACGACGAGGGTCGATGATGTGGCAGTGACGCAAACCGCGAAGAAGACCCGGTCCGACGAGAAAAACGGCGAAGCGGATTCGGCTGCGCAGTCGAAAGACGAGTCGCCGCCTGAGGAAAATTCGGCCGATTCCCAAGATTCGGATGCCGTGGTCACCCCGCGGCATCACAGCAATTTCCCGCCGATCGACGACTACGCGTTCCTTTCCGATTGCGAGACAACGTGTTTGATCGCTCGCAACGGCGCGGTCGAGTGGATGTGCGTACCGCGGCCCGACTCCCCCAGCGTGTTCGGCGCCGTGCTGGACCGCAGCGCCGGGCATTTCCGCGTCGGGCCGTACGGGCAGCAAGTGCCTGCTGCGCGCCGTTACCTTCCCGGTGGTCTGATCATGGAAACCACCTGGCAGACCGAAACGGGTTGGCTGATCATTCGCGACGCGCTCGTCCTCGGGCCATGGCACAACACCGAGGAACGGTCGAAGACGCACCGCCGCACGCCGATGGACTGGGATGCCGAGCACATCCTGCTGCGCACCGTGAAATGCGTGAGTGGCGTCGTCGAACTCGAAATGAACTGCGAACCGGCCTTCGACTATCACCGCGAAGCAGCGACCTGGGAATACAGCGGCAAGGTCTACGAAGAGGCGACCGCTACGGCGAAAGGGGCGAAGAACGGTCACCCCACGCTGAAGCTGACAACCGACCTACGGTTGGGCCTGGAGGGCCGCGAAGCCCGTGCTCGCTGCCGAATGGTCGAGGGCGACAACAAGTTCGTTGCACTGTCGTGGTCCGAACTGCCAGCGCCCAAGACGTTCGCCGAGGCCGAGCAGAAGATGTGGCAGACGGCCGAATGTTGGCGGCAATGGATCACCATCGGCCGCTTCCCCGACCACCCATGGCGTGGCTACCTGCAGCGCAGCGCTCTCACGCTCAAAGGCCTGACGTACGCCCCGACCGGCGCTCTGATGGCCGCATCGACCACATCGTTGCCGGAAACGCCACAGGGTGAACGCAACTGGGATTACCGCTTCGCGTGGGTGCGCGATTCGACCTTCGCATTGTGGGGTCTCTATACCCTCGGCCTGGACCGCGAGGCCATCGATTTCTTCGCGTTCATGTTCGACGTCAGCCAAGGCGACGACGGCGAGGAGATTCCGCTTCAGGTGATGTACGGGCTCGGCGGCGAGACGAAGTTGGAGGAGTTCGAGCTCAACCACCTCTCGGGCTACGACGGGGCCAAGCCGGTCCGGATCGGCAACGGTGCCTACGACCAGGACCAGCACGACATCTGGGGCACGATGCTCGACTCGGTCTACCTGCACATCCGCTCGCGCGAGCAGGTACCCGAAAACCTCTGGCCGCTGCTGAAGCGTCAGGTGGAAGAAGCGATCAAGCATTGGAAGAAGCCGGACCGCGGAATCTGGGAGGTTCGCGGCGAGCCGAAGCACTTCACGTCCTCGAAGATCATGTGCTGGGTCGCGTTGGACCGCGGCGTGAAGCTCGCGGTGCTGCACAACGAACACAAGTACGCCGAGGACTGGACGAAGATCGCCGACGAGATCAAGGCGGACATCCTCGAGCACGGCGTCGACAAGCGCGGCGTGTTCACTCAGGCATACGGCATGGAAGCACTGGACGCGTCACTTCTACTCGCCGTGCTGCTCCGGTTCCTGCCTGCCAACGACAAGCGGATCGTTGCGACCGTTCTTGCCATTGCCGATGAGCTCTCCGAAGACGGACTGGTGCTGCGGTATCGCACCGAAGAGACCGACGACGGTCTCACCGGTGAGGAAGGCACGTTCACGATCTGCTCGTTCTGGCTCGTCTCCGCGCTCGTCGAAATCGGCGAACTCGACCGGGCAAAGCACTTGTGCGAACGGCTACTCGGCTTTGCGAGCCCGCTGAAGCTGTACGCAGAGGAGATCGACACCAGGACAGGCCGTCATCTCGGCAACTTCCCCCAGGCGTTCACGCACCTGGCACAGATCAACGCCGTCATGCACGTGATCCGCGCCGAGGAAGATCTACGATCGGGCCGATTCAGGCCGGCTCACCACTCCTAGAAACACCCTCGTGAGTCTTTTAGGAGTCCCTGGACTCCTAAAAGACTCACGAGCAGGTGGGGTTGATCAGCCTGCGAGCAGCCGGACCTCGGCAAGCTGGGTGGGCTCTTCCATCACGTGCTGCGCCTGGATGCGCAGCGTGAAGATTCGGCGCAGATCGGCGATGTGCTCGACCACGCGGTCGATCGTGTCGCGGGCGACGAACGCCGGCGTCAGGAACCATTCGAGCAGGTCGATCATCCGCTGAATCTGCTCGACCGAGGCATGAACCTCACGGCGCGTGTGGCCGATGCCGGCGACCTCGCGTCGAGTCTCCTGAATCAGCTGATCCAGGCCATCCGCGCAGGGGTCGAGACGGTCGACGATGAGTGAGAGGTCGTCGATGAGAAGTGTCGCGTTGGTCGCGAACTCCTCCGCGTGACTCAAAGCTGAGTCAGCCGTCAACGCTGCGCGTGTCAACCTACGAAGGCGACCAGCCGAACCGGCTTCCGTTACCGCCATTGGGAACAGCTCCTCATCCGGAGGGTTGACTACCTCGAAGTGTGACCTGGATCGCATTGCGTTGACCAACTTAGCGCCTCGAGCGCGGACATCGCTGTATTTCGCCGTCTCATTTTGAGCGCCTCGGCGCGTCGTTCACGAAATCCCAGGTCGTCGCGGCAACTGCCGCGACACGCCCGACGCTCAACTCGCAAAGCGACGCAGCAACGCGTCGGCATCAGCAGCGATTCTGCGAACGATCTCGCCGGCCGGATGTTCGCTGTTCACCAGGCCAGCCGCCTGACCTGCATAAACAACGCCCAGCTCCGGGTTGGCAGGGTCGTACGCGGTCGCCAGTTCAGCCTCGTCGACACCGGCATCGTGATAGCGCGCAGTGAACTCGTTGGCGATGGCCCGACCGCCCCACCGCGTCGGCCACGGCTGGTGACGCGCCTGATCGAAGACGGAGGTGTAAACCGTGTCGGTACTGCTGGCGGCAAGGATGCGCGACCGAGCGTACTCAGGACCGATCGTCTCCGGGCTGGCCAGGAGTGCGGTACCGATCAGTGCCCCTTGGGCGCCAGCGGCGATCACAGCGGCCAATCCGCGCCCAGTCGCGATGCCTCCCGCGGCCAGCACGGGTAGCTCAGTGCTGTCGAGCACCTCCTGAAGCAGCGGCAGGGTCCCGACCTTTCCCGTGTGGCCACCGGCCTCGCCACCCTGCGCGACAATGATGTCGACGCCTGCTTGCTCGGCCAATCGCATGTCGTCGACCGTGTTGATCTGCGACATGACCGCAATGCCCGCCGCATGGACGCGCTCGGCGTAGGGAGCCGCATCGCCGAAGGACAGGGCGATCACCCGCGGCTTGGCCTCCAGCGCGGCCTCCAGCAGGGCGTCGTCCTCGTCCAGTGACCAGGTCTGCAGGCCGATGCCGAAAATGCCTCCGATGTCGCGGGCTACGGCAGCCTCTTTCGCAATCCAGTCGGCGGTCGTATATCGAGCTGCGCCGAGCATGCCGAGGCCACCGGCTTTCGACACCTCACCGGTCAGCACTCCCCCGGCCCGGCCACCCATCGGCGCGCCGACGATCGGAAAAGCAAGCCCGAATTCCTTGGTCAACCAGGTCTCGGTCACTGAAGGTCCCCTCGTGGTGAGTGCTACTTCTTGGGCTTGTCGGAATCGGACGACAACGCGGCGACGAAGGCCTCTTGCGGCACCTCGACGCGGCCGACCATCTTCATCCGCTTCTTGCCTTCCTTCTGCTTCTCGAGCAGCTTGCGCTTGCGGGTGATGTCACCGCCGTAGCACTTCGCGAGCACGTCCTTGCGGATGGCCCGGATATTTTCGCGCGCAATGATTTTCGAGCCGATCGCCGCCTGGATCGGGACCTCGAACTGCTGGCGCGGGATCAGCTCGCGCAGCTTGGTGGTCATCTTGTTGCCGTACGCCGCTGCCGCGTCCTTGTGCACGATCGCACTGAACGCGTCGACCGCTTCGCCCTGCAACAAGATGTCCACCTTGACCAACGCTGCCGCCTGCTCGCCCGACTCCTCGTAATCGAGACTGGCGTAGCCGCGCGTACGCGACTTCAGCGAGTCGAAGAAGTCGAAGATGATCTCCGCCATCGGGAGCGTGTAGCGCAGCTCGACGCGGGTCTCGGAGAGATAGTCCATGCCGCCGAGTTCACCGCGCCGCGCCTGGCACAACTCCATGATCGTGCCGATGAACTCACTCGGCGAAATGATCGTGCATTTGACGATCGGCTCGAAGATATTGCGGGCCTTGCCTTCCGGCCAGTACGACGGGTTCGTCACGATGTGCTCGCTGCCGTCTTCCAACTCGACGCGGTATACGACGTTCGGCGCGGTCGAGATGAGATCCAGGTCGAATTCACGCTCCAACCGCTCACGCGTGATCTCCATGTGCAGCAGACCGAGGAAGCCGCAGCGGAAGCCGAACCCCAACGCCACCGACGTCTCGGGCTCGTAGGTCAGCGCGGCGTCGTTGAGCTGCAGCTTGTCGAGTGCGTCGCGCAGGTCCGGATAGTCGCTGCCGTCGACGGGATAGAGGCCGGAATAGACCATCGGACGGGGCTCGCGATAGCCGACCAACGCCTCGGTGGCGCCGTTGCGCGCCGCCGTCACGGTGTCACCGACCTTCGATTGCCGGACATCCTTCACACCGGTGATCAAGTAACCGACCTCACCCACGCCGAGGCCGATCGTCGCTTTCGGCTCCGGTGACACGATGCCCACCTCGAGCAGTTCGTGTGTCGCGCCGGTCGACATCATCTTGATCTTCTCGCGCGGCGAAATCTTGCCGTCGACGACGCGGATGTAGGTGACAACACCGCGATACGTGTCGTAGACCGAGTCGAAAATCATTGCGCGAGCAGGCGCATCGGAATCACCGACCGGGTGCGGAATCATCGCGACGACATGGTCGAGCAGTTCCTTCACGCCTTCACCGGTCTTACCCGACACGCGCAGCACATCGTCGGGCTCACACCCGATGATGTGGGCGATCTCGCCGGCATAGCGGTCCGGGTCGGCGGCGGGCAGGTCGATCTTGTTCAGGACCGGGATGATCGTCAGGTCGTTGTCGAGCGCGAGGTAGAGGTTCGCCAGCGTCTGCGCCTCGATTCCCTGCGCGGCGTCGACGAGCAAGATCGCACCCTCGCAGGCCTCCAGCGCGCGGGAAACCTCGTAGGTGAAGTCGACGTGGCCCGGCGTGTCGATGAGATGCATCACGAATTCTTCGCCGTCGACAACCCACGGCAGCCTGACGTTCTGCGCCTTGATGGTGATGCCACGCTCGCGCTCGATGTCCATGCGGTCGAGGTACTGGGCGCGCATCTGCCGACCTTCGACGACGCCCGTGAGCTGCAACATCCGGTCCGCCAACGTCGACTTGCCGTGGTCGATGTGCGCGATGATGCAGAAGTTCCTGATCCGCGCAGGATCGGTGAACGTTGTATCCGCGAAGCTGGCGATGAGAGTCTCCTAGGTGGGGCGATCAATGCGCACTTTACCTGCGGCGAAAGCGCCCAACCCCTCGTGAGTCTTTTAGGAGTCCCTGGACTCCTGAAAGACTCACGACCCCAAGCGCTACTAAACTGGGTCGCTATGGCACGACCGTGGACCACAATCGGCAAGCAGCTCACCAGTATTGCGAAGGAGCAAGGGCAGAAGGTTGTCCGCAGTCAGGCCCCCAAGCTGGTCGAACGCCTGCAGAAGTCGGGTGTGCTTCCCGACCCCGACGCTCCCAAACTCGGTCCAGGCATTGCGGTCCGGCCGGTAGCGGCCAACGCCGTTCCCACCGCGCAACGCGCACGCCGAGTTGTCTACGCGCCACGTTTGGACGGACGGGCAGATCCCGGCGAAGTCGTCTGGACCTGGGTCACCTACGAGGAAGACCCGAGAAACGGCAAGGACCGTCCGGTCCTCGTCGTCGGCCGCGACAAGGACACGCTGCTCGGTCTGATGCTGTCGTCGAATCCCGCGCACGCTCACGACCGCAACTGGATCGGTATCGGCAGCGGCGCCTGGGACCACGAAGGCCGGCCCAGCTGGGTCCGCCTCGACAGGGTCCTCGATGTGCCGGAGGCCGGCATTCGGCGCGAAGGCGCGATCCTCGAACGCAAAGGGTTCGACGAGGTCGCCATTCGTTTGGTCCGCGAATACAGCTGGCGCTGACCCCGTGCGCGCGTCTCACCCCCGGCGGGGTGAAACTCGCGCACGGTTGTGGGGTCAGGCGAGCCGCGTAATTTCCACGACGACGTCGAGCGCGGTCGAACCGCCACCCGAATAGATACCTTTCAGCGGCGGCACGTCCCCGTAATCACGACCGACACCGACCGACACGTGCTGTTCGCTGATCGCGACCGCGTTGGTCGGGTCGTAGGCCCACCAGGTTCCCGTCCACGCCTCGACCCACGCATGGCTTTCGCCGGCGACCGTCTCCCCCAACGCCGCACTGCGCTTGGGATGCAGATAGCCCGACACATACCGACTCGGAATTCCCATGCTGCGCAACAGAAGCAGCGTCAAGTGGGCGTAGTCCTGGCAGACACCCTTGCGTTCGTCCCACGCCTGGACCGCAGAGGTATGCACTCCTGTACTACCCGACACGTAGGACATTTCCGAATGCACCCATTCGGCTGCCTTCACGACCGCCTCGGCGGGATCGACACCCTTCGACAACTGCTTTGCGACCGAAGCGAGCTTGCGATCACGAGGAACATACGTTGTGGGAGTAAGCAATTCGTCGAAACGGTCGAGCAGCATGTCGCTGCGCAGATCGTCCCACGACCACGATTCCGCCGGTGTCGCAAAGGGTTCGGTCTCTACGACCGACGACCCCGTCACCTCCAGCTCGGTATGCGGCGCATGCAGGTCGAACGCCGTGACCGACGTCCCCCAGTAATCGCGGTACTTGTACGACCGCGTCGCCGGCGACGTCTCCACGCGATTGAGAATCACGTTCTGCCGGTAATCCGCCCGGGGCGTGAGCCGTGCCTCGTTGTACGACGACGTCACCGGCGCGTTGTACGCATAACCGGTGGTGTGGACGACACGCATCCGCCAACTCACTGTGACATTCCTTTCGTTCGCGGACCTGAAGGCATCGCCTTCCCTCCTCGACTCGGTCGCTGCGCTCCCTCGCTCGTCAGTCCAGGCAATGCCGGTCCGCTCACAGCTCCCCCTCTACTTCTGGCTCGAAGTCTGTGCTTCCCGCGTCGTGCCAGGCCACCCACGGAGCTGCGTGGAAGTACTGCAACGCGATCGCCTCGCCCACGTCACGGCAGGTCTTCTGCAACGAGATGAGTCGTGCCTGGAGGTCTTCGAGCAGAACACCCGGCGGCAGAAACTCGAGTTCGCTACGGGCTCGGCCGAGCAATCGCTGCGCTTCGTCGCGCGCACCGACCCGGCTGCTGGGACGTTGGTCGAGCTCGTCGAGGCATTTCTCGGCGACCCGCACCGTGTGGAACACCGACCGCGGAAAGAGCCGATCGAGCAGGATGAACTCGGCAACCAGATGCGCATCGAGTGCGCCACGGTAGGTGCGCAAATACGTGTCGTGCGCTCCCGCCGAACGCAGCACTGTGACCCACGCCGGTGACGACGTGCGGTCCCCGGCACGCGAAAGCAACAGGCGCACAGTCATATCCACGCGCTCGACCGAGCGGCCGAGCAACAGAAAGCGGTAACCGTCGTCGCGGCTCAACGTCGAGTCCGCGAGGCCTGCGAACATCGCCGCTCGTGCCTTGATGTACTGGAAGAACTCGTGCGGACCGAGTCGGCGCGCAGCACGCTCCCGCTCAGCCAGACCGTTGTAGGTCGTGTTGAGGCACTCCCACATCTCACTCGACGTGACCTCGCGGGCTCCGCGAGCATTTTCGCGGGCACTGGAGATCGAGTCGACGATCGAGCCGCCGTGGTCGCTGCTGAACGCGACGAGGTCGGTCACCGACCAGACGTCGAGCGGACCGTCCGGCGGGTCGATCCCGAGGACGCGCAGCAACAGCCGGGAGGTTCGGTCCGGGTCGACGGTCGCGTCTTCGAGCAACTGATGGACTGCGACGTCGAGGATGCGAGCCGTGTCGTCTGCGCGCTCGACGTATCGTCCGATCCAGTACAGGGATTCGGCATTTCGGGCCAGCACGTTGTCACCCGCCGATCTGTTGCTGTTGCTGTTGCTGCTGTTGTTGGTTTGCCTGCGAAGGGCTCAGCTCCGGACCGTGTTCGGCCCGGTCCGACGCGGCCACCACCTCACCGACCAGTTCTTCACCGGCAAGCTCACGTTCGGCGACCGACGCGCGGCTGGCCAGCACCCACGTGTCCTTGCTGCCACCACCCTGGCTCGAGTTCACGATCAGCGAGCCCTCGGGAAGCGCAACGCGAGTGAGTCCGCCAGGGAGCACCCACACATTGTCACCGTCGTTGACCGCGAACGGACGCAGGTCGACGTGCCGGGGTACGAGCTTGTCGCCGACCTTGGTCGGGACCGTCGACAATTGGACGACAGGCTGCGCGATCCACCCACGCGGATCCGCCCTGATCTTGCGGGAGATCACCTCGAGCTCCTTCGGCGTGGCATCGGGTCCGAAGACGATGCCGTAGCCGCCCGACCCCTCGACCGGCTTGATCACCAGCTCGTCGACCCGATCGAGCACTTCCTCCCGCTCTTCGGTCAGCCAACAACGGAACGTGTCGACGTTCGCGATGAGCGGCTTCTCGTTGAGGTAGTACTCGATGATCGTCGGCACATAGGTGTAGACGAGTTTGTCGTCCCCGACGCCATTGCCGACCGCGCTCGAGATCACGACGTTGCCTGCGCGGGCGGCGTTCAGCAGTCCGGCGACTCCGAGCACGGAGTCAGGTCGGAATTGCATCGGGTCCAGGTAATCGTCGTCGATGCGCCGGTAGACGACGTCGACCTGGCGTTCGCCCTCCGTGGTCCGCATGTAGACGACGTTGTCGCGGCAGAAGAGGTCACGGCCTTCGACGAGTTCGACGCCCATCTGCCGCGCAAGCAGGGAGTGCTCGAAGTAGGCAGAGTTCGCGACACCCGGCGTGAGGACGACGACCGTCGGATCGGCCTCGTTGAGCGCAGCGGACGCGCGCAAGGCCCGCAGCAGATGCGACGCGTAGTCACCTACTGCGCGCACACGATGCGAGGAGAACAAGTCCGGGAAGACCCGAGCCATCGTCCGCCGATTCTCCATGACGTACGAGACGCCGGACGGCGAGCGAAGGTTGTCCTCCAGCACGCGGAAGGTGCCTTTTTCGTCACGGACCAGGTCGATGCCTGCGACATGAATCCGCACACCGTTCGGCGGGACGAAGCCCGCGGCCTCCCGATGGAAATGCTCACAGGACGTGACGAGCCGTTTCGGAATGACGAGATCACGCAAGATCGATTGCTCGCCGTAGACGTCGGCGAGAAACATTTCCAGCGCCTTGACCCGCTGCCGAATACCGCGCTCCAATCGCGCCCACTCCGCCGCTGCGATGACGCGCGGGACGAGGTCGAGCGGGAACGGTCGCTCCTGGCCGGACAGCGAGAAGGTGATGCCCTGGTCGATGAAAGCCCTGCCCAGGGCTTCGGACCGCGCCGCAAGGTCGTCGACGTCGATGGGCTCCATGCCGTCGTAGATGCCCTTGTACGGCGTTCGCACCTTGCCGTCGGCGTCGAACATCTCGTCGAAGGCGCGGCCATAGCGGGCGCCATCGCGATAGCCGTCGAATACACGGGTGGGGGGCTCAGCGGAACGCGCCCTGCCAGGGGGCGACTTCGTCGGCTTCGTTGTCGATCGGGTGATCATTTGGCCATGGTGCTACATCCAGCGCGCGAGAGCAGGTTGGGTGGCGTTAATTTCTGGAATCGTCGCAGTTTGAGAACCATCCACCCACCCTGGTATTCTCGACCGTCGGCGTGAATGCGCGCCCAATACTTCCCTTTCGATCAGAAAACTGAGGAACAAACGCGTGGCCAATATCAAATCCCAGGTGAAGCGGATCGGCACGAACGAAGCGGCCCGCCTTCGCAACCAGTCGGTCAAGTCGGCACTGCGCACGTCGATCCGCTCGTTCCGCGAGGCGGCTGCGACCGGTGACAAGGACAAGGCCAACGAGCTCCTGCTCGCTGCGAGCCGCAAGCTCGACAAGGCCGCCAGCAAGGGTGTCATCCACCCGAACCAGGCTGCCAACAAGAAGTCGGCGCTCGCGCTGGCGCTCAACAAGCTCTGATCGACTAGCTTTAGGCGGACGCACACCGCCGTGGTCACCCGGGCCGCGGCGGTTTTTGTTGTGTTCGCAGTAGGACCGCAGGTCAGCGCCGCCGCGAGCGCAGCTCGAGCACCTGTTCGACCGCCCGCTCCACCGCATAGTCGGCGTTCGCCGATGCACCTTTGACGTCGGCATTCAGTGTCGCAACGACCTGCAGCGCCGCGCTTATCGTCTCCGGGTTCCAGCCACGCACCTGCGCTTGCGCCTTCTTGACCTTGAAGGGCGCCAGACCGAGCTGGCCGGCAAGCCGAAATGGGTCGCCATTGCCGGCTGAGCCGACCCGAGCAATCGTGTGCACCGAATCTGCGAGCGCGTCGGCGAGCAGAACCGGGTGCAGACCGCGCAACGACGCCCACCGCAGCGCTTCCATCGCCCCTGCGCGATCGCCCGCGACGGCGAGGTCCGCGATCTCGAACCCCGACACCTCCGCCTTGCCCGAGTAGTAGCGCCGGACCGCGGCGATGTCGATCTTTCCGCCGGTATCTGCCGCGAGCTGCGAACACGCCGCTGCCAATTCGCGCAGGTTGTTGCCGACCGCCTCGATGACGGCGGCCACGACGTCTGCGGCGACACGAACCCCAAGTGCCCGGAACTCGCCGCGCACGAAGTCGACACGCTCTGCGGGTTTGGTCACCTTCTGGCAGTCGTGTACCCGAGCGTTCGCCTTCTGCAGCGCGGGTGCCAGAGCTTTCGCCCTGCCGCCGCCGGTGTGCAGGACGACCAGGACCACGCCCTCCGGTGGCTCGTCGGCAACCTCCTGCACCAGCGCTACTGCATCCTTGCCCGCCTCAGCCGCGGCTTCGAGCACGATCACCCGGTCTTCCGCGAAGAGCGACGGACTCAGCATCTCCGCCAGCTCAGCAGCACTCACATCGCCGGCACGGAGCCGGGTTACTGGGAGATTGTCGCCCGCGCCCCCTGCGCGCACCTCGGCCACGATGCTCGACACCGCGCGCTCGATCAGCAACTCCTCTTCGCCGAGAACGAGGTGCAGCTGGGCGCTCGGGGCAATGTCACTCACGTCGCCGATCGTCGCACGGCTGGCCGACACCGATCACGGCGGCTTGCTGGCAGCGATCCGCCACAATGCAAGGACGACGACCGGTGCCGTGCACAATCCCGCACCGACCAGGCCATCCGGAACGCTGACCACCGCACCCGGCATCGCCGCAGCGCGATCGGCCACCCATAACAGCCACCACAGCAACGGACCTGCCGTCTGGGCAACGAACACCGCCAACGGCGTCCACACCATCGCCGCCACAGCCGCTACCGCCCCGACTACGGTGAGCGGCGCGACCACCACGGCGACCAGCAAATTCGCCCCGATCGCGACAACGCTGACCGTGCCCGACATCCCCGCCACGATCGGCGCGGTGACCACGTAGGCCGCCGTCGCGACGGCGACTGCCTCGGCGGGCGCCCGCGGCCAGCCACGGTCGCGCAGCTTGTCCGCCCAACTGGGTGCAATAAGGATCAATCCCGCCGTGGCGACGACCGAAAGCGCGAAGCCGAAATCGACCGCCAGTGCCGGATAGAACGCGAGCAGGAGCACGACCGCGGTACTGAGCGCGGGAAGCGCCTGCTTGCGCCGACCGGTCACCAGCGCGAGCAGCCCGACCGAGCCCATCACCGCCGCCCGAAGCACGCTCGGCGACGGCCGCGCGAGGACGACGAACAGCGCCAACACAACGGCAGACAATGCAACGCCAGCCTTCGGACCCAGCGTGAGACCGCGAACGACGAGCAGCATCGCACCCAACAGGATTGCCACGTTCGCACCCGACACCGCGGTCAAATGCGACAGTCCGGCGGCCTTGAAATCTGCGCGCACGGCGTCGGGCAGGTTCGACGTGTCACCCACCACCAACCCCGGCAGCAACCCGCCCGCTGCACCGGGCAGCGCAGTCGTCGACACCTCCGCAAACTTGGCGCGCGCCGAGCCCGCTATTCGCTGGACGAACGACGGCGGCGCGACAGTCAGCGGCGGATCGGGTGCGCGAATGGTCGCCACGCTGAGGTCGTTGTGGCGGGGCGCCCGCACGGACCCACGGAACTCGACCCGCTGACCTGGCAGCAGGGATTCCCAACCCCGCGCGGTCGCCAGCACCGTGACCGCTCCGCCCACCGTCCACGTTCCACGAGCGGTGCTGAATTGCTCGAGCCGTGCAGCGACGATCACCTGTTGCGGCCCAGACGCGCTCAGCGCGGCGGGATCGGTCGTCAACACGACCGTGGCGTTCACTTGTGCACCGTCGGCCAGCCCGTGCAGCGGGTGGGTCTGCGATGCATGCGCCCTGACCGCGATTGCTGCGGCGAACCCGGCGCCCAGCGCGAGCGCAGCCGCAAGTCCTGCACCGATCCGCGCCAACGCGCCCCGCCGCAGCACGGCGATTACGACCAGGCACCCGCAGCCGAAGGCAGCCGCCAGCCACACCGCCGCAATCCACCCCGCCTGGATACCGAACAATGTTGCAGCCCAACAGAACCCGGCCGACGGAACAAGGCGCATATCCAGCGGCTTCGACGCTTCGCGCTCGGTCATATCGTCACCAGCTCGCGCAGCTTCGCCAACCGCGCCGGACCGATCCCCTCGACCTCGCCCAATTGCTCGACATCGGTGAACCGCCCGTTCACCGACCGCCACGCGACGATCGCCGCCGCGGTCACCGGACCGACGCCGGGCAAGGCATCGAGTTCTTCTTCGGTCGCACTGTTCAGATTCACTTTGCCCCGACTGGCTGGTCCAGGTGCTGCCGCAGTGCCCGAACTGACTGTGCCGCTGCCGAGTACGGGTGGACCACCGTCGGTCGACGCGACGCCGACGAGAACCTGGTCGCCGTCCATCAGCCGCTGCGCCATGTTCAGGCTCAGCAGGTCGGCGCCCTCCTGCGCTCCGCCCGCCGCCGTGATCGCGTCCGCGATGCGCGACCCCTCTGGTAGCCGGACCAGCCCGTTCGTGTGGACCAACCCAACGACGCTCACGACGATCATCGCCGGCGCAGGAGGGGTCGACGTTTCCACCGGCGATGCCGACACCGATGCCGACACAGCGGGCAAAGCCGGTACGGCATTCTGCTGCGGGCGCTCCAGCAGGAACACGACGCCGACAATCACGACGACCACGACGCCGACGAGCGCCAGAGTCACCGCTCCAGGCCGCCCAGGGTCGAACCTCGCGCCCCGCAACCTCTCGGGCAACCACGAAGACCGCCCCCGCGGCTCCGGGCCCAGGTCGAGCCACTCCGGCGTCCGCTCGGCGTCGTCGAGGTCCGCCACGACCTCCGGCTCACGGCCACCGGTGACAGCACCGAGCCTGCTGCGGACCCTGTCTCGCTCCTCGATGCTGCGCATGTCCGGGACCGTATCGACTCGGCCGGACGTGCAGCCGTTCGCGACCTGGGCTTTCAGAAAATCTGTGGATAACTAGGGTGCCTGTGGATAACGCCGAAATAGGTTGGCAGTCAGTCTGTTACGCGGGATCGCCGGATTCGACCAGCGGGGAACTACCCGGAATGACAACTACTCCGACCGCCCCCGGGCCGAGGTGGACGCCCAGCGTTGCGCTGAACTCCGTAACGATCAATTCGGTGAGTCCGGGAATGCGGTCACGCAACTGCGCGGCGACCTCGTCGGCCCGGCCTGCCGCGCCGACATGCTGTACCGCAACAGCGGTGGGTTCGGACCCGGCTTCCTTCACCGCGGCGTCGACAAGTTTCGCGACCGCCTTCGACATAGTCCGCGTCTTTTCCTTAAGGATCAGCTTTCCGTCGACAACGTGCAGGACGGGCTTCATCGCGAGCGCGGTCCCGAGTAGCGCTGCGGCCGTGCTGATCCGGCCGCCGCGGCGCAGGTGGTCGAGTCGGTCGACGACGGCGAAGCTTCGGCCACGCTTGCTCACCGAGACCGCCGATTCGTAGACGTCGTCGATACCGGCGCCCGTCGCCGCGAGTCGAGCAGCCGCAAGGGCGGGAAATCCGACACCCATTCCCGCACTGAGCGAATCAACGATTCGGACTTTGCCGTCGAAGTCCTCGATCGCCTTTCGCGCGGCTTGCCACGTGCCGGACAATTTGCGCGAGATATGCACGGCTACAACACCATCGCCGTCACTTGCGTCATAGGCGCGCGAATAGTATTCGCGCAGTTCGCCAGGCGACGCACCCGACGTCGTGACGGTTGCGCTGTACAAAGATTCCGGCATCTCGTCGACGCCTTCGCGCAGCTGACGATCACCCACCAGGACGTGCAGCGGGACGACGATGACCGAATAACGCTCCACGAGAGCAGGATTCAAGCTCGCTGCGGAATCGGTTACTACAACGACGCTCACAGTGCTACCGAACCTCCGCGAGCACTGGCCTCAGTGCCCCGATCATGGCCGCCGCGACCCTGCGGTGAGCCTCCCAACCCCAATGAATCCCATCAGGATTCGCCTCGCTGGAAAAGATGTTGTCCGCGACGACGCTCAAGTCGACGATCGGCACGTCATGCTCCGCGCCCCATTTCGTCGTCGCGCGAACTGCCGGCTCACGCCCAGCATGGACGCGGCCGTATGCCTCACAATCGTGGACCGCAGGCAGGGACGCGATGAACGGCAGTTCGGGACGCAGGTACGCCAAAGCGGCCCTTGACTTTTCGAGGTATTCCACAGTGAGCCGTGGCGGCAGAGCAACCGGCCTGCCGAGCTTCGACAGCCGCGGTTGCAGCCACTGATACCCGGAACGCACGTACCGCCGCACGAGCGGCGGTCGGATGTAGCGGATCTGTTCGCGCAGAGCGGTCGGCAGCGGCGACGGGAGGGAATCCATGCCGCCGGTCGCGAAAATCACCGCACCAGCTTTCGGCACGGACGCCCAGACCGTCGGGTCCTGAATCAACGCCCAATACGCGTCGCGACAGGTCCAGCCGATACGCGCGACGAGCACCAGGTCCCAGCCGAGCTCGGCCGCCACCAAGTTGGGCCAGATCTCCGGATGGTCGGACGGCAAGCCGCCCTTCGGTCCGTAATAGGCGAGCGAGTCGGCAATGACGAGCAACACCGGCCTGTCACATTTCCCCTCGCTTCGCTCGACCCTAAAGGACATCCGACGCCACCTTCGCCGACGCATTCCAGACGTCGAGCCGCCATGCAACGTCGAGACCTTCACCGTGCGCGGCCAACTGCACCCAGCTCGTGTTGCCGAGCCCGCCGAGGATGGGCCAACGGGCAACCGGCAGGTCGAGCAGCGACGCCGTCAATGCCGCAATCAAACCGCCATGCGCGACGAGAACGACCGGGCGCGCCTGCCACTGCGCCGTCCCCAGAAGCTCGTCGACCACCGGACGGGACCGTCGCGCTACATCGAGCCGAGTCTCGCCGCCTGGAGGCGCCATCGTTGCGTCGGCGCGCCACGCAAGACGCGCGCCGGGGTACTGCTCGTCGACCTCGTTGTGGTCCAGCCCCTGCCAATCACCGAGATGAGTCTCTCGCAGGCGCGGGTCGACGGCGACGGTCAGACTTGCGGAATCGGCCAATTCGGCCGCGGTGTCGTAGGCGCGACGAAGATCGGACGACACGATGGCGATCGGTTGCAAGGCGGCCAACTCGCGCGCCGCTTCCTTCGCCTGAGTTCGCCCCAGCTCGGTCAAGTCGGTGTCGATCTGGCCTTGCATGCGTTCGCCGGCGTTCCACTCGGTTTGCCCATGCCGCAACAGAATGAGCTTGCGGACCGTGGGGCTAGCCATCGCTACTCTCGGCGCTCTCAACACGGTCGCCGCCGATCAACCCGGGAACGTCGACGATCGGGCAGTCCTTCCACAACCGTTCGAGCGCGTAGAAATTGCGCTCGTCGTTGTGTTGCACGTGGACGACGACGTCGATGTAGTCGAGCAGCGTCCACCGACCCTCGCGAGTGCCCTCGCGACGAACCGGCTTGTGACCTGCTTCGCGCAACTTCTCTTCGATGTTGTCGACGATCGCGTTGACCTGACGCTCGTTCGGTGCGGACGCGATGACGAAGCAGTCGGTGATGACGAGCTGCTCGGACACGTCCAGAACGACGACGTTCGATGCGAGCTTCTCGTCGGCAGCGAGCGCAGCCTGACGTGCGATATCGATGGCCTCGGCTGTGGCGCTCAAGTTGAACCTTCCATAGTTGGCGACGACATCGGTTCCCGGCTCTTGGACTTCGATTCGCCCGCTGAGCCGTACAGATGCCGCTTCGAGATGTATTGGACGACCCCGTCGGGGACCAGGTACCAGACCGGGCGATTCTCCGCGGCGCGGCGGCGGCAATCTGTCGACGAAATAGCCAGCGCAGGAATCTCGATGAGCGTCACCGCTTCACGCGGGTAGTTCCCGAGATGCTCGGCGAGATGGTCGATCCGCAACTCGTAGCCCGGCCGCGATACGCCGACGAAGTGCGCGAGGTCGAACAACTCTTCCCAGCTCTGCCAAGACAGAATACTGGCCAGCGCGTCGGCGCCGGTGATGAAGTACAGCTCGGCCTGGGGATGTTGCGCCCGAATGTCGCGCAACGTGTCGACGGTGTAGGTGACTTTCTCCCGATCGACGTCGACCCGGCTGACCGAAAACCTGGGATTCGATGCCGTTGCGATGACGGTCATCAGGTAGCGGTCCTCGGCAGGTGAGACCTTCTTGTCTTCCTTCTGCCAGGGCCTTCCGGTCGGCACGAAGATGACCTCGTCGAGATCGAACCGGTTCGCGACCTCGCTCGCCGCGACCAAGTGACCATGGTGAATGGGGTCGAACGTTCCACCCATCACACCAAGTCGTCGGATCCGGTCTTTGCGCACGAGTGACGAGCTTACGGGGCGCCCTTAGATTGGGAGTAATCCAGCAACAACGCTGGTCAGCTGGGCGGCCGACCGGCATTCGTGCATTTCGATCACTTCGCTGTACTTGTCGGCGGCCGAATCGCCGTCGCCCCAGTTGTTGCGCGGCTCCGGATTGAGCCAATGGGCATGCTTTGCGACGTCGACCAAGCCACGTAAAGCGTCGAGATTCGGGTCGCGATAGTTGTTTCGGCCGTCGCCGAGAATCAGGATCGAGGTCCGGCTCGTGACGGCGTCCGCGAACTGCTGGGCGAACACGCCGAACGCATTGCCGTAATCGGAATGGCCGTCGTAGCGAATGACGTCGGCCTCGTTGACGATCCGCACCAGCGATTTGCCGAGGTCGGTGTCGGGCTCGAAGAAGTCGGTGACCTCGTCGGCCGAGTCGACGAACGCGAAGATCCGCACCCGTGAGAACTGCTCCCGCAGCGCGTGGACCAGCAACAACGTGAAGTGACTGAACCCGGCGACGGACCCGGACACATCGCAGAGGATCACCAGCTCAGGGCGGCCCGGTCGCGGCTTACGCGCCACTAGGTCGATCGGCACTCCCCCGGTCGACATCGACTTTCGCAGCGTCTTGCGCAGGTCGATCTCGCCTCGCTTCGCGTGCCTGCGACGGGCGGCGAGTCGGGCTGCGAGCAACCGGGCGAGCGCGTTCACGCTGCGACGAAGCTGCGTCAGCTCGGCGTCGGAAGCACGCAGAAAATCGACGTCCTCGGCCTGCTTCGGCACGCCGTAGTTGGCAACGCGATCGCGCCCGATCCGTTCGGCGGAGCGCCTGCGCGTCTCCGCCTCGACCTGTTTGCGAAAGTTCGCGATGCGCTCTTTCGCGGTCCGACGGGCGACCTCGGACTCGAAGTTCTCGTCGCCCACCGCGCCGTTCAGCAGCCCGGCCATGATTTTGGCGACCAAGGTCTCCGGCTTTAGATCGCGGAGGGTTTGATACGCGGAAAACGACGGTCCGTTGGCGGACTGGTACTGCCCCAGCTGCTCGACGAGCTGCGCCACCATCGCGTCTGCCTGCGCAGAGTCGTCGATCAACATCTCGGCGAGCATGTTCCGAAGGGCGACCAGATCGACCTCACCGTCGGGTTTACGTGGCAGTTCGAGGTCGTCCTCGTCGGTCTGCCGCATCCCGATCGCCACCGGAAACCAGAGGTCGAACAGTCCGTCGAAGGTCGCCCGATGGGTGGGTCTGCGGAGCAACGCGCAGGCAAGACCTTCACGCAACACGTCGCGGTCGAGCAGGTCCAGCACAGACATGACCTGACCCGCGTCCACGGTCTCGGACGGTCCGACAGGAATCCCACGCTTGCGCAGCGCTTCGACGAAGCCGACTAGATGCCCCGGAAGTCCATGCGGCGCAAGCGATTCGGTCAATTCAACCTCAACTCCGCAGACGCTTTCACGTGATCGGCCCGATGCTTGAGAACCACACCGAGCGTCGTCCGAATGGCGTCGTCGTCGAGCTTGTTCATGCCGAGCGCCAACAGCGTGCGCCCCCAGTCGATCGTCTCGGCGACAGACGGCAGCTTCTTCAGTTGCATGCCACGCAGCACGTGGATCGTGCGGACCATCTGCTCGGCGATCGCCGCAGGCAGCTCGGGCACCCGGCTCGCGAGAATGCGGCGCTCGAGGTCTTCGTCAGGGAAGTCCAGGTGGAGGTACAAGCAGCGGCGTTTGAGTGCTTCGGACAGCTCGCGGGTCGCATTGGAGGTGAGCACCACGAACGGCTTCCGCGTGGCGACGATCGTGCCGAGCTCGGGAACCGTGACCGCAAAGTCGCTCAACACCTCGAGCAACAGGCCTTCGATTTCGACGTCCGCCTTGTCGGTCTCGTCGATGAGCAGGACCGTCGGCTCCGTGCGCCGAATCGCGGTCAGCAGCGGCCGCGACAGCAGGAATTCCTCCGAGAAGACGTCCTGTTTCGTTTCTTCCCAATGGTTTTCGGAGCTGGCCTGGATCCGCAGGATTTGCTTCGCGTGATTCCACTCGTAGAGCGCGCGCGATTCGTCGACGCCTTCGTAGCACTGCAGGCGGACCAGTTCGGCGCTGCCGCACTGCGCCACGGCGCGCGCGAGCTCGGTCTTGCCGACGCCCGCGGGACCCTCGATGAGCAAGGGCTTACCGAGGCGATCGGCAAGGAACACCGCCGTGGCTGTTCCCTTGTCCGCCAGATAACCGGTCTCGGCGAGCCTGGCGATGACGTCGTCGACAGAGGTGAAGATCGCAGACTGTTCCATCAGACCGGCCGAACCTGGCCGTCGCCCCACACGATCCATTTTGTCGAGGTGAGCTCAGGTAGGCCCATGGGTCCGCGGGCGTGCAGTTTCTGGGTCGAGATACCGATCTCGGCGCCGAAGCCGAACTGCTCACCGTCGGTGAAGGCAGTCGATGCGTTGACCATGACGGCAGCCGAATCGACGCGGGCGGTGAACTCCCGCGCGGCGGCGAGATCCGCGGTCACGATGGCGTCGGTGTGCCCGGTGCCGTAGCGGTCGATGTGCGCGACGGCTTCGTCGATGTTCGCTACCACCTTGAGGGCAACGTCGAGGGAGAGGTATTCGTTCGACCAGTCGTCCTCGTTCGCCGGAATGAGGCCGGGCAGGTCGCCGTGGATGCTGACATTGTGTTTTTCGAGCGCCGCGATCAGCTTGGGGACCGCAGTCTCCGCGATCGCGTCGTCGATCAGCACGGTCTCGGCGGCGTTGCACACGCTGGTCCGGCGGGTCTTCGAGTTGATGATGATCTTTTCGGCCATGTCCAGATCGGCCTTTTCGTGAACGTAGACGTGGCAGTTGCCGGTGCCGGTCTCGATGGTCGGCACCGTGGCATCGCGCACGACTGCGCTGATCAGCCCTGCGCCGCCGCGCGGAATTACGACGTCGACGAGGCCGCGTGCCTGAATGAGGTGGGTGACAGTGGACCGGTCCGCACTGGGCAGCAGTTGGACCGCATCGGCAGGCAAACCACTCGCGGTCAGCGATTCGCGAAGCACGGCAACCAGCGCTTCGTTCGACTTCGCCGCCGACGACGAACCGCGCAACAGCGCCGCGTTGCCCGATTTGAGGGCAAGTCCGAACGCATCGACCGTGACGTTCGGCCGCGCCTCGTACACCATCCCGACCACGCCGAGCGGCACCCTGACCTGGCGGATCTCGAGGCCGTTCGGCAGCGTCGAACCACGAATCACGTCCCCGACCGGGTCCGGAAGGCCCGCGACCTGCCGTAATCCGGAGGCGATGCCATCTACTCGCGCGGCAGTCAGGCGCAGGCGGTCCAGCAGGGACTCACCCGTTCCGCCCTCGCGTGCGGTGTCGATGTCGGCGGCGTTCGCGTCGAGCACGGTGTCGACGGCGGAGAGAACGGCATCCGCCGCAGCGTGTAGGGCTGCGTTCTTCTCGGCAGTCGTGAGAAGGGCCAGCGTGCGGGAGGCGACTCGGGCACGTCGGGCGGCCTCGTGCACGACCTCACGGGGGTCGTCCGTGGTCGCGTTCACCTGCACAGAATCGGTCACAGCGGTCATACATACAGCGTAGCTACCGCCCTCAGATCTGCCGCTTCGCGCCTCCGCAGGAAACATTCGACAACGGTCTAGCCTGAGTAAGTATGACCACTGTTGAATCGGCGGCTCCGCGGATCACGGTCCTCGGCAGCGTCAACATGGACCTGGTCGCGACCACCGAACGGCTCCCCGTTCCAGGCGAGACAATTTTCGGCGGCTCGTTTGCGCAATCCCCTGGCGGTAAGGGGTCGAACCAGGCGATTGCGGCGGCGAAGTCCGGCGGCGAGGTCGAATTCCTCGGCGCGGTCGGCGACGACACCTTCGCACTCGAGCTGCGAGAGACGCTTGTCCTCAACGACGTCGGCACCGAGCTACTGCGCGAAGTCGAAGGCCCCAGCGGCGTCGCATTCATCACCGTCGACCAGTCGGGCGAGAACAGCATCATCGTCGTCGGCGGCGCCAACGCCACCGTCACGGACCTGTCCGCCGAAGAGTTGGCCGCAATCGAGAATGCGTCGACCTTGCTCTGTCAGTTCGAGATACCGATCGAGACGGTGACCGCCGCTGCCAAGCATGCGCGCGCCAAAGGCACGATCGTCATGCTCAATCCCTCTCCGATGCAGCCGATTCCGACTGAGCTGCTGGAATGCGTCGATGTGCTGGTCCTCAACGAGATCGAGGCCGACCAGATCGGCGACGACGGACTGGCCGGGGTTCCACACGTCGTCATCACCCGCGGATCCAGCGGCGCGACCTATCGCGGTCCGCAAGGTGTCGAGCACAAAGAGCCCGCGATGCCCGTCGAGGCAATCGACACAACAGGCGCTGGTGACGCATTCGCCGGCGCGCTTGCAGTGGCGTGGAATCAAGGGCCGGAACAAGCGTTGCGTTGGGCGTGCGCCGCCGGTGCCCTCGCCACCACGGTCCGCGGGGCGAGCCCGTCGCTGCCGTCCGACGAGCAGATCGAAGCCGCGCTGACGCTCAGCACCCACTAGGTCGTGAGTCTTTTCGGAGTCCAGAGACTCCGAAAAGACTCACGAGGGGAGGGTCTGAACTCGGCAGATAATCAGGTGCGCCAAGCCAATTCGCGCCCTACCGTTGACGGGTCACTTACCTAGGAAGGACCCGGACCATGTTTCCCGTCGAACTGCGCGGTACGCGTGCCAAGACGCTCATGTGGGCGCCCGAGCACGAAATCGAGCAGGCAGCCTTGCAGCAGCTGCGCAACATCGCTGACCTGCAGTGGGTGCATGGCGTCCGCGTGATGCCCGACGTACACCTCGGCAAGGGTGCGACCGTGGGCTCGGTCATTGCGATGCGCGACGCCGTCGCTCCCGCCGCGGTCGGCGTCGATATCGGCTGCGGTATGGAGAGCGTGAAGACCAACCTCACCGCCGCGGACCTGCCGGACGATCTGTCCGGGCTTCGGTCGAAGATCGAAGCCGCTGTGCCCGTGGGGTTCTCGGCACATAAGTCCGCGGTCGACGTGCGGAAGCTGGCGTTCGACGCCCCCCGCCTACGGTCCGGCTGGGATCGCTTCTGGGGCTCGTTCACGTCGCTGCACAGCGATGTCCAGAAGCTGGAAGGTAAGGCGCACAACCAGATCGGGTCGCTCGGCGGCGGCAACCACTTCATCGAAGTGTGCCTCGATGAGAGCCAGAAGGTCTGGATTCTGCTGCATTCCGGTAGCCGCAATATCGGCAAGGAACTCGCCGAGCGGCACATGCACATCGCTCGTGGCCTGCCGCACAACGTGGGCCTGCCGGACCGTGACCTCGCCGTATTCGTTTCCGGCACAGCGGAAATGGCTGCGTACCGGCGCGATCTGGAGTGGGCTCAGGAGTACGCGGCGCGCAACCGCGCGGTGATGCTCGGTCTCATCTGCAAGGCAGTGCGGGAGCAGTTTCCGCAGGTCAAGTTCGACGTGCCGATCTCGTGCCACCACAACTACGTTTCCGAGGAGATCATCGACGGCGAGCCGATGCTCGTGACTCGCAAGGGTGCGGTCCGTGCGGGTGACGGTGAACTCGCCCTGATTCCCGGCTCGATGGGTACGCGGTCCTATGTGGTGCGAGGCAAGGGCAATCCGGCGTCGTTCCAGTCGGCAAGCCACGGTGCGGGCCGTCGGATGAGTCGAAACGCGGCGAAGCGGCAGTTCACGGTCGCCGATCTCGTTGCCCAGACCGAGGGCGTCGAGTCCCGCAAGGACGCAGGCGTCATCGACGAGATCCCGGCTGCCTACAAGGACATCGACGCGGTGATCGCTGCGCAGTCCGACTTGGTCGACGTGGTCGCGACGCTTCGTCAGGTGCTCTGCGTCAAGGGCTGACCCCACCCCGTGCGCGTGTCTCACCCCCAGAAGGGTAAAAATCGCGCACAGTTGTCAGGCGACTGCCGCCCAGAACTGTGCGCGATTTTTACCCCTGGGGCGGTGAGACGCGCGCACGGGGTTCGGTTGTCGGCCCGCTAGTGCACGATGGGGTTCATGACGACCGCCACCACGGACCTGCGCGCCGATGCCGAACAACTCCTCCGGGAGCTGGCAGGCCCGACGGCGCAGTTGCGCGACGACCAGTGGATCGCGATCGAGGCGCTGGTCGTCCAACGCAAACGCGCGCTGGTGGTGCAGCGAACCGGGTGGGGCAAGTCGGCGGTGTACTTCATCTCGGCGAAATTGCTGCGACGCCAGGGCATGGGTCCGACGGTCATCGTGTCGCCGTTGCTCGCTTTGATGCGCAACCAGGTCGCTGCTGCCGAACGAGCAGGCGTCCGGGCCGCGACTATCAACTCCGGCAACGTCACCGAATGGGACGAGATTCATGCCGACGTCGCGGCGGGCGAGATCGATGTGCTGCTGGTCAGCCCTGAACGGCTGAACAACCCGGACTTCCGTGACCAGGTACTTCCGTCACTCGCGGCCGATGCAGGCCTTGTCGTCGTCGACGAAGCGCATTGCGTGTCCGACTGGGGCCACGATTTCCGGCCTGATTACAGGCGTATCCGCACCCTCGTGGCCGACCTCGGCAACAACATCCCCGTCCTCGCCACCACCGCGACCGCTAACGACCGCGTTGTCGCCGATATCGCCGCGCAGGTCGGTGTCGGCGGCTCGGACACGTTGGTCTTGCGTGGCACGCTCGAGCGCGAATCCCTGCATCTGTCAGTAGTTCATCTCGACGACGCGGTCGAGCGCGCGGCCTGGCTGAGCAGGCAACTCGCGGACCTCCCCGGTTCCGGCATCATCTACGTGCTCACGGTGTCGGGCGCGCGGGACCTCGCCGACATACTGTCCGACCATGGTCACAAGGTCGCCGCATACACCGGCCAGACCGACACCGCCGAACGCGAGGCGTTGGAAATAGCGTTGCTGAACAACGAGGTCAAGGCGCTTGTTGCCACCTCCGCGCTCGGCATGGGGTTCGACAAGCCCGACCTCGGCTTCGTTGTCCATCTCGGCGCGCCCTCCTCCCCGATCGCCTACTACCAACAGGTCGGCCGCGCGGGCCGAGCTACGGACCGTGCGGAAGTGATACTCCTGCCCGGCGCCGAGGACCAACGCATCTGGAGCTACTTTTCGTCGGTCGCCTTTCCGCGAGAGCACCTGGTGCGCAAAGTCATCGAAGCGCTGGACCCGATAAAGCCGCTCTCGACGCCCGCCCTCGAACCGCTCGTGGAGCTCAACCGGACTCGACTCGAGATGGTCCTCAAGGTGCTCGACGTCGACGGCGCCGTGAAGCGGGTTCGCGGCGGCTGGATCGCGACCGGTGAGCCCTGGACCTACGACGAGGAGCGCTACCTGCGCCTCGATACCGCGCGCGAATCCGAACAGAACGCGATGTTGGAGTACCAAAAAATCACCACCTGCCGGATGGATTTTCTCCGCAGGCAGCTCGACGATCCCGGGCTCACCGAAGCGCCGGCACCCTGCGGTCGTTGCGACAACTGCACCGGCAGTGTCCGCGACCGCACGGTCGACGCGGCGGACCTCGACGCGACTCGGACGCGCCTCGATCGCCCCGGCGTCGACCTACTGCCCCGCAAGATGTGGCCGACCGGGCTTGCGAAGCTGGGCGTCAAGCTCTCCGGCAAGATCAGCGACGGCGCCGAGACCGGCCGCGTGCTGGGCAGGCTGTCCGACCTCGGGTGGGGTCAGCGGCTGCGCGCCCTCCTCGACGGACCTGACGCTCCTGCGCCCGATGCGCTGCTCGCGGCGTCGATCAAGGTTCTCAAGGCGTGGGATTGGGAGCAGCGACCGACCTCGGTCATGGCGCTCGAATCGCCGACGCACCCGATTCTGGTCGGCAGCCTGGCTGCCCGCTTGGCGGACCTCGGCAGGCTGACCGACCTGGGCGTTCTCCGTGAAGCGCCTGGTCACCCGCCGGTATCCGCGGCCAACTCCGCGTATCGCGTCGCCGGTCTGGTCGACGCGTGGGACACCCCCGATCTCAGCGGCGTCGAAGGCCCGATTCTGCTGGTAGACGCCCTGACCGACACCGGTTGGACGTTCACCATGGCTGCCCGGGCCATGCGTGCGGCGGGGGCCGAAGCGGTCCTGCCGTTCGCCATCGCGACGCCGAAGTAACCGAGTGTGGCGGAGGCCATAGTTAGACCTTTGGCTGCCCGGGGTATTCGCTACTACCGATGCAATCACAGACGAACGACACCCACAGCGCCGTGCCGGACGCGGCGTCGCTTCGAAGTCCACAGATAGCTGACGGAGTCCGGCTCTGGCAGTTGGCAAAGGATTCACAAGTACTCGACGTCAATTCGAGCTATTCGTACCTGTTGTGGTGCCGGGACTTTTCCGACACGACGATCGTGGCCGAGAGCGCTGGCGACGTCGTCGGGTTCGTCTCCGGATTCATGCGCCCGCAATCGCCAACGACATTGTTCGTCTGGCAGGTTGCTGTCGACCGTGCTCAGCGCGGCCGAGGCCTCGGAGTGGCGATGCTGAACCGCCTTCTCGACACCACCGCGGCGCACACTCTCGAAACGACGATCAGCCCGGACAACACCGCATCGATCGCGATGTTCACCGCGCTCGCGAGGCGGCGCGACACCTCAATTTCGAAGCAGACCCTGTTTTCCGCCGACAACTTCCCTGACAGTCACCAACCGGAAGATCTCTACACAGTCGGTCCGATGGATCAACTGACGAAGGAGCATGCCGACAATGACAACCTTTAAACCGACAACCATTGAGCCAACGATTTTCGAGTCCTTGGAATCCGAAGTCCGAAGTTATAGCCGCCAATGGCCCACCGTTTTCGAGACAGCAAAGGGTGCTTGGCTGCGCGACGAGGACGGCAAGGAGTACCTCGACTTCTTCGCAGGCGCCGGCGCGCTGAACTATGGTCACAACAACCCGGTCCTCAAGAAAGCCTTGATCGAATACATTGCGGGCGATGGCATCACGCACTCGCTCGATATGGCCACCGTGGCAAAACGACGGTTCTTGGAGACCTTCGCAATGAAGGTGCTCGAGCCACGCGGTCTCGACTACAAGGTCCAGTTTCCGGGACCGACCGGCGCGAACACCGTCGAGGCTGCACTGAAACTGGCGCGCAAGGTGACCGGCCGCGAGTCGATCATCAACTTCACCAACGCCTTTCACGGCATGACCCTCGGGGCTTTGTCGGTGACGGGCAACGCGTTCAAACGCGCAGGCGCGGGTATCCCCCTCGTCCACACGACGCCGATGCCGTTCGACAACTACTTCGACGGCGTGATGGAAGATTTCCACTGGTTCGAGCGCGTGCTCGACGACTCGGGATCGGGCCTCAATCGCCCGGCCGCCGTCATCGTCGAGACCGTCCAGGGTGAAGGCGGCGTCAATGTCGCACGCCCGGAATGGCTGCGCGCGCTTGCTGATCTGTGCTCGCGCCGTGGAATTCTGCTGATCGTCGACGACGTCCAGATGGGTTGCGGCCGAACAGGTCCGTTCTTCTCGTTCGAGGTCGCGGGCATCGAGCCCGACATCGTCACCCTGTCGAAGTCGATCGGTGGCTACGGAATGCCGATGGCACTGACGCTGTTCAAGCCCGAGTTGGACGTGTGGGCGCCGGGCGAGCACAACGGAACGTTCCGCGGCAACAACCCGTCCTTCGTCACCGCACAGGTTGCGCTGGAACATTATTGGTCCGACGACCGCCTCGAGGTGTCCACGCTGGAGAAGGGCGACAAGATTCACGCCGAGTTCTCGAAGTTGGCCGACGCGTTCGACGGAGTCACGACTCGCGGCCGCGGTCTCGTCCAGGGTCTCGCCTTCGAGAACGCCGAATCTGCGGGCAAGGTATGCCAACTCGCGTTCGACAACGGTCTGCTGACCGAAACATCCGGGCCGACAGACGGTGTCGTGAAACTTCTGCCGCCACTGACGATCACCGACGAAGAGCTCGACCACGGGCTCCGCATCATCGCCGACGCCACCGCAACAGTCTGCAGCTGAGAGGAATCACACCATGATCGTGCGATCGACAGCCGAAATCACCGACACCGACCGTGATGTGACCAGCAGCGACGGAGCGTGGCGCAGCAAGCGCATCGTGCTCGGCGGAGACGGCGTGGGGTTCTCGTTCCACGAGACCACCATCGCCGCAGGGACGGTCAACGAGTTCCACTACGCCAACCACGTCGAAGCCGTGTGGCTCATCGAGGGGGAAGGCAAACTCGTCGACCTCGACAACGACCGCGTTTACGACCTCGGTCCCGGCTCGATGTATCTACTCAACGGACACGAGCGCCATCGCGTCGAGCCCCGGACCGAAATGCGCATGCTATGCGTATTCAACCCGCCTGTCACCGGTCGCGAAGTGCACGATGAAAACGGTGTCTACCCACTGGTTGCTGCCCAGTAGGGTTGGCTGATGGCAACGACTATCGCTCTGCTGCCGAATCAGGACCCGACGCTCGTCGACGCGGTCGAACGTGCTGGCGGTGAGCTCGCAGAGCTCACCGCTGCCAGCGGCCTCGTATGGACTGCCGGCCCTGACGACTTTCCAGACCCGTTGCCCGACAACGTCGAATGGGTGCAGTTGTTCTCGGCGGGTATCGAAGAATTCTTCACAGCGGGAGTCGTCGACGCAAATCCTCGGGTCCAGTTCACCTCTGCGACCGGAACTTTCGCCCCGACCGTTGCCGAACATGCACTGGCGCTGTTGCTTGCCGGGGTACGCGCAATACCTGAGCACCTCTTCGCCGACACCTGGCGGCAACAAGAATTCTTTCCGAAGGTCGGCACACTGCGCGGCAGCACAGTCGCGATCATCGGCGCCGGCGGAATCGGCCGCGCATTGATACCGATGCTGGCGCCGCTCGGCGCTCGCGTCGTCGCGGTCAACCGTTCTGGTAGGCCGGTGCCCGGTGCGATCGAGACACTGCCAGTGACGCGGCTCGACGAGGTGTGGTCGCGCACCGACCATGTCGTCATCGCTGCGCCTGCCACGCCGGCAACGAAGCACCTGCTCGGGGCAGCCGAGCTGGCCCAGCTGAAGCCGACATCGTGGGTGATCAACGTCGCCCGCGGCAGCCTCGTGGACACAGATGCGGTGGTGGAAGCGTTGGAGGCGAACCAGATCGGCGGCGTCGGCCTCGACGTCACCGATCCTGAGCCGCTGCCGGACGGCCACCCGTTGTGGACACTCCCGAATGCGATTGTCACGCCACATGATTCGAACCCGCCGCAGCGGCGAGTGGCGGCGTTCGCGGACCGAGTGGCCGAGAACGTCGCCAGATTCGCCGCCGGTGAGGACTTGATTGCGAAAGTCGACCCAGTCGCCGGCTACTGAGCGGGCTCGGCGGCGGGGAAGAACAGCTCGCGCGCCCGGCGCGCGACCTCTTCGGCGGGTACGTCCTCGATCTTGGTGCAGACCGCCCAGCGGTGACCGAACGGGTCGATGACGACGCCGTGCCGATCACCGGAGAAAGTGTCGGAAACCGGAAGCACCAGGGTCGCCCCTTCCCGGACCGCGCGGTCGACGAACGCGTCGGTGTCCGGGGTGTAGACGACGATCGACGAGTGCACCCACCCCGCTTCGGGCGCCTTGATTCCGTAGTCGGGCATTTCGTTGGACAGCTGCAGCATGGAGTCGCCGATTCTGATTTCGGCGTGCATGACGCTGCCATCCGGCGCGTCCATTCGGTCGACGATCTCGGCGCCGAGCCCGCGCTGGTAGAAGTCGAGGGCAGCAGCACCGTCGCTGACCGCGAGGAACGGTGTGATGGTGCGGTAGCCGGCGGGAATCGGGTTAACTGGAAGTGTGGTCATGAATCAAGCTTCGTCGGCGACCGCCCGGCGGGGATTGAAGAAAAGCGACACGATCCGCGACCTGCTCGACGGCAGGCGGACCGTGGCGTTGACGGGCGCGGGGATGTCGACCGACAGCGGGATCCCGGACTATCGCGGTCCGGATTCGCCACCCCGCAATCCGATGACGTACCAGCAGTTCGTCGGCGACCGCGACTTCCGCAGGCACTACTGGGCGCGTAATCATCTCGGGTGGCGCTTCATGGACGCCGCACAGCCGAACGCCGGTCACCGCGCGCTCGCCCGTCTGGAACGCGCGGGCCTGGTGAATGCGGTCATCACTCAGAACGTCGATCTGCTGCATACGAAGGCCGGTAGCCGCAACGTCATCGACTTGCACGGTTCGTATGCGCAGATCCGTTGCCTGGAATGCGGCCATCGCGTGTCACGCCACACGCTTGCGAAACGGCTCGACGCCGCGAACCCGGGGTTCACAGCAGCAGCCGCGACAGGCGTCGAGATCGCCCCGGACGCCGACGCGGTGCTCGCGAGCACCGACGGCTTCCGTCCCGTCGACTGTCACGTGTGCGGCGGGATGCTCAAGCCCGACATCGTGTACTTCGGCGAAAGCGTTCCGCGCGAGCGGGTTCGGGCCGCATTCGACGTGGTGGAGCAGGCGGACGTCCTCCTCGTGGCCGGCTCGTCACTGACTGTGATGTCCGGGCTGCGGTTCGTTCGCCGGGCCGCCAAGCTCGGCATTCCGATCGCGATCATCAACCGCGGACCGACGCGAGGAGACGAGTTCGCCACCATCAAGCTCGAAGCCGGCTGCTCGGAAGTGCTGACCGTAATCAGCCAGGAGCTAGACCCCGAAGAACGATATCAACGCTGAAGTCGAGCTGACTCGCTGTGACGTCGTCGCGATGGGTCATCGCAGCGACGATGACCGGGGCGACGAGAAGATCTGCAGCCCAACGTAAGTCGACGTCGTCGCGAATGTAGCCAGCGTCGACGCAGCGGCCCAGAATTGCCAACAGCAGGCCACGCCGCTGCGCGATCAGTTGCTCACGGAACCGCTGATAGTCCTGCGGTGCCTCGCTGCCGTCCGACGACAGGCGGCGCATGAGGCGCCGAAACTGGGGATCGGCCCACTGTTCGCGCAGCCGCCCGAGCAACGCACCCAAGTCCGCCCGCGGGTCGTCGCTGAGCGTGGGCTCGTCATCCGACTGGAACAGCACCGACAGAGCGCCCAGGATCAAATCGTCTCGCCCGGACCAGCGTCGATAGATCGTCGTCTTGGCCACTCCGGACGCGGCCGCGACCGCCTCGACCGTCGTTCCAGCCCGCCCTACCTCGGCGAGCAGGTCGAGCGTCGCCGCCCGGACCTGATCATCGATTGCGGTATCCCGCGGGCGCCCACGAGGTTTCATACCAGTTCCGGCGCCACCTCGTCGTGCGCATCCGACGTCCGAGGCTCGGTCGGACCGGGAAGCATCGTGAACGCCGCGATCGCACCGAGGAATGCGCTCAGCGCGGCCACGATCGACGACACGTGCATCCCGTGGATGAACGAGTCCTTCGATTCCTGAACGAACGCGCCGATCTCGGTCTGTGCCTTCGCACGTTGCTGCGCGACCACGTCAGGCGACAACTGCGCTGCTTGCGGCAGCTCGCCTCGCTTCTGCATCGCGGCTGCAGCTTTCTCGACGAATTGCAATGCGCCGCCGATCGATTCGCTTGCATCGTCGCGCACCAACGGGGCGACGCGCACATTGTCGGGCAGCGTGGCGACTATGGCGGCGGGTTGGTCCAGCGCCGCAGCGAGTTCGGCGGGACGGTCGGCCCCGAGCGAACCACGGAAGGAGACTGCCAGGATCGATCCCAAGACGGCAACACCCAACGCACCCGCCACCTGCCGGACCGTGTTGTTCACCGCCGAACCCGCTCCCGCCTTCTCGCGCGGGACCGCGCCCATGATCGCGTTCGTCGCGGGCGTCATGGTCAAGCCCATTCCCGCACCGAGCGTGAACATCTCGACCTCGATCAGCCACTGCGGGGTTGCGGCGGTGACGAGCACGTAGGAGAGCATCGTCAGCGCAAAGATCGTCAGCCCTGTTCCGGCGACAAGTTTCGAGCCGAACTTGGCCGACAGTCCTGCTGCCTGGCTTGCCATGATCATGACGCCTGCCGCGACGGCGATCAGGCTCACGCCGGCGGCCAGCGGTGTGTAGCCGCGAATCACCTGCAAGAAGTAGGCGAGATAGAACGTGGCGCCCATCAGCGCGAAGAACACCATGGCGATCGAAATCGTGCCCGCGCTGAAGTGCTTGTTCGCGAAGAGTGTCACATCGATCGTCGGATGCGAACTCCGCTTCTCGAGGTAGACGAACAGTGCAAGCAAGGCGGCGCCGACGATGATCGCGCCGAGGGTATTCCACCGCAGCCAGTCGTTCGTGTTGCCGCCCTGGATGATTCCGTAGACCAGAACGACGAGAGCGACAATAGAGAGCAGGCTGCCGAACGGATCGAACCGGCCGGGATTCGGATCGCGAGACTCGGGGACGAGCACAAAGATGAGAATTGCGCCGACGATCACGATGGGCACATTGACCAAGAAGACAGAGCCCCACCAGAAGAATTTGATCAAGGCGCCGCCCGCGATCGGTCCGACAGCAATCGCCACGCCTGAGAACGCCGCCCAGATGCCGATCGCCTTCGGCCGCTCCTCGGGTTCGAAGACGTTCTGAATGATCGACAGTGTCTGCGGCTGAACGGCTGCAGCGCCGATGCCCATCAGCGCACGGTAGACGATCAATTCGGTCGGCGTCGTCGCGAACGAACACAGCGCCGACGTCACGCCGAACGTGGCAATTCCTAACAGCAAGATACGTTTTCGGCCGACTCGGTCGCCGGTTACACCCCAGACGATCAGCAAACCCGCGAAGACGAGCGCATAACTGTCGACAGCCCACTGCATCTGACTCTGCGAGGCGCTCAGGTCGTCCTGGATGGTCCTCAATGCAACGTTGAGGATCGTGTTGTCGAGGATCACGACCAGCAGGCAGATCACCATCACACCCAAGATGAGCCAACGTCTCCGCTGAATCGTTTCGCTGTCCATGCCGACTCCCACCCGATTTCGCTACGCGTTCGTATCGAAATCTAGTCCGCACTGCGGCGGGGAGCACCCCAAATTTTGGTCAACGAACCTTAAACGGCTACCAAATCGTCCGCGTGCACGACGGGGCGCTGGAGCTCGGACGGCAGATCGCTCGTCGAACGACCGAGCATCCCTTCCAGTTCTGTGCTGTCGTAGGCAACGACGCCACGAGCCGCGACCACGCCGTCAGGGCCGACCATGGCCACCACGTCACCGCCGTAGAACCGGCCCGTCACGCTGGTAATCCCCGCTGCGAGCAGCGATCTGCGGCGCTGCGCCACCGCGCTGACCGCGCCCGCATCGAGGTGCAGGGTCCCACTCGCGTCGGCCGCGTGCCGCACCCAGAACTTGCGCGCGGACAGCCTGATCGGCCGCGCAGCGAAGGCGGTTCCCACCAACCCCTCGCCCAACGCGTCGGCTGCCGATGTCGCGGCAGCGAGCAGGACGGGTACGCCGGCGTCGGCCGCCAGACGCGCGGCCGACAGCTTCGATGCCATGCCGCCTGTGCCCAACGCTCCCCCGGCGCCGACGATCACGCCGTCGAGGTCGGCCGTGCTCCGAACCTCCCGGACGAGCGCCGCCGGACCTTTTCGAGGGTCGCCGTCGAACAGCCCCTCGACGTCCGACAGCAGGATGAGCGCGTCGGCCCCTACCAGATGCGCGACGAGTGCTGCCAGCCGGTCGTTGTCGCCGAAGCGGATCTCTTCCGTTGCGACAGTGTCGTTTTCGTTCACGACTGCCACGGCACCCAACGACCGAAGCCGGTCGAGGGTGCGTTGTGCATTGCGATGATGTTCCCGGCGGGCGAAGTCGTCGGCGCTCAGCAGCACCTGCCCGACCGTGCGGCCGAAACGGGCGAACGAGGTCCCCCAGGCGTGCGCCAAGGCCAACTGCCCGACGCTGGCCGCGGCCTGCTTGGTCGCCAGATCTTGCGGGCGCCTCGTCAATCCGAGCGGCGCCATCCCTGCGCCGATCGCACCCGACGACACCACAACGACGTCGCTGCCCGCGGCCATCCGGGCCTCGATCGCCTCGGCAAGCTTGTCGAGCCGGGCGAGGTCGATGCCACCTTCCAGACTTGTCAGCGCCGAAGAACCGATTTTGACGACTACCCGTCGCGCTGCCGAAATGGCTTGCCGCGCAGGGCTCACCGCGTCGACCCCGGTCATCAGTCCTCCGACTCCAAGCTTTCGAGACCACGGCGAACTCGGCGGGCATGCTTGCGCTCGTCGGCGCCGATGCGGTCCACCTGGTCGATACGAGCGTCGGTGCCGCGACCGGTCCGCACGAGGTCGACACCCGCGGGCGTCTGCGGCTCCCAGTCGAAGGTCACCTTGCCGATCGTGACGGCAGCGCCCGGCTGGGCACCCTTCTTCATCAACGCGTCCTCGACACCCAAGCGCGCCAGGCGATCGGCGAGGTAGCCGACGGCTTCGTCGTTGTCGAACTGCGTCTGCTTGACCCAACGCTCCGGCCGCGTGCCCTTGACGATGAATCCGCCTTCGATCTCGGGATCGGCCACCACGCTGAACCCGGTGTCGTCGGCCGCGACCGGACGAATGACAGGCCGGCGCGCGACCGCCTTCGGGTGCGCCAGACGGTATTGCTCGACCATCTGAGCAAGCGCGAAGGTCAAGGGCCGCAGGCCTTCCCGGCTGACCGCCGAGATGGCGAAGACCGGCCAACCGCGCTCCAGCAGCTCAGCGGTGACCATTTCGGCCAACTCGGCAGCTTCAGGTACGTCGACCTTGTTGAGAATGACGACCCGCGGGCGATCGGCGAGATCACCCAGGCTCGAATCCGCCGACAACGCCGGCTTGTAGGCCGCCAATTCGGCTTCGAGCGCATCGATGTCGGAAATCGGGTCGCGTCCGGGTTCCAAGGTCGCACAGTCGACGACGTGCGCGAGCACTGCACATCGTTCGAGGTGCCGCAGGAAGTCCAAGCCCAGTCCGCGGCCTTCGCTCGCGCCGGGGATCAACCCGGGAACGTCGGCAACGGTGAACGTCGTATCGCCACTGGAGACCACACCGAGATTGGGCGCGAGGGTGGTGAAGGGATAGTCCGCGATCTTCGGCTTGGCGGCCGAAAGGACGGACACGAGTGAGGATTTGCCGGCGGAAGGAAAGCCGACGAGCCCGACGTCGGCGACGGACTTGAGTTCCAGCACGAGCTCACGCTCGACACCGTCTTCACCGAGCAACGCGAATCCCGGCGCCTTGCGAGCGCGCGATGCCAGCGCCGCGTTGCCGAGGCCGCCGCGGCCGCCTTGCGCAGCCTCGTAGCGGGTTCCCTCACCGACGAGGTCCACCAGAATGCGGCCGTCGGAATCGAGCACCATGGTGCCGTCGGGGACCTTCAGAACCAGGTCTTCACCGTTGGATCCGTCGCGGTTGCTACCCATCCCCTGCGTACCGTTGGTCGCCTTGGCATGGGGATGGAAGTGGAAGTCGAGCAATGTGTGCACGTTGGGATCGACCTCGAGGATGACGTCACCGCCACGACCGCCGTCGCCACCGTCCGGTCCGCCCAGCGGTTTGAACTTCTCGCGATGGACGGACGAGCACCCGTTTCCGCCTTTGCCCGCACTGATGTGCAGGACAACGCGATCGATGAATCGGGCCATGGATGGATCCTCTCTCTAGCAAAACGACAGGGCGGGCCCGGGTGCTCGACCCTGGCCCGCCCTGTCGGCGTTCGTGCTTCCGGTTAGGCCTGGGCCTCCGCCGGAACGATGTTGACCGTCTTGCGTCCACGCTTCTGCCCGAACTCGACCGCACCTGCGGCCAGAGCGAACAGCGTGTCGTCGCCGCCACGGCCGACGTTCACGCCGGGGTGGAAGTGGGTGCCGCGCTGGCGAACCAGGATCTCGCCCGCGTTGACCGCTTGTCCACCGAAGCGCTTAACACCGAGCATCTGTGCGTTCGAGTCGCGACCGTTGCGCGAGCTGGATGCACCTTTCTTATGTGCCATGTCCAGAGTCCTTTACTTGATGCCGGTGACTTTGAGGACCGTCAACTTCTGACGGTGCCCTTGGCGCTTGTGGTAGCCGGTCTTGTTCTTGAACTTGTGGATCCGGATCTTCGGACCCTTGGTCTGCTCGACCACCTCGCCGGTGACCTTGACCTTGGCAAGCTTGTCAGCGTCGGTGGTCAGCTCGGACCCATCGACAACGAGGACCGTGTCGAGCGAGACAGCCGTGCCGGGCTCACCCTCGATCTTCTCGACCTTGACAAGATCGCCGACTGCGACCTTGTACTGCTTACCGCCGGTCTTGACGATCGCGTACGTTGCCATCGGACGGCTACCCTTCTTTCCTTCAGGTGGAGCTTGTTCGAACTTCGCTCGCGCAGCGGTTGCCACGCGACTGGTCTAGTTTCATATCGCTGGACGCGACGGCGGCGGCTCGCGCCACACACGTGCGCGCGGCGAACCGATATCGCCGGCAGCGACTGGTCAAGGTTACGGGACTTGCGCCTCGAGGGTCAAACTGGCGCAAGCCTTGTCACTCCTCGACTGGCGGTCCTGCAGGTCGGGACACGGCTCGTCGCCGCGGAGCGCGCGGTGGCAACGAGATTTCCTGATGCACATAGACCGGTTTCTCGGCCGGTGCGGCATCTGCCTGGTGCGCAGGAATGACGATCACGGTGCCCGCGCTCGCCTCCCCTACCGGCGCAGATGTTGCACGCGACACGCGCCGCCGCCCCACTGCCCTCTTCTTCGGAGCGACCGCATCTTGCACGGGCTCAGGCTCTGCCTTTGGCTCTGGTGCAGCCGCTACCGGCTCTGGCTCGGGTGCGGTGACCGGCGCGACAACCTCGGCGACGGGCGCTTCGACGGCTGAGGTGCTAGACGGCTCCGCCTCGACGACCGCGGCCGGTTCGTGGGTGTGCTCGTGATCGTGATCGTGATCATGGTCGTGCTCGTGGTGATGTGCCGCCATCGCGAGCGCGACGGGATGCGCCCGACGCACTGCAGGGTCGACCTCGGGCGTGTGCCCGTTCGGGGTCGGCTCCGGCGTCTCGGCACCTGCCGGCGTCTGGCGGCCGCGCCGCTTGCGCGGAGTCGTCTCGCCACGCGCAGGCCCACGGGACCCTTCGTCGGACGACGACGGCTCCACCGGGTAGGAATGCACGAGCAGACCGCGCCCGTGGCAATGCTCACACTGCGTCGAAAAGGCCTCGATCAGACCGGTTCCGAGCTTCTTGCGAGTCATCTGAACCAACCCGAGCGACGTCACCTCCGACACCTGGTGCCGAGTTCGGTCACGCCCCAGCGCTTCGGTCAGCCTGCGCAGCACGAGATCGCGGTTGGACTCGAGCACCATGTCGATGAAGTCGACGACGATCATGCCCCCGATGTCGCGCAAGCGCATCTGTCGCACGATCTCCTCGGCAGCTTCGAGGTTGTTGCGCGTCACCGTCTCTTCGAGGTTTCCGCCTGCGCCGGTGAACTTTCCGGTGTTGACGTCGACCACGGTCATCGCTTCGGTGCGGTCGATGACCAGCGTGCCGCCGGACGGCAGCCAGACCTTGCGGTCCAGCGCCTTGGCGAGTTGCTCGTCGATCCGGTACGTCTCGAAGACGTCAGGACCCGATTCCGCATCGTGGCGATGAACGCGAGGCAGCAGGTCCGGCGCGACGGTGCGAATGTAGTTCTCGACCGTGCTCCAGGCCTTCTCTCCCTCGATGACGATCTTCGAGAAGTCTTCGTTGAAGAGATCGCGAATGACCTTGACCAGGAGGTCGGGCTCTTCGTAGAGCGTCTGCGGGTTGCCCTTGCCTGCCGCGGATGCCTGCTCGTCGATCAGCTTCCACTGGTTCTGCAGGCGTTCGACGTCACGCTGGAGCTCTTCGGCGCTGACGCCCTCCGACGCGGTGCGAATGATCACGCCGGCATCGTTCGGCACGATGTCGCGCAGGATCTCCTTCAACCGCTTGCGCTCGGTGTCGGGCAGCTTGCGGCTGATGCCGGTCGACGTTCCGCCCGGCACGTACACGAGGAAACGTCCGGCGAGGCTGATCTGCGTCGTCAGTCGCGCACCCTTGTGCCCGACCGGGTCCTTGCTGATCTGCACGAGCACCTGATCGCCAGGGTTGAGTGCCTGCTCGATCTTGCGCGAATTGCCACCGAGACCTGCGGCCTCCCAGTTGACCTCACCGGCGTAGAGCACACCGTTGCGGCCACGGCCGATGTCGACGAAGGCGGCTTCCATGCTGGGCAGCACGTTCTGCACGCGACCGAGATAGACGTTGCCCACCATCGAACCGGAGCCCGTGCTGGTGACGAAATGCTCGACCAGAACGTCATCTTCCAAGACGGCGACCTGGGTGACGGGCGCGTTCGGCGTGCCATCTCCGGTGAACAGCTTGTCGCGGACGACCATTACCCGGTCGACGGCTTCGCGGCGGGCCAGGAACTCGGACTCGGTCAGGATCGGCGGACGGCGACGGCCTGCGTCTCGCCCATCACGACGGCGCTGCCGCTTGGCTTCCAGCCGCGTCGAGCCGCTGATGCCTTGGACTTCGTCCTTCACACGCGGCTTGTTCCGCGGCTCGCGCTCGTGGACGACAGTGTTCGGCGGATCGTCTTCGGACGCCGGAGCCTCGCCCGGACCGTCGCCGGTTACCTTGCGACGACGACGACGGCGACGCCGACGATTCGTTCCGTCGGCATTCTCGGCGCCGTTCTCATCATCGGCACCGTCGGAATCGGCGTCGTCGGCACCCTCGTCGGAATCGGCGTCTTGGGTATCGGCCGCATCGGCGTCCGCGCCTTCGGCGGTGTCAGGTGTTTCGACTGCGTCGTCGGTGTCGTCGCCCTCGGCGTCGCCACCCGCTTGCTCGCCACGCCCACGACCGCGCCCACGGCGACCCCTACGCCTGCGCTTCGGCTGCGTTCCGTCAGCGCTCTCGTCGTCGGAACTCGCCTCGGTCGACTCGTCGTCGGTGGTCTCAGCAGCTTTCGCCTCCGGCTCCGGCTCGGAAACCGGTTCCGGCGTCGGCGGGGCCTGCTCGACCTTGCGACGGCGGCGGACCTCGGCGATGGCTTCCGCGTCCGGCTGCAGGAACAACGGCATCGCCACTGCACCAGCCGACTCGAACGTGATCGGTGCGGTGTCTTCCGACACGACCGGGCTCGCGAACAGTTGGGGCTGCACCGCGACAGGTTCCGGCTCGGCGGCAGGTTCGGGTTCGGGTTCGGGCTCAGGTTCGGCGGCCACGACCTCGGCCTCGACGACCGGCTCGGGCTCTGCCACGGGCGTCGGCTCGGGCACAGGCGTCGGCTCGGCCACAGGCGTGGGCTCGACAGTGGGACCCGCAGCCAGCGAATCCCGGACCGACTCGGCAACGTCGCGCGCAACACTCGATTGCGGACTACGCGCTTCGGCGCCGATCTCGGTCAGTGCGGCAAGGATCTGCTTGCTCTTGACGCCGAGCAGCTTGGCGAGGGCGTGAACCCTGATGCGATCGGGCAATTCGGGCTGCCCTTCTTCCGGCGAACCCGCGACAGGCGGCGCCGGATCAGCAGCAACGCCGACCACGTCGACGTCCTGCAATGGTGCTGAATCGACTTCATTCAGCTCTTCTGGTGTCTCCGGCGGCACTTGATCGGCCACGTAGTCTCCTCGGGACCCCCGGGCGCGTCTGCCCAGAAATCGGGAATGAACGCGGCCACGCGGGGGCTACTTGTGTACTCGCGCCCTGTGGGGCGCGAGTTTGTATGGTCTCGCTCCGCGTACTCGGTATCGTCCGTTGGGCTAATGGTCCGTGTGGGCTAGCTGGGCACGCGGTGCCTGGCTGGATGGCTGTGTTCCGTGGTTCGCGCGCTGACCATCCAGCGTGCCGACGCGGGTGGAAGGGGCTATCCAACTACCCGTGGCAGCGATGAAGGCATCGAACCGTGGTGTCATCCGATTGCGACCGCACGGGCCCATCTCCGCAGAGCGGCGACGAGCCTGTGCGGTGCAATCTCCCTCAGTATCCCACACGCGCTACCAGTAGCTTGCCAGCGGCGCGGGACGGCTTGTCGTGGCTTAGTCGGCGGCTGCGAGCGCGGGGAACCAAAGCGCGATTTCGCGCGCTGCGGACTCGGCGGAGTCCGACCCGTGCACCATGTTCTCCTGGGTCTCCAAGGCGAGGTCGCCGCGGATCGTTCCCGGCGCGGCCTTCTCGACCGGGTCGGTGCCGCCGGCCAGCTGGCGGAAGCCTGCGATGGCTCGCGGGCCTTCGACCACAGCGGCGACGACGGGGCCGGAGGTGATGAATTCGAGGAGCGAACCGAAGAACGGGCGCTCGGCGTGCTCTGCGTAGTGGCTGCTCGCGAGCTCGTCGGAGACGTTCTTCAGCTCGAGTGCGGCGATGGACAGTCCCTTCCGCTCGATGCGGCCAAGGATTTCGCCAATGTATCCGCGGGAAACGGCATCAGGCTTGATAAGGATCAGGGTGCGCTCGGTCACGGCGGTCAGCCTAGAGGTTCAGTCCCGCTGGCCGGGGAGCAGCCCCTGCTGAATACGGAGCTTGACGTCGCGTCGCAAGAACAAAATGTAGCCCCACACACCGGCGAAGATGATGCCCAGCCACCCGATTGCAGGATGGGCGAACCACGCCGCAATGAACGCGACCTGCAATGCGAGGTTGTACGCGAGCGCCCACGACCGACGTTGTAGCCCGGCACCGAGAATCATCAGCACGGTGAGCAGGCCGAGGTAGCCGCCCGATATCCACGTGAGTCCGCCGCTGAGCTTCCACACGACGGGCAACCCGAGAAGAACGACGATCGCCTCGAGAATCAGCACGCCGGCCATCACGCCGCGCAGCGCCTTCCACGGATCCTTCGTGGGGGGCTTGAAATCACTAGTACTCGACTGCTCGGTCACGCCGGGTCCTTTCCGAACAGCGTGCGGGCCGCGCCTGCCGTCACCACCGAGCCGGTGACGACGACGCCCGCGCCGGACACCGCCTCCCCCGGATCTGCGACGTCTTCGGCGATGGCGATGGCGGTTTCCAGAGCGTCGGCCAGCTCGTGCGCGACGACGACGCGTTCGTCGCCGAACCGCTGCACAGCCAGGTTGGCGAGATCCTCGGCTGCCATTCCGCGGGGCGAGCCGTTCGACGTCACGACGATTTCGTCGAATACCGGCTCGAGCGCTTCGAGGATGCCTGCAACGTCCTTGTCCGCCATCACCGCGACAACACCGACCAGCTTGCGGAAATCGAACTCCGCACTCAGGGCGGCGGCGAGGGCTTTGGCACCCGCGGGGTTGTGCGCGGCGTCCAGGAATACGGTCGGAGCGCTACGAACGCGCTCCAGGCGGCCCGGCGACGAGACTTCAGCAAACCCTGCGCGAATCGCCTCGATATCGAGTTGCCGGTCCTTGCCTGCGCCGAAGAACGCCTCGACCGCCGCCAACGCCAGCACGGCGTTGCGGGCTTGATGCTCACCATGAAGCGGCAGGAAGATCTCGTCGTACACGCCGCCCAGACCCTGCAGTTGAAGTTCCTGGCCGCCGATGGCGATGCGCCGGCCGACGACCTTGAACTCCGCACCCTCGCGGGCGACCGCCGCATCGGCTTCGACGACTCGGCGCAACAAGACGTCCATCACCACCGGGTCCTGCTCGGCGATGATCGCGACCGTGTCGACCGGAACCAGCTGGTCGGGGGCCTTCTTGATGATTCCGGCCTTCTCGCCGGCGATCGATTCGAGGTCCGGACCGAGGTACTCCGTGTGGTCGAGCGAAATCGGCGTGATGACGGCGATCTGCCCGTCGGCGACGTTCGTCGCATCCCAGCGTCCGCCGAGACCCACTTCGACCACGGCAACATCCACCGGAGCTTCGGCGAACGCGGCAAAGGCCATCGCTGTCAGCACCTCGAACTTGCTCATGGCCGGTCCGTCGGTTTGGGCGGCATCGACCATCTCGATATAGGGCAGCAGTTCGCGGTAGGTATCGACGTAGGTCCGGGGCGAAATCGGCAGCCCGTCGATACTGATCCGCTCGGTCGCGATCTGCAGATGTGGGCTCGTCGTGCGGCCGGTGCGCCGGTGCAGGCTGCGCAGCAGACTGTCGATCATGCGGGCCACCGACGTCTTACCGTTGGTGCCCGCAACGTGGATCACCGGATAGTTGCGCTGCGGCGACGCGAGCAGGTCCATCAACGCCGCGATGCGGGCCGTTGACGGCTCGATTTTCGTTTCGGGCCAACGCTTGTCGAGTTCCGCTTCGACCAGCGCCAGTTCGGCCAGGTCGACGACCCCGGGAGCCGCGCCTGCCGAGCTACCGATATCTCCGTCGGGTGTCGTCACGCCGGAGCCATGTCGTTGAGCCGTGCAGCGATGCGCGTGACCTCTTCTTCGGCCAACTGCTTGCGAGCGCGGATCTTCGCGACGACCGGTTCCGGCGCCTTGGCGATGAAAGCCTCGTTGCCGAGTTTCGCCGTCGTGGCTACCAATTCCTTCTCGGCCGCGGCGAGATCTTTTTCGAGCCGTCGCCGTTCGGCTTCGACATCGACCGTCCCTGAGGTGTCCAGCTCGACGGTCACCGTGGCGGTCGTCAACCTGATCTCCAAAGACGCTGTTGCGGCGAAGTTTTCGTCTGCCACGTTCAGACGCGCCAGGGTGTTGATCGAGTCCAGTTGACCCGTCAGGTCAGCGTCGTCGATGCCGACCAGTCGCGCGGCGACCTTCTGCTTGTCCTTGAGACCCTGGTCGCTGCGGAAGCGGCGGATCTCGGTGACGAGTCGCTGCATATCCGAAATACGTTGGGCAGCAATCGCGTCGGTCGCAACTCCGGCGGTCGAGGGCCATTCGGCAACCACGACCGAATCCCCCGACGTCAGTGCGCGCCAGAGCGATTCGGTGACGAACGGAATGACCGGATGCAGCAGCCGAAGCAGCGCATCGAGGACCGCTCCGAGCACGATGCGTGTGTTGTCGGCCCGTGCTGGGTCGGCGAACTGCACCTTCGCGAGTTCGAGGTACCAGTCGCAGACCTCGTCCCACGCGAAGTGGTACAGCGCCTCGCACGCCTTGCCGAATTCGTAGGCGTCGAACGCCGAATCGACTTCGCCGCGAACCTCTTCCAGCCGATCGAGGATCCAGCGGTCGGTGTCGGTCAGCGCCTCACGCGGCGGAAGTTCTTCGGCGACAGCGCCGTTCATCAGTGCGAACTTCACTGCGTTGAACAGCTTGGTGATGAAGTTCCTGGACGCGGACGCGTGCGACTCACCGATGGAGAGGTCACCACCCGGCTGCGCACCGCGCGCCAACGTGAATCGGACCGCGTCGGCCCCGTACAGATCGATCCACTCGAGCGGATCGATCCCGTTGCCACGGGACTTCGACATCTTCTTGCCGAACTGGTCCCGAATCAGGCCGTGCAGGAACACATCTTTGAATGGAACCTGCGGACCGGACTTTCCGTCGGTGATGGCGTCGTCGTTCGCCACGTAGAGGCCGAACATCATCATGCGCGCGACCCAGAAGAAGATGATGTCGTAGCCGGTGAAAAGCACATTGGTGGGGTAGAACTTTCGCAGTTCCGGCGTCTTCTCCGGCCACCCCAAGGTGGAGAACGGCCACAGCGCGGACGAGAACCAGGTGTCGAGAACGTCGGGATCCTGCTCCCACCCGGCAGGGGGCGTCTCGTCCGGTCCGACACAGACGATCTCGCCGTTCGGTCCGTACCAGATCGGGATGCGGTGCCCCCACCACAGCTGCCGGGAGATACACCAGTCGTGCATGTTGTCGACCCAGCCGAACCACGCCGTTTCCTGGCTCTGTGGGTGAATCACCGTGTCGCCGTTGCGGACCGCGTCGCCCGCGGCCTTCGACAACGACTCGACCTTGACGAACCACTGCAACGACAGCCGTGGCTCGATGGCCTCGCCACTGCGCTCGGAGTGCCCGACGCTGTGCAGGTAGGGCCGCTTCTCGGCGACGACACGCCCCTCACGGGCCAGCCGCTCGCGGACCTTCACCCGCGCCTCGAACCGGTCCATACCGTCGAATTCGGTTCCAGTACCGACGATTCGGGCGCGCTCGTCCATGATGGACGGCATCGGTAGGTTGTGCCGCAGACCCATCTCGAAGTCGTTCGGGTCGTGCGCGGGTGTGATTTTCACTGCGCCGGAACCGAATTCAGGGTCGACGTAGTCGTCGGCGATGATCGGGATCTGCCGCTCGGTGATGGGGTGGAACAGTGTGGTGCCGATGAGCGCCTTGTACCGCTCGTCGTCGGGATGCACCGCGACCGCGGTATCACCGAGCATCGTCTCGACACGCGTCGTGGCGACGATGACGTGCGGCTCGGCGTCGTTCAACGACCCGTACCGCAGCGATACCAGCTCGCCCTCGACCTCTTCGTGCTTGACCTCGATATCGGAGATCGCGGTCCGCAGCTCGGGCGACCAGTTGACCAGCCGCTCGGCGCGATAGATCAAGCCGTCGTCGTACAGGCGCTTGAAGATCGTCTGCACGGCGCGCGAAAGTCCGTCGTCCATGGTGAAGCGGTCGCGGCTCCACGCGACGCCGTCGCCGAGCCTGCGCATCTGCCCCTGGATGGTGCCGCCGGAATCGTGCTTCCAATCCCACACCTTGTCGACGAACAACTCACGACCGAAGTCTTCCTTGGTCTTTCCGTCGACGGCGAGTTGCTTCTCGACCACGTTCTGGGTGGCGATTCCGGCATGGTCCATGCCGGGTTGCCACAAGACCTCGTAGCCCTGCATGCGCTTGCGGCGCGTCAACGCGTCCATCAACGTGTGGTTGAGCGCGTGACCCATATGCAGACTGCCGGTGACGTTCGGCGGCGGCAACACGATCGTGTACGGCGGCTTGTCGCTGGCAGCATCGGCTTCGAAGTAACCGGCCGCTACCCAGCCCTCGTACATCTGCTCCTCGACGTCGCTGGGGTTCCACGACTTCGGGAGGGAGTCAGCTCGGCTGTTCGGGTTCTGGGGGGCTGCGCTGGTCACTCCGCGATTCTAGTTGCTGCAGCTTCGCCACCCGTGCGCGCGTCTTACCCGCCCAGGGGTGAAAATCACTCACGGTATGAATAGCCGGACCGCGTCCCGGACCGCTTCGATGTCGATCGGCAGCGCACCGAGCGGCTCACCGTCCGCGTAGGCCGTGGTGTCGGGAGCCGACAGCCGGACCGTGCGAGAGCGATAAGTATCGACGTTGTCGATGTCGACGTGTGTGCCTTTGTAGACGGTCGGCATCAGGCGAACGAGGTTGAACCTGCTGGTACCGCCGATAACGGTGACGTCGAGCATGCCGTCGTCGGTGCGTGCGCCCGGCACGACGAGCATGCCGCCGCCGTAGGACCGAGTGTTGCCCACCGCGACCAAGATCGCGTCGACCTCCACGACCTGGTCGTCGAGTTCGATGCGGTACGGCACGGTCCGCAGTGTGGCCAACTCGGCGAGCATCGCGATGTTGTAGCGCGACTTACCTTTGGGCCAGCTCATCGAATTCGCCCGGTCCGTGACGCGTGAATCGAAGCCGCTGGCCAGCACAGTGCCGAAGTAGGTCCCGCCTGCCCGGCCCAGGTCGATGGCTTTCGTCTTGCCCTCGATGATGACGTCGGCCGCGGCGGCCGGATCGTCGACGGGGATGCCGAACTCGCGGGCAAGATCGTTACCGGTACCACCGGGGATGATGCCGATGGGGACCTCGGTGCCCGCGGCCACCTGCAGCACCGCGGAAATCAATCCGTCACCACCTGCAGCGACCAAAGCTTCGACACCCGCCGCGACGGATTCACGGGCCAGCGCAAGCGACTCGGCAGCGGACTTGCCTGCGAGTTCGGTCACGGCGACGCCACGCTCGCGGAACCGTGCAATCGCTTTCGCACTGTTCGTGGTCGCCTTGCCGTGACCGGACATCGGGTTGGTGAGAACAGCGACCGACGAGATCATGGCAGCAGCTTGCCAGGGTTGAGTATGCCTGCGGGATCGACCACGGCTTTGACGGCGCGCAAGATTTCGACGCCGAGGTCGCCGATCTCGTCGGTCATCCATTTGCGGTGATCGGCGCCGACAGCGTGGTGGTGCGTAATGGTGCCGCCGGCCGCGATGATCGCGTCACATGCCGCCGTCTTGGTGACTCCCCATTGCGCCATCGGATCGGCGGTTTGCGCGCAGATGATGGTGAAGTACAGCGACGCACCGGTCGGATAGGTGTGCGAAATGTGGCACAAGACCAGTGGTGGGGTGCCTTGCGCACTGAGCGCCTCGGTCAGCGCACCGGTCACCGCGGCCTTCAAGTTGGCGAGATTAGCCCAGGTCGTCGCGGTTTCCAGCGTCTCGCACAAGACACCGGAATCGAGCAGGGAGTCGCGCAGATACGGCGCGTTGTAGCGACCGTGCTCCCACGCGACGGCAGGGTCCGCGCCGAGCGACGTGCCGCCCGATGCCGCGAGTATTGCCGCTGCCTCCGCCGACCGTGCGGCGACGTGCGCTTCGGTGCCCTCGAAGGTCGTGATGGCGAGACATCCGCCGGTCGCGGTCGCGCCGCCGATCCGGTCGGCCATGGCGAGGTTGACGCCCGACTCGGCCTCGTCCGACAGCCGCAGGACCGTCGGTGCGGCGCCCACCTGAACCAGCGCACGCAAAGCCTGTGCGCCAGTGGTGAAGTCGGGAAACGACCACGCTTCGTACGCGGTGTTGGTCGAGACAGGATGCACGCGAAGCGTGACCTCGGTGATCACGCCGAGCGTGCCTTCGGACCCGACGAACAGTTCACGCAGGTCAGGTCCGGCTGCCGATGCGGGTGCCCGACCGAGTTCGACCGTGCCCCGCGGCGTCGCGACCTTCAGGTGATGCACCATGTCGTCGAAGCGCCCGTAGCCGGCGGACGCCTGCCCGGACGACCGGGTGGCGGCGAATCCGCCGATGCTCGCGAACTGGAAGCTCTGCGGGAAGTGGCCCAGCGAAAGCCCTTGTTCGCCAAGGAGTTTCTCGGCTTGCGGACCGGTGAGCCCGGCACCGAGCGTGGCAGTACCGCTGACGACGTCGACCGCGGACAGTCGGTCGAGTCGCTTCAGATCGAGTGCGATGACCGCATCGAATGCGCCGCGAACGGGATCCACACCGCCGACCACGCTGGTGCCGCCGCCGAACGGCACGACCGCAATGCGGGCGTCGGAGCAGTACGTCAACAGTGCAAGGACCTCGTCGTGGTCGACAGGGGTGACGACGGCGTCCGGCGCGTCCTGCACGTCTGCGGAGCGGCGACGGAGTAGGTCGAAGGTGCTCTTACCACCTGCGCGCACCAGCCGGTCGTGATGGTCGGTCGACACGTTGCCCTCGCCCACGATTGCAGCAAGTTCGGCGGACTGGTCGGCGGTCAGCGCTGAATCGCGCAGTCGCACTGCGTCTTCCCCAGGTCGGGAGACGGTCTCGGCCGATATGCCGAACGCGCCGCCGATCAGCGCGCGTATTTCCGGTGACAGCGGCTTGTGCCCTTCGAGGACGCCCCAGGCGTCCCAGACCATGGGCGGATTCGGCTCGGTAGCAGTTTGTTCGCTCATGAGTTACAGTATGACACATGATGTCAACCAGTAACGCAGAGGAAGTCGAGGGGTCGAGCGTCGATCAAGTCATCCTCGACGCCGCTCGCGAGTGCGTCGCGGAGTTCGGGGTCAAGCGAACGACACTGGTAGAGGTCGCACGACGAGCGGGCGTCAGCCGGCCGACCGTCTACCGGCGCTGGCCGGATACGCGTGCACTGATCGGCGACCTCCTGACTCGTGAGCTGCGCGAAACCGTCGCGCACGCGGACATTCGAGGAGCCGACGGACGGACCAAGGTGGTGCGGACGATCGTCGCGAGCGCCGCCGCAGTACGAAACAATCCCTTGTTCCAGAAGATCTTCCGGACCGACACCGACTTACTGCTCACCTACATCGTCGACCGACTCGGCCGTAGCCAACACGAACTCGTCGCCGTCTTCACGGCGTACATCGCAGCTGGTCAGGCGGATGGCTCGATCCGGGCGGGCGATCCAGTCCAACTCGCCACGATGCTGTTGCTCATCGTGCAATCGGCCGTCCAATCCGCGCAGATCGTCGCCGACGCACTTCCCGGCGCCGCTCTAGACACCGAACTTGCCATCGCCATCGACGGCTACCTTCGTCCGATTTCAGGAGACACGAAATGACCGACTCGGCCCTCAATGCAGCCCGCCGCACACGAGAACTCGCCGCACTCGCCGACGGTGACCCCATCGATCTGCTCGTCATCGGTGGCGGAGTCACCGGCGTCGGCATCGCGCTGGACGCCGCGTCGCGCGGACTACGGACCGTCCTCGCCGAAAAGCACGACCTCGCCTTCGGCACCAGCCGATGGAGCTCCAAACTCGTCCACGGCGGTCTGCGCTACCTGGCGAGCGGAAAGGTCGGCATCGCACACGAAAGCGCCGTCGAGCGTGGGATTCTCATCCGCTACACCGCACCGCACCTGGTCCGCCCACTCCCCCAACTCGTTCCGTTGCTACCAGCAGTCGGGTTTGTCGAAAAGTACTTGGTGCGAGCCGGTTTCGTCGCGGGCGACCTGTTGCGCCGCGGGGCGGGCACGCCGCCTGCACTCCTGCCACGGTCGCGCAAAGTGAAAGCAGCCGAAGCATTGCGTTCCGCGCCGACTTTGCGTCGCGAAGGCCTGAAAGGCGGAATCGTCGCCTGGGATGGGCAATTGGTAGATGACGCACGATTTGTCGTGGCCATCGCACGCACCGCAGCCGCACACGGTGCGAAGATCCTCACCAGGGTCGAGGCTACCGACGTCACCGGTCAGTCGGCGACGCTGCGTGACACGCTCACCGGGTCCGAGCTGCTGGTGCGAGCAAAGACCGTCGTCAACGCCACCGGAGTGTGGGCCGGTGATATCGACCCATCGATCACGCTGCGCCCAAGCCGCGGAACGCATTTGGTGTTCTCCTCCACAGCATTCGGCGGGCTCAGCGCCTCGCTGACCGTGCCGGTCCCCGGCGAGACCGGCCGATTCGTGTTCGCGTTCCCCGCAGCGCACGGTCGCGTTTACCTCGGTCTCACCGATGAAAGCGCGCCCGGCCCGATCCCCGATGTGCCGACCGCGACCGATGAAGAGATCGACTTTCTGCTCGCCACGATCAACACTGTCCTGCGAGAGCCGTTGACTCGCAACGACATCCTCGGCACCTACGCCGGGCTGCGGCCGCTGCTCGATACCGGCGACGGCAGTACCGCGGACCTGTCCCGCAACCACGCTGTGCTGCGGGCGGCGAACGGACTGATCACCGTTGTCGGTGGGAAGTTGACCACCTACCGGAAGATGGCCGAAGACGCCGTCGACGCGGCAGTGCTCGACGGAAACCTGCAGGCCGGACCCTGCCGGACCAAACAACTCCCCCTGGTCGGCGCCGGGGACGCTGCCGAGCGCGACGCTGTCCATGCACCGCAGCGACTGATCGAGCGTTACGGCACCGAGGCACCGACCGTCGCCGCCGCAGGCAGCGACGAACTGGTCGCCGCCGGACTCGACACCACCGCAGCCGAATTCGCCTTCGCGGTCAGCCACGAAGGCGCAATGACCGTCGACGACCTACTGGACCGTCGCACACGAATCGGTCTCGTCGCTGCCGACCGCGAACGCGCACTACCTGCGGCGCAGGCCGCGATCGCTAACGCGGATTCCGCCACATCGGCCACAGGGTAGGACCGCCGCCAGGTACGACGACCTCGCCCGTCACCTCGAACCCGAATCGCTCGTAGTACGGCACGTTTTCGGCCTTGCTCGACTCGAGATAGGCAGGCGCATGGTCGGCGTCGCAGCGGTCCAGCTGCGATTGCATGAGGCTGCGGCCGTACCCGCCGCCGCGAATCGAGGGCTGCGTGCCGATCACCGAGAGATACCAATGCGGTTCCGCCGGGTGGTGGGTCTTCATCAGGTCCGACATCTCCTTTCCCACGCCCAGCCGGCGGCCGAAGGCCCAGACCAGCGCGGGAAGTTGCCGTAGTTCGTCCAGCGGAGATTGTTGCCAGCCGTCCGGCGGGGCCCACAGTGTTGCGCCCACGATGGACCCGTCGTCGGCTGTCGCGACCTCCGAATTCGCCAGATACTGATAACGCGCAAGCGCCGCGAACAGGCGCGGCAGTCGCGTCGACCGCATGGTGTCGTCCGGAAACATCCAGGTCATCACGGGATCGTCTTGAAACGCCAACGCCAGGGCTTTCGCCACGTCGTGAATGTCGTTCCGTTGTGCCGCGCGAACGTTCGCCATGCGAATCACGCTACATAAACATCAGCTTCGACGACGCTGTTGGTTCGCCGGTCCAGGTAGAACAAGGCAACAGCATGTGCTCCCTCGACGGTGCACGTCATCGACACGGTGTCGCCCGCAGCGATCAGCTTCGACGGGTTTGTCACGACCGAACCGCCGAGCAGGCGTAGCGCGCGGTCGTCGCCACGCTCGGCGGCGGACACGAGGTCGAGAGCGGCGGCCTTCCCCGCCTCGCCGACACTGCGCATGGCCCGCCCGAAACCCATGGCACCGCCCAAGCCTTGGTGTTTCAGCAGTCTGACGCTGGTCGCCGACAGCGAGCGGACCTTCGCCCGCCCGATGCCGAGGGTCTGGATGACCGTCGGTGTCACTTCCCAATGCGCTGCCAGCCGTCGGATCTTCAGTGCGCCTTCGTCTTCGGTGAGCTGGTACAGCAAGTGCGCCGGTGTCCGAATCTGCACTCCTGTGTCGTCGCTGATGTGCAGGGTCACGTCACGAACCACGTCGAGCCCCGTGACGATGTCAGCAGCCTCGTATTCGAACCGCACGGTCCTCGGCGCGATGTAGGTGTCCCAAAATCTCGCCAATCCGCCTGGTCCGCGCCCGCCGGAGCGGCGGTCGTACAGTCCGCCGACCACCGGCGTACCCCCGACCGGGTCCTCGACGATGTGGTTTCTCGCAAACAGGTCCAACCAACCTTGCCGATCGTGTGCGCCTACTGCGGCGGGCGACCGGTTGACGACGTCGAGCACCGCCGTCACAGCCGGCCCGAAACGCGGAAGAATTCGACGAGGTCGGCAACGGTTTCCTCGGTCGGACGCGAGCGATAGCCGAGTTCCTCGACTGCCTTCGAACCGTCGACTTCTGGGCACGCCGTCACCGCGGCGAGGGCGCCCGCACTGATAACATCGGATCCGAACCGCTTGCCGATCCGCTCGGCGACAGGCACGGCCCTACCGACCATGCTCAGGGGAACGACGACGCGCGGTCCGCGACGCCGGTTCGCACGCGCCGCTGCGCGGAAGACCTCGATCAAGTCGCAGAACTCGCCGGTCAACAGGTAGTTCTCGCCGGTCCGGCCGCGGTCGGCGGCGGCGATCAATCCGGCGGCGACGTCGCGCACGTCGACCAGGTCGAAGCGGCCGGCGATCATCACCGGCAGTCTCCCCCTCGCCGACGAGCGGATCAGGCCGTTCACTCGCGAGAGCCCGTAGTCGACCGGGCCGAACACGCCGGTCGGATTGCAGATGACGGCGTCGAGCCCGGCCTTGACCACCTCTTGTACCTGCCGTTCGCCTTCCCACTTCGAACGGTCGTAGACGGGGATAGCCGGATCCTCCGAGCGCGGGCTCGTCTCGTCGATGTTCTTGCAGCGGAGCTGATCGAAAGCATGGATCGAACTGCAGTGCACGTATCGCCGGACGCCTGCGTCGAGCGCCGCCTCGGCCGCGTTTCGCGCCCCCTCGGTATTGAGGCGCCACGCGATTTCGTCGTGCTCGGACAAGGTGATCTTGGCGACGAGGTGGTAGACGGTGTCGACGCCTTCCAGGTTCGCCCGGACCGACGCACGGTCGAGCACGTCAGCCTTCCGGAATTCAACTCCAGCTGGAAGGTGTTTCGGCGCAACGACATCGAGCGCGCGGACCGGCTCACCTCGCTGCGCCAGCAACGCCACCAAGTTCGCGCCGAGAAACCCACTTGCACCTGTCACTGCCACCGTCATGCCGCCATCGTAAGGCAAAACTAGAACATGTTCTAGGTTGTTCGAGGAATCCCGCACACACGCTGTCACCGTGCAGGTGCAGGATGGAGCTATGCCTCGACGCGGACCGGCCAACGACATCGACGAGCAGCAGGTCGAAGTAACCCCGGCGAAGACGAAGGCCGCAGGCGTAACTGCGGTCATGGTGTCGATGCGGCGATCACTCGAGCAGATGGGTGTTTTGCGCACCACCCGCACGCTCACGCGGGTCAACCAGCACGACGGCTTCGACTGCCCCGGTTGCGCGTGGCCGGAGCCGACCGGACATCGACGGCCTGCCGAATTCTGCGAGAACGGCGCGAAAGCCGTCGCCGAAGAAGCGACGCTCCGCACGGTTGCGCCCGAGTTCTTCGCCGAGCACTCGGTCGAGGAACTCGCGACCAAGTCCGGGTACTGGCTGGGCCAGCAAGGCCGGCTCACGCATCCGATGGTGCTGCGGCCGGGCGCCACGCACTACACGCCCATCGAGTGGGACGACGCCTATGCGCTGATCGCCGACCACTTGCGCGGACTCGCCTCACCCGACGAAGCGGTCTTCTACACATCCGGACGCACCAGCAACGAAGCCGCGTTTCTGTATCAACTGCTGGTCCGTAGCTTCGGCACCAACAACTTGCCCGACTGCTCCAACATGTGCCATGAATCGTCGGGCAGCGCGCTGACCGCTTCGATCGGCATCGGCAAGGGATCGGTCTCGATCGACGACGTCGCAATGGCCGACCTCATCGTGGTCGCAGGCCAGAACCCGGGCACGAATCACCCTCGCATGCTGTCGGTCTTGGAGACCGCGAAACGCAACGGCGCCAAGATCATTGCCGTCAATCCCTTACCAGAAGCCGGTCTGCTCGGTTTCCGTGATCCGCAGCGCGTGTCCGGGGTCGTCGGCCATGGCACCGCAATCGCCGACGAATTCCTGCAGATCCGCATCGGCGGCGACATGGCGCTGTTCCAAGGTCTCGGCCGACTACTGCTCGAGGCCGAGGATGCAGCGCCAGGAACGGTCCTCGACCGCGACTTCATCGACGCCCATTGCGCCGGGTTCGACGAATACGCCGCCCACCTTCGCGCCGTCGATCTCGACACGGTCATCGAAGCAACGGGGCTCACGCGTGCCCAACTCGGCGATACAGCCCGCGCGCTGATCACCTCCGAGCGCACGATCTTCTGCTGGGCAATGGGTTTGACGCAGCACCGTCACGCCGTCGCGACGATCGAAGAGGCGACGAACCTCTTGCTACTGCGCGGCATGATCGGCAAGCCCGGCGCAGGCGTCTGCCCGGTGCGTGGCCACTCGAACGTCCAAGGCGACCGCACCATGGGCATCTTCGAGCGCATGCCCGAATCGTTTCTCGCAGCACTCGATCTCGAGTTCGGGATGACAAGTCCCCGCGCACACGGGTTCGACACCGTCGATTCGATCCGAGCAATGCGCGACGGCAGGGCCAAGGTCTTCTTCGCCATGGGCGGAAATTTCGTAGCAGCAACACCGGATACCGACGTGACCGAGGCAGCCCTGCGCAGTTGCGAACTGACCGTGCAGATCTCGACGAAGCTCAACCGCAGCCACGTCGTCCCCGGCACGGTCGCGCTGATTCTGCCGACTCTCGGGCGCACAGACCTCGACCTGCAGGGAAACGCGAAACAGCACGTTTCTGTCGAGGATTCGATGTCGATGGTGCACCTGTCGACCGGTCGGCTCAAGCCGGTGAGCGACCACCTACGCAGCGAGGTCGCCATCGTCTGCCAACTTGCGAAGGCGTTGTTCGGTCCGGACCACAATGTGCCCTGGGCAGAATTCGAAGCAGACTACGACCGCGTGCGCGACTCGATCTCCCGCGTGGTCCCTGGCTGCACCGATTACAACGAGCGAGTCCGCGACCGCAACGGGTTCCTGCTCCCCCACCCACCACGTGATTCCCGCGAATTCCACACGGCCTCGGGCAAAGCGAACTTCGCGGTCAACGAGCTCAGCTGGGTGAGCACCCCCGCTGGACGGCTGATTCTGCAGACGCTGCGCAGCCACGATCAGTACAACACGACGATCTACGGCCTCGACGACCGATACCGCGGCGTCAAAGGCGGCCGCAAGGTCGTGTTCGTCAACCCCGCGGATATCGAAGAGCTGGGCTTCGCAGACGGCGACATCGTCGATGTCGTCTCGGAGTGGGACGACGGCGAGCGGCGCGTCGAGGGATTCCGCATCGTCGAGTACGCGACCCCGAAAGGCAATGCGGCGGCGTACTACCCAGAAACGAATCCGTTGATCCCGCTCGATCACGTTGCCGAGAAGTCGAATACGCCGGTGTCGAAAGCTATCGTCGTGCGGCTCGAACGGGCGACCTGATGGGACGTGTCACCGCGCGGCGACCCGTACAGCGGATCACGTTGTCCGGCATCATCAATCGTCCCGACACACTCGCAGTCGAGGAACCGATGGAGATCCGGATCGGCGGCAGTTCCGTCGTCGTCACCATGCGCACCCCGGGTAACGACATCGATCTCGTACACGGCTTCCTGTTGACCGAGGGCATCATTTCCAGCCGGGAAGACGTCGCCGAAATCCGATATTGCGACGGCGTCGACAACGATGGCGCGAACACGTACAACGTTCTCGACGTCACGCTGTCCGAATCCGCGCAACCGATCGCCTTGGCAGCCCGCAACTTCCTGGCTTCCGCGGCGTGCGGAGTATGCGGGAAGGAATCACTGGCCGATGTCCGGAAGCGTTCGGCGTTCGACGTCGGTGCCGCCGAGCTGACGGTCGACGCGTCGTCCCTAGCGGGAATGACGGCTACGTTACGGCGCAATCAACGTGCCTTCGAGACGACGGGCGGCCTGCACGCAGCCGGACTGTTCAGCGCGGACGGCGCATTGCTCGTGTTGCGTGAAGACGTCGGGCGCCACAATGCTGTCGACAAGGTGCTCGGCTGGGCGGCGTCTGAGAATCGTATTCCGGCGTCCGACCTGGTGCTCATCGTCAGTGGCAGAGCGTCTTTCGAACTCGTCCAGAAAGCCGTGATGGCAGGCATTCCGATGCTCGGCGCCGTCTCGGCACCCTCGTCTCTCGCAGTGGACCTCGCCACCGATGCGGGACTGACGCTCGTCGGATTTCTTCGAGGAGACACCATGAATGTGTACGCGCGTGCCGATCGCATCAAGTTGGAGGCTTCATGACAATCCTTGGCGACAACCTGACTACAAGCCCGCTCGGCTTCGGCGGGATGGCTCTCACTCCCGTGTACGGCGCCGTCGATCCCACAGACGCACTGGCCACGCTCCATCATGCGGTCGACGCGGGAATTACCTTCATCGACACCGCGAATGTGTACGGGGGCGGCTCCAACGAGGAGTTGGTCGGCAAGCTCCTCGCCGATCGGCGCGACGAGGTAACCCTCGCGACGAAGTTCGGCATCACGGGTAATCCTGCCGCAGGCCAACGCTCCTCGCGCGGCGATCGGGAGTACGTCCTGCAATGCGCCGACGAGAGTCTGGCGCGATTGGGCACGGACGTCATCGACCTCTACTACTTGCATCGCCTGGACCCGAACACCCCGATCGAGGAAACGGTCGGTGCGATGGCAGAACTCGTCGCGGCGGGCAAAGTGATCCACCTCGGACTGTCGGAGGTGACCGCCGACGAACTCCGCCGCGCCGTTGCGGTGCATCCGATCGCCGCCGTGCAGTCGGAATGGAGCATCTGGAGCCGCGATGTCGAACGCAACGTCGTTCCTGCGGCCGCCGAGCTAGGCGTCGGTTTCGTCCCGTACTCCCCACTCGGCCGCGGCTTCCTCACCGGCACGATCGATTCGAACGCCCTGGGTGACAACGATATTCGACGTCACTTTCCCCGATTCGCCGACGGTTCGCTCGATGCGAACCAAGCAGCAGTCGAGGTGATCAAGGGTGTCGCCGAAGCGGTCGGCGCCACCCCAGCGCAGGTCAGCCTCGCGTGGCTGCGCCAGAAGGGCACCGAACTCGGCCTCGGCGTCGTCCCCATTCCTGGCACCCGCAAGCGGGAGCGGATCGACGAGAACATCGCGTCGTCGGCCGTCACGCTCGACGATGCTCAGGTCGCGACGCTCGACTCGATTGCCGCGACCGTGACGGGTGCTCGATCAGCCGATGCGAAGTGGGTGTCCGCCGGGCGCGAGTAGCGACGCTTACTGCGTTCTCACGCTCATTTAACACCGCCGTCATACTTCCGGTGTTTCATATCAGGTAACAACGACTACTGATATGAAACTCGGAGCATCCAATGGACCTGGCCTCGATCGCTCGCGCCGACGGCGCCGAATTCATCCTCGCCATGTTCGTCACGATGGCTGGGAAGCCCTGCGCGAAGTTGGTGCCGATCGAAGCCGTCGACGAACTCGCCGAAGACGGCGTCGGTTTCGCCGGACACGCAGCGGGGTTGATGGGACAAGTACCGAAAGACCCAGACCTGGTGGCGATTCCGGACCCGGAGTCATACACTCCACTGCCGTTCATCAAGCCGGGACTCGCTCTCGTACATTGCGATCCCCACGTCTTGGGCAAGCCTTGGCCGTTCTCACCCCGCGTGATTCTCCGCAAGGTGTTGGCCGATGCACTCGCCATGGGATTCGAGGTCAACGTCGGCGCAGAGATCGAATACTTCTTGCTCCAGCGAGACGAATCCGGCGAACTCCGGACCGCCGACGGTCTCGATACCCGTCGGCTGCCCTGCTACGACGCCCGCGACGTCACTCGGATGTACGACCACCTGACCGCAGTCTCGAAAGCGATGAACACCCTGGGCTGGGGCAACTACGCGAACGACCACGAGGACGGCAACGGTCAGTTCGAGCAGAACTTCAACTACGCCGACGCCATGACGACCGCCGACCGCGTGATCACGCTGCGCTATTTGTTGTCGGTCCTCGCCGAACAACGTGGCATGACAGCTACTTTCATGCCGAAGCCGTTCACCGACCGCACCGGTACCGGAATGCACATGCACCTGTCCCTCTGGCGCGACGGCGCATCGGCAATTCCGGATTCTGCCGATCGCCGTGGCCTCGCGTTGTCGGCCACCGCGTATTCCTTCATTGCAGGGATTCTCGAGCACGCCCAGGCGTTACAAGGGGTCATCGCTCCAACGGTGAACTCCTACAAACGAACCGGTGCCACCTCGACCGCCACCGGTGCAACCTGGTCGCCTCGAGTCGCCACCTATGGCGGCAACGACCGGACACATTTCCTGCGCGTTCCCGATTCGAATCGAGTCGAGCTCCGCGGAGCCGACGGATCGGCGAATCCGTACCTTGCGGCTGCGGCCACCATCGCCGCTGGGCTCGACGGTGTGAACCGAAAGCTCGATCCCGGCGACCCTGGGCCTGCTTCGGCTCGGGGAGCCTTGCCCCAAACGCTCTTGCACGCCATGGACGCCCTCGAATCGGATGGAATCGTCTCCGGCGCTCTCGATTCAGCAGGTCCGGGCGTGAGCGACTACTTCGTGAAATGCAAACGCGAGGAATTCTTCGAGTGGCACAACACGGTGACGCCGTGGGAAGTCGACTCGTACCTGACCGCATTCTGACAAACCTGAAGGGAAAACACGCAATGTGCGGAATCGTCGGGCTCCACTTACGTGAGCCTGCGCTCTACCCTCGCCTCGGCGCTCTGCTGACGGGCATGCTCGCCGAAATGTGCGACCGCGGGCCGGATTCGGCCGGCATCGCTATCTACGGCGACCCCACCTGGTCGCCGCCGAACACGTCGACCGTGTCGGTGCTCGATGCGAGGCCCGGGCTCGCCGAAGCGTTGACAACTCGACTCGGAGTCGCCGTACACGCGATCCACCTTGCACCGATGACATTGGTGCACAGCGCAATCGACTGTGGTTCGCTCGCCGACGCAGTAGCTGCCGTCGACCCTGACGCAATTGTCGTGGGGTTCGGCGACGACGTGACCGTACTCAAGGGAATGGGTAACCCGATCGTGCTCGTGGACGGCTTCGGCCTTTCGAAGGCGACCGGCTGGCAAGCGGTCGCGCACACAAGAATGGCGACCGAATCTGCGGTCACGCCCGCCGGCTCGCATCCGTTCGCCGTCGGACCCGACCAGTGCCTTGTGCACAACGGTTCCTTCTCCAACCACGCGACCATCCGACGCGAACTCCAGCGCTCCGGCGTCCGGTTCGACAGCGAGAACGACTCCGAGGTCGGTGCCCGATTCGTCGCGCAACAGCTGGCGAACGGCGCAGACCTCGAGAAGGCGTTGCGGCTACTGTGCGACACCTTCGACGGCTTCTACACCTTGCTCGTCACGACCAAGGATTCGTTTGCGGTAGTCCGGGATCCGATCGCCTGCAAGCCCGCGATCGTCGCCGAGACCGCCGCATGGGTGGCGATGGCATCGGAATATCGCGCGCTCGCCGGACTCCCCGGTATCGACTCCGCACACATCTTCGAACCAGAGCCGGAAGAGGTCTACGTATGGCACCGCTGATCGACTTGGCGTCCGTGGGCACCCGCGAGCTCAACGCGACATTGCAGACGTTGCCACCCGGCGACGTAGTCCGAGTGACCAACACCCTTGGCGCACATGCACTTGCGTGTGGGCTGAATGCAGAAATCGACGTCACGCTCGACGGGCACGTCGGCTACTACTGCGCTGGCATGAACCAACTGGCTACGGTCACTGTCAACGGGAACGCCGGAGTCGGCGTCGCCGAGAACATGATGTCGGGAACCGTCCGCGTCCGCGGCGACGCTTCGCAGTCCGCCGGAGCGACAGCACACGGTGGCCTGTTGGTGATCGAAGGAAACGCGGCCGCACGCTGCGGCATTTCGATGAAAGGCGTCGACATCGTCGTCGGTGGGTCCATCGGCCACATGAGTGCCTTCATGGGCCAAGCCGGCCGTCTCGTCGTGTGCGGCGATGCCGGTGAGGCGCTGGGTGATTCGCTGTACGAGGCTCGCATCTACGTTCGCGGATCGGTTGCCTCACTCGGTGCGGACTGTGTCAAGAAGGACATGCGGCAAGAGCACCTCGACGAGGTAGCCGCTCTGCTGAAAGCAGCGAACTTCGATGCCGACGCTAGCGAGTTCAACCGCTACGGCTCCGCGCGGCAGCTCTATCACTTTCACGCCGACCATGCCGCGACATACTGAGGAGAACACCATGTCTTGGGGTTTACGCGAGTCTGCCACGTTCGACCGCAACGTCATTCACGAAATCCAGCGCGCCGCCGAGACCGGCATCTACGACATCCGCGGCTGGGGAGCCAAGCGTCCACTCCCCCATTTCGACGACCTGTTGTTTCTTGGCGCGTCGATGTCGCGCTACCCGTTGGAGGGCTACCGGGAACGATGCGACACAGACGTCATCCTCGGCGACCGGAACGCGAAATATCCACTACACCTGGATATCCCGATCACGATTGCCGGCATGAGCTTCGGCGCATTGTCCGGCCAGGCGAAGGAAGCGCTCGGACGCGGCGCGAGCGCGGTCGGAACCTCGACCACGACCGGTGACGGTGGCATGACACCCGAAGAACGCGACCAGTCCAAACACTTGGTCTATCAGTATCTTCCGTCCCGGTACGGGATGAATCCGGACGACCTGCGCCGAGCCGATGCCATCGAGGTGGTACTCGGCCAAGGCGCAAAGCCAGGCGGCGGCGGAATGCTGTTGGGGCAGAAGATCACCGACCGGGTCGCGGGAATGCGCACGCTGCCGCCCGGGATCGACCAACGCAGCGCCTGCAGGCACCCCGACTGGACCGGTCCCGACGACCTCGCGATCAAGATCATCGAGCTCCGCGAGATCACCGGCTGGGAGAAGCCGATCTACATCAAGGTCGGCGCGACCAGGACCTATTACGACGTGGCCCTCGCGGTGAAGGCCGGCGCGGACGTCGTCGTCGTCGACGGCATGCAAGGCGGAACGGCTGCGACGCAGGACGTCTTCATCGAACACGTCGGCATACCAACCCTTGCCGCGATTCCGCAGGCGGTCCAGGCGCTGCAAGAATTGGGCGTCCATCGGAAGGTGCAGCTCATCGTCTCCGGAGGCATTCGCAGCGGGGCCGACGTCGCCAAGGCCATGGCGCTCGGGGCCGACGCCGTGGCGATCGGGACCGCAGCGCTGATCGCGTTGGGCGACAACAGTCCTCGGTATGCCGAGCAGTACCAGCAGCTCGGTTCCGAGGCCGGCTGCTACGACGATTTCCAGGCGGGACGCGACCCAGCAGGAATAACGACGCAGGATCCGGACCTCGCGGCGAACCTGGACCCCGTCGAGGGCGGTCGGCGACTTGCGAATTACTTGCGGGTCCTGACGATGGAAGCGCAGACGTTGGCCCGCGCCTGCGGTAAGTCGCATCTGCGCAACCTCGAACCGGAAGATCTGGTCGCGTTGACGATCGAGGCAGCGGCGATGGCGCGGGTGCCCCTCGCCGGCACGTCCTGGATTCCAGGTACGCCGCTGTGACGGATGTCGATGTCGCAGTCATCGGTGCGGGCCTGACGGGCGCCTGCACGGCGTGGCAACTGGCCCGCCGGGGTATCGAGGTCGCACTGATCGACGCCTATTCCCCCGGCCACACCCACGGCAGCTCGCACGGGAGCGCACGGATCTTTCGCCGCGCCTACCCGGACCCGTTCTACGTCGAGCTGACCGCCCGCGCATCGCTCGAATGGCGCCGACTCGAATCCGAAAGCGGCCGAACGCTGCTCACGATCACAGGTGGGATCGACCACGGACGAATGCGAGACCCCGCCACACTTGCCACCACGATGGCGCAGTGCAACGTCGACGCCGAATTGCTGACCGCCGAAGACGCAGCGGCTCGTTGGCCCGGAATGCGGTTCGACGGCCCTGCGCTGTTCCACGCCGATGCTGGCGTCGTGGATGCCGACGCGACGGTTGTGGCTGCAGCCCACCTGGCCGCAAATGCCGGCGCGATTCTCATGTTCGACAACCCAGTGACAGCAATGCGACACGACGGCAACAGATTTCGCATCAGCGCACCACGACCCCTCACTGCCCGCCGAGTCGTGATCGCCGCCGGACCGTGGCTGCCCGAGCTGACCGATCAACTCGCCCTAGGCACAATCCTGCCAACGTTGACCGTGCGGCAGCAGCAGGTCTTTCATTTCGCTCTTCGCGACCCGAGCGCGAGCTACCCCGTATTCGTGCACAAAGATGATCTGCAAATGTACGGTCTGCCTTCGGGTTCGGATGTCGATGTTCCGGCGGTGAAGATCGGGCGGTTCGACGACGGCGTCGTCACGACCGCATCGACCCGCTCAGGAACGATTCCCGACGAGCTCCGCGACCCCGTTATCGACTATGTGCGGCAATGGCTTCCGGCGCTCGCCCCGGAGCCCATCGGGCAGGCGAGCTGCCTGTTCACGATGACCGACGACGAGGATTTCATCATCGACCGCATCGGTCCCGTTGTCATCGCCTCACCATGTTCGGGCCACGGCGCGAAGTTCGCCCCGCTGACCGGACATCTTGCGGCCCAACTCGTACTCGGCGAAGCACAACCGGATCCGCGCTTCACTCTCCATTAGGCTCAGCCTATGGCGTCCGACAATGTCCACCGCGATACCGGCGATCCGGCACCGGTCGAACGGGAGATTCCGCCGGACGCCCCGACTGGCCCCGACCTCGAGCGGGTCATCGCGGCCCAGGTCCGCAAGCTACGCAAGTCGAGTGGCCTTTCGATCGGCGACATGGCAGACAAGGTCGGCATCTCGAAGGCCATGCTGTCGAAGATCGAGAATGCTCAGACCTCCTGCAGTTTGGCGACTCTGGCGCGCCTCGCTGCCGGCCTGGACGTGCCGGTGACTTCGCTGTTCCGCGGCGCAGACTCGCAACGGGAAGCGGTGTTCGTCGAGGCTGGCCGTGGAGCCGAAATCGTCGGCCGTGGAACACGAGTCGGGCACCATTACGAGCTGCTCGGCGCCCTTCGCGGCCAGCACAAACGGCTCGAGCCGGTGCTCGTGACACTCACCAACGAGAGTGAGGTCTTTCCCCTCTTCCAGCACGCAGGCACGGAGTTGCTCTACATGTTGGAGGGCGTCATGGTGTACGGCCACGGCGATTCCGAATACACGCTGCGTCCCGGCGACTCATTGCTGCTCGACGGCGAGGCACCGCACGGACCGAACGAACTCGTTCGCTTGCCGATACGGTTCCTCGCCGTCACTGCCTATCCTGACCGTCACGACGACTGACGGTCAGGCCTTCGACTCCACAGCGGCGTCAGCGGCGAGAGCCTCGGCTGCGGCAGCGACCGCAGACTCCGAAGAGCCGCCGACCGTTGCCAACTCCATGGCTTCCAAGATGTATGCCGTCTCGCCGTGAATCGCGACGTCGAGGCCTTCGGACTCGGTCTCCTTGTCGACGCGCAGACCCATCGTCATATCGAGCACCTTCGCGATGGCGAAGGTCACGGTGAAGGTGTACGCGAGCACCGCCAGCACAGCCACGGTCTGCTTGCCGAGTTGACCGAAGCCGCCGCCGTAGAACAAGCCAGCGATGGCGTTGGGGGCGGTGTCGGTCGCGAAGAAACCGATCAGAAGTGTGCCCAGGATGCCGCCGACGAGGTGGATACCGACGACGTCGAGTGCATCGTCGTAGCCGAGCTTGTACTTCAACGAGATCGCGTAGCAGCACACGACACCCGCGAGCGCACCGATTGCAACGGCACCGAGCGGCGACACCGCACCACAGGCAGGAGTGATGGCGACGAGCGCCGCGATCATGCCGGACGCCGCACCGAGCGAGGTCGCATGCCCTTCACGGAACCGCTCGGCAGCCAGCCAGCCGCAAATGCCCGCGCACGTCGCAACCATGGTGTTGAGTACGACGACCGACGCGCCGTTGGTCGCGGCCAGAGCGGAACCACCGTTGAAGCCGAACCAACCGAAGTACAGCATGCCTGCGCCGAGCATGGTCAGCGGGAGGTTGTGCGGTCGATGCGGATGCGGGAAGGCATGCCGCTTGCCGAGTACGAAAAGCACTGCCAGCGCCGCGATTCCAGCGTTGATGTGAACCGCGGTTCCACCGGCGAAGTCGATTGCCTTGAGCTTGTTGGCGATCCAGCCACCCTTGACCGACCCGTCGGCGGAATCGAAGGCGAACACCCAATGTGCAACCGGGAAGTAGACCAAGGTCGCCCAGATCCCGCGAAGACCATCCAGCCGCCGAACTTCATCCGGTCGGCGAAAGCACCGGAGATCAGAGCGACAGTGATTGCGGCGAAAAGCAATTGGAAGGCAGCGAACACCGCAGGCGGCAACCCCGCGCCTTCTGGCGCGGCGAGAAGCTTACCGAGGCCCAGGAATTCGAACGGGTCACCGAGCAAGCCTGCGCCACCCACCGAATTACCGAAGCTCATCGAATAACCGAACAGCACCCAGAGCACGCCGACGACGGCAAAGGCACCGAACGTCATCATCGCCATGTTCAGCGTGTTCCGGACGCTGACCATACCGCCGTAGAACAAGGCGAGCCCGGGAATCATCAGGGCGACGAGCGCAGTCGCGGCGAGCATCCACGCCGTGTTGGAGGCAGCTATCGGATCCATATGTTTCACCTTCGTCGACGAGGATGGCGCGAGGCAGCGCCGTCTTACACGGTGATTCACCGTCATCTGAGAGTGAACCCGGCAAATGTGACCACAAATGCCACGTTGGTGACGAATGTGTAACGGAACTTCAGCAGGTAAGTTAGAACGTGTTCTAACTTACGAGAGGAAATTGGACCATGGCAGCAGAGATTCGGGACGTCGTCGAGCAGTATGTCGCACTGGTCGGCAAGGGAGCGACCGACGAGATCGTCGCCCTCTACGCCGAAGACGCGGTGGTGGAAGATCCGGTCGGCACCGAACCGCACCGCGGGCACGAGGCGATCCGAAAGTTCTATGCCGCGATCGAGGGGTTGGAGAAGCGCACCGAACTGATCACCGCTCGCATCTCGGGCAGTAGCGCGGCCTTTCACTTCAGTGTCGTCACGACGGTCGGCGACAACGAGGTCGAACTGTCCCCGATCGACGTGATGACCTTTGCGGACGGCAAGATAACCGACATGAAGGCGTATTGGAGTCAGGAAGACTTCATCTTCCGAACGGCCTAGCGTGCCTGCACCGCTGGGTGAGGTGCAGCAGGTAGGCGAGCGCACGTGGGCCTACCTGCAATTGCCTGGTACGTGGTTCCTCAACAACGCAGGCATCATCGGCGGTCCGCGCCCCGTGCTGGTCGACACCTGCGCCACGGACCGCCGCACCCGTCATTTGCTGGATTCAGCCGCCGGACTGGTCGGATCGCTGACGGCGTGCATCTCGACCCATTTCCATGCCGACCACACGTTCGGCCACCACCTCCTCCCCCAGGGCCTGCCGATCTGGGCCGCCGAGTCGGCTCGTGACGACGCTGCGGCCACGGGGATCCAGCACTACGAGGGCGTGTTCGACCAACCCGAATGGGGTGCGCAGACCTTGCGGCTCGCGACGGACGTCGTCGGCAACTCGCCTGTGAAAATCGGTGCGGTACACGCAGTTCGACACCGGGGTGTCGGTCATACCGCAGGCGATGTGGTCGCGTGGGTTCCCGATGACGGCGTCTTGTTCACCGGCGACCTCATTTTCGCCGGAGTCGCGCCGCTCGGCTTTCACGCCTCCTTCGCAGGTTGGCGCACCGCGCTCGAATGGTTGCGGACCTTCGACGCCGATGTGGTGGTTCCCGGCCACGGTCCGGTGGTGGCCCCGGCGTCGGCGATCGCCGACGTCGACGAGTACCTCGCACTGATCATCGACACCGCGCAGGTAGCACTGGACCGGGGACTAGCACTGCTCGACGCGGCGGATCGCCTGGCAGACAACCGCTTCGCGACCTGGGGCAATGCCAGAGAGCGAAGCGTGATCAATCTGGCGATCGCCATCGCCGAGCTGCGTGGCGAGCCGATCGCACTGGAAGACGCGATAGGGCCCGCCCTCGAGGATGCGGGCGGGCCCTTCGAATGTGAGGCCTAGCGGGCGGTCGCGACCCACGCCGCCTGCGGCGCGTACACCGGGGGTGCCGCCGCCACGACCGGATTTCCTCTGCCATGCAGCACCAATGCGTAGGCGAGGCAACCGAACGCAGCGACGTTCGCTAGCGTGCGCGCCACGTTCCACACCACCCACGCACCTTCGAAATGCGCACGAGCGGAAGTGAAATCGCCGTTCGCTACAGTAGCGAGCTGATCGTTGAGCGGAATGTTCGCGCCGCTCGTGACGAGGAACATCACGACATACAGCACCAACCCGGCGATGACCCACGGCAACGCGGTCCGATTGCCGTCGCGCCACACCAGGATCGCGGCGACGGCGCTGAAAATCAGCCCACCCATGTAGACGAGGAGAAACACCGGGTTGACGATGACGACGTTGATCCGGTTCATCACGCTCACGAACACCTCGTCGTCGGACGAGCGCAGCGCGGGCATGACCACGACCGCGAACGTGAAGAACAATCCCGCCATGAGACCTGCGGTGATGGTCGACGCAACGAGCAAGCCGGTCTGCAGATTCTTCATCGTTCTCACTCCTTCACGTTCCACACGCCGGACTGAGCGGTGTCCCACGCGAAGTCGTAGAAGTCGCGCGGCTTGCGGCCGAGCGCGCGCTCGACGCCGTCGCTGAGGTAGGCATTGCGCCCGTCGAGGACCGTGACGAACAGGTACATCAACAGCTCGATCAGATCCGCCGGCAGCCCCTGCTCGGTGACTGCGGCAACGTAGTCCTCGGCAGGCACCTGGACGAACCGGATCGGGCGGTCGACGGCGGTGGAGATTTCACCGATGGCTTCGGCGAAGGTGAGCAACCGCGGTCCGGTGACTTCGTACACCTGCCCGGCGTGCCCGTCCTCGGTCAACGCCGCGACCGCGACGTCGGCAATGTCGTCGGCGTCGACGAACGGTTCACCAACGTCGCCGACAGGTAGGACCAACTCGCCTTCGATGATCGAATCCACCATGTAGTTCTCGCTGAAGTTCTGGTTGAACCAGCTCGCCCGAACACAGGTCGCGTCGATGCCGGATTCCAGTACCACGCGTTCGGCGGCTTGGGCTTCCTCTTCGCCGCGACCCGACAGCAGGACCAGCCGGGTCACGCCTGCGGACTTGGCTTCCTCGGCGAACGCTCGGACCGCATCTTTGGCTCCCGGAACGGCGAGGTCCGGGTAGTAGGAGATATAGGCGGCGTCGACGCCTTGCACGGCGGGTGCCCAGGTCGAGCGGTCGTCCCAGTCGAAGGGCGGCTGCTCCGACCGCGAGCCGATTCGCACGTCGACGCCCATGGCGCGAAGCCGGTCGACGATCCGCCTGCCGGTCTTGCCGGTTCCGCCGAGGACGAGAGTGGTTTTGGTGGTAGACATTTGCGCTCCTAAGTTGGCTGTCGGTCTCTTCAACCTTCGCGTTCGGGATGAGCCCGAACAACGTCGAAGAGCGCAACATTCGTTAACCTGAGCGGTAACGATCCTCAGGGGGTGTCATGGAACGACGCGACATCGAGATCTTCTTGACGCTCGCCGAAGAGCTGCATTTCGGGCGGACCGCGGATCGGTTGCACGTGTCCACCGCGCGGGTCAGCCAGACGATCAAGCAACTCGAACGCCGGATCGGGGTGCCGCTGTTCGAGCGGACGAGCCGAAAGGTGACGTTGACACCGATTGGTCGCGCGCTACTCGACGATGTCGGACCGGCTTACGACCAGATCATCCGCGGGTTCGAGAAGGCGATCTCGGCGGGCCGCGACATCGAGGGCGAGCTGAACGTCGGATTCTTTCGCGCGGCCGCCGGACAGTTCGTTCTCGAAGTTGCCGACGCCTTCCGCGCCAAGTACCCGGCGACAGAGGTGCACATCCGGGAGAACCAGGTCGGCGACGGGCTGGACCAGCTGCGCACGGGCAAGATCGACTTGCTGCTGCTCATGTTGCCGCTCATCGAGCCCGATCTGGTGACGGGTCCGGTCGTCGTCCGCGAAGATCGATTGCTCGCCGTATCGGCACGCCATCCGTTTGCTCGACGGCCGTCGGTGTCGCTCAACGATCTCGCGCGAGACAAGGTCCTCAGCGCGCCGGCCGCGCTTCCGGACTACTTGCGCGACTCGGTCGTTCCAGAACAGACCCCCGACGGCCGACCTATCCAGCGCGGTCCACGGTTCGAGACCATCCAAGAAATGCTGTCGCTGATCGGGGCAGGTAAGGGTATGTATCCGGTGCCTGCGCACACCGCGCGCTATTACGCCCGGCCTCAGGTTGCGTTCGTCCCCTTTGTCGACGCCGAGCCGTTCGAGTGGGCCTTCACCTGGCTCGCCACCGGTGCGACCGCTCGCGTCCGCGCGTTCGATCTGACCGCCCGAGAGGTAGCAAAAAGCCGACTCCGGACCAGGTCCGAAGTCGGCTTCAACGACTGATGGCTACGCGCTCTTGTCGCGACGCTCCGGCCGCTCGCGCTTGCGAGGAACGATCGTCGGCAGCACGTTGTCGACCACCGTCTCGCCGGTGACGACAACCTTGGCGACATCGTCGCGGCTGGGAATGTCGTACATGACCGGGAGGAGCACTTCCTCCATGATCGCGCGGAGACCGCGAGCACCGGTGCCGCGCAGGATTGCTTGGTCTGCGATGGACTCCAGCGCTGCTGTGGTGAACTCCAGCTCGACGCCGTCCATTTCGAACAGGCGCGTGTACTGCTTGACCAACGCGTTCTTCGGCTCCGACAGGATCTTGACCAACGATTCCTTGTCGAGGTTCGTCACCGATGCGACCACCGGCAGACGACCGATGAACTCCGGAATCAACCCGAACTTGATCAGGTCTTCCGGCATGACCTCGGCGAAGTGGTCCTGCGTGTCGATCTCGGCCTTCGAATGCACCTCGGCACCGAAGCCGATGCCGCGCTTGCCGATGCGATCGGACACGATCTTCTCGAGGCCGGCGAACGCGCCCGCGACGATGAACAGAACGTTCGTCGTGTCGATCTGAATGAATTCCTGATGCGGGTGCTTGCGGCCACCTTGCGGCGGCACGCTGGCTTGAGTGCCTTCGAGGATTTTCAACAGCGCCTGCTGCACACCTTCACCGGAGACGTCACGCGTGATCGACGGGTTCTCGCTCTTGCGGGCGATCTTGTCGACCTCGTCGATGTAGATGATGCCGGTCTCGGCACGCTTCACGTCGTAGTCGGCAGCCTGGATCAGCTTGAGCAGGATGTTCTCGACATCCTCGCCGACATAGCCCGCCTCGGTGAGTGCCGTGGCATCGGCGATGGCGAACGGCACGTTGAGCATCTTCGCCAAGGTCTGGGCAAGGTAGGTCTTGCCGCAGCCCGTGGGTCCGAGCATGAGGATGTTCGACTTCGCCAGCTCGACCTGCTCACCACGCGCGTCGCGGGCCTTGTCGCCTGCCTGGATGCGCTTGTAGTGGTTGTAGACGGCGACAGCCAAGGTGCGCTTGGCCGTGTCCTGGCCGATGACGTAATTCTCGAGGAAATCGCGAATCTCCATCGGCTTGGGAAGCTCGTCGAGCTTCACCTCGCTGGACTCGGCCAGCTCCTCCTCGATGATCTCGTTGCAGAGATCGATGCACTCATCGCAGATGTAGACCCCAGGCCCCGCAATGAGCTTCTTGACCTGCTTCTGGCTCTTTCCGCAGAAAGAGCACTTCAGCAGATCGCCGCCGTCACCGATGCGCGCCATCTTGTAAGGTCCCTACTTCCTTGTCCGCGTGCGACCGTCGGTTCCGACTGTCGACGTTGCTGCGTGCCGACAATCAGTAGCCGAGGGCCATGATGTGACCGTACCCGCACTTGCTGAGTGAGGTCGACTGGTTGCCGGTGATTCGCGTAGAGAACGCTGCATTTGCCGCTCCTCCACTGAATACGTTCGATTCCTGAAGCCATTGATTCGAGGCTCTAGCGTTGCGTGTTTCGCTTCGATAGAGCCGCAAATCGAACCCACCGGCGTGTCGCTACTGCTGCTATTTCTGGGCGCTGAGCTTGCGGTACCCGAACACGGTATCGATGATCCCGTAGTCCACCGCTTCTTGTGCGGTGAGGATCTTGTCGCGGTCGGTGTCCTTGCGGATGACGTCGGCGTCCTTGCCTGTGTGGTGCGCCAACGTCGTCTCCATGAGGCGGCGCATCCGCTCGATCTCGGCAGCCTGAATCTCCAGGTCCGACACCTGACCCTGGATGCCGCCCTCGACGGAAGGCTGGTGGATCAGGACGCGAGCGTTGGGCAGGCACGCACGCTTACCGGGCGTACCGGCCGCCAGCAGGACCGCTGCCGCAGAGGCAGCCTGGCCCAGGCACACGGTCACGATGTCGGCCCGCACGTACTGCATCGTGTCGTAGATCGCCATCAGCGCGGTGAACGAGCCACCGGGCGAGTTGATGTACATCGTGATGTCGCGGTCCGGGTCCTGCGACTCGAGCACCAGGAGCTGTGCCATCAAGTCGTTGGCCGACACGTCGTCGACCTGCGATCCGAGGAAGATGATGCGCTCCTCGAACAGCTTGTTGTAGGGATCCGAGGTCTTGACGCCGTAGGTGGTCTGCTCGGTGAACTGCGGGAGGATGTAGCGCGACTGCGGTGCATTCATCGGCGCTGCTCCCGGGGCGAGGCGGGGGTCGAACAAGTTGGCCATCTTGTCTCCAAACGAAGTCTGTGGGGTGGGCACGGCTGGGGGTCGAGCTAGTGCGAGGCCGTGCCGCCGGCCTGTGTTGCACGCGAGATGACGTGATCGACGAAGCCGTATTCCAGCGCCTCGGGTGCGGTGAACCAGCGGTCACGATCGGCGTCCGCAGTGATCTGCTCGACCGTCTGACCGGTGTGCTCGGCATTGAGCTCGTTGAGCTCCTGCTTCGTCCGCTTGAGCAGCTGAGCCGTGATCGCGATGTCGGCAGCCGTGCCACCGAAGCCACCCGAGGGCTGGTGCATCATGATCCGCGCATGCGGCAAGGCGTAGCGCTTGCCCTTCGCGCCCGCAGTCAACAGGAACTGGCCCATCGAGGCGGCCATGCCCATGCCGTAGGTCGCGATGTCGCATTCCGCGAACTGCATGGTGTCGAAGATCGCCATTCCAGCGCTGACCGAGCCGCCCGGCGAGTTGATGTAGAGCGAGATGTCCTTGGTCGGATCCTCGGCCGTGAGCAACAGAATCTGAGCGCACAGCTTGTTGGCGATGTCGTCGTCGACCTGAGTGCCGAGGAAGATGATGCGCTCGCGCAGCAGGCGCTCGTACACCGAGTCGCTGAGATTGAGACCTGCTGTAGCCGACGTCATGACCGGACTCCGCGAAGCCGATCCGCGGTCGTGGGTCGCGCCATAATTCTCTGTCACGGTACCTGCCTTCTTCCTCGCACCTGAGTTGCTGTCACAAACACTAACGAAGGAAGGCGGCGCCGGAGTCCCGGCGCCGCCTTTCTTCGCTCATAGCGGAATAGCTCGTTTACTGCTGCGCGTCTTGGACGTCAGCTGCTGTGTCGTCGGCAGCATCGTCGTCGGCTTCGACGACCTCGTCGGCGACGACCGTCTCGCCGGCCTCGCTGCCGAACAGCTCCTTCGTGTCGATCGCATTGCCGTCGGTGTCGGTGACGCTCACCCGATCGACGACGCCGGCGAGTGCCTTGCCGCGTCGAACGTCGGAGAACAACGCACCGAGCTGGTTGGCCTGCGTCATCTCCTGCATGAACTGCTCCGGCGCCATGCCGTAGCGACGAGCCTGGAAGATGATGCGCTCGGTGAGCTCTTCCTGGCTGACGTTGGTCTGCTCCGACTCGGCGATCTGGTCCAGCAGCAGCTGCACCTTGACGGACCGCTCAGCGGCCTTGCGTGCATCTGCCTCGAACTCTTCGCGGCTGCTGCCCTGCTCGGCGAGCAGCGCGTCGAGCGCTTCCTCGTCGTGGTCCAGGCCATGCACGGCATCGTGGAGCGCGGCGTCGACCTCGGCCTTGACGACACCTTCGGGAACGGGAATCTCCACCGTCTCCAGCAGGGTCTCCAGCACCTTGTCGCGGATGGCACCGGCCTGCTCGACCCGGCGAACCCGGCCGACGCGCTCACGAAGATCTGCCTTCAGCTCGTCGAGCGTGTCGAACTCGCTCGCAAGCTGAGCGAAGTCGTCGTCCGCTTCCGGCAATTCCCGTTCCTTGACGGTGCCGACCGTGACGGTCACCAACGCGTCCTGACCGGCAAAGTCGCCGGCCACGAGGGTGGACGTGAACTCCTTGGACTCGCCGGACGACAGCCCGATGATCGCCTCGTCGAGCCCGTCGATGAGCTGACCCGAACCGACCTCGTGCGACAGTCCGGTTGCGCTGGCCTCGTCGACGCTCTTGCCGTCGACCGTGGCGCTCAAGTCGATGGAGACGAAGTCGCCGTCCTGGACCGCGCGGTCGACACCGGTGAGCGTGCCGAAACGCTGGCGCAGCGACTGCAGCTGCTCGTCGATGTCGTCGTCACCGATCGAAACCGGGTCGACAGCCACGGTGATCGTGGAGTAATCCGGCAACGTGATCTCGGGCCGGACGTCGACCTCGGCCGTGAACGCAAGTTCCTGGCCGTCGTCGATCTTGGTGATCTCGATGTCCGGCTGACCGATGGCCTTCACAGCCGAGCTGTCCAGCGCTTCGCGGTACTTGCCGGGCAGCGCGTCGTTGACGACCTGCTCGAGGATCGCGCCGCGGCCGACTCGGGCCTCCAACAACTTCGCGGGCGCCTTGCCCGGTCGGAAACCGGGGATGCGCACCTGCTGCGCGAGCGTCTTGTATGCGCGGTCGAAGTCAGGCTTGAGCTCCTCGAAGGGCACCTCAACGTTGATCCGGACGCGCGTCGGGCTCAGTTGCTCGACGGTGCTCTTCACGGCAAATACTCCTTTGTAGACCTGGTCGTTCCTCACTTCACGGCCGAGAAAGGCACGTGGTCTTGCTGGTCGGGGTGACAGGATTTGAACCTGCGACCCTCCGCTCCCAAAGCGGATGCGCTACCAAGCTGCGCTACACCCCGTTCACTGATCGAGCCAGCACGCCATCCTACGCGACGCACGCTAGCGGCCGGCACCACCCGGTTGGCGTTGCCGGCGATCGGTTGGGTACAGTCTCTCAACGCACACGACATCAGTGGCGATCCCATGCGATGTCGTTTGCACGCCGATGTAGCTCAATGGTAGAGCCTCAGTCTTCCAAACTGATTACGCGGGTTCGATTCCCGTCATCGGCTCAACGTCCTTCTCACACGCGCCGGTCGTGACGATCCGACGACGCTAGGAACTCACACTGACTCACGTGACAGCCGACTGGCTCGCGCTCGCAGCGGCCGCCGGGGTGGCGGGGGGCTTGCAGATCGTCCGACTCTGGCGACGAGCCAACCGAGACCTGGACGACGCCTTCGAGGACCTGCTCGACGACGACGGCAAACCCGATGCCTTGGAGTTTCGCGCCGCGTAGGCTCCGAGCAAATTACGCGCGGCGCGGAGGCAACCATGGACGGCTTCATTGTTTTCGGCGTCGTCGCCGTGATCCTTTTCGGGATCTGGAGCGCTACCCGAGGCGGCCGACGGGGCGGCGGCGATTCCGGCGGCGACAGTGGCAGCAGTTGCGGTGGCGGCGACGCCAGCGACAGCGGCAGCAGTTGCGGCAGCGGCTGCGGGGGTGGCGGGGACTGACCGGTTGTGTGGAATAGCTCTCGGATACCGAGTGAAAATCCACACTGTCGCGAGCCCAAAGCTAGTCAGGCTGACAGGTCGGGCACCAGAAGAGGTTGCGACCTTCGAGGACCGTGTATTGGATCGGCGTACCGCAAATCCGGCACGGCAGTCCGGCGCGCCGGTAGACGTAGGTCCGCGGACGACCTTTCGCATACGACCCTTCCCCATGGTCGTCTTCCCGTCTGATCGTGATGATCTTGCCGCGCCGTAGCCCGACCTTCATCATCTCGACGAGATCGATCCACATCGCGTCCCACTCGGCCCGTGAAACCCCGGCGCCGGTGAGCATCGGCGACATGTTGCGCCGGAACAGCAGTTCCGCTCGGTAGACGTTGCCGACTCCCGCGACGACGGACTGGTCCATCAACAGCGCGGCGATGGATCGCTTGGAGCGATGCAGCCGTGCCCAGGCAAGCTCGGGGTCGGCCTTGCGGCGCAACGGATCCGGACCGAGGCGGTTCGCGATGGCGGCCAGTTCCGGCTCGTGCAGCACTTCACAAATCGTCGGACCGCGTAGGTCGGTACCGAACTCGGCGCCGACCATCCGCATCCGGACCTGGCCGACCGGCGGTCCCATCGGCACCTCGGACTCGCTGAACGCCCCGATCAAACCGAGGTGCACATGAACGACAAGGCCCGAATCATAGTGGTGCAGGAGGTGTTTCCCCCACGCCTCGGCCTTCTTCAGCACGTGACCGTCGACAAGGGCTGCGCCGTCTGCGAACTTGCCCTGCGGGCTGGACACGCGAACCTCACGACCTGCGAAGTTGCGTTGATGGACCCGGGCCAGCCGGTGCAGAGTGGGTCCTTCAGGCATTTTGGTTCTTGTTGTCGACGGCGCGCATGCATTCGAGTCTGTCAGAACGGACATTTGCGAGGTTAAAGTTTGCGTCCATGCAGCCGATGAATCCGCCGCCGTCAGCAGCACTCGCGCCGCGCGGACTGTCACCTTACGGTCAGCCGGCCCGGCACAGATTCGAGATTCCGCTGCTGATCCTGGCCATCGTCGTCACGGTGTTCGCCTACCTGATCGCGATCGCGTCTGCTGCGATGGGCAAGGTCTCCGACATCGTGCTCGTCCTGCTCGCGGCGCCGATCATCATCTACTACTTCCGCGGCACGACGTTCGCCGGCCAACGCGTGAACGGCGTCAAGATGTCGCCGACGCAGTTCCCCGAGGGGTTCTACCTCGTGCAAGAGGCGGCCGCGCGGTTCGGCATGAAGAAGGCGCCGGACGCCTACGTCGTTCTGGGCAACGGCCTGATCAACGCGTTCGCATCCGGGCACGGATTCCGCAGATTCGTCGTCGTCTACAGCGACCTGTTCGAGGTGGGCGGCGACGGACGCCAGCCCGACGCACTGGCGTTCGTCATCGGGCACGAGGTCGGCCACATTGCGGCAGGTCACGTTTCCTACTGGCGGCAACTCGGCATGTTCGCGTCGAGCTACATCCCGATCATCGGTTCGTCGCTCATCCGCGGGCAGGAGTACACGGCCGACAACCACGGGTTCTGCTTCAGACCACAAGGCGCTCCCGGGACGATGGGCGTGCTCGGCGCGGGTAAGTATCTCGTCGGTCAGGTCGGCTTCGACGAATTCGCCAACCGCTCGGGAACCGAGACGGGCTTCTTCGTGTGGCTCGTGAACGCGATGTCGTCCCACCCGGTGCTGACGTGGCGCGCGGCGGCACTGCGCGACCGCAGCCGCCACGGAAAGATCTTGTTCCGGCCGACTGCCCCCGCACCCCAGCCACAATTCGGTCCGCCCCAAACTTACGGCGCACCTCCCACGACCGTGCTGGGGCAATCGCCCCAGCCGCAGCCGTGGAACACGCCGTACCAGGCCTAGGTCAGTCGAACTGCGGATCTTCGTGCCGGGTGCGCTTGAGCTCGAAGAAGTGGGGGTAGGACGCCAGCGCAACGGCGCCGTCCCACACCCGGCCGGCGTCTTCGCCGCGAGGAATCCGCGACAACACGGGCCCGAAGAAGGCGACGCCGTTGACGTGAATCGTCGGGGTACCGACGTCGTCGCCGACGGCGTCCATCCCGGCATGATGACTCTTGCGCAGCGCTTCGTCGTACTCCTCGGAATCGGCAGCCTTGGCCAATTCGGCAGGCAGCCCAACTTCGGCGAGCGCGGCTTCGATGACCTCGGGGAAGTTCTTGTTGCCCTGGTCGTGGATGCGGGTTCCCATCGCCGTGTAGAGCGGCAACAGCACGTCGTCACCGTGTTGTTCAGCAGCAGCGATTGCGACGCGTACGGGACCCCACGCCTTGGTCATGAGCTCTCTGTAGTTGTCGGGCAGATCGCGACCTTCGTTCAACACGGCGAGGCTCATGACGTGGAAGTTCGCCTTGATGTCACGTACCGCCTCGACCTCGAGGATCCATCTCGACGTGATCCAGCACCACGGGCACAGCGGATCGAACCAGAAATCGGCAGTATCAACACTCACGCTTAGCTCCCCTGTTGCAGTTGTCTATTCAACTAGGCCAACCTCGTTCGGTGCGAAATCCTTCCCGCCGCCCGGCGATGTTGCTCGCGCGATACGGTTTTGGCAGGTTATCTGCACTTGTGCACTACGCGACGAAGGAGCGAGTCCCACCGTGGCATCACCCAATCTGACCCGTGAGCAGGCGATCGAACGCAAGGCAGCGGTCACCGTCGACAATTACCGGATCGAACTCGACCTCACCGATGGCGCAGGCAATCCCAGCGAGACGACATTCTCGTCTCGGACAACAGTCACATTTCGGGCGACACCGGGAGCAGCAACCTTCATCGACCTGATGGCGACGAAGATCGGATCCGCCGTCCTCAACGGCACCGCGCTCGACGTCAGCGACTACGACGAGTCGACCGGGATTGCCCTGGAGGGTCTCGCCGAGACCAACGAACTGATCGTGGAAGCCGACTGCGCCTATTCGCATACCGGTGAGGGGCTGCATCGGTTCGTCGACCCGACCGACCAATCCGTCTACCTGTACTCGCAGTTCGAAACAGCTGACGCCAAGCGCATGTTCGCGTGCTTCGATCAGCCGGACCTCAAGGCCACGTTCGACGTCGTCGTGACCGCCCCGCACGACTGGATGGTGATCTCCAACGCGGCCTCCATCGGCACCGACGGCGAGGAGGCCGCCACTCATCAGTTCGCGACGACGCCGGTGATGAGCACCTATCTGGTCGCGCTCATCGCAGGTCCGTACGCGCACTGGACCGACCACTTCACCGACGATCACGGCACCATCCCGCTCCGGATCTTCTGCCGCGACTCGCTCGCCCAGCACATGGACGCCGAGCGTCTGTTCACCGAGACCAAGCAGGGCTTCGAGTTCTACCACCGCAACTTCGGCGTGCCGTATGCGTTCGGCAAGTACGACCAGTTGTTCGTTCCCGAGTTCAACGCGGGCGCCATGGAGAATGCCGGTGCGGTGACCTTCCTCGAGGACTATGTCTTCCGGTCCAAGGTGACTCGGGCATCCTACGAACGGCGCGCCGAGACGGTTCTGCACGAGATGGCGCACATGTGGTTCGGCGACCTCGTCACGATGGCGTGGTGGGACGACCTGTGGCTCAACGAGTCGTTCGCCACCTTCGCGTCGGTGTTGTGCCAATCCGAGGCGACCGAATACGTCAACGCCTGGACCACGTTCGCCAACCTCGAAAAGTCGTGGGCGTATCGCCAGGACCAGCTGCCGTCGACGCATCCGATCGCGGCCGACATTCCTGACCTCGCCGCTGTCGAAGTCAACTTCGACGGCATCACCTATGCCAAGGGTGCGTCCGTGCTCAAGCAACTCGTCGCGTACGTCGGCCTCGAGCCGTTTCTGGCGGGACTGCGGGCCTACTTCAAGGACCACGCGTTCGGAAACGCGACGTTCAGCGACTTGCTCGCTGCGCTGGAGCGCTCGTCCGGCCGTGACCTGTCCGACTGGGGTTCGCAATGGCTCAAGACGACGGGGCTCAACATTCTACGGCCCGAGTTCGACGTCGACGCCAATGGCAATTTCACGTCGTTCACGGTCGTTCAAGAGGGTGCCGAGCCCGGGGCAGGCGAGCGCCGAGTCCATCGCATCGCGGTTGGTGTGTACGACGACGTCGACGGAAAGTTGGTGCGTACCAAGCGGATCGAACTCGATGTCGACGCCGTCGAGCGGACCGACGTTCCCGACCTTGTCGGCACCCCTCGCGGCAAGTTCGTGCTCGTCAACGACGACGACCTGACCTATTGCTCGGTCCGGCTGGATGCCGATTCGCTGGCGGTCCTCGTCGACCGGATCGGCGATATCGCTGAGCCACTCCCCCGGACCTTGGCGTGGTCGGCGGCGTGGGAGATGACCCGGCAAGCCGAGTTCAAGGCACGGGATTTCGTTGCACTCGTGCAGCGTGGCGTCGGAGTCGAAAGCGAGGTCGGCGTGGTTCAGCGGCTCCTGCTGCAGGCGCAGACCGCACTCGGCGCATACAGCGACCCGGAATGGGCTGCCGAGCACGGCTGGCCCGATTTCGCGAACCGCGTTCTGGAACTCGCGCGGGAAGCGGAGCCCGGTTCCGACCATCAGCTCGCGTTCGTCAACGCGTTGACGGGTTCGGTCCTGTCCGATTGGCACGTCGAGGTCGTGCAGGAGCTGCTCGACGCAGACCCGGCGACACTCGGGTTGCCGGGCCTCGAGGTCGACACCGATCTGCGCTGGAAGCTGGTGTACGCGCTCGCCGCAGCAGGCGAGATCGACTCCGACGGTGCGGCGACGCCGTTCATCGACAACGAGACCGCGAACGATCCCACGGCTGCCGGTGCACGGCAAGGCGCGCTCGCCGCGACCGCACGTCCGCAGGAGGCCGTGAAGGAACAAGCGTGGGCGAAGGTGATCGGCGACGATTCGCTGTCGAACATCACGACCCGGTCGATCGTCAGTGGGTTCGCGCCGCAGGGTCAGGGCGAGTTGCTGGCGCCGTACCTGCAGCGCTACTTCGCCGACATTCCGGACGTGTGGGCGCGACGCTCCAGCGAGGTCGCGCAGACCGTCGTTGTCGGCCTGTACCCGTCGTGGGCGATCAGCGAAGAGGCCTTGGCGGTCGCCGACGAGTTCCTTGCCGACGACCATCCCCCGGCCCTGCGACGCCTCGTTGTCGAAGGCCGGGCCGGTACGGTCCGGGCGTTGAAGGCCCGCGCCTTCGACGCCTAGGCGCTGTCCGCCTGTGCGCGAGTCTCACCCTCGGAGGGGTGAAACTCGCGCACAGTCTTGCGACGGAGGCTCTTGCCGAAGATGACCTTGATCGCAGTCACGCCGGTGGCAAGCAAGCCGATGATTGCGCTGGGCGAGAAGGCCATCGACAGGACGGTGGTGGTCTTGCCCGTAGGCAGCGGACGCCTCGCGAACCGGTCCTCCAGCCACTTCAGCGTGGCAGGTGCCGCAATCGGCATCAGGAGGATGTGCTCGCTGAGCCGGTCACGCACGTAGGTGACGTGTGCGCCGCCGTCGATGTACCTACGGACCTGACCGTCGACGTCATCGACGGAAATGATCTGGTCGTGCACGGCCTGCACGACGAACAGCGGGCAGCGCGGGGTGCGCTGACCGAGGCGCAGATCTTCGAACACCTCCAGGATCTCCGGCAGCGCAAGCACGTCGGCGAGCGGAGCGTCGATGTAGGAGTCGAAATCGTCGTTGGCCAGGCGCGCGATCGCAAAGATCGTCGACGACCGCTCGGCTAGTTCGAGCAACCGCCGGCCTTCGAAGTTGACGTGTTCGCGTAGCACCCGATCGAGTCCGGGATAGATGTGCCGCAATCCGGCGACGACGATGGCGGGCAGACCGGCGAAGGTCGTGCCGTTGAGCTTGATGAACGTTTCACCCGGGTCGCCCACCGGCGCGCCGAGAGCGGCACCGACGATATCGAGCTCAGGTGCGTACTCGGGCGCCATCTCCGCGGCCCACGAGGTTGCCATGCCGCCGCCGGAGTAACCCCACAGTGCGATCGGAGCGTCGGGAAGCACACCGACGGGCGCAAAGCTCTTGACCGCGCGAATGCCGTCGAGGATGCGATAACCGGGCTCGCGCGGCGCGGCGAAATAACCGTGCAGACCCTCGTGGTCGGCGATCGACACCGCCCAGCCGCGCTGCAGCGCATTGGCGATGACGAGCAACTCGAGCGGCGGGACCGAGCCGGCGGTCCGCGCTCCGCGCTGCAGTGCGTAGGACGGGAAGCACTTGTCCGAGATCGCGTCGATCGCGCACTGATAGGCGACGAGCGGGCGCGGTTCGGCCGGGTCGGCGCCCGCGGGCAGCAGCACGGTGGTGACCGCTGCCTCTGGCGTCAGATGGAGGTCGCTGCTCCGGTAGAGCAGCTGCCACGCCGAGATCTGCTGCGGCACAACGCCGAGCAGCGCTACGTCGATCTCACGGCTCCGGATCACCGTTCCCGGCGCTAGCGCACCGAAGCCCACCGGCGCCACGTAGAACGGGTCGTCGCTGGGCAGGAGTGGACGGGTTCGGCGCTGCGGCTTCTCAGCCGCCGACTCCGGTGTTTCGTTGCTATCGACGTTGAAAGGAACGGTCATGAGCCGAGCGTATCAGTGCACGACCGTTCACCGAATGCGCACCGCTATGGCGCGTTGATCGCCGCGCTGATCACTCGGATCGCTGCAACGATGCCGTCGATCAATTCGCCTTCACCGAACGACGCCAGGGACGCCGTGACGCCCAGTTGGCAGATGCGGCTCGTCACGCGGTCGGCAACGTCGACTCCAGAGAGGACCTCAACCGTGCGCTGGTTCGGCGACACAGCGATCAGCACGGACCGTGCGGCCTCGGGAGTGCCCGGGAAGATCGCCTCCGCGCCGCCGGGCAGATCGCCGACGTAGACGTTGAACCGAATTTTTGCGCTTCGAGTCGCCGCCGTGAGCGCGTCGTCGAGCTGGATCAGTTCCTTTTCGGTGAACGGATCCTCGATGAACTGCTCGCCGGCCCGGTGCACCGCGGAGACGCGACCGCTGGCGGTCAGCACAGAGCCGACCGGTAGCTCCGACTCGACGACGGCTGGATACCGATTACCACTTGCCACTTGCCCGGCCTCCGATCAGATTTCCGTGCGCCTCGTCGTGGGCACCGTGGTGGCCCTTGGTGGTGACTTCGTCGACTGCCGTCCACAGGATGGGCTCGTGCGTCCAAGGATTACCCAGCGAGTAGTGCGAGGGATGCTTGCCTGGAATCGCGCTCGACCGCATGGCGAGCGCCCCGATAGACCCAATCACCACTACCGGAATCCCGACGAACAAGAGATGCGTCTCGAGAATGTTCACGTCGCAACCGTAGTCGAAACGTGTAAGCAACGGATGGCTGACGTCCGAACTTTCAGGCCGCACCTTCACCCAAGTAGCGCAACCACAGCGGGTCGAGTTCCTTGGTGGTCGCAAGGAGCCGCCAGTGCGGACCTTTCGGCGGAACCAACGACGCGCGCATGGTCCAACCGAGCTCGCTCAGCAGCTTGTCTGCCTTGCGATGGTTGCAGGGCGCGCAGCTCGCGACGCAGTTCTCCCACGAGTGCTCACCGCCGCGACTGCGCGGGACGACGTGGTCGATCGTTTCGGCTTTGCCACCGCAATAGGCGCAACGGAAGCGGTCGCGGTGCATCAATGCGGCGCGGGTCATCGGAATTCTCGCACGATACGGGACTCGGACGAAGTTTCGAAGCCGGATCACCGATGGCACGTGGACGACGCGATCGGCGGAATGAACGACCGGACCTGTGGGGTCTTCGTGCACTGGCAATGCCTTCTCACAGACGAGAAGGATGACTGCCCGGCGGACTGGTAGTGCGGTCAGCGGCTCGTAGGTGGCATTCAGAAGCAACACTCGGCGCTTGACCCAGGCTGGAACGGAATCCGGACTCGGCGGTCCGGGCAGAGGATCCTCGGGAAGAACGTGTAGAACAGACGCCCCCGGCGCTCCGCAATGGGCGTCGGTGGGCACGAGTTGTCGATGCGCTCGGGCATCCTGTCGATGCTTCATACGGCCTCCAGCAGCCACCCTGAGCAGGCATGGCTCAGGTGCCACCAGTGGACCACGGATATTGCGCAGATGCACGTTGATTCTGGTGAAAGCCGCGCCCGCGTCGGGTGAACACGGGGTGAAGGAGCGCACCGGGCACGCGCCGCGACAGTCGCCAGGCACAATGGGAAGACCATGACTACCGCAGCGACTTTCTACGACGCCATCGGCGGGGCGGAAACGTTTCGCCGGTTGGTCGGCCGGTTCTACGCAGAGGTCGCGACAGACGAGGTGCTGCGCCCCCTCTACCCCGAGGAGGATCTCGGCCCTGCCGAGCGCCGCTTCCGGATGTTTCTCGAACAGTATTGGGGCGGGCCGCGAACCTACTCCGACGAGCGGGGCCATCCGCGTCTGCGGATGCGGCATATGCCGTTCCGCATCGGCCCGATCGAACGCGACGCCTGGTTGCGCTGCATGCACATCGCCATCGCATCGATCGAACCTGCGACGCTCGACGACGACCACAGGCGGGCACTTGTCGACTACATGGAAATGGCTGCGAATTCGATGATGAACTCGCCTCTGTGAGTAGTTTGCGGACCGTTTGCCAGCAGGTCGCGAACCGGTTGTGCCCCAACCCGCACCGAAGTGACGTTAATGTCACGATCCTTTGGCACTATGTCCACTTGTGAGCAAGTCGAACAATTCCCCCGCGGCCGAGGCGAAGTCCGAACCTTGGTGGCGCAAAGCCGTCTTCTATCAGGTCTACCCACGCTCGTTCGCTGATTCGGACGGTGACGGGGTCGGCGACCTGGGCGGTCTCCGCTCCAAACTCGGCTACCTCGAATTGCTCGGCGTCGACGCTCTGTGGCTGTCGCCCGTCATGCGCTCACCGATGGCCGACGGCGGCTACGACGTAGCAGATCCACGCGACATCGACCCGCTGTTCGGCGGGATCGAGATGATGGACGCATTGATCACCGAGGCACACGCCCGCCAGATTCGCGTGACGATGGACCTGGTTCCGAACCACACGAGCGTCGAGCACGAGTGGTTCGTCGAGGCACTCGCGGCAAAACCGGACTCACCCGAACGCGCGCGCTACATCTTCCGCGACGGCCGCGGCGACGACGGCGCACAACCACCCAACAACTGGCCGAGCATTTTCGGCGGTCCGGCGTGGACTCGCATCACCGAGGCCGACGGCACCCCCGGTCAGTGGTACATGCACCTCTTCGCCCCCGAACAGCCGGACCTGAACTGGGACAACCCGGACGTGCTCGACGACCTCGACCGCACCCTACGGTTCTGGCTCGACCGCGGCATCGATGGATTCCGCATCGATGTCGCGCACGGCATGGCGAAGCCCGTCGATCTCGCCGACATGGACCTGACCAAGAACGAGTTGCTCAGGCTCGATGACGACGACCCACGGTTCAACAATCCGGGAGTCCACGAGATCCATCGCAATATCCGCAAGATCATGGATCAGTACCCCGAGTCCGTCGCGATCGGCGAGGTCTGGGTCGACGACAACACGAAGTTCGGCGAGTACGTCCGGCCGGACGAACTGCACCTGGCGTTCAACTTTCGACTTGCACAGACCTTGTTCGACGCCGAAGCGGTCCGCGACGCCATCGAGAACTCGATCGCCGCGGTCGAGGACGTCGGCGGCACACCGACGTGGACACTGTCCAACCACGACGTCCCGCGCGAGGTCACGCGGTTCGGCGACGGACCCGAAGGCGTCGCCCGCGCCCGCGCGATGGCACTGGTCGAGTTGGCGCTGCCCGGCGTGACGTTCATCTACAACGGCTCCGAACTCGGTTTGCCGAACGTCGACGACCTGCCAGAAGAGTCGCTGCAGGACCCTGTGTGGGAGCGGTCCGGGCACACCGAACGCGGTCGCGACAGTTGCCGTGTGCCTCTGCCCTGGGAGGGCGAGAAGCCACCTTTCGGTTTCGGTCCCGCCGATACGTCGTGGCTGCCGATCCCGGCCGCGTGGTCGGCGATCACCGTCGAGAAGCAACTGGAGGACGTCGACTCCGTGCTGTCGCTCTATCGCCGAGCACTCGAACTGCGGGCCACTCGTCCGGAATTCAGTGGCACCGGAATCGATTGGTACGGAAGCCCTCCCGGCTGCCTGGCCTTCCGGCGCCACGGCGGGTTGATCTGCGCACTCAATGCAACACCAGCGCCGATTCCGTTGCCGCCGGGCGAGATTCTGCTGTCCAGCGTGCCGATCGACGGCAGTCGGCGGCTGCCCCCGAATGCGGCGGCCTGGCTGGTCTAGAACTGTGCGTGAGTTTGGCCCTTATAGGGACAAGACTCACTCACAGGGGCCGCAGGCCCAATCCCCCGGTGCGGTGTTTGGCGACCGAGCCGTAACGCGCATCCAGCCGAATCCACGACCTACTCGCCCGCACCCGGACCAACTCGCTCGGCTCGATCAACTCCGGGATGAAACCCATTGCGGTGAGCGCGAATACGGTCCGCATGGCGATTGCCAGACGTTCGTTTCCGCCGTGCACTTCGAGGACTTCCTGGTCCAGCAGTGACGTCGGCGGTCCGTGCGTGCTGCCATGCTCCTTGGCCAACGCGGCACCACGCTGCGCGAGTTCGACGAGAGCTGCAGCAGGAACGTCGTCGACGTGAGCGAACCCGTTGTCCGGTGGGAGCGCACCCTTCCATGCCGAGTCCATGGAGTAGCCCAGCTCGATCTCGCCGCCCGTGCTGGCTTCGAGCCCTTGCAGCAGCGCATCTCCGCCGGCAGTCGTGTCTGTCGGCCGCAGGTCCGCGTCGATTACCCGGACCGCGAGGGCATCGAATCCTGTTGTCGCCCAAGCACCCACGCGACCGTCGGGACGCACGCGCAGACGGATGACCGCCGCTTCGTCCAACCGGACAGCCTTGCCCACGAACGTTGCCAGGTTCTCCCGTTCGACGGGGTCAGTGATGTGAAGGTACCGCTCCATCACTGGCTCCCGTCATGCACGGCGCCAACTGTCGAGATACGCCTTTTCCTCGGGGGTGAAGCGCCGCAACCGCTGGCCTTCGATATCGAATGCTGCGATCTGCGTGGTCGCGGTGACTGCAGGTTTGTCGGTCGGCGACGCACCACCGGCTCGGACCTCGTAGCCGACTGTGAAGTCCACTGCCCGTAGCTTTTCCACCCACATCACGATGTCGAGTGGGGTGTCCTCGTGCCGGAGCTGACCGCGATATTGCACATGCAGGTCGACGAGAACCGCACCGTCACGCAGTGTCTTGGTGGGACGGTCGTCGTAGAACAGCCAAGGAATTCGCGCCTCCTCCAGCAACGTCACCATCCGAGCGTGATTGATGTGCTGGAACGCATCCATGTCGGACCACCGCACCTCGACCTGAGTATGAAAGCCCTTCAGTGCCAGGTCGCTTGCTTCGTTCAACGAGAACCCTCCGATTGTGAACCAACGCCGCTCACCATACTGCGCACCTGCCGGGCCGCGACCGACAGCGTCGCCAGGTCCTGCGTACCGGATTCGACAATCTCGGTCAGCGCGGTCCGGGCTCGGCCGAGCCGCGACTGATTCGTCGACTCCCAGTACTCGATCTTCTCCTCCGCAGACTCGTCGGGTTCACCGGACGCCAGGACGTCGAACGTGAGCGAGCGGATCGAGCTGTACAGATCGTCACGCAACGCCAAGCGGGCCAACGCATGCCACCGATCGCCGCGCGCGAGGCCGGTGACGGCGTTGAGCAGCCAATCGATACCGAGGTGCGCGTCGAGCGCGTAGTACAGCGAGCCGACTTCGTCGCCTTCACGGTCGCTGATATCGGCGATGTCGAGAATGTCGAGCAACGGGAACAGGTCCAGCAGTCCGTAGACGCGCTGGGCGAGTTCGAGCGGCGCGCCTGCCTCGGCGAGCCGCTGGGCGCGATCTTCGCGGTTCCCGGGACGTCGACCCTCCAGCCACGCTGGAACTTTGGGCCCGAATTCCCGCAATCCTCTGCTGTACCGATTGATTTCGGCGCCGACCGCGATCGGCTGCGGACGATTCATCAACAGCCAGCGTGACGCACGATCGAGCGTGCGCTTCGACTCCAACTCGAGCTCGTCGATGATTTCCGCCGAAAGATTCAGTGCTCGAATCTGTTTCCACAATGTCCGCAGATCGAAGATCTCCACCGCTGCGGCGTACGCCCGGACCGAGTCCGTGCTTGTCGCCCCCGCCTCTTCCATAAGCCTGAAGGCGTAGGTGATTCCGCCATAGTCGACGGTTTCGTTGACGACCATCGTCGTCACGATCTCGCGGCGCAGCGGGTGCGATTTGATTGCCTTGCCGAATTGTTCCTGCAACGGCGTCGGGAAGTATGAAGGCAGCCTGCGAGCGAAGACTTCCATGTCGGGCAGCTCCGTCGCCAGCAGATCCTGCTTGAGCGAAAGCTTCACGTGAGCCATCAGATTCGCCAGCTCCGGCGAGACGAGCCCCTTGCCTTCCTGGTCGCGCCTTGCCAGCTCTGCTTCCGACGGCAACGCTTCCAGGTCGCGATCGAGACCCCGGTGGGCCTCCAACTCGGAGATGACCCGCCGGTGCACGCTCAGCAAGCGAGACGAATCGCGGCGCGCGATGCCCATCAGGAAGTTCTGAGCAACGTTGTCGTCCAAGACAAGTCTGCTCACCTCGTCGGTCATGGACGCGAGCAGCGGGTTGCGATCGGCGGCAGCGAGGTCGCCGCTGCCGACCAAACGGTCCAGCATGATCTTGATGTTGACCTCGTGGTCGGAGCAGTCGACGCCGGCGGAGTTGTCCAGGGCGTCGGTGTTCATGTGGCCGCCGTTCTGGCAGAACTCGATTCGGCCCAGAGCGGTGGCGCCGAGGTTGCCACCCTCGCCGATCACTTTGACGCGCAGATCTTTTCCGTTGACACGCACGGGATCGTTGGCCTTGTCACCGACATCGGCGTTCGACTCGGTCGACGACTTCACGTAGGTGCCGATACCGCCGTTCCACAGCAGGTCCACCGGTGCCAACAGAATCGCCTTCACGAGTTCGGGCGGCGACATCGACACGACGTCATCGGCCAGTCCCAGCGCTTCTCGCACCTGCGGACTGATCGGTACCGCCTTCACCGTCTTGTCGTAGACGCCGCCGCCCTCGCTGATCAGCGAGGTGTCGTAGTCGGCCCACGATGACCGCGGCAGTGCGTAGATACGCTGCCGCTCCGCAAACGATGATGCTGCAACAGGATTCGGGTCGAGGAAGATGTGGCGATGATCGAACGCCGCAACCAATCGGATGTGCGGGCTCAACAACATTCCGTTACCGAAGACGTCACCGCTCATGTCACCGATACCGACGACGCGGAACTCCTGGCTCTGGGTGTCGATGCCCATCTCGCGGAAGTGCCGTTTGACTGCTTCCCACGCGCCTTTGGCGGTGATGCCCATGGCTTTGTGGTCGTAGCCGGCCGAGCCGCCGGACGCGAACGCGTCACCCAGCCAGAAACCGTACTGTTTGGCAACGTCATTCGCGATGTCGGAGAAGGTCGCCGTGCCTTTGTCGGCAGCGACGACGAGGTAGCTGTCGTCGCCGTCGCGGCGGACCACACGGTCCGGTGGAACGACCTTGCCGCTCGCGCGGTCGACGTTGTCGGTGATGTCGAGCAGGCCTGAAATGAACAGTCGGTAGCACGCCACACCCTCGTCACGGAAGGCCTGCCGGTCGGCTGCGTCGTCGTCGGTCGGGCGCGGCGGATTCTTCATCACGAAGCCACCTTTCGCGCCGACCGGCACGATGACCGCATTCTTGACTGCCTGCGCCTTCACGAGACCCAGAATCTCGGTCCGGAAGTCTTCCTGCCGGTCCGACCAGCGCAAACCACCACGAGCCACCGGCCCGAATCGCAAATGCACACCCTCGACGCGTGGCGAATAGACGAACACCTCGAACATAGGCCGGGGCTTGGGCAGTTCGGCGATCTCGCGCGGCTCGACCTTGAACGAGAGATACGGCCGTTCCGCACCTTCGGAATCGACGACGTAGTAGTTGGTTCGCAGTGTGGCCCTGATCAATCCAAGGATCGCGCGCAGAATGCGGTCGGCGTCGAGGCTCACCACCTCGTCGATCTTCCCGCACACCATCTTGTCGAGCGCGGCTGCTTGTTCGGCCGATGCCGACGCCGGATCGAAGTGTGCACTGAACAGCTGGACGAGCGAACGCGAGGTCTGCGGATTCGAGAGCAGGACGCGCGCGATGTTGGCATGACTGTAGGGAAAACCGGCCTGGCGCAGGTACTTTGCATAGGCCCGCAGGACGGCGACCTCGCGCCACTGCACGCCGGACCGCAGCACGAGTTCGTTGAAGCTATCCGCCTCGGCCAGTCCGAACCACACGGCGCTGAAGGTGTCCGTGAAGCGCGTCTGCAAGTCGAGTGCAGCCGCACCGGCTTCGCCGTCGGACTCGACGAGCGACGCGTCCATGTTCTGATCCAGCGATCCCCGCAGCAGTTCCGGCGTAGCGACGATACCGAAGTCGTAGATCCAACGTTCCGGCCCGTCCGCCAGCGCGATTCGGTACGGCCGCTCGTCGAGAACCTCGACGCCCAGGCTCTGCAGCACCGGCAGCACCTGGCTCAAGGACACTCCGGCGCCACCGATGAACAGCGAGAAGCGCCAGTAGCCCTTGTCTGCTTCCTCGTCGCGATAGAGGTGGAGGTCGATCGCACCCTCGCGCAGCGCCTCCAGTCTGGCAATGTCGGCCAGTGCCCGGCGTGGCTCGAAGTCCTGCTTGTAGGCCTCCGGGAAGGCATCGGCATACTGCTGGGCCAGCGCAGGAACCACGCTCGGGGTCGCGGACACCTCGTCGCTGAGATAGTCATCCCACGTGCGGCTGGCTTGCGCAAGCAACTCCTGGATTCGCAGGCGATTCGACTCGGAGCTCTCGACAGGCGCCGCACCTGGCGGCCGCCGCACCGTGAAATGCACGTTGGCGAGATCGCTTTCGGTGACGCGAGCCGAGTATTCGATGGTCGACCCACCGAGCTCACGGACCAGGATGTCCTGCATTTCCAGCCGCACCCTGGTCGTGTATCGGTCGCGCGGCAAGTAGACGAGACAGGATACGAAGCGGTCCAACGAATCTTCGCGCAGGAACAGCCGAACCTGGCGTCGCAGACCGACATTGAGCACCGACGAGGTGGTTCGAAACAGCGTATCGGCGTCGGAGGAGAATAGCTCGGTGCGCGGAAACGACTGGATGACCTCCAACATCGCCTGGCCCGAGAACGAGCTGATGTCGAATCCGGCTCGGTCGATGACGGTCCGTACGCGGCGCTCGATGACCGGAATGTCGAGCACGTTCTCGTGCAGGGCCGTCACCGTGAAGACACCGACGAAAAGGTGTTCGCCGGTGACCTCGCCCGCGTTATCGAATGTCGATACTCCGACGAAGTAGGGATATACCGATCGATGGACGGTCGCCGGCACCGACCCTTGCGTCAGCGTGAGCAACGGACGGCGGTCCGATGCCTGCGGCACCGGTATCTCGACCTCGGCTCGTTCCAACACCTCAGAACGCAAGACGCCCAATTGCGTGCCCGGCACGGCATTCTCGCGCAGATTGTCGCCCGTTCCGGTAAGTCCGTAGCGGCTGTAGCCAAGGACCGTGTAATGCCCCTCTGCAAGCCAGCGCAACAAATTTGCCGCATCGGTCAGATCGTCGCCCACGAACCGGGGCGATCCCCAATCGGCGACGCGGTCGAGTTCGTCGGCGAGATCGTTCTGCACGACCCGCATGGCTTCGGTGTCGTCGACGACCTGCCTGACGTCGGCCAGCACGTCACCGACCATCCCCTCGATCTTGTCGAGCAGCGCGGCATCGGTCGAGGGATGCAGCTGAAGGTGCATCCACGATTCCTGTTTGCGATCGTCGGCGCCATGCTTGTCGACGTCGTAGGGCGTGACATGAGTGAGCCGGTGGTCGGCGTCTCGCCAGACGTCGAAGATGGGGTGAATGACCTCGCTCAGACTGACGCCGAGCCGACCGAGCATCGCGGTGACGGATTCGACCAGCAGGGGCATGTCGTCGTTGACGATCTGCACAGCGGCGCCGATTTCGTTGCCGTCGTCGGGCCGATAGATCCGCCAAACCGCCTGTCCAGGTGGACGAACCATCGCCAGCTCGACATGCCTGCGGAAGACGGCCGCGGAGGTTCCTGCGATCGCGCAGTCCGCGTCACCAGCATCGACGTGCCTGAAGTAGGCACTCTCGACAGTCTCGACATCCGCCCGTAGCCCCTCGGGCAGACCGGCCGCCCACTCGGTGTCGAACAAACCTGGCGAAGCAGTCATCACGACCCACTTTCTGATCTTCGTTCACCGCATGAGCGCTCGAATTCGAGCGTAGTCGTGGGTCGCGCAACGGGTCAGCAGTTCCGCGACTAGTGCAAGTACTCCGCGAGCGCCATTCGCTCCTCGTCGCGGATCGGCCTGGGTTTCTGCGTTTTCCGGTCGAAACCGACCATTACGGCATCTCCCCTCGCACACACCTCGCCGCTTCCGTCGTACATCGTGTGCCGAAGCGTGTAGGACGTGGTGCCGATGTGGGTCACGAAGACTTCGATCCTCAGCGACGGCGTCTCGGTGGTGACCGGCCGCAGGTACTCCATGTCCGCTTTTCGCAGAACGACGGCGCCCGGTCGGCGTTCCGGCGAGATGGCCTCGCGGTAGAAATGCACCCGCGCTTCCATCGCGTACTCGAAGTACTTGGTGTTGTTCACGTGGCCGAGCAGGTCGAGGTCCGCCCAGCGGACCTCGACCTGACACGTGTAAACCTTAGTCACGCGTGAGCTTGCGATGCGTAACTCGGTGCGGGCGAGCAGCTTCCGGCCCGAGCCGTTCGACCTTGTTCGCCTCGTAGCCCTCGAAGTTGCCTTCGAACCAGTACCAAGCAGCTTCGTTGTCGCCGAAGCCACCCTCCCAGGCCAAGATGTGCGTACACGTGCGGTCCAGGAACCACCGATCGTGGCTGATCACGACAGCACAGCCGGGGAACGACTCGAGAGCGTTCTCGAGCGATCCAAGGGTTTCGACGTCGAGGTCGTTGGTCGGCTCGTCGAGCAGGATCAGGTTGCCGCCCTGCTTCAACGTCATCGCCAGATTCAGTCGGTTTCGCTCACCGCCGGACAGCACCCCCGCGGGTTTCTGCTGGTCGGGACCCTTGAAGCCGAACGCGCTGATGTATGCGCGCGAAGGCATTTCGGTCTGGCCGACGTGAATGAAGTCGAGACCGTCCGAGACGACTTGCCACACCGTCTTCTTCGGATCGATCCCAGAGCGATTCTGGTCGACGTAGCTGAGCTTGACCGTCGAACCGATCTTGACCTCACCGGAGTCCGGTTCCTCCAAGCCGACGATCGTCTTGAACAGCGTCGTTTTACCGACACCGTTGGGTCCGATGACGCCGACAATGCCGTTGCGAGGCAGCGTGAACGACAGGTCCTTGATCAACACTCGGCCGTCGAAGCCCTTGTCGAGGTGCTTGACCTCGACAACCAGATCACCGAGGCGCGGCGGCGCTGGAATCTGAATCTCGTCGAAGTCGAGTTTCCTCGTCTTCTCCGCCTCCGCAGCCATCTCGTCGTAGCGGGCAAGACGAGACTTGCTCTTCGCCTGGCGGGCCTTGGCGCCGGACCGCACCCACGCCAACTCGTCCTTCAGGCGCTTCTGCAGCTTCTGGTCCTTCTTGCCCTGGACCTCGAGACGCTGTGCCTTCTGCTCGAGATAGGTCGAGTAGTTGCCCTGGTACGGGTAGAGGCGGCCACGGTCGACCTCGCAGATCCATTGCGCCACATGATCGAGGAAGTATCGATCGTGAGTCACGGCGAGAATCGCGCCAGGATAGGCGGCAAGGTGCTGCTCCAGCCACAGCACGCTTTCGGCGTCGAGGTGGTTGGTCGGCTCGTCGAGAAGCAGCAGGTCGGGCTTGCTCAGCAGCAGCTTGCACAGTGCGACACGACGCTTCTCACCACCGGAGAGGTGGGTGACCGCTTCGTCCGGCGGCGGGCAACGCAGAGCATCCATGGCCTGCTCGAGCTGCGAGTCGATCTCCCACGCATCCGCGTGATCGAGCTTCTCCTGCAGGTTGCCCATCTCCTCCATCAGCTCGTCCGAGTAGTCGGTTGCCATCAGTTCGGCAATCTCGTTGTATCGGTTGAGCTGCACCATCGTCTCGCCGAGACCATCTTCGACGTTCTGGCGGACGGTCTTGGTCTCGTCGAGCTGCGGTTCCTGCATGAGGATGCCGACGGTGGCGCCGGGAGCGATGAACGCCTCGCCGTTGCCGGGCTGATCGATGCCAGCCATGATCTTCAGAATGCTGGACTTACCAGCGCCGTTGGGGCCGACAACGCCGATCTTCGCCCCTGGGTAGAAGCTCATCGTGACGTCGTCGAGGATTACTTTGTCGCCGTGCGCTTTGCGCACCTTTTTCATCGTGTAAATGAACTCCGCCATGCCCTCTACCCTATCGGGGCTACGGGGGCGGTCCGACTTCGCCGCCCGTCCGCTGCCTCCTCCTATGCGCCGACAGCGACCGGTTCTGCCGCGACGGCGTCTTCTTCTGGCGCAGCGCCGCGGTTCGGCCTGGTGATCTGCGCGGTCGCAAAGCGCAACGACGCACCGATCTCGTCGACCTCGAGCTCGATCACCGTGCGCTTCTCACCTTCGCGCGTCTCGTAATTTCGCTGCTTCATCCGCCCTTGCGCGATGACCCGCGCCCCGCGCTTCAACGTCTCGGTGACATTCTCCGCCGCGTCTCGCCACACGTTGCAACGCAAGAACAGCGCCTGACCATCCCGCCATTGGTTGGCCTCGCGGTCGAAATACCGAGCCGTCGATGCGATGGTGAAGTTCGCGACCGCGGCACCTGCGGTCGTGAATCGAAGCTCGGGATCTGCGGTCAGATTTCCGATCACGGTGATGGTGGTTTCGCTTGCCATGCTCGCTCCTTGGTTGATGGGGCCGTCCCATTCAGGTTGTCGGAGCGAGGGGCGAAATTGGGCGCTGGAAGCGATCTGTGGATGAGAAACCCAATCTCCACAGTCGGGGCAAATCGCCACGAAAGGGCCGAAATTTGTCGGTCGGAGGTGGTAGCCCCCGCCACCCTCGACCTCGCGGTGGTTTTGCTGACTTCACCATGCCTATAGGCAGCGCGAGGTCACGAAAAGTGCCGCGAAGTCGGGCCGTGGCATTGGTTCACCCTTTTCGTGCCCGCGTACCTTGGTCGGCTACCCGTTTAGCGTCGCGGGGTCCGTGTTCGCCCCGCACAACACGACCACAGGACGCTCCCCCGCCGCAGGCACGTAAGCACCGCTACACAAGGCTGCCAAAGCCGTCGCCCCACCCCATTCGACGGCGATGCGGCATTCACGCCACAAGTACGACCGAGCCGCGACGATCGCCGAATCTGACACCAAAACCGACGAAACACCGGTGCGCGTCACGACGTCCATCGCGATGTCGCCCAACCGGGAGGCACCGAGAGAATCGGCTGCGATGCTGTCCACCGCCACCTCGACGGGCCGACCCGCTGCCAGGGCGGCGTGCAACGTCGGGATGCCCTCGGGCTCGACGCCGACCACCTGGCGACCCGCTGCGCCGAGCGCGATCCCTGAGACCAGGCCGCCACCGCCGACGGCCACGAGAATCGGATTCGAATCCGGTACTTGCTCTTCGATTTCCAACCCGACGGTTCCGGCGCCGGCGACGATGTCCGGCAAGTCGTAGGCGTGCAGTTGCAGAGCGCCGGTCGCATGGGCGATTTCGACAGCACGATCGAATGCCATTGCGTACCGGTCACCGTGCGAGACGACCTCCGCGCCGAGATCACGCAGCACTGCAACCTTTGCCGCAGGCGCGGCGTCAGGTACCACGACCGTGCAGCGAACACCTCGCAGACGCGCGGCAGATGCCGCCGCAATCCCAGCATTGCCGCCGGATGCGATCACGACCTCGACCGCGTCCGCTCCGCTGTGCAGCATCGCATTCAGACTGCCGCGGAACTTGAACGACCCACCGACCTGCAGGTACTCGAGCTTCAACGACACAGGAATCGGACCAGCAGCGGTGTCGACTATCGCGTCGAGCACCGGCGTCCGCCGCACCAGCGAACCCAATCGACCTTGCGCTGCAAGGACATCGGACCTGTCGATCACAGCCCAGCTTCTCGGTCGCGGCGGGCGAGCTCGGCGAACATCGCATTGTGCGCGGCCAATTCGGCGTCGTCGTCACGATCGGCGGCGCGGTCGTAGCGTCGTGCCGCGCGGTCGTCGCTGCGCGACCATTGGATCAGCAGCGCCAACATCACCACCACCAGCGGGACCTCGCCCGCCGACCACGCGATGCCGCCACCGAGCCGTTGATCGGTCATCAAGTCTTTGTTCCAGTCCAAGCCGAGGCTGCTGTAGAACCAGCCGCCGAGCGGGGTGTCCATCATCATCAACACGACACCGAAGAACGCGTGGAACGGCAACGAACCGAAGACCATCGCCACCTTCGTGATCGGCTCGACTGGTCGCGGCTTCGGGTCCACGCCGATCACGACCCAATAGAAGAGGTAGCCGGTCAGCAAGAAGTGCAACGTCATGAGGACGTGGGCGGGGTGCGAGTCGACATTCTTGTCGAAGATGCCACCGAGGTAGAGCGCGTAGAAACCACTGACGAACAGCACCGCAGCGACGACCGGCTGCGTCAGGAAACGCGAAACCGGGCTGTGTACAGCAGCGAGCAACCATTCGCGAAGCCCCGGAACGCCGTCGCGTCCGGCGGGTTCCAATGCCCGCAAGGCGAGGGTGATCGGTCCGCCCAAGGCCAGCAGCACTGGCGCCAACATCGACAACGCCATGTGCGAACCCATGTGCACGCTGAACACCGCTGGTGAATAGCGCCCGATCCCGGACGACGTCGCGAGCAGCAGTACCACGCACCCCAGCACCCACGCGACCGTCCGGCCCATCGGCCATTCGTCGCCGCGCTTGCGCAATCGCCGCACGCCGACGAGGTACACGACCGCCAATACGATCGCCGCAGTACCGAAGATGAGGTCGAATCGCCAGTCGAACATGAGGCGGGCAACGGTCGGCCTGCCAGCGAGGTTGTAGCCGAGTTCGGCTTCCGTGACCGTCGGATTGAACTCTGCGTCGGGCGGCGGTGGCGTCCGACCGAGGCCAACGGCGATGCCGATTGTCGCCGCGAAGATCAGCGCTTCCACGCCCGCGAACTTGATCAGGGCACCGCGTGATATCGGGTCCTCGACCAAGGCAGGCAGCGCACGCCGGCGTTGCGCGAAACCGAGTACGCCGAGCACACCGAGCGCTACCGCTTTAGCGAGGATGAGTCGGCCATAGGTGCTGGTGAAAAGGTCGTGGAGCGGCAGCCGGACCAATGCATTGATCACACCGCTGGCCGCCATCACGACGAACGCGATGCCTGCGATCGTCGAGAATCGGCGCGCCGCCACGTCCGTGTGATCGCCGTCCGACCGTGCGTGGACCAGCAAGGCGAACAACCCACCGGCCCACAACGACGCGGCGACAAGGTGCAGGATCAGGCTGTTGGTCGCCATATCGTGCGAACCGCCCGCAGACGAGTGGCCGTTGATCCCCAACGGCATCAACGACAGAATCGCCAGTCCGAGCAGCGCAGGCGTCCATGCCCACCGCAAGGCAAGGCGGCAGCCGATCGTCAACACGGCCGCGAATGCCGCCGTCCAGCACCAGGCGCTCGCCAGAGGAACTTGTCCGATTGCGCGCCAGAGATTTTCCGGAGCGATGGCTTCCGACAGCGGCCGACCCGAGGTGTCGGACAGCGTCAACGGCACAAGCAGCACCGCACACAGGGCCCAGACCAGCGCCGCGTTGGCGGCCATCCGAACAGCGCGATAGCCACCCACGTCGAGCAGGCCGCTCTTCTGCGGCGGCACCAAGAACGCCGCGAGTAACAACGACCCGACCGCGATGACGGCCGCGAGTTCACCGATCGCACGCAATGCGGGCAACCCGTACGTGGTGAGCGGTCCGGGGTCAGGAATACCGAGGATGTCCAGCGCGCGCGAAGCGGAAAGGGCCACGACGAGCGACGCGACGAGGCCGGCGATCAACCCCGTCACGGCCAACAGCGCTGGTGTGCCGATTCGCGTCAGCTGGTCGTTCAGCGTCGGCTCGGCGCGCTCGGTTGTCGACATAGCACCAGAGTAGAGCCGTCCGATTCGCCGATACGTGTCACACTGGAGTTAATCAAAGGGGCACAGATGTACCAGCTCGGAATCATGTCCCGGTCGCGCAAAGAGAACGAACACCGTTTGCCGATCCATCCCATGCACTTCGAACGGATCGACGCGGACATCCGCGAGCACATATATCTAGAGCACGGCTACGCGGAAAAATTCGGCTTTCCGCAGCGCCGACTGGCCGAATTGGTCGCCGGTTTCCGCACCCGCGAGCAACTCATCGCCGAGTGCGACGTCATCCTGCTCGCAAAACCACTGCTCGACGACGTGGCTGAACTCCGCGACGGGCAGACGTTGTGGGGTTGGCCGCACTGCGTCCAAGACTTCGCGTTGACGCAGCTAGCAATCGACAAAAAGCTCACGCCCATCGCTTTCGAGGCAATGAACCACTGGACCGCCGACGGCAGCCTCAGCCTCCACGTGTTCCACAAGAACAACGAACTCGCCGGCTACTGCTCGGTTCTGCACGCGCTGCAGCTTGCTGGGACGACGGGCGATTACGGGCGGCGCTTGAATGCCGTCGTGATCGGCTTCGGCGCAACGGCCCGCGGCGCCGTGACCGCGCTCAACGCTCACGGCGTGCACGACGTCGACGTCCTCACCGTCCGCGGTATCAGCGCGGTCGCGTCGCCGATCCACTCGGCCAACATGGTGCAAGTCGATCACGACGACGACGACCGTAGCTATGCGCTTCAAGACGGTCAGCGAATTCCCCTCCCGGAGTTCCTCGCCGACCACGACATCATCGTGAACTGCATTCTGCAGAACACGGATTCACCGCTGATGTTTCTCGACGACGACGACCTTCCGAACGTCCCCGCGGGGACGATCATCGTCGACGTCTCGTGTGACGAAGGCATGGGCTTCAGCTGGGCTAGGCCGACGACCTTCGACGACCCGACGTTCATCGTCGGCGACAACGTCATCTACTACGGCGTCGACCACAGCCCGTCATACCTGTGGAACTCGGCAACCTGGGATATCAGCGAGGCACTGCTCCCCTTCCTGCGCACCGTGCTCACGGGGCCCACGGCCTGGGCTGCCGACGACACCATTCGTCGCTCGATCGAGATTCGCGACGGCCACATCCAGAATCCGAGCATCCTCACGTTCCAAGACCGATCGCCCGAATACCCGCACGAATGTGCCGTCAGTGCTCAGATCGCTGTCGAATCTCGGCACTGACAGCACACTCGTCGGCCGCACCTCGCATTTCGGGCGATTCGAGACGACCGGTTATCATTGCCCCGCGCCTCCGTAGCTCAGGGGATAGAGCAAGGGCCTTCTAATCCCTTGGTCGCAGGTTCGAATCCTGCCGGGGGCACCATCGATGCAGTTCAGAGGCTTAAACGACAAGGCGGATCGCGCCGCATTTGGGCCGATCCACCTTTTATTTGTCTATAACGTGAGAGCAACCCGGCGAGTCAGCGCCGTATCGCCGCGTCGATAGCTTGCGCTGCGGCGTGGTGGACGCGTCCACGAGCCTGGTAAACGTCCTGCGTCATCGACACCCGAGCGTGCCCTAGATGGTCTGCACCGATCCGTGCCGACAGTCCCGCTTCGTCCAGTAGCGTCCCGACCGCGTGTCGGAAGTCGTGCAGACTCACCCACTCGAAGCCGATGGCCTTGCGGATGCGTCGCCACTGACCGGCGAGATTGTCCGGGTCGCGGTACTGGCCGGTCTCGCTGGGGAAGATGACCTTCTCGACATTCGCCGCGGACGGACGAAGGCTCTCGTCGCGACGACGGTCGAGCATGTCGACGGCGAAGGCAGGCAGCGGTACCAGGCGGGCGGAACTGACGGTCTTCGTGCTCGCTTCCCGGATCAGACCGTCCCTGTTCGAGCGGATGACGTGACCGCAGACCCTGAGAGTCCGCGCCTTCGGGTCGTAGTCCTGCCAGCGCAGACCGAGTAGCTCCGAACGTCGGAGGCCGGTAGCAGCGAGCAGGGTGATCGGATCGAGCAGGTCGATGTCTTTGGCCCACTGGCTCACCGTCCGCGTCGTGTGATCCTTCTTCGCGCTCTTCAGCGTCGGGAGCGGCGCAATCGAGTTGTCGAGCTGGTAGAGCAACTCCCCCAGTTCCGGTCCGGTAAGGACGCGCCTAGCTCCCTCGGCTGTGTTGCGCGGCGTCACTCTGATCGGGTCCATGTCCCGCACCGGGTTTCGAAGCGTCGCACCCTCACGGACGGCGTTCGCCATGACGCCCGACAGGATTGTCTTCGCCTGCTTCGCGGTGGTCGCACCGTGGGCCTTAGCGAGCTTTTCGAGCACACCGCCGAGTCGCCTCGGTGTGGCTTCCTGTACCCGCAACTTGCCGAGCGCACCGACGAGCAGGGCTGCGACGCGGTGGTAGGTGTCGCGAGTCCGAGTTGCCCGGTCGCTCTTGTCGAGGTCTGCGAGGTATAGGACAACGAGCTGGTGCAACTCGGTGGTCGGCTTCACCTCGCCGTCGCCGCCACCGTCGAGCTGAACGAACGCTGCGACGGCCTCCATCAGCGACGCCTTGGCGGCAGCTCCGTGGCTGTCTCGCGCGACGTGTGCGGGCGTATCGCGCTGTATGCGCTGTGTCACCCCGTTGAGGCCGCGCACTCGGCACCGTGCCCTCCACTTGTTCGGGGCGAGCTTGGTCAATGTGACCTCGCCGTGCTTGCCGATGTCGAGAGGCGGACGTGCCATTGGAGACCTCGCTAACTGGGATTGCGCTGAACAGCGCGACTGCGTGACGGGAGTGGACCGGAAACTTCGAACGGTTCCGGAGCGCCGGGCGCTCACCCTTGCATACGCAATATAGCGCATTGATGGGCAACAAGTAGCAGGTTTCAAAATTATGAATGTGATGCGCGTCACAGCACAATAAGCGGGTTGCGCTAAACGCCGCCAGCCCGCAATAGACAAATGCGCTGGTAGATCCAATTAGGGCCACTTTTGCAATTATCAAATAAGGAACTGCTGTCGCAGCTTAGAACAAAGCAGCAGTTCAACGGCTTAAAGCTTCGAAACTGGCGGTGTTAATGTCGGCATTGCGTAGGCAAGAGACCGCACCAATGCAAGAGAAAGGATGCTCGCCGTGGCAAAAGTTGTAACGGTTTTTCGAGAGCCGTGGCCGGAAGTAATGACTCTTCAAGAGGTCGCGGATACAGCAAAAGTTTCCACGGACACGGTACGTCGGTGGATCAAGGCAGGACAGGGACCGCGCGCAACGCTGGTCGGTACCCGCTACCGCTTCCGGACCGCCGAGGTTCTCTCGTTTCTGGGAATCAGCGACGAGCAGGCGGTCGAGGCTGCCCCACTCCTTGGCTCGGCTGCGCTACAGCACCGGCGTACTCGGTAGTCGGACATGTCCCGAAATCCGACACTTCAAGAGCTTGCGGAGTTTCCAGCGCAGCGGTCGAAGACGCTGAACGCCTCGGTGATGCTGGTCATGGTCGAATCCGGCGAGATCTCACCGCCGCTACGGCTCGCGGTCGACGGTTGGGACGCCCACGCCGCCGCAGCGTTGCTCGCCGCATGGCTGTCCAACGACGCAGGCCGAGCGTGGGTGGTGCCGAAATTGTTCAACCACCCCAACGTCGCGGCAGTGTTGCTGCCGGTCGTTCGCCCGGGCCGCGTCTCGATGGCCGTTGTTCATCCGGTCGGCTGGACCGACGAAATGGTGACCAATCGTCTCGCGATTGCGGTCAACAGTTTCGACCCCACGGCATTTAGCAATTAAGCAAGATTCTTCCCAAGTACGAGCTGGCTATCTAGCTGCTCGACACATTTAGCGCAACTCAAGTCGCTTCCCACCGAATCCCTGCAGTGCCCTCCCAGCAGTGCAATGCAAACAGGGCTGGCAAAAGGTGCCGGTCTCGGATTCGAAAGGGATACGGGAGATGCGAGTTGCGACCGGAAAACGAACGGGACGTTCGTACTTCGATGAGCTAGAAGCCTTGCCCGAAGCACAGCAGAAACAGCTCCGAAAAGCCTTCTACGCGCGCATACGAACGGAGGCCGAGCCGCACCCCACCCTCGGCAGTCCGTGCGTCGTGTGGACCGGTGAGACCAACGGCAAGGGCTATGGGCTGTTGCGATCGCCCGGTAGCCGTCGCAGCTTCGTTCCACACCGGCTTGCGCTGGTCTTCAACGGCATTCGCGATGATCCGAGCTTGGTAGTGAACCACTTATGCCTCAATAGGCGATGCTGCAACGTCGATCACGCGGAGCAGATCACGAGCGGCGAAAATGTGCTGCTCGGCGTCGGACCGACTGCCATCAACGCGGCCAAATGGACCTGCTGTCGCGATCATTTGTTCGACAGCGAGAACACCTACCGCACCGCAACAGGCGCGCGGCAGTGCCGAATATGCAGGCGATTCTTGAATCGGCGGCGGAAAGCCCGACTGAAGGCGTCCAGAACGGCAATTTGGACTGCTACCTGAACCGGACACAAGAAAGCCCCCGCGCCACAGATTGTCATTTAGCAGATAACGGGGGCTTGCTTGCTCGAATGCGAATCCGAGAGATGCGACTCCAGTTTAGCAAAAAAAATGCGAAAGCCCCGGCGACGGACCGAGGCTTCGCACTCAAATATCAACAGCAGCAGACAACCTCCAGTCTAACGGCTGCGGGGACATAAGGAGCGACGAGATGTCAGCGATCAAATGGGTCGAGTCGATGGCGCGTTACAGCGGCCTGTCGACCCCCGCACAGCTTGCTGCGTACGAGCGCGCAGCGGAGGTGGAGCGGGCACTGCAGCTCTTCGACGAAGGCTGGGAGACCCCCGAGAAGCTGATCGCGGCGGTCGAGGCCGCGTGTGCCGCTGGCCTGTACATCGGGCTCGTGCACACGCCTGCCAGCGTCGGCACGCCGAAATCGCCTGTCAGCAGAGAGATCTGCCTATCGAAGGAACAACAAGAGTCCGATGAGTTCGCGGGGCTCGACGGTATGGAGCTGTACAACAACGATCCCGCGCGCGTTTTCGAGATGGTTGTTCACTTTCAAGAGAGGTTCGGGGCGATCGTGCCGAACTTCGGCGTGGAGCTGCATCGTTCGCGGCTGTTGGTAGTCGACGCCGATACGCCGACTCAGGTTCGGGCGTTCCAACGCGCTCGCAAGATCGGTGATCCGAAAGCCGTCGATCACGGTCTTTTGCCGACTGTGAAGTCGCCGGGGTCTCGAAACGACGACGGCACCTGGAAGCACGAACGGGGCGGGCATTGGTACTACGCGTTGCCCGACGGTGTCGACGGCGGGTACGTGAAGGTCGAGATCACCGGCACCGGCGAATCGTGGGTGATCATCGGTAACCCGAATCAGCAAGTCGTGTTGCCCGGCAGTGTTCGGAAGGAAGGGCGGTACTGCCTGGTCGGCGGAGTCGGTGTGGTCCGTCCGTGGCTGACTGCATATCTCGACGGTTCCGCTCCGAAGGGGCATCGAGCGAAGGGCGTCGGCAAGCCGTCGATCGTTCGACCTGCATCCGGATCGGGAACGAGCGCAATCGACGCGTGGGCGCGTGGTCGGTGCTGGACCGAACTGCTCGGCGCAGACGGTTGGACGCAGACCGGTAGGGCTCGATGCGGCGACAAGTGCGTGGTCTGGAAGCACGCGACGGCGTCGTCGGAGCGGTCTGGCGTTGCCCATGCGGAGGGCTGCAGCGAGTTCGACATCGGTTCGGACGACGACTACCCGCTGCACGTCTTCAGTGACAGTCACCCGGTGCTCGAAGGCGGGGGAACCTACACGAAGTACCAGTACGCGCTCACGGTCCACTACGGCGGCGATACAAGGGCTTTCAGCGCCGGGGAGTCGCTGTCCAGCTTCGAAGACCCTGAGGTCGCGGGTGTGATGGCCGCGCTCCGAGCCGGTGCCGAGAAGGCAGCCGCAGAAGCCGCTCCAGCGCCCGAAACCGGTTGTGCCGACTCCGAAGTACCCAGCGAATCCAACGAGGCCGCACAGACCACTACAGACCGGCCCAGCCTCTACACACCGAAAGGCGAGTCCGTGCCGACTCCACTAGAAGCGACCGCGTCGGTCGAGCCAGCGTCGGAGCCAGCAAAATCCGAACGTCCGGAATTCCTGGATGGAGCCGAGTTCGTTCTCGACGCGCCGGACATCCCGCCCGCGTGGTGGGGCAGCGGATCGATGGTGCTCGCGGCCCGAGGCGAATCCACGATGTTGTGCGGTAGTGCAGGACTCGGCAAGACGACGATCGAGGCACAGCTCGTGCGAGCGTCGCTGGGCTTCACGAACGAAGTGCTGGGCCAGCCGGTCGCCGAGTGCTCGCGGGTGCTGGTGCTGGCGATGGACCGACCGCAGCAGATCAGTCGTGCGTTCAAGCGGATCTTCACCGACGCCGACCGCGCCGTACTCGCGGAGCGGCTCGTCGTGCGGCAGGGTCCGCCCGAGGCCGATATCGCCGTGAAACCCGAATTGTTGCTACAGATGTGCCAGAAGGCGGGGCTTGCAGCAGGCGACCGCGTGTTCGTGGACTCGCTCAAGGATGCCGCGCTCGGCCTGTCCGACGACCAAGTTGCCGGGGGTTACAACCGAGCGCGCCAGCGAGTGCTCGCGGCAGGGATCGACGTGTTCGAGCTGCATCACATGGTCAAGCGATCGGGCGACGGTTCGGGGCCTCCCAAGGCGCTGGCGGACGTGTACGGCAGCACGTGGCTGACCGCAGGGGCCGGGTCGGTGTTCGTGTTCAGCGCGGACGCAGGCGACGTTCTCGTGCACATGGCGCACCTGAAACAGCCGATGCACGAGTTCGGCCCGCTGAATGTCGTACACGACCACGAGACCGGGTTTTCGACCATCGACGCGGAGACCGATCTGTTCGAGATCGTTCGCGGCATGGGCACGGCGGGGATCACCGCGAAGGATGCCGCGCTGGTCCTGTTCGGTGCAGCGGGTAGTCGGGACAAAGAGCGAAACAACATCGACAAGGCGCGCCGGAAACTTCAAGCCTTGGCGAAGACGGGGTCGGTCATCGAGACCCCCGGTTCCCCCGGCGGGGGTACAGGGCGAACTCCGACGACATGGATGGTGGTTCCGTTCACCGGGCTCGCTCTGGTCCCCCCGGAGGGCGAGAAATGACCCCTTCCCAGAGGGGGCAAGACGCATTTGCACCCCTAAAGGGGTGCAAGAAAATGCGATCTGCGTCCGCACATGCGAAAAATTGCTTGCGCACTTGCTTGACCTGCACTTTTGCGGTTTCCGCACTTGCCCGCACTTGCTCGTGCGATCTGCCCCCCGCACTTGCTTCCGCACTTGCTCTCGACATGCCGCACTTGCCTGCGCGCACAGCCGAAAACACGACCGCACAGAGCCCCGATTCGCACGTCACCAGAAAGAGAGAAGGTTGAAAATGAACCCCGAATCCGTGCGCTGCCCGCAGTGCCACGCTGAGCCAGGCGAGCCCTGCACGATCAAGCGCCTCCGCGCCTACGGACGTACCGCGCACCTGAGCCGTCAGGACGCGGCCATGCGCGCCAACCGCGCTCAGCGTAAGCGCGCCGACGACGGTGCGATGAAGGCGAGATAGCGAACCCGCTTCGCTAATGATTCCGCGCGTTCTCGCGCGCGCGTCCCGTGCGCGAGACGAAGCTGTACCCGGCAGGTACCAGAGCTACCAAAGGAGTGCGATGAACAAAGATCAGCGAACTCTCGAACGACGCCTAGAAGTGCACGCCCTGCTCGCACGGATCGGGATCGATCGCCTTATGAGCGATCCTGCGATCTCCGAACAGCTTCCCGACGACCTGTGGCCGACGCTGCTGACTGCGGCTGGCCCACTCGGTCTTCAGCAGGTGCAAGGCAAGGAGATGCCCGACTGGTACAACGCTCTGCACAAAGACATCGATGCGGCGATCGACAAGGCTATGAAGGCGAAGTAGCGAACTCGCTACGCGCCCCCGCAGGCGCGTACGCGCGCGAGAGCTGTGCTGGGCAGGGCAACCCTCGGATGTGACTCAGGGCATCCGCGCGGCGATGGGGTGTGTCTGGCACAGGTCATCGATTCGATCGATGTCGTGGGTTGATCCTGCGGGCGGACAGGTCAGACTCCGGATGGGCGGACAGTTAGCTCCGGGCTGACGGACACAAGTTCTCCGGACCGGTGGACACGTGATTTCCGGCTCAGCGGACAGCGGGGTTGCGACACGCCC
>NZ_VCQU01000019.1 GCF_012932915.1 Antrihabitans stalactiti | reverse complement strand
CCCGGCCTTTGTGGCCTTGCAGAAGACCATCGTCAAACACCGGCCGCAGATTCTGGCGTCGATCGAACACAACATGTCCAACGGCCGCGTCGAGTCGGTCAACACCAAGATCCGGTTGATCACCCGACGCGGCTTCGGGTTTCACACCCCCGAAGCCGTCGTCGCGCTGGCGATGCTCAGCCTCGGCGGTGCCCGACCCCAACTACCCGGCAGAGACCCACGGATAAGTCAGTAGAGCCCAAAAAGACTCACGAGGGTATGGCGCTCGGGTGCGTTGTGAGCGGCGTGACCTCCACCGTCATGTATGCGAAAAGCGGTAAATTCCAAAGAATTTCGTGCAGTTCGTCGGGTGATTCGACATCGAAGATGCTGATGTTGCTGTACTTGCCGACCACTCGCCAGATGTGGACCCACTTGCCCTGCCGTTGCAGGTCCTGCGAGTAGGCCTTCTCCCGAGCGAGCGTGTCGACGCGGACCGCCGGATCGAGGTCGAGGGGGATCGAGACGTCCATGCGGACGTGAAACATGGCCATCAGTTTCGGCTCCAGGTCTTGACCGCATCCATGTTCAGCTCCACGCCCAGGCCCGGACCGTCCGGCAGCTGGACCTGACCTTCGGAATACTGCAGCGGTCGGATGAGCAATTCTTCTTCGAACAGCAACGGCCCGAACAACTCCGAGCCGAAGTCGATGCCAGGTTCGGCGCAGGCGAAGTGAATCGACGCGGCGGTGCCGATCGGTCCTTCGATCGATGTCGCGCCATGGCACGCCAGACCGGCAGCCCTTGCGACGGCGACGGTCTCGCGACTACGGCGCAGACCGCCGAGCTTGGTCGTCTTGATCGCGATGACGTCGGCTGCCCGCTGCCGGACCACCTCGAGCGCGTCGTGCGGTGACTGCACGCTTTCGTCTGCCATCACGGGGATCGGCAGCAGGCGGTTCAGTTCGGCCAGTACCTCGATCTGGTCACCGGGAGTCGGCTGCTCGATCAGCTCGACGCCACCGGCTGCCAAGCGCGGCAAGTACTTCAGTGCCGTGAGCCGGTCCCAGCGCGCATTGATATCCACGCGCACGCCGGCTTTGCCCTGCAGTGCTTCGGTGATCTCGACGACGCGACGGGTGTCGGTCTCCGGATCGAGCGCGCCCATTTTGAGCTTGAAACTGAAATGTCTACGCGCGTCGAGTATCTCGTTCGCTTCGTCGATGATCTCTGCAGCCGGTGCCGCGCCGAGCGCCCAGGTGACGTCGATGCTGCGGCGGAAGGCGCCACCGAGCAGCGTGTGTACCGGTACGTCGAGGGAGCGAGCCCAGGCGTCGTGCAATGCGATCTCGACGCCTGCTTTTGCGAATTGTGCTGACGCGACGACTCTTTCGATATCCCGCATGATCGCGGTGATATTGTCGGCGCGCCTGCCCAAAAGTACCGGCGCCATGTACTTCTCGACGAGCGCCTGCATGGTCTCGACGGATTCGCCACCCCACCAAGGACCGCCGGGAACGACGCCCTCGCCGTACCCGATCGCTCCGGCGGCTGTCCTGACGGCGACAAGCAACAGTGGTTGCGCCGTCATCGAGGTGGTCGCGAATTTGTGCGGCCGGACGAGCGGGACGTCGAGGATCGTCGTCTCGACGCCGACGATCGTCAGGTCGTGCGTCACGCCGGATCCAGTGCGAAGTTGTACGTCACGTAGTTCTTGCCGTCGGCCGCTGGCTTCGGATCGAGGATGAGCTCCGGCTTGGTCGCAGATGCGACGTCGCTGTCGAGCCATTCGCCGCCGCTGAAGTACAGCTGCGTGGTGACGGATTCCTTGCCGGGCGCCGACACGATGAGATGCAGGTGTGCGGGCCGCCACGGGTGGCCGTGCTGTGCTTCGATGAATTGGCCGGTGGGTCCGTCGGTCGGAATCTGGTACGGCGCAGGCTGAATGGTGGTGACTTCGTAGCGACCCTCGTCATCGGTGATGATCTTGCCGCGTAGGTTCCAGTCGGGCAGATGCGGCGCGAAACCGGAGTAGAAGCCGTCGTTGTCTGCGTGCCACAACTCGACGACGGCACCGCCGAGGCCATTGCCGTCGAGATCGGTCACCTGACCGCTGAACACCAGGGGGGTGATCTTCTTGTCTTCTTCGCGCATCGGCAGGGTGCAGACCGAGGGCAGTTCCGGTGCGTCGGCGAGGTAGTACGGACCCTCGATGCTGCCCTTGGTGCCCTTGCGGCTGCGCGCAAGAACCTCTTCGACTGCGTGCTCGATGAAGACGTCGAGGAACAACGGCCATTCGCCGCCTTCGCCGACGTCGATGAGCCACTGCTTGAAGACGCGGTACTCGGGGTAGGTGACGTTGTGGTCGAGAATCACCTTGTGCAAGGCGCCCAGCGCGTCTTTGGCGATCGCTGCCAGGCGCTCCGGGGAGGTATCGGCAGACACGCGCTCGTTCTTGAACTTGTCGGTGGCTGCGGTTCCGGAGCCGACGGCGGTCGGCGATTCGAGAGTGGTCATCAGAATTCTCCTGGGGCTGGGCTGTAGCTTTTAGGTGTACGCTCTGCGTACAATCAATACGCACTGCGTACACACAACTGTGCGCGCTCTCACAACCTGTTGTCAACCATCGAGGCGGCTAGAAATGAGCGAGCAGATCGACAACGACCGCGACTACGTGCAGAGCATCGAGCGCGGATTTGCTGTGTTGCTGGCTTTCGACGCCGAGCACCCGAACCCATCGCTCGCCGAAGTCGCAACGCAGACAGGGCTTTCGCGGCCTGCGGTGCGCCGGATTCTGCTGACGCTGCAACGGCTCGGCTATGTCGCCGGGTCCAATGGCAGGTGGTCGTTGACTCCTCGCGTGCTCAGCATCGGCCAGCACTACTCGGCCACCCACACACTGCTGGAGGCGGCGATGCCGCGGTTGCTGAAGGTCGCGGAGTCGACGCAGGAGTCGGCGTCACTCGGTGTCCTCGACGGGACCGACGTCGTCTACGCCGCTCGCGTGCCTGTTCGGCGGATCATGAGCATCAACGTCTCGGTCGGCACGCGGGTGCCTGCGTACGCCACATCGATGGGTCGGGCGCTGCTCGCGTGGGGGACGCCGGAGCAGCTGGGCCCGGTGCTCGCTCAGGCGCCATTCGACAAGCTCGTTGCAGGCACGATCACCACGGTCGAGCAGCTACAAGACGAGTTGGCGAAAGTCCGCGAGCAGGGCTACGCGCTCACGTCCGAAGAACTGGAACAGGGGCTGATCTCGGTGGCAGCTCCGGTCCGCGACGCGAGCGGCGCCGTCGTCGGTGTCATCGCCTGCTCGACATCGACGGCACGCAACACCCCGGAAGGGTTTCGTGCCCACGCGGTTCCGTGTGTACTCGAAGCCGCGGCCTTGCTGAGTACCGACATGGGTCACGGGTAGCGCCTTACGTCGCGGCTGATAGCGGATCGTTCCAGCTGGTCCAGGTGTCGGTGCCGAGGCGGATTTCGTCGGTGGTCAGCAGGCACGCGTCGAGCTCATGGCGCAAAGTCTCGGCGTCGATTCCTTGGCCGATGAAGACCAGCTCTTGACGGCAGTCGCCGACGGGTTCTTCCCATTTGTCGAGGATGCCGTTGCGGCGGTAGTCGTCCCCGGGCCACATGTCGTCTGGCAGGAATTTCCACCAACGCCCGACATAGCCGTGCCGGATGAGGTGGCCGGCCTGCGAAATGCTGCCGATTTCGGTGAAGCGGGCAGCGTTCCAGAAATAACCCTTCGCCCGCAGCAGGTTTCCGTTGGTCCAGTCGCCACTGAGGAATTCGTGCAGGCGTTGCGGATGGAATGGCGCGCGCTCCCGGTAGACGACCGAGCTGACTCCATATTCTTCGGTTTCCGGTGTGTGCTCGCCTTGGAGTTCTTTCAGCCACCCCGGCGACCGCGCCGCCTTTTCGAGCGAGAACAGCCCGGTGTTCATGATCGTGTCGAGCGGAAGGATGCCGTGGGTCATCGGCACGATCTGGGCAGCAGCATTCAGCGAGCGCAACACGGCGGTCAATTCGTTGACCTGGCTCTCAGAGATGAGGTCGGTCTTACTGACGAGGATGATATCGGCGAATTCGATCTGATCGACCAAGAGATCAGAGATATCACGCTGATCTTCGGGCGCTTCGGCATCGACCTCTCCACCGGTGCGATAGTCACGCAAGAAGCTGTAGCCGTCGACGACGGTCACCATCGTGTCGAGTCGCGCAATGTCCGCCAGCGCGCGACCGTTGGTGTCGATGAACGTGAAAGTCTCTGCCACGGGAAGAGGTTCGGAGATGCCGGAGGATTCGATGAGGAGGTAGTCGAATCGGCCCGCGGCTGCGAGCGCGCTGATCTCGGCGAGCAAGTCTTCGCGCAGAGTGCAGCAAATGCAGCCGTTGGTCATCTCGACGAGCTTTTCCTGGGAGCGGCTGAGCGTTATCTCTCGCTCGACTTCAGCGCTGTCGATGTTGATCTCACTCATGTCGTTGACGATGACCGCGACACGTCGGCCCTCTCGGTTACGCAAGATCTGGTTGAGGAGAGTGGTCTTGCCAGCACCGAGGAAGCCGGACAGCACTGTGACAGGCAGGCGGGTGTCAGCCATGGCGGTGAGCCTCTCTGGCGGGGGAGTGGTAGCCGGTAGCGGGTATGGACAACGAAGTCAGGCATACCCGCTACCGGAGATCTGGTGAAAAAGGTTCAGGCGCCGGCAGGTTCGAGGTAGCCCTCGAACAGGTCGACCATGACGGCGTCGGCGTCGGTGTCCGAGCCGAACAGTTCCTTGCCGGTGAACTCGACGTGGTAGGTCGGTTCGGCGCCACCGTCGGTCCGGCCGTGGCCGATTGCGTCTGGGAGCGGCCACTTTTCGCCGGTGCGGTGGCGTATCACACCGGTGCGGCCCCGGCAGTACGCCGGCATGCGGATGTGACCGGCGAAGTATTCGTCGCGCACGCGGACGGTGTCACCAACGTTGTAGACGTGATTGTCCGAGCGCGCGGGCCGACCTGGTGACGTGACCGGGAGTGCGAGCGGGAACGGGCCGCCGGCAAAGGCTTCGAGTTCGGCTTGGGTCAGAACCCCGGTCTCGACCATCAACGTGGCCACACCGATTGCGTAGCGCTCGTAATACGGCGTCACCAAATAGTGCACGGGCGCAATGCGTTCGACGACGTGGCGGACTTCGTCGACGCTGAACTTGCCCATTTCGGCGACGCCGAGAAAGAACAGGCTGTACGGCAGGTGTTCCCAGTCGGAGTGAAATGGGTCCGAGTAGGTCTGACCATGCTCGTACTCGTTGATCTTGTGGTCGACTGTGGCGAACCCCTGCTTTCCGCCGAGGTCGTGTACTCCATCCATGGTGTGTTTCCTTTCGAATGCGTTGTGGTTCAGGGGACCTGAGGTACTGCGACGCCGATCAAGACGTCCTTGGTGACGATCTGTTGAAGCTGCTGTGCGGTCCACCCTTCGGTGCCTGCGGGTCGCACAGGCAACACCATGAAGCGGGTTTCGGCTGTGGTGTCGACGACCTTGACCGTCACGTCTTCAGGGAGTGTGGTGCCCATTTCCTCGAGCACCTTGCGGGGCTCCCGGACGACGCGTGCCCGGTACTCGAAGCTCTTGTACCAAGTCGGCGGCAGGCCGAGGATGGGCCAGGCCGTGCAGGAGCACAGCGAGCACACGATGACGTTCTTCAGGGTCGGTGTGTCTTCGAGGGCAGTGATGTACTCGCCCTGGGGGCCGAGGTAGCCGTACTGGCCGACTGCCGCGGTTCCGTCGGTGAGCAGCAGCTCACGGAACTCTGGGTCGGTCCAGGCCCGAGCGACGAGTTCCGCGCCCTTGCGAGGGGTGAAGTCCTCTTCGAATGTCTTCTTCCAGTTTTCGGCGTACCCGTCGGGTACATGGCCCTTGCTGTTGAGCGCCTCGTGTAAGGCCCACGCGCGGTCGCGAGCGGGGGCTTGCTCGGGAACGCCTGGGGCGTTGGTGATGTGCTGATCATGTTCGATCATGACGGACATGGGCTGACCTTTCTGTTGGGGCTGAAAAGGGGCGCTTCAGACGCGCGCGAGCCGACGTGAAGCCGATGTCGGCGAGGGGAACTCACCGCGAATTTGTTCGAATGTGTGCCCTACCCGCAACACTGTGGCGTCGTCGAAGCGTTTGCCGACGATCATCATTCCGGCGGGAAGCCCGTCGACGAGTCCGGCAGGCACCGACAATGCGGGATGCCCGGTTACGTCGAAAGGTGCTGTGTTGGCAATCATTCCGAGTGCTTTGGTCACATAGGTCGCGCGGTCGACATCGGGCGCGGGTAGCTCCGAGGCGACGTAGGGCAGCGTCGGCATCACGAGCACGTCGTACCGTGCCAGCGCCGCGTCGTACGCCGCGCGTGCCGTCGGCACCAGGTTGCGGGCTTTGCCGTAGCTTGCGCCGCCCAACGTCTTCACTCCGTGGTGGCCGCACAGAGCAACGAGTTTCACGGTCTCGGAAAGTTCATCAGCGTGCGTAACGCGTTGTTTCGCGAAGTAGGCCATCTGCTCGGGATCGTAGAGTCCCTCGGCGTTCAGTCCGTAGCCGTTTCCGTCGAGCATCTGATACGCACCACCGTCGGTGGCAATCACATTCCAGACGTGAAATGCGTTCCGGTGCCATGGAATGCTGACGGATTCGACCACTGCGCCGGCCTCGCCGAACCGCGCCACAGCCGCACGAACTACCTCTTCGACTTCTGCCTGGGAGACCTCGTGGCCGAATCCCTCTGCGACGACACCGATACGGAGTCCCTCGACTCCGGCGGCGAGGCTGGACACATAGTCGCCAACCTCGAGGCCCTCCGGTTGGCGCGGATCGTTGCCGTCACGCCCCGCGATCACCGATAGCATTCGTGCCGCGTCGGCGACGGTCCGTGCGATCGGGCCGAGGTGGTCGATGGTTCGCTCGATCGGGAAGGCGCCGGTGTACGGCACCAGGCCGAAGGTCGGCTTGTGGCCGACCACGCCGCAGAACGAGGCGGGGATACGGATGGAGCCGCCCTGGTCGCCGCCGATCGCGAGATCCACATCGCCGTTGGCAACCAGCGCTGCGCTACCACCCGACGAGCCCCCGGCTTCCCTGGCCGGGTTCCACGGGTTGCGTACCGGACCAGTCGCCGGTGTGAAGCTCGAACCCGAGAAACACAAGTCCTCGCATACCGCTTTGCCCGACACCGTGGCGCCGGCACCGATGAGCCGTGTTACCACGGTCGCATCTCGTGAAGGAAGGAAGCCCTCCAAAGCCAGTGAGCCGTTCATCATCGGCACACCTGCCACCGCGACGTTGTCCTTGATTGCAACGCGGAGGCCGGCGAGTGGTCCGCTCGGTGACTCGGCAGCGATCGAAGTCGTGACATACCAGGCGCCCAACGGATTTCGATCGACTGGTGGAAACTCGTGGCCGCGAACCGGAGTCGACGGCGCAGCTTCTGCGTACAACGCATCGACCACGTCGTAGGACCCCAGTGCACCGTCGACGAGTCCGACGAATTCCGCGCGCGAGTCGGCATCGAGTGTGAAGCCGAAATGTTCTGCTGCAGAATCGATCAGGTCGGCATTGGGTCGCTCGACTGTCATCGGAGGCACTCCTGGTGTGCGTCACGCAGCATGCCTGTCTGTGGGTGACAGTTGATGTATTCGAACACCTGGCTCCGCGCATCGGATACCGAAACCTCATGGTAGAGACGAAGTTTCGTCAGACCCGTGACCACTTGGAAGAATTTGGTGAAGATTCGCAAGTGCGTTGGATGGGATTCGGCCCAACGCTCGAGTTTGTCGAGTGAGCGCCAGTGGCCGATGTTGTAGCTCTCGTCGAGGAAGTTGCCGTCCAGATCGATGGAGCGAACGAATCGGTTGCTGTAGCAACCCACAGATTCGCCGTTGTCACGCAGAAAATCCATGCCCGCGTGCAGGGTTGGCAGCAGTTCGTCGAGGTATAGAGCGCGTTCGGCTGCATCGGTGTCGATCCAGTCCTGTCCGGACCGGATCAACGCGATGTTGTCGTGGCCCGCAACCACGACACGTCCGCCGTCGACTGGATTTCCGGCGACGATACGTAAGTCGCCGACGGGTTGCATCCAGTCTGTTTGGGCGATCGGGAACCGTTCGCGCATCGACCCCCAGTAGCCGTGTTCGTTGATGTCGCCGCTGACGCCGTCCATCACGGCGCCGACTCCGGGAAGCGTGTCCTGGAATGCATAGAGGGTTTCGAACTGCTCGACGCGGGGGGAGACGATCTCGCGGAAGAACCCGAGTCCCTCAGAGAGTCGGTCTTGCGAGGACCACCAATTCGCGACGGCCGGTGACCGCAACCAGCGACAATGCGCAGCGGGGTCTCGCCAGTAGCCGACGATCATCAGGTTGTCGTAACCCTGCTTGTCGGTGTGGTGGGTCAGATCGTGGTGCACGGGACCGTCGGCGAGGCCGAAACTGTCGACGAGATGACGCATCGCCTGCAAGGCGGCGGGTCGCTGCGCGTCGCCGCGGTACTGGACGCCGAGGTAGGCCATCGTCACCTGCGTGACCTGTTCATCGGCTCGGCCCACCCACATTGGGAACGGGGGCTCGTAATTGTCGGGGACACGCCGCGACAACGCGCGCGGGCAGACGAGATGTGTATCGATTGCGGATTCCATGGGAAGCGCTCCGAGTTCTGGGCTGAACAACGTTCGGGCTGTTCGGGATTCGTGGATCGGAAGTCAACTTCCGACTGACCCAAAGCTATCGGCGCTAGCGGTCACCGACTTGGCGCACAGCGCCTACTTGTTGGCCCTCGGCGACAACTTTCGTCCAGGGCAGGGCGGCTACGAGCCGGTTGCCATCGCCCTGTACTCGCGCGGACTCATCCCGTACTGCTGTTTGAACGCGCGGCTGAAGATGGTGAGATCTGTGAAACCGTAGTGACTCGATATCTGTTGCAGCGTTCGACTTGCGGCTGCGGGTGCGACCATCTCGCGGCGGCAGCGTTCCAGGCGCCGCATTCGTATCGTGCGCGACACGGTCGCGGTCTGGTCGGCGAACATCCGATGCAGCTGCCTAGTCGAAATCCGCAGGGCTACAGCGATATCGGTCGGAGAAAGCTGCGGATCAGCGAGCCGTTCGTCGATCGCCGAGATCGCGGCAGCGTACAGATCGGCGCCCACGGATCGGGTCGGTACGACAAGGCTGCGCATGATCGCGTGCACGAGATCGCCGACCTCGTCGACGATCGCACAATCACCTACTCCAGCGGCGTCCGGAGAGTTCCTGATCGTCACGACGTCGTGCAGGAAGCGCCCCAGAAGACCGCTGACGCCGGCCCGGCCGTCGAACGCGATGGCCGTGAGGTTTCGGATCTCCGGCTCGCTGAACGCGAGGGCGTTTCTCTTCCAGGTGAAGACCTCGAGGTTCCAGGAGTCGTCGTCGGGATGTCCCTCGAACCGCCAGTCGAACGGTCGTGTGGTGTCGTACAGCACGAAATCCCCAGGGGTGAGCAAGCATTCGCGACCGTCCTGGGTGACCCGCGCGCGTCCGCGACGGATCATTCCGATCTGCAGATAGTCGCTGTCGTCGGATCGGATGAGGCCCCGGCTGCGACCGATACGTTGCTCGGTCGACTGCACTGTCGCCACCTTCAGGTGCGCCACGTCGGACGACTGCACCGCGCCGGTGAAATGCTCGCCGTCGAAATCGGCGACATCCAACGCTACGAAATGCTCGCGCAGCATCTCGGCCCAGTCCGACGGTTTCGTCGTCCTGGCCGGGAGTACAAAGCCCGATCGGGTCAGCATGTCCACCACCTCGCGTGTGGTTGAAGATAGCGTCCGCGCACGATCGCCGCCAGGGCTGATGGCCGTATCGAGTGCCGATACGGGCCACCTGAGTTAATTTCGAGGAGGCTGTCGTATTGGGTTTGGTCCGTTCGTGGAGGTGGTAGAGACGCACCGAACGGTCGTCACCGATGAGAGGATTCCGCTATGGCTCAGTACCTGATTTCCGTGATCGTCGACGAGAGCGTGTACGACCTCCCACAAGAGGAAAAGGAAAAGTCGTGGGACGCAACGGGTGTGTTCAACGAGGAGTTGAAGGCCGAGGGCTCGTGGGTTTTCGCCGGCGGCCTCGGACGTCCCGAGGAAGCGACGGTGGTGGATAACCGGGGCAGCGATGTCATCGTCACCGACGGACCGTTCCTCGAGACCAAAGAGTTCCTCGGCGGGTTCTGGGTTGTTGAAGCCCCTGATCTCGACGCAGTCCTGAAGATCGCGGCGCGAGCGTCGAAGGCGTGCGGTGCACGGCTCGAGATCCGGTCCTTCGACGACGCATGACAGACGACTCACGCGGCGAGATCGCTCGGATCTATCGCGAGGAGTACGGCCGGGTGGTCGCCTCTCTCGCCCGACGCTTCGGCGATCTCGACATCGCCGAGGACGCGGCGGGGGAGGCCTTGATCGTCGCCATCGAGCGGTGGCCGGTCGATGGCATCCCGCCCAACCCGGGTGGCTGGTTGACGACTACTGCTGCTCACCGGGCCATCGACCGGATTCGCCGCGATTCCCTGCGCGACACCAAGCATCAGGCAGCCATGATCATCGAAGACCCCACCCCGCACGAGCCCACAGGACTGGTCGAAGACGACCGTCTGCGGCTCATGTTCACCTGCGCTCACCCGGCCCTCGCTCCGGAGGCGCGCGTTGCTCTGACCTTGCGGCTGCTCGGCGGGCTCACGGTCGAGGAGATAGCGAGCGCCTTCTTCGTCGCCGAAACGACTATGGCGCAACGCATCACCCGCGCGAAAGCCAAGATCAAGGCCGCGAAGATTCCGTTCCGCGTGCCCGACCAGGACGACGTCACCGACCGGTTGGGCGGCGTTCTCGCCGTCATCTATCTGGTCTTCAACGAGGGCTACCTCGCGGGTGCCGGCGAGAATCCCATCCGCGCCGACCTGACCGCCGAGGCGATCCGACTGGGTCGCATCCTGCGGCAACTGTTGCCTGACGACGGCGAAGTCGCGGGCTTGCTGGCCCTCATGCTGCTGACCGAGGCGCGCAGGGCCGCTCGAGTCCGTGGCGGGGATCTGGTGATGCTCGACGAGCAGGACCGCTCAGGTTGGGATCGGACACTCATCACCGAAGGTCACGCGCTGGTCCGCGAGTGCCTGGCCAGTGTCGCGGCGAACAAGTCCCGACCAGGGCACTATCAGCTGTTGGCCGCGATCAATGCTGTCCACACCGACGCTCGCGACGCGCGCGACACCGAGTGGAATCAGATCGTCGCGCTCTACGACCAGCTGTATGCCGTCGCGCCGACGCCGGTCGTCGCACTCAATCGGGCGGTCGCCGTCGCCGAGCTCGACGGTCCGGACGTCGGGCTGGCCATCATCGACAAACTGGCACTCGACCGCTATCACTCCTGGCACGCGGCCCGTGCCGAGATGCTGCGCAGACTGGGGCGAAGCGCAGACGCGCGGTCGGCGTACGACGCCGCGATCGACGCGACCCAGAATGTGGCGGAGCGTGCGTACCTGACTCGGCGGCGTGACCGACTCGTTACCTAAGAATTCGAAGAAAGTCTGTCGAGGCTGTCGTATCGGGTCCGACCTGTTCGTGGAACTGCTGAGAGGCAACAAAAGGTTGCCGCACCACCAACAGGAGATCGACATGACCGCCATCGCACACACCGCTTCCGCCGTCCGCTCCGATGTTGCCGCACCGGCATTCTGGCGTCCCGCTGCATTGGCCGCCGTCGGAGCCGCAGCCGCGACGACCGCCGTTGCCGCAGTTGCTCATACCGCCGGCGTCTCCCTCGCCATCGAAGGTCAGCAGATCCCGCTCGCAGGATTCGCCCAGCTGACAGTGATTTTCGCTGCGATCGGCATCGTGCTTGCCGCGGCGCTGCGCCGTTGGGCACGCAACCCCCGCCTGGTGTTCGTCCGGACGACGGTCGCGCTGACCGCGTTATCGCTCGTCCCTGACGCGGTCGTGAATGCCGCGATCGACACCAAGCTGACGCTGATGCTGACCCACCTCGTCGCCGCAGCAATCGTCATCCCGATCGTCGCCTCGCGGCTGCGTCGTAGCTGATAGAAACACTGGTAGTCAGCAGCGACGCAACCGTCGAAGGAGAACCCATGACTACCAGCGGCCCGGCCGAGCTCAAGTTCGAAGCAGCCATCATTCCGGTGTCGGACGTCGACCGCGCGAAGACGTTCTACAGCGCTCTAGGGTGGCGGCTCGACGCCGACTTCGCCTTCGAAAACGGGTTCCGCATCGTCCAGTTCACACCGCCGGGCTCGCCGGCTTCGGTCCAGTTCGGCTCGAAGATCACGTCGGCAGAGCCCGGCTCGGCGAGCGGTCTCTACTTGGTCGTCACCGATATCGAGGCCGCGCGCAGCCAGTTGGTGGCCAATGGTGCGCAGGTCAGCGCGGTGTTTCACCCGGGGGCGCCCGGTGCCCAGTTCGAGCCGGACGGCGCCGACAGTCGCGTTGCCGGCCGGTCCGAGGATGGCACCAGCTATGGCTCGTTTGCCACATTCAGCGACCCGGACGGCAACAGTTGGCTGCTGCAGGAGGTCACTACGCGGCTGCCAGGGCGGGTAGACACTGCGTCGTTCACCTCGGTGAGCGACCTGGCTGAAGCGCTGAAGCGGGCGTCGGCAGCACACGGTGAGCACGAGAAGCGCCACGGCGGCGAGTACGACGAGAACTGGCCCGAGTGGTACGCCACCTACATGGTGGCCGAGCGAACCGGCGCGGAGCTCCCGGAATAGCTAGCGCCGCAACGTCTCCGACGGTGGCTCGCCGTACTTCTGCCGATATGCGGCGGCGAATCGACCGGTGTGAGTGAAGCCCCAGCGCATGGCGATATCGGCGACGGTGAAGGTGCCGTCGCCGCGCAGGAGGTCGTCGTGCACGCGTTGCAACCGGATGTCGACGAGGCAGTCGCGGGGACTTGCGTTCAGATACTCACGAAAGCCTTCCTGCAGTCGGCGGACGCTGACGCCGGCAACCGCGGCCATGTCGCCCGCAGTCCACGGCCGGGCGGGATCGTCGTGCATCTCGTCGAGCACTCGCTTGACGATCCGCGGCCGGGGGCGTGTGTCGGTGTCGTCGTCGGGAACAGCGGCGAGGACGAACGCGGTCGTCAATGCCCCGGAAAGTTGTTGTGTGACAAGGGGATGCTGCTGACCTGTCGGTGCGTCCGACAATGACCGGACCAAGCGCAGCCAGCCTGCGCCCGCAGGCGTCGACAGATCCAGGTGGTCGGGGACCGGCACGTTGTGGCCCGCCAGGATGTTCGTCATCTCGCGGTGCAAATAGTCACGCTCGAACCGCACGCCGATGATGCGACACGACTCGGACCATCGCCGGATCGATGTCGGGGTGTCCGGGGGATAGATGGTCGCGGAGTCAGGCGTTGCGACGAGTTCCTGGCGGCCGATCACCGAGTCCAGATGACCGGATAGCGGGATGTTCACGGCGTAACCGCCGGGATGATCGGTATCGACTGTGACGGGCGCACCCCAGCCGATGTGCGCGATACGGACCGGCCCGATCGCCATGCTGTCGACCGAAACGTTCGACGCAGTCGAGTGCGTGAGGGGATGCAAGGCGTGCGGGAAGTACGCATCCGAGACAGCGTGCGACGCCTCGTCCCAATCCCGCGGATCGGCGACGGGCTGCATTGGCCGATCGCTGTTGTCTATCACTTCATTCAAGTGTGAACCATGCCGCCTGCCAAGTGCCAATGTGACCGGCGTCGCAAGTGGTCGCGCAATGTGGATCGACGCCGCGTTCAGCGGATCGACGCAGGTGAAAGGCGGTCCTACCTTCGTGTCCACCAGTTGACGAAGGGAGGCTCGCCATGGTCGATCAACGCGAACTACGCAACGTGTTCGGTCAGTTTGCCAGTGGCGTCACCGTCATCACGTGCCGAAACAGCGACGGAAATTCGCACGGTGCGACCGTCACCGCATTCACCGCGGTGTCCATGGAACCGCGTTTGTGCCAGATCACGATGACCAAGAAATCGAAGGCGTGCAAATACCTCAGCGGCGCGCCTTTCGCGGTCAATGTGCTCGCCGCGGACCAAGTCGATACCGCTATGCACTTCGCAGGCCGACCGTGCAACCCCGAACCGCTGTGGGCGGAGGGGCCGACCGCTCCCGTCATCTGTGGGGCGGCTGCGACGTTCTCCTGCATTCCGTGGGCGGAGTACGACGGCGGCGACCATGTGATCTTCATCGGCGAGATCGTCGACGCAGTGTCGAGCGGTCAACCGCCGTTGATCTTCTACCGCAGCACATTTCACGAACTCGGGGTGCCGTCGGCACATGTTCCTTGGAACGGTTCGTGCGACGACCCGGAGATCGGCTGGTTCGCCGCGACGACCTCGTTCACACCCATGCATCTTCTCCAAGCCATCTGATTCACTTACCCGAAAGGCAATGACATGACCATCCTCGATGACGCCCCAACCGCCGCGGAGCCGAAGAACTACGCGACCCGACCGATGACTGGTAACGAGTACATCGAATCGCTCAAAGACGACCGCGAGATCTGGTTGCACGGCGAGCGAGTCAAGGACGTCACCACTCATCCCGCGTTCCGTAACCCAATCCGCATGACGGCCCGGCTCTACGACTCGATGCACACCGGACCGAATGTCGACAAGGTCACCAGCCCGACCGACACCGGGAACGGCGGCGTCACGATGCCGTTCTTCAAGGCGCCGCATTCGGCCGACGACCTGCTCAAAGAACGCGACGCGATCGCGACGTGGGCGCGAATGACCTACGGCTGGATGGGTCGCAGCCCCGATTACAAGGCGTCGTTCCTCGGAACGCTGCACGCGAACAAGGAGTTGTACTCGCCGTTCCAGGAGAATGCGGAGCGGTGGTATCGCGAATCGCAGGAGAAGGTTCTGTACTGGAACCACGCGATCATCAACCCGCCGGTGGATCGGAACTTGCCGCCGGACGAGGTCGGCGATGTGTTCATGAAGGTGGAGAAGGAAACCGACGCAGGCCTGATCGTGTCGGGCGCGAAAGTCGTGGCGACCGGGTCGGCGATCACGAACTACAACTTCATCGCGCACTACGGTCTGCCGATCAAGAAGAAGGAATTCGCGCTCATCTGCACGGTGCCGATGGATGCGCCTGGTGTGAAGCTGATCTGCCGGTCGTCGTTCACACAGAACGCCGCGGTCATGGGCAGTCCGTTCGACTACCCGCTGTCGAGCCGGATGGACGAGAACGACACGATCTTCATCTTCGACAAGGTGCTGGTGCCGTGGGAGAACGTCTTCATGTACGGCGACGTCGAGAAGATCAACGCTTTCTTCCCGCAGTCAGGTTTCTTGCCGCGCTTCACATTCCAGGGCTGCACGCGGTTGGCGGTCAAGCTCGACTTCATCGCCGGCCTGCTGATGAAGGCTCTCGACGCGACCGGGTCCGGCGGGTTCCGGGGTGTGCAGACTCGGGTCGGCGAGGTCATCGGGTGGCGCAACCTGTTCTGGTCGCTGTCGGAGTCGATGGCCCGCGACCCCGAGCCGTGGATCGGCGACACCGTTATCCCGAAGCTCGAATACGGTCTGACCTATCGCATGTTCATGATCCAGGGCTACCCGCGCGTGAAGGAGATCATCGAGCAGGATGTGGCGTCGGGGCTGATCTACTTGCCCTCCAGCTCTTTGGATTTCAAGAGCGCCGAGGTCCGGCCGTATCTCGACAAGTACGTCCGCGGATCCGACGGCATGCCCGCCGTCGAGCGCGTGAAAATCATGAAGGCACTGTGGGATTCGGTCGGCTCCGAGTTCGGCGGTCGGCATGAGCTCTACGAGCGCAACTACTCCGGCAACCACGAGAACGTCAAGGCGGAGCTACTGTTCGCCGCCCAGGCGCGCGGGGGAGTCTCGCAGATGAAGGGTCTCGCCGAAGAGTGCTTGGCCGAATACGACCTCGACGGCTGGACGGTCCCCGACCTCATCGGCAACGACGACGTCTCGTATTTCAAGAACAAGTAGGGGCTTCGCCAACCCAACCCGTGCGCGCGTCTCACCCCCAGAGGGGTAAAAATCACTCACAGTTCGAGGTTCCCCTCGCTTGGTAACTGTGAGTGATTTTTACCCCTGGAGGGGTGAGACGCGCGCACGGGGGTTAGGCGACCGGCTTTCCCAGCTGGGTGAGCGGGACCCGATATGTTTCGCGGGCGGTGGCGGCCGATGCGGCGGCGGCTGCGCAGCAGATCGCCACGAGGATTGCGACGGGCAGCCAGTTGGTCCGGCTGTTACCGACCAAGGTCCATGCGATGGTGGGTGCGAAACCGGCGAGGGCGAAACCGATTTGGGTACCGATGGCGATTCCGGAGAACCGAACTTTGGTGTTGAACATTTCGGCGTAGAACGACGGCCAAATCGCATTCGGTGCTGCGTAGCAGATGCCGATGAGCAACGCTCCGGCGAGGAAGATGACCGGAACGTTTCCGCTCATTATTGCCTTGAAGTACACGAAAACCATGACGCCGCAACCGAGTACGCCGGTGATGAAGACCGGTTTGCGGCCGATCCGGTCGGCGAGGATCGCAAGTGTTGGCTGGCTGACCAGCGCAATGATGTTGGCTACGACCGCCACCAGGAGCATCGTCGTCCGCGATACGCCTACTTCAGGGCTTGTCGCGAATGCCAGACCGAACACCGCGAAGATCGTGCTGCACACCGCGATGAAGGCGCACAGGATGACTCGAAGGACGTCCGAGCTATGGGTGCGGAACAGTTCCACGACCGGGAACTTGGCGACCTGATCGGTCTCCTGCTCCTCCTTGAACACCTCGGGCTCGTCGAGGCGGCGACGAACGACGTAGGCGAGGACGACAACGAGGAAGCTGAACCAGAACGGGACGCGCCAACCCCAGGTGAGCAGCGCGTCGTCGGGCAGGTTGGCGACCGTGAGGAATACCGCTGTGGCCAGGATGAATCCGGCCTGGGTTCCGGTCAGGGTCCAACTCGTGAAGAACGCCCGGCGGCCGAAGGGTGCGTGCTCGAGGGTCAGTGAGTTCGCGCCGCTCTGTTCGCCCGCGGCGGAGATGCCCTGCAGAACTCGCAACGCCACCAACAGGATTGGGGCGACTACTCCGATCGCCGAGTACGACGGCAGACAGCCGATCAGAAAGGTCGACGATCCCATCATCACCAAGGTGATGAGCATGACGCGCTTGCGTCCGACGCGATCACCGAAATGGCCGAGGATCACGGCGCCGAATGGCCTTGCAATGTAGGCGACGCCGAACGTCGCCAGCGAAAGCAGCGTCCCGGCAGCGGGATTCGCGGCGGGGAAGAACACCTTGCCGAACACCAGCGCCGCGGCGGACGCGTAGATGTAGAAGTCGTAATACTCGAGCATGCTGCCCAGGAAGCTGGCGACGGCTGCGCGCTTGACCTTGGTTGTATCGGGCGGGGCGGTGGGGGCTCCGGGCGCATCGAGGGTGCTGGCGGTCATCGGTTCTCCTGGGTCATATCGCATGATTACCGCCTCGTGTTCGTATGACGAACATCTGTTCGCGATGCGGTGCAAACGAATGTAACGCGCACCACCGCCATAGGGCAACAGTATTAACCAAATAGTTCATAAAAAGCTAGATGCGAGTGTTGTCGCAGGTGGGAGTGGTGCGCAGTCAGTGTGCGGTGTCGCGGAGGAACGCGACGAGCATGTTTGCAAGCATGGTGCGCTGGTGGTCGCGCGATCCCGGCGCGGTCAGATCGCGCTTGAACAGGGCGTCCCAGGTGTACTTGTTCGCCATTCGGAAGACGCAGTAGCTGCTGATGATCATGTGCACGTCGAGTGCATCCACGTCGGTCCGGAAGAGTCCGGCCTGCTGGCCTTCCGCGAGGATCTGCGAGACGAGGTCTGCTGCCGGCGCGCCGAGTCCGCTGAGGACCGCCGACTTCCGAATGTGCTCGCCATGCAGCATGTTCTCGTTCGCGACGAGCCGGATGAAGTCGGGGTGCCGGTCGTGGTGGTCGAAAGTGAGTTCCGCGAGTGCCCTGATGGCTGCGACGGGGTCGAGGCCCGCAATGTCGAGCTTGTTCTCTTGCTGGCGGATCTCGCCGTACGAACGCTCGAGGACCGCGGTGTACAGACCCTCTTTGTCTGAAAAGTAGTAGTAGATCATCCTTTTCGTCGTGTGCGTCCGCTCCGCGATCACGTCCACCCGCGCGCCGGCGAACCCGTTGTCGGCGAATTCTTTCGTCGCGACCTCGATGATGTTCTCTCTTGTGAGGTCGCTGTTGCGCCTGCGCTTGGCGGGTGGTGCAGCGCTGGTCTGGTCGGGCGACATGGCGTCACTCTAACGCTGGTGCGGCTGGACCTCTTTGCATGACGCGATCGGTGGAGTATCGTCGTGAGTTAACTCACTAGTTCGTACATTACGAAGGGATCGTCCAGTGCCGACGACCGACCTCCCCATTCTCGTGCTCAACGGTCCGAACCTGAACCTGCTGGGGACGCGTCAGCCGGACCTCTACGGTCGGGAAACCCTCGCCGACGTCGTCGACCTGTGTGGGAAGGCCGCGGCTTCGTTCGGCCGGACCGTCGACACTCAGCAGTCCAATCATGAAGGCGCACTCATTGATTGGATCCACGCGGCCCGGGGAACGACGTCCGGCGTCGTGATCAACCCCGGTGGCTACGCGCACACCTCGGTGGCACTGCGCGACGCGATCGCAATGCTCGAGGTTCCCGTGGTCGAAGTGCATATCACCAACATTCACGCACGCGAGGAATTCCGGCATCGCTCGCTGGTCTCGCCCGTCGCCAACGCCGTCCTCTGCGGTCTCGGTACCGGCGGCTACCGCGCGGCGATCGAGTGGCTCTGCCGCGCGACGGAGGCATGATCATGATCGAATCGATTGTGTGCGGCCTTATCGGGTCCGGAATCCGCGCGTCGCTGACGCCGCCGATGCACGAGGAAGAGGGTCGCAGGCACGGCCTCACCTACGCCTACCGGATCATCGACCTCGACCACCTCAGCCTGAGCACGTCGAACCTGCCGCGATTGGTGTGGAGCGCACAGGAACTGGGCTTTCGTGGACTCAACATCACGCACCCCTGCAAGCAAGCAGTGATCGGTTGCCTCGACGGACTGTCCGCTGACGCCGAACTCCTCGGCGCGGTCAACACCGTGGTGTTCGAGGAGGGAAAGGCGATCGGGCACAACACCGACTGGTCCGGCTTCGCCCGCAACCTCGACCGCAGTCTCACCGGCGCCGCCATGGACAACGTCGTGCAGCTCGGCGCGGGGGGAGCGGGCGTCGCCGTCGCGTATGCCTTGCTCAGACGAGGAGTCGGCCGAATCACGTTGGTGGACAACAACATAGTCAGAGCGCTGCAACTGCGCGACCGACTGGCCCCGGCGTTCGTCGCCGCCGATATTTCTATCGCCGCACTTGCCGATCTGCCCGAGCGGTTGTCGACAGCAGACGGACTGGTGAATGCGACCCCGATGGGAATGGCTGCACACCCCGGCTCGGCGGTGCCGCCAGAGTTGCTCCGACCCGATCTCTGGGTCGCCGACGTCGTGTACCGCCCACTGGAGACGGACCTTCTTCGTGCCGCCCGCGAGGTCGGGGCACGAACACTGAGCGGCGCAGGCATGGCCGTGTTCCAGGCGGTCGACGCATTCCGGATCTTCACCGGCATCGAACCCGACGCCGACCGAATGTTCGACCACATGACGGCCCTGATCCGCCAGGAGGAATCGGTGATGGTGCGATGAGCACTCAGGCGCAAGTCCGTACGCGGGTCCGCACGTCGGTGGCGACGGTGTCGTTGAGCGGATCGCTCGAGGAGAAACTCACCGCGATCGCCGATGCCGGCTTCGACGGGTTCGAGGTTTTCGAGCCGGACTTCGTCAGCTCGCCACTGTCGCCAGGTGAATTGGCCACGAGGGCTGGCGATCTCGGCTTGAGGATCGACCTGTATCAGCCGTTTCGAGACCTGGATTCCACCGACGACGAGCAATTCGCCCGGAACCTGATTCGCGCCGAGCGCAAGTTCGACATCATGGCGCAACTCGGGTGCGACACGATTCTCGTCTGCTCGTCGCCGCTGCCGACCGCCGTGCGCGACGACGACCGACTGGCCGCGCAATTGCACGAACTCTCGGTCCGTGCGGACCGGCGCGGCATTCGGATCGCGTACGAGGCTCTCGCCTGGGGCGCGCACGTCAACACCTACCGGCATGCGTGGGACATCGTCGCGCGCGCTGACCACCCGGCCCTCGGCACCTGCCTGGACAGCTTCCATATTCTGTCGCGAGGCGACGATCCCAGCGGAATCCGCGACATCCCCGGCGACAAGATCTTCTTCCTCCAGCTTGCCGATGCGCCGCGGCTGTCCATGGATGTGCTCTCGTGGAGCAGGCACCATCGAAACTTCCCGGGACAGGGCAATTTCGACCTCGCGACCTTCGGCGCGCACGTCCAGGCTTCCGGCTACACAGGTCCGTGGTCGCTCGAGGTCTTCAACGACGTATTTCGGCATTCGGCCACTGGTCGTACCGCGGCGGACGCCCATCGTTCGTTGCTGCATCTGCAGGAGGAGGTCGCGCGCGTGCAGGAGAGCGAATGCGACACACGCGGGCTGTCGCTGTTCGCACCACCGGCCCCGGCTCCGATCGACGGCGTCGTCTCCCTGCGTCTGGCAGCGGGCCCACGCAAAGACGGTGAGCTACGGGAGATGCTGCGGCACATAGGGTTTCATCTCGTCGGACGCCATCGTCAGCACGACTTGCAACTGTGGCGGCACGGCTCGCTGACGATCGCCGTCGACGCAACTGCGGGCACAGTGTGGACTGCGCCGGGCATTCCGGCCGACCTGCCGGCGCTCACCCAAATCGGTGTCCGATGCGCTGATCCGGACGCGTGGGGGCGCCGGGCAGCCGCTCTGGAAATGCCGGTGAGCGAAGTGGACCTGCCGGGCGCCGACCCGGCACAGTCGGACGTCGTGCGGCTCCGCGTCACCGACGCGACGTCGCTGGACCTGCGTAGCCCGAGCAGCGGTGCTGGTTGGTTGTCCGCGTTCGAGATGTACCCGATTCCGGTCGCGCAGTGGCGCCGGCAACGCGCCCTGTTCACGGGCGTCGACCACATAGCGTTGGCGTTGCCTGCCGACAGTTGGGACGGCGTGATGCTTGCCCTGCGGTCCGTGCTCGGCATGCAGCCGCACGAGGGGCTCGACGTGACCGATGCCGTTGGCTTGATGCACACGCAGGCGCTCACTTTGGGGGACGGCGACGCCCGGTTGCGGATTCTGCTGAACATGGTGGACGGCAACGCGTTCGGCATGGAGAACATCCCGGTCGCACGCCGCGGCGGTGTCAGTCACGTGGCGTTCTCATGCGAGGACATCTTCACGACGGCAACCCACATGGTCGCGGGCGGCTATGAACCACTACCGATCTCACCGAACTACTACGCCGATCTCGAGGCCCGATTCGGTCTGCACCCAGAACTGCTCGACCGGATGCGGACGCTCGGCATCTTGTACGACGCGAATGCCGATGGCGAGTTCTTCCACTTATTCACCAGGACCGTCGGCGCAGACCTGTTCTTCGAGGTCGTTCAGCGGGTCGGCGGATACAAGGGCTACGGCGAACCGAATGCAGCCGTACGTCTTTCGGCGCAGTTGCGCTGACCCCCCAACCCGTGCGCGCGTCTCACCCCCAGAGGGGTAAAAATCACTCACAGTTCGAGGTTCCCCTCGCTTGGTAACTGTGAGTGATTTTCACCCCTGGAGGGGTGAGACGCGCGCACGGGGTTAGGTGAGGCGCTCGAATACCGCAGCCAGGCCCTGACCGCCGCCGATGCACATCGTCTCCAGGCCGTAGCGCGCCTCACGGCGGTCGAGTTCGCGCAGCAACGTCGCGAGAATTCGAGCACCCGTGGCGCCGACCGGATGGCCGAGCGAAATCCCGGAACCGTTGGGGTTCAGGCGCGCATCGTCGGGCTCGACCTTCCAGGTCCGCAGCACGGCCAGCGCCTGAGCGGCGAAAGCTTCGTTCAGCTCGATGACGTCCATGTCGTCGAGGGTGAGATGTAGACGGCCGAGGGCCTTTTCGGTCGCAGGCACCGGACCGATACCCATGGTTCTCGGCGGCACACCGGCGACTGCCCACGACGCCAACCGCGCGAGCGGGCGCAATCCGAGCTCGCGTGCCATCTCCGCCGTGGTCACGATGCACGCTGCGGCACCGTCGTTCTGACCGCTCGCATTACCGGCGGTGACCGTCGACTCGGGATCGATCTTTGCCCGAATTGCGCGCAGCTTGGCGAGCGACTCGAGGCTTGTGTCGGCTCGGGGATGTTCATCGGTGTCGACGAGTAGCGGATCCGATCGGCGTTGCGGCACAGGCACGGCGACGATCTCGTCGGCGAAACGCCCCGCTTGCTGAGCGGCGACCGCGCGCTGATGCGACTGGACGGCGAGCGCGTCCTGGTCCGCCCGGCTGATCGCGAATTCCGCGCGCAGATTCTCCGCGGTTTCGATCATGCCGCCGGGAACGGGGAAGTTCTTACCGCCCGCAGTGACGCGGGCACGCGCGAGCCGATCCATGAGGGCTACGCCCTCACCTTTCACGCCCCACCGCATTCCGGTGGCGTAGAACTCGGCCTGACTCATCGATTCGACACCGCCGGCCAGGATCAGGTCGCTCGCGCCGGTCGACACCTGCATGCAGGCCTGAATGATCGCCTGCAGTCCGGAGCCGCACCGGCGATCGACCTGGAGGCCGGGAACGTCTGTTCCCAGACCTGCGTCGAGTGCCGCGATTCGGCCGATCGCGGGGGCATCACCGTTCGGCGAAGCCTGTCCGAAGATGACATCGTCGACCTGTGATCCCGAAATTCCGCTGCGTGCAACGAGTTCGGATATCACGGTCGCCGCGAGGGATTCCGCCGTCAGGTCTTTGAACACGCCGCCGAAGCGGCCGACCGGTGTACGGAGTGGTTCGCAGATCACGGCGTCAGGCATGGTGCTTCCTTCGGTTCAGGGTTGAGATTGGACGCGTCCGAGGTCGGAATGAATGGCCTCGGCGGTTTCCAACAGGGGAGGGATGAGGTCTTTGCGCACGGCCGCCGCGGTATAGCGAGCAGCCTGCGTCGAGACGTTCACAGCAGCGACGACGGTGCCGTTGTGGTTGCGGATCGGCGCGGCGAGCGACCGCAGTCCCTCTTCGAGTTCTTGATCCACGATGCAGTACCCGGCCGCGCGGACGCGCGAGATCTCCTCGCGCAGGCCGTCGACGGTGGCGATGGTCCGTCCGGTCAGCGGGACCAATTCGACTCTGGTCAGGTACTTTTCGAAATCTTCGTCACTGAGACCGGCGAGCAGTACCCGGCCCATCGAAGTCGCGAACGCCGGAAACCGGGTGCCGATGTTGATCGACACCGTCATGATGCGGCTGACTGGAACGCGCGCCACGTACACCACGTCGTCACCATCGAGGATCGACACCGACGCGGACTCGTGCACCCGCTTGGCAAGCGATTCCAGATGCGGACCTGCGACTTCCGGGAGCGTGAGGCTCGACAGGTAGCTGTAGCCGAGATCGAGGACGCGCGGCGTCAACGAGAACACCGAGCCGTCCGTGCGGACGTAACCGAGCTCGACCAGCGTCAACAAGAAGCGCCGGGCAGTGGCGCGGGTCAGGCCGGTCACTTTCGCGACTTCGCTCAGCGTCTGCCGAGGATGCTCGGCGTCGAACGCGCGAATGACAGCGAGGCCTCTGGCCAGCGATTGGACGTAGTCGGGCGTTGGTTCGGTCATAGGTCACCATCCAACCCCTGTGCTGCGATGTGGTCGGCGATCAGCCTCGATACGGCGTCCGATTGTTCGACGTTCACGAGGTGCGCGCCTGGATTCAGCACGTGCAGAGTGGAATTGGGGATCGCATCGGCGATCGCACCGAGATCGGCAGGTGTGGTGGCGGGATCTTGTGCACCGGCGATGACGAGGGTCGGCGCGGTGATGCGGACCAGGTCCGCGCGACCGTCCCAGTGGGCCAGCGCCTCGCAGCAGCGCGCGTAGCCCTCGTCCGGCGTGTTGGTGACCATAGCGACCCAACTGTCGACGGAACCGGCGAACTCCGGGCTGAACCAGCGGCCGACAACCGCCTCAGCCAGCGCTCCGGTTCCATTCGAGCGAACGAAAACAGCCCGGTCGAGCCAGCCGCCGGGCTCGCCGAATTTCGCCGACGTACAGAGCAGTGTCAGCGTCCGGACCCGGGTGGGCGCGTGCGCGGCGAGATACTGCGCGATCGCACCGCCTAGCGACAATCCGACGACGTGTGCCGAGCCGATGTCGAGCCGATCCAGCAACTCGAGGACATCGTCGGCCAATGACGAAATCGTGTAGTCGACTGTGGCGACTGGAGATTCGCCATGCCCGCGGATGTCGACCGCCAGCACGTCGTGATCGGCGGACAGCGCCCGGACCTGCGGATCCCACATCGACCGGTCCGAGCCGAGTGAGCCGAGGAGGACGACTGTCGATCCTGAACCACTGCGCGCATGCGCTATCTCAACCACGAGGCCAATGTACCAGAGCGTTCGCAATACGAACAAGCATTCACAATGCGCACATTTTGCGTTAGACTCATCGCCATGATGGACAAGGTCATTTCGTCGGCAGCCGCAGCGGTCGCCGATATCCCGGACGGGGCTTCGTTGGCGGTCGGCGGCTTCGGGCTGGTGGGTGTGCCGCAGGTGCTGATCAGCGCAATACTCGAGCAGGGCGCAACCGATCTGGAGATCGTCAGCAACAACTGCGGGACTGCCGGTTTCGGCCTCGGCGTGCTGCTGGAGCAGCATCGGATCCGCCGCACGATCAGTTCCTACGTCGGTGAGAACAAGGAGTTCGCGAGGCAGTACCTGTCCGGTGAACTCGAAGTGGAACTCACACCCCAAGGCACGCTTGCCGAGCGCATGCGCGCGGGAGGTGCGGGCATCCCAGCGTTCTTTACCCCTGCAGGCGTCGGTACCCAGGTCGCAGATGGCGGACTTCCGCTTCGCTACGACGGCAAGGGCGGTATCGCGGTCGCGACCCGTCCGAAGGAAACGCGAGAATTCGACGGCGTCACCTACGTGATGGAGCGCGGCATCGTCACCGATTACGCGCTGGTCCACGCCTGGAAAGGTGACAGGCACGGGAATCTCGTATACCGCCGCAGCGCAATGAATTTCAATCCGCCTGCGGCGACTGCGGGCCGGATCACGATTGCCCAGGTCGAGCACCTGGTCGAGCCGGGGGAGATCGACCCGGGCGAAGTGCACACTCCGGGAATCCACGTTCAGCGCGTGGTGCACGTCGGCAAAGTGACGGTCGGAATCGAGAAGAGGACGGTGCGGGCATGACACTCACTCGCGATGAAATGGCCGCGCGCGTCGCGCAGGAACTCGAGGACGGGCAGTACGTGAATCTCGGCATCGGTATGCCGACGTTGGTTCCGAACTACCTCTCGCCGGACATCACCGTGGTCTTGCACTCGGAGAACGGCGTCTTGGGCGTCGGTCCGTACCCGACCGAAGACGAACTCGATCCCGAGCTGATCAACGCAGGCAAGGAGACCATCACGGTCCTGCCTGGTGCGTCGTATTTCGACTCGTCGCAGTCGTTCGGCATGATCCGCGGCGGCCATGTCGACGTTGCCGTTCTCGGCGCTATGCAGGTCAGTGCACAGGGTGATCTGGCGAACTGGATGATCCCCGGCCACATGGTCAAAGGCATGGGTGGCGCGATGGACCTCGTTCACGGCGCCCGCAAGGTCATCGTGATGATGGAGCACGTCTCGAAGAACGGCGACCCGAAAATCCTCGCCGAGTGCACCTTGCCCCTGACCGGATTGCGTTGTGTGCAAAGGATTATCACCGACATGGCTGTGCTGGACGTGACGCCGGACGGGCTGGTCCTGGTCGAGACCGCGCCGGGTGTGAGCGTCGATCAGGTGCGAGCCGCCACGGGCGCTCCGATCGACGTTCGTACGGTCCGGGCCGCGTAAAAGGTTGTGGCCGTGTCGGTTTCCATCGATCTACCGCGGACGTCGGAGTCGACGCTACGGTTCCTCGCCAAATCGTCCGACGCGGGCTATCGGCAGCGCATCGACGGCGGCCGAGTGCTCGAATGGGTGGACAAGGCTGGCTACGCATGCGCATCGGCATGGAGCGGTCGCTACTGCGTGACCGCGTACGTCGGCAACATCCGGTTCTCCCGGCCTGTCGAAGCGGGTCAGCTCGTCGAGATCGACGCCCGGATCGTCTATACCGGTCGCACGAGTATGCATATCCTCGTGACGGTTTCGTCTGGCGATCCGCGCACAGGCAGCGTCAGCGAAACAGCTCAATGCCTGACCGTTTTCGTCGCAGTCGACGACGCAGGCAAACCTGCCGCAGTGCCGCCATGGATACCCGCGACGCTGCTGGACCAGCGGCGTCAGCTCGCGGCGCGCCGCCGGATTGCCGTGCGCCACAACATCGAAGCTGAGATGGCCGAGCAGAGCTACAGCGACGCCTCGCATGCGCCGAGCAAAGTGTTGCGCTTCCTCGCGGCGCCGAGCGACGTCAACTGGGGTGGAAAAGTGCACGGCGGCAACGTGATGCGCTGGATCGATGAGGCTGCCTTCGTCTGCGCATCGGGTTGGAGCGGCGCCGAGACGATTGCGTCCTACGTCGGCGGGATCCGGTTCTACCGCCCGTTGTTGATCGGCAACATGGTGGAGATCGGCGCTCGGCTCATCCACACTACGCACAAGTCGATGCATCTCAGCGTGCACGTTCGCTCGATCGATCCACGCACCGGCGCCGCCGAACTCGCCGCGCACGCCCTCGCGATATTCGTTGCACTCGACGACCGAGGCCGATCGATGCGGGTGCCGCAGTGGGAACCTCGGACCGACGAGGACCGTCGACTCGACGGGCATGCACGTTCTCTTCTGGAAATCCGCCAGCAGGCGGAGACTGCATAGGAGCGCGTAGGGACGGTGAGGACCACAGCGATGGACGACGATGTTCTATTGCAGCGGCATCGCGGGTTGCGGACCCGCGATGTCGACGAACTCCGCGCGGGGATATCGCGACGACTCACCAGGCACACATTGGAACCGCTGGGTCACGACGTCGCATTCGACGCGCAACTTGCCGAGGTGCGGATAGGTCCGATCGCGTTCGTGTACGCCGAGCACTCCGGTGCCGAACTTGCCGCCCAGTTCACCGACCCTGTGTCCTACTACGACGTCAACCTCTCACTCGGCGGGCGCAATTGCGTGTCCCACAACGACGGTGACGTACTTGTCGACCGGACACGCGCGGCAATCCTCTCGCCGTCCACGATCGCGCGAATGCACCTCAGCGAGCACTACCGCCAGCTGCATGTGCGCATCGAACGCCATGCGCTGGAGCGGCACCTCGAAGGACTGCTCGACGGTCCGGTGTCCGGCCCAGTGTTGTTCCGGCCTGCGATGGAACTATCCGGTGCTGCAGCGTCGTGGGCGGAATCGGTGGTCGCCCTCGCCCGCGACCTCGATAGGTCCGAAGGTCTGGCGGGCAACCCCCTCGTGCTAGCGCCGTGGACCGAATTTCTCATGACGGCGTTGCTGACGGCCCAGCCGCACAACTTCTCCGACCGCCTGGAGGACAGGGCCACGCCCTATCGGCGACGTGGTGTGTCGCGCGCAATAGAATTCATCGAGGCGAATCTGGAACGGCCGCTGACGGTCACCGCTATAGCGGCCGCGGCCCGTGTGAGCGCGCGCTCCCTGCAACGCGACTTCCACGAATGCCTCGGCACGACGCCCATGGCCTACGTGCAACAGGCACGAATGACGAGGGTTCACGAGGAACTGGAAGCGGCGGAACTCGGTAGCCGGGTGACGGTAACCGACACCGCCCTCCGGTGGGGATTCACCCACGGCCCCCGATTCGCGGCCGCCTACCGGCAACGCTATGGGGTCTCGCCCTCGCAGACGTTGCGTGGCGCATCCCGGATCACCTTGGCGTGATGTGGATCGCAGATGCGTCCGCCGATTTCTAACGTCGCATTCATGAACACTCACTATGACGTCGCAATCATCGGTTACGGCCCGACCGGCCTCGTCTTGGCCTCCGCCCTCGGACAGGCGGGCCATCGCGTGATCGTGATCGAGAAATGGCCCGGACTGTACGGACTTCCGCGCCTCACCCACATCGACGGAGAGGTTGCGCGTGTGATCCAGTCCGTCGCCGATGTCGATCACGCCTTGCGAGACGGCCGTCCGATCGATAGTTATCGGTACGTCAATGGCGCAGGCGAGGTCCTGGTCGACCTGGACTTCAGCGGCGAATCGGCTGGGTTTCCTGCACATATCGCGATGTATCAGCCCGACATCGAGGATGCGATCGATGCCCGTGTGCGGAGCTTCCCCAACGTCGAAGTGAACCAAGGCAACGTCGTCGTCGCATTCGAGCAGCATCCCGACAGCGTCTCGGTGACGTTTCGACCGTGGGCCGCGAGCCGGACCGAACAATGGTCCAACCAGAGCGACGCGCGAACGGTGACCGCCCGCTTCCTCGTCGGCGCTGACGGTGCGAACAGTTTCGTACGGACCGCACTCGGCATCGACCGCGCCGATCTAGGTGTCGACGACCGGTGGCTCAATATCGACACTGAACGCTTGCGGCCGCTCGGCGCGAAGTTCGATCGCTTGATCCAGGTTTGTGATCCCGCGCGCGGTCACATGTTCATGCCGATCGGCAAGACGCGACAGCGGTTCGAGCTTGCACTGCTGCCCGGTGAGGACGCGTCCGAGTTCGAGCGGCCGGAATTCGGTTGGCAGTGGCTGCGCGAACAGCACGGCATCGGACCTGACGATGTTCGGATGCTGCGTCAGGTTGTCTACGTCTTTCAGGCGCGGGTAGCGCAGGAGTGGCGGCGTGGGCGGGTGCTGTTGGCCGGCGACGCAGCCCACACGATGCCGCCGTACATGGGGCAAGGTGCCTGTTCGGGCATGCGGGACGCGATCACCTTGGCGTGGAAGCTCGACCTGGTATTGCGCGGTCGGGCTGATGAGAAGCTGTTGGATACCTATGAGGCCGAAAGACGCCCGCACGCAACAGCAATCGTGGAGAACTCGGTCGCGTTGGGCCGGATTGCAAACACTCACGACCACGACGCAGCAGCTGCCCGCGATGAGGCATTCCGCACCGGAACCGTACCGCCGCCTCCGCCGTTCCCGACTCTTGTCGGAGGAGTCGTCCACTGCGGGCCCGACGGCAGCGCGACGGGGCTGGCAGGCACACTAGCCCCGCAAGGCGAAGTTGAGTTCGCAGGCGTGCGAGGGCGATTCGACGATGTTGTCGGTCGCGGATTCGCCGTGATCGCCAGCGGTGATCCACGCGCTGTGCTGGATTCCGCGCAACTCGACTTTCTCACCGGGCTCGACGCAGTCGTCATCGCGCTGGCGGACATTCGCGATGCGGCCGGTGTGTACCGGAAGTATTTGGCCGACAACGATATCGACGTGTTCATTGCACGTCCGGACTTTCATTTGTTCGGCGCCGGCCGGATGGCCGACCTGCCCGCACTCATCGACGCCTTACAAAATCGACTCGCGTGGAAAACGACTCGTGAGCAGGTTGCGGTATGACTACCACAACCGAGTCCGGGGCGGCCCTCGTCGCCGCCCACTGGCGGGCCATGCCGGTAACTAGAATGCTCGACTACGGCGTGGATTACGCCGACGTACTCGCAATGCAGGAACGCACGAGCGCGGGTATTCCATGGGACGAGGCCGCTGAAGCGCTGGCCGACGCCCACCTCGAGCGCGCAGCAACTGCCATGCGAGATGGCAACCTGATCACATCCCTTGCCGAATATCGTTCGGCTGCAGCCGCATTGGTCTTCGCGCAGATGGCGTTCAATTTCGACATACCGCGTAAGCGAGACCTGTACGCCCGTCTTATCGACACACTCGGCCGAGCGGCCGATCTGGCCACGCCAGCCTGGGAACGCCTCCGCCTCCCTCTGGGCAATGGCTACCTCGCCGGCTGGCTGGTACGCCCGAAGGTGCCGGCGCTCGGCACGGTGATCGTGTTCGGCGGTCAAAGTGGCTGGGGTGCAGCATATCTCCGGTGTGCGGACGCGTTTGCGGAGAGAGGCCTTGCGACGATCCTCGCCGAGGGACCCGGGCAGGGGGAGACCAGGCTCGACGGTGGCGTGTTGTTGGACGTCGACATTGCGGCGGCCTTCGGTGCCTTCGTCGAGCATGCGCTTGCCGATTCCAGCCTCGGCGGATCGGTCGGTGTGTGGGGCAACAGCCTCGGGGGCTTGTACGCGGCGCACACCGCCGCGGCGGACAGCCGAGTCGGCGCGTGCTGCGTCAACGGCGCACCTGCGGTGCCGCGCCTGCTGGACTTCAGGACCTTTCGGGAGCAGGCGCTGGCGATGCTCGGAACAAAGGAGGCCGACGATGTCGAGAGGAACTTCGCCCGATTGCGGTTCGATCCGCAGCAGCACCGCATCGACTGTCCGCTGCTTGTGCTGCACGGTGGAAACGACGCCATCGTCACGCTCGACGACCAGCGCCCGTTCCTCGACGCCGCTCGCAACGACACTGCGACGCTGCGTATCTGGGACGACGGCGAGCACACGATCTACAACCATTCGTTCGAGCGCACAGCGTTCGTTGCAGACTGGTTCGCTCATCAGCTCACGCGAACATGAAAGGGGCATTATGGATTTCACCGAGGACACCGCCACCGCAGCGGTTCAGGAGAGCTTCCAGAACACGTCGGATCCGCGCCTCCGGGAGATCGTGACCACCCTGACCCGGCACCTTCACGAGTTCGTCCGCGAGATCCGGCCGACACAGCGGGAATGGGGGCAGGCAATCGAGTTCCTGACCGCAGTCGGCCACACGTGTGACGACACGCGGCAGGAGTTCGTGCTGCTCTCCGACGTGTTCGGCGTGTCCATGTTGATCGAGACGATCAACGGCGGCGACGGCGACGCAACCGACGGCACAGTGCTCGGACCGTTCCACATGACGGAATCGCCGCGGCGCGAGCTCGGCGACACCATCGACCTGATCGGCACCGGCCAACAATGCGAGGTGTCGGGAACGGTCACCGCAGTCGACGGCACACCGCTCGCCGGAGCGGTCATAGATGTCTGGCAGGCGACCGACCACGGGTTCTACGACGTCCAGCAACCCGGTATCCAACCGCCGGGCAACGGGCGCGGACTGTTCACCGCGGATGACCAGGGACGCTTCCACTTTCGGACCGTCGTGCCCAGCCACTATCCGATCCCGACCGACGGGCCGATCGGCAGGTTGCTCGGCGCAACCGGCCGCCATCCGTACCGCCCGGCTCATATTCACTTCATCGCGAGCGCACCCGGCTACGAGACGGTGACCACGCACGTCTTCGTCGCCGACAGTCCGTATCTGGACAGCGACGCAGTGTTCGCTGTGAAGCGCAGTCTGGTGGTGGATTTCGTTCCCGGCGACGACGGGATCAGGCACGCCGCATTCGACATCGCGCTGGAGCAGGCACAGTGACCGACGAATTCACCTACGAGGCACTCCCGATGCGGGTGGTCTTCGGCGCGGGCAGCCTGAACCGGCTCGCACCCGAGATCGACGCCCTCGGGTTGAAAAAAGTCCTTGTGTTGAGCACACCCGGTCAGCGAGCGCTCGCCGAACAGGTCATGAACCTTCTCGGTAGCACGGCGATCGGCATCTTCGACGGCGCGCGCATGCACGTCCCCGTCGACGTGGTCGAGGCGGCCACGAAGGCCGCGAGCGGCGCCGACGGCTGTGTCGCCATCGGCGGCGGATCGACGATCGGGCTCGGCAAGATCCTTGCGTTGGACGCAGACCTTCCGTTCGTCGCGATTCCGACGACCTACGCCGGCTCGGAGATGACCACGATCTGGGGGAGGACCGAGAACGCCCGCAAGCAGACCGGTCGCGATCGGAAAGTATTGCCGCGCAGCGTGATTTACGATCCTGCACTGACATTTCGGCTGCCGTCCGGAGTGTCTGCGACGAGCGGGCTGAACGCGATGGCGCATGCGATGGAAGCTCTCTATGCACCTGACCGCTCGCCGATCACGTCGCTCGTGGCAGAGGAAGGCGTCCGGAGTCTGGCAGCGTCGTTGCCCACGGTCGTCGCGCACGGGTTCGACTTGGCGGCCCGCACCGACGCGCTCCGCGGCGCATGGCTGTGCGGTGCGTGTTTGGGTGCAACGACGATGGGCTTGCACCACAAGCTGTGCCATGTGCTGGGCGGCACCTTCGACCTTCCGCACGCGGACACCCACGCCGTCGTGCTTCCGCACGTTGCTGCGTACATGCTCGCGACCGAACCCGAAACGGAAGCCGCGCTACAGCGAGCGTTGGGCACGGCGGCTCCCGCACAAGGATTCTCGGCATTGGCTGACAGACTCGGCGCGCCGCGATCGCTGGCCGAACTCGGGCTGACCGAGCGCGATCTCGATACGGTCGTCGAGCAGGTGGTCGGGAATGTGTATTCCGGCAGACCGGTCACCGCGCTGGCACTTCGCTCGCTTCTGCTCGCGGCCCTGCATGGAGACATAGAATTGCAGGCCTGATGGCTGGTAGTGATCCGACCTCGACTCAACGCCATGCCGATACGGGTGTGGCCGCCGAACTCGAGGAAGAAGGTTTCGAAGACGCTCGCGAGATCGGTCGCGGCGGCTTCGGGATCGTCTATCGCTGCCGACAGCCGGCACTCGATCGCACGGTCGCCGTCAAGGTACTGACCTCAGGGTTGGACGGCGAAAACCTCGACCGGTTCCTTCGCGAACAGCGTGCGATGGGACGTCTGTCCGGGCACCCGAACATCGTCAACATCCTGCAGGTCGGCGTCACGACCACCGGGCGACCGTATCTCGTCATGCAGTTTCACCCGCAGGACTCGTTGGACGTTCGCATTCGCGCCTCGGGCGCGCTCCCGTTGGGCGACGCGCTGCGGGTTGGGATAAAGCTCGCCGGCGCACTCGAATCCGCGCATCGTGCCGGGATCGTGCACCGCGACGTCAAACCGGCGAACATCCTGCTGACGGAGTACGGCGAACCTCAACTCGGCGATTTCGGCATCTCGCGGATGTCGGGCACCTTCGAGACCAGTACCGGGACGATCACAGCATCGCCCGCTTTCGCCGCACCTGAAGTGTTACGCGGTGAACTGCCGACTATCGCGTCGGATGTATACGGTCTCGGTGCAACGCTTTTCAGCGCAGTGCGGCGCGACGAGTTGCCCGACGACGTCTGTGCGGTGCTCGAGCGCGCGATGGCGCGCGACCCAGCCGACCGGTATGCCTCGGCTGCAGACCTCGGCGCCGAATTGCGAAAGGTACAGCGCAGAAACGGTTTCGCCGTCGACGAGATGGCAATTGCCGGTGAAGCCGCCCCGGTCGAATCGACGCCGAGCCGCCCCAAGCAGCACGCCGTGATCACCAGCTTCGTCGGCCGTCGTCGCGAACTGGCTGACGCGAAGTCCGCGATGGGGGAGTCGCGACTGGTCACGCTGACCGGACCCGGCGGTGTCGGTAAGACTCGGTTGGCCTACGAACTCGCCGATCGATCGCGGCGAGCATTTCGCGACGGCACCTGGATCGTCGAATTGGCAAGCGTCGAAGACGAATCCAGCTTGGCCTCCGCCGTCGTGTCGACCCTCGCGGTGCCGGACCAGTCGAACCGTGCACCGAGCAGAAAGCTTGCCGACTTCCTGCGCGAGCGCCAGTCGCTCATCGTGCTCGATAATTGCGAGCACTTGCTCGCCCCGGCGTCGGCGCTGGTCGACGAGTTGCTTGCCGAGGCTCCCGGGCTGCGAATCCTGGCGACCAGCCGCGAACCACTGGGCATCGCGGGCGAACACACCTGCGTCGTCCCGCCGTTGACCACTCCGCCGCCTGACGTCGTGCACAGCCCTGACGGAATCGACAGGTTCGAAGCCGTGCGGTTGTTGATCGATCGAGCCCGCGATATCTCACCCGAATTCACTGTGACGAAGGAGAATTCGGCTGCCGTCGTGCAGCTGTGCAACCGGCTCGACGGGATTCCGCTCGCGATCGAACTCGCGTCGACGCGGCTGCGGGCATTGTCGGTCACGCAGATCGTCGCTCGCCTGGACCGTCGGTTTCAGCTGCTGACCGGTGGTAATCGCGTTGCCCTGCCGAGGCAGCAGACGCTCCGGGCACTGATCGACTGGAGCTACGAGCTGTGCACCGATGCCGAAAAGCTTTTGTGGGCACGACTTTCGGTGTTCACCGGCAGCCTCGATCTCGACGCGGCCGAGCAGGTGTGCGGATTCGCCGATCTCGATCGTGACGAGGTCATGGACGTCCTCGATCGTCTTGTCGCCAAATCGATTCTTGTGATCGATCGCGACGGTGAATCCGTGCGGTACCGCCAGTTGATGACCGTGCGCGAATACGGCGCGGAGCTGCTCGCGCAGTCCGGCGATCACGCCGTCGTGCGGAAACGCCACCGCGACCACTACCTTCGTGCCGCAACGCGAATGGTGCAGCGATGGTGTGGACCAGGGCAGGCCACGGCGTTGGCGGCGATGAAACGCGACCACCCGAATCTGTTGTCGGCATTGGAGTGGTCGGTGACGACGCCCGGTGAGTTGGGGTCGGGTGCCGAGCTCGCTGCCGGACTGCAATATCACTGGATCGCGGGTGGGTTCCTCAGCGACGGACGCCGCGTGCTCGAGCAGATCGTCACTGTATTGCCGGAATCCAGTCCCCATCGCGGCGAGGCGCTGTGGGTCGCGGCGTGGGTGGCGCTGATTCAGGGCGATCGTGATCCGGCCGCAGACTGGCTCGCGCAAAGCAGTGCACTCGCTCTCGCTCGCCACGACGAACGGCTGGCCGCGCATTCGGCGCAATGGACCGGCATCCATTACTTGTTCTCCGGCGACACCGCGGCTGCAATCGACTCGTTCGAGCGCGCAACGGCGGGCTTCATCTCGGTCGGGGACAAGGCGTCGCAACTGACCACGGCGTTCCAACTCGCAATGGCGCAGACCTACCACCGTCGCCACGACGACGCGTTACGGACCTGCGGCACAGCGTTGGAACTGTGCCGCACGCACGGCGAGCTCTGGGCGTATGCGTACACGCTGTGGATCAGCGGCGTCACCCGTTGGCACTTGGGTGATCTCGACCTGGCCGAGCGCGACGCCCGCGCCGCACTCACCGTCCAGCGCTCGTTCAAGGACAGCATCTGCGTCGCGTTGACCATCGAGCTGCTGTCCTGGATCGAATCGACGCGGAAGAACTTCGAGCGTGCTGCCGACCTGTACGGCGCGGCGCAAGCCGTCTGGACCGCGTTGGGGACCACCGTCGAAGCGTTCGGTCCGGGCAGTCACCGCGACTCGCTGGCGTCCGCCGCGATTGTCGTGAAAGCATTGGGCCAGAAGCGAATCGACGACCTGATCGCCAAACGTGCCGGGTTGACCAAGGACGCAGCGCTCGACCTTGCGTTGCAATCGCCAACTGCTCCGGTCCGCTCGACTGCAGAGAAATCTTTGCTCACAAAACGCGAGCGCGAGATTGCCGCGTTGATCTCGCAAGGTCTGAGCAACAAGGCCGTCGCCGAATCGCTCGTCATCTCGCCACGGACGGTGGACGGTCATGTCGAGCGAATACTGGCCAAGTTGGACTTCACCTCACGGACGCAGATCGCGTCGTGGGTAGCGAGCAATGCCGTCTCGTAGGAATTCGCTCGCACCGTGTAAATACGGGTAGTCGATGGGGTGATCTGCCCCACGTTTTCGGGGTCCACACAGCCGAGTCTGGAAGCCATCACCCAATGGCATCACCACTCGGAAGGACCGCCATGACTGCAACGCTCGACCGCAGCACAACGACCGCCGTTACCGACTACGACGTTGTCGTAGTCGGCGCAGGATTCGCCGGCCTCTACGCCGTGTACAAGTTTCGTGACCAGCTGGGCCTATCGGTCCGGGGGTTCGAGGCGGCTGCCGGCGTCGGCGGCACCTGGTACTGGAACCGCTATCCGGGCGCTCGCTGCGACATCGAGAGCGTGCACTACTCGTATTCGTTCTCAGAGGAGTTGCAGCAGGAGTGGGTGTGGAGCGAGCGCTTCGCCGCGCAGCCGGAAATACTGCGGTACCTCAATCACGTCGCCGACCGCTTCGACTTGCGTCGCGACATCACCTTCAACACCCGCGTGAGCTCGATGGTGTGGGACGACGCCGAGAGCTTCTGGCGGGTAACGACGGAATCCGGTGAGGTTGTGACGGCCAAGTACGTCATCTCCGGCGTCGGCAATCTGTCAGTACCGAAGAAGCCCGAGTTCGACGGCGTCGACTCCTTCCGTGGCCAGGTACTGCTCACCGGCAACTGGCTGGAGGAGCAGACCGATTTCACCGGCAAGCGGGTCGGCATCGTCGGCACCGGATCCACCGGCATTCAGGCCATCTCCGAAATCGCCAAGACCGCAGCGCATCTGACGGTGTTCCAGCGCACGCCGAACTACGCGACGCCGCTGAAGAACGCCGCGTCCGACGCGGCCGAGGTCGCAGAAATCAAGGCCAACTACAAGCAGGTCCGGGACGCCGCCCGCAACCATTTCCTCGGCGTGCCGTACACGCAGGTGCAGCCGTCGGCGCTGGCGGTATCGGCGCAAGAGCGTCGTCGCACCTTCGACGAGCGTTGGAACGCAGGCGGATTCCAGCTGTTCATCGACAGCTATGGCGACATCCTGTTCGACAAGGCAGCCAACGACACGGTCGCTGACTACGTCCGTGGGCGGATCTTCGAGCGTGTCACCGACCCCGCGGTCGCCGAGCTGCTCGCGCCGCGGGACTACCCGTACGGCACGAAGCGACCACCGATGGAGACCAATTACTACGAGGTGTACAACCAGGAAAACGTCGCTCTGGTCGATATCAAGTCCGCGCCGATCGAGACGATCACCGAGACAGGACTGCGTACATCGGAGTCCGAGTACGAATTCGACGTCCTCATCCTGGCGACAGGCTTCGATGCGATCACCGGGCCGCTGCTGAACCTCGGCATCGTCGGCCGCAACGGTCGTGCGCTTGCCGACAAGTGGGCGCACGGACCGCGCACCTACCTAGGGCTGATGACCAACGAGTTCCCGAATCTGTTCATGGTCACCGGTCCGCAGAGCCCGTCGGTCCTCTACAACATGCCGCTCGCCATCGAGGACCACGTCGACTTCATCGCCGACGCGATCACCCATCTGAGCGAGCGTGGACTCGACGTCATCGAGGCCGAACTCGAGGCCGAGGACGAGTGGGTCGCCGGGGCGTTGGCGATCTCGTCGCAGACCCTGCTGCCCGGCACCGACTCCTGGTGGATGGGCGCGAACATCCCAGGCAAGACGCGAGTCTGCATGCTGTACCTCGGCGGTGCCCCGACCTACCGCGCCATCTGTGACGACGTCGTCGCGAACGGCTACAAGGGATTTGCGCTGGCCGCTCCGGCTGCGGCGGTGGCACGATGACCGTCGATGCACACGTCCAGGGCCTGATCGACGGACTTGCCGAACAAGGATTGCAATCCTTCGAGAAGCTCGGCGTCGAGGCCACGCGCGAGGTCGTCGCAACCTTCGTCGGGTTGCAGTTGCCGCCTCGGGAAGTCGCTCGGGTGATCGAGGATTCCGTTGGTGGACAAGCGATCCGGATTTACGTGCCGGAAGCGGAAGGTCCGCTCCCGATCGTTGTGTACTTCCACGGCGGTGGTTTCGTCGGTGGCGGGCTCGCCGAAATCGATGAGCCGGTCCGGGCGTTGGCGAACGACGTCGGTGCGATCGTCGTTGCCGCGACCTATCGGCTGGCTCCTGAGCACAAATTCCCCGCCGCGACCGACGATACGTTCGCTGCCCTGTGCTGGGTCGGCGAGCATGCAGGTGAATTCGGAGGAGATCCGAATCGCATTGCAGTGATGGGGGATAGCGCGGGCGGTAACTTGGCTGCGGTCGCCGCACAGCGAGCGCGCGACGAAGGCGGCCCTGCATTGACCGCGCAGGTCTTGGTATATCCGGTCATCGACACGACCGCGCAACTGCCCTCGAAGACGGAATGCGCTGAGGGGTACGTGATCACGGCAGCCGGGCTCGACTGGTTCTGGGAGCAGTATCTGCGCTCGCCCGCCGATGCCGAGAACCCGCTCGCGTCGCCGTCGAAAGCGAAATCGCTGGCTGGCCTGCCGCCTGCGCTCGTCCTGACGATGGAATATGAGGTCAGTCGCGACGAAGCCGAGGCGTACGCGGAACAGCTTGCGGCGGCAGGCGTCGAGACCGAGTCGATCCGATTCGACGGCCTCGTCCACGGTGCGTACTGGATGTCGGGTGCGGTGCCGCGCTGTCGGGAGTTGCGCGACGCGGTCGTGCGGTTCTTGTCGAAACGGTTTGCCTAACGGCCCGTGCGTGAGTTTGGCCCCCAGAGGGGCCAAACTCGCGCACAGTTCGCGTCGGTATTGTTGAAAAATGAACTTAACGCTGCCACGAAACCTCGGACTGCTCATCGCGCGCGTCGCACTCGGCGTCATCTTCGTCGCTCACGGCTGGCAGAAGCTGCACACCAAAGGCCTCGATGCTACGAAGGCCGGCTTCGAGGCCATGGACGTGCCGGCGCCCGAACTGTCGGCGTACTACGCGACTTTCGTCGAATTGGTCGGCGGCACCGCATTGATTCTCGGGGTCCTCACTCCGATCGCCGGCCTACTGCTTTTCCTCGACATGGCTGGCGCACTGCTGACTGTCCACCTCGACAAAGGACTGTTCGCCTCCAGCGGTGGCTACGAGTTGGTCCTCGCATTGGGCGCAGGCTCGCTGCTGATCGCCACGCTCGGCTCGGGCAAGTTCGGCCTCGACGGCCTGCTCGGATTCGGGGGACTGGATTCGAAGCGCAGGTCCAGGGCGCGGGCCTGACCACAACACCCTCGTGAGTCTTTTTGGAGTCCAGGGACTCCAAAAAGACTCACGAGGGTGGGGTCAACCAGCTTCTCGGGAGTAGACCGTCGCGGCGCGAATGCTGAGGTTGGGTGCCGGAACGCCGTAGTTCCAACCCTGCGCGTACCGGCACCCGATCGTGCGGACCTGACTTTCGTGTTCGGGCGTCTCGACACCCTCTGCAACAGTCGACAGGCCGAGCGCCGACGACATCGCCTCGATGGAATTGACGAGAACTCGGTGCTTTTCGCTGGACGGTTCGTCGGCACCCAGCGCCGCAATGAAGCTCTTGTCGATCTTGACGATGTCGATCGGATATTTGTTCAGGTTGCTGAGCGCGGAATATCCGATTCCGAAATCGTCGAGGCAAATCGTCACGCCCCGGTCGCTCAGCGCGTTCAGAATCTTCAACGCAATGTCGTGATCGTCGATGAGGGCGGTCTCGGTCAGTTCGAGCCACAATGCGCTCGGCGGCAGGTCGTGGGCTGCCAAAATCGAACTGACCTCGTCGAAGAACCGAGGATCGCGCAGCTGGCGTGCCGACACATTGACCGATACGGCCGGGCGCTCGTCGGTGCTGTGCCAATGTCGCCGAAGTTGAGCACACGCGGTGTGTAGGACCCACTGTCCGATGTCGATCATGATGTCGCTGGATTCGGCGATGCCGAGGAAGTACTCGGGACCGCGCACCACGCCGTCGTGGTGCCACCGAATCAATGCTTCGAAGGCTGCCGTCGCACCGCTGGACACCTCGACGATCGGCTGGAAGTACAGCTCGAATTCGTCGTATTCGAGCGCGTCTCGCAAAGCGCTGGTGACTTGGAGCTTCTGGACCGCGATCTCACGCAGCTTGTCGTCGAACAACGCATAGCTGCCGCTGCCCTGTGATTTCGCGTAGTACATCGCCGAATCGGCTTCGCGAATCAAGTCGTCGAGGTCGAACAAGGTGTCGTGTGACGGCGTGGCGGCGATACCGATGCTGATCGAGACCGTCACACGGACCTGGCTGAGGGTGAACGGCTTGCTGAAAGCGCGCAGGATCAGTCGCGCGAGGGCATCTGTGCCTTCGGGATCGAGACGAGTGGTGACGACGAACTCGTCGCCGCCCAGCCGGTAGACAATTCCTCTGTCTGCGACGGTCGTGCTGAGCCGGTTTGCCGCAGCGACGATCAATTCGTCGCCCGTGCGGTGCCCGTAGCTGTCGTTGACCAACTTGAAGTCGTCGAGATCCATGAACAACAGGCTCAGCGGCTCCCCGTCGCCGACGAGCACAGCAGCATGGTGCGACGCATAGAGCCACGCACGGTTGGCCAAACCCGTCAGCTCGTCGTGCGTCGCGAGTTGCCGTGCCTCGGACTCCTTCTGGGCAATCGTTCGCACCGCCCGTTCGCTGCGGATCAGCACTCCTGCGAGCATCGCGACCAAAATCGTGGCCCGCACCAGCTGGTCCACGACGCCGAACGGCGGGCGGACCGCAATCACTGCGGCCCCGAGCAAACACACCGCGGTGACCTCGACGAAGCGTTGGCGGAACCGGTCGGGAGCAATCGTGGAACTTCCGGCGATGGATCGCATGCTCGGATGCAAGGCGGCCGCTCCGAATGCCCCGTAGGAGAGACAGATTGCGGCGAAGAACGGACCGACGATCGGATTGTCGAGGTGCACAGCGGATATTGCGTAGACGACGTCGGCGAGTGCGACTGCGCTGACTGCGAAATAGACGAGTGTGAAGGACCTGTTGCCACGCGCGGACGTGTGGGCGACGTGCGTGACGGTCGCAAGGACGAGGGCGTCGACGACCAGGTGCGCGCCTGCGACGAACCGAGGGTCTTCCAGCGGGGCCCGGTCCGCAACTGCCGGCGCAAAAAGAAGCACCCAGGTCGTGATCGAAGCGCCGAGCCCGACCAGGATCGTATCGATCGTGACTGTTCGCACGGTGCTGACCGACGAGGTTCGCAGCCAGTAGACAGCGGCAGCTGCGATGAGTGGATAGCTACAGAACATCACTAGGTGCGGTGCGAGCGGAAATGGTGGATAACGGGCGCCCATAGCCGCGGTCAGGAGCCCGCCGAGTGTCGATATGCAGTTGGCCAGGATGATCAGCAACCAGGGTGCCGAATGCTTCGGTCGGTGCCATGCGACGCCGACGATCATCGCGACAATCGATGCCGGCGCCGTCACCATGAGGGGAATCGACGCGACTTCAGCCGACGGCGCCACGGCGGCGACAGTGGCAGCAACGATCGCGAACGACGCAAACGCTATGGCAGGCGCAGTCTCACGCCGAACGGTCCGGGACGGCGATCGGTCTTGCCCCAGGACTTCGCGGAGCTGCGTGGCAAGCGCTCGCGCCAAGTGATCTCCCGAGCTTCGACGTTAGTGTGCAGCACAAACCGAACCCCGGTCGGCGAAAGTGATGCTATCCCAACCGAGCGGTCTGGTGGCTCGTCCGATCGCAATTGCAGCACCGGGTTACGACACTCATTACTCCAACGCTGACTGCATAACTGAGGTCCGGCGCCGTCGGATCAGCTGAGTCGGGCGCCGACGTGATGAACAATCTCCGTTGTCGCCGAGAGTGCTTCGCTGTCCATCACCAAGCCCAGTAAGCGCGGCAGATTCGTGAACCGTGCCGGGGATCGCGGCGACTGATCGTGTTGCGAGTTTGCTGAGGAGGCTCACTCGGTGCCTTCGCCGTAGCGGGCGCTCGTGGAACGGCCGAGGGCGTCGACCTCGGCGTCCATCTGGGGAAGCAGGCGCGGAACATGTTTCGCGACACCCTGATCACCCAGCCGCGAGGTGACGACTGCCTTCAGCCAGCCGATGGCGCCGACCCAACCAGGCACGTAGACCTTTCGGCTGCGGCGCTTGATCCCTTTCACGAAAGCCTTGGTGCACAGATCGACAGACGCAGTCTTGCTCAGCGGCCCGGGGAGTGTGTCGATCAGTTGCTGAAACGACGCGAGGTCGGACTTGGCATCCCGGACCAGGGGAGTGTCGATCCACGACATGTGTGCGGATCCGACGGCGACGCCGTGGTGGGCGACTTCGAGTCGCAGCGCATTGGCGAAATGCTCGACACCGGCCTTGCTCGCGCAGTAGGCCGCAAGCCCAGGCGCCGCCGCGTACGCGGCGAGCGAGGAGACGACCAGGACGTATCCCTTCCGTTCGATGACCGACGGCAATGTCGCACGGACGGTGTGGAACACGCCGAGGACGTTGACGTCGATCACCCGTTTGAACGCCACGGGGTCGACCTTGAGTACCGAGCCGTACGAGGCGATCCCGGCGTTGGCCAACACGACGTCGATGCCGCCGAAACGCGCGATACCTGCATCCGCCGCGCTCTGCACCGCCGCGAAGTCGGTAACGTCGGCGATTGCGGCGATTGTCGAATCGCTGCCGAGTTCGGCGGCGAGGGCATGCAGTGGCTCGGCGTCGACGTCGAGCAGAACGAGTTTGGCGCCTTCTTTGGCGAGTGCGCGCGCCGTTTCGGCTCCGATGCCGCGTGCGGCACCGGTGATCAGCACAACTTTGGACTGCAATTTGGGCATAGGAAATTATGCGCAGATGGAACGCGAATCGACTCTGGTAGTCCGGCAGACCAGCCGAAACGGCGCAAAACGGACACTGCGCAGGTGGTGCAGGGAGTGACCGCTGTGTAATTCGCAACCAACCTGGATCTTTGAACGGCTTGCCCGCGCTGCGTGGTTCGCGATAGCGTGCCCTGTCATGGCCATAATGCGTCCTCGATTCCGCTCGAAATTGTTTGCCGCTCTTCCTCTCGCATTGGCTGTTGTGCTCGTCGCGGCAACGCCTGCGAACGCTGACAGGCCGACCGGCGCCGATGCGTCGTCGCATCAACATGTCGGTGGAAAGCCGATCGACTGGCAGAAGGTCAAGGCCAGCGGCCACGACTTCGCGATGATCAAGGCCACTGAGGGCAGTGACTACGTCAACCCTTGGTTCAACGAGGACACCAACAAGATGCGCGCCGCTGGCGTGCTCCGTGGTGCCTACCACTTCCCGGTATTCACCGAAGCGCCGGAACCGCAGGCCATCTGGTACGTGCAGAACACGTTCCCGCAGAACGTGGCAGGCTCGTTGCCTCCGCTGATCGCCGTCGAACGGTCGAACGGCATGCCCGCACCGGTCATCATCAACTGGTTGCACCGCTGGCTGAACGTGGTCGAGCTGCTCACCGGCCGCACGCCCGTCATCTACACCACCGCCTTCTGGGAGGACGGTGTTGCGAACACCAACGAGTTCACCCGTTACCCGCTCTGGATCGCGGACTGGGGCAAGGACGTGAAGAACCCGCACCTCGTCGGTGGTTGGACCAACTGGGTGTTCTGGCAGACCGACGACAAGGCGAATATCCCCGGTATCGAAACACCGGCCGACCGCAACGTCTACAACGGCGAAATGGGTCCGCTGACGCGCTGGGCGAACACGCCTTACTACGGGCGCTGATCGTCGCAAGACCGAAAAGTACCGCCTCGGAGAAGTCCGAGGCGGTACTTTTTTGCGTGCGACAGGGCCTAGTTCGGCTCGTCGGCGACCTTGATGTCGAACTTGACGTTGCTGCCGTCCACGCTGGTGACGGTAACGGTTACGTCGTAAGTCGAGTCATCGTCCGCGGTCAAAATGCACTTGGTGGTCGCGTCCTTCTTGCCGTCGAGGTCGTCGGGGCACTCGACTTTCTTCGGCTTCACCCCGACCTGCTCTTCGAGCTTGGAGCTGACCTCTTTGGCGAGGTCGTTCTTGTCGACCTTCGGGTCACTCGAACACGCGCTGAGCGCGACAAATGCGGTGGCAGCGATCAGCGCTGGTATTGCGCGGGCGCGAAGTGACATGGTGATTCCTTTACATGCAGGTCCGAGATGTCCGATTGAAGGTTGAACTGCCGGTCAGTATGACGCCTCGAGCCGCGATATTTCGGGCATTCAGCGAGCGGCAGTTGGGCCGAGCGTCCGGATCGCGATCTCCATTTGGGCGTACGCCCCGATTGCCATGCCCTCTAGCAGCGCAAGTTTGACATCGGGGTACTCGGCCGCGAGTTTGCGAAAGCCGTCGGCAGACAGAACCGTCACGGTCACGCGCGAATCGGCTCGAACGTCGACGAGGAAGTCCGTGTCGGTCAACATCGGTATCTCGCCAAAACTCATCCCAGCGGAGAGGGTGGTGATGCGGTGGGTCGTTCCGTCCTTGTCGGTCAACGTTGTGCTCACCTCGCCGGAGAGCACCAGGAACAACCCGGCGGGCGGATCGCCACGGCGGACGATGACGTCGCCCCGCAGAAACTCGAGGTCCTTCAGTTCACTCTGCAGACGCTCGAGCTGATTGCTCGTCAGCGGAGCGAGCAACGGATGATCGGCGAGGGTGACGGAAGGCGGCTGCCGGTCGCCGCCACAATGCCTGGCGAGAATGATTTCCTCGACCCATTCGGTTGCGGATTCGACATCGGCGAACACCACACCTTTGCCGTCACCGGGCAGTCGCATCTGTCCGTCCGGGTCGACGACAACAGACTCGCAACCACGTGTCGACAAGTCGTGCCGAAGGTCAGCGAGCATCCGACGCGCGACGCCCCCGACTTCGTCGACTCGCCGCAGATCGATGATTACCGCGTCTACCTCGTCACGAAGCTCGCTGATCTCACGCACCGCGCTCTCGGCACCTGCGAACAGAAGGTCACCGTGCAGCTCGAAGATCCGGCCCAGGTAACCGAACTTCGCCAACGCGGCCTGTTCGGTCTGCGTTCGCCGTTTACGCGACGGCACTTCTGCGATCGTGTAGCGCGCGCGAATCGATGACCTGGCGGCACGCGTGACGTGCATGAAGTGCAGTTCGAGTTTCTTGGACAGCTCACGACATGCCTGCACACCGCGCACGCTGTTACCGTGCGAATCGAGTCTGGGGGAGTGGACGGCGATTCCGATCTGCCCAGGAAGTACGGCGAGGACTCCGCCGCCGACGCCGCTCTTGGCCGGTAGCCCGACTTCGGCGACCCAATCGCCTGCGGCGTCATACATCCCGCACGTCGTCATCACGCTCAGCACGCGCTCGACCAGATCAGGGGCCAGCACTCGCTGCTGCGTGACCGGATTGGTTCCGTTGTTGGCCAGCGTCGCGGCCATCAGGGCGAGATCGCGACAGGTGATATCGATCGAGCATTGGCGAAAGTACAGATCGACCGCGTCGTCCGGATTGTCGGTGATGATGTCGAACGATCGCAGCATGTGGCCGATGGCCCTGTTTCGATGCCCGGTCCTGGCTTCCGACGCGTAGACCGCGTCGTTCATCACCAGCTCGCGGCCGGCGTAGTCGGAAAAGCACGTCCGCAACCGTTCGAAGCGTTCAGCTGCGTCCTCGCCCGCGATCAGCGACGCGGACGTGATTGCACCGGCATTGATCATCGGGTTGCGGGGGCGTTCGGTAATCGGGTCCAGGCTGATCTCGTTGAACGGCTCACCCGATGGTTCGACGTCGATCTTTGCGGCGACGGCGGCGAGGCCGCGATCCGACAGCGCAAGTCCGTACGTGAACGGCTTCGAAATCGATTGGATGGTGAATTCGATTGCAGGATCACCGGATTCGTAGACATACCCATCGGTGGTCGCGATGCAGAGGGAGAACGTGTCCGGGGCGACGGCGGCGAGTTCTGGGATGTAGTCGGCTAACGCCCCAGCCCGATTCTCGCGGCATACCGCGACGACTTCGGCGACGATGTCGTCCACGACGTTCCGCATGGGCCAAGCCTAGGGCCCGCGCCGGTTCAGAGTCGTTCGATGATGCTGACCAAGTTTTCCTGTGTCTGATTGCCGAGGCGTTGGAAAATCACGCTGAAGATCGGGTCCGCGAGCTTCGCGAGACCGTTGAATACGACGTCGGAACGGTAGGTGATCTGCGTGCCGTCGCCTGCTGGTTCCAAGACGATGTCGTCGGTCGATGTGGCTGTCTTGTTCGTGCCGACGAAGGTGATGCGACGCGGCTCCAGGCGTTCGAGCCGGTAGGTCAACGCGGTCTTCTTGCCTGCGATCTTGGACACGTTGTCCCAGGTCGAGCCGACTCGGACTGGGGCGCCCTGGTCTCGCCGGGTGCAGGTCTGAGTTCCGGGATCCCACATTTCGGCCCGTCCGAAGTCCTGCAAGTAGTCGTGCACAACCTTCACCGGCTTCGTGACCGTGAAGGTTCGTTCGGTATGCGGCATGCGAAACGGATGCCCAATCCTGCGATACGCAAACCGGTTTGGGTCCGCCGGTCGCGGGGTAGTCGATAATCATGCCGACATTCACAATTCCCGGATTGACGAACGAGCAGGGTACGGAAGTTGCCGAACTGCTGCAGCAGCGACTCAGCGCATACAACGACCTGCATCTCACGTTGAAGCACGTCCACTGGAATGTAGTGGGGCCTAACTTCATCGGGGTGCACGAGATGATCGACCCGCAGGTCGAGATTGTTCGCGGATATGCCGATCAGGTCGCCGAGCGTATTGCCGCTTTGGGTAAGTCGCCACAGGGGACGCCCGGCGCGATCGTGCGCGATCGGACGTGGGACGACTATTCAGTCGGCCGCGACGTCGTCGCAGCACACCTGGCCGCACTGGATCTCGTCTACACCGGCGTGATCGAGAACAGCCGCAAGATCATCGAGCGGGTCGGGGAGATCGACCCGATCACCGAGGACATCCTCATCGGCCACACTGCCGAACTCGAACAATTCCAGTGGTTCGTCCGCGCGCACCTGGAGAACGCGGGCGGCCGCCTCGTCCACGACGGCGCAGACACCGAGAAGGACGCTGCCGACGCCGCCAAGGATTGACCAATAGCCGCACCCCTCGTGAGTCTTTTCGGAGTCTATAGACTCCGAAAAGACTCACAGTAGTATGTCGGGTGATGACTACCTACGTGGTTCTTCTACGCGGCATCAATGTCGGGGGAAAGAACACCGTCTCCATGGCGGCGCTGAAAAGCCTGCTCGTGGAACTCGGTTACATGAATGTGTCGACGTACATTGTGAGTGGCAATGTCGTCGTCGAGTCGGACAAACCGGCAGCCCGGATCAAGGCTCAGATCGAAACCGCTTTGACCAAGAATTTCGATCTCGATGACGAACTGATCAAGGTATTGGTGTTGAGTCACCACCAGCTCCGTTCGATTATCGAAAATAAGCCGAAGGGCTTCGGTGACGAGCCGGGGAAATACCACAGCGACGTGATCTTCCTGATGGAAATCAGCGTCGACGATGCGCTGCCCATATTCAATCCGCGTGCGGGCGTCGATGCGATTTGGCCAGGTGACGGGGTCATCTACTCGCGTCGGCTGAGCGCTGAACGTACCAAGAGCCGTTTGAGCGCAATGATGGCGTCGCCGCTCTACAAGTCGATGACCATCCGGAACTGGAATACGACAACAAAGCTCCTGGCTATCGCCGACAGGGATGCATGAATGTGAAAATCACGCACGTTAACCCGGACGACTTGGCCAAGAGTCCGGCATTCTCACAGGCTGTTTTGGCGGAAGGCGGTAAAACGCTCTATATCGGCGGACAGAATGGAATCGCGTCCGACGGCACAATGGCAGGCGATACTCTCGGTGCCCAGACGGAACAGGCGTTGAAGAATATTCTCGCGATTCTGAAAACCGTCGGCGCCTCGCAGGAAAACGTTGTCAAGCTCACGATATACATCGGGAAAGGGCAAGATATCCGGGAGGGGTTCGCTGCATCGCAAAAGGTCTGGGGAAATCACGCCACGGCGATTACCAGCCTTATCGTCGAAAGCCTCGCTGTACCCGGAGCGCTCGTGGAGATCGAGGCTATCGCGGTAGTGGACGCGTAGCCGTCGGACCTGGGCGGATGATCAACTTCCACACATCCGCTCGAAAACCTTCGGCAAGGCCCCAAGTGTGCCAGGATTTATTTCGGTAAATACTCGGGCCGAGCCCGAACTCGATGTTTGGGTGGCTGCCAAAAAAGGTGGTCGACATGCGGTGTGTGAACCGGTTGACAGCGGTCGTATTTGTCTCGATTCTCGTTGGTTCCGCGTGCAGTAGCAATTCCGATTCATCGCAATCGCCGCCGACGACCGTCGACCATCCGCCCGCCCAGTTCGTATCCGGTCCGTGCGCACAGACGCCGACCCCCGTACCGATGTTGGATGGCGCGCGCTGCGGCGAGCTGACGGTGCCACTGCAACGCACGAAGTCCGACGACAAGACCATTCGCCTTGCGGTGGCGACGATTCCGTCGAAAACGCAGCCGCCGACGAAGGTGCCGCTCGTGGTTCTGACCGGCGGACCTGGTCAGGATGCCCTCGCGTCTCCGCCGCTCAACCCCGACGTACCGCTGAACGGCGATCGCGACGTGATCCTCATGGGGCAGCGAGGCAACTTGACGTCGAGCATCAAGATGGCATGCCCCGAGATCGACAAGTTCGCCATCAGCCGCCTCGGCTTGGTGTACGACGCGAAGACCACGGGGGATACCTACGTCCAGGCGGTGAAAGAGTGCCGTGACCGCCTTGCTCCTGGAGTCGACTTCACGGCGTTCAATTCGACGGACAGCGCCTATGACCTCATCGACCTGCGCAAGGCTTTGAAGATCGACAAATGGGACGTCTTCACACACTCCTACGGCACCGACCTCGGGCTGATCTACTTGCGCATGGACGCACCTGCGATCGAAGCGATCGCGTTCGATGGCGTAACACCGCCCTCGGTCGCCGCCCTCGGCTGGACGTGGGCAAGCGTAAAACAAGCGTTCGACAACATGATCAAGGCGTGCGAACAGCAACCGGCGTGTAAGGAGCGTTATCCCGATTTGGGTGCAACGTTCATTCGGCTGGTCGGCGAACTCGAGAAGAATCCCGTCACCACAATGGTCGACGACACGAAGGTCGTCATCGACGGTGGGAAGCTGCTTGCCTGGTTTACGCCAGTGGCCACCCACCTGCCCGTCGACTTTCCCGCCCAGATCGACGCACTCGACCACGGTGATCCGGGACCGGTTGCTCGGTCGATGGTCATGGCGTTCGGAAATCCTGAGGGAATCGGATTCTTGGCCTGGGGTATGACCTTGAGCATCTGGTGCAGCGAATGGGTTCCGTTCGAGAGTCTCGACGATCAACTCCAGAAGGCGAACGACGCGTTCCCGCAGTTCCCCGACTCGGTCAAGGCGCAGGCGCCGCAGTTGCCGTTCCTGCGTGAGGCTTGTGCTGCGTGGAATGTGCCGAAGGCGCCCGACTCGATCCGGGACATCACCGAGAGCGACGTTCCTTCGCTCGTACTGTCAGGCAGTTACGACGGCCAGACCGGTCCGGTATGGGGTGACTACATCGCAAAGAACCTGTCGCAGTCCGTCGTTGCGGTCGTGCCCGGCGCCGCGCATGGCGTGTACGCGGAACCTTGTGGTGCCGAGATCATTGCCTCGTTCTTCGACAATCCGACGAAGCCGAACACGAGTTGCGAGGACTCGACGCCACTTCCCACGTACAGCATCGCTCCACCGCGATGACCGCCCCTGGGGTGTCCCGTCGGGCGGTGCTGGGTGGGGCCATCGCCGGGCTTGCCGTATTGGGATTGCAGGGGTGCTCGTCGAAGCAAGCCTCGAACACGCCGGACTCGAAAACGCGATTCGCCGAACTCGACGCCAAGATCGAGCACGCGATGAAGGCCTACGCGATTCCGGGAGTCGCGGTCGGCGTGATCGCTGGGGAAGACGAGTACATCAAGGGATACGGCGTCACCAACGTCGACCATCCCGTCGCGGTGGACGGCGACACCGTGTTCCGCATCGGCTCCACGACCAAGACGTTCACGGGAACAACAGTGATGCGTCTGGTCGACGAAGGCAGAGTCGATCTGAATGCGCCCGTGCGCCAATATCTTCCAGACTTCGCCGTCGCGGATGCGGACGCCAGTGCGACGGTCACTGTGCGGCAACTGCTCAATCACACGTCCGGTTGGCTCGGTGACGATCTCCAGGATTTCGGGCGAGGGGACGACGCGGTCGCGCGGTTTGTCGCGTCGATGACCCGCCTGCCGCAGCGAACTCCGCCGGGCGCCGTTTTCACCTACAACAACGCCGGTCTTGTAGTGGCCGGGCGAATCGTCGAGGTCGTCACCGGAGCGGTCTATGAGAATGCGGTCCAGAAGATGGTGTTGGACCCGCTCGCGTTGAATCACACCCATTTCTTCACAGACCAGATCATCGGCTCGAACATTGCCGCCTCGCACAACGTCGTAGACGGGAAAGCCGTTGTCGACGAGGGTTTCTGGCACTTCCCGCGTAGTTGCAACCCGACCGGGTCGTTGATGTCGACCGTGCGGGATCAGCTGAGCTACGCGCGCTTCCACCTCGGCGAAGGAACGGCGCCCGACGGAACCCGGCTGATGAGCAAGGACGCTCTCGTCGCGATGCGCTCCAACCCGGGAGCCGGCGGGACACTTCAGGTGGAACTCACCGGAATGGGCGTGTCCTGGATGCTGCGACCGTCCGCAGAGAACGAGACGATCGTCCAACATGGCGGGACCTGGGCGGGGCAACGATCCGGGTTCTTCATGGTGCCCAGCCGGAACTTCGCCATGACCGTTCTGACGAACTCCGAGGGCGGTGGAAAGTTGCTCGCAGAGCTATTCGCCGAGGACTGGTCGCTGCGTACGTTCGCTGGCGTCAGCAACCTGCCCGCGACGCCACAGCAGTTGAGTGCGTCCGATCTCGCACCCTTCGAGGGGCGATACGTGACCGACGACATTGATGCCGCAGGCGAACTGGGGCACGTTGCAATCGATTTCCGTGGCAAAGACGGCCAACTCGTCGGCACGATGAGCGATACCCCCGACGGCAATTTCGTTCCCGACGAGAATGCGGCCCCCGATCTCGGTCTCGCGTTCTACAAGACTGATTACGGCCTGGACCTAGGGCCCGACCTCCAGCCGGTCGGTAGCCGATCCAACTTCGTTCGCGGGTCCGACGGGAGCGTTGCCTGGTTCCTCAACCACGGCCGCCTTTACAAACGCCAATAGTCAGGTGGGCGAAAGATGCGACGTCTGAACAAGTTCACGGTCTTCGCATTTGCTGTGGCTCTCGTCAGCGGGGCGTGTAGCAATTCGAGCTCGCCGTCGGGTTCGACACCATCCACCGTCGATCACCCGCCTGCGCAGTTCGTCGCAGGGTCGTGCGCAAAGACGCCGGAACCAGTGCCGTTGCTTGCGAACGCGCGATGCGGTCAGTTGGTTGTGCCCGTCGATCGCACCAAGGCAGATGGTCCGACCATGCGGTTAGCCATCGCGATCATTCCTTCGGAAATGCAACCGCCGACCAAGGAACCGATTGTGTTCCTCCAAGGCGGGCCCGGTTTGGACGGGATCGCATCGCCCGCGGTTCCGTCTGCAGTCAGTCTCAACCACGATCGCGATCTGATTCTGTTCGGACAGCGTGGTACCCAGACGTCGAGTACTCCTCTTCTCTGTCCGGAGCAGGACAAGTTCTACGCCGCCCGAGTCGGGCTGGTGTACGACGCGCCTGCAACGGGCGAACTGGACGCGCAAGCAGTCAAGGAGTGCCGCGACAGGCTGGCGCCCACCAACGATCTCGCGGCGTACAACTCGACCGAAAGTGCCTACGACCTCATCGATTTGCGCAAGGCGCTCGGTCTGGAGAAGTGGGCCGTGTTCTCGCACTCGTACGGCACCACACTCGCACTCATCTACGTCAACATGGACGGCCCAGCTATTGCAGCCGTTGCGTACGACGGCGTGACACCTCCATCGGTCGGCGGAATGGCGTGGACCTGGCCGAGCGCTAGGGCTGCGTTCGACGGCGTGATGCAGGCGTGCGAAGCGCAGGCCGCGTGCAAAGACCGTTACCCCGGTCTGAGTGCGACGTTCATCAGGCTGGTCGAACAACTCGAGAAGAACCCCGCCACCACGACCGTCGACATCCCGGGGCACGGGGCCACGAAAGTTGTCATCGACGGTGGCACCTTGCTGACGTGGTTCGTCGGCATGTCCGGTCGTCTGACTGCCGGTATCCCCGCGGCGATCGACGAACTCGACCACGGGAATCCGCAGACGGTCGCCATGCAATATGCCTCCGGCTGGGTGAACACCGAACTCTCCAACGCGACGGTGGCAACCGGCCTCACCTTGAGCATCTGGTGCAGTGAATGGGTTCCGTTCGAGACACCGCAGGCGTCGATGGATGAAGCGAAGAAGGCGTTTCCTGACTTCCCGGATTCGGTGCTCGCGCAGGCGCCGCAACTCGCGTTCCTGCGCGAGGAATGCGCTGCGTGGAATGTGCCGAAGGCCGCTGACTCGGTCCGAAACGTCACGAAGAGCGACATCCCCTCGCTGGTTGTCACGGGCAGTTTCGACGCGCGGACCGGACCGATGTGGGGGGAGTACATCGCGAAAGACCTCTCGCACGCCACGGTCGTCGTGATCCCGGGGTGGGGGCATGGAGTGTTTCTCAACCCATGCGGCGCGACCGTGATCGCCTCGTTCTTCGACGACCCGGGCAAGCCTGACACCGGTTGTGTGGGCTCGGTCCAAATCCCCGACTTCACGATCCTCCCGCCACGACAATGAGCATCGAAGGTGGCCCGCTGACCGACGCTCGGGTGTCGCGTCGGTCCGTGCTCACGGGTGCCGCCCGGGCTTGGCAGTGCAAGGACTGCAGGGCGTGCTCGTCGACGTACTCGACTACGAGGCGAGTCGACGCGTGCTCACGAATCGCAGCCATGGACGCCTTTTACACGAAGGAATACCTTCTCGGATCTACCCGCTCGGGTTGTCTTGCAATTGCAACTCGTCGAGAGATTCGTGCATCCATTCGATGAGCTTCCACGCGTCCGGCATCTGTTCGCGGTCGACGACTATTCCGATGTCGATGTGGTCGCAGTAGCTGAAGACGGTGATGTTGAGCCCAATTCCGTCGCTGATCACCGAGACGGGGTGGACGGCCTCGACGGTAGCTCCTGCGAGATAGAGGGGTGTCCTAGGCCCAGGAACGTTGGATACCACCAGATTCCAGATGGGTGTGCCGTTTGCGGTGAGTGCGAATACCGCGCGTGTGGCCTGCGCGAAGAGTGCCGGGTGAATCATTTCGGACGAGTCCTGCATCAACGATGCCGGCAGGGCCCTATGCCGTTCCTTCGCTGATCGCAGGGATTCGCTGGTACGCCGCAATCGGGTCGTGGGGTCTGGCTCGTTCGTGTAGAGCGGGGCGGTCATTACACCGACTCGATTACCGAATGTGCCAGCCTGTTCCGCAGTTCGCACGGAGACCGGGATCTCGACGACGAGCGGCACGTCGGGCAATTCGTCGTGCTCGATAAGCCAGCGGCGCACCGCGCCGGCGCACACAGCGACGATGACGTCGTTGAGAGTGCAGCTGTTCGCGTTCTTGACGGCCTTCGCGTCAGCCAAGGCCATGCGCCCGATGGCGACTCGACGATGAGCGGACACGCGACCGTTGAAGGAGGTTCGCGGCGGCTCGAGGGCGGTCTGTTCCAGCAACAGCGGTTCCCGACGGAACGTGCTCGATATCCGGGTAGCTGTGCGGCCCAAGGATTTTGCGCCTGGAATGGCGCCGAGCAGCGGCACGTCCGTCAGGTTGGGAATCGTCGAAGGCGTCGCCTTCATCGCCCGTGCCCAGTATCGCGGCGTGCCGAGCAGGCCACGGCCCAGCATCGCGAGTTGGCTTGGCGGTCGTTCCGGTTCGGATTCGGACGATGGCTCGTGGTGGACGTCACCGCCGGTGGGCGAGGAGTCGAGCAGGATCGACAGCAACTCCACTCCCGACACCCCGTCGACGGCTGCGTGATGGATTTTGGTGAGCATGGCGACGTGTCCGTCGGCGAGACCATGAATCAGGTAGAGCTCCCAGAGCGGGCGAGACCGGTCGAGCGGCCGAGCAACGATGCGAGCGACGACCTCGGCCAGCTTCTCGTCTGTGCCTGGTTGCGGTACCGCCAGGTCACGGACGTGATACTCGACGTCGAAGTCCGGATCGTCGATCCAGTACGGATAGTCCATACCGAGCGGAACTTCTTGCAGCTTCCATCGAAACGGTGGCAGGAGGTGTAATCGATCGGCGACGACCTGCTGCAGATCAGCAAGGTCGATTGCCCCGGCGTGCGCTGTGCTCGGGTCGAGAATGAGGAGCATCGACACGTGCCCGGTGTGAGTTGGTGATTCCATCGCCAGAAACTGCGCGTCGAGCGCTGTCAACTGTCTCATGCAACCAGCTTCGTCATCCTGAGCGCGTCGCGCGAAGAGTTCGGCAAACTTCCTGACCGCATTGGTGACAAGGCGATCTCCTAATGTCATCCCGTCCTTTGTCGGGCTAGACATAGGTTGACGTCCGACGTTGCAACGACGCTTGGCACACTCGCCAACAACGGTCCACCGGCTTGTTCTGCGGAACAAGCAACGACCGGAATCTGCTCTTTAGGCTCGTAGAACCATGAAAAATTCACCTCACATCAACGGTGATGCCGACGAGGGTTTCGGGCGTGTAGTCGACGAATTCCGACGCAACTTCACATCTCGCGGAGACATCGGCGCAGCACTGGCCGTCTATCAGGGAGATCGTCCGGTCATCGACCTCTGGGCCGGCGTGCGCGACAAGAACACCGGCGCGCTCTGGGAGCGCGACACAACCGTCAACATCTTCTCCAGCACCAAAGGCATTGCGGCGCTGGTGCTCGCTACGGCGGTGTCGGCGGGGATTCTCGACTATGACGAACCGGTCGCGACGTACTGGCCGGAATTCGCCTCCCACGGTAAGGGCGCGATCACGGTCCGACAGCTGATCGATCACCAAGCCGGACTGCATTCACTGCACGGCAAGGCTCTGTCGCTCGCCGACCTTGCCGACCTCGACCTCGTCGCCGACGTCATCGCCGACCAGAAACCGGCATGGCAACCTGGGACACGTCAGGGCTACCACACCGTCACCCTCGGGCTGTACGAGAACGAGCTGTTCCGTCGTGTCGACCCCGGCGGTCGCACCATCGGGCGTTACGTCGCCGAAGAAATTGCAACTCCACTCGGCGTGGACCTCGCGATCGGATTGTCGCCTGAGCGCGACATCGACGATATCGCTCAACTGTCGGTGTCGACGCCGCTCGGTGTGCTCAAGCACGAACGGCATGTCCCCTTCCGCTTGTTGGCGGGTTTCGGTGCGAAGCGTGGAACTTTCTACGCGACGATGAAGAACCCGCCTATCGGCGATCCGTGGGACGCGCGGCGCCACGAACTTCTCGATATCGAACTGGCCAGCGGCAACGGGGTCGGTAATGCGCGGGCGCTTGCGCGCGTGTACGGGGCAGCCGCCGCAGACACCGGCGAGTTGGCCATCAAACGAGCGGTGCTCGACCAGCTTGCTGCTGTGGGCAACGTGCCCGCACCCGACGCGGTCCTCGGTATCCCGACGCGCTATCACCTTGGTTTGCGCAAATCGACTCCGACGTTTCAGTTCGGCTCACGCGACAACCGCGCGTACGGCACCCCCGGGCTCGGCGGATCGATCGGCTTCGCCGATCCCTCTACGGGAATCGGGTTCGGCTACACCATGAATCGGCTTGGCCTCGCGATCGTCGCCGAGCAGCGCTGCGAGAAGTTGCGGGGTGCCGTGTTCGACGCACTCGGCGCCTGACCGCTCGATCGGCGGCGATCACCCTCCTACGAGGTGATCGCCGCCGATCCTTTCGACTGCTAGCCCACGTCGACGATCGAGAGCCGAAGCACACCCGGGGCGTCCGCCGGGACAACAGGACGCGCTGGCGCGACCGGTGCGAGCACTTTGTATGCCGAGCCCGGCGCTGGTCGCTTGTCGGCCTCACCCTTGTTCGGCCAGAACGACATTGCGCGTTCGGCCTGAGCGGTGATGGTCAGCGACGGGTTTACACCGAGGTTGGCCGATACCGCCGCACCGTCGACCACGTGCAGACCGTCATAGCCGTAAATCCGGTGCCACGCGTCGATGACCCCCGTTTCGGCGGAGTCGCCGATCGCGCAGCCGCCGAGGAAATGCGCGGTCATCGGCTTGTTCGCAATCTCACCGACCGTGCCGCCGGGTACGCCGTTGATCTTTTCGGCCACTCGGCGAGTGACCTTGTTGCCGAGGGGAATCCAGTTCGGGCTGGGCTCGCCGTGGCCGTCTTTGGAGGTAAGCGTGTAGCGGCCGAACGCGGTCTTGCGGCCGCTGACGGTGATTGAATTGTCGACCGTCTGCATGACGGTGAGGACGACCGAGCGTTGTTCCCAGTGCCGCACCCAGCCGAAACGCAGGTACATCGGGTGTTTGGCGACTTGCTTGACCCATTCGAAGAAGCGCGGATATTTCGTATCGCCGTCGGTCATCGCCGTCTGCAGTAGCGACATCGCACTGTTGCCTGTGCCGAAATGGTTCGGTTCGATGTGGGTGTTCTCGTCCGGGTGGAACGAGGAGGTGAGCGCAATGCCCTGACTGTGATCGACCGGCGACTTCTTGGCCGTCGCGACGAGAATCGCCTCGGAATTGGTGCGTGTCAACACGCCGAGCCTCGACGAGATCTTCGGCAGCACACCTGTGTCGCGCATTTGGTGCAACAACTTCTGTGTGTTGTAGGTTCCTGCACTGAAGACGACCTGCTCCGCGGTGAACATGCGGCGGTGCTTCTTGCGTCGACCCGACTTCCCCGTAACGACCGTCTCGACGACGTAGCCGCCGCCCGGTCTCGGCCGCACAACCGTCACCGTAGTCATCGGATGTACTTCGGCGCCTGCATTTTCCGCAAGGTAGAGGTAGTTGCGGTCGAGGGTGTTCTTCGCGTTGTACTTGCAACCGGACATGCAGGAACCGCACTTGATGCACGTCGTCCGCGTAGGGCCGACGCCTCCGAAGTACGGGTCCTCCACATCGGTCCCCTCGGGCGTGCCTGGACCGCCGAAAAACACACCGACCGGCGTCGGGTGGAAGGTGTCGCCGACACCCATCTCGTCCGCGATTTCCTTCAGGATTCGGTCGGCGTCGGTGTGAACCGGATTCTCGACGACACCGAGCATCCGTTTTGCCTGGTCGTAGTACGGGGCGAGTTCGGCACGCCAGTCGGCGATATGGCGCCATTGTTTGTCCTGGTAGAACGCGTCCAAGGGCTCGTACAACGTGTTGGCGTACAGGAGCGATCCGCCGCCGACACCGGCCGCGCCGAGGGCCACCACGTGGGGCAGCACCTGGATGCGCTGCATCCCGTACCAGCCGAGTTTCGGGGCCCAGATGAAGTTCTTGCTATCCCACGACGTCTTGGGATAGTTCGTCGCGTCGAAGCGTCGTCCCGCCTCGAACACGCCGACCTTGTACCCCTTCTCGGTCAGCCGGAGCGCGCTCACGGATCCGCCGAAGCCGGATCCGATCACAGCGACGTCGTAGTCGAATGTCGTTTTCTGAATCAAGGGAGTCTCCATCAGGTGTTTCGTGGGCTCCGACAAGAATCGTCCCAGCACGGATCGCAAGTCTTGGGTGTCGCGCCAAATGAAGGTCGTTAGATTGTCCTGGCAGACAAACGCGAGGTGGACGATGCCGAACAACGAGGTCGCGCAGTGGATCAGTCGGTACGTCGTGGAGACCGACAACCGGACCAGCATCGAGCGGCTGACCCTGATGGTCGACGAAATGATTCTTGCGGTCGTCCCGTCGCTGGCGTCCGACGAGACGATGCGTGCAGAGCTACACGCAAGCACACGCGCGCATTGGCGCGGCTTCTATCTGGCGCTCGGGCGTGAGTCCTTCGAGCCCAACCCGCCGGCAGAAGCGCTCGAGTGGGCCCGAACCGTTGCGCGGCGCGGACTGGATCTCGGGGTGCTCCTCAAGTCTTATCGCATCGGTCAGCGCGCACTGTGGGAGTACTTGACGCGACTGCTCGACGACGAGATCGTCGATGTCGAGCTGCGATCGGCCGTGCTGCGCGAGATCTGGGACCGAGCAGCCGTGTGGCTCGACGCGGCGATAGAGCAGGTTGTCATCACTTACTCCGACGAGCGGGAGCAATGGCGGCGCGGAGCGCTTGCCCGGCGGGTCGCGACCGTGCGGTCGATCTTGCGCGGCGATGTCATCGACGTCGACCACGCCGCCGGTGAGTTGGGGCACACACTGCACTTGCACCAAACTGCGTTCGTACTCTGGGCCGACGACACGACACCCGACGCCGCGGTGACACCAGCACTGGAGAGCCTCGCCACCCACCTCGCCCGCGCTGTCGACGGCGCGCCTCCCCTGACGATGACCAGCGGCGCACGCGGACTGTGGGTGTGGGTCGCCACTACAACTTCGCGCTATCACGATGTGTATGCGGAGGTACAGCCGTCGGCTGCGGGTATTCACATTGCCGCAGGTTCGACAGGGTTGGGCCTGAAAGGTTTTCGCCGAAGTCACCGCGAAGCCCTTGCCGCGCAACGGGTCGCAATCGAATCCCACTCCACAGCAGCCCTGACCCGATACTCAGATATCGAACTCGTCTGCCTGGTCAGCGGCGACGGGAGCCTCGACATGATGCGCACGCTGGTCGAACGTGAACTGCGAGGGCTCGCAGGCCCGGACGAAAGCAACAAACGACTGCGCGAAACCGCACTCGTATTCCTCACCAACGGTGGCGACGCCGCTGCAGCAGCCGCAACCCTTGCCCTGCACCCGAATACGGTGCGCTACCGGATTCGCCAGGCAGAACAACAGATGGGCCACACCATCGACGAACGACGAGCACACGTCGAGATCGCCCTGCGATGTGCACAGACCTATAGCGATTTCGTTTTGCCCGATGATCGCTGAGGTGTTCTTGGTTCCGCAGCCATGGATGTGGAGTGCCCCCGGCAGGATTCGAACCTGCGACCAAGGGACTAGCGGTACATCCTATGCAAGGGTATGCAAACGGTGGCAGTGTGCGCACTTCAAGTGCAGGTGAGAGCCAGTTTGCCTAGCCTTGCCGGTCATTGCCTAGGCAACAACCTGCACCCGTAAACGACGAGTAAAAGGTGAACACACGCGGGGTCTGATCGCCGGTCGCCACTACCGCGCTCAGCTGACCGGCTGCCGCGCGATTGCCTCGTGGGCGGTCCGGATGCACGGCCCTGCGCCGTTGACGATCGCCTCGGCCATCCACGCCGCTTCGCGAACGTGCTCGTTCGCAGCGTCGGGCAGTTTGCCGGGGTGCGCCCAGAAGTACCGCCGAGCGTCGAACGTCGGATCGTCACTCGCCGTGAGGTACCCACGAGCGCGAAGATCTTGAACTTGCATCCACGTCTTGTCGAGATCCTCTTTCAGTTCGCGCAGACGGATCACAGCGGCAAGGCCCTTGGTTCGAGAGTCCAGCACACCGGCCTTTTCGAATTTTTCGACGTGGTCTCGCCAGTGTCCGGACAGCTCGCGCTCCCAGTTGTGCGCCGTCCAGACGAGCATCTGTCCGCCTTCGACCACGAGCGGCGCACCGTCCTCCGCTTCGCGAACCCGCGACTCGCACCACGGCCCGAAGATGTCGGTGATCATCCCGTCGCCGAGCTTCCTGAGCGCCAGACCCGCTGCTCGCGAGGTACGGAACGTGATCTGGTTGGACGCGCGCCTGCGCTCCTTTCCGGTGATGCGCGCCTTCAACGCGAGCTGTTGCAGCAGCTCGTCGGCGTTGGTTTCGCCCGCGACGTAGCGATCTGCCACGACCTCGGTCAGGTCTTGCATCTCGGACTCATCGCCCGCGATCTCGGCGAGCATCCGCCTTTCGTCGGCGGTGATCGTGGCCAGCTCGGCGAGTGTCGCGGCGACTCGCTCGGTCGGCTCCACCCCCGAGGTCTTGACGATTCGCGACAGAAGCCGCGCCGTCGTCTCTGCGGTGTCGTAGTACTGAGTAGTCACTGTGTTCCTTACGGTTTCGGCGCGTAGCGCGCTCGGTTGCGTGCGGTGTTCTCTTCGGACCGGATCATCCGGTCGAGCCGCTTCTGGTCCCACTGCCGCTTGCGGCGCGGCCCTGCCTGCACGCGCTTGGCGACAAAGGCACCCAGCGGCGTCTGCCCAGGCTCGAACTCGGCGTCGGGCGCGACCGCTGCCAGCTCTTCGACGGCGCGAGCAGTGCGCTCCTCGATCTCGGGACTACGCCATTTGAAGCCGTCTTCGAAGAGCTTCTTCACGTCTTTGCGCAGCGCCATGAGCACGGGCCGGTACCGGTGAAACGGAGCTTCGCTCAGCATCTCCCAGTGCAGCGCGCTCGGTCCGCGCTTCGAGGACACCAAAAACGCCAGAATTCGCAGCGGGTGACCTTGCGGTAGCTGTTTCGGTATCGACTCGGAGAGAAAGTCTCCGGTGTTTTTCGCGCTGATCACATTCGCAATCGTAGAGCTACTTTCGCGCCCGCGCGAGAATGGATTACTCCGCGCGTGTTGTCAAGCAAATCCTTAGTTGCTAGTTGACAGACCGGCCTTAATTGCTAATTGCCAAACGCGTGTTGTCACATGCTCTGAGCTGCGGCGACGGTGCAAACTTGACGCCAAAAACTCGCCATTGTCTGATACGGGAACGCGCAGCGCTGACAGCTTGGAAGCGCGATGTCTTCGTTTAGCGCAAGTGCTAAAGTTAAGCGTGGGCTTCTACGCCCCAGGAAAGCGAGAACCTTCCCAATGAAAGACGAATCTACTTACGCGCGCTGGATTGCGTTGCATGGGAAATTGCATGCCGCAATGAGCGAGGCATACCAGGCGTATTGCTTGAGGAATTCCTGCGGCTGCAGCGACTACAGCGCGGACTGGACCGACGAGAACCAGCGCGGCTGGAACGCCGAAATGGACCGGATCACCGCCGAGTGGGCTCCCGAGTTCGAGGCGGTGCGGCAGCTACGCGCGGCGCAGCAGACGGCGACGAGCGAGGAGGAGGGCGAGTAGATGCCGACCGTCAAAGAGCTGATGCAGCAGTTGGCTGCTGGAGAATTGACCGTCGAGCAGGTCTGCGAGGTCATGCGCACGAAGACGCCCCGCGCGATACCGACATCGCGCGAATGGCCCGACGAGAACGACGCTCGCGCATACGACGACGATTCGCTTATCCATCTAGGCCATGCGAACGCGATGGGCCGCATCACCGATGAGGAGTACGACCGAATAGCTGCCGCGTTCGGTGCTGGTTGAGCTGGACAGCCGAGTGGTGCTGTGGGAGTGCGGGATTCGGTCTCTGATTAGAACAAGTTGATGCTCTTGCGGGAAGTCCAGACGCCTATCCGAAGCCGAAACGCGCTCGATTGCTGGCTCTTGACCGCCACTGCACAGGGAAATCTCACTGCACCGCAGCTCTACGCCAGCCGTAGCTCCCTGTCCTCCGCGAACGTTCGCTCCAGCCGCAGCCGACTGCGCTCGTGTGCGAGGTCTCGCGACCATTGCCTGCGGATCGCAAGGCGCGCGCTGAGTTCGAAGACCTCGATCACGTCGGCTTCGTCGGCGGCGATCGGATGCACGACCGCTATTTGCAAAAAGACATTGTCATCGTCATCTTCGGGATCGAGCAGCGCCACTGCCCATTGGTCTCGCATCGACGCAGGCAACACCCATGACACGTCCTGTGTTTGCCTGTGCAGGCGCAGCTTCGCCATTGCCCAAGGTAGGTCGGCCCTGGTCCATGCGCTGCGCGTAGCGGCCACCAGCTCGCCCGTGGCTGCGTCGTAGCGCAGCAGCGTGCTTGTGTACTGCGCTGTGGGTACGGCGCTGGCCGGGTAGCGCCTAGGGCGTGGCGGGTCTTGTGGTGGTGCTGGTGCTGGTGCCACTGCCGCAAGGTGCTGTACGCCCAGATACGTCGTGTCACGCTTTAGCTCAAGTGCTGGAACAATTTTCACAGTGCCGCCCTCGATGATCCGCATTCTCCCTTCCTACCTCAGGCATACGAGAAAGGGGCACGCCCTCGTCGGTGCGTACCCCTTGCGTGGTGTGGTTGCTGCTATGCGGCAGCGCCCTGGTCGTCGGCGAGGTAGCGGTACAGACTGGCCCGTGAACAGCCGAGTGTTGTGCAGATTACGGAAGCAGGTTCGCCCGCCGCCTTCATGCGACGTGCCAGAGCGGCTTGCTCGGCGTTCAGCACGCGCTTGCGCCCTGTGGAGCCGCCCCGAGCTGCGAGTGCGTCACGTGCGGCCTGAGCGCGTTCTGCGATCAAGTCTCGTTCGAGTTCGGCCATCACCGCGAACAATCCCGCGCAGGCGCGCCCTGCAGGCGTCGTCATGTCGAAACCCTCTCTCAGACTGACTATTGCCACGCCCTCGGCGGTCAGCTCGTGCAACGTGCGGAGGATCGTCGTCACAGATCGGCCCAGACGATCGAGCGCGATGATTGTCATCGTGTCGCCAGAGCGCAGATGCCTGCGTAGCTCGGCGAGCCCTGGCCGGTCGTCTCGGGTCCCGCTCATGGTGTCTCGGAAGATGTGTTCAGGCCGAACGCCTGCGGCAGTCAGAGCGTCGATCTGCTGGTCGAGGGTCTGTCGGGAAGTGGAGACGCGGGCATAGCCATAGCGTCGAGAATTTTCTTGGGGAGTGGGAGTCACCTCACTATTGTCTCAAAATCTGGCAAGTTGTGCAAAGTTGAGACAGGAGTTTTGAGACAAATTATGAGACACCGCGACCTGGGCTTTTCGCGCGAAAATTTTCTCGTCCGAGCCGGTCTCACTGCGAAAACAGTGAGACGGTCGTTTGGCCTCGCCACGGCCTGACCGACTGCTCGACCACCGAGGGGCGTGCGCCTTGGCGCATGCCCCTTTTGCTTTCTGCGCTTGTTTGCTAATTGCATTGCGCTAGTTCATGACACGATCGTGCGATGTCGACTGATCTTGACCCCGCTGCAGCACCGATACGCGCGCTGGGGCTCGAACTGATCCGAGAATTCGCCCGTACGCAGCACTCCGTAGATTGGGTGGTTGGCGCGTACTTCAAACAGACGACACCAGACCTACAGTTTTGGCTCGACCACAGAGGGGTGCTGAAGCGGATCGACGACGGGTTCCGCCCACGGTTACTTCAGGCTGTCGCCACCGCGTGGAAGGTCGATACCGATCTGTCGAAGTACGAAGACGTATTTCGCAAATGCAAAGAGATGCGCAACCTGCTGTCACACTCGGCTCAAATGGTGGAACTCGACGCCGACCGGCTGGAGGTGACGCGCAGGGTGCACGGATCCGGTCTGACACCCACTCCACCACCGAAGGTGGTCAGTCGCGAGGGGCTGACGAAACGTTTGCACGAGTGCGGATGGCTTGTCGCACACGCGCATTACGTCGCTACCGGACTCGCCGAACGGACTCTTCGCGGCGATCGGCCCATCGAAATTCTGCGGCCTTCCGCCGACCCCGCCGACTGGGACGGCCTGGAATTCCGGTTTGCCGAAGGTGAGACGGACTCTTCCGGACGCCCGGAAGACCCTCTTCAACTTCCATAATTACTAAATGCGTTGCGCTACTTCGTGACACGATCGGCAGATGACCAGCGACGGCGAGCCTTCGATCGATGCCAACGTGCTCGTACCAACGGCGACGGCGCAGGGGGTCGCCCCGGCACCGGTCGCGATTGTGGTCAACAACCTCTCACCGCAGTTTCTGTGGTCGGCACAGCACTTCGCGCGGCTCTGCGCCAAACGCGAGAACAAGATGGTCCGGCAGGGCATCGACAATCCCGATCGGCGTCTTCAGGCGCTTGCCATCGCCGCGATCTTGAACTCCGCAATGTTTCTGGAATCCCTCGTGAACGAGTTGTTCCTCGAAGCCGTCGCCGCGCAGTCGGCGACGCAGCTCAGCGGTCGGTTGGAGCTTCTCGGTACCGATGCGACGCGGTTGCTGGCGGACGATTGGAACTCCAACGAGGGGGCTGGGAACCACGACAACATCTTCGACAAGTTCCACAAGGCCCTCAACCTGACACAGAAGGGTTCGCTCGACACGGGCAACAGCACCTACGGCAGAGCAAAGATGCTGATCAAGCTTCGTAGCGACCTGGTGCACAGTAAGCCCGCGCCGGAATCGGTCGGCCCAAAACGCACTCCAAAAGGTGCGATGGAGAAGAAGTACCCCGGCATACGGCTCAACCGGCAGAACATCGGACCGTTCTGGCCTCACAAGCTGCTCGGCGCTGGCGTTGCGCAGTGGTCCTGTGAGACCGCCGAGGTGTTCGCGAACGAGTGGCTGGACACACTCGACCTGCCTCACGATTACGCCATCACACTCGAAAACGACTTCCCCCGACCGTGATGTGTCCCGGTACCGACATCCGGCGAGCGGATGTCGGCTCTGACGAGCGCGCCAGCGGGCCGTGATTCGGATCTGTCAACGGTCAGTTGGAACTCCGGGTCGACGGACACGAGTTCTCCGGATCCATGGACATCGGAACTCCGGGATCGACCGGCGTGACAGCACGCGATGAGGGTCGGGTAATTCGGAACAGCAA
>NZ_VCQU01000018.1 GCF_012932915.1 Antrihabitans stalactiti | reverse complement strand
AGTTACGGCGGCCATAGCGGTGGGGAAACGCCCGGTCCCATTCCGAACCCGGAAGCTAAGCCCACCAGCGCCGATGGTACTGCACCCGCCAGGGTGTGGGAGAGTAGGACACCGCCGAACATATTTTGAATAACGAAGGCCCCCAACATTGTTGGGGGCCTTCGTCATTTCTCGTCAATCAGTCTTTCGGGCTTGCAACCCGGGTCGACTCTGCGCGTCCACGCAATGTGACCTCATCGCCCAACTCCCAATGCGCCGCTTCCTCCGAATCAGCAGCAGCGACAGCTCGTTCCGACGCGGCGAGCCGGCTGGGGACGGTCTTGGCGAGTTCACACAGGCGAGCTGCCTCATTGATCGGATCGCCGATCACGGTGTACTCGAATCGATCTCGTGCGCCGATGTTTCCGGCAACGGCAACGCCGAAGGCGACTCCGATCGCGGCCTCGCAGTCGGGTACTTCCGTTGCGAGCCGTCGACGGATCGCGCGCCCGGCGCCGAGTGCTTGTCCGGCAGGATCGTCGGAATTCGTCGGAGCGCCGAAGATCGCCAGTGCCGCATCGCCTTCGAACTTGTTGACGAAGCCGTCGTGGCTGTCCACCTCGGCCACGACGACGTCGAAGAAGCGATTGAGCAGTTCGACGACTTCGTGCGGCGGTCGGGACGCAGCGATTCCAGTGGAGCCGATCAAGTCGATGAAGAACACCGCGACGGTTCGCTCTTCGCCGCCGAGTTCCGGGTTGCGGCGCAACGCTGCTTCTGCGACCTCCTGGCCGACATGTCGGCCGAAGAGGTCCCGAATCTTGTCGCGCTCACGCAGCCCGTCAGCCATGCGGTTGAAGCCATGCTGCAGCTCGCCCAATTCGGTTCCGTCGTAGACGATTACGCGACTGTCGAGATCACCGCGCTCCACCTGAGCCATTGCTCTTGTGACAGAGCGGATCGGATCGATGGTCGCGCGTGCATCGAGACCGTTCAGTACCACTCCGGTGACAAGCGCGATGGCGCTGAGTGCCAGCACGGCAACAGCAAGTTGGTTCGCGGTGGTGCCGGGCTGAACGAATGCAAAAAAGGCGAGCAAGATCAGCCATGTGATCGGCAGACCCGACCCGACCAACCACGCCATGAACGACCGTCCGGCGAGATTCATCTTCCGCGAGCGCCGACGGTCGTCGAAGTCGAGGGCCTCCGCCGTAATCGGCCGCAAAGCGAACTCGCTGAACATGTGGGTGATCGCGCACACCGCGATTCCACCCAAGCCGATCGTGAACGCGGACTTCGGCATCAAGTGCTTGTCGACCACGCCGGCTGCCGTCGTATAGAAGACCGTCGCACCGAACCAGAAGATCGCCTGCCCCATGGTGAGGCGCCACGGAACCTTGAGTGCGGCTGCTCGTTCGACTTGATTCGGCTCTCGCCCCTCGGTCCGCCAGCGCAATGTGCGGATCGAGACGTTGGTCAGCCACGTTGCGCCGAGGACGAATGCGAACACGACATAGATCGGGAGGACGACGAAGTTGACGAAAGCCATCTCCGCGGTGAGCACGCTCGGTCCCGGAATGACGAAAGTGATGAGCAGAACGACGACCGCGACGCCGATTGCATTGACTGTCGCAAGCAATACGGTGAGGAGTGCCTGAATGCGTATTCGCTGTCGACGTGGCGAATCGCTGGGGGAGCCCAGGATCGCGGACCCGAGCGGAGCTTCGGAGTCGTAGAACGGCAAGCGAACGCGCATGGTGGTTCGAGAGTAGCTGGAGGGGCTTCGTTAGGGTGGGCGTTGTGCGTCTAGTGATTGCCCAATGCCAGGTCGACTACGTGGGCAGATTGACTGCCCATCTCGCTCCTGCGCGCCGTCTACTTCTGATCAAGGCGGACGGATCGGTGCTCGTCCATTCGGACGGCGGATCGTACAAGCCATTGAACTGGATGAGCCCGCCGTGCTGGATCACCGAGGCGACCGCCGATGACGGACGCGTGCTGTGGATTGTGGCGAACAAGGCCGGCGAGGAACTTCGCATCACGATCGACGACATCGAGCACGACTCGTCGCACGAACTGGGTGTCGATCCAGGACTGGTCAAAGATGGCGTCGAAGCGCATTTGCAGGAACTGCTCGCCGAGCACGTCCACACCCTCGGCGACGGCTTTACGCTTGTGCGCCGCGAATTTCCTACCGCGATCGGTCCGGTCGATCTCCTCTGCAGAAGTGCGGAGGGCGTCAGCGTGGCGGTCGAGATCAAGCGTCGAGGCGATATCGACGGTGTCGAGCAGTTGACGCGTTATCTCGAGCTGCTCAATCGGGATCCGCTGCTGGCGCCGGTAACCGGAGTCTTCGCTGCGCAGCAGATCAAGCCACAGGCTCGCACACTTGCTGTCGACCGTGGAATCCGTTGCCTCACGCTCGATTACGACAAGCTTCGTGGGACCGACAGCTCCGAGTTCAGGTTGTTCTAGGGCTGCGTAGACCTTCCAGCATCGCGAAGATGACCGTCTCGACCTCGTCGGAGGCGGTCGCGGCATCGTCGGCAGCCGCGATGAACAAACTCGCGTCGCAGAACAGGCTGAACAGCATTTCCGACGTCGCATCCACCGGGAGAGGCCGGATCTCGCCGGTCTTCACGAACTGCTCGAGCAACGCTCGGACAAGCGGTAGCGCAACTTCTTCGTCGATCGCGCGCACGCGATCCCAGCCGAGCACGCCGATGACCTGCCGAAGCAACGACCGTGCGTCGTCGTCGTGGGCGAAACCGTGCAGGAAAGCTCGTGTTGCCGCGACGAATTGATCCCAAGGTTCGCCGTCCGTCGCCATCGCCGCGACGACGTCTTGCATGATCGCGGTTTCGGCAGCACGAAATAGCTCGGCAAAGATTTCCTGCTTGTCGCTGAAGTGGTGGTAGACCGCTCCTTTGCTGGCCTGGGCCAACCGGCCGATGTCTTCGACCGAGGTCGCATCGAAGCCCTTCTCGACGAACAGCGACTTCGCGGCGTCGAGGACGGCTGCGCGCGTCAGTGCGGCATACATTTCCCGACGGCCAGGCTTGACGTCGCTCACAGCCCACGAGCATACTCGGATACCAGACGACGTTGGCAGACTCAGAGTATGTGAAATGGTCGAAAGGGGAGAAGCGATGAAGGAAATCGAGCTTTCAGCAGGTCGGATTCGGTTCCGCGACACGGGGGACGGTCCGCCGATCGTGTTCGTCCACGGCTTGGTGGTGAACGGAACGCTGTGGCAGAAGGTGATCGATGAACTCGGTAGCGGCTTCCGCTGCATCGCCCCGAACTGGCCGCTCGGTTCGCACTCAATTCCGATGTCGGCTGACGCGGACGTCAGCCCGCTGGGTGTTGCTCGCCTGATCCGCGAGTTTCTCGAAGCGCTGGACCTGCGCGACGTCACTTTGGTTGCGAACGACACCGGGGGAGCCGTCGCCCAGCTACTACTAGCCGACGGATGCGACCGGGTCGGTCGTGTGGTGCTGACGCCGTGCGACTCCTTCGACAACTTCCTACCGAAGTCCATCCGTGGGTTGCAATACATCGCGCGGGTACCGGGATTGACCTGGCTCGCCGTGCAGCCTGCACGGATTCGCGCGATACGTCCGACGGCGTATCGCTCGGTGGCGAAGCACGACATCGACGACGACGTGCTGGAAGGTTGGGTCCGTCCGTTCCTCACCGACAAGGGGATTCGCTCGGACCTGACTCGATTCCTTCGCGCGATCGACTATCGGGACACAGTTGCTGCTGCGGAGCGCCTGCGGTCGTTCGACAAGCCGGTCCTGCTGCTGTGGGCGAGAAATGCGCCATTCTTCCCGTTTGCCCATGCGGAACGGTGGGCTGAGATCTTGCCCGACGCCCGGATCGTCGAGGTTCCCGACAGTCACACGTTCGTCTCCCTCGACCAGCCGGAATTCACAGCCCGTGAAATCGCAACCTTTGTTCGGGCGCATCAGAATGCCTGATGTCCCGCGCTTGACCGTGAGTCGACGGGGTCGCGTTGTCACGGTCCTGTTCAACAATCCGCCACGGCATTTCTTCGACGTGCAGATGAGCATCGAGCTCGACGATCTCACTCGACGGCTGGAGCGCGATCGGTCGGTAGGAGCGGTGATATTCACCGGTCAGGGTTCGACCTATCTCACCCACTTCAATGTCCATGACCTACTGGACGGAGCGCGTCGAGCTCCGTTCGCTGTTCCGTATCCGTTGGCTCGGTTAGTCGCCGCAAGCGGACGCATTGCGGGCCGCAGTCGAGCGGTCGATCGAATACTGCGTCGCACACCGATGGGCGATGTGCTGCTGATGGCGCGTATCTATGCGTCGATGCAGCGGTTGAATCGGATGGACAAGGTCGTAATCACGGCGATCAACGGCCTCGGGCTCGGTATGGGGTGCGTCTTCGCGTTGGGGTGTGACATTCGGCTGATGGCCGACGACACCCAGATCGGTCTGCCGGAGTCTGGCCTTGCGGTCCTGGCAGGAGCGGGCGGCACGCAGCGATTGGTCCGTATGGTCGGCGGCGGCCGCGCGTTGGAGCTGCTGCTCGAGGGGCGTTCGATCTCGGCTGATCAAGCGTTGGAGCTGGGGTTGGTGCATCACGTCGTCGCACCACAGGAGTTGGACTCCTGCGCCAACGCGGTGGCGGAGCGGATGGCTCGGCGGTCGCCGGTGATCACCCGTGAGATCAAGCGAATGGTGTACGACGCGGGCGCCCGGCCGTTCGGGGCAGCCCTTCGGATGGAGATGGCCAGCGCGATTGCGACGTTCTCGACCGCCGATGCCGAGCACAGTATGGACGCCTACGTCGGACTTCTCGGAGTGCACGACGAACTGACAGACGACGCGATAACCGGCAGTTTCGGGGCGCTTCTCTAGACTGGGAAGGTGCCGAGGCGCCAACCCAAACGAAACCGGACTCAGCCGGTGTTGTTGCGTAGTGCCACAGGCCGCGTCGAGTCCGGACCGCAGGGTGGCGAAGATTTCATCGTCCGCCAGATTCCTGGCGCTCGCGCTACCAAGACCTACCGGTGCCCATCGTGCGACCACGAGATTCGTCCTGGCGTCGCGCATGTGGTTGCCTGGCCTGCCGATTCGATCGGCGGCGCCGAGGACCGTAGGCACTGGCACACCGGGTGCTGGGCCGGCAGGCAGACCCGTGGACTCACGCGACGCTGGTCCTAACTACCGACGGGCGCGCTTTCCTTCTCCAATGCCACCGTGGTGTCGTCGGCCGGCGGGTCCACCGGGGTGGTTGCCGCTGTAGGCGTGCTGTCGAGCAGTTCGCTCTCGCGGTTCACGGACGCGAGCATCGCGGGAATCGAGTCGAGCTGGCCACGAACTCCCAGCAACTGAGCGAGCACCCGACCGCGCAGAACGCGGAGTTCCTCGGCAAGTTCCTTGGCATGGGCGATCTTGCGTTCGGCCTGCTGGGTCGCCGATTGCAGCCTTCGCTGCGACTCCTCCGTCGCGTCCTTGAGGCGCTGCGCCGCTTCGGCCTTGCTGGACGCCTCGAGTTGCTCGACCGCGCGTGTGACTTTCGTCCTACGCTCGCGCATCGTGATCTCGAAATCTTCTTGGACGGACTTGCGCTTCGCCTCCGCCTCGGCACCGAGCCGACTCGCCTCGGCTTGCGCAGATTCGATGATCTTGGCCGCCTCGGTGCGCGCACTCGCCATGGTCTGTTCGAACTCGATCTCGAGTGCCGTGCGCCGTTCTTCGAGCTCGGCGAGCATCGATTCGTGCTTGGCCTGAAGCGCAGCAGCGTCCTGTTGGGCGATCGATCGCACTTCCGCGGCGTCGGACTCGGCGACAGCCCGCAGCTCGGACGCTTCGTCCGATGCCAGCCGCAACATGCGTGAGATCCGGTCGCTCATTCCCTCGGCCGTCGTCGGCGGAACCGACAGACGATCGATGTCGCGCCGGAGATCTTCGATCTCGTCGCGGGCATGCTCGAGTTGGCTCGCGAGGTTGCGCGCCTGTGCGGCGGCGGCATCGCGATCGGTTGCCGTCACCCGAAGCTCGGCGTCGAATCTCTCGAAGTAGTTGCGGACCTCGTCGCGGTCAAAACCCCTGCGCACGAGGGTAAATGGAAGCGTAGCGGGATGCCTGTCGTGCTCGTTGGCCATCTGATAAACCTACCTCAAAATCGGGGAGATTCTGATTGTTAGTGCGCGCCCGCGCTGGCTTGCTTGCTGGGCTCCACCAGCTCGACCAACACGCCGCCGGCATCCTTCGGATGGATGAAGTTGATGCGTGAATCCGAAGTGCCGTGCCGCGCCTCGTCGTAGAGCAGGCGCACGCCGCGACTGCGCAGCTCGGCCGAGATTGCATCGATATCAGTGACTCGATATGCGAGCTGTTGCATGCCCGGACCGTTGCGGTCGATGAACTTCGCAATCGTCGAATCGGCGCTGACCGGAGCGAGAAGTTGGATCGAGGTTGTGCCAGAGGTGTCGCCCTGGACGGTGAGCATCGCCTCGTGGACGCCCTGACTTTCGTTCACTTCGCGGTGGGTCTCGACCATGCCCAGGTGCCCCACGTACCAGGCGACTGCTTCGTCGAGGTCTGGTACCGCGATTCCGACGTGGTCGATTGCGGTGACGAGGTCGGCGATCACGGCTGACGGGAGTTGTGTCATAGCAAAACGGTAGCGCTAACGTAGAAGTAGTTCTCGTCGGGATGATCCGAATCATGCCCGGCTCATCTTATTCGGAGGCTACATTGACCAGTTCTGTCATCGTTGCGGGCGCGCGAACTCCAGTCGGACGGCTGCTCGGCAGCCTGAAGGACTTCAGCGGTTCGGATCTGGGCGGCATCGCCATCAAGGGCGCTCTGGACAAGGCCGGTGTGGCCGCCGATCAGGTGCAATACGTGATCATGGGCCAGGTGCTCACCGCCGGCGCGGGCCAGATCCCGGCGCGGCAGGCTGCTGTCGCCGCCGGCATTCCGATGGATGTTCCCGCAGTGACCGTCAACAAGGTGTGTCTCTCGGGCGTCAACGCGATCGGCCTTGCTGACCAGCTCATTCGGGCGGGGGAGTTCGACATCGTCGTCGCGGGCGGTCAGGAATCGATGAGCCGCGCGCCGCACATGCTGGAAAAGAGCCGTGAAGGCTTCAAGTACGGCGACGTGACGCTGCGCGACCATATGGCCTACGACGGCCTCTACGACATCTTCACCGACCAGGCGATGGGCAAGCTGACCGAAACGAAGAATCAGAGCGAGGCCAGCCCGATCAGCCGGGCCGACCAGGACGAGTTCGCCGCGGCGTCGCACCAGCGGGCGGCGCTCGCATGGAAGAACGGTGTCTTCGACGACGAGGTCGTTCCGGTGTCGATCCCGCAGCGCAAAGGCGACCCGGTGATCTTCGCCACAGACGAAGGCATTCGCGCGGATACCACCGTCGAGACGCTCGGCAAGTTGCGGCCGGCGTTCAGCAAGGACGGCACTGTCACGGCAGGGTCGGCGTCGCAGATCTCCGACGGTGCCGCGGCGGTAGTGGTCATGAGCAAGGAAAAGGCCGAGGAGCTCGGACTTTCCTGGATCGCGGAGATCGGTGCGCACGGTCAGGTCGCCGGTCCGGATTCGACGCTGCAGAGCCAGCCGGCACGCGCCATCGCGAAGGCCTGTGAGCGGGAAGGCATCACGCCCGCCGATCTGGATCTGATCGAGATCAACGAAGCGTTCGCCGCGGTCGGCATCTCGTCGACCCGCGAGCTCGGGATCGATCCGGAGAAGGTGAACGTCAACGGTGGCGCAATCGCGATCGGACACCCCCTCGGTATGTCGGGAGCGCGCATTGCGCTGCACCTTGCGCTCGAGCTGAAGCGACGCGGCGGCGGCATCGGTGCTGCTGCGCTCTGCGGTGGCGGCGGTCAGGGTGACGCGCTGATCATTCGGGTTGCCAAATGAGCGACGCGTTCGACTTGAGCACGGTCGCCAAGCGATTCAGGTTCGTCGCCATCCTCGAGGCGTTCACGTGGGCAGGCCTGCTGATCGGCATGTTCTTCAAGTACGTGCCCGAGAACGGCAACGAGATCGGCGTCAAGATCTTCGGCCCGATTCACGGCGTCGTGTTCATCGCTTTCGTGATCATCGCGATCGTCACTGCACGAGCTCTGTCGTGGACACCGCTGACGACAGTCTTGGCACTCGCGTCGAGCTTCCCGCCATTCGGCACCGTCGTGTTCGAGCAGTGGGCCGCCAGGTCCGGACGGCTGGCGGAACTCTCGCAGACGGCACCGGTGCCAGAACCCGTCCTGAGCGAGTCATGACACACTGGAAACCGTGACTCGACCTGGTTCTCGCCCCGCCGCCAGACGGCCGGCAATGGCCGCAGCTATGTCTGGCGCGGTCGACCTTTCCGTTCTGAAAGAGCGCGCTCAAGCCAAGAAGACTCCCGAAGGTGCGCGTGTCGCCGCATCGGTGGATGTCACCGAAGCCAACTTCGAGGCCGAAGTTCTGCAGCGCTCGACGCAGGTGCCGGTCGTCGTCGTGCTCACGTCGGCGCGGTCCGAGGTGAGCCTCGCGCTTGCCGACGTTTTCGAAAGAGTGGCTGCGGCGGACAACGGCGCCTGGGTGCTGGCGCGCGTCGACGTCGACTCGAACATGCGGATCGCGCAGGCCTTCGGCATCCAGTCCATTCCAGCGGTCGTTGCCGTCGCGGCCGGTCAGCCGCTCGCGGACTTCCAGGGCGGGCAAACCGAGACCGAGATCAGGCAGTGGATCGACGCGGTGCTGCGGGCGGTCGAAGGCAAGCTGGCCGGTCCCGGCACGGTCGAGGATGCCGCCGAACCCGAAGACCCCCGATTCGTCGCCGCCGAGACGGCGTTGGAGTCCGGTGACTTCGAAGCTGCGGAGGCCGCGTACAAGGCGATTCTCGACGCCGAGCCCGGCAACGCGAATGCGAAGACGGCCCTGCGCCACGTCGCGTTTCTCGGGCGCGCGGAATCTCTTCCGGAGGGCATCGTCGACAAGGCAGACGCCGATCGCGCCGACATCGACGCGCAGCTTCAGGCGGCTGACGCCGAGTTGTTCGATCAGCAGCCGGAAGCAGCGTTTGCTCGCCTGATCGATGCGGTCAAACGGACCGCTGGTGACGACCGCACGCGAGTGCGCACCCGCCTGCTGGAACTGTTCGAACTCTTCGACCCGGCAGAGCCGTTCGTCGTAGCAGCGCGCCGCAAGCTCGCGCTGGCCCTGTACTAGAGCTCGGGCGCACGGCGCAGCCAGATCGCGCTGCTCGAGGGCAACACGACTCGTGCCGATGCCGGTCGGCCATGGCACGGTTCGGGCGCCGCAGCGACCGCTCCGAAGTTGCCCGTTCCCGAACCGCCGTACTCCGCAGCATCGGTGTTGAGGATCTCCACCCAGAGGCCGGCCTCCGGCAGACCGACTCGATAGTCGGTGTGCGCGATCCCGGAAAAGTTGTAGAGGCAGGCGACGACCGATCCGTCGGACCCGTAGCGCAGGAAACTCAGGACGTTGTTCGCGGTGTCGTTCGCGTCGATCCACGAATAGCCACCGGGGGAGGTGTCGAGCGTCCACATCGCCGGTTGCGCGCGGTACACCTTGTTCAGATCCCGGACCGCGCGGCACAACCCGGGGTCGACCTGGGTCCAATCGAGGCCACGCTCCTCGGACCATTCGGTGCGCTGCCCGAACTCCTGACCCATGAACAGCAGCTGCTTACCGGGGTGTGACCACATGTAGGCCAGCAGCGCCCGGACCCCGGCGGCCTTCGCAGAGTCGTTGCCTGGCATCCGTGACCACAGCGTTCCCTTGCCGTGCACGACCTCGTCGTGGCTGATCGGCAGCAGGTAGTTCTCGCTCCACGCGTACATGAGCGAGAACGTGATCTCGTGGTGGTGATAGGACCGGTGCACCGGGTCGTGGCTGAGGTAGCCGAGTGTGTCGTGCATCCAGCCCATGTTCCACTTCATGTTGAAACCGAGACCGCCCACTCGGGTCGACCGGGTGACGCCCGGCCAAGCGGTCGATTCCTCGGCGATCGTGACGACGCCCGCGTGCAGTTTGTGCACGGTTGCGTTCATCTCCTGCAGGAAAGCGACTGCTTCCAAGTTCTCTCTGCCGCCGTGAATGTTCGGCGTCCAGCCACCTTCCGGGCGCGAGTAGTCCAGGTAGAGCATCGACGCGACCGCGTCGACCCGAAGACCGTCGACATGGAATTCCTCCAACCAGTAAAGCGCGTTGGCGACGAGGAAGTTGCGGACCTCGCTGCGACCGAAATCGAAGACGTATGTGCCCCAGTCCAACTGCTCGCCGCGCGTCGGGTCGCCGTGCTCGTACAGTGGCGCGCCGTCGAAACGAGCGAGTGCCCACTCATCCTTCGGGAAGTGCGCGGGAACCCAGTCGACGATGACGCCGATGCCTACGGAGTGCATCGTATCGACGAAGGCGCGGAAGTCGTCGGGATCGCCGAACCGCGCGGTCGGGGCGTAATACGACGTGACCTGATAGCCCCACGACCCTCCGTAGGGATGCTCGGCGACGGGTAGCAATTCGACGTGCGTGAAGCCTGCGTCGACCACATACATCGACAACTCGTCGGCAAGTTCGAGGTAGTTCAGGCCCGGTCGCCACGACCCGAGGTGGACCTCGTAGATGCTCATCGGCGCACCGGTCGGGTCCAGGTCGGCGCGTGCGGCGAGCCACTGGGCGTCGTTCCACTCGTAGGTGGTCGAATCGACCACGGATGCGTTTGCAGGCGGAACTTCCGTTCGGAAGGCCATCGGATCCGCCTTGTCGCGGACGACGCCGTCGCACCCGTGCACCCGGAATTTGTACAGTGACCCGGCGCCGACGTCGGGGAGGAACAGTTCCCAGACGCCGTTGCCCAGCGACCGCATAGGCGCTGTGTTGCCGCCCCAAAGATCGAAGTCGCCGATCACGGTGACGCCGCGCGCTTCGGGCGCCCAGACCGAGAACGCCGTCCCGCTGACCTCGCCGTCCGTTGTGGTGAAGGTGCGTGGGTGGGCACCGAGTATTTCCCACAGGCGTTCGTGGCGGCCTTCGCCGAACAGGTGCAAGTCGACGTCGCCGATGGTCGGCAGGAAGCGGTAGCCGTCGGCGGATACGACCGTCGAATCGTCTGGGTAGGTCGCGACCAGCCGGTAATCCATCAGGTCTGCAATCGGAACACGTGCGCTGAAAAGGCCGTTGTCGATGTGCACGAGTGGATAGTCGACTCCGCCGATGCGCGCTGCGACCGACTTGGCATGCGGACGCAACGCGCGGATCACGGTGCTCTTGCCCTTGGGGTGTGCACCCAGCACCGAATGCGGGCTGCGATGTAGACCTTTCGCGAGCAATCCGAGGTCGGACTTGCTCGGCGCCGCAGCGCGCACGCGACCGCTCAATGGAACGACCTTCGATACGCGCGTTCGAGTCGAATCGGGGCAGCGACCTGGGGCAGCGTCAAGATGTGGGCAACGGCTCGCCACGGCTCGAGGCGGACGAAATTCTCCTCGCCCCAGAGGTACTGCTCGCCGCTGACCTCGTCGTCGACGGTGAAGCGGTCCTGCCAGTCGCGGCCGATCGCGGGCATGTCGAGCCAGATGGTGCCCTGTTCGGCGTCGTGCGGGTTGAGGTTCACGATCGTCAGTACGGCATCGCCCGTCGACGGATCGATCTTCGAATACGCGATGAGGGCGTCGTTGTCGATGTGATGGAAATGGATGATGCGCAGCTGCTGCAACGCAGGATGCGCTTGCCGGATCTCGTTGAGTCGGGTGATCCACGGCTCCAGCGAGTCCCCGTTTGCGCGCGCCTCGGCGAACGGCCGGGGACGCAGCTGATATTTCTCCGAGTCGAGGTACTCCTCGGTGCCCGGCCGAACCGCCTCGTGCTCGTAAAGTTCGAAGCCCGAATACATTCCCCACGTCGGCGCCATCGTGGCAGCGAGCGCGGCCCGGAGCGCGAACATCGCGGGCCCGCCGTATTGGAGGCTCTCGTGCAGGATGTCCGGGGTGTTCACGAAGAGATTCGGACGAGCTTCGTCGGCCTTCGCTGCGATTTCGTTTCCGAATTCGGTCAACTCCCACTTGGCAGTTCGCCAGGTGAAGTACGTATAGGACTGGCTGAAACCACGCCTGGCGAGCCCATAGAGCCGCGCGGGGCGGGTGAACGCTTCGGACAGAAAGATGACGTCGGGATCTGATTCGTGGACTTGCCGAATCAGCCAGTCCCAGAAGTCCGGAGGCTTGGTGTGCGGATTGTCGACGCGGAAGATCTTGACGCCCAACGAGATCCAATGCCGAACGATGCGCATCACCTCGGCTCGGATGCCGTGCGGATCGCGGTCGAAGTTCACCGGGTAGATGTCCTGGTACTTCTTCGGCGGGTTTTCCGCATAGGCGATGGTGCCGTCGGGCAGCACCGTGAACCACTCGGGATGCGCTGTGGCCCAAGGGTGATCAGGTGCGCACTGCAAAGCGAGGTCGAGCGCGACCTCGAGATTGAGCTTGTGCGCGGCGGCCACGAACCGCGTGAAGGATGCCTCGTCGCCGAGCAGCGGGTGGACCGCGTCGTGCCCGCCCTCGTCGGAGCCGATCGCCCACGGTGAGCCGACGTCACCCGGACCCGCGGTCAGCGAATTGTTCGGACCCTTGCGATTGACCTTGCCGATCGGATGAATCGGAGGCAGGTACACAACGTCGAATCCCATCGCGGCGATGCGTGGCAGATCCCGCGACGCGGTCTCGAACGTGCCATGCACTGCGTTGCCGTCGGCGTCTACGCCACCGGTGGACCGCGGGAAGAACTCGTACCAGGCGCCGTACAGCGCGCGCTTGCGCTCGACGCGGACCGAGTGCGTCGCACCGCGGGTCACCAGCTCACGCAGCGGGTACAGCCGCAGGAGTTCGGCCACGTCGGCGTCGACTGCGGGGGCCACGCGGGCGGGCAACTGACCGTCGCTGCGCAGCGATGCAGCGACGTCGGTGAGCCGATTGCGTTCGGCTGCAGGTACCTTCCGCGCGGCGCGTTCGAACAGCAGCGCGCCGATTTCGAGATCGTTCGCGAGGTCCGCGGCGTTCTGGCCGACCGCCAGCTTCGCCTCGATGCCATGGCGCCAGGTGGTGATCGGATCGCCCCAGGCTTCGATGCGGAAGGTCCAGATGCCCTCGGTCGTCGGTGTGAAGACGGCGTTGAAGACATCGGGTTGGTAGTCGGCGCTCATCCGGGTCCGCGACGTTTTCGCGGCACCGGGCTCGTGCACACACAATGTTGCTGCGACGGCGTCGTGGCCCTCGCGCCAGACGACTGCTCGAACGGGAAATACCTCGCCGACCACGGCCTTCGCCGGGTGCCCGCCGGGGATGGCAGGGGCGGTCTCGTCGATGGCAATGCGACCTGTCACGAGGCAACCGTAGTGGAGCCCACGAGAATGTGTAACGACACAGGTAGTCTTCGCGGGGTGAAGGCCCTGCGTCGGTTCACCGTCCGTGCTCATCTTCCGGAGCGCTTGTCTGCGCTCGGGACTCTATCGACAAACCTGCGCTGGTCATGGCACCCGCCGACGCAGGATTTGTTCGCGGAGATCGACCCGCAGCGTTGGTCGGAGGTGAGCCACGACCCGGTGCGAATGCTCGGCGAGGTTGCCGCCGGGCGCCTCGACGAGTTGGCAGTCGACGAGGGATTCCTGACGCGGCTCGATGCCGCGGCTGCCGATCTCGACGACTACTTGACGCGTCCACAGTGGTTCCAGCGTCAAGTGGAAGCAGGCGCCGAACTGCCCGCCGGCATCGCCTACTTCTCCATGGAATTCGGCGTCACGGAAGTGCTGCCGAACTACTCGGGTGGCCTCGGCATCTTGGCCGGCGATCACCTCAAGGCGGCGTCGGACCTCGGGCTGCCGTTGATCGGTGTCGGACTGCTGTACAGATCGGGTTACTTCCGGCAGTCGCTGACCGCTGACGGGTGGCAGGCCGAGCACTACCCGGCACTCGACCCGCAAGGCTTGCCGCTGCGCTTGTTCACCGAGGGTGACGGCGGATCGCCGGTGCTGATCCATGTCGCGATGCCGGGTGGCCGGGTGCTTCGAGCGCGAGTCTGGATCGCGCAGGTCGGGCGAGTGCCGTTGCTGCTGCTCGATTCCGACATCGCCGAGAACGATCCCGAGCTTCGAGGGGTCACCGACCGGCTGTACGGCGGCGACCAGGACCACCGCATCAAGCAGGAGATCCTGGCGGGCATCGGGGGAGTGCGAGCGGTCCGGGCGTTCACGCATGCCCAAGGCCTGCCCGATCCAGATTTGTTCCATACCAACGAAGGCCACGCAGGCTTCCTCGGCGTCGAGCGTATTCGCGAACTCGTGTCCGCGAACGGCCTCGATTTCGACACTGCGCTTGCAGCCGTTCGTGCTGGCACGGTCTTCACGACGCACACGCCGGTGCCTGCAGGCATCGACCGGTTTCCGGCCGACCTCGTTCGGCAGTACTTCGGCGGTTCCGAATCCAGTCTGCTGCCAGGGCTTTCCGTCGATCGAGTCGTATCGCTGGGGCGTGAAGCCGACCCGTCGGTCTTCAACATGGCCCACATGGGTCTCCGGCTGGGCCAGCGCGCGAACGGTGTCTCCAAGTTGCACGGTGAGGTCAGCCGCGACATGTTCGCCGCGCTGTGGCCTGGGTTCGACGCGGCGGAAGTGCCGATCGGGTCGATTACCAACGGCGTGCACGCCCCGACCTGGGCGGCACGCGAATGGCTCGAGAAGGCTCGCAAGCTGGTCGGTCCGGAGCTGGTCGAAGAAGCACGCGGCTGGGAGCAATTGCACGACATCGATCCGAAAGGCCTGTGGTCGACCCGAAATGTCTTGCGCGCCAAATTGGCTGCCGAGGTCCGCAGGCGGGTTCACGCGTCCTGGCTCGAGCGGGGCGCGTCCGAGGCCGAACTCGGTTGGACCGCTGACGTTTTCGATCCCGACGTCTTGACCGTCGGCTTCGCGCGTCGCGTCCCGACCTACAAGCGATTGACGCTGATGCTTCGGGAACCCGAGCGGCTGCGTGCGTTGTTGCTCGACCCGGTCCGTCCATTGCAGCTCGTCGTCGCCGGCAAGAGTCATCCCGCAGACGACGGCGGAAAAGCGTTGATCCAGCAGGTCGTTCGCTTTGCCGACGCGGCGGACGTGCGGCATCGCATCGCGTTCCTGCCCGACTACGACATGTCGATGGCGCGCTTCCTGTACTGGGGCTGCGATGTGTGGCTGAACAATCCGCTGCGACCGCTCGAAGCATGCGGCACGTCAGGGATGAAGTCGGCGCTCAACGGCGGACTGAACCTGTCCATCCGCGACGGTTGGTGGGACGAGATGTTCGACGGCGAAAACGGTTGGGCGATACCAACTGCCGACGGAGTAGTCGACGAGCACCGCCGCGACGATCTGGAAGCCAGCGCGCTTTACGACCTCCTCGAAAAGAACGTGCTGCCGCGCTTCTACAACCGCGATGCCGATGGCGTACCCGGTCGGTGGATCGAGATGGTCCGGCACACGCTGCAAACCCTCGGGCCAAAAGTACTGGCGTCGAGGATGGTTCGCGACTATGCGGTGGAGTACTACGCGCCCGCCGCTCGCGCGTCACGTAGAGCATCGGCCGACAACTTCGCCGGGGCTCGTGCAGTGGCGGACTTCCGGCGTCGCGTCGAGAACGCGTGGCCGGATGTCCGCGTCGCGCAAGTCGACAGCGCTGGCCTGCCCGACACGCCGGAAATCGGCTCACCGCTGTCGTTGCGCGCACACGTCCAGCTCGGCGGATTGGCACCCAGCGACGTCGTCGTGCAAGCGGTTCTGGGTCGAGTCTCGACGTCGGACGACCTGTCGGAGACGACGATCGTCCCGATGGCCCACGTCGGAAATGATTCCGGCGTCGACGTTTTCGCGACGGAGACGCCGGTGCCGCTTTCCGGGTCGGTCGGCTACACGGTCCGGGTGCTGCCGCACCACGAACTACTCGCCAGCGATGCGGAACTCGGGTTGGTCGCCACGCCGCACCTGTAGACGTGCTTCATCGGATCGGGGTCAACGCCTTGCCGTACGGCGAGGCGTCGCGGTTGGCGGCCATGACCGCCTCGACAAGCTGGCGAATCTCCGGCGTCGCCTTCGACGGCGCGCCGGAGTCGAACGGCGGCTGCGGATCGTATTCGACCCCGAGCTGAATTGCCTTGGCGACCTCGTCGCCGTACAGCTTCGCGGTCAAGGTGAAGGCCATGTCGATGCCGGAAGACACGCCGGCCGCGGTAATCACCTTTCCTTGCTGGACAACTCGCGTTTCGGTCGGCTCGGCGCCGTAGGAACTCAAGTCGTCGTAGGAATCCCAGTGGGTTGTCGCGTCCAAGCCGTCGAGAATTCCCGCTGCGCCCAGCAACAATGCACCTGTGCACACCGACGTCGTGAATGTCGTTGTCGTGTGGACGTTTCGGATCCAGTCGATGATCGGGTCCGAGGTACGGGCGAGCGAACGCGTATGCGGGGCACCAGGAATGACGATTACTGCAGGTTCGGGAACATCGCGGAACGTGTGTGCGATGTCGACGTTGAGCAGGCCGTGCTCGTCGGGTAGTAGGCCCCTGTGCGCAGCGCAGAACACGACTTCGGCGCCAGGAATGTTGCTGATCACCTGGTAGGGCCCGATGACGTCGAGCGAGGTGAAGCCGGGGTAGAGACCGAACGCAAATTGCATGGTGGAGCCTTTCGTGGGTTACGACGCTTTGGTCGCGAAGTGTTGGCGATAGCGGTCGGGGGTGGTGGCGAGCCGTCGTGCGACAGCGCGGTGCAACGTTTCGCTGTGCTTGAAACCAACCGTGCGGGCGATCGCCGCGACCGTGAGGTCCGTGGTTTCGAGTAGCCGCCGCGCGGCTTCGACGCGCAGATTCTCGACGTATGCGGCCGGGGTCTCACCGGTCTCGGCTCGAAAGACCCTGGCGAAGTTTCGTTCGCTCATCTCGGCACGTTTGGCGAGCGCGCTGACCCCGAGATCCTCGTCGAGATGGTCAGGCGCCCACAACTGCACTGCCCGGACCGCTGGGGTACGCGCCGCTTGGCTACGCAGTTGCGCGCTGAACTGCGCTTGCCCTCCCGGCCGTTGAGCGAATACGACCAGCCAACGAGCGATCGTGTGCGACAGTTCGGCGCCGTGGTCTTCGGCGACCAGGGCGAGGGCGAGATCGATGCCAGCCGTGACACCGGCCGAGGTCCAGCGGTTGCCGTCGCGGACGTAGATCTGGTCCGCTTCGACCGCGACTGAGGGATAGCGGCGCGCGATCGCCTTGCAGGCACTCCAATGTGTGGTTGCACGGTAGCCGTCGAGAAGGCCCGCGCCTGCCAGTACGAGTGCGCCGGTGCAGACCGAAGTGATGCGGTTCGACCGTGCGGCAAGGGTCCGGATATGGCGCCCTACCTGCAGATTGTCGGCCAGGTCCGATGCGCCGAAGCCGCCGACTACGAGGAGAGTGTCGATGGCGCCGGTGTCGCGCGCGAGTGAGCCGAGTGCCGCGTCGACGCCGATGTCGACGCCGCTCGACGACCGGGACCGCTTGCCGTCGGGGGAGACGATGATGCGTCGGTACGCGGGCCTCCCGAGCAGCCTGTTCGCAGCTTCGAAGACCTCGACCGGCCCGGCGAAGTCGAGCAATTGGTGATCGTCGTAGACGACGGTGACGACTGTCCTCGAATCGGCCATGTACCGATCATCGAGCACCGTCCTACTGGCTGCAATGCCAAGCTTCTGACGATTTCAGCCACGATCAGAACAGGATGTCGCCAGGGTCGACCTTCGGGCTTGCGTTGCGAATAGCGAGGATCAGTGCGAAGAAACGGGTCGTGTCGTACTGCAGGAACGGCTTCCCGCTCGTCATGACCGCTGCGGACAGGGCGCGCTGCGGGTCGGCCCAGCCAGCGATGTTGATGAAGCCGAGGTGGCCGAATGCGCGGACCGTATCGGGCCCGAACAAGCTCACACGCTTGCCGCCCTGCATGAAACCGAAGCCGAACCGGAAGTTGACGCCCAGAGTGAAGTCCGGCTGGAACTTGCCCTGCTCGACGAGCGCCTGGCGAAGGGTCTCCGGCGACATCATTCGAACGCCGTCCATTTCGCCACCGCGCCGAAGGATCTCGTAGAACCGGGACAGTTCGTTGGCGGTCGAGACGAGATTTCCGGACGGAACGATTGCGGTCAGGAATCGGGGGTCGTTGCCGAGTTCCGTCACATCGCGGTAGCTCGCACCAAGCGCCCGCTGCGCGAGGTGCGTGATCGGTGGTAGGAGGGGCAGGCCGGTGACGTAATTGCGGGCGACCTGATCGGTCGACTCCGGCGCCACACCGTAATTGGTCCAGTGGAAGTCGAGGGGCTCGAGAATCTCTTTCGCCAGCACGGTGCGAATATCGTTGCCCGTCACCCGATGCACGACCTCGCCGAGGATCAACCCGCCGGTCAGCGCGTGGTAGGCCTGATAGGTACCAGGCTTTCCTGCTGGCTTGATCCGGCACAGCGCGTCGACGATGAACTCGCGGTCGTGCCAATGGTCGGGCGAAATTCCTTCCGGGATCTGCTGCACGGCTGCACGGTGTGAGAGCACTTGCCCGATGGTGATGGATTCCTTGCCGAGACAACCGTATTCGGGAATGTAGGTGCTGATCCGATCATGCAAACCGAGCTCTCCTCGGTCGATCAGCATGTGAATGACTGCCGCAGTGATGCCCTTGCTGGCCGAGTAGGTCAGAAATGGCGTGTCGGGTGTGGCGAGAACCTTCTCGGTGTCTCGCGAATCGTCCGGACCGTTTCCGCTGGCGTGGCCGATCGCGCGATCGAGAACGACGACGCCTTCGCGCCGTACGCAAATCTGCAACGCTGGATACAGCCCGGTCCGGTATGCCGCGATGGCCGCGCGCCAGATTCGATCGACACCTTCTTGCGTCATGCCAGCGGCGGCTGGATCGTCCTCGTGCCCAACGGTGACGATCGAGTCGATGTCCTTGGGTACCCAGCTCCGCCGAAACAGGTCGGGAAGCCCAGGAATGCGCGGCAATTGCATCTCTGCAGCGTATGCGCCGTCGTGAGTCTTTTTGGAGTCTATGGACTCCCAAAAGACTCACGAGGGGTGGTGTGACTCCGCCCAGTCGGCGACTTGTTGGCAGACCCAGTCCGGGTCGTCGGTCGGAAGGTCGTGACCGGCGGTGGGGTGAACTTTCAACGGCGCCTGCAAGCGCTGCGCGATCGCCGCGGAGTTCTTGTAGGAGACGAGCCGGTCGTTGCGCGAATTCAACACGAGCAGCGGCACATTCACGGTCTCCGGAAGTGTGAACCGCGTCGCGGCAACGATCTGGCCGATGATGCTCGACCTGCTCGGCGGGGTCTGCGCCTTCCACTGCGTCCATTGTTCGGCCAGCACGTCGAGTTCGGCGGCGGGCTTGTTCGAGGAGGCGGCGAGTGCGGTCCGCTCGACCGCCGCCGGCGAACGGAACGCGCTGGTGACCAGGCCGAACGCTGCTGACGGCTTGAACCGGTCCTGGATCGACGCGGAGTTCGATGCCGAGGTATTGATGACGACAGCCCGAGCGAAGTCGTCGGGGAAGCGTGAACACCAGTCCAGCGTGAGCATGCCACCGAGTGAGATTCCGAGTATCGACCATTCGTCGTCGCCACGTAATTGCGCGAACCGACCGCGAATGTCGTCGGTGATCTGCGACAGCAACTTCGGGGATTGCCGCTTGTACTCGGTGCCGAATCCGGGCGGGTCGATGCACACGACCTCGGTTCCCAATGCCGCACCGAGCCGCGCGGGAAAGTCGCCCCAATGCCGCTGGTCACGCGTAAGTCCGCGCAATAGAAGCCATTTCATTCTGCAGCCAACCTTTCGAGTGCCTTCCGAACGACAGCCGGATTGGACGTTTCCCAATACGGCGGCAACGACGCGCGCAGGTAGCCGCCATATCGAGCGGTCGCGAGCCGGGGATCGAGGATCGCGACGACCCCGCGGTCGTCGACGCTGCGCAACAACCGGCCCGTGCCTTGCGCGAGCAGCAATGCGGCGTGATTGGCCGCGACCGCCATGAAGCCGTTGCCTCCGCGGGACTCGACCGCTCGCTGCCTGGCGACGAGCAGCGGATCGTCCGGGCGCGGGAAGGGAATGCGGTCCAGGATGACGAGCGTGAGCGAGCGACCAGGAACGTCGACGCCCTGCCATAGCGACAGCGTGCCGAACAGCGACACCGCTTCGTCTGCCGCGAACTGCGTGACCAGCGCGCCGGTCGAGTCGTCGCCCTGGCACAGGATCGGTGTGTCGAGCCGTTCGCGCAACGCCTCGGCGGCCGCCTTCGCCGCGCGCATCGACGAGAACAGTCCGAGCGTTCGCCCGCCCGCTGCTTTCACCAGCTCCTCGATCTCGTCGAGGTAGGCAGGGGGCAATCCGTCGCGGCCTGGTGCCGGGAGATGCTTTGCGACGTAGAGAATTCCGGCTTTTGCATGGTCGAAAGGGGACCCGACGTCGAGCGAATTCCACTTGATCTTGGAATCGTCGGCAGGCGGTTCGGCGCCCGACGCCATGGCGGTGTCGCTGCGGGCCGACGACTGCGAAGGCAGACCCCAGTTGATCGCCAGATTGTCGAACGAGCCGCCTACCTGCAAGGTCGCCGACGTCAACACGACCGTCGAGTTCGCGAACAGCCGCGACCGCAACAGTCCGCCGACCGAGAGGGGCGCCATTCGCAGCACCCGCCGGGTGGTCGACTTCGTCTCTTCCACCGCGAGCCACACGACATCGCGCCGCTTAGCAGGGTCGGGCTCGTCGAAGGCGGTCAAGGCGCGCACCGCTGCGTCGTGCACCTCGTCGACGGCGGCCAATGCGGCACTGCGGGCTGCGCCGGCGTCCGGGTCCGCCGCTGCCATTCCCGGCCTCGTCGGTGCCACAGCCGTCCGGACCGCCCACGCCGAATCGCGAACCAACGCCAGCGCGGCGGCAGCGCCATTGGGCATCGCGTCCCAGCGAGCCGCGTTCAACTCGTCGAGCAGGCCGCCGAAAGCCTCACCTGCACCTTCCAGTCGGTCGACATCTTGCTCCTCGACCAACTTCGTGCAGCGTCGCGCGGCGATCGTGATGGCTTGTGCGCTGAGCTCGGCCGTCGCAGCGGCGGTGACACGGTCGACGAGTTCGTGAGCCTCATCGATGACGACGACGTCGTGTTCGGGCAGGATCTGGATGCCCGTGATGGCATCGATGGCGAGCAAGGCGTGATTGGTGACGACGACGTCTGCCTGTGCGGACCGCCCGCGGGCCTTCTCAGCGAAGCAATCCTCGCCAGAGGGGCAACGCGACTTGCCGAGGCATTCGCGGGAACTGACACTGAGTTGTCGCCATGAGCGGTCCGTGACGCCGGGAACGACCTCGTCGCGGTCGCCGGTCTTGGTCTTCGCCGCCCAGGCATGCAGCCGCTGCACCTCGCGGCCCAGTCGGGACACGGCGAAGGCGTCGAACAATTGGTCGTCCGCAGGCTCCTCGATCGTGTTCTCGATCTTGTTGAGGCACAGGTAGTTGTTGCGGCCCTTGAGAATTGCGAATACTGGCTTACGGCCGAGCGCGGACTCCAGGCCGTCGGCAAGGCGCGGCAGGTCGCGATCGATCAGCTGGCGTTGCAGCGCGATCGTCGCCGTCGAGACCACGACGGTCCGGCCCGATTCCACGGCATGCCGAATGCTCGGAACCAGGTACGCGAGGGACTTGCCTGTTCCGGTGCCGGCCTGAACCGCGAGGTGTTCGCCAGTGTCGATCGAATGAGCCACGGCCGACGCCATCGTCAGCTGGCTGGCTCGCTCCGTCCCGCCGAGGGACCGCACTGCAAGCGCGAGCAGCGCGGGGACATTCGGGAGATCGGGCACCGAAGCAGGTTAGCGCTCGACACCGTCATACCGACGATCGACGCACACCCGCGGGTCAGCCGACCAGCGTGACACCGGCAGCGCGCAGTTGGTCCAACGCTGTGGCGATCGTGGCGGGGGCGACGCCTGCGGTGAGGTCGAGCAGCACCCGGGTCTCGAAATTCGCGGCAACGGCGTCGAGCGCGGTCGCCCGGACGCAATGGTCGGTGGCTATTCCGACGACGTCGACGGTGTCGATGCCACGGTCGCGCAACCAACCGACCAAGGTGCCACCGTCGGTCGCGCTGCCCTCGAAACCGGAGTACGCAGCTTCGTACGCACCTTTCGAGAACACTTCCTGGACTCGTGCGGTGTCGAAATTCGGATGGAAATCGGCGCCCGGGGTGCCGACCCGGCAATGCGGCGGCCAGCTGTCGACAAAGTCCGGCGTCTCGGAAAAATGCGCGCCGGGATCGATGTGATAGTCCCGCGTTGCGACAACCGCGTCGTAATCGGTTGAGCTGCGCAGCAATTCGCTGATATTCGCCGCCACTGCGGCCCCGCCCGCCACCGCGAGCGAACCGCCTTCGCAGAAGTCGTTCTGCACGTCCACAATGATCAACGCCGTCTTACTCATTGGTCTGTCTCCCTACTCGGCGAAAGTCGTCGGAATTGCGGGTTCACCCTCGGACAGCTTGAGACCCTCCCAAGGCAGACTGAGAAGTCCGGCTGCAACGCGCTGGCGCCCGTCTTGCAGGGTCGGCAACGAATCGACCGGATCGCCCGACCGAATCAAGGGAATCGCCAGTTCCGAGACCGTGAACTCGTCCGATTCGGGTACCGCTGCGTTCGCGGGGAAGATGATTTCTTCGACGATCGTCCCCGTGCTGCGCGCCAGCCGGACCGCGCGCTTCGCACCGCCGCGCGAACCCTTGTGGCTGCTCCGCTTGCTGACCGGTATGCCGTCGACTTCGACCAGCTTGTAGACCATGCCCGCGGTGGGCGCCCCTGAGCCTGTGACCAGGCGCGTTCCGACGCCGTACACGTCGACCGGATCGGCGCGCAGCGACGCGATCGCGTACTCGTCCAAATCGCCGGAGAGGACGATTTTGGTCTTCGTTGCTCCGAGTGCGTCGAGCTGGTCGCGCGTCTGCCGTGTGAGCACGCCGAGATCGCCCGAATCGATGCGCACGCCACCGAGTTCCGGCCCGGCAACCTCAATTGCCGTCTTGACTCCCTGCGCGATGTCGAACGTGTCGACAAGCAAGGTGGTGCCGACGCCTTGCGCTGCAACCTGGCTCCGGAACGCCGTCGCCTCGTGATAGCCATCGGTGGCGCTGTGCAGCAACACGAACGCGTGCGCGCTCGTCCCTGTGCCGGGGATGCCGAACCTGCGGACCGCTTCGAGATTGGAGGTCGACGTGAATCCGGCGAGGTAGGCGGCCCGGGAACTCGCAGGCGCAGCAATTTCGTGGGTGCGTCGTGAGCCCATGTCGATGAGCACGCGACCGGCGGCAGCGCTCACCATTCGGGCCGCAGCGGACGCGATTGCGCTGTCGTGGTTGAAGATCGAGAGCGCGAGCGTCTCCAGCAGCACACATTCGGCAAACGTGCCGCGAACAGACAGGATCGGGGAGTTCGGGAAGTAGAGCTCACCCTCCGGGTAGCCGTCGACGTCGCCGGAGAAGCGGTAGTTGCGCAGCCACTCCACCGTGCGGTCGTCGAGAAACTTGCCGACCACCGCGAGCTCGGATTCACCGAATCGGAACCGCGATACTGCCTCGACGAAACGCTCCGTGCCCGCGACGACGCCGTAGCGACGGCCGTTCGGGAGTCGACGCGCGAAGATCTCGAACGTACAGGTGCGCTGCGCCGACTCGTCGGCAAGCGCGGCGGCGAGCATGGTCAGTTCGTATTGGTCGGTCAGCAGCGCTGTGCTCGACTCGGGAAGGTCCACCACACGACCACCTTACGAGTTCTGTCATGTCCGGGTGGTGTCTCCGTCCTGCGTGGTCGTACCCTTGAGTCATGGCTTGGAGGATGACGACGGCCCCGAATGTGCGACTTTCGGGCGCGCCGCAGGCCACCCCGGAGACGGCCGAGGTCGAACAGGTCGTCGAATCCGAGGATCGCCCCTGGGTCACTGTGGTCTGGGACGATCCGGTCAACCTGATGCATTACGTCACCTACATATTTCAGAAGCTCTTCGGCTACAGCAAAGCCAAGGCAACTGAACTGATGCTGAAGGTGCACCAGGAGGGCAAGGCTGTGGTCTCGTCGGGCTCGCGCGACAAGATGGAACACGATGTCCGTAGGCTGCATGCGGCCGGACTTTGGGCCACCATGCAGCGCGACGACTAACCCCGCTAGCCAAGGGGTCAAGCAAAGGATCAACAGGTACCCAACGTGCGGACTTGGAGCCGAAAGAACTCGCTGGGCGGGCCTAAGCTGCGCTCCGAAATGGATGCGCGCGAGGCTGCAGTCCTTCGATCCCTGGTCGGGTCGGTGTTGGGGCTGCTGCAAGAGCGTGCAGCCGCGGCACCGGAGGACGATCTCGCGGCACTCACCGGCCTGCGGGTCGGGCCAAGTACACCACCGGAAGACGCAGCTCTCGCTCGTCTGCTGCCCGATTTTCACCGCAAGGAACCGGCAAAAGACGGCGAAGACGAAGCTGCCGATGAACGCGCCGACATCAACGGTGCGCTGCGCAGCCTGCACGAGCCCGAAATCATCGACGACAAGATCGCCGCAGGGGCGGTCATTCTGGACACCCTTCCCGCCGAAGGTGGCCGGGTCACCCTGACGCCCGAGCAGGCCGATGCGTGGCTCGCCGGCCTGAACGACGTCCGCCTCGCGCTGGGCACCACCCTGGGAATCGATCCGGAAACGCCGGACCATTACCCGCCGGACGATCCACGCGCGCCCCATCTGGATGTTTATCACTGGCTCACCTGGATGCAGGATTCTCTGCTTCAGGCCATGTCTCCGTAGGGAATTCGGTGAGACCGGGCAATCGAAATTCGCTGACCGACGTCGCGGGCGTACTCGTCGGCCATCATTACGTCCGTGACGACGACGCCACCCTCGGGTCCGGAGCGGCGACCGGCTCGACGGTCGTTCGCGTTCCGGGCGGCGCGGTCGCGGCAGTCGACGTACGAGGCGGCGGACCAGGCACACGCGAAACGGACCTGCTCGATCCGTCGAACACGGTCCAGCAGGTCAACGCGATCCTGCTCTCGGGCGGCAGCGCGTACGGGCTCGCCGCGGCCGACGGCATCATGGCGTGGCTCGAAGAGCAGGGCGAAGGCATTCCGATGGACGAGGACGGGCATGTCGTGCCGATCGTTCCCGGTGCGGTGATCTTCGATCTGCCGGTGGGGGATTGGCAGACCCGCCCGACCGCCGAGTTCGGCTACCGAGCAGTCGAGGCAGCAGGGGAGCAGTTCGAAACCGGTTCGGTCGGCGCCGGAGTCGGCGCTCGCGCCGGGACGTTGAAAGGCGGCGTCGGCACCGCGAGCGTGCTGACCGCAGACGGATTCACCGTCGGCGCGCTGGTCGTCGCCAATCCGGTCGGGTCGGTTTTCGATCCCCACACCGGTCTGACGTGGGGCGATCCTCGCTTCTTCGGTCTGCGAGAGGCCGACCCGGATCAACTTGCGGCCGCGAACGCGCTCGACCCGAAGGGCACTCCGCTCAATACGACGATCGGCGTCGTCGCCACGGACGCTCGATTGAGCTCGAACGGCTGCAAACGAATGGCGATGGCAGCCCACGACGGCCTCGCCCGTGCAATCCGCCCCGCGCACTCGCCGCTCGACGGCGACACGATGTTTGCGCTGGCCACCGGCACTGCGGCCAGCACCGCAGAGTACCCGCCGATGCCTGCGGCTTTTCGCGACGAGCTGCCGATCGTCGACTCCGTGTGTGCGGCCGCCGCGATCGCTGTCGAGCGCGCGATCGCCGACGCTGTCCTTGCTGCGACCTCGGTCGCGGGAATACCGACATATCGTGAGCTGTTGTCGTCGGTGTTTCGCCCAGAGGAAGGGTAACGAGTGCTTGTCGTGAGAACGGATCTCGTCGACGCCATGGTCGCGCATGCCCGCGCGGACCATCCGGACGAGGCCTGCGGGATCATCGCAGGCCCGGAGGGATCGGATCGCCCGGAGCGTTTCGTTGCGATGGTCAATGCCGAGCGGTCGCCGACGTTCTACCGATTCGACTCGGGCGAGCAACTGCGGTTGTGGCGCGAAATGGATGATCTGGACGAGACCCCGGTCGTCATTTATCACTCTCACACAGCGACCGAGGCCTATCCGAGCCGGACCGACATCTCATTCGCCTCCGAGCCCGACGCCCACTACGTCCTGATTTCGACCCGCGATCCCGACCAGCACGAGCTTCGCAGCTACCGCATCGTGGACAGCGTCGTCACCGAAGAGCCCGTCAAGATCGTCGACAGTTACAGCCCAGAATCCCAATAGGAGTATTCGTGTCAGTCACCGTATCGATTCCGACCATCCTGCGCACCTACACGGGTGGCGAAAAGCGGGTGCAGGCAACAGGTTCCACGTTGCTCGCCGTCATCGACGACCTCGATGCGAACCATGCGGGACTCAAGGATCGGCTGATCGCGAACGGCAAGCTGCATCGCTTCGTCAACATCTACGTCAATGACGAAGACGTGCGCTTCTCGGGCGGATTGGAAACCGAGGTCGGGGCTGACGACTCGGTCACCATCCTTCCGGCCGTCGCAGGCGGCTGAGGGTGGCGCGGTACGAATCACTGATCGCCACCCTCGGCAACACCCCCCTCGTCGGCCTGCAGCGCCTGTCGCCTGCATGGGATGGCGACCCGTCGGTCCGACTGTGGGCCAAGCTCGAGGACCGTAATCCGACCGGCTCGATCAAGGACCGACCGGCGCTGCGCATGATCGAGCAAGCCGAGGCGGACGGATTGCTCGCTCCCGGTGCGACGATTCTCGAACCCACCAGCGGCAACACCGGTATTTCGCTCGCGATGGCGGCGAAGCTCAAGGGCTACAAGCTGATTTGCGTGATGCCGGAGAACACCTCGGTCGAGCGGCGGCAGCTGCTGACGATGTTCGGCGCGGAGATCATCGATTCACCTGCGGCGGGCGGCTCCAATCAAGCGGTCGCGATGGCCAAGGGGATTGCCGCCGAGCACCCCGATTGGGTGATGCTCTACCAATACGGCAACGCGGCCAATGCGTTGGCCCATTACGAAGGGACCGGTCCGGAGCTGCTGGCCGACCTCCCCGAAATCACGCACTTCGTCGCCGGACTCGGTACGACGGGCACGTTGATGGGATCAGGACGCTACCTGCGCGAACACGTGCCGAACATCGAAATCGTCGCTGCGGAACCGCGCTACGGCGAGCTGGTGTACGGCCTGCGCAACATCGACGAGGGATTCATCCCGGAGTTGTACGACGAGTCGGTCTTGACGTCACGGTTCTCGGTCGGTCCGTTCGACGCCGTGCGCCGGACACGCGAACTCGTTGCCGAAGAGGGCATCTTCGCAGGCATCTCCACCGGGGCGATCCTGCATGCGGCGCTCGGTGTAGCCAAGAAGGCGGTCAAGGCCGGTACCAGGGCCGATATCGCGTTCGTCGTCGCTGACGCCGGATGGAAGTACCTCTCGACCGGCGCGTACGACGGTACGCTGGAGGAAGCCGAGGATCGGCTCGAAGGCCAACTGTGGGCCTAGCTGCACGCACCTAGGAGGACCGGATGACGGGAAGTCTGGGACCGTCGTTCGACCAGGCTCGCATCGATGCGCTGCGCGCGTCCATCGCGAGCGGCTCGACGGTCAGCACTCCGGCGTCACCGGAAAAGCCGAAGTCGTCGTCGCGTGCACTGTGGCGAAACGCGGGGATCACGATTCTCGCGTTCACTGCGCTGCTGTACGCGATCGAGTTCATCGACGTGCTCGACGACAACGCCTTGGATCAGGACGGCATTCGTCCGCGCACCCTCGATGGACTGTGGGGAATCCTGTGGGCGCCCCTATTGCATTACGGCTGGGGTCATTTGATCGCCAACACCCTCCCGCTGATCGTCCTCGGTTTCCTCGCGCTGCTCGCCGGTATAGCGCGTGGGGTGGCAGCGACCGGGGTGATCTGGTTGGTCGCGGGAGTCGGCACGTGGCTGACGGGTGAGACGAACAGCGTCCACCTCGGCGCCTCTGCGCTGATCTTCGGCTGGCTGACTTTCCTGATCACCCGGGGGCTGTTCACCCGCAGCCTCGCCCAGATTGCGATCGGACTCGTCGTGCTGTTCGTCTACGGCGGCTTGTTGTGGGGAGTGCTTCCCGGGGCGCAGGGGATTTCCTGGCAAGGCCACTTGTTCGGCGCGATCGGCGGTGTGATTGCCGCTTGGGTGGTGTCCTCACGAGGCAGCGGCGCAAAGAAACAAAACGCCATAGCCGCCTGAAAACGTCATCTCGGGCGAAAATTTGGTCACATTTGCGCCGCGTTTGGGCGCAGTCTCGGGCGAATCCGTCGGAAGCTTTTTGGCGGCGCTCGCTTCGTGGCAGCATGACTTTCATGCGTCTTACCGTGCTCGGTTGTTCGGGCAGTGTGTCCGGCCCGGATTCCGCTGCGTCGGGATACCTCGTCACCTCTCCAGGCATGACTCCCGTCGTGCTCGAATTCGGTCCAGGAATTCTTGGTGCGCTGCAGCGCTACGCCGATCCCGGTGAGGTCTCGATCTTCCTCACCCACCTGCATGCCGACCACTGCCTGGACTTGCCGGGCCTGTTGGTGTGGCGTCGCTACCACCCGAATCCGCCGAAAGGACGCGCAATTGTGCGCGGACCGTCGGATACGTCGCTTCGAATCGGGAACGCGTCCGCGGAGAACGGTGGCGAAACCGACGACTGGTCCGACACGATCGACATGCGGCCGTGGACCGAAGGCAAGGCAGAGACGTTCGGCGGTAACACGGTCACGCCGTACCGGATGGATCATCCGCCGGAGTCCTACGGTCTTCGCTTCCTCACCGACACCGGAACGAAATTCGTTTACACCGGCGATACCGGTGCATGCACCATGGTCGACGACATGGCAGCTGGCGCCGACGTGCTGATGGCGGAAGCGTCGTGGACCCACGATCCCGGCAATCGCCCTCCGGGAGTGCATCTTTCCGGCACAGAAGCCGGCCAATTGGCTGCTAAGGCTGAGGTGGGGGAGTTGCTGCTCACACATATTCCACCGTGGACCTCGCGCGAAGATGTGATCGCCGAAGCGAAGGCAGCGTTCTCGGGGCCGGTCCACGCGGTCTCGCCTGGTGAGGTCTTCGATCTCTGATTTGTGAGACCGGCTAGTGTTTGACGAGTGTCGAGAAGAGCCGATGGCCGCGCGGACGACGAGCTCCGCGAAGTTCGAATCACCCGTGGATTTACTACTCACCCAGCAGGTTCGGTGCTCGTAGAGTTCGGCAACACGCGGGTGATGTGCACCGCGAGCGTCGAAGAGGACGTGCCGCGCTGGCGTAAAGGATCTGGCCTGGGGTGGCTGACCGCCGAATACGCGATGCTGCCTGCCGCAACCCACAGTCGAAACGATCGCGAGTCGGTCAAGGGCCGAATCGGTGGCCGCACGCAGGAAATCAGTCGCTTGATCGGGCGCTCGCTGCGCGCGTGCATCGACTTGGCCGCGATCGGTGAGAACACCATCGCCATCGACTGCGATGTCCTGCAAGCCGACGGCGGCACCCGGACTGCCGCGATCACCGGCGCGTACGTCGCGCTGTCCGACGCAGTGACGTACCTGCGCGCCGCAAACCGACTCAAGGACCCACAACCGATTTCGTGCGCAATCGCGGCTGTGAGCGTCGGCGTCGTCGACGGCCGCGTTCGCCTCGACTTGCCCTACGAAGAGGATTCTCGCGCGGAGGTCGACATGAACGTCGTCGCCACCGACACCGGCACCCTTGTCGAGATCCAGGGCACGGGCGAGGGCGCAACGTTCCCGCGGTCGACGCTGGACAAGTTGCTCGACTCCGCGCTGGAGGGTTGCGAGCAGTTGTTCGTCGTGCAGAAGGAAGCGCTGGCCTTGCCGTATCCGGGCGTGCTGCCGGAGCCAACGGAGCCGCCGAAAAAGAAGTTCGGTGGCTGAGCCGGTCAAACTCCTCGTCGCCAGCCGCAACGCGAAGAAGCTGCGCGAGCTTCGCCGCGTCCTCGCCGACAGTGGGGTAGCCGGTATCGAGGTAATCGGGCTGGACGAGGTCGAGCCGTACGCCGAAGCCCCGGAGACCGAACCCACCTTCGAGGGAAATGCGTTGCTGAAGGCGCGCGACGGTGCTGTTGCTACCGGATTAGCTTGTGTTGCAGACGATTCCGGCATCGAAGTCGACGCGTTGAACGGCATGCCGGGCGTGCTGTCCGCGCGCTGGTCGGGCCGGCATGGTGACGACGACGCGAACACCGCACTGTTGCTGGGTCAGCTTGCCGATGTCCCGGGCGAGCGTCGTGGTGCCCGGTTCGTATCGGCCTGTGCGCTGGTAGTGCCCGGTGGCGAAGAGGTCGTCGTGCGTGGCGAATGGCCAGGCGTCATCAACCGCGCACCGCGAGGTGACGGTGGCTTCGGCTACGACCCAGTATTCGTCCCGGAAGGCGAATCGCGTACTTCGGCCGAGCTGACGCCGGACGAGAAGGATGCGGCGTCGCATCGCGGTCGGGCATTGCGGAAGCTGTTGCCCGCCTTGACGACACTGGCAGCGGGCTAACGCGCGGCGGCCTGCGTGCGACGCACTAGGTATGCCTCCGATGTTGCAAATGGTGCCTACCAACCCGATCCAGTGGCTGCTCTTGCAGCTGTGTCACTGGATTCCGGGGATGGTCTGTATCGCGTGAGTTCTAGACGCCGAAATCGCGTTTGACCTGCGCTGTGCGGCGATGCTCCATCCAGAACGACAGGAACGGAATAGTTCCTGCCAGCAGCGTCACAACCGTGCTCGGACCTGGCCAGCGGACCTTCACAGCGAGGTCGACGGTCACCAGTAGGTAGACGAAGTACACCCAGCCGTGGACGATGCCGACCCATCCGAATCGGTCGACGTCGAAGCCGTACTTGGCGATGACTTCGGCAGTGAGGACGAGCAGCCAGATGCCGGTCGTCCACGCGAGCACGCGGTAGCGGAGGAGCGCACCAGCCACTCGGGTCTGCTGCTTTTTGTCCACTGCTGCATCGGTGGAATTGCTCGCTGTCACGTATCGCTCCTAATGTTCTCGCGAGCGGCCAGCTCGGCGAGGTAGCGGTTGTATTCCACCATGGCTGGATCGAGTTCGGTTCGCGCAGTTGGCCGTTGGGGCAACAGGTCCGCAGGAATCTCGCGGGGGCCCTCCACCTTCGGCGCCGCATCCGTATCCGCGGCCTCGGCCTCCAGCTGAACGAAGCGGCGGTAGGCATAAAGCACAAAGGCGGCGAAAAGCGGCCATTGCAGCGCGTAACCCAAGTTCTGGCCCGTCCCGCTTGCCGATTCGAAGCGGTCCCACTGCCACCAAGCCAAAGCCAGGCAGCCCACGAAACTGACTATCACCAGCACGATCAGTGCTGGTCGACGTCGGTTACGGGAACTGGTCACACTATGAATCTACCGGTCACCCTCGAGCGCATAGAAATGGTCGCTCAGAAGGTCGAATCAGCCGCCAAAACTATGCGCTCGGCGACTCAGCTATTTGTGCGCGAGGGGGGACTTGAACCCCCACGTCCGTTGGACACCACATCCTAAGTGTGGCGCGTCTGCCATTCCGCCACTCGCGCGTCGGACATAGATTACGCCACCTCACCTTCGGGACGCGCCCAACGATTCCTTCCGGCCCAGCTCGCTGTCTGGCTGTGGCAATTCGGGCACAGAAATCGGACGTTCTCCAGGCGACTGTCGAGATAGTCGCCGTTGATGTGATCGACGTGAAGCGTCAACTGCTTGCCGTTCCATTCGTCGCCGACCCCGCACAGCGCGCACACATACGGAACTCCGGCTTCGACGAGGGCGCGGCGAAGCATCTTCGGCTTGGCGCGCGGACTCCCCGCGGGTCGAACGACCAGCACCTGTTGCCACGAATAGCGGTTGCTTGTCGGCCTGCCTCGGTTGTGCCCCTTCCCGGTGAAGTGTGCGGTGTCGATTCCCTCCTTCTTGATCCGGCGACTCAGGTTCGCGTGCGTTCCACCGGCTGGCACCAGTCCGAGGTATCGGATGACGCCGGCGTAACTCGTCGAGTTGCGGACGGCCTCTTCGAGCAGCTCTCTCGGGTACTTCACGCCCCAACGGTAGCCAGCGCTGCCGACAAGAATGGGTGTCGCCGACGGATCTCGTGAGGACTCCCATCTTGTTCCGCGTCGCGCGCGTTGCAACGTGCGTGATCCGTACAGAAAGTGCGCGTCGCGGGACGTCACTAGCCGAGTCGCCTCGTCCGACCCGCAAATCGCGCGCGGCACCCTGTGGGATTGATAACGAATTGATAACGATCAACATGAGGGTTTCCTCAGGTTTCGGTCGTGTGTCCACCGGCGGTGCCTGCGCTGATCCGCTTACGTAGCCGTAAGTTACTGGTTCGTTCGTACCAGAATTGCTTCGTTACTCGTCGGTACCCGGGAGCAAACGTGAGGATTTCCTCATGATTCTGTGCCACCCTTGAAATACGCAAAGCGCGACGTAGTGGTCGTTCTTTGCGCAGATGTGGTGTCCAGGAGAGGAAGTTTGGCGTGACGATCAACGAGAGCACGGGGGCTGGCAGCGGACGGCGTTCGTCCCCCAGAGACCCCGAGCGTAGTGCCCTGATCGACAGACTTCTCGCGGGCGAACCGTATGCATTGGCATTCGGTGGGCAGGGTGCGTCGTGGCTCGACGTACTCGAGGAGATCACCCGCGACAGCGGGTTGGAGCCCGAAGTAACTGAGCTCGTCAATGAGGCAGCCCGCATTGTGGCGCCCGTTGCCGACGAACTACTCGTGGTCCGTCCGATGGGCTTCGACCCGATCGGATGGATGCTCGAACGCGACCTCGCAGAAGAGGGCGAGTCTGCCGGACCGTCCGACACGATCCTGGCGTCGGGCTCGGTTGCCCCGCCCGGAATCTTCCTTGCCCAGCTCGCCGCTATGCGTGCGCTGGCATTGCAAGGTATCGATCCTGCCGTGACGCCGCCTGTCGCGTCCATCGGCCACTCACAGGGCCTGCTGGGTGTCTACTCGGTCGGCGACGGTGGCACTCGCGATGCCGAACTTCTCGCGATTGCCCAGGTTTCCGGCGCGGCTGCGTTGCTCGTTGCGCGTCGTCGCGGACTGATCGGCACGGCAAAACGGTCGCCGATGATGGCAGTGTCCAATGTCGACCCCGATGCGCTCCGCGCAGTCGTCGAAGAATTCGGCCGCGATCTCGACCCGACGATCGCTCCGTTTGTCTCCATCCGCAACGGTTTGCGTCGCTGCGTCGTCTCCGGTGCTCCCGAACTACTCGAGCGCCTGCGCGACCGGTGCAAGGAGATCACCGCGCAAGAGAACAAAGAGCGCGACGCCAAGAAGCGCGGCGGAGCTGTATTCGCCCCCGTCTTCGAGCCGATCACGGTCGGAATCGCGTTCCACCACCCAACGATTGCCGAATGCGTCGACATCGCAGGCAACTGGGCGGCCAAGTGCGGCATGGACGTTGCACGGACCCGCGAGATTGCGTCGCGTTGCTTGTACGAGCCGGTCGACTGGGTCGAATCGGTACAGGAAGTCGTCGACAGCGGCGCGCGCTGGGTCCTCGACCTCGGCCCCGGCGACCTGCTGTCCCGCATGACCCAAGGCGCTCTGCGCGGCACCGGTATCGGCGTGATTCCCGTCGCGACCCGTGGCGGCCAGCGCAACCTGCTGACTCCCGGCGCGACGCCGGAGGTTCGCCCAGCGTGGTCGACGTTCACTCCGGAGCCGGTCGAACTTCCGGACGGTCGCGTCGTCGTCGAGACGGCCTTCACCAAGCTGACGGGCCGCTCGCCGATCCTGCTCGCAGGCATGACCCCGACCACCGTCGACGCGAAAATCGTTGCAGCAGCAGCGAATGCCGGCCACTGGGCCGAGCTCGCCGGCGGCGGCCAGGTGACCGAGCCGATCTTCGACGACCGCATCGCCGAGCTCCGCACCTTGCTCGAGCCTGGTCGTTCGGTGCAGTTCAACTCGCTGTTCCTCGACCCGTACCTGTGGAAGTTGCAGCTCGGCGGCAAGCGCCTCGTGCAGCGCGCCCGGACCGCCGGTGCCCCGCTCGACGGCGTCGTCGTCACTGCCGGAATCCCGGAGCTCGAAGAGGCCGTTGCGCTCATCGCCGAGCTGTCCGAAGTCGGCTTCACCTATGTTGCGTTCAAGCCCGGCACGGTCGCACAGATCCGCGCGGTCATCCGCATCGCCAACGAGGTCCCGAGCTTCCCGGTGATCATGCACATCGAGGGCGGTCGCGCAGGCGGTCACCACTCGTGGGAAGACCTCGACGACCTGCTGCTCGAGACCTACGGCGAGCTGCGGACCCGCTCGAACATCGTGGTCTGCGTCGGTGGCGGCATCGGCACCCCGGAGCGCGCAGCGGACTATCTCACCGGGCGCTGGTCGCTTGCGCACGGTTACCCCGAAATGCCGCTCGACGGCATTCTGGTCGGAACGGCCGCGATGGCGACGCTCGAAGCGACGACGTCACCGCAGGTCAAGCAGCTCCTCGTCGACACACCCGGAACGCCGGACTGGGTCGGCGCAGGCACCGCAGAAGGCGGAATGGCCTCGGGCCGTAGCCAATTGGGCGCCGACATCCATGAAATCGACAACACGGCCTCACGCTGCGGCCGTCTCCTCGACGAGGTGGCAGGCAACGCCGAAGCTGTCGCCGAACGTCGCGAAGAAATCATCGCCGCTCTCGATGGAACGGCGAAGCCGTACTTCGGCGACGTCGCAACGATGACGTACGCGCAGTGGCTGGGTCGCTACGTCGAGCTGGCCGTCGACGTCGACGCCGACTCACCGTGGCTGGACCACACCTGGCGCGACCGATTCCTGGACATGCTCCAGCGCACCGAGGCTCGCCTCAACCCGATCGACAACGGACCGATCCCGACCCTGTTCGGCGACGCCGCGATTCTGGAGCGTCCGGCGGACGCACTGGCTGCCTTGCTCGCGCATTACCCCGACGCCGAGACCGCGATCCTGCACCCGGCGGACGTGTCCTTCTTCGTCACCCTGTGCAAGACCCCGGGCAAGCCGGTCAACTTCGTTCCCGTCGTCGACGGCGACGTCCGTCGCTGGTGGCGGTCGGACTCGCTGTGGCAGGCACACGATCCGCGATACCCGGCAGACCAGGTGTGCGTCATCCCGGGAACCGTTGCCGTCGCAGGCATCACACGCTTGGACGAGCCGGTCGGCGAGCTGCTCGACCGCTTCGAAAAGGCAACGACCGACGCGCTACTCGCGGCGGGCGCACTGCCCACTGCGGTCGCGAGCCGTCGCAACGCTGGCCTCGTCGCAGGTCCGGTCGACATCGTGCTCAGCGCACCCGACGTCACGTGGGCCAACCGGCTCACGCAGAACCCGGTCGCGCGCATCGGTGAGATCGCCGAATGGACCGTCGCCGAGCGGCACGCGACGCACGTCCAGACAGGTGCGACGCTGACCGAACTCGACGAGACGCACGTCGAACTCGCCGTGCCGGTGGCAGGGGAGAAGTCGGTCCGCATCCGGATCACCGTGCCTGCAACGACGCTGGACGGCGGCGCACCGCTCGTCACGGCCGACGATGCGGCAGAGTCGATGTCCGCGCTTCTCGGTGTCGCCGCCGCAGGCGGACTGCCCGAGGTCAAGATCGGCAAGACGGGCCGTCCGGTCGCACATCTGAACGTCGCGTGGGCACCCGACTCGGTCGCCGACCACGCCGGCGTGACGGCTGCCGGCATGCCCGAAAATCTGGACTCGGTCGGCACGACGGTGCCCGACGTCGTCGTCGGCGCATGCTGGCCCGCGGTCTTCGCGGTGCTCGGCGCGACGCAGACGGCAAGCGGACTCAGCGTCATCGAAGGCATGCTCGACCTGGTCCACCTCGATCACCAGGCGCAGTTGGTCCGTGACCTGCCTTCGGAGACAAGCATTTTCGCGGTCCGCGCGGAATCACGCGAGGTGCTCGACACCGACCTCGGTCGCGTCGTCGAGGTTGCCGTCGAGATCGGCGTGATGCACGGCGATCAAGGCCTCGAGACCCCGACCGTCGCGAAACTGGTGGAGCGCTTTGCCATCCGCGGCCGCACCGGCGCAGGCGAACTCACCGACCCAGCCCGCGCTGCGGGCACGGTGACCGACGCTGCATCCGAGACGCCGCGTAAGCGTCGTCGCGACACGACGATCGTGGCGCCGCGCAACATGGCGGCGTTCGCAAAGGTGTCGGGCGACCACAACCCGATCCACACGTCCGACGCAGCCGCCCGCCTGGCGGGATTGGGCAGCCCGATCGTGCACGGCATGTGGCTGTCGGCCGCCGCCCAGCACGTCGTCTGCGCTGCAGATGCGAGCGAGAAGGTGCCTGCGCGTCGACTGACCGCATGGACCGCACGCTTCCTCGGCATGGTTCGTCCGGGCGCACAGGTCGACGTTCGCGTCGACCGCACGGGAATCGACAAGGGCGCCGAGATCCTCGAGGTCTCTTGCCGGGTCGACGGTGACCTCGTGATGGTCGCAAGCGCCAAGACAGCTGTGCCGAAGACCATCTACGCATTCCCAGGCCAGGGCATTCAGAAGCCGGGCATGGGCCTCGACGCCCGCGCTCGCTCGAAAGCAGCCAAGGAGATCTGGGACCGCGCGGACAAGCACACCCGCAAGGCGCTCGGCTTCTCGATCCTCGCAGTCGTTCGCGACAACCCGACCTACATCAAGGCCCGCGGCGTCGAGCATCGGCACCCGTACGGCGTGCTGCATCTGACGCAGTTCACCCAGGTGGCAATGGCGACGCTGGGTGTTGCGCAGATCGCAGAACTTCGTGAGTCGGGCGCTTTCGTCGAAGGTGCGATCCTGGCCGGCCACTCGGTCGGCGAGTACAACGCCCTCGCCGCTGCCGCCGGTGTGCTCCCGCTCGAAGCGGTCCTCGAGGTCGTGTTCAAGCGCGGCACGGCCATGCACGAGTTGGTCCCGCGCGACGAAGAGGGCCAGAGCAACTACCGGATGGCCGCTATTCGGCCGTCGCAGATCGGTCTGCCCGACGAGGACGTGATCGGCTTCGTCAACGAGGTCGCGCAGACTTCGGGTGAGTTCCTCGAGGTCGTGAACCTCAACCTCCGTGGTTCGCAGTACGCGATCGCAGGCACCATCGCCGGGCTGGAGGCACTCGAGGCCGAAATCGCCGCTCGTCGAGAGGCTTTCGGCGGCAAGAGTGCGTTCATCCTGGTTCCCGGCATCGACGTTCCGTTCCACTCGACGGTCCTGCGTGACGGCGTGCCCGAGTTCCGTCGCAAGCTCGACGGACTCCTCCCCGAGGACCTGCACCCCGAGATCCTCGAGGGTCGCTACATCCCGAACCTGGTACCGAAGCCGTTCTCGCTCGAGCGCGCGTTCGTCCAGGAGATCGCGGACCTCGTCCCGTCCGAGCCGCTCAACGAGGTCCTCGCAGACTTCGACGCATGGGCCGCGAAGCCGGCTCAGCTGTGCCGCGTTGTGCTGATCGAGTTGCTCGCCTGGCAGTTCGCCAGCCCGGTGCGCTGGATCGAGACGCAGGATCTGCTCTTCACCGACGAGGCCCACGGCGGACTCGGCATCGAGCGTTTCATCGAGATCGGCCTCGGTTCGGCGCCGACCGTTGCGAACCTTGCAACCAACACGCTGAAGCTGCCGGGTCGCATCGGCAAGCCGGTCGAGGTGCTCAACCTCGAGCGTGACGCCGCTGTCGTCTTTGCGACCGACACCGACGCTGCGCCGATCGAAGAGGTCGAAGAGGCCGCCCCGGTCGCCGAAGCAGCACCGGCCGCGGTCGCGGCGCCGGTCGCAGCACCGACTGCCCCGGCAGGCGGACCGCGTCCCGACGACATCCCGTTCACCGCGGCCGACGCAACGAAGGCGCTGATCGCGTCGTGGACGAAGCTCCGTCTGGACCAGATCGGTCCGGTCGACACGATCGAGGCACTGTGCGACGGCGTGTCGTCACGGCGTAACCAGCTGCTCGTCGACCTCGGTTCCGAGCTGTCGCTCGGTGCGATCGACGGTGCCGCGGATGCCGACATGGTCGCGCTGGCAGGCACGGTCGAGAAGCTGGCCCGCACCTACCGTCCGTTCGGCTCTGTGTTGTCGGATTCGACCGGCGACCATCTGCGCAAGGTGTTCGGTCCGTCGGGCAAGCGCCCGGCTGCAATCGCCGAACGCGTCAAGAAGGTCTGGGAGCTCGGCGACGGCTGGGCGAGTCACGTGCTTATCGAGGTCACCCTCGGCACGCGGGACGGCGTCAGCGTTCGTGGTGGCAGCCTCGGCGGGCTAGTCGAAGGCGCACTCAGCGACGGCGCCGCAGTGGACGCCGCAATCGACGCAGGTGTGCAGGCCGTCGCAGCTCGTCGCGGAATTGCTGTGGCACTCCCGTCGACTGGCGGCGGTGCAGGCGGTGCGATCGACTCGGCAGCGCTCGACGAGTTCGCTGCCAACGTCACCGGGCGCGACGGCGTGCTCGCATCGGCGGCACGTTTGGTGCTCGACCAGCTCGGCCTCGTCGACCAGGTCTCGGCACCCGAGAAGTCGACCGACAACGAGCTGATCGATCTGGTGTCCGCCGAACTCGGCTCCGATTGGCCGCGCCTGGTGGCGCCGGCATTCGACGCCAAGCGCGCGGTCCTGTTCGACGACCGTTGGGCGAGCGCACGTGAGGACCTGGCCCGGTTGTGGCTGGGTAGCGATCTGGATTCGGCCCAGAGTTTCGTCGGCGCAGGTAAGAACGTTGCAGCGCAAGCACTGTGGTGGCAGGAACGGGCGAAGAAGGTGGGCCGCAACGATTTGGCCGCCGGCTACGGCCAGATCGCCGAAGCGGCTCTTCGCGACGATGTCGCCGGCGCCTACAGCGATGACATCGCGGTCGTCACCGGCGCGAGCAAGGGCTCGATCGCCGCGGCGGTCGCAGGCAAGTTGCTTGCAGGCGGAGCAACGGTGTTCGTCACGACCTCGCGCCTGGACGACGACCGACTCGCGTTCTACCGCGACCTGTATCGCAACTCCGCGCGAGCGGGTGCGAACCTGTGGGTGGTTCCGGCGAACATGGCGTCGTACGCCGACGTCGACGCACTGATCGACTGGATCGGTGGGGAACAGATCGACAGCGCAGGCGGTGCCAAGACCGTCGTCAAGAAGGCCATGACACCGACGCTGCTCTTCCCGTTCGCGGCACCGCGCGTCGCAGGTGACCTGTCCGATGCCGGTTCGCGCGCCGAGATGGAAATGCGCGTGCTGCTGTGGTCGGTCGAGCGGTTGATCGGCGGACTGTCGAAGGTCGGCCAGGACAGCGACGTCGATTCTCGACTGCACGTCGTCCTGCCCGGCTCGCCGAACCGCGGCATCTTCGGTGGTGACGGTGCATACGGCGAGTCGAAGGCGGCTCTGGACGCGGTTGTCGCCAAGTGGGGCGTCGAACGCGGCTGGGCTGACCGGGTCACCCTTGCCCACGCGCTCATCGGTTGGGTGCGCGGCACCGGACTGATGGGTCAGAACGACCCGATGGTCGATGCCGTCGAGGAGGCTGGCGTCAGGACCTGGTCGACCCAGGAAATGGCGGTCGAACTGTTGGCGCTGTGCACGGCAGATGCCCGTGCCCTGGCCGCAGGCGGACCGAATCAGGTCGACCTGACCGGTGGTCTCGCAGAGGCGAAGCTGGATCTGCCAGCGCTCGCGAAGCAGGCAATGGAAGCTGCCGCGAACACGCCCGACGCCGAGCAGGCCGAGGTTGACGTCACCATCGCGGCACTGCCCGCACCGCCGACCCTGCTTCACGAGCTGGCAAGGCCGGAATGGGCCGATGTCGACGTCGACCCGGCGGACTTGGTCGTCATCGTCGGCGCTGGTGAGGTCGGGCCGGTCGGCTCGGCGCGCACGCGCTTCGAGATGGAGGTCGACGAAGAACTGTCGGCAGCCGGCGTCCTGGAACTGGCCTGGGTGACCGGACTGGTCACATGGGAGCAGGATCCGACACCGGGCTGGTACGACGCCGAAACCGGCGATCTGGTTCCGGAGTCCGAGATCGCGGACCGCTACCACGACACCGTGGTTGCCCGTGTCGGCATCCGCCGCTACGAGGACGACGGCCCGATGGTCGACAACACGACGCCGTTGCTGACGTCGGTGTTCCTCGATCAGGACCTCTCGTTCGTGGTCACCAACGAGGTCGAGGCCCGATCGTTCTTCAGCTCGGATCCCGAACATACGGTCATCACGCCCGTCGCCGATAGCAGCGACTGGCAGGTCACTCGCAAGGCGGGCACCGAGATTCGGGTGCCGCGCAAGGCGAAGCTGACCCGGACCGTCGGCGGTCAGATCCCGACCGGATTCGACCCGACGAAGTGGGGCATGTCGGTCGACATGGCCAGCTCGATCGATCGCGTTGCCGCGTGGAACATCGTGTCGACCGTCGACGCGTTCATCAGCAGCGGCTTCACACCGTCGGAGCTGATGCGCTGGGTGCACCCGAGCCTCGTTGCCAACACCCAAGGCAGCGGCATGGGTGGCATGGAGTCGATCAGGTCGATGTACGTCGACACACTGCTCGGCGATCCGCACCCGAACGACATCCTGCAGGAAGCGCTCGGCAACGTCATCGCCGCGCACGTCGTGCAGTCCTACGTCGGTAGCTACGGCGCGATGGTTCACCCCGTCGCCGCTTGCGCGACCGCCGCGGTCTCGGTCGAAGAGGGCGTCGACAAGATCAAGCTCGGCAAGGCGGACTTCGTCGTCGCCGGCGGCTTCGACGATGTCAGCACCGAAGCGATCATGGGCTTCGCGAACATGTCGGCGACGGCAGAGAGCGCTGCAATGCACGCCAAGGGGATCAGCGATCGCCGCTTCTCCCGTGCCAACGATCGACGACGCGGTGGCTTCGTCGAGGCGCACGGTGGCGGAACGGTCCTGCTCGCTCGCGGCGACATCGCACTCGAGATGGGTCTGCCCGTACTCGGTGTGGTCGCGTTCGCGCAGTCGTTCGGTGACGGTGTGCACACCTCGATCCCGGCTCCCGGACTCGGCGCTCTCGGCGCGGGCCGTGGCGGTCGCGAGTCGCGGTTGGCGGCATCGCTGCGCAAGCTCGGCGTCACTGCCGACGACGTGGCGGTGATCTCCAAGCACGACACCTCGACCGCTGCCAACGATCCGAACGAGGCCGAACTGCACGAACGCCTCGCGACCGCGATCGGGCGGTCCGAAGGTGCTCCGCTGTTCGTCGTCTCGCAGAAGAGTCTGACCGGGCACGCAAAGGGTGGTGCCGCAGCCTTCCAGCTGATCGGTCTGTGCCAGGTGCTCAGCCAGGGCGTCGTGCCGCCGAACCGCAGCCTCGACTGCGTCGACGACAAGATGGCCGACTTCGGCCGCCTCGTCTGGGCGCGTGAGCCGCTTCGTTTCGGCGAGGGCTTCCCGCTCAAGGCCGGTCTGGTCACGAGCCTCGGCTTCGGTCACGTGTCCGGCATGATCGCGATCGTGCACCCGGAGGCATTCGTGCAGGCGATCGATCCGGCTCGCCGCGACGAGTACATCCAGCGCGCGGCCGAACGGTCACGCAACGGCAAGCAGCGACTCGCGCAGGCGATGTGCGGCGGCGACGCGCTGTACGAGCGCCCCGCGGACCGTAGGCTCGGCGACGACGAGAAGGCTGCGCGGCAGTTGGAGGCGAACGTGTTGCTGACCGAGGACGCACGGCTCGGTGCAGACGGCGTGTACTCCGCAGGTCCGGGTTGCCGGTGAACGGGCGGATGGGCCGCGTGATCTGGACCGATTCGACGAGGGAAGATTGCGCGGCACAGCCCAGCCGGCGAGCTAGGGGTGTCACAGCGTGAGCATCATTGGGATAGGTCTTGATCTGGTGACGGTCTCCGAGTTCGCCGAGCAGATGGAACGCTCGGGCACGACGATGATCAAAGAGAGCTTCACACCAGGGGAGCGGCGGTACTGCCAGGGCAAGAGTTCCGATCCTGCGCGTAGCTACGCGGTCCGGTGGGCGGCGAAGGAGGCGGTCCTCAAAGCGTGGGGATCGTCGCGGTTCTCTCGCCGTCCGCAGGTGGGTGACAACCCGTACCTGTTGATCGAGGTCGTGAATGACGCGTGGGGCCGTCCGGTCATCAAGCTGCACGGCTTGGCGCAGGACTTCTTGCCTCGCGTCAAGATTCACCTGTCGCTCACCCACGACGGCGACACCGCGGCCGCTGTGGTGATTCTCGAAGATCCGGGCGAGGAGTCGAACGAGGCCGAGTAGGTCGTCGCTACCATTGCGCGATGCCCGCACTGTCACGTCGTCGCCTGCTGGTCGGGGCGGCCGCGCTCGCCGGTGCGGCCATCACGTTCGGAAGGCCGTCGTCGGCGAATGCGGTCCCAGGGCTCGAGGTAGTCGGGCCGTCGAACCCACAGTTCGGCGCCCTCGCGGGCCGCGGCTTCAACAAGCGTTTCGCAGCCACTCCCGACCGGATCTTCTTGCCGACAACGACCGACGAGGTGGTCGACGCTGTCGGTAGGTCGGTCGAGGAGGGGCTGCGAATTGCGGCGCGGTCGGGCGGACACGGGTTCGAGGATTTCGTGGCGAACCCCGAAGTCAAGGCAATAGTCGACCTGTCCCGCCTGGCGGAGGTCCGCTACGACGACGCCCACCGCGCCATTTCGGTCGGCGCGGGGGCCGACCTCGGCACGGTCTACGAGCGGCTTTACCGGGGCTGGGGCGTGACGATCCCAGGCGGTAGCTGCCTGGGCGTCGGCATCGGCGGTCATGCGACCGGCGGGGGCTACGGACCGTTGTCCCGGCTGTTCGGCACCGTGGTGGACCACATCTACGGCGTCGAGGTGGTGGTCGTCGACGCTCGTGGCAAGGCTTCGGCAGTCGTCGCCACACGTGACGGTCCGAATGCCGATCTGTGGTGGGCGCACACGGGCGGTGGCGGCGGCAACTTCGGCGTCGTGACCAGGTTCCTGTTGCGGTCGCACGATAGCGACGGGTCCGATCCGGCACGACTGTTGCCCGTTCCACCCGCCACCCTCAGTAGCGCGACCATCGTCCTGCCGAGCGCTGACGAAAATTCGTTCGTCACGTTCGTCGGGAATTATCTGCGGTTCTACGAACGCCACAACGAGCCGGGCTCGCGTTTCGCCAGTCTCGATGCGCCGCTGTCGATCACGCCGCGTACCGCCGGTTTCGCGATGCTGACAACGCAGATCGATGCCACACTCCCGAATGCCGGCGCCCTGTTCGCCGAGTTCGTTGCTGCGCTCGGGGAGGGGGTGTCGCCGCCGCCCGTCGTCGTTCCGGGAAATTCAGGTCCGTTCCTGGACATGACCCTTGCGCTGGCGACGCCGCGGTTGACCGACACGGCGAGAAGCAAGTACAAAGCCGCGTATCTGCGCAAGCCGTATTCCGAGGACCAACTGCGAGCAATTCACCGGCATTTGGCGAGATTCGATCCAACGGATGAATCGGGTCTGCAATTTCTGCCGTTCGGTGGCGCGGTCAATTCGCGGGCAGCGGGTGCAACCGCTATGCCGACCCGAGATGCGTTCATGAAGATGCTCTACGTGGCTGCGTGGCGCAACCCAGCCGATGACGATCGGTATCTCGCCCTGGCGCGCAATTTCTACGGTGAGCTGTACAGCAGTTCCGGCGGAGTCCCGGTGCGCAACGACGTCAGCAGCGGCAGCTACATCAATTACCCAGATACGGATCTTGCGGACCCGCGCTGGAACGCCTCGGGCATGCCATGGCAGGCGTTGTACTACGGCGACAACTATGCGCGGCTCCAGCAGATCAAGTCGAAGTGGGATCCCGCGAACACGTTCCGGCACAGGCTGTCGATCGAGCCGAAGGCAATCTGAACGAAAGGCATCAATCGGACGAAAAGTGCGTAACGGCAACGGCTCTCAGCGTCTTCACAGCGCAATCGTGGGATAATGCGCTGTGGATTCTCGACAGGGCTGCGGCGCCCGATGAACAGGCGTCGATTCTTTGTCACGATGGGTGGCTTGGCTGCCGGCGCAGTTGCCGCAGCGGCGTCGACGACGCCCGGGTCTGCGGACGACCTCGACGACCCTCCGTCGCTCGCTGTTCCAACGAGCGCAGCGCCGCCGTTGCTCGCGCCGCCGCCGTCGAAGAGCCTGCGCGTCGCACCGGGGAAGGTCCCGCTGACCGCGCTACCCGGCTCTGGAACGTCGCTGGCCCTCACCATCGACGACGGTGTGGATGCGGACGTCGTCGCTGCCTACATCAAGTTCGCGAAAGACACCGGCGCCCGCTTCACGTTCTTCGTGACGGCGTCCTATCAGTCCTGGACTACCAACCGTGCGGACCTGCGCCCGCTGGTCGACAGCGGCCAGATTCAGCTCGGCAACCACACCTGGGATCACCCGGATCTGACGACCCTGTCGAAATCGGCGGTCGCCGAACAGCTTCGGCGAACTCAGAAGTTCTTGTCGACCAACTACGGCGTCACCGGCGCGCCGTATTACCGGCCGCCGTACGGCAAGCGCAATGCGGCGGTCGACGCGGTCGCCGCCGACCTCGGCTATTCGGTTCCGACGATGTGGTACGGGTCGCTGTCGGACTCGGAGATCATCACGACCGACTATTTGCTCGAGTGCGCGCGGAAGTACTTCACGGCGCAGGCGATCGTCATCGGGCACGCCAACCACCTCCCCGTCACGCGGGTCTACGACAAGCTGGTCGGCATCATTCGGGAACGCGGACTGTCGATGGTCACGCTCGACGACGTGCTGTTGCCGCCGCGCTGAATCACGCGGTCAGCTCGCTGATCCGCAGCCGGACGAGGTCGATCAGATCGTCTTCGGTCATGCCTGGTTCTGGCTGGATCGGGTGGCCGAACACGAGGACGACCTTGCGGTCGCGATAGAACGTCTTCTTGCCGGGCCGGTCGCGCTTGAGCGGCATGACGTCGTTGCTGCCGACGATTCCCGCGGGGACGATCGGCGCGCCGGTCGCCAGCGCGATCCGGGCCGCACCTGGCCGATACGGCGCGGTTTCGCCACGACCGACGATCTTGCCTTCCGGGAAGATGATCAACACACCCCCTCGGCTGACCACGGCGGTCGCGCGCTCGACCGCGTCGGCACCGGAAAGCGCATCACCGCGCACGACAGGGATGTGGCCGAGCAGTTTCACTAACCTGCCCACGACGGGCATCGTCCACAGCTCCGCCATTCCGATCGCGATTGCGCGGCGACGCAACGCGCCCCACAAAAACACCGGGTCGGTGTAGGAGATGTGGTTGCACGCGACGATGACCGGACCCTTCTTCGGGACCGCGCCGCGGTTGACGACGGTGATGTCGACGACCTTGATGAATGCGAGAAACCGCGCCAGCCGCCTGACCGCGTGGGTGGTCAACCATGCCCGCTTGCCAAGTCCCCGTGGCTTCTTGCCCTTGTCGGTCCCCTTGTCGGTCATAGACCATTTCTACAGCGGCTCAACGACTCTCCTGATACCGGCTGAACACGAGCGTGAATCGGCCGCGCCCGTGCGTCATCGAGCGCAGCGCGATCGCATAGTCGACGAGTTCGCTTTCCGGCACCGAGGCGATCACGGTGACCTCGCCGGAACCAGCGTCTTCGGTGCCTTCGATCTGCCCATTCCGTCGGCTGAGGTCGGCCAGCACGTCGCCTTGGAGTTCGTGCGGAACGGTCACTTCGACGTGGTCGATCGGTTCGAGCACGAGGGTGCCGACCTTGTCGATGGCCGCTTTCAGTGCAAGAGCGCCTGCCATGCGGAAGCTGAACTCGTCGGAGTCGACCGAATGATGTTTGCCGTCGAGCAGCACGGCACGTAGGTCGACCATCGGGTAGCCGTGGCTTCCGCCGCGCTCCATCGATTCCGAGATTCCTCTGCCCACTGCGGGGATGAGCGACTTGGGGACGACTCCGCCCTTCGATTCGTCGACGAACTCGAATCCGGCGTTTCGCTCCAATGGCTCGAACCGTACGACCGCGACGCCGAATTGTCCGTGCCCGCCGCTCTGCTTCTTGTGTCGGCCTTCGGTCTGCGCCGGTCCACGTAGGGCCTCGCGATAGGCGATCTTGACGGGTTCGGTATCGACGGTGACGCCGTAGCGCCGTTTGAGCTTCGCGAGCGCAACCTGTACGTGGACCTCGCCTGCGCCGCGCAATACGGTCTGGCCGGTTTCGCCGCCGCGCACCACGTGCAGTGTGGGGTCGTCGCTAACCAATTCGGCGAGGGCGGTCGCCAGTTTGTCCTCGTCGCTTGCCCGCTGCGCGTTGACCGCTATCCCGTGGACGGGTTGCGGGTGAGGGACCGGCGGGACGACGAACGGTGTTCCGTTGGCGGACAAAGTGTCTCCGGTGGCGACAGCGGAGAGTTTGATTGCGCCGACGATGTCGCCTGCAACCGCGCTGTCGATCGCGGTGTACTTGTTGCCGACCACGCGCAAGAGGTTGTGCATGCGCTCCTTGCCGCCGGTTCGCGGATTGTGCAGCACGTCGTCGGCGCGCAACGTTCCGGTCAGGACCTTGAGAAACGCGACTTGGCCGACGTAGTCGTCCGTCTGTGTTTTGAACACATACGTGAGCGGTTCGCCTGCAGCTGTGCAGCCGACCTCGACCACGGTGTCGCCCGAATGGACTTCCACGGCAGGCACGTCGGGCGGCGAGGGAGCGACATGGCAGACGAACTCGAGTAGCCGATCGACCGCGATGGCGTCGGCGGCCGAACCGCACAACACAGGCCACAGATCACCGCGCAGGAAGCCGGTTCGCAAGGCGTGTTCGAGTTCGTCGACGCTGATCTCCTCGCCGTCGAGATAGCGCGCGAGCAGGTCGTCTTCGATTTCGACGACGTCTTCGACGAGGTGTTCGTGCTCGGTGTGTTCCAACTCGGCGAGGTCGGCAGGCACGTCGTCTTTCTCGACCGCGGTTCCGGTGTCATAGAGGAAGACATGGTCGGTCAGTAGGTCGGCGACGCCGGTGAAGGTTGCGGCTTCGCCGACCGGTAGTTCGACCGGTTCGACTCCGGAGCCGAAGTGGTCACGAATTCCGGCCAGGGTCCGGTCGAACGAGGCGCGTTCCTTGTCGAGTTTGTTGATGAACAGCAGCCGGGGTTTGGCGAGGTCTGCGGCAGCCTTCCACAGCAATTCGTCGTTGACCTGCAGCCCGCTGACCCCGTCGACCACGAAGACCGCCACGTCCGCGACGCGGAGGGCCGTCAACGCGTCGCCGGCGAAGTCGGCATACCCCGGTGTGTCGAGCAGATTTATTCGATGCGCGTTCCACTCGAACGAGGCAAGGCCGAGCGTCAGCGATTGGTTGCGATCGCGTTCCTCGGGAGCCGTGTCGAGGGTTGTGTTCCCGTTCTCCACGCGACCTGGTCGGGTGATGACGCCCGCGCGGTAGAGCATGGCCTCGGCAAGAGTCGTCTTTCCATTGCCCTGATGTCCGACGAGGGCGACGTTGCGGATCCGTTCGCTGTCGATGGCGGCGACTCCTTTGGCGCAAGTTACTGACGCGTGCGGGACTCTTTCTCCGCTACCAGGAGGTAAGCCACCATCAGGCGCTTCAGTTCGGCGACAGCATCCGCGTGGCTCTGGTTGTCCTGCACGGAGAAGTTCAGCATGGAGTACACGACGTGCACGAGTACTTCCGCCATCATATTGCGCCGATCCCGGGGAGTTCGGGGCGTCAATGGGCGAAGCATTTTGGAAACGACTTCGGCGAATTCCTTCTCGTGGATCGCGCCGGTCGCTCGAGTAGACGGGGTCGACTGCATTGCCAGCCACACTTCGCGCCGGGACGGGTCCGAGGTCCATAGCTCGGCCATGTGGTCGACGAAGCTGTTCATGTACCGCAACCAGTCGAGCGACGGGATCTCGCCGTTGAAGTCCGCCAGTTCCTGCGAGACTGCGACGAGATCCTGCCTGTTGAGCTCGCAGACGATGACGTACTTGTTGGCGAAGAACTGATACAGGGTCCCGATCGGAACCTCGGCGCGCGTCGCGACTTCCTCGCACGTGAACGATTCGAATCCGACGTCGGTCAGCAGCTCGCGCGACGCAGCCAACAGCGCGTCGAACTTCTTCTTACTGCGTTCCTGAGTTGGACGACGCCGCGGGAGAAGTTCCTGCGGATCGGCTTGCAAGTCGAGCGCAGGGTCCGGACGTCGCTGCGACTGAGTATCGGTTTGCGACTCCACGGTCTCAAGGCTAGCCGGTTATTCGCTCGCACCGCGTATCCGGCGCTGCGCGGCTGTGAAGGCGCGAGGAACGGTCGAAGCTCGCAATTAGCCCGAATGGCCGAAAACCCCGATTTCGGGGCCTTATGTCACCAACTGGTTAACCAAGAGTTACTCCGTTATGACCGCCGTATCCCTGTTGTAAATATCGCCGTCTCGATTAGGCATTGCTAGTGGACCAAGAGTTACGGTCAGGTCTCGAAACCGACACGAGACCTGGTTTCACGTAGATCAACAGAAGTTTGTCCGGTCTTTACGCCGTCCGAGCTTTTGGTTTACGTACCCAGACAGAACAGAGAAGGGCTCCAGATGAACAAGATCTCCCGTGCTGCCGCAACCTCGGCGATGGTCGTCTCCGCCCTCGGCCTCGCCGCAGGCACGTCGACCGCAGCCCCGGCCGCGCCCGCTCCGGTGCCCGCGGTGCCTGGAATTTCGGTCACCGACCTCTTCCCGGGTTTGCAGTACACGAGCAACGCCCTCGAGAACGCGGCGAGCATCAACACCCCGTTCGGATCGTTCACGACCGAGAACGGACAGTTCTCGTTCAAGGACGCTTCCGGCACGCCGCTCGTGAGTGCACCGCTGCCTGAGCAGTTCAACGCAGCGACCACGGCGATCGCAGACACCACGACCAACGTCGTGTCCACTATCGCGCCGAATGAAGCTGCAGCATCGACTGTTCCGGGCGTGCACAACGTCGACGCCACCGCCGACTTCAACAGCGCGCTTGCTGTTGCGGCGACCCAGTTCGGTCTGGCCACCGGTGTCGGTGCCATGGCCGGCGGCCTTATCGGACTCGGCCTGGGCTGCGTCGGTGGCGGTCTCACCGGTGGCTTCGTCGCACTGCCGACCGGCCCGATCGCGTTGCCGGCAGCCGTCCTCGGTTGCATCGTCGGTGGCGGTACCGGTGCCGGAATCGGCGCTGTCGTCGGCGGCGCGCTTGTCGGTATCCCGGTCGGCATCGCCAGCCTCGTCCAGATGCAGCAGACGCTGAACGCACCGCCGGCTGCCTGATCTGACGCTTGACGAGAACGGCCCCCACTCCCCTGTCAGGGTGGGGGCCGTTCCCGTGTTCAGGGCTCAGTGCGCGGTCTTGCGCTTGAAAATCAAGGATGCCGAGAGATAGCCAGCGAGTCCGATGGCGTCGCACCAGATAACGGCCAGCATCGCGCTGTTGCCGATTTCGGTGCCCATCAGCAGGCCTCGAAGTGTCTCGATGACTGGCGTGACCGGCTGATGTTCGGCAAATGATCGTAGCCAGGTCGGCATTGTGTCGGTCGGGACGAACGCGCTGCTCACGTAGGGGATGAACATCAGGAAGAACGTGAAGCCCTGCGCGGCTTCGGGATTGCGAGCCAGCAACCCCAGAGCGACGCTGATCCATGACAAGGCGAGTACGAACACCGCTATCACGGCCAGTGCAGCAAGCCATTTCAGCGGGTCTGCCGTCGGCCGAAAGCCGAGTGCGACTGCAACGACGATCACGATGCTCGTGGTCAGCAGGTTTCTGACCACGCTTTCGACGACGTGACCGGTCAGCACCGACGAGCGTGATATCGCCATCGTGCGGAATCGATCGATGATCCCGTTCGTCATGTCGGTGGAGACACTCACGGCAGCGGTCCCGGCGCCGAATCCAGCGCACAGCAAGATAATTCCGGGAACGACGTAGTCGATGTATTCGCCACCGACGTCGAACGCGCCGCCGAAGATGTACACGAACATCAGCAGGATCATGATCGGCAGGGCGATGGTCATGACCATCGTGTCGGGACTTCGCAGGGTGTGCTTGAGGCTGCGCCGCGTCATCGTCACCGAGTCGATAATTGCCGTGCTCATCGCCTAGTGGCCTTCTCTGAGTGGGTTGTCAGTGCGAAGAAGACGTCGTCGAGGTCGGGTGTGTGGATGGTCAGGTCGTCGATGGCGATGGATTCGTCGTCGAATCGGTCGAGGATGGCCTTGAGGGATTTGACGCTGCCGTCCGACGGCACCTGCAGGACCAGGTTCTCGTCGTCGCGCGCGACTTCACCGAAGGTGTGTGCTGCGTAGTTCAATCCGGCGCTGTCGGCGAATCTGAGTGCGATGTGCCCGCCGGGAGCGAGTCGCTTGAGCTCGTCGGCGGTGCCCTCGGCGACCAGGTGGCCGCGGTCGAGGACCGCGATGCGATCGGCGAGTTCGTCTGCTTCGTCGAGGTATTGAGTGGTGAGGAAGACGGTGATGCCGCCGGCCGCCATGTCCCGGATGATCTGCCACATGTTACGGCGGCTGCGTGGGTCCAGGCCGGTCGTGGGCTCGTCGAGGAACAGGATTTTCGGATCGCCGACCAGGCTCATCGCCAGGTCCAGCCTGCGGCGCATGCCGCCGGAATACGTTCCCGCGCGGGCGCGTGCTGAGTCGACCAGATCGAACCGCTCGAGGAGATCGGCGGCGCGCTGGCGCGATTCACGCCGACCGAGGTGGTGCAGATCGCCCATCAGGGTCAGGTTCTCGGCGCCGGTCAGAACGTCGTCCACCGCCGAATATTGACCAGTCACACCGATCGATTCCCGGACCGCGTCGGCGTCGTGGCGCAGGTCGAAACCCGCGATCCGGACGTCACCAGCGTCGGGGGAGACCAGGGTGGACAGGATCTGGACGGTCGTCGTCTTTCCTGCTCCGTTCGGTCCAAGCAGCGAAAAGATCGTGCCTGCAGCGACCTCGAGGTCGATGCCGGCGAGGACCGTCTTGTCGCCGAAGCTCTTTCTGAGCCCGACCGCACTTATCGCTGGTTGGGGAGTGGCTAGTGTCATCTCTGCCTCTTCTCTAAACTGTGTACGACCTACACTAAGTGTATACGGTACGCAGTTTTAGAACCGACGCAAGACTTACGTGGGATTTGGTGACGATGGACGAGATACCCAAAGCGATTCAATTGCTGTGGGGGCTGGACGAACCCGGCAGCCGGGGGCCCAAAAAGGGGCTCACCCTCATGCAAGTGGTGGACGCCGCGATCGACGTCTGTGACGCCGAGGGGTTCGCTGCGCTGTCGATGAGCCGGCTGGCCAAGCAGCTCGGATTCACCACGATGTCGCTGTATCGCTACGTCGACAGCAAAGACACCTTGATCGATCTCATTTCCGACCGGGTGATCGGTCCGCCGCCGACAATCGCGTCGACGACGCCGTGGCGAGAAGCGCTCGAAATGTGGGCGATGGCGGAATTCGAATCGATCCGCGCCCATCCTTGGTGGCTCGAAATTCCACTCACTGCGCCACCGGCCGGACCCAACAACATGGGGTGGTTGGAGGCCGGTCTCGCCGCATTCAGCGAGACCGCCGTGCCCGACCCGATCCGGCTGCAGCTAGTGATGAACATGTCGCTGTACGTCATCAGCCGAACGCGGTTGGTCCTACAAATGACCGCGTCGACCGACGCGCCGGACAACTACACGTTGGTACTGGGGCGGGTGCTCGATCCGGCGCGCTTTCCCGCGTTGCTAAAGGCGATATCGGCGCAGGCGTTCGACATGGACGAGAACAACTGGGAAATCAACGATTTCAAGTTCGGCCTCGACCGACTCCTCGACGGATTCGAGCGCTATGTGGAGTCTTTCTAACTAGCGTCGCCTGGAAACCGCTCGGAAGAGATCACCTGGCGCCGGCTCTGCGACGACGCCGATCAAGCTTTCGACCCGCTGTGGCAGCGTCACCGCGCGACGCCTACGTCTCGGTTATTGCTTCAGGATTGCGGTGGCGCCTGATGCAATCGATCACGTAGTTCGGAAGCTACCTCCGGTGCCTGCACTCAACCCCCACGACGGGTTTTTCGGGTCGGTCCAGGCGAAATCGACTGAGATGCCGTACCAACCGCCCGATTCGAGCGGTCCGATCTGTGTCGTAATCCGCTTGCATCCGCTCACCGTTTCGGTGGTCGTGTTCTCGGAGAGCGTTCGGTTATTGGGGAGGTCCTCGCGACGCCACCGGTAAGTGATTGTGCCGGTGAGTGTGGTGTCTGGCTCGTTCGGCATGACGAATAGCTGCCCGTAGACGATTTGGTTCGGAGCGAGCGCATTTTCTCCGGTGACGGCGTTGGGATCCGACGCGATGATGACGGCGACAGTAACTCCGTTGGAGCTGTAGACACTGACGCCGGGGTCATCGTCGTTCGGGATCACGCAGGCTGGGGCTGAGCTAGCGGCCGAAGCGCCTTGTGTATTTTCGTCGTCGCTTGTACTGCACCCGGTGAACAGCACGCAGCCGACGACGAGAGGTAACAGGACACTGCGCGGTCGCCGGTGGATTTCGATTGCCATGGTCGCCTTCCGCCTGGTTCGTCGGCGTGGATGAACTCAGCGTCGCACACCTTCCACGAGCAGGCCTAGCCAATTCGATCTGAAAAACCGTCGGGGTGCTGAATCGTCTGGAGTAGCGCTGAACTGCGAGGATGGTCACAATCGCCGCCCTTACAGCCTGAAACCGGGAAGCAAGTCAGGTCCACAAACCAAGGGGACGCACAGTTCGCGCCCCAACAACTCAATCTTGGTTATTCAGGTCGCAGTACCTAGCGCGCACGCCGACGCGAACCGCCGCCGTCACGTGAGAAGGCTGCGAGGCCGCCACCGGTGCCGGCAGTCGACGTGGTTCGGCCGCCGGAGCGACGCGAGCCCGATGCCGAGCTGTGCGACTTCGCACCGGCGCTGCCGCCGGTCTTGGGGCGGTTCTGGCCACCGCTACGCCCGTTGTGCGGGCGAGGCTTGCCGCCGACCTGTGTCTCGACCCGAATCTCGGGCTTCACGTACGCCGCGACCTCGCCGACCAACTCGGTGACCGGCGCCGAATCGGCGGTGACCTGCTGAGTGGTGACCTTGATGGCGGCCTTGCGCATCAGTGCGGCAAGGTCGCTGCGCTGCTCGGGCAGAACGACGGTGACGACGTCGCCCGCGCTGCCCGCTCGCGCGGTCCGGCCGGACCGGTGCAGGTAGGCCTTGTGCTCGGCCGGCGGGTCGACGTGGACGACGAGTGCGACGTCGTCGACGTGGACACCACGGGCGGCGACATCGGTGGCGACCAGAACTCGCGCTGTGCCGGCAGAGAACGCGGCCAGGTTGCGGTCACGGGCGACCTGCGAGAGGTTGCCGTGCAGGTCGACCGAAGGAATGCCCGCTTCGGTGAGCTGACGCGCCAGCTTGCGCGCTTGATGCTTGGTGCGCATGAACAGGATGCGACGGCCGTTGCCTGAGGCCAGCTTGTGCACGAGCACGCGCTTGGCTTCGACACTGGGGACGCCGAACACGTGGTGCGTCATCGCCGCGACCGGGGAATTGGCTTCGTCGACCGAGTGGGTCGCGGGGTTGTTCATGAAGCGCTTGACGAGCTTGTCGACACCGTTGTCCAGCGTCGCCGAGAACAGCAGACGCTGACCGCGCGCAGGCGTTGCCGCGAGCAGTCGGGTGACGACGGGGAGGAAGCCCAGGTCGGCCATGTGGTCGGCCTCGTCCAGCACGGTCACGGCGATGCCGTCGAGGGTGAGGTGGCGCTGCTTGAGCAGGTCCTCGAGGCGACCGGGGCATGCGACGACGATGTCGACACCGCCGCCCAGCGCCTGGACCTGGCGGTTCTGCGACACCCCGCCGAAGATCGTGGTGACGCGCAGATTGTGCGCGGTGGTGAGTGGTTCGAGCGCGGCGGCGATCTGGGTCGCGAGTTCGCGGGTAGGAGCCAGGATCAGCCCGGTCGGGCGGCCGGGCACGCGCTTGGTGCCGGCGAGGCGCGCGACCATCGGAATGGCGAACGCGAGAGTCTTTCCGCTGCCGGTCTTTCCGCGACCGAGGACGTCACGGCCCGCGAGCGTGTCGGGAAGGGTATCGACCTGGATCGGGAACGGCTCTGTGATCCCCGCCGACGCAAGTGCGCGAACGAGGTTGTCGCCGACGCCGAGATCGGCGAAGGACGTGGATGTAGACGAAGACATAGGAATACGAGTGCCTTTCAAGCTGTGGCGAGATTGGCAATGGCCAAAATCGATCGCCGCAAAAGAGCTTGTGCGCCAAACGGCAGAAAGGCCGGGCGAGGGAAGCAATCAACGACGTGGGGCGCACACCGAGTGCGCCGTTGTTAGCGACAGTAACGTACTTTCGCCTCGATGCGGGCGAGTGTCGCGCGCGTCACCCTCCCGCAAGCGCAGGTCAGACCGACAAATCCTTACGCAGTTTGGCCACATGGCCGGTCGCGCGGACGTTGTATTGGGCCACGGCGATCTTGCCGTTCTCGTCGACGACGAACGTCGAGCGGATGACGCCACGGACTGTTTTGCCGTACATCATCTTGTCGCCGTAGGCAGCCCATGCCTCCAACGTCGTACGGTCGGGATCCGACAGCAACGGGAAGGTCAGCGCCTCGGCGTCACGGAATTTCGCGAGCTTTTCCGGCTTGTCGGGGGAGATGCCGATGACGGCAAGCCCAGCACCGTTGAGCTCGGCGAGACTGTCGCGGAAATCGCAGGCCTGCTTCGTGCAGCCGGGGGTCGACGCGGCGGGGTAGAAGTAGACGATCACCTTGCGACCGCGGTAGTCACTCAGCGACACTTCGTTGCCATCGGCGTCGGAAAGAGTGAAGTCAGGGGCGTCGTCGCCTACGGTAAGTCTGCTCGTCGCGGTCACAGTACGTCAGCCTAGGCGAACAGTTTTGAGGCCGCGCATACGTATGCGGGTTGGATCTGCTCTACGGTTGTGTCAGCTGCACGACATCGAGCTACTTCTTGGAGGACAACGTGTCAAAAGACACAGAGCGCATCGAGCGGGAGATCGAGGCCGCTCGCAATCAGCTCGCCCTAACACTCGACGAACTCAGTGTCCGCGCTCACCCGAAGCGAATCGCTGACAACGCCAAGCAGAAGGCCATCGCAAAGGTCAACGAACCGAAGGTGAAGTACAGCCTCATCGGTGCCGCCGGCCTGATCGTCCTGCTGCTTTTGCTCAAGATCTTCCGCTGACGCTCAGTTTGCAAAACGAAGCCCCCGACTGCTCTTCCGGCCGGGGGCTTCGTCGCGTCTGCGGTGATAGGTTGTCGATCTCGGGACCGGTGAGTGAAGAGGGATTTATGTTCTATGAACGCGTCCGGACGGCCCTTGTAGGACGTTCGCTCGTTTCGTTGGTTGCCGCTGCAGTGGTGGTCCCCGTGATGAATGTCCGCCCAGCTGTTGCGGACGAACTCGGTGTACCCGGCGAACTCCAAGCCTATGTGCAGTCGCCGAATGGCTCGTATGTAGAGAAGGTCAGAGCTGTAGATGATCAGCACCTGTACGTCTTCGTGCATTCGGCCTCGATGGACAAGACGGTTCCGGTGCAGGTGCAGCGCCCCGACGACACGTCTGCGCCCCGACCCGTTCTGTACTTGTTGAACGGAGCAGGTGGTGGCGAGGACTTGGCGTCCTGGACGCTGAAGACCGACGCGCTGCAGTTCCTCGCGGACAAGAAGGTCAACGTCGTCACGCCCATCGGGGGAAGCTGGAGCTATTACGCGGACTGGAAACATCCGGATCCCGTTCTCGGCGTCAACAAATGGAAGACGTTCCTGACCGAGGAGCTGCCGCCGATCATCGATGCGGGTCTGGGCACGAATGGCAAGAACTCGATCGCGGGAATTTCCACTTCGGGGACAACTGTGCTCGCGTTGTCCGAAGCAGCGCCCGGCCTTTACCAAAGCGCAGCGTCCTACAGCGGGTGCGCGGAGATCAGCGACCCCGTTCATCAGCAGCTGGTCAAAGTCACAGTCGAGACGTGGGGGCACGGCAACACCCTCAACATGTACGGGCCACTCGACGACCCGGCGTGGGCGGCCAACGACCCGTACGTGCACGCCGACAAGCTGCGCGGTGTGGCGCTCTACATTTCGAACGGCAACGGCATTCCCGGCCGCTACGACTATCCAGGCGAGCCCCGCGCCCTCCCTGGTCTCGACGGTATCGCGCAACAGATCGCGATCGGCGGCGTGATCGAGGCTGCAACGAATATTTGCGCCCACAAGTTGGCGGAGAAGTTGGGCGGCCTGGGGATACCCGCGCAGTTCAAATTCCGCGACTCCGGGACCCATTCATGGGGATACTGGCAGGACGACCTGAAGGATTCATGGCCGGTGATCTCTGCGCCGCTTGGAATCTAACCAGGTTGGGAAGGGAGAGCGATGACCCTCTCACCTGCGGAATTCGAGGTCGCCCAGCTCGGTGAGCGCACCGTGGCATCGCCGTTGAGCGACACGCGGTTCGTTGCCGAAAGCGATCGGGTGTTGTTCCGGGACGACCTCGCCTCGCTGCGGAGCGCTCTCGAAAATGGCGTCGCGCCACTGTCTTTCGAATTGGCTGGTCCGAGGGAGCGCATCTTCTTCGACCCAGCCAACGTCAAGTGCGCGATCGTCACCTGCGGCGGGCTGTGCCCCGGGCTCAACGACGCGGTCCGGGCGATCGTCATCGGCCTGCGGGACAAGTACGGCGTCGACGACGTGCTCGGGCTCCGGTTCGGGTTCGAGGGGCTGGTCGAGTCGTACGGCCACAAGCCCGTTCAACTCACAAGGCAACGGGTCGGGTGGATTCAAGAGCGAGGCGGGACGGTCCTCGGCACATCCCGCGGCGCCCAGCCCGCGACCGACATGGTCGACACCCTGGAGCGGCTCGGGATCGACGTTCTCTTCGCAGTCGGCGGCGACGGCACCCTGAAAGGGGCGCACGAGGTTGCCCTCGAAATACGGCGGCGCAACCTGTCGATCGGTGTGATCGGGGTTCCGAAAACGATCGACAACGACATCTCGTTCGTCGAGACGTCGTTCGGTTTCGAGACCGCGGTCGCGGCCGCCCGAAACGCGACACAGGCTGCGTACGTCGAGGCATCGGGTCACCGCAACGGAATCGGCCTGGTCAAGCTGATGGGTCGCGATTCGGGTTTCATCGCCGGCTTCGCCGCACTGGCCGACACCCATGTGGGGATGTGCCTGATTCCGGAAAGCCCGTTCAGCCTCGACGGTGTGGTCCGTGCGGTGTTGAGTCGGATCGAACTTGACGGTCACGCGGTGGTCATCGTCGCCGAAGGCGCCGGGCAAGATCTGCTTGCAGCCTCCGACCAGAGCGACGCGTCCGGCAACGTGCGCTACGGCGATATCGGCGTGTTCCTCAAGGAACAGATCCCAAAACTGGCCAGGTCCAACGGTGTCGACGTGAGCCTGAAGTACATCGACCCGAGCTACATGATTCGCAGCCTGCCGGCCAACACTCGGGATGCGGCGTTCTGTCAGCTACTCGGGTTCGCCGCCGTCGACGCCGGGATGGCAGGCAAGACCGACATCGTCGTCGGGCTGTGGCGGCGCCGTTTCACGCATGTCCCCATCCCGTTGGCCGTGTCGACGCGCAAGAAGGTCAACGTCGACGGACGACTCTGGCAAGGCGTCTTGTCGGCGACCGGACAGCCTCGGGATCTGCGCTGATCTAGCGACCTGGACGAACCTCTACTCGTGAGTCTTTTTGGAGTCCCTGGACTCCAAAAAGACTCACGAGCGCGCTCGATTCAAGACCGATTTGCCGGTTCCGCAGAGTAGCGTTGCTCCCGCTGGTCGGGCCCCTCTCGGAAACGGAAAACGCAATGGCTGCATGGACTGTGGGTGCGATTCATCGGCGTCGGATGGTGGTGACCGTAGCGGCAGCGGCGTTGTTGATCTCGGCGTCGGCGTGCGGCGACGATTCGAAGGATTCGACATCGTCGACGGAAACGACATCGGCCGCGGCGACGAAGAAGCTGGACTCCGCCCTCACCCAGAAGCTCGACGCCGCGATCGACAAGGCGATCGGCGAGGCGGGGATTCCCGGTGCGATCGTGGGCATTTCGGGACCGGACGGTCAGTACGTCTACACCACAGGCGTTTCCGACAAGTCCACCAAAGAGCCGATGAAGCCCGACTTCTACCACCGAATCGGGAGTGTCACCAAGACATTCACGGTCACCGGTGTGCTGCAGCTTGTTGACGAAGGCAAGGTCGGCGTCGATGATCCCATCAGCAAATACATCGACGGTGTGCCGAACGGCGAGAACATCACGCTTCGCCAGTTGGCTGAAATGCGGAGCGGCCTGGCCAGCTACTCCGCCTCGGATGCGTTCGTGAAAGACCTGCTCACCGATCCGAAACGGTCCTTCACTCCGAAGGAATTGCTCGACTACGCCTTCGCGCTTCCGAACATGTTCGCGCCTGGCGCGGACTTCTTCTATTCCAATACCAACCTGATACTCCTGGGTCTGGTGATCGAGAAGATCAGCGGTCAGATGTTGCCGGACTACGTGAAAGAGCACATCACGAAGCCACTCGGCATGGACCACACCATCTTTCCGACCGACGCCACGTTCCCGGAACCGCACGCGCAGGGCTACACCGTTCAGACGCTGGACAACAAGGAAGCCATCGCGAGCGACTGGAACCCGTCGTGGGGATGGGCTGCGGGTGCAATGATTTCGACGCTCGAAGACCTGCAGAAATGGGCACCCGCGCTGGGAACGGGGAAGTTGCTGAAGCCCGAAACGCAGACGGACCGACTGAAGGTCGTGGCTCTGCCGGGTAAGCCAGCGGGGGACGGTTACGGCATGGGCATCTTCAACATCGGGGGTTGGGTCGGGCACAACGGCAGCCTGCCCGGCTATCAAACTGTATGCGTGTACCTGCCGGAGAAGCAGACGTCGCTCATCATCGAAATCAACACCGACGAGGACTACCAGGGCCACGAGCCGAGCTCGATTGTGGCGACGGCGGTTACGGAGATTCTGTCTCCCGATCACGTCTACACACTCGGGACCCCGACCACGGACCCGCCGAAGTAGCCGCGGCACACTGCACGACGTGACCACATCGCGCACGTCCACGAACCTGCCCTGGTTGTTGTCGTCGCTACAGTCGCCAGGTCAGGTGCTCGGCAACCTCGGACCCAACTGGTTCGCGTCAGTCATGGGAACCGGCATCGTTGCCACGGCGGCTGCGACGCTGCCAGTCCGGATCCCGGGGCTGCACGTCTTCGGGCGAGTCGTCTGGGTGCTCGCCGCCGTGCTGCTCGTCGTGTTGATCGTTGCGGTGACGGCACATTGGATTCGCCACCCGACGGTCGCGCGCAGTCATGCGTACAACCCTCAGATGGCGCATTTCTATGGCGCGGCGCCGATGGCGTTGCTCACGGTCGGCGCCGGGGCCATCCTCATCGGCAAGGACCTGATCGGGGAGCGGGCCGCGGTCAACCTCGACTGGGTGCTGTGGAGCGCGGGAACGGTCGGCGGCTTGTTCACCGCGATGACGATCCCGTATCTGATGTTCACGCAGATCAACGTCGAGCCAGACGCAGCGTTCGGGGGGTGGTTGATGCCGATCGTGCCGCCGATGGTGTCTGCCGCGACCGGCGCGCTGCTCATCCCGCACATGGCGCCCGGGACCGGCCGGGAGACAATGCTTTACGGCTGCTACGCGATGTTCGGGTTGTCGCTGCTCGCGTCGATCATCGTCATCACGATGGTCTGGAGCCGGCTCGCACACTTCGGCACATCAGGAACCGCACGCGTTCCGACGCTCTGGATCGTGCTTGGTCCGCTCGGCCAATCCATCACGGCGGCAGGCCTTCTCGGCAGCAAGGCAGCCATCTCCGTCGACCCGGACCTCGCCGACGGCATGGAGGTCTTCGCGATCCTCTACGGCGTCCCGATCTGGGGCTTCGCGGTGTTGTGGATCGGCTTGGCGACCGCCTTGACCGTTCGAACTGCCCGCCGCGGAATGCCTTTCGCGCTGACCTGGTGGAGCCTTACCTTCCCCGTCGGCACGTTCGTCACCGGCACAACGCAATTGGCGCTGCATACCGGCCTGCCCGCGTTCAAGGTCGCCGCGGTCGTCGCCTACATCGGCCTACTCGGTACCTGGGGCCTGGTCGCCGTACGGACCGCGCGAGGCGGCTTGCGCGGCAACTTGTTCCTCCCGCCACCGAGCACCGGACCGATCAAGGCGCACAAGGATCCGCCCGTTGCCCGACAGGGCGCCACATGAACACCGACCTACTTGCTCGACTGGATCGCATCCCGATCTGGGCGCTGCCGCACCGCTACCTGGCCATCATCGGCCTGGGCTACTTCTTCGTGTTCTTCGACATCGCGAATATCGGCTATGCGCTGCCTGCGATCTCCGACGAGTACGGGCTGACGAAGTCGGAGGGCGCGTTCGTCGCGGTGGCGATCGGGCTGCTCGGATACTCCTTGGGGTCGCTGTCGATCGGGGTGCTCGCCGATCGGTTCGGCCGCTACCGGATGCTTGTGCTGACGATGGTGCTGACGGCCATCGGTTCGTTCGGCGACGCTGCAGCGCAGGGCCTGATCAGCCTGGCGGTGTTCCGATTCATCACCGGAATGGGCGTCGGCGCGGACCTGAACCTGGTCACGACCTACATCAGTGAACTCGCACCCGCGCGGGTCCGCGGCCGCATCGCGGTGGCGACCTTCATGATCGGCATTCTCGGACAAGCGATCACGCCGTTCGTCGCGTGGGCGCTGGTGCCGCACTTCGACTTCGGCTGGCGTCTGATGTTCGTCATCGGCGGCGCGATCGCGGTCCTCGGCCTGCTTGTGCGTACGGTCCTGCCGGAATCGCCCCGCTGGGAGGTGACGCACGGTCGCGACGAATCCGCGGCGCGAACGATCGACGCGATGGAGCAATGTTGCCGTGAGAAGTGCGTCGACCTCGACGCACAATCAGCAAGCGAACCCGACGAACCACAGCGTGGCGGAGAGCACTTCTACAGGCGCCTGACGATCCTCATCGCGATGTGGTTCCTGTGGTACATCGGTAATTACGCCTTTCTCGGCGACGGCGCGCAATTGCTCGCCGATAGGGGCGCCGCTATCGGCGGGTCGATCGCACTGCTTGCAATCGGCGCGATCGGCTACCCGCTCGGGGCCCTTGCGGCGTTGCGCACCGTGGACCGATTCGAGCGTCGCCTTGTCATACTTGCCGCATCGGTCGTCTGGCTGATAGCCATGGCGGCGGTCGGATCATTTGCCGGTGATGTCGTCATCGCGATCGGCTGCCTGCTCGCGTCGATGTCGCTCGGCTGCTTCCTGCAGGTCGCCTACACGTTCACCGCGGAGTGCTTCTCGACGAACATTCGCGCTACGGGCTTCGCGCTCTCCGACGGCATCGGTCACGCCGGTGGCGCGGTCGGTGTGCTTCTGCTGCCGGTGCTCGTCACACATTGGTCGTTCGGCGCCGGCTTCACCACGATCGGGCTCACCGGCCTCGCCGCAGGGGTCGTCGCACTGCTAGGCCCCAACGCCACGCGGCGCAGGCTCGAACATATCTCGGCCTGAGTGGATTACTGAGCGTCGCGCCCCTGTCGACTTCCGGCGTAGGCAAGTTCACGAATGTCGCTGACGAACTTCGGGAGCAACTCAACGTCGTTCGGCCGGTTTTCCATCGGGTCGAAAGCGTTCACGACTGCTCGCTCGGTGCTGTCGGCGCGATGCAAGGTGATCGTGGCTACCTTTCGTGACGGGCCCCGCAAGCTGCTTGCCGAAAGAGTGAAGGTCAGCGCATTCTCGCGGAGATGCGTGGTCATTGCTGCGATCGACGCCGTCGACGGCTGATCGGAGTCGGGCTCGGCGAACAGCCACAGCGGCTGACCATCGAATCGGTAGGCCATCAGACTGCCGTAGCGCGCACTTGCCCAACCGCGCGCCGGAGTGAGCAGGAACCGTCCGAGCGTTCCGGTTCCGGTGGTCGCAAGAGCGAAATCCCAGCGGCGGTCATCGCGGTCGAGGACCCGGAACGCGAAACCGAGGATATCGGGGACGATGCCAGGTGTGCTGGTCCCTTTCGAGAGGCGCGCAATGACGGCGCGTTCGCCCTCGCCGAACAAGTCCTCGAACTCGGGCTCGGCGTGCAATCGGCCGGAGAGGGCTATCCCGCCGGGGTGAAACACGCGGGCGTTCCGGACTTTTGCGACCACGTCGAACGCGGTCTCGAACAGTTTCGCTGGCAAATCCATCAGTTGTGATCCTTCGATAGGAGTGTGAATCGTTCTAGAGAGCTGAATGTCGGCCGCTCGCGCTGTCCATGGCGATGGGCTGCTGCGCAGGGTCGTATGCCGCGCCTGCAAGGGCGGGTTCGGCTTCCAGTTCGACACGGGTGCCCTGACTGAACACCATGTGCCCGCCGATTGCTCCAGCGGCGCTGATGGCGGACAATCCGAGCACATTGAGCACGCGTGCCGTGCGATCGGTGGTGTGGCGTCGCCGTAGATAGGACGCCAGGATCAACGACAGGCCGGTGGCATTCGACGCCACATGGACCAGACCGACTCGACGCTGGGTTCGGTCCAGCGTCGACCAGTCGGCCCAGCCCGTCGCCAGCGAGGCCGGGACGGTGGCCAGGCCGAACCCCAGCAGTCGTCGCGCGGCGCTCGGCTCGGCCGTGTAGTCCAGCACGGACGCGCCGATGAAAGACCCGGCAGACACCGTCACCAACGCTGGATGAATCGGGTGCCCCAGCCACTCACCCCGCAGCAGACCACCTAGGTGCGTCGTGTCGTAGATGGTCGTCAACGCCTTCTGTATCGCGTCGCTGGCCGGATCGAGGTTGGACAGCGATTCCAGCGGACGGAAAAGTTCACCGAGGTTCATTGGAGGTGTGTACCCAATAGTGGCGACGGTTAACTCGGTGGCTCGCTCCACAGCCGGCAGGTGAGTTCAACGACGTCGGCGCTGTGGATCTCTTGGAAGTTTCGGCCCCCGCGAGCAAAGGTCGCCGCCACGGCACGCGGCGTGGTGGCTTCGGAATATGACTGCGCTGACCACACGCACGGACGGATGTGAACAAGGTCGACGCGGGCGGCAGCGCTGCTGTCGTCGTACCGCCATTCCCCGGTGATCCGCCCGAGGAAGTAGCGCCCATCCAATTTCGACCACACGAACGACCCGTCGGGCACCTGGGCGAACCGTTCGAGTCGCCGCGCAGTTCGTTCGTCGTACTGCTCGCTCGTCGCAGAAATTGCTTCCTCGAGGGTGGCCGGAGCTGGGTCCAGTCGGCCGCCGAAGCCACAGACCGACAAGCGCATCGCACGCTCGATCGTCTCGTCGGCATCGACGTCATCTCGCCTCGACCGCATCGGCGCGCGGTAGATCGATTCGAGTTCGGACACATGACGGTGTGCCCGAATGGGTACAGCTACAAACACGAATGACGAGGAGACACGATGGACAGCTCGAACGAGGACACCACCGACAAGGCGAGTGAACCCAAAGGTGGCCGTCCAGGACCTGTCGACCACGGTCGGGACGGCGGCATGGCGACTCGGGAGAACGCCCCTGAGCTGACCGAAGACGAATCAGCCGACTGATCGACTGCGACCCCAAGGCACGGACGTTGCGACGTCAGCGACGCGTCCAGTCCGCCCACGCGATCGACCAGTCGCCGTTGTTCGATGGGTTCTGTGGCGCGCCGCCGGTGTTGACGATCTTGACGACATCGCCGACTTGAGCAAACTGGAAGAACCACTTGGCGTTCTCCCCGTTGAGGTTCAGGCAGCCGTGCGATGTGTCGGTGTTGCCTTGCGCCCACACTGTTTCGTCGAGTTGGTGCAGATAGATTCCGTCGCCGCTGATCTGGGTGGCCCAGTTGATCGATTCCTTGTAGCCGAGGCGCGAGTTGACCGGCAGACCGTAGGTGGACGAATCCATGATCACCGGATTCGACTTGCCGAGCACGGTGTAGGTCCCGGCCGGCGTCCAGAACGAGAGAGTGGTTCCGCCGATGGTTTCGGTCCCGCCGCGGCCCATCGACGTCGGCATCTCGCGCACGACTTTGCCGTTGTCGGTCACCGTGACGATCTTGGTGTTGTCGTCGGCAGTCGAGATGTGCGCGTCGCCGATCTTGAACGACACTTCGGTGTCGGATTGGCCGAACAATCCGCCGCCGACGTCGACGCCGTAGAGCTTCGCGGCAACGGTCACGGTGGTCCCTGGCGTGTAGTAGTTCTCCGGACGCCAGTGCGCGTTCTGATCATCGAACCAGCGCCACGCGCCCGCGACGGGCGGATTCGTGGTCACCGTCATCGCGGCCTCTGCCTTCGCCTTGTCGCGAATCGATTCATCGAAGTGTGCGACGACCACGATCCCAACTCCGTAAGTCGCGCCGTCCGTGAGTGATCCGCCGTTCGAGGTGTTGAGGTAGACCTGGGTCTGGTTGCTCGGCGCCAGAGTAGTGACGACCGCGTCCCGGGTGGTCGACACTCCCTTCGAGTTCACGGCCTCGGCATGCACGGTGTAGGACCTGTCGTAGCCGAGCGGCTCGGTGGTCTTCCAGGTCAGGTTGTCCGGCGTCATCACGCCTTTGACCTCGGTGCCTGCTTCGTTGGTGAACGACACCGTCGTCAGCGTGCCGGGCTGCACGGTGATTGTCACAGTGTCGGTCACGTTGATCGGCTTGGTCGGGTCCGGCGAGATCGAGATGACGGGCGCCGCGTCCGCTGATTGCGCGTCCGAGCCCTGCTCACCGTTCGACGAACACGACGCAAGCGCCAAAGCAAGCACGAGGGCCGCCAGCATTGCACCGATATATCCGCGCTTAGTCATCGCTCGAACCCACTTCCTGTGAGCGCTCATCATATCGAGGCGGCGCGACCGGTCGGTGGAATCGACACTGGGCGAAAGGCATAACTGCCTGTGAGTCTTTTCGGAGTCCCTGGACTCGCAAAAGACTCACAGGGGTGTTGACTTGCCATCTGGTGACGATATAGTCATTTATGACGAAAACGTCAGTAACGATAGGCGGGTCTCACTCATGACCGATTCTGAACTCACCGATGTTGTGGTCGTCGGCTACGGACCTGTGGGTGCGATGGTCGCGAACCTGCTCGGCCAAGCCGGCGTCGCGACGATCGTGCTCGAGCGCGATGTCAAGCCACACACCATGCCGCGGGCAGGCGCGACAGACGACGAAGTGATTCGCATCTTTCAGGCGGCAGGCTTGGACGATCAGCTACTTCCCCTGCTGGACCTCGGGCAGAGCACGCAGTTCGTCGCTGCGAACGGCGACCAGCTGGTGACGATGCGTCCGAGCGGCGGCCGCAACGGTTTTCCCCAACTCGCGTTCTTCTACCAGCCTGACCTCGAGCGCGTGTTGCACGACGGGGTCGCGCGATATCCGCAGGTCTCGGTCCGGATGGGCGTTCGCGTCGAGGCGGTCCACGACGACGGCGACGGCGTGACCGTGTGGACCCGCACGGGCGACCGAGGACGGCAGACTGCGATCCGCGCTCGTTACGTCGTCGCGTGTGACGGCGGGCGAAGTACCGTTCGCAACCTCTGCTCCATTGCCTTCACGGGTTCGACCTACGCGCAGCCGTGGCTCGTCGTCGACGCGAAACTCGAGGCCCCGCTCGACGATGTCACGTGTTTCCAGTTCGTCGGCAACCCGGACCGTCCAGCCGTGACGCTGCCGCTACCCGGGACGCACCACCGTTGGGAATTCATGGTTCTCCCAGGCGAAGACCAGGCGGCGCTGGCAACTCTGGAGAACGCGCGACGACTCATCTCCCCATGGGTCGACCCCGACCGGGTGACGATTCTGCGGCACATCGTCTACACCTTTCACGCTCGCGCGGCGGACCGATGGCGTTCGGGGCGTGTACTTCTCGCCGGCGACGCTGCCCACTTGATGCCGCCGTTCGCAGGGCAAGGGCTCAGCGCAGGCATGCGCGACGCCCACAACCTTGCTTGGAAACTCGCGGCCGTCATCGCCGGAACGGCCGACTCATCGCTGCTCGACAGCTACGAGAGCGAGCGGCGTCCCCACGTCACGCGCATGACGCGGCTGACGCGGTTCTCCGGCGCGTTGGTCCAGACTCGCCGTCGCCGAGTCGCCAAGATTCGCGACATAGCTCTGGCAAAAGCTGCACGCGTGTCCTACTTCACCGAGGGCCGGTTCAAACCCCACCTGCGGTATTCGTCCGGAGCCTTCGACAGTTCGAGACGCCGCTCCGGCGCAGGACACGCGTTCCCTCAGCCGACGGTTCGTACGTCGGCGGGCCGACTGCGGCCCCTCGACGACCTGATCGGCAGCGGTTGGGCGGTGGTCGGTCGCGATCTCGATCCACAAGCGAACATGCCCTCGGAGAGCCGGGAGCTGTGGGCCTCGCTCGGCGCCGCCTACCTGTCCGTCAGTCGGCCTGGTCATCGCCGGACGCGTTGCGCGGCAGGGACCGTCGTGGTCGAGGACCTCGACGGCTACGTGCTCGACTTCTTCGACCGACACGGCGGCGACTTCGCGATCGTGCGACCGGACCGCATCGTGTTCGCGATGCCGGACGCCGGCGACCTCGACAACGCGGCCGACCTCTACACGTCGTTGGTAGGTGTCGCATGATTCTCGTCATCGGTGCCACCGGAAAAATCGGCGGCGAGGTTGCACGCCAACTGGTTACGGCAGGATCGTCGGTCCGCGCACTCGTCCGTGACCCGTCGAAAGCGGTCGCACTCGCCGACCTGGGAGTCGAGCTGGCAACCGGCGACCTCGGCGACGCCGCCTCGCTCGACAAGGCAATGCACGGCGTCGACCGCGTGTTCCTCCTGTCGGTTCAGGACCTGCGGCAGGCCGAATTGCAAGGCAACGCAGTCGATGCCGCGGTCCGTGCCGAGGTCGGTCACATCGTCAAGGTCTCCGGCATTGCCCCGTCGGTCTCGCCCGGCGGTCCAGCGGAGATCGGGCGTCAGCATTGGCAGACCGAACACCGAATCGAGGCGACAGGCGTGCCGTTCACCTTCCTGCGCCCGGGGTTCTTCATGCAGAACCTTCTCGAGACGGCTGCGCCGATGGTCGCCAAACTCGGACTGCTCGCGGCGCCGATGAACGGCGCACCGATCGCGATGGTCGACGCCCGCGACATCGCTGCCGTCGCGGTTGCAGCGCTGACCAGCGACGACCACTACGACCGCGTGTACGACGTCACCGGACCGCGTGCTTTCGGCTACTCCGAACTTGCTGCGGTTCTCACCGGGGCGACCGGTCGGCGGGTCCGCTATCTCGACACCCCGCCCCGTCTCGCCGCGAAAGCGCTTCGGCGCCAAGGACAGCCGGACTGGAAAGTCGAGCATCTCGTCGAGATGGCCGAACTGTTCCGAGCCGGTGCCGGCGCCACGGTCAGCACCACCGTGCGCGACCTCACCGGCCATGCTCCTCGGACCATCGAGAGCTTCGCCGCCGAGCACGCCAGCGCGTTCAAACGCTAACTCCTGTGAGTCTTTTTGGAGTCCAGGGACTCTGTGCTGTCTAGATACATGTGGCACAGATGTGTCTAGATACATGTGGGACACATTTTAGGCCGCGACCCGGAATTGGCCTTGGTAGCGCTTGGTCGGATCGATCATCAGGTGGCCGA
>NZ_VCQU01000017.1 GCF_012932915.1 Antrihabitans stalactiti | reverse complement strand
AACCGATCTGGGCATGAACTGATCCAAGCCCGGTCTCAGGTGCCATCACCTACGCATCCAACAACCTGTCCCACATGTGGGTAGACATCAGATGTCCCACATGTGTCGAGACTGGACAGAGTCTATGGACTCCTAAAAGACTCACGAGGGTAGGACGTTCAGGACAGTAGAGCGATCGACTTCTCTCGCATCTCGACCTTGCGGACCTTGCCGGTCACGGTCATGGGGAATTCGTCGACCACGTGGACGTAGCGCGGGATCTTGTAGTGCGCCAACTTTCCGGTGCAGAACTCGCGAACGGCGGCAGCGTCCAACGGCGCAGCCCCCTCTTTCATGCGGATCCAGGCCATCAACTCTTCGCCGTATTTCGGGTCGGGAACCCCGACGACCTGGGCGTCGAGGATGTCCGGGTGCGTGTAGAGGAACTCCTCGATCTCACGCGGGTAGACGTTTTCGCCGCCCCTGATCACCATGTCCTTGATGCGGCCGGTGATCGCGATGTAGCCGTCGTCGTCCATGGTGCCGATGTCGCCGGTATGCATCCAGCGCGCCGAATCGATTGCCTCCGCAGTCTTCTCAGCATTCTCCCAATAGCCGAGCATCACCGAGTAACCACGCGTGCACAATTCACCCGGCTCGCCACGCGGAACGGTCAAACCTGTTGCGGGATCAACGATCTTGGATTCCAGATGCGGCCCAACGCGACCCACCGTCGCCGTGCGTTGGTCGATCGTGTCGTGCGGACGGGTCTGCGTCGACACCGGCGAAGTCTCCGTCATGCCGTAGCAGATCGAGACTTCACGCATACCCATCCGCTCGATCACCTGCTTCATCACCTCGACCGGGCACGGTGAGCCTGCCATGATTCCGGTCCGCAGACTGGACAGGTCGAACGACTCGAAGTCGGGCTCGGCGAGCTCGGCGATGAACATCGTCGGCACGCCGTAGAGCGACGTGCAGCGTTCCGCCTGGACTGCCGCCAGCGTCGCGCGTGGTTCGAACGACGGCGCGGGTATCACCATCGTCGCGCCGTGGCTGGTCGCCGCGAGGTTGCCCATCACCATGCCGAAGCAGTGATAGAACGGCACCGGGATGCAGATGCGGTCCTCTTCGGTGTAGTTGCACAGCTCGCCGACGAAGAAGCCGTTGTTCAGGATGTTGTGGTGGCTCAGCGTCGCACCCTTGGGGAAACCAGTTGTCCCGGAGGTGTATTGAATGTTGATTGCGTCATCAGCAGACAGCTGCGCTTGCGCATCGACGAGGGCGGCTCGATCGCCGTCGGTACGCAACAGCGTGGTCCACGTGTCGCTGCCCAGTACCACGACCTGCTCGAGTCCACGACAGCTCGACCGAACCTCGTCGATCATCGCGACGTAGTTCGACGTCTTGAACTCCGGCGCGCAGATGATCATCCGGACACCGGCCTGGTTGAGCACGTACTCCAGCTCGTGCGACCGGTAGGCCGGGTTGATGTTGACGAGGATCGCGCCGACCTTCGCGGTCGCGTATTGCACGAAGGTCCATTCGGCACAGTTCGGCGCCCAGATCCCCACGCGGTCGCCCTTGGCGATGCCCGCGTCGAGCAGTCCGAGTGCGAGCGCATCGACCTGCGCAGCCAGCTCCCCATACGTCCACCGCCGACCACTCGCGTGGTCCACCAGCGCGTCGCGGTCGGCGAATGCCGCTACCGTCCGATCGAAGTTGTCGCCGATCGTGTCACCGAGGAGCGGCGTATCCGACAGTCCCGACGCATAGCTCAGCTTTGGTTGCTTGCTCATACGCCCGAGGTTAGTGACGCCCGTCACGGGCAGCTACCCCCGAAAGGGGGAATCAACTGCCGAGGGTTGGCTTCAACGCCTCGACGCTGTGCGCGCGGACCGCGCCGCGCCACAACCCGGTTCCGTAGGCGACGTCGTCGAGCCGCTTGAACGCGATGTAGCGAACCGGATCGAGACCGCCGTTCTCGCGGTGCTTGTACCAATCGGCGGCGCCCTCTGCGAGCGCCATGGCTATGGCGACATGGCGTATTCGGCGCGAAAGAATCAGCGCCAGCATCGTGATCGGCCAATAGTGCCGACACATCGCAGACGCCAGTTGCCACAGTCCAGCGGCGAACCCGCGCGCGACGAATATCGCTGCCACACGCGTGGGTTGGTCGAGTTCGGCGAACACTTTGCGCACTCGCAGGACTGCAACGGACATCGTCAGCAACGCACCGATCAAGCCCATGCGAGTGAGCGTGGCGATGAGGACCGCGGCAGCGACCGTCCAGCGCGAGATCGACAACGGGGCGACCTTGCCGGGGTGACGAGCCGCCAGCGGCGCTGCGCCGGTGCCGTAGAACATCTTGCGACTGAACCATTGACCGAAGGACACCTGATGGTCGTGAGCGACACGAGCGGCGGGTTCGTAACGCAACCGCCAGCCCGCTGCTTCCAGACGCCAGCACAGGTCGATGTCTTCGGCGACGTCCATCGTCTCGTCGAAGCCACCCGCATCCTGCAGGGCGCTGCGGCGCACGAGCATCGCGGTGCTCGGTACATAGGAGACGGGCGTCCGCGCACGGACCGGAGCCTCGTGCCGCCCCAGGTCCAGTGAGCTCCGACTGTGCTCGTAGCGTGCGAGTTCGTTCGATTCGGGGTCGAGCGCCACGATGCGTGGTGCGACCAACGCGACGGCGGGGTCGCTGAAGTGCCCGAGCATCACTTCGAGCCAGCCGCTCCGCGGTACCACATCGGAGTCGAGGAACGCAACGAATTCCGTTGTTGCTGCTCGCATCCCAGTGTTGCGCGCCGCGGCCGGACCACGGGCAACTTCGTGCCGCAATACCGACACGCTGCATCGACCACCTGCGGGCGGTGCACTGACGGCTACGTCGGATCCGTCGTCGACGACGATCACGCGGTGTCCGCGCAGTGCGGCAAGCAACCGTTCCAGTCCGTCGACGTTGTTACGCAGCGGCACGATGACGGTGACGTCGTCGGTCGAGGGAAGCAGCATCGGGCGGGGATTTGCGACGCCTGAATCGAGCAGTCGCCGAGCAACAACGGCGGTGTTCGGGTCGGTCACTTCGAGAAAGCCATCGCCGATCATTGCGGCCGCCGACGGCGCGAGCATCACCATTCGAGTGGGCGATCCTCCGATGAGCACCCGACCGTCGCGATAGGTCTTCACGCTTGGATCGATTCGCACCCCAAATCCGTCGGGCAGGCGACCTTGGCGCATCAGGCGATGGTATTCGGAATTCCGGAGCGCGTGGCCGCCTGCGGAAATAAATATACGTCTGCTGATAACAAAACGGTAAAGTTCGGATGTCAGGCCCCGCATTTTCAGTTTGCTCGACTTTCGGAGTGGCGAAACCGACTTCGCCCCGTGCGCGCGCCGCACCACCATAGGGGTGAAATTCACGCACGGGCCTCACGGCACTACCCTTCGAATCGATGAATCGCAACAGTTCGGCAGCCGAGCCTCCTCAGGGAGTAGGCGCTGTCCGGGCCGGACGCACACCCAGCGGGGCCAACCCGACACTGTCCGAAGCAGAGATCGTGGCGGCCGCGCTGCGGGTCGTTCGGGTGGACGGCGTCGACAAGCTGTCGATGCGGCGACTTTCCCGCGAACTCGGCGTATCGCCGATGGCGCCGTACTACTACGTCGCAGACAAAAGCGAGTTGCTCGACCTCGTCGCTACCGCTGCGCTCGCAGGCATCCGAATCCCCGAGCCAGAATCGGGACCGTGGCAGGTACGCCTCCGCGCACTGATCGACCAGATCGACGAGAAGCTGCGCAAGCATCCAGGCCTCGGCGATGTCCTGATCGAGCAGATGCTGAAGAAGCAACTGACGTTGATCGACGCGGCGATGGAGATCCTGTTCGACGCCGGCTTCTCGCCGCGCAACGTACTGACCGCATACGCCACGATTCACACGTATCTGTTCGGCCGCAGCCGGGTCGTGAACGACAACGGCCCGGGGCCGCTGCCGCAGCAACTCCCCAAATCGTTCGCACGCGCAATGGCGCATGTCGACGATCTTCGCGGAAAGTACTTCTACGAGTTCGGAATTGCGACCGTCATCGACGGTCTCGAAGCTCAGCTTGTTCGTCAGCAGAGCGCCAAGTAGCATCATTTCTAGAACACGTTCTAGAAACACCGAAAGGAATGCCGGATGACCAGCGTCGACGTGCCACACAGCTCCCGTTCGGCTGTGCTGACCGTATCCGACGTCATCGAAGAGACCGCTGACACCAAGTCCGTGGTATTCGCGATTCCGGACGACCTGCGCGACCGTTTCACCTACAAACCCGGCCAGTTCCTCACCTTGCGCATACCGAGCGACCGGACCGGCTCGGTAGCGCGGTGCTACTCACTGGCGAGTTCGCCGTTCACCGACGACCTGCCGAAGGTGACGATCAAGCGCACCGCCGATGGATACGGCTCGAACTGGGTGTGCGACAACATCGCGGTCGGCGACACGATGGAGGTCCTACCGCCGTCCGGTGTTTTCACACCCAAATCACTCGATGACGACGTGCTGTTGTTCGGTGCCGGAAGTGGGATCACGCCGGTCATCTCGATCTTGAAAGCTGCACTGTCGCAAGGCCGCGGCAACGTCGTGCTGGTCTACGCCAATCGTGACGAGAAGTCCGTGATCTTCGCCGACGAGCTGCGCGAACTTGCCGCGAAGCACCCCACCAGACTGACCACGATCCACTGGCTGGAGACCGTGCAGGGGCTGCCGACGGCGCAGCAACTCGCCCGCCTCGTCGCCCCGTACACGGCCTACCACTCGTTCATGTGTGGGCCTGGACCGTTCATGGACACCGTTCACGCCGCGCTCGCCGCGTTGGATGTACCGCGCGCTCGAGTCCACGCGGAAGTGTTCAATTCCCTTGCCGGGGATCCTTTTACCGATTCTGCACCCGCCGAGCTCACCGAAGAGGACGAGGCGGGCGCCGCAACCGTCGACGTCGAACTCGACGGCGAGATCCACCACCTCAAGTGGCCACGCAAGCAGACGCTCGTCGACATCATGCTCGCCAAGGGAATCGACGTGCCGTACTCCTGCCAGGAAGGCGAATGCGGTTCGTGCGCTTGCACTGTCATCGAGGGCAAGGTCCAGATGGACAACACCGAGATCCTGGACCCCGAAGACATCGAGAACGGCTACATCCTCGGCTGCCAGTCCCACCCGGTCACCGACCACCTGCGCATCGAGTTCTAACTCAGAGACTCCGCAGCCGCCGCCGAGTGTCGGGGTCGAGATGCTCGGTCGCGTAGCTCAACGCCGTGCGCCCCATCCCGGCGGCGTTGCGCTCGAGGAAGTCGACGAGAACGTCGCGGCCGATCCTTTTGCCGACCTCGCGAAGCATCCAACCGGTGGCCTTCTGGATGAGGTCCGCGCGGTCGGCGAGCAAGCGTTCGCACAATTGCAGCGTCGTCGATTCGTCGCCGCGTTTGATGAACGCGAACGTGCTCAGGACGGCGACGCGTCGCTCCCACAAGTCGTCGCTTTCGGCCAACTCGAACAGCAGGTCCCGTGGCCGTTCGAAAAGCCAAGGGCCCAAGATATTTTCGGCCGACGCGTCGACCAGGTCCCAGTTGTTCACCCGACCTCGACGGACCGCGGCGAGGTAGCGATCCACGATCGCCGCCTGTGCCGCCGAGTCGAAGGTCCGCGGCTTCGACGCCGCGGCGAATTGGGCGTTCAAGATGATGAGGGCCGCGAGTCGATGCTCGTGGACCTCGCTGTCGAGCAGCACGTCGATTTGGTCGAGCGATAGATCCGAGTAGAGCTTCGCGATCCGTCGGGTGGCCGGAACCCGGACACCGACGAACACATCACCCTCGGCGTACTCGCCAGGCCCGGTCTTGAAGAACCGCTGCAAGTTCACAGCGTCCGTCGGATCGGCGACTGCGGCGAGCGCAGTCACCACGTCCGCGGCGGTCATGAGACCAACTCACGACCTGAGTCGAACGCCGCCGCCCTCGGTGGCAACTCCCCCGGCCTGCCACTCAGCAGCACCCGGACCGCGCCAGTCCCGGCCCACGGCCGACCGAGGGCATCGATCCGTCGAAGTGTTTGCGCAGCAACGGCTTCCGAACTATCGAACAGGCGGGTCCCGGCAGGTAGCGCGGCAGCGATCTCGTCGGCCACGAGGGGGTAGTGCGTGCACCCGAGCACGACGGCTTCCACCCGCTCAGGTGTCTGTTCTGCGGCAGCCGCGATAGCACTCAGCGCGCCGTCGCGGTCGCCACGATCGATCGCCTCGGCAAGGCCGAGACAGGCCACTCCGACCACCTCGGCACCGTTGCCGAACTGATCGACGAGGTCGGCCTGGTACTGACTCGCGGTCGTCGCCGCCGTTGCCCAGATCGCGACCGACGAACACGCGGCTGCCGCAGGCTTGATTGCCGGCACCGTACCGATGACGGGAATCGAAGCACCCAACCGTTCCCTGACCGCATCGACTGCAGATACCGTCGCCGTATTACAGGGCAGCACAACAACTTCCGCACCCTCGCCGACCGCGACTTCGGCGGCACCGACGACGCGCTGCGAGACCCAGTCTTCCGGCTTGGGCCCCCACGGCGCACCGTCCGGATCGAGCAACAGCAGCAAGTCGAGTTCGGGCCGCAGCCGCCGCAACCACGCAGCGGTCGGCAACAAGCCCAACCCCGAATCGATAAGCGCGACGATCACGTGTTCAACCTATCGTCACGCGTTCCCAAGCAACTCAGCCACCGGAACGCCCGCGACGATCTTCGCCCGGACTTTCATCACCTTTGCAGGAACGCCTGCGCCGACCACACCGGTCAGCACGCCGTCGCGCGAGTAGTAGGCGAGGAATTTGCGGCCGTCGTCTTCGACGATGTGGACCGTGTCGGTCGCCGACGGCGTGCCAAGCGCCTGAATCTTGACGTCGTACTGATCGCTCCAGAAGTACGGCACCGCGGTCGGACCGGTCGCGTCGGCACCCGTGATCGCCTTCGCAAGCACCTTCGCCTGGTCGCCTGCATTCGACCAATGCTCGACCCGCTTCTGTTTGCCCGTCGCAAGGCGCCAGGACGCGACATCGCCTGTGGCCCAGACCCCCTCGGTCGCCGTCCGGCCGACCTCGTCGGCCCGCACTCCCCCGCCCGCCGAGCGGTCCGCGAGTTCGATGCCGGATTCGGCAAGCCACTCCGTCAGGGGTACCGAGCCGATTCCGATGACGACGAAATCGGCATCGACCTCGGTGCCGTCGCTCAGGACCGCGCCGGTCACTCGGTCCGCGCCGAGCACCGATTCGAATCCGACACCACAACGAACGTCGACGCCTTCTTCGCGATGCATTCGCTCGATCAGGTGGCCGACTTCTTCCCCGAGAACCGACGCGAGCGGCGCCGGTTGCGGTTCCACCAAGACGACGTCGACGCCTCGTTGGCGGAAGCTCGCGGCCAATTCGCACCCGATGAATCCGGCGCCGACGATCAGTGCGCGCTTGCCCTCAGCGAGCTCGGAGCGCAACGCCAGCGAATCCTCCAGCGTGCGCAGAACGTGAACTCCAGCAAGGTCCGGGAGGCCAGGGATGCGGCGCGAGGCAAGGCCGGTCGCTATGACGAGCTGGCCGTATTCGATATCGGACCCATCGGCAAACCGGAGCTTCTTCGCCGCGGTGTCGACGCCGACCGCTTCGGCTCCCAGCCGAAGCTCGATCTGTTTCTCGTCGAAGAATTCCTGCGGCTTCAGCGTGGTGTCCTCACGCTCGCCACGGACGACTTCCTTGGACAGTGGCGGCCTGTCATAGGGCAAGTGCTTCTCGTTGCCGACAAGCACGATGGGGCCCTCGAACGTCGCTCTGCGCAGCTCCTCGGCAGCGCGCAGACCGGCGAGGCCGGCGCCCACGATCACTATCCGGTCCGTCATGCGCCCACTCCGGGAACCGGCACCTGCGCACCGGTGATCGCGGCACCCGCATCGCTGAACAGGAAGGCAATAACGTCGGCGATCGCCTCTGGCTTCACCCACCCTTTGTGGTTCGAATCAGGTTGGCTCGCACGGTTTGCGGGGGTGTCGATCACAGAGGGAAGGATCGCGTTCGCACGAATTCCTGCGTCGCTGTATTCGACTGCGAGCGCTGTGATGAAGGCCCACACCGCAGCCTTCGACGTGATGTAGCCGGCCGCTCCGGAGAACGGCGAAAATGCTGCCTTCGTGGACACCGCGAGCAGCGAGCCGCCGCCCGCATCGATGATGTAGGGCAGCGCGGCATGCGTGGTGAGGTAGGCCGGGCGAAGGTTGATTCGCAACATCTTCTCGAAGTCCTCGATCGGCGTCTGGTGCACCTTGCCGCCGGTCGCGAACGCGCCGACCAGGTTCGCCACGGCGCGCAGCGGCGCATCAGGGTCCCCACCCGCCAATTGGGCTACCTCCGCGACACTGGCCTCGTCGAACAGGTCGGCTTGAATCGTTTCCAGCGCTGCATGTTTCGGCAACCGCTCCAATTCACGTTCGGCGATCCATGGCACGACGACGCGCCATCCGTCGTCGAGCAGCTTTGCCGTCACAGCGCTACCGAGTGCACCGGTTCCGCCTGTCACCAATGCGGTTCTACCCATGAGCCGAGCCTTTCGTCGTCGCCAAAGTTCTACGCTATCGCGCCGCCGAAAAGCAGTAGCAGGGTTGTGAGTCTTTTGCGAGTCCAGGGACTCCGAAAAGACTCACGAGTGCTGGGACATGCAAAAGGCGCCGGTCACCCCCGAAGGATGACCGGCGCCTTTTTTGTTGTCTTACTTGATGATCTTCACGACGCGACCGGCGCCGACGGTGCGGCCACCTTCACGGATCGCGAAGCGCAGGCCCTCGTCCATGGCGACCGGCTGGATCAGCTTGACGAGCATCTCGGTGTTGTCACCGGGCATGACCATCTCGGTGCCCTCGGGCAGGGTCACAACGCCCGTCACGTCAGTCGTACGGAAGTAGAACTGCGGACGGTAGTTGTTGAAGAACGGCGTGTGACGGCCGCCTTCTTCCTTGTTCAGGATGTACGCCTGGCCCTCGAACTCGGTGTGCGGCGTGGTGGTGCCGGGCTTGACCACAACCTGGCCACGCTCGACGTCCTCACGCTTGATGCCACGAACCAGCAAGCCGACGTTGTCGCCTGCCTGGCCCGAGTCGAGCAGCTTGCGGAACATCTCGATACCAGTGACCGTGGTCTTGGTCGAGGTCGTCTTGATGCCGACGATCTCGACTTCCTGGTTGATGTTGATCGATCCACGCTCGATACGACCGGTGACGACGGTGCCACGACCGGTGATCGTGAACACGTCCTCGACGGGCATGAGGAACGGCTTCTCGGTCTCACGAACCGGGTCCGGGATCGAGTCGTCGACGGCCTGCATGAGCTCGACGATGGACTCGGCCCACTTCGGGTCGCCCTCGAGTGCCTTCAGCGCGGAGACCTTGATGACGGGGGCATCCTCGTCGAACTCCTGCGTCGCGAGCAGCTCGCGGACCTCCATCTCGACGAGTTCGATGATCTCGTCGTCGTCGACCATGTCGGCCTTGTTGAGTGCAACGAGGATGTAAGGCACGCCGACCTGACGGGCGAGCAGCACGTGCTCACGCGTCTGGGGCATCGGGCCATCGGTGGCTGCAACAACCAGGATCGCACCGTCCATCTGAGCTGCGCCGGTGATCATGTTCTTGATGTAGTCGGCGTGGCCCGGAGCATCGACGTGAGCGTAGTGACGCTTCTCCGTCTGGTACTCCACGTGGGAGATGTTGATCGTGATACCACGAGCCTTCTCTTCGGGCGCCTTGTCGATCTGATCGAACGCAAAGCTCTCGTTGAGAGTCGGGAACTTGTCGTGCAGGACCTTGGTGATAGCCGCGGTCAGCGTCGTCTTGCCGTGGTCAACGTGACCGATGGTCCCGATGTTGACGTGCGGCTTCGTCCGCTCGAACTTCGCCTTCGCCACTGTGGTGTCCTCCTGGACTTATTGGTGCTTGCAGTTTGCAGCAGTGCGGGTGTGGATATTTCGGTTGAAACAGAGCGGCGGGACTATTCCCCGGTCGCTTTCGCGATGATTTCCTTCGAGACGTTGCTGGGAACCTCTGCGTAGGAATCGAACACCATCGAGTAGTTCGCCCGGCCCTGAGTCTTCGACCGAAGGTCTCCGATGTAGCCGAACATCTCCGACAGCGGAACCAGCGCCTTGACGACACGAGCACCACTGCGTTCCTCCATGGCCTGAATCTGGCCACGGCGGGAGTTCAGGTCGCCGATAACGTCACCCATGTAGGCCTCGGGCGTCGTCACTTCGACGGACATAAGCGGCTCGAGGATCACGGGACCGGCCTTGCGGGCCGCTTCCTTGAACGCTGCCGAGCCTGCGATCTTGAAGGCCATTTCGGACGAGTCGACGTCGTGGTACGCACCGTCGACGAGCGTCACCTTGACGTCGGTCAAGGGGTAGCCCGCGAGCACGCCGTACTGCATGGCGTCCTGTGCACCTGCGTCGACCGAGCCGATGTACTCCTTCGGCACGCGGCCACCAGTGACCTTGTTCTCGAATTCGTAATGCGCACCGTCTTCGCCGTGGAACGGCTCGACTGTGATGATCACCTTCGCGAACTGACCAGAGCCACCGGTCTGCTTCTTGTGCGTGTACGAGTGCTTCTCGACCGTCTTGGTGATCGTCTCGCGGTACGCAACCTGCGGCTTGCCGACGTTGGCCTCGACCTTGAACTCGCGACGCATGCGGTCGACCAGGATGTCGAGGTGGAGCTCGCCCATGCCGCCGATGACGGTCTGGCCGGTCTCCTCGTCGAGCTTGACCGAGAAGGTCGGGTCTTCTTCAGCCAGCTTTTGAATGGCCGTACCGAGCTTCTCCTGGTCGGACTTGGTCTTCGGCTCGATCGAGACGTTGATGACCGGGTCCGGGAAGGTCATCGACTCGAGGACGATCTGGTTCTGCGCGTCGCAGAGCGTGTCGCCTGTCGTCGTGTCCTTGAGACCGATAACCGCGTAGATGTGGCCGGCGCTCGCGTTGGGAACCGGGTTCTCCTTGTTGGAGTGCATCTGGAACAGCTTGCCCAGACGCTCCTTCTTGCCCTTGGTCGAGTTGATGACCTGGGCACCGGAGTCGACCCGACCCGAGTACACGCGGACGTAAGTCAGCTTGCCGAAGAACGGGTGCGTGGCGACCTTGAACGCCAGTCCGGCGAACGGCTCGTCTGCACTCGGCTTACGGGTGATCAGCTGATCTTCGTGATCCGGCACGTGTCCGGTGGTGGCCTCGACGTCCAGCGGTGACGGCAGGTAGTCGATGACGGCGTCGAGCATGGGCTGAACGCCCTTGTTCTTGAACGCCGAACCACACAGCACCGGGTAGAGCTCGGAGCCGACCGTCATCTTGCGGATGGCAGCCTTGATCTCGTCGATCGTGAGTTCTTCACCGCTGAAGTGCTTTTCGAGCAGCTCTTCGTCGGACTCGGCGACAGTTTCCAGCAATTCGGTGCGGTACTGCTCGGCGAGCTCGGCCAGCTCTTCCGGGATGTCGACGACCTCGTACTTCTCACCGAGCTTCGTCTCGCCGCGCCACACCTTGGCCTTCATCTCGACCAGGTCGACGATGCCTTCGAAGGTGTCCTCGGCGCCGATCGGCAACTGGATGACCAACGGCTTTGCGCCGAGGCGCTCCTTGATGGTCTTCACCGTGAAGTAGAAGTCCGCACCGAGCTTGTCCATCTTGTTGACGAAACAGATGCGCGGAACGTCGTACTTGTCAGCCTGACGCCAAACCTGCTCGGACTGCGGCTCGACACCTTCCTTGCCGTCGAAGACAGCAACGGCACCGTCGAGCACACGCAGCGACCGCTCGACCTCGACCGTGAAGTCGACGTGGCCGGGCGTATCGATGATGTTGATCTGGTTGTCGTTCCAGAAGCACGTCGTCGCGGCAGACGTAATCGTGATGCCGCGCTCCTGCTCCTGCTCCATCCAGTCCATCGTGGCTGCGCCGTCGTGGACCTCACCGATCTTGTAGCTGATACCGGTGTAGAAGAGGATGCGTTCGGTTGTGGTGGTCTTACCGGCATCGATGTGGGCCATGATGCCGATGTTGCGAACCTTGTTCAGGTCCGTGAGCACGTCCTGTGCCACAGTCATTCCCTTCGGGAATCGAATTGCCTAAAGGCTGTCTTGTCTCGAGGCTTCGCCTTGCTCGGCGGCCGAGCCCGGGGGGCTCGGCCGACACCGAGCAAGCTCGGTGTCACCAGCGGTAGTGAGCGAATGCCTTGTTGGCGTCAGCCATCTTGTGTGTGTCTTCGCGGCGCTTCACCGATGCGCCGAGACCGTTGCTCGCGTCGAGCAGTTCGTTGGCGAGGCGCTCGACCATCGTCTTCTCGCGACGTGCACGAGAGAACGACACCAGCCAGCGCAGTGCCAACGTGTTGGCGCGGCCCGGACGAACCTCGACCGGCACCTGGTAGGTGGCGCCACCGACGCGGCGGCTCTTCACCTCGAGGGCAGGCTTGACGTTGTCGAGTGCGCGCTTGAGGGTGACGACCGGATCGGTGCCAGAGCGCTCGCGTGCCTGCTCCAGCGCACCGTAAACGATCTTCTCCGCCGTCGACTTCTTGCCGTCGAGCAGGATCTTGTTGACCAGCTGGGTGACCAGCGGCGACCCGTAGACCGGGTCGTTGATCAGCGGACGCTTGGGTGCGGGCCCCTTGCGTGGCATATCAGCTCTTCTCCTTCTTGGCGCCGTAACGGCTGCGGGCTTGCTTGCGGTTCTTCACGCCCTGCGTATCGAGCGAGCCGCGGATGATCTTGTAGCGAACACCGGGGAGGTCCTTCACACGACCACCGCGCACGAGCACCATCGAGTGCTCCTGCAGGTTGTGGCCCTCACCAGGTATATAAGCGGTGACCTCGACCGAGCTGGTGAGGCGAACACGCGCGACCTTACGCAGCGCGGAGTTCGGCTTCTTCGGCGTCGTCGTGTACACGCGAGTGCACACCCCACGGCGCTGCGGGCTCCCCTTCAGGGCCGCGGTCTTGAGCTTCGCGACCTTGTCGGTGCGGCCCTTACGGACCAGCTGGTTGATGGTTGGCATTGACCGGCTTTCCCTCTTTTGGTTTATGACGCGTGTTGGATCTAGATGTTCGTTCTTCGAGCGTTTGTCGAGCTGGTGGCCTTCCCTCGTATCCCGAGGTCGGGCGTGTCGCGCGCAGCGATGCTGAGCCTGTCAAAAATCACACCAAAAGGCCAGTTCGTGGCACGGCTGAATGATCAGCCGCACTCGCTGGCCTACATGATGCACACAAGCCTGCCCGCATGCTCCGGGCACGGCGTTCCACGATACCCGTCGGCGCGCCTCCGGGTCAAAGCGGCTATGTATGAGATGGGCGCTGCCGCCGAAATACCCGTCCAACGGCGAACGAACCGGGCCCGGTGAAGGCCAATAGGAAGAACGCCCAGCAGAAGCTCACCGCGAGTTCGCCACCGTTCTCGATCGGCAACAAACCATTCTTTTGATGGACAACGAGGTAGGCATACGCCATCGAACCGGAGCACAGGAGTGCGGCAATTCTCGTGCCGAATCCGACCATGACGAAGACACCGGCGACCAGTTCGATTACCGCGGCCCACCAACTCGGCCATGCCAGAAAGGCCACCGTATGGTCCCCTCGCGGAGCAGTAGGAAAGCCGAAGAGACTCGACGTTCCGTGCATGGCAAAGAGGAACCCGACAATAATTCTGTAGAACCCGAGCACGATCGAGCCGGGGCTGCCCGGATCGATTCCTGCACCGACATCCGAACGTAAGAGTTGCATGAACGTTGTACGTGGATCCGGCTCTAAAGGTTCACAGGTTCAACGACTCAGATCGAGCGAAAGTTCCATCAATTTCGTGGCCGCCGCGCACGGATCGCCGTGTGCGGATCCAGGCGGATACTGCACCCACCAGCCGATGATCCCGATGTCCGGTGCGCCCGCGGTGACTCCGCAGGAATCGCCGTCACCAGGCCGCGTTTCCTGAATCGCCTTGCGCCCCTGGACCGAAATGTCCTTGATTCCGTACTTCAGCTTCTCGAGAGCCTTGCGTTCGACATCGAGCGAACCGGTTTCGAACCAGTTGAACGTCACCTTCACGTTGCCGCTGGGGCTGCCGATATCCCACCGACAGATTGCGCCGTAAAAGGTGTGATCGATAGAGGTGCCGCCGACGGTCTTCGCAATGTCTTCGTCGGCGACGGTATTGCATTCGCCGAGCAGCTTTTGATAATCGTCGCCGGACCCGATCTTGTCCTTCTCTGCGACCGGAGTGCCATCGATAGTTCCGCCGCAGCCGGTGAGGAGAAAGGCCGTGGCGACAGTGCCGACCAGAGCGATCTTGCGGGCCCTCATCCCTGGACCCTCGACGCGGTGAGCTCGGCCAATTCACGCGCCACCGCGCATTCGTCCTTGAACGGTGGGAAACCGGCGTACGTGACGGACCAGTGCATGAAGTCGTCGCCGTATTGCAGGCCGAGTTCGCACAACTGCCCGGGGATCTGGCCGATGAAACCTTCGTGACCGCGAATTTCGACCGGCTTGGGTGGGCGCTGTAGTCGGTCCGATCCTGCGGCCTCACGACCGATCGGGCTGCCGCGGTACCAAGAGAAGCTGACGCTGGGCGCGCTACTGCCGCCACCGACCTCCCACACGCAGCCGACCGAGTTGCGGGTGACGGACGCGAACGAGGAGACACCGAAGGCGGTCTGGACTTCCTGGTCGGTCACCGAACCGCACTCCCCGAAGAACGGGCCCGCCGGTGACACCTTGGGCGGCGTCCGAGTGGGGATCGCGTCGTCGTCGCTCGTCTTGTCACCGCCCCCGCAGCCGGACAGGACGAGGGCCACTGCAATAGCAGCGACGGCCGGCAGCTTGGTTCGCACCCCCAGAACTCTACCGGCGAGCGTGTGACGACGACGGGTCCACGCTCGACGATCATTAACAAGCGTTCATGCTTGCTTTTTTTCGGTGGCGGTGTGAGGCTGTGTGCCGAAGCGCTAGACAACAAGGAGTTTGCAACGTGGCAGATCTTGACGGCGTATTGGCGGATCTCGAAGCCGAAGGCGCGGACCTGGACCGATTGGTAGCAGGATTGAGCGCCGAGGCGTGGTCGCTCGAAACCCCCTCCCCCGGCTGGACCATCGCGCACCAGATTGCGCACCTGGCGTGGACCGACGGAGTCGCGACTCTGTCGGCTACCGACCCCGAGGCGTTCGCCGCGGTGGTGAAGAAGGCATGGGAGAACCCCACTGGCTTCGTCGACGTCGCGGCCGAGGAACTCGCCAAGACGCCCACCGCGGACCTTCTAGAACTGTGGCGCGCAGACCGCTCAGCCCTCGTCACCGCACTTCGCGCCGTTGCGCCCGGCCGGAAGTTGGACTGGTTCGGTCCGCCGATGGCCGTCGCCTCGATGGCGACTGCACGCATCATGGAGACCTGGGCGCATGGGCAGGACGTCGCCGACACACTCGGCGAAACTCGCACGCCGACAGCACGATTGCGCCACGTCGCGCACATCGGAGTGCGCGCCCGCAACTTCGCGTACAGCGTCCGCAACGAACAGCCGCCCACCGAGGACATCCGGGTCGAACTCGTCGCACCGGACGGGTCGACGTGGTCGTGGGGCGCCGAGGACGCAGCCCAACGCGTCACCGGGTCCGCGCTCGATTTCTGTCTGCTGGTCACGCAGCGCAGGCACCTCGACGATCTCGATGTCGAGGCGGTGGGCGCCGACGCCTCGCATTGGCTCACGATTGCGCAGGCCTTTGCAGGCGCCCCGGGATCGGGCCGTCAGCCTGGCCAATTCGCCGGAACGGCGGCGCAGGCATGACCGCGCTCGGTCCGAACCCGGACCTGCTCCGGATCGGCAACTGCTCGGGCTTCTACGGCGACCGCATCAGCGCCATGCGCGAGATGCTCGAAGGCGGCGAGCTCGACGTGCTCACCGGCGACTACCTCGCCGAACTGACCATGCTCATCCTCGGTCGCGACAAGATGAAGGACGCCGATCTCGGCTACGCCAAAACCTTTGTGCGGCAGGTCGAGGACTGTCTCGGTCTGGCACTCGACAAAGGCGTGCAGATCGTCGCCAACGCGGGCGGGCTCAACCCCGCAGGGCTCGCAACGCGGCTGCGCGAGATTGCCGACAAGCTCGGCCTCGACGCGAAGATCGCCCACGTCGAAGGGGACGACATCGCGGCCCGGGCTGCGGAGTTGCAACTCGGCACTCCCCTCACCGCGAACGCCTATCTGGGTGGTTGGGGAATCGTCGAGTGCCTCAATGCCGGCGCCAACGTCGTCGTCACCGGACGGGTCACCGACGCATCGGTGATCGTCGGTCCTGCCGCCGCGCACTTCGGCTGGAGCCGAACCGATTACAACCAACTCGCCGGTGCGGTCGTTGCGGGCCACGTCATCGAATGCAGCACGCAGGCGACCGGCGGCAACTACTCGTTCTTCAAAGAGATCGCCGACCTGACGCGCCCCGGATTCCCGATCGCAGAGATTCGCCGCGACGGCTCCAGCGTCATCACCAAGCACGAGAACACCGGCGGCGCTGTCACCGTCGATACCGTCGAAGCACAACTGATGTACGAGATTCAGACCGCTCGCTACGCCGGACCTGATGTGACGACCCGACTCGACACCATCACGCTGAGCTCCGACGGGGAGGACCGCGTGTTGATCAGCGGCGTCGTCGGCGAAGCGCCTCCGCCGCAGCTGAAGGTCTCGCTCAACTCACTCGGCGGTTTCCGCAACGAGATGGAGTTCATCCTCACCGGTCTCGACATCGAGGCGAAGGCCGAACTCGCGCAGAAGCAGCTCGAATCCTGGCTGACCGTGCGACCCGCCGAAATCGATTGGACCCTTGCCCGTTTGGACCGCCCGGATGCCGACACCGAGGAGCAGGCCAGCGCCCTGCTGCGCTGCGTGGTCCGGGACACCGACCCCAACAAGGTGGGCCGCACCTTCTCCAGCGTCGCCGTCGAACTCGCTCTTGCCAGTTACCCGGGGTGCAGCTTCACCTCGCTGCCTGGCAACGGATCGCCGTACGGGATCTTCACCGCGGGCTACGTCGACGCCGACAAAGTGCCGCACATCGCAGCGCTTCCGGACGGCCGCCGAGTCGACGTCGCCCAGGCCACCGACACCCGGCCGCTCGATGCCGTCGACGAACCGGACTTGCCGGAGCCCTTGGGCACGACCACTACCCGCCGCGTTCCCCTCGGGACCATCGCGCTCGCGCGCAGCGGCGACAAAGGTGGTAACGCGAACATCGGCGTCTGGGTTCGCACCGACGAACAGTGGCGCTGGCTCGTCAACACGTTGACCGTCGAGGAACTGCAACGGCTGCTGCCGGAAACAGCACCGCTGACAGTCACGCGGCACGTGCTGCCGAACCTTCGCGCCGTCAACTTCGTCATCGAAGGACTGCTCGGCAAGGGCGTGGCTTACCAGGCCCGATTCGATCCACAGGCAAAGGGACTCGCGGAATGGCTGCGGTCTCGGCACATCGATATTCCAGAGGAGCTACTCGCGTGAGTGTTTGGACCGATGACGAGCGCAAGGCCCTGCGCGCGACCGTTCGCGGATTCGTCGAACGAGACATTCTGCCCGAGCTCGATCAGTGGGAGCGCGACGGCGAACTGCCGCGCGAACTACACAAGAAGGCCGGCCAGCTGGGCCTGCTCGGACTGGCGTTCCCAGAATCGGCTGGCGGCTCCGGTGGCACGCGGATCGACGAAGTCACTCTCATGGAAGAGGCGCTCTACGCCGGTGTCTCGGGCGGCCTGTGGGCGTCGCTGTTCACCTGCGGGATCGCTGTCCCGCACATCATCGCCTCGGGCAACACGGATCTGATCGACCGCTACGTCAAGCCGACCCTCGCCGGCGATCTGATCGGCTCGCTCGCCATCACCGAGCCGGGCGGCGGGTCCGACGTCAACAACATCACGACAACGGCCAAGCGCGACGGCGACCACTTCATCGTCAACGGCTCGAAGACGTTCATCACCTCCGGTGTCCGCGCCGACTTCGTCACCACAGCGGTCCGCACAGGCGGTCCGGGCGCCGGTGGCGTGTCACTGCTCGTCGTCGACAAGAACACGCCGGGATTCACGGTCTCGCGCAAGCTGGAGAAGATGGGCTGGCTCGCGTCGGATACGGCGGAGTTGTCCTACGTCGACGTGCGCGTGCCTGCCGAGAACCTCGTCGGACCCGAGAACACCGGCTTCGCGCAGATCGCCGCCGCATTCGTGTCCGAGCGAATCGGGCTCGCTGTCCTTGCCTACGGTCACGCGCAACGCGCCCTCGATCTCGCCGTCGCGTGGTGTCGCGATCGGGAGACGTTCGGTCGCCCGCTCATCAGCCGCCAACACGTTCAGATGAAGCTCGCAGAGATGGCCCGCAAGGTCGATGTCGCCCGCGTCTACACGCGTGCTCTCGCCGAGCGAGCAGAAGCCGGCGAGACGAACCTCATCACCGAAGTCTGCTTCGCGAAGAACACGGCAGTCGAGAACGGCGCGTGGGTCGTGAACGAAGCGGTCCAGCTGTTCGGCGGCATGGGTTACATGCGTGAATCCGAGGTGGAGCGCATCTACCGCGACTTCCGCATCATCGGAATCGGTGGCGGCACAGACGAAATCATGACCATGCTGGCGTCGAAACTGTTGGGGTTCCAGTGAGCGAGCGAGGAGTGAGCATCGCAGCGAGTACCGGAGCGCAGCGAGGAACGCAGCGAGGAGCGGAACGACGAGCGCAGCGACTAGGAGTTACCCAGTGAGCGTATTGAGAACCACTCTCGACCCGACGTCGGACGACTATCGAGCCGCGTCCGACGCGATGACCGCGAAGCTCACAGAGGTCGAGGCCGAGTTCGCCAAGGCCATCGGCGGCGGCGGTCCGGACAAGGTTGCCCGTCACCGCAAGCGCGGCAAGCTGACCGCGCGCGAACGCATCGAACTGCTCATCGACGAGGACTCGCCGTTCCTGGAGCTGTGCCCATTGGCGGGGTGGGGCAGCCAGTTCCACGTCGGAGGCAGCGTGGTCGTCGGTATCGGCATCGTCGAAGGCGTCGAGTGCATGATCACCGCGCCCGACCCGACCGTGAAGGGCGGCACGTCCAACCCGTACACGCTCAAGAAGACGCTGCGGATCAACGACATCATCAGGGAGAACCGGCTTCCCGTGATCGCGCTGGTCGAATCGGGCGGTGCGGACCTGCCGACCCAGAAGGACGTCTTCGTCCCCGGTGGTCAGATGTTCCGCGACCTCACGCGAGCCTCTGCCGCCGGCATCCCGACGATTGCGCTCGTGTTCGGCAACTCCACCGCTGGCGGTGCCTACATCCCCGGCATGTCGGATCACGTCGTGATGATCAAGGAGCAATCGAAGGTCTTCCTGGGTGGTCCGCCGCTGGTGAAGATGGCGACGGGAGAAGAGTCGGACGACGAATCTCTCGGTGGCGCCGAAATGCACGCTCGTATTTCGGGTTTGGCGGACTACTTCGCCGTCGACGAACAGGACGCGATCCGGATCGGACGCTCGATCGTCAAGCGGCTGAATTGGCGGAAGAAGGGCCCAGCGCCACGTGCCGAGGTCATCGAGCCGTTGTACGACCAGGAAGAACTGGTCGGCATCGTGCCGTCGGACCTGAAGATTCCGTTCGATCCCCGCGAGGTGATCGCGCGCATCGTCGACGGTTCCGATTTCGACGAGTTCAAGCCCTTATATGGCGGCAGCCTGGTGACGGGCTGGGCGGAGCTGCACGGCTATCCGATCGGGATTCTCGCCAATGCCCGCGGCGTCCTCTTCTCCGAAGAAGCGCAGAAGGCAACACAGTTCATTCAGTTGGCCAACCGGTACGACACGCCATTGCTGTTCCTGCACAACACGACTGGATACATGGTCGGCAAGGAATACGAGCAGGGCGGCATCATCAAGCACGGCGCGCAAATGATCAACGCGGTCTCCAATTCGACGGTGCCGCACATCTCGCTGGTGATGGGCGCGTCCTACGGCGCTGGCGCGTACGGCATGTCCGGCCGCGCGTATAGCCCGCGCTTCATGTTCACCTGGCCCAGCGCGAAGTCCGCGGTGATGGGCGGGGCGCAGTTGGCGGGCGTGATCTCGATCGTCGCGAAGGCCGCGGCGGAAGCGCGCGGTCAGGCGTGGGACGAGGCCGCAGACACCGGCATGCGCGCGATGGTGGAAGCGCAGATCGAGAAGGAATCGCTGCCGATGTTCATGTCAGGGATGCTCTACGACGACGGCGTCATCGATCCGCGCGATACCCGGACCGTTCTCGGAATGTGCTTGTCCGCCATCGCGACCGAACCGATCAAGGGCGCCGAACGCTTCGGCGTCTTCAGGATGTGAGCGCCATGATCTCGAGTGTCCTCGTAGCCAACCGCGGCGAAATCGCGCGCCGCGTGTTCGCGACCTGCCGCCGCATGGGCATCGGAACGGTCGCCGTGTTCTCCGACGCCGACGCCAATTCGCCGCACGTAGCCGAGGCCGACGCAGCAATCCGGCTTCCCGGAAACACCCCGGCGGAGACGTACCTGCGCGGCGAACTGATCATCGCGGCCGCTAAGGCCGCCGGTGCCGACGCAATCCACCCCGGCTACGGATTCCTTTCCGAGAACGCCGATTTCGCCAAGTCTGTCCTCGACGCCGGACTGACATGGATCGGTCCGCCGGTGAAGGCCATCGAGCAGATGGGCAGCAAGGTCGAGTCGAAGAAGATGATGGATGCGGCAGGTGTGCCCGTCCTCGCCGAACTCGATCCGGCCGAGGTGACAGAATCGATGCTGCCGGTGCTGATCAAGGCCTCAGCTGGTGGTGGCGGGCGCGGCATGCGAGTCGTGCGGTCGCTGGACCAACTCGAGGACGAAATCGCGGGGGCCAAGCGCGAAGCGCAGTCCGCTTTCGGCGACCCGACGGTGTTCTGCGAGCGCTACCTCGAAACTGGTCGCCACATCGAGGTCCAGGTGATGGCAGATACCCATGGCACGGTCTGGGCGGTCGGTGAACGCGAATGCTCGATTCAACGACGCCACCAGAAGGTCGTCGAGGAAGCTCCGTCCCCGCTCGTCGAACGCGTCGATGGGATGCGGGAGCGCCTCTTCCACGCCGCACGCTTGGCAGCAGAGGCCATCGGTTACGAAGGCGCTGGGACCGTCGAGTTCTTGGCCGACGAGAAGGGCGACTTCTTCTTCCTGGAGATGAACACCCGACTTCAGGTCGAGCACCCGGTGACCGAGCAGACCACCGGTCTCGACCTGGTTCGACTGCAGCTGCAGGTCGCTGCCGGAAAGGCGCTGCCCGCCGAGCAGCCCGCCTTGCGGGGGCACTCGATCGAGGTCCGGCTCTACGCCGAAGACCCCGCTCATGAGTGGCAACCACAGAGCGGAACGATCCACAAGATCGAAATCCCGCAGACCACAGGCGAATTCACGGTCCTGGAGAATGCCGGGGTCCGCTTGGATACCGGCGTCGTCGACGGGTCGGTCGTCGGTGTGCACTACGACCCGATGTTGGCCAAGGTGATCTCCTACGCCGACACACGCGATGAAGCAGCGCATCTGTTGGCGTCGGCCTTGCAGCGCGCGAAGATTCACGGTCTGGTGACCAACCGCGATTTGCTGGTCCGGGTGCTGCGCCACGACGCGTTCCTTGCCGGCGACACAGATACAGCCTTCTTCGCAACGCATGGTCTGGATACCTTGTCGGCGCCATTGGTGTCCGATGCCGACGAGGCCCTGTCGGTCGTTGCGGCTGCCCTCGCGGAATCCGCGGCGAATCGCCGTGCCGCCCGGGTAGGGGCAGGGCTGCCGAGCGGTTGGCGCAACCTGCCTGCACAGCCGCAGCTCAAGTCGTACGAGAGTCGGACCTCCGGGACGCACGACGTTCGTTACCGCGTCACCAGGTCGGGCGTCGTCGTCGAAGGCCATGACGGTCTGACGGTCGTCGAAGCGACGCCGACCCATGTGGTCATGACCGAGCCGAACGGCCCGCAACGGCGTTTCGAGGTCGCGCGCTACGGCGACCTGGTGTGCATCGACTCCGCACTCGGCCCGGTGACGGTCCGACGTTTGCCGCGCTTCATCGACCCGTCGGCGCAAGTTGCCGCCGGTTCGTTGCTCGCGCCGATGCCGGGCTCGGTCATCCGGTTGGGTGCTGAGGTCGGCGCGGAAGTAACGGCAGGACAACCGATCCTGTGGCTAGAGGCGATGAAGATGGAGCACAAGATCGTCGCACCCGCTGCGGGTGTGCTCACCGAATTGAACGTCACCGTCGGCCAACAGGTCGAGGTCGGAGCCGTGTTGGCAGTAGTCGAGAACGAGGAGTCGAAATGAGCTTTATCGAGACCGAAGAGCAGAAGGAACTACGCGCGGCGGTTGCGGCGCTCACGGAGAAGTACAACTACCGCGACTACGTGCTACCCAAGGCACGGGTCGGCGAAGCACTGACCGAATTGTGGGACGAGGCAGGCAAACTCGGCTTCCTCGGCGTCAATCTGCCGGAGGAGTACGGCGGCGGGGGCGCGGGCATCTACGAGCTGGCGCTCGTGCAGGAAGAGATGGCCGCAAACGGTGCAGGACTGCTGCTGGTCGTTGTCTCCCCGGCGATCTGCGGCACGATCATCACGAAGTACGGCACGGACGCGCAGAAGGAAAAGTGGCTGCCGCGCCTGGCCGACGGGTCGACCAAGATGGTCTTTGCGATCACCGAGCCCGACGCGGGCTCCAACTCGCACCAGATCACTACGACCGCTCGGCGCGATGGTGACGACTGGATTATCAGCGGCCAGAAGATCTACATCTCGGGCGTCGATCAAGCCGAAGCGATTCTCGTCGTGTCGCGCACCGAGGACTCGAAGACCGGCAAGCTCAAGCCGGCGCTGTTCATCATGCCGACCGATGCCGAAGGCCTCGTCAAGACCCAGCAAGAGATGGACATCATCGAGCCGGATCACCAGTATTCGCTGTTCTTCGACGATGTCCGGCTGCCGGCCGATGCTCTGGTCGGGCAGGAAGACGCTGCCATCGCACAGCTCTTCGCCGGACTGAACCCAGAGCGCATCCTGGGCGCGGCCATGGCTGTCGGAATGGGTCGCTACGCGATCGACCGCGCCGTGGAGTACGCGAAGGAGCGCACGGTATGGAAAACCTCCATCGGTGCGCACCAAGGTATTGCGCACCCGCTCGCACAGATCAAGATCGAGCTCGAGCTCGCGAAGGTCATGATGCAGAAGGCTGCGACGCTCTACGATGCCGGCGATGAGTTCGGCGCTGCCGAGGCCGCCAACATGGCGAAGTACGCCGCTGCCGAAGCGAGCATCAGGGCTCTCGATCAGGCGATCCAGACTCACGGTGGCGCCGGGCTGACCAAGGAATACGGCCTTGCCTCGATGCTGGGTGCTGCGCGAATTGCGCGTATTGCGCCGGTCAGCCGCGAGATGGTGCTCAACTTCGTGGCGCAGCACTCGCTCGGCCTGCCGAAGTCTTACTGATATGGCAGACGAACCGTTCGTGCAGTACGGCGTCGACAGCGGGTTCGCGACGCTGACCCTCGACTCGCCGCACAACCGTAATGCGCTCTCGTCGAAGCTCGTTCGCGAGTTGCTCGAAGGTCTGCAGCAGGCTGCCGCGGACCCCGCGGTTCGCGGAATCGTGCTCACGCACACCGGCAACACGTTCTGCGCGGGTGCCGATCTGAGCGAGGCGAGCAATGCAGATCCGGCGGTTGCAGCCGACGATCGAACCCGGGTGATGCTCACCTTGCTGCGCGGGATCATCGAGGTGCCCAAGCCGGTCGTCGCTGTGATCGACGGAAATGTCCGCGCCGGTGGCATGGGGATCGTCGCGGCCTGCGACATCGTCATTGCCGGTCGGGACAGCTCGTTCGCGCTCACCGAGGTCCGGTTGGGACTTGCTCCCTTCATGATCTCGTTGACGCTGCTTCCCCGGCTCAGCTCGCGCGCGGCCAGCCGCTACTACCTCACCGGCGAAAAGTTCGACGCCGACGAGGCCGCTGCGATCGGCCTGATCACGACCGCCGTCGACGACCCGAAGGCCGAGCTTGCCACGGTGTGCGCCAATCTCCGCAAAGGATCTCCGCAGGGCTTGGCCGAGAGCAAGCGACTCGTCACGGCAGCGATGCTGGCCGAGTTCGATCGGTCCGCAGACGAACTTGCGGCGCGGTCAGCGAGCTTCTTCGGCACCGAGGAAGTACGAGAAGGCATGATGGCTTTCTTGCAGCGGCGAACACCGAGCTGGGCACAGTAGAAGGAGGTGAGTGGCGTGACGACGGTTCGTGAACCGAAGCAGGACCGAAGCCGCGCCACTCGCTTGCGTCTGCTGGAGGCGACGATCGACTGCCTGGCCGAGTCAGGCTGGAGCGCAACGACGGTGGCGGACGTCGCCGAACGAGCTGGGGTCTCGCGCGGCGCGGCACAACACCACTTCCCGGTCCGCGAAGACCTCATCACGGCAGCCTTGGAGTTCATGTTCGATTCGCGCATGACGACCGCTATGGACGCGGCAAAATCAGCCGGCGCAAGTGCTGCACGTAAGACGGAAACGGTGATTTCCGAGCTGGTCGAGTACTTCACCGGCCCGATGTTCAAGGCGGCTTTGCAAGTGTGGACCGCTGCTGCGGCCGACCCTGCGTTGAAGGAGCGAATCGTCCCCCTCGAGGCCAAGTTCGGCCGGACAGCTCATCGACTGACGATCGACGCGCTCGGTGTCGACGACTCGGACCCTGCGACGCACCAATTGGTCCAGGCGACGCTCGACCTCGCTCGAGGTCTCGGCCTCGCCGATGTGCTCACCGACGACTCGGCACGCCGAAAGAAGATCGTCCGCCGGTGGGCAGCGACCCTCGATACGGCGCTGAAACCCAAGCCCTGAGGACCTTGCAGCATCGGTTCTGCAGGAGCAGGATCGATCTTGTAGCCATCGTCGACACAGCCCATTCGGCGGGGCATATCCAACGATGTGGACTCGGGTATGAGCACCCAGGTAGATCCGGAATCCGTCGTCGGCACCACGGTCCAACGGCGCCGAATGATTGTTCGCGGCATCGTGCAAGGTGTCGGGTTCCGCCCTTTCGTTGCCAAGCTCGCGCGCGACCTCGGTTTGTCCGGGCATTGCGGTAACGACGATTACTGCGTGTTCATCGAGATCGAGGGACCCTCCGCGACGATCGCGGCCTTCGCGACGCGGCTGCGGACGGATGCGCCGCCACTCTCGGTCATCGTCGACATCCACACCGATATCGTTGCAGCACAGGGTGACACGTCGTTCGACATCGTCGACAGCCGGCATCGGGCCGATGCGCGAACATTGATTTCACCTGATGTCGCCACCTGCGCGGACTGCGTGCGCGAATTCAACGATCCGACCGACCGGCGCTACCTGCATCCGTTCATCAACTGCACCAACTGCGGGCCTCGCTTCACGGTCATCACGGACCTCCCTTACGACCGGCCAGCCACGACGATGGCGCCGTTCCCGATGTGCGCGCAATGCCTCATCGAGTACCACATGCCATCGAATCGCCGCTATCACGCGCAGCCGATCTCGTGCCACGCGTGCGGACCACGCATCTACTTCGAGCAGGCAGGCCGACAAGAGTTCGGCGACGACGTCGTCATGCGTCGCGTACACGACGCGCTCGACGCCGGACGCATCGTCGCAGTCAAAGGATTGGGTGGATTCCACCTCGTCTGCGATGCCGCAAACTCCGCGGCCGTCGCCCGGTTGCGCTCCCGAAAGCGGCGACCGGACAAGCCGTTCGCCCTGATGGCAGCCGATCTCGGTGTCGTCGGTGCGATCTGCGAGGTGTCGGACATCGATGAGCGGTTATTGGCCGGCGCGGCTCACCCGATCGTGCTCATGAAGCGGCGATCGACGACGCTGGTCGCCACCGAGGTGGCGCCCGGTGTCGACGAGTTCGGCGTGATGCTGCCGTACACGCCCCTGCACCACTTGTTGTTCCGCGGCGGTCCGCGGCTGCTCGTCATGACATCGGGTAACGCCAGCGACGAACCGTTGTGTTTCGACAACGACGACGCCCGTCAGCGACTTGGCGCCATCGCCGATGCATTCCTGCTGCACGACCGCAAAATTGCTGTGCCGTGTGAGGATTCGGTGCTCACCGTGACCGACGGCGCGGTGTTGCCGATCCGGCGGTCGCGCGGCTACGCACCGCTCCCCGTTCTGCTGCCCGAGCCGGGACCGGTCGTGCTCGCCGTCGGCGCCGAGGTCAAGAACACCTTCTGCCTGACGCGGGAGAACTACGCATTCTGTTCGGCGCATCTGGGCGATATGGGATCGCTGGAAAGTCAGCGGGCGTTCGAGAGTTCGGTCGCGCAGTTGACGACGCTGCATCGCGTCACGCCGCAACTGCTGGTCGCCGACGACCACCCCGGGTACTCGACACGCCATTGGGCGCAACGCCACAGCGACGCGAGCGGGATCGAGTTGCGCACGGTCCAGCACCATCACGCGCACGTCGCGTCCTTGCTCGCCGAGCATGGCCGGCTCGGCACGAAGGTGCTCGGAATTGCCTTCGACGGCACGGGATACGGCTGTGACCGTACGGTCTGGGGTGGTGAGCTCCTCGAAGTCGGTCCGGATGTTCGCGACGCCGTGCGCGTCGGCCACCTGCAACCGTTCTGGCTGCCCGGCGGTGATGCGGCGGTGCGCAATCCCGCTCGTGTCGCTGCAGCGCTGCTGCACGAAGCTGGACTGATCGACATCGACGACCTGCCGTGCACGGCTGCGCTCGAGCCGGTCGAGCGGCGGCTCGTTGCGTCGCAACTGCGCGAGGGGACCGCATGTGCCCGGACGACGAGCGTCGGACGGCTGTTCGACGGTGTGTCATCGCTGCTCGGTGTGTGTCACAGGGCGAGCTACGAAGCCCAGGCAGCCGTCGAGCTGGAGGCGCTGGCCCGGACCGCCGGCAGCGCCGCTCCCCTACGAATGACGATCGAAGGCAACGAGATCCGCTTCGACTCGTTGCTGGCCGATGTGATCGGGGAGATGCGGGAAGGCCGACCGATTGCCGAACTCGCGCTCGGCTTCCATTACGCCCTCGCGGATGCGACGGCCGAGCTGGTCCGTCGGCACGACGTCTCGACGGTCGGGCTGACCGGCGGCGTGTTCCAGAACCGCCTGCTTCTTCGGCTGCTGCGGAAGAACTTGCAGGACAGTGGGTTCGAAGTGTTGACCCACGAGAAGGTACCCCCGAACGACGGTGGACTATCGCTCGGTCAAGCGGTGATCGGTCGGGCAATTGCCCGGGAAATGGGAGCGATTACATGACTGCGGCACCCGCGGACGTTGAACTCATCGACACCGATCTCGCCGCCGACCTGGCCACTGCGGCATTGGCTTTGGCGCGACGATTCAATGCAGGCGCGACCCTGTGGACGATCTCGCCGCAATGGGAACCACACGCGCATCACATCGCAGTCGAGTTCGTCCATCCGGTGATCATGGGTAAGCGAGCGTTGCCGTCGGTCGCTCTGGTCGAGCCGGATCCGGTGGCGCAGTGCCGGGTCGCGACCCGGCCGGGTGATGTGATCATCGCCGTCGCGTCGGCTGATCAGCCGCAAGTCCTCGACGCGATGCGCCGGGCGCCGGTGTGGGGAGCCGATACGATCTGGATCGGCTACGGCGATCGACCCCCGCCTGGTAGCGCCAACCACATTCTCTGGGTCAACTCCGACGATCCGATGGTTCCAGCGACCGGCCGGTTCGTGCTGATGTATCACCTGTTGTGGGAGCTCACGCACGTCTGCTTCGAACATCCTGGGCTGATGACCGTCGACGAGCCGGAATGTACCGACGAGGTCTGCATCACCTGCAGCGACGAGGGGCGTCTCGCCGAAGTGATCCTGCCCCCTCAGTCCGCGTTCGAATCTGCGCTGGTCCGAACGGCTTCGGGCGAAGAGTTGATCGACGTCACAGTCCTCGGCGAGGTCGAAGTCAACGATTTGGTCCTTGTCCACGGCGGCGCTGCGATCACCCGACTGGACGATCGAGCGGGAGCGATGTGATGACCGAGAACACGAATTTCCTGTACCCGTTCATCGACGCCGAAGAGACCAACGCGAGCGCCCTACTGGCCGATCTCGCGGAGTCCGCACGTGGCAAGGCTGCGGTCAGCGCTGCCCTGCAACGCGAGTCGATGGCCGAGTGGGGCGAGGCAATCCGCGCCGCGGGCACGCAGATGGCCGACCGATTCGCCCTCGGTGGCCGGCTCTACACGCTCGGCAACGGCGGAAGCTCCACGGATGCAGCAACATTGGCGACCCTGTTCAGCCGCCCTGCTCGAGGCAGGCCGGTGGCAGCCTGGTCGCTTGCCGCGGACACCTCCGTCGTCACTGCACTCGGCAACGACGTCGGCTTCGACCTCATTTTCAAGCGACAGATCATCGCGCACTCCCGAGACCGTGACATCGCGATCGCGCTGTCGACGTCTGGGAACTCCGACGACCTGCTTTCGGCGTTGGCGGAAGCGAAGACGCGCGGCTTGCTCACCATCGGGTTCGCGGGGCACGACGGCGGCAGGATGGCCGTCACCGCAGACCTGGACTTCTGCTTCACCATTCGCTCCCAGAGTATTCACCGGATTCAAGAAAGCCACGCCGTCGTCGGCTACCAACTGTGGGTGGCGATGCAGGAACGGATGACCGAACTCACCAGGGCTGCAGCACGATCGATGACAGGAGCGCACTGATGGTCAGTACCGAATCGGCGACAGCCTCCGAACGTGAAGGCAGGGTGCTCGAACGCATCAACGAGTACCGCAAACGTAGACCGCGGCTGCTCGAATCGGTCGTGACCCTGGCGCATGGCGCCGGCGGCAAATCGTCGGCTGCACTGATCGACTCGGTCTTCGTCGAAGCGTTTCGGAATCCTGAGTTGGAACAACTCGGCGACGCCGCGGTCATGACCCTGCCGTCCGGCGAACGCATGGCATTCTCCACGGACTCGTTCGTCGTGCAGCCGCTCGAGTTCCCAGGCGGCTCGATCGGGAACCTCGCCGTGCATGGGACCGTCAACGATCTCGCAGTCTCGGGCGCTGTCCCACAATGGCTTTGCGCGGCGTTCGTGATCGAGGAGGGTTTCGACATCGGTCGACTCCGAGACATCGTCGTCGACATGAGCGATTCGGCGTCGGCGGCCGGGGTTCAGATCGTCACCGGCGACACCAAGGTCGTCGGCAAAGGCGCCGCGGACGGGCTGTACATCTCTACTGCCGGAATGGGATTGGTCCCGGCGGGGCGGATGCTGTCACCCATGCTCGTCAAGCCGGGCGACCGCGTGCTGGTCTCGGGGACCATCGGCGAGCACGGCATGGCAGTGATGCTGGCTCGCGGCGAGTTGGCCATCGAAGCAGACATCGTCTCCGACACCGCAGCCGTCAACCACCTGGTCGAGGCGATGTTGGCCGCCGCGCCGTCCACCCGATGGATGCGCGATGCCACACGCGGCGGCGTAGGCACGGTCTGCAACGAGTTGGCCCAAACTGCCGGAGTCGCTGTCATTCTCGACGAAGGCCAGTTGCCGATGCAACCGCAGGTTCTCGGCGCGTGCGACATGTTGGGCATCGACCCGCTGTACGTCGCCAACGAGGGCAAGTTCATCGCGATCGTGCCACCGGAAGAAACCGACGCCGCACTCGCCGCGCTTCGATCGCACAAACTCGGCGCGAATGCCGCCGTGATCGGCGAAGTGCTCGGCGATCCGCCCGGAATCGTCGCATTGCGAACGTCGTTCGGCGGCAGCCGCATTGTCGACATGCTCGTCGGCGATCCGCTACCGAGAATCTGTTGAAGGAGGAGCCGCCATGTGCTTGGGAATCCCCGGACAAGTCGTGGACATCGTCGACGCCGAACAACACCTTGCGAAGGTGGATGTCAACGGAATTCGACGGATCATCAGCGTGCGACTGCTTGCCGACGAAGGCTTGGTAGTCGGCGATTGGGTACTCGTCCACGTCGGCTTCGCCATGTCGAAGATCGATGAAGTCGAGGCGCAACTCACGCTCGATCAAGTCCAGAAGATGGGCGCCGATTACGTGAACGAGATCGACGCATTCAACTCCTCACAGATTGCTTGAGGTAGCACCGTGAAGTTCGTCGACGAATACCGAGACCCCGCGGCCGCGCGGGCGTTGGTCAAATCCATCAACGAACTCGCCGGTGACGGTGAGTACAAATTCATGGAAGTCTGTGGCGGGCATACCCACACCATCTATCGACACGGCATCGAGCACCTGCTCCCGTCGTCGGTGGAGCTGGTGCATGGCCCAGGCTGTCCGGTGTGCGTGATACCCATGGGCAGGGTCGACGACGCGATGTCGCTCGCCGAACACCCCGCGGTGATCTTCACGACCTTCGGCGACATGATGCGAGTGCCCGGTTCGCGCGGCAACCTCATCGAGGCGAAAGCCCGCGGTGCTGACGTTCGATTCGTCTATTCGCCGCTGGATGCGTTGAAGATCGCGGTCGACAACCCGTCGAAGGAGGTCGTCTTCTTCGCAGTGGGTTTCGAGACCACGGCGCCGTCTACCGCGGTCACGTTGGTCCGCGCAAAACAGTTGGGTGTCAAGAACTTCACGGTGTTCTGCAATCACGTGACGATCGTGCCGCCGATCAAAGCAATCCTGGATTCGCCGGACCTGCGACTGTCCGGGTTCCTGGGTCCGGGGCACGTATCCACCGTGGTCGGCACCCGGCCCTATCGGTTCGTGTCCGAGGTCTACGGCAAACCGATGGTGGTCGCCGGTTTCGAACCGCTGGACATCCTGGCGTCGGTCCACATGCTGCTGCAACAGATACGCGACGGACGCTGCGAGATCGAGAACCAGTACACCCGCGTGGTGAAGACCGAAGGCAACGTCCAAGCGTTGAAACTGATGGCCGAAACCTTCGAGCTGCGACCACATTTCGAATGGCGCGGCCTCGGCTTCATCTCGCAGAGCGCACTCAAGGTTCATCGGAACTACAGCGAATTCGATGCCGAAGAGCGGTTCTCCATGCCTGGAGTCCGGGTTGCCGACCCGAAAGCATGCCAGTGTGGCGAGGTACTGAAGGGCGTCATCAAGCCGTGGGAGTGCAAGGTGTTCGGCACAGCCTGCACGCCCGAGACCCCGATCGGTACTTGCATGGTCTCACCCGAAGGCGCCTGCGCGGCGTACTACAACTTCGGCCGGTTGCACAGGGAGACTGCACTTTTGGTGGGACAACGCGCAGGAGTTTGAGTGTCGACACCGCCAGGCCATCGTTTGTTCGCGCAGTACGCATACGCGCCGAATGCTCTCGGCTATTGCGGTCCGGCCGATGCGCGAGCGCTCGAAGCTGCCGCGTGCGGCGCTGACGTCGACGCCGATATCGCGGCGATCGCTCGACGGTTCAGTGGCGCATGGCCCTACCAGCAACTGATCGCCGAGTTGAGCGGTCTGGACGATCCGCTCGACGACCATGTGGTCCGCGCATACTGGACCGGCTCGGAGCTGACCGGCGAAATCGATCGCGCCCGTTTCGGTTCGGAGTTGTTGACCCGCTTCGCGTCCCAGGCCGGTCACTACTGGAAGCACCTCACCGATGCGCTGCTCGACGAGGCCGCACCCACCCACGCATTCCACGTCTTCGGCGTCTACCCCTGGACGCGGTTGCTCGGCAGCGGGATGCCGCAACCACTGCAGGTCCTCGACTCGTGCCGCATCAGCTGGGGCAAGGTCACCGAGGTCCGCGCCGGCGAAGTGGTCGTGCAGTCGAGGCCGCTCGAGTTCGACGGCACGCTGGAACTCGGCGATCCGCAGGAACGTACGGTCCGTAGTCGAGTGGACGCCGGCGAGTTCGTCTCGCACCTACACGCAGGCGATTACGTTGCCATCCACTGGGACTTCGTCTGCGATTGGCTCGCGCCCCAACAGGTCGACGAACTTCGCTACTGGACGGAATGGCAGCTCGAACGGACCAATCGGCGCCTCGCCACCACCTGACCCCGTGCGCGCGTCTCACCCTCCCAGGGGTGAAATTCACGCACAGTTCCCGGCGTCAGGAGGCGACCGAGATCGAGCGCCTGATCGACGAGCGGTCCTCGATCGTGCGCAACATGCAGTGAGCGAGGTCCGCGCGCGAGGTGGTCAGGCCGTGCTTGATGTTTCGGTCGACGGCGGTACGGTACGGCAGCTTCAACTCGGCATTGGTCAGTTTGGACGGCCGGAAGAAGGTCCAATCCAGATCGGTTGCCTCCAGATGCCGCTCCGCCGCGCGCATATCGTCGTACACCTTCTTGAAAATCGGTTGCAGGATAAGCGGTTTCAACACGGTCCGCATGATGGCGCCGTCACCGGAGTCGGCAACTTGACCGCTCGTACTGACCATCAGCAACCGACGAGTCTGCGTGGCCGCCATCGCGAGCGCGATCGCGTGCGCACTATCCGCACACACTGTTGTGGCCTTCAGGCCCGTCCGCGAACCCATTGCGGTCAGCACCGCATCGCGCCCCTTCACCGCGGCTTCGAGCGCTGCCGGATCGAAAACGTCAGCGGTCACAGCGTCGACTCGATCCCGAAGCTCGGCAGGTAGGCGCGCGGGATCGCGAACGACCACCGTGACCCGATGACCAGCGTCGAGCGACTGCCGGACCAACTCGACGCCGGTTCCGCCTGTCGCGCCAAAGATTGTTATTTCCATCCGAACCTCCCGTGGTTAGTGATTACTAACCTCTATGGTTAGTGATCGCTAACGCGCTTGTCAAGGTGGAGGACTGTGAGCACCAGGGATCGAATACTCGACGCGGCCGCGCAGGTCATGCGCACGCAGGGCTATGCACGCGCGACGACGAAAGAGATTGCGCGCGTGGCCGAATGCTCCGAGCCGCTGCTCTACAAGTACTTTCGCGACAAAGAAGATCTGTTGCTGCACGTGTTTTCCGAGCGGGTCCAGGCATTCGCGCCGGTCTCGAAGGCAGGGTCCGGGACGGTCGCCGACAACCTCGTCGCGGCTGCGAACGATGCGTTGCGCTTCTACGGGACGACGTTCCCGATGATGGGCTCACTCCTGGCGGCGCCGAGCCTCCTCGCCGCGACCCGCGAGTCACTCGCCAAGTACGGTGCCGGACCGGCAAACGTGGTCTCGTGGCTGGCCAACTACCTGCGCGACGAGCAACGACTCGGCCGCATCGCCGCCGACTCCGACCCGGACGCAATCGCTGCCTTGCTATTCGGCGCCTGCTTTCAACAAGCGTTCCTGCACTACTTCGAGCACGGACCTGACGGCGGCGAAATACCCAGCCGCGTAGCTCAATCGCTGGTCGACGCCGTCATGCGCGGCCTGCACTGACTGTGCGTGAATTTCACCCCGGCAGGGGTGAGACGCGCGCACGGCTCTCGCGTGCGGGACTGTCGAGGCCTTGCAGAAACTCCACAATCGTCTGGCCGTACAGGCTCGGGTGGGTGAAGCGAAACATGTGCCCCGTGCTAGGGAGCACCACCTCACGGGCGTTCTGGAGGCCTTCGCGCAGCTCCCGAGCGGCTTGGTCGCCGACGAGTTGGTCGTCTTCCGGGGTGATGAGCAGGGTGGGGACGCTGACTTTGGCGAGTTGATCGCGCACGTCGAAGGAAATGACGCTCGTGACACGCGCGCTATAGGAGCCCGCTGGCGTGTTCTCCACGAACAACTGGCGGTAATCGTTTTGGGTGTGCGGAACCTCGGCATCGCGGTCGAACCGCGACGCGAGCTCGCGAGCATGGAAGCGCAGTGTGCCGTTCCGGTAGAGCGGTCCGCGGGCGTAGTGCGAGGCGCGCGCGGCGATGCCCTTCCAGCGCGGGAGGGGGTTGGCCGCGAACCCGCCGGAGAGCACCAATCCACGAAGTCCGGTTGGTTGCCGCAGCGCGAGGGTGAGGCTGATGACGGCGCCGAACGAGTCGCCGACTAGTACATAGTCATCGAGGCCCTCGACTTGCTCGGCGACGAAGTCCGCGTACCGCTCGACCTCGTCGACCGCCTCGGGGAGGCGCATCGTGCGCACCGGGTAGGCCTGCAGCGGTGCGAGCTGATGCTCGTCCCACGGAGCTCCCGAGAAGCAAGGGACTGTGACGAGGGTTGGCTGAGTGGATGACATGTGGCCTCTTTCAAAGTAGGTGACGTGTCATCATATTAACGTGACACGTCATCGATTTGCAAGACGCAATATGCTGTGAAGATGGACTCGATAGAGGAATTCCGCTACCTCGTCCTCGCCGCCCAGCGCGAAGGGGCGCGGGCGCTCACGGCAGCACTCAAGCCGCACGACCTCACGCCTTCGCAAGCTGAGGCAATCGCGGTTTTGCGGGATGCAAAGAGCCCGTTGACCGTACGAGAGATTGGGCAGCGTCTTGTCTGCGAGGGAGGTAGCCCGAGCAGGCTGATGAGCACGCTCGCAAGCAAGGGCCTTGTCGAGTCGACTGCCGGTACTGCGGACCGGCGGACCACAGTACTGTCGCTCACCTCGGCGGGCCTCGTCGCCGCACAAATCGTGAGCCAGATCGAACAAAACCTCTATCAAGGCCTCAACTACATTTTGGATGACGCCCAGGTCGCGGCTGCGATGCCTGTGCTGCGCACCCTCGTGGCGCAACTTCCAGCCGGACAGGCGTTGCAACGCCGGATCAGCGATATGACCGCAGCGAACCGTGCGTGAATTTCACCCCTGGATGGGTGAGACGCGCGCACGGGTTAGGGGAGGTCGCGGGGACGACCCATCATCTCCAAGCCGGACATCGCCTTCTCTGCGCCGGCAGCGTCGGTCTTCTCCATGGCGAAACCCATGTGAATGACGATCCAATCCCCCGCGCCGACCGTGACGCCTTCGGGGAGCATGCCGATGTTCACGCGGCGTTGTTCGCCGACCACGTCGACCAAGGCGAGTTGGTCGCCGTACCCCTCGAGCATGCGGACTACCTGGCCGGGGATTCCGAGGCACATTGCGCCACCATCCTTCCGAGCACATCGAACACTGCGTCGACGGCCTCGTCGACCGCTCCCGCCACCGCCGGTGTCAGACCGATTCCCTCGTCGACGCTGCCCACCTGGCAGCCGACGACGACGGTCGGCGGTAGCTCGCCGCCGAGCGCGCGCAGACTTGCGATCACCGCGCCGGGATCCATTGCATGAGCATCGAATTGCGCATGACCCAGCGCGCTCGGATCGTCGATTTCGAACACTCTGAGCGTTCCCGGCGCACCGCGGTTCGGCACGGCGTCTACAAGAACGAGCCCGTCCCAGCCGTCGAGCAGTTCGTAGGCGAGATGCACACCACGAATGCCGAAGTCGACCGCGCGAACTCCGCTGGGGAGCTCACGAGTTGCCATCCTGCGCAACACTTCCGGTCCGAAACCGTCGTCACACAGGAAGATGTTGCCGATGCCCGCGACGAGGACTTTCACTACATATGACGAATTCGCAGGTACCGCTTGATATCCGGGATCGAGCTGATGCCGATAGCAATTCCGGCGACCAGCCCGACCGCCACAAATACGGTGGCAATCTCTCCCATAATCCTCATTGGATTTTCTCCTTTCCTTTCACCGCTTCTGACGAAAGTGGCTGCAATTCGTCAGGCGCGAAGTACAAGTACCGGCCATACCATTCGTGCATTTCCGAGGCCGGATCCTCGACGAGGACGACCCCGACGTGGATTTCGCCGTCGACGTCACCATGTACGAGCGTCACCCGCGCGATCTGCCCGGCATAGAACAAGTCGTGCGCATCCGCGCGACGGGACGGCTGAATGCGGACCATGCTGCCCTTCGCGATGCGTACGCCGTCGACGATCACGCCATCGACATCGGGTTGGACCGTGCCGTCGGCCTCCTCTGTCCACCACGGGATGTCGTCGTCCAACTCAGGGACGAGACGAGCGTGCGGGTCGCGCAAGATGCCGTGCAGTTGTTGCATGTCGGCGGGCGACATCGCATCGCAACGGTCGATGATCGCCGCCGCCATTGGGTCGGTTGCGCGCGCCTGCGCCTTCTCCTCGTCGGTCAACGTCATGATGCGCAGACTCAGAATCTCGTCGATCTCCGTCGAGTCGAAAAGCGCTCCTGCGCTCTGTTCGGCAACCTCCGGATAGTCGTAGAGGATGATCGGCGACACCAACATCGTGTCGGTCTCCCCCGGCAACCCAGCCAGGACCGGGAAGCACCGCGAGTGCTTGCACGCCGCTGCGGCGGTAGCGTCGTCGTCCGACGGTTCGAGCAACGAGACGAACTGAGCACCTTGGACCGTAAGAATCTGGTGGGCGCCGATGAACGACGTCCGGATTGCGGCATCCTTGTCGGCCGCCGGCTCGGCAGTGTTGCGCACCTCGATACCCACGCGAACCAACCCGCCGATATTCGTACCGGTCAACGTCATGACGCCTCGCAGCGGCCACCTCGTCCGAGATATCCGACCGCCGTCGAGAGACTCATATTCCACGCCGCCAGAGAACTCGACATGAAGACTGAACCCACCGAGCAACTCGTCGACCGTGAACGGACCCAGCTCGACCTCACGCTCGATGGCCTCGTCCCACGTGATCCATTGCGTCCCAGCGACTACCAGCTCGTCGACCGGCTGATACTCGCCGTCGGACGCGGCCTCGACCTGCCGATGCTGCAGTTGCAAGCACCGGACGGTGACGGAAAGCTGAGCCCAGTCACCAGGACGGAGGAGCACCTGGCTCGACATCCCTGGCTCTTCCCCCATCCCACCGGCTGCGGCACCGGGTGGTCCGAGAACGCCGAACTGCCAGCGTGATTGGTTCTTCGAGGACGTCGACCGATACGGATACAGCAAGTACCCCTCGTACAGAACGGCGTCAGCCACCGCACGCACATTGTCTGCACTATTCGCCGGGCTCATTCGACCGCCTCCCGTGCCACAAGCAGATTGATCGCGTCGTCGAGACTGATCAACCCGCGTTCGGACTTGAAGCGGGCAAGGGTCGCAACCGTCGCGTGATCAAGCCGCACCCAGCCGCTGTTCGGAAAGTGGGCGGCCACCAAGTCTTTCCATGCCTGCACCGGCATGTCGTAGGACGCTTCGCGGTCCCATGGCACCTGGCCGACGCTGAATCCCGACTCCGACTTGGTGAAAATCGTTCCGCTGAAAAGAAATTCGAGCGGCACCGCGAGGCCGCCCGCTTCTAGCGCATGCAAGTACTTCGACGCGGATACCTCGAAGTCGTACGTACACGGCATCGGTAGGTCCACCTCACACGAGCCAGTGAAGCCCTGAACCATCGCACTGGCATTGAGCCACAAGAAGTTTCGCAGCGTCGACCCCCACCGATCACGCGGACCGAAAAGGTCGAGCAGCCCTTCGGCCTCAGCTTCGGAGTAGCGGCGCTTGTGCGGCTGGATCCGGACCTGACAGCGCAGCGCAATGGCATGGACGGTCGCGCCCGTGCCTTCCTCGATGCGAAGCCGCGCGTTGAGGATCGGCTCGGCAGCGTATGGCTGCGGTGCGACATCCAGAACGGTGAAGGTCAAGGCGGTCATGGCACCTTCGCCACCCTACTCCGCGCGGTGACCGTCGCGAAGAACTCGTCGATTGCCCGTCGCGCGTCCTGGCCACCGTCGAACCCTCGCCACACTTGCCGCAAGCCGCCGACCAACTGATAGCAGGCATCGATCGGAACGAGGTAGCACTCCGGATCGCCTTCGCCGCGCTCCGGAATTCGGATCAACAACGCTTCGACGTCTGGCAGTACGACCGAGAGCAACGGGTTCTCCGCACACACCTGCTCCCACGCGTCGAGCGGGAGCTCCGATTCCGTCGCACCGGCCGGACCCGGGTAGAACGCAACGGTCCGGCCGATCGTCGAATTGTGGAAGAAGAACGCGAGCGCGACAGGAATCTCCAGTGCGTCCCAACGACCGGGCGACAGAGCGAAATCGGGGAACGACAAATAGCGGTCCGGGACCGCGCGGAACCGCAGCTCCGCCTGCTGGTCGGTGAAGAGTAAATAGCAGCCGCGACACACGCACATGAGTTGGCGCCCTTGCAAACTCACCACATGTTGATGTTCGTCACGAATCGGCTCGGCACACATCTCGCAGCGCTCACCGACGACGGCTCGCGGTCGGTCGGCCGCTATCCGACGCAATACGTCCAACGGCGAGCCACTCACCCGGCGCCCTCCGTCACCGGAACCGCGACGGAAAGAACGCCGTCACGGACCAGAACAGGTAGGGGGTCGAGGTGTTCCGAACTGTCATCGATTCCGGCGCCAGCGTGCCGAATGTCGTAGTGCGCGTGGCAGACCGGGCAGCGCAGCACCACATCGCCCGCAACTCCGCCCGCGCGGCGAGCCAGCAGCGCACCCGCCAACGACTTCATGCACGACGGACATCGATCCCGGTACGCGTAGAGATCGTCGCCGATCCGGCAAGTCAAGATCGGCAAGCCCGCGACCGCAAACCCGCCGATCTCGCCCGGTTGCAACTCCGCGAGTTCCGGAATCGCCACCCACGCGCCAGCGTGGTGAGACTCCGAATGCACGCGCGACATCAGCGATTCCGCCGAAATCAGGCCGGCACTCTTGACGGGCTCGCCGACCACTTCGATGTCGGTCGTCTCGGGCGCGGCTGCCTGGACCGCATCCTTCACAGCGAGCTCGAGCGTCACCGACGACGACGGACAGCTCTTGCAACTGCCCGTCAATCGCAGCCGCACGACGTCATTTTCGACGGCAATCAGTTCGACGTCGCCGCCATGACTACCGAGGTAGGGCCGGACGCTGTCGAGCGCGGACCGGACCCGGGTCTCGACGTCGTGCGGGTGCAGTCCGTGCACGAGCAGCAGGCTGGCAATCAGCTCGTCCGACGCGAATTGGTCCAGCAGCGCATGGTTGGTGCGCACCAACGCGACGATGCGCTCCAACCCTGCGCCGTAGAGATCTACAACCTCGCGGACGAGTTGCTCGGCACGTTCGCGAGCAACCACGCCGCCAGCCGAGCTGGCGTCGAGCAATGTCTCGATTCGATCGCCAGCTTCGCGCCACCCATCCGCATCCGTCGTCATTCGGCTGTCATTCGCCGGTGACGGATTGCGTTGGCGAATGCAACTTTTCGAGCGTCTTGCCCTCTCCGAGATACATATGGACGCCGCATGGCAGGCAAGGGTCGAAGCTGCGGACGGTCCGCATGATGTCGATGCCCTTGAAGTGGTCGCGGTCGTTCTCCTCGAAGATCGGCTGCCCTTGCACCGCGTCTTCGTACGGTCCCGGTGTGCCGTAGCTGTCGCGTGGATTCGCGTTCCACGGCGTCGGCGGATACGGGTGGTAGTTGGCGATCTTGCCGTCGCGAATCACCATGTGGTGGGACAGAACTCCGCGGACCGCCTCGGTGAATCCGCAACCGATTGCCTCGTCGGGTACCTCGAATTTCTCCCACGTCTTGGTCCGGCCCGCGCGAATCTCCACGAGCGCCTTCTCCGCAAAGTGCAGCGCACACGCCGCCGCGTAGGCCTGGAAGTACGTCCGTGCGCGGTTGCGTTCGATCGTGTTGCTGCCGTGCACCGGAATCTTCCACTCGAACGAGACCGGTCCCTTCAGCACAGTCTTCGGCAGATTGATCTGCACGCTGTGCCCTGTCGACTTCACATAGCCGATGTCGACGAGCCCAGCCAACGCCGTCGGCCACAACCGCGCGAGCGGGCCGCCACCGGTGTCGAGCGCGAGATGGTCGGTGCCGTCGTACCAACGCGGCGACATCACCCAGCTGTACTTGTCGTCCATGTTCCGCTTCTGCGGATGCGGGTTCGTGTGCTGATTCCACGGGTGCCGCCGGTCGACCGGGTTGCCGAGCGGATCCTTCTTCACGAACATTTCCTGGTCGGTCCAGTCGTCGTAATACGAACTGCCCAAAAGGATTCGGATGCCGAGGTTGATGTCGACCAGTGATGTCGTGACCAGTTTTCCGTCGACGACGACGCCCGGCGTGACGAACATCGCCCGGCCCCACTTCTCCATGTCCTTGTAGGCGAAGTTGCAGACATCCGGATCCTGGAACGATCCCCAGCAGCCGAGCAGTGTCCTGCGCAGGCCGACCTTTTCGTAGCCGGGCAGCGCCTCGTAGAAGAAGTCGAACAGGTCGTCGTGCATGGGCACGACCTTCTTCATGAACTCGACGTAGCGCATGAGTCGCGTGATGTAGTCCGTCATCAACTGAATCGTTGCGACGGTGCCCACGCCGCCCGGATAGAGCGTCGACGGATGAACGTGGCGACCCTCCATGAGGCAGAACATCTCTCGCGTCCACCGACTGACCTGCAGGGCCTCGCGGTAGAACTCGCCCGTGAACGGGTTCAGCGACCGCATGATGTCGCCGATGGTCTTCATTCCGTGGTCGCCGGCATGCGGCGCCTCGGTGCGATTGGCCAGTTCGAGCACGCCGGGGTTGGTCTCGGACACCATCTTCTCGCAGAAGTCCACGCCGACCAGGTTCTCTTGGAAGATGTTGTGGTCGAACATGTATTCAGCGGCCTCGCCGAGATTGACGATCCATTCGCCGAGGTTCGGCGGCTTTACCCCGTAGGCCATGTTCTGGCAGTAGCACGAACAGGTCGCGTGGTTGTCGCCGCAGATGCCGCAGATGCGGCTCGTGATGAAGTGCGCGTCGCGCGGGTCTTTGCCCTTCATGAAGATCGAATAGCCCCGGAAGATCGAGGACGTGCTGTGGCACTCCACGACTTCCTTCTGTTTGAAATCGATCTTCGTGTAGATGCCGAGACTGCCGACGATGCGGGTGATGGGGTCCCACGCCATCTCCACCAGACCGTCGGCGTCTGTCGACTTGCTCGATGCACCCGGAATTATCGTTGTCATGGAAAATTGCCTCTCAAACTGCAAGTCTGGCCGTGCTGGAGTTACCAGGTGCGCGTGGCACCGGTGGTGAGTTTCGGTCCGCGGGCACGCCAAGCAGGCTCTTTGTCGAGTGTCTTCTTGGTGACCTTGCGCAGGTTGCGAATCGCTGACCCATAGAGTCCAGAGGCCTTGGTCGACAGCTTCCCACCTGGCGGCTCGTCCATGAACGGCATGAACTTGTCCGGGAATCCCGGCATCGTGCAACCGATGCAGATTCCGCCGACATTCGGGCAACCGCCGACACCGTTGATCCAACCCCGTTTGGGGACATTGCATTTGACTACCGGCCCCCAGCAGCCGAGCTTCACGATGCACTTCGGCGAGCCGTACTCGCTGGCGAAATCACCCTGCTCGTAATAGCCGGCGCGGTCGCACCCTTCGTGCACGGTGCTGCCGAACAACCACTGCGGGCGCAGCGCGTCGTCGAGCGGAATCATCGGAGCTTGACCCGTTGCCATGTACAGCAGGTAGGTCAGGGTCTCCGACAGGTTGTCCGGATGGATCGGGCACCCGGGAACACACACAATTGGTATGCCCGCCTTGGACTTCCAATCCCAGCCGAGGTAATCGGGAACACCCATCGCGCCGGTTGGGTTACCTGCCATCGCGTGGATGCCGCCGTAGGTCGCGCACGTGCCGACTGCGACGATCGCAGTCGCCTTGGGCGCCAGCTTGTCGAGCCACTCGCTGGTGGTGACAGGTTGTCCGGTCTCTCTGTTGTTGCCGAAACCGCACCAATAGCCTTCGTCGTGCAGCTGCTCGTTCGGAATCGATCCTTCGACGACCAGGACGAATGGATCCAGCTCGCCGCGGTCGGCTTTCCAGAACCACTCGAGGAAGTCGTCCGCACCGCCTTGCGGTCCGCACTCGAAATCGATCAACGGCCAGTGCACCGCGATCTGAGGAAGTCCGGGTAATGCACCGAGGGCAATCTCCTCGATGCTGGGTTGAGTGGCGGCGGTCAGGGCGACCGAATCACCATCACAACTGAGGCCCGCATTGATCCACAGCACGTGAATGAGGGTCTCTTCGGCTTTGATTGCTTCTTTCGTCGGCATAGTGAGCTGCCTTCCAGGACTGGGGCTGTAGTCCCTGTGTCACCGGAGTCGACCGTCGGCCCTCTTGTGTGACACTGCTCACTAATCTGCTACTCAAGATCGTGAATGTCAACGCCGTAGATGATCTATGTTGTACGATCTTCGACCCACTCGTACCAGCGGTCGATCCCCTCCCCAGTTGTCGCCGACAGGGTCATCAGCTCGAGCCCGGGATTGATTGAGCGAGCGTACTTTTCGCACATTGCGACGTCGAAGTCGACGTAGGGCAGCAGATCGACCTTGTTGACGATCACCAGGTCCGCGGCGCCGAACATATGAGGGTATTTCAACGGTTTGTCGGTACCTTCGGTAACCGACACCACCACCACTCTCGCGCGCTCGCCAAGATCGAACAAAGCCGGGCACACGAGGTTCCCGACGTTCTCGATGAAGAGCAACGATCCGGTCGGCGGATCCAACGCGGTCAGCGCGTTCTGCATCATTTCGGCGTCGAGATGACAGCCTGCCCCGGTGTTGACCTGAACGACCGAGGCACCCGCCGACTTGATCCGATCGGCGTCGAGCGTCGTCTCCTGATCGCCCTCGATGACGGCAATCGGGCGACTGCTCGACATCTCACGAATGGTGCGCGCGAGCAACGTCGTCTTCCCCGAGCCTGGTGAACTCATCATGTTGAGCGCCACGATCCCCCGCCCAGCCAGCCAGCCGCGATTGCGCTCGGCGAGCAGGTCGTTCTTGGCGAGCACCTTTTGCTCGAGCGTGATCGTCTCGGTATGGCCGTGGTCATGGTCGTGGTCGTGGTCATGGCCGTGTGAATGGTCGTGCACGTGGTCATGCGAATGACTGTGGTCGTGCACATGGTCGTGCGAGTGATCGTCCCCGTGCTCATGGACGTGATCGTGTTCGTGTGAATGGTCGTGGGGCACAGTGATAACCACGCCGTCGTCGTCGCCGCACCCACACGTTGCGCACATTGCTAGCTCACTTCCATGGAAAGGATCCGCAACTCGCGGCCGGTCAGAATCTCGACATCGGCACTACCGCACGGACAGAGCATGATGAAGTCCGCGACGCTGAAGTCGCTGCCGCACACGTGGCAGTGGCCTGTCGCGGGCGGCTCGTCGATGACGAGACTGGCACCCTCTGCGACGGTCCCGGCGGTGACCAGTTCGAAGCAGAACTGCATCGAATCACCGACGACCGCGCACAACGCACCGACCTGAATCTTCACCGAGAGCACATGGCGCCCGGCGGCATGCTCGCACACAGCATCGACAACGCTCTGCGTGATCGACATCTCGTGCATCGCTGCCTCGCTCGGACCACTGAGACGTGGGCCCGGTACCCACGATAGGACGGAGCCCAGGCCCGCACAATGACGACCTACTCGGCGGGCACCTTCAGGCGAGCGTCCCAGCGGTCCTGCACGCCAGCGACTTTCCAGACGACGATCGCGACCGTCCACGTCGCGATGAACAGTCCGACGATGATGAATCCCATCGCGCCGAGATCGAGGCCGCCGATCCACCCGAGCGGGCCGGTCGTGATCTCGAGGCGATCGGTGAAGATCGAGATGATCTCCTGGACTCCGATCAACAGGGCCACCACGATCGAGAGCCCGGTGATGACGAGGTTGTAGTAGAGCTTGCGTACCGGCCGCGCGAACGCCCAGCCGTAGGCGTAGTTCATCAGCGAACCATCGAGCGAATCGAACAGTGACATGCCCGCGCTGAAGAGGACGGGCAACACGAGGATCGAGTACCACGGCAATCCGGTCGTCGCCGCGCCGCCTGCAATGACGAGCAAGCTCACCTCGGTCACGGTATCGAAGCCGAGGCCGAACAGCAGCCCGACCGGATACATGTGCCACGGCTTACGGACCGCTTTGACGACCGGTCCGAGCAGTCGGTTGAGCACACCGCGGTTGTCGAGCTGCCGCTCGAGCTCTTCTTCGTCGTAGCGGCCGAGCTTCGCCTCCTGGAACACCCGATAGATCCCGACCATCGACGCCAGATTGAGCAGACCGATCAGGATGAGGAAGGTCCCCGAGACGGTCGTGCCGAACAACCCGGTCCAGCGTTCGAGATCGGACCCTTCGTCGGACAACGACGACGCAAGTTGCTTGACGCCGAACGCCAGCATCGCGACAAGGACGAACACGACCGTCGAGTGACCCAACGAGAACCAGAAACCGACCGACATCGGTTTTTTGTCCTCCGCCATCAGCTTGCGGGTCGTATTGTCTATCGCCGCAATGTGATCGGCGTCGAAGGCGTGCCTGCAACCGAGGGTGTACGCAGTGACGCCGAGCCCGATTCCGAACACACTGCCCTGCACGGTGTAGTTGCCTGGCGCGACGAAGAAGATGAGAACGCCCCAGCCGACAACGTGAAGCGCGATGACCACGACGGCCATGCCGACGACGCTGCGGAGTTGGCTGCGGTCCACCAAATGACCGTACACCTGTTCAGGTGATCAGATGAAGGCCCAAATCGGTCGTGAGTCTTTTAGGAGTCTATGGACTCCAAAAAGACTCACAACGGTAGGAAGACCGGCGTCTTGTCGGGCTCCAGGAATCGCAGCAGAGCCATCGCCTCGGCCTCGATTTCACCGACCTCGCGACGAGAGAAACGACGTCCCGACGCGAGGCGAAGGGTCGCGGTGTCGGCCGAAGTGACGACGTCGTACATGCCTGCTACGTATCCGTCCAAGAGCATGGAAGCGGGTAGGCCGCCGAGCGAACCGAGCGGAATCTGCAGGTCCGGCGGCACGATTCGAGTGCGGTCCTTGTGCGACAAGAGCGCGTTGTCGTACCAACCCAGAAACCGAACGGGCGCAACCACGTCGGGTTCGGCCAACTGCCCGTCGGCGACGTCGTAGAGCATCCTGCCCGCTTCGTCTCGATAGGTGCGGACCCGATCACCGAGACGTTCGACGACCTCCTTCAGGCCGGTCAGTTTGGACCACGTCGAAACGTCCATGGTCGACGCCGGACCGAACGCGCGCAGGTACCGCAGGACCAGATCGTCCACCGGGTAGTCGCGTACCAGCGGACTCCCCAGCCACGCTTCGATCCGCGACCAGGTCGGGCGGTTGTTGCATTTCCACTTGCCGCGAGGTGGCGTTTGCAGGACGGGAAGCAGATACAGCAGCGCTTGCAGTACCGGTCCGGGTTCGCGGTCGGGCCATTCGGCAGCAACGAGCGCACGGAGGTCCGCGGCAGTCATCGGCTCGTCACCGAGTAGAGCCTCACTGCGAGCGCGCACGTCCTCGGGATCCATCCCGAACGTCGCACCGTAGTTGAAGCCCTTCCGAAACGGGATCTTCTCGAGCTGTGGCTGGATGTGCGGTGCGATCCGCAACGCATCGGCGGCTGTGACAAGGTGAATGGTGCCGCGCATCAAAGTGATTCGTGCCATCGAACGGTCGTCGAGCCCGGCTGATACAACCTCGGGATCGAAGTCGGCGACGCGGCTCCACAACGCGACGAACGGCGGCGGGACGTCTTGTGCCTGCAGCCCGACGAGGTGGTCGAGCATGTCGGGCACACTGCGCTCGGTCCGCTCCAGCAAATGCTGGCGGGCAAGCAGCGTTCGGTTGAGCGTGCGGTTCGACAGCACCTTCTCGACCATGGCCGACGCTAACATTGCGGCCTATGAGCCCAGCGCCGCCGTGGTCGATGATCCGCGTGCGCGGCGCGCGCGAGCACAACCTCAAGGACGTCTCACTGGATATCCCCCTGCACCGACTGATTGCCATCACAGGCGTCTCCGGGTCCGGAAAATCCAGTCTCGCAATGGGAATTCTTTACGGCGAAGGCAGCCGACGGTACCTGGAAGGACTGTCTGCCTACACCCGCCGCCGACTCGACCAGTCCGAGCGGCCTGCAGTCGACTCGGTCGAATACCTTCCGCCGGCGCTCGCCCTGCGGCAGCGCCCACCCGTTCCCGGACCGCGCAGCACCGTCGGGACCGCGTCCGAGCTGCTCAACGGCCTCCGACTCATGTACTCGCGGCTCGGCGTTCGGCACTGCGTGAACGGTCACGGTGTCGACGCGTCGTACTTCGACGTTCCCGAGCTGCCGAAACCCTGCCCGATCTGCAGCGAGCCGATACCGAACCCGTCGGCGATCGACTTCTCGTTCAACAGTCCGCAAGGAGCGTGCCCCACCTGTGGCGGTCTCGGCGTACGCGACGACATCGATCCGTCGTCGATGATTCCGGACGACACGATCTCGATCGACGACGGCGCAGTCGTCACCTGGCGCATCGCTGGCCGACCGTTTCTCGCAACGGCGGCGAAGGAACTCGGCGTGCGCACCGACGTCCCGTTCCGCGAACTTACCGAACGCGAGCGCGACATCGTGCTGAACGGTCCGTCGACGCACGTCCCCATCACGGTGATTTCCAAGGCGGGCAACCCTTTTGCAATGAACGCGACGTACGACAACGCGGTCGAGGCCTTACGGAAGCTGGCGGAGAAGACGACCAGCGACGCGACCCGAACCCGGATCGCGCCGTTCATGCATCGGACTACCTGTTCCGTGTGCCACGGCACGAAGCTCAACCCGCAGGCGTTGTCGGTCACGTTGGCGGGCCGAAACGTCGCGGAGGCAAGCGATCTCACCATCGCCGGGGTCGAGGCGTTTCTCGACGAGGTCGGTAGCGCGTTGGCGGGCCCGCAAGCCGAGATCGCACGCACCCTAGCCGCCGACATCGTCCGCCTGCGCGAGCCACTGGTGGAACTGGGTGTCGGCTACCTGGCCTTGAGTCGGTCCGCAGCGACGCTGTCCACCGGCGAACGGCAGCGGCTCCAACTCGCAGCAGCGACAGTCAACGACTCGACGGGCGTGCTCTACGTGCTCGACGAGCCGTCCACCGGCATGCATCCGTCCAATACGGCCGCACTGGTGAAGATGTTGCGGCGCATGGTGGCTCGTGGCCACACAGTCGTCGTTGTCGATCACAATCTCGACCTGATCCGCGAGTGCGACCACATCATCGAACTCGGTCCGGGCGCGGGTGACTACGGTGGCTCGATCGTCGCGACCGGCACGCCGGACGAGATTCGCGAATCCAGTTGTTCGACAGGCGAATTCCTCTCAGGCGAGCGAACGGTCCGTGGCGTCGCGTCGTACGCACCTAGGGCGCCAGGGTCCGTGACCGTACGAAACGTGCGGCGCCACAACGTGCACGGCGTCGACCTCGCGCTGCCGTTGGGCGCGATCACAGCCGTGACCGGGGTGTCGGGCGCTGGCAAGAGCGTGTTGTTGCTGGAGTCGGCTGTACCCGCGCTGGTTGCCAGGCTGAACGGCGAGCCGCTTCCACAGCACGTCGGGGCAGTGGAGATCGAGGGCCCGCTCGCACGCGTCAAGGTCGTCGATGCCACACCGATCGGACGCAACTCCCGATCCACACCCGCCACTTACAACGGCGTCTTCGATCGAATCCGCGCGCTGTTCGCTTTGTCTCCCGTTGCCCGCGAACATGATTGGAACGCGAGCCGCTTCTCCTACAACACACCGGACGGTCGGTGCCCCGCATGCGACGGGCTCGGCGAGCTGGTCATCGATCTGCAGTACCTGCCTGATCTGAGAACGATGTGCCCGACGTGCCGTGGTCTGCGGTACAACCCGGAGACCCTGACGGCGACGGTCCATGGCTTGACCATCGCCGATGTGCTCGCCCTCAGCGTCGACCGCGCGGTGACCGTGTTCGACCGCGAGGACGCCATCCGGTCCGCACTCGAAGATCTGCAGCGCGTCGGCCTCGGATACCTTCATCTCGGCGAACCCGCGCCGCAGCTGTCCGGCGGCGAGGCGCAGCGGCTGCGGATGGCGACCGAACTACGGTCCGGGGGTAGTGCCGCAACGCTGTACGTCCTCGACGAACCCACGACAGGTCTGCACCTCGCCGACACCGATGTGCTGCTATCGGTGTTGCAACAGCTCGTCACCGACGGCGGCACGGTCGTCGTGATCACGCACGAACACCAGCTGATCGCGGCTGCCGACCACGTCATAGAAATGGGACCCGGCGGCGGACCTGACGGCGGTCGGATCGTGCGCAGGTCCAACCGGTTGTGAGTCTTTTAGGAGTCCAGAGACTCCAAAAAGACTCACGAGGGTCAGGATTCGCGAACCGTCAGAACGACCTTGCCTTTGGCGGTCCGGTTCTCGAGAGACGCGATGGCCGCACCAGCTTCTTCGAGCGGGTAGGTGACCGGCTCCGGGGCAACGAGTGTGCCGGAGGCGAGCAGCGGTTCGAAGTCCGTCCACTGCTCTGTGAGGAAGCCGGGGTGGCTCATGAACCAGGCACCCCAACCGACTCCGACGACGTCGACGTTGTTGAGCAGCAACCGATTGACCTTGACGGTCGGGATCTCGCCGCCGGTGAAACCGACGACCAGAAGACGTCCCGCAGGCGCGAGGGCACGCAAGCTGTCTGTGAAACGGTCGCCGCCGACCGGGTCGAGGACGATATCGACGCCCTTGCCGCCGGTCAGTTCCTTGACCTTCGCCAGGAACCCGTCCGCGAGGACGACGTCGGTCGCGCGGGCCGCCCGCGCGACTTCGGCCTTCTCTTCCGAGCTGACCACTGCGATCGTCCGCGACGCACCGAGCGCTCCGGCCAGGCGCAGCGTCGACGTGCCGATGCCGCCGGCCGCGCCGTGCACGAGCACCGTCTCACCCTTCGTAAGTCGACCACGGCGGAGCAACGCGAAGTGAACGGTCAGGTCGTTGAACAACAAGCCAGCTCCAGCGGTCAGCGACACGCTGTCCGGCAGCTTGAACACCAGATCCGGTTGCAGCGCAGCAACTTCTGCCATTCCCCCGCCAAGCGCGGTGAGGCCGACAACGCGGTCGCCGGCTGACACGCCTGCGCCTTCGGGCGCCGATCGCACAATCCCGGCGACCTCGCTACCCGGCACGAAGGGAACGGGAGGTTTGTACTGGTAGAGACCGCGACTCTGCAGGGCATCGGGGAACGCAACCCCCGCCGCATAGACGTCGATCACGACCTTGCCATCACCGTTCGGCTCGTCGATGTCGACAAGTTCGACCGCTTCGGGTCCATCGAGCCGGGTCACCTGGATTGCGCGCACGCGAATGTCCTCTCGTCGACCACGAGTATGCCCGCTACCCCTCGTGAGTCTTTTTGGAGTCCCTGGACTCCTAAAGGACTCACAAGGGTGGGTGAAGCTATTCTCTGAACAGTGACGCTGGAACCGGGTTCGACCTTCGCTGGTTACACCATCGAACGGCGACTCGGAAGCGGCGGGATGGGATCGGTCTACCTCGCCCGGCACCCACGCTTACCGCGGATGGAAGCGCTGAAGTTGCTCAACAGTGAGCATTCGAGCAGCACGATGTCCCGCACGCGATTCGAACGGGAAGCCGATCTCGCGGCACGTCTGCACCACCCCAATATCGTCGCCGTGCACGACCGTGGCGTCGAAGGCGACCAGCTCTGGATTGCCATGCAGTACATCGAGGGAACCGATGTGGCGGGTCTGGTCGCGGCTGGGACGAACGTCTTGTCGCCCGGGCGCGCAGTAGCGATCGTGCACGGTGCGGCCAAAGGGCTCGATCATGCGCATCGGTTCGGGATGCTGCATCGAGATGTGAAGCCCGCGAACATCCTGGTGACGGCAGCGCCCGACGAAGACAGCGGCGAACGAGCCCTGATCTCCGACTTCGGCATCGCGCGCTCGATGGAAGAGACTCGGCAACTCACGATCGCCGGCGAGGTGATTGCCACCATCGCGTACGCCGCACCTGAACAGCTGCAGGGACACGCTGTCGACCACCGTGCCGACATCTACGCGCTCGGCGCGACGCTGTACGAGATGCTGACCGGGTTTCACCCGTATCCACGCAAGAACATGATCGCCGTCGTGACCGCACATCTCGAGGAGCCGCCCCCTCGAGTGACGACGGTGCGCCCGCAACTGCCGCCCGAGATCGACGCGGTCATCGCGCGGGCATTGGCGAAAAACCCGCAGCACCGATACGACTCGTGCCGCGACCTGGCGATCGCCGCAGCCCGGGCGCTGTCGATTCAGTTGCCGACGAACAACCGCGCCGATCCGCCCCCGCAGACCCAGCGACGAATGGTGCACCGTCAGCCGACGCCACCACCCAGGCCGACCCTTCCACCACCCCGGCCGACTCCACCGCCGCAGCCAACTCGGCCGCCGCAGCAACCGCCCGCGCCTACCACTCCGCCCGCGAAATCACGCCGACCGATGTGGATCGCAATTGCTGCGGCCGCGGTATTGGTGTTCATCGTCGGCGGCGTGGCGTTCGCAATGCGCTCGTCGTCGGATTCGAGCACCGCGGCCGCGACGTCGACGACTCGCGCAGCTACGAAGTCGAGTGCACCGTCGACGACGACCGTCGCCGTCGAACCAGCCGCGGCGTTCACGAAAACGTCGATTCAGGTGAAGGGTACGACGCCCAACAACTCGACCTACGACGTCGATCTGCCGCAGATCGAGGGCGCAAATGCCGCGGTGACAAAGGAATTCAACGAATCGATCCGGGCAGCGCTGCAGGATCAGATCGACAGCAATGCCGACCAGGTATTCACCTTGACGGGTGCCGACAGCGAAGTCAGCCACATCGGCGAACACGTCGTCGGCGGACTGCTCCTGACCTCATGGAACGCCGTCCCGCCAGGCGCACACCCGAGTGCGCTGGTCGCCACCGTCGTGATCGACACCGACAACGCGCAGCCCATCACTCTCGATGTGCTGTTCGCAGACAAAGCGGCCGGCCTGCGTAAGCTCTCGACCGAGGCAGCGACCCTTCTGCCCACCACCGACGCAGGCGCCGACTACTTCACCGGCGGCATCGAACCGACCGAAGCCAACTTCGCGAACTGGCTGCCGACGCCGTCGGGCATGGAGATCCATTTCACCGACGGACAAGTCGGTCCGCATGCGGTGGGGCTCATCGTCGTGACCATTCCGTGGGAGAACCTGAGCGATGTCCTAGCTCCTGGAATCGAGCAGGTCGTCAGCAGCTAGCCGACCCGGTCTGCCGTTTCCGGCGCGATCCGCGGTCGGTGATATTGCAATAAGAGGCAACCCTACGTTAGTTTCGCCTAACCTTTCTTAGGTTGTCCTGCATATGAGATCAGAGAGCGAGATTACGCGTGTCGAAAACGATGCGATCGACTATGGCACTGACGACTGCGGTCGGCGTTGCACTCGCCGTCGCCACCGGTTGCTCGAGCGATTCCGGCAGCTCGTCGTCGGAGTCCAAGGTCCCCGAGATCGAGTCATTGCCCGGTAACAGCTACCTACAGACCAACTTTGCGGCCAACAAGGACGAATACAAGGCCAAGTTCGTTTTCCCTGACCTGGTCAACGCCTGGGGTCTGGCCATTCGACCCAAGGGCGCGGGTGGCCATTTCTGGGTCGGAGCCGGCGACAAGTCGTTCGAGTTCGTCGGCGATGTCACCAAGTCGCCCGACGAGGCACTTCGCACGCTGCACCAAGATGGGCTCAAAGAAGTCACGATCCCCAACGCGGACCACGACACGTCCGACGCCAGCATCGGCAAGACCACCGGCGTGATCTTCAATCCGGCCCCGATCACATCGGACAAGTTCGTCGTCACCGATCAGCCGGTCGACTTCGAGGGTCAGCACCAACTCCTCACCGGCTCAGCGCGATTCATCTTCGCCACCGATTCCGGCACCATCTCGGCCTGGACCGAGCAGGCTCCGGGCGGAGCGATCGTCCGCCACAACGGACCGTCGAAGGAGGTGTTCAACGGCAAAGACCAGGGCATGGCGTTCCTCGGCATCGCGATCGCGCCCGGTGACGGCGGAACGCTACTTGCAGCCGACTTCGGCGAGGACCCCCAGGTCCGCCAGTTAGACAAGGACTGGAAGTTGGTCCCCACTGTCGGCTATGCGAACCCCTTCGCCTCGGGCGACCTGATCGATCCGGCGGACCCCAGCAAGGGCAAGAAGACCAAGCCTGGCGACCCGGCACCGTTCAACATCACGACGATCGGTGAGCGGGTGTTCGTGTCGTATGCGACCACGATGGAGCCCGAAGACGCCAAGGGTTCCGGCAAGTTCGATGCAGGCGAAGAGGATTCGCTCGACAAGGACCAGGAGGCCGCAGCCAAGGACCTGCCAGGCAAGGGCAAGTTGGCGGAGTTCGACGGCACAGGCAAATTGGTCCGGACCTTCGTCGACAAGGACCGCCTGAACGCACCATGGGGCGTCGCGATCGCTCCCGAAGGCTTCGGACCGCTCAGCGGCAAGATCCTCGTCGGCAACTTTGCGGGCGCAGGCCGGATCGTGGCATTCGACGACGCCACCGCCACGTTCGTGGATTTCGTCCGCAACGACGAGGGCAAGTACGTCGAGATCGAGGGCATCTGGGCACTGCTGTTCGGCAACGGGGAGAGCTTGGGCGACAACAACGCGCTCTACTTCACTGCGGGACCGGACGACGAAAAGGACGGCTTGTTCGGCGCATTACGCCCCAAGTCCTGATCTGACGCTCCGCGACTCGATCCTCGTCACCCAGTGGCGAGGATCGAGTTGTCTTTCCACCAATCCCGCAGACCCTCGGGGTCCAGCGAGTCCGATCTGGCTTGCATGACGATGTTCTCGGTGTCGTAGTTCCAGGACATGACATTCGTTCCGTTTTTGGCGGTCGAGACGAGAGTGCCGCCCCGAACCTTCTGGGGGTTGTTCCAGTCGTCTTTCGACGTCGGCGTCGGGAATGTCGCGGCTCGATTTTCCCGAAGACCCTCGTCGTAGATCTTCTGAATCGCCGCGTTCATCGCGGCCGCGCTCGCGAGCTGGACCAACAACACGCTGGGCGACCCGTCGCACTGGATGGCGGCCCGGCCCTCGATCATCACCGAATCGTCCGCCGCCTTGCATTCGTACGCGCTCAGCGATGCCGGAAGGCGTTTGCGAAGATCACATTGAGCGTTGCTGAGGCCCTTGCAGCGCGGGTCGTCGTTGACCGGCGTGCTCGACGTCGTGATCGTGTCCTGGGTCGGACGATCAGGGGAATTGTTGTTGATGGCGAAGAAGACGGCGACGACGAAAACCAACGCTGCCGCCACGGACGCGCCCATGATCAGCGGTCGACGCGACCCCGGTGGCTGCGTTCGGCCAAGCGTTCCACCGACGTTGACCGGCCCTTTCGGCGGCACCGGCGGTACTTGTGGTCGAGGCGGCGGCTGTGGTGCGAGCGGGCGGATCGGCGCGGGCACGGTTTGGGGTGCCGACGTTCGGACGGTCGGCGGGACGGGGATCTGCGGCGGCGGTTGAATCAACAGCGCCCGATTCGCGGCGTCCGCGAGTTCGCGGCAGGTGTTGTAGCGGTCGCGCGGGTTTTTTGCCATCGCACGCGCAATGACGTCGTCGAGCGCGCGGGGTAGCGACGGCATCTTGTCGGAAGGGTGTGGCGGTGGCGCCGACAGATGGGCATTGATCATTGCCGGCATCGACGACCGAGCGAAAGGCTTCTCCCCGGTCAGCATCTCGTAAAGCGTGCAGCCCAACGCATAAATGTCGGAATGGTGATCGAGGTCGCGATCCTCCAACTGCTCCGGTGATGCGTATGCGATCGTCGCGATGATGTCGCCTGCGACCGTCAGATGCTGAGTCTCGTTGGTCGTCCTCGCAATACCGAAATCGGTGATGAGCGCCTGCTCGCCACTCGGCTCGTCGGGGGCAGACCGAACGAGGATGTTCGCGGGTTTGACGTCGCGATGCAGCAGTCCGTGTCGATGCGCGTAGTCGAGGCCGCGCGCGACGTCGGTGATGATGTTGACGGCACGTCGCGGGGTCAGTGATTTAGGGCCGGCCTTGATCAGGTCCGCCGCGTCCCTGCCCTCGATGAACTGCATCGCAATCCACAACTGACCGTCGATCGCGCCGCGGTCGTAGACCGAGACGATGTTCTTGTGGGTGAGACCGGCGGTGATGTCGGCCTCGCGCTCGAAACGTTTACGGGTATCACCGCTCTGCGAAAAGTCGGCGCTCAGCAGCTTGAGGGCATCGTTTCTGGGCAGCCGGGGATGCCGCGCGAGGTATACCGTTCCCATGCCGCCCACGCCGAGCAGCCGCACAATCCGGTAGCCCGCGAACTCCGACCCTGGTGCGAGCGTCACGGCGCGAGAATATCCCACTGGTCAGGGCTGATGCGCGAACTCGACCCGAACTCCGAGTAGCCGAACCGGGCGGTCCAGCGGAAATAGGTCCAGAACGGCCAGCGCGGCAGCGACGATGGCGTCGACAGACGACGTGGGCGAATCCAGCTTGCGGATCTTGGTCCGCGTGTAGAACGAGGCGGTCCGTACGGTCACCGCGACACGCGAAACGAGGCGTGAGCCGCCCACTTCGGCCGCGACCCGCTGCGCAAGAGCCGTCACCTGGGCGTCGATATCGGCGCGATCGGTCAGGTCGGACGCGAAGGTCGTCGAGTGACTCCGAGAGGTCGGCTCGCGAGGCGTCGTATCGACTTCCGTTCCGCCTATGCCTTGCCCTAGCCGCCCCAGCCACGGACCGATCCGTGGACCGAATTCCTTTGCAAGCAAAGCAGGTTCGGCACGGGCAAGGTGGTCGACTGTCGAAATACCGAGTGTCTGGAGCCGAATTGCCGTGCGCTTGCCGATCCCCCACAACGCCTCGGTCTGTCGGTGGGCCATCAGCTCCGACCAGTTGTCGGCCGTAACTCGGTACACACCAGCAGGTTTAGCGAACCCAGTGGCGATCTTCGCGCGCAACATGTTGTCGCCGATCCCGACCGAGCACACCAAACCCGCACGGGTCGAGATCGCTGCGCGAATGTCTTCGGCAAGCCCCTCCGGATCGGCGGTCTCGGCGCCGGCGAACGCTTCGTCCCAACCAAGAACCTGCACCGGCAGCCCGAACGACCGCAGGATCCCCATCACCTCGGCCGACGCTTCGTCGTACGCGGGACCGTCCGATGGCAAGAACACCGCCTCGGGACATTTGCGGAAAGCCGCCCGAAGGGGCATCCCCGCGTGGACGCCGAACGCGCGAGCTTCGTACGACGCGCAGGCCACCACCTGCCGCGCTTTCGTCGGATCTCCAGAACCGCCGACGACCACCGGGACTTCCAGCAACTGCGGGCGGCGTCGCTTCTCGACCGCTGCGAGGAACTGGTCGAGATCGACGTGCAGGATCCACTTCATCGAGATGACTGCGCAATCCGGTCGGCGCGAGTCTTCAGATACCGCTGTTCGGCAATGTTCGTCGCGGCCCGCGCTGCGGCGCGGTAGTGCTCGACCGCTGCCCCCAGGTCGCCAGCCGACTCCAGCAGATGCGCCCGGACCACGTCGACCCTATGCTGCGAGGCCACCCGATCGTCGGTCGCAACAGCGTCGACAGCGGCCAACCCAGCGCGTGGTCCATGCACCTTCGCCACCGCGACCGCGCGATTGAGCCGCACGACGGGATTGTCGGTCAGCTGGTCCAACAGCGTGTACAGCGCGAGGATTTGCAGCCAGTCGGTCTCCTCGGCCGTGGAGGCTTCGTCGTGGACAGCGGCGATAGCAGCCTGCAGCTGGTACGGACCAGCCGAATCACGGCTCATCGAGGCGGTGATCAAGTCGACGCCCTCGTCGATCGCCGCGCGATCCCACAGGTGACGGTCCTGCTCGTCCATCGGAATCAGCATGCCGCCTTGGCCGATTCGCGCGTCGCGCCGCGCATCGGTGAGCAGCAACAGCGCGAGCAATCCGGCGACCTCGCCGTCGTCGGGCAACGCGGCATGCAACATTCGCGCGAGCCGAATCGCTTCGCCGGACAGCTCGATTCGCGTCATGACCGGACCGGCCGTGCTCGCGTAGCCCTCGTTGAAGATCAGGTAGATCACCTGCAGCACCGCGGCCAGCCGCTCGGCTTGCTCACCGGAAGGCGGCATCCCGAACGGGACACCGGACTTGCGAATCGCCTGCTTTGCGCGGCTGATGCGTTGCCCCAACGTCGCCTCGGGGACGAGCAATGCGCGGGCGATCTCGGTCGTCGTCAGACCGCCGACCGCTCGCAGCGTCAGCGCGATCTGCGACGGCATCGTCAGCGCAGGATGACAGCACAGGAACAGCAGGACCAGCGAATCATCCTGACCGTCAACGGGTTCCACGTCGGCGACGGGAGCACGCGCAGCATCGGTCAGCTCTCGCTCGCGACGTGCGGACTCGTTGCGGAGGAGGTCGATCATCTTGCGCGAGCCGATCCTGATCAACCAGGGTCGCGGATCTTGCGGAACCCCGTCGACGGGCCATTGCTGTGCGGCGACGAGAAGTGCCTCCTGGACCGCATCTTCGGCGACGTCGAAATGCCCGTACCGGCGAACCAGCGCGCCGAGGACCTGCGGCGCGAGCTCACGCAGCAGGTCCTCGAACTCAGCAGAATGCCGCACCGGCTCAGTTGTCCCCGGTGGGCGGTGCACCAGGGATCGGGCGGACCTCGATGGTGTCGCCGACGTTCTCGGCAATACGAGCAGCGATCGCCATCGCCCGGTCGTGCGACGCACAATCAACGATCGCGAAGCTCGCGAGCACTTCCTTGACCTCGGCGTACGGTCCGTCGCTGGCGACCGGTCCGGTGGCGGTCTTGCGGACGGTCTTGGTCACCGACGGATCTGCCAAACCCTCCGTCAGCACCAGCTCTCCGGATTCCGTCAACTCGGCCCCGATGTCTTCGTAGAACTTGCACGTCGCCGCAAACTCGGGGCTCGTGTAGTCGAACGATTCCCAGTCCGCCTTGTTGGTGTACGCCAGCAGTAGATATTTCATCGCGTTGCTCCTTGCGGGGTAACGAAGGTCCCTTTGGATCCTTCTACGCGATACCTCGATGCCGCCAGGCGGATTTCGACATCACACAGTCGTGAAATCGGAGGCGTCGAACTTGGCGGTTCTACGACGGTATTCGGTGACGGTTCCTGGCCAGTTGGAACTCACTCGCCCGTTCGCGTTGCGGTACCAACTGCTGCACTTCGACCACACCCCGTCGACCAGACGCTCTTGCAGGGACCGATCGAACTTCTCGGCGACCTCGCCTCGCACCGAGATCGGCCGACCGGTTGCCTGCGAGTGCGCTATGGCCTTGCCGATGTATCGCGCCTGGCTCTCCAGCATCGTCACGATGGACCCCGAACCGAGGTTCGTGTTCGGCCCGTACATGAGGAACAGATTCGGGAAGTCGACGACGCTCATACCCAAGTACGCCTGCGCACCGCCCGCCCACTGTTCACGCAGTTCCTTGCCGCCGCGTCCCCGGATCTGCATCGGTGCCAGGAAGTCGCTCGCCGTGAATCCAGTCCCGAAGATGATGACGTCGACATCGTGGTTCACGCCGTCTGTGGTTCGCACCCCGGTCGGGGTGATCTCGTCGATTCCCTCGGTGACGACCTCCACGTTCGGCTGCGTGAGCGACGGTAAATAGTTGCTGGAAAACAGGATTCGTTTGCACCCGACCGGATAGTCGGGCCACAGCTTGGCCCGCAACACCTTGTCTTTGACCTGATACTTCAGGTGCGTGCGGCAGGCCTGTTCGATCGCCTTGGACAGCGGGCGCGCATAAAGGAACGCGATGCCCATGGTCTCGGTGATGCCGAACCAGCCGAGCCGCTCCGCGCGCTGAGTGAGCGGTACGCGAGTGAACACCTTGTGATGCCGTGCCGAGAACTCAGTGTCGGGACGCGGTAGGACGTAGGGAGGCGTGCGTTGAAAGAGCGACAGCCTCGCGACCTGCGGCTGAATCTCCGGCACGAACTGGATCGCGCTCGCTCCGGTGCCGATCACCGCGACCCGCTTCCCTGCGAGGTCGACGCTGTGGTCCCACTCGGCGGAGTGGAAGCTCGCCCCTTCGAAGGTGTCGCGGCCCTTGATGTTCGGCCAGGATGGCCGCGACAGCTGCCCGACCGCCGAGATCACGACGTCCACCTCGACATCGCCGCCGCTGGTCCGCACGGTCCACCGCGAGGTCGACTCGTCGAAGTCGGCGCCTGTCACTGCGGTGCTGAAACGTATGTGCCGCTTGATGTCGTACTCGTCGGCGACGCCGCGCAGATAGTCGAGGATGGCGGGCTGCTCGGAAAACCGGCGCGGCCACAACGGGTTCGGCTCGAACGAGAACGAGTAATACGGCGACGGGACGTCGCACGCCGCTCCCGGGTAGGTGTTCTCGCGCCACACTCCGCCGACGCCGTCGGCGCGCTCGAAAATCACCAGGTCCGTGTAGCCGGCCTTCTTCAGTTCGATCGCTGCGGCAAGGCCGCCGAACCCGGTCCCGACGATGGCGATGGACGGGCTTGCTTTGTTCTCGGATGTCACGCCTCGACGTTAGGCCCCGAGACGCTGCAATGGTGCAGGTGGCCGAATTTCTCGATTTCCTGGCCGCAACACACTTCAGCGCCTGCACACCACCGCCTACCGTGGTGTCATGACTGACTTCGACTACGACGTCCTGGTGATCGGTTCCGGCTTCGGCGGCAGCGTCACCGCACTCCGCCTGACCGAGAAGGGGTATCGCGTCGGCGTGCTCGAAGCGGGTCGAAGGTGGGGTCCCGAGAATCTGCCGAAAACGAACTGGAACATCAAGAAATCCATCTGGGCGCCGAAGCTCGGCCTGACGGGCACACAGCGCATCAGCCTGCTCGGCAAGTGCCTCGTGTTCAGCGGATCCGGCGTCGGTGGTGGTTCGTTGATCTACGGCAACACGCTGTACGAGCCGCTGCCCGCGTTCTACTCCGACAAGGCCTGGGCGCACATCACCGACTGGCGTTCCGAACTCGCGCCGTACTACGACCAGGCCAAGCGGATGCTCGGCGTCACGACCAACCCGAGGCTCACACCAGCGGACGACGTGCTCAGGCAGGTCGCCGACGATCTCGGTGTCAGCGACACCTTCCACCGCACCGAGGTCGGCGTGTTCTTCAACGAAGAGGCGAAGGGCGAACTAGTCGCTGATCCGTACTTCGGTGGCGTCGGTCCGCAACGCAAGGGCTGCGTCCACTGCGCACAATGCTTCACCGGCTGCCCACACAACGCCAAGAACACGACGGACCGCAACTACCTCTACCTCGCCGAGAAGGCGGGCGCGAAGGTCCACGAGCTCACAACCGTGACCGCGGTGTCACCACGGCCCGGCGGTGGCTACAACGTGCACACTCGCCGGTCCAACGGTGTGGTACGCAGGGGCACAACGACTCTCACCGCTGAGCACGTCGTCTTCGCCGCTGCCGCGTTGGGCACGCAGAAGTTGCTGCACCAACTGAAGGACGACGGCACCCTGCCGAACCTCTCGCCGACCCTGGGTGAGCTGACACGGAGCAACTCGGAAGCGATCATCAACGTGTCCGCCCGTAATCGGAACGACTTCGCCCAAGGCATCGCGATCACGTCGTCGATCCACCCGACGGCGGATACGCACATCGAAGTCTGCCATTACGGCACCGGTCAGAACGTGCTCTTCCCGCAGACCGTTCCGATGATCGACGGCGGGGCGTTCCGTTTCCTGCGGTTCCTGCTCGCAATCGTCTTGCACCCGTTGGTGTTCGCGCGCAGCCTCAACGCACACAAAGCATCGGACCGCTCTGTGATCCTGCTGGTCATGCAGTCGCTGGACAACTCGCTGACCTCCTACCGCAAGCACGGCCAGCTACGGACCGGTCCGGGCATCGGCGAGCCGAACCCCACCTGGATACCGCTGGCACACGACGTCGCACGGCGATTCGCGAAGAAGGTCGAAGGTGACCCGCAAAGCTTGGCGACCGACATCTTCAACGTGCCCGCGACCGCCCACTACATCGGCGGCTGCGTGATCAGTGACTCGGCCGAGCACGGCGTCATCGACCCGTTCCAACGGGTCTACGGCCATCCAGGTCTGCACATCGCCGACGGTTCGGCGATCACGGCAAACCTGGGTGTGAACCCGTCGCTGACGATCACCGCGCAGGCCGAACGCGCTATGGCGTTTTGGCCGAACAAGGGCGAAGCCGACACCCGGCCGCCGTTGGGCGCGCCGTATCAGCGGATCGCGCCGGTCCGTCCGAAGGCTCCCACGGTCCCTGACTTCGCCTCCGGCGCGCTGCGCTTGCCACTGTTCGACGTCACGAACTGACCGATCACCCCGCCGAGCGCGCGAGCGATGGAGTATCAGCCTCCAGCAGCTCGCGCACTCGCGGGATGACGGCCGAACCGTAGAGGTCGATAGTGTTCATCAGGAGCTCGTGGGGCATCGTCCCGTTGCTGTACTTCAGGTCGAAGCGGTCCACACCGAGCGCCGTCACCGTCTTCGCTATCTTCTGAGCGACGGTTTCCGGCGACCCGACGTACAGCGCCCCGTGATCCACCTCGGCTTCGAACCCAGTCCTGGTGGCAGGTGGCCAACCGCGTTCCGCGCCGATCCGGTCGCGCATCGCCTTGTAGTGCGGGTAGACCAGGTCACGCGCCGTGCGGTCGTCGTCGTGGATGAACCCGGGCGAGTGCACCCCGATCGGTAGCGCAGGGACCTCCAACTGCTCCAGCGCATTTCGGTAGAGCTCGACATACGGAGCGAATCGCACGGGGTCGCCACCGATGATGGCGAGCATCAACGGCATGCGATATCGAGCGGCGCGAACGACCGACTCCGGTGAGCCTCCGACGCCGATCCACACATCGAGGTTCCCTCGTTCCGTCTTCGGATAGACCTCGGTATCGATCAGGGGACGCCGGGTGGCGCCTTCCCAGGTCACCGCCTCCTCGGTTCGAAGAGCGTCGAAAAGATCGAGCTTCTCGGCGAAGAGCTTGTCGTAGTCGGCAAGGTCGTAACCGAAGAGCGGGAACGATTCGGTGAACGACCCTCGTCCCAGCGTCACTTCGGCCCGCCCGTTCGAGACCGCGTCCAGCGTGGCGAAGCGCTCGTAGACCCGCACCGGGTCGTCGGAGCTGAGCACCGTGACAGCGGTCCCGAGCTTGATCCGCGAAGTACGCGACGCTGCGGCGGCGAGCAGGATGTCGGGAGCCGACACGGCGAAATCGTCGCGGTGATGCTCGCCGATCCCGAATGCATCGACGCCGAGTTCATCGGCGAGTACCGCTTGGTCGACGGTATTCCTGATCACCTGAGCCTGGTGAAGGCGGTTGCCATCGCCGTCGACGGTCACGTCGCCGAAGGTATCGAGTCCGAATCGAACGTCCACGTAACACTCCCTTGCCCTGCAGTAGTTGATTGTTCAACGAGTTACCGCCTGGCGGAATTCCCGCTTGCAACCCCGCCAGACCGAACTATATTCGGTATATGCAGGTTCGAGATCGGTTACTGCTGGCAGCAGAAACGGAGTTCGCGGACAAAGGCCCACTCGACGCGCGGTTGGCCGACATCCGCGCAGACGTCGGGGTGTCCGTCGGCGCGCTGTATCACCACTTCCCCGACAAGTCGGACCTGTATCGCCAGGTCTGGTTGCACGCGCTGGCCGACTACCAAGCGCAGTTCTGGGCAGCGGTCGGCGAGTGCACCACAGCACGCGAGGGCGTCGAAGCGGGCGTCGTTGCGCACCTGCGCTGGATCGACGAGCACCCCGCGCGCGCAAAAGTGCTCTCCGCAACCAGGCCCGCGGGTGTGGAACAGTCTCCGAGCAATCGGGAGTTTTTTCGAAACACCATGCGCTGGTGGCGAACTTACGCCGGGTATGGAGCGGTCCGGGCCTTGGACTTCGAGATCGCCTACGCATTGTGGCTCGGTCCCGCGCAGGAGTACTCACGACTGTGGCTCGACGGAGCGGTCACAGCGGCACCAGCGACTGTCGCCGCGACCTTCGCCGACGCAGCGTGGAAGGCGGTCCAGGCATGACGATCACTCTCGACGACGCCCAAGGCGTCTTGGCAGCACAGCCCTTCGCCTCGCTGGTCGGTGGGCGAATCGCTGCGTTCGAGACCGGATCGGCAACGTTGGAGATTCCGATCACGCCGGCGTTGCTGCAGCAGTTCGGCGTGGTGCATGGTGGCGTTCTCGCCTACTCGGCCGACAATGCGCTGACGTTCGCAGCTGGGTCCGTGCTCGGCCCCAAGGTGCTGACCAGCGGATTCACCATCACCTACCTTCGCCCGGCTACCGGGTCGCTGTTACGTGCCGAAGCTTCCGTGGTCAGCGCGACCCGTCGACAAGCAGTCTGCCGCTGCGAGATCTTCAGCATCGCGGACGGGCGTGCGCCGGTGCTCTGCGCGGCCGCTCAAGGCGCCGCCAGCGTCGTCGACGACATTCCCGGGAGCTGAACGCGGTTCCTTGCCGCCATGCGGTACCAATGACACCGGTAATGTGCGATAAGTCGGTGCAATGCCGACAACGCGGGCGTACGAGGAGCCAGTAGCAGTGTCATTGGATAAGCCGCTCCCCCCACCACCTCCGGGAGGGCTCGGATTCAACACGGCGTGGCCGGTGCGCGCCGCTGATGTCGACCCAGACAACCGACTCCGCTTCGACGGCGTCGCGCGGTACCTGCAAGACATCGCGTGGGAAAACCTGCACGCGACGTTCTTCGAGCAGACTGACCCGTACTGGTTGGTCCGGCGGACGGTCGTCGATGTCATCCGTCCCGTCATCTGGCCGGACGAAGTGTCGCTGCGCCGTTGGTGCTCGGGCATGTCGACCCGCTGGACGAACATGAGAGTCCAGATCAACAGCGAACGTGGCGGGTTGATCGAATCCGAGGGGTTCTGGATCAACTTCAGCGACAAGACAGGCATGCCGTCGCGCATCAGCGACCGCGGCCTCGAATACCTCGGTACAACCACCGACCAGCATCGCCTGCGGTGGAAGGCGTGGCTGACCGACCCCGCACCGCCGGAGTCCGACGCCGACATGCAATTTCACATCCGCGCGACCGACATCGACCAGTTCAACCACCTGAACAATTGCGCTTACTGGCATGCGGTCGAGGAAAAGCTGGTCGACCTGCCGAAGCTGGTCGCCAAACCGCATCGAGCGGTGATCGAGTACAACAATGGCGTGCTGCCTCGCGACCACGTCATGGTGCGGTCGCGCTACGACAACGACACCGAGGTACTGCGGTTGTGGTACCTCGTCGACGGCACGATCCGGGCAGCAGCGCGCGTCAGTCCACTCGCCGAATACGAGTAGTCTCCGTCAGTCCTTGGTGACGGCGACCATCTCGTCGACGGCCGTGAACTTCACGCGCGGCCGTCCACCAGCCTTGCCACGCTGACGCTCTGCCTGGTCGATCTTGCGCCAGCCGGTCCGGTCGATCAGGTCCGCCTGGCGCTCGTCGAGGAGTTGCTTCAAGGCGTTGCGGTCGTGTGCCGGCTTCTCGAGCTTCATGGCCTGGAAGTCCTGCAGGATCAGGTCGACCGTTTCGTCGGCGTCGGTCTTGTTGGTGCCGATCACACCGCGCGGACCACGTTTGATCCAGCCGCTGACGAACACACCTTCGACGGGCACGCCAGCCTCGTCGATGACCCGGCCGTTCTCGTTCGGCACGACACCGCGGCGATCGTCGAACGGCAAACCCTCGATGGCAACACCGCGGTAGCCGACGGACCGAATGACCAAACCGGTGTCGATGGTCTCCGTCTGGTCGGTCGCGACCGCGCTGCCGTCGACAAGTTCGTTGCGGACGATCTTCAGGCCTTCGACCTTGTCGGACCCGATCACCTCGACCGGCGACGCGAGGTAACGGAACACGATGCGCTTCTTCGACGGGTCGACCGGCCGCGCGGCGTACTCACCGGCAAGCTGGACCTTCATGCGCAATGACGGCTCGGCGTCCGCGCTGTCGACCTCGGCCTGACTTGCCGGGTCGAGCACGAGGTCGTCGGGGTCGATGACGACGTCGATGTCAGGCAGATAACCGAGCGCAAGGAACTCCGGCGACGTGTACGCCGCCTGGGCGGGACCACGACGACCGAGCAGCACGACCTCACGAATATTGCTGTTACGCAGCGCTTCCAGCGCGTGGTCGGCGATGTCGGTCTTCTTGAGAGCATCGGGTCCGAGGGTCAGCACACGGGCGACATCAAGTGCGACGTTGCCGTTGCCGATGATCACGGCGCGCTCACCGGACAGGTCGAACGTGCGGTCCGCGTAGCTGGGATGGCCGTTGTACCAGGCGACAAATTCCGTCGCGGCGTGGCTGCCTGGCAGGTCTTCACCAGGGATCTCGAGGCGGCGGTCCGACGATGCGCCGACCGCGTAGATCACCGCATGGTGGTGGGCGAGCAGTTCGTCGTGGCTGATGTGCTTGCCGACCTCGACGTTGAGGTAGTACTGGAAGGCCTCGCGCTTGAAGGCCGACTCGAACATCGCGGTGACGCCCTTGGTGCCCGGGTGATCGGGGGCCACGCCGGCGCGGACGAGGCCGAACGGAGTCGGCAGCTTGTCGAACATCTCGACCTCGACGTCGGCGCGCTTCAGCAAGGCTTCGGCGGCGTAGCACGCGGCCGGTCCGGCGCCGACGATCGCGACCCGCAACGTCCCGAGTTCTTTCGCCGGACGCGGGGGAACCTTCAGCGGCGACAGGTCGGATTCCAGCGGATGCCGATCGAACCAGGCAGCGTTGATGTCCTTGAACCGCGCCAGCGGCGCCGACAGCTCGTCTTCGGAGAAGATGGCGTCGACCGGGCAGGCGTCTACACAAGCACCGCAATCGATACAGGTATCCGGATCGATGTAGAGCATCTCGGTGTTCGCGAACTCGCGCTGCTCCGGAGTCGGCCGAATGCAGTCCACTGGGCATTCACTGATGCAACTGGCATCGTTGCAGCATCGTTGCGTGATGACGTAGGCCATTGATCGATCCCTGTTCGCGCGGAGGTCGGAGCAGCGGTCATGGTAACCGGAGTTTGAACATTCATTGTCGCGTGTGACGCGGCCGGATGGGCCGCATACCGTGTCCGGTATGACCTCGCGGGTTCTCATCCTTATGCGGCACGGAAAATCAGCCTATCCGACCGGCATCGGCGACCACGAGCGCCCTCTAGCACCGCGCGGTCAACGGGAAGCTGCGCTGGCAGGCGACTGGTTGCGCGAGAACCAACCCGTCGTCGACGCCGTCCTCTGCTCGACCTCGACGCGCACCAGGCAGACCCTCGAAGCAACCGGGCTGATCGCCCCGACCACGTACGAGGAACTGATCTACGGCGCCTCACCACACGAGTTGATCGACCTGGTCCGCAGCGTCGACGACGCGGTCGACACGTTGCTCATGATCGGCCACTCCCCCGGAATGCCGTGGACAACCTGGGAGCTCGCGGCGAACCGAAGCTCGCCTGCCGCCGACGCGGTCAGTAAGAAGTTCCCCACCTCCGCCATGGCGGTCCTCGAGTTCGACCAGCCATGGAGCGAGCTCGACACCGGCTTGGCGGAGCTCACGATGTTCCACATCCCCCGCTAGTCGTGAGTCTTTTCGGAGTCCAGAGACTCCAAAAAGACTCACGAGGTAGCAGCGTGCGAGTTGATCTCCATTCGGCGAAACCACAGCTCGACGCTGTCGAGAAACGCCACGACGGCGAGTTCGCGCGTCGTTGCGCCGAGCGAATAGCCGACCGCAAGCCCGACACCAGTCGCCAGAAGTGCGGCGCAGGCCCGCTCGAGTAGTTCGGGGTCGACCGACTGCACTCCGAGCGCGGCGGCCTGCACAAGGACCAGGGCTTGGATCCCAGCGATGAACCCATCGACGGTGTCACGGTTGGACTCTTCTTGCAGCGGGTCGCTGCGAGTGGCGATCGTGAAGTCGGCGGCGAGTCTGATCCAGGCCGGTTCCTCGAGCAGTTTCTCCCACTGCTGTTGCGTTGCAATCCTTTTGGCATCCATGCCGTCGGCAGTAAGGACCGCAGTGGACAGCCCTGCAAGCACGTGTTCGAAATGACTGCGAAGCACGTGGAGGCACAGGTCCTCTTTACCCGCGAAGTTGCCATAGATCGACCCGTGCGTGCGGCCCGCCTCCTCGGCGATCTGCGCGATCGTCGTCGGGTGGTAGCCGCGGGCCAAGAACACCCGTTCCGCTGCCGACACGATCAGGTCGCGGGTCTGCGCTTGTAATTCTTCACGCGTCAACGCCTTCGGCATCGGCTCATTCTTCCTCACCCGCTTCCCATTGCCATGGCGGCCCAATTCATATAACTTTGCAATACAGATTGCATTGTAATCTCAACAGCCGACACAACGACGTGAGAGAAGGTCTCGTGAGCTTCGTCAGCGAAATGTTGAGCAAGACGCCCGACGAACGCCGAGCGGCAGACAGAAAGTACGACTTCCTGCTGAAGCTGCACGGCAAGAACGGCGATAAGGCACTCGCCATGGCCGAGGCTCCGCGGATCGACGATGGATATTTCGGTCCGGACTCGATCAGTTGGAAGGTCTACGAAAACGTGCTCGTCGCCGGAATGGGCGCGATGTCAGGCCTCGTTCTCGCCATGCTCGATCCAGTCGGCGCATATGGGGTCGGGCAGCACTCCGTCTACTACTACGACACGCTCGGCAGGGCTCGGCGGAGTCTGTTGTTCTTCGCCGGTGCGGTATTCGGCGACAGCGCGACCGCAGACAAGGTCGGTCGTGACCTGTTCCGCAAGCATTCGCACGTCAACGGCGAGATTCCTGGCAACGGCCAAGAGTTTCGCGCCAACCATGTCGAGGCCTTGAAGTTCACCTATGTGGCCGGGTGGCAGCTCCTGTGGCGCGCCTACAAGACCTACGGCGATCCGAACGCCACGGCGGACGACGAGCGGCAGTTCTACGCCGAGCAACACAAGGTCGCGGAGTTGCTCGGGATCCCTGCCGGGGAACTGCCGCTGACGCCGGAAGCCGTGGACGCCTGGGTGCGCAACGCCGAGCAAAATATCATGGCGTTCACCCGACCGGCCCAAGAAATCGTCGACTTCCTGACCTCGCCACCCTGGACCCCGGTGTGGCCTCTCGGCGGGATCAATCTGTTTGTGCGCCTGTTCTTCTGGTCCTCGGTACCGCTGCTGAGTCCGTACGTCCGAGAGATCATCGGGCTGGCGAACATACCTATGCGCACCAAACTCTCCGCGGCCGTCATCAAGCAGGTCGCCAAGGTAGCCACACACCCGCTCGTGGACCACCTGATCGTGCCGTTCGTCGGCTACGAAATGTGGGGATACGCGCATAACGCGCTCCGCCACACACCGGAGACCGGGCAAGTCCCCTTCACCCACGACCCCGGTTTGACGCTCCAGCGAGGTAAAGGCGGCACGTTGCAGGAGGTCGGTCGATGAGCCGCGTAGACGTCATCGCGAACGAGCGGTTGATCGACGACCGCCACCATCAGCACGAGATCCGTGATTTCTGGCGCGACGGCCCCGTCGCATTCGTGTTCCTTCGTCAATTCGGCAGCGCATTCGCGCTCGAACAAGCGCGGGCGCTCAATGGCCGCTACCCCGACATAACGGCAGCGGGGGGCAACGTGGTGTTCATCGGGCTGGGTACACCGATTCAGGCCTTCACCTTCCGGAAGCGCGCAGGCACACGGTTCCCCGTGCTGACGACCAATGACCAGACCCTGTACCGAACGATGGGTCTGCAGCGGGCCTGGATCGGTGCGCACGGACCTGCCAATGTCGCGCCGCTGGTCGGACTCATCCGCACAGGCGTGTACCCGTACCAGCGGACCGGCGACAACCGCCAACTCGGCGGAGTCTTCGTCGCCAGCATCGGCGGCAAGGAAGTGCTCTGGGACTTCCGCGCTCATCACGCCCACGACATCGCCCCCGCCGACGACATCGTCAGGGCGCTGAACTCGGTCGTAACCGAACAAGCCTCGTGAGTCTTTTTGGAGTCTCTGGACTCCAAAAAGACTCACGACAGTGGGGTTAACCGGGGAGCAAGTCGCGGAGTCGTTCGATCAGCGAATCCTTCACCGCCTTGCTGACCTTGGCATTGATCATGCGGGTGATGTCGTCGGGATCGTTCAGGTCGGCGAGCAGCGCGCGGAGGTCGAGGTCGTTGATCACGCGGCGCAGCACGTCGTCGGTCTTGAGGGCACCGTTGACGAGTGAGTCGGGCAGACGGCGGATCAGCCATTCGACGTAGCCAGGCAGGTCCGCGTTGTCGAGCGCCTCGTCGGTGAGATCGGACGCGGACGGCAGGGTGCCTTCGGACTTCATCCGGTCCACCGCGTCGAGCAGACCCGCCCGCATTGCGTCGATCTCGGCGTCCGTGCGCTCCCCCGGCTGCGCCAGTCGCAGCACCAGCGCCTCGCGGGAGATGTGCAGGCGGCATGCGGCGCCGTCCAATCCGATGAAGACCAGACGCGCGCCGAGCGCTTCGATGCCGGTTGCGAGCGGTTCGATCACTCTGGCCTTGCACGGGTCCGCAGGCTGCGCAGGTGCAAAATCACCGCCGCCGTGCGCGACCTGGAAACCGAGCACGACGCTCACCAGCACCGCAGCAATGACAGGAAGGACCGCCGCGCGCAGCCTCATGCGTGCACCCGCCTGCGTAGCCGACCGAACGGAATCAGAGGCACCAGCGCGGCAAGCGCCAAGGCCGCGCCGATGAGGAACGAGTCGCGAAACGCGTACGTTGCTGCCCGCTCGAGTTGTTCATCGAGGTTGCGTTCGAGCGTCGCCGCGGCCGCGCGCTGCTCATCGGCAACTTGCAATTCGGCAAACGCCGGGTGCAGGTCGGGCACGCGGCCGCGCTCGCGCGCCAGTTGGTCGCTCAATCCCTGGGCGAGCGCAATCTTCTCCTGCGTTCGCAACGGGGCATCCAACACCAGCCCGGTGATGGCCTCCTGCGCGGGTACCTGGGCGTCGACGAGGTCGGCGGTGAACACCGGCGTCAAAATCGCAAGGCCGAGAACGACTCCCGCGTGCCGAGCACCGATCGTCCAACCGCCGTGCATCGCTCGCGGCATCCGATCGCGCAGCGCCTCGAACGTGAGGGAGTCCACTGTCAGACCGAGTCCGAGGCCGATCAGCGCCTGTGGAGCGATCGTCCACGCCAGGTGCGCGGACGGGGGGATTGCGAGGCCGACCAACCCGCCCGCGATGAGGATGCAACCGGCCGCGGACTCCGAGCGCGGCCCAGCCCGGACTCGTCTGGCCAGCGGCGTGGCAATGAACGCTGCGACCGGCACTACCGACACGGTCAGCGCGGCGGTGGCGGGCGAGCGACCCCAGCCCTCGACGAGTAATAGGACGAGCAGGAACAAGGCGGCGGTCAGCGCAGCGGACAGCAAGACCAACGCGAGGTTCGGCGCGATCGCTGGGCGATGCTTGTCAACGGCGTGTACCGAATTGCCGCGGATCGCGAGCGCAGCCGGCACCGCGAGGACCGCGATCGGAACCTGGACGACGAAGATCGCCTGCCACGAAATTGCTTCGGTGAGAAGGCCACCCGCGACCGGCCCTACAGCTGTTCCGAGCACGCCCGCCGTGGTCCAGCGAGCGACTCCCCGTTTCTCGTCGGTCGCAGCGACCAGCAATTCCAGGCAGCCGACGAGAGCGAACGCACCACCCAACGCCTGCACGCAACGGGCGGCGATCAACACGTCCATCGTCCCGGCGAGCGCACACGCGGCCGACGCGGCAGCGAACATCGCGATCCCGGCCGCACACATCGGCGCGGGGTTGCGACGAGTACAGGCCCACGCCGCGGGCACTACTAGCAATGCCAACACGAGGTTGAACGCGATCAGCACCCAGGCAACCTGCGCAACGCTGCCACCGAGGTGCCGCAGGATCTCGGGCAGCGCGAGCGTGACGATCGCCGAGTCCGCGAGGACGACTCCAACGGTCAAGGACAGCAATGCAACTGCGGCACGACGCACGACAACAGACTTACACGCTCGTGAGTCTTTTAGGAGTCTCTGGACTCCTAAAAGACTCACGAGGTGATGGCGACGCCTCGTGACTCGAGCGTCGCGGCGAGCCCGCCCCACACGACGATGAGCATCTGTTCGACCAATTCGTCGGCACTGATGGTCGGGTAATTCAGCCACCGCAGCACCCCGAGCGCGACGGCGCCGAGGAGCGCGTCGACGACGACCTCGACGCCTTCCCCTGCGTTGCCACCGCCCGCTTCGATGATCGCGGTCAACGTGGCCGCACCCATCGCGGCGAGCGTCTGACCACCCGCACGGATTCGCTCCATCGCCGTCTGACCGTCGATGAAATGCGAATTGACCAGAAAGCGAAAGAGATTCGGGTGCTCGTCCACGAGTCCGATGTAGGCGGCGAGGCCCGATCGAATGGCATCCCGCGGTGGTCCCGACAGCTCGAGATGCGGCGTGATCCGCTCGAGCATCATCGCGTGGACCCGATCGCTGACGGCATCGAAAAGCTCGCTCTTGTCACTGAAGTAGCGGTAGAGCTTGGGCTTCGGCACCCCAGCCGTCTTGGCGATGTCGTCGACCGACACGTCCGGACCGAACAGCTCGATTGCTCTCACCGTCTCGTCGAGCAGCTGCTCCCGAACCGCCGCGCGATGCTCACGCCAACGGTCGGTACGCGCGTCTGTCCGAGTACCTGACACGCGTCCGATCGTAGGCGCCGCAGTCATGTCCGCTACTGAATGACCTGTCGTGCCGCTGCACCGAACCGCACGACCGCGGGCGCAAGCCTGCTCCCGTGGTAGCTGATGTGCGCCTCCGGCGTGACGGGAACGATCGACTTGTTCTTCTTGACCGCGTTGACGATTCGGTCGGCCACCTTGTCGGGCGTGTACCCACGCTTCTCGTAGAGCTTGTCGAACTTCGCCTGCTTCGACGCCTCTTCGTCCGCACTCACACCGGAAAACTCTGTAGTTGCAACGATATTCGTATGCACGATTCCGGGGCAGATCGTGCTGACGCCGATATTGGCGCTGGCGAATTCCGCGCGCAGGCAATCGGAGAACATGAAGACTGCGGACTTGCTGGTCGCGTACGAGCTGAAGCCCTGTTGCGGGCCGAAGGCCGCCATGGACGACAGGTTGACGATCTGCCCACCGACGCCGCGCTCGACCATCTTGCGGCCGAAGGCACGCGAACCGTTGATCACACCGAACAGGTTGATGTCGATGACCTTGCGGAAGCTCTCGCTCGACGTGTCGAGGAATCTGCCGGCGTGGCCAATCCCCGCGTTGTTGATCAGGATGTCGGGCACGCCATGCTTTTCGGCGACCTCGTCGGCGTGGGCCTCCACGGCCGCTTCGTCGGAGACGTCAAGCTGGTACGGGTGTGCCACACCGCCGAATTCGGCGATAAGTGCCGCAGTCTCCTTCGCGGACGCAAGGTTGACGTCCGACAGCACGACCTCCGCACCTTCGCGCGCAAAGGCCAAAGCGGTCTCGCGGCCGATACCGCTGCCGCCGCCGGTGATGACGAGGAGTTGGTCGCCGAAATATTTGCGATCGCGACCGACCTCGGCCCGGCGCAGCCCACGAGCGGGCTCGCCACCGGACAACGCGTCGATGAGTTCGATCGTCGCCTGAGCAAGGACCTGCGGATGGGAGAACGGCGACCAGTGACCCGCCTTGAGGTCGCGGCGCCAGAGCCGTTCGGTCCAGCGCGCTTCGTCGTCGTAGCCGGCAGGCCGGATGGCGACGTCCTGCGAGTCGACGATCAGCTGGACCGGAACCTTGGTCCGCCGCTCCCGCGCACCGACCGAACGCTGCAGAATGTTCGCGCGGTAGATCTTCATCCCGTTGACGAAGTCTTGTTCGAAGGTGTCAGCAAGATAGACCTTGTCAGCGGGCGTGCCCTGCGAGACATTCAAGAACAGCTTCCACAGCTTCTCGTTGATGGCCATGCCGAAGAGCTTCTGCAGGCCGGGCACCATGAACGGGAACGTGTAGCCCGACGACAGCAACTGCGATACCGGTTGCCACACGTTCTTGGGTGTCGGGCGCGAGATGCGCTTTTTCATCCACTGACCCACGTGGTCGATATTCGGGCCGGATACCGACGTGAACGACGCGATGCGCCGCTCCGCGTCCGGTTCACATACCGCCTCCCACAGCGAGATTCCGCCCCAGTCGTGCGCGAGCACGTGGACCGGGCTGACGGGGCTGACCGCGTTCGCTACAGCAAAGAAATCGGTCGCAAGTTCGGCAAGGCCGAATGCCTTGTAGTCCTTCGGATTTGTCGTCTTGCCGTGCCCGCGGGTGTCGTAGGAGACGACATGGAAACGCTCGACCAGATACGGCAGCACCCCGTCCCACAGCCGGTGGGTGTCGGGCCAGCCGTGTACGAGGATGATCGTCTCGCCGTCGAGCTTGCCCTGCTCGTAGACGGCAATCTCGATGTCACCGTTGCGCACGAATCGCTCGACCGGCGGCGCGACCGTCTTGGCTACGCGGCCCGGGGCCTTGGTATCTGTCATCGTTGGCTCTTCTTTCATTGGTCGAAAGCAATCTCAACATTGTCGCTCAGCGGCACAGCCTGGCAGGCGAGTGTCAGACCGATCGCCAGGTCTGCCTCGACGAGTGTGTCGTTGCGCAACATCCGCACTTCTCCTGTTCGGACCGTACAGGCGCAGGCACTGCACGCGCCTTCCCGGCAGGAGTATGGAGCGTCGTAGCCCCTGCTGAGCAGCACATCCAGCAGCGGCGTCGTCCGCGGCCACGCGACCTCGACCTTCGCTCCGTCGAGTTCGACGACGGCGGTGGCAGGGGTTTCGCCATCGGTGATCTCGGGGATCACGATGTCGGCGAACGGATCACCCGTCAGCGACTGGTAGCGCTCGATGTGGATATGCGAATCGGGCATTCCGATCGCGGCGAGCGCGTCGCCCACCACCGCCATGAACGGCGTGGGTCCGCACACGAACGCGTCGTAGGTCGGAAAGGGCGCCACCAGATCGACGAGCGCGTCGGCGGTCGGCAAACCCCGGTCGATTTCGAGCCAATGCTCGACGATGATTCGGTCGGGGAATTCGACCATCATCTCGTCCAACTCGGCGCCGAAGATCACCGAGCGCTCGTCCCGGTTTGCGTAGATCAAGTAGACGGTCGCAGCTCCGCCGACGAGGGCAGACTTCGCGATCGACATCAGCGGCGTCACGCCGCTTCCCGCACCGATCAAGAGCAGGTCGGCGTCCAACGACTTCGGGACGAACACTCCCGAAGGCGACAACACCGTCATTCGGGTCCCGACGGCCACGTTGTCACAGATCCAGTTGGACGCGTAGCCGTCGAATGTCCGCTTGACCGTCACGATAAGATCGTCGTCCAGATGCGGTGAGCTCGACAGTGAATAGCACCGAGCGACCGATCCTGTTGTCGCACTGGGAATTCGCAGTGTCAGAAACTGCCCCGGCTGGTACCGGAACTTGTGCACGAGGTGCTCGGGCACCTCGAAGACCACCGACATGGCGTCGTCGGTCTCCTTGATCACCTCGACGACCTCGAGGTTGTGGACATGGGTGTTCGCCGTTTCGGCCATCGCACTCCCCTATAGGTCGAAGCCGAACCGCTCGGCTGCTTTGAGCCCGACGCGGGCGATGGGCGCGCTGAGATCCTGATAGCGCGGACCGACGACGCGCGGGATCAGATCGAAGCCCCGCGCATCCGGACCGATCAGCACACGAGCCTTGTTCTTCTCCACGCCTTTCAGAATGATCTTGGCGGCAGAGCTCGGCCGGGTGAGCGCAATCAGCTCGAAACCCTCGCGCACCTTCTCGATGTCGTTGGTCTCCTTGATACCTCGTGCATTGACGGCGATGTTTGTCTTGATCCCGCCGGGGTGTACACACGTGACGCCGACGGGATACCGAGCGATCTTCATTTCCTGCCGAAGCGCTTCCGTAAACCCGCGGACCGCGAATTTCGCTGCGTTGTAGGCACTTTGCGACGGAATGCCCATCAGCCCGAACACCGAGGAGATGTTCACCACGTGTCCGTCGCCCGAGGCGATCAGGTCCGGCAAAAAAGCCTTGGTGCCGTGGGCAACTCCCCAGAAGTCGATGTTCATCAGCCAGTCGAAGTCTTCCCAGGTCATGTCGATGACATCGGCACTCAACGCGACACCGGCGTTGTTGAACACCAGGTTGACGCCACCGAATTCGGCGCGGACGTCCTCGGCGTGGGCGTAGACCGCAGCGCGATCGGCGACATCCAAGTTGTACGGAAGCGCCTTGACGCCCAGCTTCTCGCACCGCCCGGCGGTATCGGCGACGGCGGTCGTGTCGACATCGGAGAGCGCCAACCTCGTTCCACGCTCCGCGAGATTCAGCGCGAGTGCGCGGCCGATGCCCGACCCTGCCCCCGTGATGACGGCGACTTTGTCTTTGAAGTCCTTCATGGCTTCGTGGTTCCTATCAGCTCGTATTCTTCGGGTTTGATCCTGCGAGTGTCGCGCCAGTACTCCCAGGTGAAGCCGGCCCACAGCGTCCGGTTGTTGCCGTGCTCGTCGAGGTACCAACTCGAGCAGCCACCCGAGTTCCACACCGAGCCTGCCAGCTTCCGTTGCAGCTCGGCGTTGAAACGGTCCTGCACGTCGCGACGCGGGGCAATTGCTTTCGCGCGCTTGGCATCGACCAGCCGCAGTGCCTCGACGACGTAGCGGATCTGGGATTCGATCATGAAGACGATCGAGTTGTGGCCGAGTCCGGTGTTCGGACCGAGCAGAAAGAACGCGTTGGGCACATTGGCGACGGTGATTCCGCGGTGCGCCTGCATGCCTTCCTGGGCCCACCGATCGACGAGGTCCTCGCCGTCGCGGCCCTTGATGCTCAGGTGCTCGAACGAATCCGTGACGTGGAAGCCGGTGCCGTAGATGATTGCGTCGACCTTGCGCTCTACGCCGTCAGCAGTGATGATGCTGTCCGCCGTGACCCGTGCGATGCGTTCGGTGACAAGTTCGGTCTTCGGATTCGCGATCGCCTTGTAGTAGGTGTTCGAGCCGAGGAGTCGCTTGCAACCTGCTCGATAGTCGGGGGTGACCTTCGCACGCAATTGTCGGTCCGCGATCTGATTGCGGATGTGACGCTTTCCGATCAATTCGAGGCCGCGCAACAGATTCGGCCGCTTGTTCATGGCGTATGCGCCGCCCTCGGCACCCCAATAGATGCCGTTGCGGAACGCTCGACGCAGACCTGGCACATATTCGAACGCGGCTTTCAGACCTGCTGGGAAGGCGATGTTCTCGCGCGGGAGGACCCACGGCGCCGTGCGCTGGTAGACCTGCAAACTACCGACCTTGCCAACGATCTCGGGGACGAATTGAATTGCGCTGGCGCCGGTTCCGATGACGGCTACCCGCTTGCCCGCAAGGTCGTAGTCGTGATTCCACTGCGCCGAATGGAACGCGACGCCCTCGAAATTCTCGATGCCGTCGAGGTGCGGAATGCTCGGAATGTGGAGTGCGCCGATCGCCGACACGATGAACTGGGCGACGTATTCCTGTCCGTCGTCGGCGAACGCGTGCCACCGGGCTTCCGCTTCGTCCCAGTACCCGCGGACGAGCGTCTTGCCGAACGTGATGTGCGGACGCAACCCGTACTTGTCGGTGACCTCTTTGAGGTAGTCGAAAATCTCCGGCTGATATGAGAACAGCGACTTCCACTTGCTTCGAGGCTCGAACGAATACGAGTAGAGGTGCGTCGGCACGTCGCACGCGGCGCCGGGGTAAGTGTTGTCTCGCCACGTACCACCGACCTCAGTGGCCTTCTCGAGGATGATGAAGTCGTCCCGGCCGTCCTTCTTGAGGGCAATTCCCATGCCGAGGCCGGAGAATCCGCTGCCGACGATGAGGACTCGAGTATGGATGGGCTCGGTTGATGTCATGCGCTGCGCTTTCCGGTGAGTTCCTCGAAGATGTCGTCTGGCAAGGCACGCGCCAACCGCAGAATTCGCGTGCTGATCGCACCTTTGATGAAGCCGGCCTCGTGCGCGAACCGCAGCAACGGCTCGCCCGCAAACACGGTGTTTCGCTTGTACTGAGGGCTGGTCTGTGCGGCGATGAGACCTTCCAGGGCCCCGATGCCGACCGACCGATAGACCTTCGGATTGATCAGTACCGGGAAGACGCCGAGCACCATCACGGCGAAGACGCCACGGTGAAATGCGTTGGACGCCTTACCTCGCGCGGCGATGCTGCGCACCAATTCCTCACGGGCATAGGTGATGTGGCGCGCTTCCTCGAGGACGTGGATCTTCATCAGCTGACGCACGTGCGGCTGCACCTCGGGATCGTTCATCATTTCGCGTTGCAGCCGGTCGAGGACTTCCTCGATGAGCAGCGTCCCCGCATACGCCGAGGGCCCGATCGGTATGAGGCCGGTCAGCCGCAGAATCGAGCGGCTGAATTTCGGGGCCGTGTACGGCGCCAGCCCCGACTTGTTGATCAGTCGGCTGAACATCGTCGAATGTCTTGTCTCTTCGCCTATTTCGGCAAGGGCATAGCGGCAGTGGTCGTCGACGAGGCCGTCGCTCTCCAGGACGGTGCGCAACAGCATGCCGCTCAGCCCGACCTCGGCGAGGATGCCAAAGCTGAGCACACTGACCACTTCGTGCTTTCCGAGTTCGTTGCGCTGTTCGGGAGTCAGCTTGTCCCAAAGCTTTGTGCCGTACAGGGTTTGGCGATGTTCGGACATCCACTTCTTTTCCGGGTCGATCGGCGCGTCCCAGTTGATGTCCAGTTCGCCGTCGTAGGAGCGGTCCGCGGTCGAACGGAGCAGCCGTTGAGCGGTCTTTTGGCGGTCACCGACGTTGTGTCCCCGCGTGGTCGAGGCACCGGCGGTCGTTACTACAGAAGTCATTGCTATCGAGCTCCAATCATCTCGCGTTGCTGTTGCGGTGGCCACACTCGGCCGAGGCGCAGAACGGCTTTCGCCATCTCGCCGCTCACGCCGCCGAACAGCCCGACGCGTGAGCCGAAATGCACAAACGAATTCGTGACCGCACGCGCTTGCGTCGCGTACTGGTCGCTGAGGAATGCCGCGAGCAACCCGCGGACCGGGTTGATGCCGACGGCGCTGTAGGCCTCGGGATTGATCAACAGCGGATAGATCGACGCCGCAACGGCGGCTGCCGCAATCGAATGAATAGCGTTGGCGATTGCGTTGCGTTCGGCGATGGTGCGCTGCACCTCGGCTCGCGCGAATTCGATGTGACGATCGCCGGCGAGCGCGTGAATCTTCATGAGCTGCCGTACATGTGGCTGAATGTCGGGATCGACAGCAAGCTCCACGACGAGGCGATGCATGGCCTCTTCGACCAGCAGCATCGTTGCCCGCCCTGCGGGGCCTGTCGGCGCGAACATCACCAACCGCGACAGCAGGCCGACGGCACGCGGGCGTTTGTAGGGCGGGAGGTCCGCCTTGTTGATCAGCCGCCCGAACATTGTCGCGTTGCGAGTGTCCTCGTTGATCGCTGCGAGGCCGAATCGTGAACTGTCGTCGGCTAATCCGTCGGCTTCCGCGATGTCGCGGAACATGAGCATCGACAGCGCGCACTCGGCATAGACACCGAGCGTGAGAATGTTGACCAACTCGTGTTTGCCCAGTTCGGTTTTTTGCTGCTCGGTCAGCGAATCCCAGAGCCGAGTGCCGTATACCGACACCAGATGCGGTGGCAGCCAGTATTTCCCTGGCTCGATGGGCGCATCCCAGTTGATGTCCAACTCACCGTCGTAGCTCGCTTCTGCTGCCGCGAACAACAAACGCTGGGCGGTCTTCTGTCGTTCGCCGACGCCGCGACGGTGCACAACTCTGGCGCCCGTGGTCGTAGTCGGCCGGTGAAACCTAGCTTCGCTGTCGGACTCCATTGTCCAACTCCCTTCGCAGTACGTCTCGAACTATCGGTATCTCATACCGCCGGTTCCGTGTACTGTTCAGAGTGTGATCGAGGCCACCGACCTTGTCAATGACAACAAAGATGACGTCAAAGGTGGCGACAAGAGGAGGACCCATGAGCAGCGCCTTCGCCCACAGCCCGCACGAAGGTTCCGATTACATCGGCCCCGCGACGATCATCGTCCGCGGCACCGAGATACCTGCGCAGGTCGAAATCAAGGGATATCGGGAGCCGATCGACGGCATCTACCGCTGGATCGGTCGCATCGAACCCAACGACGCGCTGACCGAGATACTGGCCGGCGAGCAGCGCACGAAAGCCACGATCCGCACCGAGCACAGCGCACGGCCTGCCTATCTCGGCGACCCGGATCCATGGAATCGGTACCGCATCATCGGCAAGAGCACTCCCCCTTACCACGTGCCCACCGAGCTGAGCGAGGTCGAATAGCTCGTGAGTCTTTCAGGAGTCCAGGGACTCCTAAAAGAGGCTCTACTGACTCATCCGTGGGTCTCTGCCGGGTAGCTGGGGTCGGGAACCGCCGAGGCTGAGCATCGCCAGCGCGACGACGGCTTCGGGGGTGTGAAACCCGAAGCCGCGTCGCGTGATCAACCGGATCTTGGTG
>NZ_VCQU01000016.1 GCF_012932915.1 Antrihabitans stalactiti | reverse complement strand
GCAAACGACCCGGCACAACAGCCACCTGACACCGACCACAACCCCAGCTACCCTCAGCACAGCAGCGCCGAACGTGAGGAATTACGTGACGGCTACCCCTGGGGAATTACGCGACGGCCGACACCCGTCGCGGGTTGCGCCTATTCTCACGCCGTCTCGGCTCAAACCGTGGTATCGACACCCACATAACCACCGAAGAATTCCCATGCCGCCTCGCAGCCGGCGATCACCGCCGCCAACGTCTGCGAATAGGACAGCCAGACGAACATGTGCCGGCTGTAGACGGCGGTGAAGATCAACGCGTGCACCTTCCGAGCCCGCCCATCCTCCGGGTCGGTGAGCATCCCCAAGTACCCGAAGTCGATCTGGCATTCGATGCCCGGGTCACCGTCGGCGACCCGCACGGTGAGGTTCCTGCTGCCGAAACCGCAACGCTCCGTGGCGAATCGGTGCAACGTCCGATACGGCACGACACATCCCTGCCGGGTGAGGAGCACCTCGATCTTGGTGATCGTCAACGGTGGGTGCTCGCCGTTACCGGCGACCCAGTCGGTGATCTGCTGCTCATGAGCCAGCAGTTGATCCCACGCCGCACCGTGCCCGTGCGGACGATCCGGCCGGACCGCTTCGACCACCGCCCCGACCAGGTCGTCGTCGATCGCCGAGGCATCTGCCGTTCGTTCCAATCCGGCAGTTTGGGCTGCCTCGACATACCGCCGGGCTGTGTTGCGGTCCACCCCGGCATGCTCGGCGATCGTGCGCAGACCGGGCGCCGGCAAACCGGCCGTGCCGAGCCACAACCGCAGTACTTCTCTGATCTCGTTCACACTGACCTCCCGAAAAGCCATGCCCGCCGCCCTCCATGATCACTGACCTGTCACGAACGATCGAACGAGCAAACGGGCTCTTCTCCATGAACCTGGGATTGGTGGGGAAACTTCCTGGGCTACTTGCCGGGTGAAATGACCTGATCGGGGGCCTGGGGCTCGCACGATCCGTGATTACGACCAAGTGATCACGATCGTGAAGGAGCCCCAGGTGGAACGTGATTTTAGCGGTTCTGTTGCTGTGCTGTTCGGGTTGGACGGGTTTCGTCTACTCGCTGCCGTAGAGATCGGCGGCGAGGTCGAAATACTCGCGGAGACTACCGCCGATGTCACGGCTGCCCCGAATGCGGGGCCGTGGCACGGGCCAAGGACCGGCGCCCGGTATGGGTGCGCGACCTGCCGATCGCCGGTCGCCCGGTCGTGTTGTGCTGGCACAAACGGATCTGGTGCTGTCCACATGCGTTGTGCCCCAGAAAGACTTGGACCGAACAGCATCCGGCGATCGCACCGCGTGCGTGTCTGACCGAACGCGCCCGGGCGTGGGCATTCGAGCAGGTCGGCACCCGTGATGCCGCGGTATCGCACGTTGCAGACTTGTTGGGCGTGGGGTGGACGACGGTCATGCGGCTCGTCACCACCCGCGGAAACCCGATTATCGACGACCCGACACGACTGGACACGGTGACGGCCGTCGGGGTGGATGAAACCGCGTTCATGCGCGCGTGCGCGTCCCATTCCACGATGTAAGCCACCGGGATCGCCGACCTGACTGCCGGCCGTCCTGCGCGGCTGCTCGACGTTGTCGCCGGCCGATCCGGCACCGTCCTGACTTCGTGGCTCGACCAGCGGGAGGACGCCTGGAAAGCGCGGGTCACGACCGCGTCGTTGGATCCGTTCCGGGGCTACGCCACCGCTCTGTCGCGCGAATTATCCACGGCGGTACGCGTTTTGGACCCGTTCCATGTCGTCAAACTCGGGTTGACCGCCGTCGACGACGTGCGCCGCCGGGTGCAGACCGACACCTGCGGGCATCGTGGTCGGGTCGGTGACCCGCTCTACCGGATCCGCCGCGTCCTGCGCCGCCGGTGCGACCGGCTCACCGAGAAGGCCTGGCAACGTCTGCAGGATGGGCTCGATGCAGGACCCGGACGGCGAACTCTCCGCCGCTTGGTCAATCGCGCAAGATCTGATGTCCTGCTACAGGATTCGCGACAAAGACGCGGCCGAAGCGCTCATCGGCGCCGCCCGCGACTGCCCCGTTCCGGAAGTCGCCCGACTCGGCCGCACTCTCACGGCGTGGCGAACCGAATTCCTCGCCCATTTCGATCATCCGACCGTCTCCAACGGGCCGACCGAGGCATTGAATCTGCAGGTGAAGAACACCAAGCGAGTCGCTCGCGGATACCGCAACTTTCAGAATTACCGACTACGCCTCTTGCTCAACCACGGACGAATCAGAAATGATCACTTGACATCACGGATCCGAACCCGTCATCCCAGCTTGGTGGCGTAGAGCCAGCAAACGACGGGACCACCGGCGCGACGCGCCGGTGGTCCCATAACTGGCAAAACAGGTGGTCCCATCCCAGTGGCTAAATCAGCTCAACCTGGTCCCATGCTCATGGCGGGCGACATCCTCCAATTGACACCTGCTCAAACCTGGCGGATGTGGGCAGGACGCGGCGCGTACACGCCGATCCCGCCAGTCGAACTCGACGCGGCTTACGACAGTCGCAACAAAGCCCAGCAGCGTGCCGGCTCTCCACCACTGAGTCTCCGGACTCACCTGGTGATTCACGTTTCAAGTTGATTGTCCAGCATATCCTTGAAGTATCCCCCAGCAGTCATCCGGCCTCGGCTTGCGTCGAACCAGCCGTGGCCGTAGCAACGACAGATCTGACGAACTCACCGATGTCTGTAATAGCTCGGCGCGCGTCCGGGTTGAAATCTGCGCCAACCTGGAATACGTGCGGTGCCCGATCCCACACTTGAAGCCAATTGGACACGCCGTCTTCATTAAGTCGGCGTGCAAGCTCGGCCGCATCATGACGCAGAGCCTCGCGCGACCCCACCTGTTGCAGGAAGGGGCCGAGACCGGACAAATCGCAATGCACCGGGCACTGCAACACTGCTTCGGTTCCGTTCTTGGTGACAAATACGTCGTTAATGAACTTCAACGTTGCCGACGGAAACATGGCGTCCGGAAATGGCCGCATCGGGGGGAGTTTGGTGCGCATGTCGCAATCCGTAAGTCCGGAAAGCAAAACCTGAGCGGCGGGGAGGGGCAAACCCGCCTCCTTTATGCTGAGGGCGGTCATCGTAGCGAGAAAACCCCCGGCTGAATCTCCAGCGATAACAATGGAATTCGCGCTCGTTCCCGACGCGAGAAGCATTCGATATGCATCGAGTCCGTCAGCGATCGCATCGGCGATAGGACTGATCGGAAGCATCCTGTAGTCGACGCTCAACACCCGCGCGCACGCAGCACGCGAAATGTGACTGATCATTCGTCGGTGGCTTCCGAGCCCGCAGGTGATGAATGCGCCACCGTGTAAGTAGAGGATCGTAGGTGCGTCGGGTCCGACTGCTTCGGGTGCACTCACCCACTCCGCCTTGCAATGCGGGAGCTGAACGTTCTCGAGAAGTGTGTTCTTGATCGGCCGAGTCAAGACAGACGGTTTGTCGGCCAAAGCAAACGACATGCGCTGCAGAGTTTCGGGATTGCGGCTATTGCATGCGCGGCCCAGCAAAGTGAGTGCGAACAGCAGCGGCTTCAGCGTTCGGGCCATAACCGCCGCGTTGACACGCGTCTGCCACGCAGCGGGGCCGATCATTTCAACGTGAGGTCGATTCCATTTCTCTGAGTCTGGCTCGTAAATGCGATTCACGCCGAGTGGCACGGTCGTTCTCCTCATCAGTGCGGCACCATTACCGGCAACAAATGCCAGATTCGCTACTGGGAGTAGCGAAGTTGAACCTATCATGACAGTTTCGAATCGACCAGGTCAATAGTTCGCGTCGTCGATACATCAATGTTCGCGTGTTGCGCTCGTCATCGCATCGTTGCGCATTTGAGGTGACTGCCCGGTCGTTGATGCAATACTGGCTCGCTTGGTTGTCGGTTGGTGAGTAGTCCGGCCGAGTGATCGACCGCGTGCGGAGTCTCACCGGCCATCACCAGGCGTCTCCCAAAAGCACACCGATAAGCCGGACTGGCCAGGTCTCGTTAACCGAGTATGAGGGGTTGCATTAGAAGCAGCCACCTCCGATTCGCCGACAACGGTAGTTGGAGGTGTACGCGTCGAGCGTCCGGCTGTATTGGGCACCAACCGACTTGGGGTCGGCTTGATCGAACACCGAATGCGGCAGGCTCCGCACCGACTGCCATGACGTTTTCGGGGTAATCGACATCATAATCACCGCGCAGGAGGTGTGGCAGTGTTGCCAGCTCCCGCCGGGCACAATCGCCCCGATAGCGGCGATCAAGGCCGTCGTGGGCTTCGGAGGTGACCAGCGCGACGCCGGAGAGACCGCGTGCGACGCGGCCGCGGAAGAACGCCAACCGGGCCGTCCTCGCTGCTGGTGACCTCGATTCCGAGAATCTCGCGGAACCCATTGGTCTTGACGCCGGTCGCGACCAGGGTTGTGCACGTTGACCACGCGCCCGTTCGCGGACCTTCAACACCATCCGTAGCGTTCTCGGAAACGCTCGTGCTGGAAGGGATTGCAGCATCCAGCAGGGCGTCGAGGGCGTCGAGGGCGTCGAGGGCGTCGAGGGCGTCGAGGGCAATACTCTTGCGGAGACGACGATCGGGCTATTCAAACCGAGGCGGTCTCAAAGCGGAGTCCGTTCCTGAAGCGGCGGATAAAGACGATCGACGACTTCGAGTTCGCCACGATTGGAATGGGTCGGCTGGGTCAACCGGCGCCAGCGTCATATCACGCTCGACTACATCAGTCCCGATTTCGAGCCGGCGGATCACGCTCAAGGACCGACTCCCCGACCAGTGATGTTGCCGGCCAGAACGCGCGCTTGAGATCCCTGCGCACCGGCAGCCGCCTCGGTGAACGCATCATTCCCGTCATATCTGCCGCCCACGCGGGTTCTCGTCCCATTTCGCACGCTTACTCAACGAAGTCCAAGAACGGAATCTCGGCGGCCAACCTCCCGAAGCGTCCCTCGGATTCGGCTCCTATGAGACCCCCTGGGCATGGCTGCGTAAACTGCGGCGCGCGATCGTGCGTCCGGATCGCGACCAACTTGGCGGCATCGTGGAGGTCAACGATAGCTTCGTCGGCGGCAGAACCTGCGGAACTGCTGGCGGCGGTACCGACAAGCCGACCCTCGTCATCGCCGTCGAGAAGATCACCGCCATCAACTACGCCGCGTCCGGTTGCAATCAATCCCGCATTCCGACGACGAATTCCTGCTACCGGTCTTGAGGAACTTCATCGAACCCGGAACTCTAGTCCGCGCCGACGGTCGGGTCTGCTGCCAGTGCCTATTCGACGAGTACATCCACCAACTGGTGTCAATGGCCATGTTGATGTCCCCGTTTTTGGCCAACTGAAAGTCCCCACGCCTTGCAGCTAGGTTTGTTGTTTCGGCCGCTCCTTTCGTGGGTGGTTGGCTTCGCGCATCCGGTAGGACTCCCCGTCGGTGACGACGATGGTGGCGTGGTGCAGGAGCCGATCGAGGATGCTGACTGCAGTGGTGTGCTCTGGGAGAAATCGACCCCACTGCTCGAACGGCCAATGCGACGCGACAGCCAATGACCGCCGTTCGTAGGCGCCGGCGACAAGCCGGAACAACAGCTGCGTGCCAGTGTCGTCGAGCGGCGCGAAACCTATTTCGTCGAGAATAATGAGGTCGGCGCGCAGCAGTGTGTCGATGATGCGCCCGACAGTGTTGTCGGCCAACCCTCGGTAGAGGGTTTCGATCAGATCGGTCGCGGTGAAGTAGCGAACCTTGTGCCCGGCATGAACGGCGGCGATTCCCAACCCGATCAAGGTATGCGACTTGCCTGTCCCGGCTGGACCAACAATGGCCAGATTCGCTTGTGCGCGAATCCATTCCAAACTCGCGAGATGATCGAACGTGGACTGCGGGATCGATGATGCGGCAACATCGAAGGTATCGAGCGTCTTCGCGACCGGAAACGCCGCGGCCTTGAGTCGGGCAACAGCGTTGGACGCATCCCGCGCCGCGATCTCGGCTTCGATCAGAGTGCGCAGCACCTCTTCCGGGGTCCAGCGTTGCAGCTTCGCCCGCGACAACACCTCCGGCGCGGTGCGCCGCACGGCAGCCAGTTTCAACCGTCGCAGCCCTGCTTCCAAATCAGCGGGCAGTTCCGGAACCGATTGCGGTGGCACCGTTTCGGTGCTTTCAGTTGTGGTCACGTCGGCTCGCCCGTGAATTTGTAGGCATCCAACGACCTGGTCGGCGACGTGGGTAGGTCGATGATCAACGCGTCCCCGGACGGGCGGGGCTGGGCAGCCCCGGTCCCGGCCGCCAGGATCGACCGGACATCGGCAGCGCGGAACCGTTTGAACGCCACCGCCCGCGTCAACGCTGCGACCAAGGCGTCCTCACCGTGGGCAGCGCCCAACGCCAACAGCACTTCCAGTTCGGACCCGAGGCGGGTGTTGCCGATCGCAGCAGCGCCGACCAGGAATGTTTCTGCTGTGGGTCCGAGTGCGCAGAACTGATGCTCGACAGTAGTTTTCGGTCGTGGCCCGCGATCGAGTGCAGGTCGTGGTCCGTCGTAGTGCGCGTCCTGCACCGACGCGGTCCCCGGCGCCGCCAACTGATGATCGGCCACGACCTCACCTGTGCCGGGTTCGACGATCAACAACCGGCCACCGTCCTGCAGCAGGGTGACGGTGGTCCCGATCAGTCGGGTCGGCACCGAGTACCGCGCCGAGGCGAACCGCACACAGGACAACCGGTCGACCTTGCGGGTGACCGGTGCCGGGCCGATCTGCAACCGCAGCGACGGCAATGGTTGCAGCACAGCATGTTCGGTGATCAGCCGTTCGTCGGGGACCGCGCAGATCTCCGAATGCATCGCGGCGTTCACCTCCCAGCACCACGTCTTTGCCGCACTGTTGGCGACATGCACATCGACCGGCTTCCCGGAGATCTTCGCTTCGGTCAGCAGCGGGACGACCAGGTCGCGTTGGGCGTACCCGACGAGGTTTTCCACGATCCCTTTCGACTGCGGGTCGTTGGCGTGACAAAAATCAGGCTTGAAACCGTAATGGGTTGCCAGCCGGACGTATTCCGGTGTTGGGACAACCACGTTCGCGACCACACCACCTTTGAGGCAGCCCATTCGATCGGCGAGCACTTTGAGCGGGACTCCGCCGATCGCAGCGAGGGCTTCGGCGATCAACGCCAGTGTCGTGGTGGCGCGTTCGTTGTTGGCGAAGGCGATGAACCGCCAGCGGGAGAACGCCAGCACCGCGCAGAACACGTGCAACCCGGCGCCGACATCGGCCCAGTCGATGACCAGGTATTCACCCGGTGACCACACCGCGGGGCGTCGACCGCGGTGATGATCTTTGCGCCACAACGCTTTCGCGTCGGCGACCAGGCGGCGGAAGTTGCGGTCCGATCCGTCGTACCCGGCGGCCCGCGCGATCGGCAGTAACCGTTTGGCCGAGATCCGGCCCTGGGATTTCTCGACTCGCGCGGTGACCAGCTCGGCCACCGCGTCATAGTTGTGGGCGCGTTCGACCGGCTGCGGCTGCGGCGGCGTGCCGGCCTGGTCGGCGTCGAACCGCTCGACGACGCGTTTGACGGTCTTGTGGGTGGTGCCGCACATGTCGGCGGCGCCTCGATAGGTTCCGACTTCTCGGTAGGCGGAAATGATGTCCATCCGGTCCTTCGCAGACTTCAATGGAACTCCCTGGGCGGTGTGGTGATGGTTGGCGCTTTCACCGTCACCGCCCAGGCTCCGAGTTCCTCATCGACACGACGAGCAAGGGGTGGGGACTTTTATCTGGCCAAAACTGGGGACCTCAAACTGGCCACCAGTGGGGACTTTTCCATGGCCACGGACAACTGGTCAACCTGAGCGCGTCACCAGACCTGCCCGGACGTCGAACTCCCTGGCGCACGTCAGCTCTCTGCTTAACGATGGGTCGCCGGCACCCGCACCACGGACTAAATTCGTAGCACCACGGCTATTGCCTCGACCAATTCACGATCCGATCCAACCGCCGAAACTGCATCCATCGCGACTTGTTGTTCTTTCGGCTACTCCAGCAAGCGCTCGCGAGAACCCGCACCCACCGCCTGCACGGATCCGCTAAGAATCTTGCCGGAGATACCGTTCCGACAGCGTCGCTGCCAGTCGACTCGTATGGTCGACGATATGCTGGGCATCCACGTCGAGCAGGCCAGATTGCCATGCGCTGATCAGCTCGACGAATCCACCGACGGCGACAAGGGTGTCCATGCGAAGACCGGTTTCATCGGCCCCCGATCGCAAATGTGGTTGCGCGGCGAGAAGTACAAGTTCAGTCGCCTGTTGGAGCGCGGCCGCCCGGTGATCCTGAAGTGCGCTACCGACATGATGCATCAGGAGGATTTGAGCACGGCCGGTGTCACTCGCCGTGCGTTCTACGACGGCAGAAATCGCAGCGCGAAGGGTAACCAGCATCGGCTGATGCAGATTGCTAACGAATACGCCAGAAACTTCGCCGAACACTTCATCACGAGCGTTCTCCCACGCCGCGACGAGCAAAGCGTCGCGGTCTTTGAAGTCCTCGTAAAAATACCGATCGTTCAACGAGGTCCGGGAACAGACACCGCGCATCGTGACTGCGGCCCAGCCGCTTTCACCCCAAATCTCGGTCGCTGCGTCGATTAGCCGCTTCCTACGCTCGGCACGACGTTCCTCCGTGGTACGCCCACCCCACGTTCCAGCTGCTACACGCACACCCCCATCTTGACAAGGCGGACGGCGAACCGCAAACTGGTGGCATGTGCAGGCAATGGTGTCACGCGACACCAAAATGGTTCCGCGCGTCGCCGCCGCTGACGTCCAGCCGCGGCAGCGAGAGTCGTCTTTGCGCGTGTGGCGTCCAGCGAACTGCTTTGGCTAGACGAACGCCGATGCCGGCCGAACTGTCGATGATCGACGCGGCCAGGGCAGCACCGAGCATCCCTTGTACCGGCGCGATCTGATCATTCTTTCGGACTCGCGCAAAAACCACGCGCGCCATCGGCGCACCGGCCGCACCTTTTCCAGGTGCTCTCAGGTTCCTTGCCGGAATCGGCTTGGCGCTAGGACTAACTGCCGTACCAGTCGGGCCGCCCAGGCTCACCATAAAGAGGAGACTCGTGAAAATTCTGTCGTTCGGTGGGTCCGACCGCCGTACTCAACAGGCCGATGCGGTGGTCACAGGCGCGGGCAGCGGAATCGGCCGCGCGTTTGCTTCTGAGCTTTCTCGCCGGGGCGGCCGGGTGGTGTGTGCGGACATTGATCCGATCCGGGCGAAAGAGACTGTCACGCTGATTACGGAAGCTGGTGGACGGGCCGTCGACTTCTGTTGCGACGTCTCTAACGAGCAACAGGTTCTCGAACTTGCCGACGCCTCGGAGCGTTGGTTGGGAAACGCGGTCGGCCTAGTGATTAACAACGCTGGAATCGGCGTCGGCGGAAATCTGATTGGCGAAACGGCGATGCGCGATTGGAGTCGGACTCTTGACGTCAATCTATGGGGCGTAATTCATGGATGCGAGGTATTCGTGCCGCGCTTGCGCGCGCGAGGTAACGGCGGAGTCATCAACGTGGCCTCGGCAGCCAGTTTCGGTGCGGCACCTCGGATGGGTGCCTACAACGTGAGCAAAGCCGGTGTCCTGGCGCTGTCGGAAACACTGGCGGCAGAACTCAGCGGGACCGGCGTCGCGGTCACGGTGCTGTGCCCGACTTTCGTCAAGACCAACATCATAGACAGTAAGGAGATCGAGCAGTCTGCCGCCAAGCTGGCGGCCACGCTTATGAAGTGGACCGGTGTGTCCGCGGAGTCGGTTGCGCGAAGCACCCTCGACGCACACGACCGCGGGCAACTTCATGTTCTTCCGCAATTCGACGCAAAGATTGCGTGGCAAATTAAACGGGCGGCGCCTGCCACCTACACGCGGGCACTCGGCCTGATCGAGAGAATCGCGCGATAACCAACAAGGAAGTAGGAGAACAATGACGTTCGAATACAGCGAAATGCTGAAAACGATCAAGGATCGACAGTGGGCTCTGGCCGATATCGACTGGGACGCACCAGGTGCGGAGCTGATTACCGACGAGCAGCGTCCCACCCTCAAACAATTCATGTCCGATGTGGTGTGGATCGAACATGTTGGCGCCCGAGCCTTCGCAGCAATGGCACCCAAGGCGCCCTTCGAGGATCTCAAGAATATCTACACCTACTTCCACGCCGAGGAACAGCGTCATGCCAACGCCGAGTTGGCGTTGATGCACCGCTGGGGAATGCTCGAAGAAGGCGAAACGCCCGTGCCGAACAAAAACATTCGCCTCGTGATCGAGTGGTTGGACCGCTACGCTGACGATCTCCCTCTCACGGTGATCGGATCAGCGATCCCAGCACTGGAATGCGCCCTCGACGGCGCGCTGCTGAAGTTTTTGCTCGATGAAGTTCACGACCCTGTATGTGGTGAAGTCTTCAAGAATATCAACAACGACGAGTCACGGCATTTGGCAGTCGGCTTCCAGGTACTCGACCAACTCGGTGCGAGCCCCATCCGCCGACACGTGATCGAAATGGCGGGAACATTGCTACGGCCGGACTTTGCTCTCGGCTTCGTGCTGTACGCCCCTCTGCTGGCCAGGATGATGGCAAACATTGCCGCGATGGGACTGTCCGAGGAGAAGTTGTACAACGCGGTCAACCGGTACTCGAATGTGGGAGACCGAAGCGAAAACACTCGGCGGTTGCCGACTTATCACCTCATGAAGTACCACATGGCGATTGCCATCAAACAGACACAGCCGTTCCAGTATGTCGCCGAGAAAATGGGTATTGCGATCGACCACTTCCCAACTCGGGTGCTCGGCAAAGTCCCCTCGTGGACGAAGGAACTCACCTACGAACCGGTGTCGAGATGACAGAGACATCGACGGTTCTGATCATCGGAGCTGGGTTCGCCGGCCTTGGCACCGCTATCCGGCTGTTGCAAAAGGGGATCGACGACTTTGTCATCCTCGAACGTGGCCACGAGGTAGGCGGCACCTGGCGTGATAACACATACCCCGGCGCCGCATGCGATATTCCGTCGCTGCTCTACTCATACTCTTTCGAGCCGAACCCGGAGTGGTCGCGCACGTACTCCAGTAGCGACGAGATCCTCGGTTACATAAAGCACATCGTGGGCAAGTATCAGCTCGAGCAGCATATCCGTTTCGGAGCGAATGTCACAGGAATCGGCTTCGATGACGAAACCGGGACGTGGACGGCGGAAACGGAGGATGGTACTGCCTATCGCGGACGGACGGCAGTTGTAGCGTCGGGACCGCTAGCAAATGCGAGCCTGCCCGATATACGTGGGCTCGATTCTTTTGCGGGCCACAAAATCCACAGCGCTCGCTGGGATCATAGTTATGACATTTCCGACAAGCGGATAGCGGTGATCGGTACGGGCGCCAGTGCCGTGCAGATTATTCCGGAAGTGGTCAAAGCTGCGCATAGCGTCAAAGTGTTTCAGCGCACTGCGGGTTGGGTCCTGCCCCGCGTGGACTTGCCTCATCCCGAATGGACGAAGTCGATGTTCCGTCGACTGCCGATTACGGAGAGTTCTGCGCGACAGGCGTGGTTCTGGCTTCACGAGATGATGGCGCTCGGCATGGTGTGGGACACGCCCGTCACCACCGCGATCCAATGGGTCGCGCGGGCGAATCTGCGCCGACAAGTGAACGATTCATGGACCAGATACCAACTCATGCCCGATTTCCGCCCTGGGTGCAAGCGAATGCTGATGAGCAACGACTACTACCCGGCTCTTCAGCAGGACAATTGCAAGCTGATCACATGGCCAATTGCGACGTTAGCGCCAAACGGGATTCGCACCGCGGACGGGATCGAACACGAGGTGGATTGCATTGTTTTCGCGACAGGATTCGACGTATGCAAAACCGGCACCCCCTTTCGTGTGACCGGCCTGGGCGGGCGGCAACTCGCTGAGGAATGGTCTCGTGGCTCCTATGCATACAAGAGCGTCAGCGTGTCTGGATACCCAAACCTGTTCTTCACCTTCGGTCCAAACTCCGGTCCGGGGCATAACTCAGCTCTGGTCTACATGGAGTCCGCGATCGATTACATCGTCAAGGCCGTTAAATTCATCGTCGAAGATGATTTGCTCAGCTTCGACGTGCGCGCGGATCGCCAGCAAGAGTTTCACCACCAGGTGCAGCGTCGACTTGCGCGGACCACCTGGAACTCGGGCTGCAAGAGTTGGTACCTCACTGCAGACGGTTACAACGGCACGATGTTTCCCGGCTTCGCGACGCAGTTCGCGCGGCAGCTAGCTTCCATCGAACCGCGAGACCATGTGACGTCCAATCTGGTGACACGCGAAGAAAAGGACGGACAGGGGCCGTCGCCGGCCAACTTGAGTCCGCGGGGGGATTGGCCTGCCTTGCTGGCACCGTCGTCGGATTAGGAATGATTTCCCGATACCGGATCCCGGTCCGGCTGCGCTTGTGCAGTGCCGAACCGAAAGTCGAGTGGAGGACACCGCTGAAGTGAATAACCGGATTTTCCGAGAGGCTCCCGCGGGTGTCACTGGCAATTCCTTGGCAAATTGCCATCCCACGCCAATGCCAGTACTTCGTCAGTCACCACGACTTCCATCTCGACCTACTAAGACGAATCGAACGTCCTGGCGCCGTACTGGATTCGGTTTGACGGGCTACACGTTCGAAGCAATAGCGCCGCTAGGTGGCTATCGCCGCGTTGAACTCTCTGAAACCGCCTAGTAACTTTGGCTGGAGCGGTTTTGGGGAATCAAGTGGGTGTTAGCGTCGCGATCGACGGTGCGGAATGTGCGGAGCGCACGGATAACCCCGAAGACTTTTGATGACGCCGCTCAATACAGCCTCAAAATTCCCCGATCTTAATCGATACCAACTTTGCAGACGAGGAGCACAGGATGGACAACGGAATCGGCGGTTGGGTTACCAAGCGCGCCTTTCTGAACGGGGACAAGACAGCCTTCGTGGCCGGCGAACGCACCTTGAGTTATAGGGACGTCGAGCGTCGCACAAACAAACTCGGGTCCGCGCTATTTGACCTGGGTGTGCGCAAGGGTGACCGGGTCGCTGCGTTGCTGTTCAATTCGGTGGAGTTCATGGAGGTGCTGATCGCCACCGCCAAGATCGGAGCCATCCTAGTGCCAATCAATGTGCGGCTGGGTGCAGGCGAGATCGGCTATATTCTTGCCGATTCCGGTGCGGACACGTTCGTGGTCCACCAACCCCTCGCCGCGACTGGACGGGCGGCTGTGGCGGAGCCCGAAGTGCGGGTCCGCAATATGATTACGGTGGGTGGTGAGCCGAGCAACGCCGAGTTCCGCTACACCGAGCTGCTGGACGGCGGTTCTCCTGAGCCGCTCCGCGCCTATGTCGAGGGTCGTGACGTCGCGTTCATCATGTACACGTCGGGCACCACGGCGCGTCCGAAGGGCGCAATGCTGACCCACGACAATCTACTATGGAACGCGATCAACGTGCTGGCCACCGAGCAAGGCCTGAGACAGAGCGACATCACAGTCACTGTGGCGCCCATGTTCCATATCGGCGGGCTTGGCGTGCATACTCTACCGCTGCTCTACGTCGGCGGGACCAACGTGATACTGCCGTCTTTCGACCCGGCCGCGACATTGAAGGTGATGGCGCTGTGTCGAGCGACCGTGCAGTTCATGGTGCCCGCTATGTGGGCGGCGATCACCCAGGTGCCGGACTTCGACAAGTACGATCTGTCGGCCCTGAGATTGGCCATGGTCGGTGGTGCCCCGTGCCCGTTGCCGGTGATCGAGTTCATGCAGCAGCGCGGCGTCCCCTTTACCGAGGGTTTCGGGATGACCGAGACGGCACCTCTGGTGTCTATCCTCGATGCTGCGCACGTTGTCGAGAAGGCAGGTTCGATCGGTCGCGTGGCTATGCATGTCGAGAGCCTCATCGTCGACGGTGACGATCGAGGCGTCGCGGCCGGTGCCGTAGGAGAGCTAATTGTGCGCGGCCCCAACGTGTTCAGCGGATACTGGATGCGTCCCGAGGCCACCGCTGACGCGTTTCGTGGTGGCTGGTTTCACACCGGGGACCTCGGCCGGATCGACGAGCAGGGTTTCATAACTCTGGTCGACCGCAAAAAAGACATGATTATCTCCGGTGGCGAAAACGTCTATCCCATCGAAGTCGAGCAGACCCTTTACCACCATCCTGGTGTGCGCGACGCCGCAGTTGTTGGCGGTCCCGACGAAAGGTGGGGTGAACGCGTGGTCGCGGTGGTCGTCGCGGCCCCCGAAGCGCAGCAGCCAAACGCTGAAGAGTTGATCGCATGGTGCCGGGAGCGATTGGCCCATTTCAAGTGCCCGCGCGAGGTGCACTTCGTGACCGAACTCCCCCGCAACGCCACCGGCAAACTACTAAAGACTGATTTGCGCTCGCGGTTCACGGGCGTCGCAGGAGGCGTGGTTCAACGCTGACGGAAGTTGTGTGATCGTGCCGTGCTCCTACAGACTGCTATACCTGTAAGGGCTCAGGGCACACTTGACGACACGTACTCAGGACATCATTGACAGAGTTCAATCTGTGGTGAGGATTGTCTGGGCCGTCAATGGGATCCGTAGACGATTCGGTCGTCACCGCTCGAGTCGTGGTCGAGGTCCGCTTCCGAGCCGTGGCCGAGGTCCGCTATGGTGCGCCCGTGACCGAGGTCGCCGAGCGGTACGGGGTCAGTCAGCAAACTGTGACCGCGTAGCGCAAGCGCTACGCGGCAACTGGTTTGGCAGGGTTGGCGGAGTTGTCGGCGTCGTCCGCATTGGAGTACCACGTCAGCTCTCGTGCCAAGGTCAGCGATATGCGGCTCGGTCACCGCATGGACCCGGCAGTCGCACCCGGTCGAACCTACCGCCCCATCCTGGGCCAGGGACACCACCCGCTCCGTCAGCCAGGCTCCAAACTCGTCGTAGATCTCGGCAAGCAGGTTCACCCGCTCCACTGAGAGGTAGACATGCCCGGCATTGAACAGACCGCCTTGGACGGTTCCGACCAGTTGGCCGCTGGCAAGGTTGCGCACATCCAAGGCGTTCCGCTGCGGGCGCCGTGCTCATCGCTCCTCCCCGGGTGAGTGGGAACCGGCGGAGATCCCGTCGGGCCGGTTGTGTCCACTGGGTGTGTCGGTGAAAGCGTCAGCGATCACGGGAGCGGACTTGAACATCAGCGGTCCGTACGTATGCCGAAGCGCGGTCAGGATCGCGTTCAGAGGCAGGTCGTCGAAGATGCCGCGCTCGCGGACGTACTCCATATGCTGGGCTCCGTCTGCCGTGAATGCGTGCAGGAGGGCGTCGTTATCGCCATCGAAATCCACCGGTGGCACACCGAAGCGCGCGCACAATTCGCTGTTGAACGCGGGCGTGGCCTTCATCCACCGGCCGTCGATGTAGAGATGGCTGTAGCCGTGATAGACGAACAGGTCCGTGCCGCCCATGAGCGCTCGTAGTGTTTCGGTCTGCAAATGATTACGGACGTCAGCGAAGCCCAGCATCGCCGGAATCCCTGCCGCGCGGCATACCGCGGTCAAGAGCACCGCCTTCGGGACGCAGTAGGCGCGCCCGGTCTCGAGGACGAAGCTCGCTCGATAGTGGGCCGGATCGTCCGACACCGTGTAGGGGTCGTACCAGATCTGGTCGCGGACCGCGGCGAAGAGGCGCGTTGCCTTGTCCCGGTCGGTGCTCGCATTCCCAATGGCGTTTGCGGTGAACGCCCGGACTGACTCGTGCTCGATGTCGAGGAAGTCGGTCGCCCGCAACTGCGCCGCCGGTGCCGGATTCATCTGCGCTCCATGGTGATCGGCAACCCGTCGACAGGGACGGGGAGCGAGGTGTTGTCCCATCTAGCTTCGTACTGATCGGGGACCGTCCAGCTGTAGGTGCGCAGCATGTGGTGCAGGATCGCCTTGACCTCGAGAGTGCCGAAGTGCAGACCGATGCACTTGTGCACCCCTCCTCCGAAGGGAATCCACCCGAGGCGGTGATTCTGGTCCTCACGCCGCGGCTCGCTGAAGCGGTCAGGGTCAAAGGTGTCGGGGTCGGTCCAGCACGACTCGTCGAAATGGTTCACCGCCGGAGCTACAGCCACCAGGGTGTCCGCGGGGATGTGGCGTCCGGCAATCGCGACATTCTCGACCGTCTTGCGCATCACGATCGGCACGGGCGCCACCAGACGCAGCGTTTCCTTGATCACCAGGTCGAGAGTCCTCAGCGAGTCCAGGTCGTCGATGTCCGGGCGGCGTTCACCGAGGTGGACGGACTCGGCCCGACCCCGTTCCTGCCAGACGGGGTGCTTGGCGAGGAAGTAGACGGCAGCGGTGGTGGTGATGGTCGACGTGTCGTGGGCAGCCATCATCAAGAAGATCATGTGGTTGACGACGTCCTCATCGGTGAACGCCTCACCGTCGGCCGTGCTCGCATGGCACAGCCCCGAAAGCAGGTCGCTTCCCTGGCCGCTTCGCGCCGCCGGCACGTGCCGGCTGAAGTAGTCCTCCAGGAGCGCGCGCCCACGGACTCCGGCTCGCCACCGAGTCCCAGGCAGCGGGAAACGGATGATCGAGCTGGCCGCACGAACGGTGGCCACGAAGGCGTCGTTGATTGCGTCGGTGTCCTCGCTCCCTCCCCGACCCGCCATGAAGACGTTCGTTGCGACGTCGAGAGTCAAGGCCTTCAGCAATGGGTAGATTCGCGTGGACTGTCCCGGTGTCCACCTGGGGATGCTCGTCTCCAGCGTCGGGCCGAGCTGGTCGACGTAGGCGGCGAGCCGGTCGCGGGTAAAAGCCTCCTGCATGATCCGACGATGCATCTTGTGCTCGTCGAAGCTCATCAGCATCAGGCCCCGGTGAAAGAAGGCATCGATGAGATAGGTCCACCCGTCCTGGGAGAACGACTTCGCCTTGGTTGTTAGTGCCTCCTGCGTGGCATCCGGGCCGGCCACGATCACTATTTTCGTGCCGAAGGCGCCCATCCACGAGACCGGTCCTAACCGCTGGTATCTGAGCCGGGTGAAGTCAGAGCCGAACCGGATGTAGTCCAGCGTGTGACCGAGCAGAGGCAGTCCGGCGGTCCCTCGGACCGGCTCCAGGCCCGACCCCGCCGGGGGCGGGGCGAGGTCACGGACAGGCCACCGGTCACTGGCCCCCAGCAGGGCCGCGTCGACCCGACTCGGCAGTGGCACCATGAGGACCGACGAGAGCCGCTCACGACCCTTCGCCAGCGGGAGATGGATGACGTTCGTCATTGAAGTCCTTCCGAATCGGTCCCGCGTTCGCTGCTTATGCCTGTCGCCCCAACGGACCCAACGCTTCAGGCCGAGTCGGCAAGCACGAGTTCGGCCCGGCCGACAGGGAGTTGCTGCGTGATGACCCGCTTGCTGAACATGAAGTCGCGGGGGCGTTTGATGCAGTCGGCGGCGATGAGCTCGCCCGCGTGGAGATAGAAGCAGCTGAAGTCGCGGTCCCGGGTCGGATCGCCGCTGAGGACAACTTCGTCGTAGCCGGTGTTGAGACCAGCGATCTGGAGCTTGAGATCGTATTGATCCGACCAGAACCATGGAAGCGCCGCTATCTTCTTGGACTTCCCGCAGATGGTCGCAGCGGCGACCTTGGCCTGCTCGCCCGCGCTCGGCACGGACTCCAGGCGAATGCGACGGCCGTAACGGGCCATGACGTGGCTGGCGCAATCCCCGGCGGCCACGATGTCGGGGGCGCTGGTCCGCGCGTGGTCGTTTATCTCGATACCGTTGTCGACGACCAGACCCGCGGCGGCGGCGAGCTCGGTGTTCGGTTCCACGCCGATGCCGACAATGACGAGGTCGGTGGGAATCGATTCGCCACTAGCGAGGACTACCTCGCGGACCCTACCGTCACCGGACAGGGCCTCGACCAGTGCGCCCGTCCGGATGTTGACACCCTCCTCCCGGTGGATCCGGTCGAAGAACGCTGATACTTCGGGGGCGGTGACCCGCTCGAGGACGCGCCCGGTCGCCTCGAGCACGGTGACTTCCAGACCGAGCGCACGCAACGAGGCGGCCGTCTCCAGACCGATATAGCCGCCGCCGACGATAACGGCCCGAAGCCCGGGCCTGGCGGCCTCGCGGATACTCTCGACGTCCGCGGCAGTACGTAGGTAGTACACCCCGGCCAGGTCCGCGCCAGGTGTGGAGAGCCGCCGAGGACGAGCGCCGGTGCACAGCGCGAGCTTGTCGTAGGGCAGTGCGTCGCCGGTGTTCAGTACGACGTGACCAGCCGAGCGGTCGATCGCCGTGACCGTCGCGTCCAGGAGTCGGATTCCCTGTTTGCGGTAGAACTCGGCGCTGCGGATCGCGAGCTCGTCGAGTGTGCTCGTCCCGGCTAGATAGGACTTCGACAGCGGAGGGCGTTGGTATGGCAACGCAGACTCTTCGCCGATGAGGACGATCTCCCCGACCCAGCCTTCCTGGCGCAGGCTGGCCGCGAGTTGGGCCCCGGCATGGCTGGCCCCGACGATGAGGGCCCGCTGCAATGTCATGCGTCGGACTTCGGGGTGAGGCGGACCATCATCTTGCTGATACCGCGCACGAAGTTGGACTGCACGTATTCGGGCTCGCCGACGACTTCGATGTTTTCGAAGCGAGGAAGCAACTCCTCCCAGAGAATCCGCAGCTGCAGCTCGGCCAGCCGGTTTCCCATGCAGCGGTGGACACCAAAGCCGAAGGAGATGTGGTTGCGGGCGTTGGCCCGGTCGATGATGAAGTCGTCGGGCCGTTCGAACACACGCTCGTCGCGGTTGCCCGAGGCATACCACATCACGACTTTGTCGCCTTTGCGAATGAACTGCCCGTTGAGCAGGGTGTCGGCCTTGGCGATCCTGCGCATATAGGCAAGCGGTGTCTGCCAGCGGATGATCTCCGAGCCCATGTTGGGAATCAGGTCCGGGTTCGCCTTCAACTTCTCGAACTGGTCAGGAAACCGGTTGAGCGCAAGAACACCTCCGCTCATCGAGTTCCGGGTCGTGTCGTTGCCTCCGACGATCAGCAACACCAGGTTGCCTAGGAACTCCATCGGGCGGTTGATCAGATCCTTGGTGTCCTCGTTGCTCTGCAGCATGGTGATCAGATCGAAGCCGGGTTGCTCGCCGGCAGCTGTCCGAGCCGCCTTATCGTGCCAGAGCGCACTGAGCCCTCGCGCCATGTCGCGCATGCCGCGGAACACCTCGTCGTTGTCAGAGGGACCTCCGTTTGCTTGCTCCATCGACGATGCGAGATCTGACCAATAGACGAGCTTGCGGCGCTGCTCGTAGGGAAAGTCCAGGAGGGTGGCAAGCATCCGAGCCGTCAACTCAACAGATACACTCTGAACCCAGTCGAATGGCTGATCAACTGGCAGTTTGTCCAGCACTTCCCGGACTCGCGATCGAATCAGACCCTCCATCTCGCGCAAGTTCTTCGGCGCGACCACACCTTGTACAGCGGCCCGCTGCACGTCGTGACGTGGCGGATCCATCGCGATGAACATCTCGATATCAAGAAAGCGAGGTGGGACCCCGATAACGATGACCGGCTCGGCCGAGAATGATTCGTGGTTCTTGTCGACGGCCATTATGTCGGCATGCCGCGTAATGGACCAGAACGGGCCGAACGGACTGTTGGGCTGATAGTGGACCGGAGCTTCGTTGCGCACGCGCTCGAAGTAGGACTGCCAGCGGCCCTGGCGGTAGAGGAATGGGTTGCTGAGGTCGATGTCGGCCAGTTCGACGTCCTCCACCGGCGGGATGGGGCGCTCGACGAAGAGCTTCTCCCCGTTCGTCCCGGTCATCCATCGCCGGGTGATGTCGTACATCTGAGCGCCCTGGATCTGCAAGTCCATCGGGATGGTCGACTGAATCTTGGCGGTGATCGCCTCTGGAATCTTCATCACGTCTTGCCCCTCTCTGTCGTCGTCACATCTGGAACTCAGGCAGTTGGACGATCAAGCCGTCCCATACCGCGCAGGCCACCATCTGGCAGGACAGCCGGGAGGTCGGCTGACGCTCGGGATTCATTGCGAGCATCTCCTCCTCAACGGTGCCCGACAGTCCGACCTGCTCGGACCATTGCGGATCGACGATCACATGGCACGTACCGCACGCGGCTTCGCCTCCGCAGTCTCCGTCGATGCCGGGCACCGCGTTGTTGATTGCGACCTGCATCAGCGAGTGCCCCTCCTCGAGGGGCGCCTCGTGTTTGTCGCCGTCGTGGGAGACAAATGTGATAACTGACATAGCCAACTCCTAATGCGGCGTCCTCGACACGGGAACTAAGTGAAAGTGTTGTCGACGAGGACCGCCGAGGCTATGTTCGGCGGAGTCATATATTTGTGAGTTCGGTTCAGAGGATGCGCAACAAATGAGCCTCTACGAAGTCGGTGTCCCCCCCTTCGCGTTCGTGCAACTGCTCGAGAGTCAAGCACTCGACCCAGACGCAGTCGCGCGGTTTCGAAACGTCATGACTCGCGAGGGAACCAATGAAGCCCTCCTGATCCAGCGTGAGGTTCAGGCCCCCCTCCGGTGGTTTCGGGAGGTCTACCCCGAGCTGGATGTCGACCAAGCAATCCTGCTCGGCTTCGCGTTCGCCGAACAAGCCCAGTTGACATCCTTCGGCCCGTTGAGTTTTCCGCTAGTCAGTGCAGGCTCGGTAGCCGAGATCGTGGAGCTGCTCACCTATCTGCCATTGATCTCGACAGCCCTGAGTCCACAGTTTTATCCAAGTGAACACGGCCTTACCATCGCACTCACCGGACACACAAGCGATCCCGCACTGGACTGCTTGGTCGTCACCTACGGCGGGCTGGCAGTGCTGCGACTACTCGACATGCTCGCCGGAGACGTTTCAACCGTCAGACTCCACCTGACTTGGCCGGTGCCGACCTTCCTGACCAACCATGAAGACGTGCTAGCCGGGCGCCTGCTCTTCGACTCCCCGATGTCGTTCCTCCATGTTCCCGCCGAAACGCTCAGCGAGGTCTGCCGGTTCTCCGATCCCCTCGCCTATCGACTCGCCATCGTCGATCTGAAGCGAGCTCTCGACCAAAGGAGCGGGACCACGTCGTTCTCGGAGAAGGTGAGACGGTTGCTGGAGGAGGATCATGCCGGGCAAAGAAGTCGCCAATCGGTAGCAGACGAGCTGTCAATATCCACCAGCACACTCAAGCGGCGGCTCTTCGACGAGGGGACCACCTTTCGCGAGGTGCGCGAGTCATGCCTGCGCGAGCGCGCGATGCTGCGACTCCTCGACCGATCAATCTCGGTGAGTGAGATCGCCACAGATCTCGGATACAGCGACATCACCAACTTCTCACACGCCTTCAAGCGATGGACCGGCCGATCTCCCAGAGAGTTCTGGCACGCCCAACACGACCGTTGAATATGCAGGCTGGATCGCCCGATGGCCCGCCCCAGTTCCTCGGAGTCGAGATTGCTGGATCGGACTTCGATAGCATTTCTGGCCGCGGGTACAGCGGTCGAAGCAGTTCCGCTCCGAGCCGCTGAGTCCGCCCACTATTCCATTGCGGTGTTGCTTGACGCGCTCGGGATCGGCGCCGGCGCCTATGGCTTCGGCTTCTTTCACACTCGGCCCGGGTCCGTGTCCGCGTGACTAAATCAACGTCGCCTCACGCTGTTGTTGATGCACATTCAGAGTCAACTCGATGCATCCAGTCAGCCGATGGTGTGAACGACCAGGACATCGCAAGCGGATTTACGGGTTACATCGGACGGCAGCGACCCGAGTAGGCGGCCCGCCACGGTGTTCACGCCACGATTTCCCACAACTAGGAGATCGGCGGACATTTCTCTTACCAGGGACAGCAGTTCATTGGTCGGCGACCCGATGATCGCACGCTCAGCAACGTTTCGAGCCCCCGCCGCGGCCGCGCGTTCGCGCGCTCGGCGGAGCATCTCGTAGACGGGTGCACCCCCATGGACCTCCCACCCTTCATCTTTGAGGACCTCTTCGGCGACACTTGTCTCCTTCGAAGAGGGCGGGTAGTAGGCGCACGCCAACACCAACTGCGCGCCGGAGTCACCAGCGATCGCGCCGGCCCTGTCCACAGCTCGCAAAGACGATTCAGATCCGTTGGTACCCACGATGATCGTGCGGTAGGCAGACATTCTTCCTCCATAGATGTAGCTTCAGCGCGTGCGCGACCGGGCCGTCGTCCGCGAACGTCGCGCACTCAGAGCCGGGTCCCGATGGTGGTGACGCGGCGGAGCCTTTCGCTGCGGTTGACACTGGAACGGCATTCGACATTCGTGACGCCGGGCTCACAACCTCAATACAGCACGTCCAGTGTCGCTTCGCTACTCTTAGTAGCGTTATGTACGAAGTTGGACCGTTACGGACCGACGATCCCGGCCACGGCACGTAAAGCGCGCACACAAAATCCCCGAATGCCGTTGTCAGAGTTGCCGCGACGCGAGACGGCGCCGGCACAACCGTCTCCGCACGCAAAGCGAAGAGCCTCAGCAGGAACCGCCACCACACCTGCGCGACAGTTCTTCAGCTCGGCGACCATGAGATCGGAAGGGCGGAGTAGCCACGGATGGGCCCGGACCGCAGTCGGGCGGCGGAATCTAGATCGACAGTCCAGTTCGGCAGACGGTCAAGCAGAGCGGTGATGGCGATCCGGCCTTCCATCCGCGCAAGCGCGGCGCCCAGGCAAAAGTGTGCGCCTTTGCCGAATGCAACTTGGTGAGTTGGTCTCCGGTCGATGTCGAAAACATCGGGATCAGAGAACGCGCGGTCGTCGCGGTTGGCCGATCCGAAGAGCAGCAGTACCGATTCGCCGCGGGCCATGGTGGTGTCGTGCAGCGTGATTTCGTGGGTCAGATTGCGCGAAAGCCCTTGCACGGGTGAGTCGTAGCGGAGCAATTCCTCGACCGCCGATCCGATGAGGGTGCGATCGCGGGTCATCCGGTGGCGGCTGTCCGGATGCTCGGCGAGCACGACGGCGGCGTTGCCGAGCAGGTTGGTGGTGGTCTCGTGTCCTGCAACCAGCAAGAGCAGGCAAAAGCCGAGCAGTTCCTCATCGGTGAGGTGTCGACCGTCGATGTCGGCACCCACCAACGCCGAAATCAGATCCTCACGTGGCGCGCGGCGCCGCGCGGCGAGAAAATCGGCGAAATAGGCGTAAACGGATGCGGCAGCGGCAAGCCCGGCACCCATTTCGCCACGGGTCGGGTTCGACTCGACCAGGGCGCTTGACCACTCCCGAAACTGAACCCGGTCCTCGCGCGGCACGCCAAGCAGGTCGGCAATAACCATTGCCGGCAAAGGCCCAGCGAAGTCCCTGACGAAATCCGCTGAGCCTGCGCCTTCGTCAAGGAGGCCGATCAACTCTGCAGCCAGAGAGGAGACACCTTCGTTCAAGCCCGCGATCCGCCGCGGAGTGAACGCCTTGCTCACGAGCGCGCGCAGCTGATTATGGCGCGGCGGGTCCATCATGATCATCATCGGCATGAACGCGTCGGCAAGATCCGACCCTGGAGGTGTCGGGAACACACCCCGCTTCGAGGAGTAACTGCCGTGGTCAAGCAGGGCGCTCTCGACATCGTCGTAGCGACTCAGGACCCAAGTGTTCGCAGTGACGGCGTGATAGACGGGATGCTCGTCGCGCAAAAGTCGATATGTCGGATACGGATCGTCGTGAATCGTCGCATCAAACGGGTCGTACAGCGTTCGTAGGTCCGACACTTGATTCGCCTCCGGCCACGTTGCCGAACTCAGGTTTAGACTCTCAGTCTGAACTCACTGATTAGGAATGGCAATGCGCAATATTCCGCAACAGATAGCCGCTCGTCTACCGGCAGCAGCTGAGCTGTTCGCCGAGCGCGGCCTCAACGACACCAAGATCGAAGACGTCGCCGCAGCGACCGGTATCGCCAAGGCGACGCTGTACTACTACTTCGCCGGCAAAGAAGACATCCTGGCGTTTCTGCTGCACGACACGCTGGGCGAGGTCGCCGACGAAGTAGCACTTGCGGTACGCGGCCACGGCAGCGGCGCAGATCGCCTCGGGGGTGTGATCAGTGCCCAACTGCGGGTGATGGCTCGCCATCCCGACGCCTGCAGGGCGCTGATCGGCGAACTGGGCCGTGCCGGTCGAATGCCCGCCATCGCCGCCCTGATCAGCGCCGCCTACCACCGACCAGTCGAGGCGCTGCTGATCGAAGGCGCAGCCGACGGCTCCCTTGTTGCTCAACTCGATGCTCGATCCACCGCGGTCGCCCTCTTCGGCGCGGTTACGGTCAGCGCGCTGACCGCCCTGGTCACCGACAATGGCTTGGACGAAGTCGTCGTAACCCGAACGATTCAAAGCATTGCGCTCGACGGTCTGCGACCTCGCTGAGGGAAACAAGGTCGGCACCAAAAGGGACACCTGCCCCGCGTCAGCAGGGCGTGTTCCACAGACTGCTACTGCGGGAGAGCCATCTTGCGCGCGGTGAGGAAGTCATCGACAAGGCGGACGCAGTCGGCGTGGTCGAAGGTGTGAATGCCGGTCAGTCGTGCGAACACGATTGGCCCAACCAGTTGCGACAACGCAATCGTGGTGTCGAAATCGCCGAGTTCGGCGCGGGCTTGGAGGCTGTCGAGTATTTGATCGAACGGCCCCCGGTACTGATCGGCGACTCGGACACGCAACGCGCCCATCGATCGTGGCCCGTCGTCCTGCGGACCGTCAGACCTCCTGCCGGATGCGGTGGGCCCCAGCGCGAGCCAGGCCAGGGTGGTCAGTTGAATCGGCGTTTCCTCGATCAGCACCGCCTGCCGACTCAACAACTCGATCAACCGCTCACGTAACGTCCCGCTCGCAGGCGGTGGCGTGACCTGCGGCAACAGTCGCTCGAAGGTCGCAGCGAGCAGATGCGTCGAGCTACTGAAATGCCGGTACAACGTCGTGCGGGCGACTTTGGATACCTTTGTCACCGCGTCGATGGTGACCGCCTCGATACCGCCGGTACTGAGCAACCCGGTCGCCGCGTCCAACAAACGCGCACGCGACCGCACCAGCCGCGGATCGATGTCCTCAGGATCGGCGTGCGATCCAGACCCGGCGTTCATCCCCATACTCACCCCCGAAGGCTAATCCCAACCGAAATGCCCATCGCCCTATCGCCCCAACAATTTTTATGATACCGATAGTAGCGGACAGGTACCGACGGTATCTACACGGCGGAGGCGCGATGGATTCGACCAGCTCGACGATCATGCGTCTGTCGCGAGCCCAACGATGGACGCTGGTGGTGTCATGTCTGTCCGTCGCCTTGGTCATCGGGTCGATGGCCGCGCTCTATGCCGCCCTCACCGACATCGCGACCGCGACCGGTGCAACCCAGGGCCAGCTCACCTGGATTGTCGATGGCTACACCCTCACATTGGCGTGCCTGGTGCTCCCGGCTGGCGCGCTGGGTGACCGATATGGTCGACGGGCCGTCCTGATCGCCGGACTGGCGGTGTTTTCGGCCGCTTCGGCGATCCCGCTGCTGTGGCAGGACCCGGCATCGCTGATCGCGGCACGCGCGGCCGCCGGGGCGGGTGCTGCATTCGTGATGCCATCGACTTTGTCGATCTTGACCACGGGTCTGCCCGAGCACCAGCGCGGACGGGCAGTCGGGATCTGGGCAGGAGTGGCCGGATCCGGTGCAGTGCTCGGCATCCTCGGCTCCGGTGTTCTGCTCGAGGTCTGGTCGTGGCCGTCCATCTTCGCCGGACTGACCGTCATCGGGGTAGTGCTGCTGATCTTGGCATTCACCATCCCCGAATCCGTCGACCGAATACGTCCAGCGATGGATCCCGCGGGTTCGGTCAGCATCGCCGTCGCGATCGGGGTAATCGTCATCGCCCTGACCGAGGCCCCGCTACGCGGCTGGCACGACCCGGTCGTGCTCGGTCTGCTCGGGACGGGGCTGGTCGCCGCGATGATCTTTGTCGTCGTCGAGTTGCGGGCCACTCATCCGTTGTTGCAGTTGCGGTTGTTCACCCAGCGCGGGTTCGGCAGCGCGACCGTGTCGATCACCCTGCAGTTCGTCGTAATGTTCGGGGTGTTCCTGGTGCTCGTGCAGTTCTTGCAGCTGATTCTCGGCTACCGCCCGTTGCAGTCCGCATTGGCGATCGCCCCGATGATCGTTCCGCTGGTATTGATTTCGGTGGTCGCGCCCTGGTTGGCCGAGCGGGTCGGTCTACGCATGGTTACCGTTCCCGGGCTGTTGCTCATCGCGATGGGGTTGTTCCTGATCAGCCGGCTGGGCATGGACGCTGTCTATCTCGACATGTTGTGGCCGCTGCTCATCTTGAGCGCCGGGTTGGGGTTGTGCACCGCCCCCGCCACCGCAGCCATCGTGGCGGAAACACCCCGCGCGAAGCAGGGGGTCGCCGCAGCGGTCAACGACGCCGCCAGAGAAATCGGCGCCGCGGTGGGGATCGCCATCGCCGGAAGCGTGCTCGCCGCTGGGTACAGCAACCGCATCCAACCTGCACTGCCCCGAGTGCCCGAACAAGCACGCGAACCCGTGTCCGATTCCCTCGCTGCAGCCCTGCAGGTCACCGACCAGGCAGGTCCCGCCGCGCAAGAATTGGCCGACTTCGCCAAGGCCGCATTCGTGCACGGCGCCGAGCAAGCGTCGCTGGTCCTGGCCGTCATCGTCGGCGTCGGGGCGGTCGTACTCGCCCCCTGGACGCCCGGTCGAGGCCACATCCCCCACCACAGTCACGAGCACCGCAGTGATCGCGACCAGGAGCCCGCGTCTGTCAGCAATTAGATTATGACTCGCGGCGATAAGGGCCGAGATGTGGCGGGTTGCGGACTAGCTCAGGGCGTTATTGTCTGCGGCAGACCTGCCGAGGCTGCGTTCTCATAGTCGTCGTCGACGAGTACTACGTTCCGATCGATGCGATCGAGAAGCGATGCGCCTATCGAGGATCGGTAACCGGAAGCGCAGTGCACCCACACTTCGCCGGCGGGAACTTCGTCGAGGCGGTGCGGAAGCTCATGCAGCGGGATGTTCACCGCACCGGCAATATGCCCGTCGCGAAATTCGCCCGATTGCCGAGTGTCGAGTACGACGACAGTCCGATCGCTCGTGGCGGCCGCCAGTCCCGCGAAGTCCGAGACCGCATATGCCCGCAATGTGCCGTCCCCGACAAGCGTGCGGATCTCACCGACAGCAGCACCGGCGAGATCGTCGATTCCGATCCGTACGAGTTCGCGTTGGGCTTCATTGATCTGGTCGGCGTTCTCGCCGATCAGCGTCAACGGCGCGCCCCACTCGTAGAGCCAACCGAGGTAGGTCACGAAGCTCGTGGACAACTCGAAGCCGAGGCTGCCGTCGATATGCCCTGCCGCGAACGCAGTTCGGGTGCGCAGATCGACCACCCATTCACCGGCGTCGATTCGTTGCCGCAGCTCCTGGACGTTCACTGGCGCGGGGTTGGTCAGATCGACAGGCTCCGGCCCCTTCGTGTTGATAACACCCATGTGGGCGTAGTAGGCGGGATAGGCGGACAGGCCCGCGATCAGTTCGTCGACGTAGGTCTGTTCGTCCTGGGTCAGCGCCGGGTTGGTCGCTCGTTGCTCACCAATGGTGGAGGCGTCGCCACTCGTGGGGGTGGCGGAACAGAAGCTACCGAACCCGTGGGTCGGGTAGACCGCGGTCTCGGGTGGTAGTTCGTCGGCGATCCGGCGAACCGAATGGTATTGGGAGTGCGTGAGTTCGGCGGTGTGGTCGGATCCGAGGAGGTCGGTTCGACCGGTCGATCCGTAGAGCATCGATCCGCCGGTGAACACTGCGACGGGGCTGCCCGTGTCGTCGCGTAGGACGTAGCTGACGTGATGATGGGTATGGCCGGGGGTGTGCAGTACCTGAAAGCTGAAGGGCCCCGCCTCGACGACGTCACCGTCATTGACCGCTCGTCGTTCGTATCCCAGCGGGTCACCCTCGGGGACAACGTATTCGGCACCGGCGACACGGGAGAGTTCGAGACCGCCGGTGACGTAGTCGTTGTGGATATGAGTTTCGAGTACGTGGGTGACTGTTGCGTTCTTCTCGCTGGCAAGTTTTTCGATCCGATCGATGTCGCGCTGCGGGTCGATCACGACGCCGATCCCGTTGGCACTGATCAGGTAGCTGCGATCGCCCAGGCTCGACGTCTCGATGATGGCAATATCCATGCTGGCGTGTCCTTCCGGTGGCGAGGCGATGCAACGCCGTGTCAGGCGAGCGCGAGGAAGAGTTTCTCGAGCTCGGCCTCGGTCATGGGTTGTTTGTTGTCTGCGGTGGCTCCGGTCATGCATTCGCGTAGACCAGTGGCGACGATCTTGAAGCCGGCTTTGTCGAGGGCTCGCGAGACGGCGGCGAGTTGGGTGACGACGTCTTTGCAGTCGCGACCGTTTTCGATCATGCCGATCACTCCGGCCAGTTGTCCGTGCGCTCGTCGCAGCCGGTTCAGAACCAGTGCGATGCTGTCTTCGTCGCCGACCATGATGTCTCCTTCGGTGGTGGTACCAGGCTCCCCATATTACCCGGGGGGGCATTTTCGGTTGGAATTCTCGGGCGCCTCGGCCGGTCAGTGCAGCACGATCGTGTCGACGGCGACCAAGGCAGCGACGGCGAAGACCAGGTAGGCGAACCATTTCCGGAGTTTGGCGTCGTCGATGCGAGTGCTGAATCGGGCGGCGAACACCGAACCGATGATCGCGGCACCGGCGAAGACGGTGGTCAGCGCCCAGTTCGAGCCAAGACCGTCGAACTGCGCGGCGAGCCCGGCGGCGGAGTTGACCACGATCACGACCAATGACGTGCCGATGGCGATGCTCATCTCGATGCCGAGCATCAGCACCAACGCAGGGACGATGAGAAAGCCACCGCCGACGCCGAACAGTCCGGTGAGGACACCGACCCCAAAGCCGGTAGGGATGGAGCGCGGCGCGCATCGACGCCAGTTGATCCCGGATCCGTCGGTGCTGCAGGCTGTTCCGACATCGTCGCTGCCGGTGAGCATCCTGATACCCGCAGCAACCATCACAGCGGCAAACCCGAGTAGGACCACGTTGTCGGGGAGGTGTTTGCCCAGGACGGTGCCCACCACGGTGCCGGCGATGCCGGTGGCGGCGAAGATCGCGGCCATGCGCCACTCGATGTCGTGTGCGCGGATTTTCGGGATCACACCAGTGGCCGAGGCGATGCCGATCACCAGCAACGAGGTGGGAATCGCTTCCGACAGTGGTAGGTCGAGCGCGTAGACCAATGCTGGGACCGCGAGGATGGACCCGCCGCCGCCGAGCAGGCCGAGGAGTATTCCGATGGCGATCCCGACGATCGCCGCAAGCGCGAGTGTCACCGCGCTGGCACCGGAAGCACCACTGTCGAACGCACTGGGATCAATCGCTCGTAGGGCGGCCGCCGAGGGCCGCGATGGCGGCGCGAAGTTTGACCGCCGCCTCGCCCGCGACGTCTTCGAGTGCATGTTCGCCGGTGACCTCGACCATGATCTGCGGGTTCATCGCTTCGACAATCACCGCTGCCGACTCCGGGCTCGACATGTCGGCGCGCACAACGACGTTGCACGGCAGGAGCAGACCGATCTGCCGCATCACCCCGACCGCTCGATGCGCAAGCGTCGGATTACATGCGCCCAGGATGAGGTAGCGCTCCATCTGCTCGCCGAGTTTTTCTTGCATTGTGGCTTGGACGTCGATCTCGGTGAGGACCCCGAATCCTTGCTCGGACAGCGCTGCTTTCGTTTTTTCGACCGCGTCGTCGAAATCGATGTCCTCGAGGGTCGTGCTGATGGCGATGTTCACATACTTCCTGTTCTGTCGTGATGCCGTGGGTTTCTCAGTGCGAGAACGTGATCGATGGAAGGGCTTTCTGCAGCCAGGCGGGTGACCACCACGCGGCGTGTCCGGCCAGTCGAAGCAGGGCCGGCAACAACACGAGCCGGATCAGGAGGGCGTCGAGCAGGACAGCGACCGCCGAGAATGATGCCCATTTCCTTCGGTGGGAGCGGGTCGGCGAGAGCGAAGGTGAAGAACACCGCGACCATGACCGCGGCGGCGGCGAAGATGACTCGGCCCGAATGCGCCATGCCGTCGATTTGCGCGGTCTTCGGGTCGTGGGAGTGTTCGTAGTGCTCTTTGGCTGTCGCCAGCAGGAAGACGGTGTAGTCCATGGCGATCGCAAAGATCATTGCGAAGAAGAACACCGGACCCCAGCCGTCGAGAAAACCTTGAGGTGCGAAACCGAGCAGCGAAGCGCCGTGCCCGTCCTGGAAGATCAACTTCGCGACGCCGAACGCGGCAGCCGACGAGAGCAGGCTGACCAGGGTGCCGATAACCGCGATCAGCGGAGCCTGCAGCGCGACGAGCAGCAGCAGGAAACCGAGGACCAGAATGATGGCGACAACGAGCGGAAGGTAGTCGTTCAACGCCTGCTGCAGGTCCAGGTTTTCGGCCGGTGCACCGCCCACCAGCGCACTGTCGGGCAATTGCGCTCGCAGATCGCGCAGGATGGTGGCCATCGCCTCATCGGACGGATCGACCCGCGGAATAGCTTGCAGCAGAGCGTAGTCCGACCCGTCGCCGGCGGATTGGGGTGGGGAGACCATCTCGATCCCGTCGACGCCCCGCGCCGCCGCAGCGCTGACATCCCGGTCCCCGCTGGGAACGACGATCTGCAATGCGCCGGGCGCACCGTCGCCGAACTGGGCTTGCACCAGGTCGTAGCCCTGCCGGACGGCGGCGTCCGCGGGAACGACGGTGATCGAGGGCATCGCCACCTTCAACCCGAACACCGGCAAGGCAAGGGCGACAAGGATTCCGACAGCCGCAACCGTGAACGGCCACGGATGTTTGTGCAGCAGCTCACCCCACGCAGCGAACAGCGGGGAGCGGTGTTCTTGGCGTTTGGCGTAGGGAAGCGATCCCGCGTTGACCTTCGGGCCGAGCGCACCGAGGACTGCCGGTAGCAGGGTCATCGTCGCGAGCAAGACGAAGAACACGGCGAACATGATTCCGACAGCCATCGTCCGTACCGCCGGTGCCGGGACCAGAAGGACGGCCGAGAGGCTCACCAGGACAGTGAGACCGGACAACACAACAGCTTTACCCGCGGTGTCCATGGTCTCGGACACGGCCGAAGGAGGGTCGCCGCGACGCAGCGCGTCGCGGAACCGGGAGACGATGAACAGGGCGTAGTCGATACCGAGCGCGAGCGCGAACATCATCGCGAAGTTCATCGCCCACACCGAGATCGGTGTCACGCCGTTGAGCAGCACCAGACCGCCTGCCGATGCGACGAGCCCGGCCACGGTCAGCAGCAACGGCAATCCGGCGGCAACCAGCGAGCCGAATGCCAACACCATGATCGCCAATGTCACTGGCCAGGAGAACAATTCGGCCTTGATCATCGCGTCATGATTGGCTTTGTTGAAGTCCGACCACAGCGCAGAGGAGCCGGTCGGGTAGACCTGCACGGTGTCGTTGGACAGAGCGGTCAGCTCATCTTTGAGTTCGTCGACCGCTGCGACCATCTCGTCGGTACTCGCATTCGCGCCCGCGATAAGAAGGCCGGTATGACCGTCGGCGCTGATCGTCATTCCCGGCTGCGGCGGGACAACGGTGCCGAACCGGGAGTCGCCGGCAAAAACACCGCCGACATCGAGCAGAGTCTGCTGCATCGTCGGGTCAGTGATGACCGCAGTGTCGGAGTGCACCACGACTTGGACTGCGGCCGAAGAGTTTCCACCGAAATGTTGCTGAGCCAGCTCACGGACCTGCACCGATTCCGACCCGTTCGCCTGCCACCCTGCACCTGCCAACGAGGAAAACACCGAGGGGGCAAGTGCGCCGAGCACGATCAGCAGCGCCACCCACACCCCAAAGACCCACCGGCGACGCGCAACCATCACCGAACCCAATCTGCCCGAGCGGGCCCGCCGAAGATGGTCCGGAGACAGCCTGGTCCGGCGTGGTGCGGGGCGGTGCGGTGTCAGGCAATCCCATGACAACCTCCTATACGGGTAGGGGTATTATTTGCGGCGCAGAAAGCCACTCCTGAGCGCAATTTTCAGCGCTTGAAGAGCGATCGAATTCCCCGCCGTGGCGGCGACTCCTCCGCGGGCGCGCAACCGCATCGATCCGCGGGGTCAACCGAGTTCATCACGCTGCTCACGTGGAGCCCGCACCCATCCCAGGTAATTTTGCCGCAGTCGGCACAGGCAACGGGATAGCACACGGAGAACCTCCTGGGACGCGATCAGCTTTCCTTACAATCGCATATACCTACCGGGGTATGCAAGTACCCCATGGGGTATCCCGTCGCGAGAATGGGCGAGCGGCGCTCGACTTGCGGACGTCAGCACACTCAACCCGTTCCGAACAGCATGGACCAGTACGTCGAGAAAAACTCGAGGTGTGGTCGTGGCAGTCGATCTTCACCGGACTTGGATTGCCAAAACACAAGGCAGACAGAACAATTACCGAATCAACGAACAGTACAGCACTTGGATTCCCGCTCAGCGGGTTCGAGGTTCAAATCATGATTGGACGGGACCCCGCGATTGGTTATCGTAGGATGCTCGATTCGACACCGGCGAATGCGTTGTCGGTGTCATATAGGACGCGTTCGCGGGCAGTGAGTTCGAGCACCACCGGCAACCCCATCCGGGGTCCAGATTTGATTAGGTACTTTCCGCGTCCCGGATGGACCAGCCCGCGAGTCCAGCCCGGCGGCGCCGACCAGGACGTCACCAACGCCCGTTCACGATCTGTGAAGGGCACGATTTTGTCGAGGCGACCGACTTCTTCGTGGTCCAGGGCACCGATGATCTTGATTCCGCTGCGCGCTGCAAGACCTTTCGCCTTGGCGCGGTCCTCCGGTGTGGGCAGCGCTTCGGCATCCAACAGCGAGTGAGTCGACTGCGCTGACACGATCCCGTCGTAGCGGCCCAACCGAGTCACCCGGTCGCCGGCCTCAACAAGGCCGGGCGCGACTCGCAATCCGCGCCACAGTTCATCCTGCGGAAGGTAAATGTTGCGACGTCGTCCTGCGGTGTGTTGGCCCTCGACGACGGCCGCGGTCCACGCCCATGCGCAGAGCATGGCGGCAGCCATGACGTCGTCGGGCTCCTTCTCCAACGCACTCAAAGACAGTGACAAAGCGGGAGTATTGCCGGGGATCGCGAAGCTTGACTTGCGGTCGAACATTCCGCCGAGCAGGCCGCGGCCCACCAAGCGGCCCAACGCATTCCGCATCTCTCGCGTCTGACGCAGGAAGTCGCGGGGATCGTCGGCGACTACCACGTCGCACAACACCGCCGGCGCCGCGGTCAGCACGTCGACGACATCGGGGATGGTGGGGTCTCCGGCCGTCGCGTCGTTAGCCAGATCGATTGCGAGTTCGAGCACCAACAGTTCAGTTGCACTCAGCGCAGACCGGCCCGCGATGAGCAGCAACGCTTCGAGCAGCGCGACCCGACGAGCGCGCGCGACAGATAGCAGCCGCTCTTTCTCCCCGCCGACCGCAGCCGCAATGGCGTCGCGCATCGGACCGACATCGAGTGGGTTCACACAATGCAACCCGCGTCCGATCCGGAACACCTGCCCGCCCATGGCATTCACCAGCGGGGTGTATTCGTCCTTGAGGTCACCGGGAACGCACATCATGAACCCGAACCCGACCAAGCCAAGCCCGAGCCGTTTCATGATCGCGGACTTCCCGGCACCGGGCTGCAGCTGCACCCAGATCCCGGTGTTGGTGACTAGACCGTCCTTGAGCCACTGCGCAGGGTCGAGGCCGATCGGCTCGGCGGTGTGCAGGTGCCGACCGATCGGTACCCCGACGACCTGCGCACCCGACGCCGCCGCGAACGGATAAAACCCAGCCACCTGCGTCGTGGTGCCTTGCCACAACACGCCCGACTCGACGTTCGGGGTGTACCCGGCGAATGGCGCATCGACCCCGCGCGATGACGGCACCGGAGCCGACGGGTCGTGTCCGGTGGGGAGCTCGAAGGCCAGCCCGCCACGGCGAGCGACCCGGCGCTCAGTCGCCGACTCGACTCGCCGGTAGGCCGGTGTCAGCCCAACTTTCGACAGTGCCCGCTCGACCCATGGCGCCGAAGCATGCACAGTCTTAACAGTTTTCCGTTCCTCCGGATCATCAGCCCCGGCGACGACCGCCGGACTCGGATCAACGAACAGCATGAGGACCTACCCGTCCCAACGGTCGCTCGCGCGGCGCGATAGCGACTTGGTCGGGTCCACACCGAGCGGCAGCGATACCGCGAACACTGCTTCCTGTGCTCCGGAGGCACGCCTGAAGCGCAGCTTGCTTGTCGAGATCCGCTGCTCCACGTTCGCGCACGCCGCGTCGAGGTTCTCGCGCCGGCGCACTGTCGTTGTGACATATGCGGTGAGTCGGCCGACGCCTGCCCCGAGGCTTTCCTCCTTCGCCGCTTGGGCAGCCTTGGCCCGATCGCGCCGGTCGCGTTCGGTCTCGTCTTTCTTGGTCTGGCGCGCCCAGATCGCGCGAAGTCGCCCACTGGTCACCTCGTCTTCGACGACCTTGGCGGCCTGCTCCCCCGAGTACGGGCGATAGACCAGGGCGAACCGGCGATAGTAGGGACCCGGTGTGAGCATCGGCATCAGCACCGTTTGTCTAAATGTGCCCGACGGCGGTGCCTCGAAACACCACGACGCGTGGTAGCCGGAGTCGGTCCAATACACGTCGTCGCTGCGTTCACTCCGCAACGGACCCGCATCGCGCCACGACGCAACCTCGTCGATCTCATCGGCCGATTCGACCTCGTCACCGGTGATATCGGTACGGATCGCAGGGTCGAAGCAGGCTCGGACCCTGCGGATCAGCCAACCCGGCGTGGCACGCGCCAGCACCGGAGCACCTGCGTTCGACAGCGCGGATTCGAACGTCGGCAACCACCGGACCACCTCGGTGACCGCATCGCTCAAATCGGTTGGCACGGGAGTCATCTGAGATGGATCGAAATTGATCGTGACAGTCGCCGACACATCAGCGGTGGTCGACGCACCGCGAGGAACCAACTCGGTGAGGGTGTCCCGACATACCGCAGGGGCATCGGTGGCGATCCGCGACTGGGTATAGGAGCGAAGATTCACTCCCCCGGTCGGCGACGTCTCAGTGACGAACATGATGGCGTCGACGAACGACTTGTAGCCGAGGTCGGCGAGCATCCCGCCATAGTTGGCTACCCAACTGTTCGCTTCGACCTGGTCGGCCAAGGCGATCCCGACCGGAGCGACCCGGAGAATCGCTGACACGATCCCGGTCGCCCGGTTGTAGATCAGCGCCTGTCGGCCGCCGCGCCCATCCTCGGCGTCCAGCAGCAGCAACGGGCCCAACACTCCTGGTAGATCCATTCCGCGATCGATGGGCGCCAGAGGTGCCGCCGCATAGGCGTCTGTGTTGCGGTAGGCGGCCCACCACGCGCGTGTCCGCCACGCCACCCGCGCCGCGACCGTGCGACGCGCCGAGCCGAACGGCAACACCCACAGTCCGATGACTGGGACCGACACCGCCAACAATCCACCTGCGGCCGCGAGGGAGTACTGCACGAGGATCAAGAGCCCGAGCCCTGCGCCGAGAACAAATGCTGTCTGTGTCAGTGACCACGAGGAGCCGAGTCGAAAGCCGGTCTCCTGGCGCAGTCCGCCGAACAATGGCGCGCTGGCCATCAGGTCGGGTCCTCTCCGGTCATGACGGCGCCGGCTGCGTCGGTCGCTGCCTCCACTTTGTCGATCGCGCCGTCCACGACGTCTTTGGCGAGCAGAGCCGCCGTGGCGATTCCGCCAGTGGCAGCACCGGCACCTGCGGCTGCAGCGCCGCTGGCACCGGCAGCGCTGGCAGACGTTCCTGCACCTGTTGCAGCCGCTGTGCCGCTCGCTCCGGTCGCTGCAGCCGATGACGCGGCAGTGTCGGAGCCGACCCCTGCACCGATCAGTCCGTCTCCGGCGGCTGGTGTTCCGACGCCCGCTCCGCCGGTGGAATCGGGGTGCTGCGGCGGCATCTGCGCGGCGTACTGGTCGGCGTCCCCAGCGTCGTCGGCCTGGAACCCGTTGTGGGACTGTCCGGCACCCAGTTCTCCCGGTCGTCCCGGATCGGGATTACCGGTCCCGGGACCGTTGCTTTCCATGTAGGACCCGAGCGGATCCGCGGTCAGGCTCGACCCTGACGACGAGGACGAACCACCACCCGACGGCATGACTCGATCGAAAATCTCGCCGGAGAGGGCAAACCCGGCCACACCACCAGCGAGCGCGGTGCCTGAAGATACGCCGGGAGCGGTCTGGAGACCCATCCACGAGAAGAACGCCATCATCGACGGCAGCGCGATAACCCCGATGACGAGCACCGCCATACCCGTCATCACCGCAGCCAGTGACTGCTCTTGGCCCATGAACCTGAACCCGACCGAATAGATCAGGGCGGCAAGGGGTTTGTAGAAGGCAAGAGCGACCAGAGACCCCGCCAACCGGGGGAACCACTGGCGGCCGAACGGCCCGATGTATCCGGCGGCGGCGATCGGGATCATTGCTGCCAGCACCAGAATTCCGGCTTGACGCAGAAATCCGAACAAGAACTGGATGAATGCGAGGACCCAGCACAGAAGGGTCAGCAGGAGAAGCGCTGCCGGATTCGTCACCACCGCCGCCCCGAGCATCTTCGACATGTTCGGGCCGAAGTCGTTGGCCCCCGAGTCCACCAGACCCTGCGCGGTGTCGTCAGCGACGTGCAACAACTGGCCGAGCACGGTGATCCCCATGCCAGAGACCAGAATCCATTTGATCGCGCCAGTGATCAGGTCGAAAAACGGCCTAGATCGTCGCGTGTACACCATCGTCGTCGCAGCGACGATGATGCCAGCCGCGACGAGAAACCCGATCCACGCCAGGATGATTGGGTCCTCCCCCAGCGCCGTTGCCGGCGACACATCCACTGAATCGGTGTTCACCCACCACGTCATCGAGCTCTGCAGCATGTCGCCTGCCGCACTGCCCAGCCATCCCAAGAATTTGCCGAACCAACCGTCGGCTACATCGGTCACTGCTTCCTTGGCAGCACCTCCCAAACAGAGCACCGGAAGCGCGATGCAGCCCGGACCGATCTGATCAGTCCATCCCATCGCCGCATCAACCCCCCACCGGGGTGAAACCGTTCAGATCGTTGATCACCTTGCTGTCAGTGGGTTCCGCGGCGACCTTCCAATCGTTATCCGCCCACACGACTGTCACTTGGTTGCTACTGAACGAGCCCGCGAATGGCGCAGGGAATGCGTACTGGATGGTCGCCTGGTTGGGAAGATAGGACACGACCTTGAACGCCGTGAAGTGCTTCGGGGTGTCCGGTCCGAGTTGTGGGCGCAGTGCGTCCGAGTTTGCGTGGACCTTTTCGAGATTTGCTCGGGCCGTTGCACTAAGTCCGGTCGTCGCTGCAAGGACGTTCGTATAGTTGGTGCTGTCCATCACAAGGCGCCGGGTGATCTGGTCGGCGGCGATCACTGCCCCTTGCGGGGTGTGGCTGTAGCCGGTCGCCGTGCCCTTGGCTTCGTCTACCTTCAGCGGGCCATCCGCTGGTGAAAACGGTAGCTGTAGAACCACATTTGGGACCGAGCGCCATACCAAGCCCGTGGGTGCGGCCGTCAGCCAGTCGGGATCCGTTGGCTTGTGGACTTTGCTGGGATCAGGGGCGGGGATCGCTGGATTCTGCGCATTCGTGGGACCTGGGTCGGTCGGTGGGGTGGCCGATTCCTGTTCTCCACCTCGGGATGTGAGTGCGACGAGTGTGGCGATGACGACCACCACCGCCACGACGCCCGCAACCCAAACCCCGACCGGACGCGGCAATGCTCGTGAGTGTGCGTACGCCGGGTCGATCAGCTTGTTACGTGCCATCGTTCTTGTCTCCTTGTCTCTAATAGGCCGGGACGCATTGGGTTTCAGAAGAGCGTGGCGCCGCTGACGAGAAGGACTTCACCCAAGATCACCCACGGCAGGTGTGTCAGCGCGTCTTTGGCCAGCGTCGAGCGGCCACGGACGCCGACGAAAAGCATGACGACGATCGCGAGAATCCCCGCGGCGGCGGCGTAGTTGCAGATGGTCTTGCCGTAGCCGAGCCAGGTATCCAAGGTCGTTCCGAGGTCCCCCGGCAGATCTTTCGCCGGCGGGTTCGGAACTCCGGGCTCTGCCAAGATTGTGTCGCCGGTATGCCACGCGACTGCCAACAAATCGTTTGCTGTACTGAGGAATACAGACATCAGGGGGTAACCTCCTGGTTTGGTTGCGGAGCCGCGGTCAGTGCAATGGCGAGGGTGTCGACGATTCTTTGCGCCGCATCGAGCGCGGCGCGCGCCCATTTGGTGCGTTCTTGGCTGGGGGTTTCGTGCACTTCGTGGCCAAGCAGTGCCAAGGGTTCATCGTGGTGGCGTAGCGGGTCTATCCAGTCGAGGCTGACCACAGCGGGCAGATGGGGTTCGGTCATCCGGATTCGTTGCCGCACAGTGCGCGGGACGGGGCCGGGCCGGTCGGCCACCACGACCAGCACGGGGGCCGGACTCAGCGCTGCTGCGGCGTCGATCGCGGCCGCGACCGCCGCGCATGTGGACCGCGTCACCAGCACGTCGACAGGTTCATCCGGAACCAACACACCCGCGTCGCAGTGGGTGGGTAGCCGGAGCAACGCCAGCACCGTCGAGACGCCAGCACCACCGGTGATGCCGGCGACGATCGGCCACCGTCTCGGGGCACTTGGATCTTGAAAAGAATCGTGGGACGTCACTTCAACACCTCGTAGGAGTCGAGCCGCCATCCGGCGGCGGTGTGAATCAGTTGCGCGAGAACGGTTGTCGATGGCAGGATCTCGCTGCGCCCGTTCGGCCAGGTGACTGTCTGAGCGATCCCGACCTTTCGATTCAGGTGGTCGAGGTCGGGATCAGTCGGGGCTTCTCGTTCGCGCGAGACCCATGCCTGCGCGTCTACCCACGCGCGTTCCTGTGTCCATTGGCCCCATTGGAGTCCGCGCCGTGGTGGGACGAGGGTCGCTTGCGCGGCAGCTGCTCGATCCAGGACCGCGAGGAGGGTCGGGCCGAGCAGGTCCCGAGCGCGGGGCAGCGCCGATTCCGGGTTCGTGTCCAGTGCTGGGCGCCACGTGAAAATGCGCCGCATCGCTTCCGCTGCGACAGCCTCGCCATCGCCTGGGTCTTCCGATTCGTCTAACAGCGGCGATGGGTCTGCGACTGCAGGCGACGACGGTCCGGGAGCGGTGTGGTCGGTCGCGCACCCGACGAGCGCGAGTCCTGTCAGCAACGCGGCGACCAGCCGGCTCCGGCGGTTCACGAAACCCGCCGGGCCTTCATGCCGGATTGAATTGGCGCCTCTTTGACGACCTCGCCCGTCTGAGGTGCGTGGATCATCTGCCCGCCTCCGGTCGCGATCGCGACATGGCCAGGCCGGCCGCCGGACCATTCGCCGAACAGCAAATCCCCCGGCTGTACTTGATCGATCGGAATTTCCTCCCCGACCGTCCACTGCTCCTCCGAGGTGCGCGGCAACGAGATCCCGGTCGCCGCAAACACCGCGGCGGACGTCAATCCTGAACAGTCGAGACCGCCGTTGGATGGCCCCTGCGGTCCTCCCCCTCCCCAGACGTACGGGGTGCCCAGCCACTGCCGCGACGCTGCCACAATCTGAGTGCCCTTGGGCGAGGAAGGATTCGGCACGAATTCGCCTGACGCGCCTGCCGCACGGAAGTTCGGCTCGTCCGACAGAATCGCCGTGATGTAGGGCTGGGTCTCGGTGAAGTGACGTGGAATCTGATTCGGGATGCCATGTGAGTCGTGCACCGCGCCCTCGCCTGCGTTGTAGGCACCCAACGCCAACGCGGCAGTGTCGCCCTGCACTTCGCCGCTGGCTTTCCACCTGTCGATGACCGCAGCCAACGCGCACATGTACCGGCCTTGGCCGATGATCGCGTCCCCGTCTTCCCGCACAGATGCCTGCCCGTCGTGGTCGGCATCGATCACATACGGTTGCCCGTCTAGTGGGTCGATGCTCGTCGCCGTGCTCGGCATGAACTGCGCCAACCCCTCCGCACCGTCGGGTGATGTCAGGCCCCGGCGAAATCCGCTCTCCTGCTTGCCTTGCGCAGCCAAGAGCGACGCACTGATCTGTGGGCACAGCGAACCTGCCTGCCGGTACCACATCTCGAGCTCCGGCGGCACTGTCCCGGCGGCCAGCTGGCCACCAGGTGTCCCGAACCCGTCCGGGCACGCGGTGGACAGTGGCCCTGGAGTAGAAGGAGCATCGGGTGTCGGTGCGGCGGCGCCAGTCAGCCACCCTTCCGGATCGATTGCCTGGCCGTTGGTGCGCCCGCCCTGCCACACCTCGAAATGCAGGTGCGGACCACTGGAATCGGCGTTGTTCCCAACGTCGGCAATGTGCTGGCCGGCCCTGACCGTGTCTCCGGTCTTCACGTGCAGACCGTGTTCCCACATATGGCCGTAGACGGTCGAGAACTTGGTGCCCGCCATGTCGAGTGAATCCACCACAATCCATTGTCCGAACCCGGAAGCGGGGCCTGCATCGACCACGTTCCCGTCTGCGGCCGCGTAGATCTGGGTTCCGTCGGTTGCCGCCAGGTCCACGCCTCGATGCGCGTCGCCACGAAAGTGCTGCGTCAGCGTGTACTGGTCGGCAGCGATTGGGAACGTGCGGGTCCCCGACTGCGACAGCGGAGAGGTCGCTCCGGGCTGAAGTTGCGGCAGTGCCGCCAAATTCATCTGCGGTGCTGCGCATTTCGATGATTCGTGTTGCGCAGTCGCCAAGACGATCGCGAGCGGGATCGCCACCACGATTGCCATGAACCCGAGCGACGCGACGATCGCTTTTCCCATCCGGTTCAGTCCTCTCGACAGTCGTAGTCATCCCAGGACCGGCTGGATCTTGCCGAGCAAAAATTTCGTCGCGTACGCCGCCGCTGTGTCACCGGCAGAGTTGATGGCACGGGTGTTGTAGCCCTGGTCGTGGGTGTGGGAAGCAAAGAAGCTGACCGCCGTCAAACCTTCGGATGCAAGCTTGCTCAGCTGATCGGCACCTTGTGTCCCGGCTGTGGACACCAGCGACGTCGCAGCGTCCCGGAGTGTTGTCGGGGTTGCCGTGGACGAACGAGGTGTCCCCGACGACGTTTTCGCTTCTCCGGAAAGCGTCCCCACCGCGACGGCGATAAGGTCCGGCACTGTCGTCAACACCTTCAAACCGGCGCCGAGCCAGTCGCCACCGTCGAGTATTTTCCACAACGCTTCCTGCAGGCCGCCGATATCGTCGGCCAACCTTTTGATGTCGAGGTTTCCGATCAGACCGACGACCAGCGACGCGATCGACGTGGTCGGTGAGGGGTCCAACGGAGCCAACGCCGACAGCAGCGACGACGCCAGATGAAGATCCACACCCGCAGCGAGGTCGATGATCGGACTGAACAGGTTGTTCAGGTCTTGAACGATCCCGTGTGCTCGATGGATTTTGCCCGCGATATCCAGGTTCGGTTCGAGCACTAGCCCGCCGAGCTGGCCGAACGCGGCGATGATTTTGGGCAGATTCTCAGCGAAGCTCACGCCATTGGTAGCCGCGTTCACCACTTGACCAACAAGTACCGACGGTTTGAGGAGTGACAATGCGCTGGTGCCGGTGCTGAGCAGATCGAGTGGCGTGGCGGTGAGTGGTGCCGTTTGAGATTGCAGCTGCTGCCCGGTCCCGGTCAGCGAGCCTGCCGGAACATTCCCGCCTGTGAGGAGTGCTTGCGCCGAATTCGCAAGACTGATCGCGTTGTTGACCGCACCGGTGAGGTCCATGTTGCTGACTGTGTCCAAGACGTTCTTCGCCGCCGATTCCGGGGAACCGGGCGATGCGTTACTGAGCTGGGTGGCGACCGCAGGGTTATTTCGCGACCAGGTCGCTGTGTCGACCAGCGGCAGAAGGGTATTCGCGACTGCTGTCGCCGCCGAGCTCAATGTCGTCGGGCTAGAAGGCGTCGCTTCGTGGGTTTGATCCTCGATTGTGGCCAAGTTCGTCGCTAGGTCTTCGACATTGGCACCCGAATAGTCCGAGACGAGTGCCTCCGACAGCCCTGGTGTTCCTGGTCCCGACGGTGTCGAGCCGGAGAGCGTTTTGCCGAGCGCGGCGATGATGGGTGTCTTGCTGGTGTCTGTTGCGCAGTAAAGGTCTGGTTGGTCGCCGCCTAAGCAGAGTTGAACAACTCTTCCCGATAGGGAGCCGAAACCCGCCGACCGCGGCCCCGCGATCCCGGTCGCGACGGGATTGTTCGAAATGTCCTGCGCGCCTTGTGTGCCGCGATGGGGATCGGCGAGCAATGCAACACCCAACACTCGATCCGGTGTGACCGGCCCGCGACCCGCGCCGATCGCCGCCGCGACGTCGCCGGCGGCGTCCGCGCCCTGGGAGAATCCGGCGATCGTGACCTTGGTCTGCGGGCACCCTGCCAACTGCTCGGCAAGATCGCGAGTCAGGGCCGTTACTCCGGTCGCTTTGGATCCGGCATACGTGTCGGAGTTGTCGAACGCACGCGCCTCGTATCCCGGAAACCGAATCGTCACTTGCCTATTGGTCGCTGCGGCGATCGGATCGGCCACCGACTTCAACACACCCACGGGCACGGTCGGATCGGCTGCGGGATTTGTCTCCCACGTCCCAGCCATGAACTCGGCCACAACTGCTGGGCACCCGCCGGCCGGGGTCGCGGGAGCCGAGGTCGGATAAGCCATTGTCGCTGCCGACACTGCGGTCGAAACAATAATGGCTGCAAATGTTCTCGTGCGGATTGTTGTCATCGCGCTCCCCCCTCGGGTGTGGGTGCGGCCGTGATCGCGACAATTACCGATCGCCCGTCCGGTGTTGCCCGAGTGGTCACAAGCTCCCGGTGCACGACGGCTGGCTGGCCGGGACGCTCTTCGGTTACTTCGGCAGAGAAGCGGTCGGCCGCGAGTGCTGTCATCGCAACGCAATGCCGGGTTCCGGCTGGCACTGTTGCTGCGGCACTGGCGAATTCCGCCTTGGGTGGGAGCTGCGCGTCCGGCGCAATCACTGTCCATGCGGCGTCCGCCGAGCGGAGCTGGAAATAGGACCACTGCAGTTTCACGAACGCGTCCATGCCGGTGCGGTCGCTGCCCTCGCGCGCGCTGCGCATGAATGCGCCGGACGACTCTTCGGGGCACCAGCCATCGGGCACAACGGGTGACGCGGTAGCCGTCGGCGGCGTTTCGTCATCGCCGACAAGGACGGCGCGTGTGATCGCGGTGGTTACAACCAACAGAACAACAGCTACGACCGGGACCAAATAACGGCGCTCCGAAAGCGAACGCCGCGAACGAACGGGTCGCAGCGCCTCCGCGATCGGGTCCGGAATCGTTGGCCGAGCGTCTAATTCCGCCAACCGGTCGATCCCCTCGGAATCTTCGGTCGGCTTGGTGACATTCACGGCAGCTGCGACACCGTGCCCCCACGACGCCCACCAATCCGCCACAGAGTCTGGAGGCGCGACCGCATCTGCCACCGACGACACCGCAGCGGTTTCGCACACCCCAGGTGCCGTGCCCAGTCGCGGATACCAGCGCGCACCGTCTTCCCCGGGGACGAGGGCGGATGCTGTTTGGGGAGGAAGATCGGCACCGCCGGCGGGAACTTCGCAACCCGCGGGCAGGGGTACTGGATCATCGAGTATTTCGTCATTGATCAGCGTCACGACGACAGCTCCTTGAGCAGGAGTCGATACGCTTCCTTCGTCGCTTCGGCGAGTATGTCCCACCTGATGGCCTCGCCGATCGCAAGATGTGGATCGCATGGGATCTCCACCACCGATCGCACCCAGCGACCAAGGTGAGCACGCAGATGGTTCACGACGGCGCCGCCGCCGAACGGCGTTTGCTGCGCAACCACGATCACGGTGTTCGCCAGCAGGTAGTCGCCGTAGTGGTCGTCGAGCCAGCTCAGGACGGGCCGGAGCCTGTTCGCGGCGTCGGGCCGTCCCGCGACGACGATGCCGACCGAGATCCGACCGTCAGCCAGGAGTGGTTGCACTGCAGGCGATCCCACCGGTGAACCCCCGTCGTAAACCGGAGTAAAGCCCGCATTGCACACAATGCGGTGCACTGAGACCAGCGACTCGCGTCGCGGCAGTGGCCGATCGTCTCTCGCAAGAACGCGCGCACCGGACGACGACAGTCCACACACTGCATCCACCGCCGAAGGAAGTCCGACGCCTGGATGATCTGACGCCAGCCAGGACTGGACTGTCGCGGACGGCGGGCGATGATCCGCTGTGCGGGATGCGAGGTCACTGCCTCCCGCTGGTGTCGCATCCACGATGACGGGCGCGACCTCGGGGCAATGCTCCTCCGCCGCAGCCGAGGCCACGCCGTATGCAGTGGTCGTGACGCCTGCGCCACCACTGGCCCCGAGCAACAGGGTCGGGGGAACTCGGACCAAACCTCCGCCCGGCGTTGGCGATGGCCATCCTCGAAGCGTGTCCGGCCGATCGGGTCCAGACAGGCGGGGTGGCAAATCTGTAGGTGATCTCGTCGGCGCCGGGCCGTACAACCAGGCGAGGTCTTCTCGGTCGCCGGGTGCCGACCCGCTCGTGCTGACGTCGACGACGCTCATCCGTCGCCCCCTGCTGGCGTGACGGCAGTGATCAGCAACCGCCCGTCGCTCTGGCGCCCGATAGAAACGACTGTGTCCCACAACTGGTTTCGCCCACTCGGATATCGCTCTTCCACCGACACGGCGAACCGATCACCTACCAGCGGACTGATGCGCACGCAGTGCTGCACACCTGCTGGCAAGGCCGCGAGTGCCGACCGCGTTTCGGCAGGTGAAGCGACCGCGGCTCCCTGAGCGAATACCGAGCGGGCCGCATCCGCATCTCGCTCGACGTAGATGGCGTGGTTCATCCGCAAGATCAGACCTGGACCACTTTCGAAATCACCTCGACCGGCACCGGTGATCAACGCGCCAACGACAGTCTCGGGGCACCACGTCGCCGACCTCGCATCATTCGACGTCTCCGGAAGGAGCGCGGTCGGTCCATCGGGCCATGAATCACCAGTGCCAAACACCAGTGCCAATGCTGCAGCGACACCCGCGACCGGGACGAGTGCCAGCGCGAGGAGGGTCGACGATAGTCGCCATGCACTCTTTGCTGCCGAGCTACGAGGCGACGCCTCCTCGGCGTTCATTGCGCGACCTGCGGCATCAGCGGCGGTATCTGAGCCACCATCGATTGGAACGGTGACAGCAACGGCTGCGCGGCCTCGACCAACGGCGCGGCGACGGTAGCGACGTTGTCTACGATCGGTTGCCAGGTCGGTTGCGTCTGCTCGATAACCGGCCGCGCCGCATCAAGTACTGGCTGCGCCGCTTCGAGCGTTGTCGAAACGGCTGGCGCGAGAGCCGCATTCAGTATCGGCGCAGCGGTCTCAACCGCGGGCGCGCTCCGGTCGGCGACGTCTACAAGTGCCGAACGAGCAGCGTCCACAACCGGCTTCGCGAGGTCGGCGGCCGGCAAGGCGGGGCCTATCGTCAATCCTGGAATCGGCGGAAGGCTCGCGTCCGCATTGTCGTCGCCGGCGCCGAATGCGGATCCGAATGCGGCTCCACCGACTCCGCCCGCAACCGCACCAGCAAGCGCGACTGGCACGCCGAGCAGAGCTGCACCGCCCGCGCAGCCAACCAAGGCGCCAACGCCAGCACCCGGTCCGACACCGACAAAGGGCGTAACTGAGGTGCCGACAATCGCGCCTACTATTGCGCCGGTCGCGGCGCCGCCCGCACAGCCGATCACGCCAGCCGTGGTTCCGGCGACCGTCGCGGTCACGCCCGCACCGAGCGTCCCCGCGGCAACAGCGGCTGCCGCGCGCTTGTCGGCCTCGCTCGGCGACAAGCCCGTCGCACGCCATCCTTCTGAAAACTTCGCCTCGGTGAAGCTGGCCCACCGGTTGACCAGGTCTTTGTCCGCGGTTGACATCCAGTCCGGTTTGTCCGCGGTGTAGGCGCCGACCCGGACCTTTCCTGCAGGAGGCTCGATTTCGGGCACCGGGCCCGGAGGAGCGGTGGAGACATCAGAGTCGACTTCCTCCGCCGGGCCAGGGTTCGAATACTGCGGGATCGGGCGGGTCGGCACAGCCCTCGGGGGCGGAGCCGGCACATACGGGGCCACGTACGAGGGCGGTTCCGGCGCGGGCAGAGGAGGAGTCGGAGGTGGTGGTGTTGGAGATGGCGAGGTCACCCCCGGTTGATCCGGCGATGGCACCGCGATACCGGGCTGACCCGGAACGGCTCCGGCGACTCCCGCCGCCGTCACTGCCGCCAACAACGGCAGCGCAATCGGTAGGGCTGATCGGTAGTTCTTCAAACGAATGTGTCCTTCCGGTACATCGCGCATCGACGCGATCGATGAATGGGTTTGCGAGGAAACATGTTTGGATCCTGGGTTGCGAGGTGGCCGCAGCGCGTGAGGGCTCTTGTCGAGGGCGACAAGAAGAGCGTGCGCTATGCGCCTTACCTCGTCGGACGCGATCTGCACGCCGTGATGACGGCTGGTGAGTTCGACGTATGTGATTGCAGCGGTGGGTGTTTCCGGCGCAAACAGGACGAATAACGACCCGATGTCGAGCGCGCACGACCCTGATACCCGCGTGCCGCACTCGCCGAATGCATTGGCGCACAACACGGCCAGCCATACCGCAGCCGACACGTAGCCGGCGCCCATCGCCGCGACCAATTCGCGATGCGGCGGCAGGATGTTCTCGTCATAGGCCGGGATCACCTCGGCCGACGCTAAAATAGTCACTGCAGAAGCCTCATTTCTGCGCCTGAAACACTGATCGGGCTGTAACCCGGTCGGTACTGGGGCTCCCCGGTCGTGCCAACGGCCGGGGAGCCTCTTTCGGGAAGCCGCTCGATCGCCAATTCCGCGGCGTTCCCGCTCATCGAAAGCAAACTGCGCTGTCTACCGTGCGTAAGCTCTGCCGCCTTGAACCCTTGGCTGAACTCCCTGCACACCAGGACCCTAAGCAGCCGAATACGTAAATGCAACGAAAAAACTACGAAACAAACTCCTCGCTTGTTTACTTAATCGGCCTGAAACTTTCGGTTAGCTTTCCCACATACGCCCCCGGGTGTCGTATGCTGGCGTTCATGGACGACCCTGGTGCGCCCTCACCGATCCACTTCGGCCAGGTCACAAAGGCACGGCGTGAGGATTTGGGCCTATCGCAGGACGAGGTCGCGGAAGCCGGTGGGCCGAGTGGGCCGACGCTGCGGAAGATTGAATCCGGCGCGGGCCAGAGGCCCAATCACAGCACGCTCCGAAAGTTAGACGAAAGTCTTCAGTGGGTGCCCGGCAGCGCAGCGCGGACTTGGGCCGGAGGAACGCCCATGCGAATCGAGGACTCGCAGCAACCATCGTCGGCGGTGAAAACCTTGGCGCTGGGTCCCCGCGAAATGGTGATGACGGACCGCGACCTCACGGATTTGCTCAAACTCCAACGTGTGCTGAATGACAGCCTCGCTGAACAAGAAGCGTTGAACGGCGGCTTGATTCCGAAATTGGCGGCCGCCCGCGAAGACCTGAACCGGTTCACCTCTCGCGTCTCCGGCGCGTACGTCACAGTGCTTCTCGAACGGAACGGAGGCCCGGGCGTCGCGTTGCATCCGATCGTAGAGTTCGCAGTCGGACACCTATTGGACTCCCCACCTGACTCTGACGATCCACACGAACGTGAGCAGCGGCTCTATCGCAGATGGCTGGCTGGTCGACTGCTCGATGTCGACGACGAGATGGAGACTTCGTTTCGGAAACGATGGGAGGAATCACAGCGAGACGACTCGACGGCGACCCGATAAGTGGCGGAACGTCGCCCGGTGGAGTAAGCACAGACATCGACTGCCTGAGCGCAGTCGGTGAGTTCATTCGAGATTGCGGCAACGTTGCTGGTACCAATCTCCACCATGCCAATTGTCATTCGGAGAGATTTCCGGAGGTCCGTTGTGAGCCAAAAGAGAACATCAATCGATCTGCCGCAAGGCGGTCTTGCCCTGTCCTACCGCATCAGCCGACTCTTCGAGGTCAGCCGGCGTCGAGATGAGCCCATTCCGACCGATTCCGAGGTCGCCGCAGGGGTCTCGACGCTCCTAGGCAAACCTGTCATTCCGCAAACGATCGCAGCGTTACGGTCCGGGGCGACCGATAAGGCCGACCCAACGATGCTGTCCGCGATCGCGCGGCACTTCGCAGCCGACGAGAACTACCTCGTCGGCACGATCGACGACCAATTGCTCATCGATCGAAACTTGGACCTCTACCTCGTTCTTCGTGACGAGGACATGGCCATGCTCGGTCTGAGAAGCAGAACGGACGGCTTGAGCACTGACACCGTCGCTGACCTCTGTGCTCTCATCAAAAATGTCCGAGCAAAATACGCGAGTCCGCCACCATCGCCGAGCTGATGGATCCCGCGTACAACCGAGCGGCCGTTGCACTCCAACGACTGCCGTTCTCGCGTCCCTGGTCGATCGAACGTTTCATCGCCGACCTCGGATTCCAACTTGGCAGGTTGATCAAGGTCGAAGAACTCCCCCGCGCCATCTCCGAACGCGGCGAGATCTCCGGCCTGTGGGTTCCGACCGACCTCGTTGATGTCGTCTTGGTCAAACAGGGCGCCGCCGGAAAGTACCGAGAACACATCATCTGCCACGAAATCGCGCATGTGGTGATGGCGCATCGAGCCGACTCCGCCCGCCTGAAGTCCTACATCGAACAGACACTGTCGCGAGCCGCACCGGGAATCACCCCGGAAATGGTCGAGCGCCTCGCAGGCACCCCAGTGTGCTTGGCCCGCACCGACTTCACCCATCCGATCGAACGCGAAGCGGAATGGCTAGCCACCCTCATCATGGGGCACGCCGACGAGCTACGCCAAGAGTTGTATAGCGAACCAGCCGAGCAACGTGACAGGGAGTTGGTACGTCGGGTCGCGGCTCTGATCGGGTGGCGAGTATGAACGGACTCATTCAGTGGCTCGCTCCGACAATGCTGGTTGCGATAATCGCTCTGCGGTTGCCGACCTATCGGGACAGACCGAACACACGAACTTTCACCAACCTGCTCATGCTGCTGGCGGGTTTCAGCCTCTTGCAAATCGAACCGATCGCGTACGGGCAGATCGACCCCCGATTTCACACCCTGACTAGTGTCTGGGGCATCTCCGGTCTTGTCGCCTGGCTGCTACTTACGGCGGCCTTGTGGAATGGATTGACGCTCGTGCTGCGCGTCGCCGGCCATCAACTATCGATGCGGCGAGTCGTGGCAGGCACGCTGATCCTGTGGACGATCCTGATCGTGACCTTCATGCTTTCGCCTGCACCGGACATCGAGGCGCCCACAGAACCATTGCGGGCGACGGGACCTCTCGCTGTGTTCTGGGCGGCGATACTCGCGACAACTGCGGCAACGCCAATTGTGTGCCTCTTCTATCTTCGTCGGGTCTGGCGGCTGGTCGAGAATGGCCCTATCCGGACAGTTCTGATCGCTGTCGCAGGAACGTGTTGGAGCTTGATCCTGTGGTGTGTACACAAGGTCAGCTTCTTCGTCCTCGACGATCTCGGTTTCACCAACTGGTACACCGACCACACGATCCTCATATCTCGATCGCTATTGTCATTGACTGCACTGCTCTTCTGCTGTGTCGCAGTCATATACGCGCGCACCCAACTGCCTGAGCGGCTGCGCCGGTACCGCCAGATTCGACAACTGACGATGCACTGGCACGCCGTGACGCCGAAATCCAACGCCGTACTCGAAACCGGTCTCATCCCCCGGACCCGGCACGCGGCGTGGCAAGCGAGCCGAAACCCGCTCGCCGCCCATCGCATGATGATCGAAATTCTCGACGCTGGAGTCACGCCATGACCAGACACTCGGCCGCAGACGGCGACCGGACGACCTTCACATCGCGACGACGTCGCACCGGCGTTTGTGCGCTGATTGCGTTGGGTGCGTTCACATTGACAGCGGCAATTCTCCTTCCGACTTACGCCGTTCCGAAGCTCGAAAAGATCCCACTCGACATCGAGGCAAACACGCTGTCCGTCGCGCCCGGGTCCTCGTTGGTCGATATCACCCAGACCTCGAACGGCCATGCCGCCACTGAAACCGGTGTCCCCCTGATCTTCCGCGTGTATGTCACCGTTCAAGACCCGTCCGACGCTGACGTCGTCACCCTGCAAGCGGCGACGTCGATGAATCGCGCCGACCGGCCCGACAACGACCCGATTAGCGCCTCGGTCGACCGAGTCACCCTCGACCGATCGACGGGGGTGCCCGTCGCCGACCCACCCGGTTTCCTCCAGACGGTGCAGAACAAGCCACCGGATTCCGCTGTCAGGAAAGGCTTTCAGTACAAATTTCCATTCGACACTGAGCGGACGTCATACCCGTACTTCGACACCATCGCCCGGGTCACTCGACCGATCGACTATACCGACGACGACCGCGTCGAAGGTGGCATGCAGCTCTACCACTTCCACCAGAAGCTCGATCCAATCAACCTCAGGATTGGACAGCCCGACGCGAAACTCACTCTCGCGGCATCGAACTGGGGCATCCCCGGCGGGGATCAGCAGGTCACATTCGATTTGTGGTACGAGAACGAACGCGACCTCTGGGTAGAACCGGTCTCCGGCGCAATCGTGGCGGTCGAAGAACACCTGCATCGCTACCTCGCACGAAGCATCGACGACCCGCACGCATTGACGACGTTGGATGCGAGGACGAAATTCGGCGACACAACGCTCCAACACCTCACGAGCGTCGCTAAGGAGGCGCGTTCGAACTTGCTACTCGTAAATCGTTACGGACCAATAGGTCTCGCGGGCATCGGTCTGCTGTCGTTCGCGGCCGCGGCGGTCCTCACCCGGCGATCGGGAGGCCGCGTTCCGGAGCCAGGCTTCGATAGCGAAGTGGCAGCGGCCGACGGGCAGGTAACTACAAGCGCTGCGTCTCCGCGCTCGTAAACCGCGCTTCACCAATCTGCCGGAGCGGCCCGAACCGGCGCTCGGTCACATCGAAGGACCCGTCCCGACGAACGCGTAGCACTGTCGACGACCTGGTCCCGTAGAACCCCATCCGAACGAAGCGAGAAGACAGCAGCTTCTCCGAGACGGGATCGACGCCGGTGTGTGGAAGCTCAGCTCGAGGTGCATACCTCTTGTCGTGCAACAGATCTAAGTAACTAGTGACCGCTGAGTCCGAGCCGTCGTCCGCCGCGAGCGCAGCCGCGAACTCGGCCTTCCCGCCAGTTACTTTGGGCCACGGCGTGTTCAATGCCGCGTTCGAGATTCCATGGATACCCGGCTCGACGTTCTGCGGTGACCTCGGCGAGCGGTTCGACACCCACCACAGGTCGCGCAGGTCTGAGCAAATCATGTTGAACCCGCCATACTCGCCACCCTCGGCGTGCACGGCGGAAGCCTGGTCCTGCGGAGTCGTGTCGGCACGCATGAAGTCGGTGGGCAGGTTTCCGCGTGACTTCAACGGTTTATCACCGCCGCTGCGTGGTCCGCTCCGTACATTGGTGACAGCTGCGAACCTCAGGTTCGACGTGATTCCCATCCAAGTTCCTGCGCTGGACCTGTCGCGACCTGCCAGGATGCGCCGGGGTTCATCCCACCATCCGAGTGAGTCTGTTGCGCGCCAATAAAATTCGTCGCGATTGGCCGCGACGACCAGAGGGAACTCCGGATGCGCCTGCCATGCGACCAGGACCAGACACACAGAACCATCCCCTTCAAGGCTGCGACATCAATCAGCTGCAAACGAGTTAGCACCACATACTTCTTGGTGTCGAACCCTCACAATATGGGAGGTTGACTCGCGACGCCCGCGCCTCGCTCGTTGTTTCCGACAACGGCGCCCAATGGACGTAGGAATCCTTCAGCGGACCTCGCAACGATCCCTTTGCGGTGGTGCACACATGGCTCGCGCGCGCCTTCCGTGGCTACATTCTGCGAGCCGACGAGCATCTTGTGTCAACCAGGACTGGTTAGTTTGGGACATTTCCATGTAAATCGGTATGCCCGAGAACTTCACGCAGGCAGCGGCCGAGTAGAACGGTCGACGTGACTTACACAGCCCACGTCGTCCATGTGTTCATCGCGTCGCCTGGCGACGTCCACGAAGAGCGGGACGCACTCCGCCGCGAAATGTGGGAACACAACGCGCGCAACACTCCGACTAGCAAAGTTGTCTTGCTTCCCAGAATGTGGGAGACAGACAGCATCCCGACGGTCGGCCAGCTTCCTCAGGACATCCTCGACGAGCAACTAGTCGACACGTGCGACCTCGTAGTCGGGATCTTCTGGACCCGAATTGGCCAACTAATGCCCGACAAGAAGACAGCGGCGAGTGAGCACGAAATCGACCGCGTGGTCGCCGCGAAGAAACCAGCGCTGTTGTACTTCTCGCGCCGTCCAGTGGCCCCGGAAACGTTCGACGAAAAGCAGATGAAGCTTCTGCGAAAGTACAAAGATCGCATGGGCAGTTCGTCGATCTACCACGAATTCGACGACCCGGAAGAGTTTGCGCGACGTGCAGTACAAGATATCGTCGCGAAGGTCCGGGACGGCCTGCGACTCGAAGCCAATGCCCCTGAGCCGCAAAGCGGCCTAGCGCCCTACGTAATGGCGTACCTCGAACTTGAGCCACAGAATCGGCACTTCACAAACCTCATCATCAGGAATTTCGGTACTGCGCCGGCCTTCGACATTCGCCCGAACATCGATCCACGACCGCAAACGAGCCCCGATAGCGAAGGCCGACCGATCCAAGACTTGCCGATTCCAGACACTCTCAGTTGCTTGGTTCCGGGCCAAGAATGGAAGGCTGTCTGGGACTACGGGCCCAAACGAAGCACAACCGATCTCCCCACTAAACACACCGCAAATCTCACCTATCGCGACGTGTCCGGGAAGGAAATCGAGACGACAACCGTTCTCGACTTTGATCAATTGACCGGTCAGACATGGCTTAACACATAGGGCGAGCCGCTGAACACGGCAGCACGCGCACCGCACGCTCGACAAGGGATCACATGACCGTTCGGCAACCGCCCGACCTGACCTACAAGCACCCGAAGTGTTATGCGAATTCGCGAGGCGGGTGCTCGACTAAGATATCGGGCGAACACTACGTCTCCCATGCTCTTATCAAGCTCTACACGTTCGACGATCCAAGTGTGGTGATCAAGCCCACCGCGAACTATCGCATCCCTGTCGACATTAAGCCCAAGAACTTTGTCGCCAACGTGCTATGCACACGGCACAACAACGACCTTTCCGACGCAGACAGCACGGCGCTAGATTTCGCAACGTTCCTTCGGGACATAGCGATTCGATATAAGAACGGCGGCGGCGAGTGGGGCCCAGCGGAAACGATCGAGGTATCGGGGGACGACTTTCAGCGATGGGTGCTTAAGCTAATCATCACTCACGCCGCCGCGGATGTCTTTACCGAGGGCGACGGAAAGCGCGTCACCACGATCATTCCCGACGAGTCGATCGATTTGCTGTTGGACCGCGCTGAGTGGCCCCGAACCTGGGGGTTGGGTGTCACAGGCAACCTATCGAACTCGCATCTGAAGTTCGATCCGTTCACCCGGGCTGAAGTTGTGATCAACGAATGGTGGTCCGCTCAGCCGCTCATCAAGCACGATCCACGGACGTTGTTGGGAGGGATCGTAGATCTCGCGGGAGTTAGCTTCACCATGTGCATCTTTAACCAGTCCGAAGCCCTGCTACACGACGACAAGATCAATCCTCTGCTCGGTGTGCTTCAACGTCCCGATTCGTTGACATGGATATTGGACGGAGTGCCGAAGACCATCCAGTTCCGCTGGAATGACCGCTGGCAACACCGGCCGATCACCTTCACAATGCACCGGTAGACCGCCGTTTCGACCCCGAGACGGCTCTCGTGGGTGCGCGGGCACTATCGGCGCCGAATCAACTCACGCCGTTCTAAAGTGACAGTTCGCACTGCGGTCTCGACTACCTGCAGCTGATCGATCACACCGCCGAGATCGGGGTGCCTGGTTCTTGGTGTCTGACCTGTTGCCACGAAGCCGATCATCTGGCCGGCGAGGATCAGGGTGTACACGGGCAAGATGTCGGTGTCGCGCTCGACGACGTGATCATGCGCGGCAGCGAAGAGTTCGCAGATCGCGGTATTGCGATCGTTGCTGCATCCGCGCTGGGCGTCGATGAGATCGCCGGCGAAGGTTGTAACCGTGAGTTGCCATTCGGTCGTGGTCATCAGGTGCGCTCCTGCGTGTGAGTGGTTGCGGTTGCAGCTGTCTTGAGTATTTCCCCGCTTTGGCTCTCGGCCATGGCCGTGACCGAGAAAGACCCGGGACTTGGGGATAAGCCCCGGGCCTGTGGATAAGAGCCCCGCTTAGCGGGTAGGCACCCACCCCGTCCCCATCCGGGCGAACCGCACGTCCTTTCGCTCGTGCCAATCAGCGGCGGTCGGATCAACCGTGAACTCCTCACCGCTGGGGAAGGCGACGCACGCCAGCCCGTGAGTTTTTGCGAGCAGCTCGGTCACCCTGTCGAGCGCGATCCGGTCCAGGATTCGGAAGGTGAGATTCCCGATCCGAAGCGCCACATAGTTGGACACCTTCCCGCTGCGCGGATTGCGGAACTGCTCGATGCTGGCACTCCCGGTGGGGGTGGCAACCCACTCCACCGCGACGATGCTCGTTTGGGTGTGCTCATCGAGTTCGACCCGCGGCATCGGCGCGAACTGCGGAGCCAGCAGCATCCCTTGGCGCGCCATCGCGAAGTACCCGCGCACATGCTGGGCTTGCTGCGCGCTGGTGAAGGTCATTCGCAGCTTGCCTAAACGGAGCACAACCCTCGCTTCGTAGGTCCCGATATTGAATCCATCGACAGTGCCGCGTTGTTCACCCGCAAGGGTGAAGGTGATGTCGGTGATGATGCCAGCGCGCGGAGCGTGGGGGGCAATCTGCGGGGCAGTTTTCTTGGTCATTTCGGTAGGTGCCTTTCTGCGAGTCGGTAGAGACGCACACGGACACCAGGTCGAGGGTGGCCCGTCAACCCCGAAGAGCGGAGGGCCGTCGTCGGCCACTTTCTCCCTCGCGAGAACATGCAGCCGACCGCAGCCGGCAGGCTGGGTGAAAGTGGTCGGAGCGCGTGGGCGACGAAGGAGAACACGCGGAAGGGCCCGGGAGCGTGGGTTGACGGGACGGGCCCCCGGCATGGTGGGCTTGGGCGACTCGGACGACGACCCTCCCGACCACGCTCCCAACCCCACGCCGCCGAAGGCGGCGCATTCCCTACTGCCCGTCCGACACGTCAACCGCGGCAGGTCAATCCGACACGCGCCGCGCCACCACGCTGTCGTGCGCGCCCCGCCTCAGCGTCGCTGCGTTCACGCGACCTAACCCTCAACACCGCGTCCGCGCCGTCAGTAGACCGCCGCCTTGTACGTTCGTCCACCCGCGACGGCGCGGCGAAGCTCGCGCCTTCCCAACGCAAGCACCGACAAAACGCAAGCTCAGTACCCAACCCAACCAAACTCAGTCATTTGTCGCTTTATCGTTTCGTCCTCCGCTTCTGATCTCTTCGTCTTTTCCAGCCCCCACCCACCCACCTGAGTCCGGTATCTCATGCCTGTTCACGAAGTGGGTATGAGATACCGGACTCGGGTGGGTGGGTGGGGGCTGCGCGTTGACGCAGGTCAGGCCAATAAATTGGCGAGAATCGGGTGCCATTCGGTGATACAAGTTGTGTCAATAGATTGACCATCGAGGGACCATCGATTCGCACCGGTAAGCAAGATCAACACCGGGTCCGGTGGGTGCCGCCAACTTCGCGAGCCCGACCGTGTATCCGGTGTGATTCAGCACGCTGACTGCGAATGAGACTCTTCGCGACAAACAAGACGACCCCCGACTTGTGGAGCGTCGGGGGTCGTCCAGTCGGCGAAAAGCGCTCACGGGCTTACTTTTCGAGACGATGGGCGGCACGCATGCCATTTCACATCGACGCCGCCGAGGTGTCGTCTCATTTGGATTCCAGACGACAAATGTGCGTTCACTGATGTTGGTCGTCGTCGCGTTCGCCGGAGATGAGACGGAAACTGGCGCCGCTGGTGTCGCGGTTGTCGGCGAGAATGCGCGCGGCCGTGGAGTGATGGATACCGATCCGAGCCGCGATCTGGCGAGACGACAACCCTTCACGGCCGAGTTGGAGCACGCGCGCGACACGATCAACCGGACCAGACGGATCGGTGTCGTTTCGCGACGCGCCGTCGTCGTCGCCCGTCGCGGTTGCGTCGTCGACCGCCCGATCCGAGTCGGCAGCTGTCGCAATGCCCGTCGCGCAACTGTCGCGCGTTGTCGCAGGGTTCCTGACCAGTACGGCAAGACCGTGCGTTGCGGCCATCAACGACACCGGTGCGACAGTCGCGACACCAGCCGCGACGACCGGCGCGAGTACTCGCCCGTCGGACACGGTCGCGTGCAGTGCATTCCCAATGACCGACACGCACGCGGCGACACCCAGGACTGTCCAGAAGAAGCGTCGCGATCCTGCTGCGACGGCGTGCCCGGACGATGCGACGACCGCGACAGTCGCTTGCAAAATCGAGCCGTCGACAATGACTGGCCACAGCCAGGCCAACCCCGATGGTTGGCCGGCCATTGCCGCCAGGTCACGCAATGCCTCGAACGACAACACGAAGCTGGCGGCGCCGATGGTGACAGTCGTCGTGACAGCGCTGTAGCGGGCAGCTCGCTCCGGGGCGGTCACAGCGCGCACCCGACGAGGAGCAGACGGTCGGCGTGCTCACCGTCAGTGCTCATTCCCCCATCCCCTCCCTGTCGCGGCCAACGCCAAATCCGCGGCCCGATTCCGATGCGGCGGCAGCGAAGCCGTTGACGTGCTCATCGGCTGTTCCGGGCGGTTCGGCTTGCGCGGACCAGTCGCCTCCTAGTTCATCGCCGAACCGGTGGAGCTCGGTAGTAACACGATCGAATCGGGCCTGCAGGTACGCGAACGCTCGGCTTTGTTCTGCGACGGTCGTCGTGAGTTGATTGCGCTCGATGCTCTGGGACTTCAGCGCCGCGACGAGGCGCTCGTTCTGCCGGGTCAAGGCCTCCACTTGTTGTGCAAGGTGATCATTTCGGGTCTGGAGCGCATTCCTCTCGACGGCGGAATCGACGCCCCCCGAGTCGGTGATCGATTCCGTTGCGGTGCTGAGTTTCTCGGCGTCGGCAGCCGCAACACCGACTTCCCGGTCGGAGGTTGGCCCCAGTCTCCCGCGAGCAACTTCAGTGCTGTATTCATCGGCATCGTTCTCTGACATGGCAATTCCTTCCTGTCGGGTTCGGTCAATTCGTGCTGCGGCGGAGGCGGGCTCCGAACGCGATGCGGCGGGCGTTCTTCTTACGAGCGATCGCCCGCCCCGTGACGCGGGCCAGGCGGACCAGGAACAGCCCGACCTGCGCGCCGAGTCGCAAAGTCAACTTGGACGCGTGGAAGAGCATTCGAAGGACTGCGACCAGCCGCGGTCGCCCAGCGGCGTGCCACCACCCGAACCCGACCATCGCGATCCCGTAGGCCACCAATGGCGGAGTCAGCGGAAACACCAACGCACACAACACGAACAAGGCCGTCGCGCTCAGACCTGGCGACCACACCCGCAATACGTCGCGGACACTGCTCGTCTCGCGGAGTCGGGTTCCGAACGTCCGACCGATGCATCCGCCGTCCGGAATGATCGGGACCGCGACCAGTTTGGTCGCGAGGTCGGCGGCTTCGGTGCCGTGCATCTCGGGTTCGAACTGGTCGACAATGATCCGGTTGACGATCTCGTTCGCGTCGTTGTTCCGGAACTCTTCGCCGTGCTCGTCCGGGCTCGTCATGACCGGCCACCTTCTTGTTCGTCAGTGTTGAATGGTTTCTCGAACTCTGGGCTGCCGGATTTGCGTCGATAGGCCAGATCGATCACGTTCTCTGCGGCCGATGGGGCGGACGTTTGCGGTTGTACGGGACGGGTTTCCATTGCCTCGATCCCGACGAGGGGCCGCAGTGCGGCGAGCGCGGCGTGGTCGAGCGGGGTGATGTGGCCCCAACGGACCCTGCCCGCGGACGCATGGGCGATGTCGCCTTTGGACAGAGTGCGCAGTCGGTTCGGGTCGACCAACCACCCATCGTGGGCTTGCATATTTCCCTCGTCGCCGTGGGCGGCGCCGCGGATCAGCTTGCGGGACAGCTCGAAACCGCGTTTGGTACCGAACTTTTTGCACAGCTTGTCCCCACCTTCTTGGCGGGCCAACAGTGCACCGCCGGCCCCGGCGTCGACCAGGCTCTCTCGGTTGTCGTCGTCGGGGCCGAGGCCGATCCAGTTTTGCGCGAACCAGACGGTGCCGATCGAGGCCTTGCGGAATCGTTGCACCCACGCCGCCGCACGAGATTTGCCGTCGGACACCGCGGAGAACTCGTCGAAGAACACCTGGCACGTGCGGCCATGTTGTTTGGTGGCGAGTTGCTCCAACATGCAACCGAGGGCGCCGAATTGGGCGCGTGCGCGGTCGGGTTGGCTGGTTCCTTCCAACACGCAGTAGAGGACGTCGAAATCGGTGAACGTCGTGGCGCCGTCGAATCCGGCGCCGATGACCCGGAGCAGATTGCCGAATTCCGCTCTCGCGGAATGGAGCACCGGTTGCTTGCCCGCGAGCAAGGAGCCGATCTCCAAGTCCACCCCAGGTGCGCCACCCCACGGCACCCTCGCGTCGAACACCCCGCCCCACAGACGGGCCAATTTGTTCGGCTCGAACCGGGATAAGAATTCGATCCCGTCCCTGGGTGGGTTCTCCCCTATCGGCGTCCGGTCCGCGTCAAACTCCTTGGGGGCGTCGACGATCAGGTGGATCAGCGTTTCCCGGATCTCGTGGAAGTACTTCTCGGTGTCCGTGGTCGGGGTATTGCCACCCGAGATCATCGACCCCAAAACGACGCGCATGTCGTCACGGTCCATGTTCCACAGGTCGAGCTGCACGTCGCGCGGGAAGATCCCGAACCGATCCGCCGGGACGCCCAGACGGCTGACGAACACGTCACGGAGCGCTTCCGCGGCATCAACACTCTTCGGGCCGCCGTTGCAGTCAACGATGATCGCCAGCGGGCGACCTTGGCGGTTGGTGCGCCACCACTGGCCATGCCGCGTCCACACCGTCACGTACCAGGACAGGATCGCCCTGAACATCAACGTTGTCTTTCCGGACCCGGTGTTGCCCACGCTGATCAGGTGTTCGGCGAATTTGATCAACGGCATGACAAGGAGCGATTCGTTGCGGCCGAACAACTCCCGCAGCATCGACTTGGGTGGCGCCGAGGAATCCTCGCTCGCCAAACGACCGAGCACGGGCTGAGGATTCAAACCACCGGTAGTAAATGGCACTCCGTGGCGCGACATCCGCCCCGCCGACCGCAACTGACGTTGTGTGTGCGCCCACACTGCACGTTCGGTGTGGGCCGCGTTCTGATAGCCGGTCGTGGCGAGCTTGACCCGCTTGTGCGTGTACAGCGCGGTCGCTGCGATCCAGGCGGCTGGGACAATCAACACCGCCATCGAGGAGATGCCGTTCGAGAGCGTGCCATGAAGCACTTCGGCCGTGCCGCCATGGAATTGCAGGATGGGTGCGGTCCAGCCGACATCGGTCAGCATGGCCACGCTTGGTATCAGTAGCGATCCGACGCTCCAGTTCCGCAGCCGCGCCGGCGACCAACCGAACACGGTGGCCGCGACGAGCACCAGGATGAGCACCGCCAACCATGTCGCGGCGATAATCCCGATCACGTGCAGGATGTCGCCGATGTGCAAGCTGGATAGCTTGTCCAGCAACTCATTACCCCGTCTGACGAGATCACTAGGTGGGCCATTCGGCGGGACCACTAGCGTCTGCGCTGTCATGACGACATCGCCCCATCGGCTTCGTCGAGAGCGACGTCCTGCGAGGAGCGGGCCGAAGTCCTGTCCGCGAGCAGATCCTGCAGATCAACGGTGAAGAATTTCGGTGCGCCCTCCTTCCCCGGACCGTCCAGCAATGCCGCTGCCCGTGTGACCGCCTTCTTCACGGCCGTGGTTCGGTAGTAGTAGATGAGGCCGTCCAGGCCGGCATCGCGTGCGGTCTCGTACGCCATCCGCACCGCTAATTCGCCTGCTGTTTTTGACTTTTCAGTCAGCTCGACCTCGACGGCCCAGCGCTTACCGAGATCATCGGTGTAGCGGCCATCGTGGATGTGCTTGCGGGTCTCCCCCGCTTTGGCCGGTCCCACCTCGAGCCGAAGCAACCGCTCCGAGGTCCATCGGTCGAGGCTCGGCCCGGTCAACGCGAGCCTCACCCACCCGACGGTCGAGTGATGAGCAGCCATCTTTGCGGTTGGAATCCAGTACCGCACATACGAATCGAGTAGACCCTCCGCTGCCGATCGCGTCGGAAACACCCAAGACGGTCCAGGCACCGGCCGGTACCCCGCTTTCGCAACCATGCCGGCTGCACGCCACCGCCGCACGATCCGATACGCGTTGTGAATGTCCACGTCGAGCAGTCCGGCGACGACGGTCATCGGTTGGCCGTACATTTCGGCGAGCCATAGCAAGGCGTCCATGTCGCGGGGGCCGAGGTTGATTTGAGTGTTCATCACCGCTCCCATTCGTGGGCGTGGCCAGACTCGGCACCGAAGGTACGGCTAGCGGCGTGCGCGAACGGGTGGCCCTCGATCAGCTCACTTCCCGGCGAGGAGCGCTGCAGCGTTCCGTTCGCGCGCAACAGCTGCCCTTCGATCGCCTCGACCCGTTCACGAGCGAGGTTGCGTTCGATGTAGTCGAGATCCATAGCGTCGTTGCGGGCCTTATCGACGTCGTCGTGGGTTATCAACCCGCCCAGCCCGACCTGATCGAGCAACGTCTCCGACGCCGCGGCCAAGTCGGACGTGGCCTGGTCTCGGCGTGATTCCGCGTCCCCAATCGCACGGGCTGCCTCAGATAGCTGCGAGTCCAACCAAGGCACTGCCGTCTCGCCGCCATCGGTGCGGTCTTGCTCGATTCGGGTGAGGAGGGTGTGGAAGTGTCGGCGGGCATCAAGATTCGCTTCCTCGGCGTCGGAGAGGCGTTCCCAGCCGTCTTCGACGGCAAGCCAATACGGACGCTGACGATCCGCCTCATGGGCGAGCCGGTCGATCTCGGGTTGCGCTGCGACGAAGTGGCGTCCTGCCTCAGCGCCTGGGGTGAGCAGACTCTGCAGTTCCTCCAACCGTGTCCGCGCGTCGTGCAGGTCGCAGGCCAGTTGCGAAATACGTTCGGCCGGCGGCAGATCGACGTACGGATCGCGGACAAACTCTCCTCCGTCGCTGCTCATGTCGCCGGTCATCGGTCCCACTCCTGACCGTGGTGGGTCACCTCGTCGAATCCGTCACCGGATGCAAACGGACGAGTCATGGTGTTGGTCCTCGCCGACTTCGGCGCCCTGCAGTCGAGGTCCGTTGTTGTCAAACGAGATTCAGCTCGCTCAGCGATGTCCGCGCGAGCACCTTCGATCTGCTGACGCAAACCTGTCGCGTCGAGCCCGTGGCGTTCCATCGCGTCGGCCTGCCGAGTCCATGTTGCCAAAGTCAGGGCCTCAAGCTGGCGCTGGCTCGGGGTTCGTTTCGGCGCGGCTTGGTCGACCCGGTAGAAATAGGCGACCAGAGGGACTCGGCGCTTCCGCAGCAAGACGGCCTGAGCGGCGATGTCTTGTCCATTGCGGCGCAACCCCATTCGATCGAGCTGCCGTCTTGTCGCGAGACCAGTCGGGACATTGCGCCAGAAATGCAACGGCACCCCATGATGCCGCTCCCCCGTCGGGTCTTCCTTGAATTCCCGCCAGCTCGCGGGTACTGGCCCGATCATCGGAAGGACCCAGTCTGCGTGACGCCCCGCGCCGAACCGCCAAGGCGGCGATCTGGGCGAGGACCTCTGTCGGCGTAGCGAAGTCCGCGGCCGAATTCTGTGAGCAGCCCGCGTAATTCGCCGGTCCCCTGCTGCGCGCCGCGACTGATGCCAGCCCCACCTCGACTCACACGCGCTGCGTTCCCTCCGGTTCTGGCGCGCTCGCGGAGGATATTCAAGACTGCCGTTTGATCGTTGGCGACGCCCACCATCGCACTGACCGCGAGCATGAGCCGCTGGTTAGAGAATTGAGACTCACGCTTCCTGCCATCGGGGCTTATTGACTGGGCCGATGCCGCCATATCTTCGAACAGGTCGAACAGCCGCCCGAGATCGCGGAACTTCATCTCGTCGGCGTTCACCATGCACCACCCGCAGTCGCGAATGGTTGTGCGAGCGCGAGGCACTCGCCCTGGTCGACGCGGATTGCGCGGGTACCCAATCGATAGCCCGTCAGCCGGCCCTCCGCGATCCATCGGCGCAAAGTTCTCGGATGAATTCTTACAAGTTCGGCACCCTCCTGAATGCTGATCAAAACTGGCGCCCCGCCGCCGGATCGATTACGCGTCCTCATTGGATGAAGTCCCTTCTGCGAATACGCCCGGCCGCGTGACCTGATCGGTCGCATTTGGATCGGTTCGGGCACAACCAGATTCGCGCGCGCAGACGGGACGACAGCACCACATGATGTGACGTCTCAAGACGTCCCTGTGGTAAACTCGTCCCTAGACGTCCCGACTCCTAGGGGGAACAGTGACGAACGACCGGCTACGCGACGCGCTACTTCGCCAAGGATTGACACCCGACACGGCAGCGGAAGCGATTCGCGTCGACGCAAAGACCATCGAACGATGGATCACGAAGGACCGAACGCCGTATCCAAAACACAGGCACGCGCTCGCAGCGTTGCTCCGCGAATCAGAGTCTTTCCTGTGGCCGGACGCGCTCGGGCCAGAACGCGCAGCAGAAGTGGCTACGTCCGAGGTTGTCGCCGTCTACCCCCATCGGCACGAGATGCCGCGTGAGGTTTGGTCTCGGCTAATAGACAGTGCTGCAAATCAACTAGATATTCTCGTCTACGCTGGATTGTTCCTGACGGAGAACCACAAGCTGATCAAGACGCTTCGCGCTAAGGCGCAAGCCGGAACGAAAATCCGATTCCTATTCGGCGATCCAGACAGCCTGAACGTCACGAGTCGCAGCAAAGAAGAGAAGATCGGTCCAGAAGCAATCGCCGCGAAGATCCGCAACGCGATTTTCTTCTTCCAGTCACTCTCGGACGAGCCCGGTGTTGAGCTCCGGCTGCACGAGACCACCTTGTACAACTCGATATATCGTTTCGACAGCGAAATGCTTGTCAACACTCACGTTTACGGACTCATGGCCGCACACTCCCCCGTGCTACATCTGCGCCAGCTAGCCGGCGGCGACCTCTTCGATACGTACGCCGACAGCTTCAACTCCGTGTGGGGTGATTCGAAGCCGTTGCCATCCGAGCTGCTGACTCGACGGAACTAGCTAGAATCGTTTCGATGGCACGCATCGAGCACTACTACGACCCCGACGCACCTACGGCCAACAGCATCGTCGTTGCTGCGACGGCATTCGTACTCGACGACCAAGACCGGGTGCTGTTGATTCAGCGGACCGACAATGGTCTGTGGGCGATTCCCGGCGGTGGCCAGGACGTCGGCGAGTACATCTCAGAGACCGCAGTACGCGAGACGCGCGAGGAAACTGGCATTGACACCGAGGTCATTGGCATTGTCGGCCTTTACACTAACCCCAACCACGTCATGGCGTACTCCAACGGCGAAGTCCGACAGCAGTTCTCGATCTGTTTGCGCGCCAAGCCTGTTGGCGGAGAGCTCCGACCATCTGACGAGTCAAAGATCGTTCGTTGGGTGGATAAAGATGAACTGGACGGTCTCGATATCCATCCGTCAGTGCGACTTCGGATCGATCACGGATACGCCAAGTCGGCTGAGCCTTATATCGGCTGATCAACTCGCCGCGCGGAGCTTGCGCTCCGTACGCTCCACCGCGGCGACGAGCTCACCTCGCGCACGACTTACGAACTGCGACACCACATCTGCAGGGCCGTAGCGAGACACGATCTCTTCCAGGCGCTGGTCTACATCGACCCGCTCGCCACTTGGACCAGTTGTCATGTCGCAGTACCAGACGGCGTCGCGAATCGCCGAGTCCTCGTTTTCGAACTCGTCCAGACCCTCGATCCCACGAAGGTTGGCCTCAAGGTCGGCAAATGAATGGTGCGCAACGAAGCCACAAATGCGCTCGGACCAGCCTTCGGATCGCAAGAACCTCGCACCGTCTAGAGGATGAAAACCTGTGTGCGCCAATGCAGGTGCGTAACCGACGTCGTGGAGCCAGCAAGCGGAAATCAAGTCTTCGGCGTCGTCACCGAACGCTGCAGCGATTTGTTCCGCGTGGGCGCCCACACTTTGCACATGCAACCAGCGTCGCGGCAATGGACCAGCGAGCGCTACCATCGCAAGTTCGCGAGCACCAACCGCTACCATGAGGGCCGATTCTACCGGCATAGCGATTCCATCGAACTCAGCGACGGACGACCTCTGGAATCGAGGCCAGGCGAGCCGGCGATTCGTCTCGTCGCACAAGCCGATGACGTGGTGAAGGTCCAGGTACATCGACCGGCGAGTGTAGAGAAACCAAATACGGGTACGTAAGTCGTGCGGTGAACGCGACGCAGTACGGTCGTTGCATTCGGCGCGATCCAGCTACCCGCCTTACGACCGAGGTGACTTGCGACGATCCGACAGCGCTGCCAGTCAGCAAGTTGCATACTCCCGATCGATCTATCGAACCCACGGACCGGCCCGACTCGTCCAACCCAATATCGTTCGAACAAACTAGGGCGAAATGACCCCTCCGGCTAGCGCGACTTGTAACCCTCGAATATGCCGGAAGTTCGTACTTCGTGCCATCCATGCCGATTCCGGCGGTCCAGAGGACAACCTGGTCTGGGGCGACGTCGACACGAGACGGCGCGGACAACATCGGCGTGAAGAGCACTTGGGGATCGCTAGTTTCTTGAAGCAGGGCCATCAACGACGGCCGAATGCTCGTGCCGATACCCCACAAGAATGTTCCGCCGTTTCGTTGCCGCTCCAGCTCCTTGCGCGCAAGAATCTTCTCGGCCGGCTCTCCGGCTTCAGTACCAAACTTGCTCCAACAGAAGGCATCTGGATGTAGCAACGGCGGCTCCTAAGCGTTGTTCGATGTGTCGCCCGAATCATAAGTCGTGCGACACGCAGGGAACTGCTCTTTCGCGAACGCCACGCCGATAGAGTTCCGGTTAAAGCCGGCACTACGACAGAGAAAGTGGGGCGATGACATCGAATCTTGAGAGGTCGCTTAGACGCGAGCTAACGAACACCGGGCTAACACGGGCTGCAATCGATGCCGTCTGGCCCGAGTGGTGGAGTTCTGACGCGGAATCGTCTACATCCGCTTCCGCCGAGCTAAGGTACACGGTTGCACGCCGGCTCGGCATCTCGCCTCGATCGCTCTTCGACGGTCCACCAGTATTCATGTGGAGGGACGAGGCGAAGTTCAAGAACCTCGGCGGCACAACGCCAAACGAGCAGCTTGTCCTCACTTCGTTCGGTGTCGCGGTCGGTCGAGCGCTAATCTCGGCCGCGCCAGATAGCGCTGTAGCCTTACCAGGATCTGCGATTGGCCTCCGCGAAGCGATTCTGGCTTCGGCTCAGTATATCCAACTGAGCGACCTACTTGCTGCATGCTGGGGAATCGGTATACCGGTCGTCAAAACGAATGTCCTTCCATTGAGGCGGAAACGGATGCACGCCATGAGCATCCGACTCGGCGATCGATACGCGATACTCATCGGTCTAAACTCGCGGTTTCCCGCGCAGGTAGCATTCATAATTGCGCACGAATTGGGGCATATTGCCGCAGGACATATCACAGACACAGCCGCTATTCTTGATATAGACAATCCTCTGGAATCAACCGAACGTGACGATGAGGAGCTACAGGCCGATGGGTACGCCCTCGCCCTTCTTACAGGCCACGACACAGTCGACGTTGTCGCCGATGTTGATACCTATAATGCGACGCAAGTGGCGAATGCCGCGATGGTCGCTGCGGAGTCAACACGAATCGATCCAGGCACCATCGCGCTTTGCTTAGCCTACTCATCCGGCCGCTGGAGAGAATCAATAGGTGCGCTCAAGATAATCCCCGGTCAGCAATCGCCGGAGGATGTCGGTATCGCAATCAATAGCATCGCAGCCAGGCAACTGCAATGGGGCAGCATCGGGTTCGATCGCGCTGACTACTTGCGTCGGATTTTGTCAAAGTGAGATGAAATGACAACGGCACGACGTGCAGTCGACAACGACGTAATCATCAAGATGAGCTGTTATCGCCTGTTATCCGAGCTCACGGCCCTGTCGGACGGCGCCTATTCGGTCGGGATCCTAGGGGCCGCGCGATTCGTAGTCAGGCAGGTTCTTGCACGCAAGTTCGGGATCGAAGATCGCGCAGCGGCTTTGGTCGAATTCACGACATTCCTCGCCGACGTCGAGGAGCTTGAGCCGACTGCATCCGAAATCGACCTAGCTACTGAACTTGAGGAGCTTGCAAACCGGCAATCCGTCGGCCTAGATTTGGGAGAAAGTCAACTCTGCGCCATCGTCATTACCCGCGGCTTTGAGACACTGATTACGGGCGATAAACGCGCAATTCAAGCTGCGGAAGAACTTAAGGTATTTTGTCCTGCGCTTGAGTCCTTGGCGGGTCGCGTGGTATGCCTAGAACAAGTCATCGTTGGAATATCGAACGCCACGGGGTACGGCACAAGTCGCAGCAAGGTATGCGCGGAAAGGGCGGTAGACACGGCACTATCAATCTGCTTCTCTTGCTGGAACCCGTCTCTCCCCGATGACGCGACGGTTGCCCGAGCCTTTAGAAGCTACATACAGAACTTACGTAACGCAGCACCCACATTGCTACATCCAGGCGATTCTTTTCCTAGTTCTTGAGAAAGACCGCGTACGGTTCGATCAACTCCGCGACAAGCCCGATCCGCTTCAGCGCAGAGCCGTCCGGGCCAGCGCCGGCCGTGACCTCGAGACAAGCTTTGTCAACCCTGCCACGAACGTAACGGCTTCCAATCTTTCCCTTGCTGTTTCCCAACGCGACACGCGTCATGCTTAAGTCCACTTCGTCCTCGACCTCGCGTAAGTCGCGAACGCACAGTGCATATCGCGAACCTAAAACGTTAATTCCGTCGGGAACGGGGGCCCACTGGAGTCCATCAACTGAGTATTCCTCGGCCCTGATTGGCTCCGCGAAATGCTTGGAATCCATCGGCTCCATTGCAAGCACGATCCTATGGCCAGAATTGGCTTGATCGCGCGCGAACGGTTGCACCATGGTGGTCGGATGGCACGTGTTTCCCCCATACCCCCACATCGCAAGGCCTTCCTGCTCAATCTCTAGTCGCTTCCGCGCGATGATCTCGCGCAGGTCCTCCTGCGCGTGTGTTCCAATCTTCATGAAAAGCAACGCATCTCCGGGTTCTAACAACTTATTGACTACCTCTCTCAATCAATTCAAATTCATACTCGCCGTCGTTCGCCTTACCGTAATCAAGTCGCTTCTTTTCCCGGACGTAGTGCACGCGCGGCTCTTGGGAGCGACCGTAAAAGTTAGCCAGTACCGCGGGGTCCGTCACCTCCGCGCTTTCAAAGCTGCGGCTATTTCCTGGTAACGAGCCGAAGATGAGATTGCAAGACCTGAGTCCCGGATTGTCGTCGAGATGATACTCATGTAGGCGCGGCATCATTCTGCTCACAAAGAATCCATTTTGGGCTGCGTAGCCCTGGACCTGCGCTAACACTTGCTTGGGCCAGTCGAGTTCTTCGTCGTCGGCTATGACGACGAGCCCTTCCCCTGAGTAACCGACAGCCTCGATCCCGCGCTTCACAAATACATTGACGCTTTCACCGTTATTGCTGGCGCCCCACGGCGGATTCGTATAGAAGTTGTCAAATTGTCGAGTAACTGGGAATGGATCGAGACAGTTATACAGAACACCCTCCAGCGTGGCGAGGCGCTCGCGGTCAGCAAATCGATTAATCGCCCCGACAATTCGCTCGTCGAAATCGAACACGGTGATGCGCGACGGTCCATAGTCGATTATCCCGCGATTGTGCAAGTAGGCAACGCAAACACTGATTGCGTCTCCATCGCCAATGAATGCGAGCTGCTTGTCCCGAGCCCAGTTGGCGACGAACTCGCTTTGCATCACTATGTCGCCAGTCTTCATATAGATCTGGTCGAACTCGCGGATAGGACGCGGACGGTTCTGAATTACATCCGACACGGCATTAATAGCTGCTTTGAGATCGATCTCGGCGGCGGCCACCCTTCCCCCTTCGTTGGAGCAACGATCGTGCGCACCACAGTAGTATTAGATCGGCCGCATCAGCGAGGCGCCATCACCGATCTTCGCGACTGGCTGGCACGCCTCGACGTTGCCCGCGTACACCAGTCCGTCGCGGAGCGCCCAATTGCAAGTCGTCTGCTGCGGCCGATTTCGCGTCGGCGTCGTCAGTGCGGGGTGCCTCGAAGCCCTTAAGGCACTCCAGCCTCGGCTGAGTAAGCAGTTGCGGTGGCCCATGGAACGTTCGCGCGGGCGGTCAGTGGCGAGCGTCGTCTAGGACACGCCTGAAGTTGAATTTGGCATCGAAGGTGAAACGTCGACATGACGGCGGCGTATCTACGGACCGATCTGTCAGATTGTCGTGTCCGTTTGACTGTAGATCCGACCGTTGTCATACACGATTAGGTCTGGCGCGATTATGCGAAGATTCTCCGCGATGGCCTTGCCAACGGGATGCCCATCCGGGAAATGAATGGCCAGAATTTGTAACGCGCGCTGCAGAATGTCGCGCGCCGCGGCAAGTTGTCCGAGAGCGCCACGTGCAGTACCGAGATTGAACAGGATGGTGGCGAGCTCGGGGTGATCGGGCCCATATGCGCCTTCTTGAATTTGCAACGCTCGCTCAAACTTTTCGCACGCGTTCGAATGACGGCCGAGTTGAAATAACGTGCTTCCGAGATTGGCGATGGTGGCGCCAACCACCGGATGTGTTGAGCCATATTCGCGCTCTTGGATTCGCAACGCCCGCTCGTACATTCCGAGCGCAGCGCCGGGGTCGCCGCTCGTGTTCCAGGTGCTGGCGATGTTCGCTAGCAAACCCGCTACTTTCGCGTGATCATGTCCATATTCACGCACCGCGATACGCAATGCTCGCTCAAGCATTTCGCGGGCGATTGCGACCTGCCCGAGGTCAAACCATGCTCCGCCGAGATTAGCAACTGTGGCGCCTACCTCTCGGTCATCATCCCCGAATGCCCGCTCTTGTATTTGCAAAGCGCGCTCAAGCATGCTGCGGGCCGTATCGGGCTGCGCGAGTTTCCTCCATGCTATTCCGAGATTATCCAAAGTAATCGCAACGTCTGGATGGTCGGGTCCATATTCCCGCTCTTGAATTACCAGCACCCGTTCGTAGAAAATGCGGGCTTTGTCGGGTTCCCCGAGGAATGTCCATGCACCGCCGAGTTCCCCGAGATTAGTAGCGATCTCAACATGGTCTACCCCATAGAAGTGCTCCTTTATCTGCAGCGCCCGTTCGTGCATGTCGCGGGAGATGTCTGGTCGCCCGAGGTCGAACCATGCATTGCCAAGCCTTTCCAGGGTGACTGCGACATTGACATGTCTAGGGCCGTATGTCGTCTCGGCGATGCGCAACGCCCGCTCGTGCAAGTCGCGAGCTGTCGCGGCTTGTCCACATTTTCGCCATGCGTTTCCTAACTGGTCGAGCGTCATCGCTACACGCGGAGAGTCAGGCCCCGACGTGGCTTCGATCAGGTCTAGGAGTCGATAGTGGGGTTGTAACTCACCAGCCGGGTCGCGGTGTGTGAAGCTGTATGCAGCGGCTTTGCTTAGCCATTCGGCGGCTGGTTCATCGAGATCAGTTATTGCGGCCCACGCGTAACCCGCGATCACGTTGCAACCAGTCATGTGCGCACGGAAGCCAATTTGACCCACAGCTTCGGAATCACGCCGGCTCTCCGCGTCGGCTATCGCACCGCACCACGCCTCGTACGACGGTCCCTCAGAATTGACCATTAGCACCTCGGCGAGTTGCTCGTTCATAGCCACGTACTGGCCGCCATCGGAATCGGCGACCTGACACAGCAAAGAGGGCCCCTCGACAAGGGGCTCCAACCCCCACTGCAACGCTTCGGCCGCGTGCGCCGGATCGACAGACCGATTGGAACCGAGTGGCTGTGTCACAAGCTGTAGCAAGGTATGGACACTCAACGGTCTAGTTGTCCCGGTGGCTCGCCAGTCCGCGGCGAGCGCAATCATCGCCCGGGATAATCCGCAATCACCACCAGCGGGTTCGAACGGACACCCGGAGTGCCCCGCCCGCGAGCGGCGAAGTAACGCCGTCACCGCGGTGAACGCTCCTGCAATGCCCTCGCCGAAATCGACACTCGGGTACCTATTTTCCGCACGGTGCCGCTCGGAAGCCGAGAGCGCGCGGCCCAGAGTCACAGGTTCGCCGAACAACTCCGCCAACTCAGAGTGGCCGGTCACCCACATCTCGTACCGAGTCGAGGCAATCGTCGCCACGACCCGCAATCCCACTGTTTGCTCGCGCAGCAGCTCTAACATCGCCGCCGTTAAACCGCTCTCGCTAAACATGTCGATTCGATCGAGCCACACTAAGACCTGCGTTCCAGCCGCCAATCGTGACACCACATCCAGGTCGTTGAGCGCAACCCGCAGACCATCCGGGGATCGCGGCGCGAGTACCACCGCACCTGACCGGACACCCCGCGCGCACTCGAACGCGCTCCGTGTGACACCGCTGGCGGGCACTCCCACCAAGAGCAAAAGCCCACTACCCCGCAACCGCTCGGCGCAGCGACGATCGACATCGCGACCGATGTACTCCGCAACACCTTCCCCCGACGACGTGTATCTATCTGCCAGCCGCGACCGCGTCACCCCCAACGCGTACGGATCGACATCATCGACCGTCGGCAGCGGCCAACAACGCAACGAATCCCGCACGTCGTGTAGCCAGCGGAATTCCGCTTCTTCTCGTTCCTTCTGCTCAGACTCGTTAACTTCTCTCGCCTCACGCCGGCGGAGCAATTCCTTATCCACTTCCACCGCGCCCGCGACGACAAACGCCATAACCGCAACCGCAGCTCGAATCCACACGTGTGCATCGAGCAAGCCCAGCAACTGCCAAGATAGCGCCGCGAACGCCACCACAACCGCGAGCAGCACTCCGCGCGGCAAACCCCGCAACGACCGCACCAAGGCTCCCCGAGTCCGCACGACCATCCATCTCCTAGCAGCCGCCCGTAGCCGAGTCGCAACAGCCTGTGCGCAATTCAACCCGCCAAACGCGCAGCACGCACCAAAATCAGGCAATTACGCGCATGTCCGCCGGAGTCCCGCGCCGATACACCTCGTATCAAAAGGTCAGCGTCTGCGTTCGCGATTTTCGCGTGCCCCCTTCGAACCACGTAAGAGTCGCGCGCTGGTTTGATGCCGTCCCCCACGGGAGTGCAATCGGCACCGAAACCTCCGATTCAGGGTCCATAGCCGCGAAATGTGCTGCGGATTGGTCCTGTGTCAACAAGATCGGAACAGAGCCGTCACTCACGGGGTCGAACCTCAATGTAACGTCGCTAGCGGTCGCACCGCCTTCGTTTCGAATCACTATTCGCTGACTGTGCTTTCGAGTTTGAACACGACCGCTTGAATCGGTTTCGACGACGTCTCGATACTCGTAGCGTGATATGAGGCGGACCCCGTCACGCGATGTCGAAACTTGATCTGCTGAATTGAACGCGACGATGTCTGCCTCCAACGATTGCCGAACGAGACCACGCAGATCGTCGTCTGTGAGAAACTCTCGGTACAGCCCGCGCGCGCCAAGTGAAGCCTTGAACCGCTTGAGAGCTGCGAATTGGTCGGCATCATGGCTATGGGGAATCGCCGCTGTCGAGAAGAACACGTGCACTCGGATGCCTCGCTCGATCGCTTTGTCTATTTCCTCGGCTGTTCCCGATACGGATCGCGCTGTGGCACTGCCGATTCGGGCGTGAAAAACCGAAAAGATGATATCCGCTTGTTCGACGAGTTGGTTATTTATCTCCGCCTGTCCGTCTGCGCCGAGCGAGAACGAAGACACGCCGTCAGTGGACCAATGCCGAGGGAGCAGAACAATACTGCTACTCGTAGCACGTTCTCGGTTCCAGTCGTAGAGCACATTTTCGATCGTTTCGATCGGAACTGACACGTCGCCGGGTCCCGACAACATGACGTTGAGAGCGAGGCAATTGAAGGGCACACCGTATTGTCACCCATAGCGACAACCAACTGCAGCGTCAGGATCGGCGATCGACATACGCCTTCCCCCGGGATGTAGGCCACAGACCCCCACTAATAAGCGTCGGTGGTTCGATTTGAGCCTAAGCCCATGTCACGCTGGTCGAGTCGAGCGAAGGGTTCGCCGTCTTCGAGGACGATTGCATCGTTCGTGATTCCGCATACCGCGTCGGTGAGCAGCTCGCTGTGGTGAAGGGACGACGGCGGCTTTGATGCTGTCAATCCCAACCCGCCAAGCGCGGTGTGTGCGGTGACTTGCTGCCCGAGGACAGGCCAGCTCGCAATCCGCTGATCGTGAAGTTTCGACATCCCGATTGGTCCGGTCGGCAAGGTCTCAGGGTTGTCCATTCATCGGCGAGTGTGTAGACGCTAATTACGTTCGGTTCTTGGCACCGCTCGGCGCTCATGCCAGCCCGCACTGGCGGTGACGCATTCTGCATGAATTCTGCACAGAGTCCGAGTTGTCTAGCTACCAGGACGTCCGACCTGCACAAACTTTGTCGGGCTGACAGGATTTGAACCTGCGACCACCTGACCCCCAGTCAGGTGCGCTACCAAGCTGCGCCACAGCCCGTTCACGCCCGCACCGCGAGCGCTCGATGAGACTACCTCAGCCGATGTCTCGGTTACTAATCACTTCCTACCGCGACCCTCGAAGCGTCGATGCGATGGAGCGTGGGTCACTTCCGACCCTCCGGAGACAACAACCCGTCCAGTCACATCTGTCACGAAAACCGTTGGTGCCGTTGATCGCTCACCGAAACGTGTCAGTGGGTCCCGATACACTACGAACATGCTTGCGACCGCGACCGGAGTAGCCGACACCACCGTCGACGCCGCCCTCACCGCGCTCGAAAACGCCGCCACCGCACTGCACGATCTGAACTTCGAGGCGTTGTCCAACCCGGAACGGGTGATCGTGTTGCAACGCCTGGAAACGGTGGCGCGGATGATCCCCTCGGTCGGGCACACCCTGATCGCGCAGATCCAACAACAATGGGTGTACCGCGAACTCGGCAACGGCAACCTCACCTGGGTCCTCGCCGACGCCCTGCGCATCACCCCCGGCGATGCCCGGTTACGCACCCACCTCGCCGACGAACTCGGACCACGCCAAACGATCACCGGCCAACCGTTGGACCCGATCTACACCGAAACCGCCGCCGGGCAGAAAGCCGGTCAGATCGGCGACCCGCACATCAAGGTCATTCGCGAATTCTTCAAGAACCTCCCGCACACGATCGACATCGACACCCGCGAGCAGGCCGAAGCCGCGTTGGCGACACTGGCACGCACGCTACGACCCGACGAACTCCGCGCCGCAGCCAACCGGATGCTGGCCCACCTCAACCCCGACGGCACCCTGACCGACGAGAAAGACCGCGCCCGCCGCCGGTCCTTCGACCTCGGCAAACAAGGCCCCGACAAGATGACGAAAGGCTCGTTCTGCGCCGACCCCGAACTGCGGGCGTATCTGGAGGCGGTGTTCGCCAAATGGGCCAAACCCGGGATGTGCAACCCCGACGACGACGCCCCCATCGTCGACGGTGACCCCACCGACGACGTCGCCAAACGCGACACCCGCACCACCGGACAACGCCAACACGACGCGCTGAAAGCGATGTCGCGGGCGATGCTCGCCTCCGGCGACCTCGGCCAACACCGCGGCCTCCCCGTCACCGTCGTCGTCACCATGACCCTCACAGAACTCCAAGACGCGACCGGCAACGCCACCACCCACACCGGATCACTGCTGCCGATGCGCGACGCCATCCGCGTCGCCGCCCACGCCCACCACTACCTGGCGATCTTCGATGACGACGGCCGCCCGCTCTACCTCGGCCGCAGCGAACGTCTCGCGCAACCCGATCAACGGATCGTGATCTTCGCTCAACACAAAGGCTGCACCTTCCCGGGGTGTTCGCGCCCGGCCAGCCACTGCGACTGTCATCACTGCCGAGAATGGGAAGCCCAACACGGCCTGACCAACGTCGATGAGCTGACCTTCGCCTGCCCGATCCACCACCCGCTGGTCGGGGTCAACGACACCGACTGGGAAACCATCGTCGCCCCACCCGGGCACCGCTACCCCGGCCGGACCCTCTGGATCCCGCCGAAACACATCGACCCGCAACAGAAACCGCGGATCAACCACTACCACCACCCCGGCGAATACCTACTCGAAGGAATCGACGATGACGAACCCCGAAAACCATAGCCACGCAAGGTCATTACCAGGGCAGGCGCCTGTGGCCGACAAGAATGTGCAACGCTCGTGCTGTGTTCGCATTTCGCAGGCTACTTGCCATCCTCGCGCTCGTCGCACTACTCGCCACGCAGGCGACCGCGAATGCCGAACCAACAACCGCCCCCGGCACAGTCGAATTCGTCGGAGCCCTTCGAAACGACCAGTGGACCCCCTGGGCATCGTCATCGCAGAAAGTCACCTATTGGACCGTGGGGGCGAACGGCGAACCGATGCTCTCCAACGCCGCGCTCTACATCCCCGAGGGCGATCCTCCACCAGGCGGCTGGCCGGTCATCGCACGAGCACACGGGACGACGGGAATCGGTGACGAATGCGCTCCGACGTACCTCGGGTGGGGGCAACAGCTCGCGATTACGTCGGCCGGTTCTTGCACGAGGGATTCGCCGTCATGGCGACCGACTATGCCGGGCTCGGTACGCCGGGTGTTCATCCGTACTTGGACGGGCCGTCGGAAGCGCACAGCTTGATCGACGGCGTACGCGCTGCTCGCGCCGTAGATCCGAGGTTGTCGACAAAGTGGGCGGCGACCGGATATTCGCAGGGCGGGCACGCAACACTGTTCGCCGCGCACCTGGCGAACGCGACGGCTCCGGATCTCGACTATCGCGGTGGAGTCGCCATCGCTCCGCCGACAAGGCTCGAGCGCCTGCTTCCGCTAGCGGGCCCGTACGTTCCGAAAGTCCCGTTCTCGGGTACGACGACGTTCTTCGCGCTGATTCTGACCGCCCTTCGCGCAGCTCACCCAGAACTGAACCTGGACAGCTATCTGACGCCACACGGTGTCGAGGTACTGGATGGTCTCGAAGAGACGTGTTACGCCGATGCCGAGCAGAAGTTGAATATCGGCGGCATCGGAGACCTGCTCTCACGGCCGCTGAACGACCCCGCGCTGGTCTCCGCATTTCGCCAGATGGTGGAGGTCCCGACATCGGGGTACGACCGACCGCTAATGCTCGCGCAGGGTCTGAACGACGACGTCGTTCCACCCCCACTGACAGCCGACTTCGGCGCGGAATTGATCGCCAACGGCGTGGACGTCACCATTCGCGTCTATCCGGACAATCACCTTGACACGGTGTTCTCGTCACAACCCGACGCGATTGCCTTCATGCACAAGATTTTCGACAAACCCTAAAGCGCAGCGACTTTCGCCACCGCACGGACCTCGCCGCCGACCTCGAACCAGACGTCCAACGACGATCCGTCCCGCCGTCCGTGCAGCCGTACAGCGTCGCCCGCCATCAACGGCTTCGAGTACTCCAACACTGCGCGGTACGGGATAGCCATGACGTCGACGTGGTGCGCAAGCATCTCCTCGATCCCCGCGAAATGGACGGCATTGTTGACGTGACCGAGTCGATCGATGTCGATGACCCGCAGGCCGTAAGCCATGACCTCGACATCGTCGCCTTCCGGCAACACTGGCGACAGCGCGGCCTTCCACCGGAGCCGGTGCTCGGTGGTGGTCGCAAGCATCGGCGCCATGAACGCGTCGCTCATCCGGGTGGGCACGCCCGATTCCTCACCGAAATGGATCAGGAAGGCCTCGGTTTCGATCAGCCCTCCCCCGCTACCGCTGATCTGGATGCGCATATTGCACCAACGATTGGACAGTGCAGAACACCAGCGCCGCAACACCACTCGCTCGCCGAATTCGATCGGCTTCAGCACATCGATGACGTTGCGCCGCACCACCCAGCCGCGATGAAGATGGCCCTCGACGGACGCCTCTAGATGCTCGTAGCCGATGTCCTGCAAGTACCGCGCGACCGCGTCGAGCCGCAGCCGTTCATCACCGTCGGTATCGCCGAGTCGTACCGGCCACGAGGTTTCGAACGGCGTTGCGCCCTCGGGACAGTCGGGCAGCGGGTTCGCGATAACCATCCGACGATGATGTCAGACCGAAATCAACGCCCGCCGCGGTCCCGCTTCTCGCGCACGCGAACCGAGATGCGCACCGGCGAACCGTCGAAGTTGAATTCCTCGCGCAAACGTCGCTCCAGGAACCGGCGGTAACCGGCCTCGAGGAAGCCGGTCGTGAACAGCACGAACGTCGGCGGGCGCGTCGCGGCTTGCGTCGCGAACTTCACGCGAGGCAGGCGTCCACCACGCATCGGCGGCGGCGTCGCGGCGATGACTTCCTTGAGCCAGGTGTTCAACGGACCGGTAGAAATGCGCTTGTCCCACGATTCCAACGCAGTCTCTAGCGCAGGGACCAGCTTCTGCACGGCCCGACCGGTTTTCGCCGAGATGTTGACACGCTGCGCCCACGGCACGCGCGCCAGCTCGCGGTCGATTTCCTTCTCGAGCTGCAGCCTGCGGTCTTCGTCGACGAGATCCCATTTGTTGAACGCGATCACCAGCGCCCGACCTGCGTCGGCGATCATGCTGAGGACTCGCTGGTCCTGCTCGGTCAGCGGTTCGGACGCGTCGATCAGCAAGATGACGACCTCGGCGGCGTCGATGGACGACTTCGTCCGCAACGACGCGTAGAACTCGGCACCACTGGCGTGGGACACGCGTTTGCGCAGTCCCGCGGTGTCGACGAAACGCCATGTCTTGCCACCGAGTTCGACGAGCGAATCGACTGGGTCGACGGTCGTGCCCGCGACGTCGTGCACGACCGCGCGCTCGTCGCCGGACAGCTTGTTGATCAGGCTCGACTTGCCGACGTTCGGCTTGCCGACCAACGCAACTCGACGGGGCCCGCCCACCGCGCCAGAATCCTCGCGAGGCGTCTCTGGCAGCACAGCGAGGACGTCGTCGAGCAAGTCGCCGGTGCCTCGACCGTGCGTCGCGCTGACCGGCCGCGGCTCCCCCAGCCCGAGCGACCACAGTGCGCTCGCATCGGACTCGCCACGTTCGTTGTCGACCTTGTTGGCTACCAGGATCACCGGTGTCTTCGACTTCCGGAGAACCCGCGCTACCGCCTGATCCGTTGCCGTCGCACCGACCACCGCGTCGACGACCAGCAGGATCGCGTCGGCGGTCTGCATGGCCAACTCGGCCTGCCTCGCGACGGACTGCTGCAGCCCCTTGGCGTCGGGCTCCCAGCCGCCGGTGTCCTGGACCATGAACTTACGTCCGGACCAGTTGGCTTCGTAGGAAACTCGGTCGCGCGTGACGCCGGGAACGTCTTCGACGACAGCTTCGCGGCGCCCGATGATTCGGTTCACCAAGGTCGATTTGCCCACGTTCGGGCGACCGACCACGGCAAGGGTCGGCATCGGGACGAACGACTCGCCGTCCGCATCCTCGCCTGAATCGACGAGTGCCCAGTCGGCTTCCTCGTTCCAAATGCCGTCGCCGGCGTACTGCACTTCGTCACTCATGGTGAAACTCTCGCTTGTTCGAACACGATTTCGTACAACCGGTCGATGACCTGGTCTATGCCCAGCTCGCTGGTGTCGACCGTCACCGAATCCTCGGCGGGACGCAGCGGCGAGACCTTGCGGGTGGAGTCGAGGTTGTCGCGGCGCTCTACGTCGGCAAGCACTGCCTCATAGTCGTCACCCCGACCCTCGGCGATGTTCTGCTCGTTGCGGCGCTGCGCGCGGGCCTCGGCGGATGCGGTCAGGTAGATCTTCGCGTCGGCGTTGGTCAGCACGACGGTCCCGATGTCGCGACCCTCGACGACGATCCGCTCTGCCGACGCCGCCAACTCACGTTGCAGCGCGACCAACTGTTCGCGGACCGGACCGACTGCCGACACCGCGGACACGGCCTTGGTGACGTCGCCACCACGAATCTCCGAGGAGACGTCTTCGCCGTTCAGCAGCACGACCTCCCCGCTCGGGTCCGTACCGATCGTCAGCGGCAAATCGGCGACCGCGGCCGCGATTGCCTCGGCATCATCGAGGTCGACGCCTGCGCGCAGAACCTGAAGCGTCGCAACACGATACATCGCGCCGGTATCCAGGTAACTTGCATTCAGCCGGGTCGCGAGTTTGCGCGAAACACTGGATTTGCCCGTCCCCGACGGTCCGTCCATGGCAACTACAAGCTTCACAGCCCAACCCCCTCGTAGAGCTTGCCGACTTCGTCTCGACCCAGAACGCGCAGCGTCCCCGGCCTTTGGTCACCGAGCGCGACGGGACCGATATCCGTGCGCACGAGTCGGATCACTGGGTGCCCCACAGCCTCGAGGAGCCTGCGGACGATGTGCTTGCGACCTTCGTGCAGCACAACCCTGACCAGCGTGATGCCGTCGCCGACGTCGACGATCGTGAACTGGTCGACCTTCGCCGGACCGTCTTCGAGCTCGACGCCGTCCTTGAGTTGTCGGTTCACTCCCCTGGCGACGATGCCTTGCACGGTCGCCATGTAGGTCTTCGACACTTCGAACGACGGGTGCATGAGCCGATGGGCGAGGTCACCGTCGTTGGTCAGCAGCAGCAAACCCTCGGTGTCAGCGTCGAGTCGCCCGACATGGAACAGCCGCTGACCTGCCGCGATCCGCTCGGCGACAATGTCGCCGACGCATGGACGGCCCAAGTCGTCGGCCATTGTCGATTGCCAGCCGCGCGGCTTGTTCAGCGCAACGTGGACGAGTTCTTCCTGCACGACGACGCGAGTGCCGTCGACGCGAACGATCGCGGTCGCAGGATCGATGCGCATGCCTTGTTCTCGAACAATCAGGCCATCGACTTCGACGCGCCCCTGATCGATCATTTCCTCGGCCGCGCGGCGCGACGCGACGCCGGCCTGCGCGAGGACCTTCTGCAACCGAATGCCCTCGCCCCACGCGAGCCGCTTCTTGGGCCCGGCTTCCGGGTTCTGCTGACGGGCAGGCTTTGCGTTGCTCAATTTCGGCGCCTGGACCTGCTTGCGCTGCGGTTTCGTCGACTTCGTCGGATTGGTTGCCGGCTTCGGATTCGCCGAACGCGCTGGTCGTGCGGGCTTGCCACCCTCGGTCGGCTTGGCCGCGCGCGCCGCCTTGGGCGCTGCGTCGGACCTGCGGCGATCTGGCCTGTCGCCATCCGACCGCTTGGGTTCGTTTCGTCTATTTCTGTCCGGTGTGCCATCTCGGCGAGCGGGAGTTTTCACTTTTTCTTCCTGTTAATCTTCGGTTTCGATCGGTGGCTCGGTCGCCGATGCGGGTGTCTTACGCATTCTGGCCACTCGAGTATCCATTTCAGCACTGTCATTGATCTCGTCGATCAAGTCGACATCGGGCAACAACGGCGCCAACGCGGGCAGGTCGGTGAGGGAAGCCAAACCGAGTCGTTCCAGAAAAAGCTCCGTCGTGACGTACAACGTCCCGTTGGAATCGACATCTGTTCCGGACTCGGCGATAAGCCCTCTCGCCAGCAAGGTTCGGATCACGCCATCGACGTTGACACCTCGAACACCGCTGATCCGAGCCCGCGTCAATGGTTGACGGTACGCAACAACTGCCAAAGTCTCCAAAGCCGCGCGCGTCAGCTTCGACCGAGCGCCGTCGAGCAACATGCGTTCGACGTACGGGGCGAATTCGCTGCGCGTGTAGAAACGCCAGCCGTCACCGACGTATCTGAGGTCGATTCCGCTGTTGCGTTCGGTGAGGTCGGCAGCCATACGGCGCAGCATCGCCTCCACCCGCTCGACACCGTCACCTACCGCGGCTGCGAGCTGGTCTGTTGCCGCCGGCGAGTCGACTACCAGCAACATTGCTTCCAGAGCGGCCTGCAACTCGGTGTCTGACAGCAGCTCGAGCTGCGGCGATTCCTCGTCGACCACGTTGTTTTCTGTCACGCGTAATCCTCGTCACTGACACGGATAGACCCATGTTCGCCGGTCCACCGGACCGAAAGCGGAGCCAGTGCTTCCGGCTGCTCGAATTCGACCTTGTCCTCGCGAAACAGCTCGAGCAGCGCCATGAACCGAGCAACGATCTCGAGAGGCAACTCACACGCCGAGACGAGTTCGGTGAAGGTCGACCACGTGTCCGGTCCACGTTCCTGCAGTATGGCGAGGACCACCAGCGCCTGTTCGGCGATAGAGACAGGCGAATGCAGGTGCTCCAGGCCGACAGTCGGAACAGGTCGCGGGGTGAATGCGGTTGCCGCGATTTCGGCGAACTGACGCGGCCCGACGCCCAGCATCACCTCGGGCAACAAGCACGCGAATCGGTCCTCCAACGACACCGACCGCGGATAACGACGTTGTGCAGCGGCTTCGAGTTCGCCGAACAGTTCCGCGACCTGCTTGTACGCGCGGTATTGCAGAAGGCGAGCGAAGAGCAAGTCGCGAGCTTCGAGCAGCGCCAGGTCCTCGGCGTCTTCGACATCGCCGGACGGCAACAGCCGCGCGGCCTTGAGATCCAGCAAGGTCGCGGCGACGACGAGGAACTCCGTCGTCTGATCCAGCGGCAACTCGCTGCCGAGTTCTTTCGTGTACCGGATGAAGTCGTCGGTCACTTGGTGCAGCGCAACCTCGGTGACGTCGAGCCGGTGCTGATTGATCAAGCTCAGCAGCAGGTCGAACGGTCCTTCGAAGTTGCGCAGCGACACATGGAAGCCCTGCTTCGAAGATTCGGCCACCTCGGGCTCGACCACCGCTGTCACTGTGTCGACCGGTAGATTACCTCGCGCGCCAAAGCTCGATAGGCCTCTGCCCCAGTGGATTTGGGCGCCCAGGTGGTGATCGGTTCGCCGGCGACGCTCGTCTCCGGGAACCGGACAGTCCGGTTGATCACGGTGTCGTAGACCATGTCGCCGAACACCTCGACGACTCGCTGCATCACTTCGCGCGCATGCAGGGTCCGTGGGTCGAACATCGTGACAACGATGCCCGACATCTCCAAACGCGGGTTCAACCGGTCGCGGACCTTGTCGACCGTGTCGTTGAGCAACGCAAGGCCACGCAAGCTGAAGTACTCGCATTCCATCGGAATGATGACGCCTTCGGCGCACGCCAGCGCATTGACCGTCAGCAGTCCGAGCGAGGGCTGGCAGTCGATCAGGACGTAGTCATAGCGGTCGAGGATCGGGTGCAGCGCGCGACCCAGCGCATTCTCGCGGCCCACTTCGTTGACCAGCTGAATCTCGGCGGCCGACAGGTCGATGTTGCTCGGCAGGAGGTCCAGGTTTTCGACGCGAGTACGCATCAACACGTCGTCGACGCCGACCTTGCGCTCGATCAGCAGATTGTGGACGGTCAGTTCGAGGTCGTGATGTGCGACGCCGAGGCCTGCAGACAGCGCACCCTGCGGGTCGAGGTCGACGAGCAACACCCGACGGCCGTATTCGGCCAGCGAAGCACCGAGGTTGATGGTCGACGTCGTCTTGCCGACGCCACCCTTCTGATTGCACATCGCGATGATCTGAGCCGGGCCATGGCTGCGCAGCGGTTCGGGTATCGGAATCGCGCGCAAGGGCCGACCGGTCGGGCCCATATCACCGGGTTGTAGTCCGGCGGGCTGCTCGGCCGCCGCTGCGCTACGCTGCGGTGCCTTCACGGTCCGTACTCCTCGTCCAATGGTCGTTCCCCACGTCGCGTAAACGCTACCGTCTCACTCGATCAAGCGTGGACGGACACGCATCCCATGTCTCGATGCACGACCTTAGCGCGCCCGCGGATGTGCGCCTGCCCATACTTCGCGAAGTGAATTGATCGTCACAAGCGTGTAGATCTGCGTCGTGGTCACCGAAGCATGACCGAGCAGTTCCTGAACGACCCGAACGTCCGCGCCACCATCGAGCAGGTGCGTCGCAAACGAGTGCCGCAACGTGTGCGGTGAGACCCCCGTCGAGATTCCTGCGCGCTCGGCCGACGATTGCAACACTTGCCAGGCGCTCTGCCGCGAAAGCCGACCGCCGCGGACGTTCAAGAACAGCGCGGGATTCGAGCGCGACACCAGTGCGGGCCTGCCACGAACCAGATAAGCGTCGATAGCAGCGACCGCCGGTCGCCCGATCGGTACCAGCCGCTGCTTGCCGCCTTTGCCGTGCAGGATGACGCAGCGTTCCTCGACGTCGATGTCGTCGACATCGAGCCCGACGGCCTCCGAGATCCGCGCACCGGTCGAATACAGCAGCTCCAGCATGGCGCGGTCGCGCAGTGAGCGCGGTCCGTCGGTCTCGCTGGAGCCTCCTGCGGCTTCGATCAGCGTGAGCACCTGGTCGAACGGCAAGGACTTCGGCAGCCGCCGACCAGGTGTCGGGGGTTTCACCGCATGTGCGACGTCGGCGTCGGTCATGCCTTCCGAGGTCGCGAACTTGTGCAGTCCGCGGACAGCAACCAACGCGCGCGCAGCCGAACTTGCCGCAAGCGCAGGCAGTTTCGCCTCGGGATCACCGCGGCGCAGACCGACCACGAACGCGGTGATATCGGCTTCACGCACCTTCGCAAGCGAGTCGATGCCGAGATCGGTCAGGAAGCCCAGGTAGCGCGAGAGGTCACGCCGATACGAACTGAGGGTGTTTCCCGCCACGCCGCGTTCCACGGTGAGGTGGTCGAGATAGGCCTGCAGTTCGCGATCGAGCACGTCAGTCCTCGCGCGCCTTGCGACGTGCGAACGTCGTCGGCTGGCCCGGCCACGGCGCATTCGCGGGCCGCAGTGCGAAACCAGTGGCGCGTGCGGATTGCAACGCCAAGATTCCTGCGACGGCGGTGGCGTTGACGATCTTGCCCTCCAACGCCGCGGCGGCTGCCTCCTCGACCGTCATCCGGACGATCTCGAGATCCGCTTCCTCGTGTTCGGGCGTGGGTTGATGCGTCGTGACCAGGTCCTCGGCGAGATACACACGCAAAGCCTCGTCGGTGAAGCCCGGCGACACCGCAATGTCGACCAGCGTCGACCAGTGCCGCGCGGCAAGTCCGGTCTCCTCGGCCAACTCACGCTTCGCGGCTTCGAGAGGATCTTCGTCGACGCCGTCGAGCAGCCCTGCAGGCAATTCGAGCAGCCGCTCCCCCAACGGATGCCGGTACTGATGAATCAGCACCAGTCGACCCTCGTCGTCGACTGCCACGACCGCCACTGCACCGTGGTGCTCGACGACCTCACGCTCGGCGACTCGACCGCCAGGCATCGCGACTTCGTCTATCCGCAACGCCAGAATCGCGCCCTCGTACACCGTTCTGGAGGACAGTGTCTCGAACTCGTGCCTGGTCACTGATGAACCGACTCGACCGCTGCCGTGTCTTCGCCGTGAATGTCGACGGGCAACCGCTCGGCGTCCTTGTACTTCAGCGCGGCACTCACCAGTGCCGAGAACAGCGGGTGTGGCCGGGTCGGGCGGCTCTTGAGCTCCGGATGCGCCTGCGTACCGACGAAGAACGGGTGGACGCTCGCCGGCAGTTCGACGAATTCGACAAGGTGGCCGTCCGGCGAGGTTCCGCTGAACACCAACCCGCTCTGGCCGATCTTGTCGCGATAGACGTTGTTGACCTCATAGCGATGACGGTGCCGCTCCGAGACGTTTTCCGCCCCGTAGGCGGTGGCGACGACCGAGCCGCGCACCAACGTCGCTGGGTACGCACCAAGCCGCATCGTCCCACCGAGATCGGCTTCACCTGCGACGATCTGCTCTTGATCGGCCATCGTGGAAATCACCGGATGCTCGGTCTCCGGTTCGAACTCAGCAGAGTTCGCATCATCGAGCCCGACGGACCGAGCAGCCTCGATGACCATGCACTGCAAGCCGAGGCACAGACCGAGCGTCGGAATGCCCCTCGTCCGGGCGTAGCGGATTGCGCCGACCTTGCCTTCGATGCCCCGGATGCCGAACCCGCCGGGAATCAGCACGGCATGAACGTCGCCCAGTGCCGCTTGCGCACCCGCAGGCGTCTCACACTGATCCGACGGCACCCACTTGATCTCGACCTTCGCGCGGTGTGCGAACCCGCCGGCTCGCAGCGCTTCGGTGACCGAGAGGTAAGCGTCGGGCAGGTCGACGTACTTGCCGACGAGTGCGACCTCGACCGTCTCCCTCGGATCGTGGACTCGCTTGAGCAGGTCACCCCACACGGTCCAGTCGACGTCGCGGAACGGCAAGCCCAGTTTGCGAACCACGTACGCGTCCAAGCCTTCGCGGTGCAGCACCTTCGGGATGTCGTAGATCGACGGCGCATCCGGCGTCGAAATACAGCCGTCGATATCGACGTCACACATCAACGCGATCTTGTTCTTGAGCGGCTCGGGAACCTCACGGTCGCATCGCAGAATCAACGCGTCCGGCTGGATACCGATGTTGCGCAACGCAGCGACGGAGTGCTGCGTCGGCTTCGTCTTCAATTCACCCGACGGCGCGAGGTAGGGCACGAGCGAGACGTGCAGGAAGAAGACGTTGTCGCGACCGACGTCGTGGCGGACCTGACGGGCCGCTTCCAGGAAAGGCTGCGATTCGATGTCGCCGACGGTGCCACCGATTTCGGTGATCACCACGTCGGGCGTCTGCCCTTGCAGGTCAGGACCGCTCATCGCGAGGATGCGGGATTTGATCTCGTCGGTGATGTGCGGGATCACCTGGACCGTGTCGCCGAGGTACTCGCCGCGCCGTTCCTTCGCGATGACCGTCGAATACACCTGGCCCGTAGTGACATTCGCCCAGCCCGGGAGGTCACGGTCAAGGAATCGCTCGTAGTGGCCGACATCGAGATCGGTCTCGGCACCGTCCTCGGTGACGAACACCTCGCCGTGCTGGAAGGGGTTCATGGTGCCTGGATCGACGTTGAGGTACGGATCCAGTTTCTGCATGGTCACCCGAAGACCGCGCGCAGTGAGCAACTGGCCCAGGCTCGACGCAGTCAAACCCTTGCCGAGCGACGACGCGACGCCGCCGCTGACGAAAATGTGCTTGGTGGCGATACGCGAATGAACGCGTGAATGATGCGCGCTCGTGTTCTGCACAGCTGCTCCCGTGACGACGCTGCAGGTCTTGGCTCTGGAGTACTACTGGGGCCTGCCGTCCCACGGGACTTCACGGTAACACTTCGACCACCATCTGCGGCAAACGACGCGCGAACGTAACTAGCTGTGTGGTGCACCACCGACTGTGACTGCTGTGGCTTTTGTGCCGGTGCCGTACCGTCCTGCGCCCCCGGCCAGTTGCTCCTGCAGCGCAAGGACTGTGGTGATTCGGCCGGACTGGCGATCGACGTTGTCGACCGTCGACGTTGCCGACGACAGCCCCGCATCCGATCGCACGACCGCGACGGGACCGTTGCGATCCGCAGACCCGGCACGGCCTGCAACGACGACTCCGGCACCGCGTGCGTCCAGCGCACCGGCGAACCGTGCGACCAAGCTGCCGCGGTTGCCCTCGTCGGTGCCGGTCGGGTTGCCGGTCAGGACGACAGCAAGCTGAGCCGGCCGCACCTGGTCGTATTCGATGAAGCCACCGCTACGCAACGTGTCGAGCGCAAGCGCGAGCTCTTCGGGCGTGCTTTGGGGCTGCGCTGTCGTGGGATTCAGGAGCAGGACCGAACCGAGCAGATCACCTGCGATGCTGCCCGTGTCGACTGCACCGGTCTTCAACTGAATTCCGGCAGGGACGATGTTGGTGAGCGATGTCTTGAGGCGTTCGCCGTTGACGTTGTCGACAAAGGCCGTGGTGAGGCCGACCTTGCCGGTCACAGCCGCTCCCGCGGCCTGAATCAGCTTGGTGACGGCGTCTACGTCGCCGGCGTCGGCGTCGGGCGTCGTCACGATGATGACGGACCGCTGTGCCAGCACATCTTTGACGGTCCGATCCGCGATGGTGGCGTCGAAGCTGTCGGCTGCGCCAATTTGCACTTCGAGCTGGTTGTTCGCGTTCTGCAGTTCGTCGACCTTGTGGGACAGGTCGTCTTTGTCGTCTCGCAGCCCTGACAGCACACCGGATGCCAGGGTCTGCGATCCGAGCACGACTCCGATTGCCAGCGCCAGAAAGATCGCGGCAATCGAAATCGCGTGTTGCTTCATCGAGATCACTCGAGCAGCCCCTGCACCCACAGCGCGAAGTGATTCCAGGTTGCGATAGCCCAGTCCAGCACTTCGCCGCCCATGTTCGACGCCACGAGGGCAACGATGACGGCGAGCAGCGCAGCGAGGATGAGGAACGCGATCGCACCGCCGGAAACCCGGCTGCGGTACAGCGTCGCGACCGCCTTCGCATCGACGAGCTTCGTGCCGACCTTCAGCCTGGTCAAGAAGGTCGCGGGGTTGGTGTTGCGACGGCTGCGGTCGAAGAACTCGTCCAGCGACGCTGCGGCACCTGCCGTGACGATCAGAGCTGCACCGTGGTGATCAGCGAGCAGCAGCGCGAGGTCGGCAGGCGCACCCGACGCCGGGAACGTCACCGCTCCGATGCCGAGGTCCTGGATTCGCTCCAGGCCCTTCGCGTGCCCATCGGAATCGGCAGGAAGAACAACCTCCGCGCCGCATTTCAACGTCGAGGCGGTGATGTTCTCGGGATCGCCGACGATGAGGTCCGGGCGGTAACCGGCTTTGCACAGCGTGTCCGCACCCGCGTTCACACCGATCAGGATCGGTGCGTATTCCTTGATGAACGGTCGCAGATTCTTGAGGTCCGCCGCGTGGTCCGGTCCGTCGGCGACGACCACAACGTGGCGGTCCTTCATGTCCAAGTCGACGTCCGGCACACCGATACCGTCGATGAGCAGCGGACTTTCGGTTCGGATGAACTCGATTGCGTTACCCGTGAACGCTTCCAGGTGGGTGGCAAGACCGTTCTTGGCCTCGATCATCCGGTCGGAGATCTCCGCCTCGCGCAGTTCACGCCCGTCGACGAGTTTGCGCTCACCCGAATAGATGACGCCTTCGTCGAGCCGAATCTTGGTGCCGTCCTTCACCTTCTTGAAAAGTTCGGACGCCTCCGCATCGATCAACGTGATGCCGTTGGCCACAACGACTTCCGGACCGAGGTTGGGGTAGCGACCCGAAATGGACGGCGACCCGTTGATGACTGCGAGCACGCCCGCCTCCACCAATGCGTCGGCCGTGATGCGGTCGAGGTCGAGTTCGTCCAGCACCACGATGTCGCCGGGTCCGACCCGGCGCAGCAACCTGGCGGTGTTGCGATCGACTCTGGCCATGCCGCTGATGCCGGGCAGCGACTCCGTGCTCCTGGACAACAATGCCGCAATTTTCATGTGTCCGATGATGGCCCCGCCGCTATCTCAGAGCGTGGAGGCGCGCCGAAACAATAGCCACATCAGTCACATCGGCACCAGTTGGACCCGAACTGCCAGCGAAATGGCGCCCGATATGCTGCCTAGGACCCACACGCATGTGTGATCTTCCGAAAGGTTTGACATGGCTAGTTACACCGTCGACACCGTCATCGACGCTCCCCGCGACGTCGTGTACGGCATATTCGCCGACCGCGAAAACAACGGCAAGTTCCTGCCGATCAAGACCCGCCTCAAGTCCGAAGGCAAAACCGAACGCCAAGGCGAAGGCGCGGTGCACTTCCTGGGCCTCGGCCCGGTCGGCGTCTCCGAGCAGATCACCAAGCTCGTACCGGGCGAGCGCATCGAGTACAAGATCGTCGCGGGTGCGCCCGTCAAGAGCCACACCGGAACGATCCTCTTCAGCGATTCCGGCAAGGGCACCCGGGTCGTCTACACGATGGATTCGACGCCGAAGCTTCCTGTACCGGAGGCCGTGTTGAAGGCAGGCCTGAAGCAGTTGATCGGAACGTTCGTCAACGGGGTCAAGCGCGAAGCCGCTCGGCAGCCGCGGTAGCCAGCAGTTCCTCCGCGTGTGCTCGGCCGGTCTCGGTATCGTCGAGACCGGCGAGCATCCGGGCGAGTTCGACGACACGCTCGTCGTCGGTCAATGTTTTGACGCCACTGTTCACGACACCCTTGCCGTTGTCGCTCTTGTCGACGACGAGGTGGGTGTGCGCGAAGGCGGCGACCTGCGGAAGGTGCGTCACGACGATCACCTGATGGGTGCGCGCAAGCCTTGCGAGGCGCTTTCCGATCTCCACGGCAGCCCGACCGCCGACTCCGGCATCGACTTCGTCGAACACCATCGTCGAGCCTTTTTCGTTGCCGGCGTGGACGACTTCCAACGCCAGCATCACGCGTGACAGCTCGCCGCCGGATGCACTTTTCGAAATCGGCAAGGACTGCGCGCCCGAGTGCGCCGACAGCCGCAACTCGACCTCGTCGACGCCTGCCGAACCGGCATGCAGCACTTTGTCGCCGACGGTCAGCGGCGCCGAGTCCTGTGGTCCTGCAAGAACTTCGCGAACGTTGACCTCGAGCGTCGCCTTACCCATGGCCAGCCCGCTCAGTTCCGTGCTGACCGCCTTGGCAAGCTTCGCTGCTGCTTTCACGCGCGCGGCGGTCAGCTTCGCGGCCGCAGCAGCTACGGCGGCCTGCGTGGTCTCCACCCGTGTCGCCAACTCAGCCAGCGCGTCCGCAGAGACATCGATTTTCGACAGACGCGCCCGCGCCTTGTCGGCCCAGGCAAGGACGCCATCGACGTCGGCTGCGTACTTGCGTGTCAGCTGCTTCAATTCGGCTTGCCGGGTCAGCAGCGAGTCGAGTGCATTCGGGTCGGACGGTAGCCCCGATAGATAGTTGCTCAGCTCGGACGAAACATCGATAACTATCGCGATTGCCTCGTCGAGCCGCGGCCCGAGCGACGACAACGCCACGTCGTCGGACGTCTCGACTCGCGACCGCGCGGTGCCGAGCAGATCCAGCGCACCATCGGAATCCGCCGCGATGGCACTCATGGCACCCGTCGCCGCCTCACGCAGCGAATCGAGATCGGACAAACGCCGAACATCCGCGACGATCGCCGTGTCCTCACCTGGTAGCGGTGCGACAGTGTCGATCTCGTTCAAACCGAACTGCAGCCGGTCCGCTTCCTGCGCGAGCTCGCGACTCTTCTCGGTGCGCTCGAGCAGCGCGGTCCGTGCGTCGAGCCATTCGCGACGCAGCTTCGAATAGCGCGCCAGCAGGGGCGCGACGGTGTCGACCGCGAACTGGTCCAGTGCGTTTCGCTGTTGGTCGGGACGCAGCAGTCGCAGCTGATCGTTCTGACCGTGCACGGTCAACAACGGATCCGTGAACTCGCCGAGCACGCCTGCGGGCACGCTTCGCCCACCCAGATGCGCGCGCGACCGTCCGTCACTGCCTACGGTCCTGACGGCGATGACGCTGCCGTCCTCGTCGCGATCCGACCCGGCCGCCTCGAGCACCCGGCCGACCTCGGTCTGTGCAGCCTGGTGGACGTCGTCCGTTGTGAACCTGCCTTCGACGACAGCGCGAGCGGCTCCGAGCCGGACCCGCCCAGGATCTGCCCGGGCTCCGCTGAGCAGATGCAGACTGGTGACGACCATCGTCTTGCCCGCGCCCGTTTCACCGGTGAGGACAGTCAGGCCTTCGTGGAACTGCGCGCTGGCCTTCGAGATGACGCCCAGCCCGTCGATGCGAATTTCCGCGAGCACTATCAGATCCTCTTTCCGCGCCAACCCGTGACGGGCAGCTCGAACTTGCGAACCATCCTGTCTGCGAAAGGCGCAGAGTCCAGTCGCACCCATCGCACGGGCCGACTCCCGCGGCGCGCTTCGACCCTGCCCCCACGCGGCAATGCCAGAGTTCGGCGACCGTCCAAGAAAACGAGCGCAGCGTGACCGGATGCGACGGACTCGACCGCGATCACCGATTCGGGGCTCGTCACCAGCGGCCGGGCGAACAACGCATGCGCGTTGCTCGGAATCACCAGCAAGGCTTCGAGTTCCGGCCACACGACCGGGCCACCCGCCGAGAACGCATACGCGGTGGAACCGGTAGGCGTGGAGATCAGTACTCCATCGCAGCCGAATGCTGACACCGGCCGACCGTCGACCTCGAGCACGACCTCGAGAACGCCGAGCCGTGACTCGTTTTCGATGCTTGCTTCGTTCAGCGCCCAACCAGTGTCGAGGACGACATCGTCGAGGGTGACGACGACGTCGAGGGTCATCCGGTTCTCGATGCGGTAGTCGCGCCGAACGACATGATCCAATGCTTCGTCGAGGTGCTCTGCCTCGGCTTCGGTCAGGAAACCGATGCGTCCCAGGTTGATTCCGAGAACCGGCACCGACGCGCTGCGAGCCAGATCGGCCGCGCGGAGGAAGGTGCCGTCGCCACCGAGGACCAACACCATTTCGCAGCCGACTGCCGCTTCCGGGCCTGCTTCGACGACCGTGACCTGCGTGGGCGTCGGCTCGATCTGGGTGCTGTAGGACTCGTCTTCGATAACCCGCAGCGCGATACCCGCGTCGGCGAAGATCTTCGCGGCGCGAAGGGCGGTCTCGGCAATTTCGTCACGACCCGGGTGCGCGACGATCAGAATCTCGCGCCGGTCCTCTTCCGTACTACTCATTGCGGACCCTCCTCGACAGCTCGTTCGATGATCTCCGGCACGTTGACCTCGTCCCCCGTGTCCGGACGCAGCCACAGAAAGTATTCGACATTGCCTGACGGGCCCGGCAACGGGCTCGCGACTGCGCCGACCGTGCGCAGCCCTAGCGTTGCTGCGGCGTTGGCAACACCGAGCACTGCGGCAGCGCGCTGCGCCGGATCGCGCACCACCCCGCCCGTACCGACGCGGTCCTTACCGACCTCGAACTGCGGCTTCACCATCGGAACCAGGTCTGCGTTCGGCGTGACACATGCGGCCAACGCCGGCAGCACGAGACTAAGGGAGATGAACGACAAATCCGCGACGACCAGGTCGACCGGACCGCCAATGGCATCGACGGTGAGAGTCCGCACGTTCGTTCGGTCGATGACCTTCACTCGGTCGTCGGATTGCAGCCGCCATACCAATTGCCCGTAGCCGACGTCGACTGCGACGACCTCGGTCGCCCCGCGCTGCAACAAGACGTCGGTGAAACCGCCGGTGGACGCGCCCGCATCCAGACATCGGCGGCCGGTCACGTCCAGCCCGAATGCATCGAGTGCGCCGATCAGCTTGTGCGCTCCTCGCGACGCCCAGACGACCTCGTCAGGTACCTCGCGAACCAGCAGCGGCGTACCCGGCTCGACCGCCGTCGCCGGCTTGCTGGCGACCGCACCTGCAATCAACACCCGTCCCGCGCCGATCAACTCGACCGCGTGTTCGCGGGATCGGGCAAGTCCGCGGCGAACCAGCTCGGCGTCCACGCGCGCCCGCCGAACCACCTCAGATCTTGTCGACGGCAGCCAAAGCACGCACCAGTACATCGTGTGCCTGCTCGAGAATCCGCGCCTGGTGTGGGATCGCCTCGTCTCTATCGAGCCGCGCGAGTAACCCGTCGACCTCGGCATGAATGTGCTGTGGTTCGACGGTCGGCGACGGGCCAGGGATGTGCTGTCCGGGTCGTGGCATCGGGGTACTCATCGGCGACAACGCTAGCGGATTTCGGTACGAGACGCGCGAGACGCGACCGCGCCATCGGTCACACGTTCGAATGATTCGTTCCACACCCGCACTGCGCGACCGGCCGCATCACCCTTCGCTTGGACTGTCCCGAAGCCGGGATTCGCCCAGGCAACTGCTGCTGCGGCGGTCAATGCGGAAATCGGATCGCCGCTGCCGGACAGGACGATATCGGTTCCGTCGAATTCGGCGCGCCACTCGGTGTCGCTGCTTGCGACCGGCGAACTCAACGAGTCCAGCGCGAACGACACGAACGTCGGGCGCTGTTCCGGTTTGGCGCGCAGCAGGTTGTCGACTGTACTGACGCCGGTCAGCACGAGCAGTGAATCCAGCCCCACCGCATTCGCGCCTGCGATATCGGTGTCCATCCGGTCGCCGATAACGAGCGCCACGCGGGATCCACTGCGACGCAGTGCATCTTCCATGATCGGCACGTAGGGCTTGCCTGCGATAACGGGTTCCTGGTCCGTCGCCGCGCGCAACGCCGCAACCATCGAACCGTTGCCCGGGGCAAGTCCGCGCTCGGTCGGCAGCGTGGTGTCGGCGTTGGACGCAACCCAGATGGCGCCAGCGCGGATGGCGAGGCACGCTTCGGCCAAGTTCGGCCATGCGGTCGCTGTCGAGTGTCCTTGGACGACCGCGACAGGCTTCTCGTCCGCTGTGCGCACCGGCCGCAGACCGACCAACTCGATCTCGGCGGCCAATGCATCCGTTCCGATGACGAGGACGGCGGATCCCGCGTCCAGCCGCTCTGCAAGAACTCGGGCCGCTGCCTGCGAGCTCGCCACCACGGCGTCCTCGTCCGCCACGAACCCGAGTTCGTCGAGGTGCTTGGCGACGTCGAGCGGGCTACGGCTCGCATTGTTCGTGACGTAGATCAGGCGCTGTGGCAGGGAGGCGAGGGCCTGCGCTGCCCCAGGAATAGCATCGGGCCCCTTGTAGAGCGTGCCGTCGAGATCGAGCAGGAGCGTGTCGTACGCGTCGCGAAGCAGAGTCACTGCTCGCCCTCGATTCCACCACTCAATTCAGCCACCCGCTCCTCGGCGTCGGTGTCGCCCTCGTCGTCGGCGGCAGCCGCGTTCAGGAACCATTTGACGCCGTCGTCGGTGCGTCCGGCAGCGACGAGCGCGTCCGCGTAGGCATAGAAGAGGCGTGCTGCACCCGGACCGGTCCGCGCGGGATCGAGGTCGGCCGTCTGCAATGTGACGACAGCCTGTTCGTATTCGCCGAGGTCCATGCGGGCACCGGCGACGACGATGCGAAGCTCGCTCGCGTCGTCACCTTTCAACGCTCGCGCCTCGTCACTGCGGCCAAGTTCGATGGCACGCTCGGGACGGCCGAGACCGCGCTCGCAATCTGCCATGACGGCCAAAAGTCCTGGACCGCCGGACATCCGGCGTGCTGCCCGCAGTTCGGACAAGGCCTCGGCCCATTCGCCTGCGTGGTAGGCGGTGAGCCCAGCGGTCTCGCGGACGACGGCAATACGACCCGCGCGCTGCCGTGCGGCGCGTGCATGACCGAGTGCCGAAACGGGGTCGTCGTCGACGAGTCGGGCAGCCATCACGAGGTGGCGTGCGACTGCGTCGGCGTTGGTTTTGTCGAGGCTGAGCAGATCGCGTCGAACGCTCGGTTCGAGGTCGGTCGCCTGAACGTCGTCGGGAAGGTCCGGCTCTTCGGGGCGAGGTGGCCGCCGACCGGGGGCGCTGCCTCCTGGACGGTCGCTCGGCCGTCCGCCGGCGAAACTGCCTTCGCCGCCACGACGGCGCGGGGCGCCCGATCCTTGCCCTTGGCGCGCTGGTGGCTTGTTCGGATTGCCACCGCCACGGAAGGATTTGCGGTCGCCGCTGCTGTCCGTCAAAGCAATTTCCCTTCGCATGGATATGGCTGTCCGCAGAAACTATCCGGCACAGCAATTATTCGGCACAAACGACGAAAGGGGACCCATAATATGGGTCCCCTTTCGGTAAGTATGTTCGGCGGTGTCCTACTCTCCCACACCCTGGCGGGTGCAGTACCATCGGCGCTGGTGGGCTTAGCTTCCGGGTTCGGAATGGGACCGGGCGTTTCCCCACCGCTATGGCCGCCGTAACT
>NZ_VCQU01000015.1 GCF_012932915.1 Antrihabitans stalactiti | reverse complement strand
ACCCCGCACAAGTAGCCGACCGACCTTAGACAAGCCAGAACGCTACTGGGACAACGGCGTGCGCACCCATATGCGACACAACCACCCACGGTTACGTCAGTAGAGCCCAAAAAGACTCACGAGGGGTGCGTCAGCGCCCTTCGAGCCACTTCACCTTCAGGTCCAAGTGATTGCCCATCCACTGTTGGAAAGCGCCTGGGTCTTGGATCAGTGGCGGCGGCGGAGGCTCGCCTGGGAAAAGAAGCGAGCCGTCCGGCTGACCGACGCGAGTTTGCACGGGTTCGGCGGGCGCCTCTTGGACGACCTGAGGAGCGGGCTCGGCAACTTGCGGAGCAACCGCGGTCGCGATCGGCGCAGCGGTGGGCACGACGCGCACCGTCGGGACGGCGGGAGCGGCGGGTGCAACAACTTGCGGCACGACTGGAGCCACCGCGACCACTGTTTCCGTGGGCAGCGCGGCGACGACGGGTTGTTCAGCGACCGGAGCAGCGGGCACTGCAGGTGCGAGCACGATCGGATGGTCGTAGGCCATGACGGCCGACTCCGTGTAGCTTTCGCGCGCCCACCAATCGTCGGCGATTGTGCCGAGCGCGCCGACTCCGATCAAAGCGACGGCAGCCGCAGCGACGGTATGAGCGCGCCCCCAAGAATGCGTATCGCGAAGGTACGCCGCGGGCACAAATGCGTTACCCACCAGAACTCGATTTCCTAGCAATGCACCGTTGCCCAGCAACGCAACGGTCCCGTCTGCTCCTACGCTGTGTCGGCCCATGTCGCTCGACCTCCTTTGGCCCCATTTTCAAGGCGCGAAGTTCAACAAATCTGACGATACCCGATCCGAGACTGATTTGTTATCTTTTTGTGATAGATCTGTTTCCACCGTTCGGTAGCGGCACATTCGCGAGAAGTGATAAGCGCAGAAGCCAAGGCGCACAAGAACATCCGCGGTGCGGGGAGGCTTCACGAATGAGTAAGGGCCGCCTCCCGATGTGGGAGACGGCCCTCAACAGAGAGTGCAGGTCTAGTCGACGACCTCAGCGTCGACCGTTCCGTCTTCGCGTGCCTTCTTCGACGCATCGCGCATCTCGATGCCGTCAGAAATGAGGTCGCCGACCTCTTTGGCGACACCTTTGACTGCGTCGGTGATGATGTTCGCGATATTGCCGACGCGTGTTGCGGCCTGCTCTGTCAGGTCTTGAACGATGTCTTTGTTGCTCTCGAAACTTCCGACCATGATGGCGGTACCCCTAAGCTGCGGCGTGCTGGTGACTCTTCGAACAATAACCCCTCGGTGCACACCTGTACATTTAGCCAGGTGACGGCACAACAATCGCGAGCTGAGCGCAAGGAGCAGACTCGCCGCGCGCTGCTCGACGGGGCGCTCAAACTTGCAACGGTGCATGGTTTTTCGGGAGTCAGCCTGCGGGAGGTCGCCAGGGCTGCCGATATCGTTCCGACCGGCTTCTATCGCCACTTCGATTCACTCGACGATCTCGGGCTCGCCTTGGTCGACGAAAGCACGCGTGCACTGAAGAACAGTTTGCGAGACGCCCGCCGCGGACCCAACGCAACGGACGCCGACCAGCGGCTGTCGGTGTTCATCGACAACGCGCGCAAGAATCCGGACCTGTTCCGCTTCGTATATCGGGAACGGTACGGCGGTGCGCCGCGTATTCGCCGCGCCATCGAAACCGAACTGCGGCTGATCATCGCCGAAATCGCAATCGATCTTTCGCGCCAATCGACGACGTCGGATTGGGACACCGAAGACTTGGAAATGGCCGCGGACCTGATTGTCTCCGCGATGCTTGATGCATTGGCTGCCTATCACACCGCAAACCCGGCAGACCAGGACGACGTGTTGGTCCGCGCCCGCAAGCAATTGCGACTGCTCCTCGTCGGCGTCGCGGCGTGGCGTCCGACGAGGGACTAGTTACTGCTCGACGTTTGCTTCGGGGGCACGCACCAGCATCAATGCGGCGAGTCCGACGCCGAGGACCACGAGGATGCCGATGATGCCTGCCCGGTCGGTACCGAACAGCCAGGCGAACAGGCCGAACAGCGTCGGTGCAAGGAACGTCACCGCGCGTCCCGTCGTCGCGTAAAGCCCGAACAACTGGCCTTCCCGTCCAGGCGGCGTCAGTCGGGCAAGGTACGTGCGCGCCGACGACTGTGCGGGACCGACGAACAGGCAGAGCAGCAACCCGAACACCCAGAACATCACCGGCCCCGAGACCACAAGCAGCACCACGCCGGCCACGAGCAGCGAGATCAACGAAAAACGGATAACAGCCTTGGGCCCGACGTTGTCGTCGAATCGTCCCGCGACGAGCGCGCCCACAGCCGCGACCACATTTGCCGCGATGCCGAACAGCAGGACGTCGTCGTCGGCGATTCCATATACACCGACGGCGAGGATCGCACCGAAAGCAAAGATCCCGGCAAGCCCGTCGCGAAACAGCGCGCTGGCGCCGAGGAAGTAGACGACGTTACGGTCCGTTTTCCACAGATCGCGGATGTCACGCCAGAGCACGCGATACGACTGAAGGAATCCCGCGTCGGCCGCCCCGGGATCGGTGTCGAATTTTGGCGGTTCCGGGACGGCGAACAGCACGGGAATGGTGAAGCACAGGTACCAGACGGCAGCGAGGAGTGCGACGAGACGGATGTTGAGACCGTCCTCGGTCGCGATCCCCAGCAGTCCTCGCGTATCCCCGTGTCCCGCGATGAATCCGAAATACGACACGAGCAACAGCACGATCCCGCCGAAATACCCCATCGCCCAGCCGAATCCGGAGACCCGACCGATCGTTTCCGGCGTCGACACCTGACGCAGCATCGCGTTGTACGGGACCACGGCAAGCTCGGCGGCGATCGACGCGAGTCCGAGCAGGACGAGGCCGAGCCAGAGGTATTGATAGGAGTCCTTCACGAAGAACATCGCCGCCATCAATACGACGGTCAGTGCACTCAGGACGCCGAGCGATCGTTTACGTCGGCCCGACGCGTCGAAATATTGCCCGCTGATCGGTGCGAGTACCGCGACGAAGAACCCGGCGATACCGAGCGACCAGCTGAACCACGTGCCGGCCGAGATCGACCCTGGGAGGTTTTCGCCGACCTTGTCCGTCAGGTAGACGGAGAAGACGAACGTCAGCGTGACGACGTTGAACGACGACGATCCCCAGTCCCACAGCCCCCACGCGAAAACCTGCTTGCGGGTGGCCGCTTGGCCGATACTCGAGGTCACGCTGGGAGCGTATGCGGCTTCACCCCCCGTGCGCGCGTCTAGCCCCTATAGGGGCGAAATTCACTCACAGTAGTTTGATGCGCAACTAGTTGCATAGGCACCGGGGTGCATATACGATTCCGGCGTGGCTTTGGAACACGCGCTACTCGTTTCCCTGACCGAGCGGTCCGGGTCGGGGTACGAACTTGCGCGTCGATTCGGAAAGTCGATCGGCTACTTCTGGAGTGCCACCCACCAGCAGATCTACCGCGTACTCAAGCGCATGGACGAAGCCGGTTGGGTCGAGGTCGAGGAAGTGGTCCAGGACGGTCGGCCGGACAAGAAGGTCTACCGCGTCAGCGAATCCGGGCGTGAAGAACTCGCGCGCTGGATCGCCGAACCCAGCGAGCCCAACGAGATCCGCAACGAGCTCGCCGTGAAGATCCGCGCAGCCGACAGCAGCAGCATGACCGCGCTACTGACCGAAGTCGCCCGCCACCGCGATCTGCACCTGCAACGGCTCGACCTCTACCGAATGATGGAAAAACAAGACTTCCCGGCCCCGGACCAGCTCTCCGGACCGGCCCTGCACCAACACCTCATCCTGCGAGGAGGTATCCGCGCTGCCGAGGGCGCCGCGGATTGGTGTCAGGAAATATTGGATGCCCTCTCCCCCGAAAGGCACAGCCCAGCATGAACTCCCCCTCCCTTCGCGAGCCCGGTTTGACGCCGTACCCCAACCTGCTCAGCCCACTCGACCTCGGCTTCACGACGTTGAAGAACCGTGTGGTCATGGGGTCGATGCACACCGGTCTCGAGGACCGCGCGTGGGACACAAAGCGATTGGCCGAGTACTTCGCCGAGCGCGCGCGGGGTGGTGTCGCGCTGATGATCACCGGCGGGTACGCGCCCAACCGCCAAGGCTGGCTGCTCCCCCTTGCCGCACAGCTGATTTCGAAGCAGGAGGCCTACCGCCACCGCACGATCACGAAGGCCGTGCACGAGGCCGGCGGCAAGATCGCGCTGCAGATCCTGCATGCGGGCCGGTACGGCTACCACCCCTTCAGCGTGTCCGCGTCGGCGATCAAAGCTCCGATCAACCCGTTCAAGCCGCGCGCGTTGTCCAACAAGGGCATCGAGTCGACGATCGACGACTATGCCCGTTGCGCCAGCCTCGCCAAGCTCGCGGGCTACGACGGCGTCGAAATCATGGGTGGTGAAGGGTATTTCATCAACCAGTTCCTCGCGCCCCGGACCAACAAGCGCACGGACAAATGGGGCGGCTCGACGGAGAACCGTCAGCGCATCGCGGTCGAGATCGTGCGGCGCGTACGCGAGGCCGTCGGCCCGGACTTCATCATCGTATTCCGTCTCTCCATGGCCGATTTCGTCGAAGAGGGCCAGACCTGGGACGAGATTGTCACGCTCGCAAAGAAGATCGAGCAGGCCGGCGTCACGATCATCAACACCGACATCGGCTGGCACGAGGCGCGGGTACCTACGATCGTCACCTCGGTTCCGCGTGCCGCGTTCGTCGACATCACCGCGAAGCTCAAGCACCACGTGAGTATTCCGGTGTGCGCATCGAACCGCATCAACATGCCCGAGACCGCGGAAGAGATTCTCACGCGCGGTGATTCGGACCTGATTTCGATGGCGCGCCCGCTGCTCGCCGATCCGGACTGGGTGCTGAAGGCACAGGAAGAGCGCGTCGACGAAATCAACACCTGCATCGCATGCAACCAGGCGTGCCTCGACCACGCATTCGTGCACAAAACGGTCTCCTGCTTGCTCAACCCGCGCGCGGGTCACGAAACCGAGCTCAAGCTGCTCCCGACCCGCCGGACCAAGAAGGTCGCCGTCGTCGGCGCCGGACCTGCCGGCATGTCGGCCGCAGTCAACCTGGCCGAGCGTGGCCATGTGGTCCATCTGTACGAGGCCGACGACAAGGTCGGCGGCCAGTTCGACCTCGCTCGCCGCATCCCAGGCAAAGAAGAGTTCAACGAGACGCTCCGCTACTTCACGCGCATGCTCGAAAAGACCGGCGTCACAGTGCATCTGAACACGCGCGTGTCTGCGCAGCAGCTGATCGACGGACGCTACGACGAGGTCGTCCTCGCGACCGGCGTCCGCCCGCGGATCCCGAAGATCCCCGGCATCGACCACCCGATGGTGCTCTCCTACCCTGAACTGGTCCGCGAGGAAAAGCCCGTCGGCAAGCGCGTCGCCGTCATCGGCGCAGGCGGAATCGGGTACGACGTCAGCGAATTCCTCACCGTCGACGGCTCACCGAGCCTCAAGCTCGACGACTGGAAAGAGGAATGGGGCGTCATCGACCCCGAGGACGGTCCGGGTGCGTTGGGCAAGCCGAAGCCATCGCCCGCGGCGCGTGAAGTCGTTCTTCTGCAACGGAAGTCGTCGTCGTTCGGTAAGGGTCTCGGCAAGACCTCCGGTTGGGTGCACCGCGCTGCCATCAAGGCGAAGGGCGTCGAGCAGATCGGTGGCGTCAACTACGAGCGCATCGACGACCGCGGCTTGCACATCAGTTTCGGCGAGAAGCGCGAACGCCCCCGCGTGATCGAGGTCGACAACGTCGTCATCTGCGCCGGTCAGGAATCGGTCCGCGACCTGGAAGCCGACCTTCTCGCCGCCAAGCAGGTGGTCCACGTGATCGGTGGCGCCGATCTCGCCGCCGAACTCGACGCCAAGCGCGCCATCAACCAGGGCACGCGCCTGGCCGCGAAGATCTAACCCCTCGTGAGTCTTTTAGGAGTCCATAGACTCCTAAAAGACTCACGAGTGTGGGCCCGATAGGCTCCGGGTCGTGAGCTTGCCGATACCTACACCCGAAAACCGAGCCGTTGTGACAGGCGCGTCGTCTGGCATCGGCGTCGCGCTGGCCGCCGAACTGGCGTCTCGAGGGCATTCGCTGATCCTCACCGCGCGTCGCGGTGAGCTACTCGAGGCGCTGGCCGCCGAGTTGCGCGCGCAGTACGGCGTGACCGTCGAGGTCCGTCCCGTCGACCTTGCGGACCGCGCGCAACGCCAGGTGCTGGCCGACGAACTGGCGTCTCGCGATATCTCGATCCTGTGCAACAACGCGGGCATTGCGACGTTCGGCGCGGTCGCGGATCTCGACCCGGGGTACGAGCGCGACCAGGTCGAGCTGAATGCCGTTGCGGTGCACGACCTCACCCTCGCGGTGCTGCCGGGGATGCTCGCGCGAGGCACCGGTGGAATCTTGATCAGCGGGTCCGCGGCGGGGAACATGCCGATCCCGAACAACGCGACCTACGCGGCCACGAAGGCGTTCGTCAACACGTTCTCCGAGTCGCTGCGCAGCGAGCTGAAGGGCACAGGCGTGAACGTCACGCTGCTCGCGCCCGGACCGGTCCGCACTGAAACGCCCGACCCCGCCGACGCGTCCATCGTCGACAAGCTCGTCCCCGACTTCCTTTGGATCTCGAGCGAATACACGGCACGCGTGTCACTGGATGCATTGGCCCGCAACAAGATGCGCGTCGTGCCGGGCATCCTCAGCAAGGGCATGTCAGTCGCCGGGCAATACAGTCCGCGCGCGATCGTCGCCCCGATCGTCGGCAATTTTTACAAGAAGCTGGGTAGCTGACAACTGTGCGCGAATTTCACCCCTGGCGGGGTGAGACTCGCGCACGGGGTCAGCGGCGGCGACGCGTGCCGAAGATGCTGCGGCTGATCTCGCGACCTGCGGCGGAGGCGGCCGAACGCAGGAAGCTCTTGACCGCTGGGTTCTTCATGATCCGCTCGGCGGCGCTGTCATCTTCCACTTGGCGACCGAGAGTGGCGCCGCCGGCGCGCGGTGGCTTGGCAGGCGGTTGCGGGGCCGCCGCGATCGAGGCGCTGATCTTCTCGTATGCCGATTCGCGGTCGATCGTCTGACCGTACTTACCGGCCAACGCGCTGGCGTGCGCCGAAGCGCTGATGGCGTCGTTGCCGATCGTGTCCATCAACGACCGTGGTGGGCGCAGCCGCGTCCAGGCCACCGGCGTCGGCGCACCCTTCTCGGACAGCACCGTCACGACAGCCTCGCCAATTCCCAACGAGGTCAACGCTTTTTCGAGGTCGTAGACGTCTGTCTTCGGATACGTACGGACCGTCTTGTTCAGCGCCGCCTGATCGTCCGGGGTGAACGCGCGCAGCGCGTGCTGGATCCGCGCGCCGAGCTGGCTGAGGACCTCGTTCGGAATGTCGGTCGGCAACTGGGTGCAGAAGAAGACGCCGACGCCCTTGGAACGAATCAGCTTCACCGTCTGCTCGACCTGATCCTTGAACGCCTTCGACGCGTCCGCGAACAGCAGGTGCGCCTCGTCGAAGATGAAGACGAGCTTCGGCTTGTCGACGTCGCCGATCTCGGGGAGCGTCTGGAACAAGTCCGCCAGCACCCACATGAGGAACGTCGAGAACATCGCGGGCCGCGCCGCCTGCGCGCCGAGTTCGAACAGGGTGATGACGCCCTGACCGCCGTCGGTCCGCAGCAGATCCTCGGTCTCGAGTTCGGGTTCACCAAAGAAGGTGTCGCCGCCGTCGGCTTCCAGGTTCACCAATGCGCGCAGGATGACGCCCGCGGTCGCGGACGAGACGCCGCCGATTCCCTTGAGGTCGGCTTTGCCTTCGTCGCTGGTCAGGTGCTGGATCACCGATCGCAGGTCTTTCAGGTCCAGCAGTGCCAAGCCCTGGGTGTCGGCCCAGTGGAAGATCAGTCCGAGGGTGGACTCCTGAGTCTCGTTGAGCCCCAACACCTTGCTGAGCAGAATCGGGCCGAACGACGTGATCGTCGCGCGAATCGGCACGCCGAGCCCCTGGGTACCGAGCGAGACGAACTGCGTCGGGAAACCAGCAGGTACCCAATCCGTTGCGCCGGTTTCGGTGGCGCGAGTCTTGATCTTGTCGTTCTCCTCCCCCGGCTTCGAGAGTCCGGAGAGGTCGCCCTTGACGTCGGCAAGCACAACAGGCACACCGGCTTTCGACAGCTGCTCGGCAATGCCCTGTAGCGTCTTGGTCTTGCCGGTGCCGGTGGCGCCCGCGACGAGGCCGTGCCGGTTGACGGTCGCCAACGGGATCCGGATACGCGCCTCGGGATCGACGGTGCCGTCCACGACAACGGTGCCGAGCTCGAGCGCCGCGCCCTCCGACGCGTAGCCGGCGGCAATTGCCTTGGCCTTGTCGGAGCCACCCGCTTGCGGTGCGGGAGCAGCTGCCTGCTGCCCGGCGGCGGCTTCCTTCTCTGCGGCTTCCAGCGCTGCTGCTGCCTCAGCCGCGGCCTTGCGCGCAGCGGCCAGCTTCTCTTCCGGACTCGTCATGTCCGTCACATTAACTGACTGGTCCGATCAGCTCAGCTCGACGACGATCGGATGTCCGGTATCGAACCAGTAGCGATGCAATTCCCCGATCTTCGCGCGACTCGGGACGCCGCGCAGGTGCAGGGCGCACTCGCCGTAGTCGAACAGCTTGACCGGCTCGCACAGCACTCGACGCGCATGCGCCAACTCTGCGCCGTCTGTGATCTCGCGCGCGACACCGTCGAAAAAGCCACCCCGGATACGAAGCCGCACATGTGGATTCGCCCGGAGGTTCCACACCCACGACGCAACCGCACCCGGGCGCTCGACACCGAGCGACGGCGGGACGAGTTGAACGAGATATGCGCGATCGCCGTCTCGAATGATGCGAATGCATTTGCGTCGTAGCTTTCCCGTCTTGCGTCCGGTCGTCGTCAGCACGCCATAACCGGACGGCGGCGCCAGCCAAAGCCCGGGCAGCATCAGTGCGCTCAGTATTTGCCCGTGCTTGGGTTTCGTGAGCAGGCGCCCATGCTTCGACTCCTCCGCAACCGCAGCCTGTCGAAGCTCTTCCAGGTCGCTCATAACCCCTCCCCAGGTAGTTTCGTAACACTGTAACGTTACGATCGTTGGCCAGGCCCAAGGTGCACGACGACGACACCCGCGACGCGCTGTTGCGTGCCGCAGGGCTACGCCTCGCCGCACACGGCATCGACGCAGTGACCGTGCGTGGCGTCGCCGCCGACGCCGACGTCACCACACGGGCCGTCTACGCCGTATTCGGTTCGCGCACAGGCATGTTGCGCGCAATGTTCAACGACGGATTCGCAGCCTTCGCCGAGGTACTCGACGGCATACCCGATACCGACGACCCACTCCACGACATGTTTGCGCTCGGACTCGCCTATGGCCGTAGCGCACGAGACCGGCCTTATCTGTACGACGTGATGTTCGTCGTCGACAGCGCCCAGTTCTCCCCCACAGCAGACGACGTCGCCCTCAGTCTTCGCACAGTCGGTCGGTTGCGCGACGCGGTCGTTCGATGCCTCGATGCGGGGATCTACGCCGGAGACGTCGACGCCATCACCCTGCAAGCCTGGGCGACAGTCCACGGGCTCGTGATGCTGGAGAAACGCGGCTTCCTCGGTCCGGCTTCCGATGCGATCTGGGAGCAATCACTGCACTGCCTCGCCCGCGGTTGGGCACCGGTCGAGAGCTGAGCCGATCGGCGGGCCTGCGCACAGAAGTGCAGCGCTCCGCACCGAGTCGGAAGGCCCTGACTAGGCTGGATCGCGTGCAGGACAAACTCGTATGGATCGACTGTGAGATGACCGGTCTCCGCCTCTCGACGGACAAGCTCATCGAGGTCGCAGCCCTCGTCACCGACAGCGATCTGAAAATTCTCGGCGACGGCGTCGACATCGTGATTCACACCGACGATGCCGCGCTGGCAGACATGCCCCAGGTCGTCGCCGAGATGCATCAGAAGTCCGGATTGACCGAAGAGGTCCGGGCGTCGACGTACACGATCGAGCAGGCGCAAGAGCTGATCCTCGCCTACATCCGCGAACACGTCCCCGTCGCCGGGACTGTGCCGCTGGCGGGCAACTCCATCGCGACAGACCGCGGCTTCATCGCTCGCGACATGCCCGAACTGGACTCGTACCTGCACTACCGCATGATCGACGTCAGCTCGATCAAGGAACTCACTCGCCGCTGGTACCCGCGTATCTACTTCGGTCAGCCGGAGAAGGGTCTCGCCCACCGCGCACTGGCCGACATCAAGGAATCGATCCGCGAACTCGAGTACTACCGAAAGACCGTTTTCGTCGCCGAGCCAGGTCCAACAACGGCCGAGATTGCCGCCATCGCCACTGGACTCGGCTCCGGCAACCACGCCGGTAACTAACGATTGGCGGCCAGCGCACTCGGCACGCTAGTATCGACGGCGCTGATGTTGCGGCGTAGTCGAAACACTCAGTCGTGGTGGGCGTAGTTCAGCTGGTAGAGCGTCAGGTTGTGATCCTGAATGTCGCGGGTTCGAGTCCCGTCGCTCACCCCACACGAAAGCCGGTCCTCCCATTCGGGAGGGCCGGCTTTTTCGTCGCCTGGCCCTGCACGCGCGACAACAAGGCCGGCCCTCCCAGATGCGGGAGGACCGGCCTTTGCGTTTGTCAGTGCCAGCGCCTAGTTCTTGTTGGCGTTGCCGGCCTTCCAGGTGGACCAGGGGATGTTCCAGTCGCCCAGACCGTCGGTGCCGGAGAGCGTGCCACCGCTGGTGTTCTTGACGATGGCGATGTCACCGCGCTTGGCGTTGTTGTACACCCAGATCGCGTTGGACGGACTCAGGTTGAGGCAGCCATGACTGGTGTTGTACGACCCCTGCGCGCCGACCGACCAAGGCGCCGAATGCATGAAGATGCCGCTGTACGACATCCTCGTGGCGTAATCGACAGGCGTCTTGTAGCCGTCAGGCGAGTTGGAGGGCACGCCGTAGGTCGAGGAGTCCATGATGATCTTCTCGTGCTTGTCGGCGATGATGTACGTGCCGTTGGGGGTCTCGTCGCCGGACTTACCCATCGATGTGTCCATCGTCATGATCGTCTCGCCGTTGCGTGTGACGACGACCTCTTTGGTGTTGTCGTCGGCGGTGAAGACGACCGCGTCGCCGATGCTGAAGTTCGTCTTGATGTCCTCGGAACCGAACAGACCGCCACCGAGGTCCTTGCCGTAGACGTCGACCTTCACGTCGACCTTCGTGCCCGGCGCCCAGAAGTTCTCGGGCCGCCAGCGGACCTCACGATTGTTCACCCAGTAGAACGCGCCTTCGACCGGCGGCGTGGTGGTGATGGTGATCGCATTCTGGGCTGCTTGACGGTCGGGAATGTTCTCGTCGAACTGAATCGCGACAGGCTGGCCGATACCGACCACGTCGTTGTCACCAGGCAGCAAATACGGCTTGGTGAGGTTCTCGGGGACGCTGGTGGTGAAGCTCAGCTCCGACGTCGTCGAACCTCCGAGACCGTAGGCCTCCGCGACGACCTTGTACTTCCGGTCGTAACCGAGCGGCTCGGTGTTCTGCCAGCTCAGACCGTCCGACGACATGACGCCGGGAACCGAAACGTTTTCGGGGTTGAGCAGGGTGACCTTGCCAAGTTTGCCGTCGACGACGGTCACTTTGATGGGCGTGCCCGGTGAAACGCCGACCTCGCCGTCCTTCACTGCAAACGTGAGCTTCGGCTTGATCAGTTCCATGAGCGGGTTGGAGTCGATGGGCAGCTGCTTTGCGCTGTCAGAGGACTTGGAGCAGCCCGACAACAGAGCAGTCAGTCCGGCCAAAGCAACAGCCAGCACGATGAACGCGTTGCGCGTACGCCCCTGCGTTCGTCGTCTTTTTCCGCGACGTAACCTCATTCGAAATCACCTCAGATTCTGGATCGAACTGCCTCGTCCGAGTCGGCAGACTTTGCCGTACCCACTCCCCCAGGCCGGGTCGTTCAGACCGTGTGGTACACCATTCTGCCAGTCACGCCCTTCCCAAACCAACAGAAGCGCCGCAACCATGGGATGGAACACACTCACCAACTAACGGATTTCACTTCGGCCCGGTTGTCCTGTTATCGTCTGTCCCGCACCAAATGTTTACATGCGCCATTAGCTCAATTGGCAGAGCAGCTGACTCTTAATCAGCGGGTTCGGGGTTCAAGTCCCTGATGGCGCACTGAAAACCCCTGCTTAGCAGGGGTTTTTCTTTTCTCGCGACCAGTGCACGTCCGCCAACTCAACACTTTGGTCAACACTTTCGCGACGAATCTGTTGAACTCAGGCGACGAGCTTCAGCAAAAGGCCTGTTCAGCGCGTTGCATACCTACCGAAACAAGTTGACTCCCAATCCGTTTTCGCGGGGTTCATGTGGCCGCGGTGGTACGTGACGATCCGGAGAACGGAGGCCAGAGTCGATCTTGGTCTTCGCCATAAGCTTGGTTTTGTGGTGACGCTGCCGGGTGCCGCACCTTGGTCTTTCCACGATCTACTGCGACCGATTCACGCGGTTCAACTCGCCGTCCCGCCCTGTTGCGTGCATACGACCGCTCGACGCGTCAGGCAAAATCGAAGCGCACGCGCTCCCCGATCGGGAACAGTCGACGTGGCCTGGGAAGAATTCGCCCGCTCAACCACGATTACGCGGTTCGTCGTTGTGTGGGTAGGCGTGGACAAGAGCGCTGTCTAGCTTGGGGACGGCGTGGGTGAGGCTGTGTTCGGCGTCGTGGGCGAGTCGATGTGCATCGTCGAGGCTGGTGGCCGGGTCAATGTCGAGTTCGGCATCGGCGTGCAGGCGGTGCCCGATCCATCGCATCTTCACACTGCGGACGCCCCGCACGCCGGGTTCGGCGGCGAGGGTCCTTTCAGCGGCGTCGACTAGCTCAGGGTCGACACCGTCCATCAACCTGCGGAATACGTCCCGCGCGGCCGTCCGCAACACGGCAAGAATCGCGACGGTGATTAACAACCCTACGATGGGGTCTGCAATCGGGTAACCGAATGCAACACCAAAGGCGCCCAGAACGACGGCGAGAGAGGTGAATCCGTCTGTACGGGCGTGCAGTCCGTCCGCGACGAGAGCAGCGGAACCGATCTGGCGGCCGACGCGGATGCGGTAGACGGCGACGAGTTCGTTCCCGAGGAATCCGACGAGGCCGGCGGCAGCGACCCAGGCGAGGTGGTCGATCAAGACCGGGTTGATCAGGCGGCGGACGGACTCGACTGCGGCAACAATCGCCGACAGCATGATCGTCGCGACCACGAACAGGCCTGCGAGGTCTTCGGCGCGTCCGAATCCGTAGGTGTAGCGACGCGTCGCCGCGCGGCGGCCAAGCGCGAATGCGATCCAGAGCGGGATTGCGGTCAGCGCGTCGGAGACGTTGTGGACCGTGTCGGCCAGCAAGGCGACCGAGCCGGAGATCAGCACGATTACCAGTTGCGCGATCGACGTTGCTCCGAGGGCAACGAGGCTGATCTTCACCGCGCGGATCCCTGCAGCGCTGGATTCCAGCGCACCGTCGATGCTGTCGGCGGCATCGTGGCTGTGCGGGGCGAACACTTCCCGAATCGCGACACCGAACTTCGCGCCCCAGCTGGCATCTTCATGACCATGGCAATGACCATGACCGATCGCGCCATTGCCGTGTTCGTGTTCGTGCTTGTGTTTCTGATGAGTCATGCGCCTGCTCCGCCGGTGCGTTTGGGCGAAGCGTCTACAGAGTGCAGCTCTCGCAGCTGATCTGCGCTGCGGTGGTGGCCAGGAGTGCCCGGGCCGGCGTGTTCAGCGTTGTGGACGGCGTCGGTGACCAGCTGCCCGACGTGATCGTTTTCAAGGCTGTAAAAGATGGTGGTGGCCTCCCGGCGAGTGCCGACCAGTCGCGCCATTCGTAGCTTTGCCAGGTGCTGCGACACCGACGGTGCGGGCTTTCCGATGTGTTCGGCAAGATCGTTGACCGACATTTCCCGGCCGACGAGCGCCCACAACAGCTGCACACGCGTGGCGTCGGCGAGCATCCGGAACACCTCGGCCACAAGATTCACCCGATCATCCGGCAGCCGCCGACGACATAACTCCTTATCCGCATTCATACGTAGATAGTAGAGGTTTCCCCGAGGCGTAGCTCATTGACCGGCGCGCCACAGGAAATCGGCGCCGATCACGTGTTCGGTACGTTTCATCGGGTTCGCGCAAAAGACAGGGTCCCTACCATGCGGGTACGCCATAAAGTGACGAGCTCCGCATCCTCCTACGCAGCAGTACGAGGCCCGCCCTCGAGTCGTCGATGCATTCAATAATCGGCAGTCAGGTTGATCGCGTTTGCCTGAAGCCGCGAGCGTTTGCGCATTAGGCTTCCGGTAGAAGCACGTATCACCCGGAGGGGCTGCGAGTGGATGAGACCCCGTTCGGACGCTACCGCCTGCGAGAGTTGATCGGCGAAGGCGGCATGGGTCAGGTCTACAAGGCCTACGACACCATCACCGACCGGATCGTGGCGCTGAAAGTTCTGCCGCAGAACCTAGCCGTCGACGACGTATTTCGCGAACGGTTTCGCCGCGAAGCACACTCGGTCGCCGGACTGGACGAACCCCACGTCGTCCCTATTCACGACTACGGCGAAATCGACGGCCGACTCTTCCTCGACATGCGCCTGATCAAAGGCACCGACGTCGAGGCGATGCTTGCCAAGAACGGGCCGATGCCCACGCCCTACGCCGTGGCGCTCATCGATCAGGTCGCAGCGGCGCTTGACGCCGCACATGATGCCGGGTTGGTCCACCGCGACGTCAAACCGTCCAACATGCTGGTCACGGCTCGCGACTTCGTTTACCTCATCGATTTCGGGATCGCCCGCGCCGCTGGCGAATCCGGTTTGACCAGCACCGGTACCGCGGTCGGCACCTTTGCCTACATGGCGCCCGAACGATTCAGCACCCGGGAAGCCGACGCCCGATCCGATGTCTACGCACTCGCCTGCGTCCTCCACGAATGCCTGACCGATGCTCGACCGTTCCCAGGAAACAGCATCGAACAACAAATAGCCGGACACCTGAACACACCTCCCCCACGACCCAGCGTCGACCGGCCAGGCGTACCAGCGGCGTTCGACACGGTCATTGCCCACGGAATGGCAAAGAATCCCGACGAGCGTTACAAAACAGCCGGAGAACTCGCCGCAGCGGCGCGAGACGCCCAGACGCGCGTCCCGAACACCGGTTCACCTGCCACCGTCGTGGACGTACTACCCGCCACGATCCCCGGTCCGACCCGAGGCGAAGCACCAGTTGAACCGCCGTCTAGGCCCGAACTCTCCAGGTCGGAACCAACACCGCACGTCGTTCGTGAAGGGGCGACAGAGCTCGGCCTCAGCGCGCCACACAACGATCGTCGTCGGCTCGAGAAAACGATCTACGCTCGTTCACCAGAAGTGCCATCGACCACTGGGTTTTTGCGCGGTTGGAGTTGGCCCATAGCAGGGGCAATCACCATTGCGGTTGGAGCCGCTGCATGGGCTTTGCAGAGTCCCAACAGCTTTGACCCGCAGCTCGGATTGCGAGCCCCGGAATACCTTGGGGGGCCTTTGTGGATTCCAGTTTTTTCCGTTCTCGGAGCATTGATGATCGCGGTTCGGTGGCGGCGGGGTGTTCTGCCCGTGGTTATCGTCGCTTGTGCCGCTGTGGGCGCTGGCTTGCTCGGCATCGCGGTGTATGTGTTCTTCCTCGGTGATACCTGCGCGGTCTATTTCACGAGCCAGGCGGAACTGGCGTCGGTCTCCACCGCTATCTTCGGCGACCACCACGGAGTCAATCATTGCCTTTGGGGGGGATTGCTGCACGCCCTCGTAATCGGTGTCTATGTCATCCTTTTGGCCGCGTTCGCGGCGCGATCCCTGCGACGGGACCGCCGCGCGCAGGGGTCGACTCCTGCACCCAGCTGAGCGTCGCCCAAGGTCGTTCTACTCCAGATACGGCACCTGTGGGCAACGCGCAGGGCACGGCCTTCTCGTCGTCCTGACCATGCCCAGCGAGGATCGAGACGACACGATCAATCCACCAACCCGGACCTACGTTCTAATTCGAAAAAACGAAAACGCGACGTCGGTCACGCGACCGAAGCGCAGCTACGGCTTGAAGCTGATCCGCGAGAACCTTCCCGATGTGGTCCACATCGATGGTCACCGCCTCGCGCCGACCCGGTCCCAAGGCTACGCAATGTCGAGGATGTCAAGAAGGTCTGGCGATGTGAAGAAGGTGTAGTTGTGCCGAACGAAGTCGAAGAGAATCAGCTGCTTCTTCGCCGTGGTCAATCGGAATTGGTCAAGAAACGCCGCCGAGAAGACGACGCCCGCACACCAGCTCCCGGAACAAAATTCTCCGGCTCGTCTTATGAAACCCGACGTGCTCACAATCGCGAGGGCAACGGGACAGAAACTCGTTCAGGCGTCCACCTCTTCGTATCAACAGTCTACGAGCGGCCGATATGCCCCGCGGTGCGGACGACATTCCGCGATCCCATTCATCGGCAATCGGTATGAAGGCGTCCGCCTACTATCCAGATTGCAATGACCTGACGCTCGCCGTGCCATGGCGCAGAGTGCCCATCCACGCCACAAACTCGTTGCGTCGGGGCCGCACCACTACGATCGGCGCAATCGAGATCGTTCGAGATTGCGGATCCACGCTTTCAGGTCCTCGATGTAGTCTCCGTCGCGAGTTCCGTCGCGAGGCTGCGGCGGCGTGCCACCGACCTCCTTGAGCATTTTCGGGAGCTCGACGGCTATGGCGTGGCGCTTACCTACCGGATACAGAATCTGCGCGAGCGTGTATGTCGCCGAACGGAGCGACCCTTCGATGAATCCATGGTAATCCGAGTACGCCTCACCGCATACGTGAATGCGTGGTCCGTCGGGGGTGCCTCGGACGTTGATATCGGCGAGGTCTGCCATCGTCTCCCAGTACTTCCGCTCCGGCCGCCACGCATGATTGGCCGCGCCGTACGGTTCCCGGCCCCAGTCCATAATTCCGCACCAGACAATGTCGCCCGCTGTGATGTCAGGAACGTTGTTGTCGTTGATGTAGTGCACCAGGCGTTGCTTGAGGCGCGCCCGCAGCACCCGCCGGTAGTCATCGTCATTCCCGCCACGGGGGCACAGCTCTTCGACGTCCGTTTGTTCGCCCGGCGGGACGTAATTCGCCCAAAACGACGAGGCTGGCCGGTCTGTGTACAGCATTACCAATCCGCGGGTACTTTTGTCGGCCCTCCCTTTCCAGTAGTGCACCTCGCGTGTCGGGAATCGAGTCGCAAACCAGTTTGCCCGCTTTGCTTCTTCCCACCACCGCTCACGGACAACGAAGAACACCTTTACCATCGGGAATCCAAACGCCGAATTGAGCAGCGCCGACAGCTCTTCATTGCGCCTGCCGCTGGAGTCATCTCGCAAATTCGGGCTCGCCGACACGATCCGCTCGAGTGCCACTTTCGGCACTGCTAGGACGGCGCGCTCGAATCGCCGGACCTCGGGCCCTTCCCCTTCGGTGCTCAGGGTCAACGACAAGTCACGCGCGCCGACGTCTATCGCTTTGACGGTCCGCGACAGATGGATCGAGAGATTTGCGAATTGAGCGTCGTTCTTCACGTATTCCGCGCCGCGTTTTTCGTAGCCCATCTTGTCGAGCAAGCTCTCGACGATGCACTCCATGCCGCCCAGAATCCCTTGCAATTGGTCGCTGATCGACAACGCGCGAAGCCACCAAGTGAGCCATTCCGCGGCGTTCGGGTTTTCTGGGAGCAAGTGGTAAAACGTGCCCAAGTCTCGGATCTTCGTTAACGCGTTGTGGCTGAGGTAGTTTGCCATCAGGTTCCAGAATCCCAAAGTGAATAGCTCGGCCGGTTCGCCCGCGACGGCCACCTGTCCATATCGCTGGATTGCCCAGTAGTCGTATTCGCGGAGACCCTTGACCCAGCCCTCGAAGACGGGCTGTCCAGGCTCCTGCACCGCACTGGCGATCCCGAGATTTTTGACTAGCCTGCGCTGCTTCTTCCGAAATTTGGCGACGTTCGGATCGACGGTCTTGTCAGAACCCAAGCCGAATTCTAGGTGCACCACGGCGCGACTTATCGCCAGCACGAGCAGCTCCAAGGGATTCTTTCCCTCTTCTTCGGGTCGCAACCGATAGACCGGGTCTGCAGGGGAGCTGGGCGAGGAGAAGGCCGGAAACGGCTCCAGCTTGGCGGCCCGGAACCCCTTCGCGTCCTCGGGCGGCTCCGCGTGAGTGATTCCAAGGTGTTTGAGCAGAACCTTGAGCAGGACCTGCACATCGAGCTCAACGCGCATCGGACCGAACTCTGCGCAGAAGTCCAAGTCGTCCAAAGATTTTGAGTCTTCCAGCGTGGCCTTCGCCGCGATGGCCTTGGGTTCGCCGGCGGCTTCGTCCCGTTCGCACTCACGCAGGACTTCGCCGGAAAGGCGAAATGAGCGGATCCGCCCCCCAGGTCGAGCAGATGCCTCGAATAACTCGACCGTCCTACCTTTCGTCGCGAGAACATACGCGCAAAAGAGCCCAGTAATGCCGCCCCCGACGACCGCGATCGGGAGCGGGTCGCGTACTGCTGGAATAGTGCCGTTGTCGGTCACAATGGCCTCGCTCCGCTCGTGACGTGGCGTTCCACCAAAGTCGGAGGACCAGAGTTTAGGCCGGACTGTGGGAACCGTAACCGTTCACGATTTTAGGCCCCGCGCAAGTGGAGGCGCCCCAGTTTGGAATTGGATTGCGCGACGCGAGACACAATTGCGACAAAGCGCACAGTCGTGCAATGACAAGAAGGGGGTCGCATTACATCGCTCCCGCGGAGGAGACGTATCAAATACTTCCTGTGCCACGCGGTGTGCCTGTAGCTCGAGCTGACGAACGCCAAAGATCACGCGCTGACGGGCGAACCTTCACAACGTCGCTTCGCCGACGCAGGACGATTTTCACCCGTGCCGATTGGCCAGTCGCGATGTCAGGTGAGCCAAAGCGTCGCTAGGTCGACCAAGGCGTTCGGCGGACAAGGCTGAACTGGTGGCCGCCCCGACCAGTTCGTGGTTACCTTCCAAACATGGGCACACCGAACATCGACATCACCTACCTGGTGTCGATCCAGGGGCGTCAACGAGCCAACACTTACCCAACACATTGCCCACGAACCAAGACGGACATCGCCGAACAGCTACAGATACTTGAATCCCCAAAATACAAGGCAGACAAGACCTTTGCGGACATCGGCGGACGACCGCAATACTTGGATCCCCAGGCAGCGGGTTCGGGGTTCAAGTCCCTGATGGCGCACTGAGAAACCCCCGCTTAGCGGGGGTTTTCTTCGTTTCAAGGTCAGCACAAAACCTCCAACTCAACACTTTGGTCAACACATTGCGCCGCGAAGCTGTTGACCGAGCGCGGCGGCCTGACGAAAAGGCCCTGGTCAGCGCGTCGCACGCCTACCGGAGCAAGTTGACTCCCAATCCCTCTACCCGGGATTCATGTGTCCAATCTCGTTCGTGACGATCCGGAGCACGGGCACCGGCGACGACCCTGACCCAAAAGTCGGCTTGGCTGGAATGGCGTGCGCTGCGAGGCAAGGTATACCCGGAGTCGTCCATAGGATTCAGGCAGATTTAGAGCGCGGAGCTCGCATGAGAAGTGCGGCGACAAGGAAGCAGATTGCGCCGATCAGGGTGCCCATGTTCGCGACGGTGGCGTCTTCCAGTTTGCCGCTGGGCGTCACGAAGGCCGCTCCGGCAGACACGCCGAACGCCACGGACCCGAGCATGTTGAACCAGGTGCTGCGCCAGTTGCGGGCGTGCGGGTCCCACAGTTTGTCCGTCTCGGTGGTGGCAATGACGGCGAGGGCGCTGGACACGAGGAACCCCACCGACCCGAGAATGTCGGGACGCCACACCCAGTCGCGGGATTCGTCGACGGTGAGACCGATTATCAGCGCAGCGCCGGTGCTGACGTTGAACAGCAGGGTGCCGATGAACTGGACCAGCGCCGCCCACCAGTCGTACTTTTCGATCTTGTGCGATTCGGCATTGGGGACGGGGCGACCGCTCAGGCGCAACTGGACGAACCCGGCGATGGTAAAGAACAGCGAACCGATGAAATAGGTGGTGTTGTCCAACCTCGCGTCTACTGCCGATACGTAGAGCGGCGCGGCGCCCAGCGCGAAGAGTGTTGAACCGACTGCGAACCCCCAGGATTCGCGGCGGAGTTTGAGATCGCGCCGCTGTCCGGTCCAACGTTTGCTGGCGTTCTTGTCAGGCATCCGCGACGAGCTTAAACGAACCTGGAGAAACGGAGCATCGATTGGAAACCGGTGCGGAGAGATCCCTTCGCCGCACCGGGGTTTGGGAGCTCGGTCGAAGTCGGGCGATGATGCGACCATGCACTGCGCTGACGCAGTCGTCACCGGCGCGGGCAGCGGAATCGGTCGCGCCTTTGCCGTCGAACTCAGCCGACGGGGTGGTCGTGTCGTCTGGGCAATGGTTGGCAAACCCGGCAGCGCTCGTCATCAACAACGCCGGAATCGGCGGGGCGGCAGCGTCATCGGTGAGACCCCGCTCGTCGACTGGCAGCAGACGATCGACATCAACCTGCTGGGCGTCATCCACGGTTGCCATGTATTCACGCCTCGCCTTCGCGCATATGGCAGCGGAGGCATCGTCGATGCGGCGTCAGCGGCCAGCTTCGGCGCTGCCCCGTGTATGGCCGCAAACAACGTCAGCAAAGCCGGCGTATTGGCGCTATCGGAAACGCTCGCAGCAGAACTCAACGGGACGGGCGTCGCCGTCACTGTCCTCTGTCCCAAGCACACTTATGAGGTGGATCGGATTCGTCGCCCGACTCGATCGCGCGGATCACACTCGACGCTCACTATCGCGGCCAACTCCCTGTCATGCCACAACTGGACGCCAAAGTTGCTTGGCAGTTCAAGCGACTCGCGCGGGGAACCTATACGCGCGCTCTCGGTCTCATTGAACAGGTTGCCAACTGAGCCGTGCTCCACGGAACTGGTGGCCGCCCGCCCAAATTCGTGTTTGCATCGGACGTGAACACCAACCATCGCCAGCACCTGTCGTATGTTGATCGAAGGCGGCAACTAGCCAACACTTACCCGACATATTGCCCGCAGATCAGGACGAATTTCGCCGAACAGCCACAGATACTTGAATCTCGAAAATCTAAGGGAGACAAGATGTTTATGGACCGCGGCGGACAACCGCATTACTTGGTCCCCCAGGCAGCGGGGTCGGGGTTCAAGTCCCTGATGGCGCACTGAGAAACCCCCGCTTAGCGGGGGTTTTCTTCGTTTCAAGGTCAGCACAAAACCTCCAACTCAACACGTTGCGGCGCGAAGCTGTTGACCGAGCGCGGCGGCCTGACGAAAAGGCCCTGGTCAGCGCGTCGCACGCCTACCGAGCAAGTTGACTCCCAATCCGTTTTCGCGGGGTTCGAGTGGCCGACGTCTTTCGGGTGCGGAATTTGGGCTCACACCCTGGGAGGTCCAAAGCAAGCCGGGCGACGACGAGATGTACCGGAAGAGGTCATCGCCTGGAAAATCGGCTGGGGGGAGAACCGGTCCATCTCGTGAAAGCGTGGGTGAAACTTGCAGTTTCGGCGTAACCGAGCTGCTGTGCGATAGTTTCGATCGAAGCGTTTTCGAGGAGCAGCCGCTCGGCAAGGGCGCGGCGGACTTCGTCGACCAGTGTCCGAAACGACGTGCCTTCGTCGGTAAGTCTCCGACGCAGCGTCCGTGGGTCGAGGTGCAGTTCGTCGGCGACATTCTGCATCGACGGAAAGCTGCCGGGAGTGTGCAGCAACCTGCTCCGCACCTGACCGGTAACGCCGACCCGTGCGAGTCGTCGTTCGAGCAACTGTCGACACTGGCGCTCGAACACCCGCGCGGTGTTCGGATCTGACTGCGGCATTGGAATATCCAGCATCCCAGGTGGTCCGCCGATGCGATTGCGCGGTTGGTTTGGCCGCACATCCGCCGTGAGGGACCACGTCTTGACCAGGCGCGCCGCCCGTTCCTCATCGAGGGTTGTTTCGAACCATCGGGGCTCCAACTTCGCGTTCGCTCCCTCCAGCACCGCAGCTAGACCCGCGAGATCGCGTTCGACGATAAAAGGCCGTACGTCGGCTGGGATGTCTTCGTCGTCGGCGACGATGCAGTCGCTGGTTTCGTCGGTCTCGATCGAGAGCGCGACGTGTGAGGGCGAGAGCGCGAGGTAGGGAAGGATGCGCGCTAAACCTTCGCGAACGGTCGCACTCGCGAGGAAAGTGAACCCAAGGATTCCGGTTCGGCCGAATGTGCTGATCCCGCCGACGTCGATGCCCAATCCTGCTCTATCACCGAGTTTGCCGATGATGTTGCGGACGACGGTGAACTCCTGGTGCGCCCAGATTTCGGCGTCTTCATCCGCGAGGTCGGCTTCGGTCAGACCGGTGCCCCTCAGGCATTCGGGCAACGACATGTAGTCCGCGACCGCCTGGGTCATGATCCGCACGCCCTCGGTTCCGCGTGGCACTGCCCAGACCGGAGTACCCACCGCCGTCATTGTCCGAAAATATCAAATACGTGCCCGAAGCGAGTATTCACCCAGCAGTTTCCCGCTCATACCGTTGCTGTCATGGAAACAACAAGCGTCACCGCCAAGGCTGTCGGCAGGCAGCTCAGCCTTGCCGACGAATTCCAGGACCTGTACGCGACGACGAAAGCGAAGGTCGGCGACGAGGATCTCGCTCACATCCGTAACGTCACCGCGTACGCCAAGGCGATCGATGCGCGCCGCCTCGAACTACTTCACAACGGGGGACCGAAAGCGGCCGGGCGGGCCATCGTATTGGAGATGCTCTATCGACTCCTGCAGTTCTCCGAACTGGGCCACAACATCATTCACGGTTCCTACGATCATCTGCCGAACGGCGGCGAGTACCACTCCGATCACTACCAGTGGGACTTCAACGTCGACGTGGACCAGTGGAAGGTGATGCATCACGAAGGGCACCATCCGAATACGAACATCTTGGGCGAGGATCACGACCTCGGCTACAGCGTCATCCGTGCACAGGCCGCCCAGGACTGGTTCGGTCATCATGCGCTGCAGCTCGGAATTGTCGGCGCCGCGGTACCCTTCTTCGCCCAACTCGCACCGTTCATCGTGGCCAACTCCGCCCGCCACATGGATGGCACACCCTTCTTCAGCCGCGACACCCTGCGCGCGCCGGCACGAGTCGCCTACCGCGATACCGTCCGCCGACTGATCACAGAACCGCTCGGTGCCGGTTCGCGTTTCTTGCCGACGCTGCTGGCCAACCACATCGGCGGCGTCGCAGGCTATGTAGCGGTCCTGTTCCTGGTCGTCATCGAGCACCACGCGGGTGACGTCGAAGTCTTTCCGAACCCGGGTCCCGATGAGACGCGCGACGAGTACTACTCGCGCCAGATACGCGCCACGCGTAACTTTCTGCGCAGCGAGAAGCTCGACTCTGCGCTGGAGCAGATTCTCGACGAGGAGGTTCCTTTCGAGAACCGGCCGGATTTCCGGATCTTCTACGGAGGTTTGGATACCCACGTCGAGCATCATCTGTTTCCCGACCTGCCGCCGAACCGGCAGCGCGAGATCGCGAGTGAGGTCAAGGAGATCGTGCTGCGGCACGGACTGCCGTATCACGAGACACCGCTGGGTGATACGGCGGCACTGACACTGCAGGCGCTCACCGGGTTCTCGATTCCGCTTGGGGAACGTGAACTTTCGCGCCCGCTGAAGTTGTTGAAGCAACCGTTCTCCCTCGTCCGTCGACTTGCCTTCGGTGCGACGTACCGGACGCTTCCCGAGGCGCCCTATCTCGACAAACCGCGGTTCTACAACGTTCCGGTCAAGGTCGTCGGAACACGGCGACTGGCCGGGGGCCAGGCGCGGCTGATTCGGCTGGAAAAGCCACACGCCTGGCACGGCATACGGTGGGAAGCAGGGGCTTTCATCTCCGTGCGGGTCGAGCACGGTGACGAGGTTCGTGTCCGTCAGTACAGCTTGGTCCACGACAGCGCCGGCTCCGACACGATGGACATCTGCGTCAAACGGGTCGATGGCGGGCGAGTGTCGAATCTGCTGAACGACACGATCCGCACCGGCTCGTACGTGACCGTCGTCGGCGCACCTACTGCGACTGGCGGACTCGTCATGGCAGAGGTGCCCCGCAAGGCACTGTTCATCGCCGGCGGTGTCGGAATCACGCCGATCATCAGTCAGCTTCGCAAGATCGCGCGTGAGGGCACAGCCAACGATGCGGTCCTGCTGTACTTCAACCGCGACGAGCGCTCGATCATATTCGAGCGTGAGATCCGTGAGCTGGGTCGTGAAGCGGGAATCACCGTGCACCTGTTCACCGGAATTCACCCGTCCGCCAGCGTAATCGAAGGGTTGGTCGCAGACGCGGCCGATCGAGAGACGTTCGTGTGCGCGCCGACTGGGCTCGTCGACTCGGTGCGTTGGCACCTGTCAGCTTTGGGGCAGACGCCGGATCGTTTCCACACCGAATCGTTCGCGCCGCCGGAGCTCACTCGTCCGGTCGACGACGGTCGCCGGTACACGGTTACGTTCAAGCGCAGCGAACGTAAGGTCCAGATCGACGGTGCGACCACGTTGCTCGAGGCCGCCGGCAACGTCGGGATACGTGTGCCGACGGGTTGCCTACGCGGCTTATGCCGAGCGTGCGTCACACCCAAACTGAGCGGCACCACGCAACATGAGGTCAAATCCGAGCCGATGGACCGCATCACGGTATGCGACAGCCTGGCATGTTCCGATGTCGAACTCGATCTCTGACCCGCTGCTACCGTCTGACCCTTACACCACAGGCGCGTAGGGATCCAACGACAAAGGGCGGGTGCTCACGCTCACCCGCGCTAGTCCTGACGGAGCAGTCCGTGCAACAAGAGGTCGCCGAGTTCAGCAAAGGCGTCGGCCGCAGACAAGCCGGTCTTCTCGAGCAGCACACCGGACTGGACCGCATCGATCGCCAACGCCACCAATTCGGCGGCGAACCTACCGTCAGTCGCCCGGAAGTGACCGGCCCGGACTCCCTCGTCGATCAATTCCTGCACCCGCCGCGCGGCCTGGGCCGTATTGCGTGCGTAGATCTCCGCAGTCGGCTGATAGGACACCATGTCGTCATAGAACGCACGCGAATTACGCCGCATCGCCGCGGCTACCCCACCCAGATACAACGTGATCCGATTGCGCGAATCCGGTTCGCCCGCAACAGCATCCTCGATCTGCTGGGCCGCCGCACCGAAGAAGTGCTTTGTGGCGGCGATGACGAGCTGCTCCTTGGTCGACGCCACGCTGTAGAGCGTCGCCTTCGAACACCGCAACCGCTGCGTCAGATCGTCGACCGACACCGACGTAAATCCCTCGGCAAGAAAAATGTCCTCGATCCGGGCCAACAACTCGTCTCGACGAGCCGTGTCCACCCGACGCCGACGCGGAGTATTCAACGTCGAACGGTTCGGCGTCGCTCCTGCACGTGCCATGCGATCGAGTCTGGCACACCCCGATCGATCCCGATCCAGCATGGGGGTTCCCCTCCGGACCATCGTTGGGTACATTATTGACACACATCGTACCCACTTAACGTACCCATAGGAGTTCCCTTGCCTGCCGACCTCGCCGCGCCGCTGCGCGAGATCCTGTCCTCCTATGCCGGTCCGGACGCCAACGTCGCGCGACTGCTGTGCGATCGGCATCCCCCGCAGTCACTCGCCCTTGTCGTCGTCGACGAGGATTTGACCACCACTCGATACACCTACGGCGACCTGGCCGAACTGTCGTGCCGGTTCGCTGCGGTGCTGCGGGACCGCGGAATCGGGCCCGGCGACCGCGTCGCCACGTTGATGGGCAAGAGCGCCGACCTGGTCACCGTTCTGCTCGGCATCTGGCGGGTCGGGGCGGTGTACGTACCGCTGTTCACTGCATTCGCCGAAGACGCCGTCACGTCGCGGCTGAAAGATTCGGGCACCACACTCGTCGTGGTCGATGCGCAGTACCGGGCCAAAGTGGCTGCAGGGCAATGGGATGTGCTGATCTCCGACAGCCCGGAGAAGGACGGCCTGGCCCACGCGGTCGCCACCGCACCCGAGGAAACCGTGCCCCCGGTCGCCGTCGGCGCAGACGGCGAACTGGTTCATATGTTCACCTCTGGAACGACCGGCAACCCCAAGGGTGTCATCCACCCCGTCGGCTACATCGCCGGCTGGGACAGCTACCTGCGGTTCGCGCTCGGCGTCACCGACGACAGCGTTTTCTGGTGCGCGGCCGACCCGGGCTGGGCCTACGGCCTCTACACCGCCATCGTTGCGCCGCTGGCCGTAGGCGTACCGACCATCCTGGTGCGCGGCGGTTTCTCCGCGACCTCGACCTGGCGTGTGCTGGCCGAATTGGGCGTGACCGACTTTGCCGCCGCGCCGACGGTGTACCGCAGCCTCCGCGCCGAAAAACCCACCCAACCAACAGACTTGGTGTTACGCCGCCTCTCCAGCGCCGGCGAGCCGTTGACACCGGAAGTGAATGCCTGGGCGAGAACAGAGCTCGATCTGGTGGTGCACGATCACTTCGGACAGACCGAACTCGGCATGCCCGCCGGGTTCCCGCACCATCCCATTTACGCCGTACCGGTCGTCGACAACGCGATGGGCGTCGCGTTGCCAGGCTGGCACCTGACCGTCCTTTCCGACGACGACACCCCAGCACCCACCGGAACAGTCGGCCGTCTCGCCGTTGTCGTCGCCGACAGCCCGCTGATGACGTTCACCGCATACGCCGGCGGACGCGGTGAGGCGGGACGATTCACCCCACACAAGACCTACTACCTCACAGGCGACACCGCGTCCCTCGACAACGACGGCGTGCTGCGGTTCTCCTCCCGCGACGACGACGTCATCATCATGGCCGGTTACCGCATCGGCCCCTTCGACGTGGAATCCGTTCTCGCCCAACACCCCCGAGTTCGCGAATGCGCCGTCGTCGCGGCCCCCGACGACATCCGCGGCGAAGTGGTCGAAGCCTTCGTCGTCGCGACAACCGGGTCCGCCGCAGATGCCGACCTGGCGCGCGAACTGCAACTGTGGGTCAAATCCAAGTACGCCGCACACGCCTACCCCCGCCAGGTGCATTTCGTCGAGGCCCTCCCCAAAACTCCCAGCGGGAAAATCCAGCGCGCTCAACTGCGCCAGCAGCGACGTGCCGACATCGCGCGCCAGGGTGTGCCGTCGTGACCGACTTGCCACTGCTCGTGTCCCAGGTCGGAGCCACCCGCGTCTTCACCCTCAACCGGCCGCAGCGGCGCAACGCGCTCGACGACACCCTGATCGACGCTCTCGCAACGGCGCTGACCCGCGCGGAGAACGACCCCGCCACCCGCACCATCGTTCTCACCGGCGCTGGTGAAAGCTTCTGCGCTGGTGCTGATCTCAAGTACTTTCTACAACTGCATTCTGAGGGCGAGACGCCGCTCGGGTTTCTACGGGACGTATCCGACTTCGCCACCCGCTTGGAAGCCAGCCCACTACCCGTCGTCGCCGCCATCCACGGGCACGCCGTCGCCGGCGGCCTCGAACTCGCGTTGGCCTGCGACGTCGTCGTCGCCACACCGACCGCACTCATCGGTGACGGACACGTCCGCAACAACCTGCTGCCCGCCGGCGGAGCCAGCGTGCGGCTGCCCCGCAAAGTGGGCGACTCGACAGCCCGCTGGCTCGCACTCACCGGCGCACTGATCCCCGCACCGGATCTCCAGCACACCGGCTGGCTACACGCGATCGTCGAACGAGAACACCTGCACACCACCGCCTTCGACGCCGCCGCACAACTCGCCACCCACGCCGGTCCCGCCCAATCCGCCTACAAAAAGCTGCTCGCCGAGTTGAACTCGTTCGACGAAAGACGAGACCTGTCATCCGAACTCGACGCCTTCGACACACATTGGCAATCCCACGACGTCCCCGCAGCACTGCGCGAGTTCCTGCACCGCACACCCCCTACGGCTCTCCCTCTCCGAACAGGAACACGATGAACCGCTACACCGACCAAGTCGTCCTCGTCACCGGCGCGGGTCAAGGTCTCGGAGCGGCCATGGCGCACCGCTTCGCCGCCGAAGGAGCCACCGTCGCCATCGCCGAGATCAACGACACCGCCGGACAAGAACTCGCCGCCGATCTCACCCAACGCCACGGGCAGACCGCCACCAGCCACCCCGTCGACGTCGCCTCCGCCGAGCAAGTTCAGCACTGGGTCGACACCCTCGCCGACACCCACGGCCGCATCGACGTCCTGGTCAACAACGCCGGCATCATCCGCGACAACCGAATCGAAAAGACAACGCTCGCCGACTGGCATGCCGTCCTCGACGTCTGCCTCACCGGAACGTTCCTGTGCACCCAAGCCGTCCTACCGCACATGCGCGCCCGCAACTATGGACGCATCGTGTCCTTCAGCTCCATGAGCTGGCGCGGAAACTTCGGCCAATCCAACTACGTCGCAGCCAAAGCCGGCATCGTCGGACTCACCCGCACCATCGCCCTGGAAACCGCACGCGACGGCATCACCGCCAACGCCATCGCCCCCGGACTCATCGACACACCGATGCTCGCCTCCATGAACAAACCCGCCCGCGAGAAACTGATATCCAAAGTGCCACAACGCCGTACCGGCGACCCGACCGACATCGCCGAAGCCGCCGCCTACCTCTGCTCCCCCGCCGCCGGCTACGTCAGCGGAATCGTCCTCGACGTCGACGGCGGTCTGGGAATTGGGTCCTCGATCCGCTAGCCGTCACCTCATCGAGTTGCTATACACAAGAAAGTAGGAAGTTGACATGAGCCAGATAAGCATTGACCTCAACGTAGAAGTTCCGATGCGCGACGGCACTATTCTGCGGGCCGACGTGTATCGCCCGGCGGCTCCGGGATCGTATCCGGTGCTGATCCAACGCACCCCGTACGACAGGACAGGCTCGTTGAACGTCCTAACCTTCGATGCGCTGGCCGCGGTGAAGCGCAATTACATTGTCGTGCAACAGGACACGCGTGGGCGGTTCGGCTCCGAGGGGGAATGGCTACCCTGGGCCTACGAGCAGCAAGACGGGTACGACACCGTCGTGTGGGCAAGTCGCCTACCCGGCAGCAACGGCAAGGTAGGCATGTTCGGCGGCAGCTACACCGGCCAGACGCAGTGGGCCACTGCTCTCACGAAACCACCGGGCCTAGCCGCGATTGCACCGCAGATCACCTGGAGCGACCCCGCGGACGGTCTCATGTTCCGTGGCGGCGCAGTCGAATTGGGACTCAACGGATGGTGGACACTTCTGCAGAACTTGTCGCAGTTGCCGAAGGTCATCGCCGAGCCAGGCGATCTTCTCGCCGCGCTGGGAACCACCGTGCATGATTTCGACTCCCTACCCACCGAGGGCTACTGGGGGCTCCCCGCGGGACAGCTCCCCGCACTCACCCGGGCGGGCCTGCCCGACATCGGCGTCCAACGAGGATTGCAAGATCCTGAGACGACCGAAGAGTGCCGCGTCGCCGGTCACCACGACCAAGTGTCTGTGCCGAGCCTCAACATCGGCGGCTGGTACGACGTATTCGGGCAGGGAACTCTCGATAACTACGTTGCGATGCAAGAACGCGGTGTGCCTACCCGACTTGTCGTCGGCCCATGGACTCATGTGAGCTTCTTCAACTTCGGCCAGATCGGCGACCGCAACTTCGGCATGCTGTCGGCGGTGGCCCCCGGCGCCGCGACCATGACCGACTTCCAACTCGACTGGTTCGAGCACTACCTTCGCGACGGATCCGACACCGAAGATCCAAGCGCACCGGTACTCATCTTTGTCATGGGAATCAACCAATGGCGTGAAGAGCAAAGCTGGCCACTCGCACGCGCGGTCGCCACGCCCCTGTATCTCCACGACGACGGCGCCCTGTCATTCGACGAGCCCACACATGAACAGTCACATACCGAATTCGTATACGACCCAGCCGATCCAGCGCCCACCTGCGGCGGCAACCTCGTCATGTCGAGCCAATTTCCACCCGGGCCCAAGGATCAGGCAGCCGTCGAAAGTCGCCCCGACGTACTGGTGTTCACGACACCAGTGCTGACAGAAGACCTGGAAATCACCGGCAGAGTGACCGCCGAACTCTTCGCCGCAACCGACGGACCCACGACCGATTGGGTTGTCACACTCTGTGACGTCGACGAAAACGGTACTTCCCACAACATCGTCGACGGCATCCGCCGAGTCACAACCGAACCCGGCCGCATCGACGCGACCGAGATCGATCTCTGGTCGACCAGCATCGTCATCAAGGCCGGCCATCGCATCCGAGTACAAGTAGCGTCGAGCAACTTCCCCCGCTGGGACCGCAACCCCAACACCGACATTGACGTCGACGACCCCAGCAAATTCCGCGTCGCACACCAAACTATCCACCACGACGCACAGCGCCCATCCCGCCTCATGCTCCCGGTCATCCCCAAGTAGCTCAAGCGGGCGGCTCAGCTTGATAAGCCCGCTCGCCCGCTACGGCGAGGTCTTCACCGAAGTGCAGGCCCGGTTCCCGGCAACCGACCGCGCCAGCGGACCGCGGTGAGTGCCACGGACGGCTCCGGGTGTTTGACACCACGTCGAGCACAGCAACCCCGTTGGCACAGACTAGGGGTCCACTGTGAGTCCCACCCCAACGCCCCGCCGAGGCAACCGAACCGTAAACACAGTCCGGCCAGGAACACTCCGCACATCGATCGACCCACGATGCGCCTTGACGACCGCAGCAACGATTGCCAAGCCGAGGCCGGTGCTTCCTGCTCGCCGCGATCTGGAGGTGTCGCCGCGCGAGAACCGTTCGAACACCTCCGATTCCAGCTCAGGTGGTATTCCCGGGCCGTTGTCCTCGACCGATAGCACCACCCCACCGTCGTCGTCGGCGCGAAGGGTCGTCGTGACCGTCGTACCCGGCCCAGTGTGGGTACGCGCATTGGCGAGGAGGTTCACCAGTACCTGATGCAGACGTTCGGCATCTCCGACGACGTATACCGGTTCGTCGGGTAGGTCGATCTTCCAGTCATGGTCTGATCCGGCGATGTGTGCATCGCTCACCGCGTCGAGGACGAGCCGCGAGAGGTCGACGTCTTCGCGTTCCAGCGTGCGGCCGAAGTCCAGACGGGCCAACAACAGCAGGTCGTCGACGAGGCGTGTCATTCGCTTCGCTTCCGAATCGACACGAGACATTGCGTGCGCCACCTTGTCGGACATGTCCGGACGCTCGCGCTGCGCGAGTTCTGCGTAACCGCGTATGGCGGCCAGGGGCGTTCGTAGTTCGTGGCTTGCATCGGCGACGAATTGACGCGCTCGTGTTTCGCTGGCTTGTCGCGACGACAAGGCCGCGGCAACGTGGTCGAGCATCCAGTTCAGCGCCGAACCGACCTGACCGACTTCGGTACTGGGATCGGTATAGATCTCGGGTACTCGCACCGGCAACTCGACTTCGCCTCGGTCCAACTCGAGATCCCCGACGCCTCGGGCCGTGGCCGCTACGCGCGTCAGCGGACGCAAAGCTCGCCGAATCATCAAGATACCCAACGTGATCGCCGCTATCAGCGCCGCCACCGCCGCCAGCGTGAAGATCAACAGCACCCGGAACAACGTCGCATCGACCTCCCCGAGCGGAAGCCCGGTAATAGCCACGTCACCAGCCCGCGTTTTGGTCGCAAGCACGCGGTAGTTACCGAGCCCGTTGATTTCGACAGTGCGCGGGCCCTCGTCGACCGGGATCGCCTGCAACGCCGACTTCGCGGACTCGCTCAGCGCTGCCCGACTTCCCGTGCTGGTCAAAGCGCCCGCGTCCGTCACTCGGTCACCCTTGATCACGGCGCCGACCGTACCCGGGCGTTGGCCTGGAGCATCCAGGAAGACGGGGCCCGGGCCGTCGGAGAAACCGGATGGCGGGGGCGGCAAGGTGCCATCGGCAACCCGGACCGAAAGCTGGCCGGCATCGATCAGTTGCTGATCGAGTTCATGGACGAGATATTGCTGGAGCGAAAGGACGGTGGCTGTTCCAATCACAACACAGACGATGGCGAGCAAGACGGTCTGCGCCGCGAGTAGCCGTGCGCGGAGCGACCAACGCCGAGGCGACCGCGCCCGCAGACCGGACCACCTCTCAGCGAGCTGGTTTGAGGACATAACCTGCACCGCGCATGGTGTGGATCATCGGTTCTCGTCCGTTGTCGATCTTCTTTCGCAAGTACGACATGTACAGCTCGACAATGTTGGATCGACCACCGAAGTCGTAGTTCCATACCCGGTCCAGAATTTGCGCCTTACTCATCACTCGCTTCGGATTGCGCATCATGAATCGCAATAGTTCGAACTCGGTCGAGGTCAACACAATCGGCTCGCCCGCGCGCGACACTTCGTGGCTGTCTTCATCGAGCACAAGGTCTCCCACAACTATTTCTGCATCGTTCGATTCGGCAGAGACGCCGGCTCGTCGCAGCAGGGCCCTCAAACGCAGGACGACCTCCTCGAGGCTGAACGGCTTGGTGACGTAGTCGTCTCCACCGGCGGTGAGACCGGCGATGCGGTCCTCCACCGAGTCCTTCGCGGTCAGCAGCAGCACCGGCACGTGGGGAATCAAGGCACGAAGTTTGAGGAGAACATCGATGCCACTCATATCGGGCAGCATGACGTCGAGAACGACGACGTCCGGACGGGTTTCACGAGCGCTTGCCAGCGCAGACGCGCCGTCGGCAGCGGTCGCGACATCCCACCCTTCGTAGCGCAACGCCATCGACACCATCTCGGCAAGCACGGGTTCGTCGTCGACCACGAGCACCGAGATGGTGCCTCCGTCTGAGCGTTGTTGCGCGATGCGTTCCAATGCGGCCATGTCTTCATTCTGTGATGTAGGGATGAGCGGTCGCTGTGCCTTTTCTATGTGTGAGCTGTGAAGCCCCAGTATCTCCCCTGCGAGAGTCAACGTGCGGGAGTGTGGACTCGCCCGCGGCCTGGGTGGAACACCCAACCCCGCAGTAGGACGAACCGCAGGACCGTTGCGAGGAGATTTGCCAGCACCAGCACGACTAGCTCGACCGCACGGTGCGGTTCGGTGAGGCTGTGCAGCATGGCAAGTGAGCCACTTGTCAGCGCTAACCCGATGGCGAAGACGATCAAGCCCTCTGCGTGTTGGCGAGCTGCGCCGCCGGTGCCGCGGACACCGAAGGTGAAGTGACGATTAGCGGCTGTGTTGGCCACCGCGGTCACCAACAACGCAATCAGATTGGCGATCTGCGAACCCCACGACCCGCTGATCGCTACGAACAACAGCAGATAGACCAAGGTGCTTGCGACGCCGATCGCACCGAACCGCACAACCTGCTGCAGCAACCGTGACGGCGGATAGGATGACACAATCCGCGCACCCAACTGCTCGGCAACCGCCTGCACGGGAATCGAGCCGGTGGCGAATCCACGCAGCAGCCGGCCGATCCCCTTGAGGTCGGCGGTCGCGGTCGCGACGATGTCGACACGGCTGTCCGGGTCGTCGACCCAGTCGACCGGCACCTCGTGAATCCGCAAACCGCTGCGTTCGGCCAACACCAGTAGCTCGGTATCGAAGAACCATCCGGTGTCGGCAACGAGGGGCAGCAGGTGCTCCGCAACATCGGATCGGATCGCTTTGAATCCGCACTGAGCGTCGGAGAACCTGGCCGAGAGCGTCGAACGAAGAATCAAGTTGTAGCAGCGAGATATCACCTCACGCTTGGCGCCGCGGACCACCCGCGAGCCGCGACCGAGCCGAGTCCCGATCGCCAGATCCGAGTGACCGGAGATCAACGGCGCCACCAGCGGCGCCAGAGCGGCGAGGTCGGTGGACAGGTCCACATCCATGTACGCGAGCACTGGCGCTTCCGATGCTGACCACACTGTGTGCAACGCCCGTCCGCGCCCCTTCTGCTCCAACCGGACCATGCGCACTTCTTCCAACTCGGCGGCCAGCGAGGCCGCGATACGTGGAGTGTCATCAACGCTGGCGTTGTCGGCGATGGTGATCTGGAACGAGTACGGGAAGTTGTCGCTGAGATAGCGATGAAGCCGATGAATCGTGATGGCCAGCACGCGTTGCTCGTTGTATACCGGCACGACCACGTCGAGCACGGCAACACCGCGCAGGTGTGCATCGACTGCGGCGTTCGGCCGAGACATGAAATTGGTTGGGCTCGTGTGAGAGCCGAGTGCGAGTGTCGTCATGAAGCAATCGTCGAATTGCGAGATGGGTCTGCTATTTGCACAAGCTATGGGTCCGCTGTGAGTTATCGGTTGCTACCCAATGGTTTCTGCTACGAGCGCCCCCGAAGGCTATGAGAAGACTCTGAATACACTGTGAGACAGCGTATTTCGTTGCACGGTCCGCGATCCGCGCATAGCGTCGAACCTGTCGACAAGACAAACCGGCGGAGCAAATCCGCCGGGCGAACCGACGGAGAAACAACATGTGGCACGACATCTTCAACAACTTCGCCCCGTACGTGCAGAACTTCTGGCCAGGTGGCGGCTGGTATCGGTCGCTGCCGTTCTGGCGCTGATCCACGCCCAGATGAAAGGCCTCCGGAACTACTACGTTCCGGAGGCCTTCTGCATAGCTCGGTCTATCGCGCGTGGTTGGCGCTCATTTGCCGGGTCGTCCCTGCGGGCCGTTCATCGGCACATCGGGGCCGGGCGTGGCGACCTTTGCGCCGCTGCCGGTAGCCGGGGTGATCGTGACGGCGGTGACGGCGCCATCGGACTCGGTTCCCTGAATGCTCACTGTGTCAACGACTTTCAACACTGCGATGTTGGAAGTGTCGGCGAGCGTATAGGTCTGCGTGAAATCGTCGGAACTCTTCGCGGTGACGGCGGTGTCGGAGACCGCGGTCACCGTTCCAGTCTGTACCAGCTCGGTTCTATAGCCACCGTTTTCGCCTGCCACGACGAATTCACCGTGCAAGGGCGTGCCGGAAAGGCCCACGGTGTTGGGGGCCGTCATTTCGCTGCTGTTCATGTTCATTCCCGGCCCTGCCCCAAACGGAGAATTGCCGGGTCCGCCATTGTTTTCCGAACTGTTCGAAGCCGCGTAGATCACTCCTCCGCCGGCGACCGCAACCGCGCCGGCGATGCCGACGGCCGCTAGTATCTTCTTCGCCGACCACGCGCTCTCGGGTGCGGATTGCGGTGTCCCCCAGGGATGTTCGTCGACGGTAGGTTGATCCGAGACAGGGCTCGTCATCGTGAGGTTCTCCTATTCGAGGTGCTGACACAGTATCGACGGTGATTTGCCGCCGCTTTGGCCAATCCTTTATCCCGAACGTGAGAGCGAGCTGTGCCCGAGGTCAGCATCCGCTATGGCCGCCCACACATAGCTGATGCACAGGTCAGACAAAGGCTGCGTCCACGTCATTGGTTGACGATCGTCGTATGACAACGACTGCGCTCGAGGCGGCGCCTTCTCGACGGATCGAGCTCGCACCAGTACGCGCGAAGAAGCGTGCTGCGCTGACGCGGCGAGTCTCGTTGCTGATGCTCCTCGGTGGGACCGCGTTGCTCTACATCTGGGATCTCGGTGCCAGCGGGTGGGCGAATCAGTTCTACGCGGCCGCCGTACAGGCCGGATCCCAAAGCTGGGAGGCGATGTTCTTCGGTTCCAGTGATGCGGCCAACGCCATCACGGTCGACAAGACGCCAGCCGCGCTGTGGGTCATGGACCTCTCCGCGCGCATCTTCGGGTTCAACTCGTGGAGTCTGCTTGTGCCGCAGGCACTCGAAGGCGTCGCGGCCGTTGCAATGCTCTATGCGGCGGTACGCCGAGTCGGTGGACACGGGGCAGGACTTCTGGCCGGCGCAGTTCTGGCGCTGACGCCGGCCGCGACGCTCATGTTCCGCTTCGACAATCCGGATGCGCTGTTGGTCCTGCTCCTCACTGTCGCGGCCTATTGTGTGGTTCGCGCGATCGAAAAAGACAGCAGCGCTTGGTGGTTGCCACTCGCAGGTGTAGCGATCGGCTTCGGATTCCTGGCGAAGATGATGCAGGCCTTCCTCGTACTGCCGGCGTTCGCGGCGGTGTTCTTGCTTGCCGCACAGGTGCCGTTGCGCACCCGAATCGTGCGGTCTGTCATTGCTGTTGTCGTGACGGTCGTGTCGGCGGGCTGGTACCTGGCGATCGTCGCGCTGTGGCCCGAGTCAGCGCGGCCTTACATCGGGGGCTCGCAGGACAACAGCGTGCTCGAACTTGCGTTGGGCTACAACGGCTTCGGGCGTTTGACCGGAAATGAGGTCGGGGGCCTCGGCAACATGAACTTCGATGTCGGCTGGGCACGGCTGTTCGGTTCGGAGATGGGTGGTCAGATCGCCTGGCTCCTTCCTGCCGCGCTGATTCTCGGCATCGCCGGCTTGGGGGTCACCCGACGAGCGCCGCGAACGGACGCGGTCCGTGCGTCGCTACTGCTGTGGCTGGGCTGGCTGGTCGTCACAGGTGTCGTCTTCAGCTTCGCCAACGGCATCATGCATCCGTATTACACGGTGGCACTCGCGCCGGCAGTCGGCGGAGCGGTCGGTGTCGGTGCATCGCTACTGTGGCAGCGCCGCAACGATATTCGCGCCACGGCGGTGCTGACAGGCACAATGCTGGTGACAACCATGGCCGCCGTTGTCCTGCTCGTACGGACCGAGGATTGGAATCCGTGGCTGCGCCCAGCCATCGTCGTGGTCGGTGTCGTGGCGGCAGGGATGCTGTTCTGTGCGGGCAGGCTACCGAAAGCCATTGCGACGGCAGCGGTTGCGCTTGCAGTCCTGGCCGGGCTGAGCGGTCCAGGTGCCTACTCGCTGGCCACCGCCGCGACTCCGCACACGGGAGCCATACCTTCAGCGGGACCGTCGTCGGGTGCAGGACCTGGTGGTGGCATGCCGACCGGCGGCCTTCTCGGCGGCGTCACTCCAGGTGCGAATGTCACCGCAGCACTCAGGGCAAATGCCGACGACTACACATGGGCGGCGGCCACCGTCGGATCCAGCAACGCAGCCGGCTATCAACTCGAAACCGGCAACCCGGTGATGGCGGTCGGCGGGTTCAACGGCACCGATCCCGCACCAACTCTCGCCCAGTTCCAGGACTACGTGGCGGAAGGTCGGATTCACTACTTCATCGACAGCGAGATCATGCGCGGTTTCGGATCGGAGAAAACCGGTAGCGACGCGGCCAGCGACATCGCCGCCTGGGTCGCGGCCAACTACACCGCAACGACGATCGACGGCGTCACCCTTTACGACCTCACCGTCCACTGAATAGCACGACGCGCCAAGACAACCCAACTTCCCAACAAGGTCCGCGCGCACGCGCGGCATGAGTTCACCCGACTACGAGAGGATTCGACATGACGACAACTGAGGCGCCGTTGCGGCCTGAACCATACGGCGGGCCCGAGGATGCGGTGCACCCGCCGTCGCGGGTGCGCGAGCTGTTGGTGGGGCCGGCGGATCAGCCGCGGTGGGCCCGGCCAGGTCTCTACGCACTGCTCGCATTGACTGCCGTTCTTTACTTCTGGGGCCTGAGCGCCTCGGGGTGGGCCAACGATTTCTATGCCGCCGCAGTGCAAGCCGGCACACAGAGTTGGAAGGCACTGCTCTTCGGATCGCTCGACGCGGGCAACGCCATCACAGTCGACAAACCGCCAGCGTCACTGTGGGTGATGGGCCTGTCCGGCCGGCTCCTCGGCTTCAGCTCGTTCTCGATGCTGCTCCCCCAGGCACTGATGGGCGTCGGTTCGGTGGGTCTCGTATATGCCGCCGTCCGGCGATGGAGCGGACCTGCTGCGGGTCTGCTCGCCGGAGTCGCGTTGGCCATGACTCCCGTCGCAGCATTGATGTTCAAGTTCAACAACCCAGATGCCCTGCTGGTGTTGCTGCTCGTCGTGGCCGCATATTGCACCGTCCGGGCGACAGAGAGCGGAAGCGCGCGTTGGCTCGCGTTGGCGGGCGTCGCCATCGGGTTCGGCTTCCTGACCAAGATGATGCAGGCATTCCTGGTACTGCCTGCGCTCGGTCTGGTGTTCCTGGTCGCTGCCCCGATCGGCTTCGGCCGCCGAATCCTGGCATTGCTCGGCGCCTGTGCGGCGATGATCATCTCGGGCGGCTGGTTCGTGGCGCTCGTCAGTCTGTGGCCCGCCGATTCCCGGCCTTACATCGGCGGCTCCACCGACAACTCATTGCTCGAGCTCGCGCTCGGCTACAACGGTCTGGGCCGCGTCCTCGGGGGCTCGGGCAACATGAGTGGCGGTGGCGGCGGGGGCGGCTTCGGTGGCGGCACCGGGATCACGCGGCTCTTCGATGATTCCATGGGCACCGAGATCTCCTGGTTGCTCCCAGCTGCGTTGATCGGTCTCGTCGCCGGGCTGTGGTTCACTCGGCGCACACCTCGCACGGGTCGCACTCGCGCCGCTCTGATCCTCTGGGGCGGATGGCTTCTCGTAACCGGAGTGGTCTTCAGCTACATGCAGGGCATAATTCATCCCTACTACACCGTGGCGCTCGCACCGGCTATCGCCGCAGTCGTCGGAATTTGCGTCGTCGAGCTGTGGCGGGGCAGGCAATTCCGTCTCCCGCGCATCGCCCTCGGCGCCATGTCCGCGTCGACCGGGATCTGGGCGTTCGTTCTGCTCGACCGGACCCCCGACTGGTTCCCGGCGATGCGTTGGATCGTGCTCATCGGATCGATCATCGTCGCCGCCATCCTTATCGTCGGCGCACATCAACTCGGAAAGTTCACTGCTGCCGTCGCTATCGCGGGCCTGCTGTTCGGCCTGGCCGGAACGACCGCGTACGCGATCGACACCGCGACCACACCACACACCGGACCCGTTCCGTCCTCCGGCCCCAATACCGGCAACGGCATGGGCGCGCCCGGCGGTATGGACATGAGTGCGCCTGACGCCAACGCGGCCGACGGCGGAATGCCCAGTAGTGAGAACAATGACAACTCGGAATTGCAAGAACTGTTGAAGAACACCGACACCCGTTGGGCAGCAGCCACTGTGACTTCCATGTCGGCATCCGGTCTCGAATTGTCTACTGGCGCTTCGATCATGGCGATCGGCGGGTTCACTGGCAGTGACAACTCCCCCACACTCGAGCAGTTCAAGACCTACGTCGCCGACGGCGAAATCTCGTACTTCTACGGCGGCGGTCGAGGCGGCGGCCCCGGCGGCGACTCGGGCAGTGGCGCTGAAATCACCGCGTGGGTCGAGGCCAACTTCACCGCCAAGACGGTCGGCGGCACCACGGTCTACGACCTGAGCCAGCCCGTCGGGAACTGATACAGGGTTCGGCCGAGGGACGTGTTCCACGCGGGATCTGAACACGGCCGTGATCTGGGAACCCAGAATCTGGAAACAAGATGTGGTGGGCCGCCTCGGTCTTCGGATCGCGGGGCCGCCCATCAATACACACATCCCGCCAGAAGCTCAAACGTGTCAGACTCCTAAGTACCGCAACATGGCTCACGCCAACGCCAGCCACCTCCTGATGCTCTAGACCTTCGCCAGCGAGGTCGTCCCGGTGTTACGGGAGGCCCTCTAGACCGGGGCCACCGAAGGACTGGAGAAGCCCATGCCTCTGCTCGACCACGTCGTCTTGCAAGTCGACGACCTGAACGCAATCGGCGACTGGTACAACCAGGTCGTCGGCCTGGCCGGAGGTACGCGAACCTTCGATACGCCGACCCTGATCGGGTACGCCCTACCTGGCGAGCCCGCCCAGCTGTTCTTCTCCCTAGCGACCGATCTAGGTGGTCGCCAGACTCACCTTGCGCTCAGGGTCGAGGATGAGACGATCGTCCGACGTGGCCACGAGCTCGCCATCGCGCTCGGCTCCGAGATCCTCCATGAGCCTCGGCTGTGGCCGGAGTACGCACCGGACTATTACGCGGTGTTCATCCGCGACCCAGCCGGAAACAACCTCGAACTCAAGTGCCAAGCCTCGACGGCGCAGCCAACACTCCCTCGCGGGTAACGAGATTCCGATGCGCTCTAGCAGCGGCGCATTACTTTGGATGAAACCCGGACCTCCGCCGGCGTGGCGGCCACACCCGTACCGATTCCGTTACGCTCTGGGTCACCGGGTATTTCGTGATCCACCGTGCGCGCTGGAATCCACGACGGTAGGGCTGGACTCGCCGCCGGACCTGGCGTGCGGCTCCGTACCAACGGCCGGGTCACCCGCCTGCGCAGGCGGTACCGCTGCCGTGGGAATTGCGTTGTCGATGAGGACATCTGCGATGGCGGCGGCGGTGGCGAAGGTGTCGGCGTCGAGCACTCGGCTGCGGGCGGAGGCGCCGTCGAGCAGCAGCGCCAGTTGTTCGCCGAGCTGTTCCGGGTTTGCGGCACCTGCCTCGCGCGCGGTGTCGGTGAGCCGCGCGGCAAAAGCTTTCTTGTAGTCGCTGGCGTGCACGCGTGCCGGGTGGCCTGGGTCGTGAAGTTCGACGGCCGCCGCAATGAACGGGCACAGCGGTGCCTGAATGCCGAAAGGGGCGCGGAGCCTTTCGCGGGGTGTGAGATCGGTGCGATCGAACACCTCGGACAGGATGTCGGGATCGAATCGGCGTAGATGCTCGGCGATCAGCTCATCCTTGCTGGTGAAGTGCTGGTAAAACGTACGCTTGGACACCTGGGCTACCGCGCAGAGCTGGTCCAGGCCGGTGCTGTTGATGCCTTGATCGCGGAACAATTGTCGTGAAGCACCGAGGATGCGCTCTCGTGCACCCCTGCCGCGGCGCAGGCCTCGCGGCCCCTTCTCCAACTCCGTCATGGACCAAGAGTAGCCCAGTTGGGTACCGATCGGTGTGCATAGGTTGTGCTCCCTCCAACTGTGGGCTACGTTAAGCACGCAGATCGGTGTACATAACATCGACTGCCAAACGAATGGAGTCGTCATGGGAAAGCTCGATGGCAAGGTCGCAGTGATCACCGGCGCGACAAGTGGCATGGCGCTGGCCGGCGCCAAGTTGTTCGTCGAGGAAGGTGCTCATGTCTTCATCACAGGCCGGCGGAAGGACGTACTGGACGAAGCGGTCGAACTGATCGGGTCGAATGTGACCGGCGTGCAGGGCGATTCCGCCGACCTCGACGATCTGAACCGCCTGTTCAAGACGGTCGCGCGGGAAAAGGGCGCGATCGACGTGTTGTGGGCAAGCGCCGGGACGGGCGCGCAGAACAAGCTCGGCGAGATCACCGAGGAGGACTTCGACACCGCCTTCTCAGTGAACGCGCGCGGCACGCTGTTCACGGTCCAGAAAGCGCTGCCGCTCTTCAACGACGGCGGCTCGATCTTCATGACCGGGTCGAACGCATCGCTGCGGGGCTACCCCAATTGGAGTGTGTACGCGGCAAGCAAGGCCGTGCTGCCCGCCTACGCGCGGGTATGGGTCTCGGAGTTGCGGGACAGGAAGATTCGAGTGAACGTGCTGACCCCCGGTCAGGTCGGTTCGCCGATGTTGGCGAAGGTGATGGACGCCGAGGCGATGGCGCAGTTCGAGTCCGTTATCCCGCGGCGAGAGATGGGCAGGCCAGAGGAGATTGCGTCGGCCGCGTTGTTCCTCGCCTCCGACGATTCGAGCTATGTCAATGGCATGGAACTGGTGGTCGACGGCGGCACCACAGTGATCTGAACGGTGGCGTCCCCGCCTCCTCAGGGCTCAACCAGTTCGAGAAGGTCAACTTTTCCGATCGACACCCAAAGACAGGAACCCTCATGAGCAGCATCAGCATCATCGGCACGGGGAACATGGCCCGCACCATCGGCACGCTGGCGGTGGCGGGTGGCAACAGCGTCGAGGTCATCGGCCGCGACCCGTCCAAGGCCGCTGACCTGGCCAAGACTCTCGGCGACAGCGCCACGACAGGCGAATTCGGCGCCGTCCCTGTCGGGGACGTCGTCATCATGGCGCTGTTGTACGCCAATGTCGTTCCCGTCGTCGCCCAATACGGAGACGCCTTGGCAGGCAAGGTCATCGTCGACATCAGCAACCCGTTCAATCCCGCGGCCGACGGGCTGGCAATCGCCGATGACACTTCGGTCGCGCAGGAAGTTGCCAAGGTGGCACCCGCGGGCGCGAGTGTCGTGAAGGCCTTCAACACCGTCTTCGCTCATGTCCTGAAGGCGGACCGGGCACTGGATGTGTTCGTCGCAGGCGACGATGCGCAAGCCAAGACATACGTGTCGAAGTTCATCGAGAGCCTCGGTCTGCGCCCGCTGGACGTCGGCGGCCTGGACATGGCGCACTGGCTCGAAGGAATGGGCCTGATCCTCATGGGTCTCGCCCGAAACGGACTCGGCCAGTGGGACATCGCCCTCGGCGCGACCGAATTCGACGACTGAGGCCATGCCCGCAAGAGGGTGACCATACCTGTCGCGCAAATTCGTGCTGTCAGACTTCGGACACGACGCTCTCGTCGCGGATCACCAGGATTGTGCCGACGATATGCTCCTCCATTGCTCGTCGCGCCGCTTCTTCGTCTCGCGCCCGCAACGCCTCGGTGATCCGATGATGGCCCTACTGGCGCGGCACCTTCGCGAGCCCACAACTGCTCGCCTTCACCGTCTCCTGACCTCGGGCGACGACGAAGCCGAACAGCGGTTGATCTATCCGACCAGGACCTCGTCACCCCGGTGGTCAGTCGCGATCGGTGCTGGGCTCTCGTGATCGCGGCTACGCCTCGGCAATGCAAGTGCCGCAAAACCTCCCACGAGCGCAGCGCCTGCGGCTATGAGGAATCCGAGACGAAGCCCATCATTGGTGTAGAAAGCGTTACCCTGCAACACTATTGCGATATGCGAATTCAGCACGGTAAAGACGATCACCGGCAGAATCGCTGCCAAGCCGCTCTGAAATACAGAGACGATGCTCGACGTTGTGGCCTGCAATTGCGATGGGACCGCCGAGATCACGAGGTTCGGGACTGCGGCATAGGTCATTCCGAGACCGAGCCCCTCGATCAACGCGAACGCGATCAAAGGCCCTTTGGTGTCGTGTGACAAGGCTGTCAGTGCCGCGCCCAGGACGAGCAGAAATTGGCCGGAGACCATGAACAGACGCGGGCGGATCCGCGGCACGCAGAGCCCGACAATCAGGCCACCGACCACTGCAGCAGCGCCGATCGGCGCCTGGAATTGGGCGAAGCCTTTCGCCGTAACGCCAAATCCATAGTCCAGACCGAGGATTGCGGGAGTCATGCACATCATCGGGAGCAAGACCGTGAATACGGCGGTGCTCGCATAGGACAGACCGGCCGTGACGGCGGTCAGGATGATCCGCCGCTCAGCGCGAGGATCAAAACTTGCGTCCGCCGCCTTAATTCGCCCGCCACAATCCACAGCCACAGACGGTTTAGCCATCCACAGACCTTTTCCGCACGCTATTACCTCTGCAGATAGCAATTTGTGCTGTGGCTGCGGTGATCGCCGCACCGGACAGCCGGCGGAGCAGACAGCCGGCGCCCACCAGTTGGTGATTAGGCTCCAACAAGGGGGTTCAGACACGTATGGACAATGTGCGCACGCAGGCTCGGTCAAAGCCGCGTCGGCTGAAGCGCAACGGCCCGAGGTGAATCGGGCATATGCTTCACGCGGGGCGGGGAGGATCGCGAAGGGCACGTGATGTCGCAGCAGTACCCGGCGCAGACGTTTCCGCCGCCTCCACCGCCTAACAGGTTGACCATTCCTAAGTGGGTGTCACTAACAGTTGGTGCCGTTCTGATCGCCCTACTCGCAGTGGGTGTGATCGCCGACCACAACCGAAAGTCCAACGCCGCAAAAGGAAACTCGGAGGACGCAGTAACCCACGTCGAGACCGCAAAGGCGAACCTCGAATACGAGGTAACCAAGGTTGAGACTGCGGAAACCGTCGGAAAAGGGCTGCTCACCCGCGAGCCGCAAGGACAGTTCGTCCTCGTACACGTCGATATCGTCAACACGGGTACGAAGCCCCATCGGTTCAGCAGCTCTTACCAGCGGCTCTACGACACCGCAGGTCGCGAGTTCGGGGCCGATTCAGCCGCGGAACTGGTCGTCAACGAACAGTTGATCGTCCGCGCTGACATCAACCCAGGCAACACGCTGAGGGCGACGCTGGTATTCGACATTCCAGACGGTGCTGACCCTGACTACGTCGAGTTCCACGAGTTCGGAGATTCGCCGGGTGTGCGGGTAAATGTGGCTTGAAACGCCGAAATCGCCCCCAACCTTTGGCAGAGGTGGGGCGATCCTTTGGCTGCTGCCCTTAAACCCTAGATGATTACCCCTGAACGGGTGAGCGCGATTCTAGTCTCGGAATCTAGCTCGACCGCAGCGAGCGCCTCCGATCTGTACAGGTTGTACAGCCCAATGTCGCCCGGTTGCCGACTTCAGTGAACCGATGTTCGGTGGAAACATGTTCGAAGAAGGTCAGCTCTACTCGCCGGTGGTCAAGGGGCCAGACGGTGCCGTGACCGTCCAGCTCACCAGCGAACACCCGGGAGTCGGCGATCCCGACTACCGCACGCGGCGAAACGCCATTGCGGCGCTCGCTCTTGCCTATCGACCGGGCGATCCGATTCCGCATGTCGACTACACCGACGAAGAGCACAACGTCTGGCGCACCGTGTCGGTCGAATTGGCTCGCAAACACCGCACATACGCGTGCACCGAATTCCTCGAATCCGCCGCGCGCCTGAACCTGCCGACCGACCGCATTCCGCAACTTGACGAGGTGAGCGCTGCGCTCTCGCCACTGACCGGTTTCCGCTACGCACCCGCTGCCGGTCTCGTTCCGCTGCGCGACTTCTTCGCATCATTCGCCGACAGCACGTTCCACTCGACGCAGTACATCCGCCATCACTCCGCGCCGTTCTACACACCCGAGCCAGATGCCGTGCACGAGATCATCGGCCATGCGAACCAGCTCGCCAGCCCACGTTTCGCTGACCTGTATCGGCTCGTGGGTGCCGCAACTACTCGGCTGGAAACCGATGCTGCGCTGAAGTTTCTGTCCAACGTGTTCTGGTTCACGCTCGAATTCGGCGTGCTGCGCGAGGGCGGCGAGGTCCGGGCATACGGCACCGGACTGCTGTCGTCGTACGGTGAGATCGAGGAATTCCGCCACGCCGACCTCGAGCCGCTCGACATCGCGGCGATGGGCACGATGCGCTACGACATCACCCGCTACCAGCCGGTGCTGTTCTGTGCGGAATCGATGAGCCACGTCGAAGATATGCTCGGCCGGTTCTTCGCCACGATGGACGACGACACACCGCTTCGACTGGCGGTTCGCGGCGCAGCCTAGCTCGTGACCACGCCGCTGACCTCGCCTAAGTCGATTGTTGTGCCGTTCGGGCCTGGTGCGGTCGCGGTGATCGTCACCTCGTCGTCGTCCGCGAGATATGACCCGTTCGATCCATTCCAGGTCAGCTCGAGCAGCGAGCCCCATTGCGACGGCTCCGGTCCGGATACCGTGCCGGAGGCGAACAGGTCGCCGGCGCGGGTGCTCGCGCCGTTGATCGTCATGTGCGCCAGTTGTTGAGCCGGAGTCCAATACATGTCGCGCAGTGACGGATTAGAGATCACTACACCATTCACCGCTACTTCTAGCGTCACGTTCAGGCCCGCCCCGTCTCCCAAGTACGGCAGCACTTCGACCTCGCGGTCCGGTGGCGAAGTCCACGCATTGTCGAGCGCGGCCAGTGGTGTTACCCATGCGGAAATGCTTGTGGCAAATGATTTTCCAAGGAATGGGCCTAACGGAACATACTCCCAGGCCTGAATGTCGCGCGCGGACCAGTCGTTGACCAGCACGACGCCGAACACATGATCGGCAAATTCCTGCGTCGATATCGGCTGACCGATTGCGCTATCCGCTCCGATCACGAACCCGACCTCTGCCTCGAAATCGAGCCGGGCGCAGGGACCGAACACTGGCGGTTCGCCTGCCCCGGAACGGAATTGGCCGCTGGGTCGCCGCACCGGCGTGCCGGAGACAACGACGGTGCCGGACCGACCGTGGTAGCCGATCGGCATGTGCAGCCAGTTTGGCGGCAGCATGGGTTGACCGGGACGGAATATTCTGCCGACGTTCTCGGCGTGCTGACGCGACGAATAGAAGTCGACGTAATCCCCAACGGCGAACGGCAGCAACATCTTCACACTGGCGAGCGGATGCAGATGCGGCGTCAACTGCGCCATGTCACCGACCCATTCGGTGAGGTGACCGCGCAGCGCATCCCACACCGACCGTCCGGCACTCAGCAGCGGATTGAGCGACGAATGGTTCAGCAACGCAACCAGTTCCGGAGCGCGTTGCGCCGCGATGGGCATGAGATCGATTACTTGGTCAGAGATCCGACTGACGACGCCGGTTCGCCCGGCTATCTCCGCGATGCCGCAAGGGAGCGTCTGTGGTCCAAATGTGTTTCGGCCCATCACATGTTCCGCACCCAGGATCCGGCGTAGCTGTCGTCTTCGGAGGCGCTGCCACCCTCGCCGAGTTCCAACGGGCGGAACGTATCGACCATCACGGCCAGCTCATCGAAAAACTCTGCACCCAAGCTGTTTTCGATCGCGCTGGGTTGCGGTCCGTGCGAGTGGCCACCCGGGTGCAAGGAAACAGAGCCCTGACCGATGCCGGACCCCTTGCGGGCCTCGTAGTCGCCGCCACAGTAGAACATCACCTCGTCCGAGTCGACGTTCGAGTGGTAATACGGCACGGGAATCGCCAGCGGGTGGTAATCGACCTTGCGCGGAACGAAGTTGCAGACCACGAAATTCGGGCCGGCGAACACCTGATGCACCGGGGGCGGCTGGTGCACGCGGCCGGTGATCGGCTCGAAGTCGGCGACATTGAACGCGTACGGGTACAAGCAGCCATCCCATCCGACGACGTCGAACGGGTGCCGTGGTACGACGTGCACCGTGCCCGACAGGCCTCCGGCACCCCTCCCCCGGTGCTTGATGTAGACCTCGGTGTCGCCTTCATCGACCACCGTCGGCGGACCAGGAACGCGCAAATCGCGCTCGCAGTATGGCGATTGCTCCAAGAACTGGCCGTAGCGCGACAAGTACTTCGAGGGCGGGGTGATATGACCGTTCGCTTCGATAATGTAGAGCCGAACGCCGGACGCGTGAGGCAGCCAGCGATGAATCGTTGCACGCGGAAGGATCACATAGTCGCCCATCCCAACATCGAGCGACCCGAAAACCGTTTCGACTGTGGCAGTCCCGGATTCGACGTAGACACACTCGTCGCCGACGGCATTTCGATACAACGGCGAAATCTTGCTCGCGACAACATAACTGATCCGGACATCGGCGTTCCCAAGTACAAGGCGGCGGTTTGTGACGGCATCGCCCGCTGACCCATCGAACAGATCGTGGAGCCGAAAATGCCTGGGCAACAACGGTTCGTTCGGGCTCGTAGTCAGGTCCGGCAGCTCCCATCGGTGAGCCGCACGGATCGCAGACGGCACGCCCACGTGATAAACCAACGAGGAATCTGCCGAGAAGCCCTCTTCGCCGACAAGTTCCTCGCGGAGCGCACCACTCGGACCGCGATGCTGCGTATGCCGCTTGGCGGGAACGTTGCCCACCCTCAGGTAATGCGCCACGACTGCCCTCCGATCAGAAGTTGCCGCGCCGTTCTTGCTCCCGCTCGATCGCTTCGAACAACGCCTTGAAGTTTCCGACACCGAACCCGAGCGAGCCATGACGTTCGATCAACTCGAAGAACACGGTAGGCCGATCTGTCAACGGCCGGCAGAAGATTTGCAGCAGATACCCGTCCTCGTCCCGATCGACGAGGATTCCACGACTCTGAAGTTCGTCGATCGGGACTCGAACACGGCCGATCCGGGCGCGCAACTCGGCGTCGGAGTAGTACGCGTCAGGCGTCTCCAGGAACTCGATCCCCTCCCGTCGCAGCGCGTCCACCGATCCGATGATGTCGCTGCATGCCAGCGCAATGTGCTGAACGCCCGGACCGCGATAGAAGTCGAGATACTCGTCGATCTGTGATTTGCGCTTCCCGATCGCCGGTTCGTTCAGCGGAAACTTGACCCGGTGGTTGCCGTTGGCAACGACTTTGCTCATCAATGCCGAGTAGTCCGTCGCGATGTCGTCGCCGATGAACTCCGCCATGTTCGTGAACCCCATAACACGCTTGTAGAAGTCGACCCACTCGTCCATACGCCCGAGTTCGACATTTCCGACAACGTGATCGATCGCCTGAAACAATCTGTGCGGCGCGCCTTCTCGTCGCGCGTGCGATGACGATCGGCTGACGTAGCCGGGCAGGTAGGGTCCCGAATAATTCGACCGATCGACCAACGTGTGCCGGACATCGCCGTAGGCCGCAATCGCGGCGAGGCGGACCGTGCCGTGCTCGTCGGTGCTGTTGTGGGGAGGTTCGAGCACGACCGCGCCCTGCGCCACCGCGCGCCGGATACACCGGTCCACGTCTGGCACAGCCAAGGAAATATCGGAGATCCCGTCGCCGTGCATTGCGTGGCGTGCGACCAGTTCGCTGTTCGGGTCCACAGCGCCTTTGACCACAAAACGAGCAGCGCCGCTTCGCATTACGAACGCTTTGTGGTCACGATTGCCGGTCTCCGGACCGCAATACGCTTCGAGCTCCATGCCGAACGCAGACTGAAAGTAGTGCGCCGTCTGCGTCGCGTTGCCGACGATCCACACGATGCCGTCCCAGCCGCTGACCGGGAACGGATCCAGGCTCGAGTCGTAGTCGACCAATCCGACCAACTCTCTGAGCTGATCGACGCTCAAGTGCGCCAGCTGTTCGTCGGTGGTCAAATCTTCGATCGTCATGGCTCTAGAGAAGCCTGCAACGTGCGGTTGAGCAATGTCGACCCGATTCGATAGCCACGGTGTCATTTCGTACTACCGCTAGGGCCGAATAGCTGGACAAAGTGGATAGAATCTAATCATGGCGCGCGATTCGAATCTGGACGACCTGGATCTGGCCATCCTGGCAGCGATGCACGAGCGGCCTGGCGTCGGCGTACTCGAATTATCCAGGCACACAAGGGTTGCGCGAGCCACCGTCCAATCTCGCATCCGCCGAATGGAAGAAGCTGGCGTCATTGCCGGCTACAGGCCGGAGATCGACGTCGCAGCAGCAGGTTTCGACGTCCAAGCGTTCGTGACGCTCGAGATTTCCCAAGGTGCCCTGGACGCGGTCGCCACCGCCCTCGAGACAATTCCTGGTGTACTCGAGGCATACGCGACAACGGGATCCGGCGACGTACTGTGCCGAATCGGCGCCGACTCGCACCGCGGACTCCAGGAGGTCCTCCTGCAGATCGACCGGTCCGGCTCGGTGGTGCGCTCGACGAGCGTGGTAATTCTGTCGACCGTCGTGCCACGGCGCACCCTGCCACTGCTTCGCACCCTCAACCCCGTCAGCAGCAGCAAGGCCCCCGCCTATCGCCGGCCAGGCTAGCCGTTTCCCCATACGCTTCGGACTTCCACTACGAACCGAAATGAGAGGAGGCTGGTCCCATGTTCGACGTATTGCTCGCGTTGGGAATTCGCACTGGTGAGATCCTGCAGGTGTCCGTCGACGATGGCGTAGTCGAACCGCTGTACGCGGATTCTCCAAGCCGGTTTCCCGACGGGATCGTCGTCGACGGACGCGAGATCTATTGGACGACAATGGGTCGGCCAACGAGGAGGCCCGACATTCCCGGCGAAGCGGGTCTCGACTACTCGGCGCCTAATGGTGGCATCCACGCGATCAAGTACGACGGCACCGAATGCCGCGATGTCACCACCCAAGGCGCGATCACGACAGGTAAGCAACTCGCCTACGACGGTGCCGGAGGTTTGTACTTCGGCGACCGTGAAGGATTTCGCGTCAGCCGCGTCGGAACCGACGGATCTGGTCTGACCGATCTGGTAGTAAACCCTCGCGACGACGAGGGACTCGGCGAATGTATCGGCGTCGCCGTCGACACCGACAGTCGGCATTTGTACTGGACGCAGAAAGGCCCGGCAAAAGGCGGCCGCGGCCGCATCTTTCGCGCCGGCCTGGACATCCCACCCGGGCAGACCGCGTTCACCCGTACCGACATCGAACTGCTCTGGGATCAGTTGCCCGAACCGATCGACCTGGAAATCGTCGGCGACTACTTGTACTGGACCGACCGCGGCGCGCCGCCGAACGGCAACACACTCAACCGGGCGCCGGTTCCGGGGCCAGGCGAACGCGGCACCAGTCCGCAGATCCTCGGCGGTGGCTTTGCCGAAGCCATCGGCCTCGCTGTCGACAGCGCAATCGGTATGGCTTACGTCTCCGACCTCGGTGGCCGCATCTGGCGGGTACCTGCCGCCGGTGGCGACCCAACGGTCCTGGCAGACCTGCATACCCCGATTTCCGGCATCGCCGGACTGGTTTTGCACCGCTAAGCAGGGGTCGACTCAGATTCCCGTGACGATTTGAGTGCACTTTTGTACACTCAAATTCATGCCTACAGCAGCAGTGCAACGCAAGGCGGAGGTACGCGCGCTGGCGCGTCTGGCCCTCGATGAACTCGGCGGAGCGGCCGACGGAGTCGGATCTGTCCACCGCGCGATCTCCGACCGAATTTTCAGCGGCGTCCGTCTCGGCCTCGGCAATTCGGCCAAGCCTGTCAAGATCGTGCACGACGCAGTCACCGACGGCGTGTACTCCGTCGTCGGGGATACAGCCCGGCGCGTGGCGCGACTTGCGGGTGAGACCGCCGATCTCACGATCGATGCGCCTCCGTCGCAGACCCGACGCGGTGCGCTGCTGCTCGGAATCTTGCAAGGCTTACGCGGTGATGCGCTCGCCGCGGAGTCGTCGATCCTCGCGTCGCCCATGACGATCCGCATCGACGGCATGCCTGTGCCGGTCACTACCACCGGGTTGGCGGACGCGTTTCCGCGCGCTACCGGCCGCATCGTCGTGTTCATGCACGGCCTGATGGAAACGGAGTTCGGGTGGCATCTCGGCGGACGCCGAACCTACGGGCAGCGGCTTGCCGAGGACCTCGACTACACACCCATCGAGATCCGTTTCAACTCGGGCCGACGTATCTCGGACAACGGCAGCGAACTGTGTGGATTGCTCGGCGACCTCGTCGAGCAATGGCCAGTGGACGTGGAACAGATTGCGCTCGTAGGCCATTCGATGGGTGGGTTGATCGCGCGAAGCGCATGCTACCGAGCGCAACTCGACGGCGAGTACTGGGCGAGTCGCGTGAAGCACGTTGTGTGCCTTGGGTCTCCGCATCTCGGCGCGCCGCTCGAAGGGCTCGTGCACTACGGGAGCGCGGCACTGGCGTTGTTGCCCGAGACGCGACCGTTCGGAAATCTGCTGCGCCGCCGTAGCGGGGGAATCCGGGACTTGCGGGCGGGTTCGCTCGTCGACGAAGACTGGCGCGACCGTGATGCTGATTCCTTGCGTGCCGCGGTGTGTAAAGAAGTGCCGCTGCTCGACGGAGCGATGCATTGCTTCGTGTCCGCCAGCGTCACCCACAACCCACGCCACCCGCTCGGCATGGTCATCGGCGACGGGCTCGTCTTGGTCCCCAGCGCGTCTGGGCGTAACCGCAAGCGCACCATCGGATTCCGTAAGGAAGACGGTATACATCTCGGACCAGCCAACCATTTCACCCTCCTCAACGACGACCGCGTGTACGACAAATTGCGTGAGTGGCTGAATACTGCACCGATGTCGGTCTAGCTCACCCGCAGGCGACCACCGCTGCCCGATCCGAGCCACCTGCCCAAGGCAGGAGGGATTGCGCGTAAGAATGGTCATGACAGCCTGCCCGGAGGAGGTGCACGTGATCGGCATCGTCGTCGTTTCGGACAACGGCGCACTTGCGGGCGCAGCAGTCACCCTCGCGCGCAAAATGTTTCCCAAGGTGCCGATCGACGGCGCCACCGGCATCGACCCGATGCAGGTCGCAGCGGCAATCGCACACGTCGATGACGGCACCGGGGTAGTCGTGCTGATGGATCCAGACACTGTGGACCCATCCGCACCGTCGGTGCTCGAGCTCCTCGCAGACGAGCTTCGCCAGCGCGTGACCCTCTGCCAGGTCCCGCTCGACGAGGGATTGATCGCCGCCGTCATCGCCGCCGAAGCCGGCGGCACACCGGACGAGGTCGCCGCGGCTGCGCGCGAGGGGCTCGAAGACAAGCGGCTCGAGCTTGTCCGACGATCGCCACCCGAATTGTCGAGCGTCACAGAAACTGATTACCGCACCGCGCATTTCACAGTTGCGGACCCGCATGGACTGCACGCCCGTCCCGGCGCCCGGCTCGTTGCAACTGCGCGACAGTTCGACGCAGTCGTGCACGTGCGCAATGCGACCACCGCGTCAGGTTGGGTGTCGGCAGCCAGCCTGACCAAGGTGGTGACGCTGGGCGTCCGCTCGGGCCATGTGGTGGAGGTGCGGGCGACGGGCAATCAGGCAGACGATGCCGTGACCGCCGTAGCTGCCCTCCACTCGAACGCTCCGCTGGCGTCCAACCTTCCCAAGGCCCGCACCGTCGGCCTATCGCGCGGAGTGGGGATCGGTCCCGCATGGACAGCCGATGATTCAGTCGGTCCGATGCCGGAAGAATCACAGGGAGCAGACAAAGAGCTCCGCCTACTCGAATCCGCTATCGCGACAGTTACCGAGATCGTGTCGCACGACCGCCGCACTGCCGCGGACCGAATCGGTGAAGGCGCCGCCCAAATTTTCGACGTGCACGCAGCCCTGCTGACCGATCCCGAACTGTTGGACACCGCTCGCGCGCGTATCTTGTCCGGCGAGAACGCAATACGTGCATGGTCAGCCGAAATCGAGCTCGTTACAGCAGCTTTCGGCTATGTATCCGACCAATACATCCGTGAGCGCGCGGCAGACGTGCGAGCGGTCGGTGCGCAAGTTCAGCACGCGTTGAGCGGCACTGTTGCACCGTCGATCATCGGCGCGTCCGGCATCGTCATCGCCGGCGATCTCACCCCTGCCCAGGTTCTCGAACTCGATCGTGAGCGAGTGAGCGGAGTCGTGCTGGCCGCTGGCAGTACAACCTCGCACACTGCCGTCCTGTTACGAGCCAACGGAATTCCGGCGGTCGGTGGAGCGGATATCGACATTGCGAGCGGCACAGTCGTCGCCCTCGACGGATCGTCGGGCGAACTCGCAGTCAATCCGGCCAAGTCGACCCTCACCAAGTTCCGATCCCGCCAGGCCGACCTCGACGAACGTCTCAGCCGAGCACAAACTCAGGCCTTCGAGCCTGCGGTGACGCGCGACGGCGTCGAGATCGTCGTCGGCGCAACAATCGGCTCGGTCGAGGACGCGCGGCGCGCGGCGGAGAACGGTGCCGATCTCGCCGGACTGGTCAGGACCGAGTTCCTCTTCCTCGATCGACCGACTCCGCCCACAGTCGACGAACAAGCCGCGATCTACCAGGCCATTGCCGAAACTCTCGGTGACCGGCAACTCACGATTCGCACACTCGATATCGGTGGCGACAAATCGTTGCCATATGTACCGCAGCTGCTGGAGGCGAATCCGTTTCTCGGAACCCGGGGACTGCGGTACGGACTCACGTTTCCGACGCTCCTGTCAGACCAACTCGTCGCAATCGCGCAGACCGCCTTGACCCATCGCGTCAACGTGATGTTCCCGATGGTCGCCACCGTCGCGGAGGTCGTGGCTGCGCGCAAACTCCTCGACTGGGCTGTAGCGCGCTGCGGTGGTAACCCCCAAATAGGTGTCGGCGTCATGGTCGAAGTTCCCGCTGCCGCCCTCCGTGCCGCAACTCTCGCGCGGTACGTCGACTTCGTCAGCATCGGAACGAACGACCTCACGCAGTACACATTGGCGGCAGAACGCGGAAACGCTGCGGTGGCACATCTTTCCGACAACTTGGATCCGGCGGTACTGCAACTCGTGAAGGCAACCTGCGACGGATTTCACGAGCGCAAGGTCGCCGTCTGCGGCGAACTCGCCGTCGACGACACGGCAGTCCCGCTCCTGTGCGCGTTGGGCGTTCGAGCGTTCACGGTGCGACCGACACACATACCGCTCACGAAGGCCGCCGTCCGCCAAACCCACCTCGCCACCGCAAAGGACTGGCTCCTCGACTGCGTCGACATGACCGACGGCGGTGCAGTCCGAGCTCGTTTGGACATTTTTCAGTCCCTGGTCTGAGCAGCTATCGAAGCGGTCCCTGGTCGTCGAGATCGTCATCGCCGTCGTATTGGCCAGTGTCGGCGGCCCGCCAATTGACGGCGTAGACACCTGGTTCCAACGAAACACGGGTCACCAGTTTGTCGAGAATGCCTTCGGCCGGGCCCTCGATCAGCAACTCGACCCGCAGTTCGGTCAGGGCGTTGGCGGTGGAATCGTCGTCGACGAAGCGGCCTGAAAGGCCGTGGATCGTGATGTCTGGACCGTCGAGAGTGTGCAGGATCTGCGCCCGCAGGTGTGCCTCGTGCTTACGTCGCACGCGGGCGATGACGACGTAGGCAGCGACCGCTTCGGTCTTCGCCGCGGGCGCCTTGTCGAGTAGGCGCCCAAGGGGACGCAACACGGCGTGGATTCCCAGCACGACGCCCGTCATCGTCAGCGCAGGGATGACGTGACCGCCCGCTGCCTGGCAACCGATGGCAGCCGAGCACCACAGCGTGGCGGCGGTGTTGAGGCCCTGCACCGAAAAGCCCTGCCGCAGAATGACACCACCGCCGAGGAACCCGACACCGGACACCACGTAGGCGGCGATCTGCAGGGGTGGGGCCTCCGCACCCGTTTGCACGCCGAACAGCACGAAGGCGCACGCCCCGGCAGCCACGAGAGCCTGGGTGCGCAGCCCAGCGGTGCGGGAGCGATATTGACGTTCCATCCCGATGACCGCACCGCAACCGGTGGCGAGCAGCACTCGAAGCAGAAACTCGAGATCGGTGGGAGAAGACATGGCCAGGCGCGGTCCTTCCAACGACAGTCGAAATGGGGTATCGACTTCAGCTGATCGGCGCGGGCAACATCGCCTGCGGAAATTGCTCGGCGAGCATACCGGGCGAAGGCAACAAAACGGGTCGCGTCACTACCGACGCGACTGTGATATCCGAGCCAGCCCGGTCAACAGCACCGCGCCCCGGGGTTCGCGTCCGCGTCGGCGTGCCGTGCGCGCCAGTATTCGCGCTCGCAGGGCACTTTCATTTCCGGATGTTTCACTCGCATGTGTTCGACGTAGCGCGCGTAGTCGTGGTCGCCCATGACCGAGGTGAACCACCACTTCACCGACCGTGCTGCGGCCGTCAAAGGGCCCGTCGACTGCGTCTTCATTTCTAATGGACTCCCTTCGCGTGCGCTGCCCCCGGTGCGCGAACCGTGCCAGCCTTGATCAGTTCGTCCCACTCCTTCTGGACCTCCCGCTCGGCTGCCGTCGGAATGAATCCAGTGGGCGCGAAGATCTTCGACGGTTCCTCGGGAGATTCGGTCGTGGGCTGGCCGCCCGATCGCCACGCTTTGACGCACACCAGGAACCCGGTCGCCGCGACGATCAGCACGAGCACCGCAAACACGATCGAGAGCGTGCCTTGAATGAAGGTGTTGCGGATGACCGCGTCGATCGCGTCCGGTGTCTTTGCAGTCCCGAAAGTCGTCTTGCCTGCCTCCTTGGCGTCGACGAACGCACTGTGCTGCGACCAGTAGCCGACTGCGCGATCGCCGGAAAAAATCTTCTGCCAAGAGGCCGTCATGGTCACGACCAGATCACCCACGAGCGGAATTGCGGGTATCCAAATCCACTTGAACAAACCCTTCTTGACGATGATCGTCAGAATGACCGTCAGCGCGATCGCCGCAAGCAGCTGGTTGGCGATGCCGAACAACGGGAACAAGGTGTTGATACCACCGAGGGGATCTGTGACACCCATCAGCAGGATCGATCCCCAGAGCAAGACGACAGCGAGCGTGCAGATCCATGCGCCGACCCGCCACGACGGATCCTTGAACTTACGGAGCGGTCCGCCGAAGTTGCCGAGGGTATCGGACAGCATGAACCGGGCCACGCGAGTGCCGGCATCGACGGTCGTCAGGATGAACAAAGCCTCGAACATGATCGCGAAGTGGTACCAGAACGGTTTGAGACTCGCGCCGCCCAGGAATCCGTGGAGCACTTCGGAGATACCGACGGCGAGCGTCGGCGCGCCACCTGTACGCGAGATGATCGACTTCTCGCCGACGTCCGCTGCCTGCTGCGCGAGGTATGCGCCGGTGACGTCGCCTTTGGGGATCGGCAGCCCGTTGACGTAGGTTGCCGCAGAATCGGCCGCGCCACCGGTGAGCGTCGCCGGCGCATTCATCGCGAAATAGAGGTGCGGATCGAGAATGCACGCGGTGGTCAGCGCCATGATCGCGACGAACGACTCCGTCAGCATGCCGCCGTAGCCGATCAGCCGAGTGTGCGATTCCTTCTCCAGCAACTTCGGGGTAGTCCCTGACGCGATCAGAGCATGGAATCCGGACAGAGCACCGCAGGCGATCGTGATGAACAAGAACGGGAACAACGATCCCGCAAACGCCGGTCCGTTTCCGGCAGTGGCGAATTCGGACACAGCGGGCATTTGGATGTTCGGGCGTGCAATGAGGATGCCCACGGCCAGCAGCAGGATGGTGCCGACCTTCATGAACGTCGACAGGTAGTCACGCGGAGCCAGCAGCAGCCAGACCGGGAGCACCGAGGCCGCGAACCCGTACGCGATGAGCAGCCATGCGATGGTGACCTTCGATAGTGTGAACCAGTCTTCGCCCCAACCTGTTTCGGCAACCCAGCCGCCCGAAATGATCGCAAACAGCAGCAAGGCGAAACCGATGAGGGAAACCTCGGAAACCTTGCCTGGGCGCAGGAAGCGCAGATACACGCCCATGAACAGGGCGATCGGAATCGTCATGCCGATGGAGAACACACCCCACGGGCTTTCGGCCAGAGCATTGACCACGACGAGCGCGAGCACCGCTAGGAGGATCATCATGATGACGAAGACGCCGATGAGCGCCGCAGCACCGCCGATAACTCCCAGTTCCTCGCGCGCCATCTGTCCGAGGCTGCGGCCGCGGCGCTTCGACGACGCCCACAGCACCAGGAAATCCTGAACGGCGCCGGCGAACACGACCCCGAAGATGATCCACAGCGTCCCGGGCAGGTAGCCCATCTGCGCGGCCAGCACAGGGCCGACCAGCGGCCCGGCGCCTGCGATGGCGGCGAAGTGGTGCCCGAACAGGACCCGCCGGTCCATAGGCATGTAGTCCTTGCCGTTCTCCAGGATCTCGGCCGGCGTCGCGCGGTCGTCCCGCGGCTTCACGATATTGAGTTCGATGAGACGGGCGTAGAACCGATAGGCGAATACATAGGTGCATGCCGCAGCGATCACGAACCACACAGCACTGATCTGCTCACCACGAACGATCGCGATCATCGCCCACGCGATAGCGCCGACGATCGCAATGACCGCGAAGATCGCCTTCTTGGCCGGTGTTATTGGACTTCGGTCGATGATGCCGACCGGGGGTAGGTCGGGGTCGGTTCGCAAGTATTCGATGTGACCGGCGGGATTGCCGCTGGGTGCCTCTTTGATGGCCACGAGTCCTCCTGGTCGGATGCGCGGATCACTGTAGGCCGCGCGAGGTCACAGCCGCAGCAATATCGGGTCACAGTGAATCCGCCAAAAGAATTTCCACAGCTAGGCAAGGTGTACCCAGACACTGACGCAAAACCACCACTGAGCATAGGCCACGTATCGGTATGGAGTTCGGCGAACAACCTCAGAATTTCGAATCGCCAAATGCCAAGGCAGACAATAGGTTCACGGGTCTCGACGAATGCCCCACCACTCGGCCCCCGACCACTATTCACGTGTGCCGGTGAGCGGGTAATCGTCCGGGTTCACCTCGGTGGTGTACGAGGTGATCGTGTGGACGACGCCGTCGGTGAATTCGTAGATGTCGCAAGAGGACACCGCGGTGACATTGTCGGGGCCCTCGTAGCGACCGATGGCGTCGACGGCCACGACGTCGCCGTCTCCCGTGGAGACGAATCGCAGCCAGCTCGTTGTCACATCGACGTTCCCGGCTGTCGTCCCGTTGCACGCGGCCACCACGGCGGGGCGACCCTCCAGGCGGGTGTAGCCGATAAGGTTCCACACCACGTTCTCGTCGAGGCGATCGAAGGCTTCGTCGAAGCGGTGGCCGGAGAAAGCACGTGCAACCTGGTCGTTCGTCATAGGAGTTCTCCTCATTCATTGCAGTGCGACGGGGATCAAATCTGTTGTGCAGTGCCCGAAATCGATCGCTGCGTTACAGACCGACACACACTCCGCTCTGCGTCCGGCCGCAGTTTCGCTTTGTAGGGGGCTGTGTCCGCAACGACGAGCAATTCGCTGCGCTGGTCGCCCGCATCCGCTCGGCCACGGCGACCTCCGCCGAGTGCATAGTTTTGGTGGTTGAGCGGGCCTGTTTTGCCACCATTTCTATGCGCTCGACGTGGCCGTCTGCCGAGAGTGCGCTTGTTCAGCCTGTTTCGGCCGATTTTGCCTGCACAACTACACGCTCGATGAGACCCAGCCTGCGACATCGTCAGTGCCTCCGCAGGAGGTCCAGAGCAAAGTCTGCGTACTCGCGAGCCACCTGTTCTGGTGTGGACGGTCCGTCGATTCGAAACCATTGCGGCAATGATGTGCACATGGTCGAGATTGCGCGGCCGGCATCACGAGGATGGCGCGTGCTCAGGGCACCCGCGGCGATCGCGCTGGCGATCTCGTGATCGAGCATGTGCTGTAACTCGTTGCGGGACTTCGCAATTCGTGCACGGTTCGCCGGTTCCAGGCTGCGCATCTCACTCGCTCCGATGAAGGCCAGCTCACGCCGGTGCGTGTGATACAACGCGAGCGCCTCGACGATCAACGCAACACGCTCGATGCTCGACGCGCCCTCGTCGCGCGCAGCGCGGACCCGCCAATGCAACTCGTCCATGGTGAGGTCGAGGATGCGAACCAGGAGGTCCTGCTTGTCGCGGTAGTGGTGATACATGCCAGGCACACTCATATGCGCCTTGGTCGCGATAGATCGCATCGTGGCGCCGTGATATCCCGTCTCGACGAATCCTTCGATCGCCGCGGACAACACCGGGTCGACTGCCATCGGCAAAAACTCTCGCCACGATCCTGTTGCGCTGGGCTGCAATTCGTGATTTCTCGCAGGCGGTACGGACCGAGGATCGAGCAGCTGTGCGGCGGTAGTTTCCAGTGCGTGCGCCAGGATTTGAAGCCGCTCGACCGAGACACCGGTCTTGCCGTTCTCGATCGCACTCAACGTCGCCGGGCTGACGTCGATCCGACGAGCCAATTCGCGCAGCGACAACCCCGCAGCAAGACGCGCTGCCCTGATCGCTTCATGCACCGGCGTTCCCATGCTGAACCCTCTGTGTGTTCGGAATAGCTGAACACAAACAGTAGCAGAGGTTCGATGAATCATCTCCAAAACCTTCTATTACCTTTGACTCAGGGAGAGTCGTATGCAAAACTGGCCAGAACGCCTGTTCAGTACCGAGTGATCGTTCGGCCCGGAATTGTTCAGCCAGTTGCCCCGATCAATGATGGAGAGTGGCCCGTGCCGATCGACCTGACCTATGCGCCCGAGGTGAGTTCGTTGATCGAACGCACCCGCGCGTTCACCCGCGGCGTGGTGCTGCCGATCGAAGATCGCCACGGCGGCGACATTTCCGCCGCAGGCGGTGACGCACTGCGGATCGAGCTGCAAACCGCGGCAAAACAAGCCGGTGTGTTCGCACCACACGCGCCGCTCGAACTCGGCGGCCACGGCCTGAACATGTCCGACCGCGCCCCCGTCTTCGAAGAGGCCGGCTACTCGTTGTTCGGACCGACGGCGCTCAACATCGCCGCACCCGACGAAGGCAACGTTCACATGCTTGCCCACGTCGCCAACCCCGAGCAGAAGCAACAATTTCTCGCACCATTGGCTCACGGTGACGTCCGGTCGGCATTCGCCATGACCGAGCCCGCGCCTGGTGCAGGGTCCGACCCAGCGGCGCTGGCCACTCGTGCTTTGCCCACAGCAGGTGGCTGGGTGATCAATGGCAAGAAATGGTTCATCACCGGCGCCGACGGTGCCGGGTTCTTCATCATCATGGCCCGCACGTCCGGCGACGCCGGCCTACGCGGTGGCGCCACGATGTTCCTCACGCCCGCAGACACACCGGGACTGCGCGTCGGCCGCCACATCGGCACCCTGGACAAATCGATGATCGGCGGGCACTGCGAGGTGTTCTTCGACGACCTGTTCGTCCCCGAATCCGCGGTTCTCGGCGAAGTCGACCGCGGCTTCGAATACGCCCAGGTCCGCCTCGGACCGGCTCGCATGACCCACGTCATGCGCTGGCTCGGTGCCGCCAGGCGCGCACACGACGTCGCCGTCACACACGTTGCGCAACGTCAAGGCTTCGGCTCGACCCTCGGCGACCTCGGCATGATCCAGAAGATGGTCGCCGACAACGAAATCGACATCGCGGCAACGCGAGCACTGCTGGTCCGGGCGTGCTGGGAACTCGACCAGGGCCAACCGGCGTCGAATTCGACCGCGATCGCCAAAACCTATGGCGCCGAAGCGATCTTCCGCATCGTCGACCGCAGCGTGCAGATGTGCGGCGGACTCGGCGTCTCCGAAGATCTCCCCCTCGCCCGGCTCTCCCGTGAAGTCCGGCCGTTCCGCGTCTACGACGGACCGTCGGAAGTGCATCGCTGGGCGATCGCCAAACGCGTCGTCGGCGCAGCCAAACGGGCTCTGCGGGAGCCAGCCGAATGAGTCTGCCCGGCATGGACATTCCCGCGCTGCGCCGCTATCTCCTCGACACCGGAATCGCGGTATCGGGTGAGCTGCGCGTCGAGTTGATCAGCGGTGGTCGCTCGAACCTGACCTTCAAGGCCTATGACGATGTGTCCACCTGGGTTGTCCGTCGTCCACCAACCAGCGGTCTGACGCCGTCCGCCCACGACATGGCGCGCGAATACACCGTTGCACGCGGATTGCAGGGCACCCCGGTGCCAGTCGCGAAAACAGTCGCCTTCGACGCCGACGGTGTGGCCTTGGGAGCACCGATGACCGTTGTCGAATTCGTCGACGGTCAAGTCATCCGCGACCAAACCGACCTCGCCAGCCTGTCCGACGAGCAAGTCTCGGCAACAACCTCGACGCTCGTCGGCGTGCTCGCCGACCTGCACGCCGTCGACTACCACGCTGTTGGCCTCGACACCTTCGGCCGCCCTGAAGGCTTCCTGACCCGTCAGCTGAAACTCTGGGCAGGCCAATGGGATCGGGTGAAAACCCGCGAACTTCCCGACGTCACAGCCCTGCACACGGCGCTCACCGAGGCGCTCCCCCAGTCGTCGGACGCGTCGATCGTGCACGGCGATTTCCGCATCGACAACACCATCCTCGACAAGACCGATCCGACCGTCGTTCGCGCGGTCGTCGATTGGGAACTCTCGACGCTCGGCGACCCACTGACCGACGTCGCGCTCATGTGCGTCTACCGCGAACCGATATTCGACCTCGTCCTCGGCACACAGGCGGCCTGGACCAGTCCTCGCCTACCGTCTGCCGACACCCTCGCCCAGGCCTACGCCACAGCATCCGGCCGCGACCTCGGCGCATGGAACTTCTATCTCGGGCTCGCCAATTTCAAACTCGGCATCATCGGCGAAGGCATCACCCACCGCGCACTGCAAGGCTCCGACTCGGGCAGCGGTGCCGCCCGCGCCGCCGAAGCCACACCCGAATTCATGGCCGCCGGTTTGCGCGCTCTCGGAAAGGCATCCGCATGACCAAGTCCGCGCTCGTCACCGGCGCATCGCGAGGAATCGGGCTCGGCGTCGCGAAACGACTTGCCCAACTGGGATATTCGCTCACAGTAACCGCGCGCGATGCGGAGCGACTCGCAGCGGTCGCGGCGGAACTCACCGCCGACGGGGCACCCCAGGTCCTGGCCGTCGCAGGCGACCTGTCCGACCCCGCGCACCTCGAACACCTCACGACCGAACACCGAACCAACTTCGGATCGATGACTGCGCTGATCCTCAACGCCGGCGTCGGAACCGCTGGAAACATCGCGGACTATCCCCTGCGCCGATTCGACAAGACGTTCGCGGTGAATGTCCGAGCGCCGTTCCAATTGCTCCAGCAGTCACTGCCGCTGCTGCGTGCGGGCGCTGCGGAAGACCCTCACCGCGGCGCGAAAGTTGTTTCCCTCGCGTCGATTACAGGTGTCTTCGCAGAACGCGGACTCGCCGTCTACGGTGCAACAAAAGCTGCATTGATCTCGCTTACACAGACCCTCAACGCCGAGGAATCCGGCAACGGAATCAGCGCCACCACCATCGCGCCCGGCTACGTCGATACCGACATGAGCAAGTGGACCCAGGGCACGATCCCGCCCACCGAGATGCTCGAAGTCAACGACATCGTCGAAATCGTCGCAGCGATCCTGCAACTCTCCTCGCGCGCCGTCGTCCCGAACATCGTCATGACCCGAGCAGGCACTGACGGCTACGGCGCATGACCTGAGGATCGCCGTGAATCGCCCGCGCCGGGCAGCTAATCAAATCGGTTGGGCCAGTCCCGTGTCGAGTCGGTGCAGTGCCTCGTTTCGCTGTTCTTCACGAGCCACCAATGCGACCACCCACTTCCACGTGTTGTCGAAGGCCTCGCCGCGACCGTCGAACAGCCACAGCACTGTGTGGCCATCATCGGTAACTGGCCCATTCGTCCACACGACAACGACGGTCGCAGACTCGACGCCGACGGCGACGGGGATCAGAGCCTCTCTGGGCGGCATTTCATCGGGGGCACCGGCAGCGTAGAACTCGTCGAGGACGGCTGACGCGGTATCCCACAACTCGCCGTCCCCAAGGTCGCCCGCGCCGAGCAGCGTCACGTCCGACGTCATCGACGGCCAGCCGTTCGCACTGGCGAGCAGTTGACGATGCTGCGGATCCAAGAGCCTCCCGAGCCGCACCTCGGCACCCGACAGGGCGGATTCGTCGGCGGGCAGGTGTGGAGTCGTCAACAGCACGTCGACGTCCGTCTCCTGCCGACGGATCGACATGAGAGACCCGAGCAATTCACTCCAGTCGTGCGCATCGACATTCATATGATCACTGCTCTTTCCATAGCGGGATTATGGCACGTGATTCGTTGCAGCAGTTCGCAATCAGTGAGTTTCGGCGACGTTCCCACGATGTCGAGCGCGCTAGCGCTAGCACTCGCGGCGGCTCCTTGGAACGTTGCGCGGTTTCTCGCTTCACGATGGATAGAGTGCCCCGCGCCGCCACCTCGCAAACGCGACAAAAGTCCGGCGAAGACCAACAAGTCGATCCCACACTGGCGGAGATTCAGCGTGGAGTCGCCGCTGCCAGGGGACTTTGATGGATGAGGGGCACAACTGAATTGCATTTCACTGGAAGCGAATTGGCCGGGTCCAGTGCGTTGCGCACTAATTGCAGAACGTTTTCGTCGTAGACGATCGTGGTGTGATCTGCCAGGTCGGTTGGACATACATCTTGGAGGACGATGTTCGACACGTTCGGCCCAGCGGGCAACTGCGACTCGGCGACCTGAACGGCCAAGTCGTACCGCGACGCTATCGTGGTGTATCCGACGCCGGTTCGCGTCCAACCCCCGAGACTTGCTTCTTCGACAAACTTCGAGCCCGCCGTGCCGTCGCCCATCGAGGGGGCGAACGTGCCGATACCCTGCGCAATCGGCGGGTTCGCAGCGATCCACGTCAGAAGTCCGTAGGCGCTCGCACCGTTCGTGGTCGGCGCGATTCCGACCCACGTTCCCACGCGATCGGAACCATCCAACCGGTTCAGGTAATAGAGCGACACAAGACCGCCTTCCGAGTGACCGACGATATCGACCTCTTGTGCTCCGGTAGCTGCGAGTACGTGATCCACGAATGCACCGATCTCTGCCGCGGAATCTCGCATCGGTCCGATCTGATGAATCGGGAGTCCCTCGACCTCGCCGTAGTTCAATCCGAACACGCAGTATCCCGCCGCCTTCAACTGTGGCCCGAACAGCGACCAGTTGACGTAGACGCTCTCGAGAAACCCATTGACCAGCACCACTGGCCGCGGATGGGCGGCACTCGGCACGCATCCGAAATCATTGAGTCCGATAGGAATTGCCGTTGGATTCGACAGCGAATAGGCGTACGCCGACCACCAGTTGCTTTGCGCCGGACCGACGGGAGAAGCCTGTGGTTCAGCTTTGGCCGCAACGGGTCCGAGAAGCAGCGCACACGCGCATGTCAAGCAGGCAATCTTCGCACGCATCGTAGGCCGCACGTCCTCCATAACTCCATCCTGACCCGGGGCAGTCGTCGTTGGCTGAAAATGGCACACAATCGACGCTGCCGTGCTGGGGCTCTCCCGCTGTCCTACTCACTCGGTCGAGGGAACAGCCAGAGCCACAGTCAATTCCAAGATCGTTTGTGGCGATTCGAGTCGGTCACCGTACAGCTCGCGTATTTGGGTCATGCGGTACCGCACGGTCTGAGCGTGCACGAACAGGTCTGCAGCAACTTTGTCGCGTTGCCCCTGATGCAGCAGCCACGACCGCAGCGTTTCGACGAGGCGCTCAGCGGTGGCAGGACGCAACTCCGCGAGCGGCGCGAGGACCTGGCTGCGAAGGTCAGCGAGTGCCTCTGAGTCTGCGCGGACAACCAGTTCGGCCAGGTGAGAATCGGTATCGACGGCCTGGTTGTTGTCTGGTTGCAACTCGCGGCCCCGCAGCACCCGACGGTAGGACGACGCCGCCTGCATCCAGTCCCGCGCTGGACCGACCACTGCACGCATCCCAGCAACAACCCGCATCAGCTCCGGTCGATCGTGTGCGCCGACATCCGGGACGAGTAGCAGTGCGACGGCTTCGGATGCGTCGATGCCCGGCAGGTCCTCGACCACCTGCAACGTCTCCGGACCGAACCGTGACGCCACATTTCGAGCCTGAGCCGCAGGCAGCAGGATGGCCGTCAGCGTTGTGGGCGGTGGCCAGCCCGCGCGCTCGGCGCTCGCCTGTAGGACCTCGGACGTCTCGCCCGCGAGAATGTTCTGACTCAACTTGTCGAGATAGCGCTGGCGGACGCGACCCGACGTCGCAAGTTCGTCTGCGTGGCCAGACAAGCTCGCCGCAGAGAGTTCGTCGATGAACGCGAACACCAACTCCGCAAATTTGGCGATGGTCGCGGCAGGTAGGTCAGCGTCGACAGCCGTCGCAGACATTTCTCGCCACGACACTCGCGCGCCCACGCGATAGGCCGACAACAGTGCATCCATCGACCGACCATCGCGCGCTTCGCCGCGACCTAGTTGATAGGCGCCCTCGACGGCAGGGGCAAGCGTCGCATTGGAATCGGAATGCTCGGGGCGCGCGACCCAATGCAGGAACGTGCCCAGCGCCAATCGGACGGCATTCTGGATGGTCTCACCCATCCGCCCCGCGAACGCGCCCGCATAGCTCGGCACCTCGATTGTGACCGCGGCCACCGTTTGCTCGGCAACATGGGGCAATCTCGCGCGCAATGCGTCGACGATCACACTGTCGAGGTCGATTTCGGCGACTCGGCGGAAGCCCAGGTCAGGCCCTTGTTCTGGCATTAGTTTGTTCCTAACGAACAATATTACCGACGTGTTTCACGCCTGATGGACAAGAGTTTATCCCTCAGGGCGGGAGAGAGTTGCTCTATGACAACAACGCTGCACAGGCCGTCAGCACTAGGCGCACTGCGTAACCGCGTCGTCAAGTTCGCCGAGTCGGTCACCACACCGCTGGTCCCTGCGGACTACCTCGACATCATCGACCCACTGCGGTCGGGCGCCGGTTTGCGCGGCCGCATCGTGTCGATCCATCCGGAGACCCCAGACGCGGTGACCATCGTGATAAAGCCGGGCCGCGACTGGCGCACCCACGTACCCGGGCAATACATTCGCGTAGGCGTCGATGTCGACGGTGTTCGCCAATGGCGGGCATACTCCCTGACCTCGAGGACCGACCGCGCCGACCGTTGCATCGCGATCACCGTCAAAGCGATACCGGACGGCAAGGTCAGCAACTATCTGGTCCGGCGAGCAACGCCCGGGACCATCGTCCAACTCGACCACGCCGCAGGTGAATTCACCTTCGGCGCCGACGCCCCGCGCAAGATCCTGTTCCTCACCGCGGGCAGCGGCATCACCCCGGTCATGGGCATGCTGCGCAACATGGTCGGCCAGCCTGCAGACGTCGTCGTCGTGCACTCGGCTCCGACGTCGAAGGACGTCATCTTTTCCGGCGAGCTGCGGTTACTCGCACGCAACGGCCGAATTCGGTTGGTAGAGAAACACACCGACACCGACGGCATACTCGAAGTCGCCGACCTCGAAAGTATCGTCGGCGACTTCGCCGACCGCGAAACCTGGGCGTGCGGGCCGACCGGCCTGCTCGACGCTGTCGAACGGCATTGGTCCGACGCGGGTATCGCCGACAAGCTGCACACCGAACGGTTCCGGCCGACCATCGTGACAGCAGGCGAAGGCGGCACGGTCACCTTCGCCAAATCCAACACCGTCCTCGACACCGAGGGCTCTCAAACCTTGCTCGACGCAGGCGAAGCCGCCGGCGTCTTGATGCCATCCGGTTGCCGGATGGGCATCTGTTTCGGATGCGTTGCCCCACTACGAGAAGGCGCCGTTCGCGATCTCCGCAACGGCGACATCACCACTGCCGCACCAGGTGACGGCGTGCTGATCCAAACGTGTGTCTCCGCAGCAGCGGGCTCATGCGACATCGACTTGTAAGGAACTCGAACATGACAACTTTGCAGAAGAAAGAAAACAGCCCCATCGCTCACCTGAGCGACGAAGACATCGAGAACCTCGGCAACGAGCTGGATGTGATTCGCCAGCACATCATTTCGAGCCGCGGTGAACGCGACGCCGAATACATCCGCACGGTCATCGAGTTCCAGCGCAAGCTCGAACTCGGCAGTCGTGGCGTCCTGCTGTTCTCACTGTTCCCACCCGCATGGCTGCTCGGCACGGCGGGGCTGTCGATCGCGAAGATCATCGAGAACATGGAAATCGGTCACAACGTGATGCACGGCCAGTGGGACTGGATGCGCGATCCGGCCATCCACTCGACCACCTGGGAGTGGGACAACGCGTCACCGTCCGACATGTGGAAGCACTCGCACAACGAACTGCACCACACGTACACAAACGTGATCGGCAAGGACAACGACCTCGGCTACGGCATCATGCGAGTCGACGAAGACCAGCGCTGGATGCCGTTCTACCTCGCCCAGCCGTTGTGGAACTTCATCAACGCATGCTTCTTCGAATACGGCATCGCTGCCTACGATCTCGAGATCGGCAAGTACCTTGCGGGCCGAAAGGACAAGGCCGAGTTCCGAAGTGCAGGTAAGAACGTGCTCCGCAAGATCGGCAAGCAGATGAAGAAGGACTACCTGCTGCACCCGTTGCTGTCGGGCCCTTCGGCTCCCACCACCCTGCTCGCGAATATGACCGCCAACCTGGTCCGCAACCTGTGGACGCACTCCGTCATCATGTGCGGGCACTTCCCCGAAGGCGTCGAGACGTTCGAAAAGAAGTCCATCGACGGCGAAACGCGTGGCGAGTGGTACTTACGACAGATGCTCGGTTCGGCGAACATCGACGGCAGTAGGCTGATGCACTTCATGACCGGCAACCTGTCCTTCCAGATCGAGCATCACCTGTTCCCGGACCTGCCGAGCAATCGGTACCAGGAAATCGCGCCGAAGGTGCGTGAGCTCTTCGAGCGCAACGACCTCACCTACACCAGCGGTTCCCTTGTCCAGCAGGTCGGTTCGGCCTGGAAGAAGGTGTTCCGACTCTCCTTGCCCAATGGTTTCCTGCGCAAGGCGACGACAGCCGTCAACCCGGGCACGTACACGCAGCTGATCTTCGGCTCACCCACCGTCGATGAGCCGTCGGCAGCAGCCTGACGACCGCTTGCACAGCGTCTTCAGGTGCCACTGACCTCATCGTTGTCGAGTTCGCCGAAGTGGCCTCGCATCGCGTCGATCAGGGCGAGGAAGACGCTGTGCGCTGTCTCCAGATCGTCGTCGGAGAAATCCGCAAGCGCCTGACGGGTGCGCACACCGAGCGGAGCGAAGAAGCCTCGCGCCACTTCCATGCCGTGCTCGGCATAGCGGAGGATCACCTTGCGACGATCCGCGGGGTCCGACTCGCGGCGGATGTGGCCGGACACGATCATCCGCTCCACCAGGTACGTGATGGCTGCCGACGACGTGCCGAGTAACCGAGCCAGGTCGCCCGCTGTGAGTGGTCGGCCTTCCACGTCAGCGACCATGATGTGCATGAGGGCTCGAAAGTCGTTGGCACGTAACTCATGTTGCCCGGCAAAGAACAGTCCGATCTGATCGGAGACAGCCGCCATCGCACGAACGTCCGCCGAAATCTCTGATTCGAGCCTCTCGCGCACAGCCGGGCCTCCTTCTGATCCGGCTTAGAGCGTATCGCCGACTCTAGAATTATATTTCAGTTGCTTAATAATTAAGTTAATGAGATTGTTTATGGATGGTCAGCCGCACCTCGCCGTGGGATGTCTACGCAAACGCTCTGACGGGCCGTCGGTCCTGGCTCGCGCTCGTCGGCCTACTCCTGCTGTCCGGCGCACTGATGGGTTTTGTCGGAGAGAACGACTCTGCAAGCCAATCCCCCAAATCCTTGCCCACGTCCGCCGACGCGTCCCGAGTCGAAGACCTTGCGGCCGAGTTTCCCAATTCCGATGTCACACAGGCAATTCTTGTCGTGACCAGGCACGACGGCGGCGAGCTCACCGATACCGATACGGCGGCAGCAACAGCTGCACGCGACAACATGCGTGCCGTCAACCGCTCGGTGTCCCCCGCCGCAGACCCGCCGATTCCGTTGACCATCGCACCGGACAAGAAGGCGGCCATCGGTATCGTGGCCGTCGATTCGACCTTGTCCGGATTCACCCTCAACGATCTGGTGACGGAGCTGAGGCAGGCGGCCACCCGCGACGCGCCAGCGGACCTGCTCGTGCAGGTGACCGGCGGACCTGCGTTCGGCGCCGACATTGCAAACTCGTTCTCGGGTGCGAACACGACGTTGCTCGCCGTCACCGGACTGGTTGTCGCGCTGCTGCTGATCGCCACCTACCGCTCCCCCGTCCTCTGGCTGGTACCGCTTGCCGTTGTCGGCATCGCGGATCGGGTCGCGACCTCCGTAGGGACAGGACTGTCCGAACTCACCGGACTCAGCTTCGACGGTTCGACCTCCGGAATAACCAGCGTTCTCGTCTTCGGCGCGGGCACGAACTATGCGCTCCTGCTTGTGTCGAGGTACCGCGAAGAACTCGGGCGCGAAGAGGACCACCGAGTCGCGCTGCGACGCGCCGTCAGGCAGGCCGGCCCCGCGATCCTGGCGAGTAACGCGACCGTCGTTCTCGCCCTGCTCATCCTGTTGCTCGGCACACTTCCGAGCACTCGGAGCCTCGGTGCGTTTGCGGCCGCGGGCTTGATCGTCGCCGTCGTCTTCGTCCTCGTCGGACTTCCTCCCGCACTCTCCCTATGCGGCAAAAAGTTGTTCTGGCCGTTCATTCCTCGCGTCGGTGATCGCGACGCAGCGACCGACGGTGCGTGGTTTCGAGTCGCTTCTGCCGTGTCGCGACATCCAGCGCGTGTCGCCGTGACCGCCCTGGTCGGCCTGGCGGTATGTGCGGCCGGGCTGATCGGCACCGACGTCGGCCTCTCCCAGACCGAACAATTCCGCGTCGCCGCCGAATCGGTTGATGGCTTCGACGCGCTCGCAGCGCATTTCCCAGCGGGTCAGTCGGATCCGACGATCGTCATCGCCCCGACGTCTGCGACCGACGCCGTACAGCAGGTGCTGAACAACACCGACGGAGTCGTAACCGCTTCTCCGAGTGGCAAATCCGACACCGGCCTCACCCGTTGGTCCGTCGTCACCGACTCCGCACCAGGATCAGCAGACGCATTCGGCGTCATCGACACGATCCGGTCTGGCTTGTCGCCGATTCCGGACACCCTCGTCGGTGGCAGTGACGCAAAAGCTCTCGACACACAGGACGCCGCCGGGCGGGATCGAATTCTGTTGATTCCGTTGATACTCATGGTTGTCCTCGCTGTCCTCGTGCTCCTGCTTCGTGCGGTCGCCGCGCCGCTCGTACTGATCGGGACGACGGTCCTCAGCGCGCTCGCCGCGCTCGGCATCGGCAGCTGGGTGAGTCTGCACGTCTTCGGATTTCCCGCGCTCGACACCAACGTCCCGCTCTTCGCGTTCCTCTTCCTCGTCGCGCTCGGGGTCGACTACACGATCTTCCTCGTGACCCGTGCCCGCGAGGAGACGCCCGAGCACGGAACTCGCTCCGGCATTGTCCGCGCCGTCGCGGCAACGGGCGGCGTGATCACCAGTGCCGGCATCGTCCTGGCCGCCGTGTTCTGCGTCCTCGGCATCCTGCCACTGATCACCCTCACCCAGCTGGGAATTGTTGTGGGCCTCGGTATTTTGCTCGACACCTTCGTCGTCCGCACACTGGTGATCCCCGCCCTCTTCACCCTCGTCGGCCCGCGCATCTGGTGGCCGAACCGCATCGACCGTTAAAGCCTTGGCGGGCTACATATGCCCGCCGCTCCTATCACCGTCAGGACGCGGGGATCAGCGGCAATTCAATTGCAGAGCCGGTGGGACCGCCTAGCTCGATGGTGTAGACGCCCGTAGCGAGCTTGGCCTGGTCAGGGAAGGTGGGCAGGAGGTGCGGGGTGTCGGCGGTCGAAAGCGTGACGCGGATGCTGTGTCCGGGCGCGATCGTCGCATAGGTCGGAAAGATGTCGATGTCGTAGCGAGTGCTTTCACCAGGAATGACGGGCGTGGCAACGCTGCGGCTGTACGTGTGGCCTGATTTGAATATCTGCCCGTCACTGTCGGTCCACGTTGTCGCGGGATCGATCGCGCGCAGCGACCCCAACAGCGCGCCTTGGGTCAACGGGGTGATAGTTCCGTCTGGCGCGACGTCGTCGACTCGGCCGATCCACGCTGTTTCGGTAGTGGTGGCCTTGGCGAAGACTGTGGCCGCGATCGGGCCGGCAATGGTTTGCGCCTGTGTCAGCGGGGCAGTCGTGTACGTCAGCCGGTCGAGACCTGCTTGGCCGACGATGTCCGTGTTCACGCACGGCACGCTGGAGGCGAAGAATCCCGTCAACCAACTCGGGATGCCACCGCTCCACTGATCGGTGCTCGGTGTGCAGGGATTGCTCACGGGCGTCCATGCCAGCGTGTCGTCGCCGACCTCGGCGGGAGTGGTCGTCAGAGATCCGCTGTTCCCGAACTGGGTTCCGCGTTCGGCGCGAGCGTTGTTGAAGTAGTACCGAGTCGGCTTGGCGTCCGGGAACGGGTAGATGGCGTGTTGGCCGTAGGACGATGTACCAATATCGGAGTAGTGCAATGGTGTTGGCGTGTCCGCCATTCCGGTGTCCTTGCCTTTGAGCCAGGTGTCGAACCATCGGAGCATAAGAGGATCGAAGTCCTGCAGGGTGGCCGTTGCCGCATGGGCGTACGGGCCCATCAGTAGTTGGTAACGCCCAGTTACGCGCTGAGCCGGTGTCATGGGTGCGTCGACTGGTCGCCCGGAGTAGGCGTTCTGCAGTCCGGTATACAGCAGCGGCTGGCCACGCTGAAAGAGGTCGTACTGGCTGCCGACGATGTAGGCAGGGATATCGCTAGAGACGATGTTGGCCAGTACGTTGCGCGGGTTGCGGGCCTGCCAGAAGTCGTCGTTGTACACGACATTCGGATCGCCTTGCAATCCTCGTCGAATAGAGTCGACCTGAAAGTCAGCGACATTCCCGAGGCGTTTCGTCCAGAGGTCGAAATCGGCCGGCAAATTTGTCGGGTTGAGTAGCGCACCGAGAACCGGGCCCGCGATATTCAGTGCGCCGGTCGCCCCGGCGAATATCAGGTCGAACTCGAGGTCGATGAGCCCACCCATGGTGACCGTGTCTTTGTACAGATCGTGGGCGGGTAGGACTGGGAAGATGGCTTTGAGCGGGCTGTCTTTTGGTGCCGCGCCCGCGGTGATCAGCTGGATGATGCCCATCGCCGACGCTCCGTAGAGCCCGACCTTCCCATTCGAGCCGGGGAGCGTCGATGCCCAGTCGACGAGTGCCATCCCGTCTGTCGCTTGAACGGGGTCGAACATGCCGTAGACGCCTTGCGAATGACCTGTCCCGCGAACGTCTGCGACGACACTGATGTAGCCACGCTGGACCATGTAGTCGTTCGGCCCGATTGCCCCGAGCGACAAGGTGTTGGCGTTACCTAACGGTTCCGGAGTGCCGTCGTCCGAGGACAGTCCCAGCGCGCCGGAGATCCTGTTGACGAGATCGAGATTGGACTTTCCGTAGGGAGTTTGCATCAAGACGACCGGGAACTGGCCTGGTGCCTGCTGACCGGTCACGTCGGTCGGGTAGTACACGTCTGCGCGAAGCACCGTCCCATCGCTCATGGTGATCGAAGCGTCTGCATTCGCTCCGACACCATAGGAGGCGGTCTCGGGTTCCCAAGAATGACCGGGTGCAGCACTAGCCGCCATTACGTCGGCGGGAACAACCGAGTCGGACACCGTGTAGCCCGGTAACGCGGATACCGGACCCGGCGCAACAGCCAAGGCAACGACGGTGGCGAGCACAAGCGACCGGCGAGCACGCCTTGCGCGGGTGACGAACGAACGCTTCCGCTCGATCCTCATGAGACCAGAAGATCGTTGTCTTCGCTTGACTGACGCGAGTTGCATCGCTTTGCACTCCATCTCGGCGCAGTCGCCGGTTCACCTGCGCGTAGGCACAGCCGTCTCATTTTGAACCGCGCCGGGTCGACAGGCCACAGTAGAAGACGCGTAGACGCACGCGTATAGTTGTCTCGCAGCAGTCACAACACTGGCTCACCAATCTCGCAATACTTGTTAATGCCGCGGCTGATAGTCGCAAGACGACATCTCTTCGAGACTTACGAATTTTTATATGCGAGTGGATATTTCATTGTTAGTTCGCTCCACGACCTTCCCGCATGCGCGGTCGGACGTCAGGTTGCTTGCGTACCCGTCAGGGTGTTCGGGGCAAGTGAGTGAAGTCGGCCCGCCTATTCGCGTTGCGAGCACGACGTGACAACTGGTGGACGCCGACTCGCACATCCAGCACCCAGAGATGGGATTGCCCCCGCCTTGGATTGTGGGGGATGGGACGACCGCACATGGGCTGGGCCGATACTCCCTCCACCGTCAGTTTCGGCCGAACATGAGCACCATGAGTCTTTCGAAGAATTGGGACCGTTTCGCGGAATTGGGGAACATGGTCGGTTCACGAGTCAATGCGAACCGAGTCGTGAGGATCGTGTGTGTGTCGCAATATTTTCGGATGCCCTGCTTGCCGTGCCGTCCGCCAAGCCCGGATTCACGTGCGCCGGCGAAAGGAGCCTCCTGGGCGAGGTAGCTCATGATCGCGTCGTTGATCCAGGTGTTGCCCGCTGCGAGCCGGCGAGCGAGGCGTTTCCCTTTGCCGATGTCGCGGGTGAAGATGCTCGAGCCGAGGCCGTAGGGGCTATCGTTCGCGAGCCGGATGGCCTCTTCGTCGTTGTGCACCTTCATGATCGGCAGCAACGGTCCGAACGTCTCCTCGGTCATGCAGTCCATGGTGTGATCCACATCGACCAGAACGGTTGGTTCGAAAAAGCGGCCTGGACCTGGCAAGCGACGACCTCCGACAACTATCTGCGCGCCTTTGGACACGGCGTCGCTGACGTGAGCCTCGATGATGTCGAGCTGGGGTGGGAAGGTGATCGCGCCGACGTCTACCGACCCGTAGTCAGCTGGCACGCCTTGGCGTAGAGCGGTGACTTTGTCGATGACCTTAGCGACGAACTCGTCGTAGACCGGTTCTTCGACGTATACACGCTCGATTGCCATGCAGATTTGACCTGCATTGCGCATCGACCATTCGACGGCCACATTGGCAGCGCGTTCGACGTTGGCATCGGCAAGAACGATCATCGGGTCCTTACCGCCTAGCTCGACCGAACACGGGATCAGCCGTTCGCCGCATTTCGCTGCTATTCGGCGCCCGGTCCGTGTGGACCCGGTGAACTGGATCATGTCCGCGTTGTCGACGAGCGCCGCTCCGGTCTCCCCTGCCCCGGTCGCCACGAGCAGAACATCTTCGGGAAACCCCACCTTCAGCGCGCCATGGATCACGAATTCTACTGCTAGCGGAGCGATTTCGCTTGGCTTGATCACGACTGAGTTACCGGCCATCAGAGCTGGCAGCGCGTCGCCGATGCTCAAGGTCAGCGGATAGTTCCACGGTGCGATGACACCGACGACACCGAGGGGGCGGTGTCGTACGACGACCTTCTTGCCGAGCACGAGCGGCGAGTGGGTGCGCGGAGATACGTCGCGGAGGTAATTGCTGGCGTTCTTCGCCCAGAAGCCCATCGAGTCGGCGAGATAGAACAACTCGGCAAGGAGTGCGTCCTCGCGGGTTTTGCCGTTCTCCGCGACGACAATGTCGACTATGCGCTCACGTTCGGCTACGAACCACTTGCGGAGCGCGCGAACGAGTTTGGCGCGTTCGGCGAACCCGATTGCTTCCCAAAGGGGTTGAGCGGCGCGCGCACGATCGACAAGGTGCGCAACTTGTTCGGCGGTCATGTTGGCGACGGTCCCAATGATCGCGCCGGTTGCCGGGTTGTCTACTTGGATCGTCTGGATGCGAGCGACGCTTGTGTCGGAGGCGGCGGTCATCGTGCGCCGACCTCCGACACGCGTCCAGCCTTGACGGGTGCCGTGGCGAGGTCCGCGCGGACGAAGTCGGCGCATCGCTCACCGATCATGATTGCGGTCGCGTTGGTATTGCCTCGGATGATCGTCGGCATAACCGAGGCGTCGGCGATTCGAAGGTTCGGGACGCCGTGCACGCGCAACTGCGGATCGACGACACCGTCTGTGGGACTGCCGATTCGGGCCGTGCACGACGGATGGTAGGTGTGCTGGACGGTACTGCGAATCCAGGCGGCGATGTCGGCACGGGACTGCACCGCCGCTCCGGGGGTGATCTCGGCACCCAGGACTCCGCGGGCGGGGGCGCTTGCGGCGATGCGGCGGGCGAGTTCGACGGCGTCGATCATTTCCTCCATTTCCGAGTCTCGGCCGAGCATGTTGTAGGTGACGGCGGGTTTGCGGGTCGGGTCGCTGGTGCGGATGCGTACTCGTCCGCGACTACTCGGGGCGATGTAGGACATGGCGATGGTCGCGGCCGGGGTATCCCAGGCCATGGCCCCGTGGTTGTAGAAGAACGCTGGGGCGAACAGGATTTGAAAGTTGGGTGCGGCCAGTGCGGAGTCTGAGCGGATGTGTCCCCCAGTTTCTGCGACATTGCTCGCGAGTTTGCCGCGACGATGCAGCAGCCAGTTCTTCAGGTGCCGGGGGTCTTCGGCGTCGAAGAGTCCGACATGTCCGTTGCTGAGTTCGTAGGTCAAATAGACCAACGGGTGTTCCATAAGGTGCTCGCCGACGGCAGGCAGATCCACGATAGGTTCCACCCCGACCGAACGAAGGTGCTCGGCCGGACCGATGCCCGAATGCTGCAGCAACGCAGGGGTATTGAAAGCACCAGCTGCAAGAATGACCTCCCGACTCGCGGTGATTCGTTCGACGTTGCCTTTGTCGTCGGCGACTTCGACACCGGTCGCTCGGCCATTGTCGAGGAGAATCTTGTGTACGAGCGTGTTTGTGCGGATCGTCAGGTTCCGACGCCGCGCCCGCAGGTAGGCCTCGCGCGCACTGAACCGAATACCCCTACGTTGAGTGACCTGAAACTGCCCGACACCGTCTTGGCTGGCGCCGTTGAAGTCGTTGTTTTCGGGAATATTCAAGGCGTCGGCCGCGGCATCGACGAGGGCAACGCTGACCGGATCGACATCGCGGACGCGGGTCACGTTCAAAGGACCTGTTTTGCCGTGGAATTGGTCGTGAATGTGCTCGTTGCGTTCGGCCCGCACGAAATAGGGCAGGACGTCGTTGTAAGACCAGCCGTCGGCACCGTTCGCAGCCCACGTGTCGTAGTCGAGGCGGTTACCGCGGATGTAGATCATCGCGTTCATCGAGCTGCAGCCGCCGAGCATTTTGCCGCGTGGGGAGAAGATGCGGCGTCCGTTGAGATGAGGTTCGGGCTCGGACCAGTAGTCCCAATCAAGCTTGCTGTGAAACTGTTTCGCAAAAGCCAAGGGGGCTTTCACTTCAAGCTTGCGGTTGGACCCGCCAGCCTCAATCAGCAACACGCGGGCCGATCGGTCTTCACTCAGACGCGCAGCGACCGCACACCCACCTGAGCCTGCGCCGATCACGATGTAGTCGTAATTTCTGGACATTCGGAGCTCCCTCGAGTACTCGAAACGAATTGATGTGGCGTATGCGGATTTACGCTGAGCCGCTCAGCGGTCGGCTGGGGACAGCGAAGCAATCGGCTGAGCAACCTCGATGCCGTCGAAAGCGATGTCGATCGGCGGACCGAATCGAAACTCGTAGTCTTCCAACGCGAATGTGCGTGACGCGTGCCAGGCTTCACGGGCGGAGGTGGGCCGAATGTAGGTGGTATCGCCGTGGTGATCGTAGTAATAGCTGTTCGCGGTTGCGCAATTGCCGATCGCCCAAACTGAGTGCGACATGCGTTCTCTTGCGAACTCGGTCCACCGATCAGCGGCGTCCTCGCGTACCTCTACGACCGTTGCGTTCCGGCGGTGGCCCTCCTTGATCACCCGAACTATGTGATTTGACGCCGTCTCGACCAAGTCGTGCCAGGTTCCGCCGACCCAGCCGTAGGGCCCGAATATCGTGAAATAGTTGGGCAATCCGGGCATCGAGACGCTTTCGTAGGACCGCGCACGATGCTCGGAGTAGAAGGTGGCGAGGTCGAAACCGGCGCGGCCGCGCACAGGAGTTCGTCGATATGCCTCGGGGTCGGTCGCTGTCCGGAAACCTGTTGCGAGGATGAGCACATCGACGTCTCGCTCGATGCCGACGACTGTCTCGACACCGCCGCGTGTAATGCGACCGATCGGATCCGTGACCAGTTCCACGTTCGGCCGGTTGAATGTCTGTAGATAGGTGTTCGACGTCGCGGGCCTCTTGCAGCCAAAGTCGTAGTCAGGCGTGAGCTTTCGGCGGGTCACCGCGTCACGAACCTGCAGGCGGTACCAGATGTCGCGAAGCGCGCGGGTCGTACCGTGATTGACCGCCGCCAGCGTTTCGTGATTCACGGCGACGCCGATCAGGAGAACCTCCATCATTCGCGCAGCAGCATTGCGGACCAGCTTTTGTACGGGCGGAACAGCTTTGAACAAAACCGACGCTAATTCCGGTGTGCCGATGTCAGGCTTGGGCGTCACCCAAATCGGCGTGCGCTGATAGACATCCAGGCGCGCGACCTCGTGGGCAATCTCAGGGATGATCTGCACAGCGCTGGCACCCGTGCCGATGATCGCGACCTTCTTGCCTGCGAGTCCGACACGATGGTCCCAAGATGTCGAATACAGAATCGTGCCCTCGAAGTCGCCGAGCCCGTCGATGGCAGGTGGTTTCGGCTCGATGAACGGTCCGATGGCGCTGATCACGAACCGGGCCGTCACGGGTCGGTCCGCGATTGTCAGGCGCCACAGGCTCTGATCGTCGTCCCAAACACGAGCGGTGACCTCGCTGTTCAATTTCACAAGCCGCCGGATGTCGTAGCGGTCGGCACAATCGTCCACATAGGACTTCACCTCGGCGCCCTTGGCGAACACACGTGACCAGTCCGGCTTCAACGCGTAGGAGAACTGATACCCCTGCGCGGGGACGTCGACTCCGACACCGGGATAGGTGTTGTCGCGCCAAGTTCCGCCGATGTCGGATGCGCGCTCGAACAGAGCGATGTCGCGAATTCCGGCGCGCCGCAGTGCGATTGCGGCGCCGATGCCGCTGATTCCGGCACCGATGATCGCCACTTCGTAGTCGGGCTGCTCGGGTTGATCGGTTGTGCTTGTCGCAGTCACGCGCTCTCCGTCCTGGGGTCGTTCGGGACGACAGTAGGCCGACGAATCAAGTTTGTCGATACAGATCGACAAATCAGTCTCGTTGACACCACACCCTGGATTCCTTAGATTCGCACCATGAAGCTCGCCAGATCCGGCACGTTCCAATGACAATCTGGAGGCTGGCCACCCGTGTCCTCGACTCCGCGCGGCTCCTTCGCGGGCTGACAGGCCGGCACCAGTCCGAACGAGGACTGCAGCCAGGCGAAGCAACAATCGTGATTGGCAAGAACAAGAAGCCCGTCGGAGTGTTCTGCGATGCCGGCGGCAGATTGCACGCTGTTACTGCAATATGCACACACTTGGACTGGGAGCTCGAATTCGATCCGGGATCGCAAGCCTGGGCCTGCCCCCGCCACGGAGCTAGGTTCGCGACCGACGGTGCAGTGCTCTCGGGCCCCGCCAGAATTCCCCTGACAGTGACCGCCATACCCGAGCAATTACGCGAGACGCGGTCTCCTAGGCCCTCCGCGGGGTAGGGCCGTCGACCGGACGCCAGCTATCGGCACAAGGGCGAGTTCTGCGTGTCGCTTCTCGAGGCGATGAACCCGGCGGCGTCATCCAACGCCGCGCGACTTTCTGGCATTTCGGGAAACAGCGCCGTGAAAGCATGGATCTGCCGTGTCCAGACGCGAAGCGTGCACGATACTCCCGCGGCTGCGAGATTCGCGGCCATGACTTCGGCATCGACGAAGAGGACCTCCGAGTCGACGGCAACCAGCAGGACCGGCGGCAATGCGGACAGATCGCCAGTCGTCGGAGCCAGCACTCGATCATGCACGCGAGGTTCGTACCCACCGATCCCGCTCACGGCGGCAAGCAATTTCGCCGGCAGGTAGGCGTCTGTGGCCCGGTTCGGATGTGCGAGTTTCGTCGCACAATCGAGGTCGAGCCATGGAGAGAATCCGATCAACCCCGCCGGCCCGGCCAACCCGACTTCGCGGGCCGCGAGTGCCGCGGCGAACACGAGGAATCCCCCGGCCGAATCACCGGCAAACACCACGGACGCCGGATCAGTTCCTCGGTCGAGCAGCCAGCGATACGCCGTGACGCAGTCGTCGATCGAACCCTTGATATTTGTCTTCGGCAGCTGACGGTAGGCGATGTGCATGACTGGCAACCCGGTCCGACGAGCGAGCGCCGCGACGACCCGGCGGTGCGAGTTGAGTCCTCCGGTGAGGAACGCGCCGCCATGGAAGTACAGCACTGCCCCAGACGTCAGGTCCGATTTCGCGGTCGCGGCCCGAACTACTTCGGCGTCGAAACCAGGAAGGCGCACGTTTTCGACGGTTACTCCGGAAGGGGGCGGCAGCACCTTAGCCGTTGCCTCGACGACGGTCGCGAGAACGACAGGCCATCCGGTCACTGGGATTCGTTGCAGCACAGGCCGAATCACACCGCGGAAGATTCCGTAGACCACTTGCGATTGCAAACTTGGCGCATTCACGCTAAACCACCCTCTCTCATGACATCGAGACTAATCGACATATTCGTCTCGTTGACATGCACCGTCTTCAGGCCTAAGTTCACGGCATGCCAATGATCAGAGAACCAATCCGTTGCGAGGACGAAGGATTCTTCGGCCCCGATTCCATCTCCTGGCGCATCAGCGGCCCGACGATCTTTCCGGGCGTCGTGGGCACTGGCGCATACTTCTTCTTGAATCCCTGGCTTGCGAACATCGGAGTCTCGAATTCAACGGGCGCAACCGACCCGTGGAAGCGCATCGTGTTGACTGCGGAGTACATGTTCGCCATCTACTTCGGCGACCGTGCGACCGCCCAACACGCGGCCGATCTCGTCAACACGATGCACGACCACGTAACCGGGACATGGGGCCCAACCGGCGATCGCGTCCACTGCGCGTCCGAGCCTCGCAATTTGATGTGGCTGCTCATTCCCTATGGCCAAGCCGCACTGGACGCCTACGACGCATACGGGCCGCGGCGCCTAACCCCCGAAGAACGGGACCGTTACTGGCGCGAGGAGTCGACAATCGTCGGCGACCTCAACAGGATCCCGCGTGAAATGATGCCGAAGAGCCAAGCCGAAGTTGACGAGTACCTGGAGGCCGAGCGCGCAAATCTGGCATTGACCGAAGCCGGCCTCTATGTCAACAACGTATTCGCACCGCGACCGACAACTGGCCTACTGCCCGCGCTGATGGCATTGCCGATGCGGATCGCGCTCTCGACCGGCCTCGCAATCACGCCGAACTACCTAGTGAGACTGTATGGAATGGTGCCCTACCCAACAGCAGTCAAAGCCGCGATCAGGATGACACATCGTCCGCTCTTCGCCGCACTCGCAGCCACACCGGGGGTGCGTGACGCCATTCCACTGTCCGTGAGCCCGCCGGTTCGCACTCTCGTGCGGCGAGCCCGGGTCGCCGCACGGACCGGACTCTACGACGCGGCGCCCATCGATCGCTCAGCACCGACAGTGGAGGCCGAGCGAGTCGCGCTTTGACGGTAGTCGCGATCCGGCTTCGCGAAAGGCACGCAAACTCGCAGTGCGTGACAAAGATACGGTATTGTCCCAGCATCGGGACGGGTCGGTCACAGATCAGTCCTGCGTAGTTTCGAATACGTCCAATTGCGAACGGGGGGTGCAGCCGTGGCCGAGTCACGCTCCGTCGACAAGTCCGCGGCAACCTCGACTCAGGACAGCTCGGAAGAAGTCACCGCGCGAATTCTCGCCGCCGCGCAACAAGAGTTCGAGCTCGTCGGGATTCGCCGCAGCAGCATGAGCGACGTCGCTAGGCGGGCAGGCATCTCTCGAGCAGCGGTATATCGCCGATACCCGGGCAAAGACTCCCTGGTCCAGGCGGTCGCGGGGCGCGAGATGTTGGCGGTGCTGGCAAGAGTCGCGGCCGCAGTTGCTGCCGCGCCCGATGCCGCAGGCACGGTGGTGCAGCTCGCCGTCGCCAGCGCCCGCGAGCTGCGCGCGAACCCGCTCCTCGGCAAGCTGATGGAGACAGAGCCTGAGGAGCTCTACAACTACGCCGCGACCGGCGGCGGCGCCTCACTGGCCGTTGGCCGGATGTTCCTCGTGCAATACCTGCAATCTCTCCACGATCGCAATCTTCTCCTGCCAGAAGCCGACCTATCCGTGGCAGCCGAGATCATGATCCGACTTGCGGCGACCCAACTGCTCATCCCGGACGGACTGATCCCTTTCCGCGACGACGCGGCTGTCGCCGAGTTCGCGCGGCGATACTTCGTACCCATCGTCGTTGGAGGAGCTCGCCCGGCCGGCTGAAGTCATGATCGCGCGGCTAATATGCGCGTGACATTCTTTGCATAGCAACAGATTCGGGCGAATCTTTCCGTCGACGGTAATCTGCCTCTTCAACGTGCGCGAACTAGGTTTTACTCGCCAGCCACCGAAGTTCCGGCGACCCCTTGCGATCCCCTTCGATTCATCCGGTGAAATTCGCCGCTGTCAGTCCGAGACGTTTGGACAAATATGTCTCGGTGTTGACATGTCGGCGCTCGGAGCTTAGGTTGACTGAATACCGCAGGCCAGTCATTGAAGGCCAATCAGTTTCTTCGTCAATTCAATGATCGTGGCCAAGTCCGTCGGCACACATGACAACCCAGAATTCTCACGGGGTCGAGCAGAGAGAACGACAGATGGTAGAGATTCGGACAACCGGGATCATCGAGCGATCGGCGGCAGACGTTTTCGCTTACATTGCCGACTATCGCCGCATGCACGAGTGGGTGTTCGGCATAACCACCGTCGAACCAGTCGGCGACTCCGACTACGGCCCCGATGCCGTCTTCGAAGGCTCGGTCGACCTAGGTCCAAAGACTCTCAGCTCCACAGCCCGCATCAGCGATTGGGAACAGGACCGCCGCATCGGCTTGGATTCGCTATCCGGATTCGAGTTCACCGCGACGATGCAACTCGAACCAGTAACACCCGATAGAACCGCGCTCGACTTCGTGCTTCTCTACGCCACGTCAGGCGGGGCCGCTGTGAAGGCATTCGCCCGAACCATCGAACCGCTTCTCGCCCTTGCCGCCCGTGTCACGACATCTAAATTGTGCGACGCGTGCCTGGAGGCGGCACAAGCCGACGAAACTCCGCCGCACTCGGCAACTCCGTAACCCGCACTGTCCGAGAGCATTCGAAGAAGAAGGTCAACCATGGTGTTCACCGCACCGCCGGTCGCAGATGAGAAATCGTCGTCCGCGCTCGGGATCGTTCGAAACAACTTCTCCGAAACCTTTATCTCGAGCCTGCGGACATTCGGTCGGGCGGTGGGTGTCGGTCTCGAATCGGTGACCGGGGCGGCCTCCGACATCGTCCGGCTACGGTTTCAGTGGCGGGAAATGGTGTACCAATGCTGGTACCTGATCACCGTCACTGCCATCCCCGCGATCCTGATGGCGATTCCCTTTGGGGTGATCGTGTCCTTGCAGGTCGGGAATCTGATCCACCAGCTGGGCGCCGACTCGCTGCTCGGCGCAGCCGGCGGACTCGGGGTCATCAAGCAAGGTGCGCCGATGGCGACCGGGTTGTTGCTGGGTGGGGCCGGCGCGGCAGCAATCGCGGCTGACCTGGGTGCGCGGACGATTCGCGAGGAAATCGACGCGATGAAGACGATGGGCATCAGCCCCGTGCACCGGCTCGTCATTCCGCGGATGGTCGCGATGGTGATCGTCGCACCATTGCTGAACGTTCTGATCATCTTCGTCGGGGTCGTGGCCGGGTATGCGGTAGCCATCGGTGCGCAAGGCGTGACCGCGGGTAGCTACTGGCAGACCTTCGGTTCGTTCACCACGGCCACTGACGTATGGCTGTCATTGATCAAATCGATCATCTTCGGCTTCTTGGTCGTCGTAGTCGCCTGCCAGCGGGGACTCGAGGCCAAAGGAGGGCCCCGCGGAGTGGCCGACAGCGTCAACGCCGCGGTTGTCCTGTCGGTGGTATCGATCGTCGTCGTGAACCTCGTGATCACCCAGGTCTCGACCATGTTCCTGCCGACGAGGCTCGCGTGATGGCGCCGTCGACCTACGCCTCGAAGGGTCTTGGCTGGGCTTACCGCATCGCCGCGTCACCGTCTCGAATCACCCGCCCGTTCGAAACCATCGGTTTCGCCCTGAGCTTCGCGTGGCAGGCGCTGTCCGCAATCCCGTTGACGCTCAAGAAGTACCGCGCAGAAACGATGCGCACGATCACCGATATGACCTGGGGTCGCGGCTCACTCATAGTCGGCGGCGGGACGGTGCCGATGCTGATCGTCCTCGGCATGGTGATGGGCGCCTCCGTCGGCATCGAATCCTTCGCCACGCTCGACATGATCGGCCTTGGGCCGGTCACCGGCGTCGTCTCCGCGTTTGCCAACACGCGCGAACTCGCCCCGATCGCCGCTGGAATCGGTTTCGCCGCCCAAGCGGGCTGCCGCATGACCGCGCAAATCGGGTCTATGCGCATATCAGAGGAGATCGATGCCCTGGAAGCATTGGGTTTGCGGTCGATCCCCTACGTTGTCACCACCAAGGTGATCGCCGGCGCGGTCGCAATCGTGCCGACATTCCTGATCGCGTTGATCTTGAGCTACATGTCTTGCAGCGCTGTCATCGTCGTTTTGCACGGTCAAGCCAGCGGTGTCTACGACCACTACTTCTTCCAGTTCGTGAGCGGCTGGGACGTGACCGCTGCAGTAATAAAGATCCTCATCTTCGGCATTGCGGTCATCTTGATTCACTGCTACCAAGGCTTTGTCGCCACTGGTGGACCGGAGGGCGTGGGAATCGCGTCGGGCCGCGCGGTCCGCGCCAGCTTTGTCGCCATCATCGCTCTCGACATGGTGTTGAGCATCGCGCTGTGGGGTTTCAATTCGTCGATCAGTTTCACGGGATAGACGATGCCGAAATACGGATTGCCTGGAGTGACGATCGACAGGCGCGGGTCTGTCCTCGTCGGCCTTGTCGCTGTCGGAGTCGTCGCGGTCCTGGCGGTCGCGTGGATCATCGTCGACCGAGTCCGCGGCGATGACCGCCTACTGGTCGTTTTGCGGACCGAACAGATCGGTGACGGCATCGTCGACGGAACGCAGGTCCGTCTCGACGGAGTCGCCGTCGGCCAGATCGAGAAGATCGAAAACGCGCACGACGGCCAACAACTGATCACGTTGCGACTCGACCGATCCCAGTTGTTCGGAGTGACAGACACCCTCGACGTCGACTACGCACCCTCGAACCTTTTCGGCATCAGCGAAATCGCACTGCGACGAGGCCAGGGCGGGAACGCTCTGGCAAACGACGACGTCATCGATTTGACCGGCAGACATGCCGACCGGGTACAGGACGTCACGATGGGGAATTTGCTCCGGGCGGTCACGCGTACCGCCACCGATGTGTTGACCCCGCAACTCAGCGCAACGTTGACCACACTGGCCGGAGATCTGGAGGCGTTCACCCCGCTGCTCGAGGCCATCGTCACCACCGGACGCAACATCGCCGACACTCAGCGCTACGCGGCCTCGTTCCTGTTGGGGCAGTTCGGGTCCACCCTGTCGGGCGCGGCGCCGATGGTCGGCGGAACCGTCCAGTTGCTAGATACGCTCACCAATCTCGAGATCCTGAAAACCGACCGGGCAAAGTTCGATCAAGTACTGCAAATTTCCATCCACCAACTCTTTCCAGGAATTTCCGACCTGCTCTTCACCGCCGAGCGGCACTTCACCGGTTACGCCGACATGCTTCCGCCAGCCCTGGACGCGGCAGCGCGGATGGTGCCGACACCACAACTGTCGAGTGCACAACTCCGCGAACTCCTCGACCGGCTAGATTCCTCGTTCACCGACACCCCCGACGGTCCGATGCTGAAGTTCGCCGTGACGTTGCGGGGCGTGCCGGCACTGTCGGTACCGCTGCTCGGAACCTCTCCCCCGTCGTTGCAGGGAGCGGACCGATGAAGTCACTCGTCTCCGTGTCCTGGAAGCTGACTCTGTTCGTCGCATTGATCGCGGTGCTGCTCACTTTCATCATCCAGGCGATCAAGCGGCCAGTGCCCGGCGACACCCGGAGTTACACAGCGGTTTTCACGGATGCGAACGGGCTCAAGACCGGGGACGACGTGCGCATGTACGGGGTCCAGGTCGGAAAGGTGCAGTCCATCAGCCTCGACGACAATCACGCACGGGTCGGGTTGACCGTGCAAGACGGTAGGTCGATGTTCGACACGAGCAGACTCGCGATCCGCTACCAGAATCTGACCGGGCAGCGCTACGTCGACATCCAGCAACCACCACACCCCGGGACCGAACTCGTCCCCGGTACCACCATCGGCACCGATGCGACCATTCCGTCCTTCGACATCACCGGGTTGTTCAACGGCCTCGAACCAGTGCTCGCAGACTTCTCACCCAGCGCACTGAATCAGTTTGCGGAGAGCCTGCTGGCGGTGATCGAAGGCAACGGCACTGGGATAGGGCCCGCCCTGGACGCGATCGAAACGCTGAGCAGCTACGTGAGTGATCGCCAAACCGTCATCTCGGCGTTGGTGGCCAACCTGAAGCAGATCTCCGACCAAATCGGCGGGCGCTCACCCCAACTCATCACCCTGATAAACGGAATCACCCAGGTGTTCGTCACACTGCAGGAGAATTTCGACGGCGTTGTCGATTTCGCGATGACCGCACCACCGGTGCTGACCCCGCTGAACAGCCTGCTCGCCACCATAGGGCTCACCCCAGACTCCAATCCCGATCTCGACAACATCGTCGGGCTGCTGTTCCCCGATCCAGGCCAGGCGGTCGAGGTTCTCGGCCGGTTACCCGCCCTGCTGCAGTCACTGAACGCGCTGATCCCCGACACCGGTCCCGGAGTGAACCTCACCTGCTCGAACGGAAACGCGACCGCACCCGGGCCGCTGCAGGTTCTCATCGCCGGGCAGAGGATCTCGATATGCAATCGTTGAAACTCAAGGCGCGCAGACTCTTTCAGTTCTCCGCCAGTCGGCCGATACCGACCGACAGAGAGGCAGCAACCTCGCAGCTGCGACTGGGGATAGTGGGTACTGTCGTTGTGGTGCTCGCGTTGATCGCGACCGGAGTGCTCTACGTCCTGCCGCTTGGCAGAGCGACGTACACCGCCGAACTGGCTGAGGCAGGCTCCGTCAAAATTGGCGACGACGTGCGGATCGCCGGTATCCCTGTCGGCACGGTGAAATCCATCGACCTCCACACGAACAGTGTCACGATGACGTTCACCGTGAAAGACGATGTATTCATCGGTGACCAAACGACGCTCGACATCCGAATGCTCACCATCGTCGGCGGCCACTACGTGGCCGTCTTTCCCGCGGGCACCACGCCGCTCGGTGACACCGTGATTCCGCCCGATCGGGTACGACTCCCCTACAACCTGGCCAAAGCGTTCCAGGACGCAGCCCAACCGATCCGCGAGATCGACGGCAAGACCTTGCGCCAGAACTTCGCGGCCCTGCAGACATCGCTCGACGGCACTCCCGACGGCCTGCGCCGCGCGGGCACCGCGATCGAATCGCTCGTCGACATCCTCGTAAAACAAAACGACGACGTCTCACGCAGCCTCGCGATCGCCGACGAATACCTCACCGCGATCAACGGTTCCAAATCACTCCTCGGCGAGCTGATCCATCGAATCAGCCTCTTGGAAACGATCGTGATCGACAAACAGGCCGAAATCCAGGAAGCCCTGCGCGTCACCGACCAGGCCTTGTCGCGACTGGCGGTACTGGGGCCGCACTGGGAGACCACCTTGAAGCCGATGGCACAAAAGCTCGCTGACGCCGTCCCGGAACTGCAGCGCTTGGGCGGCAAGCTCGGCGGTGCAGTGGAATCCGTGCGGAACCTGCTCGGCCGGCTGCAACCGCTTGCCACTCCCAACGGCGTCGTCCTCGACCAGTCCTCGGCGACCATTACCGCACCCGCCCTGTGCATTCCAGTCCCTGGCAAGGCGTGCTGATGAACCGGATACTTGCCTCTCGCGGATTCATGTCGGTCGCCGGCGTGCTCGTCGCGTGCACGTTGGTCTTCGTGGCCTACGTCATCGCCTACGATCCCGCGAAGAAGACCCAGAGCTACTGCGCGCTGATGCCCGACGCCGTCGGCCTCTACACCGGCAACAACGTCACCATGCTCGGCGTCCCAGTCGGCACCGTTACCGACATCTGGCCGCAAGGTGAGACCGTGCGCGTCGATTTCGACGTCGACGCCGACCACAGGCTCCGTGGCGCCGTATCCGCGACCACTCTGTCCGACACTCTTGTCGCGGACCGCAATCTGGCCGTTCTCGGTGACGGCGAATCCACCGAGTGGGATCCGAGTACGTGCATCACCCGCACGCTCACACCGAAAAGCATGACTCAAACACTCAACGCGCTCGGCAACCTCGCCAACGAACTCAACGGCGGCGACGACCCGACCGCCACCGGACGCATCAACACCGGTATCAAAGCCATCGACAACGCTGTCGCGGGCACCGGCCCACGAATCAACGAACTGATAAAAAAGATTGGTGTTGCGCTGAATTCGCCGGATGCAGCGATTGGACACATCGGTGAGCTGATCGATGTGCTCAACGAGCTGTCGGCGAGTGTGTCGACCGGCTGGGGCGACATCAAGGACATGCTGGTCCCGTTCGCGGGCGTTCTCGACTACGTCAACGAGCAGGTGTGGTTGCCCATCGCCGGCATCATCGACTCCTTGCGCGTACTCATCCCAATGGTGAACGACATCACCACCATGTTCGGTGAACCCATCCTCCAGGTTCTCGATGCCACAGTCCCGATCGTCCATTTCATCGGCGCCAACGTCGGAACCCTCCAGGAGATCATCACCATGATCCCGCCGCTTGTGGGCGCGTTCACCCGGTCGATCGATCCACGAACCGGCGCACCGGCATTGACCTACTCCCCACCCAAAGTTGCCATCCCCCAGTCGAATGCAGATCAGGTCTGCACAGCCGTGAACGCGCTTTCGCCCGGCAGGTGCGCGACGGCGACCGACGGATTGATGACCCTCGATCTGCTTCCCGTGGTACTCGGATCGGTTGGCACGCCATGAGGTGGAGACACGCCGTGCCGGTCGTCGTGGTTGCGATCGCCCTCGCAGCCGCGGGTTGCTCGTTCGATCCGTCTTCGGTCCCACTGCCCGGCACCACCGTGTCGGGGCAGACTTATCGGATTCACATCGAATTTGCGAATGCGCTCAACCTTCCGGCACGCGCGAAAGTAGCCTCCAACGGAATCCAGATCGGATCCCTACGCTCGGTGCGGCTCGTCGACCCGTCCGCGAGTCGGGAGGGATATGTCGTTGCCGATGTCGACATCACCGAATCGGTGAAACTTCCGACCAGCACATCGGCGCAACTGCGACAGGCCACCGTGCTCGGCGACATCTACATCGCCCTGGTCACCCCTCCGGCCAACCACGACACCACGATCCCACCCAACGGCACGATCGGGCTGGCACAGTCCCAACCCGCCCTGCAGATCGAGGACGCCATGTCCGGGATCGCAACCTTCGTCGGCGGTGGCGCCATCGAACAGGCTCAAGACATCATCAACCGAATGAATTCGGTTCTCCCGCAAGACCCGAAGGAGACCGCCCGAATCTCCGGCGTCCTCGGGACGAACTTCATCGATGTGTCGGAAAACCTGCATCAAATCGACGCGCTGCTGGACGGACTGACCGCAGACGTCGCAGTCGTGCAAGACAACGGCCCCGCGCTCAGCGCGCTACTCACTGACGCCGGAGCAACTCAGGCGGTCGATTCGATGAACTCCCTCGTCGCGACACTCGGTTTGTTCGGTGCACTGGGAGGCGTCGCGCACTCGCTGGAATGGTTGACGCCGCTGTTCACCTCAGCCGATGCGGCAGCAAAAGCGTTTGTACCGCTGGCCTTTACCAGTCGGCCGTTGAACCTGACCGCGCCATCGAACCTCAACAAACTCGTGGCCCTCATTCGCGACAAGCTCATTCCGTTCGTCGAATACGGCCCCAAGGTCAACATCGTCGACGTGAACACCGCACCCGCAACATCGATGCCCGCAGTCTCCTCCGACGATCAAGTCGATCGCATCCTCGCGACATTGCGAATGATCGGAGCGGTCAGATGAAGACCAAACTCAGTTCGATCCTCTCGCTGACCGCGATCGCACTGGTATTGGTGATCGGCGTCGGCTACCTCACGTTCGGGATCGTCCGAGTGAAGTGGTTCACGCAATACACAACGGCGACGATGGTGTTGACGAACTCGGGCAGTCTGGGCCCCGAATCGCCGATTCTGCTGCGCGGTGTCAAGGTCGGCGACGTGACGTCGGTCAACCACGTCTCCGGTGGTGTCGAAGTGAAATTCCGTGTCGAGGACAAATTTCACATCCCCACTTCGAGCACGGTCAGGATCGAGAACCTCTCGGCCCTCGGCGAACCGTACGTGCAATTCACGCCGAGCACCGCGGACGGACCGTACCTGCAGAGCGGGCAGCAGATCGACACCCGCTCGATCGAAATGCCGCTTTCGATACCCGACGTCGCCCGCACGGTCACAAACCTGATGATCCAACTCGACCCGGAGGCCATCAGCGCAATCGTCAACACCGTCAGCCAAGGATTCTCCGGGCTCGAGAAAGTCATTCCCAACCTGTCGAGGTCGACAAGTTTGCTTGCAGCCACCATCCTCAGTCGCACCCCCGAAATACGGAGCCTGCTGACCGACCTGCAGACCATCGGGTCCGACATGGAATGGACAGGACCTGCGATGGCGTCCGCTGGACCACTGTGGGCCGACTTCGGGACCAAGGTGGAGATGGTGGTCGAATCTCTCGCCAAATTCGTTCGGATTCCCGGCGTGCCCGACACCTATATCACCGGCAACGGCATCATCCCGTTCCTGCCGAAACTGACTGCCTACTTGGAGACTATCGGACCGGATCTGCAGCCTTTGGTACCGATCCTTGCTCCCCTCGCCGCGACCGCCACCGCCGCGATACCCGCAATCGATATCAGCAGCCTGATCTCGCAGGCACTCAACGCGACCGCGGACGACGGCGCGATCCACCTCCAGATCAACGTCAAATAGCGCACAAACGTTTCGATACCACCGATAGTTGGAGTGACCATGACAACCACACCCGCCGACACGATCAAAGACAAGTCGAACAGCGATGGCGACGAAAAACGTCCCGGCACCACCGAACCCAAGGCACCCAAGACAGTATCGATCCGCAGGTCGACCGCGGTCTTCAGCGTCGTCATCGCTGCCCTCGTCGCGGCCGTCGCTGTGACGGGTGGAATGTTGTTGTCGGCCAAGGGCGAGCTCCGCGACCGCGATGCCAAAGCTGCGGACGACGAGCACGCCCGACAGGTGGCCACCGACTATGCCCTCGGTGCGTCGAACATCGATTTCAAAGACGCCAACGCTTGGTTCGCACGGCTCAAAGCGCATACCACTCCGGAACTGGCGAACAAGTTCGATGCCACTGCACCGAAACTGCAGGAACTGCTCGTACCGCTGCAATGGACTTCGAGCGCGGCACCGATCGATGCGACCATCGCCTCCGAAACCGGCGGAATCTACTCGGTGAAGGTGTTCCTCAACGTCACGTCGACAAGTGCCCAAACCCCCAACGGTGCCCAAACCACCGTGACCTACAACGTCACGGTCGATACGAACAACGACTGGAAGATCTCCGACGTCGGCGGCATGGACGGCGCGCTCCCCGGGAAGTAGCGGCGCTGACAGTTCGCCCACATCAATCATCATCTGACTCGAAACCAACACTCCTAGAGGGGCTCTCATGCATGTGTGGCCATTCCCCCGGCCCGATCGACGTACTTACGGCGCCGACGCAGTCGTCACCGGCGCGGGAAGCGGAATCGGTCGCGCCTTCGCCGTCGAACTAAGCCGACGCGGAGGTCGCGTCGTCTGCGCCGACATCGACGCGACGAGCGCGCGAGAGACCAGCACGCTGATCAGAAGCGAAGGTGGTGAGGCACTCGACATCGAGTGCGATGTCGCCGATGCGAGTCAGGTACTCAACCTCGCAGACGCGTCCGAACAGTGGCTGGAGAGCCCGGTCAGTCTCGTGATCAACAACGCCGGAATCGGCACCGGGGGCAACGTAATCGGCGAAACCCCGCTCATCGACTGGCAGCGCACCATCGACATAAATCTGTTGGGTGTCATCCACGGCTGTCATGTATTCACGCCTCGCCTTCGCGCATACGGCAGCGGAGGCATCATCAACGTGGCATCGGCTGCCAGCTTCGGCGCAGCCCCGCGTATGGCCGCGTACAACGTCAGCAAAGCCGGCGTTCTGGCGCTTTCGGAGACGCTCGCAGCGGAACTCAGCGGCGCCGGCGTCGCCGTCACCGTCCTATGCCCCACACTCGTCAAAACCAACATCAACGACAACGCAGCGATCACGGAATCTGCCGCCCACCTCGCCACCACGCTTATGAAATTGATCGGATCGTCGCCGGAATCCATCGTGCGGACCACACTCGATGCACACGATCGCGGACAACTCCATGTCATGCCACAACTGGACGCCAAAGTTGCTTGGCAGCTGAAGCGACTCGCGCCCGGAACCTATACGCGCGCGCTCGGTCTCATCGAACGGGTTGCCAATTGAGACGTCGACTGGATTCCGGTGCAACGACCTCGACAAGAGCGTCAACTTCGATCGGCGGGATAGGGATTGTGGCGCAGCGTTTTTGCGAGATGTGCCGCGCATGATGCAAGGTCTTTGATCGCTGATGAGACCGCGTCGGGGGTTTCGGGGAGGTCGTTGTAGTCGGTCGGCGACATCGCTTCGCCAACCCAGTAGGTGGCACCCTGAGCTGGAATGGTGAAGCCGGTATCACTGAGAGCCTGGAACAAGTCGGCAGTGACTTTGTGCGCACCGTCTTCGTTGCCGACGATGGCCGCAATCGCTACTTTGTCCCACATGCTCGGTCGGCCATGATGGTCTGTTTCTGCCAGTTCGGCGTCGATTCTTTCCAACACTCGCTGGGCAACGCTGCTCATGTGGCCGAGCCAGATCGGTGTCGCGATCAGCAAGATGTCCGCCTCGAGAAGTTGCGCCCGGATATCCGGCCATTGGTCCTCTCCGCCCATATCCTTCTCGACGCCGGGGGCGAGGTTGTGGTCGACCACCCGGACAACGGCGCCTTCTATGTCGTGGCGCTTCAGCTCCCGCAGGACTTGTTCGGCGAGCAGGCTGCTGCTCGACGGAGCCGGAGAAGGCTTGAGGCTGCATACGAGTGCGAGTACGCGTAACGGTGTGTCACTCGGCATGTGCACCACGTACCCGTCACCTGTGCCACCGAAACCGATCGATGTTTCCATCTCGAACGCTCGGGAAATCTACAACCATGGCACCTAGAAATTCGCAACCACAACTCAAGGACCAGAAGCTCTACGAGGACTTGCGCAAGGAGGGGAACTCGAAGGAGAAGTCCGCTCGCATTTCCAACGCTGCGGCGAACGAGGGGCGCTCGAGCGTAGGACGCAAAGGGGGTAAGTCAGGTCGGTACGAGGACCGTACGGTGGACGAACTGAAGAAGCGCGCAAAGGATATTGGCCTGAAGGGCTATTCGGGCATGCGCAAGAGTGAACTGATCGACGCCCTCCGCAATCACTGACCCGTCACGTCGACCGGACCAGGCGCAGTACCGCCCGCTCGATCACATCTTGTTGCTCATCCGGCGCACTCTTTTTAGCTCGTCGCAAAGCCGGGCGAATCGTGGAGCCGTCTTCGTACGCCGAGATCACTCTCGGGTCAACGTACGAGCTCCGAGCCACTGCCGGTGTGTTTCCCAGCGCTACGGCGACGTCTTTCATCACTTGCGTAACGACCTTGCGCCGCTGCCGTTCGGAATCCGGGACATCTGCGGTGCCGAGGCCCGCCGCAGCGAGTACCGTCGCGTGCCAGGTTCGAAGATCCTTCGCAGAGCAGTCGTCGCCTGCGAGTTCTTTGAATCTGACGTTGACGTCGTCGGCATGCAATTCGCGATACTCGCTGCCAGCACGGTAGATCAGTAATCGATCCGAGCCCGGCTTACTTGCTCGACGGAGCGCGCGAATCGCAACCGCCATAAGGTGATCGGTGATCACCACCTGACGCCGAATGCCACCTTTCGCCGGGTAGTCGAAGCTCACGCGGTCACCGCTGAGCCTGACCTGACTTCGCAGCAACGTCGCCACTCCGTGCGTACCGTTCTCGTCGACATACTCCTCGCCGCCGACGCGGAAGACGCCCCGATCGAGTATTCGCAGCGCAACAGCCTCTACCCGCCGCTTGGTGATGCCGCGCGTCCGAAGGTCTGCCTCCACTTGTTCTCGCAGCGCACCAAGTCGACGAGCCATCAGCAGGACCCGATCATGCTTCTCCTCGTCACGCTCGCTGCGCCACTGCTCGTGGTAGATGTATTGGCGCCGACCTGCAACGTCGACACCGACAGCCTGGATGTGCCCGTTCGGGTACGGACAGATCCACACGTCCTGCCAGGCAGGTGGGATGACCAGGGCCCGGATTCGTTCGAGGGCGGCCTCATCGGTAGTCCGTTTGCCATGCTCATCGGCATACGAGAAGCCGCGGCCGCGGCGAGTGCGATGGATCCCCGGACCGTCAGGATTGCTGTGTCGAAGTCGCATACGCCCGATGACCCGCCCGAGTCTCGATCAAGCCGCCGCTGCGAGCAGCGTCTCTGAATGCGTGGGTCCGCGTTGTGCTGCTGCCATGCGGGTGAATCCGAATCGGGTCATCACCATCCTCCTAAGCCCTGGATTCCCCGGCGACCCCGGCGTGAAACCAGCACGGCAGCTTCGCGTATCACACGCCCCGGAGACCGAAGATTGGTCGGGGTCCACTTGGGTACTCGATGGTATGGCTCACACGCACCGCGAACGTGAAGACAAGTTCGACGTGGCAGCCGACTTCGAGCTTCCCCGATTGGCAGCGGCAGTGCCGGAAGGTGGGCGACTCGACGTCGCCACGATCCGGCTGAACAGCACATATTTCGACACCCCTGATCTCGACCTGCTGCACAATCGAATGCTGTTGCGGCGCAGGGTGGGCGACGCAGACAACGGGTGGCAGCTGAAGGTCCCCGACGCCAACGCACGGACCGAGATTCGCGCGCCACTCGGCGAGGATTCCGATTCGATCCCCACCGAGCTGGCTGACATCGTCTCCGGCGTTACCCACCGCACGCCCATGCATCCGGTTGCGTACATAAAGACGAACCGGCAATCGCACCGCATCTTGGACAACGTCGATGCGCTGATCGCCGAGGTCGACGACGACACCGTTCGGGCGAGCGTGCCCGGTGGAGACGAGGCGACACTCACGAGCTGGCGTGAAGTCGAAGTCGAGGCCGGCAATTGTGATGAGGACATGCTGGCTGAAATCGGTGGATGGCTGCGCGACGCCGGTGCCCGACCGTCGACGTCCGCATCGAAGATCGAACGCGCACTTGCGCCCGTCACCGCCGCGGAATCCGTGTCGGTCGACGACCCCGACACACTCGACGCCGTGAGCGACTATCTCGCCCAGCAGATCCGCGCGATTGTTGCCGGTGACGTCGCGCTTCGGCGTGGTCTCGACCCCGTACACGACACACGCGTCGCAATTCGCCGATTGCGTAGCTCGTTGCGGACCTTCGCGAACGTGTTCGACGCCGACCAGGCACACGCGCTGCGCGAAGAATTGTCTTGGTACGCGGGACTTCTCGGGGACATGCGCGACGCAACCGTGCAGCGGAAACGGCTGACGAAAGCAGTCGACGGGCTCGATCCCACGCTGGTCGTGGGCGATGTGACCGCATGGCTGGAGCATCACATGGGCAGGCGCTATTCGGAGGCTCGAGTGCTCGTCGACGCCGCTCTGGCCGGCGATCGGTACGCGGAACTGATGGAAGCACTGGCGAAATGGCAACGGCGGCCAGCGTTCTCGCCCGACACGCGCCAGCATCCGAAGCTGAAACCAGACGTCCGGCGGGCCGACCGCAAGGCTCGCAAGCGACTACGCAAAGCCGTCGACAACGGCGTCGACGAACAAGCGTTTCACCGAGCACGCAAGGCTGCCAAGCGCGCACGGTATGCCGCCGAACTCGCGGCGCCGGTTCTCGGGCGCAAGTCTGCGAAGAAACAGATCAAGCAACACAAGAAGGTGCAGAAGATTCTCGGCGACCATCAGGACAGTGTGGTTGCGGCCCAGTCGCTTCGAGAGCTCGGCGCCGGCGCCGGAACCGCGCACGCCGCGGAGCAGGGTTTTACATACGGAGTGCTGTACGCCCACGAACGAGCGGCAGCCGCCGAAGCGCGCCGACGAATCGCACGGTGGTCGACGAAGAATTGATCGACCAGTTCAATTCCGCGATACGAATTCGAAAAACGTATCGTCGGTCTCGCTTCCGTTGGTGCTGAACGCGAGGTCGGCATGCTCGAACTGGGCAAACCAGTCCGTCCAGCTGATGTGCTTGATGTCGTCGTCGCGACCATGCTGGGAAAAGTCGATCCCCAATTCGGTGGACGCGTCGGCGGTGCCCACTCCGCGACGAGCGGTCGGTGTTCCACCACGTGCCTCCACCCATCGCCTGATGGCTTCGTGGTCTGTCGTGGTTGTTCGAGTAGGCGGTGCCATCGCTGCGATCCTTCCGTCCAGACACGCTCTCTTGCGTCGGTTACCGCGTCTCCCGCGACCCTAAACACGGCCCCGGTGGGACTGCACGATTAGGACCACACGCTGGCGGGCATGCCCGATGTATGAAAGACGCAGTGGCCAAGAAGCTCATATCCGAACATCTGGTTTCGGGTGAAATGGTCGCCGGCGAAGAGATCGCCATCAAGGTCGATCAGACCCTGACGCAGGACGCGACAGGGACGCTGGTCATGCAGGAATTGGAGGCGATGAACCTCGATCGGGCGCGGACCGAGGTCAGCGTCCAATACATCGATCACAATCTGTTGCAAGCCGACGAAAAGAACGCGGAAGACCATGCCTTCCTGCGATCGGCATGCCGTCGCTATGGGCTCTGGTTCTCCAAGCCCGGCAATGGCGTCTCCCACCCGACGCACATGAAGCGGTTCGGGAAGCCGGGTAAGACCCTGATCGGATCCGATTCGCACACGTGCGCAGCAGGGTCGCTAGGGATGCTCGCAATCGGCGTGGGCGGGCTGGAAGTCGCCTCTGGGATCGCCGGCGAGCCGCTCTACCTTCGAATGCCCGAGATCTGGGGCATACGGTTGCATGGCGAACTGCCACAATGGCTTTCAGCCAAGGATGTCATCCTCGAGATGTTGCGCAGGCACGGCGTCAAAGGTGGCCTGAACCGGATCATCGAATATCACGGCCCGGGGTTAGCTGGGCTGACTGCGATGGACCGACATGTGATCGCCAATATGGGAGCCGAACTCGGAGCAACGGCGACGGTCTTTCCGGCCGACGACGCGGTCCGCGACTTCCTCCGCGCAGAAGGGCGCGATGACGACTTCTGCGAAAACGTGGTCGAGGACGCGGACTACGACGTCGAAGACGACATAGATCTGTCGGAATTGGAGCCGCTCATCGCGAAGCCATCGTCGCCAGGCAACGTCGTGCCGGTGCGGGAGGTCGCGGGCACAGAGGTCAACCAAGTCGTCATCGGTTCGTCGGCCAATCCTGGATTACGTGATTTTGCGATCGCCGCGGCAATCGTCGCAGGCAGACAAACCGACGACGCCGTCAGCTTTGACGTCAACCCGACCTCCCGTGAAATACTCGCCGACCTCACGAAGATGGGCGCGACACTCGATCTCATCCAAGCCGGTGCGCGCATCCACCAGGCCGGATGCATGGGTTGCATCGGAATGGGACAGGCGCCAGCCTCCGGCACCAATTCGTTGCGCACATTTCCACGCAACTTCCCAGGCCGGTCTGGCACAAAAGAGGATTCGGTGTGGCTATGCTCGCCGGAAACTGCCGCCGCAGCAGCACTTACAGGCGAGATCACCGACCCCCGCGACCTTCCCAACAGACTCGGTGTGGACTACCCCGTTGTCGACCTACCTGAGAAATCCACGATCAACACCGACATGCTCGTCCCGCCACTGGAGCCTGACGAAGCAAGCACTGTCGAGCTGATCAGGGGCTCGAATATCTCGGCGCTGCCAGACTTTCCGCCGCTGCCCGAGAAGATCGAGGCGCCGGTGCTACTGAAGGTGGGCGACGACATCTCCACGGACGAAATCTCACCGGCGGGTGCGCGTGCGCTGCCGTTCCGCTCGAACATTCAGAAGCTCGCAGATTTCACGTTCACTCAGGTCCGCGATTCCTACCCCGACGATGCTCGCAAGATCGCGGATTCGACCGGGCACATGATCGTTGCCGGCGACAATTATGGGCAAGGGTCGTCTCGTGAGCACGCTGCGATCACTCCGCGCTACCTCGGGCTGCATGCGGTGATCGCGAAGTCGTTCGCTCGCATTCATTGGCAGAATCTCGCCAACTTCGGGGTCCTAGCGTTGGAGTTCGACGACCCCGAAGACTACGACCGGATCGACGAGAACGACACACTCCTGCTCGATGGCATCCGGGACCTGCTCCCCGGCGGCCCCCGCCTCGAAATCGGCAACACCACGAAGGACGAGAGATACGCCGTCTCGCATCGACTTTCCGAACGGCAGGTCGAAGCAGTGCTCGCGGGCGGGCGGATTCCAGTGCTCGCGCGACGAAACGAGGAGGCGCAGTAGGACCCGACGACGAGTTCGGCGCAAGCGTCGATCGAACACAGGTGAACCAGCCGTGCCGACGTGGGGTGTTTCGAACGTGCGACGGACGGGCACTCGTCACACACGGAGGTGATCGACGTGCTCGGTGACACAATGGTGTCCGCACCGAAGGCGTGCAAGAAGTTTCAAGAGAAGTCCGACGGGGCAGTCGAATTCGTCCTCGCTACTGCGGTGGGTGCTCGATGACTACCAGCCTGGGCCTCATCGTCGGCGCGGAGGCAGCGCTGGCTGATCCCGCCGGCGTCGACCCGTGCGAGGAGCTGTCACACACTGCGCGGAAAAAAGGTCTGACGATCGCGACAGCGGAATCGCTGACAGCGGGAAGCATCGCGTCGCGGCTCGGGAGTGCCTCCAATTCTGGCCAATGGTTTTGCGGCGGTGTCGTCGCATACAGCAAGTCCGTCAAGCAATCGGTCCTGCAGGTGCCGCCAGGGCCAGTCGTGTGCGAAGAGGCCGCCAGGTCGATGGTCAACGCCGTGGCGACGATGATGGGTGCCACCCTCACGGTCGCGGTGACCGGCGAGGCCGGACCCGATCCGCAAGAAGACGCGCCGGTCGGGACGGTATGGTTCGCCATCTGCGACCGCGGCGTCGTCACGACCGAACGACATCAGTTCGACGGCGATCCGGGCGAGATCGTCGACGCGACCGTCGAAAAGGCCGTCGAACTGCTGTTGACGCGGGCTCGCGACGGGGACACTGCGCGCAACTAATCCGCGATCACCGAAGCGACAAGCAACCCTGCAAAGTTTGGAAGTCACCGGCGAAGGCCGGTCCGCCTGTGCAGGTCGGCGTGCCGACTCCGTCGACCGTCACCGTGGCGCCATTCGTGGCGATGCCCAAAGTGAGTCCGGGGCGAACCCCGGTGAGGTCGACTGTGGCGCCGGGGCCTATCGCGATTGCAGCCGGTCCGGAGAGATTTTGAGCCTGTGACATCGCAGTGCCGCCCGACATGGCGATCGCGAGCGCCAACGCTTGCGGCCCGGCAGCCGAGGTTGCCGATCCATCGACGCCGAACGCGGCTGCCGCGCTGCCGTTCGTGCTGGTCGCCGAACATTCACTGGTGTCGGTGACGTTCCCGGCCGTACTCGCACCGGGCGCGCGGCACTCGACTGGCGTCGCGGTGGCAATCGGCGCCGCGACCACGATCGCACCACCGATACCCGCAACGACGCCGGAGAAGATCAACGCTGACATCCTGCGATGCTGACTGGACATTTGGGCTCCATTCGAGAACGCGTGGGTCGCGTTGGCGCGCCCACAACACATGAGAGATACCCACCCAATCGATGCATAAACAATGCACAGCGGAGGTACAACTGTTGAATGCTCAATCGTCAATTCGGCCGATCCCAGCTAGCGTGGACGTTCAAGTCGCCTAATTCGAGAGGATCTGCAGTGGACGCCGCACTGGTGGGCCATCCGCCGCCGCTCCCGGCTCGGTTCGACCTCGCGAGCGAGGCGATCCTGGCATTCCTGCGTGAGGCCGTCCCGATGGGACTGTGGACGGTCACTCGCGTTGTCGATGATCAGCAGATCTATCTGTCCGTGGTGGATAACGCATTCGGCGGAATCCCCGCGGGTGTGTCGGTGCCCTGGTCGGGGGCGTTGTGCAAATACATGATCGAAGGTCAGCCACATATTGCTCTGGACGTTCGCCAGGTTCCAGACTATTTCGCCATCACCGAGGCCGATGGTGGCCGGGTCGCGGGCTACATCGGGTATCCAGTGGTCACCTCGGACGGACGACTGTTCGGCACCCTGTGCGCCTTCGCACCCACTGTGATGCCTGAGGAGTTCCACAGGCATGGACCGCTCGTCGAACTGTTGGCCCGGTTGTTGTCGACGATTCTCGACGCCGACCTCGAGCGCACCGCTTTGCAGCGCGAACTCGAACAGGCCGAGCGCCGGGCAGCAACGGACGGCTTGACCGGGCTGATGAACCGCACCGCGTGGGATCTACTCCTCGAGAAGGAAGAGGCGCGCTACCACCGGTTCGGCGATTCCTGTGCCGTGATCTGCATCGATCTGGACGGCCTCAAGTCGGTGAACGACACCCATGGGCACCCCGCCGGGGACGACTATCTGCGTCTGGCAGCCAAGGTGCTCGGTGAGCAATTGCGAGACACCGACATTCTCGCGCGGGTAGGTGGTGACGAGTTCGGAGTCATTGCGCCACATACGGATCCAGGAGGCGCTGAGCAGCTGGTCGATCGCCTGTCGACTGCACTCGACGAAGCCGGAGTCGCCGCATCGATCGGCCATGCGCAGTACTCGATGATGGCGGGAGGCTTACCCGGTGCATGGACGTGCGCCGACGCCGCGATGTACGAGCGCAAACGTGAACGTCAGCGCAGGTAACCGGCCGATGGCTCGATTGCCTCAATCAGAGGCGAGCTTGGCGAGAATCGACTGCAGCGTGTTCAGTTCGCTGTGATTCAACGCGGCGAACACCGCAGGGGCGGGATCGTCGAGGCCGTCGATACTCGCGACAATTCGCCGCCCTTCGTCGGTCAGTGAGACCACTTTGAACCTGCGATTGGTCGGATGCGCTTCCCGCACGACGAGTCCGCGCTCCTCGAGATCGTTGATGGCGACGCTCGTGGCGGGCGCGTCCATCGTCGCAGCATCGGCGATCTCCTTGGCCGTCATGTCCCGCTTCGCCAGTCTGCGGAGCACCCGAATCCTGCTGAACGGCAGCCCGGTGTGCTCGACGACGCCACGCCGCCAGGCGTCCCGGTTGTCGAAGACCACCGCCGCCATCGCACGCCATACCTCGTCGGCGCTCGAGTCAGCCGACATGGACAGCCTCCTTGGGTGTGGGAGTGCCGGCGATCAACGGAGCGAGGCGCTCCGCCGACTGGAAGGCGCGCGGCGTCGTCGTGAAGTATCCCAGGACCGTGATGACGACTCCGGCTCCGACGCACACGAACCACAGCGGTCGCGCTGACGCGGCGAAGTCCGCGCCGCTGTGTGCGAGCGCCGATCCGGCGACCGAACCACACAGCGCGACACCGATGCTCACCCCGATCTGACGGCTGGTCGACGTGACCGCGGACGCGGCGCCCGCCCGATCGAGCGGCATTCCAGAGACAGCCGCGTTGGTGATCGGGGCGTTGACCATCGAGAAGCCGATCCCGAACACGGCGAAGATCACCAGCAGTCCCCAGACCGGAGTGGACGTGGTCAGGAAGGTCAGCAGGCCGGAGGCGGCGGTGATCAGCACACCTGCTGCCAGCAGCGACGGGCGAGCACCGAAGCGCCCGACCAGGCGTCCCGAGATCGGCGAGAACACCAGTGCGCCAATGGCAATCGGTGCGTAGATCAGGCCGGTGTGCATGGCGGAGTACCCGCGTTCGGATTGCAGGTAGAGCGACATCATGAACAAGAACGCACCCCATGCCGAGAACGCGGTGATTGCGGTCAAGGTCGCGCCGGCGAACGGAATGCTGCGGAAGAAGCGCAGATCGATGAACGGGTCGTGGCGTCGGAGCTCGTAGCGCACGAAGGCCACGAACGCGACCGCCGCGACGATCGCTACGGCAACCACTTGGGGGTTGCTCCAGCCGTAGCCCGGGCCCTCGATGAGTGTGAAGACGACACCGAACAGGAAGACCACCGCCAGCCCCTGGCCGATCGGATCGATGTTGCGCATCGTCTTCGACTTGGTCTCCGGGACGAAGATCGCCGTCAACGCAATGGCAGCCGCGCAGATCGGCAGGTTGATCCAGAACACGGCCCGCCAGCTGACGAGTTCGATCAGAAAGCCACCCACGACCGGACCGAGCGCCATCGAGATGCCGACGACGGCGCCCCAGAAGCCCAACGCCCGTGCGCGTTCCACCCGACCGGTGAACACTTGCGAGATAATCGACAGTGCAACAGGATTCAGCATCGACCCGCCGATGGCCTGCAGCAGGCGCGCGGCGATCAGCGTCTCGATATTGGGCGCGAGACTGCACAACAACGAGCCGAACGCGAACACGACGAGCCCGATCTGGAAGACCCGGCGACGGCCGAACCGGTCCCCCGTCGCACCCGAGAGCATCAGCAGCGACGCCAACACCAACGTGTAGACGTCCACGACCCACTGCAGCTGTGACGGAGTCGCATGCAGGTCGGAGCGAATGCTCGGAATTGCCACATTGACGATCGTCGCGTCCATCGACACGATCAGCAGGCTCAGGCAACAGGACACCAGGATGATCGCCTTGCGCCTAGGCGTCAGATCATCAATGGTTGTATTCATACAACTATTGTTAAACTACAACTGTCGACAATGCAAGTGGGTGCGCCACAAAACAAGAAACCCCACACCAGTAGGTGCGGGGCTTCTTTCCTTGCGATCCAAGTCCACCCGGAACGATAGCGCTGCGGTCCGCACGGCGCTGGGAGAACACAACATTCCAAGGCTCTTCTCAGGTTCGGGCGCTGACTCCGAGACGGGATGCGGGACCTCAGGCGACAGCGCGAAGCAGGCGCAACGAGTGTTCGCGTGCTTGGACGGCCAGTGCGCGCTCGCGGGCGCGGTCGGCGCCGTTTTCGACAGCCAAGTGTCCGTGCAGCCGCGCCTTCGCCTCGAACCATGCGGCAAGGTGGGCGGAGTCGGCGCAGCTGGCGGAACGGCTGAGCGACAGGGCGGTCATTTCGATCAAGACGTTCATGGCGGGCCGAGCCTTCCGATCGCGTGGTTGGTTGTGCCTTCAACCTTCGCAATATCGGGGTGCTCGTCGCATCCGTACGTCGACGGGTTCGTGTGTACGTCGCTCGCCGTATCAGAGCACCTGTGCAAGGAACTGGCGTAAGCGGTCCGTCTCGGCGTTCTCGAAAAGCGCTGACGGCGGACCGGTTTCGACGACCTGGCCGTGGTCCATGAAAACCACAGTGTCCGATACCGAGCGTGCGAAGCCCATCTCATGGGTCACGACGATCATCGACATACCGCCTGATGCGAGGTCCGCCATCAACGACAGCACGCCCTTCACAAGTTCGGGGTCGAGCGCAGAGGTTGCCTCGTCGAAGAACATGATCTCGGGCTTCATCGCGAGGGCGCGCGCAATGGCAACGCGCTGCTGCTGGCCGCCGGACAGATTTCCGGGCCGCGAATCTGCTTTCGCCCCGAGCCCGACGGCTTCGAGCTGCTCGACGGCAAGTGCGCGCGCGGCGTCTTTGCTGAGGCCCTGCAACTTGCGCGGACCGAGTGCGACGTTGTCGGCGACTGTCTTGTGCGGGAAAAGATTGAAGTGCTGGAACACCATTCCGATCCGTTGCCGAAGCTTGTCGGGGTTGTCCTTCAGCACGGACTTTCCATCGATCAGGATGTCGCCTTGCTCTGGCTCGTGTAGCCGATTGAGCGCTCGCAGCAGTGTCGACTTGCCCGACCCCGACGGACCGATCACCGTCGTCGTTTTGCCCGCGTCGACGTGAATGTCGACGCCTCGCAACACCTTGTTCGTGCCGAACGAGAGGTGAATGTTCTCACCGGTCAACGACACCGGAGTATTTTGAGTGGTCATGGCTTATCCCCTCTCCACGACGATGGCCTGGTCGAGCGGATCGAGCGTTCCCGAGGTGTCCTTCTTCCCGGTTCGCAACCGCTTGTCGATGTAGTTCACCAGGTGCGTCAACGGGATCGTCAGCGCTAGATAGAACAGCCCCGCCGCAACGAGTGGCGAGAGGTTGCCTGTCTGGGCGTTGAGGTCACGGCCGACCGCGAACAGTTCGCGTTGCGACGCAAGAAGTCCGAGGAAGTAGATGAGCGAGGAATCCTTGATCAGCGAGATGAACTGGTTCATCAACGCTGGCAATACGCGCCGGATACCTTGCGGGATGACGACCAGACTCATCGACTGCCGGTAACTGAAGCCGAGTGCGCGCGCCGCTTCCTGTTGGCCGGGCTCGACGCTTTGAATGCCCGACCGGAAGATCTCGCCGATGTACGCGGCGGCAAGTAGCGCCAGGGCTACCGCCCCGAGCCAGTAGGGATTGTTGTTCGTGAGCCCACCGACGACAGGGCCGAAGCCGAGCCCGATGATCAAGATGATCACCACAGCAGGCAGTCCTCGGAAGATGTCGGTGTAGATCCGCGCCGGCCAGCGCAGCCAGCGCGTCCGCGAAATCCCCGCCACCGCAAGGGCCAACCCGAGCACTGTTCCCAAGACGCCAGACACCAAGGCCAGAATCAGCGTGTTCGGAAGTCCAGTCTTGAACAGGTCGGGAATCGCCTTGCGATAGAGCTCCCAATCGAAGAACGTGTCGCCCAACTGCTCGAACGTGCCCTTCCGCGCGGCGGGCGCTGCGGACTCGGCACCGTTTTGCTTCTCGGCAGCAAGCGCCGCGAAATCGGGCAGCTCGGGAAGCTTGGTTGCCTTGCTGCCGGGCTTCCAGCCTTCGGGCAGCTCGCGCGGGACCCAATCTGCGTACAACTTCGCCCAAGTACCGTCCGCGATGACGGCGTCGAGCGCGGAGTTCAACGCATCGACGAGCGCCGGATTGTCTTTCGCGACCGCCCATCCGACAAAGTTGTTCAGGCTGAACGTGTTCTGCACGATCGACGCGGGATCGCCGGCCTGGATAGCCCCTTCGGCTTGCTGTGAGGGCGCAACCCACGCGTCGATCTGGCCGGTCTTCAAGTTCGCGTAAGCCGTGTTGTAGTCCGGGAATTTCACTGGATCCAGCTTGAGCGTGTTGACGACGTAATCGTCCTGCACCGTCCCCTGAACGACGCCGATTCTGGTGCCCGCCTTCAGATCTGCGAACCCCTTGATCGGGCTACCGGTGGGCGCCACCAGTGAGAAGTAGCCGAAATCGTATCCGTTGGTGAAGCCGACGGTCTTGCGCCGCTCGTCGGTGGTGGTGATCGACGACGAGCCGACGTCGAATCGACGCGTCGCAACCTGGGACAGCAAACCGGCGAATTCTGTTCCGGAGAACTCGATTTGGAGTCCCAGCTTTGCGGCCATGGCCTTCAACAGCTCGTTGTCATACCCGGTGAACGTCCCCGACGAGTTGACGCAAATGCTCGGCGGCGCATCGGAAAGGGTTCCGACACTGATCTTTCCGGGAGTGATCAAGCCGAGCTTCGTCACGTCGATCTGATCGAGGGGTTTGGTAGTCGGCGTCGTGTAGCGATCCTCCCCCGCTTGCGCTGCAGCAGAATCGAGGTTCGTCGGTACTGCGGACGATGCGCCGACGCCGGGCGGCGCGCACAGGTCCGTCGTCGATGAACCGGAGTCGCCACCGCCCCCGCACGCTGCGAGCGTCATCGCTAGCAGGGCAGTCAGTGCAACGAGGAACAGCGTGCGCACTCTAACGGAAAATGAGCGGAGCATCACCAGAGACTATGCGTAGTCCGGTTGTTCCACCCGAGTTGCGATCGGCGTGATTGCTCGAGCGCCCGTCCGGGCGGCTCCGATTCCGGCGGCCACGACGAGACCGATGCCGACAACCGCGGCCGGACCCGGCACCTGATGCAGGATCACTAGTCCGATGAGAAGGGCGAAAGCGGGCTCGAGGCTCATCAAGGTGCCGAACGCGGCTGTCGTGAGGCGGCGTAGCGCGAGCATTTCCAGCGCGAACGGCACGACCGGTAGTAGCAGTGCCAGACCCACTCCGATGATCAGCACCTCAGGCGTCAATCGCCCGAATATCGACGGACCGGCGACGAGGGCCGCGGTCAGACCGGCCACCGGCATCGATACAGCGAGTCCGGTAATCCCTGTGACGGCGTCGCCGACGCGTTGCGTCAGCAGAATGTAGGCCGCCCAGCAACCGGCGGCGGCGAGCGCGAACGCAACCCCGAGCGGATCGACAGCTCCGGCCCACGGCTGGGTCAGCAGCACTACACCGACCGCGGCCAGACCCGGCCAGGCAAGTCGCCCCCGGCCCCTGCCGTGTACGACCGCGACACCGAGCGGACCGAGAAACTCGATTGCGCTGGCTGTGCCCAGCGGGATCCGATCGACGGCGGCCATGAACAGCAACGTCACGGCCGCGGTGACGACGCCGAGACCGATGCAGGCGATGAACGTCGAGCGGGTGAAAGCGCTCGGACGAGGACGGACGATTATCAGCAGGAGCACGCCGGCCCACACGAGTCGAAGGCAGGCAACGCCGTCGGGCCCTAGCCGGTCGATCAGGCCGACGGAGATGCCGAGCCCCAATTGGACGCAGAGCATGGCGGTCAACGCCATCATTGCGCCGGTGTTGGCGGTGTTCCTGGTCATGAAGACCATTGAACGTGGCCGTAACCGTTCGCGTCCACGTGACTTTCCTGGACAAACCGTTCATGTTCTGCGAACAATTGACGAGTGGAGACCCGACGCCTGCATTTGCTGCTGGAACTGTCCCGTCTGGGCTCGATGGGCGCGGTCGCCGACACCCATGGTTTGACGACGTCGACCGTGTCGCAGCAAATCGCCGCGCTGTCGAAAGAAACAGGCGCACAACTGATCGAACCCGATGGCCGCCGCGTGCGACTGACACCTGCGGGTCGCCGACTCGCCGACCATGCCGTCACGATCCTTGCTGCCGTCGACGGCGCCCGGCTCGATCTCGACCCGGATGCCGAGCCGAGCGGCACGCTGCGCGTCGGCGGTTTCGCCACAGGAATCCGGACCTCACTATTGCCATTATTGGCCGATCTGAATCGCACCCATCCAGGGATCGATGTCGTGCTCAGCGAGTACGAGCCGTCCGAGGCCTTCGCGCTGCTGAACGACGACGAACTCGACCTCGCGCTCACCTACGATTACGACCTCGTGCCGGCAGCCCCGGGCGCACTCCTCGAAACTGTCCCGCTGTGGTCGACACCGTGGGCACTCGGCGTACCGGACGACGCACCGGACGGTCCGATAGACATCGCGATGTATGCCGAGACGCCGTGGATCGTGAACTCCCGCAACACCGCCGACGAGATCGCGGTGCGCACCCTGGCCTCGCTCGCTGGCTTCACGCCGCGAATCGCACACGCGATCGACAGCCTGGACCTCGTCGAGGACCTGATCACAGCGGGCTACGGCGTCGGACTGCTACCCGCACAGCGCCCGACGCGCGAGGGCGTCAAGGTGGTCCCGCTCGCCGGACGGACCCTCGTCCTCCGCGCGTACGCGGTGACCAGGCGCGGACGGTCGACTTGGTCACCGCTCAGGCTCCTGCTCGATCAGCTCACGTCGGCCGAGAGCGACATCACCCTGAGATGGTGAATCGACGCACAGTTCGTCAGCGCAAACGGGAGACCCTCACCTGCACAAACAGCAGAAAACCGCAGGTCGACAGGGGCTCGACATTCCGCGGATCGTCCCTACAGTCGAGGTCATGTTTGACCAACTCGCCTTCGACCTGACCGCGAACCATAGCGAGTGGCTGATCAACCGGCCGATCGAAATCGGGGTGTACGTGGCTTTGGCGGTCGCCTTCCGCTTTGTCGGCCATCGCGCGATCGACCGCCTCACGACGCCGCGCGCCGGTGGCCCGGGTGCCGCGCTGTTGCGGCCGCTGCGAGCGCACGCTCCAACGCGAGGGCGCAGCGTCTTGCAGAACCAGCGCCGGGCGCAGCGCGCCAACACGATCGGTTCGGTCCTGAAATCGGCCGTTTCCTTCATCGTTCTGGTGTGGTGCGTGCTCGCGATCCTGGCGACCGTCGGCCTCGACGTGAGACCCTTCCTCGCGAGTGCCGGAATCATCGGACTCGCGATCGGATTCGGCGCGCAAAATCTGGTGCGCGACTTCCTCTCCGGCATCTTCATGTTGCTCGAAGACCAATACGGCGTCGGTGACGTCGTCGACCTCGGCGAAGCGACGGGCACCATCGAATCGGTCGGGTTGCGCGTAACCACCCTGCGCGATGTCAGTGGCACTTTGTGGTACTGCCGCAACGGTGAAATCGTCCGAGTCGGCAACATGTCGCAGGGACACGCGGTCGCCGTGCTGGACCTACCGATCGCACGCACCGCCGATGTCGACCACGCCTGCGAGGTCGCCAACCGCGTCGTCGTCGAGCGTGCGGGTGCCGACGACCTGGCCCAAGACGTACTGGAGCCCCCGGAGTTGTGGGGCGTGCAAGCGGTGCGACCCGACGCCGTCGATATCCGATTGACGGTGAAGGTCAAACCAGGTCGGCAATGGGCGGTGCAGCGAGAATTGCAGCGCGCGGTGCTCGATGCCTACACAAAGGAAGACATCTCAGCGCCCTACCCGACCGGTCGGTCCTATACCTACGAAAATTAGGAGCGCTTATTTGGCCGTCTCGTAGTGACTCGGGGTGCGATTGACTTCGAGTGTGAACACATCGGGACGGTTGTAGTGGCCGGCGAAATCTTGCAACAGCTTCATTTTGACCCAGATGTCGAGGTCCATATCCGCGTAGATGATTTGCTCGACGCCCGGCGCGACCGGGCCCGCGATTATTTCCGATCCCGGCGAAACAATCACCGCTCCGCCGTCCCTGATGCCGGCTGCCAGGTCGACGTCCGGAGTGCCGGCCATTTCCGCCATCTCCTTGTAGAACGCCCGATCGATCACACCAGGGGCGCTTATGACGAACGCTTTCGACAAGATCGAGAAATGGCGTGCGGTGAGTGACGAAACGTCAGGCAAGTCGGGTCCGCTGCCAGACATGATGAATTGCGGGGGCCAACTCATCGCATGCACACGTGGACCACGAGACACCACGTCGAAACCCGCGAGTGGGTTGGAGTTTTCCGAGCAAGCCAGTGCACTGAGGGGGCCCCATGGCGTATCGACCACGGTCAACGTTTCACCTGAACCACCCCAGTGGACCATCCGTTCGTAACCGGTGGGCGTCAGCTTTTGGTGCTTACCAAGAAGCTGGCCGTCGGGCCCGAAGAACAACTGGGTATTGAACATCGAACCGGAATTCGCCTGCCAACGCTCGACCACGCCGACCACCGCGTAGCAGCCTGCCTCTCGACACGCCTCGCCGAGTTTTGCCGTCTCCGGCCCGGGCACGTCGACGGCGCTCTTCAACAACCGCACATTGAGGTCGCTCAACGCCGGAGACATCGCAGGCAAGAATTCGAACCAAGCTGGATAAGCGGAAATGAAGCACTCGGGAAAAACGACAACGTCCGCGGAATTGCGCCCCGCTTCCCGAATCAGCTCACACGCTTTGTCGGTGGTCGCCGCCGTATCAAGGGTGATCGACGCAGCCTGCACGGCCGCACCACGGATGACTTGCTTCATATCGCACTCCTCCACGCACGGGCGACAGGGAATAGCGTCGGTGCCTATCAGCCTCCCATGCGAGCAGGATCGGGAATGTGAAATCGCACGAGATTTCAAGGCACGACGAGGAATGCATACGGGCGGAACTCGACAATTTCGGCCTTGCCGTTCGACTCACGAACGACCACGGTGATGTGCAGTGGCGGTAAGGGTGCACCGCTGACCAATTGCGTACCGTCGACGACGAACAGTCCGTCGGCGAGACGACGAATTTCGTCGATCGAGATTTCGGTGGTCGATCCGGCGAGCATGCCACTGAAGTATTCGGCGTACCCATCGCGCACTGCTTCTCGCCCGTCGTAGCTGTCGCCGAGTGGGTTGATGAGACGGCCGTCAGCAGCGTAGGTCTGTGCGACAGCCGCTGCATCGCCGCGATTCCATGCCTGGCAGAAATCTTCGATCACGACGCGGGTGTCGGAATCAAGTGCTGTATCCATTGGAAGTGCTCCTTCGATGATGTCCTGGCGTGCATGTCGAAATTAGTCCGACGCGAGCCAGGCGATCATCGGGCGAACTCCCTATTTCGGGTTCGCGTCCGGCAGTGGCCGAGAGCAGATTTCATGTGCTTCGTCGGCGGGAATTCCGAACATACGCAACAAGTCTTCGGCGAGCTGATCGCTAGCGGCGGCGTCGTCGCGGTCCGGATTGTCGTGCAGAAACTGGCCAAGACACAGGATCGCGCCGGCTGCGGCAACGAGCGCCAGTTGTGGGTCACGGATGGTGAATCTGCCAGCCTCGATCCCCGCTTCGATGTCACGTAACGCGCGCGGAGCGAGACCGCGGTCGGACGAGACGAGTGCGGTCCCGGACTTGATCAAGACCAAGCTCAGCTCGGGCACCAGCCGATGAAGTCGCCCCGTCAATCTGAAGGCCTCGGCGAACACTTCCGCCGGATCGGTCAGCGGTGCAGTCAGCGCGTCGAGCATGGCACCGTGCGCGTCGAGCGCCTCGTCCACGGCGGCCTGGAACAGGTCCTCTTTGCTCTGGAAATGGTTGTAGAACGACCCCATCCCCACGTCGGCCGCTTGGGTTATCTCGAGCACCGGCACATTGGTCTGACCTGCGGCGATGAGCGTTTGGGCTGCTTTGACAAGTGCCGCACGAGTGCGCGTCTTGCGTCGATCGAGGCGGTTTTCCGGCGGGCTGGCGTCGACTGTCACAGATCGCACTTTAGCAGGAATCCTCATTTTTGACGATATCGTCAGAAACTCTTGACTGACGCATCCGTCGCATGTGACGATATCGTCAACAAACACAAGGAGCGGTTCATGTCAGACCATCACAACCTGCACAGCGAACTGGGTGCATTGGCCGGCGAACACCTCGGACGGGCGCGCAACCCGATCGTGAAGGTGCATGACATCGCGTGGCTGGAGTTCGAGAAGCCCAACCTCAATCGTGCCGAAATCTTCGGTCGTGCTTTCGGATTCACGCCAACACTGCGCACTCCCGACGAACTGCACCTGCGTGGCACCGATGTCGGCGCGCCATGCGTGGTGGTCCGGAAAGGTGAACGAACGCGGTACGTGGGCGCAGCGTTTCAGGCTGCCGAGACAGCGGACGTGCTGCGGCTCGCCGAGGCGACCGGCCGGACCGTACGCGCGCTCCCGGACCCACTCGGCGGCGTCTCGGTCGACCTCACCGATCCCAGCGGCGCTACCGTGCGCGTCGTCGCCGACCAACATCAACTCGCAACGTTGCCCTCACAGCGCCCGCACACCTTCAACTTCGGACACGACCTGAACCGGGTGAACGCCACCCAGCGACCATCACGCGAGCCGGCATTGGTGCAGCGGCTCGGGCACGTCGTGCTGCAATCGACGAAATACCGCGAAACGCTGGACTGGTACCTCGAGCACCTCGGTCTGATCGTCAGCGACTTCCTCTACTACGCCGGCCAGCGCGAACGCGGCCCGGTGATGAGCTTCATCCGTTGCGATCGGGGCACCACGCCCACCGACCACCACACCCTTGCCCTCACGCTCGGTCCGTCGAATCGGTATGTGCACTCCGCTTTTCAGGTCGCCGACCTCGACGCCATGGCCGCTGGCGGCGAGTATCTACGCGAGCGGGGCTACCAACGTTCTTGGGGAATCGGTCGCCATATTCAGGGCAGCCAGATTTTCGATTACTGGCGTGATCCGGACGGCTTCCTGGTCGAACACTTCAGCGACGGCGACATGTTCGACAACACGCTCGAACCAGGGTGGGCCCAGATGACCGCCTCTGGGCTTGCCCAATGGGGACCGCCGGTCACCAAGGACTTCCTCGGCACGAACCCGAGATCCGCTCGACACGAGGCCGTTTCAGTGGTCTCCGCTCTCCGTGACGACAACGAATTCGACCTCGCGAGGCTGCGCGGTCTGCTGAAAGTCGCTACTTCCTAACTCTCCTCTCGAAAGGTCACTTGCATGTCCATCTCCATCCTCCGTACCACCGACGCCTGGTGGGTCGCCACCCCGACCGGCGCTGCCAAAATCGACACGGCTGCAACAACTACCGCTCAACTACTCGCCGACCGCCCCGCAATCGACCGCGCCGGTGCAGGGACCGTCCCGATCGAAAGCTTGGACCTCGTCTCCCCTGTCTCCGCTCCATGCCGTGTCGTCGCGCAGATGACGAATTTTCGCTCCCACGTGAAGGATTCGGGAATGGACCCCGAGTCCATCCCGTTGACGTTCTTTCGCAAGACATCGGGCTCGATCAGCGGCCCGTTCGACGACATCGTCAAGCCCGGCCACGTTCAGTTCCTCGACTACGAGGTCGAGATCGGGCTCGTCTTCGGGCGCGCGGTTCCCGTCGGCACGAAGATTACCGACGCCAACATCGCCGACTACGTCGCCGGGCTCGTCGTCACCAACGACGTCTCTGCACGCGATCTGCAGCTTCCGAAAACCCAATTCTACGAGGCGAAGTCGTACCCGACCTTCACCCCGGTCGGCCCGGCACTCGTGCTGCTCGATGGCGACGAGCTGAAGCGATTCACCGATCTCCGCCTACAGTTGCGCGTCAACGGTGAGCTGCGCCAGGACATGCTGGTCGGCACCGACATGATCTACCGTCCCACCGAGGCACTTTCCGCTCTCACCGGATTCCAGCGGTTGGACGCCGGCGACCTACTGCTGACGGGAACTCCGGTCGGAACCGCGCTCAGCGCACCGGCGAAGCCCGTGGAAATCATCGGCTCACTGCTCCCGCCTGCGACCAAGTGGAAGCTCTTCTTCAAGCGCCAGGCCAACAATCCGAAGTACCTGCACGACGGCGATGTTGTCGAACTGTCCGTTGCTACCGACGACGGCGCTATCGATCTCGGCACCCAGCGCACGGTCGTTCGGTACGCCCGATGACCGACGTCGTTGCGCTCACCCGCGCGGCGGTTGGCAGCTACTTGCGGCGCTATCACCGCCACAGCGTCGTCGTCGACGAAACCGTTTCGGACACAAAGGTTTTGTTCGTGTCGAACCACGGGTTCGGCGGACTTGTGGACCTCAACGTCGCCGCCGCATTCGTTTCGCTCGACGTCGCCGGGGTGACGCGCCCGACAACAGCGCTCGTCCACCAACTCGCCTGGACGATGGGGGTCGGCAGAATCGTCGAAGCATTCGGCGGCACCAAGGCCAGCGCTCACGCGGTAGGCGACGCATTCGCCGCCGACCGCAACATCCTCGTCTTCCCGGGTGGCGATGTGGACGCCGGAAAGTCTTGGCGCGAACGAAACACGATATGTTTCGACGGGCGAACCGGTTTCGCCCGGATCGCCATCGAACACGGTGTGCCGATCGTTCCCATCGTGACGGCCGGCGCCGGAGAATCGTTGTTCGCCCTGCACGACGGCCGCGGGCTTGCTACTGCGCTGCGACTGCCGAAGTTACTGCGAGTCAAGACACTTCCGATCAGCATCTCGATTCCCTGGGGTCTGTCCATCGGCGTCGCTGGCATGCTCCCCTACGTCCCATTGCCCACCAAACTCGACACCGCGATCCTTCCGGCCATGACGCCCGAGTCCGGCGAAAGCGCAGCGTCTTTCGCCGACCGCGTTGCCGGTGCGATGCAGTCGAGGCTCGACCAGATGGTCAGTGAGAGAGTATGACCACCAACACTTTTCCCGTCGTCATCGTCGGCGCTGGACCGGCCGGAGTGACCGCCGCGACCCTGCTCGGTCAGTACGCAATCGAGTGCCTGGTCCTGGACCGCTGGTCCGGCGTCTACCCGCAACCGCGCGCCGTCCATCTCGACGACGAGATCTATCGCATCCTCGGGCACCTCGGAGTAGCGGACGAGTTCGCTGCAATATCGCGCCCGTCACTGGGACTTCAGCTGCGCGACAACACCATGCGGGTCCTCGCCGAATTTCGCCGGGAGACGACCGACGGCATACACGGCTATCCGAAAGCCAACATGTTCGACCAACCTGACCTGGAAGCTGTACTGCGGGAGAACCTTTCCCACTATCCGACGGTCACGTTGCGCCCCAACTCCGAGGTCACCGAGATTCACCAGGACGACGACACGGTGCTGATCTCCTACACCGACCGGCCAACCGGCGAGCAGCACACCGTCACAGCGCGCTACTTGCTCGGCTGCGACGGGGCCAACAGCATGGTCCGCGCCGCGATCGGCTCCACCATGAAGGACCTGAAGCTCGAGCAGCGTTGGCTCGTCATCGATGTCGCCACCGCGGCCGACCTGGCCCAGTGGGACGGGGTGCACCAGGTATGCGATCCGGTGCGCGCCGCCACCTACATGCGCATCGGTCCGACCCGCTACCGCTGGGAATTCCGGTTGCTACCAGGCGAATCAGCTGCCGATTTCAACGACCTGAGCGCAGTGCAGCCACTCCTCGAACCGTGGATCGGCAATACCGACGCCGCACAGCTCGAGCTGGTCCGCGTCGCCGAATACACCTTCCGCGCCAAGCTCGCAGACCGATGGCGGGTCGGCAATGTCTTTCTACTCGGCGACGCAGCGCACCTCACGCCGCCGTTCATCGGGCAGGGCATGGGCGCCGGGCTGCGCGACGCGATGAACCTCGCCTGGAAACTCGCAGGCGTCATCGACGGCGCGCTGCCGGAGTCGATCCTCGACACCTACGAACAGGAGCGCAGACCCCACGCCCGCACCATGATTCTGCTGGCTCTCGGCATGGGGAAAGCCATGACCGAAGGCGGCAGGTTCGGCGATGTGTTGCGTCGTACCATCGCCCCACGCCTGCACCATATTCCGGGTCTTCGCGCCACCATCTCGCATGGTGCAACTCCCCCGTTGTCCCGCAGCGAACTCGTCCTGAAATCGCTGCGACCACGCCAGTTGACCGGGACACTGTGCCCGAACCCCGTGCTCGACGGTGAGCGGTTCGACGACATCGTCGGCGGCGGGTTCACAGTCGTCACGACGAATACGCCGAGCGCTTCCCAGGTCCGCACCATCGAAGCGCGCGGAGCGGTGGTCATCACCACCCCCGCCGATTCCGAACTCGGTCGTTGGCTGCACGGTCGGCGCGCCACGGTCGCGATCGTGCGACCGGACCGCACAGTCATGCACGCCGGACGCGACCTCACCGCGGTCGCACTGCTCCCCCACCTGACACTTACTCACCCGCAGCGAAAGACGACCCGATGACCGCCTACTCTTCTGTCGGAGCCCGCTTCCTTGCCCAGTGCGAGCAGTCCGCTTCAGCCGAAGCCTTTCGCGCCCCGACGGTCGACGGTGGCTGGCAATCGCTGACCTGGTCCGATACCGCGTCGCGCTCCCGCGAACTCGCCGCAGGCTTGATTGCGCTCGGGATCACCGCAGAAAGTCGCGTCGCAATCGCCAGCTCCACGCGCCTGGAATGGGTGCTTGCCGATCTCGCGATCGCCCTGGCCGGTGGCGCCACCACCACTGTCTACCCCAGCACCAACGCCGACTATGTCGCCTACATCCTCACCGATTGCGGCGCCACCGTCGTCTTCGCCGAAAACGAGGACCAACTCGACAAACTGCGCACCGCGGACGGTTTCGTCGGCAGCGTGCGATATGTCGTGATGTTCGACGGCGAACGCGGTGACGACGGTGTGCTGACGCTCGAGCAACTCACCGACATCGGCCGATCGCATACGAGTGCGAATCCCGCCGCCGTCGAGGTTGCGCTCGCCGCGCTGACGACGGACCACCTGGCCACCATCGTCTACACCTCTGGAACGACGGGGCGACCCAAAGGCGTGGAACTCACCCATGGCAACTGGCTCTACCTCGGTGCCGCGATCGCCTCCGAAGGCGTGATCCGCCCCGACCACCTGCAGTTTCTCTGGCTGCCGCTCTCGCACGTGTTCGGCAAACTGCTCCTCGCCGCGCAGTACGAAATCGGTTTTGTCACCGCCATCGACGGACGCATCGACCGCATCGTCGACAACCTCGCGATCACCCAACCCAGCTTCATGGCCGCCGCTCCACGCATCTTCGAAAAGATCTACAGCCGTGTCGTCACCACGGCTGAATCGGGTGGCGGCGCGCAGAGAGCGCTGTTCGGGTGGGCGTTCGACATCGGCGTCGACGCGGTCCGCAGCCGCTCCGCGGGACAGCCGATATCACGTTGGCGCACAGCACAACTCGCAGTTGCCGATCGCCTCGTCTTCGCACGAATCCGCGCCCGCCTCGGCGGCAATATCGAATACCTCGTCTCCGGGAGCGCCGCACTGTCCCCGCAGATCGCGGAATGGTTTGCCGCCGCTGGACTGCCGATCCTGGAGGGCTACGGCCTGACCGAAACCACAGGCGCATCCTTCGTCAACCGACCCGACGACATCAGAATCGGCACCGTCGGCCGCGCCTTCCCCGGCACGGAGGTCAAGATCGCCGACGACGGCGAGATCCTGCTCCGTGGGCCGGGGATCATGCGCGGGTACCACGGTCTCCCCACGCAGACCGCCGAGGTGATCGACGCCGGCGGCTGGTTCGCGACGGGCGACATCGGCACCCTGGACAGCGATGGCTTCCTGAACATCACCGATCGCAAGAAGGACCTCGTCAAAACCAGTGGCGGCAAATACATTGCCCCCACGGCGATCGAGTCGGCCATCAAAGCGGCATGCCCACTCGTCTCTCATGCGATCGTCATCGCCGACGGCCGTAACTTCGCGAGCGTGCTGCTCACCCTCGACCCGGACGCGGCAGCGGGCCATCCCGTCACCGATGTGGTCCAGCGCGCGATCGATCAGGTCAACACTCGCCTCAACCGCTGGGAAACGATCAAGCAGTTCCGCATCCTGCCGCGCGAACTGAGCATCGAATCCGGTGAGCTCACGCCCAGTCTCAAAATCAAACGCGCAGTCGTCGCCCGCAATCACGCCGACCTCATCGAATCCATCTACACCGCAAAGGGATCGCGGCGATGAAGTCGCGCGGCGCGCCGGTCGTCGACCTCGACCTGTACAGCGGCAACGTCATTCGCGATCCGCAGCCGATCTACCGGACCATTCGCGACGCCGGACCGCTGGTGTGGTTGCCGAAACAGCGGCTGTGGGCGATGGGTCGGTTCGACGATGTACGTGAGGCATTGCGCGACGACACCACCTTCCGCAGCGGCCGCGGCGTCGCCGCCAACCCGATCGCCAATATGCTCGGCCGCTACACAACGTTGTCGAGCGACGACCAGACACATCTGACTCGCCGCCGGATCCTTATGCATTCGTTGACCTCTCGCGCGCTCGCTCCTTCAGTCGAGACCTTCGAGCACGAAGCCGTAGCGACTGTCGAGCGGCTGCTGGAATTAGAGTCGTTCGAAGCCGTCGCAGACTTTTCGTCGCGGCTTCCGGTCCAGGCGGTCGCCGAACTGGTCGGCCTGACTGTGCCGCCGACTCAGATGCTGACTTGGGCCGCCGCCACGTTCGACGGACTCGGACCCGCGAACCAGCGAACGATTACGACCGCACGCAGCTCGCTGGGTTTGCTCGCCTACACGCTCCGGCTCAACAGAAACAGCGTCACCCCCGGAGGCTGGGCAGCGTCAGTATTCGATGCTGCCGACCGCGGCGACGTCGGCTGGCTCGAAGCCAAGAACATGGTTGTCGATTTCGTCGCCCCGAGCCTCGACACCACCATTCTCGCGACCGCGCAAATGCTTTGGAGCTTGGGCACCAACCCCGACGTCTGGCAGCAGCTCAAGGACGATCCGTCGCTGGTGCCCACCGCCGTCGTCGAAGCGGTCCGAATCGCCTCGCCTATCCGCGGATTCACGCGGACTGTCGCGGACGACACCACTCTGCACGGTGTCCCGCTGCGCAAAGGCGATCGGGTCGTATTGCTGTACGCGGCGGCCAACATGGACGAGCGCCACTTCGACCAGCCGGAACGCTTCGCTCTGTACCGGCGTGGCAGTAATCTCGGCTGGGGCCACGGCATCCACACCTGCGTCGGAATGCAACTGGCGAAGCTCGAAATGCAGACCCTGCTACACGCAATGATCCCCCGCGTCGACACCATCACGGTGTCAGATCCAAAGCCGTTGACCAACAACTGCCTTCAGGGCTTCGCGTCGTTCACAGCTCGCTTCACCTGACGAAGGAGTCACGATGGCACATGTCATCACCCAGTCGTGCTGCAACGACGCCAGCTGTCTCAGCGTCTGCCCGGTCAATTGCATTCACCCAACGCCGGACGAACCGGACTTCGCGACGGCGGAGATGCTCTATATCGACCCGGCAACCTGCATCGACTGCGGGGCGTGCGTCGATGAGTGCCCGGTCTCAGCGATCCAGCCCGACGACCGACTGGATGCAAACAACCGAATCTTCCTGCAGCTCAACGCCGCCTACTACACAGACCACACCCCGGTTCGGAGCAAGCCTGTTAGAGCGATGCACCCGGCGCTGGCCACCGAACTTCACGTCGCGATTGTCGGGGGCGGGCCTGCTGCGTTCTACGCAGCCGACGATTTGCTACGAAATCCCGGCGTACGTGTCGACATGTTCGAACGCCTTCCAACGCCATACGGACTGGTCCGCGCCGGTGTCGCACCCGACCACCAATCGACCAAGCGAGTCGAAAATGCCTTCGCCGCAACGGCAGCCAGGTCAGGCTTTCGGTACTTCCTCAACACCGAGGTCGGCGTGCACGTCACGCACGACGAACTGCGCGAGCGCTATCACGCCGTGCTCTATGCGTCGGGCGCATCCACAGACAGACGTCTCGACGTGCCGGGCGAAGACGTGCCCGGTTCGATCGCAGCCACCGATTTCGTCGCCTGGTACAACGGGCATCCCGACTACGCCGGCCTCGAATTCGACCTGTCCACGCCGACTGCGGTCATCGTCGGAAACGGCAACGTGGCACTCGATGTGGCCCGCATCCTCGTTAGCGGTCCGGACCGGCTCGCCCGCACCGACATTGCCGACCATGCGCTCGATGCGCTGAAGCGCTCGAACGTCACCGAGGTCGTTGTGCTGGGCCGTCGTGGCGTCGCCCAAGCCGCCTACACGAATGCCGAATTCGTTGCCATGGGACAGATCCCGTGTGTGGACGTGATCATCGATCCGGACGGGTTGGTGCTCGACCCAAGCACCGCCGCCGCCCTCGCCGCAGGAACCTTGGACAGCACGATCGCCGCTAAGATCCGCATCGCACGAGACTTCGCCGACCGCACACCGACGGCAGGCAGCCGGCGAATTGCGTTCCGCTACTTGGTCTCGCCTGCGGAGATCACCGGAGGTTCGGCGGTCACGTCTATCACCTGTGTACGCAATGAATTCACCCACACCGGCGGTGTCGTCGCCACGCCAGTGCGCAGCACCGTCACGACCGGAATCGTCATTCGTGCGATTGGTTATCGCGGCAGACCCATCCCACCGCTCCCGTTCGATGCCGAATGCGCCGTCGTTCCCAACGATCGCGGCGCGGTCACCGATGAGCCCGGGGTCTACGTCGCCGGTTGGATCAAACGAGGACCCAGCGGCGGCATCGGCATGAATCGCTTATGCGGGCAGGAGACCGCGGGTCGCATACTCGCCGACCACGCGGCGGGTCTACTCGAATCCCCGATCCGTTCCCGCGACGACATTGTCGAACTGGTCGTCGCACGCGGCGGCACCCCGATCGACGGCGATGGCTGGGACCGCATCGACGCTCATGAGAAGGCCGCTGGCCGAATGGCCGGCCGGCGCCGCGTAAAACTGGTAGACCGCACCGATCTCGAAACCGCAGCGCGACCCTGACCCCTGTGAGTCTTTTCGGAGTCTATGGACTCTGTCCAGTCTCGACACATGTGGGACATCTGATGTCTACCCACATGTGGGACAGGTTGTTGGATGGGTAGGTGATGGCACCTGAGACCGGGCTTGGATTAGTCCATGCTCAGATCGGC
>NZ_VCQU01000014.1 GCF_012932915.1 Antrihabitans stalactiti | reverse complement strand
TCGCCCTCGCCCGCCGGCTCGTCGACGTCCTCTGGGCCCTGCTCCGCGACAGACGGGAATTCACCTCGGAAGTCCCAGCTCGACTCACAGCTGCGGCTTGACACGGTCATTGAGACTCCTTTCTCGAAAGTGGAGCTAGGTCAGCAGGTCCCGGTCAACGTGAGGTAGAGCGCCTGCGCTTCGTAGGTGTTCGGCTTGACGCCGGAGTTCGCGGTGAGGTCTTCGAGCTTCTTTGTGACCTCGTCGGCCGACTTACCTGCCTTGACGTCCTTGCAGAGGTCGACGCGGATCGACTTGATCGCCGCGTCGTCGCGTCCCTGCGCCAACGTCGGGTAACCCGTCTTGAACGCGGTGACCCACGCCAGGACTTTGCCGTCTTCGATCGAATCGGGAACCGACTGTCCGGCGGTCTCGATTGCGCTCTGCACCTGCTGCTGGACCGAGCTTGCAGCGGCGCCGATCGAGGAAGCGGCTGCCGAGACGGCGTCGTTGGCTTCCTTCTCCTTGTCGCTACATGCCGAGAGGAAAAGACCCGCGCTCGCAGCGGCAACGGCGATGGCAGCGGTGGCCTTGCGGGTCCGAGAGATGTTGTTCATGATCTGTCCCTTCAGTTCTGGGCTCCGTGGTTGGAACCGATGTGAAGACCGTATGAAGCTCCGCTCGCCTACCGATCCCAGGTTTTGTCCCGACGCACCGCTACGACGCTCGGTTAACATGACCAAATGGGGACACCGCCGAGCGGCGAACGCGCAGGTCAGCGCCCGCGCGCGATGGTTCTCGCCGGGGTGTGGCGCGAACTCGACGGTGTCGACGCACTCAGCGGACCGCACGGTGCTCCTCTGAGCCGAACGGTCAAGTTGCTGCTTGATCCGTTGGTGATCCGGCCTGTGCAGCACCCGGAATGCGCGGGTCCGATGCTGACTCCCGACGGCGAAACCCTGCTCGCGACGCTCATCTATGCCGCCCGCGATCGGCTGGAGGCCACCGCAGCCTGGTTCACCAAGCTCAAGCAGGTGCGGCGAAGCTTGCGCATCACCGACGGCAACCCGCAGGACCTCTACTTCCAGGTGTCGTTCGAGCTCGCAACCATGCACGGACCGCCGGACCCGTCGGTCGGCGACGAGATCGCGGCTGCCGCCTTGCGTGACGTGCACGAATCGGCAGCGGGCCGCACGACCAGCGCGCTCAAGGAGTACGTCACCGACCCCGAGCGAGCGCGCAAGCTGACCAGCTTGATCGATATCGCATGGAAACGTCGGCCGCCGACGCGTGCGCTCAGCGCAGAGCAGTCCCGTCACATCAGGGACGTCCTCGAAACCTGCCCGACCGGCGACGATTCCGATGCGTTCGACGAGTTGGTCGCATCGCACGCCGGCACTCGCTCTGGGATCCGTCTCTGGACCGAGCGGGACGCCCGGCGTTGCGCGCGCGACCTCGGCCTCACCGTCTACCCGCTGCCGCGCGCGCCGGGCCTGGGCTCGACGGCATCGAAAGCCGCGCTCGGGCTACCGTTCGACCGCACGATCCAGGAACGCGTGTTCACCGCTCTTCAAACATCGAGCGACCGCGCCGAGTTGCCACCGATCCCTGAGCTGGTGACCGACGAGATCGCCCGAAGCTGCTCGCCGTGGGCCATTCTCGACGAGACGATCCGCGTTGCCGCCACGGTCGGGGCGGCGCTCGCATTGGAGCTTTCGCCGTTCGGCAACGCCGCCGACGACGACGGCCACACCGCAGCGCACCGCGCAATCAACCGCCGCTGGCGACGTGAGGCATACGTGCTGCGCGCACGACGACTCGCACTGAGCGCAGACGCCACAGACCTGCCGTCCGAAAACCCCCTCGCATACCTCGCGGCCGAACTGCAGACACCCTCGCGTTCCTATGTACGACGGCTGTGGGTTCGGTTGCACGGCCGCGACGTTCGCGGAGCACCGATCTACACCCTCGACGAACTGTGGGACTTACTCGACGGTGTCGCTCGGTCTGTGATTCTGGATCACCGCGCACGGGTCAAGCAGGCGCTGAGCACTGTCCCGCCCGCGGACGCATCGGCCATCGCAGAAGAGTGGGCAAGCTGATGGCGACGGTCCGGATATCCAATGCCGCAAGCGGATTGGTTGTCATCGATCCGCAAGAAGCAGGCACGCAAGGCTTGTCAGACGCCGCGCCTAACATAGACACGGCGGTCGTCGAGGTTGCGGGCGGCCACCTCGCGTGGAGCCTGCTCGGCGCGCACGCCAGTCCGGTCGCTGTGCTCGACGACGTCGCAAGAGCACAGGATTGGGTATGGGGACTGTACGGCGAAGCCGCAGCGATCGCGCTCGCCGAAGGATCGCAACGTGACGTGGCGACCTCGCCTGCCATGCCCGACCTCGCCGCGGCGGCCCGCCGCCTCGCGTTCACGCTGTGGGCGCAACGTTGGTGGCCGGCTTCAGTGCTCGACGGGATCCCGCCGCTGGACGCCGACCTACTCGAACGCGACATCGCCGCGTTGGTCGAGCAGTGCGACCTGCTCGGCATCGAGGAGAACCTGACCGTCGACCGCGTTCCCGAGACCCTCGGTCGCGCTGAGGATTACGCTCTCGCGGCGGGTGCTGCCACTGCTACGGCACCGGGCGGGCTCGTCCTCGCACGAGGGATCGGCGGTAGCGACTGGCGTCGCTATCCTGCGGGATTGATCGATGCGTCCGACAGCGCGGTCTCGTGGGAGTTGCGGAGGACCGGCGGTCGCACGGTCGTTATGGTGAATGTCGTTGCCGCACCAGGCCTTCGACCGCCGGTTCCTGCGCATCTACAGCCACACGCAACGGTGCGCGCCGGGGACGACACAACCGAGGTAGAACTGAACCTGCTGGGCGACAACTGGTTCGGCGAGGTCGCAGCACCCGACGGTGCGGGGCCGGCTCTCACCATCGACATCCATGTTCCCGGCTTCGGACCGACGGGCGCGGCGGGTGGCGACACTCGCGCAATGGTCCGCACTTTGGCGCGCCGCCGCCTCGTCCGAGCCACCTCGGCAATTGCGATCGACGACCCGGACGCGCCGCTGCTCGCCGAAATAGCTGCTGCAGCAGCGGATACGGACTTCTGAGATGAGCGCGGCCGATCCCCTTGCCGCTGGAGCCGATGCGTACCGCCGCGGCGATGTGACAACGGCGCTCCAGATCTTCGACGAGATTGCCCGGACCGACGCCGGTGGACTCCGCGCCCGCGCGCTGGTCGACAAGGCCACGATGATGGACCACCTCGGCGACCATCACGGCGCGATAGCCGTCTACCGAGACGCGCTGGGAGCGCTGGCGGACGACACCGATGACGTCAAAGCCAGTGTATTGGTCAATCTTTCGCAATCATTGACAGACGTCGGCGACCTCGACGGCGCGTTCGAAGCAGCAACCCGAGCGCGTGGCTTGCTCGTCGGCGATGGAGTGGTCGGCGACGTGTTGGTCGCGTGTTATGCGTCGCTGACCGCGATCAGCATCCACCGCCAACACTGGGCGACGGCGCTCGAGCTCGCCACCGAGGCGCTCGACGTCACGATGGTCCACGCTCCCGACCGGCTTGGCAATGCTTTGCAGAACATCGCGGTCGCGAACTCAGGTATCGGCAGATGGGAACTGGCCGAGGATTTCTGGCGCCAGGCCATCGATGCGTTCGACGAGTCCGGTGATGCCATCGGGGCCGCCGAGACGCAGTACAACCTCGCTGCGCTCTACGTCAGAGCGGGGCGGACCGAAGATGCCGAGCCGCTGCTGAACGCCTGCCTGACGACGTTCGATCGGACCGGAAAGCATGATCGCAGTGCCGCGGCCACCAAGACGCTCGGAGTTCTCGCCGACGCCAGAGGCGATGCGCCCAGGGCAAAGGAGTTGTACCAACGCAGCCTGGAGTCATTCCTGGCCTCCGGTGCAATCCTGGACGCGGCCAGCGTCCAGACGCTGCTGGCCACTCACGCATTTGCGGAGGGCAATCTGAACGAAGGCGAAGCCATTCTGGCCGAGGCTTTTTCGGCCGCCGCAAGCCGGGGAATCGGCTTGCTCAGCGCGCAGATCGATTTCTGGCACGCAACCCTGCTGGAAGCGGTCGTCGTCGATTCCGCGGCGCGAGACCCCGAACACCCCGACACCGCGACACTCGCGCGCGCACTCGATCTTGCAGTCACTGCTGCCGTCGCCATCGACGCAGAACGCCACAGTCTCGCCGACGGTCAACAGCGTGACCAGTGGAACCGTCAGGTCGCGGCGCCGTCGATGCAACTCGCGTTTCGGCTGGCCTACCTGGCACAAGACGCGCACGTTATCGCCGAGCTGATCGAAACACAATGCGCTGGAGCGACATTGGATCGGTCGACGCTGGCGGCGGAGCCAACTGCCCCGACTTCGCTGGCCGAACCCGCATTGCACTCGGCGATCGTCGGAGCGCTCGGATCCGGCCTTCGGGTCTCGCCACCGCCGCGTTTGTCGATGGCGTGGGATGGGCGCATCGCCCTCGCTCGTCAGACCGAGGCAGCGCAAAACCGCTATGGCACAACACTTCGCGACGACCGCGTGCTGCCCGTATGGTGACGCCGGACCTCCCGTCACGACCCACGGTCGTGGTGCGGATGGCGGATGCAGGCAACACCTACCTGTACTGGCATTGGCCCGAAGGCGTCGGCGCTCCGGGCGTGAGCGTCGTGCCGTACGCCGACGTTACCGAGGCTCTCGACCGCTTGGCTGCGGCACTGCCGAACCTCGCGGATCCGTTCGGACTCGAACGTTGCCTGACGACGGGGACGTTTGCATCGTACGACGCCGAAAATGCTCTGGCCGAACGGTTGTCACAGTTGTTTCTGCCGTACAACCTCGCATTTCAACTCGACTACCTGTACAACCGCGGCATCAAGCCGCACATCCGCATTCAGCCCTCACCGCGCGTCGCGCAGATTCCGTGGGAGTTGATCTCACCCGATCCGGGGCTACGACTCGTCGATATCGCTGATGTAAGCGTTCTCGCGCCCGTCGGTGTCGTCCACGCGCCGGGCAGAACGGCGCGGCATTGGGAAGACACCAAGCACCTGCCTGTCGTCAACGTCCTCGATCCACGCATTCCCGGATTTCCCGCCGATTCGACGCTGGGTTCGGTGCTCGGACGAATGACGGCGGACGCGCCCGCGGCGCGAATGGTCGCCGCCCGGACCGCCGAGCGCAGGATGCGCCCCAAAGTGTCCGATCCGGTCGCGGCATTTCGCCGATCCGACGTCGACCGCGCCTGGCTCAGCGACGAACTACGCAGCGGTGCAAGCCGATTGGTCTATGTTGGCCATGTGACGGCTGCCCCGCCCGAATCGGGGCAGAGTGAGAACGCCGAGCTCCATCTCGCGTGCGGCGCGGCTGTTCCTGGCTTCGCGCCACCGCAACGCACACATCGCCCGTTCTCGGCGAAGGATCTCATTCTCGGCACGCACACCCTCACCGACGAGCCGGCGGCCGGACCGGACTTGTGGCCGATGCCGAGCCGAGTGGCGTTGATCGCGTGCGAGAGCGGCGGGGATCTGCGGTTCGGCGACGCATTCGGACTTGTCACCGCGATGATTCACAGTGGGGTCGAACTGATTACAGCGAGCAGGTGGGCGCTGCCGACAGATTTCGCGTTTCACCGCATCGCCGGAGCAGCCCCCGGGGCGAGGCCGCTGCAGGACGCTGTCTACGCGATCGACGCGGCGCACGAGCAGCCGGACCCGGTCAGCGCGTTGGCTTCCTGGCAGCGGGAGCGGTTGGACGCATGGCGCGAGGAGCGGTCCATGGAGCATTCACCGGTACTGTGGGCGGCCTTCGCGACGATCGACACCGTTACTCAGCCGCATCATGCTTTCGACCAGAAATAGCTGTGCTGCGGCGTAACTCGCGAGAATCACGCCCTCCGCGATCGCGCGAGCACGCTCGGATCGAAGGAACAAGCGGCGCACGACGATCAGTGCATCGGAGCCCGTAAAGAGCAGCGCACCAACGTTCATGCTGGGTCCGAGAGCTGGATCCGACGCCAGCGTCGTTGCCGTCCCGAGAGTCAGTCCGTACGCAGCGAGTGGCGCGGCAACCTGCGGCGCCTGCTTCTTCAGCAGCACCCCACCACCAGCCCAGCCGAGCACGCGGGGGACGACGGCCAGCGCGGTCGGGCGGGCACCGTGCCGTGTCAGCACGACCGTGTAGGCACACTGCATCACGGCGAACGACGACGCACCTTGGACGAGTTTTGTATCGTCGTCCGGATCGATCAGCAATACATCCCCGAGCGTGGCTGCCGCGAGCCCGCCGACCAGCAAAGCGCGATCGGGGCCGCGGCCTTTCCGCAATGCTCGCACCGCCAACGCCAGCGCGATCAGCGGTTTGGCGACCTGTTGCCACCGCTCTCGCCCGGTGACCGCACCAGCCACAGTGACGGCCGTCGCTCCGGCAAATACGATGTGCTCGAGTGCGATTCGGGCCATCGGACTATCCCAGTCCGAGGTCGGCCAAGCCGAGCAACGAGCGATACTCCACACCCTCCGCTGCGATCACGGCATCTGCGCCGGTCGCCCGATCGACGACCGTCGCAACGCCGACCACGATCGCGCCCGCATCGCGCAGCGCCTTGACCGCGGTCAACGGGGAGTTGCCGGTCGTCGTCGTGTCTTCCACAACGAGCACCCGCTTACCGACTACGTCCGGACCTTCGATCTGGCGTTGCATCCCGTGCGCTTTCGCTGCCTTGCGAACCACAAACGCATCGATGGGCCTACCGGGCGCGTGCATGACCGCGAGCGCGACCGGGTCCGCACCCATGGTGAGACCACCGACTGCATCGAACTCCCAGTCGGACACCAAGTCTCGCAACAACTTTCCAATGAGCGGCGCGGCCTCGTGATGGAGAGTGGCCCGTCGAAGGTCGACGTAGTAATCGGCTTCCTTGCCCGACGACAACGTCACCTTGCCGTGCACAATCGCGAGCTCGCGAACCAACGCTGCTAAATCGTCCCGATCGGTCATTCCCGAATCTTAGGTGCGGCCCCGGCCCTTACCGACAATGCTCCCCACCCGCCGTGCAACACCTCGCGGCAGGATCCGGCTCACCGTCGTCAGAGCCTTGTACTGCAGCCCCGGAATGCTGATCACCTTGCCGTTCTCGAGATCCTCCAGCGAGGTCGCGACGACGTGGTCGACGTTGAGCCAGAGCATCTTGGGCAACGAGGCCAGCTCCAGCCCTGCCCGCTCGTGGAACTCGGTGTGCACCAGCCCTGGGCACAAGGCCTGGATCTGCACCCCGGTGCCTTCCAAACCACCCGCGAGACCCTCGGTGAAGCTGACGACGTACGCCTTGGACGCCGAGTACGTCGATCCCCGTCCCGCAACGAGACCGGCCACACTCGCAACGTTGACGATTCGCCCCTTGGCCGCAGCCACCATGGGCGGCAACGCTGCCCTGGTCAGCTGCATCACCGCTGTCACGTTGAGGTCGAGCTGGCGTTGCAGGTCGATAGGGTCGATCGTCCAGAACTCGCCGACCAGCCCTACCCCGGCGTTGTTCACGAGAAACTGCACACCCTTTTCCAGCCGCTGGGCGATGGCTTCACGACCGGCCTGCGTCGCCAGATCGGTGGGTAGGACCTCGCTCTGTGCGCCGAAGCGCCGCTCGAGATCGCCGGCCAAATCCTCGAGGCGTTCGACGTCGCGGGCGACAAGTATCAGGTCGTAGCCCTGCGACGCGAGCTTGTTTGCGAACCCGGCGCCGAGACCGGACGTAGGACCCGTGACGAGCGCAACAGGCCGCACTGAGCTGGACGACATGGCGCAAACCCTATCGGGTCAGCGCGGTCTGCGCGGGTCCTCGGACCATCGCTCTGTCGGCGGCTCATCCGAACCATGCCTGGGCGGTTCCGGCACTCGGCGCGGGTCGCGCGCGGGCGGCGCTGGTGGACGCGGCGCCTGCTGCGTCTGCTGCGGATCGAAATTGCGCTGCGGCAGCGGGGGCAGCGGCGCACGCGGCGCGATCTGCGTCGGCGGCACGGGCTGACGCCCGAAGTCGCCGGGCGGTCGCTGCATCCGTGCGCGCTCCGGGGCTGGGTAACGTGGCGGTGCCATGACGCGCGAATTCGGGTCCGCAGACCGCTGGATCGTCGCAGCGGCCTGATCTGCGGTCTGCGGCCGACCCGGATCGTGCGCGTCCTGTGACAGTCCGTACGACTGGCGCGCCGGCGGCAGGACGTGGAGCATTCCTGACAGCTTGGCGACCGCGTCGACCGATGCCTCCCACTCACGACTCGAGGTCGCCACCGGAAGCGAGCCCAACGTCCACATGCCCTCGCTCCACAGGAGCTGAAGCTTCGACGGCAGCCCTTCGGTGTAGGTGATCATGCGTTGGTCGCACACGCGGCGCGCAATCTCGAGGTCCGTCGCGAACATGATGCGCGGACCGATGGCACCGAGCAGTTCGAGATCTGCGTCCCGGGGCGGTGGCGTCGACTTCAATCGAAGGTCGATGTCGACGTCAGAGCCGACCTCGCGCCGGACGGCGATGATCGTCGCTGCCTCTTCGAGATCGAACAAGAAGAACTGTTCGCCACGGCGGACACCACTGACGATGTCGACGGCAGAGAGATAGTCCTGCTTGGCGAGCGCACCCCGCTGCCAGGTCGAGGGCAGGTTGGGGTCAGCCGGGGTGTACGAGTACCCCTGCGCTTTCGCCCAGATCTGCCGAACGCGCCCGACGCGTTGCCGCTGGATGCGATCGAAATAGAGCAGAGCGCCCGCACCTACCAGCGCGATCGCAGCGAGGAGGAACCAGATTGCCGTCATCGGTGCACACCCTAGCTAGTTCGAGAGCTGACTGCCGCTATCTACGTCGTGTTCAGTTGATGTGGATACCAGTAGCGAAGATTGTGTCTGCATCCAGCGATCCGTCCGACCGCGACGTGCCGTTGGCCACGATCGAATCGCCCGTCTTCAAATCCGAAACCTTGTTCGCCGACAGCCCGATCACTTTCGTGCTGCTCGACGTGTGAATCGTCTTCGGCTTGCCGTCGGTGGAATCGATCACGATCGTGTCGCCGCTGACCGAGGTGATCGATCCGATTTCGACACCGATGCCGCCGAGGTCGGGGAGATTCGGCAGGCTCAGGCTCGGGAACGAGAGGTCGGTTGGCAGCGCGATCGAGGGCGGGGTCTTGCTGCCGGACTTCGGGTTCGTCGTCCTCGCGCTGCTGGTGCCCGTTGCCGTATCCGACGAGTCCGATCCACCGAGCAGCACGGCCGCTGCAACTCCGCCCACCAGCAGCAGGGCAACCACACCGGCGATGGCGATCCACAACCCCGTCCGCTTCGGCTTCTGCGGGGGTTGCTGCTGGTACGGCGGCTGGAACTGACCGGGCGGAACCTGGCCGGGAGGTCCGTACTGGTACGTCGCGCCGGGTGTGGGGTTGTACGGATCAGCGCCGTAAGGATTCGCGCTGCCCTCGTCCGTCGGGTAGGCCCCGTAGGGTCCAGCGGTCGGGAAAGACTGCGTTGGATTCGGCCCAGCCTGGCCGTACGCTTCGTACGGATTCGACGTGTGCTGCGGGGCCCCCGGATTACCGAACTGCGCAGTCGGCTCGTTGGGCGGCGGAGGGCCGCCCGGCTGACCTTGCCACGGCTCGTTCGGATTCGTCATAGAAACAGGGTATGCGCTTTGACCCTCGTGAGTCTTTTCGGAGTCCAGGGACTCCAAAAAGACTCACAACCGGTTCGGGTCAGCTCCGTACCATCGCTCTGGTGGGACGACCCCCGGCGCATTCAGTGGACGACTTCATCGACGCGGCCGTTCGCCTGTTCGCAACAGGCGGTGCGCGCGCGGTGACGATGTCGTCGGTGGCGCGCGAAGTCGGCGCCCCGAGCGGGTCGATCTATCACCGGTTCGCCGACCGACCAACCTTGCTCTCTGCGGTGTGGCTACGCACGACTCGCCGTTTCGAACGCGGGCTGGGCGAGGTCCTCGAGGCCAGGCCGCCCGTCGAATCGGCGATTGCGGCTTGCGGCTGGACGGTCGACTGGTGCCGCGAGAACGTCCAGCAAGCAATCGTCCTGCATGCAGGGGCCAGGGCTTTCTCACCCGAGACGTGGCCTGCGGATGCTCGAGAAGCGCTGGCGGCGCACAACGCCGCATTGAACAGCCGGATTGTTCAGCTCGCGCGTGACCTGGCGGCCGAGACCGGACGCCGCTCCGACGAGGTCGCGTTCACGCTGTTCGACCTTCCGCTCGCGGTAGTGCGCCGCTACCTGGTGAGCGGCGATCCGCCACCAGCGCGGGCGACGAGCTTGGTGACGAGGCTCGCTCGCCGGATCTTGGCGGAGGGGTAGCTCGTAGGCGAGCATGCCGTCGTGCCAGCCGTATCGACCAGCGGGGAACATCGACGTCAACATGTTCCGCACCGCGTGGTTCTCAGGTAACACGGACGCCTCGAAGTCGGTAACTCCCGCGCGGCAGGCCAGCGGAGTGAGCTGCCCGATCAGGCGGCGCGCGACGCCTTTGCGGTGCCAGCTGTCTGCCACGATGACGGCCAGTTCCGCTCGCGACGGATCTGCGGACCGCACGAACTCGGCGATTCCGATTACCAGTCCGCCACATACCGCAATCACGGCCTCGTGCTGGTCGTGGTCGAGGTTGCGGAGCTGGCGCAGGAAGCCCTGCGGCAGCACCGGCACCCCGGCGAAGAACCGGTAGTAAAGCGACTGGACCGATAGGTCGGCCGACATCTGCTCGACCAACACGACATCGTCGGCTCGCATCGGCCGGATCGCGATCTGCTCGACAGTGTGCAACATCTCCAACACCCCCGCATTACTAGGGACTTCTCTCTAAAAGGAGAGAACGTCCGCGAGGTGCAGAAAAGTTCACCTGCACAGAAAAAGAATGTGAGTCTTTTAGGAGTCCAGGGACTCCTAAAAGACTCACGAGGGTCAGCCGATCAGTTGAGGGTCAGGCCGCTGCCGTCCTCGGTGACGCCGACCGTGACCGTGTCACCGTCGTGGATCTCACCGCCGAGCAACTTCTTGGCCAGCTGATCACCGATCGCTTGCTGGACCAGCCTGCGTAGCGGGCGGGCACCGTAGACCGGGTCGTAACCACGGACCGCCAGCCAGAACCGCGCGGATGGCGAGACCTCGAGCTGCAGCCGCCGAGCGGCGAGACGCTTCTGCAGTTGCTCGAGCTGGATCTCGACGATCGCTTCCAACTGCTCCTCGTTGAGGGGGTGGAAGATCACGACGTCGTCGAGCCGGTTGATGAACTCCGGCTTGAACGCGGACCGAACCGCCAGCATCACCTGGTCCTTGTCGCCACCAGCGCCGAGGTTCGACGTGAGGACGAGGATGGTGTTGCGGAAGTCGACCGTTCGGCCTTGACCGTCGGTGAGCCGACCTTCGTCGAGCACCGCGAGCAAGATGTCGAACACGTCCGGGTGCGCCTTCTCGACCTCGTCGAACAGCACGACCGTGTAGGGCCGACGCCGAACGGCTTCGGTCAACTGACCACCCTGGTCGTACCCGACGTATCCGGGCGGAGCACCGACCAACCGTGCGACCGAGTGCTTCTCGCTGTACTCGCTCATGTCGATGCGAACCATCGCCCGCTCGTCGTCGAACAGGAAGTCCGCCAATGCTTTTGCGAGCTCGGTCTTTCCGACGCCGGTCGGGCCGAGGAACAGGAACGAGCCGGTCGGCCGGTTCGGGTCCGAGACACCGGCACGCGCCCGCCGAACCGCGTCCGAAACAGCTTGCACAGCTTCGGTTTGCCCGACCACGCGACTGCCGAGCACGTCTTCCATGCGGAGGAGCTTGGCGGTCTCGCCTTCGAGCAACCTGCCCGCGGGAATACCGGTCCATGCCGCGACGACGTCGGCTACATCGTCCGGGCCGACCTCCTCTTTCAGCATGACCTCTTCCTGCATACCGCTGACTTCGGTTTTGGTGGCAAGCTCTTTCTCCAGCTTGGGAATTCGGCCGTAGCGCAACTCCGCCGCCTTGCCGTAGTCGCCATCGCGCTCGGCTCGCTCGGATTCGCCACGTAGCGTCTCCAGCTGTTCTTTCAGGGTGCGGACGTCGTCGATCGCCTTCTTCTCGTTCTGCCACCGAGTGTTGAGCTGGCTCAGCTTCTCCTGGAGGTCGGCGAGTTCTTGGCGCAACCTGTCGAGGCGCGCCTTGGACGCCGCGTCGGTCTCCTTGGCCAGCGCGACCTCCTCGATCTCGAGTCGCCGAACCGAACGCTCGACTTCGTCGATCTCGACTGGACGCGAATCGATTTCCATCCGCAGCCGCGAGCCGGCCTCGTCGACGAGGTCGATTGCCTTGTCCGGCAGGAACCGCGACGTGATGTAGCGATCACTGAGGGTTGCCGCGGCGACGAGCGCCGAGTCGGTGATACGCACGCCGTGATGCACCTCGTAGCGCTCCTTGAGCCCACGGAGAATGCCGATCGTGTCTTCCACCGACGGTTCGCCGACGAACACCTGCTGGAAACGACGCTCCAGTGCGGCGTCCTTCTCGATGTGCTTGCGGTATTCCTCGAGGGTGGTCGCGCCGACCATGCGCAGTTCGCCACGAGCAAGCATCGGCTTGATCATGTTGCCTGCGTCCATCGCGGATTCGCCGGTTGCGCCTGCTCCGACGATGGTGTGCAACTCGTCGATAAAGGTGATGATCTCGCCCGCAGAGTTCTTGATGTCGGCGAGGACGGCCTTCAACCGCTCCTCGAACTCACCACGATACTTCGCGCCCGCGACCATCGAACCGAGGTCGAGGGAGACAAGCGTCTTGTCGCGCAACGACTCCGGGACATCGCCCGCAACGATCCGTTGCGCCAGGCCCTCGACGATCGCAGTCTTGCCGACGCCGGGCTCGCCGATGAGGACCGGGTTGTTCTTCGTACGCCTCGACAGCACCTGCACGACGCGACGGATCTCGGTATCGCGCCCGATGACGGGATCGAGTTTGCCCGATCGGGCGAGCTCGGTCAGGTCGGTCGAGTACTTCTCCAGCGCCTGGTAGGTGCTCTCAGGATCTTGGCTGGTCACCCTGGCGCTGCCGCGGACGGCCGTGAAAGCTTCGCGCAGTGCGACCGGAGTCGCGCCGTGGCCGCTGAGCAGCTTGGCGACGTCGGAATCACCGCTCGCCAGGCCGACAAGCAAGTGCTCGGTGGAGACGTACTCGTCGTCGAGTTCGGTCGCCAGGTGCTGTGCAGCCGTGATGGCCGCGAGCGCCTCGCGACCGAGTTGCGGAGTCGTGGTCGCACCGGTCGCCCGAGGCAACCGATCGACGATCGCCTGGCCTTCCTTTCGCACGACGGCAGGATCGACTGCGACGGCCTTCAATAGTGGGGCAGCGATGCCGTCTGTCTGATCCAGCAACGCCACCAACAGGTGCGCCGGACGAATGTCCGGGTTACCGGCGGACGATGCCGCCTGCAGGGCAGCGGTCAGCGCTGCCTGAGTCTTAGTGGTGGGGTTGAACGAGTCCACTAGTCACCCTCTTTCTTCAGTCTTCTCAATCGTCAGGTCTACCGGATTGCTTCGGTAGGGAACTTGGTCATTGATTCCAACGCTCCAAAGGTTGAGTCTGTTCCGCTCAACTATAGAAAATTTCTGCGATCTGTGAAGCAGACTGGAAGTTCATCGCAGTTGTCCAAAACGGGGAAGAAGTATGTAACTGTTCTTGATTTGCAAGATCTGGTCTGTTTATGCTCTGTGGGTACCGCTACCTGGTACCGCCGTCACTCTTTGCGAACCGCATCGAGTTGTCGATTCGGTTGTGCAGTAAGACAAGTGGCCGACCACGCTAGCCTGCCACCGTCGGGGGCACCCGAACTCTCATTCATCGGCGCGGCCGTCGGGGGCGTGCCGATGAATGTAGGCGATCACCCAGCAGCACGGTGGCGAACAGCGAAGACTCCACAATGCCCATCGAAGTTGGCCGCTGCCGCGATTCGGCGATAATGTAGCGCTCGTCGTCACAGTGGAGCCGGCGACTTTCCTCTTCCGGTTATTGCAGAGGAGTTCTGTTTCGTGAACTTGCGTGCGATCGCGCTCGTGCGCTCCAACTTTCGAACGGTGACTGCCTCACCCACAGGCGCGAACCGCCTTGCAAACCTGTTCTACCGGAATTTGTTCGGCGAGAATCCGATCCTGCGGCAGCTGTTCCCCGCCGGTATGGACATGCAGCGCGACAAGTTCGCTGCCGCACTGGTATTCCTGGTCGACAGCCTCGACGACGAAGAACGGATCGTCGGGTTTCTTCGCCAACTCGGCCGAGATCATCGCAAGTACGGCGTCGAAAGCACCCACTACCCAGCCGCGGGCCGCGCACTGTACGAAGCGCTGCGGACCTACACCGGTCATGCGTTCTGGACGGATTCGATCGACGCCGCGTGGATCGAAGTCCTCGAACTGATCGTCGACGCAATGGCCGCGGGCGCCGAATCCGACGACATGCCTGCCCAGTGGGACGCGACGGTCGTCGGACACCAGCGCGTGCTCGACGACCTCGCGATCATCCGCCTTCGCTGCGACACACCGGTCCCGTACGAAGCCGGCCAATATCTGCCGGTGCGGATTCCACAACGCCCACGAATGTGGCGATACCTATCGCCGGCGATCCCGTGGAACGACGCCGGTGAGATCGAGTTCCATGTCCGCCGGATATCGGGCGGCTGGGTCAGCCCGTCGATGGTCAACGAAACGCAGGTCGGGGATCGCTGGTCGCTCGGCGCGCCGCTCGGCGGCCTGCGCATCAACCAGCACAGCGGCGACGACGTGCTGATGATCGGTTCCGGGACGGGACTGGCACCGTTGCGCGCCCAGGTCATGGAACTGACCGCCCGCGGCACCAACCCGCGCGTCCACCTGTTCGTCGGCGGCCACCACCCGTGCGATCTCTATGACATGTACACGATGTGGCAGCTCGCGATGACCAATCCGTGGCTGACGATCGTGCCCGTGTGCGAGACCGAAACCGACCCCTGGTGGCACAACGCGCCGCCGATCGAGATGCCCGAAGGCCTGCACCAGCGACTGACCGGACCGATCGGCAAGATCGTCGCCAGCTTCGGCTCGTGGGCGGACCGCCAGATCCAGATAGCCGGATCGCCGCAGATGATCAGAGACACCATCGCCGCCCTCGTCGAAGGCGGCACGCCGATCGGCAACATCACCCACGATCCGGTCTGACCCGAAAAGGATCGAATCAGTGTGGAATTCGACGGTCGTTGAGCACCACCGACTTCGCCATGACCTTGCGGTCGTGCGATTGATCGGCGATGTCGTGCCGTTCGTCGCAGGTCAGTCGGTGTCGGTCACCATCCCGGCGCATCCGTTGATCAGCAGGCGACTCTCCCCCGCCTTGCCGCCCTCCCTCGACGGCAAGCTCGAGTTTCACGTCCGCGCGGTCCCCGCGGGCTGGATGAGCGGATCGATCGTCACCGAAACGCGCCCAGGAGACGTCTGGACGATCACCGAACCCGCAGGTCAGCTTCGCGTCGACGACTCGAATCGAGACGTCGTGGCGATCGCAGGCGGCACCGGTCTGGCGCCGATTCGTGCGCTGATTCTGAACCTGGCACGCCGTGCCGCACCGCCCCGTGTCTTCCTGTTCATCGGCGGACGCTCCCCACGCGATCTCTACGCCTCCGACATGTTGTACCTGCTCGCGGCGGATCTGCCATGGCTGACCGTGATCCCGGTCGTCGAGCACGTCGACGACCCAACGTGGCCGGACGAATGGTACGAACGAACAAGAGTGGACGTGGGCTTCACGCCCGACGATCTCCTCGAAGGCACGCTCGCCGATGTCGTCGGCGCTCACGGAAAACTCAGCGATCACCAAGTGCTGGTCTGCGGTTCACCCGCGATGACCCGCACGACGATCGAACGCTTACGGGCCACCGGAACGCCGATGGACAACATCCACTACGACCCGTTCTGAGCCGACGGACCGCTCAGTACAGCGGGTCGTGCCGAATGTTCTTGGTCGGCGTGCCGCCGGCCATCAGCCGGAACTTCGTGGTCTGGACCATCGACGGCGACCCGGCGATCTGGATGTCGCGATCCGACCAGGCACCGAGGCCGGCAACGACACGGCCGATCTGGCCGGTGATCTTCCGATGCATGCCCGGAGCCGAAAAGTCTGGCACTTCGGGGTGCCACCAAGGGTTTTCGTCGTTTTCGACAACCGGTGTGACGGTGAGCCACGGGTTGGTCAGCGACAACTGCCAGAGCATCTCGAGATCGTAGAGGTCACACGGATGGTGGCCGCCGACGAAGACGTGGACGCGCGGGTTGGACCGCCGGTGCGACATTTCCAGCACCTGGGCTCGCAAAGGCGCGATGCCGGTGCCGCAGCCGATCATGAGCATGTCGCGGTCGTTGCTGCCTGCGACGCCGAGGGAGCCGAGCGGAGATCCGAGCAGCCACTGATCGCCGACCTGGGTGTGGCCGACGATCGACGGGCTCACCCAGCCGCTGGAGACGCCACGAATATGAAACTCGATCTCGCCGTTCTCGTTGGCCGGGTTCGCGGGCGAAAGGTAGCGCCACATCCGCGGACGCGACGGAATCTGGACACTCACGTACTGCCCGGCCTCGTAGTGCATCGGCTGATTCAGCTGTAGCCGGACGATTGCCAGATTTCGCAGAATCTCTCGATGCTCGACGACGGTGCCGCCCCACACCGGCGGGTCGGACTCGTTGGCCGCAGCCCCGAGCATCGTCGACGCGATGACACCGATCGCGTCCTGCCAGGCCGCGTCCACCTCTTCGGTCCAAATTTCGGTACCCGCGAAGTTGCGCAGTGCCTTGATCAGCGAACCGCCCACGGCAATGTAATGAGCCTTCTGTGCCCCGTATTTACGGTGATCTTTTCCGAGCTGAGCGAGGAACGGCAAAAGATTGTCCGGATCCTCCAGCCGGTCCACGACGTAGGCAAGCGCCTTCACCAATCGGTCGCGCTGCGTCTCCATCGCGGCAGGAAAGAAATCCCGCGCACCCGGGTAGTCGGTGAACAAAATCGCATAGAACGAGCTGGTCAACCGCCCTGGACCGTCGTCCGTGGCCAAAACAGCCTTGAACGTCGTTCTGACAAGCGAGATCACTCTCGAATCCATTGGCGCACACCTTTTTTCGCGCTCGATCGCTACCCACGTGGGCGTTGGGGATAGCGGGCTCACCCGGCAGATGCCGACTGGTTTCCGGGGAAGTCTATGCGAGAATTCTGAGCAAAGGAATCCTGCCTCACACCCCGCGAGTGTCATCCACCGACCTGGACGTCCCTCCGCAACCAGCTGGCGAACGACCATTCGAGACATAGTTCGACCCACGCGGCCATTGCCTTCAGGGACGAGTCGCCGTACCGTGTCAGGGCCTTTTCGGACGATCCTGCCGGCGATCCGATCGACACCGAGCGCGACTGCAGACTGCACGAATGTGTCGATTTCTACGCCCAGCCAGAGCTCGCTCATCTCTCGGCGAACCGAGGAAACGACGTCATTCGACAATTCGAATCAATCGGATCCTATGTCCACACGACCGAAGAACTCCTGGTCGGAGCCAAACTTGCGTGGCGCAACCACGCACGCTGTGTCGGCCGCAAACATTGGCGGACACTCGAGCTCATCGACGCCCGCGACGCGGTAACTGCCGATGAACTCGCACAGGCGTGCTGGGAGCATGTGCGCATGGCGACGAACGGCGGCGCCCTGCAATCGGTGATCACCGTCGGCCCGCCTCCGCTCCCCGCCGGACGCGAGTTCCGGATCCTCAGCCCGCAACTGATCCGCTATGCGGGATATCGCAATGCAGACAGCTCGATCACCGGCGACCCCGCGCACGTCGATATCACCGAAGTGTGTCTGCGGCTGGGCTGGAAGGAGTGGCACGCGGTGCCAGCCGTCGTGAACATGGATCTCGACGAGCTCTGACCGGGGTTGTCCTGTCACGTAACTCCACGCGCGGCTGCGCCGATACTCGCCGGTCCGACGAATTCCGTGGCACCATCGCCAGTGGGGCGAGAATCGAGGAGTCCGATGACTGATCCGGTATCGAAGCCGATAATCGTGGTCGGCGAGCTGCCGACCGCAACGCCGAACCCACTGGGGCGCACGGTAATAGCCGACATGGTGGTGGCAAAGATCGTAGGCATCGCAACCCGCGAAATCAGCGGCGTTCGCGATGTGGGCGGCGGCGCCGCGCGTGTGGTGGGCCGTCTACGCGACTCGATTCCGAGTGCGCGTACCAATCTGTCGCAAGGTGTCTCGGTCGAAGTCGGCGAGCACCAAACAGCCGTCGACATCGGGATCGTGGCCTACTACGGCACGGCGATCCATGAGCTCGCGGCAGCGATCCGGCGAAACGTGATCAGCGCGGTCGAGCGAATGACCGGGCTGGAAGTGACCGAAGTGAACATCACGGTCCACGACGTCTACTTCGAGGGCGAAGACGAGGGGGCTGATCTCCCGCTCGATCCGGGCAAACCGAGGGTCCGGTGAACGACACCGCCCGGCTGCTGGCCCAGGCTGCAATGCAGGTCGAAGGGGTCGCCGGGTTGCACCGCGGCGAGTTCGGCGAGGTCGCGACCTATCTGCCCGGCGAACAGATCGCCGGCGTGCGACTGGGCGAATCCGTCGGCGAGATTCACCTCATCACCGACCTTCGGCGTAACGTCTGGACCGTCGCCGAGGAAGTCCGCGCTGCGGCCGAGCAGATCGCCGGAATGCCGATCATCGTGACCGTCGAAGATGTTGTAACTGAGGAACAAAGCGATGAGTAACGCGACACTGGGATTGTTTGCGGGCCTGCTGCTTGCGATTGCGGGAATCACCGGCGGTTTCGGGGGCTTCCTGTTCGCGGTGGTCCTCGGCGGGCTCGGTCTCGCCGTCGGCGCGCATCGCGATGGATCGATCGATCTCGGCGCGTTGCTGCGGAGCCGCGGTCGTGGCTGAGCTCGATCCTCTCGAGCTCGTCGACCCTGGTGAGCGAGGCACACTGACGATCCGAAATCGCGCTGCGATCCGGATCGTCGAACTCGTAGCGCTCGACGTCCCCGGCGTCGTTCGATCCCGTACTGCGGTCGGATCCGTCACCGGACGCCACCTCCCCCGGGCCGTCGTCGACATGACTCCCGAGCAGCCCAACATTCGCGTCGATATCGCGGTCAGTTGGCCGAGCCCGATCGCAACGTTGTGCAAACAGGTCCGCAGCCATGTTGTGGGCGAGGTCGCGCGGCTGACCGGCAGGTATCCGTCTCGCGTCGACGTCGCCGTGATTGCCGTAGTCGCAGACACCGACGCAGAGATCGGTGCTGAAATCTCGTGATCGAGTCCGATGGCAGGCAATTCGATCCTGTTGCCAAGCCCGCTGCGAGGTGGGTCGCGCTCGGCATCGCCTTCGTGCTCCTGGCGGTCGCAGCAATCTGTGGGCGCGAGTTTCTCATCGAACGCAACGCGGTTCCCGGACCGCCGTGGATTCGCAACGCCTTCGAATGGATCAGCAGGCTCGCGTGGCAAGGTTGGATGCTGCCGGTCGCAGTCGCTGCCGCCGTTCTCGGCGCCGCACTGCTCGTGATCGCCGTCAAACCGCGCGCTGCGACGCACCTACGAACATCGGGAACTCCTACCATCTGGTTTCGGCCGACCGACGCCGCCCGGATCAGCAGCTGGGCCGCACTTCACGTCGACGGGGTCAGGCGTGCCGAAACGCAGATCGTGCGCCGCCGGGCGACCGTACGGGTCCGCACCGATGGGCGCGAGCCCGGCGCGCTGGCCGAAGCGGTACGGTCCGCTGTCGGCAAGGCGTTGGCCGAGCTTGCCGAACCACCAACGGTCACAGTGACAATCGAACGTCCGGCGGCCCGATGAGGCGAAGCACAAGCAACGTCGACCGGCTCGTGACGGCAGCAATCGCCATCGTGTTACTGGGCGCCGGGATCTTCACGATTGCGTGGCGGCTGGACGTGGCCCTCGCGAACAAAGCAATAGCGCACGCCAGTCCACGCTGGTATGCGCTTGCTCCACAACAGAATTGGTGGGATTGGACGATCGGCGCGATCGCGATCGGTGCGTTCGTGCTCGGAATGTGGCTCTTGCTGGCCAATCTGCGCCGAAATCGGCTCAACGCAGTCGAACTCGATGGCACCGGCGCCAACGGCACCTTGACGGTCAACGTCGGTCAGGTCGGTAACGCGGTTGCCGCAATGCTCGAGCGCCACCCCGTCGTGCATTCGGCATCGGCGAGGTCCGAGCTGGATCGCGGCCGCCGGACCCTGCGGATCACTATCGTCACCGGTCCGGAAGCATCGATTCCGCTGGTCCGGCGACTAGCCGCCGAGACGGCAGCCGACATCGGCACCGCGCTCAGCGGTGCCGATGTGACTACTCAAGTGTTCGTGCGTATCGCGGGCTGAGTGCCCCACTGATCAGCGACGATTCTTCGGCTGCCAGACCACGAGTGCAGTGCTGCGCGGAACCGGCACCAGATCGCGGCGATAGCTCGCGTGCAGAGCCGCGATCTCCGCAGCCATCTCCTCGATCCGGTGCTGCAGCGCCGAGACCTGATTGGTGAGCTCGATGATCCGTTTGATCCCGGCGAGGTTGACACCCTCGTCCTGCGAGAGCCGCTGGACCTCGCGGAGCAGCGCTACATCATGAGCTGAATAGCGCCGCCCGCCGCCCGAAGTGCGTTGGGGCGTAACCAAGCCGAGCCGGTCGTACGTGCGAAGGGTCTGCGCATGCATACCTGCCAGCTCGGCCGCGACCGAGATGACGAACATCTGCGCCTCGGTGTGCGAGCTCGACGCTTTCTTCGGCTTGTCGGTCATAGCTACACCTCCTAGGCCCCTGCCCAGCCAGCACGAGGATCGAAACCGCTCGCGCGCTCGGCCTCGCCGTACGCTTTCAACGCTTCCGCTGCCGCAGGATTGAGTGATTGCGGGACAGCAACTTTCACTGTCACCAACAGGTCACCCGCACCGCCGGACCGCTTCGGAACACCACGGCCACGCACTCGCAGAATGCGGCCGTCGACTGTGCCGGCAGGCACCTTGACGCCCACGCGGCCATCGAGAGTAGGCACCGACACTGTTGTGCCCAAAACCAATTCGGAGTACGCAACCGGAAGCACCAGGGTCAGGTCGTCGCCGACGCGGCCGAAGACTTTGTCGGCCTTGACGTGGACGGTGACGTAGAGGTCGCCCGAAGGCGCACCACGCAGCCCTGCCTCGCCTTGACCGGCCAGCTTGATGCGCTGACCGTCGTTGACACCCGGTGGAACTCGCACGGTGATCGTGCGTGTCCGGTTCTGGATTCCGGTGCCGTGGCAATCGGTGCACGGATCGTCGATGATCGATCCGCTGCCACGGCAGTCGTCACACGGCTCACTGAAGCCGAACGCGCCCTGATTGCGGCTGACGATCCCGGTTCCGTTGCAGCGCGGGCACACCCGCGGGCTGGTTCCCGGTTTCGCGCCACTGCCGTGGCACGTGGTGCACGGCGACGGACTGGTCATCCGAAGCGGGACCGTGACGCCTTGGGCTGCCTCGCGGAAGCCGAGGGTCGTCTCGGTCTCGACATCACTTCCCCGGCGCGGCCGGGAAGTGCCCGCCCTGGGAGTGCCGCCGCGGTTGAACAAACCGCCCAACAGGTCGCCGAGGCCGGTGTCGCTGGCGTAGTTGGTCGCGTTGCCGAACAGGTCGCCGATATTGAACTCGGCACCGAATCCGCCTGTGCCGGGGGTGAAGCCGCCACCGCGACCGAACCCACCACCGCCACCCGCAAAGAGCTTGCGGGTCTCGTCGTATTCCTTGCGCTTCGCAGCGTCCGACAACACGGCATTCGCCTCGCTGACGGCTTTGAATCGCTCCTCGGCCTTGGCGTCACCGGGGTTCTTGTCGGGATGCAGGCTCGACGCAAGTTTGCGGTAGGCCTTCTTGATCTCGTCCTGAGACGCGTCGGAGGAGACACCCAACTCCTTGTAGAAATCCTTTTCGATCCACTCACGTTGACTCATCGGGCATCTCCTCCTCTCGCGTATCTAACTTCAGCGTTGTTCGGGATCGGCATCGGTCTTGATCTCCGACGATTGGACCGTATCCGAAGACGCGACCTCCGTCGGCGATCCTGCGACCGCGTCCGACACCTGGTCAGTGACAGTCACCATCGCGTGCCGCAGCACTCGGTCGCCGATGCGGTAGCCCTTGCGGAATACCGAACCGATCACCGGGTCCCGCCCCTCGCCGTCGTGCTGTACAGCCTCGTGCAGCGTCGGGTCGAACGGCTCGCCCTCGGCACCGAATTCCGCTACGCCTTGCTTTTCCAGCAAGCCGATCAGCTTCGCAGCGACAGCCTTCATCGGGCCCGACTCGAGATCGCCGTGCGATCGCGCACGCTCGAGATCGTCGACGACCGCGAGCAACTCAGCCACGACCGAGGCTTTCGCCGCTTCGATCGTCGCCTTCTTGTCACGCTCGACCCGACGCCGGTAGTTGGTGTACTCGGCCTGCAATCGCTGGAGATCGCCAGTGCGCTCCGCCAGCTCCTGCACCGCCGGGTGCTCGACGTCGACCCCTTCGGACGCCGGCCCGGCGCCCGCCGCGGAGAACTCCGCAGCGGACTCCGTGTCCGGTTCCCTTATCTCGCCCGTCTCCGGGTCGATCTTCCGGTTGTCGACGATCGTGACCGGTTCGTCGTAGTGCTCGTCACTCACTGCTTGCCCAAGTCGATCGGCTCGTCAACAACCTCCGCGTCCACCACCTGGTCGTCTTCGGGCGCCCGGTGTGCGCCGCCGTCTTCGGCAGCACCATCACCGGAAGCAGCGGACTCCGCAGCGGTGGCCTCGTAGATCGCCTGACCCACGGCCTGTGACTCGGTGGCCAGCTTCTCGACCGCCGTCTTGACTGCAGCGATGTCGGTGCCTTTGAGCGACTCGTTGACCTCGGCGATGGCAGCCTCGACCCGCGACTTGACGTCGGCCGGGACCTTCTCGTCGTTCTCCTTCAAGAACTTCTCGGTCTGGTACACCAGCGATTCGGCCTGGTTACGAGCATCGGCCTCGTCGCGACGCGCCTTGTCTTCGTCGGCGTGCGCTTCGGCGTCCTTGATCATCCGCTCGATGTCTTCCTTGGACAGACCGGACCCGTCCTGGATCTTGATCTTGTTTTCCTTGCCGGTGCCCTTGTCCTTCGCGGTCACGTGCACGATGCCGTTGGCATCGATGTCGAAGGTGACCTCGATCTGGGGGACGCCGCGCGGAGCCGGCGGAAGACCGGTCAGCTCGAACGAGCCGAGCAGCTTGTTGTGCGACGCGATTTCGCGCTCACCCTGGAAGACCTGGATCTGCACGGACGGCTGATTGTCGTCTGCCGTGGTGAAGGTCTCGGACCGCTTCGTCGGGATCGTGGTGTTGCGCTCGATGAGCTTGGTCATCACGCCACCCTTGGTCTCGATGCCGAGGGACAGCGGCGTGACGTCGAGGAGCAGAACGTCCTTGACCTCACCCTTGAGCACACCGGCCTGCAGTGCGGCACCGACGGCCACGACCTCGTCCGGGTTCACGCCCTTGTTGGGCTCACGACCACCGGTCAGTTCGCGGACCAGGTCCGAGACGGCGGGCATACGGGTCGAGCCACCGACGAGCACGACGTGATCGATCGCGGAGACCGGGATGCCGGCGTCCTTGATGACGTTCTGGAACGGCGCACGAGTGCGGTCCAGCAGGTCGGACGTGATCTTCTGGAACTCGGCGCGCGTGAGCTGCTCGTCGAGGAACAGCGGGTTCTTGTCCGCGTCGACCGTGATGTACGGCAGGTTGATCGAGGTGCTCTGGCTCGAGCTGAGCTCGATCTTCGCCTTCTCGGCAGCCTCACGCAGACGCTGCAGCGCCATCTTGTCCTTGGTCAGGTCGATGCCCTGGCTGGCCTTGAACTTCTCGACGAGCCAGTCGACGACGCGCTGATCCCAGTCGTCACCACCGAGGTGGTTGTCACCGGAGGTCGCGCGGACCTCGACGACACCCTCGCCGATTTCCAGCAGCGACACGTCGAACGTGCCGCCACCGAGGTCGAACACGAGAATGGTCTGCTCTTTGTCGCCCTTGTCCAGGCCGTATGCCAATGCGGCAGCGGTCGGCTCGTTGACGATGCGGAGCACGTTGAGACCGGCGATCTGGCCGGCTTCCTTCGTGGCCTGACGCTGTGCGTCCTCGAAGTATGCGGGGACCGTGATGACGGCATCCGTGATGTCTTCGCCCAGGTACGCCTCTGCGTCACGCTTGAGCTTCATCAGCACACGGGCGCTGATTTCCTGCGCGGTGTACTGCTTGCCGTCGATATCCACCGACCAGTCGGTGCCGATGTGGCGCTTGACCGAGCGGATGGTGCGATCGACGTTCGTGACCGCCTGGTTCTTTGCAGGCTGTCCAACGAGCACCTCGCCGTTCTTGGCGAAGGCGACTACTGACGGCGTTGTACGTGAGCCCTCGGAATTGGCGACCACTACCGGTTCGCCGCCCTCCAGGACGGAGACAACCGAGTTGGTGGTTCCGAGGTCGATGCCAACGGCACGAGCCATTTGTGTTCCTCCCTATCGTTGCGGGCCGCAAGGGTTGCGCGTCCGCATTTGTACGCTGTGTTTGATGCTGAGCGTGGTGCGCTCAATCTTGCCCGGATCCGACCTTCTTCGTCAAACCCAAACTTGAGTCGCCTGCACTCAACACAGTCAAGCGTTCCAACGGCGCCGTTTGCGGATTTGTTCCCGCGCCCCAGAATTTTTTGGCGAGTCGCCAGGTTCGGTCCCTGCTCAACCCTCAGAGAAGGCCTTCAGCACTCCTCGCCGCAGCCGCGCAGGCCTTGGCCGAGAACTGGTCGAGCATCGGGTGACCCGCCCGCGCGCGCCACTTGCGGACCGCGGCGACCGCAGCCGCACGAACCTCACCCGGATCAGCGTCCGGCCCCAGCCCCAGCCGAGTGCGCGCATCGATACCCGAGCCACCGATCATGCGCGTGAGCTCTGCCACCTCGGATTCAGGAAGCGCAGTCTGGGTGGTCCGTAGCCTGCCGAGCAAACGAAGTTCGGCGAATCCGTGTACATCCGAGAGCATTCGGCGAGCCGCCGCCAGAATCGGCTCCGCCGCAGCGGAGCTGCTGCTCGGCTGACTCGTCAACACCCGCTCCAGCGCAACAAGAGCGGAATGCGTCTTGAGTTGCTCTGCGCGCTGGCCGAATTGGACATCGATCACGGCGCGAAGCTCGTCGAGCCCGCTGCGTTCGACCAATTGTGCTGCCAATGTCGGCGAGTCATGTGCGCCGAGTCGAATGAGTGTGATTGCCAGTCGAATTCCAAAGAGCCCGAATCGCCGGACCAAGGAAGCGCGCGTCGGGCCGTCGACCGGCAACGGCGAATCCGGCCGAGCGAACCGGTCTGCAGACAGCAGGGCAAGCTGCAAATCGTCGACCGGCGCCTGGGCGAGCGCCTCGAAAGCTGCGAACTCGCTCTCCCGCAGTGTCCTCGCCGCGAAAGCAAGCAGACCCGCGACAGGAATAACGGCCTGGCACAATCCGGTTCGCTCCAGCTCGGTGGAAAAACGAACCGCCATCTCCTTGGCAGACAGCATCGCGTCGATGCGACCGGCACCGACCTCGTCCGCCCGGGAGACCACGCCGATGACGCCCAGCGGACCGGATTCGGCGCCGACGTGCGCTCCGATCTGACGGAGGAACGCCACATCGGTCGCGCTGAGGCTGCGCAACAGATAGACGACCGCGTCGGCACCCGACGCGGCATTCTCAGGAGTGAGCAGTTCGAGCGTTCGGGCCGAAACATCGTGCGACAACGACGAAGTGCCCGGTGTGTCGATGATGGTGCGCTCGGCAAGCGCACTCGCAGGCCACTCGACCTCGAGGTGATCGACTTGCTTGGCCGTGAGCGTCCCGAGGTCGAAGGTCAGACCGCCGTCACGCCTGCGGACCGGGACATTCGCGCGTCGATCGCTGTCATGCACCGCGGTGACCGTCGGCGTCGGACCGTTGCGGTACCACGTGACGACGCGCGTGCACTCGGTGGCGTCGGTAGGCGCAACATCTTGCCCGACAAGGGCATTGAGCAGCGTCGACTTGCCTGCTTTCAGTGAACCGGCGAGTGCGACCCGCAGCGGCTGATCGAGCCGTCGCCCGCACTCGTCGAGCGCAGCTCGGACCGCGGGGTCGTTGTCGAAGGCGCGCCGAGCCGCGAGAACCAATGCGCGGGCTTCGTCGACGGAAGAGCGTTGCTGCATGCGGGTCATCCAACCACCGGAGTCGAGGAACGGCCCCCAGGCAGAACATGATCCGACCGCACGCGAAGCTGGGCGAGTACCCGCAACTGTTGTTCCAACTCGGCTCCACGCTGCGCTCGACGCGACGACTCGATCGTCGCGGCCTCTTGCGCGGCACGCAACGACTCGTTCACCGATCGCAGCGTCTGCTCGGCGATCTCTGTGAAGTGGTCCCGGAGCAAGCGTTGGATCTGGCGCAGCCGGTCCTTCGACTCTTTGTTGGCTGCGAAGCTGACATCTTCGACGAATCGGCGGATCGCGATCTTCGCGTCGTTGCGCCGACGCAGGAGCCGTTGCTCTTTGTCGTCGCGAAATGCCTTGGTACCGAGCACGACTCCGGCGCCGATGGAGATCGGATTGATCAGCGTCAGCCCAGCCAACGTCGTCATCATCCCGAACATCAGGACGCCGCCGTAGCTGCCCCGCATGCCGACAAGTACTTTCTGGCCGATGCCGATTCGTCCGGAATCGAGGTCGCCGAGCGATTCGACAGGCTCGAGCATGTCATCGAGACTGTGCTCATCGATGTGCGGCAGAGCGACAGATCCGGTCTCAGCGAAATGTTCGGCAACCTTGCGACCCAACCACGCCGCGCGCTCGTGCGCCCAGACGAAGTTGTCGCCGATCGCCGACCCGATCTGCTCGGTGAGCCACTCGCCCACTTCGTCCCAGCGTTCGCCGGGATCGTTGGCGTCGACCCATTCTTCGGCCTCACGGGTGACTCGCCGCAGCCGGTCGCGCAGGTCGTGATCGATATCGGCAGCGAGGTCGGTGATTCCGTCGCCGAGCGTTTGCTGCCACAACGACGTTCGCCGGTGCAACTCTTCGGCAGCGACCTTTGCTCGCTGCAGTTCGCGCACCGCAGCAGCACCTTTCACCGGATCACGCAGTGCAGCAAGCTCACTGCCCAGAGCGAGGGTCAAATGTTCTGCAGTGGAACGCACATCGAGGGCAACCGCATCGCCGACGTTCTGATCCGCGCGGGCCACCACCTGCTCACGCAAGAACGAAAACAGCTCGACGAACCCTGATTCGGCGTTGAGGTCCTTGTCCTGCAACCGCACTGCATGCGATCGCAAAAGCGAGGAAATCGGAAACAACGGAACGGCGAGCTTCGCACGATCGAGGTGCTCACGATCGGCCTCGACCACCGAGCGCCAATGCGGGTACAGGTCTGTCTTGCTGACCAAACATGCGACGGCCGGACACAATCCGGTCACCTGACGGATGAAGTTCACTTCGGGATCAGTCAGTTCGGTCGACGCGTCCGAAAGCACCAGCACTGCGTCGGCGGCAGGAATCAAGCTGAGAACGCTTGCCGCATGCGGGTTTCCGTGCCCACCCACCCCAGGCGTATCGATCACCACCAATCCCTCGCTGAGCAGCGGACTGGCAACTCCGATCTCGAGCCGCAGCACATCCCGGCCCTGCGCGAGCGGCGAGGTCGGGGTAATCGTCGTCACCTGCTCGAACGGCACGTCGACCCGCTTCGGTTCCGAACCAGGTTCGGCCAGAACAAGTTCAGCGCTCGGCGCGGCCGCGTACTGGACCAGCGTCGGTACCGCGGTGGTTTCGTCGTCACCGACCGAGCAGACCGTGACGTTGAGGAACGAGTTGACGAACTGGCTCTTGCCCTGTTTGAGCGGACCGACAACCACGATTCGCCTGCGTGGGTCGAGCACGCGTTCCTTGGTCGCCGCGAGTCGCCGGACCAAGTCGCCGCGGCCTGCGGATTCCGCTACCGCTGTCGTTTCGTCGAGCAGAGTCGCCAGCGCGGTGGCCGTTGCCGACCGAGGCTGTCGAGCCTGCGCCACTGGACTGTTCACGCCTATCCCCTGACCACTTTTCTTATCCGGCGCGACGACGCTAGCCCGGTACGGCTCCTACCGCCGCACCGGCCTGCGTCGTTACAGCTGTTCTGTCAGTGGACGTCGTGCTCGGCGGCGAATCCGGCGTCGTGCGTACCACTGCCTTCCACGGTAGCGGCCGCTCCGCTGGTGCCGTCGGCGAACAGCGAGGTTTCCATCGCCGAGCTGTGGTCCATCGACCCGGACAGGGCGGTCGACGAGTCCGACACGAAGTTGCTCGACGAGTTGCCGAAGATGTTGGCATCGACACCCGACCAGGTGTTGGTCGCCGCATGGGTGGTCGAGTCGATTGCTGCCGCGCTCGATGCATCGGCACCAGCGTGGGAGTCGAACCCGAGGTCTGCGTTGCCTTGTCCAGCCGTCGTGAGCGAGTTCGTGAACTGGCTGCCGAATTCACCGACGCCGGTGAGGTCGGTTTGCGCACCACTGACCGCACCCAGCCCAGCGCCGAGCGTGGAGTCGACGTGACCGCCCAGATCACTCGCGGTGCCGAGACCGGCGTCGACCGCGGTATGCAGGTCCGTGGTAGCCGCACTGGTCACAGCGCCGGTCGCGGCCGGGACACCGAGGTCGCCGCCGAGATTGCCGCCGAGGCCGAGGTCGCCGCCCAGGTTGAGGTCGAGGTTGCTGCCCAGATCGGCGGCAGGTGCAACGTTCGACGAAAGCGCAGCGTCGAACGCCGAGGTCAGGCCGGTCTGCGCGTCCGCGCCGAGGCCGAGCGCATTGGAGATGGTGGAACCGATCGAGGACGCGACCGTGGCATCGACGTTGTCGGCCGCACCCGCGTCCAGCCCGAGGTTGCCGCCGAGGTTCGAATCGACCGTCGACTGCAGAAGCGCTCCGAGCGAAGCACCGACATCTGCGCCTGCGTCGCCGCCGACACCCAACGCCGATTGCAGCAAGGTCGTCAGCTGGCCCTGCGTTGCGAGGACCTGGTTGATGTCTACGGCACCGGTGGCTGCTCCGACACTCTGGAGGGCAGTGTTCAACGATGTCGACAGGTTCGTCAGCAGATCGGCATTAGCGCCGAGCGATCCGCCGAGCGCGGTCGCGACTGCCGTTCCGAAGTCCGTGCCTGCACCAAGGTCGAGTCCACCGCCGAGTCCTAATCCGCCGCCGAGTCCCAGGCCGCTGTCGATTCCGGTGCCGACGGCGAGACCGGCGTTCGACGCCGCCTCGATTGCAGTGCCCAGCGCGGTTGCCAGCTGCACGCCCGCCGCACCGCCGGCTCCGAGCGCCGAGGACAACGCTGCTGCCAAGTCGATGCCCCCGCCAGCGCCAAGGTCCCCACCGAGGTTTCCGCCAAGGTTTCCGCCGAGGTTTCCGCCGAGATTGCCGTCGCCCACCGCGACCGTGCCGAGACCGAGTCCGGTACCGAGACCGACTCCGGTGCCCAGGCCGAGTCCGGTCCCGAGACCGAGCCCGGTCGAGCCACCGACGGTGCCGATGCCGGTTGTGCCGAGGCCGACTGTGCCCGCGGCCGCGGTGCCGAGGTCAGCGTTGAGAATCGTCGAGAGTCCGGTACCGCTGGTGCACAGAGCAGACTCGGCAACCATCGGAGCCACAGCAACGATGTCGGCGTGGCTGACGTCGGTCAGCCCTGCCGCGTGCAGTGCAGCTGTGGGGTTCGCGCAGTAGCTTGCAGCAGCCTCGTCGCTGCGCAACAGGTTAAGGATGAACTCGAGTACGGCGTTCTGTGTCATGGAATTCGACTCCTGATATCGGGCCGCAATTGCCGCGGCGGTGACTGAAAGCCACGGTATTGGCCCCAAGCCCTGGGCCAAACGGGCACAACCCCCGTAAACATCCATCGTTGCTGGATAGGGGCTATGCACCCGTTAGGGGATTTTCCCCCAACGGGCCTCCTACCAGCGCAGAGCGTAACGATTTGGCGCCGGACGCCGACATCGCGCTTGAGTCGACCTGCCCTCACGACCAACCCCGCCCCCCGCAGGTGCGACTGCTCATCGAAGGAGATTCGCGTGGCATTAGGGCTCGGCGTAGTTGTAGGTTCACTCAACTCCGTCGCTGCGGTCGAACCACACGGTGCGGGGGCAACCGATGGCTCGGATCATTCGACGTTCACTCGCAGCAGCACGCTGCAACTGTCTGCAGGTGAGTCGCCGATACTCGGCGTCGACCGGCGCGCATCGGCAATGGGACGGCACCACACCGACGTGGTGGTCGACGACTTTCTCGGCCGAGTCGGTGATCCTGTCGGGATTCTCGCCGACGACGGCTCCCTCTACACGGGTGAAGATCTGACAGCTACCGCGATCGGCTGCCTCGTCACCGAAGCATCCGCCGGACTGACCGACGAGCCGACAACAGTCGCAACCTACCCCGCGACCTGGTCGCATTACTCGGTCAATGCCTTGCGTGAGGCGCTGGAGCGGGCAGGGTTCGGCGAAGTGACGCCCGTTCCCGAGGCGACCGCTGCCGTCGCATGGCTCGACGCCGCACGCGGACCGCTGGGCGACGGCGCCGTGCTCGTTTACGACCTGGGCGCCTCGACTCTCGATATCGCAGTCGTCCGCACCGGTGAATCGTCGGCCATTCTCGGCGTGCCGTTGCGCTCCGACGACGTGTCCGGCGCCGAGTTCGACCACCTCACGATGCAGTACGTGCTGGAGAACGTGGGCGCTTCGGCGACCATCGATCCCTTCGACCCCGCAACCGAGAACGCTCTCGTCGAGCTGCGCAGACGCTGCGCGACAGCGAAAGAGGCGTTGTCCGCCCACACCGAAACGACACTGCGCGTCGACCTCCCCGGGGTCAGCCGTGAGGTCCGGCTGGTGCGTGGCGAGCTAGAAGACCTTCTGTACGGACCGATCGCCACGTCGGTGGAACTCGTACGTGAGACCGTTCGCCTCGCCGGTCTCGATGTGACCGATGTCAGCCAGGTGCTGCTCGTCGGCGGCGGTGCGGCGATTCCACTCGTTGCCGAGGCGATCTCGTCGCAACTCGGCCTCCCGGTGGTTGCATCGGCCGCGCCCGACCGCACCAGCGCCATCGGCGCTGCAATGCTCGCCACCAGACTTTCGGCGGCCTCCCACGCATTGGCAGAGCCGGTCGCGGCAGCAGCGGCTGCACCCGTGTACGCGAAAGCTGCGACACCACCCCGACGCGCCGCCGCACCAACACGTGTTCCTGCGCCTCCCCCGGCGCAGGCATCCGAAGTCAAGGGCCGGACCCGCAAGGCGGCGATCGTCGTCGCCGTCGTCGCCGCGATCATGTTGCTCGCCGCCGGTGGGTTGTCACTGGGGACCGGGCTCGGTAGCGACCCGAAGCCCGCAACGCCCCCGAGTCAGCAAGTTGCGACACCGTCGCCTGCGGCGGTCACCCCGGCCGACCCGCAGTCGTCCGCCGCGGAGGCCACCCAACCGGGAACAGAGACACCCGGAACGCAAGCAGCCGCCAACCCGACGGCGCGCGTGAACCCGCAGACCACGGAAGCCAATACCCCGGCGCCGAACAACCCTGCACCGAACAATCCCGCGCCCCAGCCGAATGCTCCGCAGGAACCGACTGCGCAGCAGAACACCCCCGCGCCGAGCCCGGCACCCCAGCCTGCGCCTGCGCCCCAGCCCTCACCAGCGCCGCAATCGCCTGTCTACACCAACCCCAATTTGTTCCCCCAGAACTCGAACCCAGGACTTCCACTGCCGAAAGTACCCAACGCCCTGAACCCGACCGGCCTGCTCGACAACACGTTGCCGGGCGTCACCCGCGCCGGCGAGTGAACCCGTGCTGATCAGCGCTATATCGACAACTGCCGATTCTTCGGCGGGTATGCGGGAAATCCTTCGAGACGTCGAATCGGCGCGAAAGTCGCCGATTCGACTCCTGATTCGTGGCCAATCAGGTAGCGGCAAGTCGATCTTGCTCTCCGCTGTCCGGGAGAGTCTCCGCGGCAGTGGCGTGACCACGCGATCGGACATCGACACCGCAGAGGGCAGCGGCACGGCGGTCATCATCGATGACGCACACACGCTGAACGACATCGACCTCGCCCGCCTGATGGACCTCGTCGACCGGTCCGCGGCGTCGGTGATCATTGCGACCGAGCCTCGCCCCCACGATCTGCGGTTGCGGGAACTGGCCACGGCAGTCGCCCACCACGGCCGCGTGTTCGAATTGCGCTCGTTGGCTCCGGCCGATGTGGCGGCGGTCGGTCGGCAGTTGGGTGTGCCCCTGTCGTCGGAGCGCATTGCCAAGATCATCGATCTGACGTCGGGCGTTCACGGGGCGGTCCACGCCGCCATCGACGGACTTCGCACGATCGAGCGCACCGATCGCGACAACGCGATCACACGGTCGGTCTCCTTGTGGGTGAGTGCACTGCTCAAACGTCAAGACTCCGAACTTCTCTCCACTCTCTCGTTGACAGCGATCGGTGCGGGCCTCGAACTTGCGGAGGTTGCCGAGATCGTCGGCGTCGACGACGACGTGGCGCAGAATCTCATCGATCGCGCGCGAGCGTGCGGACTGGTGTCCGATCCAGATCTGTTGCTACCTGTTGCCGAAGAACCGTTGCGGACGATCATCGGCAGCCGCCGCTTCATCGACATTCAGCATCGCCTGCTGAACCTGCGGATGGAGTCCGGTGCGCTGCGGCAATATACCGCCATGCGGCTGGCCCGGGCAGGAGTGCGCGACGCACGTCTGGGCGAATTTCTTTGTGCTGCAGCAGCATCCGCAGAGCCAAGCGTGGCAGCCCAAATGTATTCCGCGGCGGTCGACGCCGGCGCCGATAGCGCCCGCGTAGCGCCCCGTCGCTGCGAGGCCGCAGCGCTGAGCGGTGATTCGCGGACCGCGATGACCATCGCCGAGGCGGTCCTCGCCCGACCCGAATCGTCGAACGCCGATCTCGCGTCCGCGGTTCGCGTGCTTGCCGGAATTTGGGCACACCGCGGCGTACTTCGCCGCGGCGCGGACCTTTACACCTGGCTTGGTCCGGAACGAATCGGCGTCGAAGCCGGAGCGGCGGCAGCAGTTCTCTTCGCACTGGGCGAGGCCAAGCAAGCGACCGCAATGCTGACCGCCCCGCAGACCGGGCCGCCCACTGATCTCGCTGCCGGCATCGCGTTGGTCGGCTCGGCGCTCGAGCAGTCGATCAGCGGGTCATCGGCAGCTGCGATCAATTCCTTGGCCCGCTCTCTGTCCATGCTCGACAGTCCGGCGTCCGCACGGGTGCTGCCGATCTCGCCCGGTGCCGTTGCTGTACTGCTGTGTCTGCACAGCGGTGACCTCGCCCGCGCGACCGCGATGTTGGATCGCGCGATCGCCGCGGACCGCGCAGGCAGCCGCAGCTGGCTGCAACACAAACTGCTGTCGGCGTGGATTTCGATGCTCGGCGGCGACGATGACGCTGCCGCGTCCGTCCTCGATGAGATCGATATCGCTCTACTCGGCAACCGCGACCTACTGCTCGCACACGCAATTCAGGTCGGCCTCGCGCGGCGCAGCGGCGACGTCGGCGCACTGACCACAGCGTGGCAGGCGTCGCACAGGGTTCTCGACGAGGTGTCGGTCGACCTGTTCACGCTGCTCCCGTTGGGTGAGCTCTGGCTTGCCGCGATCAGAGTCGACGACGAAGCGCGCATCGCGCACCTCATCTACGAGGCCGGTCAACTGCTCGCCCGGCTCGACGATCCGCCGGCATGGGCAAGCACGTTCCATTGGTACGGCGTGCAAGCCGCACTGCTGAGCGAAGACCCCGCTGCGCTGATTCCACACGCGACCGCATTGAAGGCAGCCGCGCAAAAACGCAGAGCCAGTGTGGCCAACGATCAATACGCCGCCGCTTTGGCAACGGCCGGCCGAACCTGGCTTCACGTGCTTCAGGGCGACTTCGCACCGGTCGAGGTCGAGCAGTGCGCCCGCACGCTCGCGACGCTCGGCTTGTCCTGGGATGGTGCCCGGCTCGCGAGCGAGGCTGCCCTGCGGGCATCGAACACGGCCTCCGCAACCGCTCTGCTTCAGGTCGCGCGGTCGTTGCGCCAGTCGCCGCGTCGAGTACCGCCCACGGTGCGGACCGAGGTCGGCGCGGCCGTTCGCACCCTTCCGACTTCGAGCGGCGGTCCGCTCTCCGATCGAGAAGGAGAGGTCGCTGACCTGCTTGTGTTAGGTCTCACCTATCGCGAAGTGGGGTCTCGCCTGTACATTTCGGCGAAGACAGTTGAGCATCACGTCGCTCGGATACGCCGTCGGCTAGGTGCAGGGTCTCGTTCGGAATTGCTTTCCATGCTCCGAGCGATGGGCCATGGAATGCCTGATCGTTCGCAAGTGGTGTAACGACGACGAGGGGACAACGGACACAAGTAGGCGGAACGCGACAAAGACGAGCGGCACAGGGCCGCGCGAATGCGACGGGTGTCGGGCCCATCGAATCGAGGTTTGGATATGGCGACAGGACTAGGTCTGCGGATCGGCACGTACGAAAGTGTCGCCGCAGTCGTGACGACCGGTCAGGAATCCGAGCCGGAATACATAGTCCGCAAAACCGTCCTGCACCTGACCGACGATGGCGACAGCTATCTGGGTGAAGCCCCGGCCGACGTCGAAACGCACTCCGTGTCCGAATTCCTTGCACGCGTCGGCAACCCCGAGGGCATCGTCGTCGATGAAGGTGCCGGCTATCGCGCGGAAGATCTCGTCGCGACCGCCATGTTCTGTCTGATCAACCTGGCTTCGCCGAACTTGACACCGCCGACCGAGATCTACGCGACATATCCCGAGCAATGGAACACCGAAGCGGTCGACGCACTTCGAGACGCACTCGACTACCTGGGTCTGCGCTCGCTGAACATCATCTCCGAAGCCGACGTGACCGTTCATGCCGGTGAAGAGCCCGCGCACGGCGCCGCACTGGTCGCGCTCGCTGCAGCAAGCGACGTCGCCGACACAGCAGACGCCACCGAAGAATTCTCCGCGGTCGCCACACCCATCTCAGGACCGATGGTGTTCGCACCCGCGTACTCCGCCCTGGCCGAACCGGTCGGCGCACCGCTGCCTTCGACGGAAGAGCCTGCCGTCGAGAGCGACGAAGAGGCCGTCGGTGCGACCGCCATCGCGGTCCCACTGCCCTGGTATCGCCGGACCCCCGTGCTCGCTGCTGCGGGCGTCGCCGCATTCCTGGCCTTGGGCATCGGTGCGGCTGCCTCGCTGTTGCAGAGCCCCGAGAAGACCGAGGTTCCCGCGATTCAGAACGCCGAATCGCCCGCACCGCCGCCGCCGGTATTGACGACTGATACACCCGTCAATCTGCCGACTGTCACGACAACGGTTCCGGTCGAAGAACCGAAGCCTGTCGTCGTTCCGGTGCAACCAGTAGCGGAGACAACGCCGCCGCCACCCCCGCCGCCGCCACCAGCAACGACGACGACGGAAACCACCACCGTGCCGACGACGCCGCCCGTCACGACGACTGTGCCGCCGACCTCGACTCCGACGACGGTTCCCACCACTGTCCCGCCCACCACGGTTCCGACAACGACCACGCCTGCGTTCGGATACTTGCCGGATTACCCGCCTTACTACGTCCCGCCGCAGAACCCCGCCATCCCGGCGCTGCCGTTCAACAACTACGGCGGCTACGTCAATCCGCCCGCCCACACGGGTGGAATTCAGCAGCCGTAGCCGACAGCGGCGTGGACTTGCGAGCGAACCTGCAGGTCGATCTCCCTCGTTGCTGCGCAGTGCTGGCAATCACAGTGTTGTGCCTTAAGGTGGGGCGCTGACACCGCGTCAGTCGGCGAAGGGAATTCATGCGTACGTTGGTGGCGCTTCGCGCTGCAGTGGTCGGGTCAACCGCCATGCTGCTCCTCGTTCCCTTCTCAGCGTCGAGTTCGCTGACGGGTGTCGCCGGCGCTGAACCGCCCGCTCCGCTCACCCAGCTCACTGCTGAGCAGCTCCCGAGCGACCTCGTCGATGCGGTGGCACGCGATCTTGGAATCAGTGCCGCCGAATATTTGTCGCGCGCAGCGAAGGCGCAGCAGCTCGGTTCCTACGCACGTGAATTTCGGGCAGTGCATCCCAATTCTTTCGCCGGCGCGTGGATGAGTCAGGACGGTAAAGGCGTCGTCGCGGTGACGTCGAACGAGGCCGCACAGATCGCCTCACAAGCCGGTTACGAAACGCAGATTTCCCCGATTTCGGCCGATGGCCTAGAACGATCTCTCGCCGAGCTCAACCGCTGGATCTCCGGGCTGCCGCGCGAAGCAGCAGGTCAGGTCAACTCGGTTGCCGTGGATCTCCTGAACAACCAGATCGTGCTCGACATCGTGAACACCCCGGCTGGGCACATGCTGAACCTGCCGACCTTGCTCGCCAACGTCAAGGTCATTCTCTCGCCAGGTGGAGGTGGACCGGTCGACCCGCGTGCCATGGGCGGCGATACCTACATCAGTTCCAAGCACGCCATCCGCGACACGCCACTTGCAGCAATCACCGTGTGCTCCTTCGGTTTCAACGCCGTCGACTCGGGTGGCCGGGCTATCAATATCAGTGCAGGCCACTGTGACCCGAACGTCGGAGCGAGCGGCAATGCCCCGGTCTACGTGCCGAATCTGCACGATATCGACAACAGCCCAGAGATCGGCACCTTCTCGCACTCCACTCTCGGCAACCCGGCAACCGGTCTCGACTACTCGCTCATCGCACTCAACGATCACGCGAAGCAGTCCGGTTTCGATCTGCCCAATGTCCGCGGGGCCAACGGCACGACAATCACAATTACGGGCACAGCTGTGCCCGTCGTCGGTGCACCGGTGTGCAAATCGGGTCAGTCGTCGACATTCACTTGCGGCGTCGTCGTCGCCGACCGTGTCGAGACTCAGCTGTTCACCGAGAACGGGAGCAGCCGCATCGTTCGCGGCTTCGCGACCACCGCATGCACACTCGCCGGCGACAGCGGCGGCGCGATCGTCAGCGGCACGCTTGCCATGGGCATCACCAGCGGATCGAACAGCAGCAGCGCACCCAGCTGCGTGCAGGCGAATCTGACGCTCGCCCAAGACGGCGGAACCGCGAGCCTCGGAATACCGATTCGCGACATCATCGCGGACGCCAACGCCACCGCTTCCGGTGGTCTCGGCGCAGGTCTCGAAGTGCGCACAAGCGTCAATCCGACCTAGGAGCTTGGCAATTCGCGGCGCTGCTGACTGGTGCCGGTATGGCGCAGGTCATATAGTCACCAGAGCAAATCACCTGGCCTGCCTGGTGACGATCTGACAAGAGAGGCTTCCATGCGAAGCTCGACCGCTCGCCGGGCCGCGGTGCTCGGGTCTACCGCGCTGCTGCTCTTCGGTCCGGCCACCGCAATCGCGGACGCCGATCCGGCACCCGGACTACCGGTCGAACTGACGCTAGCCATCGCGCGCGACCTGAAGCTGACCGCCGACCAATACCTGCAGCGGGCCGACCTCGCGCAGAAGCTCGCGGAGTTCGCGCACACCGCTCGGGCGCAATTCCCGAACAGCTTTGCCGGAGCATGGCTTGACGAAGCAGGTGCTCCCGTCGTCGCGCTTGCAGACTCCCCAGAATCGCCGACCGCGCGGTCGGCGGCCGAATCGGCCGGCTTTACGGTGAAGCCCGTAGCCAAGACCGAGACCGCGCTGCAAAACGAGATGAAGGCATTCGACGACTGGCTGCGAGGCCAGCCGGTCGACATCGCCGACACCGTCAAAGGCTTCGCCATCGATACGGTCAACAACGCGCTGGCGATCAGGCTCACATCGGTAGCAAACGGTCTGCAGCTGCCGGGGTTCATCGACCCCCAACGAGTCGTCGTCATGCCGGCAGCGGTCGGTGCAGAGCCCATTACGCCCGTCGTCGACGTCGCGGGCGAGCTGCCGCGCAATGCTCTCGGCGCAGGCGATGCGTACGCGGCTATCGGAGCACACTCGTCACTGCGCTGTTCGCTCGGTTTCAACGGCACCGACGCGGCCGGTCGGCCCGTCAACATCTCTGCCGGACACTGCGACCCGGACCTCGCCAATGCAGGCACCCCTGCCGCGTCAGCTGTCCACGAATTGCGCGCGCTGGACGTGTTGGGCCCGAAGGTCGGCACGTTCGAAGAGACCAGCCTCGACAACCACGACTACTCCGTCATCCGCATCTCCGACGACGCTCGCGCTCGGTTCGAGAACAACATCGTCCGCATCCCCAACGCGGCGCCGCTGTTCATCACAGGCACAGCAACACCGGTAGTGGGAGCGCCCGCGTGCAAGTCGGGCGCTCGGACCGGATTCAGCTGCGGTGTGGTGAACGCGGTCCAGCAGTCGGTCGAAGTCGGCACGCGGCATATGAACGACAGTTTCTCCATGAACATTTGCGCCCTTCCGGGCGACAGCGGTGGACCCGTCGTCACCGGAACGATGGCTCTCGGTGTGTCCAGCGCTTCCTCGGTTGCGGACTATCCGATCTGCGAGATCCCGAACCTTATCGGTCCGTTCATCGGTAACGAGCCGCAGCTGTTCGCCACTCCGATCAACGTGATCCTCGACGAGAACCCGACACTGAAGGTCCGTACCAAATAGCGCCCAGTGCGCTGGTTACGGGTGCGCACGCCGTCATCCCAGTAGCGTTCCGGCTTGTCTAAGGTCGTCAGCTACTTGTCCGGGGTTCGGGCGTGCGCGGACCCAGAATATGGGGTCGGCGTCGGGTGTTCAAGACACGGTAGTCGGGCGGATGTCATCAATGACGACGGTGGGATGGTCGCGAGACTTCCGGGGGGCCGTCGCGCGGCGCGTGTCGCGTCCTCAGCGCCGCCTGGCTGGCCCCGAGAAGCTCGCTGCTCGCAGTGTGGGAACAGATGCGGATCGCGTGGCGCGCGGTCGGGGCGAGTCGGTCAATACGAAGATCGATTTCATCACCTGAAATCGATTACGCGGCAGAGCGCTGCAGATCTGCCAGCAGAGCCACAAAACTCGTGACGCAGATTACGACCAAGCCCCGCACTCCTGATGGAGGCGGGGCTCGGTCGTGTTCTAGGGAGAGTTACCTCGGCTCAACGTAATTGAACCTCGTCGTGCCCGGGGGAGCGATGAGTGTGCTGACCAAGTCGATGCCGGCGGCGATGAGCGTCGGCCCTCCGGCCACAATCGTTCCTGCGATTCCGCCGACTGCAGCACCACTTGCGATCCCGGTTAAGACGGTCAGGAGAACGGCTGGGCCGCCCAAGATCCCGGCGGCGCCGAGAATTCCGCCTGCAACGGCACCAATGCCAGTACCGATCAGACCGCCGATCGCTGTAGCAATACCGAGCTGAGTAGCAAATTCGGCCCGTGCGCGGTTGTCTTCGATAACCGACGCCACCGGCTTCACCAGAGCAGGCCGCGCACTGAGGACGTCCGTAGACGGTGTCAGCTTCAGCGTCCGATTGTCGGCACTAACTTCGTGTGCGATCGGAAACTCGAGCGGCCCCGCGGTGTAAGCCAGCGGCATCGTCACGAGAACCTGACCTGCACCGTCCTTGATATCGAAAGTCTTGCCGTCCGCATTAATGCTGAACATTCCCGCATCAAGGGTCGTCACGACAGATTTGTCCACCAGTTTGGTTTCGTAGCTAACGTCCTTGACTGCCGGATCTGCATACGAAGTTCCTGCCCCCAAGCCCATTGCGGCAATTACGAACACCGCTGCCACGGTGATCTTGCGCGTGTTCATTCTAATTTCCCACTCCCTCATCAGTACCCGGCGAGCTCAGCCACGAACGCCGAAGTGAAAACTTCGCGTCCTACCCATTTGGTACACGAGTCCCGACAAGTGTGAGGCTGGCCACGCCGGACAGGTGAGGGTCAGCGTAGCCGAATCGTGACCCAGAAGCGAGCCTCTGTAACGTTTATGTCTCGGCCACGTTGCAAGCAGGGGCTTGCACGAGGCATGACTGGTCTCAGAGTACAAAAAAAGCCCCAAAACAAAGGTTATCGCCCGGTTAACTTTTCGATTCACCGGGCGATAACTTTGTTGCTACTAGCTAACTACTACTGCTTTCTACCCGGCGCCTTCGCTCCGGACTTGAACCCGAGGCCGCCTGGCTTGGCGGCTGGCGGTGCGACTGCCTCTGCCGGCGCCGCCGACTCTGGTGCAGGCGCTGCCTCAGCCGCTGGAGCCTCGGCAACGGTCGCTTCTTCGACCGCAGGTTCCTTGACAGGTGCTTCTTCGGCGGGTGCGTCTTGCGCCGGAGCCGCAGGAGCGCTCGTTCGTGCACCCGGCTTCTTGAAGCCCGACTTCACGGCAAGACCCTTCGGCTTCACCGTCGGCAGCGACGCCTCGGCGGGAGCCGCCGATTCTGCCGGAGCGGCCGCAGGTGCCTCCACCGAGGCCTCCGCAGGCGCCGGTGCAGCAGGTGCCTTTGCGCCGGGAGCCTTGGCCGCAGCCTTCATCTTCAGACCGCCACCTGGCGCCTTGGCTCCGCCGGCAAGTCCGAGACCCTTGGGCTTGACCTCAGGTGTCGCCGCTTCGGTCGCAGCCGGGGCAGGCGCCGCGGCAGCTTTCGCACCAGGTGCTTTCGCCCCTGGCTTCTTCGCGATGCCCTTCATCTGCAGACCCTTGGCCGGCGCGGCCTTCGCGGGTGCTGCGGTGGCCTGAGCCGCTGCCGCAGGCTCAGCGGCAGGCTCTGCGACCGCGGTCTTGGCCGCAGCCGGGGCGGGCGCCGCCTTGGGCTTTTCAGGTGCCTTGCGCGGAGCGAAGACCGGCAGTTCCGGCGCACCGCGTTTGACCGATTCGAGCAGCAGTTGCGACACGTCGGTCACGCCGACACCGACACCCGTGCCTTCGTCGGCACGCTGGGTGAGTCCGTCGTCGACCATCACCTTGCAGAACGGGCAACCGGTGACGACAGTGCCTGCTCCGGTGTCGATCGCTTCGTCGACCCGGTCGAGGTTGATGCGCTTGCCGATGTGCTCTTCCATCCACATCCGCGCGCCACCGGCACCACAGCAGAACGAGCGGTCGCCGTGCCGTGGCATCTCGGCCTGCGTCATTCCGGTGGCATCGATCAGCTCACGCGGCGGTGTGTAGACCTTGTTGTGCCGACCCAAGTAGCACGGGTCGTGGTAGGTAACCGTCGCCGTGGGGTCGGCGGGCTTGACCGGTACGAGCTTGCGATCGCGGACCAGCTTGTTCAGCAGCTGCGTGTGGTGCACGACGTCGTAGTGACCGTCCAGCTGCGGGTATTCGCGACCGAGGGTGTTCATGCAGTGCGGGCACGTCGTGACGATCTTGCGTCGAACCTGCTCGCGCCCCTCGAACACTCCGTTGAGTGTCTCGATGGTCTGCGCGGCCAATTGCTGAAACAGGAATTCGTTACCGGCGCGGCGAGCCGAGTCGCCGGTGCAGGTCTCGTCCAAGCCGAGGACCACGTAGTTCACGTCGGCGCGGTACAGCAGCTCCGCCGTGGCCTGAACGGTCTTCTTCGCCTTGTCGTCGAATGCGCCTGCGCACCCGATCCAGTACAGGTATTCGACGTCTTCGCCCAGAACACCGTCGTAGACCGGGACGTCGAAGCCGAGGTCCTTCGCCCAATCCAGGCGGCCGGAGTTGTTCTGGCCCCAGGGGTTGCCCTTGTTTTCCAGGTTGCGGAAGACGGTGCCGAGTTCGCCGGGGAACTCCGACTCCATCATCACCTGGTAGCGACGCATGTCGATGATGTGGTCGATGTGCTCGATATCGACCGGGCACTGTTCGACGCACGCACCACACGACGTGCACGACCACAGCACATCAGGATCGATGACGCCACCCTGCTCGAGGGTGCCGACCAAGGGCCGGACTGCCTGCTCGGGACCGTGACCCATGATCCGCTCGAAGCCGGACTCCGGAACGTGATGCGGATCGTCGTCGTGTGCGTCGACCTTGATCTCTACCGAGCCCTCTTCGGGTCGCGGCTTGCCCTCGATCATGTACGGCGCCTTCGCGAACATGTGGTCGCGAAGGTTCATGATCACCAGCTTGGGCGACAACGGCTTGCCGGTATTCCATGCCGGGCACTGCGACTGACAACGCCCACACTCGGTGCAGGTCGCGAAGTCGAGCATGCCTTTCCACGTGAAGTCCTCGATCTTGCCGCGACCCATGATGTCGTCTTCGCCTGGATCTTCGAAGTCGATGGGCTTGCCGTCGGACTCGACAGGCAGCAAGGGGCCGAGCGCGTTCGGAAGTCGCTTGGCGCCGACGTTGACCGGCGCGAGGAAGATGTGCAGGTGCTTGGAGTGCAGCACGATGATGAGGAAGACGAGCATGACGCCGATGTGCAGGAGCAACCCGACGCGGTCGAGCACGTTGTTGGTGTCCTGGCCGAGCGGACTCAGCAGCCGTCCGATGCCGTAGGACAGGAAAGCCTCTTTACCGTACGGCGAATGACCTGCGGCCGACGCTGCGCCACGGAACAGGAACATCGTCCAGACGACGTTGAAGATCATGATCAGGATCAGCCAGGCGCCGCCGAGGTGGCTGCCGTAGAAGCGTGAGCCACGCTTCTTGTGCTCCGGAGCATTCCGAACTCGGATGATTGCGAAGACGCCGAGCGACAGCGCACACGCCACGGCGATGAAGTCCTGGAGGAAGCCCAAGGCAGGCAACACATGCAGGCGGCCGAGCAACGGGATCTGGAAGTGCTCGTTGAAGAGCGCGCCATAGGCCTCGAAGTAGACCGACGACATGATGAGGAAGGCCCACATCGTGAAGAAGTGCGCGATGCCGGGAACGGTCCACTTCAACAGCTTCTTCTGGCCGGCAACTTCGGTGAGCTGCGTAGCCAGGCGCGGACCGACCGGCTCGACGCGACCGCCGGCCTTCTTGCCCGACGATATGAGTTCGAAGAGCCACCGCACGCGCTTCGCGGCCAGAGCGAGGACCACAGCGGTCCCCAGCAGGCCAACGATCAGAGTCAGCAGCATTGCAACCTCCACCTCATACGACACATCTGTTCGGTCCATAACGTAGTACGTAAGCCAGCGTTGCGAACAATCGAGTGACCTGCGCCACGCCCACTATGTTACTCGCCAGTAACACCCCAACTTCCAGACCAGGTCTTGCCGGGCTCGAGGACGACCACATCCAGCCCAGAATTGAAGGCGTCGGGCGGGCACGTCATGGGCTCGACGGCCAGCGCAAGGTCGCGGTTCAGGTACGGCTTGCCGCGCTCTGGATAGGCAGTGAATACCTGCACCCACCCGAATGCGGCGTCGGACCACAACGCGGTTGCAGATCCATCGGGAGCACGCAGAACATGCCGGGCAATGCCGGACGCATCAGGCACGAGGCCGGTGAACGGCGTATCGAGCCACACCCCTGCCAGCGAGCGCGGCGTGGTGAAGTCGTTCTCGGTGCCGGCCACGGGCTGCGGTGGACCGTCCGGCAGATTACGCGTCGGGTCCAAGGGCAAATACGACGTAGCCGCAATCTCCAGCGTGCAGTCGGCGTTAGGTACGTCGCCGACTCGAATGAATGGATGGACGCCGAGTCCGAACGGTGCGGCCTCGGATCCTTCGTTCGTTGCCGTATGCGTCACCGTCAGGCCGTTGTCACCAAGTTCGTGCGTGACGGTCAGCCGGAGCGCATAGGGCCAACCCGGATGCTGACCAACCTCGATCGATTGCTCCACCCGCGCTTCCGAGTGCTCGACGAGGTCCCAATTGCGCCGGCGAACCAGACCGTGAATCGCGTTGTTCGCCGCCGGCTCGGTGATGTCGAGTTGGTGGGAGGTGCCGCCGAACTCGAACTTTCCGTCCCTGATGCGGTTCGGCCACGGCGCCAGCGTCATTCCGGAGCCGAGCGGCGGCTTCGATGCCGGGTCGTACGTTTCGGTGAGTTGGAGCCACTGGCCGTCGACGATCCGTTCCAGCACGTGTAGGCCGGCACCCAGCGAAATTGCACGAGCTCGGTAGTCACCGAAGGAAATCGGATACGTCTTCGTCTCGACAACCGTCTCGGTCATGGAACAAGACTAGGCCGTGTCTCTCATTCTTCGAGACTCGTCCAAGATATTGAATGGTCGCTCCGCAAGCTCCGCGTCTAGGCAGTTCGCGGCCGCCACAACTCCAATTTGGGCACACCGGGCGTCGCGAAGCCCAGTACCTGGCCGTAGAACGACAATTCGGCTTCGCGAGAGCTGATCTGATTGCCGACCCTGCGCAGACCGTGCGCCTCGCCTGGATAGGCGAGGTAGGCATGCGGAATACCCTTGCGCACCATGGCTTCTCGAAAACACTCCGCCTGCGACGGTGGCACGATGGGGTCGGACAAGCCCTGCAGCAGGAGTACCGGGCACTCCAGCCGATCGACGTTGTTGACCGGCGCACGCGTGCGGTACAGATCGAGCGCCTCGGGCAGCGGACCGACCAGCCCATCGAGATACCGCGATTCGAAATCGTGCGTCTCGCTGACGAACGCTTCCAGCTCGGCGACTCCGTAATAAGATGCCCCGCAAGCGAATACGTCCGAGCTGGTGAGCGCCGACAACACGGTCCAACCGCCTGCCGACCCGCCTTCGATTGCGAGCCGTTTCGGATCAGCGAGCCCCGCGCACACCAACCCACGGACCGCGGCGATGGTGTCTTCGACATCGACGACGCCCCACTCACCACGAAGCCGGTTGCGGTACTCCCGGCCGTATCCGGTCGAGCCGCCGTAGTTGACGTCGATGATTCCGATGCCCCTGCTGGTGAAATAGGCGTAGACCAAGTTCACGCCCGGCGACACGTGCGCCGTCGGACCACCATGGACGAACGCTACGAACGGAGGAAGTTCGTCGGCTGGTCCGTCGAAATCCGGGTTCGTCGGCGGATACACGACGGCATGAACCTCACGCGACGGACCGTGAAACGTGACCGTCTGCGCCGCAGGAAGATACGCGACGTCCGGGGACGAATCGGCAGACAATCGGACATCGTCGAGTTCGCCTGTCTCCAGGTCGAGAATGCGAAGTCCCGACGGGATTTGCGCACCGCCGCACCGCAACAACACCTGGCTTGCGCGCACGTCGGCGAGTTCGATCGTAGCGATGTCACCGATCTCGACCTTGTCGGCAGAGCCCGACTGTGGATCGACCAACAAAAGCGAATCGGCACCGAAGGTGGCTACCACCAACAGTTTTCCGTCAGGCAGCGGCCGATACCACTGCGTGCCGAGGCGCCACAGCGGTCCGCCGATGTCGGCATCTGTCGCATAGATACGGGTTGCGGACGAGCCATCGCGTTGCGCGCTGAACAGATTCCAGAATCCGTGGCGATCGTTGAGGAAGTAGAGCGTGTCGTCGCTTGCCCACTCTGGTTGCAGCACCGATTCCTCGGCGCCGCCGGCAATAGTCGTCGGTTCACTGCACGTGCCGTCAGGACCGATCGACGCAACGCGCAATTCCGTGCCATCCCACGGCATTTGCGGATGGTTCCATGCAATCCATGCGAGTGCGTCACCCGAAGGTGACACCCGCGGATACGCCAAGAAGTTGGACCCACCGACAACCACGCGGACCTGCGACGCATCGAACGCCGCCGAACCGTCGAGAGGAACTACGCAGATCTCACGCGTGATCGTCTCGCCGTGTGTTTCGCGGACGCACCAGACATCGGTCCCGCGAACGGCAAGCTCGGCATAGCGGATTGCGCCCGGAACCGCCGGTCGCGGCGTCAACGGTCGTGGTGATCGACGATGTGACTGCGTTTCCAGCACATATATCCGTTGGTCGCTGAACTCGGTGAAAACGACTGTTCCGGTCTGCGTGACGGTCCAGGCGCCGCCGCCGTATTCGTGGACCCTGTTACGCGCATTCCACGGGGCGGGCAGGACGTCGTTCGGGTAGTCCACATCCCCGGACCTGATCGCCGATCGGCCACCTTCGAGGGTGCGTATCTCCGCCCACCACACTTGCTCGCCGACGAACATCCCACCCTCGACCGGATGACCACTCGCAGCGACGTCAGCAGCGGTGATAGGCGAACGCCAAGAGCCATACGGCGCGGTTCGGGACACCTCCCAAGCCTATTCGCAGGTAAAGATGTGGACATCGGGTGGCACCATGTATCAGGTGAGCACTGGAAATCCGCCGAAGCGGCATCACCCGCACGCCCATCCGCCTCGCGTTCTCGAGCAGTCCACCAAGCTGCAGAACGTTGTGTACGAGATCCGTGGCCCGGTCCATGCCCATGCCGCACGGTTGGAGGCCGAGGGTCACCGCATCCTCAAGCTGAACATCGGCAACCCGGCTCCATTCGGATTCGAAGCGCCCGACGTCATCATGCGGGACATCATCGCGGCGCTCCCGTACGCGCAGGGCTACTCCGAATCCAAGGGCATCCTGTCCGCTCGTCGCGCCATCGTGACGCGCTACGAACTCGTACCCGGCTTCCCCGAACTCGATGTCGACTCCGTCTACCTCGGTAACGGCGTGTCCGAGCTGATCACTATCACGATGCAAGCGCTGCTCGACAACGGCGACGAAGTGCTGATCCCTGCGCCGGACTACCCGTTATGGACTGCGATGACTGCCCTCGCGGGCGGCACTCCGGTCCATTACATGTGCGACGAATCGACCGGTTGGCAGCCTGATATCGCGGACATCGAAGCAAAGATCACCCCGAAGACCAAGGCGCTCTTGGTGATCAATCCGAACAACCCCACGGGTGCGGTGTACTCGGCCGAAGTGCTGACCCAGATTGTCGATATCGCGCGCAGGCACCAACTGCTGCTGTTGGCCGACGAGATCTACGACAAGATCCTCTACGACGACGCCAAGCACATCAGCCTCGCTTCGCTCGCCCCGGATCTGCTCTGCCTCACCTACAACGGGCTGTCGAAGGCTTACCGCGTCGCGGGTTACCGAGCGGGCTGGCTGGCGATCACCGGGCCGAAAGAACACGCGGCAGGATTCCTCGAGGGTATCGATCTGCTCGCGTCGTCCCGGCTGTGCCCGAACGTTCCCGCTCAGCACGCGATTCAGGTCGCACTGGGCGGTCACCAGAGCATCGAGGACCTCATCCTTCCCGGCGGTCGCCTACTCGAGCAGCGCGACGTCGCGTGGGAGCGACTGAACCAGATCCCCGGGGTGTCGTGCGTCAAACCGCGCGGAGCGCTCTACGCATTCCCTCGGCTGGACCCCGAAGTGCACGAGATCTACGACGACGAAAAGCTCGTGCAAGATCTGCTGTTGCAGGAGAAGATCCTGGTGGTCCAGGGCACCGGCTTCAACTGGCCGCACCATGATCATTTGCGGATTGTCACGTTGCCGTGGGCCCGCGACCTCGCTGTCGCAATCGAGCGATTCGGCAACTTCCTCGCGAGCTATTCGCAATAAACCGCCGACCCAACAGACGCAACCAGGTGCCGAATCCTGTACATTGGTCCTCGGCACCTTGGGTGCCGGTTCCGGCCGCCCACCCCCCCTGGGCCGCCCGAGCCGGGTGGCGGGGACATCCCCCCCTGCTCTCCGCCACCCCCTAAACTTCCTCATCACTCGCCCGATTTCATTGGGCCGCGTCAGCTGAGTGCCAAGAGATAAATCACTACGCTGAGCCCGTGCCTCGCGAACCTCGTAAAGCTCTGGACCGAATCACGTCGCAGGGCCACGGTCACGGCCATAGCCATGACGGACCAGTTCCGCTCGGTCGCATGGCGCGAAACATCGTCGTGGCCTTGTTGACTGGCGCCGGACTCCTTGTCCTCATCGGCGCGGTGGTGCTGTGGCCCGACCGCCACGATGTCGCGATTCCGCTCCCCCTGCAAAGCCCGACCGGTGGGGCGATCCAGACCGAAGCAGGCACGGTGATCGAGCAAGCCATCAGTTCGTGCAGCAGTCCGTCGCTGGGCGCCGTATTCACCGGCAGTCCGGAGAAGGCTCCAGAAACGCCGTTCAAATGTCAGAGCAGCGTCGTCAGGATCGACTCCGGTCCCAACGAAGGCGCCAAGACCCTCCTTGAAAGCCAGCAAGATCCCGGCAACACCAAGGAGTTCGTCCTCGGTCCAGGTCAACCGGACCTACGCGTCGGCGAGCACGTCCGCCTGGTCCGCGCGGTCGGGCAGGACGGCAAAACCATGTACGGCTTCAGCGACTATTCGCGCGGCTTTCCGCTGACGGTTGTCGCGCTCGTCTTTCTGGCTGTCATCGCCGCGGTAGCCCGGTGGCGAGGCGTGCGAGCTGTTCTCGGCCTGATCTTCGCGTTCGTGGTGCTGGTCGTCTTTCTCATGCCTGCGCTCCTGGACGGCAAGCCGGCCATTCCGGTCGCGTTGGTCGCCGGCGCCGCGATCCTGTTCGTCGTGTTGTATCTGGCGCACGGGTGGAACTTGCGGACCAGTTCGGCGCTGCTCGGCACGCTGGCATCGATGGTCGTGGCTGCTGTGCTGTCCTACATTGCGATCCGGATGACGCATGTGACCGGTCTGTCCGAAGACCAGAACACCAACGTGCAGGTGTATCTCGGTCATGTCAGCGTCACCGGCTTGCTCCTGGCAGGCTTCATCATCGGCTCGCTGGGCGTCTTGAACGACGTGACGATCACCCAGGCATCGACGGCATTCGAATTGGCCGCCCTCGACGACGGCGCCACTCGACGCGAGATCTTCACCGCCGCAATGCGAGTCGGTCGAGACCACATCGCCAGCACCGTCTACACCCTGGTGTTCGCCTACGCCGGTGGTGCGCTACCGCTGTTGTTGCTCTTCAGTGTGTCCGGGCGTTCGATCCGTGAGGTCCTGACCAGCGACGGCGTCGCCATCGAGATTGCGCGATCGTCGGTCGGTGGTGTGGCTCTTGCGTTGTCGGTCCCGCTGACGACGGCTATCGCCGTGATTCTCGCTCGACCGCTCGGCGGCACCGAGCCCGCCGCAAAGGTCAGCAGCTCTGGGCGGCACTCGCGCTGAGCTGGTGGTCAGCGACCAGGGATCGGGAACTGCGGCAAGTTCGGAATCGTCGGCACCGGCGGAAGCGTCGGTACGGGTGGCAAGTCCGGGAGTTTCGGTGCGGGAGGCAGTGTCGGTACCGGCGGCGGCGTGAAGGCCGGCAGCGTCGGGATCGTGATCGGCGGCAGGCCGGGGATCTCGATGGACGGCGGCGGCGGTGTCCCCTGGGTCGTGGTCGTGCCATCGGGTAGCACGACCGGCGGCGGCACTTCGGTCGAGGCCTTCGTCGTCGTCGGCGGCGCGAGCGTGGCCGTCAGCATCGGTGCGACGGCGTTGGGTTCCAACGTCGTCGTGCGCGGCGGCGCGCCCGGCAGTGTCGTCGTCGGTCCGCCATCGCCCTCGGAGCCACGCTCCAATATCTGACCGCCGTAGCCAAGGGCAAGACCGATCGCGGCAATCACGGCCAGCGAACTTGCCGCAAGGCCCGCGCCACTGATTTCCCGCTTCTGTCGAGACTTGACGGCGACAGCCCCCGCGAGCCACACGGGGTTGTTGATCGGCTCGACACGTGCCGGCTGTGGTGGCACCGGACGGGCGAGCATCGCGGCACCGCGGGCAGCAACCGACTCCGGTGCGTCCGGAACGATGACCGGGATGCCCATCCACCGCTGCAGCACGGACCGAACGAGCGGAATCCGGGAACCCCCGCCGATGGCGACGATTGCCTGAACCTGTCGGTCCGAACGCATGATGACGTCGCGAGTGAGGCGCGCCGACGATTCGATGGCAAGGGTGACGAGTGCGTCGAAGTTGGCGCGCGACAGCAGCACCAGCCCGCCCTCGGACGGAATCGCGACCGCTGTACTCGCCGACAGCTGCTCCTTCGCTTCGCGACACAGCAAATCCAGGGCGGCGAACTCTGCCTGCGTCTGCGGCTGCTCGACACGGCCCGACGCGATCTGCTGCTCGCGAATGAGCGAATCGAAGTAGTCGCCGCTGATCTCGGTTGTCCGCTCCGCATAGCGAACTTCGGCCAGCTCCGTATCGATCACACTGATCGAGAGTCCTGAACCACCGAGGTCGTAGAGCGCGATGGTTCCGTAACCGGTCAGGGCACCAGTCGACTCGAGAAACTCGAGGACCGCTGTGGTCTCAGGAACGAGCTGGTAGTTCGCGAGGTGCTGGCGTGCCATCGCCGTATGCATGGCCTTGGCCTGCTGTTCGCTGCGATAGGCAACCCCGGTCGCGGCGATCGTCTCACCCGATGCGAGCGCGACACCGATCGATTCGGCGGCGAGCTCTTCGGCTCGCGTCCGGCTGACATCGACTGCCTGCAAATCGAAGGTAGGAGGCAGTGCCCGGTCCACAGCGGCACCGTCGGGGCGCGCCATACGAACGGCGCTCCCCCCGACTGAAACCCCAAGTACCGAACCCATGAGTCGCCTTTTCCGTATTCCCGTTCCCGACACACGAGCCCCCGGAGCCGGTGTCAGGAGATTTATTCTAGCCGTCATCGGCCAGCGACATCACACCTAATCAATGCAGGTTGTCCCCGGAGGATTGCAACGCGAGCATAGACGCCGCGGCACTTCATACCAAGGCCCAATTTTCACCGTCGTCCAAGACCCCGGTACGTCCAACTCGCAGCACGCCACTCCTCGGCGTCGAGGCAGTTACGCCCGTCGATGATCGACGTCGCACGAACGAACGGTGCCAAATCCGCAGGTCGCAGCCGAGTGAACTCAGCCCACTCGGTAAGCACCAGCACTACATCGGCGCGTTCGCACGCCTCGGCAACGGACGTCGCGTAGTTCAATGTCGGGAATACCCGCTTCGAATTCTCCAGCGCCTTCGGGTCGTACACGCTGACCGCAGCACCGTGAAGCTGGATCATTCCCGCCACGTTGAGGGCTGGTGAATCGCGAACGTCGTCCGAATCGGGCTTGAACGCCGCGCCAAGCACCGCGACGTTGGCACCGAGCAACGATCCGCCACATGCTGCCGACGCGAGCTCCACGACCTTCGTGCGCCGCCGCATGTTGATGTTGTCGACCTCGCGCAGGAATGCCGACGCATGATCGGCCCCGAGCTCACCTGCCCGGGCCATGAACGCCCTGATGTCTTTCGGCAAGCACCCGCCGCCGAAACCAAGGCCCGCGTTGAGGAATCGGCGGCCGATTCGAGCGTCGTAGCCGAGTGCGTCGGCCAATTGGGTGACGTCGGCGCCGGTCGCCTCGCACACTTCCGAAACCGCGTTGATGAACGAGATCTTCGTCGCCAGGAACGCGTTCGCCGATACCTTCACGAGCTCCGCGGTCGCCAAGTCGGTGATGAGGAACGGCACGCCGTCTTCGATGATGGGCGCGTACATTTCGCGCACCATCTCCTCTGCCATTCCTGGGCGGCTCGCGTCGAGGCCGAGGACGAGGCGGTCCGGGCGGAGCGTGTCGTCCACAGCAAAGCCTTCACGCAGGAATTCCGGATTCCACGCAACTTCGACGTCTGTCGTTGCGAGGGCACGGGCCCGCGCGCCGAGGTCCGCAGCGGTGCCGACCGGGACCGTGGACTTGCCGACGATGACCGCCGGACGCGTGAGGTGCGGGACGAGCGTGTCGATGACGGAGTTGACGTGGCGAAGATCGGCGCCGTACTCACCCTTTTTCTGGGGAGTGCCTACGCCGAGGAAATGCAGGTCCGCGAATTCGGCCGCTTCCTCGTACGACGTCGTGAAACGCAGTCGGCCAGAATCGAGGTTGCGGCGGAGAACGTCGCGGAGCCCGGGTTCGTAGAACGGCACTTCGCCGGACGACAACTTGGCAACTTTGCCGGGATCGATATCGACACCGAGAACGTCGTGCCCCAACTCGGCCATACAGGCGGCGTGAGTGGCTCCGAGGTATCCAGTTCCGAACACTGTGCATCGCATACTCGATTGGTAGTCGGCACCGGTTAGCGGACCGCGACGCTCGAGGAAGTGTCCGGGCAACAGGAGGTGTACAACCCGGTGTTCGTGCTGGTTAGTAGGCGCCCTCAGAGCGAGCCACAGCGCTGACCGTCTTCTTGATGATCAACAAGTCCTGCACCATCGACCAGTTCTCGACGTAGGACAGGTCGAGGCGAACGGACTCTTCCCAGGTCAAGTCCGAGCGGCCGCTGACCTGCCAGAGCCCGGTCACACCCGGCTTCACCAGCAGTCGGCGACGCACAACGCCGTCGTATGCCTCGACCTCACGGCGCAGCGGCGGCCGCGGTCCGACGACGCTCATGTCACCGCGCATCACGTTGATGAACTGCGGGAGCTCGTCGAGGCTCAGGCGGCGCAGAACCCGACCGACAGGCGTGACGCGGGGGTCGTTGCGCATCTTGAACAGCAAACCCGCGCCTTCGTTCATTTCCATCAACGCGTTGAGGTGCTTGTCGGCATCCACGTACATGCTGCGGAACTTGATCATCTGGAACGGCTTACCGTCGAGGCCCATCCGTTCCGACTTGTAGAAGACAGGTCCGCGGCTGGTGGTCTTGACCGCGAGTGCCGCGACGATCATCACCGGCAGCACGGCAAGCAATGCGAAGAATGCAAAACACAAGTCGAATGCGGCCTTGCCGAACGAGGTTGCGCGGTCGTACTGCGGCTTTTCGACATGCACCAGCGGCATGTCCGCCACCGGCCGCACCTCGATGCGCTGACCTGCGATGTCGAGCACGCCCGGCGCCACGACGAGATCGACGCCCAACGGCTCGAGCTCCCATGCCAGGTCGCGAATACCTTTGTGCCCCAGACGTTCCGTCGCGGCAACCGCGACCGTGTCGGCGCCTGTCATCTTGACGGCGTCGACGACCGAAATGGCGTCGTCGATGATCGGAATCTCCAGTCCCGCGACCTCGAAGGTCGGCTTGTCACCCGCGCGCCGTGATGGCGTGCAGACCCCGACGACTCGATAGCCGGCGCCGTTGTCCCGAGCAAACGCGGTGGTCATCGTCTTGGCGGAATCGCGACCACCGACCACGAGGACCGAGGTTTGGTACTTTCCGCGACGACGCATTGCAACGGCATGCTTGCGCCAGACCTGGCGACTCACCATGAGACCGAGCAAGCCGAGCGGCAGTGCGATCGCGAGATAGCCGCGCGCGAAATCGACGCGAAGGACGAGCGAAACGATCGCTAGCAGGCCGAACAGCTTGAAGGTCGACGACGCGATTCGCCGATATTCTTCGGGGCCACTGCCGATGACACGAGCAGACCGTGTGTTGAAAATCGCGAGGAAGGCGATCCACACACCTGCCAGCGTCAGCGATACGGCTGTGTAGCCGATATCGAACCTGCTACTCCAGGCCAAGCGGTCGTGCACTTCCGTCAGGCCGCCGAATCGAACGAGCTGAGCAGCAGCAACTGCTCCGCAAACGACCAGAGCGTCTGTGAGGCGAAGGCGGCGGATGTACTCGGTTTGCCACCGCTCACGCACCGAAATACGGCGTGACTGGGGGGAACGTACAACCGAGACAACGTCGTCGCCACGACTCAAAATACTCACTGGACGCACCTACCTCATGGGAGTAGCAACAACCAAAATGCCGTCCCCCCGAAGGACGTCGATGTGAATACTAGGGGGTTGCTGAGGGTAATGGTAGGCGAAAAGCCTTCGTTACAGACTTTTGGTCTGTTTACAGAAGATTTTGGTGTGCGTGAGTCCTTTATCCGGAGAACTAGTCAGTTGTCCGGTTGTGGAAGTTGAGATATGCCTTCGACGGGGTCGGTCCACGCTGACCTTGATATTTCGAGCCCACACTGGCGCTTCCATACGGATTCTCCGCAGGGCTGGTGAGCCGGATGAGACACAGTTGGCCGATCTTCATGCCTGGCCACAATGTTATCGGGAGATTTGCGACGTTCGACAGCTCGAGCGTGATGTGACCCGAGAAGCCCGGGTCGATGAACCCTGCCGTGGAATGTGTCAGCAAACCTAAGCGCCCCAGGCTGGATTTACCTTCCAACCGGCCGGCGAGGTCGTCGGGGAAGGTGCACATCTCCAATGTCGACCCGAGAACGAACTCGCCGGGGTGCAGAACGAAGGGCTCACCATCTGGCGGCTCGACGAGCGTCGTCAGCTCATCCTGGCGCAGCGCCGGGTCGATGTGGGTGTAGCGGGTGTTGTTGAAGACGCGAAACAATCGGTCCAGCCGCACATCCACACTCGACGGCTGAACGAGGTCAGGTTGATAGGGATCGATTCCGAGCCGACCAGCGGTTATCTCGGCACGAATGTCACGATCTGAGAGCAGCACGCCTCGAGGGTAGTCGGTGCAGATCCGCTGCTAGAGTGGTCCCTCGCGGGGGCGCAAAAGCTCCGCACGCCGATGTAGTTCAATGGCAGAACGGCAGCTTCCCAAGCTGCATACGCGGGTTCGATTCCCGTCATCGGCTCCACGGGGTGTTTCCCCTTATCAGGGGTTTAAGTTCACCTATTCGAGTCCAATTGATCCGATTTGCCTGTTTGCTTGTTCGGCCTGGTCTTTCGAGCCCGTCGCAGCGTCGGTCGGGCCTCTCATGTGCGGCAACTTTGGCTCTGCGCCGGGTTTCAGATGGTCGATTTTCGACCCCGAAGGCACAAGTTCAAGCCCGCGACCGCGGCGGCACAAGTGTGCCCACCGGAATCGTGAGCTGATTCCGGTGCGGGGCTGGACAGTTATCGATCGGGTCGCTGGGTGCTGCGGCGAGTGGAGCTTGCCGGTCGACGCCCGGTTGCGGGATGTCGGTCTCGACGAGCAGCCGGGGGTGGCTCACCGAGAAACTCACCCCACGGGTCGAGTCGATGACGTTTGGCGTGCCAGTCCCGAAGGATCGCCATGTTCATGGTGGCGAGCGCGAATCCGAGCAGCAGCGTGTAGCGGGTCAGGCCGAAGCCGCGGATTGCACCGCGGTGCACGTCGAGTCGGTTGCCTTTCAGATCACCGAAGAGTGACTCGATTCCTTCGCGGCGGTAGTAGCTGTCTTCCCATTCCCGGGTGCCGTGCTGCATCGGCATCCGCAGATTGGGCTCGTCGGTGTCGTAGAGGGTGACGGTGATTGCGCATCCACATGCGGTGTCGCCCGTGCAGTAGACGGTGGGTTTGCGGAAGTCTTCGCGCATCGACCGCGGCGCCTTCGGACTCCGAATGCTGGGGTGGGTGACGGCGGGTCCCCGATAGCGACGTCGACCGTCCGGGTCGCGGGAGCCGTGTGGGGTGAATGCGTATGCGCCGCGCAGTTGATGCAGTCGCTCGATTTCGGCGCGCTGTTCGGTTGTCATGTCGCGGGTCAGGGGTGCGAGGTCGACCAACCCTTCGGGCAGGCAGGTGGTGTAGAGGGTGCCGTCGATCCATTGGGTGCCGGCGACCGGCCCGGGGCGGCGGCCGCGCTGGTTGGGGTGCAGGTCGTAGATGGTGGTGAAACCGCGCTGCCAGGCGGGGATGGTGAAGGTGGTCGGTCGGGTGAAGTTGTAGGCGCGATCTGCGATCAGTTCTTGCGGCGGCGGTAGCGGCGGAAGAGCATCGAGCGCGGTGATTCCGCAGACACCTTTGTGGCGACCGGCAGGTGCCAGACACAGCGTGCGCGCCACGTGCGGGACCGGCCGTTCCGCGGATTTGGGTGATGCTGGCACGTCGGTGATGACGTGCGCGTCGTAGCCGCAGAAGTGGTTTTGCTCCCCTTGCGACGCGCTGCGCCAGCCCATGCGGGCATCGGGATCGCGGGTGTAGATGTAGCGGCCGTCGTGCCCTTTCGGTGCGTCCGGTATGTGCGGCAGGTCCGAGTGGTCGGGCCTCGCAGGCGTGTCGGGGTCAGCGTCGACGAGCGGTTTGCGATAGCGGATCCGCCCCCAGGTCTCGATGTCGGTGGAGTCCAACGCGACAGCACCTGTCGGTGAATGGCCCTGCAGCGAGGCGTCGAGCAGCGACTGAGCGAACCGTGCAGCGTCCCAGTCCGGGTAGGTCGCGCTTTCGCACGCCCGACCCAGGCGGGCGAGTCCGTCGGTGACCATCTTGTAGGTGATCACCGCGTCCGGCGCCAACCCGACCGCGATGCGTTGCGACGGGGTCCAGCCGCGGATCGTGTTCGTGATCTGGGTTTGATGCAGGTTGTCTTTGACCAGGAACGAGTGTGTCAGGTAGGCCGCGAGGAACGCGTCGGTTGTCAGAACGCGATGCGCGCCGCGGCGATGCTCGAACACACCGGCCACGAATCGGCGCGCCGTGCACTGCTGCACCACGGCGAGAACGCGGTGCCACTGCCATGATTCGGTCCGGTTCACATCGGCGGTGACGGCATGCAACGGCTGGGTTGGGGCGGTCATGGCAGGACCGCCTGCGTGATGTGGTCGAGTTCGTCGCGTGAAAGTTGTGGACCGGCAGCGGGAATGTAGGGAAGCAGGCCTCGAATCTGATCGATATCGTTGTAGCCGGCCAACCGCAGAAAGGTCGGCATCGGCACAGTTGTCAGCAATGCGACAGCCCACGTCGCTCGCATCCGGGCCACCGTAACCGGCCGCAACGGTTCGGGAATCTCGCAGCGGTGCAACAGATTTGGCACGAACTCGATGCGTGGGATCGGCGGCGCCCGAAACAGCGGCTCACTCTTCGCATTCCGTGCCAGCTCGGCCAGTAGCGGTCCGTACCGGTCGGCCACGGGCACGGTCCGTGGACGCTGTTCGCCCGTGACTGTCACCAGCAGGTGCGGGTTTCGAACTGTGACGTCGGTCCCCAGGACACCAACCATCTCCGCGGTCCGCAATCCAGCCCCCAGACCGAGCACAACAGCGGTGCCCAGACCTCGATATCGGAGCGAGGTGCGCTGCATGTCAACGCATTCCACCAGCCACCGTGCCTGGGCGTCGGTGTAGGGAAACGGGGTGCTGCGGGAATCGAGCGGGTCACGGCGCGGCTCCCACGGAGCCCGGCGGGTGACCCGACGCGAGACGGTGGTCAACAACGTCCGCCGCGAGGACCGCGACGTTTCTGCGAACCCCGGAACGGTGACCGCGTACCGGTTCACCGTCGCCGGGGCGAAGATCTGCTCCACATCCAACGGCAGTCCTTGATCGAGTGCCCACGACACCAGTCCGGCGACGACCCCTATCCGGTTTCCCGACACCTTTGCTCGCTCGGCCGCCGGGTATGCCTCGGAGATCACCGACCGCACGAACGGCCCGATCTGCGACCACCTTTCGGCCGGCATCTGCGGCGTGTACAGGGCAAGGATCTCCTCCGCGGTGCGGGCAGCCATCACGACCCGCCCCCGACGAGGCTGCGCCACCCGGGCGAACCGAGCTCCGATGCAGGGAGATAGGCGACGAGGTCCGAGAAGGCTTTGCCGCTGACGATTCCTGCGGCCGCGAACACCTCAGGCACCGCTAGGTCTGTCAACACCGACGCCAACCATGTCGATCGCAACCGCGCCACAGTCAGATGCGGCACATCGCGGGGCATGTCGAACGACCCCACCAAGGCTGCGGCCTGATCACGGCCCTGGCGCCGTGACACCACCAACGGCTCACCGCCCGCCGCGGCGCACACCCGCCGCAACGGTCGCACGCAGTCGTGACGCACCGGCACCACTCGGACCGGTGACCCGAGCCGGATCGCCGTCGTCGACTCGATGTCGACCACGTCCACGTCGGTGACGCTGAACAACTCCCCCGACCGGGCACCGGCACCGAGGGTCAGAGCGAGAACTGCCGTCATCGCATGCCGACGAAACAGACTGCGCTGCCGCTGCGCAACGTCCCAGAACCGTGCCACCTCCGTTGCGGTGTAGGGCGGGGACAGCGGCCCGCGCGGGGAGCTGTCCAGCGGCGGTGGCCACGGCGCCGACGTCGTCACTATTCGTGCGATTCTCCGCAACCGCGACGTCTCCGCCGATCGTGACGTGGCGACCAGTGGTCGCATCCCCGTCAGCCGATACCGCTCCACCACCTCCGGACTCAACACGGCCTCGGCCTCGAGCACCATTCCTTGCTCGACCGCCCACGCGGCGAATCTCGCCAGCGCTTTCAACGACGCCGCGGCCTGGGTGGCCAACACCGGCTGCGACGCCAGGGTGGTTGTCCGCACCCACGCCCCGATCGCCTCCCAGGTAACGTCGTCGACGGCCCGTGGACGAAACGAACTGATACGCAACATGATCGAGTCGGGATCGTCACCGCCACGCGCATACGCCGACATGGCCAGGTCACCCCGCTTCTGCACGATGAGGGTCTGGTGCGGGACGGGAAAACGGGAGTATTCTCATGAGTGCAGATCTCCTCCTGCACAGACGTCAGCGACAGCGGATTCCTGGCGATCGACCTGAAAGACACCGACGGCAATCGGTGTCTTTCGACATTTCAGGGGTATCTACTGGATTGGGCCACCACCTGTGGACATCGGTTATCGAGGCGATCGTCGTACGCGTCCAACGATCCTGCTGCCGCACCCGCGAGGGGCACGGTTCGATTGTGGTGACCGATTAATGATCATTCTAAATCTGCTGCTGGGCAGAAGGAAGCCTCGGAAAGACAGCCGAAACGAAGTCGCGGAACCAGCTCGCGTCGCCAGTGTGCTGAACGCCCCGGTTCGGCGATCGCCAGACGATAGATGTTCGTGCACAACGAATTTCAGCGGTATCGGCTATGCGCTTACAACTGTGCGAAGGGGCTTGGGGGCCGAACGACGATGTCTCCGGCGCCGTTGTTGGGGACCGTCGCGTCGATTGTCAGCAGCCGATAAACTTGACGTGTCGACACGCGACGCGTTCGCCGTCGGCCGCACGCGGTCACCCGCGTTCGCTTCCCCAGTTCGTCTGACGAATTGGGGAAGACCGATAGAGGTGGCGCCGACCTTCCCGCCGACGCCACCTACGGAGTCATCACGAACTTCCGCCGGAGCGCGCGCCATCGTTACTCGGCCTCAGGGCGTGACGGCTGACACCGCGATGCTGGGCGGTGGCGGCAGTATCGGTGTCACAGGCTTACGCGGACTCCCAGACGGCGGCGGTGATGACGTGGTCGACGGCGGTGATGTCGTCTGCGGAACCGGCGCTCGCGCTGAGGAACTGGATGATCGACGCTGGCTCATCGTCGACGACCAGCTCGGGGAATCGGCGGGTCAGCAGTGCGTGCACGCTCAGCGGATGCAGGTCGCCTGGGATCAGTGGCGCGACCTTGTCGAGGTGTGGGACTGTTCCATTGTCGATGAATTGCGCAGCGGGCAGGAGGTGGTTCTGCCCGGATTTGTACGCCCATACGGTGTGGTCAGCGATGCGCTGCCGGATTCGCGCGGGTGACACTCCCAGCCGTTCCGCGGCCGTATTGACGGTCAAGGACGATCTCACGAGTTCGCGCATCTGAAGATCGCTCGACAGCAGGGTGATGGTTGCTTTTGGCTGTTCGGCGGTGAAACCCGCTTCGTCGAGCAGCGTCTCGTCGTGCACCGATAGAACAGGATCATGGGATGCTGCAGCTGCCACTTCTGCCACGGTGTGCAGCACTCGCACCAGATCGGCCCTCGTGATTTCTGCACCCACAATCTCACTCAGCGCTGTTTCGAAACCGACTTTCCCGTGCAAGAACCGGGCTTCGGCGTCACTGCTGTAGTCGACCCCCACCACCCTCTCCTAATGTCAACTAACAGTGTAAGACAGCGTTAGCGCTTAGTCGAAGCCGGTTGCGACGCCCTTTTCTAGCGAGATTGACCCATCCAAATGCCGCCAAACAGCGCCAGAGACCAGTGCCATTTGAATAGTGCTGCAGTGCAAGCAGACACGGGACAAGGCGGGAGTCGGGCGACGAGCCGCGAGCATCAAGGTTTGCGGATGACAATGGGCCCCCGAAGGATTACGACGTCGATGGGGACGCGATCGGTGTCCGACGCGAACTTAAGCCACTGACCGATTGGCAATCATCCTAAATCTCTAAATCATGCGAACAATCAACGGACGCACGACGTTCGATCGTGCACTGGAAGTAGCCGTGGACAACCGCGGTTACCCAGCTCAACTCCGCAAGCTCGCCGCCACAGGCCGGTTGGAGCACTCGGCGCACGGCGACTACCGTGTCCCAGCCCTCGCCTCCGGACCGCACGCATCCTACGCCGAGGCCGTCGCCTGGAGCCGCGGCCGCGGTGTCATTTCGCACGAATCCGCGCTGGATCTGCTCCGGTCCCAATGCGTCCCCATCCTGCGGATTCTCGCTCTTCCAGAGCTTTCTCAGGCCGCCATCAGTCCCGCCGCATATGGTGCTGCTCGTCGGGTCCGACATCGCCTGAAGGCCTGTACGGGGGCGACGTACACGCCAACCAGATCGTCAGCACGAGCAATGCGGCCGTTATGGCGATGAGAATTACGTAGACCACCATCGTGGAAATGTCCTGACGTCGTGGGATTCGCGAGACCTGTCGCGATGGGCGGATTAACTCCTCGCCCACAATCGTCTGCGCGGTCGGCGTCGATAATCGGTGCCAACACCCATTTTCGCAGCGGCGCACCATGTCCGCGCGGTACACCCCAGCAGGACGGTGAATTGGGTCGAACGCGGGTTGCATCTTCGCGATTCCTGTCGGATGGATGTCCACATTTCGGCAGTCATCGCCGCGCGGTGCTCCGAGAAGTCACTTTGATCAATTGATTCGCCAGTTTCGCCGGTTCTTTACATGCGGCAGACTTCGAATGAGGACTTTGCCAAGCCTTGCAATGCGACTTCCGCTGCTCCCGCCAACCCTGGGCCGAGTCGGGGACGTGGCCTTAACGGACGGCGTGCACAGCACCTCCTTCGGATTCCCAACGTTGGAGTGCGACGAGGCGCTGTCGGGCGGCGATTCGTTCTTTGGTTGCTGACATATTGCCGCGCGCGGGCGTTGTCGTGGATCTTCTGCCCTTTCTAAGTTCCGTTTCGGCGTGCATGCTCGCTCCTTTGCATTTCGGTGGTGTGAAGGCGGTGCACGGAAACCGCCGGACACTGGGACGGTGGTTCATTCGCACCAGCGGGGATAGGTAGCCGTGTCGGCGCAGGTCACGAGCACAACTATCACGCTCCTGCATCTGACATGGGTCAAGCCGGCCTGTGTCGAATTCCACAAGTACGCCGCGCCTTTCGTCGTTAGCGTTCCGCAATAAGATTATTTCACCGCTTGCGCTTTGGCATAAATTGAGAGGCTTCGCGTGCTCTTGTGCGCTTTTCCGCTCGACGCTCCTTGAGGGCGCGTGCAGATTGTTTCGAACTCTTCACGGCAGACTTAGCCATTGTCGGACCCTTCCTTATCGATGACGAATACCTAACTCCAACCATACTCAATAACGTATAAATGTCCAGGTCACGCCGATTTTTCGGTCGGCGTCTTCTATTTACATTCGGCCATTACTTTATCCGCAATCTCGATGCGTGGCATAAATGGATATGGCACGACCTTCGCACCTTTCGATACGAACGACCTTCCGGCCCGAGTTTCGATTCGAGCCGTCGGCTTCCGATCACCAAGTGATGAATACACGCCCACCTGCGCCCGCTTCGGGGATTACTGGCGCGCGCGTGCATACGCAGCGGTTAGACGGTCGTCTGTTTCGACCGATCGCGGTTTTCTGCCGCGCCCGCAGGCAATGTGCGCAGCCTTGGCTACCCGCCGACCAGCGACCGTCAGAATCGGCCGTGGGATCGACAGGCCCATCACCGGAACCCCGGTCACATGACCTGAGCGAAACAGCCGATCCGACGCTTCCGCGACCTCATCTTGCGTGAGCGGGGCCAGCGAGCATCCGAATGCTGTGCCGATCGCATCCGAGTCCAGGAATGTGCCGCGGTGGCCTTCGGCCGACTTGACAAAGAGCCAACGCAGAACAGCGTCGCGAACAGCCCGTTGACGATCGGTTGCTGCGGCCACGGTTTCAGTCCCGTTCTTCACCTCGTCACCGCTTGGACGTCGGCGGCTTGCTTGCGGTGCCGCTTCGGGACGGCCTCTGCGGTCACAAGAGCGGGTTGCGAACAAGATGAGTCGGATGCGGGTGCGATCGTCGCGGTGCGAGTGCCGGGCACGGTCCGGACCAAAGCAAGGGCGATGCGCCGTTCGGATTCGTCGAGAAACCCGCCGAAGATCGTGGCCGCTCCTTCGCTGACGGTAACCCGCCAGCGCCGTTTGCCGGTGTACTCATCGAGCAAGTTCTGGGCCCCGGACGCGATCGCTTCGTCCGGTTTGAGCATGATCCGCAGCGCGTCACCACGGCTGAACATTCCCACCACCCGGCCATCGGGGTCGACGACAGGCAGGCTGCGCAGTCCACGGGGCAGCAGCTTCTTCCACACCTCGGCGAGATCCTGATCGGAGGCCACCGACACCGCCGGCGTGCTCATCACCTCACCAACCGTCGTGTCTCTGATCTCACCGGCCCGGAGCACGTCTCCACTGGTGAGCATCCCGACGAGTCGATCGTCCTGGTCGAGCACGGGGAGAGCGCCGTAACCCAACTGGGCGAGCATCACCGCCGCATCGCGTGCCTTGCCGCTCGTACGTAGAACCGTGATCGGTCGTTGCATGACTTCGCTAACCCGCATGATCTCACTTGCCTCTCAACTAATCCGCCGTAAACCGATACCGGCGCGGAATACATCGTCGATGGGTCCTTCGTGGAAATCGCACCGCAGTGTCGACCAGCTGGCGGCCCGTCCTCTGCGACCCGCAACGCTTCTGCGTCGTGACTGGGCTTCGAGTCGGACACCGTCCACGTCGGAACATTTGCTCGATGACTCCATGGTGGTCTGACATGACTTCCGACCGTTTGCCGGAATCGGACAACCCGGCAGTGGTCGGTTGTGGTTGGCCGACAGTGCCGCTGTTGTCCGGCTACGGTGGCGTCAAGCGGCCCGGAGCAACTCTCGGATCTATCGAGCCGAGTTACTTGTGTCTCACGGTTCACTGGAGGAAGGCTTACCGCCAGCCGTGACCAGCCTGTCGAGGTCGTGTTGCCACCGGGTGCCGCGGATGCGGTCACACACGATACGAGTACCTGCGTACGCCGACATCGCGGCGGCGGCCACGCCGATCCAGATCAATGCGGCAACTGTGATCGCCTCCACGGCGGCGTGGTTGGTCGGGGTCGGCTCATCGACCTGGACACCATTTCGATCGACCCAGATCGTGATGGTATCGCCAGGTTGTGCGATCGATCGCGTCTCGACGTGGCCGATATGTTCGGCTCCACCAGCAGACCAGTGCGCCTCCACCGTCCTGAACGGCGGGACCTGTTGGGCTGCAGGGCTTTCGGTGAATGTCGCCGTCACTGACTGGCGTGTGTGAACCTCCTCGGCGTAGATCAGGCGGCGCGAGTCGTACACTGCGACGCCGGCTGTGGCGACAATCGGAAAGGCCAGCAACCAGACCACCACAGCGAGCACCAACACCGATGCTTCGACCCGGTCACTGGCGCGCACCAGCGGAGTGCGACCGAACAGCCACAGCACGGCTTTCCATCGTGGCAAGCGCACGGTGAAGGTCTCCACCACTACTCCTTCCGCGGTCATCTGAGCATCGGCGCCTGCAGTCATCGCACTGCCCTCTTCCGCATCGGGGCCAACGGCCGCCCGGGCCGTGACATCGCCAATATTTACGGCCGTGTCACGAGTGGGTACCTAGGCGTCTGCGATCCCCTGTCTGGGCCTGCCACATCCAGTGCAATTTCTCCAGTTGCGCGGTGATGTCGATGAGCAGATCATGCGTCACCGGATCGGCTGATTCCGTCACGGTGATGCGTTCTCTGAGACGCTCGATCACGGCCGCGAGATGATCGACGATCGTCGCTATCACCTCGCTGTCTTGTTGCCACTCCGCATCATGGCCCTCGTCGCCAACGGTGTTCGCCACGGCGCCTACGCGACCATCGGGATTGACGCCGATCGCTGCGGCCCTTTCCGCGGCCTTGTCGGTGAACTCGCGCGCCACCGCGACCAGTTCGTCCAGATCGAGATGCACGGACCGGAAGTTCGGCCCGACGACGTTCCAATGGATGTGTTTGGCAATCAAGGACAGCCCGATCAGGTCGACTACCGTACGCCGCAAGGCATTTCCCGCAATTTCCCGGCGATCGGGCTCGAGTGCGCTGGCGATAAGTTGAGACACAACAAACTCCCTGTGGTAATTGGTTTCAGTTCGAAATGGGCCAATGGACGTTGCCACAACAATGCTTGTCGTGCAGTAACTGTTCGTCCGCCCGGCCGCGATGAGGTCCTGCATCCGTTCGGCTCCGCCGACGGCACCGTCGCTTCAGCCATCGGTCGGGACCCTCGACCTCGTCGCTGCCGGTATCGCGAGCGCCGCGGTGTCGTCGAGGTGGAGTGCGTTGCTGTTGCTGGGAGGCGGTGCTTCGGTGCCGGACGGGTGCTGTCGTTGCTGCACGAGACGACCCCAGACCTCGCCGACGATCCACGATTCCGCCGATCGGTCGTCGGGCGTCTTCTGCGCTGTCAGCGCCAGGAGTGCATCGGCGAGGTCGACGACGTCGAGTTGGGTTCGATTCGCGATGTCTAGCAACTCGCAGAGTGCGTCGTCGGCGTCGTCGCCGGTGAGGTCGATCAGCACATCGACGGCCGCGACGACACGTGGACTGGCCCGGACCTGGTCACAGATATGACGGCGGGTAGTTGTCATCGTCCGCTCCCGGTGAGCTGCGACGGTGACCTCTCGTGAGCTGATTCGTGTCGTCCGTATGGCACGGCGTTCAGCAAGGTCACCCGGACGGTGGCGCCGCTGGGGACCGCGTAGGTGCATTGCTGCCCGGGGCTTGCTCCCAGGATCGCGGTGCCCAACGGCGAGTGCGTCGAGTACACCTCGGTGGCGCCGTCCTCGGCGTCGCGCACGGCGAGCAGAAAGGTCTCGATGTCGCCGGTGTCGTCGTAGCGGATGGTAAGAACCATGCCGGGCTCGGCGACGCCGTCATCGGGTGGAGTCTCACCGACCACGGCGTGACGCAGCAGGTCGTGGATTCGCCGGATCCGGGCCTGGACCGCTGAGCGCTCGATCCCGCCGTCCTCGGCGCGGCTGCCGATCTCCGTCGAGCTGGGTCGGTCGAGTCTCGTACGTAGTTCGTTGAGTTCATCGCGCAGGCGGCTGTGCGCTTGCGGTGTGATCCAAATCTGTTCGGTGGTGGTCATCAGCTTGTGTCCTCTCGGGGTCGTTGTCAGGGGCGGGCTCGATTCGCAGCCGCCCCTGACAACTCGCAAGCCCAATTCGTGGGCCAGGTCTTGATTCCGCTCGCGCAGAAAGCCGGTAGTTCGCGTGGCCGTGGCTCAGCGCATCGGGTCGAACTCGCGCAGCACCTCGGATTGCTTACCGGTTGTGATCTGTTCGGTCAGTAGACGACCGGTCACCGGGCCTTGCGTCAGCCCCCACATACCGTGGCCGCCTGCGACGTAAATATCTTGTGCCACTTCACCGATCAGAGGCCTGGAGTCGGAGGCAACTGGACGCGGACCGACCCATACGTCGCTACGTTCGTCCCAGCGCACCCCGTCGAGGAGCGGACGGGTCGAAGCAATGATTGCGTCTACTCGTTCGGGGACGATCGGCGCGTCCGGCCGACGGAATTCCATGGTCCCCGCAACCCGTAACGCGCCCTGTAAGGGCGTGCAGGCCACCCGAATGTCGGGTAGATAGATCGGGGCCGGAATCGGGCGATCCACTGGCACGGTGAACGAGTAACCGCGCCCGGCCTGCACGCGAGTATTGAGCCGTCGACTCGTCAGCACGGGCAGCCACGCGCCGGTCGCAATGACCGCCGCGTCAGCGATCAATCTCGGCCTGCGCCGCGAATACACCGCGATCCCGCCACGGCGGGCGGGAAGCACGTCGGTCACCTCCATCATCCGAAACCTCGCGCCTCGCGCCACGACCGCCCGTCCCAGCGCACGAACAAAACGCTCCGGGTCGACGAAGCGCTGACCATGAATGTTCAATCCCGCGCCGATCGCCGGCGACGCCAACGGCACCTGGTCGCGCAGTGCCGGTCCCGACAACGCAGTGACTGACACGTCCGCCCCGCCGAACTCTTCCAACTGACGCAACTCGTGCAGCAGTCGCTCGGCGTCGCGTTCGGTACGGAACAGGGCCGTGATTGGACTGTTGGTTACCGGCACATCCACCCCGTTATCGGTGAGCACGTCGAATGCCTCAAGCGCCTCCTCGTTGAGCGGAGCGTTGCCTCGGACGGCGCGCTTCCACGACGAGTTGCGGCACTGCGCGGCGAACCGCAGCAGAAACGCTGCGCGGCCGACATCGGCGGTCATCGGAATGTGCAGCGCACGGGTCGAGTCGAAGAGCGATTTCATTGCGTACCGCAATACCGCCGGCTTGTTGAGCGGGAGGGTCAGAGCGGGTGCGATCCATCCCGCGTTCCCTGCGGACGCGCCGGCGGCTATTCCGGTGCGGTCCACCACCGTCACCTCGACGCCACGCTCCTGCAGGAACCATGCGGTCGACAGCCCGACAATTCCGGCGCCGACGACGATAACCGACCGCGGTCCCCCGTCGAACCGATCGACACTCACCTTTACGCACCTCCGTGCCAGCTCCAACTTGATGGACACCTCAATGATGGGATGAATTCCACTCGGGCCGGTTGTCGCAACTCAACAATTCGGTAGGCATGTTTTGTCGTTTAGAAACAGTGCGATCGCTCAGTTGTCTTCGGTGGCGGCGAGTTCGACAATCATGGCGAGTCGCTTCCTGACGTCCTGTAAGTCGAGGTTGGTCAGTTCGGTCATTTTTCGGATCCGGTACCGCACGGTATTTTCGTGAATCCCGAGCCGCTCTCCGGCCCGTGCAGTGTCACCGTAGGTTTCCAGCCAAGCGCGCAATGTCACAACGTATTGCGTGGAATTGATGCGGTCGTGACTGCGCAGATCTGACACCGGGCCCCGCGTCGGGACCCGCCCCGCCCGTGCCGCGGCCCGGAGCCGTTCAAGCAGAATCTCGTCCCACGCCTCGTCGTAGGCCGGGGGCGGGTCGTTCGGCGATCGGGACTCGTGCAGCGCCAGACACTCGTCGGCCTCCGCTCGTGCCGCCGCCAATTCCGGGATCTGTGCCACACCGCTGATCCCCGCCGACACGGTCATCGCCGCGGGCAGTGCGGCATGCAACTGCCTCACCCAATCCCGCGCCGCGTCGACTTCCGCGACAGGAAGCACGGTATAGATGGCAGTGCCCGCCAAAGCGCTGCGACCTGACCTGGACCAGCCGAATCCGGTGGTGGCGCGCTCGAATGCCAGCAGTAGCGCCGCATGCTGCTCACCATTCAGCCGAGCGCGCACAGCGATCACCCGCAACGGCGCGCTCGACAAACCCAACCGGCTGGCGACCGTCGCTGCGTCCACAGTGCCGTCCAAAAGCCGGATCACCAGATCGGACTCGACCTGACGCTCCAGATCCGCGCTGGCTCGCGACCGCAACAAATGCAGCGCGACCGTACGAGTGCCGTCTGCCAACGCTCGCAACCGCGCCCCCTGCAACGGCGCCGGGCAGCTTACCCACACCGACCCCAACAACTGCCGGCCCGCCCGCACAGCCACCACCATCCGGCCAGTCAAACCATGATCCTGCTCGGCTGCGACGAACAACGGGTCATCCGACACCGCCAAATGGGCGAAAACCCCTCGCGCGTCGAATAACACCCGTAACCGTTGCGGCAGTTGCCGTTCCAGGATTGTCTCGACTCGCGCAGGATCGATCCCCTCCTGCAGTCTGGAATAGGCCAGCACCCGAGACAGCCGATCCTCGATCGTCACCGCACCACCGACAGCGGCAGCCAAACTGTCGGCCAACGCGAACAGATCAGTCGGTCCCCGCCCTGCCTCGGTCTCGCGCCCCTCCAAAACCAAGCCATAAACCACGGCCGCGACCTCGCTCCACGACATCGCCGTATCGACGACCATCGCAGCCACACCGTCGACCTCGTCAGCGATCTCGGTCTCGGCATCTGCGCGGAAGAGCACCACGACGGCTCGCACCGCCACCGCCCATTCCTGCGCTTCTTGCATCGAGCGCGCACCGATCGCCAGCAACACATCACCCACGACCTCGCGATCCGAGGTGGGCTCGTGCACAACCACGCTGCGCAACTCCGTGGACCGAGAAACCGAACCCGAGCGCAGCCGGAAACCATAACCACCCAGCACATTGATCAGCCGGTCCAACGTCACCATGAGTCCGTCACTTCCTGGCGTAAGCGAGCGCGATGACCTGGAGTCGAGCAAGTGCCCCTCAGCTGCGGCACAAACCTGCAAGCGAGGTGCAAAGACACGAAGGGCGCTGAACCGGAATGACCGATTACGTGATCGTCGAATGCGGCCTGCACGCGAGCCGATTCGCTGCGATCGCGCTTCCGTGGACTCCGTTGCGGATGCTTGCGCCCCGTCGTCGACCATCGCCTGACTGTCACGTCAATCAATGCTTCGCCCCTTCGCCGAGCCGGAGTCAAGGTTGTCCACGTGGGCGGCGAGATCGCACCGCACGTCGATCACCGAATCACAGAGCCACATCGCCGTCCCGCAGCCTGGTAACCCGAAACTAGTCGCAACCGGTCACGCAGCTGAACAGATTCCGACTTTGTTCCATCGGCACAAATCAGACCATCGACTTTGTTTGGAGATCGCAAACATTGCCGTCGCCCTGCACACCATCATGGAGTTGAAGGACACGGGTCCGGTGGAGGTGCGTGATGATGATGAACGTCGATCGCATTGACGGCGGACCACTGATCGCCGACGTGACGCCAGGTATCTAAGTTGCGGACGGAGACGGCATGAGGGGTCTGACGCACGAGCCGGTGACCTGCCGGCTTTCGGCCGACCAGATCAACACCCACACACAATCCGAGGCCCTGCGGGAATTCGACCCACTGCGCTGATCGGGCGATGACATGCAGTCCCAGTGGATCGCCCAAAGAAGCCCGGCCCATCAACAGTGGCCCACGAGTTGTCAGGGGCGGCGCTTCTCACCGGCCCGCCCCTGACGACACCCCCATGGACGACGGAAGGACAACGTTCGCCGACGAAGCGTCGCGCGCGAGTACAGCCTGACCGGCCACCGGCAGGTAGAAGGTGAGCAGACGATCATGCGAGTATCCGATGTCATGCACAGACCGATCCTCGGCCTGCGGCAAAGCGGCAGGATAGGTGAGGCGGCGGTGATGCTCGCCGAACTCGGATACGCAGCGTTGCCTGTTCTCGACCCGGACGATCGACTGGTCGGGATGCTCACCAGTGGCGACGTGTTGCGTGCTGGCGAATTGACCGACGAAACGGTAGGTGAGCTGATGACACACCCGCCGGTGTCGGTGGCCGAACATCAAGATCTGACCGACGTGTTGAGGAAACTGCTGCCACACGGGCTGCTACGTAGTTTGCCCGTCATCGACGAGGACGGCAGGGTGGTCGGTATGTTCAGCCGTGGTGAGGCATTGCGGATCATGCTCACACCGGACGAAGCGATCGCGGCCGGTGTGCGCAACACCTCCGCGACGAGTACACCGACACTGCACACACAACCGATGTGATGCGGTCGACGGCGCCATTTTTTGTGCACATCGGAGAGAACGACGGGCAGGTTCGGATGACCGCGAGAACAGTGGAGCCTTTCGCGCGTCGCGTCCTGGAGATGATCGACCGGATCCCGCCTGGCCGGGTGATGTCCTATGGCTCGATCGCCGATCGGGTCGGCGCGGGACCACGACAGGTGGGACGCGTCCTGAGCCAGTGGGCCGACGAAACTCAGTGGCATCGAGTCGTGTACGCCGATGGCACACCGCCGTCCTGCCACGACGGACTCGCCACCCGGTTATTGCATGACGAGGGCACCCCGATGGTCGGCGGACGGGTCGACATGAATCGAGCGCAGTGGTCTGGGTGATTCGGACTGGCGCATGCACTTGCCGTCGCGCACGCCTCCCGGGGAGAACACCGACGGCCGTATGCATCGAGGACATTCAAACGTGGATTCATGTGGACGGGTAGAGGATTCGCGTTCCGTGGGGGGTGGCGAAGCTGGTCATCGTGGCCGGCTCGAGTTTGCCCGCGCCCATGATGTGGGAGACCTCGACGTCGCGGACGATGAGCGCGTCGGCGACCAGAGCACGATGACACCGCCAGAAGACGGCTTCACTGCACATGACGACTGTTTTATAGTTTCCGGCGAGTGCGATCAGCGCGTCGATGGCCTCATCGAAGGCGGGTGTTTGCATGTAGTCGGCGTATCCGCGGAAGGATTCGTTGCGCCAGCCGGTGTTGAGCGAGTCTCTTACGGATTTTCGTAGTCCGCCGAGCTTCGGAAGGTGCCGGTAGTCGATATCGACCGACGCCAGGGACCCCGGCAGCTGCTCGATATGAAACTGCGGGTTGTGCCGCGATTTCGGTACCGTCCGGATGTCTGCAACGAGGTTCACCCCGAACCGCTGCAGTGTCTTTATAAATTCCTCTGCCGCGAGGGTGGAATGGCCGATCGTATAAATGGTGAGCATCTGACTCCGCTTATCCACGGAATCGTGGCGCGATCAGCTCTCGTGGCAGCTGCGCGGGACTGGGGTAGGCCACGATCACGCGAGTACCGTCCGGGTCGCAGGCATCGACAAATGTCACCCCGTTCACCGTTTGCGTGTCGGTGGCCACGTCGTATGTGCGTAGCCGCGCAGCGATCCGTTGCAGCTCTGTCTCGTTTTCGGCCGCCCAAATCAGGCTTTTGACACCGACGCGTCCGACTGCGGGGCGGGCAGAAAGACCCCCTTTTGCATACATGTAGATCTGAAAGCCGCCGGGTGTGAGCAGTAGCGCCGATTTGGGCTCGCGCACCGCAACGCGACAAAGAAACACCTCACGGTAATAGCTCACAGATCGGTTCAGGTCGGAAACCTGCATCACCGCCGAGGAGACCGTGACGACCGCTTCTGTGTCCGCACGCCCCTCATCGACGTGACTATCGTCGTCTTGCTCCGCGGCCCCGTCGACGCCGTGCCGATGCGCAGCCGATGGCGGGCCGTCGAGGGCGTGTAGCGCGAGTGTCGAGTGAGCGTAGGCGCCGCCTGCACGCATCTCCGCAGCGACCCAGACCGCTTCCATGATCTCTTGCGGGCTGGCGCCTTTGCGGCTCGCCAATCGGGTGTGTCCGGTGATGCAGTACGGGCACTGGGTGATGTGGGCGGCGGCGACAGCGATCAGCTGTTTGGTCTTTTCCGGCAGTGCGCCCCCGGCAAAGACCGATCGGCTGAACTCTTCGAAAGCCCGGTGCGTATCCGGCGCAAGGCCTTTTCGCCACGCAGCCAACTCCGGAGTGGTCGGGTGATACACAGTGTCGGTCATCGTCATCTCCACCAAGAAGAGTTGTCATGTCGCGTTCTGCGCGCGATATTTATATCGTATCACGATATAAATAGGGACGCCGCTGTCTTTTTCGAGTCGGGAGTCGACAAGCAGCTGAGGCGCTGCGTATCGAAGGTCAACTGTCGTCGGACCGCATCGCGGGGCGAGTCCAAGTCGGGTCTACTCCCGTCAGCCGGCGATTCATCGCCCAGGCCATCCGTGTCGCCTGCAGCTTGGCCCGTTGCGCGATCGGTCCCGTATGCAGCTCGTCGACAGTGTCGGTCCACAGCGAGAGCCACCGAAGAAAATGCGCGGCCGTCAGCACATGTCGCTCGTGCAGCCTTGTGTGGACCCGGAAGACGCTGCCGTCGTAGCGCCGGGACCCGAACAGAACCGTTTCCCAGAAGTCGCACATCACGGGCAGGTGCGCATCGAGACCGGTCGCACGGATCGGGGTGAACGGCTCCCGCAGTAGTTCGTCTGTCAACGCCCTTTCGTAGAAGGCGCGCAGTAGCGCCTCGACGTCGTTGCGGTCCGCGATATCGGATCGGCACGTGCACCCGGTGTGCAACGCGTCCATTTCATGCCAGCCGGTCGAGGACGGGATGTGTAAGGGCAAGTGCCAACGCGACCAGCAGGCCGACTTTCACGACCTCGAGGCCGATGTAGATCAGGTGCAGGTGCGACCGGGGTGCGTCCTCGCCGGCGAGGATTCGGTCGGAGCGTCGCGACAGTGGCGGGCGAACGACGCCGATCTGGATTGTGAGCGCGGCGACGGCCGCGATCAGCAGAGCCCAGCCCGTTGCAGAGGAGTTGACGATCAGGCAGCAGATCACCAGGACGCCGGCGAGGACCGCTTCGGCGGCATTGAGTGCTCGAAACACCAGGCGGCCGATGCCCAGGCCCAACGCCAGCGTGATGCCGGGCGCGCGGAACTTGATCGGCGCCTCGAGGAAGGAGATAGCAGCCACCATGCCGAGCCACAGCATCGGCGCGAACAACTGCAGGTACCGGGCGGTTTCAGTCATCGAGCATTGCCTCCTCGGTCGGTTCCTGTGTTGTGACGGCCACGGCTGACGCTCGACGGCCGACGTGAGCTTCGGAGCGCATACGCGCAATCATGTGCGGGTAGTGCAGCTCGAACGCGGGACGCTCCGACCGAATGCGGGGCAGTTCGTAGAAGTTGTGCCGCGGTGGTGGGCAGGTAGTGGCCCACTCCAGCGAGTTTCCAGATCCCCACGGATCGTCCACGGTGACGACTTGGCCGTAGCGGTAGGACTTGAAGACATTCCAGATAAATGGCAGCAACGACCCACCCAGAACGAAAGACCCGATCGTGGAAATCGAGTTCAACGTCGTGAACCCGTCGCTGGGCAAGTAGTCGGCGTAGCGCCGCGGCATCCCATTGTTGCCGAGCCAATGCTGCACAAGGAACGTGGAATGGAACCCGATCAACGTCGTCCAGAAGTGCCATTTGCCGAGGCGTTCGTCCATCATCCGCCCGGTCATCTTCGGGAACCAGAAGTAGATGCCGGCGTAGGTGGCGAACACGATGGTGCCGAACAGCACGTAATGGAAGTGTGCGACCAGGAAGTAGGAGTCGGTGACGTGGAAGTCCAGCGGTGGGCTGGCCAGGATGACGCCGGACAGGCCACCGAACAGGAAGGTCACCAGGAACCCGATGGAGAACAGCATCGGGGTTTCGAACGTGAGCTGGCCGCGCCACATCGTGCCGATCCAGTTGAAGAACTTGATGCCGGTCGGTACCGCGATGAAGAAGCTCATCAGCGAAAAGAAGGGCAGCAGCACGGCGCCGGTGGCGAACATGTGATGGGCCCACACCGCCATGGACAGGGCCGCGATCGAGAAGGTGGCGTAGACGAGCGGGGTGTATCCGAAGATCGGTTTGCGGCTGAACACCGGGAAGATCTCGGAGACGATGCCGAAGAACGGGATCGCCACGATGTACACCTCGGGGTGACCGAAAAACCAGAACAGGTGTTGCCAGAGCATGACGCCGCCGGTAGCCGGGTCGTAGATATGCGCGCCGAGATGCCGGTCAGCCAGCAGACCCATCAGCGCGGCAGTCAGAAGCGGGAAGACGACGAGCGCCATGATCATCGTGACGAAGACGTTCCAGGTGAAGATCGGCATCCGGAACATCGTCATGCCCGGTGCGCGCAGGCACACCACGGTAGTGATCATGTTGACCGCACCGAGGATCGTGCCCAGCCCCGCGATCGCCAAACCGGTAATCCACAGATCGCCACCCACACCCGGGGAATGCAGGGCGCTGCTCAGCGGCGAATACGCCGTCCACCCGAAGTCCGCGGCCCCGCCCGGCGTAAGGAAACCGGACACCGTGATCAGGGCGCCGAACAGATACAGCCAGTAGCTGAACGCGTTGAGCCGCGGAAACGCCACGTCCGGCGCCCCGATCTGCAGCGGCAGAATGTAGTTCGCGAAACCGAACACGATCGGCGTCGCGTACAGCAACAGCATGATCGTGCCGTGCATGGTGAACAACTGGTTGTACTGCTCGTTGGACAGGAACTGCAGACCCGGCACCGCGAGTTCGGTGCGCATCAGCAGCGCCATCAGTCCGCCCACCATGAAGAACCCGAACGAGGTGACCATGTACATCAAGCCCAGCATCTTGGGGTCGGTGGTCGTCATCGCACGATAGAGAAACGAGCCCTTGAGCCCTCCACGCGGCGGGAACGGTCGGGTGGGAGTCGGTTCGACAACTATGGCGCTCACTGCGCACCGCCACCGTCTTTATCCGCACTGGTTGGGTTCGCGTGCGGGCGCCTGCCCACCAACTCGGTGTCCGCGGCGAGAGGGCCGAGCTCGCCCGCCCCACCCGGCGATCCCAACGCCTCGCTCGCACCCGGGAGCGCAGTGTGGAAGAACCTCGCGTTGTCGTCGATGAAAACCACCCACTCGGCGGGCACATCGCCGTCGTAAAAGATGGCCTCCACTGGGCAGACCGGTTCACATGCACCGCAGTCGATGCATTCGTCGGGGTGGATGTAGAGCGACCGGCCGCCCTCGTAGATGCAGTCGACCGGGCACTCCTCGACGCAGGCCCGATCCATCACATCGACGCACGGCTCCGCGATCACATAGGTCATAGCCCACCTCCGTGAAGCGACCCTTTTTAAAAGGAATATCTTCCTCTAAAGTCATACAGTATGGCGATACGAAAAGGAACCGTTGCCGAACGCGCCAGCACCCATGCCGTGCTGGCGTCGGGTCGGCGGGTCCGACTACTGGATGTGTTGCGGGTCAGCCCCACGCCGATGACGATCAGCGAATTGGCGGCGGTATGCGATCTGCACGTGACTACAGTCCGCTTTCACCTCGACGCGTTGACCACCGCAGGACTCGTGTCGGCCGAGCCCGAGCCGAATCCGGCGCGGGGCCGTCCCCGCCAGCTCTACCGGGCCCCGGCTCCCCTCGAACCGGACCACCGTGCCGACTCCGGGTACGAACGGCTGGCCGGTGTGTTGGCGACGCACTGGGCGAGCGCGGGAGACGACGATCCCGCGCATCGCGCTGAGGCGGCCGGCCGGGCGTGGGGACTCGAAGACTTCACCGATACACCGGTGTCTCCCCGGTCGGTCGAGGAGGCCGCGAACACCATCACCACACTGTTCGCGGAGATGGGATTCGACCCCGCGCTCGAATCCACACCGGAGGAACTGCGAATCCGGTTGCACGCCTGCCCATTCGAGCCGGTCGCCCGAGAAAGCCCGAACGTCGTGTGCGCCGTACACCTCGGTCTGTTGCGCGGTGTTCTCGCCCGGCTTCACGCACCGGAAACCGACATCCGACTCATCCCGTGGGAAACCCCGCACACCTGCGTCGCCCACCTGGCGCGGCACACGTCCGACCCGCTCGCCCGCGCGCCGCGCGCGTGAACAGCGCGACGACCGATGATCGCAGCGTGTGAGAACCACACCGGTGCAAAGGATTACCTCCCATGAGTGTCTCCCGAATCATCTGGTGGATGGTTACGGTGCCGCTAGGACTGGTCGGCGCGGCGGTCGCTGCCTTCACCATCCCGCCCGCCGAACTCGTTGCCGGCGCGTTCGCCGCGGCAGTGGTCGGCGGAGTTCTGGGTTGGTTGACCGTCGCCGAGTCCACCGCCCCCGCGACACTGGGTTCGTGGCGTTCGTGCCTGCCCACCGCCGCTGTGAGCGGGACGGCCGCGGCAGCGGTTACGGTCAGCATCGTCGGGCTAATCACCCTGTCCGGCGCTGCGGCCGTGCCGCTGGTGTTCGTCATGATTGTGACCGCCCCACCGGTGACGCGTCGGCTCTGTAGCTGGCCGCCGATAGCACGACTACTCGAGCAACAGGCAACTACCGGGGGTGATCACGCGGGAGCCGCCAGCATCCCGGATCCCGCGCCAGACGCCTTTGCGGAATTGTCCGACGAAGCGCTCTGCCACGCCTGGCGCACCAGTTTTACCGCGCTGCAAAACACTTCGTCGGTGACCGACCAGCTAAGACTTGCCCGGACCCGCCAGTACTACCTCGATGAAATCGAGCGTCGCGACCCGCAGGGATTCGCGCAGTGGTTCCACATCGGCGTTCGAGCAGGTAGCGATCCATCCAAGTTCCTCACCCCGGGAGAGCAACCGCCCCCAGCCTCGTGAACCCGCGACCTCGATAGCGACGACCGTAGCCAGAACCGAATCCGCCGCCGAAGTCGATTCCGGGCGTCGTCACCGTCGGCCCTCTCGCCATCTCGGACCCAAGGTTGTCACGCCACCCAGTTCAGGGCCTGCCGCCACGATTATATCGTGCTACGATATATATAGGCCCACAGCCAACCCCGCCGGGGGTTCACTACCCCACGACAGGTCGTCGAATTCGGATCGGCGCAGGTCGTCGGGCAGTCGAACTTCGTTTCCCACCCGCAAGGAGAAGGTCCATGGGCGTCGTCGCCGACATCGAACACACAATCTCGAACCTCACGCTCGATGGATTGCCGAACGTCACCGTCGGCACCTATACCGCGACGCAAATCCTGGACGCCCACACCCTCGCGATCGTCGTCCTCGCCCACCGATACAGCGACCTCATCGAGCAGACCATCAAGGACCAGACGCTGGGCACCACGGAGATCACCGCGCTACGAGACGTCATCACCGTGAGGATCTGAGCGAGCGCGCTTCTCGCCGCGATGGGCTTCAGCGAGAACGGTGAATGATTCTGGGGTCGTGAATCAGGCGGTATGTCGCAGGTGGGCGAGCGCCAGCCCGATGGGGACGCTGAGGAGAAGCACTACCAATACACACCGGTAAACCCGGCCCGCGAGCCGTGGCCCGGCCGGGCGGGAGGCGAGAAGTGCGATGCCCAGTCCGATGACCAGCAGCGCGCCGCCAGCATCGACGATGACCGGTACACCGGTCAGGGTTCCCCAGATGACCGCGGCGTTACCAAGATTCCAGCACGTCAGCTGTGCCCATGCCCTAGCCGGCGGGATCGACGGACCCGCGAGGCGTAGTTGCACCGTCCCGAACGCGTATTGCGCGGCACCGCACACCAGAACGAGATAGGCCGCCAACCAGCTCCCCTTGACCAGCTCCAGCGGCTCGGTGACGGCCGCAACCAGGCCGCCCAGGACGACACAGCAACTCCCGGCGACAACGAATATCCGGCCGGGGTACTCGGTGATCCGACTGTCGGCGGACAACGGTGCCGACGAGCGTCGCAGGCGACCGCGAGCGTCACCAGTGACCGGTCCCGTCTCGATTCCCCCGCCTCGCGCGGGCGTAAGCCTGGCGCTCATGAAGTTGGCTTCGCCCGAGTGAGATGGGCTACGCACAAGTCGGGTTCGACGAACGGGGACAGCCGGTCGACCGCGACGGGCGACTGCCAGGCATCCATCGCGCCCTGCATCAGGCCCAGATGGATGAGGCAGACGATTCCGGGGTCGGTCGAGGCAAGCTCGAGAAACGGACAGTTTCTCAGTCCGATCTGTTCGCCTCCTTGGACTTCGCGTCGTTCGGGTGCAAAGCCCAAGTCGTCGAGCAGAGTTACGAGCCGCGGAACAGACTCCGCCGGCGGCCTCATTGCGTCGTGCCGACCGAAAGACGATTGGCGCCCCCAGGCTCGACCCGCCTCGACCGCGCGGACATCGGAATCGGGTGCCGTAGCGAGGTCGAGCGCGAGGACCTCAGCGAGCAGTCGATAGCGCCTCGGCCCGTTCGGGTCCATCTGCCGCACTGCCTCGAAAAACTGTGGAGGACGTCCCGGCACCCGTCGATCGACCTCGACACGCTTTACCTGACCGTTCTCGACCAGGCGATCCAGGTGGAATCTGACCGTGTTCGGATGGACATCCAGCCGACCGGCGATGTCGACGATGCTCAACGGCGTCGTCGCGTCGTTGAGCATCCGCAGCACACTTCGACGCCGATTCATCGGATCCGGGTTCTTGTTCGTTCTCTTCGGCACGCGTTTCAGGCTTCCTCTCGCTCGGTCCCCCTTGTGATGGATTCCCGACGAGCGGGATCTCCGGGCGAGGAGGTACCCGGGTGCGCCATGCTCTATAGTTTACACAAAGGATCATTGTACAAACTATTGGCAGGATATACACATGGCCGACGAGGAGAAACCGCCGCATGTGCTCGACGTGCGGCAGTTGCGCAAACCGGACAAGCACCCCACGATCTTCGCCACCTACAACGCACTCGCCTGTGGCCACTCGTTCGTGTTGGTCAACGATCACGACCCGAAGCATCTGCGAGACGAGTTCGAGACCGACCACCCCAACAGCTATCGATGGGAGTACCTCAACACCGAACCCCGCGACTGGCGAATCCGGATCACCAAGCTCACGACCACCCCAGTCCCCCGCATTCTGGCCGCTACGAGCGACCTCGTGACACACAACGCGCAACCAGATTCGACCGGCAGGTAGGCAAGCTCCACCCGCAACCGCGATACTTCGGTAGAGGCGAGTCGTTGATCGATGCTTAGGTTTCTCGTCGTCGCAGCGCTCGGTGTCGTCGTCGTCGCCACCACCCTGCTTGCCGCGTTCGGATCATGGGCGTGGTGGACGCCGCGTTGCTGGCCTTCCTGTTGGTGGTCGGCACATACGACCTGTTGCAGCGCCGGCATTCGGTGCTACGAAATTATCCAGTGCTCGGACAAATGCGGTATCTGCCGCACCACCGAGATCCTGCTCACCAGCCCCCTCGCGGACGAATCAATCCTGGACACGCAGGCAAGCTGACCTGCCGCAGCCACGGGCCGTCGAATACCGGCACCCGCCACCAAGCCGAGCCGTCACATATACCGCTGTGTCGTGCGGACCTCAATGAAGCTGCCTAGTGCCCGGCTACCTTGCGGCTTGGGCCAGCTTCGGGAGTTCTGGGAAGTGCGCAAGTTCAGTGTGACTGAAGCCTTTTCGGCGAGAACCCACCGTAGTTCCGGTGCTGCTCTCGTGAATCGCGGCGGGTTGTTGTCTCCGAGATTAGCTCGGATTGTCGGTCGGAGTGGGTTACTCGAGGTGGTTGGTGTCGTTGCGGATCGTGCTGTCCACCAGCCCGCCGAGGCCCGCGCGAGCACGAACCCGGCCAGCACGTCGGTCTCGAAGTCGGCCAGATCCTCCTCGGTCGACGGCGTTCGATGCTCGCGCAGATCGCGAACCACAGCCAGGCCCAACTCGCACCTCCTCGACTTCACCCGCAGTGAAGATTCATCGCGTCAAACGCAATCTTGTCAACAGGGATGATGCCAGCTCACCGGAGGGCTTCGGGCAGTGACACATCCTCAACCGCTGGTCCAGGAAGTTCGAGATCAATCGACGGAGACGTCATGGCTCAGGAACACGTCGACTGTTGCTTAGCCTAGTATCTGCCCCGCCCCTGGATCTGCCGGAGCGAACCGGCACAGATTGCGGTCGCCCGGTTGGCGTTACGTCAATTCACCTCGGCAGACTCGTCGAGTTCGTCGAGTGCTGTAGTTCCGCGAGGCGACAGTCCGGCAGCGCACTCGATCTAAGCGCGGCGCCGCCGCGGAGGTGCAGATGCTGCCCATCATGGACCGGCTCGCTCGCCTCGCAACCTGACTCACTCTCGAGTAGTCGCTGATTTCACTCGAACACTCGAGAAGCGTTGGACGAGACACCATCTACGGCTTAAGACTATGCCGCGTAGCCGCTGCGCCGCGGCTGGTCGGTCAGCGCACGTCGAGACGCTCGAACACGACCACGGTGGCAGCGACCAAGACCACGGTGACCGACACGAGAACCACGAACGCCGGAACTTTGAGTCCGTTGACAAGTTGCCCGTCGCCGACGGCGTAGAAGAACAACGATCCGTAGCGGGCCGGCTCGATCCAGTGCACAGCCGGGGCCAGTGAACTGATCAGATACGACGCGGCTGCTACCGACGAGGAGACGCCGAGGGCGGTGCCTCTGCTCGCGGTCGCGGCACCGATCAACATGGCAAGGGCGCCGAAGTCGACGCCGAGCAGCAGCACCCCGAGGGTGATACCGACCAGGTGGGCAGTGTCGACGGACAGGTCGAAGGCGCGTCCGACAGCGACGAAGACCGCGGTGATTGCGGCCACCGGGACAGTCGTCAGACACAGCGCGACGATTTTCTGCGCCACGACCCGGCGCCGGGATATCGGGAGCGCGATTACTGTTCCGAGCGTGCCGTCTTCGTTTTGCCCAGCAACGGACGAAGCGCCGTAGCCGATGGCCAGCAACAGCACCACCAGGGGCACGAAATTGGCATACAAATTCGCGTTCAGCCAGCCCGAGGAGGTGGTCAGTGAGCCGCTGGCGCCGAAGAGGGCAGCCACCGTGGAGTTGCCCTCGCTGAACTTATCAAGTCCCGAATCGCTCTTGAACGTGGGATAGAGCGCCACGATGACGAAGGCATAGACGGCCATACCGACGGTGTAACCGATCATCGAACGTCGGCGCAGGCGCAGGTCGATTCGAGTCAGTTCACTCAGCATCGACGACCTCCGGGTCCCTATCCTTGCGGTAGTACTCGAGAAACAACTCGTCGAGATCGGCAGCGCGCGCGGTCATGTCGATCGGTTCGAGTTCCGCGATCAGGCGCAGCAGAGGGCCGATCGGCGCGGTGACGGAAAGTGTGATTCGGCCGCGGGTGTGGTCGATGAGTCGCACCCCGCTAAGTCCGTCGAAACGATGCCGGTCGACGTGGTGGTCGAAGTGCAGTTCGATTGTGCGCGGTGCCTGGCGGCGCAGGTGTTCGATGGTGTCGGTGACGACGATGCGGCCGTCTTTGATGATGGCGAGACGGTCCACCAGCCGTTGTACCTCGTCGAGCTCGTGCGAGGACAGAAACACGGTTCGACCGTCGTCGGCGGTTTCGCGCACCAGTCGGACGAACTCGTCCTGTAGTAAGGGGTCGAGACCGGAGGTCGGCTCGTCCAGGATGAGCAGCTCCGGTTTGTGCATGAACGCCTGCACCAGACCGATCTTTTGCCGATTGCCCTTGGACAGGGTATGCACCGGTGTGTCGAGTTCGACATCGAAGCGCTCCACCAATTCGTCTCGATACACGTAATCGGTCAGGGCACATATTCGTGCCACACCGTCGAGGTGTCGTTGCCCGGTGAGCCGTGGATACAGTGCGAGTTCACCAGGTAGGTAGCCGATGCGGCGGTGGATCTCGACGCTGTCGGCGACTGGGTCGAGGCCGAATACGGTCGTTCGACCGGAGTTTGCACGATATAACCCGAGTAACAAACGGATTGTGGTGGATTTGCCTGCACCATTGGGCCCGAGGAAGCCGAACACTTCGCCGGCTGCGATGTCGAAGCTGATGTCGGTGACGCCGCGACGGGAACCGAACCGGCGGGTGAGCCGGTCGACCTCGACGATGGTTGGCATGGCTGATCCTCCCGGTTTTACCGAGCGCGGAAGGAGTCCGGGTCGGCGGCGGTCCAGTCGTCGGCCCAGGTCGGTGGGGGCTCGGCCAGGAGTTGGCCGGGTTCGAGCCATTCGTAGATCTCGGCGTAGGAGCGGATGTGGGTGGGGGTGAGCCGCTTGATCAGCATGTGCGGCGTGAGGTCGGCGGGGTCGCTGACACCGAGGGATGCCATGATTTGCACAGCCTGAGCGACAGTGGCTGCTTGATAACGTTGTGCGCGTTGGGATTTGTCTCCGACGTCGAGCGCTCGGGCCCGCTTCGGGTCTTGCGTGGCGACACCGACGGGGCACTTGTTGGTGTGACAGAGCTGGGCCTGGATGCACCCGATCGCCATCATCATGGCGCGCGCAGCGTTGGTGTAGTCGGCACCTTGAATGAGTCGTTTGACAATGTCGTTGCCCGCCGCCACCTTCCCGCTGGCGCCGATCTTGATTCGGTCGCGCAGCCCGGTGCCGACGAGGGCGTTGTGCATCGTGATCAATCCCTCCGTCAGCGGCAGACCAACGTGATCTTCGTATTCCAAAGGCGCAGCGGCGGTTCCGCCCTCTGCGCCGTCGACGACGATGAAGTCGGGGGTGGTCGATTCCGCTCTCATTGCCTTGCAGATCGCGAGCACGTCGACCCGGGAGCCGACACATAACTTGAACCCAACAGGTTTTCCATCGGCGAGTTCGCGCAACTGGGCGACGAACAGTACGAGTTCGCGGGGCGTGTGGAATGCGGTGTGCGCAGCAGGGCTGACGCATTTCTCGTGTGCGGGCACGCCTCGGTACCGTGCGATCTCGGCGCTGACTTTCGCTGCCGGAAGTACCCCTCCGATACCGGGTTTCGCGCCTTGGCTCAGTTTCAGCGAGATCGCTTTCACGTGGGGGTGTGCGGCTTTGTCGGCGAACTGGTCGGGGGCGAATCGGCCGTCGTTGTCACGGGCGCCGAAGTAGCCGGACCCGATTTCCCAGATCACGTCGCCGCCGCCGTCGAGATGGTATGGGGTGAGTCCGCCTTCGCCGGTGTCGTGGGCGAAGCCGCCCCGGGCGGCGGCGGCGTTGAGTGCGCGTAATGCGTTGCCGGACAGCGCGCCGAAGCTCATCGACGACACGTTCAGCAGCGACATCGCGTACGGGTGCCGACAGTCCGGTCCGCCGATCATCACCCGCGGCGGCTGCTCGGGTTCGGGGACCGGGGCAACCGAATGCACCAGGAATTCGTAGCCGATCTCTTCGACGTCACGTTCGGTGCCGAACGACAACTCGCCGTGTATGCCTTTGGCTCGTTCGTAGACGATGCTGCGGATGTCACGGTCGAACGGCCGGCCATCGAAGTTGCGCTCGATGAAGTACTGCTGCAGCTCCGGGCGCAAGCTTTCCAGCAGGTACCGCATGTGACCGAGCACCGGATAGTTCCGCAAAACCGAATGTCGGCGCTGCACCAGGTCGTACACGCCCACGACGAGCAGAAGAGCCAGCACCGCCGCGGCGACCCACCATCCCCACCAGCCGAAGGTGGCAAGTCCGATCGCGGCGACAACGACGAGACCCAGTGCCGCGACCACGAAGAATCTCAGCATGACGGTTCAGCTCGCCAACACTTGTGGTGAGAGGATTTTGAGCATTGCGTTGGCCCACCGCATCTGCCGCAGGGTTTGCGCGTGGCATCGAGTAGCGAGTGCGAGCAGGTCGGCGTCCTTTGTGGCCTGTGCGCCTTGGGCGAGCAGTTCCCAGTCCAGCGACACTCCTGCCGCGACGCGGTACGCGTGCCGCAGGTCGATTAGCAGCAGCAACGCCGGCTCGGGGCGGCGCCCGAGCAGAGTGCTCAACTTTTCCTGCAGCGGTGCGGTGACAGGGTGGGTGCGCGGATTAAGAGTCAGATCGAGGTCGTAGCGTTGGCCGGTGCGGGCGAGTTCGCGCACGTGGTCGTCGGACCATGCCGCGAGATCGCCGGCGACGTAATAGATTTCGTGGTCGCTCTTGTGCCGGGCGGCGATGGCGCGCAATTCCATGGCGAGTGTGCGTTCGCAGCGGTGCAGTTCGCGCAGTGCGAGTGCAAGTTTCATCGTGGCCCCTGCTGGACTTCTTCGGTGGTGCGGGCTGTGGCGTCGCCGACAGTCGGTTCGATGGTGGTATCGACGGGTGCCGATGCGGTGGTCGTCGGTGCCGGGGCCGGTGTGCCGTCGCCTGCTGTGATCCGGCGGATGCGGGCGGCAGCGGTTTTGAAGATCGGCTGTTTGGATGCTGGATCCCACTCGGTGGCGGTCAGTTCGTTGCCGGCCCGGTCGTGCTGGGCGATCTCATCGTTCCCGGCGTCCCAGTAGCCGTAATGGAACGGGACGAACAGCACACCGGGCCGGATCGCGCTGACCCGCGCCTGCGCCCGGACAGCCCCACGTGGTGAGGACACGTCGACGAGATCTCCCTCGCCGATGCCGGCCTGCTCGGCATCGGTCGCGGCGATCTCCACCCAGACCTGCGGTGCGGCGGCCTGAAGTTGTGGTGCCCGTGCAGTTTTGGTGCGGGTGTGAAAGTGGTACAGGGTGCGTCCGGTGATCAGCGCGAACGGATAGTCGGCGTCTGGTTGCTCGTGCGCGGGCCGGTAGTCGGCAGCCTTGATGATCGCTTTTCCGAACGGGTTGAGCGCCCGGTATTCGGTCGGTCCCACCGGTGTACCGGTCAGCAGGTCCTTGCCGTAGGACTCGCAGTAGTCCGGAGCACTACAGAACCGGCCGTCTGCGTAGAGGCGTTCGGTGCCGTCGGGATGGTCGGTGCTGCACGGCCACTGGATTCCGCTGCCGCCGCGCAGTTTCGCGTAGGTGATGCCGGTGTAGTCACACGGTCGTCCGGCGCTGCATTTCTTCCAGGCTTCGAACGCCGACTCGGCATCGGTCCAGGGCGGCAACGGTTTTCCATCGCGATCCCGAAAATCCATGCGGCGGGCGAAGTCGAGGAAGATGTCGAGATCCGCACGTGCCTGCCCGGGCGGGCGCACCGCTTTGTCCGACAAGTGCACGGTGCGGTCGACATTGGTGAACGTGCCGGTCTTCTCACCCCACGTCGCGGCGGGCAGTACCACGTCGGCAAGTGCCGCTGTTTCGGTGAGAAACACATCCTGTACGACGACGAACAGCCGGTCCTGGCTCAGGATTGCCCGGATACGGGCCAGTTCGGGCAACGAGACGGCCGGATTGGTCGCGCTGATCCACAGCATCCGCAGCGACCCTTGTTCGGCATACCGAAACATCTGCATGGCGTGTGTCGGCGGGCCATAGTGCGGAATCTGATCGACATCGAGATTCCACAACGCGGCCAGCCCGGCCACGTGCGTATCGTTGGCCCAGTTGCGAAACCCCGCCAGGTCGCCGTCGGCGCCGCATTCGCGGGTGTTCTGTGCGGTCGGCTGTCCGTTCATCTGCAGCACGCCGCCGCCGGGTTTGCCCAACATTCCTCGCACAATATGAATGTTGTTGACCTGCACCGCCGCAGCGGTCGCCTGATGTGATTGGTAGAACCCCTGCAGCACAGTCGACACCAAACGCTGCGTTGTTCCCAGAAGTGCTGCGGCGCGACGAAGTTCGTCGGCGTCGACGCCGCAAATCCTGGCGACACGCTCCGGTGGATACCCGCGCACCCGGGCCACGAGCTCGTCGAACCCGACAGCGTGAGCATCTATGTAGTCATGGTCGACCCAGTCGTGGGCGATGATTTCGTGCAGCAACCCGTTCATCAGGGCCACGTTGGTCCCGGGCAACGGCGCCAAGTGGACGGTGGCATGCCAGGCGACGGGTGTCGGACGGGGATCCACACAGACGATCGCGGGCGGGTCCTGGCCGGCGAGACGATCGAGGATCCGCGTCCACAACACCGGTTGGGTTTCGGCCATGTTGTGGCCGAACAACGCGATCACCTCGGCGTGATCGATATCGGTGTAGGAGCCCGGCTGGCCGTCACACCCGAACGACTCCTTCAACGCTTGCGCGGCCGTCGCAGTGCACAGACGAGTATTGCCGTCGAGGTGATTGGTGCCGATCGCGCCGTGCGCGATCACCCCGAGGGTGTAGTACTCCTCGAGAAACAGCTGCCCCGAGGTGTAGAACCCGATTGCGCTCGGCCCTTGCTCGTTCAGCAACGTCTTGCTCTGCGCTACGACCTCGTTCATCGCCGTATCCCAGTCGGTTTCGACCAATTCGCCGTTGCGCCGCACCAATGGTTGCGTCAATCGATCCGGTGACGAGTTCGCTTGCCACCCGAACAGATCCTTCGGCCCGAGGCGACCGTGGTTGACGCGGTCGACTGCGCGGCCCCGGACACCGACAATGCGGTCGTCTTTGACCGCAATGTCGATGCCGTCCCCGTTCGAATGCAGGATCGACGCCGATTGCACCCACGCGTCGACCTGCTGCGGGGACACTCCGGCGGCCAGGTGGGTGTCGACACGAACCGGCCACCGCTCGCCTCGTCGGTACGGAGTACGGGTACCCCACGGATTGGCGATCGCGTCCCTGCTGACCACCATTTTCCACGGTCCTTTCCGCTGGTCCGGTCGATACCGCCGCGACGCCGATCTTTCGCGCTTTCGCGGCTCGCTGATTCCAGCGTGGCACAAGCATTGCGTACCCGCAATGATTGCGTTTACACACCGATGCCGCGTCAGTGGTCACGATGTAGACGGCCAGAGCAAGGTCAGGTCGGTGTCGGAGGGTTCGCCCGCTGCCGTGGCGAAACTGTCCAACGCCGCCACCCGCGGTCCCCGGTCCGATGAGACAATGATCGATATCGGCACCGATGAAGAACGACGAGAGCATGATCGGTGTTGCCCAGTAGAAAGTCACCGGCGGGTATTCGCTTCAACACCGCCGCGATTGCCATGCGGCGGTGCGTCGTCACCGTGTCGACGACGTCGTGGCCGGCTTCGGTCAGGCTCAAGGTCACGTTGCGACGGTCGACCGGGCATTCGCGACGATCCACCAGCCTTGCCTTGAGTAGCCGGTCACAGGCGCGACTGGCGTTGGACGGATTGACGCCGAGCCCGGCGAACGACAGCCGCCAGATTCAGTGCCCCTGGTGGCGATCATGACCAGGATGCGTAAGTGCGGGAGAGTCACCTGCTCGTCGACTGCAGCGATCGAGCCTGCAGCGATGCCCACCAGGGCCCACGAGGCCCGCAGTACGGCGTCCACTTGACCCGCTTAGGTGGCCCGGCGTGCGAGGAGGGACGCTGCACAGCGTTCATGCCACGAATCCTGCCCGAATCAATTGCGCCGAAGCAACAATTCGAGCTGGGACACTACGTCAGTTCCGCCGGGCGCGTGTCGGTGGCTGGATGTAGCCTGCGCGAATGAGTGGTGCCGATCGACCTGTCACCGTGTCGAGCGCCGCACTCGATGATGCCGCGCAAATTCTGCGCGACAAATATGACGTGCTGCTGGACCGAATCACGGATCGACTGCTGGACATGCCTGCGCCCGGAACTGCCCCGTGGTACGCCATTTTCCGCGATCAGCTCAGCGCCGATATCTATCGCCAACGGCGTTCACTGATCCGCGAAGCACTCGCACACCGTGCTCAGGTAACGACGGCAGCCGGCACCCGTTCGATTCGCCGGCAACGCAAAACCCGACGCCGTGACCGCGACGACGCACAACTCAGCATTTGGTAATTGAGGCCATTAAGGTTCGAACGTCCATTAGAGCGTGGGGGCCATGATGTCAACTCGGCGCTTCGTGGACCCGCCGTAACCTGAACCAATCGCCTACTCGATCCGCACTCTGAAGTAGTCGCGGATTTCACTCCGAGATCGGATTACTCTCTCAGGTGTCGCGGACTACGTGGAGCAAGGCGTAGCCAACCCCAGTGTGGGTTGCCGTTCAATATGGATCGGGATGCGCATAATCGGCGCGAGCCTGGCTCGACTTCTTGGGGCCCGACGCCGTGGTCAGCGCGAATGCGGTCACCGACGGCGTCCGGCGTGGCGAAACCGTCGTCTGGCCAGCGCCATCCTAGCGAGATACACCGGTGTCGGTGGGACCCATCCGAGGGCCTTGGCCATCCCGAGATCGTCGCGGTTGGCCCAATGTTCGATGATCTTGTCGTCGGCGATCCGAAACCAGTGCGATTGGGTGATGGCGAACGATTTCCCGGTCGGCGGAAAGACCGTCTCGACTTTTCCGTCGTCGGTATAGAAGACCGCTGGTGCAACGTGGCGGCCGCTCATTGTCGAGTTGACCGTGACCAGGTCGCCGTCGGCGGCGACATGATGGATCTCGTAGTCCAGATCGGCGATCGACGCGCGAATCCACTGTGCCAATGCAAAGAAGGCGCCGGGTCCGGTGCCGCGGGCGGAGGGGGGTGCGGCTCGCTGCTCGCGGGTGAAACCGTCGGCGGCGATGTAGCCGTCGAAGTCTGGACGGCTACCGTGTGCCATTGCGTGAATGCTGCCGACCGCAGTTGCTTTGGGGTCGCTGACCACGGCCGAGGGTGGTGTGTTCATGTGTTCTCCAAAATAGATACAGTTGAACTGTATTTAAAAGTATCGGATGGGCGATGAGCGAAGTCAAGAGAAGTTACGACGCATCCCGTCGACGTGAGCAGGCCGCGGCCCGTCGGCACGCCGTGGTGGAGGCTGCTCTGGATTTGTTCGAACACAATGGCTTTCGGTCGACTTCCATCGCCGCGATCGCCCGCCACGCGGGAGTTTCGGCAGAGAGCATCTACAAGGTGTTCGGCACCAAGGCGACGCTGGCGAAAGCGGTGTTCGATTTCGTGATCGCCGGCGATCACGAGGACGCGACGATCGCCGACCGACCTTCCGCCGCGGCGGTGGCGGTAGAGCCCGATGTTCGGCGAAAGATCGAGATCTATGTGCAAGGACTGGCTCGCCGACAACAACGATCGGCGAAGGTGCAGATCCTTATACGCGACGGGCGCCTCATCGACGATGCGCTCGATGTTGTGTGGTGCCAGCTGCTCCACGAACGCTTGACTGGAATGACGATGCTCGGCCGACACCTACTCGACACCGGACAGTTACGGGTCGGGATCGAGCTCGACGAGGTACGCGACGTCCTTTGGACCTATGTCGCGGTCGAACTCTACGAGCTCTTGGTGCTTGATCGCGGTTGGTCGCTGGAGCGCTACGCCGACTGGATCGCCCACGCCATTACCACCGCATTGACCTAGCTCGAATGTCGGTTCCGCGGGACAACCGGCCTGGACAACGCCGCTAATCTGGCAAATCGCACTCACCGCCCACTTCAGCGGCCGCAGGGGCTGCCACCGCTCCAGAAAGGTCGGCATCCAGACGTAGTCGAACTCGGCGTTCCGCTACGCCACTGGCCTGGCCCCTGACGGGGTGTTCGCATGGGCGTTTGCGCAGGCGGGGCAGATGGTCACTTCGGCGGTGACGACCCAGCCGTTGCCGTGTGCGTCGGCGCGCGGATCGCGATGATCGGTGGCGAAGCGACGTTCGCAGTAGGAGCAATGCAGCGTGTGGTTATGTTCGGTCCGGTTCATGACGGTGATGGTTGCCGCTGGGTGTTGTCGGGTCGGTGGTCAGTGCCGAGTGGCGCGACTATCGGGGTAACCGAAAATGGCCCAGACCCGGGCGAGCTCTTCGGGGGTCATCTCGACAATTCTGCGCTTCATGCAGTCCACGATCCGGTCGACATTGCGTAGCCGTTCCTCGACCGCTAGGTCGGATGTTTCAGACAGCAGATCCTCGAGCTGGGTGCGGACCGACCGGATGAGAGCCGCCACTCCGACCGGGGACTGCGCATCGGCATCGTTGCTCATCGTCACTCACTTCCGGTCGAAGTGTCGCTCCGATTGCACATATCGTCGGAAAAGCTTCGACAGTTACCCCGTCCATTATCCGCTGGTCGGAAGGGTCCGCCTGCGTGGCCGGTCGCGTCGCGGACAGTGTTCGCGACACGTAGTGAGTCTGTAACCGACTTTGGAACCTGGGCGCGACGAACTCGGCTTCCCGTTCGCCGTCGATGAAGATCTGCTGCTCCGGCACCCCCGCTCGCAGCAGCGTGTCAACCTGATGATCGGGATTCTGCTCGCGGGTCGACACCCTCGCGTACCCGAACCTCGCCATGAGTCTCCTTACGCGCTGTCTGCCAACTGAGACGTTGATTTCGAGACAGCCTGTCGAGACTCGCGAGACGCCTGATTCGACTCCACACGGTCTATCAAACGCGTTTGCGAGCCGCCTCAGACTCGATCGCTGGTGCGATGAGTGCTGCAAGTCGGTCAAGGTCACGATCGGATGGGTGATCTGATCATTGAGGACCGGGTCAGATACTGCTCGATGTCGGGGCGGCGCAAGGTCAGGCCGTGGCCTGGGGCGTCGGGGTCGGGGCTGATTGTGCCGCCGGCGGGGTCGAGGGTGCCGTCGAAGAATAGTGATTCGATCCGGACGTGGTCGTGGAACCATTCGAGGTGGCGAAGGTTGGGTATGGCCGTGGCGGCGTGGACGTGCAGGTGGGGTGCGCAGTGTCCGGATATGTCGAGCCCGAACGAGGCGGCGACCGCGGCTGCCCGGAGCCATTCGGTGATCCCGCCGCACCGAGATGCGTCGACTTGCAGGCAGTCGACGGCACCGGCGGCGCACATGCGGCGGAAGTAGTAGAGGTCGTGACCGTATTCGCCGGCGGCGACGTCGGCGTCGACGGCATCACGGACTGCCCGTAGCCCGTCGAGGTCGTCGGAGGAGACAGGTTCCTCGAACCAGCGGACGTCGGAGTCGGCGGCGGCGCGTATCACCCGGATGGCTTGTTTGCGGGTGTAGCCGCCGTTGGCATCGACGTACAACTCGATATCTTCGCCGATGATGTTCCGGGACAGTGCGATTCGGTCGAGGTCGCGGTCAGGGTCGGTGCCCCGGGATTCTCCGATCTTGATCTTCACTCGCGGGATGACTTGCTCGAAAACCCACCGGGAGAGCTGGCTGCGGAGTTGATCGGGGTCGTAGGTGGTGAACCCGCCGCTGCCGTAGACGGGGACCTTGGTGCGGACGGCGCCGAGCAGGCGGTGCAGGGCCACGCCGAGTAGCCGCGCTTTGAGGTCCCACAGCGCCACGTCGACCGCGGAGATCGCGTAGCCGATCGCTCCCGGGCGTCCGGCGTTGCGCACCGCGCGGACCATCGCGTCGAACGCAGCACCGATATCGAGCGCATCGCGTCCGATGACGATGTCGGCGAGGAGGTCTCGGATCGCGGTCGCGCACGCGACGGGCCCGTAGGTCCAGCCGGTGCCGACCTGATCGCCGGCGCGGATGCGGACCACCACGATGGTGGTCGAATCCCAGGAGAGGGTGCCGTCTCCCTCTGGCGCGTCGGTGGGCACGGTGTAGGCAGTGACGTCGACGTCGTCGACACGGGTGTCGCTCATCGCTCGGGCTGCGCTCACTGTGTCGGGTGCGGTAGGAATTCTTGGGCTTTGATCTTGATCCCTTCTTTCACGATGCCGCGTAGGTCTTCGTCGCCTTTGAGCATGGCGGCGCCGGCTTGTTTCATCTGGTCGTAGGTGGCGTGCGGTGGCACCGGGGGGACGTTGGGGTCGCAGTGCACGTCCAGGACGGTCGGCCGGTTCGCGGTCAAGGCCTGTTCCCATGCCGGTCCGATCTGTTCGGGGTCGGTGACGGTGATCGCGTGCAGGCCGAGACCGGCTGCGAAGGCGGCGTAGTCGACATCGGGCAGTGTCTGGGATTCGGCGAATTTCGGTGCCCCCGACATCGCCCGCATCTCCCAGGTGACCTGGTTGAGGTCGTCGTTGTGCAGCACGGTCACGATCAGCCGCGGGTCGTCCCACAGTTGCCAGTAGCGCTTGATGGTGATGAGTTCGGCGAGGCCGTTCATCTGCATCGCGCCGTCACCGGCGAAAACGATGACGGGCCGGGCAGGGTGTCCGAATTTGGCGCCGATGCCGTAGGGCACCCCGGGTCCCATGGTGGCGAGGTTGCCCGACAGGGATCCGCGCATGTCGGCGCGGAAGCGGAGTTGTCGTGCGTACCAGTTGGCGGCCGACCCGGAGTCGGCGGTGACGATCGCGTCCTCGGGTAGCCGGGGGGACAGTTCGGCGAACAGTCGCATCGGGTTGATCGGGTCGGCCGTCACCGCTGCTTCGGCGGCCATCACCGACCACCAGCGGGCCACATTCTTCTCGATCTTGTTCCGCCAGGATCGATCGGGTCGCGGAGTCAGCAACGGGATCAGCGCCCGCAAGGTGGTGGCCGCGTCGCCGACCATGTTGACCTCGTTGGGGTAACGCATGCCGATGAACGTCGGGTCGATGTCGATCTGCACCGCCCGGGCCTGGTCGTAGCCGGGCAGGAACTGGGTGTAGGGGAAGCTGGACCCGACGGTGAGCAGGGTGTCGCAGTCACGCATCATCTCGTAGCTGGGGCGGGTGCCGAGCAGCCCGATCGCCCCGGTGACGTAGGGCAGATCGTCGGAGAGGACGTCTTTGCCGAGTAATGCTTTTGCGACGCCGGCGCCGAGGAGGTCGGCGACGTGTTCGAGCTCGGCTCGGGCGTTGCGGGCGCCGGACCCGGCGAGGATGGCGACCTTGGTGCCGGCGTTGAGGATCTCCGCAGCGCGGACGAGGGCGTCGTCGTCGGGGACTGTGGTAGGCCAGTCGATGCCGGTGCTCGAGGGCACCATCTTGAAGTCGTGGGTGGGCGGTGAGTAGTCGAGTTCCTGGACGTCGGCCGGGATGATGATCGCGGTCGGTGCGCGGCGGCCGAGTGCGGTGCGGATCGCGCGGTCGAGCACGTTGGGCAGCTGCTCGGGGACGGTCACCATCTGCAGGTACTCGCTGGCGACATCTTTGTAGAGGCTGAGCAGGTCGACTTCTTGTTGGTAGGAGCCACCCATAGCGCTGCGGTTGGTTTGTCCGACGATCGCCAGCACCGGGACGTGATCGAGTTTCGCGTCGTAGAGGCCGTTGAGGAGGTGGATCGCACCGGGACCGGAGGTGGCCATACAGACGCCGAGCCGGCCGGTGAACTTCGCATACCCGACGGCCTCGAACGCGCTCATCTCCTCGTGCCGGGATTGGATGAAGGCCGGGTTGTTGTCGGCGCGGCCCCAGGCGGCGAGGATGCCGTTGATGCCGTCACCGGGAAAGGCGAACACGTGCTCCACGCCCCATTCTCGTAGGCGAGCCAGGACGTAGTCGGAAACTTTCTGTGCTGCCATGAGTGGTTCCTCCTCGATCGGACGAATTTTCGGATGAGCTCAGGTGCGGTGGGTGAGGTGATCGGCGGCGCGGGCGGCGACGGCCATGACGGTCAGCGCTGGGTTGGCGGCGCCCTGGGTCGGCAGCACGCTGCCGTCGGTGATGTAGAGGTTGTTCACCGCGAAGCTGCGGCAGTGCGCGTCGACGACGCCGTGGCGTTCGTCGGCGGCCATGCGGGCCCCACCGACGAGATGGGCGGCCCGATCGATGGTGATGACCTCCTCGGCGCCGGCAGCATGGAGCAGGTCCTCCATCACCGTCCGGGCGGCGGCCATCAGTGCTTTGTCGTTGTCGCACTGGGTGTAGGAGAACCGGGCCACCGGTAATCCGTGGCGGTCGGTTTCGTCGGCAAGGGTGACCCGGTTGTCGGGTCGAGGCAGGAATTCGCACAGCGCGCCCAAACACGACCAATGCACGTAGTCGCTCATGTACGCCCGCAGACGCGTACCCCAGTACCCCTGCGCGGCAACATGTTCTGCCCAGGTGATCGGCAGCGGGGACACGGTTTGGATGGAGAATCCGCGCTTATAGGGTTTGGCGGGATCGGTTTCGTAGAACTGTTCGGAGCTGACCTCCGGTGGCGGCGCTTTGTACATCCGCACCTCGGCCTCGAAGCGTCCGGCGGTTTGCGGGGCCCCCTGCACCATCAGGTACCGGCCGACCTGGTCGAAGTCGTTGCACAGTCCGTCGGGGAAACGCTCCGATGCCGAGTTGAGCAGCAGCCGTGGGGTTTCGATGGAGTACCCGGCGATCGCCACGGCACGGGCGCGTTGGAAATGCTCGACCCCGCCGAGCAGGTAGTGCACCCCGGTGGCGTCGCCGGTGCGCGGGTCGACCGCGACGCGAGTGACCATCGCGTTTGCGCGGATCTCGGCACCGTGGGCGAGGGCGTCGGGGATGTGGGTGATCAGGGGGGATGCTTTGGCGTTGACCTTGCACCCTTGCAGACAGAAGCCGCGGTAGATGCAGTGCGGCCGATTCCCGAAGCGGCCGTTGGTGATGGCGACCGGTCCGACCTTCGCGGTGATTCCCAGCCGGTCGGCGCCACGCAGGAAGATCTCACCGTTCCCGCCGACCGGGTGCGGGCGATGCGGGTAACTGTGCGGATCGCCCCACGGCCATTTCTCGCCGGCGACGGGCAATTCGGCTTCGATGTCGGCGTAGTACGGTCGCAGGTCGCCGTAGCTGATGGGCCAGTCCGCGCCGACACCGTCGCAGCTGTTGGTAGCGAAGTCGCTGGGGTGAAACCGCGGTGTGTACCCGGCGTAGTGCACCATCGACCCGCCCACGCCGCGACCGGAGTTGTTGGACCCCAACGGCACTGGATTCGCACCTCCGATCACCCGGGGTTCGGTCCAGTACAGCTGGTGCGAGCCGGCTTCGTCGCTGACCCAGTCGGTATCGGGATCCCAGAAAGGTCCGGCGTCGAGCGCGACGACGGTCCAGCCGGCGCGGGCCAGGCGCTGCGCCAATGTGGACCCGCCGGCACCGCAGCCGACGATCACCATGTCGACGTCATCGTCGTCGTCGAAACGGCGCATGTCTTCACGGAGTCGGTGATTGGTGCGCGTGCCGTCGTCGGGCAGCAGCCAGGCCGATTCGTTGCGGGCACGAACGCCGCCCATCACCGGCTCCGTCGGATCGGGTCCGCGTCGGGGCGCGCATCCCCGACTTCATGGCCTTCGCGGCGGTCGACCCCGAGGTTCTTGTACCCGCGAGGGTAGGCCGGACCGGAGAATCCGATCTCGTTCCACGCCAAAGGATGCGAATAGAACGCCGTACACGCGTAGCGAGTCCACAGACTCCACGCGTGAGCAGCCGACCGCCGGTGCCAAACGCTGCTACCGAGATCCTGCACGGCCTGGATCAGTTCGGCCTGCCGGCTGGCCGAACAGACGGCGAAGCCCGCACCGAAGCGGGCCCTGGCGTCCGTATTGAGGTCGGCGAGGGTGTCGCGCCAGGCCTGCGGGTCGGCCGGCATGTCCTCGTAATGCCAGCCATCGGTCTGTGATTCGACCAGGCGTGCGTCGATCTGCGCCGTGACCGCGACCATCGGCTCGCTCCGTTGACCGAGGAGGTGATCGACCAACGCGGTGACGACGGCTTCCTCGGCGGGGCTGAAGAACCGAATATCCGGTGGTATTCCGGTGCGTGCGCGGACCACTGCGGCGGTGACCGGATCCCACCGGCCGGACTCGGCGAGGACGTCGAAGCCGGGAAATCGCGGCGCCGCGCCAGCGCTTCGGGGCGGGGTGGTCACTGTTCGCGCCGAAGCAGTGCGGCGAGCAGTCCCATGCCGCCGACCATGGTCACCAGCAGCGGGGCCATCAACGGCGGTCCCATTTCCATGTTGTAGCGGAAGTTGGACCAGCCACCCGGTTTCCGGCCGATACCGCGGCCGTGCAGGTAGGTGCCCTGGACACCGTTGGCGACGATCACCACCGACGCCAGCGGCAACGCCGTTTTCGCCATTCGCTGGTCGAGGAAACCGGCGACCCCGGCGGCGGCACCGACCGGTCCCAGAACGACCGGCCACCACATCATCGAGTTGCCGAAACTGGCACTGTCGTGCTCGAAGTAGATCTCCACCGCGGTCACTACCGACCCGACGGCGGTCAACGCAGCCAGGCTCCGCTCGAACCGCCCGGTCTCCACATTGCGAACCATTCTGTCGATGCCGTGGACACCGCGATCGACCACCGTCGACCGGTGCCAGCGGGATGCAAGAAGCTTCATCGCGATCCTTCCTGTGGAATGTTCCTAGCTCGGTCGCGTGGACGCCTGCAGGGCCGGGATCTCACTGTCGCCGCCATGTCGTGGCGTATCCGCTGACGGCAAAGCCGGTCGCGATGAGGGCATCGGTGATCGCAGTTTTGCGGTGGCGCTGCGACATTGCGCCTACGGCCAGCATGCTGGCCGCGTGTAGGGCGTCGACCCCGGTGCTCACCGCGAGCAGGCGATGGCTCGAGGTCGATCCGACCACTGCTGCTTGGGCGAATTGGCGTGCACCGAGGACACGTGCGATCAGCACACCCCGGCGGTCCAGCGGTCCGGCCGGTGTTCGCAAACTTGGCGGCGCAGCGATCAACATGGTTCCCCAACCTGCGCGGATCCATGACAACCCGGTCATCGGCGGACCCGTGCCGCGGTGAGCGCCGTCGCCCCCGCCAGCAACCCAGCCGCTGCGCCGAGCAGGCGGTGATGGTGCGACGCCCACAATTGTCGGCTGATCCGCAGCGATCCGCCGTCGAAGATGCCGTGGGACCCGAAGTCGTGACCGTCGGTGCCGTCGGCCGGTTCCCACAGATTCTCGGGTGCGTCCGGTGGTCGCGGCGCATCGGTCTGCTGGGAGGAGAACCCGGTTCGTGCCAGGTAGCGATCGAGCAGGCCCGGCGCGACCGCGTTGGCGATCAGCGTCCCAGCGGTGCTGGCACCGACCCAATACTCCCGCCGCGCAGGATGATCCGCCGCGTAGAGCACTCCGCGGGCTGCGACCTCGGGTTGATAGATCGGTGGGACGGGTTGCGCCTGGTTGGGCAACCGCGACAGCACCCACGAGAACTGCGGAGTGTTCACTGCGGGCATCTGCACCATCGTGACGCGCACATTGCTGTGCTCGTGCAACAGTTCGCAACGCAGCGACTCGTGGAAGCCCTGGATCGCGTGTTTGGCCCCGCAGTAGGCGGACTGCAATGGGATGCCGCGGTAGGCGAGGGCCGACCCGACCTGCACGATCGTGCCGACGTCGCGTGGTCGCATCCGGCGCAGTGCCGCCATCGTCCCGTATACGTAACCCAGGTAACTGACCTCTGTGACCCGTGTGAACTCCTCTGCCGAGATCTCCACGAACGGAGAGAACACCGAGGTGAACGCGACGTTCACCCACACGTCGATCGGTCCGAAGGTCTCCTCGGTCAGCGCTGCTGCGGCCTCGAGCTGATCGGGATCGGCGACGTCGGTCGGTATCTCCAACGCCACACCTCCGCCTGCACGAACATCGGCGGCGGCGCCGGCCAGGCCTTCCTTCCCGCGGGCGAGCAGCGCAACGTGTGCGCCGCGAGCACCGAATGCCTTCGCGGTCGCGCGGCCGATGCCCCCGCTCGCGCCGGTGACGACGACGACCTGTCTTGATGGGTGCGACATGTGTGTGCTCCTTCTTGCGGTGCTGGGGGTGGGTCGAAAAGTTATGGCCGCGACCAGGATCGGGTAAGCCGGTGTGCGGACTCGAAGAAGACGGCGTGCACGAATGCTTGGGGGAGGTTGCCGCGGAGCTGGCGTTGGCCGATGTCGTATTCCTCGGTGAACAGCCCCGGCGGCCCGCAGGCGGCGCGGTTGCGCTCGAACCAACGCACCGCGTCGAGTTCGTTGCCCTGCTGGTGATCGGCGAGCGCCATGAGAAACCCGCACAGCGAGAATGCGCCCTCGGCGTCGGCGAGCGGTCGGTCGTCTTGCCGGAAGCGGTAGACGTAGCCCTGGTCGGTGAGCTCGGCCCGGACGGCCTCCAGTGTTGCGCGGCTGCGCGGATCCTCGGCTGGGACTGCGTCTCGGATCGCGGGCATCAGCAGCGCGGCATCGATCCGCGCGTCCTCCGGGCTGCGTTGCCACCGCCCCGTGGGGTGCAGGCAGTCCCGGGTGGTGTCCGCCACCAGCAGATCCGCCATCCGTGTCCACTCCGCCCCACGGGCGACCGGTGCGAGCGCGCTGATCTGCCGCAGTCCCGCCGCGCACGCGAGCCGCGAATGTGCCCAGCGGGTGTTGTCGAGTTCCCAGATACCGGCATCCGGCTCGCGCCAACGTCGTGCGATCGCGTCGACCGTGGCGTCGACGGCGCGCCAGTGCTCGGTGTCGAGGTGGTCCAGGCGCCCCGCGGCGGCGAACAGCAGCAGTGCTTCCCCGAACGCGTCGAGTTGAAATTGCTTGTTGACCCAGTTTCCGACCGTGGCGCCGCCCCCGGGATACCCGGGCAGGTCGAGGGTGTGTTCGTCCGGGACCGCGCCGCCGGTGATCGTGTAGGCCGGTTTCAGGTTGGGTCCGTCCTCGAGGATGCGAGCGGCGACGAAGCCGACCGCCGCGTCCAGTAGCGGATATGTGCCGGCGGCAGCGATCGCTTGCCCGGTGTAGCACTGGTCTCGGATCCACGAATACCGGTAGTCGTAGTTGCGTCCCTGTTCGGCGCGTTCGGGCAACGACATCGTCGCCGCGGCGACCATGCCACCATCCGCACCGGTCATGCCGCGCAACACGGCGTACGCATGCCGGGCGTCGCGATCGGCCAGGGTCCCGGTGAACTGCGGGACCGCGTCGGCCCACGCCCGTTCCGTCGCCCCCCACGCAGCTAATGCGTCGACGCCCGCCCGCGACAAGGGTCGGTCCGACAGTTCCAGGATCAGGTCATGGTGTTCGCCGGCAGGCACGTCGATCACCGTTTCGAGGCTGCCGTCGGGCAGGTTGTCAGCGTCGCCGATGCCGGACCACCGCAACCGCAGTTCGCCGGTCCGTGCGGTGAGTACTCCGCCGTCGCGGGACAGGTCGGACATGGGATGGGCACCGAACCCGGCCCGGGCGTTCAGGGCGACCCGGACCCGGGCGTCACCGACGATCGCGACAATGCGGCGCAGAATCACCGCGGTGTGCCGATCGCCCGGGTAGGCGAGGGCTTCGCGGCATTCGATGATTCCGGTGTCGGTCACCCATCGGGAACGCCAGATCAGCGACCGGTCCTCATACTGCCCGCCCCAGACGAATCGTGTGCCTGCTGGTGTGACGGAATATCCGCCGGTCCCGCCGATCAGTGCGGAGAACACCGCTTCGGAATCCCATTGTGGTGCGCACATCCACACGAGGTCGCCGCGCGGGCCGATGAGCACGCCGCGTTCACCGTCGGCGAGCAGTGCGTACTCACGCAGCACCTGCGGGACGAACACTGTTGGGGCTGAGCCGTTTCCGATCTGGGAAGCATGGGACTGTCCAGATTCGGGCGGAGTGCCCTCGGCAGGGTGCGGGCTTCCGAATGCCATTCGCTTGAATCCCATCTCACCGGTCGAACGGTGTGTAGACGGTATTAACGACTCATACGCAATGATTGCGTAATCGCAACCATAGGCGCAACTATTGCGGTACGGCAAGGGCTCGGCGATAATCACACGATGAATTCTCAGCAACCGAGCACTGCGGCCTCGCCCGTCACCGACGAAGAGATCGATGCGATGACACGGGCCGCTGGGGCGCTGATCGGTATCGCCGCTCAATCGGTGGCCGAGGTCGAAGATCAGGTCACCCTGCCTCAGCTGCGTGCATTGGTCCTGATCGAAAGCCGCGGAACACTGAATCTCAACGGGCTTGCTTCGGCGATGGGAATTCATCCGTCCAACGCCACGAGGGCCTGCGACCGGCTCGTCGCCACCGGGTTGCTGATCCGTCGCGAGTCGGCGACCGACCGACGCAACCTGGTACTCGAGCTGACCGATCGCGGACGTGATCTGGTGGATTCGGTGATCGCGCACCGTCGCGCGACCGTGGCGCAGGTGCTCTCACATGTGCCTGAACGCCGCCGGCGCGGGCTCGCCTCGGCGATGGCGGCCTTCGCTGCGGGTGCCGGCGAACTCTTCGCCGACGACGCCTGGAAATTGGGGTGGCCGAAGTAGGTCTGCTCCCGGCTCGTCTGTAGTGCGAGTTCGATCGCACGGCGTCAGTGCGGGTGTTGGTGTCGGTAGGTGGATACTTCGTCGGCGGTCGGTTTCGGTTCGATCGGATCAGCCTGTCGGCGACGGTGAATCAGCGTCAACGTGCCGATCCCGGCCAGTAGCAGCACCAGCGCCACCACACCGGCAGTCGCGGCGTGGGTGCCGGCGCCGGCGCCCGACGCGATCAAGCACAGACCGGCGGCCGCAGCGCCGAGCAGTACCGAAACATATCCAAGGAACCCGATCGTCTCAGTGCGCATCGAAATCTCTCCTTCTCTGCCCGTCAATGCCATGGGGTGTCGACGCGACAGCTACCGGCGCAGGCGGCAGTGCCCGAATGCGGCTGCCTTCGTTCGCTTCCCGCGCGCCAGGTCCCATTCTCCACTATCTGTTGCGCCTACGCAATCATTGCGAGTATATGTTGAAGATGACGGGTCGGAGACCGGAAAGTCCCAATCGCGGAAGAAGATCGACGATGCAGAGATACGACCTCCACGAATCCGCTGTTCGCGAACGGTCCGACATCGACCTGGCCGAAGGCCTCCTCATCGCAGTTCGCCGCTGTAGCCCCGACCAAGCATCGGACGAACTGCTCGACGCCGCGCGCCGCCATCACCTCTCCGTACCGCAGATCGCACACGCATTGGTACTGCTGGCCGGTCAACCGCCCTACAGCGAAGCGACGTCGTTGCCGACCGAGCGCGCCGCGCAGCTCGAATGGGGTCAGACGCTGAGCGACCTGCGTTCACCAAGCCGCTGGTCGACGAACCGACGTGGGGCACGCACGGACCGCAAGAAATGCAGCAGCGGCCGCACCGGGGCCGAATGACCCGCGGGCCCCACCTTCCAGCCACGCCGACAACCGCAGTGGAAAAAACGAATGCCTGCTCAGGCACTACTCGACCTGGAGACGAAAACAACCGATGACTGTATACGAAGCTCTCACCATCGCTGTGATCGTCGCGATCGCGGCAGCGAGCACCGCGGCGATCTATATCGGGCTGGCCGAGATGGCCGGTATGCGGCACAGCACGCGCTGCAGCACGTGTGCGCACTGGACGCACACACTCACCGACACCCAGCCCCAATCATGTCCGCATTGTCGGCACCCGGCCCTGCTGCATCCAGTCCGGACGCTCTCGCACCACCGACTCCCGCGGTCGACGGATGCGTTGCACCAACCCGCGCAGCGCAGCCGACAAGCAACGTGCGTCCCAGCCAACTCCGCCGAACCGAAGGCGAGATGTCCACGCTGACAGATACCCCCCGAGGCCATTGGCCGAGGCCTCACCGGTGATCACCCACGCGAGATTGGTCGGAGATCGAAGAGCGCCGCGCGCGATCGTGGCGATCCAGCTGACCCAGTTGCACCGAATTCGGTTCGACCCCGTGCGCTATCACGCTGACCGAGCGAACGGGAAAGGAACAGGCGACAATGCACGAACACAAGACGTCGAGCCTCACACAATCCATCGCCATGCGAGCTTCAGCGCTGCTTCGGGTTCGTTGGGTCGTACGCGGCCCTGTATGGCTCTACCGAGCGCGGTTGGGGTTTCTCTTCGGCTCGCGAATGCTGATGCTTGAGCACATCGGACGAAGTTCGGGGTTGCGCCGCCACGTCGTGCTCGAGATCGTCGCGCATCCGGCCACCGACATCTACGTCGTCGCATCGGGCTTCGGCGCGCAAGCCCAGTGGTACCGCAACATTCGAGCCAACCCTCAGGTTCGGATATACCTGGGAAGCCGCAATCCTGTTGCGGCCGTTGCGCACATACTTACTGGTGAAGAATCCGCCGCGGCACTGGCCAGCTACGCGACCGCGCACCCGCGCGCGTGGCGCACACTGAAACCCGTCTTCGAATCGACCCTCGGCGCCCGGATCGGCGACCGAGGGACGACACTGCCCCTGGTCGGACTTCAGCTGCGCGACCCACCGCGTGAGCAACGACGACAATGAACCAGGCACGACATGCTTACCGCGCTGGCCGGACACGGCGGCACGAACCACCCTGCCTTGAACCGCGGCCGAAGCGAGCAGACCGGGCAGGTCACCTTTTGAACCTCGAAACCTCACATCCCGACCTACGACCAGATCCGCCGCCACGGGTGAATCGTGCGGACGGCAGACGGTGCCGTCCACCGCCAGCTTCCGGCGCGGGCGCTGCTCGCGTGACTTTTCGTTCCGTTGTTCCTCGAACCGCCGCTTCTACACCGCCCCGACGATGGGCTGGTCGCACGGGAATTGATGCCGACCGATTGAAACTGCGAGCGGAGATCGACGGTGCAGCTATCGATCTGTCGATGCGCCCCGGCGCGGAAGCCCTTGTTGCGCTGCCGGGTTACGTCGCATGCGGATCGGCAAACTCGTCTAGTTCGTCGAGCAGATGTTGTAGCCGTCGGCGTGTCGCCTGGTGACGTTCGACCTCGCGGTCCCAGCCACGCTTTTCGCGCGTCGTCGACGAGCTTGGTTTCGGTGGTCAGTCGCGAACGGATGCGCGGGGCGTATTCGCTGCTGGTGAGGAATTTCGGGCAGGTGAGCACGAGATCGCATTCACACGGCCCCTCTGCCGGTAGCCGCAGGCAATGCCCATTCGAAGAGGCGCTCGACCGGGCGTTGCTTCGCGCACGGCCGGTGGTCCATCACGTCAATGCACGGTCCGCCGATCACCTTCGCCATGCCTCTATTTATACAGAGCGTTCTTGTATAAACTAGAGTTGTGTCGGGGCCGAGGACCCGCTCCAGGCCGGACGGACCGGGGGGATTGGGCGCCGATACCTGCGCGAGTATCCCGCACCGGCCAGGCGATAGCCGATCGTTGTTGTGCGTAAAGCGAGCCGTGGTCGGGGAAGGTGTTTCGAAATGGAACCTGTGACGTGAACCCCTGCGGAAGGAGAGCACTCATGTCGGACCCGTTGACCACCTTGACCGAGGCCGGAGTGTCGATCTGGCTCGATGATCTGAGCCGAGAGAGGCTGATTGACGGCAGCCTGGCCCGCCTGGTCGCTGACCGGCATGTGACGGGGGTGACCACCAACCCGACCATCTTCGCCAAAGCCATCACCGGCAGCGACACCTATGCCGACCAGATCCACAGTCTCGCGCTGCGCCGGGTAGATGCCGACACGGCATTACAGGAGCTGACCGCCTACGACGTGCGGTGGGCGTGCGATGTGCTGCGCCCGGTCTACGACGCCACCGGCGGGACCGACGGGCGGGTGTCGATCGAGGTCGACCCTCGGTGGGCGCACGACACCGACCGCACCGTCGCCGAAGCCCACGCGCTGTGGCGGCTGGTGGATCGGCCGAATGTGTTGGTCAAGATCCCCGCCGTCAAACAAGGGCTGCCAGCGATCACCGCCTGCCTGGCAGACGGCATCGACATCAACGTCACCCTCATGTTCTCGCTGCACCGCTACCGCCAAGTGATCGAGGCGTTCCTCGCCGGGCTCGAACGGGCACGCGTGCGTGGTCATGATGTCACCCAGATTCATTCAGTGGCATCGTTTTTCGTTTCCCGCGTGGACACCGAGGTCGACCACCGGCTCGACAAAATCGGCACCGACCAGGCCGCGGCCCTGCGCGGTAGCGTGGCGATTGCCAATGCGCGCCTGGCCTACCAGATCTACGAGCAGTACCTCGCGGGCGACCGCTGGGGGGCACTGGCCCAGGCAGGAGCACGCCCGCAGCGGCCCTTGTGGGCCTCGACCGGGGTGAAGGACCCCCGCTACGACGACACCCGCTACGTCACCGATCTTGTCGCGGACGGGGTGATCAACACGATGCCCGAGGCCACCCTGCACGCAGTCGCCGACCACGCCCAGATACCGCGCGACCGCATTCACGGCACCTACTCAGAGGCGCGGCAGACCCTCGTGGAGTTAGGCGCGCTCGGCATCGACTACGACGATGTCGTCACCGCCCTCGAAGACGACGGGATCGCGAAATTCGACGCCAGCTGGGATCACCTCACCACCGAACTCTCCGCGACTCTCACCGAGGCGAGACGATGACCGCCTTGCCCGCACCGGCAAGTATCGTGATCGTCGGTGCCGGGCCGGGCGTGACAACTGACAAGCGTTGCGCGACAGCGGGTTCAAGGAGGCCTCGTTAGGGCCAGTGCACGCCATCCGCGCAGAGCGGGCAGAAGTGCGCGGCCTCCTGTCGAGTTGGGGTCGAGCCCAAGCCGCGAAGCGCGATGTCGATTCGACTGCGCCTCACGAACCGACGACGGCTATCGGGACACTCACCAATTTGCGGCGGCGCCCCAGGTGGGCAGGTTCAGTGCCGGCCCGAGGCGGCGTAGTTCGTCGCGGTGCATGGCGCTCAGGCGCGCCAAAATCTGCTGCCCTTCGTTGGTCAACTGCACACGCACCGCGCGCGCGTCGGACGGATGCGCCGCCCGGTCCACGAGGCCTTGTTTCTGAGCCCGGTTGACCAGCTCCACCACACTGTGATGGCGCAGTTGCAGCCGCTCCGCCAGCTCCCGCATCGTGGCCCACTCCCGACCGGGAAAACCCTTGAGCGCGAGCATCAATTGGTAATGCTGCGGGGTCAAACCGTGACTACGGACCGTTTCTTCACTGAAGCGCAGGTAGCGGCGGATACCAAAGCGGAAACGCGCCAATGCCTCGAAATCCAGTTTGGTCAACGGCGCCGATTCGACACCCTGCTCTGTTGTCACACCGGGCATCCTCCCATTTCGACACACTCGACAACCGCTATATCGTATCACGATACAATACGTCGTCTGCACCTGCTGCTCGTGTCGATCGCCTCACGCGACAGCCACTACCGAGGTCAGAAACGCCAGGCCAGCTCGGATACGTGACTTGATCGTGGGCAGCGGCTCGGAAAGATAGTCCACTATTTTCTCGATAGGTGAAGCCCGCGTAATACGCCAACGAGATTGCTGCCCGCTGTGCTTGGGAAGTTCGACACGCGCTCGCTGAGTGCTCGGTGCTCCCACCGGCGTTGCACCTGTCCCCGACTTCGTCGACTGCGGTGATCTGGTTACCGATCGCGGCGGGAAGTCGTAAGAAGAGTTATTCAACCCCGCTTGTTCGAACGTTCCCGCACCCGCTTTCAGTGGGGCACCGGATCGGCAAGTTGGGCCAACGGTACCGAGAGATCGGCGAGCCGGTCACGGTCCACCATCGTGCGGCTGGTGATCAGTGCCTGTGCTGCACCGACGCCGTCGTCCCACCGGTTGACGTGCATGCCGGCAACGACGCGGCCGCCGTGGAACCAGAACGCGTGGAACGACTTGCCGACGACATCGCCGCGGGTGACGACCGCGTCGTAGCCGCCCGGCGGGAACCAGCCGGTGTACTCCATGCCGACGTCGTACTGATCGGTGAAGAAGTACGGGAGTCGGTCGTAGCTCACCGATTGTCCGAGCATCGACTTCGCCGCGGCCTGGCCACCGTGCAGCGCGTTTGCCCAGTGCTCGACCCGGACCGGGCGGGCGTAGTGCGGATGGAAGGCGTTGGCGACATCGCCCGCGGCATAGACGTCAGGATCGTCGGTCCGCAGCGACTGATCGACCAGCACCCCGTTGTCCACCGGCAACTCGGCTTCCGCGGCCAACTCGACATTCGGTCGCGCACCCACGCCGACGATGACCGCCTCAGCCGGAATCACCGAACCATCGTCGGTGACGACCGCACTGACCCGATCCGTGGCGCCACGGATCTCGGTGACACCGTGTCCGAGCCGCACGTCGACTCCGTGCTCGCGGTGCAGATCGGCGAAGAATCCACCCATCTCCGGACCCAGCGCCGCCAGCAAAGGAGCCTGACGTGGTTCGACGACGGTGACATGGCAGCCCAGCTCGCGGGCCGCCGCCGCCGTCTCCAACCCGATCCAACCTGCGCCCACGACGACGACCCGAGGCGCGGAAGACAGTGCTGACCGGAGCCGTTCGGCATCGGTAACCCGTCGCAGATAGTGGATGCCGTCGAGCCCACCGCCGGGGATCTCGAGTCGACGCGGCGAAGCGCCGGTGGCCAGCAGTACTTTGCTGTAACGGATACGCTCGCCACCGTCGAGTTCCACCGTGTGCGTTCCGCGGTCGAGCCGCGTGACCTGTCGACCTAGCATCAGTTCCACCGAGTTGTCCTGGTACCAGGCGTCCGCGTGCACGAAGATTTTCGACTTGTCGTCGCGGCCGATGAGAAATCCCTTCGACAGAGGCGGACGCTCGTAGGGCAACTCGTTTTCCGCACCGATGAGCACGATGCGCCCGTCGAAGCCCTCCGCACGCAACGTTTCCGCGGCTTTGGCCCCGGCCAGGCTCGCGCCGACGATGACGTGAGTGGTTTGTTCGATCATCAGATTCTCCTCAATCGGTGCCGGTGCCGGCGCAGGTCGTGCATCCGCCCGTCACCGCATTGCGTTGCGTGCTGTGCTCGTGCAGGGAAAGGAACCGTCCCGGATCGGGCAGACGGTCCCCGCGCTCGGTCAACCACGCCTGCGTCGCCCCGTGGCCGCGCGCGATGAGCTGCCCAGCTCGACCGAAGTCGACCGGCGACACTTTCAGCGGGCACAACGGCGGCAGAACGTGCAGCTCGACCCGGCCGGTGTAGGTCGCGGCCTCCTGCTGCAGCCGCTGATGAACGAGCAACGACACCGCGTGCAACGCGGCAGCCAAGGTGCTCGCCGGTGGCTGGGTCAGCGCGCACGCGTACCCGGCGGGGAGCACCCAGATCTCGTCGGCACCGAGCGCCACCGCGCGGGCGATGCCGCCGCTGTCGGCGACGGCGCCGTCGACCAAATACGTGCCGTCGACGTGGACGACAGGAAACACTGCGGGGATGGCCGCACTGGCCAGTACCGCGGTCACGGCGTCGCCGCAGCCGAGACTCACTGCTTCGCCGGTGAGTACGTTCGTCGCAATCACGTGAACCGGGGTGGCGGCGTCTTCGAGCCGCTGATAGGGCAGGGCGCCGGCGATCAACTGTCGCAGACTCTCCGCAGAGCACAGCGAGGGTCGCCGGCCGCGCAGCGCGAGCAGCTGCCGGACGGGGTCGATCGGGAACACGTCAGGGCGGCGTGTTCGCATCCACAGTCGGGCCAGCGCATAGAGGCTGTCGGCGTCGGACCCGACTCCGGCGACGTAGGCGGCGTTGAGCGCACCTGCCGACGTGCCGACCAGCAGGTCCGGCGCGACGCCGCGCTCGCGCAGCGCGGCGAGCATGCCGACCTGTATCGCGCCGAGGTTCCCGCCGCCCGTGAGCACGAACGCCCGTGTCATCGGTCTCAGCCGACCAAACCGGTGAGCGCAAAGAATTCCTGCCGGGACCGAGCATCCTCGCGCAGCACGCCATGCATGGCTGACGTAACGGTGCGCGATCCACTCGCCCGTACACCGCGCAGTGACATGCACATGTGCTCCGCCTCGATCACCACCCCGACGCCCTTGGGCGCTAGGTGGTCCTGCAACCAGTTCGCGATCTGCTGGGTCAGCCGTTCCTGCACTTGAAGGTCTCGGGCGAACAGGTCGACGACGCGGGCCAGCTTGGACAGCCCGAGGATCCGGTCCCCGGGCAGGTAGCCGACGTGCGCGGTGCCGCGGAAGGGCAGCAGGTGATGCTGGCACAGCGACTGCATCGGGATGGCTTTGGCGAGTACCAGCTCGTCGTAACCCTCGTCGTTGGGGAATGTCGTCAGGTTGAACTCGCGCGGGGAGAGCATCTCGACGTAGGCGTGCGCTACTCGCTTCGGAGTGTCTGCCAGGTGTTCCGAGGTCGGGTCCTGGCCCAGTGCGACCAGGAGGTCGGTGACTGCTCGCTGTGCCGCATCGAGGTCGACGTTCTCGCGCCCGTGCACCACGTGCAGGTGTTTTCCGGCTCCGCTGCCGGCCCGCGCGTCGAACGCAGAAGCCGGCGGTGCCGCGAGTGTCATGCGTCGCGTCCTTGACGTGCGGGCGTGTAGACGACGGCGAGGCGGGCTAGTGCCACGGCGGCGACGAACAGCCCGAAGTCGCGCAGCGCGACGTCGTAGTACCCGGGGATGGTCAGCAGGCTCACGATGATCCCGGCGAGCCAGGCCGCCACGAGCAGTCCACCGAAGCGCGGCGCCACCGCCACCACGATCCCCGCCACGATTTCCACCACACCGACCGCATACATGGCCTGCTGTGCAGTGCCGGGAACGATGTCGTTGATCCACGGGGCCAGGTAGGTCGGCCAGTCGACGAGCCAGTTGGTGAACTTGTCCAGACCGAACAAGATCGGCGCCACGGTGAACACCGTCCGCAACAGGAAAAACGCCTGGTAGGCAGGGTCGGACCGGAGCGCCGCAACCACGGGTCCGCGCTCGGATGTCTTTGTACTCATAACTTTCTCCTTCTATCGACGATATTTGTTAACGTTAGATCTGAACCGAGCATTTAGTCAACAGAAATTGGTTTTAGAATGGCGATGACCGAGGACAAGTCGTGGGAGACGAAGATCTCCGCGTTCGCAGCGCTCGACGAGCCGACCCGGCGTCGGTTGTACGACTACGTGATCTGCCAGTCCGCACCCGTAAGCCGCGACGACGCGGCAGCGGCCGTGCAACTGCCACGCAACACCGCAGCGTTTCACCTGGAACGTCTCGTGGACGAGGGCCTTCTCTCGGTGGTCTACGAACGCCGCACCGGCCGCACCGGTCCCGGATCCGGTCGCCCCTCGAAGCTGTATCAGCGATCGCAGCAGCAGTTCGACCTATCGCTGCCAGAGCGGCGCTACGAACTGGCCGGGCGGCTTTTCGCCGCCAGCATCGAGGAAGCGACCAACACCGGTGAATCACCACGCGCGGTGCTCGAGCGACGCGCCGCTGAGGTGGGACGCGAACTCGGCACCGCAGTCCGCGAAGCAACACCGGGCGACCGAGCGGCCGTGGTGAAGACACTCGCGAGATACGGCTTCGAGCCTCGTACCATCGACGACGAGATTCTTCTCGGCAACTGCCCGTTCCATCGGCTCGCGCAACAACACACCGATCTGGTCTGCGGAATGAACCTGTGCCTGCTCGGCGGACTCCTCGACGGACTCGCCGTCAGCGGACTGTCGGCCCGGCTCGAACCCAGCCCGGACCTGTGCTGCGTACGCCTGCAACCCGCCGACGAACAACGCTGAACCTGCCAAGCTCCGAGTCCGGCCCCTATCGCGCTTGATGCGGGAGTCGGATCGTTCGGCGACGCATCCTCGCCACTGTCACACAACACAAGTAGCCGCAACCCCCTGCCCGCAGCCTTCGTTGCTGCCTGGGTAGCTGGAAACGGATGCCGAACTGGCACACCCGGGCGTGACTACACCCAATTTTATATCGTGATACGATACAGATGGGTGCTGAGCCCGACGACCACCTCGCCGGGACGAGTCCGGGAGGTATGTCGTGTTGGAAAGATTCGAGCAAGAACCCCTCGTTCCGTCGCCTGAACGGCTACTGGTGGGCGAGCCAGCTCTGCTTCGGTTCTTTCACGGACTCTCTCCGACCCCCGCGCCTGACCTCCACTCCCGCTACCGAATACGGAAGTTACTGTTCGCGGTGGCGCTGACGATGTCTGTGCAGTGGAGTCCGCGTGTGCTCGACGCGGCGCAGATCGACACCCGCCAACGTGCACCGGCGGTACAAACCTCACCACCATTTCCGCCGCTCGTCGCCCTCGCGCGCCAGCAGATCGTCTGTCGGGATCTAAGGAACGCGAGCGTTGTTCCGGCCGGACCCGCAACGAGTCCGGCACACCCAAGGCCCGTGGTCGGTGTTACGCGGATGCGGTCGCGGAGCGACAGCTGCCGAGACACTCACTCCAGTCGCGTACCGCGGTCACGTCTGCCCGGCGGCGCTCCAGCCGAAGCTCAGATTTCCATCGGTTGACAAGGAGCCACGTCCAGAGTGCGTCAAAAGCAGTGAGCATGAACAGATTTGGAGAAGACAATGATCATCCTCTACGCGTCGTCCGCAGCGATCGCGCTCGCCTTGCTATGGCTGGGCACCAACATCCGCGTCGTCAAACAGTTCGAACGGGGCGTCGTGTTCCGGTTCGGGCGGGTCCAACCGCAGGTACGCGGCCCGGGTCTGATGCTGCTGGTCCCCCTTGCCGACCGGCTGGTGAAGGTCAACATGCAAATCATCACCATGCCGGTTCCCGCGCAGGACGGCATCACCCGTGACAACGTCACCGTCCGCGTGGACGCGGTCGTCTATTTCAACGTCATCGATCCGGTGCGAGTAGCCGTCGATGTACAGGACTACGAATCCGCGATCGGCCAGGTCGCGCAGACCTCCCTGCGGTCCATCATCGGCAAGAGCGACCTCGACGACCTGCTGTCGAACCGGGAGCGGCTCAACCAAGGCCTCGAGCTGATGATCGACAGCCCCGCCCTGAGTTGGGGTGTGCAGATCGACCGTGTCGAAATCAAAGACGTCACGTTGCCCGACTCGATGAAACGGTCGATGTCGCGCCAAGCCGAGGCCGAACGCGAGCGGCGGGCCCGCGTCATCACTGCCGATGGTGAACTGCAAGCATCGGCGAAGCTCGCCCTGGCCGCCGAAGCCATGACCGAGCACCCAGCAGCGTTGCAACTGCGGCTGTTGCAAACAGTGGTCGAGGTCGCAGCGGAGAAGAACTCCACCCTCGTACTCCCGTTCCCCGTCGAATTGCTTCGCTTCCTGGAACGAGCGACCCCACCCGACTCAGGCATTGACGCGCGGGCAACGGGGGCACAGACCGTCCCGTCCGCCGCCGCCTCGAACGGCGACCGGCCGATCCCCCACCAGACGCTTATTCCCGACAACGCACGCGGGATCGACTTCCAAGACGCCCGATTCGCGTTGGACCAGTAGCCGATTCGTCAACAACAGCAACCGAGCGCCGGCTGTCTGGAGAACAGCCGGGCGGATCGTGGGTAGTGGCATTCTTCGACAGCAGTAATTGGCGGGAGCCCGGACATGCAACGCAACGTCGCACAGAAACTGATCGCCGCACATCTGGTGTCCGGTGAGATGACGGCAGGACAAGAAGTCGCCCTGCGCATCGACCAGACGCTGACTCAGGACGCCACCGGCACCCTGGTCATGCTGGAATTGGAGGCACTCGACCTCGACCACGCGCACACCGAAGTGTCGGTGCAGTACGTCGACCACAATCTCCTGCAGGCCGACAGCAAAAACGCAGAAGATCACGCGTTCCTGCGCTCGGCGTGCCAGCGATACGGGCTGTGGTACTCCAAGCCAGGCAACGGAGTGTCGCATCCGACGCACATGCAACGTTTCGGTCGCCCCGGCAAGACCCTCGTCGGTTCCGACAGCCACACCCCGGCGGCAGGGTCGCTGGGAATGCTCGCCATCGGTCTCGGTGGGATCGAGGTCGCTATGGCAATCGCCGGGAACCCCATCCACCTGCGGATGCCAGAGATTTGGGGCGTGCGCCTGCGCGGTGAACTGCCGGACTGGGTCAGCGCCAAGGACGTCATCCTGGAGATGCTGCGGCGTCACGGTGTCAACGGCGGAGTAAACCGGATCATCGAATATCACGGACCGGGACTCGCCGGTTTGACCGCCATGGACCGCCACGTGATCGCGAATATGGGTGCCGAGTTGGGTGCCACCTCCACCGTCTTTCCGGCCGACAACCAAGTACTGGCATTCCTGCGGGCCGAGCAGCGCGAAGCCGACTTCGTCGAACTGCTCGCCGACGACGGCGCCGAATACGACATCACCGACGACATCGACCTGTCGGCGATCGAACCGTTGATCGCGCTGCCCAGCTCACCAGGCAACGTCGTGACTGTGCGTGAAGTGGCCGGACGTGACGTGGACCAAGTGGTGATCGGCTCGTCCGCCAACCCGGGGTTGCGCGACTTCGCCATGGCCGCTGCCATCGTGGCCGGGCGACAGACCCATCCTCGGGTGTCCTTCGACGTCAACCCCAGTTCACGGCAGATCCTGCAGGATCTCACCAAGATGGGCGCCACCTTCTCGCTGATCGGCGCGGGCGCTCGACTGCACCAATCCGGCTGCATGGGGTGCATCGGCATGGGGCAGGCACCGGCGAACGGACGCAACAGCCTGCGAACCATGCCGCGAAACTTCCCAGGACGGTCCGGCACGCGCGAGGATTCGGTGTATCTGTGCTCCCCCGAAACCGCCGCAGCAGCAGCACTGACCGGACAGATCACCGACCCTCGGGACCTGCCGCAACTGCTCGGTATCGATTACCCGCACCTCGAACTGCCGACCGTCTCCAGCGTGAACACAGCCATGCTGGAACCGCCGCCGGCCGAGGACACCCCTAGGGCCGTGTTGGTGAAGGGCACCAACATCTCCTCGTTGCCCGACTTCTCGCCGCTCCCGGACCGGATCGAAGCACCGGTCGCACTCAAAGTCGGCAACGACATCTCCACCGACGAGATACTGCCCGCCGGAGCACGAGTGTTGCCCTACCGCAGCAACATCCCCAAACTGGCCGAGTTCACCTTCGGCCAGATCGACGACACTTATGCCCAGCGGGCGCTTGCCGACAAGGACGGCTGCGGACACATCGTCGTCGGTGGCGCCAACTACGGGCAGGGGTCCTCCCGCGAGCATGCAGTCATCGCACCGCGCTACCTCGGACTGCGTGCGGTCCTCGCGGTGTCGTTCGCCCGCATCCACTGGCAGAACCTGGCGAACTTCGGGGTGCTCGCATTGGAATTCACCGATACCGCCGACTACGAGAAAATCAGCCAGGGCGACATCCTCATCCTCGACGACCTGCGCCACGGAATCGAGTCCGGCGCCGAGATTACTGTGCACAACGCAACCCGCGACGAACATTTCACGACCCGGCACCGGTTGTCTGCCCGGCAGGTCGCGATGGTGTCGGCAGGCGGGCTGATCCCGTGGCAACGTACCGCGAAGTAGCAAGGCCGCCCCGACATGACCACCGGCGGAACGTGGTTGGCCGACCCCGACGGGTCCGCGGTGTCGTGATATTCGCCTTCTCGATCAGCAGTCCCGGCAGTCCGGATCGCTCGCCCGCGTCATCACCGGAACCAGTCCTGCGTGCGACACGAGTTTGTCGTCGAACACGGCGGATTCTGGGGCATTGTTGCGGCCTTCAGTTATGGCCAGGACCGCGTGTTGGGGTCAGTCATCGAATCGACAACCGAACGCATCTGCGCCCCCAGATCGACCCTGTTCGTCCCGCTCACCGGCCCGACGACACACCGACAACCCATCAGCACTGACGCCCCACCCGATACCGATACGGAGCGCGAAGACATGCCCGAGCACCTGAATATCGAACTCGTCATTGACCACGAATACCATGTCCGCATCGATGACCACGGCGACACCGCCGAGTCCCAGTTCGTTGTCGACCCCGACGTACTGGCTGAACTCGGCTTCAACCCCGGTGACGAACAGCGCGTTGTCGAACACACCGCACGGTTCCTGGCCGACCATCAACTGGTCATCGACTTCCCCGCCCTGGTCTACCTCGATGAAGTCGCAGCCGCCTACCGCGACTACCCCGACGACCTGCGGCGCAGACTCGCATAAACAAACCTCGGGAAGATCGACCAGGTCGCCGTTGTTCGGTGGCACGCGTCGCTGAGAAGCTCGCCGACATCACGTCTTAGCAGCATCAACAGTTTTCCGCTCCCACGACGCGGTGAATTCGCGTTCATCCAATTGTGCCCAGCAAGGCGCCTAACGTGTGCCCACCCCGACTGGGAATGACCGTTCTGATTGCCGTTCCTGGCCGAGCCGAATAGGGAAACTAACCTGGATGGGGTGTTTCCCCTTATCAGGGGTTCAAGTTCACCTATTCGAGTCCAATTAGTCCGTATTGCCCGGGTGGGTGGTTTGCTGTCGACGCGTGCCGACTGTGCAGCGTTGGGCGGGGCTCGCGTGTGCGGTGATCTGGCTATGTACTGGGTGTCAGGTCCTCGAATTTGCGCGGACAATCGGCATGTTCACGCCTCGGACCGGTGGCAGGGCGTGTGTGCCCGCCGAAATCGCGGGGGATTCCGGTGCGGGGCTGGACAGTTATCGATCGGGTCGCTGGGTGGTGCGTCGAGTAGACCGCGATGGTCGACGCCCGGTCGCGGGATGTCGGTCTCGGCGAACCGGTGGCGATGGTTCGCCGAGGACCTTCCCCCACGGGTCGAGTCGGTGTCGTTTGGCGTGCCAGTCCCGCAGGATTGCCATGTTCATGGTGGCGAGTGCGAAACCGAGCAGCAGTGTGTAGCGGGTCAGTCCGTAACCGCGGATCGCGCCACGGTGGAGGTCGAGTCGGTTGCCTTTCAAGTCACCGAACAGGGACTCGATTCCTTCGCGCCGGTAGTAGCTGTCTTCCCATTCCCGAGTGCCGTGCTGCATCGGCATCCGCAGATTGGGCTCGTCGGTGTCGTAGAGGGTGACGGTGATTGCGCATCCACATGCGGTGTCGCCCGTGCAGTAGACGGTGGGTTTGCGGAAGTCTTCGCGCATCGACCGCGGCGCCTTCGGACTCCGAATGCTGGGGTGGGTGACGGCGGGTCCCCGATAGCGACGTCGACCGTCCGGGTCGCGGGAGCCGTGTGGGGTGAATGCGTATGCGCCGCGCAGTTGATGCAGTCGCTCGATTTCGGCGCGCTGTTCGGTTGTCATGTCGCGGGTCAGGGGTGCGAGGTCGACCAACCCTTCGGGCAGGCAGGTGGTGTAGAGGGTGCCGTCGATCCATTGGGTGCCGGCGACCGGCCCGGGGCGGCGGCCGCGCTGGTTGGGGTGCAGGTCGTAGATGGTGGTGAAACCGCGCTGCCAGGCGGGGATGGTGAAGGTGGTCGGTCGGGTGAAGTTGTAGGCGCGATCTGCGATCAGTTCTTGCGGCGGCGGTAGCGGCGGAAGAGCATCGAGCGCGGTGATTCCGCAGACACCTTTGTGGCGACCGGCAGGTGCCAGACACAGCGTGCGCGCCACGTGCGGGACCGGCCGTTCCGCGGATTTGGGTGATGCTGGCACGTCGGTGATGACGTGCGCGTCGTAGCCGCAGAAGTGGTTTTGCTCCCCTTGCGACGCGCTGCGCCAGCCCATGCGGGCATCGGGATCGCGGGTGTAGATGTAGCGGCCGTCGTGCCCTTTCGGTGCGTCCGGTATGTGCGGCAGGTCCGAGTGGTCGGGCCTCGCAGGCGTGTCGGGGTCAGCGTCGACGAGCGGTTTGCGATAGCGGATCCGCCCCCAGGTCTCGATGTCGGTGGAGTCCAACGCGACAGCACCTGTCGGTGAATGGCCCTGCAGCGAGGCGTCGAGCAGCGACTGAGCGAACCGTGCAGCGTCCCAGTCCGGGTAGGTCGCGCTTTCGCACGCCCGACCCAGGCGGGCGAGTCCGTCGGTGACCATCTTGTAGGTGATCACCGCGTCCGGCGCCAACCCGACCGCGATGCGTTGCGACGGGGTCCAGCCGCGGATCGTGTTCGTGATCTGGGTTTGATGCAGGTTGTCTTTGACCAGGAACGAGTGTGTCAGGTAGGCCGCGAGGAACGCGTCGGTTGTCAGAACGCGATGCGCGCCGCGGCGATGCTCGAACACACCGGCCACGAATCGGCGCGCCGTGCACTGCTGCACCACGGCGAGAACGCGGTGCCACTGCCATGATTCGGTCCGGTTCACATCGGCGGTGACGGCATGCAACGGCTGGGTTGGGGCGGTCATGGCAGGACCGCCTGCGTGATGTGGTCGAGTTCGTCGCGTGAAAGTTGTGGACCGGCAGCGGGAATGTAGGGAAGCAGGCCTCGAATCTGATCGATATCGTTGTAGCCGGCCAACCGCAGAAAGGTCGGCATCGGCACAGTTGTCAGCAATGCGACAGCCCACGTCGCTCGCATCCGGGCCACCGTAACCGGCCGCAACGGTTCGGGAATCTCGCAGCGGTGCAACAGATTTGGCACGAACTCGATGCGTGGGATCGGCGGCGCCCGAAACAGCGGCTCACTCTTCGCATTCCGTGCCAGCTCGGCCAGTAGCGGTCCGTACCGGTCGGCCACGGGCACGGTCCGTGGACGCTGTTCGCCCGTGACTGTCACCAGCAGGTGCGGGTTTCGAACTGTGACGTCGGTCCCCAGGACACCAACCATCTCCGCGGTCCGCAATCCAGCCCCCAGACCGAGCACAACAGCGGTGCCCAGACCTCGATATCGGAGCGAGGTGCGCTGCATGTCAACGCATTCCACCAGCCACCGTGCCTGGGCGTCGGTGTAGGGAAACGGGGTGCTGCGGGAATCGAGCGGGTCACGGCGCGGCTCCCACGGAGCCCGGCGGGTGACCCGACGCGAGACGGTGGTCAACAACGTCCGCCGCGAGGACCGCGACGTTTCTGCGAACCCCGGAACGGTGACCGCGTACCGGTTCACCGTCGCCGGGGCGAAGATCTGCTCCACATCCAACGGCAGTCCTTGATCGAGTGCCCACGACACCAGTCCGGCGACGACCCCTATCCGGTTTCCCGACACCTTTGCTCGCTCGGGCGCCGGGTATGCCTCGGAGATCACCGACCGCACGAACGGCCCGATCTGCGACCACCTTTCGGCCGACATCTGCGGCGTGTACTGCGCGAGGATCTCCTCCGCGGTGCGGGCAGCCATCACGACCCGCCCCCGACGAGGCTGCGCCATCCGGGCGAACCGAGCTCCGATGCAGGGAGATAGGCGACGAGGTCCGAGAAGGCTTTGCCGCTGACGATTCCTGCGGCCGCGAACACTTCCGGCACTGACAGATCGGTCAACACCGATGCCAACCATGTCGATCGCAATCGCGCCACAGTCAGATGCGGCACATCGCGGGGCATGTCGAACGACCCCACCAAGGCTGCGGCCTGATCACGGCCCTCGCGTCGTGACACCACCAACGGCTCACCGCCTGCTGCAGCGCACACCCGCCGCAACGGTCGCACGCAGTCGTGACGCACCGGCACCACTCGCACCGGAGACCCGAGCCGCAGAGCGGTCGTCGACTCGATGTCGACCACGTCCGCCTCGGTGACGGTGAACAACTCCCCCGACCGGGCACCGGCACCGAGGGTCAGCGCGAGCACAGCCGTCATGGCGTGCCGACGAAACAGACTGCGCTGCCGATGTGCAACGTCCCAGAATCGCGTCACCTCCGTTGCGGTGTAGGGCGGGGACAGTGGCCCGCGCGGGGAGCTGTCCAGCGGCGGTGGCCACGGCGTCGACGTGGTCACCGTTCGGGCGATCCGCCGCAGCCGCGACGTCTCCGCCGATCGTGAGGTGGCGACCAGTGGCCGCATCCCGGTGAGCCGGTACCGCTCCAACACCTCCGGACTCAACACGGTCTCGGTCTCGAGGACCATCCCTTGCCCGACCGCCCAGGCAGCGAATCGCGCCAGCGCTTTCAACGACGACGCGGCCTGGGTGGCCAACACAGGCCGCGACGTTAGCGTGGTCGCGCGCACCCACGGTCCGATCGCCAGCCACACCGCATCATCGATACTTCGCGGTCGAAACGAACTGACACGCAACATGATCGAGTCCGGATCGTCACCGCCACGCGCATATGCCGACACGACCACATCACCCCTCTTCCACCCGGCGAAGGGCTGGTGCGGGACGGGAAAACGGGAGTATCGTCATGAGTGCAGATCTCCTCCTGCACAGACGTCAGCGACAGCGGGTTCCTGGCGATCGACCTGAAAGACACCGACGGCAATCGGTGTCTTTCGACATTTCAGAGGCATCTACCGAAGAGGGCCACCACCTGTGGGCATCGGTTAGCGGGTCGCTCGTCGTACGCGTCCGACGATCCAGCTGCCGCACCCACGCCGGGGCACGGTTCGATTGTGGTGACCGATTGATGATCATTCTAAATCTGTTGCTGCGCGGACGGAACCCTCGGAAAGGCACCATCGAGAGAAATCGAGGGACGCGCTTTCGTCACCAGTGCGCTAGGCGCGCCGGTTGCGCGATCACCACGATAGATGCTCGTGCACAACGAATTTCAACGGCCAAGGGTTGAGCGCTCGTAGCTATGCGAAGGGTCTTATGGGGCGAAAGACGATGTCCCCGGCGCCGCTGTCGCGGATCGCCGCGTCGATTGTCAGCACCCGATAAACTTGACACGTCGACATGCGACGCGTTCGCCGTCGGCCGCGCGGGGTCACCCGCGTGCGCTCCCCCAGTTCGTCTGACGAATTGGGGAAGACCGATAGAGGTGGCGCCAGCTTTCGCCGACGCCACCTACGAAGTCGCCACGAACTTCCACCCAAGCGGTGGCGGCAGTATCGGTGTCACAGGCTTACGCGGACTCCCACACGGCAGCGGTGATGACGTGTTCGACGGCGGTGATGTCGTCTGCGGAACCGGCGCTCGCACTGAGAAACTGGATGATCGACGCTGGCGCACCGTCGACGACCAACTCGGGGAATCGGCGGGTCAGCAATGCGTGCACACTCAGCGGATGGAGGTCGCGGGGAATCAGTGGCGCGACCTTATCCAGGTGAGGGACCGTTCCGCTGTCGGTGAATTGCGCCGCTGGCAGGAGGTGGTTTCGCCCCGACTTGTACGCCCATACGGTGTGGTCAGCGATGCGCTGCCGGACTCGCGCAGGTGACACCCCCAGCCGTTCCGCGGCCGCGTTGACCGTCAAGGACAGTCTCACGAGTTCGCGCATCTGAAGATCGCTCGACAGGAGCGCAACGGTTGCCTTTGGCCGTTGCGCGGTGAAACCCGCTTCATCGAGCAGCGTCTCGTCGTGGACCGACAAGGCAGGATCATGGGATGCCGCGGCTGCTACTTCTGCCACGGTGTGCAGCACTCGCACCAGATCGGCCCTCGTGATTTCTGCACCCACGATCTCACTCAGCGCCGTTTCGAAACCGACTTTCCCGTGCAGGAACCGAGCTTCCGCGCGTCACTGCTGTAGTCGACCCTCATCAGCCTCTCCTAACGTTAACTATCAGCGTAAGTCAGCGTTAGTAGTCTTGCCGAAGCATGACGGGTCTGTCTCGAAGCAACTTGCACTACGTGGTGCTCTTGCTGCCGCATGGCCGGACGGTGAGGCAATCGTCCGACAGGCTGTTGGAGAATTGCCGTGGGGCTACGTCACCGTGCTGTTGGACAAAATCGATGAGCCTCGGTCTCGAACTTGGTTTGCACGATCAGCGCCCTAACACGACTGGTCCCGCAATGTGTTACTCAACCAGATCATGAACCGGGCCGTGGATCGCAACGGTGCCGCCCCGTCGAACTTCATTCGCCCACCTGGAGCCGCGAGATTCCGAGCTTGCCCAAGAGATCTCACGGACCCGTACGTTTTCGACTTCCTCGACTTGAACGGCGAGGTCGCTGAACGCGAACTCGAAACCGCGTCGATGAACCGAATCGTCGAGACGTTACGCAAGCTCAGCACCGACTGCGAAAGGTGTTGCGCGCCAGCGTAGTTACTACGACGGTAATCTAGATTACGTAAAGTAACCCGCTAAGGACGGTATAAGTTGTTGTGCGACAATAGTTTTTCGATCATCTTCAGATTGCGCGAAGAACTCCGCGCCGACTAGATACAGACTCCTCCCTCTGGTCCGCTATCGGGCACTGTCAGAGTCCTTAGATGGCGTGACTCAGTCACGCTGCGCCCGGCGAATTCATTTGCGCGCCTATGTCTCGGCCTGGGCGCTCAGAGAAGGGAATCTGCTAACAAGTGCTCCGATCTGCCGACGCAGTTCGTCACGCTCGGCATGGATGTTTTCCGAAGCGATCACAGCGCGGCGCAACTTGGCCGCGCGATTGGACGCCCTCGCCTCTGCGACTGCGAGATCAGCAGATTCGACCGCCAACGACGCCTCGGCGAAATGCCGAGTCAGGATCGCCAAGAAGGCGGCGGCCTGCGCGGTGTCTGATTCGCTCGCCGCCGCGCGGATATGGTGTTTCACCAGCGAATCGATCCTTTTCGGACTCATCTGTGCCACGCCCGGGGTGCGCCTGTGTGGCAGCCTCGAACAGGGTACGGCCACGATGTGCCGCCCAACCGCATCGGCAGACATCGTGCCCCGACTCGTATCGCTCTGCCATTTCGTACGGCGACAACCCGGTGCCGGTTAGTCAGCCTGTCGACTCCCGCGTTCTTGACCGGTGTCTGGTCCGCGATTTGTGCTGATGTCTCGACCGCGCGGTCGCCCAAGTGCGGTGGTAGTCGACGTTCGCACGTTTTGGTGTCCATGCGACGATCCCGCAGGCGGTGTTGACGTATCAGGTTCGCTCGGCGGCGCTCCCACGATTGAGGTTCGCTGGCCGAAATTCCGCGGTCACAGTTGTCGGGCGTGATCTACCTAGCGAAGCCATCGTGCTCTATGCCGTGGCGGCCGGTCTCGAAGTCACCCTGCGCGATCACTATCACGGCGGCGATCGTGTACACAACGATCAGCAGAAGCAGCAGCGCACCCGCAATCCACAACGAGAGTTGGCCGAGTCGTCGAACACGGTCGGATGCGTCGCGAGCACCTTGGATGTCGCCGCTCGCCCACAACGGATAGACGTTGAAGGCGTGTGTGAACGCGGAGAACGCCAGCGGCTAGAAGAACAACGCGGCCGCGACTGCCCAGCCTGCGTTGCTCGGGGGCGGCACAGTCGCCGTGTCAGCGCTGGCGACGACAGGCCGATCGGTGTGCTCGTCGGGCGGTGAATTTAGGGGTGTCGTCATTGGATTCTCCTGCGGTGAGCGGGTGTCACCACACCCTAGGGAGACCGCCCTGAAAGGACGCTGAGACCGGCTCTCAGCCCGCTCACAGCGGATGCAGGCGAAGCTGAGCAGAGCAGCGTGAATCGCTGGACCACACGCTTTTCGGAGGATCGATGAGGATCTGCGTCCGCACTCGGTCGCGAAGCCGACAGCACCGAAGAACGGCCCGTCTCGTCGGTGCACCGAACGAGATTCGGCGTCCGACGATTCTTCTGCGGCGTAACCGCTGTGCAGAGTCGCCGGCGGCGCCCACAACATGTCGGTCCTCGACGTTCCGAGTCTGCGGAGTCATCGGTGCAGCCGCATTATTGGCGTTAACGGCGTCATGTCAGCCCCCCACAACCGCCCCGACCAGTCCCCAACCGACGTCCTCCCCCGCTGCCGCCGTGCCGGGCACTGCTGGTTGGCAGATCACTCACCCCGGACCCGAACATTCCATCGAAGGATTCGCCGACCGCATCAGCGTGAAACCCGGCAAACCAGTCCGCCTATTTGTCTCGACGACCGCGCCCACCTTCACGGTGACCGCGTTGCGAATGGGCAATTACGACGGATCAGAAGCGTTGCAAATCTGGAAATCGGAACCGCAGATCGGTCACGTCCAGCCCAGCTCCACGGTGCAAAAGCCGACCAGTACGGTGGTCGCACCATGGGATCCCTCGCTCACCATCGACACCACCGGGTGGTCCGCCGGCGACTACCTGTTCCGTCTCGACGGCGACAACGGAGCTCAACAATTCGTGCCGCTCACCGTGCGGACACCGTCGAACGAGGGACGAATCGTCATCGTCAACGCCGTGACCACCTGGCAGGCATACAACCGGTGGGGCGGATACAGCCTCTACGACAGTCCCAGCGGAAAGAAGGCATTGCGTTCACGCGCAGTCAGTTTCGATCGCCCCTACCAGGCCGACACCATGCAAGGCGCCGGCGACTTCCTCTACTTCGAACTACCCATGGTGCTGTTCGCCGAACGGTCCGGCCACCAGATCGGATACGCCACCGACGCCGACCTCGACGCTGATCCGCACCTACTCGACGGCGCCCGCGCCGTCATTACCCTCGCCCACGACGAGTACTGGTCGGCGAACATGCGCAACAACCTGGTCACAGCACGCGACCGCGGCGTCAATCTCGCCTTCCTCGGCGGCAACGACGGCTACCGGCACATGAGATTCAACTCCACCCCACTCGGTACGAACCGACTCGAAATCGACTACAAATCCTTCGACGAAGACCCGCTCAGCAAGACCAACCCCGCTCAGGCAACGCAGGAATGGCGTTCTCCGCCCAACCCACACCCCGAAAGCGCGTTGTTGGGCAACTACTACAAATGCAACCCCGTCGACGCCGACCTCGTCGCCGCCGACACCACCAACTGGCTGCTGCAGGGAATTCTGTCCGACGGGCAACACTTACCTCGCCTGGTGGGCAACGAATACAACCAGGTCGACCTCGACGTCCCCACCCCACGACCCCTTCAAGTGCTGTTCCACTCCCCCCTGACCTGCAACGGCACCCCCGGTTACGCCGACGTCAGCTACTACACGACCCTCAGCGGAGCCGCCGTGTTCGCCGCCGGAACCGAATACTGGATCTGCGGGCTCGACCCGCACTGCGAGCGGGCCAACACCGCCGGCGACACCACCCGTAACGCGATCACCGCGATCACCACCCGCCTGCTCGATGCCTACGCCGCCGGACCCACCGGGTCCGTACACCCAGCCCTCGACAACCTCGCCAAATTCAACATCCCCGGTGCCACACCCGCCATCGCACCCCACCAGCCCGACGCCCTCGTCCCGAACTGAACATGCGTGCGGTGGTTCATGGGTGAGTTCGTTCCACCGCGCGGCCGACGCGCGCCGCGCGTCCCCGGATCGATGTCACGGAATGAGCCCTAACCGCTTTGCGAGCCAACCCATTTCGTCACTCAATGCGGCCGACCACACCGACCAGTCATGGCCGCCGGAGACCTCGACGCACCGCGTTCGCATCCCCGCCGCAGGCGCCGCACTGCACACCGACCGTTGCGCCGCGATTCCGTCGGTGTCGTCGACGCCGGTCACGAACAGCCCGCTCGTTTCCGGATAGCTGCGCACGCGCATCAGATCGACGGGGTTGACGCGGGCGAACGCGGCGGTGTCACCACCGAATGCGGCATCCACCGTCTGAGCCCGATCGCCCAAGGTCGGCTCCGCATCGCCGGACATGTCGAAGAACGTCGGATAGACCTGGGGATAGTTGGTCGCCATCTGCAATGCGCACGTGCCGCCCGAAGAGATGCCCGCGATCGCCCATGACGTGGGTGCGGGGTCGACCTGCAGATGGGTGCGGACCCAGTCGGGTACGTCGACCGCTAGATACGTTGCCGCGTTCCCAAGTCGCGAGTCCAGACACACCGGATTGTCGAACGAACCGCCATTCTCGTCGGCGACCACGACGACCGGGGCCAATCCCGCATGCGCTGAGGCGAACGCGTCCAGCGTGGCCGTCAACCTTCCGCCACGAAACCAGTCCGACGGCGAACCCGGCTGCCCAGGAAGCAAAATCAGAACAGGCAGCAACGGGCGGGGCGACGCGAAATAGGCAGGCGGCAAATACAACTGGGCCGAGCGCGCCGAGAACCCCGACCGCACACCAGGAATGGGGACATCGGCGACCACCCGTCCCGGCGAGGCGCCCACGGTCACGGCCGCCGGGATCCTCCGCCAGACCGGTTCCAGCGGGACGCCCGTCACCACGGTCGTCAGACCGGGAACATCGGATAGTGCGACTTCGTGTGTGGGCGGCAAATACAACAAGTCCCCGATGGTCGGATACTGGGCAAAAAACACGTTCGTCTGAACCGACAACGCCAGCAGCACCGCCACCGCCGCCGTACCTGACAGCGCCTTGGCTGCCAGGCTGGCGGCGGCGGCCATCCGCGGCTTGACCGACACCACAGCGCAGACACCGCAGGCGAAGACGCGCAGATCACCAGCGGCACCGGATCTGGGAACGGCCGCCACCAGCGCTCGATGACCACTCGCACAACCCCGGTCACCACCACCCCGACGGCAATCGCCAGCAGCAGAGCACGGCGCACAAACCATCGCCGGCGCACGCACACAAGCCATAAACCCCCACCGACACCGACCACTGTGATCAGCCATGGCAAGGGGCCATTCAGCAGCGACCACTCGGTCACGCGCCCCAACCGGCCCACCTCCGCCAACCGAGTCACCCCGTCGGCCGCCGGCCAGCTCGACACTGGCTTGTGGCGAGATCATCCAGGAGACGGGGCTCGTCGGAGAGTCCACACACACCGTCAGCTGCTCACTGTTATCAGTGTGCCGTTGGGTGCTTGAGGCGCGCCCGTACGTCGGTGGACAGGTGCCGGCAGGGGGTCGAGCGGTCGGCGCCTCAGTTGATTGGCCTGATAGAGAATCAACCCGATCAAGCACGCGAGCAACGCCGCCGACGTCCATGTCGTCCCCCAATTCAATCCACCCCGCTCGGTCGGCTTGCTCAACGCATCGCCGACAGTTGCGCCGAGAGGTCGAGTGAGAACGAACGCGATCCAGAACAACACCATGCCGTTGATGGGCGTGTAGTAGTGCGCGGCCAACAACACCAGCATCACGGCAGACAGGACAAACGCGCTCTGCCGGAGTCCGAAGCCAAGATCGTCGGCCAGGAAATCGCCGCTGGAGGTGCCCAAGCTGTTGGAGAACAGGATTGCGATCCAATACAACAGCTCGCCTTTGAACGTGGCGAGGTTCTCCACGTCGAGCGTCTGGCCAGTACGCCACCAGACTATGAAGACAATCGCCAGACCGCTGGCAAGGATGATCGCACCGTTGGTGTATCCGATCCCGCCGGTCGGATTCATGTAGTCCGACAGCGTTGTGCCGGCAGTGCTGGTCAAGGCGATCACAGTCCAGAAGATCGCCGGATGGAAACGACCGGAACGAAGTTGGAATACGACAGCAATGAGGAACATGGCGAAGAAGATCACCGTGCTGACCAGGTAGCCGACCTTCAGAGTCTGTGCGAGTAGGTCTCCCCCCGTCTCCCCCAGCGTCGTCGCGACAATCTTGATAATCCAGAAGACGACGGTGACGTGGGGAAGCTTTCGCATCACATAGCTGCGGGTAGGCGGATTCGCCGGGCCTGGCAAGAATTGGTGCGCGCGTTCGTTCGACATGCCTGGATCCTCACAGCGCCGCGCTGAGAGACCGCTGAGGGCCGCTGTGAATCCGCGCGGAGTCCGGACAGTCCCATCTCAACAACAGCGGGTAGGCCCACGTCCCGGCACCACTTCGTACCAGCGAGAAAGACCGTTGGTGGTGGGTGTCGGCGAGTGATTTTGGGCTGCCGTGTGGCCATCGGAACAGCGGCACGGTCGCTTAGGACAATCCGTGAAACTGCAACCGATATTTTCCGATCTGGATCTCATCGCGGTCGGCCAGAACGGCCGAATCGATCAGCACATGGTTGAGGTAGGTGCCGTTGAGGCTGCCCACGTCGACGAGCACAAACCGCTCACCGTCGTGCCGGAACTCCGCATGCCGGCGGCTGACGGTCACGTCGTCGAGGAAGACATCGGCGTCGGGATGGCGGCCGGCCGAGCTGATCGCGTGGTCCAGCAGAAACCGAGCACCAGCGTTCGGGCCGCGCCGAACCACGATCAGACCGAATCGCGGCGGCAACCCCTCGACACCCACCTCCTCGGGCACGCCGAGCGGGTTCGGCGTCGGGTCTGCGCCGAAATCATCGGCCCGAAACATCGACGTGTTCTCCGCCGCACCCTCACCGCCGACTGCATGGGTCATGGCCAGACCTTCCTCTCGACTCCGACGACCTTCGCTGGTCAGCCGCCGGTCGACGCACACGGTACCCAGCCGTTAACGTCTCAGAGCCTCGAAACCGATACCTCGTGACGGGCCGGATTCGGCGCACGGCCCTCGCGATGAATCGGCGTTTGCCAGTGGGAACTGACACCCGGGCCGAAGTTGGTTCGCCGTCGGCGACTACTTCAGCTCGGCGAGCAAATCTGTGAGCGTGTGCGCCTCGGTCGAACGATCGGGATTGGCTGCGCGGATCGCCTTGAGGACCTTGTCGATCCGACCGTCGAGAACAGTCCACCCCGCTGCGTCCATCGGCTTGAGTGTGGCTTCGTCTTTGTCCCACGCGGTTTCGAGATCCTTGACCCGTGCAGTCGCGGCCGCATGATCGCCCTCCTGGACTGCGGTGAGCGTGTCCGCCGCGATGGTCCGAAATTTTGCGATCTCCGCGGGCGGAAAACTTGCTGCGGCTTGACCGGGTGGGAGCGTCGCTGTCATCGCCGAGGAACCTGATTCCTCCTCGCTCGCAGCTTGCTCGTGCGGCTGGCCGTTGGCCCACACGAGCAGTGCGGCGGTCGCGGCCGCGACAACGGCGTAGTAGCCGAGCATGGTCCGTTCGCGCGTGACGCTCGTCGCCGCGAGCACTGGCTCGTGCCCGTCGATGACGTCGCGGCGAGTGCGAGTGAGGTAGACGACCGTGGCCAGAATCGCGGTCAAGAAGATGACACTGGTCAGCGCGGTGCCCAACCCGAGCCCACGATCGGCGGACGGAAAGGCAAGATAGTCACCAAGATTGGCACCGAGGGGACGGGTCAGAATGTAGGCGAGCCAGAACGACAAGACAGCGTTCGCACCCAACCGCCAGCCGATCACCACCGCGACGATCAAGCCTGCCGGCAGCAACACCGACGTGCCAGGGCCCCAACCGGTCAGTTGCAGAATCCAGTCGCCGGCCGCCGTACCGAGTGCGAACGTGACCAGGATTGCCAGCCAGTAGAACAACTCTCGGGGCAGCGTCACAATGCTGTGAATGGAGAGGGTTCGTTCACGGGCGAACCAGATACCGAACACACCCGCCAGAACCGCAGCGAAGACACCCGTGCTGACTTCCAATGGAACGCCCAGATCATCGGTGAGGATGTCGGTGTAGAGCGTGCCGGTCACGCTGACGACGACGACGGTGAGCCAGTAGACGAACGGCACATACCGGTCCAGGCGCAACTGCCACGCCAGGACGGCCGCGAACACGACAGTGAAGATCAGGGCTGTCGCATTCAGACCGAGTCCCAACGTCATGTTGATCCAGTCGGCGAAGCTCTCACCCACGGTGGTGCAGAGGATCTTGATGATCCAGAACCAGATCGTGATCTCGGGAACTTTGCTCAGCAGCGTGCGGGGAGTGTCGAGGGCGTCGGATCTCGTTGTGTCGGTCACAAGGCCAGAACGTATCCAGGTGGTGCTGAATCAACGCTGAGCGATTGTCACGGCCGTGTAACGGAGACGCAGAGTCGTTGGGAGCGGGCGCCTTCGGTACCTCTTCCGCTCACAAAAGGGGCCCACGGTGGAGTGGACGCCGGGAGGGCCGGCGCTCGGCGGCCGCGAACACCTCATCGCCGCAGCTCACGATCGCGCGGACGCCGAAGGTGCCGCCGATAAGCAGCGCGGTCGTCGACGCGCGAAAGGCCGACCACCTGGTGGAGCAGATCTGCAGAGCATGCCGGGTGGTCAAAAAAGACAGGACGCAGCCAGATGTTGCTCGACGATGACACGAGAATGACCAGCGGCGCGGGCCGCTGGTCATTCTCGTGCGATGAAGGATCTGGGATGGGTATGTGGAACCCCGTGCTGGCAAGGCCTTATTGCGGAGGCATTCGGCACGGGGTAACTCCAACGCGAACTGTCAGTTGTGCGGTCCGTGGTGGTCCGGTGTGTCGACGGCACCGGGGACGTCGGGGGTGTCACCGGGCTCCGGTTTGTCGACGGCGCCGGGGACGTCGGGGGTGTCACCGGGCTCCGGTGTGTCGACCGCACCCGGGGTGTCCGGTGTATCGCCGGGTTCGGGTGTGTCCACGACCGCCGGAGTCGGCGACGGCGACGGCGACGGCGGGGTTGCATGGGCGAGGGTGACACCGCCGCCGATGGCGCCGGCAGCCAGGGCTGCAGTCACTGCGGCAACGATCTTGTTTCTGCGGTTCATCATGGGACCAGGTCCGTTCTGTCGAAGGTTCAGCCGAGGTGGGCTGCACCTCTCGACAATGCGCATCCGATGCTGTGCTCACGCTGAAGGGTGCTGAGAACCCTGGATGCGGCAGGGTGTTCAGCTGATCCACAGCGGCGCAGTGGCAGAGTGCGGATCACGTCATCGCATAACCAACGGAGAGTGATGATCACCGATTCGTGGAACCCGATGCGCTGGAGTGTGCGAGCCAAATCCGCCGTTGCCGCCGCGTTCGTGGTGAGCGTGTGCTTTGCCGTTGCGAGCGGGCTGTTGTTGCTGGTGCTCTACCGTTCGCTGGGGACGACCGCTCAGGACGCGGCGACGGCGCGCGCGGATCAGATCCGGGTGCAGCTCGAGACCGATTCACCGACCGAGATCGACCGATCATCGTTGGCGACCGACAGTCAGATCGGCGCCGTCCAGATAGTCGATGACACCGGCGCGGTCCTGGCGGCATCCAACGGTGCACCGACGCGCCCGCTGGTGACGACATCGATGAGTGACGGCCAGGTCACCGACCTGGGCAGGGTCGAAGATCCCGAAGGCAACTTCGATTACTGGGTGTCGGGTCGGGCAACCGCGATCACCGGCGGCACCGTGACAATCCTGGTCGGCGCAGATCGGGAGCCGATCGAATCGGTGGTCAGCCGAGTTGCCGTACTGCTGGCGATCGGCGCACCGATTCTGCTCGTTGTCGTCGTAGTCAGTACCTATCGGCTCGTCGGCGCTGCCCTGCGGCCGGTCGAGAAAATCAGGGCTAGGGTGGCCGCGATCTCGAGCACCGACCTCGCCCAGCGAGTGCCGGTTCCCGCCGCCCGCGACGAGATAGCCCACCTCGCAACCACGATGAACTTGATGCTCGCCAGGCTCGAGACCGGCCAAGCCGCACAGCAACGTTTTGTCAGCGACGCCAGTCACGAGCTGCGCAGCCCGCTTGCCACGATCACGACCGCACTCGACATTGCGGCCGGCCGGCCCGAGATGATCGACAAGGAGCTGATCGACGAGTCGCTGTTACCGGAGGCGAGACGGATGAATCAACTCATCGAAGACCTGCTGCTGTTGGCCCGCTCGGATGAAAATGCCGTGGAACGCCAACGCATCGATGTCGATCTCGATGATCTGTTGCTGGCCGAGGCCGGCCGACTTCGACGCATCGGATCAGTGCAGACCGTCGTCCATGTCGAGCCGTGCCGTGTCGTCGGCGACCCAGCGGCGTTGAGTCGTGTGATTCGAAATCTGGTCGACAATGCCGCGCGCCACGCCAGCTCGACAGTCGAGCTGTCCTGTCGCCCCGTCGCCGATCGCGCCGTGATCAGCGTCAGCGACGACGGCCCTGGCATACCGCCCGAAGAACGTGACCGGGTATTCGAACGATTCATCAGACTCGACACTGCACGGGCACGTGCGTCCGGCGGCGCCGGTCTCGGGCTGTCGATCGTCGAGCAGATCGTGCGGATGCACGACGGCACAGTCGCGGTCACCGATGCGGTCGGTGGTGGAACCGTCTTTTCGGTCACTCTGCCACTGGGACAGCAGGGGTGGACCGATCCCAGCTAGGAGGCGGACTCCGCGACCAGCCGATACCCGACACCACGGACCGTCTCCACCGACGTCAGGCCGAACGGCGCGTCGATCTTGCGACGAAGGTACCCGACGTAGACCTCGACAATGTTTTCGTCGCCGTCGTAGTTGGTGTCCCACACCGATCGAAGGATTTCCGCCTTCGTGACGACGTCACCCTTGTTACGTAGTAGGAATTCCAGGACGCCATATTCGCGCGGGGTGAGGGTCAGGACCACGTCACCGCGCGCCACGCGCCGTCGGGCGGGATCGAGCGATAGATCGCCCGCGGTGAGGATCGTCGGGCGGCGCGGCGCTCCGCGGCGCATCAGTGCACGCAGCCGAGCGACGAGCACAACGAACGAGAAGGGTTTGATCAGATAGTCGTCCGCACCGAGGTCGAAGGCGTCGGCCAGATCGTATTCGCCGTCCTTCGCTGACAGCATCAGGACCGGGAGCCATACTTCGGCAGCGCGCAACTCCCGGAGTATCTGGTAGCCACTCATTCCGGGCAGCATGATGTCGAGGACAGCGACGTCGTGCTCTCCTGTCTTCGCCGCGGCCAGCCCGTCGATTCCGTTGTGCTCGACGTCGACAACGAAACCTTCGGCCACCAGACCGCGGCGGATCGTCTCGGCGAGTCTGGTCTCGTCCTCGACCAGCAGAATTCGCACTCGTGCTCCTTCCTTACTCAGGCGTGCCACACATTAGGGTGTTGATCGGAACTTAGCCCCGATGTCGGCGGCCGGGCTTGGCTTCGACTTCCGGTCGTGCCCTCGGCCGCCGACGGCGCAGCCACGGCCAGTGACTCCGGGACGGCGGTGAGGTAGAAGAAGTCACGCTGATCGGAGGAAAGGTATCGGTCGGGCGGTGAACTCATCGTCGGCAGCAGCTTTGTGGCGGTCAGCGTTCCCGCGGAGTCGGTGGTCCAGTTGCTGAAGAAGGTCATGCCCTGGTGAATGTCGAGTTCCATGCCCCTCACGGCTCCGGCTGCGGTCAACGCCGCAGCCAGGGTGGTCAGATTCATCTCCTCACCGGCCACATAGACGAGGTCACCGGCGGCGGTGGTACCCAGCCCCGAGCGTGAGGTGTATTGCAGCTGATTGCGGGGACTGCCCCACGCGCCGTTTCTGTTGGTTTCAAGCCCTGGCACCGGTCGCCCGGCGTCGACGATCAACGCAAGATTTTGGCGTACCGCACGCACATGTGCGGTCATGGTCAGGTCGCGCCCCCAAGCACCTACCGCGAGCTGACCGTGGTCGTCGATGACCGCCGACGCGGCCCCGTCTACCAGTTCGCCCACGGTGACTCCGTTTTTGTAGAAGCCGCCGTCGATGTCTTTCATCTTGAACCCGGAATTGAAGACAGCCAACAGATTGGGGACGTCGGCTGCCGGCACCTGGGCGTCGCCGCCGAGCCCCTCGCCGCCGGGTTGCCGCGTTCCGGCGACGAGATGGGCGATCGCCGTTCGGTGCGGCACGATCGCCACCGCGGCAACGACGCTGCGGTGGGTGGGATCGGGTTCGAAGACTGCGGTGTAGGTGAGCGGGTCACCGCCAGCCGACAATCGGCCCGGTCTCCACGTCACCGGTACACCGTTGGACGAAGGAAGAAGCGGGAGAACAATATTCACGGCGGCCGTGCCCCCGGGGATGCCGTGCGGATCGGCGAAGCTGCTCAGGTCCGCCGGGACATCCGAGGGCGGATGACGGGTGTAGCGCCAGTTCTCGTACGCATTCAGCAGTGGTGCACCACCATGGTCGCGGATCCACGATGACGTTTTGTCTGTCCAACTTGCATATCCCGGCGCCAGCAACGCGTGGACGTAGGACACACCCACAAGTACCACGCAGCACAGCAGGACCGCGGACTTCGTCCGCGCAGCTGCGGTCCACCAGTGACGGCCGGTTCGCCACGCACGCGCTGATCGCTGGGTGGTGATCATGTGCGGAGTTGTCATGTGCGGACGCTCCTGACTCTCGCAGACCGGTCGAACACCCACCATGCGCCGCCGTCGTTGAAAGAAGCCTGAGAGAGCATCCGGATAACCGGGCGCGGTCAGATCACCCGTTGGTCGCCGGGACTGAGGGGATCACCACCATCCCGCACATCGAGCCGCCCATCCCGCTCGAGCAGACCGTCTCCGTTCGTCGTCGCGCCGAATTCGGCGCGACGCCTGCTCAAGACCGCTCCATTCCACTCTCAGGGTTTCCACAGCAGGCGTTTCACACACTTGGCCTCATGGCTGGACCCCGAGGAGTCGTCGAGACTCTGATCACCGAAATCACCACCGAAATCACGACGCAGGAAATCGCGCTCTGGACCATCGCGGTCGCCACGACCGTGATCTTGTTCTCGATATTCGCGCAGCGACGCGCCCGCGCCGAGCTGGACGCGGCAGCGATCCTCGGGTGGGCGTGTGTGCGCATCGCTGCACTGATCGCGGTATTCGTCGTTCTTGCCATCCACGTCGCACGATCGGGCTGGTTGACCGGCGCCGACACCGCCACCCTGGACTGGTTCCTGGCGCACCGCTCGGCGGTGTGGACGACCCTCGCGGTCGCGGTCACCACCGTCGGCGGACCCGCCGGCGTCGCGCTGGTCGCCACCGTGATCGCGGCCGCCGTCGGCTGGCAGCGCCGCGCGATCGGCCCAGCCCTATTGGTGCTCTCCCCCGTCGCATTGGCCGCCGCCGCGAGCACGCTGATCAAGCTTGCCGTTGGCCGAGACAGGCCACCAGTTTCCGCTCATCTCATGACCGAGACCGACTTTTCTTTTCCATCCGGGCACGTCACCGCGACGACAGCACTGGTCGGGGCGGTTCTGCTGGTCATCTGGATCGAACCGGCGCACAGCACCCGCACACGCAGCACCGGACTTCGAATCGCCGCGCTATGCGCCGGCGTGGTGGCGGTGGTCGCTGTCATGGTGACCCGCCTGTATCTGGGCGTGCACTGGTTGACCGACGTGTGCGCCGGCGCCCTACTGGGAACAACCGCCGTTCTTGCCACAGCACTCGTCGTCACTGCCGTTCGATTGCGTTCCGACCGCGAGCGCGCGGACGCAGCAAGCGTCGGCCACACGACACCGGCCCCGCAGGTCGAGCCACACCCCACGCCGGTGACACCTCCCGCGACACCGGCACCTCCTCGGCGGCCGACACTGAGCAACTCCTGACCCGTTCTCAGCATCTACACAGCGCGGTCGGGCAACACTGCCCAGGCGACCGACACCCCGCCACACGCAACCAGGTGCCGGAACCGGCGCACTGCCGCCCACAACGAGGATCGAGATGACAACAGCAATGAGTGCAGGCTTGCTCAATCCGGACACGTTGGTGTCGACGTTCGGACTGATCGGAATACTCGCCACCGTGTTCGTCGAGTCCGGACTCCTACTCGGCTTCTTCCTGCCCGGCGACTCGTTGCTGTTCACCGCCGGCGTGCTCGTCGCACAACCGAATTCCTTCGTTCCCTTGTGGGTGCTGCTGCTGACCGTGCCGCTGGCGGCGATACTCGGCGATCAATGCGGCTACGTCATCGGCCGAGCCGCCGGCCCCCCTATTTTCGAGCGTCCCACCGCCAAAAGGCTCGGCCCCGCCCAACTCGCACGAGCGCACGCGTACTTCGACAAGTACGGTCCGCGCACCGTCATCCTGGCCCGCTTCGTACCGGTGGTTCGCACCGTGATCCCGGTCATGGCAGGCGCGGCCGACATGCGCTACCGCGAATTCACCCTCTACAACATCGTCGGCGGGCTGGCCTGGGGAACGATCGTCCCGACCCTCGGCTACTGGTTGGGCGGGATCGACTTCGTCCGCGCTCATATCGAACTCATCCTGATCGCGGTCGTCGTCCTCTCGGTCGCACCACTGATCGCGAATTACGCGCGCGCCGCCCTCCGGCAGGGTCGACGCCCCGCCGAACCCAGCGTGTCCGCCGACACGACCCATTCATAGCCTTCGGCACCGCTGGTCTCCGAGTGCCTACTGCGAGCTCGATAGTCGGAACTGCGCCGCTCACCCGAGCGGCAACTGAAATGGATGGATGGATGACAAACACACACGCCTCCCGGCAGCGGTATGGGCTCGGCGTCATCCGTGCGATCGCGATAGCGGCTGTCGCCGCTGCGGGTGTGGCGCTGACGAACAACGGCACCGCATCCGCCGGAATCGACGGGTCGTCCTCGATAGTCGACGGCAATGGGGTACGGATCGAGGCGCAGACCGTCGACACCAACATCAGTTTCGTGCCACCGCTGGACGGCAACCCGTTGAGCCGTGAGTTCTTCCACAGCGGCCGCGCGGGATTCGTTGCCGCGGACAACTTCGACGGGACGATCACGATCGGGTACCAGATCGGATTCCCGGCGACCGGGTCCGGGCGCGTGTACTTCAAGGCCCAGACCCCTGAGCTCGAGGTCGACTTCGGGAACAACTTCGGTACTCCGCGCGCCGCCCTGCTACTCAGCCACCTGATCCCGGTTGCCGGGTTCGAGGTCGGGGCCAGCTTCGGCCCGGGCATCGTCTCGGTGGATGTGGCGTCAGGCTCGATCAAGGGTGGCTCCGGAACCATCGCGATCGGCGGCATCCACGGCACGGTCACCGGGGTGCTCGGCCAGACCAGCATCCGGCCATATGTGAAGGTCGTCAGCTCACACGGCGACACCGTCGTCACCTACGGCCCGATCTTCCGCAACTGATATCCGGTGAGGTCGCATCCGACCCCCGCGTGGCGATGCCAGTAGATGACCCCGGGCTCGAAGCGGTTGATGCAGCCGGTGCCATCCGGGAGGCATTAAACAACAGTGAATCGCCGCGGAGACCGAATGCGGATACTTGCATCCATCATCCCGGCGCCGATGAGCTACGGGCCCAAGGGTCGACCGGGACCACGCCGATCGCATGCCCTTCCGTATCCAGAAGCCGACCCCATGACTTGAATGCTCGCAACACAATTCGCTGATCGGTGACCTGAGCCTGCTGCTGTGTCAGGCGAAGCCGGTCGAGAATCTGGACTACATCGACCGGCCGATGCACCTGCGCCATCACCATCAGATTCGCCGCGCCCACCACCGACACACAAATGCGGGTCTCCGGCCATTCGCTGATCGCCGCGCCGACCTCGTCGATCTTGTGTGCCGGAACCGTCAACCAGAGAACGAACTCTGTCGGCCAACCACCTTCTCGCCGCGTGAAATCCGTTCGGAATGAGATCATTCCGCGTCGAACAAGTCGATCGAGTCGCCGACGAACGAGTTGCTCCGACGTGGTCAGCTGTCGCGCGAGATCGCGGTAGCGATTGCGGCCGTCATTCTGTAGCGCGAGGAACAGATCGCGATCGGCAGGCTCGAAGTCTCGGTCACGTGTGGCAGCTCTGCCAACGTTTTCGGGCGCCTCGACCACCGACTGCTTCTGGCTGGTATCGATTGCTCCGAGGCGCCAATGGATCCCGCTGTGCCATTCCGTAGCGACATGTGCGACTGCTTCGGCGATTCCCGGTATCCGAGGCAGGTATTCGAGAAGCAAAACCCCGAGTACATGCATGTCGCTCGCTAACACGAGCGCGTGTAAGTCGAACGTTCCGTCGGTGGCGTACACGCTGATGACTTCGGGGATGCGAGCCAACTCCTGCGCGACCTCGACGGCGCGACCGGGAAACGCGCGGACCTCGTACACCGCACCGACGAGTGCCAGCTGCGGGCCGGGAACCGACGACACCCACGCACGCCCCGCATCGACGAGTCGCTGCCACCTTCGCCCGACCGTCGCAGGTGACAGCCCAAGTATCGGTCCGAGTTTCTCGAAACTGATTCTCGGATTGGCGTGCAGGGCATCGAGCAACAGGACATCGGTCTCATCGATGCCCGCAGCGAGCGAGCGATGTTCTGATGCATTCCTAGCATCCGGCGTGTCCACGATGTAACTATCCCGCAAATATGGCGCAGAAATCGCGGCTTTCCATCGTTATCGAAGAATGCAGGTCGTCGGCACGTTCACTGAATGCATGAGCGAATCCGCAACTTCCGCCGTCACCGTGCCGCTCGCTCGGTGGGTCGATGAACTGTCACTCGACGCGATTCCGGAACGCGTCATCGAGCGCGCAAAGCACCTTCTGCTCGACGGAGTGGCGTGCGGCCTCGTCGGCGCCCAGCTGCCGTGGTCGCGCATCGCCACGGACGCGGTACTGGGCATGGAAGGGTCCGGCGACTCGGTCGTCATCGGAACGGGTCTGGCCACCAGCGGACCCGCAGCGGTCTTACTCAACAGCACGTTCATCCAAGGCTTCGAGTTGGACGATTTCCATCCAATTGCGCCGTTGCACAGCAATTCCCTGATCGTGCCGGTGATGCTGGCGACCGCTGGGGATGTGGGAGGCGTCGACGGCGTTGCAGCCTTGACTGCGGCGATCGCAGGGTTCGAGGTCGGGCCTCGGGTGGGACTGGCGCTGCACGGTTCGCAGATGTTGTCGCGCGGTTGGCATAGCGGTCCGGTGTTCGGAACCCACACTGCAGCTGTGGTTTCCGGCAAACTGCGCGGTCTCGACACCGACCGGATCGAGGATGCGCTCGGTATGGCCGGTACCCAGTCGGCAGGTTTGATGGCCGCTCAGTACGAGGCAATGTCGAAGCGAATGCAACACGGATTCGCCGCACGCAACGGCTACTACGCGGCGGGGTTGGCCGCCGGCGGCTATACCGGAATCAAGCGAGTCTTCGATCGGCCCTACGGCGGCTATCTCGCGGTATTCGGCGAGGGGCACGACCCGGATCCAACGCAGGTGATCGCCGGTCTCGGCGAAGGCTGGCACACCGAGATGGTCATGGTGAAGTCGTACGCCGCTCAAGGCGGCCTGCACGGCACGATCCAAGCCGCGTTGGAGCTTCGCGCCGAATACGACATCGATGCGAAGACGATCTCCCACATCGAGATTCGGGTCGGACACACCGTCTACCACCACGGCTGGTGGGTGCCCGAACGTCCGCTGACCGCGATCGGCGCTCAGATGAATCTCGGCTACGCCGCGGCTGTCGCTCTGCTCGACGGCCAAGTGCTTCCTCCACAATTCAGCGAGAACCGGTTGGACGCCGACGACGTCTGGGATCTGCTCGACAAAGTCGAGGTCGAACTCGACGAACAGATCGAGAACGCGCCGTTGGAGGAGCGTTTCGCCACGATAGTCACGATCACTCTCGACGACGGAACAACCATGCAGAAGCGAATCACTCAGCCGCACGGCGGTCCCTCGGACCCAGTCACCAACGACGAACTCATCGGCAAATACCGCTCGCTGGTCGGGCCGCTGATCACCACCGCACGACTGGATGCAATCCAGAAAATGGTTCTGCACATCGACGAACTCGCCGATATCGGCACTCTCGCAGACGCACTTGCCCGACCTGTCGCAGGCGCGTTGGACGGAAGCAACCGATGACCGCCCACGAGAATCGTCAGCGGCTACGAACTGCCCTCGCTTCCACCGACGTGACAGTCGCTCCTGGTGTCTTCGACGGCATTTCGGCTCACCTGGTCCGGCTGCTGGAATTCGCCGCCGCATATATGACCGGAGCAGGCGTCGCAGCATCCGGATTCGGTCTGCCCGATATCGGACTGGTCACGCAAACCGAGATGGTCGAGCGGGCCCGCATGCTGGTCTCCGCTCTCGGCGACGTCCCGCTGATCGCTGACGCGGACACCGGCTACGGGGCCGAGCTGAGCGTCATCCGCACGGTTCGCGAATTCGAATCCGCAGGAGTGGCCGCAATTCAATTGGAAGACCAGGCCTTTCCGAAGAAATGTGGACATCTGCCAGACAAGGAACTCATCTCGACAGACGCATTCGTCAAGAAACTCGAAGCGGCCCTCGATGCGCGCACCGACTCGGACCTGATCCTCATCGCCCGTACCGATGCGCGCGGACCGCTCGGCATCGCCGCAGCGATCGACCGCGCGAACGCCTACGCCGCCGCGGGCGCAGACATGATTTTCGTCGAAGCACCGCAAGGTGCCGACGAGGTCGAACGAATCGCAAACGAGGTGTCGGCACCGCTGCTGATCAACCTGGTCATCGGAGGGTTGACACCGATCGAATCATCCACGCGCCTTACCGATCTCGGCTACGCGGTGGCGATCCACCCTTCACTGCCGCTCGGCGCAGCAGCGTTCGCAATGTTGACCGGTCTGGCCGGACTCGCCGGTCGAGACCCGGCACCGCTACTGCCGTCAACGCCCGCTGAATTCTTCGACTTGGTCGGACTCGCCGAATGGTCCGAACTGGCCGAACTGTACCGAACCAAAGGAGAGTGACCCATGGGCATGACCATGATCGAAAACCTGCTCGCCCGCAAAGCGGGTGTCGCACAAGTTCGTCCAGGTGACATCGTAACCGTCGACGTCGACATGTGCGTCATGATCGACCTACAGTTCGCCACACTATGGATCCCGCCGAGCCGTATCCACGACGCCGACAAGGTCGCCGTCGTGATGGACCACGCCGTCCCGGCGCCCTCCCTCAAGGATGCAGCGGCCGGCCCGAAAGCCCGAAAGTTCGTGGCCAACTTCGGAATCGACAAATTCTTCGACGTCGGACGGCACGGAATCTGCCACCAGGTCATTGCCGAAAACGGTCTGGCTCGCCCGGGCGAGGTGCTTGCCTGCACCGACTCGCACACATGCGCCGGCGGCGCGTACAACACTGCGGCGCGAGGCCTCGGCCCGGCCGAGGTGTACTCGATCCTGTGCACCGGTTCCACATGGTTCCAGGTTGCGCCCACTGTGCGCTACGAACTGAAAGGCGACCTGCCGGTAGGGATCAGCGGCAAGGACGTCTTCCTTTACATCGCGAATACGTATGGCGATGCCACAAATCAGAACCTCGAATTCGGCGGACCGGGCGTGGCGAGTGTTCCGCTGAACGACAGACGCACTATCGCCACCCAAGTGGCCGAGATTTCCGCCGACTTCGCCACTTTCGGTGTAGACGACGTCCTGCGGCAGTTCCTCGCTGAACACGGCGTGCACGATTACGAACCCGCGGATGCGGACACAGACGCCGAGTACGTCGACACTCGCATCGTCGACCTCGGTGCGCTCGAGCCTTACGTCGCCCGTCCGGGCACAGTCAGCAAGAATGGCCTTCCTGTTTCCGCAATCGAAAGAAGACGAATCGACCAGGCGTTCATAGGATCCTGCGCGAACGGGCAGCTCGACGACCTGCGCATCACCGCTGAGATCCTGCGCGGCAAAACCGTGGCGAACGGAGTCCGTCTACTTGTCACGCCGGCGTCCCAGCTGGTTTACCGCGATGCAATGCGATTGGGCTATCTGCAGGACATCGCGGATGCCGGTGGCGTTGTCACCAATTCCACGTGTGGTGCGTGCTTCGGCTATCACATGGGCGTCGTCGGGCCAGGCGAAGTGTGTCTCACGTCGAGCACCCGCAATTTCCCCGGCCGGATGGGCAGCACCGAGGCAGAGATCTATATGGCTTCACCCGCAACCGTCGCCGCATCCGCCATTACCGGTTACATCACCGACCCCAGGAGCGTCACCGCATGATGACCACAATCACGGGCCGAGTTTGGGTATTCGGCGACTCCATCGACACCGACGCCATGTACCCGGCGTTCGCGATGAAGCTCGACATTCCCGAGGCCTCGAAGCATGTCTTCCACCAGATCCGTCCCGGTTGGACCGACCTCGTCGAACGCGGCGACATCGTCGTTGCCGGACGGAATTTCGGAGTCGGATCCTCTCGCCCGGTCGCTGCACTGTTTCGTCATCTCGGTGTCGCTGCACTGCTCGCCGAAGACTTCAACTCATTGTTCTTTCGCAACGCAATCAATGCAGGACTGCCGGCCCTGACCGTGCCAGGAGTCACCGATCTGTTCAACGACCGCGATAGCGGAACAGTCGACATCGCGACAGGCACTGTTCGCAACGACACCACCGGCGATACCGTCCAAGCGCAGCCGCTCCCGGGGCTGATCCAGGAAATTCTCGCGAGCGGCGGCATCCTCGCGAGACTGGCAGAACAGGGATACCTGCCGATCGAACTTCTCGACGCATTACGCTCCGGCGCGGTTCCCGTCGACAGTTCGTCGGGGGCATGATGGCGACACCGATTTTCGGGCGTCTGCTGCGCCCCGTCCGAGCTGGCGTCGGCCGGACAGCCTGGCACCATCGGGCGACAAACCAAGCGCCGGAATGTATTACGGTCACAAGCGCAGCGTTCCTGGAGGGCGCCCCGATACCGCGGCGGTATGCCGGCCACGACGTCGGCGACAACATTTCACCTCCGTTGAGATGGTCGGGAGCGCCGGACAACACTACTGAACTGATCCTCGTAGTCGAGGACCCGGACGCACCACTGCCTCGCCCCGTCGTCCACGGATTGTTCTTCGCCATCAGCGCGGCGGGACGGGGCGAACTACGTGAAGGCGAATTGAGCGCGGCAGACGGTCCGGCCCGCGTCGGCCTCGGATCGTTCAAGCGCCGCGGTTACTCCGGACCGCGGCCGGTGCCTGGACACGGTCCGCACCGCTACATCTTCCAGCTGTTCGCCCTGGATCGACCCAGCGGTCTCGGCGAGCACGCAACTCTCGCCGAAGCAATGGCCGCAATCGAGGGCCTGGTCATCGGCCGCGGGCGACTGATCGGAACATACGAGCGAGGCTGAACGCACGGGGCCGACATCACACCGCGCAGCAGCTAGCGAGTCACGTGGCACGAACAACCAGCCCGGCGTCGTACCCCGCCACTGTATGAATACGACGGTGTGGATTCGTTGATGAATTCTGGAGCGGTTTGGTAGCGGACTCCGGAGCTCGGTGATGAGTGGACACCTGTGATGTTGATGAATATTGGAGTCGTTCGTTTGCTTGTGGATTCGATCGGTCGTCGTTGACAGTCGCAATGCCTGGGCGGTGGAGGTGTTCGATGGGTAGGCCTGGCCGCGCGGACAGATACCTGCATCGACGGAGCGCTCGCCGACGAAGTTGCCATGGGTGTCGACCTTCGCCGTGCGGTCGACGGGACTCCTCGGTTGCGTGATCGCCGCGCGGCCCCGACCGGTTGAGGACGCCGCGATATCTGTCGGCGTGTCGCCGGCGGCAGCCGAATCGCTTGCTTCTCTGCGGGTTCCATTGTTCGTCCATCCTTCGACCGAAGCCGAGTATTGCCCGCGAGCGCCACCTCGTGATGTAATTTGGAGCCTGACTCCAAATTGGATCCGGACTCTAAATCGCGACAGGGAGGTTGCGGGTGGAATCGACAGTGTTGTCGACACCAGCGGAACGGGGCGCGCGCAGGCGTGAACGCACCCGGCAGGTCGTCTTGGCGGCGGCGGAAAGCCTGCTGGCCGATCGTGAGGCCGAGTCCTTCCGGATCGAGGATGTTGCGGTCCACGCGGGCGTGTCTGCTGCCTCGATCTACGCCCACTTCGGAACGAAGGACGCGCTGATCGCGGCCGTGGTCGATCATCTCGTCGAGATGACCGAATCGCGGCTCGAAGCGGCCTACGCCGCGCCCGCGACTCCGTCGGAGCGCTTCCAGCTGATCGGTGTCACGTTCATGAAGCTGCTGCTCGCTCACCCGGCGATCGGCAAGTACGTCGCGTTGAGCGCCGTACGCGAGCCGGCGACCGAGGCCGAGGGACGGGTCGGGGCGCGGATGAATCGGTTGCGGGAAGGCTTCGAGCACGCCATCCAAGCCGTGATCGACGTCGGCGAAATGAAGCCGATCGACGCCCGGTTGCTTTCGCACTCGCTGCTCGCGACATGGACTGCTACGGCGAGCTTGCAGCTGCGCCGCGATGATCTGCGGCTGTCTCCGGACGAGATCGAGGCGGCACTTCGACAAACCATCCGGTTACTCGTCGCTGGACTCCAACCCACTCACCAGAGGACCACGCCATGACTGCCAACGCCACCCGGAACGCCGGCCCAGCTCTGGTCGATCGAGTTGCTGCCCTCACCGCTCTGGCTCGCACGCCCGGCGCCGAGGTCTACCTCGACCCGGACAAGGTCGACCTCGAGGCATGGAATCACGTCGGCGATCCTCTCTGCGAGGACCTGATGGCCGTGATGCGCGAACGGAAGGAGATGGGCGGCGACATCTACGTCAACGCACGCCGCCTCCAGGACGAAGGCGTGCCGGAGGCGGTGGCGTTCTTCGCCGACGTCGAAGCGGTTCCCTCCTGGTTGGACGTCGACTCGCTGCGCCGCGGCGCCAGCATGGGACGACGCAACCCGGTCGGCATGGCCTTCGGGATGCACGCCGCCCTGCCCTACACCTACATCGACCCCGCGACCGCTCACGTCATGGGTTCGACCGGGCGCCTCGCGCGCGGCGGCGACTACCGCCGCCGCTACTACGAGACCGCGGCGGGCTTCGTCGGGGCGCTGGACGTCGACGGCATGCTGCCCGGCGGCGAACGCTGGATTCTCTGGGTCCGGATCCGGTTCCTGCACACGATGATCCGGATGGGAATCGATCGCGGCGGTCGTTGGCCGATGTACGAAACCGGGACCCCGATCAGCCAGCTCGCCACCTCGGGCGCGACGTACATCTTCGGGCAGTTCCGGGTGAACATCATCGAGTACTTCGGCGGGATCGTCAGCCAGGAGGAGCGTGACGGCTTCGCGCTGATGTGGCGGTGGGTGTCGCGCATCGTGGGCGCGAACAATCAGCTCCTGGGCCGCACCCATGCCGAAGAGCTGGAGTTGCAGACCCGTCAGCACCGGTTCCTGTACGCGGCCACCGACGGCGCCGCCCGCTTGACCGCCGACGTGGTCGCAGGCGCGGCAGGGATGCCGGTGTTCGGCAAGTCGAGAGCCTTCAACCATGCCGTCGCACGCCGACTCCTGGCACCGACGATGACCGACACGCTGACCGACCACCCGGTACAGCACGACCTGGGTCTGACGCCGGCACCAGCAGCCGAGTTCGCCGTGCGCTTGTTCGCGGGCGCGATGCACGGCGTGAACCAGGCCACCCGCCTGCGGCCCGTCCGGAGGCTGGCCGACGCGCGTGGCCTCCAGTTCATGGACTGGTTCGTCGAGCGCGGCTTGAAAGGCGTCAAGGCCGAGTATCGCGGCACACCGGTGGCCGGACGGCCCACCGACCAGTAGACCCTGCCTTCTCTTCGATAGGAGTACATCTGTGACCAGCACGACCGACATCGCTTTCGCCACCGAGTCCCAGCTAGATTCGGCCATCGACGACCTCACCCGTGGTGCGGCGAACTGGGCTGCGCTGCCCCTCCCAGACCGCATCGCCCTTCTGGAGCGGACCCACGAATCCATTGCCGCCGCTGCCGACGACTGGGCCGAGGCGGCGATCCTCGCCAAGGCAACCCCGCGTGGCCCGCTCGAAGGCGAGGAGTGGATGTCGGGACCGTACGCCACGCTCGCCGGCTTCGGCGCCGCGATCGAGAGCCTTCGCAAGATCGCCAAAGGCGGTTCGCCCGCCGACGGCCTGAAGACCCGTACGGCAGCGGGCAACCGCACCGCATTCACGATGCTGCCCAGCAACCTCTACGAGTTCAACCTCTTCCACGGCTTCAAGGGTGAGGTGTGGCTGGAGCCCGGCGTGAGCGCTACCCAAGCCAAGCGCACCGCCGGCCTGGGCGCCAAACGACTCGGCGAAAACGGTGGCGTCGGCCTGGTGCTCGGCGCAGGCAACATCTCCTCGATCGGCCCGCTGGACGTCCTCTACGAACTCGTCGCCTACAACCGAGCCAGCGTGCTCAAGCTGAACCCCACCTTCGGTGGCCTGCTCACCGCGTACGAGCGCGCTTTTGCGCCGCTGATCCAGGCCAACCTCGTGCGCGTCGTCAACGGAGGCGCCCAGGTAGGCCAGTACCTCACGGGACACCCCGGTATCCAGCACGTGCACATCACCGGCAGCGGCGTCACGCACGACATGATCGTGTGGGGCTCCACTACCGACAAATCCGGCACCCCACGCCTCGACAAGCCGATCACCAGCGAGCTCGGCGGCGTGTCACCCATCATCGTCGTGCCCGGCAAGTGGGACGCGGCGGACCTGCGATACCAGGCCGAACACGTCGCCACCCAGCGGTTCCACAACTGCGGCCACAACTGCATCGGCGGTCAGGCCCTGATCCTGTCGGCAGACTGGCCGCAAAAGGAACAATTCCTCGCCGAACTGCGCACCGTCATCAGCGAACTACCTGACCGAACCTCCTGGTACCCAGGCACCGAGGCGAAGACCGCGGCAGCACAGGCGGCCTATCCCGATGCCGAACGGATCAACGGCCGCACGCTGCTGAAGGTCGACGACACGACCTCACAGTCCGCGTTCACCACCGAATATTTCGGCCCCGTCCTGGCCCACACCGAGTTGGGTGGAAGCGGCATCGACTTCCTGCGCGCAGCCGTCGAGTTCGCCAACACCAAGCTCGACGGCACCCTCGGCGCGAGCCTGATCGTGGCCCCGGCCGATCGCACGGCGATGGGATCATCGTTCGAAAACGCGATCGCCGACCTCCGCTACGGCACGATCGGCATCAACGTGTGGAGCGCTGTCGGCTTCCTGGTGTCGGCGCTGTCGTGGGGTGCGTTCCCGGGCAACACCCTGGACAACGTGGGCTCCGGCATCGGCATCGTTCACAACGCCCACCTTCTCGAGAACGTCGAGCGAAGCGTACTCACGGGCCCGTTCCGGCCGTTCCCCCGATCGGTGGCCAACGGCGAGTTCACCCTGTCGCCGAAACCCGGGTGGTTCGTGACCGCCAAGTCCGGACTCGGCGTCTCGGAAAAGCTGACACGCTTCGCTGCCAATCCGAGCTGGGCCAAGCTTCCCGGCATCTTCAACCAAGCCTTCCGCGGCTGATCACACAGAAAGCAAACTGGATCAGCGATGGTTTACACGAGCAGCTATCCGTCGGTCGAGATCCCGACCGGTGACGTTTACGCCGAGGTTCTCGGCACCCTCACCGAGGCCGACCTCGACAGAGTGGCGGTCACCGACGGCACAACACAGCTGACCTACGGCGAACTCCGAACGCGCGCCGATGCTTTCGCGGGCGCTATCGCCGCGCGCGGCATCAGCGCGGGCGACGTGGTCGCGCTGCAGGTGCCGAACTCGCCGGCATTCGTCGTCGCGTTCTTCGGCATCCTGCGCGCCGGCGCGACCGTGACGACGATCAACTCGCTCTACTCGCCGGCCGAGATCGCCAAGCAGCTGGCCGACGCGAAGGCGAAGACCTACATCACCGTCGCCCTTCTCCTGCCGGGCGCGCTCGCCGCAGCCGAGGTGGTCGGTATCCCGGCCAGGGAGATCATCGTCGTCGACGGCACCGACGGCCATCCGTCCCTGGCCGACTTGTTGGGCCAGGGCCTCCCCGCACCGGAGGTGAAGGTCGACCCGGCAACAGCCCTCGCGGTCCTGCCCTACTCCTCGGGTACAACCGGCGCCGCCAAAGGCGTCATGCTCACGCACCGCAACCTCGTCGCCAACATCGCACAGAGCGCCGTCGCCATCGACGTTGCCGCCGAGGACAAGGTCATGGCCGTCCTGCCGTTCTTCCACATCTACGGCATGAACGTCATCATGAACCTGACCCTGTACCGGCGCGGGACGCTGGTGACGCTGCCGAAGATGGATCTCCCTGCCTTCCTCGACCTCATCCAAACCCAACGGGTCACCTACCTCTACATCGCGCCTCCGATCGCCGTTGCCCTGGCCAAACATCCGCTCGTCGAGCAATACGACCTGTCGTCAGTGCGGCAGATCCTCACCGGGGCCGCACCGATGGACGAAGCACTCGGCACGGCACTGCTCGCCCGCGTCCCCGCTCAACTGCTCCAAGGGTTCGGGATGACCGAGCTCAGCCCCATCTCGCACGCCACCCCGATCGGTGACGACAGCATCTCGATCGGCTCCATCGGCATCGCTTTGCCGAACATCGAGTTCAAGGTCGTCGACGTCGACACGGGCAAGGAGGTCCCCGACTCGCCCGGCGGTCGCACCGCATCGGGCGAGATGCTCGTCCGAGGCCCCAACGCCATGCAGGGCTACCTCGGCAACGAGGAAGCGACGCGCGCCACGATCACCCCCGACGGATGGCTGCACACCGGTGACATAGTCGAAGTCGGTCCTCGCCACGAGGTATACGTCGTCGACCGCCTCAAAGAGCTCATCAAATACAAGGGCTACCAGGTACCACCAGCCGAACTCGAGGCACTACTGCTCACACACCCTGCCATCGCCGACGCCGCAGTGGTGGCACACCCCGACGAGGAGGCCGGCGAAATCCCCCGGGCCTTCCTCGTACTCCAAAACGGAGCCGAAGCAAGCGCAGAGGAACTCATCGCCTGGATCGCCGACCGAATCGCACCGCACAAGCGCATTCGTCTCGTCGACTTCATCGACGCCATCCCCAAATCGGTCTCGGGCAAGATCCTCCGCAAGGACCTCAAAGGCCGACCCGTCCAAACACACTGATCGAAGGCCGCAGATGCCCCCCGGCACAGGTCACACCAGCGTGGGCGAGCCGCTAGGCAACCCCAGTGGCCACTTCTGTCGGGCATCGAGAATCTGGCCCCGGGGGCGGGGATTCGCCGGCGGGTTTGCATCAGTGGAGTCGTTGCGCCGGGAGGGTCCGAGTTGCCGCCACGTAAGGTTTCGAAAGTCGAACTGTATGCGGCGATTCGCCGCGACGCCCGCACCGGGCTGAACAATCGGCAGCTCCAACTCAAGCACCGTGTCGGCTGGACCACGGTGCAGACCGCCTTGAATTCGGCGTGGCCCGAGCCCCGCAAGTCCTACCCGAAACGGACCTCGAAGCTCGACGGGTTCAAACCGGCTATCGATGAGATGCTGCGCTACGACCTCGACGCGCCACGCAAACAGAAGCACACGATCACCCGTATCTACCATCGGCTCCGCGACGAGCACGGCATGACCGACGTGTCTTATCCGACCGTGCGTGCATACGTCGCCCAGCGGAGACCGCAGATTCGCGTCGAGGCCGGACGCGGCCCGGCGCAGGTGTTCATTCCGCAAGCCCACCGGCCGGGCGCCGAAGCGGAGGTCGACTTCGGCGAGGTCGTGATCAACCTGCGCGGCGCGCCAACCACGGTCTACCTGTTCGCGTTCCGACTCAGCTTCAGCGGCAAGGCAATTCATCGCGCCTTCGTCAGCGGCGGATTCGAGGCGTTCTTCGAGGGCCACGTGCACGCGCTGGAAACGCTCGGCGGGGTCCCGTTCGGAAAGGTTCGTTACGACAACCTGAAAGCCGCTGTCGCGCAGGTGATCGGATTCTCCCGGCTGCGGCGGGAGGCCGACCGCTGGCTCGCGTTCAGAGAAACCTGGGGTGTCGACCCGTTCTACTGTCAGCCCGGGATCGACGGCGCTCATGAGAAGGGCGGCGTCGAGGGCGACATCGGCCGATTCCGGCGCAACCACATGGTGCCCGTTCCCGACGTCGCGTCCATCGAGGAGCTCAACGCGCTGATCGAAAGCTGGGACATCGCTGACGACGACCGGCGCATCGGTGCGCGACCACACACAGTCGGCGAGCACTTCGCGATCGAACGGCCCTTGCTGAAACCGCTGCCGTCGGAGCGGTTCGAGACCGGCCGCTGGTCACACCCCCGCGTCGATCGCTACTCGATGATTGCGGTGCAGACCAACAAGTACAGCGTCCCGGTCCGGTTGATCGGGCGAACTGTCGCAGTCTTGTTGAACGCCAACACCGTCGAGGTCTACGACAACCAGACCCTCGTCGCCGAGCACGAACGCTACAGCGGCAAATGTGGAACACGGGTCGACCTGGACCACTACTTGGAAGGGCTGCTCCGTAAGCCAGGTGCCCTGCCCGGCTCGACTGCGCTCGAACAGGCCCGCGCCGCAGGCAAGTTCACACCCACCCACGACGCCTGGTGGGCCGCTGCATGCAAGATCCACGGCGATCGTGACGGCACTCGCGAGTTGATCGAGGTGTTGCTACTACACCGGCACCTTCCCCACGCGCAGGTCGTCACCGGCATCACCGCAGCGCTGAAGTCCGGCGCGTTGACCGCCGACGCGGTCGCGTTGGAAGCACGCCGCATCGTCGAACAGTGTTCGCGGCCGGCGGTCGACCTGACCGATTTCGACACTGCGGCAACCGGCACTACAGCGGTGGCGTCGCTGACCCAACGCCGTTTGGCCGATCCCTCGGCGGTGATCGCCGGGCTGCCGCCGGACCGTCGCCCGCAACCGTCGGTAACGAAATACGACCAACTGCTTCGTCTCCGCCCCATCGCCCAGGAAGGACGTCCCACCCCATGACCACTACCACGGCGACCTCACGCCGCAACGGATTGACCGAGCAAGCCGCCGACGCCGCGATCGACCAAGCCTGCCGGATGCTGCGCCTGCCGACGATGCGGCGCGAATTCGGCGAGCTGGCCGACCAAGCCGCCCGCGACCAGATGTCCTACCGGGGATTCCTGGCCGAACTGATGATGGCCGAATGTGATGACCGCAAGCGTCGGCAGTCCGACCGCAGGATCAAAGCCGCCGCCTTCCCGCGACAGAAGTCGTTACGCGAGTTCGATTTCGCCGCGAACCCGAACATCGACCCAGCCACGATCCACACCCTCGCCAAATGCGAATGGATCCGCAAAGGGTTGCCGCTGTGTCTGATCGGCGACTCCGGCACCGGGAAGAGTCACCTGCTGATCGCTCTCGGCACCGAAGCGGCGATGTCGGGCTTCCGCGTGAAATACACGCTGGCGACCAAGCTCGTCAACGAACTCGTCGAGGCCGCCGACGACAAGCAACTCACCAAGCTCATCAACCGCTACGGCCGGGTCGACTGTCTACTGATCGACCTATCCCGACCCCGTGACTATGCCGAGCCCGCGACGACGTGCACGCTAAAACGCTGGCAGTGAGCATGTTGACCGGCTCCAGTGATGTCGATTGGTCGGCATAGTTGCTGTGCGGGTCGACGCTTCTGGTATCGGAGCAGGGTGCTCCGGGACGGAGCGAATGTCATGTCTGGAACGCCGCGCAGGAAGCCCGGTCGGATGGGTGGGTTTGTCTCGGGTTTCCGAAAGTGCTTGGAAGAGCAGGGTTATACGCCGTCGACGATCCGCAACATGTTGAAGGACGTCGACACCTTGGGGCTGTGGATGCAGGAACACGATCTGCAGCCGAGCGGGTTGTCGGAGGCGGTGGTCGCCGAGTTCTACAACTATCGCGTAGCGATCGGCAGGCGAAAAGTCGCCAGTGTCAAGAGTTTCGCGCCGCTGCTGCGGTTTCTGCGTGAGCAGGGCGTGATCGGCGACTCGGCTCGCTCGGTATCGCCGGTGGACCGGATGCTCGTCGACTACCGGCAGTGGCTCGTCGCCGAGCGCGGGCTGGCGGAGGCGACGATCATCCGCTACGAGAAGCTCGCCCGCCGGTTCCTGCTGGAGCACATGCTCGGCGAGCAGACGGAGCTCGGGGCGTTGGGCGGGGCCGACGTGGTGTCGTTCCTGCTGCGCGAGACTGATCGGGCCAGCGTCGGAGCCGCGAAAGGGCATGTGGCCGAGCTGCGTTCGGTGCTGAAGTTCCTGTTCGTGCGCGGACTGACACCGCGACTGTTGACCACGACGGTTCCGCCCGTCGCGGGTTGGCGCGACACCGGAATACCCCGGGCGTTACCCGCTGGGCATGTCCAGCGGCTGCTGGACAGCTGTGACCGCGCCGATCCGGTGCAAGCCCGCGACTACGCGATCCTGATGCTCCTCGCGCGTCTGGGGTTGCGTTCGATCGAGGTTGCGCGGCTCGAACTCGGCGACATCGACTGGCGTGGTGGACGTCTCGTTCTGCGCGGCAAAGCCTCCCGCGAGGACGGGATGCCGCTGCCGGCCGACGTCGGTGCGGCGCTGGCCGCCTACCTGGCCGACGCACGCCCGACGACGCCGTTGCGGTCGGTGTTCGTCACGTGCAAAGCGCCGCTGCGGGGCATACGCCCCGACCTCGTGCACGATGTGACTCGTCGGGCGTGTGACCGGGCCGGGCTCCCACACGCCGGAGCGCATAGACTGCGCCACACGGTGGCCACCGAAATGCTGCGTCGGGGAGTGAAACTCATCGACATCGGGCAGGTGCTGCGACACCGTGACCTTGCCACCACGGCGATCTACGCCAAGGTCGACCTGGCCACGCTGCGGTCGATCGCCCAGCCCTGGCCGGGAGACCAGCGATGAGTCCGCTGGCCGACGCCGCTGCGGACTACCTGCGGCTGCGTAACCGCCTGGGCCACGACCTTGCCGAATACCACCGGCTGCTGCCGCGTTTCGTTGCGTTCCTCGACGACGCCGGTCTACCGACGGTGACCGTCGTCGCCGCCCTGAAGTGGGCCAACGCACCCGAGGTCGACCCGACCGGCACCGTGGCCTCGCATCGGATGACCATCGCGCGCGGGTTCGCCCGACACATGAGCGGACTCGACCCGCGCACCGAGATCCCGCCGTTCGGTCTGACACCGCCTCGAAGACGTCGCCACGAGCCGTTCATCTTCAACGATGCGCACGTCGCCGCACTACTGGACGGCGCGCGACAGCGGCGGACCCCGTTCGCCTCGGCCACCCACCACACCCTGCTCGGACTGTTGGCGGCCACCGGCATCAGGGTCGGTGAGGCGATCCGGCTCGACCGCGGTGACATCGACGAAACCGACGCCGCGCTGACCATCCGCGAGTCGAAGTTCGGCAAGTCCCGACTGATACCGGTGCAACCGACCGTGCTGGCCGCCCTACAGAGCTACGGGCGCCTGCGCGACGAGACCCACCGCAAGCCGACTACGGTGAGCTTCTTCGTCTCGACCCGAGGCAACAGGATGGTCTACCCGTGCATCCACGCGGTGTTCCGAAACCTCTGCGACAGCGCAGGAATCGGAGCGAACGCGGCCTGGCCACCGCGAATTCACGACCTGCGACACACCTTCGCGGTGAAGACCCTGCTGGGCTGGTATCGAGCCGGCGAAGACGTCGACGCTCGGCTGCCGATCCTGTCGACCTATATGGGCCACCGGGACCCGCGCTGGACGTATTGGTATCTGTCCGCCGCGCCGGAACTTATGGCCATGGCCGCGCATCGACTGGACACGGCGAGGCAGGCGAGCACCCGATGACCGCCATCGCCGCGACATTGCAGTCGTTCTTCACCGAACGGCTCACCACGCAACGCCAATCCAGCCCGCGGACCGTCGCCTCCTACCGTGACTCGCTCAAACTGCTGCTCGCGTTCGCACAACAGCACACAGGCAAATCGCCGACCGCGCTGGACTGGGCCGACCTCGATGCGGACCTGATCACCGCGTTCCTCGACCACCTCGAACTCCAGCGGCATAACAGCCCGCGCACCCGGAACCTGCGGCTGACCGCGATCAGGTCGTTGTTCTCCTTCGCCGCGCTGCGCCACCCCGAGCATGCCGAGTCGATCCAGCGTGTCCTGGCCGTGCCTGCGAAACGGTTCGACAAGCAGCTCATCGCCTTTCTCGCCGCACCCGAGATCGACGCCCTGCTCGACGCGCCCGACATGAGTCGTTGGGAAGGCCGCCGTGACCGCGCCCTGCTGCTGACGGCCGTGCAGACCGGGCTTCGAGTTTCCGAGCTGACCGGACTCGCCTGCAACGACGTCACTTTCGGAGATGGAGCCGCAGTCCGATGTCTCGGCAAAGGACGCAAACATCGAGCAGTTCCCCTCACCACCATCACCAAGGCGGTCCTGAGGGAATGGCTCGCAGAACGCGGCGGGCGGCCCGACCAACCGTTGTTCCCCACCCGCAGCGGGCGCGAACTCAGCACCGACGCCGTTGAACGCCTCGTCCGGCTCCACGCCGCCACCGCGGCACGCACCTGCCCGACTATCCGACCCGAAGAGCTTCACCCCCACATCCTGCGGCACAGCTGCGCCATGTCACTGCTGCAGGCCGGGGTCGACACCGCTGTGATCGCGCTCTGGCTCGGCCACGCCGACCTGAGGTCCACCGCGATCTACCTGCACGCCGACATGACAATCAAGCAACGCGCGCTCGACGCCACCGCCCCTCCGTCGATCACACCGGGACGCTACCAGCCCGACGACAAGCTGCTCGCCTTCCTCGAAAGCCTCTGACTATGCCGACACCCGCAGCCACCCCGCCCGCCAGATCCCCACCAATGCCAGCATTTTCGCGTCCACGTCGTCGCGGGCTCGGCATAGTCACAGGGTCGGGATAGGTCGACCTATGCCGATGTCGGCATAGGTCGACGAATTGGGATACATGGAACTCGACAAAAGGGGCGCGGATCTGTTGTTCCAGGTTTTGACCGAGCGTGAGGAACGGGCGAGTGTCGCCATCGCTTCGAACGATGCCTTCAGCGGCTGGACCAGGACGTTCACCGAACCGCGGCTTTGCGCGGCGATAGTCGACCGCTTGACTTTCGGCGGCAACATCATCGAGACCGGCACCGACTCCTACCGACTGGCCCACACGACCGCAGCTCATCGCTGACACACTGCCCCATCCGCAACAAGGAACACCCCTGAACGTCCCGCGACCAGGTCGGCGCACACCGCCACGAACCCTTCGCCGCTTCGCGAACATCCGACGCCAATATTCACGAACAAGTGATCTTGTTTAACGCCAAAAAGCACTCCAACATTCGCTAACAACTGACTCCGAAATTCACGAGCAGAGCCACGTAGCGTTGACGCCGTGCGGGACACTTGGCTCGATCGACGCGAGCAAGTTTTGAAAGCGGTGTGGACGCCTACGACCGGCATCAGTGATCTCACCGCCGATCTACCCGACGATTGGTTGGCTGCCGTGCGCCGCCTCGGGCACGACCTGCACGTCCGCCAGTACGGCGGGCACATCGATCACATCGAATTGATCGGCGAGTACGACGACGACTTCGGCGGAGTGCTGATTCTCGCCAACGTGACATCACACGGCGGTCAGCCGAGCGGATTGGGCGGCACCTGCAGCCCGTCCCTCGACAGCGATCAGGAAACAATTCTCAGCTATGTCGCGGACAGCATCCAAGACTCTATCGGCGACGCCGGAGTCGCGTGGCCATGGGGAGCCACAGGCGGCTTTCTGCGCCCACGCATCGAGGACACCAACGCGGTCTGGTACGACTGGCGGCTCGGTCACACTGTCGCGCGAATCGGCGACTTGACCGATCTTTCGCCACCGCTTTGAGTTTGGCTCGCTTTGCGCCGAGTCATGCGCACCTTGTCATCTCGGTCTAGCTGGGTCGGGGTGTGCTCGGCTGGCTTCCTTCATATAGCGGCGGAGCAGAGTGTTCGCGGTGTCGAGCTCGTCGTGTTGTCGGGCGGTGAGCTCGGTGAGCCGACCGTTGGTTTCGGCGAGTTCGATGTTGTCAGTGCGTAGTGTCGTGATGACCGTTTCGAGGTCGGTGATGCGGGCGATTAGGTCTGCGCGGTCGATCTGTTCGATTTCGGCGCCCAGGGTGCGTTGCAGACGTTCCCGCAGTTTCCGTTCGGATCGCCGCAGAACAGTGATTTCGTGCCGGGCCAGTTCGAGATCGGCCCGCATGCTGTTGGCCGAGGCTTCAGACGGTGCCTGCGGCGGCGATGTCAGCGGTTGTGGTGGCCGTTGCATCCCGGTTGTGATCGCCTGTTTGAGTTCGGAGTTGTTGTAGAGCAGCCAGGTGGAGACGCCGGCTTCACGGGCGACGCCGGCGAAGCTGATCCGTGTCCCCGTCTGCAGTAGCCGGTTCAGGGTGATCAGGGTGTGCTTGTGTTTGTCTCGGCTGGCCTGTTTCCGGGCGGCGATCAGCTTGTCGGCGCGGGAGTCAGGCATCGTTATCGGATGTGCCGGTGTGGGTAACGAAGAGGGGCAACGCTTTTCGTTGAAGTTCACGGGCCTGGCGGATGGTGCCGATCGCAGCGTCCAGTCCGGCTCGTTCCTCTGGGTCGAGTTGGGTGAGCGTCGTGGTCATCTTGGCCAGGATGGACTCGAACATCGCCAGGTTGTAGCGCAGGTTGTCCACCACCGGTGGAGCGGCACACAGCTGCGCTTCCATGACGTCGGCCTTGATCTTGACGATCTCCTGCTCGATCTCAGGGATGTAGGAAGGGTCCGGTCGGTAGTGGTCACAGCCTCCGCATTGGAAGCGGATCGGACACGATTTGCCACCGGATTTCACATTCGACGGTTCGACACATCCGCCGAGAAGTGTGGATACGGAACGTCGTTCGTATTCGATCTGATCCATGGCGGGACGCAGCGATCCGCGCCGATCCATCACCAGTGCCCCGACTCGTTCGATCGCCTCGCGTTTGCGTTTGGGGCCGACGCGGTAGTAGCCCTGTGTGACGGCGACGTTGCGATGGTCGAGCAGCGGGGCGAGAACGTCGACCGGGGTACCGGCGTCGGCATGACGTTGCGCATAGGTGTGACGAAGCGAGTAGGCGATCACGTCGCGCCGGTCGATGATGCCCTCTGGGCTAGACGGGGTGCGAAGCAGCGGCTCCAATTCGGGAATCGAGTCGACCCACGTTCCGAAGATGACCCCGAACGCTCCGGCCTTGAAATGGTTGTCGGACTGTGGTTCCGACCTGTGCAGCTGCGGAAACAGGTGTGCGGTATCCCGATCGGGCCGGAGAGTCGAAACCTGCGCCCGCCAGGCTTTCACCACCTGGGCGGTGTCGGTGGTGATATGTAGTCGCCGGTTGACTCGGTTGGCCTTGGAGTTGGTGTAGATCAACACCGGGTCTCCGGCGGGGTCGGTGTCGAGGCAGTTGCGGCGCAGTGCGGTGATTTCACCGGGCCGTCGGCCGGTGTCGCGCAAAAGTTGATAGATCGTTTGCCGCATCAAGGCGTAGTCGGCATTGGTCCAGCCTTGAACGCGGTACTGCGCCGACATCGACGGACTCAGCAGCTCGAGGTTGTGGTCGAGTATGTCGAGGACCTCGTCGGGTAATGCCTTACCGGGGTCGTCGTCGTCGCGGCGCCGACTCTCGGGTTTCCCTCCGAGATGGGCTGTCGTGAGGACGAAGGTGCCGGGCACGTCGTCCATGTGTCCGGCGGACCGGCAGAACGCCAGGATTGCTTTCAGATCCCACAGCCTGCGCTGGGCGTAATCGCCAGCCAAGGGTGTGCCGGCGCGGCTGGTCTGTCGCCGGCAGTAGGCGATGATGGAGGCAATGTCGCCGCGTCCGGCCAGCGTGGGATCAGTGATCGCCGGGCTGGTCTCGAGTGCCTTCGACGCCCAGGTCAGTGCCCGAAGCGTGGGGCGCAGTTTCTCGTACGCGGGTTGTGTTTCGGTTGCCCATATCTTGCCGAGGCGCCGAAGCCATACGCATCCGACCTCGGACCAGTCGATGACGCTGCTGCGGCTACGTGTGCCGTGAACACTGGGGAATCGCTCCAGCACATCGGGTCCCCACCGGTCCGACACGGCAGCGTCGATTCCGTCCGACAGTGAGCGCTGCGCCCGCAGCAACGGCAGTGTCATCCGCAGGAACTTCGCGGCGTGCTCGTGGGACGGCGTGACATCGAACAGGGTGTCCGCGTCTCGCGCGGAGCTCACGAGGTTGCGCATCCGCAGGATGGAGATGCCGAAGCCACGACGGTCGCGTTCCTGCAGAATCCACAAGAACTCGGCGGTGACTGTGTCGTTGCACCCGGCGAGGGTGAACTCGTGGGAACGGATCAGCGGCAACGCTTGCGCAGCAAACTCGAGGCCGCGTGACGCACGCACGCCAGAGGAGTGCGCGACCATTTCACGCGCCACGCCAAGTCGCTCAGGTAATCGCCATTGCCGACGACTTCGCAAGGTCGTCAACGACCCAGCAGCCCCGCGCAGATAACCGAAGCTTGATCGCGTCGGCTTCGGCTGTTCCGAAAGCGATCGGTCAACGGCCCGGTGTCGCGGGCGGCGCGAATCCGGCCATCACGACGGCAACCGGTCACACCGGGGTCAACGCCACGAGACGGTCCCGGTCAACGGTGTCCAGTTGACGCGCGCCAGGCCACCCTGGTTGTCCCTAGTCGCGGTTGATGCGCTCGTGTACGGACTGCCGTAAGGGCCCATCGCAACGAGGAGTCACCGGCGAGCCCCGCCCAGTGGTGCCAAACACGCCTGCGAAATCAGTGCCACATATCGCCGAGATCCACAGACTGGCCCGCTCTTGGGAGTCCAGATCGGGATCCGGCTTCACGCGAGCGCTGATGGCGGCGAGCCGAGCTGCTGCCGCCAGTCGTTCAGCCCAGCTAGTTCCCTTCGAGCACCGAGACGACCTTCTTCGCGGTCACCTTGGCGGATGGCGGATTTTGGCCGGTGACCAATCGTCCGTCGACGACTGCGTTCGGGATGAACGGCAGCAGTGTCTTCTCGTAGAGGGCACCACGTTCCTGGGCGGCTTCTTCGGCGTTGTAGGGGACCTTGTCGGCGACCCCGGCGACGACTTCCTCGCGCCAGGCGAATCCGGTCATTTTTCGGCCGGCGATCAGCAAGGATCCGTCGGAGAGACGCGTGTTCAGCAGTCCGCAGTATCCGTGGCATACCGACGATACGATGCCGCCGTTCTCCCAGATCTCGCGCGAAATGCGCTGCAGCCCTTCACTGTCGGGGAAGTCGTACATCACGGCATGGCCGCCGGTGAAGTAGATCGCGTCGAAGTCCTTTGAATCGATGTCGTCGGGCGATGCGGTGTTCGCCAGCAGCGCCATCTTCGCCTCGTCGCCGTGCCACTGTTTTGCAGTTTTGTCGTAGTTCGGAAATTTCAGGGAGCGCGGTTCCAGTGGGGACTGCCCACCGAGCGGGCTGACGATCCGCTGTTCGTATCCCGCTTGCTCGAACACGTGCCACGCGTGGGTCAGCTCGGAGAGCCACAGGCCGGTCAGCTCGGCCGGGTCGTCGTAGTGTGCGCGGTTGGTGACGACGTGGAGAATTCGCTTGGTCATTTCTGTCCTTTGTTATTTTGCGGTAATGGAATTGTGTGCTGAATCGCGAAGTCCTACACCCAGATCGGGCATCTTCGTGCGTGCGGCCCGCCTCTCGGCCAATGAGGTCGCCGTCCCGAGGAGTGCCACTACAACCAACGACAGAGCGAAGACCAACAGCGTGGATGTCAGTCCGAAAGGTTGCACGAAGGTCCCGGCAAGGACCGCCGGAATGCTGAACGCCGCGTAGCTGACGACGTAGATCGAGGCGAACATCTGGGCGCGTGTCGACGCGGTGACGAATGCCGCCAATTGCCGTGGGCTTGCCGAGAAGGCCGACCCGAATCCGATTCCGGCGACGAACGTTCCAACGAAGAAGAGCACGATCGACGTTGTCACGACGGATGCCGCGATCAGCAGTGATCCCAGGGCGATGGCCGCACTGCCGATGACCGTGACCGTCTGCGGCTGCAATCGGGCCAGTACCAGCGGAGCGATCGCGCCCGTGGCGTTGAGCATGCCGATTGCCAACCCGCCGGCCAGCGCCGCGTGCACGCCGTACACGCTGCCCATCGCCGGCGGGATCAGTGAGAGATAGAGGCCACCGAGGGCCCACAGCGCGATCAGCCCAGGTGTAAGCGCGAGGAACGTCCTGCGTGCCGCGGCCGGTATCGACAGTCGCGGCTTGAGCGACGGCCAGGCGCCGGGTCGCATTGTGCTGGTTTCCGGGATGAGCACGGTCAGCCCGGCGGCGATTGCGAAGAACGCGGCCAGCGCCGAGAAGATGAGTTCCGCGGGATCGGCAACCTGCTGAATGAGCCACCCGCTGAGGAGACCGCCGACGGCGAGGCCAGACAGCGGTGCGAAGCCGTTGATCAGGCCGCCGGCACGCGACCTCGCCGCCTCGACGATGGCCGCGTTCAGTGCTCCGACCGCGATACCGGTCGCAAACCCTTGGATCGCGCGAGCGAGCAGGAGCCACACCGTTGCGCTCGCGGCGAGAAAGACCAGCATGCTCACGGTCTCGAGCAGCAGGGCACCGACGATGATCGGCTTGCGGCCCACGTGGTCGGACAGTCCACCCGCGGTCAGTAAGGCGCCGAGCAACGCGATCGCGTAGATCGCGAAGATGATCGTGAGCATCGCCGCCCCGAAACCGAATTGCCGCCCGAACGGTACGAGCAGAGGTGAGGGTGCGGCCGCTGCGATGAAGAAGCCGAACAATTCCGCCGCGAGCAGCGGTAACGCCGGCACTGACCGCTTCACACCAGTTCGAATCTCACGCCGGCGTGCGACGTCAACCGATCGGCGAAGCGCTCGTCGAAGATCGTGGCCGGGGTCCAGAAGCCCCCGTCGCGATCGGTCTCGTTCAGCGCAAGACTCAGCGCCGCTTGACCGAGGATCTTGCTGCTCGACCCGTAACCGGGGTCGCCGACGCCGGTGACCTTCGCCCGTATCGTCCGATCCCGGTTGTGGCCCACGAATCGGACGTCGTAGCGACCGGAGGCTTGCGCGTGTGGAGTCGGGCCTTCGCCGGGCTTGGGCAGGACGTATCGTTCGAGGAGGGTGCGCAACGGTGCGACGACCGCCGCGATCATGAAGCCACCGAGACCTGCGACGATGCCCGTCGCGGTCATGCGGCCCTTGATACCCGGTCCGACGAGCATCGCTTCGTTGTAGGTGAATGCGTCTCCGTAAGTGTTGTGCGACAGAGCATTCGAGCGATGCACGACCCGCTCGTTGATCGCCGCCATGACGAACGGAGCGATCCACTCATCGAAATCGGCATCGAACTCCGGTCCCGTCACGGCATGCTGGCGAGCGGTGAATCCGTGCCCCGTGGGGGTCAGGTAGTAAGGATTGACCAATGCCTTGCGCAGCTGGGGGTCCGAGGCTGCCTCTTTGACCACATTGATCAGACTGGCGATGGTGCCGCCCGATGCGCCGCCTTTGAGGGTCTTTACCCGCATTGTCACATTCGTTGCCGGTGCACCCCACTGCGCAAACGCGTGCTTCTGAAGGAAGGAGACCCCGAGGTCGGATGGCACCGAGTCGAAGCCACAGCAATGGACGATGCGCGCCCCCGATTGCTGCGCTGCAGCCTCGTACTTGTCGACCATCTTGCGAATCCACTGGGTCTCGCCGGTGAGGTCGCAGTAGTCCGTACCGGTTTCCGCGCAGACCTTGACCAGTGGCTCGCCGTAGAGCGCATAGGGGCCGACGGTCGAGACGACGACCCGGGTCCGGGCACACAATGCGCGCAGGTCCTGCTCGTTCGCGGCGTCGGCCACGATGATCGGCAGCGACTCTCCCGCCGCACCCAGCGAGCTCCGGACCTGCTCGAGCTTGGTCAGCGATCGCCCGGCGATCGCCCATCGGACTGGTTCGTCTCGTTCGGCAAGGTACGCGGTCAACAGCTTCCCCACGAAGCTCGTGGCGCCGAATACGACCAGATCGAACTCGGACTCGCTCATTTGTCGAACGCAGTCAGCGGCCGCGGCAGGTTCAGGACCAGCTGCGCATCCTTGGTGACGTCGAGGCGAAGAACCTTCGAGGCACCCAGCCCGTCGAGGAGCTGGCTCACCGGGCCACCGTGGCGGGTGATCGTCAGCTCACCGGGCAGGGTCTGCGAGGCGAATTCCAGCACGTTGGTCTGCACCGAGGTCTGGTGCCATTGGCCGTCGACGAGGTGCAGCATCGTGTTCGTGCTGAACCGCGACTGCGACGGCACTTTCTGCAAGCCAGGGGTCGGCGTTTGCAGGGTCACATCGGGACCGGTGGGTCCGTCGAGCTGTGCGGTCACCGTGTCGTCGATCGCGAGGCTGATGTCGGTCTTCCACTTCGGAAGCTGATAGCCGTTCACGCCACGAGCCCGGGCGATCTCGGTGTTGACCGGCAACGCGAGCACGTGTGCGTAGTAGCTGCGACGACGCATCGACTCGGCCAGTTCCAGCGCGTGCGGCCCCCGTGCGCCCGGCCGGCGAACGACGACGGCGACCGACACCTCGTCGTATGGATCGTTGTCGCACACCGAGTACGAGAAGAACGTCAACGCAACGAGTGCTTGACCGGGAATCGGGCTCAGCGGCTCCAGCGGCTCCGGAAGCGCGGCCCGGACCCGGTCGAGCGGTGCGAGCATCAGGACTTGAACGATGCCTGCGCGGTAGTAGAAGTTCGGTGCCCAGATCGGTCCGACCCGAGAATCGACGAGAACCTTCGGAATCCGGCGGAACCAATCGATGTTGCCCGCCGCCGGATCTTGGGCGATCTCGTCGAGGTTCGGGTTCGAACGGTAGCGGTCGTAGTAACCGCCCCTGGGAACATCGACGGTGGTGCCGCCGAAATCGACTTCGACCAAATCTTGTGTGCTGTTCATGGTGGACCTCTCGCCCGTTCGAAGCCGAGCGGACGCTCGGCCGACCACACCAAAATTAGGGAAGTCGCTCGATGGCCCACAGGTGATGAATGGCCAATGAGTTGTGGTATTCGGCCACATTGCTGCGCGCCAGTGGAATCGCTGGTCGAATCGGATGTGGCCGCCACCACAAGGAGGAATACATGACCGAAATCACGCCAGTTCTCGAGCCCGAGGCAGCAGAATTTGCAAAGGCTACAGACAACCCGCCGTTCCTGTTCCAACTACCGCCCGCCGAAGGTCGCACAACAGTCGACGAGGTCCAGTCGAGCGACATCGAGAAGCCGAACATCGACGAGGAATGGATCACGGTCGAGGGCGGCCCGACCGGCTCGGTGAAGGTCCGCATCGTCCGGCCAGCCGGCGCCACGGGAACACTTCCCGTCGTCTTCTACATCCACGGTGCCGGCTGGGTGTTCGGCAACGCGCACACCCACGACCGCCTCGTCCGTGAACTCGCCGTCGGTGCGCACGCAGCCGTGGTGTTTCCGGAGTACGACCTGTCTCCCGAGGCGAAGTACCCGACCGCGATCGAACAGAACTACGCCGCAGCGCAGTGGGTTGTCGCGCACGGTTCCGAGAAGGGGCTCGACGCCACCCGTTTCGCGGCGGTCGGCGACTCGGTCGGCGGCAACATGACCGCCGTCCTGGCATTGATGGCCAAGGACCGCGGCGACGTCACGATCACCCAGCAAGTGCTCCTCTACCCGGTCACCAACGCGAACTTCGACACCGGCTCGTATCACCAGTTCGCCGAGCACTACTTCCTCGCCCGCGACGGCATGAAGTGGTTCTGGGATCAGTACACCGACAACGATGCCCAGCGTGAAGAGATCTACGCGTCACCGCTGCGCGCGTCGGTCGACCAGCTCGCGGGTCTGCCGCCGGCACTCGTGATCACGGCGGAGGCGGACGTGTTGCGTGATGAAGGCGAAGCCTATGCCGCCAAACTCCGTGCGGCGGGCGTGCCGGTGACCCAGGTTCGGTTCGGTGGCGTCATCCACGATTTCATGATGCTCAACGCGTTGCGGTCGACCCACGGCGCGAGCGCGGCGATCAAGCTGGCGCAGGAGACGCTGCACGCGGCGCTGCACTAGTTTCTCGGCTGGCGGTCCTCGCTTTCATCGCGGGGCGAGGACCGCGTGGCCGCGGTGACGGGACGCGAGAGGAGTGGGATGAACAGGAACGACATCATCATCGCGGAGTTCCGCGAGAACGACGGAACGGTCACCACGGGTGGATTCGGGCGGCATCTGGTTCTGCTACACCACTGTGGGAGAAGCACCGGAATCGAGCGCATCACTCCGCTGTTCGCCCTGCGGCAGGATCCGGACACGTGGATGATCGTCGCGACGAAGGCCGGTGCGCCCGAGCATCCCGCGTGGTTCCACAATCTGCTCGCCCACCCCGAGGTGACGATCGAAACCCCCGACGATGGGACGGTTGCTGTTCGCGCCGAACAAGTCACCGACTCCGAGCGTGACCTCGCGTGGGCGAAGTTCGTCGAAGTCAGCCCGATATTTGCGCAGTATCAGGCGAAGACAGAGCGAACGATTCCGGTCGTTGCACTGCGACGGCGGACCTGACCCCGAGTAGAGCGTGCACAGCAGCACGAACCCGGTCGTCGACGGCCTCTGCCGACGTCGCGTCGAACTTGCCATCGAGATGCAAGAACGCGAGACCGTGTACGAAGGCCCATACCCCTGCCGACAGTGCTTCGCGGTCCGCGCCGCCGAACACCCGCTCGACGCTGGAACTGACGTACTGACGAATCGCCTGTGCCGCAGCGGTTCGTTGCGGGTTGCCGGGATCGCACGGCTCGGCGAACATCGCCCGGAACAACCCCGTTCGAGTCAATGCGAAACGGACGTAGGCGACTGCGATGTCGGCGAGGTCGTCCACTGTGGCCGGCTCGGGATGCGCCGCGGACAGGGTGTCGGCCAGTTCCCGGTAGCCCACCGCCGCTACGGCCGACAACAACGACTCGCGATCGGCGAAATGGCGGTAGGGCGCGGCCGGCGATACCCCAGCACGCCGGGCAGCAGCGCGCAGTGACAGCTCGCTCACATCGGCGTTCTCGAGCAGTTCGACAGCGGCACGAACCAGCGCGCCCGGGAGATCGCCGTGGTGATAGGAGTTCGCCGATGCTGGCAACGGTCTCTCCCTTTCCCCGATGTAATCACTGCTAACAAACCTAGCACGACCGTCGTCGCCGATGGCCGGATATCACAACTCATTGGCCAGTCCGCACCTGTGGGCGCTGACCGAACTGCCATAACGTCGGTACGACCAGCAGCACACATCGAGCGGGAGTCGCGAAATGCCGTCACTGTCACAGCAGCTTTCGAGAGTGCGCACAACCCTGTCCGTTCTCTCCGCGGAGCCGATCCCGCCCGGCACGTCTATGCCTGGCACGACGATCGTCTCCGAGCACAAGCTCACCCTCACGCGCTACGGTCGCCGCCCCACCAGCAAGCCACCGGTTCTGCTCGTCCCGCCGCCCGCAGCACCTGCCGCGACATACGACCTGCGACCTACGCAGAGTCTGGTCGCACACCTGGTCGACCAGGGACACGCGGTCTATCTGGCCGACTACGGCGACATCTCTTACGCCGACCGCGGCATGGGGTTCGAAGAGTGGATCGACCGAATCGTGCCACGCGCGGTTAGCGCGGCGTCCGCGGAGGCCGCGCAGAGCGTTCACATCGTGGGATGGTCGCTGGGCGGCACTTTGTCGCTGCTGACCGTCGCCGCACACCCCGGGCTGCCGGTCGCGTCCATCGCCACGATCGGTACCCCGATCGACTACTCCAAGCTTCCCGCGATCTCCCCACTCCGACGGGCCGCGACCGTCACAGGTGGACGAGTGATCGGAACCGTGAATCGGGTCATGGGCGGAGTGCCGCCTTGGCTGGTCCGCAACAGCTTCAAGCTGACCGCTCTCGAACGGGAGCTGACCAAACCATGGTTCGTCCTGCAACATGCAAACGAGACGGTCAAGCTCGAGCAGATGAAGTCGGTCGACGGTTTCATGGCTGCAATGCCCGCATATCCCGGTCGGTTGTTCCACCAGATGTGGCATCAGTTGATGCTCGGCAACGAGCTCGCCAACGGGCACGTCGTGCTCGGCGATCGGAGAATCGATCTCGGTGAGATCCGGGTTCCGGTATTGGCAGTGGCGGGGCTCGCCGATGTCATTGCACCTGTCCCGGTTGCACACGCCATCACCACCGTGCTCACCGGCGCCCCCAGGCTGCGGTTCGAAACCGCGCCGGGCGGTCACGTCGGCGTGCTGGCCGGACCGAAAGCGCCGACCACCACGTGGCGTTTCCTCGACGAACATCTCGCTGGTTGACGGTCGGCGATTTACCGCGTTCGTGAGGCTATCGACATGTGGCCTGCACCACCGCATGTTGACGGCGCTCACATTGCGCTCTACCTTCATGTAATCAGTGCATACATTCCGACCGAAGGAAAGCTCATGTCGTCCACCGTGTCCCGCCCGTTCACCCTTCCGAACGGGCAAGTCCTGCCGAACCGGCTGGTCAAGGCGGCCATGGAGGAAAACATGGCCGCGACGGGCCAACTGCCGGACGCTCAGTTCAGGCGCCTGTACCAGCGCTGGAGCAACGGCGGCGTCGGGCTGATCATCACCGGGAACGTGATGGTGCACGCCGAAGCCCTGACCGGACCGGGCGGGATCGTGCTCGACGCGGACTCGCCACTCGAACCGTTCCGGCAATGGGCAGACGCCGCCCATGCCGGTGGCGCGAAGATCTGGATGCAGATCAACCATCCGGGTCGGCAAGTCCGGGCCGACATGCCCGGCGTCGCATGGGCACCGTCGGCGATCCGAGTCGACATCGGCAAGCAGAGCAAGCGGATCGCGCAGCCGATCGAGATGACCGCCGAACAGATCACCGCGACGATCGCGCGATTCGCCGACACCGCGCGGCGTGCTCAGGAGGTCGGCTTCGACGGCGTCGAGATTCACGCCGCACACGGATATCTGCTGTCGCAATTCCTCTCCCCTCTGGTGAACAAGCGCACCGACGCCTGGGGCGGCACTCTCGAGAATCGCGCACGCCTGCTGGTAAGCATCGTGTCTGCAGTGCGCGCGGCCGTCGGGGCGCAGTTCGCGGTGGCGGTGAAATTGAACTCGGCCGATTTCCAACGCGGCGGATTCGACGCCGACGACGCGCGCAACGTCATCCAGATGCTCGAGCCGCTCGGGGTCGACGTCGTCGAACTGTCGGGCGGAAGCTACGAAAGCCCCGCGATGTCGGGTCGCGCCGCCGACGATCGAACGATCGCCCGGGAGGCCTATTTCTTGGAGCTCGCCACACAACTCGCACAGAGCAGCTCACTTCCGCTGATGCTGACCGGAGGCATCGCGCGCCGCCCCGTCGCCGAAGAGGTGCTCGCGAGCGGAATCGACCTCGTGGGAATGGGCACCGCGCTCGCTGTCGACCCCGATCTGCCGAACAAATGGCGACACAGCGATGAGGCACAGGTGCAGCTCAAGCCGATCAACATCGATGACAAGGCCGTTGCCTCGGCAGCGAGCATGGCACGTGTCCGCCAGCAACTCCGGCGGCTGGGACGCGGACGCGCCCCACAACCGGGGATCCACCCGAAGATCGCCCTCGCGAAAGAGACGGTCCTGCAACGTCGGGCTTTGCGTCGATACACGACCTGGCTGCGCCTCCGAAAGGCTGTCCGTTAGCGGTTGCCGGGCCCCGTTCCTCGATTGAATCTCTCGTGCACCAGGTAAACCTGTACCTGAACGAGAGCGAGGACTGAATGCCGGACGAAGGGTTCGATCCGCAAGCATTTGCCGAGTCGGTCGAAGTCACCCTTCTCGGCGGGCCACGCACGCTGAGTCCACGCGACTTGGCCGAGCGAGCGGACATCGATCGAGAAGTCGGGCGGCGCCTGTGGCAATCGATGGGGTTCGCGAGCGTCGACGAGGAGGGGTACGACAACCAGGTCTCGCTGACGGAATACGACCTCGTCGCCGCCCAGCGAGTGAAGAGAGCATCGCGCTCGGCATCGCCACCTTCGACGAGGTCGTGTCGCTGTCACGGTTGATCGGCCAACTATTCGCCCAGCTCGCCGACAGCGAAGGCGAGCTGATGTACACGGGGGCGCTCAAGCAGTCCGGGAGTTTCGACGCGGCAGTCGATCAACTCGGCAACGAGACACTGCCGTTCATCGAAGACCTGCACACCTACGTGTGGCGACGGCAGCTGGCGGCGTTCGTCGCGCGCAAAGCCATGCAAGTGGGCCGGCACCCGGACTCCGCCGACGGCGCAACCGTCGGATTCGCCGACATCTCCGGATTCACCGCACTCTTCTCGACCGACGCCGTAGGCGCGCACGGCGGCGCGTGGTGAAACTCATCGGCGACGCAGTCCTAACCACCACTTCATGCCGGCGTCGCGTCAGGTCCCATCCTGCGACGACTCGGCGACGTCTTCGGTCCGACCGTCAACATCGCGAGTCGACTCACGTCTCTCGGTCGCGCCGGTGACGTGCGAGTCGACGAGAACACCGCCGCAGCACTGGGCGACAATCCCCGTTTCCAGCTCGACGAGCAGCCGCCGCAAGACGTAGGTGGATACGACCGGCTCAGATCGTGGCGGCTGAGACGCGTCGACTCAGACATGCCAGGCTGACTCATGATGGCCACTGAACACAACTGATTGGCCAGTCGTCACCTGTGAAGCGGTCGCAGGAGTTTCTACCGTGGACGTCATGACCACACACGAACTTGCGACACCGGCCACCCCTCGTGCCGCGTTCGATCGCAGCGCCGACCTTCCACCTTCGCTCACCCCGGATGTCGTGAACCGACTTGCGGGACTCGTCTCCGCCAAGCCGGATGCGCCTCGGGTGACCACCCGCGCGCCCTACACCCTGGAGACCTTGGCCGCGCTTCCTGTCTCGACACCGGACGACGTCGCCGACGCGTTCGTGACCGCCCACCAGGCGCAGCGTGAATGGGCGAAGACCTCGTTCAAGGCGCGTAGGAGGATCATGCTGCGCTTTCACGATCTGGTCCTCAAGCGCCAGGACGAAGTGTTGGACCTCATGCAGGCCGAAAGCGGTAAAACCCGTCGCGATGCCTTCATGGAGGTCACCGACATCGCCGTCACGTCGCGCTACTACGCACGCACGGCACACTCGCTGCTCGCGCCCAAAAGGCGCCGAGGAGTGATCCCGGGGATGACGTCGACGACCGAGCTCAGGCACCCAAAAGGTGTCGTCGCGGTCATCTCACCGTGGAACTACCCCCTGAGCATGGCCGCCAGCGACACGATCGCGGCTCTCATGGCCGGCAACGCCGTCGTCCAGAAGCCCGACACCCAGACCGCGTTGACGGCGCTGTGGGCACTGGCACTCATGCGCGAAGCCGGATTGCCTGACCACGTCTGGCAGATCGTCATCGGGCGTGGCAGCTCGATCGGGACATCGCTGATGAACAACGCGAACTACATGATGTTCACCGGCTCGACGGCAAGCGGTCGTCAGATCGCGAGCGCGGCCGGTGAACGCCTCATCGGCGCCTCCCTCGAGCTCGGCGGCAAGAACGCGATGGTCGTTCTCGACGACGCCGATATCGACCGGGCGGTCGAGGGCGCGATCGCCGCGAGCTTCCCATCCGCGGGCCAGCTGTGCGTGTCGATCGAGCGTATGTACGTGCACGAAGACATCTACGACGACTTCGTGCCACGGTTCGTGGAGCGAACACGGCGCATGCGACTGGGTGCCAGCTACGACTTCGACAAAGATATGGGGTCCCTGACGAACTCCAGCCAACTCGACACGGTGCTCGCGCATGTCGACGATGCGGTGTCGAAGGGCGCCACGGTTCTCGCCGGCGGCCGTCCGCGGCCCGACCTCGGCCCGCTGTTCTACGAGCCGACCATTCTCGAGGATGTCACCCCGGACATGACGCTGTACCGGTCGGAGACGTTCGGACCGGTGGTGTCGATCTATCCGTTCTCGTCGGACGAGACGGCGGTACGACTGGCCAACGACACCGTCTACGGTCTCAATGCCAGTGTGTGGACACGCAATTCGGCACGTGGTCAAAAGATTGCCGCGCAGATCCACGCCGGAACCGTCAACGTGAACGAAGCGTTCGTCGCCGCGTGGGGCAGTGTCGACTCCCCGATGGGCGGTATGGGCGACTCCGGCGTCGGCCGTCGACACGGAGCCGAGGGCATCCTCAAGTACACCGAAGCACAGACGGTCGCCTACCAGCGCTTGCACAATCTCAACCCGCCACCGTCGATTTCGTGGCGGCTGTTCGCCAAAGCGACAACCCAGGCGCTCAAAGTCGCGAAAATTACCGGGATGCGCTAGCAACCGAAGGGTATTCGAGTGAGTCTGCACGAAGTTCTCCGCTCGCCGGCCAGCTCGGCACTGCTCGTCGACATGGCAGTCGAACACGGAATGCCGCTGAGCGCCGTGCTGGCCGGAACGAAGCTGACGAGAGCAGATCTCGATGATCTCGACCGTGAAATCAGCTTTCGCGACGAACTCAAGATCATCACCAACATGCTCGACACGCTCGGCGACAGCCCCGACCTGGGCATCGAGGCGGGTCTGCGGTGCCATTCGACCTCCCCCGGCATCTGGGGTCTCGCGCTCATGAGCGCGAAAACGCTCCGGGAGGCGATTTCAATCGGGCTTCCACTGGCCGCGCTGAGCTTCTGCCTGTGCCGACTCAGCCTCGTCCCAGACCCGGGGGACGGCTCGCTGCGCATAGTCCTGGACCCCAGCGATCTCCCGCTCGCCGTGCGAAGATTCGCCCTCGACCGCGACATGACCGGAATTCGCACGTTGCAATGCGACCTGCTCGCATCCTCCGATGTCCCCCTCGACGCCACCTACACGACTGCGCCGCCCACCGAGAAACTCGAACGGAAGTACAAAGACATCTTCGGCACGATGCCCCTGTTCGGCGCCGCCGAGAACAGCCTGACCGTCGTCGGAGATTGGCTCGACGTCCCGCTACCGAAGGCGAACGAACACACAAAGTCGATGGCGGAGCGTCAGGCATGGGAACTGCTTCGGCAACGATCAGCGCGCGCGGGAGTAGCGGGACTGCTCCGCGACCTCATGTTCGCCAGTCCGACGCCGGTGGTGTCGCTGGACGAGGCGGCGCGGCAGCTCACCCTCAGTACCCGCACCCTGCGGCGGTACCTGGCAATGGAAGGTGTTTCGCTGCGAACGCTGCAAGAAGAAGTACGCGAAGCACTCGCCGAGGAATTGCTAGTCACCGACGGTCTCGCGGTGGCCCAAGTCGCCGATCGTCTCGGATACTCCCAGGTGTCGAGCTTCACCCAAGCGTTCCGACGGTGGAAGGGAGTCGGCCCGCGCGAGTACCGACAGAACACGAAATCACCGTGACAGCAACGATTCTGCAGTCGCCACGGTCAGCGGCGAGCCTATCGGTCATGGTCGAGTGGGCCGCACAGTTCGGCGTGACACCGAAAGTGAGTCTCGCCGGTACTCGCACCACACTCGCCGGGATCCGCAACCCCGACGCCGAGGTCAGCGGGCAACAAGAGCTCAAGGCGATTTCGAACATCGTTGCCGCGATCGGAGATCGACCCGGTCTTGGGCTCGAACTGGCTGAGAACTACCCGTTGACTGCCTATGGAGTGTGGGGTTTCGCGCTGATCAGCAGCCAGACACTACGTGAGGCGATGTACGTCGGGCTGAGATTCATGCGCTTGACCTACACGTTCTGCACATTCGAACTGCGTGATCATCACGACGAACTGACGCTGGTCGTCGACGCACGTTCGGTCCCCACCGCCGTGCGCAGGTTCGTGCTCGAGCGTGACGCGGCGGCGATCCCCGTCCTGCATCGTGAGATCTTCGGCGCCGCACCACAACCCACTCGGCTGACCTTCACGCATTCGCCACCGGGACCCGCCGTGACGCTCTACGAAGAGATGTTCGGCGCAGTCCCTGAGTTCGACGCCGCAGAAACCGTGATCTCGTTCGCGCCCGAGCAGTTGGACGTCAAACTGCCACAAGCGAGTGCCCATTCGGCCCGGCTTGCCGAGCAGCAGTGTCGAATCTTGCTGGACAAACGCGAAGCCCGAACCGGAAGAGCCGGTCAGGTACGCGACCTGGTGTTGTCGAATCCCGCACAGCCACCGACACTCGACCAGATCGCCGAACATCTGTCCACCAGCACCCGAACCCTTCGACGGCAACTGGCGTCCGAGGGCACCTCGCTTCGGCGGCTTCTCGACGAAGTGCGCCAGCACCTCGCGATGGAACTGCTCAACAGTGGAATGTCGGTAGAGCAGGTGTCGAACCGACTCGGATACACCGACGTCAGCAACTTCTCACACGCGTTCCGCCGCTGGAACGGACAAGGCCCCCGCTCGTACCTGGCCCGCAGGACGTCGACACACCGAATAATCTGAACCTGCAATAGGCGGCGCAGAACGCCCACCAATGACGCAAGCCAGCAGGCAGGCAATATGCGGAAACCGAACAAGCAGCGAAGCGGTACTTCTCTGCTCCAGGCTCATTCAGGCGCAGTCCTCGTCGGTTAGTGCCGTGGTAGTCGCTGGGCGGCTACGTGAGGCAGGTGCCACTTACCGCCGCGTAATCAGTGCCACTTATCGCCGCGATTCACACACAGGTGACCAGCGGCCGAGCATGTGCCGAAACTCGTGTCCAGAACCGGTGTTTCAGGACAGCTGTTGTCGGTGAATAACGGAACACGGTTGCTCGAGATGTCTTGTCTTTGGGCTGCGAAGGTGTCGGCGCCGCCGATCAAACTGCTGATCAAAGCGGAGACACTGCAGATTCTGCGATACATTCGGACGGCCTCGTCCTCGATTAGCGGCGGGCGCTGGAATCCGGGGCGAAGAGCAGCATCGGTAACAGGCTGACACTTGATCGGTGACCTTCTCGGACGTGGGACGCAGGCGCGTCTGGGTGTGCCCGCCGAGGTGCTTAACGTGTGTCAACGGTCAGTTGGAACTCCGGGTCGACGGACACGAGTTCTCCGGATCCATGGACATCGGAACTCCGGGATCGACCGGCGTGACAGCACGCGATGAGGGTCGGGTAATTCGGAACAGC
>NZ_VCQU01000013.1 GCF_012932915.1 Antrihabitans stalactiti | reverse complement strand
AAGAATGAGAAAGACAGCAAAACCAATAACTAATTGGCACTGACATTCATCGACACACTGTTGAGTTCTCAAAGAACACGCACACACCATCACACCCACACTCAGCGGGTCCTCCGGGGCAACTTTTCCAGCTTATACGATCCTGTTCCCGGAGTCAAAACCCAGTCACATTCTCGGTTTCGAAGACACAACCCTACTCGGCGTTCTTGTCTTCGGGAGTCTCAAGCGCTCGACCGTCCAACCTCGTTTCCCAGGCCTTTCGGTCCGGGTCGGTGTCCGTGTCGCTCTGACTTGAAGAAAGTTACGCGACGAAGAACAACAAATCAAATCGCCTGGTCGGCAGCGTGTTTGCCGTCATCTGCGCTGGTCACAGCGGCGCGATCCGGGCGAACGCAAGTGAGACCCGAAATTTCGCTGCTGTGGCGCGGGCCACATCTACCTCGGAGCCCCGGGATCCGGGGTTCCGACTCGCTCGATGTCGCCACCCAATGCCTGCAGGTTCTCGACGAATCGGGGGTAGCCACGATCGATGTGGTAGACGTCGTGAACCTCCGTCGTCCCGTCCGCTACCAGCCCCGCGAGGACCAAGCCGGCGCCCGCACGGATATCCGATGACCACACCGGTGCGCTCGACAGTCGGGGAATTCCCCGCACCACGGCGTGGTGGCCGTCGGTCCGCGCATCGGCACCGAGGCGAATCATCTCCTCCACGAAGCGGAACCGAGCTTCGAAAACGTTCTCGGTGATCATCGAAGTGCCATCGGCAATCGCCGCAAGACCGATCGCCATCGGCTGCAAGTCGGTCGGGAAACCTGGGAACGGCAGCGTCGAGAAGTTCACCGCCTTCGGGCGGTCCTTCTGCACCACCCGGAATCCGTCCGGCTCGAACGACACCCGGGCGCCGGCAGAACGCAGCTTTTCCAGCACCAAGGTCAGGTGCTTCGGATTTACGCCGGTCACCCGTACGTCGCCCGTCGTCATTGCAGCGGCGATGCCCCAGGTGGCAGCGACGATTCGATCACCGATCACTCGATGTGTCGTCGGCTCGAGCTTCTTCACTCCCCGGATGGTGAGTGTCGTCGTGCCCGCCCCGCTTATCCGCGCACCCATCTGCACGAGCATGTTGCACAGGTCGACGATGTCGGGTTCTCGCGCGGCGTTATCGATGACCGTCTCGCCCTCGGCGAGAGCTGCCGCCATAAGGATGTTCTCGGTTGCACCCACGGATGGAAAGTCGAGCCGGATTTTCGCGCCCTGTAGTTCGTCCGCGTGGGCGACCACGCAGCCGTGCTCGATTTCCGCGTGCGCACCCAGCAGGCGTAAGCCCGCCTGATGCATATCCAAGGGTCGCGACCCGATCGCGTCTCCCCCAGGTAATGCAACTACTGCTCGCCGGCATCGCGCGACCAGCGGTCCCAGTACACACACCGACGCTCGAAACTGCCGGACCGCGGGAAAATCAGCCTGATACTTCGGCTCGGCGGGCGTCGTGATCCGGCACTCGTCGCCTTCGAGCACGACATCGCACCCGAGCCCGCGCAGGACCTCGGCCATCAGAGGTACGTCCAGAATGTCTGGACAGTTGGTGATGGTGCTCGTCCCCTCGGCCAGCAACGCGGCGGCCATCAACTTCAGAACGCTGTTCTTTGCGCCCCCGACAGCCACTTCGCCGACGAGACGATTACCGCCGTTGACAAGGAAGCGTTCACTCACAGTGGGACAGCCTAATCTCCGACCCCATCGGTTCGCGAAGGGACGCCAGGCGATGTGAGTGATCGGACCCGAGCCACGTACCGTTGCGGCATGGGCGTTCATCTGACCCGGATCTATACCCGGACGGGCGACGACGGCACGACCGGCCTCAGCGACTTCTCGCGCATTTCGAAGAACGATCCTCGACTGGTCGCGTATGCGGATTGCGACGAGACAAACGCGGCAATTGGTGTTGCGGTTGCGCTGGGCAATCCCCCAGCGAACATTCTCGCAGTGCTTCGACAGGTCCAAAACGACCTGTTCGATGCAGGGGCCGATCTCTCGACGCCGGTAGTGGAAGATCCGAAATATCCGCCGTTACGTGTAGCGCAGTCCTACATCGATCGGTTGGAGGGCTGGTGCGACGCGTTCAACGAGGGCTTGGCGCCGCTGAACTCCTTCATCCTTCCGGGCGGCACTCCCCTGGGCGCGTTGTTGCACGCCGCGCGCACCGTTACCCGTCGCGCGGAGAGGTCCGCGTGGGCCGCCGTCGACGCGAACCCTGACACCACGAGCGCGTTGCCCGCAAAATACCTGAATCGACTGTCGGACCTGCTGTTCATACTCAGCCGGGTGGCAAATCCGGACGGCGATGTTCTCTGGAAGCCCGGCGGTAAGCAGGACTAACCGAACCGTCCCCGCATCGACCGTCCCGACGGCCGGCTCTCCACCCACGAAAGAAATGCGGTCAGTGCGCCGCGGTCGAGCGCGACCTCGAGATCGCGGTCGCCGTCCGCAACCGCGAGCACGACGATCTCCTGAGTCATGATGTCGAATTCGCTGTCCTGCGGGGCGCGACGATCGGTGACCACGATCCCCTGCCTGCTGAGCCGCACGTCAGGGCCGATGCGCAGGCTGGACAGCTTGTAGAACACGAGCGAGTCTTCGCGATACCGGATGAGGCCGTGGCGCCATCCCTGCGAACCCTTTCCAGGACTGGTCCGAATGATCGCCGACGTCCCGCCACCCCGGAGCACCATCAGCCGATAGACGGAGACAGCAAAAAGGGCGGCCAGCATTGCGACCAGAATGATCAACAGAATCATCCCGGTCTGCAATGCCGTGCCGCCCTTTCGCTACGCGAGTTGCAACGCTTAGACGACGCGCCCGACGGCTCGCAGTCGAGCACGGCCATGGGCACTTGTTCTTTCGTCGTCCGACTCCGCGTCGCGTTCTGCCTTCTCGACATCGATATCGTCCGCAGACTCGACGCTCTCGGCGAGGATCGTGATCTTCTCGGCGCTCACCGACAAGAATCCACCGTCGACAGCAAACTTCAGCTGTTCGCCGTCGGCCGTGTCGATCCGAACCATCGCGTCGTCGGCAAGCTGCGCGACGAGCGGGATGTGCTTCGGCAGAATCCCGACCTCGCCGACTGTCGTGCGCGCGAAGACCAGCGTTGCGTCACCCGACCACACCCGCCGATCGACCGCGACCAGCTCTACAGCTATTTCACTCATACTTGGCTCCTCCCTCGCTTCGCGATATCAGAGCTTCGCGCCGAGCGATTCAGCCTTCTTGGCGAGGTCGTCCAGACCACCGATGAGGAAGAATGCCTGCTCCGGGAGGTGATCGAAATCGCCCTTCGTGAGCTTGTCGAAGGCTTCGATGTTCTCCTTCAACGGCACGTTCGAGCCCGGCTGACCGGTGAACTGCTCAGCGGCGTGCATGTTCTGCGAAAGGAAACGTTCGATACGACGCGCACGGCCGACCAGCTGCTTGTCCTCTTCCGACAGCTCATCGATACCGAGGATGGCGATGATGTCCTGGAGGTCCTGGTAACGCTGCAGGATGCGAATGACTTCCTGGGCGACCCGGTAGTGGTCTTCACCGACGATGCCCGGCAGCAGAATCGTCGAGGACGATGCCAGCGGGTCGACGGCAGGGAAGATGCCCTTGGCGAACACCGTACGAGAAAGCTCGGTGGTGGCGTCGAGGTGCGCGAACGTTGCCGCAGGCGCGGGGTCGGTGTAGTCGTCAGCAGGCACGTAGACGGCCTGCATGGACGTAATCGACTTGCCCTTGGTCGAGGTGATGCGCTCCTGGAGCTCACCCATCTCGTCGGCCAGAGTCGGCTGGTAACCCACGGCGGACGGCATACGGCCGAGCAGCGTGGAGACCTCGGAACCGGCCTGCGTGTACCGGAAGATGTTGTCGATGAAGAGCAGAACGTCCTGGTTCTGCTCATCGCGGAAGTACTCGGCCATGGTGAGGGCCGAGAGCGCGACGCGCATACGCGTGCCGGGCGGCTCGTCCATCTGGCCGAACACCAACGCGGTGTCCTTGAGAACATTTGCGTCCGCGAGCTCGACCCAGAGGTCGTTGCCCTCGCGGGTGCGCTCACCAACACCGGCAAACACAGACGTACCGGCGAAGTTCTTGGCGATACGGTTGATCATTTCCTGGATGAGAACCGTCTTACCGACACCGGCACCACCGAACAGGCCGATCTTTCCGCCACGCACGTACGGCGTGAGCAGGTCGACGACCTTGAGGCCCGTCTCGAGCATCTCGGTACGACCCTCGAGCTGGTCGAATGCCGGCGGGTTGCGGTGGATCGACCACTTCTCGAAGTCGTCGCCGTAGCCAGGCTCGTCGAGGCAGTGACCGAGCGCGTTGAACACGTGGCCCTTGACGCCGTCCCCAACGGGGACAGAGATCGAAGCACCGGTGTCGGTGACCTCTGTGCCACGAACCAAGCCATCGGTCGGCTGCATGGAAATCGTGCGGACCAAGTTGTCGCCGAGGTGCTGAGCAACCTCGAGCGTCAGAGTCTTGGCCATTTCGGGGAATTCGATATCGGCGTGCAGAGCGCTGAACAGCTCCGGAACGGAGCCACGCGGGAACTCGACGTCGACGACCGGGCCAGTCACCCGGACGACGCGACCGGCAGCGGCGCCAGCGTCTTTCTTATCGGTTACGGCGGCAGTCATCTAGTCGTCACTTCCTGTTGCGGCAAGCGCGTCAACGCCACCGACGATTTCACTGATTTCTTGGGTGATCTGAGCCTGGCGAGCACGGTTGGCCTGCAACGTCAGCGCCTTGATCAGGTCGTCCGCGTTGTCCGTCGCTGCCTTCATTGCGCGGCGACGAGCGGCCGACTCCGACGCTGACGATTCGAGCAGCGCCGCATACACGCGGGTTGCGAGGTACCGCGGGAGCAGCGTCTCGAACAGCTCTTGTGCTTCTGGCTCGAACTCGAACTCGGTGCGCTTCGGTTCGTCGGTGTACTCGACGACCAACGGCGCGATCCGGCGAGCCGTTGCCGACTGCGACAGCATGGACTTGAACTCGGTCGAGACGACGTGCAGCTCGTCCACGCCCAGGACCTCTTCGGGCAGCGGATCCTCGTAAGGAACGTCGGTTCCTTCGAGGAACGCCGCTACGAGCACCTGGGCAATTTCGCGAGCATCCTCGTACTTTGGCTGCTCGGAAATTCCGGTCCACGACCTCGTCACTTCACGCTGCCGGAACTTGTAGAAGTTCAGGGCCTTGCGCCCGATCGTGTAGACGACCGGCTCCTTGCCCTCCGAACGCAGAGTCTCGAACAGCTCTTCGGCCTTGCGGATCACGTTGGCGTTGTATCCGCCACACAGACCGCGGTCCGAGGAAACCACCAAAACTCCCGCGCGACGGACGTTTTCACGCTCGACGAGCAACGGATGGTCGAGCGTGGACTCGTCCGCCAGCGTCGTCAGCATGTTGGTCATCTCGTCTGAATACGGCCGAGCCGCCAAGACGCGTGCTTGTGCCTTGGAGATTCGCGATGTCGCGATGAGCTCCTGCGCCTTGGTGATCTTCTTGATCGACCCCGCCGACTTGATCCTTCGGCGCAGGACACGTATTTGTGCGCCCATTTACGATCGCACCCTTACTTGTTGTCCGGAGCGGGCTTGTGGACCGTGACCTTCTCGGTCTCTTCAGCCTCGGGAGCTTCGTCAGCCGGCTCGTCCTTGGAGTCCTCGACAACGACCGAGCTACCGTCGCTGGCCGAGAAGCTCTTCTTGAACTCGTTGATCGCGTCCGCGAGCGCCTCGGCGGCGTCGTCGGACAGCTTCTTCGATTCACGGATCTCGGTCAGGATGTTCTCGTGGCGCGAGCGAACGTGCTCGAGAACTTCCTTCTCGAAGCGGATGACATCGCCGACCGGCACCGAGTCGAGGTGACCCTTCGTGCCGAGGAAGATCGCCACGACCTGGTCTTCGACCGGGTACGGGGTGTACTGCGGCTGCTTGAGCAGCTCGACGAGGCGAGCACCGCGGGCAAGCTGGGCCTTCGACGTCGCGTCGAGATCCGAGGCGAATGCGGCGAATGCTTCGAGTTCGCGGTACTGCGACAGCTCGAGGCGCAGCGAACCGGCAACCTCTTTCATCGCCTTGATCTGCGCAGCGCCACCGACGCGGGAGACCGAGACACCGACGTTGATCGCCGGGCGGACACCCTGGTTGAACAGGTCGGTCTCGAGGAAGCACTGACCGTCGGTGATCGAGATGACGTTGGTCGGGATGAACGCCGAGATGTCGTTGGCCTTCGTCTCGATGATCGGCAGACCGGTCATCGAACCACCGCCGAGCGCGTCGGACAGCTTTGCGCAACGCTCGAGGAGACGGGAGTGCAAGTAGAAGACGTCACCGGGGTACGCCTCGCGGCCCGGCGGGCGGCGCAGCAGCAGCGAGATGGCGCGGTAGGCCTCTGCCTGCTTGCTCAGGTCGTCGAAGATGATCAGAACGTGCTTACCCGCGTACATCCAGTGCTGGCCGATGGCCGAACCGGTGTAGGGCGCGAGCCACTTGAAGCCGGCCGAGTCTGACGCCGGAGCCGCGACGATCGTCGTGTACTCCAGTGCGCCTGCATCTTCCAGTCCCTGCCGGACTGCGGCGATCGTCGAACCCTTCTGACCGATCGCGACGTAGACGCAGCGCACCTGCTGGTTCGGGTCGCCCGACTCCCAGGCCTGCTTCTGGTTGATGATCGTGTCGACGCAGACGGCGGTCTTGCCCGTCTTACGGTCGCCGATGATCAGCTGACGCTGACCGCGGCCGATCGGCGTCTGCGAGTCGATTGCCTTGATGCCGGTCTGCAGCGGCTCGCTGACGCCCTGGCGGTCGACGACCGACGGTGCCTGCAGCTCGAGTGCGCGACGGGTTTCGGGCTCGATGTCGCCGAGGCCGTCGATCGGGTGACCGAGCGGGTCGATGACGCGACCGAGGAAGTTGTCGCCGACGGGGACCGAGAGAACCGTGCCGGTCCGCTTGACCTGCTGGCCTTCCTGGATGTGCTGGTAGTCACCGAGGATGACCGCACCGATGCTGCCCTCGTCGAGGTTCAGCGCGACACCGAGAATGCCACCCGGGAATTCGAGCAATTCTTGGGTCATTGCCGATGGCAGGCCCTCGACGTGCGCAATTCCATCGCCCGTGTCGGATACGACACCGATTTCCTCACGCGACGTGTCGGACGAGAAGGTGGCGACGTACTTTTCGACCGCGCCCTGAATCTCTTCCGGTGAGATTGTCAACTCCGCCATGGCTATCTTTTCCCTGTTCTTGAATAAGCTCTAGCTCGAATGGATTTCGGCTCGTGTAATTTCGTGCGGCTAATCTGGAAGCTGGCTGGCAGCGCCCGCAAGTCGGGACGCGATGGTTCCGTCCACAACCTCGTCGCCGACCGTGATCCGGAGACCACCGAGGACATCGGGATCGATGTCCAGCTGGACCGACATGTTGCGGTCGTAGATCCGCGACAGCACAGCCTCCAGCCGCTCGAGCTGTGCATCGCTCAGCGCGCTCGCTGCCGTGACATGAGCGACCGATTCACCGCGTCGGGCCGCTGCAAGCTCGGCGAGCTGCGGCACGACCTCCTCGATGTTCCGCCCGTGCACCAGTTGGACCGCCTGGCGGAGCAAGCGCTCCGTGTACTGCGATGCCTTGCCTGCGAGGACGTCGTCGAGCAGCTGCACGCGGCCGGCGGCCGGTGCGCTCGAGGTGCCGAGCAACGTCGCAAGCTTCGGGTTGGCATCGAGCGTGCGCCCGAAGCGAAACAGCTCGTCTTCGAGATTGTCGAGCTGACCTGCGCGCTCCGCGTCGACCACCACTGCGAGATTTGCGAAACGCTCTAGCGCATCTGTGAGGTCCCGAGACTTCGACCAGCGCTGCGCGGCTGCAGTACGCACGATGTCGAGCGCCTCCGCGCCGATCTTGCCTGAGAAGAGCGATTCGACGAGCGCGACCTTGGGCGCCTCGTCTTCGGCGTTCCCAGCAATGTGCTTGCGCAGCACTACTTCCGATACCAACAGGTCCGCGACGGCGGCCAGATTGTCAGCGAAATCAAGGAGCTTCGAGTCATCGAGCCCGCCGACGATGTCGTCGAACTTGCTCTGCACTGCTTGCAGCGAGTCCCGACTTGCAGCATGCATTACGAAACTCCCTTCTTGTTGCCAACCATGGCTTCCAGCTCATCGAGCAAACGATCGACACTTTGTTCACGCGCACCCGGCTGTGCCAGATGTCCGCGAACCTTCTCGCCGGCTTCTGCAACCGCGGCAGAACCGAGGTCGTGCTTGAGATGCCGGATCAATTGCTGCCGCTGCAGAGCGATCTGCTCGGCACCGTGCTGCTTGATCCGCTCGACCTCTGCGTCCGCCTGCTCGCGCAGTTGCGCCGCAATCCGCTGAGCGTCGGCGCGAGCATCCTCACGGATACGCGCGGCCTCGTTGCGTGCCTCCGCGACTGCCTCGGCATGGGCCTTTTCGGCTTTGGCCAGCTTGGCGGCAGCCTGCTCGCTTTCGCTGATCTGCGTGTTCACCTCGGCTTGCCGCTTCGCCATCGCTTCACGCACCGGCGGTGCAACGTACTTCACGATCACATAGACGATGACCGCGAAGCCGACAAGCTGTCCGAGAAACAGTCCCACTGCTATCTACCCTCGCCCTGGTTGGTTGGCGAACGACTCTCCGAGAACGCGATTCGTGAGCGTCTCCGAGAGACTGCCGATGCTGGGGCGCAAGGCACCAGCAACCTGGTCGGCCTGAGCGCTCAGCTCCTGGTCCGCCTTCGCCTGGATCGCGTCGGACTCCGCCTTGGCCGTCTTTCGCATTTCGTCGAGAACCTTCTGGCCGTCGCCGCGAGCTTCCTCGCGGATCTTGGCAGCCTCGGTGCGCGCATTCAGCAGCTCACTGCGGTACTTCGCATCTGCATCCGCAAATGCGCGCGCCGCACGGTGGTTGTCGTCTGCCGTCTTCGCCACGAGGTCTGCGCGTGCTTGCAGGACCTCACGGATCGGCGGAACGACGAACTTCCAAATGACACCGAGCACGATCAAGAAGATCGCGAGTTCGACGAAGAAGGTGCCGTTAGGGACAAGGAAGTTGTCCCCTTCAGCGAGATTCTTGCTGTCCATAATCCGGTGCTAACTGGCGCCGGGAGTTGCGAATACGAGGAATGCCATGAAGGCCAGGTTGATGAAGTACATACCCTCGACCAGACCGACCGTGATGAAGAACGGGGTCATGAGTCGCGGCTGTGCCTCGGGCTGACGGGCGATGCCCGCGATGAGCTGGCCACCGGCCAGGCCGTCACCGATACCAGCGCCGATTGCGCCACCGGCCAACATGATGCCGCCGCCGATGAACGCGCCAGCCAGGAGTTGTGGATCCGCTGCCATTTTCCTTCACTTCCTTTTTCTTTTTTTCGAGCCAGAGTTATCTGATGTGGACGGGATCGTGTGGATCAGTGGTGTTCGTCTTCCAGCTCCATTGCCTGACCGAAGTAGAGAATGGTCAACAATGCGAAGATGAATGCCTGGATCAACCCGATGAACAGGTCGAAGAGCTTCCATACTGCGTTCGGCGCCCACAATATGTACGGCGGGATGAGCGCGATCATCGCGACCATGATTCCGCCGGCGAACAGGTTGCCGAAAAGTCGGAGCGAGAGCGAGATCGGCTTTGCGATCTCCTCGACGATGTTCAACGGCGCCATCGCCACGATATGACCCTTGGCCAGCTGCTTCAGGTGAGTGAAGAAGCCACGCCGTGCGACGCCGGCCGCGTGATAGAAGAAGAAGACGAACAATGCGAGCGCGAAAACGTAATTGATGTCTGCCGCAGGCGGCTTGAGCAATTCGCGGACGCCGTCTTCGGTCTTGTACTGAACCGGAAGAATTGAAAGCCAGTTCGACACGAGGATGAATGTGAACAGTGCGACTGCAAGGGGAAGGGCGAACGGCGCGATCTTCATGCCGATTGCGCTTTCGACCTGGCCGCGCATCTGAATCGTCACTGTTTCGAAGAACAGCTGGACACTATTCGGTGCACCGGAGGTCACTTTTGCCCGCAAGTAGAACGCGAGGCCGATGACGATCAATGCAGCGACGGAGGTCGCGAGAATCGTGTCGAGATTGAAAGTCATTCCAAGGAACTCTGCCTTGGTATGGTGGCCGACCTCTACTTTGGTTTCGGCGAGAACTTGGTCAGTCATGATTGCTGGCGAAGTCCCTTCAGTGCAGGCACAGTGGTTGTCAGTATCAGAACTACTTGGGATATGGCCAGACCGACGAAGACGCCGATACCGTCAGGCCGCAGCAGGAAACCTATCATGAGCGCGAAAGCGGTGATCACGAGCAGCCTGGAGGCCGAAGACATCGCCATCTGCTGTTTGCTCGGATGCACCTGCGCGGTAACTCGAAGAACCGCGCCCTTCACGAGCCACATATTGAGAAGGCCGAGCGCGAGCCCGACGCAGATGAGCAAGCCCATCACAAGATGATCGAGGACTCCCGAAACCATCAGAGCGATGATGCCGGCAACGATGGAGATGATCCCCGGCAGCCGCAGATTGATCGGATTCCCGGGAACCGTGACTCCCCCATCGCTACCTTCGTCCGGTAGCGGAGTGGGACTTGTTGGCGCCATCGCCATCTGCCTCTTCCTCAATCCTTCGAGAACGCTCGAAACTGCACGAACATCGAAACTGCCGCGCATACAATCCCTACGGCCAGCCCGACCAGAACGAAGATCGGCGAGGTATGCAGACTCGCGTCGAGTACGAACCCGAGCACCAGCCCTGCAACCACAGATCCCGTGATGGTGGCGCCGAGACCGATAAGCTGTCGCGTGCTGGGTGGCTCGCTCGCCATCGCTTGAGACCTAACCGCCTGTGGGCTAACCGTCTTGGAATTGCGCGCTGATGTCGATCACGTGCAACTCCTTTTCGGTCGAATCGTAAGCCCGTGTGCCCGCAAGGGGACCACTCGGACGAACAGCGGAAACCGTACCACAGGCATTTGGCCGTTCAACCTGTCCACGACACAGTGTAGTAGATGGACGTCCTAGCTGTCGAGTCCGCCCAAAACGGACATGTCAGCCAGGCTGGTCATCATGCTGCCGCAAGGACGGCACAGCCGTCACGACCAGGGCAAATACCAGTCCGCCTGCGACGAGCAACACAACAATTCGCCGGTCGATGAGCGACGGACCGACTGCACCGAACGCGAGCACGCCAACCCATAAGTAGATGAGCAGAACCACCCGGCGATGGCTGTGGCCGATCTGCAAGAGCCGGTGATGGAGGTGCATCTTGTCCGGGCTGAACGGGCTGACTCCGGCTCGGGTTCGCCGCACAATTGCGAGCAGTAGATCGAGGATCGGAATGAACATCACCGCGCCGACCAAGAGCAGCGGAGTCAACAGGCCGAGGACATCCTTGATGCCGTATGCGTTGCGGCCGATCTTGCCGGAGGCGCTTGTCGAAATCGTCGCCAACATCAGGCCGATCAGCATCGACCCGGAATCCCCCATGAAGATGCGGGCCGGCTGGAAGTTGTGCGGCAGAAAGCCTAGGCACGCTCCGGCGAGGGCGGCCGCCAACAACGCCGGTGGGTAGACGCTGACATCACCGCCCTGCTCACGAAGCAATCCGACGGAGTACACGCAGATCGCCAACGCCGCGATCAGGCCCATTCCAGCGGCGAGGCCGTCGAGTCCATCGACGAAGTTCATCGCATTGACCATCACAACGGTGACCGCGATGGTCACCAGACCTGCTTGCAGCGGGTCGAGCGTGATGGTGCCCCCACCGAACGGGAAATAGATCACCCACCAGCTCACACCCAAGAGCACGAGGATGCCCGCCGCCGTGACCTGGCCGACGAATTTCGTCAGCGCATCGAGCCCCCAGCGGTCGTCGATGACGCCGACCAGCACGATCACCGCGCCGGAGACGAGAGCGGCCGGAATGTCTCGGGCACCGTATTCGAATCCGCGGGCCAAAGCCGGCAGTTGCTGGGCGAACAACAATGCAGCGACCATTCCGGCGAAGATTCCGACGCCACCCATCCGCGGAATCGGCGTCTTGTGCACGTCACGGTCTCGTGGCACCGCGACTGCACCGAACTTGGTCGCCAGCAACCGCACTCCGCCGGTGGCGAAGAACGTCACGACCGCAGCGGTCAACATCACCAGCAACAGCTCGCGAAGCGGAACCCCCGCTCCCCTGGTGGCTTGCGCTAGCACCAATGCGGCGGAGTCGGCGGAGGCACTCACGATGCAGACTCGACCCCGCGTGGGTAGGCAGGCTTGGCCGACACGAGATCTGTCACATCCGCCTGCACGGACGCCAGCTCACGCTGACCAGCTTCGGTTGCGCTGTCGGCCCGGACCGCGCGGGCGACGAGCCCACCGACGCGCTCCATGTCGGCACCGTCGAAGCCTTGAGTCGTCAGCGCTGCCGAGCCGACACGGATGCCCGACGCAACCATGGGGGGTGCTGGATCGTAGGGAATAGCGTTCTTGTTCAAGGTGATCCGGGCAGCATCGCAGCGCCGCTCGGCGTCGGCTCCCGTTACTCCAACCGCGCGAAGATCGATCAAAGCGAGATGGGTGTCTGTGCCACCCGATACTGCTCGCATGCCGTGGGCTTCCAGCGACTTCGCAAGCGTCGCGGCGTTTGCTGTGACGTTCGAGGCATAGACCTGGTACGCGGGCGTCGCAGCTTCCTTGAACGCGACCGCCTTACCTGCGATGGAATGCATGAGCGGCCCGCCCTGGCTGAACGGGAAGATCGCCTTGTCGATCGCGCGAGCATGCTCGGCGCGGCACAGCAACATGCCACCGCGCGGTCCGCGCAACACCTTGTGCGTCGTCGCGGAAACGACGTCGGCATAAGGCACCGGCGACGGAATCGCCTTGCCCGCAACCAAGCCGATGAAATGCGCGGCGTCGACCCACAGAATGGCGTCGACCTCGTCGGCAATCGAGCGGAAAGCGGCGAAATCAATCAGCCGCGGATAGGCGGTGGCACCGGCGACGATGATCTTGGGTCGCGTCGCGAGCGCCAGATCGCGGACCTCGTCGTAATCGATCAGTTCGGTCCGCTTATCGACGTGATAGGGCGTCGGCGTGAACCATTTACCCGAGAAGCTGACGCGCGAGCCGTGGGTGAGGTGCCCGCCGTGGGGCAAGCTCATGGCGAGAATCGGGTCTCCCGGCTGCGCGAACGCGGCGTAGACGGCGAGATTCGCACTGGCACCGGAGTGCGGCTGCACGTTCGCATGCTCGGCGCCGAACAGCGCCTTCGCCCGCTCGATGGCCAGATTTTCGGCCTTGTCGACCTCAGCGCAACCCCCGTAGTACCGGTGACCTGGGTAGCCCTCCGCGTACTTGTTGCTCAGCGTCGAGCCGAGTGTCGCCAAAACCGCAGGGCTGGTCAGATTCTCGCTGGCAATCAGCTGCAGCCCCGAACGCTGGCGGTCCAGTTCGGCGAGGACTATCGATGCAATCTCGGGATCGGTCTGCTCGAGTTCGGCAAAGTCCGGTCCCCAGAACCTCGGCTCGTTCACTGCTTCTTTCCTTCCAGTGTTTCCACAGGCATACCGAGGACGTCGGCGATATCCGCCGTTGCCACTGCGCCTTCACGCAGTATGCGCGGTTGATCGCCAGTGAGATCGACGATCGTCGACGCGACCGGATCCACCGACTCGCCACCGTCGAGATAGACACCCACAGCTTCACCGAATTGCTCACGCGCTTCGTCGACCGTGCGCGCAGGCGGCGATCCCGACACGTTCGCGCTCGACACCGCCAGCGGACCGATTTCGCGCAGCAGGTCCAGCGCAACGGGATGCAACGGCATCCGGAGCATGACCGTCCCTCGGGTGTCCCCCAGATCCCAGGCAAGTGAAGGAGCCTGCTGGACAACCAAACTCAACCCACCTGGCCAGAACGCACGGATCAGTTCGCGCGCCTGCGGGCGGACCGACAACACCAGACCATCGATCGTGTTCCACGAGCCGACAAGGACTGGAACCGGCATGTCGCGACCGCGGTGTTTCGCACGTAGCAGCGCGTTCACCGCAGAGCTGTCGAACGCGTCGGCGGCAATTCCGTACAACGTGTCGGTCGGCAGCACGACGAGCCGGCCGCCTTTGAGCATCCGCGTCGCCGCATCCAGTCCGGCTGCGCGGGACGCGGGATCCCCTGTGTCATAGACGGTACTCACGCTTCGATCCTTCCCGACCGTGCCGCGACAACGAAGCGCGGCTTACCGGCAAGATCGAAATGCTCGGCGATGTCGACGAAGTCTCCGTGCTCGGCGAGCAACGCCGCAGTCTTCGTCCCCGCCGAATCGTCGTGCTCGATCGCCACGCCCCCGCCCGCCCGCAACCAACGAGCAATGTTCGGAATCATCGGCGTGATCACGTCCATACCTTCGGGACCGGCGAAAAGCGCGAGATGGGGATCGTGCTCGGCAACTTCGGGGTCGAGGACGACGCCGGTCGGGATGTAGGGCGGATTCGCGACGACGACATCGACTGTCCCATCGAGCGCAGTGCACAGCGCGGGGTCCGTCACATCGCCCGCCACGACGATGATCGGCGTGTCACCCTCGCGGGCACGCAACGTGGCGTTGCGCTCGGTCCAGACGAGCGCACGCGGATCGATCTCCACGGCATGGACGGTCGCATCCGGACGTGCATGCGCAATTGCGAGCGCGAGTGCACCCGAACCGGTGCACAGGTCGAGCACGACCGGGGCCCGTCGGACGCACGATTCGAGGAACGCAAGTGCCCACGCGAGCAGCAACTCGGTCTCCGGACGTGGCACGAAGACGCCAGGTCCGACCTCGACGTCAATGTCTCCCATCGCCGACAAGCCGGTGATGTACTGCAACGGAATATGTTTGGCGCGCTGATCGACCATCTTGCGATATGCCTCCAGCACTGCGGGTTCGACGAGAGGCACCAACCCGAGTCGCGTCCGCTCGACGCCGATCAACGAAGCAGCAAGCTCCTCGGCGTCGTATCGAGGACTGTGCACGCCCGCGGCAGCGAGTTGCCCGACCGCTTCGAGCAGGGCGGGACGAAGTGGTTGACGACTCACGAGGTACAGCCTGCCATGCGAGCCGTCAGTCGACCGCGAGCCTCGCCTCTCGGTCGGCCTGGCGGAGCGCGTCGAGCAGGGCATCCAACTCGCCGTCGAGCACCGCGTCGAGATTGTGCGCCTTGAAGCCGATGCGGTGATCGGTGATGCGGTTCTCCGGGAAGTTGTACGTGCGGATCCGTTCCGAACGGTCGACGGTCCGTACCTGGCTCGCTCGCCCAGCGGAGGCTTCTGCGTCAGCCTGTTCCTCAGCGAGCGCCTGCAGCCGGGCCGCAAGCACGATCATGGCGCGCGCTTTGTTCTGCAGCTGCGACCGCTCGTTCTGGCAGGTGACGACGATGCCGGTCGGCAGATGCGTGATGCGCACGGCCGAGTCGGTCGTGTTCACGCCCTGACCACCCTTGCCCGACGATCGATAGACGTCGATGCGCAGATCGGTCTCGTCGATCTCTACCTCTTCGACCTCGTCCGGCTCGGGGTAGATCAGTACGCCCGCGGCAGAGGTGTGCACACGACCCTGCGATTCCGTCACCGGCACCCGTTGAACCCGGTGCACGCCACCTTCGAACTTCAGCCGCGACCACACCCCGTCGCGGTCCGCGTTCTTGGTTTTGATCGAGAGGGTGGCCTCTTTGTATCCGCCCAGGTCGGAGATGTTCGCGTCGAGAATCTCGACACGCCAGCCGCGCCGCTCCGCGTAACGGACGTACATCCGGGCAAGGTCGGCTGCGAACAGAGCCGATTCCTCGCCGCCTTCGCCGGATTTGACCTCCAGCACGACGTCGTCGGCATCGTGCGGATCGCGCGGTGCCAGCAGGTCGGTCAGCGTCTGGTCCAGCGTCTCGACCGCAGCCTCCAGCTCGGGGATCTCGGCGGCGAAGCTGCTGTCGTCAGCCGCAAGCTCTTTCGCGGCCTCGAGGTCGTCGCGCGCGGCCTGGAGCTTGGCGTGCGCAGACATGACGGGCGCAAGTTCTGCGAAGCGCTTGCCTACTCGGCGCGCGGCGCCAGGATTGTTGTGGAGCGCCGGATCGGCGAGCTGCAGTTCCAAGCTGGCATGCTCGGCGAGGATGTCGTCGATCGCCGACGCGCGAGTGTTGTCAGTCATGATTCGCTTCCTTCTCGGCGTACAAAAAAGCCGACGCCCGGCCTGTAAACAGCAACAGGACGGGCGTCGGCGAGGAAGCTAAGCGTTTTCGGACTTCTTGGCGCCCTTTTCGGCGCGCTTGCCGTAGCGAGCCTCGAAGCGTGCGACGCGACCACCGGTGTCGAGAATCTTCTGCTTGCCGGTGTAGAACGGGTGGCACTGCGAGCAGACCTCGACGTGGATCTGGCCCGACTCCTTGGTGCTGTGCGTTTCGAACGTGTTCCCACAACCGCACACGACCGTGGTCGCGACGTAGTTGGGGTGAATTCCTGCCTTCATGGTGTCCTCTCACATTGGTCGCCGGGTCGCCCTCGCCATTCGAGGACGTGAACCGGAACCGGACTTCGACCGCTCAGTATGCCAGAACGCTCGACGAACCTATAACTCGTCGGTAGCTCCCTTTGTTCCACACCGCATCAATGTGACATTCAATCGATCCAACGAAGTGGAAGCGCCATTCATGCCGTAGTCCGAGGAACCATGTCACTGGCTATTCGCGAGGAGGGCGTACTGCGCGGCGGCCTTGTGGCGGACGTCGGCTTCGTCGTCGCTGATGACGGTACCGACGTAGTTGCGGTAGATCACGCTGCAACGGAAGACGGCGGTGTTCTGGTATTCGAAGCACTTGGCGCTGGGCACGCCAGTGGGTCCGTCGATGTCGCTTTTGTTGTCAGGGTCGTCGCCGAAGTTGTTGTCGACGAGTTGCTTGGCGGCAGCTTCGTCACGGACCTTGTAGAGGAACGTCCCGACATCGACCGCGGCCCAATATTCGAGCCCGACGGCGTCGAAGAGCTTGGTCGCCTTCTCTTTGTCTGTCGACGAGTGCAGGCCGCCGATGCCGGTGTAGACGATGCCGACTTCGCGGCTTACGTTGCCGGATTCGATGATTGCGCTGCCCGGATCCTCGAATTCGACGGCCGGATACGGCCAGAGTTCAGGCTTGTATGGCAGCGTCCGGCGCAGCAACCCGGTCGCGTCCAGCGGCAGGCTCGAGATCTTGTCGGCAGGCGTCGGCTTGAACGAGTCCAGCAGCGGAATTTGAGCATCGAACGTCTTGGTCACGAGGTCGATCAGCGCCGACTTGTCGGGGCTCGTGTGCTCGGCGTACACGCTGATCACCCAAACCCCGTGGGAGATAGTCGATCCCAACGTCGGGACGTTCGGACGCCAATGGCTGTGCGCGTCCGAGTACTTGGGGATGTCGACACGCACGTTCTCGGGCGAGATGCCGAAATCTGCAGCGTCGATGCCTTCTGCGGCGCGCTTTGCAGAGGCCTCGTCGGGAAAGCGCAGCAAGTTGATCGTGATCGCTCGCGCGTCGCCGACCTTCGGCTTACCTTCGTCCGGGAACTTCTCCGATCGACCACCGACCGCGTAGCCGACGATGAAGCCCTCTTTCTCGAGGACGGGCAGCGTGACGTCGGCGAGGGTCCCCGTCGCCGACTTGGCATCGGGCCGCGGCTCCGCACCGGACCACCAGCGCAACGCCGGATCGATCTTGTACGGACTCGCAACCGCATCCGCAGTGTGGACCGCTTCGATGATTCGCCCGTACGTTTCGCGATTGTTCTCGGGCACCGGCAACGGATGGGTTCCGTAGCTGCCGACATCGAGGGTCCGGACGTCGATCTCCGCCGGCTTCGCCTCGCCTTGTTTCGTCGAACCACAGCCAGCAAGAACACTGCCTGCGACGCACACCGCGAGCAACGCGGACCCAGTGCGATCCCACCCAGATCTCATGGGAACGACGCTACTAGAACCCCACGGTTGTGAGTCTTTTCGGAGCCTATGGACTCCGAAAAGACTCACAACGGTCAGTCGTCTGCAGAGCCAGGCGCGTTCTTCGACACCTGCATGAGGAATTCGAGGTTGTTGCGCGACTTCTTGAGTCGGTCGATCAGCAGATCGATCGCCTGGTGGGAGTCGAGCCCGGACAACACGCGACGCAGCTTGTGCAGCACCGCTGCCTCGTCCGGGTTGAGCAGCAGCTCGTCCTTGCGGGTGCCGGACGGATTGACGTCGACCGCGGGGAACACGCGGCGTTCGGCGATCTTGCGGTCCAGCTTGAGCTCGGCGTTACCGGTGCCCTTGAACTCTTCGAAGATCACGGTGTCACCGGTCGAACCGGTCTCGACCATTGCGGTTGCGATGATCGTGAGCGACCCACCGTTTTCGATGTTGCGCGCGGCACCGAGGAAACGCTTCGGCGGGTAGAGCGCGGTCGAATCGACACCACCGGACAGGATTCGGCCCGAAGCGGGTGACGAGTTGTTGTATGCACGGCCGAGGCGGGTGATCGAGTCGAGCAGGACGACAACGTCCTTACCCATCTCGACGAGGCGCTTCGCGCGCTCGATCGCCAACTCGGCGACCGAGGTGTGGTCTGCCGGCGGACGGTCGAACGTGGACGAGATGACCTCGCCCTTGACCGAACGCTGCATGTCGGTGACCTCTTCAGGACGCTCGTCGACCAGGACGACCATGAGGTAGACCTCAGGGTTGTTGATCGCGATGGCATTGGCCATGTCCTGCAGGATCGTCGTCTTACCTGCCTTGGGCGGGCTGACGATCAGGGCTCGCTGGCCCTTACCGATCGGCATGATGAGGTCGATAACCCTCGTGGTGAGGATGTTCTGCTTGGTTTCGAGGCGCAGACGCTGATTCGGGTACAGCGGTGTGAGCTTCTGGAAGTCGGGGCGACGGCGCGCAGCCTCGACCTCGCCGCCGTTGACCGTGTCCAGCCGCACCAGCGGGTCGAACTTCTGCCGCTGGTTGTTCTGCTCACCCTCACGGGGTGCGCGAACGGCACCTGTCAACGCGTCGCCGCGGCGCAGTCCGTTCTTGCGCACCAAGTTCATCGAGACATAGACGTCGTTCGGACCGGCAAGGTAACCGGACGTCCGCACGAAGGCGTAGTTGTCCAGCACGTCGAGGATGCCCGCGACCGGCTGGAGCACGTCGTCTTCACGGATCTCGGGCTCGCGACCCTCGGGAACGCCGTTGCCGCCGACCGCATCGCCGCGATCGCGTCCGCGACGGCGCTCACGGAACCGGCGCCCACGACGCCCGCGGCCGTCACCATCGTCATCGGCATCGTTGCGGTTGTCGCGCGGACCGTTGCCCTGCTGATTGCCCTGGTTGTTCTGATTGCGATTGTTCTGGTTGCGGTCGCCGCCCTGGTTACGGTCGCCGCCCTGGTTACGGTCGCCACCCTGGTTGCGGTCGCCGCCACCCTGGTTACGGTCGCCACCCTGATTACGGTCGCCACCCTGGTTACGGTCGCCACCCTGATTGCGGTCGCCCTGATTGCGACGGCCGCCCTGGCCACCCTGCGAATCCTGGTTGCGGTCGTTGTTCTGCTCGCCGCGACGATTCTGGTCGTCGTTACGCGGTTGCTCGTTGCCCTCTGGCTGGGCCGCTCCGCCTTGTTCCGGCGAACCCGCTTGCCTGGATGAGCCGCGACGTTGGCGGTTACGGCCGCCTTGCTGGTCGGATCGATCAGCGCTTGCGTCGTCGGCAGTGTCCGACGGAGCAGCCGTCTCAGTAGCCGCTGGCTCGGTTACACGCGCGTCGACCGCGGGCTCGGCTGCAGCCGGCTCGGGAGCAGCTTCGCGCTGCGGTGCACTCGTCTGAGCAGCGGCTTTCGGAGCCTCGGCCTTGGGCGCCTCTGATTTCGGAGCCTCGGTTTTCGGCGCCTCTGATTTCGGAGCCTCTGATTTCGGAGCCTCGGATTTCGGAGCCTCGGTTTTCGGAGCCTCAGCCTTTGGCGCTGCGGGGGCCTGCTTGTCTTTGATTGCACCGATCAGGTCGCCCTTGCGCATGCCGGAGGTGCCCCGGATGCCGAGTTCGCTGGCCAACGCACGAAGTTGAGGTAAGAGCATTCCGGCCAATCCGCCGCCGCGCGGCCCGTCGGCCGGTTTGTCGGCCGCGGTAGAAGTATTCGAAGTTTGTGAAGAATCGCTCGCCTGGCTGACCGGGGAATCGGTCGCAGAATCGACAACAGGCGAATCGAACAGGTCCGTATCGGTCACGGAGGTCCTTTCCTTCCCTCGCTCGCTGAGCGAATTCGAGGGTTCGTCCCGCAGCCCAGCGCATGTGCTGGACTCGGATATGTGCCGTACGTGCGGGTACTTTGTGCGAAAGGACCATTCCGGTGGCGCACTCGGTGTTCTGAGTAAGCGCCGAAATTCTGGAGTGATTGCCCTGGTTAAGCACCGGCGTCTGAAGCGCACGATGTACGGACAGTGCCAAGGATAACCCCCAACCCCAACGTCGGCAACAACTGGCCCGGCGTGTTCGGCCAGGCAGCGTCACACGACGCTGACGCCGTCGGACAGATCGAGGTCGAGGACCGAGAGGCCTTCGCTTTCCGCTTCCGCCCGCAACGATTCCGGAATCGGCGCAGTTGTCAGAGCCAGAACCGTCGGACCAGCTCCTGAGACCGCCGCCGCAATTCCTTCTGCTCGAAGACGCGCGATCCAACGCGTTGTCAGCGGCAATGCGGGTGCACGCTGATTTTGGTGAAGCAGATCGGCGGTCGCGGGAAGCAACAAATCCGGGCGCTTGGTCAATGCGACCACCGCAAGTGCCGCGCGGCTGACGTTGAACGCGGCATCACGGTGCGGAACCGTCTCCGGCAACAACCCCCGCGTATGCGCGGTGGAACTGCGTTCGGACGGAACGAGCACGACAGCCCGAATGTCGCCATGCACATCGAGCCGGACCGCGCGGTAGACCCGCTCGGCGACGTTCGTGCAGTCGCCGTCGATCCACGACACGACTGCCCCGCCAAGCACGCTCGCAGCGGCGTTGTCGGGATGGCCTTCGAACTCGGCTGCCAACTGCACGAGCTGTTCGTCGCTCAGCGCGAGATTCGGATCGAGCTTCTTGGCGAGGCCGTTCGCCGCGGCAAGCCCACCGACGACCGCCGAAGCGGACGAACCGAGTCCGCGCGAGTGCGGAATTACGTTACGGCACAACACATCCAAGCCATCAGCCCACACGCCCGCCGACTCGAGGCCGCGCTCGACCGCCCGGACCACCAGATGCGACGGACCCCACGGCACGTCGTCGGCACCCTCACCTTCCACCCGAATAGTTAGGCCGGATTGGGTGGTCGTCACAGTGATCTCGTCACAGAGGTCCAGCGCCAAACCGAGGGTGTCGAATCCGGGACCGAGATTCGCACTCGACGCTGGCACACGAGCCGTCACGCGTAGCCCGATCGGAAGGGTCTGGGTCATCTCGCTCAAAGCCCGGTCGTCGTTCAGTCGAGCTCGAGTGCGGATGCCACAGCCGCGGGATCCACCGGAATCGGTTGCACTGCAGGCATTCCGAGCAACGCGGTGTCTGGATCCTTGAGCCCGTTACCGGTCACCGTGCACACGACGGTCAGGCCAGCGTCGAGCCAGCCTTCCTTGCGCGCAGCGAGCAATCCCGCAACGCTTGCAGCCGACGCGGGCTCGACGAAGACGCCCTCGGTTGCCGCGATGAGGCGGTACGCCTCCAGCAGTTCCTCGTCGGTCGCGGCCCGAAATGCGCCGCCCGACTCGTCTTTTGCCGCCATGGCTCCATGCCACGACGCCGGCGAGCCGATTCGGATCGCGGTGGCGATCGTTTCCGGATTCTTGACCGGTGCGCCGTGCACCAATGGTGCAGCGCCCGCGGCTTGAACACCGAGCATGCGAGGACGGACCGAGGTGATGCCATCGGCGAAGTACTCGCTGTAGCCGCGCCAGTAGGCAGTGATGTTGCCCGCGTTGCCGACCGGGAGGGCATGAACATCGGGCGCCTTGCCGAGCGCGTCGCAGATCTCGAAGGCCGCGGTCTTCTGACCTTCGATGCGCGCCGGGTTGACCGAGTTCACGAGCCCGATCTGCGGGTACTCGGCGGTGGTTTTCCGCGCGAGCTCGAGGCAGTCGTCGAAGTTGCCCTCGACCTGAATGATCCGCGCACCGTGCATGACTGCCTGGGCGAGCTTGCCCATGGCGATCTTGCCCTGTGGAATCAGGACCGCGCAGGTCATCTTCGCCTTGGCCGCGTACGCCGCTGCGGATGCCGAGGTGTTTCCCGTCGACGCGCACAACACGGCACGCTGGCCGCGAGCCTTGGCGTCGGTGATTGCCATCGTCATGCCGCGGTCTTTGAACGAACCTGTGGGGTTGAGCCCTTCGACCTTCAAATGCACGTCGCAGCCGGTGATCTCCGACAGGTGCGCGGCAGGCAGCAGCGGGGTACCGCCTTCACGCAACGTGACCGGCTCCCAGTCTGGACCGATCGCCAGACGATCGCGGTAGGCCTCGATCAGTCCCGGCCACGGGGTGTGAATCGCTTGCAAGCGAGGAGTGCTCATTCTGCTGTGCCTTCCAGTCTGAGAACGCTTTTGACCACGACCTCGAAGTCCAATTCCGACAGTGCGGCAACGGTTTCCGCGAGCGCTGACTCCGTCGCTCGGTGCGTGACGACCACCAGTCGGGCACCGTCACCGGCACCTTCCTGACGCACCGCAGAGATGCTGACCTCGCGTCGCGAGAATTCCGCTGCAACCCCGGCGAGGACGCCCGGACGGTCGGCTACCTGCATATTGACGTGGTAGCGGGTGGGCGTGTCGCCGATCGGCGCGATCGGCAGCATCGCGTAGGTCGACTCGCCCGGACCGCGTCCGCCGTAGAACTTGTTGCGAGCGGCCATGACGAGGTCGCCCATGACGGCCGACGCGGTCGGCGCACCGCCTGCACCCTGTCCGTAGAACATCAGGCGCCCAGCTGCATCGGCCTCGACGACCACGGCGTTGAACGCACCGTTCACCGAGGCGAGCGGATGCGTCAGCGGCACGAGTGCCGGGTAGACGCGGACCGAGATGGATTCCTTGCCGTCGGAGTCGACGACGCGCTCGCAGAGTGCAAGCAGCTTGACCGTGCAGCCCACAGCAGACGCGGTCTCCATGTCTTCCGCCGTGACCTTCGAGATGCCCTCGCGGTACACGTCCGCCGCGGTCACCCTGGTGTGGAAGGCCAAAGACGCAAGGATCGCCGCTTTGGCCGCGGCGTCGTAGCCTTCGACGTCGGCAGTCGGGTCCGCCTCGGCGTAGCCGAGTCGACCGGCTTCCTTCAGTGATACGTCGTAATCGGCGCCGGTCTCTGCCATCGCCGAGAGAATGAAGTTCGTCGTGCCGTTGACGATGCCGACCACGCGATTCACTCGATCACCGGCAAGCGACTGCATCAGCGGCCGTACAACCGGAATCGCGCCCGCCACCGCAGCTTCGAAGTACAGGTCCGCGCGGTTACGTTCGGCGGCTTCGGCAATCTCACCGGTGTAGTCGGCCAGCAGCGCCTTGTTCGCCGTCACGACGGACTTGCCGGAGTTGAGTGCTGCCAAGATCAGCGACTTGGGCTGGTCGATTCCGCCGATGACCTCGACGACGATATCGACGTCGTCGCGCGCGACGAGGGCCGCCGCGTCGGTCGTCAGCAGTTCTTGCGGGACTCCGCGGTCGATGTCGGCGCGGCGCACCGCGATGCCGCGAAGCACCACCGGCGCTCCCACGCGTTGCCGCAGGTCGTCGGCATGATCGCGCAGAATCCGCACCACCTCGGTGCCGACATTGCCCATACCTAATACCGCGACACCGATCGGGTCATCGCCATTTCGCGCTCGAATCGGCACGCTCGTCACTCCCTCACCTCCAGGCTGAGCAGGTCTTGCACAGTCTCCCTGCGAAGAATCAAACGCGACTGTCCGTCGCGCACCGATACGACCGCCGGACGCGGCAGCAAGTTGTATCTACTCGACATCGAGTAGCAGTAGGCACCGGTCGCCGCGACTGCGAGCAGGTCGCCCGGGCCGACATCGGCAGGCAACCACGTGTCGCGGATGACGACATCACCACTCTCGCAATGCTTTCCGACGACCCGCGCTACGACAGGTTCCGCGGAACTGTCGCGGCTCACCAATCTGGCGTCGTATTCGGCTTGGTAGAGCGAGGTCCGGATGTTGTCGCTCATTCCACCGTCGACGCTGACGTAGCGGCGGCGCGTATTCGCCCCGAGCGCAACGTCTTTGATGGTGCCGACCTCGTACAGCGTCACAGTGCCCGGACCCGCGATCGCACGGCCAGGCTCTACTGCGAGGGTGGGTTTCGGCAAGCCTACGAGCCGGGACTCGGCCTCGACGATCTGCCACAGCTTGCTGGCGAGCTCGTCCATCGGCGGCGGGTCGTCGCTCGGGATGTACGAAATACCAAGTCCGCCACCAAGATCGACAATCGAGATCTGAGCGGTCTTGTCGACGCCGAACTCCTTGACGACATCGTGCAGCAGCCCGATCACCCGGCGCGCAGCGAGCTCGAAGCCGTCGACGTCGAATATCTGGGAGCCGATGTGGCTGTGCAACCCGACGAGGCGGAGATTGTCGGTCTCGAACACCCGGCGGACTGCGGCGAGCGCCGCTCCCCCGGCCAAGGAGAAGCCGAACTTCTGGTCTTCGTGCGCGGTCGAAATGAATTCGTGCGTATGCGCTTCGACGCCGACCGTGACGCGAACGAGCACGTCCTGAACGATGCCGGCTGCGCCGGCGATCTCGTCGAGGCGGTCGATCTCGATCATCGAGTCGAGCACGATGTGACCGACACCGGCACTCACGCCGGCTTCGAGTTCCGCAACCGATTTGTTGTTGCCGTGCATGGCAATTCGCTCGGCCGGAAAGCCACCGTGCAATGCGACCGCAAGCTCGCCACCCGAACACACGTCGAGCGCCAGCCCCTCGTCGGCAACCCACCGCGCGATCTCGCTACACAGAAAAGCTTTGGACGCGTAGTGAATCCGGGCTTCGGGTCCGAATGCGGACTTGATATCCCTGCAACGCGAACGGAAGTCGTCCTCGTCGATCACGAACAACGGTGTGCCGTACTGCGCAGCGAGATCTTTCACCGAAACCCCGGCGAGAGTGACGACGCCGTCGGCACCGCGCTTCGCACCGCGCGGGTATACGTGCGCGGGCAGCGCCGTCATCTCGCCCGCAGCCGTCGGCCGCTCTGGAAGGTTGGGAGCATGGGCCTCTTCGGCGTGCCGCGGCCCCGCCGGATGTGCGCTCACACGCCCACCTCGATGCGCTCGGCGGCCGCGCTCGCGCAGCGGCTGCGTCTTTTGGCTCGCTCGCTCACTGGTGTGTCCTCACATTTGCTCCGGTGCACTGACGCCGAGCAAGGTCAGCCCGTTGGCCAACACCTGACGCGTCGCGCCGCACAGCGCCAAGCGCGCGGTGTGCAGTTGATTCGGCGCTTCGTCGCCGATGGGCAGGATCCGGCATGCGCCGTAGAACCGGTGATACGCGCCGGCAAGCTCTTCCAGGTACCGCGCAATACGATGCGGCTCACGAAGATTCGCAGCACTGGCCACCACTCGCGGGTACTCGCCGATCGTCCGGATGAGTTCTCCTTCATGCTCGGAATCGAGCAACGAGAAGTCCGGATTCGCTGACTGCACTCCGAGATCGGCAGCATTGCGCTCCACCGATCGGAGGCGAGCATGCGCGTACTGCACGTAGAGGACCGGGTTTTCGTCGTTCTGCTTGGTCCAGAGTGCGAGGTCGATGTCGATGCTCGTGTTCACCGACGACCGAACGAGCGCGTAGCGCGCGGCGTCGACCCCGATCGCCTCGACGAGATCGTCGAGCGTGATCACGGTGCCCGCGCGCTTGCTCATCTTCACCGCAACACCGTCGCGAACCAGATTGACCATCTGGCCGATCAGCACTTCGACCGTTGCGGGATCGTCGCCGAGAGCGGCAGCGATCGCCTTCAGCCTGCCGATGTAGCCGTGGTGGTCGGCGCCGAGCATGTAGATGCAGAGGTTGTGGCCCCGTGCGCGCTTGTCGATGAAGTAGGCGATGTCGCCGGCGACGTATGCCGAGGTGCCGTCGCTCTTGATGACGACGCGGTCCTTGTCGTCACCGAAATCGGTAGTACGCAGCCACCACGCGCCGTCTGCCTCGAAGAGGCTGCCCGATTCCTTCAACTGCGCGACCGCACGGTCCACAGCGCCTGACGAGAACATCGTGGTTTCGCTGGTGTAGACGTCGAAATCGGTGCCGAATTCGTGCAGCGTCGACTTGATGTGCGCGAACATCAGCTCCACACCGGTCGCGCGGAACGTCTCGCGCTGCTGATCGGCGGGCAGGCTCAAGACATCTGGATGTTTCGCCACCACTGCTGCTGCAATGTCGGCGATGTAGGCGCCCGCGTAGCCGTTCTCCGGTGTCGGCGCTCCGGTCGCGGCGGCAATAAGCGAATCGGCAAACCGATCGATCTGCGCGCCGTGATCGTTGAAGTAGTACTCACGCGTCACAGTGGCGCCCTGAGCTGCGAGGATGCGGCCCAGCGCATCGCCTACCGCTGCCCAGCGGGTGCCGCCGAGGTGAATGGGTCCGGTCGGATTCGCCGACACGAATTCAAGGTTGATCTTCGACGCGGCCAACGCCGTCGAGGAGCCGTATGCAGCACCCGCAGCGAGCACGGCTTCGAGAATTGCGCCCTGCGCCGATGCGTCCAACCGGATGTTGAGAAAGCCAGGCCCGGCGACATCGGCAGTGGCAATGCCGTCGGTGGCGACGAGGGCGGCAGCCAGCCAACCAGCCAGATCGCGTGGGTTCACGCCCGCTGCCTTGCCGATTCGCATCGCGACATTCGTCGAATAATCGCCGTGTTCGGGGTTGCGCGGGCGTTCGACCGTGAGTTCGGCCGGGAGCACAGACGGATCGAGTCCGCGCTCGGCTAGCACCTTCGCGGTGGTTCCACGAAGGAGTTCGGCAAGGTCGGCTGGAGTCACAGGTGTTTATCCTATGGTCTGCGGAGACGTGCGCCTTCACCGGACCGACAGGGCTCGGCGGGGAGCAGTCGGCCGGTGTCACCGTAGAGTGGTTGGAGCCTGCGTGCTCGAGGGCCGCGGCGCTCACCAGTACGTAAAGCGTAATCAAAGAAGTCAACTCGGCGAAAGAAGCAGTCCAGCGATGCCCAGCGGTTCGGAGAGTCGCAGCCCACAGTCGAAGACTGGGGCCAAGTCAGCCAAGGCGATCAGCGCCGCCACCAAGAAAAAGAAGGGTGGCGCCGCGGTCCGCGGCAAGGGCCTACCGAAGCCACGGCAGATTCCGTGGATGACGGTCGGCGCGGTTGTCGTAATTCTGGCGCTCGTCGGACTGCTCGCCTGGAACCTCGTTCCCAAGTACATCGAGCGACGCGACGCCGAGCGCTTCACGCCGACCGAGAGCAATCACGATCCGTCGACCGGTATCGACGGCGTTGCGGTGGTGACGTACCCCGCAGGCCAGCACGTCAAGGCGAACCAGCGGGTGGCGTACGACAAGAACCCACCGTTCGGTGGACCGCACGACGAGGTCTGGGCTACCTGCACCGGCGTCGTGTATTCGAAGGCCATCCGCAACGAGAACGCAGTGCACGCCCTCGAACACGGCTCGGTCTGGATTGCATACAACCCGGACAAGGTCAGCGGCGATGCGCTCGACGAGCTGAAGTCGCGCGTCGACGGCAAGCCGTACATGTTGATGTCGCCCTACCCCGGTCTCGACAGCCCGATCTCGCTGCAGGCATGGGGTCACCAACTCAAGCTCGACAACGCCGACGACCGCCGGATTCCGCAGTTCATCTCCGCGCTGCGTGGCAACTCGTTCAACGCGCCGGAGCCGAACGGCAGCTGCTCGGTGATTCCGGGCTCGTTCGATCCGGACAACCCGCCTGCGTTCGACCCGAACCCGCCAGGCCCGGATGCGGTGCAGATGGACGGCAAGGGCGCGACCCCTGCCACCGACGAATCCGCTCCGCAGATCCCGCAGATCCCGCAGTTGCCGCCGACGGCTGAGAACCCGCCCGCGGCTCCGCCCGCCGAGAACCCGCCCGCGCCTGCTCCTGCGCCGGTGCCGAATGGCTGATCAAGAACCGGACTCGACGACGGCGTCCAGCGAGCCGGCGCCGGCAAAACGGAGCCAACGGGTTGCGCTGACCGTGCTCGGCGTGGTCGCTGCTCTCCTGCTCGGCTTCGCTGTCGGCGTCCTCGCCCGCTTTCCGTTCGACGACTCGACCGATACTCCGGCGGCAGACTCCGTCGACGTCGGCTTCTGCCAAGACATGAGCGTCCATCACGATCAAGCGGTCGAGATGTCGGCGATCGCATTGACGCGCTCGACCGACACCGCGGTGCAGACGCTGGCCTACGACATCTTGACCACGCAGCAGAATCAGATCGGCCAGATGCGCGGCTGGCTGACCCTATGGGAGCGACCGCTCTACGCCGACGACGGCTACATGAAGTGGATGGGCGACGACGCGCACGGCAGCGGCCACGACATGAGTGGCATGAGCGACTCGATGTCGGGCAAAGGTATGTCGACGATGCCCGGAATGGCGAGCCAGCAGGACCTCACCAACCTGCGTCAAGCGCAAGGTCCGGCGTTGGACGTGCTGTTTCTCCAGCTGATGCTTCGCCACCACCAAGGCGGAAAACCCATGGCCGAGTATGCAGCCGAGCACGCCAGCTTGTCGGTCGTCCGGAACTTGGCGCAATCGATGGTCAAGACGCAGGACAAGGAATCCGAGCAGATGATCTCGCTGCTCGCCGCTCGCAACGCGCAACCGTTGCCGCTGAACTAGCTCGCACTGACTCGCTTTGGCCGCTCACGCGCGATGAGTTAGGGTTACACCCGCACCAATCGGCCCACCGACTTAGTCGGTGTGGCCCCCGTAGCTCAGGGGATAGAGCGTCTGCCTCCGGAGCAGAAGGCCGCAGGTTCGAATCCTGCCGGGGGCACATTCGTCAGAAGTGAGCAATTCCTCTCGGTTTCCGGGAGGAATTGCCCGTTTTCTGGGGGCACGTATGAGGGGGCACATGCGATGCGTTCGTTCGTGATTTCGCTGATCGTAGCCACGATGGTCGCCACCGTCGGTGCATCGCTGACGGGCTGTTCGGGCTCCACAGCAGGGCACGCAAAGTCGCAGGAAGTCGATCTCGCGTCCCTCGACGTCGGGAACTACGAAACGACTCCCCCGGACGGCGGCCTCGGTAATTCAGGCTCCGACGAGGTGGGCCGGCTTCTCGACGCACAGCGCCTCGCCAATTTCGTCGTCGACCCTGTCGAGGTCGACGACGCGCTGCGCCGCGGCGTCTCGCCGACGTATGTGATCAGAAACGCACCCTCGCTCGCGATCGACGGCGGCGTCTTCACCGCGAAAGCCGCAACTCCTGCCGTGAAATACAGCATGCGATACGGGTTCGCGGCGAGCCGCGCGACCGAGAGAAACGATCGGGTGATGACGATTGCAGTCTTCGTGTTCTCGACCTCGGACGACGCGAAAGGTGCCGCGGACGAGTTCGCCGCAGCCGAGCAAGCTTCGGACACCAGCGCCAAGCCCGTTCCATTGTCGACGTATCCCGATGCCCGCGCGGTCGCGTCCGATGCGCGCATCGCGGTGTATTACCCCAAAGATCGACTCCTCTACTACCAGTCCTACAAGGGGTCGGATCTCGTGAAAACCGCGGAATTGACACTGGCCGAACAACTTCCGCTGCTCGCGGAATTCACGCCGACCGACTGGTCCAAGACCGAGGCAATCCCCCGCGACCGCGAAGGCATGCTGGCCCGAACGCTACGAGCCGACGAACCGAGCTCCAACGAGGACGCCGTGCTCGACCTCGCAGGCATCGAGCACTTTCTCATTCATCCGAAGGAGATCAAGGCTGCGCTCGAACGCGCAGGCGTCGACCTCGCCGCAGTCTCGGAGACTCGGGTGTATCGCGCAAAGGACGCGGCCGCAGCACAAAAGTTCCAGCATGAACTCGCCGACGCCTACCCAACTGAGCTGCGCGAGATCGATCCCCCACCCGGACTTGCGACTGCGCAATGTTTCGAGAACACCGACGACACTCTCAACGACCGGTTCGCCTGCTTCGGCAGCCGCGGCCGTTATGCGTTCTCGCTCGGGTCGGGGCAACGCAACGACGCATACCAGCAGGCCGCTGCGCAGTACGCACTGCTGGTCAACAGCGAGTAGTAGATTCGATTTCGTATTGGGGAATGGGGAGGACACGATGAACAGCTTTGGTGGATCACGTCTGCGCAGGGCGGCCGCAGTGGTGCTCAGTTGCGCTCTGGCTGTGACGGTGGCGGGCTGCACGATCGAGGGGTCTGCAAAGCCGATAGACCCGAACGCAGCCATTGACGTCAACGCGCTCGATTCCGGCAACTACAAGACGAAGCCCCCGAACGAGGGGCTTGGGACCGTCAAGAGTGACAGTCAAGGCAAATTGTGGGAGGCGAAGCGCCTCGCCAATTACGTGATCAATCCAGTACAGGTGGATGACTCGCTGACCCGGTTCGTACAGCCGACGTTCCCGATTCGCGACGCTGCGGCGTTGTCGAACGGCTTCGGTGCCGTCTTCACGAAGGCAACCGGCGCACCGGCATTCAAATACAACATGGACTTCGGTTTCATCGCGGGACGAGCTTCGGAGACGAGCACGACCGATAACAAGAATTCTTCCTCACTGCTCATCGGCGTCTTCGTCTTTCCCGACGACGCCGCGGCCAAAGGTGCGGCAGACGAGTTCCTCGCCGCCCACAAAGCCCCCGATCCACTGATCGACCCCAATAAGGTGCCGGACACCAAGCCCGTCTCGCTGCCCGACTATCCCGACGCACGCGCCCTCTACACCGAGGACAACACCGACAAAAAGCCCGTCATCTCGGTGTTCTACCCGAAGGGCAGGTACGTGATCTACCAGTGGGTCGAGGGTCGTAAAGCCCTTCCCGACCTGGTGACGACTGCGCAGACCACGCTGTCGAAGGAGCTTCCACTCTTGGATCAGTTCAAGCCGACTCCGAACGACAAACTGAAGGACATCCCGCTCGATACCGACAACATGCTGGTCCGGACGCTGCCCGCAGACGAACCGGACAGCCATCAGTCGGCTGTGTACGACCAGCGGGGCGGAATCCACTTCCAGACCAATTCGAAGATTGCGGAGGACAACTTCGCAAAGGCCGGCGTCGATCGCGTGTCCCCCGGCGCGGCGTCGGTGTATCGCGCCAAGGACGACCAGAGCGCGCAGCAATTGCTCGGGCTGTTCTACGACGAATTGAAGTCCGCCTACAAGCCGATCGCCAGTCCGGACGGCCTTCCCGCCGTTCGCTGCTACAAGCTCTCCGATACCAAACAGGCTTACGCGCAGTTCTGGTGCCTGGGTTCACGAGGTCGCTACGCATTCGAGGTCACGTCCTCGCAGATGAACGATGTTTATCAGAAGGCCGCGGCAGAGATAAAGATCCTGGTGAACAACGAATGACTCGCGAGAGTGCACAAAGGGGGATGACGCGGTGGCGTTGAAGCCCGGATCGATCATCGGCGGCTATCGGATCGAGCGCGTTCTCGGTGCGGGCGGGATGGGAACGGTCTATCTCGCTCAGCATCCGACCCTGCCGAGGAAAGACGCGCTCAAAGTCCTTTCCAGCGAGCTATCGCAGGACCGCGAGTTCGTTGGACGGTTCGAGCGGGAGGCCAATCTCGCTGCGGCGCTGGATCATCCGAATATCGTGTCGGTGTACAACCGTGGGCGCGAAGACGACAACCTGTGGATCTCGATGCAGTACATCGATGGCACCGACGCTGCCGAGGAGGTCAAACTGGGTCCCGCGACGATGACCCCGCAGCGCGCATTGCGGATCGTCAGCGAAGTCGGCAAGGGTCTGGATTTCGCCCACCGACGAGGACTGCTGCACCGTGACGTCAAGCCCGCGAACTTCTTGCTGTCGCGATCGAACGACCCGGAAGACGAAGAGCGTGTGCTGCTCACGGACTTCGGTGTCGCGAAGTCGACCGAAGACACGGCGAACCTCACGACGACGGGCAGCTTCCTCGCGACCATCGCCTACGCGCCGCCGGAGCAGTTGTCCGGCCTGCAACTCGATCATCGTGCCGATATCTACAGCCTGGCGTGCTCGCTGTACGTGATGCTGACCGGCGAGAATCCGTATCCCTCGTCGATGCCAGCCATCGTGATGTCTGCACATCTGCACAGTCCGCCGCCAAGGCCCAGTCTGACGCGGCCCGGCTTGCCGCCCGCGATCGACGAGGTCATTGCCGTTGCGATGTCGAAGGATCCGAGCGAGCGGTTCAATTCGTGCCGCGACCTCGTCAACGCGGCAGCCAGTGTGCTCGGCAACGCACCGGGCGGCATGCCGTTTGCCGCTTCGGGCGGTCAAGGTCCGAATACGAGTGGTCCGCGGACGCGTATCACCGGACCGACCCCGATCACTGGACCGAACACCGGTCCGCGCATGATCGGCCCGCCGACGCACCTCACCGGCTCGGCGCCGTTCCCCGGCTCGCACAATCCGACGGTCCGCACCGCACCGACAAAAATGCGGAAATGGGGCGTGATCGCTGCTGCAGCCGCGTTGGTGGTCGCCGTCGTCCTCGGCTTCACCTTGTGGAACTCGGGCTCGTCGGACAAAACCCCGAGCGGTCCGGCCGCACTGGCTGACGTGAAGGCGGCCCACCCCGCCTTTGCCGGCAAGGTGATCGTCGCACTGGACTTCTCCGACACCAGGCTCGCCGTGGACCTCGACGGGTCGAAACAGGCAGATTTCTTCCGCGGAATCGGTTTCGTCTACAACACCAAGTACCAGGTGAAGAGTGGGGAATCGTCACCGCGCACGATCAGCGAAAGCGACGTCTATTCGATCGAGGGCTCGTTTTCGAGTGACAACCCGACCGACGTGGTGATCGTCTTCCGCTCCGACAAGGAGGCCGGTGGTGGCGGCCTGCGTGGTCTGCCAAGCTCGATCACGTACCTGAAGGCGCCGGTCGTCGTCATCGACGACAAGGAAGCCGTGGCTGCTTACCAGAATTGGACCGACGACTCGCAGGCCGTCATGATCTCGAAGGTGGTCCCGGCGATCGCGAAACTGGTCAAGTAAGGACTAGCCCCGGATCGGATAGATGGCGGTCTCGGTCGCCTTGACCACGAACTGCACAACCCTGCCAGGCGCGAGATCCAAGTCAGCGGCAGCCGCAGCCGTCACGTCTGCCATCAGCGCGGCGTGGTGTCCATCGTCCTCGCCACGGATACGGACCAGGTCACCGCGGTTCTCGATCTCGGCAACGGTGACCGTGAAATGGTTGCGAGGGCTCCCGTTGGGCAGCTCCGCGTAGACCGCGACCGAGCGCGGTCCGAACACCGCGACCGCTCGCTCACCGGGCTTGCACGCCTCGTCGCTCGAACCGTAGACCGTCTCCCCCGATTCTGTGTGCAGCACACCATCGGCGACGATCTCGCCGCTGCGCAGGTTGATTCCGGCGACGCGCGCAGCGAACGCACTGGTCGGCCGCGAAAGCACTTGGCGCACTTCGCCTTCTTCGACGACGCGGCCACCGTCCAGCACGACCACCCGATCGGCGAGTGCTAAGGCATCGAGCGAATCGTGGGTGACGAGGACGGCCGTTCGCCCCGGACCGCGCAGCACTCGCCGCAGCAAACTTCGAATGGCAGGCGCGGCAGTCACATCGAGGGCCGCGAGCGGTTCGTCGAGCAGCAGCAACTGCGGTTCGGCGGCGAGCGCACGGGCGATGGCAACGCGTTGCGCCTGTCCCCCACTGAGCTGGGCAGGCTTGCGGTCGGCGAGGTCAGCCGCATCGACGGCGTCCAGCCACTTCTTGGCCGTCGCAGCTGCGTGCCGACGAGTGGCGCCCGCGCTGCGCGGGGCAAAAGCCACGTTGTGCGCCACTGTGAGGTGCGGAAACAGCAGCGGTCGCTGCGCGAGCAGCGCCACACCTCGCTTATGCGGCGCGACAGCGACTTTCAGCTCGGTCGCCGTGAGCGTCCGATCGCCCAGTTCGACGACGCCACGGTCCGGTCGTGTGAGCCCGGCGATGACTGACAGCAGCGTAGATTTGCCTGCTCCGTTCGGTCCCAGGATCGCCGTCACGGTGCCGGACGGAACGTTTACCTCGACGTCCAGGTCACGGTCGGCGACAGTTGCGCGTACGAAAAGCCCTGTCATAGCGCGCCTTCGGAACCGCGACCACGGACAGCCACCACGATGACGACGGCAACGACGATCAGGACGAGTGAAAGCGCAACCGCGGCATCAGGATCGGACTCACGCTGCAGATAGATCTCGAGTGGAAGCGTTCGGGTGACACCTTGCAGACTGCCCGCGAAGGTCAGCGTCGCGCCGAATTCGCCCAGCGCCCTGGCGAACGCGAGGACCGCGCCCGAAGCGAGACCGGGCAGAACCAGGGGCAACGTTACGCGGCGTAGCACGGTCGTCGGTCGGGCTCCGAGGGTCGCCGCGACGGCTTCGTATCGTTGCCCCGCGGTCCGGAGCGCACCTTCGAGGCTCACGACGAGAAAGGGCAGTGCCACGAAGGTTTGGGCGAGCACGACAGCCGTCGTCGAGAAGGCGATCTTGATTCCGAGCAATTCGAGTTGCTCGCCGAGCAGTCCTTTGCGGCCGAACGTGTAGAGCAGCGCGATGCCGCCCACGACCGGCGGCAGCACCAAGGGCAGAACGATCAGCGAGCGTAGCGCTCGTAGGCCACGAAAATTGCTGCGCGCCAGAACTACTGCCATCGGCACACCGAAAAGCACACAGAGCGCGGTGCTGGCCGAGGCGGTCTCGAGACTCAATTTCAGTGCAGCGAGCGAGGATTCGGAGGTGATCAGTCCGATGAAGTTGCCCCACTGCACGGTGGCGAGCATCGCGAACAGCGGCAGGACGACGAACAGTCCACCGACGATGGCCGGGATGAAGATCCACGACGGCAGCCCGACCCGCGGGCTGGATTGCCGTCGAGTCGTCATGGGGTGCCGAACCCAGCCTTGCGCAGCACGTCTTGGCCCTTCTGACCGGTGACCAGCGCTACGAATTTCTGTGCCAGCGTGGCGTTGTGGGAATCCTTCAGTGTCGCGATCGGGTACGTGTTGACGGCCTTCGCGGACTCCGGAAACGCAACCGCCGTGACTTTGTCACCTGCACCAGCGGCATCGGTCACGTAGACGAGCCCCGCATCGGCCTGGCCCGAGGTGACCTTGTTGAGTACGTCGGTCACCGACGATTCCTCACTCACCGGCTCGAGTTCGGTACCGGTCGCCTCCTCGACTTTCTTGGCAGCCGATCCACAGGGCACCTGCGGCGCGCAGACGACTACTTGGGTGCCCTCTTTCGCGAGGTCCGCGAACGACGTTATGTGCTTGGGATTGCCGGGGGCGGTGACGATCGTCAAGGTGTTGGTCGCGAAGTCGACCGGATTCTCGGCCTCGCCCGCGTCGGTGACCTTCTTCATGTTTACGGTGTCTGCGGAGGCGAACACGTCAGCCGGCGCGCCTTGGATGATCTGCGCCGCCAGATCGGACGAGCCAAGGAAGCTGAACGTGACGTCCGCCCCCTTGTTCTCCGCCTTCAACTGCTCACCGAGTTCGGTGAAGGTCTTTTTCAGCGACGCCGCCGCGAACACTGTGATCGAACCCGGCGAGTCCGTATTGGCTTCGTCGTCGGATGAACAGCCGGTCACGAGCGCCAGCGAGACTGCCGCTGCCACAGCCAAATACCGTCTCACGATCGTCCTCCTGGAGTTTCGACGATCACCGTCGTCGCTTTGACGACGGCAACCGCAAGGCTCCCGGGTTCGAGTTTCAGTTCGCGGACAGCTTCTGAGCTCATCAACGAGACGACCGTGAACGGTCCGCATTGCAGTTCCACTTGGGCCATCACCGTGTCGGCGACGACCTTGGTGACAAGTCCGACGAAACGATTGCGCGCCGAACTGCCGACGCCGAGTGGATCCTCCGGTGCCGGAGCCGCATTGGACCGAGCAAAGGCCGCAAGCACGTCGCCTGCGATCACCTTGCGTCCGGCATCGTCAGAGCTCGCATCGAGGCTGCCGCTGTCGACCCACCGTCGGACCGTGTCGTCACTCACACCGAGCAGCGCGGCGGCTTCTCGGATTCGAAAGGTGTGCACCGCGCGATCTTATCCGCAACTGCGGACCAAACAAGCCATGGCACCCGCATCTGCGGTCGTGAGTCTTTTTGGAGTCTATAGACTCCAAAAGGACTCACGAGGGTGGTGGGGCAGTATTGGCGATGTGATTCGAGGCCTGAAAGCTCTGCTGTTCGACGTCCAAGGCACCGCGACCGATTTCCACACCACAGTCCGGACCGCGGCCGAGCGAATCGGCGCGGACCGCTACCCCGACGTCGACTGGTCGGCTTTCGTAAATCGCTGGCGCGCTGCGTACTTCGATGCGCTGACGGCGGCCCCCAAGAATCCTGAGCGGTGGACGACGGTGGCGTCGGTCTATCGTCGATCGCTCGATGCACTGGTCGACGAATTCGACCTGCACGAGTTGACGGTGCCCGAGCGCGACGACCTCGCCCTGGCCTGGCAGCGCTTGGCGCCGTGGCCCGACGCCGTCGAGGGTTTGACCTGCCTACGTTCGCGGTTCACGATCGCGACACTGTCGAATGCCGACGTCTGTGCCGTCGTGGGATTGTCGAAGCTGGGCGGCCTGCCATGGGATGCGATCTTCACCGCCGAGATGGCGCGAACCTTCAAGCCGGACCCAGCCATCTACGGCATGGCCGCGACCTACCTGGGCCTGGAACCCGGCGAGATCATGATGGTCGCCAGTCATAAGTACGACATCCGGGCAGCCGCACAGTTGGGCTTTCGTACGGCGTTTGTGGCACGACCGCTGGAGTTCGGTAGCGGCGGCGACGTCGATACCGCCTACGACGACGAATTCGACATCAACGCAGCTGATTTCGTCGACTTAGCCGACCAGTTGGGGCAGGATCCGATCGGCTAGGTCTGGTCGGCAGATCAACAGGTCCGGCAGGTAGGGGTGCGACTCGTTGTATTGCAGCTCGCTTCCGTCGATTCGCGAGCAGTGCAAACCCGCGGCAAGAGCAACGCCGACCGGTGCCGCCGAATCCCACTCCCACTGACCACCTGCATGGACATAGGCCTCGGCCTCGCCGCGCAGGACCGCCATCGCCTTGGCGCCTGCTGAGCCCATCGGACGAATTTCTGCGCCGAGTGCGGCCTCCAAAGCACCGGTGAAACTCGGTGGACGGCTGTCGCTGACCAGGATTCGCAGCCTGGAGCCAGCGGCGGGCGGCGGTGCGCCGACCTCGTCGGTCGCATACACCGCGCCGAGCGCGGGCTGCGCGACCGCTGCGGCGGCGATCCCGCTCCCCCGGGTCCACAGTGCGACGTGCACGGCCCAATCGGCGCGGTCCGGCAGACCGTACTCGCGGGAGCCGTCGAGCGGGTCGATGATCCACACGCGGTCCGCAGTCAGCCGAGCCTTGTCGTCCGCCGATTCCTCCGACAACACGGCGTCGTCTGGGCGCTCAGCCGCGAGTCGATCGAGCAACAAGACGTTCGACGCGTTGTCGCCTTTGCGCCCGAGCTCGCGACCGTCGATGGTCCCGGCTTCGGCGTCACGCAACAGCAGCAGCAATTCGCCTGCCTCGGCGGCAAGTTCGGCTGCGAGGCGAGCATCTGAGACGACAGTCATAGGTTCAAGAATTCCATAATGCGAATCGCGTGGTCGGTCGGACCGCCGTCGCTGGGCCGAAGCACCAACTCGGGGCGGCGCGGCGCCTCATAGGGTTCATCGACGCCGGTGAACCCACGGATCTCTCCCGCGCGCGCTTTGGCGTACATGCCCTTGGGATCGCGCTGTTCACACAGCTCGATCGGAGTGTCGATGAACACCTCGACGAATTCGATTCCGGCAGCTTCGTGTTGGGCGCGAATGCGGTCGCGGTCCTGCGCATACGGACTGATCAGGCAGGCAACCGCGATCGTTCCCGCGTCGGCGAAGAGCTGCGCGACCGCGCCGACCCGGCGGACGTTCTCGGCACGGTCCGCACGGTCGAAGGTGAGGTCGGAGTTCAAGCTGGTCCGCAGATTGTCACCGTCCAACCGATATGCCGGGTGACCTGCCGCGACGAGTAGCCTTTCCAGTTCGACTGCCACGGTGGACTTTCCGCTGGCAGACAGCCCGGTCAGCCAGACTGTCGCACCGCGCGTGGCGCGCTCCTCTCGCTTGACCGCACCGGTGTGCCACACCACCTTCGACGCCGACAAGGTCGGTCCCAGGATCATTCCCGCAGCCACCGTGTTGTTGGTCGACTCGTCGACCAGCACGAAGCTGCCGGTCACGCGGTTTCTGCGGTACGGATCGAACAGCAGCGGCTGCTGTGTTCGCAGTTGAATGCGGCCGAGTTCGTTGAGCGACAACGATTCTGCAGACTCGTCGCGATGCAAGGTGTTGACGTCGAGGCGATAGTCCAGACGCGCGATCTGACCTCGCACTGCCCGCGTCGTGTGCAGGACCGTGTACTTCGCGTCTTTCGACAGCGTCGCCGAATCGGCGAACCAACACACCATCGCGTCGATTTCACGACCCACCAGCGGCCGATTGTTGGGACGGCACAGCACATCTCCCCGGCCGACATCGACGTTGCGTTCCAACTCCATACACACCGCCGATGGCGCGAACGCCTCCTCGACGACCGTGCCGCCCGGACCCCAGATCGCTTTCACTTTCGTGGTGAAACCCGACGGCAGCGCAATCACATCGTCGCCGGGCTTGAACACTCCACTCGCGACAGTCCCCGCGTATCCGCGAAAGTCGTGCAGCACAGCGTCGCTCTGCTGCTGCGGCCGGATCACATACTGCACAGGGAACCGCGCATCGATCAGGTTGCGGTCCGACGAGATGTGCACGTGCTCCATGAGATGCAGCAACGGCGCGCCGTCGTACCACGGCATGTGGCTGCTGCGGTCGACGATGTTGTCGCCGAGCAGCGCGCTGACCGGCACGAACGTCAGATCGTGCACATCCAGCTTCATCGCGAACTGCCGGAATTCCTCCCGGATCTCGTCGAAGCGTTCCTGCGACCAGTCGACGAGGTCCATCTTGTTCACGCACAGCACGAGGTGCGGGATGCCGAGAAGGCTGGCGATGAACGAATGGCGGCGGGTCTGCTCCAGCACGCCCTTTCGCGCGTCGATCAGGATCAACGCCAGGTCAGCGGTCGATGCGCCGGTGACCATGTTGCGGGTGTACTGCTCGTGGCCCGGGGTGTCCGCGATGATGAATTTTCTTCTCGGCGTTGCGAAATAGCGATGTGCGACGTCGATCGTGATGCCCTGTTCGCGCTCGGCGCGCAGCCCGTCGGTCAGCAAGGCGAGGTTGGTATGTTCTTCGCCTCGTTCACGGCTCGACCGTTCGACGGCTTCCATCTGGTCTTCGAACGCGGACTTGGAGTCGTACAGCAACCGTCCGATCAACGTCGACTTTCCGTCGTCGACGCTACCTGCAGTCGCTACTCGCAGCAGCTGAGTCGCCATCAGAAGTAGCCCTCCTTCTTGCGATCTTCCATGCCTGCCTCCGAGATTCGATCGTCTGCACGGGTGGCGCCACGTTCGGTGACGCGGCTGGCAGCAACTTCGGCGACGACCGCAGCCGTCGTAGTCGCCGTAGATTCGACGCAGCCCGTGCAGGTCGCATCCCCGACCGTGCGGAATCGGACCATCGCATCGTGCGGCACGTCGTCGGGCAGCAGCGTCAGGAACCGGGTGTGCGCCAGCAACATTCCGTCGCGCGGCACGACCATCCTGCGGTGCGCGTAGTAAATCGACGGCAGTTCGATCTGCTCTTCGTGGATGTACTGCCAGATGTCGAGTTCGGTCCAGTTCGACAGCGGGAACACGCGGATGTGCTCGCCCTTGCGATGGCGACCGTTGTACAGGCTCCACAGTTCGGGTCGCTGCGCGCGTGGATCCCAGGCACCGAACTCGTCACGGAAACTGAACACGCGCTCCTTCGCCCGGGCCTTCTCCTCGTCGCGGCGCGCTCCGCCGAAGACCGCGTCGAAGCCGTTGTCGCTGATACCGCGGAGCAATGCGGTGGTCTGCAAGCGATTTCGGCTCGCCCGCGCACCGGATTCCTCGGTCACGCGTCCTGCGTCGATGTCGTCCTGCACGCTGGAGACGACCAAGCGCAGACCGCGCTGCGCCACGACCCGATCGCGAAACTCGAGCACCTCGTCGAAGTTGTGCCCGGTGTCGATGTGCATCACCGCGAACGGGATCGCCGCCGGCCAGAACGCCTTCGCGGCGAGATGCAGCATGACGACCGAATCCTTGCCGCCGGAGAAGAGCAGCACGGGGTGCTCGAACTGCGCTGCGACCTCGCGAAAGATGTGGACCGATTCGGCTTCCAGCGCCCGCAGGTCCGACAGCTCGTAGACGACGCTCATCGCACGATCCCCCGGACCGGCGGAGGCTTGCGACCACCGGCAGCGGCGGTGATCTCGTCCGCGGTCTCGACCAGTGCGCGTCCGCGACGCGTGATCTCGCGCTGATCGATGGACGATCCGACGTAGAGGGTCAGTACCAGCGCCTGCTTGCCGTCCGCGTCGTATGTCGGTGCTGCGATAAGGCTGACCGGGTGGGAGCCATCGTCGTCGCCTTCCAGATACACCCGCTCGCCGAGGCTACTCACCATCTCTCCCAACACTTCTCGCAATTCTGGCGGCAGGTCGCGTGCATCGACGCCTGCCATGGCGTTGTGGAGTCGACGGCCCATATCGGTGAGCGTCTCCACGAGATAGCCCGTACTTCGGCAGTGGTCGACCACTCTGCGCAGTCGCGACCGGTCGAGGCGGGTCGGTAGCGCAGGCTCTCGCGCGAGCCACGATTCGAGCGCATCGTCGCCATTCCACAGCACGTACATCAGGCCGACGGGCGGCGCGAACGGGTACACCTGCCCGACCTTCGCGGTCGGCACCATGCCGTCCGGCGCGGTCAGTTCGAGGATGGTGATGCGATCCGCGATCACCGCGGACGCGGTACAGGTCGTGACGAACCGATCGCTGAGTTGCTCGAGATGGCGCCGCGGAATCGGACCGGTCGCCAGCCCCTCCTGGGCGGCCCGACCTGCGGTGATCAGCGCCGGACCGAGCCCGTACGACTTCGCGACGGCGTCACGCGTGAGGTAGTCCGCGTCCACCAAGGCGGTCACGATGCCCAGGCAGGTCGGCTTGCTTATGTCGAGTTCGCGAGCCAGTTCCGACAGTCCGTAGCGGCGGTCGCGGTGGTCGACGAGAAAGTCGAGCACTTGCACGACGCGTTCGGTCGGCGGCGACCGCCTCGCCGCGCCGTCGGACGTCGCGAGGGCTTCTTCAGAACCCGGCATTGACCACTCCTTAGAACACGTTCTAGTCTCGCTACAGAAAGTTGTACCACGTCGGTACATATTTGGACCAGAGCCGAGGAGCATATGAGTCCGACCGAATCCCTCACCGCAGCCATCGCCGAAGCCGAGAAGCTGATCGAGGCGGCGCCGCACATTCGCACCGAACAGGACTTGCTGGAGGGCTACCAATATCTGGCAGGCGGGATTCTCGCGACGTTGCATCAGGCGTGGGCAACCGAGAAGGGGCACCCGACCTTCATCAGCGGCACCGGGCCGTTCACCAAGATGGGCCTCGACAATCCCGACACCCTGTACTTCGGCGCGCGGATCAGCGACGACGCCGAGTACGTCGTCACCGGTCGGCGCGGCACCACCGCGGACCTCAGTTTCCAGATTCTCAACGGCAGCTACACCGCCACTACAGTTCCCGGCAGCGTCACCGCGTTCGACGACCGCGCGTTCACCATCGCACCCGACGGAACGTTCGAGATCACGTTCGGTCCCGAGCCGGCGGGCGACCGACGCGACTACTTCACACTCCCACCGGGATCGGTCCAACTCGTGGTCCGCGAGGTCTACAGCGATTGGAGCCAGACGCGCGGCACGATCGCGATCGCCCAGTCGAATGCGCGGGGATCGGCCCCTGCCGCGCTCACGCCCGACTCCGTCGACAGGCGGTTCGCGCGCGCCGGAAAGGGATTGGTCGCGCGGGTCCAGACCTGGTTGCAGTTTCCCGAGTGGTTCTACCTGAAGTTGCCGGTCAATACGATGACCGAACCCCGTTTGACGCCAGGAGGTTTGGCGACTCAGTATTCCTCGGCGGGGCATTACGAACTCCGCGACGACCAAGCCCTCGTCATCACCGTGCCGAAAGCCGATGTCCCCTATCAAGGTTTTCAGCTCGGCAGCATGTGGTACATCTCGCTCGACTACATCAACCACCAAACGTCGTTGAATGCCAACCAGTCTCAGGTCGATCCGGACGGCAATATCAGGATCGTCGTGTCCGAGCGCAATCCGGGCGTCACCAACTGGATCGAAACGGTCGGGCACGCACGGGGTTACGTGCAATTCCGCTGGCAACGGGTCGACCGTGAGCTCACACCCGCCGACGGACCAACCGTCGAGGTCGTCGACTTCGACTCCGTCGCAGCCGCATTGCCCTACTTCGAACAGAACACGATCGCGGCGGACGACTTCCGTCGACGCATCGCCGAACGTCAGTCGGCGATCGCCAACCGGATGCTGGGGTGAGGTATGACCGACCGCGATAACGTCGGCACGATCGAGGATTTGCACGCATCGGCGACGAAGATCACCGGGCTGACCGACTTCGGCAACCCCTCCTACCTCGAAGGGTTGACGGTCCTGCTGGAGTCGTATGAACGCGACGCACAGCTGACTCCGTTGGGCCGCAAGGTCGCTCGGTCGTTTCTCCGCGGCGCACTGGTTGCACGGTCGCTCAGCGAAGTGGGATTTGCGCAGCATCCGGAGTCGGCGGCCGTCCGTATAGAGCGGCCGATCTTCGTAACCGGGCTGCCCAGGACAGGCACTACCGCACTGCACCGGCTGCTCACTGCCGACCCGTCGCATCAAGGGCTCGAGATGTGGCTGACCGAATTTCCCCAACCGCGACCACCGCGCGACAGCTGGAACGACAATCCGGTGTTTCGGCGGCTCGACGACGCCTTCACTCGCCATCACATCGACAACCCGGAATTCATGGGCGTGCACTACATGTCGGCATCGGAGGTGGAGGAATGCTGGCAGTTGCTTCGCCAATCGGCGAAATCGATCTCGTACGAATGCCTCGCGTATCTACCGACCTACTCGGCCTGGCTCGCCGGGCAGAGCTGGACCGATGCGTACGCGCGACACAAGCAGAATTTGCAGCTCATCGGACTCGGAGACCGTGATCGCCGGTGGGTGCTGAAGAACCCCAGCCACCTCTTCGCGCTCGACGCATTGATGGAGGTCTACCCAGACGCGCTCGTCATCCAGACGCATCGCGCGACCGAGACCGCGATGGCCTCGGCATGCAGCCTCGCAGCCCACGCGACCGCAGGCTGGTCCGACCACTTCACCGGTGACGTGATCGGTCGTAGCCAGCTCGACCTGTGGAGCCGCGGTCTGCATTCGTTCACCGAAGCCCGAAAGCGTTATCCCGCTGAGCAATTCATCGATGTTGAATACCGCGACTTCGTCCAGGACCCACAGGGGACCGTGTCATCGATCTACTCGCACTTCGATTTGCCGCTTACCGACTCCGCATCATCGGCGATGGCAGAAATGCACGCAGAAAGTCGGTCCGGCGGGCGGAAGCCTGCGCACCAATACACCCTCGACGACTTCGGCCTCACGTCCGCCGACATCACCCGCGCCTTCGCATGAATGCGTCATTCAACCGGTCAGATCGAGTGAAATCGACATTGATGCCATCGCCTTCGAGTGATATGGTCAACTAAGTTGACTACTTACGGAGGAACAATGCCGGTCATTCCCGCACCGCAACAACACACCCACGAGCTGAACGGAACTCGCTTCACGTCACTCGCGACACCGAGCCGAGGGTCGACCGACACCAGCGTCTGGCAGGTCGAGATCGCACCGGGGACACCCGCAACGCCGCATCGGCTGACGCGGGAGGAAGTCTTCGTTGTCCTGTCGGGCCAGGCGTCGGTCTACCTCGACGGCGCGACGTCCATAGCGCAGGCCGGCGATGCAATCGCCGTGCCATCACAGGTGGACTTCTCGATCACCGCGGCTGGTGCCGAACCGCTGCGGGCGCTGTGCTGCTTGCCCGTCGGCGGACAGGGCATCCTCACCGACGGCGAGCCCTTCACGCCACCATGGGCGCTGTGACCGACGAATCGCCACCCTTGGCTCGATTGTTCGCGATTGCGTTCCGCACGCTGATCGACGGACTGCACGAACGATTGGCCGCGCGCGGATGGCACGACGTCAAGCCGACGTTCGGCTTCGTCCTGCTCGCCGCGCGCGAGGCGGGCATTCAGTCTTCGGAAGTCGCGGCGCTCCTGGGTATTTCGAAGCAGGCCGCATCGAAGATCGTCGACGCGATGGTCGAGGCAGACTACGTCTCGCGCAGTCCGCACCCTGACGATCAACGCGCAAAGATCGTCACGCTCACCGTTCGCGGTGCGCAGCTGCTCGACGACGTGGAGCAGATCTACGCCGAACTCGAGAGCGAGTGGGCAACCATCGTCGGCGGTGCACAGATAGAGGGCATGCGCGAGAACCTGGTGACGGTGCTGCTCGCAACGCACGGTGGGCGTTTGCCGCAGGTCCGCGCGACCTAAGGGGTCTTCGCGAACGCGACTCCCGAGCCCAGGACGTCGATTCGGACTTTGGTGTCGACCGGCGGGGCCGAGACGCTCGCTTGCCTGACCATGATCGGCGACTTCTCGCCTGCGAGGTCGATTTCGAGCAGCACGTCCGAGCCCAGGAACTCCGCCGACGACACCGTGCCGATGCCGACTCCGTGAGCATCGGCATCCGACACCACATCGGCGACGAGCTGCTCGGGTCGCAACATCAAGGTGCCATTCGGGCCGACACCGGTCGCTCGCACCGGAATTCGGCCGAGCACACAGTTCGCAACCCCGTCGTCGATCTGCGCGTCCAGAAGCACGCAATCACCGAGGAATGCCGCAGTGAACAAGTCCGTGGGCTCGCAGTAGATCCGCTCGGGAGTGTCGACCTGGGTGAACATGCCCTCCCGCATCACAGCCACCTGGCCGGCGAAGGACAACGCCTCCTCCTGGTCGTGTGTCACCAACACACTTGTCACTCCGGCCTCGCGCAGCGTCGTCGCGACAGCCCGCCGCGTCGCCGCGCGCAAGCCCGCGTCCAAGGCGCTGAAGGGTTCGTCGAGCAACATCACGTCAGGCTGGCGTGCGAGCGCCCGAGCGAGAGCGATTCGTTGCTGTTGTCCACCGGACAGCTCGTGTGGACGCCGCCCTGCATACGACGAATCGAGAGCGACCATCTCCAGCAGCCTGTTCACCTGCGCAATGATTGCTTTGCGCCGCAGGAACATTCCACTCTTGATTCCATAGGCGATGTTCTGCGCGACCGACAGATGCGGAAACAGCGCACCATCCTGAGCGACGTACCCGACCTTGCGGCGGTGCGGCGGGACGGCGTTGCGAGATGTTGCAACCAGCTGACCTGCGATCGACACCGACCCCGCATCGGGCAGTTCGAAACCGGCAATCAAACGTAGCAACGTCGTCTTGCCGCAGCCCGACGATCCCACGACCGCGGTCGTCGTCGCTTCCGCGACATCGAGGCTGACATTGTCGAGTACACGAGCAGATCCGAACGACTTGGAAACCCCGGCGACGACGAGTGCGCTCATGCTGCTGCCAACTTCCGGGACTGGGTGAACAGCACATAGGTCACCGGGAGGGTCAGCACGATCATGATCAGCGCGTACGGTGCGGCGCCCGCAAAGTCGAGACCGTAGCTGAACGACCAGAAAGCGGTCGACAAGGTCTGCGTACCGGTCGGCGCGAGCAACAGCGTTGCAGTGAGCTCCGTTGTCACAGCCACGAATACGAGCGCTGCCCCAGCAGCAGCCGAGGGTGCCATGAGCCGCGCGGTCACCCGCACGAAGGTCGCAACACCAGCCTTACCGAGGGACCGTGACGCCTCCTCCAGACCGATCGGCACCTGCGCCAGCCCGGACCGCAAACTCACCAGCGCCTGCGGCAAGAACATGAGGACGTACGCCGTCACGACCATGACCACCGTTTGATAGAGCGGTCGTGCGTAATGGATGGTCACGGTCGCCAAAGCTAGCGCGGTCACAATTCCCGGCAATGAGGCGGTGATGTAGTTCGCGCCCTCGACGGTCCGAGCGAACACGCTCGACGACCGGACCGCGACCCATGCGACGGGGAACGCCAGCAGTGTGGTGATGGCCGCCCCGGCGACTGCAAAACCGAGAGTCTGCCCTAAAGCGGCGGAGAAGGCCGGGACATCCCAGACGGCCGATCCGCCGATCCGCAGCCAGCGCGCGATGGTCCAGAGCGGGACCCCGAGCGCGAGAACGGCAACGCCCAGCAGACCGAGCAGCACCGGAACAGTGCTCAGGCGCAGGTGAATTCGAACGGGTGGACGCGCCGCACCGGAGCCGACGCGGTAGTACCGCGCCCTCCCGCGGCCCGACGCTTCGGCGATCAGCAGCACCAGACAACACAAGACCAGCACGTTCGCCAGCATGCTGCCCGCAGACCCGTTGTAAGTCGATTGGTACTGCTCGAAGATCGCGACGGTGAAGGTATCGAAACGGAGCATCTGAAATGCACCGTATTCGGCGAGCAAGTGCAGCCCGATGAGCAGGCCGCCACCCAGCATCGCCAGCCGCAACTGCGGAAGCACGACGCGAAGGAACACCCCGAGCGCCGACGAACCCAGTGCCCGCGCCGATTCTTCGACGGCGGGATCGAGACGCCGCATCGTCGCCGCGGCGGGGAGGTAGACGAGTGGGAAGTACGAGAGCGTCGCGACCAACACTCCCGACCACAGTCCGTGCAGTGACGGAATCGTCGAAATCCAGGCGTAGCTGTTTACGAACGCAGGCACGGCGAGGGGCGCCGCGAACAGCGGGCCCCAGAACGCCGCGCCAGGAAGGTCGGTCCGCTCGATCGCCCACGCCAGGCCCACGCCGAGCGCGACACACAGTGGAACCGTCACAACAACCAGGCCGACGGTATTGAGCAGCAGCTCACCGACTCTCGGCCGGAAAATGAGGTCGACTGCGTTCGACCAACCTGTCGTGACCAACGACGACAGGACATAGCCGAACGGAACCAAGAGGGCCACAATCGCGAGAAGGACTGCTGCCGAAACCACCAGCAGGCCGGGCCTGCCGACGGTACGAAACGTTCCCGAGATTGCGGCCACGGCTAGAGGAGACCAGCCTCGGTCATCAGATCGGTCACCTTCTTGCTGTTGAGCTTCGAGGGGTCGACCAAGGGAGCTTGTAAGTCCGCGAGCGGGACCAACTTCGGATTGGCGGCGACGCCACTGGCAACCGGGTACTCGTACGACGTTCCGTTTTTCAGCACCTCTTGCCCGGCCTTGCCGGTGATGAACTTCAGGAACTGCTGCGCTTTCTCCTGCTTGCCGCTGGACTTCAGCACGCCGCCACCGGACACGCTGACGAACGCACCAGGGTCACCGTTCTTGAAGTAGTGCAGCGCGGTGTTGTTGCTGTTCTCGCCTGTCTTCGCCTGGTCGCCGAACCAGTAGTAGTGGTACATGATGCCGCCGGGGATCTCCCCCGCGTTCGCGGCCATCATCGTCGCGATGTTGTTTTTGCGGATATCGGCGTTTTCCTTCATCGCCTTCAGCCAGGCGCGGGTCGCGTCCTCACCTTTGAGCTCGAGAATCGCGCTGACGATGGCCTGGAAGTCTGCACCCGACGGCGCGCCTGCCCAGCGACCCTTCCAGCTCGGATCGGCGAGGTCCATGATCGACTTCGGCAACTGGTCCGCCGACAGCTTGTCCTTGTTGTATACGAACACCGTCGAGCGACCTGCAATCCCCGTCCATTTCCCGGTCGACGGGCGGTACCCGGGAAGGACCTGATCGAGCGTTGCCTTGTCGACATCCGCGAACAGCCCCGCGTTCTCCACCAGCGCCATCGCGGGCGAATTCTCGGTGAGGAAGACGTCGGCCGGCGACTTGTCGCCCTCGGTCACGAGCAGGTTGCCAAGTTCGGTATCGCCACCTTGACGGACTGTCACCTTGATTCCGGTTTCCTTGGTGAAGGCGTCGATCCATTCCTTCGTCAGGGATTCGTGCTGAGCGTTGTAGACCAGAATCTCGTCGGGATTATCCGAACTCGACGAACAACCCACGGCGCCGCCGACCATCGCGGTCGCCGCAAGCATTGCAACGCCGAACTTTTTCCAACCTGCTCGCATTCGCGACCCTTCTTGACGCTTGAAAGCTGAGGTATGCCTAAGCAACATTACCAACACTCCAGGCCTGCGAAAATCACGGTGAAAAGTATCGATTCGACTCCGAAAAGGCGATCCTATTTGTCGTGATCAGCGGGCAGCTGCGGCCGAAAGACCCGACAAATCACGCACAACGACGTGGTTTCGATCATCGAAAGTCCCGAAGGCATAATCGCCGAAAAGCCCGTAATACTGGCCGCGAGTGCGCGCGCTCCAGCGCCGAGCAAGGTCGGTGCGGGTCTTGTAGAAGTTCACCATGTACCCGCCGTCGTAGATCCGCAGCAGGCTGTAACCACCCGGGTACTCCTTGACCGCGCCGACTTCGAGGAATTCGACCGCAACGTCGTCTCGGTCCGGTCGAGTCCGTCGGTTGCGATGCGTGTGACCGCTGTGGTGCAGGAAGACACCAGGAGCACCGGCATAGAGCTGCTGCAACTCCCCGGCTGCACCTCGCTCCAGCACGAATCCCGGACCCGCGATGTTCGTCGTCGCCGCCTCGAAGGTCACTGGGTGGTGACCGAAAACAACTGTGGGACGGTCCTTGTCGCTTCGGAACTCGTCACGAACTGCTGCCAGCTGCGACGGGTCGATCACGCCGCCCGCGGCTTCCGGTGCAGACGTGTCCACAGCGAGCATTCGCAATCCGCCGAGGTCGTAGGTCTGCAGCTCCTGCCGGGGAATGAACGCCTCCCCCCAAGAATCGCGCCCACCGTGCGGACGATCGTGGTTGCCACGGCTGACGAACCAGTCACGACCGAGCCCACCCCAGCTGTCGAGTCTGGCTCGCGCGCTATGGGATTCACTGGACCGAGCTTCGGAGGTCACGTCACCGGCGACAAGGAGATGGTCCGCGCCACGATCGCTGCGACGGAGGTCGTCGAGCATCGCGTCCAACATCGCTTCGGTGTAAGGAGGCAGCCCAGGATCCTGCGAAAAGCCCGGCGGCTGACCGCCTGCGATCAGACCGCTCACTTCCTCGCCGAAATGGACGTCGTTGCTGAGCGCGACGGTCCTGACCAGGCGCCCCGGCGGCGGCACCAAGGTCGTGAACCGACCCGCGGCCTCGGGTGCGCCGACCAGTGTCGTCGACACCATCGACGGGACCGCACGCACTCCGTAGGAGTATGCCTCGACCCGATACGCACGTCCCGGCTCCAGGCCGTGCACCTCGGCATAGTGGTACGGCGTCGGCGTCGCATCGAAGAGCGTTACCACCGGCACTGCTACTGAATCGGCCGGGCCGATGCGCAATTCGGTATCGGCGTCGATTCCCACCGGACGGCCGTAGGCGTCGACGTGATCCGGCGACACGGTCGACCAGGTCACGACCACCGAGACGTCTGTGACGGTGACGATCTCGAGGTCCGTCGCGATCATCGGTTCGGTCGCCGCGCGGCCGACACCCGCTCTGGCGAGGCCCGCCGCCGGCAGCAACACCCCTGCCGCCATCAGCCGCAGCAACCCGCGTCGTGACGGCCGGCAACACGTCATGTCCGATTTCTCCCTGTTGCCGCGGTGCGCGAATGGGTCCCCCGCTATTCTGCCGCGATGAACGCATTGACGATTGCATTGCTGGTCGTGGGCCTGATCGTGGTGATTTTGGCTATCGTCTTCGGCACACTGCGCGTAGTAGTCGGGAAGGTCCGCAAGGCGAGTGCCGAAAAAATCTCGGCGCGATTCTCACCCGAAGAAGTTGTACGCTCCGACGCGATGGCGAACTTCTTCGGCCTGGAGTCGAAGGGCGCCGCGCAGATACGAGGAAACGGCGCGTTGGCTCTGACCCCCACGGTGTTGTGGTTCTCGCGTGCGGGATCGTCGGAACCGCTGGAAATTCCGGTGACCGCTATCCGCAAGGTCGACCTCGTTTCGGCACATCTCGGCAATTCCGTCGGAAGAAAACTTCTTCATGTGACTTTCGAAACGGAGAAAGGACCGGACAGCGCCGCTTGGTGGACAAAGGATGTCGAAGGCTGGAAGGAGATTCTTCGCTCCAGCCGTTGAACGCGCACAATAACTAGACCTGGACGCTCGACTAGCACCCAGGACACGACAACAGCGAGCGAGGTGGACGGTGGACGGCACAGCATTCGGTGACTACCGCCTGCACGAATTGCTCGGCAACGGTGGCATGGGTGAGGTCTACAAGGCCTACGACACCACCGCCGAACGAATGGTCGCGCTCAAGGTTCTACCCCCGCAGTACACAGCGGACGACGAGTACCGAAACCGCTTCCTGCGAGAAGGAAAAGCGGTCGCGGGTCTGCACGAACCGCACGTCATCCCGACCCATCGAATCGGCGAGATCGACGGTCGGCTGTTCGTGGATATGGCGTTGATCGACGGCATCGACGTGCGGAAGATCCTCGCCCGGACCGGACCGATGACGCCCGAGCGCGCGGTCCATGTGATCGAGCAGGCGGCCTCGGCGCTCGATGCAGCTCACAATCAAGGTTTGGTCCATCGCGACGTGAAGCCGTCCAACTTGCTGGTGACGACGAACGACTTCACCTATCTGATCGATCTCGGCGTTGCCGGTGTCACCGACGAGCCGCTCAACCGGACCGGTCTTGCCATCGGAACCTATGCGTACATGGCACCCGAACGATTCACCGACGGACGTTCGGACGCTCGCGTCGACGTGTACGCGCTTGCGTGCGTGCTCAGCGAATGTCTCACCGGAGCGCGACCGTTCCCTGGCACCACGGTCTATCAGCAGTATCACGGGCACTTCTCGCTCACGCCGCCACGACCGAGCGACACCCATCCCGATGTTCCTGTCGGCCTCGACAATGTTGTTGCGCGCGGAATGGCCAAAGATCCTGCTGCTCGTTACAGCAGCGCAGGACAACTCGCCGAGGCGGCATACCTGGCACTGCACCGCAGTGCAGACCTCGCGTTGCCGACGCAGGGCGCATCGCACGTGCCGCCGTCGGTCGCCGGTCCCGCAGCGACAATGGTGGAAACCCACAGCGGTCCGCACCCGATCCAGGTACGCCCGGCAGCCCCGGTCGCGTCGACACCGGTTGACGTAGGACCGGTTCGAAACCGGCGCCCGGCTCTCCTTGCGCTCGCTGCCCTCGCTGTGGTGCTCGTCGCAGTCGTCATCGGCATACTCGTCTGGGGCGGCGACGACGAAGCCGAGTCAGCCCCTGCGAGCAGCACCGTTGCCACCCCGACGAGCCTGGCAGCGTCGCATTGGAGTGCTGCCGGCCTTTAATTCGCACTGAGCGGAACTCGTGACTGCGGTAGGTGCTGTGCGTTCGGATGGGTGCGATGCCATCCAGACGATCGCAAAGGACAACAAAATGGGACGGAGATGCCTCCGCTTCGGGGCAGCCGCGGCCGTCCTCGGTTTCGCGCTGATTTCACCGCCGCTCGCCAACGCCCAGCCGACGCCGCTCAACGGCTTGCTCGCGCTCGCGCCAGGAGTGTGCAGTGGTGGCTCGGTATCCGGCAGCTTCTTTCGGATGATCCTGCCGACGGGCGATGCGTCCGGGCCATATCTCCAGAACAGTGACTCGACGTGCAGCGATCAGACTGTGACGCCGCTTTCGGCTGGCAGCGACGGCGGCTTGGTCAGCGGCAGCTACCAACCGCAGCCGGCAGCAGCGTTCGACGGCTCAGGCAATGCGCGGTCTGGGCAGGTCACGACACCGGTTCGGTTCTACGGCGTCGATTTCGCCACCGCGACGAACTCGACCGACCCGCAAACGGGCTCAGGGACGTCCGTACCGCAGATCTATGCGAACGGGTCCGAACTCTCGGGTGACCTGAGCAGCCTCGGAGTGACCTGGAACAACCAGGTCTTCAACCAGGGGGCCCCGAAGCCGGGCGGTAGCTACGACGGCAAAACGAGCCCGATTCACGGAACCATCGACGGCGCAGGCAATTTCGTCATCGAGTGGACCAGTCAGATCGTCGGCGGACCGTTCAACAACTTCACCGGCCTGTGGCACCTCGCCGGGCAATACCGCGGATCCGGTCTTCCGACCGAACCCGCGGCTGCACCCGTCGCCACACCACCCGCCGCTCCCCCGACCGTCCCGGGGGCGCCCCCGGCCGAACCAGGAGTCGTAGCACCTGCGCCGGCAGAGGCCGCAGCGCCAACCCCGGCACCCGCCGCGGCACAGCCAGTCGTCGCTGGCGATCCGAACTTGGCCGCGAGAACGGTTGACCTGCCCCGAAAAGATCGGCCTCCCGTCTGGCTCGTCCCGGGGCTGCTCATCCTTGCAATCGTCGCTGTTGCCGTGTTCACCAACGCCGACCGCATTGCGCGACGACGAGGTCGGTGATGGCACTACCCGGTAGCGCGGCCATTGAATCGGCTGCGCTGCCGCCGGAGTACGTCGCAACAGCGCCGAGTCGCTCGCGCTGGCCGTTCGTTCTGATCGTCGTCGTCGGACTCGGCCTGATCCTCGGACCGCTCGTCACCGGCATGTTTCTCCGAGCCGTCCAGGGCGAGGCAATGCTCGCGTCGTTCCAACCGCTCACAACATCGTCGAGTGTCGAGCGTTATCGCGACGACCTCGCGGTGCTCGGCGACGCCCAGGCGAACGTCGTTGCGCTGCAGAACAAAGGGCAGGCGAATGGCGAGTATCGCTACGTCGACACGTTCGTGCGGGACTACCCCGGCATTCGCGCAGACATGACGACGATGCTCGACGCAATCGACGACAACCGCAGCGATTTCGAGCGCTTGACCGACCTCCCGCCCTTCGGGACGCTGCCGTGGTTGCTCGCGCTGCCCGGCGCCGGACTCGTCTGGATCGGCATCGTCGGGGCGCGCAGGGCAGTCGGTGGCCGCTCGACGCGGGTCGCCGAAGTAGGTGCAGGCGTACTGGCAGCGATTCTGATCGCCACGCCGATTGCATTGGGGCTGTTTGCACATGCTTCCGCAGCCGGGCCGGTGCTCGACGGCTTCAAGCCGATCCTCACCCACGACGAAGTACGAAAAGTCCAGGGATATTTCGTCACTCTGGTCGGTGCCGAAGGCGAAATCGACAGCCGGTTCGCCACAGACGTCCGCGCCGCCCACCCCGACGCAGACTTGCGGGCGATCGACACCTTGCACGCGCGATGGCAACCGATGACATCGGAATTCGCCAACCTGATCGGCACGATGAACGACAACATCGAGAACTTCGACGCTGTTGTTGCCCTTGACAACACGACCCGTCCGCTTGGCTTTGCCGCCTTCGCCCAGATCGGCTGGTTCTTCGTGATACCCGGTCTTGTAGTCGGAGCGGCCGTCGCGCGATCCGTTGTACGCGAAGGAGTTCGGACATGAAAATTGCGACTCGCATAGTTGCCCTGCTCGCCATCGGCACCATCGCGGTGTCCGGCTGTAGCGACAAGGACGATGCGCCTGCCAGCGGACCACAGGAGCTGGTCGGCCTGTTGCGCCTCGAACCTGGCAAAGCCGACGGAGACACGTTGAGCGGCACATGGTTTCGCATGGTGCAGCCGGGTGGAACGCCGGAGAAGGGGCCGTTCATGCCGAACGGCGACTCACCGGCGATCAACGGGACGGCGACTTTGCTCGAGCCCGGCACCGAAGGCGGTCTGCGGACCGGCGGATTCCAGAGCGAGCCGAATCCCGGTTTTGCGGACGGACATTCGCTGGCGGCGTCGATCACCAAGCCGACCAAGTTCTTCGCGGTCGAGTTCGGCATCTCGACCAATGCGGTCGATCCCCAAACCCAGCACGCGGTCGCGACGCCGAAGGTCGTCGACAACAACGGCACCCTGACCGCTGATCTGTCGGCGTGGGCCGCGTCGTGGAACAACCAGGAGTTCAACCAGGGCGCACCGAAACCACCGGAGAAGGTGGGGCCCCAAGTTGCCGGCGCCGCCCAGGTGAAGCAGGTGTGGGACTGGGTCGCTCGCCAATGGCTCAACGCCCCCAATACCGACGCCGCTACCGGTCCGTCGGCGACCGGGACCTACGACGCCAAGTCGAAGAGGTTCACCTTGCAATGGACGAGCCTGATCGTCGGTGGCCCGTTCAACGGCTTCACCGGCGTGTGGCACCTCGAGGGCACATTCGAGCCGGATTCCGCTGCCCCACAATCCCCGCCGCCAGGCAACTGAACAGGAGCCACACACATGACTACCTCAACACCAGCGCCGCGTAATCGGCTGGCGGGCGCGATCCGAGTGGTCTCGGCACTGGTTGTCATCGGCAGTGCTGTCGCCGTCACCGGCCTGACCGCCGACCGAAACGATCAGGTCGCCGTCGTCATTCCCCAAGCACAGGTGGCGAATGCTACTGCGCCTGCGGCGGCCGCCCCGGTTCCGCCGCCAGCGGTCGCTCCGACGCCTGCACCCGGCGCACCCAACTCGGCAGTGACGATCAAGCCCGGGAACACGAGTCCATCGGTTCCGCTCGCGCAAGCCAAGCCGGGCACTCCTGCGGCGCCCGGTGCACCTGCGAAGCCCGTCTCCCCCGGCACTCCGATCACGCCGGGCTCACCGGGTGAGTCGGTCCCGATCGGCACGACGCCAGGCACAGCCAGTCCGTTCGACGCAAGTCCCCTTGCGACACAGCCGCCCTGCCCGCTCGGGTGGCCCGCGGCCGAGAGGCAGGGCGGGCTTGCCTCACTGATCGGTCTGGCGCCTATGGCCGGAGCGTTCTCGTCGGAGGCGTTCGCATTGGGCTCGGTGTACCAGCCTCTACTGCAACTGGTCGGACCGGTGCTGGCCGAAATCGCGCCGGTGATCTCCCAGTACGAGCCGGTGCTGGCACCGATCATCACCAACGTTCAGGGGATCACAGCCGTTGTGCTGGAAGCGATCCTGCCCTACTACGGTCCGTACCGGGCGCAGCTGATCGCGGCGGAAGGCGAAGTTGCGAAGGTGCTGACCCCGATCCTCGACCGCGTTTACAACAGTGAAGCCGCATCGTGCTTCACGGCGTGGCAGGGCCAGATCATCAGCGCAGCCAAGGGTGGAAAGATCACCGTCGCATCGCTGGCCCGCCCTGGCACAGTCGTCGAGCTGGGCTGAATCATCAACCCTCGTGAGTCTTTTCGGAGTCTATAGACTCCGAAAAGACTCACGAGGGCTAGTTCGGCGTGAGGATCGCTATCGGGAGAACTCGGCCCGATTTCGTCGCGTAGTCGGCGAAGAAGGGCGCTTTTGCGATGACAACGTCGTTCCAAAGGTGTTCCCACTCGGCACCTTCGGTGAAGCGTGCGGTCACGCCGAACTGGTCGGCACCATTGCGGACCTGGCCGCCGCCAGCAGCGGCGAGGTTGCGTACCCACTGCGGTTCGGGCTTCATTCCGCCTGCCGACCCGACGACGATGTAGCTGTCGTCCTGCTTGAAATAGCAGATCGGTGCGGTCCGTGGCTCGCCCGTTTTTCGCCCCGGCACAGTCAACAAAATTACCGGCAGACCGGCTTTCGCCTTGCCGCCGATCTTTCCGTTCGAGCGTCGATACAACGCCGACATCATCTTGTTTCCGCTGGCCATCAGCTTTTTCCCGATCGGGTTCATGGGTCACTCCTCTCCTCGAAAGCAAACTTACGCCTGCGGTCAGCGTTCCCACTCGGGCAATTTGACGGACCGTCCAGCGATCGACGCGTTCACTCCGAGGACTTCGATGAGCGACGCGAGGAGGCCCGCCAGCCGACCCACATCCTCGGCGCCGATCGCTCGGACGAGCGCAGCGTCGAGGTCCGCGCGTGCCGAGCGTGCCGCGTCGATGCACTGACGGCCTCGTTCGGTGAGTTCGACTGTGCGGGCACGGCTGTCGCTCGGATCTGGGACTCGCGACACATAGCCGCGCTTCTCCAGATCGACGACCAACTTCGACGCACCCTGCTGCGTCATTCCGAGGGTCCGCGCAATCTCCGAGATAGTCGGTTGCCCGTCGATCAGACATTGAAAGACGTAACCGTGCGCCGGACGCACATCGTCGAAACCTGCTTTGTGCACACGGTCGGTGACGATCTCCCGTGCTGCGGCGCCGGTGAGCATCACCAGCGTCGCGATGTCCAAACCATTCGGATCGAGGTGCTCGGTCTTCATATCCCCATCGTGCCTTGACAAGGCAGATTACACAACTATGGTTGTGCATATGAGTGAACACATAGAACACGCACGAAAACTGCTGAGCGCAATCGAAACCGGTGCCGTCGGCGAGGACTTGCGCGGCTACTACCACCCAGACGCGGTCCAGGTGGAGCACCCGAGCCTCGTCTCCCCGAACGGTGGAACACGCGGACTGGACGCGATGCTCGCGGCATCGCATCGCGGGAAGGCGCTGCTGACCGAGCAGCGCTACGACGTCACGTCGGCGATGGCTTCGGAAGATGTTGTGACGCTGCAGCTTACGTGGACGGCATCGCTCGCGATACCGATGGCAAACTTGCAGCCTGGCGACCAGCTTCGGGCCCATGTCGCCATGTTCCTGAAGTACCTCGACGGCCGGGTAGTGCTACAGGAAACCTACGACTGCTACGAACCCCTCTGACCAACGCCGTCGAACCGACCAAACCGGCCGCCTGCCGGTCTGATTGATATTCTCGCGACAACGCAGAGGTCAGGGGGTGTGACGGTGCCAGAGCCAACTGGTGGCACACCGGCCGCCGGCGCGCGACGTGGCGTGAGGATCCGCAGATGGTGAAGTTGATCGTCGTGTTGCTGATGACGTTCGTTCTGTTTGCCCTTTTGTGGCGGGTCATCGCGACGCAAGGATGGAAGCTAGGCAACAAGATGCGAAAGCGTCGCGCCGCAACACTGTTCGCCGAGCAGATCGATCCAGACAGCATCCTGCTCTCGGACGAGGCCGGCTTCTTCGGATTGAACTCCTTGGCCGACAGCCAGGTGCTCGGCGTCGGAACCCTGATTCTCACCCGAACGCAGCTGTGGTTCTCGATGAAGGGGTCGGTGCATCCGCTCGAGATTTCGCTGCTCGACGTGCGCAAGACAGATATCGCCAGGCACCACCTCAACCATGTCGCACACATGCCGTTGCTGCGCGTGGAGTTCGTGACCCATTTCGGCCGAGACACCGCGGCATGGGCTGTACGCGACGCACCGTCGTGGGTCACGGCGATCGGCGATATCACCGTCTAACGGCGTCGCTGCACCAGGTCGATTGTGGCCTCGAGAACGGCGAGCTCGGGTGCAGCGGGCACGAGAATGAATTCGTCGAGGCCTGCCGCTTCGGCACCGTCCAGAGCCCGGTTCACCGCGTCGGCGTCGAAGGTCGTCATCGACGAGGCGAACGACGCGACATTGTCGCGGCCGAAGATCGCGAGGTATTCGGCCGTGAAGGCGCGCAACACAGTTGCGGGTTCGGGTACACCGACGGCGTAGAAGCAGCCGCTCACCAGTCGGGGTGCGTCACGTCCAGCGCGGTCCCAGGTGCTGCGCGCAGCATCGGCTGCCCAGGTGATCTCGGCAGGCAGACCGGCAACGCTGAAACCGATCACTCCGTCGGCCCACGCGGCCGCGCGCGCAAGCGATTTCGGTCCGAGCGCGCCCGCGAGAAGCGGCGGTCCGCCCCGTTGCACGCACTGCGGACCGATAGGGTCGGCGCCGTCGAACGGTGGCGCACCGGACCACAATGCCCGCAACGCCGCGACGCCCTCGTCCAATCGTGCGTGCCGCCGGTCGAAACCCGAATCCATTGCGCTGTAATCGTGCTCACGACCGCCGACGCCGACACCCAAGGTGACCCGGCCGCCGGAGAGGACGTCGAGCGTCGCCGTCTGCTTGGCGACCAGCGCGGCCGGATGAGCAGGCAACACAGAGAGATTGACGAAGATGCGTAGCCGTTCGGTGAGTGCCGCGGCGGCCGCAAGGGTCGTCCACATATCGGGATTGTGGAAGGTCACGCGCTCACCGCACGAGATGGAAGAGAACGGGCCTTGGTCAGCGAGCTTGCACCAGTCGATCGTTGTCGCGCGCGTGTAGCCCCGGCACATCGTTGGCAGGGCGATTCCGATATCCATCGCTTGACGGTAGGTCAGTACTCGAGGCGGTGTGGCACGAACTCGAGGGTCAACATGGCGAAAACCGCGGGCAGCAGATCACGGACGCGAACGAGCACGTATCGGCGGTCTGCAAATGCGTGGAACTTCCGCAGAAACCGGTACAGCGATTCAAGGTTGAGCAGCGGGTCGCCGACATGAACAAGAGCGCGGGCAATCCGGCTCAACCGGGTCTGTGGTTCGTCGGCGAACAACTCCGGAAAAGCGCCGAACGCCAACGAAACCCGGTTCGCACCCGTGTCCTTCGCATAGTCGATGACGTCGATGGTCATGCGCTCGTCGACGCCGTTCGGAGCGTCGAGCGTCCGCCACGGCACGTCGATACTCAGCTCACGACCGCCGGCTGAGGTTCCGTACCGCTGGAACCCGACTGCCCTGCCGTGCGAGTCGCGAGCTATCACGACGAGCATGCCCGGATGGCGTCCGTCGAGCAGGTGATCGAGGATCATCGAGAATCCACGATTCTGATGTCCTGCATGCCATTCGTCGACAATTCCCATGAGTTCGGCCCGCGTCGATTCGGAAAGCGCAGCCTCCCATTCGATGTCGGTCTTGATACCGAAGTTGTGGGTCCGGCTGACGGCTTGGCGCAAGTTTCGAAAGCGCCGTCCCTCCAGGTTGAAGTCGTCGACATCGATGACGACATCGCGCCCGATCGGCACCGCCCGGCCACCCGACTGCGCCTGCCACAGCGGCAGGCACCGCTCCCCGGCACCGAGCACTGCGACCCGCCAACCGTGATCGCGCGCGAACGCCGAGAAGTCGGCGATCAGCAGCGGAAAGTCCTGTGCTGCACCGATCGGATCGCCCGCGACGACGGCGATTCCGGCCCGCGTCCGGTAGGCAATGGCAGCGGTCTGGCCTTCGTTGAAGAAGTAGCTCTTCCACGAGTGCAGCGCGAACGGCGCGAGTGGATCGTCGATGGTCCGCGATACCAATGCCGCGACGGCACACAGCTGTTGCGGCTGGGGCTTGCTGCGCGGCGCCAACATGAAGACGAACCCTGAAGCGCCGATCAGGACGAAGCCGACGGTCTGGTAATCGGCACGATATCCGAGATCGCCGAACGCAATGAAAAGTACGGCGAAGGTCGTGTGCGCCAGCGATATCGGCCGCCGCAGGTGGAGGCCACGGGCAACGAACAAACCAGAGAGTGCTGCCGCGAACAACCAGCCTTCGGCAGTCCCTTCCCGTGCTGCGCGTATCGCCGAGTAGGCGAGCACGACGCTGATCAGCAATACGCAGAAGCTGGCGAGGGGTCGGAGTACCCCCGCCCCGGAGCCGTTGATCCCCTCGCGCAACCCGGAACGCGTCGTTACCCGGACGTGCATTAGGCAAGTTTAGCCGCCCTAACGACATTCGTCGCCTTATTTGATCATGCCGCCGTCCAGAATCAGCTGGACCGCACTGTCTCTCGACATCGGCTTGGCGAAATGCCAGCCCTGGCCGATCACACACCCGAGGCCCAGCAGTGTCCGCAGCTGTTCGTCGCTCTCGATCCCTTCCGCGACAGCGGAAACTCCGAGTGACCGCGTCATCGTCAGGAACATCGTCAGCAACGTCTTCGCTCGGTCGGTAGGTAGGTCGGCAACAAAGGTCCGGTCGATCTTGATTCCTTCGAGGATCCCCGCTCCCGAAAGCTCGCCCAAGCGAGCCATATTCGAATAGCCGACGCCGTAGTCGTCGATGAGTACGCGAATCCCAGCACCGCTGATCGCCCTGAGAACTCCCCATGTTCGCGCTGCGTTCTCCATGACGGCCGTTTCCGTCAGCTCGATCGCGACGCATCCATATGGCAGGCCGACCGCGTCAGCAGCACGAATGATTTGATCCGGTAGCCCAGGATCGCGCAGTTGCCGTGCAGCGACATTGATATTGATGGAGACGAAGTCAGCCGACGAGCCCCGACCGGCATTCCAGGCAGCGGCCGCTTCCAACGATCTGTGCAGCACCAGGTCGAACAGGTCGTCGATCAACGGCGATGACTCTGCCAAAGCAATGAACTCGTCCGGACTCACCGGACCGAGGCGCGCATCGTTCCAACGCGCCAGCGCTTCGAACCCGGCTACTTTCCCGTCCGCGAGCCGGCAGATCGGCTGGAATTCGACGTCGAGCGCTCCCGATTTGATGGCGCTACGCAGCCGAGTGGACACCTGCAGGCGTCGACCAGCCCGATCTGCGTCCGCGCGATAGAAGCGGTGCGACGCACGACCCGAGCGTTTCGCCGCGTACATCGCGCTGTCGGCGTGCGTCAGCAAGCTCGACGGACTGTCGCCATCCATAGGGGCCACCGCAATTCCGATGCTCGCCGTGATGCTGACGTCGAGTTCGGTCATTTGCTCTCCGGCATCCACCTCGATGCGCATCGGCCGCGAAATCTCGCCGAGGATCTTGTCCGCGATCGAAGATACCTCTAGGAGGTCGTCGGAATGGAGCCCGACGATCAGTTCGTCGCCACCCAAGCGGCCCAAAATTGCTGTGCTGCCCACAATTCGACGCATCCGTCCGCCGATTCGGCGCAGCACGACGTCGCCGACCAAGTGACCGTGCGAATCGTTGATGTCCTTGAAATCGTCGAGATCCACCAACAACAGCGTCAGCGGTCCGCCTGAGTCGAAGGCTGCGGCGAGTTCCTGCTCGATCTGTCCGCGACTACCCAACCCCGTGACCGCGTCCGTCTCGGCGAGCATCCGAAGTGCTTGTTCGCTGACCACCTGAGCGGTCACGTCGGTGGTGATGCCCAGACTGCCTTTCAACGCGCCACCTGCGGTGAACAGTGGACGGTATTGGGTGTCGTAGATGTGCGGGCCGATCGCAACGCGAACACGGAATTCCTCGCCCGAGAGTGCTCGCATGTTGTTCGCGTAGATATCGGGTCGATCGGCATAGACCGTGTGGATACTTTCGCCGATCAATTGACCAGGCTGAAAGCCGAGATCTTTCAGCACACCGCCTGTGGATACTCGAATGATTCCTGCGGTGTCTACTGCGAAGACGAGAACCGGCGCCGACTCGAGAATCGCAGTCACGCTCTCGAAGGTCTCCCATGAATCGGAATCTGCGATCGCAGGTGCACCACTGCTCTCCATCCGAGAGCGCGCAAACGCGACGACATACCCGCCGCCGAGTGCTGGATCGTCGGCGTCGGTTTCACTCATCGACACCTCCAGCGGAAGCATTTCGCCGTCGCTGCGCAGCCCGGTCATCGTGAAACGGCGGCCCTGCACCCGCGGAGTCCGAGTTTCACGCAACCGTGACAGCGCCGCAGTCTGCCGTTCGAGCAGGGCAGGCGGGAACAGCACATCGACTGGGCGGCCGAGCAATTCCTCCCGCGCATAGCCGAACATGTCGGCGGCCGCCGAATTCAGTTCCACGATCAGTCCGCTCGGATCGCCGACGACCACCGCTTCAGTAGAGGCCCGAGCGAATGCACCGCAGATCAGTTCCGCCAGGTGGCGGTTATCCGCTTCGGCCATCTCGCGATCGTATCCGGACACGGGTCGGACCGAACAAGTTACGGCAGGGTCGCCTTGATCAGCATGACGTTGTAGTCAGACCAGGTTGTCGCCACAAAATAGAGGTCTCGACCGCTCGACCACGGGTGAATGTACGCACCGTACATCCCGGACACCTCGCGACTTCCGATCAGCACATCCGGGCTCCCCCATGGTCCTTCAGGACGGTCGGCGACACGCATCACCGCAGGATTCGACCCGTCGGAATATAGCGCAATGAACTTGCGCAGATGGTCGTTGTACGCGACGGACATCTCCCCGACAGGTCCCGCAATCACCGGGGTTGCAGCGGCAGGCACGGTCGGCGTCCAGCCGTGGCCGTCCCAGTATTCGTACGCAATTTGATTGGCGAAATCTGCTTCCTTGACCCGTGCCAACGACACCGAGCCCTTCCGCCCCGACGGTGTGCCGAACAAATACACAAACCCGCCGTCTTTGACGTACGCGCCCATCTGAAAGTTGCCGTTCCCGGTCAGGGGATCGTTCGGTCGAACCGTCGTCAGATCGACCTTCCACTTTTCTCCGTTGTCGACCGACGACGCCAACGCCGAAAAGTTCGTGACCCATTCACCGGGTTCGCCCCAGCTGCGAACGGACATGAAGTTGATGTACTGAATGCCGTTGGCCTCGACCCCCGCTGTCGGGATCGTGGTCATCTCGACGCCGTCGATCTTCTTGCTCGGAATGATCTCCTTGGCGTGCCGGTCGCCGTCGAGCGGAGCGCTGTCGATCGTCATGCCGTCGGCAAGGTTGTGGTCGGTCGACCGGAAAAGGACGTTGCTCCGCCAATCCCCCAGCAGGCCTTCACAAAAGGGTTGCCTGGAGACGCCGACGGTGTCGCCGAATGCTGTGAGGATTTGGCCCGAGCCGTTGTCCCACATGATGCCGAGGTCGGTGCCGACGACATTGAAGCGGCGGACGGAGTCGTTCGGACTGTCCAGGCCCGTGAGGTGGGCGACCGCCTGCGAACGACCCTTCAGGTTCGGCAGGCCGCCATCGCTGCCGTTCAACCACGGGATCGGATTCGTGCCGCCGAACGAACTTCCACTCGACGCCGAACTGCCGAGGCTGCCGGTGCCGCCGGTGCAGGGCCCGGCCGACGCGGTCGGCGCGCCTGCCGTGAGCACGGTCGCCGCCAGGCAGGTCGCCGAGAGAGCAATTCCGATTCGACGCATGAGTTAGCTACTGCCGCCGCTGAACATGTCGAAGAAGAGTTGCATGATGTCGCCGAGGATTTTTCCCATTCCGACTCCTGGTCCAGGTGCGTGGTGGCGCGCCGAAGCGCTTCGCGGACAGTCTCACCCACGAAACCGCCGAAACTCTAAACCTCTACCAAAGGGTTATCTAATCGAGTCGTCAGGAAGGCGTTAAGCCGCCGTTAAGAGAACTTGAACCGCCGTTCGCGAGGCTTGATCCATGGAAGCCAGCAAAGACGTGTCCGCAGACGCAAAACCGTTGCAGGTCGACGGCCCATCCGATTTCACGTTCGTACTCGCGCTCATCGCCTTGCTGATGGTCAACATGGCCGTCGTGTTCATGTTCGTTTTTCCGCCGGCACCCAGTTAGTCGGTTCCGGACCACGCCCGCCGCAGGGCTTTTTGTTCGACGCAAGCGCAATTGCGTTTGCGCGTAACAAATTCCTATGCGGCATGGCCGCGCTACGCCAGCCTTCCTGCCAACTTCTCGATGTAGGCCGTGACCTCGTCAGCGGAACGATCTGGCAAACCGAACGCAATGTCGGTGACGCCGATCTCTTCCCAATGCGCGAGCTTCGCCAGGTCCGGCCGACCGTCGAGCGCGATGATGCGCGGCGATCCAGCTCGGCCCGCATCAGCCCACATCCGCCGCAGCAATTGCACGCTGTCGTCGATCTCGGTCTCACGCGGAGTCGTCAGCCAACCGTCTGCCGAACGGACGATCCATTCGAAGGTCTTGGCTGTCCCCGCTGCACCGACGATGACGGGTGGGACGCGAATCGGCTTCGGCCACACCCAACTGGGACCGAACTTCACGAAATCGCCGTCGTAGCTGGCCTCCTCGTCGATCCACAGCGATCGCATTGCTTCGAGATACTCGCGCAGCGCCGTACGGCGCTTGCCTGGGGGCACGCCGTGATCGGCGAGTTCGTCGGTATTCCAGCCGAATCCGGCACCCAGCAGCACGCGACCCCCGGAGAGGTGGTCGAGCGTCGCGATCGTCTTGGCCAAAGTGATCGGATCGTGCTCGACAGGAAGTGCCACCGCAGTCCCGAGTTCGATGCGTTCGGTCACCGCCGACGCCGTGGCGAGCGCAACCCAGGGATCGAGGGTGCGCATGTAGCGGTCGTCAGGAAGACTCGCGTCACCCGTGCCAGGGTGAGCGGCTTCGCGTTTGACTGGTATGTGGGTGTGCTCGGGCACGTAGAACGTGTGGAAGCCGTTGGCCTCCGCAACGCGCGCAGCGTCCGCCGGCGTGATGCCACGGTCGCTGGTGAACAGGACGATCCCGTATCGCAGGCTCATCCCCGAATTAGAACACGTTCTCATCCGCAAACTGAAGGTGCCCAGCCGCCAGTACCGTGGATTCGTGGCACTCACATTGCTTCGCACCGCCGGAATCGCCGGCTCTGTGACACTCGCCTTGCTGTGCTCGTCCTGTTCCGCGGACGCGGAGGAAGAGAACCCGGTCGACCGGGTGAAGGCGGCGTTCGCTAGCAGCTACGGCATCGCAAGCAGCAAAGTCGACGTCAAGATCGGCGCTGTCGTCAACGAATGTCGGTACTACTCCGCGTCGACCACCGCGGTCACCGATGTCGGATCGCAGACCTTCGTCGTCCTGCCCGATTCGCGACTCTTCGGCAAGGTTCCCGGCTCGCTGGAAAACGCGACCGCCGTCCTCCGGGCCTGTTCTACCGGACAATCCGCCACCCAGTGGGCACGCGATATCGTGGATTTCAGTAGCGTCATCTACGCCGCGCCGATCACCGATCCGGCGACAGCCCGCGAGCCAGTCGCGACCGTCCACGCAGCCGGACTGGAATTCTTTGCGCCACAACTCACGACGACCGGCGACTCGACAGTGGTCAAGTTCTACTCGCGAAATGTCGGGTTCACTGCTCCCGCGGTTCACTACGTCGAAGCGACACTGCCCGACAACGGGACACTACGAGTCGACGCGCGCAAGCTCTAAGCGCGCGCTTCGGCGGCTGCGGCGATGTCCCGTAGGTCCTGCGACATCATTTTCTTCGTGATCGCTGCCCCGATGCGCGCGGTCACAGTGGCAACGACCTTCTCGATAGCGCCCGACGGGCCGCTGACCGCACCGAACGTCATCGCCAGCTTCGTTCCCGCATTGTCGGGCGTGAGCTCGAAAACCGTGGTGTAGTCCACCCCGCGCGCGTTCGACTTGATGACGGTCCGAGTCAGCGGATCGACCTCGGCAACCCACATCTCCATGGTGTCCTCTTTGCCCATGAGCTTGCGGGTCTCGCGCCACCGCGTGCCGACTTCGAACCCGCTGCCGGCCACCCGCTCCACGCGAGTCAAACCCGACAGGACGTCCGCCGTGCCTTCGATGTCGGTGAGCACAGCCCACACATCGCCAACGGGTGCATTCACTGGCTGGGAAAGCGTGATCTCGCTGCCCGACATTTCGCCTCCAAGTGGGTCAATGGACGCGTCGAGAATAACGCAAATCGGACATCCGGCTCAGGCGCCCTTGATGCGCAGGCCCACCGATATCGAGTAGGCCTTGCTTCGGAAATGCAGGACCGGATCGTCCGACGGCTCGATCCCATCGGTCACGTTCATGGGATCGAAGACGATGACCTCACCGTCGCGCTCGCGCTCGGTCTCGATGCCGGTGATCTCGAGCGTGCCGAGGTCGACTCTCTCGTCGCTCGACCACGGCGCGGAGGGATCTACCGAGGAATCGTCCGGACCAGCGAGCTGCGTCTGCAGCTTGAACCGCACCGGGCCACGCGCAAGCCTCGAATCGAACTCCTCGGTCAAGAAGTCGCGAGGCTTCGACCTGGCAGCCAGCAGCGAGACGAATTCCTCGCCGTCGACCGGGATCCAGTGGTAGCGAACATATCTCGACTCCCCCGCCGCGTTGACGAAGCGGAACGCGTGCAATGCGTGATACTCGACTGTCGAGTATCCGGCAGGGATCTTCGCCGCTACCGCATTCTGGCGCAGCCCTCGAAAGACCTCCGGATTGCGCGCGGCGAACTTCGCGAAGCGATATCCCGATGCCGCACTCGGTTTGGCCGCCCGAACGAACTCGACGAAGCCGTCCGGCGAGTTTGCGACGAACAGCCGGGCGGTCTGTGCGGAGATGTCGGTGGTCGATCCATCAGGCAGCGTCAGCTTCACCGCCATCCCTCGGACAGTGGGCCTGGAATCCGCAGCCTCAGGGTCGCCGGACCCGTTGGAAAACCTGATCAACGCGGGGACGGCGTTCCCGTCGAAATGCGCGGCGCGTGACAACCCAGCAGCCTCGGGAGTGGCGGTGAACTGACCGCTGTAGAGAAATCCCTTGGCGTGCAACGCTCGATAGCCCGGGTGCGCGCCGAAAGTGTCGTGAACCGCCGCTATCGCGTCTTCAGGAGTGACCATCGATCTATCCTATTTGCGAGTCAGCCCAAGGCTTACTGGAATAGCGGCGATCGACACGATCGCGATCATCACTTCGACAGCCGTGAGCGCGCCGCCTTGCCCCCAACTGCTGCCGGCGAGAATCAAGAACAATGTGCCCACCGTTGCAGCACCCAGCGAGATGCAGGTTTGCTGTGTGGTGATGAGGATGCCGCTCCCGAGGCCTGCCTGCTCTTGCGGCACTTGGGCCATCACGACTCCGAACAGCGGCATCATCACCAGCCCCGCACCGAGGCCGATCACGAACATAGGGATCGCCAGAGTGAGTGGGCCGACATCGGGCCATCGCGCGGCAACGACCGCGGCACAGGCGAGATAGCCGACAGCCTGAATCGCCCAGCCTCGCACGATAATGCTCGGACCGTAACGCTCCTGCAGCTTTGCGTTGTAGACCGACACCGCCATGAAACTGACCGCGAGTGGAAGGTAGGTCAGGCCACCTTCCAACGGCGACATGCCGCCTTCGCCCTGCGTAGCGATCGCGAAGACGAACATGAACCCGCCGAAGGTAGAGAAGAAGGCAATGCCGATGATCAAACCGATTCGCATGCCGCGCAATCGAAGGACTGACGGCGGGACCAGTGCCGCCCTGCCGGACCGCTCGAACCAGCGTTGATGCATTGCGAGGACGACGGCAAGCGGTACGACCGCCAGCAACATCACCCAGGTCCAGATCGGCCAGCCGAGTGCGCGCCCTTCGGTCAACGGAAGGAGCAGCATGACCAGCGTGGTGCCGAGCAACAACGCGCCGATGCCATCGACAGGAAGGCGGACCGACGCTTTCGTTTCGGGAATCACCCGGTAGGCAGCGATGAATACGATGACGCACACCGGAATGTTGACGAAAAATACCGTGCGCCAACCGAGTCCAGCGATGTCCGCCGAAACCAATACGCCGCCCAGAATCTGGCCGACGGCGGCGCCGACGCCGCCCGCGGCGCCGAACATGCCGACCGCGCGGATTCGGCTCGAACCGGTCAGTACCGCAGCGATGGTCGCCAGGACCTGGGGCGTCATGAGCGCTGCGACAGCACCCTGACCGACTCGGAAGGCCAACAGCGTCGAGATGTTCGGCGCGAGACCGCAAAGCAGCGAGAAAACCGTGAACCCTGCCATACCGATCAAGAAGAGTCGGCGCCGACCGAACGCATCACCCAGCCTGCCGCCGACCACCACGAGCGTCGCGTTCGCGATTCCATAGGTGCCGACCACAAGTTGCAGGCCGGCCTTCGACGCCCCCAGATCCGACCCGATGGACGGCAACGCCACATTGATGATGAAGAACGAGAGGATCGGCAGGAATGCCCCACCGATGAGAGTGGTCACCGCGATCGTGGACAGCTCTGTAGGCGACTTCGCCGATTCGGCTGCCGCGACCGGCTCGGTCACGGGGTTCCTCGTCAGGTTTTGCGTCATGAGTCGGGTGTTCTCCGATGATCGTCTTCGAGGGTGGATCACTGTCGACATTGGCACGACCCTCTGACAGGTAACGCCGAGCACAGCACTCCGCATTCCTTCGGTGGGCCCGGTCGCCGACTGACTCATTCCCGACCCGGGCTGCGACTGCGCGAATAAGCTGGCGATCAGCGGATTTCGGGCTCGACCTTGAATGCGGGGACGCTATGAGTCAAGACCTGGCGAAAACCAATGCGGCGACACCGATTCCTCGCGCGCTGTCGCGAGTGCAGATCAATCTCGTATTCACGACGATCGTGCTCGGAATGTTGCTGTCGGCACTCGACCAGACCATCGTCGCGACGGCGTTGCCGACCATCGTCGGCGACCTCGGCGGCGCAGGTCATATGAGCTGGGTCGTCACGTCCTATCTTCTGGCAGAAACTATTTCGACCGTGCTCGCCGGAAAGTTCGGTGACCTTTTCGGCCGGAAGAGGATCTTTCAGCTGTCCGTCACGATCTTCATCATCGGTTCGTTCTTCTGCGGTCTCGCGACGAATATGGAGATGCTGATCGCGTCGCGCGCCGTACAGGGCATCGGCGGCGGCGGTCTCGCCGTCACGGCAACGGCGCTCATAGCCGACGTGATTCCGCTGCGCGAGCGCGGCAAGTATCAAGGCGCGCTCGGTGCGGTATTCGGTGTAACCACCGTCATCGGCCCGCTGCTCGGCGGGCTCTTCACCGATCACCTCTCGTGGCGATGGGCGTTCTATGTCAACGTCCCGATCGCGTTCATCGTGATCGTTCTTGCCGCACGGACGATTCCCGGCATCACCTCGACCGCGAAGCCCAAGGTCGATTACCTCGGCGTCTTGTTCGTCGCGCTCGGAGCAACGGGACTGACGCTCGCAACATCATGGGGCGGAACGCAATACGCCTGGGGCTCGGCGACCATCATCGGGCTGTTCGTCGGTTCCGTGATCGCGCTGACGGTCTTCGTCTTCGTCGAACTTCGTGCCGACGAGCCGATCCTTCCGATGCACCTGTTCCGCAGCAAGGTCTTCGCCATCGCATCGGTGCTCAGTTTCATCGTCGGCTTCGCGATGCTCGGCGCGATCACCTTCCTTCCCACTTTCCTGCAGTACGTGAACGGCACGACCGCCACCGAGTCCGGCCTGCGAATGTTGCCAATGGTGTTGGGCCTGTTGGTCACTGCGATCGCCAGCGGGAATGTCGTGGGAAAGACCGGTCGCTACAAGGAATTCCCCATCGCGGGCACCATAGTGATGGCGATCGGTCTGTACTTGTTGTCGAGAATGGATGCGACAACTTCGATTTGGCTCGAATCGCTGTACATGCTCATTCTCGGCAGTGGCATCGGCTTGGTGATGCAGGTCCTGACGCTCGTCGTACAGAACACCGTCGACTACCGCGACCTGGGCTCGGCTACCTCGGGTGTGACCTTCTTTCGCACACTCGGCGGATCGTTCGGCGCATCGGTCATGGGGACGATCTATGCCAACAACCTGGAGACCGGCCTGCCAGCGGCATTGGTCGCCGGCGGGGTGCGAGACCCCAAGCTGGTTTCGACACCGGACGCGCTACACAAACTCCCCGACGCGGCCCGCGCGCCGATCGTCGCGGCATACACCGACGCGTTGCAGCACGTATTTCTCTTGGCGGTCCCGGTCGCCGTCGTAGGTCTCGCTTTGGCGATCTTCCTGCCACAGGTGACCCTCCGCGGCGTCGTGAAGGAATCCGCTCGCGGAACCGGCGACGGCTTCGCGATGTCGACCGGCTCGAATCCGGAAACGCAACTGGAGACGTTGATCGGCCGCGTAATCGAGAAGTACGGTCCGCGCGCGGCGCCCGCTGTCCTCGCCAGGTCTGGCTCGCGCCTGGACCTGGCAAAGGCGTGGGGGCTCTCGCGCGTCTACACACCGAGCCGCCTCATGCACGGCCCGGTGCCGCAGTCCGCGCTCGAAAAGCACATCGGCATTCCGCCCGGGGTGCTGACGACGTTCTACGACGACCTCGTCGAGGAAGGCGTGATCGAGCGCGACGGCGACCTGCTCAGCGTCACACCCGCTGGGGTCGCCGAGGCCGAAAAGGTCCGTGCGGCGTGGCGGTCGTGGCTGGTCGAACAGCTGGCGGACTGGTTACCCGTCGAAAAGTCCGGCTCGGACAAGGAAACCATGATCGACGACGCGCTGGACCGCATCGTCACCCGTGTGATCCGTGAGCAGTTGGACGACGAACTCGTCAGTGCGTGACTGATGCCCAGCGCAACTCATCGTCACCTCGAACCACGGGCTGCTCAGTGAGTGCCAGTCGCTCCAGTAGCGTCGCGGCTTCTGCCGGACCGTCATGCTTGGCAAGTTCCCCGGCGATGCGCTGCGCGTTCGTGCGATAGGCATTGTCGCCCAGCACCTTGTGCACCGAGTCGAGAATCTGTTCGTCGGTCGGGCGGTTCGTCTTCAGGTTCAACCCGACGCCGCTGTAGGCCATCCGGTTCCCGACCTCCGGCTTGTCCTCGGTCGTGCCCGCGCAGATGACTGGGACGCCGTGTGACAACGCGAACATCACTCCCCCATAGCCGCCGTTCGTGATGAGGACATCGGCGTGCTGCATCAACTCGTCGAACGGCACGAACTTCTCGACACGCGCGTTGGCAGGGACCTGCCGCGGCAGTTCCTTACCGCCCGTAGTCGCCACGACCAGCACGTCCTGATCGGCCAGAGCCCGCAGCGTCGGGGCGATCAACTCGTCACCATCGGTGGCGACGGTCCCCTGGGTGACAACCACGACCGGCTTGCGGCGGTCGACGACCTCGCTCCACCAGGACGGCTCGTCGAACTCTCCAGTGAACTGTGGCAGGACGGCGCCGACGAAATGCACGCTCTGAGGGAGATCGGACCTCGCGTACTCGATCGCTGGAATCGACGGCTGGAGGTAGAGCTGGTCGGAAAACATCGGCGAAAATTGCTCCCGCGGAAGGCCCATGGTCGCCCGCGTCGATCGCAGGAATGCGTTCACGTCGCGAAAGACGATCTTGTTCGCGACGAACGAGATGACGCGATTGCGCAGCTTGCCGAGCGCGGAGTAGTTCGGCAGCATTCCGATGCCGAACGGTGGTACGTCGGTGCTGGGCAGTCCGAGCACACCGATGTTGACGACTGCCCACTGCGGCAGCTCGCCGAGGTCGTGCAGCAGCTTCGCCCCGACGAACCCCGGATCCGAGACAACCACGGCAGGCCAGCGGCGCAGGATTTCCCGCAAGTCTTCCGCCTGCGCCGGACCCTGCTCGATGAAGATGTGCTTGAAATCGAACTTGATCTGCGCCAGGCCCTTGTGGCTCGACCGGCCGGGGAAAGCGGCGTCGTAGTCGGCATCGTCGTAGTCGTACGCAAGCGTCATCGGCGCAAACTGTGCGCCGACTCGCTCGATCTTCGCCTTGAACTTCAGCCCTGTGTAGACCTTGACCTCGTGACCACGCTCGACCAGGGCGCGCGCGATCTCCACGGATGGATTGACGTGACCAGTGATCGGATGCGCACAGATCAGAAACCTCGCCATTGCTGTCCTCTTTCGTTCGCGGCGCTAATGTTGCACGAAAGGTATCGCCGTGGACGGTCCGCGCACATCGGTCGTTCTGCCTATGCCGTCCGCATGGGCATCGTGGCGAAAGGCTGCGATCGAGCAGGTCCTCACCCAGTGGCCCACCGACTTCAACGGTGTCGACGTGTTCTGGCGCCGAGCTGACGGCAATTGGAAGATTTATATTTCGCACGCCGTCCCCGCAGGTAGCTAGCCCAATCCAGGTCTCCGTCTGGTCAACTTTGCGCGACCGGTCCACCATTTGTACAACTTAGGTGTTATTGTCAAACACAGACACAGACAATGCAGTCTGAGCCGTGAAAGGACGCGCAATGACTACGACCGAATCGCGCAACGCCGCTGGCGAGAGCGAAACCTACGTCGAAATGCTCGAACGCTTGTCCGATGGCTCAATCCATCGCAGCTTCGATCCCTATGTCGACATCGACTGGGACGCCCCCGAATTTCAGGTAGTGGACAACGACCCCCGGTGGATTCTCCCGGAGATCGACCCGCTCGGCCGCCATCCTTGGTACAAGGCCCTTCCTGTCGACCAGCAGATCAAGATCGGCATGTACCGCCAGGCGAACGTCGCCAAGGTCGGACTGCTGTTCGAGCAGATCCTTATTCGTGGCTTCATGACCTACTTGTCGACGCTGCCGAACAACTCGGCCGAGTTCAAGTACGCCACGCACGAGGTCATCGAAGAGTGCAACCACACCTTGATGTTCCAAGAGTTGGTCAACCGTAGCGGCGCCGATGTGCCCGGTTTCGGTCCGATCATGCGCCTCGCAGCACCGTTCCTCGGTGTCGCGGCGTGGCCGTTCCCCTCGATCTTCTTCATGGGCGTGCTCGCCGGCGAAGAGCCGATCGACCACATCCAGAAGTCGTACCTGCGCAGCGATGGCGATTACCACCCCATCGTCAAGGGCGTCATGCGGATTCACGTCGCCGAAGAGGCGCGCCACATCTCGTTCGCACACGAGTTCCTTCGTCAGCATGTCCCGGAGAACGGCCCGATCGGCAAGTTCGCGCTGTCGCTGGTCTACCCGGTCATCATGCGCATCCTGGCCGACGTGATCGTCGTGCCCCCGGCCGAGTTCTGGGCCGAGTTCGATATCCCGAAGTCGGTCAAGAAGGACCTCTTCTGGGAGCTGCCCGAGTCGAAGAAGACGCTCAGCGGCTACTTCGGTGACGTTCGTCTGCTCGCGGACGAACTCGGCCTGATGAACCCGGTATCCAAGGTGCTGTGGAAGGTCCTGAAGATCGGCGGTCGACCGTCGCGCTTCCGTAGCGAGCCCGAGCGCACCCCGCTGGCGCTGGTGAGCTGATAGAACCTCCTTATGCCACACGTCGTAACACAGTCGTGTTGCAGTGATGCCTCGTGCGTTTACGCGTGCCCGGTCAACTGCATTCACCCAACGCCGGACGAGCCCGACTTCCTGACCGCGGAGATGCTGCACATCGATCCCACATCTTGTGTGGATTGCGGTGCCTGCATCACCGCGTGTCCGGTCGACGCGATCGTGCCGCACAGCAAGCTCGCGCCGAAAGACACGCCGTTCCTGCAGATCAATGCGGACTTCTACAAGACGCCACGCGGTAGTTACCCGTTGCTGGCGCCGATGGTCGAGTCGACCTCGGCCCGCAGCGACCTCGGCAACCTGCGCGTCGCGATCGTCGGGTCCGGGCCGGCTGCAATGTACGCAGCCGACGAGGTCCTCAAGCAGCCCGGCGCCGAAGTCGATGTGTTCGATCGGCTCCCGACGCCTTACGGCTTGGTCCGTGCCGGGGTCGCTCCCGACCATCAGAAGACCAAGCAGGTCACTCAGCTGTTCGACAAGATCACCAAGGAGCGCGGGTTCGAGTTCTTCCTCGATGTCGAGGTCGGCAAGGACATCACGCACGACGAATTGCTGCAGTCCCACCACGCGGTGGTCTACGCGGTCGGGGCGTCGGCTGATCGTCGCCTCGACGTACCGGGTGCGGACCTGCCCGGCGTCGGTACCGCGACCGAGTTCGTCGGTTGGTACAACGGTCACCCCGACCATGCCCACCACCAGTTCGACCTTTCGCAATCGCGTGTGGTGATCGTCGGCAACGGAAACGTCGCTCTCGATGTGGCTCGGATCCTCGTGTCCGATCCCGAAGAGCTCGCGAAGACCGACATCACCAAGAACGCACTCGCCGCGCTGCGCAGCAGCAAGGTGGAGGAAGTCGTGATCGTCGCTCGACGCGGCCTGGCCGAATCGGCGTTCACGGTCCCCGAGCTGACCGGTCTGCTGGCGCACGACGACTTCGACGTCTTCGTCGATCGCGTCGGCGTCGAGCGCCCGACGGGCGAATTCGGTCATGCGGTGACGAAGAAGCTTGCGGCGCTGGACGAACTCAAGGACGCCACGAGCATCAATCCGCGTCGTCGCCGAATCGTCTTCCGCTACCTGCTCTCCCCCGCGGCAGTGCATGGCATCGACCACGTCGAAGCGATCGAGTTCGCTCGCGGCGACGACCGTGAGTCGATCAGCACCGGACTGGTCCTGACGTCGATCGGCTACCACGGAAAGCCAGTGGCGGACTTGCCTTTCGATGCCAAAACAGGCACGGTGCCCAACGAGCACGGTCGTGTGACCGCGAGCGAGGGTGCCTACGTGACCGGCTGGATCAAACGCGGTCCGTCGGGATTCATCGGTACGAACAAGAGCTGTGCGCACGAAACGATCGAGAATCTGATCGAGGATTTCAATGCGCACCGCCTGAACACGCCGACCCGCAAGCGGTCCGATCTCAAGAAGTTCCTCAAGCGTCACCGGGACGGCTTTGTCGACCGGAAGGGCTGGGCCGAGATCGACGCGGCCGAACGCCGTCGGGGCGCTGAGCAGGGCCGGGTTCGCGACAAGGGTTAGCAACCATCACCCAAAGGGGCCTTTCGGGCGTCCTCCGGTGCGCGGAAACTTAGGTCAACGACCCGCGTATCGGAGGAACCCATTGAAGAAGACACCGTCCCTCGGCTTTCGGCTGACCGCTGCTCTGGTCGCCGAAATAACCGCCGCTGCCCTCTTCATGGTCGGCGCCGGGGCGGCGACAGTCTTTTTCTTCTAGCGACCTTTTCTTAAAGCGACCGGACTTAGCGCGCAGCCTCGAAAGTATGGACACTGGAGTGTGACCGGTGACCAACAGGAGGACCACGTGAGTCAACACGGACCGTTCGGATTCGATCCCGAAGATTTCGACCGCGTCGTCGCCGAGGCGAGCGAAGGGTTGCGCGAGGCATTCGACCTGGTCAGCCGGTTCATCGACAAGTCGGGCGATCGCTCAGGTTGGGCATCGTTCATGGACGACATCGGCGGCGGGGCGGCTCGACCGAAACCGCGCTCACCCAAAGAGCCTGCGCCGGAAACGGTCGAGAAGGCAGAGGGCGTGTGGGTGATCTACACCCACGACGACGCTGGCGCAGCCCGGGTCGAGCAAGCGTTCCCGACCGAGCTCGATGCGCTTCGCGCGCACAAGGACAACGTCGATCCGACCCGCAAGGTGCGATTCCTGCCCTACGGCGTGACGATCAGCGTCCTCGACGCCCTCGACGACTGACCAACACTCGTGAGTCTTTTTGGAGTCCCTGGACTCCAAAAAGACTCACGAGTGGTTAGAGGACCTTCGTTCCATACATTTCGCCGAGCGGATCAGCGATCAGCTCGATGCGGGCACCGTCTGGATCTTTGAAGTAGATCGATGCGCCGCTGTGTTCGACGAACTCCACGCCGGCATCGGCGAGCTTGTCGCGCAACCGTTCCCAACGGGAGGGCTCGACACTGATGGCCATGTGGTGCAGACCGCCGAGGACCTCCTGGTACGGACCTTGCTCGAGTCCGGGAAAGTCGAAGAACGCGAGCAGGTTCTCGTTGCCGATGTCGAAGAAGAAATGCGTCGAGCCTGGGTAGTCGCGGTTCTCGATCACCTCGGTGAGCGGAAACTCCAGCAGCTCCTGATAGAACCGGACGGTCTGCTCGACGTCGCTGCTGATGAGCGCGGTGTGGTGCAAGCCGCGCGCCGACGACGTCGGCCGCGAATCGGTGGGCTTCAGGTACTGCTCACGGATCCGTTCCCGCTGGACCTCGAATTCGTCTGTCATGTACTGCTCCTTACCGTCGGCCGAATCGTTTCCGCAAAGCACTTCGCATCCCCGCCAGTGCGTGCCCGACACTCGCGTCGAATGGGTTGTCGTGGACCATGTACGTCCACGTCGACGATGGTTTCAGCACACCGGCCGCCTCGAGGTCGACCTTGCCGTCCGTCACCTGTAGCTCGGAGAACGTCTGCACCGCTTGCGCTTTCGCTTCGTCGACGATCTTGTGGAACTCGGGGATCGCGGCGCGGTGGAACTCGTCGATCGGCGTCTCCTTGCCGAGCGCGCGCAGGTGAATACTGTCGCGGACGTCGGCGAGGAAGGCGAGGTGATCCGCCCACATACGGTCGACCTGGAACAGAAGAATCTCGCGGCAAATCTGTTCCAACGAGCCGTCTTCGAGCTCTTTTTCGAGCTTCGCATAGTGGTCCGCAGCCTCGGCGCGCATCAGCTCGGCAGCAGCGTCACCGTTGAGCGCGGCATCGCGGAACTCCAGCAGGTCGTCGCGCTGACGCTCGATCAGGCGGGTGTAGCGCCACGTGTTGCGATGAATCTCGAGGTTGACGCCTTCGAGCACCCGCTGCGCATGATCGACGTGCGGCGGCACTCGCCGATCGCTGACCTCGCCGTCCTCGTCGGCGACGACACCTTTCGGGACATCCGGTGCTCCCATGAGCACCAACTCGTCTTCGAGGCTCGCGAAGAAGACGCTTCCGCCCGGGTCACCTTGCCTGCCTGCGCGGCCACGAAGCTGATCGTCGAGCCGACTGCTCTGATATCTCGCTGTACCGATCACGTAGAGGCCGCCACGGGAGACGACGTCGTCGTACTCAGGCCCGGCGCCTGTGTGACCGCCGAGTTTGATATCGGTGCCACGACCGGCCATTTGCGTCGAGACCGTGATCGCGGACGGCGCGCCTGCCTCGGCGATGATCTTTGCTTCCTCGGCATCGTTACGCGCATTGAGCACAGCGGCTTTCAGTCCCGCTTGCAGCAACAGCTCCGCGAGCGCCTCCGATTCGGCGACGTCCTGCGTACCGATCAAAATCGGCCGACCGTCGGCATGAACTCGTTCGATCTCGGCGACGATCGCAGCCAGCTTCTTTTCGGTGGTCGTGAAGATGCGGTCGGGCTCGTCGATGCGGATGTTCTCCTGATCCGTCGGGATCACCGCTACCTCGAGCTCGTAGAACTCACGCAACGTATCGGCAACGGCGACAGCGGTTCCCGTCATGCCGGCCACCGTTGGGTAGCGGGCGATCAAGGCCTGCACCGTGCTCGAATCCAGAATCTCGCCGCTGTCCGACGGCGGTAGCTGTTCCTTCGCCTCCACGGCAGCTTGCAGTCCGTCGGGCCAACGCTGCAGGACGGCCACTCGCCCACGCGACTGGTTGATCAACTGCACGGCACCGTTACGGACCAGGTAGTCCACGTCGCGCGTGAGCAGCGCTTCCGCGTGCAGCGCGAGGTTGACCGACGCCAAGCGGTCCGAGCCGGAATCGTCGTAAAGGTTGACCCCGCCCAGCGCGGTCTCGACCTCGGACTCACCCAGCGGCGTCAACCAGACGTTACGACGGTCGGGGTCGAGTTCGTAGTGCTGGCCGGGGCGGAGCCGCCGAACGATGTTGGCAATCTCGACGTGCGCAACGCCCGGATCGACGGACCCGGCCAACACCAGCGGGACCCGCGCTTCGTCGATGAGCACCGAATCCGCCTCGTCGATGATGGCGACCTCCGGGTGCGGGGCCACCTCGTCCCCCGGGACGACGACGAGGCGGTCGCGCAGGACGTCGAAGCCGATCTCGCTGACCGCGCCGTAGGTCACTTCGCACTCGTAGGCGGCACGCCGCTCATCGTGGGTGCTCGATTCCTCGACGAACCCGACGGTCACGCCAAGCAGGTCGTACACCGGGCGCATCCACTCGGCGTCGCGTCGTGCGAGGTAGTCGTTGACCGAGACAACGTGAACATGGTTGCCGCGCAATGCATATCCAGCTGCCGCGATCGCGCCGACGAGCGTCTTACCCTCGCCGGTCGCCATCTGGACGACGTGGCCGGAGAGCACACCCATCGCGCCCAACAGCTGCACGTCGAAGGGGCGTTCGCCGATCGCACGGTCGGCGGCCTCGCGACCGAGCGCACACATGTCGGTCAACCAGCCCTTGTCGTCGACAGACTCCCGCAGATGCTGAGCGGCAGCACCGAGCTCCTCGTCGGACAGCTTGCGAAGATCTGCTTCGCGCTCGCCGATCGCGGGCAACAGTTTCGTGTACCGCGTGAGGTCGACGCTCGCAGTGCGGTCGGTGAGTCGCCGCAGTCGCGCGGCGATTCCCTTTCGATTCGACATCACTCAAGTGTTCCACGCACGCGCTTCGCGCCAACCTCGAGGCGGCGGCGCAGCGTGCGCGGCGGAGCCGGTACGACGTCGCGCAGGTCCGTCAGCAGGTCGACCAACTGTGTGCACGTCTCGTAACGATCGAACGGATCCTTCGCGAGCGCCTTCGCCACGACGGCATCGACGCTGCGTGGAATCCACTTTCGCCGCGCCGACAACCGCGGCGGCGGGAACGAGCGGTGGGCGTCGGCGATGGCGAACCGCGTCGAGTACGGGAACGGCGGTCTGCCGGTCAGAAATTCGACGATCGAGCACGCCAGTGAGTATTGGTCGGTGCTCGGGTACAGCGATTCCGCCTTCAGTACCTCGGGCGCGATGTACGGCATCGAACCCAGCACGTACCCGTAGCGACCGCGTTGACGTGGGTCGTCGAGCCGTCGCGCGATGCCGAAGTCGGTGAGCACCGAAGCCGCCGGGTCGCTGACGCAGACGAGGATGTTCGACGGCTTCACGTCGCGGTGCACCACACCGGCCGCGTGGGCGAAGTCGAGGCACGCCGCGATCGGTTCCAGCATGGCGAGCAGGGTTGCGACATCGGGCTCGGATCGCCTCGTCGGCACCAACTTTGTCGCCGCGACGCCGGGGACCGGTTTCATGGTGAGCCACAGCGAACCCGCCTCCGCACCGTTGGCGAACATCTCGACGATGTTCGGGTGGTGCAGGCTGTGCGCAATCTCGAACTCACGCCGGAATCGCTCCCTCGCAGGTCCCGATTGCATCGCCTCGGCCTTGAGCACCTTGAGCGCCACTTCGCGCCCCGCGCTGGGTTCGTCGGCACGATAGACCAGGCTGCTCCCGCCTTCACCGAGCAGCGACGCCACGACGAAGCCCGCGAACCGGTCACCGGGTGCGAGCAACACCAGACAACAGTAGAGCCGAAATGTCCGGTTGCTACCCGGTCAAGCGACCTTTGATTTCGTTCTTCAACACCTTGCCCACCTTCGATCGCGGCAGGTCCGGCCAGACGATGATTTCCTTCGGCGCTTTGACACTCCCGATGCGTCCTTTGACGAACACGATGACGTCGTCGGGCACCACGGTATGACCGGCATGCGGCTGCACGACGGCGACGACGCGCTCGCCCCACTTGTCGTCGGGCAGACCGATCACCCCGCAGTCCTGGATGTCCGGGTGGGCAAGCAGTGCCTGCTCCACTTCCACCGAGTAGACGTTGAAGCCGCCCGTGATGATCATGTCCTTGGCGCGGTCCACGATGTAGAGGTAGTTCTCCTCGTCGAGGTAGCCGATGTCGCCCGTGTGATGCCAACCGAAGGCCGATGCCTCCGCGGTGGCGGTCGGGTTCTTGTAGTAGCCGGCCATAACCAGTGAACTGCGCACCACCACCTCGCCCCGCTCCCCCGTCGGCAGCAGGTTTCCGGACTTGTCCATGATCGCGACCGTCACCAGCGGCGCAGGCCGACCGGCGGACGACAATCGCGACCGTGCGACGCCGCCGTCGGCATCGAAATGCTCCTTCGGTGGCAGCATCGACACCATCATCGGCGCTTCGCTCTGCCCGAACAGCTGCGCCATCACCGGCCCGATTCGCCACAAGGCCTCTTCCAGCCTGGCCGGCGACATCGGTGCCGCCCCGTACCAGAAGCATTGCAGCGAGTCACGATTCGTCGACGCCAGCGCAGGATGTTCCAGCAGCATGTAGATCAGCGTCGGCGGCAGGAACGTGTGGGTCACGCTGTGGCGCTCGACCAGCGAAAGGAACTCCGCAAGATCGGGTTTGGGCATGATCACAATTTGCCCACCGAGCGCGAGAATCGGGAAGCACAGCACACCTGCCGCGTGTGTGAGCGGCGCCAGCGCAAGGTAGACCGGGCGGCCCTCGAACGGGTACCCCATCAGCGTCAGTGCTGTCATCGTTTCGATGTTGCGCCCGGTCAGCATGACGCCCTTGGGTTTTCCGGTTGTCCCACCGGTGCCGACCAGCAACGCGACATCGTCGATCACCGTCTCTTCGACGGGTCCGGACTCCGCTGCGATCCACTGTTCGAAACCGAGCGCGTCCGGCGCGTCGGCATCCAGGCACACGAGCGTGGTCAGCGCAGGTAAATCTGGTGCGATCTTGTCGACCAGCGGCTGGTAGGCGCCCTTGTAGATCAACGCACGACAGTCGAAGAGCTCCAACAACTCCCGATTTTCGGCCGCCTCGTTGCGGGGATTCACCGGGCACCACACCGCGCCTGCCCGGCTGATTCCGAAAACGCATGTGAACGCTATCGGGTCGTTGCCGGAGAGGATGGCCACCTTGTCACCGGGCGCGACACCGGATCGCCGCAACGCTGCGGCGATCCGGTGGCTAAGGTCCTGTACCTCGCGATAGCTCAGTGTGCGGTTTTCCATGCTGAGGCACGGCGAGTCGGCACCGAGCGATGCGCCCTTGTCGAGGTAGTCGGACAGACGCATTCAGCCCTCCGTGATGACTGGGTCCAGCACGAGGCCAAAGGATTTCAGTGCACCCAGCAACTCACGGTGCCCGAACGCCTGGCACGCAGAGGCGAACCCAGCCCGCTTGGGTGGCTGCTGCAGCAACGAATGTGCCGCATAGGCCTGCAGCAGACCGGTCTGCTTGTAGTTCTGATTGCCATGGATGACAACGTGTTTGCGGCCGAGCGGTCCGGATGCGTACACCGAGTCGATCGAGATGTTCACCCGCCGGTTCTCGCGCGGTGGCATGCCTGCCTGCACGGAGCCTGCGATCTCGGCGAGTGCTGCCTCCTGCTGCTCGGGTGGCAGCGGCTTGATGTCGTCTTCGAACATTTTGGTCGTCTGGACGACGCCTTCCATGACCGAGCGCTCGAAGACGCCCCCGACAGCCTTGACGTTGGACACGCGCGGGTCGTTCTTGAACCACACCGGGTGGGCGGTGCCGCCCCAGGGCAGCGCGAGCGCGAGTTGGTGCTGGCCTGGTACGACGACGTCCGCGTGGAAGCCCGGGTCCCACTTCACGTAGTTGTTCTGTTCGAGGTAGAACCAGTCCGCCTTGAGGATCGTGAAGATGGTCTGCGTAGACGCGTACGTGGGAAATCCCTTCCACAGCACCAAGATGTCGAGCGTATCGAGGCCTGGCGTCTCCAGCGCGATCTGCGCCGCGATCTCGCCGGTCGTGTACATCTGCGCTACGCCTGGCGAGAGCAGCAGCCCCTTCTCTGCGTAGCCTGCGCCGTACTCAGACTCGGCCACCATCATCCAGTCCTGCTCGCCGGTCGTGTCGGTGTAATGACAGCCTGCAGCGAGCGCTGCCTCGACGACTGTGGGTCCGTACTTGATGAACGGACCTACCATGTTGCTGACTACTTTTGCGCCACTGAACAATTCGGTGAGGGCAGTCACCGAATGGTCGACCTCGACAATCTCGTGTTCGACGGTATCGATGCCGGGGACCTTGTCGATCACTTCCTGCATTCGCGCCTTGTCGCGCCCGGCTGCGATGAACGGAATGTTGAACTCGCGCAAGTACTCACAAACGAGGCGGCCGGTGTAGCCGGAAACGCCATAGACGACGACGGGCTTGGTTGTGCTCATGGTATCGAAAGCCTTTCGGTTGGAAGGGTTTTGCAGGAGTTACATGCCCATGCCGCCGTCGACCGGCAAGCCGGTGCCGGTGATGAAGCGAGCTGCATCGGACGCGAGGAACACGACGGCGTCGGCCATATCCGGAACTTCGCCCAGCCGGCCGAGGGGCGTCAGGCCGACGACGCCGCCGACCGCAGCCTCGACGCTCTCGAAGAGCCCGAGTTTTGCCATGTCGGTGGCGAGGCCGAGACCCATCTCGGTCGCGACGAGCCCTGGGTAAATACAGTTCACGCGGACGCCGTAGCCGAGCTTGCCCGATTCCTGCGCCGCGACCCGGGTCATCCGATCGACGGCCGATTTGGTGCCGGAGTAACCGGCGATGCCCGGGAATGCGATCGTCGCGGCGACCGACGAGATGTTGATGATCGAGCCGCCGGCACCCGCTGGGCCGTCCGGCCGCATAGCGCGCAGGCCGTGCTTCATACCGAGGACCGTGCCGAGAATGTTGACCTCGCACATGCGCCGGACGTCGTCGGGGTTGATGTCGACGACAAGCGACGTGATCTCGATGCCTGCGTTGTTGACCAGGATGTCGAGCCCGCCGAGTTCCTGGACGGTCGCTGCGATCGCCGCCTCCCACGCGGCGTCGTCCGTGACGTCGAGGTTTACGAAACCCGTTGTCGCGCCTTTGCTTCCGATCGCGTCGGCGGTCGCTTTGCCTTCCGCCTCCAGCAGGTCGCCGATCATCACCGCGGCGCCGGCGTTCGCCAACGCCTCGGCCATTCCTGCCCCGAGGCCGCGCGCGCCACCGGTTACCAATGCCTTGCGCCCGCTGAGATCAAACACAGTCATCCGCCTGCCTCCTTGAAAGTGATGTGGCTCACAGCGTTGTGCAATTTTGGACGCCTGTCAAGACTTCTCTGGGCAACTGTCAAGATATTTTTGGACAGCTGTCAAGCGACCTGCGTAGACTCCGAAAGGTAAAGTGCACAACCACCAGCAGAAGGACGCCACGCAGTTGACGCAGACCTCCGAGCGCACGCTCGATCGGATCTCGCGCCGCCAGGTCGACAAGTTCGCCGAGCGGCGAGATCAGCTTGCCGAGGCCGCCCTGCACACGCTGTCCGAACTGGGATACGCCCGCACGAGTCTGCGTGAGATTGCGCAGAATTCCGAATTCTCACACGGGGTCCTGCACTACTACTTCCGCGACAAGGTCGACCTGATCACGCATTGCGTCAAGTTCTACAAGGCGCGTTGCGTCACCCGCTACGACGATGTCGTCGCCAATGCGCAGACGCCTGCCGAGCTAGAGGCGGGTTTCGCAACCGCGATGGCAGCCACCCTCCGCGAAGAGGGAACGATGCACCGCCTGTGGTACGACCTGCGAGCTCAGTCGATGTTCGAGGACTCCTTCTCGGCCGACGTTGCCGAAATCGACCGCAGCCTGGAGAACATGATCTGGCGGATCGTCACCCGCTACGCCGAACTGAACAACGCGACGCTCGCCGTGCCGTCCAAGGTCATGTACGCGATGTTCGATGGACTCTTTCAGCAAGCACTGCTTGCCCACCTCAGCGGCGACGCGAACGCCGGCGAGGTACTCGCCGGGAACGTCAAAACCGTTCTCCTACAGGTCGTCGTTCCCGCGAGGTAATACGCTCGGACGAATGATCTTGTGCGCTAACTTGTTTGGCAGGGCTGGGAACCGGGTATCTGCTTAATTACGTAAGCAGACAAAGGAGTTCCAATGGATCTCAAATCCATCATCATTCTCATCGTCGCCATAGTCGTTGTCCTTGCCATTCTCGGCGCGGTGTTCGCATTTTCGCGACGCGGTCGACGTGATCGCATGGCAGCAAAGGCCGACAGCATTCGCCAACACGCAATGACCGAGGCAGCGGCCGTTCAGCAGCGTGAAGCGGATGCGGCCGAAACCGCCGCCGCCGCAAAACGAGCGCAGGCCGACGCAGCCGCGAAGGGCGCCGAGGCGAATCGCCTACGTGAGCAGGCACGCGAGGCACAGGAAGAAGCGGCAGCATCGCGCGCGAAGGTCGACAAGCAGTTCGAACATGCCGCAAAGATCGATCCGCGGGACCGAAACGGCGGACCGCAGCATGTCGGTGAGCGCGATCAGCGACGGGATCAGCAGCGCAACCCGAACACCCAGCCTCAGGTCCAGCACGAGAATTTGCAGGGATACGACTACAAGGGCCAGCCGTTCCAGCAGACGCCCCAGGCGCCGTACCAGCAGACACCACAGACGAACGTCCCACAGGCTGATCCGCGGGTCCAGCCACCGCGGCGCGGCTGACAATCAGCTCGAAAGTCGACGATCGGCGCGCTGCCTAGGACGAGGCAGCCGCGTCGATCGTCGGCTTTCTGTCGTCACCCCAGACGATCCGTTTCGGGTCACCGTGGCACTCGACGATTGCGGCGTGATCGCGGTCGAAGTAGTCCCAAGCCCACGACATGAATGCGTCGACTTTGCTGTGCGCTCCGCTGAGTAGCGACGCATGGACACCGAGCCAGGCGGCGAAGGCGAGCGGACCCTCCAACTGATGCCGGTGCGCGCCCACCTCGGCGATCGCGGCGCCGCGGCCGATCATCGCCATGATGCCTTTGTCCTTGTAGTGGAACGGCTTACGGTTGTGGCCGGCAGCTTCACGTTCGATGTTGTGCGCAGCCCACACGCCGGATTGCTGTGCAACAGAACCTAATTGCGGAAGCGGCGCCCCGTCTGGTCCGGGGATGTTCGCCACGTCGCCGATCGCGTAGACGCCCGGGTAGCCCTCGATCGTCAGGTCAGCGGCGGCATCGAGCCGCCCACCGCGGCCGGTTGTCGGTCCGCAGCCGTGTGCGATCGGCGAGGCCGATTCGCCCCCCGCCCAGATCGCTGTCTGCGTGGTCAGCGTCGAGCCGTCACTGAGCTGCACGCCGTCTGCGCCGACGCTGGTCACTCCCACGCCGAGTTTGACGTTGACGCCATGGGCGGTCAACTTGTCGAAAGCGTAGACGTGTGAGCGCTCGCTGAACGGGGCCAACAGCGCCTTGCCATGGTTGACGAGATGGACCTCAGCCTCGCCCCCGCGGTGTTTCATGGTGCGGAGCGCCTTGAAGAGTTCCGCGAACGCGCCCGCCGTTTCCACACCGGTCGGTCCCCCGCCGACGACAACGACGTCGGTCGAACCGGCGGTGCCTTCGAGCACCCCACGCACATGGCGACGAAGTCGCTCGGCATCGGCCACCGAATACAACGGGAACGAATGCTGTTCGGCGCCAGGCGTTCCGAAGAAGTTGGCGCACGCGCCTGCGGCGAGCACGAGGTAGTCGGAAACGTACTCGGCTCCGCTGCGGACTGTGACCGACCGCGCGGCGAGGTCCATGCCGATAATCTCGTCTTGCACGACGCGGACGTTCGGCAGCTTCGCGAAGATCGCCGCCAACGGCCGTGCAACATCCTCGGCAGGCAACTGCGACGTGGCGATCTGGTAGAGCAGCGGCTGAAATTGGTGGTAGTCGTTGCGGTCGATCAGATGGACGTCGAATCCCTTGCGGCCGAGTTCGTGCGCGCATGCGACGCCTGCGAGGCCGGCGCCTGCAATTACTACGTGGTGCATAACTCCACTGTGCCAGCCAAACCTCGGTGCCGACGCGCGTTACGCCACAAAATTTCCTGCAGAGGATGCATAATCCTCAGTGTTTGGCACTGCCTTCGGCCTGATCAGAGCCACCTTCGAGGATAGGAGCCCCATGCGACTCAATCGCGCTCCCTTGGTTTCCGCATTTGCAATCGCCGCCATGTCGGTTTGCGCCGGCGTCGTGCACGCGGACCCGGGTCCGGCCGATGCAAACGTCAGCTATCAGGTGGTCCAGAGCGCGGACGGGCGGTCGATCGAGACGACACTCGGCAACGGAACATTCCGCATGAGCCCGACGGGAACCGCGGTCGATATCGTCAACGCCGTCGGGACGACCATCGACAGTCTGCCGCTGGCATATTCGGTGCGCGGCAACGCGTTCCCGATCGCCGCCCAGATCGATCCGGCCGGAAGCACGCTCACCCTCACGCCGGAAACCACTCCCGTCGCGCTGCAGAATGTCGACGCCCGTGGCGATGCCTACGACAACATGGTCCGCCAGTGGGGGCTCGGCTGGTCCAACGACGGCGGAGTGCGAGCCGGCATCGGCACCGCAATCGGCGTCGTCGTCGGCTGCATCCTCGTTCTGATCGCCGCCTGCATTCCCGGTGCCGTGCTCGGCGGATTCATCGGCGCCGCAATCGGTGTGGGCGCTGCCAACCCGGGATTCCTGCCGTCGGTCAACAGCTTCCTAGCAACGTTCTAGACCAACACTCGTGAGTCTTTTGGGAGTCCATGGACTCCCAAAAGACTCACGACCTCGGTCGGGGCCGCGCGATCTGCGAAGACCCAACTCCGGAGCGCGAGGAAGCGCATTCCACCGACGGCTGCACCGACCCCGATCACGACCAACCCCGTCATGACGCCGCCGACCGCAGGAAAGGCGAAGTGCAGCAGCGCGATCGCGGTCGAGCTGACCGCGAGTCCGACGAACGCCAATCCGCCGCCTGCCCACTGAGCCTCGAACCAGCCGACCCGCCCGGCGGCATGGAAGGTGAGGCGGCGATGCAGCTCGTTCGCCAGAGCCGTGCTCACGATCGTCGCAACCATGTTCGCCAGCTGAGCGCCGTCGCCACGCAGGGACAGGAAAATCACGAAGTAGACGACGTTGCACAGACCGCCTACGGTCGCGAACCGGATGAGTTGGATCAGCGCCTTCGCCATGCAGGACACGTTACTACGTCTGTAGTGAAATTACTACAGCCGTAGTGCCGTGATGCGCGGCACCGAAGGCGCACAATTATGCGGTGATCGAGACCATCGAATACGCGAAGCGCGATCGGATCGCGTTCATCACGCTGAATCGGCCTGAGGCCAAGAATGCAGTGACCCCCGAGATGCACGAAGAGCTGTGCCGAATCTGGGCCGACTTCCGCGACGACGATACCGTCGACGTCGCAATCCTGACCGGAACAGGCGACGCGTTCTGCGCCGGCGCCGACCTCGCAACCTACGTTCCGATCAACTACGTCGACGCTGCACCGAGCCGGGTCCGCGAGATCGTCGACCTCGGTTTCGGTGGAATCACGCGCGGACTTCATCGCATCACCAAGCCCACAATCGCCGCGGTCAACGGGTGGGCACTCGCGGGCGGACTAGAACTGGCCCTGGCGTGCGACCTGCGGCTGGCCTCCGACCGCGCCAAGTTGGGCTCGTTCGAAGCTCGCCGCGGGTTTCATCACGGCGACGGCGGTATCACCAGGCTCGTAAACACCTGCGGCGTCGGCGTCGCGATGCAAATGGTGCTCACCGCCGAACCGATCGACGCGCAGCGCGCACTCCAGTGCAACATGGTGACGAAAGTCGTTCCACACGAACAACTTATGGACGAGGCCGAACTTCTGGCCCGCCAAATCCTGCGCAACTCGCAGCGTGCCGTCCGCTCGGCGAAGGAGACGATTCTGGAAATCGTCGGCAAGCCGCTCGATGATCAACTGCGCATCGAGGGCTGGAACTCCTACACCTGCGTCGACCAAGACGAGGCGCGCGGACTACTCGATCAGTTCTTCGAGAAGACCGACTCCGGACGAGCAGGCACCCGATCCACATCACTGTAAGCGAGCTTTCTCGATCCGTGTTGCCCACCCGTCCGGGTCCGCAATCAGCTCGCCGGGAGGCGTCTCCCAACATTGCAAGAGGAGGTCGTAGCCGACGCGAATCGTGTCGGTATGCCGCGACCAGTGCAGCCGGGCCCATTCGACTTCGTCACGGACCGCGCGGTGCCCGCATTCGTCGTCGATCACCAAGTCGAGCTGTAGGTCTCGCCGAAGCACAAGGGCTGCATCACTATTCGGATTTTCAGTCCGCAAGGCGTGTAGCAAGCCCGCGGTCGAATCGAGGACGCGAGCGTCAGCCCATTTCAAGTTGTGCCGATGAGCACGCGGTACGACCAGCCACAGGGTCGCGAGCGCGACGACGACCCCAATCAGCGTCTCGATCAATCGATCTCGCATAGGTGCCGCGATCGGTCCGCCAGATGCGCCCACGCCACCGATCAGCAGCGCGACCGGGGTAATGAACATGACGGCAACGCCGTAGTTTCGGGCGATCATCAGATCGATGAGAAACATCAACACCATCAGCAGGAGCACCAGAGCCGCTCCCGTCGCGCCGACCTGATACGCGACGGCGAACAGCGCCAGACCGACGACCGTCCCGACCAGACGGTGTAAGCCCCGAACCGTTCCGACTATGCGGTCTGGCCCCTGGTGTACAACCAGAACGGCGCTGATCACGGCCCAGTCGGGCCGACCGAGGTCCAGGAGGATGCCGACGCTGCCCGCGACTCCCGATGCAACGAGCGCGCGCGTCGCGGAGACAGCCGCATGCGAGTGCACGGTCAACGACCGGTGGGCGCGCGACCGCTTCCCCGCCGCCCCCAACGGCAACGGCGGATCGAGTTGTTCGGCTGGGTCTGCCGCGACGACGCCGATGAATTGCCGATGCTTCGCCAACAGCATCGTGACCAGGTCCGAGTCCGGCGCTCGTTGCGGAATACCGGCGTCGTAGAGGGCAACCCACCCTCCGTGCAGCAGCGCAGCGGCAGCACGATGGGCGGCGACCGCAGGCTCACCACGCTCTCGTAATTCGACGTAGGCGTCGATTGCACCGACGGCCCTGGCTACGGCGGCCCGCTCGGGAGCGCTGCGGTCGAACAACATTCCAGCCATCGACACCACGACCGACGAGACGATTCCGACCACCGCGCATGCCGCAACGGTGCCGACGGGAATGCCGGCCCGCGCAACCCCCATGCCGACCGCGCAGACCAACATGAAGAAGAACGCACCTGGCGGTCCGGCTCGCAGCGCACTCACGATGAACACCGCAACGCAAGCTATGACCGACAGCAACGCGACCTCGATGAAGTGGTCGATCTTGCCCGCCGCCGGCCACAGGCCATCGATCTGCGTGCCGACGGCCGCGCCGAGAACGGCTGCCGCCGCCAGACCCGCGCCGGCAACCACGACTGCCCGCCAGCGCGCACGGTACGGTCGCCCTTCGCCGTACATCACCGCGAACGCTCCGACCGACACGATGAGCGCCTCGCGGCTGTACCCCGCGACCACGAAAATCAGCGCTGGAAGACCGAACGCCACCGCGGACCGCAATCCCGCGGCCCAGCGCACGGGCGTCCCGGGCGTTGCGACCAACAGCGATCGACGCCGAGGCACTGCCGGCAACGGGGAGTCCACGATTGGATTCAACAGCACGTCGTCTGTTGCGCGACGCGAAGTGTCGACATCAGGCCCAGCTTGACCCCCCGTTGACCGATTGGTAAATTACCGATCGGTCAAATGAGAGGATGTGCTGGTGGCTGATCGCAGAGCGGCGGGAACGAAAGGTGTGCCGCGCGCACAACGCGAAGAGCAGATTCTCGACGCCGCCGCCGGCGAGTTCGGCCGCTACGGCTATGCGGGAGCGGCGTTGTCGGCCATCGCGGCTCAGGCAGAAGTGTCGAAACAGCTCGTACTCAACTACTTCGGGTCGAAGGACGGGCTGTTCGTCGCATGCGTCGAACGTGCAGGCCGGAATGTGATCGACCCGATCGAGCGGGCGATTTCGACCGGCCAAGGTCCGGTCCAGACGGCGGACGACACACTTGCCGCAATCTTCACGGGGCTCCAACCCCGTCCGCACGACTGGAACGTCATCAACGACCGCACCACTCCCCTCGGCGGACCGGCTGATGCCGCAGCGCGTCAGGTACGGACCACCATTGCAGCGCAGGCCGCCCGCGGTGTCGCCGGGCTCGCCGAACTGGATCACCTCGAATCCGACGACCTGTCGTTGTTGACCGATGTGTGGATGAGCACGGTCACCGCACTCGTGGGCTGGTGGCTACGGCACCCCGAACAGTCTGCCGCCCAAATGATCCAACGAAGCCGTCGAATCTTCGCCGCGCTCAACAAGATCGATGACAGGAAATGACGATGTCGAACAGTCCGGTCACCACTATCCGCATCGGCCGCCCGCTCGTGCGCAACGCCGTCGACACCGCGACTGCCGATCGGTTGCGCCATGAGTTCGCTGCCTTCGAGGCCGACCCCGACGCCAAGGTCGCGGTCCTCTACGGCGACGAGCAAGCCTTCTGCTCCGGTGCCGATCTCAACCGGTTGCCTGATCTGCACGACGACGGACCGCTCGGTCCAACGCGCCGGCTCATCGCCAAACCTGTCGTCGCCGCGATCGAAGGTTGGTGCGTCGCAGGCGGACTCGAACTCGCCGCCATGTGCGACCTACGAGTCGCGGGTGACACCGCCAAGTTCGGGTTCTTCGACCGCCGGCACGGCGTCCCACTCGTCGACGGCGGGACCGTGCGACTCCCGCGCATCATCGGGATCGGCCGGGCACTCGACCTCATTCTCACCGGCCGCGAATTCGACGTCGACGAAGCGCAGGCGATCGGATTCGTCAATCGCACGGTTCGTGCCGGTACCGCACTGACCGCTGCGATCGAGCTAGCCGAACTCATTGCCAGCCATCCGAACACGTGCATGCTCGGCGACCGGGCCGCCACCTACGCGTCGTTCGACCTACCCACCGACGAAGCCCTGCGCCGTGAGCAGCAATTCGGCGAAGACACCATCTTCACCGTCGACTTCGCGCGACGCGCCCTGCAACGCAGCCTTCGCGCCGCTGTCAAGAAAACCAAAGCCGCACTACCGATTTGAGCGCTAGACCTCGCGAAGACCCACTGCTGCGCAGCCCTCGACGAGCTCGTCGAGCCCGAATGCGCCGACAGGTCCGAGCGCACCCGAACCGCGCAGCTTCCCTTCAGCCGCGGTCGTTGCACCCCAGGCGAGAATATCGGCCGTGAAGTCGTACGGGTCGGGTCCGGCGAGAGTGACCGTGGCGAGGATCTCCCCGGTAGCCGACGTTGCCTCCGCCACGACCGTCACCGACGATTTCGCCCGATGCTCGGCCGACGGTCCGCCGCTCGAACCGGTCACGAACTTGTTCGCAACGGCACCCGCGATCGCCTTCAGCGGCGCGACCCGACGGACCGGTGTGCTCAGGAGCGTGCTCACCGACATTCCCCGTGCGAGTGCTTGCGGGGCGCCGAGAAATACGCCGACGTCACGAAGGGTCGGGTGGATCGCAGGAAGCGTGAAGTGTTCGGCGCCGGGGACGGACACCGCGTGCATGTTCTTGCCGCGCACATCGAAACCACGGGTACGTCGACCGGTCCGCTCGGTCCGCACCTCGCCGTCCCGGAACGCAAAGCCTTCCTCGAGCATTACTCCCGCGACGGAAGCCCGGGTGCCGCCGCTGGTACCGAACTGCGACACGAAGTAGCCGACGTCGACGGTCACCGCATCTTGTCCGGCCTTACGCAAAGCAAGCGCGCCCGCGAGCGCTCCCGGCACGAAGTCGAAGCCGAACGCCGGAACAAGTGCAGCGCCAGTCTTTTCCGCGACCGGCCCGAAGCGGTCGAAGACGTCCTTGATGAACGGGCCCTCGCCTGTCGAATCGAAGTAATGCGCCCCCACCTCGGCAGCGGCGCGCACCGCAGGCTCGCCGAATCGGAGAAACGGGCCGACCGTACTGATCAGCACATCACCGCGACGGACAACAGCGGCCACCGATGCCGGGTCGGCTGCGTTGGCGACCTCGGTGTCGAGTCCACCGAGTTCGGCGGCGAGATTTGCCACCCGATCGGCGCTGCGGGCTACCAGCACGGGCGACGCGCCACGACGAACCAACGCGCGTGCCGTGAGATCGCCGGTGTAGCCGGTCGCGCCGAAAAGCAGGATACGAGCTGTCATCGAAGTTCCTTCTGTTGTCTCGAGGAGTAGACCTTCCACGCGTCGGTCGCAAGCAGCGCCCACGCCACGAGCACCGGCTGGCCCAGCAACCGAGCACCTCGGGCAAAGTCGGTGTCGAGTCCGAAAGCGTCTCTATGTTCGACGAATTGAGCGACATTGCCCGGGAACACCGCCACGAAGAACGCCGCGGCTGCCGCACCCAGCGCTGCCCGGCCAGGCTGACGCCACGTCAGGAGCAGTGCTCCACCCAGACCGATCTCCACGGCCCCGGACGCGAGCACCACGAAGTCTGCATCCAGCGGCAACCACGGCGGCACTTGCGCCTGAAACTCTTCGCGCAGCACCGTCAGGTGGCCGATACCCGCGCCCGCCAGCACGGTACCCAGGCCAGCCTGCGCCAGGCTTCGCAATCTTCGCTTGTAGGTCACTCCACCAGACTGTCAGATTCGGCGATTCCGCCTGCGACGGCCACCGAAGCCGAAGGCATCCTTGATCTTCTCGCCTGCCTGTTTCAGGTTTGCGCCGGTCTTCTTCGCGCGGCCACGCGCTTCGAGACTCCGGTCGCCGGTGGCTCGACCCACCTCTTGCTTCACGCGACCTGATACTTCGTCGACCTTGTTTCGAATCTTGTCGGTTCCACTCATGCTGGCTGGATACCCTCCTAGCCCGCTTCTAACCTGAGTTTGCCCTCAACGCCGGTACTTCGGCGTCGGCAGGTCGACCCGTTCGGGATTGGCCAGCACCCACGCCACGGCCTGCACGGTGAGAACGTCGATCGCATCCGGGTCGTATACGCCGCCACGAACCGCGGTGATTGCCTCGTCGACAGCCGCCAGCGCATCCAACTCGAGCGGGGTTCCTGTACGGACGTGCTGGCGGAATGCCTCGCACATGGCGATGAAGTCGCTGCCCCAGTTCACGCCCCCGTTGTTCTGTAGCTCTCTCTTATGTGGACAAACTGATTTCCTTAGCCCCGGCGAGTCGGCGACCCGATCCCCCTCGAACGTGGTGCGCTGTGATGGTGCGGGTGCAGGTGACCAAGACCGCTGGCGTGGTGACGTCGGTTGCGCTGGTTGGCTCGGACGGCATGCCGATCGCCGCAGTGACAGAGTTCCTGCGGCATGTGATCGACTCGGGAGGCAGCCCCAACACCGCGTTGGCGTACGGGTACGACCTTCGGCTGGTATTCGAGTTCCTAGCCGAGGACAACCTGGACTGGCGCGAGTTCCGTGCAGCGAACGCGCTCGAGTTGCTCACATGGCTGCGCGCGCGCCCGGTGCGGCGGCCGCGACAGCAACTGGGCATCAGCGGCGTCGGTCCCGCCGGGCGGTTGATGTCACCTGCGAGCGTTGCCAGAGTCCTGGCTGCGTTGTCGAGCTTTTACGAGTGGGCAGCGATCGCTGAACTGTTCGATCGCGAGAATCCCATGCGCCGCCGACGCGACGTCGCGCTGTCGATGGTGCCCGAGCGTCATCGCCCGTTCGTGGGCGCGGCCAGTCGCCAACAAAGTGTTCGGCGAGACGTGCGTGTCCGGCTACCGATCCGGCTGCCTCGGCCCCTGAGCGGCAACGATGTCGAGGCCTTGCTCGGCAGCATCTCGAACCTGCGAGATATGGCGATGGTGTTGCTGATGCTCGACGGCGGGTTGCGACCGGGCGAGGTGCTGGGCTTGCACCTGGTCGATATCGCCTACGGACGGCGTCGCGTGACCGTGCGTAAGCGAGACGATCATCCCCGCGGCGCGCGCGGCAAGTCACGCCGCGAACGTGTGGTCGATCTGCTGGAGCCGCGCACCCTCGACGCTGTCAATCGGTACGTTCTGCATGAGCGGCCCCTGGACTCGGACAGCCCGTTCCTGTTCCTCGTCGGCGGTGCCGGCACCCGTCGCTGCGAACCGCTGTCGTACGCGGCGTTGGTGCGTATGTTCGCCCGCCGACTCGACAAACTGGGGTTGCGCACCCAGGACAAGACCCCGCACGCCCTCCGACACACCCACGCCACAGCCATGTGGGAAGCGGGGATGCGAGAGCTCGCGCTGCAGCAGCGTCTCGGGCATGCCTCACCGGAGTCGACACGGATCTATACCCGCGTCTCCGACCAACAGGTCCGCGACGAGTACGTGACTGCGCTCGGAGCGAGAAGGTGACCGCACCGGCGCCGCAATCGATAGCGCCACAAGCGATTCCGACTTTCGCGTTACGTCGCCACGTCAGCGAGCGCGAGTACCAGGCATGGGTTCGCCAGCATGTCCCGGCCGCCACGACGCGGTACTGGCGGATGTGCGCATATCGTCGATTCACCGAGCAGTGGCCCGATCTGGAGGCATGGTTCGCCGCGCCACTGGTGGACCGCCTCGGCTACGCAGGTGCCGCGCCGCTACGCAGCAACGGCCGCACCGATTCCCATCGCGCCAGCGCCTACCTGGTGTATCTGTCGATGGTTAAGGGCATCGGGCTCGATTACAGCTACCTGTTGGGCCGCAAGTATGGGCGCCTGTTCGACCCACGAGGCGGTGGGGACAGGCTCGGGGTAGATTCCGCGCTGTTCGACCGTTGGGTGGACCGGCTCGACGAGTTGGGTTACTCGCGGACCAAGGCGCACGAGCACCTCATGTGGGCACTGGGCCGGTTGTGTTTGCACCGCGGCGACGCCGACCTGACGGCGATCACCGACGACGATCTATTCGAATTAGGTGCGGCGGTGCGCGATTTCGCGGCCCGCGACGACTTCACCGTGTTGCGGCGTGACTTGTTCGCTCACCAGTCCGGCTGGAACGTCGACGGCGCCGCGGCGGCGCGGTTTCAAGCTCAGCACCTCGCCAAGGTGCATGCCGCGCACACGCTGTTGTTCAACGTCGGCCAGGTCGAGACGCCGCCGCGCAAAGGCACCAGGGCACCCAGGGCGTCGACGCTGCATCTGCTGCAAGTTCGGTGTCCGTCGCCGATCGCCAACGTGGTCGAACGCTACCTCGCATTGCGGCTCGACGCCGGATTGGACCGAAAACAGACGGTACGACTTACCCGGAATGCATTGCGGCGCTTGGTGGTCTGGCTTGCCGACGAGCACCCTGAGGTGACGAATCTGGCGCAATTGGATCGCAAGCTGATCGAGGGGTACATGCAGTGGCTTCCCACCTGCCTGAGCACGAGAACCCGTCAGCCGCTGTCCAGCAGCCAGGTCAAGTACGAGCTCAACATAATCAACGCGTTCTGCCGCGAAACAGCTGTCTGGGGCTGGAATGACGTCCCCGGTCGGCCGTTGCTGACCGGTCGGGACACACCGCGACGACCCGAGTCGGTACCGCGCTACCTTCCAGATCATGAGCTCGACGTCCTCATGAACGCGGTGGGACAGCTGACCGATCCGTTGCAGCGCGCCGCGATGTTGGTGCTGCGCTGGTCGGGTGCCCGCCGCGACGAGGTGCGGCGACTGACCTGCGATTGCCTCGACAGCTACCCCGACGGGCATCCGCGGCTGCGGATCCCGGTTGGCAAGGGCTACACCGAGCGGGTCATCCCGCTGCATCCGGACGCCGCGGCCGCGCTGCAGCACGCGATCGATCTGGCCCGTGCCCACCGCGCCGCCGCCCGCTACGACGATTGCGCCGATCGTGTCGTGGACTACGTGTTCGTCCGGCGCGGCAAGCTGTTGTCACCGAAAACGCTGTTCGACGAGGCGTTCCGCACTGCGTGCACCACCGCGGGGCTGGTCGACACCGACGGGAATGCGCTAGTGAGTGCGCACCGATTCCGCCACACGGTCGGCACGCAGCTCGCCGAGGGCGGCGCGCGCATCCAGACGATCATGGCGATCCTCGGTCACCGCAGTGCGGCGATGTCGCTGATCTACAGCCGCATTTCCGATCCCGCGGTCCGTCGTCAGTACGAGGCCGCCCTCACTGCCGGTAACCGCATCGCCGGTCCGGCCGCTGACGCGCTACTGCACGACAAGCTCGACGACAAGACCGTGCACTGGTTGCAAACCAACTTCCTGAAGACCGAACTAGAGCTCGGGCACTGCCTGCGCCTGCCGGCCGAGGGGCCGTGTGAATGCGATCTCGTGCTCACCTGTCCGAAATTCCTCACCAGCAGCGAATATGCCCCGCGCATCCGTTCGCGACTGGCCACCGAGACCAAGCTCGTCGAGGACGCGCGAGAGCGTGGCTGGGACCGCGAGATCGAACGTCACCAGGCGACACGCCGACGGCTACAACATCTGCTCGACGAACTAGACGAGTTTGCCGAGCCGGGGTCCACGCCGGTTTGAATCGACCGACGAAAAGGTCTCACAGTCGCCCATCGAGAACCCGTGCTACGACGCGGGGTGATTTCGCAGCGGTCTGTTGCCGTCGCCAAAGTCCCGTAGGTAGGGGTGACGGGTCCAGGCGCCGAGAAATCAACGGATAAGAGGGTCGGTGAGGACCGTGTCGCCCGCTGCAACCGGGAGACCGAGGCGAACCCGTCGGGTTATCCGGTCCAGAGGATGTTGAAATGATCAGAAGTACCAGTCAAATGAGACGAAGCTGGCGCACTTCTGCTGTGGATGTCAGAAGCCATCTGCACAGATGTCCGAAGTGGTGTGCACAGACGACATGCCTACGGTTACGGACGAAATGCAAAAGCCATTGTGCCGCAACAAAACTATTGCAAGGTAGTTATTCGCATCTCTGCGATTTCGACCGCGACCGGTACTATCCGGCACTGCAGTGGCGGCAGGATCTGCCGATCAGCGCCCGCGACTCGGACTGTCGGCCGTATTCGTCGAACCATCGCCCGTGATGACGGCAAGTTCCCTGATCGTCTGTGCCGTGCTCCCCAGCGGATCTCGTCTTTCTGACTGGCCTAACCGCGCCGGGGGCTGGGTCAATCCGACGTATCTCGAACCAAAATAGGATCACGATCGTCAGTACTCCGAGCCCGGCGAAGGCCGGTATGGCGGCGATTAGAACAAAGAACTCAATGACGCTGCCTCCTCGCAACTCAACGGAATGAGTGACTCGACCGCGCGATAGGGGGTCGCAGACCCCGCGCGGGCGTCCGGGCATCCCAATATGGTTCTCGCAGATGCTTTTTGAGAATCTTCGCCTCGCTGCGTGGGTCATCGCGACCGGATCGACCGGCGGAACTTCGTAGGCGGCGAGGCGAGCACGCGTGTGGGCGAGAATATCGACCACCATGTCGCTGCGCGGGGCCGTCTGGGGCGTCCACGATGACCTGGCGAGCGCCTTGACGGACTCGCCCCGATTCTTGTCCGGCCCACTGGTTGTCGCGGCGTCGAGCACGGCTGGATGTGCGAGCAGGACGCGTTCGCTCCGGGCCGCGGACGTTTCGCCATCGCGTCGTAATCATGTCCTTGATGCGGTCCTCTACGTAGCGGTGGCCGGTGTCGTCGAGGCGGCCGATATCGCCGGTGCGCAGCCATCCTTCGGACGTGATGACTTCGACGGTGCTTTTGTGCATTCGAATTGGTAGTCGTCGAGGGCGAAGGTGTGCGCGGAGGTGCGTGCGTGGCGTGCGGTGGCCGGACGCAGGAAGGTGTTTTCACCGAACTGGTCGAAGTAGTAGCTGTTGGCTGTTTGGCAGCTTCCGGGTGCCCAAACCGAGTGGGTCATCCGATCGGCGGCCCATCGTGTCCAGGTGTCGGCTGCGTGCTCGCGGACTTCGACGGCGGTGGCACCGCGTTGTTGGGCTTCTGTGAGGACGCGGGCGATGTGGGTCGAGGCGGTTTCGACGAGTTGGTGCCAGGTGCCGCCGACCCAGCCGTAGGGTCCGAACACCATGAAGTAGTTCGGCAGTCCCGGAATCGCGATGCCTTCGTAGGAGCGGGCGCGGTTGTTGGCGAAGTAGTCGGCGAGGTCGAACCCGTCGCGACCGCGCAGCGGTGTGCGCCGGTAGACCTCCGGGTCGGTTGCGGTGCGGAAGCCGGTGGCGAGCACAAGAACGTCGGCGGGGCGATGGACTCCGTCGGTCGTGACGATTCCGGTCGCGGAGACGCGTTCGATCGGGTCGGTGACCAGGTCGACGTTGCCGCGATTGAATGTCGACAGATAGGTGTTGGACACCGCGGGGCGTTTGCAGCCGAAGTCGTAGGTGGGTGTGAGCGCGCGGCGGGTCCGGTCGTCGGCGACCTGCAATCGGTACCAGATGTCGCGCATCAGCCGGCTGCCCGGACGGAGGACGTGCTTGGTACGGGCTTGGCTGAGGCCGAATCCGATCAGAAAGGCTTCGACGGCCTCGGTGGATAGTGTCCAGGTCGCGCGCTCGGTCATCGGAATCCGACGGAACAGGGTCTTGACGAGTTCGGGGACCGGGAAGTCCAGTTTGGGAGCGATCCAGATCGGCGTGCGTTGATAGACGTCCAAATGGGCCACCAGCGGCGCGATTTCGGGAACGAGCTGCACTGCACTCGCGCCGGTGCCGACGACGGCCACCCGTTTGCCGTCGAGCGGGATGCTGTGATCCCAGGAGGCGGAGCGCAGGATCGGGCCGGTGAACTCGTCGAGGCCCTCGATGGTGGGCGGTTTCGGTTCCGGGAAGCAGCCGACCGCGCTGATGACATATCGCGCCGTGATCTCGCGCCCGGAAACCGTGAGCCGCCAGAGGTGAGCGGCTTCGTCCCACTGTCTGTTGGTCACGTCGCGGTTCAATCGGATCGAGGCGCGCAGGCCGTAGTGGTCGGCGAGGTGATCGATGTAGGTCTTGACTTCGTGGCCTTTGGCGAAGACACGCGACCATTCCGGGTTCATCTCGTAGGAGAATTGATAGGCATGGGCGGGAATGTCGACTCCCACACCGGGGTAGGTGTTGTCCCGCCAGGTGCCGCCGATGTCGGAGGCGCGTTCGAGCAGCACGATGTCGTGTATGCCGTTGCGTTGCAGCTCGATTGCGGTTCCGATGCCGCTGAGCCCTGCGCCGATGATCACCACGTGATGGTCCGGTGGGCGCTGTGTGGGAGCAACCTGTGTGGGGCTCGTTCTCGTGCGTTGTGTCATTGATTTCCTATGCGTGGTAGCAGGCTGGTCACCGAAAGGCGTTCGCCGGGTTCATAAATCGAGAACGATGCGGTCACATCCGGGTGCGGCCCGGGACACGCAGATCATCATGGCGTTGCCTCGTGCTCGTTGTTCTGTCGTCAGGACGAGATCGCGGTGATCGATCTCGCCGGTGAGGACGGTGGTTTGGCAGGTGCCGCAGACGCCGCGTCGACAATGCGAAGGAGCGAGGACACCGTGCCGTGTGATCGCGTCCAGGATCGACGTCCCGGCGGGCACCTGGACGACCACACCGGAATTACGGAGTTCGACCTCGAAACTGCGAGCCCCCGAGCGGGCGCCGCCGGGACTGGGTTGTGTTCCGGCGGGCGCGCTCGGCCGCGTTGACGAACGAGGCGACTGCCGGCGCGTCGACACGCGGGACCATAGTGAAGACAGCACTTCCGATGTTTCCCGGATCGGTCAGCTGATTGTGGCGAAGGTGCCGTTTGCCGCAGAGTTGGTGTAGTCGTGGCCGGAGAAGTCCGGTTCGATCGACGCCGCGGCCCGGGATTCGGCATCGTGTCGTTCGAGTGCGACCGCGAGGAGCTTCAGCGTGACGTTGAGCGCACGGTCGCCTTGCGCAGCAGCACGCTCCCTGCGTCTGGTTGCTCCCGGTAGCCGGTCCAGGAACCCGAGAGTCCTGGCTCCTATAGCCGCGGCTCCGGTTCCGAGCACTGTCATGATCTTCAGCCGAGTGGCTCCCATTTCCCCGCTGGGACGGGCACGCAGCACCTCCTGCAGCAATTGCTCACCCACCAGGTAGTTGAAGAATCCCCAGAACAGCGGCAGCACGGCGAGTTCGACCAGCTTGCCACCGCGCGGCCCCAACAGCACCCGCGGTAGATCCGACAGCAGTTGGTGAAAAGCACCGTTGAGCTCGGCGGAATATTCGGTCTTTCCCCGGCCGCCCAGGGACGCGATGTACTCGGTGTTCGCCATGGCGTCGCGTACGTTCTTGGCGAGAATCTCGTCGGAGACGCCGAAGATGTAGAGGATGTAGGCGAAGAATTTGGTGACCTCGTCCAAGTCTTGCTCGCTGATCTTGCGCCCGAGGCGTCGGTCGATGACCAGGGGGCTGAGTCCGAACGCCCCGAGTCCGCCCGCCATGGCTGAGTTCGAGATCGGGTCCGCACGCCTGCCGAAGGTATCGGTGTCCCAGGATTGGCGGATCCCGAACCGAACTTGTGAATGCATCAACCGGACCCGGACGGTGTTCTTGAAGGGCTCGGCGAATCGGTCCATCGAGCCGGGTAGTGCCAGGCTGGCGAACCAGGCGACAGAATCTCGGCCGCGGATCATGCTGTTCTGGGCGAACCAGCCGGTCGATCCGGTCGCCGTGGACACATCGTCGCCCATGGTGGTGTAGGCGCCGTCGATGGCGAGCATGCCGAACTTGGCCAGCAGCGAGGAGCTGCGCCAGGTGATTCGGCCGCGCTCCCACTCGGCAGGGTCGTGCCATGGCGGCGGGTTGTCGAGTTGGTCGAACAAGGCCACCAGTTCCGCCGGTGGGTCGACCACCGTGTCGATGCCGTGATCGAGTGCCTGATCGAGCATTTGTCGCCCCTGTGCAGGCCCGACGCGACGGAACATCAGCACCACCGAGTCCATCAGCTCGTCGCCCTGCCATAGATGATCGGCCAGTAGCCGTGTCATGGGCGTCTCGTGGGGGGTCAGCCCGATTTCGTGGTCCACCCACTGCCCGGCGAGAAATCGCCGCACCGGCAGCCACGCCGGCGACGGCGCCGCACGCGCCGGCAGCGGCCTCGGCTCCATGCCGGGTCGGTAGTAGTACTCGTAGCGATGGCGGTCGGGTGTCACCGCGCCCGTCGCCGTGTCCGGCGATACCAGGTCCGTGGACTGCTCGTCTGCACGCGTCATTGCGCCCCGTCTTTCGAATCGTAGGTTTGGTTGTTCCCTCTACCAAAAAATGTAGTTGTAGGCTCTACCACATGGGTAGAGAAGTCAACCCCGAACCTGCGACACTGTCGTAATGACGGGATCCCCGAATCGGACCTATGCCGGGTCGACGCTGCAGCAACGGCAGGCGCGCCGACGCGAGGCGCTGATCGAGGCCGCCCTCGAGCTGATCGGCGAAAACGGGATGGAGTCCATCTCCGCGATCGCGGTGTGCAAACGCGCCCGGTTGAACCAGCGCTACTTTTCCGAGAGCTTCGGCAACCGTGAGGAGCTCCTGCTGGCGATGATCGACGACACCGCCGCCGAGGCGTTGAAGTTCGGCCTCGCCGCATCCGGTGGGTTTGCCGCCCTCGACAGCAGCCGGGCGGTGGAGATCATGTCGGCGCTCATCGATTTCGTCACCTCGAACCCGGGCCGACGTGCATTGATGATCGAAATGCAGGCCACCCCCGCGCTGCGAGGACGCCGCGAAGACTTCGTCGGGATGATTGCCCGCATCGTCGAAACGAAAGCAGCCGAAGCCCTCGGCGACCGAGTCGTCACCGGCACAGACCTGCGCATTGCCGCGTTGGTCATCACCAACGGCGCGCTCGACACGGTCACGATGTGGCTCACCGGCACCCTCGACATCACTCGCGACGACCTCATCGGCGCACTGGCCAACCTGATGACCACAGTGACGCAAGCCGGTGGCGTGCTGACCACCCCGTCGGATTCCGTCCACTGAGGCGCGAACGTACGGAAGCGGGTTTCGCCGGGCATTTGTGCGACGGCCTTCTCGACTGCACTTGACATCCACTCACATCTGGTAGAGCCTTCAACACATAATCTGGTAGAGCGGCTGCTCAGTAGCAGCGTCGCCGATGTTGGGACAGTGTGAGTTCCTCCCGCACAGCGTGTGGACAGGTCCCAGCCGGGTGACGCGCTGCTGCTGCTGCAACGGCAGCGAAGTGGAGAGTCGAGTCATGGTGTCGGTTGCGCCTGTTGCCCTCAGTAAGTCGCCCTCACCCGTCGAGGTGGTGCGGAAGAATTTTTCCGAGACGTTCGTGTCGAGCCTGCGAACGTTCGGCCGCACAGTGGCTGTCGGCCTCGAGTCGGTCAGCGGAGCAGCAACCGATATCGTCCGCGCCAGATTCCAGTGGCGCGAAATGTTGCACCAGTGCTGGTACCTGATCACGGTCACTGCCATCCCCGCGATTCTGATGGCAGTCCCGTTCGGGGTGATCGTGTCGTTGCAGGTCGGAAATCTGATCCATCAACTGGGCGCAGATTCGCTGCTCGGCGCCGCCGGCGGCCTCGGGGTCATCAAACAAGGCGCACCGATGGCCACTGGATTGCTGCTCGGTGGAGCCGGCGCCGCGGCGATCGCGGCGGATCTCGGCGCGCGGACGATCCGCGAGGAAATCGACGCCATGAAAACGATGGGGATCAGCCCGGTGCACCGGCTGGTCATTCCGCGGATGGTCGCGATGGTGATCGTCGCACCGTTGCTCAACATCCTGATCATCTTCGTCGGGGTCGTCGCCGGCTACGCCGTGGCCATCGGCGCCCAAGGCGTAACCGCCGGTAGCTACTGGCAGACGTTCGGATCGTTCACCACCGTCACCGACGTGGTGCTCTCGCTGACAAAGGCGATCATCTTCGGGTTCCTCGTCGTCGTCATCGCCTGCCAGCGGGGACTGGAAGCCAAAGGCGGACCGCGCGGGGTGGCCGACAGCGTCAACGCCGCAGTCGTGTTGTCCGTCGTGTCGATCGTGGTGGTGAACCTGGTGATCACTCAGGTCTCGACCATGTTTCTGCCCACCAGGCTGGCGTGATGAGCGCCTCGACCTACGCCCCGAAGGGGCTCGGCTGGGCCTACCGGATCGCCGCATCGCGGGGCCGGATCACCGCCCGGTTCGAAACCCTCGGTTTCGTCCTGAGCTTCGTCTGGCAAGCACTGTCCTCGATCCCGTTGACGCTCACCAAGTATCGCGCGGAAACGATGCGCACCATCACCGACATGACCTGGGGGCGCGGCTCACTCATCGTCGGCGGCGGGACCGTACCCATGCTGATCGTGCTCGGCATGGTGATGGGTGGCTCGGTCGGCATCGAGTCCTTCGCCACCCTCGACATGATCGGGTTGGGACCGGTGACCGGTGTCGTGTCCGCGTTCGCCAACACTCGCGAACTGGCCCCGATTGCCGCCGGAATCGGCTTCGCAGCTCAAGCGGGCTGCCGGATGACCGCCCAGATCGGGTCCATGCGGATCTCGGAGGAAATCGACGCTCTGGAGGCGTTGGGCTTGCGGTCGATACCGTTCGTCGTCACCACCAAGGTGATCGCCGGTGCCGTCGCGATCGTGCCGACGTTCCTGATCGCCTTGATCTTGAGCTACCTGTCCTGCGGCGCGGTCATCGTCGTGCTGCACGGTCAGGCCAGCGGCGTCTACGACCACTACTTCTTTCAGTTCGTGGCCGGGTGGGACGTGACCGCGGCGGTGATCAAGGTCCTGATCTTCGGCATCGCCGTCATCCTGATCCACTGCTACCAAGGCTTTGTCGCCACCGGTGGTCCGGAAGGTGTGGGCATCGCCTCCGGGCGCGCAGTCCGCGCCAGCTTCGTTGCCATCATCGCCCTCGACATGCTGCTCAGCATCGCGCTGTGGGGCTTCAACTCCTCGATCAGTTTCACCGGATAACGCGATGCCGAAATACGGACTCCCCGGAATATCCATCGACCAGCGCCGCTCGGTCGTCATCGGCGTCACCGCCGTCGCCATCGTCGTGGTCGTCTCGCTCACCTGGATCGTCATCGACCGAATTCGCGGTGACGACCGGATGCAGATCGTGTTGCAGACGGAAGAAATCGGCGACGGCATCGTCGAGGGAACCCCGGTTCGGCTCGACGGCGTCGCGGTCGGTGAGATCGAGACGATCGACACCTCGACGATCGGACAGCAACTGATCACGTTGCGGCTCAATCAATCCCAACTGTTCGGGGTGACCGACACCCTCGACATCGACTACGCACCGGCCAATCTTTTCGGCATCAGCGAGATCGAACTGCGACGCGGATCCGGCGGCACCGCATTGGGCAACCATGACGTCGTCGACCTTACCGGCCGCCATGGCGACCGGGTGCGCGATGTCACGATGGGCAACCTGCTCCGATCGGTCACCCGGACCGCCACCGACGTGTTGACCCCGCAACTCACCGACACCCTCACCACACTGGCCGGCGACCTCGAAGCGTTCACCCCGATCCTGGAAGCGATCGTCAGCACCGGCCGCAACATCGCCGACACCCAGCGCTACGCGGCCTCGTTCCTGGTGGGACAGTTCGGTTCTGCGCTCTCAGGCGCGGCACCGATGGTCGGCGGCACCATCGATCTGATCGACACCGTCCGCAACATCGAAATCCTGCACACCCACAAGGAGACCTTCGACGAGGTCGTCCAGATCGCAATTCACCAGCTGTTTCCGGGTGTATCCACTCTGCTGTTCACTGCCCAAGACTATTTCGCGGGCTACGCGAACATGCTCCCACCAGTGCTGGACGCCGCGACGCGGATGATACCCACCCCACAACTGTCGAGTGCACAACTGCGCGATCTCCTTGCCCGCCTCGACCGCTCGTTCACCGACACACCCGACGGTCCGATGCTGAACCTCGCCGTGACGCTGCGCGGTGTACCGGCCCTGTCGGTGCCGCTGCTCGGGACCGCACAGCCGGGAGGCGAACGATGAAATCCCTCATCTCCGTGGGGGTGAAGCTGACCTTGTTCGTCGCGGTCATCGCAGTCCTGCTCACCTTCATCATCGCCGCGATCAAGCGCCCGGTGTCCGGCGACACCCACAGCTACACAGCGATGTTCACCGACGCCAACGGACTCAAGACCGGCGACGACGTCCGCATGTACGGGGTGCAGGTCGGCAAAGTGCAAACCATCAACCTCGACGACAACCACGCACGGGTCGGACTGACCGTCCAAGAAGGCCGATCGGTGTACGAGACGAGCCACCTGGCCATCCGCTACCAGAATCTGACCGGGCAGCGCTACATCGACATCCAGCAACCACCCCAACCCGGAACCGAGCTCGCGGCCGGGGCCACGATCGGCACCGAGTCGACAATCCCGTCCTTCGACATCACCGGATTGTTCAACGGCCTCGAACCCGTGCTCGCCGACTTCTCTCCCAGCGCGCTCAACCAGTTCACCGAAAGCCTGCTCGCCGTGATCGAAGGCAACGGCACCGGCATCGGACCCGCGCTGGACGCAATCGAGACCCTGAGCACCTACGTCAGCGACCGCCAAACCGTCATCTCGGCGTTGGTCGCCAACCTCAAACAGATCTCCGACCAGATCGGCGGACGCTCACCGCAACTGGTCACGCTCATCGACGGCATCACCCAGGTGTTCATCACGTTGCAGCAAAACTTCGACGGCGTCGTCGATTTCGCGATGACCGCCCCACCGGTGCTCGCTCCCCTCAACAGCCTGCTCGCCACCCTCGGACTCACCCCCGACACCAACCCCGACCTCGACCACATCGTCGGGTTGCTGTTCCCCGATCCCGACCAAGCCGTCGAGGTTCTCGGCACATTGCCGACACTGCTGCAATCACTCAACGCCCTGGTCCCCGACACCGGTCCCGGGGTGAACCTGACCTGCTCGAACGGAAACGCGACCGCCCCCGCACCGCTGCAGGTCCTCATCGCCGGACAAAGGATATCGCTGTGCAACCGTTGAACCCCAAGGCACGCAGGTGGTTTCACCTGCCGGGCAACCGGCCCATCCCTACCGAGAAACAGTCCGCCCGCTCGCAACTGCGACTGGGCGCCCTCGGCGCAACGGTCGTGGTCCTCGCACTGATCGCGACCGGTGTGCTCTACGCGCTGCCGCTGGGCCGCTCCACCTATACGGCCGATCTCACCGAAGCCGGATCGATCAAAACCGGCGACGATGTGCGGGTCGCCGGGATCCCGGTGGGGTCGGTGACCTCGCTCGAGCTGCAACCCCATGGGGTGCGGATGAGGTTCACGGTCAAGGACGAGGTGTTCATCGGCGACCAGACCACCCTCGACATCCGGATGCTCACCATCGTCGGCGGCCACTACGTCGCCGTCTTTCCGGCCGGCACTGCACCACTGGCAGACGCGGTGATCCCGCCGGAGCGGGTGCGGTTGCCCTACAGCCTGGCCCAAGCGTTCCAGGACGCCGCCCAACCGCTGCGCGACGTCGACGGCACCACGCTGCGGCAAAACTTTGCTGCGCTGCAAACCTCGCTGGACGGTAGTCCCGACGGACTGCGTCGCGCGGGCAACGCCATCGAGTCCCTCGTCGACGTTCTCGTGAAGCAGAACGACGACGTTTCGCGCACCCTGGCGATCGCCGACGAATACCTCAGCGCGATCAACAGTTCGAAATCCCTGCTCGGAGAGTTGGTCCGCACCATCCGGATCTTGGAGACGATCGTGATCGACAAACAAGCCGAAATCCAAGAGGCACTGCGGATCACCGACGAGGCCCTGTCGCGGCTTGCGGTGCTCGCTCCGCACTGGGATAACACGTTGAAGCCGATGGCGCAAAAATTGGCCGACACGATCCCCGAACTTCAACGACTCGGCGACAAACTCGGTGGCGCGGTGGCCTCGGTGCGGGAGCTGCTCGCCCGCGTGCAGCCGCTGGCAACCCCGCAGGGTCTGGTTCTCGACCAGTCCTCGACGACGATCACCGGCCCCGACCTCTGTGTCCCGGTCCCCGGCAAGGGGTGTTGAGGATGAATCGGATACTGGCCTCACGCGGATTCATGTCGGTCACCGGTGTGCTCGTCGCCGCCGCACTCGTCCTGTTCGCCTACGTCATCACCTTCGACCCCGCGAAGAAAATGCAGAGCTACTGCGCGCTGATGCCCGACGCGGTCGGCCTCTACACCGGCAACCACGTCACCATGTTCGGCCTGACTGTGGGCACGGTGACCGACATCGCGCCCCAGGGTGAGACCGTGCGCGTCGATTTCGACGTCGACGCCGACCATCCCCTGCGCGGCGCCGTCTCGGCGACCACGGTGTCGGACACCCTCGTCGCCGACCGCAACCTCGCAGTCCTCAGCGACACCGACGCCACCGACTGGGACCCCAACACGTGCATCACCCGCACCCTCACACCCAAAAGCATGACCCGAACACTCAACGCCCTCGCCACCCTCGCCGACACACTCAACGGCAGTAACGACCCGGTCGACGCCGGCCGCGTCAACGACGGCATCCATGCCATCGATACCGCCATCTCCGGAACCGGGCCGCGGATCAACGAGCTGATCACCAAGCTCGGCGTCGCATTCAATTCACCCGACGCCGCGATCGGCCACATCGGCGAGCTGATCGATGTGCTGAGCGAATTGTCGGCGAGCGTGTCCACCGGATGGGGCGACATCAAAGACATGCTGCTCCCGTTCGCCGACGTCCTCGACTACGTCAATCAGAAGGTCTGGGTGCCCGGCGCGGGCATCCTCGATTCGTTACGACAGCTCATCCCCATGATCAACGACATCACCACCATGTTCGGCGAACCCATCCTGCAAGTGTTGGATGCCACTGTTCCGGTCATCCATTTCATCGGCGCCAACGTCGCCACCCTGCGCGAGATCATCACCATGATCCCCCCGATCCTCGGCGCCTTCACCCGGTCGAGCGATCCACAGACCGGCAAACCCGGTGTGACCTACGCACCACCCAAAGTCGCCATCCCCGCGTCGAATGCAGACCAGGTCTGCGCCACGGTGAACACGCTCGCACCCGGCCGCTGCAGCTCGGCAGCCGACGGACTGGCAACGATTGATCTGCTGCCCGTCGTGCTCGGACTGGCAGGCACACGATGAGACGGCGTTGGCGGCACCAACTTGGCGTACTCGGGGTGGCTGCAGCACTGACCCTGGGTGGGTGCGCGTTCGATCCGTCCTCGGTCCCGTTGCCCGGCACCACCGTGTCCGGCGAGACGTACCGGGTCCACATCGAGTTCGCGAACGCACTCAACCTCCCCGCGCGGGCGAAAGTGGCCGCCAACGGCGTCCAGATCGGGTCCCTGCGCTCGGTGCGTCTCGTCGATCCGACCGCGGAACGCGAAGGGTATGTCGTCGCCGATGTCGACATCACAGAATCGGTACGGCTACCGACCACAACCTCTGCGCAGCTTCGCCAAGCCACGATCCTCGGCGACATCTACATCGCCCTGAAACCACCCGCCGACGGCTACGACACCACGATCGCGCCGGAGGGCACCATCGGGCTAGCACAGTCCGAACCCGCGCTGCAGATCGAAGACGCCATGTCTGGAATAGCGACGTTCGTCGGGGGCGGTGCCTTCAAACAGGCTCAGGACATCGTCAACCGCATGAATTCGGTGCTGCCGCCGGACCCGAAAGAGACCGCCCGAATCTCCGGTGTGCTCGGGGCGAACGTCACCGACCTCGCCGAGAACCTGCATCAGGTCGATGCGTTTCTGGACGCGATAACGACAGACGCTGGCGTCGTCCTGGACCGCGGGCCAGCGCTGAGTGCGTTGCTCACCGACGCCGGCACCGACCACACGATCAGTGCGATGAACTCGTTGGCCGCGATGATCGGCATTTTCGGTGCGCTCGGTAGCGTCGCGCACTCGTTGGAATGGCTGCAGCCGCTGTTCACCTCCGCCGATGCCGCAGCGAAAGCGTTTGTGCCGCTCGCATTTACCAGTCGCCCGTTGGATCTGACGGCGCCGTCGAACCTGAACAAGCTGGTGGCTTTGGTACGCGACCAGGTGATTCCGTTCGTCGAACACGGCCCGAAGATCAACATCGTCGACGTGAACACCACACCATCGCCGGCAGTATCCACCGATGATCAAGTCGATCGCATCATCGCGACGCTGCGCATGATCGGAGCGGTTCGATGAAGGTCAAGCTCAGTTCGGTCCTGTCCCTGATCGCCATCGCCACGGTGCTGGTCGTCGGCGCCGGCTATCTTGCTTTCGGCATCGTCCGGGTGGACTGGTTCACCGAGTACACAACCGCGACCATGGTGCTCACCAATTCGGGCAGCCTGGGGCCGAACTCCCCCGTCCTGCTGTCCGGAGTCAAGGTCGGCGACATCACCTCGGTCACCAACGTCGCAGACGGCGTCGAAGTGGCGTTTCGCGTCGAGGACAAGTTTGCGATTCCGACCGTGAGCACAGTGGTGATCGAAAACCTCTCCGCCCTCGGCGAACCGTACGTCCAATTCACCCCGACCACAGCCGACGGCCCGTATCTGCAGGACGGACAGCAGATCGACACCCGCACGATTGCGATGCCGCTCTCGATCCCCGATGTCGCCCGCACCGTCACCACCCTGATGAACCAACTCGACCCCGAGGCCATCAGTTCCATCGTCGCCACCGTCACCCAAGGTCTGTCCGGGCTCGAGAACGTGATCCCGAACCTGGCGCGGTCGACCAGCCTGCTGGCCGCCACCATTCTGAGCCGCACACCCGAAATACGCAGCCTGCTGACCGACCTGCAGAACATCGGCTCCGACATGGAATGGACCGGACCGTCGATGGCCTCGGCCGGACCGCTGTGGGCAGACTTCGGGGTCAAGGTCGAGATGGTCGTCGAATCCCTGGCCAAGTTCGTCCGGCTCCCCGGCGTGCCGCAGAACTACATCACTGGCAACGGCATCGTGCCGTTCCTGCCGAAAGTGACCGCCTATATCGAGGAAGTCGGCCCCGATCTCGCGACCCTGGTGCCGATCATCGCGCCCCTCGCGGCGACCGCCACCGCAGCCATACCCGCCATCGATCTCAGCAGCCTGATCTCGCAGGCACTCAACGCCACCGCCGCCGACGGCGCGATCCACCTCCAGATCAACGTCAACTAGCGCACCACAAACATCAGTAACCGCCGAAAAGTTTGGAGCAGAGATGACCACCACCACCGCCGCCGACCCGACCGAGACCACGATGAGCACCGATCCGGACGAAAAGCCCTCCGCCACACACCAACCGAGAACTCCCGCGACGCTGTCGATTCGCAAGTCCACCGCAGCATTCGGCGCTCTCGTCGTTGCTCTCGTCGTCGCCCTCGCCGTGACCGGCGCCATGCTGTGGTCGGCCAACAGAGAGCTGCGTGAGCGCGACGACGCCGCCGCCGCCGACCAGCACGCCGAGCACGTGGCCACCGACTACGCCGTCGGCGCCTCCAACATCGACTTCAAGGACGCCAACGCCTGGGTTGGGCGACTGAAAGCCAACACGAGCCCGGAACTGGCGAACAAATTCGATGCCACCGCGCCCAAGCTCCAGGAACTGCTCGTTCCGTTGCAGTGGACGTCGAGCGCAACACCGATCGACGCCACGATCGCCTCCGAAACCGGCGGAATCTACAGAGTCAACGTCTTCCTCAACGTCACATCGACCAGCGCTCAGACCCCCACCGGCGCGCAAACCACCGTCACCTACAACGTCACCGTCGATGCGAACAACGACTGGAAAATCACCGACGTCGGCGGCATGGACGGCGCACTGCCCGGGAAATAGTTGCAACCCAATGCAATCACGTCTCACTATCGGTGGTGGTCGGTCCGGCGGCGGCCTCGTTGTCAGCCCCCAACCAGGAGTGGTATGCGCATGGGTGATTCGGTAGGCCACGCCGCGACGGCCGTCAGGTCGGCGCTGCGGCCACCGATACCGGCAGAGTTGACGCCCCGGACGTCACCCTCGCCCAGGGCAGCGGGGGGTGTCGGCGTCACTGCGCCGACATCGGTGCTGTCCACACCGATCGACGTGCCGTCGAGTACGCAATCCCGCATAGTCGGCCTCGTGTTCCGCGCCGTGATCAGCCCACTCGTGCGGCGCATTCCGATCACTGCCTGGCCGATGTCTGTCGCGTTCGCGGTCGACTTGGCCGCGAAGGTCATCCCTACCCCCACGGGTGTGACCGCCGAAAAGGTGCACTTCGCCGGGTTCGACGCCGAGATCGTGCGGCCTTGCATCCCCCGCTCGAACCTGGCGGAAGGGGCCGTGTTGTATTTTCACGGCGGCGCCTTCCTGATCGGTGGGCTCAACTCGCACCGGCCGGTTGTGGCCGCACTCGCTCGGCGCACCGGACTACCCGTAATCCATGTCGCCTACCGGCAACTGCCGAGGACACCGATCACGGGTTCGATCGACGACTGCACAACGACCTACCGCTGGCTGCTCGACCAGGGAGCAGATCCCGCGACCGTGGTGTTCGCCGGTGACTCCGCAGGCGGGTTCCTCGCCTTCGCCACAGCCGTCGCGGCCGCGCACGCAGGAATGCCCCGGCCGGCGGGACTCATCGGGTTCTCGCCATGGCTAGACCTCGACTGCACGACCAAACTCGCCCATCCGAACCGAACCACCGACGCGTATCTGCCGGCGGAACTGCTTGCCACCGTGAGCAGGATCGGTGGCTACGATCCCGTTACGCCGAATTCAGCCCTGTCCCCGACGACCGACGACCTGGCTGCGCTTCCACCGGTCCTGCTCATCGCCGCGGAGTCGGAGGTCGTGCGCATCGATTCCGAACTGATGGCCGGTCGGCTCGCTAACGCGGGTGTGCCCTGCGTGGTGCATATCTGGCACGACCAGATTCACGCTTTCACGACGTTGTTTCCTGACATGCCGGAAAGTCGCGCCGCCCTCGACGCCGCGGCCCACTTCATCCACGGCAGAATCTCTGCCACCGTGAACTGCGGCGATCTCACGTATCCCGTCGCGCCACCTGCGGCTTTCGATTCCGCCGCGACTCGACCAGTGATTCCAGAGCAGATGGCTCCATGATGTGATCGGCGGACACCGTGGTCCGATCGCCCGACGGTCGCACGACCTTCGCCAGTCGGCATCACCGGTCGCGGTCTCCCCCGGCTAGCACCGCGGCGCGGTCAGAGCGGCACCTGCCTCCGCTGATGTTGCACCACCCCGTCGGTCACGCCGAATTCGCGCCCCGCGCGGCGCCTGACGGCGCACTAGTGGGGTCGAGTCGAATACCGAGTTCACGTAAGCGATGGTCGAACAGCAACCAGCATTGGCTGGTCAGCCGATCGATGATCTCGTCCCGGCTGGTGCGTCGGTGGTCGAGCCACCACGACACCGAAGCATCGACGAGACCATGCACGGCCACGATCGTCGCGTCGATCAGGTCGGTGTCGGCCAACTGCGGAATGTAGCGCACCATCGCAGCGGCAACTTCGGCCGTGAACGCGCCGCCTCCGACCCGTTCCTGCTCAGGGCCCCGGCGGTACTCGCGACGGATCAGAAACCGGTACAGATTGGGATGCTCGTCCGCCCAGATCACATGCTGGGCCAGAGGTTGCCGAATGATCTCGAACGGGGTGCCCTCGACCTCCAGATTGGCGCGGATCCGTTCCGTGAGGTCGCGATGGGCTCGTCGGGCGACCGCAAAGTCGAGTTCCTCCTTGCTTGCGAAGTGCCGGTAGACATGCGTGCGGGCCAGGCCCGCGCGGTCGGCGATCTGTTCGGTCAACGCTTGTGGTCCATCCGCCTCGATCGCAGCGATGGCGGCATCGATGATCAGCCCTCGGCGTCGATCGCGGCCCGGGCCGCCGGCCGCGGCGCGGCGAGCCGCTGTGGAATCTGGGCTGGGCTTTGTCATGACTGTCACACTATCGTCCGATCGCAGTCTCGGGTACAGTCCGTACCCAGACGATGGTACAGCGTGTACCCAAACCGATCTGGAAGGCATCGACGCCGCTATGACCGCACACCGCTCCAAGTGGATGGACGACGACCTGCACGCGCTACGCGATCTCGCACGTTCGTTCTGCGAACAGGAGCTCGAACCAAACACCGAGAAGTTCATCGAGCAGCATTCCGTCGACCGCGATTTGTGGAACAAGGCCGGTGAGCTGGGACTGCTCTGCATGTCGGTGCCCGAAGAATACGGCGGCGGAGGCGGCAATTTCGCCCACGAGGCCGTCCTGATGGAAGAGCAGGCCCGCGTCGGCGACACCGCGTGGGGTGTCAGCGTGCACTCGACGATCGTCGCGCACTACGTGCTCACCTATGGAACCGAAGAACAGAAAAGAACGTGGCTCCCCAAGATGGCCAACGGTGAGACGGTCGGTGCGATCGCGATGACCGAACCCGGCACCGGCTCGGACCTGCAAGCTGTCAAAACCAAGGCAGTTCGCGATGGCGACGAGTATGTGGTGAACGGGTCCAAAACATTCATCACCAACGGCGGACAGGCCGACTTGATCGTCGTCGCGGCGAAGACCGACACCAGCGCTGGCGCGAGCGGCATCTCTCTTCTGCTCGTCGAGGCCGACCGGGCCGGGTTCCGTCGCGGCCGGCTGCTCGACAAGCTGGGGCAGAAGGGCCAGGACACCGCCGAACTTTTCTTCGAGGACGTCCGCGTCCCGGTCTCGAACCTGCTCGGCACCGCCGAGGGGCAAGGCTTTCTCCAGTTGATGCAGCAACTACCGCAAGAGCGACTGATCATTGCGATCGGCGCGGTCGCTGCTATCGAATCCGCACTCAAGCACACGTTGCGCTACACCAAAGAACGGCACGCATTCGGCAAACCGCTGTTTGCATTTCAGAACACCAAGTTCAAGCTCGCCGAGGTCGCCACCGACGCCACGATTGCGCGAATCTTCATCGACGACTGCATCGCCAAACATCTGCGTGGTGAACTCGACATCCCGACAGTTGCGATGGCGAAATGGTGGACCACGGAACGAGCCATGGTCGCCGCCGACGAATGCCTCCAGCTGCACGGCGGGTACGGCTACATGACCGAGTACCCCATCGCCCGGATGTGGGTCGACCAGCGTGTTCAAAAAATCTATGCCGGTACCACCGAAATCATGAAGGAAATCATCGCTCGATCGTTGTGATCCCCACAGCTCGGTGAAGCGGTGTCGGGGCACCTTCGGGCCTGCTCCTGCAGATCCATTCGGCCACCCCGGTGGCCGTGGCGCGCCGACCCCTGATCGGTGCCGGAACTGGCCGCTTCACCGCGCGCTACACCAGCCCACGATCGTCGCTGCGGCTCCACGACCGACGGTGATGCCAATGCGGCGCGGGCAGCGACCGCGTAGCCCGGAGATTCGAATCGAGACCAATTCCTACCCGTCATCAAATAAGGAGAAATAAGGTGGGTCACGTCGCGAATTCCGCAGAGGTCAACGCTACTGCCGATCACACGTTCGCCTATATCTCGGACTATCGCAACATCGAGAAATACATGCTGGGACTCGAACGATTCGAACCGACTGGAACGCAAACTCGCGGCGTCGGGGCAGAATTCACCAGCACACTGGACATCGGCCCAATGAAACTCGACCTACATCTTTCGGTTCTCGAATGGGTGAACGACAGCCGGATAACGTTGCGGTGCAACGCAAAGAAGATGGAAGCAACCACCTGTATGCAACTCGACAGCCTTCGCGCCGAATCGACACAACTCAGCGTCACCTGCGACTACACAGTCGGATCCGGACTCACCGCCAAGGCCATCGACGTCGCACTGCTCGCCTTCAGCAAAGCGGCGATCCGCTACGTAGAAAAGCATTTGCGCGAGCAAATCGAAGACACGTACACCATGCGAGCGCAGCACCGATCGATGCCGCCGTTGCCTCCGAAACCGGCGGACTCTACTCGGTGAAGGTGTTCCTCAACGGGATCTCCACGAGCGCCCAACCTTCCACGGGCACAAACCACCGTCACCTAGAACGTCACCATCGACAAAACAACGACTGGTCACCGACGTCGGCGGCATGGACGGCGCGCTCCCTGTGAAGTAGCACGCTGCTGACAGACCGCTCGCCCAACCAAGTCACCATCCAGTTTCGAAACATCAACTCTCACAGGGGCTCTCATGAATGTATGGCCGTTCGCCCGGCGCGATCGACGCACCTACGGCGCTGACGCAGTCGTCACCGGCGCGGGCAGCGGAATCGGCCGCGCCTTCGCCATCGAACTCAGCCGACGGGATGGCCGCGTCGTCTGCGCCGACATCGACATCGGCAGCGCGCAACAGACCAGCACCCTGATTACGAGCAAAGGCGGAGACGCGATAGCCATACAGTGCGACGTCGCCGACGCACGCCAAGTGCTCGACCTCGCAAACGTCGCCGAAGGCTGGTTCGGCAACTCGGTAAGCTTGATGATCAACAACGCCGGAATCGGGACGGGAGGCACCGTCGTCGGCGAAACCCCGCTCGACGACTGGTACCGCACAATCGAGGTCAACCTCTGGGGCGTCATCCACGGCTGCCACGTTCTCGCGCCTCGCCTGCGCGAACGAGGCAGCGGAGGCATCATCAACGTGGCATCGGCCGCCAGCTTCGGTGCTGGCCCACGCATGGCCGCATACAACGTCAGCAAAGCCGGCGTGTTGTCGCTATCCGAGACGCTCGCAGCAGAACTCAGCGGAACTGGTGTGACGATTACCGTGCTCTGCCCCACACTGGTCAAAACCAACATCAACGACAACACCGCGATTACCGAATCAGCTGCCCAGCTCGCGGACACGCTCATGAAATGGATCGGATCGTCGCCGCAATCGATCGCCCAGACCACACTCGACGCCCACGATCGCGGCCAACTTCATGTCATGCCACAACTGGACGCAAAAGTTGCGTGGCAGCTCAAGCGACTCGCGCCAGGGGCGTTCACTCGCGCGCTCGGTGTCATCGAACGAATCGCTAGTTGAACTACGCTTGTGCGCTTCGTCCATGGAGATATCGGCCGCGGCAGCCGCCACTCACTTCCGCCAGTTCGGCTGCCTGGTCGATTCGAACCAAGAGCGGCCCAAGGCTTGACCGACCGGACTTGTCCACATAATCGTGGCCGATACGACCCGCGATGCGCACAACTTCGCCCTGAACGCTCGCCGCGGCGCCGCCGTTCGGGACGAGCATCCCCCATAACTCGGAGAACTGCTTCCTCCAGTCGGTCGAGGAGACGACGATCGGTTCGCCGTCGGCGAGCACACGCGGGCGCGCCGGAGGCGTGACGTCGAACATGGCAAGCACTTCGTTGAGAGCCTCGCGCATGTCGACAGTCACGTTGCCTGCGGCCTCGAACCGGTAGAGGTTGGCCATCGCACGGCGCAGGTATGGCGGCACCTGATCGTTGAGTCTGGCGTGACGAGAAGCCAGCAGACGGATGACCGGCAGCGCATTGGGGCCGTTGTGCGGGTCTGTTCGGAGCACGGCGAGGTCCAGCGGCGTCCAGCCCATCGTGTCGGTGGCGTGGACGTCGGCGCCGGCAGCGAGAAGCAGTTCGACGATCTCCAGTTGATGGGTGGTCGCGGCTTCACCCAGTGGGGTGTCCTTGTGCGCGGAATCCACCGGATCGGCGCCACGCTCGAGAAGAAGCCGGACCACCTCCACATCTTTGTGGGAGATCCGACTGGTCAACGGCGTGCGTCCGAAGTTGCTCTCGGCCTCGATGTCGGCACCCTGGTCCAGCAACCAACGCACGCCGTCGGCGCGGACGGTACGCATCGCGAGCGCGACTTCTTTGCTGTACCCGCCGCGCGCGTCGACCGATCGCGTCGCGAAGATCTCCTGCAGCTCCCCGAGCGTGTAGGGCTCGCCTCTCTCCCGAAAGTCCTTCGGTAGTGTCAGCAGCTGCTTCGCCATGTGGCCCCCTCGTCGATCCCCCGGGGCAGTGTAGCGAGAACTCGGAAATTTCGAGACGAAAGCCCTGACCAGCAAACTGCGCTGACCAGGGCTTTCGCTAGAGCGAGTGACGGGATTCGAACCCGTGTGAACGGCTTTGCAGGCCGGTGCCTTGCCACTCAGCCACACCCGCATCGGTGAATGACTTTGCCGCACCGGCGGGTCCGTGCCCACCCTTGAAATCATTGTGAGTCGAACGGCGATTACGCGACAGCGCGACGCTGAACGAACTTCGAAAGATCCTTGCTCGCCGTATCCATGGCGATGTTGAGGATCTGGCGCTGCAGAAAGCCTGGCAGCGGAATCTTCAAAGCGATTTCGAGATCGAACACGATGTGAGTGCCCTTGGCGGACGGGGTCAGCTGGTAGGAGCCGACCTGCTTCGCCTGCTGGCTGCTCTCGACAAGTTTCCAACCCATGGACTTGTCGCCGTCCCAGGTGTACTCGGTCACTTGGTTGTCGGTGATGCCCACGATCTTCACTTGCGAACGAACAAGATCCGGTCGTCCGTCCGGATACCGCGATTCGACTTTCGCGGCACGGTGCGGTCCCGACCAAGTCGGCAGATCTTCGATATCAGCGAGCGCGTCGATGATCGCTGCGGGCGTTGCAGCGACATCGAACTCGCGAGTTCCCTTGACGGCCATGGGGTCACACTAGATTTGGTCCGGGTCGGCGAACGCGGGCATTTGGGCCCGTTTCGATCGCCGAAAGTCCCCGATCTGCTCGTGAGTGGCTAGCGGTGGTTGAAGTTCGGCTTGCGCTTCTCGACGAACGCCGTCATGCCTTCGGTCTGATCTTCGGTCGCGAACAGCGAATGGAAAACCCTGCGCTCGAAGCGGATTCCTTCGGACAGTGTGGTCTCGAACGACCGATTGACCGCTTCCTTCGCCACCATGGCGACAGGGAGCGACATGGACGCGATCTTCTCCCCCACCTTCAGCGCCTCGTCGAGGAGCTCAGCGGCGGGGACGATGCGTGAGACCAGTCCGGCACGCTCGGCTTCTTCGGCGTCGATGGTCCGGCCGGTGAGGACCAGATCCATCGCCTTTGCCTTGCCGACCGCGCGGGTAAGTCGTTGCGACCCGCCGATTCCCGGAATCACGCCCAGGGTGATTTCCGGCTGACCGAACTTGGCGGTGTCGGCGGCGAGCAGGATGTCGCACATCATGGCGATCTCACAACCGCCACCGAGCGCGTAGCCGGCGACCGCGGCAATCGTGGGCTTGCGTGCCGACGCGAGGCGATCCCAGCCGGAGAAGAAGTCGCTCATGAACATGTCCATGTACGACTGCGGCTGCATCTCCTTGATGTCCGCGCCGGCTGCGAACGCCCGCTCGGACCCCGTCAGAACGATCGCGCCGATCCCAGAGTCGGCTTCGAGTTCGTCGAGCGCGACGATCAGGTCTTTCAGCACCTGCGAATTCAGCGCGTTGAGTGCCTTCGGCCGGTTCAGCGTGATGACGCCGACCCTGCCCTTGCGTTCGAGCAGAATCGTCTCGAAATCAGTCACTGATCAGGCCTCTCCAGAACGCTTACGGATGTCGGTCACGATGGCCGAGAAGTCTAGCCCACCGCCCGTTTCGTCCTTGAAGCGTTTGTAGATCTCTTCGGCCTGCAGACCGAGCAGCCCGTCGACGCCGTTGGCCCGCAACGCATTTGCCGCGAGCCCGAGGTCCTTGTGCATCAACGCGGTGGCAAAGCCGGGCTGGTAGTCCTTGTTGGCCGGGCTGGCAGGCACGGGTCCGGGGACCGGGCAGTACGACGTCAAAGACCAGCACTGACCCGACGCATTGGAGACGACATCGAACATGGCCTGGTTGGTCAGCCCCAACTTCTCGCCGAGGACGAATGCTTCGCTGACGGCGATCATCGAAACGCCGAGAATCATGTTGTTGCAGATCTTCGCGGCCTGACCGACACCGGCACCGCCGCAGTGGACGATCTTGGCACCCATCACGTCGAGCAGCGGCTTGGCGGCTTCGAAGTCCTCCGCCTCGCCGCCGACCATGAAGGCGAGGGTTCCGGCGGCAGCTCCCGCCACACCACCGGAGACGGGGGCGTCGACCGCACGGTGACCAGCGGCGACCGCTAACTCGTTGGCAGCCTTGGCATCTGCCACGTCGATCGTCGACGAATCGATGAACAACGTGCCGGGCTTTGCTGCCGCGAGCAAGCCGCCGCTGTACAGATCCAGGACGTGCTTACCGCTGGGCAGCATCGTGATGACGACATCTGCTTTCGCGGCGTCGTCGGACGAGGAGACGACAGTTATGCCGTCCTTGGCGGCCTGCTCGAGCGCGGCGGGGACCAGGTCGAATCCGAGCACCTGATATCCGGCTTTGGCGAGGTTGGCGGCCATCGGTCCGCCCATGTGGCCGAGTCCGACGAAGCCGACTGTGACGTTGCTGGGTGTGCTCATCACTTACCTTTCAATCCGAGTTCGAGTTCGCCGAGATCGGCGAAGTACGCGGCAACCTGGTCGGGCGTGACCGCTTCGAGGGTCGCTGGCTGCCACTGTGGATTTCGATCTTTGTCTATCACCTGAGCGCGGATGCCTTCGACGAGATCGTGAGACTTCAAGCAGCTCAGCGACACTCGATACTCGTCGTTCAGCACCTCTTCGATCGTCGTGAGCCTCCGCGCCCGCCGCAGCGACTCCAGCGCGACCTTCACCGCGATCGGCGACTTCGACAGGATCTGCTCCGCCGCCGCTGCCGCTTCGGGCGCGCTGTGCGCCTGCAGCCGAGCCACGATCTCCTCGACGGTGTCGGCTGAGTAGCACTCGTCGATCCAGCCCTGTTGAGCCAGCAGCTCAGATTCGGGTGCTGCCGAAGCGAACTTGTCGAGCGCGTCCTCGATCGACGACGTGTGCAACGCCTCCAAGAAGGACGGCAGATCCGACGACGGCACGAAGTGGTCGGCGAAACCGGTGGCGATCGCGTCGCCTGCGCCGAGCCTGCCGGTGGTCAGCGCGATGTGAGTGCCCAACTCCCCCGGTGCTCGCGGGAGCAGATAGGTGCCGCCGACATCGGGCACCAACCCGATCCCGACCTCCGGCATTCCGACCTTGGATCGCTCGGTCACGATACGCACGCTGCCATGCGCGGAAATCCCGACACCGCCACCCATCACGATGCCGTCCATCACGGCGACATACGGCTTCGGGTAGTTCGCGATCAACGCGTTGAGGATGTATTCGTCGCGCCAGAAGTCCTGCGTCGCTTTACCACTGCCCTGCGCATCGTGGTAGATCGGCACGATGTCACCACCTGCGCACAACCCACGTTCGCCAGCACCGGTGATGACAACGGCACTCACTTCTTCGTCGTCGATCCAGCCGCGCAGAGCAGGTGTAATCGCCAACACCATCGCATGATTGAGCGCGTTGATCGCTTTCGGCCGGTTGAGATGCAGAAGACCGAGGCCGTCGCGCTTCTCGATCAGAACATCGTCTGTCATTTGACGGAGCCCACGATCGACCGGGCAATCACCACTCGCATGATTTCGTTCGTCCCTTCGAGAATCTGATGTACCCGCAGGTCGCGGACTATTTTCTCCACGCCGTACTCGGCAAGATAGCCGTACCCACCGAGCAACTGCAGTGCATCGTTCGCCACGTTGAATCCGCCGTCCGTGCCGAATCGCTTTGCCATGGCGCACAGTTCGACGACGTCGGCATCGCCGGCATCCAGCGCGGCGGCGGCACGCCACAGCAGGGTTCGGGCAGCTTCGAGTTCGGTCCGCATGTCGGCGAGCTTGAACTGCAGCGCCTGCGAATCGAGCAGCCTGGCGCCGAACGCCTTTCGCTCGGCAAGGTAGGACACCGCCTTGTCGAACGCCGCGTGCGCGCCGCCGACCGACGCTGCTGCGATGTTCAGCCGACCACCGTTGAGCCCTGCCATCGCAATCCGAAAGCCGTTGCCCTCGCTGCCGATCAGGTTCGCCGCGGGAATCCGCGCATCCTCCATGATCACCTGGCGAGTGGGCTGCGCGTTCCAGCCCATCTTCTTCTCGTTCGCACCGAACGACAGACCTGGCGTGTCCTTCGGAACGATGAACGCCGAAATCCCCTTGGGTCCAGCGTCTCCCGTACGAGCCATGACGACGTAGACGTCCGCTGACCCGGCGCCCGAGATGAACTGCTTGACGCCGTTGAGAACATACTCGTCCTCGTGGCGAACAGCTTTGGTACTCAAGGCTGCCGCGTCTGAGCCCGCACCGGGCTCGGTGAGGCAATAGCTCGCGAGGTGTTCCATCGACGCGAGCGCAGGCACCCATTCGTGGCGTTGCTCGTCGGAGCCGAACTTGTCGATCATCCACGTGGCCATGTTGTGGATCGAGATGTACGCCGAGATCGTCGGGCAGCCGTATGCAAGCTGCTCGAAGATCCGGACCGCGTCGAGCCTTGTCAGTTCCGAGCCGCCGACTTCTTCTCGAATGTAGATCCCGCCCATCCCGAGGGCGCCCGCCTTGCGGAGGACGTCCGTCGGGAAGTGCTTGTTCTGATCCCACTCGATTGCGTTGGGCGCCAAAAACTCCAGGGCAAAGTCACGAGCAGTTTCGACGATTGCCTGCTCGTCGTCGGACAGTGTGAACATGTCAGTCCATCGTCGGAATGACGAAGTGGTCGGCGTTCTCCTTCAAGCCCTTCGGCCACCGCTGCGTGACCGTCTTGGTCTTGGTGTAGAAGCGCACCGAATCCGGACCGTGCTGGTTGAGATCGCCGAAACCGGAACGCTTCCAGCCACCGAAGGTGTGGTACGCGATCGGAACAGGGATCGGCACGTTGATGCCGACCATGCCGACCTGAACCCGGGTGGCGAAATCGCGCGCGGTGTCACCGTCGCGGGTGAAGATCGCGACGCCGTTGCCGTATTCGTGATCCGACGGAAGGGCAAGCGCCTCTTCGTAATCGTGTGCGCGAACGACCATCAGCACCGGGCCGAAGATCTCTTCCTTGTAGATCCGCATCTCCTTGGTGACGTTGTCGAACAACGTCGCACCGGCGAAGAAGCCGTCTTCGGACCCTTCGAGCTTGAAGCCACGCCCGTCCACGACGGCCGTTGCGCCTTCGTCGACACCGATCTGGACGTAATCGTTGACGCGCTTGAGTGCGTCGGAGCCGACGAGCGGTCCGAAGTCGACGCCCTTCTCGTCCGAGCGGCCGACGTTGAGCTTGCCGACGCGCTCGGTCAGCTTCGAGACCAGGCGGTCAGCGGTCTCCTGACCGACCGGAACGGCGACCGAGATCGCCATGCAGCGCTCGCCTGCCGAGCCGTAACCAGCGCCGACGAGCTGATCCGCGACGTCGTCGAGGTCCGCATCCGGCATGACGATTGCATGGTTCTTGGCGCCGCCGAAGCACTGTGCGCGCTTGCCGTTGGCGGTTGCGGTTTCGTAGATGTACTGCGCGATCGGGGTCGAGCCGACGAAACCGACGGCCTTGACGCGCGGGTCGTGGAGGAGCGCGTCGACCGACTCCTTGTCGCCGTTGACGACGTTGAAGACGCCGGCGGGCAGCCCTGCCTGCAGGAACAGCTCAGCGAGGCGCAGCGGGACCGAGGGGTCGCGCTCCGACGGCTTGAGGACGAATGCGTTGCCGCAGGCGATCGCGGGAGCAGCCTTCCAGAGCGGAATCATGGCCGGGAAGTTGAACGGGGTGATGCCGGCGACCACGCCGAGCGGCTGCCGCATCGAGTAGACATCGATGCCACCACCAGCGCTTTCGGTGTATTCACCCTTGAGCAGATGCGGGATGCCGACGGCGAACTCGACTACCTCGAGGCCGCGCTGGATGTCGCCCTTGGCGTCCGGGATCGTCTTGCCGTGCTCGGAGGAGAGCAGCGCGGCAAGCGAGTCCATTTCGTCCTGCACGAGGGCAAGGAACTTCATGAGTACGCGAGCGCGGCGCTGCGGGTTCCAGGTCGCCCACTCTTTCTGCGCCTCTTCGGCGTTGGCGATTACTGCCTCGACCTCCGCCTTCGTGGCCAGCGGCACACGCGCCTGGACCTGCCCGGTGTTCGGGTCGTACACATCTCCGAACTTGCCCGACGTTCCTGCAACATGCTCTCCACCGATGAAGTGCGTCAACTCACGTGCCATGTCCTCGTACCCGTTCCCTCTCGACTACCAGCTATTATCCGTTGTCATCCTATAGTTGGATGTCCATGTATGTCTAGATGCCCGATCCAGCCAGACTTCATTGTTCTCCGTCTGCGGCCGAAAATCACGACCTTCCGGGCGCACGTGCGATCATGCAAGAATGCCGCCGACCCCGTTGCCCCGCGATCCGATCGAGGAGGCCCACCGCCAGTGGACCGACCACGGCTGGGGCGCGGTCGCCGACGGCATGGCAGCGGTGACCTCGGTGATGCGAGCACAGCAGATCATGATGGCGCGAGTCGACGAGGTGCTGAAGCCCACCGGCCTCACGTTTGCGCGGTACGAGTTGCTGACTCTGTTGAGCTTCAGCCGGACCGGCGCGCTGCCTATGGCGAAAGCGAGTGCACGGCTGCAGGTTCACCCGACGAGCGTCACCAACGCCGTCGACCGCCTCGAAGCTGCGAGTCTGGTCAAGCGCGTGCCCCATCCAAGCGACCGGCGAGCCACACTGATCGAAATCACCGAAGCTGGAAGGGCGTTGGCGCTGGAGGCGACCGAACAACTCAATGCTAAGGTCTTCGGTCAGCCCGGGCTCGACGCCGAGAAGCTCAGTGAGCTGGTGCGGATCCTGGCCGAGTTGCGGCTTGCCGCCGGCGATTTCGCCTCGGGCGGCTGGCCACCGGCGTGATCGTCAGGTAGCAAGAGCGGCAATGACCACCAGATTGTCCGTCGTGTCACGACCATCGGCCGTGGTGTCGCAGGTTGCCAAGATGAGTCGTCCCGGCACGTTCTCGACCAGGTCGGTCCGCGCGTCCAGCTGAGTTTTCGGCACCCGAATCACCTGTCGCACTGCATAAACCAGGGTCCCGTTCGGCGTACCGAGAACGATCGACTGGCCGACGGCAACCTTCTCGAGCGCCGAGAACGGAATGAACTCGCCCGACTGGTCGACGTAGTTGTGGCCGACGATGAACGACGTTCCCGGCGAATCGGTACCGGGTTCGTTGCTGTCGGTTCGAAACACCGGCCGGTTGTCTGCCGGGACCACCACACCGTTGACAGCCCGGACGCCCGCAGGATCGAGCATCGTCCTGGCCAATACGCCGGGTTCGATGGCAATCCAGGTCGGAGCAGCTTGGGGCACAACACCTTCGGTAACCATGCCCGGCGGCGTGTACTGCACCGCAGCTCGCCGGGGCGTCAACGCAGAAGTGCTGCTGATCGGCTGGGCGAACCAGGTACCGATCAGCAGCACTCCCAAGACAATCGCGGCGAGTGGCTTACCCACGCCGTCCAAGCCAGTGGCGCACGGCTCCCAGCAAGTCGGTTGACGGCGCCTCACCCGAAGCCACCGCGCGTCGCCGCACGAGTGCCCACTGGGTGCCGAACACGACCAAGAGAATTCCGCCGATGCCTACTGCCCAGCGCAGCAATTCGGTTGTCGCGCCGATCAATACATCGCTCGGATTGCGTCCGGTGAGCACTTCAGCGGCCGGAGTATCGACACCCGCCTTCGCCGAACCGAGACCTGCGACGGGCGTGTCCGTCTGGTTGCCTAGTCCGCCGACCATCGGAACGTCGGGAACAGTCGCGGGAATCGCGGCCGGGACGGCGGGCACAACGGGTGCGAGGGCAGGCACGAGTGGTGCCAATGCCGCGACCGCGGGCGGCAAGACACCGACCGGAGCGAGGGCCGGGATCGAGTACGGCCCAGCCGGTGCGCACGACTTGAGTTCCGCGGCCTTGATGTTGGCAGCGTTCAAGTTGTCGGTCGCGGTCCGCGCGGTCTCGATCGCAGCCTGATTTTCGTTCCACGCCTTGGTCGCAGCCGCGTCGAGGACGGCTTGCTTCTCGTACGGGACGTGCTCGGCCAACCCGCTGGTTGCGGCAGTCCGCGTCGCGGTGGCATTCCTCGCAGCTTCGGTGGCCTTCTGGTCTGCGGTGTTCTTCGCTATCTGTGCAGCGTCCGCCGCCTTGGCCGACTCCTCGGCCGCCGCGCAGGCGTAGGTCTGTACTGGCATGGGCGCAACTGGCGCGGGTGCAACGTTCTGCCCGCCGTCTGCGGCCGCCAATCCCCCGGAGGTGAAGGACATACCGACGCCGACGAAGGCGATAGCAGCAATTCGCACGAGGGGGCGCAGCGCCCTTCTCTCATTATTGGTCATCGTATCTTTCCGATAGTGGCGAATCAGACGGGCAGGAACAGGTTTTCGTGCTGGGTACGGGGGAATGCTATTCGGAATTACATGGAAGTAGTTCCCCCGGACATGACACTGATACCGACTCCTTACCGATCTGTTAGCAAATCTCAGCTGTGACGAGTGTGACTGGTGTGACTGATGGTGTCCAGCCAGGCGTCCTCGAGATCGTTCGTGTCTTGGATTCTCGGACCGGAAGGTTCACAATCTGACCCATGGTGCTGGTGCTGGGCGTTTCAGCGGGCTCGAGCGGCGCCCGCGCGATCCTCGCCCACTCGGATCAGCCTCATCAGCATCCGATCGACCAGTGCGTCGTCGCGCGCCGGCCCGGCGCATCGGTCGGCGAACCGGTCGCTGCGGTAATCGATGCGATGCACTCCGCGGCCGCCGAACGTGGCGAGTTGATCACTGCCATCGCAGTCACCTACCGCTGTGACATGCATGCCGAGTCGATCAAGTCGTCGGTGCCGATACCCGGCGCAACCCCAACCCGTCTGGTGAAGGAATCGACCGCGCAGATGCGCTATCTGCGCTTTACGGGCCGGCTCCCGAAAGCCGGGACCGTCGTCCTCTACGACCTCGGCAGCTCGGGACTCACTCTCACACTTGCCGATTGCGTCTCTGGAACGCCGATCCGAACCCGGCGCAGTACGGTCCTAGGCGGCGACGAGTACGACGCCCAGATTCACCACCACCTCGCTCACGTCGGCATCGCCTCCGACGTCGCGACCTGCCGGCAGCACAAAGAGGCACTCAGTTCCGATCGCATCATCACCGCAGCAGATCCGGTGACCGGCAACCGAATGGTGTTGACCCGCAGCGACATCGCCTATCTACAATCGGCCGGGATCCACGACTCCGCGTCGTTCGTCCGGCACTTGCTGGAAGAGTCCGGCGATACCCCCGAAGCCGTCGTGCTCCTCGGTGGCTGCACACGCAACCCTCTCGTCGAGGAATGGCTAAATTCCACACTGGATCTCCCGACGATCAGCGAGGCCGATCCCGAAGTCGTCTCGGCTCGCGGCGCCGTCGCCCTCGCCGGCGATCGCCCAGCCCGAGTGATCCGAGTCGCTCGTGCCATCGGAGCGTCAGCGCCGCCAGGCACAGCGGTCTCGCGCCGCAAGATCTTCGCTGCCGTCGCCGTCACCGGCGTCCTCGCCGCCACGATTGCCGGACTGATGCTGGGAAACCGGTCGACCGACGAGCCCGCACACAACGACGTCTCCCCCAGTCCAATGGAAGTCGCTGGAATACCGAAGACCCCCTTCCCCTGACTGTGATACTGGCGGCATGGACTTCTCCGTGACTCACATCGGCGGACCGACCGCGCTGCTCGAAATCGGCGGGGTCCGCATTCTCACCGACCCGACGTTCGATCCACCGGGCAAGCTGTATCACTTCGGCTGGGGAACGTTTTCGCGCAAAGTGGTGGCTCCGGCAATCGCAGTGGGCGACATCGGGCGGATCGATGCCGTTCTGCTCAGTCACGACGGCCATGCCGACAATCTCGACGACGTGGGCCGGACCGTCCTACCAGCCGCGGGCAAGGTCGTCACGACCACTTCTGCCGCAAAACGTCTGGGCGGCAATGCGGTCGGACTCGAACCGTGGGCGACGACGACGGTCGACAACGCAGGCACACAGGTCCGCATCACCGCAACGCCCGGCAGGCACGGACCGCCCCTGAGCAGACCGATCGTCGGGCAGGTCATCGGATTCCTGCTCGAATGGGACGGCCAAGAACACGGTCCGGTGTGGATCACCGGCGACACCGTCTATTTCGACGGGGTCTCCGAAATCGCGACGCGCTACAACATCGGAACCGCCTTGCTCCACATCGGCGGCGTGCGTTTCCCGTACCTCTCGGGACCGATCCGTTACACCATGAACGCAGCCGAAGCCGTCCGCGTTGCAAGGGAATTCGACCTGAAGACGATCCTTCCCGTCCACTACGAGGGCTGGACACACTTCCGCCAAGGCCGCGATGTCGCGGAGGCCGAATTCGCGGATGCCGGTATCGGCGATCGCGTCCATTGGCTGGTCGCAGGCGAACCGCTGCACATTTCCTCGTGAGTCTTTTAGGAGTCCATAGACTCCTAAAAGACTCACGACTGGGTGAGACCGTCGTAGAGCCTCGTCAACTCGCGGACCGCCTGAGCGACGACCTTTTCGTCCTCCGACACCAACCGCATTGCGCGGCGCAGCAGCATTGTGTCGAGGTCGTCGATCGCCGGTCGCCGCTCGACCGTCGGTAGCGCTGGCAGCTCGATGCGGTCGCCGTAGAGATCGCTTGCATCCCAAGCTGGTTCGCTTTCGACTCCGCTGATCAACGCGTCGAGTTCGATGCCACGCAACAGCAGAATATCGAGGGGGCGCTCGTCGAGATGCTCGGCGGTCAGGTACGCGACGGCAGCGACGTGCTTGCACGGCCAACCCGAATCGGGGCAGGTGCATTCGAAGTCGAGCTCACTCGCGCGCTGCGGCAACAGCAACGGACCCAGTTCCTTCGGCACCGAACCGGAGACGATCTCCGCGAGCATGCCTGGCGTCGCGCGGATCGTGTCGACCACCTCGCGGACCGCGTCAGCATCGAGCGGTGTAATGACGAACGTCGACGAAAACGGTTGCGGCTGGCTACCTTGCACCTCAGCGTTGACCTCGCCCGCCCCGACCTGGAACGACACGACCTGCCCCGCACGCGCATACGTCCGACCGCGGGTCAGTCGGCCCGCATCCGCCAGCGCCTCGACCGAGTCGATCAACGCACGACCCCACCACGTCTTGCCGAATGCGCCACGGCGAGTGCGTGCCTCGACACCGCCGATGACGGGACGACGTTGCCCGTACTGGCGAAAATTACGCCCGCGGCCCGGACTCATTCGCCCACCGCCTCATCGCCGAGACTCAGCAACTCACGCAGTTGGTCGGTGCTCATTTCGGTCACCCAATTCTCGCCCGTTCCGACAGCAAGGTCGGCGAGTTCCTTCTTGCTGGTCAGCATCGCGTCGATCCGCTCCTCGACAGTCCCGACGCAGACCAGCTTGCGGACCTGCACATTCTTGCGTTGCCCGATCCTGAAGGCACGGTCCGTGGCTTGGTTCTCCACCGCGGGGTTCCACCACCGGTCCAGGTGCACAACGTGGTTCGCGGCGGTGAGGTTGAGCCCAGTACCACCGGCCTTGAGCGACAACAACATCAGCGGCGGGCCGCCGTCGCCCTGAAACTCGTCGACCATGCGGTCGCGCGCGGACTTCGGTACCCCGCCGTGTAGGAACGGCACCTCGGCGCCGAACCGCTCGCGCAGATACGGCGCGACCAGCTCACCGAACGCCCGAAACTGGGTGAACAGCAACGCTTTCTCGTCATCGGCGATGACAGTGTCCAGAATGTCCTCGACCAAGCCGAGCTTGCCGGACCGATGCTGCCCGCGTCGCAGAACGCCAGATCCGTCGGCAAGGAAGTGCGCGGGATGGTTGCAGACCTGCTTCAACCGCGTGAGCGCGGCAAGGACAGCGCCCTTGCGACCGATTCCCTCCGACTCGTCGATCTGGCGCAACATCTCGTCGACGACCGCCTTGTAGAGCGACGCTTGCTCGGCGCTCAGATTCGCCCGGACCGTCATCTCGAACTTCTCGGGCAGATCCGAGATCACCGACGGATCGGTCTTGACCCGTCGCAACACGAAAGGCGCTGCGATCGTGCGCAATCGCGACGCAGCGGCCTCGTCGTGTTCGCGTTCGATCGGCACAGCGAAGCGTGCGCGAAACTGTTGCGGTGTGCCGAGCATCTTGTGATTGGCGAAGTCGAGGATCGACCGCAACTCCTCGAGCCGATTCTCGACCGGTGTGCCGGTCAACGCGATCCGATGCCGCGCAGGCACAGCCCGCGCGGCCCTGGCCTGCGCGGTCGCCGAATTCTTGATGTGCTGCGCCTCGTCGAGAACGACTCGGTCCCAGCTCATTTCGCTCAGTTGAGCATTGTCTTTCGCAAGCAGAGCATAGGTGGTCACCACCAGGTCCGATGCTGCGACCACCTCCTTCAAGGCGGCTCCGGACAGCCTGCTCGGACCGTGGTGGACCAACACCCGCAGCCCTGGGACGAACCTCGCCGCCTCACGTTGCCAGTTACCGACGACCGACATGGGGCACACCAACAACGTTGGGGTCGTTGCCTTCTCATGCGCGAGCAGCGACAGCACCTGGACGGTCTTGCCGAGGCCCATATCGTCGGCGAGCACGGCCCCGAGGCCGAGCCGGCTCATGAAGGCAAGCCAGTCCAGGCCGCGGCGCTGGTATGGCCGCAGCGTCGCATCGAGTCCGTCTGGCACCGGAATCTCGACCGGGCTGGCCGTCGAATCCAGCAGCACCCCAACCCATCCCGTCGCAGAAATCTCTTCGACTGGCACGGGTGGTGGCTCCGACGAGCCGAACGCGGCGAAAAGGTCACCGAGCGTCCCGTCTTCGACGGAATGCACGGCAACGTATTTCGCGGCCTTGACCAGGGCACGATGATCGGCCTGGACCCAATGTCCCCGCAGCCGGACGAGGTCGCCTTTCGCACGCGAGAGCCGGGCCATCTCCTCAGCGGTGAGCACGGCATCACCGAGGGCGAGTTCCCATTTGTAGGAGACGAGTTCGTTCATGCCGACCGACGAATGCGTCGCACCGACCGCAACCGGAGCGCTCACGGACAACCGCAGCGAGGGCGCCGCCACACTCCAGGCCCGGGGCAGCAGCAGGCTGAAGCCTTTCGCCGCCAGCTCGGCAGCACCGTGCGCGACGAGGTCGGTCACCACTTCGGTGGGCAGCAAGAGGTCGAGAGTCTGTGGGTCCGTGGGTACGTCGCGCAGCCGCGGGTACGCGGCCATCGCCTCACCCAGTTTTCGTATGCCGATCCGCAGGAGGTTCGGATCGACGCGATTGACCGGAACCGGTTTCGGGGCTTCACCTTCGGGCCGCAGGCAGACCTCGAGGCGCCACAACGCTTCCGTCGAGTCGACGAGTTCGTCGTCGTCGGGTTCGAGCAGGCGCAGCACGAGCTCCGGTTCTTCGACGGTCAGTGAGCCGCGCCATTCTTCGAGGACGTTCGAGAGCTTCTGGGAGCCCTGGTCGAGCGAATCCCCGGACAGCAGCGCCTCGACCAACGGCGTCGACCCGTCGGCCGGTCCGAGGGCCAGCCGCGCAATCGGGTCGGTGAGTTCGGCGACCATATCCGCAAGGACCTTCGCTGCGGGCCCCTGAGCACGCTGTACCGACGGCATCGCCGCAGCCAACTCGGCAAGCCACGCGCGCTGTCGCTCGCCGCCGAGAAGGCGCCAGCGCGGCCACCACTCCCCTTCGGCGCGATAGACCTCGGGCACCATCCGCCCAGCCCGGACCCATCTGTCGATGCCGCGGGCGACGTGGCGTAGATAGCGCAGATCGCCCGCGAGTCCGCCGTCCGAATGCGACGCCAAGAGCAGGTCCGCAGCCGATGCAGGCGCACATGCCTGCGCCAACATGCCGACCGTCGTCACACCGTCCGCGGTTGGCCGCAGCACATCGATACGGCGGCGAAACTTGCCCGTTCGTGAAATGTGCGCGAGCGCTCGGTCTGCAACGATGTCGTCGACTTCGTCGCGCCACAGCAGCAGGCCGGCCCCCGGTGACCAGAGCCCATGCAGCATCGAACCATCCAACCACGCTCGCCCAGAGCCTGTCGGTGGCGTCATGCAGACTGTGCTCACTGCAAAGGGGGCTCAGCCGATGAGGGACGCGTCGAAGCGTCGAATGTGGATCGCGGGTTGGTGCGTTCTGCTGCTCGTATTCGGCGGTTGCACGGTCATTGCACGGCGCGTCGAACCACCCGCCCCAGGCAGTCCGCTGCGTGCGCAGCTGGAGGAGTTGCTCACCCGTGTCACCGAAGTCCCCAAACGTCCGCACCCCGGCGGCTACGAACGCAGCTGCCAGAGCGGGAAGAGCTGCGTATTCGGTCCGGCATGGACCGACGACACCGATGCCCCAGGCGGTCACGACGGCTGCGACACCCGCAACAACGTTCTTGCCGCACAACTCACCGCGGTCGAATTTCGGCCGGGCACGCACAACTGCGTCGTCCTCGCAGGCAAGCTCGCCGACCCGTACTCGGGCGAAAACGCACAGTTCGCCAAAGCCAGCGCCGGCGACGTCCAGATCGACCACGTCTATCCGCTTGCTGCGGCCTGGGACATGGGCGCGTCCACCTGGCCGTTGGACCGCAGAATGCGGTTCGCGAACGATGTCCAGTACAACTTGCTAGCGGTCTCGGGCGCGATCAACCAGGCGAAAGGCGATCGCACACCTGCTGATTGGCTGCCGCCCGCCGGCGCCTACCACTGCTTTTACGCTGGGAAGTATCTGACCGTCGCAGTCCAGTACCAACTGCCGATCACGTCGGACGACCGGCGGGTACTCACCCGCATTGCAAAGGGCTGCAGCTGAACTACCGTAGGGACGTGGACCACTCCCGATTGATCGGTAAAGACACCACCCTGTGCATCTCGCTGGCCGCGCGACCGAGCAATATCGGCACTCGATTTCACAATTACCTGTACAACGAACTCGACCTCGATTTCTTGTACAAGGCGTTCACGACGACCGACCTCGCTGCAGCGATCGGCGGTGTGAAAGCCCTCGGTATTCGTGGCTGTTCGGTGTCGATGCCCTTCAAGGAAGAGTGCATCCAATACCTCGACGTGATGCATCCGTCGGCATCCGCTATCGCGTCGGTCAACACCATCGTGAACGAAGACGGTGAGCTGCATGCCTACAACACGGATTACCAGGCTGTCGTGAATCTGTTGCAGGAGAACGCAGTCGACACCGGACTCTCCTATGCGGTCGCGGGCAGCGGCGGCATGGCCAAGGCGGTAGTGGCGGCGCTGCACGACTCCGGATTCACCAACGGCACGGTCATTGCCCGCAACGCCGCCGCGGGCCGAGCGCTCGCGGAGCAGTACGGTGCGTCGTGGGCGCAGTCGCTCACCACACCCGCACAGCTACTCGTCAATGCCACGCCGATCGGCATGGAGGGCGGCCCCGAATCGACTGCCCGGCCCTTCACCGAGAATGCAATCGACGCGGCCGAAGTCGTGTTCGACGTCGTCGCCAAACCATCGAATACGCCGCTCGTACTTGCCGCCCTCCAGCGCAGCAAGGTGGTGATCACCGGAGCCGAAGTGATCGCCCTGCAGGCCGCCGAGCAATTCGACCTCTACACCGGAGTTCGACCCACCCCCGACCAGATTTCCCGAGCGTCCGCGTATTCCCGGCAGGCCTAAGGGCCGATCGCAACATCCCGAGTCGGGTCGTTGCTCCATTGCGACCACGAACCCGGATACAGCGCAGCGTCGATGCCGACGATGGCGAGCGCCGCGATTTCGTGCGCCGCGGTGACGCCGGACCCGCAATACACCGCTACGGGTCCGGCGATGTCGGCGAACCGTTCGCGCAGCGCCGCCTCGGACTTGAATCTGCCTGAGTTGTCGATGTTCTGAGTGGTCGGAGCGCTGCGGGCACCAGGGATGTGACCGGCTTTGGGATCGACCGGTTCGACCTCGCCGCGGTACCGCTCGCCCCCCCCGCGCGTCCAGCAGCACGCCTTGCCACGACTGCGCGCCGTCTGCATCGATCGTCGGCATGCCGCTACCCTCGAGCGTCACGTTGCCGACCGCTGGAAGTCCTTGCACGCCAGCGCCAGTGGGGTTGCCGGCAGCAATCCACGCAGGCAGCCCACCGTCGAGGATGCGTACGTCGGCCTGGCCTCCCCACCGCAACAACCACCACGCGCGTGCGGCTGCCATCCCGCCTGTCGCGTCGTACACGACGACCGCATCACCGTCGTTGATCCCCCACTCGCGCGCACTCGCCTGCAACGCGTCCAACGACGGCAGGGGGTGCCGCCCGGCCGCCGGCGAAGGTGGGTCGGCCAGCTCGGTTTCGAGGTCCACAAAGACCGCGCCCGGGATGTGCGCTTCGAGATAGTGGCGATAGCCGTCGGGGTCGCCGAGTGCCCACCGCACGTCGAGCAGCACGACCTCGTCGATCGACGAGGCCAACTCCTCGACCGAGATCAGTACATCGGTCATGACGGACCTACTTCCGATCGCAGCAGCCGCGCCATGGCCGAGCCGAACGCAACGAAGGTCACGTGCTCGACTGCAGTGTTCGCGCTCCGCACAGCACCGACCGCTTGGCGAACAGCGTCGTCGGCAGGCCAGCCGTAGACACCCGCGGAGATCAGTGGGAATGCGACCGTGCGAGCGCCCAATTCATCGGCGACCTCGAGGCTTCGCGTGTACGCCGACCGCAGCACGTGCGACAGATCTTCGGTCCGTGAGTACACCGGACCGACTGTGTGAATCACCCAGCGAGCACGCAGCTTTCCAGCCGTGGTTGCCACTGCATCGCCTCGCGGCAAGCCATCGGGTAAGACGGTCGCTCGCAACTGCCTGCATTCGGCGAGAATCGCCGGACCGCCTGCGCGGTGGATGGCACCGTCCACACCACCCCCGCCGAGCAGCGACGAATTCGCCGCATTGACGATGGCATCAACCTGAATGTCCGTTATATCGCCTTCGACCACTTCGATTTTGGTCACCTACCCATCATGCACAGCTGTCCGCACGTAGGCGGGGACCTACGTGCGGACAATTGTGGAATCTAGGTATAGCGGCGAGCGTCAGGGAGTGATCGTCGTTTCCTTGTCGATCGCCTCGAGAGCGGTGCCGACGATTTCGGCCTGCGCCTCGAGCCCATCGGCATTCAGCTGCAGCACGTAGAGGGAGCCGTCAGCCCCGGTGATCACGACGGTCTTCTGTGCGACAACCTTCGACTGCCCCTCGTCGGTGAACAGTCCGGCGTAGTCGTAGGCGGGGAAACTGCTCAACGTCACGTTTTCGCCCGGGCCGAGTTCCTTGTAGCCGGGGAGGTTCTTCAACTCGCCCTCGGCGACGGCAAGCAGGTCCTTCGCGTTGACGTTGCCGCCCTCGAGCTTCGACAGGATCGCGATGACGCTCGGAACGTAGTCGGTGGCTTCTGGTCCGGTGTAGATGATCGCGCCGTAGGCGTAGTCAGGCGCGTTGTCGCCTGCTACTTCCCAGCCGTCCGGAACCGGAAGGTCGATGGTCGGCGAATTGGGGTCGCCGTGCTTGACGGGCGTTTCCTTGATGTTGTTCGAAGCAATGTAATCGGCGATCGTCTTGTTCGCGCCCGGCTTCGACGTGTCGGTCGTGCGCGGAGAAGCCTTCGGCTTGGACGACTTCGCTGCCGAGGTCTTCGACGAGCTGGCCGCCGCCGAGGTTGTTGTTGTGTCCTTCGAGGACGACGACGAGTCGTCCTTGCTGCAGCCGACCAGTGACAAAGTCACTGCGATCAGGGTGGCCGCAATCGCCGTGGTTCGTCTCGTCGAGATTTTCATAGATTGGTCTCCTGTTGGTGTGCCACACACATCCGGAGCAGCGTATAGCCAAGTCATTGGAAATGCATTGGTTGGCTATGCACGGATTTAAAGGCCTGCCTCGTCGGCGACCGCAAGCGCACGTTCGATGATGTCGTCCACCAACTTGCTCGACGGTGGCGTCTTGCCTGCGTTGCGCGGATCGTTCATCACCCGACGCAGAATCCCCTCCGCGATGATGCCGATCTTCCAGAGCGCCAGGGTGTGCCAAAAGCCAAGAGCCGCAGCATCTCTCCCCGTCGCCGCGAAGTAGGCCGCGGCAAGTTCTTGCCGACTCGGGAAACCCTCGAGCGTGGACGCCATGAAGGGACCGGCGAAGGCGTCGCCCGCTTGCGGCCAATACGCAAGCAGGGCGCCGATATCGGCGAGCGGGTCGCCCAGGGTGCACAACTCCCAGTCCAGTACGGCGACGATGTGGCCGTCTTCTGCAGAGGTGATCACGTTACTGAGGTGGAAGTCGCCGTGCACAAGGCGCGTCTCCACCTGCGCTGGGACCGAGCGGTGCAACCGCGCTGCAAGTTCGTCGACGCCCGGGTGCTCACGGGTTTTCGACTTCTCCCACTGGCCCGCCCACCGCTTGAGTTGACGCTCGGCATAAGGCTTGTGACTCGCCAGATCGTTCAAGCCGGCACTTTCCAAGTCTACGGCGTGGATGCTGGCGAGGGTGTCGGTGAGCGACGCGCCGATTTTCGCGCGGCGCTCCACACTCAGCGTCTCACCCACAGCAACGTCGTCGACGACGATGCCGCCGACATAGCTCATCAACAGCAGCGGAGTGTCGGTGACGGCTGGGTCTTCGGTCAGCCCAAGCACTTTCGGCACCGGAACGTCCGTGCCCTGCAGTCCGGTGAGGATCTTGTGTTCGCGGACGACATCGTGCGCCGACGCGAGCAACGTGCCGAGCGGAGGCCGCCGCAGCACCCACCGCGCTCCGCCCGAATCACGGACCGAGAAAGTGAGGTTGGAGCGACCGTTCCCGATCCGTTCGAACCGCAACGGCGGGATCGCACCCACGCCGAGCTCGGTGATCCACGCCGTTACTGCAGCCTCGTCGAGCCCGACAACCGTCATTCTGGCGACCCTGGCCGCGGAGCTTGCGGAGCGGCCCCGACAACACCTGGGGCGGGTCTCGAAGGATGAGAGACACGGCCCAGCAAAGCGTCTTGGAACCGCCGCATTCCGGCGATCCAACGGTCGTAGTCGGCGCCCTTGTAGCGGTACATGTCGAGCACCTGAGGGTGCGGCAGGATCAAGAAGTGACCTACCCCGATGGCCTCGATCACCAGGTCCGCAACCTCTGCAGGCTCGAGAACGGCACCGGCGGTTCGGACCGCTTTGGACGCCAAAGCCCCTGCGGAGTCGCCTGTTTCGAAGCCCGCATTCAACAGTGCGGTGTTGACGCCCATGGGGCACAGGCAGCTGACGCCGATGCCGCGGTTGCCATAAGTCACCGACAGCCACTCCGCAAACCCGACGGCAGCGTGCTTGGTGACGGCGTACGGCACCGATCCGAGTTGGGTCAGCAACCCGGCCGCCGATGCGGTCGACACGAAGTAGCCGGTTCCCCGCTCCAGCCATTTCGGGACGAGCAGCCGCGCGGCGCGTACGTGAGCGAGCACGTTGACTTCGAGGGCGAGGTCCCATTGCTCGTCGGTACTTTCCAGACCGAGCCCGCCACCGATCCCCGCGTTGGCGAAAAAGATGTCCACCGGACCGAATTCGGACTCCGCGCGCTCGATCATCGCGCGAAGTACGGATTCGTCGGAGACGTCGCCCGCCACCGCGAGCGCACTCGCGCCGATGGATTCGGCGACCCGGTTGGCACCGGCTTCGTTGAGGTCGGCGACAACGACCTTGCCGCCACCGAGAGCGATGCGCCGTGCAATGGCCTCGCCTATGCCAGCGCCGCCACCGGTGACAATGGCTACTTTGCCTGCTATGTCCACGGCTGCATCGTAGGCCAGTACACCGACCTGGCAGGCGCGGCGGGCAAAGCCGCCCATCGGGGCGCCGTGGGGTGATAGGAACCACCTATGGAGATCGCCGCCATTGTCTGTTCGGTCGCACTGGCGGCCGGCGCGTTCACGTTCGGGATACCACTGACACAGTTGCGGGGCCCGCTATGGCGGCTGTACCGGAGTCGTGGGATCTCGGAGAATTTGGCGCGAAGCATCGGCGGTGCAGAGATCGTCGGCGGTACCGGACTGATCGTCGGCTACTGGGTTCCGCTACTCGGCCTCATCGGCTGCATCATTTTGGGGCTCGTGTTCATCTGGGCGACCGGCCAACGCGTCGTCTACGGCGATTACGGCAATCCCGACATGCGTATCAATGCCCTACTGCCGTTGGGATTCTTGCTGCTCAGCATCCTGACCCTCGTCTTCGTCATCACGCGGACAGGCACCTGACTCAGCGCCCTTGATCCGCCAACCGCTTCAGCAGCGGGGCCATCCGTAGCCCGACCAACTCCCGCATGATCAGTGCCATGTTCGTTCGTTCGACCCCTGGTATACGCAGGATCTGACCGGCTATCCGGTAGAGGTCGTCTGCGTCGCGGCCGACCACCTTGACCGACAGGTCCGTGAGGCCGGATATCCCGTGGACCTCGACCACCTCCGCGATCTCGGCAAGTGCGTCGACCACCGGATCGAGCTGATGTTGGTCGCACACGATCGCCACGAGCGCCGACAGCGGATAGCCGAGATTGCGCGGATCGACACGTCGATCGAACGGCGCAAGCACGTCCTCTTCGTCCCATTTGGCAAGCCGCGCCTGCACGGTATTGCGTGACAATCCGAGCCGGGCGGCGAGCTCGACTCCTGTCGCGCGCGGGTTGGTTTGCAGCTGCAACAGCAGTTTCGCGTCTGTCGCGTCCAAACTGGTCATGTAGCGCAGTATGACACGCCGCGCCGGTCATAAACCATGCACAGTGCGCAGTTGATTTGCTTCCACTTGCGCAGTGCGCATAATCGTGGATCCTGTGAAGTACGACACACAATGTCGCCGCAGGAGGTTGCCATGGCTGAGAAACCGGCCTACCCCGTCCAGTTGGTCCAACCCGACGGCCGTCGAGTACTCGACCGCGAACACGCGGCCGTCGTCGCCGACATCGGTCCGGAGCAGCTCCGCGCGCTGTACGAAGACCTCGTCGTCGTACGCCGAATCGACGCCGAAGCAACCGCGCTGCAACGCCAGGGCGAACTCGGCCTGTGGGCCCCGATGCTCGGGCAGGAAGCCGCGCAGGTCGGGTCCGCACGCGCACTGCACCCCGACGACTACATCTTCACGAGCTACCGCGAGCACGCAGTCGCCTACTGTCGCGGCGTCGACCCCGCCGTCCTTACTCGGATGTGGCGCGGCGTCGCGCATTCCGGCTGGGATCCCGATGCCGTGAACATGACCAATCCCGCGATCATCGTTGGCGCGCAAGGGCTTCACGCAACTGGTTATGCGCTCGGCTCGCATCTGGACGGCGCCGAGATTGCGACCATCGCCTACTTCGGGGACGGCGCATCCAGCCAAGGCGACATCGCCGAAGCGCTCGGGTTCGCAAGTTCCTGGAGCGCACCCGTCGTCTTCTTCTGCCAGAACAACCAATGGGCCATCAGCGAGCCGGTTCGGCTGCAGAGCGCGACGCCAATTGTGCGGCGCGCCTATGGATATGGCATTCCCGGAGTTCAGGTCGACGGCAACGACGTGCTCGCGGTCATGGCTGTCACGCGGCAGGCGATCAAACGTGCCCGCGAAGGTGGCGGTCCGTCGTTCATCGAGGCGATCACCTACCGGATGGGTCCGCATACGACGTCCGACGATCCCACCCGCTACCGGTCGGCCGCCGAAACGGAGCTGTGGCGCTCGCGCGACCCGCTGGACCGCATGTATCGGCTGCTCGAACGCGAAGGGCTGCTCGACGACGAATTCCTGGCTCGCGTCGCGCGCCGAGCCGACGAGGTCGCCGCGCGGATCCGGTCCGCGACGATCGGCATGGTCGATCCGGCACCGTCCGCGCTGTTCGACAACGTCTACGCCACACCACATCCCATGCTCGACGAGGAACGCCGCGAATACGCCGCGTACCTCGCTGGATTCGAGGAGGCATCATGATCACCTTGGGCGCAGCCCTCAACGCCGGCCTCAGGCGGGCATTGGAGGACGATCCGAAAGTCGTCCTCATGGGCGAGGATATCGGCAAGCTCGGCGGCGTGTTCCGCGTAACCGACTCGCTGCAAAAGGATTTCGGCGACAACCGGGTCATAGACACGCCCCTGGCCGAATCCGGTGTGATCGGAACGGCTTTCGGGCTCGCATTACGCGGCTACCGACCCGTGTGCGAGATCCAGTTCGACGGTTTCGTTTATCCGGCGTTCGATCAGATCGTCTCGCAGGTCGCGAAGATCCACTATCGCACCGGCGGGAAAGTCAAGGCGCCGCTGACGATTCGGATTCCGTACGGCGGCGGCATCGGCGCGGTCGAGCACCACTCCGAATCGCCGGAGGCCTACTTCGCACACACCGCGGGACTGCGCGTCGTGGCACCGAGCAATCCACAAGATGCCTACGCGATGATTCAGCAGGCGATCAAGCTCGACGACCCGGTGATCTTCTTCGAGCCGAAGCGGCGGTACTGGGACAAAGCCGAGGTCGATCTCGAGGCTGAGCCGTCGTTGGCGTTGGACAAGGCGCGGGTCGTGTGTGCAGGCACCGATGCGACGATCGTCGCATACGGAACGATGGTCCCCACCGCCGTTGCGGCAGCGAAAATAGCTGGCGAGGAGGGTCATTCGATCGAGGTCATCGACCTGCGGTCGTTGTCACCCATCGACTTCGACACCATCGAAGCCTCGGTCCGCAAGACCGGGCGACTCGTGATCGTGCACGAGGCACCGGTATTCCTCGGACTCGGCGCGGAGATCGCGGCACGCATCTCCGAACGCTGCTTCTACCAACTGGAGTCGCCGGTACTGCGGGTGGGTGGCTTCGACATTCCCTATCCCCCAGCCAAACTCGAATCGCACCACCTGCCCGATCCCGACCGCATCCTGCACGCGGTGGACCGGACGTTGGCGGCATGACCCTCCAAGAGTTTCGGCTCCCCGATCTCGGCGAAGGGCTGACCGAGGCCGACCTCGTTTCGTGGTCGGTCGCGGTCGGCGACCAGGTCGAGCTCAACCAAACGATCGCTGAAGTCGAGACCGCAAAAGCATTGGTGGAGTTGCCATCGCCGTACGCCGGGACGGTCAGCGCGTTGCTGGCCGAACCCGGCGCGACGGTCCTCGTGGGGACGCCGATCATTCGCATCGCCACCGAAGGCGACGAAGCGCCCGAACGCCAGGAGGTCCTGGTTGGGTACGGTCCGGGCGCGGCTGCCGAAAGCCGCAGGGGCAAGCGCTTAATCAGTGTTGTCGAAACTCCCTCCGCCGAGGGCGGCCGGCCGGATGCGAAGCCGTCGGCTCGCAAGCTCGCACGCGAACTCGGTGTGGACCTCGCTGCAGTGGCATCGACCGGACCTGTCACCGTCGAAGATGTACGTGCACAAGCTGTTCCGGCAACGGCGAACGACTGTGAGACACGGACCAAGATTTCCGGCGTCCGCAAATTCACCGCTGAGGCGATGGTCACGAGCGCGCGGACGATCCCACACGTCACCGAATTCGTCACGATCGATGCGACTGCGTCCGTCGAACTGATCGACCACCTGAAGACGCTGCCCGCATTCCGCGATCTCAAGGTGACGCCGCTTGCGCTCGTCGCAAAGGTCGTGTTGGCCGCGCTGCGGGACCACCCGACGTTGAATTCGGCCTGGGACGAAGAGCACCAGGAGATCGTCACCAAGCACTACGTCAACCTCGGCATTGCGGTCGCGTCACCGCGTGGCTTGCTTGTGCCGAGCGTGAAAGACGCCGAGCAGCTCAGCCTGCCCGAATTGTGTGCGGCCATAGGAACACTCGCGGCCACCGCTCGATCAGGCGCGGCCACACCCGCGGACCTGCGCGGCGGTACCTTCTCGATCACCAACATCGGCGTATTCGGAATCGACACGGGTACCCCGATCATCAATCCCGGCGAGGCCGCAATCCTCTGCCTCGGTGCAATTCGGCAGCGGCCGTGGGTCTTTCAGGGCGAGGTAGCGGTCCGGTGGGTGACGACGCTCGGGCTGTCGTTCGACCATCGCCTCGTCGACGGCGAACAGGGCTCCAAGTTCCTCGCCGATGTTGCTGCGATGATGGAGGATCCGCTCGGCTTACTCGGCCGCCTGTAGTTTGGGTTCATGGCCACCGATATCGCAGCACCACCGCGGGCCGCGCGAGCCGGCGTCTTCGGCATCTTCGGCCTCAACGGGTTCCTACTCTCGATGTGGGTCGTCCATATCCCGACAATCACCGACCAGACCGGTATTTCGAAGGCGACGCTCGGACTGATGATTCTCATCCTGGCGCCGGGCGCACTGGCAGGCATGCAGGTCGCCGGCCCGCTCGCCGACCGCTTCGGCAGCAAGAATCTGATCACCATCGGTGCGGTGTTGCTATGCATCACGGTGTTGGGCCCTGGGTTCGCCACAACGGTCGTGCAACTCGCGATCGCGCTGGCTGTCTTCGGCTTCGCCAATGGGGTCATGGACGTGTCGATGAACACGCAGGCGGTCTACGTCGAGCGACTGTACGGTCGGCCGATCTTGGCGGCATTTCATGCGCTGTTCTCGTGCGGCGGATTCGTCGGCGCACTGTTCGGGTCGGCAACCCTCGCGGCGCAATGGGATATCCGGTACACACTCGCCCTCGCGTCCGGTATCGGCGTCGTGGCCACAGTGTTGTGTAGCCGGGTGCTGCTTCCCAAGGTCGGGCGTGACCGCGCCGAGCCGGGCGGTCGCACACACGTCACTGGCAAGGTCGTATTGCTCGGCGTATTGGCGTTCGCGTTGCTGCTCAGCGAAGGCGTGGCCAACGATTGGAGTGCGCTCCAAATGCAAGACCGCCTCGGCTCCACCGACGCGGTCGCTGCGCTGGCGTTCGGCGCCTTCTCGATCGCGATGACAATCGGCCGATTCGGCGCCGACCGCGTCGCGGGCGCATTCGGTCCGGTCGCCGTGCTGCGTTTCGGCACCATGCTGGCCGCTGGTGGCATGGCGCTGGTGATGGTGTCACCGTGGACATCCCTCAACCTGGTCGGCTGGACCCTGTTCGGCATCGGACTCGCAGGCGGCGTGCCCCAGATCTTCACTGCAGCCGGCAACCTCAGCACCGCCTCGACCGGCGCGATCATGTCGCGGGTATTCGGCATCGGTTACCTCGGCTTCCTCGCCGGACCCAGCCTCATCGGCTGGCTCACCAAAGTCGTCCCCCTCACCACCGCGATGGCAGTCCCCCTGATCTGCGTCCTCGCCGCCACCCTTCTCGCCGGAGCGGTCCGGGCGCCGTCGGCGTCGAGCGCATAGAAATGGTGGCAATTTCATTCCTTTGAGCCACCATTTCTATGCACTCGCGCGGATCCGCTTATCGATTGCCCGCCTAATCGGATCGACGAACTCGAATGGGCGGCAATACACCTGCGGGGCGACGGCGTAGAACATCAGCCAGACGTAGTCGATGAGCCAGTTGTGCCGTGGATTGTCCCGCGAGGCCGCCGCGTCGCCTGTGTGCCAGAGTCCGCTTTCGTAGTCCAAGCCGATTTTCCACTCAGGCCAGCCCAGATCGATTCGACGCTCGATACCGTTCTGCCACACGATCACCTGTGGTTCTGGATGCGGCAGGCCGCCGTCGATGCACTGCAGCCGCGTCCTCGACTCCATGGGCGACTCAGCCTTCCAATTCGCGAGCCCGAGCAGTTCTATCGCCTGTCGAATCCCCCGCCTACCAGCCTGACGATCTGCCTCGGCCTTCAGCTCATCGATACTCGCACCCTGCCGCCCGCGACTGAGAACGTTTCGACGCCACGCGAGGTCGAGCGTTGCGATCGCGTCGAGCCGGCTACTGGTCCGTGCGAGATCGATCGCGGTCCGGGCAGCACTGGTCGCGAGAGTTCCGTCTATGCGGCACAGGTCCTCGGGTTCGAATGCGTCGCGATGCACGACCAACCCTGACCGGCGCGTCATTCGCGCATCAGCAGACAGCACGTGAGTTGCCGGTTCGTCCAATACTGGGAACGTGTGGAGTGCCGCAGCGGTCTCGTAGCACGCTGCGACTTCGGTAGCCCCCATCGACTGCCTCGCGGCTTCGACTGAGAGGGATGGCGAGATTGGCGTCGATGTCTCGCGAAACACGCCCTGAAAGACGCGCGTCCACTCACCGCACGAAAGGAGCGTGCGGATCTCTGCGCGGGTGTACTCGGTGAGCGCTTGTTGAACCGTGAACACTCCGTGTTGCCGGTTTCTGATCTGCTGCAGGTTTGGCCGCATGTGGACCACCCTGCATCACGGCCTACCTACCCAAATTGCAGCGACCTGGGGAAACAGATTGCCCTGTGGATAGCCCAGGCCCTGTGGATAAACGTCGAGCGCATAGAAATGGTGGCTTTAAAAGGCTGATTTGCCACCAAAACTATGCGCTCGACGGAGAACTAAAGCGACTTCAATTCCTCAGTGACCGCGCCGACCGACTTCTTGGCATCACCGAACAACATCGAAGTGGTGTCGGCGTAGAAGAGGGGGTTCTCGATGCCGGCGAATCCGCTGTTCATCGAGCGCTTGAGCACGATGACCGCTTTGGATTGGTCGACGTTGAGGATCGGCATGCCGTGGATCGGGCTGCTCGGGTCGTTGCGAGCGGCTGGGTTGGTGACGTCGTTGGCGCCGATGACGAGGGTGACGTCGGTGCGCTGGAACTCGCCGTTGATGTCGTCCATTTCCTTGAGCGCGTCGTAGCTGACCTCAGCTTCGGCGAGAAGGACGTTCATGTGGCCAGGCATGCGACCGGCGACTGGATGGATGGCGTACTTGACCTCGACGCCACGCTTCTCCAGCATCTCGGCCATTTCCTTGACAGCGTGCTGTGCCTGGGCGACGGCCATGCCGTAGCCGGGCACCACGATGACCTGGTTGGCGTAGGCCATCATGATGGCCGCGTCGGCAGGCGACGTCGACTTCACGGTCCGCTCGACGCCATCGCCCGAAGCGAGTGCGACACCGCCGCCACCGAAGCCACCGGCCACGATCGCGGGGATCGAGCGGTTCATGGCCTTGGCCATCAGGTTGGTCAGGATCGAGCCGGACGCGCCGACGATCATGCCCGCGACGATCATCGCCGTGTTGTTGAGCGCCAAGCCTGCTGCGGCAGCCGAGAGTCCGGTCAGCGCGTTCAGCAGCGAGATCACGACGGGCATGTCCGCGCCACCGATGGGCAGGACGACGGCCAGACCGAGGACACCGGCCAGCACCAACAGGGCGATCATCCACCATTGCGAGACGCCACCGTCGGACGCACCCAAACCGATGACGACCGCTGACGCGACCGCGCCGATCAGGAGCAGTGCGTTGAACGGCTGCTGCAAACGACCGAGCGTGATCGGGCTACCGGGCAAGATTTCCTGCAGCTTGCCGAAGGCGATCAGCGAGCCCCAGAACGAGATGGAACCGATGATCGCGGCAAACAGCGAGCCGACGATGACGGGGATGGTCAGCGGGTCGTGCAGCACGGAGAAGCCGCTGCTGTTGATGAACTCGGCCCATGCGATCAATGCGACTGTGCCACCACCGACGCCGTTGAAGAACGCGACCAACTGCGGCATCGCGGTCATCTTCGTGAAGCGTGCGGGCGGGACGCCGAGGGCCACACCGACGACGAGGCCGGCGACGATAAGGATCCAGTTGGTCGTGTCACGGACCGCGATCAGCGTTGCGATGACGGCGAGCGCCATACCGACGGCCGCGATCTGGTTGCCGCGCACGGCAGTCTTCGGCCCCGTCAAACCCATGAGGCCATAGATGAACATCGCGAAAGCGATGATGTAGAGCACTGTTACGAGGTTGTCCATTACTTGTCAGCCCCACTCGTCTTTGCCGGAGCAGGCTTGCTCTTGAACATGCCCAGCATCCGGTCGGTGACAACGAAGCCACCGATTACGTTCAGCGTTCCGAACACGACTGCGACGAACAGGATGATCTGCACGGCGACCGACGGGTTCTCGATCCGGCCGAGGACCACAAGCGCGCCGAGGACGACGATGCCGTGAATGGCGTTAGTGCCCGACATCAGCGGCGTGTGCAGCGTGTTCGGCACCTTGGAGATGACCGCGAAACCGACGAACCCGGACAACACCAGGATCGCGATATTGGAAAGTAGCTCGGTGTACATCTAGCTCACCTCTCGGGTAACGCACGAATCGGCGAGAACCTGGTCTTCGAAATCAGGCGCAAGCTTGCCGTCGACCAACATCAACTCGAGCAACGCAGACACGTTCTTGGAGTACAGCTCGCTTGCGTGCTCAGGCATCGTGGCGGGCAGGTTCAATGGCGACGCGATGGTGACGCCATGCTTGACGACCGTCTTGCCCGGTTCGGTCAGTTCGCAGTTGCCGCCGGTCTCGCCGGCGAGGTCGACGACGACGCTGCCCGGCTTCATGCCTTCGACTGCTGCTGCGGTGACCAAGCGCGGCGCGGGACGGCCCGGGACCAGCGCGGTCGTGATGACGACGTCGAAACCCTTGATCGCGTTTTCGAGCGCCTGCTGCTGCTTGGCACGCTCGTCGTCGGTCAGCTCGCGGGCGTAGCCACCTTCACCGGCAGCGTCGATGCCGAGGTCGAGCCATTGCGCACCGACGGACCGCACCTGGTCGGCAACCTCGGGTCGCACGTCGTATCCGGTGGGTCGGCCGCCGAGGCGCTTGGCCGTGGCTAAGGCCTGAAGGCCTGCGACACCGACGCCGAGGATCAGCACGGTCGCTGGCTTCACCGTGCCTGCCGCGGTGGTGAGCATCGGGAAGAAGCGCGTGGACTCCGACGCCGCAAGGAGGACTGCCTTGTAGCCGGCAACGTTCGCCTGCGACGACAACGCATCCATCACCTGTGCGCGGGAGATGCGCGGGATCGCCTCGACAGCGAAGGCCTGCACGCCCGCGTCACGCAGGGCGTCGATCTTGTTGTCGGCGTTGCGCGGTGCGAGGAATCCGATGAGGGTCTGGCCCTTCGACAGCTTGGCGACTTCGCTCTCGTTCGGCGGAGCCACCTTCACCACCACGTCGGCAGACCAGGGATCGCCGATTGTCGCGCCTGCATCGACGAAGAGCTCGTCGGGAATCAGCGCGCCCGATCCTGCGTCGGCCTCGACGATGATGTCGACACCTTTCGCAATCAAGGATGGAATGGTCTTCGGCACGATGGCAACGCGGCGTTCGCCGTCGTTGGTCTCACGAACGACGCCGATGGTCGGTCGCTCGCCACTCTGCGATGTCTCCAACTTCCAGACACTTCCTTCTAATTTGGACGCGTACGCAACTAAAACAGATACAGAACTTACTGCAAAGTAAGTTACGCATTTCGGTTGCTCACGCGTTCGAAAGGCCGGGGGCGAGCCTAACCGAGAACCACGTCCAGGCCGTTATCGCCCGCCGCTAGCGTGGAGTCTCATGATCCCTGATGTGCCCCCCGAAATCACTGACGCGACCCGTACTGCGAAAAACGTCACAGTCCTGACCGGGGCGGGTATGTCGGCGGAGAGCGGGGTACCGACGTTCCGCGACGCGCAGACAGGACTGTGGCAGCGCTACGACGCCGCCGCGCTCGCGACTCCGGATGCGTGGGCAGCAGACGCTGATTTGGTGTGGGCTTGGTATCAGTGGCGAGCCGAACTGGTCCGCGCTGCGAAGCCCAATGCCGGGCACATCGCGCTCGCAGGGTGCGATGCAAACGTTCGGATCATCACCCAAAACGTCGACGACCTGCATGAACGTGCGGGCAGCACAAACGTCGAACACTTGCATGGGAGCCTGTTCGCTCCACGCTGTAGCGAGTGCGGCAAGCCGGCCGAGGTCGATCCCGTGAGCGAACCCACCGAGCGCATCCCTCCACCGTCATGCACGGACTGCGCGAGTCCAGTTCGCCCGGGGGTCGTCTGGTTCGGTGAGTCGCTGCCTGAAGCCCCATGGCTCGCCGCGATCGACGCGGTCGAGAGCTGCGATGTCCTTCTTGTCGTCGGGACATCGGGCGTCGTGTACCCGGCCGCCGGGTTGCCGTCGGTCGCTCGCGGCGCAGGCGTAAATGTGATCGAAATCAACCCCGTCGCGACCGAGCTGACCGACCAAGTCGACTTCTCGTGGCGTACTACGGCGGCACTCGGGCTGCCCGCGTTGATCGCAGGCATAGTCTGATCGCCATGCGCGAATGCATCTTCTGCATGATCGTCCGAGGCGAGGCTCCGGCCACGATGTTGTACGAGGATGACGACGTAATGGCGTTCCTCGACATCCGCCCGATCACCCGCGGCCACGCGCTCGTGATCCCCAAAGTTCACGCCGCCGAACTCGAGGATCTCGACCCGGACCTCGGTTCGCGCATCTTCCGCGTCGGGCACGGGTTGGCCTTGGCAGTCCGGCGGTCGGACCTCGGTTCCGACGGCGCCAACCTCGTCATGAACGACGGCAAGTCGGCATTCCAAACGGTCGCTCACGTGCATCTGCACGTCGTGCCCAGGCAGTCCGGCGACAAACTCCGGTTTGCCTCGGGCCTGGTACTGCGCCGAAGCAAGGACCCCGCAGCGACAGCAGCAGCCATCCGCGCGGGCATGGATCGACTGGAGCAGGAATGAACGACAGACAGTCCATCACGTCAGCACTCTTCGACGAGTGGAGCGTCATCGCCGATCTCCTCGCGGACCTCGACGAATCGCTCTGGAGCAGACCGACAGCGCTCCCGAACTGGACCGTCCACGACGTTGTCGCACATCTCATCGGCACCGAGTCGTTTCTCGCGGGCATTCCTGCGCCGGCGGTCGATGTCGACGTAAAGACCCTCCCCCACGTCAACAACGACGTCGCGGTGCTCAACGAGAGTTGGGCAATTGGTCTGCGCGATCTGCCGGGCGCGGCGATGCTGGCGCGATTCCGCGAGATCACCGCTACGCGCCGGTCGGCGCTGACGGAGATGTCGCAGGAAGCCTGGGACGCTCCGACGCCGTCGCCGGTGGGCATGGTTCCGTACGGGCGCTTCATGCGAGTCCGCATCTTCGACTGCTGGATGCACGAACACGACATCCGCGACGCCGTCGACCGGCCCGGCGATGAAGGCGGACCGCGCGGCGAGCTGGCGATCCGCGACATCGAGGACGCGCTCGGCTACGCGGTCGGCAAACTCGGCAAAGCACCGGACGGTTCTCGGATCGCCATCGAGCTGACCGGCCCGCTTGCGCGGACGCTCTACGTGGCGGTCGACGGGCGCGCAAAGCGTGTGCCCGCGATCGACGGACCGCCAACCTCGCTGCTGCGCCTGGACTCTCGACTGTTCACTCGACTTGCCGGCGGCCGGACCACCGCCGCCGAGCATGCCGCTGAGATCGAGATCGAGGGCGACGCCGAGGTCGGTCAGCGGATTGTGGACAACATCGGTTTCGTGGTCTGAGCTCGGGTGCGACTATTCCTGTCGTCCTATCGTTTCGGTCAGCACGCGGATCGGCTGCTCGCGCTCGTCGGCAAACCCGGACCGGTCGCAGTCATCGCCAACGCGGCCGATTCCTGGCCGCGGTCGGCGCGGGAGTCGACTGTCACGAGTGACATCGCCCCACTTCGCAGGCTGGGCTTCACGCCGTCCGAGCTCGATCTGCGTGACTTCGTGGGCACACCCGACGCGCTGCGGACCGCCTTGAGCAAGTTCCCGTTGGTGTGGGTCCGCGGTGGCAACACCTTCGTCCTGCGTGCGCAATTCGCTCGAAGCGGCGCCGACGTTGTGCTGCCGGAGCTTGTCAAGAGTGGAGCGCTGACCTACGCCGGTTACAGCGCGGGCGCGTGCGTCATGACGCCGTCGCTGCAGGGCATCGAACTATTCGACGATCCGGCCGAGGTTGCGCCGACTTGCGGAATCGACGCCAGGTGGGACGGCCTCGGCCTCGTCGACCACGCGATCCTGCCGCATTGGGATTCGCCGATGGGAGATTCGGCGTTGTCGCAGCGGGCTATCGAATGTTTCGAGATCGCCGAGATGTCGTATTGGACGCTGACCGACGACCAGGCGATCGTCGTCGACGGCGAGAGGGTCGAACGGCTCTAGCTCAGCCGATATCGGCAAGCGGGGCGAGTGGAGCCAAGCGGTCGAGTGCGGCCCACGTGGTCCGGCAGCGGCGGATGGTCATCTCGTCGGCGTCACCGAGCAATAGGTCGAAGAGGGTCTGCGGATCGCGGCGCCACATGTCGCGAATCGAGGCGCACACATCGTTGCCCAGCAGCCCGGACTGAGCGATCGCGGACACCCAATCGTCGACATTGCCCTGGTGAATTCGCTCGATCGCGTCGTACGAGACGCCACCGTCGAGGAACTCATAGGAAAACATGGCAGAGACCAGATCTCCGACAATGCCGCTATCGACCTTCATGGCGCTGACCTCCAGAAACGAGATTGTTCTGGCGTAAACGCTAGCCCCGCAATGCGTAAAAAATAGTTGCTCATCCCGCACGATTTGGTAACAGAGTTACAGCTGGGACAGATGTTACTTAGATCGGCGCTTCCTCGAACTGCGCGGTAACGTCGTGTTGTGGCCACCAAAATCATGCACAACCCGCAGCAGAGTCGGTTCGAGATCTACTTGGACGACACGCTCGCCGGGTATGCGGAGTACAACGAAACTCCCGGCGTACGGAATTTCAACCACACCCTGACCTACCCGCAGTTTCGCGGTCATGGCCTGGCCGCTCAGGTGGTCGAATACGCGCTGGACTCCTCGCGAGCCGATGGTTTCGAGATCGTCCCGACGTGTTGGTATGTGAACGACTTCATCAACGCCCGTGCGCGTGTTTCACCCCCAGAGGGGTAAAACTCGCGCACAGTTCACGACGCGGCCATCGGGCCCGGCGATGATCCCGATGTGCGCATTTCCCGCCGCAGACTGTTCGGGCTCGGCGCGACTGGTGCTGCAGCCGTGTTGCTCGGCACCGGAGCAGCGTCGAGCGTCAAGCCGTACGCCTCGCCTCGCCGCATAGGCGACCCGTTCTCGCTAGGTGTCGCGTCCGGCGATCCGGCGCCCGACGGCTTCGTGCTGTGGACCCGACTCGCCCCGGACCCGTTCGCCCCGGACGGACTCGGCGGCATGCCCGACCACCCCGTCACCGTGCACTACGAGGTCAGCCACGACGAAGGCTTCACGAATCTGGCACGCAGTGGAAGCGTTGTGGCCACAAGGGCATTGGGCTACTCGGTGCATCCGGAACTATTCGGTCTCGAGCCGGACCGCGTGTACTACTACCGATTTCGCACTGACGACGTCGTATCCCCGGTCGGGCGAACACGGACCACTCCCCTGCCCGGTTCTCGAAAGGCCGCTCTGCGCTTCGCATTCGCATCGTGTCAGGCCTGGCACGACGGGTTCTACACCGCTTACGACCACATGGCCGCCGAAGACCTCGACCTCGTCGTCCATCTCGGCGACTACATCTACGAATACGGCGTCGACGGCAACAAGCGTGGCGCGGCCGTGGAGCCCCAGTTCTACGACGAGCCATACGACCTCGCCGGGTACCGCAACCAGTACGCGCTCTACAAGTCGGACCCGTCGCTGCAGGCCGCCCACTCGCAGTTCCCCTGGCTGGTCACGATGGACGATCACGAAGTCGAAGACAACTGGGCCGCAGACCATTCCGAGGCCGACCTCGAGGTCGACGTGATCCCGGCGCTGTTCCGCCAACGCAGGGCGGCGGCATTTCAGGCGCTGTACGAACACCAGCCGCTGCGGTCGGGGCAAATGCCGCTCGGTCCGGACATGCGGCTGCATCGACGGGTCAGCTACGGCGACCTCGCCGAATTCACCATGCTCGACACCCGCCAATACCGCGACGACCAGGCGTGCGGCGATTCCCAGACCGCCAACTGCGCGGACCGCCTCCGCACGGACCGCACGATTCTCGGTCCGCAGCAACGCGATTGGTTGCTGTCCGGTCTGTCGACCTCGACGGCTCGCTGGCAGGTGATCGGCAACCAGGTCCCGATGGGGCAGACCGACTACGACGCCGGGCCCGCAACCGAAGTCTCGATGGACGCCTGGGACGGCTACGTCGCCGATCGCAACGCGGTCCTCGGTCGGGCCGCGGAGCTAGGTATCGACAACCTCGTCGTCATCACCGGCGACCGTCACCAGAACTACGCGTCGAGCCTGCGCGCCGACTTCGCCAACCCCGAGTCCCCAGTCGTGGGAACGGAATTCGTCGGCACGTCGATCAGCAGCGGCGGCGACGGCGTGGACCTCTCCGACGCAGGCCACAACCTTCTCGCCGCCAACCCGGACCTCGAATTCGTCAACGGTCAGCGTGGTTACGTCAGCGTTCAAGTCGATCAGGACAGGTGGCGCAGCGATTTTCGGGTGGTGCCCTATGTGCAGCGGCCTGGCGCGCCTATCTCGACCAAGGCATCTTTCGTTCTCGAAAAGGGCCCGCCAACCCTCGCCCGTGCGTGATTTTCACCCTCCCAGGGGTGAGACGCGCGCACGGTTCGCTAGCTGAACCCCATCACCCGGTCGCCCCAGGTTTCGCGGAGTTCGCGGTCCGGGTCGCTGGTGACCGTGTCGGTCGAGTCGATTATCAAGGTCAGCCGCTTGGTCTCCTCGTACGGCGGCCAGTGCTTCGATCCATCGATGGCGGCGGGAACGCCGTGGGTCGCGAATGCGAGCCAGCGACGCTGAATGCGTCCCGACACTTCCATCGCCGTCTTGCGACCACCGAGCCAGAAGGTAGGGTCGAAGTTGATGGTCCCGAAATTGCCGAAGACGTACGGCAAGTCGGTCGCGTGCGTGGCGCCGACCCGCGCAGCCTTGAGCATCGGCGTCGCCTGGTCGAAGCGGTACAACCAGGTCGGCGAGTGCCGCGAATGCGCTTCCGCAATCCACAGACTCGGCATCCGAAATCCGGCATCGCGCGAGATCGCCAGCGCCGCTTTGGCCTTCGAAATGTCAGGGTAAGACGAAATGATCTCCGCCAACTTCTCGTGCGACGCATCAGGGTGATCGGCCGCAATGCCCTTCAGCATCTCGTTGACCGCGCCAGGCGTGACCGGCATCATCGCGGACCGAATCAACCGAAACAGCGACGCCTCGTCTTCGTTCGTGCCGATGATCAGCGGAATCCGATGTGACAGACCCTTTCTGAACGCTGCGACCGGGTAGCCCGGCACGATGTCACCGTCGACGACTGGCGCCATGGCAAGGGTGCCGGGCGTTTTCGCAGGGACCTCGTCGACGAGTTGGTCGCTGGCGGCGATGACCCGATCGATGGGAAGCGCACACAGTTCACCGACGCGATCGGGCGTCAGTTCCAGGATTTCCAGGAACCGATGAGCGACACCGATCGCCCGCTCTGCGCCGTACACCGATGTCGCGGGCGGACTTTGCGCAATCGCACGGTGGAACAGTCCGGCTGCGCGCGGCGACACCATCAGCGTCGTGATCGATCCGGCACCGGACGATTGCCCGAATACGGTGACGTTGCCTGGGTCGCCGCCGAACTCGGCAATATTGTCCCGCACCCATTCCAGCGCCGAGATCTGATCGCGCAAACCGAGATTCGACTCGAAGACGTGCTCGTCGGTCGATAATGACGAGAGATCGAGGAAACCGAGCGCACCCAGCCGGTAGTTGATGGTGACGATCACGGCATCGCCGACCGTGGCCAGGTTGCGTCCGTCGTAGACCGCCTGCGCCGACGACCCGATGCAGTACCCACCGCCGTGAATCCAGACCAGCACCGGCCGCGCGGTGTCGTCGACGCCGGTACTCCACACGTTGAGCCAGAGACAGTCCTCGCCGGGCTCCAGGTCGGACTCGATCGGCAGATTGGTCAGGGTGCCTTGCGGCGCGATGCTGCCGAACTTCGTGCAGTCTCGAACGCCGTCCCACGGCTCGGGGCGTTGGGGGCTGCGAAAGCGAAGGTCACCGGTCGGGGCGGCGGCGTACGGAATGCTTCGCCACACGTGCACGTCGTCGTCGACGAACCCCCGGACCGCTCCGCTCGCGGTCATGACGATGGGCGACTCCGGCGATGCATCGACTTCGGTAACCACGGCTCCAGGGTATGCGCTGAAGGTAGCCGCATACCCTAATGCGATGGACCGCTTCACCGACCGTCTCTGGGACGAAACCAAGCAGCTACGGACAGCGATCGACGACTTGGAGTTTCTTCGCCGATTGGGTGACGGCTCGTTGCCGCTCGACGTCTTCCGCACCTACATCGAGCAGGACGCCCTCTATCTGGCCGGCTATGCGAAGGCACTGGCGCTCCTTGCGTCGCGCTCGCCCGATCCCGTGACCGCCGCGTTCTGGGCGACCGCCGCCGCGACCGCTGCGACCGTGGAACTTTCGCTGCACCAAGGCCTGCTCGAAGGCGGGACGCTACCTGAACCAGAGCGGCCCGCCGAGTACTCGTCTGCGTGCCTCGGCTACATCTCGTACCTGATTGCCACCGCAGCGACCGAGCCCTACCCGGTCGCCGTCGCCGCGGTGCTGCCCTGCTTCTGGATCTACGCCGAAGTCGGTCGCGAACTCGCCGTCAGCGCCAAGGACGTCCTCGCCGCCGACCCGGACCACCCTTACGCGAAATGGGTGACGACCTACGACAGTCCGGAGTTCCAGGAGGAGGTCGCGCAGGCCCGTGTGCTTGCCGACGCCGCAGGCGCCGCCGCGACGGACGCCGAGCGAGAAGCCATGATCACGGCATTCACAGTTGCCACACGCTATGAACTGATGTTCTGGGATACCGCGCTGCATCCGCAGCCCTGGCCGCTCGAAAGGACGTAATGACGGCCCACACACCGTTGCGCCACATCTTGATCGCACTCGCCGCGATCGGAATGGTTGCCTCGATGACGACGGCGTGCGCCGACAACGGCACGACCGACGCGACCAAAATTCGCTTCGCTCTCGACTGGACTCCGAACACCAACCACACCGGGTTGTTCGTGGCGATGCGCGAGGGGTTCTTCAAAGACGCGGGCCTGGACGTCGAGGTGCTGCCGTACAACACCGCGTCGCCGGACACCTTGATCGATGCCGGCAACGCCGAGTTCGGCGTCAGCTTCCAAAGCTCGGCCACGTTTGCCAAGGCTGCAGGCGCAGACGTCGTCTCCGTTCTGGCTCCGCTGCAACACTGGGCGACGGGGATCGGCGTCCGCGCGGACCGCACGGACCTGAGCAGCCCGAAAACGCTGGACGGCAAGACCTATGCGGGCTTCGGCGACGCGGGCGAGGTCGAGACGTTGAAGCAGGTGATCCGCAACGACGGTGGCACTGGTGACTTCAAGAACGTGACACTGGGGACGTCGGCGTACGAGGCCGTCTATGACGGACAGGCCGACTTCACCGTGCCGTACTTCGCCTGGGAGGGCATCGAAGCCGAGCATCACGGGACTCCGTTCAAGTACTTCCATTACTCCGATTTCGGCTTCCCCGACGCGTACGCGATCATCATCGACGGCAGTGAGAAGTGGCTGAAGGACCATCCGGAAGAGGCGCGAAAGTTCGTGCAGGCGCTGCAGAAGGGCTACCAACTTGCCGCCGACGATCCCTCGAAGGGCGCGCAGGATCTGCTCGACGCCAACCCCGGAGCGTTCACCGACGAGGCACTGGTGCGGGAGAGCCAGAAAATGCTCGCCGAGAAATACATGAAGGACTCGACCGGCCGGGTCGGGAACCAGACACTCGACCAGTGGACCGGCTACTCACGGTTCCTGTTCCAACGCGGCGTCCTGACCGACGGCTCCGGCAAAGCGCTTACCACCGAACCGGATTGGTCGACGTACTTCACCAATGAGTACCTCAGCGGTCAGTAGGTTCGCGCCCGCACTGGTGGGCGCGGTCGTACTCGTCGGCGCGTGGCAGGCCTACGTGTCGGTCAGCCACATCAAGCCGCAGATTCTGCCGTCGCCCTGGCGTGTAGCTACGCAAGGCTGGTCCCATCGCGATGTGATCGGCACCAACGCCGTTGCCACCCTTCAGGTCACGCTGGTGGGCTTCGCGTTCTCGCTGATCGTCGCATGGACCCTGGCGGTCGCGGTCGACTTCTCCGGGTGGCTTCGGCGGGCGCTGCTTCCGATGTTCGTTACCTCCCAAACGATTCCGATCATCGTGCTCGCTCCGATGATGATCACGTGGTTCGGTTTCGGGTTGTTGCCGAAGGTCCTGCTCGTCGCACTCGTGACGTTCTTTCCCCTCGCGATCGGCCTCATCGAAGGCTTCGCGGCGACAGAACGTGAGGCAGGCGCGTTGTTGCAGAGCATGGGGGCGTCGCGGTGGAAGCAGTTCCGCTACGTCCGGCTCCCGACCGCGCTCCCCCGGTTCTTCACCGCGCTACGCATCGGTGTCACGTACGCCGTCGTCGGCGCGATCTTCGCCGAATACGCCGGAGCGGAAAACGGTTTGGGCATCTACATGGCCCGCCAGAAGCAGATGTTCCGGACCGACCTGGTCCTCGCTGCTGTCGTGGTCACCGCGGTCATCAGCATCCTGCTGTTCGTCGCGACCTACGCGGTCGAGCGCGTGGTCGCCCCGTGGGCCCGGCAGGAACGGCAGAAGCGATGAAGGTCGATGTGTCAGGGCTGACGAAATCGTTCGCGGACCGCCTTGTGCTGGACGGCATCTCGCTCGAGGTGTCCGACGGCGAGTTCGTCGCTGTCATCGGACCTAGCGGCTGCGGCAAATCGACGTTGTTCAATCTGATTGCCGGGCTCGATACTCCGTCGTCCGGCAGCATTCGCGTCGGCGGCGACGACCCGACCACTAGCTCCCACTGCGCCTACATGCCGCAGAAGGACCTGCTGTTTCCGTGGCGCACGGTCCTCGACAACACCACGCTCGGCCTCGAAGTCCAGGGCATGTCCAAGCGGCAAGCACGCGAGCGCGCCCGGACCTTGTTCGACACTTTTGGATTGGCAGGCTTCGAAACCGCTCGTCCCTCCGAACTTTCCGGCGGTATGCGGCAACGCGCGGCGATGCTGCGGACCGTCGTCCAGGACCGCGAGGTTCTGCTGCTGGACGAGCCGTTCGGCGCGCTCGACGCTCTCACCCGCACCGAGATGCAGTCCTGGTTGCAGTCGGTCTGGCAGCAGTATCGCTCGATGGTGCTGATGATCACCCACGACATCCGTGAGGCGGTCTACCTCGCCGACCGCGTCGTCGTGCTGACCGCTCGGCCCGCCCGAGTTCGTCGCGAATTCGTCGTGGATCTCCCCCGCCCACGCGACCTTTCGGCGCTGACGTCACCCGAATTCGTCGCCATCGAGCACGAGTTGATCGAGCTGCTGCACGAGGAAATGCAGCAGGTCACGCCTTCCGATCCGAGTGCCCCAGATCGCGGTCCGGCGAAACGCGGTCGCGGACCAGTTGCTTGAGCACAGTGATCTCGGGAAAACCGTCTTGCTCCTTGCGGTCCCAGATCTGTTCGCCGTCCACAGCAATTCTGAAGACGCCACCGGTGCCAGGGATCAACGCGACCTCACCAAGTTCTTGACCGAACGTCGACAGCAATTCCTGTGCCATCCACGACGCCCGCAACAGCCACTGGCACTGCGTGCAGTAGAGGATTGTGACGCGCGAACTCATAGGCAAACGCTAACCCCGTGCGCGATTCTCACCCGCGGGAGGGTGAAATTCGCGCACGGTTCTACGCAAGCCGCTCCGCCCGCGCCCGGAGGTAGTTCTGCTCGGGCGTGCTGGTGGTGCGGCGCGCAGCGTCTTGATACGCGTCCCGAGCGGCGATCGTGTCGCCCGCCATCTCCAGCAAATGCGCCCGGACCGCGCTCAGCCGGTGATGCTCGGCCAGCCGTTGGTCGCCGTCGAGGGTGGCGAGCAGCTCGAGGCCGGACCTCGGACCGTCCACCATCGCGACGGCGACCGCCCGGTTCAGCGTGACCATCGGTCCGGGCGCGAGCTGGTCCAACACTCGGTACAGCTGGGCGATCTGTGGCCAGTCGGTGGTGTCGGTCGACGACGCCTCGTCGTGCACCGCCGCGATCGCCGCCTGAATCTGATACGGACCCAACGGCGCTCGCGCCAGTGCGTCGCTGACGATGGCCACTCCCTCATCGATCGACGATGTGTCCCACCGGGTTCGGTCTTGCTCGGCGAGCGGTATCAGCGAACCGTCGTCGGTGGTCCGCGCTCCACGTCGCGCGTCGGTCAGCAGCATCAGCGCCAGCAGTCCGGCGACCTCGCCGTTGTCGGGCAGCAACCGGAAGACATTGCGTGCCAACCTGATCGCCTCGGCGGTGAGGTCCGGGCGCTGGAGGTCGTCGCCGGCCGTCGCCGTGTAGCCCTCGTTGAACACGAGATACAGAACATGCAGTACGGCGTCGAGGCGGTCGGTCCATTCGTCGGTCGCCGGGAGCCGAAATCGCGCCCCCGCCTTCTTGACCGTCTGTTTCGCACGGCTGATCCGTTGCGCCATCGTCGTTTCCGGCACAAGAAACGCGCGGGCAATCTGATCGGTCGTCAAGCCGCCGACGGCCCGCAGCGTCAGCGCAATCTGCGACGGCGGCGTCAAGGCGGGATGGCAGCACAGGAACAGCAGCGTGAGGGTGTCGTCGCCGCCGTTGGGCTGTTCGTCGACCGGCGGCGCGTGGAGCTCCTCAGGGCGGTCGAGCGCGATGACGGTGGTCTCCCGGTTACGACGTGCCTCGTCGCTGCGCAGCAGGTCCGTCAATCGGCGCGACGCCACAGTGATCAGCCATGCCCGCGGATTCGTCGGCTGTCCCTGCTCCGGCCATTGCTGCGCGGCCGCGAGCAGGGCTTCCTGGACCGCGTCCTCTGCCATGTCGAAGTGGCCGTAGCGCCGCACGAGCGCACCCAGCACGTGCGGCGCCAACTCGCGTAGCTGATCTTCGATCTCCCTGCCCGCGATCACGACCCTCATTGTGCCTGCGTTACGCGCCTTGCAGGACAGACAGGATGTTTCCAGCCGGATCGGTGAACCAGGCAATGTCAGGTCCCATACCTGCGGCGATCCCGCGCGCCACTCCTTTGTCGTCCTGGTTCATCCCCTCGTAGTGCTCGAACTTCACGCCACGCGCGGCGAGCTCGTCGACATACTTGTCGATGTCGTCGACCTCGAAGTTGAGGATCGTGAACGTCGCGGGCACATGGTTCGGCTTGGGATAGACGAGCACGTCCTTATCGCCCGCGAGGTGCAGGGCGAGGATGTCCATGTCCTCTTCGGTGACGCGGATTCCCAACGTGTCGCCGTAGAAGGCTTTGGCTGCGCCGATGTCGTCGACCGAAAATCCGCTGAATGCCTTGGTGTTCTCGAACATCGTGAAACTCCTTCGTTGTAGGTTCGCAGCACGCTGCTGCCAACTGAGACGTCGGACCGAACCAACCGTCCTCGACATGTCGAGAAACAAATTCTCGCCGCGACGTTCCAGGAAACATCAGAAAGAGGTGGGCGCCGTGAAGTACATGCTCTTGATCTACAGCAACGCCGAAAGTTGGGCCGGGCTGTCTACTGCGCAGCGGATCGAGCTCGGCCGCGGCCACGCCGAGCTGAACAAATCGCTGATCGCGGCCGGAAAACACGTCGCCAGCGCGGGCTTGTCGGACGAGATCAACACCAAAACGGTCCGGGTGCGGGACGGGCTGGTCTCCACCACCGACGGACCGTTCAGCGAGTCGAAGGAACACCTCGCCGGCTTCTACGTCGTCGATTGCGCCGACATCGACGAGGCGATCGAGATCTGTGCGCGCATTCCGGACGCCGCAGTCAACTTCTGCGAGGTCCGGCCGATCGGCGACGAGCCGCAGCTCCCACCGGAGTAGGTCAGGCTTGGGCTCGCCAGAAGGTGGCGCCGTCGTGGCGTTCGACGTCGCCGCTGACGAAGCTGGCGACGGCTGTCGCGGCAACGGTCGAGTCGTCGAATCGCCGACCTAGCATCGGTCCGGCGACGATCTCGACTGCACGTGTTTCTTCGTCGAGTGCGGCGACGATCCGGTAGCCCTCGTAGTCGGCGACCAGTCGCGGACGTGGGTCTTCTTCGACCTCGGCGGCAGCCACCTTGGCTACCGATCGCAGCGCTACGGGCGGGAGCACGATTCCTTCGACGGGACCCGACGCGGTGTTGGAAATGCCCAGCAAGTCCCACCGATTGCGACGATGCGCGACGCGGTCCAGGGTGATTCCGATATGTCCGGACCGCGAGCGCCCTGGCGAATCGGCCATCCACGCATCGACCTCGCAGCGGATGTCTGCGGCGATTTCTTCGGCGGGCATGATGAACGTTTGACGTGGGTCGGCGCCGAGGTCGATGAAAGCCCAGAACGCGGCGCCCGACGGGTCCGCCGACACCGACTCGTCACGTCGGCTGGCGTGCCAGTAACCGGTCGCTTTGGCTTTGATCTGCACGACGCACGACTCGTTGTTCGTTCCGTAGACCTTCACCGCCGTGCGTCCTGACACTTCGAGCCGCTCGGCCCGTCCGCCTCGCTGAACAACGTCATTGATGAACGCCTGAACTCCAAGGGCGGCAATCTGTTTCATTGTGTGCGCGATCCATCCAGAATCGATTCCGCCCCGTGCGCGTCTAGGAGAAGTGTGGCGACGGGCTATCAATGCACAACTCGATGTCGTCCCCAGTCTACCGGCGCGAAACCCTACCCGCGCCCGCCATTACCCTGGGCACATGCTGGTCGCCCCCCGATACGGACAGGCTTCGCTCGCAGACCTCGTCCCGTCGGTGCTTGCCGGGCTGGACGTTCCTGGCGAAAACAACGCGCTGGGACTCGACCTGACGGGCATTAATCGAGTCTGCATTTTTCTCGTCGACGGCATGGGCGCGCAGCTGCTCGCCGGTCAGCCGGATGCCGCGCCGTTTCTTTCCAGCCTCACACCGACCATCCTCACCGTCGGTTTCCCGAGTACGACCGCGACAAGCCTGAGTTCGCTCGGGTCCGGCCTCCCGCCTGGTGAACACGGCATCGTCGGCTACTTATTGGCGGTGCCCGGGCACGAGCGTTTGATGAACCCGCTCAAATGGAAACTGCACGGTCCGGGTGATCGCATAGACCTGCTCAAAGAGCTCGTTCCCGAGCAATTTCAGCCCATCGGCACAGCGTTCGAGCGCGCGACAGCGGCGGGAATTTCGGTCTCGCGGGTCGCGCCGATGTATCAGGGCTCGTCGGGCCTGTCGCGAGCCGCGTTGCGCGGCGGGGAGTTTCGGCCGAACTTCTCGATGGGCGACCTCGCCGACGGCGCATTGACGGCGCTGCGGTCCGGCGACCGGTCCCTCGTGTACGCCTATCACGGCGAACTCGACCTCACCGGTCACGTGCGCGGCCCGCATTCGGAGGCGTGGGCGATGGAACTACAGCAGGTCGACCTCGTTGCGAAGACGATCGCCGAGGGCCTCCCGTCCGACGCGATGTTGATCGTCACCGCCGACCACGGGATGGTCGAAGTGACCACTCGCGTCGATTTCGACAAGCGCAACGAGTTGAAAAGGGGCGTAAAAGATCTCGGTGGCGAGCCGCGCGCCCGGCACGTCTACACCGAGCAGGGCGCGGCGCGGGACGTCCAGAAACGGTGGCAAGAGGCACTCGGTGACGGGTTCGGTGTCTTCACCCGCGACGAGGTGATTGCCAATGGCTGGTTCGGTCCTATCGTTTCCGCGTCGGCCGAATCGCGAATCGGGGACGTGGTCGTCGTGTCGCTCGGATCAGGCGCAGTAGTTCGGTCAGCGGTCGAACCGTTGCAGACGATGTTGATCGGTCACCACGGTTCGCTCACCGAGGCAGAGATGCTCGTTCCGATGCTCGCGTTCCGATAATTAGTCAACAGTTGAAATCGCAAACGTTGATATTTCGCTTTGCACTGTCGGTCCTTCGTTAGTTTTGCTAGTGTTGTCCTCGGTCGTAGTTTCGGTGTTCGTTGTAAAGACGTGCTCAGGATCATGTTGCGGTCGTCCGGCAGTCTCAACGGATCGCCTCGAGTCCCTCGAGAAATCCCAGCGAGAAGTCGCGTGCGCAACCGGCCCGACGGATAGTAAGAGCCATCCGTCGTACCAGTAAGAGAAAGAAAGTAATTCGCATGGCACAGGGCACGGTCAAGTGGTTCAACGCGGAAAAGGGCTTCGGCTTCATTGCTCCCGCGGACGGTTCCGCTGACGTTTTCGTCCATTACTCCGAGATCCAGAGCAACGGTTTCCGTACTCTGGAGGAGAACCAGAAGGTCGAGTTCGAGGTAGGCCAGGGCGCCAAGGGCCCGCAGGCCACCGGCGTTCGTCCGCTCTGAGACTTCCGCTCCAACTGAGCATCTCCACTGACCCCCAGCACCTGATGGCGCTGGGGGTCAGTGCATTTCAGAGGCTTTCAGAGCTTTGTGAATCCGAGCCAGGATGTCGTTTAGCGCTGCTGGCTTGACCTCGATGGTGTCCCGCGTACGCGTTTCCAGGTATCGGCCGTCACCGACGAGGTCGTACCAGCGGACAGTGCCGGTCACGCGTTGGTCGCCGTGGCGAGGTCCGGCGTAGACGCTCAGCGTTCCTTCGCTGGCGCGAGGCGCATTCACGATCTTGGCGTATCGAGCCTTCTCGCTGACGCCGTCGGTCCGCATCACGAAGGGCGCATCGTCGGCGAGCGCTGACGTCGCGAACCGCTGGACCCGCTTGCTGCCCGGACCGGCTTCGGGAAGCCGATCGACGACGAGGCCGGCAACCTTTTCGGCGCTCACCAGCTGCAGGGTGATGTCTCCCCCGCGCCTTTGCGACGCGACCACACCGGGGCGACCGTCGATGCAACCCAGGATTCGCAGCTCCTCCCGCTCCCCCCGACGGCCGTACACCTCGATCCGTGCGCGTGGTTCGGCGATGATGTGGAGCGCGTGATGGAGATCCTCGAACCTGTCCGCCGAGAATGTGTCGCGAGTCTTGGTTCGGTGCGCCTCGTACTCGTCGGCAAGCGCGAAGCGACTGAGGAATCGGAACGGAAACGGCATCCGATCGTTCGCGGGTCCGAACCACAAGGCCGCGAAATCTTCCGCAGGCAACGTCCACGTTCGCAATCCAGTTCCCCCCTGGCCAGCAATTCGAACCGATCTTATCGGCGGCGCCCGAACCGTGTCAGACCCCCTCGCTAACCTCTCCAACATCCGAGAGAGGGGAACAAATGTTCGAACAGCCCGCCCGTGAAGCACTCGCCGACGACGTCTTTTGGAAGGTGCAGTTCGTCTTCACCGACAAGTCGTTGACCAACGACTTCGCCTACACCGTGGGGCTCGCGGAGCGCGGACTTCCGGAGCTCTACATCGAGGCGACGCCAAAACAAGCGGTCAGCGATTCGCCCTGGACGTTGAGCAGCCAGGACTGCGCACACGAGCTGAACAAGTTCGCGAGAATGCTGCTCGCCGGCGAGCTTGTTGCCGGAAAGCCCATCGTTCGTACCTACGACCGCGGGTGCACGACCCTCGACTGGACGCCCGGCGAACCGACCGCCCGGGACAACCTCGAGGTGTACTGCACCGATCCAACCTGCAAGGTCGTCCCCGTTCATGCCGAGATGCGACCTATCGATATCGCCCCGCTCCAAGATCTGGCTCTCGAAGACGAGGCACGCTTTCGCGCCGAGCTCATGCAAGCCGCAATCGACACTGTGCCGAATCCACGCGGACTCAGAGGATTCCGTGCACCGCGTTATATCCAGACTTCATTTTCCTGCACCCAGACGTACGGGCCGTTGACACCCGTGGTCGAGGCGCGCATCTACGCAATTTCCCAAGCGACACCCGAAATGCTGACCGATCTTCTGTTGCGGGGCCTCGACGCTGAGCAGGCTTTCGGACCGCGAGCGGTACTTGGTGTCGCACACGCGCACGCCAAGCGGGTAAGTCGATTGCCCGCCGCTTGGAACGCCGACGCCCAGGCCGTAACCCTCGTGAAGCTACTGCGAGGACGCGACGGAAACTCGCTCGTTTGGCGAACAATTCGGAAGCTGACCGGCTTCACCAAGGCCGAGGACGCTGGCGGCATTCGCCGTGGCCTGTCGGGCTGTCTGGTCGACGCAGTGTCCGCGCTGCTCGTGGCCACAACGGTCGAGGATCAGCTCGACGAGTCGACGCGCCTCGCAGCGCTGGGCCCGTGGAGTTCGGCACGTGAATCGTCGACGATCGCGCCTGACAAGGAGTGGTGGGCACCGCCCCACATCCTCGACGCCATCCGATCGTCGGTCATAGATCTCCAGCTCGACCAGATTCGCGACCTTCACTCCGCATGGGGTGACCTGCGGGAAGGCAGCCTGGTTCCGCTGCTTCGCGGCTTAGCGATAACGGGCGCGCGAGGGTGCCTACCGGCCAAGGAACTCCTCTTCGGCCATCCAATCGGCTTCGCGGCGATGCGCGATCCGGACGTCGACGCCTTCCTTACCGAATTTCTTTGCTGTGCAAGCGCTCTGCTGTCCGAGCGGGCAATGTTCAGCGCGGACGCCGTCCTGACATTTTGCGGACCCCTGCGCGCGGTCTTGCCCAACCTCGAAGCGGTGATGAACGCACCGCTCAGCGAAATCGCTGCATAAGTCGGCGTTTCGTACGGAAGTCTCGGCGGCGAGATCTCACTTCTGTCCGCTGGACTTTCGTACGAAACTCTGCGGCCGAATCGCACGCACCCGGCAGCCGACGCCCTGTCGCCGGACAGTGCATCGAACTCGCTTCCCCATGCCCCGTTGGACGCAGGGCACAACGATCCGGTTCCATCGGGCCTTTCGATCACCCTGATCAAAACCCCACCCCCAACCCAGGCGGTGGCGTAATACCTGCGGCCAGCCGCCTTTCCGCAGGTACAGGCCGTTCGTTAGCTGGCGCATAGAAATCGACAGTTCACCAAGCACGACAACGGCGGAATCAGACCGGCCGGCACGCCGCTACCGTAACTATCCGACCAGGTCAGCGGCATGAAAGGAGACGAAATGGCACCCGAACCAACGCCCTTGCGTCGACCTCGCGCCGATCAGGCACGCCAAGTCGCCGACATCTTGCGCCAGCAGATCCACGCAGGCACGTTCACAAGCGCGCTTCCGCAAGAAGGCGCACTGGCAGCCGAGTTCGATGTCTCGCGAAACACGATTCGCGATGCCCTCGCGCTCCTCAAAGACGAAGGACTGATCGATCGCGCGCCGAAGGTCGGCACTCACGTCGCCCAACGCAAATACGACCACGGACTCGACGCGCTGCTGGGTCTGAAGGAGACACTCCGAGGCCACGGCGACGTGCGCAACGAAGTCCGCACGGCCATCCTCGTCACGCCACCGCCGGCCGTCGCCCGCCGGCTGCAACTCGACCCCGGCGAGCAAGCCGTTTACATCGAGCGGTTGCGCTACCTCGGGGATCTGCCGCTCAGCCTCGACCTGACCTACCTGGTCCCGGACATCGGCGCAGAAATCCTCGAACGCGACCTCGAGACCAACGACGTGTTCGCCCTTATCGAGCAGATCAGCGGCGGACCGCTCGGCTCGGCAGACCTCGCGCTCGAAGCCATCACCGCAGACGCGCATTCTGCAGCAACGCTTCAAATGCCCGAGGGTGCAGCCCTGCTCCTGTTGGAGCGGCTCACCAAACTCGACGACGGCCGCCCCGTCGATCTCGAATACATCCGCATGCGTGGCGATCGAATCACCATGCGCGGCAGCCTGACCCGCCAACCCGACCCGAACAGCTGGGAGCTCACCTGATGGCACTGGTCAATCAGCGCACCGACGTGCCCGTCACGATCGACGAATCGCTCTGTATCAAGGGCTGCACACTGTGTGTCGAAATCTGCCCGCTCGACTCGCTCGCCATCAACCCCGACAACGGCAAGGCGTTCATGCACGTCGACGAGTGCTGGTATTGCGGCCCATGCGCAGCCCGCTGCCCAACCGGTGCCGTCACCGTAAACATGCCCTACCTTCTCCGCTGAAAGAATAAGGAACACAGGATGAAACGCCGTTTCTCGGCAATCGCCATCGCCGCAGCACTCGCCGTCACTGCCGCTGGCTGCTCACTCGAAAAGTCCGACGACACGCCAGCCGGTGCAGTGAAAGTCGTCATCGGCTACCAGTCGAAGACCATCAACACCGTCACTGCCGGAACACTGCTCAAGGCCAAGGGTTACCTCGAGCAGCGCCTCCAGAAGATCACGGATGGCGGCGGCGCGAAGTACACGGTCGAGTGGCAGGACTACGACACCGGCGCTCCGATCACGGCGCAGATGGTGGCCGAGAAGATCGACATCGGTTCGATGGGCGATTACCCGCTGCTGATCAACGGATCCCGCACCCAGGCCAACGAGCGCTCCAAGACCGAATTCCTCTCGGTCACCGGGTACAACCCCAAGGGCGCGCTCAATATGGTTGTCGTCAAGCCGGATTCGACTGCAACGAGCATCAAAGACCTCGCCGGCGAAAAGGTCTCGGCCAGTGTCGGATCCGCCGGCCACGGCACGCTTGTGCAGGCACTGACGCGCAACGGAATCGATCCGTCGAGCGGAGTCGAGGTGCTGAACCAGCAGCCGCAGGTCGGGGCGTCCGCGTTGGAATCCGGCCAGGTGGGCGCGCTGTCGCAGTTCGTCGCGTGGCCAGGGCTGCTCGTGTTCCAGAACAAGGCCAAGCTCCTCTACGACGGTGCCGAACTCAACGTCCCGACGTTCCACGGCGTTGTCGCGCGCAAGGCGTACACCCAGGACCACCCCGAAGTGGTCGACGCGTTCCTGCAGGCACAACTGGATGCAACGAAGTTCATCACCGAAAGCCCGCTGGATGCAGCACAACTCGTCGCGGATGGCTCGGGACTGCCAGCTGAGGTCGTGTACCTCTACAACGGTCCGGGTGGCACGTCGTTCGATACCACGCTCAAGCCGAAGCTGATCGACGCGTTCAAAGGCGATGTGCAATACCTGAAGTCGATCGGCGATTTCGCGGACCTCGACATCGACCAGTTCGTCAACGACGGACCGATCCGCGAGGCCTTCGAAGAAGCCGGACTGAACTACGACACAGCGCTCGCCAACAACGCAAATCCGAGCGCGCTGCCGGGCGACCCGGCACTGGCCGGCGACGTGTGGTTCGACGGCGACAAGCAGGCCCAACCGGTCACCAACCCCACCGCCCTCCTCCGCGCCGTCAAACAGGCTCAGGCACAGGGTAAGAAGGTTCGCGCGGCCTACGTTCCGGACGCCGAATTGGGCACCCGCTGGTTCGCGGACAAGGCGATCTGGGTCCACGATGGCGACAACTACCTGCCGTTCACGACGACCGCTGCCGCTGACCGCTACCGCACCCAGCACCCGACGGCCACCGTCGTCTCCTACGAGCAAGCTGTGACGGAAGTCCGGCAATGACATCGGCAACCCTGCCAGCCGTGAAGTCCGTCGAGCCGGTCGCGGTGCCAGCCGCCCGACCGGCGGTACGGCGGCCCTCGCCGTGGCGGTCCCGAATCGTTCGGCTGGCATCGGTTGCAGTCGCAATCGGGTTGTGGCAGTTCCTCACAACCCACAACGTCCGTGCGTGGCTTCGCTTCGACACCTTGCCGACGGTCACCGAGATCGTTAGCAACTTCGGCAAGCAACTCGGTACCGGCACCTATTGGCTGGACCTCGCGCAGTCGTTGGTCCGGATCCTCAGCGGGTTCGGACTGGCGGCGGTCGTCGGTGTCGCGGCCGGGATCGCTCTCGGAAGGTCACGGTGGTTCGCCGATATTCTCGGACCGCTGACCGAGCTGGCACGCCCGATCCCCGCGATCGCCCTCGTTCCCGTCGCGATCTTGCTCTTCCCCAGCGACGAGTCGGGGATCGTCTTCATCACCTTCGCTGCCGCGTTTTTCCCGATCATGGTCAGCACCCGCCACGCGGTCCGTGCGCTGCCGACCATCTGGGAGGACGCGGTCCGCACTCTCGGCGGCGGTCGGCTGGACACCCTTGTCCGGGTGATCATTCCGGGGATCCTGCCGGGTGTGTTCAGTGGATTGTCCGTCGGCATCGGTGTGGCATGGATCTGTGTCATCTCCGCCGAGATGATCTCCGGACGTCTCGGCGTCGGCTACCGGACGTGGCAGGCGTACACGATCGTCGACTACCCGGGCGTCTTCGTCGGGATGATCACGATCGGAGTGCTCGGGTTCCTGACTTCCGGAGCGGTCGAACTGCTCGGCCGCCGCGTGACGCGCTGGCTACCACGGGAAGGACTGTCGCGATGACCGCCACGATCACCGCGGGGATTTCGCTGCAGGTCGAGGACGTACGAATCGGCTACGGCGACAACACCGTTATCGAAAGCCTCAGCCTCGAAGCCACTCCCGGCGAGATCCTCGTCCTCACGGGCCCGTCCGGCTGCGGCAAGTCGACCTTGCTGCGCGCGCTCGCCGGGCTACTCAAACCGACCGCCGGCCAGATCCTCGCCGACGGCGACCCAGTGACGGGAACTGCCGCCGACCGTGCGCTCGTGTTCCAGGACGACGCCTTACTCCCGTGGCGCACCGTACGCTCCAATATCGAACTTGCCCTTGCGCTTCGAGGCATACCCCGTGGTCGGCGCCGCTCGACAGCCGAACGCTGGATCGAAGAAGTCGGGCTACACGGCTTCGACAAGTACCTGCCGCGAGACCTGTCGGGCGGCATGCGTCAGCGAGTTCAGTTGGCGCGCAGCCTCGCCGGGTCACCTCGGGCGGTACTCATGGACGAGCCGTTCGGCGCCCTCGACACGCAGACCCGCGCCACGATGCAACGCTTGCTCGTCGACACTTGGCGGACCCATCCGACCACCATCGTCTTCGTCACTCATGACGTCGACGAAGCGCTGTTCCTCGGCGACCGCGTCGCGGTGCTCGGCCGCGCCGGCGCCGGACTACGCACCATCGTCGACGTGCCACTCCCCCGCGATCGCAAGGCCGCTGCACAGCCCGACACACTCACCGCTCGCACCGAAATCCTTGGGGCTCTGGACCACTGATGTTGATACCTGACCTGGCCGACACGATCCGCATGGACTGCGACGTACTCGTGATCGGCGGTGGCACCGCGGGCACGATGGCCGCGCTGACCGCCGCGGAGAACGGTGCGAAAGTCCTGCTGCTCGAGAAGGCCCACGTCCGCCACTCGGGCGCGCTCGCCATGGGCATGGACGGCGTCAACAACGCCGTCATTCCCGGCAAGGCGGTGCCGGAGGACTACGTCGCAGAGATCACGCGGGCCAACGACGGAATCGTCAACCAGCGCACGGTGTATCAGACGGCGACCCGCGGCTTCGCGATGGTGCAACGGCTCGAGCGTTACGGCGTCAAGTTCGAGAAGGACGAGTACGGCGAGTATGCCGTCCGCCGCGTTCATCGGTCCGGCTCCTACGTGCTGCCGATGCCCGAAGGCAAGGATGTCAAGAAGGCGCTGTATCGCGTTCTGCGACAACGAAAGATGCGTGAGCGGATCACCATCGAGAACCGCCTCATGCCGGTCCGGGTGCTGACCGAGAATGGTCGCGCAGTCGGTGCTGCCGCGTTGCACACGCGCACAGGCGAATTCGTCGCCGTCGGAGCGAAGGCCGTCATCCTCGCAACCGGTCCGTGCGGTCGCCTCGGACTTCCAGCATCCGGGTATCTCTACGGCACGTACGAGAACCCGACGAACGCGGGCGACGGCTACTCGATGGCCTATCACGCCGGTGCCGAGCTGTCAGGGATCGAGTGCTTTCAGATCAATCCGCTGATCAAGGACTACAACGGTCCGGCGTGTGCGTACGTCGCGAATCCGTTCGGCGGTTACCAGGTCAATGCCCAGGGTGAGCGATTCGTCGACTCCGACTACTGGTCCGGTCAGATGATGGCTGAAGTGAAGGACGAGATCGAGTCTGCACGCGGACCGATCTATCTGAAGGTGTCGCACCTGCCCGACGAGACATTGAGCACGCTGGAAGGGATTCTCCACACCACCGAGCGCCCGACTCGTGGCACCTTCCACGAGAACCGTGGCCACGACTACCGAACCCACGACATCGAGATGCACATCTCCGAAATCGGGCTCTGTAGTGGGCATTCCGCATCCGGAGTATGGGTCGACGAGCACGCGCGCACCACAGTTCCCGGGTTGTACGCAGCCGGCGACCTGGCCTGTGTGCCGCACAACTACATGATCGGCGCGTTCGTCTACGGCGACCTCGCCGGTGGGCACGCCGCGTCGACGTTGGCGGATGTGTCGGCTCCGGCGGACTTGCCCGCGGACCAGCTCGCCGCAGCGCACGAGCTCGTCTACGAACCGCTCAAGCACCCGGACGGTCCGCCGCAGCCGCAGGTCGAGTACAAGTTGCGACGCTTCGTCAACGACTACGTCGCCCCACCGAAGACGGCGACCAAGCTGTCGATCGCGGTCGAAACGTTCGAGCGAATGCGCAACGAGATCGCCGAGATGGGTGCGACCACACCACATGAGCTCATGCGTTGCGCCGAGGTGTCGTTCATCCGCGACTGCGCCGAGATGGCGTCGCGATCGTCGTTGACGCGCACCGAATCTCGCTGGGGGCTCTACCACGAGCGGTCCGATATCCCGCAGCGCGACGACGTCGAATGGCGCTACCACCTGAACCTCAAACGCGGCGACGACGGCGAGATGCAGTTCCTGAAGCGTCCCGTCGCACCGTATTTCGTACCCGTTCCCGGTCTCGACGGTGTGCCGTCGACGGGAGACGTGATCGCGGTCGAGCAGCCCGAATTGGTCGGCGGCCGAGCACCTCTGGAGTCGCCGACTCGCCTCAAGGAGGAACGTCCGCAGCTCTCGTCGCCGCGGATCGTCGAGGTCCTCGCATTGGATTCACCTACGGTCGAGGAGCTTTCGCCATTCCTGACCGACGCCGACCCGCAGGTCCGCGCGACAGCGGTCTCGGTTCTGACCGAAGGTACGCCCGACGGATTCGCCGTTCCGCTGATCGGCGCGCTTGGCGATCCAGGCGCGGAAGTCAGGCGAAAGGCCACCGAGGGCCTTCGCGAGTTGGTCGAGGTGCTGCCGTCGGCGGACGGGCTCAGCGCCTACCTGGGCTCCGACGACGCAACGGTCCGCGCTGCGGTCGTCGACCTCTTACGCGCATTGAAAGCCGGCTCGACGGCAGAGTTCGCGACCGCTCTCACCGACAACGATCACCGGGTACGGATCGAAGCGGTCCGGGCGCTGGTATCGCTGAACGACTGGGAGACAGTGACTTCGGCGCAACGTGACGACAACCGCGAAGTCCGCGTGACGGTGGCGAACGGTCTGGCGACGATCGGTTCCGGCGGGCTCGACACGGTCCGGGCGTTGGTCGACGACCGCGATCCCCTCGTCCGGGCAGCAGCCTTGACAGCGTTCGCGTCGCTCGGCTGCGACGACGTCGACGCCGCCATTGTGGCTGTCGCACTGAAGGAATCGGCGTGGCAGGTGCGGCAAGGCGCGGCGCGCGGTCTGGCCGGGGCGCGCCCAGACATCGCCGTCGCACCCTTGACCGTCGCATTGGAGGACCCACACCTGGACGTCCGTAAGGCGGCGGTCCTGTCGCTCAGCGTGTGGCCCGATGACGCTGCGGCACAAGCCAGTTTGCTGGTCGCAGAGAACGACACCGATTCCGATGTCCGCGCCTACGCCCGCCGTGCGCGCGTCTCACCCTCCGAGGGGTGAAATTCACTCACAGTTGTGGCGTCCAGCGGGAACTCCTCGTAGCGGTCGGTGGTCACGCTCCAGGCGGTCAATGTCTGCCCGCTGACACTCGGACTGTGCACCACGTGCGTCGTTCCGTCGTGAGTGATGCGAGCCGGCCGGCCCTCGAGCAGATGCCAAATGGCTTGGGGTTCGCCCTTCCCGCGCAACGCTTGAAATAGATCGTGCGTTGTCGCCGCCGTCGGCGGAGCGCTGTCTGCGGTCTCGATCAGGTGGCGAGCGTGGCGGTCGGGGTCGGCGACTATGGCAATTGTGTCGTCGGTCAGCGTTGATGAATCTGCGGACTCCGACGAGACCGCTGGAGCATTGACCTGCACGCTTCCGTCAGCAGGACGCTGCACGGGCGCGTAGCCAGCGGCTCGTAAGGCCGAAATAACCTCTGCAGCGCTGCTTTTCGACGCGACCACCGTGGGTGCGAGCGACGCGAGTTCCAACTTCGCAAGCTTGCGGGTAGCGACCAACTCGAGCAAGACGGTCGGGTCATCGGACAGAATTGCGCACCCAAGCTCGACGACGCCCAACTTCCCGTGGGTGCGAGCAACGTCGTTGATCAGGTATTCCAAGGCCTGCGGGATCTCCGACTCCGCGATCACCCGGAGACCGTCGAGCAGCTGCTCAGCCGTGGCGCCGTCGTCGAAGGCAGAGCGGACGCTGTCCGGGGTGAAGCGCCACATCGTCGCCGTACCACCGGATTCGCGCGTCCCGACGCGGTCGAGCAATCGCGAAAGCTCGGGTGTCGGCGGACCGAACACGACCGCGGTGAGGTCCGCGCCGATGACCGCCGTCGTATGCGCACCCGACACGAGCTCGGCGACAGCTTCATCGAGTCCACCACCAACCATGCTTCGCCCCAACGATGTTGCTGTACCGAACGCAAGCAGACCAAGTAGCTCGGCCTCCTTGGTTGCGCCGGCGAGTAGGGGGTCCAGGTGCTCGGTCTCGACCAGCGGTGCATGCCACAAGAGCAACGGGGTCAGGTCGTAGGGCGCAGCGAAGCCGGTGCCCGGCTCGACGCGGGCGTACTCCTCGAGCAGGTGTATCCGAACCATGCCGTGTGCGGTGCTGTCGCGAAGCTCGGCGGCGATCTTTGCATCCAGTAGTGGGGTCGAGCTCGCTTCCCACCATGTGTCGAGGAGCCTCGTCGCCCGTTCGTCCGGCGCCGCCGCGAGCCAACTAGGCGCCGACTCACCTGGAATAAGTCCCGTGCTGGTCGGCTCGGGCGCGGACTTGCGGCGGCGACCCTTCGGCGGATCGGGCGGCAGCGGGTCGAGAAGCCTAGCGTCGGTCGCCAATTGCAAAGCGAGAGTGACCTGTTCGACGTCGGCGCCGAGATCTTTGGCCAACAATTTCACCGCGCGAACTCCGACCTGCTCAGTCTTCAGCAACGGAATCGGTTCGGCTGCAGCACCATCGAGGATATTCGACGTCACTTCCAGCATGCGGAGCAGCCGTGACGCAGCCTCGCTCTCGACGTGTTCCACATACACCGGCGCCACCGCGATAGCAGGCGGTTGCGGATGGAATGGCAGTCGCCAGCCAGTCCCCCGCAACGCGACCGCAACTTCTAGCGGCATCGACGCGGAACCCTGCCCGTCCGGCCATAACAGTCCGCGGTCGACGGCCCAATCGCCACGCATGGTGAACTGCGCCCGGCGCCCCCCGAATGCCGATCTGTCCATGTATTCGATGTCGGCGCCCTGCTCGGCGCAGTCGAGAATCAGATCCCGCGCATCCAGCGGAGCATCGTCCACAAGTTCGATGACCTCGTTGCGGTCCCCCAGGAACTTCGCAAGCCGGTCGATCACCTCCAGCTTGGTCCCGTCGCCCCTGACCTTCAGTTTCGCGGCAACGAGCCGAAGAGCCGATAGCGTTGCCCCTTCCAGAACGGTCCGCAATGGCGGGCCGAGCCGGGTGCCGATCAGTGGAAATCTGAAGGCGTTGACGACGTTGCCATCGGCAGCGCTCCAGGCAAGAGCGCAGTCGGCGAGGTCGGTGAGGAATCCCCGAACCACGTCGACGTCGCTGCCGAGCCACTTCGCGACGTCATCGACGGCGACCGACGGTCCGAGCGATCGCGCCAACGTGATGGCTCCGAGAACCTCCAGGTGCGGCAGTGTCAACCGGGCGTAGGCGTCCATCACGGAGTCGTACCTGGTCAGCCGAGTCGCGAGGTCCGAGATGTGCGCCGGCCACGGCACGCTCAACGCGTCGTTGCGATTGCGCAGGACCGTCGCCAATTGCGCAGCATCGAGCGACTTCAGATACGCGAGCAGGGCGTCGACCGGCTGACCTGGCACAACCTGACCCTAACTGTGCGTGAGTTTGGCCCCTCTGAGGGCCAAATTCACGCACAGTTCTAGAGCCCGACGGCGACTCTGCGTCGGTCGAGCCATCGTGCGAGCAGGCTCCGCTGCGAACCGGTGACGACAGCCGACAGACGTTGGAGCGATGCCGCGATCGAAGCGCATTCGCGTCTCTGCGCCGGCCCCTCGACCGATCGACTGAGTCCGGGCACGACCGTTTCGGCGACGCACTCAACCCGCGTACCTGCCCCGATGGACGTCAAGTGATACGTCACGGTCCTGCTGTATTCGTCCGCCGATGGCAACCGGTAGCGGCGAACGACGCGATCTGCCGTGTGCTCGGCAACCTCGGCCACCAGTTGCGTCCCGCGGGCGTAGACCGCGCCGGTGATACCGAGATCCACCGAGAACTGGTCCCCCACCGCCGTCATCGTGTGCAGTCCGATCACCCACCTGCACAGTCGATCCGGCTCGACCAGCCACGGCAGCAACACATCCCTGCGCACAGGAATAGTGGCCGTAGCGGCGGCGCGAATGCTCACGTGGTGAGTATCGACTGTGCGTGAATTTCACCCCTGTGGGGGTGAGACACGCGCACGGGTGTGAGGGGTCCTTCACGCATTGTTTACGGACAACGTCTCGATGCGAAACACTCCGGCGCGACGGTATACCGCGATGGATACCGAACCGAAAACCGACAAGAACAGCCTCCGCGAGCAGGCATATCGGGAGCTACGACGACGTCTCCTGGCTGGTGAATTGTCTGCCCGCACCCGACTCGTCGAGGCCCGCGTCGCCGAACTGATCGGGGCGTCACGAACGCCGGTCCGGGAGGCGATGGTGCGATTGCATGCCGACGGAATGCTGACCCGTGAGGCCGACGGCTACTACCCCGTCGTCCCGGACCTTGCGAGCGTGCGAGACCTCTACGAAGTGCGAATCACGTTAGAACTCCGCGGAATTACGCGGATGATCGAGAACCCGCACCTGACGTTCGACGTCGACGCGTTAGCCACGTTGCGTGACGACTGGCTCGGTCTGAAGGCATCGCCGCCCGAACCCGGTCCGGACGTCGTCCTCCTCGACGAGGACTTCCATCTCCGATTGTCCGCAGCCGCAGGCAATCCCGCCCTCACCCGTGCGTTACAGGCGGTGAACGGTCAGATCCGGCTGGTCCGGATGTACGACTACGCCACCGAAGAGCGCGTCACGAAAACCATCGAAGAACACCTGGAGATCGTCGACTTGATCCTGGCCGACGACCTCGAGCGAGCCCGCACTGCACTACACCACCACGTCGGCGCGTCGTACGAAGTTGTCGAAGAGCGCGCGGCGCATGCCGTGACCGCCCATGCGCTGGGCCGTCCCATCGAAAGGAGTCTCAATGACCGTGTCAAGCCGCAGCTGTGAGTCGAGCTGGGACTTCCGAGGTGAATTCCCGTCTGTCGCGGAGCAGGGCCCAGAGGACGTCGACGAGCCGGCGGGCGAGGGCGAGGAG
>NZ_VCQU01000012.1 GCF_012932915.1 Antrihabitans stalactiti | reverse complement strand
GGCCACCTGATGCTCGATCCGACCAAGCGATACCAAGGCCAACTCCACCTCGCGGCCTAGAATGTGTCCCGCATGTATGTAGACATATCTGTGCCACATGTATGTAGACAGCACAGAGTCCCTGGACTCCTAAAAGACTCACGAGGGTTGTAAAGAATGTTTGACATGCGGACCGACGCGATCTACGTTGGGCATGTCAAAAATTGTTTACATGGGAGCCAACGTGTCGTACCAAGAAAAGAGCGCCTGGATCATGCTGGTGCTCGCGGTCGGGACCTACGCCGGCTACGCCGCCGTCGTGTGGCAGCGGGCTCGCAACGTAGCGCTGACCGAGGTGGCCTACGTGTCCCCGATGCTGTGGGCAATCGGCATCTCAATCCTGCTGTCGATCATCGCCCACATCGTCATCGGCGCCTTCTCCCCCAAGGGTGAGGACCGGAAAGACCAGCGCGACAGAGAGATCGGGCGATTCGGCGAATACACCGGGCAGTCGTTCCTCGTCATCGGCGCGATTGCGGCGCTGGGGTTGGCGATGGCGGAAGTCGAGTACTTCTGGATAGCGAACGTGCTGGCCCTCGCGTTCTTCCTGTCCGCGGCCGTCGGCTCAATGGCCAAGCTCTCCGCCTACCGTGTCGGCATTCCGCGATGGTGAAAGCCACCAGCGTCACCAATAACATTCGGGCGCTTCGCGCTTCGCACGGCGACCTGACCCAAGCAGAACTCGCTCGACGAATCGGCGTGACGCGACAGACCGTCATCGCCATCGAGCAGGGACGGTATTCGCCGTCGCTGGAGCTGGCATTCCAGATTGCCCGAGTCTTCGACGTCCCACTCGACGACGTATTCCAATATCCCGATTCCTAGACCCAAGACTGAGGACTGATCACTATGAAAGCCATCGTCGCCGACGCATACGGACCCACCGAGGTCTTGGAACTTCGCGATGTCGATATACCCACCCCTGGCGACGGTCAGGTGCTGATCCGCGTCGTCGCCGCAGGGGTCCATGCCGGGGACTGGCACCTCATGGCTGGACTCCCTTACGTTGCCCGCCTCGCCGTCGGACTGCGCGCGCCGAAGAATCCGCCAGGGATGGAAGTCGCAGGGACCGTGGAAGCCGTCGGACCGAACGTCACGAACTTCGCGCCCGGCGACGAAGTCTGCGGCATCGGAGTCGGCGCGTTCGCCGAGTACTGTCTTGCACCGATCAACAAGCTGGTTCACAAGCCGACCCGGCTCACCTTCCAGCAGGCGGCAGCCCTGCCTATCTCCGGGATCACGGCGCTGCAGGGTTTGCGCGATAGCGGTCACGTCGCGGCCGGCCAGCACGTCCTCGTCATCGGCGCCGCGGGTGGCGTCGGCACCTTTGCCGTCCAGCTGGCAAAGTCGTTCGGCGCCACAGTGACCGGTGTGTGCAGCACGAGCAAGATGGACCTGGTCCGCTCGCTCGGCGCGGACGACGTCATCGACTACACGCGCGCGGACATCGCTGATCACAGCTACGACGTCATTCTCGACTGCGCTGGCCACCGCTCGCTGTCCGCCCTGCGGCGTGCTGCCACCGAGCGCGGAACCATCGTGATCGTCGGGTCCGAGACGAACGGTCGCCTGCTGGGCGGTACGGACCGCGCCCTCCGCGCCCTCCTACTGTCGCCGTTCGTCCGGCAGACCCTTCGCGGATTGATTTCCGGTGAACGATTGGAAGACCTGGAAACTTTGCGGGACTTGGCCGAACAAGGCGTCATCACACCAGTTATTGACCGCACCTTCCCTCTCGTCGACGTGCCGCAAGCGATCGATTACCAGCACGCAGGCAAGGCCCGCGGCAAGGTCGTCATCACCGTGTCTTGACCCCCACCCCTCGCGAGTCTTTTTGGAGTCCCTGGACTCCAAAAAGACTCACGAGGGTAGGTGGACGCGGAGCAACGCGCCTCGGTAGGTGCCGACCATCAAGTCGCTATCGGAGCCAGGCACGAAGGCAGCCGACGTCAATGGCTCGCTGGTCAGGATGGTGCACGACTGCTGCCGGACCGTATCCACCGCGACAAGGCCGACTCCCGTGCCGACGTACAGCACGCCGTCGGGTCCGAATGTCCCGTCGTCAGGCACCAGCGCGGGCGACAGATCTGCGGCAACAGCCGGGTGCGCGGGGTCGTCGATCGGTACGCGCATGATCCGGCCGGTCGTGCTGAACGGCAGCGTGACGTAGATGTCGTTGCCGTGGACGGCGATTCCGTCGACGCCGAACATTCTCGCCCGCCCGGTCCAGTCGGTGTCGATGGTGCCGTCCGGCCGGTAGCGGACCACGCCCGCAAACGAATCGGCGACATAGAGGTAGCCGGCGGAATCGAAATCGGCGCCGTTGGCCTGACCGAGTCCGGAAGCGAAGAGCTCCGGCACCGGGTTGGGCGCGGCGGGATCGAAGCGGACGACGCCACCACTCTTCCCAGGAAGGAGGCTGGTCTGGCTGTTGCCGTACACCACGTAGAGGAGGCCGTCCTGGCCCAGGCGGATCGCGCCGGGATACTCGACGCCGACCGTGCCGGTGAGGCGCCCCGAGCTGTCGTAACGCTCCACCTGATGGCGTCGGAGCCGTGCGATCCACAGATTGCCTTGCTTGTCGTAGGCCGCGTTCTCGACCCAGTCGATGATGGGTGTCGTCGCAGGTAGAACTTCCGTCATCGACGCCGCTCGGCAGGAAAATGGTTGGGCGACGGCCTTAGTTGGGTGAATAACGCTGGCGCAGACTACTATTGCTGTGACGGCAAGTCGCAGAGACATCGCTCGATCGTACGCAGTCTCGTGCGCAGTAAGAGAATGCTTGCAATATGTTTGACCCACCCGATGTGTGGAGGTCGACGATGTCAGCTGAATCCAAGAAGGTCGAGAATGGCGCGAAGGCGGTCCTCGTCACGGGGTCGTCGTCGGGTCTAGGACGTGCCGCGGCCCTCCATCTCGCGGACCTCGGCTACTCGGTCTTCGCCGGCGTTCGGACCGAGGACGCGGCGTCGGACCTGCGTCAAGCCGACGCGTCGGGGCTGTTGCGACCGGTCATCCTCGACGTCACCGACGCATCGTCGATCGCGTTGGCGGGCAAACAGATCGAGGAAGAACTCGACGGCGCGCAGTTCTGGGCGGTGGTGAACAACGCCGGAATCTCGGTGACGATGCCGCTGGAATGCGTACCGATCGACGTACTGCGGACCCAGCTGGAAACGAATCTGATCGGCGCGCTTGCGGTCACGCAACGATTCCTGCCGCTGCTGCGCGCCGCGAAAGGCCGCATCGTGAACGTCAGTTCCGGGATCGGCCGGATTGCGCCGCCCTACCTCGGCGTCTATGCCGCCTCGCAGTTCGGCAAGGAAGGGCTGAGCGATTCCCTTCGGCGAGAGCTGAAACCGCTGGGCGTCAGCGTCTCGGTGATCCAGCCGGGTGCGATCAACACCGCGATCTGGGACAAGATGCGCACGACAGCCGACGATCTGTTGGCAGCGACTCCGCCTGCTGTGGCGGATCTGTATCGCAAAGGCTTCGAAGGCTTTTTGGCCGCGAACGCCGCGCGAGCGGCAGCGTCGCACACTCGACCGGAGGATTTCGCCCGGACCGTTGCGTCCATCCTCGAAACGGAAAAGCCCAAAGCGCGCTATCAGGTCGGACTCGACTCGCACAGCACCGCCGTCGCATTTCGCGTACTCCCCGACCGACTCCTCGACGTCGTCATCGCGGCGGGCATGAAGTTCACGAAGCAGTGACTCGCCCGCAGTTGCCGCTGAGCAGACGGGGCCAGAACGCGGCGCTCGCCGTGCTGTGTCTCGCCGAACTGATCGTCGTGCTGGACAACACGATCATCAACATTGCGTTGCCGACGCTTGGCCGCGAATTCGGTTCCAGCGTGACTGGGTTGCAGTGGATAGTCGACGCCTACACCCTCACGTTCGCCGGATTTTTGTTGGCCGCAGGCAAGCTGGGCGACAAATACGGTCGCCAGGCAGTCCTCTGCATCGGCATGGTCGGCTTCGGCGTCGTCTCCATATTGGCCGCCGGCGCACCGTCGGAAAACTGGCTGGTGATGTGGCGCGCCGTCATGGGAATCTTTGCTGCCGCAGTATTTCCGGCGACGCTGGCGCTGATCTCGGCGATCTTCCCCGATCCTGACCGACGGCAATTCGCCATCGGCGCGTGGGCGGCCGTCGCAGGCGTCGGCATCGCAGCCGGACCGGTCGTCAGCGGCTGGTTGCTGGCGCACTTCAGCTGGCCGGCTGTGTTCTGGGTGAACGTTCCCGTGGTGGTCGTTGGCACGATCGGCGCGTGGCTGTGGGTGCCGGAATCGAAATCGGAGGTCGACGAACGTCTCGACTACGTCGGCGCCGCACTCTCGATCACGGGCATCACCATAATCGTGTGGAGCATCATCGAAGCTCCCCGACGCGGCTGGTTGAGCGCGCCAACCGCTGCGACCTTCTTCGGCGGAGCGGCAGTCCTCGCGGCCTTTGTCGCGTGGCAACACCGCGGTGCGTTCCCGCTACTCGACCTGGGACTGTTCCGGATTCGCACCTTCGCCGTGCCCACGTATGCGATTGCAACAGCCTATTTCGCCCTGTTCGGCTTCGCCTTCATCTTCACGATGTTCTTCCAGTCGATCTTGGGCTACGACACGTTGCAGACGGGCGTGCGCATGATTCCGTACGCCATTTCGATCGCGATCTTCGCGCCCCTGGGCATCGTGGCGACGAAATACATCGGGATCGGTCCGTCGGTCAGCGTGGGGCTGCTCGCGATGTGCGGTGTGTTCGCCATCGCCTCGACCTGCGACGCGCACACGTCGTACCCGGTGGTCATCGTGCCGATGATGGCGTTGATGGGCCTCGGACTGGCATTCGTGCAGAGTGCGGCGACATCGTCGATCATGGATTCCCTGCGCCCCGACGAAGCAGGCGCAGGTGCGGGCGTGAACGACACTTCGCGCGAGGTCGGCGGCGCGCTCGGCGTCGCGGTGCTCGGTTCGGTACTCGCTTCGTACCACGCCACTCCCCTGCAGCCCGACACGTTCGTGCACGCGACCGGCGTCGCGTCCTGGGTGGCGGTCGGCGTCACGGCAACCGGCGCGGTCGTGGTGGCGGCCCTGATGCCACGGCGGATCCGGCCGATTCCGCGGACCGACGCAGAAGACAATGTCCTGACGACTGATAAGAGCTGATCTTCTATATGGCTACCGAGTCCGAGCTGCGCGCGTACTTGACGAAGGCAGCAGCACAACTGCAGGAAACCAGGAAGCGTCTCGACGAGCTGGAGACCTTGGCGTCGGAACCGATCGCGATAGTCGGAATGGGCTGCCGGTTTCCCGGCGGAATCGTCGACCCTGCCGGCTTGTGGGAATTCGTGGCCGAAGGTCGCAGCGCCACAGGGGAATTCCCTACGGACCGAGGATGGGATCTCGGTCTGCTCACCGATCCCGACCCGGAGCGGCAGGGGTCGACCTACTCTCGCCAGGGCGGTTTCCTCGACGCTGCGGGCGACTTCGACGCGGCGTTCTTCGGCATCAGTCCGCGTGAAGCCACGGCCATGGATCCGCAGCAGCGGCTGCTTCTCGAAACCTCGTGGGAGGCGCTCGAGCGCGCGGGCATCGACCCGTCCTCACTGGAAGGGACTTCGACCGGGGTCTATGCAGGCGTCTACACCCAGGAGTACGGACCGCGCATCCACGACGAACGCGATGGCTACGCGGGCTATCTGACGACCGGTACGACGGTCAGCGTGGCGTCCGGTCGGGTGTCGTACGCGTTGGGTCTGGCCGGGCCCGCGATCTCCGTCGACACCGCGTGCTCCTCGTCGTTGGTGGCGATCAACCTGGCCGTGCAGGCCTTGCGGTCCGGCCAATGCTCGCTCGCGCTCGCGGGCGGCGCGACGGTCGTCAGTTCGCCCAGCATTTTCGTCGGTTTCGCACGACTGGGCGCACTGGCGCCCGACGGTCGGTGTAAGCCGTTCTCCGGCAGGGCAGATGGATTCGGTGTCGCCGAAGGCGTGGGCGTCCTGGTGCTCGAGCGCTTGTCCGACGCGCAACGCAACGGCCACCCGGTGCTGGCCGTTGTGCGTGGCGCCGCAGTTGGCCAGGACGGTGCCTCGAACGGTTTGTCGGCACCGAACGGTCCAGCGCAGCAACGAGCCATCCGGGAGGCGTTGGCCGACGCGGACCTGACCGCAGCAGACGTCGACGTCGTCGAGGCACATGGCACCGGCACCAAACTCGGTGATCCGATCGAAGCGACCGCACTGCTCGCGACCTACGGTGCGGCACGGTCGAGCGACACCCCACTGCTGCTCGGCTCGATGAAATCGAACATCGGTCATTCTCAGGCAGCCGCAGGCGTTGCCGGCGTGATCAAGATGGTCGAGGCGATCCGGCGAGCAGCGGTGCCTGGCACGCTCCATGTCGACCGGCCGACGCCCGAGGTGGATTGGTCAGACGGAACGGTCCGGGTGGTGACCGAACTCGAGCCGTGGCCTGCGTCGCCCAACGGGCCGCGACCGCGCCGGGCAGCGGTGTCCGCCTTCGGAATCAGCGGAACCAACGCACATGTCGTGCTCGAACAGGCACCACGAATTGCTACTCCAGCCTCGACGACGCCGACCAGCGGCCCTGTCCCGCTGATGATTTCCGCAAAGACTCCCAAAGCGCTTCAGGCACAAGCTGCTCGACTGGTGACACACCTCGATGAGCACGCCGACCAGTCCCCGCTCGACATCGCGTACTCGTTGGCCGCTGGTCGCGCGACCTTCGCCCACCGTGCCGCCGTCATCGGTACGGACCGCGCGGACCTGCGGCGCGGCCTGACCGCGGTGGTCGACGGCGAGCCCGCGACCACTGTCGTCACCGGCAGGGCCGGGGTCGTCGGAGGCACCGTCTTCGTCTTCCCTGGGCAGGGTTCGCAATGGGCAGGGATGGCGGTCGAACTGCTCGACACCGCACCGGTTTTCGCGAAGAGCATCGAATCGTGCGGCGAGGCTTTCGCCGAATTCGTCGACTGGTCGTTGGTCGACGTGCTGCGCGCCCGTCCCGACGCGCCGACCTTGGACCGCGTGGACGTCGTCCAACCCGTCCTCTTCGCCGTGATGGTGTCGCTCGCGAAACTCTGGGAATCCCTTGGGGTCACGCCAGCCGCGGTGATCGGGCACTCGCAAGGTGAGATCGCTGCGGCGTATGTCGCTGGCGCACTGTCGTTGCGCGATGCCGCACGGGTGGTCACGTTGCGTAGTAAGACCCTGCGGGAGATCGCAGGTACGGGCGGAATGGTGTCGATCGCGTTGCCGGACAACGAGGTCCGTGCGCTGATCGCGTCGTGGTCCGCTCGAATCAGCGTGGCGGCGATCAACGGTCCGCGGACAACGGTTGTTGCAGGCGAGGCCGCAGCGCTGGACGAACTGATGGCCCGCTGCGATGCCGACGACATTCGTGCTCGCAGGATCCCGGTCGACTATGCTTCGCACTCCGTACAAGTCGACCGCCTGGCTCCGGCCATCAGCAGGGCGCTGGGCGTCATCGAACCACGAACTTGTGGCGTTGCCATCATCTCGCCGGTCACCGGCGCACGCATCGACTCCACGGAACTCGATGCGTCGTACTGGTTTACGAGCCTGCGACAGACGGTCCACTTCTCCGCTGCCGTCGCCGCCGCGTACGAACTCGGGTACCGCTGCTTTGTCGAGGTGAGCCCACATCCGGTGCTGACAGCTAGCGCAGAAGAGTCGATCGAAGCAGCAGGCACCGATCCTGTGTCCGTCGTCGGGTCCTTGCGCAAGGACGACGGCGGACTGTCTCGTTTTCTCGCTTCGGTCGCCCAGTACTACGTCGATGGCGGCGCACCCGAATGGGCCGCCTACCTTGGCGAACGCGGTGGGCGCCGGGTCGACTTACCGACCTACCCGTTCCAGGACAGCAGATTCTGGATCGACTGGTCGGGTGGCGCAGGTACCGACGTGGCCGGGCTCGGGCTTTCCGACGCTGAGCATCCGTTGCTCGGTGCGGTCGTCGCGCAGCCGGAGTCCGACGCGATGAGCTTCACCGGTCGGCTCTCGCTCGCCACCCATCCCTGGCTCGCCGACCACGCCGTACACGGGACGATCTTGGTGCCCGGCGCTGCGATGGCGGAACTCGCGCTGTTCGTCGGTGACCGCGTCGGCAACCCGCGCGTGAGCGAACTCGTGTTGCACGCGCCGCTCATCGTCGGTGAGCAGGGCGCGGTCCGCCTGCACGTCGTCGTGGGTGATCCGCAGCCGTCCGGTGAACGGTCCGTACGGATGTACTCTTGCGCCGATGCCAACGACGGAGCGTGGACGTTGCACGCCGAGGGACTGCTGACCACTCAGACCCCTTCCATACCTGCAGGTTCGCCGGTCTGGCCGCCCGCCGGCGCCGAGCCGGTCGACGTGACCGGCAGCTACGACCGGCTCGCAGAGTCCGGCTACGAATACGGTCCGGTGTTCCGTGGCCTCCGAGCGGCCTGGCGTCGTGGCAGTGACGTCTTCGCCGAGGTCGCGCTGCCCGAGGGTGCAGGAGCCGACGCCCGCCGGTTCGGTCTGCATCCCGCACTGCTCGATGCGTCGTTGCACGCGTTGATCATCGGTGGCTTCGCCGCGACGACCCAACCAGGCAAGATCCGGTTGCCGTTCTCGTGGGAGGGACTCAGCCTGCATGCCGTGGGCGCGACGACGTTGCGCGTGCATGTGAGTCCGCTCGGCGACGACCGCGTATCGGTCACCACGTCGGATGTGGCGGGGTCGGTGGTCTGCAGCGTCGACGTGCTGACCATGCGCGAGGTGCCGACGGCGCAGTTGGCGAGCATCGGCAGTTCGGCGACCGACGCGCTCTACGGGCTCGATTGGGTGCCCGTCACGACGAAGCCCGTCATCGACGATCAGGCTGCACCGACCGTATTGCGTTGCACACCAACATCACACGATTCGGCGGACACGCCTGGCGCGGTCCGTAGCGCACTGACCGACGTGCTTGCACAGGTCCAGGAATGGCTTGCGGACGCGGGTAACGAGTCGGGCCGGCTCGTGGTTGTGACGACCCGCGCGATCGCGGTGACCAGCGGCGAAGATGTGCTCGACCTCGTCCACGCGCCCGTGTGGGGATTGCTTCGCAGTGCCCAGACCGAGAACCCCGGTCGAATTCTGTTGGTGGACGCCGACGGTTCCGACGACGCGCAGTCGGCGATTGCGGCCGCGGTAGCTGGCGACGAACCACAGCTCGCGTTCCGGCGCGGAATTGCCTACGCACCAAGGCTCGTTCGCGGCCGGACCGACGAGATTGCAGCAGCCGAAATGACCGAATTGGCGACCTGGCGCCTGCGGACCCTTGGCCACGGCAGTCTCGACTCGAACAATCTCGCGCTGCGCGAATGGCCCGAGGTCGAACGTGCTCTCGAGCCCGGTCAGGTTCGGATCGCGGTCCGCGCTACGGGAGTCAACTTCCGCGACATCATGATTGCGCTCGCGATCTATGCCGACCCTCGGGCCGACATCGGTGGCGAAGGCGCTGGCGTCGTCCTCGAAGTCGCAGACGACGTGACCAATGTTGCGCCCGGTGACCGCGTCATGGGTGTGTTCGAAGGCATCGGTCCGACGGTCATCACCGACTATCGGTACGTCGCCCGGATGCCGCGCGGGTTCTCCTTCGAACAAGGTGCCTCGACGTCAGCCGTTTTTCTGACCGCCTACTACGGGCTGCACGACCTCGCCGGTCTGCAGCGCGGCGAGCGGCTACTCGTACACGGAGCGACCGGCGGTGTCGGCCTTGCGGCCATCCAACTCGCGCGCAACTGGGGGGTCGACCTCTTCGTCACCGCCAGCCCGCCGAAGCAGCAGTTGTTGCGGGACTTGGGCTTCGACGATGCCCACATCGGCAACAGCCGGACACTCGAGTTCGAACCCAAGTTCCTCGGCGCGACCGACGGTGCCGGCTTCGACGTCATCCTCGACTCCCTCGCACGCGAATTCGTCGACGCCTCATTGAGATTGCTGCCGCGCGGTGGACGTTTCGTCGAAATGGGCAAAACCGATATCCGCGACCCGCAGGTGATCGCCGAGCAATACCCCGGCGTGCGCTACCAGGCCTTCGACCTCTTCGAAGCCGGTCCGGACTACATCCATCGCGTCCTCGCCGAACTGGTCGAGCTGTTCGATGCAGGTGTGCTGCACCCGTTGCCGGTCTCGGCATGGGATGTGCGCCGGGCACCGGAGGCGCTGCGTTTCCTGAGCCAGGCCAAGCACACGGGCAAGCTCGCGCTCACGGTGCCGCGTCGGCCGGACACGAACGGCACCGTGCTGATCACCGGCGGAACCGGTGTGCTCGGTGCGCTGTTCGCGCACCACCTGGTCACGGTGCACGGCTACCGTCACCTGTTACTGATCAGTCGCCGCGGACTCGACGCCCCAGGCGCAGCCGACCTGGCGAGTGAACTGACCGGCCTCGGTGCCACGGTGCAGGTTGCGGCGTGCGATGTCGCGGAACGGGTTTCGCTCGACTCCGCGCTCGCGGCCGTCGATCCAGCACACCCGCTTTCGATGGTGGTCCATGCGGCCGGAGCGCTGGACGACGGCATCTTCGCGACGATGAAGCCCGCGCAACTCGACGCGGCGCTGCGACCCAAGGTCGACGCCGCGTGGAATCTGCATCGTGCGACCGCCGGGCTCGACCTGTCGGCGTTCGTCATGTTCTCCTCCGCAGCTGGGCTTTTCGGTTCACCCGGCCAGGCGAACTACGCCGCTGCGAACGTGTTCCTCGATGCGCTCGCCCAGCATCGTCGCCAGCTCGGCCTGCCGGGCACCTCGCTTGCCTGGGGCTGGTGGGCGGATGCGACCGGTATGACCGGTCACCTCGACGAACGGGACCATTCCCGGTTGAGCCGAGGCGGATTCGTCGCTATGTCGTCGGCTGAGGGACTCGCACTCTTCGACGCTGCCTTGCACCTCGGTAGGTCGTTCGCCGTGCCTGCGCGGTTGAACACCGCCGCAGCCACTGCCGGTGATGTGCCGCCGATGCTGCGCGGGCTGATCCGTGCCACCCGACGCGCGGCCGGCACGGCGACGCCTGAGGAACAGGCGGCCACCCTGGCGCAACGGTTGGCCGGTCTCACCGCAACGGAGCAGCAGCACGCAGTGCTGGCGCTGGTTCGCTCCGTCGCCGCGGCGGTGCTGGGACACGACAGTCCTGACGCGGTCAGCCCCGATCAACCGTTCAAGGACCTCGGTTTCGATTCGCTCGGTGCTGTCGAATTTCGCAACCGGCTCAAGTCCGCGACCGGGCTACCGTTGGCCACCACGGTGGTGTTCGACTACGCCACTCCCCTCGCTTTGGCCGGCCACATCAGCAGCCAGATCGCACCCGCAGCGGCGGCGGCACCGTCAGCTCCCGACCCCTCGGATCGGCTACTCGCCCAAGTCGAAGCTCTCGCAACCGAACTCGCGACCGTCGATGTCACTGCACCCGCGGTGCAACGATTGATCGAGATCGTCCGGGGGCTGGCGCCGAGCGAGGCTCTTGCCGACGAAGAATTGTTCGCGCTCATCGAAGGCGCGGCACCCACCGCGGAACCGGAAGCGGCCGACGACCCGGTGGTCTCCTACTGGCCCCTCACCGAATACCAAAGAGACATCGTCGCCATCAGTTCTCGCTTCCCCGACCTGCCGATCACCCAGGTCGCGGGTTATGTGCGGCTGGACGGCGCGGTCGACATCGACACCATGCAGCGGTGCATTCGACGCGGGTTCACTAAGTTCGACGCGTTGCGGCTGCGCATCGAGTTTCGGGATCGCGACGTCGTGCAACGGGTGGGCCTCGAGGTCTCCCCCGCCGAGGTCGTCGACTTCACCGATGCGCCCGACCCGCGCGCAGCCTGCTTGGACTGGATGCGCCAGGCAACGGACCGCGTGATGCCGCCGGACGGCGAATTGGCACAGTGCGCGATCCTGCTGGACGCGCCCGATTCGTTCGTGCTGTACGGCCGTTTCCATCACGCTGTCGGCGACGGCTGGGGCATGAGCATTGCCCTGCGTGGCCTGTGTGCCGACTATGTTGCAGCCGTCAGCGGCGTGGAGACGGACAGCGCTCGATTCCCAAGCTATTTCGATGTTGTCCAAGCCGACCAGCGCTATCTGGGTTCCGCCGAGTGGGCAGCAGACAAGGCGTATCTCGTCGACCGGATGCGCGACGTATCACCAGCGTTGTTCACCCGGACCGCAAGTGTCGCAAGCCATCACCGGAGCCAGCGCAGCGTCCGGTTTGAGCGCGACGCCGTCGATCGCATTCGGGCGACCGGACGATCGGTGTTCGCGTTCACAGTCGCCGCGCTAGCGACCTACTTACGACGCGTTCATCGTGACGGCGACATCGTGCTCGGTGTTCCATTGCTCAATCGCCGCACGCCCGAGGAGTTGGCCACGGTCGGCAACCTCGCGAACATCTTGCCGTTGGTCGTGGCCGTCGACTACTCGTCGACGATGCTCGAGCTGGCGGACCGAGTCAGCGCCGAAGTGTGGGAACTCCAGGCGCGGCAACGCTTTGCGATCGGCAATCTCACCAGCGCCCTGCGTGAGAGCGGCCGGACCCAGAATCTTTTCGACGTCACCTACTCCTACTTCCCCATCCCGGATTCGGAGCAGCTGCAATCGATGGGCAGCGAGACGACGGTTCTGTCGTCCGGATATTCGCTCGATGCGCTCAATATCGTTGTCCGCGATCATGAACGGGACGGCTCGCTCGAGGTCGACATCTTCTACGCCGACGACGTGTTCGACGACGACTTCGCTGTCGATCACGCATTGCGGCACGTGCTGAAGGTGATCGATGGGGCACTCCGCGCTCCGGAGGCAGCAGTCGGTGCGCTCGAATTGCTCTCCAGCGCCGAGCGCAAGCAGTTGACTTCGTTCGAACACGAACCGCCCGTTGCGTTCGACGAGTACGCGACGCTGGATCGGTTCGTGGTTGATCAAGCCGCCCGCGTGCCGTCGCACACTGCGCTCGAATGGCTCGGCGACGATGGCGCCACCGCCGCGTGGACGTACGCCGAATTCGCGGAATCCGTGCATTCCCTTGCACACCGGCTGCGTGCAGCTGGATTGCGTCCAGAGGAATGCGTGCCGATCTTGCTCCCTCGGTCGCCCGAACTGTTGGTGGCAATCCATGCGGTCCTGGCCGCGGGCGGCGCCTACGTTCCGATCGATCCGGAGTATCCGGAGCTGCGAATCCGCACGATCCTGACCGATTGCCGGGCACGGTTCGTGTTGGCTGCGGACCGATTCGGTGATCTTGCCGAGGAACTCGGCATCTCTCGCATCGCGCTGCATGACGATGCCTCCGGTGCCGTGCCATCCAGCACGCGTGCGACCGACCTCGCCTACGTCATCTACACCTCCGGATCGACGGGCACTCCCAAGGGCGTGATGATCGAGCATCGTTCGGTCGTCAATCGCCTGACCTGGATGCAGCGGCGCTACCCGTTGACGTCGTCGGACGTCATCCTGCAGAAGACCCCAGCGACGTTCGACGTGTCGGTGTGGGAACTGATGTGGTGGGCGTTCGCCGGCGCGAGCGTCGCTCTGCTTCCCGCAGGCGCCGAACGTGATCCACGCAAGATCATCGCCGCAGTACACCGGCACGGTGTGACTGTTATGCATTTCGTGCCGTCGATGCTCGGACCGTTCCTCGATCAGCTGGCCGCCCAACCTGATTCGGCCCCGAGGTCGCTTCGGATCGTGTTCTGCAGCGGCGAGGCACTGACGCCGGTGTTGGCGGATCGGTTCAGGCGGATACTGCCCGGCGTCAGGCTGGTGAACCTCTACGGTCCGACCGAGGCAACGGTCGACGTGTCGTACTTCGACGTCCCTGGGGATCGCGCGGTCGATACGGTCCCGATCGGTAGGCCGATCGACAACATTGCGTTGCTGGTCCTCGACGCCAAGGGCCGCCGCTGCCCAGTCGGGGTTCCCGGCGAGCTCAACATCGCCGGTGTCGGCGTGGGCCGGGGGTATTACGGTGCGCCCGAACTGACGCTCAAATCCTTCGTTACCGACCTGGAGGTGCTCGGCGGGCGACGGTACCGCACCGGCGACCTGGTCCGCTGGCTGCACGACGGAAATCTCGAATACCTTGGCAGGCTGGATGATCAGGTCAAGGTCCGGGGCAATCGCGTCACGCTCGGCGAGGTCGAGAATCACCTCGCAACGTGCGCTGGGGTTCGATCGGCGGTCGTTGTCGCTGAGGCGAATGCGAGCTATGGAGCGACACTCACCGCCTACATCGTCGGGTCGGCGTCGACCGAGGAGGTCGTCGCTCATCTGGGCGCGCGCCTGCCGCAGTACATGGTTCCGACGACGATCGTTGCGCTGGAGCAGCTTCCGCTGACTCCAAGCGGAAAGGTCGACCGACGCGCACTCCCGGCGCCCGGACAGCAACGACACAGCGGAGCCCAGCAGCCGCGGACCGACACCGAACGCGCACTCGCACAGGCGTGGTCGTCGGTGCTGGGTGTCGAGCAACCAGGTGTGCACGACGACTTCTTCACTGTCGGAGGTGATTCCATCCTCGCGCTACACCTACGGACCGCGGCAGAGCGGCTCGGGTACACCTACGACATCGACGATTTCTTTGCCCGCCCGACCATTGCCGACCTCGCGGAAGCCGTTGCAGCGCCGTCGGTTTCGAGCGACACCGGCGTCAGCTCGCCGTTCGAGCTGGTCCCACTGATCGACCGCGCATCCTTGCAGGAGGTCGAGGATGCCTTCCCGGCAACATCTTTACAGCTCGGAATGCTGTTTCACAGCATGGAACGCGCCGAATCATCGGTCTACAAGGATGTTTTCCGGTATCGGGTCGCAATGCCGTGGCATCGCGCCGAGTTCGAGGCAGCTGTCGAGCGATTGGTCGACCGTCAGCCTGCGCTGCGGTCCGCGTTCGATCTCACGAGCCGATCGTTGCCACTGCAGATTGTCTCCCATCGCGTTCTGAGCGCGTTCGACGTGGCTGAGCCGGGCGACGACGTCGAACGTTATCTCGACGAGCAGCAGCGCGCGACGTACCTGCTGGCCGAGGCGCCGCTCTACCGAATGCGTGCCTTCCCCGGCGAGGGGATAGTCGATCTGGTTTTCAGCTTCCACCACGCAATTCTGGACGGCTGGAGCGTTGCGAATCTGATTCGCGAACTGCTGCAGGACTATCTCGGTCAGCTCGGGTTGCGGGTCGACTCGGTCGATTCGATGCGGCAGTCGACGACTCTGCTCGCCGAATTCGCCAGGGCCGAACAAGAATCCCGAAACAGCGAGACGGCCAGAAAATACTGGGCTCAGGTCCTGCTCGGATCGACGCCGACCCGAATCGAATCGGCGAGGGCCTACGAGGCGCCTGACGTCGAGGGTCCGGTGCGTGCAACACTCACCCTCCCGACCTGGTTGCGCGCCCAATGCGACGCGTTCGTCGCGCAGGCGCAACTGCCGCTGAAGTCGCTGTTGCTCACTGCGCATTGCCTCGCCTTGCATGCGATGTCCGGAGCGGACGACGTCACGACCGGTCTCGTCACGCACGGTCGACCCGGGCGGTCCGGCGCCGAGCATTGCGCAGGGCTGTTCCTCAATACCGTGGCGATGCGGCTCGACTGCTCCGAGCACTCGAGCTGGCGCAGCGCTGTCGAACAGGTTGCGACCCAGGAGCGGACGGGCTCGCGGTACCGGCGCTACCCGGTCCGAGCGTTGGTCGCCGACCTGGGCAGGCAGCCGTTCGAGACCGCGTTCAACTTCGTGGATTACCACGTCTTCGGCCAGGTGCTCGGCGCAGCAGGCTTCGAGTTCATCGACTTCGAAGCCCGTGAAGAGACCAATCTGGAGCTGCTGGTCACCGCCGCGATCGACCCGCGGACCGAGGAGATCGCTGTTCGGGTCGACGCGGGACGCGACTCGATCACCCGCTCCCAATGCGGAGAGTTCGCGCGGTTGTTCATCGCCGTCCTCGAGTCCATCGTCCGCGAACCCGACGGACAGGTCGACGTCGTGCGCTCCCGCGACGTCGGCCACCTTGTCGAAGCCGCGGCCGCGGCGGCGCCCGACTCGAATGCTCTCACCGGGATCGGCGACGAGTGGACCTATCGCCGATTGAGTACGACCTCCGAGCGAATCGCGCTGCGACTGTTGGCAGCTGGGTTACGGCCGGGTGCACGGATCGGTGTCTCGATGAACCGCTCCCCTGAGTTGATCGCCGTCGTGTTGGGAGTGCTGCGAGCAGGCGGCGCTGTCGTGCCGCTCGACGTCAGCTACCCGGTCCGTCGTCGCGAAGCGGTATTGGCGCTGGCCCGCCCGTTCCGGGTGATCACCGATGCCGATGTTGCTGCGCTGCTGTCGAATTCGCCGATAGTCGGCACGCTACCGGTGATCCAGCCGGAAAGCATTGCGTACGTGCAATTCACGTCGGGTTCGACCGGCGAGCCCAAGGGTGTCGCGATGCCGCACCGTGCTCTTGCCAATCTGATCGAGTGGCAGAACCGCTCGGCGACAGCGGCACTCGGCCAGACGACGCTGCAATTCACGTCGCTTGGCTTCGACGTCGCGTTCCAGGAGATCTTCTCGACGCTCGCCGGCGGCGGGACCCTGCGACTGATCACCGAGGCCGAGCGCAACGACCCGGCTGTTCTTGTTCGCACGGTCGCAGACGGCGACGTCAACCGAATCTTCCTGCCGTATGTCGCCCTGCAAACTCTCGCCGAGGCCGCGCAGTCGACGGGTCGTTATCCGACCGCATTGACCGCGCTCGTTTCGGCGGGCGAGCAATTGCGCATCACGCCGGAGATCCAGACGCTCTTGTCGGCCAACCCGCAGGTGATCGTCGACAACCACTACGGGCCCACCGAAACTCACGTCGCGATCAGCCATACGTTGACCGGAAAGCCCGAGGCGCTGCCACAGCTTCCGCCGATCGGCAGGCCCATCTCCGACGCAAGCGCTTCCATCCTGGATGCGCGGCTGAAACCGGTTGCACCAGGAGTTCGTGGCGAGATCTATCTCGGCGGGGCTGTCGTGGCGCAAGGCTACGAACAGCGACCAGGGCTCACTGCCGAGCGGTTCGTCGCCGATGCAGGCGGCCGAATCCGTTACCGGACCGGCGATCTGGGCGTTCAGCTCCCGAGCGGTGACATCGCGTACCTGGGTCGGTCGGACACCCAAGTGAAGGTCCGGGGGTACCGCGTCGAGTGCGCAGAGGTCGAAATCGCGTTGGCTGGGCTGGGTTTCGCGCAGACCGCTGTCCTGGCAACGGCACGCAACGGCGTCGACGCAGCCTTGAATGCGTATGTCGTTGGTACCGAACTCGATACCGCAGGTATCCGGGCAGATCTTGCGAAGGTACTGCCGTCATACATGATTCCCACCCGTTTTCGAGCGGTCGACGACCTGCCGCTCACCCCGAGCGGCAAGCGAGACGACGCGGCATTGCGGGCGCTGCCGGATGTAGCGGTTGCCGTATCGGGCCGCGCGCCCGCCGACGAGTACGAGCAGGTCATCGCCGACGTCATGGCCGAATTCGCCGGAGTACGTGAATTCGCCGCGGACACTGACTTCTTCGAGTCCGGCGGCACGTCGATCGGCGTGATGCGGGTGGCGATGGCAATCAGCAGGCGATGGGGTGTCGACATTCCACTGCAGGCCCTTATCTCCGCACCCACCCCAGCTGCGCTGGCGGCGCGAGTGCGCTCGGGTGGGCAACGGTCGGCGTTCGACCCCGTTGTCCCCCTGCGTCGTACCGGATCCCGCGCACCGATCTTCTTCGTTCACCCGAGCGGCGGAAACGTCATCTGCTACGTCGACCTGGCGAAGCAGCTGGACCGGCCCGTGTACGGACTGCAGGCAGCGGGCACCGAACCCGGTGCGGAGCCACTACGGTCGGTTCCCGACCTGGCGGCCAGCTACCTCGAGGCGATCCGACGAACGCAGCCCGACGGTCCGTACCACATCGCAGGCTGGTCGTTCGGTGGTTACGTCGCGCTCGAAATGGCACGTCAGCTATCCGAGGACGACCTGGAGAAGCTCGTGTTGCTCGACACGATCGCGTTGGAGGACGGCCCTCGGGAGCCGATCGCCGACAAGGACCTCATCGTCTGGTTCTTCATGGAACTGCTCTGGTACGCGCGCGGATCCGACAGCACGGCAGTGTCGTTCGATACCGGGTCCGGCGATCGTGAGGAGCTGTTCGACTCGGTGCTGCGCCAGTCGATCCAGGCCGGCATCCTGCCGGAACACAGTTCCCCACAGCTGATTCGGCGGCTCTACGCGGTATTCCATGCCAACTACACAGCGACGCTTGCGTATCAGCCTGCGGTGCTCGATCGCGATATCGTGCTGCTGCGGGCGCGTGAGGAGCTGCCGCGCGACGTCGACATTGCGCACCGTCGCGTCGGCTCGATGTTCGACAGCCCGACCAACGGTTGGGCCAGGTGGGCAGGCCGCCGGCTCGAGGTCGTCGACATACCGGGCGACCACCTGACCATGATGTCGCAACCCCACGTCGGCGCCGTCGCTCGTGCGCTCGATTCTGTGCTCGACGCCGTCGGCGATCGGAGCGCGCGGTGAGCGAGATCCGCCGGGAACTCAGTCCGGTCGAGCGGTGGTACTGGGTCGCCGACCAGGTCTCGCCGTTGAATGTCATTGCACGCGTGCATGTGCGCGGACCGTTGTCCGACGAACTGCTGGTCGATGCCGCAGCACGGTTGGCTGCCGAACAGCCGTTGTTGCGGGTGTCGATCGCCGCGGATACGGACGGGACGCGTCCGCGGTTCGTTGCGCCGGCGCAACCCACGATTCCGGTTCGGTCCGTAGTCGAGGCCGATGCGTGGGAACGCGAGGTGGACTCCGTAGAGCTGTCCACATCATTGGACTGGCGAACCGGTCCCCTTGTCCGGATTCTCCATGTGAGCGCTGATGATTCGCACGACATCGTCCTGACTGCGTCCCACATCATCGCCGACGGTACGACGGTCTTGGTGCTGCTGCAGCGACTGCTGGAACTGGCAGCCGGGGCTGAGCTTGCGCCGCGGAACCCGCTTCCGGCACCGGAAGAACTGCTGCCGAAAGGATTCCGCGGGCCGCGAGGTGGATTGCGCATCGTCGGCGGCGGTGTAGCTGATCAGGTCACCGTCGCAGTCGCTCGACCGGCACGGTTGCAACCGGAGGTTGCTGTCGATGCGGCGCGTCGTCGCACCCGGCTGATTCGGCATCGCATCGACGGTGACGTGCTTGCTGCACTGGTCGATACGTGTCGCGCGAAAGGTGTCACAGTGCATGGAGCGCTTACCGCGGCCATGGCGTCGGCAATCGGGCAGGAGATCGATCCTGGCGGCTCGGGTCGATTGTGCATCGGCTCGCCGATCGATTTTCGCGGCGAACTCGAACCCCCGGTCCCGAAAGACGACGCCGGGGCGTACGTCGCGACAGTGCCGTCGCACTTGCAATATGGCGAGTCGGTCGATTTGTGGGATTGCGGTCGATCGCTGAACACGGAGTTGGAGCGTCGCAAGCGATTTCGACAGCACCTGGTCTTGCTGGCCACGCTGCGACTGATCTGCCCGAAGTCCGTGAGCTCGAGTGGGAGATCGTTCGCCCTCGCCGAGAGCAAGGGCCCAGGCAACGTCTGTATCTCCAACATCGGGCGCTTCGACTTCGCCGGCCGGATCGGCGAATGGGAACTCTCCGGTGCGCAGTTCATCGCAGGGATCTCGATCAGCGGCTTCTACGTAGCGACCGTCAACACCAGTCACGGTGTGCTGCATTGGAATTTCACCTACATCGACGAATGCGTGTCGAGAGAGCGTGCGAATCGGATCGCGGACGGCGCGGTCCGTACGCTGTTGGCCGGGATCGAGTGACAGTCCGGGGGGTGCCATGAATATCCGCACGATGTCGCGTCGCATAGTCGACGGCGCTCGCGACGTCTCGCTCCGAGTGCCGCCGCGGCCGCGACCGCTCACCGCGTCGCCGCCGAATGGGCTGAAAGCCGTTCCGGGAGAACGTGGTCTGCCCCTTGCGGGCCATCTGCTCGGCGGGCTGCTGGACGCGCCCGCCCTGCAGATGCAGCTCTACCGACGGCATGGCGCGGTCTCGTGGACGCATGCATTCGGGATGCGGGCGATTATGGTCGCCGGGGCCGAGGCGACGCACGCGGTGATGCTGAACAAAGATCAGTCCTTCGCCAACGACCTCGGTCGATTCTTCGAACCCTTCTTCCACCGCGGCCTGTTGTTGCTCGATTTCGACGAGCATTTCGCCCATCGCCGGTTGATGAACGTCGCGTTCACGCGGGCGCGTCTGGCCCGCTACACCGAGATCGTCACAACGGTCAGCGCCGACGAGGTGACGAAATGGCCCGCAGGAGAGCAAGTCCTGGCGTATCCAGCGGTCAAGCAGCTGTCCCTCGACCTCATCGCCGAGATCTTCATGACTGGTTCCCTCGGCGCGGAGCGGACCCGACTGCTCGACGCCATGCTCGACTGCACCGACGGTCGGCTCGCGGCAATCAGGCTGCCCATGCCCGGTGGCAAGTACCGCGCGGGTGTACGCGGTCGGCAGGCGCTGCAGCAGTACTACCGCAATGCGATCGCGGAGCGGCGCTCCCGCCCGCGCGACGACTTTCTGTCGACAATGATCTCGGCCGGATTCGACGATGACGACATCGTCAACCACATGATCTTTCTGATCATGGCGGGCCACGACACCACGGCGACCACTGCCGCGACAGCCGTCTACCACCTCGGCAAGAATCCGGAATGGCAGCAGCGTGCGCGCGAAGAATCGCTCGCGCGGGGTGATGCCGCGCTCGATCTTGTCGGGCTAGAGAAGCTGACCACGCTCGACCTGGTCGTGAAGGAAGCGCTACGACTCACCGCGCCGGTCCCGTCGCTGATGCGCAAGTCCGTGAAAGACACCGAGATCGCCGGCTTCTTCATCCCGAAAGACCACCTGATCATGGTGTGCGACGGCGTCAATCATCATCTGGAGGAATTCTGGACCGACCCAGCGATTTTCGACCCCTCGCGCTTCGCTGCGCCACGGCGCGAAGACAATTCGCACCGCATGGCCTGGATCCCCTTCGGCGCGGGCGTGCACAAATGCATCGGCATCAACCTGGGCACCATCCAGTTGGTCGGCATGCTCGACGCCCTGGTCCGCCGATTCTCCTGGACCTTGCCGCAGGACTACGAGATCCCTTGGGGCCAGCCGTCTTTGCCCTACCCGGTCGACGGACTACCCGTAACCTTCCGCCCCATGTGAGGGGCTAGAGGTCGAAGCGCATCGCCGACTCGTATTGCCGCCGCACGACCGAGTCCGGCAGGTGCCGCAACAAGTAGTCGCGGACCGTCCGCGGGACCGGGTGCGAGATCTGTTCCATCAGGCTCACCGACCGCGACGTTCGGACGAGCCACCGCGTCCTGCGTTGCCGCGCCTTTTCGTACGATCGGAAGGCCGTCGCGGGATCGGTTGTGTCGGCGAGGGATCGGCCTAAGACGTAGGCATCCTCGATCGCCGATCCTGCGCCCTGGCTCAGGCTGGTGAGCATGGGGTGCGCTGCGTCGCCGACGAGCGTCACTGGCCCCGCACCGCGCCGCCGCAGAAACGGTCGATCCTGGGCGGGAACGGTGATGATCGCGTCGTCGGGGGTCTGGTCGATCGCGGCGCACACCTCGGGCGCCCACCCCGCGAACGCCGCCGCCACTTCCTGCTTGGTCCCCCGCGCCTGCCCGATCGGCATGGTCTTGGTCCCCCACCAGTAGGCGCGGCCGCCACCGATGTCGATCAGACCGAACCGTTGACCCGCGCCCCAGTAATGCAGTGCGTCGCCTCTAGCGAGGCCACGGTGCTCGAACGGGATGACGGCCAACCAGCAGACGTAACCCGCTTCGCGGACCTCGGCTGCGCCTGCGATGTGCGCCCGGACTGTCGAGCGAATTCCGTCCGCTCCGACGATCCCGTCTGCCGTCGCAGTGCGACCGTCGACGCCGACGATGGTCACCTTACCGTTGATGCTGACGCTGTCGACCGCCCAATCACGATGTATCGGAATGCCTTCCGCTGCGGCGGCAAGCACGTCCAGCAATTCGTTGCGATAGATGCTGATCGTGGGCGCGCCCAGGTTTTCTGTCATCTGTGCGATCGGAAGTTTGCGAATCAGTTCGCCTGTGGCAGTGCGGAACTCGAAGTTCAGAAGTTCTTGGCCATCGCCGGTGAGGTCGATGCCAAGCTCGGTCAACACGCGGACCGCGTTGCTCGCGATGCCCAATGCGGTGCCGGTCGTGCGGATCTCGGGCAGCGATTCGTAGACCTCCACATCGACGTTGGCATTGCGCAGTGCAACGGCGGTGCTGAGGCCGCCGATGCCTGCTCCGACGACGATGATCGATGCCCGCTTACTCACGCGAACAACTTAGCTGGTGTGGCAGGGTAGGACGGCATGAGCGCAAACGTCGGGCACGCCGAGCGGATGGCCGAGCTGAGATCGTCCCGCGAGGATCTGTTGACCTTGTGCACTGGCCTGACCGACGACCAGTGGCTCTCCCCCAGTTGCGCAGAGGGTTGGCGAGTGCGCGACGTCATCGCCCACATCGGCGCGGTGTGCAAGGGCATGTTCACACCGATGATCGTGCAGCAGATGTTCTCCAAGGACATCGAGCGGCTCAACGACACGACCGTCGATGCGCGTCGTTATTGGCCGATCGACCAGGTGCTGAGCGAGTTCGATGTGTGGACGAAGCGAACGATCGGATTCGTGTCTGTCGCGTCCCGACGACCGTTCGGCGCATTTCCGTTGCCGATCGGCGACCTCGGAACATACCCGACCTCGGTGTTTCCGTCGCTGTTCACGTTCGACTTCGACACCCACTTGCGCTACGACATCGCGCCCGCAATCGGTCTCACGATCGACCCCCCGACCGGCCAGCGCACAGCCGTCATCCTCTATTGGCTGATTCCCGGCCTCGAACAGATGAACCGGACGACGATGGGCTGGGTGGACCGGCCGCTCGCGCTCACGTTGCAGGGTGCCGGCGGCGGAACGTGGCGTATCGCCCCCGGCAAGGGCGGCAAACTACGCGTGACCGCCGGACCGGCGACGGATGCTGCCGCCCACATCACCGGCGAAGCAAGCGAATTCGTCGCCTGGTCGACGACTCGGACACCGTGGCGCCAAGCCCACATCGAACTCGGCGGCGATGCCGCCTATGCCACGAAGTTCCTCGACACCCTCAACCTCATCTGAGCGTTCAACCCTTTCGGAGTTCGATCTCCAACGGCGTAGGGAACGACGGCACCACAGCCGCACCTTCGAGCCGTTCCTGCAGCTTCTCGGCAGCGCGCGTCACTGCTTTCGCTGCAGCCTTACCGCGATCCAGCAGAAGCTGTGTCGCGACGATGCCACCTGGTTTGACGGCCCACCCACCGATGACCTCGCCACCCCACCAAATGGTCGGCCCGATGTTGCCGTTGCGGTCGTAGAGCGGCTGCCAATCCTCCGGCAGGTACCACTCGCGCTCCTTCCAGCCCATCGGCGTCGGGTCCAGCGCGGGCAGCAACGCGGCCTTCGGTGCCGACGGCTGCTCGGGCACTGCGTCGTCTGCCAGCACAAGGGCACCGCCGAGGTCGACCGTGTCGAGCGCCTCAAGTGCTTTGCGGGTCACGCCCAAAGGCCACCCCGTCCACCACGCGACATCGGCGACCGTCGCCGGGCCGAAACGACGCAAATACTGTTCGACGAGTGCTGCCTTCGCATTCGGCACGTCGGCAATACCGCCGGGCCACCACGACGCTCCCGGCTCCCACGTGTGGGCGCGGGATGTCCACGCACCACGAGGCTCGCACCGGACCATCCGACCTTCGGCCGCCATCAACGTCAGGACCTGAGAAGTGATGTTGCGCTTGACATCCCACTTCTTGTCCGAGGTCGGCAGCAAGGCGGTCCGTAGCCTGGGCTCGTCGGTCGACAACTGAGCGGCCGTCGCGGACCCGCGCTTGGCGAGCGCCGCCTCGACCGAGGTCTCGATCGACTCCAACCAGGCGTCGAGGTCGGCGGGAACGGCCGGTTCGGTCGGGATGGTGGTCAACTGTGCCACCAATCGTTTGCGCTGTTGTGCCGCGATGTCCAGGGACGCACCGTGATGCACGACCGGCACGAGGTCGGCGGGCACGAGAAACAAGGTGCGTCGCATGGCAAGCATCCGGACCAAGGTGCGGTCGTCGTACATCGCCCGAGCGATGTCATTGAACGTCACCGACGGGCAGCGCGCCAGGACGGACAGGTAGACCGTCGCCGGGTCGGTTGCGTGCAGGACCACCAGATCGGTCGTCGCCTGGACTGGATCTGCGGCGGTGCCACCGAGGTGATGCCGCGCGACAAGCCGGGCACGACGCTGGTCGACCGAGAAATCCATGGATTATTGCTACCAGGCCACACTGACACCCCCACCGAGTGTCGAAATGTCTCGAGCGGCTCCGACCCACTGGCGAACACGAGAACAACTACCGAACGGAGCACATCATGTCTACAGTTTCGACCTTCCTCTGGTTCGACACCGAAGCCGAAGAAGCAGCGAACCGCTACACCTCGCTGGTCAAGAATTCCGCGGTCACCAACGTCGCTCGCGGACCGGGCGGAGCGGCCTTTATCGTCTCGTTCGAACTCGACGGTCAGCAGTTCGTCGCGCTCAACGGCGGTCCGACGCATTCGTTTTCCGAAGCCACGTCCATTTTCGTCAGCGTGGAAACGCAAAGCGAGGTCGACGAATTGTGGAATGCACTCACCGACGGCGGCGAGGAAGGTCCGTGCGGTTGGTGCAAGGACCGCTACGGACTGTCATGGCAGGTCATTCCCACGGCATTGCAAACGCTGATGGGTGACCCGAACCCGGCGAAGGCGGGTGCCGTCGCGGCTGCGATGCAGACCATGCGCAAGATCGATATCCAAGGTCTGCAGGACGCATACGACCGCGCCTGACCAGAACCGTGCGCGAGTTTCACCCCTGGCGGGGTAAGACTCGCGCACGGTTGTCGGTCAGCGGCCCGGCAGGTATTTCACGACGTCGAGCAGCGGGGTGAGCATCTTCTGCCACGTCTCGTCGGAGAATCCGGGCGGCGTGCCCAGGTTGACGACGCGTGACGTCGCAACCGTCTGCGGCTCGGTGTACTTCAAGATGCCGTCGGGTCCGTGCCTGCGGCCGAGTCCGGACTCCTTCATGCCACCCATCGGTGCGGCGACGCTGCCCATCGACGGACCGTAGCCCTCGTTGACGTTGACGCTGCCCGCGCGAAGGCGTGCTGCGATCGCTTCACCCTCGGCATCGTTGGCGGCCCAGACGCTGGCGTTCAGCCCGTACTTCGTGTCGTTGGCCTTGGCGATCGCTTCTTCGACGTCGGCGACGCGGTAGATCGAGACCACCGGACCGAAGGTTTCGTTGCGGCAGCACTCCATTTCCTCGGTCACGTCGGTGAGGATCGTCGGCTCGTAGAACCGCGGACCGACGTCGGGACGCGCATTTCCGCCCGCGATGACGGTCGCGCCCTTTGCTCTTGCGTCGTCGACGTGGCCCGAGACGGTCTTGACCTGATCCTCGGAGATCAGGCTGCTCATCTTGTGCACGTAGTCGTACGACGTGCCCATCGAGAAATTGTTTGTCGCGTCCGCGAACTTCCGAATGAATTCATCCGCGATTTCGTCTTCGACGTAAATACGTTCGATCGACACACATAGTTGGCCGGCGTTGCTGAAACACGCACGGGTCGCTGCCTCGGCGACGGTGTCGAGATTCGCGCCTTTGGTGACGATCATCGGGTTCTTGCCGCCGAGCTCGGCGGAGATGCCGATCAGCCGCGCGGCGCATTGCTCGGCGAGCGCCAGACCGGTGGCCGTCGAGCCCGTGAACATGAGGTAGTCGCATTGGGCAACGATCGCTGCGCCGACAACCGAACCCGGACCAGGCACAATCGCCATCAGATCGCGCGGCAGGCCCGCCTCGTACAGCAATTCGACGTTCGCTAGGACGCAGTACGGCGTCTGGCTGTCCGGCTTCACGACGACCGCGTTACCCGCGATCAGCGCCGGAATCGCATCCGAAATCGACAGCGCCATCGGGTAATTCCAGGGCGCGATCAAGCCGACGACACCCTTCGGCTGGCGCCGGATGACCGTCTTCGTCAGCCCTGGCAACAGGCCTTGCACTTGCTTGGGCTCGAGGAATTCCACCGCATTCTGCGCGTAATAGCGCGAATTCAGCAGCATGCTCACGATTTCTTCTTGCGCATTGGCCCGGACCTTGCCGGTCTCCGCCTGCGCCACGTCCATGATGAATTCACGATTCTTCATCAGCAGGTCGCGGAACTTGGCAAAGATTGCGGCCCGCTCCTTGATCGGGCGCTGCGCCCACTCGACCTGAGCCTTGCGTGCCTTCGCGAATGCAGCATCGACGTCCGCGGCGGTGCCGATCGGGATCGTCGTCAGTTCCTTCCCGGTGAACACCTCCTCGATCACCTTCGACTGACGCGCATCGATGTCGTCTATTGCGACAAGCGACCGCAATCGGTCGAAAGTCGCAGCGGATGGAGCTGGCATTGTGCACCTCTGCTCTGAGGGAATCCGGATGTTCAGTATCGAGATTAGCCCGGGTGTGGTCCGGGCCACATACCGATCCGATTTCTGGGATCGGTAGGGACCAGTGGCGTGCGACGCTGTTCGGTGTGCCAGCCGACAATCGCCGAGCGAGAGACATCGACCGTTCGCTCACCTGCACAAACCTCGACTACGCGTATGCCGAGGGCCAGCTCGACCATTCCGAGCACACGGCTCGGGTCGCGAAGGCAATGGCTGCGAAGACGCTCGGCGAACTGGCGTCGCTCACCGACGATCTGCAACTGCAGCCGCAACCACGCGTCGACCTGCGCAAACCGCGACCACCGGTTGCCTTCGTAGACCGGATTCGCCGCGTCGACCGAAAATCCTGGGTGATCATCGCCGCCATCGTTGCGGCAATCGTGGCAGTGATCGCGACTGTTCTGGTCGTGCAGGAGGCGCTGGATTCGCCCGACCTGTTCACCGTCGACGGCTTCGACACCATGATGAGCGACGCCCGGGAACATTTCGGCGACACTCGGTTCGATTCGGCGAACATCTTTCAGGACTACGCAGTGCTCACCCGGTCGAAGGAAGGCTCGCCGGACCGATCGGTGTCCTACACGTACCGACACCGGGACTTCGACGAGTGGACCAAGGGCACGCGTGCAACCGAGCACACGATCGTCGATCTGGCCGACGTCAACGTCGCCGCGGTGCTGGCGCTACTGGACAGCGCGCCGAAGACGCTCCACGTCGACGATCCCACCAGCCGCAGCATCACGATCGGCAGCGTATTCGGCGACTACATCCCGATGTTCAACCAGGAAGTGTCGATCTCGTTGTCCAACGAGTTCAACGAACACGGGAAGTTGGACGCGACGCTGGACGGCAAGGTCAAAAGGGTGACGCCGAACGGGTAGCCCTCAGAGGCCGACGAGTTGCGCCGACCGTTCCCACAGGCGTCGCTGGTAGTCCAGATCCTTGGCGGCCGGCATCGCGGGAAGTCGGCCCAGCAGCTTGGTGGTCGAGAAGTGCCTTCCGGAGGTCGTCGCGAACTCCGGTTTCACGACCAGGCGGATTCCCCACTTGGCGCCCTTCTCCGGCGTGTTCGCGATACCGACCGCAGACATCAGCGTGAGTGCGGCGTTCACGCTCAAGCTTTCGCGTGCCAGCGGTGTGTCGATCATCCCCGGGCAAAACGAGTTGGCGGTGACCTTCGTTCCCGCTAGCCGGCGAGCAAGCTCCTGGGTGAACAGGATGTTGACGAGCTTCGATTCCGTGTATCGGAATTCCGCGCCGACCGAACCGTAGTGTGTTGCCTCCGCCAAGCGGTCCAGGTCGACGCGGCCAGCGATTCTGCTCGCGTCGGAGGCCGTCACGACGATTCGCGCGGCTGGTGCGGCTTTCAGTCGGTCCAGCAGCAGGTTCGTCAGCAGGAAAGGGCCGAGGTGATTGGTGGCCATCATGTGGTCGAACCCGTCGACGGTGATCTGTGACCCGGTCGAATGGATCCCTGCATTGTTGACGAGCACGTCGATGTGGTCGTACCGCGCGTTGATCTCGTCGGCTGCTGCGCGAACGGACGCGAGGTCGCCGAGGTCGCCCTGCACCACGTCGATGCCAGACCTGGCACCGGGCTCCGCCTCGAGTTCGGCGCGCACGTCGGCCGCTTTGGCCACATTGCGCGCTACCAGCGTCAATGCAGCTCCGCGTTGTGCGAGTGCTCGCGCGATCTCCTTGCCGATTCCGTTCGTTCCGCCTGTGACGACTATTCGCTCATCGGTGATCGAGCGCTCTGTACCGGCCATCGGCTACCCCTTTTCGATTAGCTGTGACGGTAGTCATACACCGAGCCCCGCAATGATCCGAGTCTCGAAAACCGGAGACGCAGAAACCCACCGGTAACATTTTGCGTTGATATAGGTAAGGGCGCGCTAACCGGCGCATCCGAGACCGGACGAGAGGGGACTGACATGTCGCGTATGCGCGTCGTAGCTTTTTCGGTTGCCAGCGTCACCAGTCTCTGCCTGACCGGCGCCGCAGGCTCCGTCATCCTCGGCAGCCTCTGCGATATGAAGGTCCCAGTGCCGCGTGGACTGGACTTCATCCACGCTCTACCCTCGATCACCGACATCGCCAAGCCGACGGTTGCGACCGTCGCAGCACCCAGGACCGACGTCGGGTTCGCGTCGGTCGTTGAGCCCGCCGCACCCGAGCAGCAGGTGTTCACCGTCTCCGTCGACGTCGCGGGTGCGCCGAACATTCTCAGTGGCGATCTACACGTGCGCAATTACTACGTCGAGGGAACTGTCACGCCGGTCCGGACCAAGGTGGTTGCGATGACCGTGACAACCAACGTGCCTGCCGAGGTTTCCAACAAGTACGTGCCGGAGAAGGTCCTCGATGCCCTCGGCCTGGACCTGACCGGTGGGGTCCAAACCAAGATCCGCACCGACATCGACTTGATGCGGGGCGAGTTCACGATCCACATCGAGGATCCAGCGATCGGCACCCAGGAGTTCGGCATCACGCGGCACATCGCGGCGTAGTCGCCGAAAACTCTCCCGATACATATTTGTCTCTGATACATTTCTGTATCGATGGCAACGACCGAAAAACGGGTTACCAAACGACGTGCCGAGACACGTCAACGACTGCTCGACGCCGCCTCCGAGGCGTTCGCCGAGGAGGGTTTCGGCCGATCGACAGTCGAGAAGGTCTGCGAGCGCGGCGGCTACACCCGCGGAGCGTTCTACTCGAACTTCGCTTCGCTCGACGAGCTCTTCCTCGCGATGTGGACGCAGCGCTCCGGGGAGCTACTCGACGGAATCCGGACCGCTCTGGAAGGTGAGCTGGAGAACGTCCGCGACGTGCACGCCGTCGTCCGTCGCTTGGTCGGCGCAATCCCGATCGACGACGCGTGGTACCGCATCACCGCCGAGTTCACCGCCCATGCATTGCGCACTCCCCCGTTGCGCGACGTGATGGCAGCGCGCGAGAACGCCATCATCGCCACCCTGATTCCCATCATCGAATCGCACCTGAAGAAGGTCGGCCGTACGGTCCCGGACCCTGTCGCGCTCGTTCAAGCACTCATCGCCGTCCACGACGGCACAATCGTTCAATGCTTGATCGAGCCCGACAATCCGGCGGCATTCGAACGCAGAATCAACCTCTTCACTCGCGTCGTCCTCGCCTATTCAACTGAAGGAACGAAATGACTGATCAACCGGACGTCATCGTCGTCGGAGCCGGGCTTGCAGGGCTTGTCGCCACTCACGAGCTCGTCAAGGCTGGTCGGCGAGTCCTCGTCGTCGACCAGGAGAACCGCAACAACCTTGGCGGGCAGGCATTCTGGTCGCTGGGTGGGCTCTTCTTCGTAGATAGTCCGGAGCAGCGCCGACTCGGCATCAAAGATTCCTACGACCTCGCGTTGCAGGACTGGATGGGCTCGGCCGGGTTCGATCGTGAAAGAGAAGACCATTGGGGACGACAGTGGGCACAGGCCTACGTCGAATTCGCAACGACCGAAAAGCGGCAATACCTCCACGATCTCGGCCTGCGGATCACGCCGATCCTCGGTTGGGCGGAGCGCGGCGGCGGCAATGCCGATGGCCATGGCAACTCGGTTCCGCGGTTCCACCTGACCTGGGGCACCGGCCCCGAGGTGGTCCGGGTGTTCCAGGAACCAGTCCTCGAGGGTGAGAAGGCCGGCCTGGTCAGCTTCGCGTTCCGGCATCAGGTCGATGAGTTGATCGTCGAGGGCGACGCCGTGGTCGGCGTGCGCGGTACGGTGTTGGAGCCGACGGACCTCGAACGCGGAAAGGCTTCCTCGCGCAACAAGGTCGGCGAATTCGAACTTCGGGCGAGCGCGGTCATCGTCACCTCTGGCGGCATCGGCCACAACCACGATCTCATCCGAAAGAATTGGCCGACAGAGCGTTACGGCAAATGCCCGGAGACGTTGATCGCCGGAGTTCCCGCCCATGTCGACGGACGGATGCTGGAGATCACCGAGAATGCGGGCGGCAACATCGTCAACCGTGACCGCATGTGGAACTACACCGAAGGCATCAACAACTGGGATCCGATCTGGCCGAATCACGCGATCCGGATCATTCCAGGTCCGTCGTCGATGTGGTTCGACGCCACCGGAAAGCGTTTACCCGCACCGAATTTCCCCGGTTTCGATACCAACGGCACGATGAAGGCCATCCTGTCGACCGGTCATGACTACTCATGGTTCGTGCTCACGCAGACGATCATCGAGAAGGAGTTCGCGCTCTCGGGTTCGGAGCAGAATCCGGACATCACGTCGAAGGACCTCAAGTTCACCCTCAAGAGCCGGCTGGCGAAGGGTGCACCGGGGCCGGTCGAGAAGTTCAAGGAGCACGGCGTCGATTTCGTCGTCGCCGACAATCTGCGCGATCTGGTCGACGGTATGAACAAGATCGGCCGCGGCGGCGCAACCGTCGACTTCGCTGAGTTGGAACGCCAAATCGTCGCCCGCGACCGCGAGGTCGCCAACAAGTTCTCCAAAGATCTGCAGCTCATGGCCATCACGAACGCGCGCCAGTACATCGGCGACAAGTTGGCGCGGACCGCGAAACCGCACCGCATCCTCGATCCCGAGCACGGTCCGTTGATCGCGGTCCGGCTGAACATCCTCACGCGAAAGACGTTGGGCGGCTTGGAGACCAACCTAGACTCGCAGGTGATGCGCGCGGATGGAACACCTTTCACCGGGTTGTACGCAGCCGGTGAGGTCGCGGGCTTCGGCGGGGGCGGGGTTCACGGCTACAACGCACTGGAGGGAACATTCCTCGGCGGCTGCATCTTCTCGGGCCGCGCGGCCGGCATCGCACTCGGAAAGTCGCTCGCATGACGCGCACTGCGTTGGTCACCGGCGCGTCGTCCGGCATCGGCAAGGCCGTTGCGGAAGCGCTTGTCGCCAAGGGCTATCGGGTGATCGGCACCAGCCGGAACGCCGAGACCATCGCTGCATCCGCCCGCGTCGATGGCGTCGAGTATCGGTCACTCGACCTCACCGACAAGGCATCCATCGAGGCATTCGAGGTAGGCGATATCGACGTCCTCGTCAACAACGCGGGCGAAAGCCAGAGCGGACCGATCGAAGAACTGCCGACCGACGCGATCGAGCGGTTGTTCCAGCTCAACGTGTTCGGTCCGGTCCGGCTGACGCAACTGGTCCTGCCCGGTATGCGGAAACGCGGCTATGGGCGAATCATCATGGTGGGCTCCATGATCGCGAGCTTCCCGCTTGCCTACCGTTCGTCGTACGCGGCGACGAAGTCGGCCATCAAGGGTTTCGCCGACGCCGCCCGCATGGAGGTATCGCCGTTCGGCGTCTGGATTTCCACGGTCGAGCCAGGCTCGATCAACACCGGAATCAGTCAGCGGCGCACCAAGTACATCGCCGACGACTCCCCCTACCTGGCCGACTTCAACACCATGATCTCCGCGCTCGACAGCAAGGAATCGACCGGCATCTCGGCCGAGGAGGTCGCGGCGTCGATTCTCGAGGCGATCGAAGCCGATCACCCGAAGCCGTTGTACGCCAAGGGAAGCAACGCACCACTGGTATTCCTGTTGCGCAGGCTGGCGCCCGCCGAAATCGTGGAGAAGGTTGTCGTGAAGACGTTCGGGCTGAAGCGATGAGCGCGAGGCAACAGATCGGGACGATCACCTCGATCGGCGGCGTCGACATCCATGTCCGTGAGGACGGTCCGCCTGACGCCAAAGCTGTTGTGCTGATTCATGGGTTTGCGTCGTCCATGCATTGGTACGACCGCGTCACTCTGCTTCTCGCCGAAAAGTTTCACGTGATTCGTGTCGACCTGCTCGGTCACGGACTGAGCACCCGGGACGCCGATCTCGCGCCGCGCTCGCAGGCGCGCGCAATCGCTCCGGTGCTCGACAAATTCGGCATCCGCGACGCCGCTGTTGCAGGCCACTCCTACGGTGCTGACGTCGCACTTGCGCTTGCCGAAGGGTCCGACCTCATCTCTGAGCTCGTCATCATCGGCCAGGCACCCGACTACAGCTACTCCAATCTGCCACCCGTCGACATTGCGCTGAACCTGCCGTTCGTTCCGTCGCTGCTGCACCGACTGACACCGGTAGCCGCCATCGCATTGCTCACGCAGTCCGGATTCGCGCCCGGATACCGCATGGACACGGCCTTCGACATCAGGGACCAGGCGGTGCGCGACCACCTCGCCATGAACCCCACGATGTACAAGACGGTGTTGCCTGACCGCCGCAAGTGGCTGGCTCGCCGACCGTTGGACGAGCAGTTGCGCGACTGCGGACTTCCGACCCTCGTCATCCATGGACGCCAGGATCAGTTGTACGACTGGGCAAAGACCGAGGCTCGCTACGAAGCCGCAGGCGCCCGCGTCGAGGTGATCGATGGTGCAGGCCATTCCCCCAACGTCGAGCGGCCCGCGGCGGTCGCGCGGATCCTGGGTGACTTCCTCTCCTCGGCACACACCCTTTAGACGAAGGCGGCGGCTCGTTCGGCGATCATGACGGCGGTGGCGTGCACGCCGCGGCTGATGGGTCCGGGCACGATCGAGGCGTCGACGATGGTGAGTCCCTGCAGTCCGATGACGGTGCATTGGTCGTCGACGACGGCGTAGGCGTCGTCAGGTGTGCCCATTCGGCAGGTTCCGGTCGTGTGCTGTGAGGTGCCGAGGTGGGCAAGGAGCCAGTCGTCGGTGGACTCGATGTCGAAGTCGCCGACAACCTTTGCGTCGGCGAGGCGGCGGAGCAGTCCGGTGGCGGTGTCGACACCGGAACGCATGGCTGCTCGATCTTCGGCTGTGTCGAGGTAGTTGTAGCGAATCTGGGGTGAGCGCAGTCGAAGCGATCCGCGTGCGCGGGAGTTCATCAACGCGACGCCGAGGTAGCGTTGGCCGCCGAACGACGTTGTGTACGGACGTATTTCGATGTCCCCATCATTGAGGACAGTCTGCAATGCGGGGACGGGCCGCAAAGGGTCGCAACCGTCAACTGGCTGGTACGGCAGTACTACCTCGGGGTGGTCGGCGAATCCGCTTCCGACGCCGGCGAGGGGGTGCCCGACGGGGATGTCGGCTGCGCGGAGGTCTGCGGGCCTGCCGACGCCGGACCTCATCAACAGCAGCGGTGTTTCGATTGCCCCGGCGCACAGGATGATTCGACCGCCGTGGATGCGGTGCTCGCCGTCGGCGCTCGCCACGTCGACCGCGACCGCAACGTCGCCGTCGAACACTGTTCGGCGCACCGTGGTGTCGCCGACAACGGTGAGGTTCGGCCGTTGGATCGCGGGCATCAGGTACGCGAGCGCGGTACTGACGCGGGTGCGTCCGTCGATGTTGAGTGGGACCGGTCCGACCCCTTCGGCGGTCGGTGCGTTCTTGTCCGGATCGTCGGCGAAACCGGCGTGCAGGCAGGCGTGGGTGAATGCGGTGCTGATCGGGGCGAGGTCGGTACCGCCGTCGCGGCGGACCGGCATCGGGCCTGCGTCGCCGTGGAAGTCGCCACCGAAATCGTGGTCGTGCTCGAGGGCTCGAAAGTACGGCAGGACAGTAGGATACGACCACCGATCGGCCGGCCAAGCGGCGAAATCGTGGGGGCGGGCGCGGACGAAGGCGCAGCCGTTGACAGCGCTGGAACCGCCGAGGACGCGACCCCGGACCGCGTGTCCTGCGCGGGTGTCGGTGAGGTGGACCGGGTAGTGCCGCACCCATTCGCTGCGCGGTCCGATCGGGAGCGCTGTCGCATCGGTCAGCTCCGGCGGACACAGGTCCCGGCTCGCATAGGTCGGTCCCGATTCGACCAGCACCACCGAGCGCCCTGGGTGCTCGCTCAACCGTGCGGCCAGGATGCAGCCGCAGGTACCGGCGCCGACGATCACGACGTCCGCGGCCGTCGGCAGGCTGCTCATCGCCTCAGGTTCGGCGTCAACGCCGCGACGCTGCGCGCGCGTGCAGCACCGCGCCACAGACCGGTGCCGTAGGCGAGGTCGTCGAGTCGTTTGAACCAGACGTAGCGGACGGGGTCCAGACCGCCGACCTGCCTGTGCGTGCACCAGTCTGCGACTCCTTCGGCGACCGCGGTCGCGATGACCACGCGGCGGAATCGGCGGGAGCAGGCCATCGCAACGGCGGTGACGGGCCAGTAGTCGCGGCAGGCCGCTGACGCTACCTGCCCTACCGCGGCCGCGAATCCGCGCACCGCGAACTGTGCAGCGACGCTGGTCGGCTGGTCCAGGCCGGTAAAGACCTTGCGCAGCCGCACTGTCGCGACCGCCATCGAGACCACTGCGCCCGCAAAACCGACTCGGGTCAGAGTGGCTGCCCCTCCCACAGCTGCCGCAGTCCAGACCGGCATGGCCACCGGTGCCACAGCATCGGTGTGCCGCTCGGCGAGCAGGGCGGCGCCGGTTCCGTAGAACAGTCTGCGGCTGAACCACTTTCCGATCGTGATCCGGTGGTCGTGGGCGACCTGGGCTGTGGGTTCGTAGCGCAGGCTCCACCCCGCCCGTTCCAGCCGCCAGCACAGGTCGACGTCTTCGGCGACCGTCATGGTCTCGTCGAAGCCGCCTTCGTCTGCAATCACCCGGCGGCGCACCAGCATTGCCGCGCTCGGGACATAGGAGACGATGCTGCCTGCGCGGACGCGGGATTCTCGCCGACCGAGGTCGAGGGAGGAGCGGCTGTGTTCGTAGCGCGCCAACGCGGTCGAATCGGGGTCGAACGCGACGATCCGTGGTGCGACCAGCGCGACCGTCGGGTCGTCGAAGTGGCCGAGCATTCCACGCAGCCAGCCCTCGCGTGGGATGACGTCGGAGTCGAGGAAGGCGACGAATTCCGTCGTCGCGGAACGTAGCCCGGTATTGCGAGCAGCAGCCGGACCGCGCGAGGTGCCGTGACGAAGCACACTGACCTCGCGGCGCGGGCTGTGCACCGGCACCGTGGAACCGTCGTCGACGACGATCACTCTGTAGCCGCGGACCGCGTCGAGCAGGCGGGTGAGGCCCGCCGGGTTGTTGCGGACCGGGATGATGATCGTGACGTCCGCGGTCGAGGGTCGTGCCGTGGGGCGTGGTTGTGCCACTCCGGAATCGAGGAGCCGACGCGCGACCGCCGCGGATGCGGGATCGGTGACCTCGAGGTGGCCGTCGACGAGCATCGCAGCAGCGGCCGGCGCGAGGGTGAGCATCGTGGTCGGCGATCCGCCGATCAACACCCGCCCACCCGAATACGCGCGACTGCTCGGATCGCATTGCACGGCGAAGCCGTCGGGAAGGCGAACTGCATTGGTCATCGCAACATGCCCCGACTGTCGGGCTGCCAGCGAGCAAGCGCGTCACTGCAGTGAGTCACCAACTGCTCGAAGAGGTCTGCACCTTCGGTCGTCGTCGCTGCGGTCGGGTCGCCCAATACGCCGTTCGCCGACACTGCGGCGACCCCGGCCGTTCGAAGTTGTGGCAGCAGGGTCTCGATCGGCTCGGTGTTACCTGGTTCTGCGCGGTCGAACCGGACGCGGTCCGGCGCGAGATGCAACATCAGCGACGTTTCCGTCCGCCCCGCGTGTGCGTCGCTGCCAGCCACCGCGCAGGGTAGCCACGCGACGTCGCGTCCCTCGAACCGCAACTGCAGCACGGCGTTTGCCAACGAATGGGCGTTGCCCCCGTGACCGTTGACGAACACCACACGCGAGGCCCACCCGCATGCGGAGCGGCCGTACTCCACCAGCAACAACTCCAACGCGGCCTGGCCGATCGAGATAGTCCCGGCGAAACCCTCGTGCTCCCCACTCGCCCCGTACGCGATCGCCGGGGTGATCACAGAGTCCGGCAACCGCGCTGCCACGGCTGCCGCAATCGTGGTGTCGGTATCGAGCGGAAGGTGCGGTCCGTGCTGTTCGGTCGAGCCGACCGGAACCGCAAGAGCAGACGGTTCCGGTCGGACGTCGGTCCAGGTGCTATTCGCTAGCCACACCGAGTGCCCTCGCGAACCCGGGCGAGAGGACGAGATCGGCCGGACTCAGGTCGTGAATGGTGCTGTGCCCGAGACCCATCAGAGCGGAGTCGATTCCACCCCGCAGGATGTCGAGGACGTTCTCCACCCCGGCCTGGCCGCCCGCGGCGAGGCCCCACAGGTATGCACGTCCGATCATCACCGCACGCGCACCGAGCGCTACGGCTTTCACCACGTCGCTGCCGCGCCGAATGCCGCCGTCGAGCACGATCTCGATCTCGTCGCCGACCGCCTCGGCGATGGCGGGCAGCACCCGAATCGGTGCCGGTGTGCCGTCGAGGTTGTTGCCACCATGGTTGGACACCGAAATCGCGGTACACCCGGCATCAACAGCGCGCCTGGCGTCGTCGACCCGGCACACGCCTTTGAGCATGAATGGACCACCCCACTGCTCACGAAGCCACTCCACGTCCTCCCACGTGGGCAACGGGGTCTGCATCCATTCGCCGTAGGCGCCGAAGAACGTCGGCGCTGCGGTGCCCGGTTCGGTGAGGTTGGGCGTGGTCAGGTCGGGAATGCGGCCGGTCTTGGCGAAGTCGTAGAGCCACTGTGGGCGCGTGATCGCTTCGGGAGCGAAACGCATCATGGCTCGCAGGTTCATCTTTTCCGGAATAGCAGGACTCCCCCAGTCGCGACCTTGGCTGAACGACCAGTCGAGGGTGGCGATCAGCCCGACCGCGCCGGCGGCACGAGCCCGGTCGAGCCGCCGAATCATGGTCTCGCGGTCGCCCATCCAGTACGTCTGGAAAAACGTCTGCGGATTCGCGGCGACAACGTCCTCGATCGGCTTGCTCGCAAACGAACTCAGCCCGATCACTGTTCCCCGCGCGGCTGCGGCTCGCGCGACGGCGACCTCGCCATCGGGATTCACCGCCTGCACACCGGTCGGCGAGATGATCACCGGCAGTGAGATCGACTGTCCCATGACGGTTGTCGATTGATCGCGTTTGTCCGACAGGCCTGCGACGTGCGGCGCGAAGCCGATCTCACCGAACGCGGCGAGGTTGTCGTCCAGCGTCACGCCACGTTCGGATCCTGCGAGCAACGCCGAATAGACGCTCTTGGGAAGACGTTTCGAGGCTCGACGCTGCGCCTCGGCGACTGTCTCGAACCATCCTGTCTGGACCATCTCAGGTACTCCTCATGCCGGCTAGTGGGTTTTCGTCGCACGCCCGCGCAGGCGGACGGGTCAACAGTGTCAGCGGAACCGACCGCGAATGATCGGCCGCGGGTTTGGGTATCGATCGCTTCTCTGCGAGGGCCGATTCGCCATAGCCGACAACGCATTCCGGATCTGGACCGTCCATTGGCAGACCGGTGAAGAATTTTGCGGCCATGCATCCGCCACGGCAGGAATCGAAATGCGCACACTTGGTGCACGCGCCGCCGGTCTGCGGCGACCGCAAGTCGTTGAACAGTTCCGACTCGCGCCACACCGTCTCGAATCCACCGTCCCGAACGACGTTGCCTGCCAAGAAGTTCTCGTGGATAGCGAACGGGCAGGCGTACACGTCACCGACCGGATCGATCAGGCACACGATGCGGCCTGCGCCACAGAGATTGAGTCCGGGTAGCGCGTCGCCGAAGGCAGAAAGATGGAAGAACGAGTCGCCGGTCAGTACGCCTTCGCCGTTCGCAACGAGCCAGTTGTACAGGTCCCGTTGCTGAGCTGCTGTGGGGTGCAGGTCATCCCACACATCCGCACCGCGGCCGGACGGGCGCAACCTGGTGATCCGCAACGTCGCGCCGTACTTGTCGGCGAGAGCTTTGAACTCGTCCAACTGCGGGACGTTGTGGCGCGTCACCACGACCGAAATCTTCGCGTTGCGATAGCCCGCCTCGGTGAGGTTCTCCAACGCCCGGACCGCCATGGCGAACGATCCCTTGCCCCGCACAGCGTCGTTGACTTCCGCTGTCGCGCCGTCGAGCGAGATCTGCACATCGACGTAGTCCGACGCTGCCAATCGTGCCGCGCCCTTCTTGTCGATACGAACTCCGTTGGTGGAGAACTTCACTCCGACATGATGGGCGGTCGCATAGTCGACCAGCTCCCAGAAGTCGGAGCGCACCGTCGGTTCGCCGCCGCCGATATTCACGTAGAACACCTGCATCCGCTCGAGTTCGTCGATGACGGCCTTGCACTGCTCGGTACTCAGTTCGTTGGGGTCTCGTTTGCCCGACGACGACAGGCAGTGAATGCACGACAGATTGCAGGCGTAGGTGAGTTCCCAGGTCAGGCAGATGGGAGCGTCGAGGCCTAGCTCGAACTGGTCCACCAACCGGCCGACGGGAAGGGTTGCGGTCATAGTTTTGTCTCCTCGTCACGAACCAACATGTTCGACGCGACCAGTGTCGCCAGCGCTCGCCGATACGGACCCATTGCTGCACTGTCGATTCCGGACGCACGCAGTGCATCGTCGACGTCGGCGTGGTCGGGTAGCGACTGCACCAACGACACCACCGCCGGGTTCTTGAGGAACGACAGCTTGCGGGTGCCGAAGTGGTAGAGCAGCGCGCCGAACGGTTCCGGGCGCAACGCCACCTGAGGGTGTAACCGCCACCGCCCGTCAAGTTCCAGCGGTGACGCGGCAATGGCGGTCATGGTCAGTACACCCCGCACATGCCGTCGATCGACACCTCTTCGATGAGCGTCTCTTCGACTTGCACGTCCGTCGAAACCGCGTCCTGATCTGCCATGGGGCACCTCCATATTCGTGGTGTGTTGTCCCTTGAAACGCTAGTGACATCGCCCACAGAAAGCCCCCGCCATCTGGACGGTTTTTGTCCCCGTCCGGGTGGCTCGGCAATTGCGACCGAACGGGTTGCTGCCCTTCGCCGAACGCCGGACTAGCGTGTGAAAGGTAGCGAAAGGGCTGCCCGCCATGACCATTCGTATCGACACCCTCGGCCCCACCCCGCACGGAATGTGGCGCCAGGGCCATGTTCGGGTGAACAGAGTGGAGCGCCTCGGCAGAGTCGACAGGCTGTGGATTCACCGAAACGGTACGGGCCTGAACGTGACCCACAATCTGGCGCCGGACGAACTGAACGACGACGTCGCCGAACTCATCGCCGACCGGCTCGATGCTTCGTCGTCGGGCGGACAAGCCGACTTCGAGCTCGTATTCACCGGAATTGTTCGCTCGACTGTGCCCGGTCCGTTCGCGAGTTGGCTTCGGTTCTACCGCAATTCGCTCGTGCGACTGGAGGACGGCCGAGCGGCATTCGCTCCGGTCCACCAGCGCGCGCACGCGCTGATTGTGGGGCAATCAGTGGTCGACCTCGGATCGTGCTTCGGCTTCTTCCCGCTCCGACTAGCGGCGGCGGGGCTGGAGGTGGTGGCGACCGACATCAGTGCGTCGACCATGGCCTTGCTCGACGGCGTCGCTCCTGCATTGGGGCGAGCGCTACTGACACTCGCCTGCGACGCGGCAGCGGTACCGCTACCCGATCGCTGTGTCGATACAGTGACCGTTCTGCATCTACTGGAACATCTTTCACCCGTCGATGCACAGTCGGTGGTGACCGAAGCGATGCGTCTCGCGAGGCGTCGCGTCGTGGTCGCCGTGCCGTTCGAAGACACTCCACGTGCCATCTACGGGCACATCCAGCGGTTCGATCTCGATGCGCTTCGCAGGCTGGGCGTTTCGACCGGTTGGCGCTACTCGGTGGACGAATACCACGGCGGCTGGTTGGTTCTCGACCGCTGATCGCAGTCAGATGAGGCCACGTTTGCTGGCCGCGTAGACGGCTTCCGCTCGTCGGCTCACCTCGAGCTTGCGCATGATGTTGCTGACGTGAAACTTGGCCGTCGTCGCGGAGATGAAGAGCTTCTCCCCGATCTTGTTGTTGGACAACCCCGCCGCGAGCAGCCGCAGAACGTCGAGTTCTCGATCGGTGAGATTCCCGCGGTGCGCGCCGTGCCCGCTGATGGACCGCACGACCGCAGCCGCGGTGCGGGAATCGAACGCACTCTCGCCACCAGACACCGCCCGAATGGCACGGACCAGCTCGGTAGTGTCGACGTCTTTGACCACATAACCGCGCGCGCCTGCATGTACGGCACGCACCACCAGATCCTCGTCGAGGAACGTCGTCAGTATCAGCAGCCCCAGCGTCGGATACTTCGCAGACAGCTTGGCGCACAGGGCAAGTCCTTCGTATTCTGACCCGGCCGAGAGCTTGAGATCGAGCATGACGACGTCGGGCGACGCCGCGGCCACCATCGCCTCGGCCTCGTTCTCCGACGATGCTTCACCGACGACGAGCAGATCAGGTTCGCGCTCCAACACCGAGCGCAGGCCTTGACGCAGCATCGCGTGGTCGTCCACGATGGCTAGCCGGATTGTTCCGGTCGCAATGCTCATTGTGCCGCCGCCTCTTTGGTAGGAATCGTTGCAACGATCCGCACGCCGCCCATCCGGGACCGGCGCACCTCGAACGTGCCACTGTGCTCGCGCGCGCGAGCACGCATATTCACAAGCCCGCGGTGATGACCGTCGACGTCGGCAGCTTCTGCCATGCGAAGGACCAAGCGCAGCTTCTCCGGATCGCCGTTGCCGTCGTCGGCGATCGACAGACTGACTGCGTCGGGCCGGTAGGCCAGCCGGATGATCGCGCGAGTTGCGTTGCCGTGCATGGCCGTATTGAACAGTGCCTCACCGGCGATGCGGAGCATCGCGTGCTCTTGTTCGTTCGGCAGTTCGACTGCCTGGCCGTCGACCCGAAGGCTGACTCGCAGATCGTCGGGCATGTGCACCGTGCAGAGTTGTTCCAGCAGTTCGGGCAGGCTCGAGCGGTCGGAGTCGGTGGGATGGTTGAGCGCGTAGATTGCCGAGCGCAGTTGCTCCACTGCGGACCGCGTCAGATCCTTCGCAAGACCGAGGCGTTGTACGAGCTGCGCATCACGAGATTCTGTGCGGCACACCTCGATCTGCATTCCAGCGGAGAGGACGCATTGCGTGACGCTGTCGTGCAGCTCGCGTGCGATTCGGTGGCGCTCGGAGTCGAGGACGTGATGACGTTGTGCCGCGCCGAGTTCACGCTGGGTCGCGAGCAACTCGGCGTTGCGCTGCTCGGCTTGGTGGAGTAGATCCTGCGATTTCTGAAACAGCGCCGAATTCTGCAGCGCGACAGCGGTTTGGCTGGCGAGGATCCGCATCACGGCTTTGTCGGTCGGATCCAACGTCCGGTAGGTCGGCGTCCACGCCGCGAATGCGCCGACGACGCCGCCGTCGAGTTCGATCGGTACGTGGGCGTGGTGCCCCTCCATGACAGGAAGCCGGAATTCGTTCAGCTGTCCTCGGAGAACGTCGTTGAGCCGGTTGAGCACCGCGTCCGGCAACTCAGGCCCGGGAGGTGGTGCGTCGGGCAGTCCCTCGTATGCGAAGACGCGGCCCTCGGAGTCGACGATCACGTGGCGCAGCGTCGTTTCAGGCAGCGCCCCGTCAGCCAGAGCGATCAACACCCATTCGGCGCTCAGGTGCGAGCGCGCGGCTTCGGCGACCGCACGGACCAGCTTCTCCGGACCCTCCACCGTCTGCACGAGAGCATGCGAGATCGTCTCCAGCGCAAGGACCACTCGCTCGAGTCGTTGTGCCGCGCCGCGAAATTCGGAGTAGAACGTGCCTTTGCCGGAGCGCACCCCGGTGAGCCGCTCCAGATCGGATCGCCGCACGCTCATAGCGCGGCCCGGAACAGCGCCTCGATCTGGATTTCTGTCGCCGGTCGGGGGTTGGTGGTCATGCACGCGTCGCGCATTGCCAACGCGGCCAGTCGAGGCAAATCTGTTTCGTGCACTCCGATTTCACTGAGCCGCCGCGGCACCCCGATGTCGGTGGCCAGCTTTTCGACCCGATCTGCCAGCGCTGCAGCGGCTTCGGCTGCCGGCCCGCGGCTCTCGGGTAGCCCGACGCATGCGGCGATGGTAGCGAATGCGCGCGGATCGGCTTCGGCGTTGAACCGGATGACGTGTGGCAGCAGGACGGCGTTGATCACGCCATGCGGCAGGTCGAGCATGCCGCCGACTTGATGGCTCATCGCATGCGCAGCACCGAGAATCGCGTTGGTGAACGCAAGCCCGGCCTCCAAGCTTGCTTGCGCCATCATCGTTCGGGCGTGCATGTCGGTGGGCCGCTCCATCGTCTCCGTCAGATGACGCATGACCATCGCCACCGACCGCAACGCGTGATGGTCGGTGAGCTGGTTGTGGCCGAGCGAGACGAAGGCCTCGATACCGTGGGTGAGCGCATCCAGACCTGTTGCCGCATTGAGCCATTCGGGCATCGTCGTCAACAGCCGCGGATCGATCACCGTAACGTCGGGAACGAGTGCCCGGCTGAGGATCGTGATCTTTGTGCCGCGGACCGTGTCGGTGACAATGCAGAATTGCGACACATCGGCGCCGGTCCCCGACGTCGACGGAACGACAACCAACGGCGGGATCGGATTGGGCGCCTGGTCGATGCCTTCGTAATCGCCGATCGCGCCCCCGTTCGCGGCAAGGATCGCGATGCCTTTCGCTGCGTCGATGACAGACCCGCCGCCAAGCGCAATCAACACATCGCAGCCGCTCGCGAGGTAGAACTGGTGCCCGGCAGCGATCTCGTGGTCTTTCGGATTCGGCGTCAACTCATGCCAGACCCGTGCGGCGATTCCTTGCTCGCGCAGATGCGCTGCGAGTTCGCTGACCCAGCCTGCTTCGATCAGTCCGGGATCAGTGACGAGCAATGGCCGCAGCGCACCCAACCGCGCGGCCGCATGAGCTGCCTCCGCCATCGAGTCGATGCCGAATACGATTTCCGGCGCATGAAATTTCAGCACGCGCGGAGGCTCCGGGGAGTCGCCCGGCTGTGCCCGAGCAAGGTTCAGTGACGCCAACACGTCCGGAATGTCCAAGCGGTCGAGTTGTGCCGCCATTGTCGATCACCGCCATCCGTGGAACTGCCCGCCCTCAACCATAGGTCCGCATCGCCAGTCGCCCAACCTGCACGTGGACGGGCGGGTACCTACCCGATCGGGTAGGTACGCGGTCAGGAGAGCGCTCGGGCCAATTCGCCGGCGCGACGGGCGAGCTGGTCAGCGTCGCACGCGACGATCACGTCGTCACACACCTTCGCGTAGCTGGGCATCGCGCAGGTGGCTTGCGTCCAATAGCGCATTGGTTCGGGTGTCACCCAGGCCACGCGGTGCACGCGACGACGCAACGCAGCGAGCTGGTCGGGCTTGGCGGGCAAGCCACCGGAACGGCCGTCGCCGACGATCAGAACGGCGGTGCGCGAGTCGAGCGCCGCGGCGTGCGCGGTCAGCATCTCGTCGAATACCTGCCCGTAGTCGCTGCTCGCCTCCAGGTCGAGGTGCACGTCGCCCAGCACAGCGGCCAGGGCGTCGTCGCCGCCTGCACGCTGCAGGACCTCGGTGACATCGACGGGACGGTCGACGAACGCGATGACCGTGCACCGCTCTGCCCGGCGGTGCATGGCTTGGGCGAGGCGAAGCGTGAACGCTGTGATCGGACGGACCGACAGCGACACGTCGGCGAGTACGAGCAGCCGCACTCGATCCGGCACCGGCGTGCGCGTGATGAGATGGAACGGTATTCCGTCGGTGCGCAGGCTCGACCGGGTCGTGCGGCGCATGTCGAGCACACCGCGTCCGCGCTCACGTGGTCGCAGTCGGGGTGCACCGCGCATCCGACGCAGCACTTCGTGGCAGGCAAGGTCGACGTCGGGTGCGGTGTTTCGCTCCTGCAGCGGGTCCGTCAGATCGCCCTCGGCGAGCAGTCCGACCCGGTCGGCGAGCGCCGCGACGAACGTCTCGACCGCCTGGGTGAGCTCGGCGATCTGCTCGAGGGTGAGCTGCTGCGAGTCGGCACCATCGAGATAGGCAGCGGTCGGGTCGTACGCGTCGAGCCAGGCCAGAATCGATTCCGGGTCGTCCCAGTGCAATGTCCCTGCGACGACGGGGCCGACCGAGTCCGCGAGGTCGCCGACAGTCGTCGAGCCGGCGCGTTCGACGTCGAGGGTGTAGCGCATACCGCGACGGCCGGCATCGGATTCGGCTGACACCGACAGTTGCGCGTCCGTACCCGAGACGCTGATGTCGTCGTCGTCCTTGTGCGGATTGAACCCTTTGTCGGCATCCGGAGTGTCGAAGTGTTCGCCCACTTCGGCTGCGCGCTCGTTGTATTCGGCGTAGCTGCCGATTTCTTGGTCCTCCGACAGTTCGAGATCGTCGGGCAAACCCTGGCCCGAATGTGCACGGCTGTCGGTGTTTTCGTGCTTCTTCGGCGGCAAGGCGGTATCGAGAAACAGTGCGTCGAAGGCCTTGTCGAAACCGCGCTGCTCGCGCGCGTACTTCGCGCATGTCGCACGAAGCGCGGCTCGCAAGGCTTCGCGGTCACGCGCACCGAGGAGTCCCAAAACCCTTCGCACCTCGATGATCTCGGCAGGCGACGCAGCGACGCCCGCGAGTCGAAGCAGGCGTCCGAATGCCGCGGCGACGGTGTCGAGCACCCCGCTCGTGATCATTTCCGGTCCCGGCCGCCGCGCCCTCGGAACACCGTCGTCGTGGTGTTCGCCGGCCGTGCGGCAACAGTCACTCGCTCAGGCTCTGTGGGTGGTTCGAGAATCCGTCCCATCGCGAGATCACGGTCGCTGGAGTACTTCAGCAGCGCGCTGTACAACACGTGTCTTTCGACATCGCCGTTGCGCCCCAACAGCATTGCTGCCCGCGATGCGTCGACCACCTCGGAGATCGATGGACTCTTCCGAAGCGGGAGCTCCCGCAGGCTGCGCGCCAACTCGACGACGTCTGCGACGACCGACGGCTCCACCTCCGGAGCGCGCACGGCAACGATTTCGCGTTCGCGCTCCGGTGTCGGGAAGTCCAGATGAAAGTGGAGGCAACGACGTTTCAGCGCGGCCGACAGTTCCCGGGTGTCGTTCGACGTGAGGATCACCCATGGCGTCGAGCGCGCAGTGAAGGTGCCGATCTCCGGAATCGTGACCTGCTTCTCGCCGAGCACCTCGAGCAGCAGTGCCTCCATCGACTCCTCCGTGCGATCGACCTCGTCGACCAGTAGCACTACGGGTTCGTCGCTGAGAACTGATTCGAGCAACGGTCGGACCGAGAGAAACGCCTCGGAGTAGAGCCCGAAATCGCGCCCGGCGAGGTAGCGCGACGCCTCGTCGATGTCGTCGATATGAGCGGTCGACGCCGTGATCCTGTCACGCAGCATCTGCACGTGCAGTAGCTGTTTCGCGTAATCCCATTCATAGAGAGCACGACTGTCGTCGAGGCCCTCGTAGCACTGCAGACGGACCAGCCGCCGGCCCGCGGCGAGCGCGAGCGACTTCGCGAGTTCAGTCTTTCCCACACCGGCCGGCCCCTCCAACAGCAGTGGACGGTCCAGTGCGGTGGCCAGATGGACCACGGTGGCCAGGTCGTCGTCAGCGATGTAGTTGTGCTCGCGCAGCGCGTCGGACAACTCCTTGGCGTGGCTGAACTCGGGCTGGATGCGAGCGACTGTGGCGGTCATCGGGTCCTCGATTCTGGAACGCATGAACGGACCGTTCAGGCCGTGAACGGTCCGTTCCTGCGACTGGGGGGTGGGTCAGTACGACTTGTTGATGGCGTGGTCGACGACGGGGATCATCGAATCGACGGTCACCTCACGGGGATTGCCCGGTGTGCACCAGTCGCCCTGAATGTGCTCGGAGATCGCGAGGACGGTCTTGTCGTCGCCCTTGATCACCTGGCCCCTACCTGCGTACTTCTTGGTGTTCATCTGGTTCTTGTCGTAGGTGTCGGTGCGGACCTGACCGAAGTTGTCAGGAATGCCGACGTCCTTGGCCAATCGGATCGCAGCCTCCACCGCAGCGTCGGCGGCCTGCACCGTGGTCATGTTGCGGGTGTCCACACCCATTGCAGACGCGATTTTCGCGTAGTGCTCGTAGCGCGACGGCAGGTTGTATTCCCACACGCGAGGCAGCGCGATTGCGTTGTTCAACCCGTGGTGGCTGTCGAAAAACGCACTGACGGCGTGCGAAATCGAGTGCACGATGCCGAGGCCACCGGAGTTGAACGCCTGAGCCGAAATGTACTGCGCGTTCATCATCCCTTCGCGCGCCTTCAGGTTGTGCGGCTCGAAGGTCGCCTCGCGCAGGTTCTTTGCGACGAGCTCGATCGAGTAGAGCGCGTTGCCCAGTGACGGCGCGAAGTCGAGCCGGGACACGTACGGTTCGCTGCCGTGCGCCAGCACGTCGAAGCCGCAGAAAGCCGTGAAGTGCTGCGGGCACGAGTAATACATCAGCGGGTCATCGATTGCGAGGGTGACGATCGAGGCCTCGTCGAAGGCAACCCACTTGTGCGGGTGGTCCATGTCGGACGTGTCGGTGATGACATAGGCCCAGGACGTCTCGGAACCCGTTCCAGCAGTGGTGGATACGGCGATGTGCGGTGGATTCTGCTTGTTGGTGGACTTTGCGAAGCCCTCGAACTCGTTGATATTGCGGCCGTCGTGTGCGATGACCACCCGGGCGCCCTTTGCCGCGTCGTGGCTCGAGCCGCCACCGATGGAGATGATGCTGTCGCATTTCTCCTTCTGATACAGCGCGGCGGCCTCCATGACGTTGTAGTCCTTGGGGTTGGACTCGACCTTGTCGTAGAGGACGACCTCGACGCCCTGGTGCTCGATCTTTCCGGTCAGTTCCTCGATGATGCCGGAACCACGTAGGCCGGTCGTCACCAGTAGCGAGCGCTTGAAGCCGAGGTTCTTCGCTTCGACGCCGATGATGTCGTGCGCGCCGACGCCGATAAGTGCCCGCGGAAATGGATGAAATTCCTTGATCGGGAAGTCCCAGATCTGGTTCAGCTCAATGGCCATTGGTGCGCTCCTAGAGTGGCTTGTGTCGTCTCGATGACCAACTCACCGTCGCAGGAGTGTGGCGGCCACCACAACGTCATCGGCGTCAAACCCTCTGGGCGTCAGCAAAAACCGTCCGAATGGCTAGGTCGCAACGACTGACCGTTGCGACGGGCCCTCCCCCGCCGCTCGAACTGCGTCAATGGCCCATCGCCTCACTCAGATTGCGGCGGTGGGCCATCCATGCAGTGCTGACCTAGGTCACCGGTCGCAGGGACGTGCGGCGCTGTTCCGCCACACAGAGAGTGTGTTTGAGTCAGCTGCAGTCGGAAGGATCTTCAGGAGGAACAGTGGTGGTCGAGGCATCGACTGGTCCGACGTCCGCGGGCGTCGACCTGTACTGGCTACCGCTGGGCGCCGGTGGTCATTCCGTCCGCTGGAATGGGCGGATCTACGAGGCCGTGAGCGCCATGCTCGAACGGCGTAGCGCGTCCAAGCTCTATCACTCGGCCCTGGTGGTTCATGTGCCGCCGCGTTCGTTCGTCGTCGAGATGACTCCGGTGTGGAATGTGGCCGACTGCGATCGCGGCGTGTTCGCCGAGGGTGCAGTCGGTACACGATGGGCTGGGCGCTGGCGACTGTTTCGGTACGAGGTCCATTGTTGGCCGAACGGCACCATTGCGGATATCGCCGAAGCGGTCTCGAGCCCCATACGACTGACGTCCGATGCTGCCGACTGCCGCCGCCTACTCGCCGAACTGCGCGCGCTGCCGACGCCGGTCTGGGGCCGAGACGAATTGCGGACCGGCGAGATGTGGAACTCCAACTCGGTGATTGCCTGGGCATTGGAGCGAGGTGGCCTGGATGCGAACGCGGTACAGCCGCCGACCGGGGGCCGCGCACCTGGGTGGAACGCCGGCGTCGTCGTCGCCCGGGCCGACGATGGGAGTTTCTCGCGACCGCGAAATGTATATTGACTCTCGAGGTAGACCGGTCCGGCGAGCGTAGGCGGGGGCACCGAGAGGTTGGCGATCACGATGCGCGCTGTAGTACTCGACGCCCCCGGACCACCCGAGGCGCTGCAGCTGCGTGACCTCCCCGTCCCCACGCCCCACCCGGGACAAGTGCTCATTCGTGTGAAAGCATTCGGGCTCAACCGATCCGAGCTCCATACCCGGCTCGGCCTCGCCGACGGCGTGACCTTCCCGCGAGTCCTGGGTATCGAAGCCGTCGGCGTCGTAGCCGCATGTCCGGGTGGCGAGTTCGCGGAAGGTCAGCAGGTCGCCGCGATGATGGGCGGAATGGGCCGGACCTACGACGGCGGCTACGCGGAATACACCTGCGTCCCTGTCGGACAAGTGATCCCGTTCGAAAGCAGCCTGGACTGGGCCACCCTCGGCGGCGTCCCAGAAATGCTGCAGACCGCGAACGGGTCGCTGACAATCGGTCTCGATGCCCAACCGGGGCAAGCGATCCTGATTCGCGGCGGGACGTCCTCGGTCGGCATGGCGACCGCAATCCTCGCCAAACGACGCGGTATGACCGTGCTGTCCACGACTCGCAATCCCGCCAAAGCCGCTGCCCTGACGCGAGCAGGCGTCGACCACGTCATCATCGACAACGGCGAAGTTGCCGACCAAGTTCGGGCGATCGTCGACGGTGGCGTCCACGCAGCACTCGAACTGATTGGTACACCGACTCTGCCGGATACATTGCGCGCCACCAGAGTTCACGGCGTCGTCTGTTTCACCGGCATGCTGTCCAACGAGTGGACGGTCGAGCACTTCTACCCTATCGACTACCTGCCTCGCGGCGTCCGGCTCGCGGCCTACGGCGGCGACGCCAGCGACCTCTCGGCTGACGTGCTGCAAGACTTTCTCGACGCCGTCGCTGCAGGCGAGGCAACGGTGCCCGTCCACCGCGTCTTTACCCTGGATCAAGTCCCAGAAGCTCATACGTACATGGAATCCGGCGCGGCGACGGGGAAACTCGTCGTGACCACCTGACGGCCAGCGCGCCGCTCCAGAATTGTCGGTGCAAGCTCCTACTCTGATCCGGTGAAGAGAGCCCGACGACGTACCCGCGCGACGGCGCCCTGGAAAATGCCCGAACTCGCGTCGGGAGAACGGGTCTGGGTGCTAGAGGTGCCGTACAAGGCGCCGACTCCCGGCGCGAAGTACGCTGCGGACCTGAAGGCCTACGTCTTCGTCGGGGCAATGCTTCCACCCGACTTGGCGGGCTACCGATCGAAGCCGTATTCGTATGCGCGCTGGATCGAGGACGAGCTCAACGCCGAAGCCTCTCCTGGAGCGACGGCGTTCCCGAAGCAACCTCGCGTCGAGCAACTTGAAGCGGCGGAAGCCATTGCAACAGCCGCGCTTTCGGGACGTCGAGGTTTCTGGTTGGCCGACGATCCCGGCTGCGGCAAGACGGGATCGGCGGTTCTCGCCGCGAAGGCGGTGCTCAAACAACGTGGCGGGCAGAACGTCCTGATCACCGTCGATCGCCCGTCGTCGATCACGATTCCCGCGTGGCGCGAGTCGATCGCCGCATTCGGTGGCGACGGCGGCTACCGGTGGCTGATCTTGCCGCCCGACCAATTGAAAAAGCTCCTCGGCCCGAACGGTCGGCCGAAATACCATTTCGACGTCGTCATCAACGACGAGGCGCAGCTCTTTCGGCATCTTTCCGCGCAGCGCACTACGTACATGCGCCGCGTGAACAAGTTGACGACGGTGCCGGCAAAGGCGCCGTTCGTCATCACCCTGACCGCGACGCCCGGCCATCATCCCGGCGAATACACCTATCTCTCTTCGCTTCTCGCGCAGGTCTTCGATGAGCCACCTACCGAATGGGCCGACCTCGGCCGCAAACTCGTCACCCTCGACTTCCCGCTGGAACCAGGCTGGGACAAGGGGACGTGGACCTGGACAGCTGAGGCGAAGCAATCGCCTCGGCTGCAGAGCGCGTCGGTGACGCAGGTCAAGGACTGGCTCACCGAATGCGACCCGCCCGTCATGCTGCATCGGGATGCGCCGTGGGGGCCCGCTCCCGTCGAGGGGCTGCCGGTCGAGTTCACACTCGAGCAGTGGGCCGCCTACAACAAGGAGTGGGGCGACTTTCAACGCGAAATGCGGTTGGCACGGACCGGCGACAACAAGGCCCGCGGGCGCGCCGCATTACTTCGGTTCAGGCAGAAAGCAAGCTATCTCCGAGCGGCGCAGACTGCCGAATTGGTGAGTGCGACAGTCGAACGCGGCTACCAAGTACTCGTCGCCGTCGAGCTGGTGACCACCGCCGCCGATCCGGTCGCGACCTTGCTCGAGCAACAGGGCATCGGCGTCTCGCGCATCTTCGGGACAGGCGACCTCGAACGCGAGCGTTTGCTGTTCCAACGCGGCGAGAACCGCGTCGTCGTATTCAACACGGCTTCTGCCATCAACTTGCAAGCCGGCGAACTGATGGCCGATGGAACGCGAGCGTCGACGGCGAAACGGATCGGCTACTTCCATCAACCGCGCTATTCCGGCATTCATGCTCGCCAGACGATCGGGCGCGCTCACCGCGATTACCAAACGTGTCCATGGAGCCTGCTGTACGCAGTCGGGACCGTGGAGGAAGCCGCTGCGAAGACGATGGTCGATCGACTCCTCGTCACGTCGGCGAGCGTGGCGGGCGACGTGACTGCGCTGCGCGACATAGCTGCGCTGTTCAATGCCGATTGGTTGCCGGAGGACGTTTTCGACTGACGGCAGACTCGGCCGTCGTTGACAGACTGGCCGCGGGCGCGTTCACTGGAGGTTCAGTCGCAGCAAGTCACGTCCTCGGCACTGCGCGTCAACGAACCCATTGGCCGAGCGGTGAGCGCGGCAAAAATGATGAACCACAACGTGCGGCACAGTGCTGCGGGTGTTGCCTGGACCCTTGTTTTCGCCTACATCCTCGCCGAAATTGCGACGGCATATGCGTGGAAGGTTCCATACAGCTTTCGACACGACACCATCAGTGATCTCGGCGTCACCGCATGCACGCCGAACATGTGCTCACCGCTGCACCTGCTGATGAACTCGACTTTCGTCGCGCTCGGACTGCTGACCATCATCGGCGCCGTGCTGTTCCGCGGCTACGTTCCCCACGGATACCGGCAATGGTGGATCGTCTCACTTGCCATCCTCATCGGAATGAGCACCGCTGCAACTGGATTCGTTCCCAGCAACAATGGGATCGTCGTCCACCTGCTCGCAGTGCTGCCGGGATTCATCTCCCGGCATATCGTGCTGATCCTGCTCGCGATCTGGTTGTGGAACCAACGTCGCCTCGTCGCCGTGTGGTCGGCGACGTGCGCCCTGACCGGACTTGTCGGCGGCGTCCTCCTGATGGGCTCCGCTGTCCAGATCGGGATCAGCGAGCGACTTGTGTTGTACCCGTTGCCGGCTTTCATGGCCGTCACCGGCGCCGCAGTGCTGTCGACGACGCTGACGAACGCCGTTTCCGAACGTTATCGCCGATTGGTGCCGATTCGAGCCCACTGAGCGTTTGGATAGTCCCTCCTGGGGGCATTCACGATTCACGGATATCGAACAAGGAGAAGGCAATGCGATTAGGAACCAGGCGTGAGAGAAGTTTCGGCGGGGTTCGCCAGACGCGGGGCGGCGGGATGGGCGTGCGGAGGTGGCTACCTGCTTTGGTGTTGTTGTGGTTGGTGATCGGCGCGATCGCTTGTGGGCAACGCGGGTACTTCACCGACCCAGAGGCGAACTGTTCCAGTACGGGCACAGTCGCCGTCACGGTAATTGCAGGGCCGTTGAACTACTTCGGCGTCAACCCGAAGGTCACCGACTGCAACATGCCCGAGCTGCCGCAGCCCAGCCCCTAACCGATGGCTGACGCACAGAACAGAGTCTTCGAGCGGTTCGCGCGGGCCGGTTATGTGATGAGCGGGCTTGTTCACCTGCTCATCGGCTACATCGCGATCCGGCTTGCGGTCGGCGGTGCCGGCGGCACCGCCGACCAATCAGGGGCCCTCGCTGAATTGGCGGCGAAACCGGGAGGCAAAGCGGCGCTCTGGGTAGCTGTGGTCGCCTTTTCGGCGATGGCGCTGTGGCGGCTCGTGGAAACGGCACTCGGCCGCTCGAGCGACCCGGACTCCAAGGACGTATCGGTGATGGACCGGGTCAAGTCGTTTGCGCTGGCCGTGGTCTATGGCGCCTTTGCGTTCTCTGCGTTCGGGTTCGCCCGTGGTGGCGGCAAGTCCAGCGGCGAGCAGAACTCGGGGGTCAGCGCACGGCTGATGACGTCTACTTCCGGCAAAGCATTGCTCATCGCAGCAGCGCTGGTCATCGTTGGCGTCGGCGGCTATCACGTCTACAAGGGGGTCAGTAAGAACTTCCTGAAGGACCTCCACGGCGCCTCGAGTGACCTCGTACGACGGATGGGGATAGTCGGATACATCGCAAAGGGCTCGGTCATCGTGGGTGTCGGGGTGGTGGTCGTGATCGCGACCGTCAATTCCGAACCCGAGAAGGCGACCGGACTCGATGGCGCACTCAAAACGCTGGGAGCGCAGACCTACGGGATGGCGCTACTTGTGATCGCCGGCATCGGGATCATCACCTACGGCCTCTACAGCTTCGTCATGGCCAGGCAGGCGAGAATGTAGCTCTCGCCAATCGCGATATGCCTCGACAGCTTTGGGCAGCGTCATGAAGATCCGGTCTTCGCCGACGATGTCGACGAATCCGGCTGCGGCCAGCGAATCGCGCAAGTCCTGTTTGACCCTTGCCATCCCGAACACGATGTTGTTGCTGGTGAGATCCTTGTGCAGCTGAGTGAGCGCGTCGACGGCGGTCAGGTCGACCTCGACGTTGGCTTCGGCGTTGAGGACGAACCACCGCGTCGACGGGTCCAGCGAAGCCACGGCACGCTCGCGAAAGTTCTCCGCATTCGCGAAACACAACGGAGCGTCGTACCGGTACACCAACAATCCGGGAACCGGAGTGGCGTCGGCGTAATCGTCGAGATCGTGCATCCCTGCCACCCCGGGGACGAAGCCGAGAATGGCGTCGTGCGGGCGGGCGACGCGGCGTAGCAGGTCCAGGATCGACAACGTAATTGCGACGAGAACGCCGTACAACACGCCAAGCGCAAGGACCGCTACCGTCGTGAGCAGCGCGAGCGCCAACTCCGATTTCCGGAACTTGGCAATGCGCCGCAATTCACCGATTTCGATGAGGCGGATTGCCGCGTAGATGACCAACGCACCGAGCGCCGCTAGCGGAAACACCGCCAAAACGCCACGCGCAGTGAGAATCGCGACCAACACGGTCACCAGCGCGACCAACGAATACAGCTGGGTGCGGCTGCCCAGGGCATCGCCGATCGCGGTCCGGCTGCCGCTGCTGCTGACCGGGAATCCGTGCATCAGACCCGCTGCCACGTTGGCTGACCCGAGTGCGGCAAGTTCGATGTTGGCATCGATATCCTGGCCCGCTCGGGCGGCGAAGGACCGTGCGGTCAGGACGTTGTCGCAGAACGCGACGATCGCGATCCCGAAGGCAGGCAGTGCCAACTGCGTCAGATCATCGATCGAGACACCGGCCAGACCTGGAACCGGAAGACCGGCAGGAATCGCTCCAACGACGCGAATACCGCTGTCCTGCAAGCTGAATATTGCGACGACTGCGGTGGCGACCAACATGCCGATGAGCGGTCCGGGCACTCGCGGCGCGAAGCGAGCGAACAGCAGGAGCGACACGAGTACCGGGAGTGCCAGCGCCACCGTCGGCCAATGAACAGAGCCGAGGTGTGTGGCGAACGAGCGCAGTTCATCGAAGAACGACTCGCCGTGCACCGAGATCCCGGTGACCTTGCCCAACTGGCTCGAGATCATCATCAACGCGATGCCAGCCATGTACCCGACCAACACTGGCTTCGACAGCAGGTCTGCAAGAAAGCCCAGCCGGGCGAGTCTGCCGATCAGGCACAGTCCGCCGACGATGACCGCGAGGATCGCGGCCAGAGCCGCATAATGTTCGGAGTTGCCGGCCGCGAGCGGCGCCAACGCGATCGCCGTCATCAATGCCGTCGTCGACTCCGGACCGACCGACAGCTGCCGCGACGAGCCGAGCACCGCGTACAACGCCAAAGGTCCTATGACGGTCCACAATCCAACGACCGGGGGCAGGCCTGCCACCGTTGCGTATGCCATGACTTGCGGCACCAAGTACGCCGCGACCGTGATACCTGCGATCACGTCGCCGCGTAACCAGCTGCGCTGATAGCCCTGCAACTGCGCGATGCCCGGCGCGAACTTCGACCACTGCATAGCTAGGTCACGAGCGTCGTTGCGGCCGTGCGGATTTGCTCGGGTATCGCCACCGGCTGCCGAGTTTCGCGGTCGACGTAGACGTGGACGAATCGTCCTGTCGCGGCAAGTTCCTGGTCGGCAGTGTCGCGAAAGATGGCTAGTGAGTACACGATGCTGCGGTTGCCGAGCCGTTCGATCGACAGGCCGACGAGCAACTTCTCTGGGAAACTCAGCTGGCTCACGTATTGGCACGACGTCTCGGCGACGATCCCGATCGCCGGCAGCTCCCGAATGTCGGTGCCCGTCGTCTCGATCAACCACGCATTCACCGCGGTGTCGAAGTACGAGTAATACGTGACGTTGTTGACGTGGCCATAGTGATCGTTGTCCGACCACCGTGTTGCGACCGGCCACAACACGGGGAAATCGGCAGCTTGCTTGTTCGCAGTCATCGGAGCAAAACGATAGCTCAGTCGAACACGATTACTTGCCTGATGGCATGGCCTGCCGCCAACTCGTCCATACCCTGATTGACCTGGTCGAGCGTGATGTGCGACGAGATGAGCTTCTCGACCGGGAACCGTCCCTCGCGCCACATTTGCGCGTACATCGGAATGTCCCGCGCGGGCACCGCCGAACCGAGGTAACTCCCGATGATGGTCCGCGCCTCGGCAACCAGCAGCAGCGGCGAAATCTCGGACCGCGCCTCTGGGGCAGGCAGACCGACCGTCACCGTCGTACCCCCCGGCGCTGTTGCGCGGACGGCGGCTTCGAATGCGCGAGCATTGCCTGCTGCCTCGATAACCAGGTCGGCCCTGATTCCCTGTTCGGCGGCCTCGGCTGGTGTGTACACCTGGGTGGCGCCCAACTCCGTTGCAGCTGCGAGCTTCTCGGGAACACCGTCGACGCCGATCACGTCGCCGAGACCCAATGACACAGCAGTGAGCACCGCTGCCATACCTACTCCCCCGAGCCCGACGACCATGATGGAATCACCCGCAACGGGCTTGCCCGCGTTGATGATTGCGCCACCGCCGGTCAGCACCGCGCAGCCGAGCACCGCCGCGATCTCAGGTGGAATGTCGTCGTCTACCGCGACTACCGACCGCTGGTCGACGACGGCGTGGGTCGCAAACGCCGAGACTCCGAGGTGATGGTGGACGTCGACGCCGTCTCGGTGGAGTCGACGCTCACCGCCGAGCAACGTCCCTGCGTTGTTGGCACTGCTGCCGGGAACGCACGGTCTGCGCCCGTCGGTGGCACAGCCTGCGCAATCGCCGCAGCGTGGCAGGAACGTCATGACCACGCGCTGACCGAGCAACTCGTCGGCGACGCCCGCGCCGATGCCCTCGACGCGGCCGCACGCCTCATGACCGAGCAACATCGGCACCGGCCGAACCCGGTTTCCGTCGACGACGGACAGGTCGGAGTGGCACAGCCCGGCGGCCTCTATGCGGACGAGCAATTCACCCGGCCCTGGGGCGTCGAGTTCGAGCTCCGAAATCGAAATCGGAGTCGACTCGGCGAACGGTGATTGCTTGCCGATCTCGTTCAGTACGGCGCCACGAATCTTCACCAGACCAACCTAGCCTGGCGCGGCTGTGGCGCTAGAGGATATAGAGCATCTCCTGGTAAGTCGGAAGCGGCCACAGGTCGTCGGCGACGATCCCTTCGAGCTTGTCGGCCGCCGCGCGAACCGCCGCCATGGCGGGCAACAGTTCGTCACGTGCGTGCGTTGCCTCCTCGAGCGCCGATTCGCCGCCGCCTGTGGTGAGCGCGTCCTTCAAAGTGGCGAGTGCCGTGCGCAGCGCAGCAATCGGTTCCGAGACGGCGACCAGCGGCTCGATATCTGCTTCCACACCCGCGGCCTTGAGTGCGGAAACGTTCTGCGCAACTTCGGTCTGATGACGAACGGCCGCCGGAAGCACCAGCGTCGTACCCATTTCCAGGGTCAGACGGGCCTCCACGCCGATGGTGAGCGCGTACTGCTCGAGCCCGACTTCGTAGCGGCTGTGCATCTCTCGGTGGTTGAAGACCTTGTACTTCTCGAACAGTTCCATCGATGGCTCGGTGATAAGTTCGGGCAGCGCGTCGAGCGTGGTGCGGAGATTGGGCAGCCCGCGCGACGCCGCTTCGATCTGCCAGTTGTCGGAGTAGCCGTCACCGTTGAACACCACTGCCCCGTGGTTGGTGATGATCTCCGTGAGCAAATCCTGCACCGCAGTGTCGAATTCGACGCCACTGGCGACAGCGGTCTCCAACTCGGTCGCGATGTAGTCCATCGCCTCGGCCATGATCGTGTTGATGGTGACCATCGGGCCATTGACCGTCTGCATCGACCCTGGCGCGCGGAATTCGAACCTGTTGCCCGTGAACGCAAATGGGCTGGTCCGGTTGCGGTCGCCCGGATCGGTCGGGAGCACGGGCAGGGTGTCGGCACCGATCATCATGGTGCCCTTGCCCTTCGACGACGTCGCCGCGCCTTTCGCAATCTGCTCGAACACGTCCGCGAGCTGGTCGCCGAGGAAGATCGAGATGATCGCAGGCGGAGCCTCGTTGGCGCCGAGGCGATGATCGTTGGTCGCCGATGCGACCGAGGCGCGCAGCAAGCCGCCGTACTTGTGGACCGCACGGATGACAGCGGCGCAGAACACGAGGAACTGTGCGTTGTCGTGCGGATTGTCGCCTGGCACGAGGAGACTGCCGAGCTCGGAGTTTCCGATCGAGAAGTTCACGTGCTTGCCCGAACCGTTGACACCCTCGAACGGCTTCTCGTGGAACAGACACTCCATGCCGTGCTTCTTCGCGATGGTCTTGAAGGTGGTCATCAGCAGCTGCTGATGGTCGGCCGCGATGTTGCCACGCTCGAACATCGGCGCGATCTCGAACTGGCCGGGCGCGACTTCGTTGTGCCGCGTCTTCGCCGGAATGCCCAATTTGAACAGCTCACGCTCGGTGTCCATCATGAAGCCCAGCACGCGCTCGGGTATCGCGCCGAAGTAGTGGTCGTCGAACTCTTGCCCCTTCGGCGGCTTGGAACCGAACAATGTACGGCCGGCGTTGAGCAGGTCGGGCCGCGCGAGGAAGAAGTGCCGGTCGACCAGGAAGTATTCCTGTTCCGGGCCGCAGAAGGAGACGATCTGTGCAGGGTTCTCGTGCCCGAACAGCTTCAGAATTCGCTCGGCATGCTTGCCCATTGCCTGCTGCGAGCGCAGGAGCGGAGTCTTGTGGTCGAGCGCGTCGCCGGTCATCGAGACGAAGACTGTCGGGATGCAGAGCGTGTTGCCGTTCGGGTTCTCCAGGACGTACGCGGGACTGGTGACGTCCCACCCTGTGTAGCCGCGCGCCTCGAACGTGTTGCGCAGACCGCCGTTCGGGAAGCTCGATGCGTCGGGCTCGCCTTGAATCAGCGTCTTGCCAGCGAACTCCGCGAGGGCAGACCCGTCGCCGACCGGCTCGAGGAAGCTGTCGTGCTTCTCGGCGGTCAGGCCGGTGAGGGGGTAGAAGACATGCGCGTAGTGGGTCGCACCCTTCTCCAGTGCCCAGTCCTTCATGGCGGAGGCGACAGCGTCGGCGACGACCGGGTCGAGTTTGACGCCGTCTTCGATCGTGGCAATCACCGATTTGTACACCGATTTCGGCAGTCGCTTCTGCATGACCGCTTTGTTGAAGACGTTGGCGCCGAACACCTCTCCGGGCGTCTCGGACTCCGTGAAGCTGACTGCTGGGGGCAGGTACGCCTCTACATCTTTGATCGCCTGCAGGCGGACAGTATTCCCACTCATTTCAGACACTCCTCTAACCGGCAATACGCAGTCGACATACTGCGGACCCGGCGAACATTACGAAGTGGTCGTGGCGAGCATGTTTCCTCGCTGTGACGATCTCGATTGGGCAACCTGTCAGCAACTGGCGGGAGGACGTATTCCGAACGGCCAGTGCCAGTTTCGCCAAATCGAGCTATGGTGGTTGAGCGCCCGCCCCGTCGATTGTGGCGGCGCTTCAGATGCGTGAACCAGCCGCAAGCCAGGTGGAACACCAATGAATCACACTATCGACACGTCCGATCTCGATCTCGCCATCAAGGCTCTAGCCGAGGCATTGCAGCCAAAACCGACGCTCAGTCGCGTCGAACAACTGCACCGCTTCATGTCACCGTGCTACGGCGCGAAAGCCAATGCCGCGGAGGCCCTTGTCGTGTTGAGCCATACTTCGCTCGGCTGACTACGCCGCCCGTTTTGCTTGGTAGGCAATGGGATACAAGCGCGCCTTGGCTGGTATCAACGGCACCGTGCGCCGAACGACGGCGCCGAGTGCGCGCAGGGCCAGTTCGTCGCGCCGGGTCCATTTCATCCCGAGCAATTCGCGGACCTGGGGTGGCAGCAGTCCGACGGTCGTCAGCCCGAACGCAGATCGCCCCAGCGGGCGTCCCACGATGCGCCACACGCCGTGGGGCAACGGCCACCATGGCGGCGGGTCGACCTCGCGAAGCGATACCGCATAGAGGACGTCACGGACCGTTTCGTTGTCCTCGAGGCGTTCGCGCAGCATGGCCTCGGCATATTCTTCGAAACCCTCGAGGGTTTCCGGCATGTCCCGGTCGCGAATGCCAAGGACCAGACCGAGCTGACGCCATTCGGCGTAGAACTCCGCCTGCTGGGCTCGAGTCAACGGCGTGCCGAAGTACTTCTCGATCTGGACCGTCGACATGAACAGCGTCGCGTGGACCCAGAAGTAGGCTTCCGGATTCAGTGCGTGGTACCGCCGACCTTGGGCGTCGACACCTTTGATCGCCTTGTGAAAGTCACGTAGGCGTGCAGCCTCTGCGATCGCATCTTCGCCGCCGAAGATCTGGGTGAACAGCGAGTCGGTCGTCCGGTCGAGGCGACCCCATGGGTCCTTGCGAAAGATCGAGTGGTCCTTCACGCCTGCACCGACGACGGGGTGCGCGACCTGCAGAATCAAGGCGCTGCCCGCCCCGAGAAGAGCGGTCCTGCTGCCGGAGATCTGCCAGCTCAGCGATTCGGCGCCGAGCGGTTCTACTCGGGGTGACGCTTCCGCAAGTGCGGCCATTCGAGCTCCTCTTTGAGAGAATGATGCTCAAAGCGTCTCATCGTTGCGCAGTAACGTCAACCGATACCCTCGAGTCCATGGACCTGCTGGACCGGTTACGCCTCGACGTTCCCATCGCTCAAGCAGGAATGGGTGGCGGACTCGCCGGTGCCCGACTCGCGGGCGCCGTCGCCACAGCAGGCGCACTCGGCACGATCGGGATCCTGCCGCCTGCACAGTTGCGGATTGCGATCGACGAGGTCCGCGCCCAGGCGCCAGACCGTGCAGTCGCGGTGAATTTGCTCATGCCGTTTGTTCGTCGGCGTCACATCGACGTCTGCGTCGGCGGCGGCGTCGACGTTGCGGTGTTGTTCTTCGGTGGTGACCAGCAGGTCGTGTCCGCGCTGCGCGACGCGGGAATTTTCGTTCTCGCGCAAGTCGGGACCGACGACGAAGCGCGCGACGCTCTCGGGTGGGGCGCAGACGGCCTCATCGCCCAAGGTGTCGAGGCTGGCGGGCATTTGCGTGGCACGGTTCGAGCCCTCGATTTCCTCCCGCGAGCGATTGCGATCGCCGGTGGACGTCCAGTTCTCCTGGCTGGTGGCATTGCGACCGGTGCCGACGTGCGCGGCGCACTGGATGCCGGCGCGGCCGCCGTCGTTGCGGGCACGCGGTTCCTGATGACGAACGAGTCCGGCGCACACCGCGGCTACAAGGAGCGACTCGTCGACGCCGAAACTACTGTGGAGACAACACTGTTCGGCCTCGGGTGGCCAGCGCGCCACCGTGTACTGCCCAACGCCGCGACTCGACGCTGGTGCGATGCCGATGGGAGGCCTCGTCGCCTGCCCTCCGCCCTGAACGCGTGGAGCGGGCCGCTCGGGCGAATTGTCCCGAGCAACAACGACGCTGTCATTCGCCTGCAGTGGCCTCGCGTGCCGATGTTCAGCCCCTTGGCTCCGCTGGAAGGGATGCCGGACCGCTGCGTGGAGGCGGGAGCCCTCTACGCCGGTGAATCGGCAGTCCGGATCGCCGACGTCGTATCGGCGCGGGACGCAGTCGACCTTCTCGCCGGGCGGTGAGATAGGCAGAACGACCGATGTCGACCCATGCCGGTCCGCCGCATTCTTATGGCACCCCATTCGGACAAGGCAAGGAATTCTTCATCATGGCAATCGCAGTCGAACTGGACTTCAACGGCGCAACCCTGACGCAGTACGACGAGGTCATCGCAAAGATGGGCTTCGAACCCAACGGCGTCGGCGCGCCCGGCGGGTTGTTCCACTGGGTGACGAAGACCGACAACGGAATTCGCGTCACCGACGTATGGCAATCGGCCGAGCAATTCCAGGCATTCGCCGACGAGCAGATCGGCCCCTTCACCGCGGCGGTCGGCATCACCGAACCCCCGACCATCACGATGCACGAGGTCCACAACTACCTCACCGCCGGCGACAAGTAGGACACTTCGCAGGCTCGCGTCGAGGCACCAACCCCCGTGCGTGAGTTTGGCCCCCAGAGGGGCCAAACTCACGCACAGTTGGAGTGGGGTAGATACCCAGATCTAGCTGCACAAATAATCCTTGCCTCGCACATATGTGCTACGTAAAATAGGTGGCATGGGGTTGGGGGAGGTTCTCGAAGCGATCGGCACGCTCGACACAGTCGAGCCGTGGCGCTACTCCACGACCGAACTCATGGCCGTGCTGCCCACGTTGTCGGGGGCGATCCATTCGTTGGAGGCGTTGCGGGTCGCGTTGGTCGCCGAACTCGACAAACACGGTGTGCCCGGCGGGCTCGGAGCCACCTCGACGGCGACCTGGTTGGCCAACCGCACCTCCCTCTCACCTGGGGAGTCGAACCGGATCCTCAGACTCGGGGTCGCATTGGATGCCCACCCCGAGATCGCCGCGGCATATCAGGCGAAGTTGATCACCGCCGACGCCGCCCGGTTGATCGTGGCGTTCCTGGAAAAACCGCCACCCGGGATGCCGGTGGAGGCGGTGGACTCGGTGCGGGCGTTTCTGCTCGACGCCGCCAAAGGCGGGGATCTGCGGGAGTTGCGGGTGCATATTTCGCGGTTGCGGGAAACGTTCGAGGCCGACGAGACCCCGGCCAGTGAGGACACCGACCGCAACGAGTTCTACGCCTCCACCACACTCAACGGGCGGATGGCGGTCAAAGGGGACTTCGACGCCGAAACCGGGGAAATGCTGTTGGCGGCGTTGTCACCGTTGTCGACGCCACGCCCCACAGATGAAGCGGGTCCAGACACTCGGACTCCGGCGCAGCGGCGGGCGGACGGGTTCACCGAGATTCTGCGTCGCTACCTCGACTCCGGTGCCAGTCCCGACGACGGTGGGGAGCGTCCGCATCTGCATCTGCATATTCAGGCCAATGATTTGGCCGGTCAAGAACCCGCGACGGAGGCGGTGTCGGACAAGCCGGACAATGCCTACTTCTTCGATCTGTTCGGCAAAACGAGTGTGGGGCGGATGCCGTGGATGGGTGCGATGAGCATCGAGTCGGCGCGGCGAATTGCCTGCGACAGTGTGGTGCATCCGATCGTGATGGATGAGAACGGATCGCCATTGAATCTGGGCCGTAGTGTGCGGACGGCGAATCGTAAGCTCCGCCGCGCTCTGGTCGCGCGTGATGGTGGGTGTGCGTTCCGGGGCTGCGGGCGCCCGGCGGCGTGGTGCGATGCGCACCATATTCAGCATTGGGTCGATGGCGGCGCAACGGATTTGGACAACCTGGTGCTGCTGTGCCGGTTCCACCACCGCCTGATCCACCACAGTGAGTGGGAGGTGGTGATGGGTCGAGACCGGCACCCGTGGTTCATCCCACCTGCCAGGATCGATCCGTTGCGAAGACCCATCGCGGCGCACGGCCGCGCGAATCCGCAAGCGGCGTAACGCAACTACACAACCACAGGCTCTGCATCGGACCACGAACCGATGCAGAGCCTGCGTGCGTAGAACCAGGGCCGCGTTAGCGGTGGCTCGCGTCAGGCAGGATCGGCGGGCACACACCGCCGGGGGCGGTGGCCAACTCGAAGTGCCACCACTCGTTGTCGTACATGCGGCACAGGCCGTAGCGACTTCCGTTCGCCTGCAGCCACTGCGCGCCCTGCTGGGGGCCGACGTCGATCGCGTGACCGCTCACGTGCGTGGATTCGTTCGGCGGCAGGACCCAGCGCCGTGCGACGTCCGGACTGCCGTAGGTACGGAGGCCGTCCTGCCACAGGCCTTCCTGCTCTGCAGGAGTGCGGTACCCGGAGACAATCCACAACGGAACGCCCGCACCTTGCGCTTCCCGCTCGGCGAGCGTGTAGGCGAGGGCCAGAGCCGGGTCGAGTCCGTCGGTCCCAGCAGCTGAGCCGGCATTCGGGGCGGCTTGGGCAGTAGGCCCAGCGAGGAGCAGACCGGCAGTCAGGACGAACCCGATCGCGAGCAACTGGACGCACAGGCGGCTGAGCGCACGACGAGCTGACATAGGACATCCTCCGGAGGTCGGTCTGACGGCGAACCCCAGTTAGGGTAACCGCGTGAACGCCGAAGGACCGGCATTGCGTATCGAAACCGACGATCTGTCCTCGCCTGCGGTGGCCGAATTTCTGCTCGACCACCTGACGGAGATGCGCTCGACATCGCCACCGGAAAGTACGCATGCGCTGGGTATCGAGGCGTTGCGCGGGCCGGACATCACGGTCTGGACGGTATGGGCCGACAGGACCCTCGTCGGCTGCGGCGCCGTGCAAGATATCGGCGACGAGCAGTGCGAACTCAAGTCGATGCGGACTTCTCCGCGGCACAAACGGATCGGTGTCGCCTCCGCGCTGCTCGACCACATCCTCACAGAAGCGACGATCCGCGGCTACCGACGGATGTACCTCGAAACTGGCTCGATGAACTTCTACGAGCCAGCCCGCAAGCTCTACCTCAAGAACGGCTTCGAATTCTGCGAACCCTTCGGGCAATACGCCCCAGACCCGAACAGCGTGTTCATGACGAAATCGCTGAGTCGATGAGTAAGTAGTCTTGGCGCATGGCGATGCAGAAGGGGACCAATCTGGCTGTACCCGTCCCGGCCGTCTGGGTCGAGTTGGGTTGGCAAGCAGGCCCAGGCATGCCCGATGCCGATGCGTCCGCTCTGCTGCTCGTACACGGAAAAGTGCGCTCCGACAACGATTTCGTGTTCTACAACCAACCCACACATCCGTCGAACGCCGTCCGGCACGAGGGCAAACACCGTGGTCAGACCGTCGTCGACGTGCTGTCGGTGAGCCTGTCCGCCGTCGAGCCGCAGGTCGATACGATCGTCATCGCTGCGTCGGCTGACGGCGGGACGTTCGGCCAGTTCCGTGGTCTGTACGTCCGCGTCCTGGATGCTGCGACCGGCGGTGAGATCGCCCGTTTCGACAGCACCGACGCGACTTCCGAGACGGCTTTCGTGTTGGGCGAGCTGTACCGGCGCCAAGGCGCCTGGAAGTTCCGCGCTGTCGGTCAGGGTTATGCCACCGGGCTCGCCGGGCTCGCGCGCGATTTCGGCATCACGGTCGACGACGCGCCCGCACCACCCCCACCACCGCCTCCACCACCGATTCGCCCCGAATTCCCTCGGCACGTCTCGCCGCCCCCGCCTCCTCCGCCGTACGCCCAACCGCCGCGGCAACCGGTCAGCTTGGCCAAGGTGACGTTGACGAAGGAGGCGCCTGCGGTTTCGCTGACCAAACAGGGCGCCACGTCGGGCACCATGCGAGTCAATCTCAATTGGGCAGCGCGGCCAGGTGCGGCGAAGGGTCTGTTCGGCAAACGCCGCGCGGGTGTAGACCTCGATCTCGACCTCTGCTGCTTGTGGGAACTCACCGACGGGTCCAAGGGATGTATCCACGCACTGGGTGATTTCGGCGCGCTCGATCGGCCGCCGTTCATCAAGCTCGACAAGGACGACCGCACCGGCGGCAACGTCGCAGGCGAAAATCTCGACATCAACCTCGATTTCACGGCAAAGTTCCGGCGTATCCTCGTATTCGCCGAAATCTACGACGGCGCACCCGATTTCCGTGGGGTGCACGCGACGGCGACGCTGTATCCGGTGAATTCTGCGCCAATCGAGATGATGGTCGACGATTGCTACGACGCCTCTCGGAACGTCGTCCTCGCACTGATCGAGAACATCAACGGTGAGCTAGTCGTCCGCCGCGAAGGCCGTTTCATCCTTCCTCCGCCGGACAAGGTGCGGTGGGGAAAGGTCAACGTCGACAAGGCGTACGGCTGGGGCTTGGACTGGGTTGCCACGAAAGGAAAGAGTTGAACAAGCAGGAAGCGGGTCGTCTCGCTGAGCAACGCCTCGACGAGTGGCAGCGTTCGGTCACCTATGAGAATCTCGCATTCGCGGACGAGCACTCGTCTTCGACGTCGAGCGAGGTCCGCGTAGGCGACGTCGCCTATGAAGTCACGTTTACTGTGTACCGCGAGCAACGAGAATCCGCTTACACAATGTCAGTCCGGGTGACCGAAGTCGGGAAACGCTCGCTCTTCCGATCGGCAGTGAGCCGACACGGGCGAAAGCACCCGGACGGCAGGTTCTCTCTCGGCGCCTAGAAAGGGCATCATGCGACCGCTCGGTCCCGACGATCCGCGGATGATCGGTGAATACCGGCTGCTCGGTGTCTTGGGCGCGGGCGGAATGGGACGCGTCTACCTGGGTCGCAACTTCGGCGGTCGGACGGTCGCGGTCAAGGTCGTGCGACCTGAGCTTGCCGACGATGCGACGTTCCGGATGCGCTTCGAGCGCGAGGTCACCGCCGCCAGCCGGGTGGGCGGCCAGTACACCGCTGCTGTGTTGGGTGCGGACGTGAATGCCACTTCTCCGTGGGTCGCTACCAGCTACGTCGCCGGTTTGTCGCTGCAGGAAGCAATCGCCGACCACGGACCGCTGCCGGAGCAGTCGTTACGCGTCCTGGCAATCGGGTTGGCCCGAGCGCTGATCGCCGTGCACGCGGCGGGCATCATTCACCGAGACCTCAAGCCGTCCAACGTGATTCTCGCCCTCGACGGTCCGAAGGTCATCGACTTCGGCATCGCACGGGCCGCGGACGCCAGCGTGCTGACCACCACGGGAAGCGTTATCGGCTCGCCAGGGTTCATGTGTCCCGAGCAGGTGACGGGTTCGCGTGCGATCGGTCCGTCGGGTGACGTCTTCTCCCTCGGCGGTGTGCTCGTCTACGCCGCGACCGGTCAGGGCCCCTTCGGTGAGGGCGACACCATGGCGATGCTGTGGCGCGTCGTGCAGGAACCAGCGCGGCTCGACGGCGCGCCCGAAGCGCTGCAGCCTCTCCTGGCGGCGTGCCTCGAGAAGGACCCCGAATTACGCCCGACGCCAAGGCAAATCGTCGCGCAGCTGGTCCAGGACGGCGAGCCGCAACCGCTCGGTTGGCTGCCGGGCCCGATTCTCGAAGAAGTGAGCCGTCGCGCGGTCGGACTGCTCGACCTCGAAACCGGTGAACACCACGGTGCGGCCGATCCCCCATCGTCGCCGCAGATCGCGACTCGACCAAATGTCCCGACCTTCTCGAGAGACATCGCCGACCGCCCGGCTGCCCAGCCGACCGAGGTGCGCCACGCTCCGCCTCCTGCGAGCAAAAACCAACGGCCGCTGATGATCTTCGGCGCATTCGCGATCGGCATCGCCGTCGTACTCGCGATCGTCGTTGCGGTCACCCTGATGGGTCGGTCGTCGTCGGACAAGAACAGCACCGACACAGCGGTGACCGAGGCCACCTCAGAGACCGCCGCAGTCGTCGCCACAGGGTCCCTGCCGACGAGTTTCGAGGGCGAATGGACGGGATCCGCAAGCGACGGACTTGCCACCTACGCGATCGAGCTCACGCTCTACGCGGGCAATGTCGGTGACCAGGTCGGGTCGTCGGCCAACACCGGCGAACTCACCAACACGCGATGCGAGCGCACGGAGACGCTCACCGGCGTCAGTGAAACCGAGATCACCTTGGAGGCAAAGCTTTCCGGTGGCAGCACGCAGTGCCTCGACGACGGGTCGACGTCGACCGTGACGCTGCAGCCGGATGGATCGATGTCGTACTCGATGTCCGGACCGGTCGGCAACATCTCCGGAACACTGGCGAAGAAGTAGCCGATTACGCCGCCAGGGCCGCGTAGCGACCGTTGGCGTCGAGAAGGGTTTCGTGGTTTCCGGATTCGATGATCTGGCCCTGGTCGAGCACGGCGATCGTGTCCGCGTCGCGCACAGTCGACAAGCGGTGGGCGATGGTGATCGTCGTTCTGCCGGAGGCGAGTTCGTCGAATGCCCGTTGGACGGCGCGCTCGGTCTCGGTGTCGAGAGCGCTGGTGGCCTCGTCGAGAATGAGCACTCGAGGATTGCGCAACAGGGTCCGGGCTATCGCGATTCGCTGTTGCTCGCCACCGGAGAAGCGATGACCGCGCGATCCGACGACCGTGTCGTATCCGTCGGGCAACTCCATGATGAAGTCGTGCAATTGCGCAGCGCGGGCGGCGGTTTCGATTTCGGCGTCGGTCGCGTCGGGTTTGGCGTAACGAAGGTTCTCGCGCACGGTCGTGTGCAGTAGGTAGGTCTCCTGGCTGACGACGCCGACAATCGATGCGAGATCGGTCGACCGCATGTCTCGAACATCGACGCCATCGATCGTGACGCGACCGAACGTCGGATCGTAAAGGCGCGCAAGCAAAGCTGCGAGCGTGCTCTTGCCGGACCCCGTCTCCCCCACGATTGCCAGCGTCGTTCCCGCGGGAACGTCCAGCGTCACACCGGCCACGGCAGCGGTATCGCTGCCCGCGTAAGCGAAGGTGACTTCTTCGAAGCGGACGTGTCCGGCGACCGCAGCGGGATCGATCTCGACCGGGTCCGCAGGCTCGTCGACGTCGATTCGCAGATCGAGGTATTCGAAGATTCTGGCGAACAACGCGAGCGAACTGGCAAGGGAGACGCCGACGTTGAGCAGACCCATCAGCGGCCGGAACAGCCCTGCCTGCAAGGCGGTGAACGCGACCAGCGTGCCGATCGTCATCGTGCCTGCCGTCATCGGCAGACCCGCGCTCAGGTAGATGATGGCAGGGACCGCGGCAAAGATGATGCTCATCGACGACATTCGCCAGCGACCCGCCAGCTCGGACCGCAGTTCGAGATCGATCAGTCTCCTAGACGAGGCGGTGAACCGTTCGATCAAAGCGGCTCCGGCGCCCATCGTCTTGCTCAGCTGGATTCCGCTGATCGAGAGTCCTTCTTCGATCGTCACGTTCAAGTCTGAAAGCTCGCGTTGCCGTTGCGCCGTGATCGCGCGACGCATGCGAGCGACCTTGCGTGTCAAGTAGATTGCAGGCGGCATGACGATCAATGAGATCAGCGAGAGCCGCCAGGACAATGCGGCCATCGCGACGGCGGTGGCGATGGAAGTTGTGAGATTGGACGCGACGGAGCTGGCCGTCGACGTGACGACAGCTTGCATGCCGCCGATGTCGTTGGTGATGCGGGACTGCACCTCACCCGTGCGGGTGTGCGTGAAGAACGCGATCGACTGTCGCTGCAAGTGCGTGAAGACGTCGGTGCGCAACGCGTGCATGACCCGTTGGCCGACGGTCGTGCTGATCCAGGTCTGCGCGACGCCGAAGATTGCGGTCACGGCGGCGACGGCAACCATGCCGATCACCAACCAGACGAGCAGCCGTAGATTCTGCTGCGGCAGCGCGACGTCGATGACTGCGCGCAGGAGGAAGGGCGAAGCCATGGCGACGATCGACGATGCGACGATGATCGCGGTAACTATTGCCAGCGACCACCGGTAGGGCGTGAACAGCCGCCACACCCGGCGTAACGAGACCTCGCGGGCCTGTGCCTTCTCGGTCTGCGTAATCGATTTGGGTCGTTCCAAGCGAACCACCTCGTTTCGTTCTTGGTAATGCTGAGGCTACCTCAACATGAGGTAACAACACGAGTCGCTGATACGCTATTCCGCATGTCCGTCGACGACGCGCTCTCGGAGTCGTTCTGGTCCGTCGCCCGTCGGCTCCGGCGGCTGTGGCGGGAAACCCTTGCCCCCTGGGACATCACGCCGTCGCATTCGCGAGCGCTCGGCGTACTCCTGCGGCACGGCACGATGCGGCTGAGCGAATTGACCGATCACCTCCACATTGCAGCACGCTCGACGACCGAGGTGGTCGACGGTTTGCAGGACCGCGGACTCATCGAGCGCCGACAAGACCCCGACGATCGGCGAGCAACGCTCGTTGCACTGACCGAGAAGGGTGAACAGATCGGCAGTGCAATTCAGGATGCTCGCCGCGCCGAGACCGAAGCGTTCTTCGGGGTCCTCAGTGAGGCCGACCGTGCGCACCTCGCCCGCATCTTGGGTGATCTGCTCGCCTGAGCTAAACCTGGCTTAGGTTAGGCTTACCGTCATGCGCATTCACGCTGTTACCGACATCGCTGCGTCCCCACAGGCCGTGTTCACCGTCCTCGCAGATTCGGCGATCATGCCGAAATGGCGAGCCGACCTGGTGTCTTTCGACGCCGTCGACGATTCGCCTTGGGGTGTCGGGAAGAAGTTTCGCCAGGTCCGTAAGGCGGGTCTAGGCAATGTCACCTCGACGGCGGAATTGACGCAGTACGAGCCCGGCAACATCCTTGCCATCAAGAGCGACGACAGCGACGTCAAGGCACTCGGAGCATGGAAGCTGGCGCCGTCGAAGGATGGAACCCGGTTCGAACTCGACATCGCCATAGACGCTGCGGGTATCAAAGGTTTCGCGTTCAAGCTCATCGAGAAGATGGCGAACAAGCAGGCCGCCAAGGACCTCGTTGAATTCAAGTCGATCGTCGAGCAGAGTGCTGCCAGCTGACTTCTGCTACGCCTCGTGGCCAGGTTCGAGGTCGGCGACGTCAGAGGTCGTCACGATGTCTTCCTTGGCCCCGACGTCGCCGCCCTCGGGTTCGAGTAGAAATCCGACATGATCGCCGAAATCGACTGTGTGGACGATTCGGCCGCTGAACCAGGCGAGTGCGTCGGTGAGAACCGGCAGCTCGTGCGGCCCGGTGGTCCAGGCGCATCGGGCGAACTTGTCGACCTCGTCACCGGTGCTGCCGCCGAACAATTCTGCCAAAGCTACGTCGTCGGATGAAACCAGATGGACCGCAAGGTGTTGCGCGTTACGTGCAACGCGATAGGTGAAGTTCTTGTTCGACAGACCGACGAGAAACCGCGGCGGATCCATGCTCACTTGCGAAGCGAAGCCGACCAAGCAACCGGCCCGCTCCCCCGCTGCGTGCACAGTGACGATGAACACCGGAGAGTCCAGCAGCGCAACGAATTTCTCGAATGCGCTGCTGGATTGGGGGTCGTCCGTCACATTTGCGCCTGTTTAGTAGTAGTGCGCGCGACCGCCGACGGGACGGCCGATGCCGCCGAGCAGCGCGAGCACGGCGCCGACGACGAGCAACACGATACCGATCGTCCACAGAATCGGAATGCCGAGCAAGAATCCGGCAAGTAGCAGAATCAGTCCAAGGGCAATCATGGCAACCTCGCTTCACAGGGGCCAGTCCGCTGTTGAACCAACCCTCTATTGAGGGACTACCCGGATTCCGTTGCCATAAAACAAGTCTCCTACCCCGTCGCGCCCGCAACGACGCGGCTACCGTAGCGGGCCCTAGCGTCGGCCGGCGTGATCGTCGTTGCCCGCAGCGGCGGTTCTGCGTGGATGTGCCGCTCCAGTACCTGCTTCGTCATCGGTGCCAGGGTGCCGAGAAGCGCCAGTTTGGCTCGATCGCCTTGTAGCCCCCTAATCGCGACGCGCATCGCGCGGGTGTAGGTCGCGTCGAGCACACGAGGCTGATCGAAACGACCCATGTCTCGCATCCATTGTGGCAGCGTCGCGATGACCGCCGGCGCGAGCAAGCGACTACCGGCCCACAGCTTGAGCTTTCCGTTTGCGCGAGGGGTGTGCAGTAAGTAGTGCATTCCTTCGTCGGCCCGCTCGGACGTGCACAGCTGCGGACGTACCGCGGCAAAGTACTCGCGTACCTCGGCGCGGGAGGTCGGGACATCGGCGGGCTTGCACGTCTGCAACTCTGCGGCGACGACGCAGTCGGCCCAATACTGCTGTTCCTCGGCCGGCGAGAGCGGCCCAGGACCGAACATCTCGTAGCATTTGAGAACCGAATGCCAACCGGTGACGTGGATCCACAGTTGCGACGCGGGATTGTTCGCGCTGTAGCGTTTGCCGCTGATCGGCTCGATCCCGGTTGCCTTTGCGTGGACCGTCATCAGGTGATCTGCCACCTCGATCGCGGTACGCCCGTCTGCGACCGCGACGGTCAAGAAGTACGCGAGCGTCCGGTCGAGACGACCCTGTGGATCCTTGTAGATGCCCTGCATATCCGCGACCGCCGCGGCGAGGTTGGGATCGAAATGTTCGAGGACGACCGACCGTTGAAAGCCCACGATGGCAGTCGGGCTGGTCCACACCTTCCAGGTGGGCGATCCGGGACCGAAGAATCCGTAGTCCTCACGCGTGCGGGTCGTCCCCATCGGGCAGCTCGCTCCAGTGCTCACAATCGCTCTCCTTCGAACATTTTCTACGCCATCGTAGCAATTTTCTACGGCACCGTAGTAATATTTGCAAGGTGAGTCCTCGAGAGCAGCCCGCGCGCGTTCCGCGTCGCAACGGTCCGCGCCTTCCGCCCGAGGAACGACGCGAGCAATTGCTCGACGCAGCGTTGGTGGTCCTTGCTGCCGACGGGCTCCCCCAGCTGACGATGGAAGCCGTCGCCAAACAAGCCGGTGTCGCCAAACCGGTGCTCTACGCGATGTATCCGACGCGCGCGGAGTTGGTCGCTGCGCTACTCACCCGCGAGCGCGAACGCGGCCTCGAGCAAGTATCGGCGGCGATGCCGACGCAACTGCTCTCCAATCCAGAGGCCGCGTACGCGGAGACGATCAAGGTCTTCCTGAACGCCGTCGTCGCCAATCCGGATCGATGGCGGCTGATTCTCGACGCCGGTGAAGGCGCACCGCCGGACTTTCGCGAGTATCTCGCCAAGGCGCGTGCCGACATCGTCGAGCGTGCGATCGGACTCGCCCATATCGGTCTGGCTCTCCGTGGCGGTCCGATCGACATCGACTACGAACTGGTCGGGCACACGATGCTCGGCATAGCGGAACTAGCTGGGCGACTGGTGATTTCGGACCCGACGCACTTCACGCCGGAACGCCTCGCAACCTTTGTCGCCACCATAGCCTCAGCGATTCCGACCAGCTTCCAACCACCACCCTCGTGAGTCTTTTTGGAGTCCAGGGACTCCAAAAAGACTCACGAGGGTGTGCGGACTGAGTTACTCGCCGAGGACGATGATCGCCAGACGAACCATCCGCTCGGTGGCGACGCTGCGCGGAATGGTCGGTGCGATCGCGTGCGCCACGACGAGACGGGCGATCGTGTCGGCAAAGATGGTGGCGTCCTCGGGGTCGACCGTCGGTCGAATCTCGGTAATGATCTTGGTCAGATGCTCGACGGTCTGCTCGTTGACGAGCCGCACCAGAACAACGAGCTCTTCCCTGTTGGCCCAACCCGACAGGACCGTCTGGATGAGCGGTTCGTCGACCATGTCGAAGAACATGTCCAAGGCTTTGCGAACTGCAGGCTCGAGCTCGCCATCGAGCAACACCGCTTCGACTGCGTCCAACAGCGTTTCGAGACGGCTCAGGATGTAGGCCTCGGCGATCGACTGGCGAGATCCGAACTCGTTGTAGACCGTTTGCCGACTGACCCCGGCAGCTTTGGCGACCGTCGAGATACTTGTTGCGGCCCAACCGTTTCGGCGCACAAGTTCATCCACAGCGACGAGCACCGTCTCACGCAACAGGTTACGTGCCGCCTGCGCGTACGGGAGTGCTGGAATCTTGTCGCCGATCATCGAACGCCAGTGTATTGGGCTTCACAGGTTCAGGTCGACATTGGAGCACACCGAACCGTGACGTGAGTCTTTAAGCTCGTTGCCGTGAGCCGAATCACCCGCATCCAAATTCTCACCGTCGCCGCAATCGCAAGCGGAACGCTGATGCTGAGCGGGTGCGGAAAGTCCGCGGACAACCCCAGCGGACAGCAAGCGACCACCGTCACGTTCGCCATCACCGACGGTCACAAGACCAGCGGTCCCGACACGATCGACGCCAAATCCGGTGAAACGCTTACCCTCGAGGTGACGTCCAACGTCGCCGACGAGCTACACGTCCACGGCTACGACAAGGAGCTCGAGCTGGCGCCGAACGCCACTGCCCGCCTCACCTTCACCACAGACATTCCAGGAACGTTCGAGATCGAGCTGCATTCGACTGACTCCGTGGTCGCATCGCTGCGGGTCAATCCGGGGCGAGCGTAGCGACGGGGGAATGTCGCAGGTGATTCTTGCGCACGGCGTCGGCGGTCGTTCGGACCTGCCGGTGCCGCTGTGGCTCGCGCTCTACGCAGCAGCCTTGGCTCTCGTCGTGTCGTTCGTTGCGCTCGGCTTGCTGTGGACGGCCCCGAAACTGCGTGGCTCGGCGGCCGGATTCGGGGTGCCGCCGCGGGTGACTCGTTGGGTCGACGCGCGGTTCATACGAGTGGCGTTGCAGGTCGTGGGGCTGCTGGCGCTCGGAGCGGTGGCGGGCACGGCCTGGATCGGTCCGAACGACTCGGCCGAAAACCCGGCCACCACGTGGTTCTACGTGTGGTTCTGGGTCGGTGGCGTCGCGGTGTCGCTGGCGCTGGGGCCGATCTATCGGCTGGCGAACCCGTTGCGGACGCTCGGCACGCTTTTGCACAGTGTTGTCGGCTCGTCCGACTCGACTGTGCCCGATCGCGTCGGCTACCGACCCGCCTTGGTCGGACTGTTCGCATTCCTCTGGCTCGAACTCGTCTATCCAGCTTCGGATTCGCCGCGAGCTGTCGCCATATTCATCACGATCTACGCGGCTGTCCACATCGCGGCGGGCGCCCGCTTCGGACCGCGCTGGTACGACCGGGCCGACGGCTTCGAGGTGTATTTCGGCCTCGTCGCTCGCCTGTCCCCCATCGGTCGACGAGACGACGGACGAGTCGTGCTCCGAAACCCGTTGGACGGACTGCTGATTGGCGGCACTGGCGACGGCTTGACCGCTGTGGTGCTGCTGGCGCTCGGCTCCACGACGTTCGACGGCATCACCCGCTTGCCATGGTGGGCGGATCTGAAGCGCGACCTGTCCCGCATCGAGATCATCGGACTCGGCACCGCAGGGCTGATCGCCACCATTGCAGCTGTGGCGGTGGCGTATGCCGGCGCGATCCTGCTCACCAGGCCGTACCTGCGCAAAGGCGTCGAACCGTACTCGACGTTCGTGCACACGCTGATCCCGATCATGGTCGGCTATACGGTCGCGCACTACTTCTCGCTGCTCGTCTTCCAAGGCCAGGTCGGTTACGTGCTGGTGTTCGGCGGCAAGATCGACTACACGGTCGTCTCGACAACGACAATCGCAGTCGTGCAGATCGCGGCTATCGTCGGCGGCCACATCCTCGGCGTGGTCGCCGCCCACGACCGCGCGGTCGGGGTCCTGCGCACCGGTTACGTCAAAGTCGGTCAATACGCAATGCTGGCACTCATGGTCGCGTACACGATGGTGGGTATCGAGTTGGTCTCCGGCGTATGAGTGCGATCGCTACACAGTTCGTGCAGATGCACGCAGGCGGTTGGGACGAGATGCTCGCCGTGCTCGGCCCTGCCCTTGTCGTCGGCACGCTGATAGTGATCGCCCGTCGCAGCCGCCCACTCGACGACGAGTCTGACGACGACCCTGAGGACACCCCTAGTACCGAAGGGTGACGCGGTGAATCGCTCCACAGCGTGATGTGCTGGCGCGGGTTGCGCCCATAGCGTCACCGTCGTGACCACATACGCTGCTCCGCAACACCTTCGAGCCGTTGCACAGTGGCATCGCCCACTGGTTCTCATGGTCGTCTCGATGATCGGGCTTGTGCTGGTCTGCGCGATCGGCCTCGTCGTCGACGACCGGACTGTGCTCGGCGAATCCGTCTGGCTGAAGCCACTGAAGTTCGGGTTCGCGTTCGCGATGTACGGGACAACCTTGGCGTGGTTGCTGTCGCTGCCGCATCGTGGTGCCAAGTGGACCCGCAGGCTTGGGACGGTGTTCGCCGTCACCGGGTTCGTCGATGTCGGATTCATCGCGGTCCAGGCTGCTCGAGGCACCTTCAGCCACTTCAACACGTCGACCGACACCTTCAACTCGGTCGGACAGATCATCTTCACCTCGGGCGTGCCGGGCTTGTTTCTGGCTAATCTCCTGATCGCGGGGATTCTGGTCTGGCAGAAGATCGCCGACCGATCGCTCACCCGTGCAATTCACGCGGGTCTTGTTCTCGCAGTCTCGGGAATGGCGCTCGGCTACCTCATGGGCTTCCAGAAGGGCCGAACTGTTCTCGATGCCGCTGGTCACGACGTCGAACTCGCCGCAGGCCACAGCGTCGGGACCCCTATCGGCGGTCCCGGAATGCCGATCACACACTGGAGCACCACGGGCGGTGACCTGCGAATTCCGCACTTCGTCGGCCTGCACGGCATCCAGGTCATGCTCGCGACCGCATTCGCCCTGGCAGTGCTGTCGTCGAGGGTGGCGTGGCTGCGATCCGACCGGACCAGAGCGGCGCTCGTCGGCATAGTCGCGGTCGGCTACTCGAGCGTGTTGGTGCTCGTGACTTGGCAGGCGCTGCGCGGTCAGGCGCTGATACACCCGGATCACGTCACGGTGGCGGCCTTTGCGACGATCCTCGCCGGGATGGCGATCGCGACCTCGGCAGTTCTTAAGCCGGCGTTAATGAAAGCGAAAGGGCACCCCGCCACGCTGTAATACATGAGCTCACACCACCTCGAAGCCGCCGGTCATCCGGCGGCTTCGTTGTGCTTTGTGAACGATCTTCAAGCAGTCAACGTTTCCATCTGACGTGATCATAAATTAACTGGAGCGGTGGGCTCCGGTTATGCTATTGTCACTAAGTGGAGCAAACCGCTCCGGTTAACCGAGTCGAACGGAGGCAACCCAATGGTCATCACCGACACTCGCTGGGACGTCGCCGTTCCACGAATCCGGGTGCCCGTCTTCGACGTTCGGGGCGACTCGGCGATTGCCCAACTGGTGCGTTTCGCTGGCGTCGGCGGCCTGAGCAACATCGTCTACTTCGCTGCATTCTTCGCTCTCGCAAGTCAGGGCAATCAGATAGCTAACATTGTCGGCGCAGCTCTGAGCACCGCGTTGGCCAACGAACTGCACCGTCGCATGACGTTCCACGCCTCCGATCGCGTGACCTGGTTCGCTGCGCAGTGGGAAGGTGGCGCACTTGCCGTCATCGGCCTCGCCTTCAGCGCAACAGCTATCGCTGCCCTGAACTTCGCGTTTCCGACAGCCACCGACGTCACAGTCGCCTTGCTGGTCATCGCGGTCAGCGCAGCGGTCGGCGGAGCCCGCTTCCTCGCACTTCGCGGCTGGGTTTTCTAAGAACTGCCCGGTCAGCGCAGGCGCTCGGCTTCGCGCGTGAGCCCGACCAGTTCGTCACTCAGCGCAGCCAGTTCGGCTATGTCCGCACCCTCGCGCACGGCGGTGGCGACATCCTCGGCTGCGCAACGGGCTGCGAACCACCGGTCCGCGAGGTCCGCGGCTTCCTGAGCGGACAGCACGACCGCATCTTCGGGAATCTGGGTGCCTTTCACTGCGCTGCGCTGCTCGTATGCGCGTTGACGGCAGGATTGGCGGCAATACCGTCGCCGCCGGCCGGCCTCGGAATCCGCGACCTCGCGACCGCACCAGAGGCAGGATTGCTGACGCCGTGACATAGCGAGAGAGTAACCGGCCAGGCGTCGTCGTTCACGTTCCCCCGCCGGTACAATGAAAAGGTTCGGCTGCACTCGAATGCATGCCGGGAACCAAATCCAGCGTCGATGCGTTGTATATCGTGTTCGGCGGCCAAGCCGCCAATGCACGCAAACGAGAGGACCGCCACCATGGCAGATCGCGTACTTCGGGGTAGTCGACTCGGCGCGGTGAGCTACGAAACCGACCGCGACCACGACCTCGCACCCAGGCGCGTGGCCCGGTACCGGACCGACAATGGCGAAGAGTTCGACGTTCCCTTCGCCGACGACGCCGAAATCCCCGGCACCTGGCTGTGCCGCAACGGCCTGGAAGGCAGCCTCATCGAAGGCACCGCTCCGGAAGCCAAGAAGGTCAAGCCGCCCCGCACGCACTGGGACATGCTGCTCGAGCGTCGTTCCGTGGAGGAGTTGGAAGAGCTGCTCAAGGAGCGCCTCGACCTGCTCAAGACGAAGCGTCGCGGCGTCAATTCCTGAACGAACGAAAGCGCGCCTTCTGTGAATCCACAGAAGGCGCGCTTTTGTATGTAATCCCTACTCCGCAGCGCTCTTCTTGCGGCTGACCAGGTTCTTGAGCTTCTCGTAGCGGTTTTTCATCCCCCACACGGTTACCTTGAGCAGCGCCTCTCGGACGATGCTGCCGCTCATTTTCGAGTAGCCGATTTCCCGCTCGGTGAACGTGATCGGAACCTCCACGGCGACCGCACCGTTTTGGATCATGCGCCAGCCGATGTCGACCTGGAAGCAGTAGCCATGCGACTCGATGGAGTCGAGGTCGAGTGCCTCCAGCGCCTCGCGCCGGTAAGCCCGGTAGCCACCGGTGATGTCCTTGATCTTCACTCCGAGTGCGAGGCGGGAGTAGATGTTGCCGCCACGGGAGAGCACTTCACGACGCTTGGGCCAGTTGACGACGCTGCCGCCGGGCACATAGCGCGACCCGATGACGAGATCGGCGCCTGCGTCGATTTGATGCAGAAGTCGGTGCAGTTGCTCCGGCGAATGACTGCCGTCGGCATCCATCTCGACCAGGACCCGGTAATCGCGCTCGAGTCCCCAACGGAATCCTGCGATGTACGCCGCGCCGAGGCCGTTCTTCTCGGTCCGGTGCATCACATGGATGCGGCCTTCCGGATCGTTGGCGGCCAATTCGTCGGCCACCTGACCGGTGCCGTCCGGACTGTCGTCGTCGGCGACGAGCACGTGCGTTGCCGGCAGCGCCGTTAGTAGGCGCCCGACGATCTTCGGCAAATTCTCCCGCTCGTCATACGTCGGGATGATCACCAAGGTCTTCGAGCTCACGCTCCCCGCTACCATCGAGTTCCTCCCCGCTGGGCGTTCCCAGCAGATCGTTGTTGCGGCGGCGCAATAGTGCGACGCCCAGGGCGGCCAACGCTCCGAGACCGAGGAGAACCTCCGGAATCGGACCGAGTCGAGTTGCAAGCGTAGTACTCGAGAGCAAAGGAACTTGCGCAACCAGTACGTCCGGTACGAACAATTCGCTTTCGTCGACCACAGCACCGTCCGGACCGATTATCGCGCTGACCCCGCTCGTGGCTGCGACGACGACAGCGCGGCCATGCTCGACGGCCCGCACGCGCGACATCGCCAGCTGCTGATACGTCATCTCGGTGTCACCGAAGGTTGCATTGTTCGTCGGCACGGTGAGCAGCTGCGCGCCGTTGCGGACCGAATCTTTCAGTGCACGGTCGAAGGCGACCTCGTAGCACGTCGCGACGCCGATCGTCACTCCTGCCGCATGGACGGTGCCGTCGCCATGACCGGGAACGAAATAGCCCGCACGGTCGGCATAGGAGGAGAACAAGCGGAAGAAGCTGCGGTACGGAAGGTATTCGCCGAACGGCTGAACGATCCGTTTGTCGTGCCTGTCCCCCGGCCCGTCCGCGCCGTTCCAGACGATCACCGAGTTGGTCGTCGTGTCGTCGTCGTTGCTCAGCACCGCGCCGACGAGGATCGGAGCCTTGATCTTCTCGGACGCATCGGTGATCGCGCGGTCGGCGGTAGCGTCACGCAGCGGATCGATGTCGGACGCATTCTCCGGCCAGATGACGACGTCGGGCTTGGGGACCCGGCCAGCTTTCACGTCGTCGGCGAGCTGCAAGGTCCGGCGGACGTGATTGTTGAGCACCGCGGCTCGTTGCTCGTTGAAGTCGAGACCGAGCCGCGGAACACTGCCCTGGACTGCGGCGACGGTGATGTGTCGGTCGCCGTCGGCCATGGTGGACAGCGTCGGCCACAGCGCGGCGGCGACGAGCGGTCCGAGCGCGACAGCGACCCCCGGACCCAGCAGCGCCCGACGCTCCCCTCGCAATGCCCCTTCGACCAGGTAAGCGATCCCGACACCGCACAGCGCGACCGCGAAACTCAGCAGCGGTGCGCCGCCGACGCTCGCGATCGGGAGGAGCAATCCGTCGGCCTGGCCGAATGCCAAACGCCCCCAGGGGAATCCGCCGAACGGAAAGCTCGATCGACCCCATTCGCACAGCGACCACGCCATCGCGATCCACAGCGGCGCCCACGGCAGGATCGCTACCGCGCGGGCAATCGCTCCGAAGGCGCCGAAGAACACCGAACACGCCGCGGCGAGCGCCAACCATGGCAACGGACCGACGTAGACGCCGATCCATGGCAACAGCGGCACGAAGAAACCTGCTCCCGCAACGAAGCCGTAGCCGAACCCACCGCGCAACGACGAGCCGGTCCGCAGCACCGCAACGATCAGCGCGACGCCGAACGGTGCGAGAAACCACAACGGCCGCGGCGGGAAGCTCGCGAACAGCAGCAATCCGCCCACGACCGAACCGATCAGATTTCGCACCACCGGGTGCTGGGTCAGCCAGTCACGCATGAATGGTCACTCCGTTTCGAACTGTGCGAACGCACGTCGGATCGGGCGACCCAGGGTCGAGGCGCGGGAGCGGCGGCACGCCGGCCCTCGGGTCCGTGGACCAACGCGCCACTGCGTTGTCCGGACTCGCGACGACCAAATCGTCGACCTCCCAAACCGCGTACGTTGCAGGAGCACCGGGAACCAGAGTGCCCGCGACGCCATCGCGCACGCCACCGGCGCGCCAGGCGCCGCGCGTTGCCGCAGCGAACGCTGCACGTGGAGAGATGCCAGCGCCGGGTGTGCGATGTTGTACGGCGGCGCGGACGGCTGACCAGGGTCGCAGTGCGGTGACCGGCGCATCGGAACTGATGGCGAGGGAGACACCGGCGCTCGCCATCGTCGAGAACGGATTCATCGCCGCGGCTCGCTGCGCCCCCAACCGAGTCGCGTACATCCCGTCGGCGCCGCCCCACAGCTCGTCGAACACCGGCTGAACGCTGACAATCACGCCCCATGCGCCGAGCTTTGCCGCCTGCTTGGGGGTGATCATCTCGACGTGCTCGAGCCGGTGCCCACAGGTCGCGACCGCCGGACCGCCGACCGCGTCGACTACTCGCTCGAGTGCCTCGATAACGGCACTCACCGCGGCATCCCCGATCACGTGGAACCCAGCCTGGACCCGCAGCTGGGTGCAGGCCTGTAGGTGGGCAGCGATCGCGTCGACGTCGAGGTATTTGTTGCCCGTGCCTGCCGACGGGTCGTCCAGATAGGGCTCGTGCAGCCATGCCGTCCGGGAGCCGAGGGCACCGTCGACGAACAGGTCACCGGCCAATCCGTCGGCGCCGGTGTCGGCCAGCAATTGTGTGGCTTGTTCGGCATTGTCGACCGCCTCGCCCCAGTAAGTACGGATTGCGACGCCGTGCTCGAGGCCGCGGAGTTCGCGCAGATCGTCGCGACCGGAAATCTGCGGTCCGGCGCATTCGTGGACGGCGACGATGCCGTTGGCGGCGGCTTCGTCGAGCGCGGCGCGGCGGGCGCGGTCACGCTGCTCGGGCGTCGCGGCCGATTGGGTGGCGGTCCGAACTCGGTGGTGGTCGTCGGCACGGACCAGGCCGTCGCGAGAAGCGATGCCGCCGACCGCGTCGAGCAGGCTCGACGAGCACACGGCGGAATGGACATCGATTCGCGTCAGATACACCTGACGGCCGGGGGCAGCGGCTTCCAGATCGGCCACATTCGGGGGGCGACCTTCCGGCCAGCGCGTTTCCTCCCAGCCATGTCCCAAGATCAGTTCGCCCGGGTGTTCGGCGGCGAATCGCGTCAATCGCGACATGCAGTCCGCCAGCGATGCTGCTCCGGTCAGGTCCAGCCCGGTCAGCTTGCGGCCGAGCGCCGAGGTGTGCACATGCGAATCGACGAAACCTGGTGCGACGAAAGCGCCTTCGAGGTCGACGATGTTCGCATCGGGATGCAGACTGCGGCCTGCCTTATCGGCTCCGATCCAAACGATCGTTCCGTTGCTCACCGCCATACAGGTGGCGTACGGCGAACCCGGGCTGTAGATACGGCCGCCGATGAGCAATTCCGTCGTCACATCGGGTCAGTGTGCCATCCGGTATCGGCATCGATGATGACGGGAGCGATCGCCTTGGGGCGCAGCTGTGGTTCGGTCCATTGGCTGACGACCTCGCCTTCGACGACGACCGGCCCCGTCTGCAGCTTGCCGAAGCGACGAGTGGCGATATAGACGACCGCTGGACGGAGCACGGACCGTGTCGGCGGGATCAGCAACAGCAAGCCGAGCACGGACGTGACCAGCCCCGGGACGAACATCAGGACGGCGCCGAGCGCGACGAGGACGCCGTCGGCAATCGCGCCCTCGGGTGAGCGCAGGCCGAGCGCGGCACCGCGCAGACCTTCGATGACGCGCCGGCCTTGGGAACCGACGAGCACGAGACCCAGCGCCGAGCCCGCGATAAGGAGGCAGACGGTCCACACCGCGCCGATGGCACTACCCACCGCAACGACAGCAGCGACCTCGACGACGACATAGAGCACGAACAGCAGAAACGCCATATCCCTTCAACGTGCGAGAAAGGCGTTTTGCTCCCGGAATCGATGCAGCGTCGGTCCAGTAACGATCGAACCCTCTAGTTGACATTGAGACTCTTGCTAAGCAATTCTTTCACTGTTGCCCCACCCGCAACATCTGTACCGGCATCGAGGAGCACAATGAATCGGCGTTCGCGCATCACCATCAGCGCATTGTCGGCAGTCGCAGCAGCGGTCGTTTTCGTCGGACCAGCCAGCGCGGACCCCACCCCCATGCCCATGCCTGCACCGGCCCTCTCGGGCCTCTCCATCGCTGCGTTGAACGCGACCTCCGCCGAAATGCACAAGGCCGCCGACGTTCTCGGTCCCGATGCACAGTCCGCAATCAACCGCCTGCTCGCTACCGCGCTACCCGAGCTGGGTGTGACCGTCCCGCAACCGTTCTTCTACCCAGCGCCGACGCTGGGCTGCGGCATCGCAGGCGCGCCGGGGACGGTCACCATCTCCACAGCGCAGGCCGGACCCAACTTCCCGATCCCGCCGTGGATCGAACGCGGAGACCTGCGCTTCCAGGCGCTGCCCGGCTACGTCGGCGTCCCGACGGCGTCCAATCTGAGCGTCGCGTGGATCAACCTCTCGACCCTGAAGGGCAGCATCGATCGGCTCGACGACGTCGTGCTCGGTGTGCCGACAATGTCGAAAACAGTGAAATCGGGCCAAGGAACCGTTTTGGCTGCGCTCTTCGGCAGTGTGACCTATTCTTCCGGGGCCAGCTGCTTCGCACTCCCGACGGTGGGCAGTTTCAACGCTTAGGAACGCAACACAAAAACTTGGTGGCGCGCTTACGAGCCGAGCCGTACAGGCCCGTCTCGTAGGCAACCAAGTCAGCTTCCTGGCCTGACCAATCCGGTCTCGTACGCAAGAACCACAGCTTGAACGCGATCCCGCAAACCGAGCTTCGTGAGCACCCGGCCGACGTGAGTTTTCACCGTCGCCTCCGAAAGAAACAGTTGCTCAGCGATTTCAGCGTTCGATCGCCCGCCGGCCAGCTGCTCGAGGACTTCCCGTTCCCGGACGGTCAGAACCTCGAGCACGCCCGGATCCTGGGTCTGCGCGGGATGGTCGTTGATGAAGCGGTCCAGCAGTCGCTTGGTCACTTTCGGCGAGACGACGGCATCGCCCGCCGCAACACTGCGAATCGCCGACACCAGATCCTCGGGCGGAGTGTCCTTGAGCAGAAATCCGCTGGCACCCGCCCGCAGGGCGCCCAGCGCGTGCTCGTCGAGGTCGAACGTCGTCATCACCAAAACCTTGGTGGTACACCCTGCCTGCAGAATCTGTTCGGTGGCGGCGACTCCGTCCACGATCGGCATCCGGATGTCCATCAACACGACGTCGGGCGCCAACTCCTTGACCGCGGCGACCGCCGCGCCGCCATTACTCGCCTCGCCGACCACCGTGATGTCGTCGTGCGCGCCCAGCACCATGGTCAGCCCCATACGCATGAGTTCCTGGTCGTCGACGATCAATACCGTTATCCCCACGGCGACCAGGCTATCGGCAGCCTCAGTCGTCGAGGTGCAGCGGAAGGGTCGCGGCGACTCGCCAGCCGCCGCTGCCGCGCCGTCCCGCATCCAGCGTGCCGTGCAAGACCGCAACCCGCTCCCGCATGCCGACCAGCCCGTTCCCACTCCCCTGCACAAATCGAGTCGCGGGTGTGCCGTTGTCGAGTATCTCGATGGTGACGTCGTTCTCCCGGCGATGCACCCGGACCCACGCCTTGGCCTCCGGACCGGCGTGCCGCAAGACGTTCGTCAGCGACTCCTGCACGATGCGGTGCACTCCGAGGCTCACGCGGGGCGCGATATTGTCGAGCTGACCGGATTGCTCCAACTCGACCGCCAGGCCCGCGCTGCTCATCATCTGCACAACCTTGGCCAGTCCGGCCGATCCGTGCTGCGGCATCTGCTCGGGTGAATCGTCGTCACGCAGCAGTGCGACGGTCCGCCGCAGTTCGCCCAGCGCTTCGCGGCCCGTCGATGCAATATTCGCAAGCGCTGCCTCGGCGGCCTGCGGATTTTTCCGAATCGCATAAGACGCACCGTCGGCTTGCACGATCATCACGCTCACCGCGTGCGCCACGACGTCGTGCAACTCGCGAGCAATCCGGGTGCGTTCTGCGACAACAGCTTCGTGTGCGCTGCGCTCGCGGTCGTAATCGGCGACTGCGAGCCGCGCGGCAACTTCCTCGTCGTAGGCGCGACGCGCTCCGAGGAATTCTGCGGTGATCCAGCACAACGCGAAGAACAACGCCGAGACGCCTACTGCCCCTAGGACGCTTTGGTTCAGCAGCCAGATTGCGAGCGCCGAATCCACGACCAAACCGGCGACGAAGACGCCGGCGTCGACACGGCCCACATACGCGACCAGCGTGTACAGCGCGATGCCGAGCGCGAGCAACGCCGGATGCGCGTCTTCTTTGTGGTCGATGACGTGCGCGACGATCGTCCAGGTCATCGACTCGGTCAGCAGGACGACAGCCACCAGGCGCGGGTGCCGCCTGCGGAAACACACCGGAACACACAACGCGACGCCTACGACAAGGAAGAGCCATGGGCCTTTGCTCTGCGGGGCGCTGAGCAACTCGGTCACGAACAACGCCGCCGCCAGCATGCAGTCGGCAACCAGTGGCTTACCCCGTAACCACAAGCTGAATCGGCGCATGGTTGTTCAGCGTAGGTCCCCTACCAGCGCAAGCGAGTAGTACCGCACCTGAAAAACGCGTAGTCCGCTACTCGCACAATCCGGCTGCGGTGGACCCATCGTTCTAGATGAGGGTCGGGGTCGGACTACTCGAAGCAACGATTGGACCGCGAAATGAAGCTACGAAACCTCGCGGCGGGTATCAGTATCTCGGCAGTGCTCGCAGTGGCGACGTTCGTCTCGCTACCAGCGCCGGTCGCAACAGCACAAGATCCGGAGTGCAGCTCATGTGACAGTCCCTCGTCGAGCGAAGATTCCGCACCGCGAAAGCCCAGGGAGCACCGTTCCCGCGTCGAGCGCCAATCGGAGCGGCAACCCAAGCCGTCCCCGCCGGTGAATGTGCACCTGGATCCGCCGGTCAAGCCCGCGGCAAAACCCGAGCCGGAGGTCTCGCCGCCGCCTGCATACGTGCCCCCGCCGAAGCAGGCCCCGGTGACACCGCAGTACACGCCGCCGGCAGCGCTGTCGGAGCCGGAGCCCGAACCCGAACCCGCACCTGCAGCGCCTCCCGCGCCGAAAGCCGCTCCCGTTGTCATGTTGCTGGTCCTCGATCGGCAGAGTGTGCAACCCGGTGGCGCGGTCAATGCCCATGGTGAGGGCTGCACGCCGGGTTCGGATGTCACGTTGTCGGCGGCGGGCGAACAGATCGGCACCGGCACCGCAAACGACGCAGGTGTCTTCGACATTCCGCTCGCTTCTGGCGCGCTGGGCGTCGGCAGTCATCGAGTGGAGGCGCTCTGCGGTCCCGTGCTGCTCGCCGCCTTGGACGTCGTCCTGGTGACTCAACTCGGCTCCGCGACAGCAACTCTCACGATGCTCGTCTTCTTTCTCATCATCGGCCTCGTGATCTATCGGCGTCGTCTCTTGCCGCTCGTCTCGACCCACGTTTAGGAAGTGCCATGAAAACCCTACTCACCCTGATGATTACGGCGCTGGTCGTGCTTTCGGCGGGAGTTGCGTCGGCCGCGACCAATCCCGTCGAGTTGGCCGCGACGATCAACGGCGAGGCCGTCACGCCCGGAGCCGACCAACCCATACGTCTCGAGCCGCACGGCAAGGCCACTGTCGAACTTCGCGTGACCAACAACAGCCCGACTGCCATCGTTATCGACCGGGTCGAATTCGCCGGTCGCGTAGTGGGTTTGACGTACTACGCATTCGATACTGCGGTGGATCTGTCCGTTGCCCCGGGGGCGACTGCATCGGTGAAATATGCGATCGATCTGTCCAGGCTCAACGGGCAGGCAACGGGGCTGATCGGCGCGACGCTCTCGGTGTTCGACGACGACGGAAACGCGTTGGCGTCGATCGACACGGTGACCGACGTGCGTGGCTCCTTGCTCTCGGTCTACGGACTGTTCGGCCTCGCGCTGCTCCTGCTGACCGCCCTCGCGCTGCTGGACGCTGCACTTGCCATTGCCAGGCATCAGCTGCCCGCCAACCGCTTTCGGCGAGCGCTACGGATCATGACGCCTGGCATCGGCATCGGCTTGGTCCTCGTCTTCACCTTATCGGCGACACGGGTCTGGGTGCCCGCTACGGACCGGTGGTTGATCATCGCCGGCGCCTTCGCCGCAACGTTCTTCGCCATCGGATATCTGACGCCGACGCCTGATACCGCTGGTAAGGATGCCGACGAAAAGGTCTTGGAGCCGCAGTGACCATCGCCGAACTCGACCTCGTCGCGCAGGCGCTCCCGTCCTACGAGGTCGGTGGACAGATCGGGCAGGGCGGCTTCGGAGTGGTTCTCGCCGGTCGACACAAGCGCCTCGACCGACCGGTCGCCATCAAGGAGATCCCCCGCGAGTTCGCGATAGATCCCGATGTACGAAAGCGATTCGTCGCCGAGGCACGGGTACTCGCATCGATCGATCACCCCCACGTCGTTCCCGTGTTCGACTACGTCGAGCACGAGGGATTGTGCTTGCTGGTGATGGAGCTGCTGACCGGCGGGACGGTCTGGAGCCGGTTCACCGAGGACGGGTTCGACGCGCCGTCGGCGGTCGCGGTCGCACTGGCGTGCGCGGCAGGTCTGCAATCTGCGCACGACCGCGGAATCCTGCATCGCGACATCAAGCCCGAGAACCTGATGTTCTCGGCGTCGGGGGCGTTGAAGGTCACCGACTTCGGTATCGCGAAAATGATCGGCGGCAACGAAACTCTCGCCACCAAGGCCGGCGACATCATCGGCACCCCGTCCTACATTGCGCCCGAACAGGCGCAAGGGCACGAGCTCAGCCCGGCGACGGACGTCTACGCCTTGGCAACGATGCTGTACGAGCTGCTCTCGGGCGTCTTGCCGTTCCCGCGCGGCGGTGACGCGATGGCCATGTTGTTCCGCCACGCGTTCGAATTGCCCGATCCGCTGACGCGAGTTGCCCCCGACGTACCGTTCGCGCTCGCAGAGATCGTGATGCACGGTCTCGCAACCGATCCGGCGGACCGCTACGCCAGCGCCGAAACCTTCGGCATTGCTCTCGCTGAGGCGGCGACGCACTGTTGGGGCACGGGTTGGCTTGCGGCGCCGGGCATCCCGGTACTCGGCGCGGACCGCATTGTGTCGGCAGCAGGCGGGACAGTCCGTACGAGTCCCGCGTATGCGGACTCGGACCCGACGCGCCGGACCCCGCCGCCCGCGAACGTGGCGCCCGTTCGACCGTCGATCCTCGTACGAGAGTCCGCTTTTCAGCTTTCCGATATCCGCCAGGAAGACCTGGTTCCGGTCCAGTCGGTCATCAAGGTCAAGGTCAAGTCTGCGCGTGTTCCGTTCGCGGTCGCCGCCGTGTTCGCGCTCCTTGCCATGGTCATCCCGTTCATCGGTCTCGGTGCCGCTACGACCGGTGGCGACCTGCGCCCCGGCACAGTCACTATCGCCGGCGTCGATCCCAGCGTGGGCGGACCAGTCGCGGTCGACCTCACCGCTCCCCTGGTCGTGACGACGACAGACGTCGGCCCTGCCGACACCGTTCGAGTTGCGTTGCAGGTGGGCGGCGTACCGGTCGGCGAGAAGTCAGCGCCGCTGGTCGCCACCGCGCCGAATGCTGCTGCCGCGACGGTTCCGCCACTGGTCAACCCGTACCTGGTCGCCGGCCAATTGACCGGTGAGCTGTTCTTGACGAAGGACGGTGTACTCGTTGCCAACTGGCGATTCCTGGTGCACACCGAACAGCGGCCGACGACGACCGCCGCTGCGGTTGCAGTCGCGCTGGTGGCGCTGTTCGGCGTTGCCTACCTCGAGTCGTTCGTCCGTTCGCTCGTGCAGGGGCGTCGCCGAATCTCCGGATCGCTGGGTATCCCGGCGAGTACCGCGCTGCTCGCAGCAACCGGTGTCTGCGCGGTCTGGATCCTGAAAGGCCACGAACCTACGACGACCGCCCTGGTGTCGAGCGCCACCCTCGGACTTGTTGCAGGTATTGCTGCCACGGTCGGCGCTGGACGCATCGGCGCGCGGCGACGGTTGCGCGCCCGTACGACCTCGCGCTGACGCCTTGTGATTGAGTGGCCGAGTGGGCGCAAGCGAGTGGATGGCTCTGCTCGCTGCCGCGATGGCTGCCGGTTGGGTCGACGCGGTCGTCGGCGGTGGGGGCCTCATCGTGCTGCCGGTGTTCCTTCTCGTCGCTCCAACGCTCACGCCACAACAAGTGCTCGGCACGAACAAGCTGACCGCGATCGCCGGGACGAGCGCCGCGGTTGCGACGTTCGCGCGCAAGGTTCCGATGCAGTGGCGCTTGATGATTCCCGCAGGATTGCTGGCAGCAGTGACCTCCGGCTGCGGCGCCGCAGCGGTCGCGCTGATCAACCGTGACCTGTTCATCCCGATCATCATGGTGGTCCTGATCGGGGTCGCGGTGTTCGTCACTCTGCGCCCACAAGTCGGCGTCACGATGGCAACGCATCCGCCGACGCGACGCAAAGTGGTCCTCGTCGTCGCACTCGCCGCCGCGCTGATCGGCTTCTACGACGGTCTGCTCGGACCCGGGACCGGAACGTTTCTGATCATCGCCTTCGCGACTGTGCTCGGCACCGAGTTCGTCCGCAGCGCCGCAATGGCGAAGGTGATCAATCTGGGCTCCAACTTCGGCGGCGTCGTCTACTTCGCCGCCACCGGCAACGTGCTGTGGGGCCTCGGCGCAGCAATGGCGTGCTGCAACATCATCGGAGCGGTCTTCGGGTCGCGAATGGCACTGAGCAAAGGCTCGGGCTTCGTGCGCATCGTCCTGCTCGTCGTTGTCGTCGCGATGGTCATCCGGCTCGGCTGGCAACAGTTCGGCTAGTTTGGTCCGGTGGGCACTCACCAGGTCGACGCAGAATTCCTTGCACTCCCCCTACGCCAGCTTGCCGATGCTGCGCTGTCAGCGGCGCGAGCCGCAGGGGCGAGTCATGCCGACTGCCGGGTGCACCGCCTTCTGACGCAGTCGATTCGGCTGCGCGACGGGACGGTCCAGGCGGTGGCGGATTCGGCGACACTCGGCCTCGCGGTCCGGGTGGTGGTCGACGGCACCTGGGGGTTCGCGTCGAACGCCGAACTCTCGCCCGAGGTCGCCGCCGCGACAGCCCGGCAGGCTGTGGCGGTCGCGACGACGCTGCGGCCGCTGAACCGCGACCGCGTCGAGTTGGCAGCCGAGCCGGTCTATGCGGACGCGACGTGGGTGTCGCCCTACGAGATCGACCCGTTCGGCGTGCCCACTGCCGAGAAGGTCGAACTGCTGACCGATTACTCCGCACGGTTGGCCGCAAGCGACGGCGTCGACCACACCTCGGCGAGCCTGTTGCAAGTGAAAGAGCAGACGTTCTACGCAGATTCGGCGGGAACGACCGTCACCCAGCAGCGGGTTCGGCTGCATCCCGCGCTGGAGGCGATCACAGTCGACCAGTCGTCCGGCGTGTTCGAGACGATGCGAACGTTGGCGCCACCGGTCGGGCGTGGGTGGGAATATCTCGGCACCGCCAGCACCTGGGACTGGTCGACCGAGTTGGCACGAATCCCTGAGTGGCTGGCCGAAAAGGTCAAGGCGCCGACCGTGGAAGCCGGCCCGACGGACCTGGTCATCGACCCCACCAATCTCTGGCTGACCATTCACGAATCGATCGGCCATGCAACGGAGTACGACCGCGCGATCGGCTACGAATCAGCCTATGCCGGAACGTCGTTCGCCACACCCGACAAACTCGGCACCTTGCAATACGGGACGTCGATCATGAACGTCACCGCAGACCGCACCGAAGAACACGGGCTCGCCAGCATCGGCTACGACGACGACGGCGTGGCCAGTCAGCGGTGGGATCTAGTCCGTGACGGTGTCCTGGTCGGCTACCAGCTCGACCGTGTCTTCGCCGCTCGGCTCGGCCTCGAGCGGTCCAACGGCTGCTCGTACGCGGACTCGCCGCATCACGTCCCGATCCAGCGAATGGCCAACGTCTCCTTGCAGCCGGACCCGGTCAGCGACTCGACGACCGACGATCTGATTTCTCGCGTCGACAACGGCATCTACATCGTCGGCGACAAGAGCTGGTCGATCGACATGCAGCGCTATAACTTTCAGTTCACCGGCCAGCGATTCTTCCGAATCCGCAACGGGCAGTTGGACGGTCAGCTGCGCGATGTCGCGTACCAGGCTACGACTACCGACTTCTGGGGTTCGATGGAGGCGGTCGGCGGTCCGTCGACGTGGCGGCTCGGGGGCGCATTCAACTGTGGCAAAGCGCAACCCGGCCAAGTCGCGGCGGTCAGCCATGGTTGCCCATCGGTACTGGTGCGCGGCGTGAACATTCTCAACACGCGAACGGAGGCGGGCCAGTGATTCCAGCCCACGAATTGACCGAACGGGTACTGGCCCAATCGCGTTCGGACGAGACGATCGTGATTGTCACCGACCAGCACGAGGCATCGCTGCGCTGGGCAAACAATTCCATGACGACGAACGGAGTGTCGTCGTCGCGCACCTGGACCGTGCTGTCGATCGTGCGCGACGGCACAACCGCTCGCGTCGGCAGCATGACCTCGAGCAGCGTGGATCCCGACGACATCGCCGCCGTCGTCGCGGCAAGCGCGGCAGCGGCTGACACGGCGGAGCCTGCGAGCGACGCAATGGCACTTCTGGGCGACGACGGAGCGCCTGACGGCTGGACCGACGAGCCCGGCGCCACCGACGTCAGCGTCTTCGCCTCGCTCACTGACGATTTGGCGGCCGGCTTCGACAGTGCCGACCGGTTGTTCGGGTTCGCACACCACCAAGTGGACAGCACCTGGCTCGCGTCGTCGTCAGGCTTGCGGCGACGGTTCGTGCTGCCGACCGGATCGGTCGAGATCAACGGCAAGCGTGGCGCCGACGCCAGCGCCTGGGTCGGTTCGGCCACAAAGGATTTCACCGACATTGCCGTCTCGGCGCTGCTCGCCGACCTGTCGCAACGCCTCGACTGGTCCGCTACACACTTCGACCTTCCCGCGGGGCGCTACGAGACGCTCCTGCCGCCGTCGACCGTGGCCGACTTGATGCTCTACCTGGTCTGGACGATGGAAGGCCGGGGCGCCGAAGAGGGCCACAACGCGTTGTCACGCCCCGGCGGTACGCGGCTCGGCGAGAAGTTGACCGACCTGCCGCTGACCTTGTTTTCCGATCCCGCGGCGCCGGGCCTGGAGCACTCGCCGTTTCTCGCGACGGCGTCGTCGGACGATTCGGTGTCGGTGTTCGACAACGGTCTGCACCTGGGCCGCGTCGATTGGATCCGCAACGGCGTCATCAACGCACTCTCCTATCCGCGTGCTGCGGCACAGGAATTCGGCGCCGAGGTTGCGGTCCCCGGCGAAAATTTGCTGCTGACAGGCGGTTCCGATGCCACGATCGAGGAGATGGTCGCCCGCACCGAACGCGGCCTGCTCCTGACGACGCTCTGGTACATCCGCGAGGTCGATCCGGCGTCGCTGTTGCTGACCGGACTCACCCGCGATGGCGTGTACCTCATCGAGGACGGCGAGGTCCGCGGCGCGGTCAACAACTTCCGGTTCAACGAAAGTCCACTCGACCTGCTTCGGCGGGTGACCGAGGCGGGGGCCACGCTGCCCACCTTGCCTCGCGAGATGAAGGACTGGTTCACCCGAACGGCCATGCCGCCCTTGCGAATCCCTGACTTTCACATGTCCTCGGTCAGCAAAGCCACCTAACCCCGTGCGCGCGTCTCACCCCCAGAGGGGTTAAATTCACGCACGGTTTCGGCGAACGTCAGGACCGTATCGTCCTCGAAATGCGGGCCGATGATCTGCATGCCGACCGGAAGGCCGCTCGGAGTGGTGCCGATCGGCGCGGACGCGGCGGGCAGCCCCGAAAGGCTTGCGTGCGAGGTCCAGAAGAACTGCTCGTGATAACGCCGCGGACCGTTCGTCGTGTCGAAGGTGCGCTCGTCGAAAGGCCGCTCGTCGTGCGGGAACGCGGGCGTGCTGTTCGTCGGGCAGAGGAAGACGTCGACGTCGTCGAAGGACCTGGCCCACGCGGCGCGAGTTTCCATGCGCCGGTTGTCGGCTTCGATGAAAGCCTTGTGACTGAGCGCGCCGTCGCCCTGGAGTGCGAAGAAGGCGTCCAGGTGAAAGCCGAAGTCCCTGAACTGCGCTGCCGGGTCCATGCCGTCGGGCCAGCCTTCGACGACTGTTGCTCCTGCGGCTGTGATGGCGTCGATCGTGTTCGAGAGCGCGTCGACGACCTCACCGCTGACCGGCGCAGTCGGATCGTCGAGGACGAACCGGATGCGGAAATCGGCGAGGTCTCGGTGCCGCGGCGCGGGCAAGCGCCACGTCAACGCCTTGGCCTCGGGCCCTTCCGGTCCGGCGGTGACCTGGAGCGCGAGCCGAAGGTCCGCAGCTGTGCGAGCGAGCGGTCCTACCGCCGTCAGGCCCGTCATTGCGACCGGGACACCGGGCGGTCCGGGCGGGGCCATTCCGGTAGGCGGAACGGTCTCGGCGGTGGGGCGAAGTCCGTAGACGCCGCAGAACGACGCGGGGGTGCGGATCGAGCCCGACAGGTCCGTGCCGTATTCCAAGAACGTCATGCCCGACGCGAGTGCAGCTGCCGCGCCGCCGCTGGACCCGCCGGGTGTCCGCGCGCGGTCTGCGGGGTTGTTGGTCACGCCGAACAGCGGGTTCGCGGTTTGGATGTCCGACAACATGAACGCCACGTTCGACTTGCCGATGATGATCGCACCGGCCTGGCGCAGCCGTGCGACCACGGTCGAGTCTTCTTGTGCCACAGGGTCGGCGAACTCGGGATTGCCCCACGTCGTGTGCAGACCGGCGACGTCGAAGCTCTCCTTGATAGTCATCGGGACACCGTGCAGCGGTCCGACGTCATCGCCGCGGGCGAGTGCGTCGTCGGCGGCAGCGGCCTCGTTCATTGCCTCGTCGCGACGGAACGCGATGACGGCATTGATCCCCGGGTTCGTCTCGTCGATGTGAGCGAAGAGGGCCTCGGTCAGCTCCCGCGAGGAGATTTCCTTGCGCCGAATCATCGCGGCAGCCTCGGTGGCAGAGGACTTCAGTACGTCGGTCATGGCTCAGGTCTACGGGCTGACACAGGGTGAGGGTCAAGGGGTCGTGAGTCTTTTTGGAGTCTAGGGACTCGCAAAAGACTCACGAGAGCTTATTTGTCGGTGGGCGCTGATTGCCTCGAAAAGTCAGGTTACGCAGCGTTTCAAGGGGGTTCGAAATGATTACCAACGACCGAGTCGATGTCCTGCTCGCCGGGTTCGCCGACGATCTCGGCGAGCCGAGCCAGTGGCCGGCGCCGGACGAATACCGCCGCTCGCTGGCGCTGTGCATCATCGACGCGATCGCGTCGACCAGATCGCACTACACCTCGGTTGAGAAGATCCTCGATCGCTATCGCGCCTATCGCGCCGAGCAAGGTGGCGATGCCGCAGACGACTCAGCGACCGTTCTGCTCGCCACCTTCGACGAGGTGGGCGGTCCGGAGCAGTGGGCGGACCGCATCGGCAATCGCAAACCGACATCGACCTCGGCAAACGCTCCGCTAAAGGCGGCCGCCATTGCCGATGCAGCGCGGGCGTTGCTCGAACTGGGCATCGATACCGCCGAACAGTTCCGCTCGGCGGACACCGCGACGCTCGACGCGGCCGAGGTGGCGTGGAAAGCCGTGCCGGGTCAGCGGTCCGGGCTGACGTGGAGCTACGTCGTGATGCTCGCCGGGGTGCCGGGGCCCGCTGATCATCTGGTCAGCAGGTACGTCTGCAACGCGGTGGGGTTGTGGGAGACCGAACTGCCGGACGACGCGGTCGCCGCGTTGGTGGCCGAAGCCGCCGCCTGCTCGGAGCTGGACACCGAGCTCCTCGAATACGCCATCTGGCGCTTCGAGTCGAAACGAACCCTCCGTTAGGCGGGCGCGATCGCAATCCCGATGGTGCCGTTCTTGCCGCGACGGAGGGTGCTGAACTTGACGGTGAGCAAGCCGATGATGCCGTACTTCTTCATGATCAGCTGGCGTACGCGCTCGGAAGCCTGCTCGTCGAGCACCTCGGCCGATCCCTTGGCAACCTCACCGGTCGTCTTGCCGCGCATGTCGCACTTCTGCACCAGCACATCGGGATTGCGACGCGCGCGCTTGACCTTCCATGCGTTGGTCTCGGACCACACGACCAGCTTTTCGCCATCCTGGGCGAACCAGACGGGCGTGGCACGTGGGGTGCCGTCCTTCTTGAAGGTGGTGAGCGAGATGTACTGAGCCTTGGCCAGGTCGCCGAATCCGTTGGTCATACGGCAACGATATGCGGACCTAGGCAGTCGGCTGTAGTCCGAAGCCCTCGAAGAGCGTCGGATCCTGGAAAACGACCACCTTGGCGATACCGGTGGAGGTGACGGTGAAGACCTGAATCGAATGCGCGCAATAGCTGCCATCGTCGGCTCTGGCGTAGACCGCGGCGGCCGGCTGGCCGTTCGCCTCGATACGACGGACTCGAAAAGCGCCACGTACTGCGAAGATTCGCGCGATGAAGGTGACGATGGCGTCCGCGCCGACGTACCAATTCGGAATGGGCGGCATCTCGAGGATCGCATCGTCTCGCAGCAACTGCTCGAGGCCGGCGACGTCGGCGGTCTCGAGGAGTGTGACGTAGCGGTCGACCAGGTCGCGGCTGAGCAGGTCCTCCGGTTCGACCACGTCGTCTTCGGCGGGAGTGCCGTCTTTCAGCTCGGCACGAGCGCGTTGCAGCGTGCTGTTCACCGCAGCCGTCGAGGTGTCGAGCGCTTCGGCAACCTCGGCCGCGGACCAAGCAAGCACGTCGCGCAGCAGCAGGACGGCTCGTTGGCGCGGCGGCAAGGTCTGCAGCGCGGCGATGAAGGCCAAGCGAACACTGTTGCGCGACGCGACAATTGCCGCGGGATCGCTCTCGGTCGGGGCGTACACCGCCTGCGGGAGCGGCTCGATCCAGTCGATCTCCGGGCGCCGTTGCAGCGGCCACTCCCCCACGTCGTGGCTCGGACCGCCCAACCCGGACGGCAGGACACGGCGGCTGCGGTGGTCGAGGGCGGTCAGGCACGCGTTGGTCGCAATGCGATGGAGCCACGTACGCATGGTTGCTTTCCTCTCGTCGAACCGGTCGAATGCTCGCCACGCGCGCAGGAGGGTTTCCTGCACGAGATCCTCCGCGTCGTGGGTCGACCCGAGCATCCGGTAGCAGTGTGCGAGCAGCTCCCGCCGGAATGGGTCGGTGGCCGTTGCGAATTCGTCCTCTAGGGTGCTCACCCTGGTTGCCTCACTGGTCGTCATGGTTGCGCGCCCCATCATGCCCGCGCCGGTTCGGAAACGGCGGGCACGGCGGCGACCGCCCGACGCCGCGCGTCCGTTCCCAACCCGATGATCGCACCGGACAGCGAAAGAACTGCCGCGATGTACAGTGCGGCGCCAAACCCCGCACTCATCGTCGAGGGGGTCGAGTACCCACCGACGTGGGCAAACACCGCGGCAAGGACCGCTATGCCGAAGGTGCCACCTAGTTGACGCATGACGTTCACGGTCCCGGCGGCCTTGCCGACGGCGGTGGGCGGAACTGCGCCGAGCACAGCATTCTGAGCCGCAGGCATTGCTGCCGATACACCGATGCCAGCGATCATCATCGGCACGATCAGCGACGAGTAGGCGACGTCCGGCTCGGCGAGAACCCCGATCAAGCCGAACCCGAGCGCCTGCAATGCGAGGCCGCCGACGATGAACGGCCGCTCGCCGTACCGACGGACCTTCGCACCGGCGACCGGTGCGACGACGAACAGCGTGACCGTCCACGGCAACATCTGCAGGCCGGCTTCGAGTGGGCTGGAAAGCAATGCGACCTGCAAGAACTGGGCTAGGAAGAAGGCCGTGCCGAATACCGAGCCGTACAGCAGAAACGCGGCGAGGTTGCCCGCCGAAAACGCCCGAATCCGAAAGTATTCGAGCGGGATCATCGGTGCGATCGCGTGGCGCTCCCACGCAACGAACGCTGCCCCGAACACGATGCCCGTGACGAGTGACGCGACGACCTCCGCACTGGTCCAACCTGCGGCATTGCCGCGAATCAAGCCCCACACGACGCCGAATGCTGCACCAGACACCAGCACAAGTCCGCGACCGTCGAGCCGCGAGTCGACGCGCTCGCTTTCAGTGATGTGTGCTCGAACGAGGGGAACGAGGAGTAGGCCGATCGGCACGCTGAGCCAGAAGATCCATTGCCAGGCAAGCCCTTCCACAACGGCACCGCCGACAAGTGGACCGCCCAAGGTAGCCAGGCCGGTGATGCTGGAGAAGATCCCGAGGGCTCGTGCACGGTGCTGCGGCGCAAACGCCGCACTGAGCAACGCCATGGCGTTCGGCATGATCAACGCCGATCCGGCTCCTTGGACGGCTCGGTCGGCGATCAGCCACGCGGTATCGGGAGCCAGCGCACAACCCACCGATGCCAGCGTGAACACTGCGATTCCTGCGTTTACGACCCGACGTCGGCCGAAACGGTCGCCGAGTGCTGCGCCCGTCATCAGCAGTACCGCAAACGTGAGGGTGTAGGCGCTGATGGTCCATTCGAGGTCCGCAAGCGATGCGCCGAGATCGCGCTGGATCTCGCGTAGCGCCGTCGTCACGACAAGCATGTCGAGCATCACCATCAACGACGCCAGCGACGTCAGGCCAAGCACCCAGCGCTGTTTCGTTTCCATCGTCAACCTCCGGTAGTCGTCCGTCGAAAAGCGGTTCGCGAGTACATACCGAGACGAGACCGGAAACTCATCGCGCCTGATAGCGGGCAGATTCCGACATCCCGGACGCGTCGCCCACGTTCGAGTGCGCGGCACCCGATCGGAGTCCTATCGTCGTGGGATAGCTGCAGAAGGAGGCGAACACGTGACTCAGTGGGACCTGAACTCGCTGGCTGCGAGCCTGCGGATGGACGGCGATGATCTCTCGTTGTACGCCGGCTTCCTGATGAACACCCTCTCGTCGGCGCTGCCGGCCAACGTGGTCTCGGTCGAGCGGAAGTCCGGGCTGTTCGGGCGCACCCGCGAAGATGCGCCCGTGCTCGGTGTGTCGGTAACCGCGGGCGACGAACGCTTCGTCATCCGCCGCAAGGGAGTGGGGCAACCGGCGATCGCGCAGATCATTCACGAGTCCGGTGGCATCGTGCTCAAGACCGATACGGTCGCGATGGACGCGTGGTCGCATCGACTAGCCGCCGCACTGGCCGGCCTCGCGCAGCAGAATGCCGCAGCGGCAACGGCGTTGGCGCGGCTGACCCTGCCCGGCCAATGACGCCGTTCACCTCGGACCTGACCGTCGACGAACACCACGCCATCCGTTCGGTCGGCTTCGCGCCGGTCGGATTGGTGCTGGGGTCGTGCGTCTATCAAATCGGCTACACCGGCGGCTATTGCGGCTACGGGCGGTCCTACGGCCGAGCGAGCGTGGTCGAAGCAACGGGAATTCGGCAGTCGCTCTACGACGCGCGCATGCTGGCGTTGTCGCGAATGCAGCAGGAATCCGCGCAGTTGGGCGGTGACGGCGTCGTCGCTGTCCGGCTGGAGATTCGTCCCTACCCGGCGGGTGGCCTCGAGTTTCAAGCCATCGGGACTGCTATCCGTGCGGACGGCACCGTGCGGCCACGGCATCCGTTCCTGTCGGACCTCACAGGCCAGGACTTCGCGAAGTTGCTGATGGCGGGCTGGGTGCCGACCGGTTTGGTGCTCGGACTGTCGGTCATGGTCATTCACCAGGACTGGAACACCCAACAGCAAACGGCCAACAGCTGGGTCAACAACGAAGTCGCCGCGTACACCGCTCTCGTGCAATACACCCGCCAGCACGTCCGCGCTCAACTCGCCGACGAGTGCGCGCGCTCGGGCGGAACCGGCGTCGTCGTGCGCACCTCGACCCTGAACCACACCGAGTGGCGGTGCGTCGCCGGGCAGTACGAAACGGTCGACCACGTCGCCGAGGCGTTGATGATCGGCACCGCAATCACCCAATTTCGGACCAGCGGTGGTGTCGGCGGCCCACCACCGCTGCCGATCATGCGACTGACCTGAGCCGTCGAAAGGACTCGAGATGGAACCCAACCAGATGGGCCTGCCACCCGACGCGATGGCGCGCCTCGCCGAGTTGCAGCCTGGGCGGCCGGGCTCGATCTTCACCTCCGACTTGTCGGTAAACGAATTCTTGCTCGTTCGCCAAGCCGGGTTCCGCCCACTCGGGCTGGTACTGGGTTCGTCGGTGTATCACGTGGGGATTCAGGTCGGCCGGTGGGGCAAGAACCAGGAACTCGGCACTCTGTCACAGGCGATGTATCACGCACGAGAGTTGGCGATGACCCGAATGGAGGCCGAGGCGAACGTCCTGGGCGCCGACGGCATCGTCGCGGTCCGGCTCGAGGTGGAGCTGAAGGAGTGGGGCACCGACATTGCCGAGTTCATCGCCGTCGGCACCGCGGTGAAAGCCGAGCACGGCGGTAATTGGCGCAACAACCGCAATCAGCCCTTCACGTCGGACCTCTCGGGCCAAGACTTCTGGACCTTGCTGCAAACGGGCTACATGCCGCTGGGCATGGTCATGGGTACCTGCGTTTATCACGTCGCCCATCGCAAGCTCGGCAACGTTGTCGCCAACATCGGCCAGAACACCGAGCTTCCAGACTTCACGCAGGCGCTCTACGACGCCCGCGAGCTGGCGATGGAGCGTATGCAACGCGAAGCGGAACGCCTGCAGGCCGAAGGCATCGTCGGCGTGAATCTCTCCCAGCACAACCACACGTGGGGCGGCCACACCACGGAGTTCTTCGCCATCGGCACGGCGGTCCGCCCGATTCGCGCCGACCACGAAATCCAGCGCCCGACAATGGTTCTCGGGCTGGACTCCTAGCCCTCTAGTTCCCCTTCGGTTTCCAAGTACGCCTGGCGGAGCCCGTCGAGGGTGGCTTGTTCCGGATGCTCCCACATGTCCCGCTCGGCGGCTTCGAGCAGGCGCTCGGTGATCCCGTGCAGCGCCCACGGATTCGACTTCTCCATGAACTTGCGGTTCTGCTCGTCGAAAACGTAGCTCTCGGCCAGCTTTTCGTACATCCAGTCGGCGACGACGTTGGTGGTCGCGTCGTACCCGAAGAGGTAATCGACGGTCGCCGCCATTTCGAAGGCGCCCTTGTAGCCGTGCCTGCGCATTGCCTCGAGCCAGCGCGGGTTGACCACGCGCGCGCGGAACACTCGCGCTGTCTCTTCCGACAGCGTCCGCGTACGGACCGAGTCGGGCCGCGTGCTGTCGCCGATGTAGGCCTCCGGGTCCTTGCCCGTCAACGCCCGGACCGTCGCGATCATGCCGCCGTGGTACTGGAAGTAGTCGTCGGAGTCGGCGATGTCGTGCTCGCGCGTGTCGGTGTTTTTGGCGGCCACCGCAATTCGACGATAAGCGGTCCGCATGTCGTCGGCGGCGGGCGCGCCGTCGAGCCCTCGACCGTAGGCGAAGCCACCCCACGCGGTGTAGACCTGCGCGAGGTCTTCGTCGCTGCGCCAACTCTTGGAGTCGATCAGTTGTAGCAGTCCGGCGCCGTAGGTGCCCGGCTTCGACCCGAAAATTCTTGTCGTGGACCGGCGTTCGTCGCCGTGTTCGGCCATGGCCTCCGCGGTGTGCGCGCGGACGTAGTTCTGCTCGGCCGGTTCGTCGAGCGCTGCCACCAGTTGCACCGCGTCGTCGAGCATCGCCAGGACGTGCGGAAATGCATCGCGGAAGAAGCCGCTGATGCGCACGGTGACGTCGATGCGCGGGCGGCCCAGTTCGGCCAACCCAATCGCGTCGAGGGACACGACGCGTCGCGATGCCTCGTCCCAGACTGGCCGAACACCGAGCAGGGCAAGCACTTCGGCGATGTCGTCACCCGAGGTCCGCATTGCGCTCGTCCCCCAGACCGACAACCCGACGGACTTCGGATATTCGCCGTGGTCGGCGAGGTAGCGCGCCACCAACGAATCAGCCATCGCCTGACCGGTTTCCCAGGCGAGCCGTGACGGCACGGCCTTGGGGTCGACCGAGTAGAAGTTGCGGCCGGTCGGCAGGACGTTGATCAGACCGCGCAGGGGTGAGCCGCTCGGTCCGGCGGGGATGAACCCGCCGTTCAACGCATGCAGGACGCGCTCGAGTTCGTGGTCGGTCTGGCGCAAACGCGGGACGATTTCGGTTGCCGCGAACCGGAGAATCGTTGCGACCGTGGCATTGTCGGTCAGGGTGTCGGCCGCGTCGGCGTCCCAGCCCGCAGCTTGCAGCGCCGCTACCAAGGCGCGTGCATGCTCCTCGACCGCATCCACGCGCTCGCGCGCCTCGTCGCCGGCTTCGCTGAGCCCCAACGCTTCGCGAAGTCCGGGCACGTGCTGTTCTCCGCCCCAGATCTGGCGGGCGCGCAGCATGGCGAGGACCAGATCGACCTCGGCCGAACCGCGCGGCGCTTGGCCGAGAATGTGCAGTCCGTCGCGAATCTGGACGTCCTTGATTTCGCACAGCCAGCCGTCGACGTGGAGCAGCATGTCGTCGAACGTGTCCTCGTCGGGCCGCTCCTCCAGACCGAGGTCGTGGTCCATCTTGGCTGCCCGCATCAGGGTCCAGATCTGTTGGCGCACAGCAGGAAGCTTCGCGGGATCCAATGCGGAGACATTCTGGTGCTCATCGAGCAGTTGCTCGAGGCGCGCGATGTCGCCGTAACTTTCGGCGCGTGCCATCGGTGGGATCAGATGGTCGACGAGCGTGGCGTGGGCGCGGCGCTTGGCCTGAGTTCCCTCGCCAGGATCGTTGACGAGGAACGGGTAGATCAGCGGCAGATCGCCGAGGGCGGCATCGGTTCCGCACGATGCCGACATCCCTAACGTCTTGCCCGGCAGCCACTCGAGGTTGCCGTGCTTGCCGAGGTGCACCATGGCATCGGCGCGGAAGACGTCGGCGATCCAGCGATAGGCGGCGAGGTAATGGTGGCTCGGCGGCAGGTCGGGGTCGTGGTAGATCGCGACGGGGTTGTCGCCGAAGCCGCGTGGCGGCTGAACCATCAGCACCACGTTGCCGAATTGCATTGCTGCGACGACGATCTCGCCTGCCGGATCGGCGGACCGGTCGACGTAGAGTTCGCCAGGCGCGCTCCCCCAGTGCTCCTCGACGCCTGCGCGGAAGTCCGCAGGAAGGGTCGCGAACCACTTGCCGTACTGCGCGGCGGAAATGCGAATCGGGTTGCCTTCGAACTGGTCCGACGTCAGCCAATCAGGATCCTGACCACCTGCGGCGATCAGCGCGTGCACCAATGCGTCGCCGTCGGATTCGGCCAACCCCGGAATCGGCTCGGTCCCGAGGTCGTAGCCCGCGTCGCGGAGCAGCGCCAACAACGCCACCGCACTAGCGGGCGTATCGAGCCCGACGGCGTTGCCGATCCGCGCGTGCTTGGTCGGATAGGCCGAAAACATCAACGCAATCCGCTTGTCCGGCACTGGAATATGTCGGAGCCGAGCGTGCCGGACCGCAATTCCTGCGACCCGAGCCGCCCGCTCCGGATCGGGCACGTACGTCGTCAGCCCGTCGGCGTCGAACTCTTTGAACGAGAACGGCACGGTGATGATGCGACCGTCGAACTCCGGAACGGCGACCTGGGTAGCGACATCCAACGGCGACAGCCCGCCGTCGTCGCCGTCCCACGCATCGCGGCTGCTCGTGAGACACAGACCTTGCAGGATGGGCACGTCGAGGTCGGCGAGTTCGCCGATGTTCCATGCCTCGTCATCGCCGCCTGCCGACGCGTTCGCCGGCTTGGTGCCACCCGCGGCGAGCACCGTGACCACCAACGCGTCGGCCTGCTTCAAAGCGGACAGCAACTCGGGCTCCGCAGTCCGCAACGACGCGCAGAATATCGGCAACGGCCGGCCACCGGCGGCTTCGATTGCGACGCAGAGCGCTTCGATGTAGGCGGTGTTGCCAGCCAACTGCTGCGCGCGGTAATAGAGGACCGCGATCGTCGGACCGTCGACATCGGTAGCCGCGCGGTCCAGCACTCCCCAGCTAGGCGTCTTTACGGGCGCATCGAAGCCGTGGCCGGTCAGCAGCATCGTGTCGGACAGGAAGTTGTGGAGTTGACGCAAATTGTCGGGACCGCCCTCGGCGAGGTACCGATGCGCCTCGGCGGCAACACCGACCGGGACCGTCGAACACTCCATCAACTCAGCGTCCGGCGCGTACTCCCCACCGAGCGCGACGACCGGGATTCCGCTGGCGACAACCGCAGCCAGTCCGTCTTCCCATGCGCGTTTGCCGCCCAGGATGCGCACGACGACGAGGTCGACTCCGGCGAGCAAGTCGGGCAGGTCGTCGACCAGCAGGCGAGCAGGGTTCGCCCACCGATACTCCGCACGGCTGGCGCGGGCGCTGAGCAGATCGGTATCCGAGGTCGACAACAGCAGAATCATCGCGGCCTTCCCTGGGGTGTGCGCGCCCCTTCGGTGGTCGCCGGGCGGTGAAGGTCTGGCTTCCCCGAGGCGCGTGACCTCGTGGTTCACAGTGGCGCGACCGCACCGGATTCACACCGGTTTCCTCGCAACCCGCCGAGCGTTTCGAATTACCTTACCGCTGCAGGAAGGCAGCTATTTCTTCTCGTCCTTCGGCAGGACCCGGCTGATCAGCTTGGGCAAGCTGAAGGAGAACCGCGGGATGATCTCGTGAATGTCGTCGAAGTCGTCGGACATGTTCGCTACCCGCTCGACCGTCAGCTCCAGCGCGGCGAGCAACTCACACACGACGCGCGCGATCAGGATGCCCACCACGACGGTCGGCGGAACTACGACTACCGCGACGATGCCGTAGACCCAATAGGTGAAGAACGACACCACGATAAGCCCGACCCCGCCGAGCAACAGCGACAGCACGGCCATCGAATAGAGCACTGGCAGCACGACGAGGGTGAAGCGGATGGTGAGGTCCGGGTTGAACAGCTTCCGCACGGAGCCCATCTGCTTGAACGCCGCCATCGACGGCGCAAGGAGCAACCGTTCCGGCGACTGATTGGTTTCAACTGCGCGTTCTTCGTCTGGATCCGGCACCTCACCATGGTGACGCGGACACACCTCGTCGCACGGCGGAATGGCCGCATACGCTGGTTGCTGATGAATCGATCTCGCCCCGATGCCTGCCCAGGTGCGTTGCAGCTTCACGACGCTGCCGACGGTCCGCTGGCGCGGATTCGCCTGCCTGGCGGCTATCTCGAGCCGGCACAGCTAGAGACCCTCGCCGAGGCAGCGGTCGAGCTCGGCAACGGCGAGCTCGAACTCACGGTGCGGGGAAACATTCAGCTCCGGGCAATATCCGACCCGGACGAACTCGCGCGCCGAGTGGCCGAGGCGGGCCTGTTGCCGTCGCTCACGCACGAACGCGCACGCAATATCGTCGCGTCGCCGCTGACCGGTCGCGTCGGCGGCACACTCGACGTGCGCGAGCATGTCCGGCTACTCGACGAGTTGCTCCAGGCCGACGCCGACCTCGCAGACTTGCCAGGCCGCGTGCTGTTTTCCATCGACGACGGCAGCGACAACGTCAGCGGGCTCGGTGCCGATGTCGGTCTGCACGCGGTATCGGATCACGAATTCGCCCTGCTCTTGGCGGGCGCCGATTCGGGTGCGCGCATCCCGGTGGCAGACGGCGTCGCGCACGTCATCGCCGCTGCCCGCACGTTCCTGGACCTGCGGTCCGACGAGTGGCGGCTCGCCGAAGTCGATGGCGGCGCCGACGGGGTGCTGGCGGCGTTGAGCGTGCAGCCGCTCGCGGACGCGCTCGAATTCGCCGCCGCAGAACCTCCCATCGGCTGGCTCCCCCAGGACGACGGCCTCGTCAGTCTCGGAGCGGGTCTGCGGCTCGGGATACTGCCCGCCCGGACGGCCGAGTTCATCGCCGCGGTCGAGCGACCGATCATCGTGACCCCGTGGCGGACGCTCCTGATCTGCGACCTCGACGAATCGATCGCCGAAACGGTGGTCCGGGTGCTGGCGCCGATGGGGCTGATCTTCGACGATCAATCGCCGTGGCTGCGGGTAAGTGCCTGCGCTGGTCAGCCAGGCTGCGCGAAGGCGCTGGCCGACGTCCGCGCCGACCTCACCGACGCCGTCGAGAGCGGGATTCCTCTCGTCGGACGCCAACACTGGTCCGGGTGCGAGCGGCGCTGCGGACGTCCCCGCGGGGACGTCACCGACGTCATTGCCCCCGACTACCAGGGGTCGTGAGTCTTTTTGGAGTCCCTGGACTCCTAAAAGACTCACGAGGGGTCGCTGCCCGCCGACGCACACCAATGACCGCGCCGGCGAGGATGAAGACGAACATGATCATGTAGATGTTCATGAGGATGTCGATAGTCGACCACCACGGCGGGTACATGAACAGCCCGACGACGGCGAAGTCATCGGAGTACTGCCAAGACCAAGCGGCTGCGGGGAGGTAGATCGCGACTCCCGCGAGCCACCATCTCGGGTTCGACAGGGCACGGTGCGCGATCCACACGAGTAGCGGCACGAACCAGATCCAGTGGTGGCTCCACGAGAACGGGGACACTGCGGCCGCCGTCATTCCGCACAACGCGAGCGCAAGCAGGCGTTCGCCGTCGCGATGGAGCCGGACCGAGACGTAGAGACTGAGCAGCGCAATTCCTGCGGCGAGCGGGAACCACACGACGCCGGGCGCCTGATGACCGATGAGGTGCGCGATCACACCGCGCAAGGATTGGTTCGCCGGATGCGTGGGAAAGGCAACGCGGTCGGCTTCGAAGAACTTCTCGGTCCAGTACGCCCGCGAGTCGTCGGGCAGCACGAGCCACCCCACGGCGATCGACGCGACGAACGTTCCCACTGCGACCGCAGCGGCCCGCCACTGCCGCAGCGCGAGCGAATACGCGACGAAGTAGCCCGGGGTCAGTTTGATCGCTGCTGCCAGTCCGACGCCGATGCCTTTGATCCGGCTGTCGTCCTTGCGGGAGAAATCCCACAACACCAGCAGCATCAGCCCGATGTTGACCTGGCCGTAGAACAACGTCGTGCGGATCGGTTCGAGGAAGGTGAAACACAGAGCCAGCAGCGCGCTTGCGCCGACGAGCTTCGGCGTCAGCCGGTAGCCAAGCATCCGCCAGCACAGCACGATGCACACGACGAGCAGACACATATTCGTCGCCATCACGAATTCGTCGACCCAGTTCGCAGGAATGCGCGCAGCGGGAACGAACACGAGCGCGGAAAACGGTGTGTAGGTGTAGAGGTGGCCGAGCAGCACCGGACCGCCGTACAGCGGCAGGTCGTGTTGCACTCGAAAGCCCGCGTCGCGGTAGACGTGCAGGTCCGCGCTACCGGCGAAGATGCCGATGTTGGGGAACCAGGGATCGATAGTTGTGAGGACGAGAACGACTGCGGTGATGGCGCCGACGACCAGAGCAATCGTCAGAACGACAGGCTGCACGCGCCGATTCGACTTCACAGGCGAGTCCAGCGAGGTCGTTGTCGCATGCATAGCGTCGTCCCCCGCTCTCGTCATCACCCTGTTCCCCGAATGGCCGCGGCAGTGATTCTGCGCGTGATCGTGAGCAGAGGCAACTTTGCGACTGCTCGATCGACGGTGGGTCACGCCCCGACTTGGCCGAATGGTCGTGCCGCAAGCTCCGCGCCTAAGGTCAGTGCATGCTCGATTACATCCGCGACGGTGCGGAGATCTATCGCAGGTCTTTCGCCACAATCCGTGCCGAGGCCGACCTGACCGGCCTGCCGACCGATGTCTCGCAGGTCGTCGTCCGGATGATTCATGCGAGCGGCCAGGTCAACCTCGTCGACGACATCGCCTTCACCCCGAACGTTGTCTCCGCCGCCCGCGCGGCCCTCGATGCGGGCGCCCCGATTCTGTGCGACGCGAACATGGTTGCCTCCGGCGTGACGAGACGACGCCTTCCCGCCGACAACGAGGTGGTGTGCACGCTCACCGATCCGCGTTGCGCAGACCTCGCAGCGTCCCTGGGCACGACCCGCTCGGCTGCGGCACTCGAACTCTGGCGTGACCGGCTTGACGGAGCGGTCGTCGCGATCGGCAACGCTCCGACCGCGCTGTTTCACCTGCTCGATATGATTTCGCAAGGTGCGCCACGCCCCGCTGCGGTCGTGGGCGGACCCGTCGGCTTCATCGGTGCAGCAGAGTCGAAGGATGCGCTGATCGAACACGCCAGCGGTCTGGAGTACCTCGTCGTCCGCGGTCGTCGAGGCGGAAGTGCGATCACCGCGGCGGCAGTGAACGGCATCGCGAGCGAAATAGAGTGACTGACAACGGAACATCCAGCGGCAAGCTGTGGGGCATCGGACTCGGCCCCGGCGACCCGGAGTTGGTGACGGTCAAGGCGGCACGCATAATCGCCGCTGCAGACGTCGTCGCATTTCACAGCGCGCGCCACGGTCGAAGCATCTCGCGCGCCATCGCCGCGCCGTACATGCGACCGGACCAGATCGAAGAGCACCTCGTCTACCCGGTCACGACCGAGACCACCGATCATCCCGGCGGCTACCAGGGTGCGATCGACGAGTTCTACGAGTCGGCGGCTGCGCGCCTCGCCGTCCATCTCGAAGCCGGTCGAAGCGTCGCGCTGCTGGCCGCAGGCGATCCGCTGTTCTACAGCTCCTACATGCATATGCACAAGCGCCTGGTCGGGCGGTTCGACGCCGAGATCATTCCCGGCGTCACGTCGGTGAGCGCGGCCTGCGCAGCATTGGGAACTCCGCTCGTCGAGGGCGACGAGGTGTTGACGATCCTGCCGGGGACGTTGCCCGAGGCCGAGCTCGCGCGCCACCTTCGCGACACCGATGCCGCCGCGATTCTCAAGCTCGGCCGGACCTTTCCCTCGGTGCGCCAAGCACTGTCGGATTCGGGTCGACTCGACGACGCCCGCTACGTCGAGCGCGCAAGCACCCCGAAGCAGCGCGTGTTCGAGGTCTCGGAGGTTGTCGACGACGAGGTCCCGTACTTCTCGATCGCACTGGTGCCAGGTCCAGCAGGCGGCGGGCATCTGCCTGCCCCGAAGCCGGAAGTGTGCGGCGAGGTCGTCGTCGTCGGGCTCGGACCAGGCGCACGCGAGTGGACCACTCCCGAGGTTCGACGCGAGCTCGAACAAGCGACAGACCTGGTCGGCTACGGACCGTACCTGGACCGCGTCGCCCACCGCATCGGTCAGCGTCGTCACGCCAGCGACAATCGCGTCGAATCCGAGCGCGCGGCAATGGCATTGGATCTCGCCAAGCGCGGAGCCCGAGTCTGTGTGGTGTCATCCGGTGATCCCGGTGTGTTCGCGATGGCTGCGGCGGTCCTGGAGGTCGCGGCCGAGGATCAGTGGAAAGGCGTTGCGGTCCGGGTCCTTCCGGGGATGACCGCCGCCAACGCGGTCGCGAGCCGGGTCGGCGCTCCCCTGGGCCACGACTACGCGGTCATCTCGCTGTCGGACCGGCTCAAGCCGTGGGACGTCGTCGCGAAGCGCATTTCCGCTGCCGCAGCGTCCGATATGGCGATCGCCGTCTACAACCCCGCGTCGCGGTCGCGGACCTGGCAGGTCGGGGCTATGCGCGACCTGCTGCTCGAGTACCGGAACCCGGACACACCGGTGATCATCGGGCGCGACGTCGCAGGCCCGACCGAAAGCGTGCGCGTGGTGAAGCTCGCCGAACTCGACCCCGCGGAGGTCGATATGCGGACGCTGCTGATCATCGGCTCATCCACCACGACCGTGCACGAAACCAACGGCGCCACAAGGGTCTTCACCTCGCGGCGCTACCCCGGCTAACGGGTTGCCGCGTCGGCCTGCGTGACCAGGGCGGCGACCGCATCCGGGTGCGACACCATGACCGCGTGCGACGACGCGATCGCCGTGACCTGCGAATGTGCTCTGGCGGCCATGGCCTGCTGCGCCGACGGCGGGACCGCTTGGTCTCCGGTGGTGAGCAGCCACCAGCTGCGGTGATTTTCGTACGCCGGCGCACCGCTAGGTTCGAGCTGCGCGGTCAAGGCCAACGAGTGCTGTGACGCAGCCATCTGGGCTGCCTTGTCCGCAGGGACGTCGGCTGCGAACGCTTCGCGGAAGTACTCGGGGTTGATGTAAACATCGACGCCACCGGGAACGAGCTTCGGCAGCAGCACTGGCGGCAACAGCTTGCTACCCGGGTAGCGAATCGGATCGATCGCGAGTTGCGGAGGCTCGAATTGTGCGGGGACGATCGCTGCGAGATAGACGAGGGCAACGACGTTGGAGGCAGTGCGCGCGGCATTGGTGACCACAACGCCACCGTACGAATGGCCGACCAGGATCACTGGACCCGAAATCGAATCCAGCACCCGCTTGATTGCGGCGGCGTCATTAGCCGGACCACGCAGCGGATTGTCCGGCGTGACTACCGTGTAGCCCTCACCGCGCAGCTGCGCCGCTACTGCGTCCCAGCTACTTGCATCGGCGAACGCGCCGTGGACGAGGACAACCGTAGGTTTGCCGACCGGCGCGGCGGGCGCTTGCGCCACCCCGAGACCCAGCGTCGTCAGCAAAGTCAAAACCAGCAGGAACAGGGCCGAACGGTTCGTCGCGCGCACGCCTCGACGGTAGACCCACCGTCGAGGACGCGGCAACGATTCACCTCAGGACTTGCGGGCGTCCCACATCTTGGTCACGGTGTGCTCGAGCTCGACGATCGATCCGAGGATTCCGTCGAACGGTCCCCGGAGATTCTCCGCAGCATCCTGGGCACCCTGTGGCAACTGCTCGAGAACCTTGATCGCGGTGTTGACCACGGTCTTGGTGATGGGGGCGTCGTCTGGGATCTCTGGTGGTTCGATTGGCATGGTTGGTGCACCTTCGTGTGATTGCGGAAGCGGATGCCACAGCCTACCCAGCCGGACTGCCCTTACTCGGTGAGATCGCCAATCAGGTAGCGCTGCAACGTCGGAGCGAACACGTCGACGAGCTCGTCCACTTTCATCGAGGCGATGGGATCGGCGGTGGCGACATACCGCATCATGCCTAGTCCGACCAGCGCCGATGCGCACAGCGAGGCACGCAATTTGATGTCGTCGACACCGATGGCCTTGAGCGCCTTACCGAAAACTGCATTGAGAAACAGATCTTCGATGGTGTCCACGATTTTGCTCACCCCGGCGGTGCCGATCGCGCTGGCAACGAACGGGCCACCGTCGGCGGCATCCCAGGTCGAGATGAGGACGTAGAGGGTCCGCCTGCCGACCTCGTTGACGGTCCCGGTGGCGATCTTGTCGATGAAGTCGGGCGCTCCGAAGGGCAGCCGCAATCTGGCAGCAACGGAATCGAGGATTCCCCCTGCCCCGGAATCCTTGTGCGAATCGTCGTGTGTCACCTCGTCAGGATCGCGAGAAATTAGCCAAAGGGCAATACGCCGCGCGGTCTCGCCGTCATGTTTGGATGGCCCGGTGACCAAATCCCCGTGGCGAAGTCGTGTGATCCGTTCGAGCGCTGTGGTTGCTGCCCTCGGTGCCGGGGCGGTCGGTGCCGCGAATGTCTGGATCCGGGTGGCAGCCTCGGGACGGATTGTCGCCGCCGAGGATGCTCCCGAGTGGCCGGTCGTGGTGGTGCTCGGCGCACAAGTCGAAAACACTTGGCCGATGGCCTTTCTCGCCGGGCGCCTGGACATGGCCGCCCAGTTGGTGCACGCCGGGAAGGCGCGGGTCGTTCTCGTTTCCGGCAACGGCAGCGGCGAGTCGGGCGACGAGATCACCGCCATGACCGAGTATCTGGTGAGCAAAGGGATCGATCGCGCCAAAATCGTCGGCGACCCGCTCGGTCTGCGGACCTACGACACCTTCGCCCGCGCCATGCACGTTTTCGGCATCGACCGCGCCCTCGTCGTCAGCCAAGGCTTCCACGTTCCCCGTGCCGTTGCGCTGTGCCGCGAGGTCGGACTCGACGCGATCGGCGTCAACGGCGGATGCGACTGCAGCGCAAGGTCGCTCGCCAAGAATCGCGCCCGTGAGTGGCTGCTCGCGCGCCCGAAGGCGGTGCTCGACATTCTCTTCCTCGACAGCCCGACAGTCACCTCTCCCCCGAGCGACGCGGTTGCCCTGGCCCTACTGTGAGTGCAGCCAGTCCACCGCGGCAGCGGCGCTCTCGACGGTGGCGACGCCTGCGGGTAGCGCGGGTCGATCGACGATCACGACCGGGAGGCCCAGATTTCGTGCGACCTCTAGCTTCGCCGAGGTCTGTTCTCCCCCACTGTTCTTGGTGACGAGGACCTCGATTCGTCGGCTCCAAAACAGCTCGGTTTCGTATTCGGTGGTGAACGGTCCGCGCGCGAGGAGCAGTTCGTGCTGCGGTGGGACCGCACCGGTTGGTGGGTCGATCGCTCTGATGAGAAACCACGTCGAATCCAGGGCGGCGAAATCGGCCACACCTTGTCTGCCGACGGTGAGGAAGACTCGTTGTCCGAGTGCGGGAATCGTCTGTGCGGCTTCGGACAGCGAAGCCACGGGATGCCAGGTATCGCGGGGTTGCGGGGTCCAGGGCGGCCTGCGGACGGCCACCATCGGCACCCCGGCAGCGACTGCCGCGTGCGCGGCGTTGGCTGAGATCCGGGCCGCGAACGGATGGGTTGCCACGACAAGAGCGTCGACCGCGTTGGCAGCCAACCACTCCCGCAGGCCCTCCGCGCCACCGAAGCCACCGACGCGCACGCCGCCCACAGGCAGTCTCGGCTCACGAACCCGTCCCGCGAGCGAGGTCATGATCTCGAATCCTGGCTCGTCGGCAAGGCTTTCCGCGATGTCACGGGCCTCGGCGGTGCCGCCGAGAACCAGGACCTTCATGTGCGTTCTGCGATGAGCTGCGTGACCGGCAACTGCGGACGCCAGGCGGTGAAGTTGCCGAGCGGTTCGCTGCGATAGATCTGGAAGCGACGCAACTGCCCGCCGTGCTCGGCCGCCCAATGGGTAACCACAGCTTCCGATTCCGCGGTCACGGCGTTGGCGACGAGCCTTCCGCGCGGACCCAGTCGGTCCCAGCATGCGGCAAGTAGCCCCGGTTCGGTCAGTCCGCCGCCGATGAAGATCGCGTTCGGTTCCGGCGCGTCAGCGAAGGCGCCAGGAGCCTCCCCGAGCACTGTCACCGCAGGCACTCCCAAAGCAGACGAATTGGCGACAATCTGCGCGCTCCGTGCCAGTAAGCGCTCGAATGCGATTGCCCGGCAACGTGGGTGAGTCCGCGACCATTCGATCGCGATGCTGCCCGATCCCCCGCCCACGTCCCACAGCAATTCGCCAGGCGCCGGGGCGAGCGCACTCAGCGTCAACGCCCGGACCTCCTGCTTCGTCAGCTGGCCGTCGCCGCCGAAAGCGGCGTCCGGCAGTCCAGGCGTCCTCGTGAGCCGACGAAATCCTTGTTCGGCAACGCACGTGATCGCGACGATGTTCAGCGGATTGCCCGGCTCGTGCGGCCACTGTGCGGCGGTGCCGTCGAAGGTTCGCTCGAGCGGTCCGCCGAGTTGTTCGAGGACGACGAGGTGCGAACTGCCGTAACCGTTGTCGGCGAGCAGCTTCGCGATAGCCGCGGGTGAATCTTCGTTCTGACTCAGGACCAGTAATTTGCCGTCGTTCGACAGCGCGGGCAGCACCGTCTCGACTGGTCGGTTCACCAAACTCACCGTCGGCGTCTCGGCCGCCGACCACCCGAGCCGAGCGCAGGCCAAGGACGCCGACGATGGCTGCGGGAGCACCCGAATCCGTTCGGGCCCGACCAATCTGGCGAGGGTGACGCCAATGCCGTGAAACATGGGGTCGCCGCTGGCAAGGATGGCGGTTCGACGGTCTGCGTACTCGTCGAGCAGACCACGCAGCGCAGGCAGCAGCGGCGATGGCCAGGGAACACGTAGTGGCACGACGTCAGGCACCAGCGTGAGCTGACGTGGCGAACCGATCAGCACCTCGGACTCGCGGATCGCCTGTTGGGCAGCCGCATTCAGACCGTCCCAACCGTCGGCGCCGATCCCGACGACGGTTAGCAACGGGCTCATCGCGGCATGCGGCGCCACACCGCTCTCGGCGTCAGCCGCATCGCATAGGACAACGGCTGCAGCACCTTCGGCACCCAGACCGACCTCGACCGCCGCTGCAATCCATGCACCACTGCGTCGCCGACCTGGTCCGGCGTGACGGGGAACGGCGCGGGCGACATGCCCTCGGTCATCTTGCCGATCACGAACCCAGGCCGGACCAGGAGCAAGTGAACTCCACTGCCCACCAACGCATCAGCAAGTCCATTCGCGAAGCCGTCGAGGCCGGCCTTCGCCGAACCGTAGACGTAGTTGGCCCGTCGAACCCGCACGCCCGCAATCGAGCTGAAGACGACGATCTGGCCGTCACCTTGCGCGCGAAGCAGGTTCGTCAACGTCGTGAGCGCGCTCAATTGCGCGACGAAATCGGTGTGCACGACCGCCACAGCATGCGCAGCGTCCTGCTCGGCCTTGTCCTGGTTGCCCAGGATGCCGAAGGCGAGGATGGCGATGCCGATCGGTCCGTAGCCTGCCGTGATGGCGGACAGCACGGCTTCGTGGCCCGCGACCTCGTCGGCGTCGAACTCGACGCAATGCACTTCCGTTGCACCGCGGTCGAGCAGCCTCTGAGTCTCCTTCGCCAGGTCGTCGCTACGGCGGGCCGCGAGAATTACCACGCGGCCTGGCGCCAGCCGATCGGCAACTTCGAGCCCGATCTCGCTGCGCCCACCCAACAACAACACCGCGCCGGGCGCGAGCTTGCTCGATCCGAAAGCCACTCGGTCAGTGTCCTCGATTACGGTCGTGGAATGCCGAGCACCCCCTTGCAGCTGATGCCGTCCGCGCTCGAATTCGTTGCCGAACGCCATCTGGCGACGCTGACGACCCTGCGATCCGACGGAACACCGCACGTCGTCGCGGTCGGCTTCACCTGGGATCAGGACGCGGGCATCGCGCGCATCATCACCAGCGGGACGTCGCAGAAGGCGCTCAACGCAGCACGTGGTGGGTACGGCGCGGTCAGTCAGGTCGACGGGGCACGGTGGTTGACGCTGGAAGGCCCCACGCGGGTTCTGACCGATGCGGAGTCGGTCGCCGACGCGGTCGCGCGCTATGCGGTCCGGTACCGGCAGCCGCGCGTCAACCCCGCTCGTGTGGCGATCCTCATCGACGTATCCCGAATGCTCGGGTCCAGCAGTCTGCGGTAACGACGCAGGTCAGAGCCGCGTCAACCCGTGCGGCTGGTTGTTGAGCGATTCGCACCCGTCGGCCGTCACGACGACGATGTCTTCGATGCGGGCGCCCCATTCGCCTTGGAAGTAGATACCGGGCTCGATGCTGAAGGCCATGCCAGGGCGTAGTTCCATCACATTGCCCGCCACGATGTAGGGCTCTTCGTGGACCGACAATCCGATGCCATGTCCGGTTCGGTGCACGAACTCCTTGGCGAACCCGGCCTCGGCCAGGACCTCGCGGGCAGCAGCATCGACGGCTTGTGCGGTGACACCCGGCCGAACCGCGGCGACGCCGGCAGCCTGCGCGCGTTCGAGAATCGCAATCCGTTCGACGACCTCCGCAGCCGGTTCGCCCACGGAGTAGGTGCGGGTGGAGTCGGAGTTGTAGCCAGGTTCGACGGGCCCGCCGATATCGATGACGACGACGTCGCCTGCCTCGATGCGCCGGTCGGACACCTCGTGATGCGGATCGGCTCCGTTGCGGCCGGACCCGACGATGATGAACGCCGCCTCGGTGTGGCCTTCCGCCACGATGGCGGCACCGATATCGGCTGCGACTTCTGCTTCGGTGCGACCGGCGACAAGCCACTCGCCCATCCGCGCATGAACTCGGTCGATCGCCTTCCCCGCCTCCCGCAGCGCCTGAATCTCGCTGGCGTCCTTGATCATTCGCATCTCGCGCAAGACCGGTGTCGCCAGCACCGGCAAGGTCCCGAACGTCGCAGCGAGCGGTAGCAGATGCAACGCGGGCATCGCATCGGTGACGGCAGTGTGCGCCGACTGCGGCAGCACGGATGCGGCGAGTCGGTACGGGTCGTCGCCGTCGACCCACTCGAGCACGTCCAGCCCGAGATCGTCGACCGACGACGAACGCAGGGCCGCCAATTCCATCTTCGGCACGACGACCGACGCACCGGTGCCGTCGGCCGGAATCACCAGGCAGGTGAGGCGTTCGAACGATTCTGCACGCGACCCGAGGAGGTAGCGCAGGTCCGGACCAGGCGTGATGAGCAGTCCGTCGATGCGTGCGGCAGCAGCTAATTCGGCTGCGCGAGCGAGTCGTTGGCCGTACACCGAACTGGGAAAACGGGCGTGGGCGCTCATGGCGTCCAGATTAGTTGGCAGTATGTGGGCATGACTGGACGCCTCCTGCTTCTCGACTCCGCGAGCATGTACTTCCGCGCGTTTCACGGCGTGCCGGATTCGATTGTCGGTCCGGACGGAAAGCCGGTGAACGCGTTGCGTGGATTCACCGACATGGTGGCTCAGCTCATCACCCGAACCTCGCCCACGCGCCTGGTGGCGTGCCTGGACCTCGACTGGCGTCCGCAGTTTCGCGTCGACGCTGTTCCGAGCTACAAAACGCATCGGCTCGCGCCAGGTGGTGCGAAAAGCAACACCGAGGAAGTTCCCGATCTGCTCGAGCGGCAGGTGCCGATGATCCTCGACGTCCTCGCGGCGGCGGGTATCGCACGGGCGGGTGCCGACGGGTTCGAGGCAGACGACGTGCTCGGAACTCTCGCCGCGACCGAGCGGACCGACGAAGTCGTCGTCGTCAGCGGCGACCGAGACCTGTTGCAGCTGGTCGCAGACGATCCCGTCTCGGTCCGGGTGCTCTACATCGGTCGAGGGCTGGCCAAAGCCGAGCTGTTCGGTCCGGTGGAGGTGGCGAAGAAGTACGGGGTTCCGGTCGAAAATGCCGGTCAGGCGTATTGCGATCTCGCGACCTTGCGCGGCGACGCGTCAGACGGCCTACCCGGCGTTGCAGGAATCGGTGAGAAGACGGCGTCCGCGCTGATGCTGCGCTTCGGCTCACTGGCTGGACTTCGCGCAGCGCTCGACGATCCCGATTCCGATATCGCGCGCGGCGTCCGGGCGAAACTCGAGGCTGCTACCGACTACCTCGATGCAGCGACGATCGTGGTGAAGGTCGCGCGCGATGCCGAAGTCAAAATCTCGGGCTCGGATGAACTCCCCACAGAACCCGTGGACCCAGCCGAACTCACAAGGCTGGGCACCAAACACGGAGCGGAGAGCTCCATCGCACGCCTCGTGGCGGCGATGGGCTCTCGTTAGCTCTGGTCGTTACTTCGGGCGAGCGACTTCGTATTCACCGTCGTCGTTGGTGACAGTGACCGCAATGGTCTTGTCTTCGCCATCGACCTTGGCCTTGCACTCGAACTTCTCGTCCTTCTTCGCCTTCTGATCCGACGGGCAGCTGACGTCCTTGACGTCCTCTGCGCCGTAGGAGTCCTTCAGGATCTTGGCGACACCGTCCTGCAGGGCACCCTGATCGAACTTCGGGGTGCTGAAGAAGATGAAGTACGCAGCGACCAGTGCGCCGATGATGACGACCGCGAGCACGCCGATGCCGATGAACAGCGGAGTCTTGGACTTCTTGCCCGACGGTGACGACGGCGGCTGCTGCCCGCCCCATTGATTGGCACCCTGCTGGCCCGGCTGCGCGCCCGCGGCACCCCACTGGTTGGGCTGCTGGGCGCCCCACTGATTGGCGGCCGGCTGCGCACCGGACTGCGGCGCGTTGGCACCCCACTGGCTCGTCGGCGCGGCCGGTGCACCCGGCTGCTGCCCCCACTGGCTACCGGCGTTCGGGGCTACCTGGGTGGCGCCCCATTCGGAAGCCGGCGGCGCGGGCGGCTGCTGCCCCCACTGGTTACCGGAAGGCTGAGCCGGCTGACCAGGCTGGCTGCCCCATTGCTGCGTCGGACCTGCATCGGACCACTGGTTGCCCTGCGGCGCTGCGGGTTGACTACCCCACTGCTGCCCCGGCTGCTGGCTTGGCCCTTGACCAGGCTGCTGGCCCGGAGCCGACGGCGAGTTGTACACACGGGTGGCGTCGTTCTCACCAGGCTGCCCAGTGGGGTTGTTCTCCCCGGGCTGCTGATTTTGTGGGCCGGACCAACGCTCGTCGTTGGGCCCATACGGTCCGCTCATCTCGTAGCCTCCACTCGCATCACTGTCGTCGTAAACAAAGTATCTCCCCGCCCGGCACCGAAGTCGGATCGCGAACGAATCAAATCACAAACGACGCTCCTACGCGGCGTCCACGGCCACGACACCACGACGAATCGCTTTGACTGCCTTCACGGCTGCCGAGCGAAGCTGCGGATCGTCAGCTGTGTCGTGCACTTGGTCGAGCAGATCGATCACCTGCCTGCACCATCGGACGAAATCACCAGCCGAGAGTGCCTTTCCATGATCGCCTGCCGCGACGAGCGCGTCCACCAGCGGTTCACCGCGTGCCCAATTGTAGATGGCGGTCACGAAGCCGAAGTCGGGCTCGCGGGTGAGCGGCAGCTTGTGCCGGACCTCGTCGGCGCGGATGCCGGTCCAGATCTGCATCGTTTCCGCGAGCGCGTGCCGAATCGGTCCGGTCGGACCGCCGACGATGGGATAGCCGGTCTCCGACCGTGACTCGTAGACGACCGCAGAAACGACTGCCGCCAGTTCGGCGGGCGCCAGTCCTCGCCACTGCCCCTGTCGCAGGCATTCCGACACCAGCAGATCGCTTTCGGAGTAGATCCGGCGCAATCGTCGGCCGTCCTCGGTGACCTTCCCATCGGCGATATAGCCGCGCTCGCCGAGCAGCGCGAGGATGCGATCGAACGTGCGAGCCAGCGAATTCGTTGTCGCAGCGACCTTCTGGCGCATCGATTCCGTTTCGCGGGCAAGCTTGCTGTAGCGCTCGCCGACTCTGCTGAACTGCTCACGGTTCGGCGCCGTGTGGCACGGATGCGCCCGGACCGCCCGCCGCAGCGTCGCGAGTTCGCGGTCTTCGGCGGCCGGTGATCGCTTGGAGCTTCGACGCCCGTGCGGCGCGACGATTCCTGTGCTGCGCAACGCGGAGGCAAGATCGCGGCGCGAGCGCGCCGTACGGTGGTCGACGTGCTTCGGTAGCCGCATCCGGCCGAGCGCTTCGGCGGGAAAGTTGAAGTCGGCGGACGAGATTCGACCGGCCCACTTGTCTTCGGTCAGTACCAACGGACGCGGATCCGCCTGGTCGGTCGCCGCTTCGAGAATCACGGCCAACCCGGACCGTCGACCGACCGGTATCGCGATCACGTCGCCGCGCCGCAATGCGTTCAACGATTCGGTCGCTGCTCCGCGACGGTCGACGCGGCCTTCGCGCTCCAACGCGCGTTCCCGGTTCTTCAGCCGCTCACGCAGTTCCGCGTACTCGAGGTATTCGCCGTCGTCGCCACCGAGTTGCTCGCGCAGTTCGGCGAGCGCGGCGGTATTGCGTTCGATGCCACGGACGAGCCCCACCACGGACCGATCGGCCTGGAACTGCGCGAAAGACCGCTCGAGCAGGGCTCGCGATTCGGCGGCACCCATCCGGTCGATGAGATTGATCGACATGTTGTAGCCGGGCCGGAACGAACTTCGAAGCGGGTAGGTCCGGGTCGAGGCCAGTCCGGCGACTTCGTTGGCGTCCAACTCCGGGGTCCACAGCACGACTGCGTGGCCTTCGATGTCGATGCCGCGGCGTCCGGCACGGCCGGTGAGCTGGGTGTATTCGCCGGGTGTCAGGTCGGCATGGGTCTCGCCGTTGTATTTGACGAGTTTCTCTAGCACGACGGTCCTGGCCGGCATGTTGATGCCGAGCGCCAAGGTCTCGGTCGCGAACACCGCGCGGACGAGCCCTTTGACGAACAGTTCCTCCACCGTGTGCCGGAACGCAGGCAACATTCCCGCGTGGTGGGTGGCGATGCCGCGTTCGAGTGCTTCGCGCCATTCCCAGTAGCCGAGGACTTCGAGGTCGGCGCGTGGCAGTTCGCCCGTGTGTCGTTCGATGATCGACGTGATCTCGTCGAGTTGCTCCGGCGCGGTCAGATCCAACTTCGACCGGACGCATTGTGCGAGGGCGGCGTCGCAGCCTGCACGGCTGAAGATGAAGGTTATGGCCGGGAGCAAGCCTTCTTCATCGAGGCGCGCAATCACTTCCGGACGTGGGGCTGGCCGGAAGTTGCCGCGCTGACCGGGGCGACCGCGACCGCGCTGCTCCCAAGCTGAATGTCGGTCCAGCGCATGACGCTGCTTCAGATGCCGCACCAGCTCCTGGTCGATCACCAGACGGGCGCTGGGACTCGTGGCCTGCGCTTTGGTGTCGAACAGGTCGAACATTCGGCGGCCGACCAAGATGTGCTGCCACAGCGGGACCGGACGGGTCTCGTCGACGACGATCGTGGTGTTGCCACGAACGGTCTCCATCCAGGCACCGAACTCTTCGGCGTTGCTGACCGTTGCCGAAAGACTCACCAACCGAACATCTTCGGGAAGGTGCAGAATCACTTCTTCCCAGACCGCCCCGCGGAATCGGTCGGCCAGGAAATGCACCTCGTCCATGACGACGAACGAGAGTCCCCGCAGAGCCGACGACGACGCGTAGATCATGTTGCGCAGCACTTCGGTGGTCATCACGACCACCGGCGCATCCGAGTTGATGCTCTGATCGCCGGTGAGCAAACCGACGAGTCCGGCACCGTACCGCTTGGTGAGGTCGTTGAATTTCTGGTTGCTCAAAGCTTTGATCGGCGTCGTATAGAAGCATTTGCCGCCTGTTTCGAGCGCGAGATGCACCGCGAATTCGCCGACTACGGTCTTGCCCGCACCGGTCGGCGCACAGACAAGTACCCCGTGTCCGTCTTCCAGGGCGGCGCACGATTGCACTTGGAACGGATCGAGCGGGAAGCTCAATTGCGCAGCGAAAGCCTCCAGCTGCGGACCACGGGAGGATTCGGTCACGTCAGAGGGTGTCCGAGTAGTCCGAAGGCCGCGGGACCGCTTCCGGCTCGGGGATTGTCGATGCCTCGGTGTCGTCGAGGTCGCCCCATCCGGCGAGGGCTTGCCGTTTGGCCTTGCGCCGATCGTGGATGCGGGCGATTTGGATCGCGACCTCCAGCAGCACGGTCAATGCAGCGGCGAGCGCGATCATGGAGAACGGGTCCTGACCAGGAGTGGCAATGGCCGCGAACACCCAGAGAGCGAAGATCAACCCGCGTCGCCAGGCTTTCAGCTTCGCGTACGGCAGCACGCCCACAAGGTTCAGCGCCATGATGATCAGTGGAATTTCGAAGCTGACTCCGAAGATGATCAGCAGATTGATGATGAAGCCGAAGTACTGGGAGCCGCTCAGCGCCGTGATCTGCACGCTGTCGCCGATCGTCAGCAAGAAGCCGAGTGCGGTCGCGACGACGTAGTAAGCGAGCACCGCACCGGCGACGAACAGCACGGCACCGCTCGTCACGAACCCGACAGCGAGGCGGCGCTCCTTCTTGTACAACCCAGGTGTGATGAACGCCCAGAACTGGTAGAGCCACACCGGGCACGCCATGACGATGCCTGCCGTCAGTCCGACCTTGAAGCGGAGCATGAACTGCTCGAACGGTCCTGTCGCCAGCAGCCGACATGCGCCGTCCTGACCGAGATCGGCCCTGCTGGATGCAGGCAGCGAACAGTACGGTCCGCGTAACAGATCACCGAGGCTCTCTAGCCCGAAGATGGTGTGCGCGTACCAGAAGAAACCAAGGATGGTTGTGACAAGAACCGCCGCGATCGAGATCAGCAGGCGGGTGCGCAGTTCGTGCAAGTGGTCGACAAGGGACATCGTCCCGTCGGGATTGGCCCTGCGCTTACTTCGTCGGGGGTCGAACGGGATTCGCAAGTGAACTCCGGCTCAGCAGTCGGACCTACGCAGACCGCGGATCGGCGTTCTCGTGGGGCGTGGTGAATTGCTGCGGCGGCGCGGGCGGCGGAAGCTGCTGCGCAGGCGCGGGAGCGGCGGCGGGCTTTTCCGAGCCGTCGCTCTGCATTTCCTTGATCTCACTCTTGAAGATGCGCAACGAACGGCCGAGACCGCGGGCCGCATCCGGCAGACGCTTCGAACCGAAGAGCACTACAACGAGAATCGCGATGACAACCCAGTGCCACGCGGCTAGTCCGCCCATTTGTTCCTCCTGAGTTGGATAAATTCGATGCTACCGGACGGCGTCGCGCCCACAACGCGCTGATGCTGCGAGTTCGCTGTTCGTTCAGTCCGAATCCGCGCGGCCCGCCGCCTCCAGGGTGCGCAGCAACTCGGCGCCACTCCACTGGCGCCGACCGCCTCGCTCGGCAACATGAATCAAATCCATCAGCCGGGAATTGACCGGCGCGTGCCTACCGAGCTTCTCCCCCAGCCGTACCACTTCCCCACACAGCCAATCGATTTCGGTCTTGCGCCCGAGTTCGAGGTCGTCCCACATCGACGACCGTGCCAGTGGATCGATTTGCAGAACCTTGCCGGCCAGGCGCGTGAACGCCATGTTGGGCAACTTGAGCAGGCGAATCATGGCGCCGTACGGCACCGACGTCATCGGCGTCGGCGCAATGCCGTCGAGCTTGAGCAGCTCCAGCGCTTCGGCCTGCGCGAGCGACAGACATCGCCGGTAATCGCGTTGCGACAATTCCTCTTTCAACGGAATTCCGGACAACGCGTTGATCGGATTGTTCAAGTTCAACATCAGCTTGCCCCACAGGACTGGCGTCATGTCAGCACGCGTCAGGATCGGCAGGCCGGCATTGCGGAACACCGTCGCGAAGCGGTCGAGGGCGGGATTCTCCTCGACCATCAACTCACCCTCGCTGGCCTGATGAAACCTGCCTTCGCCTCGCGCGACGACGTTGAACATCACGATTCCGCGCAGCACGATGCAATCAGGTAGCCGTTCCACCAGCGGTTGCGCGATTTCGATCCCGTTTTGCAGAGCCACAACGACTGTGCCCGGCTTCAACAGGGGCGCTAGTGTCTTTGCGACTTCTTCGACTGCCGCGGATTTGACGCAGATGAGCACCATGTCGGCACGGTCGGCACGATTGGGCGCGCTGTCGAACCGAACCTGAGCGGGCAGCACATCGACCTTCGCTCCGTGCAGATCGGTCAGATGCAGACCGTTCGTGGCGATCTCGTCGATGATCCGCGGGCGACCGACGAACGAGACCTTTGCGCGCGCCCCGGCCAATCGGCCGCCGACGTAGCAGCCGATATTGCCTGCGCCGAACACGCAGATCTCGAAATCGTTCGCCATCAGACTGCCTCCAGATCCTGGTAAGCGGACAGTGCGGCGTTGGCGCGCTCCTGAAGCGACGCCACCAACTCGGGTGGATCGAGCACCGTGATGCCTGCGCCGAATCCCAGTATCAACCGAGACATCCATTCCAGTGTCGCGAATCTCATTGTCGCTTCGACACTTCCGTCGGCTTCGAGCGAGACTTGGTTCATCGGATAGTGGTCGAGCACCCAGACGTAGGGTGCCGAGATCTTCAATCTCGCCAACGGCAACGCCGGATCATCGCTGAACAGTTCGAGAGCGGCGGGCTGCTCGACCGCGGCGGCAGGGGGACGTGCAGGCTCGTCGAGTTCGGTCGCGACGTCGATCCGGTCGAACCGGAACAGCCGGACCCCTTCGGCATTTCGGCACCACGCCTGCAAGTAGCTGTGGTTGTCGACGAGGACGATGCGAATCGGATCGACGACGCGCTCCGACATCGCATCGCGACTCGCCGAGTAGTAGACCAATCGCAGCGCGTGCGACCGGGCAAGTGCGTGCCGCACGGTCGCTGCCGACGGATCTTCGACGACAGCCGGACCCGGGTCGTGGGTCGAACGGTCCGCGTCGGACCGGGCGCTCTGCGCGAACGCAGCAGCTCCGGCCGCCGACTCGATCTTCGCCATTGCCCCCTGGGCAGCGGTCGGATCGACCATGCCCGGCATTTCAACGATGGAACGCAATGCGACGAGCAACGCGGTCGCCTCTGTCGACGTCAACCGCAGCGGGCGATCGATGCCTGCCGAGAACGTGACCTCGATGCTCTCTTCGGAGAACGACAGATCGATCAGATCGCCTGGTCCGTAGCCGGGCAGCCCGCACATCCAGAGCTGATTCAGGTCGTCCATGAGCTGCTTGCTCGTCACACCGAGTTCGGCGGACGCGGCGGCCGCGCTGATGCCGGGGTTGGCGATGAAGTACGGCACCAAGTTCAGCAGGCGCGCAAGCCGCCCGGACAGCCGTGCGCTCATCGGCGCACCCCTGCCGTCTGCGCGACCGCGCGGACGCGTGACACGACGTCCTCACGCAGTTCCGCTGGATCGATCACGAGCGCATCGGCACCGTGGCCGGTGATCATGCGCGCGATCCAATCCCACGACCGCACCGGAATTTCCAACAAGTCCCCTGCCCTGGAGCCGACCGTGCGCGAACCGACCGAGCGCCCGAGCCTGCGCAATTCTTGGGCCCGACCTTCGGCGACCCACACCGTTGCCGTCCCCGAAATCGTGGCCGAGCCGGTGATGCGGTCGACAATCTCACGCAGGTCGACGTCCTCGGGCTTGGTTACCTTGTATGCGGGGCCGAACGGTCTGACGTCGTCGCCGATGCGCGACAACCGAAAGGTGCGCACCGCATCGCGATCGAGATCATGGCCGACGAGATACCACCGGCCGCCGTGCGTCACCACACCCCACGGCTCGACATTCCGTTGCCGAAACGGCTCGTTGACTGCGCTTCGATGGTCGAAGCGAACGGCCTGCCCGGCGTCGATGGCGGCAAGCAACTTGCCCAGGGCCGGTTCGGAGCCGCGGCTGCGCGCAGGCACCGCCGTCACCGCACTTGCCGCGGATTCCTGATCGACCTGCACTCCGGCCGCACGCAACTTCAACAGTGCGCTTTGCGCCGCTGACGTGAGCTCCGGCGATTCCCACAATTGCACGGCGACCGCGACGGCGGCAGCTTCTGCGCTCGTCAGATCGATGTCCGGCAGTTCGTAGGCGTCGCGGTTGATCCGGTAGCCCTCGACGGTCGAATACCGGGACGAGATTCCGGTCTCCAGCGGGACGCCGAGATCGCGAAGTTCGTTCTTGTCGCGCTCGAACATACGGCTGAACGCTTCGTACGAGGACGAATCGTCGTAGCCGGCAACACTGGCCCGAATACGTTCGGCCGTAAGGTATTGCCGGGTCGAGAGCAGCGCGATGACAAGGTTCATCAGCCGCTCGACCTTGGAAATCGCCATCCTGGAGAGCCTAGTTCCCTACGCCCACGTTCCTTACATCGAGGCGATCAAACGTTCGACTCGCTCGTCGACGGACCGGAACGGATCCTTGCAGAGCACAGTCCGCTGAGCCTGGTCGTTGAGCTTCAGGTGCACCCAGTCGACGGTGAAATCGCGGCCGGCCTCCTGCGCAGCGGTAATGAAATCGCCACGCAGCTTCGCGCGTGTCGTCTGCGGCGGTGTGTTGACGGCCTCGTCGACCTGCTCGTCCTCGGTGATCCGCTTTGCAAGACCCTTACGCTGCAGCAGATCGAACACGCCGCGACCGCGTTTGATGTCGTGGTACGCGAGGTCTAGCTGCGCAATCTTCGGGTCCGACAGTTCCATCGAGTACCGGTCCTGGTACCGCTGGAACAGTTTCCGCTTGATCACCCAGTCGATCTCGGTGTCGACCTTCGCGAAATCTTGCGCTTCGACGGCGTCGAGCGTGCGACCCCACAGATCCATGACGTGGTCGATCTGCGGATCGGCATCGCGCGTGCGAACATGATCGATCGCACGGGCGTAGTACTCGCGCTGAATGTCGAGTGCGCTCGCCTGGCGCCCGCCCGCCAAACGCACAGGCCTGCGGCCGGTGAGGTCGTGGCTGACCTCGCGGATCGCGCGGATCGGGTTGTCGAGCGCGAAGTCGCGGAACGACACCCCCGCCTCGATCATTTCGAGGACCAGCGCCGCCGTGCCGACCTTGAGCATCGTCGTCGTCTCGGACATGTTCGAATCGCCGACGATGACGTGCAGACGGCGATACTTCTCCGCGTCCGCATGTGGCTCGTCGCGCGTGTTGATGATCGGCCGCGACCGCGTCGTCGCAGACGAGACACCTTCCCAGATGTGCTCGGCGCGCTGCGAGAGGCAGAACGTGGCCGCCTTCGGCGTCTGCAGGACTTTGCCTGCGCCGCAGATCAACTGGCGAGTGACGAGGAACGGGAGCAGGACGTCGGAGATCCGCGAGAATTCGCCGGCCCGGACGACGAGGAAGTTCTCGTGGCAGCCGTAGGAGTTGCCCGCGGAATCGGTGTTGTTCTTGAAGAGGTAGATGTCGCCGCCGATGCCCTCTTCGGCGAGGCGCTGCTCAGCGTCGACCAGCAGCTCTTCGAGCACGCGCTCGCCGGCCCGGTCGTGCGTGACGAGCTGTACGAGACTGTCGCATTCGGCGGTCGCGTATTCCGGATGTGACCCCACATCGAGGTACAACCGCGCGCCATTGCGCAAGAACACGTTGGAGCTGCGCCCCCACGACACAACTCGACGGAACAGATACCGCGCAACCTCGTCCGGGCTCAGGCGCCTGTGCCCGTGAAAGGTGCAGGTGACACCGAACTCGGTCTCGATCCCCATGATTCTTCGCTGCACACTTCGACAGTACAACCAGGACAGTCCTAGGCGAGCGAATGTCGGTTCGAGAGTCGAACTGTCCCTAGGCTGGCCAGGTGCTGATTACGCGACTTACCGCTACCGACCGCTCGCTCGTGGCCCGAAGTGCTCGACTGCGGCCCACGCCCGTCGACCGCGGACTGCTCACGCTCAGCCGCCTCGCCGACCACAGCCTGCTCTGGGTGATGGTGGCTGGAGTGTTGTCGGCTGCAGGCAAACAGCACCGGCGGGCTGCGGTTCGGGGGCTGCTCGCCGTCGCAGGGGCGAGCGCGACGGCCAACGGCATCGGCAAGCCGCTGTTCCCCCGGCGCAGGCCCCCGGACGATTCTGTGCCGTTCGTTCGCAGGCTCGGCAAACCGCCGGTCTCGTCGTCGTTTCCATCAGGTCATGCGGCGTCGGCAGCAGCCTTCGCGACCGGCGTTGCCATCGAGTCGCCGACGGCGGGTCTCGTGGTCGCCCCGATCGCTGCGGCGGTCGCGTACTCGCGAGTGCATATCGGCGTGCACTGGCCGTCCGATGTCGTCGTCGGCGCAGCGCTGGGGACTGCCTTGGCGCTCGGGACGAGGCGATGGTGGGCGGTCCGTGCCGAGGAGCCGGCCGAACTCGGACCGACCGTCGAAGTAGCCGCACTAGCCGACGGCCACGGTCTGCTGCTTCTGTTGAACCCCGGCGCAGGTTCGGGCGACGACGACGCCGTCGATGAACTCCTCGCCGAGTTGCCCGGCGCGGACGTGCTTGAACTCGACGCCGAACGCGACTTCACCGAGCAGATTCTGACGGCGATCGAGTCGTCGACGCCGTCCGCTCTCGGCGTGCGCGGCGGTGACGGAACCGTCCTTGCGGTCGCCAAGATCGCGATTCGAGCGGACCTGCCACTCGCCGTCTTCCCCGGTGGGACGCTCAACCACTTTTCTCGCGACGCGGGCGTCACCGATATCGAGGACACACTCGACGCGGTAGCGAAAGGTGCAGCGGTGCAGGTCGATGTTGCCGAAGTCCGCGTGGACGGCCATACGGCCGAAATGTTTCTGAACACCTCGAGCCTCGGCGGCTACCCCGACGCCGTTCGCCTACGCGAGAAGTGGGAACCCCGATTCGGTAAGTGGCCCGCTGCAGCAGCGGCGATGCTTCGGGTCCTCACTCAGTCGGAGCCACTGCACCTCCGAATCGACGGCACACCGACGGCAATCTGGATGCTGTTCGTCGGCAACGGTCGCTACTCACCGTCGGACAAGGTCCCGATGTCGCGGCCCACCCTCTCAGCAGGCGAACTCGATGTCCGCTACCTTCGCGCCGACGTCAGGCTGTCTCGGCTGCGACTCGTCGCTGCAGCGCTCGCAGGCACACTCGGCGACTCCGCCGTGTACGTGCATCGGTCGGTCGGCGAGCTGGACGTCGAGGTCGGCGGCTCACCGGTCGCGTTGGCAACCGACGGTGAGGTCCCGCGTGAAGGCCGCCATTTCCGGTTCAGGGCGCACCGTAAGGCTCTGCAGTTGTACCGCGGCTGAACCACCCTGGGGTGGCCCGATCCCATCCCTCGCGGGGTGCCCACGCACCCGAGGACTCCTATTTGTGCAGGTAGTCGCGGCGCGATGATTGGTGCGTCCAATTACAGCAGACTTAGGAGTCCCGGTGAACCGCACCTACTCGACGACCGCTCGCATCGCGGCCGCAATCGGCACCGGCTTCGCCGCCGTCGTCATCACGATGACCGGAGCAACCGGGACCGCGTCGGCTGACAAGCCGTGCCCGGCGAACTGTCACGCGCCGAACCCCAAGCCGACGATCAAAATCGAGACCGCGTCTTGCGGCGGCACCGGTCAGCCCATGTGTCCGATGGCCCCGCTCGATCCGCCGCCACCGCCGCCTTCGTAAGCGACGCCGCTGGGGGTCGCCGCGACTCGGAGCTAGGTCTTCATATCCTCTAGCTCTTTGCCCTTGGTCTCGGCGACCCACTTCCAGACGAAGATTCCCGACAGGATCGCGCACAGGGCGTACAGGCCGTAGGCAAAGCCCAGCGAGAAGTCCTTCAACGACGGGAACGAGACCGTGACGATCCAGTTCGCGACCCACTGACCCGCCGCAGCGAACGACAGCGCAGCGGCCCTGATCCGGTTCGGGAACGACTCGCCGAGCAGTACCCAGACCACCGGGCCCCACGACATACCGAACGCGACGACGAAGAGATTTGCCGCGATCAACGCGACAGGACCGGCAATATCACCCAGCTGCGGCTTTCCGTCCACGAGCGATGCGGTTCCGAAAATGGCCGACATGACCACGAGGCTGACGGCCATGCCCGCGGAGCCGATGAGCAGCAATGGCCGACGCCCGACTTTGTCGATGTAGGCGATGGCGATCAGGGTCGTCAGGATGTTCACCACCGCGGTGATCACCGTGATGACGAACGACCCGTCTTCACTGAATCCGACGGCCTCCCACAGCACGTTCGAGTAGTAGAAGATCACGTTGATACCGACGAATTGCTGGAAGACCGACAGTCCAAGACCGATCCAGACGAGCGGGTAGAGACCCGTGCCAGGGTTTCGCAAATCCTTCCAGGACGGCTCCGTCTCCCGCGCGAGGGTCCGCTGGATATTGTCGATCTTGATATCCAGCCCCTTCTCCCCCAGCAACAGGGCAAGAACCTTGCGGGCCTCCGGAATTCGGTGCGAAGCAACGAGATAACGCGGGGATTCAGGAATCGTCAGCGACAGCACGCCGTACGTGATCGCGGGGACCGCCATGGCAATGAACATCCAGCGCCACGCATCGAGGCCGAGCCACAGTTCGTCTTTCGACGAACCTGCCACCGTGGCGAAGATGTAGTCGACCAGCAACGAGATGAAGATGCCGGTGACGATTGCCAGCTGTTGCAGGGACGCCAACCTGCCGCGGATGCGCGCAGGCGACACCTCGGCGATGTAGGCGGGTGCAATGACCGACGCCACGCCCACACCGATGCCGCCGATGATCCGGAACACGATGAGCAGCCACAGCGACGGCGCGAGGCCCGTTCCGATGGCGCTGATCAGGAACAGAATCGCGGCGACCTTCATGACGAACAACCGACCGAAGTGGTCGGCGATTCGGCCGGCGGACAGCGCGCCGACCGCTGCGCCCAGCAGTGCCGACGCGACCGCGAAGCCTAACGACGTCGAGTCCGCCTTGAAGTGGTCTTCCACCGCCGATACGGCGCCGTTGATGACCGCGCTGTCGTAGCCGAACAAGAACCCACCGAGCGCGGCGACCGTGGCAATGCGGACGACGCCTTTGCCGGTGTGTTCACCGCCGTCATCCAACGGAGTTGCATCAATTGACCCGTGCTCGCTCATGAAACACTCCAGGGTTCGGTTCAGCAGTGAACTAGATCACAATCTAAGCCAAATCAGCGGAGTGTCAATAAATTTCGCCGGGGCAATTACTTCGCGGTGTCGTCGGACCCGTCGACAACGTCCGTTTTCGGGAGCTCAGCGTCAACGACCGGGGGTTGTTTCGCCTTCGGAATCAACGCTTCGAGCGCAGCGCCAGTGACCCGTTTGAACGCCCGGCGGGGCCGAGTTTGGTCGAGCACGGCGACCTCGAGTGCCGAAACCCCGATCGTGCGCTTTTCCTTGTCGCCTGCTGCGACGTCCGGCACACCGGCCTGCAGCGCCGAAACCGCAATGGCCACACCGTCTTCCAGGCTCAGACCTGGTTTGTACGACGCCTTCAGCGCGGTCACGATCGGCTCGACAGTGCCACCCATGACGATGAACTCGCGCTCGTCGCCAATGGAACCGTCGTAGGTGATCCGGTACAGCTGCGGCGGCTTGGGCGAATCCGGGTAGCCAACCTCGGCCACACAGATCTCCACCTCGTACGGCTTGAGCTGATCGGTGAAGATCGACCCCAGAGTTTGGGCATAGGCGTTGGCCAACGTCCGCCCGGTGACGTCGCGACGGTCGTAGGCGTAGCCGCGAGTGTCTGCGTGCATGATGCCCGCCCGCCGGAGGTTCTCGAACTCGTTGTACTTACCGACCGCGGCGAAGCCGATGCGGTCGTACAGTTCGCTCACCTTGTGCAGGGCCGTCGACGGGTTCTCGGCGACGAACAGCACCCCGCGGTCGTAGGTGAGGACCACGACGCTGCGGCCACGGCCGATGCCCTTGCGCGCCAATTCCGAGCGATCGCGCATGATCTGCTCGGCGGATGCGTAATACGGCAACGTCATGCTCATTCACCCCCTTCGGAGCGCTCGGCGACAACCGCCCGCGCAATAGTTTCCGCACGCTCGGTCGCGACTTCGCTCGCACCGTCGGCGGTGATGACCACCGCGGTCGGGTAGATCCTGCGGGCAAGGTCCGGACCGCCGGTGGCGGAATCGTCGTCTGCGGCGTCGTAGAGGGCCTCGATCGCCAAGCGCAGCGCCTGGTCTGCATCGATGCCACGCCGGTACAGCTTCTTGAGTGCCGACTTCGCAAACAAGGAGCCCGAACCGACGGCGTGGTAGCCACGCTCTTCGCTGCGACCGCCGACCACGTCGAACGAGACGATGCGCCCGGCCTTGTCGGGATCCGTTGCGGACGTGTCGAATCCGACCAGCAACGGAATCGCGGCAAGCCCCTGCATTGCTGCGGGCAGGTTGCCACGAACCATCCCCGACAGCTTGCTCGCCTTGCCGTCGAACGTCAGCGGCACGCCCTCGATCTTCTCGTAGTGCTCGAGCTCCACCGCGAACAAACGGACCAACTCGATGGCAATACCGGCCGTGCCTGCGATGCCTGCCGCCGAGTACTCGTCGGTGATGTACACCTTCTCGATGTCGCGGCTTGCAATCAGGTTGCCCATCGTCGCCCGGCGGTCGCCCGCCAGGAGCACCCCGCCGGTGAACGAGACCGCGACAATCGTGGTGCCGTGTGGCGCGATGTCGTGTGGCATCGCGTCACTACCGCGCCAATCGTCGCGATTCACCGGCAACAAGTGCGGCGCGTTCGCGCGGAGATGATCGGAAAACGACGAGAGGTTGGACCCGAACTGCAACCGGAGTGGGCCCTCTGCTGGAGGGAACCCAGAGCGGTCCGATGTCACTGGCCGCCCTTTTGCACGTAGGCACGGACGAAGTCTTCGGCGTTCTCCTCGAGCACGTCGTCGATCTCGTCGAGCAGGTCGTCCGTCTCTTCGGCGAGCTTCTCGCGGCGCTCCTGGCCCGAAGAACCGTCAGTGGCTGGACTTTCGTCCTCATCGCCGCCACCGCTGCGCTTGGTTTGTTCCTGCGCCATAGCAGCCGACCTCCTCATCTGCAGTGCATCGAAAGATGCAATGTGTTCCGGACCCCAACCCTACCGACACGCATCGACATGTTGGGGAAAAGCGTTTCTCGGTCGAGTTAAGTCTTGAGTTGATCGACCAGTTCTCTGGCGGAATTTACCGAATCGAGCAGCTTGCCGACATGGGCCTTGCTCCCCCGCAGCGGCTCCAACGTCGGAATCCGCACGAGCGAATCACCACCGAGATCGAAAATCACCGAATCCCAGCTGGCTGCCGCGATATCGGCGCCGAAACGGCGCAGGCACTCGCCGCGGAAGTACGCGCGCGTCTCCGTCGGCGGGCTCGACATCGCATCGAGCACCTGCTGCTCGCTGACCAGGCGTTCCATCGAACCGCGGGCGACGAGCCGGTTGTACAAGCCCTTGTCGAGCCGAACGTCGGAATACTGCAGGTCGACGAGGTGCAGCTTGGACGCAGCCCACCCGAGGCCCTCACGGCTGCGCATGCCCTCGAGCAGGCGCAGTTTCGCGGGCCAGTCGAGCATGGTGGCGCATTCCATCGGATCGCGCTCCAACAGATCGAGCACCTGTGCCCAGCGGTCGATGATGTCGTGGGCTCGCGGGTCGTCGTCGCCTTTACGGTCGACGAACTTGGCCACTCGGTCCAGGTAGATCCGTTGCAACGCAAGACCGGTCAATTCGCGGCCGTCCGCGAGCGCGACGGTCGCGCGCAACGTCGGATCGTGACTGATCGTGTGTACCGCCGTCACTGGTCGAGCCAACTGCAGGTCGGACAGGTCGATGCCTGCCTCGATCAGGTCCAGGACCAGTGCCGTCGTGCCGACCTTGAGGTAGGTGGACAGCTCGGCCAGGTTCGCGTCACCGATGATCACGTGCAGGCGGCGGTACTTGTCCGCGTCCGCGTGCGGCTCGTCGCGGGTGTTGATGATGCCGCGCTTGAGGGTGGTTTCGAGGCCGACTTCGACCTCGATGTAATCCGACCGCTGGGACAGCTGGAACCCGGGCTCGTCGCCTGATTGCCCGATGCCGACGCGACCGGAACCGCAGATGACCTGCCGCGATGCAAAGAACGGCGTCAAGCCGAGAATGATCGAGTTGAACGGGGTGTCGCGGCTCATCAAGTAGTTCTCATGGGTGCCGTAGGAGGCGCCCTTGCCGTCGACGTTGTTCTTGTACAGCTGCAACCGCGGTGTTCCGGGAACGCTCGACGCGTAGCGCGCCGCTGCTTCCATCACGCGCTCGCCTGCCTTGTCCCAGATCACGGCGTCGAGGGGGTCTGCAACTTCGGGCGCGGAGTATTCGGGATGCGCATGGTCGACGTAGAGGCGCGCACCGTTGGTCAAGATCATGTTCGCCGCACCGACCTCGTCGGCATCGATCACCGGCGCCGGACCGCTCAACCGGCCGAGGTCGAAACCGCGGGCGTCTCGGAGCGGCGATTCGACCTCGTAGTCCCACCGTGTCCGCTTCGCCCGCGGCACTCCTGCTGCCGCGGCGTACGCCAGCACGGCTTGAGTCGATGTGAGGATCGGATTCGCCGAAGCTTCGGTAGGCGACGAAATGCCGTACTCGACCTCGATTCCGATGATTCGCTGCATGCGAGGAGCCTATGCGACAACGGATCACGCCTTACGGGCACAGTGGACAGATGGCTCCTTCGAGAATCGGGTCACTCACGTCCTGCGTGGCATCGCCATCCTCGGCACGCTCGCCACCAACATCTGGATCTTCACCAACCCCGAGGGACTGGTCGGTTACGCCACCCGAATGGCCCCCGGCGAGGGCGAGCTGTACTGGACCGCGAAGGTCGCCCAACAGCTCGCGCAAGGCAAATTCCTCGGCTTGCTGACGATCATGTTCGGCATCGGCCTCGCGATTCAGCAAGAATCCGCGACGCGGCGCGGCGTGCGGTGGCCTGGCTCGTACCCGTGGCGCGCGGCCCTTCTTTTCCTCGACGGCGTCGTCCATTTCATACTCGTCGTCGAGTTCGACGTGCTGATGGGCTACGCGGTCACCGGTCTCGTCGTTGCCTATCTGCTAGTGAGAAGCGAACGTGCGCAACGACGTTGGATGTGGTCGACGGCAACCTTCCACGTCGCTCTCCTCACCCTGGCCACGGTCGCGATTCTCGCCGCGCCGCCGTCCAACGAGCCCGCGCGGCAGCTCGACCCCAACCCCTACGCCGACGGATCCTGGTGGGATCTGGTCGTGTTCCGTCTCGACAACGCACTCCTGTTTCGCATCGAGCCGATCTTCATCTTCGCGATGTCGATCGCTTTGTTCCTCGCCGGCGCCCGCTTGTACCGCGCCGGTGTGCTGGAGCCGCACGGACATCCGATCCGGGTACGCCTGATGATCGGCGCCGTCATCGCCATCCCGTTCGACCTCGCGCTCGGTCTGTCCGGCAACACCGCCGGAATGCTGATCGCGCGCTACCTCACGGCGTCGATCATCGCGTTCGGAATCCTCGGCCTGGTCGGCGAGTTCTATGTGCAGCACACTCGGGTCGGGTTCGCCGGGCGGCGGCTGGCCGAGGTCGGCCGCATGGCCCTGAGCTCGTACATCCTGCAGAACATCGTCGCGTCCACGATCTGCTACGGCTGGGGCCTTGGCCTCGCGAGCAAGTCGCCGGACAACGCTCGGGTGCCATTCACCGTCGGCGTGTACCTACTGGTCTGTGTGGTGATCATGACGTTCGCGCACCTCTGGCTCCAGCGATTCGAGCGCGGGCCCGTCGAGTGGCTATGGAACGCGAGCTATCGACGGATCACTCAGCGCGCCGAACTTGCAGGTAGTACGGCGCATCGAGCGCCTTGAGCATGTGCCGCACGCCGATCGGCGTCCAGCTGATGTCGCCGTCGTGGATGACCTCTGGATCGACGACGTGCACCGAATCGCCGCGAATCACCAGCTCACAGCCGCCCTCTGCCAGCACGTTCTTCACCCAGTCGACGTCGCGACCGTAAGGCAAGGGGATCTTGAACCCGACCTCGTCTTGCACGGCCCCGACTGGGCACCGGTATTCACGACCCGATTTGCGGCCCTTGTGCACGACGACCGCAAACCCGGGAACCCTGCCTGCGAAGGGCTCGATAACACGGTTTGTCGCCAACCGATTGAACGTGGCGAGCCGTCGTGGCAAAGGCATTTCTTACTCCTGTTCGTACATTGTCCGCGCGCCACCCTAGACCCGTTCGCGATTCGCAATGCGACGATTACGCCATGAACCCAAACGCGTCAGACGAGCTGGTAGCCGTCTACGACCGTACCGGCGCAGTCGTCGGTGTCGAGCCACGCTCTACCGTCTACGCACGTGGACTGTGGCATGCGACGTCCGGAGTTCTGGTGCGGTCCGGCGACGGCGAACGCATCTACGTCCATCGTCGGACCGAAACCAAGTCCGTGTATCCGGGCATGCACGACTGCCTCGCAGGCGGCGTCGTCGACCCAGGTGAGACCGTCGAGGTCACCGCCATCCGCGAACTCGAAGAGGAGCTCGGCATCACCGGCGTCGACCTCCGTCCCCTCGCCAACACCTCGTGGGACGGCGAATTGAACGGCAAGCCGATGCGCTGCCACCTCTTCGCTTTCGAGGCCACCTACGACGGTCCGATTTGCCATCAACCCAGCGAAATCCTCGACGGTTGGTGGTGGACCGACGCCGAGCTGATCACGCACCTCGCCGACCCCACCTGGCCCTTCGTCCCCGACACCAGGGTCCTTATTCCGGACATGTTTCGGTAGTAGCCCGTCGAACGGGTGGTTGTGCGAGCAACGGTCGAGGCGGATTCAGGCGGTCGATGCAACAGTGGGATTTGATCGTCGACTCTGGACTGCCCCGACCGAAAACCCAGGTGTATGTCTTCGATCGAGAGGGAAAGTTCATTGCCAGATCAGATATGGGATGGCCGAAGTGGAAGGTCCTCGTCGAATACGAAGGGCTGCATCATTGGTCCGATCGAGTGCAACGAGCCCGTGACCTCGAGCGCTACGCGCACCTGGAAGCACTCGGATGGATCGTGGTCAGGGTCGGTGTAGAGCTGCTCAATCGGCCCGCAGAGCTCATTTCGCGCGTCAGAGAAAAGCTCAGGGTTGCCGGCGCCCCCGTCTAGCGGTCGAGGAGGTGGATTTTCGTCAAGCCACTCGAACCTTTCTTGCAAAACAGCCCCTTCGACGGGTCATACATTCGTCATCCGACGGACCGTGGCGCGGCGGAGAAAGTAAGGCCACAGTGGTGGGGTGGCTGCCGATGAGCGATCTGCTGGCGCGCCGGTGGGGCGGCGAGTGGTCCTCGGGCTGCTCGGGTTAGGGGTGGCCGGAATTCTGGGTGGCAACCAAATTCAGAACGGACTCGCGAAAATGCTTGGCCCCCTGGGTAACAACGACCCGACCGGGCTGATTTCGCTCATCCCGGTCGGCAACACGTTCCGGTTCTACTCGGTCACGCGCGGGGCACCGCGGAAGGACGCGAGCAACTACGCCCTCGAGCTGAGCGGTCTGGTCCAGCAGCCACGCAGCTACACGCTCGCCGACTTGCAGAAGATGAGGCAGACCACGCTCGTCCGCGATTTCCAGTGCGTCACGGGCTGGCGGGTCCCGGAGGTGACGTGGAGTGGGGTTCTGCTCGCCGACATTCTCGACCAGGTCCAGCCCACGAGTTCCGCTACAGCAGTGCGGTTCACGTCGTTCGACGGCACCTACACCGAAAGCCTCACCCTCGAGCAAGCGCGACGCGACGACGTTCTGGTCGCCCTCGAGATGATCGACGGACCCGTCACCCACGACCACGGCGGCCCGGTTCGTCTGTATGTCGCACCGATGTACGGCTACAAAAGTCTCAAATGGCTCGGCGGCATCGAACTGACCAAGGAGGTCGTGCCCGGCTACTGGGAAGAGCGTGGCTACTCGATCGATGGGTGGGTCGGCGAGTCGAACGGTCGTGACGATGACCCAACCTGACGAAGACGCGGACCTCCACCGGTTCACCCGCGTCGAACGCTGGGTGCATTGGTCCACTGGCGGACTGACGATCGCGTGCATCCTGACGGCAGCAATTCTCTACAACGGCTCCCTCGCAGTGCTGGTCGGCAATAGACACGTCGTCGAACTGGTCCACGTGTACTGCGGTTATGCCCTGCCGATTCCGTTGATCGTGGGATTCGCGTCTGCGTCGTACCGCGCGGACCTGCGCCGACTCAATCGCTTCCTACCCGACGACTGGCGTTGGTTGCGGTCCAAGACGACGCGGCTGAGCGGCGCAGGCGTCGGAAAGTTCAATGCCGGCCAGAAATTGAACGCCGCGCTCAGCGCCGGTTCGATACTCGTGTTCCTCGGTACCGGGACCGTCATGTTCTTCCCGGAGTGGACGCGATTGGCGTGGCGGACAGGCGCGACCTTCGTTCACGACTGGTTTGCGATTGCGTTCGGTTTGTTGGTCGTCGGTCACCTCGCGTACGCACTCAACGACCGGTACGCGATGCGCGGCATGCTGACCGGCTTCGTTCCGCAATGGTGGGCGGTTCGCGAACACGTCGAATGGGCACAGGAAGAGGCGCCACAAAGCAAGTAGTCGGCTACTCGTGCCGCGTCGGCGCTCGCGATCGAAACTGTCAGGCATGACCGAATATCGTCAGGTCGGCGTCGTGCGTCATGTACCGACGATTGCCAGCCAACCGCCGATCGGCGTGCTCGTCAGCGACGATGGTAAGCGCATCCTTCTGGACCGCACCTACGTCATCGGCCGGTCACCTCGCAGGGATCCCGCTTGCCAACGTGGTGAGGCCTCACCGATCGAAATCGACGACGGCGGCTACGTCTCTCGAGTGCACGCGTACGTATGGATCGACGGAGAGTTCGTCATACTGCAGGACAACCATTCGACCAACGGGACCTTCATCGCACCGACCGGCGCACCGGAGTGGAACCGTCTCGGCCCCGCCCCTACCCCGTTGCCGCCGGGCTGGAACATTCGGGTCGGCAAAACGATCTACCGCTTCGAATATTCCGGGCACTGAATCCCCGAACCCCCTGCGCCACAACAGCATCAGGAGTTTCTTGTCGGTACCCCTCGATACACTGTTCGCATGATCGATAACCGAATCGAGGAGCTGACCGCCACCCTGCGCGGCCTCGATGACGCTGCGCATATCGACCTGATCCGCACCCTCGAAGACCTCAAATCCGCATGCGCCGCAGCACAAGCCAAGATCACGGCTGAACTCGACAATGCCCGCGATAAGAGCGTAGGTGCCGAAGTCGCCTTGGCCAGACGCGAATCGCCACACCGCGGCGGGCGACACCTCGGATTCGCCCGCGCGATGCAAGAAATGCCGAACACCCTCGCCTTGCTCGAAGCCGGCGAGTTGAACGAATGGCGTGCCACCCTCCTCGTCCAAGAAACCGCGTGCCTCAGCCGCGACGACCGCGCCACCATCGACCGGGAATTATGCTCCGACGCAGCCACATTGGCCGGGCTCGGCGACCGCGCCATCAGCGCAACCGCACGCGCCCGCGCCGCTGAACTCGACCCCGCAGCCCTCGTGCGCCGCGCCCGCCGCGCGGTCGGTGATCGTCACGTCAGCATCCGGCCTGCACCCGACACCATGACCTACGTGACCGCACTTCTGCCCGTCGCGGACGGCGTCGCCGTCTGGGCCAATCTCAAACGGGACGCCGACAACCTCGTCGGCACAGGCCAGGCGGGCGACCGAACTCGCGGGCAAGTGATGGCCGACCTACTCGTCGAACGCGTCACCGGCGTCGAAACCGTTGCCCCGCAACCAGTCACCGTCAACGTCGCCATTTCCGACGAGGCACTCTTCGGCGACGGTGAAACACCCGCCCACGTCGACGGATACGGCGACATCCCCGCCGCCATCGCTCGCAACTGGATCCTGCACGCCAGCGACGACGACGTTGCAGAACTCCGCCGGGTCTACGCGAACCCGGGAACCGGAGCGCTCACCAGCCTCGAGTCCGTTGCACGCTGCTTTCCCAAAGGTCTCGCGAGGTTCATCGACCTCCGCGACCGCGCCTGCCGCACACCCTGGTGCGATGCCCCGATCCGACACCGCGATCACATCAAAGCTCACGATGACGGCGGCCCGACCAGCGAGTTCAACGGCGCCGGACTATGTGCAGCCTGCAACTACGCCAAGCAAGCCGACGGCTGGCAGGCCGAACCGATCCGCGCCAGCCTCCACACCTACCAACTCACCACTCCGACCGGCCACACGTACCAATCCACCGCGCCACCGCTCCCCCGACCAGCCCGAAAACGCATCGCCCCACGGCGATTCGAGTTCGACATCATCTGGGCGGCGTGAGGTGTCATGCCGAGACGCTTGCGTACTCGCTCAACTCGATGTCGCCGGCTTTCGCGAATTGCTTGGCCATCAGGTTGCGGAGCGGCCAGCGGCCCATCCACCGCATCGAGGTCGTGCGCAGTCGAATCGCGAGCGCAGAGGCCGGCGCGTATCCCCCGACGCCACCGGGTGGTAATTCCTGAGCTTGGGTGACGTAGGGCCGCATCACCTTGTCGTAGTTGGCAAATGCGACCGTGTGGTCACCGCCGGCAGCGGCCAGTTCGCCCGCCAATACGTAGGCGCCGACCAGTGCAAGGCTGGTGCCGAGACCGGTGAGTGGCGACGGGCAGTAGCCGGCGTCGCCGAGCAGCGCCACCCGACCGCGCGACCAGCTGTCGAGATGGACCTGACCCATGGAGTCGAAAGTGAAGTCCGGCGCGGACAGCATCGCCGCCAGCAACTTCGGGGTTTCCCAACCGACGTGGGCGAACCGCTCCTCGACGATTCGCTTCTGCGCCTCGATGTCGCGACGGTCGTAATCCAGCGGCGCAGACCGGAAGCTCAGTCCCGCCTTGTTCTCACCGGGCAGCCGGCCCGGGCGAGCCGACGCGACGAGCCCGCCGGGCGCGTTGTACATCTGGTACCAGCCGTCGAGTTCGAAGTCCGCAGGCGCCGTGAACCACGCCGTGTAGAGGTCTAGCGGTCGAAAATGGTCGGCCTCCGCGCCGAACGCCAGCTTGCGAACGACCGAATGCAGTCCGTCTGCACCGACGACGAAGGCGAATCGGCGAGGCGGCGCCTTCTCGAACGTGACAGTGACACCGTCTGCGTCTTGGTCAATCCCGGTGATCGTCTCGTCGAACAGGTACTCGGTGTCGGCGACGGTCGATTCGTAGAGCACCTGGCCGAGATCGCCACGGAGGATTTCGATTTCGGAGACGATGCCTTCGCCCCCGAACATATCGGTGGGCATCCGCGCCGCGATGCGGCCCTTGCCGAGCAGGAATGCGATGCCCTCCTGCTCGAGGCTCAGCTCGCGCACTCGGTCCATGAGCCCCATCCGTTCGATGACGGATCGGCCTGCGCCGCGGAGATCCACCGTCTGGCCGCCTGGCCTCGGAGCGGGCGCGCGCTCCACCACAGTCGGGTTGTACCCGTACTGGCGCAGCCAGTATGCGAGTGCGGGTCCGCCGATTCCGGCGCCTGAGATAAGTACGTCGCTGTTGGTCATACCAACTAGCGTACAACGTATTCTTGACTAGTGCACCATCAATAGTGTTGTAAACATGGAGTGTTCACGTACACTGCACTAGTACACACTAGCGGCGTGCACTAGTACACGGGAGTTGAAATGGACAAAAGCGCGGACCCGCCGTACGTGCGAATCGTCGCCGAAATACGAGAGTCGATCGATACTGGGGTACTGGCTCCCGGCGACCGCGTGCCGTCGACCCGAGACATCACGCGACGCTGGAATGTCGCGATGGCTACCGCGTCGAAGGTCCTCACAACCCTGCGGCAAGACGGCTTGGTCCGTGCGGTGCCGGGCGTCGGCACCGTCGTCGCCGACCGCGCGCCTGAATCGCGCAACCGTCCGCGCGCCCAACCGTCCGAGCCTGCGCCGACCTTGACAAAGGAACGAATTGTCGCGGCAGCCATCGCCATTGCCGACGCCGAGGGTCTCGCTGCCTTGTCGATGCGCCGAGTTGCCAGCGATATCGGTGTGGCGACCATGTCGCTCTATCGCCATGTCGACGACAAAGACGGTCTCTTGTTGTTGATGCTGGATTCGGTCTTCGACGAATTGGGCTTCCCCGCCGATCCCCCAGCCGACTCCCGTGGCAAGTTGGAGGTCGCGTTCACGACGTTATGGGCGATGTTCCGTAAACACCCATGGCTGGCGCCTGCGCTGTCTTTGACGCGGCCGCAACCGATCCCACGCGGGATGGCCCACACCGAGTGGGTGTTGCAAGCGCTCGACGGCCAGGGCCTCGACTTGCACGAGAAGTTCACCATCCACCTCACGCTGTTCAACTACGTGCGCGGGATGGCAATCAACATCGAGATGGAATCCGAAGCCGAGGCGATGAGCGGCCTGGACAACGATAAATGGATGGCGACGCAACACCAAGTACTCGGGGCGATCCTTGCGTCAGGGACGCTGCCTAACATGGCACAGCTTTTTGCGGCCCAATACGACTTCGACCTCGACGCGCTGTTCGAGTTCGGTCTGCAGCGCCTGCTCGATGGGCTGGCGCTGCAGACCGCGTGACTACAGGTACTGACCGGTGTTCGACTCCGTGTCGATCGCTCGGCTGGCACTCGCGTTCTTGCCGGTGACAAGGGTGCGAATGTAGACGATGCGCTCGCCCTTCTTGCCGGAGATGCGCGCCCAGTCGTCCGGATTCGTCGTGTTCGGCAGGTCCTCGTTCTCCGAGAACTCGTCGACGATCGAATCGAACAGGTGCTGAATCCGCAGGCCCTTCGACCCCGACTCGAGGACCGCCTTGATCGCGTACTTCTTCGACCGGTCCACGATGTTCTGGATCATCGCGCCGGAGTTGAAGTCCTTGAAGTACAGGACTTCCTTGTCACCGTTTGCATAGGTGACCTCCAGGAAGCGGTTGTCCTCGCTTTCGGCGTACATCCGCTCGACGACCTTCTCGATCATCGCCGCGATGCACGCAGCGCGATCGCCACCGAACTCGTTGAGGTCGTCGATGTGCACGGGCAGCGACTCGGTGAGGTACTTCGAGAAGATGTCCTGCGCAGATTCGGCGTCCGGGCGCTCGATCTTGATCTTCACGTCGAGACGACCGGGGCGCAGGATCGCGGGATCGATCATGTCTTCGCGGTTGGAGGCGCCGATCACGATGACGTTCTCCAGGCCTTCGACGCCGTCGATCTCCGACAGCAACTGCGGCACGACCGTCGTTTCGACATCGGACGAGACGCCCGACCCGCGGGTGCGGAAGATCGAATCCATCTCGTCGAAGAACACGATCACCGGAGTGCCCTCGGACGCTTTTTCGCGCGCACGTTGGAAGATGATCCGGATGTGGCGCTCGGTCTCGCCGACGAACTTGTTGAGCAGCTCGGGGCCCTTGATGTTGAGGAAGTACGACTTGGCTTCCTTGGCATCCTCACCGCGCGCTTCGGCGATCTTCTTCGCCAACGAGTTCGCGACGGCCTTGGCGATCAGCGTCTTACCGCAACCGGGCGGACCGTAGAGCAGAACACCCTTCGGCGGCCGTAGCGCGTACTCACGGAACAGTTCCTTGTGCAGGAACGGCAGCTCGACGGCGTCACGGATCTGCTCGATCTGCCGACCGAGCCCACCGATGTCGCTGTAATCGACGTCCGGCACCTCTTCGAGCACCAGGTCTTCGACCTCGGCCTTCGGAATGCGCTCGAATGCGTAGCCGGCCTTGGCGTCGACGAGCAACGAGTCGCCCGGCCGCAGCTTCCGGATCGGGGAATCGGGGTCGTCGACGTCGTCGATCTCCGCGACCCTTGCCAACGGCTCGGCCAGCCAGACCACGCGCTCCTCGTCGGCGTGCCCGACAACCAGCGCGCGGGTGCCGTTGTCGAGGATTTCGCGCAGCGTCGTGATCTCGCCGACGCTCTCGAATTTGCCGGCTTCGACGACCGTGAGCGCCTCGTTCAACCGAACGGTCTGGCCGAGAGCCAGGGTGTCCGTGTCGATGTTGGGCGAGCAGGTGAGCCGCATCTTGCGACCGGATGTGAAGACGTCGACAGTCTCGTCGTCGTGCACATGCAGCAATACGCCATAACCGCTCGGCGGTTGACCGAGTCGATCGACCTCTTCGCGGAGGGCCACGAGTTGCTGACGCGCGTCCTTCAACGTGTCCATCAACTTCGTGTTCCGAATTGTCAACGAGTCGATGCGCGATTCGAGCTCACGCGACCGCTCGGGTGACTCGGCAAGTTGGCGACGGAGTCCTGCAGCCTCGGCACGCAACGCCTCGAGCTCGCGCCAGGCTGCCGAATCCGAACTATCAATGGGGCTCATGTGCAACTCCTCCCGGTACCGGTCTATCAACGCTACCGGCAGCGGGGAGATTCCGCTTTCCGACACGTAGCTAGCTGGTCACTTCATGTTTGCTCGGACCACACCGAACGTAGTGTTAACGTGGCGTTCCCCGATTCTGTTCACTTCAAGCAAGCGCCGAATCGAAAGGTCGCACAAGTGGTTTTCCGCAATGTGGTCCGCAATTTCTTTATCGCCACGAGTGCACTAGTCGTTGCGGTCGGCGTCGCGGCATGCGGTTCCGACAGCGATCAGGCAGAGCCGACTGCTGGACCGGGCGTATCGACGTCGGCGCAATCGTCGACCGAGCAGACAACAACCGTGAACACACCGCCGCCCCCTGCTGTCGCGGCCCCCGCGCCGGAGTTGTTGCAGGATTCGCTCGCCAAGCTCGTGGATCCGTCGATTCCGGCGGCCGACAAGGTGCCGCTGATCGTCGACGGACCCGTCCATGTGCAGGGGCTCGAAACCATGGCAGCCGGTCTGCAGAACTACGGTCGGGTCACGTTCGCAGTCAATGAGGTCGTCGTGCAGGGCACGAGCGCGATCGCAATGGTCGACGTGACGTCACCGCACGGCACCGTGCCGATCCATATGACCTGGGACAACGTCGACGGCGCGTGGAAGCTGAACCACGACAGCACCTGCAACCTGAGGGCTTTGGGCCGCGCACCCTGCTGAAATGCGTAATCTTCACCTATGCAAGAAGGCGATCAGGCGCCGAATTTCTATTTGTACGATCACACCGGGTCCCGGCGCGCCCTCTACTCGTTCCTCGAGAACGGGCCGGTCGTGCTGTTCTTCTACCCGATCGCCTCGTCCCCGATCTGTTCTGTAGAGGCTTGCCACTTTCGCGATCTCGGTGCCGACTTCGCGATGGTCGGGGCGCAGCGAGTGGGCATCAGCCCTGATTCCGTCGACAAGCAGGCCCGTTTCGCACAGCAACGCGCGTTCGACTTCCCACTCCTCTCGGATGCCGACGGGACGGTCGCGAGTCACTTCGGCGTCCGCCGCGGCGCCCTTGCCGCCATCGCCGAACGCGTGTCCGAGCGCGGTGGCCGCCATGCCCACAAACGAAAGCAACGGCGCGGGCTGCTGGCCCGGATGTTGCCGGTCAAGCGCGTCACGTTCGTCATCGACTCGGACGGCACCGTCGTCAAGAAGATCTCGAGCGAGCTGCGTGCGAACATCCACGCCAACCAGGCGCTCTGGTACCTGCAGACCCAGCACCGGCCGCTCGCGCGCTAGGTCAGCCCTTCCCAGACCGGCGCTGCGGCTTCGGCGTGACCGTTCCCTCCGCCAGCTTGCGTGCGCTGACGAGAAACGCTGTGTGCCCTTGCATTCGATGCTCCGGCCGGACCGCAAGACCCACGACATGCCAACCTCGGACCATGGACTCCCACGACCGCGGCTCCGTCCAGCATTCCTGGGCCCGCAGGGCTTCGACAACCTTCGACAGCTGCGTCACGGTCGCGACGTACACGAGCAGCACGCCGCCCGGGATGAGCGCCTTCGCCACGGCAGGAAGTACGTCCCATGGCGCGAGCATGTCCAGAACGGCGCGGTCGACCTGGCCGTCGAATTCGGCGACGTCGGCGATGGTGAGGTCCCAGTTCTCGGGCCTGCCGCCGAAGAACGTCTCGACGTTGCGGACCGCATGCTCGGCGTGGTCGTCGCGGACTTCGTAGGACACGACGCGGCCGGTCGGCCCGACGGCACGCAGCAGCGAACAGGTCAGCGCACCGGAACCGGCACCCGCTTCCAGCACGCGAGCGCCGGGAAAGATGTCGCCTTCGTGGACGATCTGCGCAGCATCCTTGGGATAGATGACTTGGGCGCCGCGCGGCATCGACAGCACGTAATCGACGAGCAGGGGCCGCAGTGCGAGGTACGGCGTGCCGTTGACCGATTTCACGACAGAACCTTCGTCGACGCCGATCAGGTCGTTGTGCGAGATGCCGCCGCGATGAGTGTGGTACTCCTTGCCTTCCTCGAGGACGACGGTGAAGCGCCTGCCCTTGCCATCGGTGAGCTGTACGCGGTCGCCGATTTGAAAGGGTCCGGTAGGTCGTGCCGTCATCGAGTATGTGGTCCTGTCGCTAGTTGTCGGTCCTCGGGCATAGCCTGCCAGGTGTGACGACGACGGAACTGCCAGCCCCCTATCCGATCTCGGATCCGCCTCCGGTACGCCGGCCCGCGTTGTCACCATCGCGCGCCGTGGATTTCAAACAGTGCCCCCTGAAGTACCGATTCCGAGCGGTCGATCGCATCCCTGAGACGCCGAGCCGTGCCGCGGTGCGAGGAACGGTCGTGCATGCCGCGTTGGAGGATCTGTACGGCCTCGCCGCGGTCGAGCGGGTTCTCGACCGTGCGGCGGGACTGGTCGAACCGGCGTGGGAGCGCATGGTCGAGGCCGAGCCGGTCCTTGCAGAGCTGGTCACCGGCGACGATCGAGCCGAATTCTTCAGTGAAGCAAAGGAATTGATCGAGCGCTACTACCTGCTCGAAGACCCGACGCGCTTCGAACCGGAGGCGCGCGAGCAGCGCGTCGAGGTCGAATTGGCGGACGGCGCGGTCTTGCGTGGCTACGTCGACCGGATCGATCTGGCACCGACCGGCGAGGTCCGGGTGGTCGATTACAAGACCGGTCGCGCGCCTGGCGAGATGCGCGAATCGCGTGCGCTGTTCCAGATGAAGTTCTATGCGCTGGTCATCTTGCGCACCCGCGGAATCGTTCCCAAGCAGCTACGCCTGCTGTATCTGGCCGATGCCGAGATCCTCACCTACGAACCGGACGAAGGCGAGTTGCTCCGCTTCGAGCGCACGTTGTCTGCACTCTGGACCGCCATCCTCACCGCTGGCGAGACAGGAGATTTCCAGCCCAACCCCGGTCCGCATTGCCAGTGGTGCGACTACAAGCCGCTGTGCCCGGCGTTCGACGGCACTCCCCCGCCCTACCCAGGTTGGCCTACCGATTTCGTTGACGAGCACGTTCCGCTCACGCTGAAAGTGGTCTGACAACGTCTGTTGTCGTTTCTGGTAATATCAGCTCCATGCAGGTGAACAGCGGAAACGACCGCGTCCGCAACATCGTGAAGCGAGTCACCGGGTTCGATCTGTTGCCCGACGAGAAAGTCAGTGCGCGCTATCGCGAACTGCTGACCGAAGGCGACCCCGTCGCTGAGGCGTTCGTCGACGAAACCTTTCTCGGACCGCTGGGCGCACGAAAGTCGCGCGACCTACTCGACCGCGCACTCGAAACGTCGATCGACGAGATCCCCGATGCACCCGAGTCGATGCGCGAACTCTTCGCCGAGTTCGAGCACATACCGGAGTGGGTGCAGCCGGACCTCGTCGAGCAGGGCGCTGCCGTCTGGCGCCGCTGGGGCTACACCTTGGGCTCGATCGCGAACGCCGGGACGATGGACACCTACACCGAGGCGTCGCTGGCCGTCCCACTGTCGTTGTCGGGCGGTTACGCAGGCGACCGCGCGCTGCACCGCTACCTCGGGACGAGTCGATGGTGGATCGAGGTCTGTAGGCCGGGCGCGGCCCTCACACCAGGATCACCCGCTCGGACGATCTCGATGAAGGTCCGCGTGATGCACGTCAGCGTGCGCCGACGGGTCACCGACCATGCCGAATGGGACAGCGCCCGTTGGGGTCTGCCGATCAGCCAGGCCGAGATGATGCTGACTTTGCTGGGCGGTAGCGTCGGACCGGCACTCGGGCTGTACGCGCTCGGCTACCTCACGTCGCACCAGGAGATCCTGGCGCTATTGCACTTCAACCGCTACCTCGGGCATCTCATCGGCGTGCGATGCGACGATATCTATCCCGAAACCGTCGCCGACGCGGTCCGCATTCTGTATCTGTTCGACGCAACCAGATCGAACGATGCCGGCGACCTGGGGCGCGAGTTGGTCGAATCGTTCGTACCGTCGTTCTCGCCCAAGCCCCACCAGCGCGGCGTCGACAGGGCGCGGGCGTTGCTGCATCTCAACATCCAGGCCGGCTACACGAAGCTGTTCATGCTTCCGTGGAACCGGCGCCGCTACGACCTCCCCACCCCATGGTTGGGACTGGCTCTGCTGCTGGCACGAGCGCCACTGGTTGCCATGTTGGAAGGCGTGCGTCGCGTCGTACCGCCCATCGATGCCCTCTGGCAGCAGCAGTCGGTCCAGGCGTGGGAGCGCTGGTACGACTGGCAGTCCGAGAACAAGCGAGACCAGTACGACGCGACGTCTGCGTTGCGCCGCTAGACCTCGAAGTTCGAGAACAGCAGGGTCGCGAGTCCAAGTGCGACAACGATATTGACCACCGTCGCCGACGCGAACACTACGATCGGGCGCCAGCCAGCCTCACGCAAGCCGCGCGCCGAGAACTCCAGACCGATCGAGACGAACGCGAAGATCAGGAACCAGGTCCGCAGATCGTTGACGATCGCGATGTGCGCCTTGCCGTCCGCCCCGGCGGATTGCAGGTAGAGGGTGCCGATGATCGACGCGGCGATGAACCCGAGCACGAACTTCGGGAACCGCTGCCAGAACACGCCGATCGACGGTCGTGGTGCGCCTTCGACCCGCTCGACCTTCAACGCGAAATACGCGGTCAAGGCGATCGCGACGAAGCCGATCAACGCATTCTGCGTGGTCTTGACGATGGTCGCGATCTGCAGCGCGTCCTCCCCCGCAATCGCGCCGGAGGCTGCCACGGCGGCGGTCGTGTCGATGTTGCCGCCGATCCATGCACCAGCGACCGGGTCCGACAGTCCGAAAACCCCTGCCAGCCACGGCAACAGGAAGATCGACGGCAGGGCGAACACGATGACTAGCGAGGCGCTGTACGCCAACTGCTCACGCTTGGCCTGGACCGCGCCAGCCGCGGCGATCGCAGCGCTCACGCCGCAGATCGACACCGCCGACGACAGCAATGCCCGCAGCTTGTCGTCGAGCCCCAGCCGACCGCCGAGCCACCACGTGAACCCGAACACCGTCGTGATCAGCAACAGGGCCTGCACAATCGACGGTCCGGCCGCGGTGACCAAGATCTTCAAGTTGATCGACGCCCCGAGCAGGACAAGGCCGGTCTTGATGAAGAACTCGGTCCGGAAGCCTGCTGAAAGACGTTCCCGGATGCCGAGTTTCGTCAGGATCACATTGCCCAACAGGCCGAGAGCGATTGCATAGACGGGGAATTCGATCGATTTCGCGACACGCTTGAACGGGGTGTCCGCCGCCCATTGCGGTACGTGGACCTCGAAGTATCTGGTCAGCGCACCGAGCACCACGACGGCGGCGACTCCTGCCACAGCTGCAACGATCGCGTCGTTCGTCGTCCCGGCGGTCTTGGTTTCGGTGGTGGTCTCGGAGGTGGTCTCGATCTCGGTCATCACGGCACCAGCCCGTCGGGTATTGCGCCCACCAGGACGAGTGCCAGCAGGGCGAGACCGACGATGACGGCAAGCCAGTCTTCGTTCACGGTGATTCGTTTCTCGTTGGACATGCGCGGCAACGTATCAACGCGCTGACCACGCAGTCTGCGGTTGAAATCAACCTGAACCGATGAGGCACACTGGGATATGCCTGTGGCCCGATTCGTTCTGTTCGTCGCATCACTCGCACTGCTCGGCGCGTGCACGATCCACGGCAGCGCAACCCCCGCGAATCCGCATGCCGCAGCGGTCACAGTTCTCAAGACCGGCGGCGTCGCAGGTGTGCACAAAGCGGTTACGGACGTAGAACTCGACGCCGACACGAGGACGCAATTGCTTGACCTCGTCTCCAGCCGCGAGTTCACCGACTTGAATTACGACGTCCCGGGCCCATGCTGCGATGGGTTCGAGTACACGGTCACTGTCGACTACGACTCAGGGAACCAGAAGGTAGTGACCGCATACGACCTGCGAAACGACACACCCCAGGTCCTGAAGCAGGTTGTCGCCCTGGTCAAACCCATCCTTCGCTGAGTCAGAAGGCGCGGCAGGACCGGATGTCGGAGGCGAGAATCGCTTTGGCACCGAGGTCGGCGAGCTGGTCCATCACGTCGTTGTGTATCTTGCGCGGCACCATGGCGCGGACGGCCACCCAGTCCTCGTCGGCGAGCGGTGCGACGGTCGGTGATTCGAGGCCGGGCGTGATCTTCACGGCCTCGTCGAGCAAGCTGCGCGGGCAGTCGTAGTCGAGCATCAGGTACTGCTGGGCGAATACGACGCCTTGGATGCGAGCGACGAGCTGGTTGCGCGCACGGTCGTCGCCGTTGGATCCGGCCCGCTCGATGAGGACACCTTCGGAGTCGCACAGCGATTCGCCGAAGGCGACCAGGTTGTGCTGGCGCAGCGTCCGCCCGGACCCGACGACATCGGCGATGGCATCGGCGACGCCGAGCTGAATGGAGATTTCGACAGCGCCGTCGAGGCGGATCACCGTCGCCTCCAGACCGCGTGCCTTCAGGTCGGCGCGCACGAGGTTGGGATACGAGGTCGCGATCCGCAACCCGCCGAGGTCGTTCGGCGTCCACTCCCGGCCAGCCGGAGCGGCGTAGCGAAACGAGGACCGTCCGAATCCGAGCGCGAGCCGCTCGTCGACCGTCGCGCCCGAGTCCAAGGCCAGATCGCGACCGGTGATGCCGAGATCGAGCTCGCCGGAACCGACGTAGATCGCAATGTCTTTGGGCCGCAAGAAGAAGAACTCGACCTGGTTGGCCGTGTCGAGAACAGTCAGGTCACGGGAATCTGTCCGGCGACGGTAGCCGGCTTCGGTAAGAATTTCGGCAGCTGCCTCGGAGAGGGCGCCTTTGTTGGGTACTGCAACACGCAGCATCGTAGAAGTCTCTTTCTGTGTGGGAAGGCTCAGTCGGGGCGCGACCTACAGATGTCGGTAAACGTCCTCGAGCTTCAAGCCCCGCCCGACCATCAATACCTGCACCCAGTACAGGAGTTGCGAGATCTCCTCGGCGAGCGATTCGTCGCTCTCGTGCTCGGCGGCCAGCCAGACCTCACCAGCCTCTTCGAGGACCTTCTTGCCCTGCGAATGGACCCCGGCGTCGAGGGCCGCGACCGTTCCGGACCCGGCAGGACGGGTCGCAGCACGGTCTTCCAGGTCGGCGAACAGGGATTCGAAGGTCTTCACGAAGAGCCATTGTTGCAGGTGGTGCGTCGAGGCGGCGAATTCGCCTGCCTGCCTACTCGGAGGTGATGATCGAGAACTGGAACGTGGTCTGGTCGCTATCCGGAATTTTCGACGCGACGATGCTGGCGGTCAGCGGTCCCCGGGTGAACTGATGTGCTCCACCGCTCGAGGTCCCCTCGCTGTAGGTCCAGCCCAGCGGTGGCAGCTTGGTGTCGTAGAACGCGATGATTTCGTCGGCACTCGTGGCCGTCGTTCCTTCGATCAATGCCGACGCTTTGTCATTGGTCCGCTTCTCGATCGTCAGATTCGTCGGATACGGGAAGTCGGCCGGGAACAGCGACGGGTGGCTGTCCGTGGTGGTCGCCGCCGTCGAGCTCGTGGATGTCCCGGACTTGCTCGTCGACGTCGCGCCAGACGTCGGCGATGCCGAAGTTGCCGCGGCCGCAGCCGTCGTCGTCGACGGACTTGCCGACGGCGTGCCCTTCGTGTCGTCCGAACAGCCCACCAGAGCTACCGTGAGCGCTCCGACGACCAGAAACCACGAAATCCGACGCTTCATGGGGCCACGATATGCCCCTAACGCGCTACAGCCCAGAGTTCTCGATGTAGAGGCTGCCCTCGTCGACCCCGACCTGGACCCATCGTGTTTCCGATGACGTGCTCCCGTTCGGGAAGGAGTACGTCAACGCCGCAGTGACGCTCGAGGAGTCACGTTTGCCGATCGAACCGACTTCGACCGAGGAAATGCTCGACCAGAAGGAGTCGTAGCCTGCTCGGCCGCCTGCCGCCGACTGGTAGCTCTTGCCGAGTTTCGCCCAGGCCGCGTCCGTATCGCCAGGTAGAAGCCCGTAGTAGCTCCGGACGAATTGGCTCATCTGCTCGAACGTCGCCGTTGTGGCGCCGGAGTCGACGGTCGGGAATGTGCCGTTCGACGTGTCGCCGATGCCCGGCGAACCAGGGCGATCGACGCTCAAGAAGATGGCGACCAAGATGCCGATCGCCGTGAGCAGAGCGACGACGACGGCGGCGAACCCGAACCTGCGGCGCGGCGCTGCAATTGCGGTAGTGACCGTCGTCGGCCGACTGGTGGGCGCGATCGTCGTCGGCTTCGGCTTCGATGGGGCGGGCTGTGGTGGTGGGCTGGACGCGATCGGGGCAGTCGGCGGAGTGGGCCGCGGCGGGACAGGTGCTGGACGCTGTGGCCGGCTCGCAATGGCTGCCAACGCGCGCTGGGCCTGGACCATCGTCGGTCGCTGCTGCGGCTCGAGCCGCAGCATGTCCATGATCACCGGCGTCAGCGGACCAGTATTGGTCGGCGGGTCCACGTCACCGGCGGCGACCGCATGCAGCAGTGCAAGCGTGTTGTCGCCCTTGCTGAACGGTGGGCGGCCCTCGATCATCCGGTAGAGCGTGGAGCCCAACGAGAACACGTCCGACGACGGTTCCGGGGTGGCGCCGCGCGCCACCTCGGGCGAGAGGAAGGCCGGGGTGCCCGCGACCATGCCCGTCGCGGTGACCGTCACATCACCGGTCGCGCGCGAGATACCGAAGTCGGTGATCTTCGCATTGCCGTCGTCGCCGATCAGGATGTTCGCCGGTTTGACGTCGCGGTGGACGATGCCTGCTGCATGCGCGGCGGCGAGTGCAGAAGCGACCTGGGCACCGATCCGCGCAGTCTCCTCGTGATCCATCGTCCCGCGCTCGTCGAGGATGGTCCCGAGGCTCTTGGACGCCAGATATTCCATGATCAGCCAGGGCTGATGATCCATGTCGGCGACGTCGTACACCGCGATCGCGTGCGGATGATGCAGACGCGCAGCGATCCGCCCCTCGCGTAGCGCCCGTCGACTCGCGTTGTCGGTCTCTTCGGGTGTCAAACCAGGCGTGACCAGCAGTTGTTTGACGGCGACGATGCGGTCCAGCCGATCGTCGTGGGCGCGCCAGACAACGCCCATTCCCCCGCTACCGATCTGCTCCGTGAGCCGGTACCGACCCGCGACCAATCTCCCGGCGGTCACGAATCTCCCTTCCTCTGGGTGTCAGGCTCACGAACCATTGCCACGTAAGGCTATGTGCAGGTCAGCGACCTTCAGGCCAATGAGCGTATCGCGAAACACCCGTCCCGGACCCGCAGGAACGGGAATCTCGCACGGCACCACCATGACCCCGCAGCCGGCCGTTTCGGCAGCAATTGTGCCAGTCGGCGAGTCCTCGATCGCCAGGCAGTTCATCGGTTCAAGACCGAGCAACTCCGCCGCCCGCAGGTAGACGCCAGGGTGCGGCTTGCCGTGCGGTACCTCGTCGCCGCACACTGTCGCGCTGAAGTAGTGCCGCCCGACCGTGTCGAGGCTGTATTCGGTCAGTGCCCGTTTGGTGTTTGTGACGAGAGCCATCGGCAGACCTGACTGCGCCACCATCTCCAGCGCGTCCTGTGCACCCGGGCGCCACGGGATGCCTTCCATGAACAGCGCCGTGATGCGCGCCTCCAACCAGGAACCCGCGTCGGCAATTGCTGCCGGCGCGGGGTCGAGGTTCAGTGCTGTGAACATTGTCTGCAGGGCGTTGGGGCCAGAAGATCCGATCAGCGAAACCCGGACCTCCCTTGTCATCGTGCCACCGAGGTACTCGGCGAGTTCGTAAACCGCTACGTCCCATAACTTTTCGGAATCCAGCAGCGTCCCGTCCATGTCCCAGAGGACACCCGCCAGCTGGGGCGTGCTTCGAGTCGTCACAACTCGAGAGCCTAGACGGCGCGCCTTCCGAGTACTGCCACGGCAACTGCGGTGAGCGCGACTGCGATCGCTGCAAGCGTGAGCGAGTTACCGAGTCCGTCCGCGAAGGCACTGCGGGCGAGGTTCGCCGCGGCACCGTCTGCGTGGGCGAGTTGAGCGATTCCGCCCGTTGCGCCGAGCCTGTCGGTGAGCGTCGAGGCGAGCACGCTGCCGAGGACCGCGATGCCCACTGCCCCACCGAGTTCACGAGCCAGGTCGTTCATTGCCGACGCGACACCCTGCTGATCGGCGGGAAGCGCCTCGGTCAGTGCGCTCGTCGCCGGCGTCATGGCGAGGCCCATTCCGGCACCCAGAACAGGGAGTCCGACGAACAGAATGACGTAGTTGATGTCGGCGCCGAGGGTGCTCAGCGTCCCCATGGCAATCACGATCAGAACCAGGCCGAGCACACAGGTCCGTACCTGGCCGAGCTTGGCGGTGACGCGGAACGCGTTGCGCGAAGACCCCATCAGGCCGGCTGCCATGGGCAGCATGCAGAGCGCTGCGACCAGCGGAGCAAGGCCTGCGACGAGCTGCAGATACTGGATCATCAGGAAGACGAAGCCGAAGAACGCTGCGAACTGCACCGTGATCGAGAGGGCACTCGCCGAGAACATCCGGTTGGTGAACAGACGCGGATCGAGCAGCGGATGAGCGGCGAGCAGTTCCCACGTGACCGTGGCGGCGAGCATGACAAAGCCGAAGCCCAGTCCGATGAGGGTGTGCGCCGAGGTCCAGCCTTCGGTCGGCGCCTCGATGATCGAGTAGATCAACGCGCTGATGCTGACGACGAAGAGCAATGCGCCGCCGATGTCGAGTCGATGAGCCTGGCGTTCGACGCTTTCCGGTACGGCACGCACGACCATGATTGCCGCAATAACCGCCATCGTGATGTTCAGGCCGAACACCGCGCGCCACGAGAAGAACTCGAGCAACGTGCCGGACACGACGAGGCCCAGAACCGCACTCGCGCCCGCTACTCCGGACCAGATTCCGATTGCACGTAGCCGCTCCTTGTCGGCGTAGACGGTCGTGATGGTCGAGAGCGTGGCCGGCATGACGAGTGCCGCGCCGATGCCGAGCAGGCCGCGAAGGCCGATCAGCCCGTCGACGCTGGTCGTGAACATCGACAACAGCGAGCCGACGCCGAACACGCTCAGGCCGCCCAGCAGCGCCAGCCTGCGCCCGTACCGATCCCCCAACACGCCGCCGACCAGCAGCAGCGATGCAAAGACCAGCGCGTAGGCGTCTACCACCCAGGAAATCTGGGTCTGCGACGCCCCTGTGTCGCGAGCCAGGTCGGGCAGCGCGACGTTCAGCGAGGTCACCGCCGACACGACGGTCGCGAGCGAGAGACAGACGCCCGGCAACAGCAGCCGTTTCGCCTTGCTGGACGGTTCTGCCTTGGGGGCCAGATTGGTGGTCATGACTGCTCCTCGGTTGGTTATTTCAACGATGTTGAAATAACTCTGACACAGTCCGCGCTATAATTCAACAGTGATGAATAAGGGGATGAACAAAAGGGCCGAAAAACCCGGTCCTGGCCGACGGGCCGGCCAGCCAGAGACACGTCAGGCCATCCTCGACGCGGCCCGCGCGCGGTTCACCGCCGAGGGATTCACGGCGACGACCGTGCGTGCAATCGCAACCGACGCAGGTGTCGACGCCGCGATGATCAACTACTTTTTCGGCTCGAAACAGAAGTTGTTCGAAGAGGCTCTCGCGCTACGTGCGAACCCGATGACGTTGATACCGCCCCAGCTCAAGGGCAGCGTCGAAGGGCTCCCCCGCCGGATCCTCACGACCCTGCTGGAGACATGGGACAACCCCGAATTCCGGTCGCCGCTGCTCGCGCTCGTGAGCAACCTGAGCGACGACCCGACGGAAAACGCGTTGATCCGCAGCTTCCTCGAAGACTCGATCGCCGGACCGATCGCAACGAGGCTGACCGAAGCGGGTCTTGGCGCCGACATGGCGGCCGCCCGCGCGGGCATGATGGCCAGCCAGTTGGTCGGCGTCGTGATCGCGCGCTACGTCGTAGTAGCCAGACCGTTCGCCGACCTGCAACGTCAGGTCATCATCGACACCATGGCCCCCGCGCTCGAGATGATCCTGCTGGGCGGCACTCACACGAGGTAGTACTGCGCCGCAACTTCTTTGGCAGATTCCTCTTCGATCTTTCCAGCGGCAGCGGTTGCGTATCGCACCGCCTTCAGCGTCGCGGAGTATTCCTCTTGCTCCTCCGGGAAGATCTGCTCCTCCGGGAACCAGCTGTCGAAGCCAACGTTCTTCAACACTTTCAGCGCGTCCGGCCGCACACCGGCGAGCAGGATGGTCGCACCGTGACCGCTCTCCTCGCGCAGGAAATGCTCCAGACGTTCGATCGTCACCGCATCGGGATTGCGCACCCGCTTCAGCCGCAGCACGACGAACGCGACCCCGTCGTCCCTGATCCGCCTGCTCAAGGTGTCGAAATAGCGGTCCAACTCCGGTGCCGCCCCGAAGAACAGCTCGCCCTCGAGGTCGTAGATGACGATCGTCGGATCGTCCGGGTCGGTCGGTACCTTCTCCCGGATCACGCGCTCGGGCGTGACCGTCAGTTCGACGGCCTTGAGCTTCGCTGCGCGCGGCACGAACAACAGAATCGAGAGTGCAATGCCGAGCAGGACCGCCTTGTCGAGATCGACCAACACACCCGTCACAGCGGTGATGATGACCAGTCCCGCGTCGTAACGCGACGCCCTGACCGTCGCAAACAATCGGCGGAAATCGACCAGCCGCGCGGCCGTCACGATCAGCAGGCCCGCCAGCGCGGCCGATGGAACGTACTGCAACAACGGCGCAAACAGCAGCAAGGCCGCAGCGACCGTCGCCGCCGCGACAATGCCGGAGAACCGCGTCCCAGCTCCCGCTTGATGATTGATCGCCGATCGCGACAGTGAACCCGAACCAGGCAAACTCTGAAAGAAGCCGCCGACCAGGTTGGCGAACCCTTCCGCGAGGATCTGCCGGTTGTAGTCGATCTTCTGTTGGGTCTGATGCGCGATCGCCTTTGCGATCGACAAGGCTTCGATGAGGCCGATGAACGCAATCGCGAGGGCGCCCTGCGACAGTTGCGCCAGAGTGCTCACATCGACGACCGGTACGTGCAGAGACGGCAGACTCTGCGGAATCTTCGCCGCAACCTTCACAGCGGTCTTGCCGTCGTCACCGGGGATCGACCAACCCGCCGCATAGGCGATGACACCCGCAACCACCAGCACGAGCAGCAGGTCGACCTGCGGAAGTCCGTAGCGCTTCACCAATCGACGCAGCACAACCGCCACAACGATCGCCGTGACACTGAGGAAGAGCGCCTTGAAGTTGATCGCGTCACCGTGGAACAAGGTCAGGTACAGCCGATGCAGAACCTGCATGTGGCCGTCGCCTTTGTCCTTGACGCCCAAGGCGTTTGCGATCTGCCCGATCGCAAGGAGGAAGGCCGCCGCGGCCATGAAGCCGATGATCACCGATTCGGAGATGTAGCGCGTCAGGTCGCCGAGTTTGAACACCGCGATGAGGATCTGGAACACGCCGACCAGTACTCCGAGTAGAAACAACGCCTCGAACAGGACGGTGCGGTTCTCGGGATCGATGAACGACAGCGAACTGAAGACCAGCAGTGAGATGGCGCTGGTCGGACCGTTGATGAGGTGCGACGAAGAGCCGAAGATCGAGGCGATCGCCGTCACGACGATCGCGGAGTAGACGCCGAATTTTGGATCGACGCCCGCGATCAGCGCGTACGCGATGCCCTGCGGGAGGGCGACCGCGGCCACGGTGAGTCCCGCGACCAGGTCGCGGCGACCGGTCGGCACGTCGTACTTGATTGCGAAACTCATGACCCGTTCCTTACTGCGCCGACGATGCGGTTGCGAAAATGCCGTTGTCGGAGAAGAACTTCTCCCGTGCGTCGTTCCAATCCTTCGCAATGGCGGTGATCGGGAAGAGCGAGATGTTCGGCAGCGTGTCGGCATGTTCGGCCAAGATTTCCGGCTTCACCGGGCGGTAGCCGTATCGGGCGAGGACCTCCTGCGCTGGATCGGTGAAGAGGTATTCCAGATAGGCCTTGCTGTACGCCGCCGTCCTCTCGTCCTTGGTGTTCGCATCCACCCACGTCACGGCCGGCTCGGCATGAATGCTGACTGGCGGATACACGAGTTCCAACTCGTCGCTGTGGGCCGCCACCTCGCGAATGGCCTCGTTCTCCCACGTCAAATGCACGTCGCCGATGTGCTGGTCGGTGAAACTTATCGCGGACCCACGAGCGCCGGCGTCGAATACAGCGACATGGTCGTACAGCGACCTGAGGTACTCCTTCGCTTGCTCGGCACTGCCGTTACGCGTGGTCACCGAACCCCAGGCGGCGAGAAAGCTCAATTGCCCATTGCCGGAGGTCTTGGGGTCGGGGGTGACGACGGAGACGTCGTCCTTCACCAGGTCCGGCCAGTCGTGGATGCCTTTCGGATTCGTCTTGTGCACGACGAACACGACGGTCGAGGTATAGGGAATCGAGTTGTTCGGTAAGCGCTTCTGCCAATCCTCGGCGACCAGTCCGCGTTTGCGCAGCGTATCGACGTCGCTGACCAGTGCCAGTGACACCACATTCGCCTTCTCGCTGCCGTCGATCACATTGCGAGCCTGCCGCCCCGAACCACCGTGCGATTGCTTGATGTCCAGTGTCGTACCGGTCTGCTTTGCGTAAGCCTCGACGAAGTTCTTGTCGAGCTCGGCATAGACCTCACGGGTCGGGTCGTACGACACGTTGAGAATCTGGTTCGGCGTGTCCTCCGGCAAGTTCTTCACCGTGATCACTGCGCCCGCCAGAACGACGGCAATCACACCGACCACATTGAGCACCGGTACACGCGCGAGAGGACTGGGCCATTTCATTCGGCTGACGCTAATGAACGCCCGATGACAAGTCAGCCAACAGAATCCGGCTGATTCTTACCAGCGCTGTCAGACGTTGAAGTACTTGGCCTCGGGGTGATGGAGGACGAACGCGTCGGTGGACTGCTCGGGATGTAGTTGCAGCTCTTCGGACAACGTCACACCGATCCGCTCCGAGCCGAGCAACTCGACCAATTTGGCACGATCGTCCAGGTCAGGGCATGCGCCGTAGCCGAACGAGTAACGCGCGCCGCGATAGCCCAGCTTGAAGTACTCCTGGACGTCGGACGGATCGTCGGCTGCGAGCGAATTCCCGTTGAGCGTCAACTCTTCTCGGACCCGGCGGTGCCAGTATTCCGCGAGCGCCTCGGTCAGCTGTACGCCGATGCCATGGACCTCGAGGTAATCGCGGTAGGAGTTCGCCGCAAACAGCTCGTTGGCGAAGTCTGCAATCGGCTGACCCATCGTGACCAGCTGGAACGGCAACACGTCGACCTGGTCGGTTTCCTTCGCTCGTTCGCGTGACCGGATGAAGTCCGCGATGCAGAGGAAACGGTCGCGTTGCTGGCGCGGGAAGGTGAACCGACAACGTTCTTTGAAAACGGGTTCTGCGGCATCAGGTTTGGGTTCTTCCAGGATGACGACATCGTCGCCTTCCGACACCGCTGGGAAGTATCCGTACACCACGGCAGCGTGAGCGAGTACGCCGTCGGAAGTGAGCCGGTCCAGCCAGTAGCGCAGGCGCGGGCGGCCCTCGGTGTCGACGAGCTCCTCGTAGGTCGGTCCGTCGCCGGACTTCTGACCACGCAGTCCCCATTGACCGAGAAACAGCGCGCGTTCGTCGAGCAGACCCGAGTACTCCGACAGCGCAACACCTTTGACAATGCGATTGCCCCAGAACGGCGGTGTCGGAACTGCGAGGTCCGCAGCCACGTCGGACCGCTCGGGTACGACCACGGGAGTCTCTGCGGCCTTACGCTTTTCGGCGATGCGCTTGGACCGCTCGTGACGTTCCTTGCGCTCTTGCGCCTTTCGCCGGGCCTCGATCTCCTCCGGACTGTCCGGGTCGGGACCGCCACCACGCTTGCGCGTCATGATCGTGTCCATCAATCGCAAACCTTCGAAAGCGTCGCGCGCATAGGAGACGTCGCCGTCATAGACCTCGGTGAGGTCGTTCTCGACGTAGGACCGCGTCAGGGCTGCGCCGCCCAACATCACCGGGAATTGCTCGGCCACTCCCCTGTTGTTGAGCTCGAGCAGATTCTCCTTCATGACGACCGTCGACTTCACGAGCAAGCCGGACATGCCGATCACGTCGGCCTTCTTGTCGATCGCGGCGTCGAGGATAGACGAAATCGGTTGCTTGATACCGAGATTCACGACCTCGTAGCCATTGTTGCTCAAGATGATGTCGACCAAGTTCTTACCGATGTCGTGGACGTCGCCCTTGACCGTGGCGATGACCATCCGACCCTTGCCGTCGTCGTCGGTCGCTTCCATGAACGGTTCGAGGTAGGCGACTGCAGCCTTCATAACCTCGGCAGATTGCAGCACGAACGGTAGCTGCATCTGCCCGGACCCGAACAACTCGCCGACCGTCTTCATCCCGGAAAGCAGTGTCTCGTTGATGATTTCGAGCGGCTTCTTGGTCTTCATCGCCTCGTCGAGGTCGACGTCGAGACCGTTGCGGTCGCCGTCGACGATTCGGCGCTCGAGCCGGTCGAACAGCGGCAGCTTCGCCAACTCTTCGGCGCGCGATTCACGTGCGTCGGCCGCCGAGACGCCTTCGAACAACGCCATCAACGTCTGCAGCGGGTCGTAGTCGCCGTCGCGGCGGTCGTAGACGAGGTCGAGAGCAGTTTTGCGTTGCTCGTCGGGGATCTTGTTCATCGGCAGGATCTTCGACGCGTGCACGATCGCCGTGTCGAGGCCCGCTTCGACGCATTCGTGCAGGAAGACGGAGTTGAGGACCTGCCTGGCTGCCGGGTTGAGGCCGAACGAGATGTTCGACAGACCCAACGTCGTATGGACCTCGGGATGACGCTTTTTGATCTCGCGGATCGCTTCGATCGTTTCGATCCCGTCGCGCCGGACCTCTTCCTGGCCGGTCGAGATCGGGAAGGTCAGAGCGTCGATGATGATGTCGCTCTTGTCGATTCCCCAGTTGACCGTGATGTCCTCGATCAGCCGTTCGGCGATCGACACCTTCAGCGCAGCGGTCCGGGCCTGGCCTTCTTCGTCGATCGTGAGCGCGACGACGGCTGCGCCGTGCTCCTTGACCAGCTTCATGATCTTCTGGAATCGAGAATCCGGACCGGCGCCGTCCTCGTAGTTCACCGAGTTGACCGCGGACCGCCCGCCCAGGTGCTCGAGCCCTGCCTGCAGGACGGCCGGCTCGGTGGAGTCGAGCATGATCGGCAGCGTCGACGCCGTCGCCAAGCGGCTGGCGAGAGCCGACATGTCTGCCGCGCCATCACGGCCCACGTAGTCGACGTTCAGGTCGAGCATATGGGCGCCGTCGCGGGTCTGGTCCTTCGCGATGTCGAGGCACTTGTCGTAATCCTGCGCGAGCATCGCGTCACGAAACGCCTTGGAGCCGTTGGAGTTCGTGCGCTCGCCGATCATCAGGATGCTCGAATCCTGCTCGAACGGGACCGCTGTGTAGAGCGACGAGACGCCGGGCTCGTGCACGGGACTGCGCGTGCCGCGCTCGGTCTCGCGAACAGCTGCGGCAACCTGGCGGATGTGTTCGGGCGTCGTACCGCAGCAGCCACCGACCAACGCGAGTCCGTACTCACGCACGAATCCGCTCAGCGCGGTTGCAAGTTCTTCGGGCCGCAGCGGATATTCCGCCCCCGTCGCGCCCAGGACCGGAAGGCCTGCGTTGGGCATCACCGATACCGGAAGCGTGCTGAACTTCGACAGATGGCGCAGGTGCTCGCTCATCTCGTCGGGCCCCGTCGCACAGTTGAGACCGATCAGATCGACGCCGAGCGGTTCGATCGCAGTCAACGCCGCACCGATCTCACTGCCGACCAGCATCGTTCCCGTCGTCTCCACCGTCACGTGGGTGATGATCGGCAGCCGAAGGCCCAGCTTCTCCATCGCGTGCTGACTACCGACGACAGCCGCCTTGACCTGCAACAAGTCCTGGCACGTCTCGATGAGGATCGCGTCGGCGCCGCCGTCGATCATTCCCAGCGCTGCCTCGGTGTAGGCATCGCGAAGCTGCGCGTAGGGCGCGTGACCCAGCGTCGGCAACTTCGTGCCCGGACCCATCGAGCCGAGGACGAACCGCTTCATGCCGTCGGCGCCCGGACCCATCTCGTCGGCGACCTCGCGCGCGATCCGCGTGCCTTTCTCCGAGAGTTCGCGGATGCGGTCGGCGATGTCGTAATCGGCAAGGTTGGGCAGGTTGCAGCCGAAAGTGTTCGTCTCGACCGCGTCGGCACCAGCTTCGAAGTACGCGCGGTGGATGTGGCGCAGCACGTCAGGGCGCGTGTCGTTGAGGATTTCGTTGCAGCCCTCGAGGCCGAGGAAATCGTCCAACGTCAGGTCGGCGGCTTGCAGCATTGTGCCCATCGCCCCGTCGCCGATCACAACGCGCTGCTTCAGCGCATCGAGCAGGCCGGAATTAAAGGACACAGACATGTACTAAATAGTAGTGGGACAGACCGACACGGTCGGACACGCCCCGTTTTGCTCGTGATCATCCCGAGTTCGCCCAGTTCCTCCACGTCAACGGCGCTGACCGTAGGCTGACTAGGTGAGTTCCGACGATTTAGCCTCCGATGCCGACCTGCCAGCGCTGCGCGATCCGATCTTGGTCGCTGCGTTCGAAGGCTGGAACGATGCGGCCGACGCGGCGAGTGGTGCGATCGAGCATCTGGAACTGATCTGGGACGCCGAACCCCTCGCGGAGCTCGACTCCGAGGATTACTACGACTACCAAGTGAACCGTCCGACGGTGAAGCAGGTCGACGGTGTCACCCGCGAAATCATCTGGCCGTCGACGTTGCTGTCGGTGTGCTCGCCTCCCGGCAGCAATCGCGATGTCGTTCTCCTTCGCGGGATCGAACCGAACATGCGGTGGCGCAGCTTCTGCGACGACCTTCTCGAATTCGTCGAGCAACTCGGGGTGAACACTGTCGTCATCCTCGGCGCCCTGCTTGCCGATACGCCGCATTCGCGGCCGGTCCCGGTCACCGGGTCCGCGTACAGCAAGGAAGCCGCCGAGCGGTTCAACCTCGAGCAAACCCGATACGAGGGTCCTACGGGCATCACGGGCGTCCTGCAGGACCACTGCGTCAAGGCCGGTGTGCCTGCCGTCTCGTTCTGGGCCGCAGTTCCCCATTACGTGTCGCAACCGCCCAATCCCAAGGCGACCATCGCGTTGTTGCATCGCGTCGAAGAAGTCCTCGACGTTGAAGTTCCACTCGGCGAGCTGCCTGCCCAAGCCGAAGACTGGGAAGAAGCCGTCACCGAGATGACCAAGGAGGACGAGGAGATCGCCGACTACGTCCGGTCCCTCGAGGAGCGTGGCGACGCCGAGACCGACATCTCCGAGAGCTTCGCGAAAGTCGACGGCGACGCCATCGCCGCGGAATTCGAGAAGTATCTGCGCCGACGCGGTCCGGGCAGCTTCGGCGCCTAACCCCGTGCGCGCGTCTCACCCTCCCCGGGGTAAAAATCGCGCACAGTTGTCGGCATGAATCTGCGGCGCGGGGCTCTCTACGCGGGCGGTTTCCTCGGACCGTTCGGCGGTGGCGTTGTTACCGCAATGCTGCCCGAACTCGGCGCGGACCTCGGTGTCTCGACATCGGCGGCCGCGATGTCGTTGGCGGCGTACCTGTTTCCTTTCGCGATTCTGATGCTGGTGTCGGGAACACTCGGTGCGCGGTGGGGCCGGTTCCGGACGGTCCGTATTGCGTACGGCGCCTACGTCGTCGCTTCGATAGCTTGTGCGCTCGCACCAACGTTGCCGCTCCTGCTCGCGCCTCGGGCGATCCAAGGCTGCGCCAACGCGTTCACCACGCCCCTGCTGATGGCGGCACTGGCAGCGACCACGCCGAAGCAACGCCTCGGCCGCGCACTCGGCACGTTCGGCGCACTCCAAGCCGCCGGGCAGACCAGTGCCCCGCTGGTGGGTGGCCTTGCCGCGGAAGTGAATTGGCGCCTGGCATTTGTCGTGGTCGCCGTGGTCGCGGCAGTCCTCGGCGCCGCCGGACTGCCCGAGGCGGCCGGCTCGGAACCGTCGGGTAGCGCGGTCCGGCTGCGTGAAGCGTTGCAACCAGACGTCCTTCGGATCGGCGCGGTCGCGCTGCTGGGCTGGGGCGCGTTGGGTGGCCTCAACTTCCTGGTGGCCTTCCGCGCCGAGGACGCATTCGGCCTCGGACCGACTCAGCGCGGCCTGCTGCTGACTGGCTTCGGCATCGCCGGGATCGTCGCCGCCCGACCGGTCGGTGCTGCGATCGACAACTTCGGCGCCAGGCGAGCGGTCGTGCTCGGGGCACTCGTCGGCGCTGTGCTCGTCGTCACCGCAGGGACCGCTGGGGTCCTGATCGTCGCGGCAGCGGCATGGGCTTTTGCCGGTGTCGCGGGGCAAGGAATTCTGGTCGGTGTGAACGCGGCGGTCCTCGGTCTGGGCGGTCGCAACCGAGGCGGCGCATTGTCGGTTGTTCAGTCCTTGCGGTTCAGCGGTCAAGCGCTGGCGCCCGTGCTGTTGACGCCGATGTATGGCGTCCACCCGGTCGTCGCGTTCATCCTGCCTGCCGCTCTGCTCGCGGTGCTTGCGCCGTTCTTGATGCCTCGGCCCCGGCAACTGTGAGTGAATTTGGCCCCTATAGGGGCTAGACGCACGCACAGGCGGGATCATGAGACGTGACCACACTGACCAGCGGTGGAAACATCGCGCTTCCGGCCGGAACACAGCAGGTCCGCGTGATCGTGGGCTGGACACAAGGACCTGACCTCGATGCGAGTGCACTGCTGTTGACCGCAGCAGGCAAGGTCCGCTCGGATGCCGACTTCGTGTTCTACAACCAGCCGGCCTCGACCGACGGGTCCGTGCGTCACGAAGGCACGTTGGGCACGCAGGAAACCCTCAGCGTCGACCTCGCAGAATTGCCCCCTGGAATCGAGACGATCGCCCTGACCGCATCGACCGATAACGAGCCGATCGGTCAAGTCATGGGATTGCACGTATCGGTCGTCGACGGCGTATCCGGCGCAGATATCGCGCGGTTCGACGTCACCCGTGCAGGTCCGGAGACTGCGCTCGTGCTCGGCGAGTTGTACCGACGCAACGGCGCATGGAAATTTCGGGCCGTCGGCGCGGGTTGGGCGTCGGGGCTCGCGGGATTGGCGCGTGACTACGGGATCTCCGTGGACGAAGCGGCAGCGGCCGAACCGACCAAGTCCGTGCGGCTGGAGAAGCAACTACTCGGTTCGCCGCCGCACATGATCGACATGGTCAAACGCGCTGGCGTCGTCCTCGAGAAGCGGGGGTTGGGAAGCCACAAGGCCCGAGTAGCGGTGTGCCTCGACATTTCGCCGTCCATGATCGGGCTCTACGTGTCGGGGAAGGTGCAACAGCTGACCGAGCGATTGCTCGCACTCGCCGTCCAGTTCGACGACGACGGTCAGTGCGATGTCTTCACGTTCGGCGGGCTTGGCGGTCACACCGAAGGACCGCTGGACCTGCGCAGCGTCGAAGGCTACGTGCAGCAACTGATCGAGCATCGCGGGTTCGATGCAGGCACCAACTACGGCGCCGCGCTCGAGACTATTCGCCAGCATTACTTCCCTGAGACCGACGGCGGGCCACGGTTCGAGCCTCGTCAGCCGCAAGACAGTGACCTGCCCGTATTCGTCGTCTTCATTACCGACGGCGACACCCAGGAGCAAGAATTGGCGCAGCAGCAGGTCGAGTGGTCGGCGTTCGAGCCGATCTTTTGGTCGTTCATGGCGATCGAGGTGCCCCCGAACATGCCGACGAGCGTGGCCACACGAGGGGCCACGAAGGCGGATCGACGGTCGATCTTCGGAAGACGCGATGTGCCTACGGCTCCTCCCGCACCGACCATGCAACTCGCCGTGAACTATTCGGCGACCCACCGAGAGCGGATAGGTCCGGAGTCGATGCAGTCGTGGTTGTGGACTGCCGGTACGACCACCCAGGAGTTCGTCTTCCTACAGGGTCTCGCGGACGGACCGCGACACTTGCCCAACGCGTCGTTCTGGAGCGTGGTCGATCCCCTGGCCCCGACAGAGGAAGAGCTGTACGAGATGCTGACCAGCCGCTACCTGCACTGGCTCGATCGCGCCCGCACTGCGAACATCCTGCCCTGATAACTGTGAGTGAATTTGGCCCCTATGGGGGCTAGACGCACGCACGGGTGGTGGAGCCGGACCGGTACAGTCCCAAGTATGGCTACGCTAACCAAACTCGTGGATTGCCTCACGAGCCATGGCGATGGCGTGGCACTCATCGATGCCGAACGCCAGCTCACGTACCGCGAACTTGCGGACGAAGTCGCCACCACCGCGGCGCAGCTCGGTCCCAGCCGACGGCTGGTGATGATCATGGCGCGCAACGACATCGAGACGATCGTCAGCTACCTCGCAGTGCATGCAGCCGGTCACGTCGCAATCCTCGTTTCGCCCGACAGCGACCTGACCCCGTTGACGGACACCTACGACCCCGACATCGTCGTCGACCACGGCAACTTCGACGAACGCCGCGCCCACTCCGCGCACGACTTGCACCCGGACCTCGCGCTGCTGCTCAGCACCTCAGGCTCGACTGGCTCGCCGAAGCTGGTCCGGCTGTCGCACGCCAACCTGCTGGCGAATGCGACATCGATCGCGCAGTACCTCGACATCGGGGCGGCAGACCGTGCGGTGACGAGCCTGCCGCTGTCCTACTGCTACGGACTGTCCGTTCTGCACAGCCACCTCGTCCGCGGCGCAGGCGTGATCGTGACGGACCACTCCGTCGTCGATCCGCGCTTCTGGACCCTTTTCACCGAGCACCGCGCGACCACCCTTGCGGGCGTGCCCTACACGTTCGACCTACTCGAGAGCATCGGGTTCGACCGGATGCAGCTCCCTCACCTGCGCTATCTCACGCAGGCGGGCGGGAAGCTCGCACCCGACCGGGTCAGCCGGTACGCCGCGCTCGGCGAGCAGAACAACTGGCAGTTCTTCGCCATGTACGGCGCCACCGAAGCGACCGCGCGGATGGCGTATCTGCCCCCGAATCTCGCGAAAACGCACCCCAATGCCATCGGTGTGGTCATCCCTGGCGGGTCGTTGACCATCGAGCCGTCGATCGACGACCCGGCAGTGGGTGAGCTCGTCTACTCCGGACCCAACGTGATGCTCGGCTATGCGGAGTCCCCGGCTGACCTGGCCCTGGGCCGCACGGTCGAGCGCTTGCGGACCGGCGACCTCGCCAGGCGCACCGACGATGGGCTGTTCGAGATCGTGGGTCGGGCAAATCGGTTCGTGAAGTTGTTCGGACTACGAATCGACCTCGCTCGGATCGAGACCGTGCTCGCCGACCGTCGAATCGAGGCTTTCTGCGCCGACGGCGGCGACCAGGTGATCGTCGCAGTCACCGGCAAGCACGACGTCGGCGAGGTTCGGCGTTTCGTAGCGCAGAGTTGCGGGTTGCCACAGAACTCGGTGCGCGTGTGTCTGGTCGACGATCTGCCCCGCACGCCGGCAGGCAAACCCGACTACGCCGCGGTCAAGGCGCTCGCGACACAGCAGCCGCAGCCACAGGCTCCCACCGACGTCCGCGCGCTGTTCGCAGAAGTTCTCCGCGTCGCCCCGGTCGACGTCACCGACGAAGCCACCTTCGTCAGCCTCGGCGGCGATTCGCTCACCTACGTCACGATGTCGATCCAACTCGAGGATGCCTTGGGCTGGTTACCGCCCGACTGGCACACGACACCGATCGGCGAGTTCCGCCCCCGGACCGGCCGCATGTTCGGCCGCACTGTCGAGATGAGCGTCGTGCTGCGTGCAGCGGCGATCGTCCTCGTCGTCGGGTCGCACATTCAATTGTTCGAATTGTGGGGCGGCGCGCACATCCTCCTCGGCATCGCCGGGTACAACTTCGCGCGATTCGTGCTCCCGGCCCCGACTCTGGCCCAGCGCACGCGATGGATCGCGCTCGCGGCGGCCGGGATCGCGATACCGAGCATGGTGTGGATCGCGCTGGCGCTCGTATTCACCAACGACTACGCGTGGACAAACCTGTTCCTGCTCAACAAGGTTCTGGGACCCGACGGACCCACCCAGGGGCACCTCTGGTTCGTCGAGGTGCTCGTCTTCATGCTGGCGGGCGTCTTGGCGCTGATGGCGATTCCGTGGATCGATCGGGTGGAGCGGTCGCGACCGTTTTGGTTCGCCCTCGCCGTCCTGGCGATCGCGCTCGCCGTGCGCTTCGACGTGCTCGGTCTGGACCCCAGCCAAGACACCCGCCGCTACACCGTGCTCTGCTTCTGGTTCTTCGCGCTCGGCTGGGCGGCGGCCAAAGCGCCGACCATGTGGTATCGCCTGTTCGTCGCGGCCATTGTGATCGTCAACGTCCCCGGCTACTTCCACGACAGCGCGCGCGAAACGCTCGTCATCGCCGGACTACTCCTCCTGATCGCTGTGCCGAGCATCCGCGTCCCCGCCTTCGTCGCGCCCGTTGCCGCCGCACTCGCGAGCGGATCGTTGTTCGTCTACCTCACGCATTGGCAGATCTACCCGCTGTTCGGCGACCATCGCCTGCTCGCACTCGCCGTGTCGCTCGCGTTCGGCATTGTGCTTCATTCCGCATACCGCTGGGCGCTGGCGCGCATCACCTTCGAAGTTCGACGCCGTACTGACCGCGCGGACCGGCTCCTCGAGAGATCTTCCTGATCCCTACGTAACGTCCCGGCAGCATCCGCGTCACCCGACCACCGGACGCTAGGTCTCATGGCCAGTACTCCGCGGTTCCTGCAGGGCGTTTTCAGCTTCTCCGGCGCAGGCCTGGACAAGCCCGAACTCATCGACCCTACGATGAAATATGTAGTACCAGCTGGCTCGATCGCCCAGCCGCTGTACTTCCGCGGCGGCAATTCGTCGTCCGAGCTGATCGTTGTCACCTTGCTACGCGACGGCGAATCGATGCGCGTCTTCCCGATCGGAGCGAAAGCCGGAGTCAACATTCCGTTGCGCGTCGTCGAGGACGTCGACCCCGATACCGTCCTCGAGCTTGTCGTGTCAGCACCCGCAGGCCGGAGCGGCGAGGTCGTCGTCGACTTCGGTCTGGTGGAAATCTGATGCGGCTCTTGGTCGTCGGCAACGGCATGGCAGGTGCCCGGACCGTCGAGGAAATCCTGACCCGCGACCACGACAAGTTCGAGATCACCATGATCGGCGACGAACCGTACGGCAACTACAACCGAATCATGTTGTCGCATGTGCTGTCCGGTGAAGCGACGACAGACGACGAAGACCTCATGCTCAACCCCATGACCTGGTATCGCGAAAACGGCGTCAAACTCCACGTCGGCGACCGGGCAATGAAGCTGGACCGATTCGCCAAGCAAGTGACCTGCGAGAGTGGCCGAGTCGTCGAGTACGAGGTGCTCATCATCGCGACCGGCTCGAATACCTTCTTCCCCAACATGGACGGTCTGCGCGAGGCCGACGGGCGTTTGGCGCGAGGCGTTTTCGGCTTCCGGACGATTGCCGACACCAACGGAATGCTGCAGATGGCGCAGGCACATGACGACGTGTCGGCCGTGGTCATCGGCGGCGGACTGCTCGGCCTCGAAGCCGCCTACGGCCTCCGGACCCAGGGGCTCACGGTCAACGTCGTCCACTCCCCCGGCCATCTGATGAACCAGCAGCTCGATGCACGCGGCGGCAAGGTGTTGCGCAACAAGATCGAGGAACTCGGCGTCGGGGTGCACACATCCAAACGCACCACCGCAGTGCTTCGCGGTGAGCGCAACGAGGTCACCGGAGTCGGCTTCGCCGATGGGACCGCGATCGACGCCGACATGGTCGTGGTCACCGCAGGCATCCGTCCGAATGTCGAATTCGCCAGAGGTGGCGGTCTGGTCATCGAGCGCGGCATCGTCGTCGACGACCAGATGCGTTGCGAAGACGAAGGATCCATCTACTCGGTCGGCGAGTGTTGTCAGCACCGCGGCGCGGTCTACGGACTGGTCGCGCCGCTGTGGGAGCAGGCAGCGGTCCTCGCCGATGTGCTGACCGGCGTCAAACCCGATGCGGCGTATCACGGTTCGCGGTCGACGACGAAGCTCAAGGTCGCCGGCGTCGACGTCGCTTCGATGGGTGTGCAAGGACCGGAACGCGATGACGACGAATTCGTCCAGTTCTTCGAGCCAAGCACCGGAACTTACAAGAGCGTCGTCGTTCGAGACGGGAAATTGATCGGCGCGACCCTCCTCGGCGACATCAGCAAGATCAGCTTTCTCTCGCAGGCATTCGACGACAAGGTCGCGCTGCCTGCCGAACGGATCAGCATGCTGTTCGACCTCGGAACACCTAGTGCGGCAACAGGTGCCGCCGAATTGGCCGACAGCGCACAGGTCTGCAACTGCAACGGCGTGAGCAAAGGCGACATCGTCGCCTGCGTGCACGCTGGAGCCACCTCGGTCGCGCAGGTTGTCGCCAAGACTCGCGCAGGCAAAGGCTGCGGATCGTGCAAGGGACTGGTCGCCGATATCGTCGCCTGCGCTGCGGGCGGCGCCCTCGCAGAGGACCCTTCCGCGAACTGGTACGTGCCCGCCATTCCCATGAGCAAACCGGAACTCATTGCCGCGGTGCGGGAGCAAGGCCTTCGGTCCGTATCCGAGGTCTTCGCCGCATTCTCCGAAACAGGCGAGGTCGCGACCGCCAAGATGCCGCTCGCGTCGCTGCTGCGCGTGGTCTGGGGTCCGGACTGGGTCGACGAGCCCGGCGCGTTGTTCATCAACGACCGGGTCCATGCCAACATCCAGCGCGACGGCACGTTTTCCGTTGTGCCGCAGATGAAGGGCGGCGTGACGACGCCCGACCAGTTGCGCCGCATCGCCGACGTCGCCGACAAGTACAACGTGCCCTTGGTGAAAGTCACTGGTGGCCAACGCATCGACCTGCTCGGCATCAAGAAGGAAGACCTGCCGAAGGTGTGGGGCGATCTGGACATGCCGTCGGGGTTCGCCTACGGCAAGGCTTTCCGGACCGTGAAAACCTGTGTGGGCAGCGATTTCTGCCGTTTCGGCCTCGGCGACTCGACCGCCTTGGGCATTGCCCTGGAGGAACGCTTCCAGGGTCTGGAAACGCCAGGCAAGCTCAAGCTCGCGGTCGCCGGGTGTCCGCGCAACTGCTCCGAAGCTCTGTGCAAGGACTTCGGGGTTGTGTCCGTCGGCGACGGCAAATGGGAGATCTACATAGGCGGCGCGGCGGGCGCCCACATCCGCAAGGGCGACCTGCTGGCTACCGTCGAATCGGGTGAAGCCGTGCTGACCTTGGCATCCCGGTTCATCCAGTACTACCGCGAAAACGGGAAATGGCTCGAGCGGACCTACGATTTCGTCCCCCGCGTCGGGCTCGAAGAGTTGCAACGTCTGCTCGTACGCGACGAGGACGGCGTAGCCACCGGACTCGAGGAACGAATGCAGATCTCGGTCGACGGCTACCGCGATCCCTGGTTGCAGCGCGAAAAGCCGCTGTCACCGGCGCAATTCGCGCCGTCGTTGCCCCTGCTGCCGCTCCCGCAGGTTCCAGTCCGATGACCTGGACCACGGTCGGCCGGACCGACGACCTCACCCGCGGCGAAGGACGTGCCTATGTCGTCGGCGAACGCCAAATCGCCGTGTTCCTCCTCGGTGACGGCACGGTCCGTGCGGTCGATGCCGTGTGCCCACACAAGGGCGGGCCGATCGCGGACGGCCAGATCGACGGCGATGTCGTCGTCTGTCCGCTGCACCAATACGCGTACTCGCTCACCAGCGGCGCGTGCACCGACGAGGGCATCGGCTCGGTCGCCGTCTACGAGGCGCAGATCTCCGACGGCGAAATCGCGGTCCGGCTGGGCTGAAGAACCGTGCGCGAATTTCACCCCGCGAGGGGTGAGACGCGCGCACGGGGTTAGGCCGGGGCGCGCCGGCGCGGATCGTGGCGAATCGCGGGGCGGAACTGCGAGACGACGGGCTCAGCTGGCAGCCGGACGATCGAGTACAGCTCCGGTGATGGCGCAACTCCCAACTCACGGCTGACAAGTCGGCGATATGCGTGGAACGTGCGCCGCGCCTCGACCAGATTGTGTTCGCCCAAATGAGCCTCGATCAGCACGCGCTGCGCTGATTCGCGCAACGGTTCGGCATGGACCGCCGTCAACGCCGCTTCGACCGCGTCGCCATGTCTTCCCGCTGCCACACACAGCCGCGACAACGACTCGAGAGCGTGCAGAGTTCGCTGACGAAAACGCTCGCGCTCGCCGATCACCCAATCGTCATAGCAGCCCGGTAGCAGGTCCAAAGCCATTCCGCGCGCAGCAATCCCGTCGAAATCCGCATCGGTCGGCGCGTTCGACATGACACGGTCTGCCCAGCCGTCGACCTCTGTGACGTCGACGTCCACACCATCGGTGAGTGCGAGCGACCATTTGTCGGCGTCGATGATGGTGTCGACCCCGGCGGACCGCAGTCGCCACAACGCCGAGCGCAGATTGCCTGCGGCCCGATTGTCGTCGCCGAACGGCCACAACGTGCCGGCCGCATGTCGCCGTTCGACCCGGCAGCCACGGAGCGCGACGAACGCGACCAGCCGCTTACTTCCCTCAGGGACCTCCACGCGACGATCGCCGATCGTCACATACGGACCGTTGAACAGATGAACCGTCGCCTTTGTCATGGTGCGGCTCCTTCGGTGAACTATGTGCGCGCAGGGTTGCGTCGTTGTCTATAGATGTTCACCGAACTCGAAAGCGTTATCGCGAGTAGCCAACTACTCGACTTTGCGGCTCCGCCGCCCGTGCGTGAGTCTGGCCCCCAGAGGGGCCAAATTCACTCACAGTGGGCGTACGCCCAGCAACGCGTCGACCGCATCCGCGAGCGCTGCGGGCGCGCTTTTGTCCGAACCGCCGTAGCCCAGCGCGGACCGCGCCCAACCGTCAACGGCGTCAAGGGCTTTCGGCGTGTCGAGATCGTCGGCCAAGTGTTGGCGCAGGCGGGCGATCGTATCGTCCGCCGACGGACCGCTCGGCAGCCGCGCCGCATCGCGCCACAACGCCAAGCGCTCCTGCGCCTCTTGCAAGACTTCAGCGGTCCATGGGCGGTCTTGACGATAGTGTCCGGACAGCAACCCGAGCCTGATCGCGCGCGGATCGACCTGCTGACAGCGCAACTTCGACACGAAGACCAGGTTGCCCTTGCTCTTGGACATCTTTTCGCCGTCGAGCGAGATCATCCCGGTGTGGACGTAGTGCCGGGCGAATCGCCGTTCGGGCACAATCGCTTCGGCGTGCGCGGCCGAGAATTCGTGGTGCGGGAAGATGAGATCGCTGCCGCCGCCCTGCACGTCGAAGCCTGCTCCGATTCGATTCAAAGCGATTGCGGCGCACTCGATGTGCCAGCCCGGCCGACCCGGACCGAACGGCGACGGCCAGGACGGCTCGCCGGGCCGAACGGCCTTCCACACCAACGCATCCAGCGAATCACGCTTGCCTGGACGGTCGGGGTCGCCACCACGTTCGGCGAAGTAGCGGTCCATCGTTTCGCGGTCGTAGCCGGACTCGTAACCGAATTGCTCGGTGGCGTCTGCTCGGTGGTAGACGTCGGGAAATTCGGCGTCGTCGACCACGTACGCGGCGCCCGACGCGAGAAGTTTTTCGACGAACTCGACGACCTCGTTGACCGACTCGACGGCGCCGATGTAGTCCCGCGGCGGCAGCACCCGCAGCGCTTCCATGTCTTCGCGGAACAATGCGGTCTCGCGCATGCCGAGAACCATCCAGTCCTCGCCGTCGCGTTCGGCTCGTTCGAACAGCGGATCGTCGACGTCGGTGACGTTCTGCACGTAGTGCACGTCGTGACCGGCGTCGAGCCACAGGCGGTTGACCAGGTCGAACGTCAAATACGTCGCCGCATGGCCGAGATGCGTCGCGTCGTAGGGCGTGATTCCGCAGACGTACATCGTCGCCGTCTTGCCCGGCGTGACCGGGCGGACTTGGCGGTCCGCGGTGTCGTAGAGCCGCAACGGAGGTCCGCTGCCAGGCACTGTGGGGACGACGGTGTCGGACCAAGACTGCATGCAAATAGCCTAGTTGCCGTTGGTGAACGACCTCGCAAGGGCTAGAAGGCCGGCCAGGGAATCGGGCGTTGCGAGCGCGGATGTGGCATAACCGGCGTCTCGACCAATGCCTGTGCACGCGTTATCAGTGCGTCGATTTCGCAGTCGGTGACGTGCTCGGCGAGGCTGTCGGCAACACCGCTCGGCAACCTCTCGGCGAACGCGGCGATATCGGTCATCAGCGCGTCGTTGATCGGTTCGCCTGCCCAGCCCCACAACACGGTCCGCAACTTGTGGTCCTTGTGCAGGCAGATGCCGTGGTCGACGCCGTACACCTGACCGTCGAGGCCCTCGAGCGCATGGCCACCTTTGCGGTCGGCGTTGTTGAGCAGCACATCGAGGACCGCCATCCGTTGCAACCGCGGATCGTCGGCGTGGATCAGCGCGACCTCTTCACCGCTACCGTCGAACGCCCGCAACACCTGCCGGAACCCGCTTGGGACCGCGCCGGGCGGGCACAGGTCGATCAGGTCGAGTTTGTTTCCTTCTTCGGTGTGGTTGTCGACCGTGTCGATCCACCGCTGCACCATGCCGGGGCCGAACGGTCCGTCGCGGAGGACGGTCGTCGGAATGACGCCCCAGCCGAGCGCCTCGGAGATCAGGTACGACGCGACCTCGCGGCCGGCAAGGGTGCCGTCGGGAAAATCCCAGAGTGGTCGCTCACCGCGGACCGGTTTGTAGACGCAACGCACGGTCTCGCCGTCGAGCTCGGCTTCGCAGACCACGGTGACGTTGCTCGCGGAGACGATCCGGCCGACGAGCGTGAGTTCTCCGGAGCGCAGCGCGTCAGACGTCATCGCCGAACTCGGTACCGCCGTTGAAGATTTCGCCTCGCCGATAGCCATTGGTGCGCACGCACATATGGCCTTCGGGCGAGAGTGGTTGGCCACACAACGGGCACGGTGGACGGCCCGCCGCTATGACCGCCTCGGACCGCGCAGCGAACTGCCGAGCCTGCACCGGAGTCAGGAACACGCGCACCGCGTCCGGACCTTCGTCGGCGTCGTCGAGCACCACCGATTCGTCGAACTCGGCCTCGGTGACCGCGAGCAACTCGACCACGACGGCTTGGGCTTCGGCATCCCAGCCGAGTCCCATCGTCCCGACCCGAAACTCGGCGTCGACGGGCATCACCAACGGACTGGTGTCGCCGACCTCGGTCTCCTGCGGCGGCACCTCGGTGCCGAACCTGCGGGCGACCTCGTCGAGCAACATGCCCATCCGGTCGGCAAGCACCTGAACCTGCTGCTTCTCCAGCGAGACGCTGATGATGCGGGCGTCGTGCACCGCTTGCAGGTAGAAGGTTCGATCTCCTGGTTCACCAACGGTTCCGGCGATGAAGCGATCAGGTGTGCGAAATACGTGGATTGCGCGAGCCATTGCACCTCCTGTCCCGATCGCTGTAGCTACTGCCGTGCATCGCTTCGTTCTTCGGTTCCATTATCCGCATCGACGCTACCGACCTCACCTCCCGGAACAGATGTCGTCGTCGCGGCAGCCGCGGGTTTGGCTGCAAGGGCGGAGAGGTCCGTGCCGGTGTCGTTCACCCGCCAGACATACGGCGACGTCGCCGTGTAGCGAACGACGCTGATCGACGCGGGCTCAGCGACGATCCGCTGGAAACCGTCGAGGTGGATGCCGAATGCGTCCGCCAACACGGATTTGATCACGTCACCGTGCGTGCACGCGACCCAGAGCACGTCGCGCTCGTGTTGTGCAGCCAGCCGCGCCTCGTGCCTGCGGATCGCCGCCACGGCTCGCGTCTGGACCTGCGCCAACCCCTCGCCGCCTGGGAAGACCGCACCGGAAGCGTGTCGCTGCACGACCTTCCACAGCGGCTCCTTCAACAGTTCGGCGAGTTTGCGCCCGGTCCATTCGCCGTAGTCGACCTCGGCGAGATCGTCCTCGACGACCGAGGCGCGACCCAGTTTCTCGGCCAACGGCTCGACCGTCTGTTCGCAGCGCAGCAACGGCGACCGGACGATCTCCTCGATCGGTAGGCCGCCGAGCCGCTCGGCAAGCGCCTGCGCCTGCTCCCGACCGCGGTCAGTGAGTTCGACGCCAGGCGAACGTCCGGCGAGGGTATGCGCCAGATTCGACGTGGACACGCCGTGCCGGAGCAAGATCACCGTCATAGCGAAAGCCTAGCGACTGGCTACGTCGCAGATACGACGCCGGTCGCCAGCAGCCCCATGACCGTCACGCCCAGCACGATCCGGTAGCCGACGAACCAGTAGAGCGAATGGTCGACGACGAACTTCAGCAACCAGGCAATCGAGGCGTAGCCGAGGATGAACGCGACGATCGTCGCGACCAGCAACTGCGGACCACTCGCACTCAGTCCCTCGCCCGATGGCGTGAAGGCGTCCGGGAGGCTGAACAGTCCGGATGCAGTGACTGCCGGAATGGCCAGCAGGAACGAGAACCGAACGGCCGCTGCACGCGTCAGACCAGCGAATAGTCCGGCGCTCGACGTTGCACCGGACCGCGAAACACCGGGGATCAGGGCGAGGCATTGTGCGAAACCCATCGCGAGACCGTCGCGCGTCGTCAACTGTTCGATCGGGCGTTCCTTGCGGCTGAAGCGCTCGGCTGCGGCGATGACGACGGCGAACACGATCAGCATCGTCGCGATCAGCCACAAGTTGCGGGCGCCGGTCCGGATCTGGTCCTTGAAGAGGAAGCCCAGCACGCCGATCGGAATCGTCGCGATGATGACGTACCAACCCATGCGGTAGTCGAGATCGCGCTGCGCGGCGTCGAACAGACCGCGGAACCACGCAACGATGATTCTGAAGATGTCGCGAGCGAAGTAGATGAGGACCGCTGCCTCGGTGCCCAACTGGGTGACCGCGGTGAACGACGCGCCCGCGTCGTCACCGAAGAAGATCCCCGACACGATCCGCAGGTGCCCCGACGACGAGATCGGCAGGAACTCGGTCAAGCCCTGCACGATGCCCAGAATGATGGCCTGTAGCCAGGTCATGTCGGTCACCGGCGTACTCCAGTGCCCGAATTGTCGGCGAGATCCCAATTAGCCCAGCTAACTACATGTTTCACGCGGGAGACCCTACCGGGGATTCCTGAGGAATCATTAACTACGCTTGCGCGGTGATAACGCAGCGCACGGTAGGCCGCAGCGGCCTGCGAGTCTCGCGAATCGGGCTCGGGACACTCACGTGGGGCCGAGAGACATCCGGCGACGAGGCCGCTGCTCAACTGTCCGCATTCGCCGAGGCCGGGGGCACCCTGGTCGACACCTCCCCCGCGTACAGCGCAGGCGCTGCGCAGCGCATCCTCTCCGAGTTGCTCGGCGACGTGGTCCCGCGTGAATTGCTCGTCCTTTCCGGCACAGCAGGTTTGACACCGACCGCGGAGGGACTGGATCGGCTCGATTGTTCGCGCCGGACCCTCCTGCTCCAGCTCGAACACACGCTGCGCGAACTCGACACCGACCATCTCGACATCTGGAATGTAGCGGCGTGGGATCCGCAGACGCCGGTCGAGGAGGTCGCAGCAACACTGCAGCAAGCAGTCGCGTCCGGCAAGACTCGCTACGTCGGCGTCCGCAGCCTCCAGGCGTGGCAATTGGCCACGCTGGCAGCTGCAGTCGGGCCACGCCTACTCGTGTCGGTCCAGGCCGATTACTCGCTGCTCGACCGCGCCGGCGAATACGAACTGCTCCCCTGCGCCGACCACCATGGCACCGGCCTCTTCGCGCAGACACCGCTCGCTGGCGGCATCCTCACCGGGAAATATCGGACCGGCATTCCCGCGGACTCGCGCGGCGCCGACGAGATACGCGGCGAGGACGTCCGCGAACACCTGACCGACCGCACAAACCGAGTCGTCGAAGCCGTGGTGACCGCAGCCGACGGTCTCGGTACCTCGCCGCTCGCGGTCGCGCTCGCGTGGGCACGGGACCGACCAGGCGTCACGAGCGTCGTCGTCGGCGCGCGGGACAACGCACAGCTCACCGGGGTGTTGGCAGCCGAGGAATTGGCGCTGCCGAGAGCGATTTCGGCGGCGCTCGACGACGTCAGTGAATAGCCGATTAGGTTGTCCTTATGAGCCTGCGCGCGGTGGTGTCCATAGTCGGTGCAATCTGCATGCTGTCGCTGACGTCGTGCTACTCGTCGACGACGGTGACCACGCATGAGGACTACACCGCAGAGGATCTGACCGGCCGCACCACCGCAACGCTGCCGACGCTGGACCCGCAACCGATCGTCGCGAAGGCCACGTCGACGCTGCCTGCCACGGTCCGCAGCCAGGACGGCACCGACGTGACCATTACGGACACGAGCCGTATCGTCGCCGCCGATCGCTACGGAACGCTGGCACAGACCGTATACGCACTCGGGCTCGGCGACCGCCTCGTCGGCCGAAACACCGCGGCGGCGTTCCCTGCGATCGACAAGGTCCCGAACGTCACCCCTGCCGGTAACACCCTCTCGACCGAGGCCATTCTGGACCTCCGCCCGACGGTGTTTCTCACCGATTCGACCATCGGGCCCGACGCGGTGCAGAAGCAACTACGCGACGCAGGCATCCCCGTCGTGTTCTTCGACCCGACGCGCACGATGGAGGGAGTCGGTCCGCAGATCGACGCCGTCGCCGCAGCGCTCGGCGTACCTGAGCAGGGCAAGGCGCTACGTGAGCGGACGCAGAGCGAGATCGACGCCGCAGCCAAAGATGTTCCCGCCCATGAGACCCCGCTGAAGATCGCGTTCCTTTACCTGCGCGGTCCTGCGATCACGATGATCGCCGGTCCGGGGTCAGGCGCGGATTCGCTGATCAAGGCGGTCGGCGCAGAAGACGCGGGCACCGCGTCCGGCCTCACCCAGCAATTCGTCCCGATCACGAGCGAGGCGCTGATCGCTGCCGCGCCCGACGCATTTCTGATGATGACCGACGGCCTCGAATCCATCGGTGGCGAAGACGGGCTGGCGAAGATTCCGGGTGTCGCCCAAACGCCGGCTGGCAAGAACAAGCGAGTGATCGACATGGCCGATAGCGTGCTGCTCAGTTTCGGACCCAACACCGGTCATGTCGTCGCTGCGCTCGCGAAGGCGATTTATCACCAGTGAAATCGTCGAGCAGGATCACCAAGGTGACGGCGGTCCTCGTCGGGCTGCTCGTCGTGCTGGTGATCCTGGCGGTCGTGTCGGCGTGCTTAGGCCAGGTCGCGACTACTCCAGCGGAAGTGCTGGGCAGCATCTTCCATCGCATCGGGCTCGACATCGGACCGCTGCCTGCGCACCCGGCAGGCGAGGTCACGCTGTGGGAGGTCCGTTTTCCCCGAGTTGTCCTCGCGATGGTCGTCGGCGCGTCGTTGGGCTGTGCGGGCGCTGTGCTGCAGGGTGTGTTCGCCAACCCCTTGGCGGAACCCGGCGTGATCGGCGTGTCCGCCGGGGCAGCCGTAGGTGCTAGCACGGTGATCGTGCTCGGTGGTACCACGCTCGTGGCATCCTGGTCCGTCGCCGCAGCCGCGTTTGTCGCTGGCCTGATCACGACGATGTTGGTCTATCTGCTGGCAAGGTCCGACGGCCGGACCGAGGTGGTCACACTCGTCCTGACCGGCATCGCCATCAACGCGTTCGCCGGCGGACTCATCGCTTACCTGACGTTCATCGCATCCCCGGCCGCGCGCGACCAGGTCGTTTTCTGGCAATTGGGCAGCTTGAATCGGGCAACGTGGAACGCGGTCGCCATCGTGACGCCGATGGCGGTCGTCGGGGTGTTGGCCTCGGTCGCCATCGCACGCCAAATCGACCTCCTGGCCTTGGGCGAAAGCGCTGCCCGCAACCTCGGCGTCGATGTCGAACGGCTGCGTCGCATAGCTATCGTCATCGTCGCCGTCCTGGCAGCATCGGGCGTGGCATTCACCGGCATCATTCTGTTCGTCGGTTTGGTGGTGCCACACCTGATGCGCATGATCGTCGGGCCCGCGCATCGCATATTGATCCCGGCGAGCACGCTCGGCGGGGCGATCGTCCTGCTCGCCGCGGACGTCGGCGCCCGGACCCTCGTCGACAACGCCGACCTCCCACTCGGAATGCTGACCTCGCTCATCGGCGGTCCGGCGTTCTTCATCCTGTTGCGCCGGACCCGCGCCCAGCAAGGTGGTTGGGCATGAGCAACGTGACGATGCGGGCGGCGGGCGTGACAGTCGTGCGTCGGGGTCGAACGGTGTTGGCAGACATCGACTTCGACGTTATGGCGGGCGAGGTCGTCGCGTTGGTCGGTCCGAACGGTGCTGGCAAATCGACCCTGCTGGCCGCGCTGTCGGGTGAACAGTCCCTGGCTGGTGGCGTCGTCGAACTCGATGGCAAGCGCCTGGGTGGCTGGTCGACGGTCGAGATGGCGCAACGCCGCGCTGTGCTGCCGCAGAGCCACACCGTCGGTTTCTCGTTCACGACGCGCCAGATCGTTCAGATGGGCCGCTCACCCTGGTTGCGCACGCCACGTCGGTCCGAGGACGAGGCTCGTGTCTCCGATGCGATGGCGGTCTCCGACGTGACCGGCTTCGCCGACCGACCGTTTCTGTCGCTCTCGGGCGGCGAACGAGCGCGGGTCGCATTGGCCCGTGTGCTGGCTCAGGCGACACCGACGCTGCTGCTCGACGAACCCACCGCAGCGCTCGACCTCGCCCATCAGGAGACGGTCATGCGGGTGGCGCGCGAACGTGCCGTGGCCGGCGACGCTGTCGTCGTGGTGTTGCACGACCTCGGCCTTGCCGCGGCGTACGCGGACCGCGTCGCAATCCTCGAAGACGGTCGCAAAGTCGCCGACGGGCCGCCTCGCAAGGTGCTCACTGCCGAGTTGTTGACCAGGGTCTACGGCCACCCCGTCGAGGTGTTGGCCCACCCCACCTCCGGCGCGCAGTTGGTGCTCCCCGACCGCTCGTGAGTTAGTCGGTCGTCAGCGCAATCTTCTTGTGCAACACCGCAAGCCGCCTCGGCGCCCACCAACACCAGTCCCCCAGGACCTTCATCACGGCGGGCACCAACAGCATCCTGATCAGGGTGGCGTCGAGGACCAGCGCCGCGATCATGCCGTAGGCCAAACACTTCATCAGGACTAGGTCCGACATAGCGAACGCCCCGGTCACGACGATGAGGATCGACGCGGCTGCCGTGATGACGCCGCCGGTGTGGGCGATGCCGTAGCGAATCGCCTCCGGTGTCGAGGCCCCGTTCTCGCGGGCTTCGACCATCCGGGACATCAGGAACACTTCGTAGTCGGTCGACAGCCCGAAAATCACGGTGACGATGACGATGAGAACGGCGAACATGATCGGTCCAGGCGTGAACCCCAGTAACTCTGCGCCGTGACCGTCGACGAAAACCCAGGTCAAGAGGCCGAGCGTGGACCCGAGGCTCAACGCGCTGATCACGATCGCCTTCACGGCCAGCACCACCGAACCGAACGCGGCAAACATGAGCAGGAACGACGCGAGCAACAGAATGACCAGTAACAGCGGCAATCGCTTGATCAGGCCGTGGATGCTGTCGTATTCGAGCGCCGGTATCCCCGCGACGTACATTTTCACGTTGGGCGGGACTTCGATCGCTCGTAGCTGATCGACGACGACGTCCGCCTTCGTCTTGTCGAGCAGGCCCGCTTTCAGGACGTTGATGCCCTTCGATTCCGGCTCGTCAGGATCGAAGCGGCCCGTGAGGCCCGGCACCTGGTTGGCCTCGTCGTAGATCGCGTTGAGCTGGGCGGCATCGGCGCCGACGATCACCAGCCGGATCGGTTCGGTCCGATAGTTCGGAAAGATCTTGTCGAAGTCCTGCTGCGCAACACGCGCGGAATCGTCCGGCGAGAGATAGCGCTCGGACAGTCCGGCGAACTGCATCCCCGTGAAGGGAATGATCAGTGCGACCAGGCCGGCGACGATCGGCAGGATCACCAGCTTCGGCCGCCGCATCGCCCACGTCGCGAGCCGCGACCAAAACCCCGCGTCGATCTGCTCGGTCGACTTGTTCTGCGAGAACCGCTCCCAGCCGAGAAAGTCGATCCGCTTACCCAGAATTCCCAAGATTGCGGGCAGGACGGAGATCGACAGTCCGGCGGCGATGATGACCGAGCTGATTGCGCCGTAAGGCACCGACCGCAGCACGCCGTGGGGATAGATCAACAAACCTGCGAGGCAGACGACGATGATCGAAGCGGAGAACACGATGGTCCGGCCTGCGGTCGCGACAGATCGACTGACCGCGTCCTCGACGCTGCGTCCTTGTGCGAGTTCCTCGCGGAACCGCGTGACGATGAACAGGCCGTAGTCGATCGCCAAGCCCAAACTGACGAGCGTGACGACCGCACTCGCGAATGCGTTGACGTCGATGAAATTGGTGATGATTCGCATGATGCCTTGCGACGCAAGGATCGTCATGCCGCCGATGATCACGGGCAGCGACGCGGCGACGACGCCACCGAAAACGAAGTAGAGCAGGACCGCTACCAGGGGTAATGCGATGACTTCCGCGCGCCTGATGTCACGCTGCATGCCTTCGTTCAGTGCATCGACCACCGGTTGCACGCCGGCGAGTTGTAGTTGCATGCCATCGATCTCGAGCTCGTCTTTGATCGCGTTGTATTCGTCGAGCGTCTCCGCGTCCTCGCCGCGCAAGCCGATGCTCGCGAACGCATGGCGTCCCGTTTCATCCGACGGCAGCGCACCGTCCCAGTAGCTGTCGATCTTGACGATCCGGTCCTTTTCGACCTCCAGCAAATTGGCCAGGTGCGCCTTCGCACGCGCAGCCAGTTCAGGATCGTCGACGCGCTTGCCGTCGAGCGGGGTGTAGAGCGCGATCACGTCACCGTTGCGATCACGGCCGAACGTGTTGTCCGCCAGCTTCGACCCCTCGACCGACTCGCTGGTGTCGTCGAACCAGCCGCCCTGACTCAGCTGATGGGCCAGGTCGAGGCCGTAAATGCCCGAAACGCCGACGAACGCCACGGCGAGGACGATGACCTTGACGCGGGCGCGATAGACGAACCTGCCCCACGCCAAGAAAAGGTTGTTGTCCACTTCGTGAGCTATCCGCAAGCCTGGGAATGATAATTCGCACGCTGCATCAACGCGCACATATCATTTCGCGCGATCTTCCACCTGTTGTCCAACCAAATGAAGTGCACGAGCGCGGTCTGAATGTTGGTGCCGCTGCCGTCTTTATCGAGCCGGAAGGTCGCTGTGATGGTGCCGTCGTGGTTGTCGAGGACGGGATCGACGACCTTGAATTTGCCTTTCGGATTCTCCGACACTGCCTTGAACAGGTCGGGAATGTTCGCCCGGAATGCTTCGCCGTCTTCGATCAGCGACAGCCGTTCGTCGTCGTCCACATTTCTGCTCAGGACGCCGATGATGAGCGCGTCCAAATCCGCTGCGGTGGGGACCGGGCCGTACTTGACGGCAATTTTCGGCGAGGACCGGGGCGTTCGAGTCGACTGTTCGTCGCTGGATTTCGAGCCACACCCTGCTATCGCGAACACGAACGCCAATGCGATCGCGGTCACCCTCATCACATGCTGCACCCGACCATAGTGGCCTAGATCGCGTCGATAACCGAACTGATGCGGCTCAAGAAGGCCCGTACCGTGGTCGATTCGCTGACAACCTCGCGTTCGACAGGCTCGGCCGCTGCAACAAGATCACGCACCATCGCGGTGATACTGCGCTCGTCGTCGAGGTCGATATCGGTGACCGATGCTTCGGCGAGAGCGACGATGTCTTCCTGGTCCGGCACCGTGTGGTCGAGATCGTCGCGGTATACCTCGACGTGCAGCGTGCGACGGAGTACCCGGAAGGCATACGGCCTGCCATCGGCGCTACGGCCGAATCCGTGCGCGAATGGACCGACCGAAATGTCCTCGACGGTGAAACTGGGCGCTGCATCGATATCCAAAGGATCTCCTCGACCGTCTGGCGCAATTTCGAAACTTCGATCGCCGACCACCGTAACCCCGATCGAAACGATCGCGTGCAGGTTTTCGCATCACCCCTGCTCTGCGGCGGCTGACGGGCATGGTCAGATAGAGCCATCAAAATGTCGAGGAGGGCGAAGTCGAAGATGCGGGTGTCGCGCACGGTCGCCGTGCTCGCAGTTTCGGCATCGCTGCTGGTGGCGGGCTGTTCGTCGGAGTCCAAGAGCGACGATCTGCCGACGATTCCTGCGGCCGTCGCCGCGCAGTCTCCAGCGACGAGCACACCACCGGCAGGGTCGGTACAGCAGCTCGGAGTGTCGGTCGCCGCTATGGTGAACGACACATCGACAGGCGTCCTCGCAGTTCTCACGGGGGACGGCACCGTTCTGCTGGTGGATTCCACCGGGCCACCGCGGGCAGTCGATGTGGCAGGCGCCTTGAACATCGCCGCGGGAAAACCCGGCGAGGTGCTCGTGACTGTCGACAACGCCGTGATCCGGGTAAATGCGAAGACGGGCGCCACCACCACGGTCGCGGTCGATGGCAAGCCGCAGACGGTCGCGCGGTTGGGCGACGATCGTCTCGCGGTCGGCTTCGCCGATGGCAAGACGTCGATCCTCGACCCCAATACCGGCTCCACGCAATCGATTACGGGATTGGTCTCGGTCGATGCGCTGGCCGTGACCGGCGATTCGCTGAGCGCCTTGGACCGTCGCCAAACATCGCTGACCGACCTGGACCTCGACGACCGCCAGACCGGACTGGCATTGCGCGCCGGCGACGGCGCAACCAACCTCGCGACCGATCACTTCGGGCGCATCCTCGTCACCGACACCACGGGCGGTGAGCTGCTCGTATTCACTTCCGCTCCACTCGTCCTCCGGCAGCGTTACCCGGTAGGCTCGTCGCCCTACGCTGTCACTTACGACGACCGCGCAGAAATCGCCTGGGTGACGTTGACGGGCTCCAACGAAGTCGTCGGATACGAGCTGTCGACGGGCATACCGGTCGAGGTGAAGCGGTATCCGACAGTGCGGCAGCCGAACTCGGTGGCCGTAGACCAGTCCACCGGCACGTTGTTCGTCGGATCGGCAACCGGGGACGGATTGCAGAGGATCGGAGGTGGATGAGTGCCCAGTGCAAGCAGCCTTCCGCCCAGCTGGCAGGTCGCGATCGCGGAGCGCGACGATTACGAGTACTTCCCGCTCAAGCTCCCACCGGACGTCACGCGCGTAAGCGCGACCATGCGCCTGGCGATCCAAGCGGAGTTCGGCGGGTGGGAGCTTTCCCGAGTCCGGCTCTACCGCGACGGCAGCCGACGAATCCTGCTCAAACGCCGCAAACCCCCACTACCAACCCCCGATCCAGGGATATGAGGTGAATTGACCGCGTGTACGGCCTTTTGCTGCGTCTGATGTTCTTCGTCCCACCCGAGCGCATCCATCACCTCGCCTTCGCCACGATGCGGCTGGCGACTCGGATTCGTCCCCTCCGCGCGCTGCTGACGAAGATCTTCGTCGTCGACGACCCTGCGTTGCACAATCGCGTGTTCGGCGTGGATTTCCCCGCGCCGCTCGGTCTCGCCGCCGGGTTCGACAAGGACGCTTCCGGAGTAGACGCCTGGGGACCCTTGGGTTTCGGCTACGCCGAGATCGGAACGGTCACCGCGCAGCCCCAGCCGGGCAATCCGTCACCACGACTCTTTCGGCTTCCCGCCGACCACGCCCTGATCAACCGAATGGGGTTCAACAACCACGGCGCCGGCAATGCGGCCAATCACCTGCGGCAGCGCCGGATCGGGATTCCGATCGGGGCGAATATCGGCAAGACGAAGGTCGTCGCCGCTGAGGATGCGCCCGCCGACTACCGGGAGAGCGCGAAACTGCTCGGTCCGTTGGCCGATTTCGTCGTCGTGAACGTGAGTTCGCCCAATACGCCCGGCCTGCGGGATCTACAGGCAGTGGATTCGCTGCGGCCACTCCTGCAAGCGGTCCTGGATACCGTGCAGGTACCGGTGCTGGTGAAGATCGCCCCGGACCTGTCCGATGAGGATGTCGATGCGATCGCCGACCTCGCGGTCGAACTCGGTTTGGCGGGCATCGTGGCGACCAATACGACCATTCGACGCGACGGTCTGCAGACCGGCATGGACCTCATCGAAGAAATCGGTCCCGGTGGTGTGTCCGGTGCTCCCGTCGCCGCTCGGTCGCTCGAGGTCCTGCGTCGGCTCTACGACCGCGTCGGAGGCAAGATCGCACTGATCTCGGTCGGTGGAATCGACACTGTCGACCAGGCTTGGGAACGCATCCTCGCAGGTGCAGACCTCTTGCAGGGCTACACGGGCTTCATTTACGGCGGTCCATTCTGGATGCGTCGCATCCACCGTGGCCTGGCAAAAAAGGTACGTGAAGCGGGCTACAACTCGGTCGGCGAAGCGGTCGGCGCACACGCGCGATCGCAATAGAAAACTTACTTTCCGGTAAGGCCAGAAACGGACATAGCGGAAATCTGCGGGTGTGATAGCTTGCGATCGCCGGTAGAACGTGATCGGCGTCATATGTCGACGCGCACTGCCGCTTGCCTATCGACGCCCGGCGGTGATCCCGTCGTCCGGGCACTACACACCGGATGGACATGACAGAGAACTCGTTCAAACACGAATCTGGCGCCAACGTCACGACGCTGACGCAAGCCTTCCAAGAGACGATCAAGCTCCGGCCGGATGCAGTCGCGCTTCGGACCGTGGGTGACACCCAGACGATCACCTGGAAGGAGTACGCCGAGCGCGTCGAGAAGCTGGCGGGCGGCCTCGCTGCACTCGGTGTGTCCCACGGCGACACGGTCGGCATCATGTTGACCAACCGTCCCGAATTCCACCTGGTCGATACGGCAGCTCTGCATCTGGGCGCGACGCCGTTCTCGATCTACAACACCTACACCGCAGATCAGATCCAGTACCTGTTCAGCAATGCAGGCAACCGGGTCGTCATCACCGAACCGGCCTTCCTGGACCGCATCCGTAACTCCGGCGTTCCGCTCGACCACATCGTGCTTGTCGGCGGTCAGGCTGAGGGCACGATCACCCTCGCCGAGCTCGAAGCCACGCCTGCACCGGAAGGCTTCGACTTCGAGGCGTCGTGGAAGGCAGTCCAGCCCGACGACGTCTGCACCCTCATCTACACATCCGGCACTACAGGCCCGCCCAAGGGCGTCGAAACCACGCATCGCAACCTCGCCGTCGTTCTCGACAGCTTGGAAGGGATCATGCAGCTCAACTCCGACGACCGGGTTGCGTCCTACCTTCCTTCGGCACACATCGCCGACCGCGCGACCAGCACCTACGCCAACATCGCCCGCGGCATCCAGGTCACGACGGTGGCCGACCCGCGTGAGATCGCCGCCGCCCTGCCCGACGTTCGCCCCACGGTGTTCTTCGGTGTGCCGCGCGTGTGGCAGAAGGTCAAGCAAGGCATCGAAGCGAAGGTCGCGGCTGCTCCGAGCCCGGTCAAGCAGAAGCTCGGCGGTTGGGCACTCGGCCTCGCCACCGACGTTGCCACCAAGAAGATCGAAGGCAAGAGCGTCAGCCCGATCCTCAACGCGCAGCACGCGTTGGCCGACAAGCTCGTGTTGTCGAAGGTCCGCGAAGCACTCGGTCTCGACCAGCTTCGCTACGCGTTCTCCGGTGCATCGGCCATCCCGAAGGAAACGCTCGAGTTCTTCTACGGCCTCGGCATCGTGGTCCAGGAAGTCTGGGGCATGTCGGAGAGCACCGGCCTGTCGACGATGACCCTGCGCGACGACCTGAAGTTCGGCACGGTCGGCAAGCCTGCCAAGGGCGTCAACCTGAAGCTGGCTGACGACGGCGAGATCCTGCTCAGCGGTGCGACCATCATGAAGGGCTACCGCAACCAGCCCGAGAAGACGGCCGAAGACATCCGCGACGGCTGGCTGCATACCGGCGACATCGGTGAGATCGATGCCGATGGCTACGTCAAGATCGTCGACCGCAAGAAAGAACTGATCATCAACGAGTCGGGCAAGAACATGTCGCCCACCAACATCGAGAACGCAATGAAGTCGGCGTCGTCGCTGATCGGTCCGGTCGTTGCGATCGGTGACAACAAGCCCTACATCGCCGCGATCGTCGTACTGGACCCCGACGCGGCAGCTGGTCAGGCGAAGGCACTCGGCATCCCCGAGGCCGACATCAAGACGATCGCTGCACGTCAGGAGATCAAAGACGCCATCGCGAAGGCCGTTCGCGCAGGCAACGAAAAGCTGGCCAGGGTCGAGCAGGTCAAGCGGTTCATCATCTCCGACACCGCCTGGGAGCCGGGCGGCGACGAACTCACCCCGACGATGAAGCTGCGTCGCAAGCCGATCGCCGAGAAGTACGCCAGCGAGATCGAGGCGCTCTACGCCAAGTCCGCCAGCGGCGAGGTCGTCGACCTCAGCAAGTAGCACCCCCCTCGTGAGTCTTTTAGGAGGCCAGGGACTCCTAAAAGACTCACGAGCGGTGCTGGCTAGTTCTGTTCGTACGTCCCGACGATGTAGGCCCGCGCGATCGCGTGCGAGAACAGATTGAAGCCGAGATACGCCGGTGTCGCGTTCTCATCGATCTCCAGAGACGCGACATCGACGGCATGGACTGCGATGAAGTAGCGATGCGGTCCGTGCCCGGCCGGCGGCGCGGCGCCGACGTATCGGTCCAGGCCCGCGTCGTTGCGCAACGTGAGTGCTCCATGCGGCAACCCCAGTGAGGCGTCGGTGCCCGCTCCCCGCGGGAGTGACGTCGTCGACCCTGGGACGTTCGCTACCACCCAGTGCCAGAAGCCCGATGCGGTCGGCGCGTCGGGGTCGTAGATCGTGACCGCGAAACTCTTTGTCTCCGGCGGGAATCCGGACCAGGAGAGCTGTGGCGAGATATCGCGACCGCCGGCTCCCATGATCCCGCTGACCTGGTCGTTCGGCAGGGGCTGTCCATCGGTGACGTCCTCGGACGTCAGCTCGAAGGTCGGCAGTTGCGGAAGGGCGTCGTACGGGTTGTACGGCATGCAGTGATTCCTTTCTAGGGCTTAGCTGTGTAAGAGAAAATGTTCGAGTACCCGCGTACCGAATTTCAACGCATCGACCGGAACGCGCTCGTCGACACCGTGGAACAGCGACACGAAATCGAGGTCGGGCGGCAACCGCAGCGGTGCGAAACCGAAGCACCGAATACCCAGGCGAGCAAAGGCTTTCGCGTCCGTGCCGCCGGACAGCATGTACGGGACCGTGCGTGCTTCGGGATCGTGGGCAAGGATCGCGTCGTTCATCGCGTCGACCAGATGCCCGTCGAAGGTCGTCTCGTACGAATCGAGCTTGGTGATCCACTCACGTTCGATGTCCGGCCCGATCAGCCGGTCGACTTCTGCCTCGAACTCGGCCTGCCTACCGGGCACAACGCGGCAATCGATTACCGCCTGCGCGGTCTGCGGGATGACGTTCGCCTTGTAGCCGGCCTTCAGCATCGTCGGGTTCGCCGTATCGCGCAGCGTCGCTCCGATGATCCGCGAGATCGTGCCCAGCTTGGCAAGCGTTCCGTCCAGGTCGGGCGAGCCAGGGTCGAAGTTCAACCCCGTCTCCTCCCCCACCGCAGCGAGGAACTCGGCTACCGAATCTGAGACCACGAGGGGGAACGTATGCCTTCCGAGCCGGGCCACCGCCTCGGCGAGCAGCGTCACCGCGTTGTCCTCGTGCAGAAAGGAGCCATGGCCCGCACGGGCTTTCGCGGTCAGGCGCATCCACGCGAGGCTCTTCTCGGCCGTCTCGACGAGATACAGGCGCCGTTCTCCACCATCTGGGCGCGGCACCGTCAGCGAGAAGCCGCCGACCTCCCCGACTGCCTCGGTGATGCCCTCGAACAGGTCCGGGCGGTTGTCGACCAGCCAGTGCGATCCGTAGGTGCCGCCAGCCTCTTCGTCCGCGAGGAACGCGAATACCAACTCGCGCGGCGGGACGGTCCCTTCGACCTTGAACTGCCGAGCCAGCGCGAGCGCCATACCGACCATGTCTTTCATGTCGATAGCGCCACGGCCCCAGACGTATCCGTCCTCGATCGCGCCAGAGAAGGGATGCACGCTCCAGTCCGCCGGCTCGGCCGGTACGACGTCGAGATGACCGTGGATCAGCAGCGCACCGCGGCTCGAGTCGGCGCCAGGCAGCCTGGCGAACACATTTCCGCGACCAGGTGCCCCGGACTCGACATAGACAGTCTCGTAGCCGACCTCTTCCAGCTGCGCTGCAACCCATTCGGCGCACTCACGCTCGCCCTTCGTGGTCTCCAGCTCGCCGGTGTTCGACGTGTCGAAACGGATCAGACGACTGACTAGCTCGACCACGGAATCTTCAGCGAATGTCGACACCGTACTTTCCTACCACCCAGCGATGGATTGGTGGGGAAGGCTGCTCTGACCAGCCGATTTTGGGCCTGAGAGCAAATCAGATAGCCTTGCTGAGCGCACTCGCGAGTGCGCATTGTCCGAGTGGCGGAATGGCAGACGCGCTAGCTTGAGGTGCTAGTGCCCTATTAACGGGCGTGGGGGTTCAAGTCCCCCCTCGGACACGCACGCTAAGTACACGCGGTTCAGAAGTTACGAGAACCGCGCGTTCGTTGACCAGGTATCGCAGTTGAAGATTCAGCGACTGGTAAAGCATCATCTGATCCTCGGGTTCGGCGCTGTTCAATACGGCGGCGATGTCACCAAACGAGTCGATCATGGCTTCAAGGTCCGCTGCTGTAACTTGCCGGGTCTCGCTAATTGCATTGAGTTCCGCCCGGGCAGATGCTCGATCCGCTTGAGCCCCATTCATTGCATCGACCAGTGCTGCCGGATCGACACCAGCCTCGATAGCCCGTTGATGTCGATTTAGCTTCGCTTCGGCCTGCGCGAGGCGCTGCTTCACTCGCTCGCGTCGTAATTCAGCGGGCGTCACCTCTTGCGACCCCAGCATTGCCTCGATGGTGTGGGAGCGGTTACTCGGGCCGAACAGCTCGGCGATCCACGCGTTTAGCGGTTCGACCAACAGGTCTTCACGGAGGTTGACTGTTCTCGGATGCCCCTCGAGGAGAGGCGACCCCGGCACGATCTCGCGGGCGCGGCAGCGGTAGTAGACGCCGTCTCGAATCGGCGATGCGATCATCTTGCGGTCGCAAAGACCGCATCGGACCAGGCCTCGCAGAAGGTAGATTCTTCCAGCCGCGTTCGTATTTCGGCCCCGATCGAGCTGTGCCATCGCGCGCATTCCACCGGCGGAACGGGCACGACGGCGCAACTGCGCTTCCGTGAATTCTTGTACCGTGACGATCGCCGGATGTGCCGGCGTTCGAGATCGAACAATGCGTTCCTTGGGCGACTTGCGAAACCTCACGACGTGGCCGGCCGCGACATCGTCGGGATCAAGGAGCACTTCGTGCTTTGTCCACCTACCGAAGATCGCGTACCCCGTATACCTCGGGTTTTCGAGAATCGCGCGCACTGACGTGTGCTGCCATCCATCAGCGAGGCGATGTCGGTTCTGATCCGGCCTCCGCGCGGACGGGCACGGGATTCCCTCCCGGTTCAAGAGTTCGGCGATCGCACGATCGCCGCTGCCTTCGAGGTACTCGGCAAAGATGCGCCGAACGACATCGGCAGACGCGTCCTCGATCGCCAACACACGCAGCCTGTAGCCTTCGGCCGCCTTGCGAGGATTCGGATGAGTTCCTCCATCGACGACGACATAACCGTAGGGCGCCCGACCACCCTGATGTCGTCCCTCGTTTACGACTTGAGCGTCCATTGCCGCACGCACCCGCGCCTGAACATGCTGCCGCTCGGACTCGCTCATTCCGCCAAGCACGCTCATCAACATCTTGTGCGATGGATTGCGGTTGTCGAACTTGCCGCCGAGTTCCGGAACCCACAGGTCCACTCCGTACGCAGCGAACTTCGGCGCGATCAGCGAAAACTGGTTCCCGAACCAACATCTCGTACCTTCACCGACGACCAGCGCGTCCCAGCCGCGGTCTGGATTCTTCAGGTCGGCGAGGAGTCTTCGTCCTTCGTCTCGGCGCTCCCACGGCACGGAGCGAGACTGCCCAACATCGAAGAACTCCGCGACCACCTTCCCGCCAAGCGGCTCGACAAACTTGCGGGCGTTACCGAGCTGCCAGCCGAGTGACGTCTCCGGGTCCTGGTTATCTTCGGTCGAGCATCGCCCGTAAAACGCGATCGGTCCAATGCCCTCGTCTGGCACGTCGACGGCCTCGACGCCCAGCAACTCGTCAAGCGTCGCCCAATCGTTGCCCTCGTCCGCCACACCATTCATCCTTGCACTATGCCGCAGTGCTGCGCAGTTGTTCGGCCCGTCGCAGAATACGCAGAAGCAGTTGAGCTGCAGTCGGATTCAGCTCCGGCGGGTGTGCTGGACAGCGTACGATGGTTCCATTGGACGCGCTCGACGCCGCAGTCTCACCACGCGTAGTGCGCTTTGGCTTTGCGTGCGTTTGTCCCGACATACGACCTAGTCCATCCCGCGGCGCTGACGGTCGGAAGTTGACGACGGTGAACTCCATAACGCGTTACCTGGGGGCTGCGCAGTCGGTCCTCCCCGCAGCCACGCTCGCAGCACCTTGTCGGTGTCTATTAGGTCGGCATTTCTGACGTTTACCTGATCGCCATTGCCAACAGATTCTGAACAATCGAGGTAGACAAGCATTTTGATGTTTGAGACGTTTGCCGGGAAATCGTCACGATTGATCGTGCTGCAGACGCTCTGTGGACCAGACGCGGCGGTGGAGGTTGTCGGAGACATACCAGCAGTCACTTGCCTCAGGATGTCGGCAGACGCCTGGGCACGGCGCCCGATCAGCTGTCCAATGCTACGACCAGCCGATTAAGAGATATTGCGATGTGTGTTGGGCGCAAAGAGCGGCAGGAGCAGCGACGATCGAGCACTGGGGTGCGCTGCCGCGTCGCCCAATCGGCAATACTTCCATTGCGCTTTCAAATGTAGGGCGCGCGGACGATCGGCTCGCTGAATCTTTGATGGATGCTGCTGCGAGACACACTGCGCTGGGTCCACTGCTCAGAAAGATCTCAAGTTCAGGGATCGACCGAACATCGAGATAACTCAGTCCGTCCGTCTCGTGCACTAGGGCTTCAATTTGAAGCGAACGCCTTTGCCGCCGTGGGTCATCGAACGTATGCAGCAGTTACGGCAAGAACCGCCGCGCACGCCGAACGAACTCGCAGAGAAAGTTCGCGGCACTGGCCACGTCTCGTCCGTTCTGCTCCATCCGGATCTGCTCGTTTGCCGCGTCGTCGAGCTGTGGGGTTGAGCGCCAGCCCCGCTCCCACCGTCCTAACACACAACGAGTAGGTCACTACTCGCTACAAACTCGCCTGCGGAACGTAGGTTCAACACGGGTGACAGCGCGCCGAGCGAGGAGTGGAGCTGGCTCGGCGGCAGTACAGCACGACCGAATGATCCGCAGCGAGAAAGACTCGATCATGAGATACAACCCTCCGCCCAACTGGCCGGCACCACCTCCTGGCTGGCAACCTGATCAGAATTGGCAGCCGGATCGGTCATGGCCGCCGGCACCGCCTGGCTGGCAACTATGGGTCGACGACGAGCAAACGCCGTTGGGCGCGCAACAGAGCCGACGCAAGCGACCGTACATCGTCGGGGCATTGGCCGCTGTCGTGGTTCTGGCGCTCGCCGCAGGCGGCGTCTGGTATGTCAGCCGCGATAACGAACGCCAGGCCGACGCCGCAACGAACCTCGGTCCACCGACGGTAACGGCAACAGTGGCGGTCGAGTGGCCAGCAGGAGTCGTCGTCGATCCGGATGCACACCTCGCATACATCACCGACGAGCATGATCCCGGTCAGGTGTACGTGATCGACACTTCAACGAACGTTGTCCTGGCAAAAATCGAGGTCGAGGACGCGCCCGGCGGGATCGTGCTCGACCCCGGCTCGCACACCGCATTCGTGGCCCACAGTGCCCGAGACGCGATATCGGTGATCGACACAGCCCAGCGGAAAGTCGTCAAAACCTTCAAGGTCGAGATCGGCGCGCACATTGCTTTGGACCCGGACGCACGGGTTCTGTATGGATGCACGGACTTCGGCAACTCGGTCACGGTTATCGATACGACGACGGGGAATGTCGTCGGCACGGTCGAGTCGGTCGGAGATGCGGTAGAAGTAGCGCTCGATCTGGCCAACCACACCGGGTACGTCACGGATTCGAAAGGGAACGCGGTGACCGTGTTCGACACGCGTAGTCGAACCGTGACCAGCAAGATCCCAGTCGGAAACGAGCCCTACCGCATAACCGCCGACCCCAAGTCGAACCGTCTTTATGTCGGCAACAACCGCGACCACTCCGTGTCGGTCATCGACACCACAACCAAAACCGTCGTAGCGACGCTTCCCGTAGGTTCGATACCGCAAGGTATCGCAATAGTTCCGCGGCGCACACGGCCTATGTGGTCGCCTACGACGGATCGCTCGCGGTAGTCGACACGACCACAGACACGATCACAACCACGCTGAAAGTCGGCGAGAACCCGGCCGCGGTCGCGGTCGATTCCAAAACGCACTCAGCGTATGTCGCCAGTTCCCCGGGCAACGTTGTAACGGTGATCACGCGGTAGTCCGCCGGGAGGTGTCCGTCCTATCGGGCGCTGAAGGCGTCGTCGATTCGTCCACGACGTCGAGCCCCACACCGGCGACGTCGCCGCCGCAGCCATCCAGACGGTGGCCCGCTGAGAGACGCCCCAAGCCGAAGCCGGAAGATTGCCCGTTACTGAGTCCGAGCTTCCCATTCGGCGATAATCGCCAGACGCTCGATTCCTGCCTCCACAGTGCGCCAACGTCGCCGCGAGCGCGGCATGTCGATTCCCTGAGTCGTCCGCGCTCAAGTGGCAGCGGAGTTGCGCGCCGAACGCGCTGTAATCGAACGTCACGTCCGACCACCGGCAGACACGATTTCGCGCAACGAGCGTGGCTGCCACCGCGACTCGTCCCAGCGCACTGTCGAGTCGACAGATCGCGATTGCTTTCGCGGGCAGACCGACACCAACGTCCACAGTGGTTGGTGCGACGGGTAAACAATCACGACAATGCCCGTCCGCGGCGCACCCACCGCGACAGCGATGGCCTGACACCGCGGCATCAGCGGTTGTACGCTGCGCGCGTGACAATCGCGGACGAAAAGTATGTCTCATTCACCACCTACAAACGGGACGGGTCGCCGGTGAGTACCGCCGTGTGGATCGTCGACCTCGACGACGGCGCAGTCGGCTTCTACACCTCATCGACATCATTCAAAACAAAACGGCTCAAGAACAACCCACGGGTCCTCCTGCAACCATCCAATTCCCGCGGTGTTGTCAAAGCCGGGACCACCCCTGTCAGTGGGACCGCCGTCGTTGTCGACGGTGCCGAGCGTGACGCCGTGTACGCGCGGGTCGTCTCGAAGTACGGGATTCAGGTCAAAATAACTCGCGGGTTGGCCAAGTTGGGTGGCTGGATCAAACGCAAGCCCTTTCCTTACGCCGATCGAGGTGTGGTCATCACCCTTGATGCGTGATCTACCGATTCCGAGCTGATGCTCGGTTGGTTCAGTTGCGTCGAGTTCTCGGTTGTCCCTGCGGCTGACAGGGACTGGTCGCTCGATTTGCGGGTAGCCACAGTTGCCGCGTTCTCGAAGAACCGCAACATCTCCACCGGAAACGGCATGACCAGAGTCGAGTTCTTCTCTGCCGCCACTTCGACGACCGTTTGGAGCAGCCGAAGTTGCAGCGCTCCTGACGTCGAGTCCATCGTTGCCGCGGCCTGGGCCAGCTTGTGAGACGCCTCGAGTTCGCCATCGGCGGTGATGATGCGTGCGCGTCGTTCGCGTTCGGCCTCGGCTTGTCGCGACATGGACCGCTTCATCGATTCGGGCAGGGTGACATCTTTGATCTCGACGCGATCGATGTGCAGACCCCATCCCAGGGCGGGGCTTTCGAGCAAGGACTCGAGGCTCTCGTGCAAGCGCTCCCGACTCGACAGCAGATGGTCCAAATCGCTCTTGCCGATGACCGAACGCAGCGACGTTTGCGCGACCTGCGCAATGGCGAAATGGTAATTCTGCACTGCGACAACGGCAGCGACCGGATCGATGACCCGGTAATACAACACCGCGTCTACCCGGACCGACACATTGTCACGGGTGATCCCCTCCTGAGCAGGCACCGGAACCGCGATCGTCTGGGTGTTCACCTTCACCAGCCGATCGATACCAGGCACGATCATCGTCAGCCCCGGCCGGCGAGGTGCACTCAGCACGCGCCCGAACCGGAGGACGATGCCGAGCTCGTACTGCTGAATCACGCGGATGGTTCGCGAGACGAGCAGCAACGCGATTACTAAAACTAACAAAACGATGATCGAACCGGCGGCCATCGAAACTCCTTCTCTGGAATATGACAATGATGCGCCGACGATCCCTCGCACACACTGACCCAAGGGTGGGTCCCCCACACCCACCGAACCCGCCATTTCGTTGTCTGCGCTGCGCTCCCCTGCCGCTACCCATCCCCGGACACCTCGTCGAGAAGGCGTAAGGGCCCGACCAGCGTCAACACAGATTGCACTACGTACACCTGTTCGTCCCGAGGGTCACCAGGAATCGGGTAGTCGTGACCGGAAATGCCTTCGACCCGATCGGCGCGTAGTACCGGCCGCCTCAGAATCTTCCGGGTGCAGTTCTTGGCCTGAACGACAAGGGCTACGCCGACATTCGCCGTTTGCGGCGGCTGCGCATCGTCCTGTTCACGACCTGAGGGGTGCTAATGCCCACCCCTGTGATGTCTGGTGCACACAGCGTCCACTCGCGGACCATCGTGATATGCCGCGAGCGGTGGCAATCAGGGCGGGTCGTGGCGAAGGGGTCTCTCAATATGGAATTTGCGTTCGAAGTGGGTCGCGGGGTGTCGCGTCGCGTCGACTTCACCCACAACCCGTTTGCTCTCGCGTTCGTCTCGATCAAAGTCGATAGGGTACCAACGTTTTTCGAATACTGTAACGCGTGGGATCGCGTGAAAACCTACACCGTCGACGTCGGACGATACGTCGTTCAAATCGAGAAGGACAGCGGCAAGTACTCCTGGCTGACCGGGTCGGCGTTCGGCCGAATCACCTACATGGTGTAGGTCGACGGCCAGTTCGTTTGGCAGTACGATAGCTGACCCATTCACGCAGCGTTCGTTCTCGTAGACCGCATAGCGGCCGACGGCGACTCAGGGGCGCTGCTCACCATGGTTATGGTCGCACCGACCCCGCTCGTGAGCCAATGCCTCATGACAGGCACGTATGCCACGATGTGACACTCACGCAATTCCGAACATCGCGGCCGAGCAGCCGAGGAACCACGCTGGTAGCGCCATCTGCTTGGCGAGAAGTTGCACCACGACTCGCCGGGATCGTCACCGGGCGAACAGTGAGTTGACCCAGTGCATCACACGTGGGATGACACGCGTCGCAACATTCGGAGCAGATCGAGAGCTCGACGTCGTCCCAACGAGCCGATAGGTCTTTCGCAAGCCTTTTTCAGGAAACTGACGGGACGCGCGGATCGTCCTCGAAGCCCTGGTAGCGGCCACGTCATGGTCATCGCTCGTCGCGAGTTGGTCGCAATACCCTCCTGCGCGACGCGTCGAGATATTTTGCGAGGACGGGACCGATGAATTCGAGCCCGTCGGGGCTGGTCATCCGTTCGTGACGACACGCGATCCTATGGTCGAGTACTTGGCCGGCGACGTAGTCCTTCCAGGCAGCGGCGGCATTTGCCGTGCGATCTGGTGTCGGTGTGGCACTGAAGAAGAGCAGATCACCGTCGAACTTCGACGGCCGGTGTTCTAGCGCCCGCCCGACAAGCCAGGTGTAGCTGCCATACAAGGTGTCGAGGCGGGCTGGGGTCAGCTCTGCGAACAGACCCCCCTTCCGACGCAACAGCTCTGACGCCCGTTCCACCGTTATGTCGGGATTGTCGAGCCTCGGGTCGATCTGCCCACCGAACTCCGCGAGCAACTCGACGGGTGTGGGCATCTGGATCTGCACATCAGTGGCGGAAGTCGGGAGGCTGTCCATTATTGCCAATGTGGACACCTCGTCACCGTCGCTACCCAGCTCGACAGCAATCGCATGCGCGATCTGACCGCCCACGGAGTAGCCAAGCAGGTGATATGGCCCGCACGGTTGGACGGCACGAATCTGTCGGGCATAGAAGTGCGCCAAATCCTCTAAAGAATCGAAGGCGCGGGCAGGATCAGTCAGTGCCGGTGACTGTATGCCGTAGATCGGCTGATCATCATCGAGATACCGCACCAAACCGGTGAAGCACCACGCCAGGCCGATCGCCGGATGTATGCAGAACAGTGGTTCTTTCAATCCCGTTGTGCGCATGGGTAATACGACGGCGACCGCGGAGAGAACGTCGAGTTCGATCTCGTCCGGCCTGTCATTGTCGATTCGTCTCGCCAACGATTCCGGCGTCGCGTTGGTGTAGATCGACTGAACCGGAATCTGAGCCCCTGTCACTGTTTTCACTCGTGCGACCATTCTGGTGGCGCTCAACGAGTTACCGCCGAGATCGAAGAAGTTGTCGTCGATACCGACATCCTCGACACCGAGCACCGTCGCAAACACCTCGGCAACCGCCCGCTCCGTCGGATTCCTCGGCGCCCGAAACGCCGACGACGGCGAACCGAATTCGGGACGCGGAAGCGCCTTTCGGTCAAGTTTGCCCACCGGAGTCAGCGGAATCTCCTCGAGCACAACAACCTTCGCCGGAACCATATGCGCAGGCAACAACCCCGCCGCGTGCGCGGTTAGCTCGACACTGTCGAGTTCCGCACCCGCAATCGGCAGGACATAAGACACCAACACGATCTCCCCTGATGGAGCAGGCTGTGCCATCGTCACCGCGAAACCGATATCATCATGGCGCGCCAATACAGCGTCGATTTCACCAGGCTCGACCCGCAACCCCCGCACCTTGACCTGAAAATCACTGCGCCCCACATACTCGACCTCGCCGCGCGCGTTCCACCGCACCACATCACCTGTGCGATACATCCGCCCACCCACACCATCGAACGGGTTCGCCACAAACCGCGCCGCCGTCGGCCCGGGACGCCGATGATAGCCACGCGCCAAACCAGGCCCGGACAAATACAACTCTCCAACAACTCCCACCGGCACCGGACGCAAACGCGAATCCAGCACCACCTCACCGAACCCCAAAGTGGGGCCACCCAAAGTGATCTGCTCCCCAGGTGTCATCGCCGCGCTGTGATTCGACATCACTGTCGCCTCCGTCGGCCCGTACCCATTGAGCATCCGACGCCCCGGTGCCCACCGCGCCACCAACTCTGCTGGACACCCCTCACCACCGACCATCACCGTGCCGAACGCATCGAGCCCAGCAGGATCGACCGTCATCAACACCGACGGCGTGAGAAAGCCATGCGTCACACCGTCACGATCGAGCACCCGCGCCAAATCGTCCCCTCCACCAACCGACGCCTCTACGATCACCAACGTCGCCCCCGCACTGACCGCGATCATCATCTCGAATACGGAAATATCGAAACTCGGTGACGCACAATGAGACACCCGCGCCTGACACGTCACCAGGAAACAATCCCGCAACTCGGCAGCCAGATCAGCCAACCCACGATGAGTGACCGCCACACCTTTCGGCACCCCGGTCGAGCCCGAGGTATAGATCAAGTACGCCGGATGATCGATCCGCAACGGCGACAACCGATCAGCATCGGTGACGACAGCCCCCGAACACGACGACAACCCCTCCTCGAAGCCCCCTTCGTCGAGCACCACCCAGGGCAACGTGGAGGGAAACTGGGCGCGACGCGCCCACACCGTCACACCCACCACGGCACCGGAATCAGCGAGCATGCGTCCGATCCGATCGGCAGGATAATTCGGATCCACCGGCATCAACGCCGCCCCCGACTTCGCGACCGCCCACATCGCCACGACCGAATCGATCGACCGGGGCAACCCCAACGCGACAAACCTCTCCGGCCCCGCCCCGTTCTCGATCAGCACCCTCGCCAACCGGTTCGATCGGTCATCGAGTTCACGATAGGAAACGTCGACGCCCGCGCAGGAGAGTGCGACCGCGTCGGGATCGAGCACCACGGCATCCGACAACAATTCCGGCCACAACCGAGCAGGCACTCCCCCGCCTCCACACGCCAAGGCCAGAATCTGTTCACGCTCAACAGAACCCAGCACCTCTATGTCACCGACCGCAACAGACGGATCCGTCAACGCACTCTCGACGATGCGTGTGAAGCGCTCTGCAAAGTCCGCCACCGTCGCCGCATCGAACAGATCGGTCGCGTAACCGAACTCCGCCTCGATCCCCGCGGGCGCACCACCGGAGTCGAAATGCTCGGTCAACACCAACTGCAAGTCCAACTGCGCCGACGCCGTATCGACCTTCACCACATCGACAGCCACGCCCGGCAAGTCCACACCCGTAACCGACACGCTCTGCGACACCAGCATCACCTGAAACAGCGGCGACCGCGCCGTCGATCGCGCCGGGTCCACGGCCTCCACCACACGCTCGAACGGCGCGTCAGCATGACCGAACGCACCCAGATCCGTCTCGCGGACCAGCCTCAACACCTCGGTAAACGACGCCGCCGCATCGATGCCGGTACGCAACACCACGGTATTGACGAACATCCCGACCAACTCATCCAAAGCCGCAACGCCCCGACCCGCAACGGGCGTCCCGATCACCACATCCCCAGTGCCACACAATCGGGCCAACAACACCGCCAACACCGCATGCGCCACCATGAACACAGTCGCGTCATGGGCACGCGCCAATCCGACGATGCCGCGATGCACATCCGCCCCAACCTCGAACCGCACACCAGCGCCGCGTAATGACCGCCGCGCGGGGCGTGGACGATCGGTGGGCAATGCCAAAACATCTGCCGCGCCGGACAATACCGATACCCAATAGCTCAATTGGGTGGACATCACCGAGCCCGGGTCCTCTTCGGAGCCGAGCAGCTCGCGCTGCCAGAGGCTGTAGTCGGCGTACTGCACGGCAAGCGGTTCCCACCCGGGGGCCTTTCCGTCGATGCGTGCGCGGTAGGCGGCCGAAACGTCACGCGCCAACGGCCCCATCGAGAACCCATCGCCGCAGATGTGGTGAACCGTCACGGCCAGCACATGCTCTGCATCGCTCACCTCGAACAATCCGAAACGCAACGGTACCTGCACCGTGACGTCGAATCCGTCCGAGATCAAACGGGTAATCCCTTCTCGGAGAACCGTATGGTCGGATACCGGAATGGGTGAGAGACCAAAGTCAACCCGCGCGAGCGGAAGGACGACCTGGATCGGCCCCTGATCCGACAACGGGTAGACGGTCCGCAGCGGCTCATGCCGTTCGATGACATCGGCGACCGCCATCCGCAACACCTCTACATCGAGCGCACCCGAGAGCCGCAGGATGATCGGAATGTTGTAGGCCGCGGAGCTCGTGTCGAATTGGTTGAGGAACCACATTCTTTCCTGGGCAAGTGACACCGGGACCGGATCGCGACGATCCCTCGGCGTCAGCAGCGGAAGTGGCGACCCTCGTGAGTCGAAACTGTCGGCGCACACCGCCAGCGATTGCACCGTGGGCGCGTCGAACAACTCCAGTACCCCGATACGAGTGCCGAGTGCCGCATTGACGCGCGCGACCGTTCTGGTGGCGGTCAGCGAATTACCGCCCAGATCGAAGAAGTTGTCATCGCTCCCGACACGCTCGACGCCGAGCACCGCGGCGAACACGTCGGCAACGGCCCGCTCGGTCGGGTTGCTCGGCGACCGGAACACCGACGACGGACCGAATTCTGGTGGCGGAAGCGCTTTTCGGTCGAGTTTCCCGACCGGGGTCAGCGGAATCTCTTCCAGCACTACAATTTTCGCCGGAACCATATGTGCCGGCAGCAGCCCGGCCACATGCGCGGTCAACTCGACGGTGTCGACCCCTGCACCCGGAATCGGCAGAACATAGGACACCAAAGCGGTCTCCCCCGACGGACCCGGATGCGCGACCGTGACCGCGAACCCGACATCGCAATGCTGGGCCAACACCGCATCGATCTCACCGGGCTCGACCCGCACCCCACGCACCTTGACCTGAAAATCACTGCGCCCCACATACTCCAGCTGTCCACGCGCATTCCACCGCGCCACATCACCCGTGCGATACATCCGCGCACCGACACCACCGAACGGGTCCGCTACAAACCGAGCCGCGCTCGACAACGGACGTCGATGATAACCACGCGCCAAACCGGGACCAGAGAGATACAACTCCCCGACCGCCCCGACCGGCACCGGATGCAAACGAGAATCGAGCACTCGCACACCGAACCCGAGAGTGGGTCCACCGAGGGTGATCGGCTCCCCCGGCTTCAACGGGCCACTGTGGTTCGACATGATCGTTGTTTCAGTCGGACCGTAACCATTGAGCATCCGACGCCCCGGTGCCCACCGGGCAACCAACTCTGACGGACACACCTCCCCACCGACCATGAGCGTGCCGAACGCTTCGAGCCCAGCGGGATCGACCGTCATCAACACCGACGGCGTGAGAAATCCGTGCGTGACGCGCTCCCGTTGGAGCACCCGCGCCAAATCCTCGCCACCACCGACCGATGCCTCCACGATCACCAGCGTGGCCCCTGCACTGACGGCGATCATCATCTCGAAGACCGCAATGTCGAAACTCGGCGACGCACTGTGACACACCCGTGCCTGTGGAGTCACCATGAAGCAGTCGCGCAACTCGGAAACAAGATCCGCCAACCCACGATGAGTGACCGCCACGCCTTTCGGCACTCCGGTCGAGCCAGAGGTATAGATCAGGTAGGCCGGATTATCGATCCGCAACGGCGACAAGCGATCAGCGTCGGTGACCCCCGCCGCCGAACAGGACGACAACTGCTCCTCGAAACCCTCCTCATCGAGCTCCAGCCATGGCAACGCGTCGGGAAACTGGGCGCGCCGAGCGCCGACCGTGACACCGACAACCGCACCGCAATCGGCCAGCATGTGTCCGATCCGTTCTGCAGGATAGTTCGGATCCACTGGCACCAACGCCGCCCCCGACTTGGCGATCGCCCACATCGCCAGCACCGACTCGATCGACCGAACCAATCCCAACGCAACACAAGTCTCCGGGCCCGCCCCGTACCGGATCAGCACCCGCGCCAATCGGCTCGACCGGTCATCGAGTTGACGATAAGAAACGTCGATGCCCGCACACGAGAGTGCGATCGCGTCGGGATCGATCACGACGGCATCCGACAACAATTCCGGCCACAACCGAGCGGGCACTCCCCCACCACCACGCGCAAACGCCAGGATCCGTTCGCGCTCGACAGCCCCCAGAACTTCGACGTCGCCGACCGGTATAGCCGGATCCGCCACAACGGATTCGAGGATGCGCCCGAACCGCTCCGCGAAACCGGCCACCGTCGCCGCATCGAACAGATCGGTGGCATACCCGAACTCGGCCACAATCCCTACCGGTGCACCACCGGAATCGAAATGCTCAACCAAGGTCAACTGCAGGTCAAACTGCGCAGCCGTCGCGTCAAGGTCCAACCCCGTCGTGGCCACGTTCTTCCAGACGAGCATCACCTGAAACAACGGCGACCGCGCCGCCGACCGCGCCGGATCGAGCGCCTCCACCACCCGCTCGAACGGAACCTCGGTATGACCGAACGCACCCAGATCCGTTTCCCGCACCAACCCCAACAAATCGGAAAACGACTCCGCCGCATCGATCGCCGTACGCAACACCACCGCATTGACGAACGTCTTGGCCAACTCGTCCGACACCGCACCACGCTGACCCGCAACCGGCGTACCGATCACCACGTCCGCCGTGCCACACGACCGGGCCAGCAGCACGGCCAATACGGCGTGAGCAACCATGAAAACAGTCGCATCGTGGGTACGCGCCAACGCGACCATTCCACGATGCACACCGTCCCCGACTTCGAATCCCACCCCACCCATACCCAACGACCGCCGCATCGGACGAGGACGATCCGTCGGCAACGCCAACACATCCGCCACCCCCGACAACACCGACACCCAATAGCTCAGGTCAACCAATTCCTTGACAGCACGCGCCTCGGCGGCCGCGCTCGGGGCGTGAATATCGGCCAGCGGCGTGTCCGGATCCGCTGTGCTGAATTCCTCTACCAGTTCGACAAAGCCTCGGTGATGGGTACGCAATTCGTCAGTGGAATAGCGGTTGGGATTGCCCAGAAAGTCGACGACCGTCCGCGATGGAGTACCGCTGTAGTAGACGTTCACCAGCAAATCGTCGACCGGCCCCGAGGAGACGATGTGAAATTCACCCATGAGCGAACCAAGCCGGATCTGCTGGCGAAAAAGCATGACATTGACCAGGAGGCCGGAGGATATGTCGGCCGTGGGGCTGTCACGCCGAATGTCCTCGATGCTGTAACGCTGATGCCGCAACGCGCCCATCAGTTCGAGTTGGACCCGTTCCACAAGGTCACCAACCAGGTCGTCGGCTTGCACACGGAGTCGCAGTGGCGCAACGTTAGTCAGCATGCCCGCGGACGAGCGCAGCACGCTGGTGGTTCGCGCCGAGACCGGGATGCTGATCTGAACATCTGCTTTGCCGGTCATCCGCGAGACGTACAAAGCAAACCCCGCGATCACCACCGCTGCCGGGCTCGCCCGCAAATGCGTTGCGGCGCCTTCTAGTCCGCGCGCTGCTTCCTCCGACAACGCTGTGCTCTCGACGCTGCTGGATCCCGCCGCGGGGGCAGGCGAAGTGTTGGCCAGCGTCGACGATGCACTGATTCCAGTGAGGTGCTCGGTCCAGAACGCCCGATCCGCGATGAACCTGCTCGACGAGCGGTACTGCTGGTCAATCTGGCACAACGTGCGCAAGTCCGCTGCGCGGCTCGGAGCGACGACGTCACCCTCGATCGCGGCCGTATACAGCGACGCAGCGCGGTTCAGCATCGTCATTGCGCCGAACCCGTCTACCGCGACGTGATGACCCCTGCAGTACCACAGATAGTGGTCGCGCCCGACCTGCAGGAGCGACGACTGAAACAACAGGTCGACTCGTACGTTCAGCGGAGTCGAGTAGTTGTTCTGCACCCACGCTTGTGCCGCCGCCCGCGGATCTGACTCGCCTTGAAAGTCGATCAGGGACATCGAATAGTCGATCGAATGGTCGACCATCTGCAATGGCTCGCCATCCACCTCGATCAAACGCAAGAACGCCGACTCGAATTCGTGGGCAACGGCACGTGAAACCGCCCGCAACAACTCGACGTCCAGTTCCCCACGTAACTCGACATACTGGGCGATCGTAAAAGGCACCTGCGGGGTTAGTTGCTGGGCAAACCACATCCCGCGCTGTGCCGAAGACAGCGGGAAGAATTCTGGCGGGCCATCGCCCAACGCCCCTCGAGATCGATGTTCGCCGCGCGGGAGATGAGTACCCGCGTGGACCGGCTGTTTTGCTTCCCTATGCCCGCTGTGCACAACCACCCTCCCGAACTACCCACTTCGCCGAAACTTCATCGGCCAGCGGGGTCAACAGCTCCAGTCCACAGCCGCTGAGTGCCAGTCATCGTGAATCGGTGGACCGGTTCTTGCACGGCTCCCGCCGTTATCACGTAATGGGTGGCCAATGAGTTCACCTGCGGCCCGCAGGCCTGGCCAGCGCCCCGGGACGTTCCGTGCTGAACTCGAACGCAGCCACCGTTCGCCCGGGTGAACCGGTCATCGCCCTATGCGAAGTGCAGTTGCACGGGGGGCTAGGACGCGACGGAATATAGACCCGGCGCGCATGACCGCTTCGCTGATGTCTGGCGTTGTTGCGGGCCCTCATCGACATCCTCCTCCACAGCCAGGACATCGCAATCCGCCCCGGACGCAACATCGACATGGACCGCGACCTGGCAGACGCTGCGGCATGTCGCGTCTGGTCGGGCGCTTCCTGTCTCGACTGTGTCAGGCCAAAGACGAGAGGATCTCATCGGTCGACTGCCGGACAACCACTCGAGCGCGCCGCGCTTTCGGGATCCACACAAGAGCTACGGGCACACCGCCGGCGACGCCCTCCTGGTTCGGCCGGGCGGCCACTGGCCCGCGCAATCGAACCGGCGGGGACGGGCTCATGTCTGCCGACGAATAGAGCCGCCTGGCGAATTGTCCGAAACGATGAGGTGTGGCCAAATTGGGCTACTTAGAGTGACCGACAAATCCCGATGGAGATGACACCCGTGGAAGGGACAGCTGACTGGACGCCCTTCGGGCGTTACCGCCTGCAGGAACTGCCCCGGGCAGGGTGGGATGGGGCGGCTATACAACACCTACGACAATGTGCTCAAACCGACTGTCGCGCTGAAGGTCCTACCCGAGGACTTGGGCACAGATCCGATGTTCCGCGAACGGTTCCAACGTGAAGCCCATCTCGCTGCAGGCCTGAATGAGCCGCACGTCGTACCAATTTTCGAATACGGCGAGATCGGCGGTTGATGGTTCCTCACGATGCGACTCATTGAGCACCGACGTCAACGCCGTGCTGTCGCAACGTGGCTCGATGGCCCCCCAGCGCGCCGCGTCGATCATCGAACAGATCGCCCGCGCGCTCGATGCCGCACACGTCCAAGGTCTGGTTCACCGCGACATCAAATCCTCCAACATGCTCGTCGCGGCACACGATTTCGTGTACTTGATCGACTTCGGCATCGCACGCGCCACCGGTGAGACCAGCCTGACAAGCACTGGCACCGCCGTCGGCACATTCGCGTACATGGCACCGGATCGATTCCAGACCGGAGTGGCCGACACCCGATGTGGCGTCTACTCGCTGGCATGCGTACTCCGCGAATGTTTGACGGGGGCCACAACCATTCGCGGGAACCGGCATCAAACAGCAGGTCGCCGCGCACCTGACGGATCCACCGCCCCGACCAGTCCGACCCCCGTCAACGCCAACCCATAGGCGGCACCTACCCAGATCGGCGACGGTGCGGCGCGGGCGGATCCGGCCATGGCGCACCCTCCGGCGGAGGTCCACCGTTGACCGACCCCCGCCGGCCCGAATCCGCCGCCATCGTCCCGGCCGAACCGCACAATCGCGCGATCCAGGTCGCCGCCCCCGACATCAACATGCATACGACGCTCATTGCCGGCCAAGTTGTCCCCGCTACTGTGGTAGCAGGCGACCCCTACATCTATCCGCCGCTCATCAACCCTCCAGCAAAGCAAAGTCGGACGCGGTGGTCTATTTCGGTCCCCGCATTGGTGGGTATCGCCGCAGTGGTGGTCGGCGGTCTCGCATATTGGAAGCTGGCCCTCAACGACGAGGTCGCCCCGATCGAGAACCCTCCGCAGGCCGCCGCCCCCATCGAAGAGGTGCTGCCCTCGCACCGGGGGCAACGGCAAGACGGTGGGGTTAGCGGTGAACCTCGCCGGAGACGTCTATGTCGTGGACGAAGAGAAGTCTCGGGTCGTGAGACTGCGGGCTGGATCCGACTCGCAGATAGTGCTCCGCTTCGGCCATCTTTACGCATCGACCGGTATCGCGGTGAACGCGAACGGCGACGTCTACGTCACAGGTCTTTCTGATTCCGTGCTAATGCTGCCAGCGGGGTCCGATACTTCGATCGTTCTCCCATTCACGGGCCTGCACCAACCGACGGTGGGTGGCTGTGAACACCACTGGGAACGTCTATGCCACCGACAGTGGCCACAACCGAGTTCTGAAGCTGCCCGCTGGATCAAACACCGCAGTCAAGTTGCCATTCACCGGCCTTGAAAATTCATTAGGAGTGGCGGTCGACATTTCCGGAGATGTGTATGTCGCCGACAGCGACAGCGACCACGTGCTGGTTTTGCGAGCGAGCCGCTGCGGAAGAACCCGCATCGATCATCTAAGGACGCAGTTACGTCGCCAATTCTCGGCACCTGTCACGCACTGCGCGCTATACCTGACAGGTGCCGAGGGGCCTCAGGAGCCGCAGGCTTTCGACTGACGCTCTCGCGTCGTTCGAAAGTGCGCGTCGAAGATGTCGCCGAGTCGAAAGAACTGGATCTCGTCGTCACGTCTGACCCTGGTCAGGCGCCGGTCCGCACCCCCTGCCAACCACGCAATCCCCCGCGCGGCGTCTGGGCAACGGTGCACAATATCGGGGGTGTCGAGCCTGGTCCAACGCCGCGCATTGGCGGCCGCCGTCGCGATTCTGGCTCTCGCTGCGTCATGCGAATCGGCCTCACCCGACCCGACCAGTCCCCAACCGACATCCTCCCCCGCTGCAGCCGCGCCGGGCACCCCAGGTTGGCAGATCACTCACCCCGGACCCGAACATTCGATCGAAGGATTTGCCGACCGCATCAGCGTGAAACCCGACGAACCGGTCCGCCTATTTGTCTCCACCACCGCGCACAACTTCACCGTGACCGCTTTCCGAATGGGCAACTACACCGGCTCCGACGCCGTCCAAATCTGGAAATCGGACCCTCACAACGGCCGCGTGCAACCCAACTTCACGGTGCAAAAACCGACCAGCACGGTCATCGCTCCATGGGATCCCGCGCTGACCGTCGACACCACCGGGTGGGCCGCCGGCGACTACCTGTTCCGTCTCGACGGCGACAACGGATCCCAACAATTCGTGCCACTCACCGTGCGGACACCGTCCAACGAGGGACGAATCGTCATCGTCAACGCCGTCACCACCTGGCAGGCCTACAACCGGTGGGGCGGATACAGCCTCTACGACAGTCCCAGTGGCAAGAAGGCATTGCGTTCGCGCGCAGTCAGTTTCGACCGCCCCTACCAGGCCGACACCATGCAAGGCGCAGGCGACTTCCTCTACTTCGAACTACCCATGGTGCTGTTCGCCGAACGGTCCGGCCACCAGATCGGATACGCCACCGACGCCGACCTCGACGCCGATCCGCACCTGCTCGACGGCGCTAGCGCCGTCATCACCCTCGCCCACGACGAGTACTGGTCGGCGAACATGCGCAACAACCTCGTCAAAGCACGCGACCGCGGTGTCAACCTCGCCTTCCTCGGCGGCAACGAAGGCTACCGGCACATGCGTTTCGACTCCACCACGCTCGGTCCGAACCGACTCGAAATCGATTACAAATCCTTCAACGAAGACCCGCTCAGCAAAACCAACCCTGCACTAGCGACCCAGGAATGGCGCTCCCCACCCAACCCACACCCGGAAAGCGCGCTGCTGGGCAACTACTACAAATGCAACCCCGTCGACGCCGACCTCGTCGCCGCCGACACCACCAACTGGCTGCTGCAGGGAATCCTGTCCGACGGGCAACACCTACCCCGCATGGTGGGCAACGAATACAACCAGGTCGACCTCGCCGTCCCGACCCCACGACCCATTCAGGTGCTGTTCCATTCCCCTCTGACCTGCAACGGCAACCCCGGTTACGCCGATGTCAGCTACTACACGACACCCAGAGGCGCCGCCGTGTTCGCTGCCGGAACCGAATACTGGATCTGTGGACTCGACCCACGGTGCGAAAGGGCCAACACTGCCGGCGATACGACCCGCAACGCGATCACCGCGATCACCGCCCGCCTGCTCGACGCCTACGCCGCCGGACCGGCAGGCACCGCACACCCCGCCATCGACAACCTCGCCAAACTCAACATCCCCGGCGCCACATCCACCGCATCGCCTTATCAGCCCGACGCGCTTGTCCCCAACTGATGGTTCAAGCGCTCGGTGTCAAGGGCAGATCAGCGAGTCATCGCCGCACGGCGACGAGGACAGTCACACCGGGTTGCCGGTGCGTGGATCAAGCTTCAAGCCACCCTGCGTCGGGGCGGCGAAGTCGAACATCCCGTCGAGGGTGCCTGAGCGATCGTCGAACGAATCATCGCCGATGCGACCGGTCGTCCAGTTGTCCTCGATGAACCGCAGGATCGACACATGGTCGGTCACCGTGTGGTCGACGAAGTTCGGTTTGGCGTACGGCGAGATCACCAGCAATAGCAGACGCGGCCCAAACCCGCAGCGTCCCTGATACTTCGCAGGTTGCGTTGCAGTATCGCCGCATACCCGCGGGCCGCTCAACGCGTCTTCGGACGAGGCGGACGTCGAGATCAACGGCGGGGCCTTGTGGTCGTACCAGCGTCGGAGTCGCCGTAGGCGATGACGATCGCGGTGTCCTTCCAGTCGGGCAGCCGCGGCAACCGGTTAATGGTCTCGACAAGATATTGCTGTTCGTCAAGCGGATCAGAGTAGGCGGCGTGTCCGTCCTGGTACGCCGGTGCCTTCAAATAGCCGCGGGGAGATGACCGGCATCGGCTGCGGCCCAGAAGTCGGCCAGATCAAATTGGTGATTCGCCTCGTCTGTTCGACCGATCATCTCAACTGCGCTGGGCGGCAGGTGTTTTGGATTCGCCGTCGACGCGTAGTACTGGAAAGGCTCGTGATGGGAATGTAGTCATCCTTTGTACCGAACGGCAGAGCCCCCTTTTTGCCGGTACCCCCGAGGCCAGTTCCGACGTCGTGCGCGGCGCCGCACACCGCGGGACCGTCCGGCTTGCGTTCGGTCGGTTTGAATCCACCCTGAAAGAATCCCCAGGTGACACCCTTCACCTTGAGAAGATCGCCGATGTTCTTGCCGGCGCTGCTGAGCTGGACCTGATCACGGGTCGAGCACTCATCGCCGAAGGGCTGCGGATCGCCGATGACGGTGCCTCGACCCTTGCCCGCGCCCTCGAGCACCTCACCGGTAGTGAACACCCTACCGTCCTGCAGGAATTCTTTTGTCACACCATGGGTTTGGCCGGAGACCAGGTTCAGTGCGCCGGGTGTCGACGGTCCGAACGTCGCGTTGTAGGAATTGTCGCTCATCGAGTAGTGGGCGTAGTTCCACAGCGCGATCACCGAGTTGCCGTCGTAATAGTCCATCACCATGCCGGGGCGGCTGAACGTCGGCGGTGTGCGGGTCGCGACCTCGGTGTGTTCGACGAATTGATCCATCGCACCGCCGTGAAACGCCTTCTCCTCGTCGAGGTACTTGTGGTCTTGGTCGCACACGACCTGTTGATCGTTACCACCGAGGCGCATCGGTTGCGCCTGATTCGGGTTGTGGGCCAACAGGTCCGGTGTGAGTCCGTCGACCAGCGGTGTGTCCGGCTTCGTGGTGAATCGCGGCCCGTCGCTGTTGATCGCCGCAGGGTAGGTGCCGAAGTAATGGTCGAACGACCACATTGTCCTGGAACAGACCACTGCGCGGATCGGCGTTGCCGTGTCTGCCGACGAATCACCCTCAGGCTCAGCTGATTTCGTGCACGTCGACACCGCCAAGGCAAGCACCGCCGCCCCGACGGACAGGGTCCGGAACACGTGTGGGCGGAAGCGCTCCGAAGGGGCTGGCGCGTGACCGTTCATGGCTTCATGCTGCATTGGATCCGCGGACGACGCGATGAACGAGCAACAAAAACAGACCTGCTGGAATCCCTCGGCGCCGATGGCGGGGATGCCGCCGCCGTGAGCGATGATGTCGTCACCGTCACGATCGGTGCCAACGACTTCGCACCCCTGCTCGATACCTATCTCGACGGCGGACAGAACGAAGACCGGCACACACCGATGTCGACCCCGAATTCGACGGGCTTCGCGGCAACCTCACCGCAATTCTGCAGCGGCTCACCCAGTTAGACGACGGTCGTCCAGCAACTGTTCTCGTCACTGGGTACTGGAATGTGTTCCCCGACGGTGACGTCGCGCTGCAACAGTACGGACCACGTTGCGAGGCCGATAGCGCCGAACTCACCCGCCGAGTCGACGGTGTCACCGAGGAAGTGGTGGCCGCGCATGACGCCACCTACGTGGACCTACTACGCGCGTTCAAACGGACCGCCGAAACCGATGATCCCACCGAATTGCTCGCCGACGACGGTGACCATCCCAACCATGCGGGTCATCAGAAAATCTCCGACGCCCTCTCCGCTGCCGCAATGCCGCGGTCCGCTGACCGTTGACAGCCCCCGATGGCGGGCTCGTCACGGGATGAGCCCCAACCGCGTTGCCAGCCAATCCATTTCGTCACTCAGCGCGGACGACCACACCGACCAGTCATGGCCGCCGGAAACCTCGACGCACCTCGTTCGCATCTCCGCCTCGGTCGCCGCACCGCAGACCGAACGTTGTGCGGCGAGCCCGTCGGAGTCTTCTACGCCGGTCACGAACAGACCGTTCGATTCCGGATAGCTGCGCACGCGCATCAAATCCACGGGGTTGACCCGGGTGAACGCGGCGTCGTCGCCACCAAACGCCGCATCCACCGTCTGACTCCGATCTCCCAACGTCGGCTCCAAATCTCCCGACATGTCGAAGAACGTCGGATAGACCTGGGGATAATTGGTCGCCATCTGCAACGCGCACGTACCGCCCGAGGAGATGCCAGCGATCGCCCACGACGTGGGCGTCGGGTCGACCTGCAGATGCGTGCGGACCCAGTCGGGCACGTCGACCGCCAGATACGTTGCCGCATTACCGAGGCGCGAATCCAGACACACCGGATTGTCGAAGGAACCGCCGTTCTCGTCGGCGACAACGACGACGGGCGCCAACCCCGCATGCGCCGCCGCGAACGCGTCCATCGTGGCCGTCAATCTACCGCCGTGAAACCAGTCCGACGGCGAACCCGGCTGCCCGGGAAGCAAAATCAGAACTGGCAGCAACGGGCGGGGGGACGCGAAATAGGCTGGCGGCAAATACAACTGCGCCGACCGCGCCGGGAACCCCGACCTCGCACCGGGAATGGGGAGGTCGGCGACCACCCGTCCCGGCGTCGCGCCCACCGTCGCCGCGGTGGGGACCGTCCGCCACACCGGCTCCAACGGGACGCCCGTCACCACGGTCGTCGGACCGGGAACATCGGCAAACGGGATCTCGTTCGCGGGCGCCAACTCCAACAGGTCCCCGATCGTCGGATACTGCGCAAAGAACACGTTCGCCTGAAGGGTCAACGCCAAGAGCACCCCAACTCCCGCTACCCCCGATATCACCCGCCCCGCCACCCCGGCGGAAGCGACTATCCGCGGCACGACCAACACCACTGCGCAGACACCACAAGCGAAGTACGCACAAATCGCCATCGGCACCGAATCCGGGAACGGCCGCCACCATCGCTCGACCACAACCCGCACAATCCCGGTCACCACCACCGCGACCACAATCGCCGTCGGCACCGCGCGCCGCACAAACCATCGTCGGCGCACGCACACAAGCCACAGACCCCCACCAACACCCGCCACCGTGATCAGCCATGGCAGCGGGCCATCCAGCAGCGACCACTCGGTCACCCGCCCCAACCGCCCCACCTCCACGCGTCGGCTAGATCCCCATGGCGATCGCCAACTTCAGACTAGGCAGCTACATTCGTGCCGACCTCACACCCGACTCATCGTAGGCGGTCACATCCGGACGTCCGTCCATGAGGGATGCAACGGCGATATGGTCAGTGAGGTGACGCCGATCAAGACTTCCAAGGGATTTCACGCGCGACTCGTCCATGCGGCTCTGATGGAAATCAGCCACCTCCCCTCGGCAAGCAGTCCGACTCATGAGAGCGCGTCGACCTTCCACTGCTGCTGGCGTCCGCACGGATCGGCGTCGGCGTGCTGCTGATCGCAGCGCCGACAGTCGTGTTGCCATGTGAGGATGCTCGAAACGGTACAAACGCTTTGCTGATGCGCACGATCAGGGCAGGCGCCCTCGTCCTTCGGCGGCGGTGCGTATTTGCCTGGGCGCGGGGCCGGCGCGAGGAGTTCCGCCGGTGGGCGACGGCCGGGTGGCGAGTGACTCCGGCGACCTGCTGGTCGGGATCGGAAGTGCCCACCTGGTCGGACGAGCCGGCGCGATCAAGGCCGTCGCTGTCGTGGCCCCGTGGGTCGCGGCGGGCGTTGCCGGCCTTGCCAGACGCGACGGCACGACGCCCATCTATAGAGCTAGCTGACCCTGCACTAGCCGCTTCTAGCGTCGTCTCCGGGATCAGCTGACTTGCCGCGCGCCGATCGCCCGCCGCATCAATAAATTTCGTTCTCGCCCGGTTCGATTTGGTACACGAGCGGCTCATGTCAACGGCGAGACGTTCCGTGTAGAGCCGCGCCATCCGAGCTCGCGCAGAACGCGGCTGGCGGCCCGCCCGCTGGAAAGTCGTTCGCTAGTGGTACTGACACAACGGTTTTTGGGGTCCAGGCCTGCACAACCCCGCCTCCGTGCGTGGAACTACTTCAGCTCGGTGAGCAGGTCGGTGAGCGCTTGGGTCTCGGTCGCGGGATCGGGGTTGCTTGCGCGGATTGCCTTGAGGACTTCGTCGATCCGACCGTCGAGTACCGCCCAGCCGGCCTTGTCCATCGGCCGGAGGGTGGCTTCGTCGTCGTCCCATGCGGTTTCGAGATCCTTGATCCGCGCGGTCGCCGCAGATTGGTTGCCTCCGTGCACCTTGGTGAGTGTGTCGGCTGCGATGGTTCGGAATGTTGAAATCTCTGCGGGCGGGAAACTTGCCGCGGCACGACCGGGTGGGAGCGTCTCCGTCATCGACGATGAACCGGACTCCTCCTCGCTCGCCGCCTGTTCGTGCGGCTGTGCGTTGGCCCAGATGAGCAGAGCCGCAGTCGCGACCGCGACTACTGCGTAGTAGGCGAGCATGATTCGTTCGCGGCCCGACGGCGCGTCGGTGGGTTCGACCCCTTCGATGACGTCGCGGCGAGTACGCGTGAGGTAGACGACCGTAGCCAGGATCGCGCTGAGGAAGATGACACTGGTCAGCGCGGTGCCCAAGCCGAGGCCGCGATCAACAGACGGTAAGGCAAGAAAGTCGCCGAGATTCGCGCCGAGCGGTCGGGTCAGAATATAGGCAAGCCAGAAGGAGAGAACAGCGTTCGCTCGCAGTCGCCAGCCGATCACGACGGCGACAATCAGACCCGCTGGCAGCAGCACCGATGTGCCGGGGCCCCAGCCGGTGAGTTCGAGGGTCCAGTCGCCGGCGGCCGTCCCCAACGCGAAGGTGACAAGGATTGCGAGCCAGTAGAACAACTCTCTGGGTAGCGTGACGATGCTGTGGATCGAGAGCGTTCGTTCACGGGCGAACCAGATGCCGAAGACACCCGCCAGTATGGCGGCGAACACGCCAGTGCTGACATCCAGCGGAACGCCGAGATCATCAGTGAGGATGTCGGTGTAGAGCGTGCCGGTCACGCTGACGACAACGACCGTGAGCCAGTAGACGAACGGCACGTACCGGTCGACACGCAACTGCCAGCCCAGGACCGCGGCGAACACGACCGTGAAGATCAGGGCCGTCGCGTTGAGACCGAGCCCCAAAGTCATGTTGATCCAGTCGGCGAAGCTTTCGCCGACGGTGGTGCAGAGAATCTTGATGATCCAGAACCAGATCGTGATCTCTGGAACCTTGCTCAGCAGCACGCGGGGAGTGTCGACGGCGTCGGATCTCGTTGTTTCGGTCACAAGGCCAGAACGTATCGACGTGGTGCTGAACCAACGCTGAACGTTTATAACGGCCCCGTAACAGCAGCTACCCAAGAGACACCGTCACGCTCACCGACGCATTCCAACAGGAGCCGCCGAGAACGTCAGTTGTGCTGTCCGGCTCCGGCGTCCGGCTTATCGCCGGGTTCGGGTTTATCGACCGCGCCGGGAACGTCGGCGGTGTCACCCGGCTCCGGCGTGACGACAGCACCCGGGACATCGGGTGTATCACCCGGTTCCGGCGTATCCACCGCTGAGGGAGTCGGCGGCCGTGAGGGCGGATTTGCGTTGGCGACGGCGATCCCACCACCGATTGCGCCGGCTGCAAGGGCTGCACACACTGCGGCAATAATCTTGTTTCTACGGTTCATCACTGGGTCAATTTCCGTTCTCTGAAAATCCAGCCGGGAAGGGCTGTAGCTCGACAATGCGCATCCAACGCTGTGACCACGCTGAAGGGCGCTGAGAACGCGCCGGTGCAACGGGACGTTCAGCCGCTGCACAGCGTCGCAATGGCAGAGTGCAAGTCACGCCGTCGCACAGCCAACGGAGAGTGATGATCGTCGAATCGTTGAACCCGATGCGCTGGAGTGTGCGAGCCAAGTCAGCTGTCGCCGCCGCCCTGGTGGTGAGCGTGAGCTTTGCGATCGCTAGCGGGCTGCTCTTGCTGGTGCTCTACCGCTCGCTGGAAACGACTGCCCAAGATGCTGCAGCGTCGCGCGCGGACCAGATCTGTGTACAGCTCGAGACCGATTCACCCACCGAGCTCGACCGCTCGTTGTTGGCCACCGACAGCCAGATCGGCGCAGTCCAGATAGTCGACGCGAGCGGTGCAGTGGTTGCAGCATCCAACGGTGCACCTGCGCAGCCGCTGGTGAAGACGTCGATGACCGACGGGCAGCTGACCGATTTCGGCAGGGTCGAAGGGCCCGAGGGCGCGTTCGACTATTGGGTGTCGGGCCGGGCGACCGCTGTCGTCGGCGGCACTGTGACGATCTTGGTCGGCGCCGATCGAGAACCGGTCGAATCAGTGGTCAGCAGAGTCGCAGTACTGCTGGCGACCGGCGCGCCGATATTGATAGCGGTCGTGGTGGTCAGTACCTATCGACTGGTCGGTGCTGCACTGCGGCCGGTCGAGAACATCCGGGGGCGGGTGGCAGCGATCTCGAGTACCGACCTCGCCGAGCGAGTGCCGGTTCCCGACGCGCGGGACGAAATCGCCCACCTTGCGACCACGATGAACGAGATGCTCGGCCGGCTCGAGACCGGCCAAGCCGCACAGCAACGTTTCATCAGCGACGCCAGCCATGAGCTGCGCAGCCCGCTCGCGACAATTACGACCGCACTCGAAATTGCAGCCGGTCGGCCCGATCTGATCGACAAGGAGTTGATCGACGAGTCGCTGTTGCCGGAGGCGAGGCGGATGAATCAACTCATCGAGGACCTCCTGTTGTTGGCGCGTTCGGATGAAAATGCGGTGGAAAGGCAACGTGTCGATGTCGATCTCGACGATCTGTTGCTCGCCGAGGCCGGCCGACTGCGACGCATCGGATCAGTGCAGACCGTCGTCCATGTCGAGCCGTGCCGCGTCGTCTGCGACCCAGCGGCGCTGAGTCGCGTGATTCGAAACCTGGTCGACAATGCTGCCCGCCATGCCAGCTCGACAGTGACCCTCTCGTGTCATCCCGACAACGATCAGGCCGTGATCAAGGTGCGCGACGACGGACCCGGGATACCCCGTCACGAACGAGACCGGGTTTTCCAACGATTCGTCAGACTCGATACCGCACGGGCACGGGCGTCCGGCGGCGCCGGTCTCGGGCTGTCGATCGTCGAGCAGATCGTGCGGGTGCACGGCGGAACGGTCGCGATAGCCGATGCGCCCCGAGGTGGAACCATCTTTTCGGTCACTGTGCCACTCGGACAACAGGATTAGCTAGGACGCGGGCTCCGCGACGAGCCGGTAGCCGACACCACGGACCGTCTCCACCGACGTCATGCCGAACGGCGCGTCGATCTTGCGACGGAGATATCCGACATAGACCTCGACAATGTTTTCGTCGCCGTCGTAGTTGGTGTCCCACACCGATCGAAGGATTTCTGCCTTCGTGACCACGTCACCTTTGTTGCGCAGCAGGAATTCCAGGACACCGTATTCGCGAGGAGTGAGAGTCAGGACCACATCACCTCGCGCCACACGCCGGCGGGCGGGATCGAGCGACAGATCGCCTGCGGTGAGGACCGTCGGACGACGGGGCGCACCGCGGCGCATCAGTGCGCGAAGACGTGCGACGAGCACGACGAACGAGAAGGGCTTGATCAGATAGTCGTCGGCACCGAGGTCGAAAGCGTCGGCCAAGTCGTATTCACCGTCCTTCGCCGACAACATCAACACCGGCAGCCACACCTCCCGAGCGCGCAGCTCCCGAAGAATCTGATAGCCACTCATCCCGGGCAGCATGATGTCGAGGACAGCGACGTCGTACTCGCCCGTCGTCGCTGCGGTCAGCCCGTCGATGCCGTTGTGTTCGACATCGACGACGAAACCTTCGGCAACCAGGCCACGGCGGATCGTCTCGGCGAGTCTGGTCTCATCCTCGACCAGCAGAATTCGCATGCGTCCTCCTCGTTCCGTGCCATCGGCGGTCTCGGAATCTGTGGCAAAGGTCGAGAGCTCAGGGATGGCGTTGAGCAAGGGTCCACCTTCGTTGCGCGGATCCAAGAGGACGTTTGTCCTGACTCTCGCGGACCGGTTCGGACACCCACATTGAGCCGACGTCGTTGAAAGAATGCTGAGAGACGGGTGTATCACACCGTTGTTCGTGGTGGGCCTCGGCCGTTCCGCGGCGCTCTCAGGGTTTCCACAGCGCCCATTCCAGACACTGGTGTGATGAACGGACCCCGTGGAGTCGTCGAGACTCTGATCACCGAAATCGTCACCGAGGTGACGACAGCAGAAATCGCTGTCTGGACCATTATGGTCGCCTCGGCGGTGGTCGTGTTCTCGATATTCGCGCAGCGACGTGCGCGCTCCGAGTTGAACGTGGCAGCGATCCTCGGTTGGTCGTGTGTGCGTATTGCAGCATTGATCGCCGTATTCGTCGTGCTCGCCGTCCAGGTCGCACGGTCGGGCTGGTTGACCGGCGCCGACACCGCGACGCTGGATTGGTTCCTCGCACACCGCTCAGTGGTGTGGACCACCCTCGCCGTCGCGGTCACCACCGTCGGCGGTCCTGGGGGCGTCGTGCTGATCGCCACGGTTCTTGCCGCAGGTATCGGCTGGCAGCGCCGGGCGATCGGTCCTGCCATGTTGGTGCTGTCCCCCGTCGCGTTGGCAGCGGCGGCCAGCACGCTCGTCAAGCTCGTCGTTCGCCGAGAGCGGCCACCCGTGTCCGCCCACCTGATGACCGAGACCGACTTCTCGTTTCCATCGGGGCATGTCACCGCGACGACAGCGCTCGCAGGCGCAGTGCTGCTCGTCGTCTGGATGGACCCGGCAGCAGGCACGCACACACGCCGCACCGCACGGAAATTCTTTGCCATATTCGCCGCCGTCGCAGTGGTGGCCGCCGTGATGCTCACCCGCCTGTACCTGGGCGTTCACTGGCTGACCGACGTACTGGCCGGCGCCCTGCTCGGAACCACAGCCGTTCTTGCGACCGCGCTCGTCGTCACGGCAATTCGCTTACATCCCGACCGCGACCGTGAGGACACAGTCACCGGACACCCAACCCCATTGACACGGCACACAGTTCGCAACTCCTCGGCTCGCCACGGCTCGGTGACACCCGACACCTTCTCAGCGGCTACACAGCGCCGACCAGAAAGACTGGCGCGACCATCGCCAAGTCCGTGACCAGGACGCAAACCGGCACTGGCACAGCCCACTCTGCCCCACGAAGAGGAACAACTTGACCACAGCGATGAGCACTGGCGTACTCAATCCGGACACCTTGGTGTCGACGTTCGGGTTGATCGGAATACTCGCAACCGTGTTCGTCGAATCTGGCTTGCTCCTCGGCTTTTTCCTTCCCGGCGACTCATTACTATTCACCGCCGGCGTGCTCGTCGCGCAACCGAATTCCTTCGTTCCCTTGTGGGTACTGCTGCTGACCGTGCCGCTCGCGGCGATCCTCGGCGACCAATGCGGCTACATCATCGGTCGCACTGCCGGCCCCACAATTTTCGACCGCCCGACCGCCAAAAGGGTTGGCCCCGAACAACTAGCACGCGCCCACGCGTACTTCGACAAGTACGGTCCACGCACCGTCATCTTGGCTCGGTTCGTACCGGTGATCCGCACGCTGGTCCCGGTCATGGCAGGCGCAGCCGGAATGCGCTACCGCGAATTCACCCTCTACAACATGGTCGGCGGAGTCGCTTGGGGAATGATCGTGCCGATCCTCGGCTGCTGGTTGGGCGGCATCGAGTTCGTCCGCACCCATGTCGAACTCATCCTGATGGCGGTCGTATTCCTGTCCGTCGCGCCACTGATCGTCACCTACACCCGCGCAGCGCTCCGAAGAGGTCAAGGAACCGCTGAACCCAGCATTCCCACCGAATCGACCAGCGTCTAGCTGCGCAAGGACACTCTCGGGCTCGATGGCAACAGCGCGCTCCCGAGCGTCCAGCTTGCTGCACGGCATTCGGGAGGGCTCTCAGCGTTCTCACAGCGGTCTGGTGCGATGCTCACCGAACGTCGGCTGTGGCGCACGAAACCACGTGCCGGAGCGACCGTCGCGAAAGGGACGAACGACGTGCACGAAAGCCGAAAGCGGAAAGCACACCGACCCGCTACGTCGGTCGTCAGTGGCTTTCCCGCGCTGGCAGCACACGATCTTTTGCGCGAGATTGCACCAATTCTTGCCGAGCGTGGCATCGACGTCGATGAGTCTGCGCCGACGTCGCAGCGCCCGGTCTCCAGGGCGGCGCCCCGTCACAACGAGAACATCGTGCTGCTCCGCGGCTCCGCGCGCGAGCAAGCCGCCGCGGTCCTGCGGAGCATGGTCGATGCGGTCGCTAACGCCGACACCACCCTCGCAGCCGACGATCTGGCCGGCCTCGCCGCCTACTCACTCGACGATCGCACGCCGAGCACGTATTCGTGCATCGCGATCGCGCTGGCTCTGCTCGATCAATGGCTGGACTCGGCCGACCTGCCCACGCGCGCCGTCATCCCCGCCACGCTCACCTTATGTGCGCAGGCCACCACCGACATCGTTGCCCTCGCTGGGAGGGGGCGCGCACTGCGCTCGCGCGACAGTTTGATCAGCCGGCATGGGTCGCGAGGGGTGCTCTGGGCCTGCGCGCTCGCGCTCGAAGCCACCATCCGGGAACTGTCACACATCAGCAGTGCTGCGATCGACACATCAGCCCGCACGATGATCAACTGACCACAGTTGTTGCCGTCAACCGAGGATGCCGATCACCCAACTCCCCGAGCTGAAGGCGGGCGGCCAAGCTGTGCGCGCCCACCTCCCTCCGGACCCCAGTCGGCCGCCGCGACGTCCGCGCACTCGACCGTCATCCGCGCTACCCGGCTTTGCGGTCGCAATTGCGCCGCGAGCTGGCCTGTGAGTCCTACGACGACCGGAAGTGGCGCACCAAACAAGCTCGTTGCCACCCCCTACACCTCACGAGGGGCGCTGAGCGACGGGAACCTCCGAAGAATTGCTCGGATCTGCCGTTGCAGTTCGTCACGCTCGGCATGGAGATTTTCCGAGGCGATCACGGCGCGGCGTAACTGGGACGCGCGTTTGGACAGCTTCGCCTCCTCGACCGCCAGGTCTGCAGATTCAACCGCCAAAGACGCGTCGGCAAAATGCCGCGTCAACACTCTCAAGAATTCAGCGGCCTGCGCGGTATCCGATTCGCTGGCCGCCGCGCGAATATTGTTCTTCACCAGCGGTCGATCCTTTCGCCCCCCGGGCCACTTCACACGGCGACGTCCCCACTGGTTGATGTATCCACCTTTCGACACCCGCGCTCCGCCACTGACCGGCTCGTCGACGATTCCTACCTAGATTGCCAGCTTGGCCACTCGGTTTCTGCGTTAGGTGCCGAGGCGGCGATCAAACCGACGGCGAAAGGTCACGCGTACTCGGCAACGATCCCCGATCGGATCGCGACTTCCGCATGGATGGTCGACCCGCGTGATCTATCTCGCGAAACCGTCGTGTTCCATGCCGTGGCGGCCGGTCTCGAAGTCACCCTGCGCGATGAGTATCACGGCAACGATCGTGTAGACCACGAGAAGTAGCAGCAGCAGCGCACCGGCAATCCACAACGAGAGTTGGCCCAGTCGCCGCACACGATCGGACGCCTCACGAGCGCCCTGGATGTCGCCGCTCGCCCACAAGGGATAGACATTGAAAGCGTGTGTGAACGCTGAGAACGATAGCGGCCAGAAGAACAACGCGGCCGCGACTGCCCAGCCTGCGTTGCTGGGTGGTTGCACTGAGGTCTTTTCGATACCCGCGGCGACGGGTCGATTGTGCTCGTCCGGTGGTTGGTTGGTGGGTGAAGAGGGTGTCGTCATGTCAGTTCTCCTCGGAGGGCGCTTTCACACACCGTAGGGCGACCGCACTGAGAGGACGCTGAGACTCGACCATCAGCTCGCGAACGTGAGAATCGGAACCTCACGGCGCCGTCCAGCCGGGGCCTCACGGTGCAGAAAGCCGACCCGCCCAGCGCGTCAGATCCGACACAGCTACCAACCCCTCCGACCGCGCGGCTCTGCGCAGCACGCAGTTTCAGACCCGAGGTGTGGTCGGCAATGTCGTCTACCGACTACATTCGTGTCTGCAAAATTGCGACGCCGTCCCCGGTTAGTCCGGCGACTGCGGCTGATCGACCGGTCATCGCGAGCGCCAGCGACAACATTGGACCGCTCACCTCGGGTCCCGATCCGGTGGACCAGTCTGCGTCGGTAGCCTTCAGAGTGAGGCCACTGATGCGGTTCTTCGCACCGATCAGCAGATTCGATCCCTTGTAGAAGTCCGCAACACGCACGACCGCGTCCGTCGGAAAGTCATGAGAAATGCCGAGCGGTAGGCGGATGTCCGAGCTGTGAATGATCGCTTCGCCCAGCATTGCGTCGATCGGACCAGGTGGGTGTGTTTTGTCGGTGAGATGTGCACGAAATTCGGCGAGCCCGTCTGCGGGTGTGCCCGCCGTTTCACGAGCAATGTCTTTGGCGGCCATCGCGTCGAAATTGAAGCCTGATCGCGCGAACTTCCCGACGAATTTCGGCGGAGTCATCTTCACGGTCGCTGTCATATGCGCGAAGACATCTCGGACCGACCACTCAGCGCACAGCGACGCAGTCGCCCATTGTTCGTCAGTGAGGCCTTCCACGTCGGCGATCAGCGACTCACGCTCGGCGTGAATGATTGGCCACGGGCTCGGTGCTGCCATTGCATCCTCATTCCCACTGTCTGTCTCGCCCCAGGTGTAAAGCCTAGTCCGCCATAGGGTCATCGGTACCGGATCTGCAAGCACACTCGATAATGTTCTAAAGACCTCGATAACCGAGGCTCAGTCCAGGAGCTAAGAATGCCATCAGTCGATGTCACGACCGAGATCGTCATCAATCGCCCCCGGACCGAGGTGGCGTCCTATGCAGCAGACCCAGACAACGCAACAACCTGGTACGCGAATATCGAAGCCGTGCAATGGGAAACACCGAAACCGGTCACGATCGGATCTAAGATGACATTCACCGCAAAGTTCCTGAATCGACGACTCATCTACACCTATGAGGTCACCGAATTCACGCCCAGCGAACGCTTCGTGATGCACACCGCCGAAGGACCGTTCCCCATGGAGACGACCTACTCCTGGTCCGACACCGCCGACGGCAACACAAGGATGAAACTACGCAATCGCGGTGAACCGTCAGGCTTTTCGAAGGTGACAGCGCCGGTCATGGTCCTCGCCATGCGGCGAGCCAACACCAAAGATCTTGTGCGCCTGAAGCGCACGCTCGAAGCGAAAGCCTGATCAGGTAGCCCGGTCATCTCGATCGAGGGTGGGAACCATGTCTATCTCGTGGGCCGAATGTTGGCGTTGTGACAGAACACGTTTCCGGGATCCCAGACGGCCTTGATCGCTGCGAGCCGGTCGTACTCGGCGGGACCGTAGGAGGCTCGCACCCGTTCGTCATCGCCGATGTCGGCGATGAAGTCGACGCAACGACCCGAGTTCGGCGCGTAGGGCAACATTGCGCTCCAGAAGCCTCGAACCCACCTCGGAGTGCGCACGCCGCCGAACGCGGGCGCATTCTCCGCCGTGTTCCGGTCAATTTTCGAGTCGTTTCGCGGCCAATTCAGCGGCGCTGAATAGGGCCGGTGTCGAAGCTCGTCGAAGTCTGATATGTAGTCGGATTTGTCAAGAGGGCATGGAGAAGCGACGCCCGCGACCGTCGTCGTGAGCGTCGCCTCCTTGGACCGGTCGATCATGGGTGATCACGAGCGTGTCGTGTCGACGCGTTGTCAGTCTGATATGCGCGGGTTGGGTACCAGCAGGGCGGACTGTTTCGGCTGGAGCTGGGGTCGCTGAGTCTAGGCTCGAGCGTGATCCCAATGGGGAGTTGGGATTTCTCATAGTTTTCTCGCGGGTCGCTCCCAGACGCTTGCCGTTATCACCGCTCCGATCGGCCGGACACTTGTTGCCCATTCCGCGGTCCTTGCTGCTCTGGTCGTCGCGCAGTTGCCGGTGTCAAGGTGGAGTCCCCGCAGCGCAGCGAGGAGAACCGACCTTGACATCGGCGGAGCGCCGACCACGATCGAGCGGGCCCGGAATGGGGGGTTCAATGTGAGCTCAGTCTTCGAGCACGGCCAACGACCAGCACCAGCCGGCCAGTTCGCGAGCGATCGCAGTGTTTGCGACGGTGACACGTTTGCGACGTTCGTCGAAGCTGAGCCAGCGGGCATGCAGCCGCCGGTTGCCGTGCTGTCCACGGGCCCGCGCTGCCGGACTGGCGAGATCCCACCGTCGGCGCAGCGTGACGCCGGGACGGTAGGGCGGACAATGGTGCCAAGCCGCCTCGATCAGCAACCGCCGGACGTGACCGTTGCCTGTCTTGGTGATCGAGCCTTGCGATCGTGACTGGCCCGAGGATGTTTCGCTCGGGACGAGTCCGAGGTATGCGCCGATCGAGCGGCCGGTCAGCCGCTGCCAGTCGCCGATCTCTACCGCCAACCCGAACGCGGTCAATGTGGAAACTCCCCGCAGACACGCGAGCCTGGTCACCACCGGCGTGAAGGTACTGTCTGCGGCCATCGCTGCGATCGCGGTGTCGAGCCGGTCACGACGATCCACTGTCGCCAGCATGGTGTCGAACGCGGTGTCGTAGGCCAGCTGCAACCCGGGGCTGGCGAACTTATGTGACCGCAGCCATCGCTCGTGCTCGCAGGTCCACGCCCTCCCGCCGTAGTACACGAGCCCTTGCCGTAGAAGGAGTTTCGACACACGATGTCGCGCTGACATCAGATCTGTCCGCACGTCTTCACGCGCACGAACCAGGTCGCGAGCTGCTTCCTGCTCTGTGTCAACGGTCAGTTGGAACTCCGGGTCGACGGACACGAGTTCTCCGGATCCATGGACATCGGAACTCCGGGATCGACCGGCGTGACAGCACGCGATGAGGGTCGGGTAATTCGGAACAGCAA
>NZ_VCQU01000011.1 GCF_012932915.1 Antrihabitans stalactiti | reverse complement strand
ACCGATCTGGGCATGAACTGATCCAAGCCCGGTCTCAGGTGCCATCACCTACGCATCCAACAACCTGTCCCACATGTGGGTAGACATCAGATGTCCCACATGTGTCGAGACTGGACAGAGTCCAGAGACTCCTAAAAGACTCACGAGGGCTAGGCGGCGGCGGTCGCCCACCAGGCTTCGACGCGCGCGGTGAGTACCGGCAAGCTGACGGTCGCGGCGCCGAGGACGACGTCGTGGAAACCTTTCAGCGAGAAGCGATCGCCGAGCCGTTTCTCCGATTCGGCACGCAGCCGCAGGATTTCACGCTGACCGACCTTGTAGGCCAGCGCCTGACCGGGCATTCCGATATAGCGGTCCACCTCGGTGACGATCTCGTCCCTCGCCACCGGCGCGTGCTCGATCATGAAGTCGATCGCTTGCTGTCGGGTCCAGCCCATCGCGTGCAGGCCGGTGTCGACGACCAAACGGCACGCGCGCCAAGAGTCGCTCGCCAACATGCCGAGCCGGTCCAGATCGCTACGGTACAAACCCATTTCGTCGGCAAGCCGCTCGGTGTAGAGCGCCCACCCTTCGACGAAGGCAGTCTGGCCGAACGACAACCGCCGAAATGCCGGCAACTCGGCGCGTTCGGCGGCGATTGCCAACTGCAAATGGTGGCCGGGAATCGCCTCGTGGAATGCGATCGACGCGGTCTCGGCTCGGCCCTTTTCCGCCGGCTCATGCAAGTTGACGTGGTATTCGCCTGGCCTGCTGCCATCCGGAGCCGGGGGCGTGTAATAGGCGGCGGGCGCATCCGCGGCGAGGTACGCGGGGACCGGTGTCAGCACGCACGGTGCCTCGGGCAGTATCCCGAACCAGTCGCCCATCGCGGCGGTCGCGCTGTCGAGGCACTCCTTGGCGTTGGTCAGAATTTCCTCGCTGTCGCGATAGCGCAGACCAGGATCGTTGAGCAGGCGGTCGAAGATTTCGGCGAGGTCGTCGGTGCCGAACTCGCGCAACCCGATCTCTCGAAACTGCCCTGGCAGGACGTCGAGGACTTCGCGCCGCCCGATCTCGTGCAGCTGCTCGGCGGTCAGATCCAGACCCGTGTGCAGCGCGATGAGAGTGCGGTACAGGCCGAGACCGTCTGGCAGCCAACACAATCCCGGCTGATCGTTCGAACGTCCGGCAGGGAGCAATTCCTCGGCGAGGATCGTTCGGTACCTGGTGAACGCCGGGCGAAGGTGGTCGCGAACGGCCGCCGAAAGCTCACCGCGCCACTCTTGCTCGCCGTCCCAGTCCGGCGGACCGCTCATCTTGACGAACGGGTCCGATTCGATCGGCGACGCAAGGTAGCCGTCGACCTGGTTGAGTGACCGTTCGATGTTGATCCGTGCCGGAGTGCGCCCTGACGCGAGACCATAGCGAAAACGTGTTGCGGCTTGATCGAGCATCACGGCCAGGCGTTGCACTCGAGTGACTGCCATGGCCGCGTATTTCGGCTCGGGCGCACTCAACTGACCTGCTGTGATGAGCAGATCGGCGTGTACGCCCTGCATTTGGTCGGAGCGCAACTCGATGAGCGAACTGTCGATGACGGTGACGTTGTTTCGCAGTTCGTCGAGCAACAGCGTTCGAGTGACACGGTCGGTCTCGTCGAGTTCCGCCTCGTCGATGTCGTCGACCTGCTTGATCAGCGTCATCCACGCTTCGCGTTGGTCCTGGTCGGCGTCCGGCGACAGATCGTCAACTCGGTCGTCGAATCGATGCTCTCCGACAAACGTCGCGAACAACGGATGTGCAGCGAGGAAAGCCTCCCAATAACTGTCAGCGAGTTCGCGCAATCGGAGGGCGGAAGTCATCCCTACATGCTGCCAGCGGGCGCGTCAGGGAAACCACCTTTTGCGGACTGTTCGAGTGAAAGGCGCATACAGACCGGTCGAGTCGTCGCGATAGAACACGACACGCTTCGCGGTGGAGGCCGGAATCGCTTTGTCGCGCAACGGTCCTGCGATAGGCCGATGGAACTCCGTCATCGGGATCTCGTTGACGACACCCACCAACGAGGGACGGCTGGTCGCATCGAGACCGGCGAGCGCGCTGTCGAGGTCCGTGGCGGTCAGGGTTTCGCCCTCACACAGCACCACGGCCGTGACCGCCATATCGCGGCCCGCAGGTGCGGGCAGGTTGTAGGTGATCGCCAGATCGACGGCGGGAAGCTTGCCTATCGCTGCGGTGATCGGCAGCGAGTAGACGACGCCGTCATTGGTGCGGACAAGCGTATTCAGCAAGTCGATCAGCCAGTGGTCACCGTCGGCGTCGCGGCGGACGAGGCTGTCGCTGGAGAACCAACGGTCGTCGCGTTCGAAGACGTTGCGAAGCGGCGGCGCAGTGGTGGCCGATGCCGGACCGATGCGGGCGAGTAGCAACCCGACTTCGTCGACGCCACACTCGATCGCGTAACCGTCCGGCCCGGTGACGATTTCACCCGCCTCCGCGTCCCAGCGGACCACGCGCACTTCGGCGCTGCCCGGCAGTGGACGACCGAGCGATCCAGGTTTGCCTGCATCGATGTTCGCCAGGATCGCCTCGCCCTCGCTCGTCGCCCAGAAGTCGAGGACACCTGCCGGCGCGAAGCGTTCGACCACTCGACGCAACAAGCTGCGCGGAATGCCGGACCCGACGAAGAACCGAATCGAGTGGTCGTGCTCGCCAGGATGCGGCGGTGCGTTGACGAGGTCGCGTAGCTGCGCCCACGTGTACGAGACGATCGTGACGCCGTACCGACGGATCTCCGACCAGGACGTCTCCGGATCGAGTCCGCTTGCCATTGCCAGCCGTGCACCACCGGCGGCGGCGCCACCCACACTGGTCAGCAGGCCGGACGGATGGTGCAGCGGGTTGATGCTGTAGACGGTGTCGGCGTTGGTCAGCATCGCCGATGTGGCCATGCCGAACGCCGAAAGAGCGAAGCGGCCGTTCGTGATTCGCAGCACGCGGGGATGGCTGTAGTCACCGCCGAACAAGATGAACGCGAGATCGCCGCCCTTGCCGGGATTCGGGGAGTACCAATCGGGAACGCGCACATCGTTGCCCGGTCGCTCCAGAGTCGGAGTGTCGTCGACGGTTTCGCCGGGCCGGTCGAGGACGAACGAGTGAACGGGTCGGCCACCGGTGTCGACGTCGGCGTGCTCGGGGTCGGTGATCACGCGAACCACCTCGCCGAGCTCGAGCTCGAGCAGCGTGTCGCCGCCCGGCCTGAGCATCACAGCGACGGCGCCGATTCGGTTCAGCGCCGCGATGACGCCGAGTGCGGTGGGACGAGTCCCCATCAGTACGCCGACGTGTTCGCCCGCTCGGACCTTCTCGTTGAGCAGGCCCTTTACGACGTTATCGATGCGGTCCTTGACGTCGGCGTAGGTGAAGGCGCGGTCTTCGAACAGGAAGCACACATTTTGCGGCGCCCGGCGCGCCTGCTCGTCGAAGAGCAGGGCCAACGACAGCCGAGTGTGTTCGTCGATCCGCCGAATCCGGCTGAGCCGCCGAGACTGCGTCGAGGTGACCTTCGCGAGACGCCCGAAACCGCGAGCCGACTTGGCGGCGGAGTTGACCAGCGACCGCGCCGCTGCCGTGCCTGCCGCGACAACCAGGTCCACGCGCTCCGACGGTGCCGGCGCGACCGGCGGTGCAGGTTCGGCTGTTTCGCTGCCGACCAGCGAGATCGCCTCAGGGGGAGCGCCCTCGCGGCCACCGCTGACCCAGGCAATCCACTCCGCGACCACCGGCCACGTCTTCGTCATCGCAGACTTGCCGACGACAAGCCCGAAATGCCCCGCGAGCAGCGACATCTCGTAGATGTCCGGCCGCGGAGCTGCTTTTCGAATGGGCCGCACAGCGTCCGGGGGCGCGATCTCGTCAGCTTCGCCGACAAACGTCAGCACCGGCGAGTCGATATCCGCAAGCGTGACCAGCTGATCGCCGATCGTGAACCCACCCTTGAGCATTCGATTGTGAACGAGGAACTGATTCATGAACTCGGCCAGCGCGGGTCCTGGCCAAGCGACCCAACCGTCACTCATCAAGTACCGCCGCTGGCCTTCGCGGGGGAGCAGGGCCTCGCGGTCGTGCAGTGCCATCAGGAAGTCGGTGCGCTGCTGCAGCGACTTGACCGGATCGAGCAACCGGAACCCGGTGCGCGTCGCCCAACCCGGGACGGACGTTTTCCGCAGCACATTGTCCGCGAGAAAGCCGGCGCCCTTGACTGCGACGTTTTCCGGAATGCCGAGGGGAATTGCGCCGCGCAAGTCGATCGGACTCCCGAACGTGATGAGGCTGGCAATTCCCTTGCTGCGCCGGTACGCCGCGGTTTGGTAGCAGAACATGCCGCCTTGCGAATACCCCGCGAGGTGGACGTCGCGGCCGGTGACTTCACGCACCTTGTCGACGGCTTCGCTGACAGCGACGACGTGGTCGGCGAGGTCGCGTTCCAGGCCGCCGGGTTCCTTCTCCGGCGAGCCGAAATCGACGAGCCAGGGATCGATGCCGTGCGCGCGGAGCGTACGGACCGCACTCGCCTGTGGCGACACGTCGTACACGTCGGCGGTCAGCATGAGTGGTGGCACCAGCAGGACCGACTTGTCGAGCGGCGCCTCCGTCGGGAAGTAGCGGCGTAGCCGGTAGACCCGGCTGTGCGCCACGACCGCGTACGGTGCTGGCTCCTCGCCGGTTTCCAGCCCGCCCATCCGAGCAACTTCGAGTGCGTTCGTGACCGTAGCGCTGATCCGTCCCGACACCTTGCGGAGTGGTCTCTTCATCCGCCAGATCATTCCACCGACCCACCCCTGGTCGTGAGTCTTTTAGGAGTCTCTGGACTCCTAAAAGACTCACAAGAGAAATTAGGAGGGGTCGGAACCGTTGATCGCGGCCAGCCAGATTGCGACGACCGCCGCGACGCACGTTGCGCCCGCAAATGCAGTGACACCACCGCCGTCGACGTACACCCACATCACTCCGATGAACGGTGCCGCGATCGCTTGTTGCGCATCGAGAGTCAGCCGGCGCAACGGGCTGGCTGCGGTGTGCGCGCGGGCCGCGCCATCGGGATCCGGTCGAGTCGGGTTGTCGATCAACTTGCCAGGCGGCTCCGAATGCCGAACTCGCCCAGCGGGGTACAGCCGGGGAAACGTGTTCGTCGGCGTCGGCAGTGTGACCAGCGCTGGATCGAAGTACACCGGCGTCCACGTGCCTTGATGCTCGATCCACGAGCGGCTGGTCAGCCCGTGTTGTTGCCGAACCCGCCGAATGGACTGGTCAGGTGGCACTCGGCGCTGCGCCATGAGCACCCGGAACGCGGTGTAGCCGACGATCGCGACGGCAACCGTGACGATCGCGCTCAGCTGATCGAGCGTTGCAGGCACTGCGAGGACGCAGCAGGTGGCGAGCGCACCTGCTGCGACCGTCAGCGGATAGGTGAGGGGGCGGTCAGACCCCAAGCTCACTTGATGAAACCGGCCTTGATGTAGTTGGGTTGCGCGAGACCGAAGGCGCCGTAGTTGGCGAGGTTGTCGCGAACCGCGACGTTGCCTGCGGACTGGAACAGCGGAATCGAGTGGACTTCCTCGAAGATCTTCCTGTCGATTTCGTTGGCCAGGTCGATGGCCTTTGCGGGATCGAGTTCGCCCGTCACTTCTTCGATCATGGCGTTGAGTTCCGGTGATCCGATTCGAGCCATGTTCTGTCGGATCTCGTCCGGCGAATAGGAGTAGATCGACTCGATCGACCCGATCGGGTACGCACTGCCGGACCACGAGAACTGGCTGATGCCGAAACGGCCGGGTTGCAGGTGGTCAGTGAAGAGTCCTTGCCCGGGAACAGGATCGATCGTGAGCTTCACACCGATCTTCTGCAGGTTCTGCTGCATGATCTGCGCCATCTGAATCCACGAATCTTGCTGGTACATCACGTCGCTGATCTCGAGCTTGCGGCCGTCCTTCTCGCGGACATCGCCGACGAGCTTCCAGCCGGCTTCGTCGAGCAGCTTTGCCGCCGCATCGGGATCGAACGCGACGGGCGCACTGTTGTCCTGGTAGCCCGGCTGACCATGGAGGAAGACGTGGTTGTTCAGCGGCTTCGGGTTCTCGACAATTCCGGTTTGGATTGCAGTCGCGATCGCTTGCCGGTCGATGGCTTTCGCGACGGCGGTCCTCACCACCGGATCCTCGAGAATCGAGCCCTTCCCGCCGTTGAACGTGACCTGAGCCCAGTAGTTGCGCGGTGCGCGGCGGAGCACGATTCCGCGGTCCTTGGAGTTCTGCGCCGTCTTGATGTCGTCGATGCTGGACACCGAAATCGCGTCGAGCTCGTTGTTCTGCAATGCCTGGAGCCACGCGGAAATGTCGAGCGAGCTGAAGGTGATCGTGTCCAGCCTCGGCTTCTCGCCCCACCATTTCGGATTTCGACTCAGCACAACGCGGTTCTGGCCCTTGTCGTACGAGCTGATCAGGAACGGACCTGCGGTGATCGCGATTCCGTCGCGCAGCCCGTTGTTGAATGCGTCAGGAGTCGCCGTGTATTCCTTCGGCAGCAAGGTGCCGTATTGGCCCGACCAGTCGCCGTAGTTCTTGTTGTACGTCAGAATGGCCTGCTGATCGTCGACGCCGCGCTCGACCTTTTCGACACGGTCGAAACCACTGTTCGCGCTCACGACAAAGTCTTTGTTTTTGCCGCTGAGCGCCTCGGCCTGCGATTTCAGATCTTCCCAGGTGATGGGCCGACCGTCGGACCACACAGCCTTCGGGTTGATCGTGTACGTCACCTGCTGCGGATTGGTACTCGTCAGCTTGATATCGGTGAAGTAGTCGTGGTCGATGAACGGTTCGCCCGCTTTGTCGACCGACGTCGATTCGGGGAGCACCGGAGACAGGATGTTCGTGAGTTCACCGTCGCTGTCGATGTGCAGGGGGTTGAACGTCTCCGGGTAATGCGTCAGCGCAAGCCGAAGATTTCCGCCGTCCTTCAGAAGGCTCGGATCCATCGGATTGATGTCGTTGGTTGCGCCCAACTCACCCGAGCCTGCCGGACCGAGATCGTTGGACGAGCTGCAACCCGACAGCACAAGTCCGAGGGCGACGAGGGGTACAGCAACCGTGCGCAGTTTCATGAGTGCCTACTTTACGAAGCCGATTTTGGTGTAGTCGATGAATGGCCAGGTCAGGCCGAAAGCCCCGTAGTTTGCGACATTGTCGCGAACGGCGCGGTTGCCGGACCACTGGTAGAGCGGGAGTGAGAAACCTTCTTCGAACACTTTGCGATCGACTTCGTTGGCGAGTTCGCGCGCTTTCGCCTCGTCCAGTTCGGAGTAGGTGCGATCGATCAAGTCGTTCAGCTCGGGTGATCCGATTCTGCCGTAGTTGCCTTGCAGGTCGTCCGGATCGTACGAATAGATCTGCTTCAAGCCGTCGAACGGGAAGACGTTACCGACCCACGAGAATTGCACGATGTCGAAATGCCCCGGCTGGACGACATCGGTGAAGTAATTGTTGCCAGGCTGCGGCTGCAGCACCACTTTGACGCCGACCGCGCTGAGGTTGTTCTGCACGATCTGGCCGATCTTCGTCCACTTGTCGGTGTTGTAGAAGACATCACGAATCTCTAGGACCTTTCCGTCCTTCTGCCGAACACCGTCGACGAGCTTCCAGCCGAGATCGTCCAGCTCCTGCGCAGCCTTGTCTGGATCGAAGCGAATAGGCGAGGAGTTGTCCTGGTACCCCTCTTGGCCGTTGAGATAGATGTGATTGTCGAGCGGAGCGGGATTGTCGGTCAGCCCGTTCTCGATTGCGGTGGCGATGCCTTTGCGGTCGATGGCTTTCGCGATCGCAAGCCGCAGCTTCGGGTCGGCCAGCACAGACCCCGATGCCCCATTGAACGTTATATGCGAAAAAATGAGGTTCGGGGCGCGGCGAATGACGACGTTGCGCGCACTCTGCGCGGTCTTGAGCTGGTCGATCGTGACCAGGTCGTCGGATGCGTCGATCTCGTTGTTCTGCAAGGCCGGAAGTACCGCATCGTCGGCGAGCGCGATGAACGTGATCTTGTCGAGTTTCGGTTTTGCACCCCACCACAACGGGTTTCGGGCGAGCACGACGCGCTGCTGACCCTTGTCTATCGAGTCGATCTTGAACGGGCCCGACGAGATCGGCAGATTGTCGAGTAAGCCCGTGTTGAAGGCCTCGGGAGTTGCCGTCGCCGATTTGGGATACAGCGGCAGGTACTGGCCCTTCCAGTCCGCAAAATGCTCCGAGAAGGTCAGGACGGCTTGGCGATCGTCGACCCCTTTCTCGACCTTCGCGACGCGATCGAAGCCGGAATTTCCCGCGATGAGGAATTCCTTGTTCCGGCCGCTCATCGCCTCCGCTTGGCTCTGCAGGTCTTCCCACGTGATCGGCGATCCGTCCGTCCACACCGCCTTCGGGTTGATCGTGTACGTCACGACCTGCGGATCTTTGCTGGTCAACTCGATGCTGGTGAAATAGTCGGTGTTGAGTGTCAGGGTTCCGTCGGGATTGGCGAAGTAGGCCGAAGGCAGCGTCGGCGTAATCACGGACGTCACGTCGTGGTCGTTGCCGTCGTTGGACAGCCTGTTGAAGTTCGCGGGGAACGACGCCAGCGACAGACGCAGATTGCCGCCGTCGGCAAGTTCGCTGGGATCCTTCGGGTTGATGTCGATCGATCCGAAGCTCGACGGTCCGACCGGGGCGACAGTGTCGCTGCTACAGCTCGACAGGACGAGACCTAAGGCAACCAGGGGAACGGCAACAGTCCGTAGTCTCATCAACTTCGCCTCTCTGGTCCCACATCGACCGCGTTGACGTGCAGAGTAGCGCTACGGCGACACCGGCGTCGGGATCGCCGCGATCAGGGCTTGCGTGTACGAGTGGCTCGGGGCGGCGAAAACGTCACGCGCCGTCCCGAATTCGACAATCTTGCCCTTGTGCATCACCGCGACGTCGTGGGCGATGTTTCGAACCACCGACAGATCGTGTGACACGAACAGATAGGTGAGGTTGCGCATCGCCTGCAGGTCGCGCAGCAGGTTGAGGACACCCGCCTGGATCGACACATCCAACGACGACACCGGTTCGTCGAGCACCAGCAGCTCCGGGTCGAGCGCGAGAGCTCGCGCGATGCTGATGCGCTGCTTCTGGCCGCCGGAGAAATCGGCAGGGTAACGGTCCGCGTGTTCGCGGCGCAGACCGACCAGGTCGAGGAGTTCGGGTACGCGAGAACGGATTTCCGCGCGGCTACGGCCGTGTGCCCGCAACGGTTCGGCGATGACGTCGAAGATCGGCAAGCGAGGATCCAGCGACGACGTTGGGTCCTGGAACACGATCTGCATCTTGCGCCGGATTTCGCGGCGGCGCTCTTTGGTCAAGCCGGCAACCGGGGTGCCCAGCACTTCGATGCTGCCGCCCTCGGGTTCGGTCAGGTTGAGGATCTGGGTCAGCGTCGTCGATTTGCCCGACCCGGATTCGCCCACCAGCGCGAGCGTCCGGCCGGCGCGCAATTCGAAGCTGATGCCGTCGACGGCCTTGATCTCACCGACCTTGCGGCGGAACACGATGCCTTTGGTGAGCGGGAACGTTTTGACGAGGTCGGTCACCTTGAGCACGACGTCACTGGTCGCCGGCGTCTCGTCGGCTTCCACCTCGCTCATCTCGTCGCGGTAGGCCTGGAACAGGTCTTTCGACGTTGTCTCGTCGCTGCGGATGCAGGCAACGAGATGGGAGGGCCCGATTTCGGACAGGTTGGGTTCGGCGGTCCGGCAGTCGTCGATCACCAGCGGGCAACGCGGAGCGAACGAACATCCAGCAGGCAAGGCGTGCATCGCAGGCGGCGCACCTTTGATGGGGATCAGCGGCGCCCGCAACGGTCCGTCGAGGCGCGGGATCGCGCCGAGCAGACCGACGGTGTACGGCATCCGAGGTTTGGCGAAAAGCTCCGCGACAGGCGCTGATTCGACGATTCGTCCCGCGTACATGACGACGACGCGGTCGGCGAGCGTCGCGGCAATTCCCATATCGTGGGTGATCATGATGACGCCTGCACCGGTGATGTCGCGCGCCTTGCGGAGCAAGTTCAGAATCTGAGCTTGCACAGTGACGTCGAGCGCGGTCGTGGGCTCGTCGCAGATGATCAGCGATGGGTCGTTGGCGATGGCGATCGCAATGACCACGCGCTGACGCATGCCGCCGGAGAACTCGTGCGGAAACGCCTTGGCCCGGGCCGTCGGATCGGGGATGCCGACCAGATCGAGCAACTCGACAGCCCGCTCTCGCGCCTCGGCACCGTTTTCGGCAGCACCGTGGACAAGCAGCGCTTCGGCGATCTGGTCGCCGACCCGATAGACCGGCGTCAGCGCCGAGAGTGGATCTTGGAAGACCATGCTGATCGACTTGCCGCGCAGTTTCGACAGTTCCCGGTCGCCGAGCCCGAGAAGTTCCTTACCGCGCAACCGAATCGAGCCGCTGACGCGAGCATGGTCGGGTAGCAGGCCCATCACGGCGAGCGACGCTACCGACTTGCCGGAGCCCGACTCCCCCACGACTGCAAGGACTTCGCCGTCGGCGACGGAGTAGTTCACGCCCCGGACCGCGTCGATCCGGCCTTCCTCACCGGGAAAGCTGACGCGCAAGTCCGCGACGTCGAGCAACGTGGCCTTGGCAGGCGACGGGCCCGTCACTTCGCGTCCTTCCGCTTCTTGCGGGCACCCTTGGACGTCGGGTCGAACGCATCACGCAGACCGTCGCCGACCAGGTTCGCCGACATCACGGTCAAGACCAACAACCCGCCGGCGAACATGAACAGCCACGGATAGGTCGACGCCGATTTCGTTCCCTCGCCGATCAATGTGCCGAGCGAGATGTCGGGCTTCTGCACGCCGAAACCGAGGTAGCTCAGACCGGTCTCCGCGAGGACCGCCGAGCCGACGTTGAGGGTGGTATCGATGATGAGGATCGACGCCACGTTCGGAATGATGTGGCTGGTGATGATCTTGCGCGTTGGTACGCCCATATACCGTGCGGCCTGGACGAATTCGCGTTCGCGCAAACTCAGGGTCATGCCGCGCACGATGCGAGCGGTAATCATCCAACCGAAGATCGACAACAGCAGGATGAGGAGCGCGATCGACTCGTTCGCCTTCACCTTCGGCGTGAAGATCGCGATGATGATCAGGCTGGGAACGACGAGCAGCAGGTCGATGACGAACAGAATGACCTTGTCGGGCCAGCCACCGAGATACCCGGCGAAGGCGCCGACCAAGGCGGCGATCGTCGTCGTGAACAGCGCTACGCAAAATGCGATGATCAGCGACTTCTGCAGGCCGCGCATCGTTTGGGCCAGGACGTCCTGACCGATCTGCGATGTGCCGAACGGATGCCGCCCGCTCGGCGGTTGAAGCAGTGCGGTGTAGTCGAGTTGCTCGTAGTCGTACGGAATGAAATGCGGCACGGCGAACGCTGCGACATACAGCGACACGAGGATGATCGCACCGACAATGGCCGGCTTGTTCCTGATGAACCTCCGCAAGACCAGCGCGCCGCGTCCCCTTGCCGCTGGACCTGCCGGGTCCGATCCCCTTGTTGCAAGCTCGATCTCGGTCACGACACCCGCACTCTCGGGTCGAGGGCAGCGTAAAGCACGTCCGACAGCAAGCCGGAGAGCAGCACGATCAGGCCGATGAACGACGTGACCGCGGCGACGATGTTCGTGTCCTGGCTGTCGATGCCGAACTTGATCCATTCGCCGACGCCATGCCAGCCGAAGATGTTCTCGATGAACACCGCGCCTGTGACGAGCCCGCCGAACCCGTAAGCGAAGAAGGTCGCCATCGGGATCAGCGCGGTCCGCAGACCGTGTTTGATCAACGCCCGACCGCGAGTGAGGCCTTTGGCGCGAGCCGTTCGAATGAAGTCACTCGACAGCACATCGAGCATCGCGTTGCGTTGATAGCGGCTGTAGGCGGCGATGCTGGTCAGTGCGAGCGCGACGGTCGGGACGACAAGGTGTTGCAGTCGGTCCGTCACCTGTGGCCAGAAGCCCTCGATCGCATTCGCCGACGTCTGGCCGGTGAACTGGAAGAACTGCTCACCGGTCGCGGCATTGAATTCGATCGCGCCGGTCTTGAGCAGCGCAGCTGTGAGGAAGACGGGAGTGCTCAAGATCAACAACGACAGAGCTGTCGTGAAGTAGTCGCTGAACTTGTACTGGCGAATCGCCCCGGCGGCGCCTATCAGCACGCCGAAGACCGCGCCGAGGATCGAACCTACGAACAGCAACTGCAAACTCACACCGATTCGTCGGCCGAGTTCCTCGGATACCGGATGCCCGGTGTTGGTCTTACCGAAGTCGCCATGGACCGCACCGGCCAGCCAACTCGCATACCGCTCCGGAATGGGGTCGTTGAGCCGCAACTCCTCGGCCTTCGCGTCGATCGTCGATTGCGGCGGTCGCGGACTTGCCTGCTCGTAGCGGTCGAGCGGGCGGAACGTGAGAGACGCGAGGCTGAAGGTCAGAAAGGATGCCAACAACAGCAGGACGGCGTAATTGAGCGCTCGTCGTAGGAGAAAGCCTGCCATCGGACCCTTTCGTGCACGGAATGGTGGTGATGCTACGACACGCCGCCACCCCCGGCACGCTTAAGTCGACGCGGTCAGCGCTGCAAACAATCCGATGTAGAACAGCCAGAAGATCAGCCAAGCGCCGGTCACGATGTAGCCGAGAATCAGCCCTGCCAGCGCCATCCCCTCGCCCTGCTCCCCCGTCTGGGCGATCTGCGACTTGGCAATGTGGCCGAAAATGATCCCCAAGATCGATGTGATGCCACAGAACACGATTCCGACGACACCCATCACCAGCGCGGTGATCGCGAGTCCGTTGGTCTTGGTCGCCGGGGCGCCATAGCCGTAATTTGGCACCGGCGCTGCGTAATACGGCTGTTGACCGTAGGGCTGCGCGGCGTACGGATCGGGCTGACCGTAAGGCTGCGGCTGCCCATACGGCTGAACTTGGCCGCCGTAGGGGTTCGACTGGGCATAAGGATCCGCCGGCGGGAGATACGGGTCCTTGTACGGATCCGACGGCTGGCCATAGGGATCCGGGCCATACGGCGGAGTGCTCATGTTTCCCCCAGGGTCCTTTGGGTACGAAAAGTAAGTATGACAGGCGAGATCGCTTGACGTAGTGCGTGCCTCCGCGGTGGTAAGCACGCCTGCGCGATGACGGTCCGGCAGTATTGACCCGGTGCACCCCGATCGCGTACCGAAGCCACGACTCGTTGCAAGCGACGTCGACGGCACGCTGATAGATCACGAAGAGCGAGTCAGCGCGCGCACCAAAGCCGTCGTTGCTGCGCTCGTCGCCGACGGCGTGCCATTCGTGCTCGCGACTGGCCGTCCGCCGCGGTGGATCGCACCGGTCGTCGAAGGGCTCGGCTACGCGCCGCTGGCGGTGTGCGGCAACGGCGCCGTCGTGTACGACAGCAACACCGACCGGGTGATCAGCGCCCAGTCCCTCGACGTCGAGACGTTGACGTGGGTCGCCGAGGTCGCTCTCGAAATTTTGCCTGGGTGCGGACTGGCGGCAGAACGAGTAGGTGCAAGTGCGCACGACGCGGCCACGCCGCAATTCGTCAGCTCGCCCGACTACGAACATGCGTGGCTCAATCCCGACAACACCGAAGTGTCGTTGGCCGAGGTACTCGCCGCGCCAGCGATCAAACTCCTGATTCGCCTCGCATCGGCCCAGAGCGAGTCGATGCGGGCGGCGCTGGCTCCCCTGGTCGGCGACCGCGCTGCCATCACGTACTCCACCAACAACGGATTGATCGAGATCTCGGCGCCCGAGATCACCAAGGCTGCGGGCCTGGCGAAAGTTGCTGAGCGGCTCGGTGTCCCGCATTCCGGAATCGTCGCGTTCGGCGACATGCCGAACGACGTTCCGATGCTGCGGATGGCTGGTCACGGCGTCGCCATGCAAAACGCGCATGCGGACGCACTCGCCGCTGCCGACGAGATCACCGCCGCCAATATCGACGACGGTGTCGCGAAGGTGCTCGAGCGTTGGTGGTCCTGACGCAGAGTCAGTTCGGCGGGTTGTTGTAGTTCTCCTCGTAGGAATCGTTGTAGGTCTTGACCAGCGTCGACACGAATCCCGTCACCTGATTGAAGATCAGCGAACCGTGCTGGAAATCGACTCGAACACCTTCGGGGACTGGGATCTCGTCGGTCAGAGGCAGTCCGAGCGCGCTCGCGTCGAGCCCTAGCTGGAGGAATTGCTCGAGGATCCTGCCGACAACGGTGACGATCTTTCCGCCCGGCGCCGAGTAGATGAAGCCGTTGGCGAACTTTGCGTACTGCTGACCGTCCTTCGCAGGGAGCAAGCCGGACAACGCTGCCCCCAATCGCCCTTGTTCGCCACCTTCAGCTACCCAGCGCTGCGCGATCGGGTGCGTGTCGGTTGCGCGGACCAGCTCGGTTGGCAGCGGCGACGGGCGAGTTTCGACTGGGGCGGGTGGCGCGACGGTCACAGGGGATTCCGGAGCGACCTCGACCTCGGTCGACGGCGTGGGTCGGCGGGGGACCACTGGCGCAGGTTCGGACACGTCGTTCGAGGCGTCGATGAACGTCTCCGCGATGTCCCGAATTTCGTCCATCTTCTCGTACGCCAGCTCGCCGGGGCAATCGGTGTTTCCGACGTCACGGTGGGCGAAAATGACTGGTAGATCTACCTCTTCACCTTCGGCGAACGGCGTGAATTCGGTGCCTTCGGAGTACATCACCGTCGTGCCCTTGGGGTCGAGGTTTGCGCTCTTGAGCCGCCAGCCGATGAACGAGCCGATCGCATTCAGCGTCGCCGCGGTCGGCTCGACCTCGTCGTAATTGCCCATCATCGCAACGCCGACCGTGTTCTCGTTGAAGCCGCCGGCGTGCGCACCCTGGACAGCCTTGTCCAGGCCACCTGCGCGGCCTTCGAAGATCTGTCCGTACTTGTCGACGAGTGCGTTGTAGCCGATGTCGCACCAGTCCAGCGTTTGGGCGTGATAGGCGTAGATCGCGCGGACGATCTCCGCGGATTCGGCTTTCGTGTAGTCGTTGTTTCCGGCCGTATGGTGCACGGTCGCACCACCGATGAAGTCGTCGTAATCCGGGTTCTGGCAGCGAATCGACTCGTCGGCTCCCCACTGTTCGCGGGTGATCACCTTCGGTCCGCCATGGGGCAGCGGCTCGGCGATGTCGGACAGGTTGGCGTCGTCGGGCGCCGAGCCCGGGTCGATCAACGCGACGGACATGTCGTCAGTTACGTCGTCGCCCGGTGCGGGCTCTTCACGCAGCGGCTTGTTCACCGAGGCAGGCATGTAGCCGAGCGGCTCGGCCGGTACCGGTTCTGCCGCCGGCGTGGGTGCCGGAGGTGTGGCTTCCGTTGTCGGCGGAGTCGCCGGTGCCGGGGCGGCGGGTGCCTGCGGTGCTGTTGTTGCTGGCTCGGGATTCGCAGGAGCCGGAGGCGCGGGAGTCGGTGTCGTTGGTGTTGGTGTCGCCGGAGCCGCGGGAGCGACCGGCGGCTTCTCGGTCTTACGCGTCACGAGAACTTGCGCTGTCTTGGTCTCGCCGACATAGATCGGCTCGGTGCCGGTCTTCGTGCCAGGAGCGGTCGAGTCGGTGCGGCGGGTGTCGAGTTGCTCGGTCGACCACCAGGGACCCCAGGTGCCGTCCTCCTTCTTCACCCGGACCTTCGCATCGGCCGACGCGAGATTCTTTGCGGTCAAGGCGATCATGCTGAACGGAGTGTCGTGCGTGACCTCTTTCACGGTCGTGCCGACTCGGTCGACCACGCCGGGTGGAAGTTGGTCAGGGGTGACTGGTGTCGCCGGATCGATCAACCCGGGAATTTCGGGGATCGGCAGCGCTGAGGGGATCACGATCTCGTTCGGGAGCGGAAGGTTCTTGAGGTCGCTGAGCCGGAGGTCGGGTAGATCGAGGCCCGTGATGTCTTTCAGTGGGATGACGATGTCGGGCAGCGACGCGACGACGAGCTCGGCGATCTGCGTCGGTACCGCGCTCCGCTTGTCGTTGGCGTGAGTGACGTCGGTTGTCGGTCCCACTGTGTATGCCGCGATCGGACTCGCGACAGCGATCGCTGCCACTGCCCCCAGGACGATCGAAGGTTTCGGTCGGCGGTACGGCAAGAGTCTCTCCCATGGTTGTAGTCGGCGAACGGTGGAGCGTTTGCAGCAATGCGCCGATCTCATAGGTGCTCGAGATCGGTGTTGTCGCTCGCCTGTATCTGCAACGTCGTGGTATGCGGTTTTGTAATTGGGCCGTTACTTCTGTGACTTATGTTGCTTCTGAACACCTCGCAAGTCACACTAGTCACACCAGTCCCAAGACTCAACCTGAACTTGAGACTTCGTGTCGGATATTAGCCGTCCCATTTGTCGGTTGCGTCGCGACATGCCGAAGCCGAGCCAAGGAGCAGATCTCATGCGTGGAATCGATACCCGGCGATGGTTCGTGCGCGGACCAGGTGGCGCCTCACCCGGCCGAAAGAAGCGTTTCGTCGCAGGCAGACCGATCCGCAGTGGCTGGCGCCCGACAGCGTTGCGCTACGGCCTCTACGCGATGGCGCCGACTCTCATCGTCACCGGAACGCTTTTCGCCGTCGGTTCCAACCACCTGGTCCAGTCGACGGGACAGGTCGAGGATATTGCGGGTCGAGGCTCCGGACACGGTCGCGGTCTAGGGCAATACGGTGCTTTCGACTACGCGAAGGCCGGGTGGACCGCGGAGCAAATCGTCGCGCACTACTACCCCGACAGCACCCTCGGCACGTTCACTCCGGGCACGATCCTGGTCCGGCTGCAAGGCCGCGACGACAAACCGCTCGATGTCTATTCCGACACCGGCATGGTGGTCGCGGGCAGGCAGGTCGAAGCCGGTCAGGCCGCTCATCTCGAACCGTCGCCGGGTGGTGCAAATGTCGTAGTCACCGATAAATGCGGTGGCGATGTGGTGTGGCAGGCCGCCACTGACAACCCGTGGATCGATCCCGTCGACCTCGGCATCGATCGCCCCGCGAGCGAGCACCTGAAGTTGTGCGACGGCGACACCTCCTACCGCGGCGCCCTCGGTGTCGCAACCGAAGGCAACGCGCTACGGACCGTCAACTCGGTCGAGATGGAGGACTACCTTCGCGGCGTCGTGCCGAGGGAGATGGAAGCAGGCTGGGCCGACAAGGGCGGGGCGGAAGCACTTCGCGCACAAGCGATTGCCGCGCGGTCTTACTCGGCGGTCGAAAAGCGCTACGACTACGCACAGACGTGTGACACCACCGACTGCCAGGTCTACGGCGGGTCCGCAGGCGAAGATCCGCGCACCGATGAGGCGGTAGCGTCGACGAGCGGAGTCGTCTTGATGAAAGACGGCGCGATCCTTCGGGCCGAGTACTCCGCTTCGAGCGACGCCGACGGCACTGCCGAAGACAGTCTCGCCAAGGCCCCACCGATCGTGCCCGCCGCACCTGTCGTGCCCGACACGACATTGACGCCAGACGAGACGATCGTGCCCCCGGACGTCGCTGTAGCTCCTGAGCTACCGGCGACACCGCGAGTTCCCGTCGACCCGAGCATCGTGGTCGCCCCTGGCTCGGCGATCGACGCAAAATACCGTGAGGTCGGCGGCCTGACCTCGACCCTCGGCGCCCCCATCGGCCCCGAATTGCCGCTGCCCAAGCAGACCGGAAAGTTCCGCATCTTCACCAACGGAGCCATCATCTGGACTCCAGACGTCGGCGCCAAGGTTGTGGACCTGAGCTTCCTCCGCGAAGTCGGCGTCGAATAGCTTGTCAGTCTTTTCGGAGTCCAGGGACTCCGAAAAGACTCACAACGGAACATCATTCGGGATGGGATGGACCGATCCACTCCGGATACTGATGTGCGACCGGCATCGGCGGAAGCTCGAAGCCCGGTGGCGAAAGCATGTAATTATTCGCTGATCGAGTGAACGTAGGGAATTGTTTTTGCCACCAGTCCGCGCAACGACCAGGCAAATCAGCCTCTTGCCAGGACTGGAGTTCTACGATTCGCCACGTTCCGAAGACGTTCCAATCGGGCCGTCGGTGCGCGCGTGGATCTTTGCGAGAGGCCTCGGCATCTGGAATGCCCGCGACGCCCGGGGCATCGGCGGTGTTCACGAGGCGAATCCGATGGACTGTATTCAGAGACATTGGTCTGTTCTCCGGCTGCCGTTTGCCAGGAAACGTCAAGTAGCCGCAAACCGTGGCTGACACGCTCGTCGACGTGCCGGAGTAATCGGTCATGTACTCGAAGTTGGTGTGCGGACGCTGCCTGGCGAGGGCGAGGCTATCGGCTTCGATATGGTCGATTTGCTTGTTCCGCCGAACGTCCGGCCCCAGTGCGTCGGCAAAGCCCGGATACGAATTCTTAATCCCGACGTAGTAGCCGTAGATGCGCGTTTCCTGTGCGGCGCGCACGAGTTCTGCTCCACGGCTGAACAAATCGATGCCCTCGTCCGCAGACCACACGTGGTTGTACGGGATCACCGGCACGCCGCTCAGGCCGCGGGTTTCCTCGGAGTTCGTCGAACAGCCGGACGATGAGCAAACTGCAATCAGTGAGAGTGCCACGATGGTAAACCTAAATTTAGTCATCACTTGCCTGCGCCCCCGAAATGCGTGACTTGGTTGTAGGAATCCTCGAACTTGCCGAGATCCGCCGGATTGCCGAGAAGCCGAACCATTGTCTGGAACTGCCCAAGGTCATTCGGACGTTCACGCAAATCGAACTGAATCTCTTCCAAAGATCTGAGCCGCCCTGCCGCGTCGAACGCATCGGGAAAGGTATCTGGAAAGGTAGACGGGAGATGGTCCGCAGCTGCGTTCAAGATGCTGTAGTAGTGGCTATTTAGGTCCGGACCATTCAAGTCGGCGTGCTCTGCGTCGCCGGGCTCCTTGCCGATAATCCCCTCCTTGACCGAATCGCCAGCCATGTCCAGCAGTAGCCCAGCGGCCTCACCGTGCGGGCTCTTCTCGGCGGCGGCGCCGAGGAGTGTGCTCGCGATGTCGAACGCCTTGGACTGCCGTTCGTAGACCTCCTTCTCGTGCGCGTTCTTGTCGTTGTATTCGTCCTGAAGAGCCGCCTGCATGCCGGTATCCATCAGGCCGTCGAGTCGTCCAGCAGCGCTGAGGTACTGGCCAGCCTGTGGATCTCGGGGGTTCGCGGCGTATTCGCCCTCGTCGCGGATGATTTCCGCGATCGTCGCCTGAGTGAAGTATCCGCCCGCGTTGCTTCCTGAGTTCAGGACTGTGAACACGTTTCGGGATCCGGCGTAATCGTTGTGCCCTGTATTTGGGTTGAGCCACTCCGCGGTGTCGAATCCAGGCCTCGTCGGCTGGTCGACACCCGCCAGGTCCGGTATGTATGGGGCGAGTCCGTGCGAGATCGAGTTGAGCAACTCCGGATTACGTTGCCCGACCGATTCGGAGTTCTCTCCCTCGATGTTCAGCAGCGCCGCGGCCCCTTCGTCGGTGCTCATGTATTGCGCAACGGCCTGCATGATGTTGCCGGATCGCGTCGCTGCTAGGACGTCAGCGCGATTGTTGGAGTCTTCGACCGTTGAATCGTTCTCGGCGAATTCGAACAATGCCATCGCCGGTCGTTCGTTGGACCAGTTTCGAGTCAGCAGGTCGTGGACAAAATCGCCGCCGTGCTCGGTGTTCGCCAACGCCTGTTCGACCGCTGCTTTGTCTGGCGCGACGCTGCTGAATATGTCCTCGGTGATCGCCGTGTACAGGGCCTCGCCTGACCGGTCCTCACCTGAGATCGCAGGGTGCCCGTCGAAGAAGATGTATTCGTATGGCTTGTCGTCGTGGCTGGCCTGGGCGTCCAAATATTGCCGACCGACCTCGAGCAATCCGTGGTCCAACGCGCTGCCCGCCTTGTACTGGTCATCGCCTGCGGCAACCAGAAGAGCAATCGCCTGGTTGTCCTTGACGCCGTTCAAGTCGATTTGCGGGCGGACATCGCCAGGCGACATGCTGCCGTAAGTCCGGACTACAAGGTCGCGTCGCGTCAACGACTCCCGAATCTTCTGGGGCAGCAGGTCTGCACCACCGTTCGTGGGGCCTTTCGGGTCACCTTTGACCGAGGTGGTCACGCGCTCGTTGGAGATGATCTGCATTGCGTTCGCCAGCGCCGTGCGTGCGTTGGGTGGCAGTTGGGTCGCAATCGCCTGGATTTCCCTCGGCGACTTGCCGTCCAGTGACCGTGCGACTTGGTTGATGTACTCCATCTGCGAGGCGGGAATAGTGACCGGACCGTCGCCGGCCATCGAGGCGAGTTGCGTCGGTGTCAGCGTTCCCGCCTCGACGATCCGTTGTACCTGTTCGGGGGTCAGGGTGGCGGGGTTGGTCGCCAGGTCGTGACCGTCTTCGGCGCCTTGATCTGCGCCGAGCGTTTCGGCGCTCGTGAAGGTCGCGCGCAGGTCGTTGGTCGCCGTCTGCAAGTCCTGGTTGAGCTGCGCGTCGGCGTCTTCGGCCAGTTTGGCTTTGTCGCGCAGGGTGTTCTGAAGTTCGTGCATCAACTTGATGCGTTCGTCGGTCGGATCGGACTTGCTGTCGGACACGGTGAGATCGTCCGCGACGACGAACTTGTTCTCGACCGCGATTGCGAGGGTGTCTCGCGCGTCGCCCAAGTAGCGGCCGATCGATTCCGCGCCGAGCTTCGCCTTTTGGGCGACCGCGTCGAGCTTGTCGACGATCGCGTACGCCGTTTTTCGATCCGCGGTCGCCTGAGCCTGTGCCGCGTCGGCGGTGATGCCCTGCCAGTCGTGGTTGTTCACCGTGGTCACGGCATTCACGTAGTTCTCGAATTGCTCTTCGACCTTGCGGCCGACCGCCAGCCACGCCTCGCCGACATCGTTGAGCGCACTTGGATTCCAGGAATGAATGTCGTGCCGGGTCAGTGTCATGGCGCGGTCCAGTCGCCGATCGCATTGCGATATGCGCTGACCATCAGCTGGGCGTTCCGCTCGTCCTGGTCCTTGTATTCATTGGCGATATTGACCATGACGTCACCGGTTTCGGTGAGCCGCTCCTTTATGGCCGGAATTAGCGCCGCGTCGACGATCTGATTGGAAATCTCGATCGCGGTGCGCACCGACGGCATGACATCACCACGAATCGCGGTGCCCATCCCGATCCGGAATCCATCGGCTTCTTCCCCCAGTGCGTTGACCTTGCGCCCGAGATCCTGCAGGACGTCCAAGTCGACCTTCAATGTCCCCATGATTGGTTGGACGCGGCAACGGGCCGATCGGTTCCATCGGGTCGTGAGTCTTTTGGGAGTCCCTGGACTCCAAAAAGACTCACGAGGGTGGGGGTTACAGCGATCGAGTTGCCTGCATCTGCCGTTCGGAGACCTCGGTGAGGTAGCGCGCGATCGTGCGCAGTTGGTCGTCGTCGAACTCCTCCATCAGCTCGCGATTCAGCCGGATCAGCTCGTCGAAGTAGTGCAAGTTGTCGGTCGCAAATTGCGGATTGAACTCGACGAACACCTTGCGGCCGTCGCCCGGATGCGGGACCCGGCGTGCGGCGCCGATCTTCTCCAGCCGGCCGATCAGGCCCGTCACCGATGCGGGCGCCAGCCCGGACCGCTCCGACAGCTGACCTGCTGTGAGCGGTCCGTATCTGACGATCAGGTCGAGCGCCTTGCCGTCGGATTGATTGAGGCCCTGTAGCTCTGCGAGTCGCGTGTGAAACATCATCGCCGCCGTGCTGAGCATCCTGCCGCCCATCTCGACCGCCTGGATGAGTTTCTCCCGATCGGCGCTGTTCGCTGTTGACACACAAATACTCTAACGCATATATTTCGTTCGGCCAAACGAAATATATGGAGGAAGAGAAATGACGAGGGCATTGGTAGTTGGCGGGGGAATCGCAGGACCCGTCGTCGCGATGGCGTTGCAGCGAGCCGGGATCGAATCGACTGTGTACGAGCGGTATCCACACGCCGCCGCGGACGTCGGCGCATTCCTGACGTTCGCAGTGAACGGAATGGACGCGTTGCGGGCAATCGACGCGAATGGGGTTGTGACCGGGATCGGCTTCCCAACGCCCACACTCGTATTCCGTAGCGGAACCGGGAAAGTGTTGGGTGAGATACCTCTTGGCGGCAGTCTCGCCGATGGAACGGTCACCCAGACGATCAAGCGCGCCGAGATCTACGGAGCGCTGCAAGACGAGGCAGCGAGACGCGGCGTCGATATCGAGTACGGAAAGAAACTGATTGGTGCAGAGCAACTCCCAGGCGGCGGCGTTCGGGCGAGGTTCGATGACGGCTCGCATGCCGATGGCGATCTCTTGATCGGCGCCGACGGCATCAGGTCGACAGTTCGCAAACTGATCGATCCGGCCGCGCCGGAGCCGCGCTTTGTGCCCGTTCTGAACGTGGGCGGCTACGCCCGCGGAGTCGATGTGCCCGTCGGACCTGGCACGTTCGAGATGACCTTCGGCAAGCGATGCTTCTTTGCCTACGCAATCAACGAGAACGGCGAGATCTGGTGGTTCGCGAATCCACCGCGCAAGCGGCAGCCCTCACAGGCTGAACTGGAGGCGATCACCGACGCGCAATGGCGCGATGAGCTGCGCGAACTGTTCGCCAAAGACAACGGTCCGGCGCAGGCGATCATCGATGCGACGCCCGGTGAGATCAGGGCATGGCCGACGTTCGACATGCCGAAAGTCAAGACGTGGCACAACGATTCGATGATCATCATCGGTGATGCGGCACATGCGGCTTCGCCGTCGTCGGGGCAAGGGGCGTCGTTGGCGATCGAGGACGCGGTGATCCTCGCCAAGTGCTTGCGCGACGACCGCGACATTCCGACCGCGTTCGCGACCTATGAAGGCCTGCGTCGTGACCGGGTGGAGAAGATCGTCGAATCTGCGGCGCGGACGAGCAACAGCAAGGCTGCCGGACCGGTCGGTCGAGTGCTACGTGACCTCTTCATGCCCGTCTTCCTGAAGAAGATGGCGAAGGGTGGCGACAAGTCCGCGGCATTCATGTTCGACCACCACATCGACTGGGATGCACCGGTTTCGGTATGACCTAGCTGGTAGGGGCGATGAGCATCCGCTTGAGGATCTTGCCAGTTGCGTTGCGTGGCAAGGCCTTCAGAAAAGTGACGTCGCGGGGGACCGAGAACCGGCTGAGCCGATGGTGGATATACGACGTCACCATGTCCTGGTCGAGGCGAGCGCCGTCACGCGCGACCACGAACGCGACCAACCGCTGGCCGTATTCGTTGTCCGGCACGCCGACGACGGCGACTTCGCTGACCTGGGGAAGGTGCGAGAGCGCCTCCTCCACCGGGCGCGGAAAGACGTTCTCGCCACCGGAGATGATCATCTCGTCATCGCGGCCGGACACGAACAGCCGACCGTCGGCGTCGAGATAGCCCAGGTCACCGGTGTCCATCAGGTTCCCTGCGATGGGTGGCGGTGCGGCATCGGTGTAGCCGTCGAAGAGCATGTCGTTGCCGACGAAGATCCGGCCGACGCCGCCGGTCGGTAGGGGAGTGCCCGTCTCGTCGAGGATCGAGACTCTCGTCCCCAGCGGTGGCCGCCCGGCGGTGGTCGGCGCGGCGCGCAGATCGGCGGGGTCGGCGATCGTGGCCCACGACACCTCGGTCGACCCGTAGAAGTTGTACAGAACGTCGCCGAAGGTGTCCATGAAGTTCGTGACGAGCGAGCCCGACATCGGCGAACCGCTGCTCGCAACAACCCGCAAGCTCGACGTGTCGTACCGCGACCGGACCGATTCCGGAAGGTCGAGGATTCGCTGCAACATCACAGGAACCGCGACCAGTGAGGTACACCGGTGCACCGAAATTGCCCGAAGGCAGTCTTCGGCGTCGAAGCGATCCTGGAGGACGACGGTCGACCGGAGCGGCGTGCTGATCTGCAGCGCAGCGAGACCCCAGCTGTGGAACAGCGGCGCGGCGATCAGCATCGTCTCGTTCATCTGCAACGGCATTCGGCTCAGCATTGCCGCGACGGTGCCGAAGCCTTTCGGCGTTGGGCGGCGAGCGCTTTTCGGGCTGCCGTTGGTCCCGGACGTCAAGACGACCAGGCGGCCGGGGTCGCCCGCCTTGAGCGAACTCGGCGGCGCCAACGCAATGATCTCGTCGACCGTTGGTCGTCCCATTGTCGTAGACGTCGGCGCTGTGCTGATCATGGTCAGACCGGGGCGCAGATATTGGATGACCGACTCGAATTCTTGGTCAACGAAAATCGCGGTCGGGTTGTGCCGCGCTAGCACCTCTTCGATCTGGCGGGCGCCGAGGCCGGTGTTCAGCAGGATCAGGTCGACGCCGAGCTTCCCGCACGCGACCATGCACTCTACCATGGTCGTGTGGTTTCGCGCCATGATCGCGACTGTGCTGCCTGCGCTCGCGCCGATCGACGGCAACGCCGATGCGAGCCGGGACGTTCGGTCGTGCAGCTCGGCGAAGGTCCGCGATCCCCGCGCGTCGGCCAGCGCGATGTGCTTCGGCGACCGCGCGGCGGCCGCGGCGAAACCACCCGCGAGGGTAAAGCCCCACTTCGCAAGGGAATTGAGCTGGCGTATCCCGCGGTCGGGGCGGGCGGCCCGGACGACCCCGGTTTTGACCATTGTCTTCGCGATGCTCAGCTGCAGTGACTTGTAATCGCCGGTGTTCGTGACCTCGGACGTCGGGTTACCGGCCAAGTAGTCGTCGATACGCCCGATGCCGTCGCGCGCCCAGTCGACGAGGTCGAAGTTCGCGAAGCGAGCGAGGTCTTGGTGGGTCAGGCCGGCTTTGAAGAAGGTGGCGACGATTCTGGTCTTTTCCGGCCCGACTTCGGCAAGTCGTATCGATACGAAGCCGCCCGTATCGAGGTTTTCGACATTGAAGCCTTCGCCGGCCTTGCCCGCGACGACGCGGAGTCGGACGGTGCGTGCAGGAGCATTCGGTGGTCCGACGAGCGCCGCATAGACCGCGGGTACGCCAGGCTGCTCCTCGGAGACGCGCTCACAGACGCCGATTCCCCGAAAAAACCGGGGGTACCAATCGGGGACGCTCAGGTATTCCCAGATCTCGTGACGCGGATGTTCCAGCAGAACATCGATATCGATAACGTCGGATAGCACTGAGCGGTCCTGTCGGTAATGGCCCCCACATCGAAAATGGTGCGTACGGGTGTATTTGTACTGACTGCGCTGACTCCGGGTCAAGATAAAGGCTAAAGGTTAGGTAGACCGTTATGAGGATTCGAATTGTCGGAACTGAATTACCTGGCTGTAAGCACGATGAATATTCGAACGTCCACCTCGGTTTGCAGGTGCGCAATGAGGTAGTTGATCGGGTCCGGGCCGATGTCGAGCGCGCAGTATTCGAGTTGGATGTGAATCTGGTCGAAACCCCCGATGGAATCGACTTCCGCGGACCCAGCGTCCACGGCAGACGTGGCGAACGATTCTTGTATCTGAGCTGGGGAAACGTCGAAGCCGACGGCACCTGGCAGATGTTCCGGCGAGCAAAACTGCAACTCGGCGCGATCGACGCCGAGTTGTTCAGCGCGCCGGTCGTCGTGGGGGCGCTCGCGCTGACCGACGAGTGTGGCGCGCCGCGCTGCGCGTCGGTTCGACCGCCGCGGATCGAATGGTCCCGCGAGGGTTGACAAATTGTGGGATATGTCTCATGTTTGAAACATGTCGGTCAAGTCGTCCAGCGCGGTCTCCTTCGAACCGAGATCAGGTGAGTCGTGGCGCGATCCCTGGCCGATGTATGCGCAGTTGCGCGACCTCGACCCGGTCCATCACGTGCCAGACGGCGACGACGACTACTACGTACTCTCGCGGCACGCGGACGTGCTCGCCGCCGCCAACGATGCGACGACCTTCTCGTCCGCGCAGGGTCTGACCACGACCTACGGCGAACTCGAGAAGATCGGGCTGACGGACAATCCACCGCTGGTGATGCTGGATCCGCCCGACCACACCGCTTTCCGCAGGCTCGTGTCCAAAGGATTCACACCTCGCCAGGTGGTCGCCGTCGAGCCGGCGGTCCGAGCGTTCGTGGTGGAGCGCCTCGACCGGCTGTGCGAGGCGGGCGAAGGCGACATCGTGGTCGAACTGTTCAAACCGCTGCCGAGCATGGTGGTTGCGCACTATCTCGGTGTCGACGAGGCGGACCGCGCGCAGTTCGATGGATGGACCGACGCGATCGTCGCCGCCAACATCGAGGGCGATCCGCTGCAGGCCGCGACCGCTGTAGCCGAGTTGATGGCGTACTTCCATGCGTTGATCGCTCGTCGACGGACCGATCCGGCCGACGACGTCGTCTCGCATCTGGTCGCGGCAGGAATGGCGGCCGACGATTCCGACATCGCGGGGTTGATCTCGATCCTTGGCTTTACGTTCACCATGGTCGCCGGTGGTAACGACACAACCACCGGAATGCTCGGCGGGGCAGTGCAATTGCTGACCAGGCACCGTGATCAGCGCGAGCAGTTGATCGCCGAGCCGAGCTTGATTCCGGATGCCATCGATGAATTGCTGCGCCTTACTTCCCCTGTGCAGGGTCTGGCGCGCACGACGACGCGTGACGTAGTGATCGACGGCGCGACCATTCCTCGGGGTCGGAAGGTCCTGCTGCTCTACGGTTCGGCGAATCGCGATCCGCGAGAATTCGGCCCGGACGCAGACGATTTGGACGTTCGCAGGCGCCCGACGAAGATCCTCACCTTCGGTCACGGTGCTCACTTCTGCCTCGGCGCCGCGGCCGCTCGACTGCAGGCACGCGTCGCATTGGAAGAACTGTTGGCCCGCTGTCCCGACTTCTCCGTCGACTTCGACGGCGTCGAATATGCCGGCGGAAATTACGTTCGCCGGCCGACGAAAGTTCCGTTCGTCGCGGGGCGTGCATGAGCCGTGACTGGCTCGCCGACGGCCGTTCGAGCATGGCCGCCGACCGAATACTCGACGCTGCTGCACGTGAGTTCGTCGAGAAAGGTGTTCCCGCGACCGGGATGGGCGACATTGCACGGGCCGCGGGTTGTTCACGGGCCACGCTGTACCGCTACTTCGAGAACCGCCGAGCGCTTCATGTCGCGTTCATCCATCGAGCCGCGCGACAGATCGGACGGCGCATAGCCGAGACCACCCGGCAGGGTGCAGAACCCGGCGACCGCGTCGTCGAGGCGATGTTGACCGCCTTACGCGAGGTCCGGGCCGATCCAACGTTGGTCGCGTGGTTTCGAGCAGGTGAGGCCGGCATAGCGATCGAGATTGCGCATTCGTCCGAGGTCATCGGCGTGCTCGGTGCCGCAATAGTCGGCGACGCAGGTGCCGACGAAACTCAGGCTCGGCGGCTGGGAGCCTGGCTGGTTCGCGTGACCGTCTCCTTGCTCGCCGTGCCTGGCCGCGATGAAGACGACGAGCGGGCGATGCTGGAGCAGTTCGTCGTACCGCTACTGAAATCCTTCTCGGTAACGCATTGACATTGACGTAGCGTCAACTTGCAGACTTGTCCTATCGACGAGATCGAGGGAAGGAATGCAAGTGGAGTGGTCCATTCAGGACCTCGCGAAGGCGGCCGGAACGACAAGCCGAACCCTGCGCCACTATGGGCAGATCGGTGTGCTGCCGCCGTCGCGGATCGGTAGCAACGGCTACCGGTACTACGACCAGGAGTCCCTCGTGCGGTTGCAACGGATCTTGTTGCTGCGAGAGCTCGGCCTCGGCCTTCCGGCTATTGCCGAAGTATTGAGCGGACAACAGGGAACGGCAACCGCATTGCGGATCCATTTGGAACTGCTCGAACAGGAGCAGGACCGGATCAGCAGGCAGATAGCGTCGGTGAAAACGACACTGCGAAAAACGGAAGGAGGTGAACAACTCATGGCAAGCGAAGTTTTCGACGGCTTCGATCACACCCAGTACAAGGACGAGGTGATCGAGCGATGGGGCAAGGATGCCTACGAGAGCGGCGACCGCTGGTGGCGTTCGATGTCGGACGCCGATCGCCAGAGCTTTGCGCAACGGCAGCTCGACATCGCAGCCGACTACGGCAAGGCGCACAACGCAGGCCTTGCCGTTGACAGCCCGGAAGTCTTGGCGATCACCCAGCGTCATTACGACTGGATCGGAGTGAGCTGGCAGGGGCGCAAGCCCGACGCGGCGTACTTCGAGGGTCTCGGCGAGATGTACGTCGCCGACCCGCGGTTCGGCCAGAACTATGACGTCCACGGTGCGGGAACGGCCGAGTTCGTCCGCGACGCGATGAAGGCATATGCCCGAACGCAGCTCTAAGTGGCCGTGAGTCTTTGGTGGGCGCCCACCAAAGACTCACGACCTTTCGCGGTGTCGCCCCCGACTCGAGTTGACAGCGCACCACATATTGGACAAGCGACCGGGCGGTATCTTGCGGCGACTCGCCGCGTCTGCAAATAACGAAACTGGACTTGGCTGGGTAGCCCGCCGACGTCGGTCGGATACGCTGGTTTCCCGTGACCGCTGCTACGCCCGACGGAAGATACGACCTCATCATCGTCGGCTCCGGATTCTTCGGACTGACCATCGCGGAGCGATCGGCCACCCAACTCGGCAAACGAGTTCTGGTGCTCGATCGACGCCACCACATCGGCGGGAACGCCTACTCCGAGCCCGACCCCGAGACGGGCATCGAGGTGCACAAATACGGAGCGCACCTCTTCCACACCTCGAACAAGCGCGTGTGGGACTACATCAGCGCATTCACCGAGTTCACCGGATACCAGCATCGGGTCTACGCGCTGCACAACGGTCAGTCGTATCAGTTCCCCATGGGACTTGGACTGATCTCCCAATTCTTCGGCAAGTACTACAGCCCTGAAGAGGCCAAGAAGCTGATCGCCGAGCAGGCTGCCGAGTTCGATAGCAAAGACGCGCAGAACTTCGAGGAGAAGGCGATCTCGCTGATCGGCCGCCCGCTCTACGAGGCGTTCGTGCGCGCGTACACGCAGAAGCAGTGGCAGACCGACCCGAAGGAACTGCCCGCGGGCAACATCACCCGGCTCCCGGTGCGCTACACGTTCGACAACCGCTACTTCAACGACACCTACGAGGGTTTGCCCGTGGAGGGCTACACGAAGTGGCTGGAGAACATGGCGGCCGACGAGAAGATCGAGGTCCGGCTCGACACGGACTGGTTCGATGTTCGCGACGAGCTGCTTGCGGCCAACCCTGATGTGCCGGTCGTCTACACCGGACCGCTCGATCGCTACTTCGATTTCAGCGAAGGCGAACTGGGCTGGCGCACGCTCGACTTCGAGACCGAAGTGCTCCCGGTCGGTGATTTCCAAGGCACCCCGGTCATGAACTACAACGACGGTGATGTGCCGTTCACTCGGATTCACGAATTCCGCCACTTCCACCCCGAGCGCGACTACCCCAAAGACAAAACGGTGATCATGCGCGAATACTCGCGCTTCGCCGAGTCGGACGACGAGCCGTACTACCCGATCAACACCACCGAGGACCGGCAGAAGGTCCAGGCCTACCGCGCATTGGCGAAGCAGGAAACCGCCACGGCGAAGGTGCTGTTCGGTGGCAGGCTCGGCACCTATCAATACCTCGATATGCACATGGCGATCGCCAGTGCGCTCTCGATGTACGACAACGTGATCGCTCCTTACTTCACGGCGGGCGTAGCGCTGCACGGAGAAGACGAGTGAGCCCGAAGCACGAGTTGGCGACCGAGGAAACAAGCGTCGTCGTCGAACCGGCAGGAAAGTCGCTGCTGCAACGCATCCTGTTGCCCAGGCCGGGTGAGCCGCTCGACGTGCGGACCCTGTATCTCGAGGAAGCAAAGACGAATGCTCGTCGCGCACACGCGACCTCGCGGACCTCGCTGACCATCGGTACCGAATCCGAAGTTTCGTTCTGTACCTATTTCAATGCGTTTCCGGCGAGCTACTGGCGGCGCTACAGCGTCCTGCAATCGGTGGTACTGCGGCTGGAGCTCACCGGCCACGGGCGGGTCGACGTCTACCGGTCGAAGGCCGACTCGTCGCGAATTCACGTGCAAGGCAGTGAGTTTCGGGACGAGGGCGTCGAGGTCGAGGTTCCGCTCGCGCCATTCGAAGACGGCGGCTGGATCTGGTTCGACATCACGACCGACACGGACGTGACCCTGCAGTCGGCAGGATGGTTCGCAACGGTGCCCGCGCCAGGTGAGGGCTCGATCGCGGTCGGCATCCCGACCTTCAACCGGCCGACGGACTGCGTGAAATCGCTGGTCGCCCTGGCATCCGACCCGTTGGTGCTGGCGAAGATCAAAGCCGTCATCATCCCCGATCAGGGCACTCGGAAGACGCGTGACGAGCCAGGTTTCGCAGAAGCAGCCGCGGCACTGGGCGACCGACTCGCGATGCACGACCAGCCCAACCTCGGTGGGTCCGGCGGCTACAGCCGCATCATGTACGAGGCGCTGAAAACCACCGACTGCGAACACATTCTGTTCATGGACGACGACATCGAGATCGAGCCGGACTCGATTCTGCGCGCGCTCGCGATGTCGCGGTTCGCCAAGAAGCCGACGCTCGTCGGCGGGCAGATGCTGAATCTGCAAGAACGCAGCCACCTGCACTCGATGGGCGAAGCGGTCAACGGCGGGATCTTCATGTGGACCTCGGCGCCGAACGTCGAATACGACCACGACTTCTCGAAGTACCCGCTCAGCGACCGGGAGAATTCGAAGCTGCTACACAGGCGCATCGATGTCGACTTCAACGGCTGGTGGATGTGCATGATCCCGCGCTCGGTCGCCGAGGAACTGGGCCAGCCACTGCCGCTGTTCATCAAGTGGGACGACGTCGAGTACGGACTTCGTGCCCGCGCCGCCGGCTACCCGACGGTGACGATGCCGGGAGCCGCGATCTGGCACATGGCCTGGTCCGACAAGGACGACGCCATCGACTGGCAGGCCTACTTCCATCTCCGTAACCGACTGGTCGTGGCGTCGCTGCACCAGCCGGGCAACGGCCGCGGGCTCATCGTGAACAGCATCAAGGCGACGCTCAAACACCTGCTCTGCCTCGAATACTCGACTGTCGCAATCCAGAACCTCGCGATCTCGGACTTCATGGCCGGACCGGACCGCCTGTTCGACCTGCTCCCGTCGGCGCTCGGTACGGTTCACGATCTGCGCAAACAGTTCCCTGACGCGGTCGTGCTGGCCTCGTCCACGGAACTGCCGATGGCGTCCGGTGCCGGAGTCGGTGCAGTCGGCGACCCCGGCAACACGGTCGCGAAGGTCGGTCGGCTGGGCAAGGGGATCGTGCACAACCTCAAACCAGCCGATCCCGCGCATCACGAACGCCCACAGCTCAACGTCCCTACGCTGGACGCGCGGTGGTACTTGTTGTCGCAGGTCGACGGCGTCACGGTCACAACCGCCGACGGCCGCGGAGTGGTGTTCCGCAAGCGCAGCCCGAAGAAGGCGGTCGAGCTGTTCAAGGAAGCGATGCGGTTGCGTCGCGAACTGGCGAAGCGATTCCCCGCGTTGAAAGAGGAGTACAAGGCCGCCCATCCGGAGCTGACGAGTAAGGCGAGGTGGGAACGTGTCTTCGGAATTTGAGTTCGAGTTCGAGGTTCCGCCGGTGGCGGGTGAGGTCGCGATCTTGCAGGCCGTGCAGTCGGGACTGGGTTCCCATCCATCGGTGATTTCGGTTGCGCGTGGCATGTCGCACTTCGGTGAGCATGCGCTCGGGTGGATCGCACTCGCCGCTGTCGGCTATGTCGCCGACCCACCGCGGCGCCGGCAGTGGGCGGGTGCCGCCGTGGGCGCTGTCGGCGCGCATGCCGCGTCTATTGCGATCAAACGTGTTGTGCGACGGCCTCGGCCCGACCATCCGGCGGTTGCGGTCAACGTCTCGACGCCGAGCAAACTCAGCTTTCCTTCTTCTCACGCAACGTCGACCACCGCGGCCGCCGTATTACTCGGTCGGCTGACCGGTCTACCCTTGCCTGCGTTGCTCGTACCGCCGATGTTGCTGTCGCGGATGGTTCTGGGTGTGCACTACCCGAGTGACGTGCTCGCAGGAGCAGCGCTCGGGGCGCTGTCGGCCACGGCGGTAATTGCTGCCGAGAAGAAGTTTGGAGACGCATGAGTGAGGAGCCGACCGGGCACGACCTCGAAGAGGCCGTAGTCAAGGGTCCGCCGAAGACTCTTCTCGGCGGGATCGTGAAGGCCGTTCGTCCCCGGCAATGGGTGAAGAACGTGCTCGTTCTCGCCGCGCCGCTGGCGGCAGGATCGGTCAACGATCTCGAAGTTCTCGCACCCGTCGGTATCGCGTTCGTGGTGTTCTGCATGGCTGCGTCGGGCATCTATCTCGTCAACGATGCACTCGACGTCGAGGCGGATCGCGCGCATCCGACGAAACGCTTCCGTCCCATCGCGGCGGGTGTATTGCCCGTCAATCTCGCGTTCGCGATGGCCGTGGTTCTGCTCGTCGGCGCAATCGGGCTGTCGTTCGTGGCGAACTGGCATTTGGCGGTCGTGATCGCCGTCTACATCGTCATCCAGCTCGGTTACTGCTTCGGACTGAAGCATGAGCCTGTCATCGACGTGTGCATCGTGTCGTCCGGCTTCTTGCTGAGGGCCATCGCCGGCGGCGCGGCAGCCGATATCAAGCTGTCGCAGTGGTTCTTGTTGGTCATGGCGTTCGGATCGCTGTTCATGGCGGCCGGCAAGCGCTACGCCGAGTTGCAGCTGGTGATCGGCACCGGCGCGAAAATCCGCAAATCGCTCGAGTACTACACACCGACCTACCTGCGGTTCGTCTGGACCTTGTCCGCAACCGCGGTGGTGATTTGCTACGGGCTGTGGGCGTTCGAGCAAGGCGAGCGAAACGACAGTGTCTGGTACGCGATTTCGATGGTTCCGTTTACGATCGCAGTCCTGCGCTACGCGGTCGACGTCGATGGTGGCGAGGCCGGAGAGCCCGAGGAAATTGCGCTCGGCGATCGGGTGCTGCAACTCCTCGCGATTGCCTTGATCGGAGTCGTTGGTGTCGCTATCTACGTCTGACGAGTTGTCCGACGTCGTCTCGGACGATCCCCCTGCGCTACGAGCGCGGGGTACCCGCGGGCGTGGTGTGCTGCGGCTGGTCTATCCGGCGGGCATCGTCATCACCGCACTCCTGTTTCTCGACGGTGGTTGGGAACGGCGCTGGATCGCCGACGACGGACTGATCGTGCTGCGCACCGTCCGCAACCTCCTCGCAGGCAACGGACCGGTGTTCAACCAGGGTGAACGAGTCGAGACCAATACCTCTGCCGCCTGGACCTACATCGTCTATGCCTTCAGCTGGCTGACCGACGGACGGCTCGAATACGTCGTTCTGACGCTGTCGTTGACCCTGTCGGTCGCTGCGATCGTGCTCGCGATGCTGGGCGCCGGGCGCCTGTATCGCGGCCGCACCGCCACGTTGCTGGTGCCGGCGGGTGCCTTGGTCTATATCGCGGTCCCGCCTGCTCGGGATTACGCGTCGTCGGGGCTCGAGAGCTGCCTGGTCATCTTCTGGCTCGCGCTCGTGTGGCTGCTCTTGATGCGGTGGGCGACTCCGACCGTCTCACGTCGGTCCGGCAGCTCGCCCGTGGCAGGCACGCTGACCGTCGCGTTCTTCGCCGGCCTCGGACCGCTCGTGCGGCCTGAACTCGTCTTGGTCTCCGTTCTGATTCTCGGAATGGTGTTTTTCTCGCCGCAGCCGCGCTGGTGGGTCCGCCCGGCGATGGTGGCAATCGCAGGCACAGTGCCCGTCGGCTATCAAATCTGGCGGATGGGCTACTACGCGCTCCCGTACCCGAATACGGCGGTCGCGAAGGAAGCCAGCGGGTCGAAGTGGTCGCAGGGCTTCTCTTATCTGGGGAACTTGGTCGAGCCCTATTACTTGTGGCTGCCGTTGGCGATCCTGCTTGTTGCCGGTGGTGCCCTTGTGTGGACGGCCCGCCGTCGCGGTCCGGCGACGGCCGATGCTTCGCTCTCAGCGGTCAAACGCTGGCAGGCCCGCCTTCGGTCGCCTGGGGCGGTCGTGTCGGTCGTGCTGCTCAGTGGCGTCTTGCTCTGTGGCTATTCGTTGCGAGTCGGTGGCGACTTCATGCATGGCCGCATGCTGCTGCCGACGCTGTTCTGCCTGATCCTGCCTGTCGCTGTGCTCCCGATTCCGGCGTCGCTGCCGCGGCTACGCGGAGTAGGGGAGCGTACGGGTGCGGTCGGTGCGGTCACGGCGGTCGCCTGGGTTGCGATTCTCGTCTGGTCCGTCGTTGTTGCCGGGTGGACCGGCTCGGCTGCGGGCACGACGATCGGAAAGACGGGCATCGTCGACGAGCGTGCGTACTACGTCCTCAACACGGGCCACGAGCATCCGATCCTGGCCGAGGACTATCTGGATTACGCGCGGATGCGGCCAATGCTCCAGGCGATCAAAGACAGCCCCAACGGTGGCCTGCTGATCAATACACCGTCGTTCATGTACTGGGATATCGTGCCGCCGCCCGAGCCGATCCCCGAAGGTGGCGCAGGTCACACTGTGTATTTTCTCAACCTCGGAATGACGAGCATGAACGTTCCGCTCGATGTCCGAGTCATAGATCAGGAGGGGCTCGCGTATCCGCTCGCGGCTCATTCGGATCGCATCGAGAACGGGCGAATCGGTCATGACAAGAACCTGTTTGCCGACTGGGTGATCGCGGATCTCGGTCTGGTGGGCACTCATCCCTGGTTGCCGTGGTATCTGGACGAGGATTGGGTGGCAGATGCGCAGGTCGCGATCACTTGTCCCGAGACGAAGGACCTGCTCACCTCCTACCGTTCGGAGCTGACTTTCGACCGATGGAAGCAGAATTTCAAGCACGCCCTGAAGTTCGCCGACTATCGAATCGACCGAGTGCCCAAGTACGAGATTCAGCGATGCCATCTGATTCCGCCTCCGCACGCGGATGGGAAATGATTTGTCGGTATTGCTGGGCGATCGCTGCCGTGTTGTCTCTGGGGTATGGCGGTTCGGTCACTTTCGAACTACTTTGAGTCTCGGTTCCGTAACGGAGGGTCTGTAAAGGTCGAAGTAGCCAGAAGATATGGCTGTCCAGTCACATCAGTCACTCTGGCACCAAGAAATTTCAAGCGAACCTGCGCGTGGAAGAATGCGGTCCAACCTGGACCGTGAAACGAAAGGCGATAGTCGATGCGAGCGCTCGCACAACTGAGCACCAAACCCGGCGGGGGCCGGACAATGCGATCGTGGGCTAAGCGGCTCTCTACCGCTGTGGCCCTGTCCCTCCTCCTGCCGCTGTGCGTCGCGCTTTCGAGCAACGCGCCGACCGCGGAAGCCGCGTTCAACCCGACTGGGATCGACGTCTGGGCTCGCGATGCGAATGGGTTCAACCTCAAGTCGCGTGTTTTCCGGGCGCGTGACGGAAACACCAGCCGGGTGGTTTACGCCCTCGATGGTCTGCGTGCGCGCAACGACCTCAACGGCTGGGAGATCGACACCAACGTCGCCGAGGCTCTGGTCAACGCCAACATCAACGTGGTCATGCCGGTCGGCGGCGAGAACAGCTTCTACTCCGACTGGATCGCGCCGAGCAACGCGTTCGGTTCGTCGGGCTCGAGCAGCGGCTCTTCGCAGACCGCGCCGTACCGCTGGGAAACCTTCATCACGAACCAGTTGCCCGCACAGCTCGCGGCGCAGTTCGGCTTCTCCCGGCACAACAACGGCGTCTTCGGATTGTCCATGGGTGGCAGCGCGGCGCTGATGTTCGCGGCGTACTACCCGCAGCAGTTCTCGTACGCGGGATCGTTCTCGGGCTACCTGAACGTCTCGGCGCCTGGCATGAAGGAAGCCATGCGGTTGGCGATGCTGAGCCAGAACGGCTACAACATCGACGCCATGTGGGGACCGCCGTGGGATCCGCGTTGGCTGCGGAACGACCCGTTCGTGTTCGCACCGCGTCTGCGCGACAACGGCACGCGTCTGTACATCGCGTCGGGTAGCGGTATCCCCGGCGTCCACGATCAGCCGCGCTCGCTGATCGACGTGTACAACACGGCCAACGGCATGGGGCTGGAAGCAATCTCGTTGATCAACACCAAGGCGTTCCAACTGCGCTTGGCGACCCTCGGCTACGGCAATGTCGTTTACGACTTCCCGCCGGTCGGCACGCACAGCTGGCCGTGGTGGGCGGACAACGTGTACCGGATGATCCCGGACATGAGCAACTACATCAACGGCTGACAACTCGCACTAGGCATCGAGCCGCCCCGCATTCCCTTCACGGGACTGCGGGGCGGTTTCGTTTGTGCTGCACATGATGTACCAATTGCACCATCTGTCACACAGAAAACTCTGGCACCCGCGCGTCGTCCCTGGAAACGCCGTGAGCTGCGTGTAGAAACAGACGCATAAGGGCGCCCGGATGCGCCCTTGCGACTGAAAGTGAGGCGAACCTCGATGCGACGCGCAGTTGGACTCCGTGACATATTCCCGTCGCTCCGCTCGCCCCGCCCCCGAAAATTCGGGTTCGGCGCAGCTCTACTCGTGCTGCCCCTTGCGGTCGGCCTGACACCGGAGGTCTCGGTGGCCCCGGCGAACGCGACGCCGGCGTTTCATCAGGAGACCCCAGGCGGAGCGACAGTACAAAGCGTCACCTGGCTCAACGACCGTCGCGTCGCGTTGTTCATCAACTCACCGTCGATGGCAGCGCCGGTGCAGGTGCAGCTGCTTTTGGCGCGCGATTGGAATGCGCATCCGGAAGCCAGGTTCCCGTCGTTGCTGATGCTGGACGGCTTGCGCGCGCAAACCACCGAGAACGGCTGGACGCTCGACGCAAAAGCGGAGCCGTTCTTTGCCGACAAGAACGTGAACGTCGTGCTCCCCGTCGGTGGCCAGTCCAGCTTCTACTCCGACTGGCTGCAATCCGACAAGGGCGTCAACTATCAATGGGAGACGTTCCTGACCAAGGAACTCCCGCCGTTGCTGGAGAGCCAGTGGCGCACCACCAACGTCCGCGGCGTCGAAGGACTGTCGATGGGCGGCACGTCGGCGATGTTCCTCGCAGCGCGCAATCCGGGATTCGTGAAGTACGCGGCGTCGTACTCCGGCTTCCTCACGACGACGTCGCTCGGCATGCCACAGGCAATCCAGTACGCAATGAACGACGCGGGCGGCTTCAACTCGGGTGCCATGTGGGGACCGCCGTCCAATCCCGCATGGGCAGAACACGATCCGTACCAGATCGCCGACAAACTGAAGGGCGTCAGCCTCTACGTTTCCAGCGGTAGCGGATCGACCGGACCGTTCGACCAGGCCTCGGGCATCCCCGGCGTGAGCACCAACTTCGCAGGTATGGGCCTCGAGATCCTCGCACGACTTACCTCGCAGAACTTCGCGACGCGGCTGAACAAGCTCGGCATTCCCGCGCAGGTGAACTACCGCCCGTCCGGCACGCACTCGTGGCCGTACTGGGACTTCGAGATGCGGCAGTCGTGGCCGCAGGCAGCGACCGCGTTGGGTGTGGAAGTGGACAAGCCCGCGTGTGCGCCGGCAGGTGCGATCGCCGACGTGGTTGCAGCGAACAACTGGGTAGGTGACTGCCTGACCGGCGAATACAACGTGGCAGGCGGAGTCGCGCAGGACTTCAGGTCCGGCCGAGTGTTCTTCTCGTCCGCAACCGGTCCGCAGGTCGTCTCCGGCCGAATCGGCGGCGCCTACCAGCTCAGCGGCGCTGCGAACGGTCCGCTCGGACTGCCGGTCGGCGCAGAGTTGCCCGCGCCGGATGGTCGTGGGCGATTCCAGAACTTCCAGAACGGACTCATCTACTGGACACCGCAGACCGGTGCCCATGCGGTCCGGGGCGCAATCCTCGACGAGTGGGGCAAGCAGGGCTTCGAGCACGGACCGCTCGGCTACCCGACCGCCGACGAGGTGAAGACGCCGAACAAGGACGGCGTTGTCCAGGGTTTCGAGATCGGCGCCATGTACTTCAGCCCGAAGACCGGCACGAACCGCGTTCAGGGCTTGATTCTCGGCAAGTACGCCTCGATGGGCTACGAAGACAGCTGGCTGGGCTTCCCCAAGACCAGTGAGCGCAATGTGAAGGACTTCGGCAAGTTCAACGAGTTCGAAAACGGCGTCGTCTACTGGAGTCCGCTGTCCGGTGCTTGGGCGATTCGCAACGGCCCGATCTACGACGCGTGGAAGAGCGTTGGCTACGAGAACGGCAGACTCGGCTTCCCGACGGGCGACGAGTTCATCATTCCTGGCGGTATCCAGCAGAACTTCCAGCTCGGCTACATCACCGTGAAGGACAACAAGCCAGAGATTCACTGACCGCGACCGTAGGGCCGCAACGAGTGAGTTCTGAATGTCGACCCCCTCAGCGCAACGGGTAGTCGCTCCGCACCGGCCCGACTGGGCCGCGGTTCGATGGTGGTTCACGGCTCTTGTCGTGGGGCTCTGTGCGGCGATCATGATGGCCGAGATCAATCGGCTCATCGCGACCGTCGTCGACAATGGCGGCGAGCAGGCATGCGTCGATGCGGACCTGCTCGCAGGCAGAAGTAGCGCGTGGGCGGAGTGGCGCTGTTCGAGCTTTCATGCGTCGATCGGGTGGTGGATCGCGCTGCAGGCGCTGCTCGGCCTCGTCGTGGTGGGATCGGTCGTTGCCGGCACCCGCATCTTCCAGCAGCGTGTTGACGCTCCGGGGCTGACGCGGTTTGTGGCCGCGCTGGTCGTGTGCGCCGCTGCTCACGCCGTGGCGTATTTCGTGGCAGCCGGATTCGTCGGTGCGGGTGCCGCCGTTCCCGCACTGGTCACCGGGGTGGTCAACGCTGCTGCGATCGTCACAGCGATTGCGTTCCTCGCACTGGTACTGGCAGTCGGGCGCGACGAACTGTTTCGCGACATCGTCTGGAGTGCGGTCAAGCGGGTAGGTCGCGCGCTGTGGCTGCAACGCCTCGCCGCGATCGTCGTGTTCGGGTTGGCGCTGCTCGCGCTCGTCCCGTCGCAAAACATCTTCGATCAGCTGCCCGACGTGGTCCGCAGCTGGTTCGATCCGGGCGGGGCAGGTCAGGCTGTTGCTGCGATCGTTGTGACGCTGCTGGTCGCGGTCTTCCTTCTTGCGCTAAGCAGGCAGCGAACGGAGGTCGCCTATCGGTTGGACAGGTTGGGCGACTGGGGAATTCCGGAGACCACCGAGGGCGGACCTGTCGACGATCGCACCGAGAATCCGTGGGTCGACGAGCTGCAACGCTACGGCTGGTGGCTCGCCGCTCCTGCTCTTGTCCTTGCTGTTGCGGTTGTGTTGCGGGTCCACCGGGAATGGGGGACCGCGCATAGCGGGACCGTGCTCGCCTTCGTCGCGGTGCCGGTTGCCGTGGTCGGCGCCTCGATCGTCATCCGAGTCGTGTGCAATCGACGCAAGTACTTATTGTGGCGCCCCGACGACCATCCGAAGCGTTATCCGGAACGGCGCGGCGCCAGTACGTGGATCGCGGGCGACCTTCTCGCGCTCGGCCTTCCGATCGTGAGTGCGCTGGGAGTTGTCCGCGCGCTGACCGCTCCGGTCGTCCTCAGGTTCAGTGCCGTGGATCAGCCGTACGATCCGCCGCGATGGACTGCGGTGTGCCTGGTCCTCGCGTTGATCGTCATTGTCGTGCTTCCGTTGTGGGGCACGTCGGTGATCGGGTTCCCCGGCCTGTCGTACGACCCGGCAGGCACCTTCGGTGCGATCGGGCGATTGCTCGACCCGCTCTTCCCTGCCGCCAAGCCGTCACCGTGGGCGAACGTCTTTCCGGTGCTCAGCATTACCGGGATTGCGCTGTCTCTGCTGTGGCCGAAGGCCATCGCCGGCGCGCTCGGCGAGGTCGCCACGGTCGTCGTGGTCCTCGGTATCTGGTCGATGTTGTTGGGGTTCTTGATCGTTCACCTACAGTCACGACAACCGCTCGAAATCTTCCGGTTGCTCCGGATGCGCGCGAATCCGTTTTTGAGCATCACGGCCGTCGCGGCGTTGGCGGTCGGCGCGTTTGCCACTCATCCGTCGCTGCACAGCATCGAGGAGCAGAAAGCCGACCGCGGCGCCGTCGAGGCGCGACCGGATCTGCACGCCAGGTTCGATGCGTGGTTGGCAGCCAACCGGCAGTGCGATCGCCGGGTGCCGAACTCGCAAGTGCAGGTCCGGCCGATGCTGCTTGTCGCAGCGAGTGGCGGTGGGATTCGCGCAGCCGAGTGGACCGCGGGAACGATGACCGTGTTGGCCGATAGCGGGGTGTGTGCGGCAAACTCGACGTTGCTGTCCAGCGGAGTCAGTGGCGGCTCGGTGGGGCTGGCGTTGTCGCGTTCAGTTCGCCCGCAGGAGGGCGGCGACCCGATCAGGTTGTCGCTGCCACTCGGCGAGTCCGATGCGCTCGCAACAGCGTCTGCGGGGTTGATCGTCAACGATTTCGTGGCGGGCGTGACAGGTTTGCGAATACGACCGGTCGGTGCACCCGCCTGGATGGACCGCGCCGGGCTCATCGAGGACGTGTGGGACGCGCAGGCACCGCAATTGGCAGACTCTTTCGATCCGCGCGACATCGAAGGTCCGGCGGGCGCGCTCATCTTCAACGCGACAGCAGGTGGCTCGAAGTGCCGCGTGCTGATCAGTCAACTCACCCTCGCCGCAACGTCCGGCCTTGCCGAGGACTGCAGCGGCAACGACGGTGGACCGGCTGGTTCCATCGACATGCTGGCGGTGTCCAAGAACTGCCCGCTCCCGAAGACCTGGGCGACCGCGGCGCTGATCTCCGCCCGCTTTCCCTATGTCACGCCGACCGCCCGCGTAGGTATAGGTGAGCAGACCGACTGCCGCGAGCGTGACCTCCAATTGGTCGACGGTGGCTACGCCGAAGGTTCCGGTCTCGGCACCATTGCCGACCTTGCACCCGCAATCGCGGCGATCGTCCTGCAGCACAACCAGCAGGTCCTTGCCGGCATCTCGGACGGACCGATCGTCGTCCCTCTGGTCGCCTACCTCGACGACGAACCACGCGTCGAGACACCGCGGACCGCGGTCGACAAACCCGTGTCCGAAGCCCTCGCGCCGCCGTTGATTTTCGGACCCGCGACCGCCCAGCTCGCATCGACAACGAGCTTGACCCAGCGGATAGCCAACGAGTTCCGGCACAGCTGCGTCGCATCGCCAACTGCTGACGACGGCGTTTGCGCGACGGCGACGACGGCAATTCTCGGGATGATGGACGAGACAGCCGACTATGTGGTCACCATCGCGCCGCCGACCAAGCCGAGTGTTCGCGTGCCGCTGGGCTGGGCTTTGTCGGACTACAGCCATCGGACGGCCCGGAATGCGCTGCAATCGAGCGCCGCGTGTGTCGCCCCCAAACGCCCCTTGTGCACTCTCGTCGAATTGCTGCGTCGTAGTGAATGAATCTCATCTCTGTAACCTGGACCCCAACCACCTGAGCCGCCGAGCTCCGACTCCGAGGAACGCCGAATGCGCAGTACCGCACTGAAACGCACGTTCGCCGCCGCTGTGATCGCGACCGCCGCGTGCGGCCTCGTCGCGGGTTGTGGCGACGATTCGACGGCGACGAGTACGCCGACCGCGCAGCTCACCACAACGAAACCGCCGCAGACGTCGTCGAGCAACGATGGCGATGCTTCGTCCTCGGCGGTCACCAGTCCGAGTACAGCCGCGACCGCACCTCCGGAGAAGCCGCAGCCTGTTCCGAGTGGCTTCCCCGGGCCGACCGGCACAGCAGCACCGACCGCAGCCGATCAGGCGTTCCTCGCCGCGCTGGAGAAGAGCGGCATCACACCCACACCGGAGAACGCGCGATCGATCGGCGGCTACATCTGCAACGCGATCAAGCAGGGCAGCTCACCGGAAGAGATCACGACCTTTGTGACGGCATTCGTCGGCACCAATCCGGAATCGACGAAGCTCGAACCGGGCGATGCCGCGAAGGTGTACATCGAAGCCGCCAAGACGACGTACTGCAAGTAAGGCGATGATGACCAGCCGAGGTACCAGGAAACGCTCCAGAGGCAAGTTGCTCATTGTGCTGCTCGCCCTGGTCCTCGCTGCACTGTTGGCTTTGCTGCTCTGGTACCAACTCGCAGGGCGGCTGAAGCTGCCCGGTCCGGGCCCGACCGAGCCCGCGCGACCGAAATCACAATCGGCTGCCTGCCCCGACGTTCAGGTGGTTGCCGTTCCGGGAACGTGGGAGTCGAATACCAACGACGATCTGCACAACCCGACGGCGAATCCGAACGCGTTGATGTTGAACGTGACGCGGCCGTTGCAAGCGCAATTCCCGACCGAGCGGCTCGACGTCGTGACGGTGCCGTACGTGGCGCAGTTCTCGAATCCGATCGCGTTTCCGCCGGACGGGCAGCAGTCCTACAACAACAGCCGCAGCGAAGGAACGCAGAAGGCGACCGACATATTGGTCGGCATGCACACCAACTGCCCGCTGACGAGCTTCATCCTGACGGGCTTCTCGCAGGGCGCTGTGATCGCCGGTGACCTCGCGTCGCAGATCGGCGCTGGAAAGGGCCCGGTACCTGCAGATTTGGTGTTGGGCGTGACACTGATCGCCGACGGTCGTCGCGATACGGGACAAGGAATTCCGATCGGTCCGGACCCGTCGGGCGTGGGCGCCGAAGTCGCTCTCCGGGGGCTGGAGGTGCCGGGCATCAAGATGACCGGTCCGCGGCCGGGTGGATTCGGGACGCTGGCCGACCACGTGTATTCGATCTGCACGCCGGGCGATCTGATCTGTGCGGCACCGGCTGCTGCGCTGAATCCGCTCAACATGATTCCGAGCGCGGCAGCGCTTGCGAATGCAGCTGGAAATCCTGTGCACCAGCTCTACAACGGGTTCCAGGTCGACGACTCCGGCACGACCGCGCCGCAGTGGACCGCCAATTGGGCAGCGGGACTCGTCGAATCCGCACCGCATCCCGCGCATACGTGACCGGCAAATAGGTCCGCGTCGGTGCAGCCGCTAGAGTTGCGGACTGGCTGCGCGGCCGAGAGGCTCGCGCCACCATGACCAATAGCTGTTCTCCAGGAGGCGTGAAGAATGACTTCGGACGTGCCGCTCCGTAAGTTCCGTTTCGCGGCCGGCGGCGAAGGTAACCGTGAAGAGGGCGGCGCTCGCAAGTTCATCAAGCTGGCGCAGACGGCCGAAGAATACGGCTTCGACAGCTTCATGATCCCGGACCACCTGGGCGAGCAGATCGGTCCCATCGCGGCACTCGGTGCCTTGGCTGTCGCCACGGACAAGATCCGCATAGGCACCTCGGTGCTCGCGAACGGCTTCAGGCATCCGGCGGTGTTGGCGAAAGATGCCGCGACGATCGACGTGTTGTCCCGTGGTCGGCTCGAACTCGGCATCGGCGCAGGCTGGATGAAGGACGAATTCGACAAAGCGGGCATTTCCTACGAGCGTCCCGGCGTCCGGATCGAGAAGTTGGACGAGGCGCTGACCATCCTCGACGTGCTGCTGCGCGGTCAGGAATGCAATTTCGAGGGCAAGCACTACCAAATTCGCGGATTGAAAGGCAGCCCCCGCCCGCGGCAGGGGCCACGCCCGCCTATCGGAGTCGGTGGCGGTGGACCCAAAATGCTGGCACTCGCCGCGAAACACGCCGACATCATTTCCGTGGTTCCTGTCACAACCAAAGACGGCAAGGCGTTGCTGTCCGGAATCACGATGGAGAAGACGGCCGAGCGGGTCGATCTGATCCGTAAAGCAGCGGGTGACCGATTCAAGGACATCGAGCTGAACTGGACGATCACGACCATCGTGATCACCGACGATCGCCAGCAGATCGCCGAAATGGCGTTGGCGGCCTTGGACAAAGGCTTCCCGCCGAACATGGAGGTCGACACCAAGCTCAGTGTCGAGGACATCCTCGGTTCGCCGTACATCGCGATCGGGACCTTCGAAGAGATTGCAGAGCAGATCCGTAACGTGCGGAAACAGACGTCGATGTCCTATGTGGGTGTGTTCCCGACTCAGATGGACGCGTTTGCGCCGATCATTCCGCTGTTGCGCGGTGAGTAGAGTTATCGGGTGCTCTGCGGGCTCCGCACCCATGCCAAACATCTGTAACATATTTTTGGTTTCCACACATGTAGCCGATACGGCCAACGCCGCGTTCGATTGCCAATAGATTTGCCGACGAGAGAACACCAGCGGGCGAAGCAAGTCGGGGCGTAAAGGATGTCGAGTAGACATCGATTACGCAGGGACGCTTCGGAGGAGAAGGAATGATCGACGAGACTTTCGATGACTACCTCGATGCGACGGGGAACATTCACATCCCCGAGGGGCGGACACTGATCGATCACGTCGAGAAGCACACCCGCAACGACTCGGACACCCTCGCGTATCGCTATATCGACTACTCACGTGAGCGCGACGGCGTTGCCAACGACCTCACGTGGAAAGAGTTCGGTAATCGCCTACGCGCGGTCGCCGCTCGGCTCCAGCAGGTGACCAAGCCGGGCGACCGTGTTGCCGTATTAGCGCCACAGGGCCTCGAGTACGTCATCTCTTTCTTTGCTGCAATCTATGCAGGCACGATCGCGGTCCCGTTGTTCGATCCGGACGAGCCGGGCCACACCGACCGTCTGCACGCTGTGCTCGGCGACTGTGAACCGACGGCAATCCTCACCTCTACTTCGTCCGCAGCCGGTGTTCGTCAGTTCTTCCGTGCGCTCCCGCATGCACAGCGTCCGCGGATCATCGCTGTCGACGCCATCCCGGACAGTGTCGGTGAGACCTGGGTTCAGCCCGACCTCGTGGTCGATGACATCGCGTATCTGCAATACACGTCCGGTTCGACTCGTGTGCCCGCCGGCGTGGAGATCACACACCGCGCCGTTGGAACGAACATCCTGCAGATGATCAACGCGCTCGGACTGACCGAGGATTCGCGTGGCGTCACCTGGCTGCCCCTGTTCCACGACATGGGTCTGCTCACCGTCATCGTCCCGGCGGTCGGTGGCAAATACATCACGATCATGTCGCCCAGCGCGTTCGTTCGTCGTCCGTATCGCTGGATCAAGGAACTGGCCGCCGTCTCCGACGGTGCAGGTACCTTCGCCGCCGCCCCGAACTTCGCCTACGAGCATGCTGCCGCGCGTGGCTTGCCGAAGGATGGCGAGTCGCTCGACCTCAGCAACGTGATCGGTCTGATCAACGGCAGCGAGCCGGTCACCACGTCGTCGATGAAGAAGTTCAACGAGGCCTTTTCTCCGTACGGCCTGCCGAAGACGGCCATCAAGCCGTGTTACGGAATGGCGGAGGCGACCCTGTTCGTCTCGGCCACCAAACACGAGGACGAGGCAAAGGTCATCTACGTCGACCGCGCCAAGCTCAATGCGGGCCAGATGGTGCGGGTCGACCAGTTCGCTGAAGGTGCGATCCCGCAGGTGTCGTGCGGCTACGTCGGCATCAGCCAGTGGGCGGCCATCGTCGACCCGGATACCGGTGTCGAACAGCCTGACGAGCATGTAGGCGAGATCTGGCTCCATGGCCAGAACATGGGTGTCGGCTACTGGGGTCGTCCCGAGGAGACTGCCGAGACGTTCCACAACAAGATCGACCAGCCGCTCGCCGAAGGCAGCCATACAGCAGGGGCGCCGGAGAGCGCGACCTGGATGCGGACCGGCGACTACGGCGTCTACGTCGACGGTGAGCTCTACATCACCGGCCGCGTCAAGGATCTGGTGATCGTCGACGGTCGTAACCACTACCCGCAGGATCTCGAGTTCTCGGCGCAGGAAGCGAGCAAAGCGCTGCGTCCCGGGTTCATCGCAGCCTTCGCGGTGCCGGCGAACCAACTTCCGTCGGTGGTATTCGGCGAGGGCAGCCATTCGGGTTTGAAGTTCGACCCCGAAGACACCTCCGAGCAGCTTGTGATCGTCGCTGAGCGCGGTCCGGGTGCCGGCAAGGCCGATCCGCAGCCGATTGCCGACACGGTCCGTGCTGCGATCGCCAGCAGGCACGGTGTGACGGTGCGCGACGTGCTGCTCGTACCCGCCGGTTCGATTCCACGAACGTCGAGCGGCAAGATCGCGCGACGCGCATGCAAGACCGCTTATCTGGAAGGAACGCTGCGTGGTGGATACCAGCAGACGGCGTTCCCTGACACAGCCGGAGACGCCGACGAGTGAGGATCGCAGCGAGGCACGAGCGAGGACCGGAGCGAGGAGAAGTCGACAATCCGGCCAACAGCGATGACGGTTCTACGGACGGGTAACTTGGTTAACTGTGGCTGACAACGATGCAGATACTTCCGGGGGCGCTACAACTACCGAGCTGACTGTCGCAGAGCTGCGTGATTGGCTGCGGAACTGGGTCGCCGAGGCGACTGGCCAGCCGAAAGAGAACATCACCGAAGACCGGCCGATGGAAGAATTCGGCCTGAGTTCGCGCGATGCGATCGCGCTCGGCGGCGACCTCGAGGACCTGACGGGCGTTGTGCTGACCGCAACGGTCGTGTTCCAGCACCCGACGATCGCGATGTTGGCGAGCCGGATCATCGATGGCGAGCCCGAGGCTCCCGAAGAATCGGCGGACGACGAGTACTACACGAATGTCGCCGCAGCGGGCGAAAGCCACGACATTGCCATCGTCGGTCTGTCGACTCGGTTCCCGAAGGCTGGGGAGACGCCGGAATCGACGTGGGATTTCCTGATCTCCGGCGGCGACGGCATCACCGAGCTGCCAGAGGGTCGCTGGGAGGAATTCCTTTCCGATCCCGAAATCGCCGCGGCGGTTGCAGCGGCGAACACCCGCGGTGGCTACCTCGACGACGTGAAGAGTTTCGACGCGGAGTTCTTCGCGATGTCGCCCACCGAGGTCGAGCGCGTCGATCCGCAGCAGCGGCTCGCCCTCGAATTGACCTGGGAAGCGTTGGAGCACGCCAGGATTCCGGCGAGTTCGCTCAAAGGCACGCATGTCGGCGTTTTCGTCGGCACGTCGTCGCACGACTTCTCGTTCCTATCCGCGTTGGATCCGCAAAAGGCGGAAACGCCCTATGCACTGACCGGAGCGGCAACCTCGATCGTTGCGAACCGAGTGTCGTACTTCTACGACTTCCGCGGTCCGTCGGTGGCTATCGACACCGCGTGCTCCTCGGCACTGGTCGCGGTCCATCAGGGTGTGCGTGCGCTGCGCGGTCGTGAAGCCGATGTGGTTCTCGCCGGTGGCGTGAACACCCTGCTTGCGCCTGCCGTGACCCTCGGCTTCGACGGGGTAGGTGCGGTCGCGAAAGACGGCCACATCAAGGCGTTCTCGTCCGACGCGGACGGCATGGTGCGGTCCGAGGGCGGCGGCCTGGTCGTGCTCAAGCGACTAGAGGATGCCGAACGCGACGGCGACAACATTCTCGCCGTGATCGCAGGCAGCGCTGTGAACTCCGACGGCCGGTCCAATGGCATCTTCGCGCCCAACCCGGACGCGCAGGCCGACGTGCTTCGCATGGCCTACCGCGATGCCGGCATCGCACCGTCGAGCGTCGACTACATCGAGGCCCACGGCACCGGAACGATTCTCGGTGACCCGATCGAGGCAGATGCGCTGTCGCGCGTCGTCGGTCGTGGTCGTGCGGCCGACAAGCCCGCACTGCTCGGTTCGGCCAAGACGAACTTCGGCCACCTCGAATCGGCCGCTGGCGCGGCCAGCCTCGCCAAGGTCATTCTGGCGATGCAGGAGAACAAGATCCCGGCATCGAAGAACTTCGCCGGACCCAACCCGTACATCGACTTCGAGCGCTCGCATCTGCAGGTCATCCCCGAGAACTCCGACTGGCCGCGTTACTCGGGCGCCGCAGTTGCCGGTATTTCTGGCTTCGGTTTCGGTGGGACGAACGCGCACGTCGTCGTCAAGGAATACACGCCCCCCGTGCGCGAGTCTGAGCCGCAGGAGGGTGAAAATCGCGCACAGTTGCCGGTAGTCCTCGCGGTCTCGGCGTACATGCCGTCCCGACGTCGTCGTGCCGCTGCGGACCTCGCGGACTGGCTCGAAGGCGAAGGTGCCAGCGCGTCGCTCGAAGACGTCGGGCGTTCGTTGGCGAAGCGCAACCACGGTCGCTCGCGTGCGATCGTCCTGGCCAGCACGCACGAAGAGGCCATCAAGGGTCTGCGTGCGGTCGCGGCGGGCAAGCTCGCACAAGGCGTGCTCAGTGCGGATTCACCCGCATCGCAAGGTCCGGTGTGGGTGTTGTCGGGATTCGGTGCCCAGCATCGCAAGATGGCGAAGCAGCTGTACCAATCCAATCCGGTGTTCGCGAAGGCGATCGACGAGGTCGACGAGCTGATCCTCGACGAGGCCGGTTACTCGGTCAAAGAGATGATTCTCGACGACGCGCAGGATTACGACGTCGGGACGTCGCAGGTCGGGATCTTCGCGATCCAGGTCGGACTCGCCGCCTTGCTGCGGCATCACGGTGCTGAGCCCGCGGCTGTCGTCGGGCACTCGCTCGGTGAGGTCGCAGGCGCGTACATCTCGGGTGGGCTCAACCTCGAAGATTCAGTTCGCGTGATCTGCGCGCGGTCGCGACTCATGGGTGAGGGCGAATCAATGCTCTCGGGCGAGGCGATCCGCCGGATGGCGTTGGTCGAGTACAGCGCCGAGGAGATCGTCGGCGTACTGACCGAGTTCCCGAACCTCGAGGTCGCGGTCTACGCAGCGCCGACCCACACGGTCATCGGCGGGCCCGAGCCCGAGGTCGAGGCCATCATGGCGCGCGCCGAGGCCGACGGAAAGCTGAACCGGCTGCTGCAGACGAAGGGCGCGGGCCACACGTCGCAGATGGACCCGCTGCTCGGCGAGCTTGCTGCCGAGTTGGCAGGCATCGAGCCGACGAAGTTGAAGGCCGGCGTCTTCTCGACTGTCGACAAGGAAGCGTTCTACCGCGCAGGTCATGAGCCGATCCATGGCGTCGACTACTGGGTCAAGAACATGCGCCACAGCGTGTGGTTCACCAATGCGGTCAAACTCGCGGTCGAGTCCGGCCACACCACGTTCATCGAGCTTTCCCCGCATCCGGTCGCGTTGATGCAGGTTGCCGCGACCACATTCGCTGCCGGACTGCGCGACGCTCAGTTGATTCAGACCTTGAAGCGCAAGGAAGACGAGGAACTCGGCGTTCTCACTGCCGTGGCGAATCTCTACGTGCACGGCCATAAGGTCGACCTCACGACTCTGTTCGGACCCGGCGAGTACGTCGACCTGCCCCGGACCGCGTTCATCAAGCGGCCGCTCTGGATTCAGGGTGCACGGATCAGTGTCGGTGGCGGTGGCAAAGCGCCTGGTTCGCATGTCGCGCTGCCTGACGGTCGGCATGCCTGGGAGGTCTCGGCCGACCTGGTCACCGACCTCGCTGCACTGGTGAACGCTGCTGCGTCGCAGGTGCTGTCCAACGTCACGGCTGGGGCATCGATCGCACACGCTGCGATCCCGGCCGGCGGAACGCTGACCACAACGCTCAATCCGCATCCGGGTGGCGCGTCGATTCAGGTCCATGCCAAGGAAGGCGCGACGTTCCGTTTGCTCTTCGACGCGGTCGTGACCTCCGGTGAAGCGTTACCGGCACCTGCGGCCGTAGTGGCTCCCGAGCCGGTGGTCGAGGAAAGTTCGGTCCCCGGATTGCCGCCCATCGAAGAGTCTTTCGGCGAGAAGTGGGACCCGAACGGCTCGCAGACGCTGGAGGAGCGCCTGGCGTTCATCGTGGCGGAGTCGATGGGCTATGCGCCCGAAGACCTTCCACTGGAAATTCCGCTGATCGAGCTGGGCCTCGACTCCTTGATGGGCATGCGTATCAAGAACCGCGTGGAGTACGAGTTCGACATCCCCGAGGTGCAGTTGCAGGCCGTGCGGGACGCGAACTTGCACGACGTCGCGAAGTTCTTGCGGTACGCCGTCGAGCACCGTGACGAGGTCGCGGCATTGGCGGAGCAGCAGAAAGCGGAGAAGGCTGCGGCGGCCGAGTCGACCGAGCCGGCCACCGAAACAACCGAGTCCGTTCTCGCCGTCGAAGACACCACGGTCATTGCTGAGGCCGAGGCGATCATCGAAGCCGCGGCGCCGGCCGAAGAAGAGCCCATCAGCGCAGGCGGTTCCGACGACGACGTACCGCCGCGCGACAACGCGGAACGCCTGACTTATGCGGCGTGGGCCGTCGTGACCGGCAAGTCGCCGGGTGGCATCTTCAACACCCTTCCCGTCCTCGACGAGGATCGGGCGGAGCAGTTGGCGGCTCGTTTGTCGGACCGCGCCAAGGCCGAGATCACCGTCGACGACGTGCTCGACGCGGAGACCATCGAAGAGCTCGCCGACGTCGTCCGAAAGCACATCGAGGGCGGCATCGACGGATTCGTCCGGACGCTGCGTGGCCGTGTCGAAGGATCCACCGCGACGCCGGTGTTCGTCTTCCACCCCTCGGGCGGATCGACGATGGCGTACGAGCCGTTGCTCAAGCGGCTCCCGGCGGACACGCCGATGTTCGGTTTCGAGCGGGTCGAGGGTGAGATCGAAGAGCGTGCGCGCCAATATCTTCCGGAGCTGCGCAAGATCCAGGGCGACGGACCGTACGTCTTGTACGGCTGGTCGTTGGGTGCGGTGCTGGCCTTCGCAGTCGGCAAGCTGCTGGCCGCCGAGGGCGCCGACGTCCGCTGGGTGGGCATGATCGACCTGGCGCTGCCGGTCGAGGCGCCGTCGGATTCGCCGGAGGAAGCCCGCGCACGGATCGAGCGCTACGCGGCCTTCGCCAAGAAGACCTACGGCGTCGATGCACCGCTGCCGGTGGACGAATTGGCCGCCGCGAAGTCGGAAGACGAGCGAATCAAGATCATCATGGACCTCGTGAAGTTCAGCGGCGCCAAGATTCCTGGTGGTGTCATCGAGCATCAGCGGACGTCCTGGATCGACAGTCGCGCGCTTGCGAATGCGCAGGCATCGCATTACGACGGCGATGTCGTCCTGTACCTCGCCGACCGCTACCACGACGGCATGATCGAACTCGAGCCCGCGTACGCGCACCGAGCACCCAATGGTGGCTGGAGCGACTTCGTGCCGAAGCTCGAGGTCATACATGTGGGCGGTGACCATATCCAGATCATCGACGAGCCTTACATCGCGAAGATCGGTGCCGACTTGACGAAGAAGCTGGAAAAGATCCAATGAGCACAACGGCCGAGAAGCTCGAAGACCTGCGCAGGCGGATGGCGCTGTCGCAGGAACCAGCAGGCGAGAAGGGCATAGCCAAGCGCGCGAAGAAGGGCATCCCCAGTGCCCGCGAGCGCATCAACATGCTGTTCGATCCGGGGACGTTCATCGAAATCGGCGCGCTGGTGAAGCAACCCGGCGACCCCGATGCGCTCTACAGCGACGGTGTCGTCACCGGGCACGGACTGGTCGATGGGCGTCCGGTCGCGGTCTTCTCCCACGACCAGACCGTCTTCGCAGGCACCGTCGGCGAGATGTTCGGTCGTAAGGTCGCCGCGATCCTCGACTTCGCGTCGAAGGTCGGGATACCGCTGGTCGGAATCAACGACTCGGGCGGCGCGCGAATCCAGGACGCTGTGACGTCGTTGGCCTGGTACGCCGAGATGAGCCGACGCCACGAGCCGCTGCTCGGTGTGGTTCCGCAGGTCTCGATGATCCTCGGGAAATGCGCGGGTGGCGCGGTCTACGCGCCGGTGTCCGGCACCGAAACGATTGTCGCAACAAAAGATTCGTACATGTTCGTTACGGGTCCGCAGGTAATCCAGGACGTCATGGGCGAGGACGTCACCATGGAGGAGCTCGGCAGCGCCACGAACCAGGAGCAATACGGCACCATCCAGCACGTCGCCGAGGACGAGAAGGCGGCGTTCGAATGGGTGCGCCATCACTTGAGCTTCCTGCCGTCGAGTTGGCAGGAAGAAGCGCCCATTGTGAATCCCGGGCTCGAACCTGAACTGACCGACAGTGATCGATCGCTCGACGCTTTCATCCCGGACGCCGACAATGCCGGCTACGACATGAAGGACTTGCTGCTGTACCTCTTCGACGACGGTGACTTTCACGAGATCGCGGAGAAATACGCGCCCAACATCATCACCGGCTTCGCGCGCATCGACGGTCGCACCGTCGGGGTCGTAGCGAACCAGCCGCTCGTGCTGAGTGGTTCCATCGATGCTCGCTGCTCCGACAAGGCGTCGCGTTTCATCCGGATCTGCAACGCCTTCGACATTCCGCTCGTGTTCGTGGTCGACACGCCAGGCGTGCTGCCTGGCGTCGAGGAAGAAAAGATCGGCGTCATCCGACGCGGCGGTCGCTTCTTCTACGCCGTCGTCGAAGCGTCGGTTCCCGTGGTCACGTTGATCGTCCGTAAGGCATACGGCGGCGCGTTCGCGGTCATGGGCTGCAAGCAACTCGGTGCGGATATCAACTTGGCGTGGCCGACCGCGCGCATCGCTGTCATGGGTGCCGAGAGCGCGGTGAGCATCTTGTTCCGCAAGCAGGTCGAAGATGCGGGCGAGAACGGTCCGGCGGTGCGCAAGCAATTGATCGACTTCTACAACGCAACGGTCCCATCGCCGTGGGTGGCCGCCGAGCGTGGCTACATCGACGCGGTGATCGAGCCGTCGTCGACGCGGTTGGAGCTGCGGAAGGCAATGCGACTGCTCCGTGACAAGCAGGTGCTTCGGGTGCCTCGCAAGCATCACCTGATGCCGATCTAACTGAACCTGATTGGACGTCCGACCAGGTAAAATACATCCTTTTCGTCGCCGAAGGTTGACCTCGTTGTCGGGTTACGCGGGGTGCGCGCTCTCTAGAATCAGACTGGAGTTCTGCTTCTAGACCCGGAAAGGCGTCGTGGCGCGCTGAGCACACCCCGTGTTCTTGCAGGGCGATACCAGCTTCATGAGGTGCTGGGTGTCGGCGGAATGGGGCGTGTCCACAGGGCCTGGGACCTGACGTTGAGCCGTCCCGTGGCGGTCAAGGTGCTACGGACCGAGCTACTCGACACCGATACCTCCGGCAACAGCATCGAGCGGTTCCGGAGGGAAGCCCGGATCGTGGCGGGGTTCGACCACCCTGGGATCGTGCACGTTTACGACATGGGCCAGGTCGAGCTCGACGAGCAGACGACCCACTTCCTCGTCATGCAGCTGGTGAACGGGCGAACGTTGCTGAAATCGCACCGCCATACGGCGTTGCCGCCCGACCGGCTGATCGAAGTCATCGGCGACGTACTTGCCGCCTTGCACCACGCGCACGAACGCGGCGTCGTGCACCGCGACGTCAAGCCGTCGAACGTCATGCTCACCGACTCGGGCGCGGTGAAGGTGATGGATTTCGGAATCGCGCACTTGAAAGGCGCCGAGCACACCCTCTCGTTGACAGGGACGGGAAATATCGTCGGCACCGTCGCGTACTTGGCGCCGGAGCAGGCCCAGGACAGCCGCAAGGTCGACGCGCGGAGTGACGTCTACTCGGTCGGGTGCATGCTCTACCACCTCCTGACCGACCAACTGCCGTTTCCTGGCAGCACGCCGTGGGAGATTCTGGCAGGCCACATCGAGCATCGCCTCCAGCCACCGTCGGCGGTGGCGCCATGGCTGGGTCCGCACTTCGATGCGGTGCTGGAGCGTGCGCTTGCGGTCGACCCTGTGGAGCGCTACCCGAGCGCTGCTGCCATGCGTGACGACCTCTTCGACCTACGTTTGCAGCTGCCCGATATCGATGCGCTACACCCGCCCGAACCGGACGAGGACTCGACAGAGCCGGATATCGCCGGCACCAGCGACGCGCCCGCGTCCGCAGGGACGAGCACCCGTCAGATTCCGCCGCCCACTCCGCTGGCAGCGCCCGTCGAGCCGGTGGCCCCTGTCGAGGAGGCGGCACCTGCCGAGGAGTCCGAGGCACCGCCGCAACCGCCTCGCAGACCGAGCAGGCGAGCTGTCCTCGCTGGCTTGGGCGGGGCTGCCGTGCTTGTCGCGGGTGGGTCGGCTGCGTTCGTCATGGCGTCGTCGGACCCCGCAGATGTCGTTAAGCCGCACGGCAATCCCGGTGCCGTGTGGTGGAAGAGCCATGCCGGATCGATGATCATCCTGTCGACGCCGACAGTAGCGGACGGGCGGGTTTACATCGCCGGCTACGACACCAATGTGTATGCGCTCGACGCTCGCACCGGCGTGACGCGCTGGAAGGCACCGACCGGCGATCGAGTCAGGCCCTCGCCGGCGGTCATCGACGGACTGGTGGCCGTCGCGGGCTGGGACGGGTCGGTCTATGCGTTCGACAGCAAGACCGGCTCGCAACGGTGGAAGACCCCCACGGGCGATCAAGGTGCCTCATTTCCCGTGTCGCCCGCGGTAGCAGACGGAGCTGTCTACGTGAGCACCACCGATTGGTATGTCTTGGCGCTCGACGGTGCATCCGGCGCTTTGCGGTGGCGAACCCAGACTCGTGGCGCGGCCAACTCTGCGGCGGCGGTAGCAGGCGGTGTGGTCTACCTCGGAACCGACGGGTACGTCTACGCGCTGGACGCGGCGACCGGGACCGTTCGGTGGAAGACCGCCGGGGGCGGTCCGGTATGGTCGTCGCCCGCGGTGTCGAACGGCGTGGTCTACCTCGGCAACGAAGATTTCTCGGTGTATGCGCTGGCAGCGGATACCGGCGAGATCAGGTGGAAGACCGCAACGGCGGACCGCGTCTACTCCTCGCCCGTCGTCGTCGACGGACTTGTCGTCGTCGGCAGCTACGACAAGAACGTCTATGGACTCGACGCTGCGTCGGGCGAAGTCCGCTGGAAGACGCCGACCGGTGATCGGGTCTACTCGTCGCCGACCGCCGCCGACAACGCGGTCTACGTAGGCAGCTGGGACGGCTTTCTCTATGCGATCGAAGCGCAGACGGGGAAGCTTCGCTGGAAAACCCCTCTGGGTGGGCCGGTGTGGTCGTCGCCGACGGTAGCCGACAAGGTCGTCTACGTCGGGAGCGCCGACGGCATGATTTACGCGGTCGACGCTTAGTTGGGGATGTATTCGTCGCGCCAGATCGTCTCGCGGGTTCGATAGCTGACATTGCCGAGCAGCGGGAGATACCGCTCGTAGCGTTGCCGAACTGCGAAAACGGCGCCAGGGTTTGCGTTGTCGGCGAGGTAGGCGTCGACGCCTTCGGGCGAGTCGACCACGATCGGTGCCGCGACGACGACCCGCGGAATGTCCTTGCCGTCGATCCAATCGGCGGCGAAGCGACCGAGCCCGTAACCCATCAACTGCCACGCGAACGCGATGCTGGCACGGTACGGTCCGCGTGCCTTCACCAGGGTCAATGCCTCACGATCGCCGTCGACGCCGGAAAAGTACATGTCTTCGGTCAACTTGCCCGAACGGTCCAGCTCGCGATACGCACCGACGGCCGCCGCGTCCCCGCCTAAAATGACCTTGATGTCGGGATACTCTGCGATCACCTCGCGCATGATCTCGCCGCCTTCGTCGTAGTCGACGAGGCCAGCGACGTCGCTGACGACACGTATTCCGGCACCACCGGTGCGCAGGCCGTCGAGGACACCGGTATGACGGAGCTTGAGCTGCGGCGAGACCGAATCGCCGTTGAAGTAGTGCACGGCGGCCTTCGATTGCAGGCGCTGCACGATGTAGTCGGCCGCGGCCTTGCCCTGGGTGAAGCCGATGTTGTACTGGCTTGCGGCTATCTGCAGGGTGCTCGTCGGCGAGATCAGGCCTTGCACGCAGATGCCTTGTCGCAGTGCTGCTTCGAGCACAGGGCGTTGGATCTGCTGGTCGAGCGGCTGAAAGGCGAGCGCTCCTATGCCGCGAGCAACGAAGGATTCGAGCTGGCGCAGATTAGCCGCAGGATCGTCGCCCGACACCGCGGTCAAGTACTGCAGACCACGTTCTTTCGACGCCGCTTCCATCCCTGCGCTGAGCGCCAAGAAGAATTGCACCGACGCGGTATTCGCCCATGCAGCACGGCGGGGGAGGCCCGTCGCAGGACCAGCGGGTCGAGTCGAGTCGAAGGGTTCCAGCGCGGCTGGTGGCTCCGGCAATGCCGAGGCAGGTGAGTCGCCGGCGCCGTTGTTGCGGTCCGAGCCGCAGGCGGATAGGACGGCGGCCGCCGCGATACCCGATGTGCCGATCGCACCGTGTTGGAGAAGCTGCCTGCGGCTCCACATAACGCGAGCCTAATCCCAAACCGTCTCACCGCTGTGAGTCTTTTCGGAGTCCAGAGACTCCGAAAAGACTCACGAGGGGAGCTACCAGACGCGCAACCTGCCGGGCGTCCACAGCCCGGACCGTACCTTCTCGCCGGTCTTGATTTCGGCGGGCACGGCCTTCGGGTAGTAGGGGTCGTAGCGTTCGAGCGAGCCCCAGTCACGGCCCCAGTCGTCGCGCAGGTAGGTCGGGATCGTGACCGAACCGGCGAGCATGTCCGAGAAGCCGAGCGGTCCGCCGTTTTCCTCCGATTGCCATGTGTCGGTGGAGCTTACGGCCAACGGACGGTCCGGGAGGATGCGGTATTCGGGCACCTCCGCAACGCCGTAGCGGTGCGCGAACGGACGCTGGCAGGGGAACTGCAGCCCGACCGCCCAGTCGAGCAGGATCGGACGCTCACTGCCGATCAGAGAGTTGAGCGACTGCAGCTTCGGGACCCGCGGCGGAGTGAAGGCAAGCCACTGGTCGCCGATCAGGATCGGGTCGTTTGCTACGATCCGGACCACGTCTGCGTCGGCGGGCAAGTCCGCCAACGGCACCCGCAAGTTTCGCCACGAGGGCGCAGGACCGATGTCCTTCGGCAGGTACTGACCCAGCGTGGTGACCGAGCCGTCGGCTTCCCGGTGCCCGTACTGAACCTCGAGCGACTGCCCGTACGTGACCGCACCGGTGGAGTCCACGGACCAGATACGCCCTGCAGCGGAGATGACGATCAGCGGCGCATCCTCGGACCGTGCCGGGAGTTGGTACCAACTCGACGTCAACGAGGCAGGCTCCTGCACACCTGGCTGGTAGCTGCCGAGCACGGGGGTCGTCTTGGGATCGAGGCCGTACGGCAGTTTCGCCGTGCTGCCGTTGATGCCACGTTCGCCCTTACCGCCTGCGGTGCCTGCGTTTTCGCCGGTCTCGGCGACCGGACCCACGCTCTGCGCATCGGTGTTGCCGGTTCCCGGCTTCACCTCGACGGAGTCAGCGGAAATGTCGTCGGGAACTCCGTTCGGGTCGAAGCCGACCGGCGATCCACCTGCGAGCGGATCGTTGGGGTCCTTCGGCGGATGCGCCGGGTCGATGATCGGCTCGAGCTTGCCGGAGTTCACGTCCGATTCGACGAGAACGTCGTTGGCGAGACCACACGAATTACCACGAATGGCGTCGTAGTTGGACCGTCCGATGGAGTACGCCGGATACTGCGCGACCGCTCCCTTGGCCAACGACAGCACCTCGAACAGCACCATCATTCCTGCGACGAGAGTCAGCGGAGCCGCGGCGAACCGCCGGATCCGGCGTCCCCGTGCCGAATTGGCCTTGGCCTGGGGTTTCGCATAGCCCTCGCGCAGATAGTGCCAACCGACCAGCGCCAGTGCAAGACCGAACAGTGCAAGGAAGATCGTGTTCGATTCCTCGCCCGCAAGCTGGACGCGCTTGTCGAACCACGGCACCCCGTAGCTCGAGACGTACCAGTACGCGTTCCAGCCGGAGAACGAGAGGGCGAGCACGAACAGCAGACCCGCCGCGAACATCGTGCGGTTTCGGCGCGAGCGCAAAGCTGTGGCCGACACCGCCACTGCCGTCAGAGCGGCAAGCGAACCCGCGATACCGGCGTAGGCACCGAAGTGGTGGGTCCACTTGGTCGGGTTGAACATCATGAAGAAGATCGTTCCGAAGACGACGCCCATCAATCGCCATGCCGGACCGGTCGCCACGCCTGGAATTCGCTTGCGTCGCAACAGAATGAACAGTGTGGTGAACAGGCAGAGCAGCATCACGAGGAACGCGAAGCGACGCGCCAGCGAGCCGTCGGCAGTTTCGACGAAAAGGTAGTAGTAGCGCAGGAAATCCTTGTACCACTCGAGGTTCGGTCCGATGACCTGGCGAACTCGGTTGGCCTCCTGGATTCCGGCGAACGTCTGGTCGTTGTAGACGACGGTGAGCACCAGCACGCCGGCAGCGGCTATGGGGGCCAGCAATGGCAGCGTCCCGACCTCGCGGTGCCTGCGAACGACGATCCGCGTGATCGGTCGGACACCGGCGAGCAGCGCGGCAACACACATGAGGCCCGTCGGCGCTGCGGCGAGGGTGAAGGCGCCGATCAACGCAGCCATGGCGGCGGGAAGCAATCGCCCGGTCGCGATGGACCGTTCCACCGAGCACCAGGTGAGCAGCGCACCGAGCGCAACGATCGGCTCGGAGCGCAGGCCGTTGTCGTAGGGCAGCCAGAACGCGAGGAAAACGAAACCGCCGGTCCACAGCGCGATCTGATTGGTACGGACCGAGCGGCCCAGGCGCGGTGCGACCTCGCGACTGATGACGAACCAGCACAAGACCGCGCAGATCAGCGCAGGAAGTCGCATCCAGGGACTTGCGGTGGAGACTTTCGCAAACGCTTCGAGCACGTCGTAGTACCAGCCGAACGGCGCTTCGGGGACGCCGAACCAGCGGAAGTAGTTCGCCATGTAGCCGGCATGTTCGGCAACGCGTGCCATGTTCAGCAGGTAGCCGTCGTCGGAGGTGTTGGCGCCGATGAAGTGCCACACAACGAGGATGCCGACGATGACAGTGTCAACCGGCGTCGGTCGCAGCCAGTGCGATGGGAAGAAGCGGCGATGACCACGGCCGTCGGTGCCGTCGAGCTTGGCGAGCGCGCCGAGCGCAATCAGTGTGCAGAGCAGCGCGGCGATCATCGCGACGATCTTCACGATCGTCGGCGTGGACGAGTACCGGGAGTCGACGTCGATGGAGAAGAAAAGTCCTTGCGGGACGGCGCCTTCCAGGTCACTGAACACGCCGACGACCTGGGGACGAAGGTCGCCGCCCAGGGTGCCGCCGACGGTTTCGCCCTTGTCGTTCGTCAGCCCGACGAACTCGGCGTGCGTGGAATTGATGTCCGACGAGATCGTGATCTCCGAGCATCTGGTCATGTCCGCACGCGGCGCCGACGCAACGACGGCATTGCGGTCCAGCACGTCGACCGTTGTCTCGGAGACACGGACGAACATGGCATTCAGTGCCGCGCTCGCACCTTGCGGCGGCGCGGTCGACAGCAGGATGCCACCTCGTTCCGGCAACTGCGCGACCGCTGAACACGGAATCGTGCCGTGCACCTCGATCGGCGCCTGCGCCATCAGCGGCGCATCGATGCCCTGGAGGCTGCCGTTCTGGGGCCACTCGATCGTCGCAGTGGTCTGAACAACCGGCAGGAACGGCGTCGCAAGAGCGAACAGCGTGCCGAGTAATCCGGCGACGATCGCAATCAGTCGTGCGTTGCGATACTGCGCGCGGAGATCTTCACCGATCCGCCGGTGCGGTACCACTGGCGACGCCGGCGGATCGGCTTGTGGGGCTTCAACAAGGTCGGGCACGGTTCACGATCGTATAGGGCGCACCTTCGAACGAGCGCGTTACCGCACCGGTATCGGCGCTGGGCTCCATGTTCCCGACCGATCGACAGTCGTGATGTCCAGCTTCGCCGGTACTGCCGATGGGACATACGGTGTCAATCGCTCCAACGAACCCCAATCCCTGCCCCAGTCTCGGTAAAGGTACGTCGGCATCGTGTCGGCCTTCAGCAGGAGCTCGATCCAGCCGAGCGGTCCGCCGCCGATGTGGTCCTGCCAGTGGTTCGTGGCGTCGGACCCGCCTCGGTCGGGCAAGATGCGGTACTTCGGCACCTCCGCCACCCCGTCGCGGTGATTGAACGGCCGCTGGCACGGGAACGCCAACCCCACCGACCAGTCGAGCAAGACAGGATCGGTCGTACCGACGACATCGCTCAACGTCTGCAGATGCGGCACCCGCGGTGGGGTGACAGCGAGCCACTGGCCCTGGGTGATGTCGTTGTCGTTGGCAACGATGCGGACCACGTCGGCGTCACGCGGAATGTCGTCGAGCTTGACACGCAGATTGCGCCACGACGGCGCTGGACCGATATCGATCGGGGTGACGGATCCCTTCACCGCGACTTCGTCACCTGGGCCCCGCGTCCCGTACTCGATGCGCAGGTCCTGGCCGTAGGTCGGAATACCGTCGGCATCGAGCGACCAGATCTTGCCTGCAGCACTGACGACGAGAATGTCGTCGTACTTGTTGTCGGGGCGGTCCAGGCCGTACCACTGCGACTTCAGGTTCGCTTTTTTCTGATCGTCGGTCTGGTAGCTGCCGAGCACGGGCACACGGGCAGGATCGAGCCCGAACGGCAAGGCGACAGTCGAGCCGTTGATGCCGGCCTTCTCGTCGGTGCCGCCGCCTGTGCCCGAGCTCGTCGTCGATGTCGTCTTGTTGTTGGTCGTGCCGACGGAGTTGGCCGAACCGATCGTCCTGAACTCTTGCTCTGCCGTCAGATCCGCGGCTACGCCGTCCGGGGTGAATCCCTCGCCTTCGGCCAGGAGTCCATCCTTCACGTCGCCGGTGATCGGCTTCAGCATCGACGAATTGGGATCGGCTTCGACAAGGACCTGATCGGCCAGGGCGCATGGGTGACCGCGCAGTGATTCGAGATTCGACAACGCGATCGAGTACGCCGGGTATTGCGCGACAGCGCCTTTCACGAACGACAGCACTTCGAAGATCACGACGAAACCGGCCGCGATGGTCAGTGGCGCAGGCGCGAAACGCCTAGCTTTCGGTCGGTCAATAACGTAGGGGTCCCGGAAGTGATGCCATATCGCTACCGCGAGCAACACGACTGTGAGGCCGAGCATGATCGTCGCGAAGCCCTTGCCCGCGATCGATGGTGGCTTGTCCCACCAGGGAATGCCGTAACTCGAGACGTACCACCAGCCGTTCGAGCTGGTGAAGGCCAGTGCAAGCAGGAACATCACCGCAGCGGCGAACAGGGTCCGGTTGCGTTTGGACCTGATACTCGCCGAACTGACCGCCATCGCAGCAAGCGCGGCAAGTGAGCCTGCCAGTCCGGCGTACACGCCGAAGTGGTGTGTCCACTTGGTCGGTGTGAACATCATCAGCAGCAGTGCGCCGAAGATGATGCCGAGTACCCGAGTCGAGGGTCCCTTGGTGGTCCCGGGGATCCGGCCACCCTTGCGCAACGCCTGCATCACGCACACGACCAGGCACAACAGCATGATGAAGACACCGAATCGGCGGGCAAGCGAACCATCGGGGGAGATGGTCATCAGCGCGTCCCAGCGGAAATGCTCTTCGAACCACTTGGTGTCCGGTCCGGGAATCATCCGGACTCGCGTCGACTCCTGGACGGACGCAAGCGTTTGGTCGGCAAACGTCGCGACGAGGACCAAGGTGCCTGCGGCAATTCCTGGCGCGAGCAGCGCCGCATAGTCGAAGACCGAGCGACCCCGTTTGACGATGATCTGCAACACCGGTCGAGCGCCTGCGATCAGCGCGGCAATACAGATCAGCCCGGACGGACCGGCCGCCAGCGAGAACGCGGCGATCAGGACGGCGATGGCTGCCGGTAGCAAGCGTCCAGTTGCGACCGCGCGCTCGATCGAGCACCAGGTCAGCAGGGCACCGAGGGCAATGATCGGTTCCGGCCGCAGACCGTTGTCGTAGGGCAGCCAGAAGGCGAGGAAGACCAAGCCTGCGGTCCACACCGCAACCTGGTTGCGTCGGACGGCCGCACCCAGCCGCGGTAGCACTTCGCGGCTGATGACCATCCAGCACAAGATGCCCGCGATCAGCGTTGGCAGCCGCATCCAGGGACTCGCGGTCGAGACCTTCGCGAAGGTCGCGAGCACTTCGTAATACCAGCCGAACGGGGCTTCTGGCACCCCGAACCAGCGGAAATAGTTAGCCATGTAACCCGCGTGGTCGGAGACTCGCGCCATGTTGAGCAGGTAGCCGTCGTCGGAAGTATTGGCGCCGATCAGATGCCAGACGCCGAGCGTGCCGATGATCACGACGTCCGCGATGCTGATCTTCCACCAGGACGAAGGTAGGAAACGACGCGGTCTGCGGCCGTCGGTGCCGTCGAGAATGTGCAGCGCGACCAGCGAAGCGAGCGTCGCCAGCACTGCGACGACCATGGCCAGCCGTTTGAGGATGGTGGGGCTCGACGAGAAGCGCGAATCGACGTCGACGTGGGCTTTCAGGTCCGGGGGGAGTGCGGTGAGGTCGGTGAAGATGCCGACGACCTGTGGCCTGATGTCGCGGGTGATGTCGGCCTTGGCGGCTGGGTCGGTGTTGGTGAATGTCGCTGTGGTGTGCTTGTCGTCGGAATCGATCTGCAGCACCGAATCTGGGCTCAATTTGTTCAACGGGAGCGAGATCACCGGGTTGTCGAGCACGATGACGTCGACACTCGCGTCGGCACCCTTACCCACCTTGACGATCAGGCCCTCGCTAGCCGCTTTGCCGGATTTATCCGGGATCGTCGACAGCGCGACCCCGCCTTCGGGGCCCACCGAGGTGATCGCGGCTGCGGGGACGGTCGCGTCGAAGCGCACCGGCGTATACGAAACAAGAGGCGCCTCAACACTTTCGGCGCTCGCCTGCGGCCAATCGATGCTGACGACGTCCTGCTGAACCGGCAGCAGGGGAGTCAGGATGGCGGCGAGAAAGCCGAGCAACCCCGTCACGATGGCGAAAAGACGGACTCGTCTGAGCTTGACTGCTTCGGCTGGCACGCAGCCGATGGTATCGGCGGCTGGGACCGCGCACCCGTGCAGACACTCTCTTGCCGCTACGTGCCAGCACGGTGGTGGGTGGCGCTACGTGCCAACACGGGCGGCGTGAGTCAGTGCCAGCACTGTAGTGAGCAGCGCATTTCTCCAGCATCCTGATCTCAACAGGAGAAATGTGGAGGTTGGGCGGTGAAACGAAGCGGCGTGCTGGCGGTTGCGTCGGTGACGGGCGCGCTGACTGCTGCAATTCTGCTGCTCGTCGATTACCGGTCGTTCGTATCGGTGAACAGCCCTGGTGTCCTCGTCACCTTCATTGCCGTCGGTTGGGCGTTCGTCGCTGCCGGCGTGGCGGCGTGGCGCACTCGTCCGCACGACCACACCGGTCGGCTCACGGTGATCGCAGGATTGCTGTGGTTGGTCTGGGCCTTCAACTTCTCCAGCAATTCGATCGCGTTCACGGTCGGCGGAGTTCTCGTAGTGACCTACTCGGTGGCGATCATCCAAGTGCTGCTGGGCTATCCGCTCGGACGCTTGCGGACCCGCTGGGAGCGGTGGTTCGTCGCAGGTTGCTACGTCTATTCGATCGGCTCCGCGATGACCGAGTTGGCGTTCGGTGACCCGGGTCCGGTGGGATTCGAGCACGAGCACCCGGTCAACTTGCTGCTGATTCGTGACGACCCGGGCTTGCTGAAGTCGCTGCAGATGGTCTTCGCCCCGATCGACCTGGCCATCGCCTTCGTTGTGCTCGCCGTGCTCATCACGCGGTGGCGCAACGGAACCCCGGCCTATCGCGCCGCATTCGCGCCGCTGTGGCTCGCGACGTTGGTCGGCACCGCTATGTCGGCGACAGTGTTCCTCGTCAAGCAGCGCTCGCAGGACTCGACGATGGAGTGGGTCACCAGCGTGAACTTCGCGGCCATCGCGCTGGTTCCGCTCGCCATCGTCGTCGGCTTGTGGCGTTATCGCGGGGCTCGCGCCGCCAGCCAGGTGATGGTCGAGGTCGGGGCCGCACCGTTGGGTGAGGGATTCACGACCGCATTGCGGCGTGCACTGCGGGATCCGAGCTTGGTGTTGTGGTCGTGGTCTCCGGAGCTCGCAGAGTTCGTCGATGCCGACGGGGTCGTGCACGAGCTGCCCGGTGACGGCGAGGACCGCGCGGCGACCGTGTTGGAGAACGACTCCGAGCCGGTCGGCGCATTGGTCTACGACCAGTCGCTGCGCGATCAACCACAGCTGATCGCTGCGGTCCGCAGCGCGACAGTGGTCACGCTCGACAACCAGCGCCTGCAGACCGAGCTCGAAGCCCAGCTCGAGGAGGTCCGGCGCTCTCGGGGCCGGATCGTCTCGTCGGGCGACGAGCAACGACGCAGGCTGGAGCGGGACCTGCACGACGGCGCCCAACAGCGCCTCGTTGCCGCGGCAATTCTGCTGCGACGTGCGCAGCGCAGCATGAACGAGCAGCAATTGCGTGACCTGCTCAGCCAGGGCGCGGCCGAACTGGATCTAGCGGTGACCGAACTGCGCGAGCTGGCCCGCGGCGTCTACCCGCCGGTGCTGAAGGAGCGCGGTCTCGGCGCGGCGTTGGATTCGCTCGCCGAGCGCACGCCGCTGCCGTTGGAAATTCGAGACGAACTGACCGTCAGGCCAGGAGAAGCGGTGGAGTTGGCGGCCTATTACATCGCCGCCGAGGCTGTTGCGAATGCCACCAAGCATTCGTCGGCGTCCTTGGTCGAGATTTCGTTGCGAATGGTCGACGGTGCCTTGCGGGTTACCGTGTCCGACGACGGTTGTGGCGGAGCGGGATTCACCCCTGGTGGTGGGCTGAGCGGTCTGCAGGATCGCGCCGCGGCTCTCGCCGGCACGCTCACGCTCGACAGTCCTGTTGCGGGCGGCACCGTGCTGACCGTCGACCTGCCGACCGTCGATCTGCCCACCGTTGGTATTCACGCGTAGGTGCCAGCACGTAGTGCGATCAGCGCTACGTGCCTGCACGGTAATGGCGACTCAGTGCCTGCACTATGGCGCTTTCCGGCCAAGTTCGGAGATGCTGAACCCACTACCGACACAGGAGGTCCGGCCGTGAGCCGTCGCGATGTGGTCACCGCTGTGGCGCTGATCGCTGCGCTGAGCGCCGGTGTCGCTGCACTCGTCGACTGGCCAGCATTTCGGGTCGAGCATTATTCGAGCGAGCTGGTCGTCTTCCTCCTGGTCGGCGTCGCTTACGTCGCCGCAGGCACCATCGCATGGCACACGCGCCCGTACGACAACACCGGGCGGTTGCTTGTCCTCGCGGGATTGCTGTGGCAAGCCCGTGGATTCGGCTTCTCCTCGAACCCGTTCGCGTTCACGATCGGCTCGGTACTGACGGTCACCGTCTTCGCGGCTTTGATTCAGGTGTCGCTCGGATTTCCGCTCGGCCGCTTGCGGCAACCGTGGGAGCGGCGCTTCGTCGGGGGTATCTGGGCGTACTACCTGGTGTCCGCCGCTCTCGAGTTGACGGTGGGCGATACCGGACCGATTGCGAGTCAGCACCCCGAGCCGATCAACATCCTCTTCATTCGCGACAGCGAGACGACTCAACAGGTCATGCAGGCCATCTTCGGCGTGTGTGACATCAGCATCGGGTTGATCGTCGCGGCAGTTCTCATCAGACGGTGGCGGAAAGGCACGTCCGCGTATCGGGCGGCTTTCGCACCCGTCTGGATCGCGACGATGCTCGGAACCGTCGTCGCTGTCGCCGTATACGTCGGCAACGCGAGTACGGACACGAAGGCGAACGAATGGGCGCCGAACGTCGCCTATACGGCGCTTACCTTTCTACCGATCGCGGTCGTGGTCGGGCTGTGGCGCTATCGAGGTGCCCGCGCTGTCAGCGAAGTGATGGTCGAGGTCGGGGCTGCGCCGTTGGGCGAGGGTTTCACCAGCGCGCTTCGTCGGGCGCTGCGGGATCCGAGTTTGGTGCTGTGGTCGTGGTCGCCGGAACGCAAGCAGTTCGTCGACGCGGACGGGGTCCCGCAAGCGCTGCCGAGCGAGGGCGCCGACCGTGCCGTGACCGTGCTGGAGCGCGACGGCGCGCCGGTGGGTGCGCTGGTCTACGACAAATCGCTGCGGGACCAGCCGCAGCTGATCGCCGCGGTCCGCAGCGCGACCGTCGTGACCTTGGACAACCGGCGGTTGCAGACCGAGTTGGAAGCGCAGCTCGAGGAGGTCCGGCGGTCGCGCGGCCGGATCGTCGCCGCTGGTGACGAGCAACGCCGCAGGCTGGAGCGCAACCTGCACGACGGTGCCCAGCAACGGCTGGTGGCAGCCGCAATCCTGCTTCGCCGCGCGCAGCGCAGCAAAAACGAGGAGCAGCTTCGGGAACTGCTCGCGCAGGGCGCGGTCGAATTGGACATCGCGTTGGTGGAACTTCGCGAATTGGCGCGCGGCGTGTACCCGCCGGTGTTGCAGGAACGCGGTCTCGGCGCGGCGCTGGATTCGCTCGCCGAACGGGCGCCGCTGCCGCTGGAGATCCGGGACGGCTTGACGACACGTCCGCCCGCCGCGGTCGAGTTGGCGGCCTACTACATCGCCGCTGAAGCGGTCGCGAATGCCAGCAAGCACTCGTCCGCCTCGTTGATCGAGATCTCGCTACAGGTGGTCAACGGCGAACTGCGCGTCGAGGTCTCCGACGACGGTGTCGGCGGCGCCAGTTTCGAACCTGGTGGCGGTTTGACCGGCCTGCTGGACCGTGCCGCGGCACTCGGTGGCCGACTCCTCCTGAAAAGTCCGGTCGGACGAGGGACCACGTTGACGGTCACTCTTCCGATTAAGTAGGCATCACTTGCGCACGTAATAAGGCCTTTGGGGTTCAATTGATTACATGAGTGGCTACGACCTGGAGGCTGGTGCGGTTTTCGCTGGCTACACGGTCGAGGGCGGAATCGGCACAGGCGGCATGGGGTCGGTCTACGTTGCGCGGCATCCCAATCTGCCACGCAAAGTCGCATTGAAATTGCTGCATCGGAATCTGACGTCCGACGACTACGTCCGCTCTCGCTTCGAATTCGAAGCCGACCATGCCGCCCGCCTCGAACATCCCAACATCGTCGCCGTGTACGACCGTGGTCGCGACGAGGATCAACTGTGGATTGCGATGCAATTCATCCTGGGCACCGACGCCGCGCAGTTGGTGAAAGACGGTCCGCTGGTGCCCGACCGCGCGGTCCGCATTGCGAGCGAAGTGGCCAAGGGCCTCGACTATGCGCACCGCGCCGGCGTGTTCCACCGCGACGTGAAGCCGGCGAACATCCTGCTCGCCAAGCCGTCTTATGCCGGTGAACCCGAGCGAGTACTGCTCACCGATTTCGGTATCGCGAAGGCACTCGACGACACAGTGCATCTGACCCAGACCGGAATGATGGTCGCGACGCTGCGCTACGCGGCGCCCGAGCAGATCGACGGCGGCGAGGTCGATGGTCGGGCGGATCAGTATTCCCTGGCCTGCACGCTGTTTCACCTGTTGACCGGCGCGCCGCCCTATCCCGGGCCGAACCCGTCGGCCATCATGAACGGTCATTTTCTGGGCAAGATTCCGAAGGCGAGCGCGGCGCGGCCAGAGCTGCCGGTCGCGATCGACGCGGTGTTCACCCGTGCACTTGCGAAGAATCGCGAAGAGCGCTTCGGCTCATGTGAGGAGTTGGCGGCTGCGGCGCGTGCGGCGCTGACGTCGGATGTTCGCGACGAACTGGACGTGACATTGCCGTCAGGTCGGACGCCGCAGGCGATGGGTCTGCGAGTGGTCCTGACCGACGATTCGGTGTTGCTGCGCGAAGGTATCGCGAGACTCCTGCAGGACGAAGGTATCGACGTCGTCGGGCAGGCGGGCGATGCCGAAGGGCTGCTGAAGCTCGTCGCCGAGCAACATCCCGATGTCGCCGTGGTGGATATTCGGATGCCGCCGACCCATACGGTCGAGGGCATCGATGCCGCGGTCGCGATCAGGCGGGATTTCCCGGACACAGCGGTCCTGCTGCTGTCGCAATATGTCGAGACCGAGAATGTGATGAATCTGCTGGGCGGGGGAGCGGCGAGCCTCGGCTACCTGCTCAAGGACCGCGTCACCGACATCGACGAGTTCGTCGACGCGCTCAATCGCGTGGCGTCGGGTGGTTCGGCGATCGACCCGGACGTGGTCGGGCGGCTGGTTTCTCGACCGCATCGAGGGCACCGCCCGCTCGACGAGCTGTCCGCTCGGGAGCGGGAGGTGTTGCACCTCATGGCTGAAGGACGTTCCAACAAGGCGATCAGCGCGTCGCTGTTTCTCGGTGAGCGCACGGTCGAAGCACATGTGCGGAGCATTTTCGTCAAGCTCGGGTTGGCGCCCGAGCCGGAAGATCATCGCCGCGTCCTTGCAGTTCTCACGCACCTGCGCGCCAAAAACTAACTGCTGTGAGTCTTTTCGGAGTCCCTGGACTCCGAAAAGACTCACGAGGGTTAGGCGTCGGCGGAGGTCGGGTCGAGGATCGTCACGACCCGGCTGATCTTGTTCGCGGGGAATCCGGACAGCTCTGCATGCTCGCGCACACCGTCCTCGTCCTCGGCGATGTAGACGCAGTAGAGCTTGTCGCCGGTGACGTAGCTGTGCTGCCACTGCACGGTAGGGAGCTTGTCCAGGACGGCGTTGCTCTGCGCCGCTGCGCCGACGAACTCGGGCTGGGTGAGCTGTCCGACGCTGGGCATTTCGCGCTCGATAACGAACTTCGGCATGGTGACCTCCGGGGGAGTTGGGATGTTCACCACTGAAATTACGTTCGGCATCACGTCGGCTCATCGGTATGAGCTGCCTATTACTGACTGGCCGGAATGGGCATAACTACCCAGCGGAGGGTTGAACCTCGACGAGGCCGTGTGCGTATGCGAACGCTGTGACCGCCGACCGCGACGACACCCCGAGCTTGGCGAAGATGTTGGACACGTGGCGATGCACGGTCCGCTCGCTGAGGAACAACTTGGTGGCGATCTGCCGATTGCTCTGGCCGACGGCGATCAGTTGCACCACTTCGGTTTCCCGTTTGCTGAGGCCGTTCGACGCTGTGTGTGCACCGGTGCGATCGGCGACGGCCTGGGCGTCGGGGCGCGCGCCGAGACGTTCGAAAACCGATGCAGCAGCTTCGAGTTCGAGTGCTACTGCGTCCACGTCGCCGAGAGCTGCGTAAACGTCGGCGAGGAGCACCCGGGTCAGTGCTGCGTCGTAGGGCGCGTCGAGCTCGAGCCATCGTCGGCATGCCGACCACAGCACACGCAGCGCGCCGGCGGCGTCGCCCTCGGCAAGCAGCACCGCACCGCGTGCCCGCTGCGCCGCGGCGGCAAGTCCGGAACTCGCTTGGAAGTCGGCGGCAGCTTCGAGTTCGGCAGTGGCGGCGCGGGCGGTGTCGAGGTCGTCGTCGGCGAGCGCGATCTCCACCTGTGCAACGTTCAGTCGGGCGCGAGCGAGCCGGTCGACCTGCTCGCCCGCCAACGCGGCGCGGATCGACGCCGCAGCGAGGTCGACGCGGCCTTGGGCGAGGCGCAGCAGGGCAAGTCCTGGCTGAACGTCGCCGCCCATCTCGTGCGCGCGCTTCAGTGATTCCTCGGCTCCGGTGAAATCGCCTCGCAGCCTGCGGATTTCGGCAATCTGATAGTTCGCCTCAGCTGCGGTCACCAGATGCAGCTGCTCGGTGTCCGCACACGCCTTGACCGCCAAATCTTCGGCCTGATCCCAACTGCCACGCAATTGCAGTACCTGCGCGCGATGGACCCGACAAATTCCGGGGTACAGGTTCGCGTCGGGCAGCGGTCGGCACCATTGTTCCGCGGAGCGAGTGAATTCGGTCGCGCGTCGTAGGTCGAGCAGTTCGTGGCACACGCTCATCAGGTGGCAATAGATCGCTCCGGCCCAGAACGGATTGATCTCGCCCGACGACGCCGCAAGCATCGCGTCGTCCAACAGGAGTAGTCCTTCGTCGATCTTGCCCTGTTTGATGAGCGTGCGGCCCTCGCCCAAGGTGCCGACTGCCACGAGACTGGGGTCGTTCCAGCGCCGCCCGAGCGTCTTCATCTCGAGTGCGTGATTCATTGCTGCGTCGTAGTCGCCTGCGCCCATCGATTGATAGGTCGCCCAGTAACGGGGGTAGCCGTGGGCATTGCATTCGGGTTCTTCGGCGAGCAGCTGATCGCAGCGTCGCAGCCAGGCATTTCCGTTCGCGGTGTCGCCGCGAAGGGACGTGTGCAAACCCCTGTAGAACGCCGCCAACGCTGCATCGGTGCCGCGACCTTCGGCGAGATAACGCCGGTTCGCCTGTGCGTATGCATCGAGGCTTTCGTTGATTCTGCCCAGCCACCATGCCGAGTCGGCGAACGCTCTGAAGTCGTCGCCGGTGAACGCGTCGGTCGGACCCGCGGCGACGAAGCCGTCGAACGCGGCCTGCCACTCACCCCGCAAATGGGCGCGGCGCGCGTCGCTGGTCGGGCCCTCTACAACGTCGTCCACCGCACCATTTTAAGTCCGTCGGTCGTCTGGAAAACCTGATGCGCCCCAGGTCGCGACTGTGCCACCATGGTCCGTCGACTCGCACAACGAAAGTAGGTGATTACCATGCGTTTTCGCATACAGCACCAACCCGCGGCCCTGACCGCGCACAACTGGATGAACGCAGGCGTCTTGGTTCTCAACGTCACCTACGAGGCGCTGACCGAGATTCCGGCCGAGCGTGCCGTCGTGCTGCTCAGCATGGGCGTCGCGGAGACCGTTGCCGATCGTGAGCCGCCGTTTCCGGTCCGGAGCCAGCGGGTAGCGATCGCACTGCCGCAAACGATCCGGCTGCTGCGGTATGTCTACGTGCCGCATCAGGTGATCGTCGACGACGGCAGTCGGGCGACGTTCGCAGGAGTGCTCCGCCGCGACAACTACCGCTGTGGATACTGCGATGCGCATTTCGCTGGCACCGTCGACCACGTATTGCCGCGAAGTCGTGGTGGTCCGAACAGTTGGGCCAACCTGGTCGCCTGCTGCGCTCCGTGCAATTCGTTCAAGAGCGACCGCACGCCGGAAGAGGCCGGCATGCGGCTGCTCTGGGAGCCGAAGGCGCCGCGTCACGCCGAAAAGGCGCAGCGCCGCATTTGGAAGGAACTCGCAACGGTGTAGCCGGTCCCGACTTCGGGACCGGTTTCACCGGTCTCCGGAGAGGGGGACACCGATGACCGATCTGCTTTTCACCCTGGCCGACCTGCTGCCGTTCTCGCTAGCACCCGATTGGCAGCTCGCGGCGTGCCGCGACGACCCCAACCCTGAGGCGTGGTTCCCGTTCCCGTCGCAGGACTTAGCCCATGCGCGCGCGGTCTGCGGGACCTGTCCGATTCGCAAGCGCTGCGGCGAATTCGCCCGCGCGACCGGGCAGTCCGGCGTGTGGGGTGGCGAGAACCTCGACCGCGGCCGATGAACTGTGCGCGCATTTCACCCCTGGAGGGGTGAAACGCGCGCACGGTGATCCTCCGCCCGTGGTAGGAGATGGCGCTGGTACTCGGGTCCGATGTGCTGCCGGTCACAAGGGGTTAGCGTCGATGCGGACTACACCGGCGAGGGGAGACGGGATGAGTTTACGAATCTGGGCACGATGGGCGGCACTGCATGCGGGCCCGCGTACGTTCATGAAGGTCGCGGCGCTGCGGGGTGCGCCGTTCCCTCGAATCATGAACGGTGATGCGGACAGAAACGCGCTGGTCGAGCAGGTCCGTGCGCAAGGCCGGTTGATTCACACTCCTTTCGTCGGTGTCACCGCAGATCACGAATTGACTCGAACAATATTGCGGGACAATAGGTTCGGCGTAGTTTCGCCGGCGGCGATGGACCTGCCGAAAGCGATGAAGTGGGTGATCGCGAAGACCGAACTGGATGTGGTCAGCCCAGTCGAGCCGCCGTCCATGCTGATGACGAATCAGCCGGATCACACGCGCTATCGCAAAGCTGTAGCCCGCACGTTCACCCCACGGGCGGTCGCGAAACTCGAAGACACCATTGCGCACACGACAGAAGCGCTGCTCGACACCTTGGCGAACACGCGCAACGTCGAACTGATCGCTGACTTCGCGGCCCGCCTCCCCGTCGCCGTGATTGCCGAGATGCTCGGCGTGCCCGAAGAGATGCGTCCGAATCTCCTCGGTTGGGGCAACGCGGGAGCCCCCCTGCTCGATGTCGGCCTGCCGTGGCACGTGTATCGGGATGCAATCGAGACGATGCGTGAGGTCAACGAATCGATCGACGAGCGAGTCGTGGGAGGAGCTGACGACGGGGACGACACCATTCTCGCCGACCTGACACTCAACAGTGGCTTCGATCGACGCGAACTTATTGCCAACGCGGGCATCCTGGTCGGTGCCGGTTTCGAGACGACAGTAAATCTGATCGGCAACGGTGCGGTGTTGCTGAGAAACCATCCAAACCAGCTGCAGTTGCTCCGCGAACGTCCCGAGTTGTGGCCCAACGCGATCGAGGAGATTCTCCGTTACGACAGTCCGGTGTCGATGACTGCGCGCGTAGCGTTGGAAGACGTCGAGGTATGCGGGCAGAGGTTCCCGAAGGGAGCCAACACGGTGCTGCTGCTCAGCGGCGCGAACCGGGACCCAGCGGTGTTCGCCGATCCTGCGAGGTTCGACGTCACGCGGTCCAACGCCAAGGAGCATTTGTCGTTCAGCACAGGCATTCACGCGTGCCTGGGCGCGCACCTGGCCCGCACCGAGGGCATCGTCGGCCTGCGGTCTCTGTTCGACCGGTTCCCGGATCTGCAGATCGAGGGAACACCGCATCGGCGTGAGCTCACCGTGCTGCAGGGCTTCGAAAGCCTTCCCACCTCGCTCGGCCGAGCCCGCGACCGTGCCACCGAACGGGAAAGTGCCTGACCGGTTGTGAGTCTTTTTGGAGTCCATAGACTCCAAAAAGACTCACGAGGGGTTGCGGGTGACCAGGGCGAACGGTCCGATCTGGCTGACCGTGAAGCGGGGGTCGTCGAACAGCGATTTCGGGAACGTGACGGTGTAGCGACGCACGTTGGGGTCGTTCGGATAGACGTCCTCGGCCAATCGCAGGGTGTAGGTGTCGCCGCTCTGGCGGAAGAGGAAGGCATCGGGTGCGCGCCATTTACTGGCGTCGAGCGCCTTGACCAGCTCGTCGGGCGTCTTCAACTCGCTCCAGGCTTTGATCGCCGCAGCTCGACCGTTGAAGTCGGCGAGCGGATTCGCATAGTGCGACGTCAACGCCTGGAACCCGAGGTACGGGTAGTAACTCAGGAAGGTCGTGTCAGCCGTCAGCACGACCGTGTCGGCCCGGGGCCGGTGGATGCGGTCGGCGAGGGACTTGTCTATCTCCGCGTAGTACGAGACGGCGGACGGCGGTCGTTTGTCGGCGCGTACCCCATCGCCGTCGGTGTCGGTGTAGGCCGTGGTGATCTCGGGCGCGAGCACATGCGGGATGTCTTGCGAGAAGGCGATTGCACCGGCGACGCCCACCGCAATCACCGCGCACTTGAAGCGCGTCGGCTCGCCCATCACCTGCCACATCGCCCGCGCACCTTCGACGAAACCGAAAACGCCGGCGGCAGCGAGCAGCGCAAGCAGAATCGGCTCGAGCCGGAACGAGAGCAAGGTGGACCCAACCGCGGTGGACGCCATCGATGCCAGCGACCACAGGTAGATCGCGACGACACCGACGCCGAGTGCCTGCGCGCGCCGAGAGCTGGAGGCGCGGATGGCCAACCAAATCGTGCCGATCATGCACAGTCCGCCGAGTAGGGAGAAGTGCAGCATCGGCAGCGCCAGCTGGGCGCCAGTGTCGGGAAGGTAGTGGAAAGCCGTACCCGAGTTAGCGGGTCGGCCGTGACGTAGATCCAGGACGAACGGCAGCCACACGACCAGCGCCATAACGATCGCGATAGCTCCGGCAACGGCCAGCCGGACCGCGATCGGAATTGCCGCGCGCCAGCCCGCGCTGCGCACGGCCAGCACTGCGGCGAGCAGCGCCATCAGCACCACGGCAAACGCGGCCAACCCGAGATAGAGGGTGTAGAAGGTCGCCGCGATGCCGAGGAAGATTCCGGTGCCGACGACCGCGCCCCAGCCGCCGACGCGCGACGGCCGGTGCAGTCCGCCCCACGCGAGAATCAGCGCCGGTGGAATCAGGATCGCGATGACCGCGCCGTATGGCTCTGGCGAACCGACCGCCAAAATGACCGCGACTGTGGCGAGGGCGGTGACGATCGCCCAGTCGCTGCGAATCAGCTTGTTCCACAGCACGAGCGCCACCACAGCAGCGACCGCGAGCGACCCGATCGCATACGGCTTGAACACTTCCCAGCCGTCCATGCCGAGCAGGTTCGCTGTCCGGCCGCCGATCCAGAACCATCCGGCCGGATAGAACGGCGGAATGTCGGCGTAGGTCATGTCGTGCAGCGCAGGCGAATCCGTCAGCCGCGTGAGGTACTCGGTGCGAAATTCCTGGTCGACCGAGATGCCGAACAGATAGAGCTTCGTCGCAGCCAGGGGCATTCCGAGCGTGACCGTGACGAACGCGGACAGGCCAGCCCACGACAGCAATTTCGCGACCAGCGGCCAGCGCCGCGCACGGACCAGATATACCGAAACGCCGAGCACCGCAATCGATGCCACCTGCCCCAACGTCGTCAGTGCTCGCGTGACGTTCGAGGCGTTGAAAGCCGGCCACTGCACTTGCGCGAAGGCGAACAGGCCGACGGCAGCGACGACGATAGCGACCAGCGCGGCGAGCGCCATCTCGGCAAGCGTCGAGAGCGCCTGCCGCGCAACGACCTTCAAGGGTTAGATCGGCAGTTTGCGGAAGATCGGGCGCGGGACGTGCCGCAGCACCGACATGACGTACCGCATCTGGCCCGGCGCCCACACGAGATCTTTGCCCTTGTCCGACGAGCGGACCGCCAACTCGGCGACGAATTCCTTGTCGACGGTCAGCGGGGCTTCCTTGACGTGAGCGCTGAACTTGGTGCGGACCATGCCGGGGCGGATCACCAGCACCCGGACCCCGAACTCGCGAAGTGCCTCGCCGAGACCGAGGTAGAAGCCGTCGAGCCCGGCTTTGGTGGAGCCGTAGACGAAGTTCGTCCGACGGACCCGCTCGCCTGCCACGGTCGACATCGCGATGATGCGGCCGAAGCCCTGCTCACGCATCTTCTCGCCGAGGAGGACGCCGACCGAAACAGCTGCCGTGTAGTTGACCTTCGCGATCAGCACGGCCTTGCGTTGGTTCTGCCAGAGCTCTTCGGGGTCGCCGTCCAAGCCGAACGCGACGATTGCGACGTCGATATCGCCGCCACCCCACGCTGCCTCGATGACGGCGGGGTGACTGTCGGTATCGACCGCGTCGAAGTCGATGAGCTCGACTGCGCTTGCTCCAGCGTTCTTGACCTGGGCGACCGCGCCATCACGAAGCGGGTCGTTGGGGAGCGCAGCAAGGACGACTCGTGCCGGACCCTTCTTCAAATACTCCTCGACGATCGCGAGTCCGATCTCGGACGTCCCGCCCAGGAGCAGAATCGCTTGGGGATTGCCCACGGCATTAATCAATTTCTCGTTCCGATCACTGCAGTTCCAACCTTCTTGCCATATCGGACATGAAAACGCCTGTGGGATCGACACTTCGGCGGACCTTGATCCACTCGTCGATCCGCGGGTACATCGCATGGAACGTCTCGGCGGTCGTCCGCGAATCTTTGGCCGTGTAGAGGCGACCACCGAATTTCAGCACGCGGGCGTCGAGTTCGGTGACCAGCTCGTTGAGCCCGGGCTTGATCGGGAAGTCGACGCAGATGTTCCAGCCGGGAATCGGGAAGCTCAGGGGCGCCTGGTTACCCGGACCGAACAGCTTGAAGACGTTGAGGAACGAGTAATGCCCGCTCGCCTGAATGTCGACGATGATCCGTTTGAACTCGTCGACCGCTTCCGGTGGAACGACGAACTGGTACTGCAGAAACCCATTGGAGCCGTAGGCCCGGTTCCATTCGCTCATCATGTCGAGCGGGTGATAGAACGCCGTCAGGCTCTGCGGCTGGTTCCGGTAACTCTTCGACTTGCGGTACCAAACCTCGGTCGCGAGGGTGAAGCTCGCCTTGTTCAACAAGCCGTTCGGGAAGATGTCGGGGAACGTGAACAGCGGCTTTGCGGTGAAGCGCAGCGGATCCTTCTGCAACTTCGCAGGCAGCTGATCGAGTGTGGCGAGTGAACCGCGAGAAATCGCCGCCCGACCGAGTTTCGGCGGTGCGCTGATCGCGTCGAACCAACCCGAGCTGTAGGTGTAGTTCTCTTCCGACCCGTCGCTGTGGATTGCGATCGTCTCGTCGAGAGACGCAGTCACATCACCGTCTGCGATGAAATATGCAGTCTCGGTCGGCGTCATCTCGATGACCGCGCGCAGGATGATGCCGGTTAAACCGTTGCCGCCGACCGTCGCCCAGAACAGCTTCGACGTCGGACCCTTCGGCGTCAGGTGCCGGACCTTGCCGTCTGCGGTGAGCAGCTCCAGCGAGCGCACGTGGTTACCGAAGCTGCCCGCGCTGTGGTGGTTCTTGCCGTGGATATCGCACGCGATGGCGCCGCCGACGGTTACTTGTCTGGTTCCGGGCAGCACAGGTACCCACAGGCCGAACGGCAAAGCTGCACGCATCAGCTGATCGAGGGTGACGCCTGCGTCGACGTCGACCAGACGCGTATCCGAATCCATCTTGTGGATCCGCCCGAGCGGAGTCATGTCGACGACCAAGCCGCCGCCGTTCTGGGCGTTGTCGCCGTAGGAACGGCCGAGCCCGCGCGCGATGACGCCGCGTCGCAGATGGGCGGGTTTGGAACTGTCTTGCTCGGCGACCTGGCCGACCGCCTGGGCGATCACGTCGATATCCGGGGTCGAGAGCACTTGCGCTGTCGAGGGGGCGGTTCGGCCCCAGCCGGACAACACGCGGGATTGCGTCGGTAACGTTGACATCGGAGTAGAGGCTACCGGAGGCATATCCTGCAACGCGTGCAAGAGCATCACGATCCACACCTCCCGTTGCCGGTCGAACTGCCGATCGTCGACGAGCCTGGCGGAACCGACGTCGATCTCAAGACCCAGATCGTCCGATTCACGCTCACCGGCGGGTTGTCCGCAGTCGTCGATTACAGCCTGTACATCCTCGGGCTGGCGCTCGGTCTGCAGCGTGAGGTCGCCAAGTCGCTCTCGTTCATCGCGGGCACCACGACGGCGTACCTGATCAACCGCCGCTGGACCTTTCAAGCCGCACCCAGCCGGGCGCGGTTCATTGCGGTGGTCGTGCTCTATGCGGTCACATTCGCCGTGCAGGTCGGTATCAACCGCGCGATGAGCCTCGCATTACCGGACGAGTGGTGGCGTACGCCGCTGGCATTCGTCGTTGCGCAAGGCACTGCGACGGTCATCAACTTCGTGGTTCAGCGTGCGGTGATCTTCAGAATCCATTGAGCTGGATGGCCAGCTGCTCGGCTTTAGCGTTGAAGAAGTCGCCACCCTTGGTGACGACGTTGTCGGTTCCCCAGGCTCGGTGGCGAGGTGCGGGGACCATGCGGGGGATGTGCTTGCGGCAGTGGATGTAGGCCTCTTCGACGTCGACGACGACCCAGCGTTCCGGTGTGCGACCGCGGATTCGCTCGGTGTGTAGCCGTCCGACCATCGATCGGAGCACGTCGTCCTCGACGATCCGTGCGCGGCCATTGATGTGCAGACCGATGAGGTCGTGCACGAAGTCGATCAACAGAATGCCGACGTGCGGGTTCTCCGAGATATTGCCCAGGCTGGCCAGCACACCGTTGCCGCGATATTCGGGGTAGGCGATCGTGTTCTCGTCGATGACGTTCAGAAAGCCGGGGGTGCCTGCGCGGAAGCTCGAGTCGCATTCGCCGTTGGCGTCGGACGTCGCGATGAACGCCATGTCCTGTTTTCTGATGAACTCGATCATCGTGTCGTTGAGGCGGTCGAGGACCTGATCCTCGTAGAACCGGTGGGCGCGGTCTTCTGTGCCGTATTTGCTCTGCAGCTCGTGCTCCCCGTTGCTGCCCGGCCGATGTGGGTCGGTCATGGGTCCCTTCGTGTCGCGTGAACTCAACAGAATCCGCGCAATCCTATCCGCTACCGCGCCGCGCGCTCTAGCGTCGCGCGGTCGGTTACCGTGATCGTCCCTCGTCCCAGCGTCAGAACTCCCTTGTCCTCCAGCTCGCGCAGGACCTTGTTTGCGGTCGCTCGCGTGGTCCCGGCCATCGACGCGAGATCGTCCTGCGTCAGCTTGATATCGGCGATCGCGTTCGGACCGCCGTAGGCGCGAGCGAGGTGGGCGAGCCGACGAACAACCCGCTCATCGACCGGCAGATACAGCGCCTCCAACACCATCGCCGACAGCCGACGGACCTGGGCAGCCAGCTTTGCCGTGATGATCCGGTCGATGTGGGGGTGCTCGCGTCGTAACCTTGCAAGCTGTTCGCGACTCAAGGTGAGAGTCTCGGAATCTTCGATCGCTACGACGGTCGCGGTGCGGCGGGCATCTGGGCTCAGTAGCGCCTGCTCGCCCCACGAATCTCCGGGCCCCATCAGCGAGAGCGTAGCAGTGTGCCCGAGCGGTGTGGTGACCCGAACGATCTGCCGACCGGACCGGATCAGATGCAGGCAGTCGCCGGGATCGCCTTCGTGGCACAAGATGTCTCGACGGCGGAACCGTCGTGGCGTGCAGGTCGAGAGCAGTTGCCTGCGCTCCTCGGGATCGAGTCCGCTGAGCAGTTCGAAGTCCGTCATGCCAGTCCTTCCAACACGAAACACTCGACCGGTTCGCGCCGACCCTTGACCTGTAGTTCGCCACGGCTGTGCACCACCGCGCGGTCGCCGAGTTGCTGCCGAGTCAGGGGACCGATCACGACGGTGCCCGGTTCGGCCATGCTTTCCAAGCGTGCGGCGAGGTTCGTCGTGTCGCCGATCGCGGTGAAGTTGCGCATCGCAGCTGCGCCGACATTGCCGACCAGCGCCGGACCCGTATTCACCCCGACCCGAAAACGAGGCCAGTCCGCGTGCCCGGTGGCAACGTTGGCGATCGCGGTGTGAATTCCGAGGCCGGCTGTGGCTGCGCGGAGTGCATGATCGGGCTGGCGGGTAGGGGCGTTGAAGATTGCCATGACGGCATCGCCGACGAATTGCACGACCGTGCCGCCCGACTCGAGAATCACGGGCACGATCGCGCCGTAGTAGGTGTTGAGCATGTCGACAACACGGTCCGGCGTCGATTGCTCCGAGAACATCGTGAAGCCGCGAAGATCGGCGAAAAGCACGGTGACTTCGGCTATTTCGCCCCCCAGGCCGGCGCCGGCCGGGTCGGCGATCAACGCGGTCGCGACAGCGGGGGACATGTAGGACCGAAACAGTCCGTCGAGTTGCTGGTAGAGCCGAGCGTTTTCCAAAGCGACGGAGATCTGGCTGGCGAACGAGCGCAACAGCGCAAGGTCGGTGTCGTCGAACGTGCCGTCGCGGTGCACCTCCAACACCCCGGCCGGAGTGCCTTTCACAGTCAGCGGCAAAGACAGAGCGGTGGCATCGGGGCCGCGGCCGTCGTCGAAGGTCAGGTGCCCGTCGCGAATCAGGCCGAGTCGCAATCGGTCGTCGTCGAAAGCGCCCGACGCCAACTCGAGGACTTCCGCCAGCAACTCGGCTTCGCCGCGGATCACGCTCGACCGCTCGCCGACCGCGACCAATGCGCCGAGCCTGCGGACCTGTTCGCGTTCGTTGCCGAGAGCGCGCGCACCATGCTGCAACACCGATAGCTGGCGTTCGGTCAGGCCGAACCGCTTGGCCAGTTCGGTGCCGACTGCGCCGAGCGGCTCGGTCGGCGCAACACCGCCGTCGGCCCGTTGCCGCAGCGCGTCCACCGTCGCTTCGAGTGCATGCGCATAGTCCCGTTCCAACGCCGCGACCGTCTGGCGCAACGTGATGCTGTCGAAAAGCCCGAGCGCCGACCCTTCGCGCCGGAACTGCAAGTGAGCGCTGAACACGATGAGCGCGAACGCCACGACGAGCAGGAGATGCCACTCCCACCACGATGCTCGCCAGCTGCGACCGAAGCCGACGGCGAACAGTGCTTCGGCTAGGAGGATGAACGCCGTCAGCACGCTGAGCAGCACAACTCCGCGGGTCCGGATATAGCGCTGTAAGTACCGCAACGCCGCGACCAAGTAGAACGTCGACCCGACGAATGCGGCCGCGACGAGCGGTCCGTGTGCTTCGCTCGGCGTCGGCGCGGTATCGAGCGGAGGAATCTGTGCCAGCGACATGACGGCCCAGATGGCGAGCAAGACGATCGGAAGGGCGGCGATCACCCATTCGAAACGGAGAATCCGCGCGGCGGCGGGCGGTCGGTATTCGATCGCCGATGCCAGCGCGACGATTCCGCCCAGAACGAGGCCGACCGGTGTGGCTGCGACGAATCCTGCGTTCGGCGTGTGCAGGATGATCCCTGGCGTCGCCAGCGCATGCAGCCCGAGGAATCCCGCGTTGAACTGGAAGACGAGCGAGACCAGGATCAATCGAGCATCCGAACGGCGTCGCGCGGCGCGAAGCAAGACCACCCCCAGCGCCATAGCAATCGATGCTGTCGTCAATACCAGCCAGAAGTGCACCGGGTGGTGCTCGTAGTGAACGTCGAGTTCGGGCTTCGATACGAGCAGCCACAGTCCGACCGCGGGAATGCAGACGTGAAACAGCCAGACCGCCAACCGGACCGGGCTGTTGGGCATGCTCCACAGCCTTTCGTTCATGAAGCTGCAGCTTCGTGTGAACCTTCGAGCTATCTGCAACGAATAAATAAGTAGTCCACCACGGAAGCCATCAGGTGCGCTGGGCGTTCTACGTAGAGCAAGCCAATCAAGGAGGCTCCGATGACCAGGCCCTCTGACATCGACCGTCGTTCGAACCAGCTCGCGCGCATGTTGATCGCCTATGGCGTCGGACCCGGCGTTTCCGTTGTGCTCGCGCTCGGCGGCCGAGGAGAGTCGGTCCTTGCGCATCGTGCTGTCGCAAAGCTCGGCGGCGACGTAGTGCACATCGACCCGCTGATGCCGCGCGACCGGATTCTCGCGACCATCGCGAACGCGCGCGCCGACCTCGGCATCACCATCGCGCCGTACTCTGCACCCCTGCCGAGCTCAGTGCATTGGCTCGAGCTCGACAACCCCGACATCGAGCGCGAATGCGATGAGCAGTGGCCAGGGCCGCTCACCGTCCGCGACCGCGGTGGCGCGCTATGGGCGCGGTCGCTGGCGGAACTGCGGTGGAGCGCCCCCGAGCAGCACGGAATTATCGAAGGCGCCTAACACCCGCGCGCCCCAACCCTCGTGAGTCTTTTGCGAGTCCAGGGACTCCAAAAAGACTCACGAGGTGGTCTAGCCCACCGCCACCGGCCCGACCGTGACGGGCACGCCGTTGAATACCGCGTTGCCGGATAGCACGTCGACGATCGAATCGTCGGTGAGGGTGTTCGCGTTGACGCCGGCGTGCGCGGCGGCGACCGTGCGGGTTCCGCCGACGTGTCCCCAACCGTGGGGCAGGCTGACAACTCCGGGCATGATCGCGTCCGATGCCTCGGTGGGCACGGTCAGTTCGCCTGCCGCGGACTTGATTACGGCGTCGCCGTCGATACCGAGTCGGTCGATGTCGATCGGATTCATCACCAGCGTGCACTTGTTGGAGCCGCCGACCAGCGTGCCGACGTTGTGCATCCAGCTGTTGTTGGACCGCAATTGCCTGCGTCCGATCAGCACGATCTCCGGTTGCTGCTGGTCCAGCCCGGACCGAAGGCGGTCGACGTCGTCGAGCAACTTGGGCGGCGCCAATTCGACCCTCCCGGACGCGGTCACCAGTCGCTGCGGCAGTTGCGGCTGCAGTGGTCCGAGGTCGATGCCATGTGGATTGTCGAGCAGCTTCTGCAGGGACAGGTCGCCCCCGTTCCATTCACCGTAGGGTCCGGTGCGGAGCATCAAGTCCAGGCGCAGTTCGGCACCTGAGTTACCGATCAAATCGGCACGATTCCCGACTCCGGCTTTGTGCAGCGTTCCAGCGATGATCAGTTCGTCGACCGCCATCGGATCGCCGTCCTCGCCGCCGGCGATCATTGCCAGCCTGGCCAAAATCTCGCTCTCCGAAGGCCGATCGCCCAATGGCGCGATCGGTGGCGAGTAGCGGGTGTAGTTGCGGACAGCGAAGGCGAGCAGCGCGAAGTCGTAATGCCCCGACTGGGTGGTGCGCGGCGGCGGCAGGATGACGTTCGCATGCCGGGTGGTTTCGTTGATATAGCGGTCGACGCTGACCATGAAGTCGACCTTCGCCAGCGCGGCATCGATGCGCGGACCGCTCGGCGCCGACAACACGGGATTGCCTGCGACGGTCACCACGCCACGGACCTGTCCGTCGCCAGGCGTCTCGATTTCGTCGGCCAGCGTGGCGATCGGCAGTTCGCCCATCGTCTCGGGGAGGCCACGCACGCGGCTCGTCCACCGGCCCGTGGTGAACGGGCGGGTGCGACGCGGCGGTGGAGCAGCCGGGTTGGCGAACATCGCGCCGCCTGGGCGGTCCAGGTTGCCGGTCAAGACGTTGATCACGTCGACGAGCCACTGCGCCAACGTGCCGAATTCGGCCGTGCAAGTTCCGATCCGGGCATAGACCGCCGCCGTCTTTGCCTCGGCCAGTTCGCGAGCCAGCCGCACGATCACCGTTGCGTCGACACCGGTCCGCGCGGCGACTGCGTCGGGAGTGAACGGTTCCGCGGCCGCCCGGACCTCATCGATGCCATCGACGTCCAGGTTCACCGCGGTGAGGTCTTCGGCGAACAGAACATTCACTATCGCGAACAGGAGATAGGGGTCGGCGCCGGGCTTGATGAACACGTGCTCATCTGCGAGATTCGCGGTCCGGGTGCGACGGGGATCGATGACCACCACTTTGCCGCCGCGGCGTCGAATCGCTTTCAACCGGCCCGGGAAATCCGGCGCGGTGCACAGTGATCCGTTGGACTCGAGCGGATTTGCACCGAGCATCAGCAGGTAATCGGTGCGGTCCAGGTCGGGAACCGCGACGGTCAAGGGATCGCCGAACATGAATCCGCTTGCCACTTGCTTCGGCATCTGATCTGCAGTGCTCGCGGAGAAGATGTTTCGCGTCCCGAGGGCGCGAATCAGCGGCGTCCCGTACAACTGGCCCGCCATCGTGTGCGCGTTCGGGTTGCCCAGATACAGCGCCAGCGATCGTCGGCTGTGTTCGGCGATCACCTTGCCGAGCCCGTCGGCGACAGCCGCGAAAGCCTCGTCCCACGTGGCTGACCGCCAGGTCGTACCCTCACGAATCATCGGCTCGGTCAGTACGTCCGGGTCTTCGTCGAGGTGCCCGAGGCTCGCACCCTTCGGGCAGATGAAGCCCTTGCTGAACGGGTCGTCGCGGTCGCCCTTTACGGAGAGCACGCGATGGTCGTCCGAGAGCGTCAGAGTGAGGCCGCATACCGCCTCGCACAACGGACAGGTCCGAGTTGCTGTGGTCATGGGTCCATACTCACCCAAATGTCGGCTCCCCGACAGTTCCAGCATCAAGCTGCTGACAGACTCTGCCGTTCGTAGCCAGCACGCTAGGGGCATGACTGTTCCGAATCGTTTGCAGGAGCGCTCGCAGGTGCTTGGCGTGCTTGCGGCGAAATGGATCGACGCCACCAATGGTGTCGGGTCCGCCGTGGCTGTGACCGGGGCAGCGGGCATGGGAAAGACTGCTGTCGTCAAGGCTTTTCGAGATTCGGTTGGGGCGGGCACCGTCCTGTTCGGCGCGTGCGACGACCTGCATGTGCGCCGACCGCTCGGACCGTTCCGCGATGCTGGACTGCCAGGTGACTTCGATGAGATCGTCGCCGAGCTACGACGGTCCGGACCGACTCTGCTGATCATCGAGGACGTGCACTGGGCCGACGAAGCGACGCTCGACCTGTTGGCGTACGTGGTCCGACGGATCGAAGACGCGCCTGTGCTGGTCGTCGTCACGACGCGCGGCAGCGGGCTCGGCGGGCTGCCAGTGCGCCGGGTCAGCGTCGACGGGCTGTCGGTGAACGCGGTCGCCGAGCTGGCGGTGGGCTCGCATTGGGACGCTGCGGCCTTGCACGAGCTGACCGGCGGGAACCCGTTCTTCGTCACCGAAATGCTTGACGCAGCACCCCATTCGGCCTTGCCTGCCACGGTTGTCGACGCTGTGCGGGCATCGATCCGGGGGCTCGACTGCATCGATGCATTGGAGCGGCTGTCGGTGCTGACGTCCGTCGTCGAATTCGACGTTGCCGAATGCCTGCTCGGCGGTTCGCTCGACGTTGTCGCCCCTGCCGAGGAGGCGGGAATCCTCGACGTGCGCGATGGCGGCCTGGTTTTTCGATACGACATCGTGCGCCGTGCGATCGAGGCGAATCTGTCGGGGTTGCGTCGCCGCGTTTTGCATCGCGATGTCGTCGGTGCGTTTTTGAGCAGCCACGCGCATCGTGATCTCCCTCGGCTGGTTCGGCATGCCATTGCCGCGAACGACGCGGAAACCCTGCGTCGATTCGCTGCCGCGGCGGCGCGACAGTCCGACGGTGCCCAGGCTGTCGAGTTCTTCGAGGTGGCTTTGCTCAACGGCGACGACGTTCTCGACGATTATGCCCAGGCGCTGAGCGCCAACCAACGCTATGCAGAGGCAGTCGACACAGCTCACGAGGCTGTACTGCGCCATATCGAGGCGGGTGATCCCGTCGCGGTCATCGAGTCCGAGATCAGGTTGTCGCGGCACTACTACCAGCACGGCTACACCGCCGATGCGTTGTCGGTGGCGCGGGATGCCGCAGCGCACGGCGACGCGGCGAGTCTGGCCAACCTCGGAGCTTTACTGGCCCTCGTCGGTGATCCCGACGCGGCGACGGTCTTGGGCCGTGCCCTCGAACTCGCCAACCAAGCCAATCGGAGCGATCTGATCGCGCTGTGCCTCATTCACAACGGTGAGGTCCACGCCGGGCTCGACCTCGCCCGGAAGCATGGGCACAGCGAGCAGATCGCCGACGGTCAGTTGCGGCTGGCCGAGCTGCTGTATGCCAAATCTGACCTCGACGGACTCGAGGGGTTGCTCGTCGCGGGATCCGCCTCGCAGGCGGGCGAATTGGACGGCTATCGGGCGCAGCTTCGGATCCGCCGGGGCGATCTGAGCGACGCCACACAGCTGCGGGTCCGGGCGCGACTCGGCCACGACGTCGCGGACGAATTGGTCAGTGCGTTCGAGGATGCTGTCGGGCGGGGTGCGCGGGCCGCGATGGCATTGGCCGGCGCCGCGCTCGCCGAGTACGCGTGGCTTGCGGACCGCGTCGACCTGGCCGAACTCGTCCGCGAGCACAGCGGGCGCGACGCGGCCTGGGGCGAGGCCCTTCGGTACTGCGCTCGTGCCGGAATCGAGGCCACCACGGACGTCCAGCCATGGGCGGCGGGGATCTGCGGTGATTGGCGGACTGCGGCGACCGAGTGGGAGCGCATCGGCGACCCATACGAGCGAGCCCTGGAACTTGCCGAATCCGGCGACGACCAGTTGTCGCGCCGGGCGCTGCTTGCCCTCGACGAGTTGGGTGCCGTAGCTGCCGCGGCCGCCCTGCGCCGCAAATTGCGTGGCGCGGGTGTGCGATCGATCCCACGCGGTCCGCGGCGTGCGACCCGTTCGCACCCTGCCGGATTGACCTCGCGGCAAGCTGACGTGCTCGAACTCCTCGCCGAGGGATACACCAACGCCGAGATCGCCAAGCGGTTGTTTCTCTCCGTCAGAACGGTGGACCACCACGTTTCGTCGATCCTCGGCAAACTCGGCGTCGGAACACGGCGAGAGGCACGCGAATTCGCGATGACGTTCGCGGCCTAGTCGGCGGTCACCCGAACAGCGGCCGCACCTCGGCAATGTCGTATTCCTCGACCGACACGGCGAGTCGTGCGTCTGGTTGCTCGTCGCTCGCTCCGCCGCTGGTGCGGAAGGTGTCGAGGGCCTCCCGAGACTCCCAGCGTTCGAAGAGGTTGATACGGCTCGGGTCGATCAGGTCGGCGCCGAAAGAGATGTCGAGGCAACCCTGTGCGGCGCGGGCGATTTCGAGGATGCGGACGCCGCCTGCAAGGTAGGACTCGCGTCGGGAGGGGTCGACGGTGATGTGACCTGCGACGATGACCATGTTGTGTGCTCCTTGTTGTCAGGCTCTTGGGATGTCTTTGCCAGTCGGGCGGTATTCCAGCAAGAGCACCCGCCGGTCGAGGACGCGGTGGTCGACCAGTTCCAGATCGGCAGACGCGACGTTCGCGAAGGCAGGTTCGCGACCGGCTTCACCGGCGAGAAGTGGGAAGGTCATGAGGCGGAGCGTGTCGACGACGCCCGCGGCGAGCAGTTGTTGTGCCACCGAGAGACTTCCGATTGTCCGCAACGGCAGATCGCCCTCTGCTTTCAACCGCCGAATCTCGTCGGCGGGGTCGTCCCGGCAGATCGTGGCGTTCGGCCAATCCACCTGGGTGAGGGTCCGGGAGAAGACCACGGTCGGCTGCCGACTCAGCTGCTCGTACCCCTCGTCGCGGTGCTCCTCGGGTAGCGAAGCCATGATTTCGTAGGTTCGCCGCCCCATGATCGAGACCTGTTCTGCGCCGGAATTCGTGTCGATCCATTCCGCGAGCTCTGGTCCTAGGTAGCCGAAGTATCCCGGCAGCCCGTCGGAACCCGCCCAGCCGTCGACCGAAATGAAGAGGTCGACCGTCAGTGTCGTTGCCATCTCATCGCTCCTGTCTTCAGGGTTACTTCATTTAGGCAAGCACACTTGCTTGAACGAAGCAACCCGCTACCATGAAGATATGCGGACGCGTGAGTACGGGCAGTTCTGTGGACTGGCGCGCGCCGCGGAAGTGATCGGGCAGCGCTGGACGATTCTCGTTCTTCGTGACCTGCTGGTCGGTCCGCGGCGCTATTCCGACCTGCTCGCCGGGCTGCCCGGGATCCCGACCAGTGTGCTGGCGAATCGGCTCAAGGAGCTCGAAGACGACGGCCTTGTCGTCCGCGAGGCGCGCGCCGGGTCCGACCGGTCGGTGGTCTACCGGATCACCCCGCGGGCCGAGGAGCTCGTGCCCGCACTCGACGCATTGGCGCGCTGGGGAGCTGCGGGGATGAGGGAGCCACGCGAGGGCGAGGTCGTCACGAACGCCTCGTTGGTGGGCTCGCTGCGCGTCGCCGCGCAGGGCGCCGCTCCTCCACGCCGCACGCCGGTGACCTACGAGGTCAGGGTGGGTCCCGCCGTCGCGCATGCGACCGTCGCAGGAGACGCGGTCACGGTCGGGGAGGGCGCGCACCCAGACCCCGACCTGACCATTGTCGGCGGACTCGGTTTTCGCGACGTTCTCGCCGGCGTTCTCGAGCCCGATGCTGCGCTCGCCGAGGTCGAACTCATCGGCGAGCGAGCACTGTTCGCCGACTTCACAGCCACTTTCACCGTGCCGTACAGCGACGCGCTTTCCAGCTCATAGCCGCGGATCCACTGGCTCAGATTCCAGCGCTAGCACCGCGAACACCGTCTCGTGCACGCGCCACAGCGGTTCGCCTTCCGCCAGCCGACTCAGCGACTCGAGGCCGAGCGCGTGCTCGCGCAACGCCATCGACCGCTTCCGGCCGAGCATCCGATTACGCAGGACGGGAAGGGCATCGGTGTAGTCGGGTCCGTAGATGATGCGGAGGTACTCGCGCCCGCGGACCTTCACCCCCGGCTGGATTCGCCGTTCCGCGGCGTCGGCAGCGCTGATGCCCAACGGTTTGACGACCATCCCCTCGCCACCGGACTCGGTGAGGCTCGTCCACCATTCGACCGCGGCATCACGAGAACTCGGTTTCGCGAGGTCGACGTATACGTGCCTCGTGGTGGCGATGATGTCGTCGTCCAGCAGCGCAAGCTTTTCCAGATGCCACGAGTGCGCCTCCGTCACCGCGGTAGCCCGACCCTCACAGGCAAGAACCTGAAATGGAGCGACCCGGATGCCATCGACACCCGTCACCGTCCAGCAATAGCGGCGATAGGCGTCGGTGAAGCGGGCCGCGTTGTCCGCCCGCCCCTTGGTCTTTGCGAGCAACGCCGCAACATCGAGACCGCGCCGGGACGCAGCCTCGAGCACGCCGATGGCGTCGGGCAGGGCTGCGCCTGCCGCAGCACCGACGGCGGCGTACTGGCTGCGGATCAACCCTTCCGCCTTCGCCGACCAGGGCAGCAGTTCGCAATCGAGTGCGAGCCAGTCTGTTTCGAGGTCGGCGAACAGTGGACCGCACGCCTGCCGCATTCGATCGACCAGCTCCGCCATCGTGTCGGCGTCGTCGAAGAACGGCCGACCTGTACGGGTGTAGACGACACCGGTCGTACCGTCGGTGCTGCCGAAACGCTTCGCGGCTGCCTCGGCGTTGCGGGCCAACACAAGGATCGCGCGCGACCCCATGTGCTTCTCCTCGCACACCACGTGCGTCACACCTGCACTGGCGAACTCTGCCAACGCTTCTGCCGGATGCTCGAGGTAGCCGTCGAGGCTGGACGTGGCCGACGGCGCCATGGTCGGTGGCAGGTACACCATCCACCGTGGGTCGACCGCGAATCTACTGACGATTTCCAGCGCGGCGGCGGCGTTCTCCTCCCGAACCTTGATCCGGCCGTTGTTGTGCCGAACGTCGATGTGCCGCGTTCCGGCGACGTCGTCGATTGCCAGCATGCCCGGATCTCGCAGTGGCACGACGTCGTTCCCGAACGGCCGGACCGATTCGTACCACACCTGTTCAGCAGGGACCGAAACAAGTTCGCGGCTCGGGTACCGCAGTGCAGTCAGCTTGCCGCCGAACACCACTCCTGTGTCCAGGCAGATCGTGTTGTTGATCCACTCGGTCTCGGGCACGGGTGTGTGGCCGTACACGACCATCGCACGACCGCGGTACTCGTTCGCCCATGGATACCGGACAGGAAAGCCGTACTCGTCTGTCTCGCCCGTCGTATCGCCGTACAACGCGAACGAGCGCACCCGACCCGACGCGCGGCCGTGATAGGCCTCCTTCAGCCCTGCGTGCGCAACTACGAGCTTGCCTCCGTCCAGCTGATAGTGGCTGATCAGGCCGTCGATGAATGCATGTGCTGACCGCTGGAACTCCTCGGGCTCGGCCGCGAGCTGATCCATCGATTCCTGAAGTCCGTGCGCGACCCGCACCTTGCGTCCGTTCAACGCCCGCGCGAGCTTCTGCTCATGGTTACCCGAAACGCACAGCGCGGTACCGGCTTCCACCATGCCCATGACCAGGCGCAGCACGCCGGGGGTGTCGGGTCCGCGGTCGACGAGGTCGCCGACGAACACCGCGGTCCGGTCCTCCGGATGCCGCGCGCCGTCTGCGGAGACTTCCCAACCGAGTTCGCGCAGTAAAGATTCCAACTCACTGCGGCAGCCGTGGACGTCACCGATGATGTCGAACGGACCGGTCAGCTCGCGCTTGTCGGTCCACGCCTTCTCGGTGGCGACCGTCGCGGACTCGATTTCTTCGACGCCACGCAACACATGGACCCGGCGAAACCCTTCTCGGTCCATCGTGCCGAGACTCCGGCGAAGATCCTTGTGCTGGCGACGGATGACATGCGGACCGAAGTCACGGTCGGGCCGCGCAGCGTTCCGTTCGATCGCGACCTCGTCCGGCACATCGAGAACGATCGCGTCCACCAGCACGTCGTTGGCCTTGGCCAGATCGATCAAACCCTTGCGAGCATCGCGTTGAACGTTCGTCGCATCGACGACGGTGAGCAGACCGCGCCGCAACCTGGTCCGCGCGATGTAGTGCAACACGTCGAAGGCGTCCGATGTTGCTGCTTGGTCCATCTCGTCGTCGGAGACGAGTCCGCGGCAGAAATCGGACGACAGCACCTGCGTCGGCGCGAAATGCTTTGCGGCGAACGACGACTTGCCGCTGCCGGATACCCCGACCAGCACGACGAGTGACATTGCCGGAACCGAAATGTCACTCACTGCTGCCCCCTTGCGCGAACACTGCCATTTGGGTCGGTGGGCCGACCTCGGGGTCGTCGTCACCGACCGGCTGGAATCGGACCGTGTACCCGTAGCGGTCGGCGATCTGGGTTGCCCATGAGCGGAACTCGGACCTGTCCCACTCGAAACGGTGGTCGGTGTGCCGCATGCCGACCAGTCCCTCGTAGCGAATGTTGTACTCGCAATTGGGGGTTGTGACGATGACGTGGCCGGGACGTGCAGCGCCGAACACGACGCGTTCGAGCGCGTTCAACCGAGGCGGGTCCACGTGCTCGATCACCTCCATCAACACGGCAGCGTCGTAGTCGCCGAAGCGGTCGTCGGTGTAGGTCAGCGAACTTTGGAATAGGTCCAGCCGTTCGCGTCGTCGGTCCGGCAGCCGGTCGAGGTGCAACCTGCGCGCTGCAAGCGACAACGCTCGCGTCGACACATCGACCCCGGTGACCTTGGTGAACATCGGATTGTCCAGCAATGCCGCAACGAGTTGTCCTGAGCCGCAACCCAGGTCGATCACGGTCTGGGCGCCGACTTCCTCCAACGTGCGGACGACGGCCTTCCGTCGCAGCGTGTTCAGCGGCACCGTGACCTGGGCCTCGTCGTGCTCTGGCTCTTCCTCGACCGGCGGATCGAAAGTCTGGTCCACGTCGTCGCCGATCTCGGCGAGACGTTCGAGCGCCGACCGCGTCAGCTCCGATCGATGCCGGAGGAACCGTCGGGTGATCAGCGACTTCGCGGGGTGGTCGGCCAGCCATCCCTCGCCCGCACGAATCAGCTTGTCGACCTCGTCGGAGGCAACCCAGTAGTGCTTTGCGTCGTCGAGAACGGGCAGCAGGACGTAGAGGTGATTGAGCGCGTCGGCAAGCCGGACCGTTCCCTCGATCGTCAGCCGGACGTACCGCGAGTCACCCCACTCCGGAAACGTAGGGTCCAACGCGATCGGTTGTGCGTCGACCGTCCAGCCCATCGGCTCGAACAATCGACGCGCCAACTCCGGACCGCCTCGGCACGGCAGCGCGGGCAGCGTGATCGTGAGTGGAATGGGCGTCGCAGCGAGCACAGGCAAGTTATCGCAGCGCCCGGACCTCGCGGTTCGGAACACCTGCGCCAGAGCGACGGCGAGCAACGACGACGCAGCATACGGTCGATCGTTGACGTACTGGCCCAACGCATAGTCCGGGGTGGTGCGCCCGCGTGACCGTGCGAGCTGGATCGGATCGACCTCGAGCAACAGGGCTGCGGTACAGCGTTTTTCGTCCGCCTCCGGATACAGCACCCTGGCGACGCCGAACGACTGCTCGAATTCCTGCACACGATCGGGATGTTTGTGAAGCAGGAATCCGAGATCGGTGGCTGGTTCGTTGGTCGTGGAGATGGTCAGCATCACCGGTTCCAGTGTGCCGCAGTGCAGGTGCCGCCTGCGACTGGTTATCCGGCGTGTCCCGAAACCCTCACCGGAGCGTGACGTGCTCCGGTCGGACGTCGTCGATGCTGTTGACGCCGAGCAATTGCAGGGTGCGAGTCGTTTCGGTCTGCAGGATCTCGATTGCCCGCGCGACGCCGCGTTCGCCGCCGGCCATCAGGCCGTAAAGATAGGCGCGCCCGACCATTCCGGCGGTCGCGCCCAAACCGACGGCGGCGACCAAGTCGCCGCCGTGCATGATGCCGGTGTCGACGAAAACTTCGGCCCGATCGCCGACGGCTTGCACGACGCTTGGCAGCAGTTCGAGGGGTGTGGGTGCTCGATCGAGCTGCCTGCCACCGTGATTGGAGACGACGACGGCATCGGCGCCGAGGTCGACGACAGCCCTCGCGTCTTCGGTGCTCTGAATTCCCTTGACCACCAGCTTGCGTGGCCAGGTCGCACGCAGAGTAGCGAGGTCGTCGAGGGTGACCGACGGATCGAACATCTGCCCGATCAACTCGGCGACCGTACCGTCGAATGATCGCAGCGAGGCGAATTCGAGCGGACCGGTGGTGAGCAAGTTGAACCACCACGCGGGGTGACGCGCCATATCCGCGAGGGTCTTGACCGTCAGTTGCGGCGGGATGGTCAGTCCGTTGCGGACGTCGCGCAACCGAGCGCCCGCGACCGGTGTGTCGACGGTGATGACGAGCGCGTCATAGCCGCTGCTGCGGGCACGCTCGACCAGTTGCATGCTCGCGTCGCGGTCGTGCCAGACGTAGAGCTGAAACCATCGCCTGCCGTCGGCCGCCGCTGCGAGGTCTTCGATGCCCGTGGTACCCACGGTCGAGAGCGCGTAGGGGAGTCCGGCCGCTGTTGCCGCTCGGTAGACGGACGGCTCGCCCTCGTGCTGCATCATCTTCGTGAAACCCGTCGGCGCGAGAACCAAGGGCAGGGAAGCTTTGTGACCCAGGATCGTTCGCGAGGTATCGACAGTCGTCACGTCCCGTAGGACGCGGGGGTGGAACTCGACCCGGGAGTACGCGTCACGCGCTCGGCCCAGACTGACCTCACGCTCCGCGGCGCCGTCGACGTAATCGAATACCGACCGCGGAGAGCGGCGGCGAGCGATGTCGCGAAGGTCGGCAATCGTGTGGGCACGAGCCAACCGGCGTTCGACCGGGTCGGCAATCGGCTTACGGGCACCGAGTAGCGGTCGAACCTCCGACCACCGCGGTAGTTGACGTTTCGTTCCCTCGGTCACCCGACGAAGTTACATCGACCGAACTGGTGCAACGGCCAGCGGAACAACCATGAACGCGACGAGCCACAGTTGCGGGCTGCTGACGTGCAACGCGATCAGAGCTGAGAAGACCGCGCAGATCAGCGCCACAACAGGCCAGCTCAACCGATAACGTCGCGTCATACCAACCACTTTCCGGTTGGACGCTCTCCCGGAAAAGAAACCCTGGGGTGCGAAGGTGCTCACCTTCATGGCAACGCGCGAGATGCGGCGGATCTTCCTGAAACGGTCTCGAGGCAAAAAACTGCCTCCCGTCGTCGTGCGTAACGGGAGGCAGTGGGGGAAAGCTAGCTTCAGCAGGCGACGCTTGCGCTGCGTGCGGTCCAGCGGCGCGAGGTGGTCGCGCGGACGGCGGCGGCGAGTGCTACGACCGGCGGGGTCCAGCGGCAATCCTCGGGTGCGATGGCCCAACGAGCAGAACCGGCACTGAGCTGGGTCGGCGGCAACGGGATGCCTGCGCCGTCCTGGTAGATGATCGCGCCGAGCTTACGAAGCGCCTCGAGGGCCATCGTCGCCTTGGCGACGCCGGTGACGAGGTGGATTTCGCGGTTGGTGGCGCCCGGAAGGGTGATGACCGGACCGACCAGCCCGTTGGCTTGCATGAACGCATGCACGCCCTCGGCAAGTTCTTCTGGGAGCTCGATCCCGCAGACGGCAGCGTCGGTGATGAGTGAGATTCCGTTCGCGGTCGTCGATACCAACCAGCCGCGGTCGCGATAGCTGTCTGCGGTAGCAGCTAGGACGCTTGGCGAGGTTGTTCCGGCGGTCGTACGCACTCTCTTCTCCTTTGAACGTTGCTTCTTTTTGGGAGTCACAGGGCGTATCGGCACCGAGCCAAGAAAGGTTACTGAGAAAATCCTGTGAGAAATCCTAAGAAGACGGCGTGTCGCTGCGGCGCGCCCAAGCGGCCACAACCTCGATCCACTTTTTTCCAGCGATGCTGACAACGTCGTTGTGTCCGACTCCAGGAAGAATGTGCAGGTCCTTGGGCTGCACAGCGGCCTCGTACAGACGACGCGCTTGCTCGGGCGGCACCAGCTCGTCGTTTTCGCCATGGATGATCAAGAGTGGCGCACGTAACAGCGGGATTCGGCGCTCAGTTGGAAACGCGTCGGGAACAGCGAAGTTCGGTATGAGTGGGTAGTGTCTTCGCGCGATGTCGCGGATGCTGGAAAACGTCGACGTGAGCACGACACCGGCAGGCGGGTGCGCGAGCGCGAGTTCGGTGACCACGCCGCCCCCGAGCGATTCGCCGAGGTAGAACACGCGACCCGGGTCGACGCCTGGTTGTTCGAGCAGCACCGACCGCGCGGCGCGCGCGTCCGCGTACGTGCCTGCCTCATTCGGGCGACCGCCGCTGCGCCCGTAACCGCGATAGTCGAACGCCAGCACGTCGAAGCCTGCAGCCGTCAGCAACGCCAGATGCGCGACGCGGTCGCTGATATTGCCGCCATTGCCGTGTGCGAACAGAACGTGGCCCAGGCGCTCGGCCGAAGTCGGTAGCCACCAGCCGTGCAGCGACGTCCCATCGGCGGCCTCGAACCGGACGTTGGTATAGGACAAACCGATGTCCGATGGTAGCCAAGGGAATTCGCGCGACGGGAAAAACATCAGGGCATCGAGCACACGACCTCGCATGATGTTGCCAACTTACCGCGACGTGCCGACGACTCGCCGAGGGTGCGGGAATTGTGGTGCCGAAGAAGGCAAGATGTAGGCAATGAGCGAGTACTACGTCGAACCCGAGTCGGTCTGGGAGGAATCGGACTACTGGGAGGAGTACGAGTACGCGGACGTCGAGGAGACTCCCGCCGAGCCGAAGAAGCCGTCGGCGCTACGCCAGTGGGCCGGCGAGGCCGGCCGCGGTCTGGCTGACGTCCGGTTCGAACGCAGCGCAACAAGAACCTTGCTACCCGTCGTGTACCTACTCGGTCTGACGTTCGCGGTCGTCATTCCGATTGCGCTGACCGGGCTGGCGTTCTCGTGGTCGGTGACTGCGGGCGTCGTCATGGTGCTCGTCGCACCGGGGATGATCTTCTGCCTGGCGGTCGCCGTCCGGTTGGCCATGGAATTCCTGCTGAGCATGGCCAGGATGTCCGGCAAGGTCGGCGACCTGATCAAGATCGCAGGTGAGTTGGCATCCACCATGGACGACGTCGTCGATCCGCTCCACCAGATCACCGCAGATTTCCGTGCAGTCCAGTTCTGGCGGTTCAAAGCTCGCCGCGAGGCCGCGCAGGCGCGCCCGATGCGCCGCGCGAGAGGCTAGAGCGCCGGCAGCAGCCCGGATTCCTGCGCCACCGCCAATGTCGGGGCGATCGAGTCCTTCGCCGACAGTATGTATTCGAGCGGTTCACCGTTTCGGCCTACGGTCGGCCAGTCGATGCGGAGATCCGGATCCAACGGGCTCACGTCGTGGTCGAGCTCCGGGGTGTATTCGAGCGAGCAGAGGTAGACGACGGTCGATCCGTCTTCCAGCGACAGGATCGCGTGGCCCAAACCGGGGGACAGGTAGACCGCGCGCCGGTCGACGTCGTCGATGAGGACCGAATCCCAGGTGCCGAACGTGGGTGAACCGACCCGCAGATCGACGACCACGTCGAGGAATGCGCCTTTGAAGCAGGTCACGTACTTCGCCTGGCCAGGCGGGTTTGCCGTGTAGTGGATGCCGCGCAGCACGCCGGCCGCCGAGACCGAGCAGTTGGCCTGCTTGAGTGAGAGCGGCTCGCCGGCGGTCGGGGTGAACGTCGAATCCTTGAACCACTCGAGGAAGACGCCGCGGTCGTCGCCGAACTGCTTCGGCGTGAACTCGTATGCGCCAGGTATCGACAGCTCTCGGATCTGCATGCTCACCATTCTTTGCCGCGCTCGAGCAACCCGAGCAAGTAGTTTCCGTAGCCGGACTTCACCAATCGTTCCGCGCGCTCGCGCAGTCCGTCGTCGGTGATGAAACCACGCCGCCAGGCAATTTCCTCGGGGACGCTGATTTTCAGTCCTTGCCGATCTTCGATGGTGCGGACGTAATTGCATGCGTCGAGTAGCGAATCGAATGTGCCGGTGTCGAGCCACGCCGTTCCGCGCGGCAATACCTCGACCTGAAGGCGATCGGCTTCCAGGTACGCGCGGTTGACGTCGGTGATCTCGTATTCGCCACGATCGGACGGCTTCAGATCCTTCGCGATCTCGACGACGTCGTTGTCGTAGAAGTACAACCCAGGGATCGCGAAGTTCGACTTCGGCTTGGCGGGCTTCTCCTCGATCGAGATCGCACGACCGTTTCTGTCGAATTCGACCACGCCGTACGCGGATGGGTTGCTGACCCAGTAGGCGAAGACTGCGCCACCTTCGATATCGGTGAACTTCTTGAGCTGGCTGCCTAGGCCTGAGCCGTAGAAGATGTTGTCGCCCAGGCACAACGCGGCCGATTCGGTGCCGATGTGCTCCTCGCCGAGCACGAAGGCCTGCGCCAAGCCGTCGGGGGAGGGTTGTTGCTTGTAGGTGATGTTGATGCCGAACATGCTCCCGTCGCCGAGCAATCGCGTGAATGCCTCGGCGTCCGCAGGAGTAGTGATGAGCAGAATGTCGCGGATGCCCGCCAGCATCAATGTCGAAAGCGGGTAATAGATCATCGGCTTGTCGTAGACCGGAACTAGTTGTTTGCTGACCCCGAGTGTGACCGGGTGCAAGCGTGTCCCGGTTCCGCCGGCCAGGATGATTCCGCGCATGAAACGAAAGTGTTCTGTGTCGACGCGAAGGACGCAAGTTCGTCCGACCGGAACAGGCCTGGGCGAAGGCAAGATCATCATGGCCCATCGGCCAGGTATCGTCGTCAGCCGGAGGTAACTGCCATGCGGCTACTCGTAACCGGCGGCGCTGGATTCATCGGCGCGAACTTTGTGCATCAGACCGTCGCCCAGCGTCCCGATGTGACGATCACGGTGCTCGATTCGCTGACCTACGCAGGCAATCGGGCGTCGCTCGACCCCGTCGCGGACAAGATCGACTTCGTGCACGGCGACATCGCCGACATGGACTTGGTCGACGAGCTGATCAGCGGTGTCGACACGGTCGTGCATTTTGCAGCGGAGTCGCACAACGACAACTCACTCAACGATCCGTGGCCGTTCGTCCAGACGAACGTCGTCGGCACGTTTTCGCTGCTCCAGGCGGTCCGGCGCTACGACGTTCGCTACCACCACATCTCGACCGACGAGGTCTACGGCGATCTCGAACTCGACGATCCGGAGCGGTTCAGCGAGTCGACGCCGTACAACCCGTCGAGCCCGTATTCGGCGACCAAGGCTTCCAGCGACCTGCTGGTCCGGGCATGGACGCGGTCGTTCGGCGTGCGCGCCACGCTCTCGAACTGCTCGAACAACTACGGTCCGTATCAGCACGTGGAGAAGTTCATTCCGCGGCAGATCACCAACCTGATCGACGGCGTCCGGCCGCGCCTCTACGGCGAAGGCCGCAACGTCCGCGACTGGATCCACGTGGACGACCACAACAGTGCAGTCTGGGCGATTATCGAGAAGGGCCGCATCGGTCAGACGTACCTGATCGGTGCAGATGGCGAGCAGAACAACAAAGCCGTTGTCGGCATGATTCTCGAAGCATTCGGCCGTCCAGCAGACGATTACGACGCGGTGACCGACCGAGCCGGTCACGACCTGCGCTACGCCATCGATTCGTCGCTGCTACGCGACGAACTAGGCTGGACGCCGTCGTACCGCGACTTCCGGTCCGGGCTGGAGGCGACCGTGCAGTGGTACCGCGACAACGAGGCATGGTGGCGCCCTCAGAAGGCGACGACCGAGAAGAACTACGCCGCCCAAGGCGAAGCCACCCTCTAGCGGAGGGTCAGCCCCAAACGTAGAGGTTGTACCTCGCTACCGCCGTGATCAGCGAAATCACAGTGGCAACGATGATGATGATCACCGGCGCGCGCAGGTTCAGCCCGCCCGATGGGTCGGACAATCGCAGCGATGTCCACCGCAACAACGCGGCGAAGAACAGGATTGCCAGCGGGACGAAATAGCGGCCCTGGATTCCGTCGATGATGTAGAAACCGACCGGCGAGAAGGTCAGGTACAGCGTCACGTAGATCATACCGACCGTCGCTGCGACGACCAGAGTGACGATCAGAGCCTTGCGGAACGACACGGTCATGCGCTCGGCAATACCCACCGACAGCGCGATCGCGAGCAAGCAGGCCACGATCGTTGTCGCAGGCACCTCGACCCAGCTGAAGCCGAGTTCGCCGAAGAATCCGTCGAACCACTTGTTGTCCCGGCGCAGGATGCTTCGCCAGAAGACGGCAATGAAATTCACCGGATCGGTCAAGATGCCCTGCAACTGCTCGCTCGGCCGGACCGAATTCCATTGGTCCTTCGTGCGCATCAAACCCATGCCGTTCGTGGTCCCGCCCGAAATCTTGGTCCAGGCGAGGAACGACAAGGTGCCGACGGCAGCGAAACCCCATGGCACCAGCCGAAATCGCGGTGACAGACCCAGCCGGTCGAGCGGAACGAGCAAGACGAGGAGCGCGACGAAGATGTAGGTCGGCTTGCACAACGGCAGCACGATCACCGACGTGAGCAGCGCCGCGGATTCGAGCTTGCTCAGTCGGTCGCCGAGAAACAGCGATTTCAGCAGTAGCGCGCCGACCAGAATCGCGACCGCGTTGGTCACGGTATCGGCGGTGATCGTGCCTGCTTGGAAGATGGCGATCGGCAACATGGCGACCGTGAACACAAGCCACTGCGCCCGTCGCTCCCGTAACGCGCGCAGGGCGAAGCCGACGATCAGAACATAGGCGAGCAGTCCGGCCAGCCGGGTCATGAGCAGGAATCCGCCGACGTCCAGATCGAACACCTCGGCGGTCTGAATGCCGACCGCCGCCGGTAGATATGGGACCGGTGAATATGCAGCGGTATTGGTGAACCAAATGGTGTGCATGTCGCCGTTGAGGTGCTGCGACTCGAGGCTGTCGTAGCCGTCGCTGTCGCCGACGCGAGGCTCTGGGTCTTCGCCGTTGTTCACGTAGTCGCGAACGGCGTAGCCCATGAGGTCGTCGAAGGTGGCGTCGACGTCGCCGCCGTAGGCGATTCCACGCGAGTCGTTGATCTCGTGGGGCAACAACCCTCGATGTGCGACTTGATACGCGCGACCGAACTGGGTGACCTCGTCGTGGCCCCAGAACGGCGGTGTGACGACCGCGAACACCGTCCCGAAAATCGCGGCGATGATGGTGAAAGCGCAGGATGCGATACCCCATTGGCGGACCACGCCGACCGCCCGTTCGGAGAGTTTCGGCTTGCTATCGGTTGCCGCGGTCTCGCTGTCCGTCACCGGGCTATCCGTCACGGCGCTATCCGTCATTGCGTCGATTTTCCGACACCGCCGAATAGCGCAGGTAAACCAGCCTCGCGGCTTCGTGCCGGGACCGTCGGATGCCGTCGAGGACAAGTCCGGCAGTCCATGCGAGGCACCCGAGCATCACGAGCGTGAACGCAAGGAACAGCGTCGGGAAACGGGGGACCAGCCCGATGTCGTAGTACTCGATCACGATCGGAATGGTCAGAACTATCGCCACGATCAGGCTCAAAGTGCCGAACAACCCGTAGAACGCGACTGGCCGCTCATGGCGAGCGAGTCCGATGATCAGCGACAGAATCTTGAAGCCATCGTGGTAGGTCCGAAGCTTCGATTCGCTGCCCGGCGGTCGGTCGCGGAAATCGACCGTCACCGACGCCTGCGGCACTCGCAGATGCAATGAGTGGATGGTCAGCTCCGTCTCTATCTCGAACTCGCGTGAGACGGCCGGAAAGCTTTTGACGAAACGACGTGAGAAGACCCGGAACCCGCTGAGCATGTCTTGCACGTTCTCGCCGAACACCTTGCCGACCACGCCGTTGAGGACTTTGTTGCCGGTCTCGTGGCCGGCGCGGTAGGCGGTGTCGGTGCTTTCTACCTGGCGCCGAACACCGAGGACGTGGTCGTACGGACCCTCGAGCAGCGTTTTGATCATTTCGGGTGCGGCCGATGCCTCATAGGTGTCGTCGCCGTCGATCATCACGTAGATGTCGGCCTCGATGTCTGCGAACGCTCGCCGGACGACGTTGCCTTTTCCTTTTGCCAGCTCACGCCGCACGATTGCGCCCGCCTCCAACGCCCGCTCGGCGGTCGCGTCGGTGCTGAGGTTGTCGTACACATAGACCGCTATGCCAGGGACTGCTGCCTTCAGATCGGCAACTACCTTGGCGATCGCCGCTTCCTCGTTGTGGCAAGGGACGAGTGCGGCAAGGCGAAGCTCTGCGGAGTCCACCCTTGATAGTCCTCTTTGAGTCCGGTGCGAATGCGTGCATGGGCAGGTTACAGTCCCTCGATGCCGATCACCGACTCCACCCTGACGAAGGTAACCACAGCCGTGCGTCTCGGCGGTGCATTTCTGGTCGTCGGCGCCATCGGATTTCTCGTCGATGCCGGAATCTTCAACGCCCTTGTCTTCTGGGGAGGCAAAGGTCCGATGTTCGACGCGCCCTTGTACGCGAAGCTCCTCGCTATCGCCGCTGCCACCGTCGTCACCTACTTCGGCAACAAGTGGTGGACGTTCTCGCACAGGCCCACCAGCAATCCGCTGCGCCAATACGCTCTCTACGCGGTTTTCAATGTCATAGCCATCGGCTTGCAACTTGCCTGCCTCGGGTTCTCGCGCTACGTGTTGGACTTGTCGACGCCGTTGTCCGACAACATTTCCGGGACCCTGATCGGGCAGGCCGTGGCCATGGGGTTCCGGTACTGGGCGTATGACACGTTCGTGTTCAAAGGTGAGAAAGCGAGTGCCGAATGACGATTCTGCGCGAGTGGCGAGGCGAGCTTCGTCGCGAATTTCGAGACGAGTACGTCGAGTACATCGCGGGGACCGGACTGGCTGAATACCGCGCGACGCCGGGCAATCTCGGCGCGCAGATCGCGGTCAGGGATATCGACGACGAGCGCTGCGAAGTCATCACGCTCAGCTGGTGGCCGTCGTTGGACGCCATCCGTGGATTCGCCGGCGACGACATCGACAAAGCGGTCTATTACCCCGAGGACGACCGCTTTCTCTTGACGAAGCCGGATACGGTGAAGCACTACGAGGCGCACGGGACCATCGGCTGATTGGTATCCTCGCCGCGCACGAAGACATCGACGCAGGGAGCGGAATGGATCAGATAGAGGCCGCGCCGAGCAGCCTGCTCGTCGACCACGAAGCGCCCGACCGTCTGGTGGTGCAGCGCGGCATCTACGTCGGGCCATCGCCGACGATCAACGACGATCTGTACGTCTCGGTAAAGGGCAATTCGCAGCGCGACCGGTTGTCGTTGCACCTCGGCAAAGGCGCGCAGGCCAACCTCAACACCTACTTCGGCCGGTTTGCGGCGAGCTATTGGCAGCGCTGGACGACCGTCCGCGAGGTGACCGTCTCGGCGCAGCTCAAGGTCGAGAAGCGTGCACGCATCCAGTTGCTGGCGTCGGATATCGCAGGTCACCGGCGCATCGTCGACAGCGTCGACGTCACCAGGTCCGGCGTCGTGTCGATGACTGCGTCGCTCGACAAATTCGTCGACGGCGGTGCGCTGTGGCTCGAAATCACCGCAGCCGGGGGCAGTGTCGACATCACGGACCTGAAATGGACCGTAGCAGCACCTGAGCGCGTCCGTCCGGTTGCCATCGCGATCTGCACCTTCAACCGCGCCGACGACTGCGCCAAAACCGTTGCTGCGCTGGCCAGTGACGAAACGGTATTGGAAGCGATCGACGCCGTGTTCGTCGTCGATCAAGGTACGGACCTGGTCGCGGAGCGCGAGCTGTACCAGAAGACAGCCGTGACGATGGGCGACAAGCTGCGCTACCTGCAGCAGCCGAACCTCGGTGGCGCGGGCGGTTTCAGCCGCGGACTGTTCGAGGTCTCCTCGGTCAACGAGCACGCCGACGTTATCTTGATGGACGACGACATCTTGTGCGAGCCCGAAACCGTGCTGCGGCTCAACGCTTTCGCGAACCTCACGGTCGAGCCGACGCTGGTCGGTGCGCAGATGCTGTTCCTGCTGAATCCGGACTACCTCAATGTCGGCGCCGAATACGTCGACCTGCCGAAGCTGAACCACGGGCTCAAGGTGCCGAAGGCCCTGCGCAACGTCTCGATGCTGACCAAACGGCAGGAGCGTCGCGTCGACGCAGGCTACAACGCTTGGTGGACCTGCCTGATCCCCGCCGAAGTCGTCGCGCGCATCGGCCTGCCGATTCCCGTCTTCTTCCAATGGGATGACGTCGAGTACGGAATCCGCGCGCGCGAAGCCGGATTCGTGACCGTGACGCTCCCGAACGCGGCGGTCTGGCATGCCGACTTCTACTGGAAAGATTTCGACGACTGGGCGCGCTATTTCTCCACCCGCAACTCGCTGATCGTCGCGGCCCTGCACATCGACCTCGATACGAAGGCGATCAGCAAACAGTTCTTCCGGCAACTGTCCGAGCATTTGGTCGCGATGCAGTACGGCCTGGTCCACACGACTTTGCAAGGCATCGAAGACTTCTTGGACGGCCCGAAGACGCTGGAAGACGGTGGAATCGCGGCGATGGCCGCGATCCGGAAGGCGCGTGCCGAATATCCCGAAACGATCAAGCACGACGCGGCGACTGCGCCGATTCGCGACGCCGACGTGAACGTTCGTCGGGCCTCGGGCGAACCGAGTCACGATCGGCTGGTCCTGATCAAGCGCGCCATCGACCAGTGGTTCGGCCGGACCCAGCACGGCGTCATAGGCGTCACGCGTGAAGACGCGTATTGGTGGCACGTCTCGTTGTTCGATCACGCGGTGGTTACCGACTCGTCCCAATCGGGTGTGCGCATTCGGCAGCGCGACAAGGCGAAAGCGCGTCAGCTGCTCGTTCGCACTGTGAAAGTGTTGCGCAGGCTACGAAACGAGTTGCCGGACGTCGCGCAGCAGTACCGCGACGCAATGCCGACCTTGACCAGCCGCGAGAACTGGGAGAGGTTGTACGGCCTCCGGTCGTGAGTCTTTTTGGAGTCCAGGGACTCCTAAAAGACTCACGAGTGTGGGTTGGGCTGTTTGCGGGGGTCCTGGGCGCAGCCTTCTCGTGGCGCCCGTCGTATTGGTACGACGAGGGCGCGACCGTGTTCGCGGCGCAACGACCGCTGCCCGATCTGCTGCGGTTTCTCGATCACCAGGACGCGGTGCACGGCCTCTACTACTTGGCGATGCATTTCTGGTTTCGCCTGGTCGGTGAATCGGAGTTCACGGCTCGATTGCCGAGCGCCCTTGCCGTCGGTGTCGCTGCCGCTGGGGTGGTCACTCTCGGCCAACTGGTCGCCGACCGCCGGACCGCGCTGCTCGCAGGCCTGGTCTTCGCAATACTGCCGCGCGTGACGTGGGCGGCTGTCGAGGCGCGGTCCTACGCGTGCACGGCGACGGCCGCGGTCTGGCTGACGGTCGTGCTCGTCGTCGCGCTGCGCCGCGGTCGTTGGCCGTGGTGGGCCGGCTATGCACTTGGCTGCGCCGTCTCGATCGTGCTGTTCATCGATATGGCGACGCTGGTGATTGCGCACGCGCTGGTCGTCGTCGTGCTCAATCGAAAGGCGTTTGCGGCGTGGGGAACCGCGGCCGTCGCGGGCGGTCTCCTCGCCTTGCCCGCGGCGAGGGTGATCAGCAGTCAGTCGGGGCAGGTTGCGTGGATTCCTGCGCCGGACCGGCACATGATCCGAGCCCTGCTGGAATACCAATGGTTCGTTGGCGCGCCGGTGTTCGCGGTACTGGCGTTGGCGCTCATGGTGGTCGGGGTGGTGCGGGTTCGTGGTCGGCTCGTCGCCGTCGCGCTGCCCTGGGCGTTGGTCCCGACCGGGCTGCTCGTCGGGTACTCGTTGATCGAGCCGGTTTACCTGGACCGCTATCTCACGTTCACGACCCCTGCGGTCGCGCTGCTTGTCGGCGCGGGCATCGGAGCACTCGCTTCGACGCGGTGGATCGCGCTGGCCATGCTCGGTGCGCTCATCGCCGCGGCGGTGCCCGCATACGTGGCGCAGCGCGGCGAGTGGTCCAAGCCGAGCGGCATGGATTTCAGCGCTGTCGCGGCGTTCATGGCCGATCATGGCCGACCGGGTGACTGCGTACTGTTCGCCAATAGTTCTGCGTGGAATCCGACGTCCGCGCGCGTGGCGAAGAACATCCGGCCGTCGGCTTTCGATGGCCTGCGTGATGTGGGAGCCGGACGGTCGGCGGTGGCCGAGGGCTGGCTATGGGACGAGAACCTGCAGCTTTCGGCAGTGAATCTGGGGGACTGCACTGTGCTTTGGTACATCGGCGATGCCGACCGCGATGCCGCGCACACGATCCGGCACACGTCGAACGAGGTCTGGCCGCTCGGTCCGTATCACTTCGACGCATCACCCGACCACGCGCTGCTCGTCGAACGCGGTTTCGTTGTCGATCAGCAGTGGCAGCTGCACATGTCGCAGATTGTTCGGCTCACCGCGGCGCGACGCTGAGTAGCGCTCGGACGTCACGGGCGATGTCTTCCTCGAGCCATTCCGGCATATGCGCGTCGTACACGTGCCATCGGACGACCGCGTAGGGGAAGAAGGCGACAGCGCGCGCGAGGGTGTCGAGGTTGCGTTCGTCTGCGCTACCCATCAGTTCCCTCGCGAGATAGGCCAGCCGCTCGAAGATCGGCACGTTCATTGCTGCCCGTTGCTTCTCGAACTCGTCATCGGTGCCGCCGTCGAGGAGGTCCCTCGGCCTGAGCAGCAGCAACTTTGCATCGTCGGGCTGCGCGCGTGTGAAGGCGATCGACGCGACAGCCATCGCGACCGCGCACTCGAGCGGGTCCGTCGGATCGCTCGCCATCGCCATCGTCTGAAATCGCTCGAGAGCGCGCAGCCACGCCGCGGTCAGGATGCCGTTTCGATTGCCGAAGCGGTGATACAGCGTGCCTGCGGGCGCTTCGCTTGCGTTGGCGATCGCGGCGACGCTGGCGGCGCGCGGACCGTCGGCGAGGACGAGTGCTCGCGCTGCGTCGAGGATCACGTCGGTGTCGTGCTTGCGAGGGGGAGCCACGATCTAGTACATTCCTTCTATATGGAACGTTTACCCTATATCGATGAGCATGCCACATCCGTCAAGGCCTCCCGCGCAACGACATGGGATGCGTTGCTCCGTGTCACCTGTCGAGGTGGCACCGAACCTCTGAAGGCGATGAACGGTTTCGTCGTCGACTCCGCGACCCCGGTGGAACGTCTCGCGCTGAGCGGGAGGCACCCGTTCTCGATTTACGAGCTGGTATTCGTGCTCGAGGAGGATGGCCCTGGCCGGACGATCGTGCGGGCGCAAACGTGGGCAGATTTCCCCGGCGTGCACGGCAAGGTCTACCGAGCACTAGTCATCAGCTCCGGTCTGCACAAGATTGCGACCCGGCTCTTGCTGTTGGGACGGATTGCCGCGACCGCCGAGCGAGCTGGGGAGAACGTCGCATGATTCCCGGAATGAACTGGGGCGCGACCCCGCAGGAGCGAAAAGCCGATCTACCGTGCGACCGCCTCGCCGAAAGCATCCAGCGCGCCGACCGCGCAATTTCGATCGCCGCACCGCCGTCGATCGTGTTCGCCTGGCTCTGCCAGCTTCGCGTCTCGCCGTACAGCTACGACGTGCTCGACAACTTCGGCCGCCGCAGCCCGCAGGAGCGCAACCCCGAACTTGTCGACCTCGAAGTCGGTCAGAGATTCATGACGATTTTCTCGCTCGTCTCGTTTCGCTCCGACGAACACATCACGTTGCGGACGAACAACGTCGCGGTGACCTACGCCGTCCGCCCGGACGGCATTGGCACTCGGCTGCACGTAGGCGTCGTTTTCGGCGGTATTCGGTTGATCGGTCGCGCGCTGGCGCTTGGCGATCTGGTGATGATGCGTAAGCAACTGCTCACGCTGAAATCGCTGGCCGAGCGGGATTTCGCGCGGTCAGTCGTCTAGGACGAGCTGCACTGCCGCGGTGGCCGGCATCGACTTCGCGAAGTGCCAACCCTGCCCGTATCGATAGCCCAGGCGACGCAGTACCTGCAGCTGCTCGTCGTTTTCGATGCCCTCGGCAACGGCAGTGACGCCGAGCGATTCGGTCATGGTGAAGAACATCCGCAGCAGTGTTTCCGCGCGCGCGGTCGGTAGATCTGCGACGAAGGTGCGGTCGATCTTCACCCCGTCGAGGATGCCCGCGGCGGACAGATCACCGAGCCGCGCCATATTCGAATAGCCAACGCCGTAGTCGTCCATCCATACGCGAATACCTGCGTCGCGGAGCGCGCTCAGCACCCGCAGCGTGCGCGGGCCTTCGTCCATCAACGCGGTTTCGGTCAGTTCGAGCGTCACACACGAGGGCGGTAGCCCGACCGCGTCGGCGGCACCGACGATCCGGCCCGGCAGCGACGTGTCCCGCAGTTGTCGCGCCGCGATGTTCACGCTGATGCCCACCAGCGACGAAGAGTCGTGCGTCGAGTTCCACACCGCCGCAGTAGCGAGGGACTGGTGCAGAACGAGTTCGAAGATTTCGTCTATCAGTGGGGAGCGCTCGGCAAGCGCGATGAACTCGTCCGGGCTTACCGAACCGAGCGTGTCGTCGTTCCACCGTGCCAATGCCTCGAAACCGACGATCGTGGAGTCGGTGAGGTCGTGCACCGGTTGATACTCGACACTGAGTTCGCCTGCCTTGATGGCGTTGCGGAGACGTGTCGAGACCGCGAGACGTCTGCTCGCGCGATCGGCGTCGGCGCGATAGAACCGGTGCGCGGATCGGCCTGAGCGCTTCGCGGCGTACATCGCGCTGTCCGCTCGAGTGAGCAGACTCGAAATTGTGTCACCGTCAGCCGGGGCCATCGCGATGCCGACGCTGGCAGTCACTGCGACCTCGAGGTTCAGCGCCTCGTCGACCAATTCGAGGTCGATGTGCATCGGATGCGAAATCGCGTCGAGGATCCTCCGGGCAATCGGCTCGGCATCCTCCAGCCCGGAGTCCGGGATCCCGACGACCAGCTCGTCGCCGCCCAATCGTCCGAGGATCGAGCCTGCTGGCACCGTGGCTTGCAAAAGCATGCCGACGCGATGGAGCACCTTGTCGCCCACGGTGTGTCCGTGTGAGTCGTTGATGTCCTTGAAGTCATCGAGGTCGACCAGCATCAAGACCAGCGATCGTCCGGTGGCGAGAACCTCGGCAATCAGGTCCTCGGTGTGCGACCGACTGGCCAGCCCAGTGACCGTGTCGGTCTCGGCCAGTAGGCGGAGTGCACGCTCGCTGACGACTTGTGCCGTGACGTCCATGCTGATCGCGATTGTTCCGCGGAGTTCGCCGACCTCGTCGTACAGCGGCTGGTACTGGGTCTCCCAATCCCGCTCTTCAAGTACGACTCGGGAGCGGAAGCGTTCGCCGGCGAGCGCACGCTGGTAGTTCGCGGTCAGGTCGTCGCGTTCGGGACGGAGGGAGAAGATGCTGCGGCCGACCAGTTCACCCGTCCGGACGCCGATCCGGGCGAGGCCACCGCCAGTCGACATTCGGATGATCCCGTCGAGGCCGACCGTGAAAATGATGACGGGCGCCCACTCGAGAACCTCGGCGATGCGGTCGCCGAAGTCTTCGGGCGGCTGCTCGGCTGTGAGCGGGATAAAGGGTTTGCGCGGTGCACCCGGACCGCGACGGTCCGGGTCGCGAATGAACGCGACGATCAGTTCGGGACCGCCGTTCGCGCCGCGTGGCACACGCGTCGAACTGATCCCGGCCTCGATCGGTGCTGTCGTGCCGTCCCCACGCTGGATCAACGTTCGAAAGCGGACGACGGCACCCGGCGCGTCGGCGGCGCGCAACCTGGCGATGATCGCGCGATGCGCGCCGCGCAGCCCAGCAGGGACCAGCACGTCGAGCATCGTTTTACCGACTACATTCGCGCGGTCCTGGCGAAAGATGCGCTCAGCAATTGCATTGAACTCGATGATGGTTCCGTCGACCGTGGCGATGATCAAGCCCTCGGTCGTCACCCGGGCGACGGTGTTCCAGATTTGCGCTCCATACTCGCGCATCTCTGGATCCACCCTCGTGTCCTCCCCGGGGCCGAGCCGGACTAGGCGTCCAGGAAAAGGTCGAGCTGAAGTTCGGTACCTGGCGTCCCTGCCCGGTACTTTTCCAGATCGGTCACGCCCGCGCTCGCCATCACCTCATCGTCGATGTAGAAGTTTCCAGTGGCCTCGGTGCTCGGCGATGTCAGCACGATGTACGCCGCGTCGGCATAGATGTCGGGAGTACGCGACGCATTCATCATGTCGTCGCCGCCGAGCAGGTTCTTCACGGCCGCGGTCGCGATCGTGGTGCGTGGCCAGAGCGAATTGACCCCGATGCCGTCCTTCTTCAGCTCCTCGGCGAGTCCGAGCGTTGTCAGGCTCATGCCGTATTTCGCGATCGTGTACGCCAACGCCGTACCGGCCCATTTCGGATTGAGATTGAGCGGGGGTGACAACGTCAAGATGTGCGGATTGCGACCCGCCTTAGCCGATTCGCGCAGCGCCGGAATCGACAGCTTCGACAGCAGGAAGCTGCCCCGACAGTTGATGTCCTGCATCAGGTCGTACTTCTTCATCGGGATAACATCGGTCGGACTCAGATCGATCGCGCTGGCATTGTTGACGACGATGTCGATGCCGCCGAACCGCTCGGTCGTCTGCCGGACGGCTTCGGCGACAGCATCGTCGTTTCGCACGTCGCCGACGAACGCCAGCACCTGACCGCCAGCCGCCTCCAGCTCTGCTGCTGCCGTGTGAATCGTGCCCGGCACCTTGGGATTCGGGGTGTCGGTCTTCGCGATCAGCGTGATGTTCGCGCCGTCGGCGGCAGCACGCAGAGCGATCGCGAGACCGATTCCGCGGCTACCTCCCGACATGATCATTGTTCTGCCGGCCAGCGGCTTTGCGTCCGATGTGGTCATCTGCGCTCCCTGAGATCTCGTCTGCGGCGGCTTTGCCTCCTCAGCAGAGTATCCAGGTGATCATGGGTCGACTCAGCGGGATTGCCAGGATCGGCGGTTGTTGTACAGCTGCCGCAGCGCCCGTGATTGCGACTTCACCGCACGAGTCCGTTCCGACTGCAATCGGGCGTCCGAACGTGCTGCCACCCAATCATTTTCGCGCGTCAGCTTGCGATAGCTGTCCAGTCGGCGTTGCGGAAGATCGCCCGATTCGACGGCTCCCAGCACAGCGCACCCAGGCTCGGCCACGTGCGCGCAGTCGTCGAAGCGGCAATGCTGTGCAAGCTCTTCGATGTCACGGAAGGCAAGCTCGATTCCCTCCGCCGCGTCCCAGAGGCCGATCCCGCGCAATCCAGGAGTGTCGATCAGCGCGCCACCGGACGGCAGCGGAATCAACTCACGGTGGACCGTGGTGTGCCGGCCTTTGCCGTCGACAGCCCGGACGTCGTTGGTGGCGAGCAGATCCTCGCCGAGCAACGTGTTCGCCAACGTCGATTTGCCAGCACCCGACGGACCGATCAGCGCGACCGTCCCGTCGAGAACAGCAGTGAGGATGTCGATGCCTTCCGCGGTCCGGGCGCTGACGGCAAGGACGGTGGCTCCCGGCGCAACGGCGCCGACTTCGGCAAGTGCCAACGCCGGATCCGGTACTGCGTCAGCCTTCGTCAGCACGACGACCGGCGTCGCGCCGCTTTCCCACGCGAGGGCGAGCATGCGCTCGATCCTCCCGAGGTCGACGTCGCCGTCGATGGCGGTCACGACGAGGACCGTATCGACATTGGCCGCGAGGACCTGTGCCTCCGACCGCGCCGACGCCGACGACCGCATGATCGTGCCGTGGCGGGGGACGAGGTCGACCACCGTCGGGTGGCCGCCGCGGTCACCGATCGTCACCCAGTCGCCGGTGCACAGATAGTGCTCGGCGATTCGAGCGCGAATCGGTCCAGTGGATGTGATGGTGTCGCATTCGCCGCGGTCGACTCGCGTGACGCGAGCGGGAATCAGGTCGTCGGTGAGATGCGGGGTGAAACGTGCGGAAACAGCGTCGGTCCAGCCGTAGCGGCCGAGCTGGCCAGGATCAAACAACGTAGTGGTTCTTTCATCGAGGAGGGTTTTCGAGGGTGTGCAGCACAAAACCCGGCGTGACAAACATGGACCGACACCCTCCCTCTACTCGACGCGAATTCAGTGATTTCGAGAATGACAGGTCCGCATAGGGACTCGCAAGAGGTTTTTCTGGAGGAGCTAGAGCGCTGCAGCGATCAGGTCCGCGACTGCGGCCTGACCTGCGGCGTTCGGGTGAAAAGGGCTCGTGATGGTCGACGGCAGCAATGGTTCGACCCACCGCACCCCCGCCGGCTGGCACAAGTCGTGGCCGGTCACGGCGCTTGCGTCGACTATCAATGCGCCGTGCGCCGAGGCCGCTGCGGTGAAGGTGTCGACCATCCTCTTGTGCACGGCCTTGATGTAAGGAATATCGCCGTCGGCAATCGGTGTGGTCGCGCACGGACCGGCCTCCGGCAGCGGTGCGAGATAGCCGACGTAGACGATCGTGGCCTTCGGCGCGCGGGCCCGGATTCCTTCGACCACCCTGCCGACGCGGTCCGCGACATCGGCCAACGGGCCGTTTATCGACTCGAGTCCGTTCATCTGTTGGCAAGGGTTGCCTGCACGGTCGAGCAGCCCGTACATCCCACACGTTGCAAGTGCAGTGACGGCTCCGACGTCGTTGCCGCCGATGCTGACGGTCACGAGGTCTGTGTCGGGGGTGATCGCGTCGAATTGAGGGGGGTTGACGCCACCCGTAATCGGCTGCGGTTGCGTCATGTTCTCGGTTTTGGCGTCGCCGCAACTAGCGTCATCGTGGCGGCGGACGCCCAGCATCGCCGCAAGGTCGGAGGCGTAGTTCTTGGTCGACCGGAAACAACCGGGCTCGCCCCGCAGCGACGTGTGGTCGGCGACCGCGGCATAGGAATCACCGAGCGATACGTAGTGCTGAAACATGGTCCGTGGTTCGGCATGTGCCGGGTTTGCAATCCCCGTGAGAATCGTTCCTGCCATCGCCGCGAGCGCTGTCGTCGTGCGCAGGTTCATCGATAAGCCTCTCGGGTAAGACGGTCGGCGAGGAAGGTCAGTCCGCCGGGCAGTTCGCCCCACCCCGCACCGGTATGAGTCGGTATCTGCGACCGCACATAGGTGACGTCAGTGCCGTGGGCGCGGTACTCCGCAACTGTGGCGTCGACGCTGTCGATCGGAATCAGTTCGTCGGCAACGCTGTGATACACGTACAGCGGCGCGGCAGGTGCGCAAGTTCCGAGGTTCTGCGCCGCGAGCACTGCCTGCACTCGTGGCTCGGCGAAAAGGTCCGGGACAGCGCTGAATTCGTTGATGTCGGCATTCAGGTATTTCGGCAGTAGCTCGCTTGCGCAGGCGGTCTGATTCTCTGCGAGCACCGCCCGACCACGTTCGTTGAGCAGTTCCTCGAGTCGCGACTCCGGATTGTTTCGCACGGCCGCGACGAGAGCGAGAACTAGAAGCCCAGCCTCTGGCCCGCGATTGATGCCGTTCAGCGACGCAGGTCGGGCGGGCAGGTCGCCGAGCAGTGCTGCAGCCAGCGGGATCTCAGGGGCGTACGACGGCTGCAATTTGGCGGCCCACGCGGTCGCGAACGCACCACCCGAGACGCCGTATGCGCCGATGGGCGTGGAGGTCGGCAGACCAGCTGGCGCAAAACGCAGCGTCGCCCGAATCGCGTCGAGCACGCTGTGCGCATTCTGCGGACCGTCGAAGAAGCGCGCCTGCGGGCCCTGGAAGTCGGCGATGACGAGCGCCCACCCGCGTAGCAATCCAGCGAGTGCGAATGGCATTTCGGCTTGTGAATTGGTGAAACCGGTCGTCTGAATGCCGTCCCGGATCGCGTAGGACGGATCGCATCGAGTGCCGACGCTGTCGATCGCCGCTTGGAACGCCACCAGCGGGCGCGGTCCGGGCCCCGGCCAGGGTGTGTTCGGCACGAGGATCGTGGCGACGCCTGTCGTGGCGTTGTCGTCGGAGTCCGACGATTTGTACTGCACCTGCCACGACCGCACAGGCAGCGGGACGAGCAACGCCGAAGCCGCAATCTCGCGGGACTGCAAGATCTCGCCGTTGGCATGGGCGGCGAGGTCCTGGGGCGGGAGATAGAGCGGATCCGCTGCTGCCGGAGTGGCCGCGAGGGCGCAGGCAACGACTGCTACGCCGACGGCACGACGAATCCCCATGGGCAACGACGCTAGCAAAAGACGTGACTGAACATGCGAGGTTTACGGGATTTTCACGCACAAACGCTCACCACCCAACCGTGCGCGAGTCTCACCCCCGGAGGGGTGAAACTCGCGCACGGTTGGGCTAAGGCCTGGTGAAGCGTTCTTTGCGGCCGAGCTTGCGTAGATGCAGCCATTCGCGCAGGCCGGCGGGGTCGCGGGTCGTGATCAGGAAGTACCAGCCGAAGCGGATCCACTCCTGCGGCAGCAACCGACGCATGCCGGGCTGAGCCATTACATAGCCACGGTTGCGGTAGGTGAAGAACCGCTTCGTCGGATCGTCGGGATATTGCGTGTGCATCCGGCCACCGAGTATCGGCTTGAATTCGGCGGCGCCATTGGGGTGCAGGTACGCGGTCTGCAAGCAGGTGCCGAACGCCAGCCCGGACCGTACCAATCGTCGATGAACCTCGACCTCATCGCCACGGACGAAGAGTCGCAGGTCCGGCACGCCGACTGCCTCGATCGCCGTGGACGACAACAACGCTCCGTTGAACAGTGAGGCGATTCCAGGCAGGAGATCCTCGTTGCCCAACTCCGATCGCTTGCGTCGCCACACGACGCCGCGTCGCAATGGGAAGGCCAAGCGGTCCGGGTCGTCGATATCGCACACGACCGGTGAGACCTCTTCGAGGCCATTGCGTTGCGCGCAGTCGAGCAGCGTCGCCAACACCTCCGGACCGTCTGGTCGGCCGTCGTCGTCCGCTAGCCAGACCCAGTCGGCACCCAGCGACAACGCGTACAAGATCCCGAGTGCGAAGCCGCCCGCGCCGCCGAGATTGTGTGCCGAGCCGAGATAGGTGGTCGGGATCGGTTGACCCTCGACCAGCGCCTTCACCTCGGCTTCATTCCCGTTGTCGACGACGACCAGGTGGTCGACCGGGCGAGACTGCGTAGCCAAGACTTTCAACGACTCGCTCAGCAGCTCCCGCCGCCGGTGGGTGACGACGACGGCGACGATGCGCGGGTTACTCACGTGCTTCTTCCGCCGCCATCTCCTCCAGCGTGCGCCGAACGTGTGCGGCAGCGTCCGGACCCTCGTACGCACGAACGACGTCTTCGATCTCGCCCTGCATCCGGATCGTGCCGTGATCGATCCACATGGCGGTGTCGCAGAGCTGCGCCAGGAATTCGTTGGAGTGGCTCGCGAACACCAGAATGCCGGACCGCGCCACCAACGCCTGCAAGCGCTTGCGGGCCTTCTTCAGGAACTCTGCGTCGACGGCGCCGATGCCCTCGTCGAGCAACAGGATTTCCGGGTCGATGCTGGTCACGACGCCCATTGCGAGGCGGACCCGCATGCCGGTCGAGTAGGTCCGTAGCGGCATGTCGAGGTAATCGCCGAGCTCGGTGAAATCCGCAATCTCGTCGACCTTGTCGAGCATCTGTTTGCGCGTTTGCCCGAGGAAGAGGCCGCGGATGATGATGTTCTCGTAGCCGGAGATCTCGGGGTCCATGCCGACGCCGAGGTCGAAGACGGGCGCCACCCGACCGTGGATGGCCGCACTGCCGCGCGTGGGCTCATAGATCCCCGACAGCAATCGCAGCAATGTCGACTTGCCTGCGCCGTTGTGGCCGACCAGCCCAATCCGGTCGCCTTCCTTCAGCGACAAGGTGATGTCGCGCAAGGCTTCGACCACCACGACATCGGACGGATTGCGGCCGATCGCGCCGCCGGCTTTGCCGAGGAAAGCCTTTTTCAGCGAGCGTGACTTGGCATCGAAGATGGGAAATTCGACCCACGCGTTGTGCGTTTCGATCCGTGACATTTTGCCCCTCAGACCCAATAGGGCACGCGCGCCCGATAGCTGCGCATAGCCAGAATCGCGACAATCCAGCCGACCGCTGTGATGGCCAGGACGATGTACCAGTGATAGGCGTGCTGATCCTCGCCGAGCAGCGGCGCCCGAACGATCTCGAGGTAGTGGAACGTCGGGTTCAGCTCGGCGAGCTTCGCCCGATCGGCCACCTGACCGCCTTGGGCTTCCAACGTCTTCGTCGTCCACATGATCGGTGTGAGCACGAAAAGCATCAGCGTCATGCTGCCGAGGATCGGAGCGATGTCGCGGTAACGAGTACTGAAGATCCCGAACACGATGCTTACCCACATCGCGTTCAGCACCAACAGCGCGAGGCCTGGGATGGCAAGCACCACGGTCCAATGCAAGTTTCGCCACACACCGAAGGCCACAAGCATGACGACATAGATCAGCAAGTTGTGCGCGAAAAATAGAATTTGGCGCCACACCAGCCGATAGACGTGAACGCTCAACGCCGAAGGCAGCTGCTTGATCAGCCCCTCGTTGGCGATGAACACTTCCGACCCCTCGAGAATGCTCGCGGCGATCAGATTCCACATGATCAGGCCGACGGTGACGTACGGCAGGAACTCTTTCAGCGGAAGGTCGAGCAGCGCCGCGTAGAGGATGCCCATGGCTGCGGCTTGGAAGCCGGTCGCGATGGTGATCCAGAACGGTCCGAGCACCGATCGCCGGTAGCGCTGCTTGATGTCCTGCCAACCGAGCGACAGCCAGAGCTGGCGTTGGCCGAAGCCGTCCCGGAGATCCTTGAACGCGCGCGCAAACGTCTGCGAGTCGGAGACGGGTAACGCGCGGTCGTCGGTATCTGTGGGAGGAGCTGGCACGGGTGTCGAGCCTACCCGGCTCAGAGGTACTGCCCGGTGCCCGCTACGCCAGGTTGGCCCCCGCGGCCGTCAGCCACGTGGATTCCCGGCGGGAGTGCACCTTGGCGCATTTGTTCCAGCTGCGCACGAGCGGCCATCTGCTGTGCGAACAGTGCGGTCTGAATGCCGTGGAACAGACCTTCCAACCAGCCGACGAGCTGAGCTTGCGCGATCCGCAACTCGGCGTCGGTAGGAACCGACTCGTCGCTGAAGGGGAGCGTGAGCCGTTCCAATTCGTCCCGAAGCTCCGGGGCAAGGCCCGCCTCCAGTTCGCTGATCGACGAGCGATGAATCTGCTTGAGCCGGTTCCGGCTCGCGTCGTCGAGCGGCGCCGCTCGGACTTCTTCCAGCAACTGCTTGATCATCGTGCCGATCCGCATTACCTTCGCGGGCTGCTCGACCATGTCGCTGATCGATTCGTGCTCCACTCCGTCGGCGCCGTCGGCGTCGTTCGTTTCGGTGGTCGGGGAGCCGGGTACTGCAGCAGTGAGTGCCAAGGGTTGCCCGTCCGGTCCGATAACGACGACCTTTTCATTGTCCGATTGCATGACCCCATCATTGCCCGTCCGAGGCGAATTGCGTCAACTCCGGAGGGAACTATCCTTGTCCGATCGAAGGCTGAACATTTTCGGGAGTGAAGGTCGAGCACCGCAAATGACAGGGATGTGCGTCACAACGTCGTTCGCGGACCATTTAGAGTGGCGGGCATGACATACGACGTCGCGAGTGTCCGGGGCCGCATCCCGTCACTCGGCGACGGTTGGATTCATCTCGATCCGCAAGCGGGAATGCTGGTCCCAGACGCGGTTTCGCGCGCGGTTTCGACCGGTTTCCGCACATCATCGTTCTCACATTCTGGGAGACACGTCTCATCGCAGCGCAGTGCGGCGATCCTCGAGAGCGCGCGCGAAGCGGTCGCGGATCTCGTGGGTGGCGATCCTGCCGGTGTAGTTCTCGGCCCGGATCGAGCGTTGTTGCTGGCTTGGCTCGCGGAGTCACTCAGCTCGCGGCTCGGGCTCGGCACGGGCATCGTGCTGTCGCGGCTCGATGACGAGGCCAACGTTGCGCCGTGGCTGCGCATCGCGAATCGGTACGGCGCTCATGTGCGTTGGGCCGAGGTCGAGATCGAGACGTGCGAGCTGCCCGCGTGGCAATTCGAGGAGCTGATCGGTCCGACTGCTCGGCTGGTTGCGCTGACGGCGGCGTCGCCGATCGTTGGGTCCGCGCCGGATGTGCGTGTTGCTGCAGACCGAGTCCACGAAGTCGGCGGATTGCTTGTCGTCGACGCGATCGGCGCGGCGCCATATGCGCACATCGACATCGACGAACTCGGTGCAGACGTGGTTGCCGTGAGCGCGCCGTCCTGGGGCGGTCCGCCGGTGGGTGCGCTCGCGTTCCGAGATCCGGCCTTCCTGGATCGGATTCCGGCGATGTCGCTCAACCCGTATGCGAAGGGCGCCGAACGCCTCGAGGTCGGCGGCCATCAGTACGCGATGCTCGCGGGTTTGACGACGTCGATCGACTACTTGGCCAACCTCGACCCCGAAGCAAGCGGCTCCCGCAGAGAGCGCCTCGAAACGTCGATCAGTTCGCTGCAGGCCTATCACGACACGCTGTTCGAGCATCTGATGGACACCCTGCAGGACCTGCCGAAGGTAACCGTGATCGGCCGCGCTGCTACGCGTATCCCGACGGTCAGCTTCACGGTCGCGGGCGTGCAGTCGGAGAAGGTTGCTGCCAAGCTTGCCGACGACCGCATCGGTGCCCTCAGCGGCAGTCACGGCGGTAGCCGGTTGCTCGACGCGCTCGGTGTCAACGACGAGGGCGGCGCGGTCACGATCGGCCTTGCCCCGTACACGATCAAGTACGAAATCGACCAGCTCGGTAAGGCTCTCGCTGCCTTCTAGGCCTCACCTGATCCGCAGCACGACCTTGCCGACGGTGTCGGACGAATCGAGCAGCTCGTGCGCTGCTGCCGCCTCGGTGATCGGCAGCTCGGCATGCACAACCGGACTCACGGTGCCGTCGGAGACGAGTGGCCACAGGTGTTCGGTCACATCGGCGACGATCTCTGCCTTGCTCGAACGGCCGGTTGCCGGCCTTCCGCGCAGGCTGGTCGCCTTCACGCTGGCTCGCTTCATCAGCAACTTCCCCAGTTGCAGTTCGGCGGCCGCGCCACCTTGCATTCCGATGATGACGAGCTGCCCGTCGGGGGCGAGCGCGTCGACGTTGCGGTCGAGGTATTTGGCGCCAATGTTGTCGAGGATGATGTCGGCGCCGTGGTGTCCATCGGCTTTGACTGCCTCGACGAAGTCCCCGGAGTGGTAGTCGACGAGGATGGTGGCGCCGAGCTCTTTGCAGCGATCGAGCTTGTACTGCGAACCCGCGGTGACCGCGACTGTCGCGCCGCGAGCAACACCGACCTGGATCGCGTGCGTGCCGATGCCGCTGCCACCACCGTGGATGAGCAGCAGCTGCCCGGAATGCAGACCCGCAGACATGACGACGTTGGACCACACCGTGCACGCCACTTCGGGGAGCGCGGCCGCCGCGTAGAGGTCCAGGCCCGCGGGAATCGGCAGGAGTTGCGTCGCAGCGACCACTACCTGCTCCGCGTAGCCGCCGCCGGCCAGCAGCGCGCAAACTCGGTCGCCAACTTTCCAGCCGGTCACTCCGTCGCCGAGTTCGGCGATGATTCCCGAGCACTCGAGCCCGAGGATGTCGCTCGCTCCCGGCGGTGGAGGGTAGAAGCCTTGGCGCTGCAACAGGTCCGCGCGGTTGACGCCGGCCGCGACCACGTCGATCAGCACCTCACCGTGGCCGGGTGTGATGTCCGGACATTCCGACCACGTCATGACATCGGGTCCGCCGAAACCGTTCAAGGTGATCGCGCGCATAGCCACGACGCTAGCCCGACCCGGAAACGAAAACGTCCCAGGGTGCCCGTTGAGAGGCGCCCTGGGACGTGATCGGAGCTGGGGGTTACTTGACCGGCAGGCCGGGAACCTTGATCGGCAGCTTCTGGCCGGATTCCTGTGCGGCGAGTGCACCGAAGTAGGTCAGCGCCGCAGTGGTGATCAGTGCGACGAAGACGCCGAACGACGGTCCGAACGTGACGCCCGAACCCTCGTAGGCGCCGCCGTAGGTCGCGGTGTCGATGATCGCGAGGATGGTAACCACGAACGCAGCCAATCCGCCGTAGACGTACAGCAAGCCCAACTTCGCCTGGGCGGGGATGACTTTGAACACCGACAGTGCGTAGACCACACCGACGGCGAGTGCGAGAAGCGGAACGAGAATCCAGAACCGATTCCAGCCGCTCGCCGAGTCCGAGCTCTCGATGCCGAGAATCGACACCGACACGTGCCACCATGGGAGCAGGCTCGCGATGAAGGTGAGAATCGCCGAACCGAGCAGGCCCCAGCCCGTGATGGTGAGGTTCGACAGCGGTGAAGATCCGGGGTTGTTGTTGCCACCCTGCGGGGGGTAGTAGCCGCCTGGATCGTTCGGTCCGACTGGAGGTTGCGACATTGATTCGTACCTTTCTCGGGTATTCGACACGCTCGCAGACGCGGCGTCAGTCGGGATTCGGTGACATTCGTCCGTGCCAGACTAGGCAATTCGGCGGTGATCGTCGTTGTCAATGCCCGCCAGCGCCTGGGACCGGATAGTTGCGCCCGTTACGATCCACGGCCAGGGGCGACTCGTCAAGAGTTTCTTGGGGGCAAGATGTCAGCACGATGTTTGCTGGCTGAATAGGATAGGTCGGTGGACCCAGAACCGTTCGCTGCTCCGCAGTCTGAAACACACTGGCTGTCAGCCGACGAGATGCGGTCCTGGCGCGCCTACATCGCGGGCAATCAGCGCCTGATGGACCAGATGAACAAGGACCTGCAGGCCAAGCACGATATGACGCTTGCCGAATACCGCATTCTGATCATGCTCAGCGAGGCCCCAGGCAACTCGTTGCGCATGAGCGACCTTGCTGATGGTGTGCTGTCGTCGCGAAGCCGCCTGACTCATCAGATCAGGCGTATGGAAGAGCAAGGAATGGTCCGTCGAAGCACCTGCGAAGACGATGGTCGCGGCGTGCTCGCCCATCTGACCGACGAAGGACGTCGACGCCACGAGGAAGCCGCACCGACCCACGTCGACGGTGTTCGACGCAACTTCATCGATCTCCTCACCCCCGAGCAGCTCAGCATCGTCGGGGCAGTCTTCGCCAAGGTGGACGAAGTGATCGCCGAACGGGCGTCCGGGTAGTATCTGCGACGGAAGCGTGGCAGAGCGGCCGAATGCACTCGCCTTGAAAGCGAGCGTCGTGAGAACGACCGGGGGTTCAAATCCCTCCGCTTCCGCCAACAATCTCGCGTCGGGTGGATGAAGATGTTGCCCATGAAATCCACGCGCGCCCGGACCGCCGACGTTGCCGGTGAGTCGACCGTCGGATACTACGAATACGGCGATTCAGCGGGCATCCCGGTCATCGCGTTTCACGGTGTGCCGGCCTCCGGGGCAGGGTTTGCCTGGGCAGAGGAGCCGGCAGCGGCTCGTGGCATTCGAGTGATCGCCCCGGATCGTCCTGGCGTCGGCCTTTCCACCCGACGACCGACCGGCTGGACGGTGGCCGACTACGCAGCCTCGGTCCGGCAGTTCACCGATGCGTTGGGGATCGACAAATTCGGCGTCTGGGGCTATTCCGGTGGCGGTCCGTACGCGTTGGCCTGTGCGGCAACGTTTCCGGCGCAGACCGCTGGGGTCGTCGTAGCGGCGGGAATGGGTCAGATCGGTGAGTGGGCCTCGGCGGACGATTTCGAGAAGACCGATCGCCAGATGCTCGACCTCGCCCTGCGCAGGCCGTGGCTGGCCCGTCGAATCATGGCGGCCACGGCATTCGCTGCGAAGGTCTCGCCGAGAGTTGCGGTGCGGTCGTTCGAAGGTGAGCTGACGAGTTCCGATCGCGAGGTGCTGGAGTCGTTCGACACTCCCGCCGCGGCGATGGAGATGTTCACGTCGGCGTTCGTGAGCGGTCCGCACGGTGTGATCGACGACTATGCGGCGATTGCCCGTCCGTGGGGTTGCGATGTCGCAGCCATATCGGTTCGCGTCGACGTTATGCATGGATCCGAGGACACGATGGTTCCCCTCGCACAGGCGGAGGCATTGACGGCTCTGCTGCCTGACGCCCGACTGACCGTGTGGCCTGGCGAAGGGCACCTGGCGACCATCAGCCATGTCGGCGAAATACTCGATCGATTCGTCGCTTCGGACTGACTAGACCCCTACCTACGCACGACCGCCGTGCCGACCAGGGTTCCCATGTCGAGGGTATGAACACCGCGTTCGGCCAGTAGCTCGAGAAACTCCTGGCGAATGCGGGCGATCGTCGCCTCGTCCAGCCGTGCGAGCGGTGCGCGAAGTCCACTGCCGAGCACCAGGTCCCAGGTGAAATCGTCCGTGGCGGGAAGCAAATTCGACAGCTCGTTCACGACGACCGACTCGGTACCGAGATCGCCCAACCACGAGGCGAACTTGTCGGCAGTATCGATGCGGCCGTTGGCTTCTCGCGGACTTTCCATCGGTCCCGGTGGGGGCGGTGCCGGCACGTACTTGCTCAAGACCTCGAAATACGGACCAGCAAAGCCTTCGAGGGAGTGTTCGCGCCATACCGTGAAGCCGATCCGCCCGCCGTCGCGGACCAATCGGGTCAAGCGTGCCGCGGCGGAATCCATGTGCGGGAGGAAGAACACGCCATAGGAGCTCGATACGACGTCGTAGCCGGCAGCAGGAACAGAACTCGGCGGTTCCCATGTGGTCGCGTCGGCGGTGACGAAGTCGATGTTCTGCAATGCCCAATCGGAGACGATCAGCCGGCCTTCTTCGAGGAGATCGTCGGCGACGTCGATCGCATGGACCAGCCCCTCAGGACCAACCGCGGTCGCCGCCGGGATTGCGGACGCGCCTGTCCCGCAACAGACGTCGAGGACGGCCTCGCCAGGCCGGAGCTGCAACTGGAACGCGAGCGCGGTGCCTGCGGGCCCCCACACTCGTGGTGTCACCTTGGTGAAAGCGGTGGTGGTCGCGTTGAAAACGTCCGCGTAGTCGGAAGTCGCCATAGCCGCGACCGTACAACCGAGGTCGTCAAAGCCGAATGGCCGCCCATGGTGGGCGGCCATTCGGAAGATCGCAGATCAGCTCGTGAAGATGTTGCTGCTGCCCCAGGAGGAGTTGTAAGGCCCGAGAATGGCGCCGAGAACATTGTGAGCGATGAACTGCAGTACGTCAGGCATGCGGTAACCATTCCTAGGTGTCGATCGTGAGGGGGATTGCGACGTCGACTTTGACGAGCGGTCAAGACCGTACCGTGACCAAACCGTGATTCGCTAGAGTCCGGATCGTTAAATCTTGGCTACGGCAGTGCAACGCCTGAGACAGAGCAAAAGCGCCCGATCGGGGAATCGGGCGCTTCTGTCGAGAGTCAGGCTAGGAGAGTCCGGTGTACGTGCTGGCCAACACGAGCATCTTCACAGACCCAGTCTTCAACGGCTCTTTCATCGATTTGCGAACACTCTTTACTGCTCAATCGAGCGCTCGTATTTTCAACTGGCCGCAGTACGTATTCAGTCCCCCGGGGGTCACCGTTTCCGGAACGATGGCCGGGGCTATTTCGAATGTGTGAGTTTGTCTGCAGTACTTTCTCACCGCACTCTGGCTAGTCCCATAACTTTACTGCTACCGAAGGCGTCGAGCAACGGTCGATTTCGACCGAGCTGGTGTACCGTCCGGCCATGATCTTGGCTCCCGAAGCCCACGTCGACGTCGACACACCCACCGGTCCGATGCGGACCTACATTCTTTATCCTGCCGCGCCTGGGAAGTATCCGGGCGTCGTGTTCTATTCGGAGATCTTCCAGGTCACGGGCCCGATCCGACGAATGGCCGCCTACCTCGCCGGGCACGGCTACGTGGTGGCTGTGCCGGAGATCTTCCATGAGCTGGAAGGCGAACCAGGCGTCGTTCTCGAATACGACCAAGCCGGTGCCGACCGTGGAAATGCGCACAAATTCACCAAGACCCTCGCCTCCTACGACGGCGATGCGCGCGCCGCCTTGGACCTCCTTGCGAGCCACGAATCCTGCTCCGGTGCGCTCGGCGCGATGGGTATCTGCATCGGTGGCCATTTGGCCTGGCGGACGGCGTTTCAGCCCGACGTCAAAGCGACAGCGTGCTTCTACGCCACCGACATTCATTCGCACACTCTCGGCGAGGGTCGCAACGACGACACAATTACGCGATTCGCCGACATCCAGGGGGAGTTGCTCGCGATCTGGGGTCGCCAGGATCCGCACATTCCGCGTGAGGGACGCGAGCAGATCCACACCGCGCTAGAGGACGCCGGTGCCACGTTCACGTGGCACGAGGTGAACGGTCAACATGCGTTTCTGCGTGACGAAGGTGCGCGCTACGACGCCGAGTTGGCGACCCAATGCCTCGGTCTGGCGTTGGACCTGTTCCACCGCGTTTTGCGCTGACCCAACCCTCGTGAGTCTTTTAGGAGTCCCTGGACTCCTAAAAGACTCACGAGTGATTCTGTTAGCGGACCGGTTCGCCTGCCATTCGACCCGACGACAGATCGTTGTCGTAGTGGACGAATTCCGTAATCTCCGAATCTGCCTTGTGCGCTAGTTTGAACCGATTCGGCAAGCCAAGGGGGCGTCATGCGGCGGGGGATTATCGGGGCGGTCGTCATGGCGCTCGCGTTGCTGGGGCTCGGCGCAAGACCGGCCGCTGCGGAGGGCGCATCGGTCGTCAACGTGGCCAATTTGTCGCCGACTCGCACTGCGGTCTTCATTTTCTCGCCAGCCATGGGCCGCGTCGTCCAGGTGCAGATCCTGCATCCGGCAGGCGGCGGAGCCCGCCCGAGCTTCTACCTCCTCGACGGTTTGCTGCCAGGCGTGGACCAGAGCACCTGGACCACCGCAACCGACTCCGAACGGTTTTTCCTCGGCAAGAACGTGAACGTCGTGCTGCCGGTCGGCGGTATCGCCAGCTATTACACCGATTGGCAGAACGTCGACGCGCGCTTCGGCAACTACAAGTGGGAAACGTTCCTGACGAGAGAGTTGCCGCCGATCATCGACGGTCAGTTCGGTGGCAACGGCTCCAATGCAATTGGCGGACTGTCGATGGGCGGCAACAGCGCCTACATCCTCGCGGCGCGCAACCCGTATCTGTACCGCGCAGTTGCCGGCTACAGCGCGTGCCCGGATACCGCCATGTCGCTTCCTGCGATGCTCTTCTCGATCGCGCGGCACGGTGCCGACCCTGGGAACATGTGGGGCGCCATCGGCGGACCAGGTTGGGGTGCGCACGATCCCGCGCAGATGATCGAGCGGTTGCGAGGCAAGGCCCTGTACCTGTCGTCGGGTAGCGGAATCCCTGGACCGCACGAGCTGGAACTCAAGCCCCAACTCGCCGAGAACATCTTCACCGGCGGTCCGGTGGAGACGATGGTCTTGGCTTGTGTTGCCAGTTTCGATGCGCGAGCGCGTGGCGCGGGGATCCCGATCCACGTCGCCTATCTGCCGGTCGGCACCCACTCGTGGGGCTATTGGCAGGACGCGCTGCACGACTCGTGGCCGATGGTGGCCGGGGCAATCGGGGCCTAGCTAGTCCGTCCGCGCAGCTGTCCTTGTCTCGTCGTCGGCGGCGCTGCTTCTTGCCTTCGCCAGGCTTTGCTCACCGGTTCGCGAGGCACTGGTCTGCTTGGTGGACGACTTTGCTGTCGGCGGCTTAGGAGTCGACGGTTTCGAGGGCGACGGCTTCGATGTGGACGCCTTCGGGGATGCCGCAGGCTGGCTCGGCGGCACGCCGGTCTGAATCTGCACGACGGCCTCGACACCGAATTTGCCGAGCTCCTCTTTCATCATTTTTGCCGCGCGTTCGTAGACAATCTTTGTCACCAGAGCGGGCGCCAGCGAGCTGGCGATTCCTGCTACCCAGTTCTGTGATGCTGCCAACTCGAGGGGGTTGAGAATCTCGATCGTCAAGACCCGGCCCTTTGCGACGGACCGGGCGCCTTGCAGCACCGCAACGGGCGGCGGTGGTTGGGTGATGTGGTCGTCGATGCGCCGTGACCAGCGCCAGGCGACGAATCCCAGAACAATGACGATGACGAGTAGCACCGAACTCACCAAGAGGAGGAGTATCTCCATGCGCTTCTTCCTGCCTCCGCTTCACTGTTGATTCGCGTTCAATTGTGCCTGATGTTGGGTACTGCTCCACCTAACCGAAGTTCGTTCGTGAGTTACCTTGGACGGGCGACCATGCCCGTCGTGTCAGGAAGTGAGGCCATGCGCCGGTTATTCGTCACGGTCGCAGCAGTCGTCCTCGTCCTCTCCACTTGCAGTGTTGGCGCAGCGACGCCGCAACCTTCAGCTGCTGCCAGAGTAGTCGCGACAGCTCAGCTGTCGCCGACGCGAACGGCAGTGTTCATTGACTCACCTTCGATGCAGCGCGTGGTTCAGATACAGATCCTGCACCCGTCGAACAGTGCTCCCAGGCCGACGTTCTACCTGCTCGATGGCGTCGACAGCGCGACCGACGAGAGCAACTGGACCAAGAAAACCGACGCGGAGTCCTTCTTCGCACGCAAAAACGTCAACGTGGTGCTGCCCGTCGGCGGTGTCGGCAGCTATTACACCGACTGGGCGCGGCCGGACCCGGTGCTCGGGGTCAACATGTGGGAAACGTTCCTGACCAGCGAGCTGCCACCGCTTATCGACGGTCAGTTCGGCGGCAACGGGACCAACGCGGTCGGCGGCCTGTCGATGGGGGGTCAGGCGGCGCTGATCTTGGCGACGCGGCATCCTGATCTCTACACGGCGACGGCGGCGTTCAGCACGTGCCCGGATTCGGGGTCGATGACCGGCAAGCAGTTGGTCAGGGTGACGGTGGCCAGTCAGCGCGGCGATGCGACCAACATGTGGGGTCCGGATAACGACCCTGCTTGGCTTGCGCACGACACGTTCACCAATGCCGAGCAACTGCGCGGCAAGACGTTGTACATCTCCGTTGGCAGCGGTGTCCTCGGACCGTACGACTTCCAGAGTGGCTCCGACTTTGCGACGTTGATGTCGCGTGGCGCCCCGCTCGAACTCGGCTCTCTGACCTGTACTCGCGACTTCCAGGAACGGCTCGATTCGCTGGGCATTCCTGCGCAGTTCGTCTACCGGCCGATCGGAACGCATTCGTGGCCGTACTGGCAGGACGACCTGCACGACGCCTGGCCAACCATCGCTGGAGCGCTCCGCACCGCCGGCTAGCGAACACCGACCCGGTCGGTGGCGGGCCGGGCGACGGGCGAGTGCACGCTCAGATAGGTCGTGAGCGCGTCGGTGTCCTCACCGATGTCGACCGCGTCACGACCGTCCTTGAACGCGGTAAACCCGTTCCCGCCACTGGCGAGGAAGCTGCTGATCGCGACTCGGTACACGCCGTCGGCAGCGACGGGAACACCGCCGACAGTGAGATCGGCGACCTTGGACCCGATAGGCGCCCGATCGTCGACGACGTAATGCACGGTTGCCGATGGCGCGAGGACTTCGTGCCGGGGCGACCCGTCGGCGCGAGTCCCGAACTGCTGCTCCAATGCTGCCCTCAGTTGTGCGCCGGTCAACGTGACTACTCGCAGTGGATTCGTGAACGGTTGCACCGCAAATACCGCACCATAAGTGACGGGTCCGGACTGTAGGTCCGCGCGGATGCCGCTGGGGTTGGTCAACGCCAGCTGTGCGCCCGCTGGCGCGGCCTTCGCAAGTTGGGCGTCAGCGATGAGATTGCCCAAGGCGGACTCGCCGCTGGCCACGCGATCGCGACCGATATTCGTGGTCACCGTGCCGACGACGCTGTGAGCGATCGACTCGACCATGGCCTTCGCGCTGTCGACGAGCTCTGCAGTCGCGCGATCCGGCGTGATGTCGCGGGTGACGATCTGATTGAACGAGCTGGTCCGGTCGCGTAGGACGTCCTTGGTCGAGCGATCGACGACGACGTCGATCACCGACACGCCGCGACCGTTCGACGCGCCCTGCATGAACGCGCGTGGATAGCCCGCGGGGTCGGTCACCGTGCAGTTGTGCTGCCGGTTGCCGCCGGCGGTGAACACCGCGTCGACCTTGGGGCTGGCTTGTTCTGCGATGCGACGCGCGGTGCTCGTTGTGAGGTTGCAGGCATCCGGACCGCCCGGCGCCGAATCGTCACCTTTGTGCAGCAAGAGGGCGATCGTCTTGACGCCGAAGAAGTCGAGCATGTCGGCTGTGCGGTCGATCGCACTCAGCTCGTCGCCGAACGCGAGGTCGGAAGTGGTGAGCTGGCTGGCGTCGCGGGGGAGCACGCCGATCACCCCGACCGGAACGTCGTCGACGAAGTTGACGGTGAACGGCAGCGTGGCAGGTGTGCCATTTGCGAGGGTCAGGTTAGCGGCGAGCATCGGAAAGGATGCTCCCGTGAACTCGGGCCGGAAGCGGCACCCGTCGACGGGATGGCAGCCACCGTGCTGGAGGCGAAGCAATTCGTCGTAGCCGCCGACGAGTTCCATGTTGCCGATACCGGATGCCGTGACGCCCATCGAGTTGAGCACGTCGACGACGGGCTCGTCGTGGAACATCGACGACTCCAGACCGGCCGATCCCCAGTTGTCGCCGACCGAGTACAGGAGCGAATTCTTCGATTGGGACCGGAGCTGTTTGACGAACGCCGCGAGATACGCGGCGCCGCCGGCCTCGACCGCAGCTCCGTTGGTCTGCTCGACCACCCCGGACGTGCCCTCCGGCGGCAACAAGCTGCCACGAAAATCGTTGAAGGCAAGCAAACGGACATCGACGGTATCGTCCGGCTGCGCCGTGGCCGGTGCTGGAACGCTGATGCAGCCGCTCAGGGTGCAGAGCACGGCGAATCCGAGGCGTCCGAGCACGCGTGCACCATTTTTCACCGACGTGTGAAGTCTGCCAAGGGGTTCCGTGCCGCGATCGAAGGCTCGAGTTACGTTTTGGTTTCGAGTGCTGTGGCCGCGAACGCCAGGAATTGGTCGTTCTCGTGCCGATCGCCGATGGTCACGCGGACCCCATCAACACCGTACGGACGAACCAGCACGCCCGCTTCTGCGCTGGCGGTCGCGAATCGTACCGAATCAGCTCCGAGCGGAAGCCAGACGAAGTTCGCCTGCGAGGGTGGCACGTCGTAGCCGCTGCCGATCAGCGCGGCACGGACCCTCTCCCGCTCGGTCACGATCCAGTCCGTGCGGCTGAGCAACTCGGCCTGCGCGTGCAGCGACGCGACGCCTGCCGCCTGCGACAGGCGGCTGACGCTGAACGGCACGTGGACCTTGCCGAGCGCCGCAATGACCGTCGGGTCGGCGACGGCGTAGCCCAACCGCACCCCAGCCAGTCCGTACGCCTTCGAGAAGGTGCGCAGAACAACGACATTCGGTCGGGTTCGGCCGATCTCGACGCCGTCGGGGTGATCGTTCTCCGGGAAGCGCAAGTATTCGAAGTAGGCCTCGTCGAGGACGACGATGACGTGGGCAGGCACTGCGTCCAGAAACCGCTCGATCTCGGCTCGTCCAGCCGCGGTCCCGGTCGGATTGTTCGGATTGCAGACGAAGATCAGCCTGGTTCGGTCGGTGACCGCAGCGGCCATCGCGTCGAGGTCGTGCGCGTGCTCGGCCGTCAATCCGACTGTGACCGCGGTGGCGGCGGCAATCTGGGTGACGATCGGATACATCTCGAACGAACGCCATGCGTAGAGCACCTCGTCGTCGGGGCCTGCGCAGGTGATCGACACCAGGTCCTGGCACAACGCCACGCTGCCGCAACCGACGGCGACGTGATCAGCCGACACCCCCAGGCTCTCGGCAATCGTCTCGATCAGCTCGACCGACCGGTTGTCCGGGTATCGATTGGAAAGCTCGATTTCCGCGGTGATCGCCTTGGCCACGCTCGGCAGTGGACCGAACGTCGTTTCGTTGCTCGCCAGTTTGATCGCACCGGGAAAATTGCGGCCCGGAACGTAGGACGGAATCGTCTCCAGATCTGGCCGGGTACGCGGATTCACGGCTTCAAGTATGTCCTTACGCTGCACGTGCATGGCACCTACCCTTGTTGCTATGTCGGTAATCTTCGAAGACTTGGCGGTGCTCCGGGGGTCGGCGGGCGGGGTTCCGGTGACTGCTATCGAGCCGGACGGTCACGCCAGAGGTGGGATCGTGGTGCTCCACGAATCGCGCGAATTCACGTCTTCGCTGCTCGCGCTGTTGCGATCGCTGGCGGCCGAAGGATGGATAGCCGTTGCTCCCCAGCTTTTCCATCGCGAGCCTGCCGACAGTGACGCGGAGGTTTTCGGCGACAACCTCTTCGCTGATTTCGACGGCGCGTTCGACTGGTTGATCGGTCGCGGGGTGTTTGCCGATTGCATCGGCGTTCTCGGTTTCGACGACGCGGGCACTGCTGCGCTGCTGGTCGCGACGAACCGCCCGGTCGGGGCGGCAGTCAGCGTCGCGGCCCGCGGCATCGTCGATCCGATCAACGACGACGCGCCCTCGCTGCTGGACGCGGCGCCCAGGCTGCAAGCACCGTGGCTCGGTCTGTACGGCGCCGACGACCCGGAAATCCCCACCGAACACGTCGAGCTGTTACGCGATGCCGTCGCAAAGGCCGACGTCGCGACGAACGTCGTCAGCTACGACGGAGTGGGCCACCGAGCCGACGAAACTGCCAGTTCGGACGGAGCGGATGCGCTCGTCGACGCACAGACTCGAATCTTCGACTGGTTCGACAGCAACCTGCGCTGACTATGTGTTTTGCGTCCACCCGGCAGGCTGTGTAACCTTGCCCCTCGGCGGTTCGAAAGGATCGGGCCACTCAGGAGGCGTGCCAGAGCGGCCGAATGGGACTCACTGCTAATGAGTTGTCCCTTTTACGAGGGACCGGAGGTTCAAATCCTCTCGCCTCCGCCATATAACTGAATAGCTGGACCCCGAGCGCCCGTAGCTCAACGGATAGAGCATCTGACTACGGATCAGAAGGTTAGGAGTTCGAATCTCTTCGGGCGCACAAGCAATCCGCCCCTCACCGCACCGGTGAGGGGCGGATTTCGTTTCTCGCGGTGAGTCGCCGCACCATTGCTTGCCCGGTGGTTACCCGCGTGACAAATTGGAATGGAGCCCCCAAAGAGGGCCCCGGACGAGCTGCCGTACCCGGACTGCGACAAGACGGCTGTGGAGGCTCGTCATGGCGTGGATTCTGTTGGTGATTTCCGGTGTGCTGGAAGCCGTCTGGGCTACCGCCCTTGGCCGGACCGACGGTTTTACTCGGCTCGCCCCGACGGTGGTGTTCGGTGTCGGTCTGATCGCCAGCATGGCGGGGCTGGCGTTGGCGATGCGCGACCTTCCTATCGGGACCGCCTACGCAGTCTGGGTGGGGATCGGCGCGGTCCTTACCGTCTCCTACGCCATGGCAACGGGCGCTGAGTCGGTCTCGATCGTGAAGGCCGTGTTCCTGGTGATGATCGTCGCCGGCGTGGTCGGGCTGAAACTGGCGCACTAATTGACGCTGCTGGGAGCAGATCTGCTGGCGGCAGCATCGGCGGCGAATAGGGCTGCGCGCCCTGCATTCTCGAGGCATGACCACAGATGAGCAAGTGCCGCGCTTCGACCGCCAACTCCGCGACAAGCTGCTGCGCCAACGGGTGCTCGTGCTCGATGGCGCGCTCGACGACGACAATGGGACCGTTCTGGTCGCGCAGCTGCTCAGCCTCGCGGCCGATGATCCCGACCGCGACATCACCCTCTGGATCCACTCGCCAGGGGGTTCGGTGCCCGCGATGCTGGCAATCCGGGATGTGATGAGGCTGGTGCCGTGCGATGTTTCCACGCTCGCGCTCGGATTGGCGTGCAGTGCAGGTCAATTCCTGCTGTCGGCGGGTTCGCCGGGCAAGCGGTTCGCGCTCCCGCATGCCCGGATCCTCATGCACCAGGGGTCGTCCGGAATTGCCGGATCAGCGGTCGAGGTGGAGGTGCAGGCCGACGACCTGCGGCACACCCGCGACACCGTCCTGCGCCTGATTTCGGAAGACACTGGCCAGGACGTCGACCAGATCTTCGTCGACTCGCTGCACGACCGCTGGTACACGGCCGAACAGGCTCGTGACTATGGCTTCATCGACCACATTGTCGACAGTCTGACGCAGGTCATCCCTGTCAGGAACCATTCATTCGGCCTCGCATCGGTGGATGCGCGATGAGCACTTACACGATCCCCAACGTCATCACTCGCAACGCGAGCGGCGAACGCATTCTGGATGTGTATTCGCACCTGCTGTCCGAACGCATCGTCTACCTGGGCACTGCCATCGATTCGGGCGTGGCCAACGCGCTTATCGCGCAACTACTGCATTTGGAGGCAGACAACCCCGAGCAGGAGATCAGTCTCTACATCAACTCCGAGGGCGGTGACCTGTCCGCGATGCTGGCCGTCTACGACACCATGCGCTTCGTCAAAGCCCCTGTCGCCACAACGTGCATCGGCCAGGCGGTCGCCGCCGGAGCGGTGCTGCTCGCGGCTGGTGCTGCGGGACGCCGCGCTGTGTTGCCGCACAGTCGCGTGGTGTTGCATCAACCGGCAGCGCAGGGCCGAGGCACGATTCCGGACCTGATCCTGCAGGCTGACGAGGTGGTGCGGGTCCGCTCACAGCTGGAGGAGATCTTGTCCGTGCATACCGGTCATACTGCGGCCCAACTTCGGCACGACACCGATCGCGACCGGGTTTTCACCGCCGCCGACGCTGTCGCATACGGACTTGCCGACCGCGTCCTCGACCAGCGGTGAGCAGGATCAAGCGGCCAGCAACACCGGGCCGGACGGGCGCCGTCGTGCGACGGGAAACGCGGATCGGCGCCCGGCCAGGTCGGCCAAGATGCCGCCGAGCAGCGCGTCGAGGCTGACGCCGAGCGCACCGGTTACGGCAGCGATCATCTCGCTCGACGGTTCCTTGCGGCCACGCTCGATTTCGGAGAGGTACTGCGGCGAGATTCCCGCTCGTTCGGCGACATCGATGAGTCGCGACTCTTGCTCTTCGCGCGTAGCGCGCAGACTTCGCCCGAGCGCTTCGCGCCACAGTGGCTCGTTCTCGCGCTCGGGTTCGCGTTCCGGGTGAATGCGGACGACGTCAGCCATGACTCATGGTCGCATCGGTCCGGCGCTGGGTGAAAGCGGTTCTGCTCACGGCGGAACCGCCCCCCAAACCCCTGTGCGCGAGTCTCACCCGCATAGGGGTGAAACTCGCGCACAGTTTCTCAGCTAGTTATCCGTAGGCGATGTCCGCAGACCGAAGGCTGAGCGGAAGGTCGCAGCTGGAGATGGACTGCTGGCCACCGAATTCGACCGGGTTGCCCCAGCGCTCGTAGAACTGGTTGCTGGAGCCGGCCGACCAGTTCCAGCACGTGATGTGCACGCGGTGCCAGCCGTTGGTCCCGCAGGTCGAGTACGCAGTGGTCTGGAAGTTCGAGGTCACCGTACAGAAGAGGGGGACCTCAGCCGACGCCGTTCCGGCACCGATCAGGGACGCCGAACCTATTGCGGCGGCACCGACGGCACCAATGATCGATCGTTTGGCCAACTTGCGCATGAACGAACCTCCGTGTGATGTGAAAATCGTGATGTCCAATACATCCTGACGAATGTCGAATCGTTACGGGCGCTATCGAACAAGATCGCCGCAACGTGTCGCGGTTGGCAGCTACGGGGTGTCGTCGATTGCGACCTGTTCGGCTTGACGCTCGCTCAGCGATCGTCCGAGGCCGCGGATTTCATCTTCGAGTTGTGGGATCAGGTCGTTGCTGATCATCCGCATCAGCGCAACCGCGCGCGGCGACTGCAGGACCGAGCGTGACCAGTAGACCAACTCGACCGAACCGGGGCTGAACACTCGGGCCGAGCGCTTCTCCATTCCTTTGACGATGGCCGACGCGCATTCGGTGACCGACGTCGTCGAATGCAGCGGCCACGGCAGCATCTTGCGGATCTTGACGAAGGTCGGCAGGTCCGTCTCGGCATCGCGGACCATGTCCGTGTCGATCCAACTCGGATGGACCGACCCGACGGTGACGCCGCGGTGAGCGACTTCCATGGCAAATGCCGTGGTCAGCGATTCCGCAGCGGCTTTGCTGGCGGTGTACGCGTGCAGCCCGCCGAGCGGAGTGAACGACGCAACCGAACAGACCGACATGACGTGGCCCTTTGTGTCGGTGACGTAGGGCAACGTTGCATTGAAGGTGTTCCAGACCCCGGTGACGTTGACAGCCATTGCGCGGTCGAAGGTTTCACGTCCGATGGTCGCGACCGTGCCGTACGGCGCGATACCCGCGTTGGCAAGCACGATGTCGATCCGGCCGAAGCGCTCGACGGCTGCCGCCGCGGCCCGCTCGACCGCAGGCAAGTCGGTGACATCGAGTTCGATCGAGTCGGCGTTCTCGGTGGAGATTTCGGCACAGACCTGTGCCATCAGCTCGGGTTCGAGTCCTGCCAGAAACACCTTCGCGCCCTTCGCCCCGACCTGCCGAGCGACCTCGGCGCCGATGCCGCGGGAGCCGCCGGTGATGAAGACAACCTTGTCCTCGAGCTTCACCGTCAGCCTCCTCAGGCGTCGTAGTCGAGGCGCAGTTGCTTGCTCGCGGCTCGGGTTTGGCAGGTGAGCACGTACCCGTCGGCGACTTCGCTGTCGGTCAGTGAGTGGTTCTCCGTCATCGCCGTCGTCTTGCCGTCGCACACCTTCGCCCGGCACATGCCACATACGGCTTCGCGGCAGGACCACGGAATGTCCTGTCCCGTCCGCAGTGCGCCGTCGAGCAGCAATTCACCGCTGCGCAGTTCGATGGTTTCGTCTGCGCCCTCGAAGCTGAATCGCAATTGCGCCTCGGTCGCCGCGTCGGCAGGGAGGTCGACTTCAGCGGGCTTCGACGCCGGCGCCAGACCGATTGTGTTGAACAATTCGAGGTGGATATTGGACTCGGCGATATCTTTGCCGCGCAGCACATCTCGCGCAGCCTCGGTCATCGGGGCAGGTCCGCACAGGAACCAGTGCGCGATGTCCTCGGTATCTGCCAGTGCAGTGAGACGCTCGGCGTCGATGCGTCCGTTGGCGAACCCCAGCCCGCCGTGTCCGCCCTCTTCGAGGACATGCAACACAGTGAATCGATCGCCGTAGCGCTGGTGGAGCTCGGCAATTTCGTCGAAGAACATCACCGAGTCGCGATCTCTGTTGGCGTACAGGAGCGTGAAGCGACTGTTCGGCTCCTCCTCGAGGACGGTCATCAGAATCGACAGGATGGGCGTGATGCCGCTGCCACCGGCGAGACCGACGTAGTGCAGCGCGTTCGCCGCGTCGAGTTCGGTATGGAAGCGCCCCGCAGGCGGGACGACGTCGACCTCGTCGCCCACCTTCAGCGCGTCCACCACGTAGTTGGAGAAGATTCCGTCCGGCACCTTCTTGACGCCGACGCGCAGGGTTTGCGCGGACACGGGCGCGCAGATCGAATAGCTGCGTCGGACCTTCTCGTTGTTCACCATCGCTTCGATGGTCACGTGCTGTCCCTGAACGTAGCGATAGGTCTCGCGGAGTTCCTCGGGTACCTCGAAGGTGACGGCGACGCTGTCGGCGGTCAGCCGGCGAACGTCGGCGACAGTCAGTCGATGCACACTCTTGGACGATTCCGGCTTCTGCCGCGGGCGCTTGGACGGCGCCAGCGGATCGCCAATCAACCCCCACGGGAGAAAATCGGTCGCCCGTCGAAGCGCTTGGACTGGTGCGGAATCGGTAATCGCGCGAACTGGCTGTGTCAGCGTCGACGTCAGGCTGCTTTCCGGTTCTGCTTCCTCGGGTTTGGGCTGCTTACCTGGTCCGGAGCCGATCCCTGCGAGGGTGCCGCGAGCGAGTTTGCGCAGGCCAGGGATGTTGGGCAGTACCGATTGGGCGGCTTTGAGAGCGGCGACCGTTCCCGTATCCACCGTTCGCCCGATGAGCCCGCGCTCCACGTCAGCGTCGGAGATGAGGTGGCTTGCTCGCCACAGTCCCGCAGCCGGACCACCGATCAGGCCGTTCTCGTCGAGGAATTCGACCACCTTCTTGCCCCACTCGGCCCTGGTCTTGTGCGTGTTGGGGTTGTTGCGGGCGGCCTTGTAGGCGCGCTTGCCGTCCAGCCCGACCGCGGCATACACGCCTGGGCTGATCAGCGACTCGACGATTGCGAACGCAACCACGGCGCACAACGTCTGCTGCGCGAGGAGTTCGGCGGGGTCCATGCCCTGTTTCATGATGTCGGCGATCTGCTCGCGCGCGAAGCGAATGTGCCGTGCTTCCTCGGTCACGTGAATCTGGCTGACCCGACGGACCAGCGGTTCGACCGTCTCGTCGATCATCATCTCCCGCTGCGCCTCGTCCAGAATCTCTTCGGCGACAAGGATTCCCGCGTACGAACTGGGGCCCCAGGTCAGCGACTTGAAGACCCGGCCAAGTTCGTTGAACGCCTTCGAATGGCGGTGCGGAGGCATGCCGGTCCGGGCGAGTGCCTTACCGAACATGATCGAGTGGTGGCATTCGTCCGCGATTTCAGTAAGTGCCCAATGCATGTGCGCGGTCCGCGGGTCCATGTCGTAGGTCGACCGCAGGACGAGCTGCATCAAGATCATCTCGAACCAGATACCTGAGCTCGCGATGCTCGCACTCTCGTGCCGGGTGAGTTCGATGCGCTGTTCGGGACTCATCTCGTCCCAGATTTCGGTGCCGTACAAGGTCGACCGATGCAACGGGATGAATGGCGCATCTTTGACAAGTGGAGCGTCCCAATCGATATCGCTCCACGGATCGAAGGACTGCTTGATCGAAGACTTGATCAGCCGGCTGGAGATCTTCTCCGAGGCCTCGAAGCGCTGGTCGACTACACCGGTCATCTTGACTCCTGAACTCCGCGTTGAGTGATCTACATCACAACACGAAGTCAGCGCTGCGACACGGTTTTACGAGAGACCGCGCAGCATTTCCCAGATCAGCAGTTCGCTCGTGACCTTGGCGGTCACGCGGTGGCCACCGGTCGCGGTGAGGCGTACCGCGTCGCCGTGTTCGAGAATGCCGACGTCTTCGTAGTCGACCGAACCTTTCGCGACGAACACGTGTCCGTAAGGCGCATCGGGCACAGTGAAGGACTGGCCGGGCGCCAACCGGACCGCATGCAGCGCCGCGAAGCGATTACCGAGCAGGACCGCTGTGGTGTCACGGTGTTTCGGCATTCCCGAGGCGACGGTGACGAGGTCGCCGGTGCTGAGCTCGGCGTTGATGTCGACCTCTTGGTAACTGGGCGTTGCCGCGGCCGTGTCCGGCGGTATCCACATCTGCACGATGTGGAGGTTGCGCCGCTCGCGCCGCCCAGCACCGTTGCGTTCGGAGTGCAGGATGCCGGTGCCTGCGCTCATCCGCTGGGCGAGGCCCGGGTGGATGAGACCCGAATTGCCGGCCGAATCCTGGTGCACGACCGTGCCTTCCAGCACCCAGGTAATGATCTCGGTGTTGACATGCTGGTGCGTATCGAAGCCTTCGCCGGCCTCGACGACGTCTTCGTTGTGCACCATGAGCAGACCGTGCGCGTTGGTGGCGAGGTCGAAATTTCCTGTCGCAGGAAACGATTGACGCGAGTCGAGCCACTCGTTCCACCAATGCCGACGGTCTGCGCCCGGCACCACGGTGACCTGCGGCGCAGCCATGTCAGGCTCGCTGTTCGGCGAGCAACTGCTCGAACGGTGTCGGTTCATCGAACGGATCCACGGGCTTACGCCGATTGCCGACCAGGTCGGCGAGTTCCGTTGCGGCGCGGTCGATGCGGTCGACCAACCCGCGGTCGCCGTCACCACTGGCACCCCAGTCCTGCGATGCCGCGTAGACCGAGGTCGGCACAACGATCGAGCGCAGGTAGGCAAACATCGGCCGGACAGCGTGCTCGAGTGCCAGCGAATGGCGCGGAGTGCCGCCGGTCGCGCCGACGAGAACCGGCATCCCGACCAGTGCGTCCTTGTCCAGCACGTCGAAGAACGTTTTGAACAGTCCGCTGTAAGAGGCGTTGAAGATCGGTGTCACCGCGATCAACGCGTCTGCAGTCGTCACCTGATCGATGACCTCCCGCAGGCTGGCTGCGGGAAATCCGGTTACCAGGTTGTTCGCCAGATCGTGGGCGTGGTCGCGGAGTTCGACGACGTCGACCAACGGAGTCCGGCCGGTCGCGGCCAATGCACGACTGGTCGCTGCGGCGAGGCGGTCGGCGAGAAGTCGAGTCGACGACGGCTGGCTCAGTCCGGCCGAGACCACGGCGATTCGGGGTGTCGTCATTGTGAAACCTCCACGGTTTCGACGTTCCGGGCAGCGGCAATGAGACTGGCGTGGGTGGGACCATCCGGCACATGGGCCGGGCGCAGGGCGTCGAACTCCTTGCGCAACACGGGGATCACTTCCTCGCCGAGCAGGTCGAGTTGCTCGAGCACGGTCTGTAGCGGCAGGCCTGCGTGGTCGACCAAGAACAGTTGACGCTGGTAGTCGCCGAAGCTCTCCCGGAAGGTGAGCGTCTTCTCGATGACCTGCTGGGGGCTGCCGACAGTCAGCGGCGTGTCCTCGGTGAACTCCTCCAACGACGGACCGTGCCCGTAGACCGGCGCGTTGTCGAAGTACGGCCGGAACTCACGAATCGCATCCTGCGAATTACGGCGCATGAAAACTTGGCCGCCGAGTCCGACGATCGCCTGGTCCGCACTGCCATGGCCGTAGTGCTCGTAGCGGCGCCGATACAACTCGATCAGCCGCTGGAAATGCTCCTTTGGCCAGAAGATGTGGTTGGCGAAGAATCCGTCGCCGTAGTAGGCGGCCTGTTCGGCGATCTCGGGGCTGCGGATGGAACCGTGCCAGACGAAGGGTGGTACGTCGTCTAGCGGACGCGGTGTGGACGTGAACGACTGCAGCGGCGTGCGGAACTTGCCAGCCCAGTCGACGACGTCCTCGCGCCACAGTCGATGCAGCAGCGCGTAATTCTCGATCGCGAGAGGGATTCCGTTGCGAATATCCTGACCGAACCACGGGTAGACCGGGCCGGTGTTGCCGCGTCCCAACATGAGGTCGACACGTCCGTCGGCGAGGTGCTGCAGCATCGCGAAGTCTTCCGCGATCTTGACGGGGTCGTTGGTGGTGATCAGGGTCGTCGACGTGGACAGCAGGATCCGCTCGGTCCGTGCGGCGATGTAACCGAGCATCGTGGTCGGCGAAGACGGGACGAACGGCGGATTGTGGTGCTCGCCGGTGGCGAACACGTCCAGGCCCACTTCCTCGGCCTTCTGCGCGATGGCCACCATCGACTTGATTCGCTCGGCTTCGGTGGGCGTGCGACCAGTCGTCGGGTCCGTCGTGACGTCGCCGACCGTGAAGATTCCGAACTGCACGTGCCCTCCAAGTAATTGAATGTTTGACTACAAGGGGAACAGAATTGGTGACTTTGGTATTCCCATCTACAGGGTTGTGAGTCTTTTAGGAGTCCCTGGACTCCTAAAAGACTCACAAGCAGCTAGGGCAGGCAAGGACCGTTCGGCGGCGGCTTGTGGCTGTAGCCGGGGTAGCAGGGCAGGACCTGCGGTTGCGCCGGTGCGGGCGTCGGCGCCGGGGCAGGAGCTGGAGCAGGCGCGGGTGCAGGTGCTGGTGCGTTCGGCATGCACGGACCGTTGGGCGCCGGTTGGTGGGAGTAACCGGGGTAGCACGGCAATACGTCCGACGTCGTGGGTCCGGGAGCGGGGGCCGGTGCGGGCGCCTGCGTCGTCGCTGGAGGTGGTGCAGGCGCAACCGTTGGTTCCGCGGGCGCTTGGGTCGCGACCGGTGTTTCCGTCGTCACGGGCGGATTGGTCGTCGTAGTTGTCGGCTTGGGCGCTGACGACTGCGTGACCGGGGCGGTTGTCTGCCGCTGAGTCGTGACGACGGGCGTTGTGCCCTCATCGGGGAACGACGCTCCGGAACCTAGGACGATGCCCGCGATCACTCCCAGCACAACGATCGCGCCGAATACTGCGAGCGGTACGAACCAGCGGTGCTGCCAAAAAGGCGCCGCTGCAGCCGGAATTCGTTCCGTCGCAGGTTCGGGCTCGATGGGTGGCTCGACGACTGCGGCTGCAGGTGCCGGTGCCGGCGCGGGCTTGGCGATCTCGACCGTCGCGGCAGCGGCCGCAGCGTTCGGATTCAATGCTGCCCTCGCGGCGGACGCGAGTTCGCCGGCGGAGCCGAATCGGCGCGCAGCGTCGGTCGACGTTCCGCGGGCGATAACCGCAGCTAGTTCGGCGGGGAGTTCTCGGCCCTCCAACGATGCTGCCAAGACACCTGCGAGGGCGCTGATATCGGCGGCGCGGTCGACCTTGCCACTGCGGGCGAGTCCGACGTCGGCCAGATAGACGACGCCGTTCTCGTGCAACAAGACGTTGTGTGGGGCGACAGCGCCGTGGACCAGTCCGGCCTTGTGTACAGCGTCGAGGGCTGCCGCCACTCGCTCGACCACGCGGACCGACCGCTTTGTGTCCATGGGACCGTCGGCGGCGAGCAATTTCGCCAGGTCGGTGCCGTCGATCATGCTCGACGAGAGGAACAGTTGGTCGTCGACCAGGCCGAAATCGTGCACGGTTGGCACGTTGGGATGCTTGATCGCCTTTGCGAGTGCGGCTTGGCGCTCGAATTCCGCTCGGTAGCCGGCGTCGCTCGACTCCTCGGCAGACAGAATGCGCAGCGCCACCCGCCGTGCCGTCGACAAGTCGAGGGCGGTCCACACGGCACCGACTGTGCCCGCCTTGAGCGGAGCATCTAGTCGGTACCGACCGAATCGTTCTCCTGCGTGCATCTTCACTCTTCCAGCGCTCGCATCCGTACGTTGACAACGGGCAAGGGCTTCCGCGACCTTGCGTGGGAGTCTATTTGGTCTGCGCGGGCACCTGTTACCAGAGCGATCGTTGCTTACGATAAGGAGTTGAGTTCGTACATCCAGGGGGAGGATCACAACGTTGGTGACGCAACTTTCGGCAGTTCCGACTGCGCGGGGACGGTTGCCAGTGCTCGGGCATAGCCTGTCTATCCTGCGTAATCCGCTCGATTTCATGGACTCGCTGTCCGAATACGGCGACATCGTTCGCATCTATTTGGGACCGCGGCCGGCATATCTGGTCACCACAGTGGAACTCATCCGACACATCAGCCTCAACGAAGACCTGTGGCGTCGCGACGAATTGGCCGAATCGATCAAAGAGATCTGCCTGAATTCGGTGAACATTCTCACTGGCAAAGAACATGAACTGCGCCGCCGGATGATTGCACCCGCGTTCAAGCAGGCCCGGCTTGCCGAGTACGCCGTCATCACTGCTGAGATCGCCGACAAGTGGGCCGACGGGATGCGCGACGGCAGCGACGTCAATTTGATGGAGTCGATTCACTCGCTCGTGCTCGAGACCGTGTCGTCGACCCTGTTCACCGGCGACTTCACCGAGCACGCCCGCGAACAGATCCGCATCGACATCCCCTGGTTGTTGACCGAAGTCATCCGCCGCGGCTCGTTACCCGCTCGGGTCCGAAAGAGCCGACTGGTCGCGAACTGGCGATTTGCTCGCAGGTCTGCGCGACTGCGTGCGGCGATCAGAGCGGTAGTCGTCGCCTATCGCTTGCAAGACGCCGATCGCGGCGACGTGTTGTCCGCGCTCATTCGACATACCGACAAGGCGACCGGTGCCACGCTGTCCGACGACGAAATCATCGACGAGCTGATCCTCGTAATGGCGGGAGGCGTCGGCTCGCAGGCGTCGCTGCTCGGCTGGATTCTGCACGAGACCATGTCGAACCCGGTGGTCGCGGCGAAGGTGTACGGCGAGCTGGACGAGATCGTCGGGTCCGGACCGGTCGAACCGCAGCATCTGGCGTCGTTGCCGTATCTGCGCATGGTCGTGCGAGAGTCGCTGCGTATGTGGGCGCCATGGGTCAGCACTCGGACCGCGGACGGCCCTGTCACGCTCGGGGACGTGACGTTGCCGGACGGTGCGATCGTCGCCTACAGCCCATACATGGTCCATCGCAACGACGACTACTACGAGAACGCGAACGTGCACGACCCGGAGCGGTGGTCTGCCGACCGGGTCTCCAGCGCCGAGAAGTCCGCCTCGCTGACGTTCGGGATCGGTCCGCGGCGATGCCCAGGCAACCACTACTCGGTGCTTGCGATCAGCCTGCAAGCCGCCGCGTTCTTCACGAGGTGGCGACCGGTGCCCGACGCGAATTTCGTGGTCACACCGTCGAACAAGGACTTCGTGCTGTCGCCGTCGAAGTTGCCGGTGCGGCTGGCTCGCCGTTAACCGCGCGATTCCTACGAGAGCCGCCGAAATTCGTTTCGTTACAGCAGGCCTTGTCGAGGCGAAGGATGAGTGACATGCCGGCCGAGTTCGGAGACATCTACCGCGAACACGTGGCGCCCATCTGGCGCTACGTGCGGTCTCGGGTGCCTTCGGACGTCGACGCCGACGATGTCACCAGCGAAATTTTCATGCAAGCAATGCGGTCGGCGGAGCGATTCGATGCAACACGAGGAACGGTCGGCGGTTGGCTGGTCGGGATCGCGCGTCACGTCGTCGCGGACTGGTGGCGGCAGCGTGCCCGGGAGTCGCCGTCGGCCGAAGTGGGCACCGATTCGGTGAGCGACGCGACCGATCCGGAAGGCGCGGTGCTGCGTCGAGACGGCGCCGACGAGGTCCGTCGGCACTTGGGCCACCTCACGCCGCGCGAGCGGGAGGCGGTCGCGCTGCGATTCGGTAGCGAAATGACGTCCGAGCAAATCGGTGCGGCACTGGGCATTTCGGCGACCGCCGCGCGAATGCTCGTCTACCGAGGAGTCGGAAAGTTGAGGGAGGTGATGGGTGATGACTGACAACGATTTCGGAGAATTCGACCCAGCCGAGCTCGCTGCGGCCGAGCAGCTGGACCGCGAGATCAGCGACACGTTCGCAGGCCATCCCAGCGTCGGCAGCGATCCGACCGTGTTGTGGTTGGCGTCCTCCCTGCGGGTCACCCCGCCCGCGAAGCTCGGGCGCCGTATCGGGGCTGCTGTACGTCGATCCGACCGCCCCCGCCCGCTTATGCAGTACGCCGCGCTTGCCCTCGCCGCTGTGTTCCTCTGGCACGGTGTGACCAACTTGCTGTTGACCGACTGGATCGCCCGCAACATCGGTGAGCCTGGGCACCACGCTTTGATAGAGCTCGGCTTCGCGATGATGGCTGCCGCCGTCGCCGTCGGTGCTGCCGGGCTTCGGAAGCGGTGGACGCCGATCGGGGTCGGTGCGGGCGTCCCGTTGGGTGTGCTGCTGGGCGCGCACGGCAGCACCGAAGTGACCGTGTTCGCGTGGGGAGCCGCGCTGCACATCACCGAAGGTGTGCTGGCAATCACAATGTTCGTCGTCTGGTGGCGTTACAGCGGGGCGTCTCGCCGAGAAGGCAAGGTGTGAGCAGAACATCGGTATCGGAGTGGGTGCGTGTGGGTGGGGTCGTGATTGCGATCCCGCAACTGGTCGTCGGTGGTTGGGCATATGCCAGCCCACGCAATTGGTACGACAACTTTCCAGGGTTCGGACCGATGCTCGTCGCCGCCGAGCCGCCCTTCAACGCGCACTTGGCGACCGACGCGGCGACGGGGTTCCTCGCCACCGGACTGATGGTCTTGCTCGCATCGTATTGGGGCGAACGGCGACCGTTCCAACTCGCTATCGGCGGCCTGCTCGTCTTTGCCGTCGCGCATCTCTATTTCCACGCCACCCACCCGTCCGACCTCCTCACCAGTGCCGAGAAAGTCGGAAACGTCGCGACGCTCGTCGTCGCCGCCCTTGTTCCTGCTGCCCTGCTCTGGGCAGCCACGATCCCGTCGAAAGGGAAACACCATGAGAATGCTCAAGCGGATCTGGATCCACATTCGAGTCTTCGGTAAGGCAACGCAGAACAAATCCGATCTGGTTCGCTGGCTGATTCGCCGTCCGCAGTACCTCTTCGCGACCGGGTTCGTCGAGACGATGCTCCTGTTGTCCGGGCGGCTCGACCCCGAGCTGAAGACGCTCGCCACCGCGAAGGCAGCGGGCATGGCGAACTGCGAATTCTGCATGGATATTGCGACGGCACTCGCCGGCATGGAAGGGATGACCGAGGAAAAGCTGCTCGGCCTGCGGACTTACAAGACTTCTGCGGTGTTCACCGAGCTCGAGAAGCTGGTCATCGCGTTCGCCGAAGCGATGTCGGCAACGCCTGCGATCGTGTCCGACGAACTGCGCGACGAGCTGTTGACGCACCTCTCGAAGGCACAGTTGGCGGAGTTGGCCGCGGAAGTCGCGTGGGAGAACCAACGTGCCCGCCTCAACCAGGCGCTCGGTGTGCGGCCGGCCGGCTTCTCCGAAGGTGCGATCTGTGTGCTGCCGGAGTCGGCCGCGAGCTGACCTGGCCGGTGCAACACTGATCGAGTGACCGCACAGATTCACGATTCGGTGTTCTACGACGGCGCCGACTACTCCCTCGTCGGGGTAGGCGGCGCCGGTTTGTTCGACCCGGCCGAACACGGGTTGGCGGTCCGCATGATCCACACCGCCTGCTGGCGGGGCTACATCTGCGGCTACACCGTCGCCGAGAAGGAGCTCTTTCTGACGTCGCTGCAGGTTGGGATGGACGACCCTCCTGCGAAGCTGTTCGGAGCGCGGGTGCAGACCGGCAGCGGGACCGTATACGCCCCGATACGGGAGCCTGTGCCGTTCACCGGCGGACTGCTGCTCGGTGCCGGATTTCTTCGGGAACTGTACGTGCACATGGGTTTTCACCCAGCGTGGAAGTACGAGCGGGTGGTCGAATTGCTCTTCGACAACGGAAAGCTGACCGCAGCGCACGACCGCTCCGCAGCCATGGCCGAACGGCGGTCGGCACAGGGATCGCTACAACCGACGGATCCAAGAGACGCGAAGGACTGGATCGAAACGGCGTTCGACCGCAACTACGATTCGCCGGTCTAGACGATTGCCTTGTTGTAGCGGATTCGGAACCGCGTTTCCATCAAGTAGAAATTGCTCGGAAAACGCCTGACCGGTCCGGGCAGTCTGCGATTGACTGCACCGATCACCCGTAATGCTCGATCGAATCGGCGTTGATCCTCGTCGGTCCACCGCAATTGCATCTCGTCTCGAAACTTCTGCGGTAAGACGCCGGTCACGACGAACCGTTGTAGCGGGCCGAATATTCGAATCGGCCACGGCATGAAACCGAGCATGACCAGGTCGTAGAGGTACTCGCGCACGACTGGGTCGATCGACTTCGTTGCCACCGTCCGGTTCCAGTACGCATCGAAAGCTGCGCGGTCCGCCGGCCACATGGACTCGGGCATCTGCAGCGTCGTCCCCAGGCGCGAGCAGTAGTGGTACATCGCATCTGCTTCGGCGTCATCGAGGGGACCGTGCAATTTCTCGACCATGTCGACCAGGCCCCAATAGATGCAGGCGGCAACCCAAAGCTGCAGTTTCGGGTCGAACGCGTTGTATTTGACCGGGCTGTCGGGTCCGGACCGGACGTTGCGATGGCTGCGGTTGACTTCGTTTCGGTAGTACTCGCGCTCGGCTTCTGTGCCTTCCAGGGCGACGGCGATGTAGGCCAGCGTGGTGCGCAAGCGCTTGACCGGATGCAGCTTCACTTTGCCCCAGTCGACGGTACTTTCGGCGACGCCATGGCCGACCGGCGGGCTGCTGAGCTGCATGATCACATTCGCCGTGCCGCCCAGGAGGCCCGCGACGCCATCGATGTACTCGGTGATATCGAAGTCGCCGTCAGGGGCCTGACGAGATGTCTGCGCGTGGGCGAGAGTCATGTGAGCCTTCCCGTTCGCATCGGCGGTGATGCAAAGACACATCTAATCTCTCAGTATCGCGCAGCGGTGTCAACGACCGTCGTGCACGACCGCGTCGACCTCGATCTCGACCATGAGTGCCTGCGTGATCAGAGCCTTCACCTCGACCATCGTCGCCGCAGGTCGCGCGTCTGCGAAAACCTCGCCGTGCGCGTCGCCGACCTCGGACCACCGGCCGATATCCGTCACGAACATCCTGGTCCGCACGACGTGTTCAGGCCCGGCGCCGACCTCGGCAAGTGCCGCGACGATTCTGCGGAGGGCTTCACGGGCTTGGGCGCCGATGTCGTCACCCCCGACCGCCGTGCCGTCCGGGAGCTCGGCCGTCGTCCCCGCGACCCAGATCTGATCGCCGACGCGGACCGCGCGTGAGTACCCGACGGTAGCTTCGAAAGTTCCCCCCGAGGGAACGTTAATCCGATCGCTCATGATGCCGCAGCGTAGGCGATCGCCACACCGCAACGCCCAACGTGACGAGCCACAGCGAGAAGCCGCCGACCTGCACACGCTGCGCGACACCGAGGGCGTAATCGCCCGGCAGATTATCGGCGATCAGCAGCCATGCGGTCGTCGTCGATGCGCAGATCAACAGCACCAAGCCGGTGGCACGAAGAGCATGCCAACCGCCGTACCTGAACTCGGCCCATGTGAAGGCGATCATGGCGATGAAGATCGCGTTGACGGCAACAGTGCTGGTCAGGGCATGAATGTGGTGGAGCTGCGGGAACAGCCCACTTGGTTCGGACGGGCACGGGTGCAGCGCGCTCGGGACGCACGTAATCGGCAGGTTTGCGTCGGCAATCGTGGCAACGCCGAAAACGAACAGCGCAACCCAGCCGACGGTGGCGAGCTTTTTACGGGGCAGGACGAACAGTGCGGCTACCGCCGACGCGGCGAGCAGGGAACCTGACACCGTGTCGGCGATCGAGAAGACATCGCGATAACGCTGACCGACTGCATCGAGTTCGCTCAAGAACGAGGTCGTCGGGTCGAGGCCCGTGTGCAGAACATATTCGAGTAGCCAGGAGGAATATGCGATCCCGGCAACGACGATTGCGAGCGCCAACGCCGTCCGCACGGCGGCGATCATCCGGGTGCTCGACGGCGTTGTCATCGAGTTCAGGGTAATCGCGGTTTCAACGCGGCCTGTACGACGTCTGCCGCAACGTCGGGTGCAACGTGTTCCCACACCCGAACCACCTGCCAACCTGACTCGGCGAGCCTGGCGTCGGTATCGCGGTCCCGCGCGACGTTCGCCGCGAGTTTCGCCGCCCACCAATCCGCATTGTTCTTCGGGTGGGTCGCGTGCTGAGGACAGCTGTGCCAGAAGCACCCATCGACATACACGGCGACCCGCAGCCGAGGAAAGACGAGGTCAGCGCGGCGACGCAGCCCTGGTAGTGGCGCTCGATCGACGAAGAACCGCAGCCCGCGGCGGTGGAGTTCTCTGCGCAGCGCCACTTCCGGCGCCGTGTCACGACGGCGCTGTTTTGCCAACCGGGCGCTGGTGGCAGGGTCCGTCGACGGCACAGGTCCACGGTAGGCGCCCCGGACAAGACCGTGCCCGGTCAGCCTGTCGGCCAACCGGGCACAGATCGCAAATGCGGCTTACTGGTGACCAGTGGTGCAGACCCAGCGGACGATGTGTCCGTTCGGTCCGGGGGTGTTGCGGAGCGCGTGGTACTCGGCGCCCTCGCGGGTCGGGGCGTACCCCCAGCCGTAGGCGCCGTCGGATGCGACCGACAGTGCGCCGCAGCCGTTGTAGAACCACACGACGGCCTGGCAGTCGGAGGCGTTGCAGTAGCCGGTGGCTACTGCCTCGGCGGTGGCGCGGTTGGCGTAGTCGTAGGACCAGCCGACGTTGCCGGTGGTGGGGGAGTAAGCGATCGACCCGTAGTTATCGACGGCCGCGTTGGCGGGGGCGGTCGCGAGGGCGAGGGCTGCTCCAGCGGCTGCAGTGATGACGGCCGCGCGGGCGAGGATCTTGTTCATTGGGGTTTCCTTTACTCGGTCTTGTAATACAAAGATTGACCGAGCCCGCTATCTCGCCCCTTATCGAACGCTGAAATACCCCTCTGAACTGCATAGATTCGATCCATAAGGGCGCAGAAGGCGGCCCTGAACTCCCTTTACTCGTCGCCGTCGAGGTCCGACCAGGTCGGGGCGAATCGATTGCGATTCTCGACTTCGTGATGGACCGCCTCGACGAATTCGTCGAAAGACTTCGTCGCCGAGTCCGGTGGCCGTCCATTGCGTGGCGGCGGTTCGTCGACATCGAAGAAGCGCACCGCGCCGTCGGAGTCGTAGAGCCCGATGTACACCTTCTCGAAGAGGTCGTAGCGAGTGTCGTCGGCACCGAGGTCGACCCACATCCGCCCACGTCCGGCGTAGACGCCGTCGCCGACCACGGCTCGTTTGCCACGCCCGGACCGTTTCGACAGCGTTGTCGCCTGATGTGCGAACGACGATTTGGCGCTGTCGCTCTGTTTCGTCGGGTCGCCGTCGTCACAGGTGGTGAGCGGCTCGAACATCACGGCGATGAGAACGCTGTACGGCTGGCGCTGGTGTAGGACCATCGCCTCGCCGCGAAGTTCATGGTCGTTGCGGACGATGTTCTTGGTCCATCGGCCGAGCTTCCCGGTGGTCGGGCTGTAGTCCTGGAAGCTGTAGGTCTTGATCGACACGCACAAGATGAGGCCGAGGGTCGGGTCGACGGCCTTGACGTCCAAGCGCTTTCGGCCTTTCGCGACGTCGACGGTCGCTTCCTGCCCCAAGCCGCCTGCGGTCGGCGTGATGTCCGGGTACAGCGGCCGCAAGGCGTCTGCCACCGTTTGTGCGAGGTGATTGGACAGTCGCTGCGCGTAGTTCTTCTTCGCTGCGCGGTCGCCATCGGGGGGCGGTTTGGTTCCCGACCGGCGCAGCGCCTGTGCCAGCGGCGGTGGCGTGGGCACGACGGGCAGTGGAAACAGCCCATCCGTCATGCGGCGACCTCGGGATATCCGCCCATTCTGTCGAGGTGATTTTCCACATCAGTCAGAAAGCCAGGCGGAAACCGCAAGTTGCCCTGCTGAGTTCGCCGGAGGAAGCCGGCGGTCGCCCGCGCCGAGAGCAGCCGAGTTTCGTCGAGGAACCCGGCAAGATCCTCATACGGTGCCTGCACGGGCCACGTCGACATGGGCACACGATAAGACACGCGATCACGCCCCCATGCCGCTGTCGGCCACCGCTGCCCAGGCAGGAGTAGTGACTCGTTCGTCGCGACGTACGGCGTGGGATCTGCCAGTCGATTGCCGACCCACGACGCCATCCGCACGCTGACCGCATTGCCGACCAACTTCCAGCGGTGGCCCTGCCTGACCCCGAGCGCGTCGGTGGCCGGAGCGGTCCAATCCGGGTCGAAGCCCTGCAATCGCTCGGCATCGGTGATCCCCGGTGTGACGATTTCGCCGGACGGCAGCCTGACGGCCGGCGGGCTGGCGATGCCGATCGTCGAGCCGCCTTTGAGCGTCGGGACCGCGTTCACCGCCCACCCGAGCCCACGGATGCCTTCGGTCCAATAGAACCCGCAGGGGTGCGCCCCGTCGTCGATAACGACCTCCGGCGGAGCGTCTTCGGCGAACAGGATCTCGCGTGGATCCTCGGTGCGCGACGCGAGCATCAGCACCCGCTGCCGACGTTGGGGCAGCCCGAAAGCGCGGGCATCGACGACGCGATATGCCCAGGTGTAGCCGAGATCCTCCAGCGCGTCGGTGATGTGGCGCATCGCGGCCCCGCGGCCGAGTTGGAGCATGAACGGCACGTTCTCGATGAGCAGCCAACGCGGACCTCGCTTGCGCTTGACCAGCCGAAAAACCTCGTCGACCAGCCCGGACCGGGCGCCGGTGATGCCAGCCGTCTTGCCTGCCTGAGATAGATCCTGACAAGGAAAGCCGGCCGCGACGAGTTCGGTATCTGCCGGGAGAGCGCGTAGCCGGGTGACGTCGGAATGCAGTGGGACATCGGCGAATCGGTTGCGCAACACGGCCTGAGCGCCTGGATCGATCTCGCACAACAGCTCTGTGCGCCAGCCGTGTTCGCTCAAGCCGAGTTCGAGCCCACCGATGCCGGCGAACAGCCCGACCATGCTTCCGCCAGCAGTCACAGCGTCCTTCCGCGTCTCGTGCGATTGGGGATTTGCAACCGAACGTTACTCGAGATCACCGACAGCTTTGCGCAGCGACGCTGGAATGCCCGGCGCGGAAAATCGGTTGGAGCTGTCGGTACCCCGTGGGAGCATCCAAAACAAGCCTGAAGGGGGTTTCGGTGACCGCGACGACTGACGTTCGTGCGCCGGTCTGGGATCTGCTCGAAGAAGACGAGCGATTGCAGTCCGGGGTCGAGCCGACGCCGGAGCAGCCTCGCCGACGCCACTCGCTCCGTCGGTTCTGGCCGTACATTCGCCCGTTCCGGTTCACCCTGGCAGGCGCAATCGGGCTGTCGTTCGTCGCCATGCTCACCGGAATCGTCATCCCGCTCGTCACGGCGCGCATCATCGACGGGCCCATTGCCGACGGAAACCTTGATGCGTTGTGGTGGCCGGTGCTGTTGGTCCTCGCACTCGGTGTGCTCGACGCCGCCGGTGTGTGGGGTCGGCGCTGGTTGGTCGCGCACACGTCGAGCCAGTTCGAAATCAACATGCGCGCCAAGCTTTTCCGCACGCTGCAGGCGTTGTCGGTCGGCGTGCACGACAGTTGGGATTCAGGCCAGCTGCTGTCGCGCGCGATCGGTGACATGTCGACGATGCGTCGCTTCGTCGCCTTCATCGCGCCGTTCATCGTCACCAACTCCGCAATCGTCGTTGTCGGAGTCGTAGCGTTGTTCGTGCTGAACCCGGCTTTCGGGTTGATCGAGCTGGCGTTCGCAATTCCATTGCTGTTCGCCTGCATTCGCTTCGAGCGGTTGTACCGAATCGCTGCTCGGCGCGCGCAGGACCAATCCGGCGATGTCGCTACGACCGTCGAAGAGGCGGTCCAAGGCATCCGCGTCGTCAAGGCGTTCGGTCGTGGTGCGTATGTGGGCTGGCGTTTCGCCCGGCAGTCGCACGAGCTCAAATCGATCGAGCTGACGAAGGTCCGCTATGGCGCGGCACTCTGGTCGACGATCGTCAGCCTGCCGCCGGTTTCCATTGCGTTGATGCTCGCTGTCGGCGCGCATGGAATCGTCGACGGCACGATGACGCTCGGGACGGTCGTCGCGGGGATCACCCTCGCCACCTTCATCCAGTGGCCCATCGAGTCGTTCGGATTTCTGTTGGCGGAGTTGAACAATGCTCGCACCGCCGCCGACCGGTTCTGGGAAATCATCGACACCCCGGTTGCGATCCACGAACCTGTCCAACCGGCCGAATTGCCTGCCCCACTGACCGGCGAACTGCGGTTCGAACACGTCGGCTTCACGTTTCCCGATGCCAGGCGTTCGCAACTGCGCGATGTCAGCCTCGTGGTCGAACCGGGGGAGACGCTCGCTCTGGTCGGCGCCACCGGCAGCGGCAAGACTGCACTGCTGAATCTGGTCCCTCGACTGTTCGACGTGACGGCCGGATCCATCACGGTCGACGGAATCGACATCAGGTCGCTGCGCTTGGCGGACCTGCGGTCCTTCGTGTCGGTGGCTTTCGAAGAGCCCGTGCTGTTTTCGGCGAGCGTGCGCGAAAACGTCGCGCTCGGTAAGCCTGACGCGACCGACGACGAGATCAGAACAGCTCTCGAACTCGCGCACGCGACCGAGTTCGTCGACGCGCTGCCGTGGGGATTGGACACGCGGATCGGTGAGCAAGGGCTCAGTTTGTCCGGCGGTCAGCGTCAGCGGCTGGCGTTGGCGAGGGCGGTTCTCGCCAAGCCGCGCGTCCTTGTCCTCGACGATCCGCTGTCGGCGCTCGATGTCGATACCGAGGAACGGGTCCAAGCTGCGTTGCGGCGGGTGCTGCACCATTCGACGACGCTGCTCGTCGCCCACCGTCCGTCAACGGCTGCCCTTGCCGATCGGGTGGCCGTCCTCGACCGCGGTCGCATCGTCGCCGAAGGCACTCACACGAACCTGCTGGAGACATCCGCGCTGTATCGCCACCTGATGGGTGGTGATCGACATGGCGGAGAATGATTCCGACGACAGCTGGCGTGGCGTCGCGAACGAGGACAAAGAGGTCACCGCCGCTGGAAATCTGGTGCTGGCCAGTCGTTCTCGGCGGTTGCTGGCCTCGTTGGTTCGGCCGTACCGGCGCCTGGCTGCTGCGGCAGGCGGGATCATCGTCGTCGACAACCTCGCGATGGTCGCTGGTCCGTTGTTCGTTGCCTATGCCCTCGACGTCGGCGTGCGGTCTGCGGCGGACGGTCGGTGGACGCCGCTGTACGTCGCGGTCGGCGGTTTCATCGCGATGGCGTTGCTCGGTGCGGCCACGACTTATGCGTTCCTGATGATCAGCGGCAAGCTCAGTCAGAGCATTCTGTTCGATCTGCGGCTGCGCGTGTTCGGTCACACTCAGCGCCTCAGCGTCGGCTTCCACGAGCGGTACACATCGGGTCGGATCATCTCGCGGCTCACCAGCGACCTCGAATCACTGGAAGGGCTGCTGGAGAGCGCGCTCAACGACGCGATCAGCGCGATCCTGTCGGTCGTCACTATCGCCGTCATCTTGGTGTACCTCGACGTTCCGCTCGCGCTCGTGGTGCTCGCCGGCTTCATCCCGCTGGCCTTCATCACCCGCGCGGCGGGAAGGCGTCAGCGGGCGGGTTATCGACGGACGCGAGGTGCGATCGCCAACGTGGTCGTCCATTTCGTCGAGTCGATGGGCGGAATCCGTGCCGTGCAGGCGTTTCGGCGCGAGGCACGCAACGATTCGATCCTCGCAGGCGAGGACGCGCGCTACCGCGCCGCCAATACCGACGCATTGCACGGTATGGCGACCTACACAGGTCTGACGAGACTCATCGGGAACGTCACCACAGCAGTGATTCTGGTTGTCGGTGGTTGGCGAGTGATGCACGGGCAGACCGAGATCGGCGTGCTCGCGGCCTATCTGTTGTACCTGCGGCGGTTCTACGGGCCGTTGGACGAGCTCGCGCAGGTCTTCAACTCCTACCAATCGGCGGCAGCCGCGCTGGAGAAACTCTCCGGTGTGCTCGAAGAAGAGCCGTCGGTCGTGGAGCCGGAGCACCCTGTGCCGATCGGCCGGGCCGAAGGCGCGATCCGCGTCGACAATGCGTGGTTCTCGTACTCGAACGAGCCCGATCAACCTGTGCTACCTCGCTTTTCGCTCGATGTGCCAGCGGGTCAGGTCGTTGCGCTGGTCGGTGCCACCGGCGCGGGCAAGTCGACGCTGGCGAAACTGCTCGCGCGGTTCTACGACCCGTCCGGCGGCACGGTCACACTCGATGGGATCGATCTGCGGGACATCTCCGATACCGACCTGCGGCGCAACATCGTGATGGTCACCCAGGAGGCGTACCTGTTCTCCGGTTCGGTCGCCGACAACATTCGCCTCGGCAAGCCGGACGCGACCGATGAAGAGATCGTCGCGGCGGCACGCGCGGTTGGGCTTGCCGAGATCGTCGCCAAGCTTCCGGACGGTTTCGATACAGATGTTCGGCGTCGCGGCGGTCGCTTGTCGGCCGGTCAACGCCAGCTCGTTGCCTTCGCGCGAGTATTCCTCGCGTCGCCCTCGGTGATCGTGCTCGACGAGGCGACGTCGAGCCTCGACATCCCCGGCGAGCGGCTGGTGCAGCGCGCGCTGGAGACCGTGCTGAACGGACGAACCGCCCTCATCATCGCCCACCGCTTGTCGACAGTCGCGATCGCCGATCGAGTGCTGGTGATGGATGGCGGCCGCATTGTCGAAGACGGTAGCCCCGCAGAGTTGATCGGCGGCACCGGTCGGTTCGCCCGACTACACGCCGCGTGGCGCGAATCGCTGGTCTGACTTCGGGGATCGCTCAAGATCGCATACCGTAGACGGGTGACCAACCCAGCCCAATGGTCCGCACAGACAGACCGTGCCCCGTCGACTTGGCCTGCCATCTTGACGTGGCGTGCGCACAACGCACCCCGGATGGAGTCGGTTCGGGTGCAGCTCAACGGAAATCGGATCAAAGCGGTCGGCCGGATCATCGGCGGCGCCTGCCCGGAACACCCCGCGTTCAGCGCGTCTTACGACCTGGTGACCGACGAAAATGGCGTCACCCGCCGGCTTTCGCTGCGGACCAGCATCGCGTCGGGTGAGCGGCACATCTCGATCAGCCGGGACGAAGAAGGCTATTGGATGGTGGAGAGCCCGACGACGCACCTCCGGTCGACGTTCGGCGGCGCGCTCGATGTCGACGTTGTGCTCAGCCCGTTCTTCAACACGCTGCCGATTCGCCGGTACGGGATGCAGGCCGACTCCGAAGACCTGCAAGTGCCGGTCGTCTACGTCAACCTGCCGGATCTCAGCGTCGCCGAAGCCAGCCTCACTTACAGCAGTGGTGGCGACGGGATCCACGTGCTCTCGCCGGTCTCCTCGTCGTCGGTCACGGTCGACGCGGATGGTTTCATCCTCGATTACCGGGGCCTCGCCGAGCGCATCTAAACCGTGCGCGCGTCTCACCCCTCCAGTGGTGAAATTCACTCACAGTTCGAAGAGTGCCCCACCTTTGCGGCCGGCGTTGCGAAGGCGACCGAGCCAGCCTGGAGTCCCCGGTTCGAGGTCGGTGATCGCCCATCTTTCGTGCCGTTCGTAGCGAAGGCGCGCCGCATGACCGGCGTCGACGAGATCGGCAGTCGAGCCGTCGCGTGCCAACGCCGACCGTGCGGCCTCCAAAACCGCCAGAGTTTCGTCGAGTGCTTCGAGCAATGCCCGGTCGTTGGCCTCGCACATCGCTCGGACCAGCGGGGGAGCGGTGGCGGCAACGCGAGTGCCGTCTCGGAACGACCCGGCGGCCAACGTGAGCGCAAGACTGCCGCCGCGCGCACCAGACAGTGCGAGTGCCTCGGCCAGTAGGTGGGGTAGATGGGAGATGCGCGCGACCGCCTGGTCGTGCTCGACGGATTCGGCAGGCACCACAACCGAGCCGCAGTCCAGGGCCACACGCGCGACCTGCTCCCATACGACAGGGTCGGCATGATCGTCGACCCCGACAACCCACACCGCATCCCGGAACAAGCCACCGTCGGAGGCTGACCAGCCTGATTCGGCTGTACCAGCCATCGGGTGTCCGCCGACGTACCGCGCGCCGAGCCCACGCCGACGGACCGCTGCGGCCACCGGCGCCTTCACACTGACGACGTCGGTCAGCGCGCAGTCAGGCGCGTGCTCCGCGACGATCCCCAAGATGCCGTCGACCGCGGGCATGGGCACGGCGATGACGACGAGCGCGTCGGCGGCACGTGCCCTTTGAAGCACGGCGACCAGGTCGGTGCTCGCATCGAAGCCGTCGGCGACGGCTTGGTCGACTGCGTCAGCTGAGCGGTTGTATCCCCACGCATCGCGACCAGCCGCAACGGCGGCACGCAGCAGCGATCCGCCGATCAATCCGAGGCCGAGGACACACACGGGTGGTTGGACGTCAGGCACCCACAAAGGTTTTCATACGGCGCCGCGCCGGGTGTCGTTCGCCCATTCGCCGTAGCGACTTCAACAATCCGGGCTGGGCGGACTACCGTTGCGGCCATGGCTGCACAGCGCTCGAGTACGAATAGGGCGACCCCCGAGGAGTTCGACGATCTCGAGGGGTTCGGCGTCGCCGTCGTCCGCGAAGAGGGCAAGTGGAAGTGCACACCGATGACAGGTGCTGCACTTACCAGCTTGGCCGCCGCGGAGACCGAACTTCGTGAACTACGCAGCTCAGGAGCTGTTTTCGGGCTTTTGGACGTCGACGACGAGTTCTTCGTCGTGCTCCGGCCTGCGCCGTCTGGCACGCGAATTCTGCTGTCCGACGCGACCGCTGCGATCGATTACGACATCGCCGCCGACATCCTCGACGCGATCAACGTCGAGATTCCGGACATCGACCCGGACGAGTTGGACGACGTGGAGCCCTGGGAGGAAGGCGATCTCAGCGTGCTGGCGGACCTGGGCTTGCCCGAGCCGGTGTTGAGTGTGATCGTCGCCGAAACCGACCTGTATCCCGACGAGCAACTCGGCATGATCGCGGCCCGATTGGGCTTCGCGAACGAGTTGGCCGCGGTGCTCGACAAGCTCCCCCGGTAGTCGGACGACCGTCGTTGGATGACAAAGAGCTGATCCGTGCCGCGATCGATGCGGCGCGGTCGGCGAGTGCGGCCGATGTGCCGGTCGGGGCTGTCGTCGTCGACGCGAACGGAACGGTCCTCGCGCGCGCGGCAAATGCGCGTGAGGAAACCGGCGACCCGACGGCTCATGCCGAGATCCTGGCGCTGAGACAAGCTGCGAAGGTGTACGGCGACGGCTGGCGCCTCGACGGTCTCACCCTGGCCGTGACGCTCGAGCCCTGCACGATGTGTGCGGGTGCGTTGGTGGCGGCTCGTATCTCGCGAGTGGTGTTCGGCGCGTGGGAGCCGAAAACGGGCGCGGTGGGCTCGCTGTGGGACGTGGTCCGCGATCGCAGGCTCAACCACCGACCAGACGTCAAGGGTGGTGTGCTCGCCGACGAATGCGCCGCGTTGCTCGACGAATTCTTTCGCTCCCAGCGTTAGAAATGAGCTTGCAAGAAACTCCTTTCAACGGTGGCGTGAAGTGCGACGATGTGACCGTGCCGGACGACCGGTGCGCCAAACGTCACGGAGGATGTCATGGGTATTGCAGACGACGCAAAGGCAAACGCGGAAAACGTTGCTGGTCAGGCCAAGGAAGCTCTCGAAGGAGCGATAACCAAGGCGCAGGAACTTGCAGACAAGGCTCAGGACGTTCTCAAGGAGGGCATCGAGAAGGCCAAGGAGACGGCCAACGAGCTGAAGGACAAGGCCACGGGCGGCGGCGCATAGAGCGATTTAGCGGTCCTGCCGAGTTCCGGTAGAGTCTGCGGCGGTGGCGTGTCCGAGCGGCCTAAGGAGCACGCCTCGAAAGCGTGTGAGGGGTAACCCCCCTCCGAGGGTTCAAATCCCTCCGCCACCGCCAGAGCTCCCCATCTGCGTAATGCAGGTGGGGAGCTTTTTTGTGCCCGTTGATGCCCTTTCGGTGTGTCGCGGTCGGATCGTGGGGCTTTTGTGCTTCCCATCAGCGATTTCGCCCCATTAACCCCACTCGTAACATCTGCATCATCGGTAACAAACGCGACACCATTGCGAATCGGTTCAGAATCTTTGCGGCGCGGGCCTTTCCAGCGTGCGAATCTCTGTCTTGGTCGGGAGCCGGGTTCGTCGAAGTATTTGTCAGAGCAAGACAGAATTGGAGCAATCATGTCCAGATCAGGCCTCAAACGATCTTTCGCAGTGGGCATTGCGGGTTTTGCGGTCGCGGCGGGGGCGGCCTTCATGAGCCCAGGGACAGCGAGTGCAGACATCATCGACACCGTCTGCGTTTATCAAGGAAAGTTCGTTCCGTGCAAGGCGGAGTCCGAAACGGCGGCGAAGTGCGCGCTCGGACCCTTGTGCCTCGTTCTCGGAAGTAGCTAGTTCGTTCGATCCGACGGCCCGCAGCGGTGTGTGCGATTGTGCCGCAGCATGATTCGCACTCACCGGTCCGTCGAAACTGTTCTGCATAGAGAGGCATGAGGGTGTTCAAGGCGATACTGGCAGTTGCGGCACTCGTCGCCGCGCCACTGCTGGCTGCCGCGCCTGTACAGGCTGAACCGGCAGCGCCGTCGCTGGTCAAGACGACGAAGGTCGATGATCGCCATTCGATCTTCTCGGTGCATTCAGCGGCGATGGACCGCAATATCGACATGCAGGTCTTTCATGCGGCGGATAACAGTGCGCCCCGTCCGGTCCTGTACTTGCTCAACGGTGCAGGCGGCGGTCTCGACTCGCTGAACTGGTACACCCAGACCGATATCGACAAGTTCTTCGCAGATAAGAACGTCAACATCGTGATCCCGGTAGGTGGCGCCTTCAGCTACTACACCGACTGGCAGCGCGATGATCCGTCGATCGGCAGACAGAAGTGGACGACCTTCCTGACGAAGGAACTGCCGCCGATCGTCGATGCCGCGCTCGGGACCAGTAGGACCAATGCGATCGCCGGCGTGTCGATGGCGGGCGGCGCTGCCCTCGCCCTCGCGCAAGCGGCGCCGACGCTCTACAAAGCGGTCGGCGCGTACAGCGGTTGCGCCGAAACCAGTACTCCGGTCGGCCGTCAGTTCGTCCGACTGGTCGTCGAAGGACGTGGACGTGCGGACGCGGCGAACATGTGGGGCGAGGACAACGACCCCGCATGGACGAATGCCGATCCCTACGTCAACGCCGAAAAGCTGCGTGGCATGTACTTGTACTTATCCAGCGGTAACGGGTTACCGGGAGTCCATGACACGCTGGCGAATCCACGGCTCCTCGACAGTCCGTTGATGCTGGCGAACCAGGCGGTGACCGGCGGCATCATCGAAGCCGCGACCAACGCCTGCACGCACCATCTAGCCGATCGCCTGGCCGCGCTCAACATTCCTGCGACGTTCGACTTCCGCGCGGGCGGCACGCACTCGTGGGGCTACTGGGAAGACGACATCCACAACTCGTGGCCCGGCTTCGCCAAAGCTCTCGGCATAGGCTGAATCAGCCCACCTTCACCAGGTCGACTTCGTCGTCCGGCTTCGCAGCACCGACATCGCCATGGCCGGGCCACCACGCCTTGTGACCGAGCAGCGCGGTGATGGACGGCACGAGGAACATCGCCATCACGAACGACGAGAGCAGAATGCCAAGTGCGACAGCGAATCCCATCTCGGTGAGGAAGGCGATACCAGCGAGCAGCATCGAAGCGAAAGTGCCTGCGAGGATCATGCCTGCCGCACCGACCGACGGACCGCCGTGTGCGATCGCCAAGCGTGCCGCGTCTCGCGGTTCTCGACCTTGCCGCGCTTCTTCTCGAAGCCTCGCGATCATGAGGATGTTGTAGTCCGTACCGATCGCTACCACGAACAGATACAACATGATCGGTAGCGAAAAGCTCACTCCCGCACGGCCATCGAGCGTGACGAAGGCAAACGCCGTCGCACCCATCGTGGAGAAGAACAGCAGCAGCACCGATGCCATCAGGTAGAGCGGTGCGACGACGCTGCGGAGCAGTAGACCCAGGATGATCGCGATCAGGATGCCGGCGACCGGGAAGATCACCGTCAAGTCGCGCGAATTCGCGTCCCGGATGTCGGCAAAGGCCGGCGTCGGGCCACCTACGAGGATCTCGGTCCCGGCAGGTGCCAGCGAGTGTGCCTTGTCGCGGAGCGGCTCGACGGTATCGAGGGCCTCGTTGGCATACGGACTTGCGTTCAGCAGCAACGTGATGACCGCGGTCTTGCCGTCCTTCGAAATGGTGCCGAGATCGCCTGTCGCGCCTGGCATCACGCCGCCCACGCCGGGTGCTGTCTTCAATTCTTGGGCGACGCGCTGGACGTCGGCGGGCGCCAGCGGCTGACCGTTCGTCGAATGGATGTACGTCAGGGTGGGATTGAGGGCGCCTGCCGGGAAGCCGAGGGTGAGGTCCTTGATTCCGCGAGCAGATTCGGTATCGCTCGGCAGCTGCGCGACCTGGTCGTAGTCGGTCTTGAAGCTGAACATTCCCAGCGCCAGCACCACCATGATCCCGCCGGATACCAGGGCGACGAGGGCGGGTTTGCGACCGGTCAAATCGCCGAGCTTCGCGAATCTCGTTCCCTTGGGCTCGTTCTGCCACGATTTCGACGGCCAGAACACCTTCGGACCGATCAGCGAGACGACGGCCGGGATGAGCGTGAGTGCGGCAACGGCCATGATCCCTACGGCGATCGCCAAACCTGGCCCGAGCGACCGGAACGCACCGAAGATGGCAAGCAGCAGTGCCATGAACGCGACGATGATTGCCCCCGCTGCGGACGCGATGACTTCACCGACGCGTTCCAAGGCGAGTTCGAGCGCGGCCTTCGATTCCATGCCCTCGCGCAACAGTTCCCGATAACGGAACAGCAAGAAGAGGATGTAGTCGGTTCCAACGCCGAACAGCACGATCGTCACGATGATCTGCAGCGATTGGTCGACCTGCAGGCCGGTCGCTTTCGCGACGAGCGCGATCACGCCGGGTGCGATCGAGGACACGATGGCAACGCAGACGATCGGCAGGAACGCGGCAACCGGGCTGCGATAGATGATGAGCAGCAACGTGATGATGAGGACGATCGTCGCGAGCGACAGGATGACGAGGGCGTTCTCGAAGGCGTCCGCGTTGTCGACGCCGAGGGCGGCATCGCCGGTGACGGCCATGCGAATTCCGCTGCCCTTCAGGTCTTCGGTGCCGACCTTGCGAATCTCTTTGATGGCGTCGAATACTTCTGGTTTGTCCGGCAGGCCCTGGAGTTGGACCGAGATCAGTTGGACCTTCTTGTTCTCCGACACCGCCTGCGGGCCGGTCGCTGCTGCGACGACACGGTCGATCTTGGCTGACGCCAGCTTGTCCGACAGTGCTTGCACCTTGGCTTGATCGCTGTCGGAGAGTGCGCCGCCGTCCTCGCGTGTGACCACGATCTGCGCGGTCGCGTCGTCGGACTTGGCGAACGCCGTCTTTGCGACGTTCCCCGCCTGCACCGATTCGTACTTGTCGGGCAGGAAGCCTTGCTGCTCTCGGTTGAGTACATCTGCGAGAGTGGGTGCGAACGAGACCACGGCGATAGCCGCAATGATCCACGCAGCGATGATCTTCCACGGATTATGGACTACGAATCTTGCCAGGCTTGCAAACACTGTGCCCCTCCGAAACAGGTGTTTGGACGACCGTCCCTCGGTAGACTACCTACCGCACGGTAGGTAGAACAACCTTATTTCGAGGGTCCGGCGGGAGAGGGAATATGCGCGCCCGCGACACACGAAGTGCAATCCGCGACGCCGCGATCCGGCTGATCGCGACGAAGGGTTTCGACCAGACGAGCTTGCGTGAAGTCGCCGACGAGGTGGGCATCACGAAAGCATCGCTCTACTACCACTATGCATCGAAGGCAGACTTGCTCGTCGCCATCGTCGGACCTGTGCTTGACGAAATCGGCTCGATAGCAACTGCTCTGGACGAGACGTCGTTCACTGAGGACGACGTGCGGCCGATGCTCGGTCGCTACATCGCCAGCCTTGTCCGCCACCGCGAGACCGGTGTGTTGTTCGTGCGGGACGCGATCCCGATCATGAATGCCATCGGCGATCGCTTTCCTGAGGTGCTCCGGATCAACGAACGGATGCGGACCTGGTTGGCTGGGCCGCACCCCACGGTCGAGCAGCAGTTGCGAGCGGCCGCCACTCTCGAAGTGCTCGGTATTGCGCTCACCTCCAACGAACTGGTCCCCGAAGCGTCCGTCGAGGAGGTCGAGCGCGTGCTGCTCGACGTCGCGATGTCGGTATTGCGCGCCGACCACTCATAATTGGCTCACTCGCCCGAGTAAGGAGATACGTGCACATCACGGCAAGAGTCGACTGTGCTGTGCGTGTTCTGCTCGAACTCGCCCATTCCAGCGGCGAACCCGCGAAGGCCGAGGCAATCGCGAGCGCGCAGGCGATCCCGCCGAAGTTCCTCGAAGCGGTCCTCGGCGACCTGCGTCGTAGTGATCTCGTGTGCAGTCGACGCGGTCCGGACGGTGGGTACTGGCTGGCCAAGCCTGCGGCCGAGATCAGCATCGCTGACGTGATTCGCTCGGTCGAGGGACCACTTGCGTCGGTCGTCGGGCAGCGGCCGGAGGATGTTCGATATTCGGGCTATGCCGAGCCGTTGCAGCAGGTGTGGATCGCTGTACGCGTCAATCTGCGTGCCGTGCTCGAAAAGGTGAGTATCGACGACGTCGCGCGTAATGAGTTGCCGGAATTCATTGCCGACCTCACTGCGGACCCGGGAGCATGGCGTCGCCGCTAATCCAGGCGTCGATCGGCCGGTTCGAGCGGTCCGGCCATGCGCGGACCGGAGAGCTTCCGTTCGAGTCTGCCGAGCCCGGTACGGACCGGCTGGGCCAGGAATTCGCCGAGTACGACACCTGCCGCGAGCGCCAAGCCGATTCCGATGGCGGACATGATGGTCGAGATATCGCCGCTGCGCTCGACGCCGAGTTGATAGAGACCGCGATAGGTAGACAGGCCGGGTAGCAGTGGAGTGATGCCGGATACGGCGACGACGAGCGGTGTCACTTTGAGCCTGCGGGCGAGGACGCCGCCGCAGAATCCGACGAGCGCTGCCGCGAAGGCCGAGGCCCCGACCGCGCCGATGTCGGTCAACATGAGTCCGCCGTAGACCGCGCCGCCGATTCCGCCGGCTGCTCCGGCGACCGCCATGCCGCGAAAGGTCGAGTACGACGCGAGTGCGAAACACGCCGCTGCGCCGATGCTGCCCAGGACGATCAGCGGCAGCCGTTGCGGCGTTGTGCCGACGACCTCGGGCAACGGCGTCCGCGGCAGCCCCAGTAGGACCGCAATCTTGAGCGCCAAAACCACGCCCGCAATCAAACCGGCGCTCATCAGGATCGTTTCGACGATGCGACCGGCGGCGGTCACGTTGTAGCCGGTGATCGCATCCTGCACCGCCGAGACTGTCGAAAGCCCGGAGAGCAGCACGGTGATCGCAGCGGCGACCAGCAGCGTGGGTTTGTCCGTCGTAAGGAGATTGCTGCTCACCACGGCCATCGCCGACAGCGTCGCGACCAGTCCACCCACTATCTGCTGGTAGAAGAACGGCAACTGGTAGCGGTTGAGCCTACGACCGACGCGGTCGACGACGGCGCTGATGACCATGGCGACGATCGCGATATCGAAGCCGCCGCCGAGGATCATGGTGATGAACGCGGCGAGGCCGCCCCACGCAAGCGTGGCAACCCAGCGGGGGTAGGGGTGCGGCGCGCTAGTCATGGCCTGGAGTTCGAGGTGGGCGGCCTTGGCGTCGATGTTCCCTCGGACGATCTTGTGAACCAGGATCTCCGCAGCGGTCAACCGGGTGTAGTCGAGGCTTCGGGATCGGACGACGCGCAGCGCGGTGACCGGCGCCATCGTCGTGCCGCGGTGGCACGTGACGGTGATCGACGTGAAGATGACGTCGACCTCGCATTGCGGGAGTCCGAGCGCGGTGGTGAGCGCGATGATCGTGGCCGTGACGTCGGATGCACCTGCGCCACTGGACATTTGGACCTCACCCAGGCGCAAGGACACGTCGAGTACGAAGTTGACGGTCGCGTCGTCGGGTGGCTGTGGACCGATGGCGTCGTGTGCTGTAGCGACGGGTTCTCGCGTTCTGACGGCCTTGATCTGTCTGCGCACCCGCTGCCGCAGCCGTGCGGTGCGCACGTTGACACTCACGTTCGGACCTCCCTGTGTTGCGTGACTGCCGTCACAGCTTGCTCCGTTGTGTAACCAAACACACTCACATTGCATATCTCTGCAAACTTGCACGGCTCTGCAAGTTCCGTATGGTTGAACGCATGACCAGTTCAACCGGACTCCGAGACCGAAAAAAGGCTGCGACCCGCGCTGCGCTCAGTGCGGCCGCCGTCCGGCTCTCGCGCGTGCACGGTCTGGATGGGGTGACCGCGGAGGCCATCGCCGCCGAAGCCGATGTTTCAACGCGCACCTTCCACAACTACTTCGCTTCGAAGGAGGACGCAATCCTCTACCAAGCGGAAGCGTCCGTCCAGGAGTGGGTCGATGCACTTCGCGCCTGCCCGGAGGATGAGTCGATCTGGGACTCGCTCGAACGGTTGGCCGTCGCATATGTGTCCGATACGACCCGCGACATCGAAGAGATGTGTGCCCTACCTCGGCTCATCGAAGAGTCGCCTGCACTCATGGTCAAGACGATGCAGATGCACAACAACGTGTCTCGGCTGTTCGGCGAGGCGCTTGCGGAACGGACCGGCACCGACATCGATTCCGATCTCTATCCCAACCTCCTTCAGGTAGCCATCGGCGGCGCCGTGAAGACGGTGCTCGAACTGTCCATCAGCGAGAACGCACAGGGCAGAACCCCAGCTCAACTCATGACCGAAGCGCTCGCGCTCATTCGTCGCGGCCTGCCGCAACCCAACTGAGAACTGCTCGAACCACCCCCACCAGGAGTACATCGTGGCTACCTATTTGTATCGAATCGGTAAGTTCGCTTACCGAAAAAAAGCGATCGTGTTGTCGCTCTGGCTCGCGGCGCTGGTCCTCGCCGGAATCGGCGCGGCGACGCTCTCCGGCCCGACCAGTGAGTCGTTCTCGATTCCGGGAACGCCTGCGCAGAAGGCGCAGGACCTCATGGCCGAACGATTCCCGGCTGCCCAGGCCGACGACCCGTTCAACTCGTTGAGTGCGCGCTACGTCTTCGCCGCTCCGGCCGGGCAGACGCTCGAATCGCAGCAGAACCAGGCTGCGATGGATGCCGTCATCGCGAAGATCCGCGAGATTCCGCAGGTCAAGGACGCGGCGAAGGCAGGGGACCAGGCAATCGTCAATCCGGTCGTCGCGGCGCGCAATATGACCGACGGCATGGTCAAGCAGGCCGAGAGCAAAGGCACATCGGTCGACCAAGCGGTGGCGAACGCGAAGGCACTCGAACCGCTGAGTCCTGACCAGTCCGTCGGCTACGTCACGGTCCCGTTCAACGGTGGCCAGGGAGACGTGGATGACGAACTACGCAGCGCGATCGACAACGCCGCCCAGGTTGGACGCGACGCGGGCCTCACCGTCGAGGTCAGTGGCAACGCAGCTTCGACCCAATCGCCACCGGGCGGTGCCACCGAACTGGTCGGCATCGGCGTTGCGGCTGTGGTTCTGATGATCACCTTCGGTTCGCTCGTCGCAGCGGGTCTTCCGCTCATCACCGCGATCGTCGGCATCGCCATCGGCAGCATGGGCATCACCATCGCCACCGGATTCATGGACCTGTCGTCCATGACCCCGACTCTCGCCATCATGATCGGTCTGGCTGTTGCGATCGACTACTCGCTGTTCATCGTGTCGCGCTACCGACATGAACTCGAAAACACCGACGACCGGGCAGAAGCTGCAGGTCGAGCAGTGGGAACCGCCGGTTCGGCCGTGGTGTTCGCAGGCTTGACGGTCATCATCGCACTCGTCGCATTGCGAGTCGTCGGCATTCCGTTCCTCTCGGACATGGGTGCTGCCGCAGCGTTTACGGTGCTGATCGCGGTGCTGATCGCGCTGACCCTGTTGCCCGCGATCCTCGGCTTGTTCGGCACGAAGGCCTTCGCAGGCAAGGTGCCTTTCTTGAAGTCACGGGATGCCGAAGGCGATTCGACCAAGCCGACCCGAGCGGTTCGCTTCGCGACCTTCGTGACTCGGGTGCCCGCAGTGCCGCTCATCGCCGGCGTGCTGTTGCTCGGGCTGCTGGCGATCCCAGCGACGAGCCTGGCGCTGTCACTCCCGAACCAGGGCACCGCCGATCCGGCGACCAGCGCTCGCAAGGCCTACGACCTGGTCAACAACAGCTTCGGTCCAGGCAAGAACGGTCCGTTGATGGTGATCGTCGATGCGAAGAACTCTTCGGTCGGTCCGCAGGATGCCTTTGGTCAGGTGCTGTCCACGATCGACGCGCAGAGCGATGTTGCGAACGCGCAGATCGTCGCTGTCAACCAGGCCGGCGATACCGCACAGGTCCTCGTGACGCCCAAGAGTTCACCGAGCAGCGACAGCACAAAGGACCTCGTCCAGAATCTGCGCGACGCCGAGTCCGGGCTGAACTCGAAGATCGGTGTCAGCTACGGCGTCACCGGCCAGACCGCACTCGAGAACGATGTGTCCGACCGCCTGCAGAGCGCCCTGATTCCGTACCTCGCCGTCGTGGTCGGGCTGGCGTTCGTGCTGCTGATGCTCGTCTTCCGCTCGATCCTCGTGCCGCTGACCGCAACCTTGGGCTTCCTGCTCAGCGTTGTCGCAACCTTCGGCGCAACGGTCGCGATCTTCCAGGAAGGCTGGCTCGGCATCATCTCGAACCCGCAGCCGATCGTCAGCTTCATGCCGATCTTCCTGATCGGTGTGGTGTTCGGTCTCGCAATGGACTACCAGGTGTTCCTGGTCAGCCGGATGCGTGAGGAATACATGAAGGGCGCCACCGCGAAGGAAGCAGTCGTCGCAGGCTTCAACCACGGCGCTCGAGTGGTCACTGCAGCGGCCATCATCATGATGTCGGTGTTCGCAGCCTTCATGGCTGAGCCGGATTCCTTCATCAAGGCAATGGGCTTCGCCCTCGCCGCGGCCGTCTTCTTCGACGCCTTCGTGGTCCGGATGGTGATCATCCCGTCCGTGATGGCACTGCTCGGCGACAAGGCGTGGTGGCTGCCCGCATGGCTAGATCGCATCCTGCCGAATGTCGATATCGAAGGCCAGAAGCTGGAGTCCGCTCCGGTCGACCTCGAGAAGAAGGAACTGGTCCCGGTCAGCTAGCCCAGGACCACAGTCGCCAGACGATGGCTGCCAACGCGGCCACAGCGATAACTGCGAGATACCCGATCACCAGTCGGGTATCTCGCAGTTTGCATTTGCTCTGCAGCAGACCCGCTTGCCGTGCCCGGATGTAGCCCACCAGTCCCAGGATCGCGAAACCCAGGACCGCCCACGGACCGAGCAGCCAGGCAAGGACCGCGACCGTCGCGTAAACACACAGCCGCAGGGGGTCGTACGGCTCCTCACCCCTCGTGAGTCTTTTAGGAGTCCCTGGACTCCTAAAAGACTCACGACCTGGTGGGGTCACAGGAGCTGCACTTTCGCGGCAGCCGAGAGGCGCTGACGACCCAACGGCACCCAGGCCTGGACCGCACAGAATGGCGCGCACTGATCCTGCTCGGAACGCGTGCTCACGTGCACACAGCATTGGGTGAGGCGTTCCTCGAGCATCGTCGACATGTCCATGAACGGCTTGACGGTGATGCGGACGACGCGTTCGCCGAGCATCCGACGCAAACGCCGCCGACGACCAGGCAAACCCGACGACGCCAAGGTCAGCAGCGTGGACAGGCCGAGATCGCAGTTCTCACAAATGTTTCGCCATACTTCACCCATCTGCGGATGCGACAGCGACGACTGTTCCGACAGCAATCCGAGCAGCGATTCTTGCACCGCAAGCCGTAGTTCGCGCGGGACTTCCTGGTCGGCGATCCGGTTCGACACCAGACCGAGGTTCTCTTTCAGCCGGTCGTGACCGATCAGCGCGGTGAGCGACCGCCACTGCTCTGAGTCGTCGCGAATCATGTACCCGACCGAGCAGCAATGCGGGTGCGAGCACGGCAGCGCGGTCAGGTCGCGCCAGGTCACCAGGCCGTCGGTCTGCGGACCGAGCCGCTTCAAGACGCCGGTGTGGGTGAGCCTGTTCACCGGATCGATCGCCCCGGACCGGCCCGACCCGAACTGCGGCTGCAGCGATACTCCGCTGATGTAGGGCGTTGCCAGGGCGAGCTTGACGACGTCGCCGATCTCGCCATCGTTGACGCCGAGCGCCGCGGTCATCACGAGGGTCGTGAAAATTGCGCGCTCGGAGAGCCGTTCGACGGCGAGGGCCTTCTGTTTCCGCAGGTCCCCGCCGCGGTGATGCCGCGACGCTTCCGCCGACAGCCCATCGAATTGGAGGTAGACCTCGACGCGCTCCCGATGCTCGGTCAGCAGGTCGAGCAGGTCGTCGTCGCGCGCGATCAGCAGACCGTTGCTGTTGATCAAGATCCGGGTGATCGGCCGACTCGTCAGCTCGTACAGCAGTTCCGGCAGCTGTGGGTGCAACGTCGGTTCGCCGCCGCTGAGCATGACGACGTCGAGCTTGCCGTCTTCGCGTTCGAGCCGCTGGTCGATGTTGGCAAGGATGTCGGCGACCGGGACGATCCCGTTCAGGTCAGGGGACGAGTCGGTGAAACAGGTCGGGCAGCGCAGGTTGCAGGCCTCGGCGATATCGGCCAACAGAATGCACGTGTGCTGGGTCTGCATCTCCGGTAGACCGCGTAGGTAGGCCGACGGAATCGGATCGAAGTTTCCGGCGACGTCCGGGGTGTGCTGTTTGGTCGGCGCGGTCCACTCTTCGAGGTAGGCAAGGATTTCCGGATCCTCGTCGTAGAGCGTGCGAACCAATCCGTGCGTGCGGCAAGCACGTTCGAGCCAGACGCGGTCGTCGCGCGCGGCCAGCCAACCGGACAGCCGAGCGACGTCGGTCAATGGGCGCCAGGGATCCTCGTCGTGGCACAGCGGACAGAAAGCATTGACGTAGCGCAGGATTCGGTCGCCGCGCAGGGGTTTGCCGGTCACCCGAGGCTGCCTTGGAGAATCGAGACGCAGAAGCCGACGAGTATCGACATCAACGCCCAGCCGATCATCAGCCCGATCCCCATCCCTTTGGTCCAGGGCTTCTTGAACGCGATCAAACCGCCGCCACCACCGAACGCGACCACGACGCTCAGCACACCGGAGATCCACAGAAATTGGGTGCCGTCATTGCCGACGTTCGAATCCGCCCCGACGATCGACAGCGCCGCAATCATCACAAGGATGTTGAGGACCACCGACACCGTGATGCCGACGAACACGAAGCCGATGACGATTCCGCCGTCATTGTTGCGCCGCGGCGGCGGATACCCCGGCGGATAAACCGGATACTGCGGCGGCGGATAGGCGGGGTAACCCTGCGGTGGTGGCGGCTGCTGTGGATACGGCCACGGCTCTGCGTCGTCCGGCGGCGGCTGGGGAGGAGTGGTCACGTAGCAACCTTGTGTCGGTGGAATATGTCGTCGTAGTAGCCCCTGCGATAACCGCGGTGCAGGCGCCAGCCGACCAGGACGAGCCCGGGCAGCAGAAACCATTGCGGCCGGGTCAGATCCAGCCACACCGTGTCGTTGGCCCTGGTGAATTCCACGAAGAATCGGAACACCGCGTAGGCCGACACGTACAGCGTGAACAGTTCGCCGGGCTGGCTGATGCGCGGCCGCAACCACAACAGAACTGCGAAAGCGGTCGCCTGGAAAGCGATTTCGTAGAGAAACGACGGATGCATCGCGACGCCGGCAAGGCAGCCAGGGCATTCCGGTCGACTTGCCGGTGCGTGAATGCCCCACGGCAAGCTGGTCGGCCGCCCGGGCGCCTCGGTCAGGAAGCAACCGATCCTGCCGACTGCCATGCCGGCTGCGACTGCGGGAGCGAACAGGTCGCCGGTCTTGGTCTTGTAGCCGATGATCCGCTTCGCGACCAGCACACCGACGTACGCGCCGACCAGACCGCCGAGGATGCTGTGCGAACCGAACGCCCACGCCTGCGCAAAATCGGGGTTGCGTTCCGGGTCTATATGCGGCGTCACGCCGGACAGTCGCATACCGATCGCGCCGCCGACCAGCGCGCCCGTCACCGCGACCAGCGACTGTTCGTGCATTGCCCCACGTCGGCGTGCCTCGGCGGCGAAAACTGCCGCAGCTACAGCAACTCCGAGACCGACGAAAAGGCCGTGCAGACCGATCGTGTGCGCAGCTTCCCCCCATGTCGGACCCACCCGAACACCTTAGAGCCGGAACCGGACACAAGGAGGCGCAACTGTGCGCGGCGCTACAAAGGACCGGTAGCCTTCGATCAAGATGTTGATTCGATTGCTTCGCACCTACCTCTACCCCTACCGACAGCAGTTGGTGGGGGTCGTTGTCTTGCAGTTGATTTCGGTCATCGCATCGCTGTACCTGCCGAGCCTCAACGCCGACATCATCGACAACGGCGTGGTCAAGGGCGATATCGGGTACATCTGGTCGACCGGTCTGACGATGTTCCTGGTCACCGGCCTGCAGATCGCGTGCTCGGTGGGGTCGGTCTATCTCGGTGCGAAAGCCGCGATGGCCGCGGGGCGAGATATTCGCGGCGCGATCCTGCACCGAGTCGGCACGTTCTCCGCGCGCGAAGTGGGTAGTTTCGGTGCGCCGTCACTGATCACGCGCAATACCAACGACGTTCAGCAGGTCCAGCTGCTGATCGTCATGAGCGCGACGATCATGGTGATGGCGCCGATCATGTGCGTCGGCGGCGTCATCATGGCCCTTCGTCAAGACCTCGGCCTGTCGTGGATTCTGGTGCTCGCCGTGCCCGCGCTCGGCCTGTCCATGGGCGTCATCATCGCCAAGATGGTGCCGTTGTTCAGGTCGATGCAGGTCAAGATCGACGCGGTCAATCGAGTTCTACGGGAACAGATCACGGGCATCAGAGTCATTCGGGCCTTCGTCCGCGAACGCAACGAGATGTGGCGATTCGGCGTTGCCAACACCGAACTTACGGAAGCTGCGTTGGGAGTCGGCAGGCTGCTGGCGCTGATGTTCCCGACGGTCATGCTGATCAGCAACGTGACCAGCGTCGCCGTCATCTGGTTCGGTGGCCACGAAATCGACGACGGCTCGATGCAGATCGGGTCGCTGACGGCCTTGCTGAGCTACATCATGCAGATCTTGATGTCGGTGATGATGGCGTCGTTCATGGCGATGCTGGTGCCGCGCGCATCGGTGTGTGCCGAGCGAATCGTCGAGGTGCTCGATACCGAGTCGACTGTCGAGCCGCCGCGTCATCCCGAACCGTTCCACGCTCACCCCGGCTTCGTGGAATTCTCGTTCGCCGAATACGCGTTCCCCGGCGCGGAGGAGCCGGTCCTCAAGTCGATCAGCTTCCGAGCCGAACCAGGCGAGACGACGGCCATCGTAGGGGCCACCGGTTCCGGCAAGTCGACGCTGCTCAACCTCATTCCGCGGCTCATCGACGTGACCGACGGCGTCGTCTACGTCGGCGACACCGACGTCCGCAACCTCGACCCTGACCTGCTGCGCAGCCAGATCGGACTCGTTCCGCAGAAGCCGTACCTGTTCTCTGGGACCGTCGCCAGCAACCTGCGCTACGGCAATCCCGATGCCACCGACGACGAATTGTGGCGATGTCTGGAAATCGCGCAGGCCGCAGACTTCGTCCGCGAGATGCCCCAAGGATTGGATACGCCGGTCGCCCAGGGCGGCACGACGGTTTCCGGCGGCCAGCGCCAGCGCTTGGCCATCGCGCGCGCACTTGTGAAGAAGCCGAACATCTATCTGTTCGACGATTCGTTCTCGGCGCTGGACCTCGCCACTGACGCCCGCCTGCGGGAAGCGCTGCGCCCGGTCACCGAGCAGGCGACGGTCATCATTGTGGCGCAACGGGTGTCGACGATCGTCGATGCCGACCGCATCATCGTGCTCGACGACGGCGAGATCATCGCGATAGGCCGCCACGAGAAACTGCTGGCCGAGTGCCCTGAGTACGCAGAAATCGTCGACTCTCAGATGGCCGCAGCCGGCGCACCACGCTTCGAGAAACGAGACCGGACATGACGCGCCCCGGGATGGCCGCCGCGATACCGGGCGCGCCGGGGACAAAGCCCAAATCCTTCGGTCCCTCGCTGCAGCGGCTCCTGAACAGACTGGCACCCGAGCGGGCATCGATCATGGCGATCGTCGCGTTGGCGATCACCAGCGTGGTGCTGACGACGCTCGGACCGAACCTGCTCGGCCGCGCGACGAACATCATCTTCGACGGCGTCGTCGGCAAGCAGCTCCAGCCCGGGCTGACGAAGGATCAAGCGATCGAGGCGCTTCGAGCCAGCGGCAACGACAAGGTCGCCGACATGCTCTCGGGGATGGCCGTCGTTCCTGGGGTGGGCGTTGATTTCGGTGCCGTGGGCCGGGTGTTGCTGCTGGTCCTCGCGCTCTACATCGGTGCCTCGGTCTTCCAGTGGATGCAGGGTGCACTGCTCAATGTCGTGATTCAGCGCAGCGTGAAGCGTCTGCGCCGAGACATCGAAGACAAGATCCACCGGTTGCCGCTGAGCTATTTCGACAAGGCACCTCGCGGCGACTTGCTGAGCCGCGTGACCAACGACGTCGACAACGTGTCGACGAGCCTGCAGCAGACGATGAGCCAACTGTTGATGTCGGTGCTGTCGGTCCTCGGCATCTTGGGCATGATGCTCTGGATCTCGCCGCTGCTGTCGGTGATCGCATTCCTGACCGTGCCCGCGGCGATCTGGGTGACCGCGCAGATCGCGAAACGGTCGAAGCCACACTTCGTGAACCAGTGGAAGTACACCGGCGAAGTCAACGCGCAGGTCGAGGAGGCCTACACCGGCCACGAACTGGTGAAAGCGTTCGGTCGTAGCAAGGAGGTGGAGCAGGTTTTCGACGAAAAGAACGAAGCACTGTTCCAGGCGAGCTTCCGTGCGCAGTTCATTTCCGGGCTGATCATGCCTGCGATCATGTTTCTCGGAAACCTGAATTACGTGCTCATCGCGGTCGTCGGCGGGCTTCGGGTCGCGTCCGGTTCGCTGAGCCTGGGCGAGGTCCAGGCGTTCATTCAGTACTCGCGTTCGTTCACGCAGCCGCTCACCCAGATCGGCGCGATGGTGAACCTGCTGCAGTCCGGCGTCGCATCGGCCGAGCGCATCTTCGAGATCCTCGATGCCGAGGAGCAGATTCCGGACCCGACGGAAGAAGAGCCGCCGCCGGTCGATCGCGGTCGCGTCGAGTTCCAGAACGTCTCGTTCAGCTACGACCCAGACGTCCCGCTGATCGAACACCTGTCGTTGATTGCCGAGCCTGGTCAGGTTGTTGCGATCGTCGGTCCGACGGGGGCGGGAAAGACGACGCTCGTCAACTTGATCATGCGGTTCTACGAGGTGGGCGCCGGTCGCATCACGGTGGACGGCGTCGATATTTCGACGATGAGTCGCGACCATCTGCGCGCGCGAATCGGAATGGTGCTGCAGGACACTTGGCTTTTCGGCGGGACCATCAAGGAGAACATCGCGTACGGAAATCCGAACGCGACCGATGACGAGATCTTCGATGCCGCCAGGGCTGCCTACGTCGATCGCTTCGCGCACTCGCTGCCCGACGGCTACGACACGATGATCGATGAAGAGGGCGGCGGGGTCAGTGCGGGCGAGAAGCAGTTGATCACCATTGCCCGAGCGTTCCTGGCGAAGCCGTCGATCCTCATCCTCGACGAAGCGACCAGTTCGGTCGACACTCGGACCGAGACGTTGGTCCAGCACGCGACCGCCGCGCTCCGCAGCGACCGGACCAGTTTCGTCATCGCCCACCGGCTCTCGACCATCCGCGACGCCGATCTCATCGTCGTCATGGAGCACGGTCGCATCGTCGAGCAAGGCACGCACGATCGACTGCTGGCGTCCAACGGCGCATACAGCAGGCTCTACAACAGCCAATTCGTCGGCGCTGAAGCCTAACCGTGCGCGAGTCTGACCCCTCCATGGGTGAAAAGCGCGCACAGTTCGGGTTCGAGGTGCGCACCGAACTGCCAGGCAAGCACGGTCGAACAGGTCTGGTGACAACCCCGCACGGCGACATCGCCACCCCGGCGTTCGTTCCGGTAGGTACCAAGGCCACTGTCAAGGCCGTGCTGCCCGAAATGGTGAAAGCTCATGGCGCCCAGGCGGTTCTGGCAAATGCGTATCACCTGTACCTCCAGCCCGGGTCCGACATCATCGACGAAGCCGGCGGACTGTCGAAGTTCATGAACTGGCACGGACCGACGTTCACCGACAGTGGTGGCTTCCAAGTGATGTCGCTGGGTGTCGGGTTCAAGAAGGTCCTGGCGATGGAAGCAGTCGGCGTACGGTCCGACGATGTCATCGCCAAAGGCAAAGAACGTCTTGCCGTGGTCGACGACGACGGTGTGACCTTCAAGTCTCACCTCGACGGGTCGACACACCGATTCACGCCGGAGATCTCGATGCAGATCCAGCACCGAATCGGTGCCGACATCATCTTCGCGTTCGACGAGCTCACCACCCTGCTCAACACCCGTACCTACCAGGAGAAGTCGGTCGACCGGACGCAGGCGTGGGCTGCTCGGTGCGTCGCCGAGCACCAACGACTGACCGCTGAGCGCGCGACCAAGCCGTATCAAGCACTCTTCGGTGTGGTGCAGGGCGCGCAATACGAAGACCTGCGCCGGCAGGCCAGCAAAGGGTTGGCGGCGTTGGACTTCGACGGCTTCGGCATCGGGGGAGCGCTGGAGAAACACAATCTGGGCACGATCGTCGGCTGGTGCAGCGACGAACTTCCAGCGCACAAGCCACGGCACATGCTGGGTATCAGCGAACCCGACGACCTGTTCGTCGCTATCGCGAACGGCGCAGACACCTTCGACTGCGTCAACCCGTCACGCGTCGCCCGCAACGCTGCGATCTACGCACCGACCGGGCGCTTCAACATCGACACCAGCCGGTTCCGTCGCGATTTCACGCCGATCGACGACGAATGCGACTGCTACACCTGCACGCATTACACCCGCGCCTACCTTCATCACCTGTTCAAGGCGAAGGAGATGCTGGCGTCGACGCTGTGCACGATTCACAACGAGCGCTTCACGATTGCGCTTGTCGATCGAATTCGCGACAGCATCGACGGCGGCTATTTCGACGACTTGAAGGCGCAGACGCTAGCGACTTTCTACAAGTCCTGACGCACCGTAGGTAGGCTCGCGCTTCTTGATGATCGCGATCGCCTGGTAGGTGAACGGCATCACGACCACCTCGACGAGCGTCTTCCACAGGAACCCGACGAGCACGTAGTTTATGAAGTCGCGCCAGGTGTTGATACCGATGGCGCCTGCCGCGATCGAGCAGAAGATCAACGTGTCTGCGAATTCGCCGACGATGGTCGAACCGATCAGCCGCGCCCACAGGTGCTTTTCCTTGGTTTTTTCCTTGATGAGAACCAAGACGTAGGAATTGAGGATCTGACCTACGAGGAATGCGACGACGCCGGCAAGGACCAGTCGGGGGACCACACCGACGATCGATTGGAAATCGTGCTGCCGGACAGGGTCCGCCGAGGGCAGTTCGGTCGCGATCCAGAAACAGAAGGCGCCGAGGATGAGTGCCCCGAAGCCGATGTAGATGGCGCGACTGGTCGCCCGGAATCCGTAGACCTCGCTCAGCACGTCGCCGAGGATGTAGGCGAGTGGGAACAGGAAGAACGCGCCGTCGGTATTGATCGGCAGAATTTGCAGCGGACCGACGGAGACGTCGAAGTTGCCCAGGAACACCACCCATTTGGCGGCGCACACATTCGAGATGATCAGCGTCGCGGTGAACAGCGCCACGATGATGGGGTAGTACCCCCTGCTGACGTGGGCGAACGCTGCATGCTCGGCATCTCGGTCCTGCGATTTCGACTCGGTCACGGCCAATATCCAATCAGCCCGAACTGTCTCGCATGTACGCGGCCGGTACCTTACGCTCATCGGCATGACGAATTCTGGGTCGGGCGACTGGTTACGTAAGGGCGACAACGACGCTCAGTCGAACGACAACGTCCCGGCGGACGCACCCCCGCCCGGGTCCCGGCCACAGTTCGACGACATTCCACCGCCGCCCGGACCGTACGAGCAGACGTTGCGCTACGAGACGCCCGGACCGCCCATCCCGCCGTACCCAGGCCCGCCGCCGCAGCAGCCGTACGGTCAGCAGCCGTATCAAGGTCAGGGTGGCTACCCGCCGCCCGCGTACCCGCAGGGCTACGGCGATTTTCCGCGACCGGCAGGCCAGAACGGCATGGCTATCGCGTCATTGTGCGTCGGTATCGCAGCGCTTCCCCTGTCTCTGTTCTGCGGAGTTCTCGGACTGGCGGGCATCGTTGCCGTGATTCTCGGTGTCGTCGCGCTGAATCAGATCAAGCAGACCGGCCAAGACGGCCGTGGCCTGGCGATCGGCGGAATTGTCATCGGCGGCATCGACATTCTGCTTGCGGCCATCGTGATCATCTTCTTCGCCGCAGCGATCGGGAGCATCAATTACAACTCGCTCGGCGTCGCTACGTACTGACCACCCACGGCGTGGTCGGTAGCCGGCGCGGATCGAACGTGTCCAGCATTGCGTGCGACGTAGTGCCGACCAGGCCCAACGACGCCGCGATCGTTTCCAACACCTGACCTGCCGTCTGCCCGCCGGCGATCAGCTCCGACAGCGTCACCGGACCGTCCCGTTTTGCCAGGCGCTGACCTGTTTCGTTGAGCGCCAACGGAACATGCGCGTAGGTGGGAATCGGCAGGTCGAGGACCTCGGCGAGGTAGGCCTGCCGCGGCGTCGAGGAGAGCAGGTCGTCACCTCGGACCACTTGGTCTACGCGCTGGTCGGCGTCGTCGACGACGACCGCGAGGTTGTAGGCGGTGGTGCCGTCGCCCCGGCGTAGCACCAGGTCGTCGACGAGGCCGGTGAACCGCCCGTGCAACTCGTCGACGATCGTGAACTCCCGGACCGCAGCACGAAGCCGCAGCGCAGGCGGTCGACCCGCGGCTCGCTTTGCGGTTCGCTCGCTGTCGGTAAGGCCACGACACGTCCCCGGATATGCACCTTGTGGCGCATGCGGAGCCGACGCTGCCTGCTGGATTTCCCTTCTTGTGCAATAACATTCGTAGGTCAGGCCAGCGTTGATCAGCCGCTCGATCGCTGCGTCGTACACCCCGGACCGCTCGGTTTGGCGGACCACTGGACCGTCCCAGTCGAGCCCGATCGCAGCGAGGTCGGCGATCTGCCGTTGCGCGGCCCCGGGACGGACTCGGTCCAGATCATCGATCCGGAGTACGAAGCCGCGCCCCGTGGACCGTGCGAACAGCCACGCCAACAATGCGGTCCGTAGGTTGCCGATGTGCAGATCACCCGACGGACTCGGGGCGAACCGGCCGTTGCCGATCAGCGACCTTGGAAAGCGTCGAGCGCGACTGCCATGGATGCAGCCACGCGGAAGTCGATTCGCGGATCGCTCACGCGGATGGCGTACGCATCCCGAATGGTCTTGATTCGCTCGCTGACCATCGCTTCTTTCCCCGTCGCTGTGTCGACGAAGTCGAAGTGGAAGATGAACGGCACCCAAAAGTCGCTGAGGTAGGGAATGTAGTCCCAGACCCGACGCAGGACAGCGATCACTGGGCGTCGCTCTTGGCCCTTCGCCTCATAGCCTGGTCCGGCCATGAGCCAGGTCGAGCGGAAAAGGCTCGAGCCGAAATCCTTCTTGAACCAGCCAAGCGGCTGGCCCGACGCATCGAGCACATCGTGCTCGGCATGCAGGTCCAGACGTTGCCTGGCTTTGAAAGTGAAGGCGAGTTGCGACTTGCTGTCATCGGTGAAGAACTGCACTTCTTCTTTCATCTTGAAGCGCTTCTGCTCGGCGAAAGCGAGGAGCTCCCCAAAGCTGCCGTCCGGATTGGCGGCATTGATCTCGTACCGATTCACCAGCAGGGTAATGCGCTGCAGGACGTAGAAGTCGCGGACGTGCATGCGGAGATTCTCACATGGTGCGGCCAAGGTAGGCGAGGACCTTCGTTTGTTGGTCGGCATCTACGGGCACGTCGACAGCTGGACCGAAGGATCCGGAGGTCCGCATCATGTCGCCCATTCCATCAGCGAAGCTCTTCAGGAAATCGAGGTCTTTCGGAGCGATCGACTCGTCGATCCCCGTCGCGTGGGCGATGTCCCAACCGTGGACGACGAGGTCGAAGCAGAAGAACGAATCGACGGTTTTGGCCAACGTCGAGCTGCCGAAGGAACTGTCGTACGAGCGGTTCGCTTTGGCGGGATCATCGAGAATTGCCTGCATAGCGTCGCGTGTGTGCTGCCACGCCGCGCTCGGATCGTCGTCGACGGACGGGCCCGGTGGAATCTCCAAGTCGACTTTGGTGACGAAGTCCGCCTGCGAATCGACGACGTGTCGCAACACATCGCGTGCGCTCCAGCCGTCGCACGGCGAGGCGTCGTCCCACCGGTCCTGCGGTACCGAATCGACGCGTTGCGTGAGAGTGGCAGCGAGCCTGCGGAAGCGGTCTGCGGTGTTCTCTTCTGTAGTCATCCTTCGAGTGTTCCCCCACCGCGCGGCTGTGGATTGCATATTTCGGACAAGCTAGTTGTTAGTCAATCGCGGCTTCAGCTGCTCCGTCGAGAAGGGAGCATCGGCGGCGAGGGATTCGAGCAGGCCATCCGCAAAGTCGACGAGACCGGCTGCGTCGATGCCGTAGGGAGCGGCGCTCCTTCCGATGCGACTCGACGCCCGTCGGAGCAGGGTGCGCGCGCCTTTCGGATTTCCTCGTTGGATATGCGTAATCCCGACGGCAAGTTGCGCTAGCCCCTGCCACAGCTCGCGTTCGTCCTCCGGACCGTTCTTCCAGGCCGCCTCCAGCACTTCGTGCGCATTGAAGGCGAGGCCGCTGTCGAGTAGCTGTTGGGCGTAGGTCAGCGTCTCTTCCGGAGGAAGATCGAGGTCGTCCGGGATGCGCGCTGCGCCGATGCTGCCCGGGGGCAAGGGGCGCCCCAGCGCATCTCGCGCACGGGCGTTGCGCGCTCGGCCCGTTTCATCACGGTCTCGGTCCACTCCTAGACCTTAGGCTCGGCCGATCCCGCCGAACCGATGTGACGGCTTGGCGCCTGTACTAACGTCGCGGACGTGAGCGATATTGCGGAGATCGTCGATGATTTGCAGGAGGAATGGGCGGCGACCGACCGCCTCCTGGAGAAGCTGAACGATCAATTGTGGAAGACGCAGACACCGAGTCCGGGCTGGAAGATCAAGGATCAGATCGCCCATCTCGCAACCAGCGACGCCGCAACGCTGACCGCATGCAAATTCGTTCGGGTTGCCACTCCTGCCGCGGCGGTCGGCTCGGCCGGACGTGCGATCGACCCCGCGCTGTTGGGGGACGGCACCGCACGCCTGACCGGTTTTGCCCCGCGACCGGTCATGCTCGGTCTGTGGCGAAGTACCCGCAAGTCGTTGGCCACGGCATTGAAGAATCTGCCGCCTGACAGCCGCATTCCGTGGTTCAGCGGGTTGGTCACGCCTGAGTGGATGGCCAAGGCCAGGTTGATGGAGGCATGGGCGCACACCCTCGATATCGCGGACACGATCGGCGTCGAGGTCGTCGGCACTGACCGCCTGAAGTACATCGCCGAACTCGCCGTCCACAACCAGAAAGCATCGTTCGACGCGCACAACCAGCCGCTTCCCGACGAAGAAATCAGGGTCGAGTTGTCGCTACCCAGCGGAAAGACGTGGACCGGCGGGCACGCGCACACCTCGCAGCGCGTTCTCGGCAGCGCCCTCGACTTCGCCTTGGTCGCCACCCGTCGTAGGCATCGCGAAGACACGGCATTGCAGGCCGTCGGGCATGAAGCCGACCGTTGGCTCGAAATCGTGCAGGCCTACCAAGGCTCCCCCGGCGCGGGTCGCGAACCGCTCAACGAGCAATAACGGGGAAAACGTCGGTTCTCCTGTCTCGCCAGCAGCGCGAGCTTAGGGTCGAAATCACGACAGCAGGGTCGTGGGACTTCGAGCGGGAGAGTGCAATGAGTGAACGCGCGCAAACACTGGCGGACGAGCTGGGCGGTTCGCTGCCCGACAAGTTCAGGGCTTTGCCCGAGGAGCGGCTCACCTGGCTCGTCGACACGCTCAAACACGCAAAAGTCCATCAGTTGGCCGAGCTGGACAAGAGCACCGAAGCGACGATCAACGGCTTGCCGATGATGCTTCGCGGACCGGTCCGGGCGATCATCGGGGGCAAGAAATGAGCGACGCTGTCGACACAAAAGCAGAGATCATCAAGCTGTCCCGGGTACTCGGGGAAGACGTTGCCGCGCTCGAATTCCTCGAAACGATCGGTTGGCGCCAGCTTCGCGAATTTCGCTACCTCGTAGCCGATCAGTTCTTCGAAGGCGCAGAGTCGCGATTGAAGAACCTCGCCGCCGCCGCCAAGTTGGTACCGAATCCGATAATCGTCAAGCTCGCCCCGATCTACTTCGAGCCTCGCCTGGCTGCCGGCGTCGCGGGCCTGGTCGACGAGGAGAAGGCGCTGAAGCTCGTCCCGAAGTTGCCGGTGAGCTTGATGGCGGAGACGCTGCCATACGTCGACCCCCGCAAGATCGGCCAGCTGGTGTCGAAAGTTCCCGTCGACGTGGCCCGCAAACTGCTTCCCGTGATGATCGCCTCCGGTGAATACATCTCGATGGGTCAGCTCGTCGATTTCGTCACCCCTGAGCAATTGGCAGGCGTGCTGCCGATCCTCGATGACGTCTCGCTGCTCAGAATCGCCGAGGTCACCGAGAACAAGGATCAGTTCGACATCATCATTCCGCTCATCGACGACGCTCGGATCGCGCGGGTGATCCAGACCGCGAGAGAAGAGAATCTGCTCGACGTCGCCATCGAGCTCCTCAACGAGGTCAACGTTCACACGCGGGGGCGCATGGCGAACATCGCCGCCCAGCAGAGTGACAAGGTGCTGAACGCGCTGGTCGAGGCGGTGGATTCGGCAGGTGAGTGGGACATGCTGCTGCCGACCACCCGGCAGATGACCCCGCAGAATCTCGCACGGTTTGCGAAGGCCAAGGCGCTCGACGGCGCCGAGGTGATGAGTACGTTGGTCGAATCTGCGGTCCGCAACGATGTATGGGACGCGCTGTTACCGATGGTTCCGCACCTGAGCGATGCGGGGTTGAGCGGCCTCGCAAGTGTCTCGGCATTCCAGGATCGAGCGGTCGTCGCCAAGGTCGTCAACGAAGCAGTAGGCACCGCACAAGGGTCGGCCGCACTGTTCGCGTCTGCATTGCCATTGATTTCCCGAGTTTCTGAGCAGGTCAAACGGGTATTCGCCGACGAGATCGGCAAGCTCGACCCAGCGACCTTCGAGCGTGAAGTGAAGGGCGTCGTCGCTGCAGGCAAGCTGTCGGACTTGTTGCCGCTGGTCTCGCTGCTGCCGAAGCCGAAGCAAGACGCGGTGTCCACGATCGCAGCGAACTTCGATCCGACCGAAATGCACAGCGCCCTCGTCGCCGCGAGTGACAACGGCGTGCTCCCCGAAATGCTCGAAGTCGCGGCGGGGATGCCGCTCGACAAGCGGGAGCAAGCCATCGGCATCATCACCGACAACGAAGACGACGACCTGCTGGGCACCACTCTCGAGCCGGATCAGCAGCAGAACGTCTGGAATCAAGTACTGAAGCTGTCGAGCAACGTTCCGCTGCCTGCGCTGCAACGACTGTCCGACCAGGCTGCCTTCCTCAATCTCGAGAACGTGCTACCAAGCGTCATGCAGGCTGCGGAATTCACGAACGAGTGGAATACCGGGCTGGCGATTCTGGGTGGCATTCACGACCGCGCGCGTAAGGACGGCGTCCCCGTGCAGGTGACGGTCCAGGGTCGTCTCGTGCAGAAGGCCGCCGAAAAGGCGCTGGAAGCGGGACTACTCGACAAGGCCGGGCTCGGCAAGGACTTGTTGGAGCAGTACGCGAAAGAGCAAGGGATCGCGAAAGAATTCGACGAAACCGTTCTGCTCGCATCAGGGGCCGCCAGGGGCGCCGCGACGCAGGTGGTGCAGATGTCGTTCGGTGCGATCGAAGACGGCGTGAGCCCGATCCGGGCCTTGGCAGATCAGGTGCCCGGCGGAAAGTCGGTTGCCGGCGCAGTGAGCGAGGCAGCTGGGAAAGCCAGTGGGCTCGCGTCGAGTCTGTTCGAGCGCGCGAAGGCAGCCACGCATGCAGTCACTCAGGACAAGGCCACCCACGAAGGGGAGTAGTTCAGAAGAGGGTTACCAAGCCGAGTGAGGTCCGCATCCAGGCGAGAAAAGTGTGCTCACTTGCGAGGGTGAACCGTAATTCTATTCGGCGCCCCGACACAGCGCCATCCTTCAGCTTTCTGTGAGCTGGGTCATAAAGACCGCGCTGTGTGGCGGAAGTCGCTGCCCCACGTCTTGCTGTTACCAGCAATCACCCCTAACGTATTCGGTGTACAAACGTTCACCGAATGGAGCAGATCATGTCCGCAGGTACCCAAGTTCTGACATCGTCGAAGCTGGGCCGGCGCGTGCTGCGTTCGTCCCTGGTGAAGGCAGCCTTCACGCCCCACGGCGTAGACCGCTACGTCGAGATGATCGATCCGCTGTGGTCTCCTACCGAAGTTCGGGCCGAAATCAAGCAGGTCACCCGCAAGACCGCGGACAGTGTCACGCTGGTCCTGCGGCCGAATTCCAACTGGCAGGGCTTCCGGGCAGGGCAGTTCGTCCGCCTGTCGGTCGACATCGACGGAGTGCGTCGAACCCGGTGCTACTCGCCGGCGAACTCGCAGTTCCGCCGCGACGGTCTCATCGAGTTGACGGTCAAGGTCGACCCGAACGGGCTCGTGTCGAGGCACCTCCGAGACAACGCTGTTTCCGGAACAGTTGTTCACTTATCGCAGGCGCAAGGCGAGTTCGTCATGCCGTTGCCGCATCCGCGACGCATCCTGCTCATCAGTGGCGGCTCGGGAATCACCCCGGTGATGTCGATCCTGCGCACCCTGTGCGACAAGGCCTACAACGGCAAGATCACCTTCTTGCATTACGCGTTCACCCAAGACGACGTCATCTATCGCGAAGAACTCGACGCGATCAAGGCGAAGTACGAGTCGGTCAAGATCGTCCGCGCCTACACGAACCAGCCTCTTGGCGGCGACCTGTCCGGCTTCTTCAGCCGCGAGCATTTGATCGCCGCTGACAAGCACTACGCCGAAGCCGAAACCTTCGTCTGCGGTCCGCTGCCGTTGATGGACGCAGTCCGCGGATTGTGGGCCGAGGAAGGCATCGAAGACCAACTGCACCTCGAGCAGTTCGCCGCACCGGTCCGGACCGTCAGCACCGACGACGCCGAAGGCGAAATCAGCTTCTCCAAGTCCGGAATGTCGGCGCCGAACAGCGGCCGCACATTGCTGGAGCAGGCCGAGGATGCCGGGCTCACGCCGGAATACGGCTGCCGCATGGGTATCTGCTTCTCCTGCGTACGTCGCAAGGACGAGGGCACCACTCGCAACGTCATGACCGGTGACCTGTGCAGCGAAACCGAAACCAGCATCAAGCTCTGCGTATCCGTGCCAGTCGGCAACGTTTCCGTCGACCTCTAATCATCTATTCAACCTGGAGGACAGCCATGACCACCACAGCCCACAAAAGGCTCTCGCCCGAAGAAATCGAAGCCTTCGGCAAGGAAATCGACGGTATTCGTCAGCGCGTAGTCGCCGATCTCGGTGAGCGCGACGCCGACTACATCCGCAACATCGTGTCGATCCAGAAGAAGCTCGAAATCGCCGGACGCGGGTTGCTCTTCGTCGGCTTCCTGCCGCCTGCGTGGATCGCCGGAGTGACCGCGCTGTCGCTGTCGAAAATCATCGACAACATGGAGATCGGCCACAACGTCATGCACGGTCAATACGACTGGATGCAGGACCCGGCGCTGACCTCGGGCACCTTCGAGTGGGACAACACGATCGCGAGCGACAGCTGGCGCTACACCCACAACTACATCCACCACACGTTCACCAACATTGTCGGCAAGGATCACGACGCCACCGGTTACGGCGTCATGCGCCTGACCGAGGAAACGCCGTGGCACCCGGTCTGGCTCGGTAACCCGATCTATGCGTTCCTGCTGCAGAGCTTCTTCCAGTGGGGCACCGCCCTCCAGGAGCTCGAGTCGGAGAAGATGATTCGCGGCGAGAAGACCTGGGCCGAAGCTCAGGACGCGTTCGGTCGCTTCCTTCGGAAGTCCGGTCCGCAGGCGCTCAAGGACTACGTGATCTTCCCGGTCCTGTCCGGTCCCTTTGCTCCGCTGACCTTCGCCGGTAACGCGACGGCGAACTTCATTCGCAACTGGTGGGCCTCGTCGGTCATCTTCTGCGGTCACTTCCCCGAAGGCGTGCAGACGTTCTCGATCGAAGAGACCGAAGACGAAAGCAAGGCCGGTTGGTACTACCGCCAGGTCTGTGGCTCGGCCAACTTCACCGGCGGCCGCTGGTTGCAGATCCTCTCGGGCAACCTGAGCTTCCAGATCGAGCACCACCTCTTCCCCGACCTGCCGGCGAGCCGGTACGAAGAAATGTCGGTCGAGGTCAAGGAGATCTGCGAACGCTACGGCGTGCCGTACCACAACCAGGCGATGCACAAGCAGCTCGCCAGCGTATGGAAGAAGATCTTCAAGCTGGCTCTGCCGGACCGTAAGTCGGCAAAGCTCTCGCTCGTTCCGACGCGCGTTGCCGATAAGGCGAAGGAACTGATCAGCGCCTGACCCGCACAATTAGACCGAAGAAGCGGCGTCCCCAGCTGGGGGCGCCGCTTTTCGTTGGGTGTTTTGTCGCTTACGTTCTACATGCCAACCCCAGGCCTCACCGACAGGACTGCTCAATGACGAAATCTCAGCGACCACTCAAGAGACGCGCGATCGCTGCCGGTGCGTTGGTCATCGTAGGTCTGTTCGCGCCCGCGTGTTCGTCGACGAACGACAAGTCAGCACTGACCGAAGAGCAGCAGATCGAAGCGGCTGTGAAGTCCTTCTACGAGGCCTGGTCGTCCGGTGGCGCAAAGGCAGCGTTGGCATTGTCCTGCGAGGCGAGTCGCACCGAATTCGACCAAGCTTCCAAAGACGAGCTCGCCGTTCTCGACGACGTCGAGATCGAGCTCGTCAAGATGGAGAACATCAAGGTCGTGGGCGACAGCGCACACGTCGATGTCACGACGAAAGCCACGTACAAAGGCGAGGCGCAGAAACCGTCCACCGAGAACAGCCTCCTCAAGAAAGAGGACGGCAAATGGAAGCCGTGTGACGACATGACGGAGGAGAAGTAGCGAAGTCCCCCAATAGGGACATTTATTTGCCGTTCGGCTGCGAAGACGCGCGCGGTATGTCCTACTTGCCGAGGGCCGGGATCCGTTTGCTTGGGAGGGCAAATCATGATCAAGGCCATTCGTACCGTTGGCATCACCGTTTTCGCGTCTGCCGGAGTGCTGCTGACGCCGTTGGTGGCGGCAAATGCGCATCCCCTCGACGTGCAGTTGCAAAGCTCGCCGTACAAGAACTGCACCGAAGCATGGAATGACGGTGGGGCGCCGGTGCTTAAGGGTGACGAAAGATACGGCCCGCACTTGGACCGTGACAACGACGGCATCGGTTGCGAAGTCGATCCGAGGAAATAGCGACTGACTCACAAGCAAACAAGCCCCGACCGATTATCCGGTCGGGGCTTGCTTGTGGCGGAGGGAAGTGCATGGCTTTCGAAACCATCGCCGGAAACGAAACGCCTGCTAGACACGTTGGACGACTCGGTCGTTGGCTGAGCATGCCTGATGCGGCTTGTTCGGCCCGGACTAGCTCGACAGCCCGACGGGCGTACGGGAGCCAGTCTGCGGGCTCGCCAACGGCAAGCACACGCCAGTTGTCGACTTGTCGCCCATGAGGAAAAAGTCGAGGTGGTATGGCAGCGGATCTTGATCGGCTGATTCTGCAATCCGGTAGACGAGGCGTCCGGCGTCGATGACGACAAACGGTAGATCGGATCAGAGGTATGTGATCTTAACGAAGGGAATGGTTGCGCTGAGGCGGCTGCGGTACGGTGGCGTTCTAAAGCCGATACACCCAGCATCGGCGGGAATGGCAGCTTCGTTTTCCTGGGGGACTGCAGAATGCTTGGTGGCGTGTCGTGGGGCACATCCGATGTTGTCGTGGCCTTTGGGGCAGAATCACACCCGTGTGATTTGCTGACCCGACAGGCGAAATCGTGACCCTATGAAACCGTCCTTCAAAGCTCGCGCCGTGAGTCCCGGACCGATTGCTAACTGGACAGGTGTGGTTTTCGGCATCGTCGGTACGTGCGTGACAATTTTCGCCACGATCGCGACTGTCAAAGGGCGCGTCACGCCCCTTGAGTCCGCCTTTCTTACCGCCTTCATCGTTTTGACATACGTCGCATTGACTGCCTATATGGTTCGGGTCTTCTCGCGTAGTAACCAAGCGCTCGTAGAGTCAGTCGACAATATTCGAAAAGATTTTGAATCACTTAGAAACGCTCAACGAGCCGGAATGCTAGTGCTTGAGGTTGCTCACACGTTGAATGACGAAATTGCTGAACTACGTACACCTTTGAGCAAGCGGGAAACGCTGAGGTTCATGCGAACGGCATGTAACGACATGGCGCGTTCATTTACGGACGCCCTGGGTGTTGACTGTCGCGTTTGCGTAAAGGAGATTGTGGACGCGGAGACCGCGCGACCACGTGTCAGGGCTGTGGTCCGAAGCAATAGGCATGTAGGCGGAGCCGAGTCAGAGCTGCATTACATCGATCAGAATACCGACTTCAACGAATTGTACCGCGAGGGTAAGAAATTTTGGTTCAGCAATAATGTCGATCTGTTTCCTGGTTACCGGAATTCGAGCCCGAATCGCACGTATAAATCCACGGTCGTTTGGCCGATCCTAACTCGTACAGTCGAGAATAACGGGGACGATAACTTCGCGCCGATCGCGGCATTTCTGTGTATCGATAGCGACCCGCCCGACACATTCACAGCGGAAATCCATGTACCCCTTGGCTGGTCGGTCGCCGACGCAATAGCGCGTGCATTCGAAAGTGATTCTGAACATGCCGCAAATAATTCTCCACCAGCGCGAAATAAAAATGTTAATATTAGATCATCAGACAAAAGTAAGGAGACCTAATGGTAAATCATGAAATTGACCCGTCATCTAGAGAGGCTGCAGCAGCGGACTCATCCTCGGAAGTTCGGCGAATTGAAGTTGCAAGGACATCAGAAAAGGTGGTGAGAATCGTCGGCGACTGGGCCGTGCACACCTTCCTTGACGAGAGCGGCAATGAGCTTCACAGCATAGGGTTCCCCCGGCAACCGCTCTTTTCCGAAGAAGACATCGCGGCGTCCGAGAATGAAACACAGCTAGTGTGAGGATTAGTTGTTCTGCGATTTCGTCAGATTCCTTACAGGCCGATTCCGTGGACTCGGGACTTATTGAGGATTTGCTCAGACCAACATGACAACGGCGGATCGGGCCAAGCCTGACGCCGATGACGCCAGCCATCATGGTGGACGGTTCGTGACATGGCAGACTCCTCCGCTAGCCAGCCGGACTTCCGATGTGCTGCCTAGAAGTCAGCGCCAGAGAACCTGCCCTCAAAAGATTCGACATGTGAATTATTCTCTCAGCTGGCTAATACGCGGCTACAAGCACCCGACAGCCGCCACATCTGTTCAGCCCTTCAGGCAAGCTCACCGCGCCGAACAGATATCGGGCTCGGCGCGAGCTTCTTGGAGACGGCTCGCTGGATATATGGACCTTAGTTCTCCGCCGTCGCGACTAGATTGGCTCATGTGGCTGACCATGATCGCGTTGTTACGCACGTCTTAACGATGAATGCTGTGCGCTGGGGAATCGACACACTTGGCGCGGAACGTATCCATCCCACTTTCGTGATGTACCTGTATCTCCGGATGCAACAGCGGGCTGGCAAGCTGCATGATGCGTCGGCAAAGTCGGCCGAGTTGATGAAGCTGATTCAGATGCCGGGCAACCCGACAAAGCCGTACTACTTTCCAATGATCGACCGCGGCAAGCGCACGGGTAGGCCGCTACCCACCTTCTGGAGAGCTGAGAACATCTCCGGCAGCTGGTCGCCCGGCTCCATTCGTCGCCAGCAAGGGGGCGGGTGGCTAGGGGCGGACGAGAGCGCCTACGCATGGCCGGATAATCACGTAGAACTCGCACGCACGCAGATGCTCTACGACAAGCCCGTGTCCGCACTCGCGATGGGGGCCTACTTTCTCCGAAACGATGGTTTCGTGTTGTCCGGTAATCCTGATCCCAATGACCTGATTGCGGCGTTCAGAACAAAGTTCGCCTATCCGGGTGGCACCGAGAACGAGTTCGTGACGCTGTTCACGACTGAAGTGCCTACTGACATCGACTTCGTCTGGTTCGCCGAGCCAAGTGTGGCCGCCGGTCCGACATCCGGCTCTTGGACTGCCAATGTTTGAGGAACTCATCCCCGAGGTCCGGACTTTGACAGCCGACGACCTCGGTATCGGGATCAAAGCAAAGGCCGCTACTGGCCATGCCTCGTCGGCTCCCGATGCACCTGAAATCGCAGCCAACGACCCGCGCGTTCAGGAGATCATCAGACTGGCGAATCAGTTCGGCGGTGTCCTTCTGTCCGGCCCACCAGGAACATCGAAGTCGTTCTACGCAGCGGCCGCCGCGCAACATTTGACAGGTGGTGACAACGCTCGCTGCCGATTCGTCCAATTCCACGCCAGTTACCAGTATGAGGACTTTATGCTGGGCTTCTCCCCTGAGAACGATGGCTTCGGCATCAAGAAGGGCCCGTTCCTTAGTCTGGCACATGACGCCAAGGATGACCCCGGCAACGCGTACGTGCTTGTCATAGACGAACTATCCCGCGCCGACGTGGGGCGCGTATTCGGCGAGGCTCTTACCTATGTCGAACGGAGCAAGCGAGAGCTTCCGTTCAGAATCGCCAATGGCGACGAACTCGTGGTCCCGACCAACTTGATCATCCTCGCAACTATGAACCCCTTCGACAGGGGTGTCGACGAGGTCGACGCCGCGTTCGAGCGCCGCTTCGCCAAAATATCGATGGACCCGAGCGCGGAACTGCTGGAAGGCATCCTTGTCGACAACGAGATGGACGAAGCCCTTGCGGCTGGCGTGCTTCGCTGGTTCCGCCGGGTCAACGAGCACGCCCGCAAGAACCCGGCCGCTGCCGTTGGACATGCGTACTTTGCCGATGCTTCTGACACGGCCTCACTGATGGACATTTGGGAGTATCAACTCAAGTATCTGGTCCAGCGGGCATTCCGGCGCGATGTGAACACACTGGCGGACGTCGAAGCCGCATGGAAGCGGACCTTTGTGGTTCCGGCCCCCGAAGGGACGCCTATGGGCGCAAGTGGTCGCGAGCCGCCGCCGGACCCCGAGGCGGGCCAGTGACTCACCTGCCGAACGACATCGAAGTGGTGGAGTGCGCCGAGTACGATCACATCGAGATCGACACGGCACTGTGGCTGAACGACGCCCATCAGATCGTCCTCAACTCGGAGATCGATGGGCGTGACATTCTGCGCGCCAACTTCCGTAAAGGCGTGCTTCGTCTGCAGGCCACCTCGTACGTGGGCGTAATCCCGCTCAACGAGCACGTCGTCGTGCGGGTGAAGCCACGGGTTCCCATCGCCAACCTCACCCGCATGGTGATCGAGACTGGCCATACGGTGCTGGCACTTTCGGCGTTTCGGGAGTATTCAGGCCGTGGTACCGCCGACGACTGGGCGATGGATCTTTACACCGACGCACTCCTCGACTACGCGGACGAATTGGTCGATTCGGGCTTGCAACGCGAGTACGAGCGACGAGCGAGCGAAGGCCACTTCCCGCATGGCCGTATTGATTTCAAGCGGACAATGCAGCGCTTCGGCGCGCGCGGCATACCGAACAAGGCCGCCTACTCATGGTTCGAGCGTACGGTCGACACGTCGCTCAACCGGTGTGTCAAGGCCGCGATGGAGGCTGTTCACGCCCACTTGGTGAAGGCGAAGGACAAGCCGCGCAAGGGCGACCGAGGGAGGATCGCGCGTCTGGCTGGCCAGCTCTTGGCATTCGAAGAGGTGGCGCATGACCCCGATTACCGTTTCCTCGATGATCCGCAGGTTCTCGGCCTGACGCCATTGCCCGACCCTCGCGCCTACTACCGACCCATACTCGACCTCTCTGTCTTGATCTTGCGCGGCGTCGGCATTGCGCTCGACCTCGGTGGCGCCGACGTGAAGCTGGGCTCGCTGTTGATCGACACGAACAAGTTGTTCGAGAACTTCGTACGCGTCACCCTCTCGAAACACGCGGCGAGACACGGCTGGCCTGTCGACGTGCTGGATGGCAACACCGACGGGAAGGTAAACCTGTACGACGTGCCTGATCCCTTGCCTGCGCCGCTCGGGACACCGCTACAGGCTCTTGCCACACGAGACCCGGGCAAGGCACAGCCCGACATAGTTCTCCGCGCGGCCGACGGCACCTTCCTATTGATCGCAGAGGTGAAGAACACTGCCCATGGCAAACACGCTGATGCCGATGACGTGTTGCCCGAGCGCGGCGAGGTCGAGCAGGCCGTCACCTACGCTCTTCGGTACGGGCGGCCACTGACCCTGCTCATCCACCCTTGGATCAAGGGCACAAAGGGCCTCGTCTACGTTGGCCGTGTTCGATCAGTCGACGTGTACGACTATCGGCTCGACCTCTCCTCTGAAGAACACATTGACGAGTCACTGGCTGTAATGGCAAACACGATCTATAGCCTGGCCGGGCTCCCGATTCAGATACCGACTTCGGGCTGATTCATTAGTGGGACAAGGTCAACGCCGATCGCGTCGCGCCCTTCCTCGATCGCAACTTTGAGGGTCGTGCCGGTTCCTGCGAATGGGTCGAGCACAACTCCGCGGGCGGGCGTCCCGTGTCCGCAGTCGGTCCAGCCCACCGTGCGCTTGTTGGCAAAGGTGAACTCACGGAAGTAGCCGCCGAGTGCATCCTTGGCTTCCTTCGCGAGGCGCTGGACCTCAGCGCTGTTGCGGCCAGTGCCATTCTGGAACTTAGTGGCCTTGCCAACGTCTGACACGCCGAACGCTTGGATCGCTCGGATGTGCTCGGGGGTTAACCTGTGCAGCTTGGCAAGCTCCATCGCCCGTTTCGCCTGCGGGCGCGATGCGTTCAGTTCAGCGGTGCGCTCCACTACACGGCGACGGGGCACATTGCACGTGGCGCAAATCTGTGTCGGCGCGGCCAGCATGATCGCGCGGCGCACCAGTTCGCGAGGGAACGGCGCGAGATGCTGCCCCATGTTCCGCTCCGGGTTGATCGTCCACACATCGCCCGGGTTGGCCCCGTTGCCGATCGCCTCTGAGTAGCCAACCAGGTCGTAGTAGTAGTCCGGCTTGTACGTGAGGTGGATGACGTACTCGTGACGGTTGGCGAGACGGTTCTTCGCGGGCTCGGGCATGCCGGAGTCTTTCGCCCAAATGATGCGATTACGCACGAGCCACCCCTCCTCGACAGCCCGCCACTCGATGCGGCCCGGGATGCCAAGCAAAGACTTGTTGTAGTAGGTGTCACCGACGTTCAGGAATACAGATCCATGAGGACGGAGGACGCGCCTCCACTCATTGAGGCACTCAAGAATTGCGTCAATGTAGGCGCCGGAGGTCGGCTCTAGGCCGATCTGATCTGCATGCCCGTAGTCACGCTTGTTCCAATACGGCGGGGATGTAACGATCAAGTCGACCGAGTTGTCTGGCAGTCCGGTCTGGCGTGCATCACCGCTCACAAAGTTGAGTGTCGGGTCGACCAGGTTCGTTTCCCAGTCGGATAGTTGACCAACCGATGCCGTGCCGAGAATAGGCCTGGGTGCGTCAGGCTCCGCATCTGCTTGCCGCGGTTTCGCGGCTGCGCGTTGGGTATTGCGACTCATCGTCGTCGTTGTCCCTTCGATTTCAAGCTCGACCCCGCGGGCGAATGCTTGTTCGATTCGAGCGTATGTGCGGGTACCGACAGGTTCGGTGATCCCGATGTCATGCATATGTATAGCGGGAATTTGCACGGTCGTCGAGCACCGATGCGGTGCGCCGTTGACTCGATCACTACTCGGAAAGTAGTGCCAGCGGATCGATGCCGATGATGTCGGCGATTTTCTCAAGGCTGCGCAGCGTCAAGTTTCGCTCGCCACGCTCGACGCCGCCCATGTACGTCCGATGGACACCAACCAGGTCGGCGAAAGCTTCCTGGCTCAGGCCACGTTCCAGCCGGTACCGGCGCAGATTTCGGCCAACAGCGCGTTGCAGGTCACCTTCCATGTTGGGACATGACGCTGCCGAAATGCTACTTGTAGGTCTACAGACTTATAAGTAGCATCGACTGGCTGAAGGGCTCTTCGGCAGGTGACGAAAGGAAAACAATGTCTGGCGGCGGATCGTTATTTTCTGAGCAACAGCGGAGTGGTGTTACGCAGCGGGGCTGGCGGATGTTGGGCGTGTGCCTGGATGCGCTGTCGTCTCTTCGGAGTCGAGGGTCCACACAAAGGTGAAACCAGTACCGGCTTGAATCCAGCCGGAAAGCTCCATCGTCAGCTCCCTGCCGGTTGTGCCGGCGGGGAGCTGACTCACGTACGGGCGACGTGCGCTGGGGACGAGGTCGATCACACTCAGCCGCGATATGTCCGTTGCCGAGTAGTCAATAGCAAGGGAGACGTCACGAGCAGGTTGCGCGGCGGTCAGGAACAGGCGGTGGTTGGCGGGATCAGTGATCGTGCGAAAGGCGTAGCGCACGCGAACGGGTCGGCCAGCGCGGACGACCTCTTCACCGATGTCGACGCTGTACGTCTGCGCGCCTTGCCGTTCAGTTCGTCGAATCTTGCGCTGTTCGCCGTCGATGCTGAATGTCACTAATTCGTAGGCCGCGCGGTCAGATGCGTCAAAACCTGGACGTTGCGGCATCAGCCACACCGAGGTGGCGGGAACATCGGAGAGCAGTTCGTGAAATTCATCCCAGTCTGAGACGCACGTGAAGCGAGCCGTCGGATGACTGAGCGTGGTCGTGTATTCCCATTCAACTAAGACATCGAACCGAGGAGCACCTACGGTGCTCCTCTCTACTGCAGTAGAGAGCCGAACGCTGACCTTCACGTCATGCCAACGCTCTGGCGTATGGATGGCTTGGTCGCGTATGTCGGAATAGATCTCTTGCGCAAACTGATCATCGCCGAGGCGAAGTGACAGCACGTTCGTGGCGATGTCATCGAGCAACTCCGGCGAGGCAACTCGCTGCAAGTCTTCCTTGTTCACCCGGAATCCCTTGATGACCGCATTAGCGAAATCTGGCGTCAGCTCCTTCAGCACCGTTCTAGTTCGCTCGGTGTCGGCGGCGTCCTTATCCCGGCCGGTGAAGAAATCTATCGCGATACCTATTGCGCCGGTCACGAGTAAGACGTCAGAAAGACCTCGGGCGAGCGCGACGATAGCGTGCGCTATTTGCGTTGATTCGAGCCAATCGGCTGTTACGGAGGAGAGCATTCCCAGAACGATGAGAATAACGCCACTAAGTATCAGCTTTAGTCGGTAAAATCGAGTTAGGAGTGACGTGTTCTTCATGCAGTGTCACTATTATCCATGAAATAAAGCAAAATTGAAAGCACCTATATTGCGCGAGAGCGCCTATCGAGGATTTGCGAGGTCGTCTAGCGCCGACGTCGACGGTGCCTCACGATTGCTAAATGGGGACGAACTCCGATCGAATGTAGGATGACGTTGTCCGTTAGCGCAAGCAAGGGTTAGGAGAAGTCGTGTCCGGAGCTGAGCAAGATAGCAGCGCACATTTCGAGGGCGAGAAAACGACGGAGAATGAAACGTCGGACTACTCTGGCATGTACACCGAGCCGAACTCAGGTGGTCCGATTCCGCTGTCGGGTGAGTTCTATCCAGACCAAGTCTCCAAGGAGTCAAGCAAGAGGGTGTAGGTACACAAGTCTGTCGCTCGACTGAACTCGGGTACCTACAACCATCCATCAAAGCCTTCGTTAGCCGGACGGCTGTGGGTCAAGTCCCTGACCGCTCGCTTCAGAGGCGAGCTGTTCACTTAGCTCCACGGTTGCACCTCCCTTCAGCCTTGCGGCCGGGCGTCTTACGAGCGTGATCGTACCTGACGTCTCTGCGATCGAGCGCATGGATTTCACAATTTGATCACCGGTTACTTCCCAGTCCCATCGAGCAGGCGGGCCTGAATCCTGAACTAGAAATCGATCGTTTTCAGCATCAAACCCTGTTATCAGAACGGTGTGGCCCTGAAATCCGTCGCGTACCTCTTGCGTTAGGGCAGCAGCGTCAAGCGCCACTACGGGCAACCACCCGCTCTTTAACCCCCGGGTCAAGTCCAGCTTCTCTGGAATCCGTATTGAGAACTTAACTCCCGCCTTAATGCAGCGACGAATCGCAACACCCTCCGCTTCGAAATCAGTGATCTGAAAGTAGTAATCAATCGTTTCGGAGTCGAGGTTGCACCGTTCCAACTCCGTACGTGGACTCTCGATGAACGCGACGGGATCGAGGGCATCAATATGTTCGACCTCAAACCCGTTCTCTGCGAACCATGCAAGCATGCGATAGGGCCAGGTCTCTACGCCGGCGGTGAAACCAGTCAGTTTCTCCGCTAGGTCATTATCGACCCGTGCGTTGGTAAGCGACTCCACAGTCATCGAAAACGCGGCCTGGACACAGTGGAGCGCGTCGTCGCTATTTTGAATGCGTCGTGGAACTGTGAATATTATTTCCATGGCCTGATTACCTATCCCCTGTTAAGTTGTCCAGAATAAACGAAGTTACATCAATGTCGAAGTCTCTCGATAGGTAACGCCAGCTACCTGTTGGGTTAATATCCGTTAGCCAAAGCTGACTGGATTCATCGACGATGAAATCGAAACAGCAATAGAAGACATTGATCCTGCGGCAAAGTTCTATCAACCCTTTCATAATATCACGTGGCAGGCATTCTTGGTAAAATTCGGCACTCCCCGTATCTGTAGTTAGTAGCCTGAAGTCAGATAATTCAGAAGTTCCGCTGTCCACCTTCACGCACGCGAACTTTCCTCGGGCGAAATAGATGCGCAGTTCGCATTTGTGCGGAACGTATCTCTGGATCATGATAGGAGTGTTGTTTCCGCCTTGGCTTAACGCAAGAATTTGGCCAGCACTCAATTCGGTTGTATTGAAGAAGCGTCCCTTATGAACCTGTTGCCAGGCATTCAAAGCTTTTCCGACGAATCGATTGTCAATATCCAGACCAGGAAACCTGGTGCCAAGGTGTGTCGCAGGTATCGTCAGTTCTGGTTCTATTTGTCCGGCAAGGTTTAATAAATAGATCTTCCTGTCCTGGAGGACTTGTGCACCAGGCGCAATAAGCCAATTCCTGTCGCATGCATCCCACCATTGTAATAAGGCGCATTCAATCGTCGTATTCCACTCTCTCGTTGTGAAATCGCTGCCCTGTGGGTTGACCCACGGAGGATTGCTAACATCAAACGGAAGAAACAGAACTTCTGATTGTTCGGCGGATTGTGCGGAATATTCAAAGTTATCAAAGTCAATCGTTAGACCATAGTTGGCACTCCTCACCGTGTAATACTTATCGATTAATCCGAGGCGCAGGTGACGAATCTCAATGCCCAACGACGCTGCGCGTTTTGTGATCAACTGAGCGTGAGGATCGTTATGTCTACTAATCAACATTATCGGCCGATTCAATCCGATCTCCAATCTTTGACCAATTCACGTAGACGCCCTGGCCAGACTCAATCCAGCACGGTCCGATGATCGACCAGCGCTTCAACGCATGGCTACCGAAGACTGACAACACTCCCATCCTCGGGATAATATCGAACTCATAGCGATCAGCGTTGGGAAAACCGGCGAAATCAAGCTCTACTGAGCGCAGATGAAGTCGACGTGGCGCGCTCCAAAAGCAATGAGTCGTTATCGACAATTCATGATCAAATACTAAACGATATTGAAGATTTCCCGTGTAGTCGGGTGACTCGAACTTTGTATAGCGAACCCCGCTCGTCGGGGCACTTGGCCCGATAATTTTGAGTACATCAGTGTCGGAAAGAGCAATCGGAACTAGATCGGTGAGGCGAGCGTTGTCGGTTGGGTCGTAGCACTGAATATGGGCGCGGCTTGTCATGCCTCGGGAAGGTACAAGAACCTCGGTGATGGTTGGATACTTCGCGCATAACATATCGGCAATACCTTCATTGTCGGTGACGCCAAGAACTATGTCACACGAACAACAATAGAATTCGAGTTCGACGCGTAGATAATAGCGTTCCGCGTGTGACGGATGTGGCCTTGCAGAAAGACTTACTTCACAGTCAAGCCATTCCGACTTCAAGTTTGGAGAACCTGCGCCTTGCAATTCGATTGCGCGAAGTATCTTCGGCGCGATTTCCGTTGCCAGGATTTGATTCACTCGGCGTTCGCCGATGGCTTTTAGCTCCATCAATGTTTCCCGAATAGCCTCCGCCGTCACGTATCTCCGCGCTAAAGCACGTTCCTTCTTGCCGACAAGAATCGAGACTACTTCGTCGTCCACGTACTTGTTCGAAACGAGGTGCTTCTCGCAAGCATTTAGGATCGCAAGTCGAATGGATCCAGGTAGTGCACTCTCGGGGATATCTCGCAAGTGTGCAAATCGCTCTCGCGCCCATGACTTGATCGGTTCCGACTCTAGTACTTTCCAGTCTGAACAGCCCTCACGCAACAGGCTCAGCAGCGCCGAATCCGAACTGGAGGAGGTGCTCACGGATCGCGATCTACCAGGGAAATTTTTGGGAAATCTGTCGGAAGGAAGCTTCCACGGGTGGGCGTATTGCATTTCCGAGAATTTCGTCAAATTCGACATGTAGTTCACTGCCACCGCCCCAGAAGGAGCTCCCAATGGATATTTCGCCGATCGAGTTGAACACGTTTGCAGAGCGCGACATGTTGACATCTTACCCGGACGAGGACACGAAAGGTTGCAGGACAACGGCCAATGACCACCTTGACGTCCTTCGTCTCACTCCTGACAACCCCCACCTGATCGCGTCCGCGATCGAATTGTTCCTAGCTCGTGAGCGGAGTGCTGCAGAGCGGACGCTCGGGAGGTCGCTAGTTGATCCGGAGCAATTCGCATTCAACTGCTGGAAGTACGGCCTTGGTGCAGCGCTCAATGCTGAACAGGATCGAGTAGATGAACTGGACGAGGCCTTTCGCACACGTTGATCTGACGAGTCAGGGATTCTGATCGGACCCTGACTCGTACAACCCGCCGTGGAGGCTCCTCCTCGCGCTGGCTCTCTGCTCGCCGTGCCCGCCCGGATCGTCCGGGCGGGTTCGGCAAAGGAGGAACCAAAATGCCAACCAACCTTCCAAACCGCCTGCGTGATGCGGTCGGCGTCCGCCCGATCGGCCGAACGCTGGCCGTTGGCCGCCAAACTGTGCCTGCTCGGATACATCGGGCGGTAAACGAAGGCGTCGCCATCGAGCACGGCCGAGGCATGGTGCAAGCCGCGCGTGTCAGAGCGCTCGAATACGTCGCCAACGAGGCGATGCAATCTGTCGCCGGACTCACTGAGCTCGAAGCGTTGTACATCAGCCGGTGCCCCCTCGGCGAAGGCCGGTACCGAGCTATTGCTGACACCGCAGCCGTCATGATGGCCAACATCGTGGCCGATACGGGACGGGAGTAGTAGCCATGATCGAGACAATCTTGGTCCTGCTCCTGCTGGCGATTGTCTGTCTCGGGCTGGTAGCCATCGGCTTCAAGCTCTCGGAAAACAGGCTCTCGACTGACCGCAGTCAGCTTGAGCGCCAACGCCGCAGTCTTGATGCCGAGTGGACGGCCCTCGACAACACCCGTCGTATTCGAGAGGTGTTCCTCGGTGCTCGCCGGATGATGCAGGACGAAGATCGGGCCCACGCTGCTCGGCCAAACTCACCGAGGGCTGGTGATCGGTGATGTCTGATCGCCAAAATCCGAGGGCTCGCGATCCCGAAGTCCACAGAGACAGCTGGCGAGAAATGGTCGGTCCGCGGTCTGGTGGTGAGCTGTCCATACAGGTCGGCGAACCGAAAGCCCGCAATTCGCTGCAATCCCAAACTCGATTGGATCGCGCCGGAATAGCCGACATTGCCACACGGCGCCGGGCGGCAAACGAGTCCGCACGTCGGCAGAAGGGCACGGATTCCGCCGAACTGCTGGCTCGCTGTCAGCAACTGCGGGCAACGCACCGCTGCCCTGGCCGCTGCGTCTTCACTGGTGAACTGCGCCAACGTGGGATCGACGCATTCCGCAAAAGTCTGGGCGAGTAACCGTGACAGACAGCATCAAACCGCCGCTGCCAGGCCGGATCCTCGGTCTGGCGGTCGGTGTGCTGGCCGTGGCGGTCGCGGGCCGAGTGGCATGGGAGTTGCTGCACCCGTTGGTGCCGCTGCTGGCCATGGTCGTCGGACTTTCCGTGGTCTACCGCGTCATGGTAGGCAGGATCGGGCACTAGAAATTTGGAACAAAGGGTGGCCTTGCGTCTCCCGGTGTAGGTGTACCGATCGCTGTTGTGGAATCGTCACACTGTATTGACGTGGTAATCGTTGCCCCGCATAGTAATTGGTGGACGACGTGGTAATTCAAGCCACGGTCGACTGAGCCAGAGGCGCGTGGTTCGCGATCATCTCGCAGTGTCGTGAATGAATCCGGGCCAGCCCAGCATCGTCCAGAGCGATCCAAATCCAGTCCGCCCGCACCGTCATCGGTGTCTGGGTCATTCGAGGGGACTCTCCCTCGGACACGCACGTGTTCCGACGGTGTCTTTCGTGCACCCGAAAATCGGGCGTACTGGAGCGGATCACGAGCAGTACCAACCTATTTCAACGAGAGGAGGGAGCCATGACCCACAAGCAACGAGCAGAGCTAACCAAGAAGCGAGCAGACGAGGCAGTGCGAATCGTCGGCGTCACCCGTGACGAAAACGATCACCCAGCCCTGCGCAAGATCGCTCGGGCCTGTATTGCGCTCGCCCGGCAACAGCTCGATCAGGAACGGCAGCCAGCAAAATCGAACGAACAGATGTCGTCACGCGAGGCAGAACATGCCTGACCGCGCTCTTCAATGGTGGGAGCTGTTCATCCCGCGCGGTTTGACGCTGGAAAGCGTCACGGCATTCGTCCGTCCGATGGCCTCGCGGCCGGTGATCGGGATGATGCGACGAACGCCGTTGGTCGTGATCGAACAGTGGCAAATCACCGGCACCACGCGGTATCTGCTGGCGGTGGAGTCACCGCTCGGTGAACCATTTGTGCGGCAACTAGCCGCAGCACTACCTGGCCTGTTGTTTCGGCCGTTCAACCCCGCTGGTCGACCAACCGTCAGTACGGCTGCCGACATTCGCCTGACTAGCCTGGCCGCCAGCCTGCGCACCGATGTTGCCGGTCAGGTCAGCACCGCCGTGGGCGCGGCACTCGCCAGCTGCCCCGAAGACGACGCCCTGGTATTGCAGTGGCTACTCGGCCCATCGCAGGGAAGACGAACAGCGCCAACCGAATTCACCCTCAGCGAACAGCTTGGCTTCCGACCGATTCATGAACCGTCGGCCACCGACCACAGCGTCTGGCGTCAGAAGGCCAGTGAACCGTTGTTCGCCGTTCGGGGACGTATCGGCACCACGAGTAATGCTGCTTCACTAAGCGGATTGCGAGGTGCGCTGCAGCTGGCCGACAGTGCCCACGGGCACCTCCGGATCGACCGACCATCGATACGAAGTGCCCAGGCGCTCAATCTTGTGGCAAGGAAGCGCTGGACGGGGATTGTCAGCGCCAAAGAGCTGGCGGTCCTGCTCGCACTACCGCTTGATGACGCCACCGGCCGCATCGTCCCGATCGGCAACGTGCCGCCGCTTCCGTCTGCGAGCGGTCGTGTGCTCGGTGTCAGCAAGCATCCGGCCACGCTCGGCCAAACGGTCGTGCTGCCAGCATCAGCGATCAGCCGTCATACCCACACCATCGGGCCGACTGGCTCTGGCAAATCGAATCTCTTGGCGCATATGGCATTAGACGACATTCGAGCTGGTCGGGCACTGGTGCTGATCGAGCCGAAGGGCGATCTCTGCGACGCGGTCCTCGAGCGACTCGAGGATGATGCTCGAGGGCGCGTCGTGGTTGTCGAGGCAGGTGAAACCAACCGGCCGATCGGCACCAACCCCTTGGCCGGTGATCTGGACACCATCGAGCGGCGAGCTGACGAAATTGTTGGGCTGTTTCGTGATCTGCACGGCGCGGCACTCGGTCCACGGTCGACTGACGTGCTGCTCCACGCACTGCTCATTGCCAGCCGCATCCCCGACGGCACCCTCGTCGACGTGCCAGCGATACTCGCCAATCCGGTCTTCCGTAGGCGGGTGGCTGCGAGGATTGACGACCCGCTCGTGCTCGGACCCTGGCTGGCGTGGTTCGACAACCTGTCTGACGGCGAACGCGCCCAGGTGGTCGCACCAATCATGAACAAGCTGCGCGGCTTCACGTCTCGGGCCAGCATCCGCCGCCTACTCGGCCAAAGCGATCCCGGCTGGAGCTGGGACGACGTTCTGAACAACCGAGGCATCGTGCTTGTCAGTTTGAACCGTGGCGTCATCGGGCCAGAGGCATCGGGTGTGCTCGGGGCACTGCTCCTCGGGCAGCTGTGGGCAGCCATCCAGCGGCGGACGCGGATTCCGGAATCTCAGCGGCGATTGGCATCGGTGATCGTAGACGAGTGGCAGTTGTTCGCGGGCAGCTTGGATTTTGCCGACGTACTCGCAACCTCTCGCGGCATGGGAATTGGGGTTACGGCTGCCCATCAACATCTGCCGCAACTGACTCCGGCTATGAGGGCGGCAGTCAGCGCCAACATGCGCTCGCGGGTGGTGTTCAAACCAAGTGGGGATGACGCGACTTCGCTCGCAGCGCAGCTCGGCAGCCTCGCGGTCACTGCCGACGACCTGTTGAGACTGCAGCAATACGAGGCCGTGACCGCGATGCACGACCATGACGGCGCGTTTCATCTGGTAACGCAACCACTGCCCGCAGCAATCAACAAGGCCAGTGATGTTCGGCGAGCCAGCCAAGCACGGTTTGGCCGAAGTGGCGCTGCCATCGATGCCGAACTACTGCGCCGCTGGGAGCAACCGCCGGATACAGGAGTCATAGGCCGGCTGCCAGGTGGAGGCAGGCCATGAACCGCCGGCCAACTAGCCCTACCGGTCGGCCTACCGATCATGTCGAGTCAAAAGGCCTGGCCACGTGCGTGGATGACCGGAAAGTGCTGACGAATCTCTGCGCTTCTCATGGAGGTTTGCCATGAGCGCCCGGAGCCGCACGGGGGTCGGCGGGCTCAGCGAACGGGATGTCGAACTGCTTCGGTTGCTGTCTGTGCTGCGGCTACTGAATGGCGGGCAGCTGCAACGCCTGCTCGTTTCGGATGGGTCACCCGCTACCAGAGCGCGCCGGGCCCGCTCGGTGCTGCAGCGCTTGTATATCAGAGGACTCGTCGGGCGACTCGATCGCCGAGTAGGCGGAATCCGTGCCGGTTCCGATGGTTTCGTCTACCGCCTGACGAGCCGTGGCTTCACTGCGTTGGCCCAGATCGACGGTTCACCACGTCGTCGGGTAGCCAGTGAACCTGGCGAGCGCTTCGTCGCGCACGTGCTGGCGGTCAGCGAGTTGTACGTCGGATTGGTCGAAACCACCCGTGACGCGAATGAAACGTCACTCCGCCTGGTCAGCTTCGACGCCGAACCGGCTTGCTGGCGACGCTATCCAGCGGCGCACGGCGGCACATCCACGATTCGGCCAGACGCTTTCGTCCAGACGGGTGACGGTGAGCGCGGCTATGTCCACTTCATCGAGTGCGACATGGCAACCGAAAGCCTGACCACGATCCGCGCCAAATGCCGTAGCTACGTCAGTTACTGGCGCTCGGGTAGCGAGCAGCGACGAATCGGCACCTTCCCGCGCGTGTTGTGGGTCGTGCCGAATACGGCTCGGGCCGAACGGATCGCAGGAGTGATCCGGCACCTGCCCGTGGAAGTTCGGCCGCTGTTCGCCGTCACGACCGCTGAAAATTCCATCGGCTTACTGCTCGGGCAATCAAACGAAGCACCAACACTGAAAGGAGGTGAATCATGAAAACCAACACGATTCTCGTGGGCGATGCCCTTGATCGGCTCGCTGAGCTGCCCGACGATTCAGTCGACTGCATCGTCACCAGCCCGCCCTACTTCGGGTTGCGTGACTACGGCCGCGATGGCCAGCTCGGAAGTGAGACCAGTGTTGACGACTGGGTGAAGCATCTGCGGCTCGTCGCTGCCGAATTGGCGCGCATCTTGACGCCCACAGGCACATTTTGGTTGAACGTTGGCGACAGCTATTCGTCGCACCTCTCGCAGGGAGCACCGAAGAAGGGGCTGCTGCTCGGCCCGCAGAAACTAGCTGTCGCGCTGGCCGACGACGGCTGGCTGATTCGTAACCACGCCATCTGGGCCAAACCCAACGCCATGCCGTCAAGCGTCACCGACCGGCTGAGTAACAGCCACGAGATCCTGTTGCTCCTGACGCGCGGCCCCCGCTACTACTTCGATCTTGACACCATTCGGGTTCCGGCGGCCAGCATGCGCGGTGCCCAACCGCGCAAGAAGATTGCTGGCTATCCGCCGAACAGCGTGACACCAGCTGGTGGCAGCGTCGATCGCAATCGCGGGCTCGATCGAATGAAACGACACGGCGCCAATTCGCATCCGCTCGGCAAGTCACCCGGTGATGTCTGGACGATTCCGACCGCTGCGTATCGCGGGGCACATTATGCCGTCTATCCACTCGGGCTGGCTGAGCGCTGCGTATTGGCTGGGTGCCCCGAACGGGTCTGCACCGCCTGTGGCGCTTCGTGGCGGCGAGCCAACCGACGGCACGATGACCGGTTGCTCCGTACCGGCGTGCTGCGCCCGCAGTGTCGATGCCGAGCAGAACCGTGGCGGCCGGGGCTGGTGCTCGATCCATTTGTGGGGTCTGGCACGACCGCCATCGCCGCCGAGAAACACCGGCGCGAATGGCTCGGCATCGAATTGAACGCGGACTATGCCAGGCAAGCCGATGAACGAATTACTCAGTCACGCAATACAACTGAACAACAACGGTAAAGGAGACCACGACGATGGAGAGGAAACAATCACACGACAACGTTCAAAACAACACTGACACGACCGAAGCCAGTACGGAGCAGGAGGCTTCGCCTGCGACGAGGCCACACATCTATGTGGCGTCGCTGAGCGATTACAACGACGGGCGGCTGCATGGCGTCTGGATCGATCCGACGCTTGAGGTTGACGAGATCAACGACCAGATCGAACGCATGCTGCGTGTCTCGACGGACGAAGGAGCCGAAGAGTTCGCAGTCCACGACTATGTCGGCTTCGAATCGTTGCGGCTCCAGGAGTACGACACCATCGAGACTATCCACCGACTCGCTGTTGGTATCGAGCAACATGGCGATGCCTTCGCCACCTATGCCGAATGGGTCGGTACCGATCAGGCGACCACCGACGGCTTCGAAGACTGCTACTACGGCACGTACCAGTCTATGCGTGAGCTGGTTGAAGAATGGGCCGACAGCATGGGATGGACAGACGAGGTCACCAGGCTTGGCGACAAACTTGGCATCGCCCCGTTTCTGAAGATCGACTACGCGCTGCTGGAAGACGTGTTCCGGACAGAGTGGTATGTGGCGGAAACGAGCAGCGGCGTTCATTTGTTCACCTCGTGACCCCCTGAAACAAATGCCGTTGTCAATTCCACACGTGGTAGATATTGCCCCGACTCGCAATTCCTGCGAAAATAGAGACAAAGGAATTGAGAATATGGAACAGAATCTGGCACCCACACCACTATCCGAGCTACTGAAGCGTCTGCGCGATGAGCGTGGCCTATCGCTGTACGCGCTCGCGCAGGTTAGCGGCATCGACCGCGGCAACCTACGACGGATCGAGACGGGTGCCATTTCCAACCTCACACCTGCGACGATGCAGAAACTCGCCGACGCTTTGGAGGTCGATGTCGAGGATTTTTACGCCGCCCACTTCGAGACGACGGGCCAACCGCTGCCGAGCTTGCCGGTCTACTTCCGCACCAAACATCAATCCCTGAGCGACGAGCAAATAGCCGAAATTGATGCCTACGTCCGACGTATCGAGGAATCGCATCGTATGTCAGGAAATCTGGGGCCGAGGAACGGTGAAGACGAATAGCGAGAGCGGCGGAAACAGCGCGACGCGCAAACAATTAACTCATTACACATCTTAAAACAATTTCAACCAACCACCGGAAAGGAGGTCGTCATGACACCACAAAAACAACTCACACTTACCGAGGTACGTCGCATCCTGCCACGCCGCGCGCTCACCTACGACGAAGCCATCACCGTTGCCGAACACCAAGCCAACCGACTTGCGCAGGCGCTTGGCGCCGACCAGCGCTCGATTCAAGAGGCAGCGCTGACCAGCCTGACCCGCATGGAAATCGTGCGTTCCAGTTTCGAGTCAGACGACCACCACTCCGGCAGTAGCAGCTACCAAGCTGGTCGGTGGATCGTTCAACTCGACGCCTCTGAATCCGCTGCTCGGCAACGTTTTACGCTGGCACACGAACTGAAACACATCATCGATGCTGGCAGTGGGCGTGCTTACCGGCAGCTGACCGATCAGCAGATTGAGCGCGTCTGCGACCATTTCGCTGGGTGTCTCCTGATGAGCAAGCGTGCCGTATACCGCCTCTGGGGCGATGGGCTGCGGACACCGGAAGCCCTTGCCAGTGCCTGCCGAGTGTCGCTTACCGCCATGAAAGTTCGGCTGACGATCATGGGGCTACCGATCAACAGTGGGCCACGGCAACGGTTTTCGTGTCGGAGGGCCTACCGAACGGGCGCCTTATCAGATAGCCTGCGTACCTCCGAATCCGCCGTACATGGTGAGATAGCGCAAGGAGTTCCCGCATGACCCACCGCGATGATGGACTGCCCATTTACACCGAGGCTGAGCAAGGCGTCGCCGATGACCTGCGGGTGCCGTCCGAAGCTGGTCAGCGATCAGCGCAATCGGCTGCCATCTACGCCGGATCGCGCACCAGCTTGGTCGAGGGACTGCGCAGCGGCAGGTTCGACAGCGGGGTGGAACTGGTCACGCCGGAGATGTTGCGGCGGCGAGCCACGGTGGGGCGGGCCGGTATTTACCTCCGCGTCAGCACCGAAGAGCAGGCGCGGGTCGGTGGCGGAGCGGAGGGGTACTCGATTCCGTACCAACGCGAGGCAACCCGGCGCAAGGCCGCCGAATTGGGCTTGCCGGTTCTAGAGGAATATCCCGAACTTGGCTATACCGGCACAACCACCCGGCGTCCAGAATTCCAACGGCTGCTGCGCGATCTTGAGAGCGGCAAGATCAGCCATGTCATCGTTCACAAGCTCGACCGGCTGTCCAGATCGAAAAAGGCTGACTACGCCATCGACATGGCCATCGAGAATGCTGGAGCGCATATCGTGTCGGTCGCCGAGCATGTCGATGACACTCCCGCTGGCAAGCTCAACCTGCAGATGTATCGCGGCATGGCTCACTACTACTCAAATAATCTCGCTACCGAGGTCGTCAAGGGCCTGACCACCAAGCTCGACCAGGGCGGTACGCCAGGTCAGGCACCGCTCGGGTATCTGAACAAGCGCGAAATCCGTGGATCGGCTGACGTGCGCTGGGTTGAGGTCGATCCGGAACGCGGGCCGCTGATGCGCTGGGCGTTCGAGGAGTACGCCACTGGCGACTGGACGCTGTCATCGCTCGCCGACATTCTCGAAGCCAAGGGCCTGACGACCCGTGCCGGCCCCAAGCGGCCGAGCAAAACCCTCGGCATCGGCAGCCTGCATAAGCTGCTGACGAATCCGTATTTCGTCGGGATCATCGCGTACAAGGGCGTCTACCACCAGGGCAGCCAGGAACCGCTGGTCACGATGGATACCTGGCTACGTGTGCAAGATGTTCTGGCCGCGCACAACTTTGCTGGCGAAAAAGACCGGCGCCACCCGCACTACCTCAAGGGCTCGATCTGGTGCGGTGGCTGCGGCACCCGACTGGTGTACTCGCGCAACACCGGCAAAAGCGGTGGCACATACGAATACTTCTTCTGCATGGGGAAGAAGGATAGGAAGAACCCCTGTCCGCGGCGCTACGTCAAGCTGGCAGCGGTCGAAGCCGGAGTCATCGATTTCTACGGCTGTCTACAGCTCAGCCAAGAACGAGCCGACAAGATCAGGGCTGTGGTCCGAGAAGAACTGGCCAGCAGCCGGGATACGGCGGCTCGCGACATTGCTGGTGCCAAGCAGCAGAAGCAAAAGGTTGAGCGGGAACGGGCCAAGCTGCTTGAAGCCCACTACATCGGTGCCATCCCGCTCGACATGCTCAAGCGCGAAATGGATCGCCTGACCCGCGAACTGAACAATGCTGAGACGGCAGAGGCAGCCGCCAGGCTGTCGCTGACCGATCTTGACCAACAACTCGAACGAGCGCTGGACATTGCTCAGCACTGTGCCCGGCTGTACGAAGTGGCCAAACCACCCACCCGGCGCATGATGAACCAAGGCTTCTTCTCTCGGCTGTACATAGCTGAGGACGGCAGTGTTGAGGATGCTGAGCTGCAGGAACCGTTCGTGCAGCTGTTGGCTCGGGACGAACAGACCACAATTGAGGAGCGCAAGGCGCGGGTACGCCGAATTTTCGGTGAGGGTGTCGTTGACGTCGAGGAGACGACCGCAGCGACGCCGAGTGATGAGCCGGAAGAAGATTCCGTATCTGACCAGCGCAGACGGTCGCCGAGTGGCGTTCTGCTCAGCTTCCACCGGCACAAACAAACCCGACCCAAACTTTCGTTTAGGTCGGGTTCGAATGAACTACTTTTGGCGGAGGATAGGGGATTTGAACCCCTGAGGGCGTTAACCCAACCCGCGTTCCAGGCGAGCGCCATAGGCCACTAGGCGAATCCTCCGCCGGTGAGTCTACAGCAGCTACGCTGCGGTACTTTCCGGCTCCGGATCCGCCTAGTGGCCTGCGGCTCTGTGTTGAATGGGCGAATCCTCCGTCGAGGTCTACCGGCTCGACCGCCCGAACCGACAATCGTCACCCCGCACCCCGTTTTGTTCGCCGCAGATGCAATTGCGTCTGCGGGTTACAAATTGCCATGCGGCGTAGGCACCAACCACCCCTGCACAGGGCCGGACCGGGCCCCGCTACACTTTCAAACGGATCCCGCGCGGCGCGCATCCTGTGAACTCCCCCAGGGCCGGAAGGCAGCAAGGGTCAACGGGCTCTGCCGGGTGCGCGGGGTCCCTTTTATTCGCTGCGGTCGTCAGCAGGTCTCCAGGTAACGTGGCTACTCGAATCGTCCGCGCTGTCGAAAGGTCGCTCGAGGATGCCCACCCAGACTCAGTACGGTCTGATGAGCCCAGAAGAACTCGCCGCCGAGCACGATCGTCAGAAGGCGAACTATGCGCAGCTCAAGACGGAGAAGCTGACCCTCGACCTCACCCGCGGCAAGCCGTCGCCCGAGCAGCTGGACCTCTCGGCCGGGCTGCTCTCGCTGCCGGGTCCCGATGACTTCCGCGCCGCCGACGGCACCGATTGCCGCAACTACGGCGGACTGACGGGGATTGCGGAGATCCGCACCATCTTCGGTGAGCTGCTGGGTATTCCGGCATCGAACCTGCTTGCGGCGAACAACGCCAGCCTCGAGGTGATGCACGACAACATCGTGTACTCGCTCTTCTTCGGCAATGCCGATTCGGAGCGGCCCTGGGTTGCCGAGCCAGTTCGCAAGTTCTTGTGTCCGGCTCCCGGTTACGACCGACACTTCGCGATTACCGAATCGTTCGGCTTCGAGATGCTGACAATCCCCATGCGCCACGACGGACCCGACGTCCACGCGATCGAAGAGTTGGTTGCGACCGACCCAGCGATCAAAGGCTTGTGGGCGGTTCCGACGTACTCGAACCCGACCGGTGCGGTCTACTCCGAGGAAGTGGTGCGCGCGCTGGTATCGATGCCGACCGCTGCGCCTGATTTCCGCCTCTACTGGGACAACGCCTACGCGGTCCATCCGCTCGTCGAAGAAGTCGCCCCGGCGATCGACGTGCTGGGTCTCGCCGCGGCTGCGGGACACGCGAACCGGCCACTGGTGTTCGCGTCCACCTCGAAGATCACCTTCGCAGGCTCCGGCGTCAGCTTCTTCGGCGCATCGGATGCGAATCTGAAGTGGTACCAACAGCATTCGGGCAAACAGAGCATCGGCCCCGACAAGCTCAATCAGCTGCGGCACGCTCGCTTCTTCGGTGACGCTGACGGCGTCCGCGCGCACATGGCGAAGCATCGCGAGATCCTCGCACCGAAGTTCGCGCTGGTACGAGAGATCCTCGACGACCGCCTCGGCGCCTCGAAGGTCGCGTCCTGGACCGAGCCCAAAGGCGGCTACTTCATCAGTCTCGATGTGCTCGATGGGACGGCCACCCGGACCGTTGCGCTTGCCAAGGAGGCGGGGATTGCGTTGACGCCCGCCGGGTCGGCGTTCCCGTACGGCAAAGATCCTGACGATCGCAACATCCGGCTTGCCCCGAGCTTCCCATCGCTGGACCAACTCGCGAAGGCGATGGATGGAGTCGCGACGTGTGTGCTGGTCGCAGCGGCGGAGAAGCTTCTGAACACCTAATTTTGGGGAGACAATGTGACTGTGACGCTGAATCTGGTCGGCGACAAGGAAGCGGACGAGCTGCTCGCAGCTGATCCGCTGGCGCTGCTCATCGGCATGCTGCTGGACCAGCAGATTCCGATGGAGGTCGCGTTTCTCGGCCCGAAGAAGATCGCGGACCGCATGGGTGGCCTCGACGTGCACCGCATTGCCGAGACGGATGAAGACAAATTCGTCGCGCTGTGCACCACACCCCCTGCGGTGCACCGCTTTCCTGGGTCGATGGGCAAGCGGATCCACGCGCTCAGCCAGTACATCGTCGAGCACTACGACGGCAATACCGCGGCCATCTGGACCGAAGGGGATCCCGATGGGCGAGAGGTTCTGCGCCGGCTCAAGGCGCTGCCCGGCTACGGGGATCAGAAGGCGCGGATCTTCCTCGCCTTGCTGGGCAAGCAGATCGGCGTGCAGCCGACGGGATGGCGTGCGGCTGCGGGCGCGTATGGCGACGAGGGATCGAGTCGTTCGATAGCCGACGTCGTCGATGCCGAATCGCTGCTGCAGGTCCGGGCATTCAAAAAGGAAGCGAAAGCGGCGGCGAAAAAGGCGTGAGCACGCAACCGGGGATGACCCGCCTGCTGTACGCCGACGAACAAGGTTCGCGGCAGGAGGTTCTGCTGTCGCCGAACAAGCCCCGGCTCGTAGTCGGTCGGTCGCCGCGCGCGGACGTCTCGTTGTCATGGGACCCGGAAGTCTCGCAATTGCACGCGATTCTCGAATGGATCGGGCACTACTGGGTTGTCAACGACGACAACATGTCTCGCAACGGCACCTTCGTCAACGACGAGCGATTGACCGGCAGCCGCCGGTTGCATCAGGGCGACATGATCCGGGTGGGGACGACGACGATCGCCTTCGTCGGCACCCTGGGCATCGATGAAGGCGTCACGAACGACGGATCGAAACTTGGTGCACTGCAGCCGCTGACAAGTGCGGAGACGCGAGTATTGATCGCGATGTGCCGGCCCTACAAGAACAAAGCGGGCTTCGGCAATCCCGCATCGAATCAGCAGATCGCCGACGAACTGGGGGTCGGGATTGAAACCGTCAAAACCCATTTGCGTTCGCTGTTCGCCAAGTTCGGGGTCGACGATCTCCCGCAGAACCAGAAACGCGCCGGCCTGGTCGAACGCGCGATGCTGAGCGGAACGGTCAAACGCAGCGAGCTTTAGCGACGACCGAGCAGCAGGGCCTGCGTCGATCGCCCGATCGGACCGGTCTCGTCGAACAACGACGACTCCGCGAGACCGATCCCGTGCGGTTGCGGGTACGTCGCTGCATCGAGGCAAATCCACTCGCCGACTGGCATGCGATGCAGCGTGACCGTCAGGTCCGTGTTGATGAACAGATACTTCGACCAGTCGAGAACGGCGCTGACTCCGTTGCCGGAATCTGCAGCGGCAAGGGTGCGTTCGAGCGGGCTCGGTTCGAAGCCTTCGACGATGGGATGGCGGAGCCGAATCCAGCAGACCGCCGGACCTGGATCGTCGAACGAGCCGGAGACGAAGCGGTAGTCGATCGCGGTGTGGAATCCGACCGGCAAGTCCGACGGGAATGGGTGCGCTCGCGCCTGCTCGGGACCTGGTCTGTTGCCGACCGGCAGGAGCGACTCGTCGATGTCGAGTGGCGGTTCGGCCGTCTTGAACCGCCATGCATTCGCCTTCATCACCGGACCGCGGTCGCTGACCAGCTCGGCTTCGATCAGCTCGACGCTGCGACCCGGCCGTGTCACCCGTGCACGGACCTCCAGCGACGCGACCGGCACCGGACCGAGAATCTCCACGGCCACTCGCCCGACCTGGAAGCCCTCGCGGGGCTCGCAGCGCTCGATCGCATGCCCTAGCAGCGCTGACGGCGGACCCCCGTGCTGTGCATTCGGTGACCACGGACCTATCGTGAGGTCCGTCGATTCGAACCGCGCAGGATTGTCGGGATCGGGAATGTAGAACGCGCTCATCGATTCGCCCTTCCGAGGCAGGCAGTTTCGAGGACGCGACTCGCGGACTCGTCGAGATCACCCCATGGCAGGTATGGCTTCGCTATCTGCAGCGACGCGATGCCGTGGGCCACCGCCCACATCTCCAGAGCGATCTGGGTGGTGTCACCGGCGGCGAAGAAACCGTCGTCGATGCAGTCCTGCACGCTCGCGACGAAGTGGTTGAACGCGCTGGAGCCAAGCACCTCGTCTACCGCGCCTCCTGCGCACGCTGGTTGCATCGTCGCGAGTCGGTACTCCTCGGGGTGCGCGCGAGCGAACTGCACATACGCCAGGCCCTGCCGTTCGAGGCGACCGGCAGCGTCTGCGGCGGCCGCACCGGCCTTGACCAGCACGTCGCTGAGCTCCTCGAACAGCTCAGCCACCACGGCAGCGATCAGCTCGTCCTTGTCGGCGAAGTGCCGGTAGATCGAAGGCGGACTCACACCGACCACTTCGGCGACCGCACGGATCGATACGTCCTCCGCGCTGCCGGTGCGGGCGAGAAGGTCGCGAGTGGTCGCGAGAATTTCGGCACGGAGCTGATCGCCCGAACCCCGCGCGGCCCGTTGCCTGCGGATGCGCACCGTCATGTCTGGAGCTTCTCTTCGACGTGGGCAGGCTCTTCGTGAAGACCGATCCGCGAGTGCAATGCGACGAGCGGTTTGGGAGCCCACCAGTTGGCCCGGCCCATCAACTGCATCAATGCAGGCACCAAAACCATGCGAATCAAGGTGGCGTCGGCAAGGACCGTCAACGTGAGTCCGAGCCCGAACATCTGGATGAACGAGATCTTCGACGACACCATCGCGAAGAACACGATGGCCATCAATGCGGCTGCGGCCGTGATGATTCGACCGGTCCGGGCTACGCCGATGGCGACGGCATGGGTGTTGTCCGCTGCAGTTTTACCCGAGGCGAGCCATTCTTCTCGTACTCGGGATAGCAGGAAGACCTCGTAGTCCATCGACATTCCGAACGCGACGCAGAACATCAGGATGGGCATCGTGGCGACGAGGTATCCCGTCGCAGTGAAACCCAGCAGGCCGGACAAATGCCCTTCCTGGAAGATCCAGACCATCGCGCCGAACGCCGCCGTCAATGACAACGTGTTGAGCACAAGCGCCTTGAGGGGCAGGACGACGCTCCCGGTGAACAAGAACAGCAGGATGAAAGTTGTCAGCGCGATCAAGCCGAACGCCAGCAGCAGCTTCTCGCCGATGGCGTCGAGTCCGTCCTGGTTGATGGCGGCTGCACCCGTGAACAGCGCCGTACCTCCCGGGGCAGGTGTGGCGCGGAGGGCGTCGATCTGCGCCTCTCCAGCGCTCGAGAACGGCGCCACCTTGGTGCTGATGGTGAACTGGGCTGCGTCGTCGACTGCGAACCCCGGAATGGGTGGTGTCGGAACGAGATTCCCGTTGACGTACACGCCTGCGGCCGACACCACATTCGTGACACCGTCCACCTTCGACAACTGCTTCGCGTAGTCGCCCAATTCGGCTTTGTCGCCGTGGAAGTCCGGCAGGATCGCGGCGATGGTGGCGCCGATGTTCGCGGGGAAATCGGCTCTCAGCTCGTCGCCGACCTGTCGGCTCGATGCAGAAGGCTGGTTCACGCGGTCGTCCGGCAGACCGAACTTGACCGAGAGAAACGGCGCACCGAGGAGCAGGAGCACGACGATGACCGCGACGCCGACGATTGCCGCGCGGTGCGTCACACCGGTCACGAACCGGTACCAGAAGCTTTCCTCTGGAACGACCGACTCTTTCTGCGCGCGGCCGAACAGGCGCTTGACCGGGACACGGACGTCGAGTGAATTCACCCGCTGGCCGAGCAGAATCAATGCCGCAGGCAAGATCAGGATCGACGCCACGGCTGCCGTGCCGACGACGGCCAGACCGGCATAGGCGAACGATTTGAGGAAGTAGAGCGGGAACACAGCGAGTGCGGCGAGCGACAGCGCGACCGTCAAAGCCGAGAACACGACGGTTCGACCGGCTGTCTGGACCGCGCGGCGAACGGCTTGCTCAGGTTCGAGACCGCGGGCGAGTTCTTCCCGATACCTGCTCACGATGAACAGGCTGTAGTCGATGGCCAGCGCCAGCCCCATGGCGGTCACCATGTTGAGGGCGAATACCGACACGTCGGTCAACTCGGCAATGATCCGAAGGCTCGCCAAGGTTGTCACGATCGCGAAAAGGCCGATCATCAGCGGTAATGCGGCAGCGACCACGCTGCCGAACACCCAGATGAGCAGCAGGAGCGTCAGCGGTATGGCGATCGCTTCGGCGATCGCGAGGTCTTTGGTGATCTGGCTGTTGATCTGGTTGAACACCACGGTGAAGCCGCCCGCGCGCACTTCCACACCGTCGGTGGTCCCGCTGAGTTTCTCGGCGATCTCACCGCCGCGCTGCGGTGCGACGGTGTCGTCGCCTGCAACCCGTGCCGCAACAACTGCGCTTTTGCCGTCCTCGCTGCGCAGCGCTGACTTCACATTGTCCGGCAACGCCCAATAGGACTGGATCGCTGAGACGTCGGACTCGGTGGCGAGTTCGGCTGCGATTCGGTTGCCGACGTCGCGCGCAGCTTGGCTGTCCACGCCGTCCGGAGCGGTCACCATCAAGATGAGATTCGGCTCGCCACCATGGAATTTCTCAGCAAGAAGGTCGGTCGCCTGGGTCGATTCGGCATCGGGCGCGACGAACCCGCCTGCTTTCAGATGAGCTGCGACCGACGACCCGAACACGATCGACAACACCGCGATGAGAAGCGCAGCGGCGAGAACCCATTTTGGTCGGTGAATGGCGAGCGAGGCGATTCGGTTGAGCAAGGTGACCCCCGTTGTCGGCGCTGCTGCGCGAAGTTAACGGCGCTAGCGTAACGCTGTTAACCAACAATGGCCAACCCTAATGGGCGCCGAAGCCACCGGGGTTCGGACGCTTCGCCTGGTGCCCGTGCACGCCTTCGGAGTAGGCGGTCTCGGCATGCTGCGCGAAGTCGATGCCGGCGTTCTCGTCCTCGGCAGACACACGGAAGCCGATGGTCGCGTCGATGAGTTTGCCGATCCCGTACGACACAGCGAAGGCGTAAATCGCCACAACTGGGATGGCGACCAACTGCTTGCCGAGCTGCGCCAGTCCGCCACCGAACAGCAGGCCTTCCGGACCGCCGGTCATAACGTTCGCGGCGAGCAGTCCGATGAGGAAGACGCCCACGACACCGCCGACGAAGTGGACTCCGACCACGTCGAGCGAATCGTCGTAGCCGGCCTTGAACTTCCAGCCGACGGCGAACGAACACACGACACCGGCGGCCAGGCCGACGATGAGCGAGCCGAGCACTGTGATGTAGCCACACGACGGAGTGATGGCAACGAGTCCAGCCACGACACCCGATGCGGCACCGAACGTCGTCGGCCGACCGTCGCGGATCTGCTCGACCGCGAGCCAGCCGAGCATTCCCAGGCAGCCCGCGATCAGCGTGTTGAGGAAGATCGCCGCTGCCGTGCCGTTGGCGGCGAGAGCGGAACCGGCGTTGAAACCGAACCAGCCGAACCAGAGCAGCCCGACACCGAGCAGAACGAACGGCAGGTTGTGGGGTCGCATCGCTTCGGTCTTGAAACCGATGCGCGGTCCGAGGACGAGTGCAAGCGCGAGCGCCGAAGAGCCGGAGACGATTTCGACGACCAGGCCACCCGCGTAGTCGAGCGCGCCGAACTTTGCGAGCCAGCCACCCGTACCCCACACCCAATGCGCGACAGGGGAGTAGACCACGATCGCCCACACGGGAACGAAGATCATCCACGCCGAGAACTTCGCGCGATCGGCGATCGCACCGCTCACCAGCGCCGCGGTGATAATCGCGAACGTCAGCTGGAAGGTGGCGAACAAGAATTCAGGAACGGTGCCGTGCACGGTGTTCGGGTCGATCCCAGCCATGCCGAAGTGCGCGAGGTTGCCGACGAACCCGCCACCCGCGTCATCGGAGAACGCCATGCTGTAGCCGGCGAGCAGCCAGGCCACGGTCACGAGCGGGATCGAGATGAAGCTCATCATGATCATGTTGAGAACGCCGGTCGTGCGGACCATGCCGCCGTAGAAGATCGCCAGGCCCGGCGTCATCAACAGCACCAACGCCGTGCTCGCGAGCAGCCAAGCTGTCGCGGCGGGATCGATTGCCTCGGGCACGTAGGTCTCCTTCGCACGGCGGAAATGCTCGAACGAGAATAGAGGCTGCTCTCCTCGTGAGTCTTTTCGGAGTCCAGGGACTCCGAAAAGACTCACGACCAGGTGGGGCGCTGACTAGGCTTTCGCGGATGCGAGTCACGTCCATCAACCAGTTGGCGGTCACTTTGCGGCTGCCACCATCGAGCCTTGCCGAATTGCGTGACCTGAGCCTCGACGATGTTGCAAGGCTCACCGGACTGATCGATCAGGCCAAGGAAACTCATCGATCGCAGATGCAGCAGGCGATGGACAAGGCGATGGGCTTCCTGCCGGTCGGCCGGATCTACAAGTTTGCGACGCGAGGACGACGATGAGTCTGCTGGCAAGTCAGGCCGAGGTCATCAAGCTCGGTCGCGTGCTCGGCGTCGAGCCAGACGAACTCGAGTTCCTCGGGGGTGCTTCGGCAGAGTCGCTGCGAATGCTTCGAGAGTCCGTGACCGAACATTTGCTGGAGGAAGATCGCCCGTTCTTTCGTCGGCTGGCCCAGGTGTTCGAACACGTTCCGACCGTGCTCGCCGCGAAGATTGCCCGAGGCATCGACCCGATGGTGGTCGCAGGCGTCGCGGTGGAGATCCAGGCTCGGCGCGTGGTCACTCTCGGGCAACGACTGGCAACGCCGTTTCTTGCGGACGTCTGTATGCACCTGGATCCACGGCGTGCTCGCGATGCGATTCGGCTGTTCCCGGTCGATCTCGTCGTCGACGTTGCCTTGGAACTGGATTCGCGAGACGACCTGGTCACGATGAGCCGATTCGTCGACTATGTCTCCGACGACACGATGCTCGCGGTGGAAGAGGCGCTGCACGACGAAAGTCGTCTGCTGCGCGTTGCGTTCCTGATGGAGTCGAAGAACCGCGTAGACCACATCTTCAGAATGCTTCCGCCCGAACGAGTGCAACGCCTGCTCGTCCGCGTCCAGGAAGACCCCGAGGGATTGCTGTCGGGATTCCTCTCCTTGCTGATCCATGTCAGCTACGGCTTCAAGCGCGAACTCGGCGACATTCTCGCTGCCCAGGACGAGGAACTCATCGACGGCTACATCCGTGCTGTCGACCAGCGCGGACTGTGGTCGGATGTGCTGCCGGTCGTCGCCGCGATGTCGGATTCCTCGCGCGCCCGCGTCGTGAATTTGCCTGCGCTGCGCGAAAAGCACCTGCAAGCGAACATCCTGCGCACCGCAGAGGAAAGCGATCTGTGGGGCCAGGTCCTGCTTCTGATCACCATGATGGGCGAGGACAACCGCGCCGCCGTTGCGCGGATCATGGCGAACACGGTGACGCTCGACGCGGTCACCGATGCTGCGCTCATCGGCGAATATTGGGAAGTGCTGCTCGACCTCGTCGCGCGCATGCCCGACGACAAGCACCGCGAGTTCGCCGGAATCATCCGCGCGATCGGTGACGTCGACCATCACCTCTACGAGCGAATAGTCGCTCGCGCCGAGGTGCACGGCATTTCGATCACGAACGCAGCGACCTCACACGAGCCGGTCGCGCAGTAGCTCCAACTGTGCGCGCCCGTGCTCGTAACCGAGTTCGACCAGCGCGTCGAGACCCTTCCAATCGAAAATGCGGAAGTCTTGCACCGGCATCTTGACGTAGACGTCGGCGTTGCGCGCCGATGCCTCGACCGCGACCGCACTCGACAACATCGCCGTCCGGACCAGGATTTCAGGTAGCGACGGTGCTTTCGTCGCGCCCTTCCAGTTCAGCATCGCCTGCAGGTCGGGTTCGCCGAGACCGGCACCCGGCGCGAGCAGCGCGCCGTCGGTACTGACGTTGCAGGCGATGACGGCGCCACGTTCCAGTCCGCGCATCACGTCGATCGGCAGGTTGTCGACAACGCCACCGTCGCACAGCAACTCGCCGTCGAACGCGACCGGCGGCGCAACACCTGGGATTGCCATGCTCACCGCGAGCCAGCGGTACAGCTCACCGCGATCGGCGATTTTCGCCTGGCCGGTCGTGATGTTCGTGCCGACGCAGAAGAAGGTCCGACGAAGGTCCTCGATGGTCCGATCGCCGAAGATGTCGTGCAGCCGGCCCGCGAACCTTTGACCGCGGATCAACGAAGCGCGGGGGACCGCCCAGTCGTTGAGGTAGTTCACGCGAACGAAGGTCTCGCGCGCGATCTCGGTCATGTCCATGCTGTTGTATCCGCAGGCCACCAATGCCGCCATGAACGCGCCCATGCTCGTCCCGCCGGTGACATCGACGCGGATGCCCATGTCTTCGAGCGCACGGACCAGACCGATGTGCGCGAACCCGCGGGCGCCACCGCCGCCGAGGACGAGGGTGATGCCGCGGTTGGTGACCTGGCGCGCGAGGGAATCGAGTTCGGCCCGCTCCCACGGGTGGACGAAGTAATGCGCGCGGGCGCCGGTGACTTCTCGCCAGGCCATCGTGTGCGGCGACGAATCGCCTTCTGGGCGAAGCAAGACGAGCTCGACTGGGGCGACCATGCCGTGGCTGCGCAACTCCTCCAGCACCGGGACGGCTGCCGGGGTCGCGAGCGCCTCGGCGAGTACGAGAACACGGTCCGCGTTGTGTAGGCAGCGCGCCGCCCAGGGATCGCGGCCGGAGTCCGCCGCAAAGACCAGGTAGTGATGGGTGCGTTCGAGGTCGTCGAGCCAGTCGGCGATGCGGGCGGATGCTTCACCGTCGTCGAGTGGTGCGCGTGCCGTTCCCTCACCGAGCGCAGCGTCGACGTGCTGTGCAGTGATCAGCCGCGCCGATGGCCAGCCCGACAGCCGATTGACCATGGTCTCTGCCAACACCCGCACCGGCACGTCGGCAGTACTCGGAATGACGGCGAAGGTTCCCTTGACGCCCGACGCTGTCGATTTCGCTCGCGGACCCTGCCGAAGCCGCGTCAGCGCCACCTTCATCAGCGCCCGGTATCCCGTCGGGTGCTTGTCCATGAAGTCTCGGTAGATGTCGGCATCGATGCTCAGGATCACGCTGTCGCGGACCGCGCGCACCGTCGACGTGCGCGGCTCTTCGGTGAGAACGCCCATCTCACCGACGGTTTGGAGCCTGCCGATGTAGCCGACGAGAACCTCGTTGGAGGTGACGCGAAGGCGACCGTGCGTGACGACATAGATTCGGTCCGAAGGCTGTCCAGCGCTGTAGAGCGTGGCGCCACTCGTTAGCTCGATGACTGTGCCGAGTTCGACGAGTTTCTCGATGGTTTCGAGGTCGAGGCCCGCAAATTCGGGACACTCGGCGACCTGCGACGCGATGTGCTCATCCGATCGAGTGCGGGACTTCGGCATAGTCTGGCGCGTCATCCGCCGAGCGTAGCGGGAGGTTAGCCATTCGCGGTTGGAGTTGGGAAGGTCAACGGAGACTTATCCACTCAGCGTTGCGACGATGCCTGTCGAGGCGTCCGTATTGCCGTTTACTTGGTCGATCCACGCCTGCACGACCATGTCGGGTGTCGTTGCCAGCCGTACTTCGGTCGATTTCCCGTAGACCTCGGTGTACTCCGTCTGCGCTGTGCTGACGAGGCGGACGAACTCACCTCGCCCGAGTTCTTCCGCCCGCTTCACACCCTGTGAAGGGGCGAAGAACATCTGTGGAGTCGGTCCGGGAAGGTCCGCGCTACCGCTCCACCCGCCGGGGTTTTCCCAGTGGGTGCTGCCCACGATGAGGGAGAAGGCGAGGTCGGACTCGCAATGCCGATGCACCGACTCCCGGACCGCTGCACTTCCGGCAACGTCGACGAATACGACGGGCGTGGCGATGGACGCGGTGGTCAAGTCGTCGTAGGTCACGGTCTCGTCGTAGCCCGGGAGCCGCTCGACGAACTCGCGATTACGCACCGACGTCAGGCCGACGATCTGGGGGCGGTGCTCGTACTGAGCCAAGCACCACGCCGTCGCGGCGGCAGTCTTGCTGGATGCGCTCGACAGCAGCACGCTCGCTGCGTTGTGAAACCCTTCCTGCGCCAACGAATCTGCGATCAACCACGCCGTCCCGAACAGCGGGCGCAGCAAGGATTCGAGCTCTTCGCGCCGCGAATCTTCGGCACCGGCGGGCAAGTACGCGTTGTACAACGGCGGTAACGGCACGCGATGGGCGGTGGCGTCGATCAACCGGGAGCCCTTGCGTCCGGTCGGTTCGATCGTTGCGTGCGAAGACATCGGCCAGAAGCCGTACAGCCGGTCGCCTTCGTCGAGCAGCTCGGACCGTGACGCCACCACCTCCGCGAACCCCCACGCCGGGACGCGCCCCCAGGTGGAGTCCACCGGGAAGAACTTCCAATAGCCGAGCACATCGCCCGCAGTCGCATACGTGACGTTGTTGGCGGTAACGGCAAACCGCTGAATCCGCAGTACTGCCTGCCCGTCTCGCGGTTCATCGACAGTGACCTCACGCACTTCGCACACCCGCGGATCGTCGCGGCGGACGAGTAGATCGACACCGTTGATCGTCATACTCGGCACGCTACCGATCGACCATGACACCCAGGTATTCCCAACCGAACTGTCGTGAGTCTTTTAGGAGTCCAGGGACTCCTAAAAGACTCACGAGGGGTGGGGTGCGGTCAAAGGCGTGCTCCCACAGCGGCGACGTGTGCAGCGATCGCCGCCGCAATCGTGTCCGGGATGGTCTTCGGCAGGCTGTGGCCGCCCTCGGCGACGAGTTCGAGCTTCGAGTCCAGCAATTGTTCGTTCAGCAGCTGTGCGGTCGCCACGGGGACCACGCTGTCGGCTGGGTCGGCGATGATCAGGGTCGGCATGTCGATCGCATCGAGTCGGCCGAGCAACCGACCGAGCGACCGGACCAATTCGCGCTGCTCGAAAAGGAACGAACGCCACGGTGCACCCGGCAACATCGCGCACATGGCGATCGACGCGACCGGCCCGACGATCGGCGCCGCCAACAGGTAGTCCCACCATTTCAAGCAGCTCGGGCCGATGCTGGAGATCAGAACCAAGCCGCGGACCCGGTCAGGAGCCAGCGCCGCTGCGGCGAGCGCAACTCCGCCGCCGTAGGAATGCCCCACGACAATTGCATCGCGGATGCCGGCTTTGTCGAGTTCGCTGATCAACCAACGGGCGTTGCCGTCGATAGTGGCTGGTGGCAGCGGGTTCGCTCCGTATCCCGGCCGATCGAGGACGACGACGTCTACCTCGTCGGGCAATGCCGACGCGACAGCAGCCCAATCCGACACATCGCCAGGTTGGCCGTGCAGAAGTACGACGGCCGAGCGCTGCAGTAGCGAGGTAACCATGTCTGCCTCCTGTCCGGTCGAGACCCATTGGAGGCCAAGACTCATCCTTCGTCCTGATGCAACGCTGGACGGGACTTGAGAACTTCCCGTGAATACCCGTTTGCCACTCGCAGGAAACTGCCAGCTCGCGCACAGGTCCAGGTGCGCTCGCCGATAGAGGCTGTTCCGGTGACATCGACGATTGCTATTGAACCTACCGAGAGCTCCGCGCCGACCGACGGCCCCGTCCACAAGGCGGACGACCGACATTGGGGTCTGTCCAAGTCCAGGTGGGAGCGCGTGGGACTGATCGTCCTCCTGGTGGGTACCGCGGTCGCCTATTTGTGGAACATCACGATCAACGGAATGGGTAACCAGTTCTACGCGGGGGCCACCCAAGCCGGTGCGAAGGACTGGAAAGCCCTGCTCTTCGGTTCGCTCGACACCGGAAACTTCATCACCGTCGACAAACCGCCGGTCTCGCAGTGGGTGATGGGTCTGTCCGGTCAGCTCTTCGGTTTCAGTAGCGCGAGCATGCTCGTTCCGCAGGCTCTGATGGCCGTCGCTGCCGTCGCTTTGCTCTATGGAGCGGTCGCGCGGGTCAGTGGCCGGGGTGCAGGCTTGCTCGCAGGCTCGGCGTTGGCCCTGTTACCGGTAGCAGCCATGATGTTCCGCTTCAACAACCCAGACGCAGTCATGGTGTTGCTGATGATGGCAGGCGCGTATTGCACCATCCGATCATTGCAACGCGCGAGCGCGATGTGGATCGCACTTGCCGGTGTCGCACTCGGCTTTGCGTTCCTGGCGAAGATGCTCGAGGGTTTGATGGTGTTGCCCGCGCTCGGGTTGGCGTACCTCATCGTCGCGCCGACGTCGTTGCCGAAGCGGCTGCTGCATCTGGTCGGTGCACTCGGCGCGCTGCTCGTGTCGTCCGGCTGGTACGTCCTGCTGACCATCATGTGGCCTGAGTCGTCGCGCCCATTCATGGCTGGGTCGACGGACAACACCTTCATGAACCTGGTCCTGGGATATAACGGCTTTGCCCGAATACTCGGTCGTAACCACGGGGGCGGTCGCGGGCCGGGCAATCCTCAACAGCCCTTCGAGATGCCGGCCGGCTTCGAGTTGCCACGCGGTGGACACGGCGGATTCGGTGCGGAATCACACGGCCTGACCCGGTTGTTCGGCGGTGAGATCGGCTTCGAGATCAGCTGGCTTCTTCCTGCGGCACTGCTCGCGTTCGTGCTCGTGCTTGTCGCGCGCGGACGGCGGCCACGCACCGACCTGGTTCGTGGCGCGGCACTCGTTTTCGGCCTGTGGCTGATCGTCGACGGACTGGTGTTCAGTTACATGAACGGCAACATCCATGCCTACTACACGCTCGCGATCGGGCCAGCCATCGCGGGTTTGATCGGCATCGGCGTGCACGAGATGTGGACGATTCGCGACCGCGCGCTTGGCCGGTTCGGTTCGGCTGCAATCATTCTCGCGGCCGGTGTCTGGGGATTCGTCCTGCTGCACCGCAATGCGGACTGGTTCCCGTGGCTGCGCTGGGTCATTCTTGCTGTGGCGGTCGTTGCTGCGCTCGGCGTGGCACTCAGCTCGCTGAAAGCACTGCGTAGGTTCACTTCGACTCTCGTGATCGTCGGCGTCATCGCGGGATTCGGCGGCTCGTCGGCCTACGCGGTCGCGACGCTGGGCCAGCCACATACCGGCGGCAGCCCGAGCGTTGGGCCAGTTCGCAAAGATGACGACAATCGGGGAAACACGGCGATGGCCGCGATGTTCGGTGGGGGACCTGCCAATCCAGAACTCGATGCGTTGCTCTCTGCCACGCATACGACGTGGTCAGCGGCGATCGACCGATCTTCTCCTGCTGCGGGACTGGAGTTGTCGAGCAACACCGCCGTCATGGCCATCGGTGGGTTCTCGAACGACCCGACACCGACCCTCGACCAGTTCAAGGCCTACGTCAGCAACCGCCAAGTGACCTACTACATCGTGCAGAGCCGCGGCCAGGGTGACGACGAACGCGGGCCGCAGGCGGAGGACCCGGACGAGAGCGCTGCGCGGCAACGAACAGGTGGCCATGCTGACATTGCGGACTGGGTGGCTGCGAACTTCCCAACGAGCAAGGTCGGTAGTGCGACTGTGTACGACCTGACCAAGACGAAGTAGTCGGTCGCGATCACCAGCCAGGGGTACCGATGTCCGACGGCGCCGGTACCCTCGGCGCGTGGCCCTGTACCGGAAATATCGACCCGCGACTTTCGCTGAAGTTGTCGGGCAGGAGCACGTCACCGAGCCGCTGAGCACTGCCTTGGATGCTGGTCGCGTCAACCACGCGTACCTGTTTTCCGGGCCTCGCGGCTGCGGTAAAACGTCGTCGGCACGCATTCTCGCTCGGTCTCTGAACTGTGCCGAAGGGCCGACGTCGACGCCCTGCGGCGTCTGTGGGTCGTGCGTGGCGCTCGCACCCGGCGGTCCGGGCAATCTGGACGTGATCGAACTCGACGCGGCGAGCCACGGCGGCGTCGACGACACTCGTGAACTTCGCGACCGCGCGTTCTTCTCGCCGGCCGAATCGCGGTACCGAGTGTTCATCGTCGACGAGGCGCACATGGTCACGACGCAGGGTTTCAACGCGCTGCTGAAGATCGTCGAAGAGCCGCCAGAGCACCTCATCTTCATCTTCGCGACGACAGAGCCGGACAAGGTGCTGCCGACCATTCGGTCACGCACCCATCACTACCCGTTCCGGCTGCTTCCGCCGTTGACGATGAAGGGTCTGCTGCAACGCATCTGCGCCCAAGAGAATGTGCCGGTCGCGGATCCGGTGTATCCGCTGGTCATTCGCGCCGGCGGTGGTTCACCACGCGATTCGCTCAGCATCCTCGACCAACTCCTCGCCGGTGCGGGCGAGGAGGGCGTCACGTATGCGCGGGCGCTCGCGCTGCTCGGTGTCACCGAGATTGCGCTCATCGACGAAGCGGTCGACGCGCTCGCCGTGAGTGATGGCGGCGCACTGTTCGGTGCTGTCGACAAAGTGATGGAAGCGGGTCACGATCCGCGACGCTTCGCTGTCGACCTGCTCGAACGCATCCGCGACCTGATACTTCTGCGCGCCGTTCCCGACGCAGGTGAACGCGGTCTCGTGGACGCCCCGGTCGACGTGCTCGAACGGATGAAAGACGAAGCATCGCGGATCGGGCCGGCCACACTGACCAGGTACGCCGAGTTGCTCCATGCCGGTCTAACCGAGATGCGCGGTGCTACTGCTCCTCGCTTGCTGCTCGAAGTCATCTGCGCGCGCATGTTGCTGCCATCGGCGTCGGACGCGGAATCGGCCGTGCTGCAACGCATCGAGCGGTTGGAGCAGAACCCCGTCGCGAGGTCGGCGCCCGCAGCCTCGGCTCCCGCTCCCGCAACCGATGCGCCGGTGATTCGTCGACGCAGTGTCGAACGTGAAGAACCGCCCAAGCCTGCATCGACGCCAGTACAACCGCCGGCTCAGCAGGTTCAGCCTGTGCAGGAAAAGCCCGTGCCGCCGCGAGTTGTTGCCCGTCCCCGCGTCGAGCCGCCACCCGCCGAGCCGGTCGCGGCTGCGCCGCCCGCGCAACAGGTGCCGCCCCCTCCCGCGGCGCCTCCCGCGCCGGGTCGCCCCGATGCCGACGCGGTCCGCGCGGCGTGGGCGCAGGTCCGCGCCAAGGTTCGTGAGCGCAGCAAGATCGTCGAAGTGATGCTGTCCGGCGCGACTGTCGCCGAGGTGCGTGGCGAGTCGATCGTGCTCGCGCACGAATCACGTCCGCTTGCAGCGCGATTGGTCGAGCCACGCAACGCCGAAGTCATCAGGGATGCACTGCGTGCAGTGTTCGGCGTCGACTTCGAGGTGCTCAGTGCTGCCGGAGCAGGTCCGGCCGCTCCGGCGGCGAAGCCTGCCCGTAGCCAGCCGCAGCGGTCTGCGGCGCGTGAAGGGGGCGGTCCGCGTTACTCGCGGCCGAGCCAGGAGCGGAAGGGTCCGGCGCAGGCAGCTCCGCCGCCGCCCGAGGACGAGGTGCCGCTGCCCGACGGACCCGATTACCCGGACGATCCCGGTCCGCCGCCGGATCCGGCTGTCACCACGGCAGCGGAAGAAGAAGAGATGCTCGCCGCCGCGGTCCAACCGGTCGAGAACGCGGATCGCCGTGATCCCGACGACGTCGCCCTAGCGCTGCTGCAGGCCGAGTTGGGTGCCAAGCCGATCGACGGATAAGCCAGTGCGGCGGCCCAGCGGCCTCCATACTTGTTCCCAATCGACAGGCAAGGAAAGCGACATGATTTTCGGCATCGACGTGGTCGGGTTGATCCTCCCGGTCCTACTGCTACTTCCCGAGACGCTCATCGGTTTCGTTCCGCAGCTCTTCGGCGATCTCGGTGGCTGGGCGGGATGCATCGCGCAGCATGGTGCCGAGTCCCCGCTGTGCATGGGTGGGATCCAGTAAGTTAACCGGGGTTCGCATCATTTTGTGTTTTTCGGCACCCCGATTTCGCCTAAATCCCGGCTGCATCTATCGTAGATAGTGCTAACGCGCACCCTTTGGCTGTGGCGATGTTTATACAGCGTCAGGAAACTCTCGAGGTAGTGCGCGGTTTGCACGACAAAATGCGGGACCGCCTGCCAGCCTCTTACACGGCTTGCTTCGACAGAGCGGTCGAACAGGTTCATGAACGCACACCTGCGAACGCAGCTGTGTACATAGGAAGGAAATCGTCATCGTGACGACTGAGGCATACATCTACGAGGCCATTCGCACCCCGCGTGGCCGTGGCAAGAAGACCGGATCGCTGCATTCGGTGAAGCCGATCGACCTGGTAACCGGGTTGGTCCAGGAGCTTCGTGTCCGTTTCCCAGACCTCGATGAAGACCGAATTTCCGATCTCATTCTCGGCGTCGTCGCCCCGGTCGGCGACCAGGGTGCAGACATTGCGCGCACCGCCGTCCTCGCGGCCGGTCTGCCCGACACTGTCGGTGGATTCCAGCTCAACCGGTTCTGCGCTTCGGGCCTCGAAGCCGTGAACCTCGCTGCGCAGAAGGTACGGTCCGGCTTCGACGACCTCGTCATCGCAGGCGGCGTCGAGTCGATGTCCCGCGTTCCCATGGGCAGCGACGGCGGCGCATGGGCAATGGACCCGGCGACCAGCTACGACACCTACTTCGTCCCGCAGGGCGTCAGCGCTGACCTCATCGCCACGATCGAGGGCTTCAGCCGCGACGATGTCGACGCATACGCGGTCCGCTCGCAGGACCTCGCAGCGAAGGCAACCACCGGCGGCTACTTCGCCAAGTCCATCGTGCCGGTTCGCGACATCAACGGCCTTGTCGTTCTCGACAACGACGAGCACATGCGCCCGGGCACCACTGCCGAAGATCTCGCCAAGTTGAACCCGTCGTTCGCGGGTCTCGGCGAAATGGGCGGCTTCGACGCCGTGTCGCTGCAGAAGTACCACTTCGTCGAGAAGATCAACCACGTCCACCACGGTGGCAACAGCTCAGGCATCGTCGACGGCGCCGCCCTGCTGCTCATCGGCACCGAAGAAGCGGGTAAGGATTCCGGTCTGACGCCGCGTGCCCGCGTTGTTGCGACCGCCACCAGTGGCGCCGACTCGACCATCATGCTCACCGGTCCCACCCCGGCGGCGAAGAAGGTTCTCGCCAAGGCCGGCCTGACCCTCGACGACATCGACCTCGTCGAGATCAACGAGGCCTTCGCCTCCGTGGTCCTGAAGTTCCAGAAGGACCTCAACATCCCGGACGAGAAGCTCAACGTCAACGGCGGCGCCATCGCCATGGGCCACCCACTCGGTGCCACCGGCGCGATGATCACCGGCACCATGATCGACGAGCTCGAGCGCCGCAACGGCCGCTACGCGCTCATCACCCTTTGCATCGGTGGCGGCATGGGCGTTGCCACCATCATCGAGCGCGTCTGATACCGGCGAAGACCAACAGGAGACACAGAGCTGTGACCACGACTGAAACCAAGAACATCATCGGTTGGGACAAGGATGCCGACGGCATCGTCGTCCTCACCATCGACGATCCGGCACAGGGTGCCAACACCATGAACGAGGCCTACAAGACCTCGATGGCCGAGACCGTCGACCGCCTCGAAGCCGAGAAGGACGACATCACCGGTGTCGTCATCACCTCGGGCAAGAAGACCTTCTTCGCCGGCGGCGATCTGAAGAACATGATGAAGGTCGGGCCGGAAGACGGCCAGGCCCTGATGGACGAGCTGAACGCAATCAAGGGCCCGCTGCGCCGCCTGGAAACCCTCGGCAAGCCGGTCGTTGCAGCGATCAACGGTGCGGCCCTCGGCGGTGGCCTGGAAATCGCACTCGCGACTCACTACCGCATCGTCGCCGACGTCAAGGGTGTGCAGATCGGTCTGCCCGAGGTCTCGCTCGGCCTGCTCCCCGCAGGTGGCGGCGTTACCCGTACGGTCCGGATGCTCGGTATCCAGGGCGCCCTCATGGGCGTGCTGCTGCAGGGCCAGCGCAACAACCCGACCAAGGCCAAGGAAATCGGCCTCGTGAACGAGCTCGTCGGCTCGGTCGAGGAGCTGGTCCCGGCTGCGAAGGCATGGATCAAGGCCAATCCCGAAGGCGGAGTTCAGCCGTGGGACAAGAAGGGCTTCCGGATTCCCGGCGGCACCCCGTCCTCGCCTGCGTTCGCAGCCAACCTGCCTGCGTTCCCGGCCAACCTGCGTAAGCAGCTCAAGGGCACGAACATGCCGGCACCGCGTGCCATCATGGCCGCCGCCGTGGAGGGCTCGCAGGTCGACATCGACAACGCGTCGTTGATCGAGTCGCGCTACTTCATCTCGCTGCTGACCGGTCCGGTCGCGAAGAACATGATCCAGGCGTTCTTCTTCGACCTGCAGTCGATCAACAACGGTGGCTCACGCCCCGACGGCATCGAGAAGAAGCCGATCAAGAAGATCGGTGTTCTCGGCGCAGGCATGATGGGCGCGGGCATCGCCTACGTCTCGGCCAAGGCCGGTTACGACGTCGTCCTCAAGGACGTCACGATCGAAGCTGCCGAGCGCGGCAAGAACTACTCCGAGAAGATCGAGGCCAAGGCGCTTTCGCGTGGCAAGACCACCGAGGAGAAGTCGAAGGCTCTGCTCGACAAGATCACGCCGTCTGCCGATGCTGCCGATTTCGCGGGCGTCGACTTCGTGATCGAGGCCGTCTTCGAGAACACCGAGCTCAAGCACAAGGTGTTCCAGGAGATCGAGGACATCGTCGACGCCGACGCGCTGCTCGGCTCGAACACCTCGACCTTGCCGATCACCGGTCTCGCGAACGGTGTGAAGCGTCAGGAAGACTTCATCGGTATCCACTTCTTCTCGCCGGTCGACAAGATGCCACTGGTCGAGATCATCCGTGGTGAGAAGACCTCGGACGAGGCGCTGGCCCGCGTGTTCGACTACACGCTCGCCATCCGCAAGACGCCGATCGTCGTCAACGACAGCCGTGGCTTCTTCACCAGCCGCGTCATCGGCACCTTCATCAACGAGGCCATCGCGTTCCTGACCGAAGGCGTCGACCCGCAGACGATCGAGCAGGCGGGCATGCAGGCCGGTTACCCGGCCGCGCCGCTGCAGCTTGCCGACGAGCTGAACATGAAGCTCATGCAGAAGATCGCCAAGGAGACCCAGGAAGCCGCCGAAAAGGGCGACACCACCATGGGTCGCGAGCGGCACGCGGCCCAGGACGTCATCGATTACATGGTGTCCGAAGGTCGTCCGGGCCGTCTCGAAAAGGCCGGCTTCTACGAGTACGACGAGGACGGCAAGCGCACCGGCATCTGGCCCGGTCTGCGTGAGCACTTCAAGACCTCGACCGAGCTCTCGGTGCCGTTCCAGGATCTGATCGACCGGATGCTGTTCGCCGAAGCGATCGAGACGCAGAAGTGCTTCGACGAGGGTGTTCTGACCACCACCGCCGACGCGAACATCGGCTCGATCTTCGGCATCGGCTACCCGGCCTGGACCGGTGGCGTTCACCAGTTCATCGTCGGGTACCCCAACGGTGGCCAGGCGGCCTTCGTTGCTCGCGCCGACGAGCTTGCGGCGAAGTACGGCGATCGTTTCAAGGCGCCCGACAGCCTCCGCTGACCCTCGTGAGTCTTTTCGGAGTCCCTGGACTCCGAAAAGACTCACGACCTGGTTTATCCACAATGCGATAGTTATCCACAGGGCGAGCTAAAAGCCCAGGTCGCGACAAATGGTCACCCACGCCCGTGGGTGACCATTTGTGTTATGACCTCACCCGCGCGCACAGACGACCTTCAGGTCCTGCTCGACGCCCAATACGGACTTGCCACGCAATCGCAGCTCGAGGGCTACGGCTACCCGCGATCACGAGTGCGCCACTTCGTCGACGCCGGTCAATGGACGGTCGTCCTTCGAGGCGTCTATTCGCTCACCTCCGGACCGCTCACCCGCCCGATGATCCTCATGGCCGCGCTGCTCTACGGTGGCGGCTCCGCGCTACTCAGCCACTGGACCGCCGGTGAGGAATGGCGGATGGTTCGACTCGACGAAAGCCAGCCGGTTCACATCACGGTTCCCTACGGCGAGTCAGCCAAATCCCAAGCGCCGACTCGGATTCGCCCGCCAGCCGGTGGCGACAAACCGGTGCCGTTGGTCGGTGCGGTCCGGCATCCGGGTGTTGTCGTGCACCGATCTCGAGCGCACGCCCACCTTGCGGTCGATGGGTTGTTCCCGCGAACGAGCAAGGCGGTCACAGCAATCGATCTCGCTGTCGGCGCGTCGTCGGCTCGCGCTGCACGACTCTCGCTGGTGTCGTCGGTGACGAATGCCGGCATCCGGCTGATCGATATCAGGCAGTGCCTCGACGTGCGCGAGCCGCGGCGCTACCGCAAGGCGCTCGACGACGCGGTGGCAGTACTCGCCGACGGTGTGCAGTCGGTGCTCGAGTACCACTACGCGATCGACGTCGAACAAGCACACGGTTTACCAACCGCCCGCCGGCAGGGACCGGTGAAGGTCGACGGGCGCACCCTTTTCGAGGATGTCGACTACTCGGACACCGGCGTGCCCCTCATCGTGCGCCTTGACGGTCGCGCGACCCACTCGATGCGTGAGGTAGCGTTCCGCGATCGGCGGCGCGACAATGCCGCTGAACTGGCGGACCGTCCGCGGCTCGTCTATGGCTTCGAGGAAGTCGGCGACGACCCGTGCGGTGTCGCGCGGGAGGTGGAAACTGTTCTGGTGCGGGAGGGTTGGCGCAGGGAACGGCTGAACCTCTGCGCTGGTTGTGAGTCTGTCAGGCCACCCACCACGGACGAAGGGGCAGGTCCGCCTCGCCCTTCGGTCCGAGCTTGACCGCAAGGACCTGATGCAGCTGGACCACATTGCGCTCGAAACCGAGGCGTGAACCAGCCATGTACAGGCCCCAGACGCGCGCAGTTCCTTCGCCGACCTCCGCGACGCACGCGTCCCAGTTGTCGACCAAGTTCTGGCACCACTCCTTCAAGGTGAGGGCGTAGTGCTCGCGGAGGTTCTCCTCGTGCCGGACCTCCAGGCCGATGTTCTGCATTTCGGTGATGATGCGCCCGGACCCGATAAGTTCGCCATCGGGGAAGACGTATCGGTCGATGAAGTCGCCGGCCTTGGACGAGCGCACGTTGTCTTTGCGAGTAATGCAGTGATTGAGCAGCAGGCCGCCGTCGCGCAGTTTGCTTTGCACGAACTTGAAGTACGACGGGTAGTTCTGCACGCCGATGTGTTCGGTGAGCCCGATGGACGAGACCGCGTCGAAGCCGGTTTCGGCGATGTCGCGGTAGTCGGAATGCCGGACTTCCGCGAGGTCACTCAACCCTTCCTCTGCGATAGCCTTCTGCGCCCACTCGGCTTGCTGCTGCGACAACGTCGCGCCGATTACGTGGACGCCGCGACGTGCGGCATACCGGACCATCGAGCCCCAGCCGCAGCCGATGTCGAGCAGCCGATCGCCTTCCTTGAGGCGCAGCTTGTCGAACACCAGCCGGTACTTGTTCTCCTGGGCTTCCTCCAGCGTCCAATCGGGCGCTTCGTAGGTGGCACACGTGTACGTCATCGACGGACCGAGGACGTGTTCGTAGAAGACGTTCGACACGTCGTAATGATGCGAAATAACCTCAGCGTCACGACCTTTGGAGTGCCGCAGTCCTTCCGCGATACGGCGCCAGCGGGGGAGTGTCTCCTGCGGCGGTGGGGCGATGGGGCGCAGGATATCCCAGCCGAGCGACCGGGTGATGTTCGCCAGCGTCATCGCCGACGGCCGCCGAAACTGAAGGTGATCTTCCATCACCTTCAACACCTCGTAGGGGTCGCCGGGGTGGACGCCGATGGGCTCGAGATCGCCCGATACGTAGGCGCGTGCCATGCCGAGATCGCCTGGCGCGGTCGCGAGGTAGGTGGTGCCACGCGGCGTCTTCAGGTGCAGGCCGAGGGGAGCATCGGCGCGCCCGGCCTCGCTGCCGTCGTACGCGGTGAAACGAAATGGGACGTCGCCGTCAGCGAGAATCTCGAAAATCTCTGCGATCGTCAGTTTGGGAGCGCTGTCTGCGCGGGTATCGATGAAATCTTTGAACGTCGTCACTTGCGTTGCACCGCCTTCGAATACAGATCCAACAACCGGGACTTGGGGTCGTAGCGTTTCTTGAGCTCCGTGTAGCGCTCGCCCCCGTACAGGCTGGCGAATTCCGCCGGATCGTAATACGCGTCGGAGTACAGGGATTTATGGCCATCCAACGCCGACACCTGCTTTTCGATCAACCGATTTGTTGCACCTTCTTCCTCGCCGGACCGAGTCGGAACGGACGACCAGAAGCCGATGTTGACGTAGGTGCGGTTCGGCTCGATGGGATACAGCGGCCATGGCCGATCGCCTCGAGAGGACTCGCGTAACCGCAACGGGCACAACCACACCGGCTCGATAGGGACTTCGCGGAGGAACCACTCCATGAAGTCGGCGGTGTGTTCGATCGGTACCTCGATGTCCTGGACGACTCGCTCACGCGGCGGATTGCCTTTCCGTTTTTCGAGTCGGTCCGCGATGTCGTAGCGATGATCGAGTGCAATGAGTTTCCAGTAGAAGCTGCTGCGCCGGTAGCGCTTCGGCCACAGGCGCCTGATCCGCGGGTTCTGCGTGCCGAAAGCTCGCGAGCACCAGAACCAGTCCGTATCCCACCGCCACAGGTAGTCGTCAATGGTGAGCCGGTCAGTCGTTCGCTGCTGAATCGAGCGGTAGTAGATGTCCATTCCGGTGTAATCACTGACCGGACCGGGCTCGTCGGTTTGTGTGCCCAGCGTCAGGTAGCTTTCGTCGGCTGCAAATACGACACCGTCGAGGTAGTCGACGCGCACACCTTCCCAACTGCGCTCGTTGATGATCCGATCCATCGTGGTTTCGAGTTCGCGCAAGTCTCCGAAGCGCAGATGGCGGAGCGCGACGAACGGCGGCACACGCTCGAGCGAGATCTTGAGCCGTGTCGAATAGCCAAGCGTGCCATACGAGTTGGGGAATCCGTAGAACAGATCTGCGTTCTCGGTCGGTGACGCGGTGATGACCTCACCGCTGCCGGTGAGCACGTCGATCTCCAAGAGCGATTCGTGCGGCAGTCCGTTGCGAAACGAGGTCGACTCGATTCCCAGGCCGGTCACCGCACCACCGAGGGTGATCGTTTTCAACTGTGGAACGACGTAGGGCACCAAGCCATACGGGAGCGTGGCCTCGACCAGTCGTTCGTAGGTACATACGCCGCCGACGTCGGCGGTCTGCGCCTCGGCGTCGATTGCGATGACCCCGCCCAGTCCGGAGACGTCGAGGCCCGGTGCGGTCGACTTTGCGCGTGCGCGAAAGAGATTGGATGTCTTCTTTGCCAGTCGTACTGTCGCATCGGCGGGAATGGCGTGATAACTGGCCAGCAGTCGGTCGACGGCCGAGCGGTGAGCGGCAAACCCCACCATGCCGGTCGTCGAGGAATCTTCGTTCAAAGAAACCACCACCCTTCGACGGTATCGCGACATCGTTCGCGCTGCTACCGATGGGTGCTCGATTGCGGTCGAACTTCACGTAGATGTATCCAGCGCGTCGATCTGACACCCGATCGGCGTCAATTCGTTGCGCAAGGCAGGATATGTGTGCAAACGGTATCGAGAGGAGCTTTCACGTGGGTCAGGTCAGCGCGAGCAGTTCGATTGCGGTCAGCGCGGCGCCGGAGGCGGTAGTCACAGCATTGTCGGACTACGAGACGGTTCGGCCACGAATCCTCCCCGAGCAGTACCGCGACTACCGCGTAGTCTCCGGTGGGCAGGGCGACGGGACAGTCGCCGAGTGGACCCTGCAGGCGACGTCGAAGCGGTCGCGCAACGTCAAGGCGACCGTCTCGGTTTCCGGCAACACCATCACCGAACGCGACGGCAACTCGTCGATGGTCACCCGTTGGACCGTTGTGCCGAGCGGCACAGGCTCCGAGGTCACCACGAAGACCGAATGGGTCGGCGCAGGCGGCATCGGCGGCTTCTTCGAGCGGACGTTCGCGCCCCGCGGTCTGGAGAAGATCCAGGCGCAGGTGCTCGCGAACTTGGTCAAAGAACTCGGCTAGCCCTCGTGAGTCTTTTTGGAGTCCAGAGACTCCTAAAAGACTCACAAGCGGTGGACCTACATCCCGCAGCCGATATCGAACAGGTTGCCCTCGGGGTCTGCGAGGGTCGCCCACTTGGTGCCATATTCGTCGTAGTCGGCGACGTGTTTCGCCCCGAGGCTGACGGCGCGGTCGATCTGTTCGGTCCAGTCCTTCGCGACGAAATCGATGTGGATCGTGTTCTTGCCGGGCGTCTTGTCCGGGACCTGGATGAACATCAGGACTGGTGATGCTCCGGCGGATCGGCCGACGGTGGCGAAGAACGGGTTTGCCTCGGGGTCGACCGGTCGGTCGAGCAGCGATGCCCAGAAGGCTGCGAGGGCGGCGGCGTCGTGGCAGTCGAACGTGATGTGTTCAAGTGATAGTGGCATGGCTGTGCTCTCCTTATCGAGGGGGTGTGGTCATGGCCGGATCGGCCAACAAACTTCGGTTCGGAAACTGTCGGGGTCGGCTGTGTGGTTCGGCCCGACCAGGTAGATCTCGCGAATCGGATCTTGTTCTGCGACATCGTGTTCCGCGACATAGGAGCCGAGCGCGCCGTAGGTCCGGTCGATGCTTTCGAAAGGGCCTGTGTGCGCGGCGACAGCGAAACGGCCCCGCGGAAGTTCGATCAGTTCGAGGTCCTGCGGCACGCGCGGCAAGCCCGCGACCGGTACATACGCGACGACCTCTCCAGCGTCCTCCTCGAAGAACTCCATCGAGTACGTGGCACCGCCGGGTCCGACCACGGTCGGTCCGGCTGCCTCGTACAAACGGGGAAAGACCTCGCCGCACCATTGTCCAACTGCGGGTCGTGCGACGTGGTCGCGAAATGCGAGGACCTGCACATGATCGAAGGTCCGGTACTCGACCGACAATGCCGCCACCCCCGGACCGAGCAGCGACCGTAGCGACGCCACGACCTCCTGGGTGCGGACCAGCTCGGCCTCCATGCGGTCGAGGTGTGCGCGAAGAATCGCGTTGCGCTTCTCGATGTCCGCGGCACCCAATACTTCGCGCACCTCGGGCAGCGGCATATCGAGATCACGTAAGCGCCGGATCAGCTGAGCGCTGTCGACCTGAGTCGTCGCGTAGCGCCGGTAGCCGGACACATCATCGATCGCGGCTGGAGTCAGCAGCCCGATGTCGTGGTAGTAGCGAAGGGTCTTCACACTTAGATGGCTGAGTCGCGCGAACTCGCCGATTCCTACGTCTGCCGTCATGCGTTAGAGCAAACACCCTCCAGTAACTGGAGGGTCAAGCCTGGCTCAGGCGAGGACGAAAGTCAGCAGCGTCATGTTGGTGAAGCCGAAGTTCCACCACGACAAGCCGTACCAGACGCCTGGTGTGACCTCACGGATCTCATCGAACAGCGGCGGAGTCGGCGACATCCGATAGTCGAGCACCCACGCAGGTTTGCCGTCGGAAATCGACGTCCCGCGGGAAATGTTGGCCAGCCACCCTTCGAGTGCGGCTGCGGTCAGCCTGTTCTGCAACATGCCGCCGTTGGTATCGGTGTAGAAGTTCTTTCCGGTCCAGATGCCCGGCGCCATACCCGCTGCATAGTTGGGTAGCACGACCCAGCCGTTCTTCGACCCCTGGGGTGTCGCACCTTGCGGAGCTGCCGCGTAGATCGCGGTCAGTTGCTCGGGGGAGCATCGCAAGCGCAGCGAATCGACGGTCATGGCCTTGTTGTCCGGATAGAGAATGCAGCCGCCGCCGTACGGAACGGGGTCGGCTGACGCACTCGTTGTGCCCAAGAGGGCCGTAAGCATCACGGACGCGCCGAATACAACGAGGAAGCGGCGGAGAATCTGTGCAGCTCGGGAGTTCATATCGGCCTTCGGGTTAGTGCGGTGCGCGCCCGACGTGGTCTGGTCGATCTTAGTCCAGCGCGGGCGACGGTCCAACTGTTGTGCGTGAGTCTAGGCTGACGGGTAGATCCCGCGACCGAGAGGATAGCTCGTGCAACCTGGTGGACAGCCCGATATGCAACAGATCTTGGCGCAAGCGCAGGCGATGCAGCAGCAGTTGATGGCAGCGCAGGCGAAGATCGCCGAGACCGAGGTAGTCGGTCAGGCTGGCGGTGGCTTGGTAACAGCGACCATCCGCGGCAGCGGCGAGATCGTCTCACTTGTGATCGATCCGAAGGTCGTCGATCCCGACGACATCGAGACCCTGCAGGACCTCGTCATCGGGGCTATTGCGGACGCATCGCGCCAGGTTCACGAAGTCACGGCCAGCACACTCGGTCCATTCGCTGGAGCTCTCGGCGGCGGTTCGCTGCCAGGTCTTCCCGACTTCTAAGGGGCTGTGTGTACGAAGGTCCAGTTCAGGATCTGATCGACGAACTCGGCAAGCTCCCCGGAATCGGTCCGAAGAGCGCACAGCGCATCGCCTTCCACCTGCTGTCGGTCGAGCCGCCCGAGATCGATCGGCTACAGGCGGCGTTGCAGCGGGTTCGCGACGGCGTCCAATTCTGCATTGTCTGCGGGACCGTGTCGGACAAGGAGATGTGCAGGATCTGCGCCGACCCACGACGTGACCGCACCATGATCTGCGTTGTCGAAGAGCCGAAAGATGTGCAGGCCGTCGAGCGCACGCGGGAGTTCCGCGGCCGCTACCACGTGTTGGGCGGCGCGCTGGATCCGCTCAGCGGCGTCGGTCCAGATCAGCTGCGGATCCGCCAATTGCTCACGCGCATCGCGAATCAGGACGACGGCATCGACGTCACCGAAGTCATCATCGCGACCGACCCGAACACCGAGGGGGAGGCAACCGCCACGTATCTGGTCCGGATGTTGCGCGACTTCCACGGACTTTCGGTCACCCGGCTGGCCTCTGGACTTCCGATGGGTGGCGACCTCGAGTTCGCCGACGAACTGACTCTCGGCCGCGCGATGTCCGGCCGTCGCGCAATGTAGCGATGTCAGGTGCCGAGGCTCTACCGCCCGTCAGCAAAACCGCTGTCGGTGTTGCGATCGTCCGCGCCGACGAAAGCCGCCGTCCCGACAAGCTTTTCGACGACCCTTACGCGCAGGCATTCGTCGACGCCGCGCCAGGTGCGCTCAACCCGTTGGAGACGGTCCGGGATCAGAAGGTCGTGGCGAAGATCGTGTTCCACATCGCGATCCGGACCAAGTTCTTCGACGACTATTTCGCCCGCGCGGTAGCCGACGGCTGTCGGCAAATCGTCGTCGTCGCGGCCGGCTTGGATACGCGGGCGTTCCGTCTGCAGTGGCCGTCCGACGTCACGGTCTTCGAGGTCGACCTGCCCGAGGTCTTTGCCTTCAAGGAAGCAGTGCTGGAACGGGTCGGCGCGGTTCCTGCGTGCGATCGTCGCGTCGTCGCCGTCGATCTGCGGACCGACTGGCTGTCCAGATTGCGGTCCGCAGGCCACGACACCACAGCCCCGACCGCGTGGCTCGCCGAAGGGCTGCTCGTCTACCTCTCAGCCGCCGAATCCGAGGCATTGCTCAGTGCCATTACGAGCGCGTCCGCGCCAGGCAGCCGGTTTGCCTTCGAGTCGGGGTTCATCGAGGCCGTCCAGGCAGACCGTGCCGCAACCGCGGGTTCGTCGTTCAGTGCGGTGACCTCGTTGTGGGCTGGTGGGCTCGACGACAACGAAGGGCAGTGGCTATCGGAGCACGGCTGGTCGACGCAATTCCATCAGCAGAGTCGCCTTGCCGCTGACTACGGTCGGCCGATCTCGCGCGAGCGTCCGGGCGGATTCACCGAAGCCACGCGGGACTGATCAGACGGCGATCGCCTGCGCTCCGAGGCAGCTGCACCCGCCCGCGACGTCGTAGCAGTCGATGACGAAGCCGTGGCGGTCCGTATCGAAGTCGACGCAATCGGGGTCCGTGCATTCGACGTGCTTGCTCAAATGGGTGATCAGTGTGCCGGTGCAATCCATGGCTGACTTCTTCTCAGTTGCCGATCCGTGGTTCCGTACTACCACCGCGCATAGCGATTCTGTGGGACCTCGACCAGGCGTGTCGCCCATACCCTCGTGAGTCTTTTCGGAGTCCAGGGACTCCAAAAAGACTCACAAGCAGGACGTTAACGGCGGCCGGCAGCCAGCCGTTCCTTGCGTAATTGATCGACGTCGGGCAGGTCGAGCGGTGGAAGCTCGTCGACGCCGAGGGCGCGTTTCAGCAGCAGATCCGCGAGTTCGGGATTGCGGGCCAACGCCGGACCGTGCATGTACGTCCCGATCACGGAGCCCTGGACGACGCCTTCGCGACCATCGCCGACGCCGTTGCCGACACCGTGCGTCACGCGGGCGAGGCCCTGCGCCGACGACCCCACGGACGTCCCGCCGCGGTGGTTTTCGAACCCGGTCAGGGGAGCGGTCAAGCCGTCGATGGTCGGGATGGTCAGCACCTCGCCGATGGACCGCTTCTCCTGCGGCGACGTGGTGCAATCCAGCATGGCGACGCCGTCGACCTTCTCGCCGTTCGACGTCTCGTACCAGTGACCGAGCACCTGGATTGCAGCGCAGATCGCGAGGACCGGAGCACCGCGGTCCGCCGCTTCTTGGAGACCTGGGTAGCGCTGGAGGTGCCTGGTCGCGAGGCGTTGTGCGTAGTCCTCGGCGCCGCCGAGGGTGTAGACGTCGAGGGAATTGGGGACTGGATCGCTGAGCGTGATTTCGACGATCTCGGCGTCGTAGCCTCGCAGGCGCAGGCGTTGCCGCAGGATCAGCGCGTTTCCGCCGTCGCCGTAGGTGCCCATTACATCGGGCAGGACCAAGCCGATTCGGACTGTGGAGTCGCTCATGCCAGATCCTCCAATGCGCGATTGAGGTCGCGGAACGCCGTGTAGTTGGCGAGCACTTCCACGCGGCCGGGCGGGCATGAGGCGATCGCACGGACCGGGTCCGGGACGGTCGTGTGGTCGACGCCGGCGTAGGTGAGCCGGACGCCGAGGTCGGTCGCGCGTTCACCCGCTGCGACGACCTGGACGCCTTCGAAGTGCTCGAACCGCACGTCCCAGAGCCAAGAGAGGTCCTCGCCGTCGGGAACCTGACCGTTCACGGCAATGACCAGTCCGTCGACGGTGGGGTCGATCATCGACAAGGCTTCCTGCCAGCCTGCGGGGTTCTTCGCGAGAAGCATGCGCACGTTGTGCGATCCGACCTGGACCGTGCTGTACCGGCCCGCGACGTCCTTCACCGCGGCCGCGGCGGCGACAGCTTTTGCAGGGTCCGCGCCGAGAGTGACGGCGGCTGCGACCGCTTGCGCTGCGTTCCCGCGGTTCGCTTTCCCGGGCAGCGTGAGGCGCATCGGGATTTTGACGCCCTCAGGTCCGTAGAGGTTTTCGTCGTCCAGCCACCAATCTGGCGTCGGGCGTTCGAAGTCGGTCCCGGTGCTCTTCCAGTGGACGCCGTCCCACACGATCGGCTCGCCACTTCGCGGACAGCTGGTCGCGTCGACCGCCCACCCGCTGCCTGCGGCAACCCACACGACCTTCTTGTGGTCGTAGGCGGCGGATGCCATGAGGACGTCGTCGCAGTTGGCGATGACCGTCGCTTCGGGGTGGCGCGCGAGCCCTTCGCGCAGACGGCGCTCGATCATGTTGATTTCGCCGACCCGGTCGAGCTGGTCACGGCTGAGGTTGAGCAGGACGATCGCGGCCGGTTCGAGGGCGTCGCTGACATGCGGGACATGCAGCTCGTCGACCTCGATGGCGGCCAGTTGTGCAGTCTGATTGACGGTCAGGGCGGCGACGATTCCCGCGTCCATGTTCGCGCCGTCGGCCTGAGTGGCAACGTCGCCGATCGTGGCCAGCGCGGCTGCCGTCATGCGGGTGGTCGTCGATTTGCCGTTGGTTCCGGTGATGACGACGGTCCGTCGGCCGCGGCCCAGCTGCGTCATGATCGTTTTGTCGATCTTGAGCGCGATCAAGCCGCCGATCATCGATCCTTTGCCACGCCCGGCCTTCTGCGACGCCCACGAGGCGGCCTTCGCCGCGCGCAGGGCAGCTTTTCCGCGGCGGGTGATTCGCTTGTCACGCATCCCCAAAGGCTAGTGGGGCGCCTACTGCCCGTGCGCGCGTCTAGCCCCTATAGCGGCGAAATTCACTCACAGTTGCGCGCTGCCTCGGAAAGGAGCACACTGTTCACAACAGAGAGCACTGCTCACAATGAGGAGTTGGAATGTTCGAAGCTTGGCGTTGGGCGAACCTGACACTGGCATTCGCGTTGGAACTGGGCGCACTGGCCGCGATCGGACTGTGGGGCTGGAACGCGGGAAATTCCACCCTGCTCCGACTGGTCCTGGCGATCGGCCTGCCGATCGTGGCGGCAATCCTGTGGGGCGTGTACGCGGCGCCGAAGTCGACATTCGACGATCCATGGATGGCGATCGCGACGAAGGTTCTGGTCTTCGGTGCAGCGGCAGCGGCGTTGTGGTTCGTGGATTGGCGAGCAGGCGCAGTCGTGTTCGTGATTCTGGTGATCGCGAACCTGGCGGCGATCAAGGCCGGCGACTTGCAGGGAGTCGTGGCGGCCCCACAACTGTGAGTGAATTTCACCCCTGTGGGGGTGAGACGCGCGCACAGGGGGAGGGGAGGTAATCCTCGATATAGGTTCGGCTCCACCAGTTCCCCGTCTCACGGCGCTCTTGCGGAGTCGTGAACCGATACTCGTAGAGCAGGGCACGCACGAACATCGGCGGCTCGGTGGGGAAGGGGTTGGTGCGCAAGAGCTTCAAGGTCGCGGGATCGCCGTCGAGCAGCTTGCGCAACAGCGGGAACAACCAGGGTCGCGCGTAGATCGGTGAGATCGCGGCGAACCACATCAGCCAGTCCAGGCGCAGGTGGTACGGCGCGAATTGCCGGGGTCGGCGGCTCGGATCGCCTGGCTTGCCTTTGAATTCGTACTCGAGCCACTCGGCCTCGTCGAGCCGGTCGCGGGCCGACGTTCCTTCGAGCACGACCTCGAATCGGACCTTGGTCACCGTGCCGAAAGCGCCGTAGCTGTTCACCAGATGGAACGGGTCGAAGCTGTAGTTCATCAGCTGGTTGCGCGAAACCATGTTCCGCACAGGCCAATAGCTCAGGATGGCGACGCCGGCGGTCAAGCTCGCCACTGCAATCACCTGGGTGTCGGGCAGCGGGTCCAGCGCGGTCTGCGGCTCGACAGGCAACACCGCCGACCACCAGGTCCCGTCGACGACCGACAGCGCCAACACGATGGTCAGCACGTTGAGCCAGGAGAAGTTGCCGCTGAGCACGAGCCACAGCTGCGTGACGATGATGATCGCCGCGGCGGCACTCGCGATCGGCTGTGGTGCGAAGAGGCCGAAGGGAATGATCAACTGCGTGCAGTGGTTCGCCGCAACCTCGATGCGGTGCAACGGTTTCGGGAGGTTGTGGAAGAACCAGCTGAACGGTCCGGGCATGGGCTGAGTTTCGTGGTGGTAGTACAGGCAGGTCAGGTCGCGCCAGCAGGCGTCGCCGCGAATCTTGATCAGTCCGGCGCCGAACTCCAGCCGGAACAGGACCCAGCGCAGCAGGAACAACACGAGGACCGGCGGCGCCGAATCCGCGTTGCCGAGGAAGATAGCCAGAAAACCGACCTCGAGCAGCAGTGACTCCCAGCCGAACCCGTACCAGATCTGGCCGACGTTGACGATCGACAGATACAGCACCCACAGCAGCGTCCAGATCGCTGCGCCTGCCCAGGCGGGCACCCAGTCGGTCATGCCTACGATCACCGCACCCGACACTGCGACGCCGAACCATACCGCCGAGCCGAACAAGCGGTCCGAATAGCGGATGTGAAAGATGCTCGGCGCCTCACGAAACGTATTGCGCGCGAGGAATCGCGGAATGGGGGTGAGGCCGTTCTCGCCCATCAGCGCCTTGAATTGAAGGGCGGCGGAGATGAACGCGACGAGGTACACACAGGCAAGCGCTCGCTGAAAGACCAAGCGGCTCAACCAGTACCCGGGCTCCGTGAACCAATCCACGGCGATCCTTCCGTGAGCTCGGTGAGCTCATTCAGAATACTGGCGTCGCTCGCTTCAGACGGGGAAAACGTTGACGGCGAGGGAACAGCTGTGGCGGCCATCGCGCCCGCGATCACGACCACGCCGCCCGCCAACGACAGCGCGCTCGGCTGTTCGCCCAGCACCAGCCATGCCGCAGCGATCCCGACGACCGGCACCAGCAACGACAGCGGCGCGACGACGCCCGCGGGGTAGCGGGTCAGCAACAGCGTCCAAATGCCCGATCCCACAATGGTTCCCAGCAGCGCGATGTACGCGAGCCCAACCAGTCCCGGCGCGCCTGCCGAGTTGAACGACCCCGCGAGCGCCTTCCAACCCGTCGTCGGACCCTCGACCGCGGCAGAAAGCGCCAACATCGGGATGGGCGACACGACGGTCATCCACAACGTCAGGTGCAGCGGATTCGGTGGCTTCGCCAACCGTGAGCCGATGTTGCCGAACGCCCAACCCAGGCCTGCGAGCAGCGTCAGCAGTACCGGCAGGAGTGTGGCGTGCTGGGCTCGGTCCCAGCCGATGGCCACCATTCCGCAGATCGCGACCGCAATTCCGAGCACCTGCCGGGGATGGACCCGCTCGCGCAGGAACAGCACGCCAAGCACAACCGTGAACGGCGCCGACGATTGCAGCACCAACGACGCGAGTCCGGTCGGCATGCCCACCTTCATGGCGGTGAACAGGAATCCGAACTGCAGGACGCCGAACCCGGTCCCGTAGAGCAGCAACCACCGCACGGGCACGTTCGGACGCGGAACGAACGCAATGACCGGGACCGCGATCACAAGGAACCGCAACGCGGCGAAGAAGAACGGAGGATAGCGGTCGAGGCCTGCGCGGATTGCCAGAAAGTTCAGCCCCCACAGCACAACCACGGTCAAGCCAAGGAGTCGGTCGCGAGTGGTCATGGACCCATCGTGTGGCAGCCAGAACCATCAGCACAATCGAATAAATCTGGAGCAATAATGTAGTTTTCCTACATGGATGTCCACCGGTTGCGCGTGCTTCGCGAACTCGCGGACCGCACAACCGTCGCTGCGGTGGCGCAATCGATGTCCATGACGCCCTCGGCGGTATCGCAGCAATTGAAGATCCTGGCCAGGGAGGCCGGGGTCGCGTTGGTCGAGCCGGACGGGCGGAGGTTGCGCCTGACCGACGCGGGCAGGGCGCTGGTCATCCGCGCCGAAGATGTCATCGCCGCCCTGGACCGTGCGGCCGCCGAAATGGGCCGCTACCGGGGCTCCCCACACGGAACGGTCCGGGTGGCGTCGTTCCCTTCTGGCGCTGCCCTGCTGCTCCCGCATGTCCTGACCACGATGGTTGGCTCCGGCGTTGCCGTCGAAGCCAGCGACGAAGACTTGCCGCCGTCGCAGGTCCCAGCGTTGCTTGCCGACTACGACGTCGTGCTCACCCATCGTGACGAGCGTTCGCCGTCGGTCGCCTCCCCGCGTGTCGCTGCGCGAGTGCTGATGCGGGAGCCGATCGACGTCGTCATGGCGCCCGATCATCGATTGGCACAACGAGCGACGGTCGAACCCGACGACCTCGCCGACGAGTCATGGATCAGTGTCCGAGGTGGATTTCCGGTCGACGACGTCCTCCAGTCGGTCGCGACGGTCACCGGTGTCTATCCCCGAGTGGTTCAGCGGCTCAACGACTTCAACGTGATCGAGCATCTCGTCGCCGCTGGGCACGGCGTTGCGCTGATGCCGCGCCACGCGGTCCGGCATGCGGGGTTGGTCGTCATCCCGCTTGCCGGCGTGCGGGCCGCTCGCGTCTACGAGCTAGCGACGCGGCCGAATGTCGAGCAGCGACCGTCCGTTGCAGCGGTCCTCGATGCGTTCGAACAAGCTGCGGCCCCCTACGGGTCGTGAGTCTTTTAGGAGTCTCTGGACTCTGTGCTGTCTACATACATGTGGCACAGATATGTCTACATACATGCGGGACACATTCTAGGCCGCGAGGTGGAGTTGGCCTTGGTATCGCTTGGTCGGATCGAGCATCAGGTGGCC
>NZ_VCQU01000010.1 GCF_012932915.1 Antrihabitans stalactiti | reverse complement strand
GGGCGTGTCGCAACCCCGCTGTCCGCTGAGCCGGAAATCACGTGTCCACCGGTCCGGAGAACTTGTGTCCGTCAGCCCGGAGCTAACTGTCCGCCCATCCGGAGTCTGACCTGTCCGCCCGCACTCTGGCGAAGGAATCATCACTGCCACGATCTGTCCGAGATGCAGCAGCTTGGCCAAATGCCGCGCATCCCGCGTGTCCGTCTTCACCCGATCTCCAGGTGGCCGTTGCAGTTTCGACGGTGCCGCCACCAAACACGAGATTCCTTCGCTGTCGAGGAACCGCGCCAAACCGTAGCCGGTTGGACCTGCCTCATACGTCACGGCGACCGGCGGCGGCAATTTTCGAATCCAGTCGAGAAGCTCGGTGTGCTGCGGGGTCAATCGACGCTCGACCACTTCACCGGTCTCGCCGTCCAGACCGCACGCCACCACCGACCGTGCGTGCACATCCAATCCGACGCTCGTACGCTGATACATCACTGGGGCCTCCACATCTTGTGGCTCTACCGGCCAGGACCACCCATCACCGGCAACCCACGGTTACATGTGATCGAGGCCCCAGCCCAGACCCTCATACCGTCTAGGCCAGTGGCGCTCTTCGAAAACTAGGCCACTTGTTGCTTTTTAGTGTTGTAGGGCCCGGGGACATCCCTGACACCGTGTTGTCAGGACATCGCTGACACTACCAATTCTGGTGTGGCAGAGGCTGTCTTGCGGGGACGCCCGCGTTTGTTGCCGCTCGGGTGGTAGGACCCGACCGGGCCGAGGGTGAGTTCACGCAGCAGCTTCTGCGAGGCGGTGTGCGTGACGAGCACGAGGTCGCCGACCTCGGTGACAGTCACGTGCTGGCCGGTATAGGCCTGCCCGATGTTGATCTTGCGTTTGCGGTAGTTGAACGAGCCGGCCTTGGAGACCTTCAATGTCCGTGGGCCATGGTTGCGACGCTTCGGCCGTGGATCACCGGGTACGACCTTCGGCAGCGTCTCGTACACCTGGGACGGTGTCTGCTCGTCCAACGCACGGTGCGGACGATCGTTGTTGTAGTACCAACGGAATTCATCGCAGATACGTTGCAGGTCTTGGATATCTACTGCGGGACCATGGTCGGCGTAGAACTCCTTGAAGGTGCGGTGATAGCGCTCCAACTTGCCGCAGGTCTGCGGATGCCGCGGCCGCGACGACAGCTGGGTAATACCCATCGCTTTGAGTCGTTCCTGGAAGAACACCGGTTTCTCGCCCTCGCCGGACTTGAACTGCATGCCGTTGTCGCTGATCAACTGCCGCGGTGCACCGTTCTCGTCGATCGCGGTCTCCATTGCAGTCCAGGCTGCGTAACCGGTGAACCGTCTGGTCGCGGTGGCTCCGATCGCGTACCGAGCGTGGTCGTCGAGCAGATCGACCACCCACGCCTTCGACGCATCGACCAGCTCGACCTGCGTGCCGTCGATCTGCCACAGATCGTTCGGGGCGAACCGTTCGAACCGTCGCCACGTGCGCGGTGCGCGACGAATCGGCGCGGTGACCATGCCGTGGCGTTGCAGGATCCGATGAATCGTCGACACTGCCGGCGGCGCCGCCAGTCCCGCGCGGATCAGCCGAGTGTGGATGGTCCGGGCTCCCCAACGCGGATTGTCGGTCCGCATCGTCACGATCCGTTCCTCGATCTCCGGGGCGGTCCGGACCGGCGAGCTGTGCGGGCGCCGGGACCGCGGCTGCAACGCTGCCACGCCCTCGTCGTGGAGTCGGCGGCGATAGTCGTAGAAGGACTGCCGCGATACGCCGTAGCGGCGGCAGGTTTCGGCGACGGTGATCCCGTCGCGTAGCGGGGTCAGCAAGATCTCCAACCAGCGTTCGTTCACGCTCAGCACTCTCACGTTCTATGAGAGTGTCAGGGATGTCCCGCTAACAACCTGTCAGCCATGTGCCCGGGCTCTACACATCCGATCGTGGTTGGGTGGCCTACTTTTGGACCGTCGTTTCTGGCCTACTTTTCGACCGTCGTCGACACCGATTTCCGATTTCGGATCACCGATCGCGGGTTCAACTGTGTGCAATTTCGGCGGTACCTATCCGCAGAACCGACGCCAGTGACGATCTTGATCTTCGCCACAGGCTTGGTTGTGGGTGGGGATACCGGGACACGGCACTGCCCGTACCGACCTTGGTATCGAATGTCTATAAAAGCCCTGCGAGCCAGCAACGTGACGCGGACGGCTTGCGAAACGAAAGCACACCGGACTGGCGCGATTCGTAATATCGCATTACGCAGCCGATCGGACGATCGGTTGGTCAGCAGTGCGCCAACAGCTCCGACGCCAGTGCACAGATCAGTCGGGCCTCGACTGTCACGTCCCGCCGATAGCCCGACCACAACTCCCCTATGTTGATTCAGACCGACAAGCTTCGGCCGACAACCGCCACCTCGGTGATGCCCGCGACCGTGACGTATTGACCCCATCGAATCAATGCAGACTAGTGGTGGCGGTTCACCCCGGAGAAGGCACATCCGGGGTGAACCGAGCTAGGCGTCAGCGTCGGTGTCGCCGAGCTGAGCAACATGGGAGTCCTCGCGAAGCGGACAGCATGAAATCCAAACAGCTGAACAGCCTCGTTCGCGTTCAGGCAATCGCGCGGCCGCGGAGCAATCGCAATGAATGTTCGTGCGCCTCAACGGCTAACGCGCTCTGATAGGTACCTGCTGACACCTGCAGGCTGCGCTCGGTCGACAGCCGAGCAGCCGGCTATCCGACCCATCGGCACGCCTACCGCACGCCGCGACATACGAGAGGAAAGCGCTTACTCGCGAGACGACAGCCGCGCCCGCTGCGAACGACTTGCCGGCCGCTGAAGGATTGGAACGACTTTGCGCTTATCGCCATATCCCGAGGTTCCTGCCCAGTAGGCTACGGTCTCGACACCCGGTGACTACCCGCTCCTGCCGGAGCCGCTTCGGTCGTCGGGAGACGGCGATGACGCGATCAGGTCGCTGAGCTTGCGGCCTGAATTCCGGCATCGTTCGACGCGAGAACGTTGATGGCGGAGAACTGCAACGTCCAGAGATTGCCGTGGTGCGGGTACTTCGCGACCATCGCGTCGACGATCTCGTCAGGCGACGTGGCGGCGTCGTAGGTGGCAGCGAAGTCGCGGATGTAGGACCGAGTCTGACTGATCATCGTCTCGACGGCACGGTCGTCGCCATCGGGACGACGGTGACCGGCCACGATCATTTTGGGCGCCAGGCTCTCCACGAGGTCGATGGTCTCGAGCCAGTCCTTCCACTCCTCGGGACCCGAGAGTCCGAGCATGGGATGGATCTCGTTGTAGATCGAGTCGCCTGCAACTACGAGGTCGATCGAGGGTACGTACTCGATCGAGGTCGGGTGGATGTCGGCCTGCTTGACCTCGATGATGCGCACCTCCACGCCGTCGACGGATAGCGTGTCGCTCTCTAGGGGCTCAGGGAACACCCCTCCGACGACGCACGTGTCGCCGAACAGCAGCTCCCACTGATCGCCTTGCATCTCCATCGTCTCGTGCATGGACTCCACGACCTCGGGCAGCGCGAAACAGCGGGCCTCAGGGAATCGCTCGAGCAACGGACCGATCCCGAGGTAGTGGTCAGGGTGGTCGTGCGTCACGTAGATGGCGGTCAGCTTCTTGCCGGTTCGCTCTATCAGGTCGCCAAGGTCGCGGACATCGTCCTTGAGGTATAGGGCATCGATCAACACGGCTTCGGTCTCGCCACTGATCAGTGTCGCTGTGGTTGGCGAGAACAGGCCCGACGGCATGATCTCGGGCATCTCCTCGAAGGGGACGTGCGGCCATCGCCCGACGAAGACCGTCGCGCGGACCGGCGGGCGATAGGTGACGTTGTCTGGAAGCGAGCTCATTTTTCCTCCATGGGTGCCTGTTGCAGATTCTATAATGTTGTTATAACGTTGTTTTAGGACTTGCGCAAGTAACCGAGGGAGATGAGCCAACCATGCCGATGTGGCAGATCTTTGCCCCTGAAGGGGCCTACGACGCCGCCGATAAGAGGGCGTTCTCGAACGCCATCACCGACGTCTACGCCGACCTGGCTGGACTGCCGCGCTTCTACGTCGTGGTCGTGTTCGAGGAGCGGCCGCCGGGCACCATCTGGGTGGGAGGAGAACCGGCCGACAACTTCGTCCGAGTGGTCATCGACCACATCGCACGCCAGCTCGACACCCCGGAACTGCGCGATCTGACCATGGAAATGATGGAGGCGACGCTGGAGCCGTTCGCGAAGGATCGAGGATTCGACTGGGAGATCCACATCGACGAGACGCCGCTCGACCTGTGGCGTACCCAAGGTTTGGTGCCGCCGCCGCCGGAGTCGGACGAAGAAAAGCGATGGGCCAGGGACAACGCAGCCTCGCCTTGGCAGGGCGAAGACGCCGACCAGTTGGCCTGAAGTTCGCGCACGACGAAACCGACCGATTTCTCAACCCATACAGGAGTAAGTGACATGACGACCAAGCCCGCCGCCGATGAGATGTTTCGCTTCATCGGCTCCACCTTCGAAGCCGCTCGCTCGGACGAGGCGATTCTCGCCAAGATGAAAGGTCTCCAAGGGACGATGAAGGTGATCACCACCGACCCCGACGGGGTTCTCATCATCGACATGGCTACTCAGGAGGCGCGCGAGGGCAGCGCCGAGGAGGAGGCCGACGCGACTCTTCGCATGTCGACCACGGCAGCCAATCTGTTCTGGCAGGGCGAGCTGAACCTGCTCGCCTCGATGACCCGCGGGCTGGTGAGGGTGCAGGGGAAGAAGTCGTTGATCGTCCGAGTTCTGCCGATCGCTACGAAGCTCTTCCCCCTCTACGTCCAGACCGTCACCGATGCCGGTCGCGAGGACCTGCTAGTCGAGAAGCCGAGCCCGGCCTCGGCCTGACGACGACGGGCGGGCGGCCTCAGACCTTGGTCTTCGTGGTCGATGACAGGGACTTGTCACGGTCATCACCTTGGCCGGTCATGAAGCTCACGGCCAGTGGGATCAGGACCTCGTCGACAGGGTCGCCGAAGCCCGCGAAGTGTCCGCCGAGCTCCAGTGAAATGTAACCGTGCACGAGGCTCCAGAGCTGGGCAGCCAAGTGGCGCCCACTGGGCGACCGCACTCGGCCGGCGTTGATAGCCCGGTCGCAGGCATTCGCCACCGTGGCGAAGGACTGCTGATACGAGGTTCCTTCGGTCGAGGCGGCGCCGGCAAGCAGCTTGCCGCGGGCGGCGTCTCGGCTTTCGATACCGAAGATCAGGTCGTAGAGGTAGGGGTTGTCGATGGCGAAACGCCGACATTCGATGGCCATCGAGAACAGGTCCGCAATGGGGTCGCCGGAGGGTTCGATCGTGCGCATACGTGTGTCGAGACGCGCAAAGCCTTCCTCGACGACAGCGGTCATCAAGCCCGGCAACCCCCCGAAGGCCGAGTACAGGGCCATCGTCGTCAGATCCGCCTCGGATGTCACCGTCCGGGCCTTGATCGCCGTCGGTCCGTTCTCGCTCAGGAGGCGGATGGCCGCCTCGACCAGGGCGCCCCGGCGTGCAGGGAGATCGTCGATCGTCGTCACTCCGCGATCCTCCCGTATGCCTGTTAGGTCTCGAACCACAATATATCAACGTTATAACAAACTTTGTGAGGTCAGACGATGTCGAAGGACACCCGCTACCAGCGCCACACCATCTCCATCCCAGTGGGCGACAGCTTCTGCACGGCGTGGCTTCATATGCCAACAGGCGTTCAGCGGCCTCCCGTCGTCGTCATGGGACACGGTATGGGCGCCACGCGCGAGATGCGCCTCGACGCCTACGCGGAGCGGTTCGCTGCCCGCGGTATCGCCAGCATTGCCTTCACCTATCGCAATTTCGGCGACAGCGGCGGCACCCATCGTCAGGAGCTGAACGTGAAAGACCAGCTGCGCGACTGGGAGGAGGTCCTGGCTCACGCCCGCGGCCGCGATGACGTGGACACCTCGCGCATCGCGGTGTGGGGGACGTCATTCGGCGGTGGACACGCGATCACGATCGCGTCGCGTCACCCCGACCTAGTGGCCGCCGTTGCGCAGTGTCCGTTCACCGACGGCCTGCTGACCGCCCTGCGCTTGAGTCCATTCGAGTCCCTGCGCCTCCAGGGCAAGTTCATCCGCGACCTGGTGGCCACCGTCACCCGGCGAGAGCCGGTGTACCTGCCACTGGCCGGCGCGCCTGGCGATGTCGCGATCATGACTGCACCCGATGCGTTGCCGGGGTACCAGTCGCTTGTGCCGGACGGGGGGACTTGGGTCAACAGCACGAGGGCGCGCGCGATCCCGCGCCTCCTCCGGTACCGACCGGGACGCAGTACGAAGAAGATCCAGATCCCGATTCTGTTCTGCATCAGCAGCACCGACACGGTGGCGCCCGCTGGACCCACACTGAAGTACGCACGCCGAGCGCCACACGGCGTGGTTCAGACCTACGAGGCCGGGCACTTCGACTTCTACACCGGCCAGCCGTTCGAGCAGCTCGTCGCCGAGCAGATCGATTTCCTCGCGAAGCACATGTCGACCCAGCCCACTGGTGGTGCCCGATGACGCCTCTAGAACCCCGGATCACCGATCATTTCGCGGCCCTGTGCGACGCCCGGGCAGCCGCGGAACCGGACGGACCGGCCATCGGCGACGGGAACAAGGAACTAACCAATCGCGAACTGCTCAACCGAGTCGTCGTGGCCGATGCTCAGCTTCGCGAGCATGGCGCGACCGCCGGTGATGTCGTGGCAATCCGACTCCCCAGCGGCTTGGAATTTGTCATCTTTCTCTTCGCCGCCTGGCGCAGTGGCTGCACGGTGACCCCGATCAACCCGGGATTGCTGGAGGATGAACTGCTTTATCAGCTCAGCGACTCCGGCGCCGCATTAGTCGTCGACCTCGACGGTTCGACGCCGACTCCCGGGCTCCCGGTCATCGCCGTGCGTAATTCTCCTGTGGCCGGCGTCGACACGACCAGTGATCCAGTGGTTGACGGTGACTCGCTTGCACTTCTGATTTACACCAGCGGCACCACTGGACGGCCCAAAGGTGTCATGCTCACGCACGCCAACATCGTCGCCATGGCCACGATGGGTGCGAGGTCGTTGGGTATCACTCGTGCCGATAGCAGTCTGCTCATTCTCCCGTTGTTCCATGTCAACGGGATCGTCGTCAGCGTCCTGATACCCATGCTCTACGGCGGCAGTACGATCATCGCCGGACGATTCGACCCTGCGACGTTCTTCGACCTGGTGGCGAAGGTTCGGCCGTCGTACTTCAGCGGCGTGCCAACGATCTACTCCATGTTGGCAGCGGTGCCGGACCGCGGGGCGGTCGACACGTCGTCGCTGCGCTTCGGACTCTGCGGAGCCGCCCCCGCGCCCAACGGGCTGCTGGAAGAATTCGAGAGCCGGTTCGGCTTCCCGATTGTGGAGGGCTACGGACTGTCGGAGGGAACCTGCGCTTCAACGGTCAACCCGTGGGACGGCCTGCGGAAGCCAGGCACGGTGGGGCTGCCCATGCCGGGGCAAGAGGTCCGGATCGTGGACGCAGACGGAGCGGGTGTTGGCGCGGGCGTGACGGGGGAAGTGCAGATCAGCGGCGAGAACGTCATGGCGGGCTACCTCGGAAAGCCGGAGGACACTCGGGCCGTGCTCGCAGACGGTTGGCTGAAGACCGGCGACCTCGGACACCTGGACGTCGACGGATATCTGGTGATCGACGGGCGAGTCAAAGACATGATCATCCGTGGTGGTGAGAACATCTATCCCCGCGAGATCGAAGACGTCCTGGCGAGTCATCCAGACGTCATCGACGTCGCCGTCGTCGGAAGGCCGGACGAGAAGTGGGGCGAGATCGTGACCGCGTTCATCACCACCGGTCGAGACAGCGATGCGTCGCGCATGTTCGATGCTCTCGAGGAGCTCTGCCAGGCGCAGCTTGCTCCGTACAAGCGACCTGCTGTGATGTCGGTGCTTCCGGCCTTGCCGCTCAACCCTGTGGGGAAGATCGACAAGCTCAGGCTCCGCTCCATCGCGATCGAGACCCAGTTGTCGCGCGGTCGCGTGTGACTGCTGAAACGGGCAGATAGTCGTCGCAACTTCGGAGATATCCCCGAGCGAGTCAGTTCGCGCAGCCATTCCGGTGTGAGAATCGGAAGAACCACGTTGCGGGTGAACGCGCGGGTGCGTTCGATCGCGCTACCACCTCGGACGTGTAAGCCAGGTCGATCTGTACTGCACACGCCCTCTCGTGAACGGTTACAGGCGTTCGATGACGGTGGCGTTGGCCATACCGCCTGCTTCGCACATGGTTTGCAGACCATAGCGGCCACCCGTGGACTGCAGATGATGAACAAGAGTGGTCAGCAATCGTGTGCCGGACGCACCTAGTGGATGTCCAAGCGCGATCGCACCGCCTCTCGGGTTCAGCTTGTCAGGATCGGCGGCCAGCTCGTGCAACCAGACCAAAGGTACGGGCGCGAACGCCTCGTTCACCTCGAAGGTGTCGAACGCGTCGATCGAGAGCCCGGACCGCTCGAGGATCTTCTGCGTTGCCGGAATCACCCCTGTGAGCATCAGTAGCGGGTCGCTGCCGGTTACGGCGAAGCTGTGGAAGAGCGCTTTGGGTTGTAGCCCGAGTTCGGATGCTTTGGCTTCGCTCATGATGAGTACTGCCGAGGCGCCATCGGTGAGCGGCGACGAGTTTCCCGCCGTTATCCGCCAGTCGATCTCTGGAAAACGCTGCGCCATTCCTTCGTCGACGAACGACGGCTTCAGCGCCGCCAGACCCTCTGTTGTCGTGTTGGCACGGATGGTTTCGTCCGTTGTCACCAACGGAGCCTCTGGGACGGAAACACCGACGATCTCGTCGACGAAACCACCGGCGGCGGCCGTTGCTGCGGCGAGTGCATGCGAGCGCGCTGCATACTCGTCGATACGGTCTCGGTCCAATTTCCAACGCGCCGAGATGATTTCCGCGGAAATGCCCTGGCCGACCAGTCCACCCGTAAACCGAGCGGACATCCCTGCGCCGTACGGATCCCGACCTTGGATCGTGCTTCCCATCGGTACACGGCTCATCGACTCGACACCGCATGCGATGACGACGTCATATGCCCCGGCAATTACTCCCTGCGCTGCGAAATGCACCGCTTGCTGGCTGGACCCGCACTGACGATCGACTGTCGTAGCCGGCACACAATCAGGGAAGCCCGCACCCAGTACGGCATTGCGTGTCGTGTTGAGCGCTTGGTCGCCGACTTGGTGGACGCAGCCGCCGATCACGTCGTCGACGATCGCGGGGTCGAGGTCGGATCGTTCGACGAGCGCGCGAAGCACCCCCGCAAGTAGGTCGGTCGGATGGACAGCAGACAGCTGTCCGCCGGGTTTGCCTTTCCCGGATGGCGTCCGGATCGCATCGACGATCACGGCGTTTGTCATTGGCTGTTCCTCCATTGATTCGGTCGGCCAACTTTGTCGAGCCATTCGGTGACGGCAGGCAGGGTCTGCTTGCGAGCCGACCGGCCGACGAGAAGTCCAATGTGGCCAGCTTTGACGGCGAGTGTTTCCGCCTGGTCCGATCCAACGAGTCCTGCAAGTGGTGACACCGAATCGGGTGGCGTGACATGGTCGTACGTTCCGTAGACATTGAGGAACGGCGTCTTGATCGCCTTGAGGCTGCGGACGCGATCGCCGAGCACGATGTCTCCGGTTAAGAGCGAGTTTTCTCGGCTCAGAGTGCGCATCATCTCGACGAACGTTGCGCCTGGGAACGGCACGTGATCGTGCGCCCAGTCGGTGAGTGCCCAGATCGCTTGCGCCGCGCGGCGATCGTCGAGGCGATCCCACAGTGTCACGTATCCGGCGAGATCGCCGAGGGGACGCAGCATCTGGAAGGCGCGGAGCATCGTTGCGGGCGGAACATTGCCGGTGTCGTCGAGCACATCTTCGGGCTCCAGCCGCCCCTGTTGGACGATGTGTGCGAGTGGTCCCATCTGTGCCCAGTCGGTGGGGACTCCCAGCGCGACGAGTGCGGGTGGTTGTTCGGTGGTGCTGGCCGCCCACAGGGTGGCGATCACGCCGCCGAAGCAGTGGCCGAGTACGACGGGCGACGATCCGGCAGCGGCCGTGGCTGCCGCGTAGGCCGCCGGGAGGTACTCGTCGACATAGGTCGACATTGTGTTGACCGCGTCCCTCTTATCCGCTGTGCCCCAGTCGATCAGGAATACGTCGTAGCCGTAGTCGAGCAGACCTTCGACGAAGCTGTCGCCTGGCCGCAGGTCCCAGATGTGGCTGCGATTGATGAGGCTGGGCACGAGGAAGAGGGCTGGGCGGCCGCCGTCGGCCCCAGCGCGGTATCGCCGTAGCGTGGCACGGCCTTCCCGCCAGAGGACGACATGAGGGGTGCACCCTGTACGTGGTCGATCGAGGCCGCCGATCAGTCGAAGACCGTTGGCCGTCCGTTTGACGTTGGTATCGACCGAACGCCGAACCCAGTTGACGGGACGGGAGATCGCCGAAGTCATGATTTCTCCTTCTGGTTGAGCTCATCGAGCGAGCGCTGCAACCCCTCGACCTGGCGACGGGAGGGTAGACCGAGGGCCTCGGTCACGCCATTGGCAATTCCGCGGATTGTGCGTCCGGCAACGCGGGAGACGCCGTTGGCGACGGCGGCGGTGTCGAGGAACGCATCGGTCCGGACCGCGCGTTCCAACCGCGGCGATAGTCGTGATTCAACCGCGAAGAACACCTGGGTCAAACTGGTCGGGATTTCTGGTAGTTCGGGCATGGGGTTGCCGCCTTTCAGTTACTTGCCCAGACATCGACGAGATAGCGGCCACCCGCGCTCAGTTCCGCGAGCCACCTGTCTGCTGCCGCCGCGTCACCTCCGGACCGTTCACGGTGCAGGTCGCCCAGCGCGGTACGGACACCGTCGGCCATGCTCGTCGACCCGCATATGTAGATCACGGCATCGGCCTCGATCAGTGTCCACAGTGCATCACCCAGCTGGCGCAACCGGTCCTGTACATAGATCTTCGGCAGGCCCGGTACACGCGAGAACGCATACGCGAGTTGGGTATTGGCCGACTCGGCGAGTGCAGTGAGCTCGTCGGCGTACAGCAGGTCCGATTGTGGGTGTCGGGCGCCGAACAAGAGCAGCGCCGACCCCAACTGGTCACCTGCGGCGGCCTGCGAAGCGCGCTCGTGCAGAAATCCGCGGAACGGTGCAATCCCGGTGCCGGCGGCGATCATGATCACGGGCCGACGCGGATCGTTGGGCAGGCGGAACTTCGAGCCGGTATCACGGACGAATGCGTAGATCACCTGCTGATTGCCTTGGCGGGCCAGATAATTCGAGCAAACGCCCTCGAAGTTCCCTCGACCCGACCGTGCCGGCGCGATCAGCGCGCCGACGGTGATCGAGCAGCGCCGCGCATCCCTCCGCGGGGAGGACGAGATCGAGTAGTACCTCGGGGCCAACGGGCTGAGCAGTTGCAGGAACAGCGCGAGCGGCAGCTGACAGGTCTGGTGCTCCTCCAGCAGGTCGAACACCGACCGCCGGCGGGCAAGGACCTCGTCGCGGTATTTTCGCCCTTCGTCGGCCGGGTCCAGCAGCGCGGTGAGTTGGTCCCGGGTCCACGGATACTCGGTGTATTCGAGCATGGCCTGAATGTCTTTGCGGCTGGCAACTTCCTGCAACTCGACATAGTCGCTCAGCAGTCGACGCACGGAGATCCGTTCGCCGAGCGGGAGGAACGATTCCGCACCGTCGGCATCACTGTGCAGCCGGATTCGGGTCTCCGGGTCGATGCGAAAACGACGGCACACTCGCTCGACGAGGCTATCGCTGTTGTGCGGAATGATCCCGAGGTGATCCCCAGCGGCGTATTCGACGCCGTCGGGAAGGGCAAACTCGAGATGGCTGACCGGACGCGCTTCGATACCGTCCACACGAACCGTCAACTCGCGGTTGACGAGAATCGGCATCGGTCGTGCGTCGAAGGTATCCACGAACGGGCTCTGCCGATCGCCGGAAACCACTTCGATCCGATATCGCGGAACTGTCGTCGATACACTCGCGGACGTCCCCAGGTCGAGGCCGAGCGAGTCGCCCAGCGTAGGCCAGAGTCCGGCACCCCAGTGCGCCAGTTGGCCGTCGAAGTCGTCGGCCGCGTCACCGGCCCCTCGCGCGTAAAGGCGTTGCGCTCCAAGCTTTTCCATTCTTCCGTCGATGAAGATCGGGAGGTGCTGGAACGTGTCGGCCCATTCGCTGTTGCCACAGCCGAAGACGGTATATCGAATGCCGGTCAGGTCTGGCTCGGTGTCGGTCAGCCAGCGCGTGAACTCGACCGCATTGTCCGGCGGGGTGCCGTTGTAGGTGGCCGTGGCGATGGCTACGACTCCCTCGCGCGGCAAATCGTCGACATGCTCGTCCAGCGGAGCCATGCGAACGTGGAATCCCCGCCGCTCGCCTTCATCGGCGACTTGTTGTGCGACGTCCTCGGCGGTACCGAAGTTCGAACCGAACAGCACGAGCAACGGTGTTCCGTGGGTGGGAGACTCGGGCTCCGGTGGTAAATCGGCCTGCGAGGCAGCAGTTTCCGTTGTGGCGGTGAATCCCGGTGCGACAACAGGACGATCAGGCCGCGGCACTGGCGTGAATTTTGCCGGCAGGTGGTTGATGCCGTTCATGAAGCTGGATCGCAGGCGAACTGGTGGACCGCTGGCGTCGATATCCGGCAGCCTCGTCAGCACTTCGGTGAGTATGGTCCTGGCGTTGAGGCGGGCTAGATTCGAGCCGAGGCAGAAGTGGGTGCCGTCGCCGAAGGACACGTGTGGGTTGGGATCGCGAGTGATGTCGAAACGATCGGGATCGGTGAACACAGTCTCGTCACGGTTCGCCGACGCATAGTTGATCTCGACTTTGTCGTTCTCGGCAATCTTCTGGCCGGCCAACTCCAGGTCGCGAGTCGCTGTGCGCCGAAATTGGATCACCGACGGAGCGAAGCGCAGTACCTCCTCGACGGCGGTCGGAAGCAGACTCAGATCGCCGCGGAGACGATCGAACTGGTCGGAATGCTCGGACAGCGTCAGCAGCGTATTCGAGAGGAGATTGCGGGTTGTGTCGTTTCCCGCGATCACCAGAAGCTGAAAGAACCGGTCGAGCTCGTCGTCCGACAACCGCTCGCCATCGACCTCGGCGTTCACGATCGTGCTCCACACGTCGTCGGTCGGTCTCGCCCGCTTTTCCGCGGTGCGTTCTCGACCGTAAGCGAACATCTCCGTGAATGCGGCCATGAACGCCTTCGGATCGCCTCCGTGTTCGGAGTCATCCTCTCCGACAAGGGTATTGGTCCAGTTGAGCAGCAGGTGCCGGTCCTCGTTTCGCACCCCCAGCACGTCCGCCAACACCCGTAACGGCATCTCGGCCGCTACGGAGTTGACGAAGTCGATCTCCCCCTGCTCGCACACGGAGTCGACAACCTCTCGCGCGTGGCGGCCGATCGAGTCGAACAGATTGCGACGGATCGCCTGCGGTGTAAATGCGCGATTGACGATCTTGCGCAGTTTGCTGTGCTCCGGCGGATCCATGTTGAGCATCATTCGGCGCAGCACGGCCGCGTCCCTCGGCTTCGGGTCCCGCAGAAAGCTCGTTCCGCGCCACGACGAGAAGTCGGCAGGGTTGCGCGAAATGTGGCACACCTCGGCATGGCGCAGAAACGCCCAGAATCCCGTTCCTCCGGGGAACGTGTCGGTGGCCGGCTCGTCGACCCAGATGACCGGGGACTCGTGGCGCAGGTCAGCCAGCAACTTGTGCGGTATGCCGTTGATGTAGTGGTCCGGGCTCGCCAGATCGATCGGTGAGCGGAGTGTTGAAGTCACTGGGTACTCCTAGCGCTTTGGTGACCGGCGACAGCGGTTTCCTTGTTGCTGGACAGCAAGTCCTTCAGACGTCGGACGCGGTAGTCGGCTAGAACGGAAAGGATCTGTGCCGCACTGATATGCGGTGTTCGTTGTGACGCCTCCCGAATACGTCGGCGCGTGCTTGCTCGACCGCGGCTCCAGTCGATCGGGGGTGCCGCCGCTACCAGCGCGGGCACAGCGACGTCGACCGCGCCCACGGCGGCGATCGCTCGCGCAGCACGCCGCACCGCTTCGCGTCCGGCAGGAAAAATTCGGTCCATCGCGACGAATCCATGAATCTGGCCGGGAAAGTCCCAGTGCGTGACGGGGACCCCGGCGCCGGTGAGCCGGTCGGCGTACGCGATCGCATCGGCGCGAAACGGATCGACGCCAGCGGTGACGATAATCGCAGGCGGAAGATTCGCCATCGTCTCGGCATAGTGCGGCGAGATATCGGCCGAACGACGATCGATTTCCGGTGGCATCGACTGTGCGCCAAACCATTCGATCGTGTCCCAATCGAGCAGCTTCGCCAGAGCAGGGTTTCGGTCGGTGTGGTCCATGCTGAAGTCGATTCCCGGATAGAACAACACTTGCAGCGCGGCCGGAACTGGTCCGTTGTCACGCAACTGCTGCGCGACATGCGCAGCCGTGCCGCCGCCGGCGCTGTCCCCCGCGACTACCAGCCGAGTTGCATCTGCCCCCAACTGGTGCGCGTGCCGCACCGCCCATTCGGTGGCGGCCAGGGCATCCCGGTAGGCCGCCGGAAGCGGATGCTCCGGCGCGCGGCGATAGTGCACCGAGACAACGGTCGCGCCGGACAGGTTCGCGAGGCGGCGGCAGACGCCGTCAGCCGTGAACAGGTCCCCTACGACGAAACCGCCGCCGTGGAACCACATCAGAAGAGGACGCGAGTCACCCTCGCGCTCCGGGCGGTACACACGGACCGGTATGTCATGCTCGTCGGTCCGTACGAGGGTGTCTCGAACCGAGCTGACCGATTCCCACGATCCCGTCGCTGCCGCTTGAATCCGGTAGTCGTGGCGTGCCTGCGGGACCGTGCGGCTGTGCATCGGCGGCCAGCCGATCGCCCCGAGATAGGCGAGTAGACCTTTGACGCGCCAATCGGTTTCGGGCTGCTGTTCGCTCGCGGTCATAGTCCACTCCTTGTCGGGGTCGTGCGATCGATCGGACGAAACGCGGGAATACTTTCGTCGCCCTCGTCGTGCAAGAACTGCACGTGCACGGCCGCACCGGGCGACAACGACTCCGGCGCGGTGAGTAGCCGCGCATACATCCACGGTCCCTCGGCCAACTCGACGATGCCGACCGTGTACGGAACGAGGTCCGCGAAACTCGGATGCGGCGGCCGGTGCACCACCGTCCAGGTGACCACCGAGCCCCGCCCACTCGCACGGATCCAGTGCAGTGCGACACCGCCGCACTCCGAACATGCGCGAGCATCGAGCGAGAAGACATGACCGCACTCGTCGCAGCGTTGGATATGCAGCTCCTCGCGGCGCGCAGCGTCGAAGAACGGTGCGCTCGCGCCGTCACGAACGGCGTTGCGGACGTTCATGATCCCGCCCCGATCGGGCTGAGCACGAGGGTGGAATGGTGCTCCAGAATTCCCCCGTTACCGCTGACCATGATGACGTCTCGGTTCTCGACTTGCCGTTCCCCCGCTTGACCCCGTGCCTGCAGGATGGCTTCGCCGAGCGGAGTGAAGCCCCAGAGGTAGTAGCCGGACAGTTGGCCCCCACCGGTGTTGCACGGCAGGCGTCCGCCGGGACGGGTGTGTCCCTCGGTCACGAACCGGCCACCTTCGCCCTTCGGGCAGAATCCGTAGTCCTCGAGGGTGAGCAACACGGTGAACGTGTAGCAGTCGTACAACTCCAGCAAGTCGACGTCGGCGATCGACAATCCGGCCATACGCAGGGCGGTCGGCCCGGCAATCGCGGCGCCACTGCTGTGCCCGAACGAGGAGCCGCTATCCATCACCTGGCCTGGGTGTCCTTGTCCCCAACCGAGAACGTCTACGGGGGGTTGGGCGAGGTCGCGGGCACGTTCGCTGGTGGTGACGATGACCGCTGCGCCCCCGTTCGACACCAGGCAGCAGTCCAACAGGTGCAGGGGGTCCGCGATCCACGGCGACGCCTGGTGCTCCGCCAGTGTCAATGGTTTGCGTTGTTGGGCAAGCGGATTGAGTGCCGCCCACTCGCGCTGGGCCACGGCGATGGTTCCGAGATCCGCGCTTGTCGTGCCGAACGTCGCCATGTGCCGCCGTGCGGCCATCGCGTACATGACGTTGGGAGACACTGCCCCGCTGGCGAATCGGTAGCTGTAGGGTCCGGGCGGAATGGGGCGAGCGCCTGCCGCGTACACCTTACCCGCGCCACCGCCAGGTTGCAGTGGCGAATCTGCGAACACGCATGCCACCGTCGTCGCAGCACCTGCGGTCACGGCCGCGGCGGCGAATGCGACCATCGCACCGGCCGAGGCGCCGAAGGCGTTCATCTCGGTGTTCAAACGCAGGTCGCGCAAGCCCAACGTGTCCTGCAGTCGGACGCCAACGTCGTGGCGAAGGCCGCTGCTGATCAACAGTCCGTCGATATCGGCCACCCGCAAGCCGGCATCGGCGCTCGCGCGCCGAACGGCCTCGGCAGCGAAATCTGTTGCGGTGTAACCGAAGACTTTACCGACCTCGGTCATGCCCCAACCGACGAGCGCAGCATCCGAACGATTCTCTCGAGTCACGACAATCGTCCCCGCTCAGTCTTGCCAACGCGGAGAGCGCTTTTCGGCAAAAGCTCGTGCGCCCTCACGGGCGTCTCGACTGTTACGCACCGCACGCACTTCGGTCTCGTTCATCTCCCAGATCGGAAAAGACCAGTCGGATCCGAAATCGGCGGCCCGCTGCATTACTCGCTTGCTGACTCGCACGGCCTGGGGCGCGTTCGCCGCGATCCGATGCGCCAGCGACAGCGCGCTCTCACGCAATTTCACTTCTGGGACTACGGCGTTGACCAATCCCCACTGCAGTGCGGTCGCTGCATCGAAGGGGTCACCAGTCAGCAGCGCATGAGCCGCGACCTTTGGCGGAACCTGGCGATGCAGCCGCAGCAGACCGCCCGCTGCCGCGACGAGGCCGCGCCGCACCTCGGGCAGCGCAAAGGTGGCAGTCTCCGCCGCGATGGCGAGGTCGCACGCAAGCACGATCTCGAGGCCACCGCCCAGGGCCGCACCATTGACGGCCGCGATGATCGGTTTGCTCACCGCGTGGCGCACCAGGCCCGCGAATCCCCACTCGGTGTGGTCGGGATCGAGCACTGGGCGTCCGGCCGCCAATTCTTTCAAATCGGCGCCTGCACAGAACACCGAACCAACTCCCTCGATCACGCAGGCTCGCAAAGAGGAGTCGTGTTCCAGCCTTTCCAGCGCCGTCCCGATCGCCGTCGACACCGTCGAGTTCACCGCGTTGCGCGAATCGGGCCGATTGAGCGTGATGACCAGCACCGGGCCGTCGACTTCCAGGACAACCGGAGCGGCGTCCGTAGTCACTGCCGACATTGCCGCTCCTTCGATCGCTTCCGGATGTTCCCTGATGACCTCTTCCAGGATAGAGTACTTCTTAACCGGCCTGCCGGTCAATAATTACTGCAAGGGAGCAGCGATGGAAATCGAAGCCGCGGTTCTGCGATCTACGGACGCGCCGTTCACGTTGGAAACCGCCCAGCTCGCAGAGCCAGGACCGGGTCAAATACTTGTCGAGGTGCACGGTGTGGGCTTCTGCCACACCGACCTACTGCCCCGTACGCCGGGTTTCGCTGCCACACTGCCGATCGTGGCCGGACACGAAGGCGCCGGCATAGTGCGCGCCCTCGGACCAGGAGTGACCGGAATCGACTCTGGTACCCATGTGCTGATGAGTTTCGACTCGTGCGGCGGGTGCGGAAAATGCCTGACAGGTCATCCGTCGTACTGCTCGTCGTTCTGGCCGCGAAACATGCCGAACCACAGCGCAGGGACCCACGACCCGATCCGTGACATGCAGGACAATCCAGTGTCGTCGCGCTGGTTCGGGCAGTCGTCGTTTGCTACGCACGCCCTTGCCACGATACGGAACGTGGTTCCGATCGACCCGCGCCTCGACCTGACCCTGGTCGGACCGCTCGGTTGCAGTATGCAGACCGGTGCTGGCGCAATCCTGAATTCGCTTGCGGTACAAGCTGGTTCCAGCGTCGTCGTGCTCGGAACCGGAAGCGTGGGTCTAGCGGCCGTCATGGCGGCGCGAGTCGCCGGTGCCACCACAATCGTCGCGGTCGACCGCAACACAGAACGCCTGGCAATGGCAGAGAGGCTCGGCGCCACAGACACCATGGAAGCAGGTGTCGACCTGGGCCGAATGCTGCGGAAAGCGACAAGGGGCGGCGCCGACTACGCCCTCGACACAACCGGAATCTCCGAGGTCATCGCCGAAGGCATTGCGGGTCTCTGTTCGACCGGCGTCATCGGATTGGTGAGCGCACCCAAGACGGATCTTCTTCTCCCCGCCGCAACATTGGCACGAGGCAAGACTGTGACCGGAATTCTCGAAGGCGATGCCGTCCCACAGCGCCTGATCCCCGATCTGATCGAACTGTGGCAGCAATCCCGGTTTCCGTTCGACGAGCTTGTGCAGACCTATCCCCTGTCGCACATCAACGACGCCGAGCGCGACATGATCAGCGGAAAGACGATCAAACCCGTTCTCGTACCCGCACGTTGAGCACAAACCCGAGCTGAGGGCTCCGTCGATGGCGACGGAGCCCTCACAGATTCAACGGGTGTTCAGACCGATAGCTCAGCCCGGACAGCGGCGCGCAGCAGTTTCTTGTCCAGCTTGCCAACGCTCGTCAACGGAAGCTCGGTGACGAACTTCCAGTATTCAGGGATCTGCCACTTCGCGACCCTGTCGGCGAGGAAGGCACGGAGCTCGTGGTCGCCGACCGTCGCGCCTGGACGTGTGACGACGTATGCGAGTGGTCTCTCATCCCAACGCGGATCCGGAACACCCACGACAGCTACCGCGGCGACTGCGGGATGCTCGGCGAGCACGTTCTCCAGATCGACAGACGAGATCCACTCGCCACCACTTTTGATGCCGTCCTTGAGCCGGTCTGTGAGTTCGACCCACCCGCCCGGATGAATCCTTCCAAGATCACCGGTACGCAGCCAGCCGTCGCGGAACTTATCGGTCGCAGAGCCCTCTGCACGCATATACGACCCCGCGATTGTCGGCCCACGCAGTTCGACCTCGCCGACCGATACGCCGTCCCAACCGAGTTCGTGCCCGGTCTCGTCGACGATTCGCGCCTGCACCGTCGGGATCAGCCTCCCCGTCCGCGTCGTCCAACGGGCGAAGTCGCCTTCGTCGGTGTTCGCCGGGGGGCGCGAGAAGGTGAGCAGTGGGCTCGTCTCGGTCATCCCCCACCCTTGCGTCAAATGCACCCCGTGATGCTCGTGAAACCGGTTCGCCAGGGCGGCAGACAGCGGCGAGCCACCGCTGACGGCAAGGCGCAACGACCCGAAGTCGATCGCGTGCTCGCAGCCGTAGTCGTCGAGTCCGGTCCAGATTGTCGGAACCGCCGCGGCGGCGGTGGGCTGGAGTTCGGTGAATATTCGAGCCAGATGTTCCGGTTGCAGGAAACGCCCGGTCATCACGATGTCGGCGCCGGCCGTCCACGCTGCATGTGGCCATCCCCACGCGTTGGCGTGAAACATCGGGACGACAGGCAGGATCCGATCCGCGTCGGTGAAGCCGAACGCGCTGCCGGTGGACACGACGAGCGTGTGGAGGACCATCGAGCGGTGACTGTATGCGACGCCTTTCGGGTCCCCGGTAGTTCCGCTGGTGTAACACAGTGCAGCAGCTGAGCTTTCAGAGATGTCGGGCCAGTCGAACGTGGTGGCAGCGGACGCGGATGCAATCAGCTCGGCATAGCTGTGGATGGTGGAGCGCGTGGACGACATTTCGGCGTCCCCGATGACGACGATGTGCTCGACCGTGACCAACAGGTGCTCGATGCGCGCGAACTGCGGAACCAGGTCTGCGTCCACCAGAATCACTTTGTCGCCGGCGTGATTGACGACGTAAACGAGCTGATCATCGTGGAGCCTCAAGTTGAGCGTGTGCAGCACAGCCCCCATCCCCGGCACCGCGAAGTAGGCGCTGAGGTGTTCCGGGGTGTTCCAGCACAGCGTCGCCACCACATCGCCCACCTGCACGCCGATCGCGCGCAGGGCACTGGCCAGACGACGAACCTCGTCGGCCGACTCGGCGAAGGTGCGCGAGACCGTCTCGCCGCCGCGGTAGTGGTGAACGCGCGCTTCCGGGTGGACTCGCGCACCGTGCTCGAACAGTCCAGACACGAGCAATTGGGTGTCCTGCATCGTTGCGTCCATCGGCGCTCCTAAACTGATTTCGATCATGTTCGATCCGCGATCGGGCGACCGTTCGACCTACCCGGTAGAGTGAACACATAATAACCGTACGAGCGGTTAATAAGTCTATTGTGAATTTGGACTGAGGTTATGGCAACTCGAAAGTCGGCAGCACCCGCATCGGAGAACGAGCAGGAACCACGTCGCGGCCGCCCCCGCGCAGCGGGGCGTCCGTACGACATTCTCGACACCTTCGCCCGACACGTCGCAGCGCGCGGCTACTCCGACACGAACTACAGCGACATCGCGGCCGATCTCGGAATATCCAAAGGCACAATCGTTCACTACTACGCGACCAAGGACCGCCTGTTCGCGGCGATGCACGATTTGTACCTTCGCCGTTGCCTGAGCCACGCCCGCACGATCATCGAGAAACTCGACGACCCCGCCGAACAACTCGCGGGTGTGCTCATCTCGTTTGTTCTCTATCAGGATCACGACCGCGACTTCACTGTGGCGTTCCAACGCGAGATGGCCACGCTCGCAACGCACGACAGCATGGCCGACGGCCGCCGCCTGCGCGCGGACTACCTTGCGCTGGTCCGCGATCTCATGAAGGCCGGCGCACGCGACGGCGCCTTCTGGTCAGTGGACGTCGACATCCACAGCTTGCTGATCTTCGGGTCGTCACAGTGGGCGTGGACGTGGTTCGAACCCGAAGGCCGCATGTCTGCCTTGGACATAGGCTGCGAGCTCGTAAAATTGGTGCTGGGCAGTTTGCTCGTCGACCGTGGCCGGCTGGCGGCGCTGACTGATCCGCGCGGTCGCGCCGCACTCGTCGCATTGGAGTGCGTGACCAACTCCGTAGGTGCCCCGACTCCGCAGTAACTCCCCCGGTCTCTGCACTGCGCTCCACATGGCTCTGTACTGCGCTGTGCATCGCTGCTATATTAACCGTACTCCCGGTTAATAAATACGGGTTCCTCACGAGGAGGTCCTGTGTCGACGACACCGCACTACCCCATGTTCATCGACGGCGGCTGGGTCGATTCCGACGAATGGACGACGGTACGCAACCCCGCAACGGAAGAAGCCGTCGCAACGGTGGCACTCGGCGGGGTCGAGCACGCAAACGCTGCAGTCGCCGCTGCACAGGCCGCCCACCTCCGGGGCGACTGGCGGTCGATGTCACCCAATCAACGCGCCGACATCCTGCACGCAACTGCGGACCACTTGACGGCGAGGCTCGACGAGCTCGTGCATCTGGAAGTCCAGGAAGCGGGCGCAACGGTCCGGCAGGCCAAAGCTTTTCATGTCGGCACCGCCATTTCCCACCTGCGCTATTTCGCCGACCTGGCCCGCACGTACAACTTCGAAACTGCGGGCCCGATCTCGTCGTCACCCAACTCCCCCGTCGGCATCGTTCGACGCGAACCCATCGGGGTGTGTGCCGGCATCAGTCCGTGGAACTTCCCACTCCTGCTTGCTGTTTGGAAGATCGGTCCAGCCCTGGCCGCAGGCAACACTCTCGTCATGAAACCGGACAGCCAAACACCCCTCACACTTCTCGAGCTCGCACGCTCAGCGCATGTGAGCGGACTGCCGGCCGGAGTGCTCAACGTAGTTGTTGGCCCAGGTGAAGTCGTCGGTTCCCGACTGGCGCAGCACCCCAACGTTCGCAAGATCGCCTTCACCGGATCGACCGGCGTCGGACGCACCGTGATGCACAACGCTGCCGAGGACATCAAGCGCGTCACGCTCGAACTCGGCGGCAAGGGACCGAACATCGTCCTCGATGATGCCGATCTCGACATTGCCGTAGACGGAGCGTTGTTCGCTTGCTGGATGCACGCGGGCCAGGCCTGCGAATCCGGGACCAGACTGCTCCTCCCCGATTCGTTGCACGACGAGTTCGTCAGCCGGTTGATCGAACGGGCGGCGACGCTGCGGGTCGGCGACCCGCTGGATCCTGCGACCGACGTCGGTCCGGTCGTATCGGCCAAGCAGCGCAACAACATCGAGAAATACATCGAATCCGGCATCCGCGATGGCGCCACCGTTGCCTACCGCGCAACCATTCCCACCAACGGGACATTTACCAAAGGTCACTGGGTCGCGCCAACCATCCTGACCGACGTGCGCAACGACATGGCGATTGCCAGGGACGAGATTTTCGGTCCGGTGTTGAGCGTGCTCCGCTACTCGAGCGAGGACGAGGCTGTGGCGATCGCGAACGACACCGATTATGGCCTCTCCGCCGGGGTATGGAGTCGCAACGACGCTCGCGCGTTGAGGATCGCAAACCGACTCGAGGCCGGCACCGTGTGGATCAACGACTGGCACATGATCGATGCCCGATATCCATTCGGCGGCTACAAGCAGAGCGGAACCGGCCGCGAACTCGGACCGCATTGCCTGGACGCATACACCGAGGAAAAGTTCATCCATTTGAACAACACCACGCGGGTACGCAAGGCCTACGGATTGCTGCTCTCTTCCGCCCCGGTGGCGGCGCCCTAACTCCCACAAAGTAGACGAACTGCCAGTAGACCGCGGAGCTCTGCCCAGCCGTACGTCGCAACGAACGAAGGAGACCGACCATGAAGCTGGGATTTCACCTGGGATATTGGTCCGCAGCCCCACCGGAAGGCGCACACGACGCCTTCGCACTCGCCGAGAGCCTCGGCTACGACTCGGTGTGGACCGCGGAGACCTATGGATCCGACTGCCTCACACCGCTGGCCTGGTTCGGCGCATCCACGCGCACGGTCAGCCTGGGCACCAACATCCTGCAGATGTCGGCGCGCACCCCGGCAGCAACGGCAATGGCTGCCATGACCCTTGACCATCTCTCCGGCGGTCGCTTCATCCTTGGCCTGGGGGTATCCGGACCGCAGGTCGTCGAGGGGTGGTACGGGCAGCCATATCCCCGACCACTCGCACGGACCCGAGAGTATGTGGAACTCGTCCGAAAGATCGTCCGAAGAGAAGCACCCGTGAGTCATGACGGCCAGTTCTATCAACTTCCGTTACAAGGCGGTTCGGGACTCGGCAAACCACTGCGGTCGATGCTGCACCCACGACGCTCCGAGATTCCCATTTACCTCGGAGCCGAGGGTCCCAAGAACATCGCACTCGCCGCGGAGATTGCCGACGGGTGGCTGCCGCTCTTCTACTCACCGAGGATGGATGATTTCTACCGAGGGGCGCTAGAGGAAGGATTCGCACAACCTGGCGCGCGCCATTCCTTGGACGACTTCGAAATAGCCGCCACCGTACCCATCGTTGTCGACGACGATATCGAAAAGGCTGCGGACTTGGTCAGGCCGAATATCGCGCTGTATGTCGGTGGTATGGGCGCAAAAGAAGCCAACTTCCACAACCAAGTATTCGTCCGAATGGGTTACGAGGCAGAATGCGAACGCATCCAGCAGCTGTACCTCGACGGACGAAAGGCCGAGGCCATCGCTTCAGTGCCCTTGGCCATGGTCGAGGATATCGCATTGGTTGGTTCGGTCGAGAAGATCAGAGATGACCTGCGTCGCTGGGATAAGACGGTCGTCACGTCATTGCTACTCCAGGGCCTCGGGTACTCCTCGATCCACACAGTCGCGAAGCTTCTCGAGTGAAATGACATGTGACGCTCCACCTTAGAAGAAAATGCGCGACATCGAGAGGTGCACAATGGCTTCACCCATCCACCATGTTTTCGAACCGATTTTCTCCTGGGCAGCGCAAGATCCCGAGCGGATTGCTGTGCGATTCGGGGATCTGTCGTGGACCTGGGAACAATTCTCCGGCCGTGTACGTCGGAATGCCGCGGCTCAAGCCGCCCTCGAACTCCAGCCCGGTGACCGAGTTGCGTTTCTCGATAAGAATCATCCCGCTTGTCTGGAAACAACCGTCGCTTGCGGCCTCGCCGGAACGATAAACACGGTTTTGAACTTCCGCCTCGCGCCATCGGAATTGACATTCGTCATCAACGACAGCCGCGCCGAATTGTTGATCGTCGGCGCGGAGTTCACCGATGTCGTGGATTCGATAAGGGCGGACCTCGCGCACGTGCGCGCCGTCGTAATCCTGGGCGGCGACAAGGATGAATACGATGCGTGGCTCAATAGCGCACCCCGCCTCGAGACCGAGGTTGCTGTCGACCTTGATGACTGCTTCTTGCAGATGTACACGTCCGGTACCACCGGACATCCCAAGGGCGCCATGCTCACCCACCGCTCGGTCGGCGCGCACAGCCTCGCAGCCAGCGCCGCTTTCGGATTCGAGCGGAACAGCGTGAATATGGTGGCGATGCCGTTGTTCCACGTCGGTGGCACCTGCTGGGCACTCGCAGCGATGTCTCAGGGTGCGGAAACAGTCGTTGTTCGGGAGGTCGTTCCGGGCGCGGTCCTCGATCGGATCACCCAGCATTCGGTGACTCATGCGTTCTTCGTTCCCGCCGTGATCCAGTTCCTCCTGCAGATCCCAGACGTGTCCGAACGTGACCTCGGATCGCTTCGTTGCCTCGGCTACGGCGGATCGCCGATGCCCGCCGCACTGTTGCGGGAGACGATGAAAACCTTCGACGTCGCTGTATCAGGTCTACGGCATGACCGAGGCATCCGGGGGCTTCTGCGTGCTTCGACCGGCAGACCATCGCGACCCTGCACATGCCAAACGACGACAATCGGCCGGGCGACCGGTCGACGGCATCGAGGTGCGCGTGGTCGACCCGCCTACCGAGGCGGAACTGCCAGACGGTGTGCTCGGTGAATTCCAGATCCGTGGACCTCAGGTGATGGCCGGCTATTGGCAACGCGCGGCAGATACCGCGGCCGCCTTCGACGGTGCGTGGTTTCGGACCGGTGACGCCGGTCGCAGGGACGCCGACGGGTACTTCTACATCGAAGACCGTGTCAAAGACATCATCATTTCTGGTGGCGAGAACGTGTACCCCGCCGAGGTCGAGCGGGTGATCAGCGAGTTCCCCGACGTCGCAGAATGTGCCGTTATCGGTGTACCGGACGACAAGTGGGGCGAGGCAGCCAGAGCCGTCGTCGTAGCCAAGGACGGCACCACGCTCGACAGCGCGAAGCTACTCGAGTTCTGCGCCACGCGCTTGGCCAGCTACAAGCGGCCCAAGGCAATCGAAATCGTCGGCGCCCTGCCTCGGAACGCGACCGGGAAGATCCTCAAACGCGATATCCGCGCCCCATACTGGGCTGGCCGCAGTCGCGCCGTCTGACACCGAAACCTTTCGCTCCGTGATGTGCGACGAATGCATGGCGATTAAACGTACAGACGGTTAATATTCTTACACTCACAGTCGAGTTGAGAGAGAAGTCGATGAAAAAACGGATGGCTCTTCTGGACGGTAGTTTCATCCGGATGGATCGGACCGAATCCCCCCAGCATGGGACGGTCACGATCGTCTTCCGTATCCCCGACGGCTCCGACGACGACTTCCCGTTTCGGTTGGCGGACACGATGCGCCGGCATCCTGCCACGGGAGCTCGATTCAATTGGGCGCTGTCACAAGATTTCGTGGACAACGTCTTCCCGGCGTGGAAGCTGGTGTCGCCGAACGATATCGACCTCGACGTTCACTTTCGAGTTGCTCATGTGTCCGCACCGGGCACCGAGAGCGATTTCGCCGAAATCATCTCGCGCACCGGCGCGGTTCCGCTGGATATGTCACGGCCCCCCTGGGAAGTTCACCTGATCACCGGACTCGAGGATCGGCGATTCGCCATCCTGCTCAAGATGCACCACGCAATCGCCGACGGCACGACGGTTCTGCAGACTATGACCGAGTGGCTGTCCGCCGACCCGGCGGCAACCGATACCCCGCCGCTGTGGACGTTCGGCATTCAGGAAATATCGTCGCCCACGGTGACCGCTGAAGCGGCCGGACGTAATGCGCTCGAAGCGATTCGCGAGACCGCATCAACCATCGGAGCCGTCGCCGGCGCAGCGAAGGCGGCGATTGCCGCGGCCCGCCACAAGCGCGACGACGGACTGCACGCACCGTACGCAATTCCGCGCATGGCCTTCAACAAGGCGATCACTCCGGACCGCACTGTGTCGATGACGGTGCTCGAGCAGTCCCGATTCAGGTCTGTCGCAACCGATATCGGTGGGACGCTCAACGACGCGGTGAACATCGTTCTCGGGACCGCACTGCGCCGGTACCTCGCCGATGTCGACGAGCGACCCGACAGCGCTCTCGTAGCAGGCGTACTGACATCGCTGCGCGCGGCGATGGCATCGTCTGGTGGCGGCAACGTCATCAGCATGATTTTCGCCGACCTCGCCACCGATACCGATGACATCGCGGATCGGGCACACCGCGTGGTGCGGTCGTCGCTTGCCGGCAAGGACCACTTGCTCGGATTGGGCCCCCACGCCATGAGCTACAGCATGATGATGCTGGCGCCTTACATCGTTACCAACATCATCGGCACCGGACATCGAATGCCCTTGTACAACATCGCCGTGTCCAATGTGCCAGGTTCAAGGGAACCGCGTTACCTGCACGGCGCTGCCGCCGAAGCGATGCACCCGACCACGATCATCTACAGCGGCGCGGCGGTCGTCCTCGTAATCGTCAGCTGGAACGGCAAGTTGTGTTTCACATTCAACTCCTGCCCCACGGTCGTGCCCGAGTCCGACAAGTTGGCCGCGTACCTCGCCGACGCACTCGCGAACGTCGAGGACGTGCTCCTAGTGTCGCGCACCTGAATCTCGTTGAGGGACAAGGCCGGCCAGCGCCACGGCGGCTCGCAGCCGCAATGAGCCTGCATCGCCTTCACCGCTCGACTCCAGCACTTTGCGGACTCGATACGTCACGGTGTTCCGATGCACGTGCAGACGCGCGGCAGCGCGGTTGAGGCTCAACGCCTCCTGTTGATAGACCGCCATGGTTTCGAGCAATTGATCGGCGTCATCGCGATCGAGGACGCCACCGAGCGTGCTCGCGACGAAATCTCGCGCATGCAGCGGGTTTTCGCTGAGCAGCGCCGCGACCACTACATCGCGATAATCGGTGCACGCCGGCACCTCCCGGCCGAGCCGCGCCACGCGGCGCGCATGTTTGGCATGCTCATGGGTTTGGCGGAACCCGGCGATCCCCGTGCCAGGATCGCCGAAAGCCACATGTAGTCCCTCGCCCAGTTCAGGCCGGATCGACCTGTTCGACGCCTGCCAGTCGCCGAGCCAACCGTGCAGGACACCCCTCGCCGCCGGTACCACGATCGCATTTCCCACGTAGCCGAGCTGATCGACCACCTCGGCGCCTGCACGCGCGAGGTGAGCACCGAGTTCGTCGTCGTAGCCCTCTGCCCAGACGACGAAGCCGAGGTGCCACCGGTCCAATCGATACCGCAGTCGCGAGCTTGCCGCGTGTGCATCGACGGTGTCGCCGCGCAGAATCCGGCGCAACTCGGCCTCGGCGATGCTCTGATCGCGCCGCAGCAACCGCTCCCGCTCGGCTTGATGTGCCGCGACGATCGGATCGATGACCGCCTCGAGGTAGCTGACGATGTAGGCCCAGGTGGCTGCCGACGTCTCCGCTTGCAACTCGGCGTCCGGGGCCAACGCTCCCAGTTGGCGTACCCAGATCTGCCACAACCCGGCGTGCCCCAGCCGGTAGACCTTCAACAGTACTTCGACCGGAAATCCTTGTGCTGCAACATCTCTCGACCAATCAATTGCTTCCGGCGGCGCGATGGCGCTACTCGGATCCGTCCACGTGCCGAGCATTCCGCGCAGCAGCGTCATGTACGCATCGATCGTTCGATCCAGGCCCTCCAGCAGTTCGCGCGGAGCACTGGTGAACTCGGGAATTTCGACGAGGATCTGCGCGGCGACAGCCCAGCGGACTTCATCGAGATGGTCGCCCATGTCGGCGACCACCGCAGCGGCAAGGCGCCGACCTTCGGGGCTCAGCTGTCCATACAGCGTTCGGAAGTCGGCTTGATAACCGCTCGTCATCGACCCAGTTTAGTCCCATTGTGCGCTAGCCCAAAGGCAGGTTCATTGCTTGGCTTTCGGCCCATTGTTCACCCGTCGACGGCGGAACAAACTAGTCCACGAACCAAGACGCGCAGCGAATCAAGCCGCCGACGAACCCCGGTCGGCATCCGGCACATGTACCGTCGATCATCGTAAGGAATCCCCGTGAACGCCCCCTCGACGACCTCGCCCCTCGCCAGCCCGGCCGAGCCCGGAACCAACGAACTCCTGATCGATTTCGTCGATCGTTGGGCGACCGCGACTCCGGACGAGATCGCCGTCCGGTACGGCGCGAGCGTGTGGACGTGGGCACAGTGGCGCGAGCGGATCGGCCGGCTAGCGGGCGCGCTTACAGCTGCCGGGATCGGGCGCGGAGACCGCGTCGCGTTTCTCGACAAGAATCATCCGGCCTGTCTCGACGTCGTCTTCGCAGCGGCATCCCTCGGTGCCGCCGTTGCAATCCTGAACTGGCGACTCGCCGAGGATGAGCTCGCCTACGCGTTGAGCGACAGCGGAGCCCGAATCTTGTTCGTGGGCGAGGAATTTGCGGCAACTGCCGCCGCGGCTCTCGCGGGGACCATTGCGGCGCCGCGTCCGATCGTCGTAGCCGAAGCCGGCAAGGACGAATACGAAACATTCTTGTACGCAAGCGAACCCGCCACGCCGGCGCCCGGCGTGGCGGTCACCGACGCCACCCTGGTGATCTACAGCTCGGGAACCACCGGGCGACCCAAGGGCGTGGTGCTGAGCCAACGAGCGCTCGTGGCCCACACACGCAACGTCGGTACGCAATTCAACTTCGAATCCGGCGACGTGAACCTCGTGGCGATGCCCCTGTTCCACGTCGGCGGGATCTGCTACGCGTTCTTCGGAATCCGGGCGGGCGCGCCGAGCATCATGACCCGCACCGCCGACGCCGCGACCTTGATTCGTGCACTCGCATCTGGTGTGACGCATACGTTTTGGGTTCCACCGGTGATAAACGGCTTCCTCGGAGCCGGGGAGGCAGCCGTCGCCGCCGTGGCCGGACTGAAACGGCTTGGCTACGGTGCCGCCCCGATGCCACTTCCCTTGCTTCGCAAGGCACTAGACACCTGGCCTGACGTCGACTTCGTGCAGGTCTACGGCCAGACCGAGCTCTCCGGGGTCACTGTCACCCTGTCCCCGGCCGACCACCGCGACGTATCGCGACCGCAGTTGTTGGTCTCGGCCGGCAAACCTGTGCACGGCACCGAGCTGCGCGTCGCCGACGTCGAGACCGGTGAAGCGGTCGCGACCGGCGAACAGGGCGAGTTGTGGTTTCGGACCGACCAAGCGATGACTGAATACCTCAATCGGCCGGATGCCACGGCCGAGACGATCACGGCAGACGGCTGGGTGCGCTCCGGTGACATCGGCCGCATCGACGCCGAAGGGTACGTCTACGTCGAGGACCGTCTCAAAGACATGATCATCACCGGCGGGGAGAACGTGTACGGCCCCGAGGTCGAACGCGTGCTCATCGACCACCCCGCGATCGTCGACGCCGCGATCATCGGTGTGCCTGACGACCATTGGGGCGAATCCGTGAAAGCGATCGTGGTGATCGACCGTCCCACGACCGCGGACGAGGTCATTGCGTTCTGTCGCGACCGCCTCGCCGCCTACAAAGCCCCGCGCACAGTGGATTTCGTTGCCGAACTCCCGCGCAATGCGAGCGGAAAGATTCTCAAACGCGAACTCCGTCAGCCGTTCTGGGCTGGTCGCGCACGCAACGTCTGAGCCAGATCGCCAGCGTCACAACAGTTTCAGTCGAACCCAACAATGAAAGGAACTCCCATGACCTACTTCGCCGATGCAGCAGAGGTTTACAAGTACCTAGGCGGTGCGTTTCGCACCGCGAACGAGACCGCCGGCGCGGGTGAAAAGCTGCGCGCTGCCGACATCGTTCTGCGCCTCGATTACAGCTCCCCCGAATCATCGATCACCGTTGTGTTGAAGGAGCCCTCCATCGAGGTCGTGGAGGGTGACTCGGACCTGACGCCGGATGTGCGCATGTCGATGTCGGCAGACAATGCCAACAAGTTCTGGCGCGGCGAATACAACGTCGCCGTCGGACTGGCTAAGGGCGAGGTCAAGGCCAAGGGTCCGGTCTCGAAGATTCTCAAGCTCATTCCGGCCGCAAAGCCGGTCTTTCCGCTGTATCGCGGCCTTGTCTCCGACAAGGACGCTGCGACCGCATAGGTCGCGACCGCAGCAGAGAGGACACGTCATGACACAGGCCCCGCACTATCCGATGTACATCGACGGCGAATGGGTCGATGCGGCAGAACGATTCGAGATCATCGATCCGGCCACCGATGAACTCGTCGCCACCACGGCAAAGGGCATCGTCGCCGATGCCGACCGCGCCGTTGCCGCGGCACTGCGCGCGCACCGGCGGGGCGACTGGCGCAACATGTCGCCCGACGAGCGCGCGGCGATCATGTCGCGCATCGTCGAACGTCTCAACGAGAAGATGGACGAACTGGTCGATCTGCACATCGCCGAGAACGGAGTCACCCGCAAACAAGCGATGGCTTTCCATGTCGGGTATTCGATCTCGCATCTTCAGTACTTCGCCGACCTTGCCCGCACATACGAGTTCGAGCACACCGGGCCCGTGCTGAGCTATCCGACCTCCGCGGTCGGGGTCGTCCGGCGCGAGCCGATCGGCGTCGTCGCCGGCATCGTGCCGTGGAATTTCCCGCTGCTGCTCGCGGTGTGGAAACTGGGCCCCGCCTTGGCAGCAGGCAACTGCATCGTCCTCAAGCCCGACGAGAAGACACCCCTCACCTTGCTCGAACTTGCCAAGGCAGCCGACGAAGCGGGCCTGCCCCCGGGTGTTCTCAACATCGTCACCGGCCCGGGCGAAACGGTCGGCGCTCGCCTCGCCGCGCACCCGGACGTGCGGAAGGTCGCGTTCACCGGCTCGACCGCAGTCGGCAAAGAGATCAGCAAACTCGCCGCGGAAAACGTCAAGAAAGTCACGCTCGAACTCGGCGGCAAGGGCCCGAACATCGTCCTCGCCGACGCCGATATCGAACAGGCCGTCGACGGTGCACTGTTCGCGTTCTGTCTCTACGCCGGCCAGGCGTGCGAATCAGGTACGCGCCTGCTGCTGCCGGAATCGCGCTACGACGAGTTCATGGACCGGTTGACCGCCCGTGCGGCGCAGATTCGCGTCGGCGACCCCAACGACTTCGATACCGACATGGGTCCGATCATCTCGAGCGAACAGAAACAACGCATCGAGCACTACATCGAGCTCGGTCAGAAGGAAGGCGCGACACTGGCGTTTGGCGGAAAGCCGCTCACCGGTGAACAATTCGAGCAGGGCAACTGGGTAGGTCCGACAATTCTGGGCGACGTCGACAACTCGATGACAGTTGCACAAGAGGAGATCTTCGGCCCGGTCCTCGTGGTCATCAAGTACAAGACCGTCGCCGAAGCGATTGCGATCGCCAACGACACCGAGTACGGACTGTCCGCGGGCGTGTGGAGCGTGGACATCGACGCAGCGCTGGATGTCGCACGGCAGATCGAATCCGGAACGGTGTGGATCAACGACTGGCATATGGTCAACGCCCTTTACCCGTTCGGTGGCTACAAGCAGAGCGGCAACGGCCGCGAACTCGGCCCGCACGCACTCGACGAATACACCGAGCAGAAATTCGTGCACATCGATCTCGCCCGTAAGCGAGAGAACAAGGTGTTCGACATGATGCTCCCTGAGTACGGAGAATGATCATGAAATCAGCATTGCTTCGGGAGTACGACGGCCCCCTGACCATAGAAGACGTCGAACCGAACGGCATACAGGCCGACGAAGTGTTGGTCCGAATCGTCGGCGTCGGGTTGTGCCACACCGATCTCACCGCAATCAAAGGTGATGTGCCACTTCCCCTTCCGGCCGTGATTGGCCATGAGGGCGCCGGCGTGATCGAGGCGGTGGGCGACGAGGTCACCACCCTTGCGGTCGGCGATCACGTGGTGCTCAGCTTCGATTCCTGTCGCGAGTGTGCGGCCTGCAAGTCGGGACATCCCGCGTACTGCCAACTGTTTGCCGCAATGAACTACTTCGGCACCCGTCTCGACGGAAGCCCGACGCTGCAGCAGGGGTCCGACGACGTCCACGGCAGTTGGTTCGGGCAATCGTCCTTTGGCACGCACGCGGTCGCGAGTGCCCGCAACGCGGTCAAGGTCGACAAGGACCTCCCGCTGGAACTGCTCGGACCGCTCGGGTGCGGCCTGCTCACCGGCGCCGGTGCGGTGCTCAACGTGCTGCGGCCGCAACCCGGCCAGAGCATCGGTGTGTGGGGACTCGGGACCGTCGGCCTCGCCGCCGTGATGGCGGCAAAGGCAGCCGGGTGCGAAACGATCGTCGCCGTCGACATGAACTTCGATCGTCTCGCGATCGCCAAAGAATTAGGTGCCACACACGTTTTCGATCCCACCGAGCACACCGACCTCGTATGGGAGATCAGTGAGCAAGTCGGCGGTCTCGACTACACCGTCGAAGCGGTAGGCCTGGGCTCTGTGATCCGGCAGGCGCTGGAAACACTGCGCTCCCCCGGCACTTGCGCCACGCTCGGCCTCCAAACGCTGGAGAACGAGATCACTGTCGACCAGGGTCACCTCCTGATCGGGCGGACCCTGACCGGTGTGATCGAAGGCGACGCCGACCCGCACACCTTCATCCCTGAACTGATCGAACTCTGGCGTGCGGGCAAGTTCCCGTTCGACAAACTGATCCAGACTTTCCCGCTGAACAAGATCAACGACGCCATCGACAGCTTCCGCTCGGGGCTGGTCGTCAAGCCCGTCCTACTCACTGTTGAGGAAACCAAATGAGCTCTAGCAGAAAAGAATTCATCGTCGACTTCTTCGCCCACGTCGACGCACTCGATTTCGAGTGGATGCAGGAAAATCTGACGACCGACTGCCGAATCGAGGCACCCGGCTTCAGTGAGACCGGAGGCGAGATTGTCGCCCTATGGATGGCGGGCTTCTTCGCCACATTCCCCGATCTCAAGCATCGGCCGCATCGCATCCTGGCGACCGACGCGGAGGCAGCACTCCTCGTGCACGTCACCGGTACGCACACCGAGGAACTCGGCTTGCCCAACGGCGACGTCGTCCCGCCCACCGGGCGGCCACTGGACATCACACTCGCCGAATTCTGGCAGTTCACCGACGGCAAAGTCAGTGAGTACCGAGTGGTCTACGACCAGGCCGACTTTCTCACCCAACTCGGCCTGCTCGACCTGCCGGCCTGACCTCAGTACCGAACTCTTGGAGCGACGAAATGACGACAACCGAGACCGCAGCATCTGCACTGGACATTCGTACCGTCCCGATCCGGGGCGGAGTCGAACTCGAAGTCGGCGAGATCGGCACCGGCGATCCGCTGGTCCTGGTCTGCGGCACCACCCAGGATCTCCGCTTGTGGGCTCCGCTGGTTCCGGCACTCAGCGCGTCTCGCCGCGTGATCCTCTACAACCACCGCGGTATCGGCGCCTCCACTCGCGGAGCCGGGACACTGAGCGTCCGCTCTCTCGCAGATGATCTCGATGCACTTCTGGAGGCCCTGGCGATCGAGCACGCCGATATCCTCGGTTGGTCCCTCGGCACCGCGGTGGCGCAAGAGCTAGTCCTCGCCCATCCTGACCGAGCGCGCTCGCTGGTGCTGGCCGCGACCTGGGGACGCACAACCCCGTTCCAGCAGGCTGTGATCACCGCGCTGGCCCACCCGTGGAGGACAGGAGACTGGGCAGCGGCACTAGCCGCAATGGCGATCTCATTCTCCGAAGAATTCGTCAATTCCCCTGGCTTCGCTCCGACGATGGCGGCGCTGGCTCCGCTGTTCCCGTCGACCGACGCCCAGATGTCGGCAGTCGTCGAACAATTCGACGCCGACCTGGCCCACGACACCCTCGACCGACTCGGCACCATCACAGTCCCCACGCTCGTGATCGCCGGTGAGAAGGATCTGCTCACCCCGCCGGCGGAGGGACAGACTGTCGCGAATGCAATCCCCGGTGCCCGCTTCGAATTGTTCACCGGACCGGGCGCCAGTCACGCGGTCATGCTCGAGCGGTCCGCGGAGTTCCTTGCGGTGGTCACCGGCTTCCTCGACGAGGTCCATGCCGGCCACTGAAATCAACCGCAAACGACTCCTGCCAGGATCACCTGTACCGACCCAGACGCCCGCTTCCCTCAACTCAGCAGCGCCCGGGACCGGGCGGCTCAATTGCCGCACTGAGATAACCCGCGGGACCAACGAATGGCGTTGTCACCAACGCGCACTTTCGATTTGACCAACCGTTGGGTCAAGGGGCGGATGAAAGACCTCGGACCTGTTCCATCCGAGGTCGATCACGCTTACTGCTGGCCGTTGAGCACGAGAATTTCGGGTGGTGCGGGTGGCGTGCGTTCATAGGCCACGGGTCGATTCAGTTCTCGCCACAGCCGTTCGGCATCGGACTCGCCGGGCGGCGGGACGAAGCCCTGCACCGTCCACATGTCGACCGGCGTCTGATTGATATGGACTTCCCATTCGTAACCCCTGTCCCTCGTATAGGGAATCAGCATGGCGTCGATTTGATTCATCCAGTACTCGCGCATCCATTCGCGGGAGTAGGTCCCAGCCGGTAGGCCTTCCACTACAGTGGTGTCGCTCATCTCGCGAGCGATCTGTTCGATTCGGAGGCGAATGAATTTTCCGGTCGCTACTCCCCCCATGAAGATATTCTTGGCCGGCAGGTCGTGATAGATCACGTCTACGTAAAAGCGGGGCAAGTGAACCGATTGATAGGCGTCGGTGATCGTCGTGGCGAGCGCTTCCTTGTCTTCGTCACTGAACGCACCTTCCGGCGCAAAGAATTCCCATAGTGGCATTTTTTTCCCTTTCCAGATCGAGACGATGATGTCTTTTCTTGATGCATCTCACTTTGAATTTGAGAGATGTAATAGCAAACCGCATTGAATGATGGCGACCATCCCGTTGCTCTTCCGCGAGACAACTCACCCAATTAGTGTTTTCAAATAATCGGCTCGCGGAACCGCCGTCGACGGTCAAGGACTGCCAGTCGATTATCTGAGCAGAGCACGAGGCCCTTGCTCGAACGCGTCCCGCTTCGTGTGTTTGGTGGCCGGACTGCTCCCTGTCCCCGAGGGGGCGAAGGCGTTCTCGGCTGTGACGATCTTCTAGTCCGGCATTTGTAGCTCCTACTGATTGATCAGTGCGGCAGGACTTTTTGCCGCAATGGCGATTGTTTCGGTGTGGTGATGGTCCGGCTGGGCGTTCGCGCCCGTGGCAGCGGAAGGTGGCTACGCCAGGGCGCGGACGAAGTGCTCGCGAGCAGCCTTTGACGACGTCTCGAATGCCGAGCCGGTGTAGACGTCGAAGTGGCCACAAGACAACACGACCAACTGCTTGGGCTCCAGCGCCCGTTCGTAGGCCTCGAACGCGAGTTCTGCATAGGCACTGATGTCTTGGTCAGCCACGATCATCAGCAACGGGGACGGTGAGATTCGATGGATTCCATCGCCTGGCTCGAACTCTATGATCCGCTCCAACGAACTGAGGGTCACCTCGTTGCGCCATGATGGAGCCCTGTCCTGAGCGGCTGTGGTGAAGAACTCCCAGGATTCGGCGCTGGACATCAGCGCGGGAGCCAGCGGATCGGCGGCGACGGCCGGCATGAGCGTGGGCTCCCCGCCGTGGAAGATGTTGCGTCGTTCGCTGTCCAGCTGGGTCCGCACCGTTGGCAGGAAGTCGGGACGAACGAGCCGCTTCAGCTGGCCAGATCCGCTGATGAACGGGACCTGGGCGACAACGGCGCGCACCCGACGATCGACCGCAGCCACGCTCAGCACCAGGCCGCCGCCATGGCTCGATCCCCAGATGCCGACACGGTCGGGGTCGACGTCTTCGCGCTCAGTCGCATACGTGATGGCGTGGCGAAGGTCGCGGGCCTGGACAATCGAATCGATGTGCTGGCGCGGAGCGCCGTCACTCGCGCCGAAATTTCGGTGGTCATAAACCAGAACATTCAGTCCCGCTCGGGAAAACGACTCGGCGTATTCGTCGAGATACATTTCCTTGACAGCGGACAGTCCATGAACCATCACTATTACTGGGGCCCGGGTATCAACCCCTTCGGCGGGATAGAACCACCCACGCAAAGTGACATTGTCCGCTGAGAATTCAATATCCTCACGAGGCATTAGCGATCCTTCCGTAATTCGTCTGCTAGGGCTAAAGCTAGTGGTGTGGAGGACATTCGTTAAGGGACGCTCATGCCCACTTCGGGTACACGTCCGCCGCATGCGGTTTGCCGTTCCCTCGGGGAACAAAAACCAACGACATCCGGTTCGCGGGTGCTCAACCCGTCAGCCGACGCACAATTCCCCACCACGGATCAAGTCAGGTGGTTTCCCCATTTCGAAAACCTTCGCAGCACGCCTTATTTGATCTACGCCGTAGGGGTTGCGCCCACAATGCGGAGGGATATTTCTGCGTAGCGCTGAGCGAGTAGGCCCGCATGCGAGTATGCGTTGGAGGGAAACCAACGGCTGACATCCACACCCAATGAAGTAATCGCGAGCACCGCAGCGTCTTTGTCCGTCGCCTGAAATTCACCGCTCAGCTCGCCAGCTTTGATGATGTCAGCGAATTCACCGGAAGTTGCGCGTCTGACGTCGGCAACCTCTTTGAAATGTTCAGGCGCGAGTGATCTCAGTTCATATTGCACGACTCTCGCGAGGGCATGATTCTCAGCGTGCCACCTTACATAGGCGGCGACGGTCGAACTCAATCTGGCAGTGGCCGAATCGGTAGGCGCATTCGCCTGCCTCACGACCTCCAACGCTGCCCGATGGCCTTCCAAACTGATGGCGAACAGCAACGATTCCTTGGTCTTGTAGTGGGGGTACACCGCTCCTGGACTTAGATCCAAGCTTGCCGCGATCTCCCGTGTGGTTGTCGTCCCGTATCCCTTGGCGGCGAAAAGATCGATCGCTGCAGCCAGGATGCGCGCGGCAGCCTTGGACGTTCCCGCACCGCTGACGAAATCGCGCACGGGCGTGCTCGGCATACCGGTGACATCGCGTCCAGGTGGGGTTGACATGCAGGCCACCCTACCGTAGAACTATGCGTACGCATAGTAAATATGCGTTCGCATATTTTCCATCGCCGTCACGCACAGCGCTGAACCCATCCGTCGCGCGACTGCAAGACCGGCCTAACAGGAGTCGACCTATGCCCCAAGCCGTCATCGTTTCAGTCGCCCGTTCGCCGATCGGTCGCGCCGTGAAAGGGTCTCTCAGACAGTTGCGCCCGGACGACCTCGCCGCGCAGATGGTGCAGGCGGCCCTCGACAAGGTGCCCGCCCTCGACCCGACCGACATCAACGACCTGATCCTGGGCTGCGGACTTCCGGGCGGTGAGCAGGGCTTCAATATGGGCCGCAACGTGGCCGTTCAGCTGGGCTATGACTTCATCCCAGGCACCACCATCACCCGGTACTGCTCATCGTCGCTGCAGACCACCCGGATGGCGCTGCATGCAATCAAGGCCGGCGAGGGTGACGTCTTCATCTCCGCCGGTGTGGAGACGGTGTCCCGGTTCGTCAAGGGCAGCTCCGACTCACTGCCCGACACCCAGAACCCGCTCTACGCGGACGCGCAGGCCCGCACCGAGAAGCTCGCGCAGGGTGGCCAGCAGTGGGTTGATCCGCGCGAGGACGGCCAAATGCCCGACACCTACATCGCGATGGGCCAGACCGCCGAGAACGTCGCCCAGATCACCGGCATCACGCGGGAAGAGCAGGACCGGTGGGCGGTCCGCTCGCAGAACCGGGCCGAGAAGGCCATCAACAGCGGCTTCTTCGCCCGGGAAATCACCCCGGTCACCCTGCCCGACGGGACAGTCGTGTCCACCGACGACGGCCCCCGCGCCGGCACCACCTACGAGGCGGTCAGCCAGCTGAAGCCGGTGTTCCGCCCGGACGGCACCGTCACCGCCGGTAACGCGTGCCCGCTCAACGACGGTGCCGCCGCACTGGTGATTATGTCCGACGCCAAGGCCAAGGAACTGGGGTTGACCCCGCTCGCCCGGATCGTGTCCACCGGGGTGTCCGGTCTGTCGCCGGAGATCATGGGACTCGGTCCGATCGAGGCCACGACACGAGCTCTGGCGATCGCCGGCCTGGGTATCGGTGACATCGACTTGTTCGAGATCAACGAGGCGTTCGCAGTCCAGGTGCTCGGCGCAGCGCGGGAGCTCGGGATCGACGAGGACACGCTGAATGTCTCCGGTGGCGCCATCGCTCTCGGTCACCCGTTCGGCATGACCGGTGCCCGCATCACCGCCACGCTGCTCAACAACCTGACCACCCACGACAAGCAGTTCGGCCTCGAAACCATGTGTGTCGGAGGCGGTATGGGCATGGCCATGGTCCTCGAACGCCTCAGCTGACAAGACCGACAGGAAACCCCAATGGGCAACATCACCTACGACTTCACCGGCAAATCGGTCATCGTCACCGGCGCCGCCCGCGGCATCGGCCTGGCCCTCGCCCGCCACTTCGCCGAGGCCAAGGCGACAGTGTTCATGGTGGACTTCGACAAGGACGAGCTCGACAAGGCCGCCCGCGAGGTCGGCGCCGTCGGCATCCCCGCCGACGTCAGCGACACCGGTGACGTCGAGAACGTTGTCTCCACCGTGATCGCCGAGACCGCGCGGGTGGACATTCTGATCAACAATGCCGGGATCCTGCGCGACAAGGTGCTGTGGAAGCTGACCGACGAGGACTGGGACCAGGTCCTGAATGTTCACGCGGGCGGCACATTTCGGTTCACTCGGGCATGTGTGCCGCACTTCCGGAGCCAGGAATTCGGGCGGGTCGTCAACATCACCTCCTACACCGGCCTGCACGGCAATCGCGGCCAGGCCAACTACGCCACCGCTAAGGCCGGGATCATCGGATTCACCAAGACCGCAGCGAAGGAACTCGCCGCCTTTGGGGTCACCGTGAATGCGATCTCCCCGAACGCCGCGACCCGGATGACCGCCTCCATCCCGAAGGAGAAGATCGCCGAAGTCACCGGTCCGATCTCACGGTTCGCTGATCCCGGCGAGATGGCCGACGCCGTCTGCTTCCTTGCGTCCGAGGAAGCCGGCTACGTCACCGGAGTAGTCCTCCCGGTCGACGGCGGCATCTCCATCTGAGCGAACCCACCTTCTGAACGGAACCGATCCTCATGACTGATGTACTTTCTCGCCGCGATCTCGATTTCCTGCTGTACGAGTGGCTCGACGTGGTCGCATTGACCGCGCGGAAACGATTCGCCGAACACTCGAAGGACACGTTCGACGCAGTCCTCGACCTCAGCGCGGACCTTGCGCACAAGCATTTCGCCCCCCACAACAAGACGGCCGACGCGAACGAGCCGACCATGCGCGCGGACGGCACGGTCGAGATGATCCCGCAGGTCAAAACGGCGCTCGACGCTTACGCGGCTGCCGGTTTGATCGCGGGATCATTCGACGAGAGCGTCGGCGGGATGCAGCTGCCCACGACGGTGGCGCGGGCGGCGATGGCCTGGTTTCAGGCGGCCAACGCCAGCACCTCGTCCTATCCGTTCCTGACGATCGCCAACGCGAATTTGCTCGCCGAGTACGGCACAGAGCAGCAGATCGACGACTATGTCCGTCCGATGATCGAGGGCCGCTGGTTCGGCACCATGTGCCTGTCCGAGCCGCAGGCCGGATCGTCGTTGGCGGACATCACCACCCGCGCGGTGCGTCAGGACGATGGCAGCTACCGGGTTACCGGAACCAAGATGTGGATTTCCGGCGGTGACCATGAGCTCACCGAGAATATTGTGCATCTGGTCCTGGCCAAGTCCGCCGGCGGCGGCCCCGGCGTCAAGGGCATCTCGCTGTTCATCGTTCCGAAGGTGCTGCCCGCCGCTGACGGCGGACTCGGCGACCGTAACGATGTGACCCTGGCAGGGCTCAACCACAAGATGGGCAACCGCGGCACCACCAACACCCTGCTCGCTTTCGGCGACGGCACCCACACCCCCGGTGGGAAATCGGGTGCTGTCGGTTTCCTGGTCGGTGAAGAACACCGCGGCCTGTTCTACATGTTCCGCATGATGAACGAAGCCCGGATCGGCGTCGGGTTCCTCGCAATCGCCCTTGGTTACGTGGGCTACCGCAAATCACTCGAATACGCAATGGTGCGGACGCAGGGCCGCCCACTTGGCGTCAATGACCCTGCCGCCCAACCGATTCCGATCATCGACCATCCCGACGTCCGCCGAATGCTGTTGGCGCAGAAGTCCTATGTCGAAGGCGCCCTTTCCTTGGGCTTGTACTGCGCTCGCTTGATGGACGAGCAGGAAACCGCAGAAGATACGGCCACCCGCGACCAGGCGATGTTGCTTCTCGACGTGCTGACCCCAATCGCGAAAAGCTGGCCATCGCAGTGGTGTCTCGAGGCGAACAACCTCGCGATCCAGGTGCACGGCGGTTACGGCTATACCCGCGACTACGACGTCGAACAGCACTACCGCGACAACCGATTGAATCCGATCCACGAGGGCACGCACGGGATCCAGGCGCTCGATCTACTTGGCCGTAAGGTCACCATGCACAACGGTGCCGGGCTGCAGTTACTCGGATCGAAGATTGCCGCGACAATCGCGCGGGGGCGGTCTCTCGGTGGCGATGCCACCGGTTACGCCGACGCCCTAGACACCGTCTGGAGCCGGATCGTCGACGTTACCGCCTGCTTGTGGGCGGCCGATGACGCGGCGGCGGCGCTGGCGAACGCGTCGGTCTATTTGGAAGCGTTCGGGCACACGGTTCTCGCGTGGATGTGGCTCGAGCAGCTCATCGCCACCGAAGGTAAGCGTGGTGACTTCTACGACGGAAAACGCATGGCAGCCCGCTACTTCTACACCCACGAGCTACCCAAGGTCGGCCCGCAACTCAATCTGTTGGCCAGCGGAGACCGGACCACTCTCGACATCAACCCCAGCTGGTTCTGACCCAGGAGGCATCACATGAGTGTGCTCGACAAATTTCGTCTCGACGGCCGCGTCGCCATTGTCACCGGCGCCTCGTCCGGGCTCGGTGTGGCCTTCGCTCAGGCCCTCGCCGAGGCCGGCGCGGACGTCGTCCTCGCGGCTCGTCGCGTCGACAAACTCGGCGACACAGCCGCACTTGTCCGCGCCACCGGCCGGCGGGCACTGCCCGTGTCCACCGACATCGCTGATCCGGATCAGTGCACCGCTCTCGTCGACGCGACAATGACCGAGTTCGGCCGTGTCGATATTCTCGTCAACAACGCCGGCGTCGCCACTGCCCACCCTGCCACCCGCGAAACCCCGGACCAGTTTCGTTCGGTGCTGGACATCAACCTGTCCGGCTCCTACTGGACCGCCCAAGCGTGCGGGAAGGTCATGCAACCTGGCAGTTCCATCGTCAACATTTCCAGTGTCCTCGGGATCACCACCGCCGGTCTGCCGCAGGCCGCATACAGTGCCAGTAAGGCCGGCATCGGGGGTTTGACCCGAGATCTCGCCCAACAGTGGGGAATCCGCAAGGGAATTCGCGTCAACGCACTCGCCCCGGGCTTCTTCGCCTCCGAGATGACCGACCAGTATCACGACGGCTACCTCGAGGGATTGGCCTCGCGGATGGTGCTCGGGCGCACAGGCGATCCCGCCGAGCTCGCCGCCACCCTCGTCTGGCTCGTGTCCGACGCCGCGGGCTACGTCACTGGACAGACTGTCGCGGTCGACGGCGGCGTCACCATCACTTGATAATTCCGCCGACCGCCGCACCGCCGAGCTCTTCACTCCTCGCGAAATCTAGCTTCGACATGGTTGGAGTGCCCGCCTGTACCAGCGACAAACTCGCGAGCACACGACCGAGCCGGCGGCCACCGGACGAACTAGAGATGCGGTCGTCGTCAGGGCACCACGACGGCCTCCTTGGCTCGCGCGGCGCCGGCGCGCTGCGTGACCCGCTGCATGGCGCCCATCAACGGATTCATCCGATCGTCGCCTCAACGACGCCGATCTTGGCCGACTCCGCGGCGATGATCAGGTCGCATGCCAGCGCGACCTCCAGGCCGCCGCCGACGCATACACCGTGCACCGACGCGAGGACCGAAGGGGCAGCTCCTCGAACGCCCGCAGGAGCACCGTGACGTCTTCGTCGGGGCGACCCCGTCTTATGCGGTCGCGAACAAGCTCAACATCAGCGCAGGCACAGAAGTGGCGCAGCGCGCTGCGCAGCACCGCTGCGCGAGCCTCGTGCGCCTGCGCCCATCGGATTCCTTCAAAGAGGCTCTCCATCAGCGCGAGGCCCAGGAAGTTGTGCGGGCGGATCTGCATGATCAGATGCGCGGCCTGTCCGTCCATCTCGTGGCGGCACGGCACGGGTGTCCTCGACGGGCAGCTGTTCGGGGCTCGTTGGCGGTGAGCCCGTCCTTGATGCGTGCGTAATCACGGCCCACCGCTTCTCTGCGTTGCAGCGGCCTCACCATCCGTTCGGCTAAGTGATCGTGATTCCGCCGTCGACGGCGACCGTCTGTCCGGTCACATATCCAGAGGCATCCGAAGCGAGCCAGATTGCGCTGGCCGCGAGCTCATCCGGATTACCGATCCGTCCCAGCACCATGCGTGGCGTCATGCGGTCGAGATAGCCGTCCGGATATTCGTCCGTCATCTCCGATTCGAAGAACCCGGGCGCAAGGGCATTGACCCGAATGCCTTTGCGAGTTCCCCACTGCTGCGCGAGGTCGCGGGTCAAACCGATCAGCCCGGCCTTGCTTGCCGAATAGGCGGCCTGCGGGAGGTTCGCAGTGGTCAGCCCGAGGGCGCTTGAGATGTTGACGATGGTGCTGCCCGGCCGCATCACCCTGGCGCAGGCCTGCGCGGCCCAATACGCGCCGTTTAAGTTGACGTCGATCACCTGGCGGAACTGCTCAGGTGCTTCGCGAGTGGCAGGAATTGCGGATGCGACGCCGGCATTGTTGATCAGGGTATCGATCTTGCCGAACTGCGTCATCGCAGCCTCGACCATGTGCTGCACCTGAGCGGGATCGGCGATGTCGGTCGGCACGCATAGCGCGGAGCGGCCGGCAGCCCGCACAATCGCCGCCGTCTGCTGCAGTCGGTCCGGCCGTCGGGCCGCAAGCACCACATCGGCGCCTGCCTCGGCGAATGCGCGGGCAAACGCCACACCGAGTCCTGCCGACGCGCCCGTCACCACCGCAACACGATCATCAAGCCTGAACCTGTCGAGAATCGCCACGGTCACACATCCCTTCGAGTTGCGGTCGCTGGTCTTCTGCCCTGCTGACTCGACGGCGGAGCAGATTCGAGTTCACGGAGGCTGTGTTCGAGATCGTCGAGAAGCCGTTGCAGATGAGGGATGCTGCGTCGGCAGCCGATCAACCCGAATTCGATATTGTCGGCATAGCTGACGACAGTGATGTTGACCGCATTACCCTCTGTCGGTATCGATACCGGATACCACCCGACTGCGCGGGCTCCGTTCCAATACAGGGTGCTGCGCGGTCCCGGGACATTGGAGATGACAAGGTTGAACGCTGGCCGCGCGCGACCGGCAAAGCCCGGCAGGAGATTTGCTGCCGTAGGCCCAGTCGCAGTGGCAAGCCCAAACAGGGAGATCTGCAGCGCGCTGCGGCCGGCCATCACGTTCTTGGCGGCCAGCATCGACGTGTGAATCCGGCGCAGCCGCTCATGCGGATCGTCGATGTCAGTTGCCAAGCTGCACAGCACCATCGTGACGGCGTTGCCGCCATCAGTGTCGCGATCCACCGGCAGCGCGACTGGTATGGCGGCGACCAAGGATTCCCCTGGAAGTGCGTCGGCGTCAAGCAGGTAACGACGCAACGCGCCTGAGCACATAGCGAGCAGAACGTCGTTGAGCGTCGCCCCGTGCGCCTTCCCGACCGCGCGCATGCGCTGGAAGGACCAGGACTGCGCGGCGTAACGTCGCGCTCCGCTCAACGGCACGTTAAGCATCGATTTAGGAGCCTGGAATGGCAAAGCGGTGTCATCCCTGCGCAGCCCGTCAGCAAGCAGGCGCGCCAGAGTCGGTGTCAGTCCAACGGCTTCACCGATGCTATGCAGCACGCTCGGTATCTCGCCGACCGCGTTCGCGAGCTGACGACCGATTGACCGTTTGACGGCGATCGACGACGGTGATCCCGCAGGATTCCGTTCGGCCCAGATCGGGGGTGGTAACGGTGCCGTCGGTTCAGCGGAGAGCATTTGCGATATCTGACGGGTGGAGTTGACGCCGTCCACCAGCGCATGGTGAACCTTGAAGTAAACCGCGAATCGGGAGTCGGCGAGGCCTTCAATGAGATGGAACTCCCACAGCGGTCGGTGCCGATCAAGCAACGTACCGTGGAGCCGCGAGACGAGAGTGAGCAGCTCTCGGGTACTGCCCGGCCGCGGTAGCGCGGAAAGCCGCACGTGATAATCCAGATCGACGTCTTGGTCGTCATACCAGCGCATCGCGCCTATTAGTGGACCCGGTGTTGCGGGCCGCCGGCGAAACAACGGACCAACCCGATCCCAGGTGAGCAGGCGCCGGTACAGGTCACCGACAAAGTCCGAACCTGCCCCGTCAGGCTGTTCGAATAGAAGTAACGCGCCCACATGCATTGGGTGTTCGCGTGTCTCGCTGATGAGGAACGCTGCGTCGAGGGGAGTGATTAACATTATCGTCCTTTGCTCTGCCAGGTGGAGGGGCCGACGGCGGGAAGTTCGGGGGTGATAAGTCCCATGGAAAGTCTCGTTTTGTTGAACGTTGTTGGATGCAGCGGTTATTCGGCGGGCATGGCCGATGTCGGCTCACGCTCTTTCTAGTTAGCCATTGGTTGGCCGCACGGCTCCTTGGTCTTGTCGATGTCCGTTAGCGTGGCCGGCGTCGGCGAGGTCGTGTGAGACCGTTGGCCCGCCACGAGTCGATCATCGAGAAGTTGGCCGACGTCGTTTGCATGTCGCGGGTTTCGTACAGGCGCGTCGCCTCGTCGAGCACAAGACGGTCAGCCGAGCGTGAGTCGTCCGTCGTTGCAGTCCGAATGATGCGCTTGGTCTAGGCGTGCGCCCGACCCACTGCGCTACGCCGTGATGTTCGCCGCTGACGCACCATTTCCCGCGCAGCATTATTGCGCCGATCGCTGAGAATTGCAGGGTCCGGTGGTTGCCGTGATACGGATACTTCGCCGTCATGGCGGAGACCAGCCCGTCGGCATCCTTTGCGACCTCTTATGCGGCCGCGAAATCGTTGATGTACGAGCGGGTCTGCGCAATCATCCGCTCGGTCGCGTAGTCGTCCCCGTAGGGCCTGGGGTGCCCGGCCACAATCATCCGAGGCTTGAGGCTCTCCACGACGTCGACCGTCTCGAGCCAGTCCTGCCACTCTGCCGGCGTAGACAATCCGAGCATCGCGTGGATTCGTTGTAGATGGAGTCGCCGGCCACCACGACACCGATTTCGGGTATGTGGACGATGGTTGTGGATGGACGTCAGCCTGCTTGACCTCGATGATATTCAGTGGCGAACCGTCGACGAATAGCGTGTAGCCGTCCATCGGTTCAGGCACCGGTCCAGCCGTTACGCACGGGTCGCCGAGCATCATCTTCGACTGCTCGGTCTGCATGTCCATGGTGTCCTTTATCGCCTCGATCACATGTGACAGCGCAACACATTTCGCACCAGGAAACCGCTCGAATTGACTTGACCAACCGTTGGGTCAATGGGCGTCTGAAAGACCTCGGACCTGTTCCATCCGAGGTCGATCACAATTACTACTGGCCGTTGTGCACGAGAATTTCAGGTGGTGCGGGTGGCGTGCGTTCATAGGCCACGGGTCGATTCAGTTCTCGCCACAGCCGTTCGGCATCAGACTCGCCAGGGGGAGGGACGAAGCCCTGCACTGTCCACATGTCCACGGGCGTCTGATTGATATGGACTTCCCATTCGTAACCTCTGTCCCTCGTATAGGGAATCAGCATGGCGTCGATTTGATTCATCCAGTACTCGCGCATCCATTCGCGGGAGTAGGTCCCAGCCGGCAGGCCTTCCACTACAGTGGTGTCGCTCATCTCGCGAGCGATCTGTTCGATTCGGAGTCGAATGAATTGTCCGGTCGCTACTCCCCCCATGTAGATGTTCTTGGGCGGCAGGTCGTGATAAATCACGTCTACGTAAAAGCGGGGCAGGTGAACCGATTGATAGGCGTCGGTGATCGTCGTGGCGAGCGCTTCCTTGTCTTCGTCACTGAACGCACCTTCCGGCGCAAAGAACTCCCAAAGTGGCATGGTTTTCCCTTTCAAGGTCGAGAAGATGATGTGTTTCCAATGCAGTTTTAATTCAAGAGATGCAACAGCGAACCGAATTAAATTTGGGCGAACATCGGGTTGTATTTCCGCGACACAACTCGCCCACTGTATTTTTCAGAACAATTGGCTCGTGAAACCGCCGTCGACGGTCAAAGAACTGCCGGTGATCATCGAAGCCTGGTCCGAAGTGAGGAACAAAGCCGCATCTGCGATGTCCTCTGGGGATATCAACCGTCCCTGCTTCTGGTCGATTATCTGAGCGAAACCGCCAGGGGCGAGACCCATGGTCGACTCCCAAACCGGGACTTCAGAGTCAATGAGCGGAGTATTGACATAGCCGGGCACCAGAGCGTTGACTCGGACATTCTGTGCTCTGAGTTCTCCTGCAGCGGTTGCGGTGAGGTTACGCACTGCCGCTTTCGACGCTCCATAAGCCGCTGCGAGAGGTGTGCCCCCGGTCCCCGAGATGGACGAGAGGGTGAGGATCGATCCGCCACCGGAATTCGCAATTGCCGCCGCGCTGTGCTTGATGGTCAGGAAGACACCGTCAAGGTTCACCGACATGGTCGATCGCCAAACATCAAGCGGCGTCTCCGCAATGGGATGCGATGCGCGGATTACTCCAGCGTTGGCGACCACGTGATGCAACGCGCTGTGCGCTTCGAGAGTGCGTTCTATCAGCGCAGAAACGTCCTGCTCGGAGGTCACGTCAGCCGGGATTGCGATCGCACCGGAGATGCGGGAAGCAACTGCCTCCGCGGCTCCGCGGTCTCGGTCGGAGACGATAACGCGAGCGCCTTCCTTCGCGAACCGGGCGGCGATCACAGCGCCGATTCCGCCGCCCGATCCAGTGACGATCACGACTTTATCTTCAAGGGTTGCGGACATGGCAACTCCCCTTTCTGTTCGACGATGTGGTGCCCGTTGTTGTCAAATCCGGTGCACCGACCTGAATGTTTGGATGATGTTTGGTTTGGCGCAGTTGATGATTGGCTTCCGCCCCGGCCGAGTCCGCGTGCTTCGGACCCGAGGCAGCGGCGGTGGCTACGCCAGGGCGCGGACGAAGTGCTCGCGAGCAGCCTTTGACGACGTCTCGAACGCCGAGCCGGTGTAGACGTCGAAGTGGCCACAAGACAGCGCGACCAACTGCTTGGGCTGCAGCGCCCGTTCGTAGGCCTCGAACGCGAGTTCTGCATAGGCACTGATGTCTTGGTCAGCCACGATCATCAGCAACGGGGACGGTGAGATTCGATGGATTCCATCGCCTGGCTCGAACTCTATGATCCGCTCCAACGAACTGAGGGTCACCTCGTTGCGCCATGATGGAGCCCTGTCCTGAGCGGCTGTGGTGAAGAACTCCCAGGATTCGGCGCTGGACATCAGCGCGGGAGCCAGCGGATCGGCGGCGACGGCCGGCATGAGCGTGGGCTCCCCGCCGTGGAAGATGTTGCGTCGTTCGCTGTCCAGTTGGGTCCGCACCGTGGGCAGGAAGTCGGGACGAACGAGCCGCTTCAGCTGGCCAGATCCGCTGATGAACGGGACTTGGGCGACAACGGCGCGCACCCGACGATCGACCGCAGCCACGCTCAGCACCAGGCCGCCGCCATGGCTCGATCCCCAGATGCCGACGCGGTCGGGGTCGACGTCTTCGCGCTCAGTCGCATACGTGATGGCGTGGCGAAGGTCGCGGGCCTGGACAATCGAATCGATGTGCTGGCGCGGAGCGCCGTCACTCGCGCCGAAATTTCGGTGGTCATAAACCAGAACATTCAGTCCCGCTCGGGAAAACGACTCGGCGTATTCGTCGAGATACATTTCCTTGACAGCGGACAGTCCATGAACCATCACTATTACTGGGGCCCGGGTATCAACCCCTTCGGCGGGATAGAACCACCCACGCAAAGTGACATTGTCCGCTGAGAATTCAATATCCTCACGAGGCATTAGCGATCCTTCCGTAATTCGTCTGCTAGGGCCAAAGCTAGTGGTGTGGAGGACATTCGTTAAGGGACGCTCATGCCCACTTCGGGTACACGTCCGCCGCATGCGGTTTGCAGTTCCCCCGGCGACGAAAAAGCGTCCATGGGATGCGCAACCTGTCAGCAGTCAGGTAATTCCTCAGCTTTCAGGGGTTGTCCGTCACGTAATTTCCTCACCTGCCGTCACGTAATTCCCACCGGCACATCGACGCCGACCGCATCGGCACGATCGAGTTCAGTTTTGGTGGCTACTGGTCGGCCCGAATGGCTGCGGTCGAACCCCGGTTGAAGTCGACGAGATCTCTGTACGACCACCTGCGACCCGGACGTCGAGGTCGCACACTGAACGGACCCGACAACTGCACCTCGGATGCGGCGAACCCTGCACGCACCGACAAATAGTTAGATGGTGAGGCGTTACGGCACTGACCAATGTCTGCGTTGGCGGTTCCCTCGAATGTCCCTGCGGCGTTCATCCCCTGAATATCATTGCCACACAACGAAATATCTGCATTGGCGACCTGGATCCGGCCTGCCCTGTCGCCATCGCCGAAGATCTCACCGCGCAGAGCCGCATCCCGGCGAGCCAACGGTCGTAGTCAGATCCCTTGCGCCGGTAGTACTCGAGCACCTCGGGATGCGGGAGGACCAAGAAGGTCTCCTCCTCGATCGCCGCCAGAGTGATGGCGGCGACGTTCTGGGGCTCCAGCACCCTGGCGGCCTTGGCCACGACGTTCGCCCCGAGCTGCGACGCCTCGTCGTCTGCGGCGAGCGCGTTGTGGTGGATGGCGGTGTTGACCCCCATCGGGCAGATGCAGCTCACCCGGACCCCCTGGTCTCCGTAGGTGACCGACAGCCACTCGCTGAAGCCGACGGCAGCGTGCTTGGTGATTGAGTACGGCCCGGCGGCAATTCGGGTGTCCGGCGTTGGCGAAGAACAGGTCCACTGGACCGAAGTTGGTCTCGGCGGTAGCGATGATCTCTTTCAGCACCTCGACCCGGGACGCATCCCCGGCCACCGCGATTCCGCCCACCGCGGCAGCGACCTGGCCAGTGCGCACGGGATCGAGATCCGCGACCACGACGTGAGCGCCCTGCTGCGCGAGTCCGGCAGCAAGGGCTGCCCCGATACCTCCGCCGCCACCGGTCACGATCGCGACTTTGCCCGATAGCTTCACGCCCGGCTCCCCGTCACCCGACGAGGCCCGACACACGGGCGACAGCCCGTCGAGCATCGGCGATGATCTTCCCAACGACGTCATCCACCGGGTCGACTTCGTGAATGAGCCCTTGCGTCTGGCCTGCCCACCACATGCCGTCCTCCATGTCACCCTGGTCCAACACCTTGGCCCTGCCACGGACACCTGATGCGAGTGCTGCGACATCGGCGAAGGTTGCGCCAGGACGGCTGCCGATTTCCGCGACTCGCTCAGATACGGAGTTCTTCGCCACTCGCGCGCTGTTCTTGAACTGACGAAACACCACGACCGTGTCCCGCTCCGTATTCGCCACGATCTGCGCCTTCACGTTCGGATGAATCGGAGCTTCAGTGGTCGCCATGAAACGGGTCCCCATGTTGACGGCATCGGCACCAAGGGCCAATGCGGCGGCGAGTCCTTCACCTGTGGCGATGCCGCCGCTGGCAATGACGGGGACCGAGAGTGCGCGCACCGCCGCTGGAATGAGGACCAGTCCGGGCACGTCATCCTCGCCCGGATGGCCAGCACACTCGAAGCCATCGATGCTGATCGCGTCGACACCCTTACGCTCCGCCGAAAGTGCGTGCCGCACAGATGTCGCCTTATGGATTACTTTCACCCCGGCCCCATGAAAGTCCGGTAGATGCGGCTCAGGGCTCGAGCGCCTACTCCGGCCGCCAACAGTGGGGGACTCTGATTGCGGTTCACCCCGGAGGACAGTCATCCGGGGTGAACCGAGCTTGCGGGGTCAGTCCCTACCGATCTCGCCACTGGTGATCGAAATCGGTCCTGGGCCGGCTACTTCCACTTGTCCGCTACGCGCTCGAGCCTTGCGGCAGAACGTCCGCCGCGGTAGTACCTGCGTCTCGTAGTTGGATCGCGCTCATGGCCGAGAATTGCAAGGTCCAGAGGTTTCCATGCCCCGGGTACTTCGCCGACATGATGCGCACCAGGTCCTCAGCATCGTTTGCAACCTCGTAGGCGGCCGCGAAATCATGGATGTAGGCACGTGTTTCGGCGATCATGGACTCGACGGCGTGGTCGTCGCCGTCGGGCCGGCGGTGGCCGGCGACGATCACCTTAGGTGCCAGCTTCTCCACCAGGTCCACAGTCTCGAGCCAGTCTTGCCATTCCTCTGGCGTCGACAGACCGAGCATCGGGTGGATCTCGTTGTAGATCGAGTCACCGGCAACGACGACATCGATCTGTGGGATGTGCACGATCGTCGTGGGATGGATGTCGGCCTGCTTCACCTCGACGATGTTGAGGGGCGAGCCGTCGACGTAGAGCGTTGTGTCGTCGATCGGGTCAGGGAGCGAATCACTGACGACGCAGGCGTCGCCGAACAGCATCCCCCACTGCTGTCGCTGCATTTCCATGGATTCCTTCATGGCTTCGACCACGTGGGGCAGCGCAACGCACTTCGCGTCCGGAAACCGCTCCATCAGAGGACCGATTCCCAGGTAGTGATCGGCGTGGGCGTGCGTCACGTAGATCGTCGTGAGTCGCTTCCCCGTGCGCTCGATCAGGTCCCCCAGGTCCCGGACGTCATCCTTCAAGTACTGGGCGTCGATGAGCACAGCTTCGGTCGGACCGCTGACGAGTGTCGCGGTGGTAGGTGAGAACTTGCCGCGGGGAATCTCAGGAAAGTCGCCTGCGGGGATCTCGGGCCAGCGACCGACGTACACGGTCGCTCGGATCGGCGAGGCGGCAGTTGCCGGCGGGCGGATATCGGTATTCATGATGTACCTCCAGGTTGGGTGTTTCGGTCTTGGGCATGCGGGTGGGGCGGCAGCACGAGTGGCTGCGTATCGGGCAAAGGTCTCCAGCAGGGACGGGTCGTCGATCGACCGTGCTTCGGCGACCGCGGCGACGTCGTTCCCTTGCAGGATTCGCTTGACCGGGACTTCGAGCTTCTTGCCAGTTCGGGTGTGCGGGATCGCCCTGACGACGATCACGTCGTCCGGCACGACTCGGGACGAGACCGCCTCGCGGATCCGCCGCAAAATGCGTTCGCGGAGCGCGTCATCGAGATCGGCGTGATCGGACAGCGCGACGAACAGCGGCATCCAGTACTCACCGTTCTCCTGCTCCGCGCCGATGACGAGGGCTTCCTCCACCTCTGGGAGTTCCTCGACGACGCGATAGATGTCGGCGGTTCCGAATCGGACACCGTTACGGTTCAGCGTGGAATCAGAGCGTCCGTGGACGATCACGGTGTTCCGTTCAGTGATGGTGATCCAGTCACCGTGCCGCCAAACGCCGGGGTAACTCTCGAAATAGGCCTCGCGGTACCGGACCCCGTCGCCGTCGTCCCAGAATCGGGTCGGCATGGACGGCATCGGCTGGGTGACCACCAGCTCCCCCACTGTGTCACGGAGGCTTCGGCCGTCGGCGCCCCAGGAGTCAAGGGCCACGCCCAGGTACGCGGATGTGATCTCCCCGGCCCGCACCGGCAGGATCGGCACGAAGCCCGCGAATCCGCTGGCGACATCGGTGCCCCCTGTCACCGACGCGAGCGGCACGTCGCGTCCGACGTGATCGGCGACCCAGGAGTGCTGCTCCGGAGGCACAACCGAGCCGGTGGCCCCGATGACTCTGAGCCGATGCAGATCGTGGTCGGCGCCGGGCGATCGGCCTGCTCGGGCACAGGCCTGGAGGTAGGCCGGGCTAGTACCCAGGACGGTGACCTCGTGCCGGGCTGCGAGAGCCCACAGCGCGTCGTCGGTCGGGTGCGACGGGCTTCCGTCATAGCAAACGATCGTGGCGCCGACGAGCAGTCCGCTCACGAGGGAATTCCAGACCATCCAGCTCGGCGAGGTGTACCACAGGTACGTATCCGACGGCCCTAGGTCGAGATGAAGAGCCAATGCTTTCAGGTGCTCGAGCACGATTCCGCCGTGTCCGTGAACAAACCCCTTCGGCTTCCCGGTCGTACCCGAGGAGAACAGGACCCAGAGTGGGTGGTCGAAACGCACGTGCGCGGGAGTCATTGCGACCCCATCCCCACTGACTGCATCCACCCACGGCGTGGTGCCTGCGGGAAGGCTCGTACCAGCGTGAAGTCGACCGACCACAAGCACCTCCCGCAGCGTCGGCATCCCAGCCTGGAGCGCTGGCAGCGCCGCGAGCCGGTCGACCTCACGCCCGCCGAAGCGGTAGCCGTCGGCCATAACGAGAACCACTGGTCCCAGCTGTCCGAGGCGGTCGATCACGGCTTCGGGTTGATAGTCCTGTCCGCAGCACGACCAGGTCGCTCCGACGCTCGCGGTGGCGAGGAAGGCGATTACCGCCTCGGCAACGTTGGGGAGGTAGCCGACCACACAGTCGCCCTCACCGACGCCCCGGTCGCGCAGCCAGCTCGACAGCGCGGACACCTGGCGGGCGAGTTCGGTCCAGGAAATCGTCCGCGGCCCAGGACCCCCCGGTTCGGAATCGTCGATGATCGCCGGGCGCGACGACTGGGCGTGGCTGAGCACTGTGTCCACATAATTGAGCCGCCTGCCGGGAAACCATTCGGCAAAGGGCATCTCCCGTGTTGCCAGCACCGGGCCGACGCCGGTCATGCGGACCCCGAAGTATTCCTTCAACGACGCCCAGAATTCCTCCGAACTGGTCACCGACCAGTCCCACAAGGCCTGGTAGGAGGTCGCTTCGAAGCGGCCAGTGGCTTGAAGCCAGTCGATGAAGTCGCTGATCCGGGCGCTGGCGATCCGTTCTGCCGACGGCGACCAAGCGACGTCCCCAGGTCCGATCGAACTCAACTCCAAAGTCGCGTCCATTCCGATATCCATATCTGCACCCTTCTTCACGCGTTGCTGGTCGGAACGGTCATCAGCAGCCGTGGCTTTCCCGGTACTCGCTCGGTGAGACGCCGTAGCAGCGGTGGAACTCCCGGCGAAGATGGCTGGCGTCGTAATAGCACCATCGGTTGGCGATGGTCGCGATCGTCATGTTGGAGTTCACTAGCTCCTCGCGCACCGCGGCCATACGCCGTGCACGCACTACCGCGCTCATGGTGTCCCCAGTCAGCGAGAAGGCCCGGTGAATGGTTCGTGTCGAAACGTTGTGGGTTGCAGCGAGATCCTCGATATGGATCGGACCGCTACGAAGATTTCGAGTGATCCAGTTGTCAATCTGTGCGCGCAAAGCAGCCAAAGCCGATCGACTGGTGACTGAACCGGTCTCTGCGCGGATGATGCCGGCAGTCAGTGCGACCAGCGCCCGGCGGGTCGCCTCGATCTCCGAGGGATGCATTGCTGGTAGCCCGCTCGAGACCTGGTCGAGGACCGTAAACAAGACGCCGACCAGCGGCCGGTCCTGCTCGAGCATGAGGCAGCCAGGAACGTTCGCGTCGCAGCCAGCTGCCAGAAGCGCGGCGCGCGGCAGGGTCAGTGTTATTTTCCTGACCCGCTTCTGTACCGGGACGCCGAAAGAAGGCCGCTCCTCGCGCCGTTCACCTGCGACGACCACGACGACCTCGCGCTCGGCGTCACGAGCGTTGCCGAGCGACAGCACGTTGTGCAGGGGTGGGCAGTCCCAGTCCGCCAGTTGGAGGTCGCCGATCTCGCGCGCATGCAAGCGGATGGCATTGCCCCGCCTCGTGCCGTGTGGCACCGTCGTGGGCCCCGAGCCACTGCGGACCGCAGTCTCCCAGCGGTCCTCGGACCCGGCCGCCACGAAGTCGAGAACATCGATTTCGGTGGCTGCGGTCACGGTCATCGGGGCCTCCCTGAGCAGTCGACTACGTTGGTGTGCCTGTACAGCCTGCTTGTGGACCGCCATCGGGGGCATTGTGTGAATCACGTATCTCATTACCTATTCGGGTTCCACGCCGACCCATTCCCCCGTCGAGGGCGCGAGGGCTAGGGTGGCTGCACAATGACGTCACGGTCGGCCAAGCAGTCGGACAACCTGCCCGCGGATCTGACGAGCTTCGTGGGCCGTCGATCCGAGGCAGGCGCGGTCCGGCAGCTCCTCTCCGCCGACCGGCTCGTAACTCTGACCGGCGTGGGCGGGGTCGGTAAGACCAGGCTCGCGCTGCGAGTGGCCCATGATCTTCGGCGAGCGTTCCCGGATGGGGTTTGCCTGGTCGAGCTGGCATCCTTGAAGGACCCGGACCTGCTCCCCCACACTGTGATAGACGCACTCGGAATTCGCGAGCAGTCGGCGAATGCTGCGTCGGTCCTCGCCGACTATTTGCGCTCCCGGCACACCTTGTTGGTCCTCGACAACTGCGAGCACATGCTCGTGGAAACCGCGACCCTGGTGGACCGGCTACTTCGGGCGGCGCCGAAACTGCGAATATTGGCCACGAGCAGGCAGGCGCTGATGATCGCGGGCGAGCACGTGTACCCGGTTCCAACGCTGCCTGTGCCGGATCTAGATGTGCGTCTCGCTCCTGGTGTGGCAACGCAATTCGCGGCCGTCAACCTGTTCGCGGCTCGGGCTGCTGCGGTGGTTCCCGGCTTCGAGATCAACCCTGACAACGAACAGGCGGTCATCAGGCTCTGCCAGCGGCTGGAGGGGATCCCGTTGGCGATCGAATTGGCAGCGGTCAGGTTGCGCGTACTCACGGTAGAGGAGCTTGCGGATCGGCTGGATAGTCGGTTCGAACTGCTCCGGGAAGGTAGTCGCAACTTGCCGGAGCGGCATCAGACGCTTCGGGCACTCATCGACTGGAGCTACGAGCTGTGCACTCCGGCGGAGCAGACCTTGTGGGCGCGCGCATCAGTGTTCGCTGGCGGGTTCGGTTTCGACGCGCTCGCGGCTGTCTGCGCGGACGAGTCTCTTGCCGAAGAGGTCATTCTCGACACGGTCGCCGGGCTCACCGACAAGTCGATCCTGATCCGAGGCGAGCATGGCGGGCGTGTCAGGTTCCGCATGTTGGAGACTATCCGGGAGTACGGCCAGGCCCGCCTACGAGAGTACGGCTCCGAAGCGAAAGTGCAGCGCACGCACAGAGATTGGTATTGGCGGCTGATCGAAAAGGCTGCCGCCGAGTGGTTCGGTCCCTCGCAGGAGGACTGGGCGGCCCTGCTCCGTGTGGAGCATCCGAACGTGCGCGCGGCGCTCGAGTTCTGCCTCGCGCGGCCAGAGGAGGTACGCGTCGGACTGCGTATGGTCGGCTTGCCCTGGTTTCTCTGGGTTGCGCTCGGCTTCATGACCGAAGGCCGCCTGTGGCTTGATCGGGCCTTGGCAATGGATCAAGAACCGAGTCTAGATCGGGTCTGGGCGCTGGGCACCGCCGCTGACATCGCTGTCTTCCAGGGCGATGAGGCTGCTGCGACTGCCCTGACCGACGCCGTCCACGATCTTGCGCGCCGACTGGGCGACCCAAAGGGCCTGGCTTACGCAACCCACATGCTCGGACTACGCGAACTGGGTACCGACCCGAGCGCTGCGATTCCACTGTTGGTTGAAGCGCTTGAGCGATATGGGCGCGTCGACGTGCCCGCCGACTACCCCAACAGCCTGCGGCCTGCACTGACCATGGCCTACATGGATTGCGGCGAGCTCGACAGAGCCGCCGCCATGGTCGAGGAGACGTGCGAGCAATGCAAGCAGGCCGGGGAACGATGGCTGTTGTCCTACACCATGTGGGCGAAGGGGGTGTTGAGTCTTCTGCAGGGCGAGCTCGAGCGGGCCGAAGCCAACTTGCGCGAGGCGCTCCAGCTCAAACGGTTCACCCAGGACAGTCTGGGCTTGGCCTTCATCCTGGACGCTCTCGCCTGGACAGCCGCTGCGAGCGGCGACTGCGAACGAGCCGCGGTGCTCCTCGGCGCATCGGACCAGGTCTGGCAGACCGTTGGCGTCCCGCTGTTCGGAGCGAAATACCTCCTCGCGCGGCGCGAGCACTTCGAAGGCGTGGCTCGCCAGGCGATGGGCAACGCTCGCTTCGACACCGCGTTTGCGCGCGGCGGCCAACTCATGGTGGAAGACATGGTGACCTTCGCACTTCGGGAGCGCCGCGCATCCTCGATCGAGCCCCGCCAGGTCGACAGCGTGCTCACAGCTCGAGAGCGCGAGGTCGCGAACCTGGTGGCTCAGGGAATGTCGAACAAGGACGTGGCAGCCAAGCTGGTCATCTCCCGACGTACGGTCGACGTCCACGTCGAGCACATCTTCGCGAAATTTGGGTTCAACTCCCGCACTCAGATCGCGACCTGGGTGGCACAACAGCGCGCGCTGGAATCGCAAGATCGGTAGAACTGCGTCGACTATCGCCGACACGCGTCGACGCCGACGAAGTCGGTCCTATTGCCGTGTGTGGCCGGTTGCGTACGAACGCCACCGTCGCCACCGCCCCCACCCCGAATGCCGCAGCAATGATCCAGAGCGAAGCGTGCACGCCCGAGGTGAACGCCGAACCGATTGCCGCGCTGTCGTTCTCACTGACATTTCCGTCGAGTGACCGCCCAGATGTCACCGCGCTTACGACATCCTCACGCACCGGCATCGCGACCCCGCGGGCGACGTATGACGCCATCGAATCAAAGAACACTCTTGGTGGCGGTTCACCCCGGAGATAGAACACCCGGGGTGAACCGAGCTTGGCGTCAGCGTCGGTTTTCGCCGAGCTGAGCAACATTGGCGCGTCATCGCGAAGCGGACAGCTTCCTTCGCGTTCACGCAATCGCGCGGCCGCGGAGCAAACGCAATGAATGTTCGTGCGCCTCAACGGCTAACGCGCTTTCGCGTGCCCTGTCGGCAGCGCTTTCGACAGCCAGGTGCTCGTGAAGGCGCGCCTTCGCCTCGAACCACGCCGCAAGCTGCTCGGAGTCAGCACAGCTGGCGGAACGGCTGATTGACAGGGCGGTCATTTCGATCAAGACGTTCATGCCGGGCCTAGCCCTCCGATCACCGATGCCACTCGAGGCCCGGCCGTTTCTGTTGGTTGCACTACCAACCTTCGCAATGTCGGCTCGCCGGCACATCCGTATATTCACGGGTCCGTATACGTGCATCGCAAAAACAAGTAGCTGCAGACTTCGCTCGGTCGACGGCCGAGCATCTAGCTAGCCAACCCAACAACAGCCCTGCCGCACGCCGCGACGAACGAGTGAAAGCCCGTCTTTCGACGACTGCCGCGCACACGGCGGACCGCACACCGGCTGCTGAAGGATCGGAACGACTCTGACCCGCCACATACGTTCCTCACCCCGACAGGTGGCGAGAAGAGCTCCGCGCATCGCGCTGCGGCGGTAGAGCCGAGGCCTGCTTGCGCGTGCTGTCGGCCGTCTGTGTCGACAGCGTTCTTGATTCATACGCGGAACTAGTGGCCGCCCCGAGCAGTTCGTGATCTGGGTGACCTGGACCCGGCCCGCCTTGTCGACGGCGCTACCGCGTCCCGAGTCTCCTGCCCAGCGTGGCTAGGACGCTCCGAGCGCGCAGTGGTCGATCGTCGATCGGATCGACCCGCCCGAGCCGCTGGCGTAGCTCTGGCGGTACTCGCCGGCTGAGAGCCCGAAGACCTCACGAAACTCTCGGCCGAGGTGGCTCGCGTCGTAGTAATGCCAACGGTGGGCGATCCTCTCGATCGTCAGGTTGGTATCGAGCAGGTCTTGGCGTACCGCGGCAAGCCGCTGCGCGCGGACGACCGACTTCATGGTGTCACCGGTGAGTGCGAAAGCCCGGTAGATGGTGCGGGTAGAGACACAGTGATCGGCCGCCAAATCTTCGAGGCGGATGGGTCCTTGCCTCAGTCGCTCTGCGATCGATTTATCCAACTGCGCCCGGAGCGCCGGGAGAGTGGACTGGTCGTTGACGTCGACCCCCTCCGATCGAATGATGCCCGCGATCAGCGCGATCACCGCCGTCCGTGTCGCTTCTCTTTCAGCGGCAATCATGTTGGGAAGTCCGGTCCACACCTGGTCCAGGAAGGTGTGGAAGATGTTGACCAAGGGACGATCTGGCCCCAGGGCGAGTGACTTGGGCATCTTGAGGCCGCTTCCCGCGGCCCTCAGAGCGGGACCAGGAAGCACCAGCGTTCGCTTTCGCAGACTCCGCCGCACGCTGAAGCTGCCTCTGCCCACCCCCTCACCGCTTGTGATGAGAAGCGCTCCCTGGCCGAATAGCGTGTCGGTACCGCCGAACGACTGACGTTCCTCACCGCCGTATCCCGCCATCACCACGACGACGTCGCGGTCCAGCTCTCCGTTCGCATTTCTTGGCAGGTATCCGTCCATCGCCGGGCAGTCCCAGTCCGTCAACAGCAGGTCCGCCAGGTCGGCCGACTGCACCTTCCCGGGCCCACAGTCCTCGCGTGAGAGCCGGATCTCCATCGGGCACAACCGTTCTCGCATTGCCTGTTCCCACAGCTCTTCGCGCTCGTCCAACAGTTGCTGCCGTCCGACGGCCTGGTCGACGGAGTACAACGCCGTCAAGGTTGTAGCCACTCCTTCGGGTCGAACAGCTGCCATAGCGGGCATGAAGGTGCTCCTTTATTCAACGGGCAGATGCGTGGGCCGAATCACAATGCGCTCTGGGTCGAGCATGACGCTGCGCTTGCTGCGACGCACGCGGGTATATACGTCTGTAGGTACCTGTTCGGGGCCCACACGCATCACCCACTCACGGACCCCTTGAGCGGTCAGGGTCAGTGGGCGTCGTTGGTCGATGCGAAACGCTGCGGTGCCAACCAGCTCACGATCTGCGCACGGGACGTGAAGCCCAGCTTGGTCAGGATGTGTTCCACATGTCCTTCGGCGGTGCGCGGCGAAATGAAGAGCCGTGCGGCGATCTCACCGTTTGTCAATCCGTCCGTCACCAGTTCGGCGACCTCACGCTGGCGCCGGGTAAGCGCGTTGGGGTCTGGCGCCGGTTCGGAACGGCCCGCGCCGGCCTGTTGCCGCTCGCCGAGGGGTTCGCGCAAGGCGAATGCCATCGCAGCGTTTCCGTCTAGTTCGCGTCCGCGATTGAACGCACTGTCGAACGCGTCGTTACCGATCGCCTTTCTGGCGGTGGCCTCGAATTGTCGGCGCCCGGCCTGGAGTTGGATTGATCCGAACAACGGCGCACCGACAGTCTCCCAGTGAGTATTGGCGACGCCCAGAATCACCGCTGCGCGTGTGCAGTCACCCTTCGCAACGGTGACCCAGCCAAGGAAGTCCAACGCCATCGCACGAAAGAAGTTGTCGTGGAAGGGCTGCCGGCTTCTCAGTGCATCAAGCAGAAGGATCTCTGCTTGCGTTTGTCGGCCACTCAGTAAGTCGAGGAAGGCGCGGACACATTTCGCATACGAGCGGAGCCAGCGTTCGCCTGCCCCGTCGCACAGCCGATCGAGTTCGTCGACCACGGCCGAGGCCTTGTCCAACTCGCCCAACAGCAGGTACGTGAGAGCAAGTGGAATGCGAACTGAGTTGGGGTAGTCCTGGGATACGTCGACGGCGGCGTAGCCTTCCAGGGCTTCGATGAAAAGTGGAATCCCGGCTGCGAGATCGCCAGTGAAGTTGCCCTGCATTCCGAGCAAGTGCTTCGCGTAGGCGCGAGCGGCATCGTCATCAAGTTCGACCGCAAGCCGATGAGCCTCCCCTAGAAGCGCTTTGGCTTCCGTATCCCCCTGGAGGGTTGCGATGTAACCGCAGGTTGCCAAGGCCCAGGCACGGTCATGGCTGGGCGTCTTGTCTGCGTCGAGGGCTCGTTCGATCCAGTGCCGACCCTCGGTCATGAATCCGAGAGCGATCCACATGAACCAAGGAAGGCTAGCTAAACGAAGGGCGACGACGCTCTCGCCTGCCTCCGTGAGGGAGTATTCGAGTGCGCCACGCAGGTTCGCGTGCTCGTGCTGAAGAACACTCGCCCAGTCCTCCTGCCGCGGGCCGAACCATTCGGCGGCGGCGTGCTCCACCAGTTGGAGGCACCAGTCTCTATGACGGCGGCGAAACACCGGTTCGGATCCGCTCTCACGCAACCGAGCGTGCCCGTACTCCCGAATGGTCTCGAGCATGCGGAAACGGACGCGTCCCCCATGCTCCTCGCGCACGAAGATCGACTTTTCGGTCAAGTCGGCAACCGTGTCGAGGACGGTCTCGAAGGGAATTTGTTCGTCGGCACAGACGGCTTCGAGGGCAGGGAGCCCGAAGCCGTTTGCGAAGACTGCCGCACGCGCCCACAATTCCTGCTCGCGCGCGGTACAGAGGTCGTAGCTCCAGTCGATCAGTGCTTTCAAGGTCTGGTGCCGTTTCGGTGCACTCCTGCTCCCAGCAAGAAGTAACTCGAACCTGCTGTCGAGCCGGTTGGCAAGGTCTGAGACGTCCAGCACGCGCAGCCTGACCGCGGCCAGCTCTATTGCGAGCGGGATGCCTTCCAGCCTGTGACAAAGGCGAATGACCGCCGCTTCGTTGGCGGGATTGATGGTGAAACCGGGCACTACCGACGAGGCTCGGTCCGCGAAAAGAGAAACTGCGGGAGAGCCGGTAGCCGTGCCGGGTGTATACGGAGCTTTCGGGTCTGGGATTGGGAGAGGCGGGACAAGATAAATGTGCTCGCCGGTGATCCGGAGGGCTTGCCGGCTGGTAATGAGAATCTTCAGTTCCGGTGCCATCTTGAGTAGAAGGTCAGTGAGGTCGGCGACAGCCTGCAGCAAGTGCTCGCAATTGTCGATGATCAGGAGCATCTGCCGACCGCGTAGATAGTCCGACAGGACGGTTGTGGGAGGCCTCGTGGATTGCTCCAGCAACTCGAGTGAATTCAACACGGTGTGCGGCAATAGTGCTGCATCCTTCAAGGCTGCCAGTTCGACCAGGCAGACCCCGTCTGCGAAGGCGCGGCGGACGTCGCTTGCCACCCGCAGCGCTAGCCGTGTCTTACCGACGCCACCTACGCCGACGAGACTCACCAGCCGCGCAGCCGATAGGAGTGTCCGTACCTCGGCAGCCTCCGTCCGGCGGCCGACGAAACTGGTCATCTCTGCTGGAACACCGGACGGTCTCTTCTCAGACCGTACTGCCATGACCCACTCCACTCGCACAGTCTCAGCAACGGCCAGGCCGGTCACGTTCCCCGCGTATTGTCGCGTCGACAACGCGGCTCACTGACGTGGCAGACCAGGCTGACGTGGCCTTCACAGTACTCGCCGCGAGCGCGTCCCCCGTGGCGACCCGACTCTGACGCGGTCAACGATTCCGGGTCGAACAAGGCAGCACGACCTTGGCTTCGAACGCGCGTTGAAGTTAGAGATGCTGGGCGCCGACGATCCGCAGGGCCATGTCTGCGTACCGGTCGGCAATGTCTTTAGGCTTCCACGCACCCTCCTCGCGATACCAGCGAGCCAGGTCGATGCCGAGCGAGAGCAGGGCGACGGAGGACACGCGGGCGTGCGGCGTTTCGAAATCACCGCTCGCGACACCGGACTCGACCAGTTCGCGGACTTCGGCGTCGATCTCCCTCCTGATTTTGCGGATCTCCACGAGGTGTACAGGGCTGAGCGCTGCGAGCTCGTAGTTGACGATCCGCGACTCCGTATGCCGCTCCGCGTGATGGACCGCAAAATCGTGGACCACGCGGCGCAATTTCTCGGCCGGGGTGCCGCCGACCGCGATGGCATTCCGCACCAGTGTGAGCGTCCGCTCATGACCGGCGCGAGAGATCATGTACAGCAACTCCTCTTTCGACCGGTGGTGCACATAGAGCGCGGCTGGGCTCATACCGGCCGCGGCGGCGATGTCGCGGGTCGTCGTGCCGTGGAAACCTTTCTCCGCGAAGGCGGCGATCGCAGCCACCATCAGGCGGGCCCGGGTCGCCTCTGCTCGCGAGGTAGCCGCCACCTCTCTGGTCTCCGTCATGGTCCGCCATCTTCTCACTCGACTGTGCGTGACGTGGCCGATGCCGGTCGGTGTCGACTCGTCTGCCATGGCTGTGGCTACTGGGCGTAGAGCTCCGCGATCTCCTCGGCGTACTTGACGTCGATGCTCCTGCGCTTGACCTTCATCGTGGGCGTGAGTACCTCGCTCCCCGGCAGCCACTCCTCGGCGACTACCTTGAACTTCTTGATCTGCTCGACGCGTGACAGCTGAGCGTTCGCACGTTCCACACCGGCCGCGACCTCGTCGATCGTGACGGGGTCGTCCACCGACCTCCCGGCGGCGCCATCGGGATCGAGCGTAATCAGCGCAACGTTGTACGGTCGGCCATCGCCGATACACACCGCCTGGCCAATCAAGGGGCTGGAAGACTTCAGCCAGGTCTCGATGTTGGCCGGTGACATGTTCTTGCCGGCCGAGTTGATGATGATCTCCTTCTTGCGGTCGACCAGCCGCACGTAACCCTCGTCATCGATCGTCCCGATGTCACCGGTATGCAGCCACCCCGCGGAATCGATTGCCTCGGCGGTCTGTTCGGGCTTGTTGCGATAGCCCCTCATGACCGTCGCGCCACGCACGAGCAACTCTCCGTCGTCAGCTATCTTGACCTCTAGGCCTGGGATCGGTAGTCCCACCGTGCCCACTCGTATGCGGTCTTGCGGGTTGACGGTCATGACGCAAGACGTCTCACTCATGGCCCAGATCTCGCAGATTGGGATCCCCGCGGCCGCGAAGAACTCGAACACGTCGCGAGGCGTGGGCGCCGCTCCGGTGAGGAACCACTCGGCCTGCTCCACTCCGAGCTTGCGGCGGATCTTCGAGCCGACGAACGCCTTGGCGACCTTTGCCTGTAGCTGACGAATCGGGCTCGCGGGCTGGCCCGCCTGTACGGCGCGGAAGTTCTTCATCCCGGTGTCGATTGCCCAGCGCATCAGCGTGCCGCGGGCGCCGGGCTCCGTTGCGATCTCTGCCTCCAGGCCCGCCTTCGCCTTCTCCCACATGCGCGGCACTGGCAGGAACACCGTCGGGCGAACCTGCTGCACGACCTCCATCACGTTGCGCGGGTCCGCACACGACGTGACGGTGAAGCCCCAGACCCCCAGCGGCGAATAGTGTCCGCTCCAACGATCACCGATATGCGCCGCGGGCAGGAACGAGACAGTGCGGCCGCCCGGCGTGACGGGCAACGCCTGCTGTAGGCCGCGGATCTTGCTCATCATGTTGCCGTGCTCGAGTTCCACACCCTTGGGTGAGCCGGTCGTGCCGGAGGTGTAGATCAACGTGAGGAGGTCGTCGGGCGCGACTGCCGACCAGGTTGCCTCGAAGTCGAACTGTGCGTCGCCGAGCGTCTCCACCTGATCGAGGCTGAGTACGCCGTCCGACTCGCCGTCGACAACCACGATGCGATCGATCGGCGTTCCGGCCTCGCGCACAGCCGTGAGGCGCTCGAGGAACGCCCGTTCGGTGATGACGATTCTGTTGCCGGCATCGGCGAAGACGTACTCGATCTGCCCCTGCGCCGACGTGTTGTAGACGGAGAACGCGACGGCACCCAAGTGCATGACAGCAAGGTCCACAATGTGGAACTCCGGCCGGTTCGTGAGCATGATGCCCACTGTGTCCCCGCGCTCGACGCCCAGCGCCGCGAGACCAGCCGCGACCCGCCGCACCCGCTCGGCGAGGGCGCCGTAGGTCAGCGACACGCTGCCATCGGGAGTCCGTACAGCAACCTGCTCCGCCCGGGCGGACGCGGTGATCTGGAAAGCCTCACACACTGTCTGCGCGTGCAGCGCACGATCGAACGCCTCGTCAGCGGCAGCAGTAGTGGTGGTGCTGGTGGCCTGCATGTGGTGCCTAACCTTCCTCGTCCGGTAGAGCGTTTTCTTTACCGTCAAAACCAGAACTCACCCCTGTAGAAGGTGTGACTCCACGCTCGCATGCACTTGACGTCGACTACATGTACAAACCCGCCAAGTTCCCGGACTCGCTCCCCCAGAAACAGTTCCGTGACGTCAGAGACCGAGGTCGCGGCCGATGATCTCTTTCATGATTTCGTTGGATCCGGCCCAGATCTTGGTGACCCGGGCGTCTTTCCATGCCTGTGCAACTCGGTACTCGTTCATATATCCGTAGCCGCCATGCAGTTGTAGGCAGGTGTCCAGAATTTTGTTTTGTATTTCCGCCGTCCACCATTTCGCTTTCGCGGCGTCGACCGCCGTGAGTTCACCGACTCTGTGCGCCTGTACCGCGGCGTCGACGTAACTTTGGGTGACGTCGATGGTGGTTGTAAGTTCAGCGAGAGTGAACTTGTTGTACTGAAATGACCCGATCGGTTGGCCGAAGGCTCGTCGCTGACTTACGTAATCGAGTGTTTCCTCGAAAATCTGGCGCGCATGCGCGAGATTGGATACTGCTGCGCCGATGCGTTCCTGGGGCAACATCGACATCATGTGTATGAAACCGCGATCAATCTCGCCTATCACGTTGGCCGCTGGTATGCGGACGTCGGTGAAGAAGAGTTCGGCGGTGTCCGCTTCGGGCTGGCCGACCTTATCTAGCTTGCGGCCACGTTCGAAACCTGGCGTTCCCGCCTCGACGCCGAACAGGGTTATTCCTTTGGCGCCTCTTTCCGGCGACGTCGATGCAGCGACAACAACGAGGTCGGCGTTGAAGCCATTGGTGATGAAGGTCTTGGCGCCGTTCAATATCCAGTCGGAACCGTCCGGTTTCGCTGTTGTCCTCAGTGCCGCAAGATCCGATCCACCTGAAGGCTCGGTCATTGCTATGGCGGTGAGCAATTCTCCCGAACAGAATTTCGGAAGCCACCGTTGCTTTTGCTCAGCGGTGCCTAGATCCACCAAGTACGGTGCCACGACGTCATAGTGAATACTGAACGACGACGCAAGCGCTGCAGTCGATCTGGCGAGTTGCTCGGTGAGAACCGTATTGAAGCGGTAGTCCGACGCCTCACTTCCCCCGTACTCCTCCGGCACCTCCAATCCGAGGAAATCTGCTTTTCCAGCTTCGAGCCAAATATCTCGATCGATGAATCGTTGCTCGACGATTTTTTCATGCCGTGGTTCGATATAACGTTCGAGAAATGAACGTACTGAACCTTCGAAAGCCTTATGATCATCGTCGAATAGCGTCCTGAACATTATTTTCCAATCCGAGCTGTGCAAAGTTCACGATGAGTAGAACGCGTCGACAAAATGGTCACAAGACGGCGAGGATGTCGTCGACTCGTTGCTTCGCATCGCCGAACAGCATCTGGCTGTTGTCCCGGAAGAACAATGGGTTCTGTACTCCGGCATAACCGGTGGCCATCGAACGCTTGAACACGATGACGTCCTTGGCATTCCACACCTCGAGCACCGGCATTCCGGCAATCGGGGAACTAGGGTCCTCGGCCGCGGCCGGGTTAACCGTGTCGTTGGCACCGATCACAAGAACGACGTCGGTGCTCGGCAGGTCGTCGTTGATTTCGTCCATCTCCAGCACGATGTCGTAGGGCACTTTGGCCTCTGCAAGCAGAACGTTCATGTGGCCGGGAAGCCGCCCGGCGACCGGATGGATGCCGAAGCGGACGTCGATACCCTTGGCCCGCAGCTTGGTAGTCAGATCAGCAACCGCGTATTGAGCCTGAGCGACCGCCATGCCGTAGCCGGGCGTGATGACAATCGACTGCGCGTCGGAGAGCAATTCCGCCACCGCATCGGCCTGAATCTCGCGGTGCTCACCGTAATCGACGTCCAACGACGGTCCGACCGCGCCGAAACCGCCGGCGATGACGGATATGAAGGAGCGGTTCATCGCCTTGCACATGATGTAGGACAGGTAGGCACCGGAAGAGCCGACCAGTGCGCCGACGATGATCAGCAGGTTGTTGTTGAGCAGGAACCCGGAAGCCGCCGCGGCCCAGCCCGAGTAGCTGTTGAGCATGGAGACGACGACCGGCATGTCGCCGCCACCGATGGATGCCACGAGGTGCCAGCCGAGAGCGAGCGCGACGATGGTGACGACGATCAACAACCACAGCTGCGGCTCGACGACAAACCACACGGTCAGGGCCGCGAAGGCAACCAGAGTGCCGACGTTGATCACGTTCTTGCCCGGCAACACCAGCGGGGCGGACTTCATCTTCGCCGAGAGCTTGAGATTGGCGACGATCGAGCCTGTGAAGGTGACCGCGCCGATAAACACGCCGATGAAGATCTCGGCACTGTGGATGCCGAGCAGGCCGCCCGCCTCGAGCACAGCCGCCTCGTGGCCGTGAGCATTGTTCTCGACGTGCAGGAAGCCGTTCCAGCCGACGAGCACGGCGGCCAGACCGACGAAACTGTGCAGCAAGGCGATCAGTTCGGGCATGCCCGTCATCTCGACACGGCGGGACAGGGTGATGCCGATTGCGGCGCCGAGGATCACTGCAACCACCAGCAGAACAGTTCCGAGGCTGTCGACACCGCCATCGAAGGCCAACGCGCTGGTCGCGACCAGCGCGACGGTCATTCCGAGGATGCCGAAGTAGTTGCCAAGTTTGGCGGACTCGTGGCGAGAGAGCCCCGCGAGTGTAAGCACGAAGAGCAGCGCTGCCACGAGATAGGCCGCAACCGATACAGAAGTTGTATTCATGTGCCGGTCAGCTCCTGGTGAACATGGCGAGCATGCGCCGCGTGACCGCGAACCCGCCGAAGATGTTGATGCTGGCCAGCAGCACTGCCACGAACGAGATGATCGTGACTACGGTGCCTCCGCTGCCGATCTGCAGCAGAGCGCCGACGACGATGATCCCGGAGATCGCATTGGTCACCGACATGAGCGGGGTGTGCAACGCGTGGTGCACGTGCCCGATCACGTAGTACCCGATCACGATCGCCAGCGCGAACACAGTCAGATTCAGCTGGAGCTGCCCCGGTGCGAGGCCGACCAGCAGAAACAGAACCGCAGCCGCTGCAGAGACCACACCGAGCCGCTTACCCGGGCTCATCGGCGCCTTCGGCTCGGCGGCAGGGCCGGTCGTCGCGGCCGATGCCTGCGGTACGGCCGAGACCTGCACGGGCGGCGGTGGCCAGGTCGACTCACCGTCTCGCACAACGGTGATGCCGCGCTGCACGACATCCTCGAAGTCGAGAACGAGCTCGCCGTTCCTGTCCGGCGTGAGCAGCTTGAGCAGGTTGACGATGTTGGTGCCGTACAACTGCGACGCCTGGGCGGCGAGTCGGCCTGCTAGATCCGTGTAGCCGAGGATTCGTACACCGTTGTCGGTGACAACGCGCTCGCCGGTCCGTGTCAATGCGGCGTTGCCGCCGTTGGCCGCTGCCATGTCGACAATCACCGAGCCGTTGCTCATTGCGGCAATGGTCTCCTCGGTGATCAGCTTCGGAGCCGGACGACCCGGGATGAGCGCTGTGGTGATGACGATGTCGGCCGCACGCGCCTCGGCGTCGTACAGCGCCGCGGTGGCGACCTCCTGCTCGGAAGTCATTTCCTTGGCGTAACCGTCGGAGCTGACCTCGGCGTCGAAGTCGACCTTCACGAACTCCGCGCCCATCGACGCGACTTGCTCGGCGACTTCGGGGCGTACGTCGAAAGCACGCACGATCGCGCCCATGGCGGAGGCGGCACCGATTGCGGCGAGTCCGGCGACGCCGGCACCGACGACGAAGACGCGCGCGGGCGGGATCTTGCCGGCCGCGGTGACCTGGCCGGTGAACATCCGGCCGAACTCGTGGGCGGCCTCCACGACGGCGCGGTATCCGGCGACGTTTGCCATGGAGGACAGCACGTCCATCGACTGTGCGCGTGAGATCCGCGGCACGGCGTCCATCGACAGCGCCGTGATCGGGCGCTGCGACAGGTCCGCGACGATCTCCGCATCCAGCCGCGGGTTGAGCATCGCGATCAGCGTGGCACCCGGCTTCAGGCGGTCACGCTGGGCGAGAGTCGGCGCGTTCACGCCGATGACGATGTCCGCCGCCAGCGCGTCGCCCAGCTCGGCGCCCGAACCGGCGTACGCGTCGTCGGTAAAGCCGGCCGGCTCGCCGGCACCGGACTGGATCACCACTTCGTAGCCGAGCTTCTGCAGCGCGGCGACGGTCGTCGGCGTCGCCGCCACCCGCGTCTCGCCCGCACGCGCTTCCTGGAGCACGCCGACGATCACTGCGCCTCCACCTTGAGCTCGAGGGTTCCGTCCAGCGGGGAACGCATTGCGTCGACGTTGGCTTTACGTGACATGGAACCAGGCCGGATTCATATCGAGCGTCGTTCGATCTCGAGTTGCCAGGAGGGCGAACTGCGGCACCGTCGCGGGTAGCTCGTACCGGAAGAAGTAGCGGGCAGCTTGGCGCTTTCCGGCGTAGAAATCGCCCTCCTTCTGTGCTGCCACTAGGAATTGCTCGAGCCAGATCCACGCGAGGACAACATGGCCCACCGCTTCGAGATAGATCGAGGAATTCGCGAGTGCCTCCGCCCGATCCGGGGCCTGGACCAGCGATCTGGTGACATCCCGAACCTGCTCGGTGGCCTCGTCGAGACGCTTGGCCAGTTCCGATGCTTCACCACCGGTGTGCCGCGCTCGGTCGACAGTGGACTGAATCGTCGAGACGAGCGCCTCAAGACCGGCGCCATCCTGCATGGACATCTTGCGTCCGAGCAGGTCGAGACCTTGGATGCCGTGTGTGCCCTCGTGGATCGGGTTGAGCCGGTTGTCCCGATAGAACTGTTCGACGTCGTAGTCCCGGGTGTATCCGTAGCCACCGAGGACTTGGATGGCGAGGTCGTTCGCTCGCAGGCACCACTGCGACGGCCAGCTCTTCGCAATGGGGGTGAGGACGTCGAGCAGCAGGGTCTTATAGTCCCGAATCTGCGGGTCCTCGGCAGTGTCGTGCTCGTCGACAAGTTTCGAGCAGTACAGCCCGAGTGCCAAAGCGCCTTCGACATAGGATTTTTGGGCGAGCAACATCCGTTTGACGTCGGCGTGGTCGATGATCGGAATCTGTTTGTCGGTGCGACCGGTCGCAGCTTGGCTTCGTCCCTGGGTGCGGGTTTGCGCATACTCCACTGATTGCAGGAAGCCGGCGTAGCCGAGCGCGGTGGCCAGAAATCCGACACCGATACGGGCCTCGTTCATCATGTGGAACATGTACGACAACCCACGGTGCGGCAGTCCGACGAGGTATCCGACGGCACCGGCGCGGCCGCCGGGCATGAAGCTGCCGTCACCGAAATTCAGCAGGGCGTTCGTGATGCCGCGATTGCCCATCTTGTGGTTGAGTCCGACCAGTGCCACATCGTTGCGTTCGTCCGGATTGCCTGCATCGTCGAGAAGGTACTTGGGCACAATGAAGAGTGAAATGCCCTTGACACCGGAGGGTCCGCCAGGGATTTTGGCCAAAACGAGGTGCACGATGTTGTCGCTGATCTCATGGTCTCCGCCCGAAATCCACATCTTCGTCCCGCTCAACCGGTAGCTTCCGTCCTCTTGCTCGATGGCCTTTGTGCTGATATCGGCGAGGGACGATCCGGCCTGCGGTTCCGAAAGGCACATGGTGCCGAAGAAGCGTCCCTCGAGCATGGGGCGGACGAACGCGTCGATCTGCTCCTGGCTGGCGTGCGCTACCAGCAGATTCGCGTTCGCGACTGTCAAGAAGGGGTACCCGGTGGTTCCGGCGTTCGCTGCTTGGAACCAGGCGATCGACGCGCGCATGACCGACGTCGGGAGCTGCATTCCGCCGAGGTCTTCGTCGAATGAACCGGCAAACAGTCCGGCCCGCGCGAACACCTCCAGGGCCTTCTTGGTTTCCGGGATGGTGATGACCTTCCCGTCAGGGCCTACCGTGGGCTCGGTTGCGTCCGCGGTTTTGTTGTGAGGGGCGAAATGCTTCGTGGCGATGTCGGCGCTCAGGGCGAGTACCGCGTCGAAGGTGTCGCGTGAATGTTCCTTGAAACGTCCACGGGTGGTTAGTGTCTCGATGTCGAGCCATTCGTACAGCAGGAACTCGAGGTCGCGTCGCGACAGTAGTAATGCGTCGGCGGCCATCAGTCGTACTCCTTCACTGCGGTCAGGCCCGCGTCCAGCAGCGGGTGGACCGTCTCGCCGATCCGGTCGAAGCCGTCGCCGACGGTCTGGCCGTGCAGATAGCGGTAGTGGATGCCCTCGAGGATCGCGGCGAGCTTGAACGCCGCAAGGCCGAGGTAGAAGCCGAAACCGGAAAGGTCACGGTCGCTGCCGCGCGAGTACCGCTCGATGACTGCGCGCTCGTCGAGGAAGCCGGGCGCAGTCGCCACGTTGCTGCCCTCATCTGCATCGAGACGGAAGTAGACGAGCATCAGCGCGAGGTCGGTCAGCGGGTCGCCGAGGGTAGCCATCTCCCAGTCCAGGACGGCGGTCACCTGGTCGGCGTCGTCGATCAAGACGTTGTCGAGCCGGAAGTCTCCGTGCACGATGCCGGCGGCAGACTCGGCCGGCACCGACTGCGCAAGCTTTCGGTGGAGCTCGTCGGCGGCGGGCAGATCCCTGGTGTGCGACGCGTCGAGCTGCTTCTTCCAGCGTCCGACCTGGCGACCGAGGAACCCCTGCGGGCGGCCGAAGTCCCCGAGACCGACCGACGTCGGCTCGACCGCGTGCAGTACGGCGAGCGTATCCACGAGGCGTTCGGAGATCGTGCGGGTCCGCTCGGGGCCGAGCAGTTCGAGCTCGGCCGCGGTCCGATACGGCGTACCGGCGCACCGCTCCATGACGTAGAAGTCCGCGCCCAGCACCGCGGAATCGGTGCACATGGCGAAGGTCCGCGGGACCGGCACCCCAGTGCTTTGAAGCGCCGACATGACACGGTGCTCGCGGGCCATGTCGTGGGCGGTCGCGAGCACATGACCGAGCGGCGGCCGCCGGACGATCCACTCGTGCGAGCCGTCGGTCACGACATACGTCAGGTTGGACCTCCCGCCCGCGATCAGGGTCGCACGTATTTCGTCGCCCGCCCCAGGGATATGGGCGGCGAACCACCGGCCGAGCACGTCGAGGTCCAGGTCGAGGCCCGGGGTCGCTTCTCCGGTCGTCATCACGGCACCACGACCGCGAGCATGTCGACGACGCAGGCCGGCTTGTCGCCGCCGTCGCGCTCGATCGTCACCCGGAGGCCGACTTGGTAGCCGGCCGTGTTCGGCGTGACCGAAGTCAGGTCCACGCCCGCTCGGACGCGCGACCCGACCGGCACCGGTGCGGGAAAGCGGAGCTTGTCTGCGCCGTAGTTCACGGCCATCGTGACGCCCTCGATCGTGTAAACCTGCCAGGTGAGCATCGGCACCAGGCTCAGCGTGAGAAAGCCGTGCGCGACGGTCGATCCGAACGGCCCCGCGGCCGCCTTCTCCGGGTCTACGTGGATCCACTGACGGTCACCTGTTGCCGCCGCGAAGGCGTCGATCTGGTCTTGGTCGATCGTGTGCCACTCGGAGTGACCGAGGTGCGTGCCGACGGCCTCTTCAAGCTCGGCGATGCCGTTGAAGACCCTCATGCCTTCGGCCCTCCCGCGAGGTAGAGCACCTGACCGGACACGAAGCCTGCGCCCTCGCTGGCGAAGAACGACACAGCGTGCGCGACGTCGGCCGGTCGGCCGCCGCGCCCGACCGGGATGTCCTTGATCACGACGGCTTTGAAGTCGTCGAACGACACGCCCATCCGCTGCGCGGTGGCCATGGTCATCTCGGTCTCGATGAACCCGGGCGCGATGGCGTTGGCGGTCACGCCGTACTTGCCGAGCTCGACCGCCACCGTCTTGGTGAAGCCCTGGATCCCGGCCTTGGCTGCGGCGTAGTTGGCCTGGCCGCGGTTGCCGAGCGCGGAGGTGCTCGACAGGTTCACGATGCGACCCCAGTTCGCCTTGGTCATGTAGCCCTGCACCGCACGGGTCATGAGGAAAGCACCACGCAGGTGCACGTTCATCACCGTGTCCCACTCGGTCGCGGTCATCTTGAAGAGCAGGTTGTCGCGGATGACGCCGGCGTTGTTGACCAGCACGGTCGGCTCGCCAAGCTCGGCGGCAACCCGCTCGACCGCGGCGCGGACCGCGTCTTCGTCGGCGACGTCGGCGCCGACCGCGAGTGCCCGGCCCCCCGCGGCCTCGATCTCCGCTACGACGGCCTTGCAGGCGACCTCGTCGAGGTCGAGGACGGCGACGGCCAAACCGTCGGCGGCCAGGCGCTGCGCGACGCCGGCGCCGATGCCGCGTGCCGCTCCGGTCACGATGGAGGTCCGGGTCGTTGTGACGGTCATGCGGTGACTCCTGTGGGGTGGGGTTTGAGGTGGGGCGCCAACTCGGCCACGGCGGCACGGGTCGACGGATGGTCGAGATGCAACAGCGCCTGCAGGCCTACTGCCCGCGCGCCGAGCACGTTGGGCTCGGCGTCGTCGATGAACAGCACCCGGTCGGCGGGCACGCCGAGTTTGTCGACTGCCAGTTCGTAGATGGCGGCGTGCGGTTTGCGCAGTCCCACCTCGCCGGAGATCACGACCGGATCGAACAGTTCGTCGATCTGTGCGCGCGGGTAGGTATTACCCCAGCTGTTGGAGAGCAGGCCGACCGCGAGACCGGCTTCGCGCAGGTCCTCGGCCAGTTCGAACATCGCCGAATCGGCGCGCATGCCGGCGAACAGCCGGCGGAGCATCCCGTCCGGCGTCACTGCGCGGCCGTCGACCGTCCGCAGCTCGGCGGCAAGCAGTGCTTCGAAGTCAGGGATGGTCAGCTCACCGGTCTCCAGCCGATGGACCGGCGTACCGTCCGCGACGTCGCGCGACAGCCACGCCCGCAACGTGCGCGAAAACGACTCGGGCTCGATCGCATCGGCGGCCAGCCAGGCGGCGATCGAGTGCTTCACCGGACTAGTAAGTACGCCGCCGTAGTCGAAGAGCACCGCATCGATCGTTTGCACTTGGTTCACTCCCCCGCGGCGGAGAGGCTGACGCCGCCATCGACGATGACGGTCTGCCCGGTGAGCCACGCAGCATCGTCGGAAAGCAGGAAGGCGACGACGCCGCCGATGTCCTCCGGCACGCCGAGCCGCCCGAGAGGGTATGCGGCGGTGACCTCGTCCTCGCGGCCCTCGTACAGCTTGGTGGCGAACCGTGTCTTCACCACCGCCGGAGCGACCCCGTTGATCCGGATGTCGGGGCCGAGCTCGACCGCCATCAACTCGGTGAGCGAATTCAGCATCGCCTTGCTGGCGCCGTAGAACCCGATGCCCGGCGCCGTACGGATGCTGGAAAGCGAGGAGACGTTGACGATTACGCCGCCATGCTCCTTCATCCAGGCCTTGTGCACCTGCTGGACCCACGAAACCGCGGCAATGCAGTTCACTTCGACGATCTTGCGAGCAGCCGACAAGTCGAGGTCGACGAGCGGCCCGTACACCGGGTTGATCCCAGTGTTGTTGACCAGGAAGTCGATGCTGCCGAAGGACTCGATCGCCTGCCGAACTACGTCGGCCTGGTGATCGGCGTCGTCGGCGCGGCCCGCGACGGCGAGCGCCACGTCCGGACCGCCGAGGTGGGCGACCGCGTCGTCCAACGCCTCCTTCTTGCGCGCAGTGATAACGACGCGGGCACCGTCGGCAACCAGCCGCTCGGCGATAGCGAGCCCGATACCCCGGCTCGCTCCGGTGACGATCGCGGTCTTGCCCTCGAAACGCTTGCTCATGTCTGTCCTCTCAGCTCAGTCGCTCGATGACCATGGCCATGCCCATACCGCCGCCGACACACATGGACTCGACGCCGAACTGCTTGTCGTGCCATCGCAGCGAGTTGATGAGCGTGGCCGCGATCCGGGCCCCGGTCATCCCGAACGGGTGACCGACGGCGATCGCACCGCCGTTGACGTTGAGCTTGTCCAGCGGGATACCGAGCTGCTGCGCGGATCCGAGCGCCTGGACCGCGAACGCCTCGTTGATCTCGAACAGGTCGATGTCGGCCAGGCCCATCCCTGCGTTGCGCAGTGCGGCGGGGATCGCCTCGACCGGGCCGAGGCCCATGATCTCGGGCGAGAGGCCGGTGACCGCGGTGGAGACGATCCGCGCCAGCGGCGTGAGCCCGAGCTCCTTGGCTTTCGTGTCGCTCATGACGACCAGCGCGGCGGCACCGTCGTTGAGCGGGCACGCGTTGGCCGCCGTCACCGTGCCGTCGGGTCGGAAAGCCGGCTTCAGCTTGCCGACTCCCTCCAGGGTGGTGCCGGGCCGCGGGCCGTCGTCGGCGGACACGACGCTTCCATCAGGCAGCGTGACCGGCACGATCTCGCGGGCCCAGAAGCCTTCCTCGACGCGTTGGCACGCCAGGTTCTGACTTCGCACAGCGAATTCGTCCTGCTCCTGACGTGACATGCCGAGGACCTGTGCGACGTTCTCCGCCGTCTGGCCCATCGCGATGTACAGGTCTGGGAGTTCCCCCGTGCTTCGAGGGTCGACCCAGGTCTGCGCGCCGCCGCCCGCGCGCTTGTCGGTCAGCGCCTGAGAATCTGCGAAGACCGGGTTCTGCCCCGCGGGATCGTCTGCCCAGCCGTTGCCGAACCGGCTCACCGTCTCGACGCCTACCGAGATGTAGGCGTCACCCTCGCCGGCCTTGATCGCATGGAAAGCCATCCGCGTGGTCTGCAGACTGCTCGAGCAATACCGATTGACGGTGACGCCCGGCAAGTGATCCATCCCGCTCAGAACGGCGACCGCACGGCCCAGATTGTTGCCCGACTCCCCCGCCGGCTGGCCCACGCCCAGAATCAGGTCGACCACTTCGGCCGGGTCGAGCTCGGGCACCTGGCGAAGGGCCGCCCGGACCATTTGAACAGCCAGCTCGTCGGGACGCATGTCTTTCAACGAGCCCTTGCCGGCCCGGCCGATCGGGGAGCGGGCGGTGGAGACGATGACGGCTTGGGGCATTGGTGAAGCCTCTCTTTGTGACTAAGCGCTTGCTTAATTTTGGGCACGGCGAGGTGAGCCCTCGCATTCGCTGCAATCTCAGGACGGGTCGGCGACGTGAATCATGCGTTTGCCGACGTTGGTCCCGTTGAGGACGCCAATAAGGCCCTCTGGCGCGTTCTCGAGACCTTCGAGGATGTCCTCCGTCACCGTCAGGGAGCCGTCCGCTAGCCAGCCCTGCAAAGCGTGGAGTCCCTCGTCGGAGCGATCGGAATAGTCGGTGTACAAGAAGCCCCGCATCGTGATGCTCTTCACGATCAGGACACCGGGGGTGCCACGAACGCCCCGCGAGGGGTTGGTCGTGTCGTACTGGGAGACGACGCCGCAGCACACGACGCGGCCGCGGTGGGCCATCACACTGAGTGCGGTGTCCAGCGTCACGCCGCCCACGTTGTCGAAAAAGACATCGATGCCATCGGGACAGGCGTCTTTCAGCGACTTGCGGAAATGGTCATCGCGATAGCTGACCGCCGCGTCGAACCCGAGCTCGTCGGTGAGCCACTTCTGTTTCTCTGGGCTGCCGCAGATGCCGACGACGCGACATCCCTGCAGCTTGGCAATCTGCCCCACGAGTGCGCCTGTAGCGCCGGCGGCCCCCGAGACGACGACGGTCTCCCCGGGCTTTGCCTGACCGACGTCGAGTAGGCCGAAATACGCAGTCAGGCCGGTGATGCCCAACACGCTGAGGTAGTAGGAAAGCTTCTCGGTGGGAACGAGCCGTTGCAGGTCGTCCGGTTCGACCACCGCGTAGTCCTGCCAGCCGAGATGTCCAGTGACGATGTCACCGACCGCGAAGTCGTCGCTGTGGCTCTCGACCACTTGACCGATAGCGAACGCCGGCATCGTGTCGCCGACCTGGATGGCACTGCGATACGTTGCGCCCTGGAACCACGCTCGTTGTGCGGCGTCGATAGAGATCCACAGCACCCGGCACTTGACCTGTCCATCAAGCACTTCCGGCAGATCGACGGTTTCCAGGTCAAAGTGCGAGGTCTCGAGATGCTCGGTGGGCATCGCCGCGACTCGCCACCTCCGGTTGGATGTAGTCACGAGACAACCACGCCATCGATTGCCGGTAGAAACTTCCGAAGGCCCTCGTAGTGCATGACCTTGAGGGTGTCGAGGTACTCGAAGACCTCGACGATTTTGCCGTCGCGTCCCCGCACTAGGAGCACGTACTCGTTCTCGTAGGTCTCGTCGGTCGCAGTGACGGTTGCGCGAGTAGTGAAGCGGGCGACGCTGAAATCACCCGCGCCGGACTCGTCGTGGATGTCGACCTTCATCCCCGCCGACTTGCTGTAGGGCCCGAGGGACACCTTGTTGAACCCGACCACGGCGTCCTTGCCGTCGTGGGTTCCGCCGATGCGGCCCAGGGTTACGGGCAGCGTCCAGCTGATGTCGTCGGCGTACAGTTGCTGCATCGCGGCGACATCGCCCAACGCGCGCGCCAAATCTCCTGCAAGCGTGCTCATGTGCGTTATTTCTCCTTATAGATGTGTTGGATTCGTCTGGTCCGCGCTTCCGGACCCTTCTCAGGCCGGTGCCGGGACCTTGTTTGACAAATGCTCGAGGAAGAACTCGCGTGCCGCGCCCGACGAGAGCTCGAACGAGTGACCTGTGTATGCGTCGAAGTGGCCGCCGGGGATCGAGACGTGACGTTTGGGTTCTGCCGCGGTGTCGTAGGCTTCCTTGGCCCAATCGGCCGGCGTCACGATGTTGTCGTCCTCGGCGATCACCATCAGCAGCGGTGTGGGAGCGACGAACTTGAGGAACTCGCCTGCCTCGTAGCCCAGCTCCGTCGAGCGCAGCGTGACCTCGTTGCGCCACGCTGTCCCCTCGTAGGCCGAGAAGAACGCGTAGGCATCGGGCGTCGGCATGACTGCCGGCTGCGTCGGGTCGGCGGTGACCACGGGGATCATCGCGGGCGCCTCTCCGCGGGCTCGTGCCAGGCGGTCGGCTGCCTGCCCGTCCCACGCCATCTGCCAGAACTCTTTCGGAACGTTCGTTTCGAAGGTGCGGCGCCCGGCGACCGCCGGGACCTGGCCGCACACGGCTTTGACGCGTCGGTCGATCGCCGCTACCACGAAGCTGTTGCCGCCCGCGTAACTCGAGCCCCATACTCCGATCCGGGAGGCGTCGACGTCGGGCCGGCTCTGCGCGTAGGTGATGGCGTGCTGGTAGTCGTGGATCTGGTCCCACGGATCGATCTCCAGCCGCGGCTTGCCCAGTGCCGCATCCGAGGCGCCGAATCCCCGGTTGTCGTAGACCACGCAGGCAAGACCCGCGGCGCTGAACGCGTCGGCGTAGGGCTCGAGGCCCATCTCCTTGGTGCACGAAAAGCCGTGCGTCATAACGACACAAGGCACTTCGCCGGATGCATTGTCAGGCTTGTAGAACCAGCCGCGCAGCGTCACACCCTCAGCGTCGAACTCGATGTCTTCGCGCATCGGTTTCTCCATTCAGTAAATGTCATGCAAATGCTTCGCCGGACCTCGAGGTCTCAATCACGTTGTTGCGTATGACGGGGCTGTCGCCGCCCGTGGGTCGTTGATTCCCTGTTCGTCACACTCAACCTATGAGCGGGCGCCGTCAGCGACGTAGGTCGAACCCGCCGAACATCGGTAAAGAATTGACAACCACCGGCCCGCAACAAGTTGACTGAAGTTCGGTTCGAGATCTCGAACCATTCGTCTTATTTCCGCGTCAGCCCAAGGCTCACTGGAACGGCGGCGACCGACACCACTGCAATCATCACTTCGACAGCGGTGAGCGCTCCGCCTTGCCCCCAACTGGTGCCGGCGAGAATCAGGAAGAGCGTGCCGACGGTCGCGGCGCCAAGCGAGAAGCACGTTTGCTGTGTGGTGATCAGAATCCCGCTACCGAGGCCGGCCTGCTCTTGCGGCACCTGCGCCATCACGATCCCGAACAACGGCATCATCACCAGCCCCGCGCCGAGCCCGATCACGAACATCGGAATCGCCGTAGTGAGCGGACCTACGTCGGGCCACCGCGCAGCGACGACGGCAGCACATGCCAGATAGCCGACGGCCTGGATCGCCCAGCCACGAGCGATGATGCTCGGACCGAACCGCTCCTGCAGTTTGGCGTTGTAGATCGACACGGCCATGCAGCTGATCGCGAGCGGAAGGTAAGTCATCCCGCCCTCCAGTGCAGTCATACCAGCTTCGCCCTGCGTGGCAATTGCGAAGACGAACATGAAGCCGCCGAATGTTGTGAAGAACGCGACGCCGATGATCAAACCGATCCGCATGCCGCGCAATCGAAGTACCGAAGGTGGAACCAATGCGGCCCTGCCCGAGTGCTCGGTCCGGCGTTGGTGCATTCCAAGAACGACGAGGAGCGGAATCACTGCGAGCAGCATTGCCCAGGTCCAGATCGGCCAGCCGAGTGCGCGGCCTTCCGTCAGTGGCAACAGCAGCATCACTAGGGTGGTGCCGAGCAAGAGCGCTCCGATGCCGTCGACCGGAAGGCGGACCGATGCTTTCGTTTCGGGAATCACTCGATAGGCAGCGATGAATACGACGACGCACACCGGAATGTTGACGAAAAAGACTGTGCGCCAACCGAGTCCAGCGATATCTGCCGACACCAATACGCCGCCCAAGATCTGACCGACCGCTGCACCGACGCCGCCCGCCGCCCCGAACATGCCCACCGCGCGGATTCGGCTCGCGCCGGTCAGCACGGCGGCAATAGTCGCGAGTACCTGGGGCGTCATCAATGCGGCAAGCGCGCCTTGGCCGACGCGGAAAGCCAACAGCATCAACACATTCGGAGCGAGGCCGCACAGCAGCGAAAAGATAGTGAACCCTGCCATGCCAACGAGGAACAGGCGCCGCCGACCGAACGCGTCACCCAGCCGACCGCCGACCACGACCAGCGTCGCGTTCGCAATTCCGTAGGTGCCGACTACGAGTTGCAAACCGGCTTTGGAAGCCTCGAGATCCGTGCCTATGGACGGCAGCGCGACGTTGATGACGAAAAACGAAAGAATCGGCACGAAGGCTCCGCCGATGAGCGTGATCACCGCGATGGTGGACAGCTCTGTCGGCAACTTCGCCGAGGTCGGGGCGTCGTTCGTCAGGTTTTGCGTCATGAGTCGAAAGCCTTTTCTGCTGTTGATCCTGTTAGTCTGCTTCGCGCGCGTCGAGAAGATCGCCGGTGAGCACGTACCGCTGGGAGTTGCCCCACCCCACGCGAAGCGGCCACCGTACCGAGCCGCCACCGAAGGGCGAAGATTCCGCGTTGCGCTTCGGGTTGGCCCGACTTCGTAGCTTGTTCCGCCACGATGATGTCCGCCGGCGCGCGCCAGTTTTGAGGTCAGCGCCTGCGCAGAACGCCTTTCCGTGCCCGAACAAGACAGCACATCGCAGCGCGTCGCTCGACTCGTAAGACGAGTACACCTCTCCCAGGCGGCCCAACAGACCCGGTGTCAGCGCATTCCGTTTAGCCGGCCGGTCGATGCGGATGAGTAGGACGCCCCCGTCCTTCTTCATGATTGCGCCGTCGCCAGCATCGAGGGACCGCTCTGCGTGCGCAGTGCACATCGTGGATGCTCCATGACGCGGTAGCCGGGCCGGTCCGCAGCGACCGGCGCCGTCGTCACCGAACGGGATCTGCCTCTGAGCTACTCCGCGTCGCGCGCCGCGAACGCAGCGAAGGCGGAGAACTCCAGCGTCCAAATTTGACCGTGGTATGGGAACTTCTCCGTCATGATGGCAGTCAGTTCCTTGGCGTCCTTCGCAACCCGGTACGCGGCTGCGAACTGCTGGATATAGGCGCGGGTCTCCGCGATCATGGTGTCGACCGCGTAATCGTCGCCATCAGGCCTGCGATGCCCGGCCACGAGCATGCGGGGGTTCAAACTCTCCACGAGGTCCACGGTCTCGAGCCAGTCCGACCATTCCTCCGGTGTGGAGAGCCCGAGCATCGGGTGGATCTCGTTATAAATGGCGTCACCGGCGATCACGAGGTCGATCTCGGGAACGTGCACGATCGTGGTGGGATGGACGTCGGCCTGCTTGACCTCGATGATCTTCAGCGGGGAGCCGTCGACGTAGAACGTGTCGCCCTCGAACGGGTCGGGAAGCGCGCCGTAGGGAACGCTGGTGTCGCCGAACATCATCTCCCACAGGTCGGCATATTCGGCCATGGCTCCTGGGATCGCCTCGACGACATGTGGCAGCGCGATGCACTTCGCTTCGGGGAACCGCTCCTTCAACGGACCAATGCCCAGGTAGTGATCAGGGTGCGCATGCGTGATGTAGATAGTGGTGAGGGCCTTTCCTGTGCGTTCGATCAGGTCACCGAGTTCTCGAACGTCGTCCTTGAGGTACTGGGCGTCGATGAGAACTGCCTCGGTCGGGCCGCTCACGATCGTGGAAGAGGAGGGCGGAAAAGTCCCGGTCTCTATCCCGGGATACGGAGCCCGGATCTCCGGCCACCGGCCGTTGAACACCGTTGCGCGGATCTTCGGTTTGGCCGGCGTCGACTCCGAGCTTGCGTCCAACGATTTGGCGTCAGTATCCACTGAGATTCCTCCAGGTTTCGGGGCGGGCTGCGATCTATTCCCAACGTATGAGCAGGGGACGTCGACGACGTAGGTCGAATTCGCCCAACACCGGTAAAGAAATGACACGAAACCGCAGACACGCACTGGGCACGCCGGTCGCAGAGTTGGCTACGGCCAACCGGAGGTCCTGAATACCCACTCACTACGCACGGCCTTCGCGCGCCGGTCGATCGCCGCGACCGCGAAGGCGTTGCCGGCCGCGTAGCTCGAAGCCCTACACCCCGCCGCATCCGAGGCACCCAATCCCCCGGTGGTCACAGACCACGCAAGCGAACCCCGCGGCGCTGCACACCTCAGCGAAGGGCTTCAGACCGATCTCCTTGGTGCACGAAAAGCCATGCGCCATGACCACGCACGGCACTTCACCGGACACGTCCTCAGGCTGGGCGAACCAGCCGCGCAGCGTCCACCCTCAGCATCGAACTCGATATCTTCGCGCATCGGCTTTTCAGTGAACAGCCTGGGGAATGCTCGGCCATCCTCAGGCCTTAGTGCAGGTTGGCGGTGTGGCGGTGCCTGTTTCAGCCAGTGGCCACCAGCACGTCGCTGATCAATTCCTCGAGTCGGCTGCCTGCCCGTCCCACGCCACCTGCCAGAACTCTTTCGGAACGTTCGTCTCGAAACGTACGGCGCCCTGCGAGCGCCGAGGCGTCGACGTCCGGCCGGCCCTGCTGTGGGTGTCGGTGTTGACCCCTCGGGCCAATGCAGCTCACCCGTTCGCTCCGGTCTCCGTAGGCGACCGACAGCCACTCGTGAAGCCGACGGGAGCGTGCTCGGTGAGCGAGAACGGCGCTTTGTCAATTTGGGCGAGCAGTCGGGCGGCCGAGGCCGTCGATATGAAGTATCCCGAAAGCCTATTCGTGATTTTGCGTCCGCCTGTCGGACAGAATGGGACAGAGCCACCGAAGACCAAGCGGCAGAACGAAACTGCGCTTCTCGAGTTCGGAGTCACCAATGGCACGACTCGTTCGTCGACGGGTGTTCGTGCTATCAGCGTCCGGGCACGTTTATGTCGAATAGAGGTCGTCGATCTGAGTGGCGTACTTTGTCGTGACATTCCTGCGTTTGACCTTCATCGTGGGTGTGAGCTCGTCACTTCCGGGCAGCCAATAATCGTCGAGCACCGTGAATTTCTTGATCTGCTCGACCCTCGAAAGTTGAGAGTTCGCAAGATCGACCCCGGCTGCCACCTCGGCGATAACGGCCGGATCACTTGCCGATCTCCCAGCAGCTGCGTCGGGGTCGAGGGTGATCAACGCGACGTTGTACAGCCGGCCGTCCCCGATACAGGCGACCTGACCGATCAGCGGGCTGCTCGACCGCAACCGTGACTCGATATTCGCTGGGGACATGTTCTTACCGGCTGCATTGATGATGATCTCCTTCTTGCGATCGACAATCCGCACGTAACCGTCCTCGTCGACCGTCCCGATGTCACCGGTATGGAGCCACCCGTCCGAATCGATCGCCTCAGCGGTCTGGCCGGGCTTATTCCGGTAGCCACGCATGACTGTCGCTCCACGGACGAGCATCTCCCCGTCCTCGGCGACTTTCACCTCGATTCCGGGCAGGGGTAGCCCCACCGTGCCCTCCCGGATGGCGTCGCGCGGATTGATGGTTATGGCAAGGGACGTTTCGCTCATGCCCCACACTTCGCAGATGGGGATACCGATTGCCGAGAAGAACTCGAACACTTCGCGTGGAGTCGGGGCCGATCCAGACAGGACCCAGTCGATTTTCTCCAAGCCCAGCATTCGACGGAACCGGTCACCGATGAGCGCGGCCGCGACCGATGCCTGAAGGTCGAAGATCATGCCGAGAGAACGGTTGTCGCGTGCGGCCTGTGTCTTCTTGATCCCGGTGTCGATGGCCCAGCGCAGCAGCGCGCGCCGTGCAGAGTTGGGGTCGGCCTCAAGCTGAGCCTCCAGTTTGGCCTTGGCTTTCTCCCAGATACGGGGCACTGGCTGGAACACCGTCGGGCGCACCTGTTCCACGACATCCAGAACCTCGCCGCCGACCGGATGTGGCGTGACTGTGAATCCCCAGATCATCAGAGCGCAATAGTGCGCACCCCACCGATCACCGATGTGCGCGGAGGGAAGGAACGAGACGAAGCGACCGCCCGGTGTGGTGGGCATTGCCTGTTGGAGCGCGCGAACTTGGCTCATCAGGTTGTGGTGAGTGAGTTCGACACCCTTGGGTGGGCCTGTGGTTCCAGAGGTGTAGATGAGTGTCAGGACGTCATCAGGACTGACCGCCGACCACGCTGCGTCGAAATCGAAGTCCGGGTCGCCGTGGGCTTCAATTTCCTCGAGGCTGAGCGTCCCCTCCGGTGCGCCGTCGACCACGACGATCATGTCGAGCGGAGTGCCGCCATCGCGCACGGCCACGACGCGGTCGACGAACGCTCGCTCGGTGATCACGATCCGGTTTCCGGCATCGCTGAACAAGTATTCGATCTGATTGTGTGCGGAGGTGTTGTAAATCGAGAACGGCAAGGCACCGAGGTGCATGGCCGCCAGGTCGACGATGTGAAATTCTGGCCGATTCGTGAGCATGATGCCGACGGTGTCGCCAGGCCGAACGCCCAGCGCTGCCAAGCCGGCCGTCAGGCGTCGGACTCGCTCCGAGAGCGCGGCGAACGTCAGTGAGATGTCTCCGTCGACAGTGCGCAGAGCGACTTGGTCGGCTCTCGCGGCGGCCGTGATCTGGAACGCCTCGCACAGGGTCGTGGCCTGTAATGCGCGAGTAAACGCCTCGCCGGGATTGTTGGCGACTTCGAGTACGTGCATGAGTGATTTCTGTCTCTCCGTGTTGTCGCTCGCTTCAGTAGCGAGCGATCCCTGCCATTTCACTGCCACAATGTCTTTCGTCTGCGACGCCGGCTACTGCTGAGAAGACGGGCCTCGCGAGATCCGCCGAGTTCCTCGACGGCCGTGCTGAGCGTGTCCGCATTTCGACCGAAGAACCGAGGGCCCGGGTCTCTGGGTGGCACAGAGACCCGGGCCGGGATGACAGAGCGTTAGTCAGACTGTGGGTCGCTAGGTATTCAGCCCCTGGGATCGACCAACCCCACGATCTGGCCATCCGCGTTAAGACCGACCGTTTCGGTCCAGTCGTACGGGGATGATTTGTTGTCGCTCATCCACCGCTTCTCCGCCGGTGAGCGGAACGGCGGCGGAGTGAACCCGTCGACCCTCCACAGCTCGGCCGGCATCTCCCCGATGCTTATTTCCCAATCGTGCCCGCGACCGTCGAGCCACGGTCTGATGGTCTCGGTCAGCAAGTCCATGATGAACTGCTGCATCACCTGGCCGTCTATCGCTCGTGCGATGTGTTCCACCTGGAGGCGAACAAAGTTGTCGACGGCCTCGCCACCCCTGAACGCGTTCCTTTTCTCCACCTCGTAGAAGAACACGTCGCAGTAGAAGGCCGGCATTTCTGCCGCGTAGCGAGCTGTGATGGCCTTCGCGAAGTCCTCCTTGTCCTGATCGGTGTAGGCCCCAACAGGGTGGTGGATTCTCCAAAACGGCATGACTATTTCTCCTTTTGATTGTGAAACGAGTGCTCACACTTTTGATGGCACGCCCGGATCGGACGAGACTTGTTAGTTCGACTGGGTCCGCCGTGGTGGACCCAGAGCTCAGACCGGTGCTGGGGCGACCTTCTGCGCCAGGTGCTCGAGGAACCATTCGCGTGCCGCGCCCGACGAGAGCTCGAACGGGTGACCGGTGTATGCGTCGAAATGGCCGCCGGGGATCGTGACGAGACGCTTGGGCTCGACCGCGGTCTCGTACGCCTCCTTGGCCCACTCGGCCGGCGTCACGATGGTGTCGCCCTCGGCAACCACCATCAGAAGCGGGGTTGGAGCAACGAACTTGAGAAACTCGCCTGGCTCGTAGCCCTGCTCCAACGAGCGCATCGTCACCTCGTTGCGCCACGCGGTCCCCTCGTAGGGAGAGAAGAACGCGTAGGCATCGGGTGTCGGCAGGGCTGCCGGCTGGGTGGGGTCCGCGGTGACTACAGGAATCATCGCGGGTGCCTCTCCTCGGGCTCTTGCAAGCCGATCGGCTGCCTGCCCGTCCCAGATTTCCTGCCAGAACTCCTTCGGAACGCCAGCCTCGAAGGTGCGCCGCATAGAAACTCCAGGCACCTGCCCGCACACGGCCTTGACGCGGCGGTCGATCGCCGCGACCACAAACGCGTTGCCGCCCGAGTAGCTCGAACCCCACACCCCGATGCGCGACGCGTCGACATCGGGCCGGCCCTGCGCGTAGGTGATCGCGTGCTGGCAGTCGTGGATCTGGTCCCACGGGTCGAGCTCCAGCCGCGGCTTACCCGGAGCCGTGTCCGAGGCACCGAACCCCCGGTGGTCATAGACCACGCAAGCGAACCCCGCGGCGGTGAACGCCTCGGCGAAGGGTTCGAGACCCATCTCCTTGGTACACGAGAACCCGTGCGTCAGGATGATGCACGGCACTTCGCCGGACGCGTCGTCAGGTTTGTAGAACCAGCCGCGTAGCGTCACTCCCTCAGCGTCGAACTCGATATCTTCGCGCATCGGCTTCTCCCTCAATGACTTTCGTGTGGATTGCTTGGTCAGGTTGGTAGGTGAGGCGGTGCCTGTTTCAGACAGTCGCGACCCGCGGGTCGTTGCTCAGTTCTTCGGCGTTGTACGGCGAGCTCCGGTTCTCCTCGAACCAGCGCCGCTCTGCCACGGAATGGGGAGCCGGCGGCACCATGCCGTCGATCTGCCAGGTTTCGAACGGCGCGGTTTCGACGTGGAACTCCACCTCGTAGCCGCGGTCGGCGATGTACGGCTTGAGTAAACCGTTGACCTTCTCGAAGTACCGCCGGAGGATCTCCTCGACAGTGATGCCCGCGAGGGCGGCGGCCCCCTCGTTCGTACGGGCGATGTGGACGACCTCGATTTGGACGAACTTGTCACGCGCCTCACCGCCGACGTAGAACGAGTCCGCCTTGATCTCGTGGAAGACCACTGAGGTGTAGAACCGCGGCAGCTCGAAGCCGAAATTCTCCCGCGCCCAGTCAGACGAGTAGATGTTGGTGATTTTGCTCGCCAGATCAGCCTTCTCTTCGGATGTGAACGCATTCTCTGGGGTGAACAGCTGCCACAGTGGCATCGGGTACTCCTTTTATTTGATGGGTGAATTAGTGCAGAACGGCTAGGTCGCCAGCACCGGCCCGAACGCTCGGCTGTATGAATTCGCCTCACGGATCGCGCCGAACCTCCAGGTTTCGACTTGGTCAGTCGCACGAGTAGACGTGTTGTCGGTCACATTCAACGTACGAGCGCAGGGCGTCGGCGACGTAGGTAGAACCTGCCGTACACCGGGAAAGAATTGACACGAACCCAGCGCGACGGCCAGGCACGCAAATCCCAGAGCTGTACCCCGGTCGACGGCAGTGCGCTGCCACGTGGGGCGCTCCGGATCGGGTTCACAATCGATCAAGAAGTCGTCTCGGTCTCATGGACCTGTAACCCAATCGGGTCAGGTACGACCGGCACGCCGCCGGGCAAAGGCGGTGGAGAGGGTGACCGCAACGAGCAGCGCCGCACCATTGAAGGTGGGCTCAACCCAGTCAGCAGCTCCAGACAGGACCAGGCCGTTGACGCTTACGGCAACGAAAAGGACGCCGAGCAGTGTGCCGAACACGTTGAAAGTTCCCGGACGGATTGCTGTCGCGCCGAGGAACGCCGCAGACAAAGCTGCGAGGGTGAATCCTGGCCCGACCTGCGGGTTCGCCGTGCCAGCACGGGCCAGCAGCAGGACGCCCGCAATGCCGGAAAGCGCTCCGGAGAGCACGAAGCTGGACAGGATCATCCGGGGCACGTTCAAACCCACCAGGCGCGCCGACGTCGGGCTGGCGCCCACGGAGGCGAGGTAGCGGCCATACGGCGTATGGCGCAGCAGGTAGTAGACGATAGCTGCGATCAGAGCCACCGCGTAGAGCGTTTGGGGCACGCCCAGTAGCCGTACCGTGCCGAAGTTGGTCAAGCTCTCGGGGATGCCCACACTGACCACCTGGTTCTCGGTGTACAGGCTCACCAGTCCGGCGACCAAGGTTGACGTGCCGAGCGTTGCTATCAGTGCATTGACGCCGCGGTAGGCCACGAGCCAGCCGTTGAACGTACCGACCACGGCGCCAACCAGAACGCCGACGGCCACCGCAACGGGTACTGGGAGCCCGTGCGTGGCGGCCGCTGTACCCGCTACGACGGAGGAGAGCCCGAGCACGGCTCCGACGGACAGGTCGAACTGGCCACAGGTGAGCGGCACGATCGAGGCAAGTGCCGCGACAGCGACGACCGACTCGCTGCCGAGAATATTGCGGATGTTTGCCAGCGAGGTGAACGTCTCGGCGGTCGATCCATACATCGAGAAGAACAAGCACAGGAGTGCCAGCATCGCGGCCAGCGCGTACCTCTCGACGAATGCCAGCAGTTCCGGACGCCGGCGCGGCGGCGCCGTACCCGCCTCGCTCCCGAGCGTGCGATTGGTCGTTGTGGTCATGTCTAGGTCTCCTTGATTAGGTACGACAGTTCGGTCAACCGGTGCGGGTCGAGGTCTGCGCCGTGGACCTCAACAGCGACGCGGCCTTCTCGGAGGACCACCGCTCGATCGGCCATGTGGGCCAACTCGTCGAAGTCCGACGTAACCAGTAGGACGGCGGTCCCTGCGGCGGCCGCTTGCCGGACGTGCTCGTAGATATCGGCACGAGCCTGGACGTCGACGCCCTGAGTCGGCTCGTCCAGCAGGAGCACGACAGGGTCGCGTCGCAACCACCGGGCAATGACGACCTTCTGCTGGTTGCCGCCCGACAGAGTCCCAGCGATCGGCAGATCACTTGCCGGCCGAACCCCGTAGGCACTGACCAATTGGCGGGCGTCGGCGCGCTCACGCCGGTGCTGGAGCCGTGCACGTGACCAATAGCGGGACACGACCGAGGCAGAGAAATTCTCACGCACCGATAGCGAGGCGAAAAGGCCTTCCGTGCCGCGGTCTTCCGGCACCAGAGCGATCCCAGCCTTCATGGCCCGCGCCGGGCGGGAGGGCCGGTAAGGCTTGCCCGCCAAGCGAATCCCGCCGGCGGTCACGGGCAGATCCCCGAAGATGGCCCGCAGCAGGGCAGTACGGCCAGAACCGAGCAGACCCGCGACGCCGAGAATCTCACCGCGGTGCAGATCCAGGTCGACTCCCCGCAACGGGCCGGCGGCGAGTCCGCGCACCGACATCACCACGTCCTGACCCACTGCTCCGTGCCGCTCGGGAAAAACCCCGTCCAGCTTGCGCCCGGCAATGAGTTCGACAAGCCCTTCCTCAGTCAGGTCGCACGTGTCCCGGGTCGTCACTTGGGCACCGTCGCGCAGCACGGTGACACGGTCCGCGAGCTCGAGTACCTCGGAAAGTCGGTGACTCACGTACACGATGGTTTGACCGGCGGCCGCATACTTGCGAAGCGCCGCAAGCAGGATTGCGACCTCCCCGGCGGGCAGTGACGCGGTGGGCTCGTCGAGGACCAGAACTCCGTCGTGCGCCCCTTCTTGGTCTTGCAGAGCGCGTGCGATGGCCAGCATCGTGCGGTCGGCCGGACGCAAAGCAGCGACCGGGGTGTCCGGCGACACTTCCAAGGAGAATCGCTCGAGGACCTCGGCGGTACGGCGCAGGGTTGCGGACCAGTCGATCCGGCCTCCGACGCCGCGGACGAAACCGCGACCGATGGCCAGGTTCTCCGCAACGGTGAGCGTGGGGAACACCGCGGGATCCTGGTGGACGAAGTGCAGCCCGGCGGAGCGCGCCACCGTCGGCGACCATTCGTCGGCCGACGAGGAGACGCCCTGTACCTGGATCCGCCCGCCGGGGTCCGCGTGGTAGACGCCGGCGAGGAGTTTGATCAGGGTCGACTTCCCCGAACCGTTACCGCCGAGGAGGGCGTGGACCTCGCCTCGTCGCACCTCGAGGTGGGCCGCTCGCAGGACCGTGGTTCCCGCGAACGTCTTGCTCAGTGCGGTGGTGCGCAGGACGACGTCCTGTGCACCACCGCGGACCTCGGTCAAGAGCCACTCCAGATGTTCTTATAGTGGGCTTGGTAGTCCACCTTGGGGTTGCCCTTGGCGTCGATGTTGCCGTCGTAGTACGTCGTCTTCGCGAGCAAGGGTCCGTCGCGATCGAGCGTCTGCAAACCAATGCCTGCGTCGACCTGCGGTTGCCCCTGGAGCAACCGGTTCACGCCGTCGACCGCAGCCCAACCCAACCAGTTCGCCGGAGAGCCGATGATGGAGTCCTGGCCCTTGTTGTCTCGCACGAAGCCGATGTTCGGGCTCAGACCCTCTCCGCCGGGCACCAGCAGGTCGTCGTTCCGGCCCGAAGCGATAACGGCCTGCGAGATGCCCAGGATCAGCGCACTGTCGTAAAGGCCGTACAAGACGTTCGCCTGGGGGTACCGGGTCAGCGCCGCCGCGGCCTTGGCCTGCAGGTTGCCGCTGATCAGATCGTTGAACGTGATGGGCACCTCGGCAACGATCGTGCAGCCGGAGCAGTCCTTGATTCGGGCTTCGAAACCCTTGCCGAGGTGCTTGGCGATGAGAGCGTCGTCCTGGGTGAACTCGATGATCTGGGCTTCACCATCGGTCTTGGCGATGACGTAGTCCGCGAGGCTGCGGATGAACGGGCCCTCGGCGTACTCCCCGAAGCTCATTCCCCCCTCGTAAGTGAGTTCGGCGTCGAACAAGGACTCGCCGCCACCCGCCAGCGCATCGTCGCAATCCATGGAGAAGATTCCGTAGATCTTTACGCCTGCCTGATGGGCCTCTTGCAGTGCGCTCTTGACGGCGACGCAGTCCACGGCGTCGAGAATGATCGCGTCCGCCTTGGCGGCGATCGCCGAGCGGATTCCACTCGCGAAGACGTCCGGGCTGCCCTTGCCATCGAACACGGTCATCTGCCAACCGATGACCTGACCGGCCTCCTGCGCTCCGGCTGCGGGCCTCGAACACCCCTCCGCCGCTTGGGAACAGGAGATGACCCAGACGTTCTTGCCCGCTTGCGGCTTCGGCGCGCTCGTTGGCAACGCACGGTCAGTGCCCTGCCGGTTCGCGGCTACGGCTGCCTTCGCCTCCGCGACCACCTCAGGAGCAGAGGTCCCGGCATTGGTGCCCGCGGATTCTCCGCAGGCGGACGCGAGAAACAACATCGTCCCTATCGCCAGTAACACGACCGCGTGCCGTCCCCGCTCAGCCGGCGAAGACCGGGGGTTAGCCGCCGCTCTGGACTGGACGAAATGTGTTCGCATACTCATGCTGGTTCTCCTCGTGCTCCTGGACGTGATCTGGCTGTGAGTTCGACTTGGTAGTTGCACGAGTGAACGTGCTCCCGGTCACACTCAAAGTACGAAGGTGAGATGTCCGTCACGTAGGTCGAACTCGCCTGAAACCGGTAAAAAAGACACGAAGCCCGGCTCAAGGGAAGGCGTCAGCAAGTCCCACGCTCGGCGCGGCGTGGGACCGGCGAGCCTACGGTCATAGTCAGATCCCTTGCGCCGGTACGGCTCTCGCGCAGCTAGGGATGCGGGAGGACCAAGCAGGCCTCTTCCTCGATCGCCGACAGATGATGGCGGCGACCTGCTGCAAGCTAGCTAGTTGGCGAAAAAAGATTCGCCGCGACCGGAGTTGGTCAGTAGGTCCGGTGCAGCGTCGGAGCGCTTCAGACCGAGTCGGAACCGCGTCGAAGATCGGGTGGCGCTGCTACCTCACAGGCGCCGAATGGGAACCCGGGCCCGTCACCCAGTCGTTGTAGAAGTCGGGCATCGTGGACGCCCGTCCTTGAAAGTCGGGCTTCCGCTTCTCCAAAAAGGCCGCCACGCCTTCCTTGCCATCGCCGACGCTGGTCCAGAACATGGCGAGCGAGTCGATCCGGTGCGCCTCGCTCGGGTGCGCCAAGGTGCCGTTGCGCCGAACCATCTGGCGACTCAGGGCAACCGCAACGGGCGAGCGCCCCCGAGTCCAAGAGTCGGCGACCGCTACGGCCTGAGTCATCAGGTCCTCGCCGGGGTGGACCTCGTCGACCAGCCCCACCGCGAGAGCCGCCTCGGCGTCGAGGATGTCGGCGCGCAGGACCAGGTCCAGCGCCGCAGACGGGCCGACGAGCCTGGGCAGGTACCACGTCGAACAGGCCTCCGGCACAATGCCGATCCGGCCGAAGACCAACCCGATTCGCGCGGAGGCGGACATCAGGCGACGGTCCATCGCCAGCGTCATCGTGGCGCCGATTCCTACGGCCGCGCCGTTGATGGCCGCGATAATTGGCTTGCGGCAGTCGTGAATGGCTAACGTGCAACGCCCACCTGTGTCGCGCACCGCGGCGATGGCCGGATCGTCGAGGTCGGCCATGTCGCCGAGGCCCGGGGTGAGCTCCTCGTCGAGCCCGAACACGTTCCCCTTACGGCTGAGGTCCATGCCAGCGCAGAACGCACGGTCCGCTCCGGTCACGATCACGGCGCGGACGGAGTCCTTGTCATTGACTGCGCGAAACGAGTGCTCGAGCTCCTCGGCCATCGTGACTGTGAACGCGTTCAGTTGCTCTGGTCGGTTCAATGTGATCGTCAAGATTCCATCGTTGAGATCGTGCCGGATCGTCTGGAACTCCATTTTCATTTCTCCTGGGATGCGGGTGTCGCATGCTGCCGAAAAGGCGCGGACTCGACGAGGACGGCCTGGCCGCGCCTCTGCGGGTTCAGGCGCGCACGAAATCGACGCCGGCGATGGTGGCGTCGGCCTCGAGCCCCTCGACGTGAAAGGCCGCGATGCCGTCGCGCTCTCCCGCGACGAAGTGCAGCTCGCCGCCGTCCAGGGCGATCCGGTCACCGTCGGCTTCGACGCCGAGGGCGGCTGCCCATGTGCTCGCCAGCATCCTCGGCTCGTGGGCAGTCAGGGTTGCTCCAGTAACTCGGAGCGGACCAATCTTGTTCGGCGCCTTCGCAATCCAATCCGGGCCGGCCCAGCGCCACGACTCCGGCTGCTCCATGCGGTCGACCGCGACGATCGCGCCAGGCACGTCGGCCGGGTGAAGATGGATGTCCGTATCGCCGTCGCGGTCTAGCTCGTAGATGACGCGCAAACCGAGCCGTTGGATTCGAGCGCGGGCGGCGGCGATGTCGTCGACCTGAAACATCGTCATGTAACCGCCGTCCCCGCCCAGCCGGTCGAGGTGGCGGCCGGCCGCCGTACCTTCTTCGACCGGCGAAATGACTTCGACGAACGTGTCACCGAGTGGCATGACGGCGTTTTGCAGGCCGAACTGGGCGACCTCCGGGTCGTTAAATGGATCACCGAGCGGAAGCGTCGCCCGCAGCGCGCCCACGACGCTATCGCGGTCGCGCGCCACGAGGACGGCCTGTCGGATGCGGGGCAAACGTGTTGGTGTCATTGGTGTTACGGGGCGCGGTGCCCGCCTGGCGGACCCGAATCCCATCCCCTTTCGATTCGTGCGTGCGGTTTCGCACATGGCTAACTGATGATGATGACGCTGGATCTCATACTTCGGCCGGCTCGACGTCCGCCGCTGTCTTGCCGGTCTCGCGGTACAGGAGTGCACCCCCGGCGGAGAACTGCAAGCTCCAGAGATTGCCGTGATAGGGGTACTTCGCGACCATGGTCGTCACCAGATCCTCGACGTCCTTGGCGACCTCATAGGCCGCGGCAAAGTCCTGAATGTAGGAACGCGTCTGGGCGATCATGGTTTCGACCGCGTAGTCATCGCCATCGGGCCTACGATGTCCCGCCACGATCATCCGCGGATTCAGGCTCTCCACCAGGGCCACGGTCTCGAGCCAGTCCGACCATTCCTCGGGCGTGGAAAGGCCGAGCATCGGATGGATTTCGTTGTAGATGGCGTCACCGGCAACCACGACATCGATCTCGGGCACGTGCACCACCGAGGTCGGATGGATGTCGGCTTGCTTGACCTCGATGATGTTCACCGGCGACCCATCGACGAAGAGGGTGTGTCCCTCGATCGGTTCGGGGAGCCGCGCTGACTTCACGCAGCTATCGCCGAAGAGCAGCTCCCACTGCCGCTCCATCAGCTCCATCGATTCCTTCATGGCTTCGATCACGTTGGGCATCGCCACACACTTTGCGCCCGGGAATCGCTCGAGAAGCGGACCGAACCCCAGGAAGTGATCGGGATGGGCGTGGGTGATGAAGATCGTCGTCAAAGACTTCCCGGTGCGCTCGATGAGATCCCCAAGCTCTCGCACGTCGTCCTTCAGGTACAGCGCATCGATCAGAATCGCCTCGGTCGGACCGCTGATCAGCGTCGCACTGGTGGGCGAAAAGGTACCGGTCGGCATCTCAGGCCAATCACCCACTGGGACGTCCGGCCACCGGCCGACATGGACCGTGGCGCGGATCGGCGGCGCGGCTACGGGCGATCGATTGTCAAGATTCATGATGTACGTACCTCCTGGTTTCGACTTGTAAGCTGCACGACTGAAACGTGCTGCCGGTCACACCAAACGTACGAAGATGCAGCGTCCGTCACGTAGGTCGAACCCGCCCAACCCCGGTAAAGAAAAGACACGGAGCCAGCGAGCTTCACTGAGGTCCTGGGACACCCCTGGGTGTACAACTCTTGGTCGAATGCGGCGCACACTAGCGCTGACCGGGTTGAAAATGACGTCGAGAATGCGCTGGTCTTCGCGCGGCACACTGAGCGAGGTTGCGACTGGGACCTAGTTCTTTACCCAGTCGGGTCCGCTGGCGTACGTCGCAGATCGCTGGTCCATTGACGAGCGCGCCTTCAGGAGAAGGCGGCCAGCTCATGCACTTTTCGCGCCTCGGATCTGGTAGTCCGAGGCGCGATGGGGTGCTGTGCCAGCACGGTGCTCAGCCGACGGCGACGGCCTCTCGCATCCGCGCGAGCTCGACTCGCGCAATGGTTCGCTTGTGAACCTCGTCAGGTCCATCCGCGAGCCGGAGGGTCCGCTGGTGCGCATAGAAACTCGCCAGTGGGAAGTCGTCCGTCACTCCCCCGCCGCCGTGAACCTGGATCGCGCGGTCGATGATTTTCAGAGCCATCTGGGGACCGGCGACTTTGATTGCGGCAATCTCGATGCGTGCCTTCCGATTGCCCACGGTGTCCATGAGCCAGGCCGTCTTGAGAGTGAGAAGGCGGACCATCTCGATTTCGATACGCGCCTCCGCAATCCAGTCCTGGATGTTCGAGCGATTGGCAATCGGCTCACCGAAGGTGACGCGACTCTGGGCCCGCTGGATCATCAAGTCGAGGGCGCGCTCGGCCATGCCGATGGAGCGCATGCAGTGGTGGATCCGTCCGGGACCAAGGCGCGCCTGGGCGATCGCGAAGCCATCGCCCTCACCTGACAGCAGAGCAGTGGCGGGGACACGGACGTCCTGAAAGTCGATCTCCGCATGTCCCTCGCGATCCATGTAACCGAAAACCGGCACGCCTCGGAGGATCGTGACCCCGGGAGTGTCGATCGGGACAACCATCATCGACTGCTGCCGGTGCGTCGGCGCCTCGAAGTCGGTCTTGCCCATGACGATGAGCACCTTGCAATTGGCGTGCAGAGCGTTCGAGGCGAACCATTTGCGGCCGTTGAGGACGTACTCGTCTCCGTCACGCACCATCGCAAGCTGGACGTTTGTGGCATCCGAGCTGGCCACCGCTGGTTCAGTCATGCAGAAGGCCGAAGCGATCTCCCCGGCGAGAAGCGGCTTCAGCCACTTCTCCTTGTGCTCCTCAGTGCCGAAGAGCTGCAGCACTTCCATGTTTCCTGTATCCGGCGCATTGCAGTTGCACGCCTCCGGGGCAAGCACTGGGCTGCGGCCCATGATCTCGGCGAGCGGCGCGTAGTCGAGGTTGCTGAGACCCGGGGACCCCCACGCCTCGTCCTGGTGCGGGTGGAAGAGGTTCCACAGACCACGCTTGCGCGCCTCGGTTTTGAGCTCCTCGAGGATTGGAGGATGGAAGTTGGGGTTGCCGGACTCAGCCATCTGTGCGGCGTACACCCCTTCCGCCGGGTAGATGTGCTCGTCCATGAAGGTGAGCAGCTCCTCCCGGTATTCCTTGCAGCGGTCCGAAAACTCGAACTCCATGTCAGTTCCTCATCTCATCGTTGGGCAAATTCGTGGTGTCCTGCTCGACGTCGTTCGTTCCAGCGGGTGCCCGTCTCGCGGGATCAAGTCCGGGCTGCGTCATGCTGTAAGCGGCGCATCCCGGCAAGCCAACGGTCGTAGTCAGATCCCTTGCGCCGGTAGTACTCGAGCACCTCGGGATGCGGGAGGACCAAGAAGGTCTCCTCTTCGATCGCAGCCAGAGTGATGGCGGCGACATCCTCGGGCTCCAGCACCCTGCCAGCCTTCGCCACGACGTTCGCCCCGAGCTGCGACGCCGCGTCGTCTGCGGCGAGCGCGTTGTGGTGGATGGCGGTGTTGACCCCCATCGGGCAGATGCAGCTCACCCGGACCCCCCGGTCTCCGTAGGTGACCGACAGCCACTCGCTGAAGCCGACCGCAGCATGCTTGGTAACCGAGTACGGCCCGGCGGCAATCTGGGTGAGCAGCCCGGCGGCCGAGGCCGTCGATACGAAGTATCCCGAGCCTCGTTCGATCCAGCCCGGCACCAGTAGGCGAGCCGCCCGTATGTGGGCAAGCAGATTGATGTCGAGGATGCGCTGCCACTCCTCATCGCTCTCCCCGATGCCAGCCTCCCCGCCGATCCCGGCGTTGGCGAAGAACAGGTCTACCGGACCGAAGTTGGCCTCGGCGGCAGTGATCATCTCCTTCAACACCTCGACCCGGGACGCATCCCCGGCTACCGCGATTCCGCCCACCGCGGCAGCGACCTGGCCAGTGCGCACGGGATCGAGATCCGCGACCACGACGTGAGCGCCCTGCTGCGCGAGTCCGGCAGCAAGGGCTGCCCCGATACCTCCGCCCCCGCCGGTCACGATCGCGACTTTGCCCGATAGCTTCACGCCCGGCTCCCCGTCACCCGACGAGGCCCGACACACGGGCGACAGCCCGTCGAGCATCGGCGATGATTTTCCTGACGACGTCATCCACCGGGTCGACTTCGTGAATGAGCCCTTGCGTCTGGCCTGCCCACCACATGCCGTCCTCCATGTCACCCTGGTCCAACACCTTGGCCCTGCCACGGACACCTGATGCGAGTGCTGCGACATCGGCGAAGGTTGCGCCAGGACGGCTGCCGATTTCCGCGACTCGCTCAGATACGGAGTTCTTCGCCACTCGCGCGCTGTTCTTGAACTGACGGAACACCACGACCGTGTCCCGCTCCGTATTCGCCACGATCTGCGCCTTCACGTTCGGATGAATCGGGGCTTCGTTGGTCGCCATGAAGCGGGTCCCCATGTTGACGGCATCGGCACCAAGGGCCAATGCGGCGGCGAGTCCTTCACCTGTGGCTATGCCGCCGCTGGCAATGACGGGGACTGAGAGTGCGCGCACCGCTGCAGGAATGAGGACCAGTCCGGGCACGTCATCCTCGCCCGGATGGCCAGCACACTCGAAGCCATCGATGCTGATCGCGTCGACACCCTTACGCTCCGCCGAAAGTGCGTGGCGCACAGAGGTCGCCTTATGGATTACTTTCACCCCGGCCCCATGAAAGTCCGGTAGATGCGGCTCGGGGCTCGAGCCGGCGGTCTCGACGACAGAGATGCCCGCTTCGATAATCGCGGCGCGGTACTCGTCGTAAGGAACCGGGTTGATGGTTGGCAGGATGGTGAGGTTGACCCCGAATGGCTTGTCCGTCAGCTCGCGCGTCCTGCGGATCTCCTCGATCAAGGCCTCAGGCGAGGGTTGGGTGAGCGCCGTGAGGAATCCGAGCGCACCGGCGTTCGCGACCGCGGAGATGAGCTGCGCGGTGCCCAGCCCAGTCATCCCGCCGCAGACAATAGGGTGCTCAACGCCGAACTGCTCAGTGAACCGGGTGCGGAACATCAGTTTCTCTTCTCTCTTTCCGGTGAACGCGTGAAATGCGCTCCAACCTTTTGGAAGCGGGACTCTGGTTGCGGTTCACCCCGGAGAAACAGTCATCCGGGGCGAACCGAGATCGCGCCATGTGCCTTCGACTTGTGTGCGGCGTCGTTCGTCGGGCACGTGGCTTAGCGTGGGTAAGCCACCGACCGACGCACGCGGTCGCTCGTTGGCGGAGCAGTCGCGGCGTGTCGGCGAGTGTCGGTATCCACGACGTACCTCCAGGTTGGGTGTGTTGGTGAGCGGAATCCGGGTGCGGCGGATCGATCCGCGACCGCTAGCTCAACGGTAGGAGCGCGTGATATCGAAGACCTAGGTTGAATGTGCCGGGCACTGGTACGCGATCGCCACACTTCCGCCGTCAGCGCGGAACGCCGGACTTTTCGTCGAGCGGCTCAGATCGCGGCGCTGGGGAAGTTTGTCCTGTGGCCGTGTGTGGCCGGTTGCGTACGAACGCCACCGTCGCCACCGCCCCCACACCGAATGCCGCAGCAATGATCCAGAGCGAAGCGTGCACACCCGAGGTGAACGCCGAACCGATTGCCGCGCTGACGTTCTCACTGAGATTTCCGTCGAGTGACCGCCCAGATGTCACCGCGCTGACAACATCCTCACGCACCGGCATCGCGACCCCGCGGGCGGTCAATTCGCTCGGCAAGTGTCCGATCAGAGTGCTGGTGAGCACCGCACCCAGCGTCGACGAGCCGAGGACCGACCCGATCTGACGAGCGGCGTTCACGGCGCCCGACGCCATGCCGGTGCGCGCGACATCGACGCTGACCATCGCGGCGGCCGTACTGGGCGCGGCAACCAGCCCGACGCCCGCACCGAAGAGCACGAACCAGAACCAGACTGCGCCGAAGTCCGTCGTTGCACTCTGAGTCAGCAGACCGAGGGCCGCGGCCGCTCCCATGAGAAGTCCACCCGCAAGCGGCAGGACGAAGCCGGTGAACCGCACCAACCGGCCAGCGACCGCCCCCACCACGACGTAGGCGCCGAACATCACGACCACCCGCACACCGGCACCGAGCGCATCGAGCTGCTGTGCCCGCTCGTAGAACAACACCTGCACTACTGCCAAGCCGGTGAAGCCGAACAAGGCGACGGCCGCGACGACACTGATGGTGGCGAACGACGCAGAACGGAAAAGTCGCACGTCGAGCATCGGCGTGTCCACCCGCAGTTCGACGACGACGAAAGCGACCAGCGCGGCAAGCGATACAGCCCAGGCGACGACGACACGCTCGTTGCTATAGCCCGCGCCGCCGCCCTCGATCAGCCCGTAAACCAGGGCAGCGATTGCGGCGGTCCCCAACAGCAAACCCGCCGGATCGAGTTGCGTCGCTGGCTGTTTCGACTCTGGAACCCCGCCGAAAGTGAATCCGAACGCTACAGCGCCGAGTACGACGGCCGGAATGAACGCGTAATTCCAGGCGAGGTGATCGAGCAGAATGCCCGACACTATCGGCCCCACCGCCAAGCCGATCCCCGACGACGCCGCCCAGAGCGTGATCAGCTCGGTGCGCCGATGCGGGTCAGGCGAAGACGCCGCAACGATAGCCAGGCTGTTGGGCAAAATCAGAGCGCCACCGACACCGGCGACGAGCTGTCCGGTGATGACCATGGAAAGGGAATCGGCAACGACGATCACCATGGCCCCCAGCGCGAGCACGACCGCGCCCAAGCGGAACAGCCGCCGGCGCCCGAACAGGTTGCCCAGCGTTCCGGCGGACAGCACCAACGCTGCCACCGCCAGTGTGTAGGCACTCGGCACCCAGACCAGAGTCGCAGGTGCGACGTGCAACGCACGACCAACTGCCCCGAGCGAAGACACCGACGCCGTGATCTGCAGAAACGTCACCATCGAGCCGATACACATCGCGATCACCGTGACGATCAGCCCTCGCTCGCCACCGTCTCGATTCGCTCGCGTAGATTCCACTTCACTCTCCTGACTTCTTATTTGACTAGTCAGATGAACGTATCGGCTGACTAGTCGTTTAACAAGTCAGCTGCTACAGTTCTCCTATGCCCGACCTCCTTCTCGACCGTGCCGAGTTGACTCTCACCAACTGCTCGATCGCCAACGCACTCGACGTGATCGGCAACCGGATCTGCTTGTTGCTGCTGCGTGAAGCGTTCCTGGGGACCCGCCGTTTCGACGACTTCGCCGAGCGCGTCGGGGTCTCGGAATCGGCCGCAGCCAAACGGCTCGCCGAACTGACCGCGGCCAACATTTTCGAGCGCCGGCCCTATCGCGAAGAGGGACAACGCGAACGGCACGAATACCGGTTGACCCAAAAAGGTGCCGAACTCCGAGTCGTGCTGTCGGCCCTGCGGGACTGGGGTGACCGATGGGAATCGGGCGAACCAGGTCCACCCCTTCACACCGTTCATCGCGGGTGTGACGCACCCGTGCACGCCGAACTGCGTTGCACCAAAGGACATCTCGTCCCCAGATCGGAGACTGCCCTGGCCCTCGGCCCAGCCCCCGACACCACCTACCCTTCGGCGGGACCAGCGGGCGGACTCCGATGAACCGGGAACGCGCGTACGCATGGGAGGACCCGATCGCGCTCGCCGCCGCCGCTAGGGTCAGCACCGGACTCGACTTCCTCACCCGAATCGGCAACGGAGAGTTGCCGATACCGCCGGTCAGCGCGACCACCGGCATCATGCCGATCGAGGTGGGAGACGGCTGGGCCATCTTCCAACTCGAGCCCGGCGAGTGGCACTACAACCCGATCGGCTCGGTTCACGGCGGCATCCTCTCCACCCTCGCCGACAGCGCTTTGGGATGCGCCGTCCATACGAAGCTCCCAGCCGGGACCGGCTATACGTCGCTGGACCTGACCATCAAGTTCACCCGAGCAGCCACTACCGACAGCGGGCTGCTTACCTGCGAAGGGCGCGTTGTGACGATCGGCCGACGCACCGCCACCGCCGAGGCAACAATCACCGACAGCAACGACAAGCTCATCGCCCACGCGGTCGCAACCTGCATGCTGCTGCCAATGGCGCCTTCGCCGCCTGCATGATGGTGGTAGGCGTGAGTCATGGTCTATCGCCGAGGAATCCGACGAGAGCTACCCGCCGGTGTCCACCGACCCTTAGCACGGCGTGCCGATCGCGAGTGCGATCCTGAGTGCCAAGCCCGACGAGGACGCGAAGGCGGACAGCGCACCGGTCGCCGACGCCACGAAGATCGCGGTGCATGCCATCCATTGAGCTGGCCGTGTGTGTGACGATTATGGAATGCGATTGGGATTGCATGCCCTAGGTATCGGTACCGGCGCTCAGCGAGGTGTGATCGACGCGGTCGCGGCTGCCGCCGAAAGCAACGGATTCGCGACGTTGTGGTCGGGCGAGCACGTGGTGATGGTGGACAAGTCAGCGTCGCGATACCCGTATGCAGACGACGGTCAGATCGCCGTGCCTGCTGTTGCGGACTGGCTCGACCCGATGATCGGTCTGAGTTTCGCGGCGGCGGCCACGAGCACAATCGGCATTGCGACCGGCGTGCTCCTGCTACCCGAGCACAACCCGGTGCTCGTCGCCAAGCAGGCCGCGACGCTCGATCGGATGAGCGGCGGCCGTCTGACGCTCGGCGTTGGCGTCGGCTGGTCCAAGGAAGAGTTCGACGCGCTCGGTGTTCCGTTCGCACGCCGCGGTGCCCGCACCGACGAGTACGTCGCCGCTATTCGAGCGCTGTGGTCTGACGATGTCGCGTCGTTCGATGGCGAGTTCGTCAGGTTCGACTCGGTGCGTGTCAATCCCAAGCCCGTCCGTGACCGACGCGTGCCGATCGTCGTCGGCGGCAACAGCGATGCCGCGCTGCGACGCGTCGCGGGCTGGGGAGACGGGTGGTACGGGTTCAATCTCGCCGGCGTCGACGAGGTCGGTGAGCGGATCGGGGTCCTGCGCGATCTGTGCCGCGAAAAGGCTCGCCACCTCAACGAGTTGCGGCTGGCCGTCGCGCTGCGCGAAGTCGAACCTAGCGACGTCGCCGCCCTAGCGGCATTGGGCGTCGACGAACTGGTGCTCGTCGAAGCACCACCGGAGGATCCCAGTGCAGCGGTCGAGTGGGTCGCGACCGTCGCGCGACTCTGGATGCCTGCCGTTCGCTAAGGATCGCGCGGACCACCGTGCTGCCATCCATCGGCAAGGCGGTGTTGGCGCGGGTGCCACCGACGCGGGAGCACCCGGCTTGGTCAAAGGTGATGATTCTCAGTTGGCGACGAGCGCTTGACCGTACACCTGTTGCCCGGCAAGGAAAGTCGCGCGGACCTCCAGGTTCTGAATGTCCTCCGGTGGGATGGTTCGCGGATCCGTCGCCAGGACGACCAGGTCGGCGTACTTGCCGACTTCGATCGATCCGATGATGTCGTCGGCGAATAGTTGCCAGGCCGCGTCGATGGTCTGGGCGCGGATCGCTTGATCGACGGTCAACCGCTGTTCGGGCGCGAGCACCCGACCGCTCGGAGCGGTGCGAGTCGTCGCGACGCTGATATTCCGCAGCGGCTCCTCCGGAGTCACCGGCGGGTCATTGTGCAGCGATATTTTCATTCCTGCAGCCACTGCCGAGCCCGTCGCCATCCACTGTGAGCCACGCTCTTCACCGAAAAGCCCGTCGACGAGAACGTCGCCCCAATAGTGGATCTGATCGACGAAGAAGCTGCAGGTAACCCCAAGCTTGACGGCGCGTTCGAGTTGGTCCGGTCGCATGGTCGAACAGTGTTCGAGCCGCAGTCGGTGATCGTCGCGCGGATGGCTCGCGAGCACTTCTTCGTATATATCGAGCACCGTGTCCACTCCGGCATCGCCCATGACATGGCACGCCATGGGCCATCCGAGCGGAAAATATGCAAATACGATCTCTCGGAGTTCCTCTGCGGTGTAGTTGGCGTGCCCGCATGAGCCAGGCGTGATCCCCATACTCCGCACTTCGGGGGTGTCGAGGTAAGGAAAAGACAGATCGATATTGCCGATCCACGGCGATCCGTCGAACCAGATTTTGATTCCCACCTGAGCTAGCATGTCGTCCCCGTTGACCGGAGCCATGTCGGTCTTCATCTCGTCATTGCAGATCTCGTAGGTGCGGAACCTAACGGTCAGCAAACCCGCGTCGTTCAGTCCGTTGAGCACCGGGTTGAACGTCGGAGTGAACGCCATTTCCGAACACGTCGTGAGCCCCGCCTTGTTCAAGCGGGCGCACTCGGCGAGAAACATCGCCGGGTATTCCTTCCCATCGCCGAGCACCGGCGCAAGGAGTGGGAAGATCGCACCTGACTCTTCGGCCTTGCCGTTGAGTTCACCATTGGCATCTCGACCGTAGAGTGCGCCCTTGGGATTGACCGTGTCTCGGGTCACGCCGGCACCCCGGGCGCTCGCGGAGTTGAAGTATGCCAAGTGCCCAGAGTTATGCAGGATGACGAGCGGTGTTTCCGGAGCCATCGAATCGAGCCACGCCAGCGTGACCTCCGGCAATCCAACCTGCAACAGTGGATCCCAGCCCTGCAAGTAGGCACCAGAAGCGCCTCGCTTGGCGACCTCGTTTGCGACCGCTGCGACCACATCGTCGGGACTTCGCATGGTGACCGGCCTAATGTCAGCCATACTGTCCGAAAGGACGAGGGCCTCCATGAGCGGATGTCCATGTGCCTCAATCAAACCCGGCATGACGCACGCGTCGCCGAGCTCATGCACTTGTGTGTTCGGACCGATCCAACTCTCCACGTCGGAGCGCTTCCCTACTGCGACGATCCGGCCGTCCGCGACTGCAAGGGCTTCAGCAGTGGGTTGCGAATCATCGACGGTCAGAACCGTGCCGATTATTACGAGATCAGCAGAAGACATCGCACCTCCAGAAATGGGCTCACCACAATCGTCGCAACGCGCTCAGATCCCGCCCCGGGCAGAAAGAGCAAATCGAGTATGCGCCTCGTGCTCCAGCAAGATCGTCTTTACTGCGAGCTTTCGCATCAACAATTTCGAAAGTCGCGGTAGTCACCTCAGCCGTCGTTGTCATTCACTCGCATCGCTAAGCCGAAATAGGCCGCGCAGCATGCTGTCTGTTACAGCATTTCCGATCAGCCGTGTCGTTTGCGATATTCCCGTTCGGCCCCCGGGTGCAGGGGGACGCTGCCGGTCATGACGAGTGATCGGGCGTCGAGAAATTGGCTCCCGATCGCCTGCCCGGGAACGAGAGCAGCCGACTGGTCGAGAAGCAGGCCCACCAGTGCCGCGACAACGCCGTCCGGCACCGCGGGGTGTGCCAACATCAGATTCGGAATTCCTACTGTCGTCACCTTCGCGTGTTTGCCGTACACGTCGGCGGGAATCGGCACCGACTCGTAGGCGGTGCCGAAAGAACTCCGCAGGTTCGCCACGACTTCACCCAGATCGAGCAAGCGGATGGCGGTACGAGCATCGGCAAACGCTGGAGTCGGTAGCCCGCCCGCCCACATCACGGCGTCGACCTCGTTGTTGGACAGGGCTTCTGCCGCAGAGCGCATCGACAACTGGACCTGCTGCACTGCACCGGGATCCCCCAAACCCGCTGCGTCGAAGATTCGTTGCGAAACCACGGCCGCACCGGACCCCGGGGCACCGATACTGACGCGCAAGCCCCGCAGATCCGCGACTGCCTCGATGGCCGAGTCCGCACGCACTGCGACCTGGAAGTAATTCTCGTAGACGCACCCGACCGCCGCCAGATTCGAACTCCGGTGGCTGTAGGCGGCGTCGATGAGCGTCATCGCCAGGTCAGCTCGCCCGGAATCCAATGCTTGGAGATTGTCGATGGAACCAGCGGTCGTGAGCGGAATAATCTCCGCTGCATCGGTTTTCGCGGCAGCGGCGGAGAGCAGGCCTGCAAACTCCCAAAAGAACCCGCCCACTTCGCCTGCTGCGAAACGTAGTTGCGGCGCCGGGGCCGATGCACAGGAACCCACCGCAGTAGCCCCGAGTGTCAACAAACAAGCCCGCAGCGTCGCTCTCCTGGAGAGCAACGCTGCGGGCTTGGCCATGTCAGTCACTGTAAGCGTGGCGTCCTACTGAAATGCTCGGCCCTGCTCGCGGTCGAGGACGGTCTCTGCCTTGTTCCGTAGAACGAAGATGTAGACCAACAGAGATATCCCGATCACGACCGTCACGTAGAAGATGAACCACGAAACATGGCCACCGCTCTTCGCCGCCTGGTAGATCAGCGGTGCGGTACCACCGAACGCAGAGTTGGCGAGCGCGTAACCGAGACCGACACCGAGTGCACGGACGTGCGAGGGGAACAACTCAGCCTTCACGATCGCATTGATCGAGGTGTAACCGGTCAGGATGACGTAACCGACGCATACCAGGGCGAGCGACTGGACCACCGAGGTTGCCGTCGGCAGGTATGTGATGAGCACGTACGTGTACAGCACGCCGCCGATTCCGAAGAAGACGAGGAGCGGCTTGCGACCCACCTTGTCGCTGATCAGTCCTCCGATGGGCTGCAGCAGCATAAGGAAGATCAAACCGAAGAGGTTGATCCATGTGCCGGTCATTCCCCGGTCGTCGTATGCGGTCTTGATCATCGAGGGCGCGTTGACACTGTAGGTGTAGAAAGCGATGGTGCCACCGGCCGTCACCAGGAAGCAGATCAGCAGCGCTCGCCAATATTTGCCGATGAGTTCTTTTATCGAACCGGAGGCTTGGTCGGCTCCGCTGCGTACGGCGTCGAGCTGATCCTTCGTCAGCGATTCGTCCATGCTGCGGCGCAGCCAGAACACAACTACCGCCGCGACGCCACCGATGAAGAAGGCTATGCGCCAACCGAATTCCTCGAGCTGCCCACGGTCGAGGAATACCTGCATCAGCAGCAGGGTCACCTGTGCGAGAACATGCCCGCCGATCAGGGTGACGTACTGGAACGACGAGAAGAAACCACGACGCTCGCGAGTGGCGGCCTCGGACATGTAAGTCGCCGATGCGCCGTATTCTCCACCGGTCGCGAAGCCCTGGACCAGACGGCTCAGGACGAGGATCACCGCCGCCCATACGCCGATGCTCTCCCGTCCGGGGGTGAGGGCGATGACCAGCGAACACGCGGCCATCAGGGAGACACTGAACGTCAGCGCTGCACGGCGCCCGTTGCGATCGGCGTAGCGGCCGAAGAACCACGATCCGACCGGCCGCATCAAGAAGGTGACGGCGAAGATGGCGTAGACGTAGAGCGTCGAATTCTTTTCCGCCGAGTCGAAGAACTGGTTCTCGAAGTACGTTGCGAAGACGGTGTAGACGTAGACGTCGTACCACTCGACAAGATTGCCCGACGACCCTCGCAGCGTGTTGAGCACTGCGCGACGAGTCGCAGCCGGCGAGGAGATAGTCGGAGGGGTTGGCGGCGATTCGGCTGTCGAGGTGGCCTCGTTGGCCATGGGTAGTCCTTCCAAAAGGGGCTGATGCGGGTTGCCGGACGGTGCGCAGCAACCGAAGCCCTCCTACTGTGACCGCCGGCACACCCCATAACCAAGCTGTTTCGGATTTCCTAACACTCCCTTAGGAAAGCGCGTCGGTCCTCGGCAGCTGGAGTTCGATCCGTAGTCCTGATGGTCGACGCCCACTGACCTGGAGACTTCCGCCTGCCCGCTCAGTCAGCGCGTGGACAATCGACAGACCGAGACCGGTGCCTGTGCCCGGGGCGCTCGCGGCCCGGTAGAACCGGTCGACGATGTTCGGCAGCTCCTCGGCGGGCACGCCGGGTCCGGTATCGGAAACGAAGATCGCGACCTCATGTTCGAGCGATCGGTAGCCGATCTCGACCTCCGCACCGGCACCGGCGTACTTGGTCGCGTTGCTCAGTAGCGCGTCGAGAATTCGGATCAGGTCGTCTTGCGGGAGTGCAGCGAGGTGGGTTTCATCGGACCCTGCGATCCTCGGGGTTATCCCGGCCACCGTCATTGCACTCGACCAGAATTCGACTCGCTCTGCTACCGCCGCGCCCACATCGCATCCGGCGGACTGGGTGTGGGCGGGTGTCTCGGCAGCGGCCAGGACAAGCAGATCTTCGACGATGGTAGTCAGCCGATCGACCTCCAGAGTCGTCTTCAAATGTGCCGAAGCTGCCGAGTCCGGCACCCTCATCCCTAGGATGTCAAGCCGAATCCGCAACGCTGCCAGCGGGTTACGGAGAGCGTGGGCCGTGTCGGCCACCAGCCGTCGCTGCGCGGTCGTTGCCGACTCGACGTCTTCTGCCATCGCGTCGAATGCGCCGGACAGTTCTCGAACCTCGGGCGGCCCGTCATATGCGGGCGGCTCGGGACTTCGAGACTCTTCGATCGACACCTGGTCGTGGAATTTGTCCCCGAACGTATGGACACGCGACGACAGTGCAGTCAGCGGACGAACCACCCAGCGCGACAACGCCGCGGCGATCACCGCAACGGTGACCAAAATCAGCAGGGCACTGCCAGCAATAACCATCCAGGCCAGCGCGACGTCCCTGCGTGCAGGACCGGTCGAAGCCGCAATCACCACGGCGCCGTCGACTTGCGTTCCGCCACCGACCGGTGCTGCAAACAACACCGAAGGCTGCGACCACGGCGTCAAACCCGAAGGGACGAAACCACGTTGGTTACGCAAAGCCCCCGCGATGGCCTGCTGCACGTCAGCTCGCTCGACGTTCAGGCCCGCCGAAGCACGGACAGCCCCGGTTCGGTCGACGATCGCTATCCCCTCGTCGTACAGGCTGTTGTAGCGCTGCACGGACTCTTGGATCCGAGGTATGCCGGATTCGTCCTCACGCGAACTCAACTCGGCGAAGAACGTTGCTGCCGCGGCACGGGTTTCGCTGAAACGCTGCACTCTTTCCCGTCCGACGAGAACTGCCAAGGGCACCGACAGCGCGAGCACGACAATGGTGGAGTAGATCATGAGCACCACCAGCACACGGCGTCGCACGTCAGGTAACCCAGCGGTAGCCGAAGCCGCGGATGGTCACGATGGTGCCCGGTCGGTCGAGTTTCGAGCGCAGCGCCGTCATGTGCACGTCCAGGGTCCGCGAAATTGCGACGTATGCGTCACCCCAAATTGCGTCCATCAACTGCTCCCGACTGACTGCTTCACCACGCCGGGTGACCAGATTAGCCAGCAGCTCGAATTCCTTGGTTGTCAGCGCCGCACGCCGCCCGTTCACTTCTACGCTGCGGCCGACGAGATCGACGACGATATCGCCGAGCACGAGCTTGTCGGCAGCGGAATCGCTCGTCGTATGGCGACGCCGGGCGGCAACCTGGAGTCGCGCGTGTAACTCCCCAAGTCGAGCTGGTTTGACGACGTAGTCGTCCGCGCCGCCGCGTAATGCCCGGACCACCGAGCGCTCGTCGTCCCGGGCGGTCAGCACCACCACCGGAACCGAACTCAAGGTCCGTAGTTTGCGCAGGACCTCGAGGCCGTCCATGTCCGGCAATCCGAGATCCAGTAGTACGACGTCCATCTCGTGGTGCCCGAGCAGAACATCGGTGCCGCGGCGCATACGGACAGGCTCATGCCCCACCTCGGTCAACGCATCCACTAGCGCGTCCCCGACGCCGTCGTCGTCTTCCACCACCGCTATGCGCATCGGTCTCGAGTCACCTCGCATGGGTCAATGACTACCGGGGCGAGCACGGCGGTACCGGTTACCGGCCGCCTACGACACGCAGCTGTCCGAACGATTGATTACACCACCTGCAGCTCCCGTCGACGTAGTGGTGACCGTCTTCACGTTCGCACTCGTCGGATGCGCATCCGCTGCTGCACGTGAGCATTTGGCCACATCGACACCGCTCACCGTCACAGCCCGGGTGGTCCCGCTCCAGCAGATCGTCTTGCCGAGCGTCGCCACTCTTCTGTTGCCGCCCTCCCGCTGATCGTGCGTCCGCTACCAATCTGCCCAAAAACTCATCCAGCGTGGCGATCGAGGAATCGATCGATGACCGCCATGACGTCGGCCGTGATGGCGTGACCGGTATTCGGAACAACCGACAGCTCGCCATTCGGCAAGGCGCGAAACGTGGCTACCCCGTCCTCGGCCGTGCAGAAGTCGTCGCGGTCACCAAACACGACCAACGTCGGGACAGTGATCGACCGAAGGTCGTCATAGGCGTAGCCGGGCCAATGGGCAGTTCGTTCGAAGGCCTGCCTCAAGTACTCGCGCCAGTGCCCTGTCCCTTGTGCGCCGTCTTGGTCCGCGACCATCATGTCGAAGAACGAACCCATCCCCGACGTTTCGAAGAACAGTGCGGCCGCATCGGGATCGCCGGACGTTGCATCCGGAGCGCCGCCAAGCATCTGCCGCATTATGGGGAACGAGTGCGAGTCCGGGTTGAGCAGATCGTGGCCTGCATCGTTGACGATCGCTCGCACCGAACCTGGGTGGCGAATCCCGACAACCGTCGCCGTCGTTCCGCCTTCGCTGAACCCACACACCGTCGGCCGGTCCAGATCGAGCTCGCCGATCAAGGCGGCGACGTCGTCGGCCAGGGTCGAGAACGAGACCGATCCACCCCGATGAATTGTCCGCCCACTACCGCGAGTGTCAGGGGCGATGACGCGGAAACGCTCGGCCAGCGACGGCAGGAACGACCCGAACGATATGGGTGTCCGATCCCATAAAGGATTTGTGGAGACCAAACCACCGTGAAGAAGGACGACTGGTTCGCCCGCACCTATTTCGGTGTAGTGAATGTCGATCCCGTTCGCGCGAACATAGTGCGCTGCAACGTCCGTCGTAGTCATGACGCCACCGCGTAGCCGACTGAAAGCGCGCCCATGGGTTTCGGCGTCGCCGCCTGATAGAACTGGTCGAGTTCCTTGATCACAAATCCCGCGTCTGTGAGTAGTTGAGGAATGTTGCGCGTGAGATGGCAACCGCCGAAGATCGCTTTCTCCATTGGATCGAGCCGACGTTGCCACCGTTGCACGCCTTCGTCCGGAGCGTGGCCGTGCTCGGCGAAGTGCAGTGCACCATCGGGTTTCAGCACGCGACGGAGTTCGAGCAAGGCCGACGCGACGTCCGGAATGGTGCACATTGTCCAGGTCGACAGTGCGCAATCGAAGGACGCGTCAGCGAAGGGCAGTTTCTGTCCGTCGAGTCCGGCCCGCTCGATGGGAACAGGCGAATCGGCAATTCGCTTCGACGCGAGATTCCACGCGACATCGGAGGGTTCGACGGCACTCACCTGTTCGACCTCCGATCCGTAGAACACGATGTTGTGGCCCGACCCGAATCCGATTTCGACGACACGCCCGCGCAAGCCTCTGCACGCTTTGTCTCGAATAGGACGAGTGTCCTTTGTCCCACAGGCAACATCGATCAGTCGAGGTAATAGTTGCGAACTGTAGATACCCATCGCGAGACTCCTTGCGCCGCATGCCGGTTTGGTTCGGAATCGACATTACGAGTGCTTCGTTGTCGCCACATGAGGCGTTAACCCCATTTATTCGCCCGACTACTCGGGCAGTAGTCCGTTCTGCATTGCGAAGAGCCCCGCGGCGGCGCGACTGTTCGCATCGATCTTTGTGTAGACGTGCTCGACATGGTTACCAACGGTCTTCTTCGAAATCACAAGCTCGTCGGCGATCTGCTTGTTCGACAATCCGCGGGCGACGAGCCTGAGCACTTCGATTTCACGGGCCGTAAGCCCAGCAGGACCCTCGATTCGGCGTCGTGTGCGATGTCCCGCGGCCCCGAGCACGGCCTCGACTGCATCCGGGTCGAATCGACCTGCCGCAGTCTCAGCTCGCAGGTTCTGTGCGGCCAATTCCGGGGTCATTGCCGATCGATGCGGGCGAGGTTCACACATCGCCTGATAGGAATCGGCAGCCGCGAGAATGCGCGCGTGGGTCGAGATCGCCGATCCCGCAAGTCCGCGCGGGTAACCAGAGCCGTCCATGCGCTCTCGGAATTGTGCCGCAACTCTGCCCAGCGGCGCGAGAACGTCCGAACGCGCGAGCATTCGCTCGGTCAGATACGGATGCATGCGGACCCGCTCCCACTCACCCATCCCGAGTGGACCGGCCTTGTCCCAGATCGCGTTGGAAATGCCGAGACGGCCGAACCCGCTGATGAGCCCTGCCCGGAATAGCGACCGAACATCATCGGAAGGCACCCCGAGTCGTTCGCCCGCATTCGATGCGAGTTCGGCAACCGCCCGCGAATGGCCAAGTGTGTAAGGCGATTTCAAATCGACGAAGTCAGCGATCGCGACAAGCGTGCTGTCGAACTGCTCCGGTGACAGCACGACGGCAAGTGCCGGCTCGGATTCGATGACCGAATCCCATGTGTGGACCGTGTCCAGTCCAGACGAGATATGTTCTCCCGCTGTGCAAATCAACCTCGACAGCGCTGGGTCGAACTGCTTCCCACCGCGCCTGTTTGCCATTTCGGTCGCCGCTGCGAGGCCACCGGTGCGCAAGGCGACCTCGATGAATTCCGCGATCTGCACAATTCGCGCTTCGATCGGAATCTGCTCGCCCGCAAGGTCGCCGGGTGTTCCGCGGCCGTCCCACTGCTCGTAGCACGCACCGAGCGCGTTGATTACGCTGGCAGGCAACGACAATCGCTGAGCAAAGACCTGGGCCAACTGGGCATGATGGCTGATCATGGCACTGATTTCACGTGCACCCGATACTGCGAATTCCAGGCCGACGCGGATCCGTTGCAGCGGAGGATTCCCAGCCCCTATTAGTCGCAACCCGGCCGCGACCTCGCGCAGGGTGCCGATCTCGTGGTCGTACTTGCCCGATTTGAGCGCGATATCGTCCCCGAACCATTTCGCCTGCTCATGAGCATCCGTGTGACAGCCCACGTTGACCAGCAACGACGAATAATAGACCGCCGCACGATCGGTCTCGTCCAGTCCCATCCGCTCGGCCAACGCGAGCGCGATCAGCGTTTGACGCAAGACATGCTCCATCGGCTGCCCGAATCCGAGATCGATTCCGAGGGACAACGCGGCAACCAATTCGGCAAGACGAACGCCGCCATGCTTCACAGTCACGTGCCAAGCCTATCGGCGACGCATTGCACCGAGGCGGCATTAGGCGGACGATTGAGCAGGTCGGGGACGGTACCGAGGAGACACCATGTCCACCCTGACGTCACGCAACTTCGACTCCCCCGACGAAACCCGCACACCGGACAAAACCAGGATCGACGTTGTCGATCTCGGCGGCCCGAAGGCGGCGCGCTTGACCGCACAACCGGGTTGGCGGTGGTCGGAATGCATCAAACCCGTTGTCGGCGGAGACAGCTGCCAGACGCGGCACCTCGGAGTGGTCGTCTCCGGGCGCATCCACGTAGCGCATGAGGACGGAACCGAGGCTGAGGTCGGTTCTGGCGACGCTTATGCCATCGAACCTGGTCACGACGCGTGGGTGGTTGGCGATGAGCCGTTCGTCGCCTATGAGTTCGATACGACCGCAGCTAGCACGTATGCGCGTCCGTCCTAGCGGGCGGGTGCGAGCCTGTGCCAGCACCTGATTCGTAGGCGGACTGCATCGCTGCATAGTCGAACGTGCCCCGGCGCGCGATGTGGCTTGTTCTGAAGGCGCGTCGCGTAATAAATCGCGGCCCAACTGGGTATTCGAACCATGTGACTCGCACCGGGCCCCTCCGAATACTCCCGCCTATGTTTCCAAGCTCGCACTCGGTCGTCGTTCCTTCGCGGGATCGGCCGGATCGCCCAGTCCCGCGGCCTGCCCGAAGCGGCTGTTACAGAAGAGCGCGGTTGAGGAAACAGCCTCGCGGTGACCGACGATCCGAGTGCCGCGCTGTCGCATTTGGTTATTGGAAGCTGCAGAGTTCGATCATCGTGGCGACGTAATGTCCGGCAAACCCGAGGTGGACCTGGACATCAGGTCGCCGACTATGGGGGTCGAGGAAGAGTTTCACATCGTCGACGCCACCACTCGACGATTAGCCCCGCGTGCGCCGGAGTTGTTGAGCGGACTTCCTGAGGGCTACGTCGCGGAGCTGCAACGGTGTGTCATCGAAATAAACACCGGTGTATCCGACAGCCTCGAATCGTTGCGTGCAGATCTGCAGAACCGCAGGTCGGTGCTGGTAGAGGCTGCGTCGAGGCTCGGACTCAGCATTGTCGCTGCGGGCGCCGTTCCATTGTCGGTACCTGCGGAGATGCTGGTGACGCCGACCGCGCGGTATCGTCGCATGCTCGCCGACTACCAACTGCTCGCGCGCGAACAGCTGATATGCGGCACTCAGGTGCACGTCGGTGTCGCCGATCGTGACGAGGCCGTCGCGGTGGCCGGTCGAGTTGCACCTGATTTGCCGATCCTGCTGGCACTGAGTACCAGCTCACCGTTCTGGGCGGACGGATCCGACACCGGCTATTCGAGCGCTCGTACCTTGATCTGGCAGCGCTGGCCGACGACCGGTCTTGCTGCCCCTGCGCAGACGGCCGCGGAATACGACGCGTTGGTTGACGACTTGGTCTCCAGTGGGGTGATAGCCGATGCGGGAATGGTGTATTTCGATGTTCGGCCGTCCAACTCTGCGCCGACGGTCGAACTACGGGTATGTGACAGTTGCCCTTTGGTCGACACCATCGTGTTGGTTGCAGGACTATTTCGCGCGCTGGTCACCCGTGAACTCGCTGCGCTACGCGCTGGAATCCCGCCGCGCGGCCTCACTCCCCCGCTAGGTCGCGCAGCTCTCTGGCGTGCGGCTCGCTCCGGCTTGGAGGGTGACCTCGTCGACCTGACCGGTCCGGTCAGCCGACCGGCGTCCGAGGTCGTGTGGCAGCTGGTCCACTCGGTACGACCGCAGCTCGAGGCTGCCGGCGATTGGGACGTGGTATCGGAACTGACAAGGCAGGCGCTTCAGGCTGGCACATCGGCAGCACGACAAAGGACGGCTCTGCGTCGCCGCGGCCGATTGACCGACGTCGTCGACCAGCTGATCGCCGAGACAGCCGGACGGGCGCCGAGTCCTCCTTCCGCGAGCGAGAAGGACCGCACGCTGCTGGTTGGGTATCACCCCACATCGTCCGGCGATTCCGCCGGCTTCGACGAGGCGATCGATCATGCGGGCAACCCTCGGCCCGCGTACCGGGAGCTTCTTGCCGCGATCGCCCGGCTCGACGTTCCCGCGCTGCGCGAGCGAGAGAACAACATCGAACATGAGCAGCGTGCCGAGGGCATCATGTTTCGCGTTTCCGGACAGGACCGCGCCCAAGTCTTTCCGATCGATCTGGTCCCGCGCATCATCTCCGCGAACGAATGGAGCCATATCGCGCACGGCGTCGAGCAGCGGGTCAGGGCGCTCGATGCATTTTTGCGCGACGTCTACACCGAGCAGGCAATCGTGTCCGACGGCGTCGTCCCGCTCCAAGCACTCGATCGGGCGTCCGGGTTTCGCTCTACCGGTCGACTCGTAGGAAACGCCCTGCGCGCTCATGTCGCGGGAGTCGATCTGGTCTGCGATCGTGCCGGGAATTGGCTGGTGCTGGAAGACAATCTGCGTGTTCCATCGGGCGTTGCCTATGCAATCGCCAATCGTCGCCTGCTCTGCGAGCATGCCCCGGAACTGGCTTCTCCTGCCGACGTTGCCGACTTGGGCCACGTGGCGGAGATGCTGCGGGAGACATTGCGCGCGGCGGCACCGTTGCATAGCCAGGACAATCCTGAAGTGATTCTGCTCAGCGCCGGCTGGGAAGACTCGGCGTGGTACGAACATTCCTTTCTCGCCGATCAGATGGGGATCGAGGTAGTGCGACCGTCGGATCTATCGGTCCGCGACGGAAAGTTGTTCCGCCACCGCAATTCCGAAGCCATCGCTGTCGACGTCGTCTACGCCCGCATGGACGAGGACATGCTGCTCTCGACCTCGGATCACTCGGGTGCGCCACTGCGACAGGGCATTCGTGAGGCACTCGTGTCGAAGAAGTTGTCGATCGTCAACGCGCTTGGCAACGGCATCGGCGACGACAAGGCAATCTATCCATATGTGCCCGACATGATTGCGTACTACCTGGGTGAAGAGTCGGTGCTCGAGCAAGTACGCACGTGGATATGTGCCGAACGCGACCAACGCGACTACGTCCTCGACCATCTCGGCGATCTGGTCGTCAAGCCGGTCGACGGTCTGGGAGGACGGGGTGTCGTCATCGGACCCGATGCGAGTGACGCGGCCATCGAAGAACGTCGACGTGAGCTGCTGACTCAACCGGAACGCTTTGTCGCACAAGAAATGATCGCGCTGTCCACGCATCCGACGTTCGAAGGAGACGGGTTGTATCCCCATCACGTCGACTTACGGGCCTTTGTTCATCTGCGCCCCAGTACGACCGGGCCTGTTGCCCATGTGGTGCCTGCCGCTCTGACCCGGGTCGCGGCGCGAGGCACGCGCATCGTCAACTCCGCATCGGGCGGTGGGAGCAAAGACACCTGGATCATGAGGGAGTAACGCATGTGCGGAATCTGTGGCGAATTGCGCTGGGACGGCGGGGCAGCCGACGTTGCGGCGGTCGACAGGATGACCGGCGCAATGTCAACGCGCGGACCGGATTCGGCAGGAATCGTTGCCCACGGCCGGGTCGCTTTCGGGCATCGGCGACTGGCGATCATCGACCTGTCCAGTCGCGGCTGCCAGCCGATGGTCGACAGCGACCTCGGCCTCACTCTCGTATTCAACGGCTGCATCTACAACTACAAGGAGCTTCGAAAGGCCCTGGAAGGCTTCGGGTATCGCTTCTTTTCCAATGCAGACAGCGAAGTCGTCATCAAGGCGTTTCATCGCTGGGGATCCCGATGCGTGGAGCGTTTCAAGGGAATGTTCGCATTCGCCATAGCCGATCGCGATTCTGGTGTGGTGACGCTCGCTCGCGACCGACTCGGAATCAAACCGCTATATCTCGCCGAATCGGCGGGGCGACTGCGCTTCGCCTCGACCTTGCGTGCTTTGTTGGACGCGGGTGGTGTCGACACCGAAATCGATCGGCGAGCGCTGCATCACTACCTGAGCTTTCACTCCGTCGTACCCGCGCCGCTGACGATGTATCGCGGTATCCGCAAGCTGCCGCCGGCAACAGTGCGAGTGTTCCAAGCCGACGGCACCGCCACCGACACCGTGTATTGGACGCCGGACTTCAGCCGAAACCCCGCGCACGCCGCCTGGACCGCGGTGGACTGGCAAGAAGCGATGATGGACTCCCTTCGCACGGCCGTGTCGAGGCGGATGGTTGCCGACGTAGGGGTCGGTGTGCTGCTGTCCGGTGGCATCGACTCGAGCATTGTCGTTGCCCTGCTCGCCGAGCAGGGCCAGCGCGACCTCGCGACCTTCAGCATCGGGTTCGATTCTGCCAGCGGCGAATCCGGCGACGAGTATCCCTATTCGGATCTGGTTGCCAAGACTTTCGACACCGACCACCACCGTATCCATATCGAGTCCGAGCGTCTGCTGCCGGCAGTGCCGAAAACGATTGCGGCAATGAGCGAACCGATGGTCAGCCATGACTGTGTGGCGTTCTACCTGCTTTCCGAAGAGGTCAGCAAATCGGTCAAAGTCGTGCAGTCCGGTCAAGGCGCAGACGAAATCCTCGCCGGCTACGACTGGTACCCGCCACTGGCCAACGTCGCCCGAGAACAGACGACCGAGGCTTATGCGAAGGTCTTCTTCGACCGCACACATGCCGACGTGCTGGCCATACTGCAGCCGGAATACGCGCTCGATTACGACGCGAGCTGGGCGTTCGCCGCACAGCATCAGGCCGCTGCCGGCGCCGAGACTGCAGTCGATGCCGCGTTGCGACTCGACACCACGGTCATGCTCGTCGATGACCCGGTCAAACGGGTCGACACGATGACCATGGCGTGGGGTTTGGAAGCACGCGTGCCGTTTCTTGATCATGAATTCGTCGAACTTGTTGCGTCATGTCCGCCGGAACTGAAACTGGCATCCGGAGGTAAAGGCGTCCTGAAGGACGCGTCGCGTGGATTGCTGCCCTCCGAAGTAATCGATCGGACCAAGGGATACTTTCCTGTGCCCGGGATCCGTCACCTGCACGGGCCAGTACTCGACATGGTCTACGACGCACTCACCAACGAGAGTGCGCGAAACCGCGGACTCTATCGAGCTGACACCGTGACGGCGTTGTTGTCGGCTCCCAACGACACACGCACAACCCTTGGCGCTAACGAACTGTGGCAACTCGCGGTATTGGAAATGTGGCTCCAAAGTACGGAGGTGACCTGAGCGGTGGTCGAGGACCGCGCTACCTACGGCGCGTCGCTGTCACCCGATGCGACGGCATTTGCCCACATCGTCGACGACGGTGGGTATCCCCGTGCGGTCCAACGGTTTCTGCGAGGGTGGCGCGCAAGTTCGTCTCGAGACGTCGAACTCCCCGTCGACGGTCCGGTCACGCGGATCATTCATTCGGCCGACGGGCATTGGCTCGCTTGCCAAGTCGCACCAGGGGGTGGGAACCGGTCGCAGATCTGGGTCGTCACAACCGATCCCGACGACCGTGCTGCGCGCCGGATCGACCCCGCCGAGAACGGCACGGCTGAGCTGATCGGCTGGGACGGAACTCTCGTTGCCGTCACCGTCACCGGCGAAGACGGAGTCGGGCATTCCTGCCTCATCGACCCAGCAACCCGCGACACCACAGTGCTCGACCGTCGGTCCGGCGGACATCTCGTCGATGCCTGGGCCGGCTCGGCGTTGATCCGGATCGGACCCCGCGGCTATCGCGAACTCAACCTCCTTCGGGGCTCGACCGAAATAGGTCTATTGCCATGGGATCCCGGATCCACCACCGACGCTGGAGTCATCCTCGACGACCACGCCGTCCGGAGGATAAAGCACGCCGACGGCGGCAATACCTGGCGCTTCTACCGCCCCTCACGCTCATACGGATTCGGAAGTGCCGAAGGATATGTGCGTGCGATGGTTCGCAGCGACAACGGCTGCGAATATGCTCGACTGCTGGAGGTGACCGTGAGCCAGGACGGGGTCTCGTACCACGTCGTGGCCGAGCGCCCCGACTGCGATCTGGACGAGTTCGCCGTCAGCGACGACCTGAGCACCGTTGCACTGCTGTGGAATAGGCACGGCTACAGCGAATTACAAATTCTCGAATTAATCGACGAAACCCTGGAAGATCCGATTCCGCTACCGGGACTGGTAGCCAGCGAACTCAGCATCAGCGCAGGCGGCTCCATGATCGCGCTGACCGTCCAGGCTCCCGGACAGCCCCGAACGGTCGAATTGGTCGATCCCCGATCGCGCACCTGGGAGCCGATCGAACGGGCCCCGAACCGCTTCGCGGGATCGTCGCATCCATCGCTGGTCACCATCGAGGCGCGTGACGGCACCGTCTTGCATTCGTGGTTGTACGAACCCATCGACCGAACTGACCGTGCCGGGGCGCTGGTGTATCTGCACGGCGGCCCCGAAGGTCAGGAACGACCTGGATACAGCGAACTCTTCCCACCGCTGCTCGCCGCTGGCATCACGGTGCTCGCCCCGAACGTTCGCGGTTCGGGCGGATTCGGCAAGACCTTCGTCCACGCCGACGACAAAGAACGTCGATTTGCCGCCATCGACGACGTAGCCGATTGCGTGCAATTCTTGATCGACAACTCCTACGCCGACGCCCACCGAATCGGCTGCGCCGGTTGGTCTTACGGCGGATACCTCACCCTCGCCGCCCTGACATTCCATCCAAATCTGTTCGCCGCGGGCGTCAGTATTTGCGGAATGAGTGATCTCGAAAACTTCTACCACCACACCGAACCGTGGATCGCCGCCGCCGCATACCCCAAGTACGGCCATCCCATCCACGATCGGGCTCTGCTCGAACAGCTATCTCCCCTACGCAGGATCAGCTCACTGTCTGCGCCGTTGCTTGTCGTCCACGGTGCCCACGACACCAACGTCCCCGTCAACGAATCCGAACAACTCGTCGCAGCGGTCCGCGACCTCGGCGGAATCGTCGACTACATCATGTTCCCCGACGAAGGTCACCACATCGTGAAACCTTCCAATCGGGCGAAGCTGAGCGCAGCGGTCACCGACTGGCTCTCGGCCGCCTTCGAGTGAATCGAATTGCCACAGAACTGACACGTCGCCCGATAACGTGATCTTCGGGAGGTGCGGCGACGATGGACATCGACGACGACCAGGTGATCGACTGGCGGCGAGACCTGCACACTCACCCCGAGCTCGCCTTCGACGAACACCGAACGACGAAAACTGTCCGCACGCATCTCGAGCAGCTCGGCCTCACTCCCACCGTCTTGCCGCACGGCACCGGCCTCTGGTGCGACATCGGACCCGACGATGGTGCGCGCGTTGGCCTTCGAGCCGACCTGGACGCACTCCCCCTTACGGAGACGACCGGGCTTCCATTCGCGTCGACGAACCCCGGCGTGACACACGCGTGTGGCCACGACGCCCACGCGGCTATGTTGCTGGGAGCGGCGACCGTAATTGCCGGATCGGAACGGCCGCCGCCGGTCCGGCTGATATTTCAGCCCGCAGAGGAGACCATCCCAGGGGGCGCACTGAAGGTGATCGAAGCTGGTGGCTTGACAGGCGTATCGAAAATCTTTGCGTTGCATTGTGATCCACATCTAGAAGTCGGAAAGCTCGCGACTCGCGTCGGACCGATCACCTCGTCGAACGCCTCGGTCACGGTGCGACTGACCTCCTCAGGCGGCCACACTGCGCGCCCCCACCTGACCGGCGACCTCATCCATGCCACAGCGGTACTGATTACTGGCTTGGCGTCGGTGTTGGATCGTCGATTGGATGCCCGCACGGCGACGGTGCTGACCTGGGGCAAAGTCGCCGCCGGCAACGTAGGGAACTCAGTGCCCGAATCCGGTGAGCTCGTCGGCACCTTGCGCAGTGCGTCACACGAGACGTGGAAGACGCTGGAGTCACTTGTTCGAAATACCATCGAACAACTGCTCGCACCATACGACGTACCGCACGAGGTCATCTATCAGCAAGGCGTTCCACCGGTCACGAACAGCCCCGAATGCGCCGCCGAGCTGCGAACCGCGATCGAGTCGGTCGTCGGCGCCGGAAATTTAGTGGAGGCCCAACAATCCAGTGGCGGTGAGGATTTCGGCTGGTACCTCGAACATATCCCCGGCGCCATGGCACGCCTCGGAGTCTGGGACGGGACGAGCCCGGTTCAAGACCTACATCAACCGAACTTTCTACTCGACGAACGTTGTCTGGCCTACGGTGTTCGCACACTCGTCGCTCTCGCCGATGCTGGACGACATTCGAATGCCGTATAACCGCTCGTTGTCAGCCTGACTGTCGCCGGCCGGGCAGGACTTACCCGACGCGGCGACGGATGCGGTTTAGGGCATCTGAACTGGGGGAACCCTATCTGCAGTGCAGCCACCTTGGCTCGCACACAAGGAAGAGGTCGTCATGATCGTGCTCGGTATCGTTCTGCTGCTGGTCGGTTTCGTGGCCAAAATATCGATCTTGTGGACGATCGGAATCGTTCTCATCGTAGTTGGTTTGGTACTGGTTCTACTCGGCCGGACCGGTCGACCAGTAGGCGGGCGAGCCCACTACTTCTAAAAACCGCCCCGCTGCGCGGCGGGACCAAAACTCAGTCTCGGCCATCCGTGTGGCCTCCGGCGTCGACGGCGAGCGCGCGCAGCGTCTGCGACTCCGGGCGCCCCACGGAGTGCTCCATGACTTGCCCTGACGGGTCGGAATCGGTGGCCATTCGACGCATCTCGACCCAAAAAAGAACGACGATCATCAGCACGCCGAGCACAGCGAGGACAGGGATGGCTGCAACGAGCACAAATAGCTCCACGTCGCTGCCTCCTGATCAGTAGGTCGTCCCTTCGATTACATATCGGCTCCGCCACAACGGAAATAGACTGAGACCAACGCCACGGTGCTGTCGACAACCATCGAAGAGGCCGAGGAAATGAACGCGTCGCATCCTGTGGCCTCCTGCAGTAGGGCATGCGGTATTAGGACGCGGTGTCGCCGTCGTCTGCGTGCCAGCCAGCGAACCTTAGCGTCGAGCTAGTCAGCGAGGTTGCTCCGTTGGCGATCCCGCCGCCGAGCACATGGCCGCGGCTCGAGCGCGCGCGAGCTCGCTTTGTGATGGACACGCCATCGAATCAGCAGGTACGCCGCGATGCTGTCTGGTTGGTCACCGGCGGGGGCTTCGGTGGCGGCGCTATCGCCGTCTCCGTTGGCGGTGGTTCTGGTGGCGGCGCGATAGTCGTCGGGACAGTCGGCGGCGGATTGGGCGGCGGCGGATTGGTCGGCGGTGGTGGCATCGGCGGCGGCGCGATATATGTGTCGAACGTCGTCGTCGGTGTCGGTGGCGGCTCGATCACGGTGATCGGCACCGTCGTGGTCGTGGTGGTGGTCGTCGTCGTTGTCGTCTCCACGGAAGCTGGCGGTGGCTCGACAGAAGCTGGCGGTGGCTCGACGGGGACTTGTGGCGGGCTCCCGGGGGCTAGAGGTGCATCTACTGTCGTCAGTGGCGCGAGCGATGCATTCATTGGTGTCGGGATCGGGGCCGGCACAACGGTTCCGTTGGTCGATGTCGTCGCAGACGTCGCCGCTTGCGCAACCAAATCGCATTCTTCATCTGCTGCGACATCCTTCGAGTTCACCTCCTCGTTGCTAGAGCAGCCCGCGACGATACCGAGCAACGCGATCGCGCCAACAAGCGCGGGAACGCGGCGCCGACGACTCTTCCGCGGCCTCGGGCGTTCACGCAGCGGGCCCATCGCCAGGACCAGCAATAGGACGATGATGACAGTCCCAACAGCGCTCACGCGAGAATGAAAGCACGCCGACCGGCACTTCCGGTCACGATCGACAACAAGAGTGCATCTTCGATAACGGACGACTCGCCCCCGAATAGGCCCGGTCGATTAGCAATAAGGTGCACCTCCACCGAGGTGTCGTGAGCTACTTTCGTGCCGTGTCGAATTCGAAGGCGACTGCGCAGGTCGCCGTCATCTCCGGTCCCGGCGTGATCACCAACCCATGATCGGCAAGCGCAGGAAATGGCGCGCCTCATCGAACGGGTCCATGGGCAAAACAAACCCCAAAACGCCCAACATCATTGTGGTGCTATATGAATTGTGACTTCCGGGGCTCCGCCGTCGGCCACCACCCGCAATCGTGAGTCATTGGCTGCCGAGACCACGCGGCCGCCCTGGACGGTCGCTGCGTAGCCGGCTGAGTAGTTCCGAGCAGGGACGAAGACCACCGTTTCGAGGTCTTTGGTGAAATCTCCGCCACCTGCTCGAGAGTTGGCGTACACGAAGTCGAACACCCTCGCGTCGGGGTCGTAGCTCCATCGCAACGGCGTGCCGGCAACGGCTTGCGGATAGGGGCGGACCAGCGCATTCCAGATCGCGGTCTGCACGTTGTTGCCGGTCAACGGCTGTCCGGGGTCGAGCACGAGCCCCTGCTCCCGCGGGCTGGCGACGCCGACTCCGGGCGGGATGGGGAACGGCGCGTTGTTGGCGTAGGCCCAGTAGATCGGCGATGCCATCGCCCGGTCCGCGGCAGCCATCAGGTTGGTGACCAAGGATGCGTCGGTAGTGGCACCGAGTTCGGTCATCAGCAAAGCATCCGTGGTGCGCTCGGAGTGCGCGTCCGCGTTATGCAGCGGCTTATCGAGATCCTTGGTGTCGTAATCGTGGAACGAAAGCCCCACGAGCGGATCGTCGAGCGGGCCTACGCGCGTGTCTGCTCCGGCGTCGAACAGTACCCACGGCTCGTACCATACGAAGTGCGAACGATCCGCCATGCGGATGGCTTGCAACATCTTTCGCGAAAACGGGGTCAAGACGTTCGCATCCAACTCAGGGCAGGCCTGCTCGCATTGTTTCCACGGTGATCCCGGGAAGGGTTCGTTCATCAGCTCGTAGCCGAGCAGTCCAGGCGTATCGCGGAAGCGTTCGGCGATGTGCCTCCACGCCGCGGCGTAGCGGTCCTGCAACCCCACCCCGCCCGGCCCCGGCTTGTTGGCCCAAAAGTTGTCGTAGGCCCGCTGCAAGCCTGCGTTGGTTGCATAGTCCAGCGGGAAAGCCTTGAGCGGCTCGATTGGCAGATCGTCGGTCAGCGTCGCCCAGGCTGGTGCGCCGTCGCCGTTGAACGCCACCCCGTAGCCGTCCTGGTGCATGTCCAGCAGCGAGGTGATGCCCGCGGCGTGGAGCATGCTCACCGTGGCGGCGATGCTATCGAGGTAGGCGTCGTTGTACTGGCCGGCGGAAGGCTCGAGACCGGCCCACAGCACGCCGACACGAACCGCGTTGATACCCTCTCGCACCAGCAACGCAACATCGTCGTCGCCGAAGCCGACCCCGGCCGGGTCGTACGGCGGCAGCTTGTTCACCATGTTCACGCCGTGAAAGGTGACGACCCGACCGACATCGTCGGTGATCCAGCGGCCGGCGTGCCCGTAGGGTTGAGGCTGTGCGGAGTCTGATCCACACGCCGTTACGAAGAGCATTAGCAGGAGCGCCGCAAAAGTGGCGGCAAGCACCCGCAAATCCTGTCGCGTCGAGATCATGTGTCCGCTGTCTCCACTTGTCTCCACTGGGTTTGCGGCGCTTGCGTGTCGATTCAGGACGATCCTGTCAACGAGCCACGTACTCGCGCGGGAAATTCGACAAACTGGCCTTCCCGCCCCATTGCGCCAACGATCGGTGCATCCCGACACTTAAAGTGTCGCCATGGCGCACGTAGCCGAACCGCCTGACGATCGGGCGATCCAGGTCGCGTTTCTGGCCCGACTGGGATCCGCGATGCTTGGTGCCGACTATCCCGTTACCGTCGTGCGACGTGCGCTGATCCGAATCTCTGCCCAGTACGGCACCACGTGCCCGCTGCTGGTACTGCCGAATTTCATCCAGGTGGGCGATGGCGCTCAGACCAAGGTCGCGAACCGCGACCGTCCATTGCGTTATGACCAAACGTTTCCTGTGGGAGAGCTCGTCCATAAGGCCGAGCGGGGGCTGATCACGGCCGCGGACGGTATCGCCGAACTCGATCGCATCCGGGCGATGCCCAAGCGCTTCCCTGCCTGGGTCGGTGTGTCAGGGTGTGGCGTGCAGAGCGCCGCCTACGCGCTGATTCTGCAACCCACACCTGCGGCATTGATCGCAGCGACCGGCTTCGGGCTCCTCGTGGGCGTGCTCGAATTGATCACCGGCAACAATGACGGAGTGCGGCAACTGCTCCCTGTGTTGAGCGCGTTTGTCGTTACGTACTTGGCGTTCAGCCTCGGCCGATTGCTGCACATGGGGCACGAGAGCCTGCGTGTCTTAATTCCACCGCTGATCCTGTTCCTGCCGGGAGTGGCGATCACCTTGGCGGTGATCGAAGCTTCCACCGGGCAAATGGTTTCCGGTGCCGCGCGACTGATGACGGGACTCTTGAATCTGGCTCAACTCGCGCTAGGTATCGTGCTCGCGATCCAAGTGCTGGGTTTGTCCTCGTTCGAGCTGACCGACGCTGCTCGCAATACCTTCGGACCGTGGGCGCCGTGGCTCGGCGTCGCCGTCTATGCGGTAGGCATGGTGCTGTATCTAGGACCGCCACCGGGGTTCGCACCATGGCTGGTACTTGTCCTGTTCGTGACGTACGGGGCGCAGGTCGCAACGGCCGGGGCGGTCGGCGGATATGTCAGTGGATTCGGCGGGGGCCTCGTGCTGATGATCTGCGCGCTCGCGTTGGGCCGCCTTCCAATGACGCCGGCCACCCAAGTGGTGTTGGCGCCAGGATTCTGGCTGCTGGTCCCGAGCTCGGTAGGCTTGATCGGCATCGCCGAACTCGCAGGCGGGTCAGGTGGGGACGCCGTCACCGTGATGCTCGTGTCGATTATGTCGATCGCGCTCGGATTTCAGATCGGTATGGCGATCTGGAGCATATTTCCGCACCGTGAGAGTTGGGTCGAAGACAGCAGTTCCTGACCAGTATCAGGTGGTCGGTGAACCCAGCCAGGTCAAAGCGGCAACAGTCAGCGCTTCGACTCCCGTCGTGATGGTGGGTTCGATGACCGGGGCGAAATAAGCCGAATGATTGCTCGGCGGTGAGACGCCCAAGCTGACGTCGTCGGCAAAGACCTTTGGGTCCGTGCCACCCCAGAACCAGAAGACCAAAGGCACTTCGATGGCGTTGCCGAACTCAGCGACATCTTCGCTGCCGGACGCCGGTGGAATAGGCCGGACGCGATCCGCCCCGAAGTGTGCTTCGAAAGCGCCGATGGTCTTGACGGTGGCGGCTGGATCGTTCACCGTGACCGGGGCCTGAACGTACCAGTCGAACTCGGGGTCCTTCGGCGCGTTGCTCGCGAGCGCTTCGGCGCGAATGATCCGCTCGACCGCCGCCCGGACGGTATCGCGAACCTCGTGCGAGTATGTCCGGCAGCTGATGCCGAGTCGGGCGGACTCGGGGATGACGTTGGGCGCGTTACCGGCCTGGACGACGCCGACGGTAACGACAGCCTGCTCCCGTGACGCCACCTCGCGCGAGATGATCGCCTCGAGTCGCATCACTGTGGCCGCCGCCATCAGCACCGGATCGACCGACCGCTCAGGCATCGAGCCGTGAGCGCCGCGGCCGTGCAGGGTCACCCAGACGTAGTCCGCAGCCGCCATCACCGGCCCCGAGCCGTGCCCGATCATTCCAGAGGGCAGGGGCGCAACGTGTTGGCCGAGGATGATCGACGGCTTCGGAAAACGGTCGAAGATGCCGTCGGCGAGCATTGCCTTAGCGCCCTCGCAGGTCTCCTCCCCAGGCTGAAACACCCCCAGCACGGTTCCCGACCACTGCTCGCGTGCGTCCGAAAGCAGATGCAACGCACCGACCAGACAGGTGACGTGCATGTCATGCCCGCACGCATGCATCACCGGCACGGTGTTGCCGGACGGGTCGATTGCGGTTTTCGTACTCGCATAGGGCAGGCCGGTCTGCTCTGCGACCGGCAGCGCATCCATGTCCGCGCGTAACATAACGACAGGGCCAGGGCCGTTGTCGAGAACGGCGACTACCCCTGTGCCGCCGACGTTTTCGGTGATTTCACAGCCCGTACCTGCCAAAGCGGCAACTACCAGTCGCGCCGTCGCATGCTCCTGCATCGATAGCTCGGGGTCGCTGTGCACTTCCATGTACAACTCAGCAAGTCGCTGGGCCAAATCGGCCCCGAGTTCTGGCTTCATAGCAACGCACCTTACCTGTCGGACGTTGCCGATACGTGATTCATGTCACTTTTCTGCACCGCGTGAGCTACCCTCCTGCCATGTCGATTCGCACCTGATGGCGGCGGACCGCGGAGCGATGAGGTCGCGATTCACGTTGCGCTGAAACGATATTGGGAGTTCGCATCGTTGAGCGAACGGCAGTTCACGAAAGGTGGTGACCGGGAATGGCGCGTGATTCGTCGAACGACCACAGGAGCACCGAGAGGTGCGCCGACGTCATCTTCATCGGCGGGCCGGTCGTGACGGTAGCGCCGGGAGCGCCAGAGGCCGAAGCACTAGCGGTTACAGGCGGAAGGATCAGCGCGGTCGGATCGACGTCCGACGTGATGCAGTTGAAGCAGGCCCGCACGGAGGTGGTCGATCTGGAGGGGCGGGCAATATTGCCAGCCTTTGTCGAGGCACATGGTCATCCGTTCGAAATGGGCCTGTCGCTTGCGCCGCCAGCTGTCGACGTCCGCCCGTTCATCGTGCCGACGGCCGCGCGAGTCTGGCAGAAAATCAGCGATGCGGCAAAGGCGACGCCGAAGGGCACGGAGATACTGGCGAATGGCATCGACCCTCTGTTGCAGACGGATCTGCAGCTACCCACCCGATCACAGTTGGATGTACTGGTACCCGACAATCCCATCGTCATCGTTTCGAACAGCGGGCATGCCGCGTATGCCAATACCGCGGCGTTCGAGCTGGCAGGCATCACCAAGGACACGCCGAAGCCGACGGGAGCGCAGTTTGTGCACGGTGCCGACGGCGAGCTGACCGGGGAGGTGCTCGAGCAGGCTGCAATCATGAGGTTGACCGTGCCCTTTCTGAAAGTTGTTGCCGCGCACGCACACACCAATGTTCGATGGGCCTACGATCAGCTGGCTCAGGCCGGCATCGCCACCGCCAGCGAGCACGCATACGAGGCTGGCCCGCAGCACGCGTTGTTGACAAAGCTCGCGCAGGAACCGGACTGCCCGTTGCGAATCCGGGCCTATGAGATCGGTACGCCGGAGCTGGCGAATGATCCTGCAAACGCGGCAAGCAAGCGGCCCGGAGCGGACGAGTTGTTCGCCAAGATCGGGATGAAGCTGTGGGCCGACGGCTCACCCTGGCAAGGCAATATCTTTACGACGTTCCCGTATCTCACCGACGCGACGACGGCCCGGATGGGCCTGGGCCCGCACCATCACGGTGGCATGAACTACACGCCGGAGCAGGTCAGCGAACTGGCGTCGGCGTTCGTCGAGCAGGGCTGGCAGCTGTCGTGTCACGTGCACGGCGACGCAGCAGTCGACGTCGTCCTCGACGCCTACGAAAAGGCAGATGCGTCCCCAGCCCTGCGGTCGCGGGTCGAGCACGTCGGCGCGATGCGGCCGGACCAGTTCGAACGAGCGGCGAAACTAGGCGTCACGCCAAGCTTTTTCATGGAGCACGTCTATTACTGGGGCGACGTGCTGATCGACGAGCTGTTCGGACCTGACCATGGCGCACAATGGATGTCGGCTCAGTCGGCCTTGGACGCTGGCCTGCGCATCTCCTTTCACAATGACGGCACCGTCACGCCGCCGAACCCGATCGGAAACATCGCCACCGCAGTGACTCGAGTCGCCAAAGGCAGCGGCCGCGTGCTAGCCCCGGAGCAGCGCATTGGCATCGACGCGGCCATCAAGGCGGCGACGATCGACGCTGCGTGGCAACTGCATCTCGACTCGGATATCGGCAGCTTGGAAACCGGCAAGTCTGCCGATCTTGTTGTGCTCTCGGCCAATCCGCGAACCACTCCCCCGGAGAAACTGCGCGACCTACAGGTCGAGGCAACCTTCCTCATGGGACGACAGACATACGGGGAGAAGCTCGTCTAGTTCCCGGTAGTTTTCGCTCGAACAAGCCCAGAGGAGGCGTGAATGCGGACGATCGCCATCGTTTGCGTCGGCGTGCTGTCTGCCGCATTCGCCGTTGCCGGACCCGCCACCGCCGATCCACCCAGTTTCACGAGCCAGGTCCTGTCCCTGTCGGTTCACGTCGGTCCCGGCGGTGCTACCCAGTGCACAGTCGAGGGTGAGCTGTTCGTACCGAGCGGCGTGGGCCCCGACAACCGAGCGCCTGCGCTGTTGACTACCAACGGATTCGGCGGTTCGTACCACGACCAAGTCGGCGCTGCGCAGATGTTCGCCAGAAATGGCTACGTCACGCTTGCATATTCCGGCCTCGGGTTCGGTGGATCCGAATGCAAGATCTCGCTCGACGATCCGCTGTACGACGGCGCCGCAGCCGCACAACTGGTGAGCTTTCTCGGGGGACAAAGTGGCATCGCGTTCACCGACACCGCTCTGAAAAGTCCGCTACCAGCTCTCGACATGGTTCGCATCGACCCCGTGGACCATAACGGGGTGCCGGCTCAATATGACCCGCGGGTCGGGATGTTCGGCGGATCCTACGGCGGCGGAATACAGTTGTCCGCTGCCTCGATCGACGCGCGTATCGACACGATCATCCCGATGATCACGTGGAACGACCTCAGCTATTCACTAGCCCCGAACGGAACCTCTACCACCGTCGGAGTCAGCTCAGCAGTCTCGGGGGCCGCCAAGTTCCTGTTCGCATCGCTGCTGTTCGTCGACGGTGTCGACAACCCCGGCGTTACGGGATACCTCGGCGACCCCGCACGAGGGGCGGAATGCCCGAATTACGTGGCCTTCATGTGCGGAGCAATCGCCCAAGCCCTGATGACGGGTGAACTCGACCCTGACAACACCGTCCGCTTGCGACATGCGTCGACGGCGACGTTTTCCGAACGAATCAACATCCCTGTCCTGCTGGCCCAGGGGCAGCAAGACACCCTCTTCACCCTCAACGAGGCGGCTGCGACGTACGAAGCACTGCAGGCGCGAGGCGTCGAGGTGAAAATGATCTGGCACTCGTGGGGGCATAGCCACTTCGCCCCCGCACCTGGCGAGTTCAGCGTCAAGGGCCCGCTGGATCCTACGACGCAATACGAGTCAGGCCGCATGCTGGACTGGTTCGACCACTACCTGAAAGACAGCGGGGTCGACACCGGCCCACCGTTCGCATATTTCCGAAACTGGGTGCCGTACACAGGAAATGCTGCACCCGCGTACGCGTCGAGCAGCAGCTTTCCGGTCGGTAACAACCGCGCATTCGAGTTATCCGGCGATGGACGACTGGTCGACGACGCCGCGACTGCTGTGCCCGGTGCACGCACGTTTGTCACCGGGCCGTTGGGTTTGCCGACCGGAATCGAACCGCTGAACATCGAACCGAGCGGCAACATTCCAACCGCCCAGATTCCTGGCACCGAGGCCAGCTGGACCACAGCACCCATGACGGTGCCGATGGACGTAGTCGGCATTCCCAAGGTCACATTACGAGTGCAATCACCAGGCGCCCCAGTTATTTTCGCCAAGCTATACGACGTCGCACCCGACGGGAAAGCAACCTTGATCAATGGGCTCATAACTCCGGTTCGGATTCCCGATCCGGCAGCGCCAGTCCCGATCACACTGGCAGGCATCGTGCACAGTTTCGATGTGGGCCACTCGTTGCGGCTCGCCCTCACCGGCGGCGATATCAGCTTCCGAGGCGGGCTCACGCCGGTGCCGGTGACTATTTTCGCGGAGGGGTCGGAGCCACTGACCCTCCCAGTCGTCGGCTAGTTCCGCGATCGCTATTGCAGGGCTCGCACTGTGAATGCGGGTGACTATCGCCGACCACGATCGAGCCCCGTATGGAATGTCATTCGTCTGGCCGTGATCTTCGAGATCTCGGCCCCTTGCGCGAAGAATATGCCACAATTCGTAGCGATTTCATCGAGTTCATCGAACCTGTTGGCTGTGTCCCCGCCCCAAACCGTAGGACTTGATTGTGAACCGTCGCATCCTCGCCGCTGCCTTCGCATTCCTGGTCACATTGCTGATGGCTGCCTGCTCCGGCTCCGACAGCTCCTCCGCCGCGTCTTCGACGACGCAGTCGACAGCGACAAAAACTACAGCACCGGCTGCGACGGAAACGACGGACGAATTCGGCAATCCGGTACCTGCGGGAGATCTGTGCCGATTCCTCACGGAAGCCGACTTCCAGTCTCTAGCAAGCAGTTTCGATGGCGGGTTGACCGGGCTCACGGACGGCAAACCCTGGAACATCGGCGGTCATCCCGGCTGCGATTACAGCCTCGCGACAATCGCGTTCGGCGTCGAGGCGTCTTCTGCGTATGAATTGATCGCGGGGCTGGGGTCGGAGGCTCACTATCGAGCAGACACCGGAGAACTTCTCGTCCGGAAAGACAATTACTGGTTCGACATGAATTGTCACGCGTGCAAACACGACCAAACGAAGGCGACACTGGTTCAGCTGGCAACCACCGTCGTCGGCCATGTCCAATCGAACTCATCGCCATCGCCGGCGACCACAACACCTTCTAACGCCGGCACCACGACAACGGCGCCCGCCGCCGACTCATCGTTGTACATCGACGGTCAATCATTCGGCACCGGCGCCGCCACATGCGCGCAAACAACGTCGACCGTCACACTGACCGGCACCACACACGGGAACGTTGACGTTCTCACGGTCTATCGCCAAGACGGAGGCGTCACGATCACCGTTACCGCAGGCGAATACACCGTTATTCACATCGATCCGGCGGCAACGACAACCAATGACGATGGCATTGCCGACGTCCGGAAAGACGCTACGCGAACCTCGATCTCGGGAGCCGGACGTGAGCCTGGGCGAACCGGGCGCACCGGCATCCCGTTCGAGCTCGTGATCGCCTGCCCGGCATCACGATAACCCGCGGCAGCAAAGCACTGGCCCGCCCGGCGGTTCGCGGACCCGCGGCAGGATTCGTTCGTCGAGGGCATCGATCGATCGCTCGACCAACTCGAAGGTAGAGCGAACAGTGTGTGGATTCTGGTCAGTCGCTTCCTGAAGGAGGTGGATAGGCCGCTCGTGCCTGGATTTACCGCTCGAGCAGTCCGTTATTCCATTTGACGGAGGTGGCGTTCGAAACGTCGGGACAATCGATGCGTACGTTGTAGTCCCCGTCTGGTGCACCGGCGAAATCGATGGTCACGGAGTTGGCCCCGAAGTTCGACGACAAGGATCTCGACAGGTGCGTCGGTCCTTCAGCGACCATGTAGCAGACCCCCGAGGGGGGATTGACGCCGGTGACCACCGCCCGCAACAAACTTCCGTCCGTGCTGAACGAAGCGTAGCCCGCTGCTTCAGCCGTGGCCGGCAAAAAGAGCGGCAGCGCTGCGACCGCGGCTACACCGATGATCACCCGGAGATTGGTACGCAGGGTGCCGACATGACGTGAGCGCCGGCCAGCAACTGCGTGGAGGATCCGTCGTCGCATGTTCGTACTTCTCCTGCGTTGTTCTGGGTGTCTGCCTCTGGTATCTCGGTCTCGCGGAGGTGCGTTAACCTCGTGCTTTCATGTGGCCGAGCGAATTCTGGAATCGCGGATTTTCGAAGAATCGATCAGCTTCTTGTGCCAGGGAAACAACGTCAATCGCCCACCTCTCCCGACAAGAACCGAGGACATCGTCGACCGCGCAGATAAGAAAGTCTGAATTCAGACCCGCTCGATGCGGCTGAACGGCAGGCGTCTCCGGCCGATCCGACAACGGGCGGCCTCGCAGTTAGGAGCTCACGCCAGGCTTGAACTTCCGTGCGACGTAGAACTCTCGGCCGACAGCCGTCGACTTCGCGCTCGCTTGCTTGAAGACCTCGCTACCGAACCACCGCAGAGCTCGATCAAGTTCTTCCACATGGGTCTGAACAAGGACCGCGCGGGGGTCGTCGATATCACGGTAGATAGGCCCATCGATCATCCCATACTCGCGTCGGCGCTCGGCGTTGCTTCGGTGGACCTCCAACCAGGTGTCGAAGTCATCAACGTCGACGCGAGCGATCAACTCAGTCACGCCGATACCTCCGATCCTTAAAACAAATCATCATGAAGGATGACTTACAGCTCGGTAATTGCGGTGCAGTGAAAGCGTATCCGGCGCAACGAAATGTCGCGATGGCGAAATTCGCAGATGCGATGCTTCACGGTCTTCACACGGCGGTTCGTAGCTACCGGTGCGGGCTTTTGACGATTCCGTCGAATATCACGGCGAGTAGGGGTCAGGTCTCGATCATGGACCCGTACCACCGGCTGCTCCTCGGTCATCGCCCGGCATGCGCGGCGAGCACGACACTCCACTCTCATAGGGTGGCGAACCGGCACCCTCTGGCGTAACTATCGCCATGAGCATGCGCGCGGCCGTACAGTCGGCGCAGCCGGATCCGGACTCGTCGGCTGCCTCATCTGCGCGGGCGCGTGTGTCGCGAGAGTGCCGTGCGGCTACGCCGACGCCAGCAGCTCTCGAACAGGCGGAGCGATGAAGAGTTCCGCAGACGCGATGCGGCGCGCGGCGCGGTGCAAGGTGATTCCACCGATCTGCCCGTCCGCCATCATGGTGATGTCGACGGGGACCACGCCGGCCGCGGTACCGATACGCAGCGTGTTCTTCTTTTTCCGAGCTGAGGCCGCGTTGAAGACCACCGAGTCGGCGACCGTTGCTGCGGCTGCTACTGCGACTGCGGCGGTCAGTCCGATGGCGGGGTGAGGGGCCATCATGGAGATCATTCGGACCGTGATGTCGTAGTCAGCCGCGGAAACCACGGCGCCGGCGGTGGTGACGTAATCTTCTGGGCTACCGACGATTCCGATCTTGGGTATCGCGTGCGAGACCGGATCACCGGGGCCGCACAGGCCCATTCGGAGCGCGGCGAGTCGGCGCAGCGATACCAGCGCGGGCAAGACCGTGGAGATTTGCTCCAGCGAGTCGGTCGGCACGATACCGAGATCGGTGTCGCGGGCATCGATCAGCACGGCAGGGGCGCCGGCCGAGATCAGCGTCGCCGGGTAGCTGGACGCTCCGAGGATGAGGTGGTCGATCGGGTTGCCGGTGGGCAACAGCGTCCGGTCTCGGCTCACGGGGGCGTTGAAGGTCAGATCCACCGGAACACCGGGCGCGGCGGCTCCGGGGACGATGGCGTCGCCGTCGAAGGGGACGTGGCCGCCCGGGGTTGCGATCTCGGCGGTCAGGACGGCCCCGGTGTTTTCGTTGCGCATCCGCACCCTGGTCGAGTCCGGGTGTGCGGTGACAAGTCCGGCCTGGATGGCGTAGAGGCCGATGGCGGTGGCGCAGTTGCCGCAGTTGCTGCCCCATTCGACTGAGCGATCGGCAATTGCCACCTGCGCGAAGAGGTAGTCGATGTCGACGTCGTCATGCACCGAGCGACGAACGATCGCGGCCTTCGAGGTGGTCGAGCTGCCGCCACCGATGCCGTCGAGCTGCCTGGGATCGCCCGAGCCGAAGGCTGCAGCGAGGATAGTGTCCAGACTGCCGACGGTGCCGATCAGCGGATCGATGTCGACGGCGTTGAAAAGCCAGCATTTGCTGGTACCGCCGCGCATCCAGGTTCCTCGGATGGTGAACATGTGTGTGCACCTCTCTTGCCTGACCGGGATCGTCCGGGAGGCGTTTGGTTCGTCGCTTATTCAAGGGTGCCGCGGCAGCGGCTGTAGGACAATTACGAATTGCTGCGAGTGACCGTCGCTGTGCTTAACGCTTCCGCGGCGATCAACCTGCGAGTGAGGGCACCAGGACCATCACGGTCCAGCACAGGGCCGGCGCGAGCGCCACAACGATGCCGGCGTTGATGATCAGTTGCCGGTAGAAAGCGCGACGCTCGATGCCTTGGGCGTTGGCGAGAACGAGAGCACCGTTGGTCGAGAACGGCGAGACGTCGACCACGGTGGCTGAGATGGCCAGGGCGGCGACGACTCCGACTACCGGCAGAGCGCTGGTTTCCAGCAGCGGAAGTGCGAGCGGAATGATCGCAGCGAGAAGGGCTGTGGAGGAAGCGAAGGCGGAGGTGACACCGATGACGTAGCAGAGAACCAAGGCCACCAGGAGCGGCGCGCCGATGGTGATTGCCAGGTGAGCGAGGTGATCGATGGTGCCGATCTCTTCGAGAACGGAGATGTAGGTGACCATTCCGGCGACAAGCAGGACGGTGGACCAGCTGATACCGGCGATGGCGTCGTTCTGACCTTTGAGGTCGGTGAAGGCCAGGAGCGCACCGGCGGCGATCGCGATGAAGCTGATGGGCAAGTGGAAGACCAACACCAGCACCAGCAGAGCGCCTATCAGCACCAATGTCAGTTTTTGCACTGCTGTCACGATCGTTGTCGGGGATTGGACCTCAACCACCTCGGTGCGCGGGCGGGTGAGCAGCGTCGTCGACGAGCCCGAACCACCCGCACCGCCGTGGTAGCTGCTTGGCGTGTGCAGCGGCCTGCTGAAGGGTTGGCCGTCCGTGGCCGCAGCCAGCGCCGATCCGGTCGCGGTGTACTCGAGGTTGCGCATGCGGGCCAGCAGTGAGTAGCCGAGGACGGTCAGGATCGAAAGCAGCAAATTGATGCCGTAGCTGGCGAAGAACAGCATCCACGGATTGATCGAGAGCCCATTCTTTTCTACAAGGTCATGGACAAGTACCCCAGACACCGATATCGGCGAGAACGCGCCGGCATGCGCGCCGTTGATCGTCATGATGCCCATCACCAGCGGACTCATCCGCGCCTTGGCCGCGAACGACATCGCCGCCGGGGAAATGAGCGCGACTGCAGCCGGGCTGAACGTGCCCAGTGCGGTGAGGATCGACGCGGAGAAGAAGAACACCCACGGCACGACGGTCACGCGACCGTGAACTGCGCGAATACACGCGTTCACCAGAAGGTCGATCGTCCCGTTCTTCTTGGCCATGCCGAAGAAGTAGGTGACTCCGATGATCGTCAGCACGATCGAGCTCGGGAACGACGCCAAGATCTCTTTGTCGTCGTATCCCAGCACCAGTGCACCGACCGCAAACGCACCGATGAATCCGAGGATTCCGATGTTGATCGGCACGATGCTGGCGATGACGAACATCGCGACCAGGGCTATCAAGGGGAGAATTTCTACCATGCTCATGGTGGCAGTCCTTGCCTTTCGAAGTGATGCGAGATGTCGCCCAGCTTGTGGACTTCATCTCCGGGGTCACGTCGGCCGGAAGGGCCGTTGTGGATCACGCCCACGTCGTCCGATCAACGTTATGCCGATCACACTATGGCCCGCATCACTTCAGAACAATCACGATTTGCTAGCCTGACGTTTAGGTGCACTTAACGCAGAATCGAGGCTCGCGACGAATGACAACACCTACCTTCGATGTCGTCACACTGTTCGTGCTGCTCGATATCGCTGAGGCCGGATCGCTGACCGCCGGGGCCGACCGAGCGAACATGACGGCCTCTGCGGCCTCCCAGCGGATCACCAAACTCGAGCAATCGATCAAGCAGCCCGTGCTCGTCCGCTTGCCCCGTGGTGTGGAACTCACCGAAGCCGGCCAGGTGCTCGTTGCGCGAGCACGATTGTTCCGACGGGAAATGCGTGCTGCCCGTGGCGATCTCGATGCCCTCCGAGGCCTTCACCAAGGGACTGTGCGGTTGGGTTCCTTCCCGACCGCCAGCGCGTCGATCCTGTCGGACGCGCTGAAGGAGTATCACCTGCGGTGGCCCGACATCGACGTTCGCGTCCGTTCTGCGACGCGGCCACAGTTGTTGGAAATGCTTCACTCGAGCGAAATCGAGATGGCGATCCTGTGGAGCTATTCCTGGACCGAAGAGACCGAGCGCTCACTCACTCTGGAACCTCTGATGCAAGACCCGACCATGCTCCTCATCCCCGCCGACCGGGACATCGGCACTGACGGAGCATGGCTCAGCGCATTGCGATCGCAACGGTGGATCATCCGCAGCGCCGATCACCCTGCGGCCGAAGTGCTGTATCGGAGTTGCCGCGCTGCTGGTTTCGATCCTGACGTGGTCTATGAAGGCCACGACTACCAGGAAATTCAGGCCATGGTCGCTGCCGGCGTCGGAGTAGCCATGGTGCCACGGCTGTCCATCGCTCAACATCGCCCGGATGTACGCGCAGTCGCATTCAACAAAGCCGACGACGTCCCGACTCGGTCGATTTACATTGCGACTCTCACCCGCCGCGCCTACACCCCCGCCATGCGCGCAGTGGCCCGAGCTCTGCACACCGCAGTACCAACACCGGAGAACGCCATGCCGACCCACGACGCATAAGTACTCCGGTCAAGAGTCCAGAATGGCGCTGCCGAAACTGTCCTCACCAAGTCGAACTAATTCGACTGTCCCGCCGAGAACGGAGTGTGTTGGCCCGTTCCAGTTGACCCAGCACCATTTCCGCGCGCCAGTTTCGGAGCGCTAGCAGAAGTGTCCGTGGTCATAGCGGTTTCGTGCGCTCTGCTCACGTTGCCGCGGCGTTCAGCAGCGGCACACTGTCGATTGCCACGACATGGACCGGGCAAGCTGACCATCTGCCACCACAACCAGTGCTTCAGTCGGTGCCGTCCTGAACCGGGTAGTGGATGATGACGGCACCGCCGGTGGCGTAATTGGCGACATCGGCGGCCACCCGCTGGCCCTGCGGCGACTCCCGCGCCGCGGCCATCGCGGCGGCGTCAGCGTATTCGGCTTCGAAAACCGCGAAATACGGCGCTTCCCCCTTGGGCGTCGCCACGTCGAAGCTGTAGCGCCACGCAAGCAGGCCGGGCATCTTCATGACCAGTGGAAGGTGCTTGGTCACGTAGTAGTCGCGGAAGTGGTCGGGGTCGGCGGGCTTCCGATAAAGGACCACAAACTTATGCATGACGACCTCCGTCCAGCGACGAGACCGCAGAATCAGGATCTGGTTGAGGACGGAGCAGGTTTCGAGAAGCGCGTGGAAGTCGGTGTCCGACAACCACAGCGGGAGGTCGCCGGCGAAAGCGTTGATTCGTCATATCCGCAGGTTAGGGCTCGATTTGCGGTCGAGGAAAAGACCTGTCCGGCATAGACTCAGAACGGATCGTTATCAATCGACGGGGAGGGCACGTGGCGCCGGATACGGTGAGCCTGCAGTACTTCCTGGTGCTGGCGCAGGAGTTGAACTTCACCCGCGCGGCCGCACGGATCGGTATCGCACAGCCCGCACTCAGCGCCCGGATGCGCCGATTGGAGGCGGAACTCGGTACGAGCCTGCTGATTCGCAACACGCGTAGCGTCGTATTGACCACGGCCGGTGCGGCTTTGGCGGAATCCGCGCCAGCCGCGCTCGCCGCGCTGGACCGGGCATGGGACACCGCCCGGAATGCGGGTGCCGGTGAATTGGGCACGCTGCGCATCGGATACAGCCTCAGCACGGGTGCCGAGACGGTACCGGCCTTGGTGGACAGGCTGATTCGCGGTAACAGCGGACTCGAGGTCGTCGCGGTCCCGATGGCGACGCCAGACATCTCCCCCTCGGTCGCCGACGGTCGCATCGATGCTGGGATCACCCGCGGTGAACAGCCGGGCCGTGGCGTGCGCCGGTTCCTGCTGCGGAGTGAGCGCATCGGGGTGCAGTTGGCGCAGCACCATCCGTTGGCCGAACACCCGGAGATCGAGATTGCCGACGCGGCCGCGTATCCGCTGCGACTCCCGGACCGTGCGGCCAACCCCGTGATTCATGATGAGCTGTCCGCACTGTTCCGAGACACCCGACCACATCCCCGATTCCACACGCCCGCAGTCTCTTTCGACATGTCTCAGGGCGATCTGCGCGACGGGGTCACCCTCGCTCCGACAGGAGAGGCCGCGGTCACGGCAGCACCGGCCGGTCTCACCTGGCGACCGCTGCGGGGCGCGCCCAGCCTGACGATTCATATGGTCCTCCCACGCGAGCAGCTGCCACTCCACCGCCGCATCCGTGCCGTCGCCAAAACCCTGGCGCACGAACTGCACTGGCTGCCGGACTGACGCGCACGAGATCAAGCGATACGAACATCTGCGGTGGCTTGGCAGATCGCGAGGTCGACGACTTGGCAGCAACCGATCAGCGGCTCGAGGTGCTTTATGCCGGCATAGCGCCAAGGCTATGGAGGTCGTCCAACCTTCCCGTCCCGACCGCGACCGTTCCTCATCCAGATGGCGGAAGATGGGCCGCGAGGACGAGAACCGCAACTCTGTTAGAGCGATTCAGGGAATGCTCATGGTGAACAGCTGGACGATCGGTGATGTGTCGATCACGCAAGTCGTCGAAATAACGGCCGAGGTCGGCCTACTCGACGGGATCATCGCGGAAGCCACTCCCGAGGCGGTGAAAGACGTCGCGTGGCTGTACCCGGACTACGCAACCGAGAACGGCCAGACACTGTGGAGTGTGCACACCTATGTCGTCGATACAGGTTCAGCCGTCGTCCTGGTCGACACTGGCTGCGGCAACCACAAGGACCTGCCTCTGATCCCCGCGTGGGGTGGCATGAACACCGACTATCTGGCACGGCTCGCCGGGGCGGGCTACGTACCGGAACAGATCGACTACGTCGTCGCCACTCATCTGCACCTCGACCACGTGGGATGGAATACGGTCCTCCGGGATGGTCGTTGGGAACCAACATTTCCGAACGCTCGATATACGTTCGTCGAGGATGAATTCGACTACCACAAGGAACTTACCCATGGTGGGACGAACTCTGCTGTCGACGAACACGCCGTTGACCATGCTGGGCCTGATCCGGACATTCATCGGCAGACGCGGCTCGTGTTCGAACAATCGATCCAACCATGTGTCGATGCGGGCCTCGTCGACCTGGTTCCAACGAATCATGTTGTCTGCGAGGGTGTCCGGTACACTTCGACGCCCGGACATACGAAGGCTCACCACAGCATCACGATCGAATCGAGCGGGGAGGTCGGCTTCATCACCGGCGACTTCGTTCACCACCCCATTCAGATCGCACGCCCGTCGTGGAGCTCGGCCGGCGATTGGGACCGGGGGCTCTCGGCCGAGGGACGCCAGGAGTTTCTCGAGTCGGTAGCCGACACTGGCGTACGGGTGTTCGGAACACATTTCGCCGGACACAGCGTCGGTCGAATAGTGCGCGACCGTGACGGGTACAAGTTCGTCGTTGCTTGATCCGCCGCTCGCGATCATCGCCAAACTCGACGCAGGCGCGTAAGGTCGCGAGCACCGTCCTAGACCCCGCCGGCTTGTTCGATCCCCTACATGCCGAGCGAACGGATAAGGGTCATGGATGTGGCAGCGAAGGTGTTCAGGCAGCTACGTCAACGCGCCGAGCCCTCCCCCACACCTGGTCCCGAGATACCGATCCACCACGACTCCGGTTCGTCGAATACGGCCGCGGCCCGGGGAATCGCTGTTATCGCAGCGACCTCGTCGGCGACGGTCGCGGTGGCCACACTCGCCGTCACACAATCAACGTTCGCCGCAGCGGCGATCGGAGTACTTGGTGGTGCGGGGGTAATCCTCGCCGCGCTCATGATCGGATCCGGAACGTGAGCGGCAAACCCCAGGAGCTCTACGTGACTTTGAAGAAGAGCGCTGCGCCTGACCCTGCTCGTTTGTCCTCACGCGTTTATCAATGCGGGTGCGGGGGTGTACTTTTCGCGACGAATCCGACGCGCTGACATTCGCTTCCGTTTGAAAGCCTTGACGCCGGCATCGACCATCGCCGGTGGTCCGCAAAGGTAGCCCGAGTAATTGCGGCAGGAATCGAAATCCGCGAGCATGGCGTCGCCGACGTAGCCGGTGCGACCACTCCAGTGTTCGCGACTGACGCAGGGAACGTATCTGACACCGGAGTAGTTGCGTGCGAGCGATTCCCAGAATTCCACGTCATAGAGGTCCGCAGACCGACGAACACCGTGGTAGAGGTGAATCTCCCGTTGTGGATTCACGGTCAGTGCATGCAGGGCGATCGATTTGAGTGGTGCCAACCCGGTGCCGCCGGCGAGCAGAATCATCCCGGTCTCGTCGTCATCGTCGTCGTACACGAAATCACCCCATGGTCCGGTCAGGTTTATCGCATCTCCGGCCGTGAGGGAGTCGAAAATCCACGCGTCGGTTGCCAACCCGCCGGGTTGACGTCGGATGTGGAACTCGAGAACGTTCGATTGACTCGGCGGGTTTGCCATCGAGTACTGGCGAACGTCATTCGTGCCGGGGATTGCAAGTTCGACGTACTGACCCGCCGAGAACTCCAGCGGCTCGTCGATGCCGACCGAGATGGTCAGCGTGTCGGTGGCAGTGGTCTGCATCTGGAGCACCGTCGCTGTCATGTCCCTCAGGAGATGCCCTGTGCTGCTTGGCTTGTCAGCAGCCGGAACCGCTATGACGACGTCCGAAGTAGGTACGGACTGGCACGTCAGCACGAACCCTTCCTCTTGTTCCTGATACGACAGCACGCTGTCGGGAGTCGGCGGATGCGCGACCGTGCCGGACAGAACCTTCACCTTGCAGGTTCCGCAGGTTCCCTGGTTGCACGAGTTCGGAATCCACTCACCGCGACGTAGGAAAGCGTCCAACATCTTCTGCTCGGGGTGGCATGGAATCTGTTTGTTTGCAACGCTTTTGACGTCGACCGTGAAGGCGAATTGCTCGACCATGGTCAGACCTCCCAGTTTGCATGCAGGGACGTCGGACCGCGGAATCCCCAGCCCCAGAACTCGACGTCGCTGCTGGTGTCCCGTTCGAGGTTCGGGATCGTGTCGAGCAGTTCTTCGACGCCGATTCTGCATACATGATTGGCGAAATAGATACCGGCGCACGCATGGTTCCCGGCGCCGAATGCGAGGTGCGGCAACGGTGGCCGAGTGATGTCGAACGCCGTCGGCGCCTCGAACACAGCGGTGTCGTGGTTCGCCGATCCGTAGGACATCAGAACTACCGAGCCTTCGGGTAGGTGAACGCCGGCAACCTCCACGTCCTTCGTGCTCACTCGCGCGGTGGCGGACCAAATCGGCGATGTCCACCGCATTCCCTCCGATATCGCGCGCGGGATCAACGCTGGCTCGTCGACCACGGATTCGAATTGCTCCGGCCGGGTGAACAGCCCGACCAGCGTCGACGCCATGGCATGGCCTGGTTCCTGCATGGCACCGAGGAGGTAGACGTAGAGAGTCGGATAGATGTAGTCGCGTCCGCGTGTCTGCCCCTCGGGCATCCCGTCGTGCAACCAGTGCGAGATAGCGCTGTCGTCGGGATTGTCGATCCAGTTGTCGATCATCGGATCCACGATCGATCGGATCTCAGCCTTCGCTTCGTCGCCTTCGTCGAACCCCGCGGGATTCGTGAACTCACCGTTCTCATCGACACCGGCATTGGTGAACGAATGCGACAACTTGTGGAACCACTCGCGCAGCTTGTCGGAGTTCACGCTCTGCAGACCCAACAGGTCGCCGAGCGCGCGCACACTCACCGGCTCGCAGTACTGGCTCACCAACTCGGCATGTCCGTCGTTGTCGAAAGCTTCGAGGTATCGGCGCGCGATAGGCCGGACCAAACCCTCGATCCATCGGTCTACCTCTTGGGGTTGCAGCGCTGGGTCGACCATCGATCGCAAGTCGTCGTGAATCGGGCCGTTCACGCCGATGACGGCAGGGTGGCCGAACGTCCGGCCGCCCGCTTTGGTGATGATGGCCTCGAAGTCGGGGCTCGTTGCGATCGACCGGCAGATATCGGTGGTGCTCGCAACGTAGGAACCGAGCACCGGGACGTAGGCCAACGGCGCCTCGGCGCGCAGGCGCTCGTAGATCGGGTACGGGTTGCGCTCGAGTTCGGTCATCGTAATGTCGTCGATCCAAGACGTCGTGAGTGTCATGTCGAACCTCCTAGGGGCTGTGCTCAGGTCGCTGAGCAGGGCAATGTGTGGAGACGAACGTAGGAGCTGCGCGGCAGCAGATCGACACCGATTACGCGACGGATGTACCGATTGCGCGGTTGATTGTGATCGGCAACTCAATTTCGCCCGTGCAACCCTGGACAAGACGGGTTCGATGCCAAAGCATCGAACTCAGTCGACAATCGAAGCTTCGCGGAGTGAACACACGATGTCTGTTGGAACGCGCATCACCGGCACCCAGAATTGGGAAGCCGCGCATCGCGCTGTCGAGGACGTCTACTTTCCGCACGAGCTCGTCGCGCTCGATTCGCCGGATCAGGTCGACCTGACGTTGCGGACCGTGGAACTCGGTCCGGTGACCATCGGCCGTCTGAACTGGGGAACCGACGTCTCGATCGCGTGCGAGTATCCCGGCGCGTACGAAGTCAACATTCCGCTGACCGGTCGGCTGCATGCCGACGTCGGCGGGCACGAAGTTGTTTCGCTGCCAGGGCAAGCGACTGTTTTCCATACGGGCCGACCGTCGGTGATCACCCGATGGACCGCGGACTGTCACGTCATCGGCGTGAAGTTCGATGCCGAACATCTCGAGCGCGAAGCAGACCGCGTTCATTCGACGATCGTGCGGTCGCGGCTGCGTCTTCCCGACCAGGTCGACATCACCAACTCCGCAGAGAGCAGCTGGTTCACCCTGGTGCGTGCGTTGTCTGCACAGCTGCGTGAGCCGTCGAACCTTCTTGCCAACCCGCTCGTCGGTCCCCAATTGGCCAGCGCCGTCACGACCGCCTTCATCTTGGCGGTCACGCCTGAGGACGCGAATGCACAGGCGCTCCGACCTCGGCTGGTCAAACGGGTACTGGACGCACTCCACGACGACCCGGCTCGTGCGTGGACTCTTGCCGACATGGCCTGCATCGCCGGGACCAGCGTCCGTCGCCTCCAGGAAGGCTTCGCGCAGTACATGGAGGTCAGTCCCACCGCTGCCCTGCTGGACATCCGGCTGAATCGCGCCCACGACGATCTCGCGCGCGGTGCTGGTTCGGTCGCCGATATCTCAGCTCGATGGGGCTTCAGCAGTTCGAGCCGGTTCGCTGCCGCATACAAACGTCGATACGGCACGTCTCCATCGGAAGTGCGCAGAGGACTCGTCAGCTGACCCACGGTCGCGCAGCTTCTTCAGTTCGCGCGACTCGACCACCAGGACATCTCGACTTTGCGCGCAGTCCTCATGCGCGACGAGTCCGTCCGCGTCGATCCCGAGATCGCGAAAATTCTCGACGCCCCGTTCTGATGAACGTTGAGTGCGCCCGGACGTCTGGACCGGTGCTGACGCACGACGCCAACAAGCGTTTCGACAAGGCCACACCGGGTAGGCAGTCGATGTAAGACGCGATTGTCAGTATCAAGAGAAAATCACAACGAGATCAGGAGACTATTCCGAGATTTCACAAGGGCTGGACCGAATGTGGCCGTCACGACGGAACAGCTGGCGGACAAGATCGTCGAGATCTTGACCGTCACACCCACGTCGAGAAGGAATGCAAATAACCCGGGGTACGCGAGTTGCGCCGGGGTAGAAGGCTACGTCCTCGAATCTTTTGTGACCCAAGCTAATCGGCCCAACACGGCGGCGAAATTGCACCATGATCAAATTGCAACCAGATTTCGCCCGGTATTGAACTAGGGTTTGGAGTGCAAATGGTTGTCGCGGTCATCCTCGCCCACTGCCGGGGAGGGTATGCAGTACTGGATGGTTGCAATGGCGACACGATGTCGCTGTTCAGGGTGGCTCTTCGACCGATCAAGAGGAGTAACACATGCACCTACGAAAGTTCACCAGTCCCATCTTGTTCGTCGTCGCGGCGATGACTATCGGGGCCGCCACCTCGCATGCCGATCCTGCAGCGCGCGACGTCAATTACGAACTCAAACTCGTCGATCAGACGATTGTGACGACTATCGACGCCGGCAATTTTGCGATCAGCAATGACGGCGCGAATGCCGAACTGATCGACGACGCGGGAGCCGTTCTGCTCACAATGCCGTTGAGCTTCACCCTCGATCACGTCGCGCATCCCTACGCGCACGAGGTCAAGAATGACGGCAAGGTGCTCGAGCTGACGCCCATTCTCGATCCGGCGACTCTCGCGCCTTCCGTACTGCGGCCCGCTGCCTCTCTGCTGGAAAACCAGCGCGCGATGACGGCGTTCTCGACCCAACTGGGAATCGCGTCGCAGATCGGCGCTCTCACCGGTCTGGTTGTCGGTGCCATTGTCGGTTGCCTTTTCGGCCTGCCGCTGTTCGGCGTCGGATGCATCCCCGGCATCGCCGCGGGGGCTGGGCTCGGTGCAGTCATCGGCACCATCGCCGCCGGCGGACCAACGTTGATCGGAGCTGGCATGGACCTGCTGGACACGCTCAACGCTCCCCCGGGCACCACGAAGTGGAATTACGCGGAACCTCGGTAGACGCGGCCGGCCGCGGAAGACATTGGTCCTCCGCGGCTAGGACTGCGGTCCCTCGATTCGGGGCGGCCTGTCATCGCACCATTGTGTGAAACAGGAGGTGCCCGATGACGATTACGCCCACAGCGGTTCCGGAGCCCATGCTCGCGGCAATGCGCAATCTGGCACGAACTCATCGTGAGCACGAGAAGTACTACGGCCGCGCCCCGCTACGTTCTGCCGCCGATGTTCAGGAGATGTCGGTCGCGTTGAAAGCGCTCGCGGACCAGTGGCTCGGCGCGACTGCGACGCAAAACCCCGTACAGGTCGCGTTTGCTGGAGCGGACGATCTCAACGCACCCGGGCTCGTCGCTGGCACGGGGATTCTCTTCATGGAGAGCGAGGGCAAGCCGGCGGAAATTCGCAGGCTCGAGCGCGACCTCGAAGCGATCGCCACCGACAACGAACAGACGGGCGCGTGGCTGAGCGCCGCGATGGAGAAGTCGTGGCTGGCGGCCGGTGCACTGACTGGCTACCCGGAGCTGGCCGACCTGCTCGGTGAGCGTCACCGGATCGTCGTCAACGACTGGCAATCAGCACACCTTCTGCAACTCGTTTCGCGTCTGCTGCGCCGTGCCCTCGACGTGCTACGCCTGGTCGACTTCACACCCGCAGCTTTGCGTGCCGATCTGAGCGGTGAGCGGTACAGCGCGCTGTACCTCTACTCGGCGGCCGAACTGCTCGACCGTGCGGCAGATCTGATCGCCGAGTCTGCGCTGCTTGTGCACGACAACGAACGGCGGTGGCGGGTCTTCCTGCATCGCGTGGATGCGCTCGCGCAATCAACGGCCTCGGACCCATCGAGTTCGCGCTGATTCGACGCCACAGGAGTCGGTGATCGCGTGGGAGACGAGCACGTCGTTGAGTGAGTGCGTCTTGTACGCAATCCAGCCGTTTCCCAGCCCGATACACGCTGCGCCGAGGAGGATGGCCGTCCACCTGCCGCGCGGTGCGCCGCCTTCCTGCAGCGGGATGATGTGCCAAGCCGTGAAACCGACTGCGGGCAACAACCATCCGAGGACCGGGTCGTCCGGGTAGATCGTCACTGGCAGCCCACGCCACAGCACCTCTTCGGCAAGCGCGTTCGTGGTACCGACACCGACCGCTGTGACGATGGCCGACGGCCCGGCTCGGCGAACGTGCGGCACTAACTGTGTGGTGATCGCGCCGGCAGGCGGCACGAGTAGGGCTGCCCACGCCAGTGACTTCGGGTCAGGCAGCGAGGTAGTTCTGACCTGCCAGAGCGGCGCCAGGCGGCGAGGTCCGGCGACGACTGCAGCGAGCCCCCAACAGGTCGCCCAGTAGATCGCGAACCCGGCTTGGTAACCGCGGGCTGGTCCGAACCGCCGCGCCGTGACCTGGAAGATCGGATGCATACACAGTGGTACGGCTATCGGAATCGACGTGGTGAGTACCCGACGCCAGCGCGGCGCAGCCATTGGTGAAGCGGCCATCCACAATTTTGGCGCGGTCAGGCAGCGACTTTCGTCGCTTTGCGCAACTGGAATGCCGTCATCGCTTCGACCAGGCCGAGCGCGACGAGGGCGGCGCCGCCGAGGATGGCCAGGATGACCGTCGACTCGAAGGGGGCGTCGATCAAGACGATGCCGGCGAGCACGTTGAGCACACCGATCACGATCTGCCAACCGCGGATGGGCATGGAGTCGTCACTGACCGCTGCGATGACGAGGGTGATGCCTCGGAATATCCAGCCGATCCCGATCCACAAGGCCAGCAACAAGATTGACTGCAGCAGGCTGCGGAAGCAGAAAAGGCCGACGACGATCGACAACGCGCCGCTGATGAAGGCGAGCACACGGACAGATCCATTGACATGCGTGCCGAACGCGAACGCCAGTTGCATCACTCCGCTCACAAGCAGGTACACACCGAAGATCACAGCCGCGACCGCAATCGTGACGTCAGGCCAGGCAAGGACCATGACTCCGAGGATGAAGCTGATCGCAGCCGAGACGAACATGGACTGCCAGGCACTCTTGGCGAGTTGCTCGACCGGCTGGAAGGCTGTGGAACTCATGGCTGCGCTCCTATGAACTCGGCGGATCGAAATTTCGACGCGTAGATCAAGAGCATTGTCGCGCACAGGTATCGACGTTCGGGACGTTTCGACGGGCAAGCTCGGCCCATGGAGGCACAGGACACCGAACTGGCACAGCGATGGGCGTAGCGTCGGTACCAAATGAGCTTGTTTCGTCGTGATTGTCGGTGAGGTGAATTTTGCGTAGGTCCGCGGTTGTGGTCGCAGGGTTGCTGCTCGTCGCGGGGTGCGGGAGTGAGCAGCCGGCCCAGGTGGCAGCGCCGACGACGTCACCGCCTGGTGTTGTCACGACGACGACCACCGCCAGTCCCGAAACTGAAAAAGAGGTTGCGCCAACCGATTCCGGGGCGAGGCTGTCGGAGCATTCGAAGGGCGCCGCCCTCATCGTCACCGCTGTCCGAATCGGTCGTCATGACACTTTCGACCGTGTCGTCTACGAATTCGGCGGCAAGGGCGTGCCGGGCTCGAAGGTCCGTTACGTCGACAAGGTCGCGACTCAGGGCAAAGGCGACGACGTGCCGGTCGCGGGCGAGTCGATACTCCACGTGTTCATCAGCGGTGTGGTGTATCCGGAACCGGGCGGCGTCAAGCAATACAACGGCCCAGACCCACTGGTTGAGCCGACAGCGCGTGTCGTCACGGAAGTGCACATGCTGGGCACTTTCGAAGGCGACACTCAGTCGGCAATCGGGACTCGCACCGACAAACCCGGATTCCGCGTGACGGTCCTCGACAACCCGACTCGCCTGGTCATCGACATCGCCTCTGGCTGAGCCGAGCCGGTGGCGCGGTGTGCGGCCGCCGCAGAGAGCAGGGCGATCAGCAGGGTTTCGTTGTGGATCAGCAGCACCGCGAACGCGATCAGGTAGCGGTCCACGCACTGGCGGGAATCGGACCCCACGCCCGCGCTTACCTGCTCGATGACGAGGTGTTGCCGCGTGCGGGGGCAGTCTCGGAACCACCATCGACGATGCGGCGTGCGATGGCGCTGACCGGCGTGTTGCTGTCCTGCGACAGTTTGGTCAGCAATTCGAATGCGCGCACGGCATCGATTCCGAACCGCTCCATCAACATTCCTTTCGCCTGGCCGATGACGTCGCGACCGGCCAGTGCTGAATGGAACTGTCTCTGGCGGTTGGCGGCGATCAGCGCGACCGAGGCGTGCGTGGCCAGCATCGCTGCGATCGCCTCGGATTCAGCGCCGAATTTTCCAGCAGAGCGGCTGAACAAGTTCAATGCGCCGGTGCCCGATTGATGGTTGTACAGCTGGAACGACATCATCCGTTGCACGCCCGCGTCGACAGCCGCTGCAGCAAACTGCGGCCACCGCGTATCGGTCGCCAAATCAGGGCAGCGGATCACCGGATCCGCCAGCGCGGCGTCGAGGCACGGACCCTGCTGGAAGCGTTTCTGAGCGTCGTCGAGTTGTGTCGCAACGTTGGAGGTAGGCGCCAGCGATTGAAATTGCCCGTCGGTGATCATGAGTACGTCTGCGAAGTCGACGCCATCGATGAGTTCGACCGCTGCACCAGTCACCTTGGTCAGCGTTTCCTCGATCGGCGCAGGCTCGACGAACGAGGCCAGTAGCTCCGACATCGCTGTCCGGAGCACACCGTGATAGTCGGGCTCTGAAATTTCGACCTCGCTCATGTCCGTACCCTGCCCGATCGAACGATCGCCCGTGCATTATCGCGCGAACTCCCCCGCCGATCCACGCCGTGGTGCGCCTCGTTCCTCAAACTATTGCGTTCGCGCGGACTAAGCTCCGCAGTGGAGTGGCGACCTGGTTGGACGGAGACACTTGCAGTGGACGAGGGAAGCCCGTTCGGCCATCGGATGCAGGAGATGCAATTCGGCCGCTACCTACTCCGCGACTTGCTCGGCCGAGGCGGGATGGGACAGGTGTACCAGGCGTACGACACCGCCACTCGTCGAGACGTTGCGTTCAAGGTTCTTCCCGAACACGCCGCCAACGATCCGGATTTCCGTCGACGATTCGAGCGTGAGGCATATTCCGCGGCCGGAGTCACCGACCCCCATATCGTTCCCATCTACGATTTCGGCGAAATCGGCGGGCGCCTCTATCTGGCGATGCAGCTGATCAAAGGCACTGACCTCGCCACAATGCTCACGAAGGGCGGCGCCCTCGAACCGGCGTTGGCCGTCGCCATCATCGAACAAATCGGCGCCGCGCTCGACGCCGCACACACCGCAGGTCTGATTCACCGCGATGTCAAACCATCCAACATCCTGCTCACCGACAAACATTTTGCCTACCTCATCGACTTCGGAATCGCACACGCTCTCGGCAGCACGTCGCTCACGGCCACCGGTGCAGCGGTCGGCACGTTCGCCTACATGGCGCCGGAACGCCTCACCGCAGGAGTGGTCGACGCTCGCGCGGACATCTACGCCCTCACCTGCGTCTTGCATGAATGTCTTACGGGCACACACCCATTCCCAGGCAACAGCGTCGAACGGCAGATCGCGGGTCACCTGGGCGAACTACCACCCAATCCCAGTCAGCTCAGGCCGGGCATTCCCACTGCCTTCGACGAAGTCATCGCACGGGGCATGGCGAAGAACCCCGACCACCGCTATCGCACTGCCGGCGACCTTGCCCGCGCCGCGCGCGCCGCTCTCGAGAGCCCAGCGCAACCACAACAACCGACGCGTCGAATATCAGAGGTACACACGATCTTCCGCGGTGACCAACCGCCGTGGACCGCGCCGCCCGCACCCACTGCACGCGCGGAAAATCCGCGGCGACGAAAGCTGATCCTGCTCGTCGCGCTCGTTCTGGTCGCCGTCGTGGGCGTCGGAGCAATTCTCTGGAAAGTGTTGCCGGAGAACGACACTACCGCGACTGCACCGACACAGGTCGTCGTGCCGTTTGCCGGTCTCAAAGACCCCGGCGGTGTGGCGGTGCACACCAACGGAGATGTATTCGTCGCCGACACCAGCAACAACAGGGTGCTTCGACTCGCGGCAGGCTCGTCGACGCAGACCGAGCTGCCCTTCTCCGGCTTGAACCACCCGTGGGCGGTTGCGGTGAACTCGAGCGGCGACGTCTTCGTGACGGATACCTACAACAACCGAGTGTTGCGGCTGCCCGCAGGCTCGTCCACGCAGACCGAAATTCCCTTCACCGGTCTCACCTTCCCTATTTTCGTGGCGGTGAATTCGACCGGCGATGTGTACGTGACGGAGGAGCGCGGTGGTCGTGTGGTCGTACTGTCGGCGAAGTCGGCGACGCAGACCGAACTACCGTTTCGCGCACTGAGCCAACCCGCCGGAGTCGCAGTGTCGGCGGCCGGGGACGTCTACGTCGTCGACAACGGAAACAACCGTGTTCTGCAGTTGACTGCCGGATCGGACAGCCAGACCGAACTCGCCTTCACAGGCCTGTCATCACCCGTCGGCGTGGCTGTCGACAACACCGGCGACGTGTACCTGACAGACAACCGCAATCTGCGAGTGCTGAAACTGGCGGCCGGATCGAATGTGCAGACGACAGTACCGTTTTCCGGTCTCCTCAATCCAAAACTGGTTGCGCTGACCGCCTCTGGCAGCGTGCTCGTCACCGACGCGGACCGTGTGCTCGAACTGCGCAGCCAATAGCTCGAGATCGGCGCACTCGGCGGGGTTGTCTTCAGAACACAAATTCGTCGCACGAAGTGGACCCACCGAGCGCGCCCGGGTTCTAACGTCATGGGGTGACGAAAAGCCTGGATGAGCCGAACCCACGTCACGCCAGCGGCGCGGAAGGCTACGTCGCCCTGATCGCCGCTCGGCTGAACGACCGCGTGATGGAGGTCAGTTCGATCGTCCGGGTCACGCTCGAGGAGCAGATCCCGGAGTTGCGCGGCGACGCCCGCACCATCGAGCTGCTCGGCGCCAGTGTCGAGGGAAACGTCGACACGATTCTGCACGCACTGCGGCACGATATCGCCGTCGAGCGGATCACTCCCCCAGCCGCCGCGCTCGAGTACGCGCGCCGCCTCGCCCAGCACGGCGTGCCGGTGATCGCGCTCGTGCGGGCCTACCGGCTCGGCCAGCGTCGGCTGACCGAATTGGTCTTCGACGAATTGCACAGCATCGAAATGGAAGCGATGACGCGAGTCTCGGTCATCGAATCCGTCACGACTGTGCTGTTCGCCTACATCGACTGGATCTCCCAGCAAGTCGTCGCGGTGTACGAGGAGGAGCGCGAGCGTTGGTTGGAGAGCCAGAACAGCCTGCGCGCCTTGCGCGTTCGGCAAGTCCTCGCCGGCCGCACGATCGACGTCGACACCGCGATCGCGGCAATCCGCTATCCACTGCGGTGGCACCACGTTGCCCTGGTCATGTGGTATCCGGACAGCGAAGCGGACAACGACGAATTGTCCCGGCTGCAACGGTTCGTCCGCGATCTCGGCACTGCTGTGCGTTGCGACGCGAGCCCGCTGTTCGTCGCGGCCGACCAGACGAGCGGCTGGGCATGGTTGCCGTACAAGTCCGAGCCGGTCGGTGTCACCGCGAAGGTCCGCGATTTCGTTGCTGGTCGTCCGGATACGCCGAGCCTCGGGGTCGGCGGGGTCGGCGCCGACGTCGACGGCTTCCGGCTGTCCCATACCCAATCTCTACAAGCCCGCGCGGTGGCTATGGCTCGCGGCGCGGCGCCTGCAACGGTGGTTGCGGCGACTGACCCCGGACTGTCGATCGCCGCGCTGCTCGGCGGCAACATCCCGGCAGCTCGCGACTGGGTAGCCAAGGTGCTCGGTCCGCTGGCGACGGACAGCCCGAACGACGCTCGCCTGCGGGAAACGTTGCGAGTGTTTCTCCGCACCGGTTCCAGCTACGTGGCGGCTGCGCCGGAACTCGACCTGCACTCCAACTCGGTCAAGTACAGAGTTGGCAGGGCGGTCGTCCGGCGCGGGCGCCCGATCGACGACGACCGACTCGAGGTCGAACTGGCGTTGCTCGTCTGCTTCTGGTTCGGATCTGCGGTGCTTCCGCGCAACCGCGCGTGACCGTCAACCCCGCGAGCCAGCGGTGGCATCGAACAGCAGACGGGTCAGCCCGAGTTCTGCACAGAGCGCAGCGGCAGGAGCGAGTTCGGACTCCGCTTCGCCGCTACGGTCGGCGGCCGAGAGTGCGGCAGCAAGCAACAGCCTCGCGCGCAACGCTGCCAACGGCCTACGTGAACTGTCGATGCCATCGGCCAAGGTTCGCGCCCGGTCGCACGCCTGCCGAAGTCGATCCGGTTCCCGGCTTGCGAGGAGCAGCCGGATTGCCGAGTCTTCGTCGGTCTCCGCAACGATCGTGTCGATTCCGTTGTCGTGCACAAGCGTTCGGGATCCGCGCAGGCGTTCTTCGTCCCGCGCGGGGACCTCGAAACCCAGTGCAATGAGCTCGTTGAGCAGGCGGGCATACAGGCGGGGCAAGTCGAGGCGGCGCGCAACGGCCATGCCGTCGGCAAGCCGCTTCGCAGCGGTGTCGCGATCGCCTTGCGCGGCCTTCACTCGCGCTCCGGTCGCGTACCGAGCGATCATGAAATCGACGCCACCGCCGCCCTCGGAGCCGAGCTCGTAGCTTTCCTCCGCCAGCACCGACGCCTCGGCTAACTCCCCTTTCCAATACAGCACTTCGGCGAGCACACCGGCTGCGAGCCGCGCGGCATGCGAGTGGGGTCCGACGGTGGCGACCGACAGGTCCAGCGCCTCGCGGTAGGCGTAGACGGCCGCCGGCAGGTCGAGTTGTTCGCGGGCGGCGAGGCCGGCGAAACAGTGACTGTAAATGGTGGCGAACGGACCCATCAGTTCGTTGTACGGCGTCGCCCACGCTGGCCAACGGCGGGCGGATTCGAAGTCGAACCGGGCAAAGGCGGCGAACGATGCGATATTTCCTGCCGCACCGGCCACCCTGGGAGTGAAGGAATTCGGCCGTTCCAGTGCGTCGTGAAGCAGTTCGTCCAGTCGGTCGCTGCGATCGGCGAACGCCTCGGCGACCGCCTCGACGACGTTGCCCTCCGCGCGTAGGTCCGCGTGCTCGGCGTCGGTGAGAACCGCTTTGTCCAGCGCAATCACGAACCTGTTCAACGCCGCGTGCATCGGAGCCGGGCGCTGCAGCAGGACATTCACCCAGGCGAGCAACAACTGAATACGCGGACGCGAGGCAATCAACCGCGCGGGCAGCTTCGCAAGGACGGCGTGCAGAGCGGTCAATTGCGAACGCTCGAGCAGGTAGGCCTCGTCCTGCTCGACGAGATCGACTGCCCGGTCAGGATTGCCTGCGGCGAGCGCGTGATCGACTGCCTCGTTCAGCTGGTGGTGAGCCGCAAACCATGCCGATGCCCGGTAGTGCAGCCCCTCCACCAACTCGGGTCGATCGCGTTCGAGTCGTCGGCGCAAATAGTCGGCGAACAGGGCGTGATACCGAAACCACTCGCGACTGCCGTCGATCTTGTGCAGAAACAGACCCCGACTTTCGATCTCGTCGAGAAGCGCCTGGCCGCGATCCACGTCGGCAAGCTCAGCAGCGAGTTCAGCGCAGATCCGTGGCGTGATCGAAGTCGCAAGCAGGAACTCGAGCAAGTTCGGCTCGAGCGTGTCGATGACGTTCTCTGCGAGGAACTCCCCCACATCGGCATGGCCCGATACGCGGTCGACCAGCTGCGCGGGATCCTCGCCAGCTCGCAGCGACAGGGTCGCCAGCTGTAGTCCCGCGACCCAGCCGTCGGTCGCGTCGTTCAATGCCGCCACGCTGGAATCCGATAGCCCCAGCCCGCCGATATCGACCAGCAGTGCCCGCGCCTCGCTTCGATCGAAACGCATTGCATCAGCGTCGATATCGATGATGTCGGCACTGATTCGCAAACGACTCAGCGAAAGTCCAGAGTTCGTCGTGCTCGTCACGACGATAGGCAGGTGATGACACCCGTGGTCCAGCAGATATCGCAGCGCAGCTCTGGTGGATTCGTCCCGCACGTAGTGCCAGTCGTCGAGCACGATGACGATGCGGTCGTCGCGGGCGTGTAGGTCGTTGATCAGCGCGGTCAGCACATACCGAGCGGGATCGTCGGGTTCGGCGTCGAGCACCTGCTCGAGCTCGTCGGCCAGTTCGGGACGTAGATTGCGGATCGCCTCGATCAGATGCTCGAGGAACCACACCAGATTGCTGTCGTCCTCATCGACGGTGAGCCACACGACCTCGACGCCGCCGCTCGTCAGTTCGTCTCGCCACTGCGCCGCGAGCGTCGTTTTGCCGAAACCGCTTGGTGCATGCATCAACGTCAGCCGCTTGAATCGTTCGGCGCGCAACAGGTCCAGCAGGCGCGTGCGCGCGACCAACGAGCGGGTCCGAGTCGGCGGTTGATACTTCGTCGTCGGCGTCGGCGGTGCCGTCGTTCGTCGCTGCGGGGTGGCGGTGGGCGACGGCCCCAGTGCGCCCAATTGCGAGTCCGACTCGGTCGGAAGCGCCATTTCGTCGACCGGCACACCGCTGTCGCGTTGGGCTGCGGCGAGCTCGCGACCGAAGGCTGCGGCCGTCTCGGGTCGGTCCGCCGGCTGGACCGACATCGCACGCTCGATCAGCGCACACACGGAGGCGGGCAGGCCAGCCGCCCGTAGGTCCGGCACTGGGTGGGCCGCGACTCGCATGAAATGAGCGACCACCCGCTCACCACTGCGACGCTCGAAGGCGGCGTGCCCCGAGAGTGCACAGAACAACGTCGCGCCGAGACCGTACACATCGGACGCAACCGTCGGCGCCGCACCGTCCACGACTTCGGGCGCCGTGAAGCCCGGCGACCCGGTCAGCACGTCGGGTCCGGTCTCGAACCCACCGACGATCCGGGCGATTCCGAAATCCGTCAGCTGCGGTTCGCCGTAGTCGGTCAGCAGCACGTTGCCCGGTTTGACGTCGCGGTGGACGGTGCCGGCTCGATGCGCGGCCTCGAGCGCACCGGCCAGTTTCACGCCGAGCCGCAACGTCTCGCGCCAACCGAGCGGTCCGCTGTCCCTGATCTGGGATTCGAGGGAACCGCGCGCGTGGTACGGCATCACCAGGTACGGATGCCCGCGGTTGGTGGTCCCGACCTGGAAGACGGGGACGATGTGCGGGTGACCGGACAGTCGGCCCATCGCGCGTTGCTCGCGGATGAAACGTTGCAGACTTTCCGCGTCGAGATCCGCCGTCAAGACTTTGACGGCGACGATCCGATCGAGTTCGGGCTGGTCGCAGCGAAAGACGACGCCGTAGCCGCCTCGACCGACCTCCTCGGCATTCTCGAAGCCGTCGAGATTCAGCTCGGTTGCGATGTCCACAGCGCGCCTGCGCTGCGTCCGCAACAGTTCGGATTCGGCCATCGCCTGGCTCGATTCTGAGACGCCGGGAACGAACGTGGGGTCGGGAAGCGCCTCTAGTCGAGGATAGCTCCGTTGCACAACGTTAGGGGTGTGGCGCAGCGCAGCCAATAGTCGCGGGCGCCAGAGTCGGGGCGTCGTGTTTGTCTCGCGGAGACAACCGTGCTGACCAGAACTCGGCTTTTGTCTCGGGGAGCCAAGAGTCCGCCCAGAGTTTGTCGTTCGCGACGGTGTGGTGCCGGTCACGTATTTCTACGGTTGCCACGTCCCGTTCGAGACCACCAAGCCCAGGACCGCACCTATGCACCTTTCCGAACTGCCGGACTTTCGAAGCCGACACAATCCCGACGCACCCTGCGTGGCCGACGACGACGCCGCGCTGACCAATGCGCAGTTCGCCGATGCTGTGCGACGAACCGCGGGCGCATTCCACGCCCATGGCGTATCAGCTGGCGACGTGGTCGCCGTCATGCTGCCCAACAACGTCTCCCTCGTCGTATCGCTTTTCGCCGCATGGCGTTTGGGCGCGGCAGTGACACCGATCAATCCGTCGCTGGTCGGCGCCGAGATCGCGTACCAGAGTTCGGACGCCGCAGCGCGGCTGCTCATCACCGACCAAGAAGGCGACTTCGGCGGCACTGTGCTCACGCCGAGCGAGCTCACCGCTGCCGAGCCCACCGACATCGCCGCAGCACCATCCGACGACGCGCTCGCACTGCTGATCTACACGAGCGGCACGACCGGTCGCCCGAAGGGCGTCATGCTGGACCATTCGAATCTGAATGCCATGTGCGCCATGGTGATCGAAGCGTTCAGCCTCACCGCGACCGACCGCAGCCTGTTGGTCCTGCCGCTGTTCCACGTGAACGGAATCGTCGTCAGCACGTTGTCGCCGTTGCTCGTGGGAGGAAGCGCGACAATCGTAGGCCGGTTCAGCCCGAAGACGTTCTTCGATCGTGTCGAACGTTGCAAAGCAACCTATTTCTCTGCGGTTCCCACCATCTACACGATGCTTGCCGCCCTCCCGGCCGACGTACCATCCGACACGTCCGCAGTGCGATTCGCTGTCTGCGGCGCCGCACCGGCCAGCGTCGAGTTGCTCGAGAAGTTCGAAAGTCGTTACGGCATCACGATCGTCGAGGGCTACGGACTGTCCGAGGGAACCTGCGCGAGCACGATCAACCCGCTCGAAGGTCCACGCAAAGCCGGCACGGTCGGTCTCCCACTACCGGGCCAGACGATCCGTATCGCGGATGCGGACGGTGCACCGGTCCCGGCAGGCGAGGCTGGCGAGGTCCTGATCCAAGGCCCGAATGTCATGCGCGGCTACCTGAATCGACCGGACGAGACCGCTAAGACGATCGTCGACGGCTGGCTCCACACCGGCGACGTCGGCCGCCTCGATCCCGACGGCTATCTCATGCTGGTGGATCGCGCCAAAAACATGATCATCCGCGGCGGCGAGAACATCTACCCCAAAGAAATCGAGAGTGTCGTCTACCAATTGCCGGAGATCGCGGAGGCGGCCGTTGTCGGGCGCAGCAGCGCGGTCTATGGCGAGGAGCCGGTCCTGTTCGTGGCGTTGCATTCCGGCGCGACCCTCACCGCCGAGGAGATCTTCGCCCACACCCGGCAGCACCTGTCGAAATACAAACTGCCCGTTGACATCACCGTTGTCGATGAGCTTCCGAAGAATGCCGTCGGCAAGCTCGACAAGCCGTCGCTGCGGCGTTCGCTGGCTGCCTCTGCTGTCAGCGCTTGACTCCCCCAACCATCCGAAAACCGAAATAGGAGACAGTGCCATGGGTTTCACCCAACCGGAATTTCCCGCTGTGGATCCGGACGAATTCGTCAAGATGCCGTTGATGCAGCGCATGCGCATCAACGCCACGGACTGGGCCGAAAATGGATTCGGCTCGCCGTACATGTTGCACGTGATCTACATCGTGAAGATCGTCGTGCTCTATTCGATCATCGGCATCACGATTGCGAACGCGACATCGGGGCTCCCCGCGTTCTGGCACGTCACCGAATGGTGGAACGAGCCGATCGTCTACCAGAAGGCCATCGTGTGGACGGTGCTCCTGGAATCGTTGAACCTGGCGGGATCGTGGGGTCCGTTGGCAGGCAAGCTGAAGCCGATGACCGGCGGAATCCTGTTCTGGGCCAAGCTGAACACGATCCGAATGCGACCGTGGAAGTGGGTGCCGGGAACGAACGGCGACCGTCGGACGTGGTTCGACATCACGCTCTACTTCGCATTCCTGGCGAGCCTCGTGGCGGCGTTGGTCGCCCCAGGTGTACCTAGTGACTCGCTGTCGGCGGCGCTGCCCGACAACACATCCGGACTGGTGAGCCCGGTGCTGCTGATCGCACCGATCGTATTGCTGATTCTGAACGGCCTGCGGGACAAGGTGATCTTCCTCGGTGCCCGCGGTGAGCAGTATCTGCCTGCAATGATCTTCTTCGCCATCTTCCCGTTCGTGAACATGATCATCGCGCTGAAGCTGCTGATCGTGGTGGTGTGGGTCGGCGCCGGATTCTCCAAATTCGGCAAGCACTTCTCCAACGTCGTGTCTCCGATGGTGTCCAACAGCCCATCCATGCCGTTCAAGGCCATCAAGCGCAAGTTCTACCGCGACTTCCCGCGCGACCTGCGCCCGTCCTGGGTTGCGCACGTGATGGCGCACGTCGGCGGCACGATCCCGGAGATCGTCGTCCCGTTGGTCCTGTTCTTCTCCACCAACATCTATGTGACGATCGCTGGCGCGCTGTTCATGGTCATGTTCCACACGTTCATCATTTCGACGTTCCCGCTGGCAGTGCCGTTGGAATGGAACGTCTTGTTCGCATACGCCAGCGTGTTTCTGTTCATCGGCTTCCCGAACAGCGAAGGTTTCGCACCGTGGGACATGTCGCCTGCGTGGCTTGGCCTTGTCGTCATCGCCGCATTGATGTTCTTCCCGGTGCTGGGCAACCTTCGCCCGGACAAGGTTTCGTTCCTGCCGTCGATGCGTCAGTACGCCGGCAACTGGGCTTCGGCTGTATGGTCGTTCGCTCCCGGTACCGAGGACAAGCTCAACCGCGTCACCAAGTCTGCCAAGAATCAGATCGACCAGTTCATCGAAGCCGGCATGCCCAAGAACCTGGCCGAACTCCATTTGCAACGCACCATCGGCTGGCGCACCCTGCACAGCCAGGCCCGCGGCTTGTTCTCGCTCCTGCTGGCCCGAGTCCCCGACATCGACAGCCGCGACGTCCGGGAAGCCGAGTTCCTGTGCAACTCCATCCTGGGCTTCAACTTCGGCGACGGCCACATGCACAACGAAGAATTCGTCCATGCCGTGCAAGACGAGGCCCAATTCGCACCAGGTGAGTGCATCATTGCGTGGGTGGAGTCGGAGGCGTTCCTCAGCGGTGTCCAGCACTACAAGCTGATCGACGCGGCTCTCGGCGTCATCGAGACCGGCACCTGGAAGGTCGCCGACGCGGTCGAGGAGCAGCCGTGGCTGCCCAACGGCCCGATTCCGTTGCACGTCACGTGGTCTCGGACCAAGTCGGTCGCGGCGCAAGACGAATTCGGCGTGGTGGCGTAGAAATGAGCACCGCAATCGTGGTGGGCGGCGGGCCCAACGGACTCGCCGCCGCGCTATCCCTGGCCGCCGAGGGCGTGCAGGTCACTGTGCTGGAGGCCGCCGACGAGGTCGGCGGCGGTGCCCGCAGCAGCGAGGCCATCGTGCCCGGTCTGCTGCACGACCACTGCTCGGCGATCCACCCAATGGCCGTCGGATCGCAGTTCCTCAACGGGCTCGGACTCGACCGGTACGGACTGCGGTGGCGCTTGCCCGAAATCGACTGTGTTCATCCGCTCGACGGCGGCAGCGCGGGCGTGCTGCACCGCTCGGTAGAACAGACCGCAGCGGGACTCGGCGCGGACGGATCGCGGTGGCGGCGGGCGTTCGCCCGCCCCGCAGCCCGATTCGACGCGATCAGCGAGGACATCATGCGGCCGCTGCTGCGGTTCCCGCATCACCCGCTGACGCTGGCCCGGTTCGGTGCACCCACCGTGCTTCCCGGGTCCGCGTTCGCGCGATTGTTCTCCACCGACGAAGGCCGGGCGTTGTTCGGAGGTGTTGCGGCACACGCCTTCCGGCCGCTGCACTATCCGTTGACCTCGGCCGTCGGGCTGGGCATCATCACCGCCGGGCACCGGCACGGTTGGGCGGTGGCTGAGGGCGGATCGCAGTCGATCACCAACGCGATGGTGGCGCTGCTCGGCGATCTCGGCGGCAAGATCGAAACAGGTATCCGGGTCGAGTCGGCATCGCAGCTACCGCCGGCCGATATCACCATGTTCGATCTCGCGCCGTCCGCGGTCGCGGGGATCCTCGGCGATCAGTTGCCTCGTCGAGTCTCGCGCGCTTTCACGAAGTTCCGGCGTGGTCCAGGGGCGTTCAAGGTCGACTTCGCTGTCGAGGGCGGCGTGCCATGGACGAACCCCGATGCCCGACGGGCAGGCACGGTGCACCTGGCCGGGACCTACTCCGAACTGGCCGCGACCGAGCGCGAGATCCACGCCGGGCGCATGCCGGAGCGACCCTTCGTGCTGGTCGGTCAGCAGTATCTGGCCGACCCGCAACGATCGGTCGGTAACGTGCACCCGCTGTGGACCTACGCCCATGTGCCGCACGGCTATACCGGCGACGCCACCGAAGCAATCATTTCCCAGATCGAACGCTTCGCCCCCGGCTTCCGAGATCGCATTATGGGGCATACGGTCCGCTCGACTACCGAGATGGCCGCTTACAACCCGAACTACGTCGGCGGCGACATCATGACCGGCGCCAAAGACATCCGCCAATTGGTCTTCGGACCACGGATGACGCTCTCCCCCTACAGTGTTGGCGTTCGCGGCATGTACATCTGTTCTGCCGCAACACCACCCGGACCCGGCGCGCACGGTATGTGCGGAGCCAACGCCGCACAGCTGGCACTTCGAGCGATCAGCCCGGACCGTCGGGATGGGTGAGATCGTAGGCGCGAGAAACCTTCTGGGGGACGACCATGCGCCACGCGTCGACGACGAACTCGCGGGCCTCGGTGGGGTCCAATGCCGACAGGTCCGCGTGGACCCAGTTGAACCGCAGGTCCGACGCCGATGGCATCGAGAACTTGTTCGGCTCACTGGCGACGAGCGCCGCACGCTCCTCCTTGGGGAACGCGAAGCCCATCACGCTCTCGTCGAGCGAGAACGCCACATAGACGATCTGCCCGACGCGGAATTTCAACCTGCCGCGCACGTACACCTGGTACGAGCGCTCCAACTCGCTGCCCAGCCGCCGAACGTCGTCGATCACCGCCATGCTCGGTCCCCTCACCGCTCGAGAGTCGCACCTACTCTCGATCCTATTTTGCAGCGAGCGTGATCAGTCGGTTCAATGTCATCGACAAAGGAGTCGCATGGCCTATTTCGAACGAATCGATGACCGCTCCTTCACGCCTTCATTGGACACCGAAGGCGCATGGAATCTCACGGAGCAGCACATCGCTCCCGCGTTGGGGCTACTCACCCACCTCGTCGAGCGTCATTGCGACGAGCGCGGCGACGATTTCGCCATCGCACGACTCTGTTTCGACATCCTGGGACCACTACCGATCGAACCGTTCGAGGCTGACGTTCGCGTTGTGCGGTCAGGACGGACGGTCGAGTTGATGGAAGCGAGCATCTCCCACAATCTGCGCACAGTAGTGGTTGTGCGGGCGTGGCTGCTGAAGCCACATGCCACGGAAAGCCTTGCCGCAACAGCGCTGCCGCGCATCGCTTCCCCGCTCGACATGGCGCCGTGGGACCCCACCACCGTGTGGCGCGGTGCGTTCATCAAGTCCGTGAATGTCCGACGCACCGCCGACGGTCCAGGCCGGGCGGCGTACTGGCTGCGCACGCAGCACGCACTGCTCGAAGGTGAACCGGTCAGCACGCTGGCTCGCGCGGCGGGTCTGTTCGATGTCGCCAACGGTATGGCGGTGCGGGTCAACCCGACTGAAGTCGCTTTTCCCAATGTCGACTTGACGGTTCACCTGTTCGGAATGCCTCGCAGCGAGTGGCTCGGGTTCGACACGTCAGTGTCGTTCGGATCCAACGGACTGGGCTTGACCAGCACCGTCATTCACGACGAGGCCGACGGACCGATCGGAGTCATCGCCCAAGCGCTCACGATTCGACCCTGAACCGCAGCGCCGAGATCACAACGTTTCTGCGCGCCGAGGTCACACCGTGGAACAGTGGTTCCCATCAGTACCGCACGCTCAGAGGAGTTCCATGGCGTCATCGCAACCGACCATCTTCGTCTTGTTCGGGGCTACCGGCGACCTCGCCAAGCGGATGGTGCTGCCGGCCTTCTATCAGCTGGCTCAGCACGGATTGATGCCGGATTCGTGGATGCTGGTCGGCAACGGTAGAGGCGACCTTGCCCACGAGGACTTCCAGACGAGAGTTCGCGCAGCGCTCGAAGAATTCGGTGGTGAACCGGTCGACGAGGCGCTCTGGTCGGACTTCTCGACGCATCTGCGCTTCGCCGGTGGCGGATTCGACGCGGACGACCCCGCATCGATGCTCGGGGTCTTGAAAGAAGCGCATGAGGTTCTGGGCAAGGACGCGCAATACATCCACTACCTGGCAATTCCCCCTGTTGCCTTCGAGTCGATCACGAAGGGCCTTGCCGCACACCAACTGTTGGACGGTGCGCGGGTGGTCTACGAGAAGCCGTACGGCTCCAGCCCGGAATCGTTCAAGGAGCTCGACGCGCTGGTGTTGTCGGTGATGAAGGAGGAGCAGGTCTACCGGATCGATCATTTCCTCGGCAAAGAAGCGACCCAGAACCTGCACGTGCTGCGCTTCGCCAATCGGATGACACATGAGATCTGGAATCACGAGCACGTAGAGCAGGTGCAGATCGACGTTCCCGAAACGCTCGACGTGGCGGACCGAGCCGCCTTCTACGACGCAACGGGGGCGCTGCGCGACATGGTCGTGACCCACTTGTTCCAGGTCGCCGCCGAAGTTGCGATGGAGCCACCCATCGACTTCTCAGCCGAGAACTTGCAGGACGCAAGAGAATCCGTGCTCTCGGCTTTCCGTCCCCTAGCTCCCGAGGACGTCGTGCTCGGCCAGGCCGCCGGCTATCGGGACCTCCCCGAGGTGGCGAAGGACTCGACCACCGATACCTATGCGGCAGTTCGGCTCTGGGTGGACACCGACCGTTGGCGGGGCGTGCCTTTCCTGTTGCGCAGCGGCAAGTATCTGGCATCGAGCGGCCAGCGGGTGACTCTTCTGATCAAGAAACCGCATGGCCCGCTGAAGAACATTCCAGGCGCGGGCACTGTGCTCAGTTTCAACATGCAAGGCTCCGGGGCGATCGCGCAGTCGGCCGTGCTCAAAAATCCCGGGGCTGGAATGGATCTTGTCGAGCAGAACATCCGGCTCGGCCTCGACGACGTTGTCGGCGGCGATCCGTTGCCGCCCTATGTGTCGCTGATCCACGACGTGACCATCGGCGACCGGTCACTGTTCACCACGAGCACGGGTCTCGGTCACGCGTGGAATGCCGTCGCAACGATCGTGGACAATCCGCCGACGCCGCTGCCTTACCAACCGGGCTCCCATGGTCCGGCCGCGGGTTCGTCACTGCCGGGTCCACACGGGTGGTTCCTCGACGCCGAAACGACGAGTTGACCGGGTCGGCTACTCGATCTGCTCGAGGTGTTGCGAGTACCACAGCGCGGTCGTGGCGATGTCGGCGTTCACCAGCGGGAGATACTGCCCGTCGTCGCCCCAGCCGAGAGCCTGCAGCGTGACGCGGAGGTCGCGCTCGAAGCAGATCGGATCGCGAATGTGCCACCGGTACATACCGAACCGCTGCTCCGATTCGTAGATCTGATCGCGCGGCAGCACTTGATGGAGTCCGAGGTAGGCAGTCGAGTAGGTCTGGTACCGGCCCTCGATATCGAAGTTCCATGCACCGCCGAAGTAGTCTTCGGTGCCCGTACCGCAGATGGTCGGGTAGTCGGTGTCGCCGTCGAGGAAGAACTTCATTTCCCCTTCCCCCCACCACCGTGGCGCGCGAGGCGCGATCGCCAAGTACGTGCCCACATACCGGCCGTGTGCGTGAACACCGTCGACGATCGTGTGTATCGCAGGACTGCCGAGAGGATTGCTGCGCCGCCATTGCGCGTGGAGGTAGCCGGCAGAATCCGGCACGTTCTGTTCGTCGTAGGTGGCCTGGTAGTACACCGGGACCGACCGATCGCCGGAATTGTGCAACGTCACTCGCGCGTGCTCGCGAAAGGGCATGGGCCAGTAGCTGTTCAATCCGCCGGCCGGAGCAACCACCACCATGTCGGAATCCAGCAAGGCGAGCTCGTCCCAGCCGTTGCAAAAGAAGTCGCCTAGGGGCACGTCGATCGACGGATCCTGCTCCCCGTCCCAATACGCCCGCAGAGTCAGGAGCCGCAACATGGACCGGTCGGTCGTCAGCCAGAGGTGTCGCAACACGCCCGGTCCGTCGACATTCACCAGCGCAATCGTCTCCCCGGCCGGCAGATCTATCGAGGGCGAGACCTTCCACCCGATTCCCAACTCACGCGCAGCGTGCGCGCCGGTCCCGGACGTGGCCCGCCCGCCCGCACCGCGCGAGCCCGTCGGATTCTCCGGGCTGATCGAACGGGTCCTGGCTTCGTTGAGCTGCCAAATCTCTTGCATCGATCGGATTCTCGCACGCCACCAATCGGCTCGTCAGCGGTCGACGCGATTGTCGCCACATAGGATGGACGAGTCGTCGCGATCTGAAAGGCTTGGCATGAACAAGATCAGATGGTCGAGCATCGGTGCGGTCGCGGCGGTTCTACTGCTGGTCAGCGGCTGTGGATCGGACACACCGACCACAGGTTCGCCGGTCGCGGGCACGCCGCTCATCGAGCCGGTCACGATTTCGGTTCCGGCGTCGACGCAGCCGCCGTTGAACCCGGCAATGCCGATCGTCGTGAACGTCGACGGCGGCACCCTCATCAAGGTCGCTGTGACGACGGCCGACGCCGAAAACAAAACCGTGAACGGCGATTTCGCGTCCGATCACGCGTCGTGGACGACCAAGGACCCACTGGCCTATGGCACGACGTACACGATCGCCGTCGAGGCTGCGAACGACGTGATGGTGAGTGCGCAGCAGACATTCACGGTCACTACGGTGTCGCCGGCCCAGACTGCGTACGCAAACGTCGTCCCTGCGCCCGAAGTTGTGGCGGGCATCGGGATCGGTGTCGGCCAGCCGATGGTCTTTCAATTCACCGCCCCGGTCGCAAACAGGGCCGAGATCGAGAAGCACCTCAAAGTGACGACCGAACCGGCGCAGCAGGGTGCTTGGTACTGGACCGACGATTCGAACGTTCACTATCGCGCGGAGCACTACTGGCAACCCGGCACCAAAATCCATATCGAAGCCGACGTCTTCGGACTCGACCTCGGCAACGGCGTGTTCGGCGCGGAAAACAATTCGGCTGATTACACAGTGCACGACTCGTGGGTGGCCAAAGCCGACGGCAGCACCGAGCTACTGACCGTCTTCCACAACGGCAATCAGGTGAATTCGATGCCGATGAGTCTGGGCTCGCCCGGCCATCCCTCGCACGAAGGTCCGCACGTGGTCTCCGCCAGGCAAGACAGCATCGTCATGGATTCGTGCACATACGGCGTGTGCCAAGGCGATCCCAACTACTACCGGGAAAAAGTAGACCTGGACCTGCGGATCTCGAACGACGGAGAGTTCGTGCATTCGGCGCCGTGGTCGGTCGGCGACCAGGGCAGCAGCAACGTCTCACATGGCTGCGTGAATCTCGCGCCCGCCAACGCTCAATGGATGTTCGACCACTTCAACATCGGCGACGTCGTCGAAATCACCAACTCCGGCGGTCCGACTCTTCCTGTGTGGGATACCTACGGCGACTGGAGTGTCCCGTGGTCGCAGTGGCAGGCAGGCAACTCGAACAGCTAGACGCTCGCGCCTCCGTCGACGACGAGGTCGTGGCCGACCATGAACCCCGCCTCGGGTGAGGCAAGCCAGAGGACTGCCGCGGCGATTTCGTCGAGACTGCCGACTCGTCCTATCGGGATGGACGAGCGCAGGCGACCAGCGCGGTCGGCGGGGCTTTCGCCCGGCCGGAGCGACATAGCTGTGTCGGCGGGGCCGGGGCTGATGGCATTGATCCGGATGCCGGCGCCGATGTTCTCGATCGCAGCGGTACGAGTCAAAGCACTGATCGCCGCTTTCGTTGCGACGTAGGCGCCCATCCCCGGTCGAGTCATGTGTGCGCCCAAGTTCGACGCCGTATTGACGATGACACCGCCGCCGTTGGCTCGCATGTGCGCGATTTCGTACTTCATGCTGAGCCACACCCCGGTGAGGTTGGTCGAGAGGGTGGTGGTCCAATCGCGCTCGTCGATGTCGGCCACCGTGCCCGTAGTGACGATGCCCGCGTTGTTGAAGGCGATATCCAAGCCCCCGTGCCGGACGACGACGGTGTCGATGGCCCGCGCGAGGTCGTCCGCGTTGGTGACATCCGCGGCGATTGCGCTCGCTGTGCCGCCGGAGGCTTCGATGAGCGCGACGGTGTCGTCCAGCGACGGCTTGCGTCGCCCGAGCACCGCGACGGTGGCGCCTTCGGCGGCAAACGCGCGGGCCGTCGCCCGTCCGATGCCTGAGCCGCCGCCGGTCACGAGGACGGACTTACCCGTGAATCGCGTTGTCATTGGCCACCACTCCCCCTAGGTACGATTGTCGTCGTACCTAGCGTACCTAAGCGAGAGGTAGCGGATGCCGGACGAACAAGGACACCCCGAGATCACCGAGATGGATCTCGGCACGGTCCTCGCCGCTCTCGCCGATCCGTTGCGGCGCCAGGTCGTGACCACGCTGATCGGCGAACCGGACGGGACCGAACGCACCTGCGCGTCCTTCGAGCTCGGGGTATCGAAATCGAGCCTGACCTACCATTTTCGCGTACTCAGAGAGGCCGGTCTGGTCACTCAAATCGACTACGGCAACAGCCGCAAGGTCAGACTCCGCCGCAAGGACCTCGAAGCACGCTTTCCAGGCATGCTCGGACTTCTAGCCAATGAGACACAGGCTCGGCGCGAACCTCGCCCACAATGAACCATGTGACTGACGAGATGCAAGGGCGAGTGGTCGGCCCACCACCGGGAACGCCGTACCACCGACTCGCGTTGACAGCTCTGCACCGCTGGTGGCGGCCACCTTTGGGCACGGCCGTGGTCGTAGTCGGCTATATCCTCGTCGGTTCGGTGCTCACCCAGGCCGCGCGTTCGGACTTCGGCGACGTCCTGTGGTTTCGTGAGCCGCTCGTCGACCTTGCGCTGCAACTGCTCGCGCTAGCCGCGTTGATCCCCTTGGTTTTCTTCGCCGCACGGGTGATTCAACGTCGGCCGATCGGGACCTTGTCCTCTGTTCTGGGCAGACTCCGCTGGCGATGGCTGCTCGCCTGCCTGGGCGTAGCGATTGTTGTGCCAACGGTCCTCGGCGGGGTGTTGTGGCTGCTTCCCGAAGGACGCGCCAGCGAACTGCTCGGACACGAGTTCGCCGGATGGCATCGCCTGTTGCTGGCGTCGGTCGTCCTTCTGCTCATCGTCCCGATCCAGGCCGCGGCCGAAGAATTCGCCTTCCGGGGCTGGTTTGTGCAGTCGTTCGGCGCGTACCTTCGTTCGCCGTGGCCTGGGATCGCCGCCGCCAGCGTGATATTCGCGATCGCTCATGGGTTCGGAACGGGTTGGGGTTTCGTCAATCTCCTGCTGTGGGGAGTCGTCCTCGGATGGTTGACCATCCGAACAGGCGGACTCGAAGCTGCGATCGTGTTTCACGTTGCCACCAACACGCCGTTCTTTCTCGCGCGAGCCGCCACCGGACTCGCCGATACCCAGTCGGTGACGGATGTGGCGACGATCAGCGCTGCATACTCCGACTGGCAGATCCTTGTGGCGCAACAGCTTTCGCTGGCCTTGTACGCGATTGGGGTCGTTCTTGTTTCTCGTCGTATGAAACCCGCCCGCGTGAGCGGCTCGCACGGCGAGGATAAGGTCCATGACCGAACCTAACGACCCATCAAAGACCCATCGACTGTTCCCGCTTGTACTCGTCGCGGCCGCGTGCTGCGTAGCGGCATGCGGATCCAGTGACAACTCGAGCGAGAGCAAGATCAGTGACGCGAGCGCGGCGGCGTCCGCGCCCGCGTCGTCTGCGAGCACCGCCGTAATCGACGCCTGTGCATTGATTCCGGCTGCGGACATCACTGCTCTACTCGGCACATCGGTACCGGGAAAGCCCACGTCAACCACGCCCGGCACAGGGGCTTGCATGTGGGAAAACCAGGACACGTACGAATCGGTGACACTGGAGATCGGCAGTCCCGGAACCGCGCCGAACAACACGCTGCCATCTACCGACCCTGGATTCCCCGACGGCAGCACCCCAGGCCCCGACGGCATGCGGTATCTCGGCAGCCGCCAGGTCGAATTTCCGGCAGGCAACAGATCCAACACGGTGCAGGTAGCAGTACTCAAAATCTCCAGCGATGAGGCGAACGCCGCCGCAGTCGACCTCGCAAGAAAGGTCGGACCGAAGGTCCCCAGTTAGGGAGCGTCGACGCGCACAGCTGTGGTCGCGAGGGTGGAGTACTCCATCGTGAAATGTCCACCCATTGCATCGATGGCCGTGCCGACAGCGTCGAGGATCTCGGCCAGTTGGCCTTGACCCAGTTGGGTCAGGCCACCGGTGGTGGGTAGCAGGTCAAGCCACTGGTCGCGGGTGTAGCGCTGCGTCCAATCGAACTGCCAGTGTTCGGCGTGGTCGAACTGTCCGGTGTCCCGGATTCGTTCGGCGAACTTCGCATATCCATCCCGGTAGACGTCGAGCGGACGTCGTGCAGGCAGGTCACCGAAGGGCGAGTTAGGCACCACCTTCCGGTAGGCGTCGGCGAACGGCTGGGCCACTTCGATGGGCGGCTCGAAGACGTGCCCGAAGATCGCCAATCTCCCGCCAGAGCTGAGCACCTGGGCAGCCTTGCGTGGACCGGCGACCGGATCGACCCAGTGCCAGGATTGAGCGGCGATGACCGCGCCGAACGTCCGACCGGCCGGCTGCCATTCTTCGAACGTTGCTCCCTCGACGCGCAGGCCCTTGGCTCGCGCGAAGTCGACCATTCGCGGATCCGGCTCGATGCCGAGCACCGCACAGCCCGCGGCCTCGAACTGCCGCGCTGCGATGCCGGAACCACAACCGACGTCGAGCACGTCAGGCCCAGGGCTCGCGGCGACGATTCGCGCTACCAACTCATCCGGGTAGCGGGGGCGGGCTCGGTCGTATCGGCGCGCGTCCGTGCCGAACGATTCCGCGATCGAACGCGCTTCACTCGACCCATTTCCACGCAAAGCCGGCATGCGCCCACATTAGTCGGCACACGCTGACCAGACGGTTCGCAGACCGCGACCCCGGACCGGCCCGACAGCGCCCGCAATCGATCGGTTTGTGGCGACGGCGGTCGCCGACGTGGTGGACCGGTCAGGGAAATCATTAAGCCCCACAACCAGATTCGTCGCGTCCAGCGAAGCGCTGGCTGCGAGCGTGGAGTTGCTCGCGGCGGCGCGGATCTACGTTCACCCGTTGCGCGTCGCCGCGGCAATGCGCGAGTACGCGATGGTCCATCACTGCTCGCCACAACGGTGGAATCATCGCGAACACAATCATCGTGGCGTAGCCGGCAGGAAGTTGCGGGGCGTCATCGAAGCTGCGCAGAGTCTGGTATCGCCGACCGGGGTTGGCGTGGTGGTCGCTGTGCCGCTGCAAGTGGAACAAGAACGCGTTGGTCAGTAGTCGGTCACTGTTCCAACTGTGCTGCGGACTGCATCGCTCATGGCGACCGTTCGGCAGTACACGCCGACGAAGGCCGTAGTGCTCGATGTAGTTCGTCGTTTCGAGCATGGTGAAAGCGACGACCGCCTGCACGACCAGATAGGGCGCGATCGACCATCCGAAAATCGCAATGAGAGTCGAGAACAGCAGCACACTGAGGGCCCATGCCTGCAGGACATCGTTGTGCACGGTGAAAGGCGTTCGTCCACGATAAGCGAGCCTGTTGCGTTCGAGCGTCCAGGCCGAACGCAAGCCTCCGACGATGCTGCGCGGCAAGAACTTCCACAGACTTTCGCCGAATCGTGCCGACGCGGGATCCGCCCACGTCGCGACGTTCACGTGGTGACCGCGGTTGTGCTCGGTGTAGAAATGCCCGTAAGCCGACGGCGCCAACGCCACCTTCGCCAGCAAGCGTTCGAGCTTTTCGACGCGATGCCCCAGCTCGTGGGCGGCGTTGATCCCGATGCCGCTGACGAGGCCCACCGTGACTGCCAAGCCAATGCTGTCAACCACACTCAGCCCTCCGCTCGACCACATGTGAGCAGCAACGACCAGCCCCACCAGCATCACCGGCAGAAAGAGGTACGTGCACCACCGGTAGAACCGGTCCTGCGAGAGCATGGCGTACATCTCGTCAGGCGGATTCGAACCGTCCGCTCCAACCACCGCGTCAAGGATCGGCACCACGCCGAATACCAGGATCGGCCCGAACCACCAGAACACCGTCATCCCGGTATGCAGCACCAATTGCGAAGGAAGCAATGCCGTCGCCGGTGCAAGCGGGCTGAGCATCCACAGATAACGTTTCCGGTCACGCCACACCGACGTGCCGTCGCCACCGCCTGTCGGGGACGCCCCGGCGGCTGCGCTGTTCATGACAATTCCCCATTCGTTTCGGCGACAATTCGGTCGACGGATTCGACGGGGTCTAGGTCGGTAACCGTTAACTCTACGCGGCGCCAACCCGGCACGGCGCACGTTGTAGGCGAGGACGCCACGCTGGTCACCGTAGCGATTTCGGATGCAGACAGACCTGTCTGACCGTGATAGTTTTGAACCACTGTCGGAGATTAAATTCCCGCCGCCCCAGACCCTGGCGCCTTCTCGATTCAGCCACCTGGGATTCCACATGCGCAGCGATCGCGTCCCACTCCCCACCGCTTCTTCGTCCATGCGCATTGCCGCCGGGGTCACAGTGATCAAGGTGACCGGTGCAGTCGACCTCGCCAATGCGAAGGACTTCAACACTCAGCTGATGTGGCAGGTCCGCGCCGGCGAACGCACCGTTGTCCTGGACCTTTCGGAGATGACCTTCCTCGGGTTGGCCGGTCTCGATGCGTTGATCGGCGCCCAAGCCGCCGCGTGCTTCACCGGGCGCCGCGTACTCATGGTTGCCGGGACCCTGTGCGTCAACCGCGTTCTCGAGGTGACCGGACTTTCCTCAGCCCTGAATCCCTACCCGACCCTGGCAGCCGCGCTCGCCGATGTCGGAAAGCCGAAGCTGGAACTGGTTCGATGACGACGTGCCCGGCACCTACAGCCGGGAGAGCAGTTCGGCCTTCTTCGCCGAGAATTCGTCGTCGCTGAGGATTCCACGAGCATGCAGTCCGGCAAGGGCTTCGATCGAGCTGATGATCGAATCTGCCGAGATACCCGATTCGGGCGCCGCCCGCTCGGTCGGAGCCGCAGGCGTTGGCGCTTCAGCGGTGGGTTCGACAGCGGTGGGTTCGACAGCGGTGGGTTCGACTACGGGCAAACTCGACACCGAGAACGTTCCGACCTGACTGGAGAACTGCAGGCTGCTCGGCCCACTCCCCTGCTGCTGTGACACGCCGCCGATGGAGTGCTCGAGCGTGTCGTACACCGTCACACGGCCCGCGGAGGAAATCGCGAGGCGCCGAGCGCGAGGAAAGTACGCGTAGCGAGTCTCGTTCTGGCCACCGCTCGAGCTGGGCACACCCAACTCCTCCGGCCACCAACGATCACCCGAGAACCCCGCGTCACGCGCGGCATCCGCCGTCCGTGGTGTAGGCATCGACGACCACAGCGTCGCCAACTCGTTGCACAACGCGTCAACTCGCGCCTTGAGCCCATGGTCGAACATGTTGCCCACCATGGTCATTCCACCCAGCATCCACTGCCCACTGCCACCCAGTTCCGGTATGGAGAACTGCGCCATCCTTCCGCCGCCTCTGCCCACGGCGAAGAAGAGGCTCTGCACAGAATCGAGCGACAGACCGTACCGCTCCGCGACAGATTTCAGCGCCTGGTCGACCTCTGGCGGATACCGATGCTCCATGAAAACAACCTCCCACAACGTCTCGCGGACCGGCTACCCGAATTTTGGTCACGACAATCAGGCACTGTCGATCTGTCGCTGGGCGAGTTCGCCGAGCCTGACGATGCCGCGCGCGAGTTGACCGGCGAACTGCACCGGGTCGGCGCCGGTGCGGTCCTGCAGATTTCCCGTCATCCACAACGACGCGAACCCGTGTGAGAGTGCCCAGCCGGCGACCACCGCACCGGTGACGTCTTCCCCCGGCTTGGCGGAGAGGCTGATGCGGGCACTGCCGTCGAGGATCGCGAAAGCCGCATCGCGAGCTTCGATCAGGTCGGGATCGTCCGCACGGTAGAGGTCGGCACGAAACATCACTTCGAAGTGGCCAGGATGCGTCAGTGCGAACATGACGTACGCCATCCCGCCTTGCAGAAACCCCTCCGGCCCGGTCGCCGCGGGGCCGATGGCGTCGGCGGCCAGACGGAAACCTTCGGTCGCGACCGCTGTGAACAGCCCCGACTTGTCGCCGAACTGGTACGCCAGCGCGGAATGTGCGACGCCTGCGCGTCGTGCGATTTCGCGCATGCTCACTCCCGCAGCGCCAACGCGCTGCACCTCCGCCACCGCAGCCTCGATTGCTGCCTCTCGCAGATTGCCGTGATGGTAGGGCCGTTTGCTCGCCGTCATCCCCGGATCATAGCGCGGATCTGACCATTGATAAGTTTGCAGAATCGGTGCAGACTGACCAGTGGTAAGTTCTTCGCTGGAGGGACGCACGATGGAACATTTCGACGTCGCGATTGTCGGAGCACGCTGCGCCGGGTCGCCGTTCGCCGTCTTGCTGGCGCGGCGTGGGCTACGCGTGTGCGTGCTGGACAAGGCGCACTTTCCGTCGGACACGCCCTCGACCCATGTGATCCAGCCGTGTGGTGTCGGCATTCTCGACCGCATCGGCGTGCTCGACACCGTCCTCGCGTCCGGTGCGCCCAAAATCGACCGGTTCACCCTGGTCAATGACGACGTCCGTATCGACGGTGCGCTGGACCAAGCAGTGTTCACCCAGCCAGGACTGTGCGTTCGGCGAGGCACGCTCGACTCGGTACTGGTCGAGGCGGCGGGCACGGCGGGCGCGGACGTACGCACCGGGACAAAGATGACCGGTCTTCTCGTCGAGGACGGGCGAGTTGTCGGCGTCGATACCGAGGGTGGCCCGATCGGCGCTCGTCTCGTCGTCGGCGCGGACGGTCGTCATTCGAGCGTCGCAGCCGCAGTCGGTGCGGCGGAATACGACGTTCGCCCGCCTGGCCGGATGCCGGCGTGGGCGTATTTCGAAGGGGTAGGTGACCGGGAAGGCAGGCTTCGGCTCGGTCGCCGTGGCGCTCTAGCCTTTCTTGCCAGTCCCACCGATTCCGGTCTGTACATGGCAGGCATCGCAGTCGACTGGGCACAACGCGCCGAGTTCCACTCCAACCGGAACGCCGCATTCCGCGCTGGGATCGCCGGCTGGTCCGAGCTTGCCGACCTGCTCGGCGATGCACGACGCGTCGGACCGATTCGGGTGATGAACGACTGGCACAGCTACTTCCGGCAGTCCGCCGGCGCCGGGTGGGCACTGCTCGGCGACGCCGGACATTTCAAAGATTTCACGCCGGCCCAGGGCATCGCCGACGCTCTGCGGCAGGCCGAGCGCCTCGCCGAAGACCTGCCCGACGACCTTGCCGATACCGCTGCTGTCGACGCCGCGACCCAGCGTTGGTGGCGCTGGCGCGACAAAGACGCGTATCCGATGTATTTGTTTGCATCCGACATGGGCGCCCCGGGCACGACGACCCCGCTGGTCAACCGCATTCTGCGTGACATCGCCACCGACCCCGAGGCCACGACGCGTCTGCTTCGGCTGCTGAACCACGAATTGCTGCCAGCGCAATTGCTCAACCCCCGACGTCTCGTCCTCGCTGCTTGGCGCGCCCTGCGGGATCGGCCCGACCTCTGGCGCGCGACCGGCAGCGAAATCGCCTCCGCGGTCCGCGACGGTGCGAAGCGCCGACCCGCGCCGTCTTTGACCGCTAGTGCGGAGACGGCGGTGGTTCGTGCTCTCGACCGGTGACGCTGGGTGAGGCGATCGGTCGGCCGCGGAAGCAGCTCACCGTGTACGGGAAGTCGGCTGTCAGGACGTAGTGGTACATCTCGACCGATTGACCGTTGACATTAACGGTGCTCGTAATCCCATGGCATTCATCGAGATCGCGCGTGGTCAGGACGTTTTCGGCATCGATTTTCGCGCCAGTGATGGGGTGCCCGTCGAGGGCGTAGCCGAGCACCTCGGTGGTCGAAGCGGTCGGCATGCAGGGGCTGCCCGTGTGGTAGTGGTACGTGCTCGTCAGCTCGGGGTGACCGTCGCAGTCGTCCTGCACCTCCCAAGCACCGGCATCGCGCCCAGTCGCGTCGAGCGCGGTGTAGAGGACAACGCCCGACAACATGACGCCGACCTCGTGGCCGACGCATTGCGGCTCGCCGTAGCTCGGGGCCACAGGGAGCACGTACGTCAGGTTTTGCTCGTCGATCTCGTTGGGATTCTGGTCGTAGGAAAAGGCCACGTCGGTCGGGCTGATCGGGAATACCCCCGTGGTGTGAAACCGGGGAATGTCGTTCGTGGTGATGATGTGCGAGTGCCCCACCGTTTCGGAAAACTCGGCGTCCTCGTGATGTACGTGGCCTTCCACGTGCACTTTCTTGCTCGGGTCGTACCACTGACGGTCTGCACTGAACCACGGACCTGGAACGTTCGCACCAATCGGCGGTGCAGTCGTCAAGGCGTGCGCGTACTTCGGGCAAACGTAAACATATCCAGCGCGAGCCTGGTCGAGAACATATTTGTTGTCACCGACCGGCAGTAGACCGTCTTTGTACAGATTTCCGTACTTGACGGTCGTATCGAGCGTGAGCCGAGGAGTCGCCGCAGAATTCACCACAGCGGTATCCGATTCGGAGCGCAGTCCCGAGCAGGCTGTCAAGACCACCGACGCTGTGACCGCGAGCGTGAGCAGCACTCGGGGTCGTCGCAGCCGGATCCAGTGGTGCGTCAGCACAGGTTGCAGTATTCCCTACCTACCTGTGGAGACGTGAAGAACTTCGTACGTGGTCCTGTTGTGTCGGTTATGACGAGGCCTCGTTGTTACCGCTGTTCGACGGCAGCCGGGAACGAAGCCAATCGACGAGGTCCGTCGCGCTTCGGGTCTGCATCCACACCCGACCCGGGCCGGTGAACTCGGTGACGATGCCACCTCCACCGAGAATCGTCGACTTCCAACCACCCGCCTTGCGAATGCGGTACTGCACCGACTCGTCGAACGCGACAACGTGACCGGACTCGAGCGTGATGGGTTCGCCAGGGGCCAGTGTGAACGACCGGATTGCGCCGTAGCTCGACAGCAGGATGTCGCCGTTTCCGCTGCACCGCAGCAGGACCAAACCCGCGCCACTGAAAAGGCCTTTGCTCCCGCCCCATTTCGAGTCGACGTCGACGGTCGGATCGGAGGCCAGCCAACAGCCGGACTGCACGAGCAGCGCCGTTCCGCCGGCGACAGACGTCTGAACCAGGTCGCCGGGGAGCGTGCCTGCAACCCCGACGAGTCCCCCGCGTTGGCTGGTGAAGTCGTTGACGAAGAAACTCGCCCCTCCCAGAGAGCGGCGTAGCCCTTTCAAGAAGCCACCACTCGTCGACGTCGTGGTCGAGACATCGCCCCGCATCATCGCCATCGCGCCTGCCTCGACCCGCACCGATCCACCTGGCGGAACAGCGATTTCGGCGAATGCGAACGCAGGTCCGCAACTGATTTCCGTCTGCATGGTGACCTCTCGAGGATCGTGGCTTCGTTACAACCCTAGGACGATCTTGCCTGTCGCAGTACGGCTTTCGAGGGAATCGAGCGCAGCCGCTGCCTGGTCGAGCGGGAACACCACTGGATCCGGCGCCGACAGCGCACCGCTTTCCAGGAGCGCGCGGATCTCCTTCCACTGTTCAGCCAGGAACGTTGGGTCCCCGCGCACCCACTCACCCCAGCCGACGCCGACGACCTCGACGTTGTTCAACAGCAATCGATTGACCTTGACGGTCGGAATCTCGCCTCCCGTGAACCCGATGACGAGCAACCGCCCGCCGCGACCGAGCGAACGGACGCTGTCGGTGAATCGGTCGCCGCCGACCGGGTCGATCACGATGTCGACCCCTGCCGCACCTGTGAGGTTCTTGACCGCCGCAAGCCAACCGTCGACCAAGACGACGTCGGTCGCACCAGCCGCCCGCGCGACGTCACCCTTCTCCGGTGTGCTGACCACGCCGATCGTCCTACCGGCGCCGAGCGCGCGGGCCATGCGCAACGCTGACGTACCGACTCCGCCCGCCGCGCCGTGAACGAGGACCGTTTCGCCCCCACGTAGGCGTCCGCGCTCACGAAGGGCGAAGTGCGCGGTGAAATCGTTGGTCAGCAGTCCGGCGCCCTGCTCCAACGAGACGTTGGCGGGTAAAGGAAACACCAGACCAGGGAGCAACGCGACGACTTCGGCTGCGCCACCACCGAATACCGCGAGTCCGAGCACGCGGTCACCCGGCGAAACACCCGCATCGGCAGGCGCCGACCGGACCACTCCAGCGACCTCGCTCCCGACGACGAACGGAAGCGGCGGCTTCAGCTGGTACTTCCCACGAGTCAACAGCACATCGGGATAGGTGATTCCAGCTGCTGCCACATCGACGATCACCACGGCGTCGTCCGCCGACGGCTCATCGATTTCGACCAGCTCGACAGCACTCGGTCCGTCCAAACGCTTTACCTGAATCGCGCGCACAACGCCTCCGTGGATTGCTGTCGATGTATCGAACACCGACTGTAGCGAGCTGTGCTGCCGCAAATTCCCTTGCCCGAAGTAACGACCTCCCCTAACGTCACGACGGCAAACCACACCGCCCGAGGAGTCGAAACACCATGGAACCCGTCATCGAACGCGAGATCAGATCGTCGTTCGTCAACTGCTCGAAGGGCGATGCCAAGCGGTTACGCGTGCCTCGTGACTTGGACGAGCGGCCGTGGGACGACCTCGACTTCCTCGGCTGGACGGAACCGTCCCTGCCTGGCCGCTGCTACCTGGTGGCGCCCCAGGACGGTCGTCTGGTCGGGGTTGCCCTGCGCCACGAAACCGGCGGATTCGGCAAAGCGCAAATGTGCGCAATCTGCACGACCACGCACACCGGCGGCGGCGTTGTCCTGATGACGGCCTCGAAGGCCGGCGAGTCCGGGCGGCGTGGCAACTCGGTCGGCACCTATATGTGCGCGGACCTCGCCTGCTCGCTGTACGCGCGTGGACGAAAGCAGCCTGCAATGGGAAATCGCTATCGCGAGGATCTCAGTCCAGAAGAGAAGGTCGCGCGGCTGCGCACCAACCTGAATGCGTTCATCGCACGGCTCTACAACTGAGGATGCGCAGCAGCGTGGTGATCTAGGACACTCCGCCGGATGCGGTGTTTTTCAACTGGTCTGGTTGGGTAGTCGAGGACGAGTGTGCGCACTGGGCGACCACGGGGACAAGGGATGTGGCCGTATGCGTGATTTTGTGTGTCGACACTGTGGGCAGCAATTGACGTTCGAGAACTCGGTGTGTTTGAACTGCCGTAGTTTTGTGCGGTTCCACCTACCGACTCGGACGATGCTCGCCCTCGACAATTCCGACAACACTGTGCTCGAGGGTGAGACTCAATGGCGAAGTTGCGCCAATCTCAAAGTGGCGCGGTGCAATTGGCTGGTCGAGGTGGAGTCGGACGAACCGTTGTGTGAGTCGTGCCGGTTGACTCGAACCCGCCCGTCGGACAACGACATCGACGGCATGACGGCATTCGCCGATGCCGAGACCAACAAGCGTCGGGTCATTCTCGAACTCACTGAACTCGGGCTGCCTATCACGGGGCGCGACCAGGATCCGACAGGCGGACTGGCATTCGATCTGCTGTCGAGCGTGCAGGAAAACGTGATCACCGGTCACGACAACGGTCTCATCACGCTCGACCTCGCCGAGGGCGACGATGTGCACAGGGAACGACTTCGCGTCTCGATGGCCGAGCCGTACCGCACGCTGGTCGGGCATTTTCGCCACGAGATCGGGCACTACTACCAGACCGTTCTCGTCGGCGACGGCGAGCATCGTGCGCGATTCGAAAAGCTCTTCGGGAACCCCGACGACGACTACCAAGCCGCCTTGGACCGCCACTACTCCGAGGGCGCGCCCGCCGGCTGGGAGTCGGACTACGTTTCCTCCTACGCGACAATGCATCCCGCCGAAGACTGGGCCGAGACCTTCGCGCACTACCTGCATATCCGGGACACACTGGACACGTCAGCCGCCTTCGGGATGGCGCCAGCGGCGTCGACCCTCGAATCCCCACTGCCGGGCGAGATCGGTTTCACCCGCATCATCGACTGGTGGCTGCCGCTGTCGTGGTCGTTGAACCAGATCAACCGTTCGATGGGCCACCAGGACCTTTACCCGTTCGTCCTCGCACCGAACGTGTTGGAGAAGATGCGCTTCGTCCACGACCTGGTCGTCCCAGCCGGCTGACACGGCGCCGAGTTAGTGTCGGTGGGTGCTCTCTGATCCAGGCGGTTCGTTCGGTGCAGCGGTCGAGGTGCTGCGGATCCCGTTGACGGGCTACTGCTATCGCATGCTCGGTTCGGGGTTCGAAGCCGAAGACGCTGTGCAGGCGACGTTCGAAAGAGCGTGGCGCAGCCGCGCGGATTTCGACGAAGGTCGGGCCAGCGTACGGACCTGGCTGTTCGCAATTGCCACCAACATTTGCCTGGACATGCTGCGTAGCTCGCAGCGTCGAGCCCGCGCCATGGACTTCTCGGACGCATCGGCTCCAGGACCCAATGTGGGCACACCCCTGCCGGACGAGTCGTGGATCCTGCCGGTACCCGATGCTCGCGCGGTCCCGACCAGCGCCGACCCTGCCGAGATCGTGACCCAACGCGAAACGATCCGGTTCGCCTTTGTCGCTGCGCTGCAACAGCTTCCGCCACGCCAACGTGCTGCACTGATCCTTGTCGACGTCTTCCGACTGACCGCCGTAGAAGTTGCGGCTCTGCTCGACACGAGCCAGGCATCGGTCAACAGCGCCCTCCAGCGCGCGCGGGCAACGATCAATTCGACCTCGGCCGGCCAAGGGTCGAGCTACGACCCCCTCGACCCTCATCACGCGGCACTGCTTGCGCGCTACTGCGACGCCTTCGAGCGCTACGACATCGATGGCATGGTCTCAGTCATGCGCGACGACGTGACGATGTCGATGCCACCTCTGCCGTGGTGGATTCAAGGCCGCGAGCAGATCCGTCGAGCGCTGAGTGCGGCCGATCGTCCATGCGAGGGCGCACGACTGGTGCCGACCAGCGCGAACGGCTCGCCGGCGTTCGCTCAATACCGGCCGGTCGGCCCTGGCGAACGAGACGAACCGTTTGCGCTGACCGTTCTCGATATCGCTGACGGGCTCATCTCCGACATCACGACTTTCCTCGACGCCGAGCGACTGTTCCCATTGTTCGATCTTCCCGACCGATGATTTTCGGCACGCTGCGTCGTATCAACTAGCAACGGATGCGAAGGAGATTGCTATGCGAATTGGTGTAATCGGGACCGGGAAGGTCGGTGCCACTCTCGGCGACGCACTGGGTCGGGCAGGCCACGAGGTGAAACTGGGTTCGCGCCACCCGGGCGACTCCGTCGGCGGCCCGCCGCTCGTCGACGTCGCCGCCGCGCTCGCCGCCGCCGACGTCGTGCTGCTCGCTGTGCCGCCCGGTGCGCTCGGCGAGTTGTTGGCCGAACACGCCAAATCCCTTGCAGGCAAGCTGATTATCGATGCAACCAACCAGTTCGGCGGAGCGAGCGCCAACGCATCGGTCCAGGTGGCGGCCGCGGTGCCGACAGCCCGCTACGCCCGAGTGTTCAACACCCTCGGCTGGGAGAACTTCGCAGAGCCGATCTTCGACGGCGAGCCTGCCGACTTGTTCTTCTCCTGCCGCGCGGCCGATCGGCCGGTGCTCGAAGAATTGATCAGCGCGGTCGGGCTACGACCTGCCTACCTCGGCGAGGACAAACAGGACGTCGTCGACGGCGCGCTGTTGCTGTGGTTCTCGCTCGTGCAGGCCAACGGCGGAAACCGCCGGATCGCCTTTCGGGTCCTACAGAAATAGCGGAGGAGAACACCTATGGAATCGAGCGACGCAGACCGAGGCCCTACCTTCGACGGCATCCGGATCGGCCGACCCGCGACCGGCGCCCTGATCGACGCCGGCTACCGCACCATCGCAGATTTGCCCGCCGACCTGCGCGAGCTCTCCAGCCTGCATGGAGTCGGTCCGCGGGCGATAAAGCTGATCACCGAGGCTCGCAGCGCCTGAGGGCAGCGGCATTCGTGATTCCGCGATCACAACTAAACTCACGGCGATCGTGTGGTGGACCGGGAGGATGAACGATGAAAATGACCGCGCTCATGGCCGCCACGACCGGCGTGCTTGCGCCCGCCATTTTCGTAGTCGCCCTGATGAATGCTGGTGATACCTATCAGGAAAGTTCGGTCGATCGCGGCTACACCTGCGACGCGACCGCGTGCTACTGGCCGAACGGCGAGCGAGTGATCAACGCGGACCGTTGCGGAGTTCGTTGCGGCGAGCCGCCAACGTCAGGCGACAAGCAGTCCGACTGGAACGACTGCATTGCAGCCAAACCCCTCGAAGTTTGCCGCGAGGAACTCAACTGATCACGCTAGGCTCCTCAGCCATGCCAGCATTTGCACAGACCCGTACCACCACCATCAAGGCCGATGCCCCGACGGTTCACGCGATTCTCAACGACTTCCACGAGTGGGGAAAGTGGTCGCCGTGGGAGGCGCTCGACCCAGAGCTGAAGCGCACGTTCACCGGCAACGACAAGGGCGTCGGCGCCAAGTACGCGTGGGTTGGCAACAAGAAGGTCGGCAGCGGAAACATGGAGATCACGGGCTCCACGCCGAGCCGCGTCGACATCGACTTGGAGTTCATCACTCCGTTCAAAGCGAAGAACAAGACGATCTTCGAACTCTCGCCTGCCGACGGCGGGACCAGGCTCTCGTGGACGATGAGCGGCGACCGCAACATCCTGATGACCGTCCTCGGAAAGCTGTACTTCGACAAGGCGATCTTGAAGGACTTCGACAAGGGCTTGGCATCGATCAAGGAGATCGCCGAAGCCTGAGGCCGCCCACTATTTCTTCGGCGGCGCAATCACCTTCATAGCCAGTTTCAGCATCGGAGAAGGCACCTTGTCCTTCGCCGACAGCAACATCTGGCCGGCGCGGGTACGCGCTGGGGTGCCGCGCCCGAAGGTACGATCGAGAGACCATCCACTCGGGCCGAGATCGACGTGCAGCGGCGGAGTGCCCTCCGCCGCGCCGAGTGCTTGGCCGATCACTACCCGCTGAATCTCGCTTGTCCCTTCGAAGATGGTGTACAACTTGGCATCTCGATACCACTTCTCGACTGGATTATCGCTGATGTAGCCCCATCCCCCACAGGTCTGTATCGCTTGTTCGGTCGCGCGAACCGCAACCTCGCTGGCGGCGAGCTTCGACATCGACCCCTCGCCACGGCGGAAGTCGACGCCGTTTGCGGCCATCCACGCGGCACGCCACGTCAGCAACCGCGCGGCGTCGATCTGCATGGCGATGTCCGCAAGCGGGAACGACACTCCTTGATTACGAATGATGGGCGCGCCGAACGCTTCACGCTCGTTGGCGTACTCGGTCGCGAATTCCAATGCGGCACGCGCGATTCCGATTGCTTGCGCGGCAACCATGGGACGGGTCTGCTCGAACGTGCCGAGTGTGCTCGATCCCTTGCTGCCGCTGCCGCCGTTCTTCTGCGCCTCCCTGACCCGATCGAACCGCCGCGCCAACTTCTCCTCCCCGCCGAGGAGGTTCTCCCCCGGAATCCGGCAACCGTTGAATCGCAACTCGGCGGTGTGCGATGCCCGGCACCCGAGCTTGTCGAGCTTGCGAACTAGCTCGAGTCCGGGCGTTCCACCTGGAACGACGAACAACCCTTGCCCTCGGTGGCCCAATTCAGGGTCGACGACGGCGTTGACGACGTGGACGTTCGCTATGCCGCCGTTGCCGATCCACATCTTGTGCCCGTCGATGATCCAGTCGTCGCCGTCTCTGCGCGCGGTAGTCCGGAGGTTGCGCACATCGCTGCCGCCTTGCGGCTCGGAGATCGCCAAGGCGGCGAGCTTGAGATCTCCTGGCGTCCCGAAACATTCGGGTGCCCAACGCAGCATCTGTTCGGGAGTCGCGGCCTGGCCGATCGACGACAAGGCCAACGCGGGCATCACGATGGCCAAGCCGATTCCCGCGCACCCCCAGAACAGCTCTTCCATGAACACCGGCAGCGACAGTCCTGTCGGGTCGCCGATCAGATCGCGATAGAAGAGTGGACTGTAGAAACCTCGTTCCGCCGCCTCTTCGAGAACGGGCCACGGGAACTCTTGGTTTCGGTCATATTCCGCTGCAACCGGTCTTACAACGTTCTCGGCGAAATCGTGTGTACGCGCGACGAGATCTTGCTGCGCCGGCGTGAGGGTCAGATCGAAGGGCATGTACACGAATGCCCTCTCGCCGCGCGCAGGAAACCCCCTGAATTGCCGAAGTCAGTTTATGGTTTTCGTGGTTCGTCATCATCGGACTCGTCGAGTAGGTATTCGCCGGGGTGGTGGTAGTGGTTGATCCGCGGTTTCTGTTGCGGGTCGATGTGTTTGGGCGGGATTTAGAGGGTCCGTCCGGGGTAGCGGTGCCCGGGTGGGGCGACGATGGTTTTCCAGTCGGTGTCGTTGACCCCGACGAGCGGGTGGTGGATCGGGCAGGCGAAGGTGAGTTCGTCGACGTTGGTGAGTCCGTGTTGGGCTTCCCATTCTCGGCAGTGATGACATTCGCAGTGGCTGGCCGGGCGCGAACACCCCGGGAAGGTGCAGCCTTTGTGTTGAGCGAAGATCACGATCCGTTGATCGGGTTGCGCGAGACGTTCGCTGCGGCCGAGGTAGAGCGGGCGACCGTCGTCGTCGAAGATCGCCAGGTAGTGATGGGCGTGGGCGGCGACGCGGATGGCGTCGCGCATCGGCAGCAGGGATCCGGTGTGGGTGGTGGCGTTGCCGGCGGCTTCTTCCAGCTCCTTCAAGGTCATGGTCACCACGACGGTGACCGGCAAGCCGCGGTGTTGGCCGAGTTGTCCGGAGGCGAGCATCGCCCGCGACATCGCTTTCAGCGCGTCGTGTTGGCGTTGCCCGGTCGATCTTGTGTCGCGTTTGGCGGCGTCGTCGGACGGGTCACCGTCGACGATGGGGGTGTCGTCGTCGGGGTTGCACATGCCGGGTTTGGCCCATTTGGCGAACACCGCCTCCAGATACGCCCGAAATTCCGGATCGGCGCAGAACGACCCTTTTGTCATCTTGTCCGGACCCTGTCTACCCAGATCGAACGAGCGGCGGCGGGCGCGGTCCCTCTCGTCGTCGAGGGTGCCGTCGGGGTTGAGGTGGGCCAGCATGCGGTTGGCTGCGGCGCGGAGTTCGTCGGGTCGTAGCGTGCGTGCCAGTGTCGCCAACGCGGCTTCGGCCTGCTCGCGGGTGTCGATGTCGATCGTGTGCGGGAGACTCTTGAAGAAGTCGCGGATGACCTTGATGTGCGGGTCGCCGATCTGACCGGCTTTCTGCCCGGCGGCGGTTTCGGTGTAGATCGGGTCCAGGGGTTGGCCGGTGATCGCTTGGCGTGGTCCGAGTTCGTCGGCGAGGTGAGTGCGGGTACGCGCGTCGCCGGGGGTGATGCGCAAGGCGTCGCTGAGGACCCAGGTGAGGTTGCCGTTGCCGAGTTCGCGGTAGACCCATTGTTGTTGGTGGGCGATCAGGGTGTGTCCCACGGAGGGGATCATCCGCGCCACAGTTTCCAGGCGTTGCAACACGGTGACGCGTTCGGGGTTGGACAACACCTCGAAGTTCAGATCATGGAGTGCGGTGGCGGCGTTTTCGAGCGCGGTGAGGGCGGCGTCGACGGTGGTGTCGGCTACTCCGGTCGCGGTCGCAAGCATGTTCGTAGTGTATCGGGACCCACTGACACGTTTCGGTGAGCGATCAACGGCACCAACGGTTTTCGTGACTGGTGTGACTGGACGGGTTGCTGTCTCCGGAGTGTCGGAAGTGACCGACCCTCCATCGCATCGATGTCACACCCAGCCGGTTAGATCGACTGGCTGCGACATTGATGCCGCACGGCCTGCAGTCACACCAGTCTTGGCCCAGGCTTCGTTGCTGGCGTGACCCGGTGGGTTGCTGTCTCCAGAGGGTCGGAAGTGGTCAGCAATCAATCGAACCTAGCGACCCACCGCTCACGGCCACTGTTCCCGCGAGAGCAAGAAGGAATACGACACTCCAGGTCCGGGTTGGACCGTTCATGCGCCTTTCCGTACTGGACCTTGCCCCCGTCAGCCGGACCGAAACGATTGCTGAATCGTTCACCGGCAGCGTCGCGCTGGCGCGGGCGGCGGAAGCTGCAGGGTACGAACGGGTTTGGTATGCAGAGCACCACAACATGCCGACCATTGCGTCCAGTGCGACGGCAGTGCTGATCGCGCATATTGCGGCGCACACGTCGACGATCCGGCTCGGCGCCGGCGGTGTGATGCTGCCGAACCATTCGCCTCTGGTGATCGCTGAACAATTCGGAACTCTTGCGACGCTGCATCCCGGCCGGATCGATCTCGGCCTCGGCCGTGCGCCAGGCACCGATCAGCGAACGTTTCGAGCCATGCGCCGCGACGTCCGCGCCAGCGACCAATTTCCTCAGGACGTTCTCGAACTTCAGGCGTATCTCGCGGGCCGGTCGGCGGTCGAAGGGGTCCAGGCATTCCCCGGTGCGGGCACGAACGTGCCGCTCTATATCCTCGGCTCGTCGATGTTCGGCGCCTCGCTCGCCGCGCAGCTTGGTCTCCCCTACGCGTTCGCCTCGCACTTCGCACCCGACCTGCTTCTCGACGCCGTCGCTGCGTACCGTGCCAATTTTCGTCCGAGCGAACAACTTTCGGAGCCCTATGTCATCGCCGCGTTCAATGCGACCGTGGCGCCGACTCACGCCGAGGCTGACGAGATCTTCGCCGCGGTGCGTCGTTCGCGGGTCCGGTCCTTCCTCTTGCGTGGTGTCGCACAAGCCGAGTCGTTCACCGACGACGAACTGGATGCAGTCGCGACCACGCCGCAGGGGCGCCAGGTCTTGGCGATGATGCGACGGTCCGTCGTCGGAACCGCAGACGATGCGATTGCCGCGATCACCGAGTTCGCCGCCGAAGCCGATGCTGACGAAGTCATGCTCGCTTTCCATGGCCGTAGGGCTGTCGAGCGGGTCCGCGCGCTCGAATTGGTCGCCGATGCCCGGGAACGCCTCGCGGCGTAAGCGCCTGCGCTGACCAGCCGCCTACGCTGATCGCGTGCTGCTACAGACCCTGAACCTCGTCGGCATTGCGGTATTTGCCGCGTCCGGAGCGCTCGTCGGCGTCAACAAGCGGCTGGACATCTTCGGAATCTGTGTGGTGGGAGCGACGACGGGCATCGGCGGCGGGATCTTGCGTGACCTGCTGCTGGGCATTCATCCCCCGACATCGTTGGATCGCTGGCCGAGCATCACCGTCGCTGTAGCGACATCGATCGTCGTGTCGTTCGCACATCCCGCGTTGAGCAAAGTCTGGAATGCCGTCATCCTTTTCGACGCGTTCGGTATGGGGTTGTTCGCGACCGGCGGCGCCAGCATTGCTCTCGATCACGGTTCCAGCGCATTGGGCGCCGTTCTGGTCGGCGCGACCACTGCTCTCGGCGGCGGTGTATTGCGCGACATGCTCGTCAACGAAGTACCGCTGCTCCTGCATCGAGATCTCTACGCGGTTCCGGCTCTGCTGGGCGCCGCCGTCACGGTCGTGGGCGACGCGCTTGACGTTCCTGCCGGCGCGGCGGTCATCGCGGGAACGATTCTCGCGACCGGCCTACGGTTGCTGGCCCTTTGGCGGAGCTGGCACTTACCCAGAGCGATCGGCCAGAATTAAGCCGCGATCACGGGCGGCTTGACCGATGTGCCTACCGGTCGGGCTGGCTAGCCGTATTCTTCGCTTGGCTCAGAACCTCAGTGCGGAGGGTCGATGCATGCGCATAACTCGTTTGATCGGCAACTTGGTGGTGCTCGCGGTCGTGTGCGCCGGGTGCGGCAGTACCGACGACACCACCAAAGATGCCCTGCCTGCATCTCGAATTGATTCGGCCACAACGTTTTTGAAGCAGTTCGTCGCAGACGGCAAGGCGCCCGGCGTGTTGATTCAGGTCTCGACTCCCGACGGGACGTGGACCCACGCGGTCGGCGACGCATCGACGGCACCGACCGCCGGCGCTCCGCAGCCGATCGATCCGGCAATGCAGCATCGGATCGGGAGCATTACAAAGACCTTCACGACCACACTCATCTTGAAGTTGGTTCAGGAAGGCAAGCTAAAACTCGACGACCCGATAGCGAAATACGTAGAAGGCGTGCCCGCGGGCGACCGAATCACAATTCGCATGCTCGGCAACATGACTGCGGGACTGTCGGAATACTTGGGAAATCCGGAGTTTCGTGCGGCATTCTTCGCCGATCCTGCCCGGGCATGGGAGCCGCAAGAACTGCTTGCGTACTCGTACGCGATGGGACCGGAGTACTCGCCGGGCACCAGCGCGACCTATTCGAACGCGAACACGGTCCTGCTGGGATTGGCCGTGGAGAAGATCGAAGGCAAACCATTCGAGGACGTGCTGAAGGAAAAGATTCTGCGTCCCAACAATCTTTCCCACACGGTGTGGCCGCATGATGGGAACTTCTCGGCTCCGCACGTGTTCGGCTACACGTCGCTGGATCCGAGCAATCCGATCGTCGACTCGACGAATTGGAGCCCGTCCCAGGCCTACTCCGCCGGCCAGCTGATTTCCACGCTCGACGACCTCACCCTCTGGGTGAAGTTGCTCGCCAAAGGAACGCTGCTCAACATCGACCTGCAGCGCGAACGCCTTCGTTGGGACCCGATCGGTGACAACACCGACAACTACCACTACGACTTCGGAATCGAAGACACAACAGGGTGGCTCGGGCACAACGGTGGAATCCCCGGCTACATGTCCTACGCCGTCTACCATCCCGCGATCGACTCGTCGATCGTCGTATTCATCAACAGCGACAAGGTGATCGACGGAGAGCCGCCGGTGAATCCTTTACTTCGTGATGTCAGTGCAATCTTGTTCCCCGACAACCCCGTCAAAGTCGAGGTCGTCAAGTAGCGCCGTGGGATCTCTAGGCTGAGCCCATGACAGCGACGAACGATCTGGTCCTTCTCGAGAGCCACGACAGCATCCGCACGATCAGGCTGAATGCGCCCGAGCGAAGAAACGCGTTGGATCGCGCCCTATTGGGTGAGCTTGCGAATGCGATCGCAGCAGTAGCGGCCGATCGCGATGCGCGGGCGTTGATCGTCACCGGTGCCGGCAAGGCTTTCTGCGCGGGCGCCAATCTCGAGAGTCTGTTCGGTGATGTCACCAGGCCGATCGGCGTGCTGCGGGACAACCTCAAGGGCGTCTACGGATCCTTCCTCGGCATCCGCGACCTGAACATCCCGACGATCGCGGCGGTCCAGGGCGCGGCCATCGGCGCCGGCCTCAACATCGCGCTCGCCTGTGACATCGTGGTCGCTGGACCGTACGCCGCATTCGGACCGACATTCGCCGACATCGGCCTGCATCCCGGCGGCGGTTGCTCGTACTTTCTGACCGAGCGGATCGGCGCTGCACAGGCGACCGCGGCACTGCTCATGGGCGACGTGATCAGCGCCGAGGACGCATTCCGTCTCGGGCTGGCCACTATGACGGCGACCGAGCCTGAGGCGAAGGCACGCGAGCTTGCCGAGAAGTTCGCGACGCGCGGCGCGGAACTCAACGCGAACATCAAGCGGTCGGTCCGGATCGCCACCACCTCCGACCTCGCGACGTCGGTCGATTTCGAATCGTGGGCGCAGGCATCGTCGCTGAGCAGCGAGGCATTCCGCGAGTTCGTCGCCAACTTTCGTAAACGCTAGCTCGGCGACGCTCGATGCATCCACGTCCTTAGCGAGGAGAATGGTCGACATGCGCGATCTGGTCCACAAAAGGGGTCATTTCGTATATGCATGATTGAGCACCACGCGCGGACAGGAGATCTGGTGAAGAAGATCGTGTACTGCTGTGACGGGACATGGGGCAAGAAACGCCGCTCCAACACCAACGTCTACCGGCTGTACACAGTGCTCAAGCGCACGAATACGCAGATGGTGATCTACGACAAAGGCGTCGGCACCTCCGGCTCGTGGATCCGCCGCATGCAGGGCGGGGCGTTCGGCGCTGGGCTCAACAAGGGCGTGAAGCGCGGCTACCGCAAGATCGCCGAGGTCTACGACCCAGGCGACGAGCTGTACCTGTTCGGCTTCAGCCGAGGCGCGTTCACGGCACGCAGCATCGCCGGGATGATCGCGTTCTGCGGCCTGCCGACGGTCGACAAGAGTCGCAACATCATTTCGATGGCGTTCAAGGGCTATCGCGCCCGTACGACCGAGCGGAAATGGCACCCCCCCGCGGCCGCAGAGTTCGTCGATCCGGGCATCATGATGATCGGCGTCTGGGAAACCGTTGGCACGCTGGGTATTCCAGCTGCGCTGCTCGATCGGCACGACGACGAGAAGTGGGGGTTCCACGATACGAACCTGCACGAGGACGTGCTCAACGCCTACCACGCCTTGGCATTGGACGAGCGACGACGGCAGTTCACTCCGTCGCTGTGGCACGCCCGAGCAGAAGGACTCCACCAAGTATGGTTCGCGGGCGACCACACCGATGTGGGTGGCGGTATCTCGCTCGACCCGCGCAAACGCTTTCACAAGCCAAAGCACCAGCTTTCCGATATCCCGTTCGCGTGGATGTTGTCCAAAGCGGCCGGCCACGGCCTGGAGATCAGGACCAAATCGAAGGACTATCGCGCGCTACCCCAGCCGACCGAGGCTGCGCTCGACAAGATCGGCCGCACCTGGAATCCGCTGTGGGGACGGGCAAAACCACGCGTGGTCGACCCGGGGTCCATCGTCGCGAACTCCGTCGACGTGCGCGTCAACCTGGATCCGGAGTACAACCCGCCGCTGACCATCACGTCCGCGGGGAGTCGTCGGCTCGCCGACGAGACCTACCAAGTCGAGTTGGTGGTACGAAGTTCGGCGAGTCCAACCCGGCCGATTTCACGTCGGACCAGCCGAGTGAAAGCCCAACGAAAGCCATAGTGAGATGCTTGAGGCCGCCGTCACAAAACGGCGACGAAAATCGGACCCCACAAGTGACGCCGGGAGAACAACAATGAGTGCCGAGCAGCCGACCATCATCTACACGCTGACCGACGAGGCGCCCTTTCTCGCGACAGCTGCCTTCCTACCGATCATTCGCACCTTTGCCGAACCTGCCGGCATCTCGATCGAGACCAGCGACATTTCGCTCGCGGCGCGAATCCTGGCGGAGTTTCCCGATCGGCTGACCGACGAGCAAAAAGTGCCGAACAATCTGGACGAACTCGGTCGGCTGACGCAGTTGCCCGAAACCAACATCATCAAGCTGCCCAACATCAGCGCATCCGTGCCGCAGTTGCGGGCAGCCATCAAGGAACTGCAGGAAAAGGGCTACGACGTTCCGGACCTGCCGGAGAACCCGACCACCGACGAAGAGAAAGACATCCGCACGCGCTACGGCAGGTGCCTGGGCAGCGCGGTGAACCCGGTGCTGCGCGAAGGCAACTCGGACCGTCGGGCACCCAAAGCGGTCAAGGAATACGTGCGCAAGCACCCGCACTCCATGGGCGAGTGGTCCATGGCGTCACGGTCGCATGTCGCGCACATGAAGCACGGCGACTTCTACCACGGCGAGAAGTCGATGACGCTGGACCGCGCACGCGACCTGAAGATGGAGCTGCGGACCAAGAGCGGCGAAACGATCGTGCTCAAGCCCGAGGTGTCGATGGGTGAGGGCGACGTCATCGACAGCATGTTCATGAGCCGCAAGGCGTTGCTCGAGTTCTACGAAGAGCAGATGGAGGATGCGCGCAAGACCGGCGTGATGTTCTCGCTGCACGTCAAGGCAACGATGATGAAAGTCTCGCACCCCATCGTCTTCGGCCACGCGGTCCGGACGTTCTACAAGGACGCCTTCGCCAAGCACCAAGAACTGTTCGACGAGCTGGGCGTGAACGTGAACAACGGCATGGCCAACCTCTACGAGAAGATCGAGACGTTGCCGTCGTCGCTGCGCGACGAGATCACCGAAGACCTGCACAAGTGCCACGAGCATCGGCCCGAGCTCGCCATGGTCGATTCGAGCAAAGGCATTTCGAACTTCCACTCCCCCAGTGACGTGATCGTCGACGCCTCGATGCCTGCGATGATCCGCGCGGGCGGCAAGATGTACGGCGCCGACGGACGCACCAAGGACGCCAAGGCTGTGATGCCGGAGTCGACCTTCGCCCGCATCTACCAGGAGATCATCAACTTCTGTAAGACGAACGGCGCGTTCGACCCTGCCACGATGGGCACCGTGCCGAACGTCGGCCTCATGGCACAGAAGGCCGAGGAATACGGCAGCCACGACAAGACGTTCGAAGTTCCCGAAGACGGCGACGCCAACATCGTCGATATCGCCACCGGCGAAGTCCTGCTGACTCAGCAGGTGGAAGCCGGCGACATCTGGCGCATGTGCACCGTCAAGGACGCCCCGATCCGCGACTGGGTGAAGCTGGCCGTCACTCGCGCACGTGAGTCCGGCATGCCGGTCCTGTTCTGGCTGGACCCGTACCGCCCGCACGAGAACGAGCTGATCAAGAAGGTCCGCCTGTACCTGAAGGACCACGACACGGCTGGCCTGGACATCCAGATCATGTCGCAGGTGCGGTCCATGCGATACACGCTGGAACGTCTCATCCGCGGGCTGGACACCATTTCCGCTACCGGCAACATTCTTCGCGACTATCTCACCGACCTGTTCCCGATCTTGGAACTCGGCACCAGCGCAAAGATGCTGTCCATCGTGCCTCTGATGGCAGGGGGCGGTCTGTACGAGACGGGCGCGGGCGGTTCGGCACCGAAGCACGTCAAGCAGCTGACCGAAGAGAACCACCTACGCTGGGACTCGCTCGGTGAATTCCTCGCGCTGGCAGTCAGTTTGGAAGATCTCGGTCGCAAGACCGACAACCCGCAGGCGACGATCCTGGCCAAGACGCTCGACGCCGCCACCGGCAAGCTGCTCGAAAACAACAAGAACCCGTCACGCAAGACGGGCGAACTCGACAACCGCGGCAGCCAGTTCTACCTCGCCCTGTATTGGGCGACAGAGCTTGCCAACCAGACCGACGACCCGGACCTGGCGAAGCAGTTCGCCGGACTTGCCGAGACGTTGGCCGCGAACGAGGACAAGATCGTCGCGGAACTCGCCGAGGTCCAAGGCGAGCCGGTCGACATCGGCGGTTACTACGCGGCAGATCTCGACAAGCTGGCCGACGTGATGCGGCCGAGCAAGACGTTCAACGACGCACTCGCTGCTGTCAACAACTAACTAATTGCTCACCCTCGTGAGTCTTTTGGGAGTCCCTGGACTCCTAAAAGACTCACAAGGGGTGCGCTTCGGTGACGACGCAGATCAGGCGACCGCAACTCGCCGTGGCGCTGGTGTGAGGCTTGCGTCACCCAGACCGAGGTGGTCACGCAACGTTGTCCCGGTGTAGTCGGTGCGGAACAGGCCACGCCGCTGCAGTTCTGGTACGACGAGGTCGACGAAGTCGTCGAACGTTCCTGGCGCCTGTGCGGCGGAGAGGATGTAGCCGTCGGCTTCACCGCCGTTGAATCCGTCTTCGATCTGGTCGGCAATCTGGGCGGGCGTGCCAACGAACTGCGGGAGCAGAACGCCTTGTGCGTACAGCTTTCCGATGTCGCGCAGCGTGAGGTTGTCGTTCACGCTGAGTCGTCGCGCGACGTCGAACAGCCCCTGCGTACCCGGCACGAGTATGTCTTCTACCGGCGCGTCCAGGTCGTACTGCGAGAAGTCATGGTCTGTGTGCACCGACAGCGTGATCAGGCCTGAGATCGGGTCTGCGAGTTCGTTGTGGAACGCTTGCTTCTCCCGCGCAATCGACTCGGTCTCGCCGATGAACGGGACGAAAGACGGGAAGATGTTGACGTCGTCAGGGTTACGCCCGAAGTTCGACGCGCGGGACTTCACGTCGTCGTAGTACGCCCGTCGACCCTCAGGAGTGGGATCGATCTCGAAGATCGCTTCAGCCCAGCGGGCGGCGAAATCCTTACCGATGCTGGACGATCCGGCTTGAATGAGGACCGGCCGGCTCTGCGGTGAATGCGGCACCGTCAACGGCCCGCGGGACTTGAACCACGTCCCATCGTGGTCGACAGTGCGGACCTTGTCAGGATCGGCAAAGATGCCAGTCTCCTTGTCCTGCACGAGGGCATCACGGTCCCAACTCCCCCACAGCTTCAGCGCGACCTCGACGAATTCGTGTGCGCGTTCGTAGCGCTCGTCGTGACCGAGGTGGTTGTCGAGACCAAAATTCTGCGCCTCCGCTTGATTCAGCGATGTGACGATGTTCCACGCGGACCGTCCACGCGAGAGGTGATCCAGCGTCGCGAAAATCCGGGCCACCTCGTAAGGATGAAAGTACGTAGTGGACTTGGTTATCGCGACGCCGATCTTCTCGGTGACGTTCACCAGGCTTGCCGCGACGAGCGACGGGTCGATCGTCGCCGAAGCCTGGGTACCACTGCTCAGCGGCACGCGAATGTCGTTGCCGTAGCGCACCGGAGTGGCAAGCAGGTCCGCGAAGAACAAGAAGTCGAACTTGCCACGTTCGAGCGTCTGCGCGACGCGGCGGTAATAGTCCGGGCCGAGGTAGTCGGTCTCCGATCCTGGGTGCCGCCATGCCGCGTGCGAGTGCGTGACGTGCGAGGCGATCAGAAATCCAGCCAGGTGTAGTTCACGCGCCACAGTAAATCCTTGGTGTGTCGAAAGTTTCGGCCCCGCAAGGGGCGACCGCATTCCCAGCGGGTCCTTCCACCTTCGACCGCAAATTCGACGTTGTCAGCGGTTACATCCACGCTGATATTTAGTCGAATAGAGTTACACGATGAGCGACATCCTCACCCGCTACCTGGAGCGGATCGGGCATCGTCACGCGGCTCCCACCGAGGCCGAACTCGCAGCCCTCGTGACGAAGCAACTCGCGGCAATTCCGTTCGAGAACCTGGACCCACTCTGCGGTGTCGGTGTCGCCGACCTGAGTCCGGACGCGCTGGCCGACAAGATCGTCGACCGCAAACGCGGCGGCTTTTGCTACGAACTCAACGGGCTGTTCCGGTACGTCCTCGACCAGCTGGGTTACGACGTCGTCGGGTACTCCGGCCGGGTCGTTTGGGGTGACACCACGGGCATCGCGCCGCCACGGACGCATTACGTTCTGCAGGTCACCGTTCCCGATACCGGCCGGATGTTCCTCGTCGATGTCGGCTTCGGCACGCACACCCCGCCCGCTCCGATGCTGTTCGAGAACGACAGCATTGTGCAAACGCCGCACGCCGACTACCACCTCGTCGAGGCAGACGACGAACTCACTCTCAACATGCAACGAAGTAGCGGAGACAAACCCATCTATTACTTCGACCGAGTGGTGCCGGAAGAGATCGATCTGCAGGTCGGGAGTTGGTACGCCTCAACCTATCCCGGCTTTCCGTTCGTCGGAACGATCGTTGCGGGAATCGTCACCCCGACCGCCAAATGGGCGCTCGGCGGTAGGACGCTCAACGAATACCGTCCGGGCGAACCAGTCCGCCGAACGGAACTCGGGTCCGCCGCCGACGTCGTTCGCGTACTGACCGAAACCTTCGACATCGACACCGCCCGAATCCCTGGACTCACCGAGCATGTGGAAGCAGCCCTCGAACGGCTCTGACTACCGCCTCGGATTGGGCCCCAGATAGGGCTGTGGCGGCGCGGGCGGTTGGTATTGCGTGCGTGGCCAGGGCGTGAGACGAGGTAGCCACCCCGGCACGTGGCGCCGGTATTCGTCGTATTCGGCACCGAATTGCTCGCGCAGCGTCGGCTGCTCATAGACGGTCACGAAAGTGACGAAAGCCAGCGCTATTACGCCGGCATAGACGAGTAGCGACGGGCGCGCGAGGATGAGCGCCTGCCCGAGAATCGTCGACACGACGGCGACGTACATCGGATTGCGGACGAACCGATATGCCCCGCCGACGACGAGTTTCTCGGTCGGCGCGACGGGCGCCGGTGTACCGATCCCCTCGACGACGAATCGACCGAAAGCATGCAACAGCAACGGAACCCCTGCAACGACGAGAGCCCACCCGGCGACCGTCCACGGCACTGGATAGTGACCGGACTCTGCAACCTCCCACCGAGTGATCAGCCACGGCACCGCCCCTGCCACCATCGCGGGCGCGACCGCGAAGAACACCGCACTCCCGACTGCCGCTTGGCCCCTATTCATCTGACCCCTCCAACCAACGACAACAAGTGTTGACTTAGTTGGGAATCTACTCTCGTCGCTCGCGAAGTCAACAGTTGTTGGCATACCGTGGTCACTCATGACGAGACGGTCCGACGAGACCAAGGCAGCGATCCTCGCGGCAGCGCGATCGCAATTCGCGGCCAACGGCTTTCGCGGCACCACCATCCGCGCGATCGCTGCCGACGCCGCGATAGATCCAGCAATGGTCATGCGTTATTTTGGCAACAAGGACGGCCTGTTCGCCGCGGCCGTCGACACGGACCTGTTGCTGCCCGACCTCGTCGGCGTCGCGCGATCGAAGCTCGGCGAGACGCTCGTCGCGCACTTCATCGACCGCTGGGAAGGTGATCCCGGCGAAGTCATGTTGACGTTGCTGCGGTCCGCCGTGTCCGACGACGCGGCCGCCGATCGGATGCGGACTATCTTTGCGACGCAACTACTTCCAACCGTCGCATCAGCTGTCGACGACCCGACCACTGCACCGCATCGCGCAGGTTTGATCGCGACTCAAATGCTTGGTTTGGCCCTGAGCCGCCACCTGCTCCGGCTGCCACCGGTGGCCGAAGCGAGTCGGGACGAGTTGGTGCGCCAGATCGGACCGACCGTGCAGCGGTATCTACGCCACCCCTTGTGAGGTCAGGTCGTCGTGATCAGTCCCCCGCCGATGACGAAATCGGCGAGCCCTGACGCTATGCGGGCAAGATCCGACTTCCCGCGCGAATGGCGTTGCGCTTGAGCCGGTCTGCGAAGCGACCGACGGTCGACTCGATCGTCCCGTGCCGTACAGGTGGTTCATACGCGATGGGATCGCCGGTGTGCAATGTTCCCGCCTGCTCGACGTCCGCGTAGATCCCGAAACAACGGTCTGCGTGGCGGGAGATCGTTCGCACCACGCTCGGATCGGACCCGAGTCCGTATTGCGGTTGTTCGCGCAACGGCATCGAGCAACGGATCGTAGGGATTTCGACTCTGATCGCTGCGTCCGGAGATCGCAGGACGCCGCCCAACCAGGCCTGCTCGAGCAAACCGCGTACGTCGCCGGTGTCGATGACGATGTTGGGTCGGAATCGCCGGACGTCGAAGTCGCCGTTGGGTTCGTGCTCTGCCATTGCCGCGAGGCTCGAGCTCGTAATCACGTGGATCGGATACGCGTCAGCAAAAATGCCGATCGGCGTGGCGTAGACCGCCAGCTCGGCGAGTTTGCGGACCGGAAACATCGACAGGTCCGGCAGGTCGTCATCGTCGCCGAGGTCGAATTGTCGACGTATGTCGCGCTTCGACGTCAAGAAGGTTCGGTAGGCCGACTTGTCGGTGATCGGCGGCAACGGCACCAGCGCGACGGCCGAGCCGATCAGCTCGCTCAGTTTCGCGTTCAACTGCTCGCGGTCGTGGGTCGTGACCTCCGACCCGTCCGGAAAGGTGACCGCGACATCCGCGATGTCCCCCGGCCCCACCCCCTGCGGCGGCTCGGCGAGGAAACGTGCCGAGCAGCCAAGGAGCAGCGGCAGCCGACGTGCGGTGGTAACAACTCCGAGTTCGAGGTCGCGGACCGCCCACAGCCGGTCCGCATGGAATGCGCGCTTGTCGACGACGGTCTCGGTCAGCTGCTCGCCGCCCATCGACTTGACCGGGTAACGCCACAGCTGCGAAATCGTCCCTACGGTCATGAGTTCAACCTACTCACCAGGCGAGCCACGTGCCCTGTTCAACCTTTTGGAGTGCAGGGACATTGCGTTCCACGCATTTGGTGAACGAGCCGTCGAACGCATCGCGGACTCCCTCGATATGGACCTTGACCAGAGTGCAATCGACGAGCCCGGTCAGGTAGGGATGCCTGCGAATCGAACAACCGTCACGCGTAAAACTTCTCCCGCGTGAGCAAGTTCAGGTCGGCTTTCCTACGAAAGTTCTGGCGGCCAGCGCTCACTGTTGGTACACTGAACATATGTTCGATATCGGGGGATCGTTTCTCACACAGTCCATTTCACTGCTCGACCACATGACCACCGCGTCTGTGGCGGAGAACAAAGCCGCCCACGCCAAGATCACCGCCGCCGGGCACTTCTGGTCGGACTGGATCGAACGCGACGCCGAACTCGCCACCGGCACCATCATCGACTGCGGCAACAACGCCCTCGCCGAAATGGCCGTCCGCCTCGGCGTCTCCAAAACCACCGCCGAAACCTTCGCCGGCGTCGGCATGGATTTGCGGTTGCGACTCCCTCGGGTGAATGCCGCCTTCGCCGCCGGTGAACTCGACTACCCCCGCGTCGCCCGGATCTGCCGCGCCACCACCGGATTCACCCACGACACCCTCGACAAAGCCGAAGAAGAGATCCTCGCCGACGCCCTACACATGTCGCCCGGACCATTGGCCCGCGCCATCGACAAAACCTTGATCCGGACCAGCCCCGACGAATACGCCACCCTCCGCAAAGAACAACAACAGTTCCGTCGGGTGCGCCGCCGTCGAGGCGACGCCCTCTCGGTCATCGAAGCCCACGTCAACCCCGACGAAGCCGAAGCCGTGCTGCAACGGCTCACCGAAATCGCCGACACCGTCTGCACACACGACACCCGCGGACGCGACTACCGCATGGCCGACGCGTTCATGGCCCTCATGCACGGCGAAACCCACCTCGACTGCTCCTGCGGACGCGACGACTGCGCTGTCGCCGGTCAACCACGCAGCGACAAACGCCGCACACCCCTCGTCCAAGTGACCGTGGATATCGCCACCCTGCTCGGACTGCTCTCCAACCCCGCCTACCTCGACGGTCACGGACCGATCGACCCCGACCTCGCTCGCACCCTCGCCGACGACGGCACCTGGCAAGTGATGCTCACCGAATGCCTGCACCTCGCCGAAGAACACGGCCTCATCGAACGGGAACCCACCACCCAATTCGTCGCCCGCGGCGGGCGCCACAACGCTGGCATTATTCCCGAACCCGCAGCTGTGCAACCAGATCCGGTCGTGCCAGCAGCAACCCCACCGCCGGCGGTCCAGCGACACATCCCAGTCCACGTCGGCCGCGTCCAAGGACCCACCAGCCTGCGACTACCGAAAACCGCGTTCATCTACCGACCCAACGCCGAAACAACAGCCCTGGTCCGCGCCCGCGACCAGCACTGCCGCTTCCCCGGCTGCAATGTGCCCGCAGCCAAATGCCAACTCGACCACATCGAAGAATTCGACCAAACCAACCCACCCGACGGCGGACTCACCCTCCCAGAAAACCTGCAATGCCTCTGCCAACTCCACCACACCCTCAAAACCCTCAAACTATGGCGCGCAGAAGCACTACCCGGCAGCCGAATCCGCTGGACCAGCAGCCACGGCGAACACTTCATCACCACACCGGGCGGCAGAACCACCGCCGTCCCACCAGCACACCTCAAACCGAAACTCACCATCACCCGAAACCCAGAACTACCAGCACCACCAACCACACAACCGGAAGAACCAGCGCCCTTCTGACGGTGGTGAGATCCTGAACTTTCCGAGGAAAGGAAGCCACATGCCTATCGACAACCCGATGGGAACGATCGTGGTCGAACGCGTCATCGCGGCACCACCGGCAGCGGTGTTCGATATCGTCACCGACTCGAACAACCTGAAGTTCGCGGCTCTCGTCCTGCGAGTGAAGCGAATCGAAGAAGGTCGCAGCGGCGGATGGAGTGTGGGCGCCGTGCGCGAGGTCATCGGCGCGGGCGCATGGTTCCGTGAGGAGATCACCGTCGTCGATCGGCCCCACACCTTCGGGTACCAAATCCTGAAGGCGGTTCCGCCGATAACCCATTTCGGCGGAACGATCGAAGTCACGCCGGCACCAGGGGGTTCCCGCGTCGTGTGGCGCTCCAGCTACGACATTGCCCTCCTCGCCGGCGGCAAGGTGACGGCCGCGCTCGCCCAACGGATCCTGCAACTTGCATTCGGCCAGGTTCTCGACACAAGCGCGAAGAAGTTGGCGGCGGCCGCATCCCGGAGCTAGCGCGCAACGTCAAGAATTGCCGCGCGACAATTCCGCCCACAGGTCCGGATCCTCGCTCTTCAGCCGCGCTCGGGCTTTGATGCGGTAACGCCAGATTTGGACGAGCCCGAGCGACCACAGGACGTACTGGAAGCTCATCGCCCAGCGAAATGCGTTGGGCGAGTATTCGGTACTCGCACCCGGTGTTCGCCAGTCGAGGATCAGCCCGATCGCAATCACCAACACAAGACTGGCGTAGAAGCCGCCCTGATTGATGATTCCGGTCGCGCTGGCCAGGCGGTTGGGTGGATTCGACGTCCGCCCCAGATCGAAGCCGATCATCGACGCCGGACCGCCGACTCCGGTGACCACCACGAGGAGAACAAGCAGCCACAGCGGCGCGTTGCCTGGCCACGACAAGACGACCGTCCATACGACGACGATCGCGGACACGATGCCGAGCACGATCGTCGACCGATGCCACGGCCGGACAGTGATCCGCCAGCCCAGGACCGGTCCCGCGCTGATCACTGCCACCACCATGATGGTCAGCAGCAGACCCGCGACCTCTTTGCTCGTGCCTTCCCCGCGGACGAAGAACGGATAGCCCCACAGCAAACCGAGGGTCGTTGCGCTGAACTGGGTCGAGAAGTGCATCCAGAATCCCAGCCGAGTTCCCGGGTGCTCCCACGACATTGCGAGACTGCGGCGAATTTCGGCCGGTGTCAGCGACGGACCGCGCAACGACCGCGACCCTGGCGCGTCATGGACGACGACGAGCAGCGCGATGATGAGCACGATGCCGAGCGACGCCGCGAACAGATACGCCTTGGTCCAGCCCAGATGACCGAGCGCGAACGTCATCGGGATGGCCGCGATGATCGCGCCAGCCTGGCCGATGACGCCGGTCAGCTGCGTGACCAGCGGAATCCGACGCGGACCGAACCACGAATTGACCAGCCGCAGAACGCAAATGAACGTCATCGCATCGCCCATGCCCACGAACACTCGCGCGACCAGTGCAGGAATGTAGCTGTCGGCGAAGGCGAAACCGGTCTGCGCCAGCGTGAGCAGCACAGCTCCCACGAGCAGCACGTTGCGCGGACCGAATCGGTCGACCAAAAGGCCGACCGGAATTTGCATCAGCGCGTAGACCAGCAACTGCAGCATGGTGAACGTCGCGAGTTGAGCGGCGTTGATATCGAACCGATCGGTCGCGGCTAATCCCGCAACAGCGAGCGAGGATCGGTGGAACACCGCCAGCAGGTAGACGAGGACCCCGACAATCCAGATGCCGATTGCCTGGTTCAGTCGCCGTTCCGCAGGCTCGGTCACCACCTCAGTGTAGGAACCCCGGAATGTCGGTCTCGTTCGCTACCGTCGATGTATGAGCACGGCGCACGTGCACGACGATACCGATCTCGATCCCGACGACCTGCTGTCGGTGGGCGAAGTCTCCAGACGCACTGGCGTCGCGGTGTCTGCGCTGCACTACTACGAGAGTCTCGGCTTGATCGCCGCCCAACGGACGTCGACGAATCAACGCCGTTTCCCGCGGCACATGATCAGGCGAGTCAGTCTCGTCGTCATCGCAAAACGGCTCGGCATTCCCCTCACCACGGTGAGCGACTTGCTCGCGCCGTTACCGATGGACCGCATGCCCACTCGCCGCGAATGGCAACGAATCTCGCGGGCGTGGAAGACAACCCTCGAAGAACGGCGGCGCACAATCGAGTCGCTGGAAGCAGAACTCGTCGGTTGCATCGGCTGCGGATGCCTGTCGATGAAGGCGTGCCGCTTGCTCAACCCGGAGGACCAACTCGGCGAACAAGGTCCAGGTGCGCATCGTGTCGAGTGACAAACCCCTTGACCTCAAGTCAACTCGAGGACTTAGCGTCGCTGGTATGACGCAGACGACGCTTGACGCAGCAGAGCATTCGGGTACGTGGGGCGAACTCGTCACCGGCAAATATGCGCCGGTCGCCGCGGTGCTCGCCGGTGGCGTGCTGCTCGAAGCGAGCAACGTGTACATCACCACGAGCCTGCTGCCCACCATCGTCGGCGATATCGGCGGCGAGCAGTACTACGCGTGGACGATGACGTCATTTCTCGTCGCCTCGATCATCACGGCCATGCTGGTCAGCCGCATTCTCACCAAGTACGGCTCGGTGACGGCCTACGTCAGCGCCTTCGGCCTTTTCGCCGCAGGATCGTTGATCTCCGCGTTGAGCCCCAACATGTTTGCGCTACTGGCCGGTCGTGCCGTGCAAGGCCTTGGCGGCGGTCTGCTTGCCGGCCTTGGTTACGCGCTGATTCAGCGCGCTCTCCCCCAACGGCTTTGGGCGCGCGGGGCCGCACTGCTGTCGGCGATGTGGGGTGTCGGCAACGTCCTCGGACCGCTCACCGGTGGCTTGTTCGCTCAATTCGATTCCTGGCGTGGCGCATTCGGCCTTCTCGTTGCGACGTCCGCCATTCTGATCCTACTCACGGTGCGGGTCATTCCGCGGACGACGAAAGCGCAGCCGACGGGCGCGGTCCCCGCCGGTTCGCTGTTCCTCCTGACCGTCGCGGTCGCATCGGTGAGCGTCGCAAGCATTGTCCCCCATGGCTTCTGGACGATTGCGACCATCGCAGTAGGGATCTTGACCGCCGTATGGTTCATCGACCACGACCGTCGCGCGCACGGTGCCGTGTTGCCTGCCGTGACGTTTCAGCGTGGGTCGAGGTTGCCGTGGGTGTACCTCACCGTCGGCGGGCTCGCGTTCGGGATCGGCATCGAGGCGTTCATTCCTTTCTTCGGCCAGGAGATCGGTGGGCTCGCACCACTCACGGCAGGCTTCCTCGGTGCCTCGCTATCGCTCGGTTGGTCGTTGTCACAGATAGTCAGCGCGACCGCGACCAGCCGGAACACAGTGCGCCGCTTGACCACCGCTGGACCGCTCGTCCTAGGAGTGGGTCTCGTGTTCTACGGCGCACTCACCGTGACGACGCCGGGCATGTGGATGATCATCGGCTGGTTCTTCGCACTGTTCGCCGCAGGCAGCGGCATCGGAATCGCCTTCCCGCACCTCACGGTCACCGCGCTCGGCACTAGCGGCAGTGAGGAAGAAGGCGCGAAAGCAGCGTCAGGCATCAACACCGTCTTCATCATCGCCAGCGCGTTCAGTGCCGCGCTCGCCGGGGTTCTCGTCAATCTCGGTGCCGACGTTGTGAATTCGGCTCACCTGCTGCTGTTCACATTCGCAGTCGCCGCAGTGGTCGGGGTATTCCCGGCCATGAGGGCCGCACTCAGTCGCGCTTGACCGGCGCGTGGAGTGCGACGAGCTCGGCCATATGCCGGCTGGTGCGTTCGAGCGGCGCGGTCGAATGGGTAGCAAGCGACACGACCACTGCACCCTCGATTGCGGAAATGATCGTCGTGGCAAGGGACTTTGCAGTGTCCGCCTCGACGTCCTCGCGCTCCAGCCGGGCCGCGAGAATCTGCTCCCAGTCTGTGAACACTTCGCCGGCAGCGTCGGCGGCCTCGGCCGATTCGGACCTGCCGAGCGCGGCAGCGACAATCGGGCATCCGGCAGTGAAGTCGCTGGCAAGGACGAACTGCTTCCACCACTCGACGAATGCGGCGAGCGCATCGTCGGCGCTGGGATTCGCGACACTCTCGACGAAGGTCGACATGGCTCGCCCGGCGACCCGGGTTGCCTCGGCAACGAGTTCGGACTTCCCGCCCGGGAAATTGAGGTAGATGGTCCGCCTCGAGATCCCGCTGTTTTCCAGCAGCTGCGCGACCCCGGTTCCCGCGACGCCGTTTCGTCGCACGAGGTCGATCGTGCTTTGAATAAGTCTGTCTCGTGCCGCCACCTGCACCACTTTACCTTCGATTAAACCGATCGGTGTACTAGCGCGGGACCGAGCCACCGCCGAACCAACGTCCGGACCTCGTCGTCGGAGCGAGGCGGGTCGGCGGGATACTCGAGAAACGACACCATGAGTCGCATGATGATCTCGGCGAGCGACTCGAGGTCTCCCCCGCGGACCCCGATCGAATCCCAATCGACAGGCATACGGCCCAACATTTGCGCGCCGTACGACATCGCCTGCGACGACGTCACTCCTCGGCTGAAGACCTCGTTCTCCCCCGCCTGGATCAGCAGACCGATGTAGGGCTCGGTCGGAATCGCGTTCAACGAGAACACAATCGACTCGGCAACGGCCTCCTCGGCGCTCGTGACGTGGGCGAGATGCGCCTCCATCCGCGCCAGAAACTGCTCGGTGCCCGCTTCCGCGACAGCTGCGAGCAAGTCCGGCAAACCAGGAAAGTATCGGTACACCGTTTGACGAGTGATCCCCAACTCGGTCGCAACGGCAGCGATGTTCACCTTCGTCGGTCCGAGTCGATCGACGCAACGCGTGGCTGCGTCGACGATGCGTTTGCGCGCATCGTCCTCGTCTCGGGGCAGGTCGCCGTTCCAGCCGCGAGTTCTCACGCCGGGATCATCGCACGACGTCGAGGGAACAGGGCTACAGCGACGCACGCAACGGATGCGACGAAACACAACAACGTGTACGGCCCGTTGCCGATCGGTGTGCCGTCGAGGGTGATGCCGTCACGAGCCCCGATGAACGCCGGCAACGCGCTTACCCACAGAATGCCGAGAACAACGAGGTACACGGCCGGATAGATCCGCACGAACGCGTCGACCGGTTCCGATTCGGTGGGAACAGGCTGGTCCAGCCACTGCCGGACCAAAATCGTCCCGCCGACCACCCACAACAACGCCAGCTCGATGGCCAGCACGATCGCTTGACCAGTCGTGTTGGGATCGTCGCCGCCGAATGGGGCGGTGGGCAATCCGGCGATCGGCATCGCCAGCGGCGCCAATGCGCCCGCAATCACGATGCGCAGAACCAGCGACCACGCCGGCAAGCGCCTGCCGCGCCAGACCGGCTGGCCGACCAGCTTCACGACCAGAAACGTGATCGCGCCGAACGACACCGATGCGAACAACACGACGCTGTTCATCGGGACAGCCGCCATGAGCGGATGGTTCACCTTGTTGTCGAGGTTCCACGCCCACCACTTCAGCTGCGGACCGAGCTGATCGAAGACCTCGTAGAACACTTGGCACACCAACGCCACGCAGACCGCGCCGACGAAGGCGCCCCTGCGGGCGAAGACGCCGAGCACCCGAACCAGCTCGTAGGCAAGCTGGCTGAGCACCGGATAGATCGCCACGATGTAGAGCGGGAGCCGGTCGTACATGAACTGCACCGTGAATACGTTGTGCGCAAAAATGAACCCGAATTGGTCCTCCAGGCCGAACCACTCCGGGAAGTACAACGGCGGTTCGACGACGAACAGGTACACCAGCGATGCGAACCACAGCGCGAGATTCGTCGGATCTCCGTCACGACGCAGCCGTCGCAGCGCATGAACCAACGCGAATATCGCACCACCGATGATCAGCACCTCGAGCACCGGCATCGTCCAGTTCGCCAGATCGGCGGGATTCCGGACCGTGAGCACCGGGTTCACGTCATGGCAGGAGAAGCCCAACGACGCCGTAATGCGCTCTGCCGCGGCGTCACACGTCGCTGTCATGCCGACGCACTCAAGGTGTAGTCCGTCGCAGGTGGATCGAGCTGCAGGTCGAAGCTCCTCGGCATCTTCTGCCGTCCGAGCATCAGCTTGACCTTGTAGCGCAGAAGACCGGCGAGCACGCGCGGGTTCCTGGCCATCTCCATCATCGACTCGTCGAGATTGAAGACGCGAGCGAAATGATCTTCGACGACGTCGTCCTCGCGTCCGGCGGCCGTGATGAGGTTGAATACCGGCCACACCATCGCCGCGGAGACTTTGCGCCGCAGCGGTGACGCAATCTCGGTGCCGGTCGCGTGTTCGTACCCTTGGTCGCGGGCGATCGCGAGCATCCACGGCACGCGCAGCGACTTACGTTGCTCCTCGAGAAAGCGGTGAAGGAAGGACCGGTCGAGCTGTCGGGTGCCACTCAGTTGCTCGGCCAAGATGAGCGCCGACCGCGCGGCCGAACTCATCCCCTGGCCATAGAACGGGTTGAACGCGCAGATCGAATCGCCGATCGCGATCAGGCCGAGTGGCGGATTGTCCACCAAGTCGTACCGGCGCCACTTGTTGCCGGTCGAGCGCGTGAGGTGCACCTCGGAGAGCTGTTCACATTTCTGCATCGCGGCCGCGAACACCGGGGTGCGGATCCGTTGTGCCGCTTCGAGAAACGTGTCGGTCTTCTTCGGCAACTCCAAGCCCCAGGCGCCCATGCACGCGATTGCGCGGTCACCCTCGATCGGGAAGAAGTTGACCAAATAGTCGAATTCCTCGGGATGTTCGCCCTTGGCCTGGTTGGGCATGATCGCCAAGTGCTGCCACCACCAACTGTCGGGCCGCTCTTCGACCGGCGGAAGTTGGTACCACAGCGACGAATAGGCAACTTTGGCGTCGAGCGAACGCACCGGCGGTTCCGGCCAGCCCGCCGCAGCCAGCCACGCCGGGACCGACGAGCCTCTACCCATCGCATCGATGACCAGATCGGACGAAATCGATTGTTCGCCTTGGCCATCCACGAAGCGGACGCCAGTGACGCGGCCCAGCTTCTGCGAGGTCTCGATCCCTCGAACTACGATGTCCTCGCGGATCGTCACGTTGTCCAGCTTGCGCACCATGTCTCGCAAGACTCGCTCGATCAGGATTCGCGAACCGTAGATCATCGTCATAGAACCCGATTTTCGCGGCGCCCAACCGACCGCCTCGCAATACGCAGCGTCCCGCGAGGGGTTCAACATGCGGCCGCCTGCCGCGAGGAGTGCCGCCTCGTAACCCGGGAACAACACCTCGATCGCGCGCCGACCGGAGTTCAACAGGAAGTGCGGGTGTTTGCTCTGCGGCACGCCTCGACGATGCTGCGCATCCGCCGGCAGCGAATCCCGCTCGAGCACGATCACCTCGTCGAAGTGCGATGCGACGGCGCCTGCGGCGCACAACCCCGCGACACTGCCGCCCAAGATGACAACGCGACTTCCGATCGTCATTGATCCGCCTTCCGGTCATACATTTGTTTCGTGAGTGTATGACCAACAGCCCGCCTCATGTCAATAGACGCTCCGATTGACACGACGCTTTCGTGCATGTCACCCTAGAAACTAGAACACGTTCTAGTTTGTGCGGCAACTACTGAGGTGAGTGTCCTGACCAGCTTTCTGCAAGACCTCCAGGATCACTGGTACCTGTATGCGTCGATGCCGATCATCGCGGCAGTCATCGGGTACGTGACCAAGCTGGCGGCTGTCGAAATGATGTTCCGCCCATTGGAATTCAAGGGCATCAAGCCATTTCTCGGTTGGCAGGGCATCGTTCCGCGAGGTGTCGAACGCATCGCGACGATCGCTGTGAATCTGCTGATGGGCAGAATCCTCAACCCGCAGGAGATCATCGACCGCATCGACGTCGACGACATGATGGCAAAGCTCGACGTACCTATGCGCGAGATGATCACCGATTTGACCGAAGCGGTGTTCGAAGAGACCCGCCCCGGGCTGTGGGGAGTCATTCCGCCGCCTGCGAAGTCCCTCATGCTCGGCCGACTGGGCGACAGCATGCCCGCGACCGTCGAACGCATGCTGGGCGAAATGCGCGAGAAGGTCGACGACGTCCTCGACATCCGCGCTCTCGCCATCAATGCGCTGACCCGCGACAAGGCGTTGACGGTCCGGCTGTTCCGCACGACCGGGAAGGCGGAACTGAGGTTCATCTGCAACGTCGGCATACCGTTCGGGTTCGCCATCGGCGTGGTCCAGGTGTTCGCTTACGCCCTCACGCATTCGCCGTGGATCATGCCGTTGTTCGGTGCGATCACCGGTCTTGTCACCGACTATCTGGCGCTGCAGATGATCTTTCGGCCGGTCAAGCCGCGTCGCATCTTCGGCTACACCTGGCAAGGCGTGTTCCACAAGCGGCGCGACGAGGTGACGCGCGATTACGCCCAGATCGTGGCCGCCGAAATTCTGACGCCGGAAAACATGCTCGAAGCAATGCTCACCGGACCCAAGTCGGATCGATTCCTTGCCCTGATCGCCCATGAGGTGGACCGGGCGGTCGACGACCAATCCGGAATCGCAAAGCCTGTGGTGACCCTCATCGGCGGATTTCCCTACCAACGCATCAAGCGCAGAGTGGCGGACCTGGTGATCGAGCGGATCAAGACCCGGGGCGTCGAGATGAGCAACCTCGCGGATGGCGTAGTCGACCTACCCAGCTTCCTCGGCGAGAAGATGGCGACGATGACGAACGAAGAATACGAGGAACTGTTACGCCCCGCATTCAAGCAGGACGAATGGAAGATCATCGTTGTCGGAGCCGTGCTCGGCTTCCTCGTCGGCGAGCTTCAGCTCCACCTTGTGTTGGGAGCCTGAACCGTTTACAGCCGATGTACATCGTCGGTCGTTAGTGTTACGCAATGGACCGAACTGCGCGGCAGCGTGTGATCGCCGCCGCGATCCCGGCTCCCGCGTTGACCAACCGGGACGTGATGGGTCGCACGACAGCAGGGTTTTTCCTCGTCATCGGCGTGGCTGGCATCATCTTCGGATCGGCAATGCCGGCGCCAGATTCGAACAAGTTGATCATTGTCGGCGGCTCGGCCTTTTCGATCGTCATGGGAATCGGCGTCCACATTCTGCGATCGCGATTGACAACTAACGCGCATCTGGCGTTCGTCGGCCTCTCGATCGTCGTGGTGACTGTGTTGATCGGGCAGGCACCGACCGTTGCGGGCGATGTCGCCATCGCATCCATCTACACATGCATCACGTGTCACGCCGCACTCGCTTTCAGCTGGCCGAAAGCAACCGTCCTCATCACGACGGTAGTCATTTTCTGCCTTGTCGTCGGAATGCTCGACGACGACATGCCCTGGTGGGCGGCGGTTCTGCCTGCGACCGCAGCCGGCCTCGTCGGGGCATCGGTGACAGCGCTCAACATTGTCGCGAGAGAAGCGGTGTTCGACCCCTTGACCGGGCTTCTGAACCGCCGCGGGCTCGACAATGTGCTCTACGTGGAAATGGAGAAGGCAGCGACTTCCGGGCAGTCGTTGGCGCTTGTGCTTTTCGATTTGGACCGTTTCAAATCGATCAACGACCACCTCGGACACACCGCTGGGGACCAGCTACTGAAACAAGTCGCGGAGGCGTGGCTGAACATCCTCAAACCCGGCCGGCTCCTCTCCCGCTACGGCGGCGACGAATTCGCCCTGTTGCTTCCGAACACCTCCGAGACGGAAGCAGCACTGATCGCAGATCAGCTTCGATCGGCCGCCTCCACGGACTGCTCCGCCGGGATCACCAGTTGGCGGCGCGGGGACTCCGCGTCGCTGATCATCGGCCGCGCCGATATCGCGCTGTACCGGGCCAAGAACGCTGGCCGCGGTCGCGTCGTAGTCGAGTCCGCAGAACGGCCGGCGATCGTCGACTCACTCCGTCACGCCATCGAAACCCGCGCTCTCGCTGTATTTTTCCAGCCGATCGTCCGGATATCCGATCGCGGCACTGCCGAAGCGGTGGCCGTCGAGGCCCTGGTGCGGTGGCCCGCCACGCTGCACCCAGACATCACACCGGAAGGGCTGGTACGACTCGCCGAAGACAACGACCTCATTTCCGACCTGGGCCGGCTCGTACTCGACCTCGCCTGTACCCAGGCTCACCAGCTGCAGGCGAACATCGCGCGACCGCTCGACCTCCACGTCAACGTCTCTGGCCCCGAGCTCAACGGTCATGCCTACGCCGACATCGTCGCCGCGATACTTGCCCGAACCGGTTGGCCCGCAGAACGACTCGTGCTCGAAGTGACCGAAACCGACCTTGCCGCCGATTCTCGCGACGCGACGCGACTCCTCGCGCAGTTGCGCGACATGGGAATTCGGATCGCCGTCGACGATTTCGGCAGCGGCTACTCCACTTTGAGCAGGGTTGCGACACTGCCGTGCGACATCCTCAAGGTCGACGGCGCGATCATTGCCGATACCGAGGCGGCGCACCCACTGCTGAATGCGATCACCGCCATCGCGGCAGCATTCGACCTCGAGGTCATTGTGGAAGGCGTCGAAACACGAGAACAAGCCGCTCTGGTCGCCGGCCACGGCATCGACCTGTCTCAGGGCTACTTCTATGCACGCCCGCAACCAGCACTCGAACTGCGCCTGCTGTGACGCGCGATCTCGACCACTTCCATATCCTTGGTTCGTGACCGACACGAAAGCCGACCTTCTGCTGACCGCGCTCGTCGAATACTGGCGGCAGCAGCTGACCAGCGATTCGTTGACGGCGCTGATCGAGCGCGAAGTCGATGCAACGCTCGCCGACGCCGCGAAGTTGACGTTGAACCAAGCGGTCACTGCCGAGCAGATCACTGCAGTCGCACAGAAATACGCCGCGAATTGGCGGATCGACGGATCCATCCCCGAACTTGCCGGTGAGATGGCTCGCCGCTTGTACGGGCACAGCGTTCACGGTCGCGAGCCGTTGCGTCTCTTGCTCGACGAACGGCAGTTCGAGGAGCTGACAGCCTCGCTCACCGGCTTGCCTGCCTTCGGACGATTCGTCGACAGGCTGGCCGAAAGTCCGCTGGCGACAAGTTGGGCGTCGTGGCTGGTCCACCGCGTCGCAGCAGACGTGATCGCCGACAACCGGCGGGTCGCCGAGAAGGTCCCCGGTGTGGCCGAGGTGATCGAAGCGGGCGCCCAAATCCTCGAGCGAATCGCACCCGGCGCCGGACGACAGGCCGATCTGCGGTTGCAGGAGCTATCCGAACGGCTGGTTCGCTACGTTCAGGCAAAAGCCCGCGCCTCGGCAAACACCGACGAACCCAGCCCGCTCGTCGACGCGACCGTCGACCTGTGGCAGCGACACTCCGACGAGCCGATCAGCTCGTTCGGCGACCTGGTCTCGGCCGACGATATCGAGGACCTGCTGGTCCTGATCTTCGAGTTCTGGTTCAGCTTCCGCAAAACGGAGTACTTTCGCGAGCTCTTGGCCGAAGGCGTCGGCTATTTCTTCGAGAAGTATGGGGAGACGAGTCTGGCCGAGTTGCTCGAAGACATCGGCGTCGGGCGCGACGACATTCTCGAAGAGGCGAACCGTTTTGCACCGCCGCTTCTCGAACTCGTGGTGGCGAACGGAATGTTCGAGGACGCCGTCCGACGCACCCATACGGACTTCTTCAATTCCCCGGCCGTGCAACAGATACTCGACTGATCCGCATTCGGATCACCCACCGTTAGACTTCGCATCGAGCTCTGGCCATCCAACGCTGTATGGAAGTGGAATTGTGGACATGATTGCGAGCGGTCCATTCCTCGATTGGGAGGAAATGACCGGCCTGTCGAAATTCTGGGTCGACATGATCAGCATCCCGCTCGTGAGCGTGATCGCAGGCGTAATTACCAACTGGACAGGCGTTTTCATGCTGTTCACGCCGGTGCAGTTTCGTGGCTTCTACCTTCCGGGCTTGAAAACGATCTTCCCGTTCCTCCCCCGTCGCGTGCAGGTTCTGCCGCTGTGGGCACCCGGCGGAATCATCGGTTACCAGGGCTTCATTCCTGCACGTGCGGAAAAACTGGCCTGCTTCGCCGTCGACAAAGCGATCATGAAGATCGGCAACGTCAAAGACATGTACCTCCAGTTCGAGCCGGAACAACTGGCAGGCCACATCACGGAGATCGTGAAAGAGGATCTACCGAGTTTGGTCGCCGACGTGATGGAACGCGAACACCCGCAGTTGTGGCGCGACATGACGCCGGGAGTACGGGAAACTCTCGTCAAGACGATCGAAGACCAAATGCCCGCAATCACCACTCGTGCGCTCGACAAAGTCGGCGAGAACGTCGAGCAGATGGTCGACGTCCGGCTCATGGCCATTCGATTCCTGTCCGACAATCCGACGATCATGAAAGACCTCATCTGGCGCGTCGCCGCCCCCGAGCTGAAATTCATGATTCGGATCGGACTGCTCGGCCTACCGTTCGGCGTCATCTTCGCCCTGGTCATCTACTACTGGCATCAGGTGCCGATCGTCAGCGCAATCCCTACCTGGGTCGTCGTGCTTGTCGGTGCTGCCCTGATCGGCGTCACGGTGAACTACCTCGCCGTGAAGATCGTCTTCGAGCCCGCAGAACCACAGCCGCGCTACAAATACCCGTGGAAGCAGGCCAAGCTCGCCAAACGGCAGGGCAAGGCCGCGGCCGATTTCGGTCAGGTCCTCGCGACGGACGTGCTCACCATCCCCAACATCGCAGACGAACTGATGAACGGTCCGCGCGGCGACCGAACACGTGGATTCGTCGAAGATCTGGTCTCCCACGAAATCGGCCACATTCTCGGGCCGATGAAGTCGATGGTTCGAGTTGCGATCGGTCCCAAGGAATTCGACGCCCTCAGTGCCGGTTCGGCGCGCGCCACATTCGACTTCGCGCCCACGCTCACCGAGGACAAGGAATTCACGGATGCGCAGGCTGCCAAGATCGAACGATTCGCGACGCAGAAACTTGCCGAGCTACCACCGGACCAATTCATGGACATGATCTACTCGGTGATCGAGCAAGACGCGTGGTTGTTGTACGTCCACGGCGCAGTGTTGGGTCTTGGCGTGGGCGCCGCGCACCTCGTTCTGTTCGGAGCATGACATGAGCGAAAAAGATGAAGACTCAGGCCTTTCCGTCGGCGACATCGCCAAGATGGGCGCGAACGTCGCCGACCCCTTGGGGATTGCGCGCCTGACGGCGGCGTCGTTGCTTCGAGCCGTGAACGTCATCACCAAAGGTTCGGTCGACAACGCCAGTGACGTGGCAAGCCAGTTCGCGACCGGCGTCCCAGTCTCGGAGATCTTGGATTCGCAGATCGAACAGGTCCGTGCTGCGGCGATGAGTGCGCTCGGAGTCGAAGAGGAGACGCAGTCTCGATCGCAAGGCGCACCGCGCGGACTCAAACGGCGAGGCGACGAGCTGTTGTATCGCTCGTGGAGCGCTGCCGCGCAAGCCAATCGCGAACATCCGGCCTTCGACCACATCCTGAGCGAGCTCACACCGGATGAGGCTCGCATTCTGCGGTTCCTCGCTGTTGCCGGTGCACAACCGTCGATCGACATCCGGACGAATACATTGTTCGGAATCGGTTCGCAGAGGATCGCCGCCGGTATTTCCTTCGTCGCCGACATGGCAGGCTGCGCCTGGCCCGATCGTGCCAAGCACTACCTCGGCAACCTGAACAGGCTTGGGCTGGTCCGGTTTTCGGACGAGCCGGTGGTGGATTTTCGTCGCTACTACTTGATCGAAGCGCACCCCGAAGCGGTCGCTGCGATGCACCGAGTGAAACGAGCCATCTCGGTGTACCGCAGCATCTATCTCTCGGTCTTCGGAATGCAGTTCTGCGAAGAAGCATTCACACTCGAAGGCTACGACGCCGGTGGCTGGGCCCACCGCGACCGCGGCGACCTGTACTGGGGTAAGGGTCCTCGCCTGCCGTGACCGAACACAGGCCGTAGCCGAAGGAGCCGATCATCACCGCCGCAATTGTCGTCGCGTTGGTTGTTGCGGCACTGATCGGCGTCCCGGTGCTCGTGTGGATGCGGACGCGCCGCGAACTGACGACGCCGGCCGAGCGTGCCGTTCATGCCACGCTGCATACCGCTTCCCTTGCCGCACATCCGCTTCGACGTGGCCTCGACCAGCAATCGGCCGAAGAAGCTGCGCCGCACCTTCGCCTCCTGACCGGTGCAGATGCGCTGGGCATAGCCTCGGACGACGGCGATCTGCTCGCCTGGAATGGTCCGTATCCGGAACTCGCAGAACGCTTTACCGAGCTCGCCCGCCAATCTGCCGTCGACGGGCGACGTGCGCTCGTGTCGAACCCAGGGTCCGGCGCGATCGCATTGGTCGCGCAACCTTTGGTCGTCGAAGATGCCGGGGTTGTCGGAGTTCTCGGCGTGGTCACGAATACCTCGCCGGGACCCGGGATGCTCAGTGCGATCACCGAAGTCGCTCGCTACGCCAGCAGCCAGATCGAGCTGGCTGAACTGGATGCCTCGCGCGCCCGACTCGATCGGGCCGAGGTGCGAGCGTTGCGCGCGCAGATCAGTCCGCACTTCATCTACAACGCACTCAACACGATCGCGTCGTTCGTCCGCACCGACCCGGATCGCGCGCGGGAGCTCATCCTCGAATTCGCGGACTTCACCCGCTACTCCTTCCGGACCGCAGGCGAATTCACCGTCCTCGCCGACGAGCTACGCAACATCGACCGCTATCTCACTCTGGAGCGAGCCCGATTCGGGTCTGCGTTGCAGTGCAAGATCCAGGTCGCGCCCGAGGTGCTCAACGTCGTGTTGCCGTTTCTCGCGCTGCAACCGCTCGTCGAAAACGCCGTCCGGCACGGGCTTGCGGGCAAGACCGGAACGGTGACCGTCACAGCCGAGGATGCGGGCACCGACTGCGTCGTCAGCGTCGAAGACGACGGCGTCGGCATGGACCCGGAAGTGTTGCGATCGGGCGCGCTCGACGCTGTCGAAGGTGGCGAGTCCGCACACGTTGGCCTGGCGAACGTCGACGACCGACTCCGCGCCGCGTTCGGCAACGACTACGGACTCGTTGTTGATACGGCACCGGGCGCAGGAACCAAGGTGAGCATGCGGGTCCCGAAGTTTCGGGCAGGCATCGCAGCGGCGCCTCCGCGACCTACGATGGACCCGTTGTGACCCAGATCTCGCACCTGACCGTCCTTGCCGTCGACGACGAGAAGCCCGCTCTCGACGAGCTGGCGTTCCTGCTGCGCGCGCAGGCAGGTGTCGGCGAGATTCATACTGCGGGCGATTCGACGACTGCGCTGCGGCTGCTGCGGTCGCAGAAGATCGACGCGATATTTCTTGACATCAACATGCCCGGACTCGACGGGCTGGAGCTGGCAGGCATCATTTCCGACTTCGCCGAGCCACCTGCCGTCGTGTTCGTGACGGCACACGACGACCGCGCCGTTGCTGCATTCGAACTGGGCGCCGTCGACTACCTGCTCAAGCCGCTGCGCGAGGAACGGCTTGCGGAGTCGGTCCGTCGAATCGTCGCAGCACGCACGAAGCCGACCGCCCAAGCAGCGCCCCCACCCGACGACGTCATCCCCGTCGAACACGGCGGAGTGACGAGGATGGTGCAGCGCCGTTGCGTCAGCTGGGTCGAGGCGGAAGGTGACTATGCACGGCTGCACACCGACACCGGCTCGCATCTCGTCCGGATACCGTTGTCTGCGTTGGAGGCTCGCTGGTCCGACGCCGGGTTCTTGCGCGTCCATCGGTCCTACCTCGTCGCCCTGGCGGCGGTGACCGGCATCCGGACCAGCGGCAACGGAACGATGGTGGCGTTGCGCGCCAACGGAAAGTCCCCCGCAGTCGAACTACCGGTCAGCCGCAGACACACCCGAGCGCTCAAGGACCGGCTCATTCGCGGTCCGCTACAGAGTCGGTCGACACGGTGACCGCGCCAGGCCAGCCGCCGCCGCGCCAACGGGTCGTGCTGGCTCAGCGCCGCGGGGCCCGCACGGTCCGTACGCGGGTGGAAGTGCAGGAACACACCGCAATCGGTGATGCGCTCGTGCGCGGACTGGTCCGGGCGCAACTCGCACTCGCCCTACGGCTGGCTGTCCTGACGGTCGTCGTGCTGTGCGCAATACCGTTGCTCGGCATCGCGTTTCCAGCGCTGGGTTCGGCGACCGTGCTCGGGGTGCGGTTGCCGTGGTTGCTCCTCGGCCTGACGGCGTATCCGTTGCTCTACGGAGTCGGCAGGGTGTACGTCACACTCGCCGAGCGCAACGAACACGATTTCGCCGAGCTGGTCGACGACTGACATGGACCACCATCCGGTACCCGCACTGACCGTGCTCGCCCTGGTGTTCGCGGCCGTCGCGACGGTCGCGATCGGCGTGTACGGAGTCCGGCTCGCGCGGACGACGTCGGACTTTCTCGTCGCCTCCCGCAGCGTCGGCGCACGGTGGAATGCCGCCGCGATATCGGGCGAATACCTCTCCGCTGCCTCATTTCTGGGCGTCGCCGGCCTCATCGCCAAATACGGTGCCGACGCACTCTGGTACCCAGTCGGCTTCACAGCCGGGTACCTCGGGCTACTGCTGTTCGTTGCTGCTCCCCTGCGCCGGTCGGGTGCGTACACGGTCCCCGACTTCGCCGAATTCCGGCTCCATTCGACACGACTGCGCAAGTTGGCAACGCTCATCGTCGTCCTGGTTTGTGGCCTGTATCTGATTCCCCAGTTCCACGGCGCCGGATTGACCTTGAATATCGTGCTCGGCGTACCGCATTGGGTGGGCGCTGCCCTCGTCGGCATCATCGTCATTGCCAACGTGGTGGGTGGCGGCATGCGCTCGATCACGTTCGTCCAGGCATTCCAATATTGGCTCAAGCTCACCGCAGTGGCCATCCCCGCGGTTGTCCTGATGTTTCATTTCTTCGCCGACGACCGCGAGCTCGGTTCCCCTGCCCCACCCACGCTCTCGGAGCGAACGACAGTCGATATCACCGTCGACGTGATCGTCCAGGTCACCGGGCCCGAGGCTGTGACGGCGACCGGCACCGTCGACGGGACGACGGTGAACGGTCCGGTGGTTCTGGCTCCCGGCGAACACAAACTCTCGGCGGGCACGAAGCTGCTGCTGGAGGCAGGTTCGGCGGTGCCTGTGGTGTCGGGTGCTCCCGCGAACGGGTCCGACTGGCTCGCACCCGGCAACGGCTTCGGTGGTCCGCATCCGCAGTACCAGGTGTATTCGCTGATTCTGGCAACCTTCCTCGGCACCATGGGCCTGCCCCACGTGCTGGTCCGCTTCTATACCAATCCCGACGGAAGGGCGGCACGGGCAACCGCTTTGGCGGTCATCGGGCTGCTCGGCGTCTTCTATCTGTTCCCGACGTTGCTCGGCGTCTTCGCCCGGCTCTATGTCCCGCAACTGCTCATCACAGGAACCTCCGACGCTGCCGTCCTCCTGCTGCCGGGGTCGGTGTTGGCCGGGCTACCCGGCCAACTTCTGGCGGCGCTCGTCGCGGCGGGCGCTCTAGCTGCATTCCTCTCGACCTCATCGGGACTGCTCGTCAGCGTCGCGGGTGTGATCAGCACGGACGTGCTGCGCGGCCGAGTACGTGACTTCCGCATTGCCGCTGTGGCCGCAGGCTTGGTACCGCTCGCCTTATCGCTCACCGTTGCGTCGCTCGACGTATCCCGTTCGGTCGGTTTGGTTTTCGGTGTCGCAGCATCGACGTTGTGTCCACTGTTGGTGCTCGGAATCTGGTGGCGCGGACTTACCGCCGCGGGTGCCGCTACCGGGTTGATCACCGGCGGCGTCATCGCGGCGGGAGCAACGGTCGCGTCTCTGCTCGGCGGTGTATCCGACACGGTTTGGGGCGGGTGGCCTGCCGCGATTCTCGACTATCCGGCCGCCGTCAGCGTACCGGCCGCCTTCGCCTCGATGGTGCTGGTGAGCAAGCTGACCCGCGGTCAGTCCGCGCTGGACGTCAGCCGCATCTTCACTCGGCTGCACGCGCCGGAACGCCTGGGCATGGGCAGCGACCGCGAACAAGGGCTCCATTCTGCCTGACCGTTCGTCGCACGCAATCGACCGCTCGTCGCAAAGGTGAACAGCTCACCGCGTGATCGGTACCACACACTTCAACTGTGACGGCCATCTCAATAGCGTCCTCTCTATGACCACACCTGCCGTTCAGCCTCAGGTTGCGCCGCCGCCGCGCACACCGACCGCCCAGGACTTCATCGACATGCAAGCAAGTCCTGAATTCCAGGAACTACGAAGCCGGTTGCGCCGCTTCGTTTTCCCGATGACCGCCTTCTTCCTGCTGTGGTATGTCACCTTCGTCCTGCTCAGCACGTACGCGCACGACTTCATGTCGACGCGAGTTTTCGGCAACGTCAACCTCGGCTTGCTGCTCGGGCTCGGACAGTTCGTGACCACCTTCGCAATCACCGGAATCTACGTCCGATTCGCCAACCGTGAGCTCGATCCTCGGGCCGAAGCGATCCGTCACGAACTCGAAGGCACACAGTCATGAGCACTCTCGCCGCCGGCGGCGCAGTCGGCAATCCCGCTGCCAACATTGGCATCTTTGCGTTGTTCGTCGCGGTCACGATGGTGGTCGTCGTCCGGGCCAGTCGCAACAACAAGAGCGCCGCCGACTTCTTCACCGGCGGCCGCGGCTTCTCCGGCCCACAGAACGGCATCGCCATCGCAGGTGACTACCTTTCCGCGGCAAGCTTTCTCGGCATCGCAGGCGCCATCGCCGTCTACGGCTACGACGGCTTCCTCTACTCGATCGGCTTCCTGGTCGCCTGGCTCGTCGCACTGCTGCTCGTGGCCGAACTCTTGCGCAACACCGGCAAGTTCACGATGGCCGACGTGCTCAGCTTCCGGCTCAAGCAGCGTCCGGTCCGCACCGCGGCCGCGTTGTCGACCCTGATCGTGTCGCTGTTCTACCTGCTCGCGCAGATGGCAGGTGCCGGCGGACTCGTCGCTCTGTTGCTCAACATTTCGAGCCGCACCGGCCAGTCGATCGTCATCGCGGTCGTCGGCGTTCTGATGATCGTGTACGTCCTGGTCGGCGGCATGAAAGGCACCACCTGGGTGCAGATCATCAAAGCAGTCCTGCTCATTGCGGGCGCGGCATTCATGACGGTCCTCGTCTTGGCAAAGTTCGGCTTCAACGTGTCCGACATTCTCGGCTCCGCGCAGGAGACGGTATCGGGTTCCACCAATAAGGCCGCTGCAGCGCGCGACGTGCTCGAGCCCGGGGCGCAGTACGGCGGCAGCAACACCGCGAAGCTGAACTTCCTGTCCCTCGGTCTCGCACTGGTACTCGGCACCGCAGGCTTGCCCCACGTCCTGATGCGCTTCTACACGGTGCCGACCGCGAAGGAAGCCCGCAAGTCCGTGGTCTGGGCCATCGCATTGATCGGCGCGTTCTACTTGTTCACCCTGATCCTCGGCTACGGCGCAGCGGCCATCGTCGGACCCGACAAGATCCTTGCTGCGGCAGGTGGCCAGAACTCGGCAGCCCCACTGCTCGCGTTCGAACTCGGTGGCGTGATCCTGCTCGGCGTCATATCGGCAGTCGCCTTCGCGACGATCCTGGCAGTTGTTGCCGGACTGACGATTACCGCGTCCACCTCGTTTGCGCACGACATCTACGCCAGCGTGATCAAGAAGGGCAACGCGGACGAGAACGAGCAGGTCCGGGTATCGCGGATCACCGCCGTCGTCATCGGTGTCCTGGCGATCGGTCTCGGCATCCTCGCCAACGGTCAGAACATCGCGTTCCTCGTCGCACTCGCCTTCGCGGTCGCCGCGGCAGCGAATCTCCCGACGATCCTGTACTCGTTGTTCTGGAAGCGCTTCAACACCACCGGCGCACTGTGCAGCATGTACGGCGGCCTGATCTCGACCATCGTCCTGATCATCTTCTCCCCGGCCGTGTCCGGATCGAAGACCGCGATGATCCCCGGATCCGACTTCGCCTACTTCCCGCTGTCCAACCCAGGCATCGTCTCGATCCCCCTCGCCTTCGTCCTGGGCATCGTCGGCACGTTGCTCGCGAAGAACAAGGACAACACCGCCAAGGATGCCGAGATGGAAGTTCGGTCCCTCACCGGCGTCGGCGCCGAAAAGGCCACCGCACACTGACCCCCACCCCTCGTGAGTCTTTTAGGAGTCCAGGGACTCCTAAAAGACTCACGAGGGCCAACTTTGGAGAAATCGCACGATGACTGCAGTAACCGACCTTGACGTCTTCCCACCCAGCCCCGAGTTCGCGGCGACCGCCAACGCCGGACCTGAACTCGCCGCCGCTGCAGAGGCCGATCGACTCGGCTTCTGGGCCGACCAAGCAGCCCGACTGCACTGGCACGAGCCGTTCACCGAGGTCCTCGACTGGACCGACGCACCGGTCGCGAAATGGTTCGTCGGCGGCAAGCTCAACGTCGCCTACAACTGCGTCGACCGCCACGTCCTCGACGGTCACGGCGACCAGGTCGCCATCCACTGGGAAGGCGAACCCGGCGACTCACGCGACCTGACCTACAACGACCTGCTCGCCGAAGTCTCCAGGGCCGCAAACTACTTCACCGAACTCGGTCTGGAAGCCGGCGACCGCGTCGCCATCTACATGCCGATGATCCCCGAAGCCATCATCTCGATGCTGGCCTGCGCTCGCCTTGGCCTGACCCACTCGGTCGTCTTCGCCGGCTACTCCCCGACCGCGCTGCGCAGCCGGGTCGACGACGCCGAAGCCCGCCTCATCGTGACCACCGACGGTCAATGGCGACGTGGCAAATCCGCACCGCTGAAGGAAGCCGTCGACGGGGCATTGGCCGATGGTGAGCATTCGGTCGAGCATGTTCTGGTCGTGCGGCGCACGGGCATGGACGTCCCCTGGACCGAGAAGCGGGATGCGTGGTGGGACGACACCGTCGCGGTTGCCTCGCCCGAGCATGAGGCGCAGGCTTTCGATTCCGAGCATCCGTTGTTCATCCTCTACACCTCGGGCACGACGGGTAAGCCAAAGGGAATCGTCCACACCACGGGCGGCTACCTCACCCAGACGTCGTACACCCACCACTACGTCTTCGACCACAAAGCCGGTCAGGACGTCTACTGGTGCACCGCCGACATCGGCTGGGTCACCGGGCACTCCTACATCGTCTACGGACCGCTCAGCAACCGGACCACCCAAGTCGTCTACGAAGGCACCCCCAACTCACCGAACGAGCACCGCCACTGGGAGATCGTCGAAAAGTACGGCGTCACAATCTATTACACCGCACCCACCTTGGTCCGGACGTTCATGAAGTGGGGCCACGCCATCCCCGAGGCGCACAACCTGTCCTCGATCCGGCTGCTCGGCTCGGTCGGCGAACCGATCAACCCCGAAGCCTGGCGCTGGTACCGCAAACACATCGGCGCCGACAAAGCACCGATCGTCGACACCTGGTGGCAGACCGAAACCGGGGCAATCATGATGAGCCCACTGCCCGGCGTCACCGCTACCAAGCCGGGTGCCGCGATGGGGCCGCTGCCCGGAATTTCGGCGAAGGTCGTCGACGACGACGGCAACGACATCGCTCTCGGCGAGACCGAGGCAGTCGGCTACCTGGTGCTCGACCAGCCGTGGCCGGCCATGTTGCGCGGCATCTGGGGCGATATGGACCGTTACCGGGAGACCTACTGGGACCGCTACGCCGACCAGGGCTGGTACTTCGCCGGCGACGGCGCAAAAGTCGACGAGGACGACGCCTTCTGGGTCCTCGGCCGCGTCGACGACGTCATGAACGTATCCGGGCACCGAATCTCGACCTCGGAAGTCGAATCCGCGCTGGTCGGACACTACGGCGTCGCCGAAGCTGCCGTCGTCGGCGCATCGGACGACACCACCGGCCAAGGCATCGTCGCCTTCGTGATCCTGAAAGAAAGCGCCCATGGCGGCGACGCCGACCTAGTCGCCGAGCTCAAAGCTGAAGTCGCACGCGAAATCAGCCCGATCGCGAAACCCCGTGAGATTCACATCGTCCCGGAGCTACCGAAGACTCGCAGCGGCAAGATCATGCGGCGCTTGCTCCGCGACGTTGCCGAAGGTCGCGAACTGGGCGACACATCCACGTTGGTCGATCCGAAGGTATTCGAGGCGATCCGAAACAGCTGAACCCCCGTGCGCGCGTCTCACCCCTCCGGGGGTGAAATTCGCGCACGGTTCATCGCCAGCACGACCGTTCCGGCGACGAGCAGACCCACCGCGAGGACCAGGAACACTCGGTCGATCGCGGCTGCGCTGGAGAGGCTGTGCTTTTCGAGAATCTCGATGGACGACGAACTTACCGCGACGCCGACCCCGGCCATCGTGACGAGGAACGTGAGCGTGATGCCCGCGGCTTCCCCGGCACGGTCGGGGCGAACGACGGACTGTGTTGCGACAGTTGTAAACGCATACACCAGACCCATCGTGAATCCGCACAAGCTCAGGATTGGAACGTAAACGGGCCAGCTCGCAACGGAAGTCAGCGCTGCCAAAGCCACACCGGCCGCCACACAACCGATTCCCATGACCGTGATCGGTGGAAAGCGCGCGGCGAGCCAACCGGACAACGGTCCGCCGATTGCCGCGCCCGCCGACGGACCGAGGAAAACGATTCCGGCGGCAATAGGGTCGAGGGCACGTGCTTGCTGTAGATACAACGTCGAACCGAAAATAGTGACCGCATACGCGATATTGGCAATCGTGCCTGCAACGACGAGCACAGCGAATCGTGGATTGCGCGCGAGAGCAAAATCGACCAGCGGCCAGCGGACCCGGTTCTCAGCGACGACGAAGCCGGTCAGCAGCACCATCGTCACGACGAACAGCGCGATTGTCGATACCGACAGCCATCCCCACGTCGGCGCGCGATCGAAGACAAGGGTGAACGCCGCGATTCCCGTTGTGAGAAGCGCCAATCCGAGGATGTCGAGCCGACGTGGCGACTGTTCGTCCGACGATTCCGTGATGGCGATCGCGCCGATCACGATAGCGACGACCGTCAGCGGAACGTTCAACCAGAAGATCGCACGCCAACTGAGCGACTCGGTCAGTAGTCCGCCGACGAGCGGTCCGGCTGCGTTGCCGAGACCGGCTATGCCATAACACAATCCGATCGCATGACTCGCACGGACTGGCGGAAACGCGTTCGTGAGAACGCTCACCGACACCGGAAAGATCAACGCCGCACCGGCGCCCTGGACCACGCGACCGGCGATCAACAATTCGGCCGACGGCGCGAGGGCACAAAGGACAGACGCGAGACCGAAAAGCGCGTTGCCAACAAGCAGGACCCGGCGCCGACCGAACATGTCGCCGAGCCGACCACCCGGAACCATCAAGGCTCCGAGCGCGAGCATGTACGCGCTGATCACCCATTGCAGGTCGGTTGCGCTGGCCGACAAATCGTCGGACATACGCGGCACCGCGAGATTCATGGCGAAGTAGTCGATCTGCACGCAGAACAACGACGTCGAGACGGCCGCGATGATCAGCTTCGGATGCGCCGGACCTGTACTCGCCTCGACCATCGCCAGCTCCAAAAGCCATCAGATCTCGCCAATGTCTAGATCGACCAGCGTAGAAGAACCGTGCGCGAGTTTTACCCCTGTTGGGGTGAGACGCGCGCACGGGAATGGGGTGAACTCCCGATGCGGCGACCGCAGCGACCCGCCGACACTCGTCCAATGGAAACCACAACCGACAAGCTGCTGTCCGCGAGCGAGATTTCCAAGGCGGTTCAATCCGGCGCAATGTCTGCAGTCGACGTCGTTCGGACGCACCTGGACCGCATCGCCACCCTGGATCCGCAGCTGAACGCCTTTCAGTCCGTGCGCCGAGCGGCCGCACTGGTCGAGGCCGCCGCCATCGACCGTCACCCCCGTCGCAGCGAACTCCCCCTCGCCGGGGTTCCCGTCGCGATCAAGGACAACATCGCCGTCGCGGGCGAACAAATGCGGCACGGTTCCGCCGCCACCAGCACCGCGACCGCGCAGACCGACGATCCACTGGTGGCACGACTTCGCGCCGCAGGGTGCGTAGTCGTCGGGACCACACGGATGCCCGAGCTTGCTGCGTGGGCCTTCACTGCGTCGAAAGCCTTCGGTCCGACGCGCAATCCCTTGAATCCCCACCTGAATTCGGGCGGATCCACCGGTGGCGGCGCTGTTGCGGTAGCCACCGGGATGGCAGCCTTAGCGCTGGGCACCGACGGTGGTGGCTCGGTGCGGGTGCCGGCGGCGTACTGCGGAGTCGTCGGACTGAAGCCGACCAAGGACCGAATTCCGTTGCCGGGCGGTCAGGTCGAGCATTGGTGCGGCCTCACCGTCACCGGTCCGATCGCGCGGACGGCGGCCGATGCCGCAGCGGCCTTCGCGGTCCTGGCGGGCGACCCGCACCTCGCAGAGCTTTCCGAGCCGTCGACGAGACTGCGGATTGCCCGATCACTGCGTAGCCCCTCCCCTCTCGGCCAACCGGATGCCCACCAGAAGGCAGCGGTCGATGCTGCCGACGCCGCGCTGACCTCGTTGGGTTACGAGGTGACCAAGGCCGACCCGTCGTACCCGGCGACTCTGCTCAATCAGTGGGGACGTCGTTGGCTCGCGGGCATCGCAATCGAAGCCGAGCATCTCGGCCTCGACGAAGCCGACCTCGAGCCGCGGACCAGGCAGATGATCCGTCGCGGTCGACGAGTGCTCGAGTTCGGCGGCCCTCGACCGTCGGCGCAGCAGCGCTGGCACGACCGTGCGGCGAGCTTCTTCGACAACCACGACATCTTGGTCACGCCCGTCACCGCACGAGGCCCCGGTCTCGCAGGCGAACTCAGCGAAAAAGGGTACTTGGCAACATATCTCGCATCGGCGCGAGCGGTGCCGTTCACCCAGGCGTGGAACTTGGCCGGTTTTCCGGCTCTTGTCGTTCCGCTCGGCGAACGCGACGGACTACCGTTGGCCGTCCAATTGATCGGGGCACCGAACACCGAAAAGCAGCTTTTGACTGTTGCCGCCCAGCTGGATCAGGTCTGAACCAGGTCGTTCTCGATCGCGAACAGCGCGGCGGCGCCACGGGTCGAGACGCCGATCTTGGTGTAGATGTGCTGAATATGGTGGCCGGCCGTTTTCGGCGAGATGACCAGTTCCTGCGCGATCTGCCGGACAGTCCATCCCTGCACGGCCAACCGCAGCACCTGGACCTCGCGATCGGTCAACCCTGCCGGGTACTTACGCCGCTTCGTGGCAGTGCCGATATGGCCGGCAGCTTGCAGCACCCCGTCTGCCGCGCTTTCGTCGAGCAACCCTGCTTCGACCATCGCTCGCAGCTCGACCGCCGCCTGCGACGCCGACAGCGCCGGTCGATGCGCGCGATCCTCCGTCATCGCGTGATAGCAATCGGCGACGGCCACGATTCGCGCCGCGGGCGAAAGCCCGGACCCGCTTAGCCCCTTCGCATATCCGGATCCATCGAGCTTCTCGTGGTGACATGACGCTGCCGGGACGAGCGCGGCCAATCCGGTGCATCGCCGCAGAATCTGTTCGGTGAGCATCGGATGCAGCTGCACTCGGTCCATCTCGGACCTGGTGAGCGGTCCGGGCTTGTCCCAGATCGAGTTTGGAACCGCCGTCCGGCCGAAATCGTGCACCAGCGCCGCCCGACCAACCTCACGGACAGCGGCCGAATCGAGGCCCATATGTTCCGCCGCCGCGGCGGCGAGGGTGGCCACCCCTCGCGAGTGTCCGGCGGTGTAAGGCGATTTGAGGTCGATGAAGTCAGCGGCAACGAGGAGCGCATCATCGAGCGCCGACCCGCTCAGCACGCGCTGCGGTTCAGGCTCGGCTGCGAGCGCCTCGTCCCACGGATCTAGCTTGTCCAACTCGAAGAAGACGTCGGGTCCCAACGATGTCGACGCATCGACTACCTCGGGGTCGTAGACGCCGCCGCGTCGGCGCACGGTTGCGATCGCGTTGTCAGGCCCCTGGACCCGGGCAAGCACTTCGAGGTCCTGGCAGAGGTCGACGATACGCATCGGCAGCGGGATCGACGTTCCCTTGGCCCCATTCGGAAAGCCCCGGCCATTCCACCGTTCGAACGTGTAGCGCAACGACTTTCGCACCTCGTCCGACATCCGCAATCGCACGAGCAGCGCATCCGCGACTTCGCAACCGGTCTGGAAGTTCATCTGCATGTACGCCCGGCCGCCTGCGAGCATCGCGACGACGTCCTTCGCTCGCCGAACCCCCGAGTGAGCGCTGCCCGCGGTCCGCACGATCGCCGGGAGCACCTCGCGGGGATCGGTGAAATCGCTGACCAACGATTGCGACCGCAACGCGATCTCGTCGCCGAAGACGGCAGCAACTTCGTGTGCATGCCCGGTGCAGCCGAGATAGCGAAGCTGCGCAACCCAGTAGACGGTCTCTCGGTCGGCAGCGCTCAGACCGATAAATTCGGCGAGCCGCGCCGCGACCACACACGCGCGCAACCGCGAGCCGAGTGGTTGACCGAATGCATTGTCCTGCCCGAGCGCAAAGGCCGCGACAAGCTCGGCGAGCCGAACGTCCATCGAGTAGTCCTCGTCAGCTCAGAGGTCGGCGAAACATCCGACCGCGCCCACCAGCTGCGAAGCTTGCCGCTGCGAGAACGCCGGCGGCGATCCACAATATGAGGTTCATCGACCTATCCAACCGCAACGGGGCGGGCTGGTGATTGAATATGTCTCCCCGACACGAAGGTAGAGCGCATGATCCGATGTCGAACAGCAGCGTTGGCCGTGCTGGCAGCGATTGCATTCATGATGTTGGCCGGACCCACAGCATCCGCGGGCGGAGCGCAGCTCGACCTTGTCGACTTGTCGACCAGGACCTCTGTGTCGTACCAGTCCCTGATTCCGAGCGTCCGATTCGGCAGCGACAACGAGCACGAAGCGCGCCCAGGGCTGTCACTCATGAAGCTATATCTGGCGGATTATTCGCTGCGCCGTGGCAATGCGTCGGACTGGGATCGAACCCTCGCCGAACAGATGATCCGGTTCTCCGACGACCGCGCCGCCGACCTGATCGACGCGGAATATCCCGGGGCGATCGACGCCGTCTCCAATGAATTCGGCCTCGACAGCACCTGGAGCAGTGGTTACTGGGGAACGTCGGTGACCAGTACGGCCGATGTCGCGAAGTTCCTCGCGGCGAAGCTCACCTCGGATGCGAAGTCACCGATCCTGTCGTGGATGTCCAACGCGGGCAAGGTCGCCGCCGACGGGACCGTGCAGGATTGGGGCACCGCTAACCTGCCCGGCGTCATCGGCACGAAGTGGGGATGGACAGACGGAAGCGAACCGGGGGACGAAGTCGCATCAGCGTCGTTCGGCCCCGGGTTCGTCATCGTCTCCATGACGTTCGGTTCAGCGCAGGACCAGAACGCCGATCTATGTGGCGCCCTGGCCGGTCCGCAGCTGGTGTGCTCCTTGCTTGCCTAGCCCTCGGAGATAATTGCGAGCACCTTATCGGAGGCGAAGAACGGCTCCAGGCGCTCACGGATCTGCGCGGCAAGCACGCCGTTCGCGATGAGTGCGTCGATAATCGACGGCGCGAATCGAGCACCTTCGTTGACCAAATCGTCACGGCTGAGACCGATTTGGTCGAGCAGCTCGCGAATGGTCTTGGTGCCGACCGTCTCGAAGAACGTATCGATGAAGGCGTCGACCAGCTCGAGGGTGTACTCCTCGTTCCGCGCTGACTTGGCCAATTCGTATACGAGCCCAGTGATTTCGCGGTTCTCTTCCTCGGACCCGTACTTGCGCAGCTCGCTGACCGGTTCGTTCGCGTGGAGGTCCCAGACCTGGAGTGCTGCGTCCTCGACCGGCGCGTTCTTGATCAAGTCGCGGACCGCGCTCTCGGTCTGCTGCAGCGCGAATTGCGCGCTCTTGCCTGCCATCGCGTCCAGTTGGCCCTTGCCCACCTTCGCCGCGGTTGAGGCAACCCTGTCGCCGACCGAGAACAACGAGCTCATCCCGGGCACCCGTTCGACCTTTTTCCTGTTCTCCGCGAGGATGTCGCCGACGATGCTGCCGACGAAACTCGACGCGAGCTGAGCCACCAATGGACTCTCCGTCAATCGGTCGAAAACCCGATTCTGCGCAGTCGACATATGGAGAACAGCGGAGACGAGCGCCTGGAACTTGTCGCGGTCGATGACATCGCCGAGGTTGTGTTCCGAGGCCGCGTCCAAGTTGTAGAACGTGTCGGCAAACGGTCCGACCAGCGTCTCGACCAGCGCGCTGGCACCTACCTGGTCCACCCCGATGCGCGCGGTGACCTTCACATCTGCGGGATCGACGACGTCACCGAGTTTGAGGGTGTCCGCCGCTGCGAGGACCAAGTCGATCTCTCGCACGACAACCTCGTCGAAACGATCGGTTACTTCGGCCAGCACGTGCTCGACGAGCGCGTCGAGCAGCTTGTCCGCAACCGCCTTTGGATTCTCGCTCATTCGCTTTGCAACCCTTTCGAAGGACAACGGTGTACTGCCTGAACTTTCGCACATGCGCGATTCCCATGTTCGCCGACATGGTCGCGGATGGGACAGGCGGTCCTGGAGGTTGCGGAACAGCGACGTCAGGCAGGCTCGAACGATGCCAACAACTGCTCGAGCGCAGCCTGATCGGGTCCGATGAACGGGTCGGCGTGCGGTGCCGAGGCGAGCATTGCCAAGAATTCGGTCGTGCGTTCGTGCGCCGGCGGCAAGTGGGTGCTGAGCAGCCACCTGGGCTGCAAGGCAGCGAGGGCCGACACCGTGGCGAGGAACTTCGTCTCGTCCACGACTTGCACCCACGGACTGTCCACGCTCGCCCATAGATGTTGGGCTGCCCGCACGTCGTTCGGCGACGAGTAGCCGACGTCGTCGGCGATGGCGAGATCGGCACTCGGCATCGGTGCTCCGAAGCAGTCGGAGGTGAAGCATGCCTCGCTGCTCTCGTCGTAGAACCCGACGGTGCTCGGATTGTCGAACAGCGGTGGGCGGAACGCTGTCAGTCGCCGGTCTCCGACATCGAGCGATTGGCCTGGGTTCAGCAGATAGACACGGTTCATCGGCAGCGGTCGTTCGGTCGACATGATGCCAACGCCGGCGAAGGTGGTGACGACCCGCGCGTTCGGTGCGGCGTCGAGCAAGTCGAACAACGATCCCGTGTGATCCCGGTCGGGATGGGTGAGCCAGATCCATTCGATGTCCTCGACGTCGACGACCGAGCCGAGCGCGTCCATGAATCCGCGGCCGGGCAGGCTGAGGCCTGTATCGACGACGACTGGCTCGGTTGCGTGCAGTACGAACGCATTCACCGGAAGATGGCCGATGCCAGGTACTTCCATTTCATCGGCGAGGACCGTGATATCGCGTGCGATTCGATTGATACGCATCGTCGTTCCTTTCGTCGACATCGACGGTATCGACGGCCACCGCACCCGCGACATTCCATAAACCTGGTATTTCCGCAGGTACGGCATGGTCGTACCGTGAGATTCATGAGCGCGGACTCGATTCAGCGCGCGACCGAGAAGATTGCGCAGATATGTGCGCAGCCGCGCGACATCGTGACGATGTGGCATGACACGTCGGCTGTCGTCGCAGGCGTGGTGCCCTACTTTCAAACGCCATGCTGGTACACCGTCGACCCGGCGTCGTTACTGATGACCAGCCATTTCCACCACGGACTCGCCGAATTCCCTGGCGAGTGGCTCGCGGCCGAGTACTACGAGGACGATGCGCAATCCATTCCCGATGTCATGCGTTCGCCGCTGGGGATTTCGACATTGCACGAAGTGACCGGCGGCGACCCCACGAACAGTCCGCGGTGGCAACGGAACATGACCATGGGCGGTGACCAGGAACTGATTGCGCGACTGCGGACGCGCAACGGCGAAGTGTGGGGCGCGCTGAGCCTCTACCGCGAACCCGGTCGGCCCCTGTTCACCGAGTCGGAGAAGAACTTCCTCGCCGCGGTTGCGCCGTGCCTCGCAGATGGTGCTCGCCGCGCGCTGCTCTTCGGCCAGGCCGAGGAGCCCGAATATGCAGACTCACCGGGTTTGCTTGTGCTGAATGAGAATTGGGACATCGAGTCGGCGACGCCTGGTGTAGCGCGATGGATGGCCGACATACCGGGCGGAGATTGGGACCGCGGCGAATTGCCTGCCGCCGTAACCACGCTCGCTGGTAGGACCCTGCGCTTGGCTGAGGACCGCAATCGGGCGGGCGAGGTGGCGTTGTCCCGCGTCCTGTCGCGGTCGGGCGCATGGGTTGTGCTGCACGGTGCCTGCCTCAATTCGACCGGGCAGCGACGGATCGCGGTCATCGTCGAGCCGGCGCACCCGAGCCGCATCTATCCGTTGCTGATGTCTGCCTATGGGCTGACCGAGCGCGAAAAGGAAGTCACCCGGCTCGTCCTGCAAGGTGCGTCGACTACTCAGATCTCGAACGACTTGACCGTTTCGGCGCACACGGTCCAGCAACACCTGAAGAGCATCTTCGACAAAACCGGCGTCCGCAGCCGCCGCGACCTGGTCGGCAAGGTGTTCTTCGCCCACTACGAGCCGCGATTTCGCGACAACGAAAAGCGTGCGCAGGCGGACAAAGCGCTTCGCGGCGGACCTTGGTCTGACTGAGCGGAGCGCTCACGACGCGATCATCGGCGCCGCACCGACGTAGCGACCGTTGTCGAGACAGTCCAGCATGAATGCGGCGACGTCGCCGGTGGTGACGGTGCTCCACGGACCGATCTTCAGTCTGCCCGTACGCAGGTGACCAGTTGGGTCGCCGGCGACGACACGTGGCGCTCGAACGATGGTCCAGTCCAGATCACTTTCCGCGACAGCCGTTGCCATCACGGCCGCGTGGTGCACGATCGCCGGTCCGACCGTCTTCATGATCGGGCCGATGAGGCGCTTTCCGACGTTGCGAGGATCGCCGTCCATGTGCAAATGAAAGCCCTGCATGATCACGATGCGCCGGACGCTATGGCGCGCCATCGAATCCATGATCGCGGCTGTCCCGATGCTGAGGCTCTCCGGTCCACGAAAGCCACCCAATGAGCTGAGCACAGCGTCGGTCCCGGCAACAACGCCGTCGACTGCGGCGGCATCACATGCGTCGCCTTCGGTAACGGACAAGAATGGCGACCGAGCCGTCAACTTCTCCGGTGAGCGAACGAGAATCCGCACATCGTGCCCCGCCGCAAGGGCTGAATCGAGCAACACGCTACCGACGGTGCCCGTCACGCCGAACATTGCAATTTTCATGCAAGAAAGGTAAATCGCGCCACCGAGCCGCGATATACCACAAATCTGGAACGACCGTCAGTGGCAGGGAAGGCCGAGCAAATGCCTGCCGTCGTGCATGAGTTCATGCAGATACAGGCCACTACGCGACAATGCGCCTTGATCGAAACCGACCAAGTACAAAGTCAGGAGCGCGAGTAGGACTGCGCCGACCAGCATGAGCATCGAACCGATGGACTCGGTAGCGCGGCTCGGCGAGGCAACGAATGCCATGGATCCTCCTGGGAGCAATTGCGATAATTAGCAGATCGAAATAGCCCTGACGACGAGGCTCAGCGTACTCTGCCGATTCATTCTTGATCAACAGATCAATTACTTCCTGTCGGGCTAAAGTGCATCATGATCGCGGTCCGGCAGTGGCTAATGTCCGTTGGTACTGCATTGGGTGGCTGGCTCCGAAGAGCGAGCTATCTTCAGAAATGGCTCGCCCTTGGCACCGCGATCGGCATCATCGCCGGACTTGGCGCTGCCGTGTTCTTCGCGACCCTCACCGCGTCGACGCATCTGTTTCTCGAAACGCTCGGTGGCTATACGCCGCCCGCACCCATCGGCGACGGTGGTGCGAAGGGCAGCGGCGAGTTCACCCGACCTTGGGCCATACCGCTGGTCGTCGCGCTCGGTGGATTGCTTTCGGGCATCATCGTTTTCACCTGGGCGCCCGAAGCAGAAGGTCACGGGACCGACGCAGCTATCGAGGCGGTCAACAAAAACCCGCGAATGATTCGGATGCGCGCCGTCTTCGTCAAACTCGTCGCCTCCGCGATCACGATCGGGTCGGGCGGTTCCGCGGGACGGGAAGGACCGACAGCGCAGATCTCGGCAGGGTTCGGCTCCTTGCTCGCTCGCACCCTGGACCTCACCCCGAAGGACGGCCGAATCGCCGTTGCGGTCGGTATCGGGTCCGGGATCGGGGCAATCTTCGGCGCTCCGGTCGGCGGCGCATTGCTCTGTGGTGCAATCGTTTACAAGGACGACTTCGAATTCGAGGCCATCATTCCCGGCCTCTTCACCTCGATCGTCAGCTATACGGTCTACGGGGCGTTCCTGGGATTCGACCCGCTTTTCGGTTCCGCCGCAAGCACATACAAGTTCGACGAGCCGCTGCAACTCGTGTGGTTCGCCATCATCGGAATCTGCGCAGGCCTGATCGGTCTGCTCTTCGCGAAGACCTTCTACTTCACGGTCGACATCACCCGTCGCCTCCCCGGTAGCCGCATGGTGAAGCCCGCGATCGGCGGCCTGCTGGTCGGTTTGCTCGCGCTGGGTATCCCGGAAATCCTTGGTAGCGGCTACGGCTGGGTGCAGAACGGTCTGGACCGCGACGGCCTGCTGGCGATGCCGCTGTGGGTGATCTTGATTTTGCCGGTGGCGAAGATCCTTGCCACATCGCTGTCGATCGGTACCGGCGGATCCGGTGGAATCTTCGGTCCGGGTCTAGTGATCGGCGCATTCACCGGCGCCGCAATCTGGCGAATACTCGAACCGTTCGCACCTGCCGTGCCGGACAGTCCGGCGCCGTTCGTCATCGTCGGCATGATGGCGTGTTTCGGGAGTATCGCCCGAGTGCCGCTCGCCGTCATGCTGATGGTTGCCGAGATGACCAGCAGCATCACGATCCTCGCGCCCGCCATGGCCGCGGTCGGGCTGTCCTACCTCATCGTCAGACGGTCGGGCGAGACGATCTACCGCGCCCAGGCACAGAACCGGGAAGAAGCGCGGTCCGCGCGGTTGCGCGCCGGGCTGCCATTGTTGGGTCGTGCGTCGGTGGTCGACGCGATGTCGGCACCCAAGCTCGTGCTCCGCGGCGACCTGCCGATCGGCGAAGCCTTGGAACAGCTGCGGTCGGCGGCGGTTCCCGGCGCGCCCGTGGTCGACGCGCAATCGCGATTCGTCGGGTCCGCGTACAGCGACCAACTCAGCGGCGGACCGATGGGCATCGCCGTATCGCGAAGGGTCGAGGCGGGCGCGCCGACCGTTGCCGATGACGCCAAACTCGACGACGCACTCGATGCACTGCACGGCACCCACCGCTGGTTGACGGTGTTGGATGCCAAGCGAGAGGTCCGTGGGATCGTCGGCGTTCGCGAAATCGTGCACGCCTACCGGGTAGCCGCGGAAGCCGACGTGCACCGATTCTCCCGGATATCGGCACACGCCGACCTTGTCGATGTACAGGTCGACGCAGGCTCGGCGCTCGTCGGGAAGGCTCTGGGCGACAACACGCTTCCCAACGACGTCATCGTCGTGTCGATCACCCGCGGCGACAGCGTGCTCGCCGGCGCTGCGGGAAGCAACTTCCAGAGCGGCGACGTGGTGACGCTGCTCGGGGAACCCGCAGAGCTCGACCACGTCAAAGCGCTTCTCGCACCTACGCGCTAGCTCCAGATACGCAGAAATCCCCGCACAGCCGACCCTTTGAGGCCAGCTGTACGGGGATTACCGCTAGAGCGTCAGGCTCCGATTGCCGGGGCGATCGTGCCGTACCAGGACTCGTGCAAGCGATCCTGCCAGTGGTTCCACCAGTGGATACCGACCGGAGTGACGTTGACCTGAACCTTGGCGCCTGCGAGCTGCACCGCGGGGATGAAGGTCTGCGAGCTGATGCCTGCGGCAGTTTCCAACGGAACGAGCTGTGCGAACCGGACCGGATCGAAGCTCCTGCTGGCCGGGTTGACCGATGCGTCGGTCGGAGCCGGTGCGCCGAGGCCTGCCGAAACGTACACAGCCTTGCCACGCAACGCGCCGACGTTCAGCAACGGATCGTTACGGAGCCAGTCGCCACCGGGCCAGATGCCCCACATGTTGGCAGCATTGCCGCCCATTTCGCCGACCGAGATCTGAATGCCCTGCGCAAAGCCCGGGCTGCTCGCCGTCGGGTATCCGCTGTAGGACGCGACGGCCTTGTAGAAGTCCGGCCGGTGCGTCGCCAGGTTCAGCGCCGACGTTCCACTCATCGACAGTCCTGCGATGGCGTTGTTCACGCCGTCACTGTTGAACTGCGACTTCATGTAGGCCGGGAGCTCGTTCGTCAGGAACGTCTCCCACCTGACGTGCCCGAGCCTCGGGTCGTCACGCTGCCAGTCGGAGTAGAACGTGCCGCCGCCACCGAACGGAATGGCGACGTTGACGTGCTTGCCTGCAAAGAAGCTCACGACGTCGGTGTTGATCAGCCAGCCACTGTCGTTGTCTGGGGCCCGTAGACCGTCCAACAGGTAGAAGGTCGGGGCGGGGCCTCCACCTGCAGCCTTCAGGACCATCACTGGAATGTCTTTGTTCATCGCCGCGGAATGCACATATACCAAGGAGGTATCAGCCTGTGCTGTTCCGACGCCGGGCACTGTGACTACGCACAGCGCCGCGATCATGGCGAAAACACTGGTCAAGAGAGTTCTTACGCGACGATTCACCGCGGTCCTACCTTCGGTTTATTCTAAAGCGGGTCCCGAGATCGTAACAGCCGGATAACCGTTCGGTCTCCTCAAACGCCGGTTAACTCTTGCGAGGTAACGCTTTCGCATACGCGATTCCGCGATTTACCCAGGTCAGCAAGTCGGCGTCGTCTTGCACCGCTTCTGCATCGACTCGCAGCCAGCCGAGCATCTCGCGTCCCCGCATCACCATCGGCTCGACCTGGCCGGCTCTGAGCAGCTCAGGCGCGCTATCGGGATCCACCCGGACCATCAGCCCGCCCTTGCCACTCGCGCTGACGGCCATGTTCCCGCCGATCAGAAACGCCAGCCCGCCGAACATTCGCTTCTCGTCGACGCCCCGCTCCGACGCGACAATTTCTCGAATCCGATCGGCCAGTTCCGCGTCGTATGTCACAGCAGCATTATTGCGCCGCGCCGCTGCGGTTGAACCGGTCGGGCGCGGTGTTCGTTCTCCAAAGAGCGGTCCCATCGATACGCAGCCCGAACGAGGAGCGACCAGCCATGCAACACCTCGAACACAATCCCCAGCGCAACGACACCGCGGAATTCCCGCGCCGGACGATCGTCGCCGGCATCGGCGTTGCCGCCGCCACACTGGCTGCCGCCAGCGCGTTGTCGAACAATGCACGTGCGTCGGCAGCACCCGCTACCAGCAAGGATCCGAAAAGCGCCCCTGCGACCGTGAACGCCGGCGACATCCCGGTCGGTGGCGGCGCCGTCCTTGGCGACGTCGTCGTCACCCAGCCCAGCAGCGGCGATTTCCGCGGTTTCTCAGCAACGTGTCCACATGCCGGGTGCAATGTGTCCGACGTCTCCGGCGGCACCATCAACTGTCCGTGCCATGGCAGCAAGTTCAATCTCGACGGATCGGTCCGCGTCGGTCCGGCGTCTGCCCCGCTCGCACCGAGGAGCGTGTCGGTTCAAGGCGACTCGGTGGTGATCGGCTGAGCTAACGTTCGCGGTATGAATCGAGGATTCCGCATCCGCAGAGCCATCGCGCGCGCCGCGCTGCGCGTCGCACGTTGGAAGACCGTTGGCACGGTGCCGCAGAAGGGAATCCTCGTCGGCGCGCCGCATACGTCGAACTGGGACTGGGTGGCCACCATCGCCATGTGCTGGAGCAGCCGCGTGCAGCCGACCGTGCTCATCAAGAAGGAATTCTTCAAGGGTCCGTTCGCTCCCCTGCTCCGAGCTACCGGTGGGGTGCCGCTCGATCGAGCCAACCCTGGCGAGACCATCCGCGCGTTGCTGGAGACCGCGAAAGGCAACGAATCGTTCCTGTTGTGCATCGCCGCCGAGGGCACCCGGACCAAGACCGAGTTTTGGAAGTCCGGCTTCTACCGGATCTCCCAGCAGACCGGCTTGCCGATTTCACTCGGTTTCATCGACGGGGCGACGAAAACGGTCGGCGTGGGGCCGACGTTCACCCCGACCGGTGACATCGGTGCAGACATGAACCTCGTTCGCGAGTTCTATTCCGACAAGCTCGGCATCAATCCCGAGAACCGCACCGAGCCCCGGTTGCGCGAGGAGTCGAGCAGCTAGTCGTTCACGGCGCGGTCTTCGACCAGCCGCAGCACGTTGGCGCGAGCCGCGGATCGCTCGGTGAGCCATACGACCAAGCACAGGTCCGAGAGCTCGAGGGTCTCGTACTCGAATTCCACATTCCCGTTGCGCGGGTGCGCGATTCGCAAGACACCACCGGTCTTGTCGTCGACGAGATGCTCCTCCCAGCGCCGCGCGAACTCGGGAAACTGTTGTAGCTCTTCGATTGTTCGATTCAATTCGGAATCGTTCGGCCATCGAACCGTTGCCGCGCGCAGTCGGGAAGTGTACGAATCCGCCACTTCTGCCCAGTTGCGGATCATCTTGGGCGCCGTCGGAGCCGCAAACGTGTGCCACGCAAGGTTGCGCCGAGCCGACTCGTCCAGCAGTCCGAGTGGCGTGGCGAATTTCTCCCAATGCTCGTTCCAGCCAACGACATCGAGATTTCGCCCGATCACGAAGGCCGCTGTGTCGACGGAATACAAAATCGCCTCGACCGCGGGCGACAGCTTTTCGTCCGCCGGGGTATCGCCAGGGCAGGCGCTCTTGTTGTCACTCGTGATCGCGAGCCAGCCGAAGTGCTTGCGCTCGGCATCGTCCAGCTGCAACGTGTCGGCCAACGCTCCGATGATCGAGACCGACGGATTACTGTCGCGGCCCTGCTCGAGCCGAGCCAGATAGTCGACGCTCACACCCGCGAGCGCGGCGACCTCTTCGCGGCGCAGTCCGGGCGTGCGGCGTCTCCCGGAATCCGGCAAGCCCACGTCGCCCGGATTCAACCGCGCGCGCCGGGAGATCAGAAACTGACCGAATTCGGACTTCGCCATGGTTCCATCGTCCCCCGAACAGCACCGTTTAGCCTCGCCCTGTCAGTGCCATGATCAAGCCGGTCTGGTTGCATCGCGCCGACGCGGCCAACGTTGTCGGCATGACACTTTCAACCGACTCCACCACAGCCGCCCTCGCCGCAGGCTCCTGGGCCCTGGATACAGCGCACTCGTCGGTCGGCTTCACCGTCCGGCACCTCGGGATCGCGAAGGTCCGCGGCGGCTTCACCCGATTCGAGACGACGTTCGTCATCGACGAGACCGGTGCCGCCGACATCGGCGCCGTTATCCACCTCGACTCGTTCGACACCGGCAACGCCCAGCGTGACGAGCACGTTCGCACCGCCGACTTCCTCGACGTCGCACACCGCCCGACCATCACGTTCCGCGCCCTCGGACCCGTCCAGGTAGCCCCGAACTTCACGGTCCAGGGCGAAGTGACTCTCGGCGCGAAGACGGCACCGGTCACCCTCGACGTCGAATGGGGCGGCGTGCAAGCGTTCGGACCGTCCGGCGAACGGCACGCCGGGTTCTCCGCGGTAGGCAAAATCAAGCGCAGCGACTTCGATGTCGGTCCGCAGATCCCCGGAATGCTGAGCGACGCGGTCCAGGTGGAGCTCGAGATCCAGCTCATCGAGCCGCAGTAGCGGTCCTGGCAGGGTGGCAAAAGTCCAGCCCTCTAGCCCCTGACGTCGTCGGTCCGGTTGCAAGACGCTTGTAGCAACCGGACCGAGACCGAAGGAGCCTGGAGATGTCGTTTCGACGCCTCGCCGCCGCAATTCCCGCGGCCGCATTGATTTCGTGTGCCGCAGCGTCGAACGCGTCGGCTGAACCTGTGTACGGCGACAACGCCGCGTGGGTCGTCTCGCAGTACCTGCAAGGACGACTGTATGGAACCGATATCCCGGACTATCCCTACGTGTGCCCGGCGGACCTGACATGGAAGCTGTCCGGCACCGCCTCGACCGAGCCGCCGTTCTACAGCAAGCAGCACGACTTCCTAGATATAAGGACGTTCAACCCGAACACCATCCGGACCATGACCGGGCACGGCTCGCCGGCGGGTTACGCATTCGTCAACGTCGACGTCGACGGGTACGAACGCAGCGAAGCACGGACCTTCGAACTCGCGAGCACGCAGCAGGGGTATTGCATCGGCAATCTCCGCTGACAACCGTGCGTGATTTTCACCCCTGTGGGGGTGAGACGCGCGCACGGGCGTGGTAGGTATGTGCGAGGAAGGGGGCGACGACCTTGGACGCCAGACGAATCCTGATTCCCATTTTCCGTGCAATCGAAGACGGCGCGGGACGAGTGCTGACCCTTCTCGACGCCGAACCGAGCCGCGACGCGTTGTTGACGCGACGCGGCCCGTCGGCGGTCGGCACCCGTCTCGAAGAGCTACGCAAGGACCTGCTCGCCAGCACGCCCCGGCCCAGCGACACCGACGAGGACTAGGTCACCGGTCCGCGCGGCGTACCACGGCCTCAACCGTCACGGACACGTACCGGCCGATCAGGAATCGGGGCACCTTCAGGCCGAAGGCGCAGCGATCGAGCGTGGCGGTTGCGATCATCCGATCGCCATCGACCGACACGTCGAATTCGAGGGGCACCTGCTGCCCGCGTACCTGCGCTTCGCCGGCGACCTGCAGGCCTGACTCGGTCCGCACGATGTCGCGTGCGACGAACGTCATCATCGGGTAGTTGTCCAGATCGAGGAAGTTCGGCTTGCGAAGGTCCTTGTCGCGGCGCTTGTTTCCCGTGTCGATGGCGGACAGTTCGATCGTCCCTGCTGCGCGTTCGGCGTAGCCGTCCGGGCCGATCGAGATTTGTCCGCTGCCGATGGGCACGGAGCCTTTCACGATGAACCCGAGCTTTCGGACGGTGAAGGTTGCGGAACTGTGCGCCGTGTCGACCATCCACAGGCCACCCGCGAGGGTGTTCTGGCGGTTCGACGAAATGGCGTTGGTGGTCATTGGTTCTCCCAGTGAGTCGTTCATGCGATGTGACGCAAGTGTGGGTTCGAAACGACCTGGCCGGATCAGTGTCATTACGTAGGTGCAGTACTGAATTCGAGCCGAGTTGCGCGAGCGGTACCCAACCGCACAAAGTCTTGGAACTGTTCGATCGGGTGGGATTTCGCTCGGATTCCGAGTGGAAATCCACCGTCTTGTGGCTGGATATCCGGCAGCAGCGAGGTCCGTCGTCCCGTGCGTGAGTTTGGCCCCCAGAGGGGCCAAACTCACGCACAGTTGGGGTGTAAATCCATGTCGGAGTCATCGTGGATACTGCTCGTTATGCAGGCACCGTTTGTGGGCCGTCATGCGGAGTCCGCACGCCTACACGCGGCGCTCGCCTCGGCCGCAAATGGATCAGGCCGATTGGTTCTCATCAGCGGTCCCGCCGGAATCGGCAAATCCGAGTTGACGTCGCAACTGGTCGAGTCCGCGTCCACCGTGCGGACCGGTCAGGGCTACGCCGTCGACGACCCAGGCATGCCGCCCCTATGGCCGTGGCACAAGGTCGCGCGCGACCTGCCCGAAATCCGGGAGGCGCTGACGGCTGGGACGCGGTTCGAACTATTCGACGCGGTCGCCGCCGAACTCGAATCACTGTGCGCCACAACCGGCGTGCTCATCGTCCTGGAAGACCTGCACTGGGCAGACAGCACCTCGCTGGCGTTGTTGCGACACATCGCTCGCGAACTACGCCGGTTGCCGATCCTCGTCATCGCCACCTACCGCTCCCCTGCCGGGCCGGCCCTCGCCGAACATCTGCCGGATTTGCTGAGAAGCCCACACGCGCAGTCGATTTCGTTGTCCGGTTTGACCGCTGTCGAGGTGCGCGAGTTGCTGGCAAACTCGTCGACGGTGCCAGTCGACACGGCGGCCGAACTGCAGGTCCGAACCGGCGGAAACCCGCTGTACCTTCGATTGCTGATCGAATCAGGAGCAGATCCGGCAGCAAACCCCGAACTTCGTAGCCTCGTCACCGCCCAGATCGACAGGCTCGACGCGGACACACGCGACGCTCTCCGCGCCGCCAGCGTCCTCGGCGAGCGATTCGATCCAACGATGTTGCCGCACATGCTGAATGCGGAAGTATCGCTCGACCGCGCGACCTTCGAAGGAATCGTTCGTCGGATCGATGTGCGGTCGATGGCTTTCTCGCACGCGCTCATCCGCGACGCCGTGTATGCGGAGCTTGCTCCGTCGATCAGTACCGTGCTACATCGTCGCGCCGCGGAGGCACTGGCCGAAGCCGCCGCGGTCGACACGACGCTGGCCGGGATCGTCGCAGGTCACTGGCAGCGAGCCGCCGGACCCGACGCCGCACGACACGCGGCCCGATGGGCGCTGGTCGCGGCACAGGTTGCGATGACGGCGGCTGCGTACGACGAGGCAGCGGCAGTGCTGGAATCGGCGCTCGAGACCTCCCCCGCCGAGGTCGATCCTGCGATGGTCGCTCAACTGACCGTCGAGCTCGCGCGTGCGGAGTTTGCCGCAGGCCGAATCGCCGACAGTCTCGAGCACTGCATTCGCGCTGCCGATATCGCGGACCGCGCGGCACTGCCGGAACTCGCTGCTGCGGCTGCGCTCGTCGTGCACGGCGTCGATTCACCCCACATCGTCGGGACAGTCGATCGACTTCGGTCGCGTGCGCTCGGGATGCTGCCTGCCGACGCTCATGCGTTGCGCGCGCGGCTGCTCGCACATCGTGCGCGATCCGCGGCAGACGCGGGCAACTGCATCTCGGCGCGCGAGATCTCCGCCAAAGCACTGGAACTTGCTGAGAAGAGCCAGGATTCGGATGCCATCCTCGATGGCATCCATGCTCGCCATTTCACGCTGTCTGCACCGCAGTTCGTCGACGAACGTCGTATTCTCGCCGACCGCGCCGTCACGGTCGGAGCGCGCGCCGAGCAGCCGCTGGCGCAACTCTGGGGCCACATCTGGAATGTCGACGCCGGTTTCCAACTCGGCGACATCGCGTTGGTGGACAACTCCTTAGCGGAGATCGAACACGTCGCGCAGTCGAGGAAACTTGCCGTCGCCTGGTGGCATCTGCACCGGCTACGCGCGGCGCGGGCGGCGCTGGTCGGCGAGCTCGCCATCGCCGACGAGCACGCCGCGAAAGCGCAGGCCGTCGCCGAGAAGATCGGCGATCAGTCGATGATCTCGCTCCTCCAGGCTTACATCTCGCAAAAGCGCGCCCTCGACGGGAGTATCGCGCCCGCAGAACTGGAGTCGTACCTAGCGCCACTGCGGAAGGCGCCCCCGATTCCGATCGCACGAATTGCCGTGCCGATGTTCTACGCACTCGCCGGTGATCTCGACGAGGCTCGCGCCGGGTTCGAGGAGTTTCGGCATCTGCCTGCCGTCCTCGAAATCGGGCCGCGGTGGGCAGGCGTGCTGCATCAAATAGGTGTGGTCGCCGAATTGGTCGGCGACGCCGAAGCGGCCGAATCGGTGTACCAACTGTTCCGCGAGATCGAAAGCCCGTACCTCGGAGACGGCACGGGCGCAGTCTTCCCTGGTGGTTCGACGGCGGGTGTTCTCGGCAAGCTCGCGTTTACCGCCGGCCACCTCGATGCTGCCGTCGAACACTTCCGGCTCGCCGTCGACGTCGACGGTCGCATCGGGTCCCGTCCGTTCGTCGCGCTGAGTCGGGTCGGGCTCGCCCGTGCCTTGCTCGCCCGCGCCGCTCCCGGCGATATCCGCGAGGCGCGGCCGCTGGCGGACCAAGCAGCACGCGAATTTCGGCGACTCGGCCTGTCGGGCAGGCTTCGAGAGGCAGATTCGTTGGCCGCCGAACTCGGTCGGGCCGCGCGGACGCCCAACCCCCTCACCACGCGCGAGCGCGAGGTCGCCGAACTGGTCGCAGACGGTATGGCCAACCGCCAGATTGCTGCCGAATTGGTGCTGTCGGAGCGCACGGTGGAGACCCATGTTCGTAGCATTCTGGCCAAATTAGGACTGACCAATCGCACGCTGATCGCAGCGTGGGCGCTGGAACAGAGGCAGACATGATCTTGATTTCGGGTGCAAGTATCGCCGGACCGACCCTCGCATTCTGGTTGCGCCGCTTCGGCTTTGCCGTCACGGTCGTCGAGAAGTCGCCCGCACTGCGGCCCGGCGGCCAGGCAGTCGATTTGCGCGGCGTGGCCCGAACGCTCGCCGTTCGGATGGGGCTCGACGATCAGATCCGCAACGCAGCGACCAATACCCTCGGCTTCTCGATCGTGGACGCCGATCGCAACGAGCTGTCCTCGATGCGACCGGAAGATCACGGTGGCGACGGGCAGATCGCCGAGATCGAAATTCTGCGCGGGGACCTCTCCCGCGTGCTCTACGACGCGACCAGCGGCGACGTGGAGTACCTCTTCGGCGACCGGATCACCCGGCTATCCGAGCAAGCCGAAGGCGTCGTCGTCGATTTCGCGAGCGGGGCCCAACGCACCTTCGACCTCGTGATCGGCGCCGATGGTCTGCACTCGGCAGTCCGCGCGCAAATCTTCGGCGCCGAGACCGATTTCGTCCACCACCTCGGGACCTACCTCGCGTTCTGGACGGTACCCAACCATCTCGGCCTGCAAGATTGGGCGCTCGCCTACAACGAGGCGGACCGGTCGGCGGGGATTCGTCCGGTCCACGGGAATACCGAAGCGATCGTGTACTTCTCGTTCCAGTCCGACGCTATCGAGTACGACTACCGCGACGTCGAACAACAAAAGCAATTCGTCCGCGAGCACACAGCTGGAATGGGTTGGGAAGTAGCAAGATTGGTTGCCCAGCTCGACGACTCCCCCGACTTCTACTTCGATTCCTGCAGCCAGGTCAAGCTCGATTCGTGGTCACGCGGCAGGATCGGGCTCCTCGGCGACGCGGCATTCTGTCCGTCACCGCTGACTGGTCAGGGCACAGGCCTCGCAATGGTGGGCGCCTACGTCCTCGCCGGCGAACTTGCTGCTGCCGATGGGAATTACGCCGCGGGACTGGCGAACTACGAGGCGCGGATGCGCGATTGGGTGCTGCGGACCCACGAACTGGCAGACGGCGGCGAAAATATCGTCGCGGTAGCCAACGGTTTCGAGCTGCCCGAGTACTGACCGGCTTTATGCTCGGGCGGTGACACTCATCGACGCCGAGTGCGTCGCACGTCTGCAGTCCGCGCTCACGGATCGAGTCCACCTGCCGGACACGGATGGATACCGATCATCGTTGGGAAGAATCTTCTTTCCCGATGCGTCTCGACGACACCCAGCCTGCGTAGTGACGCCATTGTCGGTCGACGACGTCGCCACCACCATGGCCATCGCAGCTGAATCCGGAAGCCCTGTCACCGTCCGCGGCGGCGGGCTCAGCTCGAATTGCGTCGCCGACGACGCGGTACTGCTCGACTTGTCTGCACATCTTAATTTCGCTCGTGCCCAAGGTGATCGGGTCATCATGGGCGGCGGCGCCAGAGTCGGGTCGATGCTCGACGCGCTGGCGCCGAGCGGACGCGTCGTTCCCGTCGGCATCGTCGGTCACGCAGGGATCGGGCTCGCCACCCGCGGCGGCGTCGGGTATCTGACACGCAGCGTCGGTCTCACGCTCGACCACCTGGTCGAGGTCGAACTGGTGCTTCCGTCAGGCGACGTCGTCAAGCTGTCGGACGCAAGCACCGGTGCCGAAGCCGATCTGTGGTGGGCGGTGCGTGGGTCCGCGCCTGCGTTCGGTGTCGTGACGGCCGCGATGCTGCGCACGCACGAATTGGGTCCGATGTGGGTCGATCGCATGGTGCTCAACCTCGACGCACTCGAGACGTACTTCCGCATCGCACCGGAACAGCCGCGCGACACGACGATCGGCGCGGTCCTTGGCTTTTCCGAGCTATCGCCTGGCGAGCCCGTTTTCTTCGTCTTCACCGCGTGCAGGAGCCAGGACGACGCGGCAATCGCGCGGGCACGGTCGGCCGCGTCCGCTATCGCTGCGGGTTCGAAGAGCGCTCCGCTCTACCGATCGGAAATGTCGGGTCGCTATCTCGCCGAGCTTCCCGAATTCGCCATTCCCGGACGCGGCGGTGCAGAGCCTCCGCCGATTCCCCTGCCAGAACCGGGTGAGGAACGGGGATCGTTCTTCGGCAAGTCCGTATTCGTCGGTCCGACGTTGGATTCCGCCGTCGCAGATGCACTCGACGCGCAGATCCGATCGGCGCCCACGCCTGCCTGTCGCATCGATTTCCAGCACACCGGCGGTGCCATCGCGGATGTCGCTGACGGCGACACCGCATTTTGGGGGCGGTCGAGCGAGTGGAACATACCGTTGAACGCGATCTGGTCCGAAGGCGACGACGGCGACGCGTGTATCGGTTGGGCGCGTGACACATTGGCCGCGCTCGCGAGCCACACGGTCGGCACCTACAGTGTCGAGGTGCGGCCAGGATTTCCGGAAACCGAGGCCGAAATCGCGGCGGCGTACGGCGGCAACCTCGAGCGCTTGCGGTTGTTGCGCTCGCAAACCGACCCGGAAAATGTGCTCGGCAACTATCCACTCTGATAGGGCAGATAACCGACCTCAAGTTTTTTCCGCGCGACGGTCATCGGCAGGTGATTGAAGGGTAAATTCTGCGTCATGACGCCGGACGACCTAATCGCCGAGGACGGCGAAATCAATTTGCACGCCGAATTCGTCACAATCCGTCGCTGACATGTCCGCGACAGAAACCGTGGGGCCCAAGCCTTCCTCCGCGACCGTGGTCATCACAGAGCACTTGCGACCGGGCCGGGAGGCCGAGTTTCGAAAATGGCAGCACGGCGTCGACGAAGCCGCGGCATCGTTTACCGGATTCCTCGACACGGAAGTCATTCCTCCGCTGGATGCTCAGACCGAATGGTCTGTAGTTTATCGGTTCGACGGCACAGCCAACCTGAAACGGTGGCTGGACAGCGATACCCGCCGGACCCTGCTCGAAAGCGGCGCCGATCTGTTCGAAAAGCCGCAATCGCAGGCCGTCCTCCCAGACAAGAACGACGAAGTAGTGACCGTCGTCGTTTCGCATAAAGTCGCTGCGGACCGCGAAGATGATTTCCTCGCCTGGCAACAACGGATCAGCCAGATGGAAAAGGCATTTCCTGGTTTCCGCACATCGGAATTGCATCGACCAATCCCTGGCGTCCAAAACGAGTGGACGATCGTCAACAGCTTCGCTTCGATCGAGGATTTGAATCGTTGGCTCGATTCGCCGGAGCGGGCCGCGATCCTCGCCGAAGGCGCGGATTTCAGCGATTTCGACCTACAACGCGTCGCCACCCCCTATGGGTCGTGGTTCCCGTCGAGCTCCGGAGCGCAAGCCGGTCCCCCGGACTGGAAAACGTCGCTCGCAGTCCTCTGCGGTCTCTATCCGCTCGTAGTGCTCCTCACCCTTGGTCTCACCGAACTCTGGCCCGGAGCGCAGCTGTGGATCAGCTTGCTTGTCGGCAACATCCTGTCGGTGAGCCTGCTGACGTGGGTCGTCATGCCGATCGTCACGCGAGCGCTCGCGTTCTGGCTCGAACCACAGGAGCGCGCAGGCCGCCGAAACGATCTGATCGGGCTCGCCGCGACCGTGATTTTCATCGTGTTCGCCGCGACACTGTTCTATCTGGTGACGCGGGTCGTGTGGCATCTGCCCTGATGATTGTTCTTTCGAGCAAGGAGCGCAATGGATCTCGGGACTATCACCAGCGTCGTCAGCGCCCGCAGTCGAGCTGATCTGTCGATTCTCGGCGCGGACACCCAAGTGCTCGCCGGGGGCACGTGGCTCTTTTCCGAGCCCCAGGACCACCTGACCACTCTGGTCGATTTGTCGACCTTGGGTTGGCCGCCGTTGACGTCGACCGCGCACGGTCTGGAGGTCGCCGCCACGTGCACCTTGGCCGAGCTCGCACATGCCGACCACCCCGCGGCTGCGCTGTTTCGCCAATGCTGCTCGGCGCTGCTGGCATCGGAAAAGATCTGGAACACAGCAACTGTCGGCGGAAATTTGAGCCTTTCGCTACCCGCAGGCGCGATGGTTTCATTGATGGCTGCGCTCGACGCCACGTTGACGGTCTGGGCGGCAAACGGTGACGACTACGAGATCGGCGTCACCGAGTTCGTCACCGGCGTCAACGCCAACGTCATGCAACCTGGAGATGTGTTGCGCAGCATCATGATTCCCACGGATTCACTGGACAGCCGCACCGCGTTCCGCAAAGTTGCCCTTGCACCCCTCGGCCGTTCGGGGTCGGTGGTCATCGGCAGACTGGCACCGAACGGTGAGTTCGTCATCACCATCACGGCAGCCACCACAAAGCCTGTGCAGCTTCGATTCGATGCGCTGCCCACGGCAGCCGACGTGGCCGCAAAGGTGGCCGAGATCGACGTGTGGTTCGACGACCCGCATGGCAAACCCGACTGGCGCAGACACGTGAGTGGCGTTCTTGCACAGGAAGTCCTGGAGGAGCTGCGATGAAGGTCGAGGTCAACGGCGAACAAGTCGACACCGAGCCGCGTGCCGGGCAATGTTTGCGCACACTGCTGCGCGAGCAGGGTCATTTCGAGGTGAAGAAGGGTTGCGACGCCGGCGACTGCGGAGCCTGCTCGGTGTTGGTCGACGGTAAGCCGGTGCACTCGTGCGTGTTTCCCGCCGTTCGCGCGGCGGGCGCGTCGGTGACGACGGTCGCCGGACTCGGCACACCCGAGGATTTACATCCCCTCGCGAAGCAATTCGTCGATGCGGCCGGGTTCCAATGCGGCTTCTGCACAGCGGGAATGATCGTCACGACGTCCACGTTCGACGACGCCGACCTCGACAACCTGCCACAACGCCTCAAGGGAAACATCTGCCGTTGTACGGGATACCGCTCGATCGAGGACGCCCTACGTGGCGTCGTCAACATCGAGGCACCCATCGATGGGAAAGCCTGCGGTCAATCGCTGGCTGCTCCGGCAGGTCGGCGCGTCGTCTCGGGCCGTGAGCCGTACACGCTGGACACAGCAATCGAAGGGCTGCTCCATATCGCCGTGCTGGGCAGTCCCCATGCGCACGCGAAGATCGTCTCGATCGACACGTCGGCAGCCGAGGCGCTCGATGGCGTCGAGTGTGTGTTCACCTACCTCGACAGCCCTGACGTGCTGTTCTCCACCGCACGTCACGAAATGCGGGCCGCCGATCCCGACGACACACGCATCTTCGATCGGACACTGCGGTTCAAAGGCCAGCGTGTTGCAGCGGTGGTCGCGGACAGCCGCAGCAAAGCCGAGGAGGGCTGCCGACGCATCGTCGTCGAATACGAGGCTCTCCCTGCGGTTTTCGATCCCGAGTCCGCCCGGACTCCCGGTGCGCCCTTGCTGCACGGCGATAAGGGCCCGGAGAGCCGGATCGTCGACCCCACGCGAAATGTCGTCGGCGCGGTACACGGCGAGGTCGGCAGCATCGAGGCCGGGCTCGCAGCGGCAGACAAGGTGGTGCGCGGCTCCTGGCAGACGCAGCGAATCGCCCACGCGCATCTCGAGACACATTGCACGATCGGATGGCGCGACGACGACGGCCGGCTCGTCCTGCGCACCAGTTCGCAAGTGCCGTATCTCGTTCGCGACGAGCTGTGCCACATCTTCGGTCTCGAACCTGAAAACGTGCGCGTGTTCACCGCCCGCGTGGGCGGCGGCTTCGGCGGCAAGCAGGAACTGCTGACCGAGGATCTCGTCACGCTCGCCGTGCTCCGGACCGGACGCCCGGTTCAGCTCGAGTACACGCGCACAGACGAATTCACCGTCGTACCCTGCCGGCATCCGATGCGGGTCGAGGTCATTGCAGGTGCAACGGCAGACGGGAAGCTGACGGCGCTGGCGATCGACGTGCTGTCAGACGCGGGGGCGTACGGCAACCACAGTCCGGGCGTGCTGTTTCACGCTGTCGGAGAATCGATCTCGGTCTATCGTTCGCCCAACAAGCGGGTCGACGCTGAGGCTGTATATACCAACAACATTCCCTCCGGCGCGTTCCGCGGCTACGGCCTCGGCCAGGTGATCTTCGCGGTCGATTCCGCGATCGACGACCTGGCCCGCGAACTCGGGATCGATCCGTTCGAGATGCGACGCCTGAATGTGGTGGTTCCCGGCGACCTGTTCGTCGACGCTCACGTCGACACCGGCGATCTGATGTTCGGCAGCTACGGCCTCGATCAGTGTCTCGACTTGGCCGAAGCTGCGCTGCGCAGAGGCAACGGCGTGGCGGCGCCCGAGGGTGACCAATGGCGAACCGGCGAGGGCATGGCCATCTCGATGATCGGCACGCTACCGCCGTTCGGGCACCTGTCGGATACGTCGGTCTCGCTGCGTCCGGACGGTAGCTACGACGTCGAGGTCGGGACCTCGGAGTTCGGCAACGGCACGACTACGGTCCATACCCAACTCGCCGCGACAGCGTTAGGCACGGGTCCGGACCGGATACGAATTCGCCAGTCCGACACCGACGGTGCCAAGTACGACACCGGGGCCTTCGGGTCCGCCGGAACGACTGTCGCAGGCAAGTCGCTGAACCTGTCCGCCAACGCGCTACGGGAACAGATCCTCGAAGTGGCCGCGAAGATTTCGGGGGCGTCCGAGCCCGGAGTCCTCGGCCGCGACGGTGTTCAGTGCGGTGATCAGTTGGTCACCTTCGAGGAATTGCTCGACGCCGCAGGTGGTTCACTGATCGCGCGCGATCATCAGTCGGGCACGCCCCGATCGGTGGCGTTCAACGTCCACGCCACACGCGTCGCCGTGAACGTCGACACCGGCCAGGTGCGAATTCTGCAATCGGTTCAGGCGGTCGACGCCGGGACCGTGATGAATCCACAACAACTCACCGGCCAGGTGGAAGGTGGTGTGGCGCAAGGTATCGGCAGTTCACTGTACGAGGAGATCCAGCTCGACGGCGCCGGCTCGGTGATCACGAAAACGCTTCGGCACTACCATCTCCCGCAATTCGCCGACGTTCCTCACACCGAGGTCTACTTCGCCGACACCTTCGACAGCCTCGGTCCGCTCGGTGCGAAGTCGATGAGTGAATCGCCGTACAACCCGGTAGCGCCGTCCATCGCGAACGCGATCCGAGATGCGGTCGGCGTTCGGATCTACCAGATGCCGATGTCGGCGGACCGAGTATGGGCGGCGATCAACGCGGCACGTCAAGGTCACGACCAGTAGCGAGGTCACCGCATTCGACGGTCGTGACCTCGTTCCCGGCGAGATAGTCGCGCGCACCTTTGTCGCCGTCCGCCGCGACGCGGACCGCCGCCCAATGCGCCCGACCGATCAGCACCGGGTGGCCCGGCTCGCCGCCGAACGTCGCCCTGGCGAGAACGTTTCCGTCGATCGGCGTTGCGGTCAGAACGCGGTGCACGACAGCGCTTCCCACATCCGGCAGGTCGACGAGCAGTATCAACGCGGCGTCGGTGTCCGACGGGTCGAGTGCAGCCAGCCCCGCACGTAGCGACTCCCCCATCCCCGCTTCCCACCCCGGCGCGGTCACGATCGTCGCGTCCACGTCGGCAGCGTCGACATGCGCGGCGCCGACGACGACGGTCACCGAATCGCAGCCACCATCACGTAGCGCCCGGACCGCCGCGTGCACGAACGTTTCACCGGATGCGTGCCGCAGCAAAGCTTTCGGTTGTCCCATCCGGCGTCCTGCGCCCGCAGCGAGGACGAGGCCGGCCACCGCAGTCACTGATGGATCCGGCCCAGCGTCGTGCCGAGTCGCTGTGTGCTGCCACCCCACTGTGCGGCGATGATCTCGGCGGCAATCGAAACCGCAGTCTCGGCGGGCGTGCGAGCACCCAGGTCCAAGCCGATCGGCGAAGCGAGCGCGGCCAATTCGCGATCGTCGAGGCCGAGTTCGCGCAGTTGGGCAATTCTGTCGTCGTGGGTCCGGCGCGACCCCATCGCGCCTACGTAGCCGAGTTGTGCGCGCAACGCCGTCGCCAGTACCGGTATGTCGAACTTCGGATCGTGCGTCAACACCGTGACGACAGTCCGGTCGTCGACGCGGCCTGCCTCGACCTCGGCTTCCAGATATTTGTGCGGCCATGCGACGACTACCTCGTCGGCCTCTGGAAAGCGTTGCGCCGTAGTAAAAACTGCGCGGGCATCACAGACGGTCACGCGATAGCCCAAGAAGCTGCCTTGCCGCGCCATAGCCCGCGCGAAATCGGTTGCACCGAAGATCAGCATCCGTCGCGGCGGCTCCAACACGTTGACGAAAACGGACATTCCGTCGCCGAGCCGTTCGCCCTCGGGTCCGTAGGTCAATGTCGCGCTGCGACCGCCGGCAAGCAGTCCTCGCGCATCGTCGACGATGGCGGCGTCGGCGCGAGCGGAGCCGATCGATCCGGCAGCATCGTGCGGCCACACGACAAGTCGCGCACCCACTCTCGCGGGATCAGGGTGCGCGATCACCGTCGCCGTCGCGACCGGCCTGTCCTCCGCGACCGACGACACGAAATCGTCGAGCGCGGGGAAATCTGCGGGGGTGATCCGCTCGACGAACACCTCGATGGTGCCGCCGCACGACAAACCCGCAGCGAACGCGTCGTCGTCGGACACCCCGTACCGTTCCAAAACCGGTATGCCGTCGTTGATTACGCGCTGCGCAAGTTCGTAGACCGCGCCTTCGACGCACCCGCCCGAGATGCTGCCGGTGACCGTGCCCGCGGCCGAGACCACCATGGCGGCCCCGACCGCGCGGGGTGCGGACAAGTACGCTCCGACGACGGTGGCCATGCCTACCGTCTCACCCGCCGACCAGCGGTGATGCAGCTCTTCGAGAACGTCGCGCATGTCTACATCAGAGCAGACTTTCAGTCCTCAGCGATGACCAACGTGACAGGAATGTTCCCACGGGTCGCATTGGAGTACGGGCAGACCTGGTGCGCCTTCTCGGCGAGGGCGCGCGCTTCGTCCGCAGACACGTGCGGAAGCGAGATTTCCAGCGTGACCTCGAGACCGAATCCGCCGGATCCGTTGGGGCCGATGCCGACCTGTGCGCCGACTGCCGAATCGTCGATGTTCGCCTTTTCGCGCTTGCCGACCAACCGCAGCGCGCTATGGAAGCACGCCGAGTAGCCGGCGGCAAAGAGCTGCTCGGGGTTGGTGCCTTCACCGCTGCCACCCATTTCTTTTGGTGCCGCGAGGACGACGTCGATCTTTCCGTCGGTGGTGCGTGCGTGGCCATTGCGTCCGTCGCCGGTGGCGAGTGCTTCTGCGGTGTAAAGGATGGTCATCTGTCGTCTCCTTGGTTTTGGAATTCAGTTTTGGAATTCAGTGAATTGGTCAGCTGCACGAGGGTTTCGCGCAGATTTTCGATTTCGCTGACCGGCAAGCCGGAACAGCGAGCGATCCGATGCGGGATGCCACTCGCTTTCGCTTGTAGCGCCCGTCCTTGATCGGTGAGATGTATCGCGACCCTGCGCTCGTCCGCGGAGAGCCGTTTGCGCTCGACCAGGCCGAGTGCACTGAGCCTTTTGAGCAATGGCGACAGCGTCCCGCTGTCGAGCGCCAGCTCGTCGCCCAACTCGCCGACGCCGCGACCGTCCCGTTCCCACAGCACCAACAAGACCAGGTATTGCGGATAGGTAAGGCCGAGTTCGTCGAGCATCGGGCGGTAGACCGACGTCATCGCCCGCGATGCGGCATACAGCGCGAAGCACACCTGCCGGTCGAGTGCGAGGTCGTTGGTCATGAGAGAAATCTAGCACACAATTAGATTGTGCACAATTTAATTGATTGCTGTGGTGCTAGCTACACCGCTTGCACGAGCAAGCAGTCTTGTTTAGGGTTGGGAGTTGGCACACTCAATGTAGAGCGGCTCATACGTGCCACCGATGAATCGTCTTGTCCGCCAACGATGCCACAGCTGGCAAGGCGTATACGAAGGCACACGCTGTAGACCGAGCGGAGTTGCCAGCTTCACCCAAGCCCCTTAAAAGGAGAGCCAGCATGACTGAAACCACCAAGCCGATCGAGGCTGCTCGCAAGCCGCTGTACGCCACCGTCGGCGTCGGCGAAGCTGCCGTCCAGACCCTCTCCGACGTTGCCGTCGAGGCACGCGCCCGCGTCACCACCCTGACCGCCGATGTCCAGGAACAGTTCGAGGCACTCCGTGAGCGGTTCACCGGCCTGCAGTCGTCGCTGCCCGACGATGTTGCCGAACTGCGCACCAAGCTGACCGCCGAAGAGCTGCGCAAGATCGCCGACGAGTACCGCACCATCGCCATCGATCGCTACTCCGAGTTCGCTGAGCGCGGCGAAGGTGCCATCGAGCGCCTGCGCACCCGCCCGGCCATCGAAGAGCGCATCGAGAAGGCCGAGGACCTCTACACGAAGGCCGTCGAGGCCGCCGAAGAGGCACTCGGCACGGTTTCCGAGCGCACCCGCACCATCGGCGAACAGGCAGCGAAGCTTGCCAACCGCGTTGCCGGTCGGGCCGAAGACACCGCCGACGCCGCTGCTGACAAGGTCGACGCAGCCACCGAAGCGCTGCCGACTGTCTAAATAAAGACGAAAGCCGCCCCATGCAGGATCTGCACGGGGCGGCTTTTGCTATCCCTGGCTGCGGCGCGCTGCGTCGAACGGTGTCCGATCGAAGATGAATCGACTGTGGGTGATCTTGCCGTCGACGACGGTGACGCACTCGGCCCCAGGAGCGTGCGGAACCGGGAAGGTCTGGGCCTCGTAGATCCCCACGGCCGTCTTCTCGTCGCCGAACGATGCGAACGGCTTGACGCCGGTGAGAATCCGGGAAAATGGTTCCAGGAAATTGCGATATGCGGCGGCACCGTCGAGCCGGCCCGCAGGCGCGTCGCACACGATGTCGTCGGCGATATATGTCATCGCCGTATCCATGTCTTTACTTGTCCAGGCGTCGAAATGGGCTCGCCAAATCTTCAGGGCTGCGTTCTCGTGTTGTGTCATGCCAATACATACCGAGGCAGGGCCCGAAACTCATCGCCCTGATTACTCGCGCGGTAGCGGGAGCTCGACATGCCACAGGCGCATGCCTGGCTGCAAAATCCACAACCTGGCCGTCATCACACGGATGAGCCGGAGCGTCCCGCTGATCAACACGAAGGCAAGCGGCAGCTCGCCACACACGGCGGCAATCACCGATATCCACACGTCGTCGGCCGCCGCGGTCGTGATGTCGAACCAGGCATCGCAGATCAGCAGCACGCCCGTCGCGAACGCAGTCAGAACGAGCAATTGCCGTCGGAGCAGGCCGAGGACCACCGTGGTGGCCATCATTGCCAGCAGCAACAAGTCGAACCCGACCCAGGTCAGCGTCCAGTTCTGCGCAACGTAGGTGTTCGGCAAGGTGGCGACCAGGTAGACGATCCAGGGAATCAGTGCAACCGTTCCGAAGACCATCATTCCGAGTCGGACACGGCGATTTCGCTTGATTGCACCGGTCGGGATCAGCTCGGCAACCGGGCGGGCCAACCGCTCGATGAGTTCACGCCGTTCCGACGGCGTCATGACCAAGATTTGCTCGTCGGTGAGTTCGATCCCCTGCATACACATCACGGTAGGCCGACCGGCTAGGTCCATACAATGGCGGGAATGGACGATGCTTTTTCGCTCGTAATTCCATTGTTGTGGTTGGCCTGGGTTATTTACTGGCTGGCGTTGGCACGAGGCAACAAAGACAATTCACGCAAAGAACCCATCGCATCCCGGCTCGGTCATATTGTCCCGCTCGCGATCGGCGGCTACCTGTTGTTCTCCGACGCAGTGCCCAATTGGCTTCTCCGTTCACCGATCTTTCCGGGCAATTGGGTGACCGATTCGATTGGGCTCGCCTGCGTCGTAGTCGGTCTGGGTTTCACGGTTTGGGCTCGCGAACACCTCGGCCGGAATTGGAGCGGCACGGTGACCGTGAAAGTCGGTCACGAGCTGGTCCGCAGCGGTCCGTATGGCCTGGTCCGGCACCCGATCTACACCGGCCTGCTCCTCGCGTTCATCGGCAGTGCGGTCGCTCGTGACGAATGGCGAGCAGTCGTCGCACTGGTGATCATCTTCGGTGCGCTCTGGCGGAAGTTCCGGCTGGAGGAGAAATGGATGAGTGAACAATTCGGTGCGGACTACGACAACTACCGCCAGGAAGTGCCTGCCCTTGTCCCCCAATATCGACGGTCCAGCTAGCGCTCCCCTGAATGCACGAAGGCTCTGCATCGGTTGGTGGTCCGATGCAGAGCCTTGGGTTATGTAGTTGTGTTATGCCGCTTGCGGATTCGCGCGGCCATGCGCCGCGATGGGTCTTCGCAACGGATCGATCCTGGCGGGCGGGATGAACCAAGGGTGCCGGTCTCGGCCCATCACGACCTCCCATTCACTGTGGTGGATCAGGCGGTGGTGGAACCGGCACAGCAGCACGAGGTTGTCCAAATCCGTCGCCCCGCCATCGATCCAATGCTGAATATGGTGCGCGTCGCACCACGCCGCCGGTCTCCCGCAGCCCCGGAACGCACACCCACCATCACGCGCGACCAGGGCGCGGCGGAGCTTACGATTCGCCGTCCGCACACTCCGGCCCAGATTCAATGGCGATCCGTTCTCATCCATCACGATCGGATGCACCACACTGTCGCAGGCAATACGCCGCGCCGACTCGATGCTCATCGCACCCATCCACGGCATCCGCCCCACACTCGTTTTGCCGAACAGATCGAAGAAGTAGGCATTGTCCGGCTTGTCCGACACCGCCTCCGTCGCGGGTTCTTGACCTGCTAAATCATTGGCCTGAATATGCAGATGCAGGTGCGGACGCTCCCCACCGTCGTCGGGACTGGCACCGGAGTCGAGGTAGCGACGCAGAATCTCGGTGAACCCGTCCGCCCGCCGCTGCGCCGGAGTCCGGTTGTCTGGACCCGCTTCGTCGGTGGGGCGTGGCGTCGACAGTGGTGACAATGCCGCGAGCAGCATTTCTCCGGTTTCGGCGTCGAAGTCGCCTTTGACTGCCATTCGCCCGTTGAGTGTGGTGGAGGCGTAGAACTCGTTGCGGTCGGTGTCCTCACTGGCCGGGGTGTCGTCGGTATCGAAGGTTTCTCGCAACCGGGCGATATGCACGCGCAGTTCGCGTAGGTCCCCGCCGTGGGCGGCGTCGAGCAGAAACGTCCGCACCGAGTCCACCGCCTCCACCGGCATCCCGGGTGGCGGTTTTTCCAGGAACGCCACGATCAACCGGGCCGCGTCGGCGGTGATCAACTTCGCCTGATATGCCGCGGCGATATCGGGGTGGGCATCCAATGCGACCCCGAGTCTGAGGATCCGGTTCGACTCCCCCGGCGACAGTGACGTCCGGTTCGCCAACCAGGTCGCCGTCGAGGTGGCTCCGAGTCCACCGGGCACACCGTGTTTGTCGAGTTCGGCGACCAACGCGACCCGCAACGCCTCCAACGAGTGGATCGCCCCGGACAGTTCCGGGAGCACGGTCATGAGTTCGGTCGTGGAGTAGCGCCACGGCTCGACTGTGTCGAGCGTGTCGATCACTTCGAGAACCTCCCCCAACCCCATGCCACCTATTTTACGTAGCACGTATGTACGAGTCAAAGGTTATTTGTGCAGCTAGATACGGCTATCAACCCCGCTCCAACTGTGCGTGAATTTGACCCCTAGAGGGGTAAGACTCACGCACGGTTACGAGACGTCCCCGCGACCTAGTCTCGCGTGAGCGCTTCCAGCCGACCGGCTTTGCGAGCTTGGGCAAGCCCACGCCGAGCCATGAAACCGTTGGCCAGCAGCAGGACCGTTTTGTTCGGGGGCGCCTTGAAGCCGGCTTCGGTGTGGGGTGAGTACAGCGCCTCGGTGCCATCGACCTCTAGCCATCCGGTGTTCTGGCGCGATTCCAGTCCGATCAGCTTGGCTCGATACGCGTGCGCGAGCAGCCCCGCCCGCCGACCACCTTGCGGCACCCCAGCCGGGACGCGAAGGCGGATGCCATCGGGGGTCGCGGCGGTGACGTCGACCGGCAACACGGCAGGAAAACCGTCGGCCTGGCGATACCCGAGCAGTCGATACGGCAGTTTGGCCGCGCGTTCGCCATTCTTGACGGCGTCCACGCGTGGGGCCGTCCCCTTCTTCGGTGGCGTTTGCGGAACCGCCTGATCGGCAGACAGCGGGGTGCCGTACACCTTCGGCCGGCCGGTCGCAGCGAGATCGAGCCACTCGACAACGCGAGTGACCGCTACGGTCACCACGACGCGGTCGGCGTAGTACGCGCTCAGCCAGCGGTCCCAGAAGGCGCCGCGCTGCGGCGGTCCCATGAACGGCACGACTCGTTCGCCGATCTCCTCCAGCAACTGTTGGTTCGGCGCTGGGTCGAAGGACGCAACCCCTTGCACGAGTATGTACCGCTGGTTGTGTCGATCGCCGATGCCATGCTCGCGAGTGTGGTACGCCAGTGCCACCTTCGGTTGGGCCTTCATTCGGTCGAGTTTGCGTCCGAAGCCGAGCGATGTCGTGAAGCCGACTGTCCCCCGCTCTCGGTCACGCAGCCCGACCGGCGCCACCGCGGTCACCACCGCACCGCCCGCGGGCGTCACATAAGCGACGCCACACGTAAGGTCGCCGCCCAAAACGTCGTCTACCTCGTCCGACCACACCACAGGCATGTCGCGAGCCTAAGAGTGTCGGGCATACATGTAAACGGGTTCGCCGCAGTCTGTGCAACGATCAGTAGATGGCGGCAGAGCGGACGGTGGGCGAGTGATCACCGCACGGTCATGACCGGCATCGATCCGATCATCAGTGCCTTCCACGAGGCGATGTCCGCCAGCACGAGCACGTGGTGTTCGGCGTGTGTACGCGTCCTCGACATCGACGCTGCTGCGGTCGTGATGATTCCCGCGTCGGGCCACCCCGAGGTGTTCTGTTCGAGCGACGCCACCGCGGCCGACGTCGAGGACATTCAAATCATGCTCGGCCAAGGTCCGGCGTTCGCTGCCCATGATGCGGGTCACCCGATCCTCGTTCCCGATGTGGCCGTGCGCGATTCGCGTTGGCCGATATTTCCGACAGCAATGGCAGAGCGGCCACATGCAGCCCGCGTCGGCGCAATGTTTTCGCTGCCGTTGCAGGTGGGTGCCATCCGCGTCGGTGTGCTCGACCTGTTCCGTAAGGCGCACGGGCCGTTGGAGACACTGCAATACTCCGCTGCGCTTCGTGTCGCCGAAACGGTCACCGTCGCGCTGTTGGGTTCGGCAACACGAGTTGGTGCGGACGGGACCGGCAGCCTCATCCTCAACCGAATGATCAACCAGGCGACAGGCATGTTGATCGCTCAACTCGGAGTCGGTCCCCAGGAGGCATACTTGCGATTGCGAGCTCATGCCTACTCGGTGAATCGTCCAGTTTCAGAAATTGCAGGCGACATCGTCGATCGGCGACTACGTCTGGACGGGCCGCATGACGAGGCGGACCATCGATGATGAAGGGTCGCAAGGGAGATCGCTCATGACTGCACGCGAAGAACAGCTCACCAGCGCCTTCATCCGGTTGGCTGACACGATGGTCGAGGACTACGACCTCGTCGAACTGCTTCAACAACTCGTCGACGGTTGCATCGTCGTGGTCGATTCAGGCTCGGCTGGAGTCCTTCTCGACGACCAGCGCGGCGCACTCCAAGTCCTTGCATCAAGCTCCGAGCAGATCCGGCTCCTGGAGTTGTTCCAGATTCAAGCCGACAGCGGTCCGTGCGTGGAAGCGTTTCGGAGCGGGGTGGCGGTCCTGGTTCCCGATCTAGCGGCCGAAGCCGCGCGCTGGCCCGAGTTCTCGCGCGCCGCCGCCGAACTGGGCGTCGCCTCGGTCCACGCGTTGCCGCTCCGGCTGCGCGCCCACATCATCGGCGCGATCGGCCTCTTCGGCACCGAAATCGGCCCGATCGAGCCGACGGACCTTCGTGCCGCCCAAGCACTTGCCGATATGGCCGCGATCGGCATCCTCCACCAGCGTGCTCTCCAGCAGAGCGAAATCCTCAACGAGCAGCTGCAGCATGCGTTGAACAGCCGTGTGATCATCGAACAAGCCAAAGGAGTTCTCGCCGGTCACGCGCTGGTGACCATGGACACGGCTTTCGGACTGTTGCGTTCGTACGCGCGCACGAACAATCTTCGTCTCGTCGCAGTCGCCCGCGGGGTCGTCGACGGCACAATTACGGCAAGCGCGGTGTTGTCCCAGAAATAGCTGGGCGTCGACCGCGCGGTTTGCGGTTTTCGCTTGCGATCCCTTTTTTGCGACAACAATCCCAAGTGGATTCGGTTGAACGCTGAAAGGGAAGGGCACACGAAGTGACGCAGCCTTGGTACGTGGTCGGGATCGACAACGGCGGCACTAAGAACAACAGCACTGTCATGGATCCGGAAGGCAACTTCCTGACCGACAAGATGATCGAAAGTCCGAGTGTCGTGCTCGAGGGTCCGACCGCGGCGGTCGAGGCGCTGGCGCAGTCGATGAACAACGTCCTGGAGCTCACCGGTATCTCGATCGACTCGATCCGAGCGGTCGGTCTCGACACGCCAGGTCCGGCCAGTGCCGACGGCGTCATCTCATCCAAGGGCTCGACGAACTTCTCGACGCCTGAATGGCGGGGCTTTGACATCCGCACCGCGTTGGAGAAGCGCATCGGGATCCCAGTCGTCTACACCAACGACGCGAATGCTGCCGCGCTCTACGCCCACCACAAACACTTCGGCGATGCCGCGATGCAGAATTCGTCCGTGTCCGCGATCATCGGCACCGGGCTCGGCGGCGGACTCGTCGAGGCCGGGCAAGTCATCACCGGTCAAGCAGGCATGGCCGGTGAACTCGGGCACGTCTTCATTCCGATGGACGGTCTACTCGACGAAGGCCAACCCACCCCGCGCTGTAATTGCGGCTTCGACGCCGACGCGGAAAGCGTCGCGTCGCTGACCGGCATTCAGAACAATCTGTTGCCGTATTGGCTCACCCAGTATCCGGACCACCCGCTCCACCAAGTCGAAGGCGCGAAGGACCGCGCAAAGCAGGTCCGTACGTTGGCCGAACAAGGCGACCCGCTCGGTCGAAAGATCTTCGAACAGCAGGCCATCGCCATCGGCAGGCTGTTCACCCTGGCCGCCAATTTCACCGATCCGAAGGCCTACTTCATCGGTGGTGGCGTGGTCGAGACCGAGCCGGAATTCCGCGAATGGTTCATCCAGACCGTTCGCGACAACACTCACCTGCGCGACGAACAATCGAAGTCCGCTGTCGTCGCAACCGTGCCGGACCTCGACATGGCAGGCGCACGCGGATCGGCGCTTGCAGCGTCCGCTTTCGCTACTTCGCCCTAGTCGCTATTGCGCGGACCGTACCGCTCTTCGTACGCGCGGTGAATATGCGCGTCTCGCTCCCGACCGAGCTTCTCGACGAGGTTGGGATCGAGGCCGTGCTGGGAGAGCCGGTGGCGTCGGTACACCTTGCTCAACGCGACCGCGAAATACACGAACGGGATGAGGATCGGCAGGGTCATGCTCGCCCGCACATCCCAGGTGGTCGGGATGAACAACAGCGGGACGAGCAGGATGATGCACGGGATCGTGGCGCGCACGATCATCCGTCGCCCCGCGCCTTTGCCGGCTAGGTCGTTGGCTACCCAGTCGCGCATCGAAGGCGGCAACGTGCGCCCATAGCTGTATGCGATGTACTGCAAAAGACCGGGACGTGGCGTGTCGCTGCTCATATTGATGACGATCGTAGCTTCTCTGCGACATCCGACGCCCCGACGGTGATAGACAGATCAATATGCCCCCACCACCGGATTGGAAGCGAAGGACTCTCCTTCTTCGCGTCCGGTATTCGGCGGGTTTGATTAGCGCGTACGGGATCGGTGCAGGCCTCGTGTTCTGCGTCATCGTCCTGCTCGGTCGCACCAACGCCTACGAGCAGCCGCGGCTCGTCACGACCGGCAACATCCTCGTGATGATCGCGCTGCTAGGTGTCAGCCTGATCATCGCAGCCATCTGTACGACGCGGTTCGTCCTTCCCGCACTGCGCTGGTACGCGCGCGAAGAACCGCCGACACCCGAGCAGCAACGCGCGGCCCTCGATATCACCTCGCGGCAGACGCTCGTGCATCTGTCGTTGTGGGTGGCGAGCGGGCTCGTGGTCCTCCTCGTCAATCTCGACGAAGGCGGCAGAACCGTCACGATCATCGGGCTGGCTGTCTTGTTCGGCGGTGCTGCGATGGCGTGTCTGGGCTACCTCGTCACCGAAGCCACTCTGCGGCCGATCATCGCGGCGGCGATGATCGCTTCTCCCCCGCAACGACGCGCCCCCGGCGTCATGCAGCGACTCGTCATCACCTGGGCTCTCTGCACCGCCATCCCGGTCACGGCGATCGGCGCGATCGTCGTCGATCGCCACCTCAAATGGGTGATAAGACCGGACACTCCGATCGAGACACCGATTCTCATCCTCGCGTTCGTCGCAATCGCCGCAGGCTTGTACGGGACAGTCCTCGTCTCGTGGTCGGTCTCCGATCCGGTGCGAGAGGTCGGCGTCGCGATGGGCGAGGTCGAGCGTGGCAACACCGAAGTCAGCGTGAGCGTGCACGACTCCTCGGAGATCGGCCGACTCCAGATGGGCTTCAATCGGATGGTCACCACGATTGCCGAACGTGAACGGCTCCGCGATCTCTTCGACCGCCACGTTGGCCACGATGTGGCGAGCCGCGCAATCGAGCAGGACGAGCGCCTCGGCGGCGACGTCGCGAACGTTGCGGTGCTGTTCATCGACTTGGCCGGGTCGACCGCGTTTGCGGCGACGCGGCCACCCACCGAAGTCGCCGAACTACTCAACGACTTTTTCCACATCGTGGTGACCGCCGTGGACCAGCATCGCGGGTACATCAACAAGTTCGGCGGCGATGCCGCGCTCGCGGTGTACGGCGCTCCCGTTCCGATCGATGATCCCGCAGGCGAGGCGCTGGCGACTGCTCGGGAACTGCGGGCGTCATTGCGGTCGCTGAAGTCGGTCGACTTCGGGATCGGGGTCTCCTACGGTCCGGTGTTCGCCGGCGATATCGGCGCCGAGCATCGCTACGAATACACCGTCATCGGTGATCCCGTGAACGAGGCGGCACGCCTGACCGAACTTGCGAAATCACGCGTCGGACGAATCCTCGCCGCCGAGCAGGCTGTGTCGGCCGCCTCGGCCGCCGAGGCCGAACGATGGAAGCGGCGCGGCAAGATCACATTGCGCGGACGCGGCGCCCGAACGGTTCTTTTCGAGCCGAAAGACCGCGCCTAGTTCTGGTCCCATAGGGCCGGATGAACGTGATAGACACCTCGTAGCCCCTTGAGCTCGACGTCTCGTGCCGGCCCGAATCCGATGTCGGGTTCGTCGACGAGCGCCGCGCGCACAGCATCGCTGACCAGCACCTCGCCGCCGTTGGCCTCTGCGGCTACCCGAGCGGTCAGGGCGACGTTGAGACCGAACAGATCGTCACCACGCCGGACCGCTTCCCCGACGTGAATGCCGACGCGCACCCGGATCGCACCGTCGGACAATTGCCGCTGGACCTCGATCCCACACCGCACAGCCTGGACCGGCTCGGCGAACGCGACCATGAACCCGTCGCCCTGGGTCTTGATGACGTGGCCTCGGTGCAGCTCGATTCGATTGCGCACCACCCGGTCGTGGCGTTCGAGCAACTTCACCCACGCCTTGTCACCCAACTGCTCGTTGAGTGCCGTCGACCCCTCGATGTCGGAGAAGAAGATCGTCACGGTGCCGTCCCGCGCTGCAAGTTGGGCCAGGTCCGGCCGCTCGATCTGCGCCCAGCCGGCCAGAACGTCGACGGAGCTGAGCAGCGCGCGGCTGATGCCCTTCTCGCGCACCAGATTCGCGGTGTCCCACACCGCTCGGACCGCGTCTCGACTGGTGCGAAGCCAGCGCCGATCCCGTCCCGAGACCAACTGGCGCTGCAGGCTCTGCACCTGCCGCTTGCTGCGAATCAGCAGGGCTGCGAGCACGACCAGGCCGCACGCCTCGACAAAGGCAACACCTCCGAGCACCGTCTCGACCACGTGCGTCATGGTGCCAGACCGAATGACACAATCGTCGTGATGACGAAAACACGTGTGGCGCTGGCCCTTGGCAGCGGCGGGGCGCGGGGATACGCCCATATCGGGGTTATCGAGGAGCTTGTCGACCGCGGCTACGACATTGTCGGTATCTCGGGCTCGTCCATGGGCGCCCTGATCGGCGGTCTCTACGCCGCGGACGCACTCGACGACTTCTCGCTGTGGGCAAGCGGATTGACCCAGCGCGATGTGCTGCGGTTGCTCGATGTGGCGCTGACCGCGCCGACAGTCGTCCGCGCGGAGCGGATCTTCGACATCGTGCGCAATCTTGTCGGCGAGACGGTCATCGAGGACCTCCGCATCCCGTTCACTGCGGTGGCGACCGATCTCATCGCCGGGCGATCGGTGTGGTTTCAGCGCGGATCGCTCGTCGCAGCGATGCGTGCGTCGATCGCGATCCCGGGCTTCATCTCGCCGCACGAGGTCGATGGGCGACTGCTTGCCGACGGTGGCATTCTCGACCCGTTGCCCGTCGTTCCGGTCGTCGCGGTGCCGGCCGATCTCATCATCGCGGTCGATGTCGGTGGCGAAGACCCGGGCGACTTCCACGGCACCTCCGAACCAGGTCCCGTCGATGAGCTGATCGATAGATTCCGGCGTAGCACCAACCAACTTCTCGAAAGCGATCCGGTGCGGTCGGTACTCAATCGATTCGGCGCCCTGACACCGGATTCCGATGAAGCCGAGGAAGAATCCGCCGAGGAGAACGAGCCGACTCCGCGGATCCTGCCGAAGCTGGGGCAGTTCGAGATCATGAATCGCTCGCTCGACCTGATGCAAGCTGCGCTCAAACGCCACCAATTGGCCGCATACCCACCGGATGTGCTGATCGAGGTGCCCCGGACGTCGGCGCGAGTTCTGGAGTTCCATCGAGCCGAAGAACTCGTCCTGCTTGGCCGCGAACTGACCGCAACCGCGCTTGATCAACTCGTACCGCCGTTGCTGGCGAAATAGTTGGCTAATGTGACCGACGTGGGCGAACCCCAAACCATCACCGATCCGTTGACTCGTGCCGCGATATTTCTGGTGGTCACGATCGACGAGGGCGGCGAGGACGTCGTCCGCGACGTGCTCGCAGACGTCTCCGGCCTAGAGCGCTCGGTCGGCTTCCGCCTGCCAGGCACAGCCTTGACCTGCACGACGAGCATCGGCTCGGCCGCGTGGGACCGGCTGTTCGACGGACCGAAACCGGTTGAATTGCACACACTCCCGGAGTTCGTCGGCGAGCGGCACGCGGCACCGTCCACCCCCGGTGATCTGTTGTTCCATATCAAGGCCGAGTCGATGGACGCCTGTTTCGAGCTCGGGGCCAAGATTGCGGACCGGCTGAGTGGAGCGGTCACGATCGTCGACGAGACCGTCGGCTTCCGCTATTTCGAGCAGCGCGACCTGCTCGGCTTCGTCGACGGGACCGAAAATCCGACCGGACAAGGCGCTGTCGCCGCCGCGTTGGTCGGCGATAAGGACCCGGACTTCGCCGGCGGCAGTTACGTCATCGTCCAGAAGTACTTGCACGACATGGCTTCCTGGAAAGAACTGTCCACCGAAGCTCAGGAGCACGTCATCGGCCGGACGAAGCTCGACGATTTCGAGTTGTCCGACGAAGACAAGCCGCTCGACTCACATGTCGCGATGGCGTCTGTCGTCGAAGCCGACGGCACCGAACGACAGATCGTGCGCGCGAACATGCCGTTCGGGAGCATTCAGGCCGGTGAGTTCGGCACCTACTTCATCGGCTACGCGGCGTCGCCCGAGGTCACCGAGACGATGCTGCGACGGATGTTTCTCGGCGCGGGCGACGCCGCGCACGACCGCATTCTGGACTTCTCGACCGCCGTCACCGGCACCTTGTTCTTCGCGCCGACCATCGACTTCCTCGACGATCTACCGCCACCGCCGATCGTGGCGTCAGCGGAGGCCCCACCCCGGCAGTCCAACGGTTCGCTCGAAATCGGCAGTCTGAAACGAAGGGAGTCTCAATGACCGTGTCAAGCCGCAGCTGTGAGTCGAGCTGGGACTTCCGAGGTGAATTCCCGTCTGTCGCGGAGCAGGGCCCAGAGGACGTCGACGAGCCGGCGGGCGAGGGCGAGGAG
>NZ_VCQU01000001.1 GCF_012932915.1 Antrihabitans stalactiti | reverse complement strand
GACGACCACCGTGACGTACTTGTGGCCCTTCTTGTAGGCGACCTCGTCGATCCCGATCCGCCGCAACCCCGTCAACCGATCCCGCCCCGACCCGGTATCGGCCCACACCCGCGCCACGATCGCTCCGACCGTGCGCCACGCGATCCGCTGCAGCTCACATGTCGCACTGCCCGACATCTGGGTCGCCATCCAGGCCACCGTGTCATCGAACGACCGGGTATGCCCAGCACCGTGGCGAGCCCACGGCACCGCCGCGACCACCACCCCGTGCTCGGGACACGACACCCGCGGAGCGGCGGCCTCGACGAAGACGCGGACCTGGCCGCAGTCCAACCCTCGCCAGCGGCGTCGACCAGCACGCCGGTCATACCCCGCGCACCGCGCGTGGCACAGCCCGCACCGATCCCTCGCCCGTACATGCGGACGAACCGACACGATCACCGCACCAGCGTCTTCGTCGAAAAAGACGCGTTCGATCACCGTGTCTTGAACACCCAACACCCGACGCCATATTCTGGATTCGCGCACGCCGTACCCCGCACAAGTAGCCGACCGACCTTAGACAAGCCAGAACGCTACTGGGACAACGGCGTGCGCACCCATATGCGACACAACCACCCACGGTTACGTCAGTAGAGCCCAAAAAGACTCACGAGCAGCTAGCGCAGGGAATGCGGGGGCACTGATCCGCCGCGAAGGGCGAGTGGGTCGACGGTGGCCGGTCGGTAGGTCGCGGTGGAGAGTCGCGAGATCATGCGGTCCGTAGGGTCGGCGACGACGTCGACCCTTGCGAACAGGAAAGCCCATTCGTGCTCGTCGGAGCCGTAATAGGCAACGGTGCCGAAGGTTTCGTTGAACCGTTCCCACGCTTTGCGGAGCGTGTCGTTGCGCCACACGGTCGGGCAGCCGGCCTGGCAGGCGAGCACGCCGCCCTCGCTGAGGATTTCGGCGGAGCGTTGCAGAAACTCCTTGCCGTACAAGCGATTGTGTTGTGCGGCCGGATCGTCGTTCTCGTCGGGAAGGTCGATGACGACGACGTCGTAGCGGTCACCAGCCGCGGCGGCTTCGGCGATGAATTCGAAGCCGTCGCGGTAGTGAATGCGAGTCGGTCCGTCGGTGGCGTCGAGGTCGGCAGGGGAGTAGCCGTACGGAAGGTACTCGGCGCATGCCTGCACAGCTTGTTTGTCGATATCGACGTGATCGACCCGCTCTGCTCCTGCGGCGACGGCAATTTGGCTCGCGACACCTTCGCTGGAGCCGATGATCAGCACCCGTCGGACCTGCTCGGCCAACAGCAGAGCCGGCACCATGAGAGCCTCGTGATAGATCAGTTGCGTCGCGTCCGTGGACTGTCGCTCGTCGTCGCAGAACAACGAAATCCCTTGTGCTGTCCGGCCGATCACGACGTGCTGGAAATCGGTGTCTGCTTCGAACAGCACGTCGGTGAGGTTCCAGGATCGAGTCAATCCGGTGCCGACGGATTCGGTGACGGTCCGGACCTGAGCAGGTCCGCGCTCGACGACGCGCGTCGCCACTGACTCTGCCCCCAGTGCATCGGCCAGCAGCCGGGCCGCGTGTTGCGGGTCCGCGCTTGCGCCGCAAGTGAATACGTCGACGAAGGCTGAGCCGAGCTCCGGGTAGGTGTGGATCGATGCATGCGATTCCGCAAGTAGCGCAAGAACAGTCACGCCCTGCGGCTCGAATTGGTGAGCGATGAGATCGCACACCGTCGCGCCAGCCGCAGTCAGTGACTTACTCAGCGCTTCCTGGAGAAAAGGTGCGTCGTCCAAGCGCTTCGAGTCGACGCCGCGCAGTTCGGCTAGGACGTGATGGCCGGCAAATGCCTTGTCAGAGTTCATCAGCGAGCTTTCCGTCGACGAGGCAATACGTGCGCAGCGGCGCTATTCCGTTGAACGACACCGACGAATAGCTCGCCGTGTACGCGCCGGCGCTGAGAATGTCGAGGCGTTCGCCTGCCTTCAGGTCGCTCGGCAAGCGGTACGGAGTGTGTTGGTAGAGCACGTCATCACCGTCGCACGTCGGTCCCGCGAGGATCACGGGGCCATCTGTTTCCGGATGCCGTTCCACGGTCTCGATGCGGTAGGCGATGTATTCGTTCTCGGTTTCGGCCAGGCCGTTGTAGCGCCCGATGTCGAGGTACACCCAACGCGGATCGCCAGGCTTGACGAGGACTACCTCGGTCCGAATCAGGCCCGCCTCGGCCGTGAGAATTCGGCCGGGCTCGAAGACGATCTCCGGTGTGTGCCCTGGAAAATGCGCGTCGAGTGAGTGGTGGACTGTGCTGGCGTACTGCTCCAAGTCTGGCGCTTCGCCCGCATAGGAGACGCCGAAGCCGCCGCCCAAATTGAGTCTTCTAAGGTCGAGGGTCGTGAGTTCGGCGAAAACCTTTGCCGCGGTGCCGATTGCGATGTCCCAGGCCGAACGGTCCAGCTGCTGGGAGCCGACGTGAAACGCGAGGCCTGCCGCATCCAGCCCGGACCGCTCGGCTCGCTGCAGGAGGTCGACCGCCAACTCGGGTCCGCAGCCGAACTTCCGTCCGAACGGCGTCACCGATGCAGGCGCGTCGACCGACAGCCGGACGGTCACCTGTGCGCCGGGCGCATGCGCAGCAAGATTGTCGATGTCGCCCGCCGAGTCGGTCACGAATTCGCGAACGCCACGGTCGTAGGCGTAGGCGATGTCGGTCGCCTTCTTGATCGGGTTGCCGTACGACAGCGACCTCGGCGCAGCGCCCTCGCGTAGGCACAGGTCGATCTCCGCCGGACTCGCGACGTCGAACTCCGCGCCGGCCTCGGCCAGCGCTCGGACGATCGCGGGTGCGGGGTTCGCCTTGACGGCATAGCAGGCGCGGGCGGTGGGGAAATGGGCCCGGAACTCACCGAACCGCGCAACCACATCGTCGACATCGATCACCAAACACGGCATCGCCGGCGCATGAGTGGTCAGGAATTGCCTGATCCTTCCCAGCGCCTCGCTCACCCGGCCATTATCCACAGGTCCGCGGAGCGACCTCGCGGTGGTTTTACCCACCTCGCGTACCCCATAGGCACCGCGACGTGCAGAAAACCACTGAGAGGTCGGGGTTATCCACAACCCCGCGGGTGTGGGGTTTCGCGATGCGTTTCGAACCGCAAGGGTGCACTGATGGGAAAAGACGAGCGACCGCTCCTCTCGCGCACGGATGCGCTGTCACAGGGATACACCGACGACGAGTTGCGGCGATTCTGTGCGAGCGGTCGCCTGGTTCGCGTGCGAGCCGGTGTGTACGGACTTCCCCGATTGATCGCTGAACTCGACGCCGTGGCAAAGCACCGCTTGGCTGTGCACGCGACCATCGCCGCGCTCGACAGCCGCGCTGCAATCAGTCACGCGTCGGCGGCCGTCATGTGGGACCTGCCGCTTTGGGCAACGAGTCTGCGCCTGGTCCACCTGACGATCAGCAAGTCGAGTGGAGGTGGAAAGTCGAATCGCAGGCACGTTCATTGCGCGCCCTTCGATGACGATGAGGTAACGACAGTCGGTGAGTTGCTGGTCTCAACGGTGGTACGAACCGTCGTTGATCTCGCGCGGACGCTACCGTTCGAGCAGGCCGTGGTGGTCGGGGATGCAGCAATGCGCAAGTACAACGTCACGACGGCCGAGTTGCTGGGTGCGCTCGACCGCTGGCCACGCCGTCCGGGAGCCGTTGCGGCAAGACGTGCGATCGAATTCATGGACGGTCGAAGCGAGAGCGTCGGTGAGTCCCGAAGCAGAGTCCGGTTCTACTTGGCCGGGATCACTCCGGACCTGCAGTTCGACGTTCACGACGAAGCCGGAAAGTTTCTGGGGCGCACCGATTTCTGTGACGACGACGCGGGCGTCCTCGGAGAGTTCGACGGCGAATCGAAATACGGTCGATTGTTGTTGCCAGGACAAGACCCAGGCTCTGTCGTCTTCGACGAAAAGGTGCGGGAGGACACCCTCCGCGAAACCGGTGCCGAGGTAGTTCGGTGGATTTGGAAAGAACTAGACGAGTTCGCGGTGGTCGAAGCGCGATGGCGCCGCGCGCTCGCGCGTGCCCGATCCGCACCAACGCCACGGTGGCGCCGCTGACGTCGCGGCGGTTTTGCCGACCTCGCGCACCCCATAGGCACCGCGAAGTCGGAAAAACCTACGCGGAGTGGGTCAGCAGTGGTTGCCCAGCAGGGTGGCGATCGGGCACAAGATGCCGGCCAAGAGGCCGAAGCCGCCTTGGACCTGGGCGGGGTTGGCGCGGTTGTAGTCGACTACGCCGTCGATGACGTTGTTTCCGATCTCGGGGACGACCGTGCCGAGTGGCGGCGGAACGTGGATGAACGGCAGCACTTCGACGGGGATGTCGAACAGCGGCGGCGGGGGAGGTGGTGCGTCGGCGTAGGACGGCGAGGCCGTCAGGAGCATCGTGGGAATGGCCAATGCCGCTCCCATGGCGAACTTCGCCGCCGCACGCTTCATCATCGTCACGCCTTACTGTCAGAGCCTTGCCCTACGCTAACCCACACGTTCGTCTACGGGGCCAGATTTCGGGAGGGAGTGACGTGCTGAGGTTGCATCGAGCAGAGCGATCGAGCACGTTGGCTGCTGGGCTCGCGACGGTCCTTGCGTCCCCGTTGGCTGATCCGTTCACGCCCGAAATCGTCGCCGTACCAGCGAAAGGTGTGGAGCGGTGGTTGAACCAGCGGCTGTCGACGGTGTTGGGGGCGGTCGATACCGACGGAGTGGCTGCCAACATCGAATTCCCGTCGCCCACCCACCTTGTCGACCAGGCGATTGCCGCAGCCAGCGGCTTCGACGCCGACGATGATCCGTGGTCGCAGTCGCGCCTGCTGTGGTCGATTCTCGCGGTCATCGACGAGTGCTTGGACGAGCCGTGGTGTGGCGTGCTCGCGACGCACCTCGGTAGAGGCGAAGAGAATTTTCGAGTAGGTCGTCGGTACGACACTGCAGCCCACATCGCGGACCTCTTCCGAAGCTACGGGGCGCAGCGGCCCGCAATGTTCATCGACTGGGCGCAAGGTCGCGATACCGACGGCGCGGGGTCGTCGGTCCCTGCCGATCTCGCGTGGCAGCCGCAGTTGTGGCGGCGGGTGCACGAGCGCATCGGTGCCAGTCCGGCGCAGCGGCTCGACCGGTCGTGCGAGCGGCTACGCGACGAGCCAGATGTGGTCGACCTTCCCGGACGGTTGTCGTTGTTCGGGCCTACCCGGCTTACCAGTACCCAGCTCACAGTGTTGTCCGCGTTGGCCGTGAAACGTGATGTGCACCTGTGGCTTCCGCACCCGAGCCCGCGGCTCTGGGGACAAGTCGCTGCGTGGCCACAGGTAAGTCGTCGTGCGGAAGACGATTCCGCAGTGAGTATCGCAAATCCGCTGCTCGCCAGCCTGTCTCGCGACGTCCGTGAAGTGCAGATGCGCCTGGGCGAGCTCGTCGACGTCGACGAACATCACGACGGCACGCACACACCGGGAACGCTGCTGGCCGCCCTGCAATCCGACATCAGGGACGACCGAACTCCTTCTGCCACATCGAGTCTGGACGGTACGGTCGAGATTCATGCGTGTCACGGCGCACCGCGTCAGGTGGAAGTGCTGCGCGACTGCCTGCTACATCTGTTCGCCGCGGACCCGACGCTGGAGCCGCGCGATGTCCTTGTGATGTGCCCCGATGTCGAGACCTTCGCACCGCTCGTCCGCGCCGCATTCGGGCAGGGTGTGCTGGAACATCCCGGCCATCGGCTCCGCGTCAGCCTCGCCGACCGCGCGTTGAGTCAGACCAATCCGTTGCTCGAAACCGTTGCGACGCTGCTGCAGTTGGCCGACGGACGGGTTACGTCGAGTCAGTTGCTCGACCTCGCGGCCACCGCGCCGGTGCGCAAACACTTCCGCTTCACCGACGAGAATTTGGAACGGTTGCGCGATTGGGCGTCGGAGTCGGGCGCGCGATGGGGGATCGACGAGCGGCAACGCGACGCCTTCGGGCTGGCGGCGTTCGCGCAGAACACGATCACCACGGGTCTCGACCGGATTCTGCTCGGGGTGGCGGCCGACGAAACCGAGATCGCCTGGCTCGATCGGTCGCTGCCGCTCGACGACGTCGACAGCAACGACATCGACCTCGCAGGCCGGTTCACCGAATTCGTCGACCGAGTTGCCGCTGTCCTCGCCAGGCTCACCGGGAAGCTACCTGCGCAGGCATGGACGGTGGCTCTGACCGACGCACTGGACCTGCTCACCGCGGTCTCGACCACAGACGAATGGCAGTTGACTCAAGCGAAGCGAGAGTTGGGGGCGGCGACGGAGCACAGCTCAGGGCTCGAACTGCGGCTCCCTGACGTGCGCGCGATGCTCGCGGATCGCCTTGCGGGGCAACCGACTCGGGCTAACTTCCGGACCGGCGATCTGACGGTGGCAACTTTGGTGCCGATGCGGTCCGTGCCTCATCGCGTCGTCGTGCTGCTCGGCCTGGACGACGAGGTGTTTCCCCGCGGCGCTGGTTTCGATGGTGACGACATCACTGCGCGCGACCCACTGATCGGCGAGCGCGATCCGCGCAGTGAGGATCGTCAGTTGTTGCTCGACGCAGTGATGTCTGCCGGTGAGCGGTTGGTCGTCCTGTATTCAGGTGCAGATCCAGTCTCCGGCGCGACGCGACCTCCCGCGGTCCCGCTGGCGGAGTTGATCGACGTGATCGTGGCGACCACGGGTGCCGACGTGACGGACGTCGTTCGCCGACACCCGCTGCAGCCGTTCGACCCGCTGAACTTCCTCGCGGCGAATCCATTCGGCTTCGACACGGCCGCGTTGGCGGGCGCCTCGGCGAGTCAGCTCACCCCGACTCCGGCACCGCCGTTCTTGCCTGGCGCGTTGCCTGATCGGCGCACCGACGTGGAACTCAAGGCGCTCACCGACTTTCTGGTCAATCCGACCCAGGGCTTTCTCTGGCAGCGCCTCGGCGTTCGGGTTCGCAGTGAAGACGAGGGTGTTGTCGATGCGTTGAATCCGGAGCTCGATTCGCTCGCGAAATGGTCCATCGGTGACCGGTTGCTCGCAGCTCGCCTTGCTGGTGGGGAGATGGACGTACTTCGCGCGGCCGAGTGGCGTCGAGGAACGTTGCCGCCACACCGCCTCGGCTCCGTCGTGCTCGACGACATCACCCGCACCGTGGACGCAATCGCCGCAGCGGCGAAACCGGTGCACGCCGGCACCCCCGAAACAATCGACGTGGCAATCGATCTCGGCGACGGTCGGCAACTGACGGGGACAGTGAGCGGGATCTACGACGACGTCGTCGCCACCACCGTGTATTCGCAACTCAAGCCGAAGCACCGCCTCGAAGCGTGGGTCGCGCTGCTCGCTCTCACTGTTGCCCGTCCACGCTTGTGGCGAGCCATCACGACCGGCAGAGGACGCCGGAATCAATTGCAGCGGTCCACGCTCCTGTCGCCCGCGGACGCGCACGAGCAACTGCGCAGGCTCGTCGACCTACGCGACCGTGGCCTGACCGCGCCGCTGCCTATGGCCATCGGGGCGACGGCGACGTATGCACAGCGCCGATTTTCCGGCGCGAACGCCGAGGATGCCCTCGACGCGGCAGCGGCCGAGTGGGCCAGCAAGTTCGGCGACTGCACGGACCGGCACGTCGCCTACTTGTATCGACCGCCGACCGAGTTCGCGACCTTCGCCGCCGACGAGCCACGCGACGACGAACGCGCCTGGGCGAATGATCTGACGCGGTTCGGCGTCCTAGCAGCGCGCCTGTGGGCACCCATTCTGCGCGCCGAGACGGTGGGGACCCCATGAAATTCGAACTGACCGGTGAATTGCCGAAAGGCACAACGATTCTCGAGGCGAGTGCGGGAACGGGCAAGACCTACGCGATTGTTGGGCTCGCGACGCGTTATGTCGCCGAAGGCGTCGCAGACCTCTCGCAGCTGTTGCTGGTGACGTTCAGTATTGCTGCGACGAACGAGCTTCGGGAACGCACACGCGAGCGGTTGACGAGAACGGAAGCGGCGCTTGCTGATCCGATCATTGCTGCGGCCAGCGACGACGAGTTGGTTGCCTACCTGGCGCAGGGCGGACCCGACAAGACCGCAACGCATCGGCGCCGCCTCCGAAAGGCGTTGTCGGACTTCGACGCCGCGACCATCGCGACGACGCACAGTTTCTGCCAGCGGATGCTCGACGCGCTCGGTATCGCAGGCGAACGGGAACCGCACGCGAACTTCGTCGAGTCGATCGACGATCTCGTCAGCGAAGTTGTCGACGACCTCTACATACGAAACTTCAGTGGTCCGGTGCCACCGCTATTGAGCGTCGACCAGGCGCGCGGCGTGGCACGGGCAGCACTCGTCGACCGGCATGCGCTGCTGGCTCCCGACAGCCCGAGCAACACCGAAGCCGGGCAGCGCGTGGCGTTCGCAACGGCGGTCCGGGCCGAGGTCGAGCGACGCAAAAGGGCAACGAGCACAAGGGATTTCGACGACCTGCTCGTCCTGCTACGGGATCGGCTCACCGACGCCGAGCACGGCGACGCTGCCTGCGAGCGGGTGCGCGAACGCTATCGAGTGGTCCTCGTCGACGAATTCCAGGACACCGACCCAATCCAGTGGGACATCTTGCGGCGCGCATTTCACGGCACGACAACGCTCGTGCTGGTCGGCGACCCGAAGCAGGCCATCTACGCGTTCCGCGGCGCTGAGGTTTCCAGTTATCTGGCGGCCGCCAAGGTCGCAGACAACCACCTCGAGTTGACGACGAACTGGCGTAGTGACGCTGGCCTGATCGAGGCGCTCGATCACTTGTACGGCGGTGCGGCGCTGGGTGATTCGGCGATCGTCGTGCATCCGGTCACGGCATCGATCACCGAGTCGCGGGTACCGACGCTCAAGCCCTTGCGACTGCGCCACGTACCGCGTGCGGGCTCGGGACGGTTGGGTAGCAGCGGTTTTCCGACAGTAGAGGCTTTGCGGAAGCGGGTCGCCGACGACGTCGCAGCAGATATCGTCGCCTTACTCGACAGCGGTGCGCTGCTCGAGGTCGATGGAATTGCTCGGCCGGTCCAGCCGCGCGACATCGCGGTGCTCGTGCGCAGGCTCACTCACCTCGACTTCGTGGTCGATGCGTTGGACCGCGCCGGAATCCCGTCCGTGTTGGCCAGCGGCACCAGCGTTTTCGCTACCGAGGGCGCCGTCGAGTGGCTTCGGGTGCTGGCGGCACTCGTGCAACCGCATCGGTCCGACTGCGTGCGCCTGGCGGCGCTGACGCCGTTGCTCGGCTACACGGCCGCGCAGTTGGACAGCGGCGGAGACGATGTCGTCGCCGAGGTGAGCGGCGAGTTGCGGGAGTGGGCGGGGCTGTTCGCGGAGTCGGGCTTTGCGGCGCTGTTCGAGCGACTGTCGTCGCACACGCGGTTGGATGCGCGATTGCTGGCGACGGAGTCCGGCGAACGGTTGCTCACCGACCTGCGGCACGTTGCCTATCTGTGCAATCGCGCCTGCGTCGAGGAATCGCTCGGCCTGACCGCTCTCACCAGATGGTTGACCGAGCGGATCAAAGACCCCGCGCCCAGCGGAATCAGGGACCGCACGCGCCGACTGGACAGCGAGGCCGCAGCGGTCCACATCGCGACGATCCATTCGAGCAAAGGGCTCGAGTTTCCGATCGTCTATGTGCCGTTCGGCTGGGACGCAGCGAAGAATCCGACGCCCAGCAGCATCCTCTGCCACGACGACGAGGGCAATCGGATACTCGACGTCGGCGGTCAGTACGGACCGGGCTATCGGGAACGGCAGCGGCGCAACGGCATCGAAGAAGCCGGCGAAGAACTGCGGCTGCTCTACGTCGCGCTGACCCGCGCGATGTGTCAGGTCGTCGCGTGGTGGGCGCCTGCACATTCCACGGCACTGTCGCCCCTGCACCGACTGTTGTTGGGCCGTATGCCCGGTGTGGCGGAGCCGGAGTCGCGCATCGTCGTACCGGAGGACGCCACCGCAGAGCGCAAGCTGACCGCCTGGGGAGCGACGGCTGGCGAGGTGATCGCCGTCGAACCGGTCGGAACGCCGACCGCTCCGGTGGTGTGGCAGCCGGAACGCGCCGCCCGGACCGAGTTGGCTGCAGCGCAATTCGACCGCACCCTCGATCCCGAGTGGCGCCGCACCTCCTACTCTGCGTTGACCAGGTCCGTACACGAGACGCCGCAGGTGGGTAGCGAAGTCGAGCGACCGGAGAAGACGGACGAACCAGAGGAAGAACCCCTCGTAGAGTTGTCACCCGGTGGGCTCCCGTCACCACTGAACGGATTTCCCGCCGGGGCGGCGTTCGGCACCTTGGTGCACGAAGTGCTCGAATCGGTCGACACCAGTACGACAGATCTCGCGAGCGAACTCGTCACACGCTGCACAGAGGTCGTGGCGTTGCGGCTCGCCGACATCGACCCCGCAGCCCTCGGTGCGGCCCTGCTCCCGGTCATGGACACGCCGCTGGGATTCGGCACGCTGGGCGCAATCGCAACCCGAGACCGGTTGGCTGAGCTGGATTTCGAGCTCCCACTCGCCGGTGGTGACACGCCTGCGGCGACCGTCGTGACACTGCAGCGCGTCGCCGAATTGCTGCGCAAGCACCTACCCGCCGACGACGCGCTGGCACCGTACGCGGACCTGTTGCACACCGTCGAGTCGACGCCGCTTCGCGGTTTCCTGTCGGGCAGCATCGACGCGGTACTGCGGGTCGGCGGTCCGCGCTTCGTTGTTGTCGACTACAAGACGAACCGACTCGGTCAAGGCGATCTCACCGTCGAGCACTACACCAGGGCGAGGATGGCGGAGGAGATGTTGCGCGCGCACTACCCGTTGCAAGCCTTGTTGTATGCCGTTGCGCTGCATCGCTATCTGCGATGGCGCTTACCCGGCTACGATCCGGCGAGCCACCTCGGTGGCGTGCAGTATCTGTTCGTCCGGGGGATGGTCGGTCCCGAGACGCCGCCCGGCTGCGGTGTGTTCGACTGGAATCCTCCTGCGACGTTGGTCGTGGAGCTGTCCGATCTGTTGGCGGGCTCATGACTGCCGTACAACTCGCTCACCGGGCCGAGGGCGTGCTGCGGACGTTCAACGAGGCCGGCGTTCTCGCGGCGGCCGACGTGCACGTTGCCCTTCGCCTGCAGCGGCTCGGTGGTGAAACCTCCGACAGCGTTCTGCTCGCAACCGCGCTGGCGGTCCGCGCGGTCCGCATGGGTTCGGTGTGCGTCGAACTGCAGGGAATGTCGGAAGTGACAGTCGAGGAACCGGACCGGGACATCGCAGCCCTGCCATGGCCTGACGTCGACGACGTCGTTGCGGCGCTGCAGCGCAGTCCGTTGGTGATCGGCAGCTCGACGGGTCCGTTGCGGCCGCTGCGCCTGGTCGAGACCGACGAGGGCGAGCTCCTCTATCTCGACCGCTATTTCCGGCAGGAGCAGACGATCAGACACGTCCTCGACGAGCGTGCCCGGAGCCGGCCGAAGGTCGACCTAGCCGAGCTGTCGGGCGGGTTGAGTGCGTACTTTCGCGACGCCGACGACCCGTCCCAGCCGTCGCAAGCGCCTGATCGCCAGCGGATTGCTGCGGCGCTTGCCACGACCCAATGGACGACCATTCTCGCGGGGGGCCCTGGCACGGGCAAGACGCACGCCGTCGCGCGGATTCTTGCGTTGCTGTTGCGCCAGCACGGTCCGGGGCTGCGGATCGGTCTTGCCGCGCCGACCGGCAAGGCGGCGGCGCAACTGCAGGAGGCCGTGTCGAGTCAGGCTGACATACTGGGCTTACCCAGCGGATTGACGGCGATGACGTTGCATCGTCTCCTCGGTTGGAAGCCGGGTAGCGCCAGCCGATTCCGGCACAATGCGGCCAACCGCCTGCCGTACGACGTGGTCGTCGTCGACGAGACCTCCATGGTTCCGCTGACGATGATGTGCCGCCTGCTCGAAGCGATCCGCCCGGATGCGCGACTGTTGCTGGTCGGCGACCCGGACCAGCTGGCTTCCGTCGAAGCCGGCGCCGTGCTGGCCGACCTCGTCGCTCGCCCCGCGGTCGGGGTCGAGTCGGCGGTCCTGACGAGCGTGGTCGAGGCGGACCTCACCGCTGCCGACGACCCCAAGGAGGCGGCGCTCAGCGCGGCCGAGCGAGACCGGCTTCGTGACGGTGTGATCCGGCTCAGCCGTGGTCGGCGCTTCGGAGGTGCAATCGCGGACCTAGCCGTCGCGGTCCGGGAGGCACGGACCGACGAGGTGATGCGGTTGCTGGCCAGTTCGTCGTCCGCGGTGTCGTTGCACCCTCCCGATGATCTCGACGCGCTGCGCGACGATGTGGTGCGGTCGGCGGCTGCGGTCACTGCCGCGGCCGAAGCAGGTGACGTGGCCGCAGCTCTCGACGAAATGGAACGGCACCGTTTGCTGTGCGCCCATCGCGAGGGTCCGTACGGCGTGGCGCATTGGGCGCACCAAGCGACCGCATGGATCGGCGCGGCCACGGGGCACCCGTTGGAGCGGATGCGGTGGTACCCGGGCCAGCCGCTGCTCGTCACGGTCAACGATTACGAGTCGAAGATCTTCAACGGCGATACCGGCGTGATCGTCAAGGGACGCGACGGCTCGCTGCTGGCGGCGTTTCCTCGGGCGGGCAACCCGGTCCTGCTGCATCCGACGCGGCTGTCGGCATTGCAGACGGTGTACGCGATGACGATCCACCGCAGCCAGGGCAGTCAGTACGACACTGTGTCCGTGCTGCTGCCCGCGCAGGAGTCGTCGCTACTTACCCGTGAACTGCTCTACACGGCGATCACACGGGCCCGTAAGCACGTCCGGATCATCGGTACCGAGGAGGCGCTGCGCGCCGGAGTCGGCCGTCAGGTCCTCCGCGCGAGCGGCTTGCGCCGTCCTGTCGGGAACAGCGTTTGGTAACACGCTCGAAACAAGACACGATTCGGCATCCACTGGACACGGGCGCGTCACTTCCGTAATCTTTCCGTGATCTCGCGAAGTCGTTTCGCACCAGCCCTGGTGCGGCAACGCGGGGTACCGCTTAATCGGAGCCTGGCTCCGAGCCGGGGAACCACGTTCTCTGGGGTGAATCTCCTAGGGCCGCTTGCGGTCTGCGGAGTAGGGCTGCTCTTCCCGGCCCGAACCCGTCAGCTAACTCGGTCAGCGGATAACAGGAAGAAGGAGATCCACTTCTGTGGGTAAACACAGATTGCAGCGCGAGTCGAGCGTAGGCCGCACAATGCGTGGGGCAGTCGTCGTCGGCGCAGTCGGTGCAGCGACGGTCGGAGGCGCTGCAATATCGGCCGCACCCGCATCGGCCGCGACGATCAACGTTCCAGGTATCGGTAACTTCGAGGTGCCAGACCTTCCGCAACTTCCGCAGTTCCCAGCCCCGCAGCTGCCGGACACGTTCAACTCGCTGCCCATGCCGTCGTTGCCGTCGCTTTCGGTTCCGAACAATTCGACAGTCGGCCAGCGTGCACTCGACGCCGCACGCACCAAGATCGGCGCCATGTACGCATGGGGCGGCACGGGTCCGTACGCGTTCGATTGCTCGGGCTTGGTCCAGTGGGCCTACCACCAGGCCGGCATCGACTTGCCGCGCACGTCGTACGAGCAGATGAACGTCGGCGCTCCGGTGTCGGAAGCGAACTTGCAGCCGGGCGACATCATCATCACCAACGGTGGCGGCCACGTCACGCTGTATGCGGGCAATGGCCAGATCCTGCACGCGTCGACTGCGGGGGAGCCGGTCAAGTACTCGCCGCTGTCCAGCCAAACGTTCTACGCCGCGCGTCGGATCTGAGCGGTACTAGGTAGCTAGCGAGGTTTCGCGACCTCGTAGCCACCTTGGTCATCGGTGCTCGTCACGACCACTGTTGCGTGTGAGCCAGAAATGTTGACCTTGCAGGTGACCGTCGCCCCTGCCTTTTCGTGCAGCGGGTCGGGGCAATCGGCAACTGCGTCTTTGGCGCGGAAACTATCGACCAGGACCTTCGCCACGCCGAGCTCGAGCGACTCTCTGTCGATCGCCGTCGTGGACGAATCAGCACCTGGCGCGGCTGTCGCCGATTCGGTGTGGTCCGATTTGTCGCACGCGACCGTCACACCGCCGAGCGATGCAGCGAGGGCGACCGCAACCAATGCGCGAACCTGCATGTTCCTCATGATCGGACCTTAACGCCGGGGTAGTCTCTTGCGGGCGAACGCTGGGCCTGCATGTCTACGATCGTCAAAGGTGTTTCAGCCGACCCATGGGGGTGTGCGAGCTTGGCGGATAGAAGGCGCGGCCCACGTTCCGGGACCCAATTCGGGCACTACCAGCTCGGGGATCTGCTCGGCAAAGGTGGGATGGGCGAGGTCTACGAGGCCTACGACACCGTCAAAGACCGGACGGTCGCGGTCAAACTGCTGTCCGAAGAACTCGCGAAGAACCAGCAATTCGAGGAACGGTTCCGACGGGAGTCACGCGCGGCAGCGCGGCTGCAGGAACCCCACGTCATCCCGATCCACGATTGGGGCGAGATCAACGGCGTCCTCTATATCGACATGCGATTGGTCGGCGGCGAAGACCTGCGCTCGGTGCTGCGGCGCGAAGGCACACTCGCCCCGGACCGCGCTGCAAAGATCATCGCGCAGATCGCGTCGGCCCTCGATGCCGCCCATGCCGACAACCTGGTGCACCGTGACGTCAAACCCGAGAACATCCTCGTCACCGGAGACGACTTTGCGTATCTGGTCGACTTCGGCATCGCCAACAACACGACCGACCCGGGGCTGACGTCGGTCGGCACCGCGATCGGCTCGTACGCGTACATGGCACCGGAGCGCTTCGATGTCGGGCAGACGACCAACCGTGCCGACATCTATTCCCTCGCTTGTGTTCTGCAGGAATGCCTGACCGGCAAGCCGCCGTTTCCGGCGGCGAATGTCAGCGTGCTGCTCATGGCGCACCTCAGTGAACCGCCGCCACCGCCGAGCAAACTTCGCCCCGGCCTGACGCCCGCCATCGACGCTGTGGTCGCGCGCGGGTTGGCCAAGAATCCTGCTGACCGCTACGCCTCGGCAGGTGAATTCGGGCATGCGGTCGTCGACGCGCTCGTCAGTCGTAGTTCGCCGACGGTCGTCCAGCCGAATCGGGTCGACCCTACACAGGTTGTGCAGCGGCCTGCGCCGGTTCCGACGCAGGCGTATTACGGCCCGCCGCAGCAGAATTGGCCACAACAGGCACCGCCACCTGCCCAGTACCCGCCGCCGCAACAACAACAGTCGAAGTCGTCGACCGTGCCGATCATGGTCGCGTTGTTGGTAGTCGCGATTCTCGCGCTCGGGGGAGTGGTCGGCTGGCTGCTGTTTTCGAAACCGAACAACGACAACTCGTCCAGGAGCGCCGGTACTACCAGCGCCGCGGTGCCGACCGGGGCGAACGGATCCGCAATCCCGACCACCCAGCCGCCGCCGGGCTTGACTTTGCCGCCCGGTGCAAACGAATGCCCGTCGGTCTACGGCCAAACCGGTGATTACCACAAGTCGGCGATGGGTAACGACAAGACGTCGTGCCCGTTCGCGGAGGAAGTGCGGTTCGCGTACGCCAGAGGCGCTCCGGGCCAATCGCGCGAGATCAAGGCGGTCAGTCCCGTGACACATACGGAGTACACGATGAGTTGTTCGGCGAGCGGGAAGCTCGTGACCTGCGTCGGCGGCGACAACGCGGTTGTGTATGTCTACTGACCGCAAAGCAGCGGCGATCAGCGCGACCGTTGCGGCCTTCCTTGTCCTGATCAGCTCGGGCTGCACCATCCCAGAACGCAATTCGGGCGATGCCTCTGCTGCGCCGACCAGTCCGGCGGTCGCAGCGCCGTCCTCGCCGGCAGCCTCTACGACTACGCAGGTTGCGTCGACGCTGAGTGAGAGCTTCGACGAATTGCGTTCCACCCTTGCGGGATCGGTCGGCGTCGCGATTGCCCCGGTCGGAACGGGCGCAGATGTGGTGACGCTCGGTGACTGGACGACAGGTCCGGCGTGGTCGACGATCAAGGTGCCGTTGGCGATCGCCGCTGTTCGCGAAGGTGACGCTGCTGCAACGACCTACGCGCAGCCCGCCATCACGCGCTCGGACAACGATGCGGCGGAACACCTGTGGGAACTGTTGGGTACGCCGCCCGTCGCAGCGAAGGCAGTGGCCGACGTCCTGAAGGAGGCGGGCGATACGACGACGACGGTGCAGCAGGAGAAAGTGCGGCCCGAATTTTCGGCGTTCGGCCAGACCCAGTGGTCGATGAGCGAACAAGTCCGATTCGCCGCCGACCTGCCGTGTCTTCCGCAGGCTGCGCCGATCATCGATTTGATGGGAATGATTGCGCTCGACCAACAGTGGGGATTATCGGCATTCGACGGTGCGAAGTACAAGGGCGGCTGGGGGCCTGACACTGCTGGGGGCTACTTGGTCCGTCAGCTGGGCGTGGTGAACTCGCCGTCAGGGCAGACCGCGATAGCGCTGGCGGTACAGCCGAAATCCGGCTCCTTCGCCGACGGCACGAAGATGATCAGTCAACTCGCGCAATGGCTCACGCAGCATTCAGCCGAGTTGCCTGGCGGCACTTGCCACTGAGCCGCCAGGCTGTCTCGTTGGTTAGCTGAGACCCTTCTTGATGGCTTCGGCTTGCCGTGTGCCGACGTCGGTCACACCTTCGAGCGGAACGACATCGCCCGGGGCGCTGTCGAATTCCAATGTCACGAACGCCTTGCCCTGCGTGAAGATGAGAACGGTGACGGCTTTCGAGCCATCGGGCGAAGTGCCCTGAACCACGGTGCCGCCGTCGCCGACAGTGGCAGATTCCGGTGTTCCGCCGGTGACGCTGGTCGACAACGCATCGCTGGCTGCTTCCAGCGCCTTCGTTGCGGACGCCTCGTCGGGCAGGATCAGAATCGAGTCACCGATTTCTCGGGTGTCGCCCTGGTTCGAGAAGAGCGCCGCGACGCCCGGGTGGCCGCCGGGGTTCGTGGTGGGTGTCTGCATGGTGAACGTGTCGCCGGGCGACTCGATGTCGCTCGCCTTGATCAGAAGCGTCGAGTAGTCCTTTGTTGCTGAAGCGGAGGTCGTTGCCGCTTTTGCGCTCGTGGTCGACTTCGACGACGAATCGTCCTTGTCCTTGCTGCACCCCGAGACGACGAGCGCGCCGATGGTCGCCGCGGTCACCGCCGCAAAGCCGATTTTCGTGATTTTCATATGTGAGTGTTCTCCGCCCGAATTGTGGTGTTGCTACGGCTTGTGAATGTGGCAGTTTTGCCTGGCGCCAGCAATGCTATTGCTCGTTCGATTGTGCTGCGCGGCAATTCGGGGTGAGTTGCACAGTTTGTGTAGCCGCTCCCGAATTGTCGGTATTTGTTGTCTGAACTGCCCGAATTTGAACTTCGCCGATCGGCCGGACGTATCAACAATCAGCGAACCGGCATAGAGATGGAACGGACAAAACGGACGAGCAAGGCACCCTAGGGTGAGGAAACGATATCCGTAAGTGGGAGGTCTTCGGCCAGTCCGAATAGGCAGGTTTCGCCGATGTGGGGGGTGTGGTCGGTAACGGACAGTTATTTGCATGACAACCGCGACAGAATCCACCGCTCGCCTCCGGGTCGTCTCGGACCACGAGCGCTGCTCCCCGAACTGTGCCCGCCTCTGCACCGACGAAGGAATGGCCGCAACCATGCGCGCCGATCGCGGTTTGCTTCTGTGGCGCGCCACGAACAGCCTCGGTGACGCTGGCCTCGCTGAACAGGCGGTGCAGGAGACGTTCCTTCGGGCGTGGAAAGGCTGCGCAAAATTCGACGATCGGCTCGGATCGGTGCGCTCGTGGCTGCTCGCGATTGCGCGCAACCTCGTCATCGACATCGCACGCAGCCGCGCCGTGCGTCCGGGCGATACCCACTGGGACGAGCTGGACGACGCGATCGGTTCCCGCACTACGATGATGGATTTCACTGAGGCGCTTGCCAATTCCTGGTACGTCGAGGAGCTCCTCGGGCAGCTGCCCGAATCGCAGCGCCAGGCGGTCGCACAGATCGTCGTGCACGAACGTCCCTACCAGGACGTTGCGGCAGAACTCGGCGTCCCGGTCGGCACCCTCAAGAGCCGCGTTCACTACGGCCTGCGGGCACTGCGCGGCCACCTCGCTACCGCAGCCTAGGCGCCTTAGGTAATTCTCCGATTTGTCCAAATTAGGCACCTGTTGCGGATGCGGCGCGCCTGTATGGACGAGAAGATTGAACATGAAACCGCAAGGCCGGCCCGCCGGCGGTTCCCTCTGCCAATCAAGGAGATTCGATGAAACGTCGAGGTCCGTTGCTGACGCTCGCGGCCGCGGCCGTGCTGGGCATCGTCCTGCTGTTGATCAACATATCGAAAGAGGACGAGCCATCGAAGCCTGCCGCCGCCGCGCAGTCGAGTTCGGTTGCTCCGTCGGCAACGGACACGCTGCCGCCTGCTGCGCCCGCCGCCATCCCGTTCCCCGCGAACGCGAACTACGAAGCCGAGATTTCGACCGCCACCGGAGTCATCACACTGTCCATCACGGTCGAAGGTGACAAAGCCGTCGCGTATGCCTGCGACGGGGCGAAGATCGAAACGTGGCTGAAAGGTAGTGCAGTCAGCGGTGTTCTCGACCTCACCGGTAAGGATTCCAAGCTCGACGGCCGCCACGACGGCTCGAAGGTGACCGGCACGTTGGTCATCGGGGAGAAGAGCTGGAAGTACGACGCTGTCCAGGTACAACCGCCTGCCGGGCTCTACGTCTACCAGGACGGCGGCACCCGGACCAGCTGGATCGTCAGCTCCGACGGCACGGTCACCGGAGTGCAGCGCGCGCCGAACGGTGCGACCTCCGCAGCACCGGGATTGAAGGACGGAAAGGCAGTCATCGACGGCAAGACCGTGACCGTCACGCAGGTGAGCGGAGCTGATCACGATGCCTTCTGAGGACGATGTGACCGTGGTTCGGGGGCAGGAGCCGGTCCAGCCGGCGTCGATGGGTGTGGTCCTGATCCCGCTCCTGGTCGGTGCGCTCGTCGCGGTCGGGCTGGGTGTGTTCGGGAAAGTGCACGATCCCCAGCTGTTTTCGATCAATATCGCGGGTTTCTCCGGGCCCGGCTACGTCAAGTCGTGGCTCGGGACGCTCGCTGCAGCGCTTGCAATCGGCCAAGTTCTGTCAGCGCTTGTGATGTACGGGAAGTTCCCCGGCGTCACGGCGCCCACCTGGATCGGTCCGGTCCATGTGTGGTCGGGCCGCCTCGCGGTGCTGGCAAGCATTCCGGTCGCTGTGCATTGTTTGTATGCGCTCGGTTTTCAAGATTTCGACACCCGTGTGCTGGCGCATTCGCTGTTCGGGTGCTTCTTCTACGGTGCATTCACGGCGAAGATGCTGCTGTTGTCTCGCAAAGGCGTGCCCGGTTGGGCTCTCCCGGTCGTCGGTGGATTGGTGTTCGCGGCGTTGATCGGCATCTGGTTGACGTCGTCTCTCTGGTTCTTCAGCAACAACGAAATTAAGTTCTAAACGAAACCGAACTTCGCCAGCCCCGAGCATCGGAGACAGTGTTATGCAACAAGACGACATCCAGGTCACCCGGCGTCAGGTGGTGGTCACGGCGGGTGCGGTTGCTGCCGCAGCCACCCTCGCCTCGTGTTCCACCTACGGAAAGAAGTCCGAAGACTCGACGCCGGCGACCAAGGCGCCGGTGGTCTCCGCGTCGCCGAACGCCTCGCCGCCGGCCAACGCCATCGCCAAGACGGCAGATATCCCGGTCGGCGGGGGCAAGATCTTCGACGACATCGTCGTCACGCAACCGACCGCCGGCGAGTTCATCGGCTTGTCCAATGTCTGCACCCACGCCGGATGCAAGGTTGCGAAGATTGCCGACGGCACGATCGATTGCCCGTGCCACGGAAGCAAGTTCAAGCTGGATGGAACGGTCGCGACCGGCCCCGCGACGAGCCCGCTACCGGGCAAAGCGATCGCGGTCCAGGGCGACTCGATCGTTCCCGCCTAACCTCCGTGCGCGTGTTTCACCCCTCCAGGGGTGAAACACGCGCACGGTTTTGGCGGAGCGCAACCGGCAACGGTTGCGTAACACCCTTCCCGCAGGGTTGTCAGAACGGTGCTCCTGTTGCGACAGTGAACTATCGGGACTGATGTTACTAACGGGAAGGGAGGCGGCGCGGCTGCTCTTGCGCGCCGATCCGTAATGAAGAAGAGCCTTATCACGGCTGGACTGTGCGTGGCGTTGGCGTCGTTCGTCGCGATGCCTGCGACGTCACACGCCGATCCGGCAGCGCCGGACATGAGTGACAAGCTCGTCGGCAAAACCATCTTTCTGGACCCTGGTCATCAAGGTACGAACCATTCTGAGAATCTCTCGCGCCCAGTCGACGACGGCCGTGGCGGCACCAAGGAATGCCAGACCACTGGCATGACGAGCATGAACGGAGTGCCCGAGCACACGATCAACTGGAAGGTATCCGAGCTGGTCAAGACGTCGCTGGAGAGCCTGGGTGCGAAGGTCGTGCTCAGCCGGGCCGACGATTCCGGTTGGGGCGGCTGCGTCGACGAGCGCGCGAAGGCGGCCAACGCCTCGGGTGCGAATCTGGCGGTCAGCATTCACGCTGACGGCGCACCGGCTGCCGACCACGGCTTCCACCTGATCATCCCGCAGCTGCCGATTCCACTCGCAGCGGCGAACGCGGCGCAGTCGAAGGACGGACTTGCGGCGTCGAAGGCGATCCGTGACGCCTACGTCAAATCTGGATTTTCGCCCGCCAACTACGCAGGTGCCGTCGACGGTCTGCAGACGCGGTCCGACGTGGCAGGTCCCGCGTTGACGACCGTGCCGCTCGCTTTCGTCGAAATGGGCAACGGCGCGAACAAGGATGACGCGGCGCTGCTGGAAGGTGGCGAAGGCCAGCTCAAGCATGCGATCGCGATCACGACGGGCATCGTGACCTACCTGCTCGGTCCGAACCCGGGAACCACCGTGGTGCGTGGCACGCCGCCGGATACGACGGCGACGGAACCGGACGCGACCGAGACGGACACCACCGCGCCAAGCACGAAGCCGAAGACGACCAAGCCCAAGACCACCAAGCCGAAGACGACAAAGCCTGGCACTGCGAAGCCGAAGGCGTCGACACCCGATTCGGCATCGACCGACTCGGTCGTCGATATGCTCCAGCCGCTACTGGGCGCGCTCGGCATCCCGGGTGCGGACGCCCTCGTCAACCCGACCACCGTCGGCTTGGCGGGCGACCTGGCGAGTCAGTTACTCGATCTAGGGATCGGGGCGTTGTCGAAGGCCGGCAACTAAGCGCTACCGAGGAATTCAGCGAGAGCCCTGCCGACTTCGGCGGGGCTCTCGACCTGTGGGTAGTGCCCGGCTGCGGGCGCATCGTCGAGGACCGTGAACGTCGCGGTCGGGATGCGGACCCGCAGCCTTTCCAACACGTGGCCGCCGCTGATCGGATCTGCCGGACCCCACACGAAAAGCGTGGGGCCTGCATACTTCTCCAGCGCGGCCTGCCAGCGGTCCTTGTTTTCACGGCGCTCGTCGATATAGCGCAATAGCGCGTGCTGCACGCGACGCCCGTTGTTTTGCGACATCGAAATCCACATTTCGTGCAGAATTTCGTCCGACACCGGACGCCCGAGAATTTTGCGCAACGACGCTGTGAAAGTGCGCTCCGTGGCAGCCAATGCGAGCACTGCACCGACGGGGCTGTGCAGGAGCCGCTGAATTGCGATCGGTCGGTGCAAGTCCGGGTACAGACCGCCGTTCATCCAGGTCATCCTGGTTATGCGGCTGGAGTCGCGGGCAAGCAGTTCCTGGCCGACGCTGACGCCGTAATCGTGGGCGACCAAGGCAGTCGTGGTGATGCCCAGCTCGGCCCAGACCGATTCGACTATCGTCGCTTGTTCGATGAGCGAGTAGGAGTGGCCGACCGGCTTGTCGCTGTTGCCGAACCCCAGGAAGTCGAGCGTGGTGACGCGGCAACCAGCGTCGGTGAGGTACGGCATGACGAGCGCCCAGTCCTCCGACGATGTCGGAAACCCGTGCAGCAGGGTGACCGGTACGCCGTCGTCGGGGCCGTGTTGCTTGACGTGGATGTTGTGGCCGTCGATCTGCATGCGTGGCACGTTAACCCCGTGCGCGCGTCTCACCCCCACAGGGGTAAAAATCACGCACAGTTATTTGACGAGGGCGCGTTCCATCTTCCGGCGGACCGGACCGATGCGGCCGATCAACTTCATCCCGGACCGCATTCCAGCCAGTGCTACCCGGTTGTCTTTGACAGCGTTGCGGAGGTTGCGATCGGCCTGGCCAACGTACTTGAAGGCGAAGTCGCGCATGTGGGCTTCGTAGTTCCCGACACCCGACAGCAGGTCGATCTCGCCGTTGTCGACGCGAATAAGCTGTTCGCGCAACGTATCCGCGTCGACGAGTGCGGTGTTTGCGCCGGCTCCGGCGGTCGGCGGCATCGCATGGATCGCATCGCCGAGCACTGTGACGTTCGACGGCTGCCACGGTTGCGGCTTCACCGACGACCGAAGGGGAAGCAAGGCGACGGTGTCGGGCGAGGTCCGAGCGACGAGTTCGCGCAGGTTCGGGTGCCAGCCCTGGATACGGTCGGCGACGATGTCCTTCAGGGCCGCCGGCGTCGCACTCTCCAGCGACTCTTGGCCGCCGAACCGCTCCCAGGTCGCGATGACGTTCCACATGATGTAGTCGCGAGTGTTGTCGAACAAGATTCCGGCGCTGCTGTTTTCGGTGTCGATCGTGGTGCCGAAGCGGTGCGCGGCCGCGAATCCGGACAGTCCGCCGGGTGCGAAGATCATGGTGCCGCCAGCGCCGAACTGCCATGGCAGCAGATTCTCCGTGGCGCTGTCGAGCGGAATCTTGCCCGCGATCGCGATCGCGCCGAGGTCGACGCGGCCAGCGTCCGGGAGGTACTGGCGCTGGACGCGCGAGCTAGTGCCGTCGGCGCCGACGAGTAGGTCCGCGGTGGCCGTCGTGCCATCGGTGAAGTAGGCGGTCACTCCGTCGGCAGTCGTTTCGTAGCGCTCGAAGGCCTTGTCGAAGTGTGTGTGTTCCTCGAGGCCTTTGAGTAGGACGCTGCGAAAGGTGATGCGGCTGACGGACTTATAGCTTTCGACTGGATCGGTGACGTCGACACCGACCTCCTCGGTATCGAGTGTGAGCAGCGGGTCCAGTTCCTCGGAGAAGAACGACAGGCAGCGGTTCGGCGCCCCAGTCGTCTCGACGAACAAGGCGTACAGATCGGGGGAGAGGCAATTGTTCAGAGCCCGACAGCCGAATGGTGCGATGTGAATTCTGTAGCCCTGCAACCGACCTGTGCTGCTGCGATCGCGTTCGTACACGTCGACCTCGATGCCCGCGTTCTGCAATCCCTGCGCCAGTGCAAGGCCGCCGAGCCCGGCGCCGATGACGATGACCTTCATTTCCAGAATCCTTTCGAGTTATCACGGCCGAGACGCCCCGGTCGCCGGGCGGAATCGCCCTGCTGGCTCCACGCCTCGGTGAGGCGAGTGAGAGCTGTTGTGAGGGTGACGATGTCGGATCGCGACCAATCGGAGAGAACGGCTTTCGACGCCTCGACGCCGCCTTGGTCGAACTGGTCCAGCGCGGCGCGGCCCTGGTCGGTGATGGCCACCAGCGAAGAGCGGCGGTCGCCGGGATTGCCGGAGACGGTGACGAATTCGGCTTCGACGAGCGCCTGCAGGTGTCGCGAGACCGACGAAGGAACCAGGTCCAGCTCTTCGGCTATCTCGGTCGGCCGGATCTCGCCATGTGCGGCAACGGCATTGAGAATTCCATAGCGGGCCGGATCGATCACTCGACTGAAGCCGCGGTGGAACTGTTCCGTCACACGCCAGAGTGCCGCGTTGAGGTCCTTCAACTCCTGATTAGTTGCTTCCATGTAGCAAATATAAATTACTTGCTACTTGGAAGCAACTACTTGTGGTTGTGAGTGAATTTAACCCCTGTGCGGGTGAGACGCGCGCACGGGAGCAGAGGCCGCATCCACCAACGTCGTGGCGGCGGCAAGAGCTGCGCGGGCCACCAGTATCGGGTCGCGCATCTGCGCCTGAGCGATCGCGCCGTCGAACAGCAAGGCAAGCTGGTCGGCGAAATCGTCGGGATCGGCAATCCCAGCTTCGGTTGCGAGCCTGCTGAATTGGTCGCGCGTAGCGGTCTTGTGCCGCCGCGCGACCGCTCGTGCAGGATGGCCCGGATCGGCCAGTTCCAGGCTCGCGTTCATAAACGGGCAGCCGCGAAAGCTTCGGCTCGTGAACCACGGTTCCAGCATTCGAAAGCCGGCAAGGAGTCGGTCGCGCGGTGTGTCACCGGACGAGGTGGCCATCGTCAGGAGGGCCTGTGCGGGCTCGTCGCGTGCCTCGAGTACTGCGACAACGAGGTCGTCCTTGGTGGCGAAGTGGCGATAGAGCGTCATTTTGCTGACGTTCGCCTCGGCGGCGACACGGTCGACGCCAACCGCGCGAATTCCTTCGCGGTAGAACAGCTTCGACGCCGTAGCTAGTACGCGCTCGCGCGGTTTCACGGCGTGAAGATCAGCTTGACGTAGTCGTGCGCAGTGAGCGCTTCGGCTGCGTCGTCGAAGGAGACGGTCTGGGTGGTTACCGGCGACGGATCGAAGCTGCCGTCGGCAAGCAGTTCGAGCACCCGTGGGGCGTCGCGACGGGCGTGAATGCGGCCGGTCTGGAACGTCGAAATCTGGGTGTACATCGTCAGCAACGGGAATTTCGGCACGGCGTTGGGGTCGAAGTACAACGCGGTCGACGTGCAGATCCCATCGCGGTCAAGGCTTTCGAGCGCCAACGCTAAGCCTCGTGGGTTGCTCGACGCGTCGACGGTGATCGGGTAGCGGCGGTCCGCGCGGTCGGGAATGTGGTCGAGCGTCGTCGCCCCGTATGCCTCGGCGAGGGCGCGTCGGCGCGCATCGGCGTCGATGTACAGGACGCGTTCGCTGCCCAGCGCGATCGCCTGCGCTGCCGCATAGACACCGATCGAGCCGGACGACGCGCCGCCGACGATGAGCACCGGCGCGCCAGGGCGCTCGGCCAGCGCAGGCCCGACCGCGCGGTACGCGTCGGTGAGGTTGTCGGACGTGCCCGCCGCCGCCTCGGGTGAGACGCCGTTCGGAACGGGCACCAGCATCGCGTCTGCATACGGCACCTTGATGCGGTCCGCGAGGAACCCGCCCCACCGAGTTCCGGCCTCCCCGAAACCGAACCCGTAGGTCGACGCGAAGGGTGCGGTGGAGCAGCTACCGCTGCGGCCTTGTACGCACGCAGGGCAAGTGCCGCAACTGATTTGGAATGGAACGACGACGCGATCGCCCGGGCGAACGCTGGTGACGCCGTCGCCGACCTCGACCACCTCGCCCACACCCTCGTGACCGAGCACGAACGGTGCCTGGAACGGGGAACGACCGCGCACGATCGTGTCGTCGAGATCGCACGTTGCAACGGCGAGCGGCCGGACGATTGCTTCGACCGCCGCGTCGATTGTCGGGTCCGGGACCTCGCGCCACTCGAGGCTGTTCCGTCCGAGGTAGGTCAGTGCTCGCATGACGATACTGTACCGTTCTGTATCGTTTCTGCCTAGACCGCTATGGAATACTCGTCGGAATGACGCCGATTCCCGTCATCATCGTCGCCGGTTTCCTCGGCTCCGGTAAGACGACGCTGCTCAACCACCTTCTGCGCAACAGCGGCAGCGCCCGAATCGGCGTGGTGGTAAACGATTTCGGCGCCATCAACATCGACTCGATGCTGGTCGCGGGCCAGGTCGATTCGATGGTGTCGCTGGGCGGCGGGTGTGTCTGTTGCGCTGTGGACGTGAGCGAACTCGATGAACTGTTCGACAAATTGGCACACCCGAACTCCGAGATCGACGTCATCATTGTCGAGGCGAGTGGTCTGGCGGAGCCGAAGAATCTCATTCGGATGGTCGTCGGCAGCGCGAACAAACACATCACCTACGGCGGGCTGGTCGAGGTGGTCGATGCGGTCGAATTCGACGCGACACGGACCCGTCATCCTGAAGTTGCCCAGCAACTGCGCCTCGCCGACCTGGTTATCGTGAACAAGGCGGATCGGGCACCCGCTAGCGTCGCGTCGTTGGTCAACGAGGTCCGGCGGTTGGTCGGCCAGATTCCGGTGGTCGCGACTACCAACGCGCGCATAGACCCGACGTTGCTGTTCGATCGTCCGAAGCGTCAGAAGGAGATCGGCGCGCAGCTGACACTCGACGATATCCTGCGCGACGATCACGACCATTCCGCCGAGAATCATCGGCATTTGCACGACGAGTACGAAAGCGTCTCGTTCGCATCGACCGCGCCGCTCGACCCACGCGCCCTACTCGAATTGCTCGAAGACCCACCGCCCGGCCTGTTCCGAGCCAAGGGCTTCGTTGCCTTCGCGGCCCGCGGCGAGAATCGAAAGTTCCTCTTGCACAAGGTCGGTCGATACATCCGATTCACGCCGATGCGCTGGGCGAAAGGCGAGCAGCGCGGCAGCCAGTTGGTCCTGATCGGAACGGGGCTGGACGTCGACGCAGCACTGGAGCGCCTCGCCGCGACCGTCCACGACGACGCCGAACCACTGCACCCGCAAACGATGCTCGGTATCGGCGTCTACGTGTGAGGCGGCGCCATGAAGGCGATCCGCAGTAGTGAACGGACGAAGTCACGCAGTGAGTCCTCGTCCGGAGTTTCGATGACGCCCTGGGTGACGATCAGCGACGAGATGATCCGAAACGCCCACTCCGAGATGGCTTTCGGATCTACCGTGGACAGCTCGTCGGGTGTGAACAGGCGCTCGAAATGCGGCGTCATCAGCCCTGACGTCAGCGCGACGATCGGCCCCGACCGCACGGTGAACCAGGGGAGCACCAGCTCTGGATGATCCCGCAATCCTTTCTGCAGCACCTCGTGATTGCGTGCGTACTGCACCGTGAAGACGATCGCGTCGACGAATCGAATCTCGAGGTTGCTGTGTTCGTCGCGCAGGACGGCATCGAGCACGACGAAGAACTTGTTCACTTCGCGTTGGAACAGCGCTTCCACAATCGCAGCTTGGTCGCCGACGTACTTGTAGACGGTCGGCCGCGAAAACCCGGACCGCTCGGCGATGCGCGCATGCAGTCGCGCGTCGTAACCGAGTTCGAGGACGCACGACTCCGCCGCGTCGAGGATTCGGTCGCGGATCGACTCCGATTCCACTTCGTTGGCCGAGGTCACAAGACAAATGCTGTCACAGGGGGTGGGTTCCTTGACGGACCGTCGGCTGCCGTTTACGTTTTGAGATGAAACGGCAACGGGGCCGAGGAAGGGGTTCTCATGACGCAATCCGCCAAGTCGCTCGATCGCGAGACCGTCGCGGACCGCTTACTCAAAGGGTCGATCAAGCGCTCGTACGCGCCGGTCGTTGATATCGACTGGGCTGCGCCGCTCGACGAAGGAAAGTACTTCCTGCCGCCACAAGTGCTTTCGCTGTATGGGACGCCGATGTGGGAGTCGATGACGGAACCGCAGCGAATCGAACTGTCGCGCCAAGAGGCTGCGAATATCTTGAGCGTCGGTATCTGGTTCGAGAACATCCTCAATCAGTCGTTGCTTCGGACGCTCCTGCACACGGACCCGAGCTCGCTGCACACCCGCTACATACTGACCGAGATGGGTGACGAGTGCAGGCACATGACGATGTTCGGCCGCGCGATCGAACAGATGGGGGCAATGCCGTACAAACTGCGCGGCTACCAGGCAGTAGGTGTGAACGTTCTGCCCAAGTTGTTCCGCGGCACCATGCTGTGGGTCGCGGCGCTGATCGGCGAGGAGATCTTCGACGCAACCCAACGGCGAACCCTCGACGACCCGCAGTTGCAGCCGATGATCAAGCGGCTCATGCAAATTCACGTCACCGAGGAGGCGCGGCATATCAGATTCGCCCGCGAGGGTGTGCGCCGCCGGGTAGCCGAGAGCCACCCGATCGAACGGCTCTGGGTCGGGTCCGTCAACGGCGTGGGCGGGCTGCTGTTTCGGCGCCTGTTCACCAATCCGGTGATGTACCGCCGAGCGGGCCTGGACAGTCGCGAGGCCCGGCGGCAAGCATGGGCAAATCCACACTTTCGTGAGGTCCAGAGGAGCGGATTCGCTAGTCTCGCAGCATTTCTCGATGAGAACGGCATGCTGAGGCTGCCCTCGCGCGTGATGTGGCGGCGCGGAGGATTTCTGTGACCGCGGCCGACCCTGACGTGCTTGTCGTCGGCGCCGGATTCGCTGTGCTGTCCATGGTGACGAAGCTGAAAGATGCTGGGCAGCACAACTTTGCCGTTCTCGACGATGCCGATTCTTTCGAATTCGACGAATCGAAGGATCGGTGGAGGGTCCGGGCCGCAGGGGGCGACGCGCACAACGCACGGGTGGTGGTCGTCGGCTCCGAGGTGTCAGATCGCGTTGTCGGGCGCGGCGGGATGGAGCCTTACCTCGGTGTGGCCGTGGCGGGATTTCCGAACCTCTTCGTGCTAAGTAACCCGATCGAGGTCAAGGCGCACTACATCGTCGAGTGTCTGCGGATGATGCACGCGCAGGGCGCCACCCGCATCGAGGTTCGGGCCGGTGCGCAGCGCGAATTCAATCGGCTGATCCGTCAGGGCAAGTTCCGGCGCAAGACGCGCGGTCCACACCCGAGCAGTTTCGAGCTGAGCAACATTGCCGAACGGGAACCCGATGCCGAGTACAGCGGTCGGGCGTTGTTGTCGGCCGGCGCTCAGATCGCACCGGTGCAGGTCCATCTGAGCGGGCATTTCGAACCCCTCGACGGCAATTACCACTGGTACGGCCGCGTCGTCGGCGATGTGCGGGACTTCAAGAAGCCCAACGGTTCTCCGCTGTATCTCACCATCGAAGGCGGTCCGCAGACGCCGACCTCGCTCGCCGAGGAAGATCCGTGGGGCAACTTCCGAATCACGGGAATCGGCGCGCCGCCCTACGCAACTGTGCGTGAGTTTGGCCCCTAGAGGGGTCAAACTCACGCACAGGTCTTACAAACCCACCCACTCAGTCACGCCGTCTGCGAAGTGCTGGCGCTTCCAGATCGGGACTTCGTGTTTGATGCGTTCGACGAGCTCGGCGCAGGCCTTGAACGCCTCAGCGCGGTGGGGTGCGGCGACCGCGGCGACGAGGGCCAGGTCGCCGATTGCCAGTTCGCCGACGCGGTGGATCGCGGCGACAGGGAGGCCGGTCGCGGCCGATACTTCGGTGCAGCATTTGGTCAGGAACCGTTCGGCGTCTGGATGTGCCTGGTACTCGAGCAGCGAGACCGACTGACCGCCATCGTGATTGCGTACAACGCCGGTGAACACCACGACTGCGCCGAACTCCGGACCGGCGACCGCGCGGTCTACGACGGCGGCGTCGAGCGGTTCGGTAGAGATGCGTGCCAATAGTTCAGTCATGTTGTCCTCCACCGCGGACCTGCGCCAATAGATGTTCGAGAATCGGTTCCAACACGGCCAGTCCGTCCCGGACCCCGCCAGGTGAGCCGGGCAGATTGACGATCACACTTCGACCGGACAGACCAGCGACGCCGCGACTCAGCGACGCGTGCGGGAACTTGGCAGCGCCGCGTTGCCGAATCGCTTCGGCGATACCTGGCAGTTCGCGATTACATACGGCGAGTGTCGCTTCCGGCGTTGCGTCCGTCGGGGATGCGCCGGTGCCGCCGGTGCTGATCACCAACGCCGGACCGCCGGTCAACGCATCAGCAAGACCTGCGCTGATGTCGGCGTCGGCGTAGACGAGCGGCCCACGGACCGAGAAGCCCTGTCCAGTAAGCCACTCCGCGATATGCGGTCCGGTGGTGTCTTCGCGGGTACCCGCTGCGCCGCCGGTCGAGGCGACCAATACGACGGCGGATCGTGGGTCGAAAGCCTGTGCGGCCACAGAATCACGCTCCCAATGACCCCGCTTCCCACCGTCTTTCGTCAGCAGTCGCACACCGTTGATCGTCGCAGCCGGATCGACGGCTTTGACCATGTCGTGCAACGTCAACCCTGCGACAGCGACGGCGGTGAGGGCCTCCATCTCGACGCCGGTGGGTCCCTTGGTCTTTGCGGTCGCCTCGATGGTGATGGAGTTCTCGGTGAAGCCGAACGTCACCTCGACCGAGGACAACGCAAGCTGATGGCACAACGGGATGAGCTCGGAAGTCTTTTTGGCACCTGCGATTCCGGCGATGCGAGCGGTCGAGAGGACGTCGGCTTTCGGCATGTCGTCTGCACGGACGAGCGCGACGACCTCCGGCGTGGTGACCAATTCGCCTGCAGCCACAGCGGTCCGGGCGGTATCGACCTTGGCGCTGACGTCGACCATTCGCGCCCGGCCTTCGGCGTCGACGTGCGAAAGTTCGCTCATAGCGCCCACACCGTCACTGTCGAACCGGCCACGAGCGTCGTGACCTCGGCCGGGATGTCGAGAAGCACGTCCGCCCAGGCCATTCCGGCGACGAGGTGCGACCCAGGGCCGGACACCAGCTTGACCTGCCCACCTTCGCGACGTCCACGCAGAAACTGACGCTTGCCCGGTGGTGACGTGACAGCGTCCACGACCGGAAGTTCTTCGGCGACGATCGGGGGAAGTCCGGCTGCCTTGCGGAGCAACGGTCGCGCGAACACCTCGAACGACACCAACGTACTGACAGGGTTTCCAGGAAAGCTCAGCACCGGTACGCCGTCGACGACCGTCGTCCCCTGCGGACCGCCGGGTTGCATTGCGACGTGGCCGAATTCGCCACCCAACGGTTCGAGAACAGCTCGTACGACTTCGAAGTCGCCCATCGACACTCCGCCCGACGTGAGGACGACGTCGGCGTAATCGGTTGCGACGGTCAGTAACTTGCGGAACGTATCCGGGTCGTCGCTGGACCGGGCAATCGAGTCCACCTCGGCGCCGTTGGCCCGAGCGCAGGAGGCGAGAGTGATCCCGTTCGAGTCGTAGATCTGGCCCGGTCCCAGCGGTAAGCCGCCCTCGACGAGCTCGGTGCCCGTCGTGATGACCGCGACCCGAGGCCGCCGCCGGACCCGTGTACTCGTCAACCCCACGGCCGCGAGCGCAGCGATATGCCGCGGCCCCAGGACGACACCTGCGGGCAACAGCAGATCGCCGGTGTGGACGTCGCTGCCTGCTTCGCGAACGAAATCGCCGGCCGCGCGCGACCGCAGGACCGTCACCTGGCCGTCCGCGGTGGTGGTGTCCTCGACCGGAACGACGCAGTCGGCGCCCTCGGGGATCGGCGCGCCCGTCATGATCTTGATCGCAGTGCCGGCTATGTGGCTGGGAGCGGATTCGCCCGCGGCAATCGTCGCCCGCACCGGCAGCGTCGTCGTCCCGGCTGCGAGCGACGCTGCGTCGACCGCATAGCCATCCATCTGCGAATTTCGGAACGGTGGCAAGTCGACGGGGGAGTGGACGTCGGCGGCAAGTACTCGGCCGAGCGCTTCGGCGAGCGTCGCATCGCATGCTGGCAAGGAGTCCAAACCGTGCAGCAAATCGGTGACACGGCTGATGTGCTCCGCGACCGTTCGACGTGTCATCGTGCCAGGTTATCGCCCTTGCGAATGGTCCGAGAGTGCGGTCCGAGTAACCGAAATCCGTCGTCAGCGCCATACTGGAGGTATGACGATGGTTGACGTGGGGATCCCCACCGTGCGCGGTAGCGCCCGACCAGCTGTCGACGACCGCCCGAATACTCCGTTTTTGCTCGACCGATTCGGTCGCGTCGCCAAGGACCTCCGCGTCTCGATCACCGAGAAATGCTCGTTGCGCTGCACCTATTGCATGCCGGAGGAAGGTCTACCGGCGATTCCGGCCGCCCAATTGCTCACGGTCGAGGAGATCGTCCGTGTCGTGCGCGTTGCAGTGCAGTCGCTCGGTGTGGAGGAAGTGCGATTCACCGGCGGCGAGCCGTTGATGCGACGCGATCTCGAAGCCATCATCGCCGGGTGCGCCGAGGCGGTCCCGGGCACGCCGCTGTCGATGACCTCGAACGCCGTCGGTCTGGAGCACCGCGCTGCTGCTCTTGCACAAGCGGGGCTGACCAGGATCAACGTGTCGCTGGACTCGGTCGATCGGGCGGAGTTCGCGCAACTCACCCGCCGCGACCGCCTTCCGTCGGTTTTCGCAGGCATTCGCGCCGCCCGACGCGCAGGGCTGACGCCGATCAAGATCAATGCCGTCCTGATGCCACAGACCGTCGCTGGCGCGGCGGATCTGTTGCAGTGGTGTCTCGACGAAGAATGCGAGCTGCGCTTCATCGAGGAGATGCCGCTCGACGCGGATCACGAATGGGCACGCAACAACATGGTGACCGCGGCGCAGCTACTCGACATACTCGGTGAACGGTTCGACCTGAGCGAAGCCGGGCGCGACGATCCGTCGTCGCCTGCCGAGGAATGGCTGGTCAACGGCGGTCCGGCGACGGTCGGCATCATTGCCTCGGTCACGCGGTCGTTCTGTGGTGACTGTGACCGCACCAGGCTCACCGCGGACGGCAAGATCAGATCGTGCCTGTTCAGCGATGACGAGACCGATCTACGCAGTGTCTTGCGCTCCGGGGCGAGCGACGACGACGTTGCAACCCTCTGGCGCGGCGCGATGTGGAACAAATCGGCTGGGCACGGCATCGATGCTGAGGGTTTCGTGCCACCCGAACGCAGCATGGGCGCGATCGGTGGCTGAGGTCCGGTACTTCGCCGCCGCAGCCGAGGCTGCCGGCTGCACGAAGGAAGTCCTCGAGGTCGGCACGGTCGGCGAGTTGAAAGCTGTGCTCAGCGCCAAATACGGCCCCGATATGGACCGTGTTCTTTCCGTCGCGGCGTTCTTGGTCGGCGATGATTTCACCAGGGACACCGCGCAGGTGATCGGTTCGCGTGTCGACGTCCTACCGCCCTTCGCCGGAGGATGAACGTGACAAGCAAGCCGACGGTCAAGGAAGCGAAAACGCTCACACTTGCCGGCGGTCTTGCCGTGCTGAACGCGGCCATCGCCGAGGCCGAGCGCATCGGTCAGCCAATGTGCATCTCGGTCGTCGATACCGGCGGCAACCTCCTTGCCTTCGGCCGCATGGACGGCTCCAGGGCGCTGTCGGTGATCTCGACGCGCAACAAGGCGGTGAGTGCGGCGCTCGACGGCGCGCCGACCGGTGGTGTACATGCCGACGTCGAACTGCAGGTCACGCTCGCGCAGGGCAGCAAGTGGACCAATCTTGTCGGCGGAATCCCGATTCGAGTCGACGGTTTCGTTCTCGGCGCTGTCGCAGCCGGCTCGGGTACCGGCACGCAGGACTTGGCCGTCGCGCGGGCGGGCGCGGCCGCGATCGAGGGTGCGGAGATGTTCCTCGACTTCACGCCGATGGGTGCAGAAGACTCGGGCATCATTCGCGGGCCGCATTGAGCTCGTTCCGTAAGTCGTCGGTCGGCGGCGATCCCGACTTCTTCTTCGCCGAAGCCGCCGGACTGCGCTGGCTCGGCGATGCGGGCGCACCGGTGGTCGAGGTGCTCGACGTCGGTCCGGGGTTCATCGAACTGGCACGACTCGACGCCGCGCGACCGACTGTCGACGGCGCCCGCGCACTCGGTGGCGCACTTGCGCGAATGCACGACGCAGGGGTCGATGGCGAAAAATTCGGTTGTCCACCTGCGGATTTCGCAGGTCAACTGTTCATCGGCAAGCGGCCCATGAGCAGCACGCAGCATTCGAGTTGGGGTGAGTTCTACGCGGTCGAGCGGGTGTTGCCGTTCGTCGAGATCGCGGTCGACGCCGGGAGCGTACGGACCGACCAGCTCGCCGACATCGAACGTGCCTGCGACCTGATTGCGGGCGGTGTCTTCGACGACGGTGAACCACCCGCGCGCATTCACGGCGACCTGTGGAACGGCAACGTCTTCTGGACTGCCGACGGCGCGGTCCTCATCGATCCGGCTGCGCACGGCGGCCATCGCGAAACCGACTTGGCCATGCTCGAGCTGTTCGGCTGCCCGCACCTCGACGCAGTGCTCGATGGCTACCAAGCACAGCACCGGCTACGCGATGGCTGGCGGAACAGGATCGCGCTGCACCAACTGCATCCCCTCGCGGTCCATGCGGCCGGCTACGGACCTGGCTACGGCCGGGCGTTGCATGAGGCCGCGGTCCGAACCGTGCGTGAAATTAACCCCTCTGAGGGTGAGACGCGCGCACGGGGGTGAGGTGGACGTCGACCCGCTGACCGGTCCGCAGCGACTCCACCCCAGCCTCACACACCGCTGCTGCGGCGTAGCCGTCCCACGCCCCAGGACCGTTCACGTTCGTCCCCACTCGCACGGCATCGACCCAGGTCTGCAACTCGGACCGATAGGCCTGCTGGAAGTACTCACGGAAATCAGTTGAGCGCCTGGTCGTTCCGATCATCGCGGCGCCGCGCTCGCCGACCGCTTCGGCGCGGACCTCGTAGGCGCCGTAGGTGACGAACACCTCCACGTCGACCAGTCGACCGCTCGCCGATTCCATGAGCACCAACAGCGGGTCGTGCAGTCCAACGGGCGCAGCCGAATTCGCGGTCGGACTGTGGACCGTGATGGCGACGATCTCTTCGCCGAGCAAGAATCGCGTAGCGTCGATCTCATGTACCAACGTCTCGTTGATCGCATTCACGCTCGTGTAACCGGCTGGCGCAGTGACGTTTCGATGCGCGAAATGCAGTAGTAGCGGCTGCCCGAGCGCACCGGAATCGAGCCGCTTCTTCAGTTCGACGTACTCGTGGTCGAACCGTCGCATGAAACCGACCTGCACGAGGGGAGTACCGAGTTCAGCTTCGGCCGTGACGATGTCGAGCGCGGTCTGCGCGCGGGTGGTGAGCGGCTTCTCGCACAGCACCGGTCTGCCTGCGGCGAGGCATGCACGAACCTGCGCCTCGTGCGCGGCGGACGACGACGCGATCACCACGGCATCGACGTCGTCGGACACTATTGCCTCGAACGGGTCGGCGAGGACGCGAGATCCCGGCGCATTCAGTGCGATTGCCGTGGCCCGATCGATAGCCACGTCGCTCACCACCGTGACCTGCGCGCCGGTGATCTCATCGTGTAGCCGAGCGACGTGGTCGGCTCCCATTCGCCCGACGCCCAGGACGGCAACGCGCAAGTCCGTGCGATCGGTCAAGAGTGCTCCTTAGAATCGCACCGTCTGGATGCCACAGCTTGCCAGGAACTTTCGCGTTCGCTGGGCAATCGGCAACGGAACCTCGGGCACGCACGGGTAGAGATCCTGCTCGACGATCGCGAAGACGTCGACATCGAGCCGGTCGACCGCAGCAAGTACCGCGCCGAAATCGGGTACGCCATGCGGTGGTTCGATCATCACCCCGAGCTTGACCGCCTCGCCGAACGGCAGGTTTTCCGCCTCGACCTTCGCCAGGACGACTGGATCGATCTGCTTGAGGTGCAGGTAGCCGATTCGATCGGGATGCTTCTCGATGATTTCGACACTGTCGCCACCGCAATAGCTGATATGACCGGTGTCCAGGCACAGGTGGACGAACTCCGGGTCCGTGCTCTCGAGGAATCGGTATACGTCCGGCGCTGCTCCGACGTGACTGTCCGCATGCGGGTGATACTGCAGCCGGATGCCGTAGGTCTCGAAAATTGCTCGGCCCAAACGGCTTACGTCCGCTGTCTTTTTCTGCCACTGCCCGGCGTCGAGCACAGGATCCTCGAGGACAGCTCCGGTCACCGGATCACGCCACATCTCCGGGATGACGACGATGTTGCTGCCGCCGACCGCCGCTGTCAGCGCCGCGACGTCGGATACCTGACGCCACACCGCATCCCACGAATCAGGCCGGTGCAGTTGTTCGAAAACCGTTCCAGCCGAGACTCGGAGGTCGCGTGCAGCGAGCTCGTCGCGCAGCCGGGGAGCGTCGGTCGGCAGGTAGCCGAACGGTCCGAGCTCGATCCAGTGATAACCGGCGGCTGCGACCTCGTCGAGAAAGCGAGTGTAGGGAAGCTGATGGGGGTCCGTGCAGAACCAGACGCCCCACGAATCCGGCGCCGACCCGACGCGGATCTCGCTCATGACGAACTTCCTTCCACGGTCGGGCGTAGGTACGCACTTTGCGAGCGCTTCCGAGTGTCGTACGCGGCGCGCGCCTCTCGGGTTTCGGGCAACGTAGAAACCTCCGCAACGGGGACGTCCCACCACGACTCGCTGCTCGGGGCAGCGGCCATCGGGTCGGTCTGAACATAGAGGACGGTGACGGCGTCGTTGGCCTTCGCGACCTTCATTGCATCGGCGAATTCGCTTGCGGTGCTGCAGCGAATCACGTCGGCGCCGAGGCTGGCGGCATTCGCCGCGAGATCGATGGGAAGGTGTTCGCCACTGAGCCGACCGTCCGGGCCGCGAAACCGGTACACAGTGCCGAAGCGCTGCGAGCCGACCGAATCCGACAGTGCCCCAATGGATCCAAAACCTCGGTTGTCGACGAGCACGACGATGAGCTTGATTCGTTCTTGCACCGCGGTCGCGAGTTCGCTCGCCATCATCAGGTAGGAGCCATCGCCGACCAGAACGAAGACGTCGCGGTCGCGGTGGGCGAGACCGACACCCAGCCCGCCTGCCACCTCGTAGCCCATGCAGGAGTAGCCGTATTCGACGTGATAGCTACCGAGGTCGCGAGTCCGCCACAGCCGGTGGAGGTCACCGGGCATCGACCCTGCCGCGCACACGACGACGTCGCGGTCGTCGGACAACACGTTGACCAGCCCGATCACCTGCGCCTGCGTCGGCGAGCCCGGCTCGGGCGTGGTCGCGCGGTCGACGACTGCGTTCCACTGCGACACCAACTGCTGTGTGCGGGTGCGGTATTCGTCGGAGACCGAGTGGCCGGGTAGTTCGAGAGCCAGGGCATCGAGCGCCTCTCGTGCATCGGCGACGACGCTGCATCCGCCGTGCTTGACCGCATCCGCCGGACCGATGTTGATATTGACGAAACGCACGTCCGGGTTGGCAAAGGCGGTTCGGGACGCAGTGGTGAAATCGCTGTAGCGAGTGCCGATTCCGATCACCAGGTCTGCATCGGCAGCGAGCGCATTGGCGGCGGTCGTTCCGGTCGCGCCGACCGCGCCGACGCATTGCGGGTGATCCCAGAGCATCGAATTCTTCCCAGCTTGCGTCTGCGCCACCGGAATTCCGGTAAGCGCGGCGAACCGCGCCAGCGACTCGGCGGCACCGGAGAATGTGACGCCACCGCCGGCGACGATCAGTGGCGACCGGGCCGTTCGAATCAATGCTGCGGCGTCGGAAATAGCGGAGCGTTCCGGTGGCGGCCGACGAACGTGCCACACACGGTGCGCGAAAAGCGATTCCGGCCAGTCGAACGCCTGCGTTTGGACATCTTCGGGGATGGCAATGGTTGCCGCGCCGGTGTCGACCGGATCGGTCAGCACTCGCATCGCACCGATCAACGCGGCGGGCAGTTGCTCGGGCCGCCACACGCGATCGAAGTATCGTGACACCGGGCGGAAGGCGTCGTTCACGGTGACGTCACCGCTGCCGGGCAATTCGAGTTCCTGTAGAACGGGCGTCGCCACTCGCGTTGCGAACGTGTCGGCAGGAAGGAGGAGGACCGGCAGCCTGTTGATCGTTGCCAGGGCGGCTCCGGTCACCATGTTCGTCGCGCCTGGGCCGACGCTCGTCGTCACTGCCCAGGTCTGCAGCCGGTTCTTTGCTCGGGCATACGCGACGGCGGTGTGCACCATCGCCTGCTCGTTGCGACCGACGATGTACGGCAGGATCTTCGGGTCTTCGAGCTCCGCTGCGAGTAGCGCCTCGCCGAGACCGGCCACGTTGCCGTGGCCGAAGATGCCGAGGCAACCGGCGAACAGGCGTTGCGATTGGCCGTCGCGTTCTGTGTATTGGTTCGACAGGAACCGCACGACCGCTTGACCGACGGTCAGTCGAATAACGTTCTCACCCATCGCTATTTACCGCTCTGCCCAGCGCGGCCGATGGGCAGTCGTGGGTCGACGGCTTGGTCGTCCCAGGTCTGCCGAATCCAGGATTGGGCCGGATCGTCGGTGATCTTCCACGCGCGTTCGGCGCCCGGACCAGCCATCACGTTGAGGTAGTACATGTCGTGGCCGGGAGCCGCGATCGACGGTCCGTGGAAGCCGTGGGGGATGAGCACGGCATCACCGCTGCGCACCTCGGCGAACACGTCGATCGGCCGGTCCGGTGTGCCGTGCACGCAGTGGAAGCCGAATCCTGTTGCACCACTTGCGCCGTCCGCGATCTCGAAGTAGTAGATCTCCTCGAGGGCCGATTCGGTGGCGGACTCGGTGTCGTGCTTGTGCGCGGGATAAGACGACCAGTTGCCGCCGGGAGTGAGGACTTCGCACGCGATCAAGGAGTCGGCCTCGAACGCGTCTGCGGAACCGAAGTTGTGAATTTGCCTGCTGCAGTTGCCTGCTCCGCGTAACTCGACTGCCACGTCGTCGGCTTTGACATAGCGGAACGGCAAGCGCTTCTTGGCTCTGGCCCCGCACAGCGCGAATCGTCCGCCCTCGTCGGTCTCGATGGAGTACTCCGAATCCCTTCCGACGTAAGCGAAGTCGCTGGGTCCGTCGAACACGCTGGCTCGTCCCCGTAGCGTGTAGCGCGTTCCGTCGCAGGTCACTGTCGCCGAACCGGCGAGCGGCAAGATGATGATTTCGTCGTCACCGGTCTCGATATCGATCTCCTCGTCGGCTGCGAGGTTGACAATCCACAGACTCGACTCGGCCCAGCCGGCAGATTCGGGAGTGATGGCAACGGAGAAGTTGTCGTCGGCGGTGGACCCGGCGGGAAGGTAGTACTCAGGCATCGGGATTCTCCGCAAGCTCGGCGACTTCGGTGGCAGTGGGCATAGCGGTCGAACACTCGAGCCGGGAGGCGACGATCGCACCAGCCGAATTGGCATAGCGCAGTGTCCTTTCCAGCGGCCACCCTGCGAGCAGGCCCCGGCACAAGCTCCCACCGAACGCATCGCCTGCGCCGAGTCCGTTGACGACGTCGACGGCAACCGGTGCGACAGTGACGGATTCGTTCCGGCTTCGGCCGAGTACACCGTCCGGTCCTTGCTTCACGATGGCCAGGTCGACGCCGAGGTCGAGCAGCGCGTCGGCAGCGCGGCTGGGATCGGTTTCACCGACAGCGATTTCGCATTCCTCGCGATTACCGACCGCAACGGTCACATATTGCAGAGCCTTCTGCATCTGGGCGGTCGCGTCTGCGGTCGACTGCCAGAACGTCGGCCGGTAGTCGAGGTCCAGCACCGTGAGCGGCCTGCGCTCCCGCGCGTCCCATGCGGTGAAATGCGAGCTGCGACTTGGTTCTTCGCAGAGTCCGGTCGCCGTCGACCAATAGACACCGGCGTCGCGCACCGCGTCGGCGTCGATATCCGACGATCGAATCTGCAGGTCCGGAGCGCTCGGTCGACGGTAGAAATAGATCGGGAAATTGTCCGGCGGGAACACCTCGCAGAACGTGATCGGCGTCGGGAGGTCGTCGTGCGTCGAGACGTATCGGTTGTCGACACCCAGGTCCGCAAGCGCTGTTCGGACGAATCGTCCGAACGGATCGGCGCCGACGCCGGAGATGAGTGCGCTGCGGAGGCCGAGTCGGGCAGCCGCAACCATCACGTTCGCGGCGCTGCCACCCAAATACTTGCCGAAGGTAGTGACGTCTTCGAGGCCCACGCCGGTCTGCAACGGATAGAGGTCGACACCGCACCGCCCAATGCCGAGTACGTCGTACCCGGCGCCGCCTGCCGTCCTCACCTGTCGAACTCCCAACCGTCGTGGTGTTGCGTTCCTATCTTTCTCGCTTACGCGACCTCGAATGTGACATTGCAAAATGAACCGCGGTAGTCACCGCACGATTCGGCGAACCAGGTCTTCCCAGGCTGCTGCAACGCGCGCCAGGTCGACCCCAGGCGTCGTCAACTGCGCCATCACGAGGCTCGCGTCGAGTGAGGCGAGCAGGACATCGGCGAGGAGCGGAATATCTCCGGTGACGCCCGCGGCGCGCATCAGCATCGTGATATGCGCGTGGCAGAGCCGATGCGCAGGGTGGGTGTACCGAGTCTCGGGGGAGGCGTCGGCTGCACGGAGCACTTCACCTTCGACGCCGACGAGCGCGAGACGCGCGCAGCCGAAGGCGATCAGCCGATCGAGTGGCGCCGCTCCTGGGCCGAGTGGCGGCGGTCCGAACATGAAGTCCTGTTGCAACTGCGTCTCGGTGTGATCGAGCAACGCGCGCATGAGTCCGGCGCGGTTGGTGAAGCGGCGGAACACGGTGCCTTTGCCGACTCCGGCTTTGGCCGCCACCTTGTCCATCGTCACCGCGTCGGCGCCTTGTTCGGCCACGAGTGCACCCGCAGCGTCGAGTAGGAGCCGACGGTTGCGCGCGGCATCCGCGCGTTCGCTGGGTTCGTCCCCGGCAATATGCAGCCCTTGGCTCATCACGACAAGGATTCTACTCGGCGGGAATGAAAGTGGACTACGGTCCGTTTAGCATGGTGTACTTGAAGAACGGACAGCATCGAAAGGGTCAATGAAAATGACACAGTCTCGCGTACTCGCACTCGTCGGCAGCCTCCGCCAGGGCTCTGTGAATCGCCAGGTGGCCGAAGCTGCCGCTCATCACGCTCCCGCAGGCGCCGAGATCGTGATCTTCGAAGGGCTCGGTGACCTGCCCTTCTACAACGAAGACATCGACAACCCGGACACCGTCATTCCCGAGGTCGAGGCGCTGCGCACCGCAGCCGGCGATGCAGATGCCGTTCTGGTCGTGACGCCGGAATACAACGGAACGATCCCGGGTGTGCTGAAGAACGCCATCGACTGGCTGTCGCGGCCCTACGGAAACGGCGCCATCGTCGGCAAGCCGACGGCCGTCGTCAGCGTTTCGCCAGTGCAGTACGGCGCCAAGTGGGCCAACGAGGACACCGTGCGATCGATCGGCATCGCAGGCGGCAAGGTCGTCGAGAATGCCGTCCTCACCATTGGCCAGACCGGCGAGAAGTTCGGCGACAAGCACCCGCGCGAGAACGACGAGATCGGCAGCCTGCTCACCGGCGTCGTCGAGGAACTGGTCGGCGCATCGGAGAGCGAACTGCTTTCTGCCTGACCTCTAACAACTGTGCGCGAGTCTCACCCCTGGCGGGGTGAAACTCGCGCACAGTTGTCGTTACGGCGCCTCCTGCAAATTTCTGCGACAGTGGAATTCCCAGGATCTGTGAGGAGGCGCTTCGATGTCGGAGGGCGAACAGGAACGTCGCGAGCGAATCTCTGCGCAGGTCCGCGAGTGGTGCGAACGGCTGGAGATAGACGGTAGGCACAGAGAGCTGTCCGACGAGGCAGCCGTGTTGATCGCGGCCGGCCAGCTCGACGACGTGACCCGTTCGGTGTTGGCGAATCGGCGCCGTGAGGGGAAGGACATTCCGTCGGTCGGGGGGTTCGCTGCGCTTCGCCGTCTTGCCGACGAGCGCGGACGGCTGTTGCGCCGCGCCTCGACCGCCCGGCCCGGACCTGTACAGGCAGTCGTGAAGCTGCGGTGCGCAGACGTCGAGCGGCGGCTGCTGGCCATGCATGCCACGGTCGTGCGGTCGCAGACTCACTACGCAGGCAGCGTCCGAGCCATCCGGCGCGAGCGGAAGCTGGGAATCCACCTCGACCTCGGTCAGCGGGAAGCACTGTTCGCCGCCCTCGCGCGTACTCCGGCGCCCATCTCGTCGAATCTGCTCGCACAGTTCCGCAGCGCGGCGCTGGGTGTGGCGGTCGGCCGGATAGGTGGACTGTCGGAGACCTCTGCCCTTGGTCGCAAAGCTGTCGACTCGTTGACGGGCAAGGCAGGTCGTGAGACCGACTCCTTCGTCGATCGCTACGACACTTTGCTCTTTCTGGCTGGTTCGCTGTACGACCGGGTTGAAGGGTCCGCGGTGTGGCAGTCCGGGCATTTCGCGGTACAGCGTGCGCAGCTCGACCTCGCCGACGAACTGATGCAGATCGCGGTCGACACGGTCGCGCTGCGTGAGCTGCTTGCCGAATTGTCCGCGGCGTCCCACGCGGCGCGGCTCGACTCGGCGCGCAAGCAGATCCGCGCACGTCAGCAGGCGCTGGCTCCCGTCTGGGATCAGCTCGTCGAGCGGGTCGCTGCCCTCGCGCGCATCGGCGACCTGCTGTCCAAGGCCGAGGATCAGTTGCATTCGATGGCGGCAGTCGAGAAGACGATGAGTCTGGACGCTCGGATCGACGACCTCATCGCGCGCTCGGGCAATCGCGAGCTCTCGGCGGCGAACACCCATTTCGTCGGCGATCAATTCGACGACGTCGACGAGCTGCTGCTGAGCTATCAAAGCCTGCTGTACGCGGACATCCTCGCGCTGACATCGAGGCGCTGACGAACTGTGCGCGATTTTCACCCCTGGCGGGGTGAGACGCGCGCACGGGGTCAGGCGGCGGATTCGACTCCGCGCAGGCGCCGGGTCGGATTCGAATCCAAAGTCGGGCTCGGCGGTGCGACGACCAGCGCGGTCGCGTTGTCGGTCCCACCTGAGGCAATAGCAGCGTCGACGAGCGAACTTGCAGGATCGCGGGAGTCGCGCATGATCACGCCCATCACGCCGTGCGGAACGTGTTTGTGCACACCGTCGCTCGTCAGCAGCAACATGATCGGTCCGCGCACGGTCGCCGTGCCGACTTCGATGCGCCCCGCCGTACGGACCGTCGTGGTCACCATGTGCGCCATCCGCGGCTGCACCGGTAGTCCGCGCGAGCCGAAGTATTCGGCGACGCTGTGGTCGGTGGTGAGTTGGGTGAGGGTGTGGCCGTCCCACGAGTACGCGCGGACGTCGCCGGTCCAGGCAATGTGATAGCCATCGCCGTCGTCGTCGGAGAAATGGCGGGCGACGACGAGGCACGCATCGCCTGCCGCGTCGTCGTCGCGGACCGCGACTTGAGCGAGCATGACCGCGTCGACCGGGTCGTCGATGTCGGCGTGGACGGCCGTGGTCGCGGAAAGCTGTGCGGCATGAGCAGAAGGAGCGGAATCGCCCACCCCGTCTGCGAGCGCGAAGACGGAATGAATACGGTTGGAGGCAGCGTCGACACAGGAATCGGTGGCGTCGGCATAGAAAGTGCGAGCTCCAAGCCGTCCGACTGCGCGGGCGGTTGGCAGTGCTACCGACCAAGGACGCATCCGAGTTCCTTTCCCTACATTTGCTCCTACTTCATGGTCCGTCGCAGTTCTGTGGAACCTCTGTGAGATGCGTTAGGGGCTGCTGTGCGGTGTCGTGAGCGCGACACGCGCCCAATGTGATGTGCGACACGCCGGGGAAGATCAAGAATTTTTCGACTTCGAGGCTTACGACCAGGGAATTCCCACGATGTAACTCGCAACATGTCGTGTTCGCAACTTCTGTCGGACACAAGGTGTAGTGTCTTGAGCACTGGGAGACCACAAGGAAGCCGCACCGCAAACGGGCCGAAATCAGCCCGAATTGGGAGGGATTCCTGCGCGCTACCGGTGCTCGGCAACCCAAGGACTCGCAGGAATTCAGCGGAGAAAGAGAGACATCGATGAGCATCACCGTCTACACCAAGCCGGCTTGCGTTCAGTGCACTGCCACCTACCGTGCGCTCGACAAGGCGGGCATCGAGTATGACGTCGTCGACATCTCGCAGAACGCCGATGCGCGCGACTACGTCATGGCTCTCGGGTACCTGCAGGCGCCGGTCGTCGTCACCGAAGATTCGCACTGGTCGGGCTTCCGTCCGGACCGCATCAAGTCGCTCGTGGCAATCGCGTCCTGATCGACCGACTATCGCGGGGTGGTCGCAAATGTCTGCACCATTGGTCTACTTCTCGAGCGCGTCGGAGAACACGCACCGATTCGTTCAGAAGTTGGACCTGCCCGCAACGCGCATCCCGCTTCATGATCGAGACGGGACTTTCCGGGTCGACCAGCCGTATGTGCTGATCGTCCCGACGTACGGGGGAGGGGTTCACGTAGCCGGGCGCCCCAACGGCTACGTACCCAAGCCCGTAATCAAGTTTTTGAACAACGCGCACAATCGTGGATTGCTCCGGGCGGTCATCGCTGCCGGCAACACGAACTTCGGCGATTCGTATTGCTTTGCCGGAGAAGTGATCTCACGGAAATGCGACGTTCCGTACCTTTATCGCTTCGAACTCATGGGAACTGCTGAGGACGTCGCTACTGTCCGAGAGGGATTGGGATCATATTGGCTCCGACAATCACAGACACCGTCGCAACTGGGCGCTTGAACCGCGGTCCGGCACGGGTTTCCGAATCGACCGACGGGCTCGACTATCACGCCCTGAACGCGATGCTGAATCTCTACGGCCCCAACGGCGAGATTCAGTTCGACAAGGACCGGGAAGCGGCGAACCAATACTTCCTTCAGCACGTGAATCAGAACACCGTCTTCTTCCACAACATGGACGAGAAGCTGGACTATCTGATCAAGGAAAACTATTACGAGCGTGAGATTCTCGATCAGTACTCGCGCAACTTTCACAAGTGGCTGATCGATCACGCGTACTCGAAGAAGTTCCGCTTCCCGACCTTCCTCGGCGCATTCAAGTACTACACGTCGTACACGTTGAAGACGTTCGACGGTAAGCGCTACCTCGAGCGGTTCGAGGACCGCGTCTGCATGGTCGCATTGACCTTGGCTGCGGGCGACGAGATCCTCGCGACGCAACTGGTAGACGAGATCATCTCGGGTCGGTTCCAGCCTGCGACGCCGACATTCCTGAACTCGGGCAAGAAGCAGCGCGGCGAGCCGGTCTCGTGCTTCCTGCTGCGCATCGAAGACAACATGGAGTCGATCGGTCGGTCGATCAACTCGGCCCTGCAGCTGAGCAAGCGCGGCGGCGGAGTTGCGTTGCTGCTCTCCAACATTCGCGAGCACGGTGCGCCGATCAAGAAGATCGAGAATCAGAGCTCGGGTGTCATTCCGATCATGAAGCTGCTGGAGGATTCGTTCTCCTACGCCAACCAGCTCGGCGCACGCCAAGGTGCGGGCGCTGTGTACCTGCAGGCGCATCACCCCGACATCTACCGGTTCCTCGACACCAAGCGCGAGAATGCGGACGAGAAGATCCGGATCAAGACGCTCTCGCTCGGAGTTGTCATCCCGGACATCACGTTCGAGCTGGCGAAGAAGAACGAGGACATGTACCTGTTCTCGCCGTACGACGTCGAGCGGATCTACGGAGTTCCCTTCGCGGACATCAACATCACCGAGAAGTACTACGAGATGCTCGACGATCGCCGGATTCGCAAGTCGAAGATCAAGGCACGCGAGTTCTTTCAGACGATCGCAGAGTTGCAGTTCGAATCCGGCTACCCGTACATCATGTACGAGGACACCGTGAACCGCGCGAATCCGATTGCAGGAAAGATCACGCACTCGAACCTGTGCTCGGAGATCCTGCAGGTGTCGACACCGTCGAAGTTTAACGACGACCTCTCGTACTCGCATGTGGGCAAAGACATTTCGTGCAACTTGGGCTCGCTCAACATCGCGAAGACGATGGACTCGCCCGACTTCGCGAAGACGATCGAGACCTCGATCCGTGCCTTGACCGCTGTCTCGGATCAGACGCACATCTTCTCTGTGCCGTCGATCGAGCAGGGCAACAACGACTCTCACGCGATCGGGCTCGGGCAGATGAACCTGCACGGCTATCTGGCGCGCGAACGGGTGCTGTACGGATCCGAAGAAGGCATCGACTTCACCAACATCTACTTCTACACAGTGCTGTTCCATGCGCTGCAGGCGTCGAACAAGATCGCGATCGAACGAGGCACGTACTTCAAGGGTTTCCCCGATTCGAAGTATGCGTCGGGTGAGTTCTTCGACAAGTACACCGACCAGGTCTGGGAGCCGGCGACGGACCGAGTCCGCACGTTGTTCGCCGAAGCGGGCGTGAGCATTCCGACGCAGTCGGATTGGTTGGCGCTCAAGGCATCTGTGCAGCAGCACGGCATCTACAACCAGAACCTGCAGGCAGTGCCGCCGACCGGCTCGATCAGCTACATCAACTACTCGACGTCGTCCATTCACCCGGTCGCGTCGAAGATCGAGATCCGCAAGGAAGGCAAGATCGGTCGCGTCTATTACCCGGCGCCGTACCTGACCAACGACAACCTGGACTACTACCAGGATGCTTACGAAATCGGGTACGAGAAGATCATCGACACCTACGCTGCGGCAACGCAACACGTCGATCAGGGTCTGTCGCTGACACTGTTCTTCAAGGACACGGCCACGACCCGCGATATCAACAAGGCGCAGATCTACGCGTGGCGCAAGGGCATCAAGACGCTGTACTACATCCGTCTGCGTCAGATGGCCCTCGAAGGTACCGAGGTCGAAGGTTGCGTCAGCTGCATGCTCTAGCTGCTTGTGAGTCTTTTAGGAGTCCAGGGACTCCTAAAAGACTCACAACCCCCGTACGAAGTGAGGAAGTCAGATGGTCAAACTGATCGATCGCGTGTCCGCGATCAACTGGAATCGCGTGCCGGACGAGAAGGACGCCGAGGTGTGGGATCGCCTCGTCGGCAACTTCTGGCTGCCGGAGAAAGTGCCTGTCTCCAACGACATTCCGTCGTGGGGCACGCTCACGCCCACCGAGCAGAAGCTCACGATGCGGGTGTTCACCGGCTTGACGCTGCTGGACACCATCCAGGGCACGGTCGGCGCCGTGAGCCTCATTCCCGACGCGATCACCCCGCACGAAGAGGCGGTGTACACCAACATCGCATTCATGGAGTCGGTGCACGCGAAGAGCTACAGCTCGATCTTCTCGACGCTGTGCTCGACCCGCGACATCGACGACGCGTTCCGCTGGTCGGAGGAGAACCCGAACCTGCAGCGCAAGGCCGAGATCGTGCTCCAGTACTACAAGGGTGACGAGCCGCTCAAGCGCAAGGTCGCTTCGACGCTGCTGGAAAGCTTCCTCTTCTACTCTGGCTTCTACCTGCCGATGTACTGGTCGAGCCGGGCGAAGCTCACCAACACCGCCGACCTGATCCGGCTGATCATCCGCGACGAGGCCGTCCACGGCTATTACATCGGCTACAAGTACCAAAAGGGCTTGGAGCTGCTGACGCAGCCGGAGAAGGACGACCTCAAGAACTACACGTTCGAGCTGCTCTTCGAGCTGTACGACAACGAGGTCGAGTACACGCAGGACCTCTACGACGAGGTCGGGCTGACCGAGGACGTCAAGAAGTTCCTGCGCTACAACGCCAACAAGGCCCTGATGAACCTCGGCTACGAGGCGTTGTTCCCGAAGGACGAGACGGATGTGAATCCCGCGATTCTGTCGGCACTGTCACCCAATGCCGACGAGAACCACGACTTCTTTTCGGGATCCGGCTCCAGCTACGTCATCGGCAAGGCAGTCAACACCGAAGACGAGGACTGGGACTTCTAGCCGACTGCGAGCTCGTCGAAAACGTAGTCACCGAGGTCGTAGCGCGCACTCTGCCACATCGTCTCCAGCGTGAGTGCAGGCCGGAACGGTACGTCGCCGTGCTTGTCGAAGTAGTAGCTGTTCGACGCGGCGCAGCTGTCCTGGAAGAACACCTGACGGTGGCGTCGGTCGAGCATCGCGGCGAAGTAGTCGGCGTTGGCTTCGGCGGTGACTTCGACGCGCGTCGCGTTGATGCGGCGCGCGTGGCTCAGACAGCGGGTGATGTGGTTCATCTGGGTTTCGATGAGGTTGAAGTACGACGACCCGTTGTAGCCGTAAGGCCCGAGAATGGTGAACAGGTTCGGGAAGCCGGGCACGCTGACGCCTTGGTAGGCCTGGTAGCGGTGTTCGTCCCACCAGGTCTCCAGATCGAGCCCATCGGTCCCGGTGATGGGGAACGGTGGCATATTGCCGGACTCGAAGACCTTGAAGCCGGTCGCCAGGATCAGCACGTCGACCGTGTGTTCCGTGCCGTCGGTCGTCCGCACGCCATTCGGTGTGATGGCGTCGATGCTCGTCGTTTCGAGCAGCACGTTGTCGCGGTTGAAGGTGCGCAGGTAGTCGTTGGACGCGCTCGGCCGTTTGCAGCCGAGTGCGTAGCGCGGCGTCAGCTTGTCGCGGACGACCGGATCGTGGACCTGCCGTTTCAGGAAGTCCCGGCCAATGCGTTCGCCGATGCTCGCAGTGGGGACGAGCGTGTGGAAATGGGCGGCGAGCGGGAAGGTCGCCTCGACAAAGGCCTGACTTGCCAGGCGGGTGAGTCGACTCACTCCCGGCAACCGCATCGCCAGCCGGACCGGAAAGTGCAGCCGCGTATCGGGTTTCGGTAGGCACCAGATCGCGGTGCGCTGGAAGACGGTCAGGTGCTCGACCTCCGGCGCGATCGACGGGATCACCTGGACCGCGGAGGCGCCGGTGCCGATGATCGCTACCCGCTTGCCCCGCAGGTCGACGTCGTGGTCCCAGCGCGCGGTGTGCATCACCGTGCCGACGAAATCGTCGAGACCCTTGATTGCCGGTGGCTTCGGTTGCGTCAGTACACCGGTGGCCGACACAACGTGGCGTGCGCTGATCTCGTCGCCGTCTGCCGTGGTCAGCCGCCAGAAGTGGCCATCGTCGTCGAAGCGGGCCGCGGTGATCTTGGTGTTCAGCCGCAGGCGGTCGCGCAGACCGTATCGCTCGACGCACGAGTCGGCGTAGGCCTTCAGTTCGTTCCCCGGGGCGTACACCCGCGACCAGTCGGTCCGCGTCTCGAACGAGAACTGGTAGCTGAAGGACGGGATGTCGACCGCGACTCCTGGATAGGTGTTCCAGTGCCAAGCTCCGCCGACACCGTCACCCTCTTCGACAATCAGGTAGTCGTCGAAACCGGCGTCGTCGAGCTTGATCGCCGCCCCAATGCCGGAGAACCCGGCGCCGATGATCACAACGTTGTGCATGGCGTCTCATTTCAGATGCGTGGAATATCTGGATGCACAGAGTATCCTACGACGCATGGCAAGACTGACTCGCACGGCGAGCCAGGCACGCACCCGGCAGTTGGTCATCGAGGCGGCGACCGAGCTGTTCCTGCGTGACGGGTTCCGGACGACCTCCCTCGAGCAGATCGCTGAAGCAGCAGGCTTCACCCGCGGTGCGGTGTATTCGAACTTCGCGAACAAGACCGAGATGGGCATCGCTGTCATCGACGCGCTCTACCAGCGCGAGGAGCACCGCGCGATCGCGGAGGTCGAAGCTGTCGCCGCGCAGGGGCCGCAGGCGTGGTTCACCGCACTCGCCGATTGGGCGCAGGGCAGCTTCGGCGACCCGCGTTGGGCTCGGCTCGAGATCGAGGTCGCGGCATTCAGCAACGGCGACGGCAAGCTTCGCGCAGCCACCGCCGCACGGCAGAAGCGAATCCGGGCTCGCGGCGCCGAATTGGTTGCTGACCTCTGTCGGAGCGCTGGATACGAGCCACCCGCCGACCTCGACACGCTGAGTCTCGGGATCGTCAGTCTCGCGCTCGGACTCGGCATGCAACGCGCCTCCGATCCCGAGATTTCGGGCGCGGCGTTCGGCTCGATCCTCGCGCTGATGTTCGCGCCGCTAACCCGTCACGTAGCTGTTGAGAGTCTTCCGTAGATCCTCGACGAGGCTGCGGGCTGCGACCAGGCCGTTTCCGTTCCAGATAGCGTCCTCGACTGCGAATACTCGACGGTCCTTGGAGGCGCCGAGGTCTTCCCATGCGTCGCTGTCCAGCACGCTCTTGCCGTGCGTTAGGCCGCGATCGCCCTCGAAGCTGACGTAGATGATGTCTGCTTCTGCCTTGTCGAGGTCGCTGGTCGACACCGTGAACGATGCGCCGCGCTGGTAGCCGGGCCGTCGGACACCCGTATCGGTCAGGATCTGTCCCGCAAAGGATTCGGTGCCTTCGACCAACGCGGAGTCGGCGCTGAACCGCACGATCGACGCCTGCGTCTGGTAGGAATTCAGCGCCACACCGGTGTCGCGCGCGTCTTGTTCGTAGGCCGCGACCGCGCCGATGGCGGTGGTCCCGCGCCCGAGTGCTTGTGCGGCAAGTCCGAATTGGCGTTTCCAGCCACCGTCGACGGCGTCGAAGACGGTGGGCGCTATGGCTTTCAGCCGGTCGGCCAGCGCCGCGTCGGGCACCGCCGATCCGAGGATCAGGTCCGGATGCAGTGCTTCGATCTGCGCCGGATCCGGCGCGCCGACGACGCCGATGCCCGGGATGAGGGCAATTCCTGTGCCGAGATACTCCGGCTGCGCGACGGGACCGTCCAGCGTCGCGGCCCCGACCACTCGTTCCCACAGTCCGACCGCGCACACACTGTCGAGGGCCTGCGTGCTGAGGACGACGATGCGCTTCGGATCGGCAGGGACGACGGATTCGCCACCGGCGTGGGTGATGCGCCGCGTCGGGCCGTCGGCCGGATCGGCGGGCGCTGCAACGGGGCAGGCTTTGCTCGTGTCGCGCTCGATCCCGACCACTCCGGCGCCCGCGATCAGCGTGGTCGTGCGCGCGATCTCGTTGGCAGCATCGTCGTTGGCAGAGTTGCCGCAGCCGGCAATCGTGAACAGGGCGATCGCGGCCAAGGGCACCGCCACAAGAGCGGTCAGCTTCCGGACGGGCATGTCGAGGAGGGTACTAGCTCGCCCGGACAGGCATAGACCGCGCCGCGATCACCGATGCTGCTGGGGTCCAGCGACGTACTCGCGGAAGTTCGAATTTCGGGGTTCCATGGGGGTGACAACGAGAGGATCCGGCGATGGCGACGCAAATGTTCGAATTACTGATGCGTGGGCACAACGACCTTCGCTATCAGCCGGTCCAGAAGCGAGTGCGCGCACTGCTCGGCGGCGACACCGTTGTCGACACAGCCGGTGCTGCGCTGGTGTGGGAGCCACGTCGGGTCGTGCCGTCCTACGCCGTACCGATCGCCGACGTATCGGGTGAACTCGTCGAAGCGGCGAGTTTCCTGGCGGAGGAACACGCGGTGTCGTTGGCCGACGGCGGACCTCCCGCACTCGATCCGAGTACCGGATTCGGGTTCCACACGACGCCGGGTTTGGAGCTGATGGTTCGGTCGGGCGAGTTCAGCGGTGCCGCGTTCCGGCCCGACGACCCCGAGCTGGGGTCCATGGTGGTCCTCGATTTCGACGCGTTCGAGTGGCTCGAAGAGGACGAACCCATCTTCGGTCACCCTCGGGACCCCTTTTCCCGCATCGATCTCCGGCAGAGTTCGCGCCATATCGAGGTGGAAGTGGCAGGCACGGTCGTCGCCGACTCCCACCATCCGTTGCTGCTGTTCGAGTTCGTGCTTCCCTCGCGCTTTTACCTGCCCAAAGCCGATGTCCTCGTCCCCTTGGAGCCGAGTACGACATCGACGGTCTGTGCGTACAAAGGGCACGCGACGCATTGGTCGGCGGTCGAACTCGGCGATGCCGGCCAAGACATCGCCTGGAGTTACGAAAGTCCGCCGCCGGAGTTGGTCCAGATCACCGGGTTGATTTGCTTCTATCAAGAACGGGTCGACATGGTCGTCGATGGAGTGCGGCTGGAGCGGCCGATCACGCCGTGGTCGGCACCGCCGAATAGCGCTTAATTCGGGCAACTTCGGGTCATTGGGTGCACTGACACCGGGCAAGAGAGTTTAATTGCGACACAGGGTAGGACCGGGTCCGCCCAGTGGCGATGCAACGTCTACGATTCGATGAGCGCAAGCCAGCGATCGTTCGCTTCGCCGCATGGATGGACGCCGGAGCGGAGCCTGCGGAGCGACCAGATGGCACATCAGGAGGATTAGTGACTGCCGTAGAGCCCAAGCCAGTCCCTCAACTCGAAGGTAAACGGCCTTACCCGCCGCGAGTGGGACCTAAGGGTTCGTACCTGTGGAAGATGCTCACCACGACCGATCCCAAGGTCCTCGGGATCATGTACCTCGTCACGTCGGTGGGCTTCTTCTTGATCGGCGGCCTCATGGCGCTGCTGATGCGTACCGAACTCGCCGTACCCGGCCTGCAATTCCTGTCCAACGAGCAGTACAACCAGCTGTTCACCATGCACGGCACGATCATGCTGCTGTTCTATGCGACACCGATCGTCTTCGGCTTCGCAAACGTGGTGCTCCCGCTGCAGATCGGCGCTCCCGACGTGGCGTTCCCGCGTCTGAACGCGTTCAGCTACTGGCTGTACCTCTTCGGCGCGACGATGGCGACCGCCGGCTTCATCACCCCCGGTGGCGCTGCCGAATTCGGCTGGACCGCGTATTCACCGCTCACCAGCGGCCTGTACTCGCCCGGCATCGGCGCCGACCTCTGGATTCTGGGTCTTGCCGTCTCCGGCCTCGGCACCATCCTCGGTGGCGTGAACATGACGACGACGGTCATCGTTCTCCGCTGCCCAGGCATGACCATGTTCCGGATGCCGATCTTCACGTGGAACATCCTGGTCACCAGTGTTCTTGTGCTGCTCGCCTTCCCGCTGCTGACGGCTGCCCTCATGGGTCTGGCTGTCGACCGCCACCTCGGCGCACATATCTACGACCCGGCGACCGGGGGTGTGCTGCTATGGCAACACCTCTTCTGGTTCTTCGGCCACCCGGAGGTGTACATCATCGCGCTCCCGTTCTTCGGGATCGTGTCCGAAATCTTCCCGGTGTTCAGCCGAAAGCCGATCTTCGGATACACCACGCTCGTGTACGCGACGCTCGGCATCGCGGCGCTGTCCATCGCGGTGTGGGCGCACCACATGTACGCGACCGGCGCGGTCCTGCTGCCGTTCTTCTCGTTCATGACGTTCCTCATAGCCGTGCCTACGGGCGTGAAGTTCTTCAACTGGATCGGCACGATGTGGAAGGGGCAACTGACCTTCGAGACACCCATGTTGTTCGCGGTCGGGTTCTTGGTGACGTTCCTCTTCGGTGGTCTGTCGGGCGTCATCTTGGCGAGCCCGCCGCTGGACTTCCACGTGACCGACTCGTACTTCGTGATCGCGCACTTCCACTACGTGCTCTTCGGCACGATCGTGTTCGCCACCTACGCCGGTATCTACTTCTGGTTCCCGAAGATGACGGGCCGGATGATGGACGAGCGGCTCGGCAAGTGGCACTTCTGGGCCACCCTTGTCGGCTTCCACACAACGTTCCTCGTCCAGCACTGGCTGGGTAACGAAGGCATGCCGCGTCGGTACGCCGATTACCTGCCGACCGACGGCTTCACGACTCTGAACATCGTGTCGACCATCGGCGCGTTTATCCTCGGTGCCTCGACCCTGCCGTTCGTGTGGAACGTCTTCAAGAGCTTCCGCTACGGCGAGGTCGTGACCGTCGACGATCCATGGGGTTACGGCAACTCGCTCGAGTGGGCGACGAGCTGCCCGCCGCCGCGCCACAACTTCTACGAGTTGCCGCGCATCCGGTCGGAGCGTCCCGCATTCGAGCTGCACTACCCGCACATGGTCGAGCGGTTGCGGCACGAGGCGCACGTCGGCTGGGGCTCGGACAAGCACACGGCAGAACTGCTCGAAAAGTCTGGCGTGAAGTCGAAGTAGTTCACACGTAGAAACGCCCCGCCGAGCTTCTCGGCGGGGCTTTCTGCTGCTCAGGCGGGCGATCCCACCTGGTAGGTGAGCAGAACGTTGTCCGAGCCTGCGATGGTGCGAGCGTCGATCGGGCGCAGGGCCGGTGTGCTGTCGAAGGCTGGCGTGCCGTCTCCGACGGCCGCCGGACCGACCATCACATGCAGTTCGTCGATCAGTCCGTTCGCGAGCAGGTCGTTCCACAGCGTGCGGCTGCCGAAGATCAAGATGTCGCCGCCGTCCTGGTTCTTGAGGTCGGCAATGTGGCTGTGCGCGGCTTCGCGCGTGACGATGGTCGTGTTGTCGTGCCAGGGGAGGCTCTCATCGGGAGCGGCCGTATCGGAGACGACTACTTTATCGATGGCATTGTCACGACGCGAGATCTCGCGCTGCGCAGGAGTCGCGTCCGGATTGTCGACCACTGCGGGCCAGAATCCTCGGAACATCTCGTAGGACGTCCGACCGAGCAACAGAGTGTCGGCTGTACCCAACCGCTCCGCGCAGTACGAGTCGAACGCGTTGTCCATGTTCATCGCCATCACGTTGTTGCCGGGTCCCGCCGTGTAGCCGTCGAGCGAGGTGATGGTGAAAACGATGACTTTGCGCATGTGCTTCTCCTATTTCTGTCGAGCATTCGGTGACTTCTACTGGTTATGAGCTCCCTCGCGGTCAGAACTAATCGGTCCCGGGCAAAAACTTTTGAACGAGGTTGACACAATAGGGAGCCAAGGCTGACGACACGGCCGCATGCGACGAACGGAGTTCTCTCGGTGGGATCAACCGACGCCACTGTCCTCGTCACCGTCACAGGTAGAGACAAGCCCGGCGTGACGTCTGTTCTGCTCGCAGCGTTGTCGAGGCACGCTGTGTCACTGCTCGACGTCGAACAGGTCGTCATCCGCGGCCAGCTGACTCTCGGCGTCCTGGTGTCGTGTCCGAACGACCCCGAAGCTCTGCAGGAAGAGCTCGAAGAGGCGATGAACACCGTGGGGGTCCACGTCGACGTCGAAATCGGCGCTGACCCCGTCGGTCGCGCCAGCCTCTCGACGCACGCGGTGGTCGTGATCGGCAGTCCTGTCTCCGCGCGTGCGTTCAGCGCGGTCTCGCGGGTTCTTGCACGTCAGGGTGCCAATATCGATTCGATCCGGGGGATCGCCGACTACCCGGTCACCGGTCTCGAACTGCTGGTGACGGCGACCAACACCGGCGCGGGGGCAGACGCACAGCTGCGGACCAGCTTGGCTGAAGTCGCGGTTGCAGAGAACGTCGATGTCGCTATCGAGCGCGCCGGACTGGCCCGCCGGGCGAAGCGCCTCATCGTGTTCGACGTCGATTCGACGCTTATCCAGGGCGAAGTGATCGAGATGCTCGCTGCGCGCGCCGGTGTAGAAGCCGAGGTCCGCGCCGTGACCGAGGCGGCGATGCGAGGCGAGATCGACTTCGCCGAGTCGCTGCATCAGCGCGTCGCCACGTTGGCAGGCCTGGACGAGAGCGTGATCGACGACGTTGCCGAAAACATCCAGTTGACCCCTGGAGCCCGGACGACGATCCGCACACTGCGCAGGCTCGGCTTTCACTGCGGTGTCGTGTCCGGCGGCTTCCGTCAAGTCATCGACGACCTTGCACACGACCTAGAACTCGACTTCGTCGCCGCCAACACCCTCGAGATCGTCGACGGCAAGCTGACCGGTCGGGTGCTGGGCGAAATCATCGACCGCGAGGCCAAAGCCATTGCGCTGCGCAAGTTTGCGGCCCAGGTCGGCGTGCCGATGGAACAGACCGTCGCGGTCGGCGACGGCGCCAACGATATCGACATGCTCAACGCCGCAGGTCTCGGTATCGCGTTCAATGCGAAACCCGCGTTGCGCGAGATCGCCGATGCCGCGCTGTCGCACCCGTACCTCGATGCCGTGCTGTTCATCCTTGGCGTCACGCGACACGAGGTGGAGGCGGCAGACGCCTTCGACGGGATGGTCCGGCGCGTGCCGCTGGAAGAGCTTCCCCGCCTGTGAGCGAAATTCACCCCGCTGAGGGCGAGACTCGCACACGGGCAATGCCGTTGATCCTGCATATACCGAAAGTCGATCCGCCCCTGCGCAGCGCGTTGCTGTCGGCCGCGGCCGTCGCGACGGTGGCGCTCTGCTACGACGAACGTGTGGCCGAGGGCGGTCCGTGGCACGACGAATTCAGGGCCTGGGCCGACGACCGCATCCGCAAAGTCGCTCGTCGTGCCCGCGGTGCGCATTGGGTCGCTGCGCAAGAGGTCGACGGTGTGACCGTCGAGGTCGGCGGCGCGCAGGCTCGCGCGCTCGTGCCCGGACCTGTCGACGAACTCGATCCGCGCATCAAGCGGCTCCAAGTCGGTGGCACCGACCTCGACCACGACGATCCAGGACCGCCGGAGCCGGATGTGCCGGTGTTGTGGGTCAATTCGTCGCTGGAGATGACGGTCGGCAAGGCGGCCGCTCAGGTCGGCCATGCGTCGATGCTGTTGGGAATGGCGATGTCGAAGGCTCAGTTGGCGCAATGGGCAGCAGCGGGATTCGCCTGCTCGGTGCGGGACGCGACCGCCGCGCAGTGGGCGCAATTGGAGCGGTCGGTTGGTAGCGGTCGTGGTGTGGCGGTCCGCGACGCCGGATTCACCGAGGTTGCCGCTGGTTCGATGACGGTGATTGCGGTTCCGACTGAGGTGAGGCGACGGCGTTGGACCTGGCGCTAGCGCAACAGCGATTCGCCGCCGCCCGGGTGGCGAGGCTTGCGACCGTGGGGGCCGACGGACGTCCGCACATCGTTCCCGTGGTGTTCGCCGTCGATGCTGGGCAGGTGTATCTGACTGTCGATGCAAAGCCGAAGTCGACCCGCGATCTGCGGCGGCTGAGCAATATTGCCCAGACCGGGCACGTCAGCCTGTTGGTCGACGAATACGACGACGACTGGACCCGATTGTGGTGGGTTCGGGTCGACGGCGACGCCGTGGCTGCCGACGCCGACGCTCCCGATGGACGACGTGCGATCGATGCGTTGGTCGCGAAGTATTCGCAATACGCGGCCGAGCGCCCGGCTGGGCCTGCTGTGATCGTGACGACACTGCGGTGGCGCTCGTGGTCTTACTCAAAGGTCCAGTAGTTGCCGATTGGCTATGGTTTCTAGGGCCAGTTCTGCGCACGATGGACCAATGCTGGTACGTAGATTGATCGCGCTGTACACGGGTCTGTGGCTGTACGGATTCTCGATGGCCATGATGATTCGAGCGAATCTCGGGCTCGACCCATGGGACGTTTTCCATCAGGGCGTGGTCGAACATGTACCGCTGAGCTTCGGCCTGGTCACTGCGCTCACCGGTGCCGTCGTGTTGCTCGCATGGATCCCGCTGCGCCAGATGCCTGGCATCGGAACCGTGAGCAACGTTGTGGTGATTGCGATTTCGGTCGACGTCGGGCTCGCATGGCTACCCGATTTCGACGACATGGCGGTGCGGGTGCCCGCGATGGTGGGCGCCGTCGTGCTCAACGCAATCGCGTCGGTGCTCTACATCGCCGCAGGCATGGGACCAGGTCCGCGTGACGGCCTGATGACAGGTCTGGTCGCCCACACCGGGCGCTCGGTTCGGTTGGTGCGCACCGGAATCGAGGTGATGGTGCTGACGACCGGATGGCTTCTCGGTGGCAGCGTCGGTGTGGGGACCCTCGTGTATGCCCTTGGGATCGGTCCCTTGATTCAGCTGTTCATCCCGTTGGTGTCCGGATTCCTGCCGGGGTTCGGCGCGCGGAAGGCGAGCACTGTCGGACCGGTCACTGCGATGGTCGAACCAGGTTTGTTGGGCGTGACGTCGGTCGGCAACCCGTCTGCGGTTGTCGAATCGAAGGCGGGAGTTATCTTGCCTGCGAACCAGTCCGGACCCGCGAGCGTGACCCCCGTAGCCGTGCCGGAGTGAAAGACGAGTAGCCAACTGGAGTCCGAGCCCGGCACGCCGCCGGTCCGGACGTCGGAACCGTCGATCCACGCCTGCAGCGTCGTTCGCGAATTGTCGTGCCACCCGTCGTGATCGAGCTCGATTCCGTCGCCGCCGAACCACACCAGGTCCGGATGGCCGGTCGGAGTGGCGCGGCCTTCGAAGAATTCGGGTTGGCGTAGCGCGGGCGCGGACCGTCGAAGTTCGGTGAGGCGAGCGACGAACACGATCAAGGCCTCGTCGGCACTCGGCCAGTCCACAGCCCAGGCGTCGGCGGCCGCCGCGTCGGCCGGCACGCAGTAGGCATTGTTGTTGCCGGACTGGCTATGACCTTGCTCATCGCCCGCGAGCAGCATCGGGACGCCGGTCGACAACAGCAGGGTCGCAAGCAACGCGCGGACGTGGCGAGCGCGCGCCTCGACGACACCAGGGTCGTCGGTCGGACCCTCGACGCCATGGTTGACCGAGAAGTTATGTCCCGCACCGTCGTTGCTGTTCTCGCCGTTGGCATCGTTGTGCTTGCTGCTGTAGGAGACGAGGTCGGCCATCGTGAACCCGTCGTGCGCGGTCACGAAGTTGATCGACGCAAGCGGCGTTCGCCGGTGAAAGATATCCGCCGAACCCGCTATCCGCGAGGCGAATTGGCGGATTCCGGTCTCGCCGATCCAGAAGCGGCGCACGTCGTCTCGGTAGCGGTCGTTCCATTCCGACCACAGCGGGCCGAAGTTGCCGACCTGGTAGCCCGCCTTGGTCGCGTCCCACGGCTCGGCAATGAGCTTGCGGCGCTGCAAGATCGGGTCGGCGGTGATCGCCGTCAGCAGCGGTGCGCGTGGGTCGAACGGTCCGCCTGCGTCACGGGCAAGTGCGGGGGTGAGGTCGAATCGGAAACCGTCGACCCCCATATCGGTGGCCCAGTAGCGCAGGCTGTCGCAGACCATGCCGACGACGACGGGGGAGTAGCAGTCGACGGTGTTGCCGCACCCGGTGAGGTCGATATCGGCGCCGTCGTCGGTGAGCTGGTAGTAGCCCGGTGCGTCGAAGCCACGCCAGCTCACAGTCGGTCCGGCGATGCCGAATTCGCAGGTGTGGTTGTAGACGACGTCGAGGATGACCTCGATGCCTGCTGCATGGAGTGCGTCGACCATGGCTCGAAACTCGGCGATCTCGCGCCCGGGTGTCGTCGCGTAGCGCGCAAGGGGCGCGAAGTAGGCGCCCGTCGAGTAGCCCCAGTGGTTGCGCATGCCACGCGCCCGGACCGCCGGCTCGGTGAGGAACGCCTGCACGGGAAGTAACTCGACGGCGGTAATGCCAAGGCGCTGAAGATGTTCCACGACCGGCTCGGACGCGAGGCCGAGATAGGTGCCGCGGTGCTCAGGCCTGACGTCGGGATGGCGCGCCGTGTACGCGCCGACGTGTAGTTCCTGGATCACCGTGTCTTCCCATGGCGTTTCGAGGCGCGGTCCATCGTTGAGCGGGAGCGTCGCTGTGACGACCGAAAGCGGAACGTGGCCCAGTGAATCGATGTCGGACGGCGCGCCGAACGGATCGTCTGCGTAGCCGAGGAGCGCCTCGGCGTCGCCCAACTCACCGGCCAACTGCCGGGCGTACGGATCGATGAGCAGCTTCTTCGGATTCATCCGATACCCGCGACGCGGATCCCATCGGCCGCCAACGCGATAGCCGTACCGCTGACCAGCGCCGACACCGTCGACGATGCCGTGCCACAACCCGTACGTCTGCTGCTCGAGATCGATCCGGACTTCGCCGCCCGCGTCGATGAGGCAGAGCTGAACCCGGTCCGCGTCGGGTGCGTGGACCGAGAAGTGGGTACCGACACCGACCGTCGAAGCCCCCAATGGGAACGGCGATTCTGCGCGTGTGAGCGACACGAATCCGATACTGCCGTGAAAGGGCCACCGATGTGGGTAAAGATGGGCTCGTGCCGCAACCCGATCCCGACCTGCTCATCGATTTCAACGACGTACTCATTCGACGGTCCGGGGTGACGTTGGTCGGACCCGTCAGCTGGCAGGTCGAGCTGGATGAGAAGTGGGTTGTGCTCGGACCGAACGGTGCCGGCAAGACGTCGTTGCTGCGGATCGCCGCCGCCGAAGTCCATCCGACATCCGGTACTGCCCACGTGCTCGGCGAGGTGTTGGGTCGGGTCGACATCAACGAGCTGAAGCCGCGGATCGGGCTGTCGTCGTCGGCGCTCGCCAGTCGGGTGCCTGCGGACGAAAAGGTCAGCGACCTGGTTGTGTCCGCTGGTTATGGAGTCTTGGGTCGTTGGCGGGAGCGATACGACAAGGTCGACACCGATCGCGCGCTCGACATGCTGGAAAGCCTGGGTGCAGAACATCTCGCTGCCCGCGCATACGGGACGCTCTCGGAAGGTGAGCGCAAGCGGGTGCTGATCGCGCGAGCGCTGATGACCGACCCCGAACTCCTGCTGCTCGACGAACCCGCCGCCGGCCTGGACCTCGGCGGTCGTGAAGAACTTGTCGCACGCCTGACGCATCTCGCGATGGACCCGGACAGCCCGGCGACCGTGCTCGTCACCCACCACGTCGAAGAAATCCCGCCAGGTTTCACCCACGGACTGCTGCTCAAGGAGGGCGAGGTCGTCGCACAGGGTTTGCTCGACACCGTGCTGACCAGTGCAAACTTGAGCGAGGCCTTCAGCCAGTCGATCGCTCTCGACAAAGTCGACGGTCGATACTTCGCCCGGCGCTCGCGGTTGCCCGGTAGGCATCGGCACCGGTAGGCGCCTCGATCGTGGCGAGTACGGTGCCTGATGTGAGCACTGTGCCTGATTTGAACGAGCGCGAGATTCCGGTTAAAGACGCATCAACGGTGATGCTGCTGCGCGACGGTGAGCCGGGCCTGGAGGTGTTTCTGCTGCGCCGCGTGCGCGGGATGGACTTCGCGGGCGGCATGACGGTGTTCCCCGGCGGTGGCGTAGACCTGTCCGACGCGGACGCGAACCTGGCGTGGGCGGGTCCGCCGGTCTCGTGGTGGGCGCAGAAGTTCGGCGTCGACGAGCACCGGGTCAAGGCGCTCGTGTGCGCTGCAGTCAGGGAGACGTTCGAGGAATGCGGCGTATTGCTGGCCGGTCCGACGCCTGACACGGTTGTCGCCGATACCTCGGGTTACCGCGCCGCACGCACCGCGCTGGAGAAGCGCGAGCTCACGTTCGGCGAGTTCTTGACTGCGGAGGGCCTTGTCCTGCGCGCCGACCTGCTGCGGCCGTGGGCGAACTGGATCACGCCGGTCGGCGAAACGACGCGACGGTACGACACGCGGTTCTTCGTCGCCGTCGTCCCAGAAGGTCAGCATGCCGATGGCGACACGTCGGAGGCGGCAGCGGTCGCATGGTCGACGCCGTCAGCAGAGTTGGCCCACTGGAAGGCCGGCGGAAGTATCTTGATGCCGCCGACGTGGTCCCAGCTGACCGCGTTGGCCGGTTACGCCACGACCGCCGAGGTTCTTGCCGCCGAGCAGGTGATCGAGCCTATCCAGCCCGATCTGCTGGTTGTCGACGGAAAATACAAGATCGATTTCCCGGGCGATGAGAACTACCACCTCCCGGCGTCGCTCTGAGGTGCGCCTAGGCTCCGCGTATGGCTGAATTCGTGACGCTCGACGTTACCGACGGCATCGGGACGATCCGAATCGCTCGTCCACCCGTGAACGCCCTCGACCTGCAGACTCATCGTGAGCTGGTGGCTGCGGCACGGGAGGCGGACGGGAACGCCGAGGTCAGGGCCGTGATCGTCTACGGCGGTGAGAAGGTGTTCGCCGCAGGTGACGACATCAAGGAGATGGCGAGTTTCAGCCCTGGTCAGGCTGCGCTGCTTGCCGGCGACGTCCAGACAGCGCTGGGATGCATCGCGACTATCGGTAAGCCGACTGTCGCCGCGATCAGCGGATATGCGTTAGGAGGCGGACTCGAGGTCGCGCTCGGCGCAGACCGCCGCATCATCGGCGACAACGTCAAACTCGGTCTGCCGGAAATCTTGTTGGGAGTGATTCCTGCAGGTGGCGGCACACAGCGGCTGGTACGGCTGATCGGGCCCAGCAAGGCGAAGGACTTGATCTACACCGGTCGTTTCGTCGGCCCGGAGGAAGCCCTCGCTATCGGGTTGGTCGACGAGGTGGTCGCCCCCGATGAGGTGTACAACGCCGCGCGAAAGTGGGCCGCGCAGTTCGTGAATGGCCCTGCCCGGGCGTTGGCGGCGGCAAAAGCGGCGATCGATGGGGGCCTCGCCGGCGACCTTGCATCCGGCCTCGACATCGAACGACGCGAGTTCTCGGCGCTCTTCGGAACCAACGATGTGGAAATTGGAATGCGGTCGTTTCTCGCCGAGGGACCGGGTCGGGCCAAATTCACCGGTGAATGACGATCCTCCTCTAAAAGGTAGGCTGCGCTCATGACTGCAAGTCCCACCGAGCCCACCCGTCGTCTTGCGGCCGTCCCGGATCTGGATCCGGCGCCGAACCCGCACGCCACCCAGGAGGAGGTGGAAGCTGCGCTGAAGGACACCAAGCTTGCGCAGGTTCTCTACCACGACTGGGAAGCAGAGACCTACGACGACAAGTGGCACATCTCGTACGACGAGCGGTGCATCGACTACGCGCGCGGTCGCTTCGACGCGGTCGCCGGTGAGCAGGATCTGCCCTACGAGCGTGCGCTCGAACTCGGCTGCGGCACGGGATTCTTCCTGCTCAACCTGATGCAGGGCGGCGTCGCCAAGCGCGGCTCGGTTACCGACTTGAGCCCCGGCATGGTGAAGGTTGCGTTGCGCAATGCCGACCACCTCGGCCTCGAAGTCGACGGTCGCGTCGCCGACGCAGAGACAATTCCGTACGCGGACAACACCTTCGATCTCGTCGTCGGGCACGCTGTGCTGCACCACATTCCCGATGTCGAGCAGGCGTTGCGAGAGTGCTTGCGCGTGCTCAAGCCGGGCGGCCGATTCGTCTTCGCCGGTGAGCCGACGACGGTGGGCAACTTCTACGCGCGGTGGCTGGGGCGCATCACGTGGGAGAGCGTCACTCGCGTCACCAAGCTGCCGTTCCTCGCCGACTGGCGGCGTCCGCAAGAGGAGCTCGACGAATCTTCTCGCGCGGCCGCGCTGGAGGCCGTCGTCGATCTGCACACCTTCGAGCCGACCCAGCTGGAAGAGATCGCCGTCGCTGCCGGAGCCGTCGAGGCCAAGGCAGTGACCGAGGAATTCGCCTCCGCACTGCTCGGCTGGCCGTTGCGGACCGTCGAATACGCGGTCCCGCGCGAGAAGCTGGGTTGGGGCTGGGCGCAGTTCGGTCTGCAGAGTTGGAAGAAGCTGACCTGGGTCGACGAGAACGTGCTGCGGCACGTCGTCCCGCGTCGCTTCTTCTACAACGCCCTGATCACCGGCGTAAAACCCTGAGCTACGGCTTCACTGAGGCCGACGTCGACTACCTCGTCGGCTCGGCCGGTACAGCGGCGTTGGCCAAGGCCGACGAGCTGGAATTGTCTTCGGCCAGCCTGTTGCGCGACCTCGGTCGAGCCCGTGAGCTGTTCGGAACGTACGCGTCTGCCGTCGTGGAGACGGTCCTGCTGCGTCGACGTTCGGCGGCAAAGATCGCTGACGGTGAACGTTGGTTGTTCACCGACGACGGTCTGCAGCAGGCGACGCCGACCCTGGTGGCCCGGCATCGGGCACAGCGGTTCGCCGGCCGCACGGTCCATGATGTGACGTGTTCGATCGGTGCGGAGTTGGCCGAGCTCGTCGGAGTGGCTGCCGGCGTCGTCGGTAGTGACCTCGATGCGGTCCGGCTGCGGATGGCGGCACACAACGTCCCTGGCGCGAGTCTGGTCCGGGCCGATGCCCTGGCGCCGGTGACCGTGGGGACGGTCGTCATCGCCGACCCAGGACGGCGGTCCGGCGGCAAACGTACGCACGACCCGGCTCAGTTGCAGCCTCCGCTCCCAGACCTTCTCAATGCGTATCCCGGTCGGGATCTGGCGGTCAAGTGTGCCCCTGGCCTCGACTTCGACCGCCTCGGCTGGGCAGGCGAGGTCGAGGTGACGTCGCTCGACGGCGGAGTTCGCGAGGCGTGCCTGTGGTCGGAAGGGCTCGCCACTGCGCGACGGAGGGCCACAGTGCTGAGCTCCGACGGCACCGGGTGGTCGATCAGCGACGCCGAATCCGACGATATTCCCGAGCGGGAACCAGGGGAGTGGATCGTCAATCCCGACGGCGCGGTGGTGCGGGCGGGCTTGGTCCGGCATTACGCGGCCAAGCACGGTCTGTGGCAACTGGACCCGCGGATCGCCTACCTGACCGGCGACTCCGTGCCCGACGGTGTCCGCGGCTTCCGGATCCTCGAGCAAGTCAAGTATTCGGAGAAGGTAATTCGGCAGGAGTTGGCCCGCCGCGATTGCGGGACGCTCGAGATTCTGGTCCGGGGCGTGGACGTCGACCCTGCGGTCCTGCGGCCGCGGCTGAAGCTGCGCGGGTCCGCGTCGTTGGCGCTGGTGATCACGCGCATCGGTCGCTCGGCCACGGCGTTCGTGTGCGCACCCCCCGTGCGCGCGTCTTAGCCGCCCAGGGGTGAAAATCGCGCACAGTTGTTTTAGGCGAAGACGAACAACTCACCGATGAGCGTCGGCGTCAGGACCTCACCCTTCGGCCCGATCGACGTCCCGACCGTGATCCCTTTGGCTCCCGGCAACGGATCTTCATCGACGGTTGCGCCGGTCTCGGTGTCGAAAGTGAGCATGGTGAGGTCCGCGTTTTCGCCGCGACCCTTGCTGACCACTGTGTATCCGGTCGATCCCGCGGTTTGCGCGGGTACGCCGAGCTGAACGAGTTCGGTCCGCTCCCAGACCTTCTCGGCATGATCACCCTTGTCGCGCACTGCGAGAAGATGACCGTCGCGACCGCCGGCCGGGATGATCAACCCATCCGCCGAGACGGATGCACTCCCCAGCGGCGTGAACCCCAGGTCGTAGGTCCACTTCACGGCGCCGGTGGCTGCGTCGACTGCCAGCAGCTTGTTCACGTTGTCGCTGACGTAGACCGTCGAGCCGTCGGCGGAGAGGTTGGGGCTGGTCGCGGACCCGCCTTCCAGGATGTCGGCGTTCCATTCGTAGGTGACCTTCGGGTCGTCGCCGCCGGAGTACTTCAACGCAATCAAGGAGGCGTTCGGGGCGCCCGGGCGCCACAGCGTCACGAAGAATCGACCGGAATCAACATCCAGTGCGGGTGTGTTGGCCACGGGGCAACCCGCCGTGCCGGCGAAACACTCCTGCAGCCCCTGGTCGTCGGGTGGCGGCACCAAGTTCGGGTTTGCGAGGTAGTCGGGATGGCCGAGCAGCTCGAACGGCGAGGTCACGCGTTTGCCGGTCTGGCGCTCCATGACGTTGACCTGGCCGAGCTGCGAAACCGAGAGCACATTGCCGTCGTGCGTGAACTGCGCGGAGATCGGTGTGCCGAAAACCTGTGTGCGCCAACGGGGCTGACCGTGGTCGTTGAACGAACTCATGCCTCCGCTGTCGCCGACGTAGGTGTTGACCGCTGCGTCCACGATCGGCGTCGACGCGACGACGCCCGGGTTGAGCCGGTTGCAGAAGCGCATGCGACCGCTGTCCATCTCGTAGGAGAAGAGGTTGCAGCCGTTCTCGGTTTTCGTAGTGACGAACAACTGGCCCGTCGACGCGATCGACGCATACGCAGCGACCGGTCCGCCGATCGGCCGTGACCACTTCAACTCGATCGACCGCGACCCAGTGACCGAGCTCGTGTCGCTGTTGCGCGCGTCTGCATGGATGCCGGGCCAGCCTTCGTCGGAGATGCCGACAGACGAGCTGGTGCTTGCACCGCAGCCGGTCATGACGAAAGCCGCGATGATTGCCAGCACCGCCGTCGCCGACCGAGCGACCCCGTACCGACCTGAAACGCCCCGCATGCACTCTCCTTATCAGGATGTCTGCCCCCGAGAGACTATCCCGCCCGCTTCCACGCTCGGGTATCGGACGAGCCGACTGAGGACGAAAGTAGGCTGACTCCCCATGACCAGCATGTGGGGCGCGCCTTTGCGCTCGAGGTGGCGCGGTTCGCGGCGCCGCGACGCCGACCAGGCGAAGTTTTTGACGATCGATTCGTTGCGGTGGGTGATCGCGAATCGCGCGTGGACCCCGTGGTACCTCGTTCGGTACTACCGCCTCGCGAAGTTCAAGGCGACGAACCCGCACATCATCCTGCGCGGCATGGTCTTCCTCGGGAAGGGCGTCGAGATCCACGCGACGCCGGAACTGAGCCGCATGGAAATCGGGCGGTGGGTGCACATCGGCGATGGCAATGCGATCCGTTGCCATGAGGGTTCGCTCAAGATCGGCGACAAAGCGGTCTTCGGCAAGGACAACGTCGTCAACTGCTACCTCGACATCGAATTCGGGGAATCGGCGCTGGTGGCGGACTGGTGCTATATCTGCGACTTCGACCACCGCATGGACGACATCAACATGCCGATCAAGGACCAGGGCATTCTGAAGAGCCCGGTGCGCATCGGTCCGGACACCTGGACTGCGGCCAAGGTGACGATTCTGCGCGGCACCCGCATCGGTCGCGGGTGTGTGCTCGGTGCCCATGCCGTGGTCAAGGGCGAGATTCCCGATTACAGCATCGCTGTCGGTGCGCCGGCGAAGATCGTGAAGAACCGCAAGGAATCCTGGGAAGCCGGCGCTGCCGAGCGCGCCAAATACATTGCGGCGCTGGAAGATATCGAGCGCAAGAAGGCTGGGCTCCCCAAAACCTCGTGAGTCTTTTTGGAGTCTATAGACTCCAAAAAGACTCACGAGCAGGTCGGCTATGGGCCGAGGGTGGAGGTCGGATCAGCAGTGTCGGCGATCGTTCGCAATACGTGTTTGAGCGTCGACATCCCGTCGCGGCCGATGGCCTTCTCATACCCGGCTTCGATGTCGGCCATCTCGCGAAGCGCGTCGTTCAACAGTCGCCGACCGACGGGCGTGTGGCGGACCAGTGCCGCGCGACCGTCGTCTGGATCGGGCGTGCGCTCGACGTAGCCGCGGCGCTCGAGTTCGCTGACCAACTGACTGACCGCTTGGCGGGTTGTGCTGACCCGTTCCGCAAGGACGATCAGTCGGGTGCCCTCGGTGTCGACGTTGCCGAGCAGTCGAATGTGGCTCGGTTGCACGGCCTCGTGGCCGAGTGCGTGCAATCGGCCGGCCAGTTGTTCGGTCTCGATCTGCGAGACTCGAAGCAGTAGCCGCAGCAAGACACTCTCCCGGTGGATTCTTATCTCGGTCGGCGACATCTCGTCGAACGACGGCACTAGGCTTCCCCTCCATTTTAGGCAAGGCACTTGACAATAAAAGGCAAGTCACTTGACAATAGATGAGTCCGATCAGAATGGCGAAGGAATGCAGATGAACACCCACTCCGTCCGATCAACTGTTGTCGAGACCACCGTGGCCGGCTTTCCCGCGCTGCATGGGGCGCCGGGCTCCAAGACGGAGAAGCCGCCGATTCTGTTCCTGCACGGCGCCTTTGCCGACCACTTCACCTTCGAGAGGTGGGTCGGCGCATTTGCCGACCTGGGTTACGAGACCTTTGCGCCTGCCCGACGTGGTCGAGCGGGCGTCGGCCCGGACCGCGCGGCCGGACTCGACTTCGACGACTACGTCGACGACACCCGTGCTGTACTCGCCACCCTCGACCAGCCGCCGATCATCGTGGGTCACAGCCTTGGCGCGCTGATCGCGCAGCGGCTCGCCGCCCAGGGCGCGGCCCGCTCGATCGTTCTTCTCGCACCGGCCCCGCCTGCAATGCTCACGGCACAAGCGGTGGCTTTGCCCAAGTTCGGACCGCAGATGCCGAAAATCATGGCTGGGAGGCCGTTCGTCGTCGGCAACAACGCCTGCTCGGTCCTAGCGCTCAATCGGGTTCCGGCGGACGCGCGTCCGCCGATCCATGCACGACTCACCCACGAGTCGGGCAAGGTGTACCGCGCTCTCATGTTCGGGACCGTACGAGTCGACGCGAGCAAAGTCGCCGTCCCGGTCTTCGTCGCAGGCGGCACCGACGATCGGATCATCTCGACCGCACTCACTCGCAAGACGGCCAAACACTATGGCGTGCAAGCGCACATCTATCCCGACCACGGTCACTGGATCGTCGACGAGCCTGGCACCGACGCGGTGATCCGCGACGTCGCCGACTGGCTCGCATCCCATTGGTCGTGAGTCTTTTTGGAGTCCCTGGACTCCAAAAAGACTCACGAGGGGTCAGGTGCCCGGGGACAGGACGACCACCGAGTTGTGACCGCCCAACCCCAGCGACGACTTCACCGTGAGCCCGTCGAAGCTTCGGGTCAGCCCGTCCAGCAACTGGGGATGAGCGTCCGCGACGATCGGCGGCGCGGGGATGACGCCTCGCTCGTGACTCAGGACCGTGACCGCTGTCTCGACGGCGGCTGCGGTGGCCTGGCAGTGACCGGTGAGGGGCTTGACGGAGAAGACGCGGGTGGTCTCGGGGAACATCGATGCCAGAATCGCTGCCTCGGCGGCGTCGCACTGCGCCGTGCCCGGACCGTGCGCATTGAGATAGGCCACGTCCGCAGCGCCGACGCCGGCCGAGAAGAGCGCCTCATCGAAGCAACGCCGAACATGGGTCAGCGACGGATCCACCGAGGTGACGTGGAAGCCGTCGTGCGACATTGCTCCGCCGAGCACCGTCGAATACGCATTACCCGTTCGATTCGACAGGACGTAGCCGACCGCCGCTTCGCCGAAAACGAAGCCGCGGCTACCACTTTGGAACGGTCGGCAGGCATCGAGCGGCTCCGCATCGGTGATCGCGACCCCGAGCCTGACGAACACGTCGACGACGTTCGGGGTCGCCGACAGATCGGTCGTGACGAAGACGACGTCGTCGACGAAGCCCGCGTCGAGCCAGAGCTTGGCAGTCAGCAACCCAGCCGTTCCGGACGTGCACATCGCCGACACGTTCATCGCCGGACCGTGGAATCCGTACTCCTGCATGAGCAGCGATGCCGGTGTCGACGGAAACACGCCGAGATGCTCGCGGACCGACAACGGATGTAATGGATCGGGCTCGGTCGAGCGAATGAGCTCAGGATCGCCCATGACGACAGCGTGCAGCAGCCCCACGCGCCGACCAGGGACCCAGCCGCGGTCGAGTGCGTCGTCGATCGCTTCCCGTGCGGCACCGCGCATCGCGCGAGCGAAGCGGGTTGTGCCGTCGGCAGGTTTGCCGCCCTCGGGAACGCGCACGATCCAACCGGGCTCGTCGACCGTGGAGCCGTAGCCGCCGACGAGTGTCGCAGCAGGCTTGCCCGACAGCAATCCGGTCCACAATTGTTCGCGTCCCCAGCCGTAGCCGGTCACTGCGCCGACGCCGACGATGCCAGTGTGCTCAGTGTTCATCGATGGTTCCTTTCCTGAATCGAGCTGATTGCGTCAGACGGCGGTGCCGCCAGCCCCTGTCGGAGCCCCGAGTTCTGATACGTTCGAATCTCGAGCCGTGCAGTTAGGTTCACCTACCTAGAGCGGACCACCTGGCGAGGGGGTTGCTGTGCAGGATCACATCTCCCCGATTGTTGTCCCAGCGGAGGTCAGCGGCCTCCCGGCGGGAACAGTCGCCGAAAGTCGGGCGCTCGCCGACCTGGCCGAGCGGTATCAGCTGCTCGTGGAATTGAGTCCGGATGCCATCGTCGTGCACGAGGGCGGCCGGATCGTCTACATCAATCCGGCAGGCGTGCGGTTCTCCAGGGCGCCGTCGCGAGCGTATGTCATCGGACGCCCGATCACCGATTTCGTTGCGCCGGAAACGATTCCCGATATGGTGCAGCGGCTCGTCAAATTGACCTCGCCCGGATCGGCCACCGAACCCGCGGACGCGGTGATGCTGCGCGCCGACGGCGAGACGGTCGTGATGGAGGTCGTCTCGGTCCGGACCGTGTGGGAGGGGCGTCCTGCGTTCCAGGTGATCATGCGCGACAAGTCGGTCCAGAAGGCCGCCGAGGAGGCTGTCCGGTCGAAGGCGGCGCTCGTCGAGAACGTCAGCGACGCGATCATTGCGGTGTCGGGCGACGGGCTCGTCCAGTCCTGGAACCCGGCAGCCGAGCGCGTGTACGGACGTAGCGGTGCCGAGGCCGAGGGGCGTGCCGTCGGCGAGCTGGTCGGAGCCACGCTCGATCCGGCTGCGATCGTGGCGCAAGGTGGCGTCATCGAAACCACGCACTACAGGGCCGACGGCGCGGCTGTCGAGGTGCGGGTTTCGGCGGCGGAAATGGCAGGCGGCTACGTCCTCGTCTGCGCGGACGAGACCATTCGGCGTCGCGCCGAACAACGATTCGGCACGGTCGTCGCGTCGATGCACGAGGGCGTCGTCGTGGTCGACGGGAACGGCGTTGTCGAGTCGGCGAATCCGGCGGCGGTCCGGATGTTCGGTGGCGCGATCGTCGGAATCGCCGTGACACGCCTGGCGCTGTGCGATTCGGAAGGTCACGCCGTCGCCGAAGGCGAGCAGCCGATCGCGAAGACGCTCGCCACGGGTGAATCGGTGACCCGCCAGATCCTTCGGCTGGATCCAGGCGGACGAAATCTGTGGCTGTCGGTCAGTTGCCGCCAACTCGATCCCGGCGAGACCCACTCGGCGGTCGTCATGTCGTTTGCCGACATCACCGAGCAGACGATTGCGGGGGAGCGCCTGCGGTACGACGCGACACATGACGCTCTCACCGGTCTCGCGAACCGCGCGACGATCGTGTCGCTGCTCGACGCGGTGTTGGCCGAAAAAGACCGAACTGCGCTGATCGCAGTGCATTTCATCGATGTCGACCGTTTCAAGATCATCAATGACTCGCTCGGCCACAGCACCGGCGACGAAGTGTTGCGCATCGCAGGCGACCGACTTCGCCGTTCGGTCCGGCTCGACGACGTGGTCGGCAGATTGGGCGGCGACGAGTTCGTCGTCGTCACGACCTCCGCGCGCAACCATGACGGGATCCGGGCGCAAGCGGAGCGGTTGCGGCGAACGATGTCGGAGCCGATCACACTCCTCGGAGGTCAGCAGCTCAACGTCGACGCGAGTATCGGCATCGTCGCGGCAGCACCGGACGACACCCGCGCGAGTGCCGACCTGCTTCGCGACGCCGATATTGCGATGTACCAAGCCAAGACGTCCGGTCGTGCGCGGTGTGTGTTCTTCAGTGTCGAGCTGCGCGAAAAGCTGCAACGCAAGCTGCAACTCGAACAAGACCTTCGGGCCGCGCCGGATCTCGGCCAGCTCTCGGTTGCCTACCAACCGATCGTCGAGCTGCGCACGAATGAGACGGTCGGGGTCGAAGCGTTGGCGCGTTGGCTGCATCCCGTGCTCGGCACGGTCCCGCCGGTGGAATTCATCCCGTTGGCCGAACAGAGCGACCTGATCAACACCATCGGCGCCTACGTCATGTCCGAAGCGACCCGGGAAGTTGCGGGCAGGCGCAGGGTCGACGGCCGCCAGCTCCAGTTGGCGGTCAACATCTCGGCGCGTCAGACCGACGATCCCGGTCTGGTCGAGCACGTGCGAGATGCGCTGGCCGTCTCGGGTTTTCCCGCGCAGTCGTTGTGCGTCGAGATCACCGAAAGCACGCTGATGAACGACCCGGAGGCCACTGGTCGCACGTTGGATGCGCTACGGCGTCTCGGTGTCCGCCTTGCCATCGACGACTTCGGAACGGGCTATTCCTCGCTTGCCCAACTACAGCGACTGCCACTCGACATCCTCAAGATCGGGCAGCCGTTCGTCGCCGAACTCGGGTCGTCGACGGACGCCGAAGCGATCGTCACCAGCATCATCGCCATGGGCCATGCAACCGGACTCACCGTTGTTGCGGAGGGCGTCGAGACACCAGAACAACTCGATGTGCTGGCCCGGCTCGGCTGTGACCAAGCGCAGGGCTACTTCCTCGGCCGTCCTGGCCACGCCGACGACCTCACAGTTGAGGTGAGCCCGGATCCCGTTCGGGCAGTGGACGTTCGATGATCACGGGTCGACCGAGCGGATGCCGGACCCGCCGTTTGGCGCTCTGATACACCTGCGTGGTTTCGGCGGCGACGACGTGCCAGTCGAAGTCGGCAGTCAAGCGGTCGCGCGCTGCCTCGGCACGAAGTTGAGCGGCGGCGGGGTCGTCGAGGGTCTCTCGGACCGCCGAGGTGAGGCCGGCAACGTCGCCCGGTTCGAACGACAAGCCCGTCACGCCGTCGACCACGGCTTCGCCCAAGCCGCCGGCCGTCGAGACCACCAACGGCGTCCCAGCCGCGGCGGCTTCGAGGGCGATGATGCCGAACGGCTCGTAGCGGCTGGGCAGGACGATTGCGTCCGCACCGTGCAACCACCCCAGCAGTTCGTTGTGCCCGAGGCTGCCGAGGAATTGCACGGACCGCGCAACCCGGTAGGTCCGCGCGAGTTCGGCGAGCCATTCGAACTGGGTGCCTTCGCCTGCGATCGTCAACGTCGTCCCAGGGTGGCTTCGCCGGATTCGGGGAAGCGCGGCGATCGCGTCCTGAATGCCCTTCTCGTATTCGAGGCGCCCGACATACAAGAGGCGAGCCGGTCCGGACCGCGGTTCACGTTTGCGAAAATGCCACGTCGTGACGTCGATTCCGTTGCGTATCACCGTGATCGGCGCCAGCTTGCTGCCGTACAGCCTGCTGACCTCGTCCTTCATCGACGACGAACACGTGATGACGGCGTCGGATTCGTTGGCCAGCCACCATTCGACCGAGTGGACCTGCTTGTTGATCCGGCCCGAGACCCAGCCGCTGTGCCTGCCCGCTTCGGTGGCGTGCAACGTCGACACGAGAGGGACGTCGTAGAACTCGGCAAGAGCGATCGCGGGGTGGGCTACGAGCCAGTCGTGGGCGTGAACCACGTCGGGCTGCCAGCCTTCGCCGACGCCGGGCTTGCCCAAGGCGATACCTGCGCGGACCATCGCGTGGCCCATCGCGAGGGTCCAGGCCAGCATGTCTTCGCCGAAGACGAAGTGCGGCGAGTCCTCGGCGACCGCGACGACGAGGACGCCGTCGGCGATGTAACTATGTGTGGGGTGGGTGACCGAATCGGTCCCTGACGGTCGGCGGGACAGCACAACGACCTCGTGACCTGCGGCAGCGAGCTCGACCGCGAGGTGGTGCACGTGCCGACCGAGGCCGCCGACGACCACCGGTGGGTACTCCCACGACACCATCAAGATCTTCATAGCGCTCCCTGGCCGACGCATCAGGCCTGCGCCATCGACTCTCGAACGGGCAATCTGCGAGCATCGAGTCCCGGGAAAAGCCCGTCCGCCACGGTCCATCCTGCCGCTAAACGGTGCGATCGCGCGACTTGGCCAGAATTAAGTGCTTCCGCAATCTCCCGCACGGCGTGTGCGTGCAGGTGAGCGCGGTCGCGGGCGTAACCGGCGGCGGAGTCCTTGCTCACCATGAACGCCCAGTCGCTCGAGACCGCGAGCAGTGCTTCGCGCAGGATCTGATCGTTGACGCGGTCGCGAAGCTCGACGGTTCCGTGCCGGCCGTCGCGTGACTTGTCGATCGTGTCGAGCGCGGTCGCGACGACCTCGTCGTTGAGTTTCACCAGGTCGGCGACCTGCTCGCCCGCCCACACACGCCAATCCTTGCCAGAACCCCACGAGGAGGCGGGCAAGGCGACCGGTTCGCCGACGTAGCCGCGCTCGCGGGCTTGGGCGAGGGTCCCGACGTCGATGCCTGCCTCCGGCAAGGCGCGAAGCACGTGCTCCAGCCATTGCGGGCCTTCGTGCCACCAGTGCCCGAAGAGTTCGGTGTCGAATGCTGCGACGACCAACGCGGGACGGCCGATTCGCTTGGACTCGGAGTGCAAGCGCTTGCGGACCGTCTCGACGAAGTCCTCGACGTGGCGTGCGATGGCTTTCTCGGCCAGCTCGGGATCGTACGGAGCCTTGTCCTCGCTCGACACCTTTCGCCCGGTGACGCGGGACGGCTTGAGTCCGGTGTCGTGGCAGTAGGTGTGGAAGTCGCGATAGGCGGAATGGCCTGGGTAACCGGATTTCGGTGACCAGACGCGATAGCTGACCTGCAAGTCACGGCCGAAGGCGACGACGTCGGCGTCACGCACCGGGCGCCCGAGCGAGGTGTCACCACGCAATGCCGGCCCGTCGACCATGAAATGCCGCACACCTGCCGCGTCGTATCCGATTTCCATGCCGGGGGAGTACGCGCATTCCGGTGCCCAGATGCCGGTGGGTGCGGTGCCCCAGCGTGACTTCGCGTCGGCAAGGCCTTCTGCCAGTGAAAACGCGCGCAGCCTCGGGTCGAGTAGCGGCTGGAACGGGTGAGCCAGCGGTCCGCCGAGCAGTTCGATGGTCTGGGCGTCGATCAGTTCGCGCAGGACCGGGGCAGCGCCGTGGCGCCAATTGGTTTCGAAATCAGCCAACGCGGCCGAAGCGTTGCGGTGCTCGCGGGCGCCGAGCTCGCGGTGCGAGGGGTTCGCCATCAGCGCTGCCTCGTGCGCACGCAACTGCCAGTTTCCGAGCCAATGGTGCATGCCTGCGAGGCAATGTGGATCGTCGAGCTGGGCGGCAAGGACCGGCGTGATTCCCAGGCTCACCTGGTTCGTGTAGCCCTCGGCGGCAAGCCTTTTCAACGCGGCGAAGACAGGTAGGTACGACGCCGCCCACGACTGGTAGAGCCATTCTTCGCCCACCGGCCACCTGCCGTGGTTGGCGAGCCACGGCAGGTGGGAATGCAGGACCAGGCTGAACATGCCTGGAGACTTGGTGGTCAAGGCTTCACCGCAATCGCGACGAGGTCGAGGCTGTCGTCGATGTCGGGTTCGCGAAGCTCGAAATCGTCGACGCTGACGGCTGCGACGTCGGCAGTCAGGTCGGCGGGCCACGGCTCACCGGCGAGCGCGCGCTCGATCTGCGCATCGATGAACGAACCACCATGTTTGGCGTCGAGGGCCTTCAACGTCGGTCCGTGATGGACGCCGGTCATCAGCTCGATGTCGAATCCAGACTCGACGAGCAGTTCGGTGAGCTCGGCGGCGTTCAGTTCGCGCGTATGAAATGGATTGAGCGGGGTGTCGCGGCCGGGGGAGAACGTGATCCGGTTGGGTGTGCTGATCAGGAGGCGTCCGCCCGGTTTCAGCACTCGGAGGCATTCGCGGATGAACTGCGGCTGGTCCCAGAGATGTTCGATCACTTGGAAGTTGACCACGACGTCGACCGAGGCGTCGGGGAGCGGCAGTTCGGCGAGGTTGCCGTGGCGCATGTCGACGCGTGGATACCGTGCGCGGACGTGCTCGACCGCGCTGACGTCGTAGTCGAGACCGATCACGCTGCTCGCGACGTCGGCGATCATGTTGGCGCCGTAGCCTTCTCCGGAGCCTGCCTCGAGCACGGCGGCTCCGGCGCAGCGGCCGAGCAGGTCGCGATAGACCACCTCGTGGCGCCGAAACCAGTAATTCTCTTCGGCAATTCCGGGTACCGTGCGCTCGCCAGTGAGTGGTAGCGGTTCGACGGACTGTGGCTCGCTCATCCGATCGACGGTAGCTGCAGCGCGGTATGCGCAGGTGGAGTGGTCCTCATCACGACCCCTTTTTCGCCTAAGTTACTGGCGAGTAGGTTAGCATAGAGTAATCTCTCGCAGAGCAATCACGAGACCACACGATGCAGCTACCACAGGAGGGTCGACGTAGACCGATGCCTAACATTGTCGTTTTGATCAAGCAGGTCCCCGACACATGGTCCGAGCGCAAGCTGAGGGAGAGCGACTACACCCTCGATCGCGAGTCTGCAGACCCGGTGCTCGACGAAATCAACGAGCGCGCCGTCGAAGAGGCGCTGCTGCTGAAGGAAAAGCACGGCGGCGAGGTGACCGTGCTGTCCGCAGGTCCCGACAAGGCGACCGACGCAATCCGCAAGGCACTCTCGATGGGCGCTGACAAGGCCATCCACGTCAACGACCCCCAGATTCACGGCTCCGACGCGGTGCAGACCGCGTGGACTCTGGCCGGCGCGATCGGTCAGATCGAAGGCGTCGAGCTCATCATCGCGGGTAACGAAGCCACCGACGGCACCGTCGGTGCTGTGCCGGCCATCATCGCCGAGTACCTCGGCATCCCGCAGCTCACGCACGTGCGCAAGGTCGCCATCGACGGTGACACCATCACCGCCGAGCGCGAGACCGACGAGGGCGTTTTCGGCCTCGAGGCCACGCTGCCCGCGATCATCAGCGTCACCGAGAAGATCAACGAGCCGCGTTTCCCGTCCTTCAAGGGCATCATGGCCGCGAAGAAGAAGGAAGTTCTGACCTTCACCCTCGCGGACCTCGGCATCGACCCGGAGACGGTCGGCGTCGCGAACGCGGGAACTGCGGTCACCGCCGCAACCCCGAAGCCGCCTCGTACGGCTGGTGAGCGGATCGTGGACGAAGGTGACGGCGGCACGAAGATCGCTGCCTACCTCGTGTCCAACAAGATCATTTAATCCCGCTCACACAGACTCAGGAGACAGAAGCAATGGCAGAAGTTCTTGTGCTCGTGGAGCACGCAGAAGGTTCCATCAAGAAGGTCACGACCGAACTCCTCACCGCCGCTCGTGCACTGGGCGAGCCGTCCGCGGTCGTCGTCGGTCCGGCAGGCACGGCTGACGGCTTGGCCGAGTCGCTCGCCGCGGCAGGCGCAGAGAAGATCTACGTCGCCGAAGGTGACGCGGCCGAGGGCTTCCTCGTGACGCCGAAGGTCGACGTTCTCGCGGGGCTCGTCGAGTCCGCGGGTCCGGCAGCGGTCATCACCGCCGCCACCGCAGAGGGCAAGGAGGTGTCCGGTCGGCTTGCAGCACGCATCGGCTCCGGACTGCTCAGCGATGTCATCGACGTGAAGTCCGACGGCACCGCCATCCACTCCATCTTCGGTGGCGCGTTCACCGTCGAGGCCAAGGCGACCGGTGACGTTCCCGTCATCTCTATCCGTCCGGGCGCGGTCGAGGCCGCACCGCAGGCCGGCGCAGGCGAGAAGGTCGCCGTCGAGATCCCGGCGCAGGAAGACGGCGTCGTCAAGATCACGTCGAAGGACCCGATCGTCGGTGGCGACCGCCCCGAGCTCACCGAGGCTTCGGTCGTCATCGCAGGTGGCCGTGGTGTCGGCAGTGCCGACAAGTTCTCGGTCGTCGAGGAATTGGCGGACTCGCTCGGTGCCGCTGTCGGCGCGTCGCGTGCGGCTGTCGACTCTGGCTACTACCCGGGCCAGTTCCAGATCGGTCAGACCGGCAAGACCGTGTCGCCGAACCTCTACATCGCACTCGGCATCTCGGGCGCGATCCAGCACCGCGCCGGCATGCAGACGTCGAAGACGATCATCGCCGTCAACAAGGATGAAGAAGCCCCGATCTTCGAGATCGCGGACTACGGCATCGTGGGCGACCTGTTCAACGTTGCCCCGCAGTTGACCGAAGCGGTCAAGAAGCACAAGGGCTAGTCTGCAGCTCCGCTTTACAACTGTGCGCGAGTTTCACCCCTCCGGGGGTGAAACTCGCGCACAGTTCTATGTTCGGGGTATGGACTTCGACGAAGTAGCAACCACGACCCGCGCCGTGCGCAAACGCCTCGACCTCGATCGGCCGGTCGAGCGGGAGGTCATCGACGAATGCCTCCAGATCGCGATTCAGGCTCCGACCGGCGGTAATGCACAGGGGTGGCGCTTCCTGGTTGTGACTGATCCGGAGAAGAAGCAGGGTCTCGCCGAGTGCTACCGCGTCGGTTGGGAACAGAATTACGCGGCTAAAGGTGAGTCGATCAACGACGACACCCCCGCGCAGGAGCAGCGGTCCTACTCGTCGGCCGACTACCTCGCTCAGAACATCGAGAAGGTGCCCGCGCTGGTCATCCCATGCGTGCTCGGTCGACTTCCGGAAGGCGCACCGACGATGGCCTGGGCCGGCTTTCTCGGTTCGATCATTCCCGCGGTCTGGTCGTTCCAGCTCGCATTGCGTAGCCGTGGCCTCGGCTCGGTCTACACAACGTTGCATTTGGCGGAGGAGCGCAAAGCTGCGGAACTGCTCGGCATCCCCGACAAGGTCACGCAGGTCGCGATGATTCCGGTCGCCTACACCAAGGGCACAGACTTCAAACCTGCTGTGCGACGGCCGGTTCGCGAGGTCACCTACTGGGACGGCTGGAAGCAGACGCTCTAGACCCCGTTGCGTTGCACGGCAATACTTTGTGCCATGACGCCGCTGCAGCGCTACGTAGCCGAAGAGATCGCCACCGACCACGCCGACGGACTGATGCCGCGCCGGGAAGCTCTGCGCCGCCTCGGCCTGCTCGGGCTGAGTGCGGCCGCTGCGACGACGTTGCTGGCGGCGTGTGCGTCCGACGACGACAAACCCGCCGCCGCATCGACCACCCCGTCGGCGAACCCCAGCGGACCGCCCGGCATGGACGAGGCGGTCTCGACCGAGGCGATCACGTTCGGCTCCGGGTTACAGGGTGCGTGGGCCGCCGCAGCCGACCCCAAAGGATCGCTGCTCGTCATCCATGAGAACAAGGGCCTGACCGACCACATTCGTACGGTCGCAGGTCGATTCGCGGGTGCCGGGTACTCGGCGCTCGCGATCGACCTGCTGTCCGAGGAAGGTGGCACAGCGAAGTTCACCGATCCCGCCGAAGCGACCGCCGCGTTGGCGAAAGTTCCGCCTGCCCGCTTCGTGGCCGACATGAAAGCCGGCATCGACGAGTTGCAGCGCCGCGTACCGGACAAGAAGGTCGCAGCGATCGGCTTCTGCATGGGCGGCGGACTCGTGTGGCAACTGCTCGCCGCGGGTGAACCGCGACTGGCGGCAGCGTCCCCCTTCTATGGACCGCTACCCGAGGGGGCCGACTTGGCAGGCTCCAAAGCCGCGGTCCTGGCTGTGTACGGCGAACTCGATGCGAGAGTGAACGCATCCCGCGACGCGGCGACCGCCGCGCTCGAGAAGGCAGGCCTACCCCACGAAATCGTGACCGAGCAGGGCGCCGATCATGCGTTCTTCAACGACACAGGTCCGCGTTACAACGCCACAGCCGCCGCGGACGTGTACGCCAAGGTCCTCGACTGGTTCGGTCGGTACGCCTAGGCGACTGCGGCACCCGGGCCGGGCAGCAGATCGACGTTGTCCCCGTGCATCGGCTCGCCGCAATGGCTGCAACGCAGCTCGACCCGGCCGATCTCGCCGCACGTGTGGTGGCGGTACAGCACCGGCGGCCCGGCTTCGCCCGCTAGCCAGTGGTCGCCCCAGTTCGCCATGGCCATGAGCATGTCGAGAAGTTCGGTCCCCTTCTGCGTCAGCACGTACTCGTAGCGTGGTCGCCGATCGTAGGGGCGACGGTCGAGCACGCCGTGGTCGACGAGGTGGTTCAACCGCTCCGTCAACACTTTTCGTGAGATGCCCAGATCGGCCTGGATCTCGTCGAACTTGGCGAAACCGGCCCACACGTCGCGCAGGATCAGCGGCGACCATGGCTCGCCGATGACGTCGAGTGTGCGCGCGATCGAGCAGGCCATGTCGTGGAAGTTCGTGCGTTGCATGAAACAAGTCTAACAACTGGGGTTCCCTAAGGGAACTCAAGCTGCTACGGTTTTGGAGTCTCCTCAAGGAACCCCGAAAGGATTGCAATGAGCAAAGTCTTCAGCGCACACTCGGTGTCGGTCGACGGCTACATCACCGGCCGTGATCCGAGACCAGGTCACGGACTTGGGGACGGGGGAATGCTGTTCGACTGGTACTTCGACGGCGACACTCCGAGTCAAGTGTTCGACGGCTTCAAACTGAGTGCGGAGAGTGCCCGGGTCTTCGACGTCGCGGCAGCACGTTCCGGTGCGATCGTTGCCGGCCGCAACACCTATGAGGACTCCGACCACTTCGGGGGCGGCAGTCCGCACCCGAGGGCCCACTTGGTGGTCCTCACCAATCGACCCGCACCGGAGATCAGCGAGCGGCAGACCCTCGTCACCACCGGCATCGAGGACGCGATCGCCGCGGCTCGCGAGGCAGCAGGCGGTAAGGATATCGGTCTGATGGGCGGGGGAGTACTCACTGCGGCATTGGAAGCGGGGCTCGTCGACGAGGTGATCCTGCATCAGGTGCCGGTTGTACTCGGTGGCGGCCGACCGTTCTTCCAAGCACTGCCCGACCACGTCCAGCTACGTCTGATCGAAGCCGTTCCCGCACCGGGCGTCACCCACCTCCACTACGCGGTGCAGCGATGAACCTCGACGCCGACCTCCGCCGCATCCTCGACGGCACCCCGATCGCCCACCTTGCCACCGTGCTTTCCGACGGAGCGCCGCATTCGGTCCCGGTGTGGATCGGCACCGAGGGCGAGCACGTCGTCATCCTCACCGGTCCGGGCTCGCAGAAGGCTCGCAACATTCGGCGCGATCCGCGAGTGGCAATTTCGCTGACCCCGCCCGACAACCCGTTCATGCCGGTGATCATTCGCGGCACAGTTGTCGAGTGGGTCGACGGCGACGCGGGGTGGGCGATCGTCGACCGCATCGCGACAAAATATATCGGCGGTCCGTATTCGCGGACCGACCTGCGGGTTGTCGCTCTCATCGAGCCAGATCAGCAGAGCGTCGGATAAATTCTGGCGCCGGATGTCGAAGTCATGACGCCGTCCCCGACCCATTGGCGAGGATCGCAAGGAGCGGTCACCGACGAGAGGTAGAGATCATGGGACGCGTATTTTCCAACATGTCGATGTCGTTGGACGGCTTCATCGAGGACGCGAACGGCAGCGTCGCCGAGCTGTTCGAGTGGTACACGGCAGGTCCGGTCGTGACGGAGACCGCCAACTCCGACCTCGAATACCGTCAATCCGAGGAAGACGCCGAGCACATGCAGAGCGTCGTACCGAAGATCGGTGCGCTGATCACAGGGCGCGCACTGTTCGACCTGACGAACGGCTGGGGAGGGTCCCATCCCGTCGGCGCTCCGGTCGTCGTTGTCACCCATAACGCCCCGACCGCCGAGGAGTGGCCGCACCAGGACGCGCCCTTCACCTTCGTCACCGATGGCATCGAGGCCGCGATCAAGCAGGCCAAGGAAATTGCGGGCGACAAGGACGTCGTCATCGCTAGCACCACCATCGCCCAGCAAGCACTCGACGCCGGTCTGCTCGACGTGATCACCGTCGACCTGGTGCCCTACCTCCTCGGCGCTGGAAAGCCGTACTTCACCAACCTCGCCAACAAGCCGGTCCGGCTATCCAACCCCACCATTCGCCGGGGAAATCGCGCCACCCACCTCAGCTATGAGGTCGAGTACTGATCTGCCTCGCCGCCGCACGGCCTTTTGTTCCCCACAGACGCAATTGCCCTTGCGTCGAACAAAAGGCCCTGCGGCGGGGATTAGGCGGCGAGGATGAACACTCCGACGGGCGCTCCGATAATCGCGCGACGTTCGAAGGCTCGCCGCAACTTCGCCAGGATGAGGTGCGGGCGTTGCAGTTCCGCCCACGTCCAGCGGACGACGATCCAGCCCATATCGCGCAACCGATCCTCGCGCAGCTTCTCCCGGTAGACCGCTTCGCCAGCGTCTTCGCCTGGCCGTAAGTATTTGCCGTACTTCACCTTGCCGTCGAATTCGCCGATGACGCCGAATTCCTCGAAGAAGAAATCACCACGACCGATCGAGTGGCCGTCATGATCGAGAAACGACGTCTGCAGCTCGGGCTTCGGACCAGCCAATCCGGCGAGCACAACGCGGCTTCGCGATTCACCGACGCTTCCGCTTTTCCCGTCGAGCATCTCGATCGCATGGACAGCGCGTCGATGGCCGGGCCGCTTTTCGGCATACGAAAGCGCAGCGAGCAAATCGTCCTTGGTCGATCCCTTGCGCAGTGCGGCGTCGCCGATCACGACCGCCTGCTCGAGCGGCACTGTCCGCGCGAGGTCGGCAAACGCGCGCTCGAGCGTGAACACACGAACTCCGCTTACCTCGACCACGTCGGCTTCGTCGAACGGCGCGCTGTGAACATGAAGCTGCCTGGATCGTCTGCCGCCATTCGCGCGATTGCGAGTCACATGAACGCGATCGAGCGGTACGTCCCACACGGGCACCGGATGCATGACAGTCGCGGACTGATGGCTCACGACCGCGTCGGGTGACAACGCGGGAACCGTCGCACGAATCAATTCGCGATGGACGTCGGCTGACTCGCGTCCGTCGTCGTATCCAGGCGGCAGGTAGAAACCGGGACGCAGCTGAGTCCATCCTTGGCGCGTATAGAGGACACGCAACTCGCCGTCCGTGTGTCCGCGCGACAGCGCGTCAGGTCGGCGGACGGGTGTTGGCTCGGCGGTCATAGGAAATACGATGGCGCACCAGAAGACCCCCAAGCCGGCAATGGAATCTGTGGATAGATCGGGCCTTGTGGATAACTCGCCCCGCAGGGCGTTTTGTTACCCGCAGACGCAATTGCCCTTGCGTCGAACAAATAGCCCTGCGGCACTACCCAAAACACCCCAAAAGGCCACCCACCTAAACCGCAAATGAACGCAGGTATGCCCTGCGACCTGCGTTAACCCAAGCTAAATCGACACGACGCTCAAGCGATGCTGTTTAGCATTTCAGGCTCCGTAGACAACGGGTTATGACAACTTTGTCGGTTCTGACTCCACCCAGCCGGATCATCGACGACGTCGAAGCGCGGCCCAGGTACTCCCTGGTCGTGACGTCTGATCGGGAGCACCGCGTAGCGGCGCAAAAGCTGCGCTACGAGGTATTCACCAGCGAACCTGGTTTCGATATTCCCTTCAGCGAAGCAGGAGTCGACGCGGACCGCTTCGACGATCACTGCGACCACCTCCTCGTCCGCGACGACCGTTCGGGTGACTTCGTGGGTTGCTACCGGATGCTTCCGCCCGACGCGGCGAAGGCGGCCGGCGGGTACTACACGGCGACCGAGTTCGACCTGTCGGCGCTCGCGCCGCTGCGGTCGCAGATCGTCGAGATGGGTCGCGCGTGTGTCCGCGAAGACCACCGCAACGGCTCGGTCCTCAGCCTCATGTGGGCGGGCATCCTGCACTACATCCAGTTGACCGGGTACGAGTACGTGATGGGCTGCGTCTCGGTGCCGATGCAGGAGACGGCGGGTGATCCCGAAGGCTCCAACGTCCGCGGCGTCCGCGACTTCCTGCTCAACAAGCACGCGTCGCCCTACAAGGTCCGCCCGTACAACCCGGTCGTCCTCGACGGACGCACGCTCGACGACATCGCACCCCCGGCGGGTCGGCCGAAGGTGCCGCCGCTCGTGACCGGCTACCTCCGCCTCGGTGCGTCGATCCTGGGCGAGCCGGCACACGACCCGGACTTCGCGGTCGCGGACTTCGTCGCACTGCTCGGACTGCACGAGGTGAACCGCCGCTACCTGGACCGGCTGCAGGCGGCAGCATCCGCTCTCGAAGGCGGCCTCTAGATGACCGCCATCGAGGAAATGACCTGGCAGGACGCGGCTGGCGACAGCACGCACGCATGGATGCCGTCGAGTCCGTGCGGCACAAAATGCGTCGACCGCGACAACATGACCGTCGGCAATGTCGCAATGGCGACCCGAGTTGTCGGTATCGCCGGACTGTTCCTGACTTTCCCTATCGCGAACGCGGCAGTGCCTCGTGTGTGGAAAGACGAGGTCCAGCAGCGATACGCACGAGCGCTGCTACGTTGCTGCGGCATCGACGTGAAGGTCATCGACAATCGCGGCGACACGTGGCCCGGACTGCGTTATGCCTCGCCGGGTGACGGTGCGTTCATCGTCAGCGGCCACGTCGGCTGGACCGACATCCTCGCGATTGCCGCTGTTCAACCGGTGAGTTTCGTCGCACGCGCAGACATGACCGAGTGGCCGCTGCTTGGCCAGCTCGCCAAGCGGATGCGCGTCATTCCGATCGATCGAGCCAAGCTCAAAGCCCTGCCAGGCGTCGTCCGCCAGATCGCGGACCGCATCTCGGCAGGCGAACGAATCGTCGCATTCCCCGAAGGCACCACCTGGTGCGGACGGGCATACGGCAGCCTGCGACCAGCGCTGTTCCAGGCTGCCATTGACACTGCAACACCGGTCCAGCCGATTGCGCTGACCTATCGCCGGGCGAACGGGACGCTGACCACGCTGTCCAGTTTCGTCGGCGACGACTCGATGGTCGATTCGCTGCTGCGGATCCTGCGGTCCGACGGCATCGTCGCCGAGATCGTATTGCAGCCCATCGAACAGCCCGGTACGGACCGTCGTGACCTCGCTGCCCGCTGCGAGCGCGCGGTGCGAGGCGAAATGGAGCTCGACTTCGCTGACCACGGCGTTCTCGACTCGGCCGAGGCTCGCAACACTCCGAAGCAACCCGACGAGTTGGTCGCCCGAATCGCGTGATTTTGGACCACCCGCTCGCCGGGTATCCTTGCTGGGTCATGATTTCGGATACCCAGGCTCCGGTCTACCTCGATCACGCAGCTACAACGCCGATGCTGCCGGCGGCGATCGAGGCGATGACCGCTGTCTTCGGCACTGTCGGTAACGCCTCGTCGCTGCACGGCTCAGGCCGTGCAGCGCGTCGTCGTATCGAAGAGGCGCGCGAATCGATCGCGGCGTGCCTCGGTGCTCGCCCCTCGGAGGTCATCTTCACCTCGGGTGGCACCGAGAGCGACAACCTCGCCGTCAAGGGCATCTACCGGGCACGCCGGGACGCCGATCCATCGCGCACTCGGATCATCGCGAGCGCGGTCGAGCACCACGCGGTCATGGATGCTGTCGAAGCGTTGGTGAAGTCCGAAGGCGCTGCGGTCACGTGGCTGCCGGTCGACAGCGAAGGCTCGGTCGCACCCGACGATCTGCGCGCTGCGTTGGCGTTGCACGCGAACGACACCGCGCTTGTCACCGTCATGTGGGCGAACAACGAGGTCGGCACGATCATGCCGATCGGCGAGCTTGCGCAGATCGCCCGCGAGTTCGACATCCCGATGCATAGCGACGCGGTCCAGGCTGCGGCGCAATTGCCCATCGATTTCGCTGCCAGCGGGCTGTCCGCGGCTAGCGTCGCGGCGCACAAGTTCGGCGGACCGCAGGGTGTGGGCCTGCTGTTGCTCGGCCGTCAGGTCCCGTGCGTTCCGTTGCTGCACGGCGGCGGCCACGAGCGCGACCTGCGCGCAGGCACCCCCGATACTGCGTCGATCGTCGGGATGGCGGCAGCGCTTCGGGCGACCGTCGCCGAACTCGACGAGCGACGGACCCAACTGACCACGTTGCGTGACCTGCTGATTGCCGGTGTGTACAACGTTGCGCCCGATGCGGTGCTGAACGGTCCGGTCGGAGTGCGGCGACTTCCGGGTAACGCGCACTTCACCTTTCCGGGTTGCGAAGGCGATTCACTGCTGATGCTGCTCGACGCGGCCGCGATCGAATGCTCCACCGGCTCGGCTTGTACGGCCGGGGTCGCGCTGCCGAGCCATGTGCTGATCGCGATGGGTGTGAACCCCGCCGATGCGCGTGGCTCGCTGCGTTTTTCGTTGGGACATACGTCTACTCGGGCAGACATCGATGCGCTGCTCGCCGTGTTGCCGCAGGTTCTCGAGCGCGCAAAAGCCGCCGGACTTGCCGGAGCGGGATCTCGGGGAGGAATCCGCTGATGCGAGTACTTGCCGCAATGAGCGGCGGAGTCGATTCCGCCGTGGCCGCAGCACGCGCGGTCGATGCTGGGCACGATGTGGTCGGTGTTCACCTTGCGTTGTCCGAGGCACCCGGCACGCTCCGGACCGGCTCGCGAGGCTGCTGCTCCAAGGAGGACGCGGGCGACGCTCGTCGTGCCGCCGACGTCCTCGGAATCCCTTTCTACGTCTGGGATTTCGCTGAACGCTTCAAGGAAGATGTGATCGACGATTTCGTCGAGTCGTATGCGGCGGGCGAAACCCCGAACCCGTGCTTGCGCTGCAACGAGAAGATCAAGTTTTCCGCGCTGGCCGACCGCGCGCACGCGCTGGGGTTCGATGCTGTCGCAACCGGGCACTACGCGCGACTCGAAGACGGCGTGCTTCGCCGCGCGGTCGATGCGGACAAGGACCAGTCCTATGTGCTCGCAGTCCTGACGGCGCAACAACTTTCGCGCGCCATGTTCCCCGTCGGAGATACCCCGAAGCCCGATATTCGCGCAGAGGCCGCCGCACGCGGACTTGCGGTCGCCGACAAGCCGGACAGTCACGACATCTGCTTCATTCCCTCCGGTGATACTCGCGCGTTCCTCGGTGCGAGGATCGGGGTGCGGACCGGCAATGTAATCGACGCCGACACCGGTGAGGTGCTTGCCGAACATGCCGGCGTGCACGGCTTCACGATCGGTCAGCGCAAGGGGCTCGGTGTCGCAGGGCCTGCTGCGGACGGTCAGCCGCGCTATGTCACCGAGATCGAACCCGAGACGGGAACGGTCAAGGTCGGTTCGGCCGAGCGGTTGCAGGTGTGGACCATCGACGCCGACCGTGCGGTCTGGACCTCCGGTTCGGCACCCGACGGCCCGATCGAATGTGTCGTGCAGGTCCGCGCACACGGTGGTTTGGCGCAGGCCGTTGCCGAAGCGGTAGGCGATGGCATCAGCGTGCGGCTGCGTGAGCCGCTGACCGGTGTCGCACGTGGCCAGGCCTTGGTCGTCTACCGACCGGACGAATCGGGCGACGAAGTGCTCGGCAGCGGAACGATCGCGCGGACCGGCAACACTAGGTGACCGAAATTCTGGCCGGCATTGCTACCGGCATCGGGTCGTGGCCCGGCACCAACCCACGTGAGGCCGCTGCCACCGTCGTCGGTGAGCTGGGCGAGTTGCCTCATCTCGTCGAACTGCCTGTCCGCGGTGTCGGCGCGGACATGATCGCGCGGACCGGTGCGCTGCTCGTGGACCTGCCTTTCGACACGACGACTCGTGGCTATCGCCTGACCGCTCGACGTGGCGGGGTCGCCAAGCGCTCGCACGACTACCTCCGTGAGGACCTCGACGCTCTCGAAGAAGCGTGGGAGACGGCGGGTCTGCGCGGCACAGGCAAGACGGTCAAGCTGCAGGCGTGCGGTCCGCTGACGTTGGCTGCCGAGGTCGAGCTTGCGAACGGTCACCGCGTTCTGACCGATCCGGGCGCGACGCGCGACTTCGCCGACTCGCTCGCCGAAGGTCTCGCGCGGCACGTCGCGGAGATGCGACGACGCCTGGACTGCGACATTGTGCTCCAAATCGATGAGCCGCTGCTGCCGGACGTGCTCGACGGCAGGCTGCGCGGGGTCAGTCGGATGGACACCGTCGCCGCAATGCCCGGGCCCGACGCTCTCGACAACATCAACAGGGTGATCGACGCAGCAGGTGCGCCGGTGCTGGTGCACAACTGCTCGGCATCGCCGCCATTGGAGCTGCTCCGACGTAGCAACGCGACCTATGTCGGCGTCGATCTCACGTTGGTGAAACCAGCCGACCTCGATGGGATCGGCGAGCTGTTCCAAGCCGGCAAGGGTGTTGCACTGGGTCTCGTTCCGACCACTGCACCGACCACGCCGCTGAAGTGGGACGATGCGGCGGCTCCGGCGTTGAAACTTGTGGACCGCCTCGGCTTCGGCCGCGCGATCCTGCGCGAACAGGTCATCGTCACCCCGACCTGCGGACTTGCCGGCGCATCGAATGCCTGGGCCCGGCAGGCGCTGAAGTTGTGTTCCGAGGTCGCGCGGTCGTTCGCCGAGGCCTGACCCCGTGCGCGCGTATCACCCCCGCAAGGGTGAAATTCGCGCACAGTTCGGGGTGTCGGAGGCCTCGACTAATCTGCGGTGGTGACGGAAAACGAGGCACGTGAGCAGTGGCAGAAGCTCGCGGAAGAGGTTCGCGAGCACCAATTTCGCTACTACGTCCGCGATTCGCCCACCATCAGCGACGGTGAGTTCGACGCGCTGCTGACACAACTGAACGCACTGGAAGAGGCCCACTCCGAGCTCCGGACGCCGGATTCACCCACGCAACTCGTCGGTGGGGGATTCGCGACGGAGTTCACTGCAGTCGATCACCTCGAACGAATGTTGAGCCTGGACAACGTCTTCGACGAAGAGTCGATGCGGGCGTGGGTCAAGCGCGTGGAGGCCGATGCCGGGACCGACTTGCACTACTTGTGTGAAGTCAAGATCGACGGGGTCGCGCTCAATCTCGTGTACGAGAACGGGAAGCTGGTCCGGGCGGCGACGCGCGGCGATGGCCGGACCGGCGAGGATGTCACCCTCAACGCGAAGACCATCAGGGAGATCCCGCACCAACTCACTGCCACAGACGAATTCCCGATTCCGGCCGTGCTCGAAGTCCGGGGTGAGGTCTACTTCCGGCTCGAAGACTTCGAGATTCTCAACGCGGCGATTGTCGCGGAAGGCAAACCGCCGTATGCCAATCCGCGCAACACCGCGGCCGGTTCGCTTCGACAGAAGAATCCGGCGGTCACGGCGAAGCGAAACCTCGGGATGATCTGTCACGGCCTCGGCCGGTCCGAAGGTTTCGCTCCGGAGACGTTGTTCGAGGCGTACGTAGCGCTTGCGGCATGGGGGCTGCCGGTGTCCACGCACACGACACGCGTACAGGGTGCCGACGCGATAGTCGACAAGGTTGCCTACTGGGGCGAGCATCGCCACGACATCGAACACGAAATCGACGGCATGGTCGTCAAGGTCGACGAGGTCTCGTTGCAACGTCGGCTCGGCACCACCTCGCGGGCACCTCGCTGGGCCATTGCGTACAAATATCCGCCGGAAGAGGTCACGACCAAGCTGCTCGATATCCGGGTGGGCGTGGGACGAACCGGCAGGGTCACGCCATTCGCGTTCACCGAGCCGGTCACGGTTGCAGGGTCGACTGTGTCGCGCGCAACCCTGCACAACGGGTCCGAGGTCAAGCGCAAAGGCGTGTTGATCGGCGACACGATCACGATCCGCAAAGCCGGTGACGTCATCCCGGAAGTGCTCGGTCCGGTGGTCGACCTACGGACCGGCGACGAGCGCGAATTCGTCATGCCGACGCACTGCCCGGAATGCGGAACGGAGCTGGCGTTCGAGAAGGAGGGCGACGCCGACATTCGTTGCCCCAACGCACGGACGTGTCCAGCGCAGTTGCGCGAGCGCGTGTTTCACGTCGCAGGCCGGGGCGCGTTCGATATCGAGGCCATGGGTTACGAGGCCGCGATCGATCTGCTCAAGAGCGGCGTCATCACCGACGAAGGCGACCTGTTCTCGCTGACCGAAGAAGACCTGATGAAGACGACGCTGTTCACCACGAAGGCGGGTGGGCTGTCGGCGAACGGAAAACGGCTGCTGGACAACCTGGCTTCTGCCAAGGACCGCCCGCTGTGGCGGGTTCTCGTCGCGCTGTCGATACGGCACGTTGGGCCGACGGCCGCGCGGGCGCTCGCGGCACACTTCGGGAGTTTGGACGCCATCATGGCGGCGTCGGGTGAGGAGATCGCCGCAGCAGAAGGTGTCGGTCCGACGATTGCGGTCTCGATCGCGGAGTGGTTCGAGGTCGATTGGCATCGCAGCATCGTTGAGAAATGGAAAGCCGCGGGAGTCCGGATGGAGGACGAACGCGATGCGTCGATCGAACGCAACCTCGAGGGCATGTCGATCGTGGTGACGGGATCGCTGGAAGGCTTCTCGCGCGACGAAGCGAAGGAGGCAATCCTCGCAAGAGGCGGCAAGGCGGCTGGGTCGGTATCGAAGAAGACCGCGTATGTCGTCGTCGGCGATTCGCCAGGAACGAAGGCCGAGAAAGCGGGCGAGTTGGGGGTGCCGGTGCTGGACGAAGAGGGTTTCCGCAAGCTGCTGGAGGGTGGTCCGGACGCTGTCGCTTGACCTCAACTAAGGTTTAGGTCGCACGATGGGTTCATGAATCAATTCCCCACTGCCCTGATCACCGGCGCCTCTGCAGGGCTCGGCCGAGCACTATCGCGCTCGCTCGCTGAAAAGGGCTGGCGCATCATTGGAACGGCGCGCGGCGCCGAGCGGCTCGACCTGCTGCGCGACGAACTCGGACCGACCTTCGTTCCCGTCGTCGGCGATGTCACGGACCCGACGCACCGCGGCAAGCTCATCGACCCAGTGCGCCAGTTCGGCCGCCTCGATCTGGTCGTCAACAATGCCAGCGCGCTCGGACCCAGTCCGATGCCGAGGCTGTCGAAGTATCCGCTCGACGAGCTGACCAAGGTCTTCGAAGCGAATGTCGTTGCCCCTCTTGCCGTTCTGCAGCTGACCCTGCCGCAGCTACGCGCAAGCGGCGGCATTGCCATCGACATCAGCTCCGACGCAGCGGTGTCGCCCTACGAGGGGTGGGGTGGCTACGGATCGTCGAAGGCAGCGCTCGACCACCTCACCGCCATCCTGGCCGCGGAGAACCCGGACCTGCCTGTCTACTCGTTCGATCCTGGCGACATGCGGACCGCTATGCACCAGGCCGCATTCCCCGGCGAAGATATCTCGGATCGTCCCGAGCCGGAGACCGTCGTACCCGCGCTGTTGGAGCTGATCGACCGCCGACCGCCGAGTGGACGCTACATCGCCGCGGACCTGCTCTCGGGGGCCGCGCGATGACCGTTGTGGTCCTGGACCCTGCCTTCGATCTGCCTGCGAACCGGGAAGCGACCGCGCCGCCGGAGGCGCGTGGTCTCACTCGCGATGGCGTGAAGCTGCTGGTGTCGGACCGTGGCACGTTGACCCACGCCACTTTTCGCGAGCTATCGCAGCACCTGCGGGCGGGCGACCTTGTCGTGGTGAACAATTCGGCCACGATGACGGCGGCGGTACCGGGGAGAATCGGTGCGCAACGGGTGATTTTGCATTTCTCGACCTGGCTCGACGACGGGTCGTGGGTGGTCGAGGCGCGGACCATCGATGGGCACCCGCACGACTCGGCCCTCGTCGCGGGTACCACCATCGCCTTGCCCGACGGCGTCGTCGCCACCCTGCAGCACCCATGGCTCCCGCCCGCGCAACGGCTGTGGATCGCGCACGTCTCGGGGACCGGCAGCGTCACGCGGTTTCTCCGAAACCATGGCCGACCGATCACGTACGCGTATGTGCGGCAGCACTGGTCGGCGACCTATTACGAGACGATCTTCGGTCGCGAGTACGGCAGCGCAGAAATGCCGAGTGCGGGAAGGCCGTTCACAGACCGCATGGTGACCGACCTCGCGGTCCGCGGCGTCGCCGTCGCACCGATCACACTGCATACCGGGGTCTCGTCACCGGAAACGGGTGAGCCGCCAAGTCCGGAGCGGTTTGCCGTGCCGGAAGCGACGGCTGCGCTGGTCGAGCACACGCGCCGCAACGGCGGCAGAGTGATCGCGGTCGGGACAACCGTCACGCGTGCGCTCGAGTCGGTGGCCGATACCGATGGGCACCTGCACGCACGAACGGGATGGACGAATCTGGTGCTGTCGGCGGACCGCCCGACCCGAGTGGTCGACGGACTGGTCACTGGCTGGCACGCACCCGGCGCGTCACATTTGATGTTGCTGGAAGCCGTCGTCGGCGCCACCGCAGTGCGAACTGCGTATGACGCCGCCCTCGACACCGGCTATCTCTGGCACGAGTTCGGCGATAGCGCTCTACTGCTGCGCTGACCGAATCAGGCCTGCTGCTTGAGCGGAACCCATTCGTTGGTCGCGTCACGAACATCGAGCGCAATCGTGCCGAGCGCAAGCAGCAAAATCGGCGCAGTGCCGAGAGCCGCGGTTAGGTAGCTGATCATGTGAACCCCACGCCTTTCTCTTCGTTTCGAGCGTGCTTGTCGTATCGCCCGCTATGACTATTTCGTCACACGAATCTTGGAAGACGCTGAAAATAGCCTTGCAGTCGTCAACGAACCGGCTGTGCATCTGCTGCTCGGCGCCGAGCGAGAGCGACCGCCTCGCGGCGAGTCGACACCTCCAGCTTCATCAGAATTGCTGAAACGTGGTGGTCAACGGTCCGGACAGACAGCACGAGGCGCTGCGCGATCTCGGTATTCGTCAAGCCGTCGCCGATCAGCGCCAGCACCTCCGATTGGCGCTCGGTCAGACCGGACGGGTTCGCCCGCGTCGTTGCCGCCGGACCGCGCGGCAGCCGTTGGACGCCCATATCGCGGAGCCGCTTGCGCACGACCACCGCCGCGGCGTCGGCACCCAGGCCTTCCAGAATCGACAACGACTGGAACATCGGACCGAGTTCGCCGGAGTCCCCGAGCTCGAGCGCCTGCTCGTACGGGTCGCCGATTCGCGCCCAGGCGTCTGCTGCTGCGCGCCAGTGTCCCTTCAGTGCGCTGGCCCAGGGTTCGGGGCAGCCTGCGAAGACCGCGACGCGCTGGCCGCCTCGTTGCGCGTGTCGCAGGAACTCCGCATACATCGGGGTTGCGACTGGGTGGGCCGAATTGGGCGTCCACCTCGGCCCTGAGGCGTCGCTGGCGATCGGCTGACCCGACAGCCAGCTCCATTCCGCGTGCGCAAGCCCCGCATACGCCAGGGGGAGGTTGATGCGCGCTGCCTTTGCCCGCTCGAACGTACTGTTCACGAGCTCCGCGGCATCCGCCGAACCACGGCGCGCGAGGATCTTGCCGAGATGAGCCGACGCGATTACGCCGACCATGCTGCCCGCGTCCACCGTCTCGAGAACTGCGCGCAGTTCACGCTCTGCCGCATCCCACTGACCGCGCCGAATCATGTGCTGGCACCGCATGATGTCGAAACGCAGCGAGTACACCGGTAGGTCGTGGTCGACCATGTATGCCGACCCCTCGGCGATGCACTCCTCCAGCTCGTTCAAGTAGCCGAAGCGGTTGAGGAGTTCGGCGAGGATCGTGTAGCCGCGTCCCGCGCCCTCGTGATCGCCGTTCGCCGCCGCATCGAGGACGCCCTGGCGAATCATCGCGATCCGCTCGTCGTTCGCGAGGTCCTCGCGGCAGAGACCGAGGTAGATCGAGCACATGGCCTGCAGGTCCGGGCGCTCGGCTTCGGCGGCCAATTTGAGCGCTCGCTCGAGGATCGGCACAGCCATCGCCAGCACTTCCGCTGTGCCGAGCATGCAACCGTAGTAAGTCGTCACGTAGGCGCGTGACGACACGGACCCAATCTGTTCGAGGATCGTCAAGGCCTCTGTGATCGTGGAAAAGGCCTGCGCTGGTTCGCCGTTGAGGAGCAGCTGATGGGCCAGCGACACCATGGTGACGCCTGCTGCCTCGCCGTCGTCGTTGCTGCGGTGCAACTCGACCGCTTGCCGGGACGCGCCGACGGCATCGGCAACTCGGTGCGCGTTGTAGAGCTCCCAGGCGTACTCGTCGAGCACGGCGGCACGGTCGATCGGACCGAGCAGATTGGTCCGAAGCGCTGCCTCGTAGTGGATCAACGCCTGCCGGTGCGAACCGACTTTCGCGGCCTCGCGTCCCGCCGCCGGTGCGTACGCGACGACTGTACGGTCGTCGCCTGCGCCGGAGGCGTGGTGCACGAGACGGGCGAGGTCCAGCGGCTCGGTCTCGAGCAACACGCGAATGATCGATCGGTTCGCCGACCGCCGGACTATCGCGGGCAGGCTGTGTTCCAGCGCGCGCCGGGTCAGCTCGTGGCGGAATCCGATTCCGGTGGGGCGCATTTCGATGATCCGACGTTCTTCGGCCTCGCCGAGCAAGTCGATCGAGCGGCCGAGCAACTCTTCTGCCAGTTCGAATTCGATCGTCCCTGGGACGACGCACAGTTGCTCCAGCGCCTTCTGGCAGCCCGGTGACAGGCGATGCACACGCGCGAGCACGGTCGCTGCGACGGTGGGTGACACATCACCCGGCGCGGCCGCCAGGGCCTCCACCACGTAGAACGGGTTGCCGCCAGTGGTCGAGTGCAGGGCAGCGGCGTCACGGCCGTCGTCGTTGGCAAGTTCGCGGACGGCGCCGATCGTCAGCGGTTCGAGGCGTAGCCGAGTCGGTGATGCGGCGGAGAGAATCCCGAGCAGACGACGCAACGGATGTGCGCCGGAGAGCTCGTCGTCGCGGAACGTGAGAACGACCAGCGTCGGCGAGCTTTCGATCCGGCGAGCAAGGTGACCCAACACGTCCAACGTCGCGTCGTCGGCCCAATGGAGGTCCTCGATGACGAGGACTGTGGGAGCGGGACCGGCGAACTCGGCAACCGCGCTCGTCATCACGTCGTCGAGGGAGCCCGCTGTCAGTGCCTGCCGCAACGGTCCGTCGGTGGTGAGCGTCGCGTCGCGCAATGCGCCGAGCGTTCGAGGGGCCATCAGGTCGTCGCAGATTCCGGCGAGCACTCGCACACTCGGGTCGAGACCGGCCAAAAAAGCGCGCACCAGCGTCGTTTTACCGATGCCTGCTTCACCGCTGATCAGGACGACGTTTCCACGCTTGGCCTGGGCTTCCGCGAACGCAGCGGCGATTTCGGCGAGCTGACCGTCCCGTTCGAGTGCCCGCAAAGCCATACCCAATCGTGCCACGGCGGTTGTGCGCCTCCGGCCCTCGTGCGCGAATTTCACCCCTAGGGGGGTCAAACTCGCACACCGTCGCCGGAGGCGCAAAATTGGCGCGTGGCAGCAAAAGGCGAGGTCCCGATCGACCCCGCGCGCAGTCTCTCGTTGCTCTGGGGCACGCACGGAAAAGTGGGCAGATCGGGCCTGACTGTGGACGCGATCGTCGACGCTGCGATCGATATCGCCGACCGTGACGGGGTCGACGCGGTGTCGATGCGTCGGATCGCCGAGCAACTCGGCGTCGGCGCGATGTCGCTCTACACACATGTTCCGGGCAAGTCCGACCTGATCGACCTCATGACCGACCGGGTCGTCGGTGAGCTGTACGACGATGTCGATGAACCGAGTCGAGTCCACGGTGGCTGGCGCGGTGCGCTGACCTATATCGCGGAGCGCAATTGGGAGCTGTACCAACGGCATTCCTGGTTGCCGCACCTGGATCACCACAGACCGGTCCTCGGCCCGAACACCACGGGCAACTACGAAGCCGAGCTTCGACCGCTCGACGGACTCGGGCTCACCGACGTGGAAATGGATTCGGCCTTGAGTCTCGTTCTCACCCACGTCGCAGGTACCGCGAAGGCTCTGACGACGGTCAAACAGACGACTGCCGAGTCCGGGATGACGGACGCGCAATGGTGGAGCGTGACCGGTCCGATTCTCGCCGAACTCGTCGACCCAGAGCGGTATCCGGTCTCGTCACGCGTCGGGACCGCGACGGGCGTCGAATTCGACGCGCCGAGCAGCCCCGCCCACGCGATGCAATTCGGGCTGGACCGAATTCTCGACGGGATCGGTGTGCTGATCGACCAAAGACGCTCTAGCTGACCGGCACTCGGGCGAGAGGTCTCGGCAGCCCTTCGATCCCGACGTCGGCGAACAGCACCGCGCCGATGGTGGTGACGAACAACCCGCCACTCCCGAAGGCAACGGACGACACGAATGCTTCTGGGATATCTAGGACTTCGCTGAGCTGCCCATCAGGGGTGAACCTCGCAACACCGGCACCACTGCCGAGCGCGACCCACACGCCACCCTCGGCGTCGACGGCGAGCCCGTCGCATTCGCCGCGTGGGGCACTGGCGAAGATGTCGCTTCGCGACCCACGGACCGCGCGAATGCGCGATGCGGCGTATTCGGCCACGTACAGGGTTTCGCCATCCGGCGAGAAGCCCATGCCATTGGGCCACAACAGATCTGACGCAACTGTGGTCACGTCGCCGGCAGCGTCGAGCCGCAGCACCTCGGTCGGGCCTGCCGGTTCGCCTTTGGTGGGGTAGTGGCGAAGTACGCCGACGACGACGGAACCGTCTGACGCGACCGTCAAGTCGTTGAGCCCGGCCGCGCCGTCCGGCGCGAGCAGTGAGTGCACATCGGTGTCGCGTGCGTAGGCCAGGTCACGCCCGGAAACCACGAAACCGCCTGCTTCGTGGACGGCGATTCCACCGATTCCGCGCCTTCGGGGGACGACGAGTTCGGCGGTGTCGCCGGTCAATCGGTAAACGCCACCCATCGTCGTGTTCGCGAACACGAGTGAGCCGTCAGGCATCGGCGTGGGTGCCTCCAGGAGGCCCTCTGATCGGTACAGGGTCCGAAAAAGAGTCACTCGCTATTTCTAGCCCAGAACGGTGGCGACGATGCCCGCGAGGTAGCCCAGTCGGAGAACTTCGGAGGGTCGGAAGTCCGGGCCGCCGGGGCGCCCGAGGACGAGCACTTTGCCGGTTCTGCCGAGCGGCGCTGCTGCGAGCTTCGTGTTCATGTCGCGCCAGATCTGGGGGACCCAGTCGGCGTCGCCGTCGAGGATCGTCGGCGATTCGAGCGGCATCCACGGGATTTGGGTCGCGTGGGTTTCGGGCGCGCCCGCACTGCCGACCAGGCGGTATGCGCCCTGTGAGCCCATTCCGATCACGGTGCTCCAGCCGACTCGCAGGATTCGGGGGGCGCCGTCGACCAGCACCTGCAGGCGATCGTCGTGAGCCGTCGCGACCTGATCGATCAGCTCGAGTTCGCGATGAGTATCGAGAATCCCCGAGTACGGCCGGATCGAATCGACGCGCACGCCTTCGAGCGCTTCGGCGGCGGTGAGCAGCGTGTCCGGCAGCGAACCGGGCTCGACGTCGACCACGAGATCGTCGACGGCGTAACCGTCGACACGGTCGACGACGTCGAGGGACAAGATGTCCGCACCGACTGAGCCGAGCGCGAGTGCGAGCTGTCCAAGGCTGCCGGGACGGTCGGGGAGCTGGACGCGAAGCAGGTAAGACACGTGCGTCCTTTCTAGGGGCCTGCCCACTGTCGGGCACGCAGATTCGGCAATCCTTACACTTCGAGCCCCGGACCGCTCGGTCGGAACCAGTGACGTGATCCAACAGACAAGAGCTGGTCACGGGTCCGATACAAACTGCCGATCGCTAGGCTGTGCGGTGACTCTCCCACGAAAGGGGCTAATCGCGGTGCCTGCCATTTCCCGTGACGAGGTCGCTCACCTCGCGCGGCTTTCCCGGCTCGCCCTCAGCGACTCCGAGCTCGACCAGTTCGCTGGCCAGCTGGATTCGATACTGAATCACGTCAAAACGGTCGCTGAGGTTGCGGCTGACGATGTGCCACCCACCGCGAACCCGAACCCGGTCACCAACGTCACGCGACCTGACGTCATTGTGCCGTCGTTGACGCCCGAACAGGCGTTGTCGGGCGCGCCCGCTGCCGAAGAGGGCCGTTTCCAGGTGCCGCAGATTCTGGGGGAGGAGCAGTGACCGGAGTCGATCTGACGCAGCTGGACGCATCCGACCTCGCTGCCCGCATTCATTCCCGCGAACTGTCCTCGGTCGAGGTCACGCGGGCGCATCTGAGCCGGATCGCCGCCACCGACTCCGAATACAACGCCTTCCTGTACGTCGGTCGTGAGCAGGCACTCGCCGCTGCGGCAGACGTCGACAAGGCGCTCGCCAACGGTGAGCCGGTCTCGGCGCTTGCCGGTGTTCCGTTGGCGCTGAAGGACGTCTTCACGACGACGGACATGCCGACCACCTGCGGCTCGAAGATCCTCGAGGGCTGGGTATCGCCGTACGACGCGACGGTCACCTCGCGCTTGCGTGCCGCCGGAATTCCGGTCCTCGGCAAGACGAACATGGACGAGTTCGCGATGGGGTCGTCGACGGAGAATTCCGCCTACGGGCCGACGAAGAATCCCTGGGATACCACTCGCATCCCCGGTGGCTCGGGCGGTGGCTCGGCGGCTGCGCTGGCGTCGTTCCAGGCACCGCTGGCGATCGGCACCGACACCGGTGGCTCGATTCGGCAGCCAGCAGCAGTGACCGCAACGGTCGGGACGAAGCCGACCTACGGAACAGTGTCTCGCTACGGACTTGTCGCGTGCGCATCGTCGCTGGACCAAGGCGGTCCGTGCGGTCGCACAGTGCTCGACACCGCATTGCTGCACGAAGTCATCGCAGGCCACGATCCGCGCGATTCGACGTCCCTCGGCGCTCCGGTTCCGCCGGTGGTCGCCGCCGCGCGCGAAGGCGCGCGTGGTGATCTGAAGGGCGTGCGCGTCGGCGTCGTCAAGGAACTGCACTCCGACAGCTACCAGCCGGGCGTCATCGCGTCGTTCGACGCCGCGGTCGCGGTGCTGACGGATCTCGGTGCCGAAGTCGTCGAAGTCTCTTGTCCTCATTTCGAATACGCGCTCGCGGCGTACTACTTGATCCTACCGAGCGAGGTGTCGTCGAACCTTGCGCGTTTCGACGCGATGCGTTACGGCCTGCGCGTCGACGACGGAAACATGAGCGCAGAAGAAGTCATGGCAGCCACCCGCGCGGCTGGATTCGGTCCAGAAGTCAAGCGGCGCATCATGATCGGCACCTACGCGCTGTCCGCTGGATACTACGACGCCTACTACGGTCAGGCGCTGAAGGTCCGTACGCTTATCGCCCGCGATTTCGACAAGGCCTACGAACAGGCCGACGTCCTCATCTCGCCGACCAGCCCGTTCACGCCATGGAAGCTCGGCGAGAAGGTCGACGACCCGCTGGCCATGTACCTCTCGGATCTCTGCACCCTCCCGACCAACCTCGCCGGCCACTGCGCGATGTCGGTGCCCTCGGGCCTGAGCGCGGACGACGGACTGCCCGTCGGTCTCCAGATCATGGCTCCCGCACTCGCCGACGACCGCCTATACCGTGTCGGCGCCGCGTACGAGCTCGCCCGCGGTCCGGTGGTGCGGGGCTAGGTCGCTTCCACCCCTCGTGAGTCTTTTTGGAGTCCAGGGACTCCAAAAAGACTCACGAGGGTGTGATCAACACCCGGGCATCGCGGTGCCCTGGTCCACCGCGTACCGGTGGCCATGGCCGGCCGGGGCGTCGAGGGCGGCGAGCAGGTCGACCGCGGTCTGGAGGAAGCTCACCACCGGAAGCCATTGCGGTGCCGGGGCGTCGGGCCTGGCTCCGGACAGGTCCGGCGGTGCGTACAGCAGTCGCGGCGACCAACGAATCACCGGGTCCGAGCTGTTGGCCAGCACGGTCGCCGACCCACGCTCGACGGCTCCCGCAGGCGGACCGGCCCACAGCGTTCCGCAGGTCGCGACGCCACGGACCGCGTGGCTTCCCCCGATCGCGCCAAGGCTCTGCCCGTAGACGTACAGATTCGGGGGGTGCGGCAACGACGCAATTCGTTCGGCGACCGCCTGCACCACTGCACTGGCCGAATCCTGTGCTGCCCGACGCCCGAAAAGGAACGTCGCCCAACTCGGCGCGTACGAATATTGCACGCCGACGATTGCCACGTCGTCGTGGAAGCGACGCTCGAACCCGGTGACAGCGTTGGCGTCGATCCAGCCGGACCCGGTGGGTATCGCCACGACGATGTTGGACCGCGTCAACCCGCCGGACTGCTCGAGCTCTCGAATCGCCAGTGCGACTCGGCTGGCGAGGTCCGGAGCCGAGGAGATTCCCGCGTACACGCGCACGCTGGAACGAGTAGGCCTGCCGCCCAAGAACTTTCGCCCCTCCGCGCCGAGTCGCTCCCACGCGGCTGGGGCAACCGACAGCGGTCGATGCACGTCGGGATCGACGAACGAGTTGGCAGCGCCGTACGAACTGGTCCGCCAGTCCACCAGCGCCGGGACACCGACAGCTGTTGCGGCGACCGTCACCGCAACCAGCAATGCGGGTCCGAGGGTCCGCGCGGTCGCACCGAGCAGCTTCACAACTCCGTACAGCGCCAGGACGACGACGCCCGCGCCCGCCCACACCTGGACCCAATAGCCCGGACCCAACAAAGGCGCACCCATCGCCGCCCGCAGACCGTCCTGCCACCGATCGGCGGCGACGAATGCCCAACTGACACCGAGCAGCCCGACAACGACGCCGACCAGGCGGACCGCATCGCTTCCTCGAACCACTCGCCCGACACTCAGACCGAGTGCGACGAACACGCCGGTCACGACCGCTTGCATGGTTGCGGTCCGCGGTAGCAAACCAGGGGCCAGCGACGCCATCGTCATCGCCGATACCGCGGCAGACGTCCCCACTCGTGGCAGCGCGACCGTTCGGGCAAGTGCAAATGGCCGCGATGAGGTCTCGACAACTGCGCTCATGCCACTGCTTCTCGAAGTAGTTGTCCCAGAGCGAATGTGCGCGGCCGCCAATGCAGCATGCCGACACCGATCAGCAGGATGCCCACGAACAACGCCGCTGCACAATAGATTCCGACCGGCTCGGGTCCGGGCGTGACGTACCCCTGCCGCCACGAGTTGGCATCGACGAAGCCGATTGCGATGTCGGCCATCGTCGAGCACCCGGCGCGCGCGACGGAGTCGGATCGCGAGCCACACGCGTCGTGCATCCGGGTGCCCAGTTGCGCGTCGATCGCCTGCCGTGCCCACGGACCGAGCGGCTCGCCTGCACGGTCGGCGTATCGCAGCACGTCGTAGCCCAAATCGTGTGCTTTGCAGGCCGAATCGAACTCGGCAGGCAGGGTGACGGGGGAGGAGCAGTCGCCGTCGGGGTTGGCGAGGAAGCCGTCGACCACGGTTGGCCGATACCCGATCACGGACTCGAAATCAGCTGGGATCACAGGTGCCGCGTCCGTCGTCAACGCCGCGATCATGTTCCGCGCCTGCGCACTTTCCGGCCCGGTCCCTGCTGCACTCGCTGCAGGCGCGAGCGCGGCAGACGCGACGGTCAGAATGGCCGCTGCCGCGACCGCACGATTCGTCCACACAGTTCTTCGCATAGCCGACGACGTTAGAAATGCGGCGCACGCGCTCACATCACTCTGCGGTGCCGCGCGCATTTCACTCCCAGGTATGACGACACCGCGCGTCTGGGTTCATAGTGTCGTGTCATGTTGACAATTGGCCGCGTGCGGCGTGTGAATTGGAGCCGAGGGCTGGACTGGCTGATCGTTCTGGTCACCGGGATCTTCTTCGCGATCGCCTGGCCCACCTTGCACGTCACGCACTCGGTGTCGGCGCCGATTCAACCGGTCGTGGCGGCGCTCGCAGCTGGACCGTTCATTCTGATCAGGGCGAATCCAGCACTGGGGTGGGCAATTTCAGCTATCTCGGCGTTGGTGATCCCGATTGCGTTCGCGTCGACGCCGGGCAACGAGATCCCATGGCAAGTCGTCCACATTCTCGTTCTGTTGCCGTTGCTGTTCGCGGTCAGCTTGCGGACCGCATTGCCCATCGTCGGTGTCGCATGGGTTTCGACTGTCCTGCTGTTCGTCGCGAACATGGGTCCTGGTGCACGAGCGGGCTGGACCGTGTTACTCACTGCCACGGTCGTTGTCGCGCTGCTGGTGCGATGGCTCGTCCTGTCTCGTCGCCAGCTCGCCGAACAGGAGGAAGTCAGCGAGCTCGAGCGCGCCCGCCGGACCGTGTTGGAAGAAAAAGCGCGCATCGCCCGCGATCTGCACGACGTCGTCGCACACCACATGTCGCTGGTCGTCGTCCAAGCGCAGACTGCCGCCTACCGCGTACCTGATGTATCGCCTTCTGCTAGAGCCGAATTCGAATCGATCGGCGCGACCGCGCGTGAGGCGCTGAACGAGATCAGGGGCATCCTCGGCGTGCTGCGCAGCGACGGCGTGGGGCCGGAGCATGCGCCTCAGCCTGGCACCGCTCAGGTCGAAGAACTGCTGGAAGGCAGTCTGCGGGCTGGAGTTCCATTGTCCTGGAACATCAATGGCGATCGCAGCGCGATCTCGGAGACGACCGGTCTCGCGGTGTACCGCATCTTGCAGGAGTCGTTGTCGAACGCATCGCGCCATGCGCCGGGCGCACCGGTCCGAGTGACGATCGAATACGGTTTGGCCCTGGTGTCTTTGAGCGTCGTCAACGAGGCGGCCACTGCGCCGCAGCAGGTTTCCCACGATGCGACCGGCGGCAGCGGAATCGGCGGAATGCGCGACCGCGCACTGGCCGTCGGCGGACTTCTCACGGCCACGCCGAGGGCAGAGGGTGGGTTCGAGGTGATGGCACAGTTGCCCGTCGGAGTGGTCGCGGGGTTCGCGCACCACTCGGCATAGGGTGACGGGGTGGCCATAACGGTTTTGATCGCCGACGACCAGGCGATGGTGCGCCAGGGTTTCGGGGCACTCCTGGCCGCGCAACCGGACATCAGCGTCGTCGGAGATGCCGCGGACGGCAAAGTCGCCGTCGCCGAATGCAGGCGACTCCGTCCCGACGTCGTACTCATGGACGTCCGGATGCCGGAGATGAACGGACTCGAGGCAGCACGGGTCATCTTGTCCGCGGGCTTCGATCCGCCTGTCCGGGTGCTGATGCTCACGACGTTCGATATCGACGACTACGTGTACGAAGCGCTCAGCATCGGCGCCAGCGGATTCATGCTCAAAGACGCCCCCGCCGAAGAGTTGGTCCGGGCGGTCCGGGTGGTGGCAGACGGCGAGGCGTTGCTGGCGCCGACCGTCACGCGCAGGCTGATCGCCGACGTCACCAAACGCCGCGCAGTGCCACGGATCAAGTCGACAGCGTTGCAGTCGCTCACACCGCGTGAACGTGAAGTGCTCGAGTTGATCGCAAAAGGCCTGTCGAACACCGAGATCGCCACTGCGCTGTTCGTCGCGGAGCAAACCGTGAAAACCCACGTCGGCAAGGTGTTGTCGAAACTGAGCCTGCGAGATCGAGCGCAGGCGGTCGTGCTTGCGTACGAGAGCGGCCTGGTTACCCCCGGGTAGTGAGCGGACGCCCCCGCGAGGATGCAAGATAAGGGGACGAGCAGAACCTTTCTTCCACGATGGGGTCGGCAATTGCGAATCGGAACACTCACGGGTGGCGGCGACTGTCCAGGTCTGAATGCGGTGATCCGAGCGGTCGTGCGCACAGCGAACGGGCGCTACGGCGACACCATCGTCGGATTTCGGGACGGGTGGCGTGGTCTGCTCGAAGACCGAAAGATCATCATCCAGAACGACGATCGCACCGACCGGCTCCTCACCAAGGGCGGGACGATCCTCGGCACCGCCCGGACCAACCCGGACAAGCTCAAAGCCGGCATCGAGCAGATAAAGCAGACGTTGGACGACAACGGCATCGACGTGCTCATCCCGATCGGCGGTGAGGGAACGCTGACCGCCGCGCACTGGCTGTCGGAGGAAGGCGTGCCCGTCGTCGGGGTGCCGAAGACGATCGACAACGACATCGACTGCACCGACGTCACGTTCGGTCACGACACGGCGCTCAGCATCGCGACCGACGCCATCGACCGGCTGCACACCACCGCCGAGTCACATCAGCGCGTGATGCTCGTCGAGGTGATGGGCCGGCATGCCGGCTGGATCGCGTTGAATGCCGGGTTGGCGTCCGGCGCGCACCTGATCCTGGTGCCCGAGGAGCCGTTCGACGTCGCGGAAGTCTGTGCGACGGTGAAGAAACGCTTTCAGCGCGGCGATTCGCACTTCATTTGCGTTGTCGCAGAAGGCGCAGAGCCCGACCCGAAGTCGATGACGTTGCGCGAGGGCGGAATCGACGAGTTCGGCCACAAGCGGTTCACCGGCGTCGCGCAACAACTCGGAAACGAAATCGAGCGCCGACTCGGCAAAGAGGTCCGGACCACGGTGCTCGGCCACGTTCAGCGCGGCGGAACACCCACGCCGTACGACCGCGTCCTCGCCACCCGATTCGGTCTGCACGCTGCGGAGGCCGCCCATCGAGGCGAATTCGGCAATATGGTCGCGCTGCACGGCACGCGCATCGAGTTGGTCCCGCTCGCCGACGCCGTCAAGCAGTTGAAAACCGTTCCCGCCTATCGCTATCAAGAAGCAGCAGCTTTCTTCGGTTAACCCCACCCCGTGCGCGCGTCTCACCCCTCCAGGGGTGAAATTCGCTCACAGTCGACGGCTGCGGTGTATCGCCTGCCAAGAGTGCGAATGTGCTCGACCAACTCCGGGGGATCGTCGACGCGGAAGTCCATCATCAGCATGCTGAGGTAGATCGCGATGGTTTCCATTGCGTCAGCACCGGTTACGAGGATGCAGGTGTTCGCGTCGACGGCCTCCACGACGCCGACCGCCGGGTTGATCCGGGCGATGACCGTGTCGGCAGGCGCGAGGACCGTGACCCTTGCGTGCACTTTCCACGCCGTCGACGCAATCTCGCGCAGGACGAATGCCACGAGGTCTTCGTTGGGGAGGCTGCGCGGGCGGAAGCGTCGAGTGCCGATGCCGGCCCGCTCGATCAGGGCGACGGGAAGCGCTCGCCAGCGATGTGTCCCGAGGTCGTAGGCGACGAGATACCAACGTCGCTGCCAATTGACCAGGCGATAGGGCTCGACCTCGTCCAGCTCCGAGATTCGTACGGTCGTGTTGTCGCGAATCGCGCCGGCGATCGTGGCGAGAATGTTTGCGGATACGGGCGCGTCAGGCTCGCGCGAGCCGGTCGTGGCCGGACCGATGTCGGTCGCTCGCCGCAACGCAGTGACCTTGCGCTGCAGCCGCTTCGGCAGAATCTGCTCCAACTTCGCCAACGCGCGTGCCGAACTTTCGGTGATGTCGGCGATCCCCGTCGATCCGTCCTCGGCGAGACCGATCGCGACAGCGACGGCGACCGCTTCGTCGTCGTCGAGCAGCAGCGGCGGCATGGTGGAGCCGTGACCGAGTCGATAGCCGCCGACCGAGCCACGCGTGGCATCGATGGGGTAGCCGAGTTCGCGCAACCGCTGGATGTCGTTGCGCAGTGTGCGACCGCTGATGCCGAGACGGTCGGCGAGTTCGGTGCCTGTGCGCACGTTGCGGTCCTGCAGCAGCGACAGCAGTCGAAGGACCCGAGTTGCTGTTTCTGCCATCTTTTTTCGGTCTCCGTTGGTATTAGGAACGAATCTAGCCTAATAGACAAATAGGCTTCAGATATAACGAAAACGACGACCGAAAGGCCTTCTCATGACGAACAACACCTGGCGCGACGTTCTTGCCGCTTCGCACCGCGCACTTGAGACGACAGTCGCTGCAGTGCAGGCCGACCAGTGGAACCTCCCGACGCCGTGCTCGGAGTGGACCGTCACGCAGGTCGTCCAGCACGCCGCAGGCGACCAGCTGGCCTACGCGTCGGCGCTCGGTGTGGGTTCCGGTCCGGACTTCGACCCCTTCTCGCCGTCGGGAACCATCGCGGGCGACCCGGTTGCCTTGGTCGGAGCGGCCATCGAAGAGACCGCGAAGGCGTGGGCTGCCGTCGCCGACGACCGCGAATCTGCCCCGACGCCGTTGCCGCACGGCGAGCTGCCGATCTCGATCGCCTCGGGAGCGTGCGCAATGGATGCGGCCGTCCATGCGTGGGACATCGCGATCGGGACGGGGCAGCCGTCGCCGCTGGGCGACGAACTGGCCGCCCAGCTGCTGGTTGTCGCCCACGCGATCGTCGAACCGTTGCGCAACTACGGCGTCTTCGCCGCGATCGTCGAAGGTGACAACGGCGGTGCCGAGGCAGAGCTGCTGCGTTACTTGGGCCGCAAGCCCTGACCCGAACCGTGCGCGAGTTTCACCCCTTCGAGGGTGAGACTCGCGCACAGGGATAATGGCCACATGACCGCCGCAACCGTCGAGCTGCTCGACTACTCCGACGTCCTCGCAAAGTTCGAGCCGGTACTCGGCATGGAAGTGCACGTCGAGCTCGGGACCGTGACGAAGATGTTCTGCGGTTGCCCGACCGCGTTCGGCGCCGAACCGAACACCCAGGTCTGCCCCGTCTGCCTCGGACTTCCGGGCTCGCTTCCCGTGGTGAACCAGTTGGCGGTCGAGTCCGCGATCCGGATCGGATTGGCGCTGAACTGCGACATCACGCCTTGGGGCCGGTTCGCGCGAAAGAACTACTTCTACCCGGACCAGCCCAAGAACTACCAGATCAGCCAGTACGACGAGCCCATTGCGACCAACGGTTACCTCGACGTCGTCCTCGACGACGGCAGCACCTGGCGGGTCGAGATCGAGCGCGCGCACATGGAGGAAGACACGGGTAAGTCGCTGCACGTCGGCGGTGCGACCGGACGCATCCACGGTGCCAGCCACTCGCTCCTGGATTACAACCGCGCCGGAGTTCCGCTCGTCGAAATCGTCACGAAGACCATCTCGGGCGCGGGGGAGCGGGCGCCCGAGGTGGCGCGCGCATACGTCACCGCGCTGCGCGACCTGCTGAAGGCGCTCGGCGTCTCCGACGTCCGCATGGACCAGGGTTCCCTGCGGTGCGACGCGAACGTCTCGCTGATGCCGATCGGCGCAACGGAATTGGGCACCCGCACGGAGACGAAGAACGTCAACTCGCTCAAGAGCGTCGAGATCGCGGTCCGTTACGAAATGCGCAGGCAGGCGGCTGTTCTGGCCAGCGGCGGCGAGGTCGTTCAGGAAACCCGTCACTTCCAGGAGGCGGACGGTACGACTTCCCCGGGTCGCCGCAAGGAGACCGCCGAGGACTACCGCTACTTCCCAGAGCCTGACCTCGAACCCGTTGCGCCCGACGCGGAGTGGATCGAAACGCTGCGTGCGACCTTGCCCGAGTTGCCCTGGTTGCGGCGGGCCCGCATTCAGCAGGAGTGGGCCATCTCGGACGCCGAGATGCGCGACCTCGTCAACTCCGGAGCTGTCGACCTCGTCATCGCGACCGTCGAAGCCGGTGCACCGGCCGATGCAGCGCGGTCGTGGTGGGTGTCTTACCTTGCGCAGCAGGCGAACACGCGCGGCGTCGAGCTCACCGAGCTGCCGATCACGCCTGCGCAGTTGGCGAAAGTCATATCGCTGGTGACGGCGAAGACGCTGAACAACACGGTCGCCAAGCAGGTCGTGGATTTCGTCCTCGACGGCGAAGGCGACCCCGACGAGATCGTCGCTGCCCGCGGGCTCGGCGTCGTCAGGGACGAAGGGCTGCTCAAGGCGGCCGTCGACGAAGCGATTGCAGCCAATCCCGGTGTCGCCGAAAAGATTCGCGGCGGCAAAGTCCAGGCTGCAGGCGCCATCGTCGGTGCGGTCATGAAGGCGACCAAGGGTCAGGCCGATCCGGCTCGCGTGCGCGAGCTCGTGATCGAGGCCTGCTCCTAGTCCGGTCCGCCTCCGCCACCTGCGGGGAGCGGCACGAGGACCACGCGGTCGTCGAACTGACCGGGCTCGCCTGCGGTCTTGTTGACCGTCGCGGCCCAGAGGAACCCCTGCGGTCCGGCCGCAAGCCCGCCGATCTGGCCGAATTCGTTTTGCACGGTCAGCGTCGGGGGAGCGGTTATCGCTCCGGTCGTGGCGTCGACGGTCAGGAAGCCGACGGCCTTGCCGTTGGTCATCGCGACTGCGACGGTGGTGCCCAGGGCTACGCAGCCCGCGACGCCAGGACGGTCCGGCCAGGTCCATGCCGGTGTCGCACCGGGGACGCCGTCGGTCACCTTCTGCAGGCGATCTTCAGTGGCGGTCCGGTCCGTGACCCAGATCGTGGTGGCTGACTCGACACAGACGTCACCGGCTACCCCGATACCCGACAACAAGATCTTCGGTGGCGCGGTCGGCGCGACGGTCGACGGTTTGGTGATGCTGAACAGCTTGCCCGCCAGCGACGCCGGATCGGCTGCCGCGGAGGGATTCCCGGCGTCGCCGGTCACGACCACCATCGTGTTGGCGTCCGAAAAGTCGATCGCACCGGCATTTCCGGTCGACCCCTTCGGGATACCGGTGAACACGTCCTTCGGCGAATCATCGAGCGCGAATCGAACGATGCGGTTGTCGCTCGGGGTCGTGATGTAGGCGTAGATCAGCCGATCTTCTTGGTAATTAGGGGAGAGCGCGAGATCGAGCAGGCCGCCGTCGCCAGAGCCGTCGACGGCGATGCGCGCGACCTCGACCGGAAGCTGACCAGTTTCCTGCTGACCGACGGTGACCTGCATGATGCGGCCGGTCCGTCGTTCGGCGACGAGCGCAGACTGACCGTCCGGCATCCCGATGATGCCGCCGGTGGTGTCGAGGCAGGTGCCGACCACTCGCGGGTCCGGATCGATGCAGGGCAGGTTCGGCCGCTTACGCGGGGTCGTCGTTGTCGGGTCTGGCTTCTTGGGATTTTGGTTGTCTTGCCCAAGCGAGGGCTCCGGACTGAATGGGCTGGACCCGGAGTCGTCGAAGCGGGCGCACCCGGTAAGTGCGAGTGCGAGCGCAACCACCGCGATCGTGATTCGGCGCAGCGTGCGAGTGCGCTTGCGTCGCACCCGCAATACAGCCAACGTCATAGCTACTCACGTTACGCAAAACCTGGCGATGGGCGTTCGGACGGGGTCGCGCCGTGCAGCCGACTCGGCGCGTCGGCCACGATATTCACCGGCTCGTAACTGGGTGGCCCTACCCTGTGTGCGTGACCGAGACGCCGCAGAACAAGTCGGGTACGAGCGATGAGACGACGACCGGTCGTGCGGCGTCCAGCCCGTTCGATGGGCCGACCGAGCGACTGCCGATCGCTTATCCCCAGATGCCACAGACCGACGAGGACCTCGACATCGACGCAACTTCGCAGCTGCCGCCATACCGATCCGACTTCGAAGAGCCTGCGCAGAAGTACGCGTTCGAGCCGGAAACGCCCCCGCCTCCGCCGGCAGTTCCGCTGACGAAGGCGAAGCGGGCACCGGCACGAACGTTCGGGGACGAAGCGAAAACCAATCGCGGCACACTCGATCTCGGCTTGCTCATTCTGCGGCTCACCGTCGGCGGGATTTTCGTCTATCACGGGTTGCAGAAACTCACCGGCTGGTGGGGCGGTCCGGGCCTCGACGGCATGGAGCGCGGACTTGCGTCAGGCGGCTGGTCGCAGCCACGACTGTCCGCGATCATGGTCACGATCGGCGAACTAGCCGGTGGTTCGCTGCTGATCATCGGGTTGGCGACGCCGTTGGCCGGTGGCGCGGTCCTTGCTGTGATCATCGATGCTTGGCTGGTCAAGCAGAACATGCAGCACGGCTTGCAGTTCACGACCACTGGTGCCGACGGTAAGACGATCACGCCGTCACCCGAGTACGAGACGGTCCTGATGTTGGCGGCCGCGGCAATCATCCTGACCGGGCCAGGCAAGTACGCATTCGACGGCGGTCGAGGCTGGGCGACGAGACCCTACATCGGCTCGCTGTTGGCCTTGCTCGCCGCAATCGCCGCCGCTGCATGCACGTGGATCTTCCTGCACGGCGGAAATCCGTTCATCTAGACCACCAAGACGAGCTTTCCGCGCACGCGCCCCGCCTCGCCCACGCGGTGTGCCTCGGCGACCTCGGCAAGTGGAAAGGTCTGGATTGCCGGGAGTGTGAAGCGCCCGGAGTCGATCAACTCGCCGATCTCATCGAGTACGTGGACCGCGCGGCCGGTGTCGCCTCTGCTGAACGTCACCCCGTACTTCTGCGCTCCCGCGAAATCGGCGAGAGTCACGACGTTCGCGGGGTCGCCGGCGAGTTCGATCAGCTCGGGCAGGATGCCATTGCCAGCCACGTCGAGCGCGAGGTCGACGCCGTCAGGCGCGACTGCGTGGACTCGTTCGACGAGCCCCTCGCCGTAGACCACCGGTTCGGCGGCCAGCGATCGCAGGTACTCCTGGTTTGCCGCACCGGCAGTGCCGATCACGCGTGCACCCCGCAACACGGCGAGTTGAACGGCAGCGCTACCGATACTTCCCGACGCGCCGTTGACCAGCACGGTCGTGCCGCGTCGGACTCCGAGTTGATCCAGCGCACGCGTGGCGGTCTCGATCGCTGCAGGCAACGCCGCTGCACCAGGAAAGTCGATGGACGCGGGGATCACTGCGTAGTAGGAGAGCACAGCCGATTCGGCCTGGGCCACAGCCTCTTCAGCGAACCCGAATACGCGATCGCCGACAGCCACATCCGCGACACCGAGCCCAAGCTCATCGACGACGCCCGCCGCCTCGTAGCCCAGCGTCTGCGGAAGCTCCTCGTCGATCAGACCCTGACGCTTCTTCCAGTCGCTCGCATTGATGCCCGCCGCCCGCACCGCAATACGCACCTGGCCCGGACCTGGATGCGGATCGGGAAGATCCACGATTTCGAGTACCTCCGGACCCCCGAACCGGCTGAAACGGACTGCCTTCATCGATGCTCCGATCTCGATGTCGAGAATGTGCTGACGGCTCCGTCCCAGGGACACTACGACAGGAAGGAACACCATGATCGAACGAATGGACAACGTAGGCATCGTCTTCGACGACCTCGAGGCCGCTATCGAGTTCTTCACCGCACTGGGGCTGGAGCTGGAGGGCAAGGGAACCATCGAGGCCGATTGGGCCGATCGCATCGTCGCGATCGAAGGCCAGCGCGTCGACGTCGCGATGATGCGGACTCCAGACGGTCACGGCAAGGTCGAGTTGATGCAGTACTTGACGCCGAAAGCAGTCGGCGGGAATCCGAACGCACCGGTGAATACGCGCGGCTACTTGCGCGTCATGTTCGCCGTAGACGACATCGACGACACCGTTGCCCGTGTGCAAGCCCTCGGCGCGACCCTGGTCGGCGAGTTGGCGCAGATCGGCGACGACTGGCGCATGTGCTACGTCCGCGGTCCCGAAGGCGTCATGGTCGGCCTCGCCCAGCAACTCAACCGATGAACTGACCGCTGAACGCTCATTCCTGACGATTCGCCACGGATTCCCGTCTCGATCTGCAAGGAATGTGCGCTCAGCGTCTATGGCACCCGGCGGACCGCGCCTTTGTCGGCCGAGGTGGCCAGTGCGGCGTAGGCGCGCAGGGCGGTTGTGACCACACGTTCACGGGCGACGGGTTGCCAGGGTCGCTCGGAGGCTTCCATCTTGGCGCGTCGTTCGGCCAAGACTTCGTCGTCGATCAACAACTCCAACTTCCGCGTCACCACGTCGATCAGGATCTGGTCGCCGTCTTCGATCAAGCCGATGGCGCCGCCGTGTGCGGCTTCGGGGGAGATGTGGCCGACCGAGATGCCCGACGATCCACCGGAGAAGCGACCGTCGGTGATCAACGCGCATTTGCGGCCGAGGCCGGAGCCTTTGAGGAATGCAGTGGGGTGCAGCATTTCCTGCATTCCCGGACCACCTGCCGGACCCTCGTAGCGCACGACCAGCACCTCACCCGGCTGGATGACCTTGCCGAGAATTGCGGAAACCGCTTCTTCCTGCGATTCGACGACGCGTGCGGGCCCTTGGAAGTTCCAGAGTTCTTCGTCGATGCCTGCGGTCTTGATGATGGCGCCGTCCGGTGCGATGTTGCCGCGCAGAACGGCGAGCCCACCCTCGACTGTGTATTTGTGCTCGAAGTCCCGGATGCAGCCGCCGGCCGCGTCGGTGTCGAGCGAGGACCACCGGTTGTTCGTGGAAAACGGCTCGACCGTGCGGACACCGCCGGGCGCGGCATGGAACAGCTCGATCGCTTCGTCGGATGCCTTGCCGGAGCGGATATCCCAGGTGTCGAGCCAGTCGTCGAACGACCGCGTATGGACCGTCGAGACGTCGGTTTCCAGCAAACCCGCGCGACGCAACTCACCCAGGATCGCGGGGATTCCGCCCGCTCGGTGCACGTCTTCCATGTGGTAATCCGAGTTGGGGGAGACCTTCGACAAGCAGGGGACGGCGCGACTGATCGAATCGATCTCGGCGAGGTCGAAGTCGAAGACCTCGCCTTCCTGCGCTGCGGCGAGGACATGCAGCACTGTGTTGGTCGACCCGCCCATCGCGACGTCCAAGGCCATCGCGTTGCGGAATGCCTTCGGAGAGGCGATGTTCCGCGGCAGGACGCTTTCGTCTTCGTCGCGGTAGTACCGAAGCGCTGCTTCGACGACCGCGGTGCCCGCTCGTTCGAACAGTGCACGCCGAGCGACGTGGGTGGCCAGCGTGGAACCGTTGCCGGGCAACGCAAGTCCGAGCGCTTCGGTCAGGCAGTTCATGGAGTTCGCGGTGAACATGCCCGAGCACGACCCGCACGTCGGGCACGCGCTGCGCTCGACCTCGGTGAGGCCCTCGTCACTGACGTCGCTGTTCGCGGACGCCGAGATCGCCGTGATCAAGTCTGTCGGGGCTTGTGCCACACCACCGACGACGACAGCTTTACCGGCTTCCATCGGTCCGCCAGACACGAACACGGTCGGGATGTTCAGCCGTAGAGCGGCATTGAGCATGCCGGGAGTGATCTTGTCGCAGTTGGAGATGCAGACGAGTGCGTCGGCGGTGTGCGCGTTGACCATGTATTCGACCGAGTCGGCGATGATTTCGCGGCTCGGCAGGGAGTACAGCATGCCGCCGTGGCCCATAGCGATTCCGTCGTCGACGGCGATCGTATGGAATTCGCGCGGCACTCCGCCTGCAGCCCGGACCGCGTCGGCGACGATGTCGCCCACGTTCTTCAGATGTACGTGTCCGGGCACGAACTGCGTGTAGGAGTTCGCAATTGCGACGATCGGCTTACCGAAATCCGAATCCGTCATTCCGGTCGCGCGCCAGAGTGCGCGGGCGCCAGCGGCATTGCGTCCAGCAGTGGTAACCCGTGATTTGAGCGGAGGCATGGGGCAACGCTACGTTTCGTGGCCGTCGTCGGGCGAATCGTTTTCCTCGGTCCCCGGACCGAACGGGTCCGGGATATGACCGCCGGACGCCGCAGCGAGTTCCTGCAGACGATCGAACCCGACAGCGGGTAGCGCAACTTCGCCGCCGCGCACGAGGTCCGCTCGGACCCAGCCGCGCTTCGGGATGCGGACGCCCTTGATGTCGGACCACTGCAGGGTCCGGAAGCCGAACACGGTCTGCAATGCGAGCCCCTCGGCCGAGACCGTCGTTTGGGTTCGCAGCACCCAGACCACTACGGCGATCGGCAGCAAGAACAACCAACCGAGGACTGCGGGCCACGAGAGTGCAGGAAAGCTCACGCAGACCAGCAACATGAAGGCCGCGAGCAGGGCCAACCGTTGTATGCGGATGACGTGACGAATCGGCTGTCTCGACGCCCCGTCGGTTCGCTCACCCTTTTCGGTATGGGACGATTGGTCTGGTGGCACGGACTTATGCGGTGATGACACACCAACATCTTCGCATTACCTCTTTCAATCCCACATAATGGGACGACCTGGTCACGAGTTTGACTCGTCTGCTCACGCGCGCATACCGTCGAACGCGTGAAACCAACTGAGTTGCTCGTAATCGGCCGGCGCGTCTGCACCTGAGCCGATTATTTTCAACTCAGCAAGACGCGCCACCCTCGCACAGCGAACGCTGTCGAGGGTCTTTTTTTGTTGTTAGGCGCCGTTGTTGTCTTGACCAACCAAGCGATCCGTAAGAAGGAAGCGAAAGTGAGCGCACCCACCGCACGGCCGGGGCCAGCCACCCGCAGGCCGACGCCCCCCGCAGGTCAGCCGTCTGTCGCGGCTCCCGCCACGCCCCCTACGACGCCTCGTCGTCAGCTTGCCCCTGAGCGGGTAACGGGCGCGCAGTCGGTGGTCCGTGCGCTCGAGGAACTCGACGTCGACATCGTCTTCGGCATTCCGGGCGGCGCAGTTCTTCCGGTCTACGATCCGCTTTTCGATTCGCACAAGGTTCGCCACGTCCTCGTCCGCCATGAGCAGGGCGCGGGTCATGCCGCGACCGGCTATGCGCAGGCGACAGGACGGGTCGGCGTGTGCATGGCGACGTCCGGACCAGGTGCAACTAACCTCGTCACCCCGATCGCCGACGCGCACATGGATTCGGTGCCGATCGTCGCGATCACCGGTCAGGTGCCGCGCCCGTCCATCGGCACGGACGCGTTCCAGGAAGCCGACATCTCAGGCATCACGATGCCGATCACGAAGCACAACTTCCTGATCACCGACGGTATCGACATCCCACGGATCATGGCGGAGGCGTTCTACCTGGCGTCGAGCGGTCGGCCCGGACCTGTCCTGGTCGACATCCCGAAGGACGTGCTCCAGGCGCAGACGACGTTCTCGTGGCCGCCGGAGATGCGACTGCCCGGCTACCGTCCGGTGACCAAGCCGCATGGCAAGCAGGTTCGTGAAGCAGCGCGACTGATCATGGATGCCAAGTCGCCCGTGCTCTACGTCGGTGGCGGCGTCATCAAGTCCGATTCGTCGCGCGAGCTGCTCGCACTGGCCGAGCTCACTGGAATTCCCGTGGTCACGACGCTGATGGCGCGGGGCAGCTTCCCGGACAGCCACTCGCTGAACTTCGGCATGCCCGGCATGCATGGCACGGTCGCCGCGGTGGCCGCGCTGCAGCGCAGCGACCTGCTGATCACGCTCGGAGCCCGCTTCGACGACCGTGTGACCGGCAAGCTCGACTCGTTCGCACCCAATGCCAAGGTGATCCACGCGGATATCGACCCCGCCGAGATCGGCAAGAACCGGTACGCGGACGTGCCGATCGTCGGCGACTGCAAAGAGGTCATCGTCGAGCTGATCGAGGCCATCCGGGCCGACCTCGCAACCGGCTCGCGAATCGAAATCGCCAAGTGGATGACCTACTTGGAGGGCGTTCGCAAGCAGTACCCCCTGGGCTGGGACGAGCCGACAGACGGCATGTTGTCGCCCGAATACGTCATCGACGCCGTCGGCAGGCTTGCCGGTCCGGACGCGATCTACTGTGCCGGCGTCGGCCAGCACCAGATGTGGGCTGCACAGTTCGTTCGCTACGAGAAGCCGCGTACGTGGCTCAACTCGGGTGGTCTGGGCACGATGGGTTACGCGGTCCCGGCCGCGATGGGCGCCAAGATGGGCCGTCCCGATGCCGAGGTCTGGGCGATCGACGGCGACGGCTGCTTCCAGATGACCAACCAGGAACTTGCGACGTGCGCCGTCGAAGGTATTCCGATCAAGGTTGCGCTCATCAACAACGGCAACCTCGGCATGGTCCGCCAGTGGCAGACGCTGTTCTACGGCGAGCGCTACAGCCAGACGAACCTCGGCACTCACACGCTCCGCATCCCGGACTTCGTCAAGCTCGCAGAAGCCTTGGGCTGCCACGGTATTCGGGTGGAGAAGCAAGAAGACGTCGAAGCGGCAATCCGTGAGGCGCAGGCAATCAACGACAAGCCGGTGGTGATCGACTTCATCGTGAGCACGGATGCTCAGGTGTGGCCGATGGTCGCCGCAGGCACCAGCAACGACGAAATCCAGGCAGCGCGTGGCATTCGCCCGTTCTTCGACGACGACGAGACCGTCGCCGAACCAGCGGTCATCCATGCAGCAATGGACAACGCCATCGGACAGGACGCGGCCGAATGAGGACCAGCCATACCCTGAGCGTGCTCGTCGAGGACAAGCCTGGCGTGCTCGCGCGAGTTGCGGCACTCTTCTCTCGCCGTGGGTTCAACATCGAATCGCTCGCGGTCGGCGGCACTGAGCTTCCCGACATCTCCCGCATGACCATCGTCGTCACCGTCGAGGACTCGCCGTTGGAACAGGTCACCAAGCAGCTCAACAAGCTGGTCAACGTGATCAAGATCGTCGAGCAGGATGCCGATGCGTCGGTCGCGCGCGAGCTGATCTTGGTCAAGGTCCGCGCTGACGCAAGCGTGCGCACCCAGGTGATCGAGGCGGCTACGCTTTTCCGCGCGAAGGTCATCGACGTGTCGCCCGATGCGTTGACCGTCGAGGCGACCGGAACTCGGTCCAAGCTCGACGCACTGTTGCGAATGCTGGAGCCGTACGGAATTCGGGAGATTGTGCAATCCGGAGTGGTCGCGGTCGGGCGCGGTCCGAAGTCGATCACAGCAACTCGCTAGTACTCATCAGATAGAGAAGGGAACCAACCAAGTGGCAGTCGAGATGTTCTACGACGACGATGCCGATTTGTCGATCATCCAGGGCCGCAAGGTCGCGGTGATCGGCTACGGAAGCCAGGGCCACGCGCATTCGCTGAGCCTGCGCGATTCCGGTGTCGAGGTCCGCGTCGGCCTGAAAGAGGGCTCGAAGTCGCGCGCCAAGGCCGAAGAGCAGGGTCTCGGCGTCGGCACGCCGGCGGAGGTCGCCGAATGGGCCGACGTCATCATGGTGCTCGCGCCCGACACCGCGCAGGCCGCCATCTTCAAGGAAGACATCGAGCCCAACCTGAAGGACGGCGACGCACTCTTCTTCGGACACGGCCTCAACATCCACTTCAAGCTGATCGAGGCTCCGGCCAACGTCACCGTCGCCATGGTCGCACCGAAGGGCCCCGGCCACCTCGTCCGTCGTCAGTTCGTCGACGGCAAGGGTGTTCCCGCGCTCATCGCGGTCCACCAGGACCCCAAGGGTGAGGGGCAGGCACTTGCCCTTTCCTGGGCCAAGGGCATCGGCGGCACCCGCGCGGGCGTCATCAAGACCTCGTTCAAGGAAGAGACCGAGACGGACCTCTTCGGCGAGCAGGCCGTGCTCTGTGGTGGTACCGAAGAGCTGGTCAAGACCGGTTTCGAGGTCATGGTCGAGGCTGGCTACGCGCCGGAGATGGCCTACTTCGAGGTCCTGCACGAGCTGAAGCTGATCGTCGACCTCATGTACGAGGGCGGCATCGCGCGCATGAACTACTCCGTCTCCGACACCGCCGAATTCGGTGGCTACCTGTCGGGCCCGCGCGTCATCGACGCAGGCACGAAGGAGCGCATGAAGGCGATCCTCGCCGACATCCAGGACGGCACCTTCGTCAAGCGTCTCGTCGCCAATGTCGAAGGCGGCAACAAGGAGCTCGAGCAGCTCCGCAAGGAAAACGCCGAGCATCCCATCGAGGTCGTCGGCAAGCAGCTGCGTGACCTCATGAGCTGGGTCGATCGTCCGATCACCGAAACTGCCTAACCCTTGTGAGTCTTTTCGGAGTCCGGAGAAGCTCCAACAGATTGACTCCGAAAAGACTCACAAGGACCCGGGCCACTAAGCTGTGGACCGGAAATTGCCATGCCTACCTGACCGGGGAGTCATACACGTGAGCCAGCCAGGCCGTCCCATTGTTCTGATCGCCGACAAGCTCGCTCAATCCACTGTTGAAGCGCTGGGCGACGGCGTCGAAGTCCGCTGGGTCGACGGCCCGGACCGTCCGGCTCTGCTGGCGGCAGTTCCCGAGGCTGACGCGTTGCTGGTTCGTTCCGCAACGACCGTAGACGCCGAGGTGCTTGCAGCGGGAACGAATCTCAAGATCGTCGCGCGCGCCGGCGTCGGACTCGACAATGTCGACGTCCCTGCTGCGACCGAGCGTGGCGTGATGGTCGTCAACGCGCCGACCTCCAACATCCACACTGCCGCCGAGCACGCGGTCACGCTGCTGCTCGCGGCTGCCCGCCAGATTCCCGCAGCGGACGCGACGCTGCGTGAGCACACCTGGAAGCGCAGCAAGTTCAACGGCGTCGAGATCTTCGGCAAGACGGTCGGTGTCGTCGGCCTCGGCCGGATCGGGCAGCTTTTCGCGGCACGCCTCGCGGCATTCGAGACGCACGTCATCGCATACGACCCCTACGTATCAGCCGCTCGCGCAGCGCAACTCGGCATCGAGCTCATCTCGCTCGACGAGTTGCTTTCCCGCGCGGACCTGATTTCGGTCCACTTGCCGAAGACCCCGGAAACCAAGGGCATCATCGGCAAGGAGAACCTGGCTAAGACGAAGCCTGGCGTCATCATCGTCAACGCAGCCCGCGGTGGCCTGGTCGACGAGGCCGCACTGGCCGAGGCGATCAAGTCAGGGCATGTTCGCGCTGCCGGCCTGGACGTGTTCGAGACCGAGCCCTGCACCGACAGCCCGCTCTTCGAGCTGCCCGAGGTCGTCGTGACCCCACACTTGGGCGCCTCCACATCGGAAGCCCAGGATCGCGCCGGAACCGACGTCGCCAAGTCCGTATTGCTGGCGCTCGCAGGAGAATTCGTTCCCGACGCGGTCAACGTGTCCGGGGGAGCGGTCGGCGAGGAAGTCGCACCGTGGCTGGAGATCGTTCGCAAGCAGGGCGTTCTCGTCGGTGCACTCTCGGGTGAATTGCCGGTGAGCCTGTCCGTCGATGTGCTCGGCGAGCTTGCGTCCGAAGATGTCGAGGTGCTGAAGCTGTCCGCCCTGCGCGGCGTGTTCTCGGCCGTCATCGAAGACGCGGTCACGTTCGTCAACGCACCTGCGCTTGCAGAGGAGCGTGGCGTCAGCGCGACGGTCACCAAGGCACCGGAGAGCCCGAATCACCGCAGCGTCGTCGACCTGCGCGCAGTCCACGCTGACGGCTCGATCACTAACGTGTCCGGCACGCTCTCGGGGCCGAAGCAGGTCCAGAAGATCGTCAACATCAACGGCCGCAACTTCGATCTGCGCGCCGAAGGTTTCAACCTCGTCGTGCACTACGAGGACCGTCCGGGCGCGCTCGGCAAGATCGGCACCCTGCTCGGCGAAGCAAATGTCGACATTCAGGCTGCTCAGCTGAGCCAGGATGCCGAAGGCCCGCAGGCGATCATCCTGCTCCGCGTCGACCAAGAGGTTCCCGAATCGGTCAAGACCGCGATTACCGAGGCGGTCGGCGCCAGCAAGATCGAAACCGTGAATCTGTCATGACGGGGCCATTGGTCGCTCCGCAGGCTCCGCTCCGGCTTGCAGTAATCGCAGGCGACGGTATCGGGCCGGAGGTCATCACCGAAGCCCTCAAAGCTTTGCGTGTTGTTGTCCCCGACGTGGCGACCACCGAGTACGACCTCGGTGCCCGCCGCTACAACGCGACCGGTGAGTTGCTGCCCGATTCGGTGCTTGCCGAACTGAAGGAGCACGACGCGATTCTGCTCGGCGCGATCGGTGATCCGTCGGTCCAGAGCGGAATCCTCGAACGAGGTCTGTTGCTGGCAGCCAGGTTTGCGCTCGACCATCACGTGAACCTGCGTCCGTCGCGGCTGTTTCCCGGCGTTGTCGGTCCGTTGGCGGGCAATCCGCCGATCGACTTCGTCGTCGTCCGCGAAGGGACAGAAGGTCCGTACACGGGCACCGGCGGCGCAATTCGTGTCGGTACGCCGCACGAGGTCGCGACCGAGGTGAGCACGAACACCCGATTCGGCGTGGAACGCGTTGTGCGCTATGCCTTTGCGAAGGCGCAGACACGGCGCAAGCACGTCACCTTGGTGCACAAGACCAACGTCCTGACGTTCGCCGGTTCGCTGTGGCAGCGCACGGTCGACGCAGTCGGTGCTGAATTCCCCGACGTCGAGGTCGCCTACCAGCACATCGACGCCGCGACGATCCACATGGTGACCGACCCCGCGCGCTTCGATGTGATCGTCACCGACAACCTTTTCGGCGACATCATCACCGACCTCGCCGCAGCGGTCACGGGCGGAATCGGCTTGGCCGCAAGCGGAAACATCGACGCGACAGGCACCAATCCGAGCATGTTCGAGCCGGTCCACGGCAGTGCACCGGACATCGCGGGCCAGGGCAAAGCAGACCCGACGGCGGCAATCCTGTCGCTCTCGCTTCTGCTCAACCACCTCGGGAACGCCGAAGGCGCCGCTCGAGTCGAGGCCGCGGTTGCCCACGACCTCGAATCCCGCACTCCCGGTGCGGCAGTCACCACCAGCGCCGTCGGCGACCGGATCGCAGCCGCTTTGTAAAGAGCCACCAACAACTGTGCGCGAGTCTTACCCCTCCAGGGGTGAAATTCGCTCACAGTTGGTTGGCGATTCTTGATGCCGCAAGGCATTTTGTTCGCCGCAGACGCAATTGCGCTTGCGTCGAACAAATCGCTCTGCGGGGGAACACTGGCTCACGCACAGTGACATCGGCTCGCTACGCGGTCGGGCTTTGCGCGCGCTCACTGGGAACCAGGGGAACGGCGACGGCGGCGATGACTGCTGTGACGGCGAACATCGCCGGGAATCCGGTCGACGCGATCAACGCACCGAACAGCGGCGGGATTGCCGAGGCGGCGAGGTTCTGGCCGGTGTTCTGGATGCCGAGGCCACGTCCGCTCCAGTACGGACCGGCGATTTCGGCGACGGCGGTGAATGCCAAGCCGTTGTCCGCGACCGTAACCACCGATGCCACAACGAGAATCGGGATGGCAATCGACCAACCGACGACGTCGGTGAAGGCCAAAGCGCCCATGGTTGCGGCAGCGGCGATGGCGACGTAGCGCAACGGTCGCATCCGGCTACCGAGCATGTCCGACCACGCTCCTGCCGCGATCCTGCCAACTGCGCCGAGCAGTTGCGTCACGGTGATCAGCGCACCGGCGGCACCGATCGACCAACCGCGGTCATGGGTCAGCCACACGAGACCGAAGGTCCACACGGTCGCCTGGGGTATGACCAGAAGCACGGACACGGCATGGATGCGCGCCAAAGTCGAACTTGTTTTGTACGGATTTTCGAGCAATCCGCTGGCTGCTGCCTCTTTGACGGGTGGCCGAGGTGGATCGATGATCCCGACCAAACAGGCGACCGCGGCAATTCCGGACAACACAGCAGGCACTGCCAGCGCAGCCGCAATGCCATGTGCCGCAGCAACAGTGGGGATCACGAAAGCTCCGATCGCGACACCGAGCGGCTGTGCCATCTGCCTGATGCCCATCGCGAAACCGCGCCGGTGGGCGGGGAACCAGCCGACGACGACGCGACCGCTCGCCGAGTTGGTGCTCGCTGCGGCCATACCGCCGAGCAGCAGGAACGCGCCGAGAGCAAGGTACGACGACGTCGTCGCGGCGATCGCCGCCGACACGCTCGCGCCACCGAGGCCCATGACCAGCACACGACGCTCGCCGATTCGGTCCACGACCCAACCCCAGGCAATCAGCGTCAACACAATGCCCACTGTGGGCATCGCGACGAGCAGACCGGCACGGGCGTAACTCAGCCCGTCGTCGTGCAACGCGGGAATCAAGAAGGCCGTGCCGTGGACGAACAGCGCACTCGACGACTGGGCAAGGACGCCGAGACCGAGCATGGACCATCTGCGGGCTGTGCCGACCTCCTGCGTCATCACCATCGTCCGTCTCGTCTCACTATTTGGGAACCGTATTCCACTGTGTGGATTCAGAGTCGAGAGTACACCGCCGGACCGCCGTCCTCTACCGGATAAAGGGCGCCAGCGCCCGCTGGCTAGACTCCCTTTCATGCGCCTTGGTCGAATTGCCAGTCCTGACGGTGTCGCTTTCGTCAGCATTGAAGGCGACGGTGACGAACGAATCGCCAAGGAGATTGCCGAGCATCCGTTCGGCACTCCTACGTTCACCGGCCGGAGTTGGCCACTCGCCGACGTTCGGTTGCTCGCTCCGATCCTGGCCAGCAAAGTGATCTGCATCGGAAAGAACTACGCGGCGCACGTCGCCGAAATGGGCGGCGAAGCGCCGGAGGATCCGGTGATTTTCCTCAAGCCCAATACTTCGATCATCGGACCGAACGCCGCGATCGTCCTGCCGCCGAATTCGAACAACGTGCACTACGAAGGCGAGCTGGCCGTCGTGATCGGTCGGCCCTGCAAGGACGTCCCTGCCGCGAAGGCGCTCGACGTCGTACTCGGCTACACCGTCGCCAACGACGTGACAGCTCGCGACCATCAGCGCCACGACGGTCAGTGGACCCGCGGCAAGAGCTACGACACCTTCTGCCCGCTCGGGCCGTGGATCGAAACACAGCTCGACCCATCGGATCTCGAAATCACCACGGAGCTCGACGGCGAGGTCAAGCAGCACAGTCGCACTTCGCTTCTGCTGCACGATATTCCGAAGATCATCGAGTGGATCTCCGCTGTAATGACCTTACTCCCAGGCGATGTCATTCTCACGGGCACGCCTGAAGGTGTCGGCCCGATCGTCGCCGGTCAGACCGTCTCCGTCACCATCGAAGGAATCGGCACGTTGTCGAATCCCGCCGCTCCCAAGAAAGTTCAGTGATGACCGACAGTTCGGTACGTGTCCGTTTCTGCCCATCGCCGACCGGCACTCCGCACGTCGGCCTCGTCCGGACCGCTCTCTTCAACTGGGCTTTTGCGCGACACCACGGCGGCACCTTCGTGTTTCGCATCGAAGACACCGATGCAGCACGCGATTCCGAAGAGTCGTTCGCGGCGCTGCTCGTTGCGTTGCGCTGGCTCGGACTGACGTGGGACGAGGGTCCGGAGGTAGGCGGACCGTACGAGCCATACCGGCAGTCGCAGCGTCGCGACCTCCACCTCGACGTGGTGGCGAAGTTGCTTGCGGCGGGAGAGGCGTACGAATCCTTCTCCACCCCTGAGGAAGTCGAGGCGCGGCACAAGGCGCTCGGGCGTGATCCGAAGCTCGGGTACGACAACTTCGACCGCGATCTCACCGACGAACAGCGCCAGGCTTATCGCGATGCAGGCCGCCCAGCGGTGGTCCGGTTGCGCATGCCCGATCACGACCTCACGTGGAACGACCTCGTCCGCGGCGAGACCACGTTCAGGGCGGGCACGGTTCCCGACTTCGCGTTGACGCGCGGGTCGGGAGATCCGTTGTACACCTTGGTGAATCCGCTCGACGACGCGACGATGAAGATTACGCACGTGCTCCGCGGTGAGGACCTGCTGTCGTCGACGCCCCGGCAGCTCGCGCTGTACGAAGCGCTGATTCGCATTGGTGTGGCCGAGTTCACGCCAGAATTCGGGCACCTGCCGTTCGTGATGGGCCAAGGCAACAAAAAGCTGTCGAAGCGTGATCCCGAGTCGAGCCTGTTCGTCCACCGCGATCGCGGTTTCATCCCCGAGGGCTTGCTGAATTACCTTGCGCTGCTGGGCTGGAGCATCGCCGACGACCACGACGTCTTCTCGCTCGCCGAGATGGTCGAGGCATTCGACATCTCGAAGGTCAATTCGAACCCCGCACGGTTCGACCAGAAGAAGGCAGACGCGATCAATGCCGAGCACATTCGGCTGCTCGAGCCTGCCGACTTCGCCGCGCGCCTGCGTGCCTATCTCACTGAGCGCGGCGATCTCCCGGCAGATGTCGACGACGCGACCTTCACGACGGCCGCCGAGTTGGTCCAGACGCGGATTGTCGTCCTTGCCGACGCGTGGGATCTGCTGAAGTTCCTCTTCGTATCCGACGACGAATTCGCGATCGACCCCGCGGCAGCGGCGAAGAATCTCGGTCCGGATGCGACGCCCGTTCTCGAAGCGACCATCGCGGCGCTGGAGGCGGTCCAGGAGTGGACGCCGGAACCGCTGGAAACGGCCCTGAAGGCCACGCTGATCGACGAACTGGGCCTGAAGCCTCGCAAGGCATTTGCGCCCGTCCGCGTCGCCGTGACCGGCAGCCACATCAGCCCGCCGCTGTACGAGTCGCTCGAATTGCTCGGCCGGGAGCGCACTCTCGCGCGGTTGCGGGCGGCACTGACCGCACAAAAGTAGCTCTGAACTGCTGGTTTGCGGTTTCCGGGGTGCTGTTTGGTACCCTCTTCTTCGGCCCGAAACAGGGCCTTTGGGGTATGGTGTAATTGGCAACACAGCGGTTTCTGGTACCGCCATTCTAGGTTCGAGTCCTGGTACCCCAGCAAGTTCAACGGATTTGGTTGCCGAATCACTGGCAGCTAAGCTTGCTGAGCTTCATGGAAAAAGTTCTTGGCCCCGTCGTCTAGCGGCCTAGGACGCCGCCCTCTCAAGGCGGTAGCGCGGGTTCGAATCCCGTCGGGGCTACAACGAAAGCTCCCTGACCGATCTCGGTCAGGGAGCTTTTCCTTTTGCGCCACATCGGCGCCCGCCCACATTTTGCCCACATTCAATCGAACGGTATCCAGGGCGATGAACGCCCTTCACCGACGCGCCTGCTGAGACAGCCAACGACGCCGCGGTATGCCGCAGCTCGTGCGGCGTGAAGTCTTCAGGACAGCCCGCGTCGATGACGGCCTGGTCGAACCACTGCTCGCGGGCCACCCTCGACCGCAACGGCTTTCCCGCTCGATCGCCGGCGAGGAAACGGGAGTGGAAGGCCCGTGTAGGCGAGAAAGAGCACCAGTACGCCCCAGCTGTCGGCTTTCGTCGCGAGCTCTTCCACCTGGGCCGCGGTGAGGTATCGGCCCTTCTTGTGCGCGACGCGGGGCAGGCTCGCTTTGTGGGCCGGATTACTTGGGACCCGTTTGTCGCGCACGGCGAGGTCGAGGATCCGCGACATGACGCGATGAATCCTCGTGACCGATGCTGTGGATTGTGTCTCAGCGAGTTCGGTCAGCCATGCCTGCACGTCGACGAACTCGACGGCGCCGATTGTGACCGACTCCCAGCGGCCGACGATGTGTTTGTCGACAATCCCTTGATAGCGGTACCGGGTCGACGGCGTGTGGCTCAACTTCCCGTCGAGCCAAGCTTGCGCCCACTCGCCTTCTCTTTGCTGTCGGTGCGATGCCAGTACGTCTGCTCGAATACAACACTTCCTGAGCGCAACGATTGGACGAATTGCTTTGTGCTGCTTCTGATGTGCCTCTACGCGCTCCGCAAGCCGCAGCACCCCCGAGTGGGAACACCGGCGGATCGTCGCGGTCAATCCAAACAATCGAAGAGCATTTCATTGGGAGCTCGATCTTCCGCGCACAAACCGAGCGCGGTCGGCCGGTCCCCGGCGTACCGTTCCTGACAAGTCGGGAATATCACCCAAAGGGGACACTGGGATGAATTCTTCACGGCATCAGTTGACGTTCGGCCGAAGGTTGGGTACCTGTGCTGCTGCAACGGCTTTCGTTGTCACGGGTGTCGGATGTTCGGACGATTCCGGCAGTGAAGCCAAGCCGGTGTCCCCGTCCACCACAGTTGTCGCCGGGTCCGACTTCTCGGGCACCTACTCCGTGCAGGGGGTGAATCGCCTGATCGATGGCAAGCCGCCGGCCGAACAGCCGGAAACCTTCTCCCTAACCTGGATCGTGCAATCGAAGTGCCCAGGAAACAACGCAAACGAGTGTGTCGCGGTGGCGCAATCGAGCACGCCCGATAATAAGACGAACCTCAACCGAGATCACATGGAGTTTGTGTTCACCGACGGCGCCTGGCTCCGCTCGGTTACCGCAGCAGATGTCGGCTGCACGCTCAACACCACCGGTAAACCGGCCGACGAAAAGTGGGCTGCCATCCACACAACTCGATTGACACCCGACGACCCCGCAGCCGGTCCGGTCGCGAAACTGTCCGGCACCATTGACGTTCTGCGTGGCGGGACCTGCCAACGGAAGTTACAGTCGGACATCACGCTCACTCGTACCGGCGATGTTCCAGCCGGAACTGCACCCTTGACGGTGACTGATACAGCTGCGGCGGTGACAGACTCGCCTGCGTTGCAGTGGCATGGGCGATACGAAGAAACCCGGGTGGTTGCCAGCGGACCGGGACAGCCGATCGGGAAACGCAGCACCCTCGAAATTCGTGTGACGACACAATGCACACGAGATGGATCGTTGTGCCTGGCCACTGTCGACCGGGGCGATGCCGGATACGGGGTGTTCGCATACCGAGACGGCACCTTCGAACGAAAATACAGTGCCGAACGTCAGAATTGCCCAGTCGCAGGAACCGTCGACAGCATTATCACCATCGAAGTCACCCCTGACGCTGGCTCACCAACCCCCTCCTTGCACGGGCTATCAACCACCGACTACCAGGGCGATTGCCCCGGAATGACGACCGCCGACCTCACCTACAAACGGATCGGTGACTAACTTCTTACTGGTTCCGACGTTCGACTAGTCGAAGTACGTCGCCGAGCCGGAACAAGGGCGGATCGTTGCGGTGTATCCATGTCGTCGTAATCGACCGAACCCTGCGCATGAATTGCCTCCAAAGTACGAATTTCCCGGCCGAGCGCAAGTATTGGGGCTCATCCCAATCGAGGGTGTAGGTGGCGTCTGAAGCCGCCGGTGACGAGGATCGAGCGCAAGGGGACTGCCGCCGGCCGCGGCATCGCCGACCGGGCGCAGCGCGGATCGGGTAGGTCAGCCGCCCCCGGCGATGTTGACCAGCCACGAGGTCCCGAACCGGTCGACGCACATCCCGAACTCGTCGCCCCAAGGCTGGGTGGCCAGCTCGACCGTCACGGTCCCTCCGTCCGACAGCGCCTGCCAGTAGCCGCGCAGCACCTCGGTGTCGTCCCCGCCGAGGCTGACCGCGAGGTTGTTCCCGGGCCGCAACGTCTCGCCCGGCAGCATGTCGGCGGCCATCAGCGTGAGGCCAGACGCTGTTTCCAGCTGGCCGTGCATGACCTTGTCGCCCATGCCGTGGTCGTCGGTGCCGAAGTCGCCGAAGTGGTTGATCGTGAGATCGCCGCCGAACACGTCCTGGTAGAACGCCAGAGCGGCCGAGGCATCACCCGCGAAGCTGAGGTAGGGGTTCAGTCGAGTGGTCATGGACCGACGATAGAGGGCTCATCCCACTTGAGGGGTGTAGTTGCGGCCTGAACCCGCCGGACTCGAGGAGTGATCTGGCGATGTAGTTCGTCAGGTTGCGGAACCCGAGGGCGGAGCCGCGGAGGTGCTCGAGCCGGCCGTTGATCGCCTCGGTCGGGCCGTTGGAGGTGCCGGGCCGGTCGAAGTAGGCCAGTACGTCGGCTCCTCGCTTCTTCAATGTGCGGCCCAGGTGATGATCTCGGTGAGGGCCTTCGGCACGCCAGCGCTGACAGACCCGATGAGCTTGACCATCAACTCTCGTCCCTTCGCCCGGTCGGGCTCACGGTAGGCGGCGATCATCCGCTGATAGATGCCCCAGGTGGCTTCGACCTCGACAAGGTGGTCGTCGGCGAACAGCGCGGAGAGGCGGGTCTTCTGTTTCTCGGTGAGCAGATCAGCACCGGTGTGCAGCGTGCGCCGCGACTTGTAGAGCGGGTCGTCCTTGCGTCCCCGGTGGCCGTGGCCGGCCTGCTGAACCAGACGCCGGCACTGGTCCAGCGCGTCGCCGGCCAAGCGCACCCCATGGAATGGATCCATCACCGCGACCACCTCGACCGCGTCGCGCCAGGCCTCGGGGCGGTCGGCGAGCCAGGTCTTGAGCGCCTGCTTGGACCGTCCCTTGACCATGTCCAGCAGGCGTGCGGGTCCGGTGCCGTCGCGGATGATCCCGGTGAGGTCGGTGATCACCGTGACGTACTTGTCCCCAGGTGAATCCGAATACGAAGCGGATAGCATGCAGGCCAGCATGGTTTTGAGGGCTCTGCCAGCACCTTTGGACGCCCTCTCAAGGCGGTAGCGCGGGTTCGAATCCCGTCGGGGCTACAACGAAAGCTCCCTGACCGATCTCGGTCAGGGAGCTTCTTTTTGTGCTGTCGCTCAGCACTCTCCGTCAGCGGCGGCACGAATACCGGCGATTGTGTCGCGCTGGTCGGTTGCGCTTGTATTGGGCCATTCAGGACGCGTTTGAACGTGAACGACAAATTCCTCGATCGTGCCGGCGATATCAGAGCCAGGGATTTCGCTCAGCTGCTTGATGAACGGCAGGACCTCGTTGCAGGCCTGCAAGAATTTCGCGGACTTTCCCGAAGCGTCCGGGATCGCGCTCGTTGTTGTACCGGCCTGCGGCGTTTCAGTGGTCGACACGGCAGTGGTCGAGACGGCATCTGGAGCCGATGTCGAGGACGCCGGTGCCAACGTCGAGGACGCCGTTGCCGGCGTCGAGACCGACTGGCTCGGCGGGATTGGGTCCGCATCTTTTGCGTCTCCACTGCTTCCACACGCAGCCGAACTCAACGCCGATGCGGCCAAAACAAAGATCATTACGCGCTTTCCCATACATTCCCCTCGCAGTAGTGCGCTCTGACCAATCGGTCAGGCAGCCTTTCTCATTATTCGGCCTTCTGAATCGCGGTAAGCACCTTCGCAGTGGCCGGGAAGGCGTCGATCCCTTCTTCGAATGTGGCATACGTGCCGTTGAGGGCGTAGAACGCCACGACTACCTCCTTGCCGCTAGCGGTGGTCATGTAACCAGCTTGACCGGCGGCGACGAACATCGAGTGCATCGCTCCGACGTTGGGACGCGCACTCAATCCGCTCTTGACCAGAATCTTGCCGTCATGGTTGATGTCCGGGAGTCCTTCTTTGAGCTTCGCTCCCCACGGCTGGTTCTGGATCCAGGTGAGCCACCGAACCATCGCCGCGGGGGTGGCCGACGCCGGGTCCGAGCCTTCGCCGTCGTAGATCTCGACGGTTCCGGGCTCGATGTCGGCGTTGGCGAACTTGCCGATGATGGTCGTCAGCCCGTCGTCGCAGTCGCGTGAGCCCGCCTTTTTCGCGAGGAGGCACAGCAGCGTCTCCGCGCCTCGGTTGTGACTGATCTTGGTCACGAGTTTGACGAGGGTGCTGGTCGGTGGGGACGTGAGCGACGCGACCTTGTCGGTGTAAGCGCTGTCCGAGGGGAGGGTGCCGGTGGTTTTGTCCAAAGGGGTATTCACAGCCAATCCGGCGCGACGGAGCGCCTCGATGAACAGAGCTCGGGCATAGGCCGCGGGATCGGGCGCGTAGACCGTCAGGTCGAGCTGCTTGGAGCCGATCGGCATGTTGCCACTCACGACGACGCGGTTTCCTGCTCCGAGTGTGGCGGTCGCCGTGAATTCGCTTCCGGCCGCGCTCGTTACGGCCTGGTTGACCACGTCGTAGAACCCGGTCTGCGGGCGCGTGGTCATCGTGATCGGATCGCCCGCCTTCGCACCCGGATCGACGAGGATGTCGAGGGGGTTGTCGTTGACCATGATCGACGTCAGCACGCCTTCTTTGGTCTCATCCGGCTCCCAGAGCTTGTCGTTGACGAGTACATCGCCCTCGATCGAGGTAATGCCTTTCGCAACAACTTCTTTGGCGAGCTTGTCTAGTCCGGCGAGTGGGTCGGCTTTCACGGGTTGCGAGGTCGGGATTGCGTAGGCATAGATGTGATCGTCAGGATCGATGTACTGCAGATCCCCATCGAGCACACCTCGGCTGCCGAGGATGAAATCGCCCGCCCCGACAAGGACCAGGTCACCTTGCAGCGTCGCACCGTTGCGCGCGCCGACGGCAAAGACGGGGGTCTCGAGCGTCGAATCTGCACCGAACTCGTCGAAATATGTTCCGGCCGTGAACAACTTCGTCGTCGAGCCGAGGAAGTTGAGTTCGTTCTCATCCTTCGCATAGAGGATCTTGCCGCTGCCTAGTTCTACGGCATCCCACTGCCACGACCCGTGCGCGAACGGCGCAGAGTTCACCACCGTGAGCGCGTCTGCGGGCAAGTCGCCGGGCGACGCCGACTCGTCCGACCCGCAGGCTACGAGGACCGCGACGCTGGACATGGCGATCGAACCGATCAGCCGCGAAGACATGGTCAACCTTCCATTCGGATGGATGTCGACGCTACGCGAAAGACCCCCCGACCATGAGCGTGGTCGGGGGGTCTTGGCTGCGTGTCGGTTACCCGCTCTTGCGCCTGAATTCGCGCTTGTGCTCGACCGGACCGTGGGCGCCGTGGATCTTGGAGCGACCGTCTTTGTGGTCCGCAGTAGGAGCGTTCTTGGTGTTCTTCTTCTCGAGGGCCTCGCGGAACTTTCGCTTTACGTCGTCATTCTCGGAATCCGTCATGGTCCGCCCTTCCGTCGCGACTTATATCTGAAGAACGTAGCGTGACCGGTTCGAAAGGTCACGACAATTTCGGTTGTTCGATGTACTGAGCTGTCGTTCCGCTCACCGGCATGTCGGGGTAGCCCAGCTTCCGGTGATCCCAGGACCGTACCCGGTGCGGGCGCACTCGAACTGCCACCCGTTTGCTGATCATTGCTTCGACGGCAGGGCGCATCTCCTCGGTGTAGGGCCCGGTGTAGCGCTCCCACACACCTTTTCCGACTTCGAAGATGAGGTCCTGATCTTCGATCACCTCGGCGTGCCCTTCGATCGACACGCCTCGGAGTTGGTCGTAGCTGTAGCCGGCCTCGACGTGGCAGGTGATGCGGTCGTCGCGTCGCAAGTTCACGACCTTCTGCGATTTCGCCTTGGTTTCGAACCAGATCTCACCGTCGATGAGGGCGTACCACATGGCAACCAGATGCGGAGTGCCGCTCGGACCGTTGGTGGCGATGGTGACGACGCGGCTCTGTTCGAGAAATTCGCGAACCTCGTCGTCCGACATGACGATCTGTGCACGCTGATTGACGCCCATCGCGCCACCCTACAACCGCTTGTGGAGCGCCTCCGCCGCAGCCAACAGGTCTGCCGCCCACCGTGCGCCGGGCCGCCGGCCCATCCGGTCGATCGGTCCCGAAACCGACACGGCAGCAATGACGTTCCCGCTCGAATCGCGCACCGGGGCCGACACGCTCGCGACGCCGGGCTCACGCTCACCCGCGCTCTGTGCCCAGCCGCGGCGGCGGATCTCCAACAGCGTGCGTTCGCTGAAGGTGGTTTCGGGCAGAATCATCCGTTGGGTCGCTGTATCCGCCCACGCGAGTAAGACTTTGGCGCCGGAGCCGGCGGTCATGGGAAGACGGGCCCCGACCAGGACTGTGTCGCGCAGCCCCGTTGGCGGCTCCATCGACGCGACGCAGACCCGAATAGACCCCTCGCGGCGGTACAACTGCACGCTCTCGCCGGTGATTTCGCGGAGTCGGGGGAGTACCGCTCCAGCGGCGTCGACGAGGGTGTCGTTCGCGCTTGCCGCAAGCTCGGACAGCGCCGGACCCGGTCGCCACAGACCGTCGGCGTCGCGCGCAAGGAGGCGGTGCACCTCGAGGCCCACCGCCAGGCGATGCGCAGTTGCGCGCGGCATCCCCGTCTTGTTGCAGAGCTCACTCAGATTGCATGGCCCCTCGGCGACCGCGTGCAGGACCGCGACGGCTTTGTCCAAGACTCCGATGCCGCTATGCTGTCTCATGTACCGATACTAGCGTCTCGCATACTGGGATCGTAGCAAACAGACTCGATGAGGTGGAGAAGATGGCTGACAAGCCCCGCACACTGGCGGAAAAGGTTTGGGACTCACACGTTGTTGCCAAAGGTTCGGGTACCGGCGACGCGCAGGAGCCGGACCTCATCTACATCGACCTGCACCTCGTGCACGAGGTGACAAGTCCGCAGGCGTTCGACGGTCTCCGGCTTGCCGGCCGCCCGGTGCGCCGGCCGGACCTCACCATCGCGACCGAGGACCACAACGTCCCGACGATCGATATCGACAAGCCGATCGCGGACCCGGTCTCGCGAACTCAGGTCGAAACGCTTCGTCGTAATTGCGAGGAGTTCGGTGTCAGGCTGCATCCGATGGGCGATCTCGATCAGGGCATCGTGCACGTCGTCGGCCCGCAACTGGGGCTGACGCAGCCGGGGACGACGGTCGTCTGCGGCGACAGTCACACCTCGACGCACGGCGCATTCGGTGCTCTGGCGATGGGAATCGGCACGAGCGAGGTCGAGCATGTGCTGGCGACGCAGACATTGTCATTGCGCCCGTTCAAAACAATGGCGATCACTGTGGACGGCGAATTAGGTCCGGGCGTGACGAGTAAAGATCTGATTCTTGCCGTAATTGCGAAGATTGGGACCGGTGGTGGGCAGGGCTACGTCCTCGAATACCGCGGATCGGCAATTCGCAATATGTCGATGGAAGCGCGGATGACGATCTGCAACATGTCGATCGAGGCGGGTGCCCGCGCCGGAATGATTGCGCCGGACGAGACGACGTACGCCTTCCTGAAGGGCAGGCCGCATGCCCCGGCAGGTGCGGAATGGGATGCGGCAGTGGCGGCTTGGAGCGAATTGGTGACCGACGAGGACGCCGTTTTCGACGCCGAAGTCCACATCGACGCCGCCGCCTTGACCCCGTTCGTGACGTGGGGAACCAACCCCGGACAGGGTGCACCGCTTGCCGACTCGGTTCCTGACCCGGAGCTGATCGTCGACGAGGGCGAGCGCTCGGCGACCGAAAAGGCCTTGCGGTACATGGACTTGCAGCCGGGAACGCCGCTGCGCGACATCGCGGTCGACACCGTCTTCGTAGGTTCGTGCACCAACGGCCGGATCGAAGATCTGCGCGCCGTTGCGAGCGTCTTGAAGGGTCGACGCGTCGCCGACGGTGTTCGCATGCTGGTGGTACCAGGCTCGATGCGCGTGCGCGCGCAGGCCGAGAAAGAGGGTCTCGGTGCGATATTCACCGGGGCGGGGGCGGAATGGCGCCAGGCCGGCTGCTCGATGTGCCTCGGCATGAACCCGGACCAGCTGTCCCCAGGCCAACGGTGTGCATCGACTTCGAATCGAAACTTCGAAGGCCGCCAAGGCAAAGGCGGGCGCACGCACCTGGTTTCGCCGCTCGTTGCTGCCGCGACCGCAGTGCGCGGAACGCTCTCTTCGCCCGCCGATCTCGACTGACCAACGCCCTGGACTGATAGGAGTTACCGATGGAATCCTTTACCTTGCATAGGGGAATTGGTGTCCCGCTGCGCCGTTCGAACGTCGACACCGACCAGATCATCCCCGCTGTATTCCTAAAGCGGGTGAGCCGTACGGGTTTCGAGGACGGCCTGTTCGCCGCCTGGCGCAACGACTCGAACTTCATTCTCAACGTCCCGCCGTACGACAAAGGCAGCGTTCTGGTCGCTGGTCCAGACTTCGGCACCGGATCCTCACGGGAGCACGCAGTTTGGGCGCTGTCGGACTTCGGATTTCGGGTCGTCATCTCGTCTCGATTCGGCGACATCTTCCGCGGCAACGCGGGCAAAGCGGGCCTTCTGGCGGCGTTGATGGAGCAATCCGACGTCGAACTGCTCTGGAAACTCCTCGAAAGTCAGCCCGGTCTGGAATTAGTTGTGGACCTTCGTGAGCGAACAGTTTCGGCCGGAACAACGGTGCTGCCCTTTGACATTGACGACTACACGCGATGGCGTCTGCTGGAGGGTTTGGACGACATCGGATTGACGTTTCGGCAGGTAGAAGCCATTTCTGAGTTCGAAAAGTCAAGGCCGTCTTGGAAACCCACGACACTTCCGGCGCGAGTTTCGACACCTGAGAGCACCGACTTCGAAGGCTGAATCGTTTGATCGGTAGCTTTGCGAAACAGGTCATTTTTAATGAAAAATGCCCTGGCACATAGACTCTTGTGGTTTTGTTGTTTACCGTATAACCAGTCGGTCCAACGATGGACCCATTAGTTTGCGGAGGAATTTCAATGAACAAGGCGGAACTCATCGACGTTCTGACCGAGAAGCTTGGGGCGGATCGGCGTACGGCAACCGAGGCAGTCGAGAACGTTGTGGACATCATTGTGCGCGCAGTGCACAAGGGTCAGAGCGTCACGATCACCGGATTCGGCGTATTCGAACAACGCAAGCGCGCGGCCAGAGTTGCTCGTAATCCCCGGACGGGCGAGACCGTAAAGGTAAAGCCCACTTCGGTTCCCGCGTTCCGTCCCGGCGCGCAATTCAAGGCCGTAATTGCCGGAAAGCAGAAGCTGCCGTCCAGCGGCCCTGCCGTCAAGCGCGGAGCGGCGTCCGTGCCGGCAACGAGGGGTGCAGCCAAGAAGGCCCCCGCGAAGACCACGGCCCGTAAGACGACCGCAGCCAAGGCTGCGCCTGCCAAGGCCGCTACGAAGGCCACAGCGGCCAAGAAGACCGCTGCCAAGGCGCCTGCCAAGACTGCAGCCAAGACGACTGCCGCAAAGAAGGCGCCCGCAAAGACCACTGCTCGCAAGGCAACTCCAGCCAAGGCGCCTGCGAAGGCCACAGCGGCCAAGAAGACCGTCGCCGCCAAGGCACCGGCCAAGACGACGGCCGCCAAGAAGACAGCCGCGCCCGCCAAGAAGGCTCCGGCAAAGCGCGCAGCAAAGAAGTAGCCCCCAAAAGGGTTCCGAATACGGCAATACGCCCTCCCTGCAATTGCAGGGAGGGCGTATTCCTGTTCGACGGCTAGGTAAGTTTCGGTGGGAGTGGCGTGTCGATGTGGTCGACGGCTACGAGGCGACCATCGTGCAACGACAGGACCCACATACTGGCTTTCCGATTTCGGGCCGGCGGCAATCGCACGCCGTCCTGGTCGGCCCACCACTTCAACAAATCGGGTATTACCTTGCCCTGACTGCAAATTACACGGATGCCATTCTTTCCGGCGATCTTGCGCGCGCGGTTTCGCCCCGCGCCAGGATCGGACGCATAACTCTCTTCCGACAAGGTCGGCTCGAGTCGAATATTCGCATCGAGCATGTGCGCCAGCGGTTCGACCGTTTGTGTGCATCGGACGCGGTCTGCCGAATGTATATGCGTCGCGCCGAAAGCGAGCATTTGCGGCACAAGTGCGAGCGCTTGGAGTTCGCCCGACTTGTCGAGCGGTCGCAGCGTGTCGTCGCCCTTGTAGCGCGAGCTGCGCCCGGCTTTGGCGTGCCGAACAACGAGGACCGTCTTGGTATCCACCGGCCGCGCCATGAACCTACGCATCACCCTGCGATCGATGGGATACGAAATATTGTCGAGCACCTGCGAAACCGGAACCCAGCGCAGCACATCGACTTCTCGGTTCGGCTCGAATTCGCCACCGATCGATTCGGCCGCCCAATAGTCGACCCGCTTGCGCCGTCGACTACCCGGTACCGGATAGGCCACTCGGTCGAGATGGCGACCCAGCAGGCACGTCATCCCCGTCTCCTCGGCGACCTCGCGGACCGCGGCGACGATCGTCGTCTCACCCTGTTCGACTTTGCCTTTGGGAAACGACCAATCGTTGTACCGCGGGCGATGAATGAGTGCGATCTCGAGCTCGGTGCCCTTCTGCGGACGTCGCCACAGAATGGCGCCGGCCGCTAATATCGCGGTCTTGCTGGGACTTTCGAGCGCTGAACTCACAGACTTCCTCCCCGAGCCTATAACCTACGACGCGGTCGATCGCCTCTGCTGCATCATCGCTTCCTGATGCTCACGGACCTGCTCACCCCTGGCCGGTGAGGCAACCCAGCTCCCGTCGCTCTGGAGCACCCAGCACCGCGTCGTCGGGTCGAGCGCCGAATCGAAGATCTCGCCCAGTTGCGTGGCGAGTCTCGGATCCTTCACCTGGGCCATCACTTCCACTCGGCGGTCGAGGTTGCGGTGCATCATGTCCGCACTGCCGATCCAGTATTCGTCGGAACCCTGGAAGTGCAGTACTCGCGAATGCTCCAGGAATCGGCCGAGAATGGAACGGACTTCGATGCGCTCGCTCAGCCCCTCGACGCCGGGTTTGAGTGCGCAGATGCCGCGCACGACGACCTGGACCTCGACCCCGGCTTGCGACGCCCGGTACAGCGCGTCGATAACCTGCTCGTCGACGAGTGCGTTGGCCTTCAACCGAATACGGGCGTCGCGGCCCGCCTTCTTGTGCTCGATCTCGCCATGGATCCGCTCGATGATGCCGCGCCGAACACCGTACGGCGCAACGAGAAGGTTGCGGTATTGCTCCTTGCGCGAATATCCGGTCAGCGAGTTGAACAGGTCGGTGAGGTCCGCGCCGATTTCCGGTGCGGCGCTGAACAACCCGACGTCCTCGTAGAGTCGCGCAGTTTTCGGGTTGTAGTTGCCGGTGCCGATGTGGCAGTACCGGCGGATTGTCGCGCCCTCACGCCGTACGACAAGACAGGTCTTGCAGTGCGTCTTGAGGCCGACGAGGCCGTAGACGACGTGCACGCCTGCTTGCTCGAGTGCTCTGGCCCACTTGATGTTTGCCTGCTCGTCGAATCGTGCCTTGATCTCGACGAGCGCGACCACCTGCTTGCCCGCCTCGGCGGCGTCGATGAGCGCGTTGACGATCGGGGAGTCACCGGAGGTGCGGTAGAGGGTCTGCTTGATAGCGAGCACCTGCGGGTCGGCGGCGGCCTGTTCGATGAATCGCTGCACGCTGGTGGAGAACGAATCGTATGGATGGTGAACGAGCACATCGCCTTCGCGCAGCATGGCGAAGATGCTCTTCGGCGTCTCGCGCTCGCCGAATGCGGGATGCGTTGCAGGCACGAAGGGCTTGTCTTTGAGCGAAGGTCGGTCGACGCCGTAGACCTGCCACAGGCATGAGAGGTCGAGCAGTCCGCTGACCTGGATGACGTCGCCCGGATCGACATCGAGTTCGCGCAGCAGGACTTCGAGCATGTGCTCGGTCATGTCGTCAGCGATCTCGAGCCGCACGGGCGAGCCGAACCGGCGGCGCGCGAGCTCACGTTCCAGTGCCTGCAAGAGATCCTCGTCGCGATCTTCTTCGACTTCGAAGTCGGCGTTACGCGTGATCCGGAAAGCATGGCTCTCAGCGATTTCCATGCCCGGAAAGAGGACATTGAGGTGAGCGGAGATCAACTCTTCCATCGGCAGGAACGCGGCGATGGCGGTCGGCCCTTCGCCGCGCTTGACGCGGACGAATCGTTCGACGTTGTCGGGGACCTTGACGCGCGCGAAGTGCTCACCGCCGGTGTTGTAGTCCTTCACGGTGACTGCGAGGTTGAGGCTCAGTCCGCTGATGTAGGGGAACGGGTGCGCTGGATCGACCGCAAGCGGGGTCAATACCGGGAAGACCTGCTCGTGGAAGTACGCCGACAACCGTTCGCGCTCTTGATCGTTCAGATCCGACCAGCGGATGATCGCGATTCCCTCGGCAGCCAATTCGGGAAGGATCTGTTCCATGAACACGCGCGCGTGTTTGTTCGAGATCTCCTGGGTCCGACTGTTGATGATCTTCAATTGCTCTCGCGGAGACAGCCCGTCGGCAGACCGCACCGACAGTCCGGTCTCGTCGCGGCGCTTGAGGCCTGCCACACGGACCATGTAGAACTCGTCCAGATTCGAGGCGAAAATGGCGAGAAATTTCGCGCGTTCCAACAGCGGAAGCGACGCATCTTCGGCGAGCGCGAGGACGCGCGAATTGAAGTCCAGCCAACTCAATTCACGATTGAGGTAGCGATCTTCAGGTAGGCCGACGGTGTTGACGTCGATTGCCTGCGTGGCGGCAGGCGGCGCTGTCGGGATCGACGGTGGCGCGTCCCCTGTCCGGCCGTTTTCCAGTTGCTGACCGATTTTCTCCGGAGTGCTCACGTCACGATCATCCACCACTTCACCCACGTGGGAGAAGTTTGTCGGATCGAATCAAGATGAACTTTCTCGAGAATCGGGATCGGGCCAGCCGAGTTCGGTCAACAATTCCCGCGTTGCGACGCCGAGGCCTAGCTTGGCTGCCAGTCGCAGGTCTTCGACGGTGTCGACGTCGAGGCGTAGCCCTGGCCAGTCTCCCGCGAGCGGGTGGGCGCCGGTTTCGGCGTGCCGCAGCGCTGACGCGGCACCGAACTTCGGCTCCAGCGCGGTGGTGGGATCGTGCAGCAACAACGCCGACGTACCAGTGCCGTGATGATCGACGATGTAGGAGCGGGAATACTCGTGCGCCGCCTCGATTGCCGCAGTCAGCTCGCTCGGCCGCAACGCGGGGAGGTCCGCTTGCAACGCGAGGAGATCCACCGCTCCGAGCCGCTCTCGTAAATTTGCCGCTGCGTGCGACAGAGCGTCGTTCAACCGCTGCGCGTCGTCGGTCGAATCGGCAGGCGGCTCCGGATAGACGTCTGCCCCGAATTCGTGTGCCGACTGTGCGACTGTCGAATCCGGGGTCACGACCGTGAGGGAGGCGATCGGTTCGACCTGACGGGCCGCGGCCAGCGAATCGTGCAACATCGCAAGGACGAGCCGTTCGCGGTCGGCAGGTGTGAACGCACCGGCAAGTCGGCTCTTTGCCCGCGCCAAATCCTTGACGGCAATAAGAGCGTGAACCGAGTGCATATACCCAATCCTGCCAGTAGCGATACTGTGGTCCGGCAATCGCGTTCAAAGTCGAATGGAGCGAGCGGCATGACGAAGGTGGCTGTACTCGGCGCGGGTTCCTGGGGGACCGCCTTTACCAAAGTGCTGGCGGAGGCCGGTACCGACGTCACGATGTGGGCTCGCCGTGGCGAGGTTGCCGACACGATCACCAACGAGCACGAAAACCCTTTCTACCTGCGCGGCTTCGGGCTGCCCGCGACAGTTACTGCGACCACCGATCCACTCGTTGCGCTGGCCGACTCGTCGATCGTGGTTCTGGCCGTGCCGTCGCAGACGCTGCGGCAGAACCTCGCTGAGTGGAAGGACTCCATCCCCAAAGACGCGACCCTGCTCAGCCTCGCCAAGGGTGTCGAGAGCGGCACGCTGCTTCGGATGAGCCAGGTGATCGCCGCGGTCTCGGGGGCCGAGCCCGAGCGCATCGCCGTGCTGTCCGGTCCGAACCTCGCCAGAGAGATCGCGGCCCGCCAGCCCGCCGCAACGGTGATCGCGTGCAGCGATTCCGCGCGCGCTATCGCAGTTCAAAAGGCCTGTGCGACAAAATACTTCCGCCCTTACACCAACTCCGACGTGATCGGCTGTGAAGTCGGGGGCGCCTGCAAGAACGTGATTGCCATCGCCTGTGGAATCGCGTCGGGAATGGGAATGGGCGACAACACGATTGCGAGCATGATCACTCGCGGGCTGGCCGAGATCACCAGGCTCGGCGTCGCGCTCGGCGCCAAGCCTGCCACCTTGGCCGGTCTCGCCGGGGTCGGCGACCTCGTCGCCACCTGTATGTCGCCTTTGTCACGCAACAGGTCCTTCGGTCACGTGCTCGGCGAGGGCGGCTCGATGGAGCGAGCACAGAAAGCGGCGCACGGCCAAGTCGCCGAAGGCGTGAAGTCCTGCACGTCGGTGCGGGCATTGTCGGAGAGCTACGACGTCGAGATGCCGCTGACAGAGGCTGTGCACCGCATCTGTCACGAAGGCATGGAAGTCGAAGAAGCGATCGGCATGCTGTTGGGCCGACGCATCAAGCCGGAGTAGCGCGGCGTCGAGTCGTTGCTCCACCGCCCCCGGCGGTACCGTTTGTGTCGTGACCAACCGGATCAAGGTAGCCGTGCTGTTCGGCGGCCGAAGCAACGAGAACGCCGTTTCCTGCGTTTCTGCAGGCAGTGTGCTGCGGCATTTGGATCCGGAGCGATTCGAGGCTGTGCCGATCGGCATCACCAAGGAAGGCGCGTGGGTGGTCGGCGATGCAGATCCGCACTCGCTTGCCATCCGGGACCGCAAGTTGCCCAGCGTCGACTCCTCTGGTCCTGCGCTTGCGTTGACCGCGGACCCCGCACTGCTCGCCGAGTCCGTCGACGTCGTCTTCCCGATCCTGCACGGTGCGTATGGCGAGGATGGCACCGTCCAGGGGCTGCTCGAACTTGCCGACGTCCCCTATGTCGGTCCGGGCGTGCTGGCGAGCGCTGCGGGCATGGACAAGGAATTCACGAAGAAACTGCTTGCCGCCGAGGGGCTTCCGATCGGCGATCAGGTGGTGCTCCGGCGCAATACGCCGACGTTGACGGAACAGGAAAAGGACCGACTCGGCCTTCCGGTGTTCGTCAAACCTGCTCGGGGTGGCTCGTCCATCGGCATCTCGCGGGTGGCGTCCTGGTCCGACTTGGATGCTGCGATTGCCGAAGCGCGTAAGCACGACCCCAAGGTGATAGTCGAAGCAGCAATTCACGGGCGCGAAGTCGAATGCGGCGTGCTCGAATTTCCCGACGGTCGCGTCGAGGCGAGCGTCGTAGCCGAGATCCGGATGCCTGATTCGTCAGGTGACGACGGCGCCTTCTACGACTTCGACACGAAATATCTCGATGACGTCTGCGAGTTCGACGTGCCAGCGAAGCTCGACGATGCGGTCAGCGAGGAAGTCCGCGCGCTCGCAGTGCGCGCCTTCGCAGCGCTCGACTGCCAGGGGCTCGCACGAGTCGACTTCTTCGTCACCGCCGACGGACCGGTGATCAACGAGATCAACACGATGCCAGGATTCACGTCGATCAGCATGTATCCGCAGATGTGGGAAGCCGCAGGCATCGACTACTCGACGCTGGTCTCCACGCTCATCGACACTGCGCTGGCGCGCGGTACCGGCCTTCGCTGATACCGCGACTGGGGCCCCGCAGACCCTTTTGTTCGACGCAGGCGCAATTGCGTCTGCGTCGAACAATGTGCCTTGCGGCGCGAGCGGCCTAGGAGCGGGACGTCAGTTCGGCAGGGGAGCGGGGTCGGGAGTGACCGCCGGCAACGCCTTTTTGATCGCCTCGGATACCAGTTGGACCGGTGTCGGGCCCGTGCCGTTGGGCAGAGTGAGCGCAACATAGACGGCACGGTCGACGGCGAACCACGTGCTGGCATTCAGCTGTTGAGCTGCGCCGTCGATTTTGAACCAGGTCACCATGTTGACGTCCTGCAATGCCGCGCCCACGGTGAATTCCAGCGGACGGTCGAGGCCGCAGCGAGCGACGATCGGTTCGCCTCCGTCCGCCGATTGCCACGCTTTGGTGGCTGGCGGTGCATCCGCTGACAGCTCAGCATTCGAATAGTCGCCGAGCTCGTTCGGGAGCGCGGCGATCAGGGCCTGGCATTCCTGGCTGGTGGCCTTCGGCGCAGGCACGGTGCCGAGGACGACGGGCTCTTTGGCTGGGGACTTGTTCGCAATCACCGCAGCGACGACGACGCCGACCACCAAGGCGACCGGCAACGCGACGGCCGAGGCGATCAACGCGGGTGGATAGCGGTGCTTGGCTCGCTTCTCGTCTTCGTCGGCGGTCTCGGTCACGAACCCGCCACCGTGCAGTTCAGTGTGCGCGTGATCCCGTCGATCGCTTGCACAGCCGTGACGACTTCGGCGAGGGCAGAATCGGAATCCGCGCTGGCACGAGCGATGACGTCATAGGGACCGACCACGTCTTCCGCAGTCCGGATACCCGGCAACAGCGCGATTTTGCCGGCGACCTGACTCGCCTTGCCGACGTCGGTTTGGACCAATATGAATGCCTCGACCACTGGTAGACGGTACCGCAGCAGCAACTATCCTTCCCAAGCATGCGAGACGAGACGGTCGGCGAAGCGGGTGAATTCACCGTGATCGACCGCGCGACCCAGGGCAGGGTCCAGCCGGCGACCACGCTCGTCGGTCCGGGCGACGACGCTGCTGTGGTGGCGGCGCCGGACGGCCGCGTCGTTGCAACGACCGATATGTTGGTGGAGGGCAAGCACTTTCGGCTCGAGTGGTCGACACCTGAGCAGATCGGTCGAAAAGCCATCGCGCAGAACGGTGCCGATATCGCGGCGATGGGTGCCCGCCCGACGGCATATCTCGTCGCATTGGGCTGCCCACCATCCACGCCGTTGACGGTGACTGACGGGCTCACCGAGGGCCTGTGGGCCGAAGCGGCCGTGGTCGGTGCCGCGATTGTCGGCGGCGACCTGGTCGAATCGGATCAGTTGGTGATTTCGGTCATGGCACTCGGCGATCTGGAGGGACGCTCGCCGGTCTTGCTGTCGGGTGCACGCGTCGGCGACGTCGTCGCAGTGTGTGGGCGGCTGGGTCGTTCGGCCGGCGGCTTGGCGCTGCTGGCTGCCGATCGCGACGGTGCACCGGAATTGCTTGCTGCCCATCGTGTTCCGATGCCGCCGTACTCGCAAGGCCCCGTCGCTGCCGGTGCTGGCGCGACCGCCATGACGGATGTGTCGGACGGCTTGCTCGCCGATCTGGGCCACATCGCAAGCGCCTCAGGTGTTTCGATCGATGTCTCGTCGGCAGCCCTCACCGGAGATGCTGTATTGAATTCTGCTGCAGTGGATCTCGGTGTCGACGAGCTGGCATGGCTCCTGACCGGCGGTGAAGATCATGCGCTCGCGGCCACGTTCCCCGGCGACGCCGTCGTCCCCGAGGGCTGGGTTGCGATCGGTACGGTCGGCGAGGGCGGCGGCGTCACCGTCGACGGCAAGGAGTGGCAGGGGAGCGTGGGTTGGCGGAGCTTCGGGAAGTGACGTTCGACGTGGCAGATCTCGACGACCCGACGGTTGTCGAGCTGAACACAGAGCTGCAGGCCGAATATCAGCGCCGCTACGGCGGACCGGACGAGACGCCTTTGGTCGCCGGCCAGTTCCGCGCCCCGGCGGGGGTGTTCCTGGTTGCCAAGATCGGGGAGACCGCCGTCGGCATGGGTGGTTGGCGGTCCCGTGGCGAGGATGCCGAGCTCAAGCGGATGTATGTACGGCCGCCCCATCAGCGCCGCGGCGTCGCTCGGCGGCTGTTGGCTGAGTTGGAGGCGACCGCACGCGCGGCCGGGCGGGCGCGGCTAGTGCTCGAGACGGGCAGTGCGCAGCCGGAGGCGTTGGCGCTCTATCGGTCGGCCGGGTACGTCGAGATCGAGAAGTTCGGCTATTACAGTCACACCGGATCGTCCCATTGCTTAGGTAAAGCGCTCGCGTGAGAGGGAACTGCATGGCTTTCAACACAGGTGGACTCGGCTGATGCCGGGCAAGCCACTCGATCAGGTCGTCGAGGCAGGGTGGGCGAGGGCGCTGGCTCCGGTCGCCGATCAGATCAGCGCCATGGGTGAGTTCCTTCGGGCCGAGAACGCTTCCGGTCGCGGCTATCTCCCCGCGGGAGGGAACGTCTTGCGCGCGTTCACCCAGCCGTTCGACGACGTGCGCGTCCTGATCGTCGGGCAAGATCCGTATCCAACACCGGGACATGCTGTCGGGCTGAGCTTTTCGGTCGCGCCAGAGGTGCGGCCGCTGCCGCGGAGTCTGGAGAACATCTATTCCGAGTACATCAAGGACCTCGGTTTCCCGCGACCGTCGAACGGCGACCTCACGACATGGGCGCAACGCGGTGTTCTCCTGCTCAACCGAGTGCTGACCGTTCAGCCCGGGACGCCCGCGTCGCACCGAGGTAAAGGCTGGGAGGCCGTCACCGAACAAGCGATCCGTGCACTCGTCGATCGGCCGGATCCGCTCGTCGCAATCCTATGGGGGCGCGACGCGTCGACGCTCAAGTCATTGCTCGGCGACGTTCCTTCGATCGAGTCGGCGCACCCGTCACCGCTGTCGGCGTCGCGGGGCTTCTTCGGGTCGCGGCCGTTCTCGCGGGCCAACGAATTGTTGGACGAACTCGGCGCCGAACCGATCGATTGGCAGCTGCCCTAGCGTTGTTATACGCCGTATGACATGCTCGATTGATGAGCGTAGGCAACGATGTCGCAACGCCGGTCCGTGTGACGTTCCGCGGTACGGGTGGGATCGAGCTGGTCGGCGACGCGTGGGGCGCTACCGACGCACCGCTGGTGCTCATGCTGCACGGCGGTGGTCAGACGCGTCATTCCTGGAAATCGACCGGCGCTGCGCTGGCCGCGAACGGTCTGCGAGTCGTTGCTCTCGACGCGCGAGGGCACGGCGAAAGCGAGTGGGCGCCCGACGGCGACTACCGGCGCGCGACGTTGGCGGCCGACGTCGAAGCGGTCCTCGACCAGCTCGGCGCACCTGCCATCGTGGTCGGTGCCAGCATGGGCGGCTTGACCTCTCTCATCATGTCGACTCGCGTCGGCCCGGACCGGCTCACCGGAATCGTGCTCGTCGACGTCGTCCCGCGACCGGAAGAAGCGGGAGTCTCCCGGGTGATCGATTTTCTTCGCGCCCACCACGAGGGCTTCGCCACGCTCGATGAGGCAGCCGATGCGATCGCCGCCTACCTACCGCATCGACCCCGCCCCTCCGCTACGGATGGATTGGCGCGAAACCTTCGTCGGCGCGAAGACGGCCGTTGGTACTGGCATTGGGATCCCGAAATGATCGCCGACCGCGGCGAGATCATGGAAGACGCCGTGCTCGAGTTGGAGGCGGCGGCGAGGGAGCTGACGATTCCCGTATTGCTTGTGCGCGGAAAGCTTTCCGACGTCGTGAGCGAAAGCAATGTCGACGAATTCCGGGCGCTCGTGCCGCATGCGGAGTTCGTCGAATTGTCCGGCGCGGCCCATACTGCGGCCGCCGATGACAACGACGCTTTCACCGACGCCGTGTGCGACTTCGTGTTGGCTAACGCGGCACGCGCTCGGTAGTGTCGGACACCCGGGTGGGTGGACGCACATGGAGATGACATGACGCAAGGGGAGCAGCCGCATTCTGCCGTTCCGTCGCAGGACGCTACGCAGTTCTATGGGTCGAACTCGCAAACCGAGATTCACCAATCTCCGCCGAGCGGCTGGCAACCGCAAATCGAGCAACAGCCGCAGCAATACCCGCCCCAGCAGCAGTTCGGGCCGCCATCGCAGCAGTTCGGGCCGCCGCAGCAGTTTGCGCAGCAGCCATACCCGCAGGTACCGCAGGGTCCGAGTGCGTGGCCGTTGCATCGCATCGCCGCAGTCGCTGTGGCGGTAGCTGGCATTCTGGGACTGGTCGCGTCGTTGTTCTCGCTCTATACGACCACCGTGACGCCGTCGAAAATCAGTGACTCCGAAGACATTCCGAGCGGCTCGGTCAAAATCGGGATGGGTTTCTACGACACCATTCCGTTCAATGCGCCCACGATTGCCGTTGCGATTCCGATCCTGTTGTTGCTCGCGGGGTTGTCCGCAATTCCGGTGATCAGCAATGTGCGTACGCGCCCCACGGGATTGCCTGCCTTACTGGCGCTTTCCGCGACGTTGATTTCGTTGGCACTGATGTTCAGCGATCCGCTCCCGGGAATCGAGCTCACCGGCGGGCTGGCACGCGAATTCGAAGACTCAACGGACGGAAAGAGTCTGGACAGCCTGATCGGCTCGGTCCTGTCGATCTCGCCCGGCATCGGGCTGATCCTGTCGTTCGTGCTCGGCATCATCGCCGCTGCCGGTGGTGTGGTCTTGTTCCTCGCACAGGACAAACCTCCGAAGCCTGCTCCGTTCCAGCAACCGCCTGCACAGCAGCCGCCGTTCACTCCTGCGCAGCAGTTTTCACCCGAACAGCAGTGGCAGCAGGGTCCGCCGCAACAGCCGCGGTGGTAACCGATGACCTATTCGATTGCGCCTCCACGGTCGACGGTGCCGGTCTTGCGCATCCTCGCGATCGCGCTCGCCGTCGTGGGCATCCTCGGGTTCTTCTCGACGCTGCTGCCGATCTTCACGTCGACGATCGATGGCGCGGACATCGGTAGCAGTTTCGACTCCGATTTCAGCGACGACGACATAGACATGCTCAAGGCGTCCGAGCTGACGATCTCGCTCGGGTTCTACGACTGGAATTCTGCCGGGCTGCTCGCTGCGGCGGCAGCACCGTTCGCCTTGGTGCTGTCCGGCGTTCTCGGTGCGGCGCAAGCGATTCGCGGCGGAACGAAGAAGCTGATGGGTGGCGCGGCCGCGGTGTCGGTCGTCGCGCTCGCCTTGGCGCTGGTCACTGCGTTGCGGTCACCGGTGACGTCGGTGGAATTCGACATGCCCGACATGTCCGACGAGCTGTCGGACGCCTCGAATGTCGGCGGTCTGGACGTAGGCCTCGGCCTCATCTTCGTCCTCATCGCCCTGGCATTCTCCTCGGCGATATCGATCTGGGGATACTTCGTCGCACCCGAAGCGCCACAACCCTCGTGAGTCTTTTTGGAGTCTATAGACTCCAAAAAGACTCACGAGGGGTGAGTTAGGCCTCCAGCAGCTCGAAGACGAAAGTTGTGCTGCCGATTTCGATTTCGTCGCCGTTGTTGAGCATCGCGCTTTCGAAGACCTGGTTGCCGCGGACGTACACGCCGTTGGACGACCACAGGTCGCGGATCAAGATGCCTGCAGGGCTTTGGACGATCGCGGCGTGGTAGCGGCTGACCTGGTCGTCGCGGAGAACGACGTTGTTGTCCGGTGCGCGGCCGATGCGGAGAGTGCCGTCGCCGATCGGTGTCACTTGGCCTGAACGGTCCCGAAGCTGTGCCCGACGGGTGTTTCGGTGCTTCACAACGGTCTTGCCGAGGTCCTGCGACGTCGATGGCGCCTTACTCTCCAGCGGCTCTTGGCGAAGGATTCGCAACTCGAGGTCTTGGATCGCGGGGCTCGGGTCGACTGCGAGTTCGTCGTCGAGGGCCCGGCGCAGTCGACGGCAGGCTTCCAGCGCGTCGGACGGTCTATTGGCAAGGTAGAGCGCAGCGATCAACTGCTGCCACAGCGGTTCGTGCAGCGGGTGTATGCCTGCGAGCGACGAAAGCTCGTTGAGCACCAACGTCGGCCGTCCACAAGCGATTTCGGCTTCGGCGCGCACGATCTGCGTCGCGAGTCGCTCGTCGTCGATGGGTGCGGCGTAGTCGTCGGCGAAACGAAGACCGCGTAGGTCCGCCAGCGCCGGACCCTTCCACTCGGCGAGCGCGGCGCTGAACGCCGCACTAGCGTCCTCGTAACGTCCTGCGGCGGCGTGCTGATGACCGGTGTTCTTCAGCGCCGCAAACCGCGCAGCGTCGCATTGCTGTTCCTCGACGACGAGGCGGTACCCGGGCGGCGCAGTAGCGAGCACGCGCATCGGGTCGAACCCCGCCGTCTGTAACACCTTGCGCAGCTTGGCAATCGCCACCTGCAAGTGGTTGCGAAACATGGCAGGCGGGTTGCCGTCCCATGCGGCGTCCGCGAGCGCTTCCGCCGACACGACCTGGTTGCGCTGAGTGATGAGCTTCGCCAGCACGGCACGGGGCTTGACGCCTCCGAGGTTCTGCGGGACGTCGTCGATCGTGACCTGCACGGGCCCGAGTACTTCGAACCCCAGGCGTTGGGGGGTCAACTCAGTTGCCAATGTGGCTCACGCTTTTCGACGAATGCATCGACTCCCTCGCGCCCGGTCGGGCTGTCGGCGGACCGTGAAATAGCCTCCGCCTCGAGGTCGAGTTGCTCGGACAATGTGCTGTCGGGCGACGCCGCGAGCAGCGTTCTGATGCCGGCATACGCGGACCGTGGCCCCGCACTGATAGCACGCGCAACCTTGGCAGCCTCCGCACCGACTTCTGCGTCTTCGACGATCCGGCTCAGGATGCCGAGCTGCACGGCTTCCTCGCCGGTCACGGTCGCGTTCGTCAGGATGATCTCTTTTGCCCGGGACACGCCGACGATGCGTGGCAAGGTCCACGACATACCGCCGTCCGGTGTGAACCCGATTCCGGTGTACGCCGGCTTCAAGCGAGTGCCTGGACCGCCGATCGCGATATCGGCGGCGCAGACCAGGCTCATGCCGGCACCGGCGGCCCAGCCGTGGACTCCGACGACGACCGGCACCGGTGCGGCCTCCAAAGCGCGAACGAAGGCGTGCAGGTCGGCCGCTAATCCGCCGACATACGCCCCCCGCTCCGGCGCCTGGGAGAACGCACGGACGTCACCGCCTGCACAGAAATTGCCACCTGCCCCCACCAGCAACACCGCACCGATGCTGGCGTCGATCGCCTGCAGCGCCGCCGTGCCTTGGTTGATTCCCGCGAAATCGAGCGAGGTGCCTTTGGCAGCCGTCGAGATGGTGATCTGCAAGATTCCGTCGGAGATCTGCACGTACTCTCGGGTTTCGGTGGTCGTCACTGCTCAAGCTTATCGTCGTCGTTGAATCGGACCATTCGGATCTCCATAGCTCCGCTGAACGGCTCTATCTTCCGCTCCCCAGCGGGTACGAATCCGTGTTTCCGATAGAACGCTTGCGCGCGCGGATTGGCCTCGAACACCCACAACGAACACGGTCGAGCACCGATCGCGGCACCGATCAATTCATCCGCGACGCCGGAACCGTGCCGATAGCGGCGGACATACAACGCATGCAATTCGTGCGGACTGGCAGTGGCGAAACCGATGACTGCGCCATCTTCGACCGCAACCTGTGTTGCGTGGGGATGGTCGGCAAGTCGGCGCTCCCACATCGCGGCGCGTTCGTCGATGTCGAATGCGTCGAGAACGTGGTCCGGGACTATGCCGCGATAGGACTCCTGCCACGATGCGATGTGGCATTCGGCGGCGCTTCTGATGAGGTCGGCGGTCAGTTCGCGGATCTGCCACATGGGACAACTATGGACCGAAGACAACTATGGCCTGACGCGAAAGCGTCAGGCCACAGGGATCGAGCGAAAAGAACGGGTCAGCCGCGAACGACCTTGCCCGCCTTCAAGCAGGATGTGCACACATTCAGTCGCTTGGTGTTGCCTGGGGCAACCTGGGCGCGAACAGTCTGAATGTTCGGGTTCCAGCGACGGTTTGTGCGCCGGTGCGAGTGCGAGACCGACTTACCGAAGCCGGGGCCCTTGGCGCAAACGTCACAGACGGCAGCCATAGTCGCGAACTCCTCATATCTTGGATGGATCTAGCGTGTCTTGGATCGAGCCTAGGTGGCCTGCGAGCACCGGGGAACCAACTCCCACCCTGCGCGAGGCAACCCTGCAAGAGTAGCCGCACGCCGCCGGATCCACCAAACCGGCGAACGCACGCGGCGGCCGTCGGTCGGCTTCGTTAATGTGGCGAGGTGGTCGAGGCCCTGAATGCGCTGGACGGTGCCGCCGTCACACGATGGGCACACGCATGTGTGGACGGGCTCGTCGCGCACTGCGAGGAGATCAACGACCTCAACGTGTTCCCGATCCCCGATTCCGACACGGGTACCAACCTCCTGTTCACCATGCGCTCCGCGGTCGCGGCTGTCGAGGCACTCACACCGGACGCGACGAGCGCTCATGATGTTGCGACGGCAATGGCCAGAGGCGCGACCACGGGCGCGCGCGGCAATTCCGGAATCATTCTTTCGCAGGTCATGCGCGGTATCGCCGACTCGACTGTGAACGGTCCGCTCGACGCCACCGCGCTGCGGGACGCCCTCGATGCTGCCGCCGTCCTTGTGCGCAGCGCCGTCAGTGTGCCGGTCGAAGGAACGATCGTCACCGTGCTCGACCAGGCGGGCGCAGCCGCGCGTCGATGCGAGGCCGACGCCTCGATTGCCGAAATCGCCACTGCCGCCGCGGACGCTGCTGTCGACGCCCTGGAGCGGACGCCCGGCCAGCTCGCAGTGCTCGCGGAGGCGGGCGCGGTCGATGCGGGCGGTCTCGGGCTGGTCGTTCTGCTCGACGCACTCGTGACGGTGATCACGGGCGAGGCGCCGCACCGGCCACGCTTCGTTCGGTCGCACGACGCCGCTCCCGTCGACGACGCTCGAAGTCTGGACCCGACGGTCGTGCAGGACTACGAAGTGATGTATCTGCTCAGCGACACCGACGAGCTGCGGATATCGGCTCTGCGCAAGCGGCTCGGCGAAATCGGCGACTCGGTGATCATCGTCAGCGACGGCGGCGCGTGCTGGTCCGCACACGTCCACTGCCGCGATGCAGGTGCTGCGATCGAGGCGGGAATTGCGTCCGGTCGCATTCATCAAGTTCGCGTCAACTGCTTCGCACTCGACCGCGCCGACGCCCAGCGGTCCCTCCCGAAGCCACTGGCCGGGTTGGCCGACCGCGGCCTCCTCGCGGTTGTCGAGGGCGACGGCGCAGCGCAGTTGTACGAAAGCGAAGGCGTGACCGTCCTGCGCTGCGATCAACCGATCAGCGCGCCCACGCTGCTTGCCGCAATCCGAGCGATGGACAACCGTGAGGTCCTCGTGTTGCCGAACGGCGCGTTGTCCGCCCAGGAGTTGGTGGCGGTCGGTGTCGCCGCACGTGATGCGTCCAAGGACGTGTTGCTGCTTCCGACGTCATCGATGGTGCAAGGCCTCGCGGCGGTCGCCGTGCACGACTCGATGCGGATCGCCGTCGATGATGCATTCGCCATGTCGGAAGCGGCGTCGAGCACGCGCTGGGGCTCGCTGCGAGTCGCCCCCGGTCGCGCTCTCACGCTCGTCGGCACGTGTGAGGCGGGCGACGGTCTCGGTTTGATCGGTCACGAGGTCGTTGTGATCGAGCGCGATGTTCAACTTGCCGGGACCCAGCTGCTAGACCGTGTTCTCGGCCTCGGCGGCGAGCTCGTGACGATGCTGGTCGGGGCGCACGCGACCGTCGAGCTCGTGAATCATCTTGCCGCGCATGTGGAAAAGAACCACCAGGGCGTCGAAGTCATGATCTATTCCGGAGATCAGCAGGGTGATCTCCTTCAACTCGGCGTCGAGTAGGGGTTGGGATGGCTGTGCTGGCTGATCGTCTGGACCTGCTCCTCGGCGCCAAAGCGGCGACACCGCTCGCCGAAGCATTCGGCATCACAACGGTCGAGGACTTGTTGCGGCATTACCCGAATCGCTATGCGACGCAGGGGCAACCGCTGACCGAGAGCGACCCGCCGGACGGTCAGCACATCACCATCGTCGGCGACATCGTCAAAGCCGACATGGTGAAAATGAAGAATCGGCCCGGTTGGATGCTGAAGGTCGTGCTGCAGTCGGAATCGCAGAAGGTCGACGCGACGTTCTTCAACGCCCACAAGGTCAAACATGCGGTCCAAGCCGGTAGGCGTGCAATGTTCTCCGGCACGGTGAAGTACTTCCGGGAACGATGGTCGCTGAATCACCCGAGCTATCTGATCTTGCCCGACGTCGCCGACCACACGGCGGTCCAGATCGACCGCGTCCGCGGCGGTGGCGACCTCGCTGGAATCGCTCGCAGCGCGCTCGCGCCCGGCCAGGGCGTCGACATGTCGATCTTCGACCGCAAGCTCCTCCCGGTGTATCCGGCGACGAGCAAGATCGAGAGCTGGGACATCGCGCATTGCGTCCGGCAGATCTTCGACCAGCTCGATACCGTCGAAGATCCGCTGCCGTCGCGGATTCGCAACGAGCACAGCCTGATCGGGCTGGACGAAGCGCTGCACCTGATCCACTTTCCGGAGTCCGAGGCCGATGTCGAGAAGGCGCGCAGCCGGCTGCGTTTCGACGAGGCGGCGGCGCTCCAACTGGTGCTCGCGCAGCGGCGCAACGAGATGTCGGCGCGCGCGGCCAAGTCGTGCCCACCGCGGTCCGATGGCATTGCCGCGGCGTTCGAGGATCGGCTGCCGTTCGAGCTCACGGAAGGCCAGCACGAAGTGGCCGACGAGATCTCGGCGGATCTGTCGCAGCCGCACCCGATGAGCCGGCTGCTGCAAGGTGAGGTCGGGTCCGGAAAGACTGTAGTCGCACTGCGTGCGATGCTGCAGGTCGTCGATGCCGGGCAACAGTGCGCCCTGCTCGCGCCTACGGAAGTTCTTGCTGCGCAGCACTATCGGTCGCTACGCGCCATGCTAGGTCCGCTCGGAGCCGGCGGGGAACTCGGCGCCGCCGACGAGTCGACGCGCATCGTGTTGCTGACCGGATCGATGCCGACCGCCGCGAAACGTGCCGCATTGCTCGCCGCCGTCACGGGTGATGCGGGCATCGTCATCGGCACGCATGCGCTCATTCAGGACAACGTGGAGTTCTTCGATCTCGGCATGGTGGTGGTCGACGAGCAACACCGCTTCGGTGTCGAGCAGCGCGACGCCCTTCGCTCCAAGGCGAAGAGCGGCTTCAGTCCGCACCTGCTGGTGATGACCGCGACGCCGATCCCGCGGACCATCGCAATGACGACCCTCGGCGATCTGGAGACGTCGACGCTGCGCGAACTGCCGCGGGGGCGATCGCCGATCGTCACCTCGGTGGTTCCTGCGAAAGACAAGCCCGCCTGGGTGGACCGGGCATGGGCGCGCATCAACGAAGAGGTCGCCGCAGGGCGACAGGCATACGTGGTCTGTTCCCGGATCGGGGACGAAAAGACCGGAGACAAAGAACCGCCGACGACGCACAGCGCGCTCGACATGTACGAGGAACTGAAGCACGGCGCGTTGCGCGGCGTCCGGGTCGGTCTGCTGCACGGTCGGTTGCCGACCGACGAGAAGGACGCCGTGATGCGCGGCTTCAACGACGGCGCCCTGGACGTCATCGTCTGCACGACGGTCGTCGAAGTGGGTGTCGATGTGCCGAATGCGACGGTCATGGTGATCGTCGATGCCGACCGGTTCGGCGTGAGTCAGCTACATCAGCTACGGGGTCGGATCGGGCGTGGCGGGCACAAAGGTCTGTGCATCTTGCTGAGTGAGGCGAATCCGGTGGGTCCGGCGTTCGAGCGGCTGCGCGCAGTCGCGGCGACCAACGACGGCTTCGAACTCGCGGTGCTCGATCTGCGGCAGCGCCGAGAAGGCGACATCTTGGGTGCGGCACAGTCCGGCACCGTGACCACCTTGCGATTGTTGTCATTGCTGGACGACCTCGAAGTCATCTCGGCAGCGCAAGAATTCGCACGCGAGGTGGTCGCCGACGACCCGGGGTTGGAACGTCATCCCGGACTGGCGGCGATGATGCGGTCCGCGCTGGATGAGCAGCGCTTGGAGTACTTGGAGAAGTCGTGAACCCCACTGGTCGGCCTCACTGCGATTGCTGTCGATTTGTGAGCGGACAGGTCGCAAGCAGAGATTTCTGAGCCGGTAGGTTAAGGCGATGTTCTCCAAAGTTTTGGTAGCCAATCGCGGCGAAATTGCTATCCGTGCGTTTCGCGCCTCGTACGAACTCGGTGCGGGTACGGTCGCTGTCTTTCCGTACGAGGATCGAAACTCGCTGCACAGGCTGAAGGCCGACGAGAGCTACCAGATCGGCGAGACGGGTCACCCGGTGCGGGCGTACCTGTCGATCTCGGAGATCGTCTCTGCGGCAAAGAGTTCCGGGGCAGACGCGGTGTACCCCGGATACGGTTTTCTTTCCGAGAACCCGGACCTCGCCGCAGCATGTGCGGCCGAAGGCATCACCTTCGTCGGGCCGTCGGCGGAGATTCTCGAGCTGACCGGCAACAAGGCGCGCGCCATTGCCGCAGCGAAGGCAGCCGGCCTTCCGGTGCTCGCGTCGTCGGAGCCGTCTGCAGATGTCGACGAGCTGCTTGCCGCTGCCGAGGACATGACGTTCCCGTTGTTCGTCAAAGCGGTCGCCGGTGGTGGCGGTCGCGGCATGCGGCGCGTGGCCGAACGTGAACAACTGAAGGAGTCGATCGAGGCTGCGGCGCGCGAAGCCGAATCGGCTTTCGGTGATCCCACCGTCTTCCTCGAGCAGGCGGTCATCGATCCGCGCCACATCGAAGTGCAGATCCTGGCAGACCAGCAGGGCAACGTGATTCACCTCTACGAGCGCGACTGCTCGGTGCAGCGCCGCCACCAGAAGGTCATCGAGTTGGCGCCTGCTCCGAATCTGCCGTCCGAGGTGCGGGCAAAGATCTGCGCCGATGCGGTCGCTTTCGCTAAGCAGATCGGCTACACCTGCGCAGGGACTGTCGAGTTCCTGCTCGACAAGCGCGGCAACCACGTCTTCATCGAGATGAATCCACGAATCCAGGTGGAGCACACAGTGACCGAGGAGGTCACCGATGTCGATCTCGTTCAGTCGCAGCTTCGCATCGCGTCGGGGGAGTCGCTCGCCGACCTGGGGCTGACCCAGGACGCGATCGTTTTGCGCGGCGCGGCTTTGCAGTGCCGCATCACGACCGAGGATCCCGCGAACGGGTTCCGGCCCGACACCGGCCGCATCACCGCGTACCGGTCGCCCGGTGGTGCCGGAATCCGGCTCGACGGCGGCGCGAACTTGGGCGCCGATGTCGCGGCGTACTTCGACTCGATGCTGGTCAAACTGACCTGTCGTGGCCGGGACTTCCCGACAGCTGTTGCCAGGGCGCGGCGCGCGTTGGCGGAGTTCCGCATCCGCGGAGTATCGACGAACATCCCGTTCCTACAGGCGGTTCTCGACGACGAGGACTTCGGGGCCGGAAACGTCACCACGTCGTTCATCGAGGAGCGGCCACAGCTGCTGACCCAACGTGGTTCGGCAGACCGTGGCACGAAGATTCTGAACTACCTTGCAGACGTCACGGTCAACAAGCCGCACGGCACTCGGCCGTCGAAGGTCTATCCGAAAGACAAGCTGCCCGCCATCGACCTCACGGTCGCCCCGCCGAACGGTTCGCGGCAGCGGTTGCTCGAGTTGGGCCCGGAAGGCTTCGCGAAGGCACTGCGCGAGCAGAAGGCTCTCGGTGTCACCGACACGACGTTCCGTGACGCACACCAGTCGTTGCTGGCGACCCGGGTCCGGACGACAGGCCTGCTCGGCGTCGCCGGGCACGTCGCGCATCTGACGCCGGAGTTGCTGTCCATCGAGGCATGGGGCGGCGCGACCTACGATGTGGCCCTTCGGTTCCTGCACGAAGACCCATGGGAGCGTCTCGCAGCCCTGCGTGAAGCGGTGCCGAACATCTGCCTGCAGATGTTGCTCCGCGGCCGCAACACGGTCGGCTACACGCCGTATCCAGAAAAGGTCACGCGCGCATTCGTTTCCGAGGCGACCGATACCGGTATCGACATCTTCAGGATCTTCGACGCGCTGAACAACGTCGACCAGATGCGCCCGGCGATCGACGCGGTTCGCGAAACCGGTACTGCCATAGCCGAAGTGGCGATGAGCTACACCGGTGACCTTGCCAATCCGGCGGAGAATCTGTACACGCTGGACTACTACCTGAAGCTGGCCGAGCAGATCGTCGACGCGGGCGCGCACGTGCTCGCGATCAAGGACATGGCCGGACTACTGCGGGCGCCTGCGGCAACCACGCTGGTCACGGCGTTGCGTAGTAACTTCGACCTCCCGGTGCACGTGCACACGCACGACACTCCGGGTGGTCAGCTCGCCACGTACTTCGCTGCGTGGCAGGCGGGAGCGGACGCGGTCGACGGTGCGAGCGCGGCGATGGCGGGCACGACGAGCCAGCCCGCGCTGTCGGCGATCGTGGCCGCCGCTGCGCATACCGAACGCGACACCGGGCTGAATCTGCAAGCCGTCTGCGACTTGGAGCCGTACTGGGAGGCGCTGCGGAAGGTGTACGCGCCCTTCGAATCCGGGCTTCCCGCGCCGACCGGTCGGGTGTACACCCACGAGATTCCGGGTGGTCAGCTGTCCAACCTTCGCCAGCAGGCGATCGCGCTCGGGCTCGGCGACCGGTTCGAGGAGGTCGAGGCGAAGTACGCCGCAGCTGACCGGCTGCTGGGTCGGTTGGTGAAGGTGACGCCGTCGTCGAAGGTCGTCGGTGATCTTGCGCTCGCGCTCGTGGGAACCGGTGTCGACGTCGACGATTTCGCGGCCAACCCCGGCGCCTACGACATCCCGGATTCGGTGATCGGCTTCTTGCGCGGCGAGCTGGGCACGCCTGCGGGCGGCTGGCCGGAACCGTTCCGCACGCGGGCACTGGAAGGGCGCTCGGAGGCAAAGCCGGTGACACCGTTGACCGCTGCGGACGACGCAGGGTTGGCCGGTACGTCGAAGGAGCGGCAGGCCACGCTCAATCGTCTTCTGTTCCCGGGTCCCACAAAGGAATTCGAGGCGCACCGCGAGAAGTACGGCGACACGTCGGGACTCTCGGCCAATCAGTTCTTCTACGGACTGCGTCGTGGCGAGGAACACCGGGTCGAGCTCTCGCAGGGTGTCGAGCTGCTGATCGGGCTGGAGGCGATCTCCGAGCCCGACGAGCGGGGCATGCGGACCGTCATGTGCATCATCAACGGCCAGTTGCGTCCGGTGTCGGTGCGCGACCGGTCGATCGAGTCCGAGGTTCCTGCTGCGGAGAAGGCGGACAAGACCAACCCGGCGCATATTCCTGCGCCGTTCGCCGGCGTCGTCACGCTTTCGATTGCGGTGGGTGACAAGATCAAGGCGGGCGATGCGGTCGCAACCATCGAAGCTATGAAGATGGAGGCTGCGATCACTGCGCCGCGCAGTGGAACGGTCAGTCGGGTCGCGATTTCCAAGGTCCAGCAGGTCGAGGGTGGCGATCTCCTCGCGGTGGTGACTGTCGGTGAGGAAACCAGCCCAGAATAATTCAGCCCGGAGTAGGCGCCCGTCTTGACTCGCATCATCGCCGGCAGTGCGGGAGGCAGAAAGTTGCGTGTGCCTCCCGCTGGTACCCGGCCTACATCGGACCGAGTGCGAGAGGCGCTGTTCAACACCCTGGCCAGCCGCATCGATTTCGCGGGGACACGGGTCCTCGATCTGTACGCGGGTTCGGGAGCGGTCGGGCTCGAGGCACTCTCACGCGGCGCGGTCCATGCGTTGCTCGTCGAATCCGACGGTCGTGCGGCGGCGATCATCAAGAGCAACATCGCCGATATCGGGGTCGAGGGCGCGCGAGTCGTGACCGCAACGGTTGCGTCGGTCCTGCGTCACCCGCCCGAGCAGCCGTACGATCTGGTGTTCGCCGACCCGCCTTACGACGTGCCGGCTGATGTAGTCGAGAACGATCTGTCCGCACTGGACGCGAACGGCTGGCTCGCCGACGAAGGGATCGCCGTCATCGAACGCTCGATCCGATCGCCCGAAACGCGCTGGCCTGAAGGGTTTCTCGCGTTGCCGGCCCGAAAGTACGGCGAAACGAGAATCGACCTCGCCTACCGGGAGGGCGTCGAACCGGTCGGCTGATCAGTGGTTGCCGATGTATTCGATGTAGCCGGTGCCTGCGACGGGTTCGCCACGGAATCTGCCGGTGTACTGGTAGCTGCCGACGTAGCCGCCGGCCATGCCATAGACGTAATCGTCATTGGTGGTTCCGTGAATCTCGATGAGTTCGTTGCCGTCCTCGTCGTCGACGCTCCAACTGAATTGCGTCGCCAGGTGCATGGACAGACCGTTCGGCGTGCGGCGAACCGTGGGTTCGAGGCGGTGCACGTCGAACTGGAAATCGTTCTCGTATGTGCTGCCGTGATCGGTGAGCGAGCGCACGTAAACGGCTTGCTGCACGGGAAGGCCGAGCGGGCCGCGCACCTCGACCAGCAGAACCTGAGTCGAGTCGTCGATGTTGATGATCTGGTAGGTGAAGAACGTGAAGGGTAGCGGGATGTCGACGCCACGGGCGTATTCGAGGGTATTGAGACCGGATATGTCCGAGCGTTCGCCGCGGTAGGTGACCGTGCCTTCGTACTGGCACAGCAGTGACCAGTGGTCGTAGAGTCCGCCGCGCAGTTTGGCGAAGTGGGCGACTTTGTCGGTGGCGCGTACGGCGAGGTCGAGATCGAACTCGGGGTTTCGGTACGTGACGGTGAAGTCCGGGTAGATACCTTCGAGTCGGAAGTCGTCGCCGAACCGGACCACGCTCGAGTCCGGAGCCAACTCAAGATCGCGGTCGACCTGATAGCCGCGGAACTGACCGGGAAACTGCACCCCGGCACCGATGAGCAGGTTTGCGGTGTCGGACGCGGTCGTTTCCACGAGGTGGTCGTTGCGCCACAGCTTGATGCTCGGTTGGCCGACGACGGCGATCACGTCGATGAAGTTCAGCGGCGCAGGCAGGTTCGGAAGCATCAGCCCGTAGTGCACGGTGACGTAGCGCCCGCGCGGGGGATGGAACGGGGTTGCGGGATCGAACGGGGTGCCGCGTAGCGCGTATGAACCGGACGCTCCGCGTTGGGCGGTCCGGAGAACGACATTCTTCACATTCATTGTGCTTTTCCTTCCGCACACGCCGATGTATACGTAACGCAGGGTATCAGGAAGAATTGACTTTGGAGTCATATCCTCGATCTAGCTAGGAGGTGCTTTGGTGGCACGCAGGTCAGGCAGTCGGGGTATGCCGCGCAGCGAGCGAGAAGCGCAGATCCTGGACGCCGCTGCCGTCGAATTCGGCACGCTGGGCTACGCCGCAGTTCTTGTCGCAGACGTGGCAGCTCGCGCCGGTGTTTCGAAACCGCTTGTATACCAGTATTTTTCATCAAAAGAGGGTCTGTACGGCGCTTGCGTGGAACGCGCAGGGGCGGCGTTGTCCGCCGGAATCCGCGAAGCGATGAGATCGGCAGGACCTGACTTCCGTACCGCTGCGGCGGCAGTCCTCGATGCGATCTTCGTCGCACTGGAATCGCGTCCACACGATTGGAACGTGCTCTACGACCGCAGCGCGCCACCGGACACCGAGGCCGCCCGGATCGCCCGCCGGTACCGAAGTTTCGTCGCGGAGCAGGCCGCAGCCGGCGTCGGTTCGGCATTCGCCGGTGGCGATTTGTCCGACCCTCGAGATCTGTCCGTGTTGACGCGCGTCTGGATGAACAGTGTTTCCGCAATCGTGTCGTGGTGGCTCGACAACCCAGACCAGACGGCCGCAGACATGAGCACTCGTGCGCAACGCATTCTCGGCGTCCTTACGCGCGGCTGAGCGCGACGAATCGGGGGAGTGTTCACCCTGATAGCGTCTGAAGCCATGACAGGCGCCGTGTGCCCAGGATCGTTCGACCCCGTGACCAACGGTCACTTGGATGTCATCTCCCGGGCTTCCGCGCAGTTCGACGACATCCTCGTCACGGTCATGATCAACAAGTCGAAAAAGGGCTTGTTCAGCATCGACGAGCGCATCGAGATGCTTCGGGATTCGACGAAGCAGCTCGGAAACGTCCGCGTCGAGTCGTGGCACGGCCTGCTGGTCGATTTCGCCAAGGCGCAGGGCATGACGGCCATCGTCAAGGGTCTGCGCGGAGCGAACGACTTCGACTACGAGCTCCAGATGGCACAGATGAACCAGAAGCTGTCGGGCATCGACACCTTGTTCCTCGCCACGAATCCCACCTACAGCTACCTGTCGAGTTCGCTTGTCAAAGAGGTGGCTACGTTCGGGGGAGACGTGTCGGGCATGCTGCCGGATGCAGTTCACGAGCGATTGATGGCGCGCATTGCGGAACGCGCACAAGGCTGAGCGGATAACACTTGCCTAACCACGGCGTGTACAACGGCGTGGTGAACCGCGCGGCGGGCAAACTGGATTCCGATCGTGTGTGCAATCGAGGAATTGGGGTCTGCTGTGTACCGGGTATTCGAGGCACTCGACGAGTTGGTTGCGATCGTCGAAGAGGCGCGCGGTATTCCACCGACTCGTAGTTGTGTGGTCCCGCGAGGCGATGTCCTAGACCTGCTCGACGACGTTCGTGAGGCGCTGCCTGGCGAGCTCGACGACGCGCAGGACGTGCTGGATCATCGCGACAAGCTGGTCACCGATGCGCGAAACGCGGCGGACAAGACGGTCAACGGCGCAAATGCCGAGGCCCTCCACACCGTCGAATCGGCACGAGACGACGCCGACCGCATTTTGGCCGACGCAAAAGCGCAGGCAGACCGCATGGTTGCCGAGGCGCGCTCGCACGCCGAGCAGTTGGTCGCGGATGCGCACGCGCAGGCGGACCAGACGGTCATGAGCGGCAAGCGTGAGTACGAGTCGCTCACCTCGCGGGCTCGCGGCGAGGCGGATCGCATGATCGAAGCAGGCAAGGCGTCCTACGATCTCGCCGTCGCCGAGGGTAAGGCCGAGCAGGACCGCCTCATCTCACAGGCAGAGGTCGTGCAGGCGGCCCACGCCGAATCGGCTCGCGTCATCGATTCGGCACATGCCGAGTCGGACCGCCTTCGTGCCGAGAGCGATCTGTACGTCGACACGAAGCTCGCCGAGTTCGAAGAGTTCCTGAGCGGGACGATTCGTTCCGTCGGTCGTGGCCGTCAGCAGCTGCGCACCGGCACCGGCGTCCCCGACTACGCGTCCGAATACAAGCCGGGCCGTCGCTCGGCGGAACGCCGCTAACAGCCCCCTCGTGAGTCTTTTTGGAGTCCAGGGACTCCAAAAAGACTCACGACGGTTGGTCGTCGTTTTGGCGCCTCACCGGCCTTCGCGTATCGTGGAGTGGTTGTCCAAACCGCCCGAGCGTCGAAAGTATGTGTGTCATGCCAGCCCATGTCAGCCGATCGAACCGTCGAATGACGGATGCGGGGTTTGTGCTCGATACCCGCACGCTCGGTCGTCGGGCCGGTTCGATGCGCGAGATTTCCCGCACGATCGTTGCCGAGTCGCGGATCGGGCTCGACCTGATCGCCATTGAGCAGGGGACCGACGTCGAGTTGGATCTTCGGCTCGAAGCGGTTTCCGAAGGCGTTCTCGTTACTGGATCGGTCCGGGCGGACGTCGTCGGCGAGTGCTCGCGTTGTCTCGAGCCGTTCGACGACAGGATCGACCTGCGGCTGACGGAGCTGTTCGCTTACCCGGACAGCACGACCGAACAGACGACCGAGGAAGACGAGATCTACCGGGTTGTCGACGATCACATCGATCTGGAACCTGTCGTGATCGACGTCGTCGGACTCGAGTTGCCGTTGCAGCCGTTGTGCAGTCCCGATTGCCTGGGGTTGTGCGCCGAATGTGGTGTTCGCCTGGCGATTGCCGGTTCCGGCCACAGCCATGAGATACTGGACCCTCGCTGGGCTGGGCTCGCCGAGAAGATCAGTGCAGAACCCGCCGATACCGAACTTGTTGATCAAGAAGTCAAGGAGAATTAGTCGTGGCCGTTCCGAAGCGGAGAATGTCGCGTTCCAACACGAGGTCGCGGCGTAGCCAGTGGAAGACCACTGCTCCCACGCTCATCACGTGCCCGAACCGTGGTTGTGGTGAGAAGACGCTGCCCCACACCGCGTGCCCGAATTGCGGCACCTACAAGGGCCGACAGGTTACGTCGGTCGTCTAGTTCTTCGACGCGGGCAGCTTGTGACGAGCAACAACGACGGATACCAGGCAGGCGAGGACGACCTTGAAGGTCTCCTCGCCGCTTTGGGCGTACACCTCGACGACGACCTTCTTCGTCTGGCATTGACGCACCGTTCGTATGCGTACGAAAACGGCGGTCTGCCGACGAACGAGCGACTCGAGTTTCTCGGCGACTCCGTCCTAGGGCTGAGCGTGACCGAGCGGCTGTACCTCGCTCATCCGGAGAAGTCCGAGGGTGAGCTGGCGAAGCTACGCGCCAGCGTCGTCAACATGAACGCGCTGGCCGAAGTCGCGCGCAACCTCGGCCCCGGTGGTCTCGGTGTGCACCTGTTGCTCGGCAAGGGCGAAGAGCAAACGGGTGGTCGCGACAAGGCGAGCATCCTTGCCGACGGCATGGAATCGTTGCTCGGCGCGGTCCACCTGCAGCACGGCATCGACATCGCACGCAAGGTCGTACTCGACCTCTTCAACGAACTGCTCGAGCGCGCTCCCAAGATGGGCGCCGGTCTCGACTGGAAAACCAGCCTGCAGGAACTCACCGCAGAGCTGGGCAGTGGCGCACCGTCGTACGAAATCACGTCGACGGGTCCCGATCACGACAAAGAGTTCACCGCGACGGTCGTCGTCGCCGGGAAGTCGCTCGGCGTCGGAGTCGGTCGCTCGAAGAAGGAAGCCGAACAGAAGGCAGCCAGTTCCGCGTGGGCGGCACTGTCGCCGGACGCGCAGTAGCGCTGATCCGACCGCTTCGACATGCCTGAACTACCTGAGGTCGAAGTCGTTCGACGCGGCCTGGACGCGCACGTCGTCGGTGCCACATTCGAATCGATCGAGGTCCTGCATCCGCGGGCAATCCGGCGGCACGTGCCCGGACCCTCCGATCTGATCGCCCGCCTGGCTGGCCGCCGAATCGACAGCGCCAATCGTCGCGGCAAGTTTCTCTGGCTGACCCTCGGGGGATCCGACGATTCGCTCGTCGTGCACCTGGGGATGAGCGGTCAGATGCTTGTGCAGTCGCCCGATGTCGAGCGCGAAAAGCACGCTCGCGTGGTTGCGGTGCTGGACAACGGCTTTCAGCTTCGATTCGTCGACCAACGGACCTTCGGCGGCTGGGCGGTCGCCCCACTTGTGGAGGTCGACGGTTCGATCGTTCCGGAGCCGGTCAGCCATATCGCGCGCGATCCGCTCGACCCGCTGTTCGACGTCGAGTCACGTGTCGACGTGCTGCGCGCCAAGCGAACCGAGATCAAACGGGCGCTGCTCGATCAGACTGTCGTGTCCGGCGTCGGCAACATATACGCCGACGAAGCCTTGTGGCGGGCCAAGATTCACGGCGCTCGCACAACCGACGCGCTCACGCGACCCCGGCTGCGCGGCTTGCTCGGCGACGTCGGGAACGTCATGCGCGAAGCCCTTGCCCAAGGCGGAACATCGTTCGACTCGTTGTACGTCAACGTCAACGGCCAGTCGGGCTACTTCTCCCGCTCACTCGCGGCGTACGGTCGTCAAGACGAGCCGTGTCTGCGGTGCGGAGCGCCGATGCGGCGCGAGAAATTCATGAATCGCTCGTCGTTCTCATGCCCGCGATGCCAACCTCGCCCGCGTGGGGCCGGTTAGCGGCTAACGTCGTGTTCGGTTGAAGGAGGTTTCGATGCGCAAGCTCACGTATTACGTTGCATCCACGATCGACGGGTTCATCGCAGCCGAAGACGGCTCTGTCGATTTCTTTCCAGTCGGCGGCGATCACGGTCCCGCTATCACTGCGCAGTACCCGGAGACCTTGCCTTCGAAAGTGCGTGAGGCACTGGGCATAGACAACGAGAACAACACGTTCGACACCGTCCTGATGGGACGCAAGACGCACGATTTCGGCGTCCGTACCGGTACGACGAGCCCGTACTCGCACCTGCGCCAGTACGTCGTGTCGACGACGATGACCGAAAGCCCTGACCCAGGCTTGGAACTGATCGGTTCCGATGTGTTGGGGAAGGTCCGTGCGCTCAAGGCTGAAACGCGCGGGCTCGGCATCTGGCTGTGCGGCGGCGGCGAACTTGCGAGCCACCTGTTGCCTGAGATCGATCAAATCATGCTCAAGCTCTACCCGATCGTGTTGGGCGCGGGCCGGCCGTTGTTCGGGCACGGTCCGGCGTTTCCCGACCCGCTGCGGTTCCGCGTGACGTCCAGTCGCGTATTCACCGACGGAGTCGCCTTCATCAAGTACAGCAAGCACTACTGATTCCTGCGGAGTCAGCGGAGCGTCGATCGGTTTGCGAACCGTCAGACGTTGTGGGAATGTTGCGCGCAATGAGACCGGATAACCTTGTGCGCCTTACCGTGCTCATCGCAGCCGTCATCCTGGCTTTCTCCGTTTCGCCGATCGCGAGTGGCGACCCCGAATCCGCGTCTGCGACCGGGCGATTGGATCACATCGACAAGGTCAGCGACACGCGATGGGAAGTCGACGTCTACTCGCCGTCGATGGACAAGGTCATTCCGCTCCAGGTGCTGCGCCCCGCCGATACTTCCCAGCCGCGTCCGACGCTGTATTTGCTGAACGGAGCAGGCGCCGGCGAGGACGGGGCGAACTGGCTGCGCCAGACCGACATTGCGAGCTTCTTTGCAGACAAGAATGTCAACGTTGTCATACCGACCGGCGGTTACCTGAGCTATTACACCGACTGGCGACACGACGATCCCGTGCTCGGTCGTAACAAATGGCAGACGTTCATGACCAAAGAACTTCCCTCCGTCGTCGATTCGGCGTTGGGTACGAACGGCGTAAGCGCGATCGGTGGTCTATCGATGTCGGGGGGCTCGGTACTCGATTTCGCGGTCCAGGCACCCGGTCTCTACACGGCGGTCGCGTCCTTCAGCGGCTGTGCGAAGACGAGCGATCCCATCGGCCAGAACGTCGTCCGTGCCATCGTCGAAGGGGTCGGGCGCGGCAACACCGTGAACATGTGGGGGCCGGTCGGCGATCCCGAATGGATCCGTCATGATCCGTACATCAACGCCGACCGACTGCGCGGAGTCGCGATATTTGTGTACAGCGGGAGCGGCGTGCCTGGTCCCTACGAGGCGCTCGATGCGAAGAAGCCACCCGACGCGCCACCGCTGCCCGACCAGATCGTTGTGGGCGGGGGCATCGAAGCTGCCTCCAACTTCTGCAGCCACCTTTTCGCCGACCGTCTCGCCGCACTCGGGATTCCAGCGACCTTCGATTTCCGCCCCGCAGGCACGCATTCCTGGCTGTACTGGCAGGACGCTTTGCGTTCGTCGTGGACGGTTCTCGGGCCCGCACTCGGCGAGTGAACCGGATCGGTCGTCCGCACGTACCCTTTGCCATGGCCAATTTCGTCCTGTGCAGCTCGCCCGTGTACGGGCACGTTGCTCCGATGATCACGATCGGCGCCGAACTCGTTCGTCGTGGCCATCGGGTCCGTCTGCTCACCGGCTCGCGTTTCTACGACGCGATCGCCGGGGCGGGTATCGAGCCCGTTGCCTTGCCTGAAGAAAGCGATTACGACGACCGCGACGTGGACGGCGCTTTTCCAGGACGTGCAAAGAAGAAGGGCATCGCGAAGCTGAAATTCGATGTCGACAACATCTTTGCCGGCGGATTGACCGGGCAGGCACACGTTTTGCTCGAACTCCTGGCGGACGGCGATGTCGACGCGGTTCTCGCCGAGACCGCGTTCGGCGGGGCATTCGCGATGCTGCGCGACCCGGCCGCGGCACGTCCACCGGTGATCTTCTGCGGTGTGCTGCCGTTGATTTTGTCGAGTGACGATGTGCCGCCGTTCGGTCCGGGGTTGCTGCCGTCCACCACGGTCCTCGGCCGAGTCCGCGACCGCGCGTTGCGTTTCCTGGTCCAGAAGGTCGTCTTCGGTTCGAGTCAGAAGATCTTCGAACGAAAGCTGCGCGACCTCGGCGTCGACCTCCCCGTGTTCTTCATGGACGGTCCGAAGCTGGGTGACGGCTTCCTGCAACTCACCGCGCCCAGTTTCGAGTACCCGCGGACCGATCTGCCCGAGGGCTTCGAATTCGTCGGGCCGATTCTGCCCACTGCCGATTCCGCCGAGTTCACCCCGCCGGAGTGGTGGCACGAACTCGATTCAGGCAAGCCAGTCGTTCATGTCACGCAAGGAACGATCGACAATTTCGACCTCAACCGCGTCGTCGTACCGACGATTCGAGCGCTTGCCGACGAAGACGTCCTGGTTGTCGTGGCGACGGGCGGCAGGCCTATTACGGACCTACCCGGCGACCTCCCGGCGAATGCCCTTGTCACGGAATTCGTTCCGTACTCGCTGCTGCTGCCGAAGGTCGATGTCATGGTAACCAATGGCGGCTATGGCGGCGCGCAGTTCGCGCTCGCCCACGGCGTCCCGTTGATCGTCGCGGGCGACAGCGAAGACAAGCCGGAGGTTGCGCAGCGGGTGGCATGGTCGGGAACCGGCATCAACATGAAGACCGGTCGGCCGAAGCCCGCTGCCATCAGAGCGGCAGTCCAGGAGATCCTGGGAACGCCTGCCTATCGCGAGCGGGCCCGCGAGATCCAAGCCGAGATTGCCGGCCTGTCGGCAGTGCAGACCATCGCTGATCGGATGGAAGCAGCGAGAGTCATAGCCCCACCCTCGTGAGTCTTTTTGGAGTCCAGGGACTCCAAAAAGACTCACGAGGGGGTGTAGGGGTAGTCCCGGTCGAGCTCGATGTTCAACAGCAGCACATTGACGGTCGGCTCGCCGATGAAGCCAAAGGCGCGACCTTGCGTGTTGTGGCGGATAGCGTCGCGGACCTGGTCGACCGAGATCCCGCGCGCAGCGGCGACGCGCTTGGCCTGCAGCTCGGCGTATGCGGGCGAAATGTGTGGGTCGAGCCCGCTGCCGCTCGCCGTGACCGCGTCTGCCGGGACCATCGGGTCCGCCGGAGCGTTGCCACGGATCGGCACGATCCGACCGGCGGAGTAGTCCTCGCCGTCGACTGCGCATTCCACCTTCACACCGTCGTAGGTATCGATGAACGGCGTGGCGGGGCACGGCTCGTTCACGCTGACCACCTTCGTCGGAGTTACCGACAGCACCGCCCCGACCCCATCAGCGGTGCAGAACGGACGGGAACCGTCGACGCTCTCTAGCTTTCCGATGGCGAGACCGCGCGCACACACCGTGTTCAGCAGGCTCAGGTTCTCCGGTCCGAGGTTGCTGGCGCTGGTCGACGTCGGGTCGTAGCCGTCGCCAGCGGCGGACGGACGGCTCTGAAAGTACTGCTTGCGCGGCGTGCCCGAACTGTCGGTGAACGACTGCCCGATCAGCGTGCTGCCGACGGTCTTCCCGTTCACCTCCACTATCGATCCTTCGGCCTTGTCGTGCAGGCCGGGCAGCTGCGCGACCGCGAAAACTGCGAGCGGGTAGGCGATTCCGGTGATGACGGTCAGCACGAGCAGAGCGCGAAATGCAGCCAAGTGCTGGCGAATCCAGATAGAGGTACGCATGTCAGGACATCCCAGGTAGGAATTGAATGATCAAGTCGACGAGCTTGATTCCGACGAACGGTGCGATGATGCCGCCGAGTCCGTAGACCGACAGATTGCGACTGAGCAATTTCGACGCGCTGGCGGGCCGGTATTTCACACCACGTAGCGACAACGGAATCAGCGCGACGATGATGATCGCGTTGAAGATCACCGCCGACAGAATTGCCGATTGCGGACTGTGCAGCCGCATGATGTTGAGCAGGTCGAGGCCGGGGAACAACGCCACGAACATCGCGGGAATGATCGCGAAGTACTTGGCGATGTCGTTGGCGATCGAAAACGTCGTCAGCGCACCCCGGGTGATGAGCAGTTGCTTGCCGATCTCGACGATCTCGATCAGCTTGGTCGGGTCGGAATCGAGGTCGACCATGTTGCCGGCCTCCTTCGCTGCCGACGTCCCGGTGTTCATGGCGACGCCGACGTCGGCCTGCGCGAGCGCGGGTGCGTCGTTGGTGCCGTCACCAGTCATCGCGACGAGCTTGCCGCCTGCCTGCTCCTTCTTGATCAATGCCAGTTTGTCCTCCGGCGTCGCCTCGGCGAGGAAGTCGTCGACCCCTGCTTCATCGGCAATTGCTTTGGCAGTCAAGGGGTTGTCGCCGGTGATCATGACCGTGCGAATGCCCATGCGACGCATCTCGTCGAAGCGTTCGCGCATGCCTGCCTTGACGACGTCCTTGAGGTGGATGACGCCGAGGACCGACGCCTTCCCGCCGAGCACCTGACCGACGACGAGCGGGGTACCGCCGGACGCAGAGACGCCGTCGACTATCTGGCCGAGCTGCGGGGGAACGATGCCACCCTCGGCACGGACCCAATCTGCGACCGCGGTGGCAGCGCCTTTCCGGAGTCGGTGCCCGCTGCCGAGGTCGACGCCTGACATCCTCGTTTGCGCGCTGAATTCGACCCACTTCGCGTGGGACAGCTCGCCTGGCGTGCGCTCGCGGAGGCCGAACTCGCGCTTGGCGAACACGACGATCGAGCGGCCTTCCGGCGTCTCGTCGGCCAGGCTCGACATTTGTGCTGCATCAGCGAGTTCGTCGCCTGAAATACTTTCCACAGGAATGAAATCCGACGCCTGTCGATTGCCGAGCGTGATCGTTCCGGTCTTGTCGAGCAGCAGTGTGTTCACATCGCCTGCCGCTTCGACCGCGCGCCCCGACATGGCAAGCACATTGCGTTGCACGAGCCGGTCCATGCCGGCGATGCCGATCGCGGACAGCAGGGCGCCGATGGTGGTCGGGATCAAGCACACCAGCAGTGACACCATGACGATTCCGGTCACTCCGTTACCGTCGAGAGCTGCGGTGTCTGGAACGCCGGGGTTGTTCGCCTTGGCGAAGATGGCCAGCGGCTGCAGCGTCGCGACTGCAAAGACGAAAATGATCGTCAGCGCGGCAAGCAGGATGTTCAGCGCGATCTCGTTGGGCGTCTTCTGCCGGTTTGCACCCTCGACCAACGCGATCATGCGGTCGATGAAGCTTTGGCCCGGCTTCTGGGTGATCTTGACGACGATGCGGTCCGAGAGCACTTGCGTGCCGCCTGTGACGGCCGAGCGGTCACCGCCGGATTCGCGGATGACCGGAGCCGATTCGCCGGTGATTGCCGATTCGTCAACCGACGCAATGCCTTCCACGACATCGCCGTCGCCCGGGATGATCTGGCCTGCCTCGACGACGACGTAGTCGCCCTGCTGCAGCTGCGGCGCTGGAACGGCCTCTTCGATGCCGGTGCCGCCAGGCTGCCACCCGTTGAGCAGGCGGGCGACCGTGTCGGTTTTGGCCTTACGCAATGTGTCAGCCTGAGCCTTGCCGCGCCCCTCGGCGACGGCTTCTGCCATGTTGGCGAAGATCACGGTCAGCCAGAGCCAGAACACGATCATCCACGCGAACCAGGAAGGATCCTTGATTGCGAGGACGCTCGCCCAAACGGCACCGATCTCGACGATGAACATGACCGGGTTGCGCCACAAGGTGCGCGGGTCGAGCTTGCGAATTGCGTCCGGAAACGCCGCCACGAACATCAGTGAATACCTTCTGCCAACGGCCCGAGCGCGAGCGCGGGGAGGAATGTCAAAGCGACCAAGATGACCGTCACGCCGACGACCATGCCGATGAATTGCGGCCGGTAAGTCGGGAGCGTGCCGATCGAATCGGGAGTGGATCCTTGTTTGGCCAACGAGCCGGCCAGCGCGAGCACGAAGATCATCGGTAGGAAGCGTCCGAAGACCATCGCGAGGCCGAGTGCGGTGTTGTACCACTCGGTGTTCACAGTGATGCCGGCGAAAGCCGAACCGTTGTTGTTCGCCGCCGAGGTGAACGCGTACAGGACCTCGGACAGTCCGTGCGGACCGCTGTTGAGCATCCCCGCGCGTTGCCCCGGCAGCGCCATCGCGACGGCCGTGCCGAGCAGGACGATCAGCGGCGAGATCAGGAAATACGAAGCGGCGAGCTTGATTTCGCGTGGCGTGATCTTCTTCCCGAGGTACTCCGGCGTGCGGCCGACCATGAGGCCGGCGACGAAGACCGTGATGATCGCGAGGATGAGCATGCCGTAGAGACCCGAGCCAGTGCCACCGGGCGCGACCTCGCCCAACTGCATGTTGAACATCGTGACCAGGCCACCGAGGCTGGTATAGGAGTCGTGGAACGAGTCGACGGCTCCAGTCGAGGTCAGGGTGGTCGACGCTGCGAAGACGGCCGAGTTGGCGACGCCGAATCGCTGTTCGACGCCTTCCATCGAGGCGCCTATCGCCGTCGGAACGGTTCCGTGATGCTGGAGTTGCACGAGGCTCATGACCGTCACGCTGAGGAAAGCAATGATGCCCATCACGGCTGCGATCGCGAACCCCTGCTTGGTGCTGCCCACCATGCGCCCGAACGTGCGCGGCAACGAGAAGCTGATGACCAGCAGCAGGAAGATCTCGAGCCAGTTCGTCCACGTCGTCGGGTTCTCGAACGGATGCGCCGAGTTCACGTTGTAGAACCCGCCGCCGTTGGTACCGAGTTCCTTGATAGCTTCCTGGCTGGCAACCGGACCGCCTGTGATGGTCTGCTGCCCGCCCGACAACGTGTCCGCCACCTGGGTGTGCAGGTGAAAGTTCTGGATCACACCGCCGGCGAGGAGAATGATCGCGCCGATGAAGGCGATCGGCAGCAGGATCCGGATCGTCCCGCGGACGAGGTCGACCCAGAAGTTGCCGAGGTCGCCGGTGTGCCGACGAGCGAAGCCACGCACCAGCGTTATCGCAACGGACATGCCGACTGCCGCCGACACGAAGTTCTGGACCGACAGGCCTGCCATCTGCACGAGGTGGCCCATCGTCGATTCACCGGAGTAGGCCTGCCAGTTCGTGTTCGTCACGAAGCTGACAGCCGTGTTCCAGGCGAGGTGAGGCGTGACCTCGGTACCGGGGTCGTTCAGGTGCAGCGGCAAATGCGGTTGCAGCAGTTGGAAGCCGAACAGAAACAGGATGCTGACCGCGGAGAACGCGAGCATGCTCCGGGCGTACACCGGCCAGGTCTGCTCGGTCCGGGGGTCGGCGCCGATCAGCCGATAGATCGTAATCTCGAAACGCGAATGCTTGTCGCCGTCGTAGACGCGATACATATAGTCGCCGAGCGGCACATGCACGGCTGCGAGGGCGAGAACGAGGGACCCGATGAAGATGATCCCCGCAGTGGTCGTACTCACTAGAACCTCTCGGGAAATAGCAGGGCCGCAACAAGAAACACCGCAAGGAGCACGGACAGCGCCAGACCGACGATGTTGTCGAGGTTCACAGCCGCTCCACCGCACGCGCGACCAGGCCGAGCAGGCCGAATATCGCGACCGTCAGCGCGATGTACACAAGCACAGACATCTTGTTCCTTCGCTCGATTCATGGCACCGCTCATCGGCACCGTGTGTGGCACGAAATGAGTCAAGCTCGCTCGGAGCCGTCAGCAGCCGACGTTGACGGGTCCTTAGCGCTTCGGTGGTCCGTCTTGACGGTTCGTTTACGGCCTATTGAGCGATGCTTGTTCGATGGCGGATGGATGATGGGGGAGTGAGTGCAGGCCACGAACACACAAAGCGGGGTGAGCTGCGGATATACCTTGGAGCAGCGCCCGGCGTAGGCAAGACCTACGCGATGCTCGGCGAGGCGCATCGACGCCTCGGCCGTGGCACGGATGTGGTTGCGGCAGTGGTGGAAACACACGGCCGCCGGCACACTGCCGAGCTGCTCGACGGCATCGAGGCGATCCCGCCGCGGACGGTCGAGTATCGAGGGTCGCAGTTTGCCGAGCTGGACGTCGAGGCGGTCCTGCGGCGACATCCGGCTGTGGTGTTGGTCGACGAACTCGCACATACGAATACGCCTGGCAGCAAGAATCACAAGCGCTGGGAGGATGTCGAGGAGATCCTCGATGCCGGGATCACGGTGATCTCGACCGTCAACGTGCAGCACCTCGAAAGCCTCAACGACGTCGTCGAGCAGATCACCGGAATCGTGCAGCGCGAGACGGTGCCCGACGCAATCGTCCGTGGTGCAGCGCAAGTCGAGCTCGTCGACATCACGCCAGAAGCATTGCGGCGTAGACTTTCCCACGGAAACGTGTACGGACCGGAGAAGGTCGACGCCGCGCTGAGCAACTACTTCCGGCGTGGAAATCTCACGGCCTTGCGTGAGATTGCGCTGCTGTGGCTCGCCGATCAGGTCGACGCCGCGCTGGCGAAATATCGTGCAGAGAACCACATTACGGACACCTGGGAGGCGCGCGAGCGCGTCGTCGTCGCGGTAACCGGCGGACCCGAATCGGAAACGCTGGTCCGAAGGGCCTGCAGGATTGCTTCGAAATCCAGCGCTGAACTGGTCGTCGTGCATGTGGTCCGTGGCGACGGACTTTCGGGCGTCTCAGCGCCGCAGATGGGGAAGGTCCGCGAACTGGCGACGAGCCTCGGGGCGAGCTTGCACAGCATCGTCGGCGATGACGTTCCGACCACCTTGCTCGAGTTCGCGCGTGAAATGAATGCCACGCAACTGGTTCTCGGGACGTCGCGACGATCGCGCTGGGCACGGATCTTCGACGAAGGGATTGGCGCGACTACGGTCCAGCAGTCGGAAAAGATCGACGTCCACATGGTCACCCACGAAGAGGCGACGCGGGGGTTTCGCTTCGGTGCAACAACGCCGAACCGCCGCCGGGCGCTGTCTTGGATTGCTGCCGTTGCGGTTCCGTCCATCGCTTGCGCGGTGGCGTATCTGCTTCTCGACCGGTATCTCGACCTTGGCGGCGAGAGCGCCATCTTTTTCGTCGGCGTCTTGTTCGTCGCACTGCTGGGCGGCATTGCGCCAGCGGCGGTCTCGGCGCTCATCTCGGGTCTGTTGCTGAATTACTTCTTCGCTGATCCTCGCTTCAGCCTGACCATTGCCGAGCCGGACAGTTTCGTCACCGTCGTGGTCATGCTGATGGTGGCGGTCGCCGTCGCCGCACTCGTCGACCGGGCTGCGCGACGAACACGCGAGGCGCAGCAGGCGTCCCGGGACGCGGAACTGCTTGCGCTGTTTGCCGGTTCGGTGCTGCGTGGTGCCGACCTGCCAGCGCTGCTGGAACGAGTACGCGAAACGTATTCGCAGCGAGCAGTCAGTCTGGTCCAAGGGTCGACAGGCGTCGTCGCCGCGGTCGGTACCGAACCGCCCGAGTCTGCCGAATCAGCGGACACCGCACTGGAAGTCGAAGACGGCGACTACTGGTTACTCCTGGCGGGGGAGATGCCGCAGGGCCGGGACCGGCGAGTGCTCGCGGTGGTCGCCAATCAAGCAGTGGGGTTGATTCGTCAGCGGCAACTCGCGGAGGAGGCAAGCAAGGCAACGGCTTTGGCCGAAGCGGACCGCCTGCGTCGATCGCTGCTCGCCGCCGTGAGTCACGACCTACGGACACCGCTGGCGGCAGCGAAGGCCGCAGTGTCGAGCCTACGGTCCGACGACGTCGAGTTCTCGCCGTCCGATACCGCGGAACTGCTCGCGACGGTCGAAGAATCGGTCGATCAGCTGACCGCGCTCGTCGGAAATCTGCTCGACTCCTCACGATTGGCGGCAGGCGTTGTTCGACCGCGGTTGCGCCGTGTCTACCTCGACGAAGTGGTGCACCGCGCACTCGTCGGAGCGAGCAACGCCGTCGAGGTCGACGTCGGCGACGCCGTCGCCATGGCCGATGCCGGACTGTTGGAGCGAGTCGTCGCCAACGTCGTGGACAACGCGTTGCGGTACGCGCCGAACAGCATTGTTCGAGTCAAGGCCGCGCAAGTGGGGGACCGGGTGGTGATCACGGTTGCCGACGAGGGGCCGGGAATTGCGCGCGGCTCCGAGGATCAATTGTTCGACGCGTTCCAGCGGCTCGGCGATCGCGACAACACCAGCGGGGTCGGGCTGGGTCTCTCGGTCGCGCGTGGTTTCGTCGAAGCGATGGGCGGGACGATCTCGGCAACCGACACGCCGGGCGGTGGGCTTACGATCGTGGTCGAACTTGCCGCGCCGAAGGAGATTTCGCTATGACACGGGTGCTCGTCATCGACGACGAGCCACAGATCCTGCGCGCGCTGCGAATCAACCTGTCGGTCCGTGGATACGACGTCACGACAGCGGCCACGGGTGCAGCGGCACTGCGAGCCGCAGCCGATACTCACCCCGACGTGATCGTGCTCGATCTGGGTTTGCCCGACATCGACGGCATCGAAGTGCTCGCGGGTCTGCGCGGCTGGTCGACGGCGCCCGTCATCGTTCTTTCTGCGAGAACCGATTCCGCTGACAAGGTCGAGGCGCTCGACGCGGGAGCCGACGATTACGTCATCAAGCCGTTCGGCATGGACGAGTTCCTCGCGCGACTTCGCGCCGCGGTCCGACGCGGGGCAGCGGCAGCGGAAACCGATGAGCCAGTGGTCGTTACGGCATCCTTCACCGTCGACCTCGCCGCGAAGCGCGTGCTCAAGGACGGCGCGGAGGTGCACCTCACCCCGACCGAATGGGGCATGCTCGAGATGTTGGTCCGCAACCGCGGCAAGCTTGTCGGGCGCAAAGAGCTGCTGCGCGAGGTGTGGGGTCCGGCGTATGCGACCGAGACCCACTATCTCCGTGTGTATCTCGCGCAATTGCGCCGCAAGCTCGAGGACGACCCCGCGCACCCGAAGCATCTGCTGACCGAAGCCGGAATGGGCTACCGATTTCAGGAGTAACCGTGCGCGCGTTTCACCCCTCCAGGGGTGAAACGCGCGCACGGTTGGGGGGACGCTTTACGATCGAACGATGACCGGTGAGATCCTGCTCGAGCTCGTCGACACCGACGGCACGACCATCGGTGTCGCCGAGAAGCTCGCCGCCCACGAGGCGCCGGGGAAGCTCCATCGCGCGTTCTCGGTGTTTTTGTTCGACGACGACGGCCGAATGTTGTTACAGCGCAGGGCTCTCGGCAAGTATCACTGGCCAGGAGTGTGGTCCAACGCCTGCTGCGGGCATCCGTATCCCGGCGAGCCGCCGCTCTCGGCGGCGACCCGTCGCGTCGTCGAGGAACTCGGAGTTGCGCCGACGAGCCTGCTCAGCGCAGGAACGGTGACCTACCGGCACGTCGACGAGGTGTCGGGTTTGGTCGAGCACGAGTACAACCACCTGTTCGTCGGGCGCGTGACGAAAAAGCTGGCGGCCAACCCCGACGAGGTGGACGAGACTGCGTTCGTCGATGCCGCGGACCTGGCGAGTCGACGAGCGACCGCTGAGTTTTCCGGCTGGTTCGGAACGGTCCTCGGGGCGGCGACTCCTGCGATCACCGCGCTTGTCGGCGAGTGGTCAGTGCGCTGACTTCACATGTTCGTCGAAGAAGGCGAACGTCCGCTTCCAGCCGTCGTCGGCGTTGTGCCTGCCGACGCCGTACCTGATGGGCGTGATCTTCAACGCGATGTCCAGCGGCGCCAGGGCATTGAGGTCGGTCATGAAGCCGTGTCCGGCGTCGGGATATTCCTTGACGTCGTGGGGGATGCCCAACTCGGTCAGCGCGCGCTCCAGCTTGTCCGCCGTGCCGCGCAGGTACAGGTCCTTCTTGCCATAGTTGGCGATGATGGGGCACGCGCCCGTCAGGTCGTCCGGCAGCGTCCGCGGTAGGTCGCCGTAATTCACGGCGGCAGCGGCGAAGTCGAACTTCGCTGCAGCAACCACCGCAAACCCGCCGCCTTGGCAGAATCCGGCGACGCCGACGCGCCCCGTCGCGTCCGGACGGGCCGCGAGTTCTGCTCGAGCAGCTTCGATGTAGGTCCAGGACTTGCCGCGGCGGCTGAACATATCCCGCGTGGCGCGCTGGATGCACATGATCCGGGGACCCGTCGAATACAGATCGGGTGCCAGCGCGACGTAGCCGTGCTCGGCGAACCGGTCGGCCTGCCTTGCGATGTCGCCGTTGAGGCCGAGACCGCCTTCGTGCAGGACGACAACGCCGGGCCACGGTCCGTCACCCTCCGGCAGTGCCAGGTACGCCCGTAGTTCTTCGTTGCCAACGCGGAAGGTGGTATTCGGCATGCTCGCCATCCTGCCGCAAATCTGACGGCGTCGAATGGCAGGATCGTCGTATGGCGGAAACGAGCTCAGCTGCTCCTGATCAGACACCGACGACTCTGTGGGTCGAGCGCACCGGCACACGCCGCTACACCGGCCGAAGTTCGCGCGGCGCAGAAGTCTTCGTGGGTTCGGACACCGTCGAAGGGGTCTTCACGCCTGGAGAGTTGATGAAGATTGCGCTCGCCGCGTGCTCGGGCCTGAGTTCGGACTTCCCGCTGTCCCGTCGGCTCGGCGACAACTACGACGTCACGATCAGGGTTTCCGGTCCGGCGGATCGCACAACGGAGACCTACCCACAGCTCGACGAGGTGCTCGAACTCGATCTCAGCGAACTCGACGAGGAAGCTCGAACGCGCCTGTTGACGACGGTCGAGCGCGCGATCGACAAGGCCTGCACGGTCGGTCGCACATTGAAGGCAGGCACGAAGGTGACCCTGTCGTTCGACATCGAGGGCTAGCCCTCCCATGGCAGCCTCCGACACAATGAGAATCAGGCTCATAGCGTGGGTGCACGGCCACGTACAAGGGGTGGGGTTCCGATGGTGGACCCGCTCGCGTGCGCTTGAATTGGGACTAACCGGACGGGCGACGAATACGCGAGACGGGCGTGTCCACGTTGTCGCGGAGGGCTCGCGCGAACAGTGTGGGAGGCTACTCGCGCTGCTCCGATCAGGCGATACGCCGGGCCGAGTGGACTTGGTTGTGGAAAGCTGGGGCAGCGCGAACGGCGAATATCAGGGATTCGAGGAGCGGTAGTTTGGCGGACAACGGCGATAGCGACGACAACGCGGGCACGCCGCCCCCACTGAGGCCGAATCAAGGTCCGACCCGGCCGCCGACACCGCCGCCGCTGCGGCCGAATCAAGGGCCGACGTCATCGGTGCCGCCGCCGTTACGGCCCAACCAGGGACCGACAACGCCACCCCCGCCGCCGCTTCGACCCAATCAAGGACCGACGACGCCTCCGCCGCCGCCACCTGAGCCGGAACCACCTGCGCCTGAGCCGGAACCGCCTGCAGAACCTGTGGTCCCCGAGTGGCAGCCCCCGCCTGGGGGCTGGCAGCCGCCGACCTTCGATGCCACCCCACCGCCACCACTCCCACCGCCGGGCGGCCGAATCCGCCGACAGGATCCGGGGACGACCCGTCCGCGTCCGCCGACCGTCGCGGAAGCGAGGGAGCGGGACAAGGCGGCTCGACGTGCCGCCGAGGCTGCACACCAAGCCGAATTGGATGCACAGAAACGCAAGAAGACGAAGCGCCGGCTGATCGGTGCCGGTGCCGTTGTCGGCGTAGTAGGCGTAGTGGCCCTTGGATATTGGGCATTCTCGTCAGACGATGTGACTGCTCGGTGCGTCGAGGTGGAGGACGGCAAGGAGATCGTCGTTCCTGATTCCAACTGCAGTGGTTCGCCGAACTCGAGCGGCATCTTCATCTACAGCGGGCGGCAGTATCGCTATTACTACGGTGGCAGCGGTGACATCGGCCAGAAGATCTCGAATGCCTCGACCGTGAAGCCGAAGGGTGCGACCATCACAACGAAATCTGGTACCACCGTGCAACGTGGCGGCCTGGGTTCGAAGATCGGCGGCAGCAGTGGTTCCTAGATGCGCAGAGTAAGAAGTACGCCACGGCCGGGGTGGCAGCAGATCGTCGAGTCGCAAGGATTGGTCTATGGCGCGCCTGCGCGCGATGCGCAGGGATCGGCACGACCGTACTGGGACGAGTCGGTGCGCTACGAGTTCGACATGGACGAAATCCTGGCGCTGGAAGCAGATGTCGAGTTGCTGCACTCGATGTGCCTGCATGCGGTGGAGAACATCGTCCTCACCGAGCGCTACCGCGATTTCGGTCTGCCCGAATGGAGTTGGCAGCCGATCGCGGACTCGTGGAAGCGGTCCGACCCACATGTCTACGGTCGTTTCGACCTCCGCTACGACGGTCGACGCCCGGCGAAGTTGTTGGAGTACAACGCCGATACGCCGACGACGCTGCTCGAGGCCGGAATACTGCAGTGGCACTGGCTGACCGATGTGTACGAGGGCGACGATCAGTGGAATTCGTTGCACGAGAAGCTCGTTGAACGCTGGACTGAGCTGCGTGATGTGCTGCCGAGTTCGGTGTTGCATTTCTCGTGGTCGTCCGCGGATGCGTCGGGTGAAGACAATGTGACGACGGCGTACATGCAGGAGACTGCGGCCGAAGCCGGTTTCGACACGATCGCGCTGGCGATCGAAGATATCGGATACGACTCGATGTTGCGGCGCTTCGTCGACCTCGAAGAGGCGCCTGTGGCGTCGATTTTCAAGCTCTACCCCTGGGAGTGGATACTCGACGACGAGTTCGGCAAGCAGGTCGTTGCGAGTCTTCCTGCGACGATGTGGATCGAACCCCTCTGGAAAACCTTGCTGAGCAACAAGGCGATCTTGGCGGTGTTGTGGGAGATGTACCCGGGGCATCCCAACCTGCTGCCCGCCTATCTCGATGAGCCGCACGAACTCACGGAGTTCGTTCGCAAGCCGAAGCTGGGTCGTGAAGGCGCGAACATCACGATCGTCGGTGCCGGCATGGAAACCGCGACCGGCGGGATCTACGGCGAAGAGGGCTTCGTCTACCAATTGCTCGACCCACTACCGGAGTTCGACGACATGCGGCCTGCCCTCGGTGCCTGGATCGTCGGCGACGACGCCGCCGGGCTCGGCATCCGCGAGACGTCCGGACTCGTCACCGACGACGGCGCGGCCTTCGTCCCACATCGCATCCCGCAACAGTAAGAACGAACGGAGACATGCACATGACCGTCACCACCCTGGCATTCGAGTCGGGCTACTGGAATTCACTCGGCAGGGGTGTCGGTGCGATCGTGCTGTACGCGATCGTCGGTCTCGTGCTGATGGTCGTCGGCTTCTACGCGATCGACTTGACCACCCCGGGCAAGCTTCGCGACATTGTCCGACAGGGCAATCCGAACGCGATCGTGATCCTCGCGTCGGGAACGCTGAGCATGGCTTTCATCGTTGTCCTGGCGATCTATGCATCCTCGGGCAAGTTGTCGGAGGGTCTGGTTGCGTCGCTGGTGTACGGGCTCGTCGGCATTGTCGCCCAGGTGATTTCGGTGCGCGCGGTCGAGCTTGTGTCGGGTGTGGACATCGGTGCCGTCGTCACGTCGCCGACCTACAAGCCCGAAGTGCTGGTCGTTGCCGCAGCACACTTCGGGCTCGGTTTGGTCGTGGCGGTCGCGATCCTGTAGCGCCTACGCCGGCGTCGGGTCTACAGACGAATGATGGTGGGCGATCGCCCAATTGCCGTCTTGGTAGTTGTAGACCCAGGTGACCCGCGCCTGCACGTCCGCGCCGTTCGCGTTGATGGTCCAGAGGCCGACGTTGTACGCGACGTTGCAGTAGGACTCCTTGTGGCTCTCCACCATTCGCGCGACCGGCTTCGCTTTGATGAGGTTGACGAAGTACTCGGTGATCTCGGCGGGGGTGTCGGCAATCGGCTGCGACAAAGTAGGCAGGAGGACCGCGTCGGGGCGATAGAGGGCAGCCACTTTGCTGGCGTCGCCTGCGACGAGAGCGTCGTTCCATTTGGTGAACAGCGCGTCCATCTCGCTGTCGGACGCGCGAACACAGTCGTCTGACTTCTTGTCGTCGCTCGAACATGCGACCACCGTGGTAGCTAGTGCGAGCGCGACAAGACCGGCGCCGAACGGCTTGCGATTCATGACTTACTCCTGCTCGATCAGCCCCGACGCTATTGGGTGAACTGCAGAATTCTATCGCCGGAGGTGTCTGATCCGGACAATTTTCCTCCCCTATTGAGGGACTTTTTTATGGCTCTTTATCGAACGTCTTCGTTGCCAGCGCGTGTGCCTGCGCGCAGGGGTCGGGGTGCGGTCCGGCGTTTCGGAATTCGACCCACCATTCGACCACCCCGGGATCGGACTCGGCGTCGACTCCGCACGCGTCCCGATTGTCCTTCTGCTGCACGGTAATTGCGTGATGATAGGCGACGGACGTATCGGTCACGGCATACCCGAGCATACTGTCGGTCGATCGTTCGCGTTCCAGCGTGCCGGTTTCGAACCAGGCGAAATCGACGTCGGTAGTGCCGTACGGCCCCTCGAGTTGCCACACACAGATCGCGCCATCCGCGGTTCGTTGTCCGGATGTCGCGCCGGTCAGCGCGGTGAGGTCCTCGACTCGTAGGAAGCCGCAGGGGTAGCTGATGCTTGTCGAGGCCGGCTCGGCGGTCGGTCGGCCGTTGCTGGTCGAATCGCAGGCCGCTATCACGCTGCCTGCTGCGACGCACGCGCACAGCAACGCGGCCAGCTTCCGCGCGGTCATTGTGCTCCTCGGTCGACGCTGAGCTGGGCGAGGCCGGTGGCGGCATCGCATGCGTCGGCGTGCGGTGGTCCGGCGAACTCGACCGACCAAGAAACGACGTCCGGCACGTCGGCGAGATAGACCTCGCATCGATCTGCGCCGACGCGCGCGGAAAAGCCGTTCAGTGACCCGACTTTCACATCGGCGACCTGCTGTCGGGCTGCTAGATCATGCGAACGCTCGACTTCGATCGAGGTGCCTCGATACCACCACGTCCGTACGACCGTCAGGTTGCTCGCCGGACCGGCTTCCCACTGGCAACCGATCGGGCTCGTGACCACACGGGTGAGGGTCGACACGCCGGTTGCCGTGACGACCTCGCTGTCGGCCGCGGAGTTGCAGGGGCCGAGAGTCAAATGCGTCGCGGCTGCCGGCGCGGCCGAAACGGCAACGCTCGAATCGCCATTTCCGCCACACCCCGCGATGCCGATCGCGAGTAGTAGCAGCGACGCCCTGCGGCTGCGCGGAAAAGCGACACGCAAAATTCGCACGAGCCCTCCCGAGCGCAGTTACATTTCGTTTGCCGAGGTTACTCGCTTTGCGCGGACAAATATGTGGAGGAGCATTCGACTGTGAGCGATTCTGCGCCACTGGGCCGCACCGGTGCGCTGATAGTGGCAACCCGTGGCCGTGCGGGTGCCGGAGAAGTGCTGCTCACTGTTCGGGGGTCGAAGGAAACCTATCTTGCCTGGTCGGACGATCCGCTGCCCCGAGGCCAGGAGGTCCTTGTGATCGAGGTCACAGGACCGCGGACGGTACATGTCGAACCGTGGCCGCGATTGCTTGTACAGCAGTAAATGGTCGCCAGTAAACCCTTTCTCAAGGAGTCCACAATGTTTGGTTATCGAGTGCCTGCGCCAGACGAGGCTATGTTGATCTCCGGGGGTCGCAGAAATGACAATGCGCCATTCCGGGTGGTCACTGGCCATGGCGCCTTTATTATGCCGTTTTTCCGTAAAGTCCGATTTCTTACGTTGGCAATGTGTGAATCCGAAGTCGAAGAGAAATGCGTTACCCAGCAAGGAATCACGCTCAACGTCAGATCGGTCATTGCGTTCAAGGTCGGCAACGACACCGAGAGCATCGTCGCCGCGGGCCAGCGCTTCCTGTCGGACCAGAACCAGATGGGCGTCCTGACGGGGCGGATCTTCGCCGGCCACCTGCGTTCGATCATCGGGTCGATGACGGTCGAGCAGATCATCACCGAGCGCCAGAAGTTGGCGACCGAGGTGCTGGATGGTTCCAAAGAGGAGATGGCCAAGATCGGCTTGACCGTCGACGCCCTGCAGATCCAATCCATCGACGACGGCAACCTCGGCTACATCTTGGCGATGTCGGCGCCGCACAACGCGGCGATTCAGCAGCAGGCGCAGATCGCCCACTCGCGGGCAGCGCAGGCAGCCGCAGAGGCCGAACAGGAGTCGCAGCGCAATCAAGCGGAATTCGCACGAAAGACCGCGATCGTGCAGGCGCAGTACAAGGCCGAGGTCGACAAGGCACAGGCGGAAGCGTCCCAGGCCGGACCGCTCGCCCAGGCGCAGGCCCAGCGCGAGGTCCTGGCGATGCAGACCGAGCTGGCTGAACGCGCCGCTGAACTTCGACAGCAACAGTTGGTGTCGGAGGTGGTCAAGCCCGCTGAAGCAGAGGCTGAACGAGTGCGGATCTTGGCGCAGGCCGATGCCGAGAAGATGAAGATTCAGGCCGAGGCAGCGGCGTCGCACAACCGGGTTGCGCTGGACCGGATGCTGATCGACCAGCTACCCGAGATCGTGAAGCAGGCCGCGCAGGGACTGTCGGGCGCGAACCTCACGGTCCTCAATGGTGCGGACGGTCTCGGTGAGATCGCGACGGGACTGGTCGGGCAGGGTCTCGCCATCTTCGACTCGTTGCGCAGCGGTCTAGGGCAGCAGGCTGCAGGCTCTCCGGACGGGGAGCGGAGGGTGCCCGAGCTCAAAGGCTGACGGGTCAGTCGTCGTCTTCGCCGTCGTGCATGAAGTCGCGGACCACCGAGTCCAGCTTTTTCGTGTGCAACGCGTCCGATACCCGCTTCGACCAGGCGTCCACGCGTTGCACGACGAGCGGAGTCTCGGCCTTCTTGCGCGCGCGGTCGACCTCGGCTTCTGCCGTTTCAAGATGCCGGAACGCGACTTTGAACGTGGTCTCGATCGCGTCGAGCCACGTCTGCTTGTCGACGTCGTCGAGCGAGCGCTCCGTTTTGTCGCCGGACGCGGCGTCGAGCGCGACGATCACTGGAAGTGTGTAGTTCCCGAGTTCGATGTCGAACTGCGCTCGCTTCGAGCGGTCGATTTCGGCGCCCTCCAACCAGGCGACGAGGTCTTCGACATCGTCGATGACCTGGAAGGCGATCCCGACTTCGCGGATCGCGAGCAGCAGATGTTCGTGGCCGTCGTCGGGGCCGTTTTCCGCAGCACCGATCAGGAAAGCGAGTTCGAGCATCGCGGACGTCTTGCCGCGGCAAATCTGGTAGTACTGCTCTTCGGTTTTATCAAGGACACCGCGGTAGCGCAGCTCTCGCTCCTGCGCGGTATTCACACGGTCGTATGCATCGAGAAAATCCGTTGTCATCGGTTCGCTTGCCGACGCGACAATTGTGATTGCTCGGGTAGCAATCATATTTCCGATCAACAGCGCCTCGTCCGGACCCTGCAGATGCGCAATGGTCGGAAGGTTCCTACGAAGGACCGCTTTGTCGATGACGTCGTCGTGAACGAGCGTCGCGGTGTGCATCATTTCGAGTGCTTTGCACCGGTCGAGAAGTGTTTGGCTATCGCCGCCTGCTACTTGATGGGCGAGGCGAGAGCGGAAGTAGCGCCCCGAATAGAGGCTGGGGGCGTGATCTTGCAGGCCGAAACGGCCGAGGATCTGTTCGTACTCGACCGTGAGGGCATCAGCGAGCGTATGCCGAAATTCTGCAAATCCGTGCGCTTCGGTATCTGCCGCAGGGTCGACGACTGTCACGGCATTGACCACCATGCATGGTCCACGCGAGTGGCGCCTGTATCGATTGCATCGAATCGATTCATCTCGGTTCCCCTCGGCAGATTCGGTTTAGGTCGAGCAACTGTGATCTGTCGCGAGCGAACCGATCTTGATCGGTAACAATCTCAGGCGACCGATGTTTCAGTCAAGGACAGGTCCGATCGTACTTTGTGGCCAGGACTGCCCAGTTTACTGCCATACCTTTCGTGTCCCTTGTCACAAGCGAGTAGAGCGCTTGTTCCCGTCGCTCGAGACCAGCAGTGTGGCACCGAGCACGGCGACTCGCAAGACACACCTGTCGCATATACCGACGACCGAATCGGCTCGTGTAAGGCGAAAGTCTGCGACCCGGTAATCTGGCACGACTATGCATCTCAAGAGTCTGACGCTCAAGGGCTTCAAGTCCTTCGCTTCGGCGACGACTCTTCGCTTCGAACCGGGAATCACCTGCGTCGTCGGCCCGAATGGATCCGGGAAGAGCAACGTCGTGGATGCCCTCTCCTGGGTAATGGGGGAGCAGGGTGCAAAAGCGCTTCGCGGCGGAAAAATGGAAGACGTGATCTTCGCTGGTACGTCTGGTCGTGCACCACTCGGTCGAGCGGAAGTGACGCTCACCATAGATAACTCAGACGGTGCCTTACCTATCGAATATGCCGAAGTTTCCATTACCCGACGAATGTTTCGCGACGGTGCGGGCGAATACGAAATCAATGGCAGCTCCTGCCGTTTGATGGATGTGCAAGAACTGCTGAGCGATTCCGGTATCGGGCGCGAAATGCACGTAATCGTCGGCCAAGGTCAACTTGCTGCAATTCTGGAATCGCGCCCGGAAGATCGGCGCGCTTTCATCGAAGAAGCGGCAGGAGTTCTCAAGCATCGCAAAAGAAAAGAAAAAGCGGTCCGCAAACTCGACGCGATGCAGGCCAACCTTGCGCGCCTTAACGATTTGACTGCTGAATTGCGGCGTCAGTTGAAACCGCTGGGCAGGCAGGCCGAAGTCGCGCGGCGCGCGCAGACCGTCCAGGCGGATCTGCGTGACGCGCGATTGCGCCTTGCTGCCGACGACCTCGTAACTCGCCGGAACGAGTTTGCAAGCCAACAAACTCACGAAGCAATGATTCGTGAGGAGCAGGAGACAGTGCTCGCGGAGCTCGAAGCGGCAACCGCGGAGTTGAGCGAGCAAGAACTCGCTGTCGCTCGGCTGACGCCGAGTGCTGAGGCGGCTGGGCAGACCTGGTTCCAACTGTCTGCGCTCGCCGAACGGGTCAACGCGACGGTCCGGATCGCGAAGGAACGCGCACGTCACCTCGTCGCCGAACCCACGTCGAGTCAGGGACGCGATCCCGATCAGTTGGAGGCGGAGGCCGACCGAGTCGCTGCTGACGAAGCCGAGTTGATCGAGGCGCTGGAAGTGGCGCGCGCGGCCTTGGATGCGGCAAAGGACCTGCTCGTCGAGCGCGAGGGCGCCGCAGCAGCGGCCGAACACGCGCACATCGCGGCGGTGCGGGCAGTCGCCGATCGTCGTGAGGGGCTTGCCAGGCTCTCCGGTCAGGTCGACACGCTGCGCGCCAGAGCGCAGTCGGTCGACGCCGAGGTTGCCCGGTTGTCGGTGGCAATCGAGGAGGCGCGCCGCCGGGGCGACGCCGCGCAAGCCGAGTTCGACGGCGTCCAATCCCAGTTGGGCGATCTCGACGCCGGTGAATTGGGCCTCGACAGCCAGCATGAGCACGCGGTCGAAGCGCTGGCGCTCGCCGATCAGCGCGTCAACGAACTGCGCGAACAAGAACGAGCGGCAGGTAAAGAGGTTGCCTCGCTCGGCGCGCGGATCGAAGCCCTGTCGATGAATTTGCGGCGCAAGGACGGCGCGGCGTGGTTGGTCGAGCACCAAGCCGGCTCGATGCTCGGTCCGTTGGCCTCGTTGATCGAGGTCGAGGCAGGGTGCGAGGTTGCCGTTGCCGCCGCCATGGGACCAGCCGCCGATGCCATTGCCGTCGAGTCAGCGCGGTCTGCGGCCGATGCGGTCGCCGCGTTGAAAGCGGCCGACGGCGGCCGTGCGGCACTCGTCTTCGGGCACTCGACGGCGGTCGCCATGCCGACCATCGCGTTGCCTGCGGGCGCGCGCTGGGTTGTGGATGTCGTGTCCTGCGCGGATCCGCTGCGCAGCGCGCTCGGTGCCATGTTGTCCGGCGTCGTGCTGGTGCCGACCGTTGCAGACGCTGTCGACCTGGTCGGCAAGCATTCGGGCGTGCGCGCGGTGACCACCGAAGGCGATCTGGTCGGTCCGGGCTGGATCACGGGTGGGTCGGACCGGCCGCCGAGCATGCTCGAAGTGCAGGCGGCAATCGACGCGGCTACGAAAGCCTTGCGTTCGGCCGAGCGGCGGTCGGAGGAACTCGGAGCCGCGCTGTCAGGGGCGCTCGACGAACAGCGTCATCGTCGCGATGCCGCCGAGACGGCGCTATCGGCACTGCACGAATCCGACCGAGCGTTGGCTGCTGTCTATGAACAGCTCGGGCGGCTCGGTCAAGCGGCACGGCTGTCGCATGCCGAATCTGCCCGACTCGTCGACCAACGAGCCGAAGCGGAGGCCGGTCGTGAAGAGACGATGGTTGCCCTTGCCGAGTTGGAAGAGCGGTTGGGGCTGGCGGAGCAGGAACACTCCGGAATCGACGCCGACGGCGCTGGACTCGCGGGCGCAGACGAGGCCAGCCGCGAACGCGAGCAGGCTGCCGTCGCGCTGGCCGAGGTCCGGGCGGTAGAGGTCGAGGCGAGGCTCGCGGTCCGTACAGCGGAGGAGCGGGCGGAATCGCTTCGCGGCAAGGCGGATTCGCTACGACGGTCGGCGCGCGCCGAACGGGAGGCCCGGGTCCGTGCCGAGCGCGCTCAACGTGCGCGCAGACATGCTGCGGAAGTAGCTGCGGCAGTCGCTGATTCTGGTCAGAAAGTCGCATCGCATCTGGAAGAAGTTGTTGCCGAGGCAATTTCGCATCGAGATGAACTCGTCAAACAGCGGGGAGAGCGCAACGCGCAGCTCAACCTGGTCAAGGAGCGGGTTCGCGTTCTGAACAGCCGACTGACCGCGCTGACCGACGCCGTCCATCGCGACGAAGTGGCTCGCGCGCAGGTTGCGCTCCGCATCGAACAGCTGGAGGAGTCGATCGCCGAACAGTTCGGCATCGGACTCGACGATCTGGTCGCCGAGTACGGACCGCACGTCACGCTGCCTCCGTCGGCATTGGAGATGGCGGAATACGAGCAGGCGAAGGAACGGGGAGAGCAGGTCGTCGCGCCCGCGCCCCTGCGCTACGACCGCGCAACGCAGGAACGGCGTGCGAAGGCCGCGCAGAAAGACCTCACGACGCTAGGCAAGGTCAACCCGCTCGCCTTGGAAGAGTTCGCGGCGCTCGAGGAGCGCTACACCTTCCTGTCGACACAGCTCGAAGATGTCAAGAACGCCCGCAAGGACCTGCTCGACGTGGTCGCGGAGGTGGACTCGCGCATCCTGCAGGTGTTCACCGACGCCTACGCCGACGTCGAACGCGAATTCGTCCAGGTCTTCGAGACGCTGTTCCCCGGCGGCGAAGGCCGGCTCCTGCTGACCGATCCGTCGGACATGCTGACCACCGGTATCGAGGTGGAAGCGCGTCCGCCAGGCAAGAAGGTCAAGCGCCTGTCGCTGCTGTCCGGTGGCGAGAAGTCGCTGACCGCTGTCGCGCTGCTCGTCGCGATCTTCCGCGCCCGGCCGTCACCGTTCTACGTGATGGACGAAGTCGAGGCCGCGTTGGACGACACGAATCTGCGTCGGCTGATCAAGCTTTTCGAACAGCTGCGGGAGCGGTCGCAGCTGATCGTCATCACCCACCAGAAGCCGACGATGGAGGTCGCAGACGCGCTGTATGGCGTCAGTATGCGGGGCGACGGAATCACCACTGTGATCTCGCAACGGCTGCGTGGACAGAACCTCGGTGTGGCCGCGACCGGGTGAAATCGCCAGAGCGGCAGTGGTGCTCGGCCTGAGCTACAGTGCATCGAACGCAGCGGACCGGCGATTGGACGAGCATTAATGAGTAATCCGAACTGGCCCCCAGGGCAGGGGCAGCAGCAGCCCGGCTACCCGCCGCAGCAGGGGTATCCGCAGCAGGGGTACCCGCCTCAGCAGGGATATCCGCAACAACCCGGTTTTCCGCAACCCGGACAAACGCCGGGCTATCCGGCGCCTGGCTACCCGCAGCAGCCGCAGCATTTCGCTCCGCAGCAGCAGGGCTATCCGCAGCAGCCCGGACCGTACGGCCAGCAGGCGCAGCCGAACCAGTACGCACCGCCACAGCCGCAGCCCGGTGGTGGACCCATCCCGCAGGGCGCGGGTCGACTCGCTATCGAGACGAAGTTCTTCGTCCTGAACTGGATCTTCTTCCTGACCGGTCCGGCGATTCTGGTCGACGGCGTCGAGCGCGGCCGCACGTGGGGCCCGACCTTCGTCGATGTCGCACCGGGCCGCCACCTCGTCGAGGTCTACACGCGGTGGCTGTGGCGTCACGGTCCGTCGGCGCTGCCGGTCGAGGTCCAGGCCGGACAGACTATTCCGGTGTACTACGCCTCACCCGTGATGATGTTCTTCAGGGGCGCGGTCGGTCACGTACCGCAGAAGTTCCCGGGCATGGTGGCGTTCGTGTGCATTATCGGCGTCGTGATTCTGTTGTTCTTGCTCAACATCGTGCTGCTCGCGTCACTCAGCAGCGTTTAGACGTCAGACGATGCCGGTCAAGTCGTCGGGAACGTCGACGGCTTGACCGCGCAACAGTTCCAGCGGAATGACCTCGAGCGCGCGTTCGTGCGTCGCGGCCAGGACGACGGGGGTCGCCATTCCGTCTTTGTGCGCTTGCAGCCACCGGCTGGCCACGACGCACCACCGATCGCCCGGAACGAGTCCCGGGAACCGGTACTCGGGTCGTGGTGTGGTCAAGTCGTTGCCCACTGATTTCTGATGCCGAAGAAATTCAGCGGTCACGACGACGCAGACCGTATGGCTACCGATATCTTCCGGCCCGGTGCTGCAGCAGCCGTCGCGGAAGAAGCCGGTCACAGGATCGGTCCCACACTCGACGAGCTCGGATCCGAGGACATTGAGTTCTATGTCGGCCACCGGTCCATCGTCGCACTTCAAATGCCGCCCGAGAAGATTCGAATCGATCTCTGAAAGGATGGGGCTGTGACTGCCCAAGCCTGGATTCTGATTGCGGTACTCGCCGCAGTACTTCTGATCGCCCTGACGGCCGGGTTGATGTTGTACCGCAAGCGCCGCATTTCGCTGGCGCCGAACAAGCCGCCTGCTCTCGAGGACCGCTCAGGTGGCTACAAGGCGGGCGGTGGCTTCACGTTCAGCCAAGGTGGCACCGCGACCGCGCCCCGCCCACCGCTCGGTGAGCGGACCGAGACCGAGGGCCAGCCGATGGTCGGCGACGACGCGGCGGTGCCGCGCGACGCACCGCGGCGGGGGATTTCCGAGGTCCGGCTACCCGAGCCCGACGTCGAGGCCGAAACCGTCGTCGAAGAGATCGAACTGCCTGCGATCCCGGAGACGCCGGCAGGCGCCGAGTCCGTTCCGGCGATCGACCAGATTGCGCCGACCGAAGGCAGGCTGGAGAAGCTGCGCGGTCGCCTCGCCCGTTCGCAATCCGCGGTCGGAAAGAGTCTGCTCGGCCTGCTCGGTGGCGGCGACCTCGACGAGGACTCCTGGGAAGAAGTCGAAGACACCCTCCTGATCGCCGACCTGGGTACCGCGGTCACGACGTCGGTGGTCGAGCAGTTGCGGGTCGAGATGGCGGCACGCAGCGTGCGGACCGAGGGGCAAGCGCGCGCGCTGCTGCGTGAGGTCCTCATCGAGCACCTGCACCCGGAGCTGGACCGCTCGGTCCGTGCATTGCCGCACGACGATCACCCGTCGATTCTGCTGGTCGTCGGTGTCAACGGCACAGGCAAGACGACCACGACTGGCAAGCTCGCCCGGGTACTGGTTGCCGACGGTCGGCGCGTGCTGCTCGGGGCTGCGGACACCTTCCGTGCGGCCGCGGCAGATCAGCTGCAGACCTGGGGTGAGCGCGTCGGCGCAGACACGGTCCGAGGCAAGGAGCACGCCGACCCCGCCTCCGTGGCATTCGACGCGGTGTCCAAGGGCATCGAAATGGGTGTCGACGTCGTCCTGATCGACACAGCCGGACGGTTGCACACGAAGACCGGCCTGATGGACGAGCTCGGCAAGGTCAAGCGCGTCATCGAAAAGCGCGCGACGGTCGACGAGGTGCTGCTGGTCCTCGATGCGACGATCGGGCAGAACGGTCTGATGCAGGCGCGGGTGTTCGCCGATGTTGTCAAGATCAGCGGCGTCGTGCTTACCAAGCTGGACGGAACAGCCAAGGGTGGCATCGTCTTCCAGGTGCAGCACGAGCTCGGTGTGCCTGTGAAGCTGGTCGGACTGGGTGAAGGTGCCGACGATCTGGCGCCGTTCGAGCCGGCGGCGTTCGTCGACGCACTGGTTGGTTAGAAGTTCCTGGACTATCGATCAGTTCGCTGTATCGTTGCGCTGTCACCACAACGACGTGGGAAGTGATAGCGATGGCTCAGCTCTCGCATGCAGATTTCGCAAGGCAAGTCCTCGCGGCTGCGGCACCACCCGATCGGGTTGCGGCCGTCATCGCCCAGGTGCTCGGCGACAAGTTCGAAATCGGTCCAATCCATGTAGGCCCCGCGGGTATCGCGACTGCAACGGTCGTCGGTACGGCGGGATTCGTCGACGCGACAACGTGTCTGGACGACGAGTGGGACGTCAACGTCTCGGTTCCGGTGAGCCTGAGTGTGTGGGTACACCTGGCAGGCAAGCCGGCGCGATACCGGATTGCGCTGCGCGTGCGCACCCGATTCCGTTTGATTCTCGAAGAGCCGTGCACGGTCGTCGTCGATTTCGAAGACGTCCGGCGCGAACACATCGACGCGACTGTCAACCCGCACGGCATGCCCTCACGCCTGCTCGGTTGGGTCGGCAAGATCAACACGCAGGTCGGCGACCAGGTCGTCGCCTACTTCAACCACTTGATCGCAAGTCCTGAGGTTTTCGAACTCTGTCATATCGATGTGCAGGAACTGCTGAAGCGAGCCTGGGCATCGGGGTTGGTCATTCCTGTCACGGGTGACGATCCCTACCGGCCGCTGGAGTTCACCGACCGAGCCGGCTGAACCGCTGGCCCCCACCAACCGCATGAATGTCACATTCATTCAGTCTGACTGAGTGAATGCGACATTCATGCAGTTGATGTGCACTACTTCTGCCACTTCGAACCCAAACGCCCGTCGCGTCACGTCAGTCACTAACCTCTGCCGCCGCTGGAGTTCACCGACCGAGCCGGCTGAACCCTCGTGAGTCTTTTCGGAGTCTATGGACTCCGAAAAGACTCACGAGGGTAGTGGCAGCTAGCGTTGATGCGTGAGCACAGGACCACTGCATGGGGTGCGGGTCATCGAGATGGGCCAGCTGATCGCCGGACCGTTCGTAGGCAGCCGGTTGGCTGACTTCGGGGCAGAGTTGATCAAGGTCGAGCCGCCCGGCAAGGGTGACCCGATGCGCAACTGGGGCAAGACGTTCGAGGGCAAGAGCCTGTGGTGGTCGGTCATCGCGCGCAACAAGAAATCCATCAGCATCGACCTTGCGCAGGAGGACGGTCGCGACCTCGTGCGAGCGCTCGTCGCAGAGGCCGATGCCGTCGTCGAGAACTTCCGACCGGGCACTTTGGAGAAGTGGGGTCTTGGGCCCGAGGAGCTGCACAAGATCAACCCCAAGTTGATCATCGTGCGCATCTCCGGCTTCGGTCAGACTGGTCCGTACTCGAAGCGGCCCGGCTTCGCGAGTGTCGGTGAAGCGATGGGCGGACTGCGCTACATCAACGGGTTTCCCGGCCAGGTACCGCCACGAAGCGGGATCTCATTGGGGGACACGCTCGCGGCGCTGTTCGCGTTGGAGGGACTGTTGATGGCGCTGTACTGGCGTGACGCGAAAGGCGGCACCGGTCAAGTAGTCGATGCGTCGATTCTCGAGAGCTGTTTTGCGATGCTCGAGTCGACGCTGCCCGAATACGACAAGCTCGGCATCGTCCGCGAACCGATGGGCACGGGCCTGAAAAGCCTTGCGCCGTCGAACGTCTACCCGACGAAAGAGGGGCGCAACCTCATCATCGCGGCGAACGCCGACCCCTTGTTCCGGCGGCTGACCCAGGCAATGGGCCAACCCGAACTTGCCGACGATCCGCGTTTCGCGACGCACATCGCACGTGGTGAGAACTCCGACGTGCTCGACGCGATCATCGCAGAGTGGTCCGCCACCTTGGGGTTCGGCGACTTGACCGCCGCGCTCGACGAACACGCCGTCGTCTGGGGGCCGATCAATTCGATCGCCGACGTCGTCGCAGACCCACACGTTCAGGAGCGTGGAATGGTTGTGCGGCAGGATGATCCGCATTTCGGCTCCATCGCGGTCCCGGGTGTGGTGCCGAAACTGTCCGAGACGCCGGGCGCAATTTCCTGGCTCGGACCCGAGTCGCCGGGCCAGGACAACGAGCAGGTGTACGGCGAGGTGCTGGGAATTTCCAACGAGCGCCAGCGTGACCTCGCGGAGCGACACGTCATATGAGCGAGCTGCGGATCTGCGAGGTCGGCCCGCGTGACGGGCTGCAGAACCAGGACCGGCATTTCTCTATCGACGAGCGCGTCGACCTCATCGATCGTTTGATCGCGACCCGGCCCGCCGCAGTCGAGGCGGTTAGCTTCGTCAACGACCGCAGGGTTCCGCGGATGGCGGGCGCCGAAGAGATTCTCGGGCGCATTGCGCGGTCCGACGGTGTCGACATCGCCGCGCTGGTGATGAACGGCCGGGGCGTGCAGCGCGCCCTGAACTGCGACCTCGATGAGATCCGGTTCGCTGTGTCGGCGACGGACGAATTCAATCTGCGCAATGTGAACGCGCCCGTGAGCGCGACCGTCGAAGACTTTGCAGCCAACGCGGCCGCCATCATCGGCGCAGGCGTGCGATTGACCGCGATCATCGCGGTGTCGTTCGGCTGCCCGTTCTCGGGTGTCGTCGAACCCGCCGCCGTCATCGAACTGGTGGGGCAGTTGGCCGAAGCGGGAGCGCAGGAAATCCTGCTCGCCGACACGATCGGATGCGGCGTGCCGAACCAGGTCCGAGAACTGCTGGACGGCGTAGCCGCCGTCGCTCCTGGTATTCCCCGTGGCGTGCACCTCCACAACACGCGAAACACGGGCTACGCGAATGCCGTGGCAGCGATCGAGTCCGGCGCAACCACGCTCGACTCCTCGGTCGGCGGTCTCGGTGGGTGCCCCTTCGCGCCGAATGCGACGGGAAATATCGCGACCGAGGATCTGTGCTACCTCTTGCGCAATTCCGGTTACGCCACCGGCGTGCAGCTACCTGAGTTGCTGGGCGTCGTGGACTGGCTGCGATCTCTCGTTCCCGACGAGATATCCGGACAACTCGGCCAGGCCGGATTGTTTCCTGAGGTGGCTCGGTCGCACTGAAATGGGGACTACGGCCCCGCAAACGCGTGGTTCACACCAGGCAGTTCACACGTTTGTGCAGCACGAAACCTCGATGCAACACAGCACCACAATGCGTTCACATGCGCGAAACCTCCCAGCGCCATGGATGAAACACCAACTGAGCACTCTTCTCTCCAGGTCGTCAGTCGAAACCGGCTGGGCTACGAAGGAGGAGACAAAAGGTGGATGGATTCCCCATAATCGGCGCGCCCGACGCCGGCGACACAGCATGGATGCTGGCTAGCTCAGCGCTCGTGCTGCTCATGACTCCAGGGCTTGCGTTCTTCTACGGTGGCATGGTCCGCGCCAAGAACGTCCTCAACATGATCATGATGAGCGTCAGTGCGATGGGCGTGGTGACCGTTCTCTGGGTCCTCTATGGATTCTCGATGGCGTTCGGCAACGACAAGGGCAACCTGGTCGGTGACCCTGGCCAATACTTCGGGCTGAAGACGCTGTTCGGCGGCTCCTACCTCGCCGCGACCGATCCCGCTTCGCCCGCCGCGATTCCGCTGGCCGGCACGTTGCCGGCGACCGTGTTCGTCGCGTTCCAGCTCATGTTCGCGATCATCACGGTCGCGCTGATCTCGGGTGCGGTCGCCGACCGACTCAAGTTCACGTCATGGCTGGTGTTCTCGGCGCTGTGGATCACGATCGTCTACTTCCCGATCGCCCACTGGGTCTTCGCGTTCGACGGCATCACCGGTGAGCACGGCGGCTGGATCGCCAACCGACTGAAGGCCATCGACTTCGCGGGTGGTACTGCGGTCCACATCAACGCGGGTGCTGCAGGCCTGGTCCTCGCATTGGTCCTCGGCAAGCGTGCAGGTTGGCCGAAGACCGCATTCCGTCCGCACAACCTGCCGTTCGTCATGCTCGGCGCCGCCCTCCTGTGGTTCGGCTGGTACGGCTTCAACGCCGGTTCGGCGACTGCGTCCAACGGCATCGCCGGTGCAACGTTCCTCACGACGACCATCGCGACCGGTACCGCAATGCTCGCGTGGCTGCTCGTCGAGCAGTTCCGCGACGGCAAGCCGACCTCCCTCGGTGCCGCATCGGGCATCGTTGCTGGTCTGGTCGCCATCACCCCGTCTTGTTCTTCGGTCAACGTCGTTGGCGCGCTTGCCATCGGCGCGGCTGCAGGCGCCCTCTGCGCACTTGCTGTCGGCCTCAAGTTCAAGCTCGGATTCGACGACTCGCTCGACGTCGTCGGTGTTCACCTCGTCGGCGGTATCGTCGGTACGCTGATGGTCGGGCTCGTGGCCGCACCTGAAGCACCCGCCGCGGTCAAGGGTCTCTTCTACGGTGGTGGCCTCGAACAGCTGAAGTTGCAGGCTGTCGGAGCGGGCGCGGTGCTGCTGTGGTCGTTGATCGGAACCGCGATCATCGCCTACGCCATCAAGTTCACCATCGGCCTCCGCGCAAGCGAGGAAGACGAATCGATGGGCCTCGATGAATCGGATCATGCTGAGACGGCATACGATTTCGCTTCATTGGGTGCAAGCTCCGTACTGGGCCGCAAGGAGGCATGACCGAAATGAAGCTGATCACTGCGATTGTCAAACCGTTCACTCTCGAAGATGTCAAGACCGGACTCGAGCAGGCGGGCGTGCTTGGCATGACCGTCAGCGAGGTTCAGGGGTACGGACGTCAGAAGGGCCACACCGAGGTCTACCGCGGCGCGGAGTACTCGGTGGACTTCGTCCCCAAGGTTCGGGTGGAGGTCGTCATCGACGACGCCGCCGTGGACAAGGTGGTCGAAGTTATCGTCGAGGCGTCCCGCACCGGCAAGATCGGTGACGGAAAGGTGTGGGTCACACCTGTCGAATCGGTTATCCGAGTACGAACCGGAGAGCGTGGATCCGACGCCCTCTGACCCAACCGGGTCGCAATCCAGCGGCTCCGTCCCCATCGACCTCGGTGGGGACGGAGCCGCTCGCATATACGAAGGGGCCGGATAAGTGGCTGGAGCGGGAAAGACAGGGTCGGACGCTGCAGCGGATCTAGTCCGTGCGAGACAACAGCTTTTGGCAGGCGGAACTGGGCGGGGGCACGGTCGCACCGCGAGCTCGGGCGGGCGATTGGACGCGCAGTCGTTGCGGCAGGCGCTCGTCGACCTGCACGAGTTCTGGTTGAACACGAAGGCCGCCGAGCTGGGGATCAAGGCGGACAGCGGATTTGCGATAGTTGCAGTCGGCGGGCTCGGCAGACGGGAAATGCTGCCCTACTCCGATCTCGACTTGATTCTGTTGTACGACAAGGTCGACAAGGCGCAAGTTTCCGACGTAGCGGACCAGATCTGGTATCCGCTGTGGGACGCGCACATCAAGCTGGACCACAGTGTTCGGACTGTGCCGCAGGCGATTCAAGTCGCGGGAAGCGACCTGACCGCTGCGTTGGGCATGCTCGAGGCACGTCACATCGTCGGCAATCAGGACCTGTCGAACCAGTTGATCAGTGGTGTGCGCCGCGACTGGCGCAACGGAATCCGCTCGCGCTTCGACGAATTGGTCGCTCAGACGCAATCACGCTGGTCGCGTAGCGGGGAGATCGCACACCGCGCGGAGCCGGATCTGAAGAACGGTCGTGGCGGATTGCGTGACGTCCAGTTACTGGACGCGCTGGCAATCGCTCAGCTGACCGATGCGATGCCTGGCCTCGGCCCCGACGTTCCCGGTGGTGGGCTCGAGCAGGCGCACCGCAGGTTGCTCGACGTCAGGACAGAGTTGCACCGCGTCGCCGGACGGGCCAGAGATCAACTGCGCGCGCAGGACGCCGACGAGATCGGTTCTGCGCTGCGCATCGGCGACCGGTTCGATCTTGCGCGGACGCTGAGTGATTCGGCCCGGACCGTGAGTTACTCCGTCGAGGTCGGGTTACGGACCGCGCACAACGCTCTTCCTCGGCGCGGACTGTCTCGGCTGCGTCGGGTGCCGGTCCGTCGGCCGCTGGACGAAGGGGTGGTCGAGCATGGCGGCGAGGTCGTGCTTGCCCGGGATGCGCGTCCGAAGAAGGATCCGGGGCTGATCCTGCGCGTCGCCGCTGCCAGTGCGCAGACCGAAATGCCGATGTCGGCAACGACATTGAATCGGCTGTCGGACGGCTCGCCCGAGCTGCGCGAGCCGTGGCCGAAGGAAGCGCTCAACGATCTACTCGTGCTGCTCGATTCCGGCCGCAAGGCGATCGGTGTGATCGAGGCGCTGGACCGGACGGGGCTCTGGGGTCGGCTGCTGCCGGAGTGGGGCGCCATCCGCGACCTGCCGCCGCGAGATGCCGTGCACACCTGGACAGTTGACCGACACCTCGTCGAAACCGCGGCGTATGCAAGTGGTTTCACGACGCGGGTGTCGCGACCAGACCTCCTCGTCCTTGGTGCGTTGCTGCACGACATCGGCAAGGGACGCGGTGGTGATCACAGCGTGGTCGGCGCCGGACTAGCGACGCAGATCGGCAAGCGGTTGGGCCTGTGGCCGTCCGATGTCGCGTTGCTGACTGCGATGGTCCGGCACCACTTGCTGTTGCCGGAAACGGCGACCCGGCGCGATCTCGAAGACCCGGCGACGGTGCAGGCTGTCGTCGATGCAGTAGACGGCGATCCGTTGCTGCTCGAGCTGTTGCACGCCCTGGCCGAAGCCGACTCGCTGGCAACCGGTCCGGGCGTGTGGGGCGATTGGAAGGCGTCATTGATCCGCGACTTGGTCCGTCGGTGCCGGGTCCTGATGTCGGGGGAGCAGCTGCCCGAGCCCGACCCGATCGACCTCGCCCACATCGAGCGCGCTGCGGCCGGCGGGGTCCATGTCGATCTTGTTCCCGGCGGGGGCATGCACACCTTCGTCGTCACGATCATCGCGCCGGACCACCCTGGGCTGCTGTCGGACGCCGCAGGCGTGCTTGCTTTGCATTCGTTGCGTGTGCTGTCCGCATCGTGCGGCAGTCACGGCGGGTCGGCGATCAACACCTTCGTCGTATCGCCGAAGTTCGGTGCGCCGCCGGCGGCTGGGCTGCTCAGGCAGGAGCTCATTCGCGCGAGTGCCGGCGAGCTGAACCTGATCAAGCTGCTGGACAAGAAGGAACGTGACGCCGCCGACTCGAAGCCGGTCGTCACCGGTGAGCAGGGCGTGCCGACGACGTACGCGATCGCGCCGCCGCGGGTGATCTGGTTCGAAGGGCGGGGCGAGCGAAGCGACGGGGGATCGAACACCAACCCCATTCTCGAGCTTCGCGCCGAAGATCGCCTGGGCTTGCTGTGCCGACTCGCCGCCGTGCTGGAGCAATGTGGTGCCGACGTTCGGTGGGCGAAGGTGTCGACCATGGGATCTGCTGTGGTCGACTCGTTCTGTCTCGACCTCGCCGGTGCGGACAACGCGACAACCCGGCGGCGGATCGAGGAGGCGGTCCTCGGTGTCGTCCCAGGTACACGGCCGAAGCCGCCTGCAGTGGAGGGGCAGTAGGGCGCACAGCCTAAGCTTGAGCGAAGTCTGTAACCCCGCCATCATCAGGAGCGCGCTAGGTGTTCGAATCCCTATCCGACAGGTTGACCGGAGCACTCAAGGACCTGCGCGGCAAAGGCCGCCTGTCGCCTGCCGATATCGACGCGACCTGCCGCGAGATCCGACTGGCGCTGCTAGAGGCCGACGTCGCGCTGCCCGTCGTGCGTTCTTTCATCGCGAAGATCAAGGAACGCGCCAAAGGCGCTGAGGTCTCGGGCGCGCTGAATCCTGCCCAGCAGGTCGTCAAGATCGTCAACGAGGAACTCATCGGCATCCTCGGCGGCGAGACCCGGCGCTTCCAGTTCGCCAAGAACCCGCCAACCGTCGTGATGCTGGCCGGCCTGCAGGGTTCCGGAAAGACGACGCTGGCAGGCAAGCTCGCGAAGTGGCTCAAGGACCAGGGCCACACACCGTTGCTCGTGGCGTGTGACCTCCAGCGTCCTGGCGCGGTCAGCCAGCTGCAGATCGTCGGTCAGCGCGCTGGTGCAGCCGTCTTCGCGCCGCATCCCGGTACGTCGATCGGTGGCGGTGAAAACGCGCTCGGTGTCTCTGCTGCAGACCCGGTCGAGGTTGCCCGCGCCGGCGTGGCCGAAGCGCGGAGCAAGCAATACGACGTCGTCATCGTCGACACCGCAGGCCGCTTGGGCATCGACGCCGAATTGATGGGTCAAGCGTCGGGCATTCGCGACGCGGTCCAGCCAGACGAGACGCTGTTCGTCCTCGACGCCATGATCGGTCAGGACGCGGTCAGCACGGCGGAAGCCTTCCGTGACGGCGTCGGATTCACCGGCGTCGTGCTCACGAAGCTCGACGGCGATGCTCGCGGTGGTGCGGCGCTGTCCGTCCGCGAGGTCACGGGCATGCCGATCATGTTCGCGTCCACCGGTGAGAAGCTCGAAGACTTCGACGTCTTCCACCCGGACCGTATGGCCAGCCGCATCCTCGGCATGGGCGACGTGCTCACCCTCATCGAACAGGCCGAGCAGGTCTACGACGAGCAGTCCGCGCTGGCGGCTGCCGAGAAGATGAGTTCGGGCCAGCTGACGCTCGAGGACTTCCTCGAACAGATGATGGCAATCCGCAAGATGGGCCCGATCGGCAACTTGCTCGGCATGTTGCCCGGGGCCGGGCAGATGAAGGAAGCGCTCGCGCAGGTCGACGACAAGCAGCTCGACCGTGTGCAGGCAATCATTCGCGGCATGACGCCCGCGGAGCGCGACAATCCGAAGATCATCAACGCCTCCCGTCGGCTGCGCATCGCGAACGGTTCGGGCGTCAAGGTGTCGGAGGTCAACCAACTGGTCGACCGGTTCTTCGAAGCCCGCAAGATGATGGCGTCGATGGGTCGGCAGATGGGCTTCCCCGGGGGCGCGCGCAAGGCGAATCAGCGCAACAGCAAGAAGGGCAAGAAGGGCAAGGGCCGCGGCCCGACCCAGCCGAGGAACCGCGGCGGCATGCCTGGCATGCTCCCGCCGGGTATGCCCGACCTGTCCGGTATGCCGAAGGGCCTCGACGAACTGCCACCAGGTCTGGAAGGTTTCGACCTGTCGAAGTTCAAGTTCCCGAACAAGTAGTCCGCACATGGGCGAGGCGCTGCACCTGCAAGGACGCGGGCTGCCAGGCGAGGATTCCGTCGAACTCTGGGTCCGCGACGGGCTGATCTCGCTGGAGCCGATTGCGGGTGCCGACACGGTCGCACGGTCCGGCTGGATTTTGCCGGGGCTCGTCGATGCGCATTGCCATGTGGGGATCAAGTACAAGGGCGGTCACGAGGACGAGGCCGGCGCGATCGCTCAGGCGGAGACGGAGCGAACCGTCGGTGCCCTGTTGTTGCGCGACGCCGGTTCGCCGATCGATACCCGCTTCATCGATGAGCGCGAGGACCTGCCGAAGATCATCCGCGCGGGCCGCCACATCGCGATGCCCAAGCGATACATCCCCGGTCTGGCCGTCGACCTGGAAAACGAGTCGCAGCTGCCGGAAGCCGTGGCCCAGCAAGCGATTCTGGGTGACGGTTGGGTGAAGTTGGTCGGGGACTGGATCGACAGGTCCGTGGGCGATCTCCGGCCGCTGTGGAGCGACGACATCCTTCGCGACGCCATTGACGCCGCACATCGCCATGGCGCGCGCGTCACCGCCCACGTTTTCAGCGAGGACGCGTTGCCAGGGTTGATCAACGCAGGTATCGACTGCATCGAGCACGGCACCGGCCTGACCGACGAGACGATCGAGATGATGGTCGAGCACGGGACCGCGTTGGTCCCGACGCTGATCAACATCGCCACGTTCCCCGACATCGTCTCGACGGCGGCGCAGAAGTTTCCGATCTACGCCCGGCACATGGCGGACCTCCACGCCAGAGTCGCGCGGACGATCGGCGACGCGCACGACGCAGGAGTCACGATCTACGCAGGCACCGATGCAGGCGGTTCGATCGTGCACGGTCGGATCGCGGACGAAGTCGCCGCGTTGACCGGCATCGGCATGTCACCCACCGAAGCACTCGGCGCCGCCTGCTGGGACGCACGGTCGTGGCTGGGACGACCAGGGCTGGAGCACGGCGCGCCTGCGGATCTGCTCGTCTACGACACGGACCCGCGGACCAGCGCAGAAACCCTCGCCGCCCCGGACTTGGTGATCTTGCGGGGGCAGATTTTTCGAGGCTGAGCCACCAACGATCTGAATGGGCGTACCTTCGGATTACGTGAGCATTCGACTCGGCTATCAGATGCCAAACTTCAGCTACCAGGGGTCGGTTGCCGACCTGTTCCCGACTGTCATTGCGCAAGCGCGCGAAGCGGAGTCGGCAGGATTCGACACCGCCTTCGTCATGGATCACTTCTATCAATTGCCCGGAATCGGTAAACCGGACGAGCCGATGCTCGAGGCGTATACCGCGCTCGCGGGCATCGCAACCGCGACCGAGAAGATCCAGCTGTCCGCGCTGGTCACGGGTAACACGTATCGAAATCCGCCGATGCTGGCAAAGACCGTGACGACGTTGGATGTCGTCAGCGGCGGCCGCGCGATTCTCGGCATCGGTGCGGGTTGGTTCGAATTCGAGCACAAGTCGTTCGGCTATGAATTCGGCACGTTCACCGACCGGTTCGAGCGGCTGGGGGAGGCGTTGGAGATCATCGCGCCGATGCTGCGCGGTGAGCGCCCGACGTTCGACGGCAAGTGGTATCACGTCGACGAGGCCATCAACGAGCCGCGTATTCGCGACGACCTGCCGATCATGTTGGGCGGTGGCGGCGAAAAGAAGACCTTCGGCTTGGCGGCGAAGTTCGGCGCGCACTTGAACGTCATCTGTAATGCGTCGGAGCTGCCACGAAAGGTCGAGGCGATTGCGGCGCGATGCGAAGAGGTGGACCGCGATCCGGCGACTCTGGAGACCAGTTACCTGGCGTTCGTCATTGTCGACGAGGACGGCGATCGTGCGCGCTCGCTGCAACGCGACCACTTCCGCAAGATGGGTGTCGATCTGGATTCGCTGCCGGACGACAAGCGCGCCGCCGCGACGGACCGCCAGTTCGTCGGCGCCCCCGACGACGTCGCCGAGCAGATCCAGAAGCGGGTCCTCGATCAGGGCATCGACGGCGTCATCATCAACCAGGTCGCCAACGGTCACGAGCCCGGCATCGTCGAGCTCGCCGGCCGCACACTCGGCCCGCTGGTGCACTGAACCAACCGTGCGTGAGTTTGGCCCCCAGAGGGGCCAAACTCACGCACAGGCGTAGCTCACGTCGCGCGGTAACGCCGCTCGGGTCGACCAGCGCCGCCGTATTGCAGCCGGATTTCGAGCGCGCCGGTTTCGAGGTAGTGCTCGAGATAGCGCCGTGCACTCACGCGGGAAATGCCGACCAGCTCAGCGCATTCCGCTGCAGACAGTTCGGCCTTGGACCGCACGGCATCGAGCACGAGGGTGCCGGTCTCGGGACTCAGCCCTTTGGGCAGTCGCTGCTGGGCTTGGCGTTGGCCTGCGCTACCGAACAGTGAGTCGACGAGGGACTGATCGACGCCAGCATGCGACTGCAGGGTCAGGGACCGTTCCTTGAACGCGGTGAGTTTCGCTTGCAACTGCGGGAATTCGAACGGCTTGATCAGGTAGTCGGCCGCTCCGCCATGCAACGCCTCGGTGACCGTGTCCAGTTCGCGAGCGGCGGTGATCATGATGATCTCGACCGGATTTCGGTCCGCACGGAGCCGACGCATGACGTCGAGGCCGGACATGTCAGGGAGATGGACGTCGAGAAGCACCAGATCCGGGGACAGCGTCGCGACGGCTTCCAAAGCCTGTGCACCGGTGCGCGCCACGCCAACGGTCGCGAAATCCGGTGTCCTGTCGACGAATCGGCGATGAATCTCGGCCACCATGAAGTCGTCGTCGACGACCAGCACGTCAAACATCGACTGCTCCGATCCGCGGCAGGCGAACGGTGAACACTGCGCCGCCGGTCGTCGTGTCCGACACGGCTGCGTCGCCGCCGTGTTGTGCGCTCACCAGCCGGACCAGGGCCAGGCCGATTCCGCGACCGCCCGGCACGTCCGTCTTCGACGTGACCCCGCGCGAGAAGATCGACTCTCGCATAGCCTCTGGCACACCGGTTCCCGAGTCTTCGACGGTGATGACGAGATCGTCGTCGTCGCTGATGGCGACCGAAACCTGTGCCGCAGCAGACCCTTCCGAGACGTCGACCGCATTGTCGATCAAGTTGCCGAGCACGGTGATCACGTCGGTGGCCATCGCGGGTTCCAGCGCGCTCAGGTGCGATTCGGGCGCAAGGTATAGCGCGACACCCGATTCGGCTGCCAGCGATGTCTTCGCGATCAAGAGCGAGGCAACCGCGGGATCGGAGATGCTCTGCGTCACAGCATCACTGATCGCCGCACGCCGCCGGGTGAGTGTTCCGACGAACTCGGTGACGGCCTCGAATTCGCCGAGCTGGGCCAGGCCGGAGATTGTGTGCAACTGGTTGGCGAACTCGTGAGTTTGCGCACGGAGTGTGTCGGTGACGCTCTTGTGCGATGAGAGCTGGCTCTGCATCGACGCGAGTTCGGTGCTGTCGCGCATTGTCGTAACTGTGCCGATCTGTTGTCCTTTGCTGGTGGCGGCGCGCCGGTTCAGGGCGAGAACGCGAGTGGGCGTGGCGATGACGACATCGCGAACGTCTTCGCCGGACAGCAAGAACTCGCGGACCGCGGAGTCGATCGCAACGTCGTCGACATGGCGTCCGACGGCATCGGGCGCCAGACCGAGCAGATCTTGCGCGCTGTCGTTCAAGACCGTGATCTCACCTTCGTTGTTCACCGCGACGACGCCCTCTTGGATGCTGTGCAGCAGCGCTTCTCGATGATCGGCGAGGCTCGCGATCTCCGCGATCTCCAGGCCTCGGGTCTGCCGTTTGATTCGACGCGACAGCAGCCAAGATCCGATCATGCCGAGCGCGGCACCCAAACCCAGGTAGAGGATCAGTCGCTCACCGGCGCCGCTGAGCAGTTCCCACACCGACGGATAGTCCTCGCTGACCGCAATGATCGCGAGCACGTCACCGTTCGTCGACAGCAGCGGCACATGACCGACCAGCGAATGCATTCCGTCGATGTCCACGTCGCCGAACCAAGCCCGACCTGCAGTGACGTTGCTGTCGCCGAGCTGAGCAGTCGCGCCGATCCGCAACGGATCCGACGACGCGCGCACGGTGCCTGCCGGGTCGATGATCTCGGCGAGCGATGCTCCCGACAGATTGACCGCGCGGTCTACGTCGGGGGCAAGCAGCTGGGCTGCGAACGGGTCGGCGTACCGGTCACGGACCAAGGGAGTCGATGCGACGTTCTCCGCAACGGCGATCATCCGCTGACCGCGTACGTCGCGGAACTCTTTCGTCGACTGCGTGACCGAGACCGCCGCGACAGTCGTCAACACGACGGCGACCACCACCAGCTGAAACAGCAGGAACTGGCCGGCGAGACTGCGCCAGCTACGGACGACTGATGACCACAATGAACAATACTTTCGTTGCGTTCTCAAGAGTGACGTGGATCACGGTGTCGGCCCAGTATTGCTGAGGATCACTTTCCAAGCGAAATGGGGAACGATGTCGAGACGAAGCACTCCCCGCGCGATGCGCGGGCTGCTGGTCGCATTGTTGGCGGCGTTGCTCGTCGCCGGCTGCGGCGTGACGCGCGGCGACGACAGCGGGCTGCACCGGCTCCGCATGATGGTGCCGAACAGTCCAGGTGGCGGCTACGACCTCACCGCGCGGACCGCCGTGAAGATCATGCAAGACAACGACATCACCGGCCGCGTCGAGGTTTTCAACGTTCTCGGTGCCGGCGGCACCGTCGCGATGGCCCGGCTGATGAACGAAAAGGGCAACGACGACCTCATGATGATGATGGGTCTGGGTGTCGTCGGTGCTGTGTACACGAACGGATCCTCGGCGCGCGTGTCGAATGCGACCGCGTTGGCGAAGGTCGTCGAGGAGCAGGAAGGCATTCTGGTCCCGGCGGATTCGCCGTTGAAGACGATCGACGACTTCGTTGCCGCGTGGAAAGCGGATCCGTCCAAGGTGACCATCGGCGGTGGCTCGTCACCCGGCGGTCCCGATCACCTCTTCCCGATGGAAACCGCGCGGGCTGTCGGCGTCGATCCCAAATCGGTGAACTTCGTGTCCTACGACGGCGGTGGCGACCTCCTGACTGCGTTGCTGGGCAAGAAAATCACCGCGGGTACGTCTGGACTCGGTGAGTACGTCGACCAGATCGAGGCGGGGACGGTCCGCGTGCTGGCGGTCTCCGGCAAGGAGCGAGTAGCAGGCATCGATGCACCGACCCTGACCGAGGCCGGCGTCGACCTCGTCTTCACCAACTGGCGCGGAGTGCTTGCACCGCCAGGGATTTCGGGTGATGCGCGGGACGCGATGGTCAAGATTCTCGAAGAATTGCACAACACACCGGAGTGGAAGGAGGCCCTGGTGAAGAACGGCTGGTCCGACGCATTCCTGACCGGGACGGATTTCGAACAATTTCTCAAGGCCCAAGACGAGCGGGTGTCGTCGACGCTGACCGAATTGGGGCTGGTATGACCGCCCCCGCCGAGGTCCAGTCGAAAGACTGGGGCCAGCTCATCGTCTGCGCCGTGCTGGTGGTCGTCGGAGTCTTTCTGATCTACGACGCACTCACTCTCGCAGGCGGCTATGCAAAAGTGGATCCCGTTGGGCCCAAGCTCTTTCCGCTCGTCGTGGGTGCCGGCCTCCTCGTCTGCGCGGTGCTGCTCGCTGTCGCGATCACGCGAGGATCGAAAGGCGAGGCCGACGGCGGTGAGGACATCGACCTCGATACACCGGGCGACTGGAAGACCGTCGGTCTGCTGATCGGGCTGTTCGTCGCGACCATCGTCCTCGTCGATCCGCTCGGTTGGGCGATCACCGGTGGACTCCTGTTTGCCGGGGCTGCAACGATTTTGGGCAGCAGACACTATGTTCGCAACCTCGTGATCGGCGGCTTGTTGTCCGTCGGCAGCTTCTACGCGTTCTACTCAGGGCTCGGAATCCCGCTGCCCGCAGGCATTCTGGACGGGATTCTCTGACATGGAAAATCTAGATTGGCTCTTACAAGGCTTCGAGCAGGCCGCGACGCCGATGAATCTGCTGTACGCGTGCGTCGGTGTTCTGCTCGGGACCGCGGTCGGCGTGCTGCCAGGAATCGGTCCGGCGATGACCGTGGCACTCCTGCTTCCCATCACCTACAACGTCAGTCCCAGTGCGGCATTCATCATGTTCGCCGGCATCTACTACGGCGGCATGTACGGCGGTTCGACAACGTCGATCCTGCTGAACACGCCGGGGGAGTCGTCGTCGGTGATCACCGCCATCGAAGGCAACAAGATGGCCAAGGCGGGTCGAGCGGCGCAAGCCTTGGCGACCGCCGCGATCGGATCGTTCGTCGCAGGGTCGATCGGCACGATGTTGATCGTGCTCTTCGCGCCTGCGGTGTCGAAGTTCGCAGTCACGCTCGGTGCACCGTCGTACCTCGCGATCATGTTGCTCGCCTTGGTAGCCGTGACCGCAGTGCTCGGCACCTCGAAACTGCGTGGCTGCATCTCGCTGTTCCTCGGCCTGGCCATCGGCCTGATCGGCATCGACTTCCTCACCGGTCAGCCGCGCGCGACGTTCGGTATTCCGCAACTGTCCGACGGCATCGACATCGTCGTTGTCGCTGTCGCCGTCTTCGCTGTCGGTGAAGCGCTCTGGGTTGCTGCACACCTGAGGCATCGTCCCGCCGAGGTCATACCCGTCGGACGGCCGTGGATGGGCAAGGAAGATTGGAAACGGTCGTGGAAACCATGGCTGCGCGGCACCGCGTACGGCTTCCCCTTCGGTGCGTTGCCCGCCGGTGGCGCTGAACTGCCGACCTTCCTGTCCTACATCACCGAGAAGAAGCTGGCGAAGAACAAGGACGAGTTCGGCAAGGGTGCAATCGAAGGCGTCGCAGGTCCGGAAGCTGCGAACAACGCATCGGCCGCGGGCACCCTCGTCCCGATGCTCTCGCTCGGCCTGCCGACCAACGCGACCGCAGCGGTCATGCTGACGGCATTCGTCTCCTACGGCATCCAGCCCGGACCGACGCTGTTCGAGAAAGAACCGCTCCTGATCTGGACGTTGATCGCAAGTCTGTTCATCGGCAACTTCCTCCTGCTCGCGCTCAATCTGCCGCTCGCGCCGTTGTGGGCGAAGCTGCTCCGCACGCCGCGGCCGTACCTGTATGCGGGGATCCTCTTCTTCGCGACCTTGGGCGCCTTCGCGGTGAACCTGCAGTGGCTGGACCTGGCCTTGCTGCTCGTCTTCGGACTGGTCGGCCTGATGATGCGCCGGTTCGGGCTTCCGGCGTTGCCGCTGATCATCGGCGTGATCCTCGGACCGCGCATCGAGCGCCAGTTGCGGCAGAGCCTGCAGTTGGGCGGTGGCGAGTGGAGCAGCTTGTTCAACGAGCCGGTCGCGATCGTGGTGTACGTCCTGATCGTCTTGCTGCTCGCAGTTCCGCTGGTCATGAAGCTCATGCACCGACCGGAAATAGATCCCGTACACGCCATCGACGAGCGAGAGAAGGAACCAGCATGATCGTCATCGGATACTCGGCAGACGAATACGGCGACGCCGCAGTGCAGCACGGAATTGCCGAGGCGAAGGTCCGTGGCGCGGCGCTCCTGGTGATCAACGCGTCCCGCGGCGACGCCCTTGCAGACCCACGCTTCGCCGCCGAGGGGCAGGTCCTGGACCTGCAGGAAGTGCTCAACGCCTCGGGCCTCGAATACGTTCTGGAGCAGCCCGTCGGAGTCGACATCGTGGATGCGCTGCTGGCAGCTATGGACCGTGACGACACAGAATTGCTCGTGATCGGCATCCGGCACCGCACACCGGTCGGCAAGCTGCTGCTGGGGAGCAACTCGCAGAAGTTGCTCCTACGCTGCGCGAAGCCGGTTCTGGCTGTGAAACCGCCGGAATGAGCGCGCTCGGGTGTGTGGCATAATGGGCGGTCGTCCTCCAAGGGCGACCGTTAGCCCGTCTCCGGTTCCGTACCGCGCGGCGGTCACAACACCCCCGTAACGCAAAACCGGGCCCGCATGCCGTGCAGGCCGCTGAATTGCGCCGTGACCATTCGAAAGGCTCTACACATGGCTGTCAAGATCAAGCTCACGCGGCTCGGCAAGATCCGCAACCCGCAGTACCGCATCGTTGTCGCGGACTCTCGCACCCGTCGTGACGGTCGTGCGATCGAGACCATCGGCAAGTACCACCCCAAGGAAGAGCCGTCGCTCATCGAGGTCGATTCCGAGCGTGCGCAGTACTGGCTCAGCGTCGGCGCACAGCCGACCGAGCCCGTCGAGGCCATCCTGAAGATCACCGGTGACTGGCAGAAGTACAAGGGTCTGCCCGGCACCGAGGGCACCCTCAAGGTCAAGGAAGTCGGCCCCACCAAGCTGGAGCGCTTCCAGGCAGCTCTCGCGGCGGTCGACAACGAGCCGACCGGTGCCGCCACCACGCCCAAGAAGAAGGCGCCCAAGAAGGCTCCTGCCGACGACGCGGCCGAGGCCACCGAAGCCCCCGCCGAGGCTGCTGACAAGTGAGTGCGGTTGTCGCAGATGTCGTAGAGCATCTTGTTCGCGGCATCGTCTCCAAGCCTGACGAGGTTCGCGTCGAAATGATCACCGGTCGTCGTGGCCGGACCGTCGAGGTCCACGTCCACCCAGACGATCTCGGCAAGGTCATCGGTAGGGGCGGTCGCACTGCGACTGCCTTGCGCACCTTGGTCTCCGGCATCGGTGGACGCGGAATTCGCGTCGACGTCGTAGACACCGATCAGTAACACGCGCGTGGAGCTCGTCGTCGGTCGTGTCGCCAAGTCGCACGGCGTCAAAGGCGAGGTCGTCGTCGATGTGCGTACCGACGACCCCGACCTGCGCTTTGCCGTCGACGCGGTGCTGCACGGCCGCAAGCCACGCGACAAAGGTCTCACCGACTACACAGTCGAAGCCGCCCGGGAACACTCCGGGCGGCTTTTGCTGCGTCTGAAAGGAATCGGCGACCGCGAGGCTGCCGACGCACTGCGGGGGACGCTGTTCGTCATCGACTCTGCCGAGATCGAACCGTCCGACGATCCGGACGAGTTCTACGATCACGAGTTGGAAGGCCTGGCGGTTCGGTTGGCCGACGGGACGCCGGTCGGTACGGTCAGCGAGGTGCTGCATACCGCTGCGGGAGAACTGCTTTCGGTGAAGGCGGCCGACGACCGCGAAATTCTGGTGCCCTTCGTCGCCGCGATCGTCACGGCCGTGTCGATCGCCGACGGCACGGTCGAGATCGATCCGCCGGAAGGCTTGTTGAACCTGGAAGCGTTGTGAGACTCGACGTCGTCACGATCTTTCCCGAATATCTCGAACCCATGCGAACGGCCTTGTTGGGCAAGGCGATCGACAATGGCATCGTCTCCCTCGGCGTCCACGACCTGCGCGACTGGACCCACGACGTTCACAAGTCCGTAGACGATTCCCCCTACGGTGGCGGTCCGGGGATGGTGATGAAGCCGACGGTCTGGGGCGATGCGCTCGACGCCGTCTGCCCCGACGATGCGTTGCTCGTCGTACCCACCCCGGCCGGCGTGCCGTTCACCCAGCAGATCGCCCAAAGATGGTCCGGCGAAAGCCATCTCGTCTTCGCCTGCGGCAGATACGAGGGGATCGACCAACGCGTGTTCGACGACGCCGCCCGGCGGGTTCGCGTCGAAGAAGTGAGCATCGGCGATTACGTGCTGATCGGGGGAGAGGCCGCCGTCCTGGTGATGGTCGAGGCCGTCGTGCGGCTGCTCCCGGGTGTGCTCGGGAATCAGCAATCCCACCAAGAGGATTCGTTCTCCGATGGCATCTTGGAAGGTCCGAGCTACACGCGTCCCGTGAGCTGGCGTGGGCTGGACGTGCCTCCGGTCCTGCTGTCGGGCGACCACGCGAAGGTGGCGGCGTGGCGGCGCGAACAGGGCCTGGAACGCACCCGCGAACGGCGTCCCGACCTCCTCTAACCGTGCGCGCGTCTCACCCGCCCAAGGGTGAAAATCGCGCACAGTTGTCAGGGCAGGTAGTTCTCCAGCATTTCGACGCTGTAGTCGACGAGTTCCTCGCGAGTGACGGGGAGCGCACCCGATAGCCACGCGAACATCAGCGAGCCGATCGATCCGGCAACCGAGACACCGATCATTGCGCGGCGGTTCCTGCTGATGCTGGGGTCGACGACGTGGCGAATCAAGCGGGTGAATGTCGGAACCACCGCGAACGTCGCCTCGGAAAGGGCGGCGTTGGCGAAGGGTTCGATAGTGATCAGTCGACCTTTTCGCGGATCGTCGAGCATGGCCGACACGAGGGTTTCGACCACCGCACGCAGATTCTCCCGGCGGTCGGCTCCGGCGGGGAGTGCGTTGGCGACCGCGGAGTACATTTCCTCGGCGACCTCTCGGTACAGCGTCCCGAGCAACTCGTCGCGGCTGGCGAAGCTCTCGTAGAAATAGCGGTCCGTCAGTCCCGCCTGCCTGCAGAGCGAACGGACCGTGACGCCCGATTCACCCTCCTTGCCGATCAGGTCCAGCGCGGCCTCCAGAAAGGCAGTCCGTCGGCTGGCACGTCGCTCAGCCAACGTGGTGCCGCCCCAAACCCGCTGTTCGGCGGGCTGAGCGTCGGCCTGATCTGGTTCGGTCATCGTCGCTTCCTCGTCGAATACTCGTCGCGACACTGTATCCCGCCAGTGTCGCAGTGACCCGCATCACAGCGCAGCCAATTGCGGACGATCGTCCTCAGTTATAGTGTGACGACGCACGTCATCACTTACGAGGACAAGGAGGTCCGCTGTGGCGAATCGCGTATTTGTGGTCGGCGTCGGCATGACCAAATTCGAAAAGCCGGGCGCACGTGAATGGGATTACCCGGATATGGCGCGCGAATCGGGAACGAAAGCGCTGGAAGACGCCGGTATCGACTATCGCGAGGTCGAGCAGGGCTACGTCGGCTACGTCTATGGCGAGTCGACCTCCGGGCAGCGAGCGCTGTACGAACTGGGCATGACCGGCATTCCGATCGTCAACGTCAACAACAACTGTTCGACGGGATCGACCGCGTTGTTCTTGGCCGCGCAGGCCATTCGCGGCGGTCTCGCGGACTGCACGATTGCCCTCGGATTCGAGAAGATGCAGCCGGGTTCGTTGGGCGCGACCTACAACGACCGCGAGCAGCCGATGGAAAAGCACATGATGCTGCTCGCCGAAATCTCTGAAGTGCTCTTCCCGCCCGCACCGTGGATGTTCGGTGCTGCCGGCCGTGAGCACATGGAGAAATACGGCACTACTGCAGAGCATTTCGCGAAAATCGGGTACAAGAACCACAAGCACTCGGTCAACAATCCGTACGCGCAGTTCCAGACCGAATACTCGCTCGACGACATTCTTGGTTCGCGGATGATCTACGACCCGCTGACCAAGTTGCAATGCTCACCGACCTCGGACGGTTCGGGTGCTGCGATTCTCGCCAGTGAGGACTTCGTCGACAAGCACGGTCTCGCCGGTCAGGCTGTCGAAATCGTCGGTCAGGCAATGACCACGGACTTCCAATCCAGCTTCGACCGGACGTGCAAGAACCTGATCGGCTACGACATGAACGTCCAAGCCGCACGCAAGGTGTACGACCAATCCGGTTTGGGCGCAGACGACTTCCAGGTCATCGAATTGCACGACTGCTTCTCCGCCAACGAACTGCTGCTGTACGAAGCACTCGGACTGTGCGGCGAGGGTGAAGCTGGAAAGTTGATCGACAACGACCAGACCACCTACGGCGGCAAGTGGGTCGTCAACCCGTCGGGCGGCCTCATCTCGAAGGGGCATCCGCTGGGTGCGACGGGCCTCGCGCAGTGCTCCGAGCTCACCTGGCAGCTCCGCGGCACAGCCGACAAGCGCCAGGTCGACGGCGTGACGGCTGCCCTCCAGCACAACATCGGTCTCGGCGGCGCCGCCGTCGTGACCGCATACCAGCGCGCAGACCGCTAGCTAGATCAAAAACCAGCTACGCCAACAACTCTCGACAACAAGGAGACACATCATGGGTCACATCGAAGCTTCGAAGGAACTGTCCGCAACGCCCGACGCACTCTGGGCAGTGGTGTCGGATCCCCAGACCTGGGACAAGTGGTTCACCATCCACGAGAAGTGGATGCAGGAGCCCCCGGCCGTTCTGACCACCGGCGCCACGCTTGTCGCGAAGATCGTCATGCTCGGCATGGCCAACAAGATGGAATGGGTGGTCGGCGACGTCGACGCGCCACGTTCGCTGGCGCTGGCAGGCACCGGCATGGCAGGTGTGAAGTGTGAGTTCACCTTCACCATCGAACCGGCCGACGCGGGCTCGAAGCTCACTGTCGCAGGCGATTTCGAAGGTGCCCTCATCAAGGGCGCGCTCGGCAAGGCTGTCGAGAAGGACGGCACCAAGCAGATCGACCAGACGCTCGAGAAGTTGGACGCGCTCGCAACCGCGGCGGCCTGACATGACGCTGCAGGTAATGGAATTCGACGATTCCGGGCTCGACACCTGGACCGACGAGGACCGCTTCGAGGTCACTGCCGAGCGAATCGCCGAATACGCTGCGGCGACCAACGATCCGATCGAGGCGCACCGCAACGGCAGCATCGCGCCACCGGTGTTCGGGATCGTTCCCGTCTTCGAATCGCTGATGACCCCGGCGGTCGATGTGCTGCCGATCGAGTCGATTCCGCGGATTGTCCACGGCGAGCAGGACTTCCACTTTCACCGCCCGATCAGGCCCGGTGACACGCTGGTCTCGCGCGGCAAGATGATCGGCTACGAAAGTCTCGACAACGGCACTCGCGCAGCGATTTTGCTCGAATGCCGGACCGAGGACGGCGAGCTCGTCAACGAACAGTACGTCACGACGTTCGTCCGTGGGATGAGTGCTGGCAGGACGGTCGGTGAGTTGAGTCCGACGCACAAGTTCGATGCCGCACTGCGCGATGCAGCGCCGGTGGCGAAGGTTGTGCAGCACGTCGACCTCGACCAGACGTTCCGGTATTCGCCGGCGTCGGGCGACCCGATGCCGATTCACCTCGACGAGGAGGTCGCGAAGTCGGCGGGCCTGCCGGGGATCATCGCGCACGGACTGTGCACTATGGCGTTCACGTCATGGGCGGTACTGACCGAGGTTGGTGGCTCGGATGTCAACCGGCTGAAGCGATTTGCCGTCAGATTCTCGAAGATGGTGATTCCAGGCGACGACCTGGAAACCCGTATCTGGCGCAAAGGTTCGGCAGACGGCATTACGTCCTACGCATTCGAGACCGCACGAGGCGAGGACTTCGTCATCACCGACGGCCTCGCCGAAATCAGAGACTAAGGCAAGGGAGCCATAGAAATGGGAGCACTGGACGGCCGCATTGCCGTCATCACAGGCGCTGGGCGCGGCATCGGCCGCGAACATGCGTTGTTGTTCGCACAGCAGGGCGCCAGCGTCGTCGTCAACGACCTCGGTGGCAGCAATTCCGGCGAGGGTGCCGACGCAGGCCCCGCGCAGGAGGTAGTGAACGAGATCGTCGCGGCAGGTGGCAAGGCTGTCGCCAACACCGACAACGTCGCCACCTGGGACGGAGCGAAAGGGCTTGTCGATCAGGCAATCTCGGAGTTCGGCGGGTTGGACATCGTCGTCAACAACGCGGGCATTCTGCGCGACAGCTTCATCGCAGGTCTTGACGAGGCGCAGTGGGATTCCGTCATCGCGGTGCACCTCAAGGGTCATGCCGCGGTCCTCCATCACGCCGCCGCGTATTGGAAGTCGCAGTCGAAGGCAGGCGACCAGCCGAACGCGGCCGTGATCAACACGGCCTCGGCGTCGGGTGTCACTGTGCCCAACGCAGGCCAGGCGAACTACGGTGCTGCCAAAGCGGGTATCGCCGCACTGACCCTGGTCGCGGCAGATGAGTTGGAGCGCTACGGAGTTCGCGTGAACGCGATCGCGCCGATCGCTCGCACTCGGCTCACGCTGGCAACGCCGGGCATGGGCGCCATTCTCGGTGCAGCCGTGGAAGAGGGCGAGTTCGACGCGTTCAGCCCGGCGAACATCTCGCCGGTCGTCGCCTATCTCGCGACCGAGAAGTGCCCTATCACCGGCAAGGTTTTCGCGGTGCAAGGTGGTGCGATTTCCGAGCTGGCGGGTTGGCACGACATCAAGACCATCGAGACCGAAGGTCCGTGGGAAATCGACGACATTGCGAGCAGGTTGCCATGATCGAGTGGTCCGAAACTGATCTCCTGATCCAGGGCGCAGTCCGCGAGTTCATCGACAAAGAGATCCGTCCGCACACGGACGCTCTGGAGTCCGGTGAAATGTCGCCGTACCCACTGATTCGAAAGTTGTTCGCCTCCTTCGGTATCGACGAGTTGGCGCGAGAAGCGCTGGACAAATACCTCGCGAAGGAAGCTGCGCGCGCGGATGGCGCTCCCAAGGAGGCCAAGAAGTCCGGCGGCGGGTTCGAGATGAGCGGTCAGGAGGGGATGGCGATAATCCTGGTCAAGGAACTGTCCGCCGTCAGCCTCGGCTTGGTCGCCAGCGTCGGGGTGAGCCTCGGCCTCGGTGCCGCGACGATTCTCCAGCGCGGCACTCTCGACCAGAAGAAGCGTTGGCTGCCCGATCTGGTGACGTTCGACAAGGTCGCCGCCTGGGCATTGACCGAGCCGGACTCCGGTTCGGACGCCTTCGGCGGCATGAAGTCCTCCGTGAAACGCGACGGTGAGGATTACATCCTCAACGGGCAGAAGACGTTCATCACGAACAGCCCGGACGCAGACACCATCGTGGTCTACGCAAAGCTGGACGAGGGGAATTCGGCGGTCGACAAGCGTGACCGTAAGGTACTCACCTTCGTGCTCGACAAGGGTATGGAAGGCCTTACCCAGCCGCCTGCATTCAAGAAGATGGGCATGAACTCCTCGCCCACCGGCGAATTGTTCTTCGACAACGTTCGCGTCGGCAAGGACCGTTTGCTCGGCGAGACGGAGGATCACAAGTCCGGCGACGGGCGCGACAGCGCGAAGTCCGGCTTCGTCGCCGAGCGCCTCGGTGTCGGAGCGCTCGCGCTCGGCATCATCGAAGAATGCCTTCGGCTTTCGACGGACTATGCCAAGAACCGCAAGTTGTGGGGTCAGGAGATCGGCCGCTTCCAGTTGATCCAGCTGAAGCTGGCGAAGATGGAAGTCGCGCGAATCAACGTGCAGAACATGGTGTTCCGCACGATCGAGATGGCTCGGGCGGGCAAGGTGCCGAGTCTCGCGGAATCGTCGGCCGTCAAGTGGTACGCGTCGGAAGCGGCTACCGAGGTCGCGATGGAGGCCGTGCAATTGTTCGGTGGTAACGGCTATATGCGCGAGTACCGTGTGGAACAGCTTGCGCGCGATGCGAAGTCGTTGATGATCTACGCAGGCAGCAACGAAATTCAGATCACGCACGTCGCGAAAGGACTGCTGGCAGGATGACGGAATCGAACGAGGCGCCACCCTTCGTGGACATCATCAACGGTGCAATGGAATTCACCATTCCAGCCGCAGCGAAGATGGGTGTCCAAGCGGTCGAGGTGCGGCGCGGCTTCGCCGCCACGACCGTTCCCATCGAGGGCAACGGTAACCACTTCGGGGTGATCTATGCCGGGGTGCTGTTCACCGTCGCCGAGGTTCTCGGTGGAGCGATCGCCATCGCCTCGTTCGATACCTCCGCGTACTACCCGCTGGTCAAGGAGCTGACGATCAAGTTCACCCGTCCTGCCAAGACGGATGTCCGTGCGCAAGCACAGGTTTCGGACGACGAGCTCGACCGTATCGCGAACGAGGCCGCCGAGAAGGGCAAGGCCGATTTCGAGCTGGAGGCGGTCGTCACCGACGCGAGCGGTGAGACGGTCGCGGTGACCAAGGGGCTCTATCAAATACGAGCGATCGGACGTTGACGATGGGGCCGTTGTCCGGAGTTCGCGTAGTCGAGATGGCAGGACTGGCACCGGTGCCTTTCGGCGGGATGATCCTCGCCGATCTCGGTGCCGACGTAGTGCGGATCGACCGCCCGGGTGGCAGCGCAATAACGCCGCCACCCGGTCCGGTCGATCGTGGAAAGCGAAGCCTGACCATCGATCTCAAGGATCCAGCAGGCTTGGCGTCGGTCCGTGCTCTTGCCGAGAAGGCCGACGTGTTCGTCGAAGGCTTTCGTCCGGGCGTCGCAGAGAAGGTCGGTATCGGTCCGGCTGACCTGACTGCGGCGAATCCGCAACTCGTCTACGTGCGAGTGACCGGTTGGGGGCAAGAGGGTCCGCTTGCTCCGCGCGCAGGCCACGACATCAACTACATCGGGCTCACCGGCGCACTCAGCCTGATCGGCAGAGCGGGCGAGCGCCCAGTGCCACCCGGAGTTCTGCTGGGCGACTTGGCAAGTGGCGGCATGCTGATGGCGATGGGCGTCATGGCGGCGCTGTACGAGCGCGAACGGTCCGGTGTCGGTCAAGTCATCGATTCGGCGATCATCGACGGTGCGTCGATGATGATGGCGTTCTACCACGGTCTGCGAGAGGGTGGTTTGTACGAAAACCCCCGTGGTGAAAACCTTTTGGATGGTGGCAGGTCCTTCTACGACACCTACGAGACCGCCGATGGGCAGTACGTCTCCGTCGGGCCGATCGAACCGCAATTCCACGCCCAACTGGTGGCGGCGTTGGAGATCGACGACGAGGATCTGTCCGTCTACCTGGATCCGGCGGGCGACAAGGCGTGGCGAGATGTGCTCACGGCCAAGTTTCTGACGAAGACCCGCGACGAGTGGTCAGAGGTGTTCGACGGTGTGGATGCCTGTGTAGCACCAGTGCTTTCGCCGTGGGAAGCGCACGAGCATCCGCACAATGTCGCGCGCAACAGTCACATCGACGTGGGCGGACTGGTGCAGCCGGCACCCGCGCCGCGTTTCACCCGGACTCCGGCCGACACGCCGAAGCCACTCGGCGATTGCGGCAGCGACGCCGCAGCAGTCGTGGCCGGCTGGGCTTAGCCCGGTAGTGTTCTTGGGCGTGACGGTTGCCTTGAAAACAGTGAATCAACGTATTGCCGAAGAGCTCGAAGTCAGAGAAGAGCAGGTCAAAGCCGCGGTCGATCTGCTCGATGCGGGGTCCACGGTGCCGTTCATCGCGCGGTACCGCAAAGAGGTCACCGGCGGCTTGGACGACGCGCAGTTGCGGCTGCTCGACGAGCGGCTCCGGTACTTGCGTGAACTCGACGAGCGCCGCGAGGCGATCCTCGAATCGATCGAGTCCCAGGGCAAGCTCGACGACGCGCTGCGCGATCGGATCATGCTCGCGGACACGAAAGCTCGGCTGGAAGACATCTACCTGCCGTTCAAGCCGAAGCGCCGAACCAAGGCGCAGATCGCGCGCGAAGCCGGTCACGAGCCGGTGGCCGATGCGCTGTTCAACGACCCGACCACCGACCCCGCAACGTTTACCGCCGAGCAACTCGATGGTGCACGCGCGATCCTGGTCGAACGATTCGCCGAAGACGCGGACCTGGTCGGTGAGTTGCGCGAGACGATGTGGAAGCGCGGTCAGGTCAAGTCCGGCGTGCGCAAGGGTAAGGAAGTCGAGGGCGCCAAGTTCAAGGACTACTTCGAATTCTCGGAGCCGTTCGAATCGCTGCCGTCGCACCGGATCCTTGCCGTCCTGCGCGGTGAGAAGGAGGAGATCCTCACCCTCAGCATCGATCCGGAGCGCGAAGAGCCGGTGCCGGGGGAGCGGTCGGTCTACGAGGGCCGGATCGCGCGGCAATTCGGCATCGCCGATCGTGGTCGTCCCGCTGACGCCTGGTTGCTCGACACGGTGCGCTGGGCGTGGAAGACGAAGCTGCAGGTCACGCTGGGAATCGACACGAGGATGCGGCTGCGGCAGCTGGCCGAGAAGGACGCCGTCGACATCTTCGCCTCCAACCTGCGCGACCTGCTGCTGGCCGCACCCGCAGGCACGCGGACCACGATGGGCCTGGACCCGGGCTTCCGCACCGGCGTGAAGGTCGCCGTCGTCGACAACACCGGCAAAGTGGTGGCGACCGAGGTCATCTATCCACACAAGCCGCAGGGACAGACTGATCGCGCGCTCGCCGTCCTCGGCGCCCTGGTCGCACGATTCGGTGTCGAGCTGATCGCGATCGGCAACGGCACGGCGTCTCGCGAGACGGACGCGCTTGCCGCCGAGCTCATTTCCCGTATTCCGGAGAACAAGCCCACCAAGGTCGTCGTCTCGGAGGCGGGGGCGTCGGTCTACTCTGCATCGGCGTATGCCTCGGCCGAACTTCCCGACATGGACGTGTCTCTTCGTGGTGCGGTGTCCATTGCGCGGCGTCTGCAGGATCCGCTCGCCGAGCTGGTCAAGATCGATCCGAAGTCGATCGGAGTCGGGCAGTATCAGCACGACATCTCCGAGACGCTGCTCGCCCGCTCGCTCGGGGCGGTCGTCGAAGACGCCGTGAACGCTGTCGGCGTCGACGTCAATACGGCGTCGATCCCGCTGTTGTCCCGCGTCTCCGGCATTACCGGGTCGCTTGCGGATGCCATCGTCACCCAACGCGACAAATGCGGACCGTTCCGCAGCCGCAAGGCGCTCAAAGAATTGCCACGGCTGGGTCCGAAGGCGTTCGAACAGTGCGCGGGGTTCCTCCGGATCGGTGGTGGCGACGACCCCCTCGATTCCTCGGCGGTCCACCCGGAGGCCTACCCGGTCGTCCGCCGGATCATGGAACGGACCGGCAAGGGAGTTGCTGAACTCATCGGCAACACCGCCGTGCTGTCCAGCATTCGGCCTGCGGACTTCGTCGACGACAAGTTCGGCCTACCAACCGTCACCGACATCATCGCCGAGCTGGAGAAGCCGGGCCGCGACCCGCGCCCCGAATTCAAGACTGCGACCTTCGCGGCCGGTGTAGAGAAGGTCGCCGACTTGAAACCGGGCATGACTCTGGAAGGTGTCGTGACCAACGTTGCCGCGTTCGGTGCCTTCGTCGACGTTGGCGTCCATCAGGACGGCCTGGTCCACGTGTCCGCTATGTCGCATAATTTCGTCAAAGACCCCCGCGAAGTCGTCAAGTCTGGTGACGTCGTACGGGTGAAGGTGCTCGAGGTGGATACCGAGAGGCAACGGATTGCGCTTACGCTCCGGCTCGACGACGAGATCGGCGGCAAACCTGCGCGTGCGAAGCAACCACCCAGGCAGCCACAGTCACCCCGGCAGCAGTCGCCTCGCAAGGCTCCCGATGCGGGTAAGCAACGCTCACGGCCGCAATCGGCGCCGAGCGGATCGATGGCCGACGCGCTACGTCAGGCCGGCTTCGGGCGGTAGGCGAACAACGGATGCGTAGATGGCTCGACGAGGAGATCATCGCCCACGGGCGGTTGCCGCTCCTCTTCTTCCTGATCGGGTTCATTGTCGGTTTTCTACTCATTCGGCTCAGCGTGCGGTTGATTCGCGCGAAGGTCCGTTGGTGGCCGGGCAACGTTGTCACGGGCGGCCACCACGTTCACCACGTGGTGTTCGGCGTAGTGGCGATGCTGATTTCGGGTGTATCGATGATCGCGATCTATGTCGACGGCACTCAGACGAGTGGGGCGTGGCTCGCTGCGCTCTTCGGCGCGGGGGCGGCGTTGGTGCTGGACGAGTTCGCGTTGATCCTGCATCTGGAGGACGTCTATTGGGAGGAGGAAGGCCGTGTTTCCGTCGACGCGGTCTTCGTCGCGCTCGCCGTCACGGGCCTCTTGCTGCTTGGTCTGCGCCCCTTGGAGTTGATCAACGCCACGGACTTTCGCAAGGATCCGAATCCGTGGGCTCGCGGTCTGATCGTCGTCTCCTCGATCTTCAATCTCGGGCTCGCGGCGATCGTGCTGGCGAAAGGCAAGATTTGGACCGGCTTGGTCGGCCTCTTCGTGGTGCCGCTGCTCCTGATCGGCGCAATTCGGTTGAGCAGGCCTGGGGCGCCGTGGGCGCGCTGGCGTTATACGACGCGGCCGAAGCGAATGCAGCGTGCGTTGAACCGTGAGCGGCGCCTGCGACGGCCGCTGATCCGGGCAAAGATCTACGTGCAGGATCTCATCGCAGGCAAGCCGAGCATCGCTCATGCCCGCACCGAAGCGGAGGAGGAGCTGGCGCGCATCATCCACGCAGCACCGCCGCCGCCGAGCGCGATTTCATTACAGGGTGCCGCGTCTGGCACAATTGACGGGTTGCCTACTGGCGACCTGACCTGACCTGGGTACGAACCATTCGAGCTATTGCCGTTAGGTTCCTCTGCTCTCGCGAACGCAAGGATGACGTAACCACATGAACACCCTGGATTTCCTGGACGAAAAGTCTCTCCGCGACGACATCCCAGAGTTTCGCCCCGGCGACACCCTCAATGTCCACGTGAAGGTCATCGAAGGCTCGAAGGAGCGCGTCCAGATCTTCAAGGGCGTCGTCATTCGACGTCAGGGTGGTGGCATTCGCGAGACCTTCACCGTTCGTAAGGTCTCGTTCGGTGTCGGCGTGGAGCGCACGTTCCCGGTGCACAGCCCCAACATCGATCACATCGACGTCGTCACCCGCGGTGATGTCCGTCGCGCCAAGCTGTACTACCTCCGTGACCTGCGCGGTAAGGCCGCGAAGATCAAAGAGAAGCGCTGAGCGACTCGCAGGTAGTTCCAAGCCGGTGCTGTTATCGCCGAGCGGGCTAACCTGTCTGACGTGGCGGACGAAGAGAACGTGACTGACGACAAAGACTCTGGGGCAAGCGAAACCCCAAAAAAGAAGAAGAAGCAGGCAGGTAAGCAGCGGTCGTTCCTTCGGGAACTTCCGGTGCTTATTGTCGTCGCGTTGGTGCTGAGTTTCTTGCTCCAAACGTTCGTTGCGCGCGTGTATCTGATTCCGTCCGAGTCGATGGAACCGACGTTGCACGGCTGCGACGGGTGTACGGGTGATCGCATCGTCGTCGAAAAGATCGGTTATCGGTTCGGTGACCCGAAACAGGGCGATGTCATCGTGTTCCTCGGTCCCGATTCGTGGAACGAGCGCTATAAATCGATCCGGTCGTCCAACGCCGTCATCCGCGGATTGCAGAATGTCGGTTCATTGATCGGCGTGGTCCCGCCGGACGAGAACGACCTGGTCAAGCGCGTGATCGCCACTGGCGGTCAGAAGGTCGAGTGCTGCGACGACCAAGGTCGCGTCCTGGTCGACGGCAAGCCACTCGACGAGCCGTATGTCATCAACGATTTCACGTTCACGCCCGGCACTCTGACCTGCACCACGCCGCAGCAGTCCCGGCGTTGCTTTGCGCCGGTGACCGTTCCCGATGGGAATCTGTGGATGATGGGCGACAATCGGTGCAATTCGGCCGATTCCCGCTTCCACGTGCAGGACGAGCGTCAGGGGACGATCCCGATCGACAATGTGCGTGGGCGTGCCATCTTCATCGCTTTGCCGCTGAGCCGCATCGGACTGATCAGAACCCCTGACGATCCACCAAAATTGCGCTGCCCAGGCCAATGACGCGTTGGCCGCCACGAGCCGTCATCCGTCGATCCGGTGGCTTGCGAACTCTCGAATCGGCCTTGGTCCGTAGTGGGCTAGGTCCGGTCGCGGGTGTCGACGAGGCTGGTCGTGGCTGCTGCGCGGGCCCGCTGGTTGTTGCGGCGTGTGTGTTGGCGCCGAAGCCGCATCCGGCACTCGACGGTCTCGACGATTCGAAAAAGCTGACCGAGCGTGCGCGTGAGCAGCTGTATCCGGTGATCACGCGGTTGGCACTGGCCTGGAAAGTCGTGTCGATTCCAGCATGGGAGATCGACTCGATCGGCATCCATGTCGCGAACATCGAAGGGATGCGCCGCGCGGTTGCCGGACTGTCGGTGCAGCCTGGGTACGTGCTCACCGACGGCTTCCGTGTCCCGGGAATTCCCGCGCCGGCGTTACCGGTGATCGGCGGTGACGCGAACGCCGCGTGTATCGCGGCGGCGAGCATCATCGCCAAGGTCACGCGCGACCGGATGATGGTCGAGATGGACAGCAAATTCCCTGGTTACGGCTTTGCCGCACACAAGGGTTACAACACGCCCGTGCATATGGCCGCGCTCGCAGCCTTGGGTCCGAGCAGCGAACACCGGACGTCGTGGCGCAACGTGCCCCCGGCTTCGCTGGTCGATGGCACCGAATTGGACCCTGTGGCTCTCGACGTCGGCGAATGCGACATGATGACTGTTCATAGCAGATCAGGAGGATCTCCCACCCGATGAGTGCCGAGGATCTCGAGAAGTACGAAACCGAGATGGAACTCTCGCTGTATCGCGAGTACAAGGACATCGTCGGCCAGTTCTCGTATGTCGTCGAGACCGAGCGACGCTTCTATCTAGCGAACTCGGTCGAACTGTTGCCGCAGAACGCCGACGGCGAGATCTATTTCGAGGTTCGGATGACCGACGCCTGGGTGTGGGACATGTACCGCCCCGCGCGCTTCGTCAAACAGGTCCGCGTCATTACGTTCAAGGACGTCAATATCGAAGAGCTGGACAAGCCGGATCTGCGCCTGCCCGAGTAGTTTCCAGGCGCAGGGTCGTCCTGGGCGGTCCCAGGACTCTTCGTGCGCAAAATTTCTGCGAGATCGCGATCTCATGGTAGGCCCCGTGTCAGACACCTTGGACTAATGCTTCGGCGTGTCCCTTCGCTGCTACGGCGTGTTGTCCACAGCCCTGAATTCATCCACAGGGCAATCCGTTTGCCCAGGTCGCGGCGCTGAGCTGTCGGATCGGTCCGGTTGAGTGGAATTCGTGGCACACAACTTGACGCTCGGCGCTCGCGGGGAAGACCTCGCAGCGCAATACCTGACCGCGGCCGGCATGACGGTCATCTGCCGAAACTGGCGGTGCCGATACGGCGAACTCGACTTGATCGTGCGTGAGGGCGACACGGTGGTGTTCGTCGAAGTAAAGACGCGCACGGGTCTGCGGTTCGGTCTTCCCGCCGAAGCTGTCACTTTTGCCAAACAGGTCAGGATCAGGCGACTGGCCGCGATCTGGCTGGCCGAACAACCCGGAGCGTGGGCGCCGATCAGATTCGACGTGGTGGCGGTGTTGATCGAGCGTGGAGCAGATCCCGTAATCGAGCACCTGCCGGCGGTGTTCTGATGGCGCTCGGTCGGGCGCACTCGGTGGCAGTGTGCGGCGTCGACGGCACCCTGGTCGAGATCGAGGCGGATATCGGCAGGGGACTGCCAGGCGTTCACCTCGTCGGCTTGCCGGACACCGCGCTGCAAGAATCTCGCGACCGGGTCCGGGCGGCGGTGACCAATTCGGACGAGAAATGGCCCGATTCTCGCGTGATCCTGGCGTTGTCACCTGCCACATTGCCGAAGGTCGGGTCCGTCTACGATCTCGCTCTGGCTCTCAGCGTGCTCGACGCTGCGCGCGAAGTCCCGCGGGACAAATTGGAAAAGACCGTACTGCTAGGCGAATTGGCGCTCGACGGTCGGCTCCGGCGTGTTCGAGGCATCCTTCCTGCGGTGCTCGCTGCGAAGAAAGAAGGGTGGCCGCGGGTAGTCGTACCCGCGGCCGGGCTTGCCGAAGCAGGGCTGGTCGACGGTATCGAGGTGTTCGGCGCGACCTGCTTACGCGACGTCGTGCTGTGGCTGCGCGGTGAGGTGATGCTGTCCGAACCTAGCGGTCGCGCTATCGGAGCCGATGTCTCCTATGGCGACCTCAGCGAAGTATCGGGCCAGGTCGAAGCGCGGTGGGCTTTGGAGGTCGCCGCCGCTGGTGCACACCATCTCATGCTCACCGGCCCGCCAGGCATCGGCAAAACTATGCTTGCGCAACGGCTTCCAGGGTTACTGCCAAAGCTGTCCGAGCAGGAGTCACTGGAGGTGACAGCCATTCATTCCGTTGCAGGGTCGCTGGCGGACGACAACCCGTTGATCACGGCGGCGCCATTCATCGCGCCGCATCACACGACGTCGGTGACGGCGCTGGTCGGGGGAGGGGCAGGTATGGCGCGCCCGGGCGCAATCAGCCGCGCGCACCGCGGTGTCTTGTTCCTCGACGAATATCCAGAGCTTGGCACGAAAGCCTTGGAAGCCTTGCGAACTCCGCTGGAGGAAGGTGAAGTACGCATCGCTCGACGTGACGGAGTCGCGAAGTATCCGGCGAGATTTCAGCTCGTGCTCGCAGCAAATCCGTGCCCATGTGCACCGGCACGAGAGGTTGATTGCGTGTGTGCCCCGATCGCTCGGCGGCGCTACCTCGGCAAGCTTTCGGGTCCGCTCGTGGACCGGGTCGATGTGCGGATCAAGATGCAGGCGATGTCGACCGGAGCGTTCGATACGCAGGCTGGGGAGGGCAGCGCAGTCGTGGCCGAGCGGGTGGCGGCGGCTCGGTCGGCTGCGGCGCAGCGCTGGGCCGAGTATGGCTTCACGACTAACGGGGAGGTGCCAGGCTGGCTCGTGCGGAGCACAGTTCGGCTGCCTTACAAAGTAATTGCGCCGATCGACCTCGCTCTGCGGCATGGCCAGCTCACTGCACGCGGTGCGGACCGAACCATCCGCGTCGCATGGACGTTGGCCGACTTGCGCGGTGCACACCTGCCCAGTCGCGCCGATGTCGAACAGGCGCTCGCATACCGGAACGAGATTCACGCATGAACGACGATTCGAGCAGGTCCGCCTGGGCCTACCTCTCCAGTGTGGCGCAGGGTCCGTGCGGGCCGTTGAGCGATCTGGTGGCGGCAGTCGGCGCTGACGACGCCGCCCGTGCGGTCCGGGAGTGGGACCTACCGCCCGCCTTGCAGAAGGTCACGCAGTCTCGCCGCCATCTCGACACTGCCGCAGACGATCTGGAGCTGATCGAGAGTCTCGGCGGACGGTTCGTGACGCCGGACGACGCGGAATGGCCGAGCTGGCGCATGCTCGCGTTCGACGGCTGCGATAGCGGACGCGAATCCGAACTTGTTGCGCCACTCGGCCTGTGGGTCCTGGGTACCGCGTCGCTGGCCGAACTCACCGACCGTGCGATCGGTGTGGTCGGGACGCGCGCGCCGAGCAACTATGGCACCAGCGTCACCGCAGACATCGCGAGCGATCTCGCGGCACAGGGTTGGACGATCGTCTCCGGCGCGGCATTCGGCGTCGACGCGGCGGCGCACCGAGCCGCGTTGGCGGTCGAAGGAGCGTCGATAGCGGTGTTGGCATGCGGGGTCGATCGCGCCTATCCGGCTGCGCACCAAGCCCTCCTGCGACGGATCGCCGAGGACGGACTGGTGGTGAGCGAGTACGCGCCGAACACGACTCCGCAACGGCATCGCTTCCTAGAGCGGAACCGGCTCATCGCCGTGTTGTCGGATGCTGTCGCGGTCATCGAGGCAGGTCGGCGCAGCGGAGCGCGCAACACGGCGAAATGGGCACGGCGGCTGGGTAGGCCGGCGTTGGCTGTCCCCGGCTCGGTCAACTCGACCACCTCGGTCGGGTGCAATCAGATGATTCGGGAGGGTGAAGCGATCTTGGTAGCAAATGCGAGCGACGTGCTGGTCGAGGCTGGACCGCTGCGGTTACCCGTGGACGAAGTCACGCTCGACCAGCGCGTGACCGATGGCTTGGTCGGCGACCAACTGCTGGTCTACGAAGCGTTGCCTGTCGTCGGCGGGCTCGCGCCTCAGCAACTGGCCGAAGCGTCGGGGCTGCCGATCGGCAATGTGCGCGCGGCGCTGCCGATGCTCGAGCTCGCCGGCTTCGTGGTCTCCGACGAGTCCGGGTGGCACCGGGTTCGGCAGCGGCGGGCGAGCTGATGCCTTTCCAATCGCGCTGCGCACAACTCGTGGATGAGGCGGCAGAGTGGGCGACGATTCGAACCATGACATCGACTGCCCCGAAGCTTGTGTCCGACACCGAACTGGATGAGATCTTTGCGCCGATCTTCGAGCGAATCGCAGCCGGCGCCGTCGAGCGCGAAATCGACCGCAGGCTCCCGTACGACGAGGTCGGCTGGTTGAAGGATGCGAAGTTCGGCGCGCTGCGCGTTCCCGTCGAGCACGGCGGCTACGGCGTCAGTGTGCGGCAACTCTTTCGCCTGCTCATCGATCTCGCGGCGGCGGAATCCAACCTCCCGCAGGCCCTTCGCGTGCACTTCGTGTTCGTCGAAGATCAGCTGCTCGCCGAACACGGTTCGGCGCGTGACGGTTGGCTGAGTGCGGTCAGCGAGGGCACGCTGGTCGGCAATGCGATCACCGAACCCGGAGTCGGCGCAGTGGACCGGTATCGCACTACGCTCACCAAGGCTGGGGAGGAGTGGGCGCTCAACGGTGTGAAGTACTACAGCACCGGCTCGCTGTATGCGGACCACATCTTGGTCGCCGCGGATCGTGACGGGGAGCGCCTCGGCGTTCTGGTCGATGCGAACGCCGACGGGGTCCGGCAACACGACGACTGGGACGGCTTCGGTCAACGACTGACTGCCAGTGGCACAACCGAATTCACCGACGTCGCCGTCACCGAGGACCGCATCCTCGGGCCCGGCTACGGCGGTCCGGGCGCGACGTATTCGACCTCCTACCTGCAGCTCTTCCAGCTCGCCGTGTTGGCGGGTATTGCCCAGCGCGCCGAGCGCGATGCTCGCGAATACGTCGCCGCCCGCACCCGGACCTACACCCACGCCGCCGCCGACCTGCCACGGCAGGATCCACTGGTTCAGCAGGTCATCGGCCGGCTTTCCGCCGCGACCTTCGCCGCGCGGGCAAGCGTGCTGGCGGTTGCCGATGTTCTCGACCAGGTGCTCGCTGGTGATGCGAAGGACGAAAAGCTGCTCGTCGCAGCAGAACTGGCTGCCGGGCAAGCGCAGTTGAGCATCATCGACACTGTCCTCGCCGCGACCACCCAACTCTTCGAACTCGGGGGTGCCTCGATCGTGTCGGAGCGACTGCGTCTGGATCGCCACTGGCGCAACGCCCGCACGATCTCGGTGCACAACCCTGCGATCTTCAAGGCGCGCTCGATCGGTGACTACCTGCTGAACGGCACGGACCTCCCCTTCGCCTGGAGTGCAGGAGAACGCAAGACCACGCAGGAATCCACCCGATGACCCGCCGAATCCGGTTCAACGCGTTCGACATGAACTGTGTCGCACATCAATCACCGGGCCTGTGGCGCCACCCCGACGACCAGTCGCATCGCTACAAGGATCTCGACTACTGGACCGAACTCGCAAAGCTGTTGGAGCACGGTCGATTCGATGGGATCTTCATCGCGGACGTGCTCGGCACGTACGACGTCTACGGCGGCGACGACGTCGCAGCGTTGCGCCAGGGCGCGCAGATTCCGGTCGCCGACCCGCTGCTCCTCGTATCGGCGATGGCGGCAGTAACCGAGAACCTCGGCTTCGGCATCACGACCGGCACCGGCTTCGAACATCCGTATCCGTTTGCTCGTCGGCTGTCGACGCTCGACCATCTGACGAAAGGACGTATCGGCTGGAACGTCGTGACCGGCTATCTGCCCTCGGCGGCACGGAATTTCGGCGCCGATGATCAGCTCGATCACGACACCCGCTACGACCACGCTGATGAGTACCTCGAGGTGCTGTACAAACTGTGGGAAGGATCGTGGGAGGACGACGCTGTCGTCCGTGATGCGGAGAACGGCATCTATGTCGATCCGGCCAAGGTTCACCACATCGGCCACCAGGGAACGCATTTCACCGTTCCGGGCGTCCACTTGTCCGAGCCGTCGCCGCAGCGCACGCCGACGATCTATCAGGCAGGCGCGTCGACTCGCGGCGTGAAGTTCGCTGCGGAGAACGCTGAGGCGATCTTTGTTGCGGGGCCGTCCAAGCGGATCCTCGCGCAGACTGTGTCGCGCATCCGTGACGCGTTGGAAGCCGCAGGTCGAGGCCGATATTCGGCGCGGATCTACGCCTTGGCCACCATCGTGACCGACGCGACAGACGACGCCGCCAGGCGCAAACACGAGGAATACCTGTCCTACGCGAGCGTCGAAGGTGGCCTCGTGTTCATGTCAGGCTGGATGGGGATCGACCTGTCTCGCTACGACTTGGACGATCCGATCGGGCAGGTCGAGAGCAACGCGATCCAGTCCGCTGTCGCCGCGTTCCAGGAGTTCGACGACGACGGTCGCGAGTGGACCGTGCGCGATATCGGACGTTGGGCTGGAATCGGCGGGATGGGTCCGGTGTTCGTCGGGTCCGGCGTCACAGTCGCCGATGAACTGCAGGACTGGGTCGAGGCGACCGACCTCGATGGCTTCAATCTCGCGTACGCGATCACGCCCGGATCGTTCGAAGACATTGTCACGCATATTGTTCCGGTGCTCACCGAACGCGGCGTCTACGCCTCCGAGTACGCGCCCGGCACGCTCCGCAACAAGCTACTCGATGCGGGGGATCGCCTACCGGCGAGCCATCGCGGCGCGAACTACCGGCTCGGTGCGCCAGGCTCGACCGCGTTGCCGGACTCCGAAGTACGCGCGAGTGTGGTAACTGTCTGAGTCAGGAGCGATCGCCGAGGGTTCGAAGGTATATCTCGGCGATCGCTTCCAAACCGGCTCGATCCGTCTCGTCGAATCGGCCCGGCAGCGGGCTGTCGAGGTCCAGCACGCCGATCAGCTCGCCCGCATGCACAAGTGGGACAACGATTTCCGATCGGCTGTCCGCGTCGCACGCAATATGTCCGTCGAATGCGTGAACGTCCGGGACGAGCTGCGTTTGCCGCGTCGTCGCAGCTGTCCCGCATACCCCTCGACCGAGTGCGATTCGGACGCATGCGGGCTTGCCCTGAAACGGGCCGACGACCAGTTCGCGTCCGTCGTAGAAATAGAAGCCGACCCAGTTGACGTCCTGCAACGCGTTGAATAGAAGCGCAGAGATGTTCGCGGCGTTGGCAATTCGGTCGGATTCGCCGACAACCAAGGCCTCCGCCTGTTCGCTGAGCTCACGATACTGTTCGGACATGCTGCAATCCTATGCAGTTGGCAACCGTCGGCACGGCATCGATTCGCGGTGATCGGAACTCTGCTGAAACACCCACGGCGCAGCAACAATTCGAAGTATGACAACACAGAACACCCCATCCACCCGCAAAGCCGCAGTGATCGGCGCCGGCCAGACCGGTGTGACCGCTGCTTTCGGCCTCCTCGACGCCGGATTCGAGGTCACCCTCTACAGCGACCGCGACCAGCGATCGTTACGCAACGATGTGCCCGCCACGGGAACCGCGCTCGAGTTCGGTGAAACACAGCAGGCCGAGGTCGCGCTGGGCCTCGACACCTACACCGCGCGTGCCCCTCGCCACTCCGGTTTGAGCGTTCGCATTGCAGGCGAAGCGAACGCCGAACTGATCGGCTTCGACGGCAACTTCGACGGCTATGTCGGTGTCGCGGTCGATACTCGCCTCAAGGCTGACGAGCGGCTCACGGCCTTCCTCGAGCGCGGTGGCAAGTTCGTCGTCGAGCCCGTCACGCCCGAGTCGCTGGACGGCATCGCGGCAGCCAACGACCTGACGCTCGTCGCCACGGGTCGCGCCGGGTTGTCCGACCTCTTCGCCATCGACACCGACCGCACCGTCTACGACGCCCCGCAGCGCAAGCTGCTGACCGTCACGGTCAAGGGCCTCGGCTTCGACGAGGGCGTCTTCGCGCACCGCAGCCCCGCGGGCGGCGCGCACAGCCTCTTCTCCATCTTCGCCGAGCAGGGTGAAGCGTGGTGGGGGCCGTACCTGCACAAGGACGCCGGTCCCACCTGGGCATTCCTCGGTTGGGCGCGGCCGGGCAGCGACTGGGAAACCCGTTTCGACGCAGCCGATTCCGCCGAGTCCGCGCTGAACATCGTCAAGGATTTGTACCGCGATTACATCGACTGGGACCTGCCCGAGGTGGAGGCCACCGAGGTCATCACCGAGGATCCGCACTCGTGGTTGAAGGGCGCCGTCAAGCCCGTCGTCCGCGCGGGCATCGGCCACACTGCGAGCGGTCACGTCGTCGGCTCGCTCGGCGATACGTCGGTGGCATACGACCCGATCGCCGGGCAGGGTGCGCAGAGTGGCCTCATCCAAGCGCAACGCCTCGTGGCGGCCGCGGCAGTCCACGACGGCGCATTCGACGAGGCATGGTTGGCGGAGCAGTACTCGTCGTTCCTCGCTGCACGGTCCGACGCAGCGAACAAGGTCACCCGCCTGTTCCTGAGCGATCCCGCATTCGCCGACATCGGCGGCCAGTTCTTTGCGACGGCCGCAGTCGATCCGAAGTTCGCCGCCGCGCTGGTCGGCTTGCTGCATCGGCCGCAGCCGTTCCTCGGTATCAATTCCGTCGAGGATGCCGGCGCGTACATCGCGCAGGTCACCGGACAGGACCCGGCCGAGTTGTTGGCACGCTTTACACCCGCAGGCAGGTTCGAACGCTCCACGTTCGCTCCCGCGCTGGTCTGATACGGCTTGGCCAGCTACCCGGACCCACGGGTAGCTGGCCTAGAAGCCGGCGGCTCGGATGACGTTGGCCGCGAAGTCGGCGATCTCGTCACATTTCGCGTTGACCCTGATGGTGGGGTAGACGATGCCGTCCTCTGTTCTGTCCTTGCCTGGCAGGTTGAGGTCGATCTCGTCGTCGGTCGAGTAGAAGGCGACACAGGTGCCATCGGTGTCGTGGTTGTCGACGACGTTCAATTCGAAGCCGTCTTTGTGCACCACGGTGAAGCCGGTGCCGGTGGAGTCCGCTTTCCTCCTGGATCCGAACCAGACGGCCCGCTCGTTCGTCTCATGATCGATGGTGCATTCGAAGGGGCTGTTCGATTCGACGGTCGTGGCACCGACCGCATGCGGCAGGACTCGGGCCACCGCGCAGGGGTGCGCGTTCGCAAGTCTCGTCCAGGGATCCGCGGGGTCGCGAGCGGGAAGGGACTTCGCGTAGTCGATCGGCTTCTTCAAAATTTGCCGCGCGATGTCGCACGGATCGACGCCGACCGCGTCGCTGACCGACGCCGAGATGACGGGTTTCGACTTGTGCCCGCTGGCGGGTTTGTAATGCTCTTTCAGCGGCAGCTCGATCGGAAAGGCATAGGAGCAATCCGTGCTGGTCGAATGGCCCTTGTAGACCGTGGCACCGCGGACCTTTTCCTTGTCCTCCTCATCGAGATAGGTCGACGTGTCGAAGCTCAAGCGGATCAGGGTGTTGTTGAGTGGGGCGGGGTTGGAGCCGACGGCGACCGTGCAGTCTGCAAGGTCGTAGAGCGGCGCGGGCTCGAGCCGGAGCTCGCCGAGTTTGGTCGCAACGTCTGGGTCGACGAGTGCGCACGGATCGAGTTCACGCAGTTCCGAGGCGATTTCGAGTTCGCTGACCGTCTTCTGGTCGAGGGTGAGCCCGAAAGTCTCGATGGTCGGTTTTGGAGTTCCGACGACGCTGGAGCATCCCGCAAGCAGCAGGACCGCCGCGACCGACCAGTTGCGCATTCTCATGCGTCGAACCTCCTCGCCGCGTCGAGCGCAAGTTGTTGCGCGTAATCACATTGCGGCGAATCGACGGCGACAGCCGACTGATATTCGTAGATTTCGCTCCCGGTCGGCGGGTCTTTCGATCCGGGATAGACGTTGTCGAACGTGCGCTTGAAGTATGCAGTCACCCCGCACGAGCTGCCGCTCTTGTCGATGACCAACTGCCGCCCGTCCTTTTCGATCGGCTCAGGGTCGGAGCTGTCCGAACTGCGTTCGAGCACCAGCTTGGTGACGAATCGGACCGTCGTCCGGGTATCGATGTCGCCAGTCGAGAAGCTGCACGAGTACGGGGAGTAGGTGCTGATGTCCCAGGTTTTCACCTCAGGCGACAAAGGCGCGATGTCGATGACTTCGCATGGGCTGTGGCCCAGCAGCGACGACTTCGCCTTGACCGTGTCGTGTTGCGGCAGGCCCCTTTTCAGCGTCGTGTTCGCCGATCGAATCAGATCCGCAGCAAGCGGACACGAGTCCTGTTCCTCGCCGTACTCCCGCACCTGCACGGAAAGGAAAGGCTCGATACTGGCGTCGGCTAGCACGGCAGGAACGGGCAGCGGGAGCGGGAGGTAGTAGCCGCAGCCGCCGCGTCCGTTGGGCTGGGTCGCGAAAGTGTCGATGAGCACGGAAATGCCGTCCAGCGTCGTCGGAGTATCGGACTGCGACGGTCCGAGCAGGTCGACCTCCACTATCACGCTCGACGACGAATACGATTTCGTTCCCGACCGAGTGAAACGCGCTGAACAACTGGACAAGTCGTATTCCGGTCCCAGTGTCTTGACGTCTCCGACTTTGGTGACTGCCGTGGTGTCGAGCAACGCGCACGGGTCGGTCCGGAGGATCTGCTGGGTTAGTTCGACCTGGGCCTTTTCCTTCGCGTCGAGGTCGAATCCGTGGGTGTTCAGCACAGCTGGATCGGACGGCACGTTCGCAGTTGGGCGCGCATGCCCGCCGACCGAGCATGCGGACAGCATTGCTGCTCCGACGACTGCTCCCACTGCCACACGCAGCGATTTCCCCATGAACCCCACCCCCCCAGGCACCAACAATACTGGCCGACCTTGGAAAACCCTTGGGGCGGCCTTGCAGTCGCGATGATCGAAATTCTTTCGTGCCATGGCCGTCGCCGGAAGGATTGTCTTATGCGAATTGCGACTGTAGCCGGAATTGCGTTGCTCGCGTCGCTCGGCAGCACAACCCTCGCGCAGGCTGACACGATCGACTACGCGGTGCCGCCGAACGGTCAGTGGGTCGCCGGCGAGGAGAAGGGCGCCGACGTGACACCGGCATTCAGCCCGATCCAAGTTCCGGCTCCGGAGGTGACGGCAAACCAGATCGAGGTCTACCCCTACCTCTCGCCGTGGCTGCACAACGTGATCGCGGCCGTGCTTCCTGCCGGTCGGACTCTCGAGATCCAGGGCGCAATTCACGCCGCGTTGCCGGATAAGCCGGTATCGCTGAACGGTCACTGTCTGGTCGGCGACGAGAATGCTCGCGCAGGCGCGCAAACGACTCTCGTTCATGTCGACGCCGGACCGATTTCTGGGGACTTTCGGCCGACCTACGGCTGATAGGGCAACGCCGATCGGCGCGGCTCGTTGCGCTCGGGCCGCCTGACAGCGACTGTGGGCGTATGGAAACCGAGCTGCCGGACCGATTGGTGGCGCATCTCGACGCCTACGCGGAGCACCTTCGGCTCGAACGCGGGCGTTCCGAGCACACGATTCGCGCTTACGTGACCGACGCGTCTTCGTTGCTTACCCATCTGACGACGCAGTCGCCCGACGCACAGCTGACCGATATCGACCTCCGCTTGCTGCGGTCGTGGCTGGCGAAGCAGTCGAATGCGGGAGCCGCGCGGACCACGATGGCTCGGCGCACGTCGTCGGCGCGAACCTTCACTGCGTGGCTGCTACGGACCGAGCGCATCCCGACCGATCCCGGCACGCGCTTGGCCTCGGCGAAAGCTCGCCGGACCTTGCCCCAGGTGCTGCGGCAGAAGCAAGCGGCAGAGGCGATGGATGCCGCAGAATCCGGTGCCGCACAACACGACCCGCTGGCGCTTCGCGACCGGCTCATTGTCGAGTTGCTGTACTCCACCGGCATCCGGGTCGGCGAGCTATGTGGCCTCGACCTCGACGACGTCGATCGCGACCGGCAACTCGTCCGCGTGATCGGCAAGGGCAACAAGGAACGGTCCGTGCCGTTCGGTCGACCCGCTGCCGAGGCAGTCGAGCTGTGGGTGCGGCATGGCAGACCTGAAATCGCCAACGAAGAATCGGGAAAGGCGCTACTCCTTGGCCGGCGCGGCAAGCGACTCGATCAGCGGCAGGCCCGGACCGTTGTGCACGAGACTATGTCGGCCATACCCGGTGCACCCGACATCGGACCGCACGGGTTACGCCACTCTGCGGCAACGCATTTGCTCGAAGGTGGTGCTGACTTACGCGTTGTCCAAGAACTCCTGGGCCACGCGAGCATGGCGACTACCCAGCTCTACACCCACGTATCGGTGGCGCGGTTGCGCGCGGTCCACGATCAAGCCCACCCGAGAGCTTAGGGAGGCGCGACCGGCTTCAGCCGTATGGGCACGGCGTGGATGAGCCCGAGCGGATCGAGATAGTCTCGGCCCCTTCGTAATCCCCAATGCAGACATGCCGCGACCGGGCAGCCGAGGTGGCCGGCTTGCAGCGTGCCGATGACAGCGCCCCGCTCGACCCGACGTCCGACTTCGACGGACGCCTCGACCGGCTCGTAGGTCGTTCGCAAGCCACCAGGGTGGTCCACGGACACAACGGGTTTGCCCGCGACGTCACCGGTGAACACGACGACGCCTGCTCCAGCCGACAGCACGGACTGACCAGGGCTTCCTGCCAGATCGACGCCGCGATGCCCGGGAAGCCAGTTGTGACTTGGCTTGTCGAACCGACGGACCACGCTGGGCCGGGGTTGCAGCGGCCAGTCGTATTCGCTCGTTGCAGCGTCGGCAGGCACGGCGACCAGCACGACGCACACCATTGCAACCACCGTCCAAATCCATCGCATCACACGACTCTGGCGCAGAAAAGTGCACGGCGGGAACGAGGTTCAGTGAATGTGGATAACTTTCTACTTATCCACAGGCCTGATCACAGCTTCGCGATGATGTCGTCCGCGAACCGCTTGATCCCGTCCTTCTTCGCTTCCAGTGTGCCGTCGAAGCCGACGCCGTAGAAGAGCCATGGCACGACGACTGCGTCGGTGACGCCGATCGCGGCCTGATCGCGGTACCCGTCGAGACCGAATCGGTCGACGCAGACGGCCTGAATCTCGAAAGGCACGTCGCTGCGACCGTAGTCGGCGCGCAGCGCGTCCAGTCGCTCGATGACGCTCTGCAATTCGTCGAACTTGATCATCGCCGACGTCCAGCCGTCGCACATCCTGGCGGCGCGGCGCAGTCCGGGTTCGGTGTGGCTGCCGTAGTAGATCGGCATCGGTTCGGTCGGGGCAGGGCTCATCAACATTTTGTCGAACGAATAGAACTCGCCGTGGTATTCGACCATTCCGCCACCGAGGATGAGCCGAAAGATCTCGATCGACTCCTCGCATCGTTTGCCGCGATTGTCGAACGGCGCACCGCACCATTCGGATTCCTCCAGCATCCAACCGAGGCCGACGCCGAGACCGAAGCGGTTGTTCGTCATCCAGGCCACCGACTGTAGTTGTCGTGCAAGCAATACCGGGTTCCGCGGATTGAGCTTGAGCACCTGGGTGTAGAAGCGCAGGTGCGTGGTGACCGACGCCATTGCCGCCGCCGCGATGAACGGATCCACCCAGGGTGTGCCTTCGTTCCAGAACCGGTTTCCATCAGCGGTGTACATGTACGTGCCGGTGGGATTTTCGGGATAGAGGATCGAGTCCGGCAAAGCGACGGAGGAAAACCCGTTCTCCTCAGCAGTTCTCGCCAACTCGGTCAGCTCGTCGAGCGGGCTCATCGCGATCGACATGGTGAATTTCATGCTGTTGCTGCCTTTCGTCCTGCTCGGCGCCCGAAGAACGAGCTTTCCCCGATGCATGTTCCGCTCGAGTAGCCGGTGCTGTCCTGAGCGATGTTCGACGCACACGCGCCTGCGGCGAACAGTCCCGGAATCGCGACGCCTGCAGCGTCCAGCACCTCTGCGTCGATCGACGTGGTCAGGCCGCCGAGCGTGAAGCCGACGTACATCGCCTTGCCGATCGTCAAATCAAAAGCGGCCCATGGGCCCTGCTCGAGCGGGGCGACCCAATCCGGGTGCTTGTGGAACTCGGGATCGTCGCCGTCGGCGGCGTACTTGTTGTACTCGTCCAGGGTCGTCTGAACCGAACCGGCAGCAAGGTTCAAGCCATGTTCGAGTTCGGCGATCGTGTCCCACCCATCTATGAAGGGTGTCAACGGAATCTCCGGCCTACCGAAGTTGGGTTCGTCGATGATCAGATATGCGACGCGATCCGGTTGCTGCACAACGTAACCGCCGGTCCGACCGTGATAGGAATCTTCCGCGACGAATCGTTTGCCGTGCTTGTTGACGATGATCCCCTTGAGGAGCGAACCAGGCGGGTAGAACGGTGCGCTGATGAAGGCGCCGTCCATGTGTATCGGCACGCCACCCGCCGACTGGCCCAACCGACTTCCCAGGCCATCGTCGTTCGGCGTGCCGAGTTCGATGAAGCCGCCGGACAGTTGCGGCGTGTATTGCGCGAGCATCGCCTTGTTCATTACATAGCCGCCCGCCGCGAGGACGACACCGCGCCGGGCGCGCACATGTGCGACTGCACCGAACGAGTTCGTCCGAACGCCGATAACGCGTCCTTCGTCCATGACCAGTGCGACGACTCCGGTGTCGTATTGCACTCGCGCGCTGAGTGCTTCGATGCGCTCGGTCAGCGCGCGGATGGCCTCGCGACCGCCGGTCTCCGCGGGCGCGGCGACTTTGTGGCCACGCGGTGCAGGTGCGGCTTTGTCGCGGAACGGCCAGACTTTCTCGTTACCCGTGTACATGACGCCCTCGGTCCCGGGCTGGAACACGGCCTTGCCTGCGTAGTAGGTCCGCTCGAACTTCACGCCCTGAGCTTCGAGCCACCCGAAATGCTCCACGCTCTGCTCGCAGTAGAGGCGGATCTTGTCGAGATCCGGATCGGGTGTCACGGCCTCGAGATAGGCGAACATCGCGTCGACGGTGTCGTTGTGGCCCGTTGCGACCTGCGTGGGCGTTCCGCCGCCGAGATAGACCTGACCCGCCGCCAGCGCTGTCGTTCCGCCTGCGGCACCGGCCTTTTCGAGCACCAGGACGTCTGCACCGGCGCCGACGGCGTCGATCGCCGCGCAACACCCCGCCATTCCCATCCCGGCGACGACAACGTCGGCGGAGTCGGTCCACGCGTCGACGTCATCGAGCGAAAGCACCTGAGGTATCGACGCATCCATCACACGCTCGCCTTCGACGCGGCGCACATCGAATCGAAGAACGCGCGCATGTTCGGCCCGAGTTGCATCAGTTCGACGTAGGGGGCGCCACCGGCGCTGAAGTCGAGGTAGGCAAATTTCATCTCTTCGCCGAAGTCGCCCTGCTGGTTCACGGGAATATCTGCTGCAGCAGCAATTTTCAGCGTCTCGACGAGGTTGTCGACCAGCCACGCCGTGTGGTGCAGCCCGCCGCCACCGTTGCGGTCGAGAAACTCGGTGTACAGGTTGGTGCCGGATACGGGTTGGATCAGCTCGATTTGCTGGTCGCCGAGGTAGCCGAGAGAGACGTGAATGACGTAGTCGGCAGGTTGGCCGCGATAGCTCGCCGTCTCGGGTGTAAACGCAACGTTGGGCATTCGATTCCATCGCATTACGCCCAGTTGCTCGGTGAACACCCGCTCGGACGTCTCGATGTCTTCGACGACCCACGCGACCTGGTAGATCGGTCCGGCGACGATGCTCACAGGTCCGACATTAAGCACGCCGTCTTAAAGAGTCAATGTCAGTGCCTTAATGTGGGGCTAGACTCCGCCTGTGGACGGTTCGGATACTCGGTCGCTGTTACTCGCCGCGGCCGAGCGAATGATCGCTGAGCACGGAATCGATGTCCCGTTGCGAGACGTCGCGGCAGCGGCAGGTCAACGAAACAATTCCGCCGTGCAGTACCACTTCGGCTCGCGCGACGGGTTGATCGAAGCGATCGTCGAGCGACGCATGGTCGCATTGGAGCGAGCGCGGCTCGAGCTGCTGGCCGAAGACGAGGCGAATGGCGCAAGTACGGACCCGGCGGCCTTCGTGACAATGCTCGTCGCCCCGCTGCTCGACGTCCCCTACCGCGATGGCGCGACCCACTACGCGCGTTTTCTCGAACAGACCCGCAGGCACCCCGCAGTCATCGATCCGACGCGACTCGACACCGAAAGTTGGGTCGCTGCTCGCATCATCATCACGCGGTTGGAGCGCTCGCTGCGCCACCTCGGTCCAGAGGTTCGGCGAAAGCGACTCGGATCGATGACGACCGCAATGTTCGCCCTGCTGGCCGATTTCGAAGGCGAGATGTCCGACGTCGATGCGGCCGGTCGTGACGTGTTGGCCAGGGAGATCGTCGACATGCTCGTAGGAATGCTGATGGTGCCGCAGCGCTGACGGCCCCCGATGTCACGGCAGTCGCGACACCGCCTCGACGAACAGGACCTGTAGCTCGCCGACAGCGAATCCGAGCAGGGCGCCGCAGGCGATGACGATCGGTTCTTGCTCCTTGATGATCGGACGTAGCAAGTGTTCGAATTCTTCGTTGGTGAGGTTGTCGAGCTTCGCCAGAACGCTGGTTTTCACGTCGATCACATCCGTGGCGTACTGCTCGACGTGCTTGATCGACTGCGGTGCCATGTCGAACGCCTTCTGCGCGACAAGCACTTTCATCTTCTGGAATTCTTCGCTACCGACCTGCAGAATATCGAGAGCTTTGAGCGGGTTGCGCAATTGCAATCCGCCGACGGCGAGGACCGCAAGTGGTTTGGCGATGCTGAGCTGTTCGTCGATTGCAGTGGCGACGTGACGCTGGACCATCAGGAAGAGATTGTTCGACGTGGGGCCCGCGAGAACGATTTCGAGTACGTTCGCGGGCGTCAGGATCTCGTCGGCGATCAAACCGGCGTAGTCGCGCGCTATTTCCCGACGTCGCTTGATGAAGAGGCCCTGGAATTCGAATACGCCGAAGAACTTCCTCGGATTATGTGGACGAAAGATCATGTTCAGCGCAATCCAGTCGGTCACAAAGCCGCAGGCGAGGCCGAATATCGGCATGATGATCGGGTCGTGAACTACTGCCCAGCAAAGCATTTGGATGACGCCGATCGCAGCGCCGAAGTAGATGCCCGAGTTGGCCATGAAGCGAAATTCTGGCGCAGAGATCTTGCGGACCAGGCGGACGAGGAGCGCCTTGTCCCGGGTCAATGCGGTGACGACAACGTCCTTGATGTCGACGACTTCCTCGAAGTCGCGTTTGACGTCGGCCATCATCCGGTCGAGGTATTTGGGTGCTTCGGCCAGTACGCGGGCACTGACGAGTCGACGGGCTTCCGCCGGCATCATCTCCCACAATGCCGGTTGAATTTCGCGAGCAATGTCGTCGACCATCTCCTCGACGACAGCGTTGAGCGGTCCACGCAGGTCGGTGATCAACCGGCCCATATCGAGCTTGTCGGCCAGTTCGCGCGGATCGATGACCTTGGGCACGAGTACATCGACGGCGATCGCTGCGATCCTTCCCGCCATCGCCGGGAGAACACCCTGCCAACCGAGCGGGATCGGCCCAAGCCTGACGCCGCGGAAATTCAGCGGCCGAAAGATCATCTCGATTGCGAGCAACTTCGTGGTGTATCCAATGAATGCTGCGATGAGCGGCATCGAGAGATACACGTACCAGTTGAGTTGGAAGTCTGCGGTGATCTCCGACCAGTTTCGGAGAGCGACGACGTCGATCATCGATATGTCTGTTACTTGACCGGTAGTGCGCCGGCCATCCCGCCGACGTCGGTGATCTTCCAATCGGCATTCGTATCGATCGTGATGTTGTAGGTGACCGTCGTCTGGCCACCTTGTGGTGTCTGCGCGCTGGTGGACGTCACGTTGAGAAACACGTCGACTTGGTAGAGGCCACCGTTCTCGGACATAACTTTCGCCGCGATGGGCGTGGCCGTCGAGGTCCACTGCAACGGTGTCAGGATTTCCTGCAGTTTCGGCGCGGTGGCGTCGAATTTGTTCGACAGCGTCGGCGCCGTGTTGGCTTTGAGTTTGCCGAGCCAGGTGGGGAAGTCCTTGAAGTCGATGGTGGACGCGCCGAGGGCATAGTCGGTGGCGATTTGCTCGGCGCGTTGGTTGTCAGCTGTGGCGGCATCTCTTGCGCGCGCATCCGCGTTCGCAGTGTGCAGCTGCCACGCCAGAACACATGCGATGACGACGAGTGCCGTCGCAATCAGCGCAGTCAGGACGGTCGACAGTCGCAGCGAGATCGTCCGGTCGCGCGCGGCCGGGGAGGTGGCATCGTCGTCTGCCGTCTTGGAATCTTGCATTTCGAGTGTCATGTTGTGCTCCAATATCTTTCGAGGTAGGTCGCGTCAATTGACGTTGACGTAGAGGTGCAACGCGGAGTCACCGGTGGCGTCGAGTGCTTGCGCGATGAGTGCACTGAGATCGATCCGTCCCAGCGAGGTTTCCGCCTCGGCGGCAAGGGGTTGCAGGACTGGGACCAAAGGCGCCAGGTCTGGGCCGACGCGGTCGATCCACGCTGACAGGCTTTGCAGGAACGGCAGCAGTCCGGTGCCCTCGGTGTAGCTGTCCGGCATGCCAGGAGTACGCGCAAGTTCTGCGAAAGCGGCGACGACCTTGTCGATGAGGCGGCCCATCTCGGTCCACGTCGGCGCGGCGTCCGTGAGCGACGGGCCGACCCACTCCATGTCCGAGGCGATGGTCTGCATGTCTATGAGCGCACTGTTTATCTGGGGGGTGCGGCTGAGCAGGGTGGCCGCGAGCAGGCTCGTCGATCTGGCGAGGGTGGGCACCACTGAAGCTGTGCCCGACAACGCCTGCGTGAAAGTGTCGACGATGGACGAGACCGCGTCGGGGTCGAGTTGGCCGAGCAGGTCGGTGACGGTGCGGGCCATCTCCGGAATCGACAGCGGCACTTGAATTGCTGCGGTGTCGATGTGTTGACCGTTCTCGAGGAACCGCCCATCGTCGCGCACGGGCTTGAACTCGACATAGGGCTCGCCCAGTGCAGACAGGATCTCGATCGAGACTTCACTCGCCACCGGAATCCGATAGTCGTCGGAGACTCGGAACGCCACCTCGACGCCAGTTTCGGTGTTCTCCACAGTGGTCACTTCGCCGACACGCAGGCCGGAAAGCAGTACGGGAGAGCGTGGGACCAGGCCGCCGGAATTCGGGAGCGTCATCGTGGCGGTCGTGTAGTTCTTGAACCAATCGACGTGTACTACATCGAAAGTCAGGTAAGCGCTGCCGACAACGAACACGGTGGCGATCGCTGAGAGGGAAAGGGCAGAACTCGGTTTCATCGGACTGCTCCGATCATCCGCAGGGTCCCGACGATGCGGTCGACCTGTTCGGTGGGAGGCACCGACGGCGCATTTCCGGTGTCGATGCCGACGACGTTCACTTTCGGCCCGCGTTCGACGAACGGAATGATCCGATCGCGGATCAGAGCGACAAGTGCGTTCAGGTTCGACGGAGCGGAGAGATCGAATGGTCTCGACGTGAAAATCAACGGCACGAATGCGGCTGCGGCGGCATCGCCGGCAGTGACGAGTGGGGCGATCCATTCCAGCGCATGCGCGATCTTGCCGATTTCGCCGAGTACGCCGACCGCCTCGACCAGTGAGCCGGCCGCCGAAACCACATGGTTCGCGGTCTCTTCGGTGAGTAGGTTGCTCACGGTGTCGCCTCGCTCGCGTAACAGCGCGACAAGGTCCTCGGTGGCGCGGCCGAATTGCGAAACCTGGTCCAGGTGGTTGGCGACGTCGGTGAGATCTGTTGTGAGTGTCCCGAAGATCCGCTCTGTCTCCTTCGGGTCCGCCGGCAGTACCGCGTTCATGCGGTTCACGATTTCTTGGAACTCGTGCACCACGCCGCCTTGAACGAAGGTCGCCATCCCCGCCATCGTGTCTTCGATCTGCAGGGCCGGCCTCGTTTGGCTCAGCGGGATCGTCCCGTCCGCCGGGATGGTCTTGTCGAACCCGTCGGGTGGGGTGATCAGCCCGATGTACAGGTCGCCGAGGATGGTGCTTTGTTGTAGTTGCGCAATGGTTTTCGTCGGTAGCGGCACCGTTTCGGCGATGTCGACGTCGGCGACGATGTAGCCGCCACCGTCGAGGCCGGGATTGACGATTGTGACCTTATCGAGGGTGCCGACGCGGATACCGTTGGCCATGACCTTCGCTTTGGCCGGCAGGTTCAACGCGTTCGTGAACTGGATATGGACCGGGTAGCTGGGACCCGGCACTGAACTACCCGGCACCGGGATGGACGCCGGGTCGAAGCCGCAGCCACCGAGCGAGAGGATCGCCCCGAGCACCATTGCGAACACGGTTGCTGCCCTCATCGCGCGCCTGCCAGTCCGAGTACGAGCGGGATCAGGTCGATATCGGTCATACCGTTGGTCGCCGTTGCGCAGCGGCCGGGTGTCAACACATTGACGGCCGTGCACACTTGCTGTGCATCCTGTTGTGTCAGTGCAACTTTCGGTGGTGCGTAGCTGAGGGCGGGTCTGCCGCTGGTCGGATCGACGGAGTGGGTGAATGCGGTGACGATGGGCGGGATCATGTTGATGATTTCCTGCAGGGTGCCGACGTTGGCGCCAACGAAGCGGATGAAAGGGATGGTTGCATCGAGCCCGCCGAGTATGGGTCCGCCGAATTCGCGAGTGATGTCGTTGAACCACGGCAGGATCACTCGCAAGGAATTGACGACGTCGATGACCGGCAGCCACACATCGGTGTTGACCTGGGTGAAGAGGTCGTCCAACCGGGGCAGGAAGTCCTTGATGTCGGCCCAGTTGGTCGAGACACTCGCACTCAACGAACTTAGGGCGGTGATCAGCTCACCGACGTGGCCGACAGCCGCATCCGGCGATTTCATGGCCGCACCGAGTTTGGTGATCATCGCGTTCAGCCGCGGACCGGTACCCGACGTTGCGTCGGCGATGGCGGCGACCCCGCCTCGGATTCGGTCCTGCTCGGCGGGATCACTGCTGCCGCCGAGTTCGCCGGTGATCTTCTGGATCGCGCGCAGCGTCTCGGTCATGCTCTTCGGGGTCAGCGTGTCCGTCACACATTGCTGGGGATTCCATTCCGCGCCAGAGCTGGTTCCGGACAGGATCGCCAGGTCACGGTCGGCGACCAAGGTATCGGAGACGGTCGTCGCAGACACGTCGCCGCGTAATGGGTGGGTAGCATCGACGGCGAATTCGACTCGCATCGATGTCCCTTGCGGCTCGATGCTGCTCACGGTCCCCACTGCAATTCCGCGGATCGTGACGTGGTTGCCGGTGTAGAGGCCGATCGCGTCGGGCATGATCGCGCAGTAGCTGATCATCTTCTTTCCAGGCTCGAAGACGATGACATAGGCGACAACCACGGCTGCGATCACCGCCAGCACGCCGACGATCGACATGAAACCCCGGGTGGCGAGAAGTCGTTTCATTCTCAGCACGCCCGTCCGGGGAGCGGAATGCACAACTGCGGTAACTCGACAGTCGCAGCTGACTGATCAACCGCGACAACGCCTTGCGGCGTGATCATTGCTTGCAACGATCGACCGATGCCAGCGACATTTGCCAGCACGCCATCGAGCCGCTCGCCGAGGCGTTGCAACTCGGGTATCGCCTCGCCGAACTTCTCCACCAGCGGTCGCAGGGTCTGCTGATAGGACGGCTCGAGGGCGGCGATGCGGGACAAGAGCCGCGCGATGAGAGCGAGCGATGAACGAATTTCTTCCCGCTTGTCTTCCATCGTGGTCTCGAGCGAGCTGATTTTGCGGATCAAATCACCCACAAGCGATTTCGTGCTATTGACCATCGTGAGATATTCGTCGGCGAGTGCCAGTGTGTCGGAAATGTCCTTGTTCTGTCGGTCCAAGACGTCCACGAACGAATCCATCGCACGTCCGATCTCCCGGAGGCCGTCGGGACTTGTTGTGAGCGATGCTTCGAGCGAGGCCAAATTCTGGCGGAAAGTGTTTCCGTCGACCTCGGCGATCGGGGTTGCCGCATCCTGAAACGCCCGCATGAGGCTGTACGGCAAATGGACGTGATCGGCCGGGATCGGCTTGGACCCCAACGGTTTTGTGCCCGAGGGAGTCACGGCGAGATAGTGGCCGCCCGCGGCGGTAAGCATTTTGATGTCGAGAGTTGTTGCATCCCCGATGAATACGTCGTCGTCGACTGTGAACTTCATCGTGACTGTGTCCGAGTCCAGTTCGACAGACTTCACCTCGCCTACGGGGATTCCCGCGATGCGCACGTTGTCGCCCGCCTTGATCGCTCCGGCTTCGGACATATGGGCGATGTAGGTCGATTTCCCAAGTGGGAGAACATAGAACAGACCGGCCGCAGCGAGCAGTGCCGCGACCAGGGCTGCTCCGACGATTCCCATTCGCAACTCGCGACGCTTGGTCTCGGCGGCGTTGGGGATGGGCTTGTTTGTGCCGAATCGACGCCGTGGCCGTTGTGGCTTCATCGATTGCATATCGCCACCCGCTGACCGGCGAGCAGGATTTGCAGACTGCTGGGCACGACGGCTGCACCGTTGGCGCAATTGAGGTCCAGGCCCGAAACCGCAATCGGGAGTAGCGCGTTCAGTGATTGGAGGAGCCCGGGCAACCGCCCGAGGACCTCTATCGCAGTGTCAGGATCGGGAAATGCTGCGCGAACGGCGTTGTCGAAATCGGAGTTCGTACCGGGTGTCAAGCCGAGAGTTGCGGCGATGCTGTCGATCGGCTCGAACACCGGTGGAGCGGTCACCGCGAAGTCGATCAGCCCCTCGACCTTCTGCGCCAGCGACGAGAAGACGTTCGTGACGCCCGAAAGCAGGGTGATCGCCTGCGCTGACCGGCCGGTCAGCTGCTGGGAGATCTCATCGAGATTGTGTACCAGGGTGGAGATGACTGACTGTCGGTCGGTGACGTAGGTGCTCAACTTCGAGATCTCATCGAGCGCCGGACCTACCCCAGAACTGTCGCCGTCGATGATCGCCAGCATGCTTTCGGTGAACCGATTCAGCGCGCTCGGCGAGAATTCGGCAAGCACCGGTTCGAGTCCGTTGAACAACGTCGTGATGTCGAACGAAGGGATCGTACGGTCCGTGCCGATCGTGTCTCCGGACCGCAATTCGCCCGCGGGCTTCTCCGGCTGCCGGATGTCGACGTAGCGCTGACCTGCCAACGTCTGATAGCGAATCGCAAAAGTCGTTGCGGCGTAGATGGGGTGCGCCCGCTGCACCGTGAGCCTGACCTGGGCTTGATTGTCACGAAGGCTGACGGACTCGACCTTGCCGACCTGAACTCCGAACATTCGAACGTCGTCGTTGGTTTTCAGACCGTTCGCATCGGTGAAGATCGCGGTGAAGGTGCTGGTGTCGCCGGTTACCGGGCGTCGAACCGCTGCGACGGTGACTGTCAGCAGCACGAGCATGGCGGCGGTGAACACGGCGAGGCGCAAGAGCACGCCGATGATCGGTTTCATCGCACACCGCCTGGGGTGAGCCCGAGAAGCGGGACTGCGACCGCGGGTACGCCGCGCAAGGTGAGTTCCAGGTCGAGCATCGGCCCGTCGGGGGTGTCGGTGAACGACCGGTCGAGACGGCTGAGAAGTTCACGTAACTGTGCGCTCGACACGGCGGGGGTCGGCACCGACTGTGCAGACGCGGCGAGGAGCGGTGTAAGCACGTCCGCGTAACCAGCGAAATGCTGTTGCAAGGTGTAACCAAGGGTGGTGACTTCGGGAAGTAGTTGGTGCACAAGCATGTTGACTATCGAGTCGAAGAGTTCTGGTTGTGTGCGCAAGATTTCTAGTCGGTCGAGATATTCGATGAAATCGAGGACGCCACCGCCCATAGGTGCGAATCCCGCGACCGCGGACGCGTATTGCTCGATCAAAAACGACGACGGGAAACGCTGTGTGTCGGCGATCGTTCTTGTCAGCGAGACGATTGCTTCCAGCATCGGTGTGAACGCTTCGAGGTTGGTCCCGGCCTCGGTGATCAGGTCGGTGAACTGTGGAGTGAGCACCTTGTCGGTGGTCTGCGTCAACGACCGCATCAGGGCGCCCATCGTCGCATCGGTCACCCGATTTCCGCGTGTGCCAGTCAGGTCGATTTCCGTGCCGTCGACCAGTGTCGATCCGCCTGGGGCGGGCTTCAATTCGACTTCACTGATTCCGAAGAGGTTGGCGGGTGCGTAGTCGACGGTCAGGCGATCGGTCAGTCCGAAGAGCCGAGATCGGTCCAGTGCGAGGGTGATTCGCTGCGTCCCGTGTTGTTCGCTGTCGACACTCGTCACGGAGCCGACCTTCACTCCGTTGAGAGCAACTGTCGTTCCCGCACCGATTCCTGCACCGATCGTCTCGGTAAGCACAGCGACGTGCATGTGGTCGTCTTCACGAAAGTGGTTGTAGCCGAGCCAGACTGCGGTCACGAGGACAGCGACGCCGAATGCGACGAACCCGACCATCTGCGATCCGCGATTTGTGATTGCAACACCGGGCATCCCATAGTTCGGCATGGCGCTATCCCGTGAATTCGATGGGGGAGTTGAAGCCCCAGAGCAGGATGCTCAGCACCATGTCGAGGCCGATGATCGCGACGAAGCTTGCGCGGACCGCTCGCCCGGAGGCAATTCCGACGCCTTCAGGGCCGCCGGTCGCGAAAAACCCTTGGTAGCAATGGATCAGAATCACTGCGGTGCCGAACACCAGCACCTTGATCACCGCGGCGCTGATGTCCCAGCCGCTTACGAACTGGTCGAAGTAGTGGTCGTAGGTTCCGCTGGACTGGCCGTGCAACAGCACGATGACTCCGCCGCACGACGCGTAGCCGAGTATCAATGCAATAAGGAAGGTAGGGACGATCGCGATCGCGCCTGCGATCACTCGTGTCGTGACAACGAACGGAATCGACCGTAGACCGAGAGCTTCCAAGGCATCGATCTCTTCGGAGATTCGCATCGAACCGATCTCCGCCGTCATTCGGCAGCCTGCTTGGGCCGCGAACCCGATTCCCGCGGCGATCGGGGCGAGCTCCCGGGTATTGGCGAACGAGGAAACGATCCCGGTCAGCGGTCCCATGCCGAGCATGTCGAGGGTCGCGAAGGCCTCGATACCGATCCCCGCGCCCATCGCGAAACCCAGCACCATCAGCATCGGCACGGTGCCACCGCCGACTATGATCGACCCCCTTCCCCACGTCATGTCGGTGATCGCACGCATCGTCTGCGACCGATAGTGGGTCAGCGTCAACGGAATCGAGCGAACTACCTCCCAGATGAAGCTCAGGACGAAACCCGTTGTCTCGAAGGGGGCGACGGCTTTGCCGCGAGCTCGGCCGACGCGATACAGCCAACGCAGACCGGTTGGGCCTTCGTACTTCGTCGCTGTCATGCCAACCTCACCGGCATGAACATGGAGGTGACTTGGGTAATCAGCAAGTTCACCAACACGATGGCCACCACGGACAACACGACCGCTGCATTCACACCGTCCGCGACTCCGCGGGGACCGCCCTTGGCCTCGAGGCCGCGTTGGCAGGCAACGATTACCACCAGGAAACCAAAGAGAACAGATTTGCCAAGGGAGACAAAGATATCGGCCGCCACGGTGAACGATCCGAACGTCAACCAGTAGCTTCCGGACGTGACACCTTGGGCGCCGATCGCGACACCGTAACCTGCGAGGACGCCGACGGTGATCATGAGGATGTTCAGCAGGGGAGCGACCAGGATCATCGCGACCATCCGCGGTATCACCAGCCGATGGACCGGGTTGATGCCCATCACTCGCAGTGCGTCGATCTCCTCGCGGACGGTCCGTGCACCGAGATCGGCCGCGATCGCCGCGGCGCCAGCGCCGCCCAACAGCAATCCGGTGGCCATCGGCGCCCCTTGCTTGATGACACCGAGCCCGCCGGTCGCCCCGAGCAGCGAGTCCGCGCCTAGTTGATGGATCAGGTTGCCGACCTGAACCGAGACGATGACGCCGAACGGAATCGCCATGAGAATGGCGGGAAATGCCGTGACCGCGATGAAATACCAAGCCTGAAAGAACATTTCGCGCCATTGGAACTTCCCGCGGACCAGGTCGCTTACCGCTCCGGCGACCGCTTCGAGCGCCATGCTCACCGACCGGCCGAAAGTCCTCAGGCTCGACACGACGGTGTCGGAGAAATTCGTCCTGATGATCTGCCCGGCGGACGGTTCACGGACTGCAGGAGCAGGGAGTGTCTGAACCATTGCTACCAACCACCGATGTCGAGAATTTTCACGTCGTCGTGCTCAGCGATTCGCCAGCGCAAGACGCTTTTCCTCGAGCGTCACGACTGCCTGCTTGTTGTTGAGCGGGATCGACATCATTCGCGCACCGTCGGGAGTGGCATTGCGGCTCAGCATGCGGAGCATTGGTACGACCGCTCGCTGGAGTGTCGCCGATATCTTGATTGCGCGTTCGCTGACGCTCGACGGCGCGATCGGCGCGAGCTGAATCATGGCGAGCACGATGTCCCAGTCCGTGTCGATGTGCGCGATCTTCAATTCGCCGTCGACGCGACGCATGACGTACCGATCGACTCCGATGAAATTCAGGCATCGGCCCGTCGGTGCCATCGTCGCTGAATCGACACCAGGAACCCGCAGCGGTCCGGTCCAGCGGCCGACGCCGCGCCACGGAATCACCAGGCGCAGAGTGTCTTCGAAGTAGTCGACGTAGGGAAGCGATTTGACGCTGCCGTCCTGCGGATAGAAGGCGAAGTCGGGAAAGACTTCGAAGCTGGCGAGGCAACTGTCGACGGTTGCTGCTCCGCCGACGACGTTGCGCTGGAATGTCGAGCTGTCGATGTGGCCGCAGTCTTCGGTGAGGCAGTCGGCGATGAGGTCGATGTTCTGCGTCGACCAGGCGTCGAACCACTTCCTCGCGAACGCGTACAGACCATCCACCGGGACGCCGGCGGCGAGTGCGGTCTCTTCCTGACGACGCACCCGGTCCCAGAATTGTGGAAGCAGCGCTTGGTATTTCGCGTGTTCGGGTGAAGGTCCGAGGTGGGACAGGTTCTTCATGGTTTGCCTTTCTGGCGGGGTGGTGGAGTTAACGGAGCGCAAGCTTGGCGGGTAACCCACCGGCGAGGCCCGTGGACACGCGAATGCGGTGGCGCGGGGTCCATCCGTCGCGGATCTGCACGGTGAACTTCTGCAGAATCGTCGCAAGCGTCAGCAGGCCCTCGATGTAGGCCATGCGGCTGCCCATGCACTTGCGCGGACCGATATTGAACGGAATGAAGGCATTTCGGTTGATCTTGTCCTCGATGAACCGGCGCGGCTCGAACTGCTCGGCGTCGCGCCAGAATCGTGGGTCACGTTGTAGCCCGTACGGCGAGATCACGACATGGGAGCCTGCCGGGATGAAGTAGCCACCGATTTCGTCTTCTTCGGTCGCGGTCCGGACATTAGCGGGCGCTGCCTGAAAACGTTGCGCTTCGTCGAAGCACGCGCGCAGGTAGGGGAGTCGTTCGAGGTGCTCGTATTCGACGCGCCCGCCACCTAGTGCGTCCACCTCCGCATACGCTTCGCCCAAGGCGCGGGGATTGCGCGCGAGGAGCGCGATAGTCCAGGCCAACGCCTCGGCGGTCGTCTCGAATCCGGCAAATACCAGACCCGAGAGTTCTGAGCGCATTCGCGCATATTGCTGGTCGGGCGTTCCGGGGAACTCCATCTCGAGCAAGGTCTGAAAGATGTCGGGCCGTTCGCGGGGCGGTTGTGCCCTGCGCTCGGCCACCCACCGGTCGAGCTCGCCGAACATGATGGTTTTCGCAGCGGCGCCGCGCCTGCCGAACGGGCGCGGAACGAATGCCGGGAACTTGTACATCGCTGCCCGCCCAACGACCCACTGGCCGTAACTCCTTGCACCGTCCACATATTCGTGCAGCTGCTCAGGGCTGAGCGCGAGATCCGCGATGGAGCGCAGCAGGCCGTCCATCACGACCGGGCCGATCTCGTGTTCGAGGTCGACCCAGCCACCGGACCGAGCATGTACCTCCCAGTCAGCAACACGCTCCGCGATCGCCTCGACCATCGGCGTGCTGTTTGCGGCAAGTGCTCGCTCGCTGAAGAAGGGGTTCAGCGGACGGCGTGTGCGCTTCCATTCCTCTCCTTCCAGCAACGGCAATGCCGGCGGCTCGCCCGTTACGAGCTCCGCGGTACCTTCGTGTTTGTGATAGCGCAGGTGGTGGCGCGTCATGATGTGGTCGACGTGGTCGGGGTGGCTGACCAGCGTGACCGTCACTCCGGGCACTGGAACCGGGATGTCGACGACATCTCCGTAGCGCCTCGCGATCTCCGGCAGGAAGGCGTACGGCTCTGTCGAGAACCGCGCCGCGATTGCACTCATGCGCAGCAGGCCAGGGCCTGGTGGCCGGTGAGTCGTGGCGGCGGGCGGCGGGAGTTCGCCGGGAGGTCGCACGGGACAGGCTGTCAGCGTCGTTGGTTCAGCCATAGCGTTTCCTTTGGTGGTGTGACGATGAATCATTTATAGTGCACTGTAACACCAGCGTCAACGGGGTCGACCTGAGCGGACGGATAGGGTGAGCAACGTGCCAGATTTGGGTTTGCAGTTCGCGCAGCTGATGAGCGCCTCGCCGGCTGACGACGACCCTGAGCGGACGCGCATTCTCGATGTCGCGCGCGAGGAGTTCGTCAGCCATGGGTTCCGCCGCACCTCGATCAACGAAATCGCCCGTCGTGCAGGAGTTTCGCGTCCCACGATCTACCGGCGCTGTGGCGACAAGGACGAGATCGTGCTCGCCGTCGTCGTTCGCGAGGTTGTGGAATTCTTCGGCGAGCTCGTCGAAATGTTGTCCGCTGTGGATTCGCCGGGCGAGCGCGCAGTGGAAGCGTTCGTTGCGGGGATGCGGGCAACTCGCACCAATCCGCTCGTCGCGGCCATCAAGGAGTTCGAGCCGGACACGCTCACCTCCCTACTGGCCAATGGGTCGCCGGATGGCGTGGGGCCTGTTCGCATGGCCATCGCCGTCGGAATTGTCGACGAGACGCTGCCGCTGGACGCCGCGATGCGGGCCGCCGAGTTGATGATTCGCATTACCGCTTCGCTACTCATGAGTCCTGCGGACATCATGCCGACCGATACCGATGAGTCAGCGCGATTGTTCGCTCGCACGTTCTTCATCCCGTTGATCGAGGCGTCGTCCCGCTACGAAACCCCCTGACGACGACTACAAGATCGCGGGTCGTCCGGTTCAGATTCTTCTGCAGTCCTCGCTTCGCCAGCGAAGCCAGCGGTCGAGCCAATCCGCCGAGAATTTCCACGCCTACTCGCACCCGGGTGCGTTGGGGCGCAACGGGATCGACGCTGAACGTGAGCCGCGCATCCGCACCGTAGCTACCGTGCGCCAATAGCACGAACCGCTGGTTGGCGGTGTTCTCTGTGACCGTGACGCTGACGGTGTCGTAGATGCCGAGGTGGCCCAACCGCTGCCGAAACTGTGTGCCCTTGTCAAGCGTCGGTGGCGGTCCGTCCGGCCAGCCGCCGTGGAGTGGCAGCCACTGCTCCCAAAGCGGAAAGTCGGTGAGCAACTCCCAGATTCGCGCGACCGGTACGTCAACGATGGTCTCGCTGTGCGCGGCGATCACCGGTGGTCCTCGATGTAGATCGCAGCTGCCGGACAGTTGAAGGATGCGCGCCGAACGGACTCCTCCGCGGTCGGAGCGACGAGCACCTGCGCTGTGGGATCCGCACCGACCAAACCCACGACATCGTCGAAGGTGAACACGGCGGGGACGGCACGCGCACATTGTTCGGACCCCAAACACAGCTCCGCATCGACGCTGACGGTCATCATGACGACACCGCGACTCTCCGGGGGGCGTGCGCAGGCTCGCGCAGCTCGAGTCGAACCGGGAGCCCGCCCTCGATCGTGCATGAGAACGTCGACGCATGTTTAGGCCGCCAGTCGGGGGCGATGTTCACGCGGTAGCGCTGATGAAGCAGCGTGAGAATGAATTGTCCGTTCATGTAACCCATTTGGGAGCCGATGCAGCGGTGTGGTCCGGCGCCGAACGGGATAAACGCGAGCGGCGGACGTGCCGCGACCGCGGCCTTGTCGGAAAAGCGGGTTGGGTCGAATCGGTCCGGGTCGGCCCACCACCTGGGGTCGCGGTGCAGTGCGTACATCGACACACCGACCACCGTGTATTTCGGGATGAAGTAGCCGCCGATGTCGTCGTCGCGGGTCGCGATCCGCGGATGAAAGGGATGTCCCTGCATTCGTTGGCCCTCGTCGAAGCAGGCCTTGACCCAGGTCAGCCGACCCAGGTCCGCGAAAGTCGTTGGCTGCCCGTCCAGTTCGTCGACCTCCGCGAGCAGCTTGGCCTGCGCGTCACGATTTTCCCGCAGCATGGCCAAGGTCCACGATGTCGAGGCGACGACTGTTTCGTATCCGCCCGCGATGAGGATGAAGAGTTCGGCGATGAGGTCCCGTCGGCCGATCGGTGAACCATCCTCGTTTCGGGCGTCGAGCAGAATTTGCAACAGGTCCGAACCGTCGATCGGATTCGCGAGCCGATCCTCGATCTTGCGGTTGATCCACCGGCGGGTCCGGGCGAGCGCCGCAAACACGTTCTTCCCGCCCGGGACCGGCAAGAGTCCCGGTGGGCGATTGAGCATGACGCCAGCGCTGAACAGGCGAAGGACCGTCCGAATATCTTCGTCGAGCACAGTTATTTCTTTGTAGCTCAACCGAATTCCGAACATTGCGCGCATGAACGCGGGCATGGTGAGCCACGCGATTTCGTGTTGGAGATCGACGGTCTTGCCGGTGCCCGCCCATGCGGACCAGGCGTCTATTCGAGTCGTGAATTCGTCGACGATCTCGGTGGCGAGTTCCTCGAGCGACTTGTGCCGGAACATCGGGGTGATCAACCTTCGTCGCCGCTTGAAGGGATCGCCTTCCATGTACGGGATCGAGGCGCCGATCATCGCGTGTGCGGCCGCCTCGAGCGGCCCGACCATGCTGTAGCCGCCCGAGGTGTCGCCCATGATCTGCGCGACGTGGTCGGGGTGATTCACGCAGACCATGTCGACCAGCGGCATCGGCACACGAAAGACGTCACCATAGGTAGCGGCAGACTGGCGCAGAAACGTGAACGGGTCTGCTTGAAATTGGGGGAGTACGCCGATGATGGGGTAGCCGGTCGGGCCGGGCGGGAAGGTCAGGCCGCGGCCACGGGTCCGCAGGGCGAGACTTGCAGCGCGGTAAGGGTTTCGCGTGAAGTGCAGGAGGTCGGTCATGATCGGCTCCCGACCTGTGACGGCTGTTCGACCTTCGCGGGCAGCGACTTTCGGAGCGCGGCGTCGTCGCGGTACTGCTTGGGGATCGGCAAGTACAAAACTGCAAGTGCGACAAGGCCGTTGAGGAAAGTCGATAGTGCGGCGAGCACCCAGAACAGCACAGGTCCGGCTTGACCGTGAATGGCGAGGAAGTTCGGCAGCGTGCACGAAACGACGTAGCCGATGTACAGCATCGGTGGCACGAACGGGACGATCAACCATCGCCAGCCAGAGAGGTGCGGGACGATCATCGCGAGTGCGACACCGATGATCGAGAACATGCCGGCGTTCTGCACGAGCGTCGGGACCGGAACGTCGAAGATCGTCGCGAGGTTGCCGTAGTACCGCATGACCTCGAAGTGTGAGGCGACCATTTCGCCGATGCCTTCGATGACCGACAGTGCGCCGAGGAACAGCACCATGGACCGGACGGATACGCCGGCCACGACCATTCGGTATGTCACATAGCAGGTGAGCGATACCGACGATGCGTACATCAACGGCACCATGATGGCCATCGGACGGCCGAGGATCGTCACAAGTTGGATCGGCAGGTCCGGCGGATACCAGGTGGCCATGATGATGTCGTAGGCCGGCTCGATCGCAAATGGAAAGATTGTCAGCCCGCTGACCAGCAACAACGCGAATAGAGGGCTGCGAGTCCGGCGAGCGTCGTCCACGGCGTAGGCCAGCGCGATGACCAGGCCAACTCCTGTGAACGCCACATAGATCCACGCAACGGTCATGTTCGGGTGCATGTCGGTCGGCGGCGGAAGGACGCCCGAATTCGCAGCGGCGAGAAGGCTCATGTGTAAACACTCCATATCTGGCACGAGGTCGTACCAACTAGCGATCAAGCTATTTCAGGTACGATGCCGTGTCAAGAGTGATCGGAGGGTCGATGGCTGAGCCGGCGGGGTTGCATCGTCCGAGGATGGGTGTGAGTGCCGTTGAACGGCAACGGATTCGCAAGCATGCACTTGTGAGCGCGGGTTTCGACTTGTTCGGAACGCGCGGGATCGCGGCGGTCACCATCGAAGAGGTCTGTCGAAACGCGAAGCTCAACAAGCGGTACTTCTACGAAAGTTTCGAATCGATCGATGCTTTGGCGACAGCCGTCGTGAACAAGACCTTGCGTGACCTCGGCACTGGCCTCATCCCGCACGTCCTCGCAGGCGGCATGGCGAATCCACGCCCCGCCGTCGACTACTTCGTTCGAACTGTCATGTCCGATCCGAGGCTCGCTCGACTGCTGTTCGTCGAGGTCGATACGGGCGGGCTCGCGCACCAGCGCAAACGATTCATCGATCTCGCTGTCGATTTGTGGACCGGCGCGGACCCGAAAATGCCGAACGATCCGCGGCAGCGGGAAGTCGTGCGGATGGGTGCCTACGGCTACGGTGGAGCCTGTCGCGAAATTATCATCGCGACGCTCAACGGCAAGCTGAACTTTACCGTGGACGAGGTAGTCGACCATCTGACCAAGCTCCTGGAAAAGCTTGTCGCTCAGCAGATTTCGTAGCAAGCGTGAAACGTCGATACGAAAGGTAGTTGACCGTGTGCATTGCCTGCCTTGGCGCGACCCCGATGATGACCGCACCTGCCGGCGCTGAACCTGAGATCTTCCCGACGGAGGCGCCTGCGCCGGGCTGGCTCGGTCCGGAGCCCATCGGCGCCAGGATCACCTGGACCGGTTGCGCGGGCATCATCCTCGAGTACGACGGGACCAAGATCTGCTTCGACCCGTTCGTCAGCAATCCGGGATTCGTCGACACCTTCTTCCGCTCGGCGAAGACGGATAGAGCGCTTGTCGAGCGAAAATTCGGCGGCGTGTCCGCGGCGTTCGTCGGCCACACCCATTGGGACCATGCGATGGACGTCGCCGTCGTCGCCGCCACGAATCCGGGCGCGGTCGTCTACGGCAGCAAAACGACGACCGAAATCTGCCGTAGGCAAGGGGTTTCGGACCAACAAGTGCACACCGTCACCGACGGAGAGGTCGTGACGATCGGTCCGTTCACGGTCGAGGCTGTGGCGTCCCAGCACGGCATCGTTCCGCTTGCGGGCAAGATCGACGTGATCGACCTGAGCGGAAAAGGTATGCCGCGTGCGCCTTTTCGCTGGCCGCGGGGTCAGGTGTTCTCGTACCGCGTCGCGTTCGGTGGCGTGACGTTCTACTTACACACCAGTGCGGGATTCGAGGACGCGCCGTTCGCGCGCCAGCAGCCCGTCGACGCCCTCGTCGCATGCCTGGCTGCGCGGCAGGGAACGCCGAACTACTTCGGCCGCCTCGGCGATCAGCTCCAACCGAAGGTGCTCATCCCGTGTCACCACGACAACTTCCTCAAGCCGGTCGATGAGCCGCCGCATCCCGTACCGAGGCTGGAATGGCCCCAATTCCTCGACGACGTCGCTGCGCTCACCGACAAATTCGGGACTCGATTGGTGCAATTGGTCCGAGGTGTCGACTCGGCCTTCTAGTAGTAACTAGAACACGTTACAATTCGAGAGTCACAGTGCGTCGACTCCCGAATGGAGAAAAAGCATGACCGAGGCCGACTACGTCGTTGTAGGAGCAGGCAGTGCGGGGTGTGCGGTTGCCCGCAGGCTCGCTGAAAGCGGCGCGTCCGTGGTGCTGCTCGAAGCGGGGGGAGTGGACAACAAAGGCTGGGCCAAGCTGATGTTCCAGATCCCGGGCGCGATCTCTGTCATGCACTCGACGCCACAACTGAAGAAGCTGTTCGACTGGGGCTACAAGTCGACGCCGCAACGCAATGCGCTCGACCGCAAGATCCCAATGGTGCGGGGTCGAATACTCGGCGGATCGAGCTCGGTCAACGGACTGTTGTTCGTCCGTGGCAACAAGAAGAATTTCGACGACTGGGCCGCCGAAGGCTGTAAGGGTTGGTCCTACGAGGACGTCCTGCCGTACTTCAAGCGAATGGAAGATTGGGAAGACGGCGCCAGCGAGTTGCGCGGGTCTGGCGGTCCGATCAAGGTCACTCGCCAGCACACCATCACCGACGCGGCGCACGCTTTCATGGACGCCACCGCGACGCGGCTGGGTGTGCCGAAGCTCGACGACTACAACGGTGCGAGCCAGGAAGGCGTCGCCGTCTTCCAGCAGAGCGCCGCGAACGGTAAGCGGTACTCGACGTCGAAGGGCTACCTGCACGAAGATCCGTTGCCCAATCTGACCGTGCTCACGGATGCGACGGTCACGAAGATCGTCATCGAAGGCTCGCGCGCGACGGGGGTGGAAATCCTGGTCAAGGGCGGCAAGCAGGTGATCGGCGCGTCGCGCGAGGTCGTGGTGTCCGCTGGCGCGTACGGGTCACCGCAGATTCTGCAGCTGTCGGGGATCGGTCCGGCAGGTCATTTGAAAGAACACGGTATCGGTGTGAAGGCCGATCTGCCGGTTGGTGACAACCTGCACGACCACCTCTTCGTTCCGCTGTCGTTCAAGATGAAGTCCGCGCTGCGTAAGCCGACGGCGCCGTACTTCATGCGCGGACTGGCGACCGAGCGCTTTCGGCCAGGAACGTCGTGGGCGGCAGGGTCGTCGTTCGAATCCGTCGCGTTCGTTCGCACCTCGCATGCGCAGGAGATCCCCGACCTGCAATTGCTCAGCTTGTACTGGGTGTATCCGTCCCCGAACTCGGACTCCGACGCGCGAGTCGTCCCCGAGAGCAAGAAGCCAGGTCAGAGCATTTTCCCGGCGCTCATCTACCCGGAGAGCCGAGGGACCGTTCGGCTGGCCTCTGCCGATCCGTTGGCCGCACCACTCATCGATCCGGCGTATTTGACGGCGCCCAAGGACGCCGAGGTGTTGCTCGAAGGCATCAACATGGTCCGGGAGATCATGGCGGGAACCGGCGACAACGAGGGCGAAATCATCCCGGGTCCGAAGTACAACAGCGAAGCGGCTTTACGTGAAGAGCTGCCGAATCGCATCCACACCGTCTATCACCCGGTTGGTTCGGTCCGGATGGGTGTCGACGAGCGAGCGGTCGTGGATCCGCAACTTCGAGTGCTCGGAATCGACGGTCTGCGCGTCGCGGACGCATCGATCATGCCCAGCGTGACCGGCGGCAACACCAACGCTCCGGCCATCATGATCGGCGAAAGGTGCGCCGACCTCATCCTCAATCCCTGACGCCTCAGCGCTCGCTGATTGCCCGATCGATTTCCTGGGCGAGCACGTCGCCCGCCGACTCCCAGGCGATGGGGCGAAAGCGGTCCAGGTGCTGCGCTAAATCGGTCGCTGTTCCCTCGCCTGCGTAGCCGGCGCCGGCTTCCGACTCGACCACGTCGACAAGCTCGTCTGCGAGACTGGCGAGCCTTGTGCGCAACACCTTGCGCATCCTGGCGGCGACTGCCACGCTCACGCCCGCGTCATAGAGCACCAACGCCGCTTTGAACACTGGGAAGTCGTCGACGTGCCACTGGCCTTGGGCGAAATGCAGATAGTTCTCGGCAACCAGGTCGTCGAGGATCTCTGCGCGACGGTCACCGAGTAGTTCGGTCAGCGTGGCTTCGTCGTAGCTTCGGGAGCGGCTCTCCGACCACGGGCCGACCCGCAAGTTGTCGAGTCCGAGCCAGTCGGCGGCGGAATTGCGTGTGAGAGCATCGGATTCGAAGACGTCGGCGATCGCGTCGAGCTTCATTCGCCTTGCGCGCATGTCGGCAATCAATTGCAGCCGTTCGGCATGGCGGTCGGTGTACAGCGCCTCTTTGCCGTTGCGCGCGGGCTTTGTCAGCAGTCCGATCGATTGGTAATAGCGAATCGTGCGGGTCGCTACCCCGGTGTGCTCGGACAGCTCGCCAATCGTGAACTCGGCCACCGCTGCAGGGTAACAGCCAATTCGGCTCATTGACAGTAGTTACTGTCATCGATAGTGTCAGCGATCACAAGCGTCTTCTCCCAGCCCTGGAGGAACTGTGTCGAGTGACCCCGATTACGACGTGTTGATCGTCGGATCAGGATTTGGTGGCAGCGTGTCTGCGCTGCGTTTGACGGAGAAGGGATACCGGGTCGGCGTGCTCGAAGCCGGTCGCCGTTACTCCGACGACGAACTACCCAAGACGAGTTGGGATCTGCGCCACTTCATTTGGGCGCCCAAGCTGAAGATGTTCGGCATCCAGCGAATCCATCTGTTGCGTGACGTGCTCGTCCTCGGTGGCGCCGGCGTCGGCGGCGGGTCGTTGAACTACGCCAACACGCTCTACATCCCGCCGGAGCCGTTCTTCGCCGACGCGCAATGGTCCGGGATAACGGACTGGCGCGACGAGTTGACGCCGCACTATCAGCAGGCGCAACGCATGCTCGGCGTGGTGACGAACCCGCATATGACCCCGGCCGACGATGTCATCAAGGCAGTCGCAGACGAGATGGGCGTGGGCGACACGTTCGTGCAGACCCCGGTCGGCGTCTTCTTCGGTGAACCGGGAAAGACGGTGTCGGACCCTTACTTCGGCGGCGTCGGTCCGGACCGTACGGGGTGCACCGAATGCGGCTCGTGCATGACCGGCTGTCGCGTCGGAGCAAAGAACACGCTCGTGAAGAATTACCTAGGGCTCGCGGAAACCGCAGGCGCGCAGGTGCATCCGTTGACGAAGGTCACCGCGCTGCAGCAACGAGACGACGGTATCTGGGAAGTCTCGACCGAAAACACCGGCGCGTGGTTCCGCAAGGGCAAGGCCACGATGACCGCGCGCAACGTGGTCTTGGCGGCCGGAACGTGGGGCACCCAGAACTTGCTGCACAAGATGAAGGACGAGGGCAAGCTGCCTGCGATGTCCGACAAGCTCGGCGTCCTGACGCGGACCAACTCGGAATCCATCTGCGGCGCAGCGAAATTCAAGGTCGATCCGGATATGGACCTGACGCACGGTGTTGCGATCACGTCGTCGTTCCACCCCTCGGCGAATACGCATATCGAGCCGGTCCGCTATGGCAAGGGCTCCAACGCAATGGGTCTGTTGCAGACGTTGATGACCGATGGCGGCGGCCGCATCCCGCGGTGGCTGAAGTTCTTCGGCCTGATGTTCGCCCATCCGCTGCAGTTCGCGCGCGTTCTGTCGGTGAAGAACTGGAGCGAGCGCACGATCATCACGCTGATCATGCAGCACCTGGACAACTCCATCGTCACGTTCACAAAGCGCGGCCTGTTCGGTCGGAAGTTGTCGAGCAAACAAGGTCACGGCGAACCGAACCCGACCTGGATTCCTGAAGGCAACGACGCGACCCGCCGGATCGCCAAGAAGATCGACGGCATTCCTGGTGGAACCTGGGGTGAACTGGTCAACATCCCGCTTACCGCACATTTCCTGGGTGGCTGCGCCATCGGAGCGGATGCCTCGACCGGTTTCATCGACCCGTACCACCGCGTCTACGGCTACCCCACGCTCAGCGTTGTCGACGGTTCGTCCGTCTCCGCCAACCTCGGTGTGAATCCGTCGCTGACGATCAGCGCGCAGGCGGAACGCGCGGCGTCGCTGTGGCCGAACAAGGGTGAGGTCGATCTCCGGCCGCTGCAGGGCGACGGATATCAGCGGATCCAGCCGATCGCTCCGAATCACCCGGTCGTTCCCGAAGGTGCGCCCGGCGCGCTGCGGTTGCCGATCATCGAGGTCAAGCACCCGACAACGGCCGTATAGCTCCACCCTTGTGAGTCTTTAGGAGTCCCTGGACTCCTAAAAGACTCACAAGGGTGTGGGGGGAAGTTGCCCGGTTAGGCCCTGCTCATTCGAAGCCGTACACTAACGACGCGGTCTGTGCTTGACACAGTCCGACTTCGCGCGCCCGCATTGAATGGTCGCTGGCTGGTCCCGATTCGTCGGGTCCTGCGGCCAGGCGGGTGCCAGGGCAGGAACGACACCGTCTACCTGCGACAACCGGCAACGAAAGAGAGTAAACACAGCTATGGCTGTTGTAACAATGAAGCAGCTGCTCGACAGCGGCGCGCACTTCGGGCATCAGACCCGTCGTTGGAATCCCAAGATGAAGCGATTCATCTTCACCGATCGCAACGGCATCTACATCATCGACTTGCAGCAGACGCTGACGTACATCGACAAGGCGTACGAATTCGTCAAGGAGACCGTTGCCCACGGCGGCACGGTCCTGTTCGTCGGCACCAAGAAGCAGGCCCAGGAGTCCATCGCGGCCGAGGCAACCCGAGTCGGGATGCCTTACGTGAACCAGCGCTGGCTCGGCGGCATGCTCACCAACTTCTCGACCGTCCACAAGCGCCTGCAGCGCCTGAAGGAGCTCGAGGCCATGGAGCAGACCGGTGGCTTCGAGGGTCGCACCAAGAAGGAAATCCTCATGCTCACGCGTGAGATGACCAAGCTGGACCGCACCCTCGGTGGTATCCGGGACATGGCGAAGGTTCCGTCGGCGATCTGGGTTGTCGACACCAACAAGGAGCACATCGCTGTCGGCGAGGCTCGCAAGCTGAACATCCCGGTCATCGCGATCCTGGACACCAACTGCGATCCCGACCTGGTCGATTACCCGATTCCGGGGAACGACGACGCGATCCGTTCGGCCGCTCTGCTCACCAAGGTCGTCGCGTCTGCGGTTGCCGAGGGAGTTCAGGCCCGTGCAGGGCTGAGCACGTCGGACGACGCAAAGCCTGAGGTCGGCGCGGGCGAGCCCCTCGCCGAATGGGAGCTCGAGCAGCTCGCCGGCGCAACTCCCGCCGTCGACGCAGCAGCACCCGCCGAGGCAGCAGCACCGGCAGAAGCCGCACCGGCAGAGGCACCAGCCGAAGCCTGATCCACGCAGTTATGTCGAGCGTTCACCTTGCCGACCATTCCTCGCTGGAATGGTCGGCAAGAGTGCGCTAGCAGACTTTCTAATTCTGAATTCGATACGAATGGAGGCTCGCCCAGATATGGCGAACTACACCGCGGCCGACGTCAAGCGGCTTCGCGAGCTCACCGGATCAGGCATGCTCGCCTGTAAGAACGCGCTCGCCGACAACGATGGCGATTTCGACAAGGCCGTCGAGCAACTGCGCATCAAGGGTGCAAAGGATGTCGGCAAGCGTGCCGAGCGCACCACGGCCGAAGGGCTCGTCACTGCGAAGGGTGGCGTCCTCCTCGAGATCAACAGTGAGACGGACTTCGTCGCAAAGAACGCCGAGTTCCAGGGTTTCGCCGAGTCGGTCGTCGAAGCAGCTGCCGCTGCCAAGCCTGCCGATCTCGACGCACTGAAGGCGCTCGAGCTCGACGGTAAGACGGTCGACGCTGCGGTTGCCGAGCTGTCCGCCAAGATCGGCGAGAAGCTGGAACTGCGTCGCGTCGTGTCCTACGACGGTCCGGTTGCGATCTACCTGCACAAGCGTGCATCGGACCTGCCGCCCGCCGTCGGCGTACTCGTCGAGTACACCGGTGAAGGCGAAGCTGCGGCCGAGGCCGCTCGTGGTGCTGCGATGCAGATCGCCGCGCTGAAGGCCAAGTACGTCACGCGTGACGAGGTGCCCGCCGACATCGTCGAGAGCGAGCGTCGCGTCGCCGAGCAGACCGCACGTGAAGAAGGCAAGCCGGAGCAGGCACTGCCCAAGATCGTCGAAGGCCGCGTCAACGGTTACTACAAGGACGTCGTGCTGCTCGAGCAGTCGTCCGTGCAGGATTCCAAGAAGACGGTCAAGGCGTTGCTCGACGAAGCCGGCGTCACCATCAGCCGCTTCGCCCGCTTCGAGGTTGGCGCAAGCTAGCTCTCGAACCGCAGAACCCAAGCCCCGCACTCCCACCCGGAGTGCGGGGTTTATGGTTTCCGATGGAACCGCCGGCCGACTCGGCGCGTCCAAACCCGTTGAAGAGGAACACCACTCGGGGGAGGCGCAGGTATGGGGTACACGACTACGTTCACAGGATCGGTACGGATCGATCCGCCGCTCAACAGCGCTGAGCAGTCCTATTTGCGGCAGTTTGCGAAGAGTCGGCGGCAGACCTACGGCGGCGGGCCGTACGTCGTCGACAGGTCAGACGTACAGAGCTCGAATTGGCCAGCCGCCGGTCAACCAGGATTGTGGTGCCAGTGGGTCTCGACCGACGACGGCGCGGCGCTCGAGTGGGATGGCACCGAGAAGTTCTACCGGTCGTCCGGATGGATGGAGTACCTGATTGGGACCTTTCTCGCGCCAGGCGCGACGCTGCAGAAGGAGTTGCGGAAGCGGGTGCAGGGACGCACGTATCCTGACGAATTCGAGCAATTCACGTTCAACCACGTGTTGAACGGTGTCATCGAGGCTCGCGGCCAGGATGGCGCGAGGTGGCACATCGAGGTCGTGGACAACGTAGTCGGAGTCCGGGAAATCGAGGGCAAACACCCGACCGAATACGTGGTCTTCGTGATGAATCGGCATGAACGCCACGATTTGGACCGAGAGTTCGACGATCGATTTGATCCAAGGTTTCATGGAGGAACCGGACGGTCGATACAGCTGGTCGGTGGTGTGATGACAGATCCTGCGACGGTGTCGGTGTGCGCCGTAAGATCTCGAACATGACGGCGACCCTCGCTGAGCTTGAAGCGCGTTTGGCAGTTCTCGAAGCCGACCGGGCTGACTACAAGGCAGTGCTTGCCACGATCAATGCACTGAGTCAGCAAACACGCGAGCGCCTTGATGTCATCGATGGAAGATTCGATGCGGTCGACGCACGGTTCGATGCTGTCGAGGAGCGCCTTGGGAGCAAGATCGACAATACGAATGCGCGAGTTCGGTCGATCGAGGAGAGTGTCGCGGAAGTCAAGGACCTCCTAGTGGAAGCGCTCGGTCGCGGGTAAGGCAGGATGTTGGAGGGCCGACCTGGGAGTTCCAGGATGGCCGTTTCACGCTGCGGACACCGAGGAGACCGATGACGGAACCGGCTGACGACCGATCTGGGTTCTCGCGAGTCGTGCTGAAGCTTGGTGGTGAAATGTTCGGCGGCGGAAAGGTCGGACTCGACCCCGATGTCGTGATGAAGGTCGCGGAGCAGATCGCCGAAGTGGTGAAGTCGGGTGTGCAGGTCGCGGTGGTGATCGGCGGCGGCAACTTCTTCCGCGGCGCCGAGCTCGAGGAGCGCGGTATGGAACGCGCCCGGTCCGACTACATGGGCATGCTGGGCACCGTGATGAATTGTTTGGCCTTGCAGGACTTCCTGGAGAAGCAAGGCGTCCACACCCGGGTGCAGACCGCCATCACGATGGGTCAGGTCGCCGAGCCCTATCTCCCATTGCGCGCACGGCGACACCTCGAAAAGGGCCGGGTCGTCATCTTCGGTGCGGGCATGGGAATGCCCTACTTCTCGACGGACACCACTGCGGCACAACGAGCGCTCGAGATCGGCGCCGAGGTGGTGTTGATGGCGAAGTCCGTCGACGGCGTGTACTCGGCCGACCCGAAACTCGACGCCGACGCAACCATGTTCACCGAGATCTCGCATCGCGAGGTAATCGAGAAGGGTTTGAAGGTCGCAGATGCGACCGCGTTCAGCCTCTGTATGGACAACCAGATGCCGATGCTGGTGTTCAATCTGCTCACCGAAGGAAATATCGCGCGCGCGGTGTCGGGTGAGAAGATCGGGACACTGGTCAGGTCATGAATCGCTTGGAGGAACGACCGTGATTGACGAAGCGCTCTTCGATGCCGAGGAGAAGATGGAGAAAGCCGTCTCCGTCGTGAAAGACGACCTCGGCTCGATCCGGACCGGCCGGGCGAACCCTGGAATGTTCGCGCGGATCGTCATCGACTATTACGGCTCTCCGACGCCGATCACCCAGGTATCCAGCATCAACGTGCCCGAGCCCCGCATGGTGGTCATCAAGCCGTACGAGCAGTCGACGCTCGGCGCGATCGAGACGGCGATCCGTAATTCCGATCTCGGCGTCAACCCGACCAACAATGGCGACATCATCCGAATCTCCGTGCCCCAGCTGACAGAGGAACGTCGACGGGAATTGGTGAAGCAAGCAAAATCCAAAGGCGAGGACAGTAAAGTTGCGATCCGCAACGTTCGTCGCAAAGCCATGGACGAGCTGTCGCGAATCCAGAAAGATGGCGAGGCCGGCGAGGACGACGTGGTCCGGGCTGAAAAGGAGCTCGACAAGACGACGGCGCGCTACGTCGCGATGATCGACGAACTCGTCAAGCACAAAGAGGGCGAACTGCTAGAGGTCTAGCTGGTATCGAGTGGAGCGACGGGAATTTATGACGGTGGCCACTGACAAGGTGTCGGAAGAGTCGACAGCGGCTGAATCGGCGACGGCCGAGCCAACCCCGGTTGAGTCGACGCCTGCCGAGCCGGCTCCAGCTGAGCCGGTACCCGCTGATCCGACACCCGCTGAACCTGCTCCCGCGAAGTCGAAGGCGGGCCGGAATCTGCCAGCCGCGATGGCGGTGGGATTGACCCTCGGTATCTCGCTGGTCCTCATCCTGGTGTTCGTTCCGAAGGTGCTGATCGGCGTCATCGCGGTTGCGATCGCGGTGGCGACGTGGGAAGTCGCACGACGGCTCCGCGAGGCCGACGTGCTGGTACCACGCATTCCGTTGCTGGTCGGTGGCCAGGCCATCGTGTGGTTGAGCTGGCCCTACGGTCCGACTGGCGTCGCCGGGGCCTTCGCGGGCACCGCGCTCGTCTGTATGGTCTGGCGGCTGTTCGACCACGGCCTACGTGCGACGCCGCGAAACTTCCTGCGCGACACATCCATCGCTGTCTTCGTCGCCGCCTGGGTGCCGTTGCTTGCGTCGTTCGCGACACTGCTGCTCCTCGAGGACGACGGCGCAATGAAGGTGCTGTGTTTCATGATCGGCGTCGTCTGTTCGGACGTCGGTGGCTACGCGGCCGGTGTCCTGTTCGGCAAGCATCCGATGGTGCCTGCGATCAGTCCGAAGAAATCCTGGGAGGGATTCGCGGGGTCGATGCTGTTCAGCATCATCGGCGGACTCCTGACTGTCACGCTCATCCTCGACGCGAATTCACTGATCGGTGTCGTGCTCGGCGTCTCGCTCGTCATCGTCGCAACGCTGGGCGATCTCATCGAATCGCAGATCAAACGCGAACTCGGCATCAAGGACATGGGCACGCTGCTGCCGGGCCACGGCGGAATCATGGACCGCCTCGATTCGATGCTGCCTTCGGCGTTCGTCTCCTGGGTGGTACTGACCGCGCTGGTATGACGCCGTGGCTGTGATTCCCAGTCCGAACATCTGGCACTGGCCAGATGTCTACGAGCTGGAGAACAAAGTCCAGGACGTCGACGGCGCTGTGTTCGCCGCACTCGAAAGCATTGCGCCTTGGGCAGGTCGAGACGTCGTCGACGTCGGCTGCGGTGCGGGATTCCACCTCCCGATCTTCGCGGGCTCTGCACGAACGGTCGTGGGCGTCGAACCATATCGACCCCTGGTCAAAGCTGCGAAGCGACGGACCAGCGACGACGACCGAATTCGTGTGGTCCGCGGATCTGCCGAGGACCTCTCGCTGCCCGACGCGAGCGCCGACGTCGTCCATGCTCGGACCGCTTACTTCTTCGGTCCCAAGTCCGCGCCGGGGATCGAGGAGGCGATGCGGGTGCTTCGGCCTGGAGGAGCGCTGGTGATCGTCGACCTCGACGCGACCGCGCATCCGTATGGCGAGTGGATGTGCACGGACCTACCGCATTACAGCCCCAAGGCAGCCGAATCCTTCTTCCTGACGACAGGTTTCGACATCACGAGGGTCGACACTCGCTGGGTTTTCCCGGACCGTGAAGCTCTTGCGGCGGTGCTCGGCATCGAATTCAGCAAGCGAATCGCGGCGCGTGCACTGGCCGAGACGCCAGGACTGGCACTCGATGTGCGGTACCGAATTCACTGCAGACGCAAGGCGCGCGGATTCGTGGTGTAAGGCACGATTCGGTTTCGGAGTCCACACAATGGGACACTGGAGGCACTATGGCTGTTCCAGTACCCCTCGTCTTCGATGCTCCTCGCCGTGGCATGCCGCCGCGGCACCTCGCGGACCTCGATTCCGCCGAGCGCAAAGCCGCGGTGACGGAGCTTGGGCTGCCGGCTTTCCGCGCCGACCAACTGGCTCGCCAGTACTACGGCAGGTTGGAAGCCGATCCCGAGAAGATGACGGATTTGCCTGCGGCAGTGCGCGACAAGGTTGGCGCCGCGTTGTTCCCGACGTTGCTGACGCCGCTGAAGCACATCATGTGCGACGCCGGTGAAACCCGCAAAACGCTGTGGAAGGCGAACGACGGAACGCTGCTGGAGAGCGTCCTCATGCGGTACCCCGACCGTTCGACGCTGTGCATTTCCAGCCAAGCCGGCTGCGGTATGGCGTGCCCGTTCTGCGCGACCGGGCAAGCGGGACTGACGAGGAATCTGTCGACCGCCGAGATCGTCGATCAGGTCCGCGCGGCTGCTGCGGACCTTCGCGACGGCGATGTGGCAGGCGGTCCGGGACGGCTGTCGAACATCGTGTTCATGGGCATGGGGGAGCCGCTCGCCAACTACAAGCGAGTGGTGGCCGCGGTCCGTCGGATCACGTCACCCGCACCGGACGGACTGGGGATTTCGGCGCGGTCGGTGGTGGTGTCGACAGTCGGTTTGGCGCCTGCGATCCGCAAGCTCGCGGACGAAGGGCTTTCGGTGACGCTCGCCGTCTCCTTGCATACCCCCGACGACGAACTGCGGGACACGCTCGTCCCGGTGAACAACCGGTGGCCGATCGCCGAGGTGCTCGACGCCGCGCGGTATTACGCGGACAAGTCCGGGCGTCGAGTGTCGATCGAGTACATCTTGATCAAGGACATGAACGACCAGCCGTGGCGCGCAGACTTGCTGGGGAAGAAGCTACGCAAGGCGCTTGGACAGTTCGTGCACGTCAACCTGATTCCGCTGAACCCAACGCCGGGCAGTAAGTGGGACGCAAGCACTAAAGCTGTGGAACGCGAGTTCGTCCGGCGCGTCATTGCCCAGGGCGTCACATGCACCGTCCGCGATACCCGCGGCCAGGAAATCGCCGCCGCGTGTGGGCAGCTCGCCGCGGAAGGCTGATCGCCCGCGACGAGCTACCGGCAACGTAGTTACCCGACGGACCGTGCGACCGCTTCGTGTGCGGCGAATGCCGACTCGACGAACTCGGTGACCTCGGTCAATGCGCGTGCGGCCTCGGGGACGATCGAGGCGGCCGCTTGGAAGACGTGCACCTGGTCCAGCCAGACCTGCAGCTGATGCGGTACGCCCGCCTTCGCCAGTTCGACAGCCAAGCGTTCCGCGTCCGGGTACAGCAGTTCGGTCGAGCTGACCTGTATCAAGCTCGGCGGGAGGCCACTCAGGTCTTCGTCGACAATCTGTCTGCGTGTGTGGGGCATAGGGCAGTGGTCCAGGACCAAGCGGTGCATAGTCCGCGCAAAGCCCTTCGTGAACAGCGCGTCGGTTGCCGCGCTCGGGGCGTCGAGCTTGGCGTGTAAGTCGAAATCGATCACCGGTGCCATCGATACGATCGCGCCCGGCATCGGCAGGCCCTGCTCACGGGCAACGACTGCGGCCATGAACACCAGGTATGCACCCGCGGAGTCGCCCATGAACGCAATCTGCTCCGGCGGGATGCCTTTGGCGAGGGCGAATCGGTAGGCGTCGACACAGTCCTCCACGCCGTCGGCGATGGTGTGGTTCGGCAACATGCGGTAGTCGACGGCGACGACCTCGGACGACAGGGCTGCTGCGATCCGCGAAATCAGCTGACGGTGCAGGTAGCGACCGCCGACGAGGAACGCGCCTCCGTGCATGTAGACGACGTAGCGGTCGGTGCGTGTGGTCGCGGGTCGTGTGGTCTCAGCGGAGCAGTTCCGCAGGGTGGCCGAACGTCGGGTGGTACCCGGCACGGACCGCAGCACTCGGCCGATGTGATCGACCACCCCATACGGCCAGGGCAGGCCGGGCGCCAGTGCCCACAGATGGATAGCGGGCTTGAGTGTCGCACTAAGGGTCGATGCGAGAAGCTTCGATGCGACGCTGCCGCCCTCGAACTCGACGCGATTCGATTCCCGCGCATTCCGCGGACCGGTAACTAGGGATTTGGCAACCACGTTGTAGCCCTCCTGATCAGTTCGGCCCGCACGACAAGGCCGCGACAGCGCCAGTGCTGTCTATCTCCAGTCACAAGTATCGATGACTGACGCTTCGCAGTCTCTGCATGAATTGGAAGAGTGTTGCGGTCGGGTTTGGTACTTGTCACAATCAGCCGCATGCCAATCGAGCTGCCACGTCTTTCGTCGAACGCGCCGATCTTCGTGCGATTGCTGCCGAGGCTCGCCCCGATTGTCGAAGCCGCGCTGGCTGCCGGCGTCGCCGCCGTTCCCGAAGGCGCAGCCATGCCTGCGAACCATTTCGCCGACGTCGTTCCGCTCTCGATGGAATACGCCGCGTTGTTTCTGCAGCGGATCGACGACGGCAAGTCGCTCACCCGGGAGGACCTGTCGAAACTCGAGGTTCTCGTGACGAGCTTCGCCGAAGACAGGGTGCCGTTGCGTTCGCTTACCGACGGCTACCTCGGCGGATTGCAGGTCTTCTGGCAGATGATCATGGAGGAGGCGGAGCCGAGCGACATCGGAGACCTTGCGGCGTTGGGTGCGCACCTCATCGCGACCATCGGCATGCTCACCACAACGATCACCGACGCGTACGTAGACGTGCAGCAATCGATCTTCGGTCTGGAACGGGAATCGCGACGAGTGCTGTGTGCGGCGTTGCTGCGTGGCGAGCCCGCCGTCGATCTTGCCGCCAGGGCCGGCGCGGCCATCGCGGAGAGGTACGACGTGATCTCGATACTCGCTGGAGCCGGTCTGCCGCCGACGGAAAATGCAGACGCGATCGTGAAGCGACGGTGGGCGCGCTGGGCCCAGCATGCGCTCGAAGACATCGCGGGAGCATCTGTTCTGAACACGTTCGACGGCAGCAGCGGAGTGGCGCTGTTGCCAGCCGCTGTTGACGGACGCGAGCGTGCGATGCGTGACCTCGCTACGTCGCTTGCCGGCCGCTTCGGAGTGAACGTGTATGTCGTCGAACGGCTTTCGGTGCCTACGGCGCAATTGCCGGACGCGGCGCGGGAATGCGCCGAGGTCGTCGAGTTGGCCCGTGTGCTCGGCCGCCCGACCGGCCTGCACCGGCTCGAGGACTTGTTGCTGGAGTACCAGATGACACGACCAGGGCCCGCACGCGACATGTTGGCACGCCAACTCGAACCCGTACTCGACCAGCCGCATCTGATGGAGGCACTCGACGTCCTGATGCGGCACGGTCTCGACCGCAAAACCGCTGCCGCTGAACTCCACATTCATCCGAACACGTTCACCTACCGACTGCACCGGATCACCGAGCTCACCGGCATAGATCCCAGCGACGCGCACGGATCACGATTGCTCGCCGCCGCATTGACGGTCCATCGCGCCTACCCATCACAGCGCTCGTAGTCCCGTTCGGTCGATCTTGCCGGTGGTCGTCCTGGGCAACTCGTCGACGAACACGACATCGCGCGGAGCCTTGAAACGGGCGAGCTTCGCCTTCACGTAGTCCCGGACGCCTGCCTCGTCGATCTCGCCATCGCCGCCGCGGACGACGAATGCGGCGAGGCGTTGGCCGAATTCGTCGTCGGGAACGCCGAGCACCGCTGCTTCGGCCACGGCCGGGTGCCCGTACAGCAGGTCTTCCACCTCGCCAGGGAAGACGTTCTCGCCGCCGGAAACTATCATGTCGTCGTCCCGCCCGTCGATGAAAAGTCTTCCAGCGGAATCGAAGTGGCCGAGATCGCCGGTGCTCATCATCCCGTCGACCGTCTTCTTCGAGCCGCCGCCGGAGTAGCCCGCGAACGCGATCGAGTTGCCGACGTACACGGTGCCGACGTCCCCCGGCCGGGTGACGCGGCGCCCAGCTTCGTCGAAAAGCGCGACCGTGATCCCGATCGGTGGGCGACCGACCGTGCCCGGCGCGGCTCGCCAATCGTCAGGTGTAGCAATGGTTGCGGTCCCGGTTTCCGTCGAACCGTAGAAGTTGTAGAGCACCGGACCGAACGTGCGTTGGGTGCGGTCGCCGAGTGCTGGCGGCAGTGCCGCGCCCGCGCTGAAGATGATCTCCAGCGACGATGTGTCGTGACGAGCGAGCTCGTCGTCGCCGATATCGAGGATTCGCCGCAACATTGTGGGCACCAATACAACTGCGTCGCAGCGGTGCCGGGCTATTTGCGCTACAGCATGTTTCGCGTCGAACCGGCCATGCAGGATGATTGTGCAACCCAAGTTCAACCCGAGGATGAACTGGGACAACGCCGTGCCGTGAAACAGGGGCGCGCACAACAGAATCGTCCGGCCGCGGTGCAACGGCACTCGGTCGAGGAACTGGGCCGCGGCGAGCGGAGACTCGATGCGGCGTGGTGCGCCCTTCGGCGTCCCGGTGGTGCCGCCCGTCAGCAACACGAACCCGCCTTGCCGCGCGGGCGGCTGAATCCGGCCTTGACCGACCACGTGTTCGCGCACTACCGCGCTGGCATCGAGGCGGACGAACGATTCGGTCAGTTCCGCTGCAGTAGAGGCTAATTCGGGATCGAAGACGATCGCCGTCACACCCTCGCGGCCGGCGACGTCGGACAATTGCGTTGCACTGAAACCTGTGTTCAACAAAACCAGGCGAGCACCAATTTTGGCGGTGGCGACCATCGTCTCGACCAGGGTGCGGTTGTCGCGGCACAGCACCGCGACCACGCCCGTCGGCGCAATTCCCTCGCGCATCCACCGGCGCGCGAGTTGGTCTGTGCGCTCGTCGAGTTCGCGGTAGGTCAACTCGCCGTCGGCATCGATGAGGGCGACGGTGTCAGGACAGACGTCCGCGCAGGCGCGGACACCACCCGCAATAGGGCCGAATTTTCGTACGTTGCGTGCCTTCCGGGCCGCGGTCAACGGCCGGCGTAGATCGATCAGTCCCGACCGCTGCAGTACGCGGAGTTGGCCAGCCGCAAGCATTGGATGTGGTTGCACGCGAACTAGAACACCGCATCTGCGCAGGTGAGCGCTACCGGCAACTACACAGGGCTGCCTGGTTTGTGTTGTGAAACTGCACAGCACTCACTGGTGCGGGGCGGCGTGCAGGCGAGCCGCCAACAGCACCATGGCGTCGCGCGGACGGAGCGGATCGAATCCGGTCAAGGCGGCGATCCGAGCGAAGCGGTAGGTCACGGTGTTGCGGTGCACATCGAGCCTGCGGGCCGTCGCGAGCTGGTTGAACTCACAGTCGAAGAACACCTCCAGGGTCTGCGCGAGCGCGGGTTGCTCGGTCAATGCATCGCTGACACTGGAGATTTGCCGTCGTGCGTCCGGGCCCGCCGTCAGAACGAACTCGAGGAGAAGGTCGCGTGGCCTCATGACCCGGGAGGCGCGCTGCGTCCGCCGGCACAATGAGGCGACTCTGTGGGCGTCGGCGGCGGCAGCAGGTACGTCATCGTGCGACGGTGCCGCAGCGGCGCCGACCCACAGCTCTCCACGAGGGACCCCCAACTCGTCGACAATCTTCTGCAGCGCGGTCACTGCGGTAGCTTCGTCGGCGATCATCGGAGTAAGCGCGGTCCAGCCGGTGGTGTCCAGTTGTAGAAACGCACCGTCGATCCGGTCCAGCCGGTTGCGTAAAGCCCCTGCCTGTGCCGGGTCGACGACCGATTCGACGTCGAAGACCGATACGAGGAATGAGCGGGCGATCGGTGCCATCGTCGACGCGTTGATCGGCGCGCCCGACAACAGCGCAGCAGCGACCGCACGTTTGCGTTCGCGCTGCTCCCACAGTGGGTCGCCTGCCGGCTCGACACACGCGATGGCAACCTGCTCCGTCATCGATGCGACGTACTGCATCAACCCCGGACCGACATCGCGCATCGCGGCTAGTTCGTCCGGGGACGCGGACTTCGCAAGTTCGTCCCAGATGACAGTCGCGCCGTTGCGGTACATCCCGAGGACAGCGGAAAGTGGCACGCCTTCACGGACCCTCGCCACCGCGAGTGCGATCACTTCTACGAGGTCGTCGGAGTCCGGCAGTGTGCCTGATTCGATGAAGTCGAAGAACAAGTCGACGTTCGCTCGGGCGCCGCGAGCGAAGTCGCCCTCGACGAGTGCTGCGGGTACTTGCTCGTACGCGGGCAGCGCATCCGAAAACCCGACGACCATCGCCATGGCGCGTTCGCGCAATGACGTTCGAGCTGCTGTCGACGACGAGTCCATTTTGGGCAACCTCACAAATCGTGTCGCGATGTTCGCTGTTCGACAATTGCACATATTGCACGACGTGCATCTGACTCATTGCCTAATGACGGTTCCGATCGGTCGCTGGAAGCATCCTCAACCATGAACAGAGTTGTTCGCGCATCGATCGCTGCGCTTGTCGCCGGGACCGCAATTCACGTGGCATTCACGCCATCGGCCAATGCGGAGCCGGTATCTTCTGCGACGGATCGGCAGGAACGAGTGCTCGCCGAGCGCGACGGGATCGTCGTGTCGGTCGTCAGCTATCGACTGCCGCTCGCCGCGGACGCGCCCCCACATCCGAGCGATTGCGATCGGACCGGCTTCCTTCGCTACCGCCCAGCGGATGGTCCCGCGAATTCGCGCGACGCCGAACACGTCGTGGTGCAGGAGCAGGGATTGGGTGGCGGGGCAACCAACTCCGACAGCGTCGCCACCAATACGGTGCGGTCCGCGATGCGACTCGGCCACAACATCGAATTCTGGGCACTCGCACGTCGCAGTCAATGTCTCGACGAGACAACCGGTTTCGACTTCGCGCTGCGCAGTGGCAACTATCTCGACGCCGTGGACTACTACTTCAACGGCAAAGAGATCGACGGCCGGAAGTTCCCGGGATTCCGGCAATCGTCGAACCTGCAAGTGCTGGACTGGATGGGCCTCGACCGCGTCGTGCGCGACCAGTACGAGCTGATGCTGGCGGAAATTCCCGATCAAGCCGTGCGGCAACGGAAGTTCGTGTGCACCGGCATCTCGCTCGGCGGGCTGGTCACCGGGTTGTTCGCCGACTGGGACTTCGACGGTAACCCCGCGACCCAAGACGACGCGGGGTTCAACCAGTGCGCAGCATTCGCAGCCCAAGATTCGATGGTCTCGTCCGATCCAGCGGCGATCCAGAACACACCCTTCTTCCGTGACGTCACCAACGTCATCACCGGGGGAGCGAACGACGTCCTCAAAGCGGGGTTCCGAGCCGACGTCATGCCGCGAATCTTCGGTCCTGTGCCTGTGACCGGGACAAAAGCATTCCTTATTCTGCGCCTGGCCGGTCTTGCGGCACACCTGGCCCCCGATGCGGAAAGCCAGCTACTGCAACATCTTCCGCGCGATCTCGACATCGACCTGACACTGAACACACTGTTCGCCCCGACCTGGGCGGCGTTCGCCACCAATGGCGCCGACGGTTCGGGAACCATCCGCGACTTTCGGTTCACCAACACCGCACTGCTCGGTACGCTAATCGACAACAACTCCACCAACTTTTCCCTCCTGCAACAAGGAGTCGGAGCGCTTGCCGGCGGGCCGGTTCAGGACAAGTCCTTCCCCAATCCGGGTGAGGCGACACAAATTCCGGTGCTCGGCGGCTATCTGCGAATCAGCGCGGGACCACAGCGGCGCGTCGCACCGACCGATCATCACGCCCTCTACACCTGGCGCAATTACGACGATGTCGCCGGCGTGCCCTACACCGCACCGAACCATGAGGTCGCCGACATCCGTGATGTCGCTCGACAATTGGCCGCCGGATCACCGTATGCCTACTGGGAGACGTACTTTCCGTTGCGCGTCGTCGTCGACATCGGCGCGGCGTACGGAGGAGCCCGCAGCGGCGACATGAGCAATCTGCGCTACGCCGGGATGAGCCGCACGAAACCGAACCTGGCGGTGTTCGGCGGCGACAGCTCGGTACAGAACACTGCGGGTGCGCTGTTCCCGCCACCGATGTTGGCGCAGGTCCAGACGATGCCGGGCTACAACCACATCGACACCATCGGTGCCGCCGCGGTGCAGAACAACGGCGCGCTCGACTACAGCGGTCAGTATCTCGCCGAGTTCGTGGCAGGTCTGTGATGCGCCGCCTGGTCAGCGCCGTCGTCGTCGTGGGCGTCGCCGCGTCGGTCGTACTCACAGCCGTGCCAGTCGTTGCACAGGGCGCTCCGGCGGGGGTGCCCGATCGTGAAGTCGTCACACCAGTCAGCGGCGATCCCGCTCTCGGCGACGACATCGAGAAAACCTATGTGCAACTGCACTATCCGAGTCCGTACTCGACCATGGCACATCCCGAGCAGTGTGATTGGATCTCGTACTACCGCTATCGCGCGAAGACGGGCCCTGCCGGCACTGCCGATGCTGATGCGGTGTTGACCATGCAGCCGGGTCTCTATTCCGGTGCGGCGAACCTCGACGCGCAGGCCCCACAAGTCGTTCGGAAGGCAGCGGCGCAAGGCAAGTTCGTTGAATACATCGCGCTGGATCGTCGAGCGAACTGCGCGGAGGACCGAACGGGTTGGGATGCCGCCGCCAAGGCCGGTGATTACCACGTCGCCGGCGACTACTACTTCCGCGGCTCGACCATCGACGGCAAGCAATACCACTACGAAACACCGACCGACCTTTCTTACATCGGTGAGTACGGCCTCGCGCTCGCGCTCGACGATTGGCGCGCCGTCATCGAGCACCTGCTGCCAACCATTTGGTGAAGGAGCCGCCGAACGCATCGGCGACCCCTTCGATATGGAACAACACCAACGTGGCATCGAGAAGGTCCATCACGGCAGCCGATCTGAGCATGGACTAATCCAAGCCCGGTCTCAGGTGCCATCACCTACCCATCCAACAACCTGTCCCACATGTGGGTAGACATCAGATGTCCCACATGTGTCGAGACTGGACAGAGTCCCTGGACTCCAAAAAGACTCACGAGGGCTTGGCGGGGTTGACGCGATAGTGGTTGTACTGCAGCCTGTTTCGAGTACAATGGAATGTATGTTCGATAGTCGGATCCTGGAGTTGGCCACCAAGGTGGCCGGCTTGGATGACGACGCGCATGTCGATCGAATCGCCGCGCTGGAGGAGTTGAAATCGGCGTGTGCTGCAGTCCAAGCCACGGCAGCGCTCCAGTTGGATACTGCTCGTCGTGTCGAGCGCGCTGAGCGCGGTGTGCCGAAGCGATTGCAGGGCAGGGGGATCGGCACCGAGGTCGCGTTGGCGCGGCGGGAGTCGCCCAACAAGGGTGATCGGCTGCTCGGATTTGCGCGGGCGATGGCGGAAATGCCGCACACCCATGCACTTCTCGCGGCCGGCAAGCTCAACGAGTGGCGGGCTACCTTGTTGGTGCAGGAAACCGCCTGCCTGACAAAGGAAGACCGCGCCACGGTCGACGAGCAATTGTGTGCAGACCCGACTGTGCTCGACGGACTCGGAGATCGGGCGGTCGCAGCAAAAGCTCGCGAACATGCAGCACGGCTGGATGTCGAAGCATTGGTGCGTCGGGGGCAACGTGCAGTCGGTGACCGTCACGTGAGTGTGCGCCCTGCGGCCGACTCCATGGTGCGGCTATCCGCGTTGGTTCCTGTGGTCGCAGGCATCGGTGCGTACGCCGCGCTGCGCCGCGATGCAGACGCTCTGGTCGGGACCGGAGCTGCGGGGGAGCGTAGCCGTAGCCAAGTCATGGCCGATCTGCTGGTCGAACGCCTCACCGGTACCGGGACAACCGCCGCGCAACCTGTCAGTGTGAACGTTGTGATCTCCGACGAAGCTCTCTTCGGTGACGCCGAAGCCCCAGCGCATGTCGATGGGTACGGCGATCTTCCGGCCGCTATTGCTCGTACGTGGATTAGCGAAGCCGTCGAGGGCGATGTTGCCGAACTACGACGGGTCTACGCGCACCCGGGCAGCGGGGCGTTGGTCAATCTCGAATCTGTTGCGCGGTGCTTTCCGAAAGGGTTGGCGCGCTTCATCAATTTGCGCGACAAGGTGTGCAGAACACCGTGGTGTGATGCGCCGATCAGGCACAGCGATCACATCGAACCCGTCGAAAATGGTGGTGCCACAACAGCATCGAATGGTGCAGGTCTGTGCGAGGCTTGCAACTACGCCAAGCAAGGCCTCGGTTGGCACACCGAACCGCTTCCGGGTCTGGCGTTGCATCGCATCAGTGTGATCACACCCGACGGTCACACCTACCTGTCTACCGCGCCGCCTCTGCCGCGCCCCGCCACCACTTACGCGCGGATGGTCCAGGCTCTCCGCGACGTCACGAGAGCAGCGTGAGTTCACGGATGGCACTTCTTCATGACACTCGATCGGTGATCGCCGCCGGGCGGCGCCACTCGGTCGGATCGCGCTCCGACGGGTCAGTAATGACGGCGGGGATTCCCAAGGCACCAGAGTGCGGAGTCGGCACCTGGAAGGACATCGTGGCCGTGGCAGCAGGGAATGTGCACACGTTCTCGAACACTGGTCGCTCGCACACGGTGGGCCTGCGCGCTGACGGCACCGTCGTTGCCGTCGGCTGGAACGGGGACGGTCAGTGCGATGTCGCCGATTGGGAAGGCATCGTTGGCATCGCGGCCGGGTGGCGTCGCACGCTGGCGGTCCACGCGGACGGCACGGTCCATGCCGCTGGACGGGAGAAAGAGGGAGCGTGCAACGTCAGCACGTGGCGCGAGATCGTTGCGGTTGCCGCTGGCGATTGGCATTCCGTAGGCGTTCGCGCCGATGGCTCGGTCACGGCGGTGGGGGTCAACAGACGAGGACAGTGCCAAGTCGCAGGCTGGCGCAACGTGCGAGCGGTCGCGGCGGGCTATCTCCACACCGTGGCCGTCACCGAAGACGGACGGGTGCTCTTTGCTGGAGACGCATCTTGCGGTAGCGCGCAGGTGTCGAAGTGGCGTGACGTGGCCGGAGTGTCGGCGGGGAGCTCTCACACGGTTGCTGTCGACATCCGGGGTCGAGTCTGGGCCGCAGGAGATGACAGCCGTGGGCAATGCGATGTGTCGTCATGGCGGGAGGTCGTCGCAGTCGCTGCCGGGTCGGCACACACCCTAGGGCTGCGCGAGGACGGAGTTGTTCTCGCAGTCGGCAACAACGACCACGGTCAGTGCGACACGACGACGTGGCAACTCCGGCTCCGCTGAGTTCGGCCCCCGACCAACAGCGAGCACTGACAAACTGAGCGCGTGAAGATCGACACGACAATCACCACCGGGCTTGGCCGCATGGCAGAGGATGCGCGTGCCGCGGAGGAGGCGGGCTACTCGGGAATCTGGACGTTCGAGGGCGCGCACGATCCGTTCCTGCCATTGCTGCTCGCGGCGGAACATACCGAACGAGTGGAATTGGGAACGTCGATCGCGGTGGCGTTTGCCCGCAACCCGCTATTGATTGCGACTGTTGGCTGGGATCTGCAGGCCTATTCTCGCGGACGCTTCATCTTGGGTTTGGGCAGTCAGATTCGTGCGCACATCACGCGACGGTATTCGATGCCGTGGAGTAGGCCTGCCGATCGAATGCGCGACATGGTGCTCGCGGTTCGAGCGATCTGGGAAACCTGGGAGCACGGTGGCCGGCTCGACCATCACGGCGAGTTCTACCAACACACGCTCATGCCGCCGCTGTTTCGGCCCGCAGCCGCCGAGGTCGACGGTTTCGGTCCACCGCCGATCTATCTCGCTGGTGTCGGTCCACACATGACGCGAGTAGCGGGCGAGGTGGCGGACGGCTTCATGTCGCATCCGTTCTGCACGCCGGAATTCCTCCGGACCGTTACCCTCCCCATGCTGGCCGAAGGTGCAGCAGTGACTGGAAAACGTCTGGACGAGAAAGCAATCCATCACTCTGTCATGATCGCGACAGGCAATACGGCGGAGGACGTCGCCGCCGCGCGGCGGGCAATTCGGAAGCAGTTGGCGTTCTACGGTTCGACGCAGGCGTATTGGCCGATCCTCGAACTTCACGACCGTGGCGAACTAGGTCCGCGGCTGAAGGAACTCTCCAAGCAGGGGGAGTGGGATCGGATGACCGAGCTGATCGACGACGAATTCCTCGACGCTGTCGCCGTCACCGTCGACGACCCTGCCGATGCTGCGGCACAGCTACATCGTCGCTACGACGGCCTCGTCGGGCGACTCGGATTCAGTACGCCGTACCAGGTGGATTCCACCTTGCTCGAGGTCTTGATGCGCGAGTTTTTGCGCTGAACCAGTGCAAGTTTCGATCACATTCGTGATTGTTTCGTGATAAGTTCGTTATCTTGCTGGTCCCGCGTGAGTTTGGTGAGTGAGGGTCGACCGGATGGCTGTTACTTTTGAAGACGGAGTCCGTCTTGCAATCGATGCTGTCGCAGATCCGGTAGATCCGGAACGCTCGCGCCGACTGCGCGAATGCATCGAGTTCTACAGCCTTCCCGAGTTGTCGCACCTGCCGTCGAGTCGCCTGCGTCAGGTGCTGCGTGAATTCAGGCGGACCGGCGATTACGAACAGTCGCCCGAGGAAATCCTCATCGGCGCGAAGCTGGCGTGGCGCAACCACGCTCGCTGTGTTGGCCGAAAGCACTGGCGCACACTCAAATTGATCGACGCCCGCGATGCGACAACCGCTGAAGACCTTGCAGAGGCGTGCTTTGCGCACTTGAAGGCCGCAACGAACGGCGGTGCGTTGCAGTCCGTCATCACGGTCGGTCCGCGGGCACTACCGGATGGCCGCGAATTCCGAATCGTGAGTCCGCAGATCATTCGGTATGCGGGTTACCGGCAGCCGGATGGCACGGTCGTCGGCGATCCTGCACAGATGGAAATCACCGAGTTGCTGCACCGCCTCGGCTGGCGCGGCAAAGGTACAGCCTTCGACGTCCTTCCCTTGATGATCAGCACGCCGTCCGAACCGCTGCGCTGGTTCGAGATCCCGGCGAAACGAGTGCTCGAGGTCGACATCATCCATCCCGAGTACGCCTGGTTCGCGAGCCTCGGCCTGAAATGGCATGCAGTGCCTGCGGTTTCCAACATGGACCTCGAGATCGGTGGTCTCACGTATCCCGTTGCGCCGTTCAGTGGCTGGTACGTCAGTACAGAAATCGGTGCGCGCAATCTCAGCGACACCGACCGCTACAACATGCTCCCCGAGATCGCGCGATCGATGGGCCTCGACATGAGTTCCGAACGCACATTGTGGCGCGACCGTGCATTGGTCGAACTCAACCGGGCTGTCATCCACAGTTACCGGACCGCCGGCGTCTACATGGTCGACCACCACACTGTGGCGAAACAGTTCATCGACCACGTCGAGCGCGAATCGAAGGCCGGTCGCGAGTGCCCCACCGATTGGTCGTGGATCAATCCGCCCATGTCGTCAGGCGTGACGCCGACTTTCAATCGCGTCTACGACCCGCCCGACCTGGACGTGCGGCCCAACTTCGTCTCACGCGCGAAGCGAGACCGCTGCCCGATGATGTAAGTCCTTGCGCAGCGCTTAGCGCGCGAGCCTGGACCGAACCGCGTCGCGAATCAGGATGATGGCGATCAGCACGGCGAAGCCGATGCAGAAGAGATCTTCGACCTTGCCTTGGTGATTGCCGATCAGGAGGGCCAGCAAGGCGATGATGACGAAGATCGCTGCGGCCTTGGCAGCCTTGGGTGATTCGCCGCTCCAACCCCATTCGGCGGAAGGAACGTCCGCGATATCGACCTTGGTCGCTGGCGCCTTCTCCTTGGCATCTGTACCGGCCACGATCGCTCCTTCAGTTCACTCGAAATCTGCTCGCATCATCCTGGCATACGACGGTGTGTCGTAGCCAGCGAACGGGGCCGTAGCTCCTCGGAGAAGTGTCGGTCGCCCCCCGCCCAATCGTCGAATGTGCACTTTCGTGCCGACTCACTCGACCGATGCGACAGGAAGTGCATTCTCGCCCTGGCGCGGAACGGGCCGTAGCTCCTCAGTTTTGGCGAGCCGGAAGTATGCGGGTGTCCGAGGTGCCGTCGGGGTAGGTGATCGTCACCTCGGAAAAGTGGTGATCGCTGCCGGTGACGGCGCCGAGTTCGACGGTCACAGTCGACCGGGTGTAGTTGCCGGCCGCGCAATTTGGCACGCAGGTATTGGCGATGAGCGTCCCCGAGCCCGTCGCGTGGCCGTCGCCCCAGTTCTTCCAGACGACGTTCTGCAACACGAGCCCGCGGTCCGCGCACGCCAGGATCAACATGGCCGGCTTCACCTGGCCGACGTTGTCGCAGTCTTGGACGACCGGGTTGGGCTCGGCGGCACCGGCCGCGTCCGCCGCGAGGAGCGCACTCCCGCCGGCGACCATCGCCACTGCGAAGGTGGTAGCGACCATCCGACCCACACCAATACGGTTCATGTCTGCTCCTCCCGGGCTCGTGAGTCAATTCTGCGAGCGAGCGCTGACGCGGCGCTTAACCGTCGGTTAGCCCCATCGGGAACAATGGCTGTGTGACGAACCAAGCACCAACACGCGTCCTGCTGCTCGGCAGCACGGGGTCCATCGGGACTCAGGCGCTAGAGGTCATCGCCGCCAACCCGGACAAATTCAGCGTCGTGGGCCTGGCGGCGGGAGGCGGCAAGGCCGACCTGCTGGCCGAACAGATCGCGGCGACCGGGGTACGCAACGTCGCCATCGCCGATGAGGCGGTCGGGGAGCGACTCGGTGTGCCGCTGTCGGGCCCAGGTGCTGTGACCGAGTTGGTCCGGAGCACCGAAGCCGACGTCGTACTGAACGCGTTGGTCGGTTCGCTCGGACTCGAACCGACGTTGGCTGCGCTCGAATCGGGGACGCGACTCGCGTTGGCCAACAAGGAGTCACTCGTTGCGGGCGGGTCATTGGTCACCCGTGCGGCGGCGCCCGGCCAGATCGTTCCGGTCGATTCCGAGCATTCGGCGCTCGCCCAGTGTTTGCGCGGTGGTTCGGCAGGCGAAGTCGCGCGACTGATCCTGACCGCGTCCGGCGGACCGTTCCGCGGCTGGACCGCGGAAGCCCTCGAAGCGGTGACGCCGGAGCAGGCTGGAGCCCATCCGACGTGGTCGATGGGCCCGATGAACACGCTGAATTCGGCGACGCTGGTGAACAAAGGCCTCGAACTCATCGAGACTCATTTGCTGTTCGGTATCCCGTACGACCGCATCGACGTCACCGTCCACCCGCAGTCGATCGTTCATTCGATGGTCACGTTCACCGACGGCTCGACGCTGGCGCAGGCGAGTCCGCCCGATATGAAGCTTCCGATCGGACTTGCGTTGGGCTGGCCGGATCGGATTCCCGGGGTTGCGGCTGCCTGTGATTTCGGCATGGCCTCGACCTGGGAATTCGAGCCGCTCGACAGCACAGTTTTTCCAGCAGTCGATCTCGCACGCGAAGCCGGAACTCGCGGGGGCTGCCTGACGGCGGTGTACAACGCGGCCAACGAAATCGCCGCCGAAGCGTTCCTCGACGGGGTGATTCGCTTCCCTGCGATTGTCCGGACGGTAGCTGCCGTTCTCGCCGCGGCGGACGAATGGTCGGCGGAACCGGCTACCTTGGACGACGTACTCGCAGCCGACAGCTGGGCGCGCCAGCACGCGCGAGAACTTGTGAAGCAGGAGGACTAGAGCCGGATGGTGTTCGTTTTCGGGGTCGTGCTTTTTGCGATCGGTATTGCCGCGTCGATCGCTCTGCACGAATGCGGGCACATGTGGGCAGCTCAACGTCTGGGCATGAAGGTGCGCCGCTACTTCGTCGGATTCGGGCCGAAGGTGTTCTCCGTACGACGTGGGGAGACCGAGTACGGGCTCAAGGCGATCCCTCTCGGCGGGTTCTGCGACATCGCGGGGATGACGGCTCTCGAAGAGTTGGAGCCTGACGAGATCGACCGTGCGATGTACCGGCAGAAGGCGTGGAAGCGCATCGTCGTGATGATTTCCGGCATCGGCATGAACTTCATCGTCGGCTTCGTCTTGATCTTCGTTCTCGCAGTCGGGTGGGGCTTGCCGGATCTGTCGCCGTCGGACAACGCGGTGGTCGGCAGCGTCGGTTGTGTTGCGCCGCAAGACAAAGACGGCAAGTTGGCAGAATGCACAGGTGAAGGTCCGGCGCAGCTTGCCGGCATTCGAGCGGGCGACGAGATCGTCGCCGTCAACGACAAGTCGGTCAGTTCCTTCGCCGACCTCATCGACATCACACGAAAGCTCTCCGGCCCGGCCACCTTCACGGTGAAGCGCGACGGCGAGCGGCTGAGCTTCACGGTCACCGTGCAGCAGGTGGCTCGGCTCGTGCAGAAGGAGGGCGACGCCGAACCGCACCTCGAATCGGTGGCGGCCATCGGCGTGAGTCGCCAAGAGGTGAAGATCGAGCCCTACAGCGTGCTCGGCGCGATTCCGGCCTCTTTCAGTTTCACCGGGGACATGTTCGCCAAGACGATTCAAGGTCTGGCGCAGATGCCGAGCAAGGTGGTCGATCTGTGGCATGCGGTCACTGGTGGAGAGCGTGACATCGACACCCCGATCAGCGTCGTCGGCGCGAGTGCGATCGGCGGTCAGGTCGCCGAGCGCGGGTATTGGGACACGTTCATTCTCCTGCTCGCCAGCCTCAACTTCTTCCTCGGCGCGTTCAACTTGCTGCCGTTGCTGCCGCTCGACGGCGGGCACATGGCGGTCACGATCTACGAGAAGATCCGCAACAGCCTGCGATCACGGCGCGGACTTGCCGCTGGACCGCCCGTCGACTACCTCAAGTTGCTGCCGATCACCTATGTGGTTGTTGTCATAGGTGGCGCATACATGCTGCTCACGCTGACGGCGGACATCATCAATCCGATCAAGCTCTTTCCGTGACGATAGAATCGCGGTCATGACCAGCACAGTTGGATTGGGTATGCCTGCGCCGCCGGCTGCCGTCCTCGCACCGCGACGCAAGACGCGCCAATTGCAGGTCGGTTCGGTAGGTGTCGGCAGCGATTTCCCGGTTTCCGTGCAGTCGATGACCACGACCAAGACTCACGACATCAACGCCACGCTGCAGCAGATCGCCGAACTCACTGCGAGCGGCTGCGACATCGTCCGGGTGGCCTGCCCGCGTCAAGAGGACGCGGACGCGCTGGCAGTTATCGCCAAGAAGAGCCAAATCCCAGTCATCGCCGACATTCATTTCCAGCCCCGCTACATCTTCGCTGCCATCGATGCGGGCTGCGCGGCGGTCCGCGTGAACCCCGGAAACATCAAGGAGTTCGACGGCCGCGTCGGCGAGGTCGCCAAGGCTGCGGGTGCCGCCGGCATTCCGATCCGGATCGGCGTCAACGCGGGCTCGCTCGATCCGCGCCTGATGCAGAAGTACGGCAAAGCAACTCCGGAAGCGCTCGTCGAGTCGGCGCTCTGGGAAGCGGGGTTGTTCGAAGAGCACGGTTTCGGCGACATCAAGATCTCGGTGAAGCACAACGACCCGGTGATCATGGTCGAGGCGTATCGCCAGCTCGCGGCGCGGTGCGATTACCCGCTGCACCTGGGCGTGACCGAGGCGGGTCCGGCCTTCCAGGGAACCATCAAGTCTGCCGTCGCGTTCGGCGCATTGTTGGCGGAGGGAATCGGCGACACGATTCGCGTGTCCCTCTCGGCCCCGCCCGCCGAAGAAGTCAAGGTCGGCGCCCAGATCCTGCAATCGCTCAACCTGCGGCCGCGGAAGCTGGAAATCGTGTCGTGCCCGTCCTGCGGTCGCGCGCAGGTCGACGTCTACACCTTGGCGAACGAGGTCAGCGCTGGGTTGGAAGGCATGGAGATCCCGCTGCGCGTCGCGGTGATGGGCTGTGTCGTCAACGGTCCAGGCGAAGCACGCGAGGCCGACCTCGGCGTTGCCTCGGGCAACGGCAAGGGCCAGATCTTCGTGAAGGGCAAGGTGATCAAGACCGTGCCGGAAGCGATGATCGTCGAGACGCTGATCGAAGAGGCGATGCGGATTGCCGAGGAGTGGGACGACGCTGAAACCTCCGGCGCGCCGTCGGTGACTGTTTCATAATTCTTCCGCTAATGGCCCTTTTCATGGCACGCTGATGACGTGCTGAAACTGCTCGGTGCAAAGCCGCTGGGCATCCGCGACGAAGCTCAGGTCCTTCGGGTGCTGGACGCTGATGCGATCGCGTCATGCATGGTCGCCGCGCGCGTCCAAGAATTCGGACTGAGTCCCGGTGCATTTCCCGGTGAGCTGTGGAGCCGCGGCGGACCGTCCGAGTCCCTGTGTTACAGCGGCGCCAACCTGGTTCCGTTGCGCGGCAACGCCGATGACCTGCGCGCATTCGCCGAGCGGGCGAGCCGCGGTTCCCGGACCTGCTCATCGATAGTCGGGCGCCGTGAGCTGGCGCTTCCACTGTGGGATCTCCTGTCCAACGATTGGGGCCCGCCGCGCGAGCTCCGTTCCGAGCAGCCGTTGCTCTCGCTGCGGCATCCGTCGCTCATCCACCCGGACCCGCTTGTTCGACTGGCGACGATGTCCGAACTCGACAGCTACCTGACCGCGGCGATTGCGATGTTCATCGAGGAAGTCGGTGTCGATCCGCGGACCGGCGATGGTGGCGGCGGGTACCGGCGACGCGTTGCGAACCTCATCTCGACCGGCCGCACCTGGGCGCGGTTCGAAGACGGCCAGGTCGTGTTCAAAGCCGAGGTCGGCGCGCTGTCTCGCACGGTCGGCCAGATTCAGGGCGTATGGGTTCATCCCGACCGTCGCGGTCACGGAATCGGCGCCGCCGGCACAGCGGCGGTCGCGAATCTGATCGTCGCATCGGGACGAACGGCCAGTTTGTACGTCAACGACTACAACATCGCTGCTCGGCGTGCGTACGAGCGAGTCGGATTCCGGCAGGTCGCGACGTTTTCTACGGTGTTGCTGGACTGACCGCTCACCGGTCGGCCCTGCCTCCACAGCTTGACCGCTCCGCCGAATTATCATGGCGGCGATGAACATCCGTAGTTTGCGCACGTCACCCGGTGCCCGAGGCCTGGTGTGCGGCACGGTTGTCCTGTTGACCTTCGGATTGTCGTCGTGCACACCCAAGCCCGCCGGTCCGTCGCCGGCTGCCGAGGCCTTCGTCGAGGCGTTCGCCAAGAAGGACATCGCGCGTGCCGCGAAGGCAACCGACGAGCCCCAAGATGCACAGATCGCGCTCGCCCGGACCTGGCAAGACCTGCAAGCCGAGTCGATGACGGCATCGACCGGCTCGGCCCGCATCGACGGCGATACTGCGGTGGTCGAATACACCTACGAGTGGCAGCTGCCGAAGAACCGCGTCTGGACCTACTCGGGCACTCTGTTGATGGGTCGCCGAAACGGTGACTGGACGGTCCGGTGGACATCGGCCGACATTCACCCGAAGCTCAGCGAGACCCAAACCATGTCACTGCGCGCGACGCCTGCACCGCGAGCGCGAGTGAACGAACATTCGGGCTCCGACGTGCTGGTTCCCGGCACGGTCCACCGCATCAGCATCGATGCGTCGAAGACGGGCAACATCGTCGCGGTCGCGAATTCGCTCGCCGGCGCGCTGAGCAGGTTCGACCCGACGATCACCGCACAGTCCATCGTCGAATCGGCGACGGCCGCAAAAGGCGACTACCGCGTCGCGACCCTGAAGCAGGAAGATTTCGACACGGTCGAGCTGGTGTTGTCGACGATGCCCGGCGTCACCAGTCACGACGAGGCGGACCTGGTATCCACCGACCGCAGTTTCGCCCCGGACCTGATCAGCCAGGTCAAGAAGACGATCATCGACGACGTCGACGGCAAAGCCGGATGGAGTGTCGTCACGGTCAACCCGGATGGCGTCGACACCGGTGTGCTCACGGAGACGAAGCCGCAGCCGTCGGCGTCGTTCACGATCAGCCTGGACCGACCGATCCAAGAGGCGGCGCAGGCGGCTGTCAACGTCAGCGCTGATCAGGCGATGATGGTCGTCATTCAGCCGTCGACCGGCGCGATTCTTGCTGTGGCACAGAACAAGGCCGCCGACCGCGACGGTCCGGTGGCGACGACAGGTCTCTACCCGCCTGGCTCGACGTTCAAGATCATCACCGCTGCTGCCGCCATCGACGGCGGGCTTGCGACGCCGGATTCGTCGGTGCCGTGTCCAGGTCGCATCGAGATCGGCGATCGCAGCATCCCCAACTACAACGAATTCTCCCTGGGCACAGTGCCGATGGCGACCGCGTTCGCGCGATCCTGCAACACCTCGTTCGCCAAGCTCGCGAGTGAGATGGCGCCGAATGCACTCAACGTCGCCGCGTCGGAACTCGGGATCGGCCCGGACTACACAGTCGTCGGGCTGCCCACGGATTCAGGCTCGGTCCCGCCCGCCACCGAACTCGTGCAACGAACCGAGGACGGCTTCGGCCAGGGCAAGGTCGTGGTCAGCCCGTTCGGAATGGCCCTCGCCGCAGCGACAGTGGCTCGCGGATCGACGCCCGTGCCCCAGCTCATCAACGGATTCGACACCAAGATCGAAGGCGATCGTCCGCCGATCAAACCGCCGATGATCGACGGCTTGCGCGACATGATGCGACTCGTCGTCACGAGCGGTACCGCAACCCGCATCGCCGACCAAGGCGAGATCTACGGCAAAACGGGGGAGGCCGAAGTCGAGGGCGGTTCGCACGCGTGGTTCGTGGGCTACCGCGGCGACATCGCGTTCGCGACCCTCGTCGTGCGCGGCGGCAGCTCCGACAACGCGGTCGCGGTGACCCGGGACATGTTCGCCGCGTTGCCGGACGGCTACTGAATCACTGGAATATCGGCGGTAATTCGGTCCATCAGCGCGGGGTAGAGGTTCATTCCCTTGTGCGGTCCGGGCTTGCCGCTGCTGATGAGGCCGCCGGACAGGCCACGTTCGGGGTCGGCCCAGACGGCGATGTCGAGTAGTCCGAGATGGCCGAACGATCGGCCTGCGCCGCGACCGAACGGACCGAACCTGGTGGAGCCGAGCATGTAGCCCACACCCCAGCGCAGCGGCATGAGACCGGTTGCGAAGTCCGGGCGCAGGCGGGTCTGGGGCGTCAGCGCATTGCTCAAGGTTTCCGGCTTCAGCACGCGGACCCCGTCGAGTTCGCCACCACGACAAAGGATTTCGGCGAACCTCGACAACTCGAACGCCGTCGAGACCGTGTTCGACGAGGGGAGCACACCGGTCAGGAATCGGGGATCGTTCGTGATCGGGATGATGTCCTCGAGGGTGCCGCCGAGTGTCTTCCGCATCGCCGCTTCGATCGGTCGCGGAAACGGACGACCGGTCACGTAACTCAACGCCACCTTCGAAACATCTTGCGGCGCAACGCCATAGTTTGTCCACTGAAAACCGAGCGGACCGAGGATCTCGGCGGCGAGCAGGTCACGAATGTTTTTGCCCGTGGCGGCGTGGATGATCTCTCGGGTCAGCGGTCCCCACGTCGCGGCGTGGTAGGTGTGGAACCTGCCCGGCTTGTAGACCGGCTTCAGTGCGTACAGCGCGTCGAGGGTGAACTCGCTGTCGTCGATGCGATCGAGGTCGAGCGCGCTCGCGGGGAGGAATGGCACGCCTGCGCTGTGGGTGAGGACGTGGCGGATGGTCGTGCGGTCCTTGCCGTGGGTCGTGTAGCCCGGCAAGTAGTCGCACACCCGGTCTTCGAGCGACAGCGTGCCGCGCTCGACCAGCATGTGGAACAACGTCGTCGTGATCGCCTTTGCCGCCGAGTACACGCAGTACGGGGTGTCAGGAGTGGCGACGACCTTCTCGGCGTCAGGCGAATCGGTCGGAGCGTTGCCTGTCGAGTGCCCGATCGACCGGTTGAGAACGACACTGCCGTTGTGCCGCAGGCACAACTGGATCGCGGGATGAGCGCCCGCGCTGTACCAGGTGCGGACCGCGTCCCAGATTCGTTCGACGTCGACCCCCTGCGATGTGTCCTCGGCACCGACCGTGGTGACAGCGTCGAGATCGGCAGGGACCGTGACCATCCGGACTGGCTGCTTCGGCATGCCCGCCATCCTGTCACTGTGTCGGCGGCTGCCTTCGCAAGGTCGCGGCGAGGTGATGCTGCAACGGCTGGCCGACTGCCCCCATCTGGACCTGGTAGGTCAGCTCGTCGCCGCTGATCGTGAACGAACGGGCAAGCGCGGTTACCTCCTTGGCGGTCGAGCTGCGGCCGATCGACGTGGTCTGCAGCTCGATATGCAACGTCCCGTCCGTCTCGGTGACGGTGCCTTCCTCGATTTCCGTGATTCCCGTCGGATGCGCGAGGACGAGTTCGACCCGTCCAGCTGTGGGAACTCGCAGGTAGCCGGTCTCGGCGTGTAGCGGTCGACCGTCGTCGGCGGCCTTCGTGCGCTGGCCGTACGCGAGGAACGGCTTGCCGACGTGCCCGAACGTGATGGTCTCGAGGTAGCCGAACGACTCGATCGTCGGATATTCGCCAGCCCCCTCACCCGCCCACGAGCCGAGCAGTGGGGCTAGCGCGATGAGGTTCGGATGCAATTCGGTCACGCGGTGAGCCTATGGCCTCTTAGCCGGCAGCAACACGCGATACCTAGGGGTGAACAACACCCACCCTGAGGGCGTGCACCCCACCCCTGTGGCACCTATTTCGGGGGACCCGAATCGACAAGATTGGAGTCAACAAGAAAAGCAGTCAAGACGGAGGAACCACGATGACCACCACCACGATCCAGACGCAAACGGCAGCATCTTTCATCACCACCCTGACCGATGCTTCCGACATCGCACTGCCGGTCGAGCTGGAGCTGTGGACCAACCGCCTCGCCCGCCTGCTCATGAGCCTCGGCGCACGCGAAGGCGCTCCTGTCGCGATGGTGCTCACGGCCTCTGTCGAGTCGCTCGTTTCCCGCAGCGCGATCACCAAGACCGGCGCCACGGTCGTCCACGGCGACTCCGTTGCTGGTCAGACGATCAAGGTCGGCGTCACCACCAAGTCGCACCGCCCGGCGCTGTCGAACGACATCGACTGGCTGCTGCTGGACGACCTGTCGACCGTTCGCCGCTACATGACCTCGTCCGACGCGCCGGTCACCGCGGTCGAGCGCGCACAGGCCGCCTGACCAGCTTCAAGATTCAGGAGCTCACGATGCCCGACACTGTTGCGCAGTCGGCAGTCGCGTCGTTCATGTCGACGTTGACCGACGCGTCCGCTGTGCGCGTACCTGCCGAGCTCGACCGCTGGTCCAACCGCCTCGCCCACCTGCTGATCAGCCTCGGGGCAACCCACGGCACGGCGGTCGCTGTGGCGCTGACGCCGTCGGTCGAGTCGATCGTTGCTCGGACGGCGATTTCGAAGGCCGGCGCGAAGGCCGTCGCCTCCGAACAAGGCGTCGAGCCTGGTGCAGCAGCGCCGATCGTCGCCGGAATGACGACAAAAGCCCAGCGTGCGGGACTCTCCGACGCGATCGATTGGCTGATCCTCGACGACGTGGTCACTGTCCGTCGCTATATGACAATGCCGGACGTCGCACCTTAGGGGTGAACAACACCCACCCTCAGGGCGCTCCACCCACCTCTTGGGCACCTAGTTCTCACCGCTCGTTTCGACAAGATTGGAGTCAACAAAGAAACGACGGAGGAACTTCGATGACCACCACCACGATCCAGACCCAGACCACCTTCGACCTCGCCGCTGCTGACGTTGCACTACCGCTCGAGCTGGAGCTGTGGTCCAACCGCCTCGCCCGCCTGCTCATGAGCCTCGGTGCCCGCGACGGTGCTTCGGTCGCCATGGCCCTCGCGGTATCCGTCGAGTCGGTCGTGGCCCGCGCCGCGATCACGAAGATCGGCGCCATCGTGGTCCAAGGCGATGCGGCCGCCGACGCACCGATCAAGATCGGCGTCACCACCAAGGCGCGGCGCGCGACGCTCTCGAATGACGTCGACTGGCTGCTGCTCGACGATCTGTCGACCGTTCGCCGCTACATGACCACCTCGGACGCCCCGGTCACGATCAACGAGCTCGCACCGGCTGCTTGACAGCGGGCGGCACCTCGCGCCGCTGATATTCCGCGAATGCTCCGGCAGGGTTTCCTGCCGGAGCTCGTCGCGCGCGCGTAGCGTTTGAACCCATCCGCTTCCGCTCATCGTTGACCTCGGTACCTACCCAATCGAGTGCTCTCGCAATGCGAGTAAGGGAAATTCAATGCATCAGGGCTCGGCTCCATTTCCTCTCTCGGCCGCGCAGCGCGGAATCTGGTTCGCTCAGCATTTCGCAGGCAGCGCGCCGATTTCCATCGCGCAGTACGTCGAGCTGAACGGCGTGTTGGACGTCGGGCTGCTCAACGAGTGCAGCCGGATCGCCGGACGTGAATTCGGAACGGGCTTCCTGCGTTTGATCGAAATCGACGACCTGCCTTTCCAAGTCGTCGATACGACGCAGGACGAAGAGGTCGTCGAGATCGACCTACGGACCGAGCAGGACCCCGAGGCAGCCGCGCACGAATGGATGCGCGAGGAGTACAGCGCACCGCTGGACCTGATCGCTGACCGCCTCGTCAACGTCGCGCTGCTGCGCGTCGGCGACGACCGCTATTTCTGGTACACGCGCATTCATCACATCGTGCTCGACGGGTTCGGTGCGGTCACGCTGATCAACCGGATCTCGGATCTGTACAACGCCGTCGTGGAAGGGCGAGAGCCAGAGGCGTCGAAGGCCGACGATCTCGTGAAGATCGTCGACGCGGACTCGGCGTATCGGTCGTCGGATCGGTTCAAGGCCGACGGTGAGTACTGGCGTGAGCATCTGGCCGGGATGGCGGATGCGGTGAGCCTCGCTGGACGGACCGCAGAGGTCGATGCGCACCCACGGCTCGTGACGGGGTCGTTGCCCGCTGAGACCGCGGAGTTGTTGGACGTGGTTGCGAAGGCACAGAACTCGAGCATCGCGCCGATTGTCGTTGCGGCGTTCGGCGCGTATCTGGGCCGGATGGCCAGTGCCGACGAGGTGCTGTTGAGCCTCCCTGTGTCGGCGCGAACGACGGCAGTGATGCGTCGGTCGGGCGGCATGCTGGCGAACGTCGTGCCGCTGCGGCTGCAGTTGGGCCAGCTGACCGTGGGGGAGCTCATTCTCAAAGCGCAGTCCGAGTTGACGGGCGCTTTGCGTCGGCAGCGGTATCGGCAGGAAGACATCGTCCGCGATCTCGGGTGGGCGATGGACGAGGCGGCGTCGTTCGGTCCGTCGGTGAACCTGATGATGGTCGACACTCGGCTGAACTTCGGCTCGGTCACCGGCAGATTGCACGTTCTCACTTCGGGTTTGATCGACGACCTGTTCATCAATCTGTACCCCGGCATGGGCGGCGAGAGCACCCACATCGATTTCCAGGCCAACCCGAACCTGTACACCCGCGATGAATTGCAAGCCCAGCACAGCCGCTTCGTCGCGTTCCTGCACACGTTCCTCGCCGCCGGCGTCGATGCCGCGCTCGCATCGCTCGACGTACTGACCGACGACGAACGGGCGATGCTCCTCCCGGTCCGCGGACCTGCAAGTGAGCAAGCACGAACGCTGCCCGACTTGTTGGCCCGTGGTGTCGCGGTGGATCCCGACCATGTTGCCGTGCGATGGAATGCGGAGTCGCTGACGTATCGCGAGCTCGACGAGTTGTCGAATCGGTTGGGTCGCAAGTTGATCGGCTTGGGTGCAGGTCCGGGTTCGACGGTGGCGGTGGCGATCGGTCGGTCGTTGGAGTCGGTGGTCGCGACGTGGGGTGTGGTGAAGTCTGGGGCGGCGTTCGTGCCGGTGGATCCCACGTATCCGGCGGACCGTATCGAGCACATGGTGTCCGACAGCGGTGCGGTTGTGGGGCTGACGGTTTCGGCATCGCGGGAAGGGCTGCCGAACAACGTCGAGTGGATCATTCTCGATGCCGTCGAAGGCTTCTCGGCGGCGGCGATCACCGATGCCGAGCGGCTCGAGCCGATTCGGCTCGACGACGCGGCGTACATGATCTATACGTCCGGGTCGACGGGGTTGCCGAAGGGCGTGGTCGTCGCCCACCGCGGTCTGGCGAACATGGTTGCCAGCGGTGCCGAGGCGTTGCAGGTGAGCGCGGCGTCGGTTGTGGCGCATGCGGTATCGCCGAGCTTCGACACTTCGATCGAAGAGTTGTTCATGACGTTCGTGGCGGGTGCGACGCTGGCCGTCGTGCCGCCGGGACTGTACGGCGGTGACGACCTCGCCGACGTCCTGTCAGCACACCGCGTGAGCGTGCTGGAAGGAACCCCGTCGGTTGTCGCGACGCTGGATCCGCAGCGCGTCCCCGACCTGCAGTCCGTGGTCGTCGGTGGTGACGCGTGTCCGCCGGACCTGGTGACGAAGTGGACGGGTAAGCGGCTGCTCAACAGCTACGGTCCGACGGAAGCGACTGTGGCAGCCACCTTTACACCTCCGATGGTGCCGGGTGGTCGGGTGTCGATCGGCAGCCTCGTTCGTGGTCACGAGGGGTTGGTGCTGGACGGTCAGTTGCGGCCGGTGCCGATCGGTGCGGTCGGAGAGTTGTATTTGGCGGGGCCCGGTTTGGCTCGCGGGTATCACAATCGGTTTGCGCAGACGGCGGATCGGTTCGTGGCCAATCCGTTCGGTGCGCCTGGTGCGCGGATGTATCGGTCCGGCGACTTGGTCCGCTGGAACCGTGGCGACGACGAATTGTGGTTGGAGTTTCTGGGTCGCAGCGATTTCCAGGTCAAGGTCCGGGGATACCGGATCGAGTTGGGTGAGATCGACGCAGCCTTGCAGGCGCACGACGACGTCGACTTCGCGATCACCATCGGCGTCAAGACTCCCGCCGGCGCCACGGCACTCGCGGCGTATGTCGTGGGAACGCTCGACGCGGCGATCGTTCCCGACCAACTCAAATCGTTCGTCGGCGAGTTCCTGCCCGCCTACATGGTGCCCGCGTCGATCATGGTGCTCGACGCGGTTCCGCTCACCCCGGTCGGCAAAGTCGACCGTAAAGCGTTGCCTGCACCCGACTTCGGCTCACGATCGACCGTCGGGCGAGCGCCGACGAACGCGCGCGAGGAGGTGTTGGAGCGGTTGTTCGCGGACGTGCTGGGGTTGGAATCGGTGGGGGTCGACGAGAGCTTCTTCGCCCTCGGTGGCGACAGCATCGTCTCGATTCAGCTGGTCGCGCGGGCGAAGGCTGCCGGTCTGGCATTCTCGGCCCGGGATGTGTTCGAGCGCAAGACGATTGCCGGTCTCGCGGCGGTGGCGACCGTAGTGGATGCGGCACAAGCGCTTGTGGAGTTGCCGGGCGGTGGCGTGGGCGAGGTGCCCATTACGCCGGTGATCGCGGCGATGGTCGAGACGGCCGGATCCTTCGACCGCTTCAGTCAGTCGGTGTTGCTGCCGTTGCCGCCTGGTGTGGACGAGGCGAATCTCGCCGGTGCGGTGCAGGCCCTGCTCGATCGGCACGACATGCTGCGGTCGCGGCTGGTGACCGACGCCGACGGTGGTTGGCAGATCGTCGTCGATCCGCCGAGGACCATCGATGCGGCAACACTGCTCGATCATGTCGTCGGCCCTATCGACGAATTCTCGGTCGAGCGGGAGTTGCAGCGCGCCGCGGACCTGCTGAATCCGCACGCGGGCGCGGTCGCGCGATTCGTGTGGCTTGACTCCGTCGGCGCCGACGGACTCTTGTGGATGGTGTTGCATCACCTGGTGGTCGACGGTGTGTCTTGGCGAATCCTGTTGCCAGACTTCGCGACCGCATGGACGCAGATCGTCGGCGGCCAAGAGCCCTCGTTGGCGCCGGTCGCAACGTCGTTCCGGCGCTGGGCGCACGGGCAGCGCGACACCGCGCAACTTCTCATGCGCACAGCGGAACTCCCTGCGTGGCAGGCGATTCTGGCCACGGAGGATCCGATCCTCGGCGAGCGGGCGATCGATCCGGTGGTCGACGTGTATTCGACGATGCAGCACATCGAGACGACGATTCCTGCGAACGTCGCAGGCGTTCTGCTGACCCAGGTGCCGGAGCGCTTTCACTGTGGTGCCGACGACGCATTGCTGACGGCGCTCGCGATGGCTGTGACGCGGTGGCGTTACAACCGCGGAATTCACAGCACGTCAACGCTTCTGACGCTCGAAGGGCATGGTCGCGAAGAGAACGTTGTCCCCGGCGCCGACATCGCTCGGACGGTCGGCTGGTTCACCAGCGTGTATCCGATCGCGCTGGACCTCTCAGCCATCTACCTCGACGATGCGTTTGCCGGCGGTCCGTCGGCGGGTGCGTCGATCAAGGCGATCAAGGAGCAGTTGCGCTCGGTCCCGGACCGTGGTGTCGGCTACGGAATGCTGCGCTACCTCGACGCTGAGGCCGGATCGCTCCTCGCGGCAGGTCCCACACCGCAGATCAGCTTCAACTACCTGGGCCGCTCGGGAACCGGAGGCTCCGACGGACCGTTCGTCCCGCGCAGATTCGCCTCGACGCAGGACCCGCAGATGGCTCTGCCTGCGGTGATCGACATCAACGCGATCACCGAGGACACCGGCGACGGCGCGCGAATCGCGGTCACGTGGGCTTATGCGTCGAAGATCATCGATGCCGAAGACGTCGCTGAACTCGCTGAATTGTGGGGCGAGGCGTTGGCCGCACTCGCCGAGCACGCGCAGACCGAGTCTGCAGGCGGACGCTCGCCGTCGGATTTCGGTCTGATCGATGCGACGCAGGCGCAGATCGAGTTGTGGGAGGCCAAGTACCCCACCATGATCGACGCCTGGCCGCTCTCGCCGCTGCAGTTCGGCCTGTTGTTCCATGCGCTCTACGACACCGACACCGCCGACGGTTACACGGTCCAGGCAACCCTGACCCTCGAAGGTGCCGTCGATGCGCAGCGCCTGCGAAAGGCCGGGCAGGGCTTGGTCGTCCGGCACGAGAACTTGCGCGTGGCGTTCGTCGAGACCGTCGACGGACCGCGCCAGATCGTGCTGCCCGAAGCCGAATTGCCCTGGACTGAGGTTGATCTCACGACGATCGCGGACGAAGACGAACGCGCACTCGAGCTGGAACGGGTCGTCGCCGCCGACGCGAGCACTCGTTTCGATCTCACGCAGCCACCGTTGCTGCGCTTCACATTCATCCGCACCGGCGCCGATACGTTCAAGTTGTTGCTCACCAATCACCATGTTGCGCTGGATGGTTGGTCGACACCGCTGCTGGTCAAAGAGTTGTTGACGCTGTACGTGACCTCGGGTGACATGTCCGTACTGCCGCCCGCACGGTCCTACAAGGAGTTCCTGGCGTGGCTGAACGACCAGGATTTGGCTGCGTCGAAAGCGGCGTGGGCGGAGGCGTTGTCCGGAATCGATGCACCGACCCGCGCAGTCCCGAGCCTGGCCGATATCGAGTCGACGGAAACCGGTCAGGTCGAGACCGAGCTTTCGATGGACACGGCTGCGGCACTGACCGACCTGGGCAAATCACTTGGCGTCACAGTCAATACGGCGGTCCAGGCGGCGTGGGCGTTGCTGCTTGCCATGTTGACCGGTCGGACCGATGTGGTGTTCGGTGGGACGGTCTCGGGTCGGCCGCCGCAGCTGGCGGGTGTCGAGGACATGGTCGGGTTGTTCATCAACACCGTTCCCGTTCGGGTGCAGTTGAACCCGGCCGAGACGGTGACCGAGTTGCTGGTGCGGATTCAGTCGAACCAGGCGACGATGCTGGACCATCAGCACATCGGGTTGGCCGATATCCACCAGGCCGTCGGTTTGCCCGAATTGTTCGACACTCTCACGGTTTTCGAGTCGTACCCGATCGACACTGATGCGCTTGCGGCGACGATGGACATCGCCGGGATGCGGATCGTTGCGATCGAAGGCACGGACGCGACGCCGTATCCGTTGAACCTCATGGTGATTCCCGAAAATTCGGGCACCCTGCGGATCGCGCTGAAGTACATCGCCGACGAAACGGGCCGTACAGCAGCCACGGTGCTGCTCGACCGGTTCGTCAACATGCTGACGCAGATCGCCGAAAACCCCACGGCGCGAGTGGCGTCGCTGCAGTCCTGCGATGCGGCCGAGCGGAGTGAATTGCTTCCGGTGGTCGGGCCGCCGTCGATCGACTTCGTCACCATGCCGGAGATCTTCGCCAACGCTGCTCGCATCGATCCCGATGCTGTCGCGGCGATTTCGGGTGACACGGCGCTGACGTTCCGCGAGCTGGACCGCTGGTCCAACCGGCTCGCCCGCGTGCTGCTGCGCCGCGGCGTCGGCCCGGACCGGTTCGTTGCGCTTGCGTTGACGCGGTCCATGGAATCGGTGGTCGGTATCTGGGCGGTCGCCAAAACCGGAGCGGCCTTCGCACCGATGGATCCCAATCATCCGCCGGAGCGCATCGAACATATGGTGACCGATTCGCAGGCGACGATCGGCATCACCACCACAGCATTGGGGCAGAGCCTGCCCGGCTCGATCGACTGGCTGTTGCTCGACGACATGAACACGATCCGTCGTGTCATGACGATCTCCGATGCGCCGATCACGGACGCGGAACGCGGCGCAACGATCCACGTCGACCAGACCGCGTACCTGATCTACACGTCCGGCTCGACGGGCAAGCCGAAGGCGGTGCTGTTGACGCACCGTGGTCTGGCGAATCTGACCGAGGCGCAACGGGAATCGCTCGCACTGACCGCGTCGTCGCGCGTCCTGCAGGTCGCCTCGCCGAGCTTCGACGCGTCGGTGTTCGAGCTGCTGTGCGCACATGGTTCCGGTGCACGGGTCGTCATCGCGCCGCCGGAGGTATACGGCGGCCCCGACCTCGAGAATCTCTTGCGGACCGAGGGCGTGACGCACGCTGTCATCACACCGTCGGCGTTGGCCACGATGGACCCTGCCGGCCTCGACGACCTGCAGACCCTCGCGGTTGCAGGCGAAGCATCTGGGCCGGAGCTGGTCGAGCGCTGGTCGCCCGGCCGGTCACTGGTGAACCTGTACGGACCGACCGAATTCAGTATCTGGGCCACCGGGTCGGGCAAGATGGCCGCCGGCCAGGTCGTCACGATCGGCGGACCGATCCGTGGCGCATCGCTGATGGTGCTCGACTCGTGGTTGCGTCCGGTCCCGAGGGGAGTGTCTGGCGAGCTGTACCTCGCCGGACCAGGTCTTTCCCGCGGCTACTTCAACCGCATGGAGATGACCTCGACCAGGTTCATCGCGAATCCGTACGGTGCGCCGGGGGAGCGGATGTATCGGACCGGCGACATGGTGCGCTGGGCACCCGATGCGCTCGAGTTGGAATACATGGGCCGCAGCGACTTCCAGGTCAAGATTCGCGGTCTGCGGATCGAGCTCGGCGAAATCGATGCCGTGCTATCGCGTGACGACGAGGTCGAGTATGCGGCGACGATCGGTCGGGCGGGTCCGGCGGGGTCGACCGTACTGGTGTCGTATGTGCTCCCTGCACAGGGGATCACGCTGGATACCGAGCGCTTGCGGGAGCGGATCGCGACGACGTTGCCCGGCTACATGGTGCCTGGCTTCATCGTCGTACTCGATGACATTCCGCTGACCCCCGTCGGCAAGCTGGACCGGAAAGCGTTGCCAGTGCCGGACTTTGCGGCCACGAGTCGCAAGTACCTCGCGCCGCGCACCGACGTCGAGCGTGCGGTGGCAAACGTGATCGCCGAGGTGCTCGAGGTCGAGCGGGTCAGTATCGACGCGTCGTTCTTCGATCTCGGCGGTAACTCGTTGATCGCGACGCGGGTGATCGCCCGGATCAATGCCGCATTGGGTTCGTCGGTGACGCTGCGTGACCTGTTCGACGCTCCGACGACGGCGCTGCTCGCGATGCGAATCTCCACCGGTGGCGGCACCGAACGCCAGGTGCTGATGGCTCGCGAGCGGCCGGACCGAGTGCTCTTGTCGTTTGCGCAGCAACGGATGTGGATCATCAATCAGCTCGATCCCGGCTCTGCCACGTACAACATCACTGCGGCGCTTCGCTTGACGGGACCGCTGGACGTCGCTGCGTTGCAGACCGCGGTCGCCGATGTGATCGAGCGGCACGAGACGCTGCGGACGGTCTACCCGTCCGACGACGCCGGTCCGGTCCAGCAGATCGTGGCTGCAAGCGGATCGACTCCGGACCTGATGCCTGACATCATCACCGACCTGGGCGAATTGAGCGCTGCGGTCCGCCAGGTGGCGGGGACCGGGTTCGACATCACCCGTGAAACGCCGTTGCGGGCGAGGCTGTTCCAGGTGGCCCCACAGGTGCACGTCGTGGTGTTGGTCGTGCATCACATCAGCGCCGACGGCACGTCGATGACGCCGTTGGCACGCGATCTCGTCAGCGCGTACGCGGCGCGGGCCGCGGGCGTGGCACCGTTCTGGGATCCGCTCGAGGTGCAGTACGCGGACTTCGCGTTGTGGCAGCGGGAGGTCCTCGGCGAGGAATCAGATCCGGAATCGTTGTCGGCCAAGCAGATCGACTTCTGGAAGACGAACCTGGCCGACCTGCCGGACCAGCTCGAGTTGCCGATCGACAAGCCGCGGCCTGCGGTGCAGTCGGCACACAGCGTGGACCTGCCGTTCGCTATCGATGCGGGCACCCATGCCCGCGTGGTCGAGCGGGCACGAGCCGAGAACGTCAGCGTGTTCATGGTGGTGCACGCCGCGCTCGCAATACTTCTCGCGCGAATCGGCTCGACTCAGGACGTCACGATCGGCACACCTATCGCGGGTCGAGGTGAGCAGGTCCTCGACGATGTGGTCGGGATGTTCGTCAACACACTCGCCTTGCGAGCGCAGCTCGAGCCGGACATGACGTTCGCCGAGTTGCTCGACCAGGTCCGCACCAGGGATCTCGATGCGTTCGCGAACGCGGATGTGCCGTTCGAGCGGTTGGTGCAGGCGCTGAATCCGGTGCGGTCGACGGCGCACCACCCGATTTTCCAGGTGTCGTTGTCGTTGCAGAACTTCGCCGAGCCGGTGATCGATCTGGGTGGATTGACCGTCACCGTCGAAGATCTGCAACGGGATTCGTCGCAGTTCGATTTGTCGTTGACGTTGCGGGAGCGATTTGCGGCCGATGGGTCCGAGGGCGGGCTGGACGGTGAATTGACCTACGCGACAGACTTGTTCTCCCCCGACACAGCCCATCGCTTCGGCACGTGGTTCACCCGAATCCTGGAGGCGATCTGCACGAATCGGGAAATGCTGGTCGGCAGCGTCGATCTACTCGACGACATCGAACGAGCGGCCCTGGTGCCCGTCACCGGCAGCGCTGGCGTGGAGCCGATCACGCTTGCCGAGCTGTTCGGGGCTGCCGCACAGACTTACGCTGAACGGACGGCCGTCGTCGCCGGGTCGACAACGTTGACCTTCCGCGAACTCGACGAGCGATCCAACCAGCTTGCGCGGCTGCTGATCCAGGCAGGAGCAGGTCCGGAGTCGGTCGTTGCGCTTGCCCTCAAACGGTCGCTGCAACCGATCGTCGCGGTCTGGGCTGTCGCGAAGACCGGGGCTGCGTTCGTCCCGATCGACCCCAACCATCCGGCGGAGCGGATCGAACACATGCTCACCGATAGCGGTGCCACCGTCGGTGTGACGGTGGAGGTCGATCGACGCCGATTGCCGGACAACGTCTCCTGGCTCGTCGCCGACGACGACAGCGTCGTCGAGCGCATGGCGACGGTGTCTCCGGCACCGATTGCCGCGAGCGAACTACTCGGTGCAACTCGGCTCGACACCGCTGCGTACGTCATCTACACGTCGGGATCGACCGGGCTGCCTAAGGGTGTCGTCGTCACGCACCGCGGTATCGCGAATCTGGTTCGGGCACAGCGCGAAGGGATTCAGCTCGACGCCGAGTCGCGTGTGCTGCAGGTCGCGTCACCCAGCTTCGATGCATCGTTGTTCGAGATGACGATGGCATTCGGAGCGGGGGCGGCCCTGATCGTCTCGCCGGCAACCGTGTTCGGCGGTAGCGACCTGGCCGATCTCATCCGCGAGCACGCGGTCTCGCACGCGGTGATCACGCCGTCCGCGCTGTCGTCGATCGACCCTGCCGAGGTCGCGGGGCTCGCTGTTCTGGCCGTCGCCGGTGAAGCAGTCAGCCCGGACCTCGTCGGCCGGTGGGCCGATGGGCGTGCGCTGATCAACCTGTACGGCCCGACCGAGTTCACCATCTGGGCAACGGGTTCGACGCCACTGAAGAACGGTGCGCCGATCACCATCGGCGGACCGGTGACCGGCAGCGCTGCGCTCGTGCTCGACGAGCGGCTGCGGCCGGTCCCGATGGGCATCGCGGGTGAGCTGTATCTCGCCGGTCCGGCGTTGGCGCGTGGCTATCACCTCCGCCCGGACCTGACCGCGAGCCGCTTCGTGGCCAATCCCTTCGATCCGTCGCAGCGGATGTATCGCACCGGTGACGTCGTGCGCTGGACCCACGACTACACCCTGGACTACGTGGGCCGCAGCGACTTCCAGGTCAAGGTGCGCGGGCTGCGCATCGAGCTCGGCGAGATCGACGCCGCCCTGATGCGCGAGGACGACGTCGAATTCGCCACGACGCTCGGCGTCGACGGACCATCCGGCGCCACCGTGCTCGTCTCCTATGTCGTCCCGACCTCGGGCGCCACGATCGATCCGACCGGCTTGAAGGAGCGCCTTGCCGCCCAGTTGCCGAACTACATGGTGCCGACCGCGATCGTCGAGCTGGCTGCAATCCCGCTCACTGCGGTCGGCAAGCTGGACCGAAAGGCATTGCCAGCGCCGGTATTCGAGACGCGCGCGTTCCGTGCGCCCGAAACCGACGCCGAGCGTGCGCTGGTGGAGGTGTACGCGCAGGTGCTCGGGATTGCCGATGTCGGCGTCGACGATTCGTTCTTCGAGTTGGGCGGCGACAGCATCCTCGCGATCCAGCTGGTGTCGAGGGCGAAGGCGCGTGGCTTCCTGATCACGGCGGGCGATGTGTTCGAGCGACGGACCGTCGCGGGCCTGATCGAAGCGGCTGCCGCGAATCTCGCCGATGCGGTGCCGCCCCTGGATGAGATGCCCGGCGGCGGTGTCGGTGACATCCCGTTGACCCCGGTGATGGAGTACCTGCTTCGCCAGCCTGGCGGCAACAGCCGCTTCGCACAATCAGTGGTGCTGCGCTTGCCGGTCGGCATCGACCGCGACGGTGTCGTCGCCACCGTTGCGGCCGTCGTCGACCGGCACGACATGCTGCGGGCCAGGTTGACCGACGAGGAATCCGGGTTGCGGCTGGAAACCTTGCCGCCAGGCTCGGTCGATGTCGACAGCCTGGTGCATCGGGTCGAGGTCGACGCGACCATGTCGCCGGCCGAACTGACGACGATCGCGACGGCCGAACTGAATGCGGCGGTCGGACGGCTGCAGCCTGCCGACGGTGTTGTGCTGCAGTGCGTGTGGCTGGACCCGATCGGTCGATTGATCGTCGTCGTGCACCACGTCGCCGTCGACGGTGTGTCGTGGCGAATCCTGGTGCCGGACTTCGTGACAGCGTGGGCACACCGGACTGCAGGCCAACAGCCCGAGTTGGCTGCTAGCGGAACGTCGATGCGGACCTGGGCGCATGCGCTGCGTGAGCCGGAGCGAGTCCACGCGCGTGCCGAAGAAATGCCGCTGTGGCGCGACATCGTCGACGGGCCCGACCCGTTGCTGTCGACGCGCGCGTTCGACCCGGCCGTCGATGTGAAGTCGACGGTCCGGGAGATCCGCCTCGACGTCTCGGGCGAGATCACGAGGTCGCTGCTCACCGCGGTCCCTGCCGTGACGCGCGGCGGCGTCAACGACGGTCTCCTCGCGGCGCTCGCGGTCGCGGTGACGGCGTGGCGTGCGCGGCGAGGCGTCGACGAGCCATCCGCGTTGATTCGAATCGAGGGTCACGGTCGCGAAGAGGCCGCGGTGCCCGGGGCGAATTTGGACCGGACCGTCGGCTGGTTCACGACCGTGTTTCCTGCGCGCTTCGACCTGACGGGGATCGATACCGACGACGCGATGGCAGGCGGTCCAGCGATGGGTGCGGCGCTCGAGCTGGCTGGTCAGCGGCTCGCCGCGCTGCCGGACAAGGGCATCGGCTACGGCATGCTGCGCTACCTGAGCGAAGAGACGAAGGCCGAGCTGTCGGCACTTCCCGCAGGTCAGGTGAGCTTCAATTACCTCGGCCAGGTGTCCGGCGGCGACCTGCCACCTGAGGTCGCGACCTTGGGCTGGGTTCCTGCCGACGACCTGACTGATTTGGTCGCCGAGCCGGACCCCGACATGCCCGCCGCCGCGTCGATCGATATCAATGCGGCTGTCGCTGACGGTCGGCTCAATGCGACAGTCGGCTTCCCGGCGGGTTTGTTCGACCACGCCGACATAGAGGAGCTCGCACAGCTGTGGAAGTCCGCACTGGGCGCAGTCGCCCACTACGCAGAAACCGCAGAGCCTGAGCCGGAGCCGGACTCGGACGCCGCGATGTCGGACGCACTCATCGGAGTCGTCCTGCCGATCCGGCTGACAGGCAACGGCGCACCGCTGTTCTGCGTCCACCCCGCGTCCGGACTGTCGTGGTGCTACGCCGGATTCGCGCAATTGATAGAGCCGGGACGTCCCATTTACGGCCTCCAGGCGCCGGAACTCAGTGGTGGCGATGCCTTACGGTCGGTCGAGGCATACGCCGATCGATACGTCGCGGAGATGCGAACAGTGCAGCCGAAAGGCCCGTACAACGTGCTCGGCTGGTCGCTCGGCGGGTACATCGCACAAGCGATCGCGGTTCGACTGCGAGAGTTGGGCGAGGACGTCGACCTGCTGGCAGTGCTGGACGCGGACCTGGACAAGCGTGACGTCGACCTCGGCGCTCCGGTGACACCGGGTGAACTCGTATACGAATACGCGCCGATGTTCGGTGTGCAGGCCGAACGCATGGACCTCACGGCCGCGGAAGCTGCGAATATTCTCAGCCAGGCCCTGCCGGGAGCGGCATTCGTGGAAGCGGAGCACATCGAGCGGTTGACCGAGTGCTACAACGGATCTCGCGGGATGCTCGCCGGCTACGAACCGACGCATTTCGACGGTGACCTGGTCTTCTTCACACCGACGCAGGACAACGACGATCTCGCGTCGGCGTGTGCGAGCTGGCGGGGCTTTATCGGTGGCGAACTGGCGAACCACCTCGTCGACTCGACGCACGACCGAATGGCTGCCCCTGATGCCTTGCCCGAGATTGCTCGGGTCATCAATCAGTTCATCGGCAGCGCGCGGACCACGGCCTGACCCGACCTTGCCCCCACCCAGGGGTGAACAACCCACACCCTGAGGTTTGGGTGTCCACCTCTGGGGTTCCTGGTCGGCGGAGCCGATTTCGACAAGGGTGGAATCAACGAACAAGCAAGGGGAGGAACTGAAAATGAACACCACAATCCAGCCGTCAGTAGTCACCTCGTTCATGTCGTCGCTCTCGGACACTTCGGCCGTTCGCATTCCCACCGAGCTCGACCGTTGGTCGAACCGGCTCGCTCGTCTCCTGATGAGCATCGGCGCCGGTCAGGGCACTGCGGTCGCCGTCGTACTGTCGCCGTCGGTCGAACTTGTCGTGGCTCGCAGCGCGGTCTCGAAGTCGGGCGCGAAGATCGCCCAGGTCGATCCGGCGTCGGTGCGTGATGGTGTCGAACCACTTGCGGCCCAGCCGATCACCGTCGGCATCACGACCAAGTCGCATCGCGATGGCCTTTCCGACGCGATCGATTGGCTACTGCTCGACGATCTGTCCACGGTTCGTCGGTACATGACCGTGTCCGACGCGGATGTCACCGAGATCGAGCGTGCGAAGAGCGCCTGAGCGGTACCAGGACGTCCGTCCAAAACGGTCGTAATATTTGCGGTGCGTCGGCAAGCGTTTGTCGGCGCACCGCGTTCCTGCGTGTGTGCACAGGGTGAATCGACCCCCAACCGGGGGGCAGCCGAATACGCTCGATTCCACACCTCCGACGGGGTCGGATCGGTCAAATCCGACACGCGTGACGGGGGCCTGCGACACACTGCTTGACTGTTCGAGTGAGGGAGTTCATGCACACGGGATCCACACCGCTAGGCGGCGACGAGTCCGGCATTCCGGCCGGAGCGTTTCCGCTTTCGGCGGCGCAGCGCGGCATCTGGTTCGCTCAGCATTTCGCTGGTAGCGCGCCTATTTCGATCGCGCAGTACGTGGAATTGAACGGCGATCTCGACATCGATCTGCTCGAGCGGAGCTGCCAGCAGGCGGGGCGCGAGTTCGGGACCGGCTTCCTTCGGCTGATCGAGATCGATGATCTGCCGTTCCAGATCATCGACACCAGCCTCGACGATCACGTCGAAACCGTCGATCTGCGTGCGGAGGCAGACCCGGAGGCAGCAGCACACGCATTCATGGCGGCGGAGTACAACGCACCGCTCGATTTGCTGCGCGACCGGCTCGTCGGAATGTCGTTCCTTCGCCTCACCGATTCTCGCTATTTCTGGTACTCGCGCATTCATCACATCGTGCTCGACGGGTTCGGCGCCGTCACGCTGATCAACCGGATCTCGGATCTGTACAACGCCGCGGTCGAGGGCCGGGAGCCGGAGCCGTCGAAGGCGGAGGATCTACGCAAAATCGTCGATGCCGACGTGGCGTATCGGTCGTCGGATCGGTTCAAGGCCGACGGTGAATACTGGCGAGAGCACTTGGCCGGGATGGCGGATGCGGTGAGTCTGGCGGGCCGCACCGCTGAGGTGAACGGCCATCCCCGATTGGTGACGGGTTCATTGCCTGCCGACACCGCCGAGTTGCTGGATGCTGTAGCGAAGGCACAGAACTCGAGCATCGCGCCGATCGTCGTTGCGGCGTTCGGCGCGTACCTCGGTCGGATGGCGGGTGTCGACGAGGTGCTGTTGAGCCTCCCGGTGTCGGCGCGGACGACCGCAGTGATGCGTCGGTCGGGCGGCATGCTCGCGAACGTCGTCCCGCTGCGCCTCCGGTTGGACCAGCAGACGACTGTGGGGGAGTTGATCCTCAAGGCGCAGACCGAGCTGACGGGGGCGCTGCGCCGGCAGCGGTACCGCCAGGAAGACATCTTCCGCGATCTCGGGTGGGCCTTGGACGAGGCCGCATCGTTCGGTCCGTCGGTGAACCTGATGATGGTCGACACCAATCTGAAGTTCGGCTCGGTCACCGGCCGGTTGCGCGTTCTCACTTCGGGTTTGATCGACGACCTGTTCTTGAACCTCTATCCCGGCATGGGTGGCGAGTCCACCCACATCGACTTCCAAGCCAACGCGAATCTCTACAGCGCTACAGAACTCGCCGACCATCACGCCAGGTTCGTCGCGTACCTGCATCGGTTCCTGGCGGCCGGTGGCGCTGCGCCGCAGGCAGGGGTTCAGGTACTCACCGACGAAGAGCGACGCGAGCTGCTGCCCGTACGTGGCCCGGAAAGCCAACGCCCGCAGACGCTTCCCGAGCTGCTGGCCGGCGGCGTCGCGGTCGATCCGGATCATGTTGCGGTGCGGTGGCATGCGGAAACGTTGACCTATCGCGAGCTCGACGAATTGTCGAATCGGTTGGGTCGCAAGCTGATCGGCTTGGGTGCAGGTCCGGGTTCGACGGTGGCGGTGGCGATCGGTCGGTCGATGGAGTCGGTGGTCGCGACGTGGGCAGTGGTGAAATCTGGCGCCGCGTTCGTGCCGGTGGATCCGACGTACCCGGCGGACCGGATCGAGCACATGGTGTCCGACAGCGGCGCGGTCGTCGGGTTGACGGTCGCTTCGTCGCGGGATGCGTTGCCGGACACCGTCGAATGGGTTCTCCTCGATGACGATGTCTCTGGGTTGTCCGCGGACGCGATCACCGACGACGAGCGGCTCGCGCCGGTTCGGCTCGATGATGCGGCGTACATGATCTACACCTCGGGATCGACGGGATTGCCGAAGGGCGTGGTCGTCGCTCATCGTGGCTTGGCGAACATGGTGGTGTCGGGCGCAGAAGCCCTGCAGGTGAGCGCGGCGTCGGTTGTGGCGCATGCGGTATCGCCGAGCTTCGATACCTCGATCGAAGAGCTCTTCATGACGTTCGCGGCAGGTGCGACGCTGGCTGTCGTACCGCCGGGACTGTACGGCGGCGACGAATTGGCGCAGGTGTTGGCGAGCCATCGGGTTTCCACTCTGGAGGGGACGCCGTCGGTGGTGGCGACCTTGGACCCGGCGTCGTTGCCGGACCTGGTGTCGGTGGTCGTGGGCGGTGACGCGTGTCCGCCGGAGCTGGTGACGAAGTGGACGGGTAAGCGGCTGCTCAACAGCTACGGTCCGACGGAAGCGACTGTGGCAGCGACGTTTACGGGTCCGATGGTGCCGGGTGGTCGGGTGTCGATCGGCAGCCTCGTTCGTGGTCACGAGGGGTTGGTGCTGGACGGTCAGTTGCGGCCGGTGCCGATCGGTGCGGTCGGGGAGTTGTATTTGGCGGGTCCGGGTTTGGCTCGCGGGTATCACAATCGTTTTGCGCAGACGGCGGATCGGTTCGTGGCCAATCCGTTCGGTGCGCCTGGTGCGCGGATGTATCGGTCCGGGGACTTGGTCCGCTGGAACCGTGGCGATGACGGCCTGTGGTTGGAGTTCCTGGGTCGCAGTGACTTTCAGGTCAAGGTCCGCGGTTATCGAATCGAGTTGGGCGAGATCGACGCGGCATTGCAGGCGCACGAGGATGTCGACTTCGCGATCACTGTGGGCGCGAAAACCCCAGCGGGTGCAACGGCGTTGGTTGCCTACGTCGTCGGCAAGCCGGGTGTCTCCCTGGTGCCGGAGCAATTGAAGGCCTACGTCGGCGAGTTCCTGCCCGGCTACATGGTGCCGGCGTCGATTATGGTGCTGGACACGGTTCCGCTGACTCCGGTCGGCAAGGTCGACCGTAAAGCGTTGCCTGCACCCGACTTCGGCTCCCGGACCGTGGCTGGCCGCGGCCCGTCCAACCCTCGGGAAGAGGTGTTGGAGCGGTTGTTCGCGGACGTGCTGGGGTTGGAATCGGTGGGGGTCGACGAGAGCTTCTTCGCCCTCGGTGGCGACAGCATCGTCTCGATTCAGCTGGTCGCGCGTGCGAAGGCTGCCGGACTAGCATTCTCGGCCCGGGATGTGTTCGAGCGCAAGACGATTGCCGGTCTGGCTGCGGTCGCGACCGAGGTGGACGCGGCGAAGCAACTCGTCGAGTTGCCTGGCGGTGGCGTCGGCGACGTGCCGATCACACCGGTCATCGCGGCGATGGTCGAGACGGCGGGGTCCTTCGACCGGTTCAGCCAGTCCGTGTTGCTGCCGTTGCCGCCCGGTGTCGACGAAGTGAATCTCGCCGGGGCAGTGCAGGCCCTGCTCGATCATCACGACATGCTGCGATCGCGGTTGATCAACGACGCCGACACCGGTTGGCACATCGTCGTCGAACCGGTCCGCACTATCGACGCGACCACGCTGGTCGAGCATGTTCGAGCCGGCGCGGACGAAGACATCGACGTCGTCGCCGATCGCGAACTGCAGCGCGCGGCCGACTTGCTCGATCCCGGTTCGGGTGCTGTCGCACGGTTCGTCTGGATCGATCGGGATGGCGCCGACGGCTTCTTCTGGATGGTGCTGCACCACTTGGTCGTCGATGGTGTCTCATGGCGAATCCTGTTGCCGGACTTGGCAACTGCATGGACTCAATTCATCAGCGGGCAGCAGCCGTCGTTGCAGCCGGTCGCGACGTCGTTCCGGCGGTGGGCGCACGGCCAACGAGACAGCGAGCTGCTCGCGGCACGCGCCGCGGAACTTCCTACGTGGCAACGCATGCTGGAAACAGAAGACCCCGCGCTCGGTGCACGAGCAATGGATCCCACGGTCGACGTGCATTCGACGATGAAGCAACTGCAGACGACGATCCCGTCGAAAGTTGCGAGCGTGCTGCTGACGACGGTGCCCGAACGGTTCCATTGCGGCGCGGACGATGCGTTGCTGACCGGCTTGGCCATGGCGGTCATGCGGTGGCGGCGTGATCGTGGCGTCGACACGACGAAGACCCTGATCACCCTCGAAGGGCACGGCCGCGAAGAGGCCATCGTTCCCGGCGCCGACATCGCTCGCACCGTCGGCTGGTTCACCAGCGTGTATCCGATGGCGCTCGACTTGTCGGCCATCTATCTCGATGATGCGTTTGCCGGCGGTCCGGGAGCGGGTGCGTCGATCAAGGCGATCAAGGAGCAGTTGCGCTCGGTGCCGGACCGTGGTGTCGGCTACGGAATGCTGCGCTACCTCGACCCGGAAGCCGGACCGTTGCTCGCGGTGGGTCCGACACCGCAGATCAGCTTCAACTACCTGGGCCGCACCGGAACTGGAGGTCTGGAAGGTCCGTTCGTTCCGAAGCAGTTCGCGTCGACGCAGAGTGCGGACATGGCGTTGCCGGCCGTCATCGACATCAACGCGATCACCGAAGATGCCGACGACGGCGCCCGAATCGCGGTGACGTGGGCCTATGCGTCCGAGGTGATCAGCGCCGCCGAGGTGACCGAACTCGCGGAGTTGTGGGGTGTGGCGCTGGCAGCACTCGCCGATCACGCCCAAACGGAGAATGCGGGTGGACGGACCCCGTCCGACTTCGATTTGGTCGACGTGACGCAGGCGCAGATCGATCTGTGGGAAGCCAAGTACCCCACGATGGTCGACGTGTGGCCGCTCTCGCCGCTGCAGATGGCGTTGCTGTTCCACGCGCTCTACGACACCGACACTGCCGACGGTTACACGGTGCAGGCGACGCTGACGCTCCAGGGCGCGGTCGATGCGCAGCGGTTGCGGCAGGCCGGGCAGGGCTTGGTCGTCCGGCACGAGAACTTGCGCGTGGCCTTCGTCGAGTCCGTCGACGGACCACGCCAGATCGTGCTGCCCGAAGCCGAACTGCCATGGGCCGAAGTCGATCTCACGACGATCGAGGACGAGGCCGAGCGCACGCTGGAGCTGGAACGGGTCATCGCTGCCGACGCGACGACACGCTTCGACCTCACCGCGCCGCCGTTGCTCCGGTTCACGTTGATCCGAACCGGTGAAGACACCTTCAAGCTGTTGCTGACCAACCACCACATTGCGCTCGACGGCTGGTCGACACCGCTGCTGGTGCGAGAACTGTTGACGCTCTATGTCACCTCGGGTGACATGTCGGTGCTGCCACCGGCACGGTCCTACCGGGAATTCTTGGCGTGGCTGAAAGATCAGGATTTGGCAGCGTCGAAAGCCGCGTGGGCGGAGGCGCTTTCCGGAATCGACACGCCGACGCGTGCGGTCCCGACGCTGGCTGACATCGAAACCCCTGAGACGGGCCAAGTTTCGCTCGAACTGCCCGCCGCAACGGCGACCAGGCTTGCCGACCTCGGCCGCCAGTCCGGTGTCACGGTCAACACAGCGGTCCAGGCTGCGTGGGCGTTGCTGCTGGCCTTGCTGACCGGTCGGACCGATGTGGTGTTCGGTGGGACGGTCTCGGGTCGGCCGCCGCAGTTGGCGGGTGTCGAGGACATGGTCGGGTTGTTCATCAACACGGTCCCTGTCCGAGTGGAGTTGAACCCGGCCGAGACGGTGACCGAGTTACTGGTGCGGATTCAGTCGAACCAGGCGACGATGCTGGACCATCAGCACATCGGGTTGGCCGACATCCACCAGGCCGTCGGGCTGCCCGAATTGTTCGACACCCTCACGGTTTTCGAGTCGTACCCGATCGATACCGATGCGCTCGCGGCAACGATGGATGTCGCCGGGATGCGGATCGTCGACATCGAGGGTACCGACGCGACGCCGTATCCGTTGAACCTCATGGTGATTCCCGAGCATTCGGGCGAATTGAAGCTCGTCTTCAAATACTTCGCAGACGATTTGAGTACCGATGCGGCACAAGGATTGCTGCACCGTTTCGTGCGTCTGCTCACCCAGGTTGCGGAGAACCCCACCGCGCGGGTTGCGTCGCTGCAATCGTGTGATCCCGACGAGCGCGCCCAGTTGTTCCCGGTCGTAGGCTTGCCCGAGCTGGACGTCATCACGCTGCCAGAGATCCTCGCAGCCGCCGCGCAGGTGGATCCCGATGCTGTTGCGGCAATTTCGGGCGACACCGAGCTGACGTTCCGTGAGCTCGACGGCTGGTCCAACCGGCTCGCCCGCGTTTTGCTGCGGCACGGCGCACAGCAGGACCGGTTCGTTGCGTTGGCGCTGACGCGATCGGTCGAGTCGGTGGTCGGCATCTGGGCTGTCGCGAAGACCGGTGCGGCGTTCGCGCCGATGGACCCGAACCATCCGCCCGAGCGGATCGAGCACATGGTGTCCGATTCGCAGGCGACGATCGGCGTCACTACAACGACTCTGGGTGCGAAGCTGCCGGGTTCCATCGACTGGTTGCTGCTCGACGATCTCAACACCATCCGTCGCGTCATGACCATTTCAGACGCACCGATCACCGACGCCGAACGTGGTGCACCCATCCATGTCGACCAGACCGCGTACCTCATCTACACCTCGGGTTCGACCGGCAAGCCGAAGGCCGTCCTGCTCAGCCACCGTGGTCTGGCGAACCTGACCGAAGCGCAACGCGAGCAGATGAACCTCACGTCGACGTCGCGGATGTTGCAGGTGGCGTCGCCGAGCTTCGACGCGTCGGTGTTCGAGCTGCTGTGCGCGCACGGCTCAGGCGGTCGCGTGGTGATCGCACCGCCCGATGTCTACGGCGGCCCCGACCTCGAAAACCTGTTGCGCACCGAGGGTGTCACTCACGCGGTCATCACGCCGTCGGCACTGGCGACGATGGACCCTGCCGATCTCGACACCCTGCAGACGTTGACCGTTGCCGGCGAGGCATCGGGTCCTGAGCTGGTCGACCGCTGGTCGGTCGGGCGGACGTTGCTGAACCTTTACGGACCGACCGAATTCAGTATCTGGGCAACAGCTTCGGGCAAATTGCTGCCAGGTGAGCCGATCACGATCGGCGGCCCGATTCGTGGCGCATCGCTGATGGTCCTCGACACGTGGCTGCGCCCGGTGCCGCTCGGCGTGTCCGGCGAGCTGTATCTGGCAGGTCCGGCGCTGTCGCGCGGCTACTTCAACCGGATGGAAATGACGACCACCCGGTTCATCGCCAATCCGACCGCGCCGGGGGAGCGGATGTATCGCACCGGCGACATGGTTCGCTGGGTCGAGGCGACCGGTGCCACCGCTGAAGCCGGACCGCTCACGCTGGAATACATGGGCCGCAGCGACTTCCAGGTGAAGATCCGCGGTCTGCGGATCGAGCTCGGCGAAATCGACGCGGTGCTCGCCCGCGACGAGGAGGTCGAGTACGCGGCGACGATCGGTCGAGCAGGTCCGGCAGGCTCGACCGTGCTGGTGGCGTATGTGCTTCCCGCACAGGGGATCACGCTGGACACCGAACGATTGCGGGAACGGATCGCCGCATCTTTGCCGGGCTACATGGTCCCCGGTTTCATCGTCGTGCTCGACGATATTCCGTTGACACCGGTCGGCAAGCTGGACCGTAAAGCGCTGCCAGTGCCGGACTTTGCGGTAACAAGCCGAAAGTACCTCGCGCCGCGCACCGACGTCGAACGTGCGGTCGCGAACGTGATCGCGGAGGTACTCGAGGTCGAGCGGGTCAGCATCGATGCCTCGTTCTTCGATCTCGGTGGCAACTCCTTGATCGCGACCCGGGTGATCGCACGGATCAATGCCGCGTTGGGATCGTCTGTGACGCTGCGTGATCTGTTCGACGCTCCGACCACTGCCCAGCTCGCGTCGCGGATCGCCGATGGTGGCGGGACCGAGCGGACCACGTTGGTGGCAGGTCCGCGCCCGGCTCGAGTGCCGTTGTCGTTTGCGCAGCAACGAATGTGGATCCTCAACCAGCTCGATCCTCGGTCGGCGACCTACAACATCACCGCGGCCTTGCGACTGACCGGACCGGTGGATATCCGTGCGCTGCAGACTGCCGTCGCCGATGTGATCGATCGGCACGAGAGCCTGCGGACCATCTATCCGGCCGATGCCCAGGGCCCGACCCAGCAGGTGCTCGACGCCACTGCTGCCGCACCGGATCTGACGCCGGTGGTCGTTGCCGACGGTGAGGAGCTGCGGGCGGCCGTCGCTGAGGTCGCAGGTGCCGGTTTCGACGTGACGCGCCAGACGCCATTGCGGGCCAAACTGTTCCAGTTGGGTCCGCAGCTGCATGTCGTCGTCTTGGTCGTGCATCACATCAGTGCAGACGGCACGTCGATGACGCCGTTGGCGCGCGACTTGGTGAGCGCCTACGCGGCGCGAGCCGCAGGAGTGGAACCGTTCTGGGATCCGCTCGAGGTCCAGTACGCGGACTTCTCCCTGTGGCAGCGGGAGGTGCTCGGCGAGGAGTCGGACCCGGAGTCGTTGTCGGCCAAGCAAATCAATTTCTGGAAGACGACGCTCGCTGATCTGCCCGATCAGTTGGAGTTGCCTATCGACAAGCCGCGACCCGCGGTGCAGTCGGGGCACAGCGTGGACCTGCCGTTCGCCATAGACGCAGGTACACATGCCCGCATCGTGGAGCGCGCGCGGGCCGAGAACGTCAGCGTGTTCATGGTTGTCCACGCCGCGCTTGCGGTGTTGCTGTCACGTGTCGCCGGTTCGCCGGACGTGACGATCGGAACGCCGATCGCGGGTCGAGGTGAGCAGGTCCTCGACGACGTGGTCGGGATGTTCGTCAACACCTTGGCGTTGCGGGCACAGGTCGATCCGAATATGACGTTCGCGCAGTTGCTCGAGCAGGTCCGTACGTCGGACCTGGATGCGTTCGCGAACGCCGATGTTCCGTTCGAGCGGCTGGTGCAGGCGCTGAACCCGGCGCGGTCGACGGCGCATCATCCGATCTTTCAGGTGTCGTTGTCGCTGCAGAACTTCGATGAGCCGGTGATCGATCTCGGCGGATTGACCGTCACCGTCGAAGACCTGCAACGGGATTCGTCGCAGTTCGATCTGTCGTTGACGTTGCGGGAGAAGTTCGGTGCCGACAACGCTCCAGAGGGGTTGGAGGGCGAGATCACCTATGCCACCGACTTGTTCGAGTCGGAGACGGCTCGCCGATTCGGTGGTTGGTACACGCGGATCATCGATGCGTTGTGTGCCGACCGCAACGTCGTCGTGGGTACCGTCGATCTTCTCGACGACGACGAGTTCGCAGCGCTCGTTCCCGTGCACGGTCCGGCCGCGCCGGAGCCGGTCACGTTCGCGCAGATGTTGGCCACCGTAGCGGCGGCCAACGCCGACAAGCCGGCGATGACGTACGGCGAGTTGTCCGGTCGGCACTCGATTCGCGACAGCCTGACCTACCGCGAACTCGATGAACTCTCGAATCAGTTGGCGCGGTTGCTGATCGACGCGGGGGCAGGTCCCGAGACGGTCGTAGCGCTCGCGCTGAAACGGTCGATGGAGTCCATTCTCGGTGTGTGGGCTGTCATCAAGACCGGCGCCGCCTACGTTCCGGTCGATCCGAATCATCCGCCCGAGCGGATCGAACACATGCTCAACGACAGCCGGGCAACCGCCGGACTCGCCATGGCCGCCGATCGAGATCATCTGCCCGACACCGCGTCCTGGATCGTCATGGACGATCCCGCGCTGGCGGACCGGCTCGAGAAGATTTCGTCGGCACCGATTACCGACGCAGACCGGACCAGCCCGATCCATCTCGACAGCGCCGCGTACCTGATCTACACCTCAGGCTCGACGGGACTGCCGAAGGGCGTTGTCGTCACAAACAGCGGGCTGATGAACGTCGTTGCGATGGTGCAGGATTGGATGGGCATCGACTCGTCGTCACGCGTCCTCGCCGTTGCGTCGCCGAGCTTCGATGCATCGGTGTTCGAGGTGCTGATGGCCTACGGTTCCGGCGCGGCGCTCATCGTGTCGCCTGCTGATGTGTTCGGCGGCTCCGATTTGGCGCGGTTGATGACGCGCGAGAAGGTGTCGCATGCACTGATCACGCCCTCTGCGTTGACCACACTCGACCCGACGGAGGTCGACGGTCTCGACGTCCTGGCGGTCGGTGGCGAAGCCGTCAATGCGGACCTCGTGTCGCGGTGGGCGCCGGGACGCACGATGGTGAACCTCTACGGACCAACCGAATTCACGATCGTTGCCACCGGCATCAACCCACTGGTCCCAGGCGAGCCGATCACGATCGGTGGTCCGGTGCACGGCTCGACGTCGTTGGTGCTCGACGCACGGTTGCGTCCGGTCCCGATAGGCGTGGCAGGCGAGCTCTACATCGCCGGTTCGTCGCTGGCGCGCGGCTATCACAACCGCCCGGACCTGACCGCGAGCCGTTTCATCGCCCATCCCTACGATCCCGGCCAGCGGATGTATCGCACCGGCGACGTCGTCCGATGGACCCACGATCTGAAGTTGGATTACGTGGGGCGCAGTGACTTCCAGGTCAAGGTGCGCGGTTTGCGAATCGAGCTCGGGGAGATCGACGCCGCCCTCATGCGCGAGGACGACATCGAGTTCGCGACGACAATGGGTGTGCCAGGCCCGACAGGGGCCACGGTTCTTGCGTCGTATGTCGTTCCGGCAGAAGGTGTCACACTCGACATTGCCGACCTGAAAGAGCGGGTCGGCGCGACGCTGCCCAACTACATGGTGCCGAGTTCGATCGTGGCGCTGGACGCGATTCCGATCAACGCGGTCGGCAAGCTGGACCGAAAGGCGTTGCCTGCGCCCGTGTTCGAGGCGCGCGAGTTCCGGGCTCCGACGACAGAGAACGAGATCGCCTTCGCCGAGGTGTTCGCGGAATTGCTCGGCGCGGCGCAAGTCGGCGCCGACGATTCGTTCTTCGACCTCGGCGGCGACAGCATCATGACGATCGGGCTCGTCTCAAAGGCGAAGGAGCGCGGTCTCGTCATCTCCGCGGCCGACGTGTTCGAGCGCCGCACGGTCGAGGGCTTGGCCGAGGCTGCCGAAGCGAACGCCAGAGCGGGCGTGACCAGTGACGATCCTGCCGAGGCATTCCTCGGTGTGATCCTGCCGATCAGGGCGACCGGCGACGGGGAGCCGTTGTTCTGCGTTCACCCAGCGTCCGGATTGGCCTGGTGCTACGCCGGATTCGCCGAACTGATCGATCAAGGACGGCCGATCTACGGTCTGCAGGCTCCCGAACTCACCGGTGGCGACCCGTTACGCACGCTCTACGCGTACGCCGACCGCTACGTCACCGAAATGCGCGCCGTCCAGCCGAACGGTCCGTACAACGTGCTCGGGTGGTCGCTCGGCGGATTCATCGCCCAGGCGATCGCCGCGAAGCTGCGCGAGGAGGGCGAGGAGGTCAACCTGCTCGCGAACCTCGATGCGGGCCTGGACAAGCGGTCCGCCGATCCTGGTCCGCAGATCACGCCGGGCCAGCTCGTCTACGAGTACGCGCCGATCTTCGGCTTCGAAGCCGAGCGTGAGGACCTCACCGCAGAAGAGGCAGCAGCGGCTCTTCGCGAAAAGCTTCCAGGTGCTTCGTTTGTGGATGCAGTGCTCATCGATCGACTGACCCACTGCTACAACGGATCTCAGTGGATGCTTGCCGGATACGATGCGCCGACCTACGACGGCGACATGGTGTTCTTCACACCCACGCTCGAGAACGACGACCTGAATTCGGCAGTGGAGTCGTGGCGGGGCGTCGTTTCGGGTGAAATCACGAATTACTTCGTCGAGTCCAACCACGACAGAATGACCTCTCCCGCAGTTCTTCCCGAAATCGCACGCGTAGTCAATGAATACCTCGCCCCACGAGTGGAGTCCTGATGTCAGAATCCGATCAAGCCGTCATCGTCGAAGGGATCGAAAAGTCCTTCGGGAAGGTGAAGGCGCTGCGGGGTGTCACGTTCGAGGTCGAACGCGGCCAAGTGCTCGGCGTCCTCGGACCCAACGGCGCGGGTAAGACCACGACCGTCAACATCCTCACGACGTTGATCCAGCCGGACAAGGGCCGCGCGGTCGTTGCCGGGCACGACGTCGTGAAGGACGCGTCCGCGGTCCGCCGGTCGATCATGCTGACCGGGCAGTACGCCGCGCTCGACGACATGCTCACCGGTGCCGAAAACCTCGTCATGTTCGGGCGGTTGATGGGGTTGAGCAAAGGCGAGGCGAAGGCGCGGTCCAAGGAGTTGCTCACCGAGTTCGACCTCGAAGCCGCTGCAGGCCGACGCGTCTCGACGTACTCCGGCGGTATGCGTCGTCGTATCGACATCGCGTGCGGGCTCGTCGTCCAACCCGATGTCGTGTTCCTCGACGAGCCGACGACCGGTCTGGACCCACGAAGCAGGCAGAGCGTCTGGGATCTCGTCGCCGGCTTCAAGAACCTGGGCATCACGACGTTGCTGACGACGCAGTACCTCGAAGAGGCCGACGCGCTGAGCGACAAGATCATCGTGATCGACCACGGAACGGTGATCGCCGAGGGCACCGCGGACGAACTGAAGTCGCGCACCGGCGGCAGCTACTGCGAGGTGGTGCCGCTCAACCTGAAAGACATCCCGTCGATCGTTGCCGCCCTCGGATCGCTGTTGCCCGAGGACTATCGGAGCGCCATCACACCGGAGTCCGACCGGCTCGCCGTACCTGCCCCGGACGGTGCGAAGACGCTCGCCGAAGCGTTGCGCAGGCTGGACGACGCGAACATCGACCTGGTCGACATCGCACTTCGGCGGCCCTCGCTCGACGACGTTTTTCTCTCGCTCACCGGTCACGTTGCCGAGGTGGCCGACGACTCCGCGGACGCCAAAAGCTTGGCGGCGAAGCAGTGACGACGCAGGTCAAGGCCAAGGCGACGACCCGGCCTGAACTGTCGTCGTTCCAGCAGTGGTGGGTGCTCACGCTGCGGTTGATCGCACCCTCGTTGCGGTCGGGCGAGGTGTTGACGGCGATCCTCGCCCCACTGGTCTTCACCGTCGGCTTCTTCATCCCGCTGCAGAAAGTCATGGACCTGCAACTCGGGGACTCGATCTCCTACGCCCAGTTCCTGATGCCGCTGATCATGCTGCAGTCGTTGTCGTTCACCGGCATCACTGCAGCGTTTCGGGCGTCGACCGATGCCGTCGAGGGGATCAACCGCAGATTCGGCGCGATGCCGATCGGCGCCGCAATCCCGCTCGCGGCACGCATGGCGTCGAACATGTTCCGGTGCATCGTGTCGGTCATCGCGGCGATCATCTGCGGGTACGTGATCGGCTTCAGATTCACCGACCGCATCGAATACACAGTCGGCTTCCTCGCTTTCGCGTTGCTGGTCGGCGCCGCGCTGGCTCTCGGTGGTGACGTGCTCGGTTCGCTGTCGTCGAGTCCGGAAGCCACCACGCAGATCCTGACCCTGCCGCAGCTGATCCTCGGCCTGTTGTCCTCAGGCTTCGCGCCGGTCAGCATCTTCCCGAGCTATCTGCAAGGTTTCGTGCGCAATCAGCCGGTGTCGCAGTTCTCCTACGCGCTGCGCGGGCTGGGTGGCGATCCGACGCTCGGCGAAGGCGTGACCTGGGGGTTGATGGGTCCGCCGCTCGCCTGGGCGATCGGCATGATCGTCGTGTTCGTCCCGATCTCCATCCGTGCGAATTCCCGGAGGGCCTGATGACGTCTGCTACGAAAAACGGCGCCACCGCGGTCGAGCGGGCGCCCGGTAAACGGATCGATCGCACCAAGAAAGAGAACTCGCTGCTGCAGTTCTTCCCGCAGACGCTGATTCAGGTCCAGCGGCTGCTGTTGCGTTGGTTGCGCGACCCACTCACGGTCATTCAGTCCCTGGTCTTTCCTGCGCTGCTGCTGATCATCCTGAACATGGTGCTCGGCAACCAGATTCAGACCTTCGCCAACCTGTTCAAACTGTGCGAAGGCAAAACCGAGCATTGCGCGCTGTACGGCACGGTTCCGATGACGGCCCTGGCTGGCATCATGGCCGGCTCTACGGCGGGTGCGATCACGCTCGGTCGTGAAGGTGCGGCAGGCTTGTTGGCCAGGTTCTGGGTGCTGCCTGTGCACCGCGCATCCGGTTTGGTGTCGCGAATTCTGGCCGAACTGGTCCGAATCACGATCGGTACCATCGTGATCGTCATCGTCGGGTATGTGCTCGGTTTCCGGTTCGAGCAGGGCCTTCCCGCCGCGCTGTTGTTCATCGGTGTGACGCTGATCTTCGGTCTGGGCTTCGCCACCCTCGTCACCTCGATCGCGGTGTTCAGTGCGAAAGCAACCTTGGTCGAAGGTGTTTCGCTGCTGAGTTCGCTGCTGATGTTCTTCAGCACCGGGTTCGTGCTGCTTCCCGCGTTCCCGGAATGGATAAAACCGCTCGTGCAACACCAGCCCCTGACCTGCGCGATCGACACCATGCGTGCACTGTCGCTGGGTGGTCCGTTGCAAGGTCCGTTGATCGGCACGTTGCTCTGGTCCCTCGGTGCGGTCGTGGTGTTCGGCATCCCCGCGGTCATCGGCTTCAGCCGAGCGAGCCGTCGCTAGCCGCTAACCCTCGTGAGTCTTTTCGGAGTCTATAGACTCCGAAAAGACTCACGAGGGTGGGTGATTCAGCGAAGTGCAGCCTTGCCTCGAATCCGGCCGAGCAGGAGCAGGGCGAGCAGCGTGACCAGAAGCAGCAGCGTCGTGTCGGCTGCGGCGAGGAACACCTGACCACGGTCGGTCAGCCCGAAGATGCTGACCGGCAGGGTCTTCCACGTCGCCGGATACACCATGACCGTGGCGCCGAGCTCGCCCATCGACAGCGCGACCGCGAGGCCTGCGGCAGCACCGAGAGCAGGCAGAAGCAGCGGGAGCGTGACCTGGGTCAGCACGCGCACCGGTCCTGCCCCTAGCGACTCGGCGGCGTCGCGGTATGCCGGGTCCAGGCGGTCGAGCGCTGCGGAGACCGCGCTGAATGCGAAGGCCAGCACCAGAACTGCGTGCGCGATGATCACAAGCCATTTCGTGCCGCCCAACAGCAGGGGCTTCGAATTGAACGCGATCAGCAGGCCGAGCCCGATCGCGACCGACGGAATCGCGATCGGCAAATGGAACACCGCATCGGTAATTCGGCGCAGCCACATCGGGGCCTCGCGTGCCGCCAACGCTGCCCACGTGCCGAGCACGAGAGCGAGTCCGCCCGCGATGAACGCAGTCTGCAGGCTCACGGTCATGCTCGCGACGTTGTCACCGGACAGGGCTTCGTCGAAATGGGAGAAGCCGAGGTCCGACGGCAACGGACCGGTCCACGAACCCGCCAGTGCCGCAGCGACAACCGTCGCAATCGGTGCGACGAATACGACCAGCACGATGAGCGCGAAAACGCCGAGCACCACTGCCTTGCTACGAGTGGTCCACAACAGCATCTCAGGCCTCCTTCGTTCCAGTGCGACCTGCCATGACGCGGGCGAAGATCAACCGATACAGCCCGTACAGCGTCAACGACAGCGCCACCTGGACCGTGGCAATCACGGCAGCGCCGGGTAGGTCGAACGTGACGATGCCACGGGTGTAGATCAGAACCGGCAAGGTGATGACATCCTTTGCGCCGGTGAACAACACGATGCCGAACTCGTTGAGAGTGAGCAGCAGCACGAGGCTGCCGCCGGCCATGAGAGCAGGCCACGCTTCGGGCAACACGACCGTGCGCAACACGGTCCAGGGTGAGGCGCCGAGACTGGCTGCGACGTCGAGCTGCTCGCGCGGTAGTTGCGCGAACGACGCGAGTAACGGACGAACGACGAACGGTGTGAAGAAGGTGATTTCGGCGACGATCACCCCGGTTGGTGTGTTGAGGAAATCCAGCAGCGGCTTGTCTTGGCCCGAGATATTCATGTATAGGGCGTTGAACGCGCCCGCGGTCCCATAGAGGAAGGTGAAGGCGAGGGTGATCAGGAACGACGGCAACGCCAGGATCGTGTCGATGACGCGGCCGACGAACCTCGACCCCGGAAACGGCACGAACGCAAGAACAATCGCGATGAACGTGCCCAGCACGAGGCAGCCCAATGTGGACAGGACTGCAATCTCGGCGGTCCGCCACAGAGCGCTGCGGAAGAGGTCGGAGCCGAGGACTCCGCTCCACGTGCTGCTGCCTTCGCCATCGAGCGACACGGCGAGCACCTTGGCGACCGGATAGACCGCGAACACGAGCACCGCGATCAGTGGCGGGAGGGTCCAGAGTGCACCGCCCCACTTCGACGGTTCTTTGCGGGTTGCGGGCGGTGGCGCGACGGGCCGATCCAAGACGGTGGTCACGCCGGCACCTGCACGAGTACCCCGGCGACGGCGGGAAAGCGCACGCCCACTTCGTTTTCCAGTGCGAACTGCGCCTGACCGGGTACGTCGGCCTCGATGAGCTGGTCGGGCAGTCCGGCGACAGCGAGCGTCAGTCGCGTCGAGGAGCCACGCCACACCGCCGCCGTCACCCGTGCCCGCAGCGCACCGGCCTCCGTCGGCGGTCCGACGGTCAACGCGTGGGGACGGACGCACAGCAACGCGGAACTTCCTGGTGACCAATCGGTTTTGCCGACACTCGGCTGCGGGGCCTCGGCGGGCAGCGTCGAATCGCCGACCGTCACCAACGCCGACGTGCCGATGACTCGCCCCACCGTGCACGGAATCAAGTTCGCACCACCGAGGAATGCGGCGGTGAAACTAGTCGGCGGACGGGTCCACAGGTTGTCGGCGGTGTCGACGTCGACCAGTTTGGCGTCACGCATGACCACGATGCGATCTGCGAGCGCGAGCGCTTCGGACTGATCGTGCGTGACGTACAGCATCGCTGTGTCCGGCAACGCTTTCCGCAATTGCTGCAGTTCGGCGACCATCGAGATCCGCAGCTGTGCGTCCTGCGCGGCGAGCGGTTCGTCGAGCAGCAGGACCTTCGGGCGGATCGCCAGTGCTCGTGCGATGGCGACCCGTTGCTGCTGACCGCCGGAAAGCTCGCGCGGTAGCCGCGTGGCGTACGCGGACATGCCGACCATCTCCAGCGCTTCGGCAACCCGACCGGCGATGTCGGCGCGAGGCACCTTGTGCGCCTTTAGTCCGAATGCGACGTTCTCGCTCACCCGCATATGCGGAAAGAGTGCGTAGGACTGGACGACGACGCCGATTCCGCGTTTGGCGGGTGGGAGATTCGTGACGTCCTTGTCGCCGAGCCGCACGGTCCCCGAGGTCGGGCGCGCGAACCCGGCCAGTGCCTTGAGTGCGGTCGACTTGCCCGACCCGCTCGGTCCGAGCAGCGCGACCGTCTCGCCCTGTCCGACCTTGAGGTTGAAATCGACGAGGGCGTGGGTGGCGTTCTTGCCGCGGCCATAGGTGACGGTCACTCGATCGAAAATGATTGCGGGAGTGGAGTAATCAACCGCACCCTTGACGGCGGCCGGCGTCGAAACCTTGGTCTCCGACATGATCAGCTACCTGTGGCTTTCTGATATGCCTCGACGTCGGCTTTCAGGTCGGCGCGCACCTTTTCCCAATCGGGCTGCCAGACGTCGACACCGTCGAGCAGCGCCGTCGGGGTGACGCCCTCGGTGGGTCCGCTTGCCTTGCGCACCGCATCGAGGACCGAAACGCCCAGTGCCTGAGGCCCAACCGTCTTTTGCGATTCCTCGGAGAGAAGGAACTCCATGAGCTTGCGGGCCTTGTCCGCATGCGGAGCGTTCTTCGCCAGGCCGGTGAAGTAGGGGATCGCGATGGTGGTGCGCTTGCCATCGGCGGCGGCGGGGAAGAAGACGTTGAATTTGGAGCCGCTGTTCTTGATCGACGCAAGGTTCATCTGCACATCGCCGTTCGCGACGAGCAGTTCACCGTTGCTCACCTTCGGCTGGAGCTTGCCGGTCGAGGACGAGGGACCGACGTTGTTCGCCTGCAAGCTGCTCAGGTACGCGAGGGCGCCTTCCTTGCCGAGCAAGTGCTGGAGCAGCAGCAATACTGCTGTGCCGTCACCGGACTGGCCGGGGGTCGAATACTGGAGCTTGCCCTTGAACTGCTCGGTCAGCAGGTCGTCCCACTTGACCGGTGCCGGGTTGGCGGCCGGATTGGCGATGAAGCACAGGAAGTTGTTGATGATCGGGAAGTACTTTCCGGCGGAATCCTTTTCGTCGGCAGGTATTGCCGAAGTGTCGATTCCACTCGGTACCAGCAGATCTTTCTGTGCCGCTTCCTGAATGAACGGTGGCAGCGTGATGATCAGGTCTGCCTGCTGGTTCGCCTTCTCCTTCTCCAGCCGGGCAACCACCTCACCCGATCCCGACTCGACCACGTTCACCGAGATGCCGGTCTGGGTCTTGAACTTGTCGAAGCGGTCCTTGTACCAGTCGGCGAGTCCGTCGACGCTGTAGAGGGTGATCGAGTCGGCGTCGGAACTGCCGGTGCCACCACAAGCTGCGGTGAGCGAAAGGGCTGTTGCGGCAACGGCAATGACCGCGACCTTGGGAAGGAGGCTACGCATTCGCATGGAATCGGCTTTCTGTGTTTGTGGGGGAGTGATGATGCGAGAGAACGAGTTCGGCGAAATCGGTGACGGAGGCTACAACGTGGGTGGCGCCGGCCGCTCGGAGTTGCTGTTCGTCGTGCGCGCCGGTGAGGGTTCCGGCGACGATTTGCGCGCCTGAACGCAGTCCGGTCTCGACGTCGCTGGTCGTATCACCCAGCACGGCAACGTTGTCGACGCCGTCGATGCCTAGGCGGAGGAGGGCGGTCAGAACCATGTCGGGGTAGGGCCGGCCGCGACCGGCGTCGGATGGGGCGAGGGTGAGGTCGGCGATGTCTTCCCAGCCGAGGGCGGCCAGGAGTTTGTCCTGAGTCCCGCGACTGAAACCTGTTGTAAGGGCGACCTTGATGCCCGAAGAGCGAAGTCTCTCGATGCTCTCGACGGCTCCTGCGATCGGGGCTGCGGCACCCTCTTCGATCAGCGCGTTGTACGCGTCTTCGAAGGCCTGGTTTGCCAGTTGCGCGCGCTCTTCGTCGCCGAGAATTGCGCGGAACACGACGATCTTGGATTGCCCCATCGTGTCGATCACGTACTGGCGAGCGCGCTCGCGTTCGTCGCCGGAGTCAGGAATGCCCGCAGCGTCGGCGGCCTTCTCGAAGGCACTGATGACGAGCCCGCCGTCTTCGACCGTGGTGCCAGCCATGTCCAGCACGGCTAGTTGAATTGGGTTGGTGGACAATGTGACTCCTGTTGATCAGAGGTTGATGAGGTCGGCGGTCTGCTCGCCGAGAAACGGGCCGAGGGTCATGCCTCGGCCGCCGGGTCCGGCGACGACCCAGATCGAGTCGTCGACCTGCTTGCGGTGCACGAGCTCGGTGCGGTCGAGGCATTGGCTGTACACACCGGCCCAACGCCTTACGACCGGTGGGAGCTTGCGACCGAGCAGTTCCTCGACCACGCCGGTCAGGTAGGCGTAGGGCGCCTCGTCGACGTCGAAGGTGAACGGCTCGTCGTACTCGTGGGTGTCGCCGATCGTCAGGCCGCCGTGGACGCGTTGAACGCAGAGGAGTTGCATGCGGTGCTCGTCGGCGATGGCGTCTTGCGGCTGAGTTGCTTGCAAGGTGTCCACCGCGCTGCCGTGGTAACCGGGGTAATAGCGGAAGCTGTCGCCGTCGGCGATTGCGGTGGTGAGCGGTTCGCCGAGTGGAGCGGTCTGCATCATCTGCAGACGCACGCGGCGAATGGGGAGTTCGCCCGCCAGCTCGCGGGTCAAACCGCTCAACTGCGCTCCGGGGCAAAGCAATACGATGTCGGCCTCGAAGGTGCGGCCCTGATCGTCGCGGACGGTCGCACCGTTCGTCGTCGATGTGACCGCTCGTGCTTCGGTGCCCGCATGGAAGGTGTAGCGGCCGGACCTGTCCAGGTACTTGCGAATGGCCGGCAGTGCAACGCGCGACTCGACGGCAGCGTCGCGGGTGCAGTGCAACCCGGCGAGGAACTTACCGCGCAGCGCTGGGTTGATCGCTGTGACTTCGGCGGGATCGAGCATTGTGAATCCGCGCACGCCCGCATCGGAGCGTGCCGCGACTTCTTCAGCGACAGCAACTTCGGCGTCGGTCCGCAGCAGAGTGATGGAACCCGTTGGGCGGAAACCAATCTCGGACTCCCTTCCGATCTGTTCCCACAACTCGCGGGAGCGAAGCGTCGCGTCGATCTCGTAGTCCGCTCGGCCGGATACCCAGACCAGTCCGAAGTTTCTGACCGTCGCGCCGCGCGCTTCTTTTTCCCGCTCGAGCTGTACGACGTCGTGACCACGTCGTATCGCTTCCAAGGCATGTGCGGTTCCGAGGATCCCGCCGCCGATGATGACCAATCGCATGCGAGAGACATTGCCAGATTGGTCTAGACCAATGAGTGAGCGAACTGAAAACTTCCGGTTAACAATTGGTATAGACCAATCTCGGGTAGCCTGTGCGGCATGAATTCGACCGAGCGGCTGCCGAAGCACTATCACGTGCGGACAGAGCTCGACCACATCCTCGCCGAACTGTCGGTCGGCGACTCGGTCCCGCCGGAGCGTGAACTCGCAGCGCGGTTCGAGGTCGCCCGCGAAACGGTCCGGCAGGCGCTGCACGAGCTACTGGTCGAGGGGCGGATCGAGCGGCGCGGCAGAGGTACGGTCGTGTCCAAACCAAAACTGACGCAACCGCTTTCATTGCGCTCGTACACCGAGGGCGCGGTGAGTCAAGGTCGAACCCCGGGCCGAATTCTGGTCGGCCTGGACGACGTCGTCGCCGACGACGATATTGCCGCCGACCTGGGGATCGCGCCGGGAGCATTGGTCATTCATCTCGAACGCGTCCTCCTGACCGACGGCGACCGCGTCGGGCTCGAAAGCACGTACCTGTCCAAGGAACGCTTCGGCGATCTGGTCGCGAACTTCGACCCGCTGACGTCGTTGTACGCAGCCCTTCGAGAAGGCGGAGTTCGGTTCTTCTCGGCCACCGAACGCATCGAGACCGTGCTCGCCTCGCCACGCGAGGCCGCACTGCTCGAGTCGAACACCGCGATGCCGATGTTGCTGATGCATCGCCGGACGATCGATGATGCTGGTGTGCCGATCGAACGAGTGCGGTCCTTGTTCCGCGGCGACCGTGTCGCGTTCGAAGCAACGCTCCGTGATTAGGCTGTCGCAGTGTCCAAAACTGTCGTTGTAACCGGAGGTAATTCCGGCATCGGGCTGGCGTCCGCCCACGAACTGGCCAGCCGAGGGGCGAAGGTGGTGCTGGCCTGCCGCAACCAGACCAAGGCGGAGGCTGCGCGCGACGAGATCGTCGGTCGGACGCCAGGCGCCGACGTCGACATAATGTCGGTCGACCTGTCGTCGTTCGAGCACATTCACCGCTTCGCGGCAGACCTCGCACAGCAACATCCCAAGGTCGATGTGCTGGTCAACAACGCGGGTGCGGTCCCGCAGAAGCAGCAGTACACCGAGGAAGGTTTCGAGCTGCAGTTCGGCGCGAACTACCTTGGCGCATTCCTCCTGACGCACCTCGTCCTGCCGCAGCTCGAAGCTGCCGCAGCCGACACCGGTGATGCGCGGATCATCCATCTGTCGTCGATCGCGCACAACGTCGGCAGGATCGACCCGAGCACGTTCCGTGGTCGCAAGCGCTACATCTCGTTCAACGCCTACACGCAGTCCAAATTGGCCAATCTCATGTTCAGCAACACGCTCGCTCGGCGGCTGCCCGATGGCATCAGTACGTACGCATTGCATCCCGGCGGCGTCGACTCCGAGATCTGGCGTGAACTACCGTCCCTCGTCTACCGAGTGATCAAGCTCGGCCTCATCTCGCCCGAGAAGGCCGCGAAACTTATTGCGGACCTGTCGCTTTCGAGCGAGTACCTAGGCAAGTCCGGCAGCTTCCACACCGCGCAGCCCCCGACTCCGGTCAGCCGCACCGCCCGCGACGAGGCCAAGCAGGACGACCTGTACAACCGCAGCGTCGCGCTCACCGGGATCGAGGGTTTGCCAATTCGTTAGAGCACCCTCGTGAGTCTTTTAGGAGTCCCTGGACTCCTAAAAGACTCACGAGGGGTGGGGGTCAGGCGCCGAAGATCACCAGATGCGCGAGTCCGACGACGAAGCCGAGGACTCCGCCGTGGAGGTAGAGCAGCCAGGCGTCCTGCTCGACAGCGCAGTAGAGCAGGTCGACGAATTCGGTGGGTGGCAGGTCACGCAGTTTCTGTGCGCAGAGACGATCGATCTTGTCTGCTTGGGTTCGACTGAAGTCGAGGTTGTCCGCGAGGGTCGGGACCAAGGCGATGGCACTCGTCGTCGACCCTTGGTGTATCGCAGTCAGGCGCCGACCACCGACGGCGACCTTGACCATCGGTCTCATTCGCCCGAGGATTCGATCGATTTCCTCGCGCAGGGCGATGTGGATTACTCGCTGTGTCTTGTCGGCGTTGGGACCGTGCACGAGGTGGTTGACGATCGTTTCCATCGTGACGATCTGGTGCGCAATCGCGTGGCCGAGGTCGGTGGCCGCTTCGTCTTGCCGTTTCGCGAAAAGTGCTTGGCGCCACAGACATAGGAACCATGGCTTCGCTATGGCCGGAGTGAACACCACCCGGACGGCAATGATGTTGACTGCGACGCCGATTGCCGCCGTCCCGAGCAGAACCATCACTGCCGCAGGGATCTGGCCGAGGAACGGCACAGCGTGGTGCACCTGCAGATAGAGAGCCAGCACGAGACCGAATGGGAATCCGAGCAATCCACTCCAGACCATGAACCGCAACTCCGGACCGCCGAGGTTGTAGATGATGTCTTTCATCATTTCCGGACGTTCTCGGAGGTAGTCGATGATCATGGTCTTGACGTTCATCAACTCGTCGATGTGCTCGCCGATGGCCGCGAACGACCGATCGGCGATTGTCGGAAGCTCTTCTGCAACACGGGCATACAACATCTCCCGCCATTGCGGCGGGAGGTCGTTCCACAGCTGCGGATAGCCTTGGGCCATCACGAAATCGATGGTCGGACGCAGATCGTCAGCGATCACGGCGGCGAATTGTGCTGCGATCGCTTCGGGTTCGAGTTGTCGATAGAAGTCGGCCGGACCGCCGATTTTGGCAATCGCTTTGTCGACGGTCAGCGATGCCATCTTCTCTGTCCGCGCCGGAATGAAGCCCTGGAACCCGAACTGCGTGCCTTCGGCGAAGATCGGCAGCACCTGGACCCTGCGGGGAAGGTAGGGGTAGATCATCTGCAGGCCGGGAAGGCGGAATCCTTTGAACGTCACCGGAGCGAACAACATCCAGACGCCGGTCCAGTTGGTGATCAGGCCCGCGACGGCGGAGAAGATCGGGATGGTCACCAGTTCGATGACCAGTTTCGATTGCCCGGTGACGTGCTCCCAGTCGATGAACATTCCGGACGACATCAGGTCGCGTCTTCGTCGGATTGCTCGAGCACGAACTTGGCGAGAAAGTCGCCGACGACGGATTCGATGGTCGTCTCGATCGACGCGGCGAGCGTCTCGGTGACCGACGTAAGGGCGAGTGAGCGGAATTGGACCAGCATCGTGACCAGTTCGGCGATGTCGGTGTTGTCGGGCAGTCCGCCCTTCGGGTCGAATCGTCCGGCGACATGGAGGGCGCCGGCCTCGACGAGAATGCGGCTGATCTCTTCCAGGCGCGGGGTGACTTTTTCGTGGACGTCGAGGACGAGGTCCGTGCTCAAGCCGTACTCGCGCATCTCACGAAACGCGTCGAGCAGTTTCGGCCGCGTGACCGTTGCGCTGGTGCCATCGATTCGCACGAGGCCGAGTGCGACGAGCCGATCGAGTGCATGCTGATCACCGGCCAGCCCGCGTACGTCGTCGACTGTCATGGTTACGGGCCGGTCCTCGGTCCACTTGCCGACCAACGCCTTTTCGATCCCGAGGACGTCGCCGAGTTCCTTGCCTTCTTCCCAAGCGGTAAGCATTTCGCGGACGTGGGAGATGCTGTATCCGCGGTCGAGCATCGACGCGATCAGAGTTAAGCGCGCCACGTGGGACTCGTCGTAGAAGGCGACTCTGCCGACCCGTCGCGGCGGCGGCAACAGGCCGCGTTCGCGATATGCGCGGACGTTTCGGGTCGTGGTGCCTGCCCGTCTGGCGAGGTCGTCGATGCGGTACTCGCCGCTACCGCCGACCGCCGACGGCTGCTGCGCTGCGGCGTCGACAAGTTGGCGCACCGCGGCGCGGATCGCGTCGCGTGATTGTCGACGAACTCGACGCGGTGCCTTCCGCACACTCTCGAGAGCGGCTGCCACCGGATTGAGATGCGACGGGTTGCTCGCACCCGATCCTCTTCGTGCCACGGCACTTAGTACAGCGTCAAATGTGCCAGTTGTCAATGGGTACAGTTAGCACTGCGCCTTTAGCCGAACGACGAGGTCGAGGCGAGATAGGCGAGCTTGCGGCGGATTCCGTTGATCTCGCGACCGACACCACGCAGAAGGGCACGGTCGTGCGGGGGCAGATCCGACAGGGTCAACTCCTCACGGAACGGCTGCTTGTCGAGCCAGGCGGGCGCGCGGTGATGCCACCGGATTCGAGTGGCTATCGTGTAGCACTCGCGTAGCACTTTGGCGTCGTCGGCGTCGAGGAACTTGGTACCCGACGCGTCCGTCAGCCGATCGACCGTCCTGAGAGCGGTCGAGCCACAGCTCAGCGCAGCCCACCGCGCGATCTGCACGACCGGTTCGATCGCGGCCGCTTTCAGGTCCATCACGTCGTCGCCACCTGCGAAGATTCGCAGCCGCCACGACGTCGGCGCACGGACCGCCAACGCATCGCTCAGCATGACCGGCAGCGCACGGTCGTGCTTTCGGATGTTGTCGCCGAGGCGAAGCGCGAGCACGTCGTCGCCGTCGGTGACGGCGCGTGAATCGGCAAGCAGACCGGCCATCACGACTCCGCGGTCGGCGTGCGGCGCGGTCGTCCAGGCTTTTATGCCCTCTGACCACTGTGTATAGGTCCGACAGAACCGTGCGCGCGAACCGATGGCGCCTTTGTCGTCGCCGCGCAGTCGGCAGCGGTCCAGAATCGCATGCACCGATGCGGCGTGCGCCATCGCTGTCGCCGGGTCGGTGTGGTCGTCGATTGCGAGCAAGGATTCGACGTCCGAACCGGGCAATGCTTCGTCGCGCGCTGTGCTGCCGGACACGAACCAGGTGATGTCGCTGCCGCCCGCAGGCACGCCGAACTGGGTCGCAGAGGCGATCGCGGTCCGGGCGATCGCGGACCAGGACGCTGCCAACCGCGTCGCAGGTATGCCGTCCCGACGAGCTTCGACAACGACTCGGCGAGCGCTTCCGACCGCCGCCACCAGTGCAGCGTCGTCGGATGCGTCGGCTATCCTGTCGCACACATCCACGACGCTCGCTGGCAATGCCATGAGGCGATTGTGGCATCGTCATGCCCCGATGCGAATTCGGTCGTTGCGCGCGACGCGCGTTTCGTCCGCTTTGCGCTCGGGTGTAACGGATTTGGCGCAAAAGGCGAAACAATGCATGGATATGTGAGCTGTGACGTCGTGCTGGGCTCGTGTGACTCCAGGCACTGTTGTTACTTAGGCCTCTTCGGGGAGGGGTCGTCAATCGGGAGTGTCGCGTCGTGAAGTCGGGTGTGGTTTGGTAGGCGAAACAGGTCGGTCGTTCCGGCTGTCGCCTGCGCAACTCGGGCTCTGGCACGCTCAACAACTCGCTGGCGATGTCCCGATCACTATCTCGCAGTATGTCGAGATCCGTGGCGACTTCGACGCCGACCTGCTCGCCGCCGTCGGACCGATCGCAGGCGCCGAGTTCGGAACGGCGACGCTGCGAATAATCGAGGAAGGCGGCGAGCCTCGGCAGATCTTCGACCCGAGCCTCGACATGACGGTCAGCCAGCACGATCTTCGCGCTGCCGCGGACCCCGAAAAGGCTGCGCAGGCGTGGTTGCGCGATGCAGCCGCCGCGCCGCTCGACCTCCTGACCGACCGGCTCGGCTCAGTGGCCATTCTTCGTCTCGCCGACGACCACTACTACTGGTTCGCGCGCATCCACCACATCGGCATCGACGGTCTCGGTGCGATGAACCTGATGCATCGCGTTGCCGAGCTCTACACGGCGGCCAAGACCGGCAGCCCCGCCCCGCCGAGTCGCGCGCTGCCGCAGTCGGCGATCGCCGAGAGCGAGCACAAGTACCGAATCTCGGACCGCTTCCTCAAAGACCAGCAGTACTGGATCGGGCAGACCGAGGGATTCCCGTCGCCCCCGAGCCTGTCACGACGTCCACCGGCCGGGCTGTCCGCCGAGTCCCTCGTCTGCACCGACGCGCTGTCCGCAGCTGCGTCGGAGTTGTTCGACCAAGTCGCCAAACGGTCCAGCGCGGCGCCGCTCGCGGTGGCCGGCTTTGCCGCGTATCTGGCGCGGATGACGGCGTCCGACGACATCGTCCTCGGCCTGCCCGTCACGGCCCGGAATTCGATCGCGTTGCGAAACTCGGGCGGGATGATGTCGAACATCGTGCCCTTGCGACTGCACGTGACGGAGTCCACGACCGTCGCTGAATTGATTACGGCAGCGCAGACGGCGCTGGTCGGGGCGCTGCGGCACCAGCGCTACCGGCACGAGGACATCCGAAACGACAGCGGCTACCCGCCCGCCGAGCGCGGCTTTTTCGGTCCGGTCGTAAACATCATGCTGTTTCACAGCGAGATCCGGCTCGGCGACGTCATCGGCGAATTCCATGTCCTGTCGACCGGCCCCGTCGAAGACTTCGCGGTCAACCTGTATCCGTCCGTCGCAGGCCAACGCACGCACATCGATTTCGAAGCCAATCCGCATCGGTACGACGTCGACGAGCTGACCGAACATCATTCGCGGTTCGTGCGGTTCTTCGAACAGTTCATGTCGGCCGACGAGACCGTCCGGGTCGCCGACCTGGACCTGATCGACGACACAGAGAGCGCACGCCTCGCGCCGCGGCTGGGTCGGCCCGGCGGTTCGACGCTGACTCTGCCCGAGCTCTTCGCCGCCGCTGCAGCCGAGCACGCCGATTCGATCGCAGTCACCAGTGCAGGCACATCGCTGACTTATCGCGAGCTCGACGACCGGTCGAATCGACTGGCCGCGCTCTTGGTCGAGCGCGGTGTGCGACCGGAAACCTATGTCGCGGTAGCACTTCGACGTTCCATCGAATCGATTGTGGCAATCTGGGCCGTCGCGAAATCCGGCGGCGCATTCGTTCCGGTCGATCCCGACTATCCCTCGCAGCGCGTCGCGCACATGCTCGACGACTCCGGGGCGATCATCGGCATCACGACCGCGGCCGACCATGACCTCCTGCCTGCGACCCTCGACTGGTTGGTCATCGATGACGGCGAAGGCTCAGGGGAGCCCAGCGCAGTCTCCGTCGATGTACACATGGACGCCGTCGCCTACCTCATCTTCACCTCGGGATCGACGGGTCGCCCGAAAGGTGTAGCGGTCACGCATTCGGGACTGCACAATTTCGCGATCGAGCAACGCGAGCGGTACGCGACGAGCAGCGAATCGCGCGTCCTGCATGTGTCCTCGCCCAGCTTCGACGCGTCCGTCTTCGAATACCTCCTGGCTTTCGGAGCAGGCGCGACGCTGGTGATCGCGCCGCCCGGTGTGTTCGGCGGCCACGAATTGCACGCTGTCATCACCGAGCACCAGGTGACCCATTCGTTCATGACGCCGTCCGCGCTCGCGTCTGTCGATCCGACGGGGCTCGACTGCCTGACTCATCTCCTGGTCGGTGGCGAAACGGTGCCGACGCACCTCATCGATCGGTGGGCGGGCGCGAGACGATTCTTCAACGCCTATGGGCCGACGGAGACGACGATCATGTCGGCGATCAGCGATGCCGTCGCTCCGGGTGATGGCGCCGCGATCGGCGGACCGATCGGCGGAACGGGCATGGTCGTGCTCGACTCGCGCTTGCGGCCCGTGCCGGTCGGTGCGGTCGGTGAAGTTTTCATTTCCGGCGCCGGACTGGCACGCGGCTACCACCGCCGTGCTGGATTGACTGCTGCGCGATTCGTGGCAAACCCGTGGGGTGCACCGGGGGAGCGGATGTACCGAACGGGTGACGCGGTCAGCTGGACCCGTGGCGCCGAATCGTTCGAATTCATCGGTCGCACAGACTCGCAGGTCAAGGTGCGTGGTTTCCGCATCGAACTCGGTGAGATCGACGCAGCGCTCGTAACACATCCCACGATCGGATTCGCGGCGACGGTGCTGCACACGCCGACGCGTGGGGCCGCCGGTCTGGTGTCCTACGTCGTCGCTGCCGACGGGTGCACGGTCGACGTCGGTGAATTGGGCGCCCATATCGCCGGTTCACTTGCGCCGCATATGGTTCCTGCGCACATCATCGAGATCGACCGAATTCCACTCACGCCGGTCGGCAAGCTCGACCGAAAAGCGTTGCCCGAGCCGGTCTTCACCACCGACGCACCGTATCGCGCGCCGCGCACCGTCACCGAGCGACTGATCGCAGACACGATGGCCGACATCGTGGGTGCGAGCGCCGTCGGTATCGACGACGACTTCTTCGAGCTCGGCGGAAACTCTTTGACCGCAACGCAGTTGGCTGCTCGCGCAAGCGCGGCACTGTCGGCCGACGTGGTCGTCCGTGACGTGTTCGAGGCGCCGACGGTTGCCGGTCTGGCGTCGCGCGTGGACGCGCAACTCGCATTGGGCGGCAGCTCCGCACGCCGGTTGGCGGTCGGTCCGCGCCCGAGCATCGTTCCGCTCTCACCTGCCCAGCGTCGGCTGTGGTTCCTGAACAGGCTCGATCCGTCGTCCGCCGCAGCCAATATTCCTTTCGCCGTGCGGCTGACCGGAGCGCTCGACGTATCGGCGCTCGCCACTGCGATGCGTGATGTCGTCGCTCGGCACGAATCGCTGCGGACGCTGTATCCGGATTCCGATGCTGGACCGCACCAGGTCGTCGTCGACGACATCGACCTCGCGCTGCCAGTCGTCACGGCAAGCGGCCCCGCGGAACTATCCGAAATCCTCCGTGAATTCGCTTCTCGCGGCTTCGATCTCGTGCACGAGGTACCGGTCCGAGCGCTGCTCGTCGCGTCAGGCCCCGACGAAAATGTCCTTGCGATCGTGGTCCACCACGTCAGTGCCGACGGCTGGTCGATGGGTCCGCTGGCCAAAGATGTCGTGGCTGCGTATGTCGCGAGATGTGCTGGTGTCGAACCGGTGTGGGCTCCACTTCCTGTGCAGTACGCGGATTACTCACTGTGGCACCATGACCTGCTCGGCAGCGACGAGGATGTCGACTCGCTCGCGGGTAGTCAGCTCGAGTATTGGAAGGCAACCTTGGCCGGGCTGCCCGACAGCATCGAATTGCCGACGGACCGGCCTCGGCCACCGGTCGCGTCGTACCGTGGCGCGAGCATCGAATTCGACATCGATCCGCATGCCCACCAGCTCATCAAAGTGCTTGCACAACAGCATGAGTCGACCGTATTCATGGTCATGCACGCTGCGTTGACGGTGCTGTTGAACAGGCTCGGCGCAGGTCGCGACATCGCAGTCGGCACGCCTGTCGCCGGCCGCGGCCAACGCGAATTGGACGATCTCGTCGGCATGTTCGTCAACACCCTGGTGCTGCGCACGCAGGTCGATCCCGGCGAGTCGTTTGCCACTCTGCTGTCTACGTGCCGCGAGGTCGCGCTCGGTGCTTTCGGGCACAACGATATCCCGTTCGAGCGACTGGTCGAGGTGTTGAATCCGGCTCGCTCGACTGCGCATCACCCGCTGTTTCAAGTGATGCTCGCTGCCGCGAACGTCGATACGACGGCGGTCGAATTGCCTGGATTGAGTGCCCAGACCGAGGAGATCGACACCGGACTCGCGCTGTTCGACCTGCGCGTCACAGTGACCGAACGGCCCGAGGTCGGCGGAATCGGTGTCGTGTTCAACTACGCCACCGATCTTTTCGATGAGCAGACCGTGCGTGGGTTCGTGCGGCGGTTCGGCCTGATCCTCGATTCGGTTGTCCAACAGCCACTTACCCCGATCGGTGACATCGCTGTCCTCGGAAGTGAGGAGCCCTCGGCGCTCGTCGGCGCTGCAGTCGAGGTGCCGGGCCTGACAATCCTGGACCTGTTCGACGAGCAGGTGCTGCGCAGTCCGGATGCCGTCGCCATCGTTGCCGAGGACGCGACCCTTACCTATGCCGAATTCGACAGCCGGGCAAACCAGCTGGCACGGCTGTTGATTGCGAACAGCATCGGTCCGGAGTCGACGGTCGCGGTTGCCATGGACCGTTCCGTCGAACTCCTCGTGGCAATCTACGCCGTCGTCAAGGCGGGCGCGGCGTACGTTCCGATCGACCCCGACCAGCCGGTCGAGCGGACGCGTTACGTTCTCGAATCGGCCACATGCGCTTGTGTATTGACGACGGCGGGCCGGTTCGCGGTCGACGGTTACGTCTCGCTCGAGGTCGACACTCTTGACCTATCGCAGGTCGACTCGACGCCGGTCCGCGATGTCGACAGAGTCGCGCGACTGCACGCGTCTAACGCGGCGTACGTGATCTTCACGTCGGGATCGACCGGTCGGCCGAAGGGTGTCGAAGTCTCCCATCGCGCGGCCGTCAACTTGCTGGGCTGGATGCAGACCGACCTGCCGATCACCGCAGCCGATCGCGTGCTGCTCAAAGCGCCGGTGACGTTCGACGTGTCGGTGTGGGAAGTATTCGCCGTGCTCGGGGTCGGCGGTCGGCTGGTTGTCCTGCGCCCCGACGGTCACCTCGATGCCGCCCACGTGATCGACGTGATCGACCGCGAGCGCGTCACGATCGCCGAGTTCGTCCCGTCGATGTTGGACATCGTGCTGACGACGCCGGAACTCACGCTGCCCGACAGCCTGAGCATGATCTACGTCGGTGGTGAGGCGATTTCGCCCACCACTGCCCGCAGCGCGACCGAACGGGGCCTTCGGCTCGGCAACTTCTACGGTCCGACCGAGGTCACCGTCACCGCGACTTACTTCGAAATAGCCGCTGACACAACCTATGCCACGATTCCGATCGGCGGGCCGGTCTGGAACACCGACGCGTACGTCCTCGACGAGCGGCTGCACCCCGTGCCGGTCGGCGTTGCCGGTGAACTGTATTTGGCAGGTGAGCAACTGGCGCGCGGCTACAAGGGCCGACCGGGCATCACCGCCGACCGTTTCGTCGCCGACCCAGCCGGACCTGCGGGTGAGCGCATGTACCGGACCGGTGACCTAGTTCGGCGTAACCGCGATGGCGCCCTGGAATACCTGGGCCGCACGGACTTTCAGGTCAAGCTTCGCGGTCTCCGGATCGAACTCGGTGAGATCGAAGCGGCATTGCTCGATCAGTACGAGATCGGTCAGGCCGTCGCGCTTGTTCGAGAGGACGCGCCGGGCCAGGCCAGGTTGGTCGCGTACGTCACGAGAGCGGGCGACGACATCGTCGTGGATGTCGGTGTGCTCCGCCAGCGCCTCACTGCGCGCTTGCCCAGCTACATGGTGCCGCCGGACATCGTTGTCTTGGAGCAGTTTCCGCTCGGAGCGACCGGCAAACTCGACCGCAAGGCACTGCCGGTTCCGCACTACTCGGCGCCGGAATACCGTGCGCCAACCAACGCGGTCGAGGAGGCCGTCGTCGCGACACTGGCCGAGGTGCTCGGTCGCGACCGCGTGGGTCTCGACGACAACTTCTTCGCAATCGGTGGAAATTCGCTGATCGCAACGAGAGTCGCCTCGCGGATCGGGGCGGCACTCGACATAGATGTGCCATTGCGGCTGTTGTTCGAATCGCCGACCCCAGGCGAACTCGCCCTTCGGCTTGCCGACGTTGCCAAGTCGGGCCGAAAGCGGCCGGTGCTCGGTCCGCGCGTACGGCCGGATCGCGTGCCGCTTTCGCCTGCGCAGCAGCGGATCTGGTTCCTCAACCGATACGACCCGGAATCTCCTGCGTACAACTTGCCGTTCGCCGTCCGGTTCGTCGGCGAACTGGATGTGGCTGCCCTGCGAGCGGGATTGGCCGACGTCGTCGCCAGGCACGAATCGCTGCGGACGACCTATCCTGAGACGGCGCAGGGTCCGTACCAGCTAATTCATGCTGCCGACGGCACTGTCGCCGACCTGGCCGTCCGGCCGGTCACTGCCGGCGAATTGCCGAGCCGGCTAACTGAATTCGCAATGCGTGGGTTCGACATCACCACCGACATGCCGTTGCGGCTGGCGCTGTTCCGCCTCGACTCGAACGAGCACGTCCTCGCTGTCGTGTTGCATCACATCGCATCGGACGGCGGTTCGATACCGCCCATGGCCATCGACGTCATGCGGGCGTTCAGCGCACGCGCGAGCCATGAAGCGCCGCAATGGGACCCGATCCCGTTGCAGTATGCCGACTACACGTTGTGGCAGTTGGAGCTACTCGGCAGTGAAGGCGAAGCCGGATCGGCGATGGCCGAGCAGTTGGCGTACTGGCGTCGGACCCTGGCCGGACTGCCGGACCGGACAGCCCTCCCGACGGACCGGCCACGTCCCGCCGAGCCGTCGCACCGCGGTGGCACAGTCGATTTCGCGATCTCGGCAGAACTCCATCGCGGCATGCGCGATCTCGCGCGCGACAACAACGCCAGCGTCTTCATGGTCGCGCATGCACTGCTCGCGGTGTTGCTGCGCCGCTTCTCCGACAGTGACGACATCGTCATCGGGACGGCAGTCGACGGTCGTGGCGATCCCGCACTCGATCAACTCATCGGCATGTTCGTCAATACTCTCGTCCTGCGGACCGAAATCGGTTTGGCAGCAGGATTTTCCGAGATAGTGGCACGAACGCGGGACGTCGATCTCGCTGCGTTGGGCAACAGCGCCGTGCCATTCGAGAAGTTGGTCGACGTCCTCGGAATGCCACGTGACCGTGGTCGGCACGCGCTGTTCCAGGTCGCACTCCTGCTGGACGAGGCGGCGCTCACAGAGTTCGATCTACCTGGGCTGCGTACACAGATCGAGCTGATCGATCCGCACGTCGCAAAGTTCGATCTGCAACTCACGCTGGTTCCGCACCGAACCGGTGACGGCTATCGCGGCGTCTTCACCTACGCAACAGACCTTTTCGACGACTCGACGGTCCAGTCCTTTGCCGCGATGTTCGTCCGGATTCTTGCTGCGGTCGTCGCCGAGCCCACAGTGCCGGTGGGTGACATCGACATCCTCGAAACTGCTGACCGCATGGCCCTCGCGCCGGTGCGCGGGGCGCCGTGTCTGGACGAGCGAACGTTGCCTGAGGTGTTTGCGGCTGCCGCGAACCGCGATCCCGACGCGATCGCATTGTGGGCCGACGGTGTGGAGACGACCTACCGTGAACTGGACGAGCGCTCGAACAGGCTCGCTCGCTGGCTGATCGGGTTGGGCGTCGGCTCCGACATGTGTGTGGCCCTCGGACTTGGACGCTCGGTCGAATTCGTCGTCGCGATGTGGGCCGTTACCAAGACGGGCGCGGCGTTCCTGCCGGTCGACGCGAGGTTGCCACAGGAGCGGATCGTTCGGATTCTCGCCGATTCCGCCGCGGCATTCGGACTCACGGAGGCGGGCGTAGACCTGCCGAGCGCCGTGCACTGGTCGACTTTCGACGAGGCCGACAATGCTTCGTCGAGCGAGTCGGCCGCACCGCTCACCGACAGCGAGCGCCGCGCGCCCGTGCTGCCCGGCAACCTGGCGTACGTGATCTTCACGTCGGGATCGACGGGGCTCCCCAAAGGCGTCGGCGTCACCCAACGCGGACTGGCGAACCTCGTCGACGAGCAACGCACCCGGTTCGCGGTCACGTCCGATTCCCGTGTCCTGCACGCGGCATCGCCCAGTTTCGATGCGACGGTTTTCGAGAATCTGATGGCGTTCGGTGTGGGAGCGACGGTCGTCTTCGCTCCGCAGGACGTGATCGGTGGGGCGCAACTCGGCTCGTTACTCGTCGACGCCGCGGTGACGCATGTTGTCGTCACGCCCGCCGTACTGGGGTCGGTCGACCATCGGGGCATCGACACGGTGACGACAGTCATCGTCGCCGGGGATGTCTGCCCGCCCGAACTGGTCGCCCGCTGGGCGCCCGGCAGGCACATGTTCAACGGGTACGGTCCGACCGAGACGACGGTGTGGGCGACCTGCACAGACCCGTTGGTCGCTGGCGCGCCCGTGTCGATCGGTCGTCCGGTCCGCGGATTCGGTGTTGCAGTACTGGATTCGCGGCTGCACCCGGTACCGGTGGGCGTCGTCGGCGAGCTGTACCTGGCCGGTCCGGCGTTGGCGCGAGGCTATTTGTCGCGAGCGGCGCTGTCCGCGGAACGATTCGTCGCCAGCGGCCTCGGCGACCCGGGCGACCGCATGTACCGAACGGGCGACATGGTGCGCTGGTCGGCGAGCGGCGAGCTGCAGTTCGTCGGACGCCGCGATTTCCAGGTGAAGGTCCGTGGCCTGCGCATCGAGCTCGGCGAGATCGATGCCGCGCTCTGCGCGCATCCGGGCGTGGAATTCGCGGTCACGGTCGGGCACGAGGTTGCGGGACAGACTGTGCTGGTGTCCTACATTCGCCCGTTCCCAGGTGCGACGGTCGACCCTGGTGCCGCACTCGAGGAGCTTCGCCGGGTGTTGCCCGCGTACATGGTGCCGGTGCAAATCATTCCTATTGCCGATGTCCCGCTGACCGCGACCGGCAAGCTAGACCGAAAGGCGCTGCCCGAACCCGTCTTCGGTTCGGCGACCCACAGTTTCCGGCTGCCGACCACCGACACCGAAATTGTCGTTGCCGGCGTGTTCGGCGATGTCACGGGAGCCGAGCGGGTCGGCTTGGACGACAGCTTCTTCGCCCTCGGCGGTAACTCGCTTTCGGCGACCCAGGTCGTTGCGCGCGTCGGAGCCGAACTGGGCCGCCATGTTTCGGTGCGGGTGTTGTTCGACGCACCGACCGTGCAGGCGTTCGCCGTCGCCGTGCACGAGGTCGCGCGCACCGATCGACCACGACTCGTCGCAGGGGAGCGGCCTGCTGAAATTCCGTTATCGCCTGCACAGCAACGGATCTGGTTCCTGGGCCGGCTCGACCCGACGTCGGGGGCCAACAACCTCCCGCTCGCGCTTCGCCTGACCGGCGCACTTGATGTGGCCGCACTGCAGGCGGCGTTCGCCGATGTGGTCGACCGGCACGAATCGCTGCGGACCGTCTATCCCGAGTCCGGGCACGGACCGCATCAGGTGATCAGGCCCGCAGCGGACGTGGTCCCGACCCTGACGCCGATCACGGCCGACGAGTCCCGGATTCGCCGTGCCACAGCCGAACTCGCGATGGCCGGGTTCGACCTCACCGAGCAAGTGCCGCTGCGTGCGGCGCTGTTCCAGGTTGCCGGTTCACCGGACGAGCACGTCCTGGTGATCGTCGTCCATCACATCTGTGCGGACGGCTGGTCGCTCGCGCCCCTCGCGACCGACGTCATGGCGTCGTACTTTGCGCGGTCGGCAGGCACCGCGCCGACCTGGCAACCGCTACCCGTCCAATACGCCGACTACAGCTTGTGGCAGCGACGCATTCTGGGCCGCGAAGACGACCCGGAGTCGCTCGCAGCCGAGCAGATCGCCTACTGGACAAAGCAACTCGCCGACCTTCCCGACCAGCTCGACCTGCCGACGGACCGCTCGCGACCGGCGTTGCAGAGCTATGCCGGCGCTACGGTGAACTTCGCCATCGACGCCGACCGGCACAACTCACTCCTCGCGCTGGCGTCGCAGCACAACTCTTCGTTGTTCATGGTTCTGCATTCGGCTCTCGCGGTGTTGCTCTCGCGGCTGACGGCCAGCACGGATGTGGCGATCGGTGCACCGGTCGCAGGGCGCGGCGAGCCCGAACTCGACCAGCTCATCGGCATGTTCGTCAACACGCTCGTGTTGCGGACCACGCTGGATCCCGCCGCGGGGTTCGCGGCAACGCTCGATCACGCCCGCGATGTCGACCTCGCAGCGTTCGGGCACAGCGATATTCCGTTCGAGCGGCTGGTCGAAGTCCTCAACCCGACCAGGTCGACGGCGCGACACCCGTTGTTCCAGGTGGCGTTGACCCTGCAGAACCTTCCCGTGGTCGCTGGCGAACTACACGGTCTTGCCGTCGCTCCCATCGAATTCGAGCTTCCCGTAGCCAAATTCGATCTGCACCTCACCGTGAGCAGCCGATTCGACGAGGACGGCAACCCGGGCCTGCTCGATGCTTCGTTCACCTACGCCACCGACCTGTTCGACGAGTCCACGGTGCGCAGATTCGCCGACATGTACGCGCGAATTCTCGACCAGGTCGGCACCGATGCGGCAACTCCGATCGGTGACCTCGAACTCACATCCGACGATGAGCGCTCGCACATTCTGTTGGACCGCAATGCGACCGACCACGCCGTGCCGGTGGCGACGCTGGTGGATCTGTTCGACGAACAGGTCAGCGCTGCACCGGATTCCGTGGCATTGGTGTGTGGTAGCACGTCGTTGACCTACGGCGAGTTCGACGCGCGTGTGAATCGCTTGGCGCGGCAGCTGATCGGGTCAGGGGCAGGCCCTGGAGAGTTGGTCGGCATCGCGATCGGTCGGTCCGTGGAGTTGCTGGTGGCCGTCTATGCGGTGATCAAGACGGGTGCCGCCTACGTGCCGATCGACGAGGATCAGCCGCACGAGCGAACAGCGTTGCTGCTCGAATCCGCGGAACCGATTGTCGTGCTTCATGCCTCGGACGTCGTTGGTCTCGATTCCTACGCCGGCTCGCCGATCACCGACGCAGACCGACGCAGTCCACTGCGGCCGGGCAATGCGGCGTACGTGCTGTTCACGTCAGGGTCGACGGGTCGGCCGAAGGGCGTCACCGTCAGCCATAGCGCTGTCGTGAACCGGCTCGCGTGGATGCAGCACGAGTACCCGATCGATCGCGACGATGCGGTGCTCTTCAAGACGCCCGCGACGTTCGACGTATCGGTGTGGGAGTTGTTCTGGCCGTTGCACACTGGCGCGCGCCTGGTGATCGCTGCCCCCGACGGGCATCGCGATCCCGCGTATCTGGTTCGTTTGATCGTCGACGAGCGCGTCAGTGTCGCGCATTTCGTGCCGTCGATGTTGGGTGCATTCCTGGCGGAACCGGCCGTGCTGGACTGCGTGTCGTTGCGGCACGTCGTCGCGTCCGGGGAGGCATTGCCGACGCACACGGCCGACGTGTTCGGCGCGGTGCTGCCGAATGCGGCTCTGCACAACCTCTACGGACCGACCGAGGCGGCAATCGACGTCACCTATTTCGAGCCGAACGGCACAGGCAGATCGTCGGTGCCGATCGGTGTACCCGTCTGGAACACACAGGTTTTCGTGCTGGACCAGCGATTGCGCCCAGTCCCGATCGGCGTGCCAGGAGAGTTGTATCTCGCCGGTGCGCAACTGGCGCAGGGGTACGTGGGCCGTCCTGATCTGACGGCTGATCGGTTCGTCGCAAGCCCGTTCCACGTCGGTGAACGCATGTATCGCACAGGCGATCTGGCCTTCTGGACGGCGAACGGTGTGCTCGAGTACGTGGGACGCACCGACTTCCAGGTGAAGCTGCGAGGGCAGCGAGTCGAATTGGGTGAGGTCGAATCGGCAATGAGTCGATTCGCAGGAGTGGTCCGCGCCGTCGCTGTGGTGCGCGACGATCCGAGACTCGGTCAGCAACTGGTCGGGTACGTCGGGGGGACCGACATCGACAAGGACGCTGTGACAGTCTGGCTGCGATCGGTGTTGCCGAGTTACATGGTGCCGTCGACGGTCGTCGTGCTGGACGAGCTGCCGGTGTCGTCGACCGGCAAGCTGGACCGAAAAGCCCTGCCGGAGCCGTATTTCGCCGTTGCGATCCATCGGGGTGCGCGCACCCCGCTCGAACATTCCGTCGCCTCGGCGTTCGGTGTGCTGCTCGGCGTCGAATCCGTCGGCCTCGACGACAACTTCTTCGCCCTAGGCGGGAATTCCTTGCTTGCAACGCGCCTCGTCGCGCAGCTTCGCGACGACGCTGGGATCGATGTGCCGCTGCTGTGGCTGTTCACCGACCCGACGCCGGCCTCGATCGCGCGCCGCATCAGCGAGGCCGACCAGACCGGTCGCGACTCGTCCCTGGATGTGGTGCTGCCGATGCGCGTCGGTGCGTCGGCTGCGGGTCCCTTGTTCTGTATCCATCCGGTCGTCGGACTGTCGTGGTGCTACACGGGTCTCATTCCGCATCTGAACCACGACCGGCCGATCTACGGGCTGCAGTCGCCGTCGGTGACCGAGGACGTCGTGAGCGCGCCGACGATCGATGAGTCGGCCGATCGCTATGTCCGCGAAATCCTCTCGATCCAACCCGCCGGACCCTATCGCTTGCTGGGTTGGTCGCTCGGTGGCGTGATCGCTCATGCGATCGCGGTCCGGTTGCAGGTGCTGGGGCACCAGGTGGCGTTCCTCGGGTTGCTCGACAGCGGGTTCGGCGTGGAGCTCGACGACATGTCCGCGGCAGCACCCGCGCCGACCGACCTGCTCGGCGGTCTCGGCATCGAGCTGGACGGTCTGGAGATCGACACGGCCGAGCTGCAACCGGAAACGGCTGCCGCGTTCCTCGCCCAGTTGCCCGGTCCGTTCGCAGCACTGACCGCGGGACGAATCGAGCGGATGTTGCGCACCGCGATCGGCACATCGGACGTACTTCGGCGGCATCAGCCGACCGTCTTCGAAGGAGACCTTGTGTTCTTCACGGCGGTCGAGGACGATCCGACGGGAACAAGATTGGCAGATCTTTGGCGTCCGTTCGTCAGCGGCGACGTTCGCAACCACGCGGTCGAGGCGACACACTGGCGGATGACGACGGTGGCGGCGTTGGCAACGATCGGTCCGATCGTCGACGCTTCGCTCGAACTCAGCAGTACAAGCAGTCCTGGCAACATCGGATCGAAGGTGGGTACCAACCTTGCATCGCGCTGATTTCACCCGCGCACTGAAGCGTGGCGCGCAGACCGCAGTGCTCGTCGCTGCCCTCGTGGCGCCGGTCGCTGCCGCTGGTGGTGCGTCCGCCGACCCGGCGCCCAACGTCATGGACGTGTCGGTCTATTCGCCCGCCATGGGTAGAGATATCCGTCTCAACATCATTCGGCCGAACGATGCGAGTGTGCCGCGGCCGACGCTCTACCTGCTCAACGGTGCAGCAGGCGGCGAAGAACCGCCGTGGGACTGGTTGGTGCATACCGACGTCGCGAGCTTCGTTGCCGACAAAAAGGTCAACGTCGTGATCCCGATCGGCGGCAAGCAGAGCTATTACACCGATTGGCTGCGCGACGACCCGGTTCTCGGCCGGAACAAGTGGACGACCTTCTTCACGCAGGAACTCCCGCCTGCCATCAATTCCATGCTCGGGACGAACGGTCTCAACGCGATCGCCGGCATCTCCATGTCGGCCAGCGCGTTGCTCTCGCTCGCCGAGCAGGCGCCCGGTCTCTATCGCAGCGCATCGGCGTACAGCGGGTGCGCCGGCACCAGCGATCCCCTCGGCTCCGCGTTCGTGCGTGCTGTCGTCGAGGTCCGTGGCGGTGGCAACACGATGAACATGTGGGGCCCCGAAGGAAGTCCGGAATGGCTACGGAACGACGCGCTGCTCAATGCCGACAAGTTGCGCGGTACGGCGCTCTACATCTCGGCTGGCAACGGGTTGCCTGGTCAGTTCGACAATCTCGGTGGCCGCAACGTCGAGGGCAGTCCAGGGATGCTGTTGAGCCAGATGCTCGTCGGCGGCAGCATCGAGACGATCGTCAACGCGTGCACCCGGGCGTTGCAAGCCAAGCTCGACTCGCTCGGCATCCCGGCGACCTACAACTTCCGGCCTGCAGGAACGCACTCGTGGGATTACTGGCAGGACGATCTCCATCGCTCCTGGCCGATCATCGCGGCGTCGCTGGGCGTTTAGCCTCGGCGGGTTGCGGATAGTCTGGTAGCCATGTCTGCTCCGACTGCCCGCAAACCGCTGGTCCCGGGCACGCCCACGCCGATACGTGAGGTACCCAAACGCATCGCGCGGCCCGAATATGTCTGGAAGCCGAAGGCTGTCGAAGGCAGCGAGCCTTGGGTACAAACGCCTGAGACGATCGCAGCAATGCGGGTCGCGAGCAAGATTGCGGCAGGGGCGCTCCAGGAAGCGGGTAAGGCGGTCGCGCCGGGAGTGACGACCGACGAGCTGGACCGCATCGCGCACGAGTTCATGCTCGATCACGGTGCCTACCCGTCGACGCTGGGTTATCGGGGCTTCCCGAAGTCGTGCTGCACGTCGCTCAACGAGGTGATCTGCCACGGGATCCCCGACTCGACGGTGATCGAAGACGGCGACATAGTCAACATCGACGTCACTGCCTACATCGATGGCGTGCACGGCGATACCAATGCAACCTTCCTCGCCGGCAACGTGTCCGAAGAGAACCGCCTGCTCGTCGAACGCACCCATGAGGCGACGATGCGGGCGATCAAGGCGGTCAAACCGGGTCGCGCGCTCAACGTCGTCGGTCGGGTCATCGAAGCGTACGCGAATCGGTTCGGCTACGGCGTGGTCCGGGACTTCACCGGTCACGGCATCGGAACGACATTCCACAACGGTCTGGTGATCTTGCACTACGACGAGCCGTCGGTAGAGACGATCATCGAGCCAGGGATGACGTTCACTATCGAGCCGATGATCAACCTCGGGAATATCGACTACACCATCTGGCCCGACCGCTGGACCGTCGTCACCAAAGACCGCAAATGGACTGCGCAGTTCGAACACACGCTGGTCGTCACCGATACGGGCGCTGAGATCCTGACCCTTCCATGATCGGTGGCGCCCTGCTCGTCGCCGGCTGCACGTCGGATGCGGGCAAGAGTGTCGTCGTCGCCGGGCTGTGCCGGTTGCTCGCGCGGCGGGGCTTTTCCGTCGCGCCGTTCAAGGCGCAGAACATGTCCAACAACTCTGTGGTGACGCTCGACGGCGGCGAGATCGGCCGCGCGCAGGCGCTGCAGGCGCAGGCCTGCGGTCTGGAACCGAGCGTCCGGTTCAATCCCGTGCTGTTGAAACCGGGCAGTGACCGCACGTCTCAGTTGGTGGTCCGCGGTCGGGCCGTGGGGTCGGTCGGTGCGCGCGACTACTTCACCCGTCGCGAGGAGCTGCGGTCCGTCGTAGCGGCTGAATTGGCTTCGCTGCGAGCGGAATTCGACATCGTGATCTGTGAGGGTGCCGGTTCGCCTGCCGAGATCAATTTGCGCGCAACCGATCTCGCGAACATGGGGCTGGCGCAGGAGGCATCGTTGCCCGTGATCGTGGTCGGCGATATCGACCGCGGGGGAGTGCTGGCCCACTTGTTCGGCACAGTTGCGATTCTCGACGAAGCAGACCAAGCGCTGATCGCCGGATTTGTGATCAACAAGTTCCGCGGCGATGTGTCGCTGCTGGAGCCGGGCTTGGTGCGCCTACGCGAGCTCACCGGTCGGCCCACGTATGGCGTCATTCCGTTCAGCAACGACCTGTGGCTCGACGCGGAGGACTCGTTGGGCACGGTCGCCGACACTGCCGTCGGTCGGCCCGGAAAGCCGTACGGGAGCGAGTGGCTGACCGTCGCTGCGATTCGGCTGCCACGGATTTCGAATTCGACCGATATCGAGGCCCTGGCGTGTGAGCCGGGAGTCTCGGTCCGTTGGGTGAGCGAAGCGTCTCGGTTGGCCGGTGCGGACCTTGTCGTGGTGCCTGGCAGCAAGTCGACCGTGGCCGACCTGGCATGGTTGCGCGCCAACGGGATTGCGGATGTGCTGGTCGATCGGGCGGCTGCGGGAAAGCCGATCCTCGGCATCTGCGGCGGGTACCAGATGCTGGGTCGCACGATCGTCGACGACGTCGAATCCGGTGCCGGTGAGGTGGCAGGCCTGGATGCGCTCGACCTGGCGGTCAAGTTCGAGGATGCGAAAGTCCTGGCCCGCGTCGAGGGGCACGCGGCCGGAACTCCGGTGCACGGCTACGAGATTCACCACGGTCGCGTGACGCACAACGGCGACACGGCCTTGCTCGAGTCCGACGGTCAGCCCGAAGGCAGTGTGCGCGGGGCGGTCGTCGGAACTCATTGGCACGGCCTTTTCGAGAGCGACGACTTTCGTCGCACCTTCCTCACCGACGTTGCACGGCACAGTGGCAGAACGGGTTTCACCGTCGCGCCGGATACCTCGGTCGCTGCGGTTCGCGAAGCCCAGCTCGATCTGCTCGCCGACCTGGTGGAGCAGCACGTCGACATCGACGCAATCCTCGGCCTGATCCACAACGGCCCGCCCGCCGACCTACCCACCCTCGTGAGTCTTTTAGGAGTCCAGGGACTCCTAAAAGACTCACGACTATGAGAGGCGCACCTCGGCAGTCGCGCGGCCGAACAGCTTTCGGCCACCGGCGGTTGCGCCCAACGCAATGACGGCGCTGCGTTGATCGGCGTCGAGGGATTTGACTCGCCCGCTGAATTCGAACGACACCGCCTCCTCCGCCTCGACCGGTGCAAATCCCGCGAACCTGACGCTGTACTTCGTCACCGCCGCGGGATCGCCCAACCATGAGGTGAGGTAGCCCGCAGCGAGGCCGGCGGTGAACATGCCATGCGCCACGACGGTCGGCAGGCCGACGAGAGCGGCAACGCTGTCGTGCCAGTGAATGGGGTTGGGGTCGCCGGATACGCCCGCGTAATTGACCAGGTCACCACGCGTAACCCTCGCAATCTGGCGTGGGAGTTCGTCGCCGACCGCGAGGTCGTCGAAGCGATGATCGGTGCGTGGCTCGTGCGGCGGCGGCTCGTGCGGCGGTCCGGGGTCGGCTCGCTCGGCGATCGGGACCGCACCTAGTGCCGCCTTGCGCCGGTCGTCGTGGGAGACGCCGGACATGATCACGTTCGCCGCTCTGCGCGAAATCGCAGGATCGACGATGTCACCGGTCCGGGCGACGATCGTCGTATAGGTCGTCTGAACGAGTTCGTTGTCCTGGGTGGTGACGACGTTCTTCGTCACGAAGAAATCGTTGCCCGCGTATTGCCGGTAGGACTCCATGGACACATCGCAGACCAGTCGATCGCCCGCCATGATCGGCCGATGCAATTCGAGGACCGCGTCTGCTTGCAGGAACTGACTGAAGTCGTAGCCGACCATCGCGTCGAGCAGCTTGCGATGGGCCAGCATGCTGACGATCGACAGGAAGGTCAGCGGCGCGAGTAGGGCGTCGTAGCCGAGTATTTTCGCATCGGCTTCGCGCCAGTGCGCCGGATGAAGGTCCTGGATTGCGCGCGCGAATTCGCGGATCTTTTCGCGCCCGACCTCGTAATAGTCATCGGACCGGTAGTGCTGGCCCACCAACGCTGCAGGATCGAACGCCGAATCTTCCACGAATTCAGTATCGCGCACGCACCGTCACCGGAGGCGTACCTCGGCTGTTGCTCGACCGAACAGCTTTCGCTCTTCGTAGTGCGCGGCGAGTGCGACGACGGCGGTACGTTTGTCGGCATCGAGCGACTTGATTCGGCCGGTGAATTCGATCGCTTGCGGCTTGTGCGGATCGATCGGTGCGATGCCGGTGAAGCGGACGCTGAATTTGGTCAGCGCTGCCGGATCGCCGAGCCAGGATGTGACGAAACCCGCCGCCATGCCCATGGTGAGCATGCCGTGCGCTACGACGTTCGGCAGCCCGACCAGCGCAGCAAGTCCGTCGTTCCAGTGGATCGGATTCGGGTCGCCCGCCACTCCGGCGTAGTTGACGAGGTCGCCGCGCGACACGCGGAGCGGTTTCGACGGCAACACATCGCCGACCGACAGGTCTTCGAAACGCATGCTCGTTCTCGGGATGTGCGTGGCAGGCGCGATCTGGGGTGCCTCGACTGTCTCGATCAGCTTCGCGCCGTCGGTGGCGCTGAGTCGATCGGCGAGCGAGACCCCATGCATGACAACGCTTTCGGCTGCTTCAGCGATCGCCGGGTCGACTTCGTCGCCGGTGCGCGCGACGACGGTGGTGTGCGAGACCTGCACGAGTTCGTTGTCTTGGGTGGCCAGGACGTTCTTGACGACGATGAAGTCGTTGTCGGCGACCCGCCGAAACGACGACAGTTCGACGCTGCAGACCAGACGGTCACCAGCGGCGACGGGTCGGTGCAGTTCGAGGATCTGATCGGCTTGCAGGAGTTGGCTCATGTCGTAGCCCGCCAAACCGTCGAAGAGTGCACGGTTGACGATCATGAAAATGATCGAGCCGAAGGTGACGGGTGCGATCAGCCGGTCGTAACCGAGGTCGGCAGCGGCGTCTTCGCTCCAGTGTGCAGGCTGGAAATCTTGCACTGCACGGGCGAATTCGCGAATCTTTTCCCGGCCTACCTCGTAGTAGTCCACCATCCGATAGCCCCGGCCCACCAGAGCCGCGGAATCGATCGTCAGGTTCTCCATCGGCGCGACAGTACTCGACCATGAAAAGGCCGACTTTCGCGTACCTTCGAATGTCATGGAACGTGTCCGGGTCGGGGCCGGTGAAGCTGGGATCGATGTTCGTCTGAACGGTCCGGAGAGCAGCCATGTGGTGTTGCTGCTCCCCGGTGCGGGGGATCCCGCCGATGTTTACGACGCAGTCGCCGCGCGACTGCACAACTCCGGGCTACGGACCGTGGCGCCCGAGTCGATCGAGGGCCTCGACGAGGCCGCCGTCCTGGCGATGCTCGATCAGCTCAAGGTCGGCTGGGCGAATCTCGTCGGCGCACGGGAAGGGGCGGAGCTCGCCTGGTTGCTCGCCGCCCGCAGCTTCGGCCGGTTCGCGAGCCTCGTCGTCACCGACCGGCCCCATCCCAAGGTCCTCGGTTCCGATTGTGCGCCAGTCGAACTGCCGACGACGGTCATGGTCGGCCACGCCGATGCCCGCCAGCAGGCGGACCAGAGCGGGCGGTACGTGTACTCCGATTTTCGCGTCGTCGCACTCGACGGGATAGCGAACATCCCGGCCGAGGCGAGCCACGAGATGGCGACCGAGATCGTGCTGCGGACTAGTTCCTGGTAGGCGGTCGTGAGTCTTTTAGGAGTCCCTGGACTCCTAAAAGACTCACGAGCGTTAATGCTTCAGTGCGCCCAGCAACGCGTTCTCGACCACCTCGGGAAGCGCGGGATGGATCCAGTACTGACCTCGTGCCATCGACCGCGCGTCGAGCCCGAACTGCATCGCCTGGATCAACGGCTGAATCACGGTCGGTGCCTGCGCACCCATGACGTGAGCGCCCAAGATCTTGCCGGTTCCGCGTTCGATGATCACCTTGCAGACGCCTTCGTGGTCTTCCATCGCCCAGCCGTATGCCACATCGGAGTAGTCCTGCACGTAGGTCGCGATGTCGAGACCAGCGTCGCGGGCCTGCTCCTCGGTCATGCCGACGTCGGCGATCTGAGGGTCGGTGAAGACGGCGGACGGGATGAAGCGGTGGTCGGCCCGGACCAAGCCGTCGGTGGAAGCCCACGCGTCGCGCAGCAAGTTGTCGCGCACCACCCGCGCCTCGTGATTGGCGACGTGCTTGAGCTGCTTCGGCGAGCACACGTCGCCGAGAGCGAAAATGCCTTTTGCCGTGGTCCTTTGGTACTCGTCGACGACGACACGACCGGCATCGTCGACGTCGACGCCCGTTGCCTGCAGGTCCAGCCGATCACCGTTCGGGACGCGGCCTACCGCAACGAGCAGAGCGTCGCCGTCGACTCGCGTGCCGTCGGTGAGTTCGACCGAAATGCCGCCGCCCTCGACCTTGTGTACGGTCCGCACCGTGTTGCCCAGATGGACATCCCACTTCTCTTGCGCGAGCGCAGTGAATCGGTCGGCGATGTCGTGATCGAGATGGCGCAGCAACTTCTCGCCGCGGGCGATGATCGAGACCGATACCCCGAACGCCGAGAACACGTGCGCGAACTCGGCTGCGATGTAGCCACCGCCGATGATCACCAGTCGCTCGGGCAATTCGGGCAACCGCATGATGTCGTCGCTGGTGTGGAAAGGCACACCGCTGTCGGCGATTTCGGGTGGGACGATCGCTCGTGAGCCTGCCGCGATGACGACCTGATCGGCAGTGATGATCTCGCCGGTGGCCAACGCGAGTTTCCGTGGCCCGACGAAACGCGCGTGAGCTGTGAACAGCGTCGTCCCAGGCGTTCCTGTGCTCCGGAACTGGGCACCGTTGACCGAGATCGGATCGATCCGGCCGAAGACGCGGTCGATGATGTCGGTCCATCGGACCTTGTCGAGACTGGAATCGATGCCGTAGCGCGCCGAGTGCCGAATGGTTTGTGCGACTTCGGCGGCGTAGACGAACATCTTCGTCGGAATGCAGCCGACATTGATGCAGGTGCCGCCGAACGTGCCTTCCTCGATCAGTGCGACCTTCTTGCCCGCGAACTGCTTCGTCAGGATCGTGTTGCCAGAACCCGTCCCGATGATCGCGAGCTCGAAGTGCTGATCGTCGGTCATGTATCCGCCTCGTCCAGATAGGTGTGCAGCCAGTCGAGCCAATTGCCGATCTCCGCGAACGCCTTGGCCCGCGGTTTTGCGGCGGACAGGAGCACGTCGTGGCGGGCGCCGGTGATCGGTACGACAGTAGTTCGATCACCGAGGCACCCCGCCCACCGCTGGATCTGCGTCACGTCGAGTACAGCATCGACGACGTCGATTTCGTCGCCGAACTGCTTCGCGCGGCTACTCAGCTTGGAGCGCAAGATCAACGTCGGTACGCCCACATCGAGACCACGCTGGACCGCCTTGTGCGCCCGCCGGACCGCGCGTAGCCAGCCGAACTGGACCGGGTAGCCGCCGAGCGGCTTCCAATCCAAGTCGTAATCCCATTCACCGCGCAGGCTGGAATGGATGCTCGCCCCGTAGGCGTCGTCGCCGCTGGTCCTGGGAATTTCGCTGTGGCTGCGCAGCCAACCGGCTCCTTCGATGAATGCGGTGAGCACAATGCTGCGCAGATATGCCGGACCCGGCAGATCGAAGAATGGACTGTTGAGAATCATCCCGGAAACGCCGTGCCCCGCGCTCGATCGGTTCTTCCGGTTCATCCACAGCGACACGGTCAGCGCTCCGGTGGAATGCGCGACGAGCAATACGGGTGCGCCTGCCGATTCGCCGCGAATGATACGCATCGCCTCATCGAGTTCGCGGTCGTAATACGCGAAGTTGGTCACATAGTGCGGCGTCTGACCCGGCCGCGTCGACCGGCCGCATTTGCGCAGGTCCAGGGCATAGAACGCATATCCACGCTCGGCGAAGTATTCCGCGACGTGGCGCTGGAAGAAGTAGTCGGATCTGCCGTGGATGTAGAGGACTGGACCGGCGCTCGCCGGCCGTGAATTGGCTGGCCGAAATCGGACCAGAGTTGCTTCGATCTGACCTTCGCCGTCCGGGTCTGTGCCGAGTGGAATGGTCGTTCGCTGATAGTCGTCGCCGAGAACGTCAGGAACCCATTCGGCTCGACCGGATGCGGATCGGACCGTTGACCCTGTGTCAGGGGTTTGCGTCACAATTCCAATCTAGCGGGCGGTGATACCGCATAGCGAGGTGCACAATAACGGGTGTATTGCCGCCGGGTACCGTAGCGCGTGCGCCCTAGACAACCCACGCACGAGGACGAGGATCGAAATTCCAGTGTCGAATGCAGCCGCAGTCCAGAAGACCGATGTTGTGCTCGTGGGGGCGGGCATTATGAGCGCGACCCTCGGAGCAATGCTGCGGCTATTGCAGCCTGACTGGGACGTGATGCTCTTCGAGCGGCTCGACGCCGCTGCTGCCGAGAGCACCGACCCCTGGAACAACGCAGGCACCGGCCACTCGGCGCTGTGCGAGCTCAACTACACGCCGCAGAACGCCGACGGATCGGTCGACGTGTCGAAGGCCATCACGGTCAACGAGCAGTTCCAGGTCTCGCGGCAATTCTGGGCCCACGCGGTCGAGAACGGCGTGCTCGACGACCCGAAGGACTTCGTCAACCCGATTCCGCACGTGAGCTTCGTGCATGGGAAAGACAATGTGACCTACCTGCGCAAGCGCTACGAAGCGCTGCGCGACAACCCGTTGTTTCCCGGCATGGAGTACATCGACGACCCCGCCGAGTTCACCCGCAGGCTTCCGCTGATGGGCAAAGGCCGCGATTTCAGCGATCCCATCGCGTTGAACTGGTCCGAGGGGGGCACGGACGTCGACTTCGGCGCACTCACCAAGCAGTACCTCAACTACCTGTCGTCGTCCGGTGCGAAGGTGTACTTCGGCCACGACGTGCGAAGCCTGAAGAAGCAGTCCGACGGCAGCTGGAATCTCAAGGTCGTCAACAACCGCACCGGTGCCAAGAAGCACATCAACGCGAAGTTCGTCTTCGTCGGGGCCGGCGGCGGCGCGCTACCGCTCCTGCAGAAGGCAGGCATCAAGGAAGCCAAGGGCTTCGGCGGCTTCCCGGTCAGCGGTGCGTTCTTCCGGAGCACCAATCCCGAACTCATCGCGCAGCATGGCGCGAAGGTGTACGGCAAGGCTGCAGTCGGCGCACCGCCGATGTCGGTTCCTCACCTCGACACCCGCGTGATCGGCAAGAAGCCTGGCCTGCTGTTCGGTCCGTATGCGGGTTGGTCGCCGAAGTTCCTCAAGGAAGGCAGCAACACAGACCTCTTCCGGTCAATTCGTGCGAACAACCTGACGTCGCTCATCGGCGTCGGACTCACCGAACTCGGCTTGACCAAGTATCTGGTGAGCGAATTGCTGGCGTCGAACGCGAAGAAGGTCCGCACGCTGTCGGAGTTCGTTCCCGAGGCGGTTGCCGAGGATTGGGAGCTGATCACCGCCGGTCAGCGCGTTCAGGTCATCCGCAAGAAGGGCGTCGGCGGTGTCCTCGAATTCGGCACGGCGGTCATCACGGCAGAAGACGGCAGCATCGCCGGCCTGCTCGGCGCATCGCCGGGTGCGTCCACCGCGGTCACCGCAATGCTCGATGTATTGAAGAGCTGCTTCTCGAAGGAGTACAGCGGCTGGGAGCCCAAGCTCAAGGAAATGATTCCTTCGCTGGGCGTGAAACTGGCGACGAATCCCGCGCTGTTCGACGAGGTGTGGGCCTGGACGTCGAAGACGCTTCAGCTTCGTGACGAGCCGGTCGCGGAACCACAGCCGGAGCCTGAGGCGGATGCCCAAGTCGCCGACTCTGCTCCGGTGTGATAGTCAAAGGCCATGATGGCTGATCTCGTAGCTCCGAAGGCAACCCTCAAGCGTTCGTGGGCATTCGACCTGAGTACGGAGACTTTGTACCGGCTGCTGAAGCTTCGTGTCGAAGTCTTCGTGGTCGAGCAGAAGTGCGCGTATCCGGAGTTGGACGGTCGCGACCTGCTGGTCGAAACACGTCACTTCTGGCTGGAGGAACAGGGCGAGATCATAGGCACCCTCCGGCTGCTGGAAGAGCACGACGACGGCGTGAAATCGTTCCGGATCGGTCGGCTGTGCACGGCCGCGACAGCGCGCGGACGCGGTCACACGACCCGGCTGCTGCAGGCCGCATTGGCCGAGGTCGGCTCGACGAACTGTCGCATCAACGCGCAGACCTACCTTGTCGACATGTACTCCCGGCACGGGTTCAAGCTCGACGGTCCCGAATTCATCGAAGACGGCATTCCGCACGTCCCGATGCGTCGGGGTGGTTTCTAATCGCCGGGGCGAGCGAAGCGACGGGGGATGTCGTCGGGGCGAGCGAAGCGACGGGGGATGTCGCCGGGGCTGAGTTTCCGTTCAGCGCGGTGGTCGGTCAGGATCGGCTGCGGTTGGCGCTGGTGCTGTGCGCCGTGCACCCAGGCATCGGTGGTGTTCTCGTGCGGGGCGAGAAGGGGACCGCCAAATCCACGATCGTCCGCGCATTGGCTGCGCTGTTGCCACCCGTCGCCGACGAGGCCGGTCCGCGTCGGTCGCGGCTGGTCGAGCTACCGATCGGCGCCACCGAAGACCGTGTGATCGGGTCGTTGGATCTCGAGAAGGTGTTGCGCGACGGCGAGCAGGCATTTCAGCCTGGTTTGCTCGCGGCCGCCCATGAGGGCGTCCTGTACGTGGACGAAGTGAACCTGTTGCACGACCATCTCGTCGACGTGTTGCTCGACGCCGCGGCGATGGGCCGAGTCCACATCGAACGCGACGGCGTCTCCCACTCGCATCCGTCGCGTTTCGTGCTGGTGGGAACCATGAACCCCGAAGAAGGGGAGTTGCGGCCACAACTGCTGGACCGCTTCGGCTTGGCCGTGGACGTCACTGCGTCGCGAGATGTGGACGTGCGAATGCAGGTGGTTCGACGTCGGCTGGACTACGAACGCGACCCCGACGCCTTCGCCGCCCGCTACGCCGAGGACGACCGTCTCCTAGCCAAGAAGATCGCAGCGGCGCGCGACGCACTCGACGAGGTCGAGTTGAGCGACATCGAACTGCGCCGCATCGCGTCGGTGTGTGCGGCGTTCGACGTCGACGGCATGCGTGCGGACCTCGTCATCTCTCGCACCGCGACCGCCCACGCTGCTTGGCGTGGTGCGACTGCAGTGGAGGAGGAAGACGTCCGCGTCGCCTGTGAACTTGCCCTCCCGCACCGTCGTCGCCGTGACCCCTTCGACGAGCCCGGCTTGGACCCCGAAGCTCTCGACGAGGCGTTGCGTGATGCAGACGAGCAACCACAGCCGCCTGAGCCGGAAGGCGACGGTGACGGTCCGGATGGCGGAGACGGTCCAGATGACGGTGGCCCCGACGGGGGCGGCCAGCCCCCCGTGCGCGCGTCTAACCCTCCCAAGGGTGAAAATCGCGCACAGTCTGTGAAGCCGCCGCGGCTGGAAGTGCCTGGCGTCGGGGAAGGTGCGCCCGGTCGTCGTTCGCGTGCCCAGGGGCGGCATGGTCGCGTCGTTCGCCCGACGACCGAGCGAGACAAAGGACTGCACCTCCTCGGCACTGTGTTCGCGGCTGCGTCGCACCAGCACGCGCGCGGACGTGTGCAGGGCCGGCTGGTGCTCGAACCCCAGGACCTCCGCGGTGCCCATCGAGAAGGCCGGGAAGGCAATCTCGTGATCTTCGTCGTCGACGCTTCCGGCTCGATGGCCGCGCGTGACCGCCTCAGTGCGGTCACCGGTGCGGTCGTGTCGTTGCTTCGCGACGCCTACCAACGCCGGGACAAGGTCGCGGTAATCACCATCAGAGGTCAGAAAGCGGCGCTTGTGCTGCCTCCGACCTCGTCGGTCGAGATCGCCGTGCGGCGGCTGGCCTCGATGCAGACGGGCGGGAAAACCCCGCTGGCACAAGGACTGTTGCGTGCGCGTGCGGTCGTCCTGCGAGAGCGTGTTCGCGATCCGCTTCGTCGCGCCCTCGTGGTGACGCTGACCGACGGCCGCGCCACGGGTGGGGTCGACCCTGTCCACCGCGCGAAGGTCGCCGGTCGACTGCTCGCGCGGGAGAACGTCGCGAGTGTGGTCGTCGACTGCGAACGCGGCATGATCCGGCTCGGCCTCGCGCGCGAACTCGCCACCGAACTGCGCGGCACCTACCTTCGACTGGACGAGTTGACGCCGCAGGCCGTCGTGAGCGCAACCAAGGCGGTCGCCTGACATGCCGAAGGGCGTACCGGAATCGGTCCCTGACGACGGCTTGACCACCCGGCAGCGGCGCAACCTGCCGATCCTCGCGGTCCATACCGGCCCAGGCAAAGGCAAGTCCACTGCGGCGTTCGGCATGGCCCTTCGAGCGTGGAATCAGGGCTTCGACGTGGGCGTCTTTCAGTTCGTGAAGAGCGCGAAATGGAAGGTGGGGGAGGAAGCCGCCTTTCGTGCCCTCGGTCGTCTGCACGGCGAAACCGGCGTCGGCGGTGCCGTCGAATGGCACAAGATGGGCGAAGGCTGGTCGTGGACCAGGAAGAAGGGCTCCGACGACGACCACGCGAGCGCGGCCCTGGAGGGCTGGCACGAAATCAAGCGGCGCATCGGCGAGGAAACGCATCGGTTCTATGTCCTCGACGAGTTCACGTATCCGCTGAAGTGGGGCTGGATCGATGTCGCAGACGTCGTCGCAACGCTGACCGATCGCCCCGGCAATCAGCATGTTGTGATCACCGGCCGCGACGCCCCGCAAGCTTTGCTCGACGCCGCCGATCTCGTGACCGAGATGACCAAGCTCAAGCATCCGATGGATGCGGGCCGCAAAGGGCAGCGGGGCATCGAGTGGTGACGAAGGCAGTTGTCATCGCCGCACCGGCATCCGGCAGCGGAAAGACCACTGTGGCAACGGGTTTGATGGGCGCGTTGCGTCGCGCCGGACACGTTGTCGCGCCCTTCAAGGTGGGTCCGGATTACATCGATCCCGGCTACCACGGACTCGCGGCCGGTCGTCCCGGGCGAAACCTGGACCCGGTTCTCGTCGGTGCGGACCGCATTGGACCGCTCTACCGGCATGGTTGCGAAGGCTGCGACATCGCGGTCGTCGAAGGTGTGATGGGGCTGTTCGACGGACGGATCTCCGATGCGAATCCGGCCCCTGCTGCCGAAGGCTCGACCGCGCAGGTCGCGGCGCTGCTCGGCGCACCAGTTGTCCTCGTCGTCGACGTGCGGGGGCACAGCCAGAGCCTGGCGGCAGTTCTGCACGGCTTCACGACATTCGACCCGGAGGTCCGCATTGGCGGGGTGATCCTCAACCGGGTTGGTAGCGCGCGCCACGAGCAAGTGCTTCGTGATGCTGCCGCACGCGTCGGGCTGCCCGTGCTGGGTGCCGTGCCGCGGATCGCCGAACTCGCTGTGCCGTCGCGGCATCTCGGGCTGATCCCCGCCGTCGAGCATGGTGCCGCGGCGGTCGCAGCAGTGGATGCGATGACGACGCTGATCGCCGAGCACGTCGATGTCGCCGCGATTGTCGAGTTGGCGACGGCGAACGTGACAGTCCCGGCGTGGGATCCGGGTGACGCGGAAGCAACGGAAAGTAAGCCGACGATCGCCATCGCAGGCGGCTCTGCCTTCACCTTCGGTTATGCCGAGCATCGTGAACTACTGGCTGCCGCCGGTGCGGAGGTCGTGTCGTTCGACCCGCTGCACGACGAATTGCCTTCTGGTACAGCCGGGCTCGTGCTGCCAGGCGGGTTTCCGGAGGAGTATGCGGAGCATTTGTCGGCCAACCGGTCGCTGCTGACGCACGTCGCAGACCTCGCCCGCCACGGTCTGCCGATCCACGCCGAATGCGCCGGGCTGCTATACCTCGCGCGGTCACTCGACGGTCATCCGATGGCGGGCGTCGTCGACGTCGACGCAGAATTCGGCCCCCACCTGACGCTGGGCTATCGCGACGCGGTCGCGTTGACCGACTCGCCGCTGTGGTCCGTCGGTGACCGCGTGACCGGCCACGAGTTCCATCGCACCCGAATCACCGGACCCGCGGCGTCGACCCCTGCGTGGGGTTGGCGCGGTCCGGCTGGTGGCTCGGCGCGCGAGGGTGTCGTCAGCGGCTCGGTCCATGCGTCGTACCTGCACACCCATCCGGCGGGAAACCCGGCGACGGTCCGCCGATTCGTCCGTGCTGCAGCGACATTCGCGACGGAGGCAGCTGGTGTCTGACCTCGTCATCGGAGTGGGTATGCGGCCAGGCGTCGACACGGCGGCGATCCTCGATGCGATACGCGACGCCGTCGACGGCCAGCGAATCGAGTGTCTCGCAACGATCGACAAGCGAAGCGCCGAGTGCGGCTTGATCCGCGCAGCCGAGTCGCTCGGCGTCGCGATCGTGTCGTTCACAGCAGCCGAATTGGCGACCGTGGAGGTCCCGAATCCCTCACCCCGCGTCGCCCAAGCCCTCGACACCGCCAGCGTCGCCGAGGCCGCAGCGATCCTCGCGGCCGGCGGCGGCGAGCTGGTTGTGCCGAAATGTGTGACCCGCGACGTCGTCGTCGCTGCTGCTCGGCGGGTGCGCTGACGCAGCCGAGCGCTCCCGTAATGTCTCTCCGGTGTCGGACGAATCGTCGAATTACCTGGTCGGGCTGAACCTTGCCGGTCGCCGCGTCGTCGTCGTCGGCGGCGGGACCGTCGCCCAACGCCGCCTCGGCCTGCTGATTTCCTCTGGTGCTCGCGTGCGAGTGGTAAGCCGGGTGGTGACGCCCGCGGTCGAGGGGATGGCGACCGCCGGTCAGATCGATGTGGTGCTGCGGCCATACCAAGACGGCGACCTCTCCGATGCCTGGTACGCGATCGCCTGCACGGACGAGCCGGAGACCAATGCCGCGATCGTCGCGGAGGCCGAACGCAACCGCATCTTCTGCGTCCGCGCAGACATCGCCCGCTTGGGGACCGCCGTCACACCGGCGACCGGGCGCTACGACGGACTGTCGGTCGGCGTCTTGGCGCAGGGTGAGCATCGACGGTCCGCAGCGGTCCGTACGGCGTTGCTGGAGGCGTTGCAGTCGGGAACAGTGGTAGCCGAGTCGGAACCAGTAGTGCCTGGGGTCGCCCTGGTCGGTGGCGGTCCGGGCGATCCGGACCTGATCACGGTCCGGGGTCGTCGTCTGCTCGCACGCGCGGACGTCGTCGTCGCCGACCGTTTGGCGCCGCCCGAACTCCTCGCCGAATTGGGTCCACACGTCGAGGTCATCGACGCGGCCAAGATTCCTTACGGCAGGGCGATGGCGCAAGAGGCCATCAACAACGCGCTCATCGACGGCGTCAAGGCGGGCAAGTTCGTCGTCCGCCTCAAAGGTGGCGACCCGTACGTCTTCGGTCGTGGCTACGAAGAGCTCGAAGCATGCGCCGCCGCGGGCATCGCGGTGACCGTTGTGCCGGGAATCACCAGCGCGATTTCCGTGCCCGCCGCCGCCGGGATTCCGGTGACTCATCGCGGCGTGACCCACGAGTTCGTCGTCGTCAGCGGTCACGTCGCTCCTGATCACCCGGATTCGCTCGTCGACTGGCCCGCCCTCGCCCGGCTGCGCGGCACAATTGTGCTGCTCATGGCAGTGGAGCGGATCGAACAGTTCGCAACCGCACTCGTTGCGGGGGGCCGCGACGCGCAGACTCCCGCGACCGTGATTCAAGAAGGCACGCTGCGTGGGCAGCGCGTTGTTCGGGCTGATTTGGCCACCGTTGCGGCACGAGTTCGCGAGGAGAACATCCGCCCGCCTGCCATCATCGTTATCGGGGCAGTAGCGGCTTTTTCGTGAACGCTCGGTAACGTAAACACCCGTGTCTGACCACAGTGCAGTGACTCATCCAGCGACAACGCGCGTCCTCGGCCTCGCGATCATCGTGTTGAGCGGTCTGCAGTTGATGGTGGTGCTCGACGGCACCGTCGCCAACCTCGCGCTCGCTCGGCTGCAAGACGACCTCGGTCTCTCCGATGCCGGTCGCAACTGGGTAGTCACTTCCTACGCACTGGCATTCGGTGGCTTGATGCTGCTCGGTGGCCGCATCGGCGACGCATGGGGCCGCAAAAAGATGTTCATCGTCGGCGTCGCCATGTTCACCGTGTCGTCGCTGCTGTGCGGTCTGGCTTTCAACGAAGCGACACTGGTCGCCGCGCGGGCACTCCAGGGCACTGGCGCCGCGATCGCTGCACCGACCGCGCTGGCCCTGGTTGCCACGACGTTCGCGCCGGGTCCGGCACGAAATCAAGCCTTTGCGATCTTTGCCGCCATGACGGGAATCGGCTCGATTGCCGGCCTGATCGTCGGCGGCGCGCTGACTCAAGTCTCGTGGCGCTGGATCTTCCTGATCAACGTGCCCATCGGCTTCGTCATCGTCGGCCTGGCCTTCTTGGCTTTGCGCGAGACCGATCACGAACGGCTGTCGCTTGACGTGCAGGGCGCAGTTCTTGCGACTCTCGGCTGCACGGCGATTGTCTTCGGCATTTCCGAAGGTCCCGAACTCGGTTGGCGAAGCGGCTGGGTGCTCGGCGCACTCGTCGCCGGCCTGGTCCTGCTCGCTGTGTTCCTCGTCGTCGAGCGCAACGCCGACAATCCACTGGTTCCCTTCTCGCTGTTCGCCAACCGCGACCGCGTCGCTACGTTCATCGCAATCTTCTTCGCCAGCGCGGTCATGTTCTGCATGGCGATCTACGTCGCTCAATTCGTGCAGAACATCCTCGGCTACAGCCCGTTGAAAGCCGGTTTGGCCTTCATCCCCTTCGCGTTCGGCATGGGTGCGTCCGCGTTCGTGGCGTCCAAGCTGGCGGTCCATATCCAGGCACGCTGGTTGGTGATCACGGGCGGCGCCATCATGGTGGCCGGACTGCTGTACGGGTCGACCCTGGACGGCACCGCCACCTACCTCGGCAACCTCTTCGTACCCATCGTCGCGATTGGTTTCGGCGTCGGCATGGCGGTCGTTCCGTTGCCGCTGTGTGCTGTCGCGGGCGTCGGACCTGCGGAAATCGGTCCGTTGACGGCCATCACGCAGGTTGCGCAGACCCTCGGCGGCCCGCTCGCCCTCGCCGTCATCGGAGCGGCTGCAACGTCGCGAACGTTGTCTTTGGGCGGGACGAACGGTCCGGCGTCGGATATGGACCCGCATCAACTCTGGGCACTCGGCGAGGGCTACACCTTCGCTCTCGTCGGTTGCGCGGGCTGCGCGGTCATTGCCGGTGCGGTCGCGCTGTTCATCCGATTCACTCCGCAGCAGGTCGCCCTGGCGCACGAGGCGCAGGAGGCGGCGCACCGCGGCTGACCCGTGCGCGCGTCTCACCCTCCCGGGGGTGAAAATCGCGCACAGTTGTGGCTCCCTCAGCGAACGCCTGCGACTCCGAGCAGTGTGCCTTCGGGGTCGGTGAAGTGGCCTACGACAAGGCCACTCGGTGACCGCGCCGGACCCATGACCCGCGTACCGCCGAGTTCTTCGGCCTTCTGCAACGCCGCCTCGACATCGTCGACGCCCACGTAGAACACCGCGTGGGGTTCATAGCTACTCCCACCGCCCACCCCGCCGCGAATTCCCGTGCCGTCTTCTGTCGCGACGAGGTCCAGGAACCCGTAGCTGTCGGGATCGGAGACCTCTTGCGCCACCGGAGACGGAACGTCGAACTCCCAGCCGAACAGTTCGCCGAAGTACTGGCGGAGCCGCGCGGGATCTTTGCCTATGACCTCGAAATGGACGACTGGATTCGGCATCTCACAAACCTAGCGTTTCGCGCCCGTGCGTGAGTTTGGCCCTCCTGGGGGCCAAACTCACGCACAGTTCTAGGTCAGCACGACCAATTCCGAGGCCGAGACGACCTCGACGCGCAGACCGGCTTTCGCGGCGATGCGTGCGACGCCGCGCACGTCGACCGGGTCGGCGCGGGTAAGGACGAGTGCGCGAGCGAGCAATCCCTTGTGGTGCTTGTTGAAATGGCTGACGACCGTGCGGGTTCCGTCGGGCGTCTCGGTAAGCACGGTGGCAGTGACCGCACCAGGGACCCGACCCAGCTGTTGGTACGTCCCGGACCGTAGGTCGACGACGAGCTGACCGTCGGCCTCGTCGAGCAGTGCGGCAGCGAGGTCGTCGCGCCAGACCGAGCTCAACGTTCCAAACCCTGGCAGCTTCGAGCCGCCGGACAAGCGGTAGGCGGGAATCGGGTCGTCCGCACGGACCGCACCGAACAACGCGGACCCGATTGCCAATCGGGCATAGGCCTTGGACCGTTGCACCCGGGTGAACGACTTCGCCGCCAGCGCGTCGTACAGGACGCCGGTGTAGCGCTCCAGCGCCGGTCGTGTCGCGCTGGTCCGCAGGGTGGCGTTGCGTTGCAGTTCGGCGAGCTGACTGGGGCCGATGCCCAACGCCTTCGTTGATGCGTCGACGTCGGCGGCCAATTCGACCAACGCAGCAACCAGCCGTTCGCGCGTCGGCGTCAGCTTCGGCATCGACAGCGCGTCGAGGTCCAAGGGGGCCTGTTTTCCGCCATCGGACTTGGTCTCCGAAGGAGGCAGCAGCACCAGCACAAGCGACTACGGTACCGGCGACTACTCTGGCTGTCCGTGATCACCCGTCTGTCCCAGCTGTTCCTGCGTACGCTTCGCGACGATCCTGCCGATGCCGAGGTACCGAGCCACAAGCTCTTGGTCCGCGCCGGCTACGTCCGTCGCATAGCCCCCGGCGTGTACTCGTGGTTGCCGCTCGGGCTCCGAGTACTGCGCCAGATCGAGCGCGTCGTCCGCGAAGAGATGGACGCGATCGGGGCGCAAGAGATCTCCCTGCCTGCCTTGCTGCCACGCGAACCGTACGAAGCCACCAACCGCTGGACCGAGTACGGACCAGGGCTGTTCCGCCTCAAGGACCGCAAAGGCGCCGACTACCTGCTCGGACCGACGCACGAGGAACTGTTCGCGCTGACCGTGAAGGGCGAATACAACTCGTACAAGGACCTTCCGGTCACGCTGTATCAAATTCAGACCAAATACCGCGACGAGGAACGTCCACGCGCTGGCATTCTGCGCGGCCGCGAATTCGTCATGAAGGATTCGTACTCCTTCGACCTCGACGAGGACGGGCTGAAGAAGAGCTACCACGATCACCGCGAGGCCTACCAGCGCATTTTCGCTCGTTTGGGCATCAAGTACGTCATCGTCGCGGCCACGTCTGGCGCGATGGGCGGCAGCGCGTCCGAGGAGTTCCTCGCCGAGAGCCCGGTCGGTGAGGACACCTACGTCCGGTGCATCGAGTCCGGGTACGCGGCGAACGTCGAAGCAGTGAGGACGACTCCGCCGAACGCGATTCCGATCGAAGGTCAGCCCGAAGCCGTCGCGCACGACACTCCGAACACGCCGACCATCGCGACGTTGGTCGAGTGGGCCAATCAGAATCTGGGCCGCACGGTCACTGCTGCGGACACGCTCAAGAACATCCTCGTCCAGCTGCGCCATCCCGACGGTGCGACGGAGATCCTCGGTATCGGCATCCCAGGTGACCGCGAGGTCGACGAGAAGCGCCTCGGTGCGTCCTTGGAGCCCGCCGAGTTCACGATGCTGACCGACGAGGATTTCGCCAAGAACCCGTTCCTCGTCAAGGGCTACATCGGTCCGAAGGCATTGCTGGCCAACAAGGTCCGCTATCTCGTGGATCCGCGAGTCGTCGACGGGACCTCGTGGATCACCGGCGCGGACGAGCCTGGCAAGCATTACGTCGACCTCGTCGCCGGTCGCGACTTCACTCCGGACGGCACCATCGAGGCCGCGGAAGTTCGCGACGGCGACATGTCGCCGGACGGTCGCGGTCCGCTGGTGTCTGCGCGCGGCATCGAGATCGGGCACATCTTCCAGCTCGGCTACAAGTACACCGACACGTTCTCGGTCGACGTGCTCGGGGAGAACGGCAAGCCGGTCCGGCTAATCCAGGGGTCCTACGGTGTCGGTGTCTCCAGGCTCGTCGCCGTCATCGCCGAACAGCAGCACGACGAGAAAGGTTTGCGCTGGCCGCGCGAGGTCTCGCCGTTCGACGTCTACGTCGTCATCGCGAACAAGGACGACTCGGCGCGCGCAGGTGCGGAACAACTCGCTGCACAGTTCGACTCGCATGGGCTGTCGGTTCTGCTCGACGACCGCAAGGCTTCACCGGGCGTGAAGTTCAAGGATTCGGAGCTGATCGGAGTGCCGCTGATCGTGGTGGTCGGGCGCGGTTGGGCAGACGGCAAGGTCGAGGTGCGCGACCGCTTCACCGGCGACAGCACCGAGGTCGGCGGGGACCAAGCGCTAGAGGCAGTGCTCGCAGCGGTCCGGGGCAAATAGCAACTGTGCGTGAGTTTGGCCCCTCTGGGGGCCAGACTCACGCACGGGCCGGAGGCGTTCCTACCCGCTGGTAAGGTCGTGCGCGATTTCCTACGAAAGGGCGAGACCCGTGGCAAGTGCTGGCGATCTGCTGCTGAATCCGAACACCTACGACCCGCAACAGTTCGACGAGGAGACTCGCCGCCAACTGCGCGCGCTGATCGACTGGTTCGAGAATCGCGGCAAACGTCAACTCTTGCAAGACGATCTCGATGCCGTGTGGGTCTCGGACTTCCTCGAATTCATCAAGAGCGAGAAGATCTTCGCGACGTTCCTGACGCCGTCCGCCTACGCCGACGGCAATCCGAACAAGCGTTGGGATACTTCGCGCAACGCCGCGCTCAGTGAGATCTTCGGCTTCTACGGTCTCGCATATTGGTACGCCGAGCAGGTCACCATTCTCGGTCTGGGCCCTGTCTGGATGAGCGACAACGACGCCGCAAAGAAGGAAGCCGCGCAGCAGCTCGAAGACGGCGGCGTCATGGCGTTCGGACTCTCCGAGCGCGACCACGGTGCAGACGTCTACTCCACCGACCTCATCCTCACCCCGTCGGACGAAGAGGGCATCGCCTTCCGTGCGAGCGGCACCAAGTACTACATCGGCAACGGCAACATTGCGAGCACGGTCTCGGTGTTCGGTCGCCGCAACGACATCGAGGGCGCGGACGGCTACATCTGGTTCGCCGCGGACAGCCAGCACGAAAACTACGAGCTGATCGACAACGTCATTCATGGGCAGATGTACGTCAGCACCTTCCGGCTCGACAACTACCCGGTGCGACAGGAAGACATCCTCAACACCGGACCCGACGCGTTCTCGTCGGCGCTGAACACGGTCAACGTCGGCAAGTTCAACCTGTGTTCGGGCTCGGTCGGCATGTGCGAGCACTCGTTCTACGAAGCGATCACGCACGCCCAGAACCGAATCCTGTACGGCAACCCGGTGACCGATTTCCCGCACGTGCGCGGCAACTTCGTCGACGCCTACAGCCGCCTGATCGCGATGAAGCTGTTCAGCACCCGCGCAATCGACTACTTCCGCAGCGCCAGCCTCGACGATCGCCGTTACTTGCTGTTCAACCCGGTCACGAAGTCGAAGGTGACGTCCGAGGGTGAGGTCGTGATGACCCTGCTGCAGGACGTCCTCGCGGCGAAAAGCTTCGAGAAGAACACCTACTTCTGCGAGGCTGCGCGCTACATCGGCACGCTCCCGCGCTTGGAGGGCACGGTGCACGTCAATGTCGCCCAGGTTCTCAAGTTCATGCCCAACTACCTGTTCAACCCGGCGGAATATCCCGAGATCGGCACCCGTACCGACCCGGCGGACGACGTCTTCTTCTGGGCGCAGGGTCCCGCGCGTGGTGCAGGCAAGGTGCAATTCGCCGACTGGACTCCGGCATACGAGCGCAACATCGAGGTGCCCAACGTCGCGGTCTTCTACGAGCAGGCGAAGGCGCTCAAGACCTTGCTCGCCACCGCCGGACCTGACGCAGAGCAGCAGAAGGACCTCGACTTTCTGCTCAACGTCGGTCACCTGTTCTCGCTGATCGTGTACGGCCAGCTCATCCTCGAGCAGGCCGAGATCATCGGCCTGGACCGGGACCTTCTCGATTCGATCTTCGACTTCCAGGTCCGCGACTTCTCGTCGTACGCGGTTGCGCTGCACGGCAAGCCGTCGTCGACGCAAGCGCAGCAGGACTGGGCGCTCGGAGTTATCCGCAAGCCCGCCGTCGACGCGGACCGCTTCGGTCGCGTGTGGGAACAGGTCCGCAGCTACGACGGTGCATACGAAATGAGGCCATGATGTCTTTTTCCGCTCTGGTTGCCCGCGAAAGCGACGGCGCCATCACTCTTTCCGCTGAGACGGTCGAGGAGTCGTTCCTCACCGACGGTGCGGTCACCATCCGTGTCGAGTACTCCAGCGTCAACTACAAGGACGCGCTTGCCGTGACGCCGAAAGGCGGAGTGGTACGCGAGTACCCGATCATTCCTGGCATCGATATCGCTGGTGTGGTCGAGGCGTCAGAGGATCCGCAATTCAAGCCGGGCGACCGGGTCGTCGCCCACGGCTACGACATCGGGACCGCGCAGCACGGCGGCTACGGCGAACTCGCCCGCGTGCCCGCCGAATGGGTTGTCGCGCTTGGCGATCTGACGACCCGCCAGGCCGCGACCATCGGGACCGCCGGCTTCACCGCGGCGCTGAGCGTTGAAGCCCTGTTGAACCGCGGGCTCACGCCCAGCGACGGTCCGGTGCTGGTCACCGGAGCGAGCGGTGGCGTCGGCAGCGTCAGCGTCGACCTGCTCGCCGCGGCCGGGTTCGAGGTCGTGGCGTCGACCGGCAAGGCCGACGCAAAGGAGCTGCTCGAATCGCTCGGCGCATCGTCGATCATCGGTCGGCTTCCGGAGGACCCCGACGCCAAGCCGCGACCGCTCGGCAAAGCCCAGTGGGCCGCCGCCGTCGACTGCGTCGGTGGCAAAACCCTTGCGCACGTGCTCAGCACCGTGAAATACGGCGGCGCTGTCGCGGCCAGCGGGCTCACCGGTGGAGCGGCATTGCCGACCACCGTGCTCCCGTTCATCCTTCGTGGCGTGTCGTTGATCGGGATCGACTCGGTCCTGCTGCCGATCGAACACCGTCGGGCGCTGTGGTCGCGGATCGAGAGCGACCTGCTGCCGCCGCACCTCGAGGCGGTTACCAACGAGGTGCCGGTCCGCGATGTGGTGGGCGTGCTCGATCGCATTCGTGCGGGGGAGCAGTCGGGCCGTGGCGTCGTAGCGGTCGCGGGCGGATTCTGACCTGACGGCACAATCGATGTCATGACGACACCGACTTGGCAAGAGACCGACCAATACATCGTCGACACGGTCGTCGGCGAGGACGCGACCCTCACCGATGCGCTCGGCGCGAACGCGGCGGGCGGCCTGCCGGCCATCGACGTCTCCGCCGCGCAAGGCAAGTTCCTGCATCTGCTGGCGAAGTCGGTAGGGGCGAAACGGGTGCTGGAAATCGGCACGCTCGGTGGCTACAGCACGATCTGGTTGGCGCGCGCCGTGGGGGAACAGGGTCGCGTCGTGACTCTCGAGTACAGCCCCAAGCATGCTGCTGTGGCGCGCACCAACCTGGACCGCGCAGGCGTCGGCGGCTGGGTCGACATCGTCGTCGGTGCCGCACTCGAATCGCTGCCAGGCCTCGAGACAGAGGGCGAGCCGTTCGACGTTGTCTTCATCGACGCCGACAAGGAGAACAACTCGAACTACGTCCAGTGGGCGTTACGACTGACCCGTCCAGGCTCGGTGATCATCGTCGACAACGTCGTCCGTGGTGGAGCGGTGGCCGATCCGGAGACGACGAATCCGCAAGCACGCGCGAGCCGTGATTTGCTCGAATTACTGCGCGACGAACCACGATTGGATGCGACCGTACTGCAGACGGTCGGTGCGAAGGGGTGGGACGGTCTCGCTTTCGCGCTTGTGACCGGCTAGAGCGTGGCGAGGAAGCCGAGCAGTCGTTCGACGAATTCGGCTTCGCCTTCACGATGCGGCCAGTGGCCGGCGCGGTCGACAATGAGCGATTCGGCGCCGTCGCCGAGCTTGGCCGCGCTCTGCTCGAAGTACTTGGCTGCCACGATGTCGACCGTGCCGCCGACGACAAGTGCTCGCGTCTTCGGAACTTTGGGCAGTCCGGCAGGCGGTTTTGGACTCAACGCCCGGTAGTAGTCGAGTGCTCCGTTCAGCGAGCGGTCGTCGGTGAAGCAGGCTGTGACGTCGGCGATCGCCTGCTCACGTGCCGGACCATTCCAGTTGGGAGCCCAGCGGCGGTAGATCATGTCGAGGTAGGCGAAGTCGTTGCGCCGTACTTCCCACGTCGCCCACGGCAACTTCAATCCGACGAAGTGGCGTGCGCGCCACAGCACTATCGGTTCGCGGGGGAGCAGCGCGGGGTGGGGGATTGCGATCGGAACGATGGCGCGGACCCGATCGGGCGTCAATGCCGCTGCGCCCCAGGTGAGCAGCGCACCCCAATCGTGGCCGACGACGACGGCATCCTTCTCATCCAACGCGTCCAGCAGCGCCGAGGTGTCCTTGGCGAGGGTGAGCGAGTCGTAGCCGCGTCCTTCGACGATCGTGTCCGGATGGTAGCCGCGCAGCCAGGGTGCGACGGTGCGGTAGCCGGCATCCGCTAGCTTGTCCGCAATATTGGACCAGCCGTGCGGGGTGTCGGGGAATCCGTGCCACAGCACAACCAGCGGCCCGGAGCCTTTCTCCGCATAGACGAAGGTCTGGCCGTCGTCGGTGGTTGCGCGTGACCACTGTTCGGACATGTCGCTCGCTAGGTCGTCGGGTCGGTGAGGGCTGCATCCAGCGTCGGTCCGAACGCGCAGACCGACAGCTCCGCGAGAGCGGGATCCTCCGCGGCGTAGTCGGGGGCGTTCATGGCAAGAAGGATGTTCAGGAGCATTCCATGCGAGATGAAGCCGCGGGCTTGTTCCGGCGTGCAACCCGTGCGGTCGCGCAGTTGCTTGTAGGTTGCTGACATGCACTTACGAGCTGCCGCGCCGATCTCGGGCGTCGAAGCGGCGCTGAAGCCGTGCATCATGACCAGGAGTAGGTCGCGGTCGCTGATCAGCTCGCTGTAGGCCGCGCCGAGTGAGTCCCAGAACGCTTGACTCTCGGGCTCGATGTCCAGTTCGTCGAGCGCCGCGTCGAACGTCGCCATGACCATGTCGGAAGAGCGGACGTACACCTCGCGGAACAATTCGACCTTCGTTCCGAACATCCGGACCACGTAGGGCTGGGAGACGCCCGCTTCTCGCGCGACCGCATCGGTGCTGGTCCCGGCATATCCGCCTTTGGCGAATGCGCGAGTAGCGGCCTGCAGAATCAGCTCGCGCCGATCGGCTGCCGCCATCCTCGTCGCGGGCTTCTCCAAAGTTTCTTCGACTGACATGTTGACATGTTATCAGTCGATTACTTACATTGAAAGCGTTAGTTATCATTCGATGCTTACAAGGAGCCACGATGACCATCGTTGCCGATCCACCCGAACTTCCCGCCGTCGTTGCGGCGCCTGTAACTGCATCCGAGCAGCGCCACTCGCGGACCGTCCCTATCTGGCTAGCCATGATTGCGGCGTCGTTGCCGATGTTCATGGCGACTCTCGACAATCTCGTGATGACCAGCGCACTGCCGGTCATTCGTGCCGACCTGAACGCCTCCGTCGGCCAGCTGCAGTGGTTCGTCAACGCCTACACACTCGCGTTCGCAACCTTGATGCTCACCGCCGCCACCCTCGGTGACCGACTCGGTCGCCGACGGGTGTTCATCGGCGGGATCACGCTCTTCACTCTCGCGTCCGCCGCCTCCGCACTGTCGACCACGCCAGGGATGCTGATCGCTGCCAGGGCCATTCAAGGTGTCGGCGCCGCGGGCATCATGCCGCTCTCCCTCGCTCTGCTCGCCGGAGCGGTCCCTGCGTCGAAGCGCGCGTTGGCCATCGGCGTCTGGGGTGGCGTGTCCGGCCTCGGCGTCGCGCTCGGTCCGGTGGTCGGCGGCGCGGTCGTCGACGGCGTCTCCTGGCAGGCGATCTTCTGGCTGAACGTGCCCGTCGCCTTGGCTGCAATCCCGTTGGTGCTGTTCGCACTTCGTGAGTCGGTCGGGCAGCCCAAGCCGCTCGACGTCATCGGTACCCTGCTCGCGGGCGCTGCGATCTTCTCCGCAGTCTGGGGCATCGTGCACGGCAACGACGACGGTTGGACCTCGCTGTCGGTCCTCGGATCGCTGGCGGCAGGAGCTGTGTTGCTCGCGGTCTTCGTTGCTCGTGAACTGCGCGTCGAGTTCCCGGTTCTCCCGCTGCGGCTCTTCCGTTCGCGAAGCTTCTCCATCGCCAACATCGTCGGCTTCGGCTTCTCGCTCGGAATGTTCGGCGCGGTCTTCCTGCTTTCGCAGTTCATGCAGATCGAAATGGGCTACACGCCTTTGGAAGCCGGCATTCGTACGCTGCCCTGGACCGCGGCGCCGATGATCGTCGCTCCGATTGCCGGAATGCTCCTACCACGTCTCGGCGTTCGTCCGCTGCTACTCGCAGGTCTTGTGCTGCAAACGCTTTCGCTCGGCTGGATGGCCCTGATCGTCGTGCCCGGCGTCCACTACCTCGACACCGTTCCCGCGTTCGTCATGGCAGGTGTGGGCATGGGCTTGACCTTCGCCCCAAGTGCCACTGCGGTTCTCGCCGACATGGCCGACGTGGACCACGCAACGGCCAGCTCTGCGAACTCGACCATCCGTGAGATCGGCATCGCAGTCGGAATCGCGTTGTTGACCGCGGTCTTCCTCGGCTTCGACGGCACCCTCGCACCCGGCGGCTACGCCGACGCGCTCCGCCCGGCGCTGCTGGTCGGGATGGGTGCGGTCGGAATTGCCGCAATCGCCGCGGCGCGGATGCCGAAGAAGTAACCCCGAACCGTGCGCGAGTTTCACCCCTGGCGGGGTGAGACTCGCGCACGGGTGTTCAGGAACCCGGGAACGGCACCGTCGACGGTGTCGTTCCCAATATCTGTTTCCAGTTCGCCAGGCGCACAGACGTTTCGGTCAGGGCGTCGATGCCGGTTTTGCGTGTGGCCTCGGACTGGGCCCGTTCGATCAGCGACCGCCACGCGACCGCGCAATCGTTTTCTACCGCGATCGCGAACTGTGCGGCGGGAATAGGATCGTTCACCGGGAACGGCGGGGCATAGGCGGGCGCGGCCGGGGGCGCGTCCACGTCTGCGGCCACCAAGGCGTCGATGGTCGAATTACGTCGAGCACGATGGGCGGCCGCGGCAGTCGCAATCAGTTGTGCGCGCTGGGGATTCGAGAACGCAGCGATCACGCCGTAGGCATACACGGCGGCGTACTCGGCAGCCAGGGCGTCGACGAGGGCCTGTTGTTCGGTACCGAGGCTCATCGCAACAGAACTTCCACGTGCACGCCACATGCGGCGCTGATCGAACCCAACAAGCCAGCGCGGTAATCGGATTCGGTGGTCGCCAGCGCAGCGGAACCGCGTTGGGAATCAGCGATGCGCGTCCGCAACTGCTCCAGGGTCGGCGGTGAGACCGTCTCGGTCGTCGACGAGCTCGCTGTGGCGGCAGCACTCGGCGGCGAACCGTCGGAATAAACCCCTATGGCCCTTGCGATCTCGGTATCGAGGGCTTTCGCGTGTTCGGTTCGCTCGGAGGCGATCAACCCCAGTGCAGGTGCCCGATCGGGGATCGTTGCCACGGCCGCAGTCGCGGCAGCCGCGTCGGTCCGTGCCCGATCAGCTTGCGCGATAAGCGGATCGATCTTGGCCGGTCCGTCCGCTCCGTCGTCGGGTGCGCACGCCGACAATGCCGTGACCGCGACGACGCCGACCGCGCCGTAGCCGGCCAGCCGGAGCGTCGACCGGCGCGAGAGCAGTATTGTCGTCGTCGGAGTGGGCACGCCTACATCGTGCCAGCCAGTTGGGGAGATTGCGCACAGCGGCTCGGCACCGAGCCGTCCAATTGCGCGTTACGCTTGTTATCCCAGCTGATGGCTGGGTTGCCCATGCAAAATGCCAGAACACAGGTCCAGATCCAGCAACACGAGACAATTGAACCGGGAGCGAAGACCAATGCCGATTCCGTCCACGGAGAGGGTTACCGAGCTCGTCGCAGAGCCCGTTACCCGGCGCGGCTTGGATCTAGAAGACCTCGCGATAGTCCCCGCGGGTAAGCACTCGGTCATTCGGGTGGTCGTGGACGGCGACGGCGGCATCAGCCTCGACGACGTCGCCGATCTCAGTCGCGAGCTCTCCGAGATTCTCGACGGCGAAGACTTCGGCGAGACCCCGTACACCTTGGAGGTCACGACCCGGGGAGTCGACCGACCACTCACGGCCGAACGCCACTGGCGCCGGGCGCGCGGTCGCAAGGTGGCGATCTCGACGGAAGCCGAAGAGATCGAGGGCCGCATCGGCGAACTCAGCGCCGGATCGGTCGTGATCGTCGTCGCAGGAAAGCGCGAGCCGTCCGTACGGACCGTGGCGCTCGCCGACATCGTGAAGGCTGTCGTGCTTGTCGAGTTCTCGCGGCCGAGCCCACGGGAGCTCGAGCTCACCGGCCTTGCTCCGGGCACTCCGGCGCCTGCCGGTCCCGTATCGATCGATTTAGAGGAAGCAGACAAATGAATATCGACATTGCGGCGCTGCGCGCTATCGAAGCCGAGAAGGGGATCACGATCGAGACGGTGATCGCGACGATCCAGTCGGCGCTGCTCACCGCCTATCGGCACACCGACGGTCATCAGCCGAACGCGCGAATCGACGTCAACCGCAAGACGGGCGTGGTTCGCGTGATGGCCACCGAGACCGACGCGGACGGAAACGTGATCTCCGAGTGGGACGACACCCCCGAGGGCTTCGGTCGTATCGCCGCGACGACGGCACGGCAGGTGATCCTGCAGCGCCTGCGCGACGCCGAGCACGAAAAGACTTTCGGTGAGTTCTCGACGCACGAGGGTGAGATTGTCGGCGGCGTGATTCAGCGGGACACGCGGGCCAATGCGCGTGGCACCGTCGTGGTGCGGATCGGGAGCGAGGCCAACGGAGCCGACGGACTGATTCCGCCGGCCGAGCAAGTGCCGGGCGAGAACTACGAGCACGGTGAGCGCATCAAGTGCTACGTCGTCGGTGTCTCGCGCGGTCAGCGCGGACCGCAGATCACGCTCTCGCGCACGCACCCCAACTTGGTCCGCAAGTTGTTCGCCCTGGAGGTTCCGGAGATCGCCGACGGATCGGTCGAGATCGTCGCGGTCGCTCGCGAGTCGGGCCACCGCAGCAAGATCGCCGTGAAGTCGAACGTCGCCGGGCTCAATGCCAAGGGCGCCTGTATCGGTCCGATGGGCCAGCGGGTGCGCAACGTGATGAGCGAATTGGCCGGTGAGAAGATCGACATCATCGACTACGACCCGGACCCGGCGAAGTTCGTCGGGAATGCCCTGTCGCCTTCGAAAGTTGTATCGGTCACGGTCGTCGATGCCGAAGCCCGCGCAGCGCGCGTAGTCGTTCCCGACTTCCAGCTTTCCCTGGCAATCGGCAAAGAAGGTCAGAACGCTCGGCTTGCCGCGCGGCTGACCGGATGGCGTATCGATATCCGAAGCGACGCGGCACCGGCTCCCGAGCGAACGGTCGGACCCGGGGCGAACCGCGCCTAGGGCCGCGGTAGGGACTTTGGGTACAACAGCGGTAGAGTGGACGATGGTTCAGCACGAGCCTCCAATTTCTGCGCGCTCCCCATCCGGTATTCCGGTTCGGACGTGTGTGGGATGCCGGGAGCGAGGGCTGGCCGCCGATCTGCTCAGGGTCGTCGCAAGGGAGCGCGAAGCCGAAGGCTACGAGCTTCTGCCCGACCCGCGGCGAAGACTTCCCGGTAGGGGTGCTTGGTTGCATCCCGTGTCGAGCTGTCTAGCCATTGCGGAGAAGCGTCGAGCGTTCGGCAGAGCACTGAGAGTGTCCGGATTTCTGGACATCTCTGCGGTGGTACGGCTGATCGAGCCGGACCGCACAGAGAACGAGTACCTCGAGAAGAACAGGCACGAGCACTCATGAGCACAACGTGAAGCACCAACGATGAACGTCCGTCGGAGATAACCCGAGGTCGTGCGGGCCCCCTAGTGGGGACAACCACGCTCGACCTCTCAGTGAGGAGAGCAGTGGCAGGCAAGGCCCGCGTGCACGAGTTGGCAAAAGAGCTCGGTGTCACAAGCAAGGAACTACTCGCAAAGCTCAAGGAGCAAGGCGAGTTCGTTAAATCAGCGTCGTCGACGGTCGAAGCACCTGTCGCGCGACGGGTTCGTGAATCTTTCGCAGCCCCCAAAGCACCCGCAAACGGTGGCGCGCCCGCAAAGGCAGCACCCGCTTCGTCGGGTGCCAAGCCCGGCGGTCCGCGTCCGGGTCCCAAGCCCGCTGCTGCCCCGAAGCCAGCGGCTGCCCCTGCTCCTGCAGCAGCGGCCCCTGCGGCACCCGCAGCACCAGTAGCCAAGGCACCCGTCGACCCGACGCCTGCCGCACCCGCCCCGGCGCCCCCGAAGTTCGAGGCCCCGGCGACAAGTGCCAAGCCCGCGCCGGCCAGGCCGACCCCTGCTGCACCGGCAGCGCCAGCGGCTCCCGCGGCCGCGGCACCTGCCGCTCCTGCGGCACCGGCCGGTCCGGGTGGACCGAAGCCCGGTCCGAAGGCACCGCGCGTCGGCAACAACCCGTACTCGTCCGCGCCGACCGAGCGTCCGGTTCCACGTCCGGCACCGGGTGCTCCTCGCCCGGCCGCGACTGGTCGTCCGGCACCGGGTCAGAGCGGTCCGCGTCCGGCACCAGGCCAGGGCGGCCCGCGTCCGGCACCAGGTCAGGGCGGTCCTCGTCCGGCACCCGGTTCCAGCCGTCCGCCCGCAGGTCAGGGCGGTCCGCGGCCGAGCCCCGGCTCGATGCCGCCGCGCCCGAATCCAGGCGCGATGCCTACTCGTTCAGCTCGGCCCGCACCCGGTGCCGGTAGGCCCGGCGGTCGTCCCGGTGGCGCACCGGGTCGTCCCAGCGGTCCCGGTGGCGGTGGCGGTGGTTACCGCGGCGGTGCCGGTGGTGGCGGTGGCGCTCCCGGTGCACCCGCTTCGGGTGCCCCGGCTCCCGGTGGTTTCCGCGGTCGCCCAGGTGGCGGCGGCGGTGGCGGCGGTCGTCCCGGCGCCCGTGGTGGAGCGGCCGGCGCGTTCGGTCGTCCCGGTGGCGCGCCTCGTCGTGGCCGTAAGTCGAAGCGGGCGAAACGCGCCGAGTACGAGAACATGCAGGCGCCCGCCGTCGGTGGCGTTCGGCTGCCGCGCGGCAACGGCGAGACCATCAGGCTCGCTCGCGGCGCATCGCTCGTCGATTTCGCAGACAAGATCGATGCGAACCCGGCTGCGCTGGTCCAGGCGTTGTTCAACCTCGGTGAGATGGTCACGGCAACTCAGTCGGTAGGCGACGAGACGCTGGAACTGCTCGGCAGCGAGATGAACTACGTCGTGCAGGTCGTCAGCCCGGAGGACGAGGATCGCGAGCTGCTCGAAGGCTTCGACCTCACCTACGGCGAGGACGAGGGCGACGAGTCGGATCTCGAAATCCGTCCGCCGGTTGTGACCGTCATGGGCCACGTCGACCACGGTAAAACTCGACTGCTCGACTCGATCCGTAAGGCCAACGTCCGCGAGGGCGAGGCCGGCGGTATCACGCAGCACATCGGTGCATACCAGGTCCTCACGGAGCTGGAAGGCAACGAGCGTCTCGTCACCTTCATCGACACCCCTGGTCACGAGGCCTTCACGGCCATGCGTGCTCGTGGTGCGAAGGCCACCGACCTCGCGATCCTGGTTGTCGCAGCCGACGACGGCGTCATGCCGCAGACGGTGGAAGCGATCAACCACGCCCAGGCGGCCGACGTGCCGATCGTGGTCGCGGTGAACAAGATCGACAAGGAAGGCGCGAACCCGGACAAGATCCGGCAGCAGCTGACCGAATACGGTCTGGTCGCCGAGGAGTATGGCGGCGACACGATGTTCGTCGACATCTCGGCCAAGCAGGGCACCAACATCGACGCGCTGCTCGAAGCAGTGCTGTTGACTGCGGATGCCTCGCTGGACCTGCGGGCCAACCCGGACATGGACGCTCAGGGTGTTGCCATCGAGGCGCACCTCGACCGTGGCCGCGGCCCCGTCGCCACCGTGCTCATCGCACGCGGAACCCTGCGGGTCGGCGACTCGATCGTCGCCGGTGACGCATACGGACGTGTGCGTCGCATGGTCGACGAGCACGGCGAGGACGTCGCGGAGGCATTGCCATCGCGTCCCGTCCAGGTCATCGGCTTCACGTCGGTGCCCGGCGCTGGTGACAACCTGCTCGTTGTCGACGAAGACCGGATCGCCCGCCAGATCGCGGACCGTCGCAATGCGCGTAAGCGCAACGCGATGCAGGCCCGCAGTCGTAAGCGGATCAGCCTGGAAGATCTGGATTCGGCACTGAAGGAAACTTCGCAGCTGAACCTGATCCTGAAGGGCGACAACTCCGGAACGGTCGAGGCGCTGGAAGAAGCGTTGCTCGGGATCGAGATCGACGACGAGGTCGAGTTGCGTGTCATCGACCGTGGCGTCGGTGGCGTCACCGAGACCAACGTGAACCTGGCGTCGGCGTCCAACGCGATCATCATCGGCTTCAACGTTCGCGCGGAGGGCAAGGCGACTGAGCTTGCCAACCGTGAGGGCGTCGACATCCGGTACTACTCGGTGATCTACCAGGCCATCGACGAGATCGAGAAGGCCCTCAAGGGCATGCTCAAGCCGGTGTACGAGGAGATCGAGCTCGGCCGCGCAGAGATCCGGGCGTTGTTCCGGTCGTCGAAGGTCGGCACCATCGCCGGTTGCATGGTCACGTCGGGATCGATTCGTCGCAACGCGAAGGCGCGGCTGCTGCGCGACAACATGGTTGTCGCGGAGACCGTCACCATCTCCTCGCTGAAGCGGGAGAAGGACGACGTCACCGAGGTGCGCGAAGGCTTCGAGTGTGGTCTGACCTTGACGTACAACGACATCAAGGAAGGCGACGTCATCGAGGCGTACGAGCTGCGCGAGAAGGCTAGAGACTAGGTCGTGGAGTGTCTTTCGCAGCGGGTTCGCCCGCTGCGAAAGACACTCAGCCTGCCGGATGGAGGAGGCCAGTGTGTATCTCGGTGCGCTCGAATTCGACATCTTGCTCGGCGACGTTCATTCGCTGAAAGAAAAGCGCTCGATCGTGAAGCCGGTGCTCGCGGAACTCCACAAGTTCGGAGTCTCCGCAGCAGAAACAGGCGAGCAGGACCGCCATCGGCGGACGATACTCGGGGTCGCGATTGCGTCATCCGGCGTCGACTACCTCAACCAGGTCCTCGACAACTGTGAGCGGTCGGTCGCACGGCGGCCGGAACTCGAGTTGCTCACGGTGCGACGTCGTATTTTCGGCCCGGAAGACTAGTCCCACAACACGGGTAAGCGGCACAACAAGAAGGGGGCTGACCATGGTCGATCAGGCCAGGGCACGTCGACTTGCGAAACGAATCGCCGCGATCGTTGCGACGGCGATCGAGTACGAAATCAAGGATCCACGGCTACAGTTCGTCACGATCACCGACGCGAAGGTGACGGGAGACCTGCGTGAGGCGACTGTGTACTACACCGTGATGGGCGAAGATCTGAACACCGAGCCCGATGTGATGGCTGCAGCGGCTGGCCTGGAGAAGGCCAAGGGTGTGCTGCGGAGCAAGGTCGGCGCCGGGACAGGAATCAAGTTCACGCCTACGCTGGCGTTCGTCGAGGATCGGGTGCCCGACACCGCGCGGCAGATGGAAGAGCTGCTCGCGAAGGCCCGTGCTGCGGACGAGGAAGTTGCGCGCGCGAGGGCAGGTGCGAAGCATGCAGGGGAACCCGACCCCTACAAGACCGAGGGTGGTGCCACCGATGGTGACTGATCGGGCCGCGCAATGACGGTTGCCGAACACGCGACGGCGCAACGTTCCGGCGATGTCGATCTGGCTCCAGCCGTCAACGCGTTGGTCGCTGCGAAGTCGGTCACGGTGCTATGTCATGTGCAGCCCGACGCGGACACTCTCGGGAGCGGTCTGGCTCTTGCGCTCGCTATCGACCGTCGCGGTGTTCCAGTGCAGGTTGCGTTCGCCGAACCGTCGACGTTGCCGACATCGATGCGACAACTGCCGGGCGTCGAGTTCGTCGTCGAGCCCGAAGCTGTCGCCCGCGAGGTCGACCTACTCGTGACCGTCGATTGCGGTAGCCGAGGCAGGCTGGGCCGGCTGGGCGACCGGCTCGACGGTGCTCGGTCGAGCTTGGTGCTCGATCATCATCGCTCCAACACGATGTTCGGCTCGATCAACGTCGTCGATCCGAGCGCGGAATCGACGGCGAGCGTGATCGCACGCATCCTCGATCTGCTCGGCACGGAGATCGACAGCGACATCGCGCATTGCCTTTACGCCGGGCTTGTCACCGACACCGGATCGTTCCGGTGGGTGCGCCCGGGTACCCATCTTCTCGCCGAACGGTTGCTTGCGACCGGAATCGACGGCGCGCTCATCGCCCGTCGACTGCTCGACACTCATCCGTTCGGTTGGCTTCCGATGCTGTCGAAGGTGCTCGGCTCGGCAGTTCTCGTGCCGGACGCGGCTGAAGGGCGTGGTCTGGTGCATGCGGTCATTCGCAGGTCCGACCGCGAAGGGCTGAATTCCGAAGAGGTCGAGAGCGTCATCGATATCGTCCGAACGACGGCGGAGGCCGAGTTGGCTGCGGTGTTCAAGGAGACGGTTACGCCCGAGGTGTGGTCGGTGTCGTTGCGGTCCAAGAACACGATCGACGTTGCAGCCTTGGCCACCCGGCTTGGTGGTGGCGGTCATCGCTACGCCGCCGGTTACACCGCGAAAGGCCCGATCGCCGACGTCGTGGCGGAGTTGCGAAGCGCACTCGGGTGAACTCACCCGGTCCGCGCCGGATCCTCGCGTTGGCGCTGCCTGCGTTCGGCGTGCTCGTTGCCGAGCCGATCTACTTGTTGTTCGATTTCGCCGTGGTCGGCAGGCTGGGTGCGTTGGCGCTGGCCGGGCTTGCCGTCGGCGGTTTGATCCTCACCCAGGTCAGTACCCAGTTGACTTTTCTGTCGTATGGCACGACGTCCCGGTCGGCGCGCATGCATGGTGCGGGGGATCGTCGCGACGCGGTCGGCGAAGGAGTGGCAGCCACCTGGCTGGCGGTGGTCATCGGGGTGGTGATCATCGCGGTGATGCAGGTGCTCGCCCGGCCGATAGCGCAGGTGATTGCCGGTGGTGACGACATCGCCCGCGAGGCCGAAAGCTGGTTACGAATAGCACTTTTCGGTGCGCCTTTGATTCTCATCAGCATCGCTGGCAACGGCTGGATGCGCGGCGTGCAAGATACGATGCGGCCTTTTCGCTATGTGGTTGTGGGCTTGATTGTTTCGGGTGTGCTGTGCCCGTTTCTGGTGCACGGGTTGGCGTTTGCGCCGCATATGGGTCTGCCTGGTTCTGCCGTCGCGAATGTTGCGGGGCAAGCATGTGCGGCGACGTTGTTCGCTCGCACGCTGCTGCGGGAGAAGGTGGCGCTTCGGCCGAGGCTGTCGGTCATGCGAGCGCAGTTGGTGCTCGGCAGGGACTTGATCGCGCGGAGCCTGGCGTTCCAGGCATGCTTCCTTTCGGCTGCTGCGGTCGCGTCGCGGTTCGGCGCGGCATCGGTGGCTGCGCACCAACTCGTCCTGCAATTGTGGAACTTCGTCGCACTCGCGCTCGATTCGCTGGCGATCGCGGCGCAGTCTTTGATCGGCGCCGCGTTGGGTGCGCGCCGCACCGAGGATGCGCGTGATTTGGCATGGCGGATCACGCGGTGGTCCACGGTCTTCGGGCTGGGCCTGGCCGTGTTGTTCGCGGCGGGCTATCGCATCCTTCCCGGCGTCTTCACAAACGATCTTGCGGTGGTCGAGCGGACCCATGGTGCGTGGTGGTTCTTTGTCACGATCGTTCCGATCGGCGGAATCGTCTTCGCACTCGATGGTGTCCTGCTCGGTGCTGGCGACGCGAAGTTCCTGCGTACGGCGACCCTCGCCGCGGCAATCGTCGGATTTCTACCGCTGATCTGGTGCTCGCTCGCGTTCGACTGGGGGTTGCCGGGAATCTGGGCAGGGCTGACGGCGTTCATGCTGCTACGGCTGGGTGCGGTCGTGATCCGGACGCGATCCGGCCGGTGGGCGGTGCCCGGGTCGGACCTGCAGGTCGTCGATAAGGAAAGGTAGCCAGTGTGACCCCCAAGTTGATGGCAGTCAGTGACATCCATGTCGGGCACCGAGGAAACCGGCCGATCACCGAGCAGATCTTTCCGGATTCGCCGGACGACTGGTTGATCGTCGCCGGCGACGTCTCGGAGAAAACCGACGACATTCGGTGGGCGCTGAAACTGCTTCGCAGTCGGTTCGCGAAGGTCATCTGGGTGCCGGGCAACCACGAACTGTGGACGACGGCGAAGGACCCGGTGCAGATCCACGGTGCACCGCGTTATGACTACCTGGTCAACATGTGCCGTGAGATCGACGTCATCACCCCCGAGGACCCATACCCGGTGTGGGACGGAGTCGGAGGTCCGGTCACTTTGGTACCGATGTTCTTGCTCTACGACTACTCGTTCCTGCCCGCCGGCACGACGACGAAGGTCGACGGGTTGGCGCTCGCTCGCGAGCGCAATGTGGTTGCGACAGACGAATTTCTGCTCTCACCCCAGCCCTACGTCACGCGCGACGCGTGGTGCCATGTACGGGTGGCGTCGACGCAGCGCAGGCTCGACGAACTGCATCCGGACATGCCACTGGTGCTGATCAATCACTTTCCGTTGGTCCGGGAACCAACCGAAGTGCTGTTCTACCCGGAATTCTCGCTGTGGTGCGGGACCACTCTGACGAAGAACTGGCACAAGGAGTACAACGTCATCTGCTCGGTGTACGGGCATCTCCACATCCCGCGAACGACCTGGTACGACGGCGTCAGGTTCGAAGAGGTGTCGTTGGGCTATCCGCGCGAATGGCAACGACGAGGCTTGCCCGACAAGCTACTTCGGCAGATCCTGCCCGTTCCGGAGTACCCACCGGGCGCGCTCAACAAATGGGGCGGGCATTTCAAGGTGACTCCCGAGATGGAGGCAGCGGCAGAAAAGATGAGGGCGGAGCGCAGTTGATCGAGGAAATCCTCCCACCGGGAGTCGAGTCGGCCGACTTGTTCGTCGACCCACCGGGACTGGTGCCGCACCCGCTCGAAGAATCGTTGATCGCGCGTGCCGTCGACAAGCGCAAACGGGAATTCGTCAGTGCCCGCCACTGTGCTCGGTTGGCGATGGGCAAGCTCGGTGTCGATCCCGCACCGATCCTTCGCGGCGAGCGCGGAATGCCGTTGTGGCCCAAGGGAGTCGTCGGCAGCTTGACACACTGCGACGGCTACCGTGGTGCGGCGCTGGCATTTTCGATGCAGCATCGGTCGGTCGGTATCGATGCCGAGCCGCACGGTCCGTTGCCGGATGGCGTGCTCGACCATGTGAGTCTGGCGGCCGAGCGGGAGTGGCTCGCGGCGACCCCGTCCAGTTTGCACCTGGACCGACTGTTGTTCTGCGCCAAGGAAGCCACCTACAAGGCATGGTTCCCGCTGACCAATCGGTGGCTCGGTTTCGAGGAAGCCCATATCACTTTCTCGATCGACGGCCGAGGTGGAACGTTCCGCAGCGAGCTACTGGTGCCAGGCCACACGATTGATGGCGGCGCGCCGTTGACCTCGTTCGACGGTCGTTGGCTGATCACTGACCGCCACGTCTTCACGGCGATCACCGTATGAAGGCAATCGATACCGCCGGCCTCCTGATCATCGACAAGGACGGCGGGCTGACGAGCCACGACGTCGTCGCCCGTTGCCGGAAACTGTTGAAGACGAAGAAGATCGGTCATGCAGGAACGCTCGACCCGATGGCGACCGGCGTGTTGGTCCTCGGCGTCGAGCGGGCAACGAAAATGCTCGGTCTGCTTGCGCTGACGACCAAGGCGTATTCCGCCACCATCCGGCTGGGGGAGTCGACCTCGACCGACGATGCCGAGGGTGAGGTGCTCTCGACGGTGGACGCCTCGAGCGTCACTGATGCGGAGATCGCCGACCAGGTCGCACAGTTGACCGGCGACATTTCGCAAGTGCCCGCCAGCGTCAGCGCGATCAAGGTCGACGGCAAGCGCGCCCACGCGTTGATCCGGGCTGGCGAGGAGGTCATTCTCGAGTCGCGGCCGGTCACTGTGTCGAAGTTCGATGTGCTCGCGCGCCGTGACACGGACACGTTCGTCGACCTGGACGTCGACGTCGAATGCTCGTCGGGCACCTACGTCCGCGCGTTGGCACGTGATCTCGGCGCGGCCTTGGGGGTCGGCGGCCATCTGACTGCGTTGCGCCGCACAAGAGTCGGTCCGTTCGACATCGCGAATGCCAGGACGTTGGACGACCTGGCCTTGGACCCCACAGTCAGCCTCGACATCGACGCTGCTGCCCAAATCGCCTTCCCCCACAGGCAGATCGACGCCGACGAAGCCGAATCCCTCAGTCAGGGGCGGTGGTTGGAACCCATCGGCATCGACGGCATCTACGTCGCCATCGACCCCGACGGTCGGGCGATCGCCCTCCTCACCGAACGCGGCAAACGCGCCGCCTCGGTCATGGTCGTCCGCCCGGCGAACATGCGCTGAGAACACGTGCGAACTGTGAGTGCGTTTGGCCCCTGGGAGGGCCAAACTCACTCACGGGCGGTCGCTAAGGGTCGGGTGGGCTCGACCGGCCATGAGGGGCAGGTCGAGGTAGCTTTTGATCCCCGGGGCGGCGTCGCAGACGTAGGGAATCGAGTTGACCAGGTGATTCGCCGTCGCGACGATGCCAGGGTTGCGGAGCCACCCGGCTTCCGGCGTCTCGGGCTGCAGGCCTTTGATGGTGACGAGCATGTCGGGGTCGCCTTTGATCTCGACTTCGAACCGTTCGCCCGCGGCCCCGAGATCCCAAGCTGGTTCGAGATTTTCATCGCCCATCAGCCAGTTCACGGCGATGCGCGCGACGGTCTTGTCGCCGATGGCGGCGTCCCATTGGAACCGCTGCGCTGCGACCAAGCCAGGCTCGATCACGCCGATGGGGGAGTCGATGGGCGCCGTCGCGACGGCCACGTCTTGATGTGTGCGGATCTCGGCGCTCCGGTCGAAGCCCATGCCTTGCAGGATCATTCGCAACGACTGAGTGAAGCCGCCGGTGAGCAAGCCGAGCATCGGGCCGGCCATCGCCTCCGCGGGGGTAGCGCCGAATTGCATGATCCATCGCACGACGTCGGGTGCGTTGTAGCTGCGAATGTCGCTGAATTCCTCGGCACGAACGAATGTTGCAGCCGACGTCAGCGCCGAGAACATCAGCGGGAACAGATCGGTGATGCCGCCGGGATCGATACCGGTGCCGTGCAGAGTGACTCCCGCCTCCTGTGCGACGGCTTCGAGGCGAGCGTCTCGATCGGTGGGCAGAAACCAGCCCAGCGGTGTCACGACGTTCTTCCCGCACCCGAGCAGGTCCGCGACGACCTTCTTGTCCGGCATCAGCGGTGCATAGACGACGCAGTCCGCATCCATCGCGAGGAGTGCTGCCGCGTCGGTGGTGGCATTGATCCCGATCGGCTCGGTCCCGATGATCTCGCCGACGTCCCTACCGTTCTTGTCGTCGCTGTGGACCCAGCAGCCGACGAGTTCGAGGTCGGGATGCCGCAGCACCGCGCGCACAGCCGCCGCCCCGACACCACCGGTCGCCCACTGAATCACGCGGTAGGTCACGACGTCACCGAGGCATGCCAGACCACGGCCGCGGCGAGGGCACCCGCGCCGTTGAGCGACCAATGCAGCGCGATCGGCGCCAGCAAGCTGCCGCTCCGCCGACGAAGCCAGGTGAAGACGAATCCGGCAGCAGCGGTCGCCACGACTGCGCAGCCGATGCCCGCGACCTGACCGGTCGTCCCGCCGCCGAAGATGGAGCTCAAGCCGCGGTTGCTCGCCGTCAGACCCAGCGAGGACGCGATGTGCCACAGACCGAACAACAGCGAGCCTGCCATCGCGACGCCGCGAAAGCTGTAGACCCGCGACAACGTGCCGTGCAGGACGCCACGGAAGGCGAGTTCTTCGGGGATCGCGGTCTGCAGGGGGATCACGATCATCGACGCGATCAGGGCGCCCGAGATCGTCGCGTATCGGTCCGCCATGAACATCGGCCTCGTCATCGGCAGCGCTGCACCGATCGCCACGACGGAGACCACAAGACCAACGGCGCCGAGCGCGTACAGGGCGCCGGTACGGAGTTGCCTGCGTCCGAGACCGAGTTCCTCCCAGCCGAGACCCCGGCGTCTGGTCAGCGCGACCAGCACCAACGCGGCAACGGGGACGGCGCCGAGGCTGGCCCATACGGTCGTGAAGTGCGCGATCAGGTTCGTGCAGACGAGAACCACCACGACGACGGCGACGTCGACAAAGGCGCCGGTCGATTTGGTGGTCGTCAGCACTGGCGAACCTTTGCTCCTCGAGAAGTGTGGATTTCCACTCGCTAGGCGGGTGGAAATCCACACTATGCGCGGTCGGCTACTTCGGCCAGCCACCGTAAGGGACGGTGATGATCTCGAGGAAGTGACCTGCGGGGTCGAGGAAGTACACGCCGCGACCGCCGTCGTTGTTGTTGATGACGTTCTCGGCCGATTGGAACGGATCCGGCCAATGCTTGATCCCGCGTTCGACAATTCGACCGTAGATAGCGTCGAAGTCGTCCTCGCTGACGAGGAACGCGTAGTGCTGAGGCTGAATGTTCTCGGTCGGTCCAGCGAAATCGAGTGACACGCCGTGCTCGAGCTCCACGGCGAGAAACGGACCGGCAGGGACCGCTTCAGGAAGCCCGAACAGATAAGTGAAGAAAGCAGCCGATGCTTGTCGGTCCTGCGCATGGACGATGGTGTGGTTGAAACTGATGCTCACGATGAACCTCGTGGGGTACGGCGCCTCCATGCCTGACGCGGTCCGCCACCGGCACGCGACGCTGATCCGAGTCAAACATGATCGGCGTCGCGTCCGCAAACTAGATGATCGCGCCCGGGTTGAGGATTGCGTTCGGGTCGAGCGCGTTCTTGATCTTGCGGGTGAGCTCCATGACGTCTTCGCCGACGTAGTCCGGCAGCCATGCCTTCTTCAACCTGCCGACGCCGTGCTCTCCAGTGATGGTGCCGCCCAACGAGATTGCGAGGTCCATGATTTCGCCGAAGGCGATGTGAGCGCGCTCGGTCATCGCCTTGTCGGCTGCGTTGTACACGATCAGCGGGTGGGTGTTCCCGTCGCCGGCGTGGGCGATCACGGAGACCATCACCTCGCGTTTGGCGGCGATGTTGGCGATCCCGTTCACCAACGCAGCGAGCTGGGGGAGTGGCACGCCGACGTCCTCGAGCAGCAGATCGCCTTTCAGCTCGACCGCCGGAATTGCGAAACGTCGTGCCACGGTGAACGCTTCGCCCTCCTCAGGATCGTCGGTGCTGAAGACCTCGGTCGCGTTGTTGTCGCGGCAGACATTCGCCATCGTCTCGGCTTCGTTCGCCGCATACGGACCAGGTGCGTCCGACCGTGCGACGAGCAACGCGGCAGCGTTGCGGTCGAGTCCCATCTTCAGCTCGTCTTCGACGGCGTTGATTGCCACCGAATCCATGAACTCCAGCATCGACGGCCGCAGCAACCGGGTGATCGCGAGGATTGCGTCGGCGGCATCCTGTAGCGAGGAGAACGAGGCGACGACGGTGCTCTGCACGGGCTGTGCGGGTATCAGCCGCAGCGTGAGTTCGGTGATGATGCCGAGCGTTCCTTCGCTGCCGACGAAGAGCTTCGTCAGTGAAAGCCCCGCAACATCTTTCAGGCGCGGCCCGCCCAGCCGGACCGCGGTGCCGTCGGCCAGCACTACTTGCAGTCCGAGGACGTAATCGGTTGTGACGCCGTACTTCACGCAACACAGTCCGCCCGCGTTCGTGGCGGCGTTGCCGCCGATCGAGCACATTTCGAACGACGACGGGTCGGGCGGGTACCAGAGCCCGTGCGCCGCAACGGCCTTCTTCACGTCGGCGTTCAGTAGACCTGGTTGGACGACTGCCGTGCGCGTCACCGGATCCACTTCGATGCCGCGCATGCGCTCGGTGGTCAACACGATGCCGCCGTCGACAGCGGTCGCCCCGCCGGACAGTCCGGAACCAGCGCCGCGGGGTACCACGGGGACGCGATGCGCGGTCGCCCACCGCATGACCGCCTGCACGTCTTCGGTGGAGTTGGCGCGCACGACGGCGAGCGGAACGCCGGCATCGGGGTCGCGTGCGTAGTCCTGGCGGTAGGACTCGATGAGGTCCCGGTCGGTGATGACGGACCCCTCGGGCAAGCCGTCCACAAGTGCTTCGAGCAGTTCGCCACTGGTGATAGTTGACACGGTCATACGGTACTGCCCCCGCATGACTGTGCGTGATTTTCACCCCTGGAGGGGTGAGACGCGCGCACGGAGTGGGGGGTGAGCTAGCTGTGGGTCAGCCAAATCGCCTGTGCCGCGGGGCTTCCGAGATCGATGGCGTCGGCGGATTCGGTGCCGATCCGGATCGAGACCGTACCGGCGTAATCCCGGCGTTCGACGACGCTGATCACGGTATCGAGCGCGATCCCGACCGAATCGAAGTAGCGCAACATTGCGGGGTCCGAATCCGAAATCCGTGCGACCCGCCCTGCCTCTCCGTCGGCGAAGTCGCTGAGTTGGCGGGCGGGCGGCGTCGGGACCGCGCCATCCACCGACGGAATCGGATCACCGTGGGGGTCGCGCGCGGGGAAACCCAGCTTGGCATCGATGCGCGACATCAGCAGGTCCGAGACGGCATGCTCGAGGATTTCGGCTTCGTCGTGCACCTCGTCCCACCCGTAGCCCAGCTCGTGGACCAGGAAGGTCTCCAACAGTCGATGGCGCCGGACCATGGCGACGGCCGCCAGGCGGCCCGCCTCGGTCAGGGTGATCGAACCGTACTTCGCATGATCGACGAGACCTTGATCGGCGAGTTTCCGGATCGCCTCCGACACGGTCGACGCCGAGACGCCGATGCGCTCGGACAGCAGCTTCGTCGAGACCTTCTCTTGCGACCACTCTTGGGCGGTCCAGATGACCTTCAGGTAGTCCTGCGCTACGGACGACAGCGATTGCTGAGGATGCCCGTTGTCGCGGGCCTCGGACCCTTCTTGTTTGGACACCACGCGCTAGAGCTTAGGCAAACCATGCTCGTTTCACACGTTATGGTGGCCGACATGGCCGTCTCGGGGATCCGCCGCTGCGTTGTGATCGCCTTATCGTTGCTGCTCGTCGGGTCGATTCCAGCCAACGCCGCGCCGCCATCGGTGGCACCGCTCGGGCCCGGATTCATGTGGGGTGTGAGCTCGTCAGGCTTCCAGTCGGAAGGGTTTGCTCCGGACAGCAACTGGCGGCGCTACGTCGATTCGGGAAAGACGGACGATCGGTACGGCAACTCCGTCGATTTCCTTCATCGCTACGTCGACGACATCGCGCTGGCGAAGGATCTCGGAACGACCGTTTACCGGACCGGCGTCGAGTGGGCGCGCGTGCAGCCGCAGCCGGGGGTGTGGGACGAGAATGGATTCGCGTTCTACGACAACGTGATTCGTGCAATCCGAGCCGCCGGCATGCGGCCGATGATCACTCTCGACCACTGGGTGTATCCGGGCTGGGCGGCCGATCGTGGCGGTTGGCGCGACCCGCGCATGCTCGAAGACTGGTTGGCCAACGCGCGTCGCGTCGTCGACCGTTACGCGCAATACGACCCGATGTGGGTGACGATCAACGAACCGTCGGCGTATGTCTTGCAGGAGTTGCGGTTCGGCGGCATCGGCCCGCTCGATGCGCCGACGATGCTCGACCGCCTCGTGCAGGCGAGCAACACGATTTACGGCCACATCCACGCCGTCCAACCGAACGCGATGGTGACGAGCAACGTCGCCTACGTTCCGGGTGGCGCGGAAGCCGCACTCGACCAGCAATTTCTGGACCGAGCCAAATTCGACTTCGTCGGTATCGACTATTACTACGGCCTGTCGCCGTCGTCGCAATTACCCGCTTCTGCAAACTTCTGGGACTTCCCGATCGAAGCGGACGGGCTTTACTACACGCTGCGTCACTACGCCCGGAAGTTCCCTGGTCGTCCGCTCTACATCGTCGAGGCCGGAATGCCGACCGAGAACGGGCTGCCGCGACGCGACGGCTACACCCGCGCGGCGCATCTGCGCGATCACGTCTACTGGCTGCAGCGCGCCGCAGCGGATGGCATGAACGTCATCGGCTACAACTATTGGAGCCTCACCGACAATTACGAATGGGGCTCCTACGCGCCGCGTTTCGGGTTGTATACAGTCGATGTGAAGACCGACCCGTCGCTGACTCGGCGCCCGACCGACGCAGTCGCCGCATACCAGGAGATCATCCGTGACGGCGGTGTGCCGAGCGGCTTTGTGCCGTCCAGGCCGGCCGTGACCTGCTCGCTCGTCGACGCGCCGTCGAGCTGCACAGAACCGGTCCGGTAGCTCAGCCTGTGACGGTCAGGTAGATCAACGCGACATTGAGCACGATGATCACAGCCGCGACGAGCCAAGCCAGGCCCGTGGTGACTCGATGGTTCACGTCGTCGCCCATGAGCGTGCGGTTACTGGTGAACCGGACCAGAGGAATCAGCGCGAAGGGAATGCCGAACGACAGCACGACCTGCGAGACGACCAGCGCGCGGCTCGGATCGAAGCCCAGAGCGAGGATGGCGATTGCTGGAACGAGGGTGATCAAGCGGCGCAACAACAGCGGGATCTTGCGTCGCAGCAGGCCCTGCATGATCATCGCACCCGCATAGGCACCGACCGAGGTCGACGCAAATCCAGACGCTAGCAGGCCGATCGCGAACAGCAAGGCCACGATAGGTCCGAGGATGTCGCCGATCGCGGCGTGTGCGCCTTCGATCGAATCGACACCTTCACGTCCGCGCAAAACCTTCGCCGCGACGAGCAGCATGGACAGGTTCACCGCGCCCGCGAGAATCATGGCGAGAACGACATCGATGCGCGTAGCCCCGAGCAATCGCTTGCGGGCGGGGCCGGCCTCGGGGTGGCCGTGGCGGTCACGCGCGAGCCCAGAGTGCAGGTACACCGCGTGCGGCATGACCGTCGCGCCCAACATTGCCGCCGCGATCAATACGCTCTCCGCGCCGTCGAACCGTGGCACCAGGCCCGCCGCGACACCGGAGGGTGAAGGGGGAGCGACGAAGACGCTGGTCAGGAAGCCGATCGCGATGACGGCGAGCAAACCGGTGATGACCCGCTCGAACGGGCGCTGACCGTATCGGTCCTGCACGAGGAGCAGACACATCGACACTGCGCCGGTGATGACGCCACCGATCAGCATCGGCAGGTCGAACAACAGATAGAGCGCGATCGCACCGCCGACGACCTCGGCCAGGTCGGTGGCCATCGCGACCAGTTCCGCCTGGCACCAGTACGCGAGCCGAACGCGACGGCTGGAGCTTTCTCGCACGGCCTCGGGGAGTGACATGCCGGTGACGAGGCCCAGCTTGGCGGACAGGAACTGGACCAGGCCGGCCATGACGTTGGCGCACACGATCACCCAGACCAGCAGGTAGCCGAACTGTGCACCTGCGCTGATATTCGATGCGACGTTGCCGGGGTCGACGTACGCGATGGCCGCGACGAACGCCGGACCGAGTAGCAAGGTTCGGGACCGTGCGCGTGCCAGTGTGGGTCGGACAGTATCGGCCAATGTCATTCGGGCAAACCTTACGAGGAGGTTATGGGTGTCCGAACAATATAGTTCGGAGCGGCTTTAATCAACCATTCCGACCACGTGAAGCGGCTCCCGAGGTGACCGCCCAATGCTGTTTCCGTAGGCTGCCATGTGTGCAGAGATGGCGAGGTCTCGACGAGATTCCAGCAGACTGGGGTCGTTGCGTTCTCACGATCGGTGTATTCGATGGAGTACATCGCGGACATCGGGAATTGATCACGCGCGCAGTCGAATCGGCGCGGCGTCGCGGTATCGCCGCGGTTCTGATGACTTTCGACCCGCATCCGATGGAAGTTGTGCGTCCCGGCAGCCACCCCGCGCAGCTCACGACGCTGACGCGGCGAGCCGAACTCGCCGAGGAACTCGACGTCGACGTGTTCTGCGTGATGCCTTTCACGCAGGACTTCATGAAATTGACGCCGGCGCGCTACGCCCACGAGATTCTGGTCGAGCGGCTGCACGTCGCCGCGGTCGTCGTCGGCGAGAACTTCACCTACGGCAAGAAGGCCGCGGGCACGATCGAGACCCTCGAAGAAGCAGGTCACCGCTTCGGATTCGAGGTCGACGCGGTCAAGCTGCTCGGCGAGCACGCAGTCACGTTCTCCTCGACCTATATTCGCGCCTGCGTCGATGCTGGGGATGTCGCCGCCGCTGCCGAGGCACTAGGGCGGCCCCATCGAGTCGAAGGCGTCGTCGTCCACGGCGACGGCCGGGGGCGGGCGTTGGGCTTCCCGACCGCAAACGTCGCGCCGCCGATGTACTCCGCGATCCCTGCCGACGGTGTTTATGCGGGGTGGTTCACGGTGCTCGGACCAGGTCCGACGATCGGCACGGTCACCCCGGGGACGCGCGCGAGGGCGGCCATTTCGGTCGGTACCAATCCCACGTTTTCGGGCCGCACCAGGACGGTCGAGGCGTTCGTGCTCGACGGCGAAGCGGATCTGTACGGCCAGCATGTTGCCGTCGATTTCGTCCAGCATCTTCGTGGCATGGAGAAGTTCTCCTCGGTCGACGAGCTGATCGTCGCGATGGGTCGAGATGCCGAGCAAGCCCGCACGGTGCTCGACGCTGGTCTCTGACCCTCGTTTCCCCTGGTATTGTGGACCGCTGGTGTCTGCTGCGGTCCGCGGTGGCGGCGCCATTTGTTTCTTGCACGCGGTACATACACATTCAGGAGTAAACGAGTGGCACTGACCACCGAGCAGAAGTCCGCAGTTCTCGCCGAGTACGGCTTGCACGAGAAGGACACGGGTTCGCCCGAGGCTCAGGTTGCGATGCTCACCAAGCGCATCGTCGACCTCACCGAGCACCTCAAGACACACAAGCACGATCACCACTCCCGCCGCGGCTTGCTGCTGCTGGTCGGGCGTCGTCGTCGCCTGCTGAAGTACGTCCAGAAGGTCGACATCCAGCGTTACCGCACACTGATCGAGCGACTCGGACTGCGCCGCTGATCGATCTGACGCACACAACAGATTTGCGATCATCCCAGGTAGCCAACAGGGCAATGCTTACTATTGACCCTGTTGGCTACCTGTGTTTGTCGATTGTGTAGTCAGCGCAGTACAAGAAGAAGAAGAACAAGAAAAAGAACCGTGGATCGAGATATCCACAAAGGGCCGTATGCACCTGCCACTCGTGGCGTCGGTCTTCGGTAGTGGCTTTTCGGAAGCGCAAAACGAGCGCTCGCCCGGAGAGCTTCGATCGATGACCGCCACCGCGCAGCCACGTCCAAGGGGACGCGCGCCAGGTGTACGTACCGCAGCCAGGAGGGTTGTGGCACGTCCGCGCGGGTACGGCGAAGACGAGAGGCACTGAAGATGACAACCACTGAAACAGCAATATCCACCAGCACAGCAATCGAGGTCGAAGAGGGCGTATTCGAATCCGCCGCCGTAATCGACAACGGCGCATTCGGAACTCGCACCATCCGTTTCGAGACCGGTCGGCTCGCCCGTCAGGCCGCCGGCGCCGTCGTTGCGTACCTCGACGACGAGACGATGCTGCTGTCGGCAACCACGGCCAGCAAGCACCCGAAAGATCACTTCGACTTCTTCCCGCTCACCATCGATGTCGAAGAGCGCATGTACGCGGCGGGCCGCATCCCCGGATCGTTCTTCCGACGTGAGGGCCGCCCGTCGACGGACGCGATCCTCACCTGTCGCCTGATCGACCGGCCGCTTCGTCCGACGTTCGTCGACGGCCTTCGCAACGAGATCCAGGTCGTCATCACGGTCCTGAGCCTCGATCCGAAGGACATGTACGACGTCGTCGCCATCAACGCCGCTTCGGCATCGACTCAGATCGCCGGCCTGCCCTTCGCCGGTCCGGTCGGTGGCGTTCGCGTCGCACTGATCGAAGGCACCTGGGTCGCGTTCCCGACCACCGAGCAGCTCGAAAAGGCCGTGTTCGACATGGTCGTGGCAGGTCGCGTCACCGATACCGGTGACGTCGCGATCATGATGGTCGAAGCAGAAGCCACCGAGGACGTCATCGCGTTGATCGAGGGCGGCGCCCAGGCGCCGACCGAGGCAATCGTCGCCGAAGGCCTCGAAGCTGCCAAGCCGTTCATTGCCGGACTGTGCAAGGCCCAGCAGGACCTCGCCGAGAAGGCCGCCAAGCCCACCGGTGACTACCCGGTGTTCCCGGCCTACCAGGACGATGCGTTCTCCGCAGTCGAAGGTGCCGCAAGCGCAGCACTGACTGAGGCGCTGACCATCGCTGACAAGCACGCCCGCGAAGACAAGATCGACGAGGTCAAGGTCGACGTGCTCGAGCGCCTCGGCGGCGACTTCGAAGGCCGCGAGAAGGAGATCGGTGCAGCATTCCGATCGCTGACCAAAAAGCTTGTGCGCCAGCGCATCCTGCGCGACCAGTTCCGCATCGACGGCCGTGGCATCACCGACATCCGGTCGCTCTCGGCCGAGGTCGCCGTCGTCCCGCGTGCACACGGCTCCGCGCTGTTCGAGCGTGGCGAGACCCAGATCATGGGCGTCACCACCCTCGACATGGTCAAGATGGCGCAGCAGGTCGACTCGCTCGGTCCCGAGACCAGCAAGCGCTACATGCACCACTACAACTTCCCGCCGTATTCGACCGGTGAGACGGGTCGCGTCGGTTCGCCGAAGCGTCGCGAGATCGGTCACGGCGCTCTCGCCGAGCGCGCCCTGATTCCGGTGCTGCCGAGCCAGGACGAGTTCCCGTACGCCATCCGTCAGGTCTCCGAAGCGCTGAGCTCGAACGGTTCGACGTCCATGGGCTCGGTTTGTGCGTCGACGTTGTCGCTGCTCAACGCCGGTGTTCCGCTGCGCGCGCCGGTTGCCGGTATCGCGATGGGTCTGGTCTCCGACGAGGTCGACGGTGAGACGCGCTACGTCGCACTGACCGACATCCTCGGCGCCGAAGACGCCTTCGGCGACATGGACTTCAAGGTTGCCGGCACCAAGGACTTCGTCACGGCGCTGCAGTTGGACACGAAGCTCGACGGCATCCCGTCGCAGGTGCTGGCCGGTGCGTTGTCGCAGGCGCACGACGCCCGCGTCACGATCCTCGAAGTCATGGCCGAGGCCATCGATTCGCCCGACGAGATGAGCCCGTTCGCCCCGCGCGTCACGGCCATCAAGGTTCCGGTCGACAAGATCGGCGAGGTCATCGGACCCAAGGGCAAGATGATCAACTCGATCACCGAGCAAACCGGTGCGAACATCTCCATCGAAGACGACGGCACCGTGTTCGTCGGCGCCACCGATGGTCCGTCTGCCCAGGCCGCGATCGACATGATCAACGCCATCGCCAACCCGCAGCTGCCCAAGGTGGGCGAGCGTTTCCTCGGCACGGTCGTCAAGACCACTGCCTTCGGCGCGTTCGTCTCGCTGCTCCCGGGCCGCGATGGACTGGTGCACATCTCGAAGTTGGGTAACGGCAAGCGGATTGCCAAGGTCGAAGACGTGGTCAGCGTCGGCAGCAAGCTGCGCGTCGAGATCGCGGACATCGACAACCGCGGCAAGATCTCGCTCGTCCCGGTCCCCGAGGAAGAAGCTGCCGAGGCGCCAGCCGCCGACACAGCACCTGCCGAGGCACCGGCCGTCGACGCCGCTCCCGAGGCGGCTTCGGCTGAGTAAGAAACCCGAAACAGTGGCCCCCTTGCGTCGTTCTGCGGCGCGAGGGGGTCGTTCGGTTGCGCAGAAGGCGCCCGATTCCGGGGTCCGGCGGTCGGTGCTCCCGGGCGGCCTGCGCGTCGTGACCGAGTACGTGCCCGGCGTTCGGTCGGCATCGGTCGGAGTGTGGGTCGGCGTCGGATCGCGTGACGAGGCTCGCTCGGTCGCAGGCGCTGCGCACTTTCTCGAGCATCTGCTGTTCAAATCGACGCCGACGCGGTCCGCGCTCGATATTGCGCAGGTCATGGACTTCGCGGGCGGCGAGCTCAACGCGTTCACGTCGAAGGAACTCACCTGCTTCTACGCCCACGTCATCGACGACGATCTGCCACTTGCGGTCGATCTGGTGTCCGATGTCGTGCTGCGCGGTCAGTGCAGAAGTGCAGACGTCGACGTCGAGCGGCAAGTCGTGCTCGAAGAGATCTCGATGCGCGACGACGACCCCGAAGATCTACTCGGTGACGTCTTTCTCGGGGCCCTCTTCGGCGATCATCCGATCGGGCGGCCGGTGATCGGCACGGTCGACTCGATCGAGGGGATCAACCGGCGGCAGCTGCATTCGTTCCACGTGCGCCGCTATACGCCCGACCGCATGGTCGTCGCTGTGGCGGGCAACGTCGAGCACGACCACACGGTCGAGTTGGTCCGGCGCGCGTTCGACGGTCATCTGGATCAGGCGGCGACACCCGCGCCGAGGCGCGAGGGAACGATTCGCCTCGCGACGGGTCCTTCGTTGAGCGTGATGACGCGTGACAGCGAACAGGTCCACATGTCGCTCGGCGTCAGAGCGTTCGGCAGGCACGAGGGCACCCACCGTTGGCCGTTGTCGGTGCTCAACACCGCGATCGGCGGCGGACTCAGTTCTCGTTTGTTCCAACAGATTCGGGAAGAACGCGGGCTGGCCTACTCGGTCTACTCGAGTGTCGATACGTTCGCCGACACCGGTGCGTTCTCGGTCTACGCCGCGTGCCAGCCGGAGAACCTGAAAGACGTCGCGACGCTGGCCCGAGCGGTCTTGGCCGATGTTGCCGCCGAAGGCATCACCGACGCCGAATGCGCCCGCGCCAAAGGTTCGTTGCGTGGGGGATTGGTTCTCGGACTGGAAGATTCAGGTTCGCGGATGAATCGCATCGGCCGCAGCGAGCTCAGCTACGGCAACCATCGCAGCATCTCCGAAACCTTGGCAAAGATCGACTCGGTCACCACTGAGCAGGTCCGTGCCGTGGCGGCCGAGCTGTTGAACCGTCCTTTCGCTGCCGCCGTCGTCGGTCCGTACAAACGTCAGCGCGACCTCCCCGCCGCGGTCCGGGGGATCGTCTCCTGAGCGCTGGTCATTTTCTTCGCCCCTCGTGAGTCTTTTAGGAGTCCATAGACTCCAAAAAGACTCACGAGCGGTTAGTGAATCGGCGGCGGCTAGGCTCTTCGGGAGATGTTGACGAACAGTGGAGGGCAAGTGGCTATTCGGGTCGGCGTGCTGGGGGCGAACGGCAAGGTCGGTAAAGCGATCTGCGACGCGGTGAACGCAGCGGACGATCTGGAACTGGTGGCGACCGTCGATCAGGGCGATCCGATCGAGCAGTTCGTCGAGTCCGACGCCGAGGTGGTGGTGGATTTCACGCACCCCGATGTTGTGATGGACAACCTGAAGTTCTTGGTCGCCAACGGGATTCACGCCGTTGTCGGGACGACGGGATTCGACGACGACCGCCTCGACGAGGTTCGTTCCTGGTTGGCGGACAGCCCGAAGACCGGCGTGTTGATCGCGCCCAACTTCGCGATCGGCGCAGTTCTCACGATGCGGTTCGCCGAGCAGGCGGCTCGGTTCTTCGACTCGGTCGAGGTGATCGAGCTGCATCACCCGAACAAGGCCGACGCTCCGTCGGGCACGGCTTATCGGACTGCTGCGCTGATCGCCGACGCGCGCGCCGCTGCGGGTGTCGGCAAGAGCCCCGACGCGACGACGACCGAGTTGGAAGGCTCGCGTGGCGCCGATGTCGCCGGTGTACGTGTGCACTCCATCCGACTCGCGGGCCTCGTTGCTCATCAGGAAGTGCTGTTCGGCACACAGGGTGAGACATTGACCATCCGGCACGATTCGATCGACCGTTCATCCTTCGCGCCGGGCGTGCTGCTCGGTGTCCGACAGATCGCGAGCCGGCCCGGGCTGACCGTCGGCCTCGACCCTCTGCTGGACCTGTGACAAGCGAAGTCACCAAGAAGGTCGCACTCATTGCGGCGCTCGTCATCGCGCTGGCGTTCTACTTCGTCCTGCTCGGCCAGCGAGGTATTCAGCTGATTTCCGACGGTCGACCTGCGGCGATCGGGCTCGGCATCGGCGTGCTGATCCTCCCGCTGCTCGGCGTCTGGATCGTGACCGCCACGGTCAGGGCGGGACTGCAACATCAGCATCTGGCGCGCCGCATCCACGACGAGGGCCGCGAGCTCGACGTGTCCGCTCTGCCGAGGCGAGCGTCCGGGCGTATCGAACGCGCTGCCGCCGACGAGGTGTTCGCGCAGGTCAAAGCCGAGTGGGAAGCCGACCCGGACAATTGGCGCAGCTCGTACCGGCTCGCACGCGCTTACGACTACGCCGGCGACCGCGGACGCGCCCGCGACACGATGCGCCGCGCAGTCCGGTTGGAGCGGCTCGAGCGAGGCGAGTAGCAATGGCCAGACTGCTGATCGTTCATCACACGCCGTCTCCGTTCCTGCATGAGATGTTCGACGCAGTCCTGTCCGGCGCCACCGATCCCGAGATCATGGGTGTCGAGATCGTCCGGCGGCCGGCCCTCGCCGTCACACCGACGGACGTGCTGGAGGCCGACGGGTACATCCTCGGCACACCAGCAAACCTCGGCTACATGAGCGGGGCGCTCAAGCACGCGTTCGACGTCATCTACTACCCCTGCCTGGACTCGACGCGCGGACGGCCGTTCGGGCTGTACGTCCACGGCAACGAAGGTACCGAGGGCGCAGAACGCGGCGTCAGCGCGATTACGACCGGGCTGGGTTGGGTGAAGGCCGCTGATTACGTCGTGGTCTCCGGCAAGCCGACGAAGGAGAGCCTCGAGGCGTGCTGGGAACTGGGTGCGACGGTCGCAGCGCAATTGATGGATTGACGCCTCAGGCGCCTGCCCGATGAGTCGAAGCGGCGGCCGCGGCGTCTGCGTCGATCACGTCGATCAGTAGTTCGCTGACCTCGTCGGCCCTCTCGAACGTCACGATATGACCACTGCCCTCGATGACGATGTGTTCTGCGCCAGGGATTTCCGCGGCAACCGCTTCGGATAGTTGGAGCGGGACCACGAGGTCGCGCTCGCCGGTCACGATGACGGTACGAGCGTTTCCCAGCGCGGGCAATGAGGTGAGCTCGTCGTGCGCGGCTAGGGCTGTGAGGTATTCGCTCATCACATCGAGGTGAGCCGCAGAAATGACGGCAAGGAACTCGCGTCGCGCCTGAGCGGGGGACCTTCGGTCGACGAAGAGGAACCCGAACGGCCGGTACATGCCCAAACCGAACGCTCGGACCAGGAACGGGCGCAACGTCGCCACGATGTCGAGGACCGATGCGGTCGGGCTCATCACCTTGCCCGCGAACGGTAGCTCGCGCAGCAACGTCCGAACGAGCACCGATCCTTCCGCGGCGGTACTTATCAGCACGCTCGTCACGATCCGAGGACCGAACAGCTCCGGGTGGAGCCCTGCGAGCGCCTGAATGGTGAACGAACCCATCGAATGGCCCACCACCACGACCGGTCCGGTAGGCGCAACGGCCTCGATGACCTCGTACATGTCTTCTGCGAGCTGACGGATGCTTGCCACACCGGGTGGTCCCGGTTCGGATTTACCATAGCCGCGGTGGTCGTAATACACGATCTTGGCAGGGGAGTCCGACAACGCCGTCCGCTGGTATCGCCATGTAGTCAGATCCATGAAGAATCCATGTGCGACGACGACTGTGAGAGGAGCAGTCGGCGGACCGTCGATCTCGACGTGCAGTTTGGTGCCGTCGGCAGTGACGACTTTCCCTTCGCCACCACCGCGACCAACTGCGCGAATGTCCCGGACGGCTTTGCGTCGACGCTGGTAGAGCGATCTGCCTGTGATACCGCCCGCTACCAGCGCACCGGATGCCAGTGCCGCCTCGCCGACGCGTCGCAGGGGTCCACTCATACTGCACACTCCCGTTCGGGCTGATCGGATCCGGTGAAACCTATCGAACCAGTCCGTACGAAATGGCGTGCCAGAATCGGGCGGTTGCGAGGGGCTCCGGCCCCGGTCGCCGGCGTGCCCCTATTTCTTGTGGGTTCTTCGAAGCACGTTTGTCCGGTAAAACTTACTTCGGGTCGGGCGAGCGCCGCGTGGATGGTCGTGCACCATCCGCGCGGCGTTGACCGCCCGACAGCAGGGCTTGGCGGCAACGGATCGGAAGACGTGACGGACGGCGAGAAGCGACGGATCGGGTTGGTCGAAGACCACGAATCCGTCGCGATCGGCCTATCGGCGATGCTGTCCGTGGAGCCGGACCTCGAGGTCGTCGCGTCTGCGACGACGGTCGCGCTGCTGCTCGACCAGACCGACGACCTGGACCTGGTAATCCTCGACCTCCGGCTCGCGGACGGTTCGACGCCGGAAGGCAACGTGCGCCGGCTGCGTGAGCACAACATCGAGGTTCTGGTGTTCACCGGTGCCGAAAATGCCTTCTTGGTGCGGTCTGCGGCCCGTGCGGGAGTTCTCGGCGTCGTCCGGAAATCGCAGGATGCGGCGTCGGTCATCGACGCGGTCCGGCTCGCTGCGTCCGGTGGTCAGGTGGTGACGACCGATTGGGCGGCAGCAATCGACGGCGACCCGAGTTTGTCCGACGTCGGTTTGAGCCCGCGCCAAGAGGAGGTGCTCACGCTGTACGCCTCGGGGGAGAAGGCTTCGCGCGTCGCGCGACTGACGGGGCTCTCGGAGCAGACGGTCAACGACTATCTGGGGCGGATCCGGCAGAAGTACGCCGATGCAGGCCGACCAGCACCGACGAAGACCGACCTCTATATCCGCGCCGTCGAAGATGGATGGCTGCCTGGCCCCGAGGGGCCGTATTGACCACAATCAGGCCATGACACCGGCCGTGGTTGCGACGCCCGCAGCCCGGAAGGTTGCGGTCCGGGCAACCGAGCACGTCACCCGTTCCCTCGCCGCGACGATCGGACTCGGCGGCGTCGCGTACGCGCTTCTGGACGCGCCGGAGATCTACCACCAGTCCACCTTGATCGAGGGGTGGTGGACACCGCTCACCGTTGTGGCGATGTACGGCACCGGGTTGGCGATGGCGTACGCGGCGCTTCGAAAAAGTCTGCGTTCGGTCCGTCGGCTGGCGGCCACCATGGCGATTGCGTTCGTCGTCTGTAATGCGTTGCATCCGTTGGCCACCGAGTACGGCGCGCTCGACGGGCAGGCCGCGTGGCTCTGGCGGACGTCGACGATCGGTGCTGTTGCTGCTGCGCTGGTGTGGCGTCCGGCCGCCGCGATCGGCTACACCGTGTTCGCCGTCGCCGTCGCATCGTTGGCCAACGCCCACGGGCTCGGGCAGTCGGACATCTTCGACTACGTCCAATACTTCGTCCGCGGCTTGGGGTCGTCGACGGTATTCGCGTGGGTCGTGATCAGCGCGCTCACCGCGACCGCGTTGCTCGACTCCGAATCCAGCATCGCCGAGCGGAGCGCAGTCATCGCTGCAGCAGCGGAAGCGCGCGCTCGCGAGCGCGCCCGATTCGCCGCACTCATCCACGACGGGGTGCTTTCGACGTTGCTGGATGCCTCGCGCGGTCGGGAGTCGACCGTGCTGTCGGCGCAGGCCGAGCGCACGCTCCGGGAGATCAACGAATTCCGTTCGACGACGACCGCGCGCAACACCTTCGATGCCGCCGCTGCCATCGGCTTCCTGCGCGCTGCCGCGCTTGCGGTGAACAACAAGATCGTCTTCTCGGCCCGCAGGCAAGCCGGGTTCGACGACTTGCGGCTGCCCGTCGCCGCTGCGGAAGCGCTGGCAGCAGCAGTGACCGAGGCAATCAGAAACAGCCTCAGGCACGCCGACGAGCCAGGGCGCACTGTGCTCCGCCGTGTCGGCGTTGCCGTCGGAGCGGGCGGCATCAGGGTCGAGATTTCCGACGACGGCAGGGGTTTCGACCCTGCGCAGGTCCCTTCGCATCGGCTGGGTGTTGCCCTCAGCATCTTGGGTCGCATGCGTGAATTACCGGGTGGCGCAGCATTTGTGGAATCTGCGCCGGGCGTCGGAACGAAGGTCACGCTGGTATGGGGGTCCACGGGTGATCGATAGGGATCGCGATCTTCGGTCGCTGCTCGGCCTCCGCGGCAAGCCGATGGTGATGCTGTTGGGCTTGCTCTGGCTCATGATCGGCACCGTCATGGTTCGCAATGTCGAGATCGCGACGAACGCGGGCGTCATCGTCGGTTGTTACGTGTTCATCGGGGTCGCGGCGACGGCCGTCATCGTCATCGACGGTGATCCTTTTCCCTTGCGGGAAGCGTGGTTCGTCGTCGCAGTCGGACCGATCACCACCTGCATCGCCGCTCGCGACGCCGGACCGCGGCTGGCGGGTAGCTACACCTTCTGGACCGCACTCCCGTACGCCCTTGTGGTGAGCATGGTGATTGTTCGGGGCCGGCCGGTCCTTGCGTGGGCCGGGGTCGGCGCAACCGCGCTCGTGATCGCAGACGCCGTCCAGGATTCCGACATCAACGGCGCCGCGATCGTTGCCACCCTTGCGCCGGTCGGCACGGTCGCGGCGGTGACGGTCTTTCGGATGATCATGCGACCGACGATGACGTCGCTCTACGCGTTGCAGGAGGACGCGACGATCCGCGCAGCGGCGGAGGCGACCATGCGGGCGCAGAACGAGGAGCGCGACCGCCAACTCGAGCGGCTCGACGAACTGGCCCGGCCGATGCTGGACCTGATTGCGAGCGGCGAGGTATTGACCTTCGCCCAGCGTGAGGAGTGTCGGCTGCTGGAGGCGGAACTGCGCGACGGACTTCGGGCGCCCCAGCTGTCGTCGAAAGCGCTGGTCGCGGCAGCGCGGGGTGCGCGACGGCGTGGTGTCGAGGTGGTTTTGCTCGACGATGGCGGTTTCGCGGACGCGACGCCGGACGTGCATGTCGCGGTCCTGGACTACGCGACGCAGGCATTGGATGCGGCCAACGTCGGGTCGGTCACGGTCCGGGTACTGCCGGTCGGTCGTCGCTACCTCGCGTCCGTGCTGGTCAGCGTGCCGACCGAAGACCGGCGGACCGAGATCGGCCGCGATGGCGTGGTACGCACGGTCGTCGAGGCGCACTGATCCGCTGTGTGTCGGTGGGGTAGGGCATCGTAGGGAGCATGCGACAGATCTCTGCTGCGACCGCGCGTCGCATAGCTCTGGCAGCGCAAGGGTTCGCTGAGCGGCAGCGCTCAGCCGAGCCGAATCGCGCGGCAGTGCTACGCGTCCTCGACCGGATTCAGTTGTTGCAGATCGATTCGGTATCCGCAGTGGTCAGGGCGCACTACTCGCCAATCTTCAGTCGAATCGGCGGTTACGACAGGGACCTGGTCGATGACGCTGCTTGGACGCATTCGGCGCGCAGGCCGCGCGCGCTCGTCGAGTACTGGGCGCACGAGGCTGCGTTGATTCCGGTCGAGGATTGGCCACTGATGCGGTGGCGGATGCGCAAGTTCGCCGACGGTCGGTGGGGCGGCGCGAGTCGGGTGCTCGATCGCAATCCGCGACTGGCCAAGGACATCTTGGACGCGATTGCCGAAATCGGTGCGGCAAGCACCGCCGATGTCGAACGCCACCTCGAGGTCGAGCGTCCGGAGCGCAAGGGGTCGTGGTGGAACCGAAGCGACGCCAAGATCATCTGCGAGCAACTGTTCGCGGCGGGGGAGCTGTCCGTCGGCAAGAGGGTCGGCTTCACCCGCCATTACGACCTCGCCGACCGGGTGCTCCCGCCGCAGGTCAGGGCCCGTGAGGTCAGCGAAGCCGATGCGGTGCGGGAGTTGGTCCGTCGGTCTGCGGTGGCGCTCGGCATCGGCACAGAACCTGATCTGCGCGACTACTACCGGCTGCATCGCTCGCAAACCGAACCTGCGATCGCGGATCTCGTGGAGGAGGGGTTCCTGGAGCCGGTCGAGGTGGCTGGCTGGGCGCACAAGGCCTATCTGCACGTCGATGCGCGTGTGCCGCGACGGATCACCGGCGCGGCCCTGCTGTGCCCGTTCGACCCGCTGGTGTTCTGCCGGCCGCGCACCGAACGGATCTTCGACTTTCACTACCGCATCGAGATCTATACCCCCGAGCCGAAGCGGGTTCACGGTTACTACGTCTTCCCGTTCCTACTCGACGGAGTGTTGGTCGGTCGGGTCGATCTGCGGGCCGAGCGAGGGTCCGGGAGGCTGCTGGTGCCAGGCGCGTTCGCGGAACCTGGGCACGAGACCCCCCGAGTGGCGACCGAGTTGGCTGCGTCGTTGCGACAGCTGGCGGACTGGCTCGAACTCGACGACATCGTGGTCGGAGAACGCGGAAATCTTGCGGAACTCGTTGCGCCCCTGGCGAACCGCTAGCAGGTGAGGTTGACGACCGCGGACGGCGCAAACGACAGGTGGACGTGGTCCATGTGGTTCGCGGTGGGGCTGCCTCGATCTTCCATGCCCGACCAGCCGCCGCCGTCGTTATAGCGCTGCTGCCAGATCACGTATGTGACACCGAGCGCGGTTCGATTGGCCAGCACGTAGTCGGCGAGCATGGTTCCGACCTCGGCGTTCGGGACCATGAAGTCGAGCGCGAGGCCCATGCCATGGTCGTCGCCGGAGCCGGCACGGCCGTCGCGGCCCCCGACATTGTTGACCTGGAACATCGCCTTGAGGAAGTTGCCGACCATCGCCACGTGCGGCTGCGTGCCAGACAACTCCGTCGAGCATGGGACGGGAATCTTGCCCATCAGTTTGACGGGGTCCGGGTCCACGACGGGCGCCGCGATGGCGACCGGTGGCGGCGGTGCCGCAATATTTGCCGCGGCTGTGGGTGCGGTCCGGGGTGCGGTGACGACCAACGCTGCCTGCTGCGCGGGCTCTGGATGGCCGTTCACAATCCAGACGCCGGTCACGATCGTGAGTGCGGTCCCTGAAGCGACCGCAGCCTGGAGCTTCCAAGCCGAAGTCTTCTTGCGATGGCCACCACTCACTCGTTATCACCGTCAAAGTCGGAAACAGATTGACGTTACATTACGAAACGGTCGCGCCAATGTCACGCCCGAGTGATCATTGTCATCGCCGCTAGTAGCGGTGCCACTGACTGTTGCGCTTCCACTGATCCTTGAGTGCACCCTGAACTGCTTGGGAGAGCCAGGAATTCAAAGACTGGCCGCTCTCCGCGGCCGCTTCCTCGGCGCGAGCCTTCATTTGCTCGACCAACCGCAACGTCACTCTGCTGATGTCGCCGGTGAGTTCCTCGAAGGTCTGCTGGTGCTCTTCGGCACGCTCGTCGCCGGGCTCGGCCGGTGTAGCGCGAACGTCGACGACGGCGTCGGTGCCGTCCAACCGCACGGTGACCGTGCGGTCCGGAAGTGCGGCGCTGACTTCTTCGGCGAACTTCGACAGGGCGGACAGCAACATCAAACGGGCCGACGTTTCGGCTGCTCCGCCGAGCGCTTTGGCAACGGCTTGGGTCTTTTCGCCACCGAGGGCGGCCGCGGCCTCCAGGTCGGTCCGAAACTGGGCGGTGAATTCAGAAAGTTCCATGACGCCAGTGTGGCGTCACATCTGACGTCGGTCAAGCAACTCTTCGACGTCACGCAGACGTCAGCGGAGTCAACGGCTGTACCAGCGGCGATCTTGCTGCGGACTTGCAGTGCGACCGCGAAACGCGGACCGGGTAGCCTTCTGACCATGTCCAATGCTGAATCCGCGTCATCGACGGCGCATCCCTTCGGAACGGTCGGCGTCGCGATGGTGACGCCGTTCACAGCCGAGGGAAAGCTCGACATCGATGCCGGTGTGCGTCTGGCGAACCATTTGGTTGAGCAGGGTTGCGACGGACTGATCCTCGCAGGTACGACGGGCGAGTCCCCGACGACGACGGAACACGAGAAGTTGGAGTTGCTGCGCGCGGTTGTCGCAGCGATCGGTGGCCGCGCGAAAATCGTCGCGGGAGCGGGCAGCAACGACACAGCACACAGCGTCGAACTGGCGCGTGACGCCGCCTCGGCCGGTGCAGATGGCCTTTTGGTGGTCACGCCCTACTACTCCAAGCCGCCGCAATCGGGCCTGTACGCGCACTTCACCACGGTCGCGAATGCGACCGACCTTCCCGTCGCGCTGTACGACATTCCGTCGCGGTCGAGCGTTCCGATCGAGACCGAGACGATCCGCCGCCTCGCCGAGCACCCTCGAATCGTTGCTATGAAAGACGCCAAGGGTGATCTGGTGGCCGGTGCGGACCTGATCGGCACTACCGACCTCATCTTCTATTCCGGTGACGACGCGCTGAACCTGCCGTGGTTATCGGTCGGTGCGGTCGGGTTCATCAGTGTCATCGGTCATCTCGCGGCCAGTCGGCTCGCCGACATGCGCATTGCGTATCAAAGTGGGGACGTCGTGCGGGCACGAGCGATCAATCTCAGTCTGCTGCCGCTGATCAGCGCGCAAGGTCGGCTCGGCGGCGTGGCACTCAGTAAGGCTGGCCTGCGATTGCAGGGAATCGACGTAGGGGAGCCCAGGTTGCCGCAAGTTGCACCGACCACCGAGCAAATCGATGCGCTTGCAGCGGATCTCCACGCGGCGGGCGTGCTGGCATGACCCGGCCAGAACGGGGCGAGCGTAGCGACGGGGGATCTCGGAGGGGACGTCAGCGTGTCACCCGGAACGCGGGCCCGCCGCAGAACCGCCCGAAGCAGGTCCCGCAGAACTCGGCCGCGCAGCAGCGGCCCGATAGTCGGCGTGCGGGTACCGACCCGACGGCTGGGCTCGGCACTCCGCCGAAGGCTCCGAAAGACGGTTTGCGCGTCGTAGCGCTCGGCGGCATCGGCGAAATCGGCCGCAACATGACCGTTTTCGAGCACAAGGGCAAGTTGCTGATCGTCGACTGCGGCGTGCTGTTCCCCGAGGACCAGCAACCGGGCGTCGACCTGATCCTGCCCGACTTCCGCCATATCGAGAACCGCATGGGTGACGTCGAAGCGGTCGTGCTGACGCACGGCCACGAGGACCACATCGGTGCCGTGCCGTTCTTGCTGCGCCTGCGTCCGGACGTACCGGTCATCGGGTCGAAGTTCACGTTGGCGCTGCTCGCGGCGAAATGCAAAGAGCACCATCAGCGGCCGAAGCTCATCGAGGTCGTCGAAGGCGAGCGCACCAACCACGGACCGTTCGAGTGCGAGTACTTCGCGGTCAACCACTCGATCCCGGATGCACTGGCGGTCGCGATCCGTACGTCGGCCGGAATCGCCTTGCACACAGGCGATATCAAGCTCGACCAGTTGCCGCTCGACGGACGACTGACCGACCTTGCCGGCTTCTCCCGGCTCGGCGACGAAGGTGTCGACCTGTTCCTCGTCGACTCCACGAACGCCGAAGTGCCGGGGTTCGTGACGCCGGAGCGCGAAATCGGCGGCGTCCTCGACACCGTGATCGGCAAAGCTCGCCAGCGCGTGATCGTCGCGTCGTTCGCCAGCCATGTGCACCGCATCCAGCAGGTCGTCGATGTTGCTGCCCGCTACGACCGTCGCATCTGCTTCGTCGGCCGGTCGATGGTGCGCAACATGGCAATTGCGCAGGAACTCGGTTACCTGAGCGTGCCCGACGGCATCGAGGTCGATCTCGCGACCGCCGCGAGCCTGCCCGATGCCAAGCTCGTCCTGATCTCGACCGGCTCGCAGGGTGAGCCGCTGTCGGCGTTGTCGCGCATGGCGCGCGGCGAGCACCAGCAGATCAACATCCGGGCCGACGACCTGGTCGTCCTGGCGTCGTCGCTGATTCCAGGCAACGAGAACTCCGTGTTCGCCGTCGTCAACGGCCTCGCCCGTCGCGGTGCGACGGTGATCACCCAGCAGAACGCGAAAGTCCACGTGTCGGGCCACGCGTCGGCGGGAGAGTTGCTCTACCTCTACAACGCGGTCCGGCCGACGAACGCGATGCCGGTGCACGGCGAGTGGCGTCACCTGCGGGCGAACGCCGCATTGGCGGTCGCAACGGGTGTGCCCGAAGATCGCGTGATGCTGGCAGAAGACGGTGTGGTGGTCGACCTGGTCGACGGCGTCGCGAAGATCGTCGGCAAAGTGCCGGTGGGCTATGTCTACGTCGACGGACTGTCGGTCGGCGATGTCGGCGAATCGACGCTCTCCGATCGCCTCGTGCTGGGTGAAGGTGGGTTCATCGCCATCACCGTCGTCGTCGACAACAAGGGCAAGGCGGTCAGTACGCCAGAAGTCAGCGGCCGCGGTTTCTCCGACGACCCCGCTGCGCTCAAGGAAGCCGCTCAGCTCGTCGAAGCGGAGATCATCCGCCTGGCGGGCGAAGGGATCACCGATACGCACCGAATTGCCCAGGGCGTCAGGCGAATTGTCGGTCGATGGGTGGCGGAGAAGTACCGTCGTCGACCGATGATCGTCCCGACGGTCATCGGCGTCTGAGCTACATAGGCGGATTTCAGGCTAGTAGCCGCCAGAGGCCGATGAGGCCGAGGACGACGATGGCACCGCGCAGCGCGGTGGGGGAGAGGCGGCGACCGTACTTCGCGCCGACGGAGCCGCCGACCAGCGACCCGACTGCGATGAGTCCGGCCGCGCCCCAGCTGATTCGATCGAACGCGACGATGGTGTAGGCCACGGCGGCGACGACGTTGACCAGCAACGAAAGCAGGTTCTTCGCTGCATTCATTCGTTGCATCGACTCGGGGAGCAACGCCCCCATCACCCCGACCAGCAGAATGCCCTGCGCGGCAGTGAAGTAGCCGCCGTACACGCCGACGGCGAACGTGCCGACCACAAGAGTCGCCATTCTGCCTGGACCGACGTGGGTAGCAGAGCGCCCCGCGTCCTCCGCGCGCCGCTGTGCCCACGCCTGAATCCGCGGTCCGGTGACGACGAGGATCAGTGCGCCCACCAGCAGGACGGGCACGACCGTCGTGAAGGCTTTCTCCGGAAGATGCAGCAGAAGAAACGAACCGAGTACGGCTCCCGTCAGGGACGCGGGGATCTGCCACCGCAATCGATCGGTTTGCCCCTTCAGTTCACGGCGATAGCCCCAGGTCCCCGAGACGCCGCCTGCGACCAGTCCGACGGCGTTCGACATCGTCGCAACAACCGGCGGATAGCCGAACGCCACGAGCGTGGGAAACGTGACCAGGGTCCCGGACCCGACGATGGCATTGATCGCTCCAGCCGCGAAACCTGCCAACGCGATCACGATCATCTCGATGATGGACACTGCTCGAACCCTACAAGTTCCGCTGAACGCGCCGCCGAGGCCGTGATTGAGCCGTGTGTAGGTTGGCGTTATGAGCTTCGCGCAGCGGGAACGCCATGAACTTGTCGCGTCGATGGCAGAGAAGGGTCCGAACGCGCCAACCCTGTGCGGTCAGTGGACGGTTCGTGACTTGGCAGCCCACTTGGTCGTGCGGGAACGCCGCCCGGATGCGTCGCCAGGAATCATGATCAGCCAGCTTGCCGGCTATACCGAAAGCGTCCGGAGCAAGGCGGCTCAGCGCTCCCTCGCGGACCTGCTCGAGGATGTCAGCACCGGTCCGCCGATCTGGTCGCCACTGCGGCCGTTCGACGCGTTGGTGAACACCACCGAGATGTTCATCCACCACGAGGACGTGCGTCGTGGTTCGCCAGGGTGGGAACCGCGAACACTTGCCGACGCCGACGAGGCGAAACTGTGGGCGGCGTGCAAACAGATGGCGCGCCGCGCGTATCGAAAGTCACCGGTGACGGTGGTCCTCGCGACCCCGGACGGCAAGCGAGCGACGGTCCGCAGCAAGGGTGATCGCCAGGTGGTACTGACCGGAAAGCCGTCCGAGCTGCTGTTACACGCGTTCGGTCGCAACGAGGTCCGGCTGGAAGCGTCCGGGACCGCCGCCGACGTCGACGCAGTCATGCAACTGGACCGGAGCGTCTGACGCACGATCTCGCGACACGCAAGGGACCTGCCCTGCCTGCATAAACCGTGTGACTGCTGTTACGGATGGTCTTCGTGGGGCATTAGCGACTAACCTGACACTCATGCCAGCTAAGTCCGGAAGTACGGCCGCGTCGAAGCCGCGAAGTAGTACGCGCGCGTCTGCGACGGCGTCACGACCCGCGAGTTCGACGCCGCGTAAGCGCACCACCAGGACCGTGTCGACACCGCGCAAGCCTCCGCCGCGGCGGAACCCGCCGCGCAGGCAGAAGGCGTCGCCTTTCGCCACGATCGGCAAGGGGATCGGAGCGGGTTGGACGTTGGCAGCCAAAGGCCTCGGCGCAACCACCCGAACGATGGGCAAAGCGCGCGATATCGAGCACGGTCATCGGCGTGACGGCATCGCGCTGGGGCTGATCGCGGTCAGCGTCGTGATTGCGGCGAGTGTCTGGGTCGGCGCAGGCGGACCGATCGGCCGCTGGATCGATGCGGGAGTCAGCGCCGTGTTCGGCCTTGCCGCAGCGGGAATCCCGTTGCTCGGCACCGTGATCGGTGTCATCTTGATGCGCACCGAACCACACCCGGAGATCAGGCCACGCCTGGTTCTCGGCTCACTTCTCGTCGGCCTGCCGTTCCTCGGCCTGTGGCACCTCGCTGCCGGTTCGCCTTCCGACGCTCATGGTCGCGCGAACGGCGCTGGCTTCGTCGGCTACGTCGCAGGCGGACCCCTCACCGACGGCCTGACTGTCTGGCTTTCCGTACCGCTGATGCTGCTGGCGATTCTATTCGGCGTCCTGCTGCTGACCGGCACAACGGTCCGCGAGGTGCCCGAAAAGCTGCGGACGCTCTTCTCGACGGAGAGTGCAGGCGACGAGTACGACGATTACTACCCCGACGTGGAAGACGTGCGGATCGACGACGACGAACTCGACGTCCCGCACGGCCGCCCCGTCGACAATTACCCGGCCGACGAATTCGCGTCCGCCGCGCAGGTCACGGAGGCCATTCCAGTCGCAGCGCCGCCCGCGCCGCCGGTCGAGAAGCCCAAGGCACGCAGGCCGATTCCGCCGGTCAAGGAGAACGAGCCGGTCAAGGAGAAGCACGAGTTCGTCGCGGACCGGGTGATCGAAGGCGACTACACGCTGCCGTCGATGACGTTGCTCGTCGCGGGCGACCCGCCGAAGAAGCGCAGCAAGGCGAACGACTCGATGATCGAGGCGATCACCGAGGTGTTGGAGCAGTTCAAGATCGATGCCGCGGTCACCGGGTTCACGCGTGGGCCGACGGTCACGCGGTACGAGGTCGAGCTCGGCCCCGGCGTCAAGGTCGAGAAGATCACGGCGCTCGCTCGCAACATCGCCTATGCCGTCGCCACCGACAACGTCCGACTCCTCGCGCCGATCCCCGGCAAATCCGCGGTCGGTATCGAGGTGCCGAACTCCGACCGTGAGATGGTCCGTCTCGCCGACGTCCTCAACGCGCCGTCGACCCGAAAAGACCACCACCCGTTGGTGATCGGCCTCGGCAAGGACATCGAGGGGCATTTCGTCAGCGCCAACCTCGCGAAGATGCCGCACCTGCTGGTGGCCGGTTCGACGGGCTCGGGTAAGTCGAGCTTCGTCAACTCCATGCTGGTGTCGCTGCTCGCGCGGGCGACGCCCGACGAGGTCCGGATGATCCTGATCGACCCGAAGATGGTGGAACTGACGCCGTACGAAGGCATTCCGCACCTCATCACGCCGATCATCACACAGCCGAAGAAGGCTGCTGCCGCGCTCGCGTGGCTGGTCGAGGAGATGGAACAGCGCTACCAGGACATGCAGGTCAACAAGGTCCGCCATATCGACGACTTCAATACGAAGGTCCGGTCCGGCGAGATCACGGCACCGTTGGGCAGCGAGCGGGTCTACCGCCCGTACCCCTACATCCTGGCCATCGTCGACGAGCTCGCCGACTTGATGATGACCGCGCCGCGCGATGTGGAAGAGGCGATCGTCCGCATCACCCAGAAGGCTCGCGCCGCCGGTATTCACTTGGTGCTCGCCACGCAGCGACCGTCCGTCGACGTCGTCACCGGCCTGATCAAGACCAATGTGCCGTCGCGGTTGTCCTTCGCGACGTCGTCGCTGACCGACTCTCGCGTCATCCTCGACCAGCCCGGTGCCGAGAAGCTGATCGGTATGGGCGACGCGTTGTACCTGCCGATGGGCGCGGGGAAGCCGACGCGTCTGCAGGGTGCCTACATCTCCGACGAGGAGATCCAGGCGGTCGTCGACTTCGCCAAGAACCAGGCTGAGCCGGAGTACACCGAAGGCGTCACCGCACAGAAGGTCGGCGAGAAGAAGGACGTCGATCCCGATATCGGCGACGATCTCGACGTGTTCCTGCAAGCGGTCGAACTCGTGGTGACCAGCCAATTCGGTTCGACGTCGATGCTGCAGCGCAAGCTGCGGGTCGGCTTCGCCAAGGCCGGTCGTCTGATGGATCTCATGGAGACACGAGGCGTCGTGGGCCCCAGCGAGGGCTCGAAAGCACGCGACGTTCTGATCAAGCCCGACGAGCTGGATGGGCTTCTCTGGTCCATCAAGGGCGGGGATCCAACGCCTGACGACGACGAGTAGATGTCCGGTTTGCCCGACTATTCGCTAGGTTGGAAGATATGAATGTCTCCGCGGTCGGGTGGCTCGTCACATGTTTGGTGATTCTGGGCCTGTTCGTATTCGATTTCGTCACCCATGCGAGGACTCCGCAAGCGCCGACGTTTCGTGAGTCTGCGATCTGGTCGGCGGTCTATATCGCCATCGCGATCATCTTCGGGTTCGTGGTCATGTGGCTGTGGGGTGGGACGTACGGCGGCGAGTACTTCGCCGGTTACGTGACCGAGAAGGCGCTCTCGGTCGACAACCTGTTCGTCTTCGTCATCATCATGTCGTCGTTCGCAGTGCCGAGAGAGAACCAGCAGAAGGTCCTGCTGATCGGCATCGTGTTGGCGCTGGTCATGCGCGGCGGATTCATCGCCGTCGGTGCCGCTGCGATCAACGCCTACAGCTGGGTTTTCTACCTGTTCGGGTTCTTCCTCGTGTACACGGCGTACAAGTTGGTCGCCGAGCACGGTCACGAGGAAGAAGTCGAAGAGAAGCGCGAATCGAGGATCATCGCGCTCACCCGCCGGTTCGTTCCGACGACCGACGAGTATCACGGTGGCAACCTCACCGTGAAGATCGACGGCAAGCGGTTCGTCACGCCGATGCTGCTGGCATTGCTGGCGATCGGGTTCACCGACATCCTGTTCGCGTTGGATTCGATTCCCGCGATCTACGGCCTCACCGAACAGGCGTACCTCGTCTTCACGGCAAACGCCTTCGCCCTCATGGGCCTACGGCAGTTGTTCTTCCTGATCGGCGGACTGCTCGATCGTCTCGTGTACCTCTCGTACGGCCTCTCGATCATCCTGGCGTTCATCGGTGTGAAGCTCGTGCTCCACGCGCTGCACGAGAACACGCTGTCGTTCATCAACGGTGGCGAGCACGTCAGCGTCCCGGAGATCTCGACCGGATTGTCGTTGTCGGTCATCCTCGGCGTGCTCGTCGTCACCGCTGGGGCGAGCTTGCTGAAGACGCGGGGAGATCAGCCGGTGGCCAAGGACTGATCAGTTCTTGCCGCCGGGAACGATCGACTCGATGAAGCTGATGGGCCACTGCCACCACGGGCGGTCGAGCAGCTCGCCGTTCAGCTTCTCGACCTCTTTTTCGAGCTCGTCGATCCGAGTGAGCGCGGCGGCGAGCCCGTCGACGAGCGTCCGGTTTCCGAGCTGTGGCCACCCGTCGAGATTCGGTCCGCGAAGCTGAGTCTGAATGTCGCGCAGGATCGCATCCTGTTCGGGGGTCACGTCGGGTTCCTCCTGAGTTGGGTAGTAGTCCCACTGGCCGAAATCGGCGGTGAAAGCTTCGTTCACATCACACGCGACGCCACCGACAACAACCTGGCGCACAAGTTGGTGCAAGTTCCGGCGGAACTCGATGTTGCCGCCGGACCAGGCATCGGTCTGCCACGTCCAGGCGGCTGTCTTGTTGTCCAGCGCGCGATGAATGGGCCAGTAGCCGCCGTAGATCCCGACGTTGTGCGCGCCGAGGATGCTCGCGGCGCCGCGCAGGTAATCGTCGATCGGGACCTGGTCGGCGGGAGTCGCGTCGAAATCGACCGAGAAATAGATCGGCCGGTCGAATCGACCACCGCACGCGAGGACCTGCCGCAACGCGATGGACGCGTCGTTCACGCCGGCGACGTACCCGTCGAGCATCCGATTTGCCGTGGTCTCCCAGTTGGACACGATCGAAATGCCGTACGCACGTAGGTCGACGGCTTCTGCGGGAGTCAGCAACTTGCCCGGCAGTGACGGACCGCCGTCGGACAGGTAGCGGACGACGAAGTCGTACCCCGCCGCGCGGATTGCCGCACCGCCTGGCCGTCCGCCTGCATAATCGAGTCCCTTGCGCACCGGCGCAACCTTAGTCGGCGGGTCCGACAGCTCGGCTAGTCGCCGGTGAAAGCGCCCATGACCGGCGACCATTCGGTGATGCGGACCGCTTCTACGAGGCCGGCCTGAGCGAACGGATCGTGTGTCTGCAACTCCACGATCGTGTCGCGGTCGGGGCCGCTGAACAGAATCAGCGCACCGGAACCATCCGCGTACGGACCTGTCGACAGGATGGTTCCTGCCTCGACCAGCCCGCCCAGCCATGTGCGATGGGCCGGACGATGCTCGTTGCGGCCCTCGATCGTGGTGTCGGAGTAGGTGTAGTCGACGGCGAAGATCGGCATGAATTCTCCTAAAAGTTAAAAAGCTAGAGCGTCAGCAACATTCGAGTGTTGCCGAGGGTGTTCGGTTTGACGTAGCTCAGGTCGAGGAACTCGGCGACACCGGTGTCGTACGAGCGACACATCTCGGCGTACACCTCGGCGGTCACCGGTGTGCCCTCGATTTCGACGAATCCGTGTTTGCCGAAGAAATCGACCTCGAAGGTCAGGACGAACACTCGACTCAGCTGCAGCTCGCGAGCGACTTCGATGAGCCCGCGGACGATCGTATGGCCGACGCCGTGACCCTTCACCTTCGGATCGACGGCCACGGTACGGATCTCGCCGAGGTCGGCCCACAGGACGTGCAGGGCTCCGCAGCCGACGACTTCGCCGCCGATTTCGGCCACCCAGAACTCCTGGACGGCCTCGTACAACGTCACCAGGTTCTTCTCCAAGAGGATCCGACCGGCGTAGATGTCGATGAGCCGCTTGATCTCTGGAACGTCCGAGGTTCGCGCGCGTCGGACCGTCAACTGGTCGTCGCCGTGTTGCGGCGGCCGAGATGTCATGGGTGGAAGAGTAATCACTTGCGTACCGATAGTCTTGGACCTGTGCCGGACCGTCCTTTCACTCGACTGCGGGGAGTTGCTGGGTGAGTGCGCAGCACGACAACCTGGCGCGTGGCGATCGCCCGAGTGAACCTATTGCCGAGACCGGTCCTGCCTCGTCGCACCATCCGCCGCCCGAACCGGCTGTGCCGCTGCTCAATATCGCCAACGTTCTGACCACCGCCCGCATCGCGATCGTCCCGGTTTTCCTCTGGGCGCTGTTCGAAGACGGCGGCCACAACGCCGGGTGGCGGATCACTGCCTTCGTGCTGTTCGCGATCGCCGCTGTCACCGATCGCGTCGATGGCCAGCTTGCGCGTCGCTACGGTCTGGTCACCGATTTCGGCAAACTGGCAGACCCGATTGCCGACAAGGCGCTCATCGGCGCTGCGTTGATCGGGCTGTCGATGCTCGGCGATCTCAGTTGGTGGGTCACGCTGATCATCGCGGTGCGCGAATTGGGCATCACTGCGCTGCGGTTCAGTGTGCTCCGGCACGGTGTGATTCCCGCGAGTCGAGGCGGGAAGCTCAAGACGCTGGTTCAGACGTTTGCCATCGGCTTCTACGTCTTGCCGCTGCCGTCTTCGCTGAGCTTCTTGTGCGCGGCGTTGATGGGCGTCGCCGTACTCCTGACCGTCGTCACCGGGCTGGACTACGTGATTCAGGCTGTCCGGACGCACACTCGGCTGCACCCGGGCTCGTGAGGGATCCGCTGACGGCTGCCACGCCGGCCGAAGAACTGGTCGCAGCGCTGATCGCAGCGGGGGAGACGGTTGCCACCGCAGAGTCGTTGACCGCAGGTTTGCTCGCCGCGACGATGGCGGGCGTGCCGGGTGCGAGCAACGTCCTGCGCGGCGGTCTGGTCGTCTACGCCACCGACCTGAAGGGCACCCTCGCCGGTGTGAGCGAACAGGTTCTCGCAGCGCACGGGCCGGTGTCCGCCGCCACCGCCGAACAGCTCGCGGTGGGGGCGCGCACCCGCTGCGGTTCGGACTGGGGAGTGTCGCTGACCGGCGTTGCCGGTCCTGACGAGCAAGATGGGCATCCGGTGGGCACCGTGTACCTCGGGATCGCAGGCACTTCGGGTACCGAAGTGGTGCGGCTCGCACTGGCCGGCGATCGGTGGGAAATACGATTAGGCGCCGTCGATTCGGCGGTTCGCGAACTGATTCGCCGCGTCGAGGGCGACCGATCGCGATAGTGTCGGGAACCATTCGTGGCGGCGCGAGCGTTCACCTAGCGAATATCTGTAGATTTGATGTTGAGACACCGGACGTTGTAGGAGGAACGAGATGGCGCTGTTATTGCGTGAGGCAATCGGTGACAGCTTGCGGCGCACCCGCGTGTCACAGAGCCGCACCCTCCGCGAGGTATCGAACTCCGCGAGCGTGAGCCTCGGTTACCTTTCCGAGGTCGAGCGTGGCCGGAAGGAAGCGTCGAGCGAACTGCTGGCAGCGATCTGCGATGCGCTCGCCGTGCCGCTGTCGGATGTGCTGTTCGACGTCAGTGAATCGATGGCCGATTCGTCCGAGCGATCAGATCGCAAGGCCGCCGCGCAGAGCCAGGACGCTGTTCCGGCAATGTCGGCCTCGCCGCGAATCAGTGGCGACACACGCATTGTGATCCCCGCTCCCACAGCGCGGGCGCTCGCTGCGGCGTGACGATGTCTGGGAGGGCGAACATCCCGTTCGAGAACGGGCGGCCCTCCATGCTGTGGACTCGGGCAGAAACGGATAGATTCTGTGGTAGGCACCGAGGGCCTACGTTCCGATGCGCGATGGTCGCGTATCGGGTCGCGCAGAGCGCGGCGCATCAGATGGAGGCGGGATCAACCGATGGCTAATCCGTTCGTCAAGGCCTGGAAGTATTTGGCGGCCCTCTTCAATTCCAAAATCGACGAGTATGCCGATCCAAAGGTCCAGATTCAGCAGGCGATCGAGGATGCGCAGCGTCAGCATCAGGCACTCTCGCAGCAGGCTGCATCGGTGATCGGCAACCAGCGCCAGCTGGAAATGAAACTCAATCGTCAGCTCGACGAGGTCGAGAAGCTCAACGCCAACGCTCGCCAGGCGGTCAACCTGGCCGATCAGGCGCAGGCAGCTGGTGACACCGAGAAGGCGATCCAGTACGGCAACGCCGCCGAGGCGTTCGCTGCACAGCTCGTGACGGCCGAAGCCGGCGTCGAAGACCTCAAGGTGCTGCACGACCAGTCGCTGCAGGCCGCCGCCCAGGCCAAGAAGGCTGTCGAGCAGAACGCGATGGCACTGCAGGCCAAGGTCGCCGAGCGCACCAAGCTGCTCAGCCAGCTCGAGCAGGCCAAGATGCAGGAGCAGGTCAGCGCCTCGCTGCGGTCTATGGACAGCACCTTGTCCGCGCCGGGCAACACGCCCAGCCTGGACGCAGTCCGCGACAAGATCGAGCGTCGCTACGCCAACGCGCTGGGCTCCGCTGAGCTTGCATCGAACTCGGTGCAGGGCCGCATGATGGAAGTCCAGCAGGCGAGCATTCAGATGGCAGGCCACAGCCGCCTCGAGCAGATCCGTGCATCCATGAAAGGCGACGCGCTGCCATCCGGTGGCACCGCCGGTCCCGCAATCGCACCGAAGCTGCAGCCCGGCCAAGGCGAAGCCGCACGCTAGTCAGTTCTCAGACGGGTAGATCACGATGCTGCGGGGACTCGGCGAGTCGGCGTTGGTCGCTGTACGTCGGTGGGCGCACCCGCGCGAGCGGGAGATTCGGAAACGTCGGCGCGCCCGCCGCCGCAGCATTCGGTACAGCGCGGCGTCGGGCGCAACGGCCGTCGGCGCCGCAGGCTTGGCGATCGTCGCTGCGCCGGTGTGGGCGGTCGTCATCACCAGTAGTGGTGCCGTCGCACTCGTGGTCCCCGCTGCGCTCGCGACGCGAAAATACTTGCGCCTGAAGGCAAAACCGCTTCCGCCAGTCGGCGCGCAGGTCCGTGCGCTGCCCCCGGTCGGTTCGGCTGCGCGCGGTCCGATGGTCCGGCTGGCGAAGGTGGAGAAGAGCCTGTCGCACGTCCTTGCGGTCGTGGCTCGGTCGGCGCCGGTTCCTGCCGACGAGCTGGCCGAAACCGCCGCGGCCGCCGAATCAGCCGCCGAGGCCTTGCACGCGCTGTCGATCGACATCGTCTCGTTGGAGCAAGCCGCGAAGCTGGCGGGCCAAGCGGCATTCGAACTGCAGCAGTCGGTCATGGCAGCGCGGGCAGAACTCGACTCCGGCCTGCGTGAATATGAGCACCTTCTGCAGGCGGCCGCACGAATGACCGTGCCCCAGGGCGCATTGCCCACACCTTCGGAGCGAGCCAATCTCGAGCTGCGGGTAGCGGCGGACCGTCTCGACGGCTGGGCCGAGGCCCTCGCAGAACTCGCTGGAGCGCCCCGGGCGATCGGTCCTGGACCGACGTCACCCGCCGCTTGATCTTGGTCCGAGGATCACCACCGGGATCTCCCGGTCGGTCCAGGACTGGTAGCTGGCGAAGTCGGCGTAGAGATCGACCAGCTTGGGCCAGAGGTCGGCGCGCTCTTCGGCGTTCGCGGTGCGGGCCGTCACCGCTCGCCTCTCGGACTTGATCTGGACCGATGTGTCCGGCGTCGCCATCCGGTTGGCGTACCACTGCGGGTTCTTCGGCAGCCCGCCCTGCGAGGCCACGATCACCACGTCCGGTCCGTCGCGCAGGTACAGCAGCGGTGTGGTGAACTTACGGCCGCTCTTGCGGCCGACATGGTCGAGCAGCAGCGTCTGGACCGGCTTCTTCCAGCCGGCGCCGATCCGCCACTTGCCGCCGACCCGGCCGCCAGTCATTCGGTAGACCCGGACGTGCGCCTTGCCGGCGTACTTCATCACCTTCGGGATCAGCGGTGAATCGAGTCCGTTGGGCTTGGTGGCACTCATCGTGCTCCCTTCTCGGCAGCGAGCTTGCGCTGCTTGGCGATGAACCTGATGGAGGCCTTTTGCGTGACTGCCGGCAGGAACCGCTGCAAGCGCCACGCCATTCTTGCCTGCACGGGCTCGACGACCAGCGCCTGACCAGCAGCCACGGCCGCCAGCACCCGCTGGGCGAGGAGGTCCGGGTCCACCGGCTTGCGGATGCCTTGGCCCTTCAGGAAGTAGTCGCGCCCGCGAACCGTGCCGAACTCACCCTTGTCCAGGATCGGAGTGTTCACCGCAGCCGGGCAGATCGCGGTCACACCGACGCCGTACGCCGCGGCCTCGGAGCGTAACGCCAGGGAAAGTCCGACAACGGCGTGCTTGGTCATCACGTACGACGTCAGCAGCCCGGCCGCCATCAGTCCGCCCATCGATGCCGTGTTCACGATGTGCCCATTGCCCTGCCGGATGAACTGCGGGTACGCCGCAGCGACACCGTGCACGACGCCGCGGATTTTCACGTCGATGATCGAGTTCCACTGCGCGAGCGACAGATCCTGGGTCTCGCCGATCAGGCTGATCCCGGCGTTGTTGAACATCAAGTCGAGCCTTCCGTGCTCGTCGACGACCCTGTCCACCAACGCTTGCACCGCCGCCGCATGGGTCACGTCCAGCGCCACGTCATCGCCACCGGGCTGCAGGTCCGCGGAGATCACTGTGGCCCCTTCGCTGCGCAGGGCGCGGACGAGCGATGCCCCGATCCCTGACGCTCCGCCGGTCACGATCGCTACTTTGCCGGCGTACACCTTGCGCGTCTGACGTCTGTCTATAATGGTTGACACGTGTCAAAAGTAGCGCCTACCGTTGCGGATGTGAAGACAACGGCAATCATCGGCGCCGGCATCAGCGGCCTGACTACCGGCAAGATGCTCGCCGACTACGGGCTTCCATACACCTGCTTCGAGACCTCCGATCGGATCGGCGGCAACTGGGCGTTCGGCAACCCGAACGGTCACAGCAGCGCCTACCGCTCGCTGCACATCGACACCTCCAAGCAGAGGCTGTCTTTCCGGGACTTTCCTATGCCGGTCGACTACCCCGACTTCCCGCACCACACCCAGATCAAGGACTACTTGGAGTCCTACGCCGAGGCGTTCGACCTCAAGGACAACATCGAGTTCACCAACGGTGTGGTCAGCGCCCGCCGGCCCGACGGCGAGACCAGCGGCTGGGAGATCGTCGACCAGGCCGGCGCCACCCGATACTTCGACCACTTGGTCGTCGGGAACGGTCACCACTGGGACCCGCGCTTCGCCGACTTTCCCGGTGAGTTCAGCGGGGTCTCGATCCACTCGCATCACTACGTCGACCCGAAGGATCCGCTGGACTTCTTCGGTCAGCGAATCCTGGTGGTGGGAATCGGAAACAGCGCTGCGGACATCGCGGTGGAGCTGTCCAGCAAGTCGCTGCAGACCAAAGTCACGCTGTCCACCCGGTCGGGTGTCTGGATCGTGCCCAAGTACATCGGCGGCAAGCCCGCCGACACGATGTACCGCACCACCCCGCACCTGCCACTGGCCTGGCAGCGCAAGATCATGCAGTGGGGACAGGTCTTGAACGGCAGCAACGGTGCGCTCTACGGCCTTCCCGAGCCCAACCACAAATTCTTCGAGGCGCACCCGACCCAGTCGGTAGAGCTGCCGCTTCGGCTCGGTTCTGGTGACGTGGTACCGAAGCCGAACGTCTCGCTGCTCGACGGCGCAACCGTTCATTTTGCCGACGGAACCAGCGACGAATTCGACGTAATCGTTTACGCCACTGGCTATAACATCACCTTCCCGTTCTTCGATCCTGACTTCATCAGCGCTCCGGAGAACCGGCTGCCTCTCTACAAGCGGATGTTCAAGCCCGGCATCGACGACCTCACCTTCGTCGGATTCGCCCAGGCGACGCCGACGCTCTTCCCGTTCGTCGAGAGCCAGGCCCGGCTCGCGGCGGCCCATCTGGTCGGTGCCTACGCGCTGCCCGACGTCGCCGAGATGGAGCGGGTGATCGTGGCCGACGAGCAGCAGTACATCGGGCACGTGTTGCACACGCCCCGGCACACCCAGCAAGTCGACTATTTCATCTACGAGCACGACATCCGTGCCCGCGAAATTCCGGCCGGTCGCCGGCGAGCGCAAGCGAGATGACCGAAGAGAGCGGCGCCTGGAACCGGCTGGTCGACCGGCGCAACCCGAACCGCGGTGATGCCCGCCGCGACGCACTCCTGCGCGCCTTCGACGAACTGCTCCGCGAGCAGACCCTCGACGCGGTCAACGTTGCCGATATCTCCGGCCGCGCCGGCGTGACGCGGTCAGCGTTCTACTTCTACTTCGAGAGCAAGGCGGTCGCGGTGCTCGCCCTGATGCAGGGCCTGTACGACGCGGCCGCCGAGGCGAACGAGATCCTGGTCAAGGCCGAGGGCGACCCCGCGCAGCGGATCAGCCAGGCTGTCACGCTGCTTTTCGACTCCGTCGACGACAGTCCGCACACCTACCGGGCGCTGCTGGAGGCACGAGCCTCCAGCGCAGGCGTACGACAGATGTGGGACGCCGGCCGGGCCGACTTCGCCGCGGTGATCGGCTGCATGATCGACACCGAACGTGCGGCGGGTCGTGCTGTCGAGGGTCCGGATGCTGCTGCGGTCGCCTCGGTATTGCTCGACGTCAACGACCATGCGCTGGAACGGCACTCGCTCGGCACCGGCCCGCCACGAGCAAAACACATCGAGGCCATCACCTTTATCTGGCTGAGCACCATCTACGGAACACGGAGCCCGGAATGACCCGCCACGACCGGACCTTCTCCTCGGACGGCACCACCTGTGCGGCCTGGCATTTCCCGGCCGTAGACGATCGGCTGGCAGGCCCGGCCGGTCGGCCGGCGGTCGTGCTGGCGCACGGACTCGGCGGCACCAAGGACTCCGGACTGGCACCGTTCGCCGAGGCATTTGCGGCGGCCGGACTCGACGCGCTGGTCTTCGACTACCGGGGCTTCGGCGAGAGTGAGGGCAGCGCGCGGCAGCGAGTCTCGCTGACTGGCCAGGCCGACGACTATCGGGCGGCCATCGCGGCAGCTGGACGACTTCCTGGCGTGGATCCGCAACGCATCGTGCTCTGGGGGGTCTCGCTGGCCGGCGGGCACGTCCTGACGGTCGCGGCCGATCGCAACGACATTGCCGCGGTCGTCGCATTGGTGCCGATGGTCGACGGGATGGCGGCAGCCGTGCACGCCACGAAGTCACACCGACCCAGCGAGCTGGCCCGGGCCGCCGCCCTCGGCCTCACCAGCAAGCTGTCCGCAGCCAGTGGCCGCGGTCCGAGGATGATGCCGATCGTCGCCCGTCCCGGTGAAGTCGGTGCTCTTACCCTGGCGGGCACTCTCGAGGACTACCTGAGCATCGCCGGGCCGAGTTGGCGCAACGAGATCGCCGCAGACGTCAGTCTCGAGCTCGGGAGTCGGGCACCGGCCAAGGCGGCCAAGCGGATCACGGCCCCGGTGCTGGTGCAGATCGCCGACTTCGACCGGAGCGCGCCCCCGTACCCCGCGGCGAAGGCTGCGTTCGCTGCGCGGGCCGAGGTCCGGCACTACCCCGGCGACCACTTCGACCTCTTTCCGGGCAAGCCGTTCCACGAGGCAGCCGTCAAGCACGCGGTGCGGTTCCTGACCAGGCATCTGAGCGCGGACGTCACGCCGAGCTCTCGGGCTCAGGGTGAACCCTGATCTTTCCCTGATTTCGGCTCTGACCTGCTGATTTGCATACTCACCCGTGCCAGCATTGAGGCACGGAGATCAAGATCTGATGCTCCGGATAGGCAAACGGAGGCGGGTTACGTGTTCTGGAAAATCATTGGGATCGTCGCATTGATCTGGATTGCGCTGGCGGTGATCGGCGCGCTCCTGAAGGGCTTGTTCCCGATTCTCGTGGTCAGCGCGATCATCTTCGGGTTGTACCTGCTGTTCAAGGCGGTCTCCAGCGGCGACCGCGGCGACCTGACGCGTGTGCCCTGACGCAACCGTGCGCGAGTCTTACCCCTGGGCGGGTAAGACTCGCGCACAGTCGGCTGTGGCACCCTGAGGCGATGCGAGTAGCTGTTGTCGCTGGACCAGATCCGGGGCATGCGTTCCCCGCCATTGCGCTGTGTAAGCGGTTTCTCGCCGCAGGCGATCAGCCGACGCTCTTCACCGGCAGCAGATGGCTGGAGGCGGCGAAGCGCGAGGGAATCATCGCGCTGAAGTTGAAGGGCCTGGCTCCTCGAATCGAGGACGACGACTCCGATGCCGGTCGACGGATCCACGAGCGGGCGGCCTACATTGCGACCGAGCTACTGCCCGACCTGAGCGCGACCTTGCCAGAACTCGTCGTCTCCGACATCTTGACCGCGGGCGGCGGGCTGGCCGCTGAGCGACTGGACGTTCCATGGGTCGAGTTGTCGCCGCACCCGCTGTATTCCCCGTCGAAGGCGTTGCCGCCCATCGGAAGTGGACTCGCCCCGGGAGAGGGCGTGCTGGGCGGACTACGGGACGGGCTGATGCGCGCGGCGACCGGGCGATCGATCAAGCAAGGTCTGCGCCAGCGGAGCCAGGCCCGAATCGGTATCGGTTTACCCGAGGTAGACCCAGGGCCTGCCGCGCAGTTGATCGCAACGCTGCCGGCTCTGGAGGTACCGCGCCCTGATTGGCCCGAGCACGCTCATGTCATCGGACCGCTGCACTGGGAGCCGACGGACGAGGTTCTCGACCTGCCACCTGGTGACGAGCCGTTGGTCATGGTGGCTCCGTCGACCGCGTTCACGGGCGCGGTCGGGATGGTCGAAGCGACGCTGGAAGGTCTTGCGGGCGCCGGCGTTCGCGTCGCGTTGTCGATGCTGGAGGAGCCTCCGGCCAACCTGCCGACTTGGGCGACCGCTGGGCTGGGTCGCCAGGACGAACTGCTTGCCCACGCCTCGGTCGTGGTGTGCGGTGCCGGGCACGGCCTGCTGTCGAAGGCCTTGCTCGCCGGCGTCCCCGTCGTGGCCGTCCCAGGTGGCGGCGATCAATGGGAATTGGCGAATCGGGCTGCGCGGCAGGGGAGTGCGGTCGTGGTCCGGCCGCTGACCGCTGAGGCCGTGCGCGACGCTGTGGCGCGCGTGCTCGGCGAATCGAGTTTCCGCGAGGCTGCGGCTGCGGCCGCGCGGTCCGTCGCCGATGTGGTGGATCCGATTGCTGTGTGTCACGCCGTCCTGAAAACCTGACTACGCTGGCCGGGTGCGCCTGACCGATTTCACCGAGCTTCTCCACACCGAGTTCGGTGCTGCGCGAGGCGATTCGATTCTCGCCGACCACATGATCCCGGCACTGGGGAAGACCGGTGCGCAGGCCATCGAGGATGGGGTCGACCCGCGAGATATCTGGCGGGCGCTGTGCGCAGAGTTCGACGTACCGCGGTCGCGCTGGTAATTCGACGGGTCACTCGTCGGTCTTGTCGGTTCGCGCGACAGTCAGACCGACGACGCGCGACACCAACATGACGACGTAGCCCAATCCCACGATCTGTTCGATCATGACGATCGCACGCGCGACCGGGCGGATCGGCACGATGTCGGACAAGCCCGTCGACGTCAGCGTGGTGACGCTCAGAAACAACAACTCGACCCACGAACGCGGCTGATCCGGCGTGACCGCTGCGGTGAAACTCATCGGTTGCAGCGCTTGGCAGACAGTGAAGATGTGCGCGAATGCCCACGCCAGCAGCGTGAACGTTGCTCCGACAGCCCACAATTCGTCGCGGGTGATGACGTGGTCGGCCAAAATGTAGGCGAGCATGCACCCAGCCGCGTACAGGTACAGGAGCGCTTCGAACGATGAAGACCACCCGGACAAGACGGGGAGGTCGAACACGACTTGAACCAGCAGCAAGCTTGCTGCTGGCAGTGCGAGCAAGACGCCGACCCAGGTCAGGCCGGGTGAATAGCGCACCGACCAGAGCGCGAGCAGGACGACGGCGAGCCCTAGTGCGTTGAAGGTGGCGCGTCCGATGCCGGACCCCTCCAACGCGGGATAGACCATGATCTCCAGAATCTGAACCGCAAATAGGATCGCGGAGGGGTGCTCGCGCGCCGCGCGTAGCCAAGACATTCGACCACTGTGCCATGAGGGCGTGAGCGGTGATGCTGGTTGACCAAGTCCGTCGGCGTGTCGAACACGGATGTATTTGACTCGAACAGGTGTTCCCCTATGCTTGAACGAACACCCGGACAATTGGATAGTTTCCGCAGGTCAAGCCCGAGATTTACGAACTTGTCGGTGGCTGGTTCTAACGTAACCGCCGACACGCAGAACGCGAACCACGAAGACAGGGGAACACGATGGCACCAAAGGCGCACGATCGCGACAAGGCACTCGAACTGGCCTTGGCGCAGATCGACAAGAACTTCGGTAAGGGCTCGGTGATGCGCCTGGGCGACGAGGTTCGTCAGCCGATCGGGGTAATACCTACTGGGTCGATCGCGCTCGACGTCGCTCTGGGGATCGGTGGTCTGCCACGCGGGCGAGTTGTCGAGATCTATGGACCGGAGTCGTCGGGTAAGACGACCGTTGCGTTGCACGCGGTCGCGAGTGCGCAGGCAGCCGGCGGAATCGCGGCGTTCATCGACGCGGAGCACGCGCTCGATCCGGACTACGCCCAGAAGCTCGGTGTCGATACCGATGCTCTGCTGGTCTCGCAGCCGGATACCGGTGAGCAGGCGCTGGAAATCGCCGACATGCTGGTCCGCTCGGGCGCCATCGACATCATCGTGATCGACTCGGTGGCCGCACTCGTACCGCGCGCCGAGATCGAGGGCGAAATGGGTGACAGTCACGTCGGTCTGCAGGCTCGCCTGATGAGCCAGGCGCTCCGGAAGATGACCGGTGCGCTGAGCAACTCGAACACCACCGCCATTTTCATCAACCAGCTACGCGAGAAAATCGGCGTCATGTTCGGATCGCCTGAAACCACCACCGGTGGTAAGGCTTTGAAGTTCTACGCCTCGATTCGGCTGGACGTGCGGCGGATCGAAACCCTCAAAGACGGCACCGACGCAGTCGGTAACCGCACTCGCGTGAAGGTCGTCAAGAACAAGGTGTCTCCGCCCTTCAAGCAGGCCGAGTTCGACATCCTCTACGGCGCCGGCATCAGCAAAGAGGGCTCGATCATCGACATGGGCGTCGAGCACGGCTTCATCCGCAAGTCCGGCTCTTGGTACACCTACGAGGGTGATCAGCTCGGGCAGGGCAAGGAAAATGCCCGGAAGTTCTTGCTGGAGAACGCCGATATCCGTGACGAGATCGAGAAGAAGATCAAGGAGAAGTTGGGTATCGGCGCGGTCCTCAATGCCGACGAGATCGCCCCGGCTCCGGTCGAGTTCTAGGGCGGATGGACGTGAGCGGGCGCGGCGACCTCTGGACTGAGGAGTCGGAGGGTGCGAGGAACGAGCGCCCGGAGCGAAGAGGGAAGAGGTCGTCACGAAGCGCCCGCGAGCCCGCCCGGAGCGAAGCGGAGGGCAAAAAACCCAGCGGGACTGAAGCGCAGGCGAAGGATGCGTGCCTGCGCTTGCTCACCGACCGTGCCCGCAGCCGCACGGAACTGTCGCAGAGCCTCGCGAAAAAGGGCTTCGATTCCGACATCGCGGAACGAGTTCTGGACCGATTGGCAGAGGTAGGGCTCGTCGACGACGCTTCGTTTGCCGAGCAGTGGGTGCATTCGCGCCACAACTACTCGGGCAAGGGGCGGCAGGCACTGTCGATGGAGTTGCGGCGCAAGGGAATCGGTCAGGAAGACGCGTCAAGAGCCTTGGCGCAAGTCACCCACGACGACGAGCGCGAGCGAGCGGCTGAGTTGGTGCGCAAGAAGTTACGGACCGTCTCGGTGCCGAGCGATCGGACCGAGCGGGACAAGGCGGTCCGCAAGTTGGTCGGAATGCTCGCTCGCCGTGGCTATGGGCAGTCCATGGCCTTCGAGGTAGTGAAAGCCGAGCTCGCACAGCAGGGCGCCGATGCAGACGGGCTGTTCGAGGAGTAGCTGACGAATCCGCATTTGCCGCCGAGCGCATAGAAATGGTCGAAATATCCGCGCTCGGAGCCACCATATCTATGCGCTCGATGCTGCACAGCCGTTGGCGGCCCGAGGGGCAGAACTCAGCCCTTGCCGACCGTGACGGGGACCGTCGCTCCGATCGGGGCCGGTCCGATGCCCGTTTTGGAGTGTCGGGTGCGAATCTCGATCACCTTCGCGATGCCTGCGACGGCGAGGTTGATCGAGATGTAGATCGTCGCGCCGACGATGAAGGCGGGCAGCAGGTTGAAATACTGCGAGCCGATCTGCTGCACAGACCGCAGCAACTCGGGGTAGGCGATTATGAAGCCCAGGGACGAATCCTTCAGCAGCACAACGATCTGGGCGACGATCGATGGCGCCATCGCCCGGACCGCCTGTGGGATCAGGATGAGCCGCATCGTCTGGTTCTTGCGGAAGCCGATCGAGTACGCGGCCTCTGCTTGACCGCGCGGCAACGAGTTGATGCCCGCGCGGAACACCTCGGCAAGCACCGCTCCGTTGTGTAGTGACAGGCCGATCACGACTGCCATGAACGGCGAGATTGAGCCGTCTCCAAGTTCGAACGCGAAGAAGATGAGGAGGAGCAAGGGCAACGCTCGGAACAGTTCGATGATTGTCGTGGCGAGCCACCGAATCGGTCCGTGGTCGCTGAGCCGCCCGACGGCGAGCACGGCGCCCATCAGCAAGGCAAACACTGTGCCTACTGCAGCTGCCTTGAGCGTCGCGACCATGCCTTTGATGAGTTCGCGCTGGATGTCGGCGTAGGTGAACGGCTCCCATTTCGCGGCGGTGAGCTGGTCGGCGTCGTTGAGCCGCAACACGATCCACGCGATGATCGCGGCGACGAGGAGGATGCCGACGACAGAAAGGCCGAAGTTGATCTTCTTTGCCCGCGGACCGGGGATGTCGAAGAGAACGGTTTGCTGGCTCATCTCGCAATCGCCACCTTTCGCTCGAGAACGCCCACGAGGTAGCCCGTCGGCAAGGTGATGACCATGTAGGCGAGTGCGGTAGCGATCAGGATCCACAGGACCGCGTTGCCGTTGTTCTCGATGTTTTGCCGCATTGCGGAGATGAGTTCGCGGTTGTTGAACGCTGACGCGATGGACGTGTTCTTCGTCATCGCGATCAGCACGCTGCCCAGCGGAGGTACAACGGTTCGCAGCGCCTGCGGAAGGACGATGTAGCGCAACGTCTGCGAGAAGGTGAGGCCGATGGAGCGTGCGGCTTCGGCTTGGCCGACCGGAATCGTCTGAATGCCAGACCGTATCGCTTCACAAACGAAGCACGCCGTGTAGGCGGAGAGCGCCAGGATCGCGTAGATGCGGAACTGGGTGCTCGACGACCCGCCGAACTTGATTTGCAGAATGGGCAGCCCGAAGGCGGTGAAGAACATGACCAACGTCAGCGGGGTGTTGCGAATGACGTTGACGTACGTCGTTGCCGCGCCACGCAAGGCGATCGACGGCGACACCCGCATGGCGGCCAAGATCGTGCCGAAGATCATGGCGCCGATCGCCGACCAGAAGGTCAACACGAGTGTTCCCCAGAAGCCGTCGAGGAACACGTCGAAATTGTCTATTACTGCCTTCACCGCATCCTCCTAGCGATCTCGGTGGAGCGTTCGGCACCCGCCGGGCAGCACGCCTGGCGGATGCCGAACGAGGAACTCAGTACCGATCTACAGGGGGAGGCGTCACACCGTCGGTGCTGCCGAGCGTGTACTCGAACGCCTTGTTCCAATCGCCGTTTTGCTCGTGCTTCTCGAGCGCGTCGTTGAGGAAGGCGCGAAGAGCGTTGTCGCCCTTGGGCAATCCGATGCCGTAGGGCTCCTTGCTGAACGGCTTGCCGACGACCTTGAAGACACCCGGCTGCGCGGCCGCGTAGCCGCGAAGGATCGCGTCATCGGTGGTAACCGCGTCGACCTGGCCGCTCGACAGCTGCTCGACGCACTTGGAGTAGGTGTCGAACGTAATCAGATCTGCGGTCGGATAGTCGGTCTTGATGCGCTGCGCCGGCGTCGAGCCGTCGACAGAGCAGACTTTCTTACCACCGAGGGAGTCCGGACCCGTGATGTCGGTGTTGCTCTCCTTGACCAGGAGATCTTGGCCGGCAATGTAGTACGGACCGGCGAAGTCGACGACGGCTTTGCGCTTGTCGTTGATCGTGTAGGTCGCGACGACGAGATCGACGGTGCCGTTCTGGAGGAACGGTTCGCGGTTGGCCGAGACGGTTTCGGTGAACTTGATCTGTTCGGGCTTCAGGCCGAGCGACGCGGCGAGCATTTCCGCGATCTCGATGTCGAAGCCACGCGGCGTGTTCGAGCCAGCCGGCTTCTGCCCAAGCCCGGGCTGGTCGAACTTGACGCCGACGTTGATCGTCCCGGCCTGCTTGATCTTGTCGAACGTGGGGCTTCCTGCGAGTGCGACATCGGACGCGACGGTGTAGGTCGGCTCCGTCCCACTGCCGGTTCCCTTGTCCGAATCCGGGCTGCCCTCTTTGCCGCAGGCCGACAATGCCAGCGCTGCGACAGCTACTCCGATCACGGCTGATCGAAAGCGGTACTTCATGTGGATCCCTTCATTGAATGTTTAGTGAAGATGTTCAGTGGGCGAGAATCTTGGAGAGGAAATCCTTGGCGCGGTCGCTGCGGGGATTGGTGAAAAATTCTTCGGGTGTTGCCTGCTCGACGATCTGACCGTCGGCCATGAAGATCACGCGGTCCGCGGCGCGACGGGCGAAGCCCATTTCATGGGTCACCACCACCATCGTCATCCCGCTTTTGGCAAGCGAGATCATGACGTCGAGAACCTCATTGATCATTTCGGGATCGAGCGCTGAGGTCGGCTCGTCGAACAGCATGACTTTCGGATCCATCGCCAACGATCGCGCGATCGCCACACGCTGCTGCTGACCCCCGGAGAGCTGGGCGGGCAGCTTGTTCGATTGCTCCCCGATGCCGACCCGCTCGAGCAATTCCTTGGCACGCTCGTTTGCCTTGGCCTTGTCGATGCCGCGCACCTTGATTGGTCCGAGGGTCACGTTCTCCGCAACCGTCATGTGCGAGAAGAGGTTGAACGACTGGAAGACCATGCCGACGTCCGCGCGAAGCTTCGCGAGCGCCTTGCCTTCGGCGGGCAGCGGTACCCCGTCGATGGTGATCGAGCCGGAGTCGATGCTTTCGAGCCGGTTGATGGTCCGACACAACGTCGACTTGCCCGACCCCGAAGGTCCGATGACGACCACCACCTCACCCTTGTGAATGGTGAGGTCGATGTCTCGAAGCACATGCAGGGCACCGAAGTGTTTGTTGACGTCGGTAAGGACAACCAAGGGCTCCGAGGCTCGGGTCATGGGAACGACCATAGGGGTAGAGCGTTGCGAGTGCGTACCTTCTGGCTCCGGGTCGGCGAATTCGGTCGAATTGGAGCCACACGGGCATTTGTCCCGGACTGAGCAGATGTGATCGGTGTCGGCGGCGTGGGCTACTCTGAAGCGTGTCAACCAAGGTCGATGAAGCCACTGCCCAGGTGTCTCGCAGCTACGAAGTGCGCACCTACGGCTGTCAGATGAACGTGCACGATTCGGAGCGTCTCGCCGGTCTCCTCGAAGAGGCGGGCTACGAAAAGGCCGACCCTGGAACCACTGCTGACCTGGTTGTTTTCAATACGTGCGCGGTCCGCGAGAACGCCGACAACAAGCTGTACGGCAACCTCAGCCACCTGGCGCCGATCAAGCAGGAGCGCCCTGGCATGCAGATCGCGGTCGGTGGGTGCCTCGCACAGAAGGACAAAGACACCGTCGTCAAGAAGGCGCCGTGGGTCGACGTTGTGTTCGGCACGCACAACCTCGGTTCCTTGCCTGCCTTGCTGGAACGGGCCCGGCACAATCACGAAGCCGAAGTGGAGATTCTCGAATCGCTCGAAGCATTCCCGTCGACTCTGCCCGCACGGCGGGAATCTGCGTACGCCGGTTGGGTGTCGATCTCGGTGGGTTGCAACAACACCTGCACCTTCTGCATCGTTCCAGCGTTGCGCGGCAAGGAAGTCGACCGGCGGCCCGGCGATGTTTTGGCCGAGGTGCAGGCGCTGGTCGACGAAGGCGTTGTCGAAGTCACGCTGCTCGGGCAGAACGTCAATGCCTATGGCGCGTCGTTCGCCGACCCGGACCTGGGGCGTGATCGCGGTGCGTTCGCCGCGTTGTTGAGCGCGTGCGGCGGCATCGACGGGTTGGAGCGGGTCCGGTTCACATCACCACATCCGGCCGAATTCACCGACGACGTCATCGAGGCGATGGCGGCCACACCGAACGTCTGCCCGCAGTTGCACATGCCGTTGCAATCGGGCTCGGACCGCGTGTTGCGCGCAATGCGCCGGTCGTACCGCAAGGCGAAGTTCCTCGGCATCATCGAGCGGGTGCGGGCTGCCATGCCGCACGCGTCGATCACGACCGACATCATCGTGGGCTTCCCTGGCGAGACCGAGGAAGATTTCGCCGAGACTCTCGATGTGGTCGAAAAGGCGCGGTTCACCAGTGCGTACACGTTTCAGTACTCCAAACGACCGGGTACTCCCGCAGCAGAAATGCCCGGCCAGTTACCAAAATCGGTTGTGCAGGAGCGTTTCGAGCGGTTGATCGCATTGCAGGAACGAATCTCGTTGGAGGAGAACCAGAAGTTGATCGGGACCGAGGTGGAACTGCTGGTCGTCGACGCAGCAGGAAAGAGGAACGCCGAGATGGCACGGATGAGCGGTCGAGCCCGAGACGGACGGCTGGTGCATTTCCGGCCGATCGGTGCCGTCGACGGTGTTGTGCGGCCGGGGGACATCGTCACGCTCGACGTCACCGCCGCTGCGCCGCATTTCCTCATCGCCGACGGTGCGGTCCGTAGTCATCGGCGTACGCGAGCAGGCGATGCGCACGAAGCCGGAATCACACCGAAGACGCCACCAGTGGGCGTCGGTCTCGGGCTGCCACAGATCGGCATTCCCGCGCCCCTGCCCGCAGCAATGGGGTGTGGGGCATGAGCGACTTCGATCAGATTCGCAACGACGTCGATGCCGTCGAGCGAAAGATGGCCGGCGAGATCGATCCCGGTGTGCGCGCAGTCGTCGTCGCAGTCCTCGTCTTCGTCCTGCTCGGCTCCTTCGCCCTCCCGCATACGGGCACGGCGAAAGGGTACGACGTGCTTGTGGGCGACGACATTGCGCTCGGCGAGTCGATCGCTCTACCGTCACGTGTATTCGTCTGGCTTGCAATTGTTTTCGGTGTCGGCGTGTCCATGCTGGCGTTGTCGACCCGGCGCTGGGTGCTCGCCTGGATTGCGCTCGCAGGGTCGGCAGTCGCGAGCGTCGCGGGCATGCTGGCAATTTGGACCCGACAGACGCTGGAGCCGAACGTCCACGCGGGCGGTCCGGGTATCGGGCTGATCATTGGGTGGATTGCGATCATCCTGTTGACCTTCCACTGGATACGCGTGGTCTGGAGTCGCACCGCGGTCCAACTCGCGGCCGAGGAACAGCGACGAAAAGAGGCGCGCGACGCCGAACACGATTGGCGGCAGCCGAAATAGGCGGGATTTCTTGATTGGACGACCGCTCGACGTGACCGTCGAGAAGGTGTAGTCAGCCCGCGACGTCCTGGGCGCCACGCTCGGGCTCGACGCGGTGATGCTGGGCGACGACCGCACATGCCGGGCACAGTGTTGCAGCGCCGACGATCCATCCGTTTGCCTTCGCCATCGCCATGGCCTTTGCTTCACGATCGAGAGCCGTCCACATGCGGCGATCGCAGACATCGCAACCGAATCGCCATGTCTGCCACCCCGTGGCCGTGGCCGCGAACTCTGCCCCCATGTAAACCATTGTGCCGCAAGGTCTGCTGGCTCGCGCATGTCGGTGCAGTGCGGGAGTGTCGAGAGTCCTTGGACTCTATTGCTTGATTCAATGTTGAACGACACTCGATCGCATGTGCAAAGGGGCGCTGCGAAGGATGTGTTTCTGGTGAACGGTCTGCACGGGAAGCTGATCGTCACTACTGCGATCGCACTCGGCCTGCTCGGTGGCCGGACGAACGCGATCGACCTGCCCGACAGAACACCGAGCGATGATTCACCTCCGGTATGCGAGGCTCCGAGTGGGTGGCGGGCCGCTACGAACGGTCATGGCATGTTTGCGATCGTCTACGCGAATGGACCGGGCACGGTGCAGGTCACCGCTGTCACGACGGCGGGAGCCGCGCAGCAAACCGTCGCACTCGAGTCGACCGACAGCAAGGCATTCATCGACTTCCCCGAGATCTACCCGCTGTCGGTCCATGTCATCTTCGCCACCGTCGGGCGTATCGGCGAGCAACCTGTGCGGTGTCAGTTGGTCCGCACAGATGTCGAACGACGGTGAATCAGAGATAGACCTTCGACAGCATCTCCGCGACCGCAACAGGTCGGTCCTGGCCCTCGGTTTCGAACGTCCACGTCCAGCGGACCAGCACGCTGCCGTCGGGCTTGCCGTCGACTCCGGCTAGGACCACCCGCAGCCTGAGCTTGCTACCGCTGCGGAGCGGCGACGTGAAACGGAGCCGGTCGAGCCCGTAGTTGATGCCCATCTTGACGCCGCCGATCGCGACGACGTCGTATGCCAACCTCGGTCCGAGCGACAAGATCAGGAAGCCATGCGCGATCGTGCCGCCGAACGGCGATTCACGTGCGCAGCGTTCGGTGTCGACATGGATCCACTGGTGATCGCCGGTCGTCTCAGCGAAAGCGTCGATCATCGGTTGATCGGCGTCGATCCAATTCGAGACGCCGATCTCGGACCCGACGCGCGCCTCGAGCCCGGCGAGCCCGTCGATCCGAGTGGCGGTCACCGGTTGCTCACCGCGCCTTCCGCCGCTTCGGCCCATTCGCGCCACTGCTTGGCTTGTGCGAGTGCGCGTTCGGCGTCTCGGCGTTTGCCTGCTGCCTCGGCTTTCGCTGCCTGCTCTTCGAACGCCGTCACGCGTTCGCGGAACTGCGCCGCACGCGCGACCGCTTCGGGATCGGTCCTGCGCCACTGCGAGTCAGCCGCTTCGCGCACCTTCTTCTCGATCGTGCGGAGCTTGCCTTCGAGGTCGGCCATCCGTTCGCGCGGGACCTTGCCGATCGCGTCCCACTTCTCGATGAGTTCCCGCAATGCGGCCCGGGCAGCATCGATGTCGTTGGCCGGATCGATATGGGCGTACTTCTGCAGCAGCGATTCCTTCGCTTTTGCGTTCTCCTCGAATTCCGCGTCGCTCTTGGATGCGTCGGCATTACGGGCGGCGAAGAATACGTCCTGGGCGCCTTTGAAGTCCTTCCACAACGCATCGTCGGCCTCGCGCGGGGCGCGGCCGGCCGACTTCCATTCGACGAGCAACTCCCGGAAAACTGCGGACGTCGCGGCCCAATCGGTGGACGTCGAAAGTTCCTTCGCCTTTGCGACGAGTTCTTCCTTCTTCGCCTTCGCATTGGCCCGGTCACGGTCCATCTCGGCGAAATGAGCGCCGCGACGCCGGTTGAACGCCTCGCGCGCCTTCGAGTAGCGCTTCCAGAGCGCGTCGTCGACCTTCCGATCGACGCCACGAATGGACTTCCATTCGTCGAGGATCTCCCGCAGCCGATCGCCGGCTACCTTCCACTGCGTCGCTTCGCTGCTGATCTTCTCGGCCTCGGCACAGAGCTGTTCCTTGCGCTCGGTGCTTTCGTGGCGGATGCGATCCTTTTCCTCTTTCGCGTGCGCCGCGGCTTCGTCGGAGTGTTCCACGATCGCCGCGAGCCTGCGGGCCAGGGATTCGAGATCGCCGATGACCGCCGCGGTCGGCAACGTCTCCGCGAGCTGCGTTGCGGCAATTTTCGTTTTCCGCGCGTCACCGGAGCCCGACGCGAGTCGAGCCTCCAGCAGCGTGACCTCGGTTGCGAGATCGTCGAACCTTCGCCCGAAATGGGCGAGGCCTTCGGCGGCATCACCTGCTTGCCACGAGCCGACCTGGCGTTCGCCGTCCGCTGTCTTGACCCAGGCCGTGCCGTCTTCGTCGACGCGCCCGAAATGGCTCGGGTCGCTGTGCGCCGGGATCACGACCGTATGCGATTGTGCCGGACCCGGTTTGGGGGGAGACGGCTTGAATCCGCCCGGTTTGGGTGCGCCCGGCTTCGGTGCTCCGGGGACTGGTCGCGTGTCGTCGGTCATGATTTTCCTCGTTCTGCCGCGCGTCACGGCTGCCTGGATACGTCCTGCTCATCCCATTGAACCCGGTACAAGCGCCACAGACCATTGAATCAGCCGAGAACGTGCAGCTCGAGCACCCACTACGGTTACGGGCGTGCTTACTGCCGCGGCGTTGGTTCCGTCGCCCCTCATTCTCGTTCCCGAACTCAACGGCGCTTCGGCCGGTCCCACCGAACCGCTGCGGACCGCAGCGGTCGCGGCCGCGACGCGACTCGGCGAGCTCGCCGACCAGTGGACCGTAGTCGGCGTCGGGGCGTTCGAGCAGACTGTCGCACCCGAGAGCGTCGGCACCTTTGCAGGCTTCGGGGTCGACGTGCGCGTCGGTTTGTCCGCCGATGCCTTGGGGGATCCGGACCCGACGATGCCGATCGCCGCGCTCGTCGCCGGCTGGCTGCGCGGGCAGGCAGCGCCGGACGCCGTCGTCGACGTACGGATCCTGGCGGTCGATTCGTCACCGATCTATTGCGCCGATTTCGGCGCCCAGCTGCGCGCCGAACTCGATGCCGACGACACAGCCCGCGGACTGCTGATCGTCGCGGACGGAGCGACCACACTGACCGCCAAGGCTCCCGGTGCATTCCATCCGGCTGCGGCGGAGTTTCAAGACGCGTTGAATCGCGCGCTGGATCAAGGGGATTGCAACACGCTCGCGCAGCTGGACCCCGTTGTGTGCCTCGAGCTCGGCGCCGTCGGACGTCCCGCGTTGCAGGTGCTTGCCGCTGTTTTCAGCGACACGACACCGCAGGTCACGACGCTCTACCAAGCCGCGCCCTACGGCGTCGGCTATCACGTCGGGTTGTGGGTGCCTTGACCACGCCGATCGCCATCGTCGGTCCGACTGCGACCGGAAAGTCGGATCTCGGGCTCGCTATTGCGGAACGGCTGGGCGGCGAGATCATCAACATCGACGCCATGCAGCAATACCGCGGCATGGACATCGGAACCGCGAAGCTGGCGCCCGCAGATCGGCGCGGAATCCCGCACCACCGCCTCGACGTACTCGACATCACCGAAACGGCGACCGTCGCCAACTATCAGCGCGACGCGACGGCGGACGTCGAGCAGATCCGAGCGCGCGGCAACGTGCCGATCATCGTCGGCGGGTCGATGATGTACATCCAGGCACTGCTCGACGAGTGGGAGTTTCCGGCGACGGACCCGCAGGTCCGGGCCAAATGGGAGGCAGTGCTTGCGGACGGGGGAGTCGAGGCGATTCATCGCGCGCTGACCGAGGCGGACCCACAGGCTGCCGCGACGATTCTGCCGTCGGACGGTCGCCGCATGGTCCGTGCGCTCGAAGTGGTCGAGCTCACAGGCAAGCCGTTCGCGGCGTCTGCGCCGACGATCGGTGAGCCACGCTGGGGGACCGTCATCGTCGGCGTCGACCGCGACACCGCGGAGTTGGACGAACGGATCGGGAGGCGCACAGATCGCATGTTCGACCTGGGCCTTGTCGATGAGGTCGAGCGATTGGTCGAATTGGGGCTGCGCGATGGCGTGACCGCACGGCGAGCGATCGGTTACGCACATGTCCTGGATTTTCTGGACGGGACCTATGACCTAGCGGAGGCCCGAGAGCGCACACTGATCGGGACGCGACGGTATGTGCGTCGGCAGCGCTCATGGTTCCGTCGGGACCGTCGGGTTAGATGGATCGACGCGGCGGACCGGCAGGCGTTGTCGGTTCTGCTGGATGAACTAGGAGTGCAGTGATAGTCGAAGGCGCGCGCAGCCGCCGAGTGAGTGCCCGCAATGCTGGGTTCCAGCAATGGCAGTCGTACTTGAACAACCGCAACAAGCGGACGAAGGCCGGTCGTTTCCTGGTTCAGGGCGTGCGGCCGATCACGCAGGCCGTCGATCACGACTGGCCGCTCGAATCGCTGCTCTATCGAGTCGGCGGTCCGCATCTGTCCGACTGGGCGCGCAGCGTGCTCGATACGACGCCGATTCCCACGATCGGCCTGGTGCCGGACCTGATTGCCGAGCTCGGTGAGAAGTCTGCTGCTGCACCCGAGTTGATTGCCGTGGCCAAGGTCCGTACGCCGGACCTCGCGACCTGGAATCCGGCCGGTCAAGCGCCGGTGATCGTCGTGTTCGACCGGCCGACCTCGCCCGGCAACCTCGGCACGCTGATTCGATCCGCCAATGCGTTCGGCGCCGCCGCTGTGGTGGTCTCGGGACATGCCGCCGACCAGTTCGATCCGCAATGCGTCCGCGCCTCCACGGGCTCGCTGTTCGCGATCCCGGTGATGCGCATCTCCGACACATCCGACATGGTCACGTTCCGCGATCGGCAGCGGGCACTCGGTGTCGATTTGGCCATAGTCGGCACCGACGAGAGCGGTCCGAAGGTCGTGTACGACCACGATTTCACGGGCGGCACGATCTTGGTCGTCGGCAACGAAACGCGCGGGATGAGCGCGGGCTGGCGAGACAGCTGTGACGCTGTTGTCCAGATTCCGATCGGTGGAGCGGCAAGTTCGCTGGGTGCGCCGTCGGCCGGTGGCATCTGCCTCTACGAAATCGCCCGTCAGCGCGCCTCGCTAAACTCCTAGGTATGCGATTCGCGAAGGGACACGGCACGGAGAACGATTTCGTCGTTCTGCCCGACCCTGACGCCGAGTTGACGCTGCACACTGCAGGTGTGTCGGCGCTGTGCGATCGGAGCAGAGGCCTCGGCGCCGACGGCGTGCTGCGGGTGGCGAAAGCCGGTGCACTGACGGCGACGGGTGTGCTCGACGTGCTGCCCGACGGTGTCGCTGTCGATGACTGGTTCATGGACTACCGCAACGCGGACGGTTCGGCCGCCGAGATGTGCGGCAACGGGGTCCGTGTGTTCGCGCACTACCTGCTGTCGAGCGGGCTCGAAACTCGGTCAGCGTTCGTTGTAGGCAGTCGCGCGGGTGCACGGCCGGTCACGGTCCACAGCGTCGACGGCTTCCGTGGCGACGTCACTGTGGGCATGGGGAAGGTCCGCGAGCTTGGCACGTCGTCGGCGACCATCGGCGGCCGCGTGTTCGAGGGCATCGGTATAGACGTGGGTAACCCGCACCTGGCGTGCGTGGATTCGGACGTGACCCCCGCGGTCCTCGCTGCGCTCGACCTTTCCGCTGCTCCTGGCTTCGATCCCGGTTTCTTTCCGCACGGTGTGAACGTCGAGATCGTGACCCCGCTGTCGGGCGGCGCAGTCGAGATGCGCGTACACGAACGCGGCGTCGGCGAAACACGTTCGTGCGGGACTGGGACCGTCGCAGCGGCTGCCGCGGCGTTGCGATTCGACGGTGCCGACGCTGGCGAAGTCGTGGTCAGGGTGCTGGGCGGCGAGGTCCGGGTGCGGATCGACGCAGGTGAAGCCGATCTGCGCGGTCCGTCGGTGCTGGTCGCATCGGGCGACATCGACGACGCGTGGTGGGCTGCGCAATAAAGAAATGCGACCCGGGTCCGATTCGTGGGACCATGGATACCGTATGACGAACTCAGAATCTTTTGACACACCCGCGTGGACCGTCGGCGAGATGCAACTCGACGACCGGAGCGCGCTTCGTCGAGTCGCCGGGCTTTCCACCGAACTCACCGACATCACCGAAGTCGAATACCGCCAGCTGCGGCTGGAACGGGTCGTGCTCGTCGGCGTCTGGACCGATGGCACCGCGGCGCAGGCCGAAGCGAGCATGACCGAATTGGCCGCGCTGGCCGAAACGGCCGGTTCCGAAGTCCTCGAAGGCTTGGTGCAGCGCCGCGACCGCCCTGACGCGTCCACCTACATCGGATCCGGCAAGGCGATCGAATTGCGTGACGTCGTGCTCGCGACCGGCGCAGACACGGTGATCTGCGACGGCGAGCTCACACCAGCCCAGCTCACGGCGCTGGAGAAGGTGGTCAAGGTCAAGGTCATCGACCGGACCGCGCTGATCCTCGATATCTTCGCCCAGCACGCGACGTCTCGCGAAGGTAAGGCGCAGGTCGCCTTGGCGCAGATGGAGTACATGCTGCCGCGGCTGCGTGGCTGGGGTGAATCGATGTCCCGGCAGGCCGGTGGCCGGGCGGGCAGCAACGGCGGCGTGGGCCTGCGCGGCCCAGGTGAGACGAAGATCGAGACCGATCGTCGCCGCATTCGCGAACGCATGGCGAAGTTGCGCCGCGAGATCAAAGACATGAAGAAGGCCCGCGACACCAAGCGCTCGCGGCGGCTCGACAACGCGATCCCGTCGGTCGCGATCGTCGGCTACACCAACGCAGGCAAGTCGAGCCTGCTCAATGCGTTGACGGACGCGGGCGTGCTGGTCGAAAACGCACTGTTCGCGACCCTCGACCCGACGACCCGTCGAGCCGGACTCCCCGACGGTCGCGAATACGTGCTGACCGACACGGTCGGGTTCGTTCGCCACCTGCCGACCCAGCTGGTCGAGGCGTTCCGCTCGACGCTGGAGGAGGTCACCGACGCGGACCTGCTCGTTCATGTCGTCGACGGGTCCGATCCGTTGCCTGCCGAGCAGATCAAAGCGGTCCGTGAGGTCGTGACCCAGGTATTGCGCGAGACCAATGCGCCAGCCCCGCAGGAGTTGCTGGTGGTCAACAAGATCGACGCTGCGGACCCGGTGACGTTGACCCAGCTGCGCGGAATGTTGCCCGGCGCCGTCTTCATCTCGGCGCACACGGGCGAGGGACTCGACGAGCTACGCGCTCGCCTCGCCGATATTCTCGGTCGCCTCGATATCGAGGTCAGCGTGCTGCTGCCGTACAACCGCGGTGATCTCGTCGCGCGGATCCACGCGGACGGCCGGATTCTGCGGTCCACGCACGACGAAGACGGCACTCGCGTGCATGCTCGGGTGCCGAAATCGCTGGCATCGGCGCTGCACGAGTACGCCCACGGTGGGTAGAGCGCTAGCCATAGCGGTCTGCGCGCTCGTTCTGTTGTGCGCCCCTGCCGCAGCCGACCCGCGCCCGCAGTTCGACAACTTCTGCACGCCTGCCATTCCGGGTCTGGAGGAGTTGTCGGGCATGGCCGCGATAGGCGACAAGTACTACGCGCTGGGCGACAGCGGCACCGACGACAAACTGGCTGTCCTCGACGGCAATTGCGGCCTCGTGCGGTGGCTGAACGTGCCTGTCGACCCCTATGACACCGAGGACGTCGCCGCCTTCGAGGGACAACTCTGGCTGTCCGATACCGGCGACAACCTGCGCCGACGCGACACCGTCTCGCTCACGAGCATGAGCCCGGACGACGGATCGGGCGAACTTCATCGCTTGACCTATCCCGACGGCAAACACGACGCCGAGGCGCTGCTCATCGAGCCCGCCGGCCGCCCGTTGATCGTGACGAAAGAGTTCTCGGGGCCAGCGGGGATCTACGTCCCGACCGGTGACACTCGAATCACCGATCTGCCGAGTCCCGGGCCGGCCCCACTGCAACGCGTCGGCCAGGTCGACCTCCGCAAGCCCACTGCAACGGGGCAGACCGGACCCAGTCCGCTGGTCACGGGTGGCGCGGTCAGTGCCGACGGCACGGTCATCGCGCTGCGCACCTACTCCGACGTCTTCCTGTTCGCAGTGCCCGGAGGGGATTTCGTGAAGGCGCTGACGACGGGCACACCGGTCGTGGTGACGCCGCGTCCGCAGCCGCAGGGGGAGTCGGTCACCTTCACGCCGGCAGGCGATCTGCTGGTGGGTTCGGAGACCGGCGGCGACGGTAAACCGTTTCCGCCACTACAGATTCTGCGTGGAGCGACGGCGCTGGTAGCTCCGGTCGCTGCGCCACACGAGCGCGAAATTGACACCGGTCCGCACACGTGGATATGGGTGGCGGGAGTGGGATCTGCCGTGGTCATAGGCGGGGTCGTTGGGGCATTCGCACTGCGACGACGACGCAAACTGTAACGCGTTTCAATTCTGAGATTCGGCTCACAATGCGGCTTCAGGAGCGCTCCGGGCCACAATCCGCGTATACCATCGTCCGTGCACCCCCGCTGCATATTCGTACGGCCAGATGTTAGGAATTGTTTTGGTGGATCACACCCTCAGTGACGGCGCCCCGCTCCACGTCGACATCACCGACACGGACAAATGGGCGATTCGTACCTTCCTGGCCCCGCTGCGCGCATGGACGAGTCCGAAGTTCTACGGCCTCGACAACATTCCCGAAGGCGCTGCTCTGCTCGTCGGCAACCACACGCTGTACGGCGGCATCGACGTGCCACTTCTGGCCGAAGAGGTGCTGCGCACGCGCGGGCGAATCATGCGCGGACTCGCCGAGAACGTCCTCATCGGCACGCCGGGCGTCCGGCATCTGATTCAGCGCTTCGGCTCGGTCCGCGGCACTCGCGCCAATTGCCGTGCGCTGTTCGCCAACGACGATCTCGTCCTGGTGTTTCCCGGCGGCGGTCGCGAAGCGGTCCGTCGCAAGAACGAGAAGTACGTCCTGAAGTGGGACGGTCGGACCGGGTTCGCGCGGATGGCGATCGAGGCAGGCGTTCCGATTCTGCCCACCGCAATGATCGGCATCGATGATGCGCTCGACATCGTGATGGACGCCGACCACCCAGTTCTGAAGCCGGTCAAGGCGATCGCCGAGCGTCTCGGCGCACGGTGGGAGCTGGCTCCGCCGCTCGTTCGTGGCGTCGGACCGACCGCCATCCCGCGCCCCGAGCGCTTCTACTTCTCGATCGGTGAGCCGATCGAGACGAAGGCGTGGCAGGACAATCCGAACATCGATGCGGCCGCGGCCGAGCTGAGTTTGCTGGTCCGCAAGGCCGTCGAGGAAGAGATCAACTTCCTCCTCGCTGAGCGCGACCGCGACCCGGGCCGCACCTTGTGGGGACGCCTCCGCGGCTTGTGAGCCCTTCCTGCTTGTGAGTCTTTTAGGAGTCCAGAGACTCCGAAAAGACTCACGAGGGGTGGGCGGCGATCGGGACGATGTAGCGGCGCGCGAAAGCGTCCAGTTGGTCGTCGGTGGTGAGGTCGACGTGTACGCGCCGCGTCATCATGAACGAATGGATCAGCCGCACGATCACCTCGGCACGTTCGGCGAAATCGTCGGCGGCGTCCAGTAGTCCGTCTCGCACAGCCTGATCGAACATCGCGACAGTTGCCGCGACCGATGCTGCCAGAACGGGTGAGCCATTGGTGGTCAAGCGCGGTAACGCGCTCTCGGGTTCGAGCGCGATGAGTCGGTTCGCCAACGTGTGATTCCACAGAAAGCGCACGATTGTGGTGAAGCCCGCAGCAAGGCGGTCTTCGAACGACGTGCTGATTGCCGCCGCCAGACCGAGACTCGCGATAGCGCGCTGCGCCTCCCTATTGATGACTGCCGAGACAACGTCGTCTTTCGAACCCACCCGGCGATAGACCGTGACGCGCTCGACGCCGGCTTGCTTGGCGATGTCCTCGATCGTGGTCCGGCGCATTCCGACTTCCTCGAATTGTCGTAGTGCGGCGTCGAGGATGCGTTCGGTCGCTGGATCCGGAGCGTCAGGCACGTGGCGACGGTATCAAGAAACGTCATCCCGACCGATGTAGATGCAACATTGTCATATAATATGTAACAGTGTACGGTCGGAACATGACAACGAAACGGACTGCAACGGCGCAGCCTAGGTTTGACGAAGCGCATGCCATCAATGCGCGCAACGTCGTATTCGATTGGTCGGGCGTTCCGCTCCAGTACGTGCCCGGCGAACCGCTGGTCACCCAGATCTGGAACTTCATGCACCTCGTGCTCCCCGAAGGCGAGCGTGCGATGGCCGGCGCGCTCGCGGATGCGCTGCCTTACATCGAGGACGAGCGTCTGCGCGAGGAGGCTGTCGGCTTCATCGGTCAAGAAGCCATGCACGCGTCGTCTCACGAGGCAGTCCGTCGCCACCTCATCGAGCAGGGCCTCGACGTCGATCCGATGATCGATCGCGTGAACTACTTGATCGACAGAATCCTCGTCGATCACGGCCTCGGCGGTCGCGCGAAGAAGTTGTGGCTGAAAGAGCGGCTGGGCTTGTTCGCCGCCTTGGAGCATTACACCGCGATCGTCGGCCAGTGGCTCCTCGATGCCGACGAACTCGACGAGGCCGGCATGCATCCGATGATGCTCGACCTGCTCCGCTGGCACGGTGCCGAAGAAGTCGAGCACCGCAGCGTCGTCTACGACGTCTATCAGCACGTCGACGGCAGCTTTGCCCGCCGTGCCCGGACCGCAATTCTCGCCAGCGGCACACTCGCCGCGCTGACCGCCTACAGCGTGACGTACATGATGCGCCACGATCCGTCACCCAAGGGAAAGCCCTGGCCGGTGCAGTTCGTCAGCGCGGCCGCTCGAGGGCTCATCCCTACGGGTCTGCACTTCCTCACCGAGATTCCGGTGTACCTGCGGCCAGGGTTTCATCCTTCGTCGATGGGAAGTCTGGATCAGGCATTGCGGTATCTTGCGACCTCGCCCGCGGCGAATGCCGACGCGCAGTGAGCGGATTGATCCGCGGCGCAACGAAACTCCCACCGCCGCGCGAAGGCACCGTTGGACCGGGCCTCAAGCTTGTCGCCGCAGCGGTAGGCGGCTACCGGCGTCTTGTTGCCGACAGCAGGCTCTCGCCGTTTCTCGCCCGCTCGAACAAGCTGCGGCATAACGACTTCGACATGGATCTCGTCGTAGAACGAGTGAAGGTCGAAGCCGACGATGTGGTGAGCCTGGCACTGGCAGCCCCCGATGGCGCCGATCTACCGGTATGGAGTCCGGGCTCGCACATCGACATATTTCTGCCGTCAGGTCGGCAGCGTCAGTACTCGCTGTGTGGGAATCCGCACGACCGCAAGCATTTCCGTATCGCAGTCCGGCTGATCCGCGACGGCGGTGGAGGTTCTCGGGAGATTCACCAGGCGCTGAAAGCCGGTGACACGCTGCATGTCCGCGGACCGCGCAACGCCTTCCGCATGGTCGAAGCGGACTCCTATCTCTTCATCGCAGGCGGAATCGGCATCACGCCGATCCTACCGATGGTGAAGGCTGCCAACGCACGTGAAGTGCCATGGCAGCTGGTGTATCTCGGGCGAACACGTGAGTCCATGCCGTTTCTCACCGAACTGGTGCGTTGCGCCAATGGTGTTGTCGAGATTCGGCCCGACGACGAGGTCGGGTTGCCCGACATCGGCGATCTGCTCAGCCGGGCGCAGCCGGGCGGTGCCACCTACGTCTGCGGACCGCCGCCCGTGCTGAACGCCGCGCGCCGGCTGATGTCGACCCTGGATTCCACGGGATCGATGCACACCGAACGGTTTTCGGCTCCACCCGTTGTCGGGGGTACACCCTTCGACGTGCAACTGCTGCGCACCGGAATCACCGTCGCTGTGGGCGCGGACGAGTCGGCGCTTGCCGCAATCCGTCGCCAAGTCCCCGCGGTGACCTACTCCTGCCAGCAGGGCTACTGCGGCACATGCAAGGTCGGCGTGCTCACCGGGGGAGTCGACCACCGTGACAACAAACTGCTCGAGTCCGAACGCGACGACTCGATGCTCATCTGCGTTTCCCGCTCCGACGGCGGGCCCCTCGTCCTCGATCTGTAAAGGAACCTCGTGACGGAAACGATTGCTTTCACCGCCGACTCTCTGACCTTCGACGTGCTCAGCCCCGCTACCGGTGCTGTGGTGGGGACGTTTCCGTCCCACACAGCCGATGACGTCGCCGCGACCGTCGAACGCGCACGCTCAGCTGCGGTGTGGTGGGCGGGGCTGTCGTTCGCACAGCGAGCGAAGGGTCTGGCGAGGTGGCGCAGCGAAATAGTCCGCGGCACAGACGAACTGGTGGAGCTGATCAATTCGGAGATGGGCAAACCGGTCTCGGATGCCAAGCTCGAGCTTGCGATGGCGCTCGAGCACCTGGCGTGGGGTGGCAAGAACGCGGCGAAGGTGCTCGGTCCCCGGTCGGTGCCGTCGAGTCTGCTGACCATCAATCAGGCTGCGAGCGTGGAGTTTCCACCGTTGGGCGTCGTCGGCGTCATCGGCCCGTGGAACTATCCGGTGTTCACTCCGCTGAGCTCGTTGTCGTTTGCGCTCGCCGCGGGTAACGCCGTCGTCTTCAAGCCGAGCGAATTCACTCCTGGGGTCGGCGCGTGGCTGGTCGCGGCGTTCCAGCGAGCGGTCCCCGAACATCCGGTGCTGCAGGTGGTGACCGGCGGTGCGGAAACCGGTGCAGCGCTGTGCCGTTCGGGCGTCGACAAGATCGGGTTCACCGGCTCGACCGCGACAGGCAAGAAGGTCATGGCCGCGTGTTCGGAGAGCCTGACGCCGGTTCTGATGGAGTGCGGTGGCAAGGATGCGCTGATCGTCGATGCGGACGCCGACATCGAAGCAGCAGCCGACGCTGCGGTCTGGGGCGGACTGTCGAATGCGGGCCAGACCTGTCTCGCGGTCGAGCGCGTGTACGTTCACGAAGCCGTCTACGACGCATTCGTGACCGAGGTCGTCAAGCGGGCGAAGGCGATTCGCGCCGGCACCGACAACGGTTCGAAGATCGGCCCGATCACGATGCCATCGCAAGTCGATGTCATCCTCCGTCACGTCACGGATGCACTCGAACGAGGTGGGCGTGCTCTGATCGGCGGGCTCGACACGATCGACCGGCAATTCGTTCAACCCACAATTCTGGTGGACGTGCCGGAGGATTCGCTGGCCGTCACCGAGGAGACGTTCGGTCCGACGTTGACCGTGGCGAAGGTGGCCGACATGGATGAGGCGATCGACCGCGTCAACGCAAGCCGCTATGGGCTTGGTGCGACAGTCTTTTCGCGCGCACGCGGAGTCGAGATCGCTCGTCGGCTCCGGGTCGGTGGCGTGGCGATCAACGCGTTCGTCGCATACGCGACGATCCCGTCGCTCCCGTTGGGCGGCGTCGGCCAGTCCGGATTCGGTCGCGTGCACGGACCGGAAGGTCTCAAGGAGTTCACCTACGCCAAAGCGATCTCGCGGCAACGGTTTCCGTCGCCGCTGGCACTGACAACGTTTGCCCGCACCGAGCGGACTGACGCAATAGCAGGAGCGCTTGTGAAGCTGCTGCACGGAAGGAACTGACAAGATGAGCGACATCGACGTTGCCATCATCGGCGCCGGCTTCGGCGGCATCGGTCTGGGTATCAAACTGCGCGAAGCCGGATTCGAGAACTTCGTCATCCTGGAGCGAGCAAGTGAGCTCGGCGGCACGTGGCGCGACAACACCTATCCCGGATGCGCGTGCGATGTGCCGTCGCACCTCTACAGCTACTCGTTCGAGCCGAATCCGGACTGGTCACGCACCTACAGCAAGCAGCCGGAGATACTGGAGTACCTGCGCACGGTCGCGGCAAAGAACGGCGTCGTCGGGCACATGCGCTTCGATACCGAAGTCCTGGAGGCGAAATGGGACGAGCGGTCGCGGCGCTGGACCGTCACGACGAACAACGGTGAGCTCCACCCGAGAATCCTGATTTCAGCCGCAGGTGTCTATGGCGAGGCCCGCTACCCCGACTTACCGGGCATCGAAAAGTTCGCAGGCACCGCATTCCATTCGCTGCACTGGAATCACGAGCACGACCTGTCGGGGGAGGTGGTCGCGGTACTCGGAACCGGCGCGTCCGCAGTGCAATTCGTGCCCGAGATCCAGCCGCTCGTCGATCGGCTGCTGGTCTTTCAGCGCTCCGCGCCGTGGATCATTCCGCGGCTGGACCGTACGACCTCGCGTATCGAACGTGGGTTGCTGCGCCGGCTCCCGCTGATCGGCAAGGCCATGCGCGGCGGCTACTACACCGGCATCGAAGGTTTCGGGTTGGTCGGCTTTGTAGACAAACGATTCCGCCACCCCTTCGAGGTCATCGGAAAGCTGCAGCTCCGCCGTCAAGTCCGTGATTCGGCGTTGCGTAAGCGGCTGACCCCGGATTACATGATCGGCTGCAAGCGCGCGATCTTCTCCGACTCGTACCTGCCCGCGTTGGCAAAGGAGAACGTCGAGGTGATCGACGACGCGATTGCCGAGATCCGTGAGCACTCGATCGTCACGCGAGGCGGTGTCGAGCATCCGGTCGACACCATCATCTACGGCACCGGGTTTGTCGTTCCGCCTGCGGTGGCAGAACGGATTCACGGCACCGACGGGCTCAGCATCGGCGAGCTCGTTGCCAAGCGGCCGCAGTCCTACCTCGGCACAGCGATGGCTGGGTTTCCGAACTTTTTCAGCACGCTTGGGCCGTTCGGCGCCGTGGGGAATCAGTCCGCGATCTACATGATCGAATGCCAGATCGCATACATCGTCGACGCGTTGGCAACGATGCGCGACGAAGGACTCACCCGCGTCGAGGTGCGCGGAGAAGTTCAGGAAGAATTCCTGGACGAAGTCAACGATCGCAGCGAGAACACCGTGTGGTTGACGGGCGGGTGCGCAACCACCTACTACCGGACGGCGGACGGACGCAATGCCGGTCTGTACCCGGGCTGGAGCTTCGAATATGCAAGGCGCACCGCCAAATTCGATCGCGATTCCTACGAGATGAGTGCAGTCTGATGTTTCCGTTCAACAGCAGTCCGTCCTACGACGTTCGCGACAAGGTCGTCCTGATCACCGGAGCGGGCCAAGGCATCGGGCTTGCGCTGGCGACCTTGCTGCACGACCGTGGCGCGTCGATCGCGATGGTCGATGTCGACACCGATTCTGTCGTTGCCGCCGCGGACGCGTTCGGGGAGCGTGCCTTGCCGCTGACCGCCGACGTGCGCGACCGGGCAGGCATGAAAGCCGCTGTCGCGCAGATCGTGGAGCGCTTCGGGAGGCTCGACGTTGTCATTGCCAACGCAGGAATCGCACCGCCCCCTGCAACCCTGCGGACCATCGACGAGGACGCCTTCGACCGCGTCATCGACATCAATCTGACGGGTGTGTTCAACACGGTCCGTCCGGCTCTGGAGCAGGTGATCGAGCACAACGGTCATGTGGTTGTGGTGTCGTCGGCGGCCGCGTTCGCGCCAGGTGCGGGTGGATCCCCGTACATGATCAGCAAGGCGGCGGTCGAGCAGTTCGGCCGCGCGCTGCGGATCGAGCTTGCTGCCGTCGGCGCGAGTGCCGGTGTCGCGTACTTCGGCATCGTGGACACCGCCATGACCCACGACACCATCGACGAGGACGACCTTGTCGGCGAAGTCGCCGCGTTGCTGCCGTGGCCCTTGAGCCAGCGGATCAGTGCAGCCGAGGCAGCGAAGTCGATCGCGGACGGAATTGCCGAGCGAGCAGCTCGCACTATCGCTCCCGCGTCGTGGCAGCCGTACTCGTTGCTGCGTGGCGCTGCGAACGTCCTCATCGATCAAAAGATGGCGGGCGACAAGGGTGTTCATGCACTCATCCGTAAGGTCGAAGCTCGCGTGATTGCACAGCGCCGGTAGGTCCGTCAGGCGTCGAGATCCGCTGCGACCAGCTCGGCGATGGCTGCGACCGCCTGGGGATCGTCGCTGCTGACGATGACTTCGGTTCCGACCGAGGCGCCGAGCGACATGATCATGAGCGCTGAACCGGCGTCCACCGGCTCGTCATCTTCGTCGGCGCCGACTACTGCAAGGGTGACTTCGTAGCCGAAGTTGTTGACCGTGTCGGCGATGATTCCGGCGGGACGGGCGTGCAGGCCGATGGAGGATCCGACGACGACTGTGGTGCTGGGCATTGCATTCTCCTGATTGTTGTTGGTTGTTGTGCTGAGATTTATGCGGCGACGAGGACGGGGGTTTCGGCCTCGACCGGCTTGCGATGGATGAGTTTTTTGGCGATGACGACGCAGGTCGCTGCGACGACAGTCCCCGCGACGAGGGAGGCAACGAACCACACCACGTGGCCGATCGCGAAGAAGACGAAGATACCGCCGTGTGGTGCACTGAGTGTCGTGCCCGTGGCCATGATCAGCGAGCCGGTGACCGCGCCGCCGATCATCATGGACGGGATCACGCGAAGCGGGTCGACTGCAGCGAACGGGATAGCACCTTCGGAGATGAAGGCTGCGCCGAGAAGCCAGGCGGCCTTTCCGTTTTCACGCTCTCCGGTGCTGAACAATCCGGGTCGCACGGTCGACGCCAGAGCCATCGCGAGTGGCGGAACCATTCCAGCTGCCATGACCGCGGCCATGATGCGCAGCGACGCAGGATCGTTGACGGACAGTCCGGCGACCGCAAAGGCGTAGGCAGCCTTGTTGACCGGTCCACCGAGGTCAAAGCACATCATGAGGCCGAGGATGATTCCGAGCAGGATCACCGAGCTGCCTGACAGTCCGTTGAGCCAGTTCGTCAGGCCACTTGTGATGGCGGCCAACGGCTTACCGAGTACGACGAACATCAAGGTGCCGACGGTCAGTGTCGCGATCAGTGGGATGACGACGACGGGCATGAGGCCGCGGGCCCAGCGGGGAACGCCGATCCGGCCGATCCAGAGAGCGGTGAATCCGGCGATGATGCCACCGACCAGACCGCCGATGAATCCGGCGCCGACGAACACCGCGACCGCGCCCGCAGTGAATCCTGGTGCGAGACCTGGTCTGTCGGCAATCGCGAAGGCGATATACCCGGCAAGGGCTGGTACGAGGAAGCTGAACGCCAGCGAGCCGAGTTGGAACAACACGGCGCCGAGGTAGATCTTCACGCCGCCGTCGGGTAGTTGGGTCAGCGAGTTGTCCAGCACGATCTGCTTTGCGCTGTCGGCGATCTCGTAGCCACCGAGCAGGAAGCCGAGTGCGATGAGAAGGCCACCCGCGGCGACGAACGGGATCATGTAGCTGACGCCGGTGAGCAGAATCTGACGCAGTCGCGTCCCCCAACCGATCGATCCGGCGGCCTTTTCAGGAGCGGTCGATGCGGCGCCCTCGACCTTCGCGGCGGACGGATTGAGTCCTGCCCGTAGGGCCTCGGTGATCATCGCGTCGGGTTCGTTGATGGCGCGTTTCACTCCCGACGCGACGACCGGCAGGCCTGCGAACCGCTCCTTACCCTTGACGCCGACGTCGGTGGCGAAGATGACGGCTTGTGCGGACGCGATGACCTCGGGTGCCAACGGCGTACTGCCGCTGGAGCCTTGGGTTTCCACGTGCACGGTGATGTCTGCTCGCTTGCCTGCCGCGACGAGCGAGTCTGCCGCCATGTAGGTGTGCGCGATGCCCGTCGGACATGCGGTCACTGCGACGATGTGCTTGGCGGACAACGGTTCTGGCGTGGGAGCTACGGTCTTCTGTGCAACGGCGGCCTTGGGTGCGGGGTTGACCACGCCTTGGACGAGTGCAACGACCGCGTCGGGCGTCGCGGCGGCCCGCAGGTCGGCGACGAACGTGGGCTTGACGAGGGCTCGTGCCAGCTTGGACAACAGTTTCATGTGCTCGGCGCCTGCACCTTCGGGTGCGGCGATGAGGAACACGAGGTCCGCCGGACCGTCGGGCGCGCCGAAATCGACCTTCGGGTCCAGCCGGGCGAAGCCGAGCGACGCCGTCGTCACGGATTCGCTGCGGCAGTGCGGAATCGCGATGCCGCCGGGAAGTCCGGTTGCCGACTTCGCCTCACGCGCGAGCGCGTCGTCGGCGAGATCGGTGGGACTCGTTACCCTTCCGGCGTCGGCAAGTCGCGTCGCAAGCGCGGCGATGACGGCGTCCTTCGAGTTGCCCAGATCTGCGTCGAGCGCGATGAGGTCCGGGGTGATGATGTCGGGTCGAGTTGTCGGTGCAGACATTGTGGGTCCTTACTTGTCGGCGGATCGGGGCGTCAGCCGAAGATTTGGGTGATCGACACCGACGCCGGGTCGGTGTCGTGGCGAGTTGGCAGGGCGGTTCCGGGCAGCGCAGCGGCTGCGGCGCCGTACGCAATGGCGTGTCGCAGGCATTCCTCGGGTCCGTCGCCGTCGATGTGCGCGAGCAGGTAGCCGGCGAGTGAGGAGTCGCCGGCGCCGACGGTGCTCCGCGGGGTGATCGGCGGGGGAGCGCCGTGCCACGCGCCGTTGGAGGTGATCAGGACTGCGCCTGCCGATCCGAGCGTCGCCAGCACGGTGTCGACTCCCCGATCGACCAGGGTGCGACCGGCCTTGGCTGCCAACGTTGGATCACCGTGTGCGGCAGAGCGTTCCAATTCGTCGGCGTCGATGCCCGTGAGCTGCGCCAGTTCGTCCGCATTGGGTTTGAGCAGGTGTGGTGCCGAGATCGGAAAGCGGGCCGCAAGGGCGCGGAGTGGCCCGTCGGACGAATCGACAGCGATACGAGCCGGGCTCAGCGCGAGCATCACGACCAGGTCCGCGTACCAGGTTACGGGTGCGCCGGGTGGCAGCGAGCCTGACAGCACCACCCAATGCGCTGTTGCCGCAGCCTCGCTGAGTACACGCTCGAGCCGCGCCAGATCGGCGGCGCCGAGTAGGTTGCCGGACTCGTTGATCTTCGTCGTGGTGCCGTCGGGTTCGGTGATGGTGAGGTTCGTGCGGGCATGCCCAGCAACGTCGACGTGCCGATGCTCGATGCCCAACTCCGTCAGTGTGAGCAGCAACGGATCTTCGAGGTTGCCGGGAAGCACGGCGACGGACCGAACTCCCGCCGCGCTGACAACCCGGCTGACGTTGATGCCTTTGCCGCCGGGATGCGAGGTTGCCGCTTGCGCGCGATGCAGAGCGCCGCGTTGCAAAGCTTCGGTGAGTGCGACCGTCCGATCGATGCTCGGATTTGCGGTCAGGGTGACGATCATGCGACGACGACCTCGACGCCGAGTTCGCGGATCGCGTCTCTGTCGGCGTCGGCGATGTCGGAATCGGTGACCAGTACGTCGATTCGATCGAGTGAGCCGAAGCTGATCAGAAGTTCGCGACCGATCTTCGACGAATCGGCTACGACGACGACGTGGTGGGCTGCGGCGACCATTGCTCGCTTGACGGCGGCTTCGTCGCTGTCGGGCGTCGACACTCCGTGACCGGTGCTGATGGCGTTCGTTCCGATGAACGCGACATCGACGCGCAGCGTGGCGAGGGCGCGGAGCGCCTCGTCGCCGACGGCGGCCTGGGTCAGCCCGCGGACCCGTCCGCCCAACACCTGCAGTGATACGCCGCCGAGTGTGGAGATACGCGCGGCGATCGGAATGGAGTTGGTCACCACCGTCAGATCCCGATCTGCAGGCAGAAGCGCCGCGATCCGGCCCGTCGTGGTTCCGGCGTCGAACAAGATGCTGCCGCCGGCACCAGGCAAGAAGTCGAGGGCAGCTTTGGCGATGCGGTCCTTCTCGTCTGCGTGCGCGACCTCGCGTTCTGCAATACCTGGCTCCAGTGCCGTCAACGCGGTAGCGGGCACTGCTCCGCCGTGGACTCGGCGGATGACGCCCATCCGGTCGAGCACCGCAAGATCGCGGCGCACCGTCTCGGTCGTGACGCTGTAGAGATCGGATAGGTCTGCTACCGAAACGCGGCCACGCTGACCGACAAGCGAGGCGATCGCCTGTTGGCGTTCCTCTGCGTACATGTCCGTCTCCTTTGTGTTTGATTTGGTTATATGTTGTTTTACGCCCGACTCTGTTGCTTTGTCAAGAATTTTGAGTAAGCTAGGTCACGTAAGGCACAAGACGTGACGAGGAGCTCACATGACACATTCGGTCCGGGATATAGCGCTCACGGTGTTGCGCGGCACCCCAGTGGTCCCCGGCGTCGGCTACGCGAGGGCGATCCGGCCGGGTGTGCGTCCCGTGCTGGATATCGATATCCGCCCTGTTGCCGAAGCCCTTCGATCCGCTCAGCGTGAGGAATTCACGCGCGCCACGTCGGCCGTGGCTGCGCGGTTGAAGGAACGAGCAGGCCACGCGAGTGGCGCAGCCGCCGAGGTGCTGGCCGCCAATGCAGCGATGGCCCAGGACCGTGGTTGGTTGCGTGCTGCCGAGAAACTCATCGACGCGGGAACTCCGGCTGCGGCCGCCGCGGCCGGCGCGACCGAGAAATTCGCCACGATGTTCACCAAACTCGGTGGGCTGATGGCCGAGCGGGTCACCGACCTGCACGATGTCCGAGATCGCGTCATCGCCGAACTCGCAGGTGCTCCCGAGCCCGGCATCCCGATACCCGATGAACCCTCGATCTTGCTTGCCGACGACCTGGCCCCCGCAGATACCGCTGGGTTGGACGCGTCGCTCATCCTCGGTCTGGCGACCTCACGCGGCGGGCCGACGAGCCATACCGCGATCATCGCTCGTCAGCTGGGCATTCCGTGCATCGTCGCCGTAGACGGACTCGACGACGTTCCTGCAGGTGCGGCTGTGCTGGTCGACGGTACGACGGGCGAGGTCCAGGTGGCCCCGGACCCGCAAGCTGCTGCCGCAGCCGTCGCCGCGTATCGAGTGAACGCGCAGGCTTCGGCGCGCTGGTCGGGTCCGGGCGCGACGAGCGATGGACGTCGCGTCGACATCCTCGCGAACGTGCAGGACGGGGCTGGGGCGCAAGCGGCCAGCCAGACTGCTGCCGGGGGAGTCGGACTCTTTCGCACCGAATTGTGCTTCCTCGACCGCGATACCGAACCGACTGTCGACGAGCAGGCGACGATCTACGAAGCAGTGCTCGACGCGTTCGGCGGCCGGAAGGTCGTCATTCGTACGCTGGATGCTGGGTCCGACAAGCCGCTGCGATTCGCGAGCCACCCCGACGAGCCGAACCCAGCCCTCGGTGTGCGCGGCATTCGAATCGCCATGCACGACAGCGGGATTCTCGATCGCCAGCTTGACGCGATTGCGCAGGCCGCTGCCGCGACCGGCACCGCACCGTGGGTGATGGCACCGATGATCGCGACCCCGGCCGAGGCGGCGTCGTTTGCGGCGAAGGTGCGGTCGCGCGGATTGTCGCCGGGCGTGATGATCGAAGTTCCCTCCGCGGCGCTGCTGGCGGAACGGATCCTGTCCCACGTGGACTTCCTGTCGATCGGTACCAACGACCTTGCCCAGTACACAATGGCCGCGGACCGTCAGTCGGCTGATCTCGCAGCGTTGACCGACCCTTGGCAGCCGGCAGTACTCGCGCTCGTTGCGCGAACCGCTGCGGCGGGTGCGGCGGTGGGCAAGCCGGTCGGAGTGTGCGGCGAGGCCGCTGCCGATCCAGTTTTGGCCTGCGTGCTCGTCGGTTTGGGTATCACTTCGTTGTCGTGTGCGGCTGCCGCAGTAGGGTCCGTCGGCGCGCGGGTGGCGTCTGTGACGTTCGACGAGTGTCGGCGCGCCGCGGAAGCGGTGCTCGCTACCGACGACCCGACGCAAGCGAGGGCGGTCGCGACGGGCATCCTGGGCTGACGGGTATTCTCGTTGGCAACGTGCCAACACCAATATTCAGGAGCCGCAATGGAGCGCACCCTTTTCGAGCCCGAACACGATCTGTTCCGCGAGTCGTACCGAAAGTTCTTGGAGCAGCACGTCGCCCCGAACCACGACAAGTGGGAAGAACAGCACATCGTCGACCGTGACGTGTGGCTGGAAGCAGGGAAAGAGGGCTTCCTCGGGATGGCTGTCCCCGAGGAATACGGTGGCGGCGGTGTCAAGGACTTCCGCTACAACGCGGTCATCACCGAGGAGACGACAAAGGGTCGTTACAGCGGATTGGGCTTCACCCTGCACAACGACGTGTGTGCGCCGTACTTCATCGACCTGTGCAACGACGAGCAGAAACAGCGCTGGCTGCCCGGTTTCGCGAGTGGCGAACTGATCAGCGCAATCGCCATGACCGAGCCTGGCACAGGCAGTGACCTGCAGGGAATCAAAACTCGCGCGGTTCGTGACGGCGACGACTGGGTGATCAACGGATCGAAGACCTTCATCACCAACGGCATCAATTCCGACCTCGTGATCGTGGTCGCGAAGACCGATCCTGACAAGGGAGCGCAGGGCTTCAGCTTGTTCGTGGTCGAGCGCGGGATGGCCGGCTTCGAACGGGGGCGTCACCTCGACAAGATCGGCCTTGTTGCCCAGGACACCGCCGAACTCAACTTCACCGATGTTCGAGTACCGGCGGCAAACCTGCTCGGCCAGGAGGGGATGGGCTTCATCCACCTGATGCAGAACCTGCCCCAAGAGCGGTTGTCCATCGCTGTCATGGCAATCGCCGCGATGGAAGCATCACTCGAGACGACCATCCAGTACTGCCGCGACCGCAAAGCATTCGGAAAGCCGATCGGCGCGCTCCAGAACACCCGATTCGTGCTCGCCGAGCTGGCGACCGAGACGACGATCGTGCGCGTCTTTGTCGACAAGTGCATCGAGCTGCTCAACGCAGACAAGCTGACCGTGCAGGAAGCCGCCATGGCGAAGATGTGGAGCTCGGAGGCACAGGTCAAGCTGATCGACCGCTGCCTGCAGTTGCACGGCGGCTACGGGTACATGAAGGAATACCCGATTGCCAAGGCGTACATGGACGCCCGCGTGCAGACCATTTACGGCGGCACCACCGAGATCATGAAGGAAATCATCGGCAGGGGCCTGAACCTGGCCTGAGCGCGAGCGTCGGGCAGCGTCACAGCTTGCGGATGACGGTGACCACCTTTCCGAGGATTGCCGCGTTGTTGCCGTTGATCGGTTCGAAGAGCGGGTTGTGGGGTAGCAGCCACACCTGCTTGCCGGACTTCTTGAAGGTCTTGACCGTGGCTTCGCCCTCGATCATCGCAGCGACGATGTCACCGTTGTCCGCGACGTTCTGCTGCCTGACGACCACCCAGTCGTCGTCGCAGATCGCGGCATCGATCATCGACTCACCGACCACCTTCAGCAGGAACAATGACCCGTCGCCGACGAGTTCGCGGGGGAGCGGGAAGACGTCTTCCACGGCTTGTTCGGCGAGGATCGGCCCGCCGGCGGCGATGCGACCGAGCACCGGCACGAACGTCGGCGTCGGCAGCTCGTCGTGTTCGGCGGACGGTGGTTGTGAATCGTCGTGCGGCGGCGGGCCGAACGATTCGTCGAGTCCGCGAACATCGACGGCGCGCGGCCGATTGGGGTCGCGACGCAGAAATCCCTTGCGCTCCAACGTGCGCAGCTGGTGTGCGACCGACGACGTCGACGTCAATCCGACCGCGTCGCCGATCTCGCGGATGCTGGGCGGGTAGCCACGCTCGTTGACCGATGCCCGGATGACCTCGAGAACCTTGCGCTGCCGATCGGTGAGACCGGACGCGATATCCGGCCCGTCGTGGTTGTCGTCGCTCATTGGTGTCCGTCCTTCATTTTCGTCGACCGTCCTCCCAGTTGGCTTGCTCGCGTTGAGCGAAATCCCGAGCGAAATCCCGGCCCTTGCGCCGGTGCTCGCCGACCTCGGTGTGTCGGTGTTGAATCTAGCGCGATCCACCGACTGTTTCAAACACCTGTTCGACACGTGTCGCGAATCTAGAGACTTTGTCGGTGGGCCGTGGTAGAAAATTCGAACAGGCGTTCATCGAACGCTTGATCGAACACTAGACGGACTATCGGAGGACGCGATGAGCATCGCAACGCACGAGTACCGCGACATCGACACCACGGCGCCTGCCCGAACACGCACTCGCAGCCGGGATTTCAGCAGGCCCGCGAACGGGCTTGTCGAATACGGCCACCACAGCGACGGTTTTTCGACCGCGCCGCATCGCAGCGCGGTCGGAACCGGGCATGGCTTCGGTGTCGCAGTTGCCACCGCGTTGCTCAGTGCGCTGGTCGTGTGCGGTCTAGCCGGTCTGTGGAATATGAAGACCGGTGCGCTCACCGACGGTCCCGCAGACACTGTGGTCGTCCAGGTGCAGGAAGGCGAGTCGTTGTCCGACGTCGCAGCCCGTGTTGCGCCGGATCTGCCGGTCGACCAGACAGTTGCACGGATTCTCGATCTGAATGCAATGTCGACCGCGAGTGTCGCGCCGGGGCAGTCGCTCATCACACCGGCCACGGTCGCCCAGTAGTTCGTGGGTCGGCCATGTTCGAGTCATTGGCCCAGGCCAGGTCTGGGCTCGCGCCACTGCTTGTGGGCGTTCGCGATGGGTTGGCAGTCGGACGGGTATCCTCGGATCCTGTTGGTCACGCCACGCCGAGTGGTCGCGTCGACTTCGCTGTTCCGCTTCGTGAGTTGTTGTTCGACGGCTCCCGAGCGGTTGCGCTGGTCGGTCGCGAGCATGTCGGCATCGAAGAAGGACTCGGCATGCACTGCCCATTCTGTCGACACCCTGATTCCAGAGTCGTCGATTCACGAGAGGCAGAAGAAGGCGCCGCGATTCGGAGACGACGGTCTTGCCCCAACTGCGGTAGGCGGTTCACCACGGTCGAGACTGCAGTGCTTGCGGTGGTCAAGCGAAGTGGCGTCACCGAACCGTTCAGTCGCGAGAAGGTCATGCGAGGCGTCAAGCGGGCATGTCAGGGCCGGCAGGTCGACAACGACGCGCTCAATCTCCTTGCACAGCAAGTCGAAGACACAGTTCGCGCGTCAGGGTCGGCCGAGATTCCCAGTCATGAAGTCGGATTGGCCATCCTCGGTCCGTTGCGTGATCTCGACGAGGTCGCCTATCTCCGATTTGCCTCGGTCTATCGGTCGTTCAGTTCGGCCGACGACTTCGAGCGCGAAATCGAAGATCTGCGGGCCCACCGGGCATCCGCGCCTATCGAATAGCGTTGCGGTAGCTGGTAAGTCAGCGGCCGGCTTCGGCGATCGCACGCTCGATGCGTTTCGCCGAGATCGGATACGGCGTCCCGAGCCGCTGCGCGAACAAGCTGATTCTCAGTTCCTCGATCATCCACGATATTTCGACCACGCTCGCAGAGCTGCGCCGGGCTTCCGGCAGCGCCTCGAGCAATCGGTCGTAGGCGGCGTATACCCGGTCCAGCACAACCATTCCGGCACGGTCGCGGTCCGCGCTTGCGGGCAAGGCGTCCAGGCGCGCGATTGCACCGTCCAAATATCTCGGCAGCTCACGCAGTCGAGCGCGGCCGAGATCAGTGACGAAACCGGCGAACACCAAGTTCTTCAACTGATCGGCGACGTCGTCGGCCGGCTCGCCTCGCGCTCCGTCGAGCCGACTTCGCAGCTCGCCCGCCTTGGTCAGGATCGGAACGACCGCCCGGACCAGTTCGCTCACCGCGGGAAACAGTTGCGGTCGAATTGTGGCGACGAGCTCAGCGAATCGCTCGGGGGAGCGCACGGGTCCACGGGCGGCGCTGAGCAATTCATCGACGGCGCATGCTCGGCAGTCGTCGATCAGCGCGTCGATTGATCCATGCGGGTTCTGGCTCAAGACGACTCGGGCGGAGGGCGACAGTCCGGCTGTGAGCTGCTTCGCGGGAGTCGGCACCGCAGCAAGAATCAGGGCGCGGGTGCCGGCCCGCATCGACGCGGCCTGTTCACCAGGCGTGCTCAGCACCCGAACAGCCACGCCAGTGCGTTCAGGAACCAGCGCTGGATAACCGGTCACCCGTTGGCCACCGACATCGCGGGTGATCGTGTCGGCGATCGTCCCGAGCGTGTCGGCGGTCCAGGTCGACGCCGGCGCGCGTTCGACCCCGTCAGCTGCACGCGCGACCGCGGTGGCGACCTCGGTGGCCAGCTGTCGACGCAGCGCGGTCAGGTCTTTCGAGCTGCCGACGATCTTTCCCGAGGCGTCGATCGCGGCGAAGGTCATCCGGACGTGGTCCGGCAGCGCGGCGACGTCGAAGTCGGCGGGCGCGATGGGGGAGCCCGCGAGGCGAGTCAGCTCCCGAGCGATGGCGTTGACCAGCGGTTCCGACCGCGGCCGAACGGCCGCAAGTGCCGCGCGAGCAAAGTCCGGCGCAGGAACAACGTTGCGGCGCAGGTGTTTCGGGAGGGTCTTGATGAGCGCGGTCACCAACTCCTCGCGCATGCCGGGCACCGACCAGTCGAAGCCGACTCCTTGCACGCGCGCGAGCTGCGCGACCGGAATACGCACGGTCACGCCGTCGTCGGCGGCGCCCGGCTCGAATTGGTAGGTGAGGCCGAACTGCAATTCACCCTGTCGCCACGCGTCCGGGTAGTCGCCGCTCAGAACCGGTGCAGCCGATTCGTGGAGGACCGCCTCGGGAGTGAAATCGAGCAGGGTCGGTTGTGTGCGGCGCGTCTTCTTCCACCACGTGTCGAAATGCTGCGCCGAGACGACCTGGGGTCCGATTCGTTCGTCGTAGAACGCGAACAGTGTCTCGTCGTCGACAACGATGTCGCGTCGGCGAGCACGGTGTTCGAGACCTTCGAGGTCGTCGAGCAACGCGACGTTGCGGCGGAAGAACTCGTGGTTCGTCCGCCACTCGCCTTGCACCAGGGCATGTCGAATGAACAGCTCGCGCGACGCTTCGGGATCGATCTGGCCGTAACCGACCGGCCGATTAGTCACCAACGGGATGCCGTAGAGCGTCACCCGCTCGTAGGCCATCGCCGAGCCGCGTTTGCTCGACCAATGCGGTTCGGAATAGGTCTTCTTGATCAGATGTGGCGCAAGCCTTTCCGCCCATTCCGGCTCGATGCGCCCGGCCATCCGGCCCCACAGTCGCGACGTCTCGACCAATTCCGCGGCCATAACCCACCGCGGCGGCTTCTTGAACAACGACGAGCCGGGAAATATCGCGAATTTCGCGCCGCGGGCACCGAGGAAATCGCGGGTCTCGGCGTCGCGCAGTCCGATGTGGGACAGCAGCCCAGCCAGCAGCGCCTGATGCACAGCGTTGTCGCCTGCGGGCGTGGAGTTCTCGTCCCAGCCGAGTCCGCGCGTGATCGTGCGGAGCTGGCCGTGCAGGTCCTGCCATTCGCGAATGCGTAACCAGTGCAGGAATTCCGACTTGCACATTCGCCGAAACTGGCTCGACGACAACGAATGGCGTTGCTCGGCGAGGTAGTCCCACAGCCGGGAAAAGGCGAGGAAGTCCGAGTTTTCGACGTTGAACCGTGCGTGCGACGTGTCAGCGGCTTGCTGGTGCTCCGACGGTCGCTCGCGGACGTCCGGAATCGCCAACGCCGAGACGATGATGAGCATCTCTTTCAGACACGCAACTTTGTGTGCCTCGGCGAGCATGCGTGCCATCCGCGGATCCACGGGCAGCTGGGCGAGTTCGCGACCGACCTTGGTCAGCGCGAGACCGTTGGTCGTGGTGATGGCGCCCAATTCTTCGAGCAGCGCAACGCCATCGCGGATGCTGCGGTTGTCGGGCGGCTCGACGAACGGGAACTTCTCGATCTCGCCGAGGCCGAGTGCGGTCATCTGCAGGATGACGGCAGCCAGGTTGGTGCGAAGGATCTCCGGCTCGGTGAACTGTGGGCGAGCGTCGAAGTCGTCCTCGGAATACAGCCGGATGCAGATGCCGTCGGCGACGCGCCCGCACCGCCCGGACCGTTGTCGTGCCGAGGCCTGCGAGATGGGCTCGATCGGCAGCCGCTGGACCTTGGTTCGCTGGGAGTACCGCGAAATTCGGGCGGTTCCGGGATCGACGACGTAGCGGATGCCCGGCACGGTCAGTGACGTCTCTGCAACGTTGGTCGCCAGTACGACGCGCCGACCCGTATGACCGGTGAAGACGCGATGCTGTTCGGCCGCAGACAAGCGTGCGTAGAGCGGTACGACCTCGGTGCGGGCGAGCTTCAGATCGTTCAATGCATCGGCGGTGTCTCGGATTTCACGTTCACCGGACAGGAAGACGAGCACGTCGCCGTCGCCTGCCGCGAACAACTCGACGACCGCATCGCACACCGCGTCGACGGGATCGCGATCGATCGTTTCGGTACTCGTCTCGACGGTCAGCGGTCGGTACCGGATCTCGACGGGGTACGACCGCCCGGATACCTCGACGATGGGCGCTGGTACGCCGTTGCGAGCGAAGTGCCGGGCGAACAGCTCGGGATCGATGGTCGCCGAGGTGATGATCACCTTGAGGTCAGGTCGGCGCGGCAGCAGCTGCTGCAGATACCCGAGCAGGAAGTCGATATTGAGGCTGCGTTCGTGCGCTTCGTCGATGATCAGCGTGTCGTAGCGGCGCAGCAGCCGATCTCTTTGAATCTCGGCGAGCAGAATGCCGTCCGTCATCAATTTGACGAGGGTGCCCTCCGACGCGTGGTCGGTGAACCGCACTGTGTAGCCGACGACGTCACCGAGTTCGGTGTCGAGTTCTTCGGCGATCCGCTCGGCGACCGTGCGGGCGGCGATCCGCCGCGGCTGGGTGTGGCCGATGGTTCCGCGAATGCCCCGGCCTAGCTCCAGACAGATCTTCGGAATCTGCGTCGTCTTGCCCGAGCCGGTTTCGCCTGCGACGACGACCACCTGGTGTGCGGCGATCGCCGCAGCGATGTCTTCTCGACGTGCGGTGACAGGCAATGCTTCGGGATAGCGGATCACAGGCACGGACGCCCGCCGGTTGGCGACGCGCACTTCGGCAGCGGCGATGTCGCGTTCGACCTTCTCGATCGCGTCCGGGGTGGCCGCGCGGTCGACTTGCCTGCGCAGCCGATGCTCGTCGCGGAAAGTGAGTGCCGCCAGTCTCGCGCGTAGCTCCGGTGCGTTCGATGTCCTGGTCATGGCAGGTCCAGGGTATCGAAGGAGACGGCCGACCTTCGCGCGCGACCGGCGACATGGGATAGTCGCCACACAGATCGTCAGGCTTGCGAAGGGGTCGCGACATGGGTTCGCTGTGGCACGGATTTGCCGATATGGGGGCCGTCGAGAAGGGCGCGTTCGTCATCGCACGTGGCGAAGGCGCCTACATCTGGGATTCCGCAGGGACCAGGTATCTCGACGCCACCGCAGGGTTGTGGTTCGCGAACGTCGGCCACGGCAGGCGTGAAATCGCTGACGCGGTCGCCGATCAGCTCGCGAAAGTGGCCCACTATTCGAACTTCGGCGACTTCGTCCCCGAGGTGACGCTCGCGCTTGCCGAGCGGCTGGGCGCCATCGCGCCGGTTGCGGGAAGCAAGGTGTTCTTCACTTCCGGAGGCTCGGATTCGATCGACACCGCGGCAAAGTTGGCCAGGCGGTACTGGGGTGAGGTCGGCAAGCCGTCGAAGCGAATCATCGTCGGCAGACAGAAGGCCTACCACGGCATGCACGTCGCGGGCACGGCGTTGGCGGGCATCCCGCCGAACCGCGAGGGCTACGGCGAATTGATGGCCGACGCGCGGACCGTGGCGTGGGACGACGCGAAGAGCCTGCTCGCGCTGATCGAGGAGATCGGGGCCGACAACATCGCGGCGTTCTTCGCCGAACCGATCATCGGTGCTGGCGGGGTCTACCTGCCGCCCGAGGGCTACCTCGCCGAGGTCCGCCAGATCTGCCGCGATCACGACGTCTTGTTCGTCGCCGACGAGGTCGTGACCGGTTTCGGTCGAATCGGTGGATCCTGGTTCGCGTCGTCGCGATTCGACCTGCAGCCCGACATCATGACCACGGCGAAAGGTCTGACGTCCGGATATGTGCCGATGGGTGCTGTCTTCATCGCGCCGCACATCGCGGAACCTTTCTTCGCCGGGGGAGTGTGGTGGCGCCACGGCTACACCTACGGCGGTCACGCCGGTGCCGCGGCTGCCGCGATGGCCACGCTCGACATCATGGAGCGCGAGGACTTGCTGGTCGAGTCGAAGCGGCTGGAAGCGTCACTGCACGAACATCTTTCGCCGCTGGCCGACGAGCCTCGGGTGCAGGAGGTCCGTAGCGGGATCGGTGCGGTCGCGGCTGTGCAGCTTGCCGACCCCGCCGAGGCGCTGCCGTTCGTGAAGACCCTCCGTGAGCACGGCGTGTCCGGCCGGGCTGCCGGTGTGGGCGCGTTGCAGTTCTCGCCGTCGTTCGTGATGACCGACGAGCAGGTCGCCGAGATGGCGGCGGCGGTCCGTCGGGCGCTGCGCGCCTCGTAGAACCGTGCGCGAATTTCACCCTTGCAGGGGTGAGACGCGCGCACGGGGTTAGAGGGTGAAGGTCCGCTCCGGCACGGTCCGGCCGCCGATGGTGACCCAGCCGTCGCCGTTGTAGGTCGTGAAGATCTGCGAGCCCCGACCTTGCGTGATCACGAGGTCGCGCTGCAGGCGCGACGTGATACGGACCGCGTCGGCACCGGTGGCCTCGTCTTCGCGAATCCCGAGGTTCGGGGCGAACATTCGTGAGCGGATCGCGCCTGCCGATTCGTCCGACCATGCCCATGCATAGTGGTGGCCGTCGGTGAAGGAGTCGGGATCCAGCGCGACGACGTCGTCAGCGGTCGGCAGGTCGAGGAAGGTGGCTTCGGCAGCCCACTCAGCGCGGGCGCGAACCTTCGTCAGACCGTTCGTCCGCGTCACCGCAACGAGGCCCGCGGGCACTTCGAGGCTTTCGACCGGTGTGCCCCTTTCGCTCAACCACCAGCCGAGCCCGACCGTGGGATGGCCGGCGAAGGCCAGTTCGGTTGCGGGAGTGAAAATTTGCGCCCGGACCGTGGAACCGAGGGCGGCGAGCTCGACGAAGACGGTCTCGCTGTAGCCGAGATGTTTTGCTACGGAGAGTCTTTGGTCTTCCGGGACCGCTGCGGCATCGATTATTCCGAGGATATTGCCGAACTCTCCTGTCGGATCGGTGAATACGCGTACGACGTTGACCTCGACTCCCATGTCGGCAGGTTACTGGAAATGCGAAACGACAGGCACGACGCAACAGGCGTCGTAGTCTTATCGGTATGTCGGACCAAGCGCATCAACCGACGTTGTCTCAGGTGCGCGCGTTCGTCGCTGTCGCCGAGTACCGGCATTTCGGAACTGCCGCGACGCGTCTGAACGTGAGCCAACCGACGCTGTCTCAGGCGTTGGCGTCCTTGGAACATGCCCTCGGCGTCCAATTGATCGAACGCAGCACGCGAAAGGTGCTGGTGACGACCGCGGGCAAGCATCTGTTGCCGGATGCACTGGCGACTGTCGAGGCTGCGGACCGGTTCTTCTCGGCCGCGGCTGGCGTCGGCAACAGCCTGACCGGCCGGATCCGCATCGGCTTCATACCGACCATCGGGCCTTACGTGTTGCCCGAGTTGTTGCCCGCGTTGCGGGAAAATGTGCCTGGACTCGCGTTGCAGGTTGTCGAAGACCAAACGGCACGACTGCTCGACGACCTTCGTGCGGGTGCGCTCGACCTCGCGACCGTGGTTGTGCCCGCCGACTCGCACGGACTGATCGAAATTCCCCTCTACCGTGAGAATTTCGTACTGGTGGTGCCGCAGGCTCATGTCTTGTCGGGCAAGACCGAGCTGCCGATCGACGTGCTCGGTGAGTTCGGGTTGCTGCTGCTCGAAGAGGGTCATTGCTTGCGGGACCAGACGTTGGAGCTGTGCCGATCGGTCGAGGCGCACCCCGACACCGTCGGAAGTTCGCGGGTGAACTCGTTGACCACCCTGCTGCAATGCGTCGCCGGCGGGCTCGGTGTGGCCTTGGTTCCGGAGATGTCGGTCGGGGCGATCGCGGGTGCGGGGCTGGCGATCGGTCGATTCGCCGAGCCGGTCCCGGGGCGGACGATCGGCCTCGCGTTCCGTGGATCGAGCGCCCGTCGTCAGGACTACGAACTGGTAGCCGAACTGCTGCGGGCTACGGCTCCGGCGACCGCCATTTTCGGGTCCAGTCGGATATCGGCTGATACACCGTCAGTAGGTCGTCCCCTGCCGCAGTGAGGCGGTAGCCGTCGTCGTGCTCGATGATCGCTGCGTCGCGCAGCTCTTGCAGGCGCGCGGCGAGCACGCTCGGCGACACGCCGTCGCACCGTTGCTGCAGTTCACGAAACGTTGCTGCGCCGGTGCGCAACTCCCAGATGATCCGCAACTGCCAACGCTTGCCGAGTAACTCGAACACCTCGGTCACCGCCCGGCCGTGCGCGCGCTCTTCTGTCGCCACGATCGTCTCCTCCCTTGTGCTACGGAAATAGTAGCGTTACCGTGGATGCTACTGAAACAGTAGCGCAACGAAAGGTCAGAACGATGGTCAGAATCGCTCCGGTCGAGCCCCCTTACGAGCCCGCTGTCACGGACATGTTGTCGAAATGGATGCCGCCGGGAAACGACGGCATCGAACCGCTCGCGTTGTTCCGCGTGCTCGCGATTCACAGTGATCTGTTCGGTCGTATGCGGCCTCTCGGTGCGGGGCTGCTCGGCAAACCACGCCTGACCGTCCGGGAACGCGAGCTGCTCATCGCGCGCACCACCGCTCGCTCAGGTGCGGGTTATGAGTGGGGCGTACACGTGACGTCGTTCGCGCGACCCCAGGTCGGACTGAGCGAGGCTCAAATCCGTTCGACCGCGGTTGGTTCCCCGGACGACGACGTATGGGACGACGAACACGACCGCGCCGTGCTGCGGCTTGCCGACGAGCTCCACGAGACCACGTCGATCAGCGACGAGACGATGCGGGTACTGCGCGAGCGGTGGAGCGACGACCTGCTGCTGGAGGCGGTCATTTGCTGCGGGTGGTATCGACTGCTGTCCGGGGTGATCAACGTCGCGGACCTGGAGTCCGAAACGTGGGCCGAGCCGTTCCCGTTGGCCGTCAGCCCGCGGTGACCGTGAGGTCCTCGAAGACCACCTCGCCTGCGGCGTCCGATTCGGCAACATCGACGACTGCATCGATCGACCAACCGTGATCGCCCGCGGGATCGTCGAGGACCTGACGCACCGTCCATGACGTCGGGGACTGCTCCAGTTGAAACAGCTGCGGACCGCGCGCACTCGGGCCGGTGCCGATCGTTCCGTACTCCTCGAAATACGGGTCGAGGAGCTCGGGGAAGTCGTCGGGCAACTCGTCCCATCGGCGAAAGGCCGCAAGCTCGACGCGCCGGAAGACGGCATTGCGGACGAGCACCCGAAAGGCGCGCACGTTCGCCGAAATAGGGCGTGGTGCAGCGGAGTCGAAGGCGATCTGGTCCGTGTCGGTTTCTGCGCCGGGGTTCGTCAGCTGTTCCCACTCGTCGAGCAGGCTCGAATCGACCTGTCGCACAAGCTCGCCCAGCCACTCGGTGATGTCGGTCAGCTCTTCGGTCCGTGCCTGCTCCGGGACCGTGCGGCGAAGAGCCCGGTAGGCATCGGCGAGGTAGCGCAGCACCAGACCCTCGGACCGCGTCAGCCCGTAGTGTGCGATCAGTTCGGTGAACGTCATCGACCGTTCGACCATGTCACGCACCACAGACTTGGGGGACGGCGCGAACTCTGACAACCAGGGGTGCCCGCCTCGATAGGTCTCGAACGCGGGAATCAGCAAGTCGGACAGCGGCTTCGGCCAGGTGACCTCTTCGAGAAGCTCCATTCGCTCGTCGTATTCGATGCCGTCGGCCTTCATCGACGCGATCGCCTCACCGCGGGCGGCATGCTGCTGTGCCATGAGGAGCTGCCGCGGATCCTCCAGTGTCGACTCGATGACCGACACGACATCCATGGTGTAGGTCGGTGATTCGCGGTCCAGCAATTCGAACGTGGCGAGGGCGAACGGTGACAAGGGCTGGTCGAGAGCGAAGTCCCGCTGCAGGTCGACCGTGAGTTGCGCATGGCGACCTGTCGCGTCCGGTTCGGGAAGTTGTTGCACCACACCGGCATTACGCAGACCGCGGTAGAGCTGGATTGCCCGCAGGATGTGGCGGCGCTGTGCGGGGCGCGGTTCGTGATTGTCTTCCAGCAGATGCCGCATCGCGTCGAAGCAGTTGCCCGGACGCGCGATGACGTTGAGCAGCATCGAGTTGGACACAGCGAAGCGCGAGGTCAACGGCTCCGGCGGCGCTGCAACGATGCGTTCGAACGTCTGCTTGCTCCATGACACGAAACCCTCGGGCGGTTTACTGCGTTGCACGCGTTTCAGCTTCTTCGGATCATCGCCTGCCTTGGCGACGCGCCGGGCGTTCTCGACCTCGTGCTCGGGTGCCTGCACGACGACGGTGCCCATGGTGTCGAACCCCGCTCGCCCTGCGCGGCCGGCGATCTGATGAAATTCGCGTGCCTTCAGCTGCCGCGTGCGGACGCCGTCGTACTTGGTCAGCCCCGACAGCAGGACCGTCCGGATCGGCACGTTGATGCCGACGCCGAGCGTGTCGGTGCCGCAGATGACCTTCAAAAGTCCGTCCTGCGCGAGCTTCTCGACCAGGCGACGATATTTGGGCAGCATTCCCGCATGGTGGACACCGATGCCGTGCCGGACCAGTCGCGACAGGGTTTTGCCGAATCCGGTCGCAAATCTGAAGTCGCCCAACGCGTCCGCGATGGCGTCTTTCTCTTCGCGGCTGCTGAAGTTGACGCTGGTGAGTGCCTGAGCGCGCTCCAGTGCGGCGGCCTGGGTGAAATGGACGACGTAGACCGGAGCCTGATGGGTGCCCACCAATTCCTCGATCGTTTCCCCGATCGGGGTCAGTGCATACGAATAGCTCAGCGGCACCGGACGTTCGGTGCCCTCGACCACTGTGGTCGGTCGGCCGGTCCGGCGGCGCAGATCGTCGGCGAAGAATTCGACGTCCCCGAGCGTCGCCGACATCAGCAGAAACTGCGCTTTCGGCAGTTCGATCAGCGGAACCTGCCATGCCCAGCCGCGGTCGGGATCTGCGTAGTAATGGAATTCATCCATGACGACCTGGCCGACGTCGGCGTCGGCACCCTCGCGCAATGCGAGGTTCGCCAGGATTTCGGCGGTGGCACAGATGATCGGGGCGAGCGGATTCACCGAGGCGTCACCGGTGATCATGCCTACTCGGTCCGCGCCGAAGATCTCGCAGAGTGCAAAGAACTTCTCGCTCACCAGCGCTTTGATCGGCGCGGTGTAGAACGTTCGCTGCCCTTTCGCCAAGGCCGCGAAGTGCGCTCCGACAGCGACCATCGACTTACCCGAGCCGGTCGGTGTGGCAAGGATGACGTTCGCGCCGGACACAAGTTCGATCAACGCCTCGTCCTGCGCGGGATACAGTGCGAGGCCGCGCTCGGTGGTCCACGCGGTGAACGTGTCGTAGAGCCAGTCGGGTTCGACGCTGCCGCCTGCAGGCAGTTCCTCGACCACGCTCGATAGTTGCACCGCTCCAGGCTAGTGGTGCCCTCGATCTAGGTTGCGCTTCGCTCGGCCGAACCGAGCGCGTTGAGCACCGCCATCCGCGCAGCAGTGCCGCCGGTCACCTGCGCGACCGCGAACCCCTCGGCCAGGGATTCGCGCCAGACCGATTCGTCGAACATGGCCGGCTGCGTCGAATCGATGAACTGCTCGACGAGTCGGACGAACCGAAGGGGATCGTCCCGGAAAGGGAAGTGGGCTGCGTCGTCGAAGATTTCGAGCCGCGAACCTGGCATGGCCGCATGTGCCAGCCGAGCGTGACTGACCGGTATGACCGCGTCTCGCGCGCCCCAGACGACCTGCACCGGCACGTGTTCGGTGAGGTAGCACCGGTCGAGAATCGTAATGGTCTGCCCACGCCAATCCGCCCCTGCTCGCAGCGTTTTGACGAAAGCGCGGTGCCCCATCACGTCGCTCTGCCCTTGCAGGACACGCAGCGCGTCGACGGCGTCGTGCATGATCGACGCGCTGGATGCGCCGGTCGCGGCATACAGCGCTGCGGCTTGCCGCCCGAGCAACCCGAGCAGTGGCGTGGCGCCGGGGAGTTGGAGAAGTTGCAACACGGACGCGACGCCAGGCAACGACGCGAGCCGAAACACTGGATGGACGTCGGCCCGAATGCCCGCTGTTCCGACTAGCACCAGGCGCTCGACCAGGTGGGGAAACTGGTACGCGAATTGCATGGCGACGCCGCCACCAAGGGAATGGCCGACGATGGTGGCGCGCTCGACGCCCAGAACGGTCAGCAGATCACGCAGCCCGTTGGCGTAGGCGGCCACCGAATAGTCCGCGCGCGGTTTGTCGGAGCGTCCGTGACCCAGCAGGTCCGGGGCGATCACCCGGTGGCTCGCCGCGAAATGCGGGATGACATCGCTCCACGTTTCGGAGTTGTCGCTGATGCCGTGGATCAGCAGCAGCGGCGGCCCGTCGCCGGCGATGCGGACGGCCCGACGGTACCCGTGAATGGTCCGAAAGATGAGCCTGGTGTCGATTTCCGATACCGGCCGCAGCGTCGGTGAAGTGCTCATGTCGACTCCTTGGTTCTTGGCGATTCGAGGAGGACGGTCGCGGCGCTGCGAATCCGAATCCGGCGGTGCGAGGGTCAGGTTGCGCTGCGTTCGGCGGTGTCGAGCGCGTCGAGGACGGCGATGCGAGCGGCAGGTCCGCCTGCTGCGATCGACTCCGCGACACCGTCGACCAGCGTGGTACGCCACGCGTCAGCGTCGAACGTTGCCGGTGAGGTCGAACCGATGAAGGATTCGACGACGCGCAGGAAACGAATCGGGTCGTCGAGAAATGGATAGTGACCGGCGCGATTGAAGATCTCGATCCGCGAACCGGGCATGGCCGCATGAGCGAGATACGCATGGTTGACGGGAAAGACCGAATCCTGCGCACCCCAGACTATTTGCACCGGAATGTGTTGATTCAGATAACACCGGTCCAGCAATGTGATGACCTGACCCCGCCAATCGACGACCGCTCGAAGTGTTTTCAAGAAAGCGAGATACGCGGTGCCGTCCTTGATATCGCCGAGTATTCGGACGAGGTCGGGCGTCTCGTTCAGAATGCCCATCGGCCGCAGCGTCGCAGCGTGTAGTTGTGCAGCGACATTTCCGGCGAGCTTCGCAGCGAGCCGTCCACCGGGGAGCCGGAAGAGGCGTAGCGATTCGTTGACCAGCGGAACCGAGATCAACCGAAGCAACGCGTGAATATCTTTGGTGACCGCGCTTGTCGACGTCAGCACCAGCCGGTCCACGAGCTGCGGAAACTGGTAGGCGAACTGCATTGCAACCGCCCCGCCGAGGGAATGGCCGATGACGGTCACCCGCTCGATGCCCAGCACGGCCAGCAGGTCCCGCATGCCGTTGGCGTATGCGGCCACCGAGTAGTCGGCGCGGGGCTTGTCGGAACGACCGTGACCGAGCAGGTCGGGGGCGATTACGGTGTGGTGCTGCGCGAGGTGCGGAATTATGTCGCTCCACGTTGCCGAACTGTCACCGATACCGTGAATCAACAGGATGGCTGGGCCTTCGCCCGCAATACGAAATGCACGGCGATAACCGTGAATTGTGCGAAATACCAGCCTGGTGTTCGCGTCCGGGACTCGACGGAGTTTGCGCACTCGCGGATCGGGCATGTCGCCTCCTGGCCTTATTTGACCAGTACCCTAATCCGCGAACTCGCTTCGTATGGGAACGACAAGTAACACCGATGTTTCGAACAATGGCGGTCAGACCGGACCGTCGCCGCCCTTGTTTTCGTCGTATCCACCCTGCTCGGCAAGGAATCGCTCGAACTCTGCGCCGATTTCCTCACCGCTGGGTAGCGCTTCGTCGCCCGCGAGCAACGTCGACTGCTGTTCTTGAGCGCTCACGAAACTGTCGTACTGACGCTCCAACGCGGCGACGACGGCCTCGACCTCGGTATTGCCCTCGATGTGCTCGTTGACCTGCTCACGCATGCGCGCGGCTGCCTCGCCGAGTGCGGCGAGCGGCAGTTCGAGCCCGGCGTTGCTGGCGACGTTCTCCAACAGCGTCTGCGCGGCCTCTGGGTAGTCGGTCTGGGCGAGGTAATGCGGAACATGCACCGAGAAACCGACGGACTCGTGCCCGTGCTGCGCCATCCGATATTCCAGCAGCGACGACGCGCTGCCGGGAACCTGCAGCTCACCAGCCCAGCGTTGATGGTCGGCGACCAGATCGCGGTTGCTCGAATGTGCCGTCATGCCCAGCGGCCGAGTGTGGGGGATCGCCATCGGAATCGCGTTGAGCCCGATCGTCCGACGAACACCGAGCTGCTCGGCCAGCAACCGCACCGCAGTGGTGAATCGCTCCCACTTCAGGTCCGGCTCCATGCCTGCCAGCAGCAAAAACGGCGTCCCGACGGTGTCTCGAAGCGCATAGACCTTGAGCTCAGGCTCGGCGTAGTTGGAAAAGTGGTCGAGCTTGAAGGTCATCGTCGGCCGACGCGAGCGGTAGTCGAGCAACTCGTCCACGTCGAACGAGGCCACAAGTTCGTGCTCGAGGCTGTCGCGCAAATGCGAGGTTGCCAGCCGGACAGCGTGGCCGGCATCGGTGAAGCCCTCCAGACCGTGAATGAGCACGGGGCCTGCGCCGTCGGCAGCAGACAATTGGGGCGCTGGAAACTCCAGTTCGTACATTCTCGACTGCTCATCCATGACGGACCCCTTCCTGCGGAATTATCTCCAGTGTCCCCTACGAAGACACCAACGCACGCCGATCTTCTAGTTGTTCAACGTCGGGAGGGTGCCAACACATTCCAGGACCGACACCCGGTTCTCTTACCGGGGTGGGAGGCGTCCGGATGGCACAGTGGGCGACAAGGGCTGAAATGTAACAGGAGGACAGACGTGAATCGACGAACGCGCAAGCTCCGCGTGGGCTTGTGCGCGAGTGTCGTGGCCGTCGCCGTGGCCGGATCCGGCTGCTCCGCGACGGTGAACGGCAAGGCCATGCCGAGTGCAACGACGGCTGCCGCCCACGTCGCAGGCGAGCTCGGTGGGTTGCTCCTCGACACGTCGAGTTTCGCGCCTCCGTACGACGCGGTGAAACTGCCTGGTCCCGCGGTGTCGCAGGCTTTGGGCGACCTGGTCGGCGATGCCGCAGGCGCTACGGTCGAACCGGCCGATTGTGCCCAAGACCTGATCGACCTCGACACTGCCGACGCTGCGATCGTGGTGGGGACGGACAATTCGACCCGCTCGACGATTTCGGTGGCGCTGGCGCGCACGACAGGTTCGTTGGCAGATCAGCGGGCACGGTTCGAGAAGTGCCCCGACGTCACGTCGACGGAGAACGGCACCGTCACGAAGATCCACGTGGCGTTGACGCCTGCAGCGCCTGTCGACGCCGACGAATCGCTGGCATTCAAGCGGACAGTCACATCAGGGTCGGGAAGCAAACCGCTGACGCAGACGAGTGTGCAGCTGTGGGCGCAGGTCGGCGACGTGATCATCGTGACCGCACACATCTCCTTCTCGAATGCCAAGCCCGATTCCGCTGCGTTGGACGAGTTGTTCACCGCACAGGTGCTGAAAGTCAAGAAGGCCTGACTGCACCCTGCTACCACACGCCGCCGACACGATCCCATTTTCAGGGCGCTGAAACCCGCCGAAACGCGCAGTTCTTCCACACCCCGACGGGTTATCCACAGATGAATTGAAACCGGCCTCTCGAGGCGTGTTTCGTCGGCGCGTTGGTACACGCTCTGACCCATGACAACTCGAACATCACCGCCCGATCCAGCAGCGACGGCGCATCGGCTGCGTGTGTCCGATCCCGCCGATGTGCTGGCTGCGTTGCCCGCGCTGCTCGGCTTTACTCCCGAACGGTCGCTGATCCTCGTCTGCCTCGGTGGGCCTGTGGGCACAGCACTCGGAGCAGTGCTACGTCACGACCTGATCCTGCCCGACGAATTCGACGACCCGTACGTCATCACCGACGCGATGGTGGCTGCGATCGACCTGTTCGCGAGTGTCTGCGCCCGGGAGCGCGCCCGAAAGGCCATCGCTTTCGTTGTCGACGAGGCGTCCGACGACGAATACGACTCTGCGGCAGTAGCTTACGAAGCCGTGGCGGAGGCTTTGTTCGACAGACTCGATGATGTCGGCACCGAGCTGGTCGGGGTCCACTCAGTTGCCGAGATCGCGAAGGGACGATTCTGGTGGAGTCTGCTCGACGATCCGAGGTCGGGCTTTCTGCCGGATCCGCAGACTTCTGCGATCATGGCTGCCCACGTTGCCGAGGGTCGGCAGATACGCCGTTCGCGCGACGAATTGGCAGCAACACTGCAGCGGGCCAGCGCAATCGAACGCGCGACGATCGCCGACCACATCGACAACGCCAGGGAATCGAGCGTCCTGGCGCGGAAACTTGCTACGGCCAAGCCGGATCCGACAGAGAGGAGTCGGCGCGAGTTGAACATGGTGCTCGCCCACATTGCGGTCGCGGAGTCGGGCCAGCGCCTCCTTGCACCCGAGATCGCCGAATTGAGTCTCGCTTTGGCCAATTCGATGGTGCGGGACGCAATGCTCGCTGTTGCTGTCGGTCCGTACGCGGTAGCCGCGGAGCAGCTATGGCTCACCATGGCGCGAGCGCTGCCCGACCCGGAACGGAGTACCGCGGCAACACTTCTCGGTTTCAGCGCCTACGTACGTGGCGACGGTCCGCTGGCGGGCATCGCCTTCGAGGCCGCGCTCGACTCGGATCCGGTCCACTATTTGGCACGATTGCTCGATGGCGTACTGCAGACGGGGATGCGGCCCACCGAGCTACTCCCGATCGCCGACGCAGGCTTCGAGGCCGCCCGTCTGCTGGGTGTGACGTTGCCGCCGGCGGTAATCGCGTGAACGCGTCGTCAGGCCCGCTTGGCCGCGTGGGAGCGGTCGCCGAGAGACTGCAGGAATTCCCATGCGTCGGAGACGATCTCGTCGAGCCCAGTGGAGGCAGGCCGCCAGCCCAGCTCGTCCATCGCGAGCGTGCTCGACGCAATGAGCACGGCTGGATCGCCGGCGCGGCGGGGGGCGTCCTCTGCCGCAATCGGCTTACCGGTCACGCGTTCGCACGCCGTAATGACCTCGCGCACAGTGAATCCGGCGCCGCTGCCGAGGTTGTAGATCCGGTGCGCGCCCTTCTCCGACGTCTGCAACGCGAGCAGGTGCGCGTTGGCCAAGTCGCGAATGTGGATGTAATCGCGCACCGCGGTGCCGTCTTTCGTCGGCCAGTCCGTACCGAAGACCGAAATCTTGTCACGCACTCCCGCGGCGACTTGGAGGACCAACGGAATCAAATGCGTTTCCACGACGCGATTTTCGCCGAAACCGGCGTATGCGCCCGCCACGTTGAAATAGCGGAGGCTGGTCGCGGCGAGGCCGTGGGCGATCGAATACGACGTGATCGCGTGGTCGATCGCGAGCTTGGAGGCGCCGTACGGGTTGGTCGGTCGGGTCGGTGCACTCTCGGTGATCGGCGACGCTTCCGGCTCGCCGTACGTCGCCGCTGTCGACGAGAAGACAAGCCGAGGTGTGTTCGTCGTCCGCATGGCGTCCAGCAGGGCCAGCGTCTTGACGACGTTGCCCTGCCAGTACTTCTCGGGTGCAATCACGGATTCGCCGACCAACGATTGCGCCGCGAAATGCAAGACGCCGTCGAAGGTGTCGCTGCCGAGGATCTCCGCGGCCAGGTCACCGACATCGCCCTCGACGAACTGCGCCCCCGAAGGGACTCCGTCAGCGTTGCCCGTCGAAAGGTCGTCGACGATGACGACGTCGTGGCCCTGTTCGAGGAGTACCTGAGCACACACACTTCCGACGTAACCGGCGCCGCCGGTGACGAGCAGTTTCATCACACGCACTTCACGGCGACAGCGTGTGCCATCTCGTCCGGCAGGTCGAATCCTTCGTGTCCGGGCACGGTGATCGTCACGACGCCGGACTTGTTCTCCACAGTGACCCTCGCATCCGGAACAACGCCGGCTTCGCGCAACTGCCCGATCACCTCTGGGTCGGTCTGAATATGTTCGGCCAAGCGCCGGACGACTACTGCGGTCGGCGTGCCAGGAGGAATATCGGTGAGGCGCACGAGCACCTCGCCGTTGTCGGCAGGCTTGTCGACACCGAGCTCGTCGAGGCCGGGAATCGGGTTTCCGTACGGCGACGTGGTCGGATTCTTGAGGACGACAACGAGCCGTCGCTCGACTTCCTCGCTCATCACATGCTCCCACCGGCAAGCTTCGGCGTGCACGTTCTCCCAGTCGAGCCCGATGATGTCGACGAGCAGCCGCTCGGCAAGCCGATGCTTGCGCATGACAGCCACAGCAAGGTTGCGGCCCTTGGCGGTCAGTTCCAGATGGCGGTCGCCGGCGACGAGCAGCAGGCCGTCGCGCTCCATACGCGCAACGGTCTGGCTGACCGTCGGGCCACTCTGCTCCAGGCGTTCGGCGATGCGGGCGCGCAGCGGCGTGACGCCCTCTTCTTCGAGGTCGTAAATGGTCCGGAGATACATCTCCGTGGTATCGACAAGATCCTTCACCCAATACCCCTTCGTCAGTCAAGGATTCTACCGGCCGCGCGGTCGGCGATAACCACACGCAATTCTCTGCCGCTCATCCTAGGAACACGACGACCGCCCTTTACCTTCCCACCGGGCACAGTAGCGTGAACAGCATGGTCTCGCCGCCGCGCAACGATGCCAATACCGTCATCTGGTGTCCGCAGTATCTGGGGTACAAATGGTCGCCGACGCACCCGATGAATCCCATCCGTCTCGATCTGACAATGCGTCTTGCGACAAACCTCGGATTGCTGGAAGGCGTGGAAACTATCGAGCCTGCGGCAGCGGGCGAACCCGACCTCCTTCGCATCCACACCGCGAGCTATATCGAGGCGGTCAAACACGCAGGCGACAACCCAGCCCAGCCACAAGGCCTCGGCGCACCGTACGGACTCGGCTCCGACGACAACCCGATCTTTCCCAAGATGCACGAGGCTGGGTCGATCGTCGCGGGCGGCACGTTGACCGCCGCACGCGAGATCGCGGCAGGCCGAACCAAGCGAGCGGTGAGCATCGGGGGCGGAATGCACCACGCGATGGCGAATATGGCTTCCGGGTTCTGTATCTACAACGACATCGCGGTTGCGATCTCCTGGTTGCTGGACAACGGCTTCGATCGCATCGCCTACATCGATGTCGATGTTCATCACGGTGACGGCGTGCAGGCCGCGTTCGCAGCCGACCCTCGGGTGCTGACGATTTCGCTGCACCAACATCCGGCGAGTTTGTGGCCCGGCACCGGGTTTCCCACCGAAGTCGGCGTCGGTGCGGCGGAAGGCACCGCCATCAACGTCGCCTTGTTGCCGGGAACCGAAGACTCCGCGTGGCTGCGGGCATTTCACGCTGTCGTTCCGGGAGCGATCGCGGCGTTCCGCCCCCAGATCGTGGTGAGCCAATGCGGTGTCGACACCCACCGGGAGGATCCGCTGGCCGACTTGCGGCTCACCGTCGACGGTCAACGCGCGGCGTTCCGGGCGATGCGCGACCTCGCAGACGAGCACGCAGAAGGCCGTTGGCTTGCCGTCGGCGGTGGCGGATACGGCCTGATCCGCGTGGTCCCGCGGTCGTGGACGCATTTGCTGGCGGCCGCGCTCGACCGCGATATAGACCCGGACACGCCTGTTCCACAAAGTTGGCGCGACCATGTCGGATCGATTGCGCCGCGCGCGGACCTTCCAACGACGATGGGTGAGGGGGCAGACGTATCGTTTCGACCGTGGGACGGCCCCGGCGGTGTCCAAGAAAACCTGGCCACCCGGCACGTCGATTCGTCGATAGCAGCGACCCGCCGCGCGGTCTTTCCGTTGCTCGGCCTGGATCCGGACGACCCACGTGACTGAACCCGAACCCGCGCCCGCGTTTCCAGACCACTGGATGGCCGACGTCCTCGCATCCGACGGCGGCGTCGTGCACATGCGGCCGATCACGCCCGCCGACGCCGATCGGCTCGTCGCGTTTCACAGCGGGTTGTCGGAGCGCACTCGCTACCTGCGATATTTCGGTCCGTACCCGACGATGTCGGCGAAAGATGTTGCGCGGTCGACGAATGTCGATCACCGCAACCGAGTCTCCCTCGTCACGATCCTCGGTGGGGAGATCATCGCGGTCGGACTGTACGAGCGCCTGAAAGACCCGGACTCATCGGAAGCGTGGTCCAACTCGGCCGAAGTCGCCTTCGTCGTTGCCGACGCACACCAGGGGCGCGGCCTCGGCTCGATCCTGCTCGAGCATCTGGCAGGCGCAGCGGCGGAAAACAGTATAGACGTGTTCGTTGCGGAGGTGCTAGCGGAGAACCGTGGGATGGTGACGGTCTTCAAAGAGGCCGGCTACCAGGTGAGCCGCAGCATCGACGGCTCGGTCCTGCATCTGGAATTTCGGATCGATCCGACCGAAGCGTTGTTGTCGGTCCGCAATTCGCGAGAGCGTGCGTCGGAGGCGCGCAGCGTGCGAAATCTGTTGTCGCCCACATCGGTTGCGGTGATCGGTGCCTCGACTCAGGTCGGGAAGGTCGGTAACACCGTCCTGTCCAACCTTCTCGGTGCGAACTTCACCGGTCCGGTCTTCCCGGTCAATACCGACCGCCGCTCGGTCCAGGGGGTGCGCGCCTATGCCACGGTTCGCGACATCCCGGACGACGTCGACCTTGCCGTAGTTGCGGTCCCTGCGACGCAGATCGACGCTGTGCTCGACGACTGCATGGAAAAGGGCGTCAAGGGTCTGATCGTGCTCTCGGCCGGGTTCGCCGAGACCGGCCCGGACGGGTTCGAAGCGCAGCGACGCCTCGTACAGGAAGCGCGTGGGCATGGGATGCGGTTGGTCGGGCCGAATGCGCTCGGTATCGCCAACGCCGATCCCGCTGTGGCCCTCAACGCCACCCTCGCGCCCGTGATGCCCGCCAGAGGGCGGGTGGGCTTCTTCTGCCAATCCGGTCCACTCGGTGCCGCCATTCTCGGCGAGGCACACGCCCGCCGACTTGGGTTGTCCACGTTCGTTTCTGCTGGAAACCGAGCCGACGTCTCCGGTAACGACCTGCTGCAGTACTGGGATTCCGATCCCGAAACCGACGTGATTCTGCTGTATCTGGAGAGCTTCGGTAATCCGCGCAAGTTCTCTCGGATCGCGCGGCGCGTAGCTCGGACCAAGCCGATCGTCGCCGTACGAAGTGGGCGAGGGGCCACGCGCGCACGAGGAGCGCATACGGAGATCATCGACAACTCGATCGCGGCGGACCTATTCGCTCAAGCCGGGGTCATTCAGGTCGAATCGATTTCCGAGCTGTTCGACTGTGCCGTGCTGGTCGGCTATCAGCCTTTGCCGACGAGTTCGCGACTGGCTGTTGTCGGGAACAGCGCCGCGCTGGCGTGGCTCGCTGTCGGTGCCGCCGAGGCGGAAGGTCTCCTCGTCGACGACCCGATCAATTTGCCGCCGGAAGCGGGTCCGGACGATTTCGCCGAGGCTGTACGGTCCGCGATCGCCGCGCCCGACATCGGCTCGCTGATCGCCATTGTGGTGCCGCCGGTGTACGTGCAGATGGCGCCGTTTGCGGCGGCTCTCCGGTCGGCCGTGTCAGGCTTCGACAAGCCTGTCGTGACCACGTTCTTCGCCGAGCAAGGCATTGCGCAGGGGCTGGAGGTCAACGGTCCGGACGGCAACCCCATCGCGGGGTCGATTCCCTCCTACCCCGATCCGGAGCGGGCTGCGCGGGCACTGGGGCGGGTGTGGCGGTACTCGCAATGGCGGTCCAGGCCGGCCTCGCGGGTCGTTCGGCCGACCGGTATCGATGCCGATCGGGGTCGAGAACTCATCGCCGGATGGGCGGAGAATGCCGGCAGTCGCTGGCTGTCCGATCTCGAAGTCGTCGAGTTGCTCGCCGCCTACGGGATCGACATCGTCGACTTCCGCGAAGTCTCGTCTGCCGACGAAGCAGTCGCTGCCGCCGCCGAGCTCGGCTACCCGGTGGCCGCAAAGGCGACCGGCGAAATGTGGCGGAGCAGACCCGATCTCAGCGGAGTGCGCCTCGACTTGAACTCCGAGGAGTCGGTCGGGACCGCCTATCACGACCTGGCAGCAGTCTCCGGCCAGCCGCTCCTGCACATCCAGCGGATGGCGAAGAGGGGAGTGGGGTGCGTCGTGCGCGTGCAGGACGATCCGTCGTTCGGGTCCGTCGTCTCGTTCGGCCTCTCGGGGCTCATTCTGGACCTGCTGGGCGACCGCGCCTACCGAGCGCTCCCGCTGACCGAAGACGATGCGCACATCCTGGTCGACGCCCCGCGAGCGGCTCCGCTGCTGTCGGGAACCGCAACGACCGAACCGGTTGACAAAGAGGCGCTTGTCGATGTGCTGCAACGGATTTCGGCGCTCTGCGACGATCTGCCGGAGATCAGGGAATTGCTCTGTGAGCCGATTCTCGCCTCCCGGCACGGAGCAGAATTGTTGTTCGCCAGAGTGCGAATCGGACCCGAGCCGAGTCATCTCGACTTGGGTCCGCGTCGATTGAGCTAATCGATATTTTCGCGTCGGTCGGATCGTCTGCCTGAGGGGGGCTACAGGCGATCCGACCGGCGCGGAGGGTGACCGTCGGCGACCGTGGTCTACCGCCAGCACACCAGCTTCCGGTGGCTAACTCGCATACGCGCGCAGTCGTTCGGCGCGATCACCCTTGCGGAGCTTGCCCATGACCTCGCGCTCTATCTGGCGAACACGCTCACGGGACAGTCCGAACAGTTTGCCGATCTGATCGAGGGTGCGTGGCTGACCGTCTTCGAGGCCGAACCGCAACTTGATCACCTGCTGTTCGCGCTCGTCGAGCGTGGCCAGCACCGTGCGTACGTCGGAGTGCAGCAAGCCGGCAATGACCGCGCTTTCCGCCGAGGTCGCCTCGGAATCCTCGATGAAATCGCCGAGCGGAGCTTCCTCGTCGCTGCCGACCGGCATGTCGAGGCTCACCGGATCGCGGCTGTGGTCGAGGAGGTCGGCGATCTTGCCGACCGGGATGCCCGACTCGCGAGCGAGCTCGTCGTCGGTGGCCTCACGCCCGAGCTGCTGGTGCAGCTCGCGCTTGATGCGCGCCAGCTTGTTCACCTGCTCCACGAGGTGGACTGGCAGGCGAATGGTGCGGCTCTGATCAGCCATGCCGCGGGTGATGGCTTGCCTGATCCACCACGTCGCGTACGTCGAGAACTTGAAGCCCTTGGCGTAGTCGAACTTCTCCATCGCGCGGATGAGGCCGAGGTTGCCCTCTTGGATCAGGTCGAGCAGTGGCATGCCGCGGCCGGTGTAACGCTTGGCCAACGACACGACGAGGCGCAGGTTCGCTTCGAGCAGATGAGCGCGTGCGGCTTGACCTTCGCGGACAATCTGCGCGAGATCGTGCTTGCGGGTCATCGACAGGCGCTTCGCGGTCGCGAGGACGTTCTGCGCGTACAGACCCGCTTCGATCCGCTTCGCGAGATCGACCTCTTCTTCAGCGGTGAGCAGCGCTGTACGGCCGATCCCGTTCAGGTACACGCGTACCAGGTCGGCTGCGGGGCTCTGTGCGTCGAGATCGGCTTCGCTCGGTCGCAATCGAGTGGTGGTGGGTCGGGTCATGACGGTCCTCCCTCGTCGGTGGTGTCTCACTCAGATCAACGGCGCGAACGTGTGAAAAGTTCCCGGACTGCTGCAGCCCAAAAGCGCGCTGAGCTGCAGCTTCATGCCCGTCGTCCTGAGAAGTTGCTGAGAACCACAGAAGATGTCGAAGTCGCGGGAACGCGAGCCGAACCGGACCTATCGAGGTGCGATCACGCCGTGCCGAACCAGCGCCTCGGCAAGCTGTTTCGCGGCAGCCACAAGCTCCGTATCCGGCAGTTCCCCTGTATGTGCGATCGCGAGCATCGCAATCAATTCGTGCAACGAAAGTCCGTCGCCGCGCATTCCGCGAACGAGCGCGGTGGCCAATTCGTCGAGTTCGTGCTGCCAGCGCGGTCCGGTGGTTCGGTGCAGCCGCGTCGCCACTTCTTCCCACCCATCACCTCCTGGCTGGTAGATACGTTCCAGCGCGACCGCCGGTTCGATCGAAAAACTCGTCTCGAGAACGTCGTTGTCCCGTAGCCATGCCGAACGTTCGAAGTAGGCGAGCGCTTCGTCGCCGAGCGGGTCGTCGTAATCGTGCGTTAGGTCTTCGGCGAGCACATCGGATGTTCCGTCGATCTGTCTGAGGAATACGTACCCGAATCCGATGCCGTTAACACCTGCCGCGGCGAAATGGTCCAGCCAGCGCTCGGCCTGCTCCTTCGCAGCGCTGTCGCGCGGATCCAAGCCGGCATCGCGCAGCCACGTGCCGACGTACAGCGCTGGATCGGCGACGTCGCGCTGGACCACCCACGCGTCGATTCCTTCGTCCGGGATCCAGGACGCGACGCGCGAGCGCCAGTCTTCGCCCGCCACATGGACCCACGATGCGAGCAGAGCTGCCGTGCCGCCCTCGGCGAGAAACTGTGGAACCTGCGAGACGACCAGCTTGCTCGCGCCGTCCAGATCGAGCCCGGAGTCTCGGTAGGTGTGCTCGACCCGAGCCGGCCCGACCACGAACGGCGGATTGGCCACGATCTGGTCGAATCGCCTGCCCGCGATCGGCTCGAACCACGAACCTTTCAGCAGTTCGATATCCAGACCGTTCAGCGCGGCTGTCGCCGCAGCCAGCATGATTGCGCGCGGATTGACGTCGGTGGCCGTGACCCGTTTCGCATACCCCGCGGCGTGCACTGCTTGGACACCGCAGCCGGTGCCGAGATCGAGGACCGAATCGACCGGCGCTGTCGGTGTCGCCCGCAGCAACGAATACGACGCGTGGCCCAGACCGAGCACGTGATCGGCCGTGATCGACCGCGCTGCCATCGCGTCGTCGAGGTCGGAGATGATCCAGCGATCGCCCGAGCCGAGATCCACCGGCCGTAGGTCGAGCGCGGTCCGCACCTGTGTCCCGTCCCGTTCCAGCAAACCGGCTGCGACCGCGAGGTCGGTCTCGAGCGGTGCCAGGGCCGCCGCAACCTCGTCCTCGGGGCAGTCGTCCGCCAGCAGGAACAACCGAATCAACGTCCCCAGTTCACCAGCGGAGCGCGAGACCCGCCGTGCGGGCACCGACTCCGAGCGCGTCAACGCCGCGTGGGCATCGGGTCCGAGCAGGTCGACAAGGCCATCGGCGGTGAATCGGTTACGGACGAGGGCGGCACGAAGCGGTCCGCAGATTTCGGTGAGCACGCCAACATTGTTGCGTGGCGACTCAGCCGTCGATGATCGTGTGCCGTGCAGGCTCGATCGCTGGCGCCGCAATCGGTCCGGCGGTGTAGGCCAGTCGTTCCTTCTTCTTCTTGGCTGGCCGATCGTTAGCGCCGAGAACGGCGATCCACGGGATCGGCACTGACGCAACGATGATTGCGATTGCGACCCACGGGTTTCCGAGCTCGCTGTAGGCGATTCCTGCCAGTATCAAGGCGGGAATTCGGATCGACATGAGAATCGTGTACCTGCGCACGCGGGCGCGGTGCTGGACCTCGAACGACTCCGCCGCCTCAGTGATGACTGCAGGATGCCGCGCAGACCCAGTGTCGTCCCACGCTTCGAATCCGGCTCGTGCCATAGCTCCACCTTCCCACTCCTGTGACCGAAATGCACCAGCCCGGGCGTGTCGGTCATAAGGCATCATGGAAGCCGTGAGCACCGAGACCAAGGTAAGGCCGGATTCGACGACCGACGAATCGACCGACGACGACACTCCCAAATTCTTCCACTACGTCAAAAAGAACAAGATTGCGGAGAGCGCGGTGATGGGCACCCACGTCGTCGCTCTCTGTGGCGAGGTGTTCCCCGTCACGCGATCCGCCAAACCCGGATCGCCGGTGTGCCCCGAGTGCAAGAAGGTCTACGAGGGGTTGCGCAAGGGGGAGTGATCCCTGGGCCGAGCAATCGGCTCCGTTTTGCTGTCGGCGATGGTGTCGTCGCTGTCGGAATCCTCACCCCACCCGACCGCCCTGGTCGCGACTCGGATCGGACCGGTCGCCAGCTGTTTGGCAAGGCTGACCGGGCCGATCGTCGCAGGGTCCTCGCCTGCTTGGTTGGCGAGCCATTCCTTGACCTGCTCCATGCGGGTCGGTCTGGCCGGCCAGAACTCTTGGATCGTCGCATTGAATTCCGCGCCCAGGATGACCGCGAAGCCGAGGAAGAACGTGAAAAGCAAGAACGCGATCGGTGTCGCCAACGCGCCGTAACTGACCCCGGACTGCGACGCCCAACTGAGGTAGCGCCGCAGTGTGGCACTGGCCCCCATGAAGAACACGCCCGCGACGAGCGCACCGAACAGCAGGCGATGCCAGGGCAGCGATTTGTGGAGCGCGAGTTTGTACAGGGTCGTGAGTCCGACGATCAGCAGCGCGCCGACGCCGGGGTAGTAGAAGAAATCCAGCAATCGGGTGCCGACCTCACGCCAATCCTCCGGCAGCCCAGCAGAGATCCGTGCAGGTCCCAGCGCGACGAGCGGGAGAATGAAGACCGAGGCGATGAGGAACTGGATGTAGAGCAGCAAGGCGAAGATCCGTTGCCACAAGGGGTTCCGGGCGTCCTGTTGGCCGTGCGCGTCGACGATCGAGTCGACGAATGTCGACATGGCCGACGAACCTGCCCAGAGCGACAGGATGAAGCCGACCGAGACGATGCCGACGCGCCCGCGCTGCAGGACGTCGGTCACGGTCGGTTTGATGATTTCCTCGACCACGTTTGCGCTGAACGTCCGGTTGCTGAAACTGATGATCTTCTCGTGAATGATGTCGACGGTGTCCGGCCCGAACCACCCGCCGACGTAGCCGAGGCAACCGAGTAAGCCGAGCAGTAGCGGTGGCAACGACAGCGTTTGCCAGAAAGCGGCGGTCGCCGACTTGGAGAAGATGGAATCGTCCCAGGCTTTGGTGATCGTTCGCCAGAAGACCTGCCAGGTGCGCACGAAAGGCGATACGCGCGCTACTGCGACCGCGCCGCCCGGTTGCGCAGCGGCGTCGCGACCGGTGTCGGTGGGGCTCGAATCGCTCATGATGACTCCAGCATTCCTGACAAACACGCATTGCGCCTGCTAGACGCCGCCGTGTCCTTTTTCTCACCGCGCTGACTTCACGATCTGTCGGTTCACCCCGCTAAGCTCACGTGGCAAACGTAAACCAACGCAAAGGAGTCCGGCGGTCGTGCTGACAGAAGGACGCGAGTCAGCAACATCTGCGGGGCCCAGCACTGGCGGTGGCCTTCGCGTGTGGCAGCGCCGCGCTCTGACGAAATATTTGTCATCGAAGCCGCGCGATTTTCTTGCCGTCGCCACACCAGGTGCAGGAAAGACGACGTTCGCCCTGCGTATCGCTGTGGAGTTGCTCGCGGACCGCACGGTCGACACGGTCACGGTCGTGGCACCGACCGAACACCTCAAACACCAGTGGTCCGAGGCGGCGCAGCGCGTCGGCTTGGCGCTCGATTCCAGGTTCTCCAACTCGACGGGCTCGACGTCAGCCGACTATCACGGCGTGGTGCTGACCTACGCCCAGGTGGCTGCTCATCCGACCCGGCACCGAGTGCGCACCGAGAATCGCAAGACGCTGGTGATCCTCGACGAGATTCACCACGGCGGTGACGCGAAGAGCTGGGGCGACGGAGTCCGGGAGGCCTTCAGCGATGCAACCCGTCGCCTGGCCTTGACCGGAACGCCGTTCCGCAGCGACGACAGCGCGATTCCATTCGTCACCTACGAACCGGATGCCGACGGCTTCCAACGATCCAAGGCGGACCACTCCTACGGCTACGCGGACGCGCTGAAGGACGGCGTTGTGCGGCCCGTGGTGTTCCTCGCCTACACCGGCGAAGCGCGATGGCGCGACAACGCAGGCGAGGAATTCACCGCGCGCCTGGGCGAGCCGTTGTCGGCAGAGCAGACGGCCCGTGCGTGGCGGGTGGCGCTCGATCCGACCGGCGACTGGATTCCGGCGGTACTGAGTGCGGCAGATACCCGCCTCAGCCAACTGCGCCGCGACGGCATTCCCGATGCGGGCGGCTTGGTCATCGCAACCGATCAGGCGACCGCTCGCTCGTACGCGGATCTGCTCGAAGCGTTGACGGGGGAGCGGCCCACGGTCGTGCTGTCCGACGATCCGACGGCGTCGAGCCGCATCGCCGAATTCGGCGGGTCCGACAAGCGGTGGATGGTCGCGGTCCGGATGGTGTCCGAAGGCGTCGACGTGCCGCGCCTCGCGGTCGGGGTGTACGCGACGAGCGCTGCCACCCCGCTGTACTTCGCCCAGGCGATCGGGCGCTTCGTGCGTGCGCGTCGCGCTGGGGAGACGGCGAGTGTGTTCCTTCCGTCGGTCCCGGTGTTGCTCGACCTCGCGAGTCAGCTGGAAGCCCAACGCGATCACGTGCTCGGCAAGCCGCATCGCGTCAAAGAAGGTTTCGACGACGACTTGCTGGCCGACGCCAACAAGCAGAAGGACGAGCCAGGCGAGGACGAGAAGTCCTTCGAATCTCTCGGCGCTGATGCCGAACTCGACCAGGTCATCTTCGACGGCTCATCGTTCGGAACGGCGACTTTCGCGGGCAGTGACGAGGAAGCCGACTACCTCGGATTACCGGGCCTACTCGACGGCGACCAGATGCGGGCGCTGCTGCGCGACCGCCAGGACCGGCAGATGGTCACCAGGCAAGCGGGCAGCGCACAGACCGCGATTGCCCAAGAAAAAGCTGCCGGACGTGTTGCTGCCGCGCAGTCGTTGTCCGACTTGCGCCGGGAGCTGAACGGTCTCGTCGCTATGCACCACCACCGAACCGGAAAGGCGCACGGCATCATTCACGGCGAGTTGCGTCGCGAGTGTGGTGGTCCGCCGACGGCTATCGCCAGCGCCGAGCAACTCACCCAGCGCATCGCTGCCCTGCGCCGCTGGTAACGCTTCGAGGTACAAAACAGCGGGCGACCCGAAGGCCGCCCGCTGCGATTGTTTCTCGACGAAGGGTCTACAGCGCTGGGACTGGTTCGGCCTCGATGGTTGCCTGAAGCTCGCGAAGCTTGTCGTTGTAGGCGTTCGCGTGGTGCTGGCAAAAGAGAAGCTCTCCACCGGAGGCAAGCACTGCGCGTACCTTTGCGGCGGCACCGCACCGATCACACCGGTCCGCAGCGGTCAGCGGGGTGATTGTCAGGGTTCCTGGCATGACTCCTCCGTCCTAGCTCTCGGTCTGCACCGATTGCATTGGGCCTCGTCCACCGCATCTTCTGAGCGGTAGAACTACTGTGTCAGACGTTTGGGACGAAGGCTTTGTTCCCAAAGGCGTTTCACTGTGTTGTCACTAACACGAAACACGGTGGTTTCGTGCCGTGTGAGAAAGGACTACCCACGGTGCCCAAACTTCACACACTTCTCCATATCTGTTCTGCCGAGGATTGGTTAACAGCGCGTGGCGAGAGCGAGTATCGGCCCAGTTCACTGGTCTCCCAGGGTTTCATCCACCTGTCGACGCCGCAACAAGTCCACCTTCCGGCGAACCGGATTTTCGCCGGCCGTACCGACCTCGTCCTCCTGCATCTGGACCCCCGCCGCCTGAATTCGCCGGTCCGGTGGGAAGCGGGCGTGGAATCGGATCCCGCTGATTCGAAGTTCCCACATCTGTACGGACCGCTCCCGACAGCGGCGGTGACCGCCGTCGTGGAGTACCTGCCCGACTTGGACGGCCGCTTCGCACCCTTACCCGGATAAATCGCCCCCTCCTCGGTGCACAGGGATACTCTCGAAATCGTGAACGTGGAAGTGACTCCGCTCCCCGGAATCGGAGTTCGAAAAGATTTCGAACTCGCCTCCGGGCGGCGTATCGGTGTCGTCTCGCACCGCGACGGAACGACCGATCTGATCGTGTCGAAGCGCGACGATCCGGACGCGTGCGCCGCACAGGTGCCGCTGTCGAACGAAGAGGCCGCGGTCCTCGGCAACCTGCTCGGCGCGCCGCAGCTCGTTGCGCAGTTGCAAGAAGAGCATCGCGACCTTCCTGGAATCAACACCAAGCAGCTGCCGATCGGGGACGGGTCGCCCTACGACGGTCGGACGCTGGGTGACACCGCGATGCGGACCCGGACCAAGGTGTCTATCGTTGCGGTCATGCGCGCCGGCCAGGTACATCCGTCTCCTGGGCCGGATTTCACGTTCACAGCCGGCGATCTCCTTGTCGTCGTCGGAACTTCAGAAGGCCTCGACGGCGCAACCAAGATCCTCGCCCACGGGTGAGGCCGGTGTCCCGCGCACCTTCAGCGAGCACCAGTCCCGCACAAGCGACGGGCTGATCGGCGATGGGCAACAACGCGCTCGCACTGGTGGAACTGGGCGCCGTGTTCTTCGCCCTCGGTGTACTCGGCCGTCTTGCAGGCCGCTTCGGCATGTCTCCGATCCCGCTTTATCTGATCGGTGGGCTCGCGTTCGGCTCGGGCGGCGTGATTCGACTCGACGTCGCAGGCGGGGAGTTCAGTCACGTCGCGGCCGAGATCGGTGTCGTGCTGTTGCTGCTGCTCCTCGGTCTCGAATACACCGCCCCGGAGTTGGTGACCGGACTGAGACGGTCATGGCCTGCGGGTCTCTTGGACGTCGTCCTGAACTCGACGCCAGGTGCTGTCGTCGCACTGATTCTCGGCTGGGGACCGGTCGGTGCCCTTGCCATGGCAGGCGTCACCTACATTTCGTCGTCGGGGATCGTGGCAAAAGTGCTCACCGACCTCGGCAGGCTCGGTAACCGCGAAACACCGGTCGTGCTGTCGATACTCGTGTTCGAAGACCTTGCGATGGCGCTCTACCTGCCGATTCTGACCGCGATCCTCGCCGGGGTCGGCTGGCTCGGTGGCTTGAAGGCACTGGGTATCGCCTTGTTCGTGATCACGTTCGTGCTCGTCGTCGCCCTGCGGATGGGCCACTACGTCTCCTGGATCGTCGACAGTTCCGATCGCGAAGTCTTTCTGCTCAAGCTCCTCGGCGCTGCGTTGCTCGTCGCAGGAATTGCCTCGTTCCTCCAGGTTTCCGCCGCTGTCGGTGCGTTCATGTTGGGCATCGCCATTTCGGGCACGACCGCTCGCGATGCCGCCAAACTGCTGGAACCGCTGCGTGATCTATTTGCCGCGATGTTCTTCGTCGTGTTCGGGCTCAGCACCGATCCCGCCAGCATTCCGCCCGTCCTCGGCTGGGCGATCGTGCTGGCAGTCGTCACCACCGCGACGAAGATCGCAACCGGATGGTGGGCGGCAAGCAGGCAGCGCGTCGCGAAGATGGGTCGCGCCCGCGCAGGCGTGGCACTCGTTGCGCGCGGCGAATTCTCGATCGTCATCGCAGGCTTGGCTGTCACGGCGGGTGTCGTCGAGAACGAGCTCGCCGCGCTCGCGACGACTTACGTTCTGCTGATGGCCGTCATCGGACCGACGGCCGCGCGGTTCGTCGAGCCGGTCGTGCGGTGGGTCCAGCGTTCCAAGGGCGATCCTCGCGAGGCCGGCAAGGATCCGTTCTTCGCCGGATAACAATCTCCGCAGGACAGCGGGGTAGCGGCTTACTCTGAACACACCCAGTGAATGCTGGCCTTTCATGAAGCGAGTTGCGGTGCACGACGCGATAGACGATCTCGGGATCCTGCGCTCGGTGTTGGATCGATCGCGCGACGGTATCGCCGTGTCGGACATGTCGGGACGGATTCTCTACGTCAATCCAGCCGGTCTCGCGCTGGTCGGGTTGGCCGAAGTGCCCGACGACGGGTCGGTGACGACCCGTGGCTTCTTCACTCGCTCTGGAATGGCGGTCGCGGGCGAGGTCGAGTCGGCGCTGCAACGTTTTCGAGAGTGGCGCGGTCTCACCGAATTGCAGCACTTCGGCACCAAGACACCGATCCCGGTGGAGGTGTCGGCGTTCGTTGTCGACCGCAGCTGCGGTGGACAGAGCGTCATTGTGTCCATCACGCGGGATCGGAGCGAAGGCCACAGCCACGTGCAGTGGCAGGCTGCTGTCGAGGCGTCGGAGTACCGCGCCGCCGAACAGCAGGCGGTGGCAGAGCTGAGCACCTTGGCTCTCGACGGCGAACTCGACCAGCTACTCGCCGCCGCGACCACAGCTGCGTCGAAATTGATGGGCGTGCATCGATCGATGATCACCCGACCGATCGACGGTGACGACGTCAACATCGCGGTCGTGGCATTCGCCGGCCAGCAGCCGCGCCCGGCCATCCTGCCCGCGGGCTCGAACTCGTTGATGGGCTACGCGCTGGTCACCAACAGCGTGATCATCTGCGAAGACCGTGACCTGGAGACCCGCTTCTCGACCGTGGCGATGGCCTCTTACGGCTTCCGCAGCGGCGTCTGCGTCCCCATTCCAGGGGCGGACGGGCCGTGGGGTGCCCTTTCGGTGCACGCCAACCAAAATCGGATATACAGCGACCGCGATGTGTCGTTCTTGCAGACAGTGACCGGTGTGCTGTCGGCGGCGATCCGTCGTATCGACCTCGCCACGCTGCTCCACGAGCGCAGCATGCACGACCCGCTTACCGGCCTGCCCAATCGAACGTTGGCGTACGAACGGATCGAGCAGGCACTGGCGCGGGCCGAAGTGGCCGGCACGTCGATTGCGGTGTTCTTGCTCGACATCGACGATTTCAAGATCATCAACGACAGCCTGGGTCACGAGGCGGGCGATCGTGCGTTGCTGCGCTTCTCCAGTCGGTTGGCCGCTGCCGCGCGGCCAGGGGACACGGTGGCGCGCGTCGGCGGCGACGAATTCCTGATAATTGCCGAAGGCGTCGGCGGTGTCGACCACGCGCAGCAGTTGGCCAACGTTTTGTCGGAGTCGATCAGCAAACCACAGGCACCGGGGTACGAACCGACACCGCTGAGCGCGAGTATCGGCATCGCGATCTCCGACGCGAATTCGACTCGGAAGGAACTCATCCGCCGCGCCGATCTCGCGATGTACAGGGCGAAAGACACCGGCACGGGCGGCCACGCCGTTTTCGATCACGACGATGTGTACGACGCGGACCGGACACGTCGCCTGTCCGTCGACCTGCGCTCTGCGCTGGGTCGGGGCGATCTCAGTCTGCGATATCAGCCGATCGTCGACATCACCACGCGGCGGATCGTCGCGATGGAAGCGCTCGCGCGCTGGACCCATCCCAGTCTCGGTGTGATCGATCCGGGCGAGTTCGTCGCCGTCGCCGAACGGACCGGCTTGGTCGGCGATCTCGGCGAGTGGGCGCTGCACACCGCGTGCACGCAGGCTGCGTCGTGGCAAGCGTTCTCGGATGTGGGCGTTCGCGTCAACGTCAGCGCGTTGCAGCTGCGCGATGCCGCATTCGTGGGGAAGGTTGCCACTGTGTTGGCGTCGACCGGCCTCGACCCGGCGGCGTTGGGATTGGAGATCACCGAGACTGTGTGGGTCGCCGACACCGTTCGGGTGGCGGGCACCCTTGCCGCGCTACACCGGATCGGTGTCGGGATTTCGCTCGACGACATCGGCAGCGGGTACAGCTCGATCGCCTATCTGAGCCGGTATCCGGTCTTCGAATGCTTCAAGATCGACCGGTCCTACGTCGAAGACCTTCCCGCCGCGCGGCCCAAGGCCATCGTCGGCGCCATCGTGATGCTGGCGCGTGCATTCGATCTCACCGTCGTCGGTGAAGGAGTCGAGACCGTCGAGCAACTCGACACTCTGCAGGCCTGCGGCTGCGACCTAGCCCAGGGCTATCTCCTCGGCAAACCGATGACTGTCGACGAAGCGACCGCCGAACTTCGCAAGCAAAGCACCTGAACCCACGCGTGCACACCCCCCGCGCTGGTCAGCCCTCGGGCTGGCACCGGCTCCTGCTGAGCGGGAGAAAGTCGCCGTCGCAGTAGCGTGACGACCCGTGCGCGCGTCTTACCTCCAGAGGGGTAAAAATCGCGCACAGTTGCGCTGGTGGGCTCAACCAGAACTGTGTGCGATTTTTACCCCGGGGAGGGTGAGACGCGCGCACAGTCGCCGAAGGCGCGCAAACTGTGTCAGTCGCGCCCGGTCTCGCCGAGCTGCTGTTCGAGGTAGTCGAGATTCTGACGAAGCAGGCTGATCGCGCGGGCCGGTCCATCGACGAACTTCGCGGTGTCGCCAGGCTGGAGCACCGACTGGATTGCCATGTCTGCCAGTTGGTTCGCGACCGACTTCGCGTGTGCCTCGGACTCGGGTTGATACCACCAGGCCATCCAGTTCAGCATGCCGATGATGCCGAGCGACGCGACCCGGGGATCGACGGGACGAAACAGTCCAGCGTCGATGCCCGCGCGGATGACGGCGATGAACTCTTTGAGGACCCGTCGGCGGCTCTGATCGTAGGTCTTCGAAAGATGTTCGGGTAGTTCTGCTTCCGAACGAATGATCAGTCTGAAGCGATCGGGAGCGGCGGCCTGCAGGAGTGCGATCGCCTCGGCCATGGCATGCAGCTTGTCGATCGGTCCGAGATCGGTGCGCTTGTTGATCGACGCCAGAATCACCGCCGGTTCTTCCGTGATCTCGGTGACGAGTCTTGCCAGCACCTCATCCTTGTTGGCGACGTAGTGATAGAGCGCGGGGCGAGTGAGCCCCATGGCGTCGGCAATGTCCTGCAGGCTGGTGCCCGCGAAACCCTTCTCGGCGAATAACGCGGTGGCGTGCGCCATGATCTGCTTCTCGACGAGGTCGCGACGGGTACTGCTCGACGCGCGTTCGGGCGCTGACTCTGCGGGCATGGCGGAAGGATATCGGCCCGCACGGGCGGCACGAGTCATGCCGACCCTCGTTCACAAAAAGCAACGAGGTGGGTCCGTCCACTCGCAAGTCCGGCAGCGAGGTCGCCGACGTGGTCGCGCGGTCCCTCCACGACGATGAGTGCGTCGGTCTGCCAGCTCAACCGTTCGGCGACGTCGAGCCTCGTGAGCAGCGCGGACCGGTCCGGTGACCCGGTGAGCCACAACGTTTTCGCCGCTGGGGGATTGTCGACCACCTTGTCCGCATCCGCACCCCATGCGGAGTCCAGATCCACCTGGACAACCGCCGTGGTCGCCGCCGTTGCGAGGGTGTCGTCGGCGATCCGAGTGCTCAAGGTGACGCCGTCGCGCGTGAGCGGGCGACCGAGTACCCAGTCGGTGAGGTCGGTGTCGGGGACGTCGTCATAACCGACACCGGCGTACGCCGCGAGTCCTTCGCGAGCAAGGCGCGGCGCCGAGTGGGCGTAGCGACCGATATCGACCTTTCCCGCTCGCGTCATGTAGGCCAGCATCAGTTGCTCGACCGGGAGATCCAGCCGATATGGGAACGACTCCCACCACAGCTCGCTGCGGTGGGCTATCTGCTGCAGGTGCGTCACCGCAGGTCGACGTCGCGCCTCGTAGGTGGCGAGCGCCGTTGCCAAATCAGCGGATTCGTCGATGGCGACGTCGAGTGCAATCGCGTCCTCCATCGCGAGTTTTGTCCCGGAGCCGATCGAATAGTGCGCGGTGTGCGCGGCATCGCCCAGCAGTACGACATTTCCGCGGTGCCAGGCGTCGCACCTCACTGTCCGGAATTGCGTCCACCGCGTGCGGTTGCCGACCAAGCTGTGCCCGTGCAGCGGTCCTTCGAACGCCTTCTCGAGGTAGCGCAGTGCTGCCTCGTCGTTCTCGGTGGGCGCGGTCCGGTCGGTGGTTTGATCGAATCCTGCTTTACGCCAGGTTGTTTCGTCCGTCTCGATCAAGAAGGTGCTGCGATCCGGCGCGTACGGGTACGCGTGGGCGACGAACGTTCCGTGCTCGGTCGTCGCGGGAACGAAAATCGCACTGGGCAAGGCGAATTCGGTCCCACACCAGAGATACAGCCCAGCGCCGGTCTCGACTGTGACGCCGAGATCGTCGGCGAGCGCGTTCCGGGTCGCACTACTGACCCCGTCGGCGGCGACGACGAGATCTGCTGTCAGACCTGCGATATCGCGTCGGGTGCCGAACTCCAACCGCACGCCTGCGTCCTGGGCTTGCGCTTGGAGCACAGCAAGTAACTGGGTCCGAGCGATGGCGAGCAGGTTCCGCTGCGCGAGCCGGGCGACCTGGTCGCCGACCTGCATGGACATGTCGTGTGGGTAGGCGACGTCGACGATCGCGGCTAGCGACGCAGGGTCGGCGTCGTGCAGGTTGCGCTGTGTGCGCGAAGCCAATCCGACCCCGAAACCAAAGGTCTTGTCGGGGTTTCCCTGTTCGTGGACAACCACGTCGGCGTCGGGATGACGCAACTTGAGCAGTCGTGCGACGTACAGCCCCCCTGGGCCGCCGCCGAGGACCGCGACGCTATCGAGTCGCATAGTGTTCACTTTCGCTTGCGGAACGTTCGGCATCGAGCTTCGCGGCGACTTCCGCACGCAAGCGCTTTTTGTCGACTTTGCCGACGTTGCTGCGTGGCAGGGCGTCGACCCATTCGATTCGTTCCGGCCATTTGAATTTCGCGACGCCGAGTTCGGCGAGATGGTGCTGGACGGCGTCGAGGCCCAGCGGTACGCCTGTCGCCGAAACGATGTAGGCGCAGGTCTTTTCGCCCAAACGTGGATCGGGCATGGCGACCACTGCCACATCGGTGACGCCGGCAATTTCGGCGAGGAGCAGCTCGACTTCCTCGGCGTTGATCTTTTCGCCGCCGCGGTTGATGAGGTCTTTGATCCTGCCTTCGATGGACACGTAACGCTTGCCGTCGATCACGGTGATCTTCGCCAGATCGCCGGTGCGGTAGAAGCCGTCCGAGGTGAACGCGGTCCGATTATGTTCGGGCGCATCGAAATACCCGACGATCGTGTACGGACCTCGACAGCACAGCTCGCCGACCGTGTCGTCACCGACTTCGGTTTCGCTGCCCGGTTCGAGGATCCGGATTTCGTCCTGGGCGCAGATCGGAGTCCCGACGGTCGCACGACGTGCCGCGGCCGGCGCGTCCAGCGGCGTTGCAAGGAACATCCCCTCCGACATTCCGAACAACTGCCCTGCCCATACACCGCCGGTCTGCACGCGGTCGAAGAGTTCGGCGTCGACCTTCGCGCCCGACAGCACGACCTGCCGCAGGTGCGGCCGCGTTGCGTCGAACGCGGGAAACCGGACCGCTTGATAGTGGCCGTGCCCGAGCAGCACAGCGGTCGCTTTGGCAGTTGCCATGAGTTGGAACGCATTCCGTGCGTCGGCCGTGGCGAGTACCAGACAGGCACCGACGGAATGGGCCGCATGGACTCCGCACGTGATCCCGGCGTTGTGGATGATCGGAATCAAGTGCGCAACACGGGTGTGCTCGTCCCACCCCAGCCTCTTCGCGTAGAACTCGGCGTTGTTCCAGTACTCGGCATGGAGGCGGGGAATCACTTTGGGGACGCCCGTCGTGCCACCGGAGAGCTGAAACGCGACGACGTCTTCGGGATCGGTGTCGCGCTCGATCTGCTCGACCAACTCCCTTGCAGCGGAGGGAGATACGTCGGCGCCGAGTGTGTCGAATCGGGTGACCGCATCGGTGTCGCCGACGGCGATGATGTGTCGGATCGTCGGGTGACCCACGGCGTGCTCGAGAGCGAAATCGACGAGGTCGAAGGGCAGTCCGGCCTCCACGATGTGCCCGACAGCGCCGAGTTTGGTGCTGATGTAACCGATTTCGTGGCGGCGGTGGGCGGCCAGCGTGGCGACCGGAATCAGTCCGGCCTTGATCGCGCCGTACCAAGCGAGCACGGTCTCCAGCCGATTGGTCAGTTGAAAGATCACCGGGTCTTTGGGACGCAGCCCTAGCGCTGCCAAACCGGCAGCGATCTGGTCGGTGCGCCGGTCCAGTTCCGCGTACGTGATCGTCGCGTCCGCCGTGATGACGGCGAGGCGATCTGGAAACCGGACGGCGACGCCGTGGAGCCGCCGTCCGGTGGTCTCGGTGCTCCAGGCTCCGCTGGTGCGGTAGGCGTGTGCGCGTTCAGCTGGGTAGCGCACGAGGCGCCCGCGCCAGTCGGAGACTGTCACTTCCATTCCTTGTCGTCAGCTCGCCGGCGCCGCGGGGAGCAACCGGGCGAGGTCGAGGGCATGGTCGGGATGATCGGCAGGGACGATGCTGGAGTAGAAGGCGGTCCAGCAGCCCGGGCACGACAGCTGGCGGAATACCACCGGAGCGTCGACGTACTCGGTCGGATCGGACGTCACCTGCGGACCTGCGAGGCTCGACGGACCTTCGAACCGTGCGAGGTGCAATTCGGTGTCGTTCTTGTCGTCGCCCAGCAGTCGGCCGCAGTGTGCGCACGCGATGACGTGGGTATCGCCGATGGTCAGCTCGGCGAGGTTGTCGTCGAGGCGCCTGGCGGACGTCAGATCCATTGTCGGGGCGTCAGCCTCGTAGCCGGACGAGCGGTCCCTGCGTTCGTCACGCATCGAGGTCCGCAGCCGGGTGGTGGCGTCGTCGTCGCCCAGAACCACGCCGTAGACCGACTCGGCCGCACCGGCTGTGACTTTGCCCTCGCGGACGTCGACCGCCACGGCCTCCGGATCGCGCAGTAACGGATCGCCGTAGCCGCCACCGCCTTGCCAATGCATGTACAGCACTTCGCCTGGGGCGATGTAACTTTCGGCGTAGCAGGCGCCGAGCTCGCTGTGACCGTCCAGCTCGGCGAGGCTGCCGGGAATCGTGCCGTTCGCGAACTGTTCGTTGACGCCACTACCGCGGGCCAGAATGTCGACGCCGGTGTTGCCGGGGTAGCCGCCGGACAGTCCGTTGTTCTGCGCCACGGCCTTTCCGGCCGAGGCGAGGACAAGTCCCATCGGCAGGCTGGTGCCGTAGGGCGTGATCGCGATGGACGCGCTGACGCCGCCGCGCTGCCTGCCCGGACCGCCGGAGTCGGGTTCCTCGCGCCGCCACAGCGTGAGCACGGGATAGAGGAACTCGGTCATTTCGGTGTCGGGAACGCGGCCCATCGGGATACAGAACAAGCCGCCCGTATCCATGCCGTCGGCGGCCGGACGCGCGCCGTAGCCGCCTGCCATCGGTTCCATCAAGATGTTCAGGAACGGTACTGGCTGTTCGGGACGTTCGTCGAGACCGGCGATGACGGCCGTGTCCCAGGTTCCGCAACACGCGGCTTGGACGCTGCGGCCCAGGTCGACGGACCGGTCCAGCATCTGCGAGAGGCACTCGGCGATAAGGGTTCCCGTCAGCCACGCGGGACCGATCGGTCCGCGGCTGACGGCGGCCGGATAGGTGGCGTTGTTGATCGTGCCTTCCTCGGAGATGAGGTCGAAGCAGCGCATCAATCCGCCCGCGGACCAAGGGATGTCGCCGGCCAGGATCGGCAGCAGCGCGAGCATCACACCGCCGCGCATGCCTGCGTAGGTGCAGTTGATGACGCCGACCTGCTTGTCGGTCCCGGTGAAGTCGAAGACGAGATGGTCGTCGCGCTTGGTCATGGCAACGGTGATCTTGTGCAGTCCGCGGTCACCGGTGTGCGACTGGTCTTGGTAGCCGGTCGCTTTCCACGTGCCGTTGGGCAAGCTGGTGAGCTTGCCGCGCAGGCGCCCTTCGGCGTCCGACATCATGCGCTTCATTACCGCTTTCACGGTGTCGGCGCCGTACTGCTCGATGACGGCGTGGATGCGGTTCCGGCCCACAGTGTTTGCGCCGATCTTGGCGCGCAGGTCCAGCCCGACGAGCATCGGTACTCGTGAACGGCGCACCCAGGCGTCGGCGACATCGGACTGTAAGACGTTGTCGCGTACCACTTTGATGGGTGGTGTCGGAAGTGATTCGGAGAAGACGTCTTGGGCCGCGGGGGAGAAGGAGCCCAGGCCGACGCCGCCGAGGTCGGGTTCGTGGCAGATCGCGCTCGTCCACGCAAAGAGCTTGCCCTCGTGGAAGATCGGCTGGTAGACGATCACGTCGCTCTGGTGCAGACCGCCACCGACCCACGGGTCGTTGCACAAGAACATGTCGCCCTCGGCGATGCCGGGGTTGGTCGCACGATGTTGCAGCGTCCAGTAGATCGCGAGGTCGACAGCACCGACGAGCATGGTGTTGTACAGCCCGACCTGGACTTCCTGACCGACCTCGTCGCTGATGGCGAAGTCGAAGTCGTTAGCGTCGGTCACGATCGGTGAGCCGGACATGCGCTTGAGCGCCTCGCCCATTTCTTCGGTGACCGACCAGAGCCGGTGCCGCACAACCTCGTACGTGAGGGGGTCGATGTTGTCGATCTGTTCCTGCGTGACGGTGTGCACCGGAAGTGACGGCGGCAGCGACCGTGTCAGCACGTCCGGGTCGACGGGTCGGCTCGAGAAGATTTCCGAGCCGGGGATGGCCATGGTCATTACTGTGCTCCTACTTGGCGACGATGTTGAGGTTGCCGAGACGGTCGACGGTGCCGGTGGTGTCGTGTGGGACGACGACTGTCGTGGTGGGAACCTCGACGATGGCCGGACCTGCGAGGACGTGCCCGGCGCGCAGCAAGCTGTAGTCGTAGACGTCGGTGTCGACATACCCGCGTTTGCCGTCGAGGCAGACCTTGCGGCTGCCGATCCGCGCCGACCGAGCGTCGGGGGAATCGGCCGATTTCAGGTCGGGAAGTGCGGGGGAGAAGGGCAACACGCCGGTGGCGCGGACGCGGAACGTGATCGCCTGAATCCCGGCTTCCCGGAAACCGCTTCCGGCGCCGTACAACTCGGCGTAACGCTCTTCGAACAGATCGGATGCCAGCGCGATGGCGCCGGAGTCCAACGTGCCACCCGGAATGGGCGTCGCCACCTCGGCGAGTTGCATGGCGAAACGCATGTCGATTTCGCGTTCGATCTCGACGCTCGAGTAGTTCAGGCCCTGCCGGTCGAGCTGTTCGCGGACCTGGGACTCGAGCCGGTCGAAGTTGCGCTCCGCGCGGAGCGGGTCCATGGGCATGGGTGCCGGGTCCGACATCTCCGCTGCGAGAACGATGTTCGACGCTGCCAGCCCGTACGCGGAGAACGCGGAGGCGACCTGGCCGAGCGGGACGATCACCTCGCGGACACCGACTTCTGCGGCGTACGCGGCACAGTGCGCTGGGCCCGCACCGCCGAATGCGTAGAGCACGAATTCGCGCGGATCGTGCCCAGCCTCGACGACGGTCTTGCGGAGGAGGTCGCCGGTTTGCGCGTTCTGGACGGCGTAGATCGCCGCCGCGGCATCCTCGACCGAAAGGTCCAGCGGCTCGGCAATTTTGGTACGGATCGCCTCGCGAGCGAGCGCCTTGTCCAGCGGCTTGCGGCCACCGAGCAGGCCGCGTTCGGGCAGGATGCCCAAGACCAGGTTCGCATCGGCGTTGGTCGGTTCGACGCCACCTTGGCCGTAACAGGCAGGACCGGGGACAGCTTGCGCGCTGTGCGGACCGACCTGCAGGTTGCCGCCTGCGTCGAGCCATGCGATTGCGCCACCGCCGGACCCGATGGCGTGCACCTTCAGGGTCGGGACGTTGATCGGGTGATGGTTGATGATCGTGCTGCTGGCCCGGACCGGTTCGCCGTCGACGACGAGTCCGACGAGGAAGGTCGTGCCGCCGACGTCGGTGGCGATGATGTTCTTGTGGCCGAGTTGCTTGCCCAGTGACACCGCGCCGACGACGCCGCCGGTGAGAACCGAGCCGACTGTGCTGATGGCGTTGCGCGGCGCCTCGGCCGCGGCGACGGCGCCACCGTTGCTCTGCATGACCAGCAGTGGCCCAGCGAGCTTGCGGTCACGGAGCTTCGATTCGAGGTTGCCGAGATAGTCGCGCAGACCCGGTCCGATCTGCGTGCTCATGATTGTTGTTGCGTTACGGGCGAACTCGCGGATCCGCGGGCTGACCTCGCTGGACAACGACACGAAGACGGTCGGATCGATCTCGTGGACCAGCTCGCGGATGCGCTGCTCGTGAGCGGGATTGCGGAACGACCAGAGCAGCGACACTGCGATCGCTCGGAGGCCGTCGGCAAGGAGGGTTTTGATGGCGTCGCGTGCCGCATCCTCGTCCAGCGCAACGACGACCTTGCCGTCGCGGTCGAGGCGTTCGGTGATCTCGAGCGCGTGCTTCTTCGGCACAAGCCCGTGGGACTTGGCCTGCCCCAGCACATTCTGCAGCTCAGCGGGCGAGCGTCCGAGGTATCGGCCTTCGACGTTCATGATGTAGATCGAGTCTCGATGCCCCTTGGTCGTGAGGAACCCGACCGGCGGAACGTTGCCTGTAACGAGCGCGTTCAGCGATGACGTCGTGCCGTGCGCGATGTGATGCGTCTTGGCGAGCATCTCCTCGATTGGCATACCCAGCTGCGCTGCAAGGGCATCGAGAACGTCGAGCACTCCTTGCGAATAGTCCGGCGGTGTCGACGGGGCCTTCGCCGCGAAGATCGTTCCGGCATCGTCGTCGAGTACTGCATCGGTGAACGTGCCACCGACGTCCACACCGATCACATATCCCATGGCCGTGATTCTCCTCAAGGTTTGCTGCTTACGTATGCGTCAAGTATTTGACGCCAGTGAAGACATGTCAATAGGCAATGTGAACAGGGTCACCGGAGCTCTCGATCCTTGACTTACTTTCGTTAACGTCGAATAATTGTCGTAGACGTAAACAACTGGAAGGGGTGCCGGATGGGCATACATCGCATCGGCCTCGTCGTGCCGAGTTCGAACGTCACCGTCGAGACCGAGCTGCCTGCTCTGCTGTCTCGCCATGGCGTGTCACAGTTCTCGTTCCACTCGACCCGGATGCGGATGCACACGGTGTCTCCGGAGCAACTCGCCGCGATGAACGCACAGCGGGAGCGTTGCGTCATGGAGATCGCGGATGCGGCGCCGGAAGTGATCCTTTATGCGTGCCTGGTGGCGCTGATGGTCGGTGGACCCGGTGAGCACCAACGGGTCGAAAGCGCTGTGGCCGAGCAATTGGCGGCAGGCGGCTCACCTGCACTGATCAGGTCCAGCGCGGGCGCGCTCGTCGAAGGGCTGCATGCGCTCGACGCGAAGCGGATCGCACTCGTGACGCCCTACTTGCGTCCGCTCGCCGAGAAGGTCGTCGAATACCTCGAGGCCGAGGGCTTCACGGTGGTCGACTGGCGAGCGCTGGAAGTCGCCGACAACGCCGAGGTCGGCTGCATCCCCGGCGATCGAGTCCTGGCCGCTGCACGGTCACTGAACTTGGACGGCGTTGACGCCCTTGTGATTTCGGCATGCGTACAGATGCCGTCGCTGGATCTCATCGATGCCGCCGAGCAGGAATTCGGTATTCCGGTCCTGTCTGCCGCCACCGCGGGTGCCTACAGCTTGTTGCGCAGCCTCGGCCTGCCCGTTGCGATTCCGGACGCAGGCGGTCTGCTTCGCGCCGATCTCGCGACCGTTCCCGCATAGAAGGGGTGCACACGATGAAGCATCTGGTCCGTGGTGTCGACCACGCCGCATTTCCCACATTCGACCCGGCGGCGACCGTCAAGTTCTATCGCGACGTGCTGGGTTTCCCTGTCGTGCATTCGATTTGCGCGGCAGGGTGGGGTCCGGACAAGCATCCGGACTTCATCCACTTCTTCTTCGACATCGGCAACGACGACCGGCTCGCGTTCTTCTACTACTTCGGCCTCGAACCGTTCGACGGCGGACCCCAGGGCGACGTCTACGCGAAATTCGACGAGCACATCCCGATCTGGTTCATCCGGTCTCGCCACCTCGCGATTCACGTCGACAACGAGGCCGACCTGCTCGAGTACCGGCGTCGGCTCGACGGCAGCCAGTGGCCGGTGGAAATGCAGATCCAGCACGAGACAATCGAATCCATCTACACGCACGACCCCAACGGCTACATGATCGAGATCACCCGCGCGTTGCGGCCGGTCACGCCGCAAGAAGACCTCGACGCGAATCTGACCATCGACGCGCTCGTCGACGTCGTTAGCGGACCAAACCCGAGCATGGCGGCGCTGCTGACCCGCAAGGCGGAACTGATCGTCGAGCGTGCTGCTGCATGGGAGTTGACCAGCCGATGACCACCCTGTTCATCCTCGATGTCCCAGAGAACACTCCCGTTGTCGACGTGGCGAGCCGCGACGGTGCGGTCACGATCGACCGCATCGGTCCGTACTTTCGGATCGCGTCCGACACCGCCATCGCAATAGATCGCCGGGCAACCGGATGCCGCCACGCGGTTTGGTACAGCTGCGTGGCAGGCCTGGAGCAGTCGCGAATCACTCAGTGGGACAAGGACGCAATGCGGATCGAGCCACGATGACTCGGACCGTGCAGATCAAGACCCAGCAACGGCTGGGCGCGGGCCGCTACATCGAGGCCGCGCAGGCGCCGGCCAACACGGTCACGGCGGTGCACGAACTGACCACTCACGACGGCGCGAAGGTGTCGGGCGTCCTGCGCGTGGTTCCGCACGCCACCACGGTCGTCACGTTGATGCACCCGCGGCAGGACCTGACCCACCACGTTCTGGTCCCTGAATTGCTTGCTCGCGGCTTCGCGGTGTGGACGCAAGGCACCCGGTCGGTGAACAACGACGTGGCGCTCGTGCACGAGCAGGCGCTGCTGGATGCTGCTGCTGGGCAACGGTTTCTGCGTGACCGCAGGTTCGCCAACGTCGTCACCCTCGGGCACTCCGGTGGCGGAACGTTGTTCGCGTTCTACCACGAACAAGCCGGCCTGCCGCCTTCCGAGCGCGTCGCCGCAACTCCAGCCGGTCGCCCGGTGGACCTCGCAGGCGCCGACCTGCCGCTGCCCGACGGCGCCATCTTCATGGCACCGCATCCGGGCCAAGGGGCGCTGCTCATGCGGCTGATCGACCCGTCGGTGATCGACGAAACCGATCCGCTCGCCGTAGACCCCGAGCTGAACCCCTTTTCCGCCGAGAACGGCTTCGCCGAACCACCCGGCAGTTCGACCTACTCGCCCGAGTTCGTCGACAAATACCGTGCGGCCCAACGGGACCGGATAGCTCGCCTCGATGCGGTCGCTCTCGAGCGCGTCGCGGAAGCCGACACGGCACGTCGGCGCTTCAAGGCCACCGGCGACCCAGCCGACCGCCGTGCGGCTCTCGCTCCAAGGGTGCTGACCGTCTACCGCACCGACGCCGATCTCAGGTTCACCGACTTGTCGCTGAGCCCGAACGACCGACCATATGGGTCCCTGTTCGGCCGGCGCCCGGACCTGACCAATTACGGTCTCGTCGGCTTCGCGCGCTTCTCGACTCCCGACGCGTGGTTGTCTACGTGGTCCGGACTGTCCACGAACGCCGACTTCGTCCGCTGCGCTCCACACGTCACGGTGCCCACGCTGTTCGTCGAATTGTCCGGTGATCAAGCATGTTTCCCCGAGGACGCTTCCGCGATGACCGACGCTCTGGGAGCCGACGACAAGACCTTCGCCCGGCTACCGGGAACGCATTTCGGCGGACCGCTTCGTTCAGGCGAACCGAGCGGGGCGAGTCTGGCCGCCGCCGACATCGGCGCGTGGCTGCACGACCACTTCGGCGACTAACCCCCTCGTGAGTCTTTTTGGAGTCCAGGGACTCCAAAAAGACTCACGAGGGTGGGGGTCGGCTCACGCGCGGTTCGAGCCGAGATAGGCATCGGCCCACGCGCCGATGATGCGGCCTGCCCGCTGCGCTTGACCGGGGCGGGTGAGGAAGTGTTCGGAGCCTTCGAGCGAGACGAAGCTACGCGGGTGGCGTGCGGTCTGGAAGATCGCGCTTGCGTTCGCGATGCCGACCGTGTTGTCGGTCGGGGAGTGCAGGATCAGCAAGGGCAGTTTCAGACCCCGGATCTTCTCCTCCAGTCGCGCGTTGCGGACGTCTTCGACGAATGCCTTTTTGAGCGTGAGCTTCCGTCCGCCGACCAGCCATTCGGCGCTGCCTTCGGCAAGAACTCGGTCGACGACGGCGTCGTACTGCTTCTCGGCATGCGACGGGTCGACCGGTGCGCAGACGGTGACGACCGCGCGCACGCCGGGTGATTGGCGTGCCGCGGCGATCACTGCCGCGCCGCCGAACGAGTGGCCGATGAGGATGTCGGCAGGCGTACCGCGCTCGGCCATGAATTCGCAGGCCCGGACCACGTCGTCGACTTTGACTGTGAACGAACCGTCGCCCCAGTCACCCTCGGAATCGGCGAGGCCGAGAGCATCGAAGCGCAGCATCCCGATTCCGTCGGCGGCCAACTGCTTACAGATGCGCGCCGATGCGGGGGAGTCCTTGCCGAGCGTGAATCCGTGCGAGAACACACCCCAACCACGGATCTCGCCTGTCGGGCGATCGATGATTCCCGCAAGTCGCGGTCCGGTGGAGCTTTCGAACGTCACACGCTCAGCCATGTAGGAGTTTGTATCACTGTCGATAGGCGACCAACCCGCTTACCGACCGGCCTGTCCCGCTTGAACAGCGGAATTACGGGTACGCCTTCGAGATGACCAATGACGACAAAAGGTCGACAGACCTGATAGAGCAGGCGCAAATCCACGCCGAAGAAGCCCGCGCGACCATGGACCGGAAAAGGGACGAGCAGTCCGACGGTGTCGCCGGGTGGATCACCGCTCGAGCAGGGAAATGGGACCTTCGCGGACCGGACCAGGCAACGATGCAGCGGCAGAAATACGTCTGGAATGCGTTGATCGACTACTGGTTCCGCATGGAGATAGACGGCTGGGAAAACATTCCCGAGCCACCTGCCCTGCTTGTGGGCATCCATTCCGGCGCGCCGTTCGTCTGGGACGCATGGACCGTCGGCGTGCAGTGGTGGCGCCGGTTCGGCGAAGAGCGGCCGCTGCACGGCACTGCACACGACGCGCTCATGGCGATCCCGCTGATCGGGAACTACTTCCGTTCGATGGGAGTGCTTCCGGCGGCGCCCGATTCCATCGCGACTGCTCTCGCCGAAGGCCGAGACGTGGCGTTGTGGCCCGGTGGCGAAGTCGACTCGTTGCGGCCGTGGACCGAGCGCGATCGCGCCGTCCTCGCTGGGCGGACGGGATTCGTGAAGATGGCGATTCGCGCAGGCGTGTCGATCGTGCCGATCGCGACCGTCGGGGGCGCCGACGCCATGCCTGTGCTGATCCGCGGTGACCGACTATCTCGAATACTCAAACTGGACAAGCTGTTTCGGTTGAAGGTCTTCCCGATCGCGGTCTCGCTGCCGTGGGGTATAGCGCCCGCCGCACTGCCGCAGTTCCCATTGCCCGCGAAGATCCGGACTCGCTTCATGCCGCCCGTCGAAGCCGATCACGATCCCGAGCGCGTCAAAGACGATCAGTACATCGAAGCCAAGTACCACGAAGTGCAGGACAGTATTCAGTCCGGCATGGACGCCTTGGCACGCAAACGCGCGCTGCCGCTGTTCGGCTGACACTCGTGAGTCTTTTTGGAGTCTCTGGACTCCAAAAAGACTCACGACTGGTGTCAGTCCAGGTAGTCGCGAAGAACCTGCGACCGCGACGGGTGGCGCAGCTTGCTCATGGTCTTCGATTCGATCTGACGGATCCGCTCACGCGTGACGCCGTAGACCTGACCGATTTCGTCGAGGGTGCGTGGCTGGCCGTCGGTGAGGCCGAAGCGCAGCCGGACGACACCGGCTTCGCGCTCGCTCAGCGTCTCCAGGACGGATTGCAACTGATCCTGCAGCAGGGTGAACGAGACAGCGTCGACGGCAACGACCGCTTCGGAGTCTTCGATGAAGTCGCCGAGCTGGCTGTCGCCTTCGTCGCCGATGGTCTGGTCGAGCGAGATGGGCTCACGCGCGTACTGCTGGATCTCCAGCACCTTCTCCGGCGTGATGTCCATTTCCTTGGCGAGCTCTTCGGGAGTGGGCTCGCGACCCAGGTCCTGAAGAAGTTCGCGCTGGATACGGCCGAGCTTGTTGATGACCTCGACCATGTGCACCGGAATACGGATGGTGCGGGCCTGGTCGGCCATCGCGCGGGTGATGGCCTGCCGGATCCACCAGGTGGCGTACGTCGAGAACTTGTAGCCCTTGGTGTAGTCGAACTTCTCGACCGCGCGGATCAGACCGAGGTTGCCTTCCTGGATGAGGTCCAGGAACGCCATGCCGCGGCCGGTGTAGCGCTTGGCGAGCGACACGACGAGGCGAAGGTTGGCTTCGAGCAGGTGGTTCTTGGCGCGGTTACCGTCGCGGCAGATCCAGTTGAGATCGCGACGCTGGGCAACGGGCAGCTTCTCGCCCTTGTCGGCCAGCTCGCGCATCTTCTCGGTGGCGTACAGCCCGGCCTCGATGCGCTTGGCGAGCTCGACCTCCTCTTCGGCGTTGAGGAGGGCAACCTTGCCGATCTGCTTGAGGTAGGCACGGACCGAGTCGGCCGAAGCAGTGAGTTCGGCGTCCTTGCGGGCCTGCCGCAGGGCTTCGGACTCTTCTTCGTCCCAGACGAAGTCGCCAGACGCCTTGTCGGCACTGGTCGGTTCATCGACCGCGCCGTCCTCTTCTACCTCGGCACCGACGGCGACGACCTCGACCACGTCGGACTCGACGGCTGCAAGATCGCCTTCGGGGACGTCGAGCTCGCTGATGTCTTCGATATCAGCTGGCTCGGCATCGGGATCGATATCGCCGGGTTCGGCAGGCGAGGTGGCCTTGGCGTCAGTCGCCTTGGCAGGTGCTTTCTTTGCTGGAGCCTTCTTTGCTGGCGCCGCCTTCTTGGCGGGAGCCTTCTTCGCAGCCACTTTCTTCGCCGGCGCCCGGCGTGCAGTCGGGGCGACGGCTCCGTTCGGGTCCTCGGGAGCTGGTGAATCAGTGGTCTGTCGGGTCGTGGCTACCACGTACACCCTTTCGTGACGGTTCGTGCGGCGTCACGCCAGAGGTTTTCCGGCGGAGAGGTCTGACGGCTTTTCACCGGCTAGCCGCCGGGCATCCACCATTGTAACGATGTATTTGCGATCGTTACGGCGCGATGCCATTCTCTGCTGCGAAAGCTGCGCCGACGATGCCCGCGGTGTTGCGCAATTCAGCCGGCACAACTGGGGTTCTGTTGGTCAACATCGGTATCCAGGTCTCGTATTCACGGCTGATTCCACCACCCGCGATGAACAGATCCGGCCAGAGCAGGGCCTCGTAGCGAGACAGCACGAGTGAGACTTCCTTCGTCCACTCTTCGAACGACCAGCCCTTGCGTTCCTTGATCGACGCTGCGGCGCGGTGCTCTGCCTCCATGCCGTCGACCTCCATGTGACCGAGCTCCGAATTCGGCAGCAACACACCGTTGTTGAGGATCGCCGACCCGATTCCGGTCCCGAAGGTCAACAGAATGACGATGCCCTTTGCGTCCTTTCCCGCACCGAAACGGTCCTCGGCGATGCCTGCCGCGTCGGCATCGTTGAGCACGTTCACCTGGTGGCCGGGCAGCGCTCGCGCGAACAGTTCGCGGGTGTCGGTACCGATCCAGGACTTGTCGACGTTGGCTGCCGACAGTGTGGTCGCGCCGACGACGACGCAGGGGAGTGTGACGCCGACCGCACCTTCCCAGCCGGCCTGTTTCACGATCTGGGCAATCGTGTCGGCTACGGCATCGGGCGTTGCGGGCTGCGGTGTGGCGATCTTGAGCCGATCGTGGGTCATCTCGCCGGTCGACAGATCGACGATGCCGCCCTTGACACCGCTGCCACCGACGTCGACACCGAATCCAAGTTGGCTCATGGCGGCCACCTTAAGCGCGGTGCGGGGGTCGTGTGATGCGATTGGCGGGTGCGTTATCCGGATGAGAGAACAGAATTCACGTCCAGTTCGTCTACCCACCCCAGCGATCTTCGCGCTGTCGCGGTCCGAATCGCGACCGATGCCGCAGCTCATGTGCGAGCGCGCCGCCACGAACTGTTCGCCACCACGGGGACCGCTGCGCTCGACGACGAGCCCGGGACGGTGGCGACGAAGAGCAACCCGACCGACCCGGTCACCATCGTCGACACCGAGACCGAAGCCCTGGTGCGACGCCAGCTGGCGGATCTGCGGCCACATGACCGAATCCTGGGCGAAGAAGAGGGTGGCGCGCCGGCGGACCTCGCCGGACTGCGATGGGTGGTCGACCCGATAGACGGAACCGTCAACTTCGTTTACGGCATTCCGGCCTACGCGGTGTCCGTCGCGGCTCAGATCGACGGGCGCTCGGTGGCGGCCGCCGTCGTCGACGTGCCGAACAACGTGACCTACTCCGCCGCGGCCGGCCAGGGTGCGACCCGAACGGACTCCGACGGCATTGTCACCGACTTGCGGTGCAACAGCGTCGACTCGGTATCGCTGGCGTTGGTGGCAACCGGCTTCGGCTACGGGGCGCAACGACGCCAGCGGCAGGGTGAGTTGATCGCCAAACTACTGCCACGCGTCCGCGACATCAGACGCGTCGGGTCCGCGGCCCTGGACCTGTGCATGGTGGCATCGGGACTGGTAGACGCGCATTTCGAACACGGGCTGGGACCGTGGGACTGGGCTGGAGGCGCGCTCATCGCCGCCGAAGCAGGAGCCGTCCTGCGAGTGCCGTCGGCAGCGACGTCGAGCGACGCAGGGGAAGTCGTGGTGGCATGCGCACCGGGGATCGCGGACGAACTCGACGCCGTGTTCAGTGAGTTGGGCGTGTACGCGCCGATGCCCGACTACTGACGGGTCAGCACTTGGCCCGTCGCGCAGCGGCAAGGAGATCGAGGTCCAGCGGGGCTGGAGCCACGCCGGGCGACGGATCCTTGAGGGTCCGCAGAACCTCCTCGGCGTCGGTGTTCGGCGCGACCTCACGGAAAACGGTGCCGAGCGCAAGATCGGCGCCATCGTCGGTCCGCGTGTCTTCGCGCAGTTCCGCACACGGTGCGACGAGCTGCAGCGATGCGGCGGTAGCGCGACCGCTCGGGCCGAACCGGATCTGCCCGTAGCAGTCGAGATTGAGGTCGACGTAGATCGGATCGTTGTCGACGGGTGAGCTGGGGAAGCCGTAGTCGCTCAATTGCTGCGCGACTTCGGCAGCCTGACCGTGTTCACCGTTGGCGTTGAACACCCGGACCTTGGTCGCCGAGAGGGCGGCGGGCTCGACGTCCTGCAACCGGGACGCCCCGACGCGAGTGCCCAGCGCAGGCGGCGTCGGCGAACCGGGAGCGGCCGACGTCGTCGCTTTCGGGCTGTTGCACGTGATGGGGGTAGCGCTCGACTCGCTTCTGGTCAGTACCTTCGCCCACACGAAGAGCGCGAGGACTGCGAAGACCGCAACCATTACCAACCAGGGCGTGCGACGCCGCCGGGGAAAGGGTTTTCCCTGCGGGTCCGTCGAGCTGCCGTCGGTGATCAGTGAAACCACAGCGTCCCCTTTTTTCTCGGTGCCGGCCCACTCTAGTAGGCCCGAAGTCAGCCGAACTATTTCGACTGTCGTGGCGCGGAATGTCTCGCATTCCTGTGGTGTTGGTGACGATTGTCAGACAGTTTCGAATCGATTCGGGTGTGAATCCCCACTTCCCGGTCAGCATCCGCTATTGTCTGGCGGCCCAGGTCGATCAGTTGGAGCTTCCAACCGTTCGAGGAGAAACCCTCAGCGAGTGCAGATGGGGTTTTTCTAGTACTGGTTTCGGGCACTTCCAGTGCATGCGAAACGTTACGCAACTACGGGGCGATGTGCACCACCGGCGGTCCCGCACAGGTTCGTTCGAACAGTCCCGTTCGAACCGCTGAGCAGGGCCGGGCTACACGAAAGAGAACGAGGGGAAGCGACATGGCAACCGACTACGACGCACCGAGGCGAACCGAAACCGACGATGTATCCGAGGATTCGCTGGAGGAGCTGAAGGCGCGACGCAACGAAGCGCAGTCCGCGGTCGTCGACGTCGACGAATCCGACACTGCGGAATCGTTCGAACTTCCGGGCGCCGACCTATCCGGCGAAGAGCTCTCGGTTCGCGTCATACCGAAGCAGGCCGACGAGTTCACCTGTTCGAGCTGCTTCTTGGTTCACCACCGGAGCAGGCTCGCCAGTAACGTCAACGGCCAATTGGTCTGCATGGATTGCGCGGCCTGACAACAGGCGCAGTGTGATCAGCGCTGGGGTTGCTCCGGTAGCCCCAGCGCAACAAGCAGTTGTGCTGGACGACGGGTGCTGAACAGCCAGTATGGCGTCGGATCGTCCGGATCATCGAGGACGGCGAGCACCATCTCCTTCACCCACGGGCGATGTTGGACGTACGCCGCAGGGTCGAGCTGCCGACCCATTGCAGCACTCTTCGCAGTCACCGGCACCAAAGCTCCCCGGGCGATCACGTCGACCGGCATGTGCGCCCGGCCGACCCGCAATTCACGACCCCCGCCGTCGAGTGCGACGACGTCGACGCGCAGCCTGCTCAACCAGATCAAGACGAACGTGGGCAACGGCAAAAGCAGGACATAAGGAAGCCAAGCCCGGATTCCGGGCGCGCCCATCGTGATCTCCGCCGCGAGGATCGCCGTTATGGCGAATGCCACCGGCCACCACCACCACGGAACCCACAATCGCTCGGCAAAAAGCACAGCGTCACCGCTGTGATTCGCGGGGGCAGCCGACTGCGATTGCTCTGACACAGGCTTCAGCGTAGTCAGTACGTCATTACGCGTAGTCTCGGACCACGTGAGCGGTCTTCCTGCCGTCGCCCTTGTGCGACTCGATCCCGATATTGCGATTCCTGCGCGCGCCCACGCCGGCGACGCCGGCGTCGACCTCTGTTCCACCATCGACGTGACGATCGAGCCGGGTGAGCGGACGCTGGTGGGAACCGGTATCGCGATTGCCCTGCCGATCGGGACCGTCGGCCTCATTCATCCTCGGTCCGGGTTGGCCGCGAAATCCGGCCTGTCCGTTGTCAACACACCGGGCACGATCGACGCAGGCTATCGCGGTGAAATCAAGGTCTGCCTCATCAATCACGACTTGCGGACGCCGATCGTCGTGCGCCGCGGCGACCGCATTGCGCAGCTCGTCGTACAGCGCGTGGAGCTCGTCGACTTCGTCGAGGTCGAGTCACTCGACGACACCACTCGCGGCGCTGGGGGATACGGCTCCAGCGGCGGTCATGCCAGTCTGGCCGAGAAAGGGGCTTGAGCATGTTCGGAAAGCGTAAGAAACAAGCCGAGTCCGCCGAAGCGCCGGACACCACCGAAGACGCCGCGACGAGCGAGCTCGGCAGTGGCAGCGGTCCCTACGACATCGACGATGTGGCCGAGCAGCTCGAAACGCAGTCCGAAGGTCGGCTGGACCTCGGTTCGGTCGTCGTCCCGATGCCTGCCGGTGGCCAACTGCAGGTCGAAATGTCGCCCGACGGCAGCCCGCAAGGTGTGCATCTCGTCACAGACCACGGACGAATCACGATCGCTGCCTATGCGGCGCCGAAGTCGCCGGGGCAGTGGCGAGAAGTGATCGGCGAGCTCACCACGGCGTTGCGGGCCGACAACGTCACCTCCGTGACCATCGAAACCGGCCCGTGGGGACGCGAACTGGTAGCGACCAATCCGGCTGCCGATCTGCGCTTCATCGGCGTCGACGGCTACCGCTGGATGGTCCGACTCGTGGCCACCGGCCCAGCCGGTTCGGTTGTCGAGGGTAGTCCGCTGGTCGAAGCGGCCAGAGCGGCACTGCGCGAGACGGTGGTCAGGCGCGGGACCGATCCGCATCCGGTTCGGACGCCGCTTCCCATTGCGCTTCCGAAGGAACTCGCAGACCAGCTCGTCGCCGCGCATCAACAGCAGCTCGCTGCACAGCAGGCGGCGGAGACAGCGGCGGCAACCCCTGTTCAGCCCCAGGCAGCGCCGCCGCCCGTGCGGAAGGCTCGCCGCGGCGCCGAAGGTTCGGCGATGCAGCAGCTCGGTAAGTAAGCAGCTAGGTAAACAACTGCTCCAGCGCCGCCATTGCGCGGTGCCCGAGCACGCCGTTGTCTGCGCCGATCTCGTCCAGCGTCACGCGGGTAATCGCAGCGTGTGCAAGGTGATCGGCCCATTCCTGGGCGACGGCGAATGGATGAACTGCGTCGTCGGTGGCGCCGACGATCCCGACCGGCACGGAGATTGCGGCCAGCTTCTCGACGGTCGGCGCGATGTTGGCGGCGGCTTCATCCAGTGCGTGTGGGAAGTCCGGCCACTGCGATTGCCACGATCGCGCGAGGATGTCGCCGAGCCACGCCGGGCTGCTGGACCGCATCACCGCGGTCACTGCGTCGATGCCGTCCGCCCGCAGCAGTCGCGCGGTCAGCGCCGCGCTGAGGGCCGCAGGGGCGTCTGCGGGCGGACCGGTCCAGCCAGGCATCACCGCGAGCACCGCGGCGGCGTCGCCTGGTTGGTCGAATGCCCAGTTGAGTGCGGTATGAGCGCCGATGGAGACGCCCGCCACAAGGATCGGCCCGTGCGCGGCGACTGCGGAGTCCAGCGCGTCCAGATAGCTGCCGACGACACGGCGTGGATCGGGTTCGACCGCAATGAATTCCACTCCTGCACTGGTCAGGGCAGGTCCGAAGGCGTCGGTGATGAAGCGGGCATCAGTGCCGGTCCCGGGCAGCAGAACGGCTGCTGCGGGCAGCGTGGTGTCCTTCATCACTCGATTGTGCTGGGTGGTTGCGGCCGGGTGGTTAGGCGGGGTCTATGGGTCTACAGTGGCGATCGAAGGCCCTACCAGTGGCGCGAGAACCGCGCCACGTTTTGCTCCAGGAGCGCGCTATGGCACCCGCTGCCGCAGGCTACTTCCGCCGACTTACCCGTCGGCTGACAGAAGACCTCGATCAACTCGACGCCGAGGAAATGGCGGAGACTGCTGACGCCTCCGGCGCATGTCGCGCATCTGATTGCGCACGTGGTGACGAAGTCGAGATGCTCGGAAGATTGCGCAGTGTCGATTCCTGCGCGAAGTCCTCTGGGGCGAGCATGGAGGCGGAATTCTTCGACGGGACCGACGCGGTCACGTTGGTGTGGATCGGTCGGCGGCGCATTCCCGGCATCGAGCCCGGGAAGGTGCTGAGGATTCGCGGACGGGTCGGCGACCGCGCCGGGCAAAAGGTCATCTACAACCCCGCCTACGAGCTACAGGGCGATACGCAGGCTTAGCATTTTCGACCCGCCAGCCGCTGATATGGCACCCTCGTGAAGTGACAGAGCACCAGCAAGAGCCGTCCGAGCACGAGCAAGAATCACCACGGCAGCCGGAAAAGACCGTCCTCGAGCAGATGGGCGGCGTCAGCGGCATCATCTACTCGTCCGTGCCCGTGCTGATTTTCGTTCCGGTGAACGGCGTGTGGGGTCTGGCTGCGGCGATCTGGGCGGCGTTGGGCGCTTCGGTCGCAATCTTGGCGTGGCGGCTGTATCGCAAGGATCCGATCCAGCCGGCAATCTCGGCGTTCTTCGGTGTCGGTGTCTGCGCATTCATCGCCTACCGGACCGGAGATGCCAAGGGCTACTTCCTCTTCGGGATCTACAGCAGCCTTGCCTACGGCGCGGTGTTTCTGGTGTCGATTCTCGCGCGCTGGCCGCTGGTCGGGGTCATCTGGGGGTTTCTCAACGGACACGGCAACGATTGGCGGACCAGGAAGTCGGCGCTGCGTGCCTACGACCTCGCAACGCTGGCCTGGGCCGTGGTGTTCGGCGCTCGCTACCTCGTCCAGTCGAATCTGTACGACACGGACCAGACCGGGTGGCTTGCGTTCGCCCGCATCGCGATGGGGTGGCCGCTCGCAGCGGTCGCGCTGGTCGTCTCGATCTGGGCTGCGCGACGCGCGGACCACCTGACAAAACCGGCCACCGACACCGCGACCGAGTCGCACGACGCAACGAAATAGACCGCGCGGCGGTTCAGTTCGATCTTCAGGGTGGTCACTTACCACCCCTGGGGGGACTGGTTGGAAGTACTGCTCACACACGACGATCGACATGTACCCCGAAATTGCGGGGTACGCGATTACGTCCGAATGTGGGGAGAATTCGATGGCCGACTTGGCTACGTCCAAAGCGTTGGAAGCTTTGGTGCCGTACGCAGCCGCGGGGGACGAAGCAGCGGTGACCGAAATCATCCGTCTCGTACACCCTCTGATGCGCCGCTACTGCTCCAATCGTCTCGGCCGGCCTGGCGACCTTCAGGTCACTGCCGATGACATCGCGCAAGAGATCTGCATCGCAACAATTCGGGCGATTCCGCGGTACGAAGACCAGGGAAAATCGTTTCTCGCGTTCGTGTACGGAATCGCCGCCAACAAACTCGCGGACGCGCGGCGCCGCAATCAGAGTCATTCGCTGCAGTCGGTCGACGAACTGCCGGAGCGAATTTGCGAAGAGCACGGGCCCGAAGAATTGGCTCTCGCCGGTGAGCAGCGCGAACACATTCGTCAGCTGATGGACGTGCTCTCGCCGAAGCACAAGGAAGTACTCGTGATGCGCCTTGTCATGGGGTGGTCCGCCGCGGAAACCGCCGACGCGCTCGGCACGAGTGCGGGCGTCGTTCGGGTGATGCAGCACCGCGCGTTGAATCGGCTGCGTGCGCAGATCGGCAGCACCGCGCTGGCGATGGCCGGGTAGCGCTGGGTGGTTCAGAGGCCGACGGCCGTCCGTAGCGCGTCTTCCACTTCCACCGACGCGACGAACAGCAGTTCGTCGCCACCTTCCAGCGAGTCGTCCGCCTGGGGCACGATCACGCGCCCGCCGCGCAGGATCGTCACCAGCGCTGCGTCGCGCGGGAGGGTGACGGTCAGCTTCTTGACCGCCTTGCCCGCCAGTGGCGTGTCGGCAGGCAGCGTGATCTCGACGAGGTTGGCTTGGCCTTGGCGCAACGTCATCAGTCGCACCAGGTCGCCGACCGACACCGCTTCCTCGACAAGCGAGGCGAGGATGCGCGGGGTCGACACGGCGACGTCGATGCCCCAGGAAGGGTCGAACAGCCACTCGTTGCGCGGATCGTTCACGCGGGCGACGACGCGGCGGGTGCCGAACTCGGTCTTGGCCAGCAGGCTCAGCACGAGATTTACCTTGTCGTCGCCGGTCGCGGCAATGACGACGTCGTAGGTCTGTAGCTTCGCGGCTTCGAGCGAAACCAGCTCACACGCGTCTGCGTGCACCCATTTCGCCTCGGGTACCGAGCTGGGGTCGACGTGCTCGAGCGAGCGCTCCAGCAGCATCACCTCGTGGCCGTTGCGCAGTAGTTCCCGCGCGATCGACCGTCCGACAGCTCCCGCACCTGCGATTGCGACTCTCATTTGCTTCCCTGCTCCTTCAGCTATCTGCAGGTGGGGGATTGCCCGCGAGCGCGACGGCTTCGCCGACTGTTCCCGAGACCGCGGCGACGAACACCGAATCGCCGGCTTGAATCACCGTCTTGTTCGTCGGGAGCAACCCGTCGCCGTACCGAATGATGAACGCAACACGCGACCCGGTGGCCGATTGCAGTGCGCTGACCGTTCGGCCCATCCAGTCTTCGTGCAAGTTCAGCTCAGCGACCGCGACGGCGCCGGATGGATCGCGCCACTTCGTGGTCTGACCGTCCTGAATCAACGTGTGAAGGAACCGGTCGACGGTCCACGGCACGGTTGCGACGGTCGGGATGCCGAGTCGCTCGTACACCGCCGCGCGTTTCGCGTCGTAAATTCGGGCGACGACGCGTTCGACGCCGAACATCTCGCGGGCAACGCGCGCCGAGATGATGTTCGAGTTGTCGCCCGACGAGACGGCTGCGAAGGCTTCGGCGCGCTCGATGCCCGCCTTGATCAGCACATCGCGGTCGAATCCCATACCGACGACCTTGAGACCGGTGTATTCGGCGCCGAGGCGCAGAAATGCGCTTCCGTCACGGTCGATCACCGCAACTTCGTGCCCGATCCGGACCAATGCAGTGGCGAGCGACGAACCGACTCGCCCGCAGCCCATGACAACGACGTACAACGCCCAAACCCCATCTCCATGCGAAACATGCTCGCTAACGGCCGGGAAGAACCGTACCGCCGATTCGTTCGGCGTGTCAGCTTCCTCTGACACTTTCGGCAGCCTCGCCGATGCTGCCCGACGCTACCGAGCCAACACGGCTTACGCTTTCCCGGTGTCCAAGCTCACCACCGCCACAAAGCGGCTGCTGCTCGGTAGGCCCTTTCGCAGTGAACAGTTGGGCCATACGTTGCTGCCCAAGCGGATTGCGCTGCCGGTTTTCGCGTCCGACGCCATGTCGTCGGTGGCGTACGCGCCGGAGGAGATCTTCCTCGTCCTGTCGACCGCGGGGCTCTCGGCCTACGTCTATGCGCCGTGGGTCGGGTTCGCCGTCGCCGCCGTCATGGCCGTCGTCGTCGCAAGTTATCGCCAGAACGTCCATGCATACCCGTCCGGCGGTGGTGACTACGAGGTCGCCACCAAGAACCTCGGGCCGACTGCCGGGCTGACCGTCGGCAGCGCCCTGCTGGTCGACTACGTCTTGACCGTCGCGGTCTCGATCTCGTCGGCGGCATCGAACATCGGCTCGGCCGTCCCGTTCGTCGCCGAACACAAGGTGCTCTTCGCTGTCGTCGCGATCATTCTGCTCACGTCGATCAACCTTCGCGGCGTGAAGGAATCCGGGTTCGCGTTCGCAATTCCGGTCTACGCGTTCATCATCGGCATGTTCTTCATGCTGATCTGGGGATTCGTCCGAATCGAGATCTTCGGTGACAACGTCCAGGCCGAATCGGCCGGGCTCGGCCTCGATGCCGAGCACGAGCACCTCTACGGCATCGCATTCGCGTTCCTCATCGCTCGGGCATTTTCCTCCGGCTGCGCCGCCTTGACCGGTGTCGAGGCCATCAGCAACGGCGTACCGGCCTTCCGGAAGCCGAAGTCGCGCAACGCGGCAACGACGTTGTTGCTGCTCGGCGCAATCGCGATCGTGATGTTCATGGGAATTCTGTTCCTGTCGCAGAAGATCGGCGCTGTCATTGCCCATGACCCGGCTCACCTGATCGGCGCACCCGACGGCTACCAGCAGAAGACGTTGATCGCGCAACTCGCGCATGCAGTGTTCAGCGGGTTCCCGATCGGCTTCTACTTCCTCACTGCGGTCACCGCTCTCATCCTCGTGCTCGCCGCAAATACCGCCTTCAACGGCTTTCCGGTGCTCGGCTCGATCCTCGCGCAGGACCGCTTCCTGCCACGTCAGTTGCATACGCGCGGCGACCGGTTGGCGTTCAGCAATGGAATCTTGTTCCTGGCCGGCGCGGCGATCGCGTTCGTCGTGCTGTTCGGCGCCGAGGTCACCAAGCTGATTCAGCTCTACATCGTCGGTGTGTTCGTGTCGTTCGTGCTCAGCCAGACCGGGATGTTGCGGCATTGGACGCGCCATTTGAAGACCGAAACCGAGCCCTCGCAGCGTGCACGGATGAAGCGGTCCAGGGCGATCAACGCGGTCGGTTTGACGATGACGGCGGTCGTGCTGGTGATCGTCCTCGTCACGAAGTTCCTGGTAGGCGCTTGGATCGCGATCGTGACCATGGCCGCGATCTTCGTGGTGATGCGCATGATTCGCCGTCACTACGACTCCGTCGCACGTGAACTCTCCGAAACCGAATGGAACGGCGTGCTGCCGAGCCGAACCCATTCGATTGTGCTCGTTTCCAAACTGCACATGCCGACCAAGCGCGCCCTGGCCTATGCCCGGGCCACGCGGCCGGACACGCTCGAAGCGATCACCGTCAACGTCGACGAACCAGATACGCGCGCGCTTGTCCGGGAATGGGAGCGCAGCGACATCGCGGTGCCGCTCAAGGTGATCGAATCGCCCTACCGCGAAATCACGAAGCCCGTCCTCGACTATGTGCATCGGGTCCGCAAGGATTCACCGCGCGATGTGGTGACCGTCTTCATCCCCGAGTACGTCGTCGGTCATTGGTGGGAACAGGTGCTGCACAACCAAAGTGCGCTGCGGCTGAAGGGGCGGTTGTTGTTCGAGCCCGGCGTCATGGTCACGAGCGTTCCGTGGCAGCTCGCGTCGTCGGAGCGCGCGAAATCCCAGGAGTGGCAGGACGCGCCCGGGGCGATTCGGCGCGGCTATCAAGATCCCAAGTGAGACGGGGCGAGCGAAGCGACGGGGGAATGTCACTGTTCGGGCAGGAATTTCGGCTGGAACTAGGTAATCCGGGCCACGGCGGGTTCTGCGTCGCCAGGCACGACGGCAGGGTTGTGTTCGTGCGACACGGTCTGCCGGGTGAGACGGTCGTCGCACGGATCACCGAGGACCGCGGTGGCTCGTTCTGCAGGGCCGATGCGATCGAGATTCTCGAACCCTCGCCGGATCGGGTGCCTGGGCTGTGCCCGGTGTCGGGTCCGGGTGGTGCGGGGTGTTGCGATTTCTCCCACGCCACGTTGCCCGCGCAGCGGGCGATCAAGGCGACCGTAGTGGCCGAGCAACTGCGGCGAATTGCGCGCGTCGATTGGGATGTCGAGGTCGAGGAGTTGCCCGAGACCGGGGCAGGAACTGGGTGGCGTACGCGCCTACGACTGGCCGTCGATCGCGAGGGCAAGGCTGGTGTGCACGGCTATCGCAGTAGCGAGGTGATCGCCGATCTGCGCTGCCCGCAACCTGTTTCGGGCGCGACCGACGGACTGAGCGACCGGCGCTGGAAGGCGGGTGTCGAGTTGGCCGTGGCGGTGGACGCGACCGGTGCCCGTCACGTCGTCGAACTCGGTCCGTCGCAGGTGTCCAAGGCGCGCAAGCTCGACCGCGGTCGTCGCGGCGCAACGGCTCGCCGGGCGGCTGCCAGCGCACCACGGCCGGAGCGAGTGGCGATCGGGAGCGGTCGCGTGGTCGAGCGGGTGGGGGAGCGCACCTGGGAACTGGGAGCGACGGGGTTCTGGCAAGCGCATCGCACCGCCGCGCAGACGTATTCGACCGTCGTCGCCGAGTGGGCGGATGCTGCGCCGGGAGCGACGGTGTGGGATCTGTACGCAGGCGTCGGCGTGTTCGCGGCGGCGCTGGCCGAGCAGGTCGGCACAGCGGGAATTGTTGCGGGAGTGGAGTTCTCGCGCCACGCGGTCCGGGATGGTGCCACGGCGTTGGCGGATCTGCCGCAGGTGCAGTTGATCGCCGACGACGTCGAGCGCGCGCTCGCGAGCTTGCCCGGTTCGCCGAGTGTGGTCGTCGCGGATCCGCCACGGTCCGGAGCGGGTCGCGGCGTCATCGAGGCGGTCGGTGCGCACGGTCCGGCGCGGATTGTTCACATCGGTTGTGATCCAGCCGCTTTCGCGCGCGACGTAGCGCTGTACATCGCGAACGGCTATCGGCTCGAGCAGCTGCGCGCGTTCGACGCTTTCCCGCTCACTCACCACGTGGAGTGCATCGGGTTGCTGGTGCGGTAGCTCGTCAGCGCACCTTGCGCGCGGCGTCGACGGCGGTGACGAACAGTTCGGCGAGTTCGTCGATGAACTCGTCGCGGGGGAGATCGATTGTGCCGCGCAACCATTGGGCCGCCGCGTCGGCCTGGCCGCCGACGATGATGATGACGGCCAGCAGCACCCGGGTCTGCTCCCGCTCGGTGAACGGGCCCGCGGTCGATATTACTTGTCCCACAGCATATTCGGCGAATCTGTGCACTGATTCGGTTTTGTGTGCAGTGACCACGTCGGCCGTGGTTGCTTCTGCAAATACCCTCGCCTTGCGTGGATCCGATGCGAAAAAGTCGACGAAGACTTCCATCGTGGCGTGGGCGCGAGCGGACAGGTCCGGTGGGGCAGCTTCGACGGCATCCTGGACGCGTCCGAAGAACTCGTCGAAAACGGTGTCGAACAAGGCAACGACGAGCTCGTCTCGATTGCGAAAATGCTCGTAGAAGTAGCGCTGAGTGAGCCCTGCACCTTCGCACACCGCGGTCATCGTCAAGTTGCCGATGCCGCCGCTGCCGACCAGGTCCAGCGCGGCATCGATGAGGTCGGCACGCCGCTGGGTGACGCGATCTTCAGCGCTCACACCTTTGAAGGGGCGGACGACATTGGGCATAGAACAATCTTGACATATGTCTGTGTCAAGTTCACTATCAAAAGCAAGTTGACATGGCAGAGTGTCAACTACACGAGCCTGAGGTGACATCGATGTCGACGTCGTTCGTAATGCCCGCTCCAGCAGCCGCGCCCGCAGGGAGCGGACTCGCTTCGATTCCTGGTTCAGCGGGGCTACCGCTGATCGGCGATAGTGTCCAACTCCTCCATGATCCGGTCGGTTGGGCCACGAAACGATACGAGCGCTACGGGCCCGTTTCGTGGACGAGCGCATTCGGCAAGACCATCGTGACGCTGCTCGGTCCCGATGCCTGGGATGCGCCGATCATGAATCGCGACAAGTTGTTCGCGAGCGGCGACGCATGGAATTACCTCATTGGACCGTTCTTCCCGCGCGGTCTGATGCTGCTCGACTTCGACGAGCACCTCTTCCACAAACGGATCATGATGCAGGCATTCGCCAAGTCGCGATTGACGAGCTACCTCGACGGGATGAACCCGGTCATTGCCGACGGGTTGGCGGTGTGGTCCGAATCCGACCGTTTCCGCACCTATCCGGCACTCAAGCAACTCACGCTCGATATTGCCACGCGAACGTTCATGGGAGCACCGCTCGGCCCTGGTGCCGACCGAATCAACCGTGCCTTTATCGATTGCGTACACGCCGGTACCGCGTACGTGCGGTTTCCGGTTCCCGGACTTCGCTGGTCGCGTGGTCTACACGGACGGAAGGTGCTGGAGCAGATGTTGCGCGAACAGCTTCCGTCGAAGCGTGCGGGTGATGGTGCGGACCTGTTCAGCGCGCTGTGCCACGCCGAAAGCGATGACGGACACAGCTTCTCCGACGACGACGTCATCAACCACATGATCTTCTTGCTCATGGCTGCCCATGACACGACCACGATCACGATGACCACGATGATGTACTACCTCGCAAAGCATCCGGAATGGCAGGAGCGGTGTCGGGCCGAGAGCCTCGCGCTCGGTTCGCCGACTCTGGACTTCGGGGGGCAGGAGTCGCTGCACTCGCTCGATCTCGTGATGAAGGAATCGCTGCGGTTGCTCGCGCCCCTCCCGGAAATGCCGCGCGCCACGGTCGCCGACGCCGAAGTGCTCGGCCACTTCCTCCCGGCCGGGACATTCGTCATGGTGATGCCCCAGCTCAACCACCTCATGTCCGAGTATTGGCCGGAGCCACGCAAATTCGACCCTGAGCGATTTGCCGACGATCGCCGAGAGGACAAGGTGCACAAGCATGCATGGGTGCCGTTCGGTGGTGGCGTCCACAAATGCATCGGTCAGTTCTTCGGCGGAATGCAAGTCAAGGCGGTCTTGCATCAGGTGTTGCAGAAGTTCGAATGGTCGGTTGATCCGAATTACGAGATTCGGTGGGACATGACCTCTCTACCTGCACCGAAGGACGGATTGCGCGTACGAATGCGTGAGTTGAATTCCTCACACTAGGCGGTACCACCAGTAACGGGTATGCCACACTTCCTTGAATCCGCCACGTGAATCAAGGGAGCCGAACGTGAGTGTCGTCGCAACTGTAGGTACTGCTGCGCGTAATGCGTGGGCACTGTCGTTCGGTGACGGTGTCGAGCAGTACAGCCCGACACCCTCGACCGTCATCTGGGACGAACCGCACAAGACGCTGAAGCGATTCGGCACCGAGCACGACGGCAGCCGCCGACCCGTTCTCCTGGTGCCGCCGCTCGCCGCGCCGGCCAGCTGCTTCGATCTGCGCCCGGGCCAGAGCCTCGCCGAATACCTGCTCGACAGCGGCCGGACGCCTTATGTCATCGACTACGGCACCATCTCGTTCGAGGACCGTCGCCTCGGTTTCGAGCACTGGATCGACGACATCCTGCCGGAGGCGATCAAGCGCGTGTCCGAGGACAACAACGGCGCACTCGTCGACGTCGTCGCCTGGTGCCTCGGCGGGACGATGACGCTCATGACCGCCGCCGCGCACGATGACCTTCCGCTGCGGTCGATCGTCACGGTCGCCACGCCGATCGACTACACGAAGATGTGGTCCGTCGCGCCGATGCAGTTCCTGGCGAAGTTCACCGGCGGATACGAGCAGACCTTGTTCAGCCGGATCGCCGGCGGGATCCCGGGATCGATCGTCCAGCTGAGCTTCCGCGCGACAGCTCTGGAACGTGAGATCACCAGGCCCTGGTTCATCGCGCGCAATCTGCACGCCACGGAGACCTTGGCGCAGATGGAAGCGATCGAGCGTTTCATGAGCCGCATGCCGGGCTACCCGGGCCGGTTGTACGGACAGTTGATGAGCCGCATCACCCTTCGCAACGACCTTGCGAAGGGACGGATCAAACTCGGATCGCGTCGAATCGAATTCGCCAACGTCACGGTCCCGGTCCTCGCACTGGCAGGCACCACCGACGCCATTACGAGTGTCGACGCCGCGCAGTACATCGTCAAAATCCTCACCGGCGCCCCGTCGGTGCAATTCGAAACCGTGCCCGGCAGCCACCTCGGCGTCCTAGCCGGTCCGGGGGCGAAGAACACGACCTGGCCGCACATCGACGACTTCCTCGCCGCCTAGCCCTACCCCTTCCGCGGTGATCATGGACTTTGTCACCCATCGGCCGAGACCGCGGGGTGCTTAACTCCATGATCAACGGGTTTGGGGGATCAGGAGTTATGCGAGGCGCCAGCGGACCCGCACGTCGACGCTGATCTCTGCTTCGCCACGTTCGATGGGCATCGCGAATGCCATGGACTTCATGCCGCGTGCCATGGGCTGCGGATCGCTCGGACCGACATCCTCGGTGATCTCGATGACCTCACCGAGTTGGCGGTGGGCGAGTCCCGCGTATTGCTCAGCCTTCGCTAGAGCGTCTTCCCAGCCTGCATCACGTGCCTCGGCGAGCAGTCCAGCTTGGTTGGCGAAGCCGAGTTCGAGGCCGCCGAAGCGCACGTCGTCGCCGCCCGCCTCGACGCACAATCCGATGATCTCCGCGGGCGCGGGATGGGCGTCTTCCCGCAGGTCACGCAGCACGACCGCCATCGACGTGGTGGCGAGGTAGCCGGTGACTCTGCTGCCCTTGCCTTCCTCCCACGCTGTTTCGGTCTGCAAGGTGAGCCCTGTCGTCGCGATGTCTGCAGATCGCACACCGTTCGCGCGCAGCGATTGCGCGACGGCGTGGGCACGTTCGCTGGCACGTCGGTACGCGGCGGCGACATCGGCCTGACGGGACTCGACCGATACCGTGACGCGCATCAGGTCAGGCGCTGCCGACGCCCTGCCATGCCCGACGACGGTGATGCTGTCGCTCGTCATCGCCCGATCGCTTCCTTCCACGAGACCTTCGCTCCGGTTCGTAGCACCGAGCGCTGATAGATGCCTGCCGCGAGCCATGCGCACGCAGCAGTGGCGGCGGCCATCACCACAACGCTTGCCGCGACCTCGACGAACGACGCGTTGCCGACGGCGACCTGCATCGGCATCAGCACCGCAGAGAACGGCGGCACGAAGCTCATCACGGTATAGAACGTCGTGTCGAGGTTGTCGACCCCGAACAGGCCGAGGTAGAGGGAGGCGATGAGGACGAGCAGGACTGGCATGGTCGTGGACTGAATTTCCTCCTGCCGCGACACCATCGAGCCGCCCGCCGCATACAGAACCGCGTAGAAAGTGAACCCGAGCACGAACCAGACGAGCAGCGACAGTGCCGACACGATTGCCGCACCCGGAACGTCGAGTTGCCCGGTCGCCTGACCGGTGATGAGGCCAACGGCCGCAAACACCGCGACCTGCGCGAGCCCGACCACCCCGAGCCCGAGGACCTTCCCCCACAACAGATGCAATGGCTTGATCGTGGACAGCAACAGTTCGACCACGCGGCTGGACTTCTCCTCGACGACGCCGACCCCGACGTACGGCGCGAACGTCGCGACCGCCAGGAACAACAGCATCGTCCCGATATAGGCGAGGGCGAGCCGTTGCGACCGATCGTCGGACTTGGGGTCGGTCGGTGTGACGATCAACGCAGTGTCCTTCACCACCGTCGCCAGCCGGTCGATGTCGACGCCTTGGCGGAGCAGTTCCGCATTCGTCGCCTCCTGCTGGACCGCCGCCTGCAGGACCGTGCGCAGCTCACTATTCAGCGAATCCTTGACGACGACCTCGTTGCCGTCCAGAAGCGCGGCCTCGAGATCGCCGTCCTTCACCTGGTCGCGCGCGATGTCGGCGTTCTCGATCGGCCGGGCGTCGATCGGCGTGCCTGCGGCTTCGCCGATCGCTTCCAGTCGCTGCTCCAGTGCGGTCGATGCGCCGACCAGCCCGACCTTGGTCGCGTCGGAATCGTTGTTCTTGGAGACGATCGACAGGACGACGAGACCTGCGATGAGGACGACGAGAATGAGCGCGTTCGAGACGACGAACGACTTCGTGCGGACCCTGGTCAGGAGTTCGCGCCGGGCGACGAGCAGGATCGGATTCATCAGGCCACGACCTCGCGGTAGAGCTCGGTGAGTGTCGGTCTGCGCGTCGCGAATTCACGGACCGGGCCAGTCGCCAAAGCGGTCCGCAGGATCAGCTGATCATCTGCGCCGGGCAGCAATTCGAGAATCGTACGGTCGGCGTTGTGTTGCACCACAACAGTATTCGGAAGTTCGTCGGCCCAGCCCGCCGGTGCTTGCGGCGCGACCACATGCAAGTGCGCGTTGGCGCGCTCCTGCAATTGCCCGACCGAGCCCAGCGCTCGCATGCTTCCGCTGACGATGATGCCGACTCTGTCGCACAGGCTCTCGACCAGCGCAAGCTGGTGGCTGGAGAACAGCACTGGGACGCCCTCGGCTGCCTTCTCCTTCAGCACGTCGCTCATCACGTCGACGGCGACAGGATCGAGCCCGGAGAACGGCTCGTCGAGCACGAGGACTGCGGGGTCGTGCACCAGCGCGGCGGCCAACTGGACCCGCTGCTGGTTGCCGAGCGAGAGCTGGCTGACCGTGTCGCCGAGCCGTCCCTCGACGCCGAGCCGCGCGGTCCAGCGCGTGACCGCGCTGTCGGCTGCCGACTTCGACAGTCCGTGCAGTCGCGCCAAGTAAGACAGTTGCTCGCCGACCTTCATCTTCGGATACAGGCCGCGCTCCTCGGGCATGTAACCGATTCGCTTGCGAGTCTCCAGGTCGACCGGGTGACCATCGATGGAGACGTTGCCGGAGTCGGCGGCCAAACGCCGAGTGCGATACGCATCGTGGTGGTTTTGCCTGCCCCGTTGCTGCCGACGAAGCCGAAGATTTCGCCGTCGGCGACCTCGAAGCTGATATCGGTCAGCGCCCGCAGACTCCCGTAGTTCTTGCTGATGTGATCGATGGTCAACGCCACGTCGACAACCCTCCCCGTTGGTGGTCTCGCCCAAACTCGACCCTAGCCGTGTGATGCGGCGTGATCTCACTCACTCCGTCCGGCATAATGGGCAGACGGCGCCCGGCTGGCGACTCGTTGCACTCCCGAAGCTCCGTAGACTGACGGGAAATGTTCACGCCGACAGACCCCGCCAGTCGAAGTCGGACGTCCGAAGGGAGCGATTCGTTGGGTGTTCTATCCCGGGTCGACGCACCGGCGGATCTACGCGGTCTCACGCAAGCCGAGCTCAGCGAGCTGGCAGACGAGATTCGCGACTTCCTCGTTCAGAAGGTCTCAGCAACCGGCGGGCATCTTGGCCCGAACCTCGGTGTCGTCGAACTGACGATCGCGATGCACCGGGTGTTCGATTCCCCGAACGACGCCATCATCTTCGACACCGGCCACCAGGCCTACGTCCACAAGATCCTCACCGGCCGCAGAGACCGGTTCGACGACCTACGCAAGCAAGGCGGTCTGTCGGGTTACCCGAGCCGTGCCGAGAGTGACCACGACTGGGTCGAGTCATCGCACGCGTCGGCTTCACTGTCCTATGCAGACGGTCTCGCGAAGGCCTTCCATCTCACCGGCCAGCAGCGCCATGTCGTCGCCGTCGTCGGTGATGGTGCGCTGACCGGCGGGATGTGCTGGGAGGCGCTCAACAACATCGCCTCGGCCAAGGACCGGTCTGTCGTCATCGTCGTCAACGACAACGGCCGTTCGTACGCGCCCACGATCGGTGGGCTTGCCGACCGGCTGGCGGCGCTGCGGTTGCAGCCGCAGTACGAGAGAGCCCTCGAAACCGGTCGACGCTTCGTTCAGCGCATGCCATGGATCGGGCAGTCCGCATACTCGATTCTCCATGGCGTCAAGGCTGGGCTGAAGGACGCGATGAGCCCGCAAGTGCTCTTCACCGACCTCGGCATCAAGTATCTCGGTCCGGTGGACGGTCACGACGAGCGTGCGATGGAGGCTGCGTTCCATCGCGCGAAAGCGTTCGGCGGTCCGGTGATCGTGCACGCCGTCACTCGTAAGGGGATGGGCTACGCGCCCGCCGAGAACCACGAGGCCGACCAGATGCACGCGTGCGGCGTCATCGACCCCCTCACGGGCATAGCGACCACCACGTCGGCGCCGGACTGGACTTCGGTGTTCTCCGCCGAGCTCATCAAGCACGCGGAGCAGCGCAAAGACATCGTCGCAATCACGGCGGCAATGGCCGGCCCCACCGGTCTCGCCGCGTTCGGCGAGCGGTTTCCCGACCGGATGTTCGATGTCGGTATCGCCGAGCAGCAGGCCGTCACGTCCGCGGCGGGCTTGGCGCTCGGCGGCTTGCACCCTGTCGTTGCCATCTACTCGACCTTCTTGAACCGCGCGTTCGATCAGTTGTTGATGGACGTCGCGCTGCTCGACCTGCCGGTCACGTTGGTGCTCGACCGTTCGGGTGTCACCGGTCAAGACGGTGCCAGCCATAACGGCATGTGGGATCTGTCGTTGCTCGGAATCGTTCCCGGCATACGGGTCGCGGCGCCGCGGGATGCGGTCACGCTGCGCGAGGAGTTGGCAGAGGCGCTCGCCATCAACGATGGTCCGACTGCGATCCGCTTCCCGAAGGGTGCTGTCGTCGAGGACATTTCCGCGATCGATCGCATCGATGGCGTCGACGTTCTTCGCATGCCGAGCGAGAACCATGGTGACGTATTGATCGTCGCCGTCGGTCCGTTCGCCAGCCTTGCGCTCGAAACCGCGAATCACCTCGCCGAGCAAGGTATTTCCGCAGCGGTCGTCGATCCGCGGTGGGTGCTGCCGGTGCCAGAGGCTGTGGTGAAGCTGGCCGAGGATTTCCGCTTGGTCGTCACGTTGGAAGACAGCGGCGTCCACGGTGGCATCGGCTCGACCGTCTCAGCAGTGCTGCGCGCGGCAGGCGTCGATGTGCCGTGCCGCGATCTCGGTGTGCCGCAGCGATTCCTGGACCATGCCTCGCGCGACCAGATTCATCGCGACCTCGGGCTCACCGCCGCGGACCTCGCCCGCAAGATCAGCGGCTACGCCGCCTGTGCGCGCGCCTTACCCTCCCAGGGGTGAAATTCACTCACAGTTCGTGGAGTGCAGTGCTGAGCCTGGGAGCCGTCAATTCCCGTTGCCACGGGCGTGCGTTGCCGGCCGCCAGGTAGGCATCGATCTCCGCTTCGGTGTGCGCGGTGCCGTCCCAGCACAGCCTCCGCAGCAGGTCGGGTGTCAACAGGTTCTCGACCGGGATGTTCACCTCGGCACTGAGCTCCGTCATCACCGCCCGAGCCGCTGTGATCCGGGCAGCGGCTTCGGGATTGCGGCGCTCCCACCGATTGACCGGCGGCGGACCGTCGAACGGCTTCGCCAGCGGCGGCAGTTCGTCGTCCGGTAGTGCCCGCGCCGCCCGCAACGCGTCGAACCACAGTCGCGCGGACCGTCGTTGTCGCGGACCGCCGAAGACCGGCAGTTTGCGGAGCTCGTCGATGGAGCGCGGGTCTGCGACCGCTGCGGCGACGATGGCAGAGTCCGGCAGGATCCGCCCGGGTGCGACGTCGCGTTCGGCGGCGACGGCGTCGCGTGCCTGCCACAGCGACCGCACAGCCGCGAGTTGGCGGGCCTTCTTCAACGTGTGGATCTGCGAGGTTCGGCGCCAGCGATCGGGTTTGGGTTTCGGCGGGCCCATGGTCCGGACGTACTCGAATTCCTGCGCTGCCCAGTCGGCCTTACCTTGCTCGGCAAGTTCCTTCGCCATTTCTTCCCGCAGTTCGAGCAGCACTTCGACGTCAAGCGCGGCGTAGTTGAGCCACGCATCAGGCAACGGCCGGACCGACCAATCGGCCGCACCGTGGCCTTTGCGCAGTTCCAGCCCGAGTGTCGACTCGACGACGGCGGCCAGCCCGACTCGTTCGAATCCCGCGAGGCGTCCGGCTAGTTCGGTGTCGAACAGCTTTGCGGGCGCCAAGCCGAGCTCGGCCAAGCCGGGTAGATCCTGGTCGGCGGAATGCAGAATCCACTCGAGCGGATTGATTGCAGCTGCCAGCGGCGCCATGGCGTCGGCGGTGGGGATCGGGTCGATCAGAAAAGATCCGGCGCCCGCGCGCCGAAGTTGGATCAGATACGCGCGGCCCGAATAGCGGAATCCCGAGGCTCGTTCGGCGTCGACGGCAAGCGGTCCGGTACCGGCGGCGATCGATGCTGCGGCCTCGGCGACCTCGTCTGCGCTGGTCAGGACGTCCGGCACCCCGTCGGCAGGTACCAGCAGCGGCACCGCCGTCGATGCGGGGGTTTCCTCTTCCCGCTCAGCGGTCGTATCGGACATAGAGGAAAACCTTACGTGTTTCCGCCAGCATGTGAATTTCTTGCACATTTTAGAACGTGTTCTAGTTACGATGGCGCCATGGTGTCATTGGCGACCGTTGCCCCCGTCGGAACTCTGCCGGTAGGGGAGATGGTCGACGTTCCGGGGCGCGGAAGCACGTTCGTCGTCGACACCGGACCGACGTCGAGCACCGCGCCACCGCTGCTCCTTCTGCATTCGATCGCGTGCACGGGAATGCTCACCTGGTACCCGCACTTCGACCGATTGGCGGCGAAAGGCCGCGTCGTCGTCTTCGATCAGCGCTGGCACGGACGAGGATTCCGGACGCCGTCGTTCACGCTCGAGGACTGCGCTGACGACGCCGTCGCATTGGCGGACGTTCTGGGCATCGATCGGTTCATTGCCGTCGGCTATTCGATGGGCTCGTTGGTCGGCCAACTGTTGTGGCGTCGCCACCCCGAACGCGTCGCGGGCCTCGTGCTGTGTGCTGCTGCAGCCAATTTTCGGCTAGCTCCACGCGAGCGGGTGTCGATGGACATGATCTCCCGTGCGGTCGACGCGTTCGCGCCGAAGGCAGGGTCGTTGCCGCCCGACTCGGCGGCACCCGCGAAGGGCGACCGTGCGTGGGCGATCGGGCAGTTTCGCCAGACCAGCCCGGGTGCGGTCGGCCGCGCGACCGCTGAGGTCGGGAAGTTCGATTCGACCGGCTGGATCGCCGATATCGACGTCCCGACCGCAGTCGTCGTCACGGCGCGCGACCGTGTACTTCCACCCTCGCGGCAGCGCTGGATCGCCCGGCAGATCAGGGGCGCAGCAAGCTACGACGTCAACTGCGGGCATGCCTCGTGCGTGCTGGAGGCCGACGAGTTCAGCTCTGGACTGATGCCGGCTTGCGCTTCCGTGATTTCGCGCGCGCGACTTTGACGAGTTCGTCGAGGGCCTCGGGGAACGCGTCCGCGAGCGACCAGAGGTTCGGCGCCAGTTCGGTACATGCGATGAGACCGACGTTCAGCTGATTCTCGATCGACAGCACGGTGACCGTAAGTCCGGCGCCATGGAACACCGGACCGAGCGGATACATGCCTTTCACTCGCGCGCCCAAGAAGTACAGCGGCACCGGCGGTCCGGGAACGTTGGACACGACGAGGTTGTGGATGACGGGGTGCCGATCGGCAAGTCTCAGCTTCGCGTACAGCCGCATCGCAACACCGAACGTCGCCGGACCCGCGAATTGGGTCCAGTCCTGCAGCATGTTGGCGTCGAGTGCCTCTTGGTGCAGCTTCGCTACGACGTTGGCTTCGGCGATCGCTTGAATCCGCTCCGCTGGGTCTTCGATGTCGGTCCGTAATTGGCTGAACATGCTCGACACCTTGTTCGTGCCTGGCCGGTCCGACTTGTCGTGAACAGACACCGGGACGACGGCGACCAACGACGAATCCGGCAGTTCGCCGCGATCTTCGAGATACATCCGTAGGGCACCGGCGGTCAGCGTGAGGACGACGTCGTTGACCTTGGCTCCGAAGGCATTCTTCACGAGCTTGACCTTGTCCAGATCGAGCTGGGCGTAGGCGATGCTGCGGTGACCTGTGATGGTTCCGTTGAACGACGTGCGCGGTGCCGTGAACGGCGCGGGCATCGCCACACCGCGCCGCGCCCGCGAAATCCATTGCGGTAAGGCGACTGCCGTCGGTAAAACTTTCGCGAATTTCAATGGCCGAGTTGCGAATTCGAACAGCCCGCCGACGGCGATATCCCAGGTGTTACCGCCGCCGACATCCGCAGCGCCGCTCGGACCGAGCAACGGCGATTCGGGTTCGAGGCTGCACAGCTGCGACATGACGTTGGCGCCGGTAACGCCGTCGACGCCTGCGTGGTGCATTTTCGACATGATGGCGATGTGGCCGCCTTCGAGCCCTTCGATGATCCACATCTCCCACAACGGCCGCGTGCGGTTGAGTGGTTGGCTGGCGATGTGGCCGCAGAGGTCGGCGAGTTCCTCGCGACCGCCGGGAGCCGGAACCGCAACCCGATGGACATGCCGGTCGATGTCGAAATCGGTATCGTCGACCCAGACCGGATGGTCGAGATTCAGCCACGAATCGGCGAGCTTCCGGCGGAAAATGGCAATACTGCGCGACCGGGCCGCTAGGTTGATTTTGAGCGCTTCGAAGTCGTAACCACCCGGGATGGTTGTCGGATCGAGCTCGATCAGGCCGCATACGTGTAGCAGCTGCGTGGACGTCTCCATGTACAGGAAGCTTGCGTCGAGACCACTGAGTCGTTCCATGGATCTATACTAGAACGTGTTCTAATATTTCGTCCAAGTAAACCGCAAAATCAGTGGTAATCAACGCCTCAGAGGGGCTGGACACATGACCGAAAAGTTCATGTTGAGGCAAGCGACGGGGCTGGCGCTGGCAGCGAACGCAGTCCGGCCGCTGCCGGGAATGCCGGCGTCGGTACCTGTGATGTTCGCGGGGTGGCTGACCGCGGAGTTGGCTCCGCACCTGCTGGCCGCCACGGTTGCCGACAGCGCCGTGACAGTGATCCGGCACGGCGTACGCGACCGCAGTACAAAGGTCGGCCTTGCCGCTGCTGGGCTGTCGGCGGTGGGCCTCGGTGCCGTGATCGCTGCCGGCGTGGGAGCAGCGGTCGAGGTGGAGGGTGCACTCGCAGCCGCGCTTGGGGCTGACTATCGAGTCGGACTGCCCGCGTGGACCCTGGAGCCCGCCGTGCAATGGCAGCGGATCGGCTACCCGTTCCGACCCAAGCGGCCCGATGTCGTGCGGCTACGCAATGTCGCCTACGCCGAGGGTGGGAAGCGATTTCGACTGGACCTGTTCCATCGAAAGGACATCCCGACCAACGCTCCGATTCTGCTCAACATCCACGGCGGCGGGTGGGTGACGAGCAACAAGGACCATCAGGCTTTGCCGTTGATGTTCGAGATGGCGGCGCGCGGCTGGGTATGTGCGTCGATGAACTATCCGCTGGCGCCGAAAGCGAAATGGCCCGAGCAACTCGTCGCCGCAAAGCGGGCGATTGCATGGCTACGCGAAAATGCGGGTACCTATGGTGCGGCACCGGAGTTCGTGGCAATCACCGGTGGCTCGTCCGGCGGTCATGTCGCGACGATGACGGCCTTGACCGCCAACGATCCCTCGCTGCAGCCGGGGTTCGAATCCGCGGACACGACTGTTTCGGCGTGCGTACCGCACTACGCACCGATGGACATCGCTGGCGAGACGGATATCAGGAACGTTCGGCTGCGCGTGAAATCACGAATCATGCCGATGGTGTTCGGCCGTGATCCGGACGGCTACCGAGCTGCGTCGCCGTATGCGCGCGCGCATGTGGACGCGCCGCCGTTCTTCGTGGTGCACGGCACCAACGACTCGTTGATCCCGGTGGCCGAAGCCCGTGCTTTCGTCGACAAATTGCGGTCGGTCTCGCGAAATCCAGTTGCGTACGCCGAACTTCGCGGCGGGCAGCACGCATTCGATGTGTTTCCTTCGATTCGAAGCGCGCACGTGGTTGCCGGCGTCGCCAGGTTCCTGGAATGGGCGCGGGCAGACGCCGGCTATGCGGGCTCGACGACAGAACAGTTACGGCCGGCCAACTTCGCGTGATACAGCCCGACATCCGCGCGGTAGACGAGCATCGACGCCGAATCGCCGGGCTGCCACGTCGCGATACCTGCCGATAGTCCCAGCGGACTGTGCAGTCGCAGCCGGGCGGCAAGCTCGGTGGCCTCGGTTTCTGTCGCATCACCGGCCATCACGGTGAATTCGTCGCCCCCGGACCGGGACAGGAATCGATTCGCGCCCAAGATCGTCGACCACGTGTCGGCGATATCTCGCAATACTGCGTCGCCTGCCGCGTCGCCGAAACGATCGTTGTACGAGGTGAAGTCGTCGATGTCGATGAGCACCACGGTCGGCCGTGCGCCATGAGCAAGTTCGAGGTTCAGTGCGCGATCGAGTCCACGACGGTTTGGCAGTCCGGTCAACGTGTCGACCTCGCCCTCGGTCGCCAGCCGGCCCAAGATGCCGATCAACACGCTCACGGCCGTGGCTGCACCTCCGATTGCCAGACCGGACCACCACGGCACACCGTGTGTGGTCAGGACCCAAATGCAACTCGCGATGGCAAATGCAACCTGCGCGGTAGCCGCGAACCAACCGAAGAACGCGAATGCGTCGCATGCGACCAAAATGTAGAAACTCGCAATCGCGAGCGCCGCGGTATCGCTGGGCGCCGAATAAATGGCGACCGTTATCAACGTCGTCGCGATGACGATGAAAAATTGATACGAGCACGGCCGAAGCCGCTCGCCGTACACCAATAAGACGGCTCCGACGCAGACCCCGATGAGCGCTGCCGTGCACATCACCACGACACCGGACGAGCCTGCAGGCATCTGCGCGGTGACCACCGTGGCCAGCGAACCTCCAGCCAGGAATAGTCCGCCCGTGGTCTTCGCCATCAGCGACGGAGTTGCCACCGCTGGACACTCTCGCAGCCAGACTCCGATACTGCGCTGCGCCCGAGCGCTGACCACACGAACCACGCTGATCACTCGTTCCCGTTCTTCCCTCATTGGCGAAACAATTCCGAGTCTCGGCGAGGGTATTCCGATTTGTTATTGGTATCCAGCGAAACGCCGCCTGCGTTACCCCTAAATTGCGCCGGACTGGAATCCCCGATTTGTGGGGCATAAACGAACTGGACGTACGATTGAATTGTCGGATTGTTCTTACATCTACGTTGGATAACAAACCCGACGGCATGTGAACGCCGCCGGACGCCGATGCGTTTGCGTATAGGTGATCGAGAACATTCGGCGCCATCGAACGGCGCTCATCGTGCTCCTGGCTGCGCTGGTTGCGTCGTGCGCGACTGTCCACGGCACTGCGACCGAGCCGCAATTGCGCACCGACCTCGCGGCGAAGATCGACACGATCGTGCAGGCCCGGCTGGATGCGTTCCTGATTCCGGGCGCGGTCGTCGCCGTGTCGGATCCCGAGCGCGGCAGTTACATCCACGCCTACGGCACCGCCGACGTCGAGACCGGACGAGCGTCCGCAGTCGACGATCACTTCCGAATCGGCAGTATCACAAAGACTTTCACCGCAACTGCGGTGCTTCGGCTAGCGGACGAGGGCAAGCTCACTCTCGACGACTCGTTGAGCAAGTTCGTCGACGGGGTGCCGAACGGCGACGCCATCACGCTGCGGAATCTGCTAGGCATGCGGGGCGGCGTCTACGACTACACCAGCGATCCGGAGTTTGCCGAACACTATTTCGCCGACCCACAAACGCCCGGTTGGAAGGCCACGGACGGGCTGCGCATCATTCGCGCGCACCCCGACAAGGCGACTGCTCCCGACAAAGCGACGGTCTACAACAACGCCGAGTATTACTTGCTCGGCCTGGTCATCGAGAAGGTGACCGGCACACCAGCGCGCGACGTCATCAACGACCTGATGGCGGATCTCGGACTGAAGAACTCGTCGTATCCAGCAGGTTCCGCTGTGCCCGCTCCGGCCAGCCACGGGTACAAGTACGTCTACGACGTGCAGACCGACGTCACGGCGTCGACGCCACCCTCGGAGTTCACGGCAGCGGGCGCAGCCATCTCCACCGTCGGTGACCTCCTGAAATATGGAAAGCTACTCGCGACCGGCACGCTGTTGAAGCCCGAGACGCACGCAGCCAGAACGCAGTTCACCTCGTTGGGCGAGGGCGCCGACTACGGACTGGGACTGTTCGACATGTCGGGCTGGCTCGGCCACGGCGGAGACGTTCTCGGATACAGCACCGCGGTCTACTACCTGCCCGAGCACGACGCCACGATCGCCGTCGCGGTCAATCGGTACGACCCCGGACTGACGTTGCCCGAAGGCGCCGACTCGATCTTTCGGGCGATCGCCGAGGAGCTGTATGCAGATTCGATGCCGCGCGAGGGCGATTCGGTGACGTCACCGCCCACCCCTGATGCCGTCTCGCTCAACGCCGACCTACAGGAAGCGCTGGACCCGACCATCGCCGCACGGACGAAGACCTTGCGAGTCAAGGGTGACGAGAAGGATCCCGAGCTGATCACCCAGGTGGCCAACGCATTCGCCGACGCGCAGCAGACCGTTCAGGTGGATCGCGTGACCGACCTCGGCGGTGGCAGGCTCGCTGCCACGGTGACGGTGGCGCTCGCAGACGGTCACAAGACTCCGTCGGTCATCGGCTTCGTCGCGGACGACGGGGAATGGAAGATCTCGCAGGGCTGGGCGTGCTACATCACAAGTGCACAGGCAACCCCGTCCCCTGCCTGCGTCTAAAGGTCTAAAGCTCGCCGTACCTGCCGAGCGTGATCGCGCCAGCCACTGCGAGGGCGAAGCCGACGAGACCGACGATGCCCAGACCTGGCCGGGTGTGGTCACCGAGCACCAGCACTCCGACCAAGGCCGGGGCGAAGGTCTGGCCGGCGACGGTCGCAGCGGTCGCAGTGGTGACCGCCCCGCGTTGCAATGCGGTGGCGAACAGCAACATGCCGAGCAGGCCACCGAGGGCCACGGCGTAGGCCGCGGGATCGGTGAGTAGTCCGGATACGGTGATGGGGTCTCGCAGCACGCGTGTGGCGACCCCGACCAAGCCGAATCCAAGCCCTGCCAGAGCACCGATCAGCAGCGCGCCGACTCGTCCGCTGACGCTTCCGATTGCCCACGCCACGATCGCGAGGAGCACTCCGAACGCGAGGAGAGCCCACCGACCAGGCGTCGCCAGGGTCGCAGGGCCTTCTGGTCCGGCCGAGAAGGCAAGCAAGATCAATCCGAGGACGACTACGCCGATCGCGAGCCACTCGGTCCGGCCGAGGCGTGCATGCAGGAACGACACCGCAAGGACGGCCACAACCGCGAGATACGACGAGACGATTGCCTGAACGACGAACAACGGCAGGTCCCTTAGTGCGACCAGCGAGACCAGGAAACCGAGGACGTCGAACGCCACTCCGATGACGTACGGCAGTGACTGTGCGAGGCGAATCATGAGGCGAGGGTCGACGGTGGCCGATGCCTCCGTCTTGCGGGCGCCGATCGATTGCAGAACGCTCGCGATGCCGTAGCAGAGGGCTGAGGCTAGCGCGCTGACCAGTGCGAGGCTCATCGCCGCACGATATCCCCAATTAGTCAGTTTGGGACGTTAGGCGCGAAGCTCGGTGATTCCGGCAGGGGGAAGTCCGGCCGCGTACGCGAGCACCTCGCCGAAGGCCTCGACGTGTGGTGCGAGGGCAGCGTTGACGGCGGTCCACGATGCGCGCAGTTCCAGTTGGTGGGCGCGGGGCGGTCCGGCGATGTCGCCGTAGCGGACCGAACTGGTCGCGGTCACCGTGCCGCCGAGGGCGTTGAGGGGTTCGCTGCGTGACTCGAGCGCATCGACGAGCCAGCTCCAAGCAACCTCGGGGAGGAGCGGGTCGGCGGCAAGAGCGGCGTCGAGGTCGGCTTGGATATAGGCGACCAAGCGGAGAGTGCCGTTCCAAGCTTCGTCACCGTTGGGGTCGTACAGCAGGATCAGTCTGCCGAAGGCGTCGCCTTCGGATTGTTCAGGAATGCTGTCGCTGTCCGGGTGCTTCACCTCGGCGCCGATCGCATAGGAATACGGCGCAAGGCGCTGCGGCGGCCGGATGGGTCCCAGCTCGATGCTGGGGTGCACCGTCGCCGAAAGCATCGCGTCGATTGCGGCGCGAAACGGAGCCGGTTCGGCGGCAGACGTCGTCACAATCTCGAACGGTAGTCTCACTCGCCAGCCCGCGCAGGTAGGCGCGCCGATTCGTGAGAGCATGGCACCGATGAGCATTCCGACCCGCAGACTGCTGAGCAACGCGCCGTTCCTCGCCGCCGCTACAGGGCAAACTCCCAGCCATCGACCGGTGTGGTTCATGCGCCAAGCCGGGCGGTCGTTGCCCGAGTATCGAGCGATCAGGTCCGACGTGGGCATGCTCGAATCGTGCTTCAACCCCGAGCTGGTGTGTGAGATCACGATGCAGCCGATTCGACGGCACAAAGTCGACGCTGCGATCTTGTTCTCCGACATCGTCGTTCCGCTCAAGGCCGCAGGCATCGACCTCGATATCGTCGCAGGCGTCGGACCGGTCGTGGCCAATCCCGTCCGGACCACCTCGGATGTGGCCGCGTTGCCCCGGTTGCTCCCGGAAGAAGTCGGTGCGGTCACCGATGCGATCACGCTGCTGACTGCCGAGCTGGGGGATACCCCGCTGATCGGCTTCGCAGGTGCACCGTTCACGCTCGCGTCCTACCTCGTCGAGGGTGGGCCGAGCCGCAACCTCGAACGCACCAAAGCGCTCATGCACGGCGATCCGACGACGTGGAACGCGCTGCTCGGAGCGCTGACCGACATCACCATCGCGTTCCTGCAGGCGCAGGTCCGGGCCGGTGTCGACGCGATTCAGCTGTTCGATTCCTGGGCGGGCTCGTTGTCGCTCGCGCAGTACCGCGCGCACGTTCTGCCGCACAGCGAGCGGGTCTTCGCCGAACTCGCGAACGCAGGCGTCCCGCGGATCCATTTCGGCGTCGGGACTGGCGAACTGCTCGGGGCAATGGGGGAGGCAGGCGCAGACGTGGTCGGGGTCGACTGGCGGATCCCACTCGACGTCGCCGCCGGACGCGTCGGACCCGGTAAAGCGTTGCAGGGCAATCTCGATCCCGCCGTCCTGTTCTCAGGGCCGGCGGCGGTCGAGTCGGAAGTGCGCAGAATCGTCGCCGAAGGCGACCGTGCCATCGAGCTCGGCTCGGCCGGACACATCTTCAACCTCGGTCACGGCGTGCTGCCTGCCACCGATCCGGGCGTCCTGACCGCTGTGGTGGAGCTGGTGCACTCGCTGTGAGGTTCGCTGTCGTAGGCGGGGGGATTTCTGGCCTTGTCGCGGCATACAAGCTGCGCCAATCGCTCGGTCCTGACGCGGAAATCGTGATCGCTGAGGCGTCGGACCGCGTCGGCGGCAAACTACGGACCGTTTCGCTCGCGGGAGACGACATCGACATCGGTGCCGAGGCGTTCGTCGGACGTCGCCCCGAGGTGCCCGCTCTGCTGCGTGAGTTGGGGTTGGCAGATCAGCTGGTGCACCCGTCGGGGCTACGGCCGGTGATCTGGGCGGACGGAGATGCCCGACCGCTGCCGCCAGGCACATTGATGGGCATCCCGGCAGGTCCGGAGTACCTGGACCGGCTGGTGGACGGCGAAACTCTGGCCAAGATCGAAGCCGAACCCACCACCCAGTTCGCCTGGGACCGCACGTCCGACTGCACCGTCGAAGAGCTCGTCGCGGCACGGTTCGGCGAGCAGGTGGTCCAGCGGTCGGTGGACCCGTTGCTCGGCGGCGTCTACTCGGGGTCATCCCGGACGATCGGCGTGCGAGGCGCATTGCCCACGCTCGCAACAGCATTGGACGACGGCGCCCCTAGCCTGACCGAGGCGGTCCGGCGGGCGTTGCCGCCGCCGTCCACGGCACCGGTGTTCGGCGGGATTCGTGACGGGTACGGCGTGCTGCTCGACGCGCTGGTCCGCGAGTCCGCAGCAGACGTCCGAGTGGGAACGCGAGTACAGACGATCACTCGCGTGCCAGGCGGTCAGTGGGCGATCGGCGGGATCGGCCCCGTCGACGGCGTGGTGTTGGCACTGCCTGCCCGCTGGGCGGCCGAGTTGCTCTCCGGGCTCAACCACGCCGCCGCGCAAGCCCTGCGTGAGGTCCCACTCGCATCATCGGCGCTCGTCGCGCTCGCATTTCCTGCCGGCGTCGAGCTACCCCAGCGGTCCGGGATTCTGGTCGCCACCGGAGAGCCGTTGCGGGCCAAAGCATTCACGTTGTCCAGCCGAAAATGGCCGCATCTCGCCGAGCGCGAGGTGAAGTTGGTCCGCGCGTCGTTCGGCCGGTTCGGCGATCCGGTCAGCGCCTGGTCCGATGCGGAACTGATCGGCGCGGCACGCGAGGACTTCGCGGTGGTCTCCGGAGTACTGGCCGAACCGGTCGACGCGCTCGTCCAGCATTGGCCCGACGGCCTGCCGCAGTACGGTCCGGGGCATCTCGACCGTGTCGCCGCGGTCGAGGCAGGCATCGCGGAGCTCGACGGCATCGAGATCGCGGGCGCGTTCCTGCACGGTGTGGGAGTGCCGGCCTGTGTGGCCTCCGGCGCGGCGGCGGCCACGAGGCTAGTGGCACGATAGAGCTATGGCACGCCTCGATTACCAAGCATTGAATTCGACGATCCGCTACCTGATGTTCTCGGTATTCCAAGTTCAGCCGGGCGTTCTCGGCGACGACCGTGAAGCTGCGATCAAAGAAGCGCGGATCTTCTTCGAAGGACTCGAGGACAAAGGCGTTGTGGTCCGGGGGATCTACGACGTCGCGGGTTTGCGCGCCGATGCCGACTTCATGTTGTGGACCCACGCTGAGCACGTCGAAGACCTTCAGACCGCGTACTCCGATTTCCGCCGCACGACAGCGTTGGGTAAAGCCAGCGCGCCGGTATGGAGCAACGTCGCGATCCATCGGCCCGCAGAGTTCAACAAGAGCCACGTCCCGGCGTTCCTCGCGGGGGAGGAGGCGGGTAACTACATCTGCGTCTACCCCTTCGTCCGGTCCTACGAGTGGTACCTGCTGCCCGATGAGGAGCGCCGCAAGATGCTCGCCGACCACGGCAAAGCTGCGCGCACCTACCCCGATGTTCGTGCCAACACCGTCAGTTCGTTCGCGCTGGGCGATTACGAGTGGATCCTGGCGTTCGAGGCTCCTGAGCTGCACCGCATCGTCGACTTGATGCGTGATCTCCGTGCCACCGAGGCGAGACTGCATGTGCGCGAAGAGATTCCGTTCTTCACCGGTCCGCGCGTCGACGTCGACAAGCTGATCGCCGCACTCCCGTAGCACCCAATCCTCGTGAGTCCTTTAGGAGTCTATGGACTCCAAAAAGACTCACGAGTCAGTTGCCGCGCGGACCGAATTTCGCGCGGTACGCGATCGCCTTGTCCGACACCCGGACCGCGAGGTCGAGTCGTTCCGCTGGCGTGCCGGTCAACAGAATCCAGGATTGACCTGCGGCGGTGAGTGCGTCGACCAACCTGGTGGTGGACTCGTCGTCTTCATCGAGAACGAGATATTCCGAGCCGGGGGGTCGGTGCTGGTATGGATCGACGTCCCGGATGAGGACCGGTGAACTTGGCGTGTCGTCGGTCTTGGCCCAAATTCCGCCGCGGCCGCGATAATGCTCGGTCAGTTGGCGACTCATATCAGCGGCGCCCGTGCCGACGACGACGATCTGCGTGACCAACCCAATCCGGACCGGTTCGCTCAACTGCGACCACATGCCAGCCAGATCGTCTCGACAGGCACTCGCCGATATCGGGACATGCCCGCGGTCCGGGTCGACCGAGACGTGCTTGGCGCCGAACCAGCCGGCCAATTCGTCGCCGTAGGCCTCGCTGGTGAACACCGCGTCCACAGGTTCGGTGTTGACCACGCGGACCGCAGCTTTCATACATGCCGTCTGCGCGGCCCACACGGTGCGGGAAGTGAGGTCGAATGGTGCGTCGCAGGTGATTCCGCTGATGGCGACTCCCGGCACGCCTTCGTGCTCAGCGCGCAGCCACGTGATCCGATCGGCCAACGACACCGATTCGGTCACCGACGCCATCACCACGACGGTGACATTCTCCGCTGCGGCCGCCGCCTCGAGGATCAGATAGTGGTGACCGGCGTGCGGCGGATAGAACTTGCCGATGATGACCCCGTGGCGGAACACTTGCCGACCATAGCTGCGCCCTCGGCAACTGTGCGTGAGTTTGGCCCCTCCGGAGGCCAAACTCACGCACGGGCGGCGCAGCCGCCTAGCCTTCGGCCGGCTTCAAACGCAACGAAATGCTGTTGATGCAGTACCGCTTGTCGGTCGGGTTGTTGTAGCCCTCGCCTTCGAAGACGTGGCCGAGGTGGCTGTGGCAGTTCGCGCACAACACTTCGACGCGGCGCTGAAACAGCGACCGGTCCTCCCGCAGGATGACGGCGTCGGAATCCTTAGGGTCGAAGAACGACGGCCAGCCGCAGTGCGAGTCGAACTTCTCGGTGCTGCGGAACAATTCGGCTCCGCAGGCGCGGCACTCGTAGACGCCTTCGGTCTTGGTATCGGTGTATTCGCCGGTGAATGCGCGCTCGGTGCCAGCCAGGCGGAGAACCTTGAATTCCGCTGGTGTCAGGCGCACGCGCCACTCATCGTCACTCAGCTGGACGGGAGGCTTCGATTCGGTTGAACTCATGCCTCCACGCTAATAGGTTTCAGCGAAGAGAGTCTGACAACTCTGTGACACTGGCCGGCGCTGGAGCTGGCTCGACCGGGTCGAGCGACACGTCGAGGCGGCCTTCGCGCCGAGCCGCAAGGTATCGATCGCCCAGGACCGAGAAGATCACGATGATCAGCAGACTCCAACCCAACGTGGTCCGCATGTATTCGGCGAGCCTGCCTTCGGCAGGAAAGCGAGTCGAGAGCCAGCCGTCGTAGGACATGAAGGCGTAGATCGCGAACCAGGCAGGCCAGTTACGCAACACCGAATTCTTCAGCACGACCGTCATGAGGAACGGGAACAGCATCATCGAGTAGTACATCTGGCCGAGCGAGGGCAGCAGGAACGAGGCGGTCAGGACCAGCCCGGACGTCGTCGTGACGAAGAACAGTTCGTCGGTGCGGTAATAGCGGTACAGGATCCACAGCGAGATCAGAACCATCGCGCCGAACAGCAAGCGAAGGCCCCAGGTCAGCCACGGCGGCAGACCGTAATACTCGCCGTTGCCGCTGATCGAGCTGTTGAAGTAGTCGCGAGTTTCGAGAATATAGGGCCCGGTGCGCTTGAAGAAGTTCATCGGATCCACCGAAAGCGGCCACGCGATGGCGGTCAGAATCAGCGGAATGCCGAATGCGGTCACGAAGACTTTCCATTGGCCGCGAACGAACGGAAGCAACAGCAACGGAATGAGAATGGGTTTGACCGCGATGGTCAGACCCATCGCCGCACCTGCCCACAGATCTTTTCGCCGCAGCAGCAACATGATGAACACGACTTCGGCGAGCAGCACGACACCGTTGATGTTGGTGAAGATCAACGTGTTGGTGACCGTCTCTGACGAGAACATTCCGAACAGCAGGATCGGTGCGGCGACGGACTTGATACCCAGGTCGAACAGCTTTAGCAGCAAATATCCGGCAAGTATCACTGCTGCCGCGTTGACCGAGATGAAGATCCAGCGCGATTTCTCAGGATCGATGATCGCGATCGGCGAGATCAGCAGTGTTCCGCTCGGCGGATACAGGTAGTGCGGGTCGACGGAATCGAAGTTCGCGTTGTAGACCTCGCGCCGATTGAGAAAGGCGAGGGCGGCCTCGTACACCGGCTTGAAATCGTCGGTGATGTAGCCGCTGACGGCCTTGACCAGCACCCGATGCAGCACGGTCATGATGGCGAGGGGCCACATCGCGTATCTGATCGCGTCGGCGGTCGTGCGCGCAGTCCGCGGCTCGAGCTGTCCTAAGAACACTCGGGAACGGTACACCGATCGGCTACCGACGCCGGTCGGACACCCCGGTCAAGCCGGGCAGACTGTGCCGTTCTTCGGCAGTTTGCCCGACTCGATGTACGCGGCGACCGCTTGCTGTACACAACCAGAGTGCGCCGAAGCCGGGTGACCCCAGCCGCGCCAGCTGATTGCCGCAACCCGGGCCCCGCCACTGTTCAGCGCACCCGTCACCGACGCCAGTCCGCCGTTGCCGGTGATCGGGTCGGCATCGGAACTGAGGACGAGGACCGGGAGTTTCAGGTCCGTCGGGGCCTTCTGCGGCGACGCAACAGGCCAGGCTGAGCACGCCAGCATCCCGGTAGCGCCGTCGCGGCCGAAGATCGGGTACTTCTTCCCCCACTCGGTTTGTAGTTCGCGGACCTTCGCCGGCGTGGGCCATTGCTGGCCGTCGCTGCAACGGTTGACGAACTGCCCGTCGCTGTTCGTCTGTGCTTCCGCTCGCATGATCAGTCCGTTGAGTGCGGTGTAGTCGCCGCGATCCGCGGCGCTCAACGCATCGGACAGTTCGGCAACGCGAGTGCCTTGATCGGCGCGCGGCGAACCGAGGAAACCCGAAATCGCGGTGACGAGTGCATTCGACGAGATGGACCCCAGTTGACCCGCCCTCGCTTTCTCGACGAGGTTGATGATCGCCTGCCGCGGATCGGCGCCGAGCGAGCATTTGATGCCGGTGCATCGGCCTGCGAATCCGGTGATCGCCGCTTCTGCACCCTGCAGGCGCTGTTCGGTGAGGGTCGTCGCGTCGAGTCCGAAGCCTTCGGGGGAGTCCAGAATCAGCCGCGAGACGTTCTTCGGGTGCTTCTGGGCGTAAGCGAGTGCAACCTTTGCGCCGTTGCCGGTGCCCATGATCGCGAGCGTGTTGACCTCCCACACCTTGCGCAACTGCTCGAGATCGTCCGCGCCATGGCCGGTGTCGAATGCCATCTCCTGCGGCTGCAGGTAGTCCTTGCACGCGATCGTCGCGTCCTGACTCAGGGCCGAGACCGTGTCGACCGCGTCCTGCCCGTTCGCGGTGGTGAACTGGCCGAGGTCGTTGAGGCCGCGCCGCGTTTCGGCCTTCATGCAGTCGATTGCCATCGAGTCACCGATGCCGCGACGGTCGATTGCGACGATCGGCCGTGCACTGAGGATCGCGTTACCTTGACCCGACGCCAGAGCGGTGAGCGTCATCGTCGACGGGCGATCGGACCCGGACGTGAGCACCAGCGGCGGCGCATCGGCAGGAGTGTTCGCCAGCTTGGCGCGCAGCACGCCGATCGCGACCGAACCGTAGACCGACCCGTTCGATTCGACGGGCGCGTTGAACTCCGCACACTGCAGAACCAGGCCGTCCGGTCCCGGACCTAGACCGTAGAGATTGAGCAGGGCTTTGCAGTCCCGCCATTCGAGGTCGCCTTTCGGCGTCTCGAGGGCGGGCGCCTGGTCGGCGGGCTTTGTCGTCGTCGGATTCGGGTTGTCGCCCCCCACACCTTGCTTCACCGCGACCACCGGTCGGTCCGATGGTCCGGCGCCGCAGGCGGAGCACAGCATCGCGACGGTGCCGACGACGGCCGCCAAGGTTGTCCAACGCATATGCACAGCCTGCCAGGTTTCCCGGCGCTACCGGGCGCGCACCCATCTGGTGAGCACAGTGCCGTCGTCGTCGGCGAGGATATGACCGCACGCCATAGCGTTGTCGACCGACTTCGGCGAGAACGAGATTCGGCCCGTCGGACCTCCCGCGAGGACGGGTGACGTCGTCAGACACAACTCGTCGACCGCATCGTCGGCAAGGAACTGACCGAACAGCGACGGGCCGCCTTCGCACAGAACTCTGTGCAGGCCCAGGTCTGCAAGGGTGTCGAGGATGGCGACTGTCGACACCGCGTCGGCGCCGAGTTCGAGCACGCGCGCGCCTGCCTCGGTGAGCCGGTTCTTGGCCACGTCGGAAGCACGCTGGGAGGTCAAGACCAACGGTGGCACGCTCGTGTCGGTGAAGAACCGCGCGGCCGGGTCGAGGTGGGCGCTGGCCGACACCACCGCGACGGGCGGGACGGCTGCGAGGCCGTGTTCCAGCCGCCATTCCCGCAGACGCTCGTTGGTCCGGGCACCTCGATAGTCTTCGGTTCGCACGGTTCCGGCGCCGACGAGAATGACGTCCGTGAGCTCCCGTAGCGCGGCGAAAACTCTTCTGTCCGATGGTGTTCCGAGTCCACCTGAGCGTCCGTCGACGGTGACCGCACCGTCGATACTGCAAATGAAATTGACCCGAAGCCAAGGCTGACCGAGTTCGGCGGGATAGGCGTAGAGGTCGCGGAGTTGGTCGGCGTCGAGCGAGGATGCCCGTGTGAGGTGGGTCCCATTATCGTTAGGCTGCACAAGACAGATAAGAGCACGTCGTTAGGGTTTTGCCCATGCCCGAACGTCTCGTCGATCGCAATCCGGTTGTGCCTGCCGACCAATTGGTCGCGCAATTGGTGCCGCCGCCCATGTTCGACGACGTCAGTTTCGCGTCCTACATTCCCAATCCGGACGAGCCGACCCAGCGGGTCGCAGTGTCGAAGGCAGCGGAGTTCGCCGAAAAATTGCCGAAGATCCGGTCGGGGAAGCGCGGACTTTTCGGCAAGAAGTCCCAAGGGACCGGTATTGGCCTGTATCTCGATGGCGGATTCGGTGTCGGCAAGACCCACCTTCTCGCGTCGATCTTCCACAGCGCGCCCGGACCGAAGTCCTTCGGCACGTTCGTCGAATTGACCCACGTAGTCGGTGCGCTCGGATTCACCAAGGCCGTCGAAGAGTTCGCAGCGAACAGCCTGCTGTGCATCGACGAGTTCGAACTCGACGATCCGGGCGACACGATGCTGATCTCACGGCTGCTCGCCGAACTGACCGCTCGCGGTGTGTCGATCGTCGCGACGTCGAACACGCTGCCCGGCCAACTGGGCGAAGGCCGGTTCGCTGCCCAGGACTTTCTGCGCGAGATCAAGAAGCTCGCGGCGATTTTCGAAACGATCCGCGTCGACGGTCCCGACTACCGGCATCGCGACCTGCCGCCCGCACCCGAACCTGCCACCGACAGCATGTTGATCGATCGGGCCAATGCCACGCCCGGCGCCACACTCGACGATTTCGACGCACTGTGCAAGCACCTGAGCACGTTGCACCCGTCGCGCTACGGCAAGCTCGTCACGGGCGTGACGTCGGTGTTCATCGAACATGTGCATCCGGTGGAGGATCAGGCGGTTGCGCTGCGGTTCGTCGTCCTCGCCGACCGGCTCTACGACGCCAGCATTCCGGTCAAGGTGTCCGGCGCCAAGCTCGACCAGATTTTCACGCAGGAAATGCTGGATGGTGGTTACCGCAAGAAGTACCTGCGCGCGACATCTCGGCTCCTAGCCCTGTCTCGCTTCGAGGCTGCAACCAGCTAGACCGCGCGTTGCATCACGAAGTCGTGCTGGGTTTGCGAACCCACCTGGAACGTCTTCGTCCCCACGGTTTCGAAATGGTTCTTGGTGTAGAACCGCTGCGCGCGCTGGTTGTGTTGGTTGACGCCGAGCCAGACGCCGGCGAAATCACCACGGCGCGCGAACTCGACGGCCGCCGACATCAACGCAGTCGACACCCCTTTGCCGTGCTGGCCGGGCAGGACGTACATTTTGCTGATCTCGAGGACCGGCCGGAGCGTCACGACCTTGGCGACGGCGGGATCCTCGGGTGGACCGTCGACGAGCATCGCGTACCCGACGATCTTCCCGTTCTTTGTTGCTTTGAGAACTGTGCGATTCGGGTCGGAAAGGTACTCGCCGAATCGCTCGTACGACAGGGCCTCATCGATGAAAACCTCGATGTCCTCTGGCGTGGCATTCGGGGGGCACGCAAGCGGGAATGTTGCTGCCGCAACGTCGCTCAGCGCCTCGGCGTCCCATAATCCAGCCCGGCTGACGTCGACGGCAACCATGGTCATACTTTCAGTAGAACACGTTCCCCGCTTGAATGGCGATATCTGACCGTTTGCCCGTTCGGGCGTCAGAATTGTGTCCCATGTCCAGCGATTCCGAGCACCCGACGCACGAGCTACACCTGACCGAGGACGCCTGGCATCACTCGACCGACTGGCCGATGATGGGGGCGGCGCTCGCGTTCTTGGTCGCGTACGCGTTCTCGGTCCTCGCGCAACCCAGCGGTACGCCACGCACCGTCGTCGAGTCGCTGATGTACGTGACCTGGTTCTTCTTCGCCGTCGACTATCTGATCCGGCTCTACCTGTCCGAAGAACGGGGCCGATGGTTCGTTCGCAACTGGTACGAATTCGCGATCGTCGTCCTCCCGTTGGTGCGGCCGTTGAAGCTGCTGCGCCTCGTCACCCTGGTCGGGGTCTTTCAGCGATCCGTGGGAACGGCGTTTCGCGGTCGTGTCGTGCTCTACGCCGCGGGCGGTACCGGACTCCTGATTTTCGTGTCCTCCCTTGCGGTACTGGAGGCGGAGCGTGTGGACCCGGCGTCGAGCATCAAGTCGTTCAGCGACGCGCTGTGGTGGGCGGCCGTCACCGTCACCACCGTGGGCTACGGCGATTTTTATCCCGTGACGGACACCGGCCGGCTGATCGCGCTCGGGTTGATGACCGCGGGGATCGCCTTGCTCGGTGTCATCACCGCGACCTTGGCGTCGTGGATGATTCAGCGGGTCGCCGAGCAAGACGAGCGGTCCGAGGCGGCGACGCGCGCTCAGGTCGCGGATCTGTCGAACCAGATTCAGGCATTACGGACAGAGCTCGCACAGTTCGATGTGCCTCGACGGTCATGACTGTCCGACCTAGAGTGGCTCCGTGACGACAATTACCAAGGGCGGCAACGTCGGGCTCCCCGCAGGAGTCCGGAAAGTCAACGTCGAGGTCGTGTGGGCAGGTGGGCCGAATCTCGACGCAACGGCCCTGCTGCTGACCGCGGCGGGCAAGGTCCGCTCCGACGCGGACATGATCTTCTACAACCAGCCGAGCTCTGCCGAGGGCACGGTCCGGCACCTCGGGAAGTCCGGTACGAGGGACGCTCTCAGCGTCGATCTCGCAGCGATGCCCGCCGCAATCGAAACGGTCGCGGTCACCGCATCGGCAGACGGCGCGCCGTTCAGCCAGGTCGGGGGTCTGGCGGTCCGGGTACTCGACGAGACCGGCGCCAACGAGCTGGTCCGCTTCGATGTCCCGCCTGCGGCAACCGAGACAGCGTTCGTGCTCGGGGAGCTGTACAAGCGCAACGGCGCGTGGAAGTTCCGCGCTGTCGGGCAGGGATGGGCCTCTGGATTGGCTGGACTTGCAGGCGATTACGGCATCACCGTCGACGACGAGCCCGCTGCCGCCCCGCCGCCACCCCCACCGACGCAAGCGCCGCCCCGGCAAGCGCCGCCCCGGCAGGCGCCGCCACAGCAGGCTGGCGGTCAGTCGATCAGCATGAGCAAGGGGGTCCGCCTGCAGAAGCAGCTGCAAGGCCAGCCGCCCAACATGGTGAAGATGGTCCAGAAGGCGGGCATCTCCCTCGAGAAGAAGGGGTTGAGCGAGCACCGGGCAAGAGTTGCGTTGTGCCTGGATATCTCGGGTTCGATGCACCCGCTGTACCGGTCCGGCAAGGTGCAGCAGTTGTGCGAGCGGATTCTCGGTCTGGCTGTCCAGTTCGACGACGACGGCGCATGCGACGTATTCACCTTCGGCACAGGGGGATACGAGGAGGGTCCGCTCGATCTGAAGAACTATGGCGGTTGGGTGGACGGTCTGCTGCGCAGGCGTCCGCTCGAAGGCGGCACCAATTACAACCACGCGATGGAAGCGGTCCGGCGGTTCTACTTCCCGGAATCCGGTGGGGGACCTCGTAATACCCCACGCCCCGACAAGCTGCCCGTCTACGTCATGTTCGTCACCGATGGTCAGACGACCGATCAGAACGGCACCCGCAACCAGGTCACGTGGTCGTCGTTCGAGCCGTTGTTCTGGCAGTTCATGGCGCTCGGACAGTCCACCAAGAACGTCATCCCGGACCCGGCGTACGACAACGCCAAGCACCTCAATCCGCTCCAGCCCAGTGCACCGCCTCCGCCACCGCAGCAACGAAAAGGCATGTTCGGTAGGACCAAGCCTGCCGGCGGCGGCTTGGGCGCCAGGCTCGCGGCGCTCGCAACGGGCGACTTCAAGTTCCTCGAAGAACTCGACGACCTGCCGGGCCGATTCCTCGACAACGCCGACTTCTTCTCGGTCGCCGACCCGGCGTCGCTTCCCGACGGTCAGCTCTACGACCTCATGATGAACGAGTACCCCGGCTGGGTCGTGCAGGCGAAGCAGAAGGGACTGCTCCCACCCTCGTGAGTCTTTTCGGAGTCTCTGGACTCCTAAAAGACTCACGAGGGGTGGGTGTCAAGACGTCAGCGTGACCGAGGCGATCGGGGCGGAGGTCGGGGCAGGGGAGCCACCCAGGGGCTCGACGGTGATCGCAAACGCCGTTGCAGGACCGAGGTCGGTGATCACGCGTCGCGATCCGAGATCGCTCGCCGCCACCGTGCCCGCCGATTGCGGCGGACCCTTGAACAACCACAATTGATAGACCTTGCCTGCCTCCGGAGGCGTCACACCTTCGAACTCCAGGACCGCCGAGTCTTTCTCGTGGGAGTAGGTCAGGGTTGCGGTGCCACCGGCGAGCCTGACCGTTGCGGTCCTGCCGTCCGGTGCCTGCATCACGAGGTCGACGACGCTGCCGCGCTGATTGGCCGTCAGCTGGACTGCTGCGACGCCGCCGAGTCCGACGACGGCAGCTGCCGCGGCGGCGATGGCGATGCGCCGCCACTTGCGGTTGTCGCGCACTTCCGGCTCCAGCAGGCCGACCGCGTCCATGATGCGGGAGCGCAGCTCGGGCGGCGGTGACGTCGTGGCCGCTGCGGCGGCGACTGCCATCGTCTCGTGCAGCTCTCGGACGACTCGGCGGAAGTTCTGCCTCATATCGCCGCTCGCCGCTTTGAGTCGAGCTTCGATATCGGCACGTTCGGCGGAATCGATTGCATCCAGCGCGTATCCGTATGCCGCGCTGAGCAGGCCACGATCGAACATGTTCACCGCATTACCCGATCGTCCGTCTTCATCGTCATTCATCGGTGGACACCCCCAAACAGTTCTTGAGTTTCAGAAGCCCTTCGCGGATGCGGGACTTCACAGTTGGCAGAGCGACGGCAAGCTTTTCGCCGACTTCTCGGTACGTCAGGCCGCCGTAATAGGCGAGCCGAACAGCTTCCTGCTGCGTCGCGGTGAGAGTGTGCAGGCATGCGATGACTGCGTCTGATTCGTCGCGCTGCGCGACCGTTTCGACGACGCTGTCGTGGTCAGGTGTGTAGGTGCTCCAGCCGTATTGCGCTTCCCGATTGGCGCCCGACTGCTCGGAGCGCACGCGATCGATCGCCCGACGATGCGCCATCGTCATCATCCACGCGAGCGGCGAGCCTCGGTTCGGGTCGTATTTCGACGCGGTGCTCCAGATCTGGAGGTAGATCTCCTGCGTCGTCTCCTCGCTGTAGCCAGGATTGCGCAGCACCCGCAGCACCATTCCGTACAACCGCGCTGCCGTGGCGTCGTACAGCTCGGCGAATGCGTCCCGGTCCGACTTTCCGACCCGCCGCAGTAGTTCGCGAAGGTGGTCTGCCTCCTTGGCTCTCGCGGAGATTACGTCGCTGTTGGGCAACGGGCAGGCGTCGTACGTCGTGTCAAGATCGGGTGAACCGGCAGGGTCGTTGTTCCCAAGGCGATGTCGGCCAACGATGCTCAACGGCGTGCACCTCCGCAGCTGTAGTCGGTGGCGATCGCGTTGGTCCGGCGCAATCGTCTGTACCGAGTGTTCGTTGCCGAGGACGCTCTGGACTGGTGTCATCTCAATCACCCGAATGTGAACGAGAAAGCTTGGAGGCCGGCGCCGAGTTCGACGACCAGATTTCCTGGGTCGTTTGCGCTGCCGTCGTGGATCTTGTAGAGCGTCGGCGGACCGCTGATCGGGATGGTCTCCCGGCGCCCGTTCTGATCGACGGTGATCGTGCCCTGCCCGCCGACGACGATGAACACCTGCTTCGCGTGATACTTCAGCTGGATGGCGGCCTTGTCGTCGACTGCGGTAGCGCCCTGGAAATCGACGTTCCAGCGCCCGCGCAGCGCGAACGTATCCGCTGCCTGCATCGAGGGGAATTCGAAGCCGCCCTCGCCTTCGACGAGTCTGGGGGAGCCGCCGTAGTTCACCTGCTTGCCGACACTGAGATAGGTCTCGGGCGTCGTGCTCGAGGTCGGAGTTTCATCGGCGTTCGCAGTCTTCTGCGGCAGGTTCGCGTCGGGCTTGGCCGTCTCGAGCAGTTGCCGAATGAGATTCTCGGTGTCGGCGTAGCCGCCTTCGCCGAATTTGACGTGCCGCACCACTCCGGTTGCGTCGATCAGATAGTGCGCAGGCCAGTACCGATTGCGGTAGTTGGTCCAGGTGGACAGAGTGTTGTCCAAAGCGATCGGATAGTCGATGTTCAGCTTTTCGGCGCCCGACGCGACATTGCGAGCTTCCTTCTCGAATGCGTACTCGGGGGAGTGGACTCCGATGACCTCGAAGCCGACGTCCTTGTACGTGTCGTACCAGTCGCGGACGTGCGGGATGGATCGCTGGCAGTTGATGCACGAGTACGCCCAGAAATCGATCAGCACCACTTTGCCGCGCAAGCTGGCGAGATCGACGGCTTGCCCGTCCGGTGTGTTCAACCACTGTGTGATCCCGGTGATATCCGGTGCAGTGCCACAGCTTTCGAGCTCGGCATTGCCGTTGGTGCACTTGTCGAGGTCCTTGTTCTGGTCGTTCACCAGCCCACCGAGGTCCAGTTTTTCGCCGACCTTGTCCTGCAAGGCGCTCGTGTAATCAGGTATCGCGCGCTGCAGCAGTGCTGGCAGATCGAAGACCAGTCCGATGGCGAGAGCGATCATCAGAACGCCTCCGACGAGTCGGACCGTCCGTTGCCGCTGCCGGAACGCCTTGACTCGCTCGGCGATTCGGCGGCCGGCAAGAGCGAAGAACAGCAACGGAATTGCCGCGCCGATCGAGAAAGAGACCGTGAGAATTACTGTGTCGGTGCCTATTTCACCGGTCGATCCGGCAACGGCGATCGCGGCGAGGACCGGTCCTGCGCAGGGCACGTAGACCGCTCCCAGCGCTAGCCCGAGAACGAATCCACCACGTTCGGCGCTGACCTGACGCTGTGGAATCCAGGAGAACGGTTTCTCCAGGATGTATTCGAATTGCGGGACGATCAGCCCGATGCCGATCAACACGAGCACTACCAGGCCGAACCATCGCAACACGTCCTGCGGCAGTCCGAGCGCCGCCAACAGAGTCGACCCGAGCAGCGTGAACGCCGAGAAACTGACGACCAGACCCAGGATAACGAGGTACGGCCGCAACTTCGACGGCTCTCCCTCTTCTGCCCCAGGAACCCGTGCGCTCTGCGCGCCGCCGGAGAAGAAGATGACCGGAAGCACCGGAAGGATGCACGGTGAGATTCCGGTGACCAATCCACCGAGAAGGCCGATGAGAGCGAGGGTGTTCATGCACAGCATTCGGCACCGAGGCCCAATCGGCTTGGGCCGGAATACAAATGAATTCGGACATATCCGCGCGGGGGAGTGCTCCGAAGACCTTCATGACTCGGTGCGCGACCGCGCGGCGAACGACGAAGGAGTCATTTCAGTGAAAATCAAGCAACGCACGATCGTCGCGGCCAGCCTGGCGGCCATCGGTGTGATCGGCTTTTCGGCCTGTTCCAGCGACGACAGCAAGTCCGATTCTTCCGCGACCTCGACGACGTCGAGTGCTTCGGCGATGACTAGTTCGGCGGCGGACCCGGCGGCAGACCTCGTCGGTCCCGGTTGCTCGGATTATGCGAGCAAGGTACCGACCGGCCCCGGTTCGGTCACGGGCATGGCGCAGGACCCGGTCGCGACGGCGGCGTCCAACAACCCATTGCTCACGACGCTCACGGCTGCTCTGTCGGGCAAATTGAACCCGGACGTGAACTTGGTCTCCACCCTCAACGGTGGTGAGTTCACCGTCTTCGCGCCGGTCGACAGCGCGTTCGCGAAGTTGGATCCCGCCACCATCGAAAGTCTGAAGACCGACTCGGCGACGCTGACGAAAATCCTTACTTACCATGTGGTTCCGGGCCAGGCCAGCCCCAGCAAGGTCGCCGGAGACCATAAGACGGTCGAGGGTGGGACCGTGAAAGTCACCGGTTCGGGTAACGACCTGAAGGTCAACGATGCAGCGGTCATCTGTGGCGGAGTGCATACCGCCAATGCGACCGTCTACCTCATCGACACGGTTCTGACGCCGCCTGCAAGCTGATCACACCTGTTCGGCTCGACCTGGCCTCGTCCGCACTGCGGACGAGGCCGGTTGTGCTGCAGCATTTTTCACGCCATAGCGTAATTCAGATGCAGAGGTAGATGCCGATGGCCGGGAACGGCCAGATCGGTACGTTCGCGCAGATCCCGATGTTGGACGAGCCCACCTGCAATGCGGGGGTGGGTTCGGGGACGTACGACGGACGTTCCGCGTTGGCGGTGGGTGCCGCGAGCGCTCCGATCGACAAGGCCAAAGCGACCGTGGCAACTGCTTTTGCTGTGAGGTTCTTTGTCGACATGTGAAAGTCCTTACCCAGGTTGGTATCCCCGCCACTCTTGATCTTAGCTGTCGTAACGACTTTGGCCCATGCCCTTCGGGGCGTAGCGTTGACTAGTAACGGCGACGCGCTCCCTGGTTTGGGCCCTCGGTCTTGTGTCGCGGTCAGCTGTCCGAGTGGACGGCGTTAACCGAGGGATGTCATGTACGACCAGAAGACCTTTTCCGTCGCGTTGGCTAAATTCACCGAAAAGCTGCCGAGCCCGAACGAGAGCCAGACAGCTCTCGACGACTTGGCTGATGCGGTCGCCGCGATTCTCGGCCTGTCCAGTGCAGGAATCAGCCTTGCTGCCGACGGTCGGCTGTATTTCGCCACCGCCGTGGACAAGAAGATCACCGATATCGAACTGTGGGGCGAGCGTTACCAAATGGGCCCCGCGCAGTCGGCGTTCGAAAGCGGCGCAGCGGCGTCGGCCGGCGACCTCGCGACCTTCACCGAACGGTGGCCGCTCTTCGCCAACAGCGCCGGGCATATCGGGGTCGCGGCCGTGTGCTCGATTCCCATCGTTCTCGGGGGCGACTCGATCGGCGTTCTCGACCTGTATTCCGACGTGGAGCGGGAATGGCTCGCGTCCGACATCGCGGCCGCCACTGCGCTGGCCAACACCGCTACCCGGTATTTGATCAATTCCGGGGTTCGAGATCTGCAGGCGAAGGCGGCTGTCGACGAGCCGGTCGGGGAGCCCGCCGTCTAGGTTTGGGTGGTGGAGAAGGCGGGAAACCGAAAATATGTGGACAATCGTGATTGTGACGTGGCTCGCGGCGTCCGTGCCGATCGCCCTCGTACTCGGCAGGCTGCTGGAAAACACCGAGCGCCCTGAGCGGCGTCTCAGGCACCGGCCCGAGGTGACGATCGACGGACGAGCCTATTCCCGCCCGCACGCTTCGCCTCGTACATAGCCGAGTCTGCGGGTGCCAGGACGTCGTCCAATGCGCACTCGACCGGCGGATCTTCCCTGACGAGTATCCAGGCGCCACTGCTCGCGGTGGTCGGAACCGCGTCACCCGGGCAGTGAACTGCGTTGTGGATCGCGTCGGTCCGCGCTTCGAACTCGTTGGTTCGGCAGAGGAAGAGCGCTGCGAATTCGTCGCCTCCCAGTCGGCCGATCAAGCCGTGTGCCGGGACAGCGCGGGCCAGGCGGGTCGCGACCGCTCGTAGCGCGGCGTCCCCGCCGGCGTGACCGTGGTTGTCGTTGAGTCCCTTGAATCGGTCCAGGTCGACGATCATGACCACTGTCGCAATCGTTTCTGTCGTCGGAACTCCGAGAAGTCGCTGCGCCTCGAATTCGAGTCCGCGCCGATTCAGCAAATCGGTCAATGGATCGCGGAGCGACTCGCGAGCGTCTTCCTTGAGAAACGCCACCCCCGCATGCAGTGAGATCGGGATGAGCACGATCAATCCCATCAAGATCAGCGCGCGGCCGATCAGGATCGGGATATCCGTGTGCGCGCCGACTGCGATCGAGACCGTCAGCGTCGCGCAGACCGACAATGCGAATGCCAAGTGGATGGTGAGGGTGCGCGGGCTGTGCATCACCGCCACGTACATCCCAATGACGACGAAGAGTCCGCATCCCGGTAACGCAGCCAATCTGTCTGCGGTTCCGAAGTAGATTGCGACCGCCATACCTATGTCGGTCCAGCACACGAACCACAGCGACCGATGCTCGGGCGGCCATGGAGCCGTCGGCCAGCGCGCCCCTGCGTAGAACGCACTAGCGGCCAACACGCCGATTACCACTTGCGCGACAGTCGAGGGCGGCCCGTTTTCGCTGAACTGGACCAGCACCGCGCAGATCCCGAAGATGATGCACCACGCGCCGACGACCGCGCGCATGGGGCGACTCAGCCCGCGGCGATCCAGAAACGCAGGAAGCCACGCGTAGTCGAAGTCAGCTCGCCACCATCTGCGAACGAGCGCTAGCAGTGCATCCACCTACCCTCGACGGCAGCCCGACCTCTTTGTATACGAGTTCGCTGAGCATATCGATCAGCACTGCTGACGCGTTCGCGTGCGTCGTAAATCGTCACAGTGATTCGGATTTGCAATCATCGGGTAACCGTTACTGTGACGCCCAACTTACGAGTACCCCCACTTGCCGAACTCATCGGTCGCGTCGCAGGCTGTGACCGTGCCGCCTTCGCCGACCTGTACGACGCCACCAGCGACCGCATTTACAGCGTGGTTCTGCGCGGGCTCGGCGATCCGGGTCGGGCCGAGGACGCCACCGAGGAGATCTATCTACGGGTGTGGACTACCGCCCGCGATTACGACCCTGCCTGCGGCCCAGCAATGGACTGGCTGCTTGCGCACGCCCACCAGACGATCGCCCGACACCTGCCCTACCGCTGTGCTGTGAGCGGCCGGAATTTCAGGGCGTGGCGAGGAGGGCGGTGAGCGAACCGGCCTGGGCGGAGGGCCGCAAGTCTTCGATCGTCCAGAAGGCTCGGGGTGCGAGGTCTTCCACGTCGTCGAGCAGGGCGGAGCGGAGCCGGCCGGGGACGATGATCTGCAGGACCTGGACCGCACCGGAGTTGCCCTGACCGTCGTAGGCGATGACGGGCCAGCCGCGCAGGCGCAGCGCCGAGTCGAGATCGGGCTTGGTCGTCACGAGCTTGACCTCGACGGCTTCGGACGAGAACCTCGTCCCGGCAATAACGCCGATGAGGACCCCACCGCCCACACCCATCGCGTAGGCGGCGACGGTCAGCGGGTCGTTGAGGTTCGTGACAACTTGAGCGATGGCGGTGACCTGCAGCAACGAGCCGAGCACGCCGAGCGTCGCCGGGAGGCCCTTGTGCCCGCGGCCGGTAAGGATGACCCGCCACTGCCACAGGGCGACCTCAGTCAGCACCAGCAACAGGATGACTATGGGGCGCAGCATCTCGGGCATGTCGCTCGACCTCTTCCGTGTCCACCGGCAGCCACTCGTGCCGGTAGTTCAACACTGAAGGATCGAGCCTTCTGCGACATCGGGAGCGAGCACCTATGTTGAGGCGGCGATTCTGGTCTTTGTGCGTCGCGATTGCCTAGGGAATACGCATATGGATGATCGGGAACGGTCGCCCTTCGCCATCGTCCTCCGATCGGCCGACATCCACGAATCCGCGTCGGCGGTAGAAATCGTGAGCTTTCGGATTCTGCTCGTTGACGTCGACGGTGAGTTCGCGATGGTGAGTTGCGGCGAAATCCAGTAGTGCCGTACCGATTCCAGTGCCGTGGAGGTCAGGGTCGACCCACAGTGCGTCCACCGACGGACCGTCGAGCCCGAGAAATCCGACGGCGCGGTCCGAGTCGTCGGCGGCTACCCACAGCTGGTCGAAGGCGTGCGGTAGGTACTCCTCGCGCACCTTGACCTCGATCTCCGCGACGTCGGCCGCCGTGAGGAAGGTGTGCGTCGCTTCCGATGCTCGCTTCCAGATCGCCGTGAGATCGGCGATTTCATTGGGAAAGTGCGGCTTTCGAATTTGCATGGGATTCTTCCTTCGAGATCAGTCGCAAGGCGACAGCGGGGAACACCAGCACCGACACCAGCCCGGCGGTGATGAGGCCGGCTGCGGTAGCCGGATCGATCAGGTCCATTTCGGTTCCGATCTGGGAGACGGTGAGCAGGAATGGCAACGAGGTGGCCTGCAGTAGTCCGACGACGATCACGTCGCGGGTAGCGAGATCGCCGCGAAATGCCAAGGCGGGCAGTCCTCGAACGATGCAGAGGGCGGCCAGAAACACCGGGACCAGCAGGAGCGCGGACGGGCTGTCGACCAGACCACTGAGGTCGAGGTTCAGGCCGCTGGTGATGAAGAAAATCGGCACGAGCAAGCCGAACCCGACCGCCTCCAGCTTGACGGGGTACAGGGGATGGGTCTTCTCGGGTTCGGGATCCAAGCTGCGGACCAGCACACCCGCGAGAAACGCACCGAGAATTGCTTCGAAGCCGAGCCCCTCCGCGGCGAGCGCGAGTCCGGCGACGAGCAAGACCGTGAGCCGAATACGGATCTGGGCGCTGGTGTCGGCACTGCGTCGAATGATGGCGGTGATTCGCATCGAGTGTTCGGCGCCGACGACGACGGCAGCGATCACGCCGAGGCCGAGCAGCAGTAGCCCGAGCAACAGCAGCTTCCCTGCCAGCGGTGTGTCCGATCCGGCCAGTCCGACGGACAGCACGACTACAGCGGCAATCTCACCCGCCGAAGCGCCCGCAACCGTGAGGCGCCCTACCGGCTTGTCGAGCGCACCCGAATCGGCCAGCACGGGAACGATGAGACCGAGTGAGGTTGCCAGCAAGCCGATTCCGATGACGATTCCGCCATCCACGCCTGCGGCCGAGAGCACGACGGCGACGAGCACCGCCGCTACGACCGACATCGCCAACGAGAATCCGACGGTCTTTCCGGTATGACCACGAAACCGTCGTGGATCGACCTCGTAGCCTGCGAGAAACAGCAGAATCGACAGGCCGAGCAAGGCTAGGACCCGGATGGTCTCGTCGGGCTCGACCCAGCCCAACAACGACGGACCAAGTACCACTCCGGCGGCGATTTCGAGCAGCGCGCCCGGCAGGCGCAGCCAGGGTAGGAAACCGAGCAGCAGCGGAACCCCGGCCGCGACGGCGAGAACGATGACGAGACCCGACGACATGATCAGACCAACTCGGCATCGCAATGGATGTGCAGCAGCGCCGGTCCGTTGGCTGCGAACAACGCCGCCATGCCATCGTCCAATTCGGCCGTCGTACGGACCGAGATGCCCACCGCGCCGCAGGCTTTGGCGTACTCGGCGAAATCGGGGTTGACCAGCGAGGTCTGCCACACGGGGTAGGCGCCGGCGAGCTGTTCTTTGCTGATCTTGCCGAGGACGCCGTTGTCGAGCAGCACATGCTTGATGGCGATGCCGTACTTCACAGCCGTCGTCAGCTCGGCAAGGTACTGACCGAAACCGCCGTCGCCGGTCACTGCGACGACCGGTCGCGTGGGGTCGGCGGCCCACGCACCCATCGCGGCTGGATACCCGAATCCGATCGAGCCGAGGTACCCGCTCATCAGGACCGGCTGACCGGAACTCTCGAAGTACCGGCCGAATGAGTACGCGTTGTTGCCGACATCGATGCTGATCACCGCCTCGGTCGGGCAGTGGTCGGTCAGTGCCTTGAATACCGCTGCCGACGCCACACCGTTGCCACGGTCGTCGTCGGCGCGCCGAGCCTTCTCTGCGCGCCAGATCGTCCAGCGCGCAGCGACATCCGCAGTTTGGTCGGTCGCGTTGATATCGTCGCCGAGTTGGTCGACGATGGAGCGCAGGGTTATCGCCGCGTCGCCGAGCACGCCGACCTCGACGGAGTTGAAGCGTCCGATCGCAGCTGGGGTGTCGTCGATCTGCACGATCGGCTTGTAGGGCGCGATGCCCGTATGGTTCGCGAAGGACGCACCGACGACGACAAGGAGATCGGACTCGTTCATCAGCCAGGATGCCACTGGCGTTCCAGATCGGCCAAGTACGCCTGCGCCCAACGGATGCGTATCCGGCACAAGCCCTTTCGCACGGAACGTGGTCAGCACAGGGGCGTGCAACAATTCGGCCAGTTCGCGGACTTCCTCTGCGGCGCCGCGTGCGCCCTGCCCGACGATGATGACCGGTCGGCGAGCGGTCCGGATCGTTTCCAGAGCGCGCGCGAGTGGGCCCACCGGTGGGGCGATCGCCCAGTCCGCCAAGCGTCCGGTCGGTGCCATCGCGGGTGCGTCCGACGGTTGGTCCTGGACTTCGTCTGGCAGGACGAGATGAGTGACGCCACGTCCGTCGAGCGCGCGTTTGACGGACGTCGCCGCCAATTCGGCATGTGCGGAGCCGGATTCGATGGTGACGGTGGACAACGCAACATCGCGAAACACGGCAGCGAGGTCGAGGTCCTGGAAGGCGCCACGGCCGCGGACCGTCGACGGGACCTGACCGGAAATCGCGACGACCGGAGCGCCGTCGAGTTTTGCGTCGTACAGCCCGGTCAGCAAGTTTGTCGAACCTGGTCCGGCGATGGCGAAGCAGGCGGCCGGTCGGCCGGTCAGTTTGCCGTAGCCGCTCGCTGCGAATGCTGCGGCGCCTTCGTGGCGAATTCCGATGAATTTCAGTTCGCCGCGCTCTTCGGCCTTGCGCAAGGCGTCTGCGAAGCCGAGATTCGAGTGCCCGACCATGCCGAAGACGGTGTCGACACCCCATGCGACCAGAGTTTCGACGAGAACGTCCGAGACGGAGCGTTGCCGTTCGACTACGTCGGGTAAGCAGACGTAGGTTCCGTCGTCGCGTTCGTCCACATCGAAAGCTGTTGGTGCATCCGAGAATCCAGCAGGTGGACGGCCAGTGGTCGGGTTGTAGTCGTAGCCGTGCCACGGACACCGCAGCAGGCCGTTCTCGATCGAGCCTTCGCCGAGCGGTCCGCCTTGATGGGGACAATGGTTGTCGAGTGCCCCGACGCGGCCGCCGCACCGCGTCAGGGCGATGCTGCGGCCGTCGACGATCGCGGTGTGCACACGACCTTCGGCGGGAACTTCCGCCACGCGGTGCCACTGATTCATGTAACGCTCCATCTCTCGCCTGACACGCTTGTATGAGACGTAGTGCAGGGCGCGACCTATGGCGTTACACCGATTCGAATCGAGGACTTCACATGAACGACGAGACTTTGGCCGCGACCCGGCGATCGCTGCATGCGGTTGCGGAGTTGCTGATTGCGGGTCCGCAGCATCGTTTGCACCAGACGATTCGACTGGCGGTGGACTCGGACGGGATCGGTGGAAAGATCCTGCCGATTCGGATCGAGGGCGCCGAGCTGGTCTGGCCGGAGGGTCGGGCGCCGCTGACCGGAACGTATCGCGAACTCGCTCAGCTCGCGGGCGTCGAACCCGGAGTCGCAGAGGGCGTGTACGCCGACACGACGGGGGTGTCGCTGGACGAGCCGCTATCGGTCGACCCGGCCGCCGCGGCGCTGGTGCTGGGCTGGTTCGCGATGGGGGACAAGGCGTTACGCACGTTCGCGCCCACCGAGGAACCGGTCCTGTGGCCTGAGCATTTCGACCTCGGAATTGCCGTGGACGAAGTGAACTACGGCATTTCGCCGGGCGACAGCGGAATCGCGACACCGTATGCCTACGTCGGTCCGTGGACACCCCAGATCGGTCCGTTCTGGAATGAATCGTTCGGCGCTGCTCGGACGGTGGACGACCTGCCATCGGTCGAGTCGATTGTCGCGTTCTTCGAAGATGGAAAGGACAGCGTGAAACGCGTGTAACGCCAGCCCGGGCTGCCCACACTAGGGTGCATGACCGAGTCAACTGCCAACACGCCCCCAGCCGACTACAGCGATCTGCGGGCGCTGTTCATCAACTGCACCCTCAAAAGGTCGCCGGAGCCCAGCAATACCCAGGGACTCGTCGACATCAGCACGCGCATCATGGAGGCCCACGGGATCACGGTCGAAACGGTGCGCGCAGTCGATCACGACATCGCCACCGGTGTGTGGCCGGACATGCGCGAGCACGGCGCCGCGACCGACGACTGGCCCGAAATCTTCGAAAAGGTGTTGGCGTCAGACATTTTGGTCCTCGCCGGACCGATCTGGCTCGGCGACAACAGCTCGATCATGAAGCAGGTTCACGAGCGTTTGTACGGTGGCTCGCATCTGCTCAACGACGCGGGCCAATACCTCTACTACGGTCGGGTCGGTGGATGTTTGATCACCGGCAACGAGGATGGCATCAAGCACTGCGCACAGAACGTGCTCTACACGTTGCAGCACATCGGCTACACGATTCCGCCGCAAGCCGATGCGGGATGGATCGGTGAAGCCGGTCCGGGGCCGTCCTACCTCGATCCCGGTTCTGGCGGTCCGGAGAACGATTTCACCAACCGCAACACCACGTTCATGACCTGGAATCTCATCCATCTGGCGCGACTGCTCAAGGACGCGGGCGGTGTTCCGGCGTACGGGAACCAGCGTTCCGGTTGGGACGCTGGTTGCCGTTACGACTTCGAGAACCCGGAGTACCGGTAGTCCGTCAGTTCGGGCGAACCGGACGTCGATCGGACAGTTTTCGGCGATCATTGAGGCTTGCCAGCTGATGCGCCCACTCGAGACGTCGGCGAAGAGGGGCTCGTGGCCGCGCTTCGGTGCGGCGACGAGTCCGCCTTCGCCGAGGTGGTCGACCGATACACGCCGACGATGCTCCGCATCGCCCGCGGCTACGTCGCCGGCCACGAGGCTGCCGAGGACGTCGTGCAAGAGACCTGGATTGCGTTGCTCAAAGGCATCGACAAATTCGAAGGTCGGTCGTCGTTGCGGACATGGTTGTTTGCGGTTCTCGTGAACGTGGCGAAGGCCCGAGGAATTCGAGACCACCACAACGCAACGCGCGAAGTTGCTGGAACCTTCCCGAACGGCGCGTCGGTCGACCCCATGCGGTTCCGGCCTGCCGACGATCGATATCCGGGCGGCTGGCGCCCTGAGTACGTGCCTGCCCCTTGGTACGTGACTCCCGAGACGTCCGTGCTGGGCGACGAGATCTTGGCTCTTGCTCGTGCGGAATTGGATCGTTTGCCGACGCGGCAGCGGATGGTCGTGGCGCTGCGGGACATGCTCGGTCTCGACGCGGGGGAGGTATGCACGATGCTGTCGTTGACGACAGAAAATCAGCGAGTCCTACTGCACCGCGGCCGCACGCGGATTCGGCAAGGCCTGGAGGCCTACTTGGCGGTCGATTCGTCATGACCGAACCTGCCCATATCAGTTGCCAGGAGATCGTCGAACTCGTCACGGAGTATCTCGACGGCGTATTGGACCCGGAGACGACTGCGCGGGTCGAACATCATCTGGAACTTTGCCCTGGGTGCCTGAACTATGTCGAGCAAATGCGCACAACGGCTCGCATTCTCGACGCAAGCCAACCGGAGCCACTGGACCCGGTTTTCCGCGAGCGACTACTCGATGCGTTCAGAAAGTGGCGATAGAACGTCCGCGCGGGTTCGCGCTACGGGCGTTGTGCTGCTGTGGCAGACGAGCCGATCGCCGCCGGAATTCTTGGCTTCGTACATCGCCAGGTCCGCCTGGTGTAGTTCCGTGGCGAACGCGTTGGACGGGTCGATCGCCGGGACCAGGCCGGTGCGGATCCACGCTCCCGTGCTTGCGGTCACGGGGACGATATCGAGTGAGTCGTTGATCGATTCGTGTAGGCGGGCGACAATCTTGTCGACCTGGTCGACTGGGATCGCGACGACCGCGGCGAACTCGTCGCCGCCCAACCTCGCAACGAGTCCGGTCCGCGGAATGGCTGCGTGGAGTCGGCCCGCGACGGCGCGCAACGCCTGGTCACCGCTGGCGTGACCGTATCGGTCGTTGAGGGACTTGAACCCGTCCAAGTCGGCGAGCGCGGTCACGATGACAACCTGATCGTCACGTGCCGACGAAAATAGTTGATATGCCTCGGCGGCCAGGCCGCGGCGATTCAGCAAACCGGTGAGTGGATCCCGGTGCGAACCCTCCGCATCCTCCTTCAAAAACTGCAAGCCGATGTGCAGGATCAGCGGAATCCCAGTCATCAAACCCACCAAAATAAGCACGCGAATGGCGAACAGCGCTACTTCAGCTTCCGAGTCTCCGACCAGGTACTGCGCAGCGGCCACCCCGATCGTTGCGCCCGCCCAGCCGAGATGCAGGGCAAGAATGCGCGAACTGTGCAACAGGGTCACATAGATGCCGATAACGACGAACAATCCGCTGCCGGCCAGTGGTGACGAGGTACTTCCCGCGCCCGCAAAAAGCCCGATGCTGAGTGCTGCGTCAGCCCAGAGAACGAACCACAGCGACCTTCTTTCGGACGGCCACTTTGTGATCGGCCACCGTATTGCGGTGTAGAACGCGCTGGCTGCCAGGACGAACATCAACCCCGATCGCCACCTTGCGGTGTCCTCGTCGACCGTGAACTCGAGAAGCGCGACATAGAGACCGAATACCGCGCACCACGCACCCACCGACCATTTCAGCATGCGAGTGAGTCCGCGGCGCGAGAGAAAGGTGGGCATCCATTCGTAGTCGAAATCGGCGCACCACCAGGCAACGGCACGAGAACGCAAATTCGTGCGGGGCCCGATTCGTTGTGCTTCGAGAGCGGGGCGCTCTCGACGATTCCGCTGTTCGCCCATATCCGAACCTCCACTTACTCGACGCCCACGTGTGCGTCGCTCGAGGTCCCGACCTGCCCAGAATATTGCACGGTCACGCCGTTCTACGATGAAGCCCAGGCAACAGATAGTTGAATTCCCGCACGGAAGCCCGCGAGTCTGTCATCGGGATTACCGCGTCGTCGGGTAGAACGTCTGACTACAATCCAATAACGATCCTGGCTCTTTGGATTTCTTGCCGGCTTGCGGGCGAGCGCTCTGACCGAACGGTGTTGACGATGGCTTTTTCTTTCCGCAGGTTTGCACACGCCGTCGCAATCTGGTTGCTGATCGCGCTCGCTGCGGCCTTTGTCGGACCGAGCCGCGCAGCCGCGGATCCGCTGATGCCCGCGCCCGATCCGGATCCGTTCTATGCGGCACCTGCGGACCTCGACGCCCATGCGAACGGCGATGTGCTGAAAGTTCGGGAGCGGCCGTGGCACGTCTACTTCCCGACCAGCCGAGTTTTCGAGGTGCTGTTCCGAAGCACTGATTCCGAGGGCAAGTCGATCGCGGCGAACACGACGTACCTGCTCCCGTCGAACCACACGCCGGATGCCCCGCTGCTCTCGTACCAGCACATCATCAACGCGCTCGGCACCAAGTGCAAAGTCGCATCCAAGCTCTACACGTCAGACCCGATGAACTTGATCCTCGAGATGCCGGGGCTCAACGTTGCGCTGGCCCGGGGCTGGTCGGTCGCTCTGCCCGATCACCTCGGACCGCGCATGTCCTACGGCGCCGCAAGACTCGGCGGGCAGATCACCCTGGACGGAATCAGAGCCGTCAAGAATGTCCCCGAGTTCATGGTCACCAACAGCCCGGTCGGAATGGGCGGGTACTCCGGCGGCGGGATGGCTACCGCCTGGGCGGCGGCTCTCGCACCGACTTACGCGCCCGAGCTCAACATTGTCGGCGCTGCATACGGTGGTGTGCCGATGAACTTGTCGACGATGGCTCGCGCTCTCGGAACCCAGCCGCACATTGCGTTCGGTCTGGCCGCGATTGCACTACTCGGGCTGGAGCGCGAATATCCTGACCGGATCGATGTAGCCAGCCAACTCAACGGGTACGGCCGCTGGCTCGCCAACTGGGTCATCAACGGCTGCACCAACGAAGCGATGTTCGTCGGTTTGTACAAGAGCTCCGACCAGTTGACGGACCGACGTGACTACATGGATACGCCGTCGGTGTGGCAGGTGCTCAACGAGAACAGCTTGGAGTTCTACGACGGAATCCCGAAGACCCCGATCTTCGAATGGCACAGTCCGATCGACGGACTGATTCCGGTCGACGCGATCGACAACACTCTCGGCCGTTACTGCCGTGCCGGCGTGCAGTTGTTCACCATGATCACGCCGACCCCGGACCACTTGTCCGCCGCGCCGCTCGGCATGTTCCAGGCGTTGGACTTCCTCGACAAGAAGTTCCAGGGGCTCCCGACGGCGCGAATCTGCTGATTCGGTAGTTCCTAAGCGGAGCTCACGCCCAGCGCGGTCCGAAGGCTGGCGCATTGCGCGTCGAAGAATGCGCGTGTGACGGGTGCACGTCGGACCACCTGGTCGAAGCCGTGGAACGCGCCTGGCACCAATTCCAACTGGCAAGGCACGCCTGCTTCCTCGAGCCGGCGTGCGTACGCGATGCCCTCGTCATGAAACAGGTCGTGCGTGCCGACCCCGATCCATGCCGGGGCCAACCTGGACAGGTCGACCTGACGGGCCGGAACCGCTACCGCTGGATCGGCTTCACCGAGGTACGACTGCCAGCCGAAGTGGTTGCTCCGCGGATTCCAGACGCGATATCGGCCTGGCTCGCTGCCCGGTTCGGTCCGGTCGTCGAGCATCGGATAGGTCAGCAGCTGGAAGGCGGGCGTGACCTCGCCCCGATCGCGCGCAAGTATTGCGAGGGCGGCAGCGAGACCGCCGCCAGCACTCATCCCGCCGATAGCGATGCGAGTGGGATCGATCTCGGGGAGCGCAGCGAGCCAGGTCAGGGCGTCGTAACAGTCGTGCAGCGCTGCTGGATACGGATGTTCCGGAGCGAGCCGGTAGTCCACGGATACGACCGTGATTCCCAGTCTGTCGCTGAGTCGTCGGCACATCGTGTCGTCTTGGATGGCGGCGCCGAGGACATAGCCGCCGCCGTGAATCCACAGCAGCGCGGCGGAGCGAACAGCTGAGTTGGGTGGTCGGAACAGCCTGACCTTGACGTTGGACGACAGGTCCATGACTTCTGCGTGGCGATTGCCGATCGGGCGGAGCGCCTTGAAAGCGATCCGCGCAAACGGCAGGGTGAACCGGCCGACAGCGAGTTGTCCGGGTATCAGTCGTGTCGCGAGACGCAGGTCCGGATGCACATCGTCTAAAGGCAACGTCGTTGTCTCCTCTGGCTTCTCACACGCGACAAAAAGATAGCAGGGAGAATAGGTGTCAAGCGTTGTCGAGTCGGGGGAAGAGGATTTCCTCGGTGAGAAGTTGAATGGCTGCAGCGATAGGGATTGCGACGAGCGCTCCGACGATTCCGAGCAACGCACCGCCGACCAGCACCGCGATGACGGTGGTGAGCGCAGGCACTTTCACGGCTCGTCCGATGATCTTGGGGACCAAGAGGTAGTCCTCGCCGAGCCGGAAGCCGACAAAGAACACGATTGTCGAGAGGCAGACCGGTAGTGAGACGGTCAAGGCAACAGCAGCGACGACAACGCCGGCGATCGTCGAGCCGATGACGGGGAGGAGGTCGAAGATAGCGACGCAGATACCCAGGAGCAGCGGGTAGGGCACGCCGAAGGCCGCGAGCCACATGAACGTCGCGATTCCTGCGATCACCGAGATCGCGACGTTGCCCAACACATAGGCACCGACCTTCGCGAACACCTCGTCGCCGATCAGGATCGCCCGAGGCCGACGTGTGTGCGGCACGAGGCGATAGATCATGGTGCGGATTCGGGGCAGGTCGGCGAGGAAATACACCGTCAGCACCGCAACGATCAGCAAGTGAGCGAGGGCGTCGAATATCGCACTGCCAGCAGTGACGACGCTGTCGAGCATCGAGCCACCAGAACCGTTGATCGTGTCGGTGATGCGCTGTTGCAGGTGGAATCGATCGTTGAGCTTGCCGATCGTCGACGAATGATCCTGCGCCTGTTGCATGTAATTCGGCGCTTGGTCGATGAGTTGTTTGGCCTGCTCCGCGAGCGGTGGAATGGCGGCGGCGACGAACCCGGCGACCATGGCAAGAGCGAGCACGAACACGACAGTCACCGCCGCCCAGCGCGGCAGCGATCGGTTGACGAGCCAAGACACCACCGGTTCCAGGCCGAGGGCGAGAAAGAACGCGAGACCGATCAGCACGAGCGTCGACGACACCGTCACCAGCAGATGTACCGCGCCGTAAGTGACGGCGACGCCTGCCGACGCCGCCAACCCGATGAAGAATGGCGACCTGGGATTGAACCGAGGTCCGGGTGTTCCGAGTGGTTGCTCGGGTGAACTCAACTCTGCCGCAAGCTGTTCGGCCTCGGCGACCGGTCCTTCCTCGTCGGTATGCGGTTGCGCGACCATGTCGTGATGGCCCTCATCGCGGGGTTCAGAAGCCTCATCCATCGCGACTCCAAACCGATCCGTTGTCACCTGCGTTTCGCGCGATGCGGTCGGCGCAGGGCTTGCCGTATTTGGTGGATGCGTGCAGTACCGATGATCGCGGTCACGATGACGCCACAAACGGCCGCCAGCAACACAGCGACGCCGAGTGGAAGGGTGAAATGCATTCCGAGGAAAGCGAAGTCGCCCGGGGTGGAGTTCTCCAGCACGAAAACGAGAAGCAGTATCACCGCGATCGCACCGCCGATGAGTGCAACCCACGCCGTCGAGATCCGTGTCCGCGGAGGTGTCGCCGACGCGACCACCGGCGCTTCGGCAGCGCGCGGGGGCGGAGGTGGGTATTCGCCTTCTCCGGGAATTGAATTGTCTTGAAAACTCATACCGCGCCGACTTTCTTCGTGAAGCGCCTTTTCCTTGTGAGTACCCCTCGATAGTCATCGGCAACCAGGTCACTTCCGACACTCCGGAGACAGCAACCCGTCCAGTCACACCAGTCACGAAAACCGTTGGTGCCGTTGATCGCTCACCGAAACGTGTCAGTGGGTCCCGATACACTACGAACATGCTTGCGACCGCGACCGGAGTAGCCGACACCACCGTCGACGCCGCCCTCACCGCGCTCGACACCGCCGCCACCGCACTGCACGACCTGAATTTCGAGGTGTTGTCCAACCCCGAACGCGTCACCGTGTTGCAACGCCTGGAAACGGTGGCGCGGATGATCCCCTCGGTGGGACACACCCTGATCGCGCAGATCCAACAACAATGGGTCTACCGCGAACTCGGCAACGGCAACCTCACCTGGGTCCTCAGCGACGCCTTGCGCATCACTCCCGGCGACGCGCGGACCCGTACTCACCTCGCCGACGAACTGGGACCACGCCAAACGATCACCGGCCAACCCTTGGACCCGATCTACCGAGGAACCGCTGCCGGGCAGAAAGCCGGCCAGATCGGCGAACACCACATCAAGGTCATTCGGGAGTTCTTCAAGAGTCTTCCGCACACGATCGACATCGACACCCGCGAGCAGGCCGAAGCCGCGTTGGCGACACTGGCACGCACGCTACGACCCGACGAACTCCGCGCCGCAGCCAACCGGATGCTGGCCCACCTCAACCCCGACGGCAGCCTGACCGACGAGACGGACCGTGCCCGTCGCCGCTCGTTCGATCTGGGTAGACAGGGTCCGGACAAGATGACGAAAGGGTCGTTCTGCGCCGACCCGGAATTGCGAGCGTATCTGGAGGCGGTGTTCGCCAAGTGGGCCAAACCCGGCATGTGCAATCCCGACGACGACACCCTCGTCGTCGACGGTGAACCGTCCGACGACGCCGCCAAACGCGACACAAGATCGACCGGGCAACGTCAACACGACGCGCTGAAAGCGATGTCGCGGGCGATGCTCGCCTCCGGACAGTTGGGCCAACACCGCGGCTTGCCGGTCACCGTCGTGGTGACCATGACACTCACAGAACTCCAAAACGCGACCGGCAACGCCACCACCCACACCGGATCCCTGCTGCCGATGCGCGACGCGATCCGGGTCGCCGCCCACGCGCACCACTACCTGGCGATTTTCGACGACGACGGCCGCGCGCTCTACCTCGGCCGCAGCGAACGTCTCGCGCAACCCGACCAGCGGATCGTGATCTTCGCTCAACACATTGGCTGCACCTTCCCGGGATGTTCGCGCCCGGCCAGCCAGTGCGAGTGTCATCACTGCCGAGAATGGGAAGCCCAACACGGCCTCACCAACGTCGACGAACTCACCTTCGCCTGCCCCGTCCACCACCCGCTCGTCGGAGTCAACGACACCGACTGGAAAACGATTGTCGCCCCACCCGGGCACCGCTACCCCGGCCGCACCCTATGGATCCCGCCCAAACACATCGACCCGCAACAGAAACCGCGGATCAACCACTACCACCACCCCGGCGAATACCTACTCGAAGGAATCGACGATGACGAACCACGAAAACCTAAGCTCACTTAGCAAAAGGCTCGCGGAATACGTATCGGCTGGTCGGCACGACGTCGAGGTCTCGGTCTGCGCCGAATGTCGCGACGCTGGCCATCAGTCGTGTGATGCGCTGGGTCAATTCATCGGCGTCTCCGGCGGAGCCGTAGAAGGCGTGCGGGTCCGAGAGGGCAGCGATGGGAAACAGCTCCTCGACGATTCCGTCGATCGGGCTCGCGCCGGGTGTCACCGATCGCACGATCGCGTTACGGACGTAGCCGAAGGTGTCCTGGGTTTCGATCGCGACGCGAGTGTGCGGACCGAGCCAGCGGTCGAGCCAGTCGTCACGGTCCAGGTCGGCGGGCCGCCGCAGGATGGCTACATTCGCCAATCCCGATGATCGCTCGCCCGCTTCGGACCGAGGCGGTTCGATCGCAACGGACTCCGTCACCAAATAGCCGGCAACGTCGCTACACACGGTAGCGAACACTGCGGCCAGTCTCGCCGAAAGCTGCGCTGAGCTGTCCACCCATACGCTGGCTATGGCTGATACGGGTCGGTCGAAGGTGGTGATGCGCAGCATCGCACCCGCGACCGCCGAGTCCGACACGTTGACCTGCACGCCCCGCACACCATCGATTTCGAGCAGCTTCGTCGCCACAGTGCCGGCCAGATCCTCGGCCACGGTGTCGGATTCTGCCCACAGCAAGTAGACGAGCTTCTCCATGGCTGCAGGCTAGTCGCGAATATTCGGAAACATGGCTGTCATTTTCCCGACCTACCGTAGTGACCAGATTTCACGTCGCACCCAAAAGGAGGACGGAGTGAAAAACCCTGAGAACACATCGCGCCTGATGCTCGACTTCGCTTGTTCATGGCGACGATTCGGTGGCGGGCCGGACGAGGACATCATGGTCCGGTTCGGTTTGACAGCACCCGAGTACTTCAGCCGACTGGAGGGCATCGTCAAGGCCGGCCACCACAACTTGGACGAGCAAACTGCTACCGAGATTTTGAAGGTATGTCGGCGTCGGCTGTGGACCTACCGAACCGGGCACGACTCACTTCGTGCCCCGGCCTGACCGGACGGAACGGTCAGCGCTGACTGCAGCCAGGTCGTAGCATCACGTCCATGACAAGCACGCGGGCCGAGGACTTCCAGCGGTTGCAGGAAAGTCGGAGCCAAGCCAGTCGGCAGCAGATTCTGGATTCCGCTGTGCAATGCCTTGTCGAGGATGGTTATTCGGGTGCGTCGACACTCCGGATTCAGGAGTTGGCGGGCGTCTCGCGCGGTCGGCTGCTCCACCATTTCCCCTCGCGCGACGAGCTATTGGTCGGAGCCGTCGCGCACCTTGTATCCAATCGTGTTGCGACGCTGCAAGAAGAGGCGCTGACGACGATAACCGCGGCGGACGGCGATCCGCTGCGCATCGACCAAGCCGTCGATCAGATGTGGGTGTCGTTCCATCAGCCGTACTTCTGGGCGTCGATTGAGCTCTGGATCGCCGCGCGACACAACGAGAACCTTCGCAGGGCGCTGAAACCGGCGGAGCGCAAGTTGTACAAGGCGATTCGCGCGACGCTCGATTCGTATTTCGGGCCGACGCTGTGCGCCCATCCGCGCTACCGGCAAACGGTGGACATGCTCGTGTCCAGCATGCGTGGCGTCGCCCTCACGTATGCCTTCGACGCTCGTCGTCCCGCCCGTGATCTGCACGTCGCGCAATGGCGCGAAGTCGCGCGCGTGCTGCTGTCCTGAGGGGCGCAGTCAGCATTGACTCCAGGTGCGATCTGGAGCACCCTTGTGTCAACTCGCGCCAGTGAAGGAACTTCGATGCCAAACGAGCAGTTCACATTCCCATCCGTCGACGGACGCGAGATCGCGGCATATCGATGGGATCCAACGGGGACACCGGTCGGGGCCGCGATGATCGTCCACGGGATGGGCGAGCATGTTCTGCGCTACGAAGAACTCGCCCAGACGCTCAACCGCGAGGGATACGTCGCATACGGTCACGACCATCGCGGGCACGGTAGCTCTGTGCAGCCAGGGGAGACGCCGGGTGACCTGGGCCAAGACGGTTGGTCTGCGTTGGTCGCCGACATCGGTACTTTGGCTGGCATCGTCCGGGAGAATCATGCGGACCTGCCGATATTGCTGATCGCGCACAGCATGGGTTCGTTTGCCACGCAACAGTTCCTGCTGGATAACAGCGATCGCGTCGATGCGGTGGTGCTGAGCGGCACGGGTTGTCTCGACCTTCTGGAGCCGGCTCTCGACTTGGACAGCGAACTGGATCTCGCGATGTTCAACGCACCGTTCGCCCCAGCTCGGACCGACTTCGATTGGCTCTCGCGCGACGAGGTTGAAGTCGACAAGTACGTCGCGGACCCACTCTGCGGATTCGGCGTCGACGTCGATTCAGTGAAGTCGATGTTCGGCGGTGCGCGTCGACTCGCGGATCCGGAAGAGGTGGCTCGAATCCGTGCTGACCTGCCCGTTCTTATCGCTGTCGGTTCGCACGATCCGGTCAATGCCGGTCTGGCGCTGGTAACGCCGCTGGTCGATCGGCTGAAGGCCGCCGGCGTCGAAGACGTGACCCTTCGTGTCTACGAGAATTCTCGCCACGAGATTTTCAACGAGACCAACCGTGCGGAAGTGTTCACGGACCTTGTCGCCTGGTCCGGGCGGGCGCGCAAACCTGCCGCTAGCATCGGATGACCTCGTCCGCGATCAGGTATCTCGAGCTCGGCGCTGAGCGCCTCTTCGGTATCGGCACGGTGATCGGCGACGAGAAATCGGCCCGCGCCACGATGCGGACCGGCTCGAGGACGACGGGTCCAGACGGGCAGGGGAGTGCAGGTTCCCTCGGCGTCCTGGTCGACGATGGATTGGGTTACAGCATCGCGGCGCGCACTCCCGCCCAGATGACAACTGTGACAACGCAACTCCACCTCGACGTGCTTGCACCCGTTCCCACGACGGAGACCGACCTCGTCATCGTCACCGACGAAGTGATTCTCGGCGACAACGGCGGCTACTCGACCGGTCGCGTGACCGACGGAGCTGGAACCGTAATTGCATTGGCATCGTTGCGAATTCGATTCGTGCCGAGATTCGGAAACGGCCAGCGAGGGTTGGTCCTGAGTAGCGAGCAACTTCGCGAACTCGCCGACCGCGCGATCGGCAAGAACGTCGTGGACATGTTGGACGCGACCGCCGCGCAAATCGACGGTGGCGTCGATCTGCGCGTGGCGGTCACCAGTGGCATCGCCAACTACGGCCGCAACCTGCATGGGGGGGTGTCGTTGTGCGCCGCCGAAATCGCAGGCTGGACCGCTATCAACGACGCACAACCCGAGAATCCGCTCTCCACGTCATCGGTGGATATCGCCTACCTACGACCATGCCCACTGGGCAGCGACGTGACGTTCCGTGCCACCCTCATCCATCGCGGTCGAACGCTGGGAATTGCCCGGGTCGCGGGATTTGTCGACGAGGACCGCCCGGTCGTCGTCGCCACCGTGACGTGCCAAATCCCGGATTAGGCAGAGGTCGATCGACCTATCTGCTGAGGCATCATGAAGAGTGTGAACCAGCTATTCGAGTTTCTGTCGCACTACTGGTGGCTGATCTTCGTCTTCGGCGGCAGTATCGGCGGTGCGCTGAAGGCGATCGGCGCAGCGAATCAACGGCGCGCCGACCGCAGACTCGAGCGGTACAGGATCAAGCAGCAGGCCAAAATTGCTGTGGCGCAGGCGAAGGCGCAGGACCACGTCGACGCGCAGACCCAGCGGCGCGAGATCGCGAAGGCCATCGACGAACACGACCAGACCGACGCGCGATGGTTCGGCTACGAGATGGACCTGGCGACCTTGCTCGATTACCCGATGATGACCGATATGCGGGAGCCGTTGACGGTCGAATTTCACAAGGCGCGGCGCCGCGCGGACCTGCTGCGGCCTGCGGATGTGGAGTCGATGGTCGGCAACCACGAGGCGCAGCTCGAATACCGCGATGCGGTGCATGCGTATGCCATCGCGTTCGATGTAGGCGAAGCGGAGGCAAAGCGCCGCCGCCGCGGCGGGTTTACGCGCGACGAACAAGAACGGCTGGTCCGGGCCCAGCGTCTACTGCGCCTCGCGATGGACGACGCCGCCACAGCTGCCGAGCGCCAGAGTGCATATGCCAAGGCGCGCAAGGAACTCGATGGTCTGATCGTCCTTCCGGCGACAGCGCGCGCGGAGCTCGAACGAAAGATTGCAGGTCAGATCGAAGCCTGAGCCCAGATCCGCGCCGCCGAGCGCATAGTTTTGGTGGTTGTACGGGCCTGATTTGCCACCATTTCTATGCGCTCAACGCAACCTCGGCGCTACTCAGTACCTCGGCAGACTCGGGTCGACGTAGTCGATCCAGGCCATGAGCCCGCCGTTGACGTTCCAGGCGTTCGAGAATCCAGCATCACGCAGTTTCTCGACCGCTTGCGCGCCGCGGTAACCTGCGCGGCAATGCGCCACGACGTGGCTCGTCGGGTCGAGTTCGCTGATTCGAGTGTCGAGTTCGTCGAGCGGAATCAACGTCCCGCCGATGTTCACCGTCTCGTATTCGCCGGGTTCACGCACGTCGATCAAGGCGAATTCGGCGCCGGTGTTGCGCAGGCGCTCCAACTCTCGTGCGCTGATGTCCCACGGGCTTTGCCTCGCCGCTTGGTTGCCACCGAGTTTGGCGAGAATGCCGTCAGTGTTGGCCGCCGCCAAGGCAATTCGCGGTAGTTCGCGTGGGTCGGTGGAGTCCACTGCGGTCAGCGCGGTGCCTTCGCCGAACACATCGACCGCGACCGGTTCGAGCTCGGTCAGCAACGCGGACTGGATTTCCTCCGGAGTACCGAGTTTGCGGTCCGCGACCGTGACTGTGACCGACGACAGGTCGAACTCGGTCGGGAGTGCCCCGTCCTCGTTGATCTGCTCGACGGCGCCGAGCAGGATCCGCACCCCGTCGCGGAACTGGGTCGCGGCGTCGTCGGCCCCGCGGCGTTTGATCGTGACGTAGAAGTTCGACGGCGTGATTCCGTAGTCGAGGTCCTGGCCGATCAGCATCAGGCCAGGCCCGTTCGGGACGTGCCGGTAATCGGCGACGTCCAGAATGAAGCCTTCGACGAGCCCCCGCTGAATGAACCGGTGGAAAACGCCGGTCGCGTTCTCCAAAGGAGCACCGAGCGAGGCCGGGACGGACACGGTCAGACGTAGCGGCTTCACTTGCGACCTGCCGTCACCTTGATTGCCGTCTTCTCGGCTTCGAGCTTGGCGTCACAGGCATGGGCTGCCTCGATGAACAACTGGGCCTCTTCGACACGTTGCGCGGCGATGGTCGGATCCTCGGATGGAGTGGGGTCGGCGTGGAAGTCGAGCAGGTACTGGCCGAACTTGCCGCCCGCGAAGCGATCGAAGAACTTCTGGGTGTCGAAGAACCGGGCTTTCCACTCGGCAACGACCTGCTGGGGGTCCTCGGTGACGTCGATGAACTCGGTGCGGACCAGTGCGCGGGCGGCGGCGATCATCGCTGCGTAGGCGCGGCTTTCTGCCTTGGCCGGGTTGTGGTCTTCGTCGAGGGCGAGCTGCGCGTCGAACACCGCGGACTCGGCCTTCATGACCTCGATGCCGAACAGTGAGACGACCTCACCTGCACATTCGCCGACGCCGTGGTCACCCATGGTGAACAGCCGTGCATCGCCGAAGTCGATGTAGAAGTCCTGGTCATCCTTGAACGTCGGGATGTCCATCAGCGGTTCGACGAGCGCCTTCAGGCCACGCTTGCCCAATCGCAGCGACCAGTCCTGGAACGATTCGCCGTCTTCGCGCCCGGCGAGGTAAGCGTCGGTCAGGGCGTCGACGACCTTCGGTGCGTTCTTCGACGGAACGGCGCCGACCGCCATGCCGTACTTCGCGGCGTTCTCGGTGCGCTGGCCGCCGAGAATCACCTGGAAGTGCGGCACCCGGCGGCCGTCCATACCGCGGGAGTTGCCGTAGAAACCGATGTCGGCAAGGTGGTGCTGGCCGCAGCTGTTGAAGCAGCCGGAGATCTTGATCGACATGCTCTTGACGGCGTCGTCCTGCTGTTCGGCGCGCGGCGCGAGCTGTTCACGCAGCACACCCGCGAGGCCGCGGCTGGATGCGATGCCGAGCTTGCAGGTGTCGGTACCGGGGCACGCGGTGATGTCAGCGATGGTGTTGGCACCTGCGGCCGCGAGGCCGATTGCCTGGAGTTCGGTGTAGACGGCGACGAGATCGGCGTCGGAAATGAACCGGAGCACGATGTTCTGGTCGACCGTCGTGCGCATCCGGTCGCCCGAGTACTTACGAGCGATGTCTGCGAGACCTCGGGCCTGCGCACTTGTGAGGTCACCGAGCGGGAGATGCAGCGTCACCACCCGGTAGCCGGGTTGACGCTGTGACCGCACGTTGGTGACGTTCCAGGTGTCGAACCCGGCGGGGCGGGCTGCGCCGTTGAGCGACGCTGCCGGCCGGACCGCTTCGCCTTGCGTCACGGGCAGGTTGTCCACCAGCCCGCGGTGCCGTGGGTCGGCTGGGATGGTCTTGCGCTCTTCGGCGACCAAACGGCGGAATTCCTCGATGCCGAGCTTGGCGACGAGGAACTTGATGCGCGCGCGGTTCCGGTTCTTGCGTTCGCCGAGCCGCGCGAAGACGCGGGCGATGGCCTGCATCTCGACGAGCAGATCCTCGACCGGGGTGAACTCGGACAGCACCTGCGCCTGGTATGGGACGGTGCCGAGGCCGCCGCCGACGACGACCTTGAAGCCCCGCTTGCCGTTCTCGATGCGGGCGATGAAGCCGCCGTCATGCATCTGCACGAGTCCGCAGGCCTCGTGTTCGCAGCCTGAGAATGCGGGCTTGAACTTGCGGCCGAAATCCTGGACGTCGGGGTGCCCGAGCAGGAACTCCATCATCGCCTGGGCGTACGGGGCGACATCGAAGGTCTCGGTGTGGCAGACGCCGGCGAGCGGGCACGCGGTGATGTTGCGGATCGAGTTGCCGCACGCCTCCTGCGTCGTCACGCCGACGGCGGCGAGGCGACGCATCAGGTCCGGGGTGTCTTCGATGTGGACGTAATGGAGCTGGAAGTCCTGTCGCGTGGTGACGTGCAGGATCTCGTCGGAGTATTCCTCGGCGCAGTCGGCGATCACCTCGAGTTGCTCGGGCGTGAGGCCACCGAACGGCAACTTGATGCGCTGCATGCCAGGCGCGTCCCATGCGGTGTCGGGACCCTTGGTGGGCTTGTCCGCGAACGGCAGTTGGCGCGTCGCGTAACCGTCGGCGCGTTCGCCGTTGTCGTAGCGCTGGCCGTATGCACCGCGACGCAAGCGAGTCTCAGCGAAGACTTTCTCGTCCAGCTTGCCTTGCAGGCGGAGGCCGATCTGCGCTTCGAAACGGTCGATCTGTTCGGACCACTCGGGCCGCATCTGGCCGTCGAGGAGGCTGCTCCAGGTTGTCATCAAGTAGGACTCTCGCTGGTATCGACAATGTCGGAGGGCTGGCGCGAGTGGGCTGCGCACCGATCCCGAAGGTCAACCTTAACGGCTACGGGAATTCGGTTCCTGGCTACATGGGCGTTCGTGCTCGCGCACCGCTGAATTCTGTTGTTTGATGACCCCTATGGCTCATCGTGTCGTGATTCTCGGTGGCGGTTTCGGCGGCGTGGCGGCCGCGACCAGGCTCCGCGCATTGCTGCCGCCGGACGACGAAATCGTGCTGGTCGACCGCCGCGACTACTTCATGATGGGCTTCCGCAAGACCGGCGAGGTGGTCGGGGCGGAGCCGATGGCCGACGGGCGTCGGTCGCTCGAGGCACTGACCCGTGCGGGAATCGACGTCGTACAGGGCGAAATCACGGCGATCGATCCGCAGAGTCGCGCGGTCGACGTCGATGGTCGTCGGATCGCGGGGGATGCCTTGCTGGTCGCTCTCGGCGCGCGAACGGTCCCCGATGCCGTGCCGGGCCTGCGTGAACACGGCATCGATATCTACGACCCGGACGAGGTACCAAGGGCGGCTACAGCATTGAGTGAGCTGACAAGTGGTTCAGTGGCGATCGGGATATTCGGGGCCCCGTACCGCTGCGCACCTGCACCGTACGAGCTTGCCCTGCTGGCCAATGAGGCGGCTCGAAAGCGCGGCGCAACACTGCAATTCACCGCATTCACCCCGCAGCCCATGTCGGTGCCAGTGTTGGGGCAAGTCGGTTGCGGCGGCATCGAGGACCGACTTGCGGGCGCAGGTATCGATTTTCGACCCGCGACGAAGGCTGTGCGGGTCGAGTCCGGCACGGTCGTCGTCGACGGTGGCGCCGATATTCCGTTCGACCTGCTGTTGGCCGTGCCACCGCACCGCGTACCCGAGGTGGTGGCGGACGCGGGGCTGACCGGTCCTAGTGGGTGGGTCCGTGCCGACGCCAGGACGTTGGAGACCGCCTTTCCCGACGTGTATGCGGTCGGCGATGTCACCGGTATCCCGATGGCCAACGGGCAGCCGTTGCCGAAAGCGGGGGTGTTGGCAGCCGCTCAGGGTGAGGTCGTCGCCGAGCGGATCGCCGCCCGGTTGGGCGGCGGAGAACCAACCGCGACGTTCGACGGCGCAGGCTATTGCTTCCTCGAGATCGGCGGCGGGCAGGCGATGCTGGTGCGCGGGAACTTCCTGGCCGAACCGGCTCCTGACGTGGAACTCACCGCACCGTCGGAGGAGTTTCTGGCCGAGAAGCAACGATTCGAGCGAGAGCGGCTCGACGCGTGGTTCGGCGCCGGCTGATGCTGCCGTTCAGGCGCGGTCGGTAGTCGCCGGGCCCTCCGGCATCGCGCCGCCCTCGTCGGACCAGTCGCTCTGCTCGGCTGCGCCTTCGCCTGGATCGCTTTCGACGTCGTCTCGCGCATTGTCGCGACCAGCTTCGGTGGGCGTGGTTTCGATCTTTTTCGACGTCATGACCTCTGACTACCCTCGTCAGGGTGTCGCTAACCGCGCACGTGGATCAGCTGGCTACGTGCCCGGCGAAGTTGTCTGTGCCGTCGTTCAAATCGATCAGTGCGTCGCTCAGGCTGGGGTATACGGAGAAGAGAGCATCGAGACCGACCAGATGCAGCGGACGTGCTGTATACCGTCCGGTGGCGACGACCCCGAACCGCGCAGGCGGAATGCATTGCTTGTGGGCGGCAACCAAGATCGTCATCCCGGCTGAGCCGAGGAAATCGACCTTCGACAAGTCCATGACCAGTACGGCCGGTGGCTCGGCGAGGGTTTCGATGATCTTTTCGGTGAGCAGTGGCGCCGTCTGTATGTCCACCATTCCGGAGACCGCTACGACGGCCAGACCGTCGGAGCGACTCACGCTCACCTTGAACGGCTCCGAGAGGTTGCGGTCTCGTTCGCCACTGTCTGGCGCTTCCTGCATCGCGGTGCACCACTTTCTCGTCGGCCGTTGCGCCAAGTAAAGCATGAATGCATCGTTTGTGCATCGATTGTCTGTCCGGACTACGGAGTGTTTGCAGCACAGGTGCTCGGGTATCCGCGTCAATAGGAGGCTAGTAATGACCCGATTCGGATACACGCTGATGACAGAGCAAAGTGGACCCAAGGAACTTGTCGCGTACGCAGTCGGTGCAGAGGCGGCCGGGTTCGACTTCGCTGTGAGCAGCGACCACTACTCGCCGTGGTTGATGTCGCAAGGCCACGCACCGTATGCGTGGTCGGTCCTCGGTGCCGTCGCACACGCAACGTCGCGGATGGAATTGATGACGTACGTGACGTGCCCGACGATGCGTTATCACCCCGCCGTCGTCGCGCAGAAGGCTGCGACGATGCAGATACTCAGCGACGGACGCTTCACCCTCGGTCTCGGCAGCGGGGAAAACCTCAACGAACACGTTGTGGGTGCCGGGTGGCCGGGTGTCGAAACTCGGCAGGAGATGCTGGGCGAGGCGATCCAGATCATCCGTGAACTACACAACGGCGGGCTAGTCGACTGGCGAGGCGAACATTTCCGCGTCGACTCGGCACGACTGTGGGACCTTCCGAAAGTGCCTGTCCCGCTTGCAGTTGCAGTATCCGGCGACAAGTCGATCGAACGCTTCGCCCCACTCGCCGATCACATGATTGCCGTTGCGCCCGAGAAGGAACTGGTCGATGCATGGAGCCACGCCAGACGTCCGGCGACGGGCTTGTCGACGGGTTCGCGAGTGATCGGTCAAATACCGATTTGTTGGGATACGGACCGCGAGAAGGCAATTGCCCGTGCCCACGACCAATTCCGATGGTTCGGCGGAGGCTGGCAGGTCAATGCTGATCTTCCGACGACAGCTGGCTTCGCTGGCGCAACGACTTTCGTTCGACCGGAAGATGTTGCCGACAGCATCCCGTGTGGTCCAGATCTCGATGCCATCGTCGAATCTGTCAGTGCCTATTGGGAATCGGGGTTCACCGACGTTGCCCTGGTGCAGATCGGTGACGAGACGCAGGACGCGTTCTTGAACGAAGCCGCAGGCCCGCTGCTCGAGAAGCTCCGCGCAGCGGCGCGGTGAAGGCGGTCGCTATGCCTGTCACTCGAACAACGACGGCTACTCCCAGTCAAGTCTGGTCCGTGTTGGCCCAGGGGTGGGACTATGCCGGTTGGGTCGTCGGAGCAAGCCGAATTCGCGGCGTAGATAACACGTGGCCACTACCTGGTTCGAAAATCAGCCACTCGGTCGGTCCGTGGCCGGCGATGATCGACGACAATACCGTCGTCGAAGCGGCGACTCCGGAAAAGGAACTGATCCTTCTTGCGAAGGTGTGGCCCGTCGCGGCCGCGCGAATTACGATGCGACTGCACGAAATTCCAAAAGGCACTCGTATCGAGATGTCGGAATCGGCCGTGTCGAAGCCGTTCAGCTGGATCCCACAGCCCGTGCAGTCCGCGGCGCTGTGGCGTCGTAACCATGAATGTCTGCTGCGGCTCGCCTTGATCGCCGAGGGACGGGAAAGCGATGGGGACTCCTGACGTCGGTACGACCGTCACCGAAACCGTCGATGCGATCGTCATAGGTGCAGGACACAACGGACTCGTCGCAGCGTCGGTTCTGGCCGATGCGGGGTGGGATGTCGTTGTGCTGGAGGCAGAATCGGAGCCTGGCGGTGCAGTGCGAAGCGCCGAACTCGTACCTGGCTTCGTCACCGACCTCTACAGCGCGTTCTATCCGCTTTCGCAGGTGTCGCCCGCCCTTCTCAATCTCGGACTGGAAGATCACGGGCTGTCCTGGAGCCACGCGCCTGTAGTGGTCGGTCATCCGTTGTCGAGCGACGACACCGACGCGCCCGTCATACACGCCGACCCGCAAGCGACGGCAGAGCTACTTGCACAACGAGATCCGCGTGACGGTGCGGCGTGGTCGCGCCTCTGCGAGCAATGGCAGGCGATCAAGGAACCGCTGGTGAAATGCCTGTTCTCGCCGTTTCCGCCAGTGCGCGGACCGATCCAATTGTTGCGGTCGATCGGCACGGCCGATGCCATCCGCCTCGCCCGATTCCTCATGCTGCCTGCTTCGCTGATGGCAGCAGAGCTGTTTCACGATGAGGCGGCGCGAGTCCTGTTGTTGGGCAATGCGATGCATGCCGATGTGCCGCCGGACGCGCCCGGCAGCGGCGTCATGGGGTATCTGCTGACCATGCTCGCCCAGGACACGGGTTACCCCGTGCCGGTTGGGGGAGCGGGCAGGCTCACGGCCGCGCTGGTATCACGCGCACGCCACGCAGGTGCGGAAATCCGTTGCGCGACAAGGGTCGACGGAATCGATGTGCACAGCGGACGAGCGGTCGGCGTCCGGACCGAGGGCGGTCGAGTCGTTCGGGCAAGACGCGCGATCATCGCCGACGTATCAGCGCCGACCCTCTATTCAGGGTTACTCCCACGCGACTCTCTGCCGCCGCGATTGCTGGACGACTTGAAGAACTTCGCCTGGGACACTCCCGTTCTCAAGGTCAACTATGCCCTCGACGAACCGATCCCGTGGCGATCGGCGAACTTGCGCGGAGCTGGCACGATCCACGTGGGTGCCGACTCGCACGAGCTGGTGCGCTGGATGGCCGATCTCAACACAGCCGTGATTCCCCAGAAGCCGTTCATGTTGTTCGGCCAGATGACGACGGCGGATCCGACTCGGTCGCCGAGTGGCACCGAAAGCGCATGGGCCTATACGCATTTGCCGCGCGGAGTGGTCGACAACGCGTCGGCGGATCTCTTGGCGGACCGCGTGGACGACGTGCTGGAGGCGTACGCGCCAGGTTTCCGGGCCCGAGCGATCGGCCGCGTCGTGCAGCGCCCAGGCGATCTGGAGAACGCCGACGCGAATCTGCACGGTGGTGCTGTCAATGGCGGGACTGCTCAACTCCAGCAGCAGCTCATTTTCCGGCCGGTTCCCGGCACCGGACGATCCGAGACCCCCATCGAGGGTCTGTATCTCGGGAGCGCGTCTGCTCATCCGGGCGGCGGGGTGCATGGGATGTGCGGACTGAATGCCGCACATGCGGCACTGAAGAGTGACGGCGCTAGTGGCTGGCCGCGGCGTCGACTGAATCGGTTGCTGACCAACGTGATCGACAAGCCGTGAATACGCGCAGTCAAAGGCATTCTGTGTCAAACGTTTCGGATCGGCCTGCACGGGTATCCGGAAAGTAGCGCCCAAGAGGGCGCACATACGACATCAACGTAAGGATCGATATGGCTGACGAAAACAGTGGACCCGCCGAAGGCGCCAAGGGTGTCGTCGAGGGTGTCAAGGGCACCATCAAGGAAGCCGCCGGCAACGTCGTGGGTAACGACTCGCTCGCACGTGAAGGCGAAGCCCAGAAAGACAAAGCCGAGGATCAGCGTGAGGTAGCAAAGCACGAGGCCAAGGCGGAGGAAGCACGCGCCGAGGCAAAGGCAAACGAGGAACGGCAGCGTGCCGAGCAGTAGATCTCGAACGATCGACAAAAATTCCGTGCGCACATGCGCACGGAATTTTTGTGTCAGCACTTATCTCAGCGTGGCGGCAACGCTTGGAGATTCGATGTAACCGGCCCTTCCAAAACCTTTCCGTCGGAATCGAATCGAGAACCGTGCAGTGGGCAGTCCCAGGACCGTTCCGCGTCGTTCCATTTCACAATTCCGTAGAGATGTGGGCATACCGCCGATACTCGCTTCGTCACACCGTCGACCGTGCAGGTGGCGACGGGACGAATCCCTGATCTGTCGACGTTGCCGGCGCCCTCCTTCGGCGGTGAACTTTCGGTGCTGAGTGCTGCCCGCAACCACCCGGTGGCCATGTTGAGCCCGACGCCGGCGTTCGCCTGTGCGGCCTTCGGCAAGCCGACCAATTGCGACGGCCGCCAACTGCGCATGGCATCGGCCCAGGCCAATTGGCCGCCGAACTCTCGGCTGGCGAGCGCGAGCGCAGCCGCCACGGCGTTCGTCATACCCCATTTTGCGTAGCCGGTCGCGACCAGGATGCTGTCGAGGCCCGGCAGTAACGTTCCGACGTAGGGTAATTCGTCGATCGCGGTGTAATCCTGAGCCGACCAACTATGGGTAAGTTGTGCGCCGGGGAAGTGGGTCTGCGTCCATTCCACGATGTCCTCGACGAGCGTCGCCGGTGAATCGGACCGACCGACGGGGTGGCCGTTGCCGCCGACGAGCAGCAGGTCCTCGCCGGTGCCCGGCGCGTACCGCAGCGATCGGCTCGGCTTGTCTGCGGAGAGGTACATGCCGCGCGGGATCGGCCCCGGCACGGTGAACGCAAGTGCGTAGGAACGTTCAGGTTCCAGGCGTGCGAAGTAGCCACCACGATCCAGAATTGGTGTGCCAGTAGCCAATACCACCCTCTTGGCTTGTACTGAGCCGTGGTCGGTTTCGATGGACTGGCCACCGTTGCGGCGACTGACCGACTGCACTCGCGTATTTTCGAAGATCGGGACTCCGCGTTCGAGCAGATCTGCTGCGAGTCCTTCCAGCACCGACATGGGATCGAACTGCGCCTGATTGTCGAGTCGGACAGCGCCGTAGGTCGGAAACGGCAGTTCGGGTAGTTCCTCGGTCCATTCGACGTCCAGTCCCGCTGACGCGCACGCGCGTAATTCTGCGCGAACCGAGTCGGTGCCCGCAGCCGTGTTCGCGTAGGTATAGGCAGTTTCGCGCTGGACGGGGATGTCGTGCGCTTCGCAGTAGCGGAGCAGCCATTGCTGGCCCTCCTCGTTGGCGTCGACGTAATGTTGCGTCGTTGCCTCGCTGTGCTTGCTCGAGATCTCCGAAAGTCGCGTTCCCTGAAGCAAGCTCAGTTTCGCCGTCGTGTTTCCAGTGGCTGCTGCACCGATGCGGCGCGCTTCCACAACGGCGACCTCCGCACCGCCGCGGGCAAGCAGCAATGCGGTGACCAGTCCGGTGAGACCAGCACCCACGACGACGTAGTCGAAACTGAGGCCCTCGTCGAGGGTTGGCTGCGGCGTCGAGCGGGAACGATCGAACCATAGGGACGTCATTGCTAGTGGGTGCCCCGGAAGCGAGGAACGAAACAACGCGCGGTTCTCGATTACCGACCTTTGAAGGCTCGGGTCACCGAACCGACAGGAAATCGGGGAGCGTCGCGTCGAGTGGGGATCTGCGAAGGGCGCGCTGCGATCTGGGTTGTGTGGAACAGCTGACGCCGTCGTGTCCATGCTGCGACTTCCGCTGCGCGGCGGCGCGCAAGTGCGCGTGCGAATTCTGTTTCCGCGGAAGTTGTTTCGGTCTCGCAGCGGTGCTCGGCGGCGACCAGTCGACGCACTACTGTGGCGCGAAGCCCAGCGTCGGTATCGCCGAGAACTCGGCCGGCGACGACGTCGAACGCGATCAACACCTGCTGATACGCCCGCCACGGCAAGCGACTGCGGTCGAACGTCGAAACGAGGATGTCATCGATGCGCTGTAGCAGCGCCCGCCACGTTCGGTAGAGCCGTTGGACAGACAGCTGCACGCTCGGAATCGGCTTTGTCGGATCGTGCTTGGTGGCGACCATCGGTAATCCCTGTGGGTGTGTTGTCGTCAACTGACGAGGCCACCGAGGTCTGGGGCGGGAGTGGGCAAGAATCTGTCCGCTCTTCTCCACCGTACGCGCTCGCGCGACCGGTCGTTTGCCGCCCTCGTGGATGGGGTACTCGTTGAGTCTTACGGCCCGAGGCACCACATGGTGATCAACGGCGGCGCAGACGAACGTCGCGCTGGTGTTTTCGGTCGAATTCGAATACAAGTCGGAAGTAGTAGCTATGACGTTGCCTAAACCGAGTAATGACGATCTACGAACGAGAGAAGCCGGCCGAGAACCGAAGAAGCGCAGCTGGATCTGGATCGGCTACCTTCTGGTTGGGGTCGGAATCGTATTTCTGGGAATTGGTCTCACTGCCGCCGGATATGGATATTACGGCTGGACATGGATAGCTGTGGCCGGTTGTGCGGCGTCCGTGATTTCCGGGGTAGCGGTGATCATTTTCCTTCATCGCCGCAGCAAGTCCGGCGATGCGCGCGACGCAGAATTCGAAAATCGTTACCTTCCGCGCGGCTTCGCCGGCGACGGCTCCGACCAATAGCAGAGAGAATCGACATGAATAGCAGTGAATCGAACGGGCGCGATGCCAACACCGCAGGTGACAACAACGAAGCGCTGAGTTCCGACCCGCGCGACACCGATCACCCCACCGGGCACGAGGACGCGGCTGAGAATGCCGAAGAAGAGTCCCCGCATAGTTCGTCGGCGCAGGTCGTTTAGATCGGCACCGCGCGGGTAACCGTTCGATAGAGACGCTCCAGATTGTGGCGTTCTCGCGCGTGAATTTCCAATTCGCGTATTACCGAGTGCAACTCGGACCAATTCAGCTACGAAAGGGTTAATGCCGTATGCGCATCACCACATCGAAGAACGCGATACTCACCCAGCTTCGGGCTCTTGCAACGTTGACGAATACCGAAATCATGATTGCCGAGACGCGGACTGCGCAGGCACGCACCGATGCAGTGCGCCGTGAACTGAGCCAGAACGCCGAAAACGGGCGCGAACGCGCAGAAGCGATCGAAGATGCGATTCGTGGACTCGGTGCGCTCCCAGCTGTCGTGGGTCCGGCGATCGGCCGAATCGGCGCGATGGTCAAATCGATGTTCGAGCAGGCTCAGCCTTTCGACGAGGCAGTGCTGGGTGACCTGGCTCTCGAGTACCAATTGCTTGGCCGCGCAACATATCTAAAGGCGTTGTCCGTGCAGGAGAACGATCGCACACTGACCGATCTGGCCGAGCGGCTGATCGTCGCGCACAAGGCGACTGTTGATTGGCTGACGACCGTTCTTGCCGAAGAAGCGTTGGGTGGCCCCGCTGCTCTGCGTCGTACGCCGCTGCAATCTGTCGCTGCTTTGGGCACGACTGTGGTCAATTTGCCAGGTAGCTGGATTGCGCGAGCGGGCGACAACCTCGCGGATGCGGCTAAGCAACTGCCTGCTCACGTCGGCGATTTGATCGGACGGGGCTCGGCGACGAAGGTTCCGGAGGCCGATGAGTTGGCGATCGAGGGCTACCAGGACCTCAATGCCACCGATGCCGTGGCGGCGATCCGCACGCTGGACGATCCCGAGGCGATTCGCGCAGTGGTGTCGTTCGAAGAGGCCAACAAGAACCGGTCCACTGTTGTCTCTGCGGCGCAAGCCCATGTCGCCAACATCGCGAAGGACACCGTCGGCGTGTCGTAGCGCCAACTCACGTCGGCAGCAATGCAGCGTTTATGCATCGTTTAGTGTGGTACTCCGTACGCAGGACTGCTCGGTCGAGTAGATCCAATTGCAGCGCCGGCCAATAAGTTTCGGCGCGCAACAATATGACTCGCGCTTTCAGCGTCGAGTCGAAGGAGCCACCATGAACACACGAAACACTGTCATCCGCTCGATGCACGATGTCGGCGCGGCTGCCTGGTTCGGTGGGTCGTTGATGGGCGCGACGGGCCTCAATGGTGCCGCGAGCGACGTCGCAGACCCGAATGACCGCGCGCGGATTGCTGCTGACGGGTGGGCTCGATGGGCGCCGATCAACGCTGTTGCGATCGGTATGCACGCGATCGGCGGGATTGGGCTGATCGCCGCCAATCGTCGCCGCGTCGCTAATCAAGAGGGTGTTGGCACCAACACCGCGATCAAGACCGCGATCACCCTCGCCGCCGCAGGAGCGACGGCGTACTCCGGGTACCTCGGGTCGAAGATCGCGAGCCAGGGACGGCAGGCAGCAGAAGGTGCCACCGAGCCGTCCTCGGCCACTCCTGACGAATCCGCCGCCGCGCAGAAGCAACTCCGCATCACGCAGTGGGTGACGCCGGTTCTCACCGGAGCAGTCGTCATTCTCGCCGCTCAGCAGGGCGAACAGCAGCGCGGCAGCCAGGTGGTCTCCGGTTTCGGAAGAACACTGGCCCACAAGCTGGTGAACTGATGGCCTCGACCACAGACCCGGCCGAGTCCGGGTCGGTCGACGCTCCAGGGTTGGAGCCGGGAGGCGGGGTGCCACCCGGTGAAACCCCGCCGGACACCGGTCAAACCTCCGGACTTTCGCATCCGCAGCCGATGCCAGGCAGGGTCGGACCGATCGTCGCGCTGACGGCAATCGCCGTCATCGTGTTGGCTCTGGTCTGCTTCTTCGTCGCCCGCGCATTCTCGCTGTTCTGAGCTAGCCTTCGCTTACGACCCGGACAGCGTCCGCGCCATGCCGCGTTCGACAGCGGCGACGATGGCGGGGCGCAGGTCCGCGGCGGGGACGATCCGATGGACCGAACCGACGTTCTGTGCGCGGTCGATGTTGTGGACGGCCTCGAATTCCTGAGCGACCTCGCCCAGTTTTTCCGACCGAACCGACGACCGAGCAGCCGCCAGTTCGACGCGTATGCGTGCTCGTTCGGCGTCGTCCTCGGCTGCTCCAAGCCGCTTCTCCAACGTCTGGACTTCCGGATGCGCAGCCGTGCGGTTGTTGACTTCCCTCGAGAAGACAACAGCCGCGGCGGGTGCGCCGCCGATGACCGAGGCGAACGAGCCCTCGACGGCGAGCACTTCCATGTTGTCGTTGAGTGCACCGGAGAAGACGACGAACGCGCCGCCGTGGTAGCGCGAGATCACGCAGAACACGATCGGTCCGTCGAAATTGACGATGGCCCTGCCGATTTCGGCGCCGTGCTCGAGCTGGATGTTGCGCAGCGATTCCGGTGAACCGTCGAAGCCGGACAGGTTGGCGAGCACGACCAGCGGCCGGTTGCCGCTTGCCGCGTTGATCGCGCGCGCCGTCTTCTTCGACGACTGCGGGAACAACGTGCCCGACGTCCACAGGTCGGGTCCGTCGGCGGGGAACCAGCCTTTTCGGTTGATGGTCCGCGATTCGATGCCGATCACGGTCACGGGGTAGCCCGCCAGGTGAGCATCCACGACGACCGACGTCTCGGCGCCCGCCATATCGGCCCACCGTTCGAGAACAGCATGGTCCTGGTCGACAACTCCGCGCATGACGGTCCGAATGTCGAAGGGCTTCTTGCGTTCCGGGTTCGTCTTCGAGGAGAAGATGTCGCCGACGGTCTTGAAGTCGCTGGACGGATGGACGTGCGGGTAGCTGCGAATATCGCGGCCGACCGGATCTTTCGTGTGGGCCCGGCGCGGGAAGCGTTCGCCCGGAGCAACATACGCGTGGTCGTAGTGGGCGAACAGCACGTCGCAAGCCGCGGTCAGGTCGGGTGCCCAGTATTGGGCCTGGCCGTTGGGGCCCATGACGCGGTCGTAGCCGCCGATGCCGAAGTTGTCTTCGGCCGACACGCCACCCGAGTAGTCGAGAGATTGCTTGCCGGTCAACACCATTGCGCTGTCGGGGGTCATCACGAGGATGCCCTTCGTGTGCGTCAGCATCGTGGCTTCAGCATTCCAGTACGGCTGCGCGCCGACGTTGATGCCCGCGACGACGACGTTGATCTCGCCGCCGGCTTGGGTGAACGTGATGATCCGACGCAGGGCGCGGGATACCCAGTCCATGTTCTCGGTGCCGCTACTCATGGAAATAGTTGCACCAGAAGACAATGCGAACCATTCGACGGGCACGCCCAGTTTCTCGGCCAGGTCGATGCCTGCGACGACTCGGGAGCATTCGGCTTCCGCGACCGTGCCAAGGGCTTTCGTCGGATCGCCGAACAGCGCGACGCGCGTCATCCCTTCGGGATAGCGATCGGTGGCCGTGGTGACCAGTCCGACGATGAGCCCGGCGGTGTTGTGCCCGTATGGCCGATCCACCTCGACGAGGTGACCGGTCGAGTCGAAGTCGAGTTCTCTGAATGTTCCGCTGTCGCGAACAAGCAGCGGAATCAGCTCGTACGGGTACACGGTGCCACGGGTACGTGAACGCTGCACCTTCTGCGTGTATGCGTCGAGCGGCTGCATCGGGTGCGTCGGCGGATCGATGACCGCGACGGTGACGCCGGCACCGGACCGATACGAAAAGCGAAGCTTCACAGTACGAATCGGGTCGCCTGGTCGTTCTTGCAGTCGGGCGTGCAGGGCAACTTCTTCCAGCCCCGCGCCGAGGGTGATCGGCAGGAGGTGGCGCGCGATTGCGGGCAGCTTCTCGACCGGCAGGTCGATGAGCGGCCAGATGTAGAGCACGACGCGATTGTTGTCGAAGCGTCGCTTCCGTCGCTGGGCCTGAGCCCGGCGAATGCCGTCCATGCACGCCGACAACGCGCTCTCGATTGCTCGCCCGGCAACGATGTTGCCGTCCTTGTCGAGCTGTGTCGACTCCCCACGGACCTCCGCGAAGGCGATTAGCCGCTCGTCGGCTGAATTCTCCTTGGCCACAATGTGATAGAGGTAGGTATCGGCGGGCGAGGGGAGCGCCTTGCCGTGGAAGTTCTTGAGCCGCCAGATATCCAGCCGCTGTGCAGTAAGCGGGTGCATGTTGCGGATGATGCGGTCTTCGACGAGGCCCGTCACGGACCCGTCGGCCGACGCCCGCCGGAACGTCACTTGCCGCACGCGATCACCGTCGGCGCCGATGACCGTCGTCGTCACCCTGCGCCACGTTGTGGCGTTCGGGTGCTGCAACAGCCGGTCCTCCAGCTGGATTGCCAGCTCGTCTCCGTTGTCAGGTGCATCCGGCCATGACAGGTAGAGGTCGACCGACACGTTCTGCGCGTCTGCGCCTGCGAGCTCGTCGACGAATCCGAGTGTCGTCGCAAGTTCGGCGACAGGGGAGGTGGCGGACACCAGGTGAATGCGATCGCCTGCGAGGTGGAAAGTGCCGGTGACGATGGGACGATCGGCACGGTCGAAGGTCTTGACGTCGTCGAGTGTGTGAATTCGGTAGTACTGTCGCGTGACCACCTCGAGGAGCGCTCCCGGATTCGAGATACGTTGCGCCAGTAGGTCGACCAACGGCTCTGAGCAGTCGACGAGGGCGTCGGTGCGGCGGGCATGGTCCGGCGCGTCGGGTCGCTCGGCGAGGTAGGCCAAGTTGCCACGAACGCTGTTGAAGGTGTGTTCACGAACAGCGTCGATCGCGGGGGCGTCGAACAATTTGAATCGCACGTTGCGGGCGATGTCGCCGATCAGCGGATAACGGACCTGGGTTGCGTGAATCAAGCGGTCCAGGGCTTCGGCCAACTCGGGAGTCGGCGGTAGTGACGCAGAATCTGCTGTCAGCCATCGATCGAGCAGCCCGGCGATGACGGGGACCTGGTTCTCCATGCGCTGCTGCGCGACGAACAGACGGTACACGGCTTCGTCGAGCACGGGGGTGCGGTCCAGGCTCGTCACGTCGTAGTGACTCAGAGCGCGAGAAAGCTTGCTACGGAACGAATCCGGCAGCCCGTGCACATCGACGTCGACGGACTGAAGGTAGGAGTGGAAGTGCTCGCGCGGGCTGTGCACGGCGTCGTGCAGATCGCCCTCGTCGAGTCCGGGGCGGTTGCGCGAGAGTTCGCAGACGTCGGCGAAGGTGGTCAGTACGGCGATCTCGGCGTCGACGAGATCGGTGTCCCGACTGGGCAATTCGTCACGCAATGTGACGTAGCCTGCGAGCAGGTCACGGCCTTGTTCGCCGCTGACGTCGAAGCCGGTGATCATGGCACGCAACGCATTCAGGCGCGCGAAGGCCTCGGTGCGGGTATCGCTTTCCTGCGCCAGGTCGGTCGTGTCGAATCCGACGCGCGGGGTGGTCGACGCGGCGGCGCCGTCGCCTGCGCGATCGACGCGCAGGAGTGCCGCTCCGGCATCGACCTGAGAGTTGACTACTGCGAGCACCTCTCGGACCCGGCCCGGGTATGCAGCGCGGACCGCGGTCTCCATCTTCATGGCCTCGAGCACGACCAGAGTTGCTCCCGCGGCGACCTCGTCACCGACCGCGACGGGGACTGCGACCACGACAGCGGGTGCGGGCGCGCGGACCACACCGGCGTCGTCCTGGCTGATTCGATGGGACATCCCGTCGACCTCGACGAGGTAGCCCGCCGGACCTGGGACCGTGACGACGTGGAATCGCGACCCGCGCAGGTCGATTCGGCTCTCGAACTCGCCGAGGCGGTCGACGTCGACCTCGTACGCGCGATCCTCGGTCTCGACTCGGTAGCGGCGCGGGCCGATCTGCCCGACCGTGAGTTGGTACGCCTGACCTTGATAGCTGAGTTCGACCGTGCGGCCGATCGAGTGGCTTGCGCGCGGACGTCCACCGCGAGCCGAGCTGAGGAAGGTGGCGCGCTCATGCGCCTCTTCGACGTCGTAGGCGTCGATCGCTGCGGCGATCAAGGCGACGTCAGCGACGGGTGTCGGTCCGTCGCCGGTGCCTGCACCGGTGCGGTCGAGCCAGCCTGTGTCGGCGGAGCCGGAGATCAGCTCCTCGCGGTCGAGCAGGTCGAGGAGGAACGACTTGGTCGTGGTGCCGCCGTCGAGGACGACGGTCGTTTCGCGCAACGCGGTCCGCAGCCGGGCGAGCGCCTCGGATCGGTCCTTGCCCCAGGCGATGACCTTGGCGACCATCGAGTCGTAATCGGGCGGAATGACGTCACCCTGGGCAATTCCGGTGTCCACGCGCAGTCCCGAACCGAGCGGGAACTTCAGCAGATGCACAGTTCCCGGTGCGGGCGCAAAGCCGTTGTCGGCGTCTTCGGCGTTGAGGCGAGCTTCGACGGCGTGGCCGAACTCGGTCGGGCATTCGCCTTCGAGCGCTACGCCCGAGGCGACCTGAATCTGCAGCTTGACCAGGTCCAGACCGGTCGTGGCCTCGGTGATCGGGTGCTCGACCTGCAGGCGCGTGTTGACCTCGAGGAATGTGAACAACTGCTGATCGGGCTGGTAGAGGTACTCGACCGTCCCTGCGCCCCGGTAGCCGGCGGTACGGACCAGCTCACTCGATGCAGCGCGCAGGTGATCGGCTTGCTCTTTGGTGAGTACCGGCGAGGACGATTCCTCGATGACCTTCTGATTCTTGCGCTGAATCGAGCAGTCGCGAACGCCCGGAGCCCAGACGTTGCCGTAGTTGTCGGCGATAACCTGCACCTCGACGTGGCGGGCTTCGGTGACCAGGCGCTCGATGAACACGACCGGATCGCCGAAGGACCGTTCGGCTTCACCCTGGGTGCGCTCGAGTGCGAGTTCGAGTTCGTCTTCGGCGTAGACCTTGCGGATGCCGCGACCGCCACCGCCACTCCGGGCTTTGATGATCAGCGGGTAACCGATGGCTTGGGCGTGACGGCGCGCGTCGGCGCGGGTCTCTACGGGGCCACCGCTCCATGGGGCGACGGGAACGCCGACCTTCTCGGCGAGGATCTTCGCTGCGACCTTGTCGCCGAGTAGGCGCATCGCTTCGGCGGGCGGACCGATGAAGGTGATGTTCAGCTTGGCGCACAGGTCGGCGAACGCGGGGTCCTCGGCGACGAAGCCCCAGCCGACCCACACCGCATCTGCCTTGGCCTCCAGCAGCGCGCGTTCGAGTTCTTGGTGGTCGAGGTAGGGACTGCCTGTCGACGACGAGCGGAGGGTCACCGCCTCGTCGGCCTGGCGGACGAACATCGCTCGGCTTTCGGCACTCGTGTGCAGGGCGATGGTGCGGATGCCGTGACTGTGTTCGGCGTTGAGTTCCCGCACGGCTCTGATGAGGCGTACTGCTGCTTCGCCTCGGTTGACTACGGCGATCCGCTTGAACATCTTGTTGTCGTCCCTTGATCGGTGCTGGATATTGCGAATGGGCGGCATCGTCGACGTGGTCAAGAGTGCAGGACCGATGCTCGAGAGTCGATGCGAATGCCGCTGGCAAGGCCGATTTCTTGATCTTGCTTCACTGAAGGATTCTGCAAGGCAACGTGTTTCATGCACACATGAGCTTGGTGTGAGATTTCTCGCTTGCCGGGAGTTTGCGCGGTTACCGGTGAGTATTGTTGCGGCAGAATGATTCTCGCGGTTTCGAGTGTTACCGGCGGTAGCTGATACGTCGGTTTATAGGTATCTGGTCTGTTTGTGAAAATTCCCACTTGGCCTTGCCGGGCTGGTCAGGGGCACCTACGGTTGCGGGTATCACAGGGGTGAGTGACGTCGAGGTTCTCACGTATTCAGGTCTTCGAACGAAATCGAAAGATCTTCGAACACAAGGGAAATCGAAATGAATAATGGTTACATCGTCACTGGCGGAACAGGATTCATCGGTCGGCATTTCCTCCGCGCGTTGCTGGAGAAGGATCCAGACGCCGTTGTCCACGTTCTCGTTCGCGAATCGTCGCGTCGCAAGTTGGCGGCCATTGTATCGAATTGGACTGGTGCAGAACGGATTGTCCCACTGATCGGGGATCTCACGAAGGAGAACCTCGGGCTGGAGAGCGATCCGCCTGCCGTCCGCGAGATAGTCCATCTCGGCGCGGTGTACGACATGACTGCCGACGAAGACGTTGCGCACGCTGCCAACGTCGCAGGCACCGAACGGGTGATCGCGCTCGCGAAACAGTGCGGGGCGATGCTGCACCACGTGTCCTCGGTCGCCGTTGCCGGTGATTACAGCGGCGAGTTTACGGAATCGGATTTCGATCTGGGACAACAACTTCCAACGCCGTACCATCGCACCAAGTTCGTCGCCGAGAAGCTCGTACGCGAGGCGGAAGGCCTACGGTGGCGGGTGTACCGACCCGCGATCGTCGTCGGCGATTCCCGAACCGGCGAGATGGACAAGATAGACGGTCCGTACTACTTCTTCTCCGCGCTGTCGCGGCTCGCCCAACTACCCTCGCAGCTGCCGATCGCCGTCCCGAATCTCGGATCGACGAACATCGTGCCGGTCGAATACGTCGCCGCTGCGCTGGTCGAACTGGTCTGCTTCAAGGGCAACAGTGGGGCCACCTTCCACCTCGTCAACCCGGAGCCACAGCCGGTGCACGAAGTGTTCGCCGCGCTTGCTACCGCGGCCGGGGCTCCGAGCAGTCTGTTCGCAGTGCCCGGCTTCAACGCATCGCTGTCGCGCATAGGCGCACTGCCCGGCGTGAAGGCGGTCCGTGACGCCGCATTGGGACAACTCGGAATCCCCAGTGCCGTAATCGATCACGTTGCGTTCGCGTCGACCTTCAAATCGACGGCCACCCGGTCGGCGCTGCGCGGTGATCTGAGTATCAAGGTCCCCGAGTTCTCCAGTTACGCAGACAAGCTGTGGCGGTATTGGGCGCAGGAGCTCGATCCGAATCGCTTGCGCCGCACGGCCGGGCCGGACGGCTTCCGCGGTCGCGTGGTCGTGATCACCGGTGCGTCGTCAGGCATCGGGTTGGCGTCGGCGCATGCGGTCGCACGGCGCGGGGCGACGGTACTGATGGTCGCCCGCGGCGTGGAGGACTTGGACGACGCCGTTGCAGCAATTCGCGCCGAGGGCGGTGATGCTCATGGGTATCCGTGCGACATCACCGATGAAGAAGCGGTCGCGATGTTGGTCAAGACGTTGCTCAACGAGCACGGTCGAGTCGACTACCTGGTCAACAACGCAGGTCGTTCGATCCGTCGTGCGGTGATCAGCTCGACCGACCGGATGCACGATTTCGAACGAACCATGGCCGTGAACTACTTCGGCGCGGTCCGGCTCATCCTCGCCTTGCTGCCATCGATGCGTGAACGCGGCTTCGGGCACATCGTCAACATTTCCTCGATCGGGGTTCAGACGAAGGCGCCGCTCTTCGCTGCGTATGTCGCCAGCAAGTCCGCGCTCGATTCGTTCGCTACGATCGCGGCCGCTGAAAATATCGATGCAGGAGTAACTTTCACCTCGATTCGGATGCCATTGGTCCGGACGCCGATGATCGCCCCGACGGCTGCCTACAAGTCGCTGCCGGTCGACTCGCCCGAAGACGCTGCCGCACGCGTGATGCGAGCTCTCGAACAGCGTCCTGACCGGATCGACACGCCGATCGGCACCCTCTCCGATTACATGGGTCTCTTGGCGCCGAACGTCAAACGAGCTGTGTTGCATCAGGTTTACCGGGCGTTCCCCGAATCCGGGGCAGAGCGGAAGCCTCGCGACGCCAGCGATGAGGCCCGGCCGTCGCAGAGTTCCTTCACTGCAAAGATGTTGGCGCCGTTGATGGCGATGCCCACTCCGAGCATCGGGTTGGCCAAATGGATTCCTGGCCTCTATTGGTAGCCAACGTCGTCTCGGGGGAGTGGGCCGAAGCGAACCTCGACACACCGGGCATTGTGTTCGTCGAGGTCGCCGAAGACCCGCCGGCAAACGACGACGGCCACATCCCCGGCGCCGTGACGATCGACCTCCGAGATCCCGCGAGCACACAACGGTTCGAGTCGTTGCTCTCGGCGACAGGCATCGAGAACGACGACACGATCGTTCTCTGCGCGCGAAAAAGCAACCGCGCGGCCAGCTTTGCCTATTGGTGCTTCAAGCTGCACGGTCACCAGGATGTGCGAGTCCTGGCCGGCGGACGCAGGAAATGGGCGGCCGACGCGCGTCCGCTTGCTACCGAGTCGGTCCACCGGCAGCCGACGAAGTACGTCGCAGCCGAAGCCGACGCATCGACCCGCGCATTCCGCGACGAGGTGCTCATCGGACTCGCGCCCAGCGCTTAATCCCCGCCGAAAGTGCAGTTATCCAGGTCGTTTCGGCCGATATTGCCTGAAAAGCTGCACTTTCGGTGATGGTTGAGCAGCCGCTCAGCACTGCGCGCTGACCAGACGGTCGACGCGTTGCTTGGCGAGCGCGACCATCTGGATGTTGCCGCCCTCGCGGGGCAGGGCCTCGAGTGCGGCCAATGTTGCCCGTGCGTCAGCGAGGTCCTGGACGAGGCGCTGGCATCGCAGTTGCTCGTTGCGCTCGTCCCGGCGGTCACGCTGGCGGCGGTCGTCCTCGGTGTCCTGGGTGTCGGACCTGATGGCGTTGCTGATCGCGCCGGTCGAGGAACGCTCGAACCCACGACCGCCCGCGTCACGAATGATCCAGCCGACCGTCGACATTTGCCCGTTCTCGTTCACGACCGTGCGGTAGACGCCCTCGTTCGCCTGGGCAGGAACCGCGGTGAAGTTGTGGTCGGCTCCGCCGATCTTCACACTGCCGGTCAATGTCGAACCGTCGAGGTGAGCAGCGACTGTGGTCCCGCTCGAGTTGGTGAGCTCGACCCGATTGTCGTTGAAAGAGCCTGTCGGCCATTCCCACATCGACGAGCCGTCGCATAGGAACGCCACCGCCTTGTCGCCGGCCATGATGACAGCGATGTAGGCATCGGTGCCTTCGACACTGCCGAGGTACGTGTTGGCAGCCTGCGGTGCGTTGACGAACGGAGACGGGATGGAATCCATCATGGACTGCATCGCCGCATCCACCGACGCCGAGGCGGACGTGGTTGGCGCAGAGGAGGATTCGTCGTTGCTACACGCGGCAAGCGACGTGAAGGCGGTCACCGCGAAGGCGGCGAGAATTAGGCGGGGCAGGTGTTTCACGGTCGGGTCCTTCGGTCCGTAGCGGCGAGGCGTACGAACAAAGGTGCCCAGGACCGTCGAATTCGTTACACCTGTTCAACTACCCGCCGGTGACCGCGTCACATGCGAAGACGATTTCGAAGGTCGACTTCTTCGGCTGCGTCGGGTTCGCGAGGTCGGCGCCGAATGCTTCGCCGGTCACGGTGAAGGTGTTGCCGTCCTTGACGACCTTCGCCGGGGCGACACCTGGCGCGCCGAGGGAGTAGCCGAGTCCGGAACTGGATTCGCCGAGGCCGACTGACACGACGGTGTCCGCACCGTTGATGGTGGCGCCGCCACCCTTGCGCGCATCGCCGCTCGCTTCATAGATCGAGAGGGCGGTTGTGTCGCCGACCTTCGTGCACTTCGAGGAGTAGTTGCCCTCCCAGGCGGTGCCGTCGACTTTCACGCTCGACTTGCCGGCCGCCGGTGTGACGGAAGAATCCGCGCTGCCGGTCGTCGACGCTCCGGCAGTGGTGCTGGAGCTCGCCTTTGTGTCTTTGTCATCGTCGGAGCACGCGGCAAGTGATCCTATGAGCGCGGCTGAACACAGGAGCGCCGCTGCTGCGGAGGCAACTTTCGAGTTGATCAATTCTCTTCTCCCGATCTGCTAGTGGTCTCGCCAGTCAGTATGGGCCTACGGCTGGTGTCGCGGACGCCGATAGTGAAAACTTGCCCTTTCAACTAGATCAGCGTGCGAACAGTTGTCGCATGAAATCCGTTGCATCGGGCAGCGAGGCAATCGTCGTGGCGTTGTGGCCGGTCGGGTAGGTCCGGAACGTCATCGGCTGGCCGTTGGTGGCGAGCTCCGATGCAAGGGTGAAAGTCAAAGGGGCTGGGACAGTGGGGTCGAGCAGGCCTTGACCGATGAAGAACGGCCGCGCATAGCCCCGAGTCGGAATCGCCAGCCAATCGCGTAGCGCCGCAAGAAGTTTCGGATCGTCAAGTTGCCGGGACAACAGACTTCCGATCCCGATGCCTTCAAGCCTGTCCGCTGCCTCGAAAATGCAGATGGTCTCGACTTCGTCGAGCACTGTGCGGCCGAATGGGGTGAGGTAGCTGTCGATGTCGAGCTCCGGATGAACCGCGCGCATCGACGCGAGAATGTAGGTGACGTAGACGTTGAAGCCTTTCACTGGAACGTCTGGAAAGCCCGGTCCGCCGAGGAATGCAAGGTTTTCCAGGTTCGACGGTGGCCCGGTGGCGACCGCGCCACGGAAATCGAGATCGGGCGCGTAAGTCGTTGCCATCGAAGCGGTTACCAGTGCGGCCTGCCCACCCTGCGACTGCCCGAATGCGGCCCAACGCGACGACAGACTGGGCTCCACAGCACGCGCCGCGCGGACCATGTCGATGACGCTGTGCGCCTCGGACCGGCCATCCAGGTACGGGTGGATGCCTGGCGTACCCAGCCCGACGTAGTCCGTGGCGACGATGGCATAGCCTTGCGCGAGCCAGCGCTGCAGGTAGTCGAAGTTGATGTCACCGTTGACCGTCGGTGCACAGTCGTCGCCGAGCCCGGTGGCTTCGTGTCCCCAGGAGAGCACCGGCCAGCCGCCTGGCGGGGGAGTGCCGGGCGGAATCCAGATCGCTCCCGTGCTCAGTGCGGGTGTGCCGAGCGGTCCGGTCGTCCAGTACTTGACGAGCGACGCGTCAGCAGCACCTGGTAGCCATCGATCACGTTGCAGGGGAACGACATCGACGACCGCCCCAGGTCGGGCCAGCGGCTCTGCCTGCGCGGGAACTGCGCACGACAACGCGATCAGAGCCACGATCGCAAGCCGTCGGATCAACGCCCGGCCTCCTGGCACGTCGAAGGGGCGGGGACGCCGGCGAACCGAGCGGCAAGGTAATCGGCGCCGAGCCAGCTCGCCGCGAAACTGGGGAGCGCGTGCATCAGTTGTGTTCCGGGAAGTACTCGAGGAACTGGGATCTCGGTGTAGTCGACGGTCGCGCCCTCGCTGCACCACAGGCGTGCGAGCTCGCGTGCCTGTTCTACCGGGATCGTGTCGTCACCGGCGGCATGGAACAACAACACCGGCGCGCGTGGTGGCGTCAGGCCGATTCGCTGCCGTGAAATCAGCGAGGCGAAAGGCTCTTCGCCGAAAACCTCCATCAGAGGTCGGCCGTCGCTCGTCAACTCCGGCGTCGTCACGTTGTCGAACTCCGTCGGGTTGTCACTGTCGCAATGTGTCTGCGTGCGCAGCAGAACATCGAGACCTTTCCCGTTGAAATGGGCTCGAATCGCTTGCGCTGCCGGTGGGTACGCCTCTATGAGTCCGCTGACGAAGTCGAGGTAGATGGGCTTCAGCAACTCGCCTCCCGACCTGAATTGCGCTGTGAGATCGGCTGGGACCGCGCCTGCGAACGCGCCGACGACTGCCAATTCCGGTGCGTACTCCGACTGGAGCTCGACCGCCGCGGCAGCGGAAAAGCCGCCCTGCGAGTAGCCGCCGATGCCAACAGGGCCGGGGCCGAACAGGTTCTGCGCGGCCCGCGCCGCATCGAGAACCGCGTGCGCAGCCTGGACCCGGTTGAGGTAGGTCGGCGATCCCGTCGTCCCAAGGCCGCGATAGTCGGTGACGACTACCCGCGCACCGCGGGCAAGTAGCGCGCCGAGCGTGGCGGCGTCGAGAAAGTAGCCGCCTTCCAGCGCATGGGACGGCGCGCAGCGATCACCTTGCCCGTACGTTCCCGGCGCGAGGCTCACCAAAGGGCGCGGCCCAGCGCCGTCCCACGGTCGATTGGGAGTGATGACCGATCCAGTCACAGGAATCGGAGCACCGTCGAGGTCGGTGCTGACGTACATGATTCTCGTCGCGGTCGCGTCGTACGGAGTGCGAACAACGGGGTCGAGTACGGCGCTCATCGGTTCACTTCGAATGATCGCGCCTGGTTCTTGACTCGACAAAGTCGGTGGCGTGTAGAAGTGCGCACTCGGTGCGGCCGAAGCCGACGTAGGCGCGAGCAATGCCGCAACCACGGCGACCAGCGACAGGACGCGACCGCGAGTCATTGGCGAAGCGTACTACCAGACCGTGGCACCGGAAGTTGCGACGATCAACCGGGAATGGTGCCGATTGGGACTGGCTCGATGAGAGTCACCGGTTGGGGACGTACAAGCTGACAACCTCGGCAACGCAGGCCGGCTTGTCGACACCCTCGCGCTCGATCTTGACAAACGTGACTGTCTGGACGCCCGCCGCAATCTTGCGTACGTCCGGCGATCTCAACCACCGCCCGAATGCGCGAGTCAACCGGAACAGGAGTCGGATACCGAATCTTGTTCGAGCCGTAGTTGATTCCCATTCGGACGCCGTCGACGTCGTATACCTCCCACACGAGCATGGGAATCATCGAGGTCAGAAGATGCCCATGAGCGATAGTGCTTCCGAATGGTCCATTCGCTGCACGCACGGGATCGACGTGAACCCACTGGTGATCACCCGTCGCAGCTGCGAATGCGTCGATCAGCTTCTGGGTGATTGTGTGCCATGACGACGTCCCGAGCGGGGAGCCCACCGAGTCGTAAAGTTCAGCAATTCCGTTGAAGACGATCACGACTGGGGTCCCCCGGCCACGTAGCCGAACTGAATGGAAGCGATGACGGCCATGATGAAACTCCTGAAATGAGAAGGGGAGGTGAAGGAATGAAGGAGGTCTGCGCTCAGCCAGCGCAGCCGGACATCCCGCCATCGAGCGGAATGACAGTGCCGGTCAGATACGAGCCAGCGGACGAGGCCAGGAACCGGACAGTTCCGATCAGGTCGTCACTGTTTCCGTAGCGGCCCAACGGCACTCGTTCAAGGAGGTCGGCCTCGACCCCGGCGTCCGCCGCGATGTGTCCGAGCATGTCCGTGCGAATCGGTCCAGGGGCTATCGCGTTGACTGTGATGCCGTCGGAGGCCAACCGTTTCGCCAGGTGGCGGGTGGCCATGTGCAATCCGGCTTTGCTCGCACTGTAGGAGTAGTTGTCCCATTGAGGTGCGATCAATGCGTCGACGCTGCCGATGTTTATGACACGCGCGGGGCGGTCCGGGAGGACCGCGTTGCGCAGGAGCGGCAGTGTTCCTTGAACGAGGTAGAACGGCGCGATGAGGTTGGTATTCAATACCTTCGTCCAACCGGCGAGGGGGAATTCCTCGAGGGGAGCACCCCATGTGGCGCCGGCATTGTTCACCAGGATGTCGATTCGCTCGAGGTGCTCGGCGAGCCATACGACCAGCCGGGCTACGCCCTCCGCTGATGACAGATCGCTGACCACAGCGCTGCAGCTGCCGGCTGTTCCCACAGAATCTGCCTCAGCGTTGATGGCTTCAGCAGTTGCACGGCACTGGTCACCTTTGCGGCTGGTGATCACGACGTGGGCGCCGTCCAACACCAAGCCGCGAGCGATCATGGCGCCGATTCCGCGCGAGCCTCCAGTCACGACGGCAGTTCGACCGCTGACGGCGAAGAGGGTGTCGTACGCCGGACGGGCGTCGGAGCCCGTTGATGTCTTCATGCTTCGAACGTTAGGGGCACACGTATCGAGTTCTCTTGGCGCTCAGCGCACACCGATTGTATTGCGCGCAGCGCACCACCCGACCAAGTCAGCGTGGTTGCCCTCAGTCGGCCGCCGCTGCCGAGCGGGTGTCGGACGGGCGTTCACCGAAGGCGCGCCGATACGTGTTGCTGAAGGTGCTGAGATCTTGGAACCCAGACGAATAGGCCACCTGAGTCACACTCTGGTGGCTCCAGCCTCGATCCTGTAGACGCAATCTGGCGAGAGCTAAGCGCTCCTCGCGAATGAGCTCTGATGGTGTCGTGCCTGCCCGCTGCAACTGCGCCTGAACATGCCGGAGCGACCAGCCCAGGCGTTTCGCCACACCAGCGCCGGTGAGGTCAGGGTCGTGTGCATTTTCTCGTACGACGCGACGGATGGCGGACACCAGCCCTTCCTGCACCGCCACCGACCGAGACGCAGTGTCGGCGTTGTACGCAAGCGCTAGGAGGTCCACGACGCGGTCGGCGATGATGTCGAACTGGGCACCAGTCAGCTCGTGACGCTGCCTGCGCAAGCTCATGACAAGGTCGACAACGATGCATCCCAGTCCGGAGCTTGCATCCAAGATGGTGCCCAGCGGCGGCAGCACCGGCATCCGGGCATCCACCCGTGCGCGCGGCATCACAAACGCAACAGACGAGAATCCGTCACCGTGGCTGAGATCCAACGCGCTGTCGAGTGACGTGAGAGCCATGACTGTCGGTGTCAGCGTCGACTCACGATCGCCCTGACGGAGGGCCAATTCGCCCCGGACGGGCACGAGTAGTTCGTAGGCGTCGTGCGGATGACGGCGGATATCGGAGTTGCCCCGCGATATGACCTCGGAGTCGCCCCACCAACGGACAAGTTGATACGTGTCCGAGCGTTGGTGTTCCAGCTTGCCTCGATAGTTGTTCGCGAGGTCGAAGGTCATCGGGCAGTGGATCGAAGAAACCTGATCACGCCACCAGTCACCGCGCTCGTGACGGCGATGCTGGTCGCTGTGCAGCGTTTCAACGGTGTACAACGACACCTCTTTTCGCGCCTCCAGACCGCGAATGACCGCGGTCATATACGACGACGGTAATGCGCTGCATCGCCCACAGCAACGATCGGATCACCGCAGCTCCCGTTTGAGCACTTTGCCCGTGGCGTTCATCGGCAATGCGTCCCGGAACTCCACCAACCGGGGGCACTTGTAGACGGCCAACCGCTCGCGGCACCAGGCGATCAGTTCTTCGTCCGTCAGTGTCGATCCTGGCTCACGGATGACGAAAGCCTTTACCTCCTCGCCGATTCGGTCATCGGGGACCCCGACCACGGCCACGAGGCTGACATCCGGGTGCGTGATGATCATTTCCTCGAGCTCGCGCGGGTAGATGTTGAAGCCGCCTCGCACGATCAGGTCCTTGGCGCGATCGACGATGTAGTAGTAGCCGTCTTCGTCGCGCGTTGCGATGTCGCCAGTGCGGAACCATCCGTCGCGTAAGACTTCGGCCGTTGCTTCCGGACGCCCGAGGTACCCCTTCATGACGTTGTGGCCGCGGACGACGAGTTCGCCACGCTCACCCGCCCGAACCTCGTTCCACTGCTCGTCGATAAGCCGCACCTCGATTCCCCAGATCGGCATCCCAATCGATCCGGGCCGGTTCGGGCGTTCGAGTGGATTGAACGTGACCGTTGGACTGGTTTCGGAAAGGCCGTAGCCCTCGGTGATCCCGATACCGAAGACGGCGTTGAACCGTTTCAGCACGTCGACGGGCATTGCCGCCCCACCCGAGACTGCGATGCGCAACAGGCCTGCGAGGTCGACATCGTTCCCAGCTTCCGCGGATTCGGTGAGCAGTGCCCAGTACATGGTCGGGACACCCGCGAAAATGGTCACCCGGTGCCGCGCTATCAGCTCCAGAGCCGAGGCAGCATGGAACTTGGGCAGGAGGACCAACGTGATGCCCCTCGCGAATCCCGCATTCATCTGCACGGTCTGGCCGAACGAATGGAAAAGCGGGAGGGTGACCAAGTGGACGTCGTCGGGTCGTGCGTCGAACAAATTGTTGTGTACGACGGCATTGAGCACCATGTTCGCGTGGGTGAGTTCAGCGCCCTTCGGTTTGCCTGTCGTCCCACTGGTGTAGAGAACAACCGCAGTATCTGTGGCCTCGGTCGGGTGCAGGATGTCCTCAGTGGGATGGTCGACGAGAACATCGGCCAGGTTTGTTCCGACTCCCAGGCCGGGTGACGTAGCGCTGATGGTGACGAGCTGTTCGCAAGAGTCGACGTCCTGGAATCCCCGCCACGCGTCAGGTTCCGGTCCGTGACCTGTGCAGAAGTAGGCCTTCGCGCCTGAATCGCGAAGGTGATACGCGACCTCATCTCGCTTGAGCATCGTGTTGAGGGGCACGACGACACCGCCTGCCTTCAGGATGCCGAAGTAGACGATCGGGAACTCCACGACGTTCGGGATGGTGAGCGCTACGCGATCGCCGGAGCTGAGCCCTCGTTCGAGGAGGTATGACGCGACGCTGTTTGCTGCTGCATCGACCTCGCCGAAAGTCAGCCGGCGGTTACCTTCGATGACGGCAGTTTTCGACGGCTCACGGCGAGCTGTGTCGGCAAGTGTGGTGGCCAGGTTGAGCATGATCCTGCTTTCGAGTGACGACGGGTATGCGACGAACGAACTGGCTGCTCAGGACCAATCCCAGTCGTATTCGGCGCCAACCCGCTTCGCTAGTGGCTTGAACAGGCCTTCCTCGTAAGTCGACATCGTGTCGATCCCAGGGATGGGCGCGAAGTTGATGATCTCGCCGAGTTGCTCGAGGTCGAGCTCGGGCTTGGGTATTCCGGCAGCTAGCGCAAACCTCTGGAGATGGTTCGTAAAGCTCTCCGCGCAGGGCGGCATCCCGAAGTTCATGGGGTGCTTCATGGCCTCATCGAGGGTCACGAATTCCACCCCGCGCTCGAGAAACGCCTCGAAAATCGGAGCGAGGGTGTCGCGCGAGATGGGGGTGCCATGCACAAGCCAGATGAGAGGCGCATCAGCACCGAAGAGTGTGCGGGCCGTGTCTGCATGTCGATAGAGCATGTCGACCGCGGTCGACACGTGGAGGTTGCGTATCTGAGCCTGAAATTCCTTGTCCCCGAGCGTCACCGCACGAAAGTAGGGAACGATGAAGGCGAAGTCACTGAACCAACTGGTAATCGGCGCATTGCGGTAGCCACGCGCGCCGATGTATTCCTCCACCTCACCCCGTCGTCGCTCCGATCCCGACGACATGTCCATCGGGTACCGGAAGTACTTCGACGGTGCCGCTTCGATGAGATGCCCGATGTACTTCTCGGCGATTTCGAAGTCGTTCCGGAACGCGTCGTCGGACATCCACCGCAGCGGGGCGTGCTGATGAGTGTGGTTGCCAAGATGGTGCCCAGCTTCGGCCCAAGCGTCGAATGCCGCCATGTGCTCGGGCTCGTTGTCCAGCCGATACGTGTGCGAAAACCCGTAGGTCCCGGTGAGGCCGTATTCGTTGAGGGTCTTCGCTACCGACCGCGTGGTGTCGGTCGGAGACACGTCGTCGACAGCGGGGACGCCGTCCCATAGGACGAAGTCGTCGATGGTGACGGCGATCTGGAGTGGTCGGTCGGCGCGTGTGTCGTTCATGGGTCAACTCCGATATCGGTAGGGGAGGGCTCGCGGCGTGCAGCCCGTGTCCAACCGAAATTAGGATGTGATCAAGGTCACGTCTTGGTCGTGTGCGCGTGCTTCTTTCGTCAGGCGCATTGGTTCGGATCGTCCGCTCGGCGGCCCTGCGCTCGTGTCGAGCGCCGTGCGTTTACCACCAAGAACGCACCATTCCCGACTCCTAACGTCGTTGAAGACCTTAGGAGTGATCGACATCGTGAACACATCGCAGCAGATCGTTCTTGCTAAACGTCCCGACGGACATGTGAGCCCAGATGACTTCCGTGTCGAGCGGGTCGCGACGCCGGAACTCGGTCCCGGTGCGGTCGCGCTCGAGACCCTGTTCATCTCCATCGACCCGGCCATCAGGGGTTGGCTGGATGACCGGCCCAGTTACCTACCCCCTGTCCAGATCGGGGCACCGGTGCGTGCATTCGGACTCGCTCGAGTATCCGCATCGCGCAACAGTGCCTTCGCCGTGGGTGAAGTCGTTCGCGGCTTGGTCGGTTGGCAGCAGCGCCAGGTGGTCGAGTCACCCGACGCCGAGTGGGACCGGATTACGCCGCGTGCGGGTGTTCCTCTGGAGCACTACCTCGGTGTCCTGGGCATGACCGGCCTGACGGCATGGGCTGGGGTCTGCGACATCCTGCGACCGGAGCAGGGACAGACAGTCTTGATTTCCGGAGCATCCGGTGCTGTCGGGAGCGTGGCCGTCCAGCTCGCGAAGGAGGCGGGTGCGTGCGTTGTCGGCATCGCGGGCGGCAACGAGAAATGTGATCTGGTGACGAGCCTGGGTGCCGACTTCGTTGTCGATCGCAAGGCCAGTGACTGGAGAGATCAGCTCGAGAAAGCGACTCCGGACGGCATCGACCGGCTCTTCGAGAACTCCGGTGGCCAGATGTTCGAGGCCTCCATCGCACGGCTGAACAATCACGCAGTTATCGCGTTGTGCGGATTGATCGATGGCTACAACATGGCGAAGCGTCCCGCCGGGCCGAGCAACTTCGGGCTACTACTCACCAAACGCGTTCGCACACAGGGTTTCATAGTCCTGGACTACATGAACCGTGCACGCGGGGTCGAAGCCCAGCTCGGAGAACTCATGAGTGCAGGCAAGCTCGAGGCCGTGCAATCGGTGTTGCGCGGATTCGAGCAGCTCCCAGCGGCGTTCGTAGATTCGTTCCCCAACGGGCACCCAGGAAAGGTCATCGTCGACCTGACGGGATAGCTGCTGGCGGGGGCGCCACAAGCGTGGCGAGCGTGTCCGCGAACTGTGCGAGGTCCTTCAACGTGTTGGGGTTGGCCGATGATGTGCTGTTGAGTGCGCCGACGACGATATCCCGCAACACCCTGGCGTTGACGTCGGGTCTGACCGAGCCGTCGATTTGCCCCTTGCGGAGGATGTCGAGCCAGACGCGGCCGAACCGTCGCTCGCTGGTGCTGTGTGCTGCGCGGAGGTTCGGGGGGAGTGTGTCGACCATGCGGACGACAGCGGTGGCGCGGTCGTCACTGGCGTGCAATGCGTCCAAATGCGAGCGGATGGCGGCGCGAAGCCGCTGCTGGGGCGTGGCATCTGCGGGGACTGCGCGGAGGCCTGCGACGAGTTGAAGGCGGGCCGACTCGACGCCGTCGGCAAGCGCGGCCCCGACGAGGTCGTCTTTGGTCTTGAAGTGGAAGTACAAACTGCCGACTTTGAGTTCTGCGGCGGCCGCGATGCGGCGCAAACTGGCGCCGCCGTAACCGTGCACGGCGAATTCGTGGGCAGCGGCGTCGAGGATGCGCCGGCGAGTGCGCTCGGCCTTGGTATCGGTGTCGTCCACGACCCAAGCCTACCGAATCGGACGATCGTTAGTTTATACTAATCGGACGATCGTCCGAATATGCTCGAAATGGAGCCCCATGTCTGTCGTTGCACGCACTCAGGACCGCATGTCTCACGACGTGTTCCTTCCGTCAGAGACCGTTGAATTGCGTACGCGCGCAAGGGCATCGGTTGCGAAACACCTCGCACCCGTCGCTCGCGAGATCGGAAGCCGGGAGGAATCGCGGGACAGCTTCCCGTGGACGGCCTTTCGCGGTCTAGCCGCCGACGGACTGTTCGCGGTGCCCTTCGGCGGCGCATTCGGTCCGGGGCTCGAGTATCCGATGCTCGCCACGTGCACGGTCGCGGAGGAGATCGCCTACGAATCTTCCTCCATGGCAGGCGTGTACGACGGCCAGTGCATTCTGGTGCCCGCCACCCTGGCGCACGCCGCCGAGCCGCTCAGAGACGCTCTGATCCCGGCTCTGGTGTCGGGAGAGCAGGCCTTCGCGTTCGCAACGACCGAGCCGGAGACGAGTAGCGACCTCACCGCCGCGCGGCTCACCACATACGCCGAAGAGACCGCCGACGGCTTCGTCGTCAACGGACGGAAGCGGTGGATCACCAACAGTGTTGTGGCCGGGTGGGTTTCGATGCTCGTGCGCGCCGGGCACGACGGCACTCGCGCGCACATGCTCTTGATCGATCTCTCCAGCCCCGGTGTCAGAATCGGGACGCCCGACCTCAAAATGGGCCATCGCGGTCAGATCACGGCCGACATCGTGCTCGACGACGTCCACGTGCCGCGCGAGAACCTGCTCGGTGATTTCGGGCGTGGGATGGCAGTTGCACTGTCTGCGTTGGTGCGTGGTCGGATAGGGATCGGCGCAGCGGGAGTCGGCGTTGCGCAAGCTGCACTCGACCTCGCGGTCCACCGGCTGCAGCATCGCGAAGTGTTCGGTCGGCCATTGGGCGCGATGCAGCATTGGCAATTCCAAATGGCTCAGCGTGCCACCGAAATCGAATGTGCCCGAAGCCTTTACCAGAAGGCCGCGACTCTGCTGGATCGCGGTGACGCGACTGCCGAACCAGAAGCCGCCATGGCGAAGGCCTACGGCACCCGTCTGGCCAACGACGTGGTCCGCGAGGCGATCCAGATCCACGGTGCGCTCGGCTTTGCTCGCCAAGTCGGCGAGACCGGTGAATCCGTGCGGCTCGAGGAGATGTACCGCGACGCCAAGATCCTCGAGATCTTCGAAGGAGCAAACGAATTGCAGCAGTGGATCATTGCTCGCCGCCTCATCGGACGAGACATCACCGGGTGAGATGGTCGGCGCCCTCGACTGTCTGTGCTGTTTCGGAAGTTAGTCGAGCAGCCTCGCGCGGAGGCGGGCGAGCACGTCCGCGTCGATGCCGATGGTGTCGAGGTAGTTGTCGAACCCGCCGTAGTCGCGGTCGACGACATCCCACGCCGCGCGGATGAAGTCTTCGTGGACGCCCAGCACCTTGTCCGACACCTGGGTGAGATCACCGTTTCGCGCAACCACGACGGCCCGCAATGGCGCGATCGCGTCGTTGCTACGCAGATAGTCGGCGAGGATGTCGTCGGCACTGATTCCGGCAGCGCGCAGGAACGCGGCGATGATCCAGCCAGCGCGGTCTTTGCCTGCAGCGCAATGGATCAGCACGCCGCCGTCGGTATCGGCGGCCAGCCGAATCGCGTGCGCAAGAGCGCGCTGGCCGCCTTCGAGGGCGGGGAAGCGGGTGTACGCGTGTTCGAGGGCGGCTTCGGCGACCTCGGGGGTGAGTTTCTGCGGTTGCTCGTGCGGTGCGGCCGCCTTGTTTTCGTCGTCGTGCACCGGTTTCGCGTGCAGGGTTACGCCATCGGGGAGCGCGTCGGCACCGTTGTACGCGACCTCGTTGGTGCCGCGCAGGTCGACTACCTCGGTCACGCCGAGTTCGAGCAAGGCGCTCCGGCCGTCGTCGTCGAGGGCGCAGAGTTCGGATGAACGGAACACGACTCCGGGCTTCAACGCGCGTCCGTCGTCGGCTCGGAGCCCGCCGAGGTCGCGAAAATTCCAGGCACCGGAAAGGCGGAACTGGTCGACGATCACGATTCGAAGGTAGTCCAACGGGTGTTCGGCGCTGCCGATCGGGTCATTGCCACTTCTAGTAACTATTGCGCCGTTTCGAACCTCCCTGCGGGCGTTCTCCCTGCATAGCGTTGTTTTCAAGAGAAGACCACGAGTCGCAGCGAGGGACATGATGGCTACCACCCAATGTCGATCGAACACCCAGCGAGGCCAACGGTTGGTTGGCGGTTGGGGTGGGGCCGTCTACCGCCACGGCGGAACCGTTCGCCGGGAATCCGGCCCATGGACGCCAGCTGTGCACGAGCTGTTGAAGCACCTCGAGTCGGTCGGATTCGACGGCGCACCGCGAGTTCTCGGCACCGACGAGGACGGCTTCGAGGTGCTGTCCTTCATCGAGGGGCAAACGTGCGGTGGCGTCGCCGGCTGGCCCTGCTGGGGCCGCTCCGAGTCGAACTTGGTCCGTACAGCGCGTCTGATGCGACGGTTTCACGACGCGGTCGAGAGCTTCCGACCAACTCCGGGAATGGAGTGGCGCAGCGGCTGCCGCGACCTGTTACCCGGGGAGATCATCGGCCACAACGACGTCAGTCTTGCGAACGTCGTCGCCGATTCGGCCGGCCGCGTCCACTCGCTGATCGATTGGGACCAGGCAGGTCCGACAACTCGCCGACAGGATCTCGCCTACGCGGCGTGGCAGGTCGTAGGCTTGCATGCTCCAGCTCACGCAGCGCACCGGGGTTGGACGAGCCGACCCGACATCGCGCGACGCCTGAGCGAATTCCTCGACGCATACGGTCTGACCGATCGTGACGGATTCGTCGACGAGATCTGCGAACGAATCGCTCGGTCCGTGCGCGAGATGATTTCCGCATCCCAGCGAACAGGTGCGCCGGTCGCCGACTTCGTCGCCCTGCTGGAGGCGGACATCGAATTCATCCGATCGAACCGGGCCGCGCTCGAACGTGCGATTGCTGCACCGGAGTGGAGTTACGCGACGTAGGAGTCAGCCTGCCGCGAAGAGGTGATTCTCCAGCGCGAGGTGGGCCTGCATTCGTCGGACCGACCGAGCCGGGTGATGGTGTTGCCTGAACAACCTGTGCCGCCGTCGTTCCATGACGACTTCCAAGGTGCGATTGTCGGCTCGAATCATGTCGAATCCTCCGTATGACGCCTCGCCGCGTGGGCTGGGGACTCCAACAAGCTGGTGCTACAAGTACACGCTCGCAGATCGATCGAAATCAAGTAGTTGCTCGCCGCCACTACTGCTGATTGGCACGACTTTGTCGAAACCGATCATGGTCATCACTCGCATGATCTGCCGTGGCACTCCCACCAAACGAACCGATCCGCCCGCGACTATCGACTCCAGTTGCACTTGCTCTACCAGCGCCATAGCTGTCGCACCAAAGAAACTCACTTCAGACAGATCGAGGACCAATTGGCGTCCAGCACGCGCTCGGGCTTGGAGCTTCACCAGCAGTGCGGGGCAAGTCAGCAGGTCCAGCTCGCCGGACAGGACGATCAGATCGAGCACGTTGGTGTTCCTCATCAATGGCATCTCAATCGACATCTGTGTGACTCCTTCGCAGAACAAGCGTCCGTCCACGACGAGGGGTCGCAGGCCCAGTCTGCGAATGCAGGCAAACTCGCGGGGCCGCCTGTCCTTCGTGCGATAGCTCCCGCTGGCTGATTACTCCACAGTAGGCGCTCGCGTTTACAATGTAAACGGCTATCCGTTCGCGCGTTTCGGAGGTCGCGCCGCAGTATGGCGTGCCGTCAGGTTCGGCGGCGGCTCACTTCTGCCAGTACAACTCCACCGTGGTGCCTGCGTCGTCCGACCCGATGTGGACGCTGTCGGCGAGGGCTCGGATCAATGGGATGCCGCGGCCCCGCCAGCCAGGCGTGGGGGATGGGGGAGTCCAGGATCCGGTGTCGGAAATGGTGACGCACAGCTGGTGCGGGGTGTCGTCGGCGCGCAGTGTGAAGGATCCCGCGCCGCCGGAGTACGCATGTTCGACCACGTTCGCGATTGCCTCGTACGCGGCGTAGACGACATCGGCGATGAGCTCGGACGGCACATCGTGCCGGTGTGCCCATTCGGTGAGCAGGCTACGGGCATTCGCGGCGTTGACGGCGGTCGCGGTTGCGCTCAGCAGCAGGGAGTCTGCGCCCTGCAGTGACAGGTAACGACACCGGATCCGTGTGTCGGTCTCGGTCATCGTCTCTCCTGTCGTTTCAGTCGGCGGGTGTGACGCACGTCGGCAGTCGCCCCGTTTGCTTCGGCCCCTTTCGCTCAAGTTCTCCAGATCGCTGGATTTTCAAACATTTAGGGGCAGATCCCGTCGGACGAGGCAATGTATGGTCGGGACATCGGCGACCTTTCGAGTTTGTCGGGAGCATCATCACCTGCCCCGATACCCGCCCCGCCGTGTGCCTGAAGATCGCCCGCGACTTCCCGAGGATCGTCATGATCACTGAATCGACCGACCCGACCGACTCGTCGGCGGACCACGAAACCGACGACGGGCACGACTTCATTTCACCTGATCCCGAAGCCACACCGACGGAGTCGGCCGACGACGACAGCGACGCGAAAGAGTAGAGGAGTCGGCGACAACCCTTCGGGCCGCTGTATTTGCGGCCGACCGGTCGAGGACGAAAGTCGTCGGGTCTACGGGCCTGCGGACCCTACCCGTGCCGAATTGCCCACGGCAGGCTGGATGCCAACGCAGCGATCGCTGCAGTCCGCACTTGCGCGGAGACCAGCACGAAAGAATTGGGTGAATTCGATGCACGCACGGGACATCATGACTCGGCCGGTGGTTACGACCACGCCGGAAACATCGCTGAGAGACGCAACCGCTTCGATCGTAGAGTCGGGCTTCGCGGCGTTGCCGGTCGTGGACGAAAATGGGCGCGTAGTTGGAATTCTTTCCGAATCCGATGCACTGACTGCCGGGCCCGGCGAGCAAGCTACGACCGTTGCGGCCGCGATGACGACTCCTGTCGAGACTGTCACGCCGCGTTCGGACATCAGCACGATTGCCGTGCGAATGCTCAACGGCAGGTTGCGGTCGATCCCTGTGGTGGAGGCTGGACTGTTGGTCGGCATCGTCGCGCGTCGAGATGTACTGCGAGCGTTGATCGATGACGACGCGACAATCGCATCGAACATCCGCGCGCTCCTGGACGACTTTGCGGGCAGTCGACGCGCATGGGCGATCGACGTCGCAGAGGGCAGAGTCACGATTCGTGGAGGATTCGCCGACGATGCAGAACAGCGCGTCGTCGCGACGCTGGCGCGCAGCGTAAACGGTGTTCGCCATGTCGATCTCCAACCGATCACGGTTGCGAGCCTAGGCCAGCGTGCTTGACAGCGAAGTGGCACAACAGATTCAGGGCTGACGCCAGATGAGCATTCATGACAGCTTTCCTCGGATCGAATCACCCCAGGGCGCCGTGGTGGTGGGCGTGGACGGATCCGCGTCCGCCGAACGGGCAGTGCGGTGGGCTGCCCGCCTGGCGTCAGCTCGCCACCGGCCGCTGCACCTCGTGCATGCACTCGCGTTGGCGTCGCTCGGATCGTCGTTCGCCGATGCCTACCTCGATGCGCCTGCGGTGATCGATGCCCTCCGAGCAGGCGGACGCACGATAGTGGATCGCGCGTCAACCATTGCGGCAGAGGAAGATCCAGAGCTGGTTGTGTCGACTGAATTGTCATCGGAGACACCCGTGGCGACGTTGGTCCGGTTGTCGGAAGTTGCGTATCAGCTCACGTTGGGTGAGCCTGCTGCGGCGCACTCGATCGGATCGACGGCAATCGCAGTGGCGAGCCACAGCAAATGTCCGGTCGTCGTCGCGCGCGGTGACACACGGCCGAGTCGACGGCCGGTTGTCGTCGGAATCGACGGAAGTTCGGTCAGCGAGACGGCCACCGCACTCGCCTTCTACGAAGCGTCCAACCGCCGGACAAATCTTGTCGCCGTGCATGTCTGTAACGACTTCACGCACGGCGCACTGGCTCGGCACGCGCCGGTCGCCGACCAGGATCCGACTCGATGCGCGATCTTGGCGGAACGGCTCGCAGGCTGGCAGGACAAGTACCCAGACGTGCCCGTCCAGAAGTACGTCTACCTCGACGGGCCGCGGGAGCACCTCACCGAGTGGTCCACCCGGGCGCAACTTGTGGTCGTCGGTAGCCGTGGTCGAGGCGGAATTCGTGGCGTGGCGATCGGATCGACGAGCAATGCCCTTGTCCTGCAGTCGCATTGCCCGGTCCTAGTGGTCCGCCCACAAGAGTCGAGTACGTGACGCAGTGAGCGTTCAGGCAGGCCCTCGATCGGTCGTCGTCGGCGTCGACGGATCGAGTTGTTCCGTGCACGCTGCCGCGTGGGCGGCCGACATCGCCGAGGCCCGCAGGGTGCCGCTGGTACTCGTCCTGTGTCTCGAAGAATCACGGTATTTGGCCCACCACGACGACAAATTGGTCGAGACGGTGCTGACTCAACCCGACCGTCTTGCTGCAGTGCGCATCTTCCGCAGTAGCGTCGCAGATTTGCGACGACGGCACCCGATCCTCGACATAGAGACGCGACTGCTACCGGGATTCCCCGGGACAGCGTTGGTCGAAGCGAGTTCGTCGGCGTCGCTCGTCGTGGTCGGAGGGGATCGGTCGGCAGCGGGGCGGTTCCTGGTCGGGTCGACGGTTCGTCAGGTCGCCGGCAGCGCCGCATGTCCAGTGGCAGTGTGGCGCCAGAGTCGGCGGCACGTTCACGCGAAGCGAATGCCTGTGATCGTCGGGGTCGATGGCACGCCCGCCGGTGACAATGCGATCGCCCACGCCTTCGAATACGCGGCGATGACCGGAGCCCCTCTCCAGGCAGTCCACACCTGGCGCGGCGGTGACGCCGGCACTGAGGAGGCGCGAATGTCCGAGACTCTCGCGGCCTGGACCGAGAAATATCCCGACGTGGCAGTGAGCCGCATTCTGCGCCAAGGCAATCCCGGCACCGTGCTGGCAGAGCTGGCACAACACGCCCGACTGGTCGTCATCGGCAGCCACGCCCACAACAAATTGATGGACACCGTACTCGGGTCTACCGGCCAGCGCTTGGTGCATATCGCGCCGTGCCCGATTCTGATCTGTCGGCGTCAGCCGCGATCGTGCCACACCGACTGTGCGCCGCTGTCACCGATGCGGTAGATCATGATCAGCGATCCGATCGCGAAAACCGTTCCAGCCACAATGATTACGACATTTGCGATCTTATTCGCCGCCAATGATTCGACGAAACCGAGGCGACGACTCAGCCAGCCGACCGTTCGCGCATCGTGCATCGTCCACCAGATCGCCGACGCGAGGAACACCCCGATCGCCCACACCAGTAGCTGGTCGCCCAACTCCGCATGCTTGCGGAGCAACGGACCAGGTTGGCTTTCTCGATGTTCGAGCCATTCGCCTGCGTTCGTCGTGATCGGCACAAGAGCGAGAGTCACCAACGCAATGACAGGCGTGATGATTCCGAGTCTGCGGTGGGCAGCAGGCCACAACACAGAGCACAAGGTGAGAATTGCGGCGATCGGAACCAGCACAACCACGAAATGCACGAGCAGTGGATGCGCCGGAATGCCGCTGATCGTGGTCGGGCCCATAGTTCTCCAATCGATTCGATCAAGACGATCGAGCCACCTTAAGGCGCCAAGCTGGGAAAAGTCTGTCAGTACGAGGACGACGAGCAAGTCGACCGTCTTGGAGCGAAAATGCAGTCGAGCGCTCGGCGTGACCACTGTGACCGGGCAACGTGCACGCAGCACACACTCCGTCGCTACTGGCCCGCGAAACGCGTCGTGAATTCGGCCGCGACCCGAGTTGCCCAGCACCAACAAATCGTTGTTGTTGAGCGTCTCGAGTAGCCCCTCCGCAGGCCTGAGTGCCGCGGATGGCGGGTCGGTGTGGCCGACCGTCACCGTCTCGACGCATCTGCCGGTTGTCGCCCCTTCCTCGACTGCCCAGTGCAGTGCGGCATACGACCAGATCGATCCATTCACCCCGACGACAATTCGTCCTTCGGGCGCCGCGGGGGTCCAGGACATGGGTTCTCCTACATATTGCTTCGAGATTTCCCCACCGAGAGTGCCCGCCGTGCCTCGATGCGCCGAAGGGTCTTAAGTCACTCCATTTCGGGCACGAGTGCCGATTCATTCGCGCAGTACGACTCTGCCCACTGCCGGGCGCATGCGACAGCATTGGCACATGAGCGAAACCGACACTGTCTCAACCCGTTCGGCATGGCGCGCAGTGGGGCGCTCGATGGTTCGCTTCGTCGCGTTGGCGGCGTCAGGCTGGATTCACCAGCCGCGGGAGCGCGTCGGGGAGCGCTTGGCCTTTGCGAACGGCACCAGCGCTGTGATCTATCGAGAGACTGTTGTCGACACAGTCGGGCATGACGTGCCGGCCGTGCTGGTGGTCGAATTCCGGCTTCGTGCGGTTCATGGTTGGTTGCACTGGCTTTTTCGACTCGAAAGCATTCTGAACACGCCGCTCTTCGTGGGGTTCCCCGGCTTCGCATCGAAATTGTGGCTCGCGCACGACGAACACGAGGTCTACCGCGGGATCTACGAGTGGGACGGTGCGGAGCGCGCTGTGTCCTACGCCGAGGCGCTGTCGAAGATTCTCGCGTTGGTCTGCGTACCCGGATCCGTCGAGTTTCACGTCCTCCCCGACCACGAGCGCGACGCGTGGCTGAGCGATCGAAAAGGGTTGCCAGCCAACGAATATCACGAGCCACGCGCATGGTGGCTGGTCGCATGAGTCCCGACGAAGGAGTCGAACAATGAAGGCCAGCACAGGTGATTAGCTCGTCATCGAGACGGGCAATCTCGGTCGCGTCGCGCGAGAAGGGCTGATCGAAGAGGTGCGCTCGCCAACGGGCGAACCGCCGTTTCTCGTGCGGTGGAGCGCCACTGGTCGTGAAGCTTTGATCTTTCCTGGGCCCGACGCGCACGTGGTCGGCAAGCAAGAATTCGCGGCACGATGTGCAGCCCGCGCAGCGCGGGCGGTCCGCAATCAAGAGTCGATTCTGGCGCACTAGACACCGAATCGATCAGTCGCGTCGCTTCACGTGTGCCGAGTCGAGTTCCGCCCATTCGCGGCTCCAGCTTCGCCCGTGCCGCAGGAGTACGCAGAGGCTCGTCAGCCGCAGGCCGACCACGACCGCGAGCCCGAGCAGTCCGTAGCTGGCGATAGCGGTCATGATGCCAATCGCAGCGGCACTCGACGGGGAGCGTGGCGGGTCTACCCGCTCGCCTGCGCCATCGACCCAGATGGTGACGACATCACCTTTTCGTGCTGACGGGGCGACAATTTGGTCGACACGCGGGAGACGTCGTTCGTCTGCCACGTGATGTCGGCTCGGTGGTCTGTCTCAACGTCCACAATCGATGCGCTGACAGTGTGATTCGCCTCTCGCTCGGCGTGGATGGCATCGGCGGCAGAGGTGTAACTTGCTCGTTCCGAGCGCCGCGCACACCGGGACCGCCGCGATCATCGTTGCGGTACCCAATAGCTGCATCGTAGAAGAGATTCGGTCGCCGTTCCGCATGAGCGGGTTCCGGTTCCACGGCGAACGACGCCACAATCGCTCTACCCGTTCGCGATGCGATTGCGGGCCCAGCGACTCGTTCATTTCGTCACCGGCGCTGCCGAGCCGATCCCTGTGGTAGCGCCTCCGTCGAGGGTGAATTCCGAGCCCGTCGAGAAGGTTGCTTCGACGACGATGAATCGGATCATCGCCGCAACTTCGTCCGGTTCGCCGAATCGTCCGATCGGCTGACCCGCCACAATGGCTTCGTCCAACCCGTCCGTCATGTGGGTCCGGACCGGGCCGGGATGGACCGAGCACACACGGATGTTGTCCGCGGCCAGATCGAGCGCAGCGGCCTTCGTGAGCCCACGAAGACCCCACTTGCTCGACACATACGCCGCGAGTCCGGGGTAGCCGGTCAGGCCTGCGGTGCACGAGACGTTCACGATCACGCCGCCGCCGTTGTTCCGTAGCAAAGGCGCTGCGAAGTGCATGCCAACCACGGGCCATACACGTTGACGTCCATGATGTGCCGGAACGACGCCGGCCAGCCATCGGCGACGCCGCCGAATTCGATGACCCCCGCGTTGTTGATCAGTACGCCGAGCGGTCCGAGCGTTTCTTCGGCCTCGTTGAGTGCTGCGCGCCAATCTTTTTCGTCGGTCACGTCGAGATGGCGGTAGGCCGCGAGGTCGCCGAGCTCTTCGGCGAGCTGCTTGCCTTCTTCGTCGAGGATGTCGCCGATCAAGACCGCGATACCGGCATCGACGAGTGCGCGGGCAACCGCGGCTCCGATTCCGCGTGCGCCACCTGTGACGACAGCGCTCTTCTCGTGCAGTGCATGCATCAGATATTCCTTTTCGTGAACAGAACTTCGGAAAGGGGGCGTCGTGGCGTCAGCCGTTCCGCTCCTGGTTCCGGTGCGACACCCACTCGGATCACGACCTGCGGGGCGCCGGTGTTTCGCGCGACTTTGCCGATCATTTCGCGACTTCGGGGAAGCTCGGTGAGATGCGTGAGCGCGCAGGTGGCCAGTCCGCGAATTGTGCATTCGAGCAGCACTGCCGACAGTGCCTCACCACACCGGAGCCAATCGAGGCGTGCGTCGGCGGGAGTCGACAAGACGAAGATCGCAGCGCGGTCATCGGCAAGGTCGACCCGTCTCGAGTTCGGGCGACCCGGCGGAAACTTCCGCCCCAACGCGACGCGTTCCTGTTCGTCCGCCGACACCAACGAGTCGGTGGGGACTCCCTCAGGGAGCGTCGATTCGCCTGCCCACCAATCCAATTCCTCCTGGTACATCGAATCGTGCCCGCGCAGGCTGGCCGCGAGCGCAGACGCATGGATCAGTTCGGAGCGTTGACCCCGATCGATCAGTTCGATCTGCGTACCCGTATGGGCCAACAGAGCGGCGAGCGACGTCGCCAGCACGTCCGGGTCTGGCGGGGCGAGCAGGGGGAGCCGGTCACTGCTGCGGCGAGTGATCGCTGTAGCGGACTTGACGTCGTCGTCCGATATAGCATGGTCGGGCTCGACGAGCACCGTCGCGAGGTGTCCCGGATTCGAAGCGTCGGGTATGCGGGCGATCGTCGTTGTCCAACCCGCCGCGGCGAAGGCGATCGAGAGGTGGTGCAATACCGCACCACAACTGATCACCATCTGGCGACCGAATGCGTCCGTCGACGGAAGTAGCCGATCGCTATCGGCGAAGAGCTGCAACGTATTCCCGTCGACAACCCAGCGCCAAGGCTGGCTGTTGTGCAGCGACGGGGCTCGGCACGCCAGTGCCACAGCCGCTTCGATGGTTCTTTTGTCGAGTTTGGGAACTGTAGTCATCGCCGACGCCATCGATCAGCCGTTGTCCTTGCCAGGTACGACGAATACCGGGCATTTCGAATGGTGAACAAGGGTATTGGCGACCGATCCAAGTGCGCGTCGGTGCATCGACGAATCGGTCCGCCCACCGACAACAACGATTTGGGCGGTGTTGGACAGGTCTTCGAAGTAGTGCGCAGGATTTGCCTGTACGGCAAGTGAATCCATCCGAACATCGGGAAATATTCTTTGCCACTTGCTGATTCGGTTGTCGAGCAACTCTTGCGCCTCTTGCGCGCGGGCCGACAGGTGGTATTCGTCGGACTTGATGCCCAGGTGTAGTCGCCAGGCGTGCACTGCGAGAAGTTCCGACTTGCGGATGGCTGCTTCCTTCGCCGCGAAGCCGAAAACCGCATCGTTGGCAGCTGAATAGTCCACGGCAACAACGACTGGCCCCGTCGTCGGAATCGAGCCTTCACGGTGGGCGCGGACGATGACGAGCGGACATAGGGCGTTGTGTGCGAGGTCGACCGCTGTCGAACCAATCAGCAACTGGCGGATATGGCTGACCCCGACAGACCCGACCACCAGCAGTTCCGCCGACTCGGAGAGGTAGCGCAAGGTGGGGTGTAGTCGGCCCGTGATGATTTCTGTTTCGACCTTGACCGATTCGTTGCCAGCCGTGACCGCCGACTTCGCCGCGTCGAGAATCTCGCGCGCATATGGTCGTTCGAGTTCGATATCGATAGGCAAGGGCCCGTAGTCGTTGTCGGTGGCAATGACGTGCACGAGTTCTAGCGGCACATTTCGTGCGGTTGCTTCGGTCGCTGCCCATTGCGCAGCGTGAATCGCGGCATTGGAACCGTCGATCCCGACGCAGATTGACCGTTCGTGTTCGGGATCGTTCATGACGTTCTCCAAGTAGGTAAGTTGCGGTCGATTCGCCTTTCCACACAGTACGAATGGCGATCTCGGTGCAGAGGAGGCTTTGGTCCTCACTGCGGCGCCGATCGTCCCAGAAGTACGCAAAGGCGCACGAAAGGTCTCGGCTCGACTGGCGGTGACGTGCAAGATCTCGCCGTCCACCGAACCGCGGCATACAACGAACTAGCCGCCATGACGACCAGCAGACCTGAGCCCACCCGTCGACTACTTCGCCCACGATGAACTGCAGCAGCGCAACGTAAATCCCAAATGCTGCGCACCACGCGGCGACGGACCACTGTAGGAGCTTCGTCAGTCGACGCTGCGCGAGAAACGTTGACATCCACTCGTAGTCGAAATCGGCGTTCCACCAGGCGGCCACGCGCGATCCGACAGATCTGTGCCTGCTCGGCTCGGTAGGGGCATCGGATTCGAGCACGGGGCGACGTCGCGGTCGACGCCGGTCGCCGAGATCGAACGAGTCATCGGACAACGTATTCCCGGCCGGGTGTACGGCGATCGGCAGTTTTCGCGGCTTGTTCACTACTTCTCCGCGTCGGCGGGAAGATCGTTCGGCGAACGGTACGAGCTCGGGTATTCACCGTCGGCGATCGGCCTGCGAATCGGCTTTTCCGGCTTGCCGAGCGCGAGCACTTCAGCGAAGCCGGCCCGTAGGCACTCGACATACATGTTCGGGTCGGTGACCGCCGCCTCGTCGATGGTGAGACCGACGTGGCAGGCACCGTCGTACGACAGCAGCGTCAGGTTGGCAGCGCAGCCCATCGTCGGACCGAAGGCAGTGTAGGCGGTGACTTTCGCGCCGGCGAGATACAGCGGGAACTGTGGTCCGTAGACGTCGCTGGCCAGGAAGTCGACGCGCTTCAGCATGCTTCCGGCCACTGCGGTCGGGAGCAGATCCAGGCCGAAGGCGATGGCGTTGGTGAAGGGCAGCGAGCGTGCGTTTCGCGCCCGGCGGGCCTGCTTGTCGATCTTGTGCATCCGGGAAGCTGGATTGACATCGGCGACCGGCAATCGGAAGCGCATCAACGTGATTCGATTGCTGGCTGCCGGGTCGTCCTCCTTGCGAATGCTGACCGGCATGGTCACGCGTAATTCGTCGACGGTGGTGCCGTGCTGCTCGTGATAGCGCCGCAGACCGCCGGTGACAGCGGCGAGAAAGGCATCGTTCAACGTCGCGTCTGCGGCCTTGGCCGCACGCTTGAGGTCGGCCAAGTCGACTGTGACGAGGTCGAGGCTGCGGCTGAGGCCGCGCTCCTGCATGATCGGGGACAGCGCGTTGGAAACGGGTGCGACGGTCTCGGCGATCGAGGTCACCGTACCGACTGCATTGCGCACCGAAGTGACCGGATTTCGCACGAATCGAGGTCCAGCGCCGACCGCGGACTTCGCTGTCGAGGCCACCAGTCGGGCCGTCTGCACCACGTCGTTCGCGATGCTGGCAGGCAGCAGGCCGTGCCGATCGCTTTTCGGCGCGCTCGCTTCGTCTCGATGGGTAGTGGTCCGCGAAAGGTCGAACAGCAAGGGTGCGAGCTTCATTGCGCCCATGCCATCGGTGAGGGAGTGGTGAACCTTCATCACCAGGGCGGCGCGGTCGCCATCGACACCCTCGACGAGCGTCGCTTTCCAGAGTGGACGCACCCGGTCGAACGACGTCATGGCATCGGTTCTAGCGATCTCGAGCACCGCCGAGGCATTCGCGGGCGATGGTGCCTGCACCCGCCGGACGTGCCAGGTGATGTCGAAATGTTCATCGATGATGAACCGGGGCGTCGAGAGCCTCGCAGGCGGTTCCTCGACTCGCTCCCGAAACCGGACGATCTGCCTGCTCGCATTGTCCAGGCGGGCGCGGAGCTCGTCCCAATCCGGGGAGCTGTCGAGCCAAATGATGGAGACGATCGTCGCGCGCAATGCTGGATCGTTTTCCTGGTACCAGGAGAACGCATCACTGGCCCGCATGAATTCGCCGTCGTTAGCGTGCATTTCCCGTCTCCTGCAGTTGGTTTGTTACCAATCGAACACCTCACCGACCGGTCGCCACAGTGCCGAAGGCCCCGCGTTCGAAAGACAAAAGGGGGACGAAGGGTCCGCACCTCATGTGACAAAAGACAGCGGTATCACGTGGGCGTGCGGGCTTAGCGTTTCGGAGGAACTCGATACTGTGGAACAAGGAGATCGTCATGGCCGGTCAGCCGATCATTGTCGGCGTCGACGGTTCGCCGTCGTCGGGAAGTGCATTGCGCTGGGCTGCAAACGAGGCGGCACAACATCACGTGCCGCTGCACATTGTGAATTCCTGCGGTGACGCTCGTGGCTACGCCGCTGCCGTCGCGGAAGCTGCGTTCGACCGTGCACCACTCCAGGAAGCTGCGCGAAAGGTGCTCTCCCGTGCGAAGACCGACGTCGACGCACACTTCGCAGGCCGACACATTCCCGAGGTAAAGACGATTCTCAGTGATGATCCTGCCGAGCCGACGCTCATCGATTTGTCGCGGAGTGCACGTATGCTCGTCGTCGGCAGTGGGGGACTAGGGGCTTTCAAACGAGGGCTGATGGGGTCGGTCAGTACCGCCGTCGCACGGCACGCACATTGCCCGGTCGCCATCATCCACGAACAAGACGACGACGAATTCGTGGCGTCGAAGAAGCCGGTCGTTGTGGGGGTGGACGGCACGCGGAACAGTGAGCCGGCGATAGAGATTGCGTTCGACGAAGCCTCCCATCGCGGCTGCGACCTCGTCGCGGTGCACGCCTGGGCCGACACCAGTGATTTCGAGTATCCGTCGATCAACTGGCCCGCGACTGCGATGACCGAAGAGGTCTCGCTCGCGGAGAGTCTCGCCGGCTGGTCGGAGAAGTTTCCCGACGTAGCGGTCCACCGGATCGTGGTGAAAGACCGACCTGCCCGGAATCTGGCGGAACAGGCTTCCGGCGCAAGCCTTGTGGTCGTCGGAAGTCATGGTCGCGGTGGTTTCGCTGGTCTGTTGCTCGGATCGACAAGTCAGGCATTGCTGCACAGCGTGACCTGCCCATTGATCATCACGCGTGGAACTGCCTGACCATACCGCCAGATGTGAGGGGCGCTCGTGACGGACAATCGAGACGACGAAATTCGTTCTGTGCCAACAGTTCCGACCGTAGCCGAGGTCATGACGTCGCGCGTGGTTGCTGTCGGACCGTTGGCCACCCTGCATGAGGCACTGGCTGCCATGTTGGGCGCTGGGGTCCGACACCTGCCGGTAGTCCACGACGGCAGATGTGTCGGCCTCCTCTACGAATGCGACGCGCTCTGGGAGCTCTATCTGCGCGCAGAGTCGGCAGGTCGTGCCGGTGTGTGCGCGCGCAGTCCAGCTCCGTTCATCGCCCCCGATGCCTCGCTGGACGCAGCAGCCCAGGTGCTCGAACTCGCGGGCGCAGATGCGCTGATTGTCGGCCAGGGTGACCGAATCGCAGGGATTCTCACGACGACCGATGTCGTTCATGCAATTGCTCGAGCAGGCGCTACCCCGTCAAAGTGACTTTCGGCCCTCGAGGCGCGATGAACGGTGTCGAATGCGGCGGCTTCGGACTCTGCTCGCCGGACTGCACTCGGAGTGAAATAAAGAAAGAGCCTTCGTATGCGGTGGGCCTCATTCGAAGCCGGTTGGGCAACTTTCTGCTCTCGTTACTCCTGGAGTGGATACTCCGGATTTCACATTCCGGCTCCGCCATCGAGGTGATGACGCACCAACCCGAATGCAGCCAACACGACGCCGACCACCAGAAACGTTGGTTGCGACCAGCTCAACTCTTTGATGATGACTGCCTCGACAACGATCCACGCGACGAGAAGAAGCCCGGTGCCGATCGCGGCGGCGGTCGCCCTTGGGTCATGGGCGACCGCCAGGGGGTTGTCAGCGCCATCGGAATCCCGACGATCAGTGCCAGCGCAAAGCCACCGAATGCTTTACTGCCGAACGGAATCCGGTCGGTGACGATGTCACCTGGGTCCAGCACGCCGGTCATGAGACCGGCGGCCCCGACGAAAGCAAGGGTCGCGGTAACTCCGGCCAAGGTTGCTACCTAAAACGCCCAAATGTTGTGGAGCGAATGTCGCGTTGAGAGCTGCATGACCGTAAGTCTGCGCAACGGTCCGTCGGGAAGTTAGTGCCCGAAGTCCGCGGTTGCGAGGTCGTTCGGCCGATGGTTCAGCGGTTCACGAATGCCGCGGCACATTGCCATGACCGCGGAGACTGCCGATGACGACGGCGGTGGCCGTACCGGCGGTCATCAAGGCGGCGGCAGCACCCAGGACGGCCCAGTTGCCGAACCCGGATCCGGCTGCCGTCAGACTGGAACCAACGAGGGCCACGGTCAGCAAGATGAGCACGTATACGGTCGTCCACGCGGTCGGTTTCATTGTCCTTCCTCACTTTTGGAGTTCGCATATATGAATTCGATTGTGCGGATGCAGGAACGCCACGCGTAGGGGAAGACGGCTCGTGCTCGATGGTCGACGGTCATGCGCGGCGGATACGAAGGTCACGGTGCGAGGGCAGGTCGATCAACGACTATTGGCCCATCCTGTCGGGCCAACCGACTCTTCGCACGGTCGGCCGATTCCGGCAGCCTGAATACAGATCAGTCGGTGCGGAGGCCTGTTCGCCAACTGAGCTCCGCCTGAGTTTTCCGGCTCGCCAAGAGCGGGTCCTCTCTCACCGAACGGAGCAGAACATGGTTCACCCCCTCCAGAAATCGATCGTCGTCGGCATCGACGGATCCGCTGCAGCGGTGCACGCGGCCGAGTGGGCCGCGACCGACGCAGTTGCCAGAGATCTGCCCCTGACGCTCGTCTACGTCGCCGCGCCGGATTCCGAGGAACCGGTCACAAATGCGCCGCAGACGGAATTCGACTACGGCAGAGCAGCATTGCACACTGCGCGGCAAGCGGCCGAGCGCCGTGCCGAAGGTTTGAAGGTCGACCTCGAACTGGTCCGGGGCGACATCGACTCGACCTTGACGGACCTCTCGGCCAACGCCGACATGGTCGTCGTCGGATCGGTGGGCATCGGCTTCTTCGCGGAAATGATTCTGGGGTCGACTGCCTCCACGCTTGCACGGACGGCGCAGTGCACGGTCGCGATCATCCGCCCACCACATCGCTACGCCGCCGTTCCCATTGCGGGCCCGATCGTCGTTCTTGTCGACGGACATTCTTACCTCTCAGCCGTTCTCGGCGCCGCGTTTTTCGAGGGCAGCATCCGAGGGGCCGAGGTGATGGTTCCGCAGACCCGACGCAACCGGCCGTGGGCCGTGCCGGCAAGTTCGACGACTGTAGAACGTGGGGCCATGGCACCGGTACAGACCGAAATGGATGTACTGCGTCGGCAATTCCCCGAGGTCGTCTCACACTCGATGATCATCGAGGGCTATCCGATCGCTTACCTTCGAGCAGTTGAGCAAGAGCGCTCAGCTGGTCATCGTGGTTCGCGAGAAGTCCCGCTCCGAATCGGGTGCCAAGCTCGGCTCCACGGCGCACGCGATGGTGTACCACGCGAAGTGCCCTGTGCTCGTCGTTCCGGCCACCGACTGATCAGCAAAGCTGCCGAAACCCGGCTGGTAAGTTCGCCAGCCGGGTTTCTTATTGCTGCGCCTCAGTATTTCTGAACGGATTCGTGCCGGCGACCGACCATGGCGCCGTCGAACGAATCGATCATCTCATCCACCGTGTGCCTCGGCGTGGCAGGTAATGGGTCCGCGCTGGGGGGTGCCCAGCCAATCCGCACCATGATTTGCGGGAAGCCGCTGTCGTCCAACACAGCCGACCGAATAAGGGCGCGGGTCTCGGGTAGCTCGAGCGGTTCGGTGAGCGCGCAGGTCGCCAACCCCAAAGTCGTTGCTGTCAGCAAGGCAGCGCTTGTGGCTTCACCGGCACGAAGTCGAGACATGATGTCGTCGGAAGGCGTTGCCAACACAAGCAGTTCGGTTGCATCGTCATCGGGCTGTCCGCTGCGTGTTTGCTGCAACTGCGGGTTTGCAAACGCGCGCGACGGCATTCTGGTCGTATCGTCGGGCGCAGGAGTGTTCGAGGCTGGAACGCCGTCGAGCGAACCTCTGCGACCGCTCCACACTTTCAGTTCTGACTGGTAGTTGGCGTCGCGTGCGTGCGTCGCTGCCGACTCCGCGAGTGCGCGCTCGACGTGCGACAGTGCCTCGGCGCGGTACAGCAGGACGCCTTCCTGTGCGGCCCGAGCGGCAATCAGTGCGATGTGGCCGAGCGGCACCGGCCACGAACTGTAGCGGCGCCGGTCCGTCCTGCGGCTGGGAATGGCAGCGGCCATCGCGATGTCTTGTTCGGAGGGGACATGCCGCACCAGTTCGATAGCGGCAATGTGCTGGGGGTCGGCCGGATTCGGAAAGCGGTGGGCGCGAGCGCGCCAACCCAATGAAGCAATGGCCACCCTGAAGTGGTGCAGCACGGTGCCGCAGCTCAACATCAAATCGCGACCGTCCGGATCCGTATGGCGCAGCAAGATTGTGGGGTCGACGTACAGATGCACGGACTCGTCCCCGATCCGCCAACGCCAGGGCTGCGAATTGTGCACGGACGGTGCGCGCATCGCCAGAGCGATGGCCGTCCTGATCGTGCCGTCGTCCGGGAATTCCACGTCCATTGCCGTACCTTTCTATCGTTTCCTGTATCGACTGTCGCAGTTCGCGTTCGGTGAGTGCAGAGGACGAAGGCCCTGGTTCGGGGGACTACGTACTGAACGTTCCTCGATCGACCTCGGAGTCAACCCACCCGTCTGGACTAAGCGGCGAGCAAACGCGGCCAGGTGGTGCGGCACGAATTCAAGGTGAAAACTCGCTTTCACCCTTGTTCACAAGCGAGAGCTGGGTGCGGCGGCAGCACCCGCGACCCGGGCAACAAAGTTCGATGGCTGGCAGATTCGGCCGTGCGCAGCGCGGCAATGATGTTGTGTACAAATAACTTCGAGAGCTGGTCGAACCGGACGATCTCTATTCGACGGACATTCTTGGCCCGATGCTGCCCGGTGATTTGGCCCGAGCCGGAATCTGGGGTGCCAAGATTGCAGCGAAGCGAGTCGTATGCGACATGGTCCGGGTGATACTCGCGCCGCTATGCCACCGGCCGTTCAAAGCTGGTTCAATTGTCCCTTCCGAGTTTGGACACGAAGACCGCCGCCTGAGTCCGTCGCTCCATGCCGAGTTTGGCCAGTAGTCGCGACACGTAGTTCTTGACAGTCTTCTCCGCCAAGAACATTCGCGCGGCGATCTGCCGGTTGGTGAGCCCCTCGCCGAGCAACGTAAGGAGCGTCCGCTCCTGCTCGGTCAGGCCAGCAAGGGGTCCGGGTTCCTCCGTACGGGCGCGTAGTTTGGTCATCAGTGCCGCCGCAGCTCGGTTATCCAGCAACGATTTTCCGGAGCCGACCTCCTTGATCGCCTTGGCGAGTTCCATGCCTCGAATATCCTTGATGACATACCCGCTCGCGCCCGCGAGGATCGCATCGATCATGGCTTGTTCGTCGGTGAACGATGTCAACATCAGGCAATGCAGACCGGGAAGCTGAGACAGCAGATCACGGCACAGTTCAACGCCGTTGCCGTCGGGCAACTGTAGGTCTAGCACTGCAACGTCGGGGCGAAGCGCGGGTATTCGCGCGAGCGCTTGAGCCACGCTCCCGGCCTCGCCGACGACTGTCAGCTCCGGGTCGTCCCCGAGGAGGTCCGCCAGACCGCGACGCACCACCTCGTGATCATCGACCAAAAACACCTTGATCATGACAAATCCTTAGTTCGTCAGCGCAGTGTGCAAAAACGAGATTACCCGTACACTGCAGAATCGATGTAGTTGAGCAATCGGCACCCTACGGTGTTGAACGCTGGCACGGTCATGGCTGTCATCGACGCTTTGCTGGAACGCCCCTCGACTCTGCCCGGGCGCTCGGCGATCGAATCGTAGGTCATGTATCGCCCAGACGACCCGGCGGCGGGGATCCCTGCTTGCGAGTGGATCCAGGGCGATCTGCTCGGCCACTTGACTTGAGGACTAACTCGATTGAAACCGAAAACGTTGCAGGACTGTTGAACTCGCACATCGGGTCGTGTGACCGAATTTGTCGTGTCGGGCGGGTTCGACGACGGTTTCAACAATAGGGATTGTCACATCGATTCCATGGAGGCCATTGTCCTGAAATGTCGTCGACAAAAGTCGTCGGGCGCTAGGACCAAAGTCACGGGTCGGGAGTAACGTCCGTTCCGAACGTGCCGGGTCGAGAGTCAGGTAATCGTTATGAGCGATTCTGCCGAGAATTCATCACGTGGGCGACGGCTCGAGGACCTTCTCGACCAGAGTCGTCTGGACGGCCGAATTGATATCGACACGTGGGCGGGTGGAATTTCGCAAGACAATGCGCAAGTGCCGTCCGTCCGAATCGGCAGGCGCTGGTTCAGCTCTTTGTGGCTGTTGCCCATCACTATTGCCGGGTTGATCGTCGCGATTGCTTTGGCGCAGCACCTGCGACAGTACGAGTGGATGCATAGCTTCATCGAGAGCTATCCGGGCACTTCGGCAAGCTATGCGCCGGCCGTCGACACTGGTTTTCCGGCCTGGTTGCGTTGGCAACATTTGTTCAACATCGTCTTCATGATGTTTCTCATCCGAGCCGGACTACAGATACTGGCCGATCACCCGCGTTTGTACCTGAATGCTGGGAGCCGGCCGGGGACCGAGTGGTTGCGGCTCCGCGACGCGGTCCCGGAAGACCGAATGGATCCAGAAAACGCCGCGACCGCGTGGACGGCCAAAGACGATTCGGTTGCGTTGCCGAAGTGGCTGGGAATTCCGGGTTTCAGACATTCGATCGGCTTGGCGCGTTGGTGGCATTTCAGTTTAGACCTGTTCTGGCTGGTGAACGGAATTGTGTTTTACGTTTTGCTGTTCAGCACCGGTCAATGGCGGCGTATCGTCCCGCGATCGTGGGACGTATTTCCGAATGCCGTGTCCACAGCAGTCCAATATGCGTCCTTGGATTTTCCCGCCAACGAGGGTTTCACCAACTACAACGGATTGCAGATACTGGCGTACTTCGCAACGGTGTTCGTGGCCGCGCCGCTCGCCTTCGTGACAGGGCTGCTGCAGGCGCCGTCGATTGCGGCGCGATTCGGTTTCGGACGAGGAGTTCTCAACCGTCAGGTGGCGCGAAGCCTGCATTTCACAATTCTGCTGTGGATGATCTTCTTCATTCTCGTGCACACCACAATGGTGTTCGTCACGGGCTTTGTCGGAAATCTGAATCACATTGTGCTCGGCACCGAGACCGAATCCTATTGGGCCCTGGCGATCTATGTCGCCGTCATGCTGGTGTTGGCCGTTCTCTGGGTCGGCGCTTCGCCATTGACGATTCGCCACCCGCGAATCGTGCAGAGATCGGGACGCGCTGTCGTCGGCTGGGTCAAATCGTTCATGGAGTGGTCGCATCCGAAAGCGATATATGACGAAAAGGACATCTCACCCTTCTTTTGGCCGAATGGTGATCGACCCCGGTCCGACGAATATCGGCGGTTGCAGGCGGATGATTGGAAGAACTACGAACTCCGCGTAGAAGGATTGGTCGAGAAGCCGATAACCCTCTCGTATGCGGGCATTCTCGCGCTACCCAAGACCGAGCAGATCACCCAGCACTACTGCATTCAGGGTTGGTCCGGAATCGCGAAGTGGGGCGGCGTCCGGGTATCGGAAATTCTCGACCTCGTGCGTCCGCTCCCGGAGGCGAAATGGGTAGTGTTCTATTCATTTGCCGACGGTCCAGCCACGCCGGGCACTGGACGGTATTACGATTGTCATCGCTTAGCGCACATGCGGGAGCCGATGGCTATCTTGGCTTACGAGATGAACGGCCGGCGACTGAACGAGTTGCATGGCGCCCCCTTGCGCTTGCGCAACGAACTCGAACTGGGTTTCAAACAGGTCAAATGGATCGCAGCAATCGAACTTGTCCACGATTTCGCTCACCTTGGCGCAGGGCAAGGCGGTTACAACGAGGACCGCGAGTTCTTCGGTTACCGCATGCCTATCTAATGTGGTGGGGGTGAGTCCGGCGCCGAATCGAAATCCTCTATGGTTACCGAACGACACGCGTTCTGCGTAACTGCCCAGCGGCGGTGGGCCTCCGATTTGTGATGTCGTGAGGTGGGAAGGCAAGTCGACGGTGCGCACTGACCGAGAGGGTCGCGAAACTTGCCATCACGGGAGCGGCGCCCACCACGTCAGCCGCGTACCGCCGCCATCGGCCGGCGTGATGGTGAGATCGCCGCCCGATTCTTGGGCACGCGAACGGATGTTGGAGAGCCCGCTCGGTGTGATGTTCTCCGGCACTCCCTCACCATCGTCGACCACCTCGATGGTGAGGTTGTCCTCGACCGAAAGACTGACCCTGATGGACCGAGCGTGGCCGTGGCGAACCGCATTGCTGACAGCTTCGCGCACAACGGCTTCCGCGTGATCGGCGAGACCGGGCTCGACCACCGACAGCGGGCCGCTGATATGGACCGTCGTCCGCACATCGGCGTTACTGGTGAGCTGGGCGATGGCTTCCTCGACTCGCTGGCGAAGGCGCGTCGAGCCGGGGCCGCCGCCGTGGAGGTCGAAGATCGCTGTCCGAATTTCTTGGACCACGCCTTGCAGGTCGTCGATGACGTCGCTGAGCCTGCGCTGAACCTCAGGCACTCGGGTGCGCGGAATGGTTCCTTGCAGTGCAAGCCCTGCAGCGAACAGCCGCTGGATCACGTGGTCGTGCAGGTCTCGTGCGATGCGGTCGCGATCGGTCAGGACGTCGAGTTCGCGCACTTGCCGCTGCGCTTCTGCCAGTTGCAGCGCGAGCGCAGCTTGGTCGGCGAACGCCGTCATCATCTCCATCTGATCGTCGGAGAACGGCGGCCGACCCTCACGGCACAGAATGATCAGAACGCCGCTCACCGCATCGGCGGCGCGCAGCGGAAGAATGAGCGCCGGCCCGCCACTCGGGAGCGAATCGTCGAACTGGCCCGTGTCCAGGGAATCGAATCGGAGGGGAGTCCGCTCCGTGAATGCCTGGCCGGACACGGTTCCCGCAACGTCGTATCGTTCGCCGACACGAAGCTGCCCCCCGCTTCCGACGGATTCCACGAGGAGTAGTTCGCGAACATCCGAGGCAGCCGCTTCGGGATCCTCAGGAACGGAAACAAAGATGTGGTCGGCGCCGGTCAGGGCGAGCATCTTGTTTGCGATGAGGCGATACACCCTGCCCGATTCGGCGCCGGCAAGCAGTTCCGTACTGATGTCACGCGTGGCGGCTATCCACGCTTGCCGAGTCTTCGTCTCTTCGAAAAGTCGTGCGTTTTCGATTGCGATTCCGGCAGCAGCAGCGAGAGCCTGGACAAGCACCTCGTCGTCCTCGGTGAACGGTTGCCCGTTCGCCTTCTCGGTCAGGTAGAGGTTGCCGAAGACCTCGTCGCGGATGCGGACCGGTACGCCGAGAAACGTATTCATCGGCGGATGATTCGGCGGGAAACCAACCGAGGACGGATGGTGGGCAAGAACGTCGAGTCGCAGCGGTTTCGGTTGATCGATCAACAGGCCCAATACTCCGCGGCCTTCCGGCAGCGGCCCGATCAGTTCCTTGGTCGCCTTGTCGATTCCCTCATAGATGAACTCGGTCAGTTGATGGTCGTGACCGCGCACGCCGAGCGCACCGTACTGCGCATCGACGAGTTGGATTGCCGTATGCACGATGGTGCGAAGAGTCTCGTCCAACTCCAATCCGGACGTGACGACGAGCATCGCCTCGACGAGACCGTCCATGCGGTCTCTGGCGTCGATTATCTGTGTGATCCGGTCCTGCACCTCGGACAGCAGTTCGCGGAGCCGCAACTGCGAGAGCGTTTCACGTAGCGGGCTCGCAGTTGGTTCGGAACCTACGTCAGAAGGGCCAGACACGCGCTCATTCTCCCATGTTGGAGCCAATTCGCGGGTGCTGTGGTTGGTTCTCGTCTGGGGTGTTAAGTGCGGACAGGGCACCACTGGCGGCACTGGTAGAACCCCTGACCCTCGACGGCGGAAAATATTCGGCTGCAACGACGTTCGTTTGAGATCATGCAAATCGAGTGCGAATACCGCTATCACGTTTTCGGTGCCCAAAAACGATGGCGGCACCTCCCGCGTTCCTTTTCGTCGGAAGCACTGGTGGAGCCACTTGGTCCGCCTGCCATTTCGCGCGCTGTCCGATTGATCTGCCTGCTGACGATCGTGAATTTACTGTCCAGTCATGAGCGGAATTCGAGCACATCCGCCAGCGGTTTGCGTAACGTCGCGGGCGGCTGGTCCGTGCCCTTGGGTGCGACGCCGAGCCGCACGATGACCTGCGGGAATCCCTTTCCGCCCAGCAGCTTTCGAACAATAGCCCGGCTCTGCGGGATCTCGGTAATGTGGGTGAGCGGACACGTGGCCATGCCGTCGATCGTGGCTTCGAGCAGCAACGCAGAGAGCGCCTCGCCGCACGACAGGAGCTCCTGGGGGCTCTCCCCTCTGGTCATGAGGACCACGATGGTCGCGCGATCTTCGCCGATCTCGCCACGCCGTTCGATCGTGTCCAACGCAGGAAATCGTCGACCTACGTCGACTCGCCGGTCCTCGGCGCGAGATACCAACGCATCGCGCGGCACACCTTCAGCGAGGCCGGAATGACCGCTCCACCAATTAAGTTCGGCCTGATACATCGAGTCGTACCGACGAATGCCTGCCGTCAGTTCGGACGCTTTCGCCAACTCCGGCCTCGATTCAGTGGGTAAGACCGCCAAATCGGTCTCATATCGGGCCAGGATGTTGCGCACCACCATCTCGAATGTCGCCCAATCCGCGGGCTCCGCGAGCGGTAGGCGATCGGTGCGTCGTCGGGCGATGGCAGCCGCGCGCTCGACCTCCGGTTCGGAGATGTTCGGCGAGCGCCGGAACGAGATGCGGGCGAGGTGTTTCGCGTTGTTCGGGTTGGGAATTCGTGCAACGGTCGTCGACCAGCCAACGGCCGCGAACGCTGACTGGACGTGGTTCAACGCAACGCCGCAACTGATGATCATCTGCCGCCCGAACGCGTCGGTGGAGGGCAGAATGCGGTCGGAATCGCCGAATAGGTCGAGCGACTCACCCTGTTTGATCCATTGCCATGGCTGACTGTTGTGCAGCGAGGGTGCGCGACAAGCTAGAGCGACGGCGTCTCTTAACACTTCGTCTGTGGGCATATCGATGGTCATCTTTTCTCCCTTCAAAGATCGTCACCAGCGGGCCCGGGCGACGAAGAATGCTCACTACGGTACGAACTGGCGTGCTTCCGCAACGGAGGCGTTGGTCCTCGATTTGTACTCCGATGGTCCTGAATCGGCCGTCCCGCGGTGGGCTTTCTTCGCACCTGCCGAGTACCTACCAATGACAAGGCCCGTGCATGGCCTTTGGGCCAAAGGTGCGCTAGTCGTCGATGCGGCAGATCATGACCGGGCACGGAGCATGGTGGATCATGTCCTGGCTCGTCGAGCCCAAGAGTGTGCCGACGACACGGTGGAGCCCTCGACTGCCGACGACTAGCAAATCGGTGCTTCCCGCTTGTGCCAACAACGCATCCGCGGCCGATCCACGCTCGGTAGCACGGATGACAACGACGTCTGGGTACCGCTCCGCCCAGCCGGCTATGCACGCCGCCAGTAGACCTGCCTCGGCTTCGGCTTGAACAGCGACAGGATGCAGCGCATCCGCGACCGGGTAGTGGACGGGAAGAGTGTCCGGCTGCCATGCATGGAGGGCGACCAAGGGAACGCCGAACGCGGAGGCGTACTCGAATGCGTGCGCTATCGCTTCTTCGCCGGACTCGCTGCCATCGATACCCACAACTACGCGGTGGTGGTTCGACTCTGGTGGTTCGTGATCGCCGCGCCACAGCACAACTGGACAATGCGCGTGGTTGGCAACCCCGAGTGCTGTCGATCCGAGCAGGAGTGAGCTGACGACATTCGCACCCCCGTTGCCGAGCACGACCATCCGGGCATCTTCTGAAAGCGCAACCAGCTTCGCGACGACGGGTCCTTCGAGAACCGTCGAAACCACGTCGAGGTCTGCGTAGTTGCTGCGCACGAATTCTATTGCGCCGGAGACGACAACCTTTGCGTTCTGAAGCGCTTGCGTCGGCTGCTCGGGCGATCGGAGAAAGGCTGCATTACTGAAGTAGTACTCCGGATGAGTTGCCACACAAGCGACGACGAGCCTGCAGTGCAGTCGGCTTGCGACGCCGGCGGCCCAAAGGGCGGCGCTCAGCCCGGTTCGCGAACCGTCGACGCCGACGACAATCGCATTGCGCGTGCTGAGTCCGGTCATTGCAGAGTCCTGATTCGGGGTCGACGACTCAGTACGACCAGCCGGTCGGCAACGCGTTTGCCGAATCGACGGTCTCGAACAGCTGCTCGGCCAGGTCCACCAATGCTCGTGCGGTAGCTAGCTTTTCGATGTTCTCAGGCGAATCCGCGTCGGTCCGACTGAGATTGGCAAGGCCGGTCCCGATCGTCGCTGGGGCGCCGTCGGGGCGGAGCCTCGCCACAGCCCGCGTATCGTTTCCGTTCTTGTCGAGGAGAATCTCGACGCTAGTGATCTTCATTGTGCTGGCCTCCATTTGTGCGTTGAACTCAGGATCTGCTTCGAGTACCCCAGCGGCGAGGGTCCGAAGTCCTTGGTCGGTCATGCAATGGGCCCTGTGCCGACTTGCCGAGCCAGGAGTGCCCGTTCTGCGGCCGCAACGCGGGCGATTCAGCGAGGCTCTCTGCTCCCTGTCCGACGAGATTGGAATTGACGTTACGAATCACCGCCGGAAAACGGAGGTGCCGATGGTCTCCGAAATGTCAGGTCAGGTCGATGTGCACTCACGACCAAAGTCCCTAACGCACAAGAGGGCGACGCGGCCAAGGTGTCTTATGCAGCACAACGTGGAGGAGCGAGATGAGAACAACGCCACCGGTTGTCGTCGGCATTTGCGGTTCGAGGTCCTCGCAGGAGGCCGTCCGGTGGGCAGCCGACGACGCTGCACGCCGCCGTGCGCGACTGCAGATAGTCCACGCGGTGAGCGCACCGCTCGACCGCGGACCACGTTATGGCCAAGAAGAATTCGAGCTGCTCGAGAGCGAGGGCTTGCGACTTCTGGACAGCGCGCGACAGCAAGCGACCGGCGTTGCCCCGGCCGTCGAGGTGAGCACCGAACTCATCCACGCACCGATCGGCCCCATCCTCATCGACCGATCGAAGACGTCGCAGATGCTAGTCATAGGCGGTCGCGGACCGCGCGCACTGAGCAGAGCAATAGCTGGTTCGCTGGATTTCACGCTGTCCCGGCACGCGCACTGCCCGGTTGCGGTGCTCCATTTCCGCTCCAACCGTGCCTGGGACCTTTCGCGACCCCGCGGCGCGATCGTTGTCGGTGTCGATGGTTCGGAAAGTAGCAGCCGCGCAATCGAAGTAGCTTTCGAAGAGGCCTCGCTACGCGACGCCAAGCTAGTGGCGCTCCATGCGCGGTCCAATGACAGCCATCAACTCCGTGTCGCTGGCTGGACCGACGTGGAAACCGAGGAGCAGGCTTTACTGGCTGAGTGCCTTGCCGGCTTCGCCGAGCGCTATCCCGAGGTCGCTGTCCAGCGCGTCGTCGTCGAAAGCCAGCCCCTGCGGCACCTCTACGACCTGTCCGAGGATGCGGAACTGCTCGTCGTCGGCAGTCGCGGACGCGGTGGATTTGTCGGACTGACGTATGGCTCGATGAGCCAAGCGCTGCTCAATGCAGTGTCCTGCCCGATCATCGTCGCTCGGCCGGAGGCGTGAACTCTCATGTCGATCATCGAGTTTCCACGAAGCCTGGAGTGCGACAACTCCAGCCGCGTGTGCGCCGCTGACTTGGCGTTGCCGGTCACGACGATCTCGCGAGACGCGACCGTCAGTGAAGCCATCGCCGCGATGACTGTGAATCGGCAGAAGATGCTTGCTGTTGTCGACGCCGCCGGCCGCCTGGCCAAGTTGGTCACCGAGGAATCGATCGCCGATGCAAGCCTTGTTCGACTCTGGGCGGCGTCGACGATCCCGAACGGGCCGGGAACGGCGTCGTTCCTGAAATCGTCGGTGCTCGACTTCGCGTTCCCAGCGGTCTCGGTGCGCCAGGAATTCGAGGTCGAAGACATAGCGAAAACGATGCTGCGGTGGCGAATTCGTGCCGTGCCGATCGTCGTCGATGGTCGACCGACTGGAATCGTCACGTGGGCAGCGGTTTTCGCAACCAGCTTCAGGAATGAGGCCCCATCTGCTTCGATTTCGTATCTCACAGAAAGGCTTCGGCGAACCACATGAGCGAATCGGTACCGCGCGGGTCGATTGTCGTCGGTGTCGACGGTTCACGCACCTCGTACAGGGCTGCGCAATGGGCGGCCGAGCTGGCCGGCCTGCGGCGAGTGCCGTTGGTCATTGCGCGGGCCGTGCCGTCGACGACCTATTTCAGCGACGCCGACGCACAGCCCATCGAAGAAGCGTTCAGGTTGCAAGCGCTGACCGCGGCGAAAGACGAGGTCGCTGGTTCTGCGACGTCGTTGCGACGCGAGCATCCCGGGTTGGTGGTGTCCTGGCATGTGTACCCGGGCACGGGCGCGGACATACTGGTGGACCTCAGCAAGAGCGCGAGCCTGATCGTTGTAGGAGCAACCGGGCGATCGCGAACCAGAACATCGCTGCTCGGATCCACCGCGACGCAGGTTGCCAACCACGCTGCGTGCCCCGTCGCCGTGTGGCGGGGAGAACATGCCTCCGCCACGCCCGACGCGCGTTCGGTCGTCGTCGGCGTGGACGGGAGCCCGACGAGTGAGCGAGCCATCGAATACGCCTTCGACTTCGCATCGACGCACGGTGCGCCGCTCGTTGCGGTACACACCTGGATCGAGAACGAACTGCCCTACCCGCCGACCGTCGCGCCCGCGGGCGACGAGGAACGCGAAACTGCCCTGCTCGCCGAGTGTTTGGCGGGCTGGAGCGAAAAGTTCCCCGACGTCGAGGTCGTTCGAGTGTGCAAACAGGCCAGTCCGGGTGTCGAACTGCTGACTCAGGCGCAGGACGCCCAGTTGGTGGTCGTCGGAAGTCACGGTCGGCACAATCTGGCAGGCGCCCTACTCGGCTCGACCAGCCAGCGGTTGGTTCATCGCTCGCCATGCCCTGTCGTCGTGTGCCGAGGCGACGCTCAACGCTGACTACTCGAGCAAGGCACCCGCGTCGTCCGACCCTCCCTCGTGAGTCTTTTTGGAGTCCAGGGACTCCAAAAAGACTCACGACGGGCGAGTCGGATCGTTACGGGGCTTTCGCTGCACCATCGTCGCGAGTATGCGCGTGCCCGAAGCTCCGAGCGGGTCGCCGATGGCGATCTCGCCGTCAGCCGTGACGGACTCATCGAACTCGCCACCGACATGCTCGCCGTCGTCGACGACTACCTACAGAGTTAGAGCGCAAGGCGTGCGAGCACGCGGCATCACGAGCGGATGAATTCCAGCAGGTCCTTGTTGATCGTCTCCGCTTCGGTGGTCGGCATGCCGTGCGGGAAGCCCGGGTAGGTCTTCAACGTGCCGTTGACCAGCAGCTTCGCCGAAAGCGGCCCCGAGTCTTCGTAAGGAACGACTTGGTCGTCGTCGCCGTGCATCACCAACACCGGCACGGTGATCTTCTGCAGGTCCCCGGTGAAGTCGGTCTGCGAAAACGCGACGATGCCGTCGTAGTGTGCTTTCGCGCCGCCCATCATGCCCTGGCGCCACCAGTTGGCGATCACAGCTTCCGACGGCTCGACCCCGGGCCGGTTGAAGCCATAGAACGGTCCCTCGGGCAGTTCACGATAGAACTGGGACCGCCTCGTCGCTACCTGCACCTGCAACCCGTCGAACACCTCTTTCGGCAGGCCACCCGGATTGGCTTCGGTCTGGACCATCAACGGCGGGACCGCACTGATCAGTGCTGCCTTGGCAACCCGGTCTTCGCCGTGGCGAGCCAGGTAATGCGCAACTTCGCCGCCCCCGGTGGAGTGACCGACATGGATCGCGTCGTGCAAGTCGAGCTCGCTCGTCAATGCGGCGAGGTCGTCTGCGTAGTGGTCCATATCGTGGCCGTCGGCGGTCTGCGTCGAGCGACCGTGACCGCGACGGTCGTGCGCAATGACCCGATATCCGTGTAGGAGAAAGAACATCATCTGGGCATCCCAGTCGTCGCTCGACAACGGCCAGCCGTGGCTGAACACGATCGGCTGTCCGCTGCCCCAATCCTTGTAGAAGATTTCGATTCCATCGGGGGTAGTGATCGTGCCCATGCCTTGGTGCCATCCCTTCCGAATGTGCTGCGATGCAACAACACCAGCGACGAAGCCAGCGTCGACGTGTCGACGTTTCAACCGACGACCACTCACAACCTATCTCCGGCCGCGTCGATCAACGAGCGGAATCGCATCATGACGACGACCGAACTCTCGCTGATTCGCCCTCTTCAGTTCGATCTCCAGTCGGGTCCTGACGGTCTCACTGGAATCGGTCAGCTCGACGCCCCAATCCGTCGGCAGTCGGCGGAGCGACCAGTTGCGCCTGCTGGCCACAAAAGAGTGGTGCGATGTTGCGATGCTGGATCCGGGCAGCGTCTTCGGCTTTCGATTCGTCGAGATCGCCGATCGCGATCCGTGCGCTGTGTCAACCTCTATTTGGTCTGTGCCGGTTGCAAGCGCTTGGCCTGAAAGGCGACGCTCCGACTGACAATGTCGTCGGCTGCGGCCGCTTCCAGTCCGGATTCGATCAGCAGGGCGTGTGTGTGCTGACCAAGCGCAGGAACGTCACCCATCGCAGCCTCGGTGTCGGCAAAGGTGACAGGTGGGAGCAACGCCTCGACGGGCGCGTTCTCGGTGGCGATTGTTCGCCAGCGGTTGCGCGCGCGAAGTTGCGGGTGATCGACGACCTGATCGAGGTCTTTGATCTGGGCCGCAGGTACTCCCGCCGCGGCGAGACGGGCATCCAGTTCCGCGGTGGTCCACTGTGAAGTCTGTTCGGCCACAACGGCATCGCATTCGTGGCGGTGGCGCACTCGCTGCACATTTGTCGCGAATCGCGCATCGTCGGCGAGTGCGGGAAGATCGAACACGTCGGTGACGAGCGCCCGCCAGCCTTTGTCGTTCTGCACGCCGATCAGCATCTGGCCGTCACTGGTGGGGAAGGCGTCGTACGGGGCAATCGAGCTGTGGCCCAATCCCATTCGCGCGGGCTGCATGCCCGTGTGCATCTGGGTGTACATGGCATGCCCCATCCACTCGACGGTGGCTTCGAGCATGGATAGGTCGATGGATGCGCCTTGGCCGGTGCGCCACCTGCGCAGCAAGGCTGCGAGAACTGCTTGCGCGCAGTACATTCCGGATGCGATGTCGGCCGTAGGAATGCCGGTCTTGACCGGAGATTCAGCGGTGCCGGTGATGGAAATGAGCCCGGACTCGGCCTGGATGAGCAGGTCGTAGGCCTTGCGGTCCGACATCGGCCCAGCTGTCCCGTAACCGGAGAGATTAACCACGACCAACTCGGGGTGGTTCGACCGCAGTTCGTCCGCGCCGAGTCCGAGTCGCTCGGCTGCCCCCGGTGCGAGGTTCTGCACGAATACGTCGGCGGTATCGACCAGGCGGCGCACAACAGCGCGCCCCTCGATCGACTTCAGGTCGACGGCGATCGATTCTTTGCCACGATTGAGCCAGACGAAATGCGCACCCGTGCCGTGGACTACGTGGTCGTACTCGCGGGCGAAGTCGCCGCCGTCGATACGTTCGACCTTGATCACACGCGCACCAAGGTCCGCAAGGTTGCGCGTAGCCAGGGGAGCCGCGACCGCTTGCTCGATCGAGACGACGGTGACTCCGTCGAGCGGGAGCGTCATAGCGCCTTCTTCTTCTCCGCGCGGACGAGGCCGCCGCCGATGATCAGGCGCTGAATCTCGCTGGTGCCTTCGTACAGCCGCAGCAGTCGGACATCGCGGTAGATCCGCTCGACAGGCACTTCGCGCATATAGCCTGTGCCGCCGTGGATCTGCACGGCAAGGTCTGCGACCTTGCCGACCATCTCCGTGCAGAACAGCTTGGCGGCTGACGGCGCGATCCGCCGGTCGGTGTTCTCGACCCACGCTTTCGCCGCTTCGCGCGCCAGGGCGCGGCCGGCCATGACGCCCGTTTGCTGATCGGCAAGCATTGCCTGGACGAGTTGGAAGTCGCCGATCGCTGTTCCGCCTTGCTTCGCGGTGCTCGCGTAGGCCACCGACTCGTCCAGTGCACGTTGCGCCTGACCGACCGACAATGCCGCGATGTGGATGCGGCCGCGAGCCAGTGATGTCATCGCAGCGCGGTAGCCGACGTCGCCGTCGCCGCCAACGAGTGAGTCCGGGCCGATGCGAACGTGGTTGAAGGTGACGTCGGCGGTGCGTGAACCCTCCTGTCCCATCTTGGCGTCCTTGGCGCCGACCTCGATCCCAGCAAGGCCGGAGGGAACGAGGAAGACGGCGATGCCGTTGCCGGACGGGGGTTTCGGGTCGGTGCGGGCAAACACCACAAACAGCCCCGCCTCGGTGGCGTTGGTGATGAACCGTTTGCTCCCGTCGAGGATCCACCCGTCGCCATCGGCCTTCGCAGTGGTCCGCAGTCCCGCGGGGTTCGATCCGGCACCGTCTTCGGTGAGTGCGAAGGATGCGACGACGTCACCGGACGCGATGTCGGGTAACCACCGGGCCTTCTGCTCGTCGGTACCGAAGCCGACCAGCACCTGACCGGCAATGCCGTTGTTGGTGCCGAACATCGACCGTAGGGACAGTGACGTGTACCCGAGTGCCATGGCGACCTCGACGTCTTGGACCAGATCGAGCCCGAGTCCGCCCCACTCCTGCGGAATCGCGTAGCCGAACAACCCCATGTCGGTGGCCTGCTTGCGCAAGTCTGCGGGGATCGAGTCGGTGATCATGATTTCCAGCTCACGAGGCACCACGCGGGTGCGTACGAAATGGTTGAGCTGCGCGAGCACACCGGCGAAGACGTCATCCGGCACGTCGGGATTGCGATTCGGCATGGGCCAACTATGCGGGCGCGATCAAGATCAGTCCAATACCTAATACGCTCAACGATGCCGGCGAGTAGCTAGCGGTCGGCGATTCGTCCCTTCACGGACTCGGCGAGCTTCTTCGACGACGCGGTGAGATCGTCGAGTCGCTGGCGCAACGTCGCAGAGGCGGAATCGGTGCGGTCTTTGACCGAGTCCGTCAGGTCTTTGGTCGAGGCGCTGAGATCTTCGATTCGCTGCCGCACTGTCTCCGAAATGTCGTCGCCGTGCTCGCCAAGGGACTCGATGAGTTCCTTCGCCTTTTCGGCGAGATCGTCGATCAGTTGCCGCACTGTCTCCGAGATGTCGTCACCACGGGACGCGACGGTCTCGGTGAGATCCTTCGCTTTCGCAGCAAGATCATCGACACGCTCCTTCAACGACGACGAGATCTTGTCAGCGCGTCCTGCTGGCTCTTGGGTCATTTTTCGCTCCGTCCGGGGGCAATCGAATGGGAAGCTGCTTCCCCGACCACCGTATCCGCGAAATAACACCTGACGAGGCAAAACTTTGAACGGCGATGGGCGACGTGGTTTCGCGGCCCGATGTTCTGGGCATTCTGTGCGGTCGGCGGGTGCCACCGTGGCGTCGGCCTAGAGGGAGAGGTTCGAACAAGATGCCTGCTCGCGGGAAAGCTACTGATCGGGCAGATTCGAAGCCTCGGAAGGCGGGTCGTATCGCCTGGAAGGTGACACGACGGCAACCGGCCGTCTTCGGACTCATTCTGGCTCTGCGACTTTCGCTGATTCTTGCCGTCTTCGGCGGCATCGCATACGCGGGTTGGCGAGTGTTCGGTTCCTCGCCGCGAAACGAAGCTGAGCACCGGGCAGAACCGCTAGTGACAGAGGATCTCCGATAGACGGGGTCTCGGCAACTCAGTCGGCCAGCAACTGCTCGCGCAGGATGTCGGCGTGCCCGCAGTGGTGGGCGAGCTCGCGCAGGACTTGTAAATACACCCACCGCACTGTGCGAGGCCCGGTCCGGTGGCCGGTCACGACGGCGTCGAGCGACAGCTCCGCGACCGCCGCGCGGGCGGTCGCGCATGCCTCCCGGTGGGCTGTGGTGACGGAGGCGATGGTGTCGTCAGCAGCGAGCATGAACGACTCGTCCGGGCTCTGTACCAGGCCCAGCTCTCGGCGAGATGTGCCGCCGATGCACTCCTCGAACCACACGCGCTGCATCCACGTGACGTGCTTGAGCAGGCCGAGCAACGTCGTCGCGGACGAGACGAGCCGACGGCGAGCTTGCTCCTCGGTGACGCCCTCGAGTGTGGCCTCCAGTGTGCTGCGGTACTCCTCGACGAACGCGTCGAGCTGGGTGCGTTCATCCTCGAGCAGCACGTCGAACGATCCCATCCGAGTCTCCCGTCACGCCCCAGGCCGTCGGCAGCGAACGGCCCACCTGCATGTCGACCGAATCCTAGATGACTTCGACGAGATCGAACCGGGCGTGCAGCTCGGCCCAGGTGATCGTCCTACGACCGTCGCTGCTGCAGTAGCCGCGGCTGTCGGTCGGCAGCCAGGTCCGCATCATGTCGTCGCGCACAATCGGACGATCGGCAGGCTCGGGGGCGTTGCTCAACGTTGCAACGAGCCAGACGCGCAGTTCTTTCGAAGCGGTATGTGAATCAGTGGGGACGTTCATGACGGTATTCCTGTGCCGGCGGCTCGCTCTGTTCCGTGAGCCGAACTGGCAAGAACGCTATGGAGATCCGCCGAAGAATTCGATCCGGAACACGCGCGTACTATCCGGAATACGCAGGTCATGCTGCCCTAGCTCGGGCGGCTCGCGACCCAGGCGTGCTGGTGCCGACATCGGCGCGTCTCGAAACCGTACAGAGAAGTAACAACCTCGCGTCCGGCTACGGCCGGGGACAGGCAGGCGTCGTGCACGAGCCAACGACAACCGAACCCGGCTCCGAGTCATCAGCGGCTGAACTGATGGTTCGTTGTCTCGAGTCCGAAGGGGTGCAATTCGTCTTCGGCATTCCTGGGGAGGAGAACATCCGTCTCGTCCAGGCGCTCGCCAAGTCGGGAATCCGGTACATCCTGACTCGGCACGAGCAAGGGGCGTCGTTCATGGCCGAGATGTACGGCCGTGTCACCGGTCGCGCAGGGGTGGTATCTGCGACTCTGGGGCCGGGTGCGATCAACATGCAACTCGGCGTCGCCGATGCCACGACCAACAGCACCCCCTTGGTCGCGTTGTCGGCGCAGGTCGGCCATGACCGGGAGTACAAGGAATCGCATCAGTTCGTTGATCTGGTCTCGATGTTCGCGCCGATCACCCGATGGTCGGCCGGTGTGCCGACCGTGCGGGCGATCCCCGAAATGTTCCGCAAGGCCTTCAAATCCGCAGAGACCGAGCGCCCCGCGGCGGTCTATCTTGCCGTTCCCGAAAACATCGACTCCGCACCGGCGGACGCTGCGTTGTCGCCGCTTCCTCGCAACGTCGTTCGCGCCGAAGCCCCTTCGCCGAATCAAGTCACTCGAGCGGCGCAGATCCTTCGCGATGCCAAGTCACCGATTGTTCTTGCAGGCCATGGCGCCGCCCGTAACAACGCAAGCGCAGCGCTGATCCGTTTCGCGAACGAACTACGCATTCCGGTCGCGACGACATTTCACGGCAAGGGCGTCATGCCGGACGACGATCCGAATTCGATCGGAACAATCGGCTTCATGCGGCGCGACTATGTCAATTTCGGCTTCGACGCCGCGGACGTCATCGTCGCAGTGGGCTATGAGTTGCAGGAGTTCGATCCGGTGCGGATCAATCCGGCCGCGGACAAAAAGATCATCCACATTCACCGGTTTCCTGCCGAGGTCGACGGTCACTACTCCGTCGACGTCGGCATTGTCGGTGATATCAGTGCCTCGCTCGACGCGCTCAGCGACACGCTCCGGGACCATCGATTCCCGGTTGCGCCGCAGGCCCCGTTGTGCGACATGCTCGCCGACGAACTCCAGCGTGGGGCGCAAGATTCCAGGTTCCCGCTGGCGCCTCAGCGCGTGGTTGCCGATACGCGAGCCGCGCTGGGGCGCAGCGATGTCGTTCTGGTCGACACCGGCGCGGTGAAGATGTGGATGGCCCGGATGTATCCGACATACGAGCCGAACACGTGCTTGATCTCGAACGGCCTGTCCACGATGGCGTTCGCGCTGCCGGGCGCTCTCGGGGTATCGCTGGCACTGCCCGACGTCAAGGTGCTCGCCGTGATGGGGGACGGAGCGTTCCTCATGAATTCGCAGGAGATCGAAACCGCTGTCCGCGAACATATTCCGCTGGTCGTGCTGATCTGGGAAGACAACGGATACGGGCTCATCGAATGGAAGATGGACCTGGAGCTGGGCGAGCACCATTACGTCTCGTTCGCCAATCCGGACATCGTCAAGTACGCGGAAAGCTTTGGGGCGAAGGGCTATCGGATCAGTTCGGCCGATGAACTTCTCCCGACGCTGCGCTCCGCGCTTGCCGATGACGGTGTGACGCTGATCTGCTGCCCGGTCGACTATTCGGAGAACCTCCGGCTGACCGACCGCCTCGGCCAGCTCGACGATGCGCTCTAGCCCGGGGCGCTGCCTGGATGTTCCCCGAGCGTCGCTGCCTGCGCGGCGAGCGTTCGGATACGTGTCCATTCCTGCGCGCCCATTGCGGCAGCGGGCGTGATCCACGAGCCGCCCACGCATCCCACGTTGGGAAGCGCCAAGTAGTCCGCGGCATTCGAAATCGAGATGCCGCCGGTGGGGCAGAACCGTGCTGCCTGCACGGGGGAGTGAATCGACGCGAGAAACTTTGCACCTCCCGCAGCCTCTGCCGGAAAGAACTTCATCTCCGTGTATCCCGCCTCCAGCAGCGCGAGAACCTCGGAAACCGTTGCGACACCTGGCAAATGCGGCAGTCCGGTGTCGGTCATCGCGCCCAGCAAGCTTGGCGTGCTTCCCGGCGACACCAAGAACTGGGCACCCGCCGCCGCCGCAAGCATTGCCTGCTGCGGAGCGACGATCGTGCCCGCGCCCACCAGAATCTCAGGTACTTCAGCGGCGATCCGCTCGATCGCCTCGATGGCCACCGGCGTCCGCAGCGTGAGTTCGATGACCGGTAGCCCGCCGTCGACCAGGGCTCGGGCAAGCGGAACCGCGTCCTCGACGCGATCGATGACGACCACGGGGATGACTGGGACCAGATCGAGCAACGATCGGGTGGTTGTCGTTGTCATCACGCCACCCACTCGGTGATGACGCTGGCGCCCTGGTCTGCGGGACCGACGACCGCGCGCAGGCCGGCGAACAGTTCCCGGCCGGTGCCGACCCACTCGTCGGGATCCGGGGCGCGGCCGGTCGGTGTGCGCTGCTCGAACTCGTCGTCGGCAACATGCAGGGTCAAAGTCCCTGCGATGGCGTCGACGGTGATGACATCGCCGTCCTGCACCCGAGCGAGCGGTCCGCCCAACGCTGCTTCAGGTGTGAGATGTATTGCTGCAGGCACCTTTCCGGATGCGCCGGACATTCGGCCGTCGGTGACAAGGGCCACCCGATGGCCGCGATCCTGCAATACGCCCAACGCGGGGGAGAGCTTGTGCAACTCCGGCATACCGATGGCCCGCGGCCCTTGATAGCGCAGCACTGCGACCATGTCGCCGTCGAGGTCGCCGGCGCCGAAAGCGTCGAGGAAGTCGGCTTGGTCGTCGAACACGACCGCTGGCGCGGTGATCGAGCGATGTTCGGGTTTGACCGCCGACGTCTTGATCACCGACTTGCCGAGATTGCCTTCGAGGGTTTTGAGACCGCCGTCGGCATCGAACGGATCCTCGTAGCCACGAAGGACCGAGGTGTCGTGGCTGATCTTGGTGCCGTCGAACCAGCGCACGCCTGCCCCGTCGAGTTTCGGCTCCTGGGTGTACCGGCGCAGGCCGCGACCGGCGACCGTCATGACGTCGTCGTGCAGGAGTCCGGCGTCGAGCAGCGTTCCGATGACGACGCCGAGGCCGCCTGCGGCGTGGAAGTGGTTGACGTCTGCGCTGCCGTTCGGATAGATCCGCGCGAGCAGCGGAACCACAGCGGACAGGTCCGAAAGATCGCGCCACGTCAACGTGATTCCGGCGGCACGGGCGATCGCGACAAGGTGCATGGTGTGGTTCGTCGAACCGCCACACGCGAGAAGTGCGACGCAGCCGTTGACGATCGCGCGCTCGTCGATCATTTCGCCGACGGGTGTGTAGTCGTCACCCAGAGCAGTCAAGCCGGTCACCTGACGGCCGGCTTCGGACGTGAGCGCATCACGCAGCGGCGTACCGGGATTGACGAAACTCGAACCCGGCAAGTGCAGACCCATGACCTCCATCAGCAACTGATTGGAGTTGGCCGTGCCGAAGAATGTGCACGTTCCGCTGCTGTGATACGACGCTGCCTCGGCTTCCAGCAGCGCCTCGCGGCCGACTTTGCCTTCGGCGTACAGCTGGCGTGCTTTCGCCTTTTCGCCGTTAGGAAGTCCGGAGGTCATCGGTCCGGCGGGAACGAAAACCGTTGGCAAGTGCCCGAATGCGAGCGCCCCGATCAGCATTCCCGGCACGATCTTGTCGCAGACGCCGAGCATGAGTGCACCGTCGAACATGTCGTGGGACAACGCGATTGCGGTGGACATGGCGATGACGTCGCGGCTGAACAACGAAAGTTGCATTCCGTCGCGACCCTGCGTGATGCCGTCGCACATGGCAGGCACGCCACCGGCGAACTGCGCAATACCGCCGGCCTCGATGACCGACTGCTTCAGCTGTGCGGGAAACGACTCGAACGGCTTGTGTGCCGACAGCATGTCGTTGTAGGCGGAGACGATTGCGATGTTCGGCTTGACCATGCCGCGGAGGGCTTGCTTGTCGGCTTTGCCGGACGCCGCGAACCCATGCGCGAGGTTGGCGCAGGCCAGCCGACCACGTGCCGGTCCGCGCTCGCCTGCTTCGCGAATGCGGTCCAGATAGGCGGATCGTTGCGGCTTGCTTGCCTCGACGATGCGGTCGGTGACTTCTGCAAGGGCTGGATGAATGTAGTTCACGGTGTTGCTCCTTCGTGCCAGGTACGGCCGTCGCGCTCGATGAGAGTGGTCGCATCGGTGGGACCGTTCGTTCCTGCCGCGTATTTGCGTGGGCCGCGTTCGGACTGTTTCCAGCCGGACAGGATCGGCTCTACCCATGCCCATGCCGCTTCGACCTCGTCGCGCCGCATGAACAACGTCGGATTGCCGCGGACGACGTCCATGAGCAGGCGCTCGTAGGCATCCGGCGACGGCTGCGCAAATGCTTCTGTGTAGCTGAGGTCTAGTGCGACCGGACGCAGCCGGATGCCGCCCGGACCGGGTTGTTTGGCCGTCATCTGTAGCCGCATGCCTTCGTTGGGCTGCAGTTGGATGACGAGCTTGTTTGGTTCGCCGCCACCCTCGCTGTCCGGAAACATCGGGTGCGGAACAGGTTTGAATTCGATGATGATTTCGGAGAGTCGTCGCTCCATGCGTTTACCGGTCCGTAGATAGAACGGAACTCCGGCCCAGCGCCAGTTGCGCACCTCGGCCTTCACCGCAACGAACGTCTCGGTGCGACTGTCGGGGTTTTCGACTTCTTCCTTGTAGCCGGGAACAGCAACCCCGTCCGACAAACCCGGAACATATTGTCCGGCAACCGTGTTCCGCTTCACGTCTTTGGGCGTCATCGGTTGCAGGGCCAGCAATACCTTCAGTTTCTCGTCGCGGACCGTTTCTCTGTCGACGTAGGTCGGGGGCTCCATCGCGACCAGGCAGAGCATCTGAAGTAGATGGTTCTGCAGCATGTCCCGCAATGCACCCGAGCCGTCGTAGTAGTCGCCGCGCGCGCCGACGCCGAGGGACTCCGACACGGTGATCTGGATGTTGTCGATCCAGCTCGAGTTCCACAACGGTTCGAGGAACGTGTTGGCGAAGCGCGTCACGAGCAGGTTCTGCACGCTCTCTTTGCCGAGATAGTGGTCGATGCGGAAGATCTGGGATTCCTCGAATACCGCGCCGACCGCGTCGTTGATCGCGCGTGCCGACTCGAGACTGTGTCCGATCGGCTTTTCCAGCACGACGCGAGAATCGGCGTCGACGAGATCGTGCTCGGCGAGCTGTGCGCAGATCGGGCCGAACAACGCAGGTGCGCAGGCGAGATAGAACACGCGTATCTTGCCCGACTTGTCGCTCAGCCGAGTTGTCAGCTCGGCCCAGTCGGTTCCGTCAGCGAAATCGATGCTCGCGTAGTCGAGCCTGGCGCGGAATCGTTGCAGTGTTTCCTGGTCGAGGGCGTGCTCGGGGACGAATCGGCCGAGTTCGCCGCGCACTTTGTCGCGGTAACCCGACGTATCCAGGCCGGCCCGGGAAGCGGCGATGATCCGGGTGTCCGGTGGGAGCTCTCCGTCACGGTCGCGGAGATAGAGGGCTGGTAGGAGCTTTCGTACGGCGAGATCGCCGGTTCCGCCGAAGACGACGAAATCGAATGGTTCCACGGGTATCGCGGTTGACATTGGTGCCTCCTCACATGATGTGAAGTCTGTCGAGAACGACCCTATGGCACACTTAGGCGTCCTGGCAACCTGACTTATGTATTTCTAAGCACAAAGATCGGTGGGTTACGTTGTTGCTCGCCCAATGGTCAGTTGATTCAATGACGGGTATGCGCCTGTCCTTTTCTGCGCCTGTGGCGACTGCAGGCGAAGTGTTTGCCCTGATCCGAGACGGTGCGGCCACTACTCGCAGTGAGGTCGGCCGGATAACCGGACTGTCCCGCACGGCGGTCGCTGCCCGGGTGTCGGCGCTGGAGGCACGCGGACTTGTCGTGGAGAACGAAGAAGGCCCGTCCACCGGCGGTCGTCCGCCCGCGAGGTTGACCTTCAATTCCGACGCGGGCGTTGTTCTGGCGGCAGCAATCGGGCGTAGCCGCACTCGACTGGGTGTGTGCGACCTCGCCGGTCGAGTGCTGGCAATGGCGGACCTGGATCAAGAGGTTGGTACTGGACCCAACGACCTGATGCCCGATGTCGTCAAGCGCCTCGAAGTCCTGCTCGACGAACTGGGGCGTGGCCATGATCAGGTTCTCGGGGTGGGGCTGAGCATTCCGGGAACTGCCGACCGAGAGCGCGGTTGCAGCCTCAGTTCGCCCATCATGAGCGGTTGGGACGGGATCCCGCTAGCGCCGTATTTCGAGACCCTCACGTCGGCGCCTGTGCTCCTCGACAACGACGCCAATGCAATCGTCCTCTCCGAAAAGCGCGAACACCGTGCGAATTTCGAGAATGTGTTGCTGATCAAGGCGTCGACCGGGCTCGGTGCAGGGATCGTCGCCGGGGGAGTCGTGCAGCGCGGCGCCCTCGGCGCGGCCGGCGAGTTCGGCCACACCAAAACCCAAGCAGCGGTGGGAGTTTCATGCAGGTGCGGTGACACCGGATGTTTGGAAGCCGTAGCCGGCGGATGGGCGCTCGTGCGGCGATTGCAAGAGCAAGGCCGTCCGGTCGGGCACATCCGCGCCGTCGTCGACCTCGCTATTGCCGGCGATCCCGAAGCGCGCCGCCTGATCCGGGAGAGCGGACGGCTGATCGGTGAAGTGCTTGCCGGCGCGGTGAATCTGCTCAACCCCGAGGTCCTTGTAGTAGGCGGCGACATGTCGAACGCCTACGACACGTTCGTCGCAGGCCTCCGGGAAACCCTCTACGGCAATGCCGCAGCCCTGGTCACCAGAGAACTTCAGATACGGCCGTCGACGCACGGCGAAGAAGCCGGTGTTATCGGTAGCGCCGCAATGATTCTCGACCACGTTCTCAGTGCGAGAGCCGTGGACGCCGGGCTGGGGTGATCGTCGGTCGGTCGGCCGAGCGGCTACGTGTTTTCGTAACTTACGTATACGGACCCGTGAATCTACGGATGTGGCGGCAACCCGATGTTGCGAAAGTTGGTAGCACAACGAACTCGCAAGGCCGGGCCACGAAGTGGCATCGGTGATCGGAAGGCTAGGCCCGGCATGAACGTCTTGATCGAAATGACTGCTCTGTCAATGAGTCGTTCTGCCAGTTGTGGAGATGCCGAGAAACTCGCAGCGTGGTTCGAAGCGAAGGCACGTCTTCACGAACACTTGGCCGCCGAAGGTGGCGCGGACCGGGCACGCGAAAGCGCACTGGCCGTTCAGGCGCACGAACATTCATTGCGCTTACTGCGCACACGCGCGGTTGCCTGACGTCGAAGCCCGTAAATGATTTACCGCCTACCATCGTGGCTGAGCGTCGAAATCGCGCTGGGAGTTTCACCTTTGAGTCAGCGATTTGGCGTATCGGATCTTGTTGCCAACCAGCTGATCAGTAGCGCCTCGCGCCGTAGAACGGCCCGCCTCGGTCGAGCGGGACGACGGAGACCGGAACTCCGAACATCGGCGCGTGCAGCAGCATTCCGTGTCCCAGATAGATTCCGACATGGTGCGCGTCCTCGTAGAACCCGACGACGTCACCAGGCTGCATCTTGTCGCGGGGGACCGGGATTCCTCCTTCCATCTGGGCGTAGCTCGATCGCGGAAGTACCTTGCCGACCTGACTGTAGGCCCAGACCACAAGCCCTGAGCAGTCGAATGTCGTCGGCCCAGTCGCTCCCCACTCGTATGGGCTGCCGACTTTCGTGAGGGCTGCTTGTACCGCGCTCGCACCGGCGTCTGTACCGAGGGCCTCGAGGATGATGCTCATATCAAATCCGGGAGGGAGGGCAGCCCCGGAAAGACCAGCCTGCTCTCCTGGCGAAAGTTGCGCCCATGCCGCAGTGACAGCAGCGATCGCGGACTTCAGCTCGCTCTGAGTTTGTTGGAGGTCCGTGCGGACGAACTGCGCTTGCACTGCGGCAGCGCGAGCGGCGTCTGCGGATGTACGAGAGTCTTTTTCGACGGCTGCGAGTCCGACGATCGCGTTCTTCAACTCGGCGACCTGTATACGCGTCTTGTTCGAGATCAGGTCGATCGCCGACATCTGGGCGAGCAACTGCTGCGGCGAATCGCTCGTAAAGATCGCGGAGAGCCGGTATGTCAGCGCACCCTGATAACCAGCCAACGCCACCTGATCGATCAGGGGCTGATACCTCGCAACCGAGTTTTGTGCAGCATCCAGCGCACGTTGGTGGTCAGCTTGCTTCGCCTCAGCGGCCTGTTGCACTGCGATTTTGTTGTCCAGATCGATCTGCGCATTGTGCAGGGCTTCGGTGATCTGCTCGGAATATCGCGCAAGTTCCACAAGCTTTTGCACAGCCTCGCTGGAGCTGTCGGGCAACATTACTGGGTCGGCAGTGGCCGGCAAGGCGGGCATTCCGGCCATTGCGACGAATAACAGCCCAACAGCGAGCGCCTGTCCGAGCGAGCGTTTGAAGCGACTCAGCGTCACGGATGAGCCCTCCGTTCCTTGCCCTTCTCGACGATCTCGCGACTTTGCAGGCTCACCGCGAGACCTCGAATAGGTTACTTGAATGAGGTCCGTTCATCTCCAGATCGGACACAATTCTGTCGTATCGAGCTGGTATTCGCGATTCTGCTCAGGTGGTCGCTGCCGCCAGGATCCGGTCGGTGAAGGCCGTTGGTGTGATGCCCACCGCGAGTTTCTGAGCGCGGCTTGCGGTGTCGAGGATGTATCGCCGTTTGGGTCGCGACGACGTGAGGGCGTGGTGGACGGCTTTGGTCACGCGTTTGGGGTCAGCTGCGAACTTCTGCATGCGTCCGAGCAGCGTGCGGCTGCCGGTGAGATGGGCCGCGTATAGCTCACGGACCTCGTCGCTGAGTTGGGCGGTCATGGCGTCGTAGTCGTCGAGCATGCCGTCCCACATGTCGGTCTTGATGGGTCCGGGTTCGATGAGTGAGACCGGAATCTTCCACGGACGCAGCTCCATTCGTAGAGCGTCGGCCAGCGACTCGATGGCGTACTTCGACGCGCTGTAGGCGCCGGTGCCGGGGGTGGTGATCAGTCCGCTGACCGAGGAGATGAACACGACTCTGCCGTGTCCTGCGCGCAGTGCGGGGAGTACGGCTTGAGTGACCGCGATCTGCGATACGACGTTCACGTCGAGCTGCTTCGACAGGTTGTCGATCGACAATCCCTCGACTGGTCCGCTGACGATGATGCCCGCGTTGTTCACGACAGCGTCCAATGTGGACGGAAGGTGTTGTGGGAGTGTGGCAATGGCGTCGCGGTCGGTGATGTCGAGCGGAACGCCGATGACGTTGGTCATCGCGTTGAGTCGAGCGAGTGCCGATTCGGATCGGGCGGTTGCGTACACCGTCCACCCGGCCTCGCTCATGCGCTGGGTGATGGCCAGGCCGATGCCGCGTCCTGCTCCTGTGACCAATACTGTGCGGGCAGCGGGATTGGTTGTCCGGGTGGTCATGACGTCGCCCCTGCGGTCGCGTGCAGGTCCGGGTAGGCGGCCTCGATCGGTCCGCTCAGTGCTGCCTTGGCTCTGGAGGTCAGTTCGTCACCGATTACCTCGTATCCGCCTGCGGCAACGGTGTCGTAGACCGCAGCGACGAGGTCTTCGGGGCGAAGTTTCGGACCGTCGGCGTGCGCGGCCATGGCGGTGTCGACGTAGCCCATGTGCACTCCGACAACGTGGATGTCGCGCGGTGCAAATTCGAGGCGCAGTGAGTTCGTTGCGGCCCAGAGTGCCGCTTTCGAGACGCTGTATGCGCCGCCGTATGCGTTCCAACTTGCCACCGAGTGAACGTCGATGAGGACGGCGCCATGTGCTGCGCTCAGCGCCGGGGTGAAAGCTCTCGCCAAGAGGACGGGTCCGAAGAAGTTGGTCTCCATGATCGCGCGAAGATCGGCTTCGGGCACCTCGACGAGACTGGCGGTGGGCGGGAGTGCACCGGCGTTGTTGATGAGGACCGAGACATCGGGTGCGGCGTCGACAGCGGCGGCGATGGACTCGGCATCGGTGACGTCGAGACGCAACGGGATGATGCGCTCGTCCTCCCATTCGCGGGGAGTACGGGCTGCCGCGTACACCTTGCGTGCGCCGCGGGAGAGTGCCTGATGGACGAAATGTGCACCGAGTCCGCCGTTCGCGCCGGTGACGAGTACGACGGTGTCGTCGAGAGTGGGCATGGTGGTGACTTCCTGTTCGATGGAGGACGACACGTCGTCGTCGGGGATTGTGTGTGCTTGGGCGGTTCAGGCCGCAAGGAATTCCAGTGCAGCGGTGACGAACTGGCGGTGCTCCTGGAAGATTCCGCCATGTCCGGCGTCGGCGTAGATACGCAGGGTTGCGTTGGGTAGTCGGCGCGCGAGGTCGTAGGAGTTGCTGGTCGGCACCATCCGGTCGTGCTCGCCGTTGGCTACCAGCACCGGGTGGGTGATCGCGCTGAGGTCGGCCGGAGTCTGTGCGCCCCAAGCGTGGATGGCGCGCAGTTGCGTGCGGAGCACGCGTAGCGAGACGGCGGCGTCACGGTCGTCGGTACGTTCCTTCAGGCGTGCGACAAATGCTCGTGCTTGTGCTTTGCCGTTTTCGGTGCGGGTGAAGAACAGGTTCTGCTTCGGATCCTTGTTGGTGAGAATGGCGGTGATGCTGTCGACGTAGGTCACCCTGGTGACGCGCTCGATTCCCTCGCCGCCGGCAGGCCCGGTGCCGGCCAGGATGATCGAGCGGACGAGTTCGGGGCGAGCAGCGGCGATGACCTGGGCGATGAAGCCGCCCATAGAGAAGCCGAGCAGGTCCACTTTCGCGAAACCCATCGCCTCGATGAATGCGATCGCGTCCGCGGCCATCGCCTCGATGGTGTCGGGGGTGGAGCCGCCCGAGGCGCCGACGCCCCTGTTGTCGAAGGCCACTACGTGGTGGTGTGCAGCGATCCCGTCGATCACGCGCGGGTCCCAGTTGTCGAGGTTGGCTGCCAGGTGATGGAGGAAGATCACCGGGACACCACCCACCGGACCGTATGTGCGATAGGCGAAGTCGGCGCCGCCGACGGCGATGCTGCGAGTGGGGACGGTGGCCCAGGATGTCGCCGGGGGCGTGGGTGAGGGGGTGTGTTGGTTGTCGTGTGCGTTCAGGCCGGTCATCGCTGCTCCAATGTAGTAAACCAATCGGTGTACTTCGGGACAGTAGCCGCATTCGGCGCGGATGTAAACAGATCTGTGTACACTTGTTTCGAGAAACTTTCAGCGATGGGACCGGGTAATGACGACGACTGCGACTGCGAGCAAGCGAACGGGCGGTGGCCGAGGAGCCCGCGATCGGATCCTCGCCGCCGCGACGGAGTTGTTCTACTTCGACGGCATCAATGCCACCGGCGTCGACCGGGTCGCCTCGAAGGCGGATGTCTCCAAAAGAACTCTGTACAAGCACTTCCCGAGTAAGGCCGTGCTGGTGGAGCAGTACCTAGCGCACTTACGGGCGGCGTTACCCGACCCGCGCGAGGCTGAGGCCGAGGGGCCGCGGGCACGCCTGTTGTCGCTCTTCCCCGTTCCCGAGCAGGGGGTCGGTCGGATGCGTGGATGTCCGTTCCACAACGCGGCGGTCGAAGCCGCTGCGTCCATGCCCGGGGTCGAAGACTTCGTCCGTCTGCACAAACTGGCGTTCCTCGACGCGGTCACCGACCTGTGTCGCGAGTTCGGCGCCGACGATCCGGTGTTGCTGGGCAAACAAATCGCGCTGCTCTATGAAGGTGCGGCGGCGCTGTCGACGTCACTCGACGACTCGGCGCCGTGGGCGTGCGCACGAACCACGGCCGCGGCTCTGCTGGACGGGTCGCGCTCTGCTTGAGTCCCGGGCGGACCTGGTTGCGAGGTCAGCGGGCGAGAAAGTCGAGTGCGGCGGCGATGCCATTGTCGAGGACTCTGTTGGACTCTGCTTTGTCGGCGAGCGCACGGGCGAGTTGCATGGTGCCGACCAGCAGAGTGAACAAGGTCTGGGCGGTGCGGCGGGCGGAGTCGGGATCGCTGGGTGCCAGGCGCGTGGCGACCTCGTCGAGGATCGCGGCCGCGCCGGCGGTGTAGGCGAGTTTGACCGGATCGCCGCTGCGGGCGATCTCATCGAGTAGCGCCGCCGACGGGCATCCGGTGGCGAGATCGTCGCGATGCTCGGCGGTCAGGTATCCGCGCACGAAATCCGCGAGGCCGGCCCGCCCCGGCGGCAGATCGTGAATCGCGGCGGCTTGGGTGCTCAATTGGTCGCTCACCACGGCCGCGACTAGGTCGTCCTTGGAGGTGAAGTGTGCGTAGAACGCACCGTTGGTCAGCGCAGCGTCCGACATCAAAGTCGCGATTCCCGATCCGTCGAGCCCGTCGCGTTTGAACCGTCTGCCAGATGTGTCGATGATGCGTCGGCGGGTGACGTCCTTGTGCTCCTTGGGATATCGAGCCACGGGCCCTCCTCTTTCGATGCGGTCTCTTGCGTTGCTTCCACCTCCAAGATAGCATTACGAACATAAGATTATGATCGACAGCCAATGTAGTTGGTTTCACCTCTCGGAGGAAGGTTCCGAATCTATGACGACGCTCCACGACCCGTTGCCTTTGCCCTGCGGGTTGGTGCTGCCCAATCGCATCATGAAGGCTGCGATGAGCGAGGCCCTCGGCGGGCGCCGCAACGAGCCCGACGACCGGATCGAGCGGTTGTACCGCCGGTGGGCGCACGGCGGATACGGGTTGCTGGTCACCGGCAATGTGATGGTGGATCGTCGCCAGCTCGGCGAGCCCGGCAACATCGCGATCGAGGACGAGCGTGATCTGGCGGCGTTGACGGCGTGGGCGAAAGCCACCAAGGACGCCGGCGTCCCGATCGTGGTGCAGCTGAATCACCCTGGCCGACAGGCGAATCCGCTGTCGATCGGACACACCCCGGTGGCGCCCAGCGCGGTGGGGCTCGACTTTCCGGGCGCGACGACGCCGCGGGCGTTGACGGGTGCCGAGATCGAGGACATCGTCGATCGGTTCGCCTCCGCGGCCGCGGTGTGTGAGACCGCCGGCTTCGACGGCGTGCAGATCCACGCCGCCCACGGGTATCTGGTCACCCAGTTCCTGTCGCCGCTGACCAATCGACGCACCGACGAGTGGGGCGGGGATCCGGCGCGGCGGATGCGATTCCTGCTCGAGATCGTGCGCCGTATCCGCGCACGGGTGTCGCCAGGATTCGCGGTGACAGTGAAGCTCAACTCGGCCGATTTCCAACGCGGCGGGTTCACCGAAGACGAGTCGCGGGCGGTGGTGGCCAGTCTCGCGGGGGAGGCGGTCGACCTGATCGAGATCAGCGGCGGCACATACGAATCCCCGGCGATGGACGGCTCGTCCGCCGCCAGCACCCGCGCACGGGAAGCCTATTTCCTCGACTACGCCCGCTCGGTCCGAGCGGCCGCCGGTGCCGTCCCGCTGGCCGTCACCGGCGGCTTCCGAACCCGCGCGGGCATGGCGTCCGCTGTCGAGGCGGGGGAGTGCGACGTGGTCGGCATCGCCCGACCGACCGCGACCCGGCCCGAGGCTGCCGACGCGATCCTGACCGGAACCGCCGACACCCTGACGGTCACCGAACTCACGCTGCCCCGGTTGCTCGGTAGGGTCGTCGACACCAAAGCGCTGACGGGTGTTCTCAACCTAGGCTGGAACGCCGACCAGCTGCACCGGATCGGCAACGGACTGCAACCCGACCTCGATCGTGGCCGGTTGGCTACCGCGGTCGCCTTGCTGCGTCGCAACGGTCGAGTCACGCTGCGCCCGAAGCGGGGAATCCGATAACACGCGACAGAGCGACGATGCACTTCCGGCCTGACTTTGATTTGTCGAACGATCGATCCCTGGGGCCGACCGCGTGCTGTGTAATAAGTTACGCTGGCTACTATAACAAAGTTACAGGCGCCTGAGTTATCGCAATAGATTCGGAGCGGTAATGGGGCGGACTGGACGAAGGTGTGTTGGCAAATCGCACCGTAAGCTGAGCGCTCGCAGGGGACCGGGGAGTGAATGACGCGATTCCTGGCGACGAGCGTGACCGGTAGAAAGCGTGAGGACATGTCAGAGGATCAGGCCACCGAAACGGTGCCGGAGCGGCTGATCAGGGCAACAATCGAACTGATCGCCCAGCAGGGGCCGTCCGCGATCAAAGCTCGCTCGGTCGCGTCGGCAAGCGGCTTGTCGACCATGGTGGTTTACCACCATTTCGGTGGGATTCCCGAGCTTATGCGTGCAGTGGTAGATCAAGCGTTCACGGACTTCGGACGTGCGCTCGCCGATGTTCCAGTCACCGACGATCCGGTCGCTGACCTCTTCGCGATGGCGCTGACCTGCCGGGACGTCGCCCAGCAGAATCCGCACCTTTACGACCTAATGTTCGGACTGTCGACCCGTGCGACCTACCGGCCCCTGTCGGATGCAGATCTCCGGTTGAGTGGACATTCACCTGCTTTCCAGAGTGCTTACGTTCACCTTGTGGCGGCGTCCGAGCGTCTGGTGAACTCTGGCCGAATCTGTCCGGAGGCGGTCGAGGTGGTTGCGGCTCAGTTATGGAGTTTCGTGCACGGTTACGTCACCCTCGAACTCGCCGGACACTTCACGGAGTTCGACGATCCAGCTGGTCAGGTTCTGCTCCCCATGGGCATCACTTTCGCTGTCGGACTTGGCGATACTCGCGAGCGGGCAACAATCTCGCACGCAGCGGTGGTCGCCGGCACCGGCTTGCACTCCCGTCGGTCAGGGTGACGCCAACGGAGCAGATCCTCTTTGAACGCGAAGTGCGCGTAGACGCGCCGTTGGTGAGCCTTGCATCGATGCCTCAGTCCATCGTGATGACTATCTTGCCGTTGGCTTTGCCCTGCTCGACGAACGCCATTGCTTCGAGGGTCTGGTCGAACGGGAAGGTTCGGTCGAGGACGGGTCGGAGAACGCCGGCGTCGTATAGGGCGGCGAGGTCGCGCAGCTGCGCTCCGCTTGCGTGCATGAAGAAGAACGAGTAGGTCACGCCGAGTTTCTTGGCGGCGCCGCGAACCTTGCGGCTGAGGAAGTTCATCGGCAGGCCCATGAAGAAGGGCAGACCGAGCTGCTTGGCGAACCCCGCGTCGGGTGGGCCGGCGACACCGACGGCGAGCCCGCCCGGCTGGAGGATCGTCAAGGACTTCTCGAGGTTCTTGCCGCCGAGCGAGTCCAGTACGAAGTCGTAGCCGGACAGCACCTCGGAGAAGTCCTCCTTGGTGTAGTCGATGACGACGTCGGCGCCGAGCTCGCGCACGCGATCGACGTCGCGGGTGTGAGCGGTGGTGGCCACGTGGGCGCCCAGATGTTTGGCGAACTGGATGACCGTGGACCCGAGGCCTCCGGCGCCCGCATGAATGAGAACCTTCTGGCCAGGCTTGATGTTTGCGCGGTCGACGAGGACCTGCTGTGCCGCGAGTGCGACAAGGGGGACTGCGGCGGCCTCGTGCAGGCTCAATGCGGCGGGTTTGAGTGCGACGTCGTCCTGGTTGATCGCGATGTACTCGGCGAAGGTTCCGATATGCAGGTCACGAGGCCGCGAGTAGATCTCATCGCCAACCTTGAAACCGCGAACGGCCGACCCGACCTGGGTGATGACCCCGGCGACGTCATGGCCGAGCACGAATGGCGTCTTGTACTTGAGCAGCTGCTTGAACTCGCCGTTGCGGACCATTTTGTCCAGGGGGTTGATGCTCGCTGCGCTCACCTTGACCAGGACGTCGTTGGCACCCACGGTCGGCTGAGGTACGTCCGCGGCGCGGAGTGTGTCCGTGCCGTATTTTTCGACGACGAATGCCTTCATGTCGATCTGCTTTCTCGTAGCGTCCGGCTGCGATCAACCGGATGTAACTGTGTTGTGTAAGTGGCGAGTGGATGCTGTCGAAGGCCGGTGATGCCCGCCAGGACGGCGGACGTCACAATCCTCCGCGGTTTGCCGGTGGAAGGTTCGGATATGCGGGTGAGTCGATGCCCAGCGACCCGGTTGATGCGACGGGTCGAACTTGGAGGAAGACTCCGACGCGATGGGCCTTGGCGGTTTGTGTGTGCTTCATGGCGGTGGCGTGGCCGCCGGGCTTGTACGCATAGTCCAGGGCCAGGGCGTAGGTCTTCCACAAGCTGATCGAGGTGTGCTCGAACGGCAGTTGCGATGAGATGTCGACACTCCCGCGATGCCCGGGATGATGGGCGGCGCGGCTGGCTGCGTGCATGTTGTTGCGCAAGAAGGTACCGAGTTCGCGACGGTGCAAGATCCCGTGCACGATCGCCACCATGGGCTCGTCCTTGGTGAGGGGTTTGGCTCCCTCGGGTCGTGGCACCCACCCGTGCCAGTTGTCCCGCTCGGATTCCGAATCCACCCTGACCCGGACCAATTCGCCGTCGAGGCTGAAGCGACCCGGGCCGTCGACGGCTCGACGCAGTGGTCCGCGAAAGGCAGCCTCGGCGGCCTCAGGTGATTCCCATGCCGCAACCAGCGCGCCCCCTCCAGGAATGATCGCCGGGATCAACGCGTGGGTGCCGTTGTTCGAATGGTTCACCGTCGCGCCCCGCAGTCCGGGGGTCTGCTGGAGTTGGCGTCGGAGGTTGAGCCACCAGAGAATGCGGCCGCCGGGCGGTCGCTGGAAGACGTCGATGGTCACGAAATCTGGCGAACTCATCGCGCCACCGACGATTTGCTCGCCAGAAAGTCGAGCACTTCAGGTACGAACGCTCGATGGTGCTGGAAGATGCCGCCGTGTCCGGAGTTCGGGTAGATCCGCAGGGTGGCGTTCGGGAGGCGGTTGGCCAGGTCCGCAGAGAGCTTGCTGGCGACCATGAGGTCGTTGTCGCCGTTTGCGACGAGGACCGGAACCGTGATTTTGGACAGGTCGTCCGGGGCGTGAAGTCCGCCGCCGGTGATGGCACGAAGTTGGGCCAGGCGCGCCTGTTGGGAGATCGGCTGGTCGCGGTCGGCAGTTCGCTCGGCGAGGCGGGCGAAGTAGTCGTTGGCGGCCTTCTTCCCTTCGGCGTTGCGTGGGAAGAACAAGAAGTGTCGTGGATCTTTGCGGGTGAGGAACGCCTTGGCGTAGGCGCCGCCGACGATGAACGGCATCTTCCAGATGCCGCCTCCGCCGCGTGGTCCGGTGCCGGCGAGCACCATACGGCGTACGAGATCGGGAGCCTGAAGAGCGACCATCTGTGCGACGGCACCGCCGACCGAGAAGCCAAACAGGTCGACCTTGTCGTAGCCGAGCGCTTTGATGAATGCGATTGCGTCCGCGCCCATCTCTTCCAGGTCGGTGGGGACTGTCGAGCCCGTCGAACCGACACCGCGGTTGTCGAAGGCGATCACCTGGTGGCGGGCGGCCACGCCATCGATGATGCGCGGATCCCAGTCGTCGAGGACCGCCGTGAAGTGGTGCAGGAAGACAACCGGCACCCCGGTCGGGTCACCTAGCTCGCGGTAAGCGAACTTTGTGCCGTTGACGTCGATGGTCCGGGTGGGGGCGGTGCGCCAGGTTGTCATGCCAGTTCCTTCTTGCTCGAGTTCGTGGTGCGGTTGTCGAGGCGGGCGAGCACGTCGAGGATGCGGCGGTCGCGGGTGAAACGGGTGTCGAGGGTGGGGCCGAGCAGGCCGCGCAATACCGAGACGGGTCGCCAGAGTCCTGGATGAACGACCACAGACGATCTGGCCTGGATGCCGTCTACAAGTGCGGTGGCGGCCGATGCTGGGGTGACCCGTTTGAGCATCGGTTTGGGAAGGGTCGAGAGCAGGTCCATCACCACCGGGTCCTGGTCGACGCCGTTTTTGATCATGTCAGTGTCGACGAGCGAGAAGTACGCCGTGAGCACCGAGACGTGGTGGTCGGCGAGTTCTACGCGTAATCCTCGCCCGAGTTGTTCCACGGCTGCCTTGCTCATGGCGTAGGGGATGGTTCCCATGCCGTTGAGGAAGGCGAATACCGAGCTGATCAGCACGATCTGGCCCTGGCTGACGATGACCGGCTCGAGTGCTGCTTGGACCGTGTTGGCGACTCCTGTCACGTTGACGGCCAAGGTCGCTTCGAGGTCGGCGATCGGCGTGTTGCGGATCGTTGCGGCCTTGGCGAGGAGGCCGGCGTTCGCGATGACGATGTCGAGGTGGCCGAATCGATCGATGGCTTGGGCAACCGCGTTGTCGAGTGACGCGCGGTCGCGGACGTCGGCGACGCAGCCGAGGACTTCGCCGGGCAGTTGGGCAGCTCGAGCGGGGGTCGCGGGGTCGATATCAGCAATGGATACCTTCGCGCCACGCTCGAGGAGTTCGCGCGTGGTTGCTGCGCCGATGCCGCCGTTGCCGCCGGTGATCAGGACGACTTTGCCGGCCAGGTTGGTGGACGTGCTGCTCATTCCATCCCCCGGAGTTCACAGGGGAGGTCGAGTATGTCGGCGAGCATTGGCATTTCGGGTCCTCGTTCACATTGGCTTATGATCATACTATTATGAACATAATGTCATCTTGAATGCAAGGCCCTGCTGATGAAATCCTGGGCCGAGAGGTGCTCCTGACACGGAACGACGGTCGGAGAGCGGCAGCACCGCTGGATCGGGAATTCGACCGGCTTTCTTACCTGCACGTCTCGCGAGCGAATTCTCGTGCCGCGGGAACGTGCGCCATTGCATGCTCGGCGAGTGCGGTGATCGTGAGTGCTGGATTCACGCCCGGGTTGGCCGGTAGTGCGGCTGCATCACAGACCACCATGTTCTCGTAGCCGAAAACCTTGAGTTGCGTGTCGAGGACTCCGGAACGGGCGTCGGCCCCAATTGTGGCGCCGCCGAGGACGTGTGCAGTCATAGGAATGTTGCCGAACGCTTCGAAGATGCTGCTCTGTGCAATGCCGCCGGTCCGTTCAGCGACCCACTTCGCCACCTGGTGGCCAATCTCGAGATAGGTCGGAGCGGGCCGCTCGCTGTCGACGGCAGTCGTGAGTCGATAGCCCCGACCGAAGCGGCGCTTGGTGGCCTTGAAGCGAATCGCGTTGTCGCGGGCCTGCATGACCAGCATCATCAAGGTTCGACTGCTCCATCCCTGGCGCATGGTCTCGACCCACTGGCCGGGGTGATGGGCAACAGTGCCCAGCCAGTTGGCCAGACGCTTGGGCACTCTGCCCTCGCCGGTGAGCAGGGTGAACATCAGGCGCATGAAGTCGCCGTGTTGCCCATAGGTGAGGAACTCGATCTGAGTGTCCCCATCGAGAATGACCCGACTGCTCGCTGTGACGTCGCGCCACGTTTGCCGGTCTTCGGGCAGCAAGACCGACAAAACGGCTTCACTGTTGGTCCGGACCAGGGTGCCGAGCCGATCGCTGATGCGGGGGAGCGAGCCTCGATGTTTGCAGTCGGCAAGTAGCTCGTTGGTCCCGACGGCGCCGCCGGCGAACACCACGCCCCGGGTTGTGATGGTAGTTCGGTCGCGTGTGAGTGGTGAACCGGGCCGCTGGGTGGTAACGCGATATCCGTCGCGCCCATCGGGTGAGCCGATCGGGGAGACGTCGATGACCTCGCGTTCTGCAGTGATCTGAGCGCCCCGTTTCTCCGCGAACCACAGGTAGTTCTTCGTCAGTCGATTCGCGGCGCCGACGCGGCAGCCGACCATGCATGAACCGCACCGCGTACAACCGGTTCTCGCCGGTCCCTCGCCGCCGAAGTACGGATCGTCGACCCGCACTCCCGGCATGCCGAAAAAGACGCCGACCGGTGCGGCAGAAAAGGTTTCGGTCGCCCCGAAGTGCTCGGCGACCTCGCGCGTGAGCCCCATGGTCACCGACTCCCACGGGGTGGTCTGCACTCCGAGCATCTGCTCGGCAGTGGCGTAGTGCGGGTCGAGTGTCTGTGCCCAATTCCCTAGCGCGCGCCACTGCGCGTCCTGAAAGAACTTCTCTTGGGCTCGAAACAGCACACCGCCGTAGACGAGACTGCCACCGCCGACACCCGTCTGGGTCGAGCTGAAGACGTGCCGGAACGGGCGGTTGCGCATGATCCCGCGCAGTCCGAATGCGGGTGCCCAGAGAAATCGACCCCGATCCGATGCCGAGGCCGGAAGATCCTCGTCCGCGTAGCGACGTCCGCGTTCGATGACAGCCACTCGATAGCCCTTCTCGGCGAGGCGCAGGGCAGCCACGCTTCCGCCGAAGCCTGAGCCGATCACCACCCAGTCGACGTCCGGCGCTGGACTGGGGTTTGGGCCGCTGTCGTGACCGGTTTTCATCATGGGAACTCCTAGAAGTGGCTGACTCCAGCAATGTAACTTCGTTATGAGGCCCGGGTCAACAGTCTGCACACACTCCTGTAACTTCGTTATATTTCTCGATCGAAGTCATTGCCTTCTCTACTATAACTTGGTTATAGTCATTGCAGCGATCGCGATTCCGAGCAGAAAAATGAGTCGTGAACAGCGAGAACTCCAAGACCTGCAATTCGAAGGAACTAGCGAAGTGACACAAGAAGTCAGAGGCCACCTCGAGATCGAGGACCGTGGCGCCGTGCTCGTTGCCCGCATCGACGGCGGTCCGCTCGGCCTGTTCGGCAACGACATCGCCGAACAACTCGAAGCGCTGGTGGAGCGCGCCGACAACGACCCGAACATCCGCGCGGTGGTGTTCACCGGAACCCATCCGACGCGGTTCGTCAGCCACGCCGAGGTCCGCTGGCTCCAAGAAGGCGGCGCGACCGTTCCCTCGGTCGGTGTCAAAGGCGCCTCCGCGCTTGCGCGCACCGCCAAGGGAGTCAACAGCGTAGGCGGACTCAAAGCCGTGCTCGGCAAGACGCCCCTGTGGCCGGCTATCCAGCTCGAACGCGTGCACCAGACCTTCCTGAAGATGAACCGCAGCGGCGTGATCTTCGTGGCCGCCCTCAACGGTTCAGCACTGGGCCTCGGTGCGGAATTCACGTGGGCCAACGACCTGCGTGTCATGGCGGATGGCGACTACTTCATCGGCCAGCCCGAAATTTTGCTGGGCATCATGCCCGGTGGCGGCGGCACACAACGCTTGACTCGCCTGATCGGCACCCACAAATCCCTGGTCGCGATCCTCGAGGGCAAGCCCTTCACTCCCGCCGAGGCCTTGGCCAACGGTGCGGTTGACGATGTGGTTCCGCAGGACCAGGTTTTGGAGAGGGCGATCGAACTCGCGCAGCACTTCGGTTCGCGCCCGAAGGGATCCGTTGCCGCGATCAAACGGTCGGTCTACTTCGGCGGATCGGCATCGCTGGAGGATGGCCTGCACATCGAGCGCGCAGAGTTCCTCGCCACCGCGCTGTCCAAGATCGGCCAGGAACTGATGCTCGACTACATGGCCACCACAGACGCCGACGGTGAACTGCCCCTCTACAGCCCCGGCGTCTTCGACGCCGCCCTCCAAGCAGGCACAGTGCCCGGCCTGCGCAATGCAGAAGCAAAGGTAGTCCGCTGATGTCATCAACACCTGCCTATATCCGTAAAGACGTCACCTTCCGCTCGGGTGAGGACACCTGCGCAGCCTGGCTCTACTTGCCTGCCGGAGTTGCGAATCCACCCGTGGTGATCCTCGGCCACGGACTTGGCGCGACCCGCGAGATGCGCCTGGACGCGTTCGCCGAACGGTTCGCCCAGGCGGGAATCGCCGCGTTCGCCTTCACCTACCGGCACTTCGGCGACAGCACCGGCGAACCCCGCCAACTGCTGTCCATCAAGCGCCAACTCGCCGACTGGGACGCCGCGATCGCGCACCTCGAGAGTCGCCCCGACGTCGACGGCACACGCCTCGCAGTGTGGGGGAGTTCCTTCGGCGGCGGACATTCGATCACCGTCGCCTCCCGCCACCCCGAACTTGTCGCCGCGATTTCGCAGTGCCCGTTCACCGACGGGCTCGCCTCGGCGATGGCGCTGGGCCCCAAAGCGACCGCGAAAGGAATGCCGACCCTCGCCAAAGATCTGGTCGCCATGGTCCGCGGCGGCGAGCCAGCGATGATTCCGCTCGCGGGACCACCCGGATCACTCGCGCTCATGAACGCCCCCGACGCACTTCCCGGCTATGAAGCGCTCGTTTCGCCGAGCATGCCGTTTCGCAACGAGGTCGCTGCCCGCGTCATCCCGACGATCGTGGCCTACCGGCCGGGCAAGTCGGCCAAGAACGTCAAGATGCCGATCCTGTTCTGCGTCAGCAACACCGACTCCGTCACCCCGCCCGAGGAGACGATTCGCTACGCACGCACCGCACCACACGCAGAAATCAAGACCTACGACGCCGGACACTTCGCGTTCTATCTCGGCGAACCATTCGAAGAGATCGTCGCCGACCAGATCGAGTTCCTGACCCGCCACCTGAAGTCGAAAGCCCGCTAACCGCAATGCATTACAGCACTCTGCCGGACAACCGGGCGGCCCGCGACCCGGACGGACACGCGATCTCCGACGGCCGACATTGGCTCACCAACGTCACCTTGCTCGAGCGCGTCCAAGCGGCCGCCGGTCAGCTGCATGGCCTCGGAATCGGCCCCGGCGATGTCGTGGCACTCGAGCTCCGCAACCGGCCCGAGTTCGTCGTGCTGCTCTTCGCGGCCTGGCGCATCGGTGCAACCGTCACACCGGTCAACCCGGCCCTCACACCAACCGAAGTCGACCGCCAGCTAGCCGACTCGGACGCGCGCCTGCTCGTTGTCGACGGCGACGCCGCCCCGGCCATAGTGCCGACACTGCACGTCAGCGATATCGCCCACGAGCCAGTTGACCCCGGGCCCAAGCCGCACTCGGACCAGTCCGCTATCGCGCTGCTGATCTACACCAGCGGAACCACCGGTACGCCCAAGGGCGTCATGCTCGACCACGCCAACCTCGACGCCATGACGGCCATGGGCGAAGCGGCGCTCGAAATGACCGCGACCGACCGCAGCCTGCTGATCCTGCCGTTGTTCCACGTCAACGGCATCGTGGTCAGCGTGCTCACCCCGCTGCGCGCGGGCGGAAGTGTGGTCATCGCCGACCGATTCAACCCCAGGACCTTCTTCGCCACGATCGAAAGCGTGCGCCCGACGTTCTTCAGTGCCGTGCCCACGATCTACAGCATGCTTGCTGCACTGCCGGACGAGGTGAAGCCGGATACCTCTTCGGTTCGATTCGCCGTGTGCGGGGCCGCCCCGGCCTCGGCCGAGCTGCTGGCCCGCTTCGAGAACCGCTACGGATTTCCACTGCTGGAGGGCTACGGGCTCTCCGAAGGAACCTGCGGCTCGACGATCAACCCCGTCTCCGGGGTGCGGAAAGCCGGCACCGTCGGAATTCCCTTCCCCGGACAGGAATTGCGCATTCTCGATCCCGACGGCAACGAAGTTGCGCAGGGCGAAAACGGGGACGTCGTGGTCCGAGGCCCGAACGTCATGCGTGGCTATCTCGGCCGCGCCGACGACACAGCAGCGGTCATCGTCAATGGATGGCTGCGTACCGGCGACGTCGGGCACCTCGACGCTGACGGCTACCTGAGCCTGGTGGGTCGGTCCAAGGAGATGATCATCCGCGGCGGGGAGAACATCTACCCCAAGGAAATCGAGGACGTGCTCGCGGGAGAACCCGCAGTCCTCGAAGCCGCTGTCATCGGCGTACCCGACCCAACCTGGGGTGAGATCGTGGTCGCCTACGTGCAACCGCGACCCGGTTCGACCATCGATCTGCAACAGCTCGAAGAGCGCTGCGCCACTCATCTGAGCAAGTACAAGCGCCCCAAAACGATCCACGTCCTAGACGCGCTGCCCAAGAACGCCGTAGGCAAGATCGACAAGAAGGCGCTCCGCGGGACGCGTATGCCATCGGGGCAACCCGCATGAGTAAGCAGACCCGTAGCCCGATCAAACACCCGCTCAATCTCGTCGACCGTGGGTTCTTCCTGTTCGAATCCGACGAGGCGTACTGCCACGTTGGACTCCGCGCGATCTTCACCCCGCCTGAGGGGGCCGGCCCGGAATTCGTCCGCGAACTCGTCGCGAGCATGCGTGAACGACACGACGTCGCCCCCACGTTCACCTACACCCTGGCCCATCATCTCCCGCCGCTGCTGCTCGGACCGTGGCTGCAACTCGACCCCACCGCGGTGGACCTCGACTACCACTTCCGGCACTCGGCACTGCCTCGTCCGGGCAGTCAACGCGAGCTGGGCATCCTCATCTCCAGGCTCCACTCGCGTCCGTTGGATCCCAGCCGTCCGATGTGGGAACAACACATCATCGAAGGACTCGAGGACGGTCGGTTCGCGCTGTACTTCAAGGTCCACCACGCGCTCATGGACGGCGTTGCCGGGACCCAGGCCTTCATCAAGAGCCTGGCCACGGACCCGGCCAATCCCGTTGCGCGTCCGATCTGGACTGTCGACCCGCACAACACCGGCGCCGGCCCTTCGGTCCAACCGAGGATTGCCACGTTGTCGACGGGTCTGCGAGGAATAGTCGCCGGGGTCGCCGACGCCGGCAGACTGGTCCTCGACGCCGCCAAGAAGGTATCGGAGGTACGCGATCCCAAGAACGTCCTGCCATTTGGCGGACCAACCTCACCGACGCTGAACGGCAGAATCAGCCGACAGCGCCGAGCGGTCACTCAAACCTATGAACTGACTCGCCTCAAGGCCGTCTCGGCCGCGTATGGGGTGACGCTCAACGACGTCTTTCTCGCGATATGTGCCGCTGCCCTTCGCCGCTATCTCGAGGACATCGGAGAGCCGCAGGTCCGCAGCCTCACTGCCGGTGTCCCGGTGTCCCTACGCCAGCCAAATGTGGCCGCGGGCGGCAACGCGGTCAGCATGGTCCTCGCCAAACTACACACCGAGCTCGCCGATCCGGTCGAGCGTCTAAACGCGATCAATCGATCCACCAGCGACGGCAAAGCAGCCTTGATGCGGAAATCGCCCGCTGCGAGGGAACGCGAAGCTGTCCTGATCGCTGGCCCCTTGGTGGCGCAGTCACTGCTCGGGATCGCGGGCCGAGGCGGTCTGCCACACGCGAATCTCGTGCTGTCGAACGTTCCAGGCCCGCCCGCGCCGCACTACCTCGGCGGAGCCACGTTGGAAGAGGCCTACCCGCTGTCCATGCTCATGCACAGCCAGGCCCTCAACATCACTGCGTTCTCGACCGGCGGTCGGCTGAACATCGGCATCGTCGGCTGCCGCGACAAACTCCCGCATCTGCAGAGAATGGCGAACTACCTCGCCGTCGCCCTCGCTGAGCTCGAAGCCGTCGCCAAGACCCACGTATAGCAACCCAATCCAAGAAAGGCGACCGCTGAGTAGCCCGCGGGATAGCGGCGGCGACCATTCCGGCTGCATGTTATTAGCCGAAGCCGCACTCGTGACGCAGAATCTGATGACGGTCCCGAGCCAGCTCACCCCGCACCTGCACATACCCGTTCAGGAGATCACGATGGACGCCTCGTCGGCATGGCAGGTGTGAGTGCGCGTGCCTTGCAGATCGGCTTCGGCGACGTGGTCGGGATGTCGTCGATGACCTACCTTCGCAGCGTCCGCCTCGATCGTGTTCATCTGGAGTTGTGTTCCGGCGTAGCGCAATCCGTCACCGACGTCGCTGCTGGTTGGAACTTCTTCCACCCAGGTCGTGCTGAAACGTCTCCGATGGAAGACGCCGAATCGCTCCCGGTAGTGGCCGGAAACCGTCTCGCCGCTGACAGGTGGACGCCATCAGCCGATCCGCGCGGAACAGTTGTGTTGTTGCATGGCGGTGGCCAGACCAGGCACTCCTGGGTGCGCACTGCGTCGCACCTCGCCGACCACGGCTGGCTCGTCTTCAACGTGGATGCTCGCGGACACGGCGCCAGCGAGTGGCCGCCAGACGGTAGCTATGCGCTCGTCGATTTTGTTGCCGATCTGCGCGCAATTGTCGGTGCGCTGGACCGACCGCCGGTACTCGTGGGTGCCTCGCTAGGCGGTCGAGCAGCGCTGGTAGCCGAAGGGAAGGTCCGGGACTGTCAGTCGGGCTGGTCTTGATCGATATTGCACCGCGTATCAACCGGGACGGCGAGAAGCGAGTGCAGACTTTCCTCCGCCTCATGCAGGCCTACAAATGGGTGAATCCCTTCCTCGCGCCGGGCAACGGTCACCCGGCGTCGGCGGTTTCTTCGAGTGAAATTTCGCCTCGACGCCGGGTGACTTCGTCCACAAGTACATGATGTCGGCAGCGGCATTGCGCCCGTCGTCGGCGGAATCTCAACGGTCTCGTCGGCGAGTTGTCGGTATTCATGCGGCATGAAAATTGCTGACCTGGGGGGGAGGGGTTCTCGCAGTAGTCCAGCGAGCTTGCGGACCCGATCGCGGCCGCCTGACCCTCCCTAGATACAGAGATTGCTACAGAACTAGGGAATCAACTGCACTGACGTTGGGTAGGTTTCCCGTCGCAGAATTGGCCGTGATCAGCGAGTATCGGAGATTTCCCTACTACGTGATCCAGCGATTGGTTGTGTACTCACGAATTGGAGTCTGCCTCGACGGCAGAAACCATCGGCGGAACCGCTTGTAGCGTTGGGCATAGCCGCCGTACTTGTCGCCGGGGCGAATGTAGGCCAGTTGGTCATTCGGAAACTTGAACACCAGACAGCCGTGAGCCTCGATGCGAGCCGGAAGTTCCGGACCATCGATATCAACTCCGTTGTCGCGTTGGTACTCGATATCGAATCGCTGCACGCTCGGGTCATCGGTGTAGATTCCCGCGTTCGCGATCGTCGCAGCCTCGGCCCCACTGTTCACGACGATCAGATGGGCCGTGTAACCGCCCGACGTCTGGCCAACTACGACCCCCTGCCGCATGACGACCGCCACGCGGGGCCAGCGAATCCACGTGGCCAGAACTTGCCAGCCGATCGCCGCGACCGAGAAGACGAGCGCCCAACCAGCAACCCCCATGGTTGCAGTCTTCCGCATCGAGTCGGCCCGGCCAGGTCGACACGCCGACAGCATATTTCGCGGGCATCCCCGTCATCCAGGGCGGCCGGTTTCGGGCGTCAGCGTCGATCTCGGGCGGCCTCAGTGCGCCAGTCGGGGACGAACGACGCCGGGCCGAAAGCCTTGCGGCCCTGGCCTGTCGGCGAATCGTGATCGTGATGAGCGCGTCGATTTGAGGGCTTTATGTGGCGAAATTTGACAGCTTCTCACGGCTTGAATCGCGGCTCGGTCATGTAAAGCCCCACGCCTGCATCCGTCATTGTCATCGTGTCGATCACGCAGACGGTCACAAGGCCGTTTCGGAATTCGGTGATCAAATCGTCGGACGCCATTTCTGCACCCTTCTCGTCCACCTGTCGCGCGCTGGTGAGCATGTCCGCCGCCAGGACCCACTGCTGTTTGCCGCTCATGGCGGTTTTGAACTGGCTGCAGGTGGTCTCTTCGTACGGCGTCGTCCAAGTCTGTTTGTACTTGTCGGCACCTGACTTGGGCGGCGTGTACTCGGCCGGGCTCGTCGGCGGCGGCGTGTTCTCGACGGCACTGCTCGGTGGCGTCCACGTCCGGATGCTAACGACCACGCTGCTCGTGTCGGTTTGTGAGTCGCCGTCCGACGATCCGCAGCCCGCGAGTAGCGGTAGAAGAACGGCAACACAGGCCAGGGCAACTCTCGGCGCGCTCATTTGGCGGACCTTACGGCGCGGGCAAGTCGTGAGGGTGCCAAACACGTCAGGCGAGCCGAGACGCCAGGAACACCGACAAACGACGGCGCGATGCGTGTTCTGTATCGCGCCTTATCAATTAGCCCTGATAACCCGTAGGAACAGGTCAGGCCCCCTCGAAAGGGGGCCTGACCTGGTCTAACTGTGGTGCGCGATACTGGGATTGAACCAGAGTCATATGCTCGGTGCGTTTCTGTTGTTTGACCAGCATTTCTAGGCAGCTGACCTGCATGTTCTTCGAACAGTACCGCGAGCCACTAGTGACCACAAGCGGCCACAGATGTACTCTCCTATTGCATGTTTATTGCATGGGAAAGCAGGCTCGGTGACGCGCAACCGAAGAACGTTCGGCAGGCTCCGACAGGTCAAACCGTCGAACCGATGGCAGGCCGCTTACGTCGGGCCGGACGGCAACGTGCACAAGGCACCGTCGACGTTCGGTGCGAAGGTCGACGCCGAAGCATGGTTGACCGACCGCCGCCGCGAAATCGACCGCGAACTCTGGTCACCATCGAGCGGGCAGGAAGAGGCGCCGAGCGCGACCTTCGCTGTGTTCGCGGAGGCATGGTTGACGCAACGCACTCTGAAGTCCCGAACCCGCGCCCACTACCGAGACATCCTCGATGACTACCTGCTGCCGACGTTCGACGACACCGACATCCGACTCATCACCTCGCCATCGGTCCGAAAGTGGTACGCCACTGCGGCACTCGGCAAGCCGACCACCAGGGCGCACGCCTACGGGCTGCTGAAGTCGATTCTGACGACCGCCGCAGGGGATGGGCTGATCCCGTCGAACCCGTGCACGATCGTCGGTGCTGGGACCTCGAAGCGAGTCAAGAAGATCAAGCCCGCAACCCTGCCCGAAATCGAAGCATTGGTGACGGCCATGCCCGACCGCTACAAGGTGATGACCTTGCTCGCCGCGTGGTGCGGACTCCGGTTCGGTGAACTAACGGAGTTGCGCCGCAAAGACATTGACACAAAGAACGGTGTCGTCAGGATTCGCCGCGCCGTTGTCCGCGTTAGTGGTGGGTTCGAGGTAACGACACCGAAGTCCGATGCCGGTACTCGAGACGTCGCGGTTCCTCCACACCTGATGCCAGCGGTAGAGCGACACTTGATGGTGCACACCGATTCTGGCCGCGATGCGCTGCTGTTTCCCGCGCAGCACGGTGGCCACCTGGCGCCCTCAGCGCTCTACAGGCAGTTCTACAAAGCTCGCGATGCTGCCGGGCGACCAGACCTCCGCTGGCACGACCTGCGGCACACAGGAGCGGTCCTCGCGGCCTCGACGGGGGCGACGCTCGCCGAACTGATGGGCAGGCTCGGGCACTCGACGCCGCAGGCTGCATTGCGGTATCAGCACACTGCAGCCGGACGCGATCACGCTATCGCGCAAGCCCTCTCGGCAATGGTGCGTGCAGAATGAACGACGAGTTCGTCCGGGATGTTTTCGACAGCGCTCACGCTGCGCACGCCCGACGAGTCCGACTCTACGAAGAGCTGGTACGCACGCGGAAACTGAAATCCCACCTCCTGCTGACCTATCGGGGCCGAAACTGCCGCTGCGCACTGCTGCACATCCTCGACACAACCGAAGGCGTGCTGGTCGGCCACCCACCGGGCAAGGTGTCCACATCACGCGCGATGAAAGTTGACGGCACTCCCCAAAACCGAACCAAGCGAGCGGCATTCTTGCTGCGGGACTCTCCGGGACCGGAGCGGTTCGGTGCGAGATGCGACCATGTCAGCGAAATCGTCACCGCCGAACAGATACGAGCTGACCTGGCCGCGAATCGCCGTGGCGCCGAGATCCAACTTCCATGAGTGCGGACTTAGTTTATTGAAGGGGTCGGCAAACTTGCCGAGCCGCTGTAAAGTTGAGACACAGCCGAACACTGTTGGCCCGGCATGGACATGTCGAACTGAAACCGCGTGGCGACGGTAATCCCGAAAGGGGATTACTGAACCATGCCGATGAACAAATCTGCACGTCGTCTCGCGAGCATTGCCGTCGCAGCCGAATGCTGCGACGTGTCGACGAAGACGATCCGGCGCTACATCGCTGCCGGCCGAATCACCGGCTACCGGATCGGCCCGCGACTCCTCAAGGTCGACCTCGAAGAACTCGACCAACTGCTGCGCCCGGTCGGTGGTGCAGCATGACGGAACGAAAAAGCCGGTCCCCTCGGACCGGCCCTCTTCAGCATCCACCACGACAACGGACTACATCGAGCGTAGCGCTCCCAAGCAGGTGGTCGGCATGACTGTCTGCATTCTCTGCGGTCGCGAGACCGATCGTCCAGGGCACCCGTTCGACGGATTATGTGCGAATTGCGACTATTGCGCGAGGTACGGCCACGGATTGGAAATCCACTGCGGCCGTTGCGGTTTCCCGACCTACCCGCGAAACGCGCCGAATTCGACGGTCCGGAGCGGCTGACGAATGGCCCATTCGATGCGTTATGCGTGGCGTCGGATCGTGGTGCGCGACCCGGGCCTGTCTGAAGCCACCCGGCGCGTGTTGCTCGAACTCGAGTCCTACGCGGACCCGGACGGGTCGAACGCGCGTCCTGGCGTGCGGAACATCGCCGAGCAACTGCATACAGCCAAGGGGAAGTACGGGCACGTCTCCCAACGGACCGTGAAGACGGCGCTGGCGACCGGACTGACGCGTGGCTTCATCGAGCTGACAGAGAAGGCGCCACGCGGCCGAGGCAACCGCCGATCCGACGTATACCGGCTCGTGATTCCGACGGAAATGGAGGCAACCCAGACTGCACCTATTTCAGCCGACGAAAAGGGGGCAACCCAGACTGCACCTAATACGGCCGAAATAGGTGCAATCACGGACGTTAATAGGTGCAATCAGACCCCTTTAATAGGTGCAACCCAGACTGCCTACCACCAGATCACTACTTACGCAGCACCAGATCCTCTTACACCAGAGAGTTCTCCCCTTACGTTTCGTATCGCGCACGCGCGCGACGACAAAACGGGACACGAAGAAGATGAACCCGAAGTGGTCGACGCGGAGGTAATCGACGAGCCCGACGGCACCGACACCACCGACATCACCTCGCCAATCACGTCGTCGTTCGAGCGTCTAACAACACGCGCACCGATCCAAGAACCGCCGCAGGCAACCACGCAGTTCGCACCGCACCCCGAACCCGATCCCACCAAGAATCCGCTCGCGTGGATCGACCGAGAGTTGCCCCAAGGCTTCCTGCGGGGGGAGCGCGCACGAGCCGAACACCTACTCGCAGAAGGCAAGAGCTACCCGGCGGCGCGCTACGTGATCCTGCGCGAACGGCGCCAACCCCGCGCGAACGGAAAGCCTGAACCGGCATGACTCCCGACACTGTGCGGGCGTGCGCCTACCTCGTCGCAGACACAATCCGCCAACGCAGCCGCTACGGACAACCCATACCACCATGGCTCCGCACCCTCGACAGGAACCTACGAACCGAATTGTCCGCTACCGGTCACATCCCTACCGTTCACGCACAAACCGGCGCACCATTGAAAGCAGCACACGACATCGCAACCGAAAACGGTTGCAGTGCAAGAACAATTCGCAGACATGCACACAAGTTCGGCGGCAGAAAAGTGGCTGGCCGCTGGGTATTCGACTAAGGGAAGGCACCTGAAATGGCAACGACAACCGATCTGACCGAGGCAGTAGTCACCGCGATCGAGGCATTCGTTGCCGAACTCGACGACGACCAATTCGCCGAACTCGTTGCCCGCACAAGGGAACCCCGCACCGACGATAACGCCGACGAGACCGCCGCCGCGCGGGCGACCGCACGAAAACTGTTCGGCAAGTGAATGTTCGAACACGACGACGAGTTCCGCCAACTGGCCGACGACCTGTTCGACCGGACGACAGAACCCGAACCCGCACAGCCGCGGAACCACGTGCCCCGCGAGGGCGGCCCTGTTCACAGCGAGCGGCCCGGCCGATTCGAGCGGGAATGGTCCCGCAATTTCTTCCGCGACAATGTCGACACCTACGACTACCGCTGAAAGGCTCACCATGCCAACATCCGGATCCGCTGCCCGGCAGATTGTCACGCAGGCGGCTAGACAGCTCGAACTGCCCATACCGCCGGCCGTCGTTGACGGATTCGCCGAAGCCGATCGGCTCGCTCGCGAATGTGGTGCGCTCGTCGCAACCCACGATCAGCTCGCCGGCGCCGTCCTCGCCGCCATCCGCGCGGGCAGAGACCCCGCGGTCGACAAGGCAGTCCGCATCGCACAACTGGGCGTGCAGCTCGGGCTCCAGTCCTTCGGCGAACGCGGCCGCGCCGAAGCCGACGCCCTCGTCGCCGGCGTCCTCATTCAGCACTCCGACGAACTGCTTGAGCAGTGGCGCGGCGACCTCGAGGCCGACGGCGAGGCACTCGTCCACGCCGCCACCGCTCTGCCCACGACTGACTTGGACGACACTCGCAGCGTCCTCAGGGCCGGCGCCGACGCGCTCGCGGCATGGACCGCAGCAGTCGAAGCCGTCGCCCGCTTCGACCTCGCGACTACAGGGTTCGCGACCCTCGCCGGACTCCAGCGGATCGACACATCAGGACACAGACACCGTGTCTTACGCTTCGCCGCCGTCGACCTCGACACCGCCGAACAGATCGAAGCCGACACCGGCGGACGCGCGCCCACTGCCTGGAACGTGGCGTGTTCAGGGGCGACACCGGCGCTGCCGACCGTCAGCGAATTCCGGCGCCGCCGCAGCGCGTTGGACCAGGAGAGGCGAGACCGTGCGGCGGCCGCCGTCGAGGCTGCGGCTCATCCACGCGCGTCCGTGTGACCAGGGGGGTGGGGGACCAACCGCCCTCGGCACCCGCCGCGCACCCTCCGGCATAGGCACCCATCTATTCACAGCAGATCCCACATACCCCGGAAGGCCGATTGGATGCCTCCAAGCTGCGCGTGGCGACCCCGGCGACGGTGGTGACAAGTCCCCGTCGCGAACGTCGGAGAAGCCGTTGAGATCGGCTCTCGACGCGCCCTGATGATGGGCCGACACCACCGCTGTGGCCGGGTACCTCGAGGAGATGTTCGGGGGAGAGGGATACCGCCCTCGGCCTGCATGAGGCGGGCTCGACACCTGTACGGCATTCTTGTACGCGCCGTACGGGATGTTTGTCAGATACCCCTGGCACCCCCCAACCCCACCCATCCGGCACCCGGTTCACATAGCACCCCACAGTTTGCATGCGGCTTTCCGATGTTTTGGCTTCGCGGGGTGATCGAGTGCCCGGACCAATGGGCGGGACAATCATGTTAGGACGATTGTGTGTCCTCGATGAGCGAACTTGTTACATAGTCGGCCGCCGACATGACTTCGATACTTGTGAATTCCGGACCGACGATAGTGACGCCTTCGGCGTACGCAGACTGGTACAGACTAAGTACAAGCTCAGTCCAACCGTCGACATCGATCTGCGAGCGCTCGGATTCGTCTAAAGCCACGACGAAGAGCGCAAGGACGGTTGGGTTTGTGGGATCGTTCCACTGAACTCGAAGCTCTCGAACGTGCGCGTTTAGCGCTTCACCTCCATCTGGTTGTCGCCGCAGTCCGTCGTATAGCGGTTCGGAAAGGTGGGCGATACACGGCAGCGGTGCGGCAAGCCGCTGCCGCCGAGCACCAAGCTTCCGCGCAAGCAAGGCATATTCAAGGTCATTTCCGAACGCCTCGAGTGGGGTTTGACCGATCAGGACTGTTTTTTCCAGAGGCATTTCTAGGCGAAGGTCCGCGACCCAAAGCCCACTCGTCGCCCAGTCGGCGGTGATGGGTATGAAGTGGCCGAATTGGCCACTTCTGACTTGTCCGTGTTGTCCTGGTTGAAGTCGGTTGGCGGCATCATAGACCGGCGCAACGGTGATCCAAGGATTCGTCCTCTTTAGCAGGTCACAAGCTTGCGTGAGCATCATCGCGCGCATGGGCCCATATCCGAACTCGCCCGCAATCGTCGGCGTGAGCGAACTCAGTTGTTGTCTCGGAGGGCTCCATATCGGCGCGAGTGCGGCCTCTAGAAAGAACGCCGGGACGTTCTCGATGATATGGCCCTGCCGGTAGGTATCAAGGTGCTCAAACAGGCCCTCTGGCCAAGGATCGCAATTTCCGAAGTCGCCGATTGCACTACTTTCAGTCACGTCGTCGCTTGTTCTTACTCAGCGGCGTCAGCGAAGTTTGCCGCCAACATGTCGTCGACGGGCGGCAGAGGAGGCGCGGTGAGCGCACGTCGCAATCGCGCCGCGACGAGACGCACCTTTTCCGTATCACCGCGCGCATCTACCAGCTGATCCAGCGGCGACGGTTCACCCTGATGGAACCAGGCGCGCGCGCCGTCGCGCCCGACGGCTTCTACTGCTGAAGAGATGAGGCCATGCAGTCTCAAAACGGGCCCGTGTACGGTCGCCGGCCGCGGCGTGCTGTCGCGATCGCGCCACGCGTAGACGGTTCCGCGACTGATCCCTGCGGCGTCTGTCGCTTGTTGAAGGCCGATGCCAAGCCACCTTTGAATATCAGCGAGGCTGGTCTGCAGGTGTGCCGCAGGACCTAGATCCACGTGCGCGGCACGGTCGAACACTGGCGCGTCGCTCGTCGCGAACCCCATGCGAGACGATTGCCAGACCGACGCGATGAGCCCAAAGATGTAGCGAGTCGGCTCAAAGTCGATCGAGGTCGCCGTGCCCGCGCTCCAGCGCCAATCATGGAACTGGGGCGAGCGCACAATGCAGGGATCGACATACACGTACGGCCGATTGTGAGCGTCGCGGTTGGTAACGACATCGGAAAGTGAAGTGGCATCGGTGAGAGGCGTCCTGAAAGGGTCGAGGACCTCGTCCAGTTCAGTGGCAGTCGTCAAATAGTCGATCGGCAGCGTAGAAGGCTCGTGCGACGCAAGTCTGGTCTTGGTTGAATACATCTATTTCTCATCCCCTTTCAGCCATTCGTACAGCGTGTCGTCGAGGGATGCGCGAAACAGCGCGCCCGTGTGCTGATGGAGCACAGTTGTTGCCGCCATTATGTCGCCGACGGCGAATGCTCGGGGGCTTTGATCGAAGACGTCGTAGTCAAGCAGATATATGCCTGAGGCCCGGCCCTGATCGTCTGCTTGTAACCCGTGGTGAAACATGCATAGCGCGCCCTCTTCTAGCTGTAGCATGTGGCGCTGATCGGAGCCCAACACAGAACCGCCGAAGGTGGGGTCACTCAGAAGACTGCGGATCGCCGCCGGGATGAGTCCATCCCAGTTGTCGTGGCCGTCTGGCAGTGGAATCTTATCGATGTATCTGAGCCCTAGACGCAAACATTGGGATGGGTCAAACACTTTGGCAACAGCGTCGGCGACACTTTCTATTTGCGGCGCCATTTTTCCCCAACCGGGGTAATTCTGAGTCTCAAGTGTCACGCTGTCTGGACTGATGACGAGAGACCAGGCCCCGACGCTCGATTGCAACCGATATGCGGAGCGGCTTGTTTCGGAAACAGGCCCTGTTGCAGTGAGAGTGACCCGCATCTGGGGTGCGGGCTGCAGGCTGGTCCACGAAGCGTCCAAAGCCTTTTGGATCTCGCGCGCTTGCGCGTGGGATACGCCGGTCCCGATCTCTTCGAAGTTGATCTGCGCCGCCACCAGCACGAGCGGACTGCGTTGAAGAGGTTCACTGTCATATCGGGCAAGTTGCAAGGGGACTACGGGCACATTTGTTGACACGAGTTGAACATACAACCGACGGGAAGTTCATGTCGGCAGACGCGTAGGTTTCGAGGTCAGGGCGTCGCATTCTGCATCAGCCGTCGCCGATCCCCCTTGGGCCACCGTCATCGCCCCAGATAATGCTGTCATCCAGTTCCAATTTTGCGGAATACAAGCCTTCGCTGATGGAGGCCACTGATTGGGCTATCAATCGGCCGGGTACACAGAAGGCTAGTGATCCTAGAGGCTGAATTGAGGCTCAGATGACCGTCACAACTTTGCGTACCGCCGTTGTCACATCCGTGGGTCTTCTGTGCTTGGTGTCCGCGGGTGGCCCCGCCCAGGCTGCGCCGGGGAATGTCACAGCCACGGCGTCGGTATCGGGAACGACCGTCACAGTAACCGTCCACAACGGGACTTCGCGCGAGATCAACTGCGAGGAGATTGGGTTCACCGACCCCGAGGTGCCGGACCAAGAGACGCCCGAGCTGCCGTGGTTCGGAAACCGCGGACAGCTGAAACCTGTCCTGCCTGGTGCAGACGGGCATGAAGTCTCGACTGAAGTAACCCCCGGCCGGTATCACGTGTACTGGGTTTGCGGGGTGGATGACGGCTCCGAGATGTGGGGCACATCCCCGGTCCCTGAGTTTTATGGCGGGACGGGCACAGCCGCTCCAATTCCAGTCGTCGTAGGGCAACTGTGTTTCGGCTCCGCTTGTTTGCCGACTGCCTTTGGTTAGTGAGTCTCCTCAGGTGCTGGTCTGTCGTCTGGCTCTAAAGGGTGCGGAGGGGAAAGAACCTTCCCAGCGCATCGTGCGACGCCAGCGCTGCCGTCAGCCCCGGTGCTCCTTCTCAGCAAGTTGCGCTCAACTGAGCAACTTTGCCTTCGCAGCCCTGAACTCGTCGTCGGTCAGAACTCCAGAGGCGTGTAATTCAGATAGCTCTTTGAGTTGCTCGGATATTGCCGACGGCGCAGTCGCTGCGTCCGAGCGCGATTGAGGCGCTCCTTGGGCGGGCACGCGAGTGGCGGCGAGAACCGCTGCCAGTATGCCTATCGGTCCGAAGAAGAAGCCGAAAGCGAAGTACCCGCCCCAACTCAGCCACTTTTGCTCCGCAATGGTCGCCGCTATGAAACCGCAGATCAGTGCAGCCATAAGCAACACGATGTACAAAGATTCCATCGCCGCAAGCTACCACCCATCCACGGATTGACCGGGCGATCATGCATCTGCTGCTTCGTAGACGTCGATAGAGCCGCCTCTTCGGCTGATCTCGGGAAAGCAAAGGGTTTGTCAGTCCCTCGGGCTATCTTCTGCGTCGTGACGTCCGGTGTCGGAGGGAAGCCGGCTGCCGGACCACACGACGGAAGTGCCCGTACATCTCCAGTTCCCAGCGGACGAACTCGTGCGGCTGGGTAGTCGTAGTCGTCGTCCATTTTCTCAGCTTCGATTGCGCCGGCGGGGAGGGGGGATCGCAGCATTGCGCGTCTGCCACAGAATTTTGTGGTCGTTAAAGGCGATGGTCGCTGCGGCTGAGGGTGTGGTGATCGTGGCGGGCCTTCCGGATGGTCGCGGTACTGGAATATTCGTCCGCGACCGTAGACCTGTCTGGCGCCTATTGCATGCTTATCGCATGAGAACAAGAAAGGCACCCCGAAAGGGTGCCTGACCTGCACTAACTGTGGTGCGCGATACTGGGATTGAACCAGTGACCTCTTCCGTGTCAGGGAAGCGCTCTCCCGCTGAGCTAATCGCGCGAGGTGGAGACGGGAATCGAACCCGTGTGCACGGCTTTGCAGGCCGTTGCCTCACCACTCGGCCACTCCACCGTAAGGCCAAAAACGACCCTCTCGAGCGGATGACGGGATTCGAACCCGCGACCCCAACCTTGGCAAGGTTGTGCGCTACCAACTGCGCTACATCCGCATTTCATCCTCTTCGGCCGTAAGAAACAGCCTCTGAGGTGCGACTGGAAACACTAGCCGAACCACCTCTGTTGTCACAAATCCGCTGGCCAGGGGGTCTGTTGACTCGCTTACTTTGCGACCAACCCGATCGCCGCAACCGTCCTGGCCGTCGGATTTGTTGCTTGGGTGTACTGCGTGTACCGAATCGGCAAGAACGAGCCACCGAGCGATGCGTAGCTCAGCGCTGCGGCGACCGGTGTAGGCATCGGCATCGGCCTCCTCGCCGCATACATCGAGGCGGCATCCTCAGCCCGCTCGTCCCGGCGCTGGGCAGGCCCTCAGATTGGCCGCAGTCCGGCAGTTGGGATCGTTCTTCACCTTCGAAATTCACACCGCACCCGGCCACCGGGTCATCGACACCGGCCTGTACCGCCTGATCAGGCACCCGTCTTAGGCCGGTGCTCTGTGCACTGGGCTTCACCATCGCATACGGGAATTGGCTGGCGCCTCTGACGGTCTCGGTCCTCGCGCTCGGCTACGTCATCCGGATACCGGCGGAAGAGCGCGCGCTGGTCGACGGACTTGGTGACCCGTACCGGCTATACATGGCCAAACCAAGCGACTGATTCCGTACGGCCTGTGACGGGTTGTGACTCATTCCTGGCTGACAAACGTCAGTAGCGCCGCTCGAGCTGCATCGACCCTCATCGGTCTGGCGAGGTGAAAGCCCTGGGCGTAGTCGCAGCCGACCTTGTCCGCTACGGCGAGAGCCTCGCTCGATTCGATGCCCTCGGCGACGACGAGCAGCTCGAATGCGTGGGCCAATCGGGTGATTGCGGCGAGCACCCCGTTCGCTTGGGTGTCGGCTCCGAGATTCTTGGTGAAACGACGGTCGATCTTGACACCGACGATCGGCAATTCCGACAAGCGTGCAATCGAGGAGTAGCCGATGCCGAAGTCGTCGATCATCACGTCCACCCCCAGATCGGCGATGCGTCGCAGGGCGTTGGCAGCGATGTCGAGGTCTTGCATGAACCCGGTTTCGGTCACTTCGACGACGAGGTTGGCTGGCGCAACCCGGTATCGGTCGAGCGACGAACGGATCGCGTTCTCGACCGATCGGTCGCCGAGTTGGAGGACGGAGACGTTCACGCTGACGCGAACGTCAGGATTGATGCTCGCTAATCCGGCGATGTCGCGAATGGTGGTCCGGAGAACGCTGATGCCGAGCGGGACGATCAGGCCGGTTTCTTCTGCCAGAGGAATGAATTCAGCCGGTGGCAGAAGGCCGAGGGTGGGGTGCGGCCACCGGACCAGCGCTTCGTATCCATACAACGAGCCGTCGCTCAGCCTCGTCAGTGGCTGATATTCGACGACCAACTCGTCTCGTTCGATCGCGCGGAGCAGCTCGTTCTCGCGGGTCAGACGTTCGACGGCACGCTCGCGAAGGGCGTTGTCGAACTGAACGAATCCCGGCCGCCCACGTTCCTTAGCGACGTACATCGCGGCGTCGGCATCGCGAACCAGGCTGAATGCGTCGGAATGTTCGTCGTTGACGGCGACCCCGATCGACACTGTGAAGAAGAATTCGCCGCCGTCGATCACGAAGGGTGCGGCAAACGCGGCGTTGACTCGATCGGCCAACGCCGCAATGCCGGAATCGGTGCCCTCGGGCAGCAGGACCGTGAACTCGTCACCGCCGAAACGCGCGAGAATTGCCGATTCGCCGACGACATCGGACAGTCGCCCGCTGACCTCGACCAAAATCCGGTCGCCGGCCGGGTGACCCATGCTGTCGTTGATGCGCTTGAAGCGATCTAGGTCGAAGAACAGCACAGCAACCCGCGCGTCCGGGTTCGCGAGCTCGCCCGCGAGCAGGGTCAGGAACCGTGCGCGATTGAAGAGCCCGGTCAGCTGATCGCGTTCTGCGGCCTCGGTCAGTGCCCGATCTGCGTCCGACCGCTGAATCGCAAGGGCCGCAAGCCCCGCCGCCGCTCCAATTGCTGCGATTTCGGAGGCGCCGGGCTGGTGGGGGACCGAGCGATACAGCGCGAACGTGCCCAAGAGCCGGGTGTCGGAGTCGTACAACGGACTCGACCACACCGCGTGCAGATCGAAATCGCGAGCGAGGTCGACGAAATTTGCCGTACGCGGGTCCGTGAGTGTGTTGAAGACGATCGTGGTTCGGCCCGTAGCGGCGGCGGTGCCGCACGAACCGACCCCATCTTGGACAGGAAGGTCGGCCAGCGCTGTGCGGGCCGCAGGCGACAACGACGGGGCCGCTGCGACGTGAAGTCGTTGGCCGGTCGCGTCGGGCACCATGACGCTGCAAATCGTGCCGGGGAAGCGAGCTTCGACCTCGTGGCATAAATCATTGAGCGTCTCGTCGCGCGGTTTGCCGCGTGCGATCTGTTCGAGCACCCGTTGGTAGGTTTCGAGGTCCGCCTGCGCCTGCCGTTCGGCCGCAAGTTCCGCCACGGACGCCCGCAATGCCTCCTCGGTCACTTGGCGCTCGGTGATGTCATGGAGCGTGAGCACGAACGCTTGGGGCGAATTGGGCAACGTAGCGGTGGACAACTCGACCGGCACGCACGTGCCGTCCGCGCGGCAGAGCAGCTTCTCCGCATGTTCCGGTGGGAGCAACCGCGTGATCGGCGTACCGATCAACTCGGAACGTGAAAAGCCGGTCAGCCGCTCGGCCGCGGCATTGACGAAGAGGATCGTGGCGTTCGTATCCACGGAAACGATCGCGCCGGCCGTGTTCTCCAACAGGGCCATCGCCGCATCGTCATCCAGCCGCTGCACTCGACCAGTATCGTGTGTCGATGCCGAATCGGTGGCTGGTCTGCAGACATTGCCGCAATAGACCGGCAAAGCGATTGGGAAGCATCCGAACGACCGTGTAATGTTCCACCACGGTCACACGGTCCCGTGGCTCAGTGGAAGAGCGTCCGCTTCACACGCGGAAGGTCGCTGGTTCGAACCCAGCCGGGACCACCACGTAAAAGGCCCAGGTCAGAGACTCTTTAAGGTACAGCCCCGGCTGTGCGGGGGAGCGTTTTCGACCAGTATCCGGCGTTTATCCGGCGGGTTTCGCCGGATGGCTGCCGGATGAACCGACGACAACCCGCGGGAACACGGAATGTGCGGGGCGGAAGGTCAGGAGTTGGTTGAGTCGGCGTGCGGCGCGGTGCCGATGTTGCCATCGGTCCGTTTCCGCAGCCCGCTCGCCGAACCCGCCATGCGTGTTTCCACCCCACGGGCTCTCCATGGTGTCTGCCGTTAGGCGTGTTTGGCCACGGTCCAGGGGTTGGGGATTGTGTTGTCGCGGTACCGGTATCGAGTGATCGGGACCGCGGCGAGGTTGAACAGTTCGATCGCGTCCGCCGAAGGTCTGCGCCACCGACCGCAATCGGTGGTGTTGTTCGGCAGACATCCTTCCACTTGCAGCGAGTTCGGAAAGCGGTGTGACGGGTAGCACTTCGTGTAGTCCTTCGAAGGCTAGGAACGAATCACCGCGCGCCTCCACCCCCTTTGCCCCATGAGGTTTGCGGCCAGGGGGAGGGGAGCAGTGCGAACAGCGCGGCCGCCCATCCCGAGGGATCAAAGTTCACTCGGACCCAGTGTTAGCAGAAGGCACCACAGAGGACGCGTTTTCAAACCGACCGCGTCTCGCCCACTGCGACGCGGCGACGACGGCAAGAACCGAACCCGCTGCCGGTCGACATTCCACTCGGCGTGCTGACAGCTGATCGCCGTCACGTTGGCGTCGAAGGAGATGAGACCATTGCGTCGCCCGCCGGGAGGACTGCTCCAAAACGCTGAAAAGTTGTCACGAGAACTGACCAGTTGGCCGATGTTTGCTCGGGTTGGCCCAACGTAGCGTGCAAGTTGATGTTTGCAGTCACCGAAGGCGTCAGTTTTCAGCCGGTGCGAGCGACCTTGAAATCTAGGGGATCCGTTGTTCTCGAAAGTTTTGGTAGCCAATCGCGGCGAAATTGCTATCCGTGCGTTTCGTGCCTCGTACGAACTCGGTGCGGGTACGGTCGCTGTCTTTCCGTACGAGGATCGAAACTCGCTGCACAGGCTGAAGGCCGACGAGAGCTATCAGATCGGTGAGACAGGTCACCCGGTGCGGGCGTACCTGTCGATCTCGGAGATCGTCTCTGCGGCAAAGAGTTCCGGGGCAGACGCGGTGTACCCCGGATACGGTTTTCTTTCCGAGAACCCGGACCTCGCCGCAGCATGTGCGGCCGAAGGCATCACCTTCGTAGGGCCGTCGGCGGAGATTCTCGAGCTGACCGGCAACAAGGCGCGCGCCATTGCCGCAGCGAAGGCAGCCGGACTTCCGGTGCTCGCGTCGTCGGAGCCGTCTGCTGATGTCGAGGAGTTGCTCGCGGCTGCCGAGGACATGACGTTCCCGTTGTTCGTCAAAGCGGTCGCCGGTGGTGGCGGTCGCGGCATGCGGCGCGTGGCCGAACGTGAACAACTGAAGGAGTCGATCGAGGCTGCGGCGCGCGAAGCCGAATCGGCGTTCGGCGATCCCACCGTCTTCCTCGAGCAGGCCGTCATCGATCCGCGCCACATCGAAGTGCAGATCCTGGCAGACCAGCAGGGCAACGTGATTCACCTCTACGAGCGCGACTGCTCGGTGCAGCGCCGCCACCAGAAGGTCATCGAGCTTGCGCCTGCTCCGAATCTGCCGTCGGAGGTGCGGGCGAAGATCTGCGCCGATGCGGTCGCTTTCGCCAAGCAGATCGGCTACACCTGCGCAGGGACTGTCGAGTTCCTGCTCGACAAGCGCGGCAACCACGTCTTCATCGAGATGAATCCACGAATCCAGGTGGAGCACACAGTGACCGAGGAGGTCACCGACGTCGATCTCGTTCAGTCGCAGCTTCGCATCGCGTCGGGGGAGTCGCTCGCCGACCTGGGGCTGACCCAGGACAAGATCGTCTTGCGCGGCGCGGCTTTGCAGTGCCGCATCACGACCGAGGATCCCGCGAACGGGTTCCGGCCCGACACCGGCCGCATTACCGCGTACCGGTCGCCCGGTGGTGCCGGAATCCGGCTCGACGGCGGCGCGAACTTGGGCGCCGACGTCGCGGCGTACTTCGACTCGATGCTGGTCAAACTGACCTGTCGTGGCCGGGACTTCCCGACAGCTGTTGCCAGGGCGCGTCGCGCGTTGGCGGAGTTCCGTATACGCGGAGTATCGACGAACATCCCGTTCCTACAGGCGGTTCTCGACGACGAGGACTTCGGGGCCGGAAACGTCACCACGTCGTTCATCGAGGAGCGGCCACAGCTGCTGACCCAACGCGGATCGGCAGACCGTGGCACGAAGATTCTGAACTACCTTGCAGACGTCACGGTCAACAAGCCGCACGGCACTCGGCCGTCGAAGGTCTATCCGAAAGACAAGCTGCCCCTCATCGACCTCACGGTCGCCCCGCCGAACGGTTCGCGGCAGCGGTTGCTCGAGTTGGGCCCGGAGGGCTTCGCGAAGGCACTGCGCGAGCAGAAGGCTCTCGGTGTCACCGACACGACATTCCGTGACGCACACCAGTCGTTGCTGGCGACCCGGGTCCGGACGACAGGCCTGCTCGGCGTCGCCGGGCACGTCGCGCATCTGACGCCGGAGTTGCTGTCCATCGAGGCATGGGGTGGCGCGACCTACGATGTGGCCCTTCGGTTCTTGCACGAGGATCCGTGGGAGCGTCTCGCGGCCCTGCGTGAAGCGGTGCCGAACATCTGTTTGCAGATGCTGCTGCGCGGCCGCAACACGGTCGGCTACACGCCGTATCCGGAAAAGGTCACGCGCGCATTCGTTTCCGAGGCGACCGATACCGGTATCGACATCTTCAGGATCTTCGACGCGCTGAACAACGTCGACCAGATGCGCCCGGCGATCGACGCGGTTCGCGAAACCGGTACTGCCATAGCCGAAGTGGCGATGAGCTACACCGGTGACCTTGCCAATCCGGCGGAGAATCTGTACACGCTTGACTACTACCTGAAGCTGGCCGAGCAGATCGTCGACGCGGGCGCGCACGTGCTCGCGATCAAGGACATGGCCGGACTGCTGCGGGCGCCTGCGGCAACCACGCTGGTCACGGCGTTGCGTAGTAACTTCGACCTCCCGGTGCACGTGCACACGCACGACACTCCGGGTGGTCAGCTCGCCACGTACTTCGCTGCGTGGCAGGCGGGAGCGGACGCGGTCGACGGTGCCAGTGCGGCGATGGCAGGCACGACGAGCCAGCCCGCACTGTCGGCGATCGTGGCCGCCGCTGCGCACACCGAACGCGACACCGGACTGAATCTGCAAGCCGTCTGCGACTTGGAGCCGTACTGGGAGGCGCTGCGAAAGGTGTACGCGCCCTTCGAATCCGGACTTCCCGCGCCGACCGGTCGCGTCTACACCCACGAGATCCCGGGTGGTCAGCTGTCCAACCTTCGCCAGCAGGCGATCGCCCTCGGGCTCGGCGACCGGTTCGAGGAGGTCGAGGCGAAGTACGCCGCAGCAGACCGGCTGCTCGGTCGGTTGGTGAAGGTGACGCCCTCGTCCAAGGTCGTCGGCGACCTCGCGCTCGCACTCGTCGGAACCGGCGTCGACGTCGACGATTTCGCGGCCAACCCGGCCACCTACGACATCCCCGACTCGGTGATCGGCTTCCTGCGCGGCGAACTCGGCACACCCGCGGGCGGGTGGCCGGAACCGTTCCGCACACGGGCACTGGAAGGGCGCTCGGAGGCAAAGCCGATCACACCGTTGACCGCTGCAGACGACGCAGGGTTGGCCGGTACGTCGAAACAGCGGCAGGCCACGCTCAATCGTCTTCTGTTCCCGGGTCCCACAAAGGAATTCGAGGCGCACCGCGAGAAGTACGGCGACACGTCGGGACTCTCGGCCAATCAGTTCTTCTACGGACTGCGCCGTGGCGAGGAACACCGCGTCGAACTGTCGCAGGGTGTCGAGCTGCTGATCGGGCTGGAAGCGATCTCCGAACCCGACGAGCGCGGCATGCGGACCGTCATGTGCATCATCAACGGCCAGTTGCGTCCGGTGTCGGTGCGCGACCGGTCGATCGAGTCCGAGGTACCTGCCGCGGAGAAGGCGGACAAGACCAACCCGGCGCACATTCCCGCGCCGTTCGCCGGCGTCGTCACGCTCTCGATCGCTGTCGGCGACAAGATCAAGGCGGGCGACGCGGTCGCAACCATCGAAGCTATGAAGATGGAGGCTGCGATCACTGCGCCGCGCAGTGGCACGGTCAGTCGGGTCGCGATTTCCAAGGTCCAACAGGTCGAGGGTGGCGATCTCCTCGCGGTCGTTGCAGCGAGTCAAGAGTCGAGCGCGGAATAGCGCAGGCGACGGTTACGGCGTGTGCTGGCCTGTCCTGTGAATTGTCAGACGATGCTCATAACGTTCGGCGGCGTGGACTGTGGCGGCGAACTCGACAGGCTGCCCGTCGGAGTTTCGGTAGATCCGCTCGATTCGTAGTGCGGGCCTACCCACTGCCGTGTGCAGTTTTTCCGCGAGTTCCTCATCGATCAGGATCGCTGTGACGGTCTCCTCGGCGCTCGATACCGGTCCGGCAACAGTTCCGACTATGGCGACGATCGTTCCAGCTGCACGTCCGGAGGGAAGTCTATTTTCAGAGACAAGTCGACTGCCGATATCTGGGGGAAGAATTACTTCGGTCACGGCGAAAGGTTCGTCCTCGACCCATCGCCGTACCGTCAGTCTCGCCACTACTGGACCGTCTAGTTCAAGGCGACGCGCGCTGTCGACGTCGTGCCGCAATTCCAGCGACGACGTCAGTTCCATCTCCGTACCGGCCCACTCCTCTAGGTCCTCGAGTGAACCGGTGGATCGTACGGTACGGCCAGACGGCGATCGAAGCGTCGGAAAGGTTCCTCGCCCACGGACGCGGTATACGAGTCCGTCTGCAACGAGTTCCTGGAACGCGCGGCGGACAGTCTGCCGCCCGAGCCCATACTTTTCCATCACTTCGGCGTCGGTGGGCAGTGCAGTGTCCGCGCCGTATAGTCCGGCGTTGATTTCTTCCGTCAGTTGCAGGGCGAGGCGCCGGTATCCCGGAAGCTCTCCGGTGGCGGGTTGCGGCACTGACATGGGTGCTCCCTCCGAAGTTCTGCATCGCCGGGTGTATTTAGCCGACTATAGTTATTGTTTCATACCAAATATGCGGTCTTGCTGTGGCTCGATCGTGCGAAGCGCGGCTTTGGTGGTAGCTACGACGCCGACGTTCAGTGGTGGCCGACCGAATGGGGCAGGCGCGCAAATAGCGACAGCCCGAACCTGAATTCTGGTTCGGGCTGCCGGATTGGTTGTCTGACAAACGATTCAGCTGGCGGCCCCAACCGATCCGAGAGCGATGCTCCATTCTTTGATCGTGGTATCGACGATCACGCCCTCAGTAGTGAAAGGATCCTTGTCGAGCAGCGGCTGCAACTCGTCGTGATTCGCGACATCGAATACGACGAGGCCGCCGCTGCCGTCGGGCCATCCGCCGGCGACAGTCACGGTGCCGCGGGCGACGAGATCCTTGAGATAGTCGACGTGCGCCTGCTTGGCGGCGCCGATTTTGGACTTGTCGTCTGTGTAGGTCCAGAGAACTGCGAAGTTGGCCATGTGCCGAATCCTTTGGGTCGTGGTGAGGTTCCTATCCACATTTACCGCGGATTGGCGGTAGGTAACTGACCCGAAAATGACACAGTCCGTTAGGTGTTCGTGCGACGTAACGTTTGCGTTAGACCCTGCCGGACCATGACCGGCAGGCATGTACGCGACGTGGCTACAGGGAAGGATGATCGACAATGACGATTGCAGCAATAGAGGGCAACGGTAATCACAAGGTGCTCGTTCTGCACGGATGGGCCCTCGATAGTGGGGTTTGGCTTACTGCGCGAGCATTGAGCGACGTCGGTCGCTTCACATTCGCGTACGTCGACTTCCCTGGTTACGGCGTCGCCCGAGACGAAGCGCCTGCTGACGGAATCGACGGAATGGCACAAGCAGCTCTCGATGACGCCAAAGGTCTTGGTTGGGAAAGCTTTTCGGTGCTAGGGCACTCGATGGGTGGGCTCACAGCACTACGCGTGGCCACCCTTGCTCCGCAGCAGGTGCGCTCGGTCGTAGCCGTCACCCCAGCATCTCCTGCCGGCACCCCCCTCGACGAGCAGACGTACGCGGCGTTCGCGAGTGCATGGTCGGATCCCGGGCCGACGATCAAGGGCGGACTCTCGCCGAACATCGCAGCCGAAGACCTGAGCCGTCTCGTTGCTCGCAACCGTGCCTCGATGACTCAAGCTGTTTGGGATGCGTATCTCGCCAATTGGACTGCGGCGTCGTTCTTTTCGGAGCTCGGGTCGTTGGAGATGCCTGTGACCTTGTTCTACGGAGACTCGGATCCGTTCATCACCGAGGATTACTTGAAGGACACAGTGAATGCGATTCCAAACGTTGAATCGCTCGAACTGAAAGGCTCCGGTCACTACCCCATGATCGAGGCACCCGCCGCGTCGGTTCCTCTATGGGAGCGCGCGCTCACGAAGTGATGATGTGCTAGAGCCGAACGGTGGTCTCGAGAGGCTTTCTCGAGACCACCGTTTTTGTGACGGCCAAGAAACTGATTCGTTCGCACCAGTGTTGGCGCCGTCGACGAAGGACATGCATCTCTGATCAGTCGGGAGTTAGTTCGAATGTTCAGCGTTATTTGGCTGTTGCTGAGCCTGATTCGGCCATACGAAGGCTACAGAACGATTTCTACCAATCGGCGCGCCGTGGTGATTTCTCCCGGACGGTGACAGTCATAGCTGAGCCGCGCGATCACCGACCGGTGGAACCGACTTCTCAGTCTATGTAAGCCGAGTGCACGAGATCTGAGTAGCGTTGATGGCGTTCCCAGCTTCGCGTTTCTTCGAGCAGTCCGGTAGATAGAAATACGTATGTGAGGTTCCGCTCGGGATCGACCCAGAAAGCGTTCGACCCGGCGCCGATGCCACCGTAGGTGGTGGGCGAGGCAAGTTGACCGAACGCATGCGGGAAGATCCCGCTTCCGCGGACGTAGAACCCCAAACTGAGGTTTGCGGGGAACGTCCGCCAGTCGCGGGAACCTTTCGCGTAGCTCCACATAGTGTTCGGCTCGTCACCGGTTTCGGATCTGATGCTGTAGCGCGCCAACGCCGGGCTGAGGAGACGGATCCCGTCGACCTCGCCCTCACGTCGAAATAGTTCGGTGAACCGGAAGTAGTCACTCGTGGTTGTCAAACCAGCGCCAGCAGGAACGACGAAGTCTTCGTCTGTGCTGTTCCCGAGGAGTTCGAGGATCTCTGCGTCAAGTAAGCCTGGTCGGCGATCGCGTACTACGACGGGAACCCGGCGCGGCGCAAGAGACTTGCGCGCCGAGAGGCTTGTGTCCACCATTTTGAGCGGATCTAGCAATTGCTCGGCAAGTATTTCGCGATAGTCACGCGCCTGCCCGTCGAGCCGAACCACGATTTCAGCCATGATGCTCTGTGCAACTGTTGCGGCATAACTGATAGTCGATCCAGGCTCGCGTTCGGGGAGCATTCCGCATACCGCAGCAGTCAACGCCTGGATATTGCCGAGTACCTCTGGTGGAAGATTCGGGGCGAACGGGAGCCCAGCGCGCTGAAGGAGCAAGTCGGCCACCGTCGTGGAGTTCTTGCCCTTCGTTGCGTATTCGGGGATGACTTCGCGGATTTGGGTGGTCACCGCGATGTCTCCACGATCGACGCAACGCAGGAGCATGGTATTGGATAGATGCTTGACGAGTGACGCCGTCCAGAACACCGCGTTCGTTTGCATTGGCGTGCCGGCCGCACGGTCCGCGTAGCCGATGGCCTCGTGCAGCACTATCTCGCCGTTGTGAGCGACAAGGACAACAGCCCCATCGATGCGCTCGGCGTCGACGTCCTTTTGAATGGCCGCGGGTAGGAGGCTCAGCCGATCCTCGTCGATCTCTGCGGTCGTGTCGAATGCCATTGCTCAACCCTTCTTTGTAGCTGTGCGTGTAGTCGAAATACCGATTTATCGGAGCGTGGAGATGTGTGCCGCTTGACAGTTCGATCGCGATTTGACGCGCATCGAACCCAAGACGAAGGCGGAGTCCAGTGCAATCCCGTCTCCACGGTGAAGTATTTACGGGAATTGCTCACTTGCGAGTGTCCCGAAAATGGCACAGTGCAATCGGGTACGTACGTGCGTATCGCGTTTCTCGCGAAGGCATTGTGAAAAGGTATGGTCCGTAACCTAATTCATTTGGCGAGGTACGTGCGAACGAATCTACTATCGCTCACGAGCGGAGTTGATAGTCCTTGAGCAGCGCCCGCCCGATGATCATCTTCTGAATGTCCGACGTGCCTTCCCCGATCAACATGAAGGCAGCCTCGCGGTAGAGCCGTTCGATTTCGTACTCCTTGGAGTAGCCGTATCCGCCGTGGATACGGAACGAGTCCTGCACAACCTCGTTGCAGTACTCCGCAGCCAGCATCTTCGCCATGCCGGACTCGACGTCGTTGCGTTCGCCTTTGTCCTTGAGGCGTGCGGCCTTGGTCATCATCGCGTGGGCTGTCTCGACCTTGGTCGCCATCTCTGCGAGCCGGAACAGGATCGCTTGATGATCGGCGATCTTCTTGCCGAACGTTTCTCGTTGCTGCGCGTAGGAAATGGCTAATTCGAAGGCGCGCAACGCAATTCCACAGGCACGAGCTGCGACGTTGACGCGGCCAACCTCGACACCGTCCATCATGTGGTAGAAACCGTTGCCCGGCGCTCCGCCCAAGATCTGGTCGGCCGTTGTCCGATATCCGTCGAAGACGGCCTCGGTGGTGTCGACGCCCTTGTACCCCATCTTGTCGATCTTTCCGGGAATGGTGAGACCCGGCGCAGTTTCTCCGAAGCCGACTTCCTTCTCGACCAGGAACGTCGTCATGTTCTTGTAGACGCTGTCTGCGCCTTCGTTGGTTCGCACAAGCACGGCGATGAGGTTCGATGTGCCGCCGTTGGTCAGCCACATCTTCTGACCGTTGATCGTGTAGTTGCCGTCCTCGCCTTTGACGGCTTTGGTTTTGGTGGCGGCCACATCGGAACCGAGGCCTGGTTCGGACATCGAGAAAGAACCTCGCACCTCGCCGGTCGCCATTTTCGGCAGGTACTTCTTCTTCTGTTCTTCGGTGCCGTGTCGCATCAGCATGTACGCCACGATGAAGTGGGTGTTGATGACGCCCGAGACGCTCATCCAGCCGCGGGCGATTTCCTCCACGCACAGCGCGTACGTGAGCAGCGATTCACCCAAGCCGCCATACTCTTCGGGAATCGTGAGCCCGAAGATGCCCAACTCCTTCAACCCATCGACGATCTGTTGGGGGTACTCGTCGGCATGCTCGAGTTCCGTTGCCACGGGCAGGATCTTCTTTTCCACGTAGTCGTGGACTGCCGCGACAATCTCGGATTGATCGTCGGTCAATCCCTCGGTACTGCATAGTCGGCTCATGAAGGGCCTTTCTGTTCTGGGTACGGGTGTTTGGGTTGTGACTGAGGTCGGGCGCTCATTGCTCGGGAAGCACGCCGGCACTGCGTAGTCGAGACAGCTCTTCGCGTTGCAGGCCAAGGCGTTCGGTGAGAACCGGGTAAGTATCGGTTCCCAACAAAGGTGCGGGACGCGCCCGGACTGGGCGACCGTCCTGCACTAGAGGCGACCCGGGGGAGAGGTAAGAGCCGATGCCCGGCTGATCGATCTGTTCGACGATGGGGTTCTTGCCTGCTGAGGTACCAAGATGGGCGACGACGTCTGTGAATGTGCGATACGGGGCCCACAGCAGCGCCGTAGCAGACAGCGCCGCTTCCACTTCGGCAGAAGTGCATCGCGAAAACCACCTGTCGAAAAGACCCGCTAACGCCTCGCGGTATTCGTATCGGTCGTCCTCGCGTGAAAAATCAACGCCCAGAGCATCTTCCAGAGCGGACACTGCGACTTGTGTCTCGGTGACAGTCAGAAGATCGCGCCAATGCCGACGGGTGAGCGCGACGACCATGAAGCGCCGCCCGTCGACGCTCGAGAAGTCGCGCGCGAAGCTGCCGTACAGGTAGTTGCCGATACGCGGACGCTGCACCTTCGTCACCTCTGCCTCGGCGAGCATGCCGAGGTTGCCGGCCATGGCGAGTGCGACGTCGGACAGTGCGATGGTGAGCTTGCAGCCTTCGCCAGTGAGTTCGCGGTGCCGCGTGGCGGCCGCGACACCTGTGGCGACGTAGAGTCCGCAGGCGATATCCCAGGCGGGCAGAACGTGGTTGACCGGATCGGCGTGGTTGGCGGGTCCTGTGACCAGCGGAAACCCCATCTCGGCGTTGACCGTGTAGTCCACTGCCGGCGTGCCGTCGCTATGGCCGTGAACCTGCACGTGGATGAGATCCGCCTGGTATCTACGTAATTCGTCGTAGCTGAGCCAGTCCTGCCCGGCGCTGTTGGTGACTACTACCGCGGTTCCTGGTGCACAGGACCCGACGAGTTGACGGACCAGGTCGCGGCCCGGCTCCGCGCGTAGGTCCACCGTCACCGAACGCTTGCCCTTGTTCAGACCCGCCCAATACAGACTGGCGCCATCGTTGGTGATCGGCCAGCGATGCTGATCGGGACCACCTCCGATCGGATCGATACGAATCACCTCGGCGCCGAGTTGCGCGAGCGTCATCCCGCCCAGCGGTGCCGCGACGAACGACGACAGTTCGATGACCTGCAGCCCTGCAAGTGGAGTGGTTTGTGTCGACTGGGCACCGCTGGGATTGCTTCGGTCCGTAGTGACCATGACGCTCCTCGATGGGGTTATGCCGACCGCAATATGTCCGGCTATTACTAGCTCATTATGGCATTAGGGGATACAGTAAGCGAGAAACAAGCGCGAAATATGCGTACAAATTTAGCGTTGAAATTGCGCCATTTGGCGCACTGCACGGATGGTCGAGGAGCGCAAAACAATGCCAGGTCTTGAGCAGTTCAAATTGGTCATCGGCGGCAAGCCGGTCGACGCCGCATCGCGTGCGACATTCGAGTCGCAGAACCCCTACACAGGCGAGGCGTGGGCGATCCTTGCCGACGGCGCCCCCGAAGACGTCGATGCCGCTGTGGCAGCAGCCCGATCGGCATTGAACGGAGAATGGGGTGCCACAACAGGTTTCGTCCGCGCCCAGCTACTGCGTCGGCTCGGTGATCTGATCGGAGACAACGCCGAGCGCCTTGCGCAGCTCGAAGTGAACGACTCCGGCAAGCTCTACCGCGAAATGATCGGTCAGATGTCGGCGCTGACTTCGTGGTTTCACTACTACTCGGGACTGGCAGACAAAGTCGAAGGCCGCCAAATCCCTGTACCCAACCCCAACTATCTGGTGTACACGCGAAAGGAACCCGTCGGGGTAGTCGCGGCGATCACGCCCTGGAATTCGCCGCTGTTGCTGCTGGTTTGGAAACTTGCGCCGGCGTTGGCTGCGGGATGCACCATGGTTGTCAAACCGTCTGAACACGCGTCGGCGTCGACGGTCGCGCTAGCCGAGCTATTCGATGAGGCGGGCTTTCCGCCCGGAGTGCTCAATGTTGTCACGAGCCAGTCCCCGGAGGTCGGTGCCGCTTTGGCCGGTCATCCCGGGGTCGACAAGGTCGCATTCACCGGCGCCACGTCCACGGGACGGCACGTCGCACGGGCTGCCGCAGAGAATCTCAATTCGGTCACCTTGGAGCTGGGCGGAAAGTCGCCGCAGATCGTCTTTGCTGACGCCGACCTCGCTGCCGCGGCCAACGGCATCGTCGCCGGTATATTCGCCGCGACCGGACAAACCTGTATGGCCGGGTCTCGGCTTATCGTCCACGAGTCGGTGCACGACGAACTGGTCCGGCTGGTCGCCGAGCGTGCGGCATCGATCAAGCTGGGCGATCCGATGGACCCGGAAACGGAAATGGGGCCGGTAGCCAACGAGCCGCAATTTTTCAAAGTGCTGCACTACCTCGAGGAGGCACAGAAGGAAGGTGCCACCGTTGTGTACGGCGGCAGTGTCGACGACGGTCCATCGGGCATGGGCGGACTTTTCGTCAAGCCCACCGTGCTCACCGGCGTTGGACCTGCTTCGACGATCGTGCGTGAAGAGGTTTTCGGACCTGTACTGGCGGCCTACACCTTTCGTGACGAGGATGACGCGATCGTGCTGGCGAACGACACCCCTTTCGGGTTGGCTGCGGCCGTCTGGACGAAAGATGTTCACCGCGCACACCGAGTTGCCGCGAAAGTCAGGGCGGGAACCGTATGGATCAATGCCTACCGGGTCGTCGCACCGAGTGTGCCGTTCGGTGGGTTCGGTCTGTCGGGAATTGGTCGAGAGAGCGGCATCGACGCCATCGACTCCTACAGCGAGAACAAATCGATCTGGGTCGAACTGACTGGTGGAACCCGCGACCCCTTCAGTCTCGGCTGACGCCGAATTATCAAATCCCCGTTCGCCTTTCGAAACGCGATGTCAACGGAGCGCCACCATGACAGCTGCCACTAATGTCCTCGACCTCGCTCAGCACCGGACCATTATGGACAACCGTTCCGCTGAGACTGCCGGACGTGACATGGTTCTCGCTCAGGCGTTCGTCAGGGCCAGTCGCGCGCCGGGGACCGAAGTTGTTGCGGTGAACGAGCGTCTGCTCATGTCCACCAGCGCAGCCGCGCGGTGCCTCGGTGCTGTCGACCAGGCCGCGCTCTGGCGTTGGGCGCGGGAGTGTTCCAGTGCCAGGGTGGCAATGTTGCCCCTCGGTGGTCGTGCACCCCTGAAAACCGAGCTTGTTCCGATATTCGATGCGACTGTGCGCGTGGGTGTGCTTGTCACACTGGACTTGTCGCGACCGCATCCGCTGCACTGCGTCTCGCAGCACGAGGAGCGGCTGTTCGTCTCGGTCCTGCCGGGAACGTCTCGACAGGCGTCGCAATTGCGGGCCGACGTGGCTCGCGCATCGGACGTCGATGCGAATATCTTGATCACTGGGGAGCAGGGAACGGGAAAAGGCACCGTCGCGCGACGGATACTCGATCTCGTCGGTGATCGCGGCAACACGATCGACGAGTTCGACGCCCACGACGCCGAACAGGACGGCTGGACCGACCGAGTTGCCGCAGCACTGTGCCACGGTCACGTCCTGGTGACCCATTTCGACACGCTCCCCGACAGTGGGCGTTCCACACTCCTCACCGCTGCGGCGCATTCACTTCGAGGCCGCCTCGTTGCGACAGCCGAGTATTCCAACGTCGCTGGGCCGAACGACCGAGAATTTTCCTTTCGAATAACGCTGCCTCCACTCCGTGATCGACTCGAGGATTTGCCGGCAATCGCCACCCAGGTGCTAGCTCGAAAGATTGTCAACGGTAAGGGAAAGCGGCTCACTGCCGGGGTGCGTCGCCATCTGTGGCGGTATTCGTGGCCGGGCAACATCACCGAACTGGAGGTCGTGCTGAGTCGCGCTGTTCTGCGGGCTCCGACAGCCGTGATCGACGAATTCTGCATTCAGCTTCCCGCCGGCATCGAGGCGGGACTCGGCGCGCATCGGCGAAGTCTGGTCGAGTCCGCCGAGCTTGACGTTCTGCGTGACGCGCTCGACCGGTGCGGCGGTAATAAGTTGGCAGCCGCTGACATGCTCGGCATCTCGCGTTCGACGCTCTACCGCAAGGTCCGTGCGCTCGGAATATGAGGTCTTGCAGCTTATCTCGCACAAAGCGAGGATATGAAGGGAGAACGACGTGGCTGGTCCTTTGGCCGGATTGCGAGTAGTCGACCTCACCCAGGTGCTGGCAGGCCCCTATTGCACCATGCTGCTGGCAGACCTCGGGGCCGACGTCATCAAGGTTGAAGGCCCGGGCGGGGACATGGCCAGACAGTGGGGCCCGCATCCGGACGGTGCGGAGAATGCCGCCGAGAGCTACGGCGGCTACTTCGCCAGCGTGAACCGAAACAAGCGCAGCGTCTGCCTGAATTTGAAGGACAGTGCCGATCGCGAACGGTTCTACGCCCTTGCCGAGGGGGCCGATGTGCTGGTGGAGAACTACCGGGCCGGTGTCATGGACAAACTCGGATTGTCGTGGGAGTCGCTGCACCGCCGATTCCCGAAACTGGTCTACGCAGGGATCCGCGGATTCGGCGACCCGCGGACGGGAGACAGCCCCTACCGGGACTTTCCCGCCTTCGACATCATCGCCCAGGCGATGGGCGGGCTGATGAGCGTCACCGGCGAGGATGCCGCCCACCCCATGAAAGTCGGACCGGGGATCGGTGACATATTTCCCGCCGTCCTTGCCGCGGTCGGAATCCTCGCGGCCGTTCGGGAAGCCGAGAACACCGGGGCCGGACGGTTTGTCGACGTAGCGATGTACGACGCCGTCCTCGCGCTGAGCGAACGGATCGTCTACCAGCACTCCATAACCGGACACAGCCCTGAGCCGCAAGGCAATTCGCATCCCATCCTGTGCCCGTACGGTGTAGTCGCCACCGGCACGGGTGCCGTTGCGTTGGCGGCGCCATCGGACATCCATTGGGCGCGGCTTGCCACGATCATGGGGCGTCCCGAGCTGGCTCTCGACGCCCGATATATGACGAACGACGCTCGACTGCGTAATGCCGAGGACGTCTACTCTGCGGTGGGAACATGGGCGCAGACCCTGTCGACCGACGAGGTCATAAGACGCCTGGCCGGGCTTGTACCGTGCGGCCCGGTCAACACCGCGGCCGATATCGCACGCGACGATCATGCGGCAATGCGGCACATGATCGTCGAGGTGGAACACCCTGCGGGCCAACCGATCCAGATCGCGGGATGCCCGATCAAACTGGCCGGAAACCCCGAACCTCGTTACCATCGTGCCCCGCTTCTGGGCGAGCACACCGACGAGGTTTTTGCCGAACTGGGGCGGCGCGCCACCACGTTGATTGCAGATGTTCTCTGACCAAGCGCGAAGAATTGTGGACTGGTGGATTGTGAGAGGTTGGCGAGCATGACGAAGATGGTGCATTTCACCGAATTGGGTGGCCCCGAGGTTCTACAGGTCACCGAAGTCGAGCTGGACCCTCCAGGTGCGGGCGAAGTACTCGTGGACATCGAGGCGATAGGACTCAATCGGTCCGAAACGATGTTCCGCACCGGTACCTACATCGAACCCACGAGGTTGCCCGCTCGCATCGGATACGAGGCAGCGGGAACGGTGCGCGAGGTCGGAGAGGATGTCTCGCGCTGGTCTGCCGGCGATCCGGTCAGCGTCGTACCCGCTTTCTCGATGAACGACTATGCGGTCTGCGGCGAGCAGGCCGTCGTTCCGGCGCGTTCACTGGTTCCCAGGCCGGTTGACGCGGTCACCGGAGCCGCGGTGTGGATGCCGTTTCTCACCGTCTACGCCGGGCTGCTCGAACCCCACATCATGCGGCCCGGAGACACCGTCCTGATTACGGCAGCTGCGAGCAGCGTCGGCCTCGCAGCCATCGCGGTGGCCAAACGGATCGGAGCCCACCCGATCGCAACGGTCAGAACGGGGGAGAAGGCGCAGCAGCTTCTCGATGCAGGTGCCGCTCATGTCATCGTTACGGATGAGAGCGACCAAGTGGAGGTGGTGCGCGATATCACGGGCGGGCGCGGGCTCGACGTGGTGTTCGACGCAGTGGCCGGTCCTGCGGTGGAACAACTCGCTGAGGTGATGGTGCCGGGTGGGACGATCGTGATCCATGGACGGTTGTCTGGCGCGCCCACGACCTATCCCACCCGGACGATGCCCGATCTGATCATGCGCAGCTTCACCCTATTCGGCATGACCTACGACCCCGAGCGGCTTCGCCGGGCGGCGGCTTTCGTTGTCGCCGGCCTGCAATCGGGAGACTTCACGCCCCATGTGGACCGGGTATTCGAGGGTCTGGGCTCGGTCGTCGCCGCCCACCGCCACCTGGAATCCAACACTCAATTCGGCAAGATCGTCCTCAAGGTCTGACAAGGCTGACCTAGCTCGAAATCAGTTGTCCTTGTTCGCATCCGGTAGGAGGACAGCCGAACCGAGCTGCGCAGTCAGGTGCAGGGCAACCTCCAGCGCAAGCCGGTCTGCCTCGAGCGAACGGCCGAGGACGCGCTCGGCATGGTCGAGTCGATACCGCACCGTGTTGTGGTGCAAACCGAGTTGTTTGGCCGCGGTGCGGTAGCCGCTTCCAGCCGCAAAGAATGCCTGGAGCGTATCTCGTAAACGGGCGGATGCGGCGTTGTCGACTGCGAGCGGTCCCAACTGGGAGGACACGAACGCTCGCGCCCAGCCCGGGTCGAGTGAGCACAACGACGCTACGGCCACCTGCTCGTAGGACACTACTGTTCCGGCGCCACGCCCGGACAACAGCCCGACACGTAGGGCTTCCTCGGCTTCGCGATGACTGGCTCGAAATCCTTCCACCCCGGCGCCCACGCGGCCGAATCCGGCTATCACCGGTCCAGTGAGGGCCAAAAGTGAAGGCTGCGATGCACTTTCGACCGGAACCCAACACCAGGCGGTTGCCATGTCGACCCGAACGACGAGGGCTCGACGTGTCGCCATTCCAGCCGTGATCTCGCGGGCGACGGCCTCCAATGACGGACCGCGTTCGGCGGATGCAGTCCTGTGCAGCACGAGGGCAAGGTGGTGGCCGTCGAGCTCGTAACGCAATCGCGAACTTGCGCCGGACAAGTCGGCATCGGTGTCTGCATCGAGAATCTTTCGGACCGCTTCGACTTGTACCAACGCGCCTTCGCGTGCGAGCCGTTCGGCTTCGTACTGGGCTTCCGCGGTCAGCCGTTCCAGCACGCGCTCGAGCCAACCGAGCAGAAAAGTGGTCCCGGCGCTGGTTACGGATACAGCGATTGCCGCGTCATGACATTGCGTTCGAACAGCCGCCGCCCAGCGCGCGCACCAGTACGCGATCCCCAGTCGATAGCCACGCTGCACAGTGGTGACCGTCACCCCCTGCCGGATGAATTCGTGTGTATCGCGAACGACTTCGTCAGAAGGGTTGATCACGTCCATCGAGACATCACGCAACAATCCGTCGACTATCGCTGTGCTGTTCGGATGAGCCGAACGACGCACGATCGCGGCTCCGTCCCCTCGAAGAAACCCGGGCTCCCTCGCCAAGATGTACTCGGCGCATTCGTCACCGATCGCAGGGAGCTCCGGCAGCAGAGCGCGCGCGACAGCATGTACCCCAACCCGGGTCGCCTCGTCCAAATCGTCGTACACCTGATGCACCTCTCGTACTCAATCCTCCAAATGGTCAAAACATGCCCCTGCATTTGACCATTCAGCTGACACCAAACCGTCGATGAAATTCTGTGCGCCAAAACGTCGCAAAGTTTGTCTGAGACTGACCACTTGGCCGATGACGCGTCCGCCCTACCAACATACCGTCCATACCAGTGATTCAAATCACCCAATGGAGGAAACTATGAAGACAGACACAGACGTCATCATCGTCGGAGCCGGATTCACCGGTTTGTACGCTGTTCACAAATTTCGTGATGAACTCGGTTTGCGCGTGCAGGGCTTCGACGGGGCGTCGGATGCGGGCGGAACATGGTTCTGGAACCGCTACCCGGGTGCCCGGTGCGACTTTCCGTCCGTGCACTACTCGTTCTCGTTCTCCCCAGAATTGAACGAGCAATGGCACTGGAGCGAGAAGTACGCCGGCCAGCCCGAGATTCTGCGGTACCTGCAGTGGTGCGCCGACAAGCTCGACGTGCGCCGGTCATTCCGGTTCAACACCCGCGTGACCTCGATGGTGTGGGACGACGAAGCAGCGCTGTGGACGGTCACCACGGATGACGGTCAGTCCACCACGGCGCGGTTCATCGTCGCCGGTGTCGGCAATGTCACGATCCCGAAGCCGAACGAATTCCCAGGCGAGGAAACATTCAAAGGCGAGGTTTACCGTACGTGCCGGTGGCCGCATGTGCCCGTCGATTTCACCGGCAAACGCGTTGGTGTCATCGGTACCGGCTCGACCGCCATCCAGCTCATTCCCGAGGTTGCGAAGCAGGCCGCGCATCTGACCGTTTTCCAGAGGACGGCCATCTACGCGATGCCGCTGCGCAACCATCCGCTGACAGACGAAGAGTCACGCAACCAATCCGAAAACTGGAAGGAAACCCGCGCACGCGAGCGCATGAGTTTCGCCGGCGTGCCTCTCGGTGAAGAACGAGCCCGCCCAACTTCGCTGGCAGATTCCCCAGAAGAGCGCAAGAAGGTCTACGACCGGGGATCCGCTAACGGTGGGTTCCACCTGCTGATCGAGACCTATCAAGACCTCATGTACAACATGGAGTCCAACGCCACCGTCTCCGATTACATCCGCGACCACATTCGCAGTCGCGTCAACGACCCGGAAATTGCAGAACTGCTGTGCCCCAACGACCATCCCTACGGCAGCAAGCGGGCACCGTTCGAGACGGACTACTACGAGACCTACAACCGCGACAACGTCACCCTCGTCGACGCGAAAAGCGCCGCGATCGAGGCGATTACCGAGACTGGTGTCCGTACGGCGGCCGATGAGTACGAATTCGACGTCATCATCATCGCCACCGGGTTCGACCCGTGGACGGCGGCGCTCGAGAAGCTGAATATCACGGGTCGCAACGGACTCAAGCTCGAAGACCATTGGGAATTCGGACCCAAGACCTATCTGGGCCTGATGATGAACGGGTTCCCGAACTTCTTCGCCATTACAGGACCGCAGAGCGCTACCGCGCTCTACAACATTCCGCTGGCCTCCGAGGATCACGTCGATTACTCCGCGGATGCGGTCAAGCGCGTTCTGGACACGGGCGCACGCGCTATCGAACCCACCGGTGAGTCAGAGGTGGTGTGGAACACCTTGGTCGAGGGAGTGCTCAACTTGACGATCATCCCCAAATCGCCCAACACGTGGTACGTCGGTGCCAACATTCCGGGCAAACCTCGTGCGGCATATATCTTCCCGTCGGGTGCGCCGCTGTATCGGGCGATCTGTCAGGATGTCTGGGACAGCGGCTACGGCGGCTTCGCATTCGACGGGCAAGCCAACCCGTTGCCCCCAATGGTGCGGGTCGATCCAACGGTCGCGATCGTTCTCGGCGCAATGATCATGCAAGGCGTAAAGCCGATGGAAGAAAGTACTGTCGAGGAGATCCGCGCTGTCGTGGGCGGACTGACCGCCTTGCAGGCTCCGCGCCGCGACGTACCGGTCGAGGAGGTCACCTACCCGAGTCCGTCGGGCCAGGCGTTGCCGGCGCGGATCTACACGCCGGAAGCAGATGGCCCGTTGCCGGTTGTCGTCTTCTTCCACCCAGGTGGCTGGGTGTCCGGCGATGTCGAGGGCTCCGACGAGCAGTGCCGCGCTCTGGCACATGAGTTGAATGCGATCGTCGTCTCAGCCAACTACCGGTTGGCACCCGAGGACCCTTTCCCCGCCGGCACCGACGACACCTATGCGGCGCTGTGCTGGGCGGCAGAGACCATCGCCGAACGTGGCGGTGACCCCGATCGTCTGGTGGTGATGGGCGAGAGCGCGGGTGCGTTGCTCGCCGCCGTGGCGGCGCAGCGCGCGCGCGACGAGGGCGGGCCACGGTTGGCGGCGCAGGTGCTGGTGTACCCGGCTCTCGACCCACAAGCGGAAACCGCCTCGCGGGTCGAATTTGCCCGCGGCCCATTCCTTTCCGCGGCAGCCACCGACATGATGTGGGGTGCCTACCTCGGCGAAGAGGTGAACGGAACTTCGCCGCTGGCGTCACCGGTGCGGGCAGAGTCGCTTGCGGGCCTTCCGCCGGCTTTGGTGATCAGCAACGAACTCGATCCGTGCCGAGACGAGGCCGAGGACTATGGGCATGCCCTTGCCGCGGCCGGGGTCGATGTCGAGGTCCGCAGGATCGCGGGAATGATTCACGGGGTGTTCGGAATGTCCGGCCTCATTCCCCGGACCAGTGAGTACCACGAGGCAATCACGGTGTTCCTCGCAAAGCGCCTGGCGCCCGTCGCTGTGTCCTGATGTGTCGTGTGGGTGGCCGGCCCTTCCGGGTCGGCCACCCACAAAACTCCCCGACAAAGAACGCGGCACGAACACTTTCGACTATGCAGGAAGCCTGATCGATGACAAGCCCTACCGTTTCTGAACCGCTCAGTTATGTCTCCGGTGCATGGGATCTCCCGCTACTCGGCGACACGATCGGTGACAACTTCGACCGTACCGTTGCGCGGTACGGCGACCGAGACGCGCTCGCTGACTGCGCCAACAACCGGCGTTGGACCTACGCCGAACTCGCCGACGAGATCGATGCTCTCGCGCTCGGCCTGCTCCAGGCAGGTATTGGCAAGGGCGACCGCGTTGGCATCTGGGCACCGAATTGTGCCGAATGGGTATTCGTCCAGTACGCCACCGCCAAGATCGGTGTGATCCTGGTCAATATCAATCCGGCGTACCGTGCCCACGAACTGCGATTCGTTCTGAATCAAGCCGGAATCCGGATGCTTATCGCGGCTCCGCGTTTCAAGACCTCGGACTACGCAGCAATGATCGCTGAGGTGCGCGCCGACTGTTCTGCGCTGGAACACGCTGTCCTACTTGGAGACAACGAATGGGCACGCATCGTCGACACAGGTCGGGCAGCACTTCCCGCTGACCGCAGTCGAGTACGCGCAGCTCAACGCAGCTTGACCCCCGATGATCCGATCAATATCCAATACACCTCCGGTACCACCGGATTTCCCAAGGGCGCCACCCTCAGTCACCACAACATCCTCAACAACGGATTCTTCGTCGGCGAGTTGTGCCACTACACCGAGCAGGACAAAGTCTGCATCCCCGTGCCCTTCTATCACTGCTTCGGCATGGTGATGGGCAATCTCGCCTGCACGAGTCACGGTGCGACCATGGTGATTCCGGCGCCGGCGTTCGACCCGAAAGCGACCCTCGCTGCCGTGGAGGCAGAGAAGTGCACGTCCTTGTATGGAGTGCCGACGATGTTCATCGCCGAACTCGGCCATCCGGACTTCGATACCTTCGACCTGTCGAGCTTGCGAACCGGCATCATGGCCGGGTCGCCGTGCCCGGTCGAGGTGATGAAACAGGTCATGAGCCGAATGGGCATGACCGAAGTGTCGATCTGCTACGGCATGACCGAGACGTCACCGGTGTCGTTGCAGACACGCAGCGACGACACCATCGACCAGCGGGTGTCGACCGTAGGGAGGGTCGGCCCACATCTCGAGGTCAAGATCATCGATCCCGCAACAGGATTGACCGCACCTCGCGGCGAGCCCGGCGAGCTCTGCACCCGCGGCTACTCGGTGATGCTCGGCTACTGGGATCAGCCGGCAAAGACCGCAGAGGCCATCGACGAGGCGCGGTGGATGCACACCGGCGATATCGGCGTCATGGACGCCGACGGGTACGTCTCGGTAACCGGGCGCATCAAGGACATGGTCATCCGCGGCGGCGAAAACATCTACCCGCGTGAGATCGAAGAGTTCCTCTACACCCATCCAGACATCGTCGATGCTCAAGTCGTCGGAATCCCCGACGACAAATACGGCGAAGAACTGATGGCATGGATCCAAATGCGCAGCGAGGCAACACCACTGACAGCGCAGACAGTGCGTGACTTCTGCACCGGCAAACTCGCTCACTACAAAATCCCACGCTACGTGCACATCGTCGACGAATTCCCCATGACCGTAACCGGCAAGATCCGCAAGGTCGAGATGCGCGAACTGTCCGTCGGAATACTCGCCGAAACCGGTCAGTAGGACCGCATGGTGCTGTCGGCAGTATTCTCGTTTTCGAGAGGCGATCATGCCTGAGCCCCCTCTCGTCGTCACCGCCGAGCCGGATGGACTTACCTCGGTGTTGAAGAAGGCATTCGCAATTCTGGACGCATTCGATCACCAACACCCCGTATTGCCGGTCTCCTCGGTGATGAGACGCACCGGGCTGCCGAAATCCACGACGTACCGTGTTATCGGGGCGTTGATGGAGATAGGAGCCGTCGAAAGACACTCCGGGGGTTATCGACTCGGGCGACGGATGCTATCGGTCGGTGCGTCCCCTGCGGAACGATCGATGCGCGACGTCGCGCTCCCGCATCTGCGCGCACTGCACCGACGATGGGAAAGCACGGTGCATATGGCCGTCTTGGACGGTCAGATGGTGCTCTTCCTCGAAAAGCTATGTGCACCAAACACGATAAGCACACCAGTGATCGTCGGTGGACGACTTCCAGCGACCTCGACCGCATTGGGCAAAATCCTGCTCGCGCAAGATTGCGCGCCTGCGAGCGCAGTCCGGAAATCTCAGGCGCCGTATCGGCGCCCTGGTTGCGAAGTTGGTCATCTCCGCGAGATCGCTTACGACCGGGGTCATCTGAGAGTCGATCTCAGTTGTGTCGCAGCACCGGTCTCGGCGAACGGCGTTGTGCTAGCTGCTATTTCGTTTGCCTACCCGAGCTCGGAAGGGGACGCCGCGTACCTTGTTGGACCTCTTCGAGAAACCGCCCGGACAATAGGGCGCGAACTTGCCGGTCTGCCGGCGGCGACCTTTCGAAGCATGCTCGCAGGACTGTGAGTCGGTAAAACGTCAGCTAGCCTTCGACCCACACATCCATTGCATCGCAACGTAATTGCATCAATTCTCCTGCCGAGAAAGGTGACCACAAACAGTCTCGGAATTCGAGACTCGGGCTAGTTGCCGGCCAGCATTCCGTCCTACTCTTTGCGCACGCGGAACGTGATGCAGCACAAGATCCTAACCGTAGTGAGATTCAGAAGATGCTGCAACGCAACGCTTTCAAGATCACCGCCAACTTAAGCGCGGTTGGTTTCCATCCATCGAAAGGAACTATTACAATGGCGACACACTCAACGGGCATCCGCTCAACTCGTACTATCGCATTACTGGCCATTGCAGGCATTGTGGCGTGTGCCCTGATCCTGGCTTTCACGGTTCTGACGTGGCTTCAGGTGCCGGCTCCGGTCGGAGCCGCATTTGGCTTCACCGACCTCAAGCAAATGACTGAAACTCCGAACGTGCCAACCACCTCGATCCAGCACGCGTACTTCGCCTGGTTGGCATGGACCCTGCTGGTGGTAGTGGTTTCGATCACTGCAGCGGCGGTGCTGCTTCGGACACGGTTCGCCGGCGTCGCGGCGACGGCGGCCGCTTTTGTGGCACTCATTCTTCAGGTGCTGGCGGCCAAGGGCCCGATGACGTGGTCAGCGTTCTTCGATACGTTCGACCAGTTTCGTGCCGGTGCGTACTTTGCGATCGGGTCCTGGTTGGTTCTACTCGCGGTCGGTGTTGCGATCGTGGTGGCGTCGGGCAGCACGGCTGAGCGCGAATTGGTGACCACCTGAATCGGTTTGTCGCCGCCCACATGCGCATTGCGCCGGCTGCCGTCGAACGACCGGCCGGCGCAATGTTTCCATGTGCAACGTAAGCAATCGGATTGCGTGGGTCACCGTCTGTCAATGTGCGAGAGACAGTGCGCCTTTGGCAGTGATGCGGCCGTACTTGTCGCGAACTGATGTCGTCGTGGTGCTGTCGTCGGCGTTGCTGTTGGCCCGGACCACCAGACCCTGGTTATCGAACAGCGGTGCGACGGATCGGTGATCGAAAACCAGACCAGAGATGGCCTGGTGTCCTCGGGCGCGAGCAGCTTCAGCCATCACGGTGGCTTGTAGCGGGCCATGGGTGACCAGACCGGGATAGCCTTCGATATCGCGGGCGTAGTCGCGGTCGTAGTGGATGCGGTGCCCGTTGTAGGTCAGGGCCGAGTATCGAAACAGCAGCGTCGGAGTGATCGGAACCGACCATTCATCTTGTGCGGCAGGGACTTCGGTCAGTTCAGCGGACTGGGCAGGCGCTGCGGTCGCGACCGCATCGCGGTAGACAAGGTCTTGGCGTTCATCGATGACGAGGATTCCGCGCTGTGTGATGCGGTGGTTCACGGTCACGAAGGTCAGCCTGCCAGTGCGGCCTGTCTTTTCCTGTTGGTCAACGACTTCGGTGCGGCGAGTGGCGGGCTCGCCGACCCGCAGTGGAGCCAGTGTGCGAACCTGTCCGCCCGCGAACATGCGACGGCGGCCGGGTTCGGGTGGTTCGGGGATGCCTCCGTGTGTGGGATGGCCGTCGGCGCCGAGGTCGCGCTGTGCCGGTCGGTCGAGTAAGTAGATCCAATGCCACAGCAGCGGCAGGCCCTCGACGATATCGGGTAGCGGAACGTCGAGTAGTGCCGCCAGGGCCTCGGCGGGGCCGGGTACGAGTACCTCGGTTCTTTCGATCGGGGGTGTCATCTGCTCTGCTCCTGTCTCTTGGGTGCGAACTCTGCGCGGAGGGTGGTGTTGTGCTCGCCAAGGCGGGGAACGGCGCCCATTCGGGGTTCGCGGCCTGCCACGGTGACCGGTGGAAGGAGGGCTCGGATCGCGCCGCCTGGGGAGGCGACCTCGCGCCAGCGGTTGCGGGCCTGCAATTGGGGGTGTTCGGCGAATTCTGCGGGAGTGCGAAGTCGGGCGCATGCGATCCCGGCTTTGTCGAGCACGTCTACGGCGGCGTCGGCTAAGAACGGACGCAGCGCAGCCTCGATGATCGTTGTGATCTCGCTGGTGTGTGCGACCCGTTCGGCGTTGCGAGCGAAGCGCGGATCGTCGGTGAGTTCCGGGCGTCCGAGCACGATCGCGCACAATTTGGCCCATTCCCGATTGTTCTGGACGCTGAGGAAAACCGACGCGCCGTCACCGGCCTTGAACGGTCCGTACGGTGCGATGGAGGGATGTCGAGCTCCTGTACGGCGAGGTGGCTGCTCGCCATAGACGGAGAAATAGGTGGGCTGCATCATCCATTCGCCGAGCGCATCGATCATCGCGACCTCGAATGTAGATCCGTTGCCGGAGCGTTCGCGTTCGTAGAGAGCGGTGAGGATGCCCGTGTAGGCATACATGCCGGTTGCTATGTCTGCCACTGAGATTCCGACTTTGGCGGGCTCGTTGTCGGTCCCCGTCGTTGCGAGCAGGCCCGTCTCACATTGGACGAGCAGGTCGTAGGCCTTCTTTGATCGGTACGGGCCGTCGGATCCGTAGCCCGAGATCGAGCAGTGGATCAAGCTTGGTTTGCGTGCGCGGAGGGTGGCGGCGTCGAGCCCGAGGCGTTCGACCGCGCCGGGAGCGAGGTTCTGCATCACGACGTCTGCGCTGTCGATCATCGTGTCGAGCAGTACGCGGTCATCGGCGTCTTTGATGTCGAGTTCGATGCTCTCTTTGCCGCGATTGAGCCACACGAAGTAGCTGGCCTCGCCGTGGACCATGTGGTCGTAGTCACGCGCGAAATCGCCGGCGTCGGGTCGCTCGATCTTGATCACCCGCGCGCCGAGGTCGGCGAGTTGCCGCGTCGCGAACGGAGCCGCGACGGCTTGTTCGAGGGAGACGACGGTGATGCCGTCGAGTGGTTGCATCGAGGTTCCTCTGACGGTCGCGCCGGGCTCTGGTCGGGTGTCGATCATGTTGCGCGCGTGAGGATTCGCCGAGCACGCGCGATGACCGGTGCATCGATCATGTTGTTTCCCAAACGGACCGCGCCGGAATCGTCGGCGGTGGTAGCGACGACCTCGCGCGCCCAAGCGATGTCGCTGTCGGTGGGCAGGAAGGCGGCGGCCGCGGGGGCGAGCTGGGCGGGGTGGATGCACAGCTTTCCACCGAATCCGAGGTGCCGGGCGTGCTGAGCAGCAGCTGCCACCGCAGTGGTGTCGCGGGCCGCGACGGTGACCCCGTCGATCGGTGCGGGTAGGCCGGCGACTCTCGACGCGAGGACGAGTGTGCTGCGTGCGAGCAACATGCTGTCGTCGCCTTCGGTCGCATCGATGTCGACTGCAAAATCGATCGAACCGAACGCGAGTTCCTCGACGCCCGCGACCGCTGCAAGCTGGTGGGCGTTGTGGATTCCGAGCGCAGACTCGACGAGGGCTACGAGGCCGCGCCCGGTCCTGAGACGCTGTGCGAGGTTTGCGAGGCGGGTGGGGTTCTCGGCCTTCGGAACGATGATCCCTCGTAGGCCGGGTGATTTGACGATCGCGGCAATGTCGTCGGCGTACCAAGTGGTGCTGTGCGCGTTGATCCGGACCCACGCCTGTCCGCTCTCGTCGAGCCAGTCAGCGACCGCGCGTCGGGCAGCCGGTTTGTGATCGGGTCCAACAGCGTCCTCGAGATCGATCACGACTTCGTCTGCGCCGCTCGAGGCGGCTTTGGCGAATCGCTCGGGTCGATTGCCGGGGACGAACAGCCATGTGGCGGAGGTGTTCACGACCGGACCTTGTTGCGCGCCACTAGTTGTTTGGTGATGACGTTCTTCTGGATTTCGTTGGTGCCTTCACCGACGATCATGAGTGGCGCGTCGCGGAAGTAACGCTCCACGTCGAATTCGGTGGAGTACCCGTAACCGCCGTAGATGCGGACGGCGTCGAGAGCGATCTGCATGGCGGTCTCCGACGCGAACAGTTTCGCCATGCCTGCTTCCATGTCGGCACGTTGCCCGGAGTCGTAGCGTCGTGCCGCGTACATCACCAGCTGGCGGGCGGCGGTGAGCTTTGTTGCCATCTCCGCGAGATAGTTGCTGATGGACTGGTGTTTCCAGATCGGCTGGCCGAAGCTCTCGCGTTCCTGCGCGTAACGCAGTGAATCTTCGAGCGCGGCGCGGCCGACTCCGAGCGCCCGCGAGGCGACTTGGATGCGGCCGATTTCGAGTCCGCGCATCATTTGTGAAAAGCCGTGACCCTCGTCTTTGCCGAGCAGCGCGGTCTTCGGGACGCGGAAGTTGTCGAAGGTCAGCTCGCAGCTTTCGATTCCCTTGTAGCCGAGCTTGGGTAGATCGCGTGAGACCTCGAAGCCTGGTCCGTGCTCGACGAGGAGGATGCTGACACCGCGATGAGCCGGGGTTGCGTCGCGGTTGGTCTTGCACATCAACGCGATCAGCTGTGACCGGCGCGCATTGCTGATCCAGGTCTTCGATCCGTTGATGACGTAGTCGTCGCCGTCGGCGCGGGCCCACGTCCGCATGGCCTGCAGATCGGATCCGCCGCCGGGTTCGGTCAGCGCCATCGTGGCTCGGATTTCGCCGGTCGCCATCTTAGGCAGGTAGTGGTCCTTCTGCTCTTGTGTGCCGTAGGCAAGGAGGAGTTTCGCAACGACGGTGTGTCCGCCCATCGCGCCGGCCAGGCTCATCCAGCCGCGGGCCAATTCTTCGGTGACGGCGGCATAGCAGGGGACCGACACGCTGACTTCTCCCCACGGTTCGGGGATCGCGAGTCCAAAGATTCCCATCTGCTTCATCTGATCGATCAGCTTTTCAGGGTAAGTGTTGGCGTGTTCGAGCTCTTGGACAACAGGTTTGACCTCGCGATCGACAAACTGTTCGACCAAGGCAACGATCTCGGTCTCGTCGTCGTTCAGCTCGTACATGGTGGTTGTCCTTTCGGGGCTCGGTCGGGTGTCGCGAAGCATCCGGCCACTCGAACGCGCCTTTGAAACGGCGCGATGTCGCCCGTAGCTCCATCATCACTGCTGATCTATGCTCATGTGAAATAGCAATTGGTGATGGACGCATGTCCTCAGCGCATAGCCGCAGTTGGTGGGAACGATGGATCTGAAACAGCTCAAAGCGCTCGTCACGGTCGCAGAGGCGGGAAGTGTGACCAAGGCGTCCCAGCTGTTACATCTGGTGCAACCGGCGGTGACGCGGCAGATCAAAACTCTCGAGCAGGAGCTGGGAGTGCCTCTGTTCGAACGCACCCGAGAGGGGATGCGTCCCACCGTCGCGGGTGCAGCGTTGGTTGAGCGAGCGCGCCGGGCGCTCAACGAACTGGATCGAGCACGTGCGGAGATTCGGCGCGACCCGGGTCCAGTTACCGGTATCGCAACCGTGGGGTTGCTCGAGAGCACACTCGACGTGCTTGTCGAGCCGCTCGTCGAGCAGGTCGCGAAACATCACCCAGGTATCCAATTGCGCTTACTGACGGCATATTCCGGGCACTTGCAGCAATGGCTGGACGATGGCGACGTGGATCTGTCGCTGCTGTACAACTTGCGCAGCACGCCGTCCCTACATGTGCAGCCGTTGCTGCGCGAACAGCTGTGGGTCGTCGCGCCGCCGAGTGCTGGGCTGTGTGTCGAACGACCGGTACCGCTGAAAGACTTGGTCGCCCGACCGCTGGTCATGCCCGGACCCGGGCACGGTTTGCGGGTTCTCGTCGACCAGGCGTGCGCCCGCGCGAAAGCGAGCCCGCACATTTCGATCGAAACGAACTCGATGCGCCTGCAGAAGAAGCTCGTCCTCGCCGGCCACGGCTGGACGATCCTGCCCGCATCGGGCGTATCCGCAGATGTTGCGGCGGGTCAGTTCAGCGCCGCGCCGCTCGCCGATCCCGAAGCAACCCGAGACCTCGTTCTCGGCACGCCACGAACTGGACGTCCGGCACCGGCGGTCGATGTTGTTGCTCGCGAATTGGTTCGCATAGTCGGCTCCCTCGTCGCGGATGGAAAGTGGCCGTCGGCCAGGCTCTTCGAGACATCCCCAGTGTCATAGCGCACTTTGCGCGCGGCTCCCGCCCGCACGAGAAAGCACGCGAGCCTTGCGGGCCGTGGCGGCAACGCCCCGCGGTCGGCGGTACGAAGCGAGATGGCCGAATTCATCCGGCCGATATCCGGCCAAAATCTCGGAACACCCAGTCCAGCAAGTCCGATAGCGCTAGTTGGTGCGATGTGACCAGCGTAAACAGGCGTTCGGTGGTTACACGTCCATTTCACACGCGGAAGGTCGCTGGTTCGAACCCAGCCGGGACCACCAGGTATTTCCGCTGTTCAAGGCGATATTTTCGGGTCGTTCGTCCACGCGATCGGTTGCCTATGGGCACATGGCTGCAAATCAAGCCGCGACGTGCTCATCCAGCAAGAAAGGTCAAAACTGGTGGGGCGACGGAAGCTGCGTCCACCGCGTGACCAGGGGAGTCGATCGTGCGTCTGATTGCGTGCGGGAGCGCTGTCGCCACCGAATCGGCTGCCGCCTCGAAGAATTCGACAGGGAGGGCAGGCATGTACGGGTCGGAGGTGGATCGCGTGAGAATCAGCGTCTCTTGCCGGATGCGGCAAGGCGGTCTACGGGAGGAGACCCGTCGTCGCCGAGGACAGCCGCGTCATAGGCGAGTGTCGGTGCCAGCGTGAGCAACCCGTCCCAGAACGGCGCGGTTCGTGCGCCGGCGAGGTCGTCGTCGCTGGCGCCCCCTAGCCGCATGAACGCCGCCAGCGCCTCGTCGGTCTGCCCTTGCGTCAGCGACTTTGCCAGACTTGCGCGGTATTCGCGCCAGCGCGCCACTGCCTCCGCCCCGACGCTGTACGGCACGTCGTACACCACGAGGCGATCCACTGGTAGTTCCGCCGCGGCAGCTTCGAGGGCGAGCGCAGCACCGGTCGAGGCGCCGAACACGTGAGCCGAACCGCCGGCGACGTCAAGCAGCGCCGCCAGATCCTCGAGTTCCCGCTGCACCGCGTACGGTTGCGTGTCCCCGCTGGCGGCCCGTCCCCGACGCGCATAGTTGTACACAGTGAACTTGCTCGCCAACGCAGGTACCACCGCAGGCACGGACCCTTCGCGCTGATACGCGATCGGTGTTCCATCGGCGGACGTCACTGTTTGAGTGGCACTAGCCATGGATCGCGATCTCCCGTCGGGCAAGAAGGTCTGTCCGGTCCACGCGATCATCGTCGACATTGCGGCGCGTGGCAATCGTCCAACCGATCTATCGGAGGAATTATCGGTACGTATCGTTCGCGAATTATCAACTGGCACAACGCTATTTATCGCACGGCGAAGCAGTGATGCGTCAAGCGGCGTATTCATCCAGCAGCACTGTGCGCATTTAGGACGTGGGAGACCTCGTTGGGCGAGTAAGTTCCAACCCAAAGGTAAGTGTCGGGGACGGACCGAAGATCGACCGCACTCCCGGAGGTAAGTCTCAATGAGCCGCATTCAGCGATTGCTCCTGGCGATGACCGGATCCGCAGTGCTGCTGGTGGGGTGGGCTGCTCCTGTTGCGGCGGCACCACCGAATCCCAGCGTTCCGGACGCAGTGACACTCACGGCCTTCGGAACTGGCAAGAAGATCACCATCCAAGTGACCAACAACTACTCCGCGCCACTCACACTCTGTGGCATATTCCTGTACCTCGACCCCGCCGCCCCGCATGCCGGAAGTCCTGCTGATACGTGGGGTCCGGTCGATCTTCAACCAGGTAAGACCCGGGAACATGTGGTCGAGATGTTCCCGATGTACAACGGCAACTACCACGTGTACTGGAATTGCGCCGTGGCGGAGAACGAAAAGACTGTCTGGTGGGGAACGGCTCCGCACTATCAAGGTACGGACGCAGGCTGGACACCGACGGCACAGCCGCCATCGGTCCTCGTCGACACTCCTACATGCTTGGGACCTGTCTGCTTCCCGCCGGGATTCGGAATCTGACGTCGTCATCCGTGGCGGAGACCAACCTCGGGACGACCCGTTCGACTCACAAAATCGTGTGGCTGGCAACCGTCTTGCGCATGATCACACTCTCGATGCCGTGGTGCGCGGCTTCGCCGTGCTTCGAGACTGTGCGTCGTATAGCTAGTGAAAATGATTGAATTGCCTGAGGTCACTATCCGAATTCGATGGTCGGCGGCCGCTGCCCAGATTGCGAGTTGCACTGATGCGAGTCGACAAGGGGCGTGTCCGGCTGCCTTCTTGGCTTTCATCAGCGTGGGCTAGAACTGCTCGGAGCCGCGAAATTTCCGATGCTGGACTACTGAACGGCCTCACCGGCGACGCTCGAAAGGCTAGGCGAGCGTTGCTCTTGCGCCTGTCCAACACTGGATTGTCGACGCCCGAGTTGGTGCAAGCCGCGCAGGCGGGCAGGCTCGGTCACCTGTTGCTGAAGGATGCGCTGACGGCAGGTGGCACGAGGTACACGCTCGAAGAGATTTCGGATCGCTCCCGCCTGCCAGTCAGTGAGGTGGCGAGGTGGTTCCGAGCCATGGGCCGAGGCGTATCCAGCACGACGTCCGCAGACTTCAGTCGAGAAGATCTGCGGTTGGCACAAGTACTCGTCGAATATCGTCAACTCGGGCTCGACGAGGAGGGCATCTTCGCTTCCGCGCGAATACTGGGAAGGAACCTGTGGGCGATTGCCGATGCCGTCGAGTCGGTCGTGGACGAGCGACTGAGTGCGGAGGTCGACCACCCGGAAGTGGCATTACGTCTCGCGACGGAGGTGTCGCGGTTGGTCGAAATCCAGGCCAGTATCCTCGCGTACGTTCTCGCGAATCGCTTTGAGCTGCTGGTATTTCCCGACAACGACACGACTGATTCTGCGACGACCGGTGACATCGCAGTGTGCTTCGCCGACATGGTCGGTTTCACATCGCTCGGCGAGGCTGCGACGCCGACCGAACTTGCGCAGTTGGCGGAACGCCTCGACAGGGTGACGACGGACGCGGTCCAACCTCCTGTTCGGTTCGTCAAGACGGTCGGCGACGCGGTCATGCTCATTTCGCCCGATCCGAACGCACTCGCGCGGACCGTCCTGAAGATTTTCGCGGCCGCGCGCACCGAGAAATTGCCATCCCTACACGCGGGAATTGCGTGGGGGCCGGCATTGCCGAGTGCGGGGGACTGGATCGGCCGAACCGTCAATCTCGCCAGCCGAATCTCCGCTGTCGCCAAAACGGATGTCATCCTGGTCGATGAGGCGATGCGTAATCGCCTGGATGGCGCAGAACTCCGGTGCGAATCGGCCGGCGTCTTCAACCTGAAGGGTTACGGCGAAGGGCGCGAACTATTTCGACTCCAGACAGCGACTGCGGCGATCAATTAGCGATACGAGCGTGGGGGCGGCGTCGAGGCCGTGCCTGATCATCGATTGTGCAGTTGCCACAACGGAATCCACGGAGCCGCGAGAAGAGTTCCACCACTCCGGCGCCCAGTTGAGCGCGCCGATGATAAGCATCCGGGCTGCTCTGAGGTCGACATCCGGCCGGATTACACCGTCGTCCTGCGCCTCGCTCAGGAGACTCCGCCACAGCGCGTGGTACTCCGCCGACTCGCGGGCGAGCTCGGTGCGGATATCAGGAGGCACTTGCCCGCTATTGCGCGACACTGCGGTGGCGAAGTCGGACAGCTCCAGCTCGACTCGCAGGTGCGCCTCGATCGCCGTGCAGATGCGTTCGAGAGCCGGTGTCTCGGGCGGCAGTGCGTCGAGCGCCGCGCTCACGTGGTCGCGTAGCCGCTGCTGGCCCACGACCATCACCTCCGCGACAAGCTCGTCACGAGATTCGAAGTAGTAGTACACAGCCGGCGCACGCAGCTGCGCAAGCTCGGCGATATCGACGAGTCGGGTACCCGCGTAACCCTTTCGGGTCAGGACGAGTGCTGCCGCTGCGAGGATTCGTTCGCGCGTCGCGTTCGAGCGATTCTGTTTGATGCTCATGTCGGAGGCCCCTCAGGGCATCGTGTAGCCGCCGCTGACCGAGAGCACCTGACCGGTGACCTGGCGTGCGGCTGTATGGGACGAAGCCCATACGACGGAATTCGCGATGTCTTCGGCGGTAGTCAGCCTGCGCAGCGGAATGTCCTTGCGCAGAAACTCGATCTGCTTGTCGTTGAACACCGCGTCCTGTCCGACGGCCCACAGGCTGTCGGCGCCTACGGCGTCGGGGCTGTCGGGGATTACCAAACCTGGACAGATGACGTTCGACCGGATTCCGTGCCTACCGTGCTCGCGAGCAGTGGTTCGAGCGAGCGCGATGAGCGCCGCTTTCGTCGCGCCGTAGATGCCCTGCCTTATCTGGCCGAAGGCGGCGTCGCTGGCAATGAAGACGATCGATCCGCAACCCGCCTCTTTCATCGAGGGAATCGCGGCCTGCGTGCAGGCGATCGCTGTGAAGAAGTTGATTTCGACTGTCCGTTGCCACTTCGTGCGGTCGGTGTCTTCGGCGATGAACCCCGGAACACTCCACCCGGCGTTGTTCACAAGCGCGTCGATCCCGCCCCAGCTACTCACCACGTGCGCAACGGCGGCGTCCGCTGCGCTCGGTCCGGTCAGGTCTGCCACTTCGACCTCGACCGCGTCGGCGCCCAGTTCCAGTGCCTCGGCGCGGACCTTCTCCGCCTGCGGACCGTCGATGTCACTGATGACGATCCGTGCGCCCTCGCGGGCGAATCCGTGCAGGATGCCGCGGCCGATGTTGGACGCCCCGCCCGTCACAAGTACGCGCGCGCCGCGTAGTCCCAGGTCCATGGCGGTTTTCCTATCCTGCCGGTACGTCCTTGAATTTATGTTCGATTCAAAACAGTAGCAGCCGACGTTGACGCTCGTCCAAGTTTTAATCTATATTCAATTCAAGTCCGAACCGAGCTACGGGAGAGTGCACGTGAAGGTCTACAACGGTGTCGACGAGTTCGCGACAGCGCAGGGCGACGTCCTGGGAACCACCGACTGGGTCGTGATCGATCAGGCTCGCATCGACAAGTTCGCCGAGGCCACGGGCGATCACCAATGGATACATGTCGATCCGGTGAAGGCAGCTACAGGCCCGTTCGGCACGACGATCGCGCACGGTTTGTTGACGCTGTCGCTGTTGCCGGTCCTCGTGCACGAGCTCTACAAGGTCGACGGCATCACGATGGCCGTGAACTACGGGTTCGACAAAGTCCGGTTCGCCTCGCCTGTCCCGGTCGGTTCCCGAGTGCGCGCAAGTGCGGTCGTCGCAGCGGTGTCGAAGGTGCCGGGCGGGGTGCAGGGGCAGGTCGACGTCACCATCGAGGTCGAAGGTTCGGCCAAGCCGGCGTGCATCGCTCAGTCGATCGTGCGGTTCGTGGCATGAGCGGTCTGGTCGCGGGTGACGCAGCAGTGGTCACGGGCGCCGCGAACGGCATCGGTCTGGAAATCGCGCGCCTCTTTTATTCACACGGTGCGAGCGTTGTTCTGGCCGATATCGACGGCGAGAAGGCAGCGGCAGCGGCCACCGCCCTCGCAGCAGATCCGAACAAGCCGAGCGCCGCAGTTGGTCGTCTCGTCGGTGTCGCGTGCAATGTCACCGACGAGGCATCGGTACAGGCGGCAGTCGACACCGCGGTCAGCGAGTTCGGGTCGCTCGACGTGTACGTGAACAACGCAGGGATCACGCGTGACGCGTCACTGCGGAATCTGCGTCCGGAAGACTTCGACGCGGTGATCAACGTGCACCTCAAAGGCACCTGGCTCGGTGTGCGTGCAGCATCGGCGGTCATGCGCGGAGCCGGTAGCGGATCGATCATCAACATGTCGTCACTGTCGGGTAAGTCCGGCAACCCGGGGCAGACGAACTACAGCGCCGCAAAAGCCGGCATCATCGGGCTGACCAAGTCTGCGGCAAAGGAACTCGCGCACAAAGGAGTCCGCGTCAACGCCATTCAACCTGGCCTGATCCGAACCGCCATGACCGAGGCTATGGCGCCCGAGGTGTTCGCAGAACGTGAGTCGGCCATCCCGATGAAACGCGCAGGCGAGCCCGCCGAAGTTGCAGGCGCTGCTTTGTTTCTCGCATCGAGTCTGTCCAGCTACATGACGGGCGCTGTCCTCGAAGTCGGCGGGGGGCGGTTGATGTGACGGACGTTGTGCTCGTCGAACGAAACGGGGCAGTGGGCACGATCACGCTGAACAGGCCCGCGCAGATGAACGCGATCACCGTCGAACTGGGTCGCGAACTGGGGCGAGCGCTGTGCGAGATTGTCGACGATGTGAACGTGATCGTCATCCGCGGCTCCGGCGGAAACTTCTGTGTCGGTGGCGATTTCCATGAGTTGGCGCGACTGCGTGCGGCGGGCGTCCACGCGATGGCGGAGTTGTTCCGCAATTTCGGGCACGCCTGCGCGACGATCGAGGAGTTGGCGGTTCCGGTGATCTGCGCCGTCGAAGGGTACGCGATGGCGGGTGGCTTCGAGTTGATGCAAGCCGCTGACATCGTCCTGATTCACGAGAACGCCATTGTCGCGGACACTCATTCACGGTTCGGTCAGATCCCGGGTGGGGGGAGTAGTCAGCGGCTGCCCCGACTCGTTGGACGGCAGCGCGCCCTGGCGCACATGCTGACCGGCGATCGACTGACCGCCCCAGAGGCCATCGCTTGGGGGCTGGCGTATCGGCAGTTTGCGGCGGAGGAGTTCGGAAACGCCGTCACCGACTTTGCGCAGAAGCTTGCGGCCAAAGACCCCGTAGCACTGGCGGAAAGCAAGCGGCTCGTCTACGCGGGCCTGACCTTGCCGCTGGCCGAAGGGCTTGCAATGGAGCACACGGCCGTCCTTACGCACCTAACTCGTTCCTCAGCGGGCGCAGGAATCGATTCGTTCACGAAGGGATCCTCGAATGCCTGACTCTGCTCCAATCCTGCTCGACATCGACGACGACGGAATCGCCCGCCTGCGCCTGAATCGCCCGCAGGCAGCCAACGGGATGGACGTGCCGTTCCTGCAGGCATTGCACGCGGCTGTCCTCCAATGCCATGGCGACCCGTCGGTCCGTGCCGTGGTGCTGACCGGCGAGGGGAAGCACTTCTGCGCGGGCGGCGACGTCCGTACGTTCGCGTCCAAGGGTGAGCAGCTTCCCGACTATCTGCGCGAGGCGACAGCCTGGCTTCAACTCGCGATCGCCGCGCTGATCCAACTGGAGGCCCCTGTCATTGCCGGTGTTCACGGCTTTGCAGCGGGCGGAGGTGGTTTCGGCCTGGTGTGCGCTTCCGACTTCGTCATCGCGGGCCGCTCGGCGAAGTTCATGTCCGGTGCGGTCCGCGTGGGCATGGCGCCCGACGCCGGCGTATCGGTCACGCTGACGCAGCTGGTCGGCCTACGCAAGGCGACCGAGATCCTGCTGACGAACCCGACGTTGACCGCCGACGATGCGCTGGCGATCGGCCTGCTGACCAAGATTGTCGACGACGACGCTGTCGAGTCCGAAGCGCATGCCTACGCAAAGCAATTCACCGATATGGCACCGAAGGCAGTCGGCGCGACGAAGCGGTTGCTGTGGGCCGGCGTTGGGGCAACGATCGCCGATCGACTCCCGGAAGAAGCGCGGACCGTAGCTGCGCTATCGGGCACCGCCGATTCGCTCGAAGGCCTCGCCGCCGTGATCGAGCGGCGATCCCCGAAGTTCGTGGGGAGTTAGGTGATGACCGACGTGGTCGTCACCGAAGACCGCGGCGCCGTGCGGATCATAACGCTGAATCGTCCGCAGCGACGCAACGCGATCGACCTCCCGCTGCGCGTCGCGTTGGCCGAACGACTCGATGACGCAATGGCGGACAGCATGATTCGGGCGATCGTGCTGACCGGAGCCGGTTCGTCCTTCTGTTCGGGGGGCGACATCTCGACGATGGCGCGCCAAGGCGAAGAGAAGACTCGTCCGCGAGCCCAGGCCGCGCAACGCGTCGTCCGCGCGATCTGGGGTGGTCCGAAACCTGTTGTTGCCGCGGTGGAAGGTTCGGCATTCGGCGCCGGGACGTCGCTGGCCTTGGCATGCGACCGCGTGGTCGCCGCATCGGATGCTGTGTTCAGCACCGCCTTCACCGGTGTCGGTCTGGCGGGTGACATGGGGATCTTCGCCTCGCTACCAGCGCGCGTGGGGCCGGCGCGGGCCAAACAGTTGATGCTGTTGCCGCGCAGGCTGTCCGGGCTCGAAGCATTCGAACTGGGCATGGTCGATGCCGTCGCAGAACCCGGATCGGTCCTGACCGCCGCCCTCGCCGACGCAGATGCGATGACAGCGGCCCCGCCGCTAGCTGTTCGGGAAATGAAGTCGCTGCTCGCCCGCTGGCCGAGCGATCCGTTCGCGATCCTCGATCACGAGGTCGACAGCCAGGCCAAGCTTTTCGACACCGACGATTTCGCCGAGGGTGTCAGCGCATTCCACGACCGTCGCCGCCCGGTCTTTACCGGCAGTTAGTAGGAGGAGACACATGACCACACTCGTCGAATCATATTGGCCAGCAGACAGTTCGGTAGCGCTGTCGGAGCACACGGTCGGCACTCTGCTTGCGGAACGCGCAGACACCCACAATGCGAGGGTGGCGCTCGTCGGTACCCCGCACGGAACCACCCAACTGCGCCGTCTCACTTACGGCGAGCTGTACGAGGAGGCCCGGCGGGTGGCGTCGGCTCTGACCGAGCTGACCGAGCCCGGCGACTTCGTTGCGATCTGGGCACCGAACGTCGTCGAATGGCCGATCGTGCAGTACGGCGCCGCGCTTGCCGGCCGAACGTTGGTCGCGATCAATCCGGTCTTCCGTGCGGACGAATTGCGTTACGCCTTGACGCATTCCAGTGCGACGGTCCTTATTCACGCCGATGCGAATCGGGACTACGACATGGCTGCCGTGGTCTCGAAGGTTGCCTCGGACGTCCCATCGTTGGTGCACGTCATCAGCCTGTCCGAGCGGGATCGTTGGCGGGGTGGCTCGGCCGAGTTCGTCTCCACTGCCACCGATCCTGACGCTCCTGCAATGCTGCAGTACACCTCGGGAACGACGGGACTGCCTAAAGGTGTTCTGCTTCGCCACCGTTCGCTCGTCAACGTCGCAATGCTGACGATGGAAGCAGCGGAGATCACCGAAGGCGCGGTGTGCGTCAACCCGCTGCCGATGTTCCATACCGCGTCGTGTGTCATCGGGACCTTGGGCCCGCTGTCCATCGCGGGCACCGCGCTACTCGTGGAAACGTTTGCGCCCCAGTCAGTTCTGGACTGGGCAATCGAGGAGAAGGCAACGGTGCTCTTCTTTGTGCCAACGATCCTCGGCGCGCTTCTCGAGACGATGCGGAACAACGACCGACCCGCACCGCAGTTCCGGAGCATCCTCGGTGGAGCAGCGAATGTGCCTGCCGTGATGATCGAAGGCGCGCGCCGAGTGTTCGGCGGCGCGGTCCACAATCTGTTCGGCCAGACCGAGCTTGCCCCGGTGCTCACCTTGATTCGTCGGTCCGACGCGATCGAGGATCAGCTCGGCACGGTGGGTCGGCCGATCGGTCAGGTCGAGGTCAAGATCGTCGACACGGTCTCGGGTGCGACGGCGCCGCTGGGCGTACAGGGCGAGATCTGTGCCCGTGGATACCAGCAGATGATCGAGTACTACAAAGATCCGGACGCCACCACACGCACCGTCGACGGCGACGGTTGGTTGCACCTTGGCGACCTCGGATCGATGGACGAGCGTGGCTACATCACGCTCACCGGACGACTCAAAGATCTCATCATCAGCGGTGGCGAAAATATTGCTCCTGCGGAGGTCGAGTCCAGGCTCGTCGAGCATTCCGCGGTGGCACAGGCGGCGGTCGTCGGTGTGCCGCACGAGAAGTGGGGCGAAACGGTCGCTGCCGTCCTCGTGGTCCGCGGCGAACGACGGCCAGCCGAACTTGTCGAATCAGTGCGTCGTCAGCTCGGCCAGCGAGTTGCGCCGTTCAAGGTACCGAAGCGGTGGTTCATTACCGACGCACTACCGCTGACGGCGTCCGGCAAGGTCCAGAAGTTCGTTCTTCGCGACGCGATCCTGTCCGATCGACTCGACGAGGTCAGGTGAACAGTATGACCAGTCCTGACATCGCGCGTCGCAGGCAAGCGCTCGTCGACGCGTTCCCACAGTGGACGCCGTCGTCGTTGGGTCGCTGGCTCGACAACCGCGCGGAACGATACGGCAGCCGACCGCTCGTCATCACCGACGACCGCGTTCTGACTTACGCCGAGACCGCCGAATGGTCGGACCGACTTGCGGCAGGCTTGGTAGAGCTGGGAATTCGTCCCGGCGACCACGTCGGTGTACTGATGGCGAACTACCCTGAGTTCGTTCCGATCAAGTTTGCGATCGCGAAAGTCGGCGGCGTCGCCGTCCCCATGAACTTCCTGTACCGCGCCGCAGAACTCGAATATGTTCTCGCACAAGCGGAGTGCAGACTGCTGATCACGATGACCGGCTTCGCGGGCTTGGACTACCTCGCCATGCTCGACGAGATAGCATCGCGACTGCCGCTGCTGAACAACGTAATTCAGCTCTCGACCGACGGGCGCGTGCGAAACGGACTGCTGACCGTCGATGAGCTGTCGACATTGGCGGAGCCGACTGCGGGCGCCGACGTCGATCCTGGAGCTGTCGGCGACATTCTGTACACGTCGGGTACAACGGGGTCGCCGAAGGGCGTTCTCATCACGCACGACGCGGTGTTGCGCACGGCCTACGCGTCGGCGCTGACGCGAGCGTTCGGCGACGGACGTCGAATCCTGTTCTCGCTGCCGTGTTATCACATGTTCGGCTACGTCGAAGGGCTCTTAGCCGCGACGGTGGTGGGCGGCGCGGTGGTCCTGCAGACATCTTTCGACCCGCGGCAGTACCTCGCGGGGGTGGAGCGACACAGAGCAACCGACATTCTCTGCGTGCCCACGATGACCGTGGCGATACTCGAGCACCCAGACCGTGCATCCTTCGATCTATCCAGCTTGGAAGCAGTGCTGTCCGGTGCAGCCCCTGGACCGGTGTGGTTGTGGGAACGGGTGCGTGCGGAGTTGGGCGCAACCGAGATCGTCACCGGTTACGGCATGACCGAGTGCGGTGGGGCAATGACACTGACGCTTCCGGAAGACGCTTTCGAGCTGACGTCGACGACGGTCGGTAGGCCGAAAATGGCCGGCGTTGCGGGGTTACCGGGTGGCGGTCTGACGGAGTACCGGACCGTCGATCCCGAGACCGGTGAACCGCTACCCGCAGGTGCCACAGGCGAACTCGTGTCCAGAGGCCCCACCAACATGCTGGGCTTCTGGGCGAAACCGGATGAGACGGCGCACGGGCTGCGCGACGGGTGGGTTTTCTCCGGCGACTTGGGTCGTGTGCGACCCGACGGCTATCTCGAGGTCACCGGCCGCAGCAAAGAGCTCTACAAAAGCGGCGGCGAACTCGTCATGCCCAAGGAGATCGAGGAGCTGCTGACCGCGCACCCCGAGATCAGCCAGGCCTATCTCATTGGTGTTCCGGACGAGCGGTGGGGCGACGCTGGTTGCGCGTGCATCGTCAAAGCCCCCGGCGCGACGATCGACGAGCAGGCCGTGATCGAGCTGTGCAAGTCGCGGCTGGCGCGGTTCAAGGTCCCCAGGCACGTCGTGTTTCTCGACGCGCACGAGTTGCCGACCACGCCGACCGGCAAGGTCCAGAAGTTTCGCCTGGTTGCTCAGGTGCAGCAACGATTGGAGCAGTACGCATGACGATCACCACCGATTCAGTTCCGCGCGTTGACTATTCGAAGCTGATCGAGCCCGAGCGAGTCCACGGCAGCCTGTACACCGACCCCGCTATCTTTGCCGACGAGCTCCAGCGAATCTGGTACGGCGGTTGGGTGTTCGTCGGTCACGACAGTGAAGTCCCGATGCCCAACGATTACGTCCGAAAGAACATCGGTCCGCAAGACATCGTGATGACCCGCGATCGTGAGGGTGACGTGCATCTGCTCGTCAATCGGTGTGCGCACAGGGGCAACCTTGTGTGCGACGAACCTTCCGGAAATTCCAGTTCCTTCCGGTGCCCCTATCACGGGTGGACGTACCGCAACACCGGAGAACTGCTCGGTTACCCCTACCGCAAGGGCTACGACGGCACGAACAAGTTGGACCTCGGCCTCGGCGTTGTGCCGAAAGTTGCTGTGTACCAGGGCTTCGTATTCGGCAGCTTCAATCCGGACGTACCGTCGATCGAAGAGCATCTCGGGGCGGCGGCGGGGGAGATCGACCGATTGGCACGACTGTCGCCGGAGGGCAGGGTCGAGCTGGACGCCGGTTGGCTCAAGCACAAGACCCGGGCCAACTGGAAGCTGTTGGCGGAGAACGAAACCGACGGCTATCACCCTCAGTTCGTGCACGGTTCGATTTTCTCCGTCACGGGCAGCACCATCGGCCCGCTCTACAGCGACAACTCGACCGCGGTGACGCGCGCGTTGGGCAATGGGCACAGCGAGAACGATCTGCGTCCTGAATTTCGCAAATTCGCCGAGCCCATGCGCTGGTTCGGGACCACTCCCGACCGGGTACCGGACTACGTCGCGAAAATGCGCGCGTTGCATGGCGACGATGCGGAGCAGATTCTCATCGAGGGTGGCCCGCACGTGATGGTCTTCCCGAACCTCTTCATCGCAGAGATCCAGGTGTTCAACATTCAGCCGATCTCGGCGTCGGAGTGCGTCCAGTACTCGACGGCAGTGCAGCTCAAGGGCGCTCCGGAACTGAACAAGCGGATGCTGTCGCAATCGATCGGATCGGTCGGTCCCGCAGGAATGCTCCTCGCCGACGACACCGAAATGTATGAGCGCAATCAAGTAGGAGTGTCTCAACTGCGGCCGGAATGGCTCGACATCCGGCGCGGCGCCGGACGCGAAAGGACCGACGAGGACGGCTTCCTCGTCGGCGGCGCGACGGACGAAACCGCGATGCGCGCGTTCTGGCGCCACTACAAGGGTCTGATGGAGGCGAAATGACAACAACGGAAGCGACGATCGCCGACCTTCGCGAGATCGAGCAGTTCATCTACCGCGAGGCACGCTATGCCGACGAGCACGATTACGACTCGTGGGAGGCGCTCTGGACCGACGACGCGCTGTATTGGGTGCCAGCCGGCGGATCGCTGGCCGACCCGCTGCATCAGGTATCGGTGATCTACGACAACCGCCGTCGAATCTCCACCAGGCTCAAGCAATTACGCACCGGCAAGCGGTACGCGCAGTCGCCACCGTCGAACCTGCGACGCACGATCTCGAACGTGGAGATCCTGTCGTCGACGGACACGGAAACCCAGGTCGGCGCCAATTTCGTTCTCTACGAATCGAAGCCGCGCGGCATCGAAATGTGGGCGGGCCGGATCACCTACGTGCTGCGGTCGGTCGACGGCGAGACCAAGCTGGTCCGTAAGACGGTCGTGCTCGTCAACAGCGCCGAGGCATTGCCCACCCTCGGGTTTTTGATTTGACCCAGTTTGATCTAAGGAGCGAGCCATGGACGGTGTCGTCGCGAGCGAATTCGCACAGGTCGCGGTATCGATCGACCGTTCGGCGAACAGCCCACGGTTGCGATTGGAGGACCTGAAAACCGGTCAGGTCCGCTTCCTTGATGCCCTCGAATTGGAGACGATCGTCTGGATATCCGATGGGCACTTGCAGCAACTGTTGGACCCTTCGGCGGATCGCTGGCGTGAGGACGTGCAGACGTGATCGATTCCGATGAGGTCGATTTTGCCGACTTCGTGCGGCCTGGCGACGTCATCGTATGGGGTCAGGCGTGTGCCGAGCCCGTCACGTTGGTCGAGCGTCTGCTGGACCAACGCGCAAACTTGGGCGGCGTGACCTGCTTCATCGGTATTCCAGCCGCGAATTCGGTGCGACCAGAGCACGCGGATCACATTCGGTTCGTCAGCTACTGCGGAACAGGTAGCAACCGCGCGCTCGCGGATGCAGGCGTCCTCGACATCTACCCGGGCAATTATTCGACGTTGCCGACGTTGCTCACCGCGGGTCCGCTGGCGGCCGACATCGTCCTCGTCCAGTGTTCGCCCGCCGACGACGCAGGGCGGCACAGCCTCGGCCTTGCCGACGATTACTTCTCTGCTGCAATTGATTCGGCGCGGGTGGTGGTTGCCGAAGTGAACGATCAGGTGCCGTTCACCCACGGCGCGCGATATCTGACGGCGGCCGATATCGACGTCGCCGTCCGGGTCAGCAGAGCACCTGCGGAGGTCCCCGCAGCCCGAAGTACGGACGAGACACAGCAGATCGCGAAGAAGGTCGCATCACTCGTCGCCGACGGATCCACGTTGCAGTTCGGGATCGGTGCCATTCCGGACGCAGTGCTCAACGAGCTTTTCGAATGCAACGACCTCGGTATTCATTCCGGCCTACTGACCGATTCGGTGGTCGAGGTGATTGAACGCGGCGTCGTCACGAACGCACGAAAGACGAACGACACCGGAGTGTCGGTCGCCGGGCTCTTGCACGGCACGCGGCGTCTGTTCGACTTTGCCGATCACAATCCTGCGATCGAACTGCGACCGACCATGTACACCCACAACGCAGCGGTGCTCGCTGCAACTCCGGCTCTGGTCGCCATCAACTCGGCCATCGAAGTCGACCTGACCGGACAATGCAACGCCGAGGTCGCGGCCGGCCGTTATGTAGGTGCCGTTGGTGGTGGTGGCGATTTCCTGCGTGGCGCAGCGCGATCGGCCGGCGGGGTGCCGGTTGTCGCGCTGCCATCGACGGCCGGGGATCGCACTCGAATCGTGTCGCGGTTGTCCGGTCCGGTGAGTACATCTCGCGCCGACGCCGGTGTCGTCGTCACCGAGTACGGGGTTGCGGACCTCCGGGGTCTGCCGCTATCCGAACGACGCAAGGCGATGATCGCGATCGCACACCCCGACCATCGAGACCGACTAACCGAAGCGGTTGCCCGCAAGGAGGATTCATGAGGAGAGCGGCAATCGTCAGTCCGCTTCGTACGCCGGTCGGCACGTTCGGCGGCGCTTTGCGTACGGTGCCTGCCGAGGAGTTGGCCACGGTGATCATCAAGGCGGTGGTCGAGCAGTCTGGGGTGGACCCGAGCCGGATCGATGACGTGTCGTTCGCCCAGTCCTATGCAAATTCTGAGGCGCCATGCATCGGCCGGTGGGCCGCGCTGAATGCCGGTCTGCCGATCGAGGTTCCGGGCTTCCAGACCGATCGACGCTGCGGCGGTGGACTGCAGTCGATCGTGACCGCGGCGATGATGATCCAGACCGAGGCTGCCGACGTCGTGCTGGCAGGCGGTGTGGAATCAATGAGCAACATCGAGCACTACACGCAGAGCATGCGCTGGGGTTCGCGCGCGGGCAACGTCGCGCTGTACGACCGGTTGGATCGCGGCCGGGAGCGATCGCAACCCGAGGCCAGGTTCGGCCGGATCAGCGGGATGATCGAGACCGCAGAGAATTTGGCTGTCGACTACGACATCAGTCGCGAAGCGGCCGACGAGTTCTCGGCACGCAGTCATCAACGTGCGGCGGCGGCGTGGGACGCGGGCTTGTTCAAAGACGAAGTCGTCGCGGTGGAAGTTGCTCAGCGCAAGGGTGATCCGCTCGTCTTCGACCGAGACGAAGGTATCCGCCCTGATTCGACCGTCGAATCGCTCGGTCGGCTGCGCACGCTGTCGAAGAACGGAGTTGTCACCGCCGGCAATGCAAGTCAGCAAAACGATGCTGCCTCAGCCTGTCTCGTCGTCGCCGAGGACAAACTCGACGAGTTGGGTCTCGAGCCGATCGGCTACTTGCGGGGTTGGGCAGCCGCGGGGTGCGAGCCGTCCCGGATGGGGATCGGTCCGGTCCCTGCGGTCGCGAAGCTGTTCGCGCGGACCACGTTGTCCTTCGATGATGTAGACCTCGTCGAGTTGAACGAGGCCTTCGCGGTGCAAGTGCTGGCCGTGCTGAAGGGCTGGGGGTTCGAGGATCAGGAACGATTGAACGTCAACGGGTCCGGGATCTCACTCGGCCATCCGATAGGTGCGACCGGCGTCCGGATCATGACGACGATGCTGCACGAACTGCGCAGGCGCGGCGGCAAATACGCGCTGGAGTCGATGTGCATCGGTGGCGGCCAGGGCATGGCGGCACTTTTCGAGGCACCGTGAACGGGATCATCGGCTACGGCACGTACCTCCCGAGCGGGCGGGTCCAGCTGGCTGACATCGCAGCAACGTTGGGCATCAAGGCGGGGAAGGGTGCGCGCGTCGTGGCGTCGTTCGACGAGGACAGCACAACGATGGGCGTGGCGGCGGCATGCACGGCACTGACCGGCGCCCCGAACGCATTGTTCTTCGCGACGACGAGCCCGGCCTACGCGGACAAGACGAACGCGACGGCCCAGCATGCGGCACTTGGGCTTCCGGACGACGTGTTTGCGGCGGACGTTGCAGGGTCGGCGCGCAGTGGTATTGCGGCGCTCAAAGCAGCACGCGCGTCCGGTGGTGTGGCGGTCCTTGCCGAAGTCCGCGTCGGTCGACCCGGTTCCGCGGACGAGCTCGGTGGGGGCGATGGGGCAGCGGCGTTCGTGTTCGGCGATTCGTCGCATGCGATTGCCGAAGTGGTTGCCGAATACAGCACTACAAGTGAGTTTCTGGACCGATGGCGCGCACCGGGAGCCGGCGGTGGAAGTCAGTGGGAAGAGCGGTTCGGACTCGACGAGTACGTCCCGTTGATCGAGCGGGTCGTCAAAGAATTGGCTGTCGATGCCGATCACGTCGTCGTGGTCTCGCCCAACTCGGGTGTGGTCAAGCGGGCTGGAACGCTGGTGCAGGGCCGCCTGTCGACCACGTCGTCGCCGATTGGGCACGCCGGCACGGCCGATGTGGGAGTGGCATTGGCAAGTGTGCTCGACAACGCCGGTCCGGACGAAACCATCATGGTGCTCTCGGCGGCCGACGGTTGCGACGGTCTGTTGCTACGAACCACGGACCGAATCATTGCTGGTAGACAGCCGGTTTCGGTTGCCGAGCAGCTCGCCGCCGGTACCAAAGTGCCGTACGCGACCTATCTCAGCTGGCGCGGCATCCTCGACCGAGAGCCGCCGCGCCGACCCGAGCCCGACCGGGCAGCAGCGCCACCCTCGGCTCGCGCACGAGCGTGGAAATTCGCCTTTACCGGAACCACCTGCACAGCATGCGATCTCGTCCACCTACCGCCCGCTCGGGTGTGCAAACGGTGCGGTGCCGTCGATCAGATGACCGCGCGCTCGCTCGCTCGCGCGAAGGGGACAGTCGCGACATTCACGGTAGACCGCCTCGCGTACTCGCCTGCGCCGCCCGTCGTCGCAGCGGTTGTGGACTTCGACGGCGGGGGCCGTTACACGCTCGAGGTTGCCGAGTCGACTGGTGCCGACTTGAAAGTCGGTGCGCGGGTCGCACTCACGTTCCGTCGCCTGAATACCGCTGGGGGAGTGCACAACTATTTCTGGAAGGCTCGAGTCATTGAGTAGCAACGGAATTCGAGACAAGGTTGCGATAGTCGGCATGGGCTGCACGTCGTTCGGTGAACATTGGCACCGCTCGGCCGACGATCTGCTGATCGATGCTATGGCGGATTGCTTCGACGCAAACCCACGATTCGATCGCGCTGATGTCGACGCGTACTGGCTGGGAACGTTGGGGTCAGGGCAGAGCGGGCTCACGCTGAGCAAGCCCCTCGGCTTGGACTACAAACCGGTCACGAGGGTCGAAAACTATTGTGCCAGTGGGTCCGAGGCGTTTCGGAATGCGTGCTACGGCGTGGCATCAGGTGCCTACGACCGGGTGGTGGCAATCGGAGTCGAGAAGCTGAAGGACTCGGGGTTCTCCGGGTTGCTGCGCGGTGATCCGCCTGGCGACGGGACGTCCGCCGAGTTGTCGATGACGGCTCCTGCAGCGTTCTCGCTGCTGGATCCTGCCTATTGCGCGCGGTACGGGGTCGATCCGGGGGCGATGCGCGACGCGATGACCCATGTGGCGTGGAAGAACCACCGCAACGGCGCGTTGAATCCGAAGGCGCAGTTCCGGGCTGAGGTCGCGAAGGAGAAGATCGCGGGCGCACCGTTGGTCGCCGGCCGGCTCGGCATCTTCGACTGCTCAGGCGTGTCCGACGGTGCCGCGTGCGCGTTGATCGTGCGCGCCGAGGACGCGTACAACTACACCGACACGCCGCTGTTCGTGAAGGCGCTCTCGCTGGTCGCGGGTCCGGCACGCGGTGCGATGGACCCGGAGTACGACTACACGACGTTCCCCGAAGTGGTCCACAGCGCACGAGATGCATACGCGCAGGCTGGTATCGAGGATCCGCGCACCGAGATTTCGCTCGCCGAGGTGCACGACTGCTTCACACCGACCGAGTTGATCCTCATGGAGGATCTCGGCTTTACCGACCGGGGTCAGGCCTGGAAGGACAGTCTCGCAGGCGATTTCGACCTCGACGGTCGGTTGCCGGTCAACCCTGATGGTGGTTTGAAGTCGTTCGGTCACCCGGTGGGTGCGAGCGGACTGCGGATGCTCTACGAGATGTGGCTCCAAGTGCAGGGGCTCGCAGGAAAGCGGCAGCTCGATGATCCACGCATCGCTTTGACGCACAACCTCGGCGGCCGCCCGGGTAGCTGTGTGTCGTTCGTGTCCCTGGTTGGGCGCGAAAAAGGTTGATTTACAACAAGTCTGAAGGAGATATGGCATGCCAGGAGTAACCGATCGAGTCGTCGTTGTCACCGGTGCCGGTGGTGGCCTCGGACGGGAGTACGCGCTGTTGCTTGCGCGTGAAGGAGCCCTTGTCGTCGTCAACGACCTCGGTGGCGCGAGGGACGGATCGGGTGCAGGTAGCGCGATGGCAGACGGCGTCGTGAGCGAGATCCGCGCGGCCGGCGGCACTGCGGTTGCAAACTACGACAACATTGCGAACGAAGAAGGGGCGCAAGCCCTGATCAAGACTGCGATCGACGAGTTCGGCGCGGTGCACGGGGTCATCAACAACGCGGGAATTCTGCGCGACGGCGCATTCCACAAGATGTCGGTCGCGGACTGGGAGTCGGTACAACGCGTGCACCTGTTCGGCGGATTCCACGTCACGCGGGCCGCGTGGCCGTACTTCCGGGAGCAGCGGCATGGGCGGGTCGTCGTGGCGACGTCGACGAGTGGCATCTACGGCAACTTCGGCCAGGCAAACTACGGGGCAGCGAAACTCGGGCTTGTCGGTCTGGTCAACACGCTCGCCATCGAAGGCCGCAAGTACAACATCCTCGCCAACGCGGTTGCGCCCATTGCTGCGACGCGAATGACCGAGGACATGGCACCCGCCGAGGTTCTTGCCGCACTTCCGCCGGCGCAGGTCGCTCCTGTGGTCGGGTATCTGGTCAGCGACGAATGTGCTGATTCCGGAACAGTTCTCGTCGTCGGCGGCGGAAATGTCCACCGCGTCGCGCAGTTCGCGTCGAAGGGTGTGAACTTCACCGTGCCACCGTCGATCGACGAGGTCGCAGCGTCGTGGGATCAGATCACCGATCTCAGCGGTGCCGAACTGGGCAAGAACCCCGTCGGCTGAACGCGGACGTTGGTCGGACGGGAATGTGGGATTCCACTCGGTTACCGAGTGGAATTCCACGTTTTGTTGGCGGGTGAGAGCGACTCCAACCGGCGGCTTGGCCGAGGGGGGCGGGTATTGCTGTCGCCACTCGGGGGTTGTTCGCACAACAGCCCGTTCGGCGGTGACGAAGAGTCCATCCGGTCCATGTCGGCTGGGAATGTGGGATCCCACTCGGTTACCGAGTGGAATCCCACCTATCCTCGGCGACGAGGACCGGCGAGGTGAAGTCAGCGATCGATGCCGCCGCGAGCGACGAGTTGGGACACGATGACGTTGCGCTGGATCTCGTTCGTGCCTTCGCCGACGATCATCAACGGTGCGTCACGGAAGTAGCGCTCGACGTCGTACTCGGTCGAGTAGCCGTAGCCGCCGTGCACACGGACCGCGTCCAACGCGATCTCCATCGCGACCTCGGAGGCGTACAACTTGGCCATGCCGGCTTCCATGTCACAGCGTTCACCAGCCTCGAACTTCTCGGCCGCGTAGAGCACGAGTTGCCTTGCGGCAGTGAGCTTTGTGCCCATATCTGCGAGGTAGTTGCCGACGGACTGATGCTTCCAGATCGGCTTCCCGAAGCTCTCGCGATCCTGCGCGTACTGCAGGGCCGATTCGAAGGCAGCGCATCCTACACCCAAAGCCCTTGATGCGACTTGGATTCGGCCGGTCTCGAGCCCTTTCATCATTTGAGCGAAACCTTTGCCTTCGACCCCGCCCAGGACCGACGACGCGGGTGCGCGGTAATTGTCGAAGGTGATCTCGCAGCTTTCGACCCCCTTGTAGCCGAGCTTGGGGAGATCGCGCGAAACGGTCAGGCCGGGTCCATGTTCGACGAGCAGGATGCTGATCCCGCGGTGTTTCGGTTCTGCGGCGGGATCGGTTTTGCAGAGCAGGGCGATCAACTGCGAGCGGCGCGCGTTGCTGATCCACGTCTTCGAGCCGTTGACGACGAAATAGTCACCGTCGCGCTTCGCGACCGTCTTCATCGCCTGCAGGTCGGATCCGCCGCCCGGCTCCGTGAGCGCCATCGTCGCGCGAACTTCGCCAGTTGCCATGCGCGGCAAGTACTGCTGCTTCTGTTCATCCGTACCGAAGGCGAGAATCAACTTCGATACGACGGTGTGCCCACCCATCGCACCGGCAAGGCTCATCCATCCCCGGGAGAGTTCTTCGGTCACCATCGCATAGCACGGCATGCTCACCGGGGCCTCGCCGTACGGTTCGGGAATCGCCAGGCCGTAGATCCCCATCTCTTTCATCTGCTCGATGAGATCCTCGGGATAGGTATTCGAGTGCTCGAGCTCGTGCACCACGGGCTTGACTTCCTTTTCGACCCAGTCGCGGACCGCGTCCACGATCGCCTGTTCGTCTTCGCTCAGCTTGCTCATCGGGGTTCCTTGGTAGTGGATACGAACATGTCTACGCCTCGCTGAGGGCCTCGGTCAGCCTTTGCCGACGATGTCGCGACCGATGATCTCTTTCATGATCTCGGTCGTGCCGCCGTAGATGGTCTGAATTCGCGTGTCGACGTACGCCCTTCCGACCGCGTACTCCGTCATGTAGCCGTAGCCGCCGTGCAGCTGCAGGCAACGGTCGATCACGCGTTTCTGCAGTTCGCTGACGTACCACTTGCCCTTCGCAGCGTCGACGGGCGTCAGCTCGCCAGCGTTGTAGGCCAGCACCGATTTATCGACGTAGGCCTCGACGATGTCGATTTCGGTCGCCATCTCGGCAAGTTCGAAGCGAGTGTTCTGGAACTGCGAGATCGGTCCGCCGAACGCCTGCCGTTGGTTGCAGTAGTCGACGGTGATGTCGAAGATCGCGCGGGTGGTCGCCATCGCCTTCGCGGTGACGCCGAGCCGTTCGCGGGGGAGATGGCTCATCAGATAGCCGAGCCCGCGGCCTTCTTCGCCGAGCAGGTTGGCGGCGGGTACGCGCGCATTCTCGAAGTAGAGCTCGGCGGTGTCCTGTGCAGGCAGCCCGATCTTGTCGAGTTTGCGGCCGCGTTCGAATCCGGGGGTGTCGTTCTCGACCACGAACAGGCTGAAGCCCTGCGAGCCGCCTTTGGGGTCGGTCCTGGCGGCGACGACAACCAGGTCGGCCATGATGCCGCTGGAAATGAATGTCTTCTGCCCGTTGAGAATCCAGTCGTCACCGTCACGAACGGCGCTGGTTCGAATGCCGCGAAGATCACTGCCGGTGCCGGGTTCGGTCATCGCCAGCGCGCCGATGATCTCCCCGGTTGCGAAACCGGGAAGCCAGCGTTGCTTCTGCTCGTCGTTGGTGAGGTCGAGTAGATAGTGCAAGACGAGGTCGTCCTGGAGGCTGACGGTCAGTCCGAAAGACAGCGCGTTGATGCGCGCCACCTCTTCGCAGACGATCATCCGGAATCGGTAATCGGACTCTCCTGAGCCGCCGTATTCGGTGCCGACCTGCAAGGAGTACACGCCGGCCTGCGCTGCCTTCGCGAAGACTTCGCGATCGATCCACCGGTTCTCGTCCCACTTGTCTTTGAACGGAACGACCTCACGGGCGAGAAACTCTCGGACACTCTCGCGGTATAGCTCGTGGTCTTCGTTGTAGAGCGTGCGTTTCATTGCCGCTCAGAGCCTTTCGATGATCGTGACGTTGGCTTGCCCGCCGCCTTCACACATGGTCTGCAGGCCGTAGCGACCACCGGTGCGCTCGAGTTCGTGCAGCAACGACGTCATCAGCCGGGCGCCGGTGCAGCCGATCGGGTGTCCGAGCGCGATTGCGCCGCCGTTGATGTTGACCTTCGCAGGGTCCGCGCCGAGGTCGGCCAGCCAAGCCAGGACGACCGGTGCGAATGCTTCGTTGATTTCGACGGCGTCGATGTCGTCGATGGACAGTCCGGCGCGCTTCAGTGCGTGCTGGGTCGCAGGGATCGGGGCGGTCAGCATCATCACCGGGTCCGCACCGCGGACCGAGATGTGGTGGACGCGTGCGCGGGGAGTGAAGCCGAAACGCTCAACGGCAGCTTCGGACGCGACAAGCAATGCTGCTGCGCCGTCGGAGATCTGGCTGGCGACGGCCGCGGTGAGAACGCCGCCCGGAACGAGAGTTTTCAGTCCGGCCATCTTCTCGAGGCTGGTGTCGGCGCGTGGACCTTCGTCGACGGTCACACCCTCGAATTCGGTGATCTCGCGGTCGAATCGACCCTCGGCGATCGCGCGTAGGGCGCGTTGATGACTTTCGTAGGCGAATGCTTCGTTGTCCTTGCGGGTCAGGTTCCACTGCTCGGCAATCATTTCCGCGCCGCGGAACTGCGAGATCTCCTCGTTGCCGTAGCGCGCGGCCCAGCCCTTCGACCCGGTCCAGGGGTCGGTCGAGCCGTATGGTTCTCCCGCTGCGAAGGCGCTGAGGATCGGGAACTGGCTCATCTTCTGCACACCACCGGCAACGATGAGGTCGGACGTACCGCTCATCACGCCTTGCGCGGCGAAATGCACCGCTTGCTGAGCGGACCCGCACTGGCGGTCGATCGTGACGCCGGGAACGGATTCGGGCAGGCCAGCCGCAAGCGCAGCAGTCCGTGCGATATCGCCGGCCTGGGAGCCGATGTTGTCGAGGCAGCCCAGGATGACGTCGTCGATCGCTGCGGGATCGAAGTCGTGACGTCCGACCAGGGTCGAGATGACATGAGCGGCCATGTCGGCGGGGTGGGCGCCGGCAAACCCGCCGCCGCGTCGGCCGACCGCAGTGCGTACAGCGTCGACGATGTATGCCTCGGGCATGTGGGTTCCTTTGTCTCGGGGTCTCAGTCGAATTTAACATAGATTCGAAACGTGGCCAGTGTCGAACCGGTGCGAACTCGCACGGCACTTGCGTCGAGTTTAATATATGTTAAATTCGAAGAACCGCAGAACCCGACCGCGGTGAAGACCTCTCGTTCGGGCGCGTGCGTTGTCCGCGCCCGAACGGGCTCCCAACCTGGGGCCGACCGAACGAGAGGGGATTGGAGGCTCTGATGGATCGATACGCAGCAACAGCGACGGCGACCGCGCTGTACGAGGCGCTTGCAACGGGCGATAGGCCCGCGCTCGCCGCGCTCTTGCACCCCGAGTTCGAAGGACATACGACGGCCGGAATGCCACTGGGACTTGGCGGCAGCTACCGAAGCGCCGACGACATGTTGCGTAATTTCTGGGGCCGCATCGCGAAGCACTACAGCGCGAAGGCGGTTCCGAAGGAGTTCCACGTCCTCGACGACGACCGGCTGTCGGTGTCGGGCAGCTATGTCGGGACAGCAAAAGACTCCGGTAAGGCGCTCGACGCGGAATTCGTCCACGTCCTCGGATTCGAGGGCGGCCGGATAAGCCGGTTGGATCAGCTCACGGATACGCAGGCGTGGCACGAAGCGCTGTCGGGTACCACACGTTTCGAGACGATCGACTATTCGGTGCGCGACGGAGTTGCCGTGATCTGCCTCAACAGGCCGAATGAACGCAACGCAATCGACCTTCGACTCGGCGAAGAACTCCTGGAGGTCGCCCGGCTTTGTGCCGGCGACAGCGCGGTCCGCGCGGTTCTGTTCCGGGGCAACGGACCTGCGCTGACGGTAGGCGGTGACATCGGGTATTTCACCGCGAACGGCGGCGCACAGTACGGCGAGTTGTTCCGTCGCATGACCGGACCGTTCCACGAGGCATTTCGCATCTTCGACCGCCTAGATGCGCCGATCGTCACGGCAGCACACGGGTCCGTAGCCGGCGGCGGACTCGGGTTCGTCTATGCCGCCGACATTGTCTACGCCGCGCCGGGCACGAAGTTCGTCACGGCATTCGCGGCGATCGGGTTGTCCGGAGACGGCGGTGGCACGTGGCACCTTCCGCGACTCATCGGTCCGCGGCGCGCGGCGCAGATGTACCTCGAGAACCGCGCACTCGACGCAGACGAGGCCGTCGAGTGGGGTCTCATCACGGAAGTCGTTGCGGCCGAACAGCTCGAGGATCGTGCGTTCTCCACCGCAGCGACGCTCGCTGCTGGTCCGACCAAGGCGTTCGGACGAATGCGCTCGTTGCTCCATTCTTCCTGGACGAATTCGCTGTCCGAACAACTCACCGAGGAATCCGAAGGCATCGCCTACTCGGGCGCCACGGCGGACGCCGCGAACGCCATCGCCAGCTTCGTTGCAAAGCAACGACCTACGTTCGAAGGACGGTAACCCAATGCCAGGTTTGATCAGCGACAACGACGAGCACCGGCTCCTTCGTGAAACAACGGCGCGGATCGCTGAAAAGTATGGCGCCTCCTACTTTCTCGAACGTGGCCGGGCCGGCGGCGATATCGACGAACTGTGGCAGGATCTCGCCGTATCCGGACTGCTCGGCGTCCACTTGCCAGAGGAGTACGGCGGTGGTGGTGGTGGGATGGCCGAGGCTGTCGTCGTCGTAGAAGAACTTGCAGCACACGGCATGCCTTTGCTCATCTGGGTGATCTCGCCGGCGATCTGCGGATCGATTCTGAACAACCACGCAACCGACGAGATGAAACGTCGGTGGCTACCCGCATTGGCGGACGGCAGCAAGAAGATGGCCTTCGGCTTGACCGAGCCCGATGCCGGTTCCAACAGTCACGACCTCAAAACGACAGCGCGACGCGACGGTGATGGTTGGACCATTTCCGGCTCGAAGTACTACATCTCTGCGATCGATCAGGCCGATGCGGTACTGCTCGTCGCGCGCGACGCCGATCATTCGACCGATAGTCGAAAGGCACTGTCGCTGTTCGTTGTTCCGACCGACGCTCTTGGATTGAGCATCCAAAAGATCGATACGTCGATCGTGTCGCCCGACAAGCAGTTCACCGTGTTTCTCGACGACGTCCGGGTCGGTCCGGAAGCGCTCATCGGTCATGCGGGCAACGGACTCCGGCAGGTATTCTCTGGGCTCAATCCCGAGCGAATCCTGGTGGGTGCGCTCTGCGGCGGAATCGGCAACTATGCCGTCACCAAAGCGGCAGATTACGCCCGCGACCGGCAGGTGTGGTCGGTTCCGATCGGAGCGCACCAAGGCATTTCGCATCCGCTTGCAGCGGCGCACATCGAGGTCGAGCTGGGTCGACTCGCGACGGCGCGCAGTGCCGAACTGTTCGACGCGGGTGAAAATGCTGCCGAGGCCGCGAACATTGCGAAGTACGCGGCGTCGGAGGCGGCCTTGAAAGCGCTGGATCAATCGATTCAAACCCATGGCGGCAACGGCTTGACCCACGAATACGGGCTGTCCGAATTGTGGTTCGTTACAAGGCTGATGCGCACTGCTCCAGTCAGCCGGGAGATGGTCTTGAACTTCGTTGCCCAAACATCACTCAACCTGCCGCGTTCCTACTGAGAGGTTCATCGATGACGAACAACGACTATGACGTGATTGTGATCGGCGCCGGAGCAGGTGGCCTGTTCGCGGCAGCGCGGTTGGCGCATAAGGGCTATCGCACTCTGGTCGTCGAGCAGTTGGAGAAGGTCGGTGGTCGGGCGTCAACCGACGATATCGACGGTTTCAAGGTCAACAACGGTGCGATCGTGATCGAAGTGGGTGGGATCACCGAGCAGACGTTCACCGAGGTCGGTGCCAAATTCGAGATACGGGAACCGAATCCGCCGATTCTCTACCGCATCGGCGGCAAGGATATCGACGTCACCGGCGGCGGTTGGGGCTTCCTGCTCGGCAAGCTGACGCGCCAGGGCGCGAAGCTGGTCAAGGGAATCGGAGCCGCCCGCAACGACTCCGGTCTGCCCGAGGATGAGCTGAGCACTGCTGACTGGGTTGCTAAGTACACGAAGAACGAAGGGGTGCACGGGATCTTCCGCAACATGTGCGCGTCGGTGTTTGCTGTGAGCTCGGACGAACTGCCCGCCCGGGTCTTTCTCACCTACTTCACTCGCAAGAGTGCTTTCAAGAGATTCGGCTTTCATCCGGAGGGCTCGATCGGTGTGTGGCGGTCACTGGCTGAGTCGATCGAGGGGAATCACGGCCAGATCTGGCTCGGGAGCTCGGTCGAGTCGGTATCCGTCGTCGACGGCAAGGTGACGGGCGTCGTCGTCGATCGTGGCGGCGAAAGGGTGACCGTGACGGCGCCGGTGGTCGTGAGCGATGTGGGTCCCGCCGCAACGGTGAAACTTGTTGGTGGCGAATCATTCCCGGCGGACTACCTCGATATGGTGCGACGTGGCGATCGGCCGTGCTCGATGATCGCAGTGAACTTCGCGAGTCAGGAGCGGCTCATCGACGTCCCCGGAATGCTCAGCTTCGCAAAGAGCCGCCGCATGGCCTACATCGCCAACTTCACGGACGTGTGCCCGGAAATGGCTCCTGCTGGTTGGAACCTCTACGTCGCAGCAGCCGTGCCCAAGCCGGCAGTGGGTGATTTCGATGCGAAGGCGGAGACCGCGTTGCTGTTCGACGATCTGCGCGACGAAATCCCTGGCTTCGACACTCGTGCGAGGGTCCTGTCGACTGCTGTCACTCGCGATGGTTGGCCACCGCAGCGCGCCGTCGCGGGTTTCGACCTACCCAACACGACGCCGATCGCTGGTCTGTGGAACGTCGGCGACGGGGTCAAGGAGTATGCGAACGGCGGCACCACGGCATGTGCCGAAACCGCCAAGATCGTCGTCGACGAGATCGTGCAGCAGTTTCCTGTCGCAGACCGATAAGCGAAGGTGTGCCCAGGTCGAGTGGGTGGTTGTGCAAGCATCGCCCCCCAGTGGCGAGCCGAATAGCCGCCCGCTCGGGGGCGGTCCGCTCGATGCGAATGTGGAAAAGCGCTCGCCATCCGAGTGGAATTCCACATTCCTGATCTGATCGCCGACCGCTAGGCAGACAAGTCCGCTTCTTGCGGTGTGGGTTTTGCTGCGCGGCGGGTGCGGGCGGGCTTGGGGGCCGCCGCCGGGGCGGCGGTGCCGATCCCTGACTGGATGATGGACTGGGCGTTGCGGACAACCAAGTCGAGCGATCCTCGGCGTGGATTCCACCACTCCGCCGCCCAGTTCAACGCACCGAGGATCAGCATGCGCGCGATGCGGAGATCCAGCTCGGGGCGAATTTCGCCTTCTGCGGCTGCGTCACGGATCAGCTTCTTCCAGACCTCGCCGTACTTTGCCTCTTCTGCCTTCTGCCGCGACCGGATTTTCTCCGGAACCTGGCCGGAGTTCCTGATCGACGCTGTTGTGTAGTCGGAGATATTCAGCTCATGCCGCAAATGGACTTCGACGGCGATCATGATCCGATCCATGGGCGTCGCTTCGGCCGGAGCGGCCTCGAGAGCAGCGATCACGTACTTACGCATTTCGGCGATGCCGGCCCACATGACCTCTTCGATCAGGTCCTCGCGCGATGGAAAGTAGTAGTAGATGGCCGGTGCTTGTATTTCGGCAACTGCCGCCACATCCGTCAATCGTGTTCCCGAGTAGCCCTTCTTGCTCAGCACCTGTGCGGCTGCATCGAGAATGCGCTCGCGCGTGCGGGCTGATTTGGAGTCGTCACGTTGTGCGTCGGGTTTTCTAGCCATCATTCAATTGTAGGTCATTCGAACTTGCCCCGGCCCGTACCCGAGTCCGGTCGAATCGTCTAATATAGATTAAATTAGCGATTGAGGATGGTGCATCGTATGGCTACTGGGCACAGACGGTCGTGGTTGTCGGTTCCGGGGTCGCGGACTGAGCTGATCGCGAAGGCGGCCGGGGCGGGTGCGGACGGGATTATCGTCGACCTCGAAGATTCGGTCGCACCGAACGAGAAGGACGCCGCACGTGCGGGCCTGATCGCGGCGATCGCCACTGTGCCCGATGCCGAGATCAGCGTCCGAGTGAACGCTCCTGGCTCGCCGTGGAGTCACCTCGACCTGATCGAGTGCGCACGACTGGGAGGGCCGTCGACGGTCATGATCCCGAAAGTCGAATGTGCTGGCGACATCGAGTTCGTGGACCGACTGCTGACCGGTGCAGAAGCCGCGGCCGGTCGCCGCGAACCGACAGCGATCGCGGCCATTATCGAGAGCGCAACGGGTTTGGTGAGCGTGCGCGAGATTGCACGATCCTCGAAGCGCCTGAACGCCCTTGTCATCGGGTACGCCGACATGGCCGCGTCGATCGGTCGTGATGCTGCAACAGCACCCGAGCAGTGGCTGTTCGTGCAGGAGACGGTGCTCAGTGCCGCGCGATCCGCAGGGTTGGCGGCGATCGACGGACCGTACCTCGGTGTCGAGGTGGACGCGGATTTCACGGCCAGCGTCGAACACGCCAGTCGGCTCGGTTTCGACAGCAAGTGGGTAATTCATCCTCGCCAAGCACAATTCGCAACCGCAGCCTTCACTCCAGGTATCGCAGACGTCGACTACGCACGTGCTGTGCTCGACACTCTGCGGCAGAGTCATGGCGACGGGATCGGTGCGGTCACGCTGAACGGCAAGATGATCGACGAAGCCGTCGCCGTGTGGGCGCGCCGGATTCTGGCACGGACGGGCGGAGACTGACGTGACGACAACGATCGGTGCGCCCGGACCGTACTTCGAGGACCTCCAGGTGGGCAAGCAGTTCACCGACGCCCCAGCCTTCACTTTGACGGAAGGGTGTGCGGCAATTCATCAGGCGATACTCGGTGACCGGCTGCAACTACCGCTTGACGCTGCGCTGGCGAAACAAGTTGTCGGACGATCGCCGACAGCTCATCCTGCGCTCGTGTGGAACGTTGCAATCGGTCAGTCGACGGTCGCAACCAGGCATGTCAAAGCGAATCTCTTCTACCGTGGGCTCGCTTTTCGTCGAGCACCCGCCATCGGAGACACACTGCGCACGACGACCTCGGTGGTCGCGCTGCGCCAGAACCAGCCGAAGCCCGGCCGTGGCGCCACCGGATTGGCTGCGCTGCACATGGTCACTGTCGACCAGGAGGATCGCCCGGTCCTCAATTTCTACCGATGCGCAATGATTCCGTTGCGCGACCAAGCGATTCAGACTGGCCACCGCGACGACCTTTCCGAGGTGGGGCGTGCGGAAGGCGACGACTTCTTCGGCGCGGCTGTCGCCGACTGGGACTTCGCCCGATTCTCGAAGGATGCGCGGGGTCCTCGACTATCGGATCTCGTTGCCGGGACATCCTGGGACGCCGTGGGTGCCGACGTGGTGAGCTCCGCTCCGGAGCTAGCCCGTCTGACATTGAATATCGCTGAAGTTCATCATGATTCACGTGCTGCCGGTGGGCGACGCCTCGTGTACGGCGGTCACACCATCGGACTCGCGCTCGCGCAGGCAGCGCGTTCGCTGCCGGGGATTGCAACAGTGACCGCCTGGCACGGGTGCGACCACCTGGGGCCCGTGTTCGAAGGCGACACCCTCCGAAGTCGGATCACCGTCGAACGCGTCGCGCCCCTGTCCAAAGGTGGGGGATTGGTCCATCTGCGGTCCGAGGTCTCGGCGGACACCGACGCCGAACCGCGCCCCGTCCTGGATTGGCGGTTCGTCGCGGTCCTGGTGTAGCGGAACAGGTCTGATCAGAAGATGAAGCGCAGCAGCCGTTGGGTGAGCTTGTTGTACGGTGGGTAGACGATCCGAAGATCCGGGCGGGTCGGTCTGCTCAGATGTGCCTTGCGGTGGCTGAACGTCTCGAATCCCCATTTGCCGTGGTAGGTGCCCATTCCGCTGTTGCCGACGCCGCCGAATGGAAGTTCCGGTGCGAGAACGTGCATCGCGGCGTGGTTGGCCACGACAGCACCGGCACTGACGGTGTCGCGGAAACGCCGCTGCAGAGCCTTGGACTCGCTGAATACATAGGCGGCCAATGGTTTCGGTCCGGCGCCTATAGTGCGCATCGCAACGTCAGCCGACTCGACGCTCAACACGGGCAATATTGGACCGAAGATCTCCTCCTTCATAACCGGGGATTCGGGTTCGGGATCGACGAGAATAGTGAGGTCGACTTTGCGTTCGGCAGGAGTAGCGTTGCCGCCCAGCAAGACTCGACCACCGTGATTTCCGAGCAGACCGGCAAGGCGTTCGGCATGCCGAGCAGTGACGATCGGCATATTGCGTCCACCGTCGCCCTGTGGACTGAGTTCACGGAAGGCGTTCGCGAGTTTCGGAAGAAACTCCTCGCGCACTGACGCGTCGACCAACAGGTAGTCAGGCGCGATACAGGTTTGCCCAGAGTTCATGAGTTTGGTCCATGCGATACGACGAGCGGCGACATCAAGGTCAGCGTCGGACGCGATGAGAGCCGGACACTTGCCGCCGAGTTCCAGAGTGACCGGCGTGAGGTGCGGCGCCGCTGCTGCCATGACCGCTTTTCCCACTTCCGTGCCTCCGGTGAAGAAGGCGTGATCGAGGCCCTGGGCCAGGATCTCCTGTGTCACTGCGGGTCCGCCTTGAAGGACTGTCATTGCGTCGGTGTCGAGATACCGCCCGACCAAGTCTGCGATGACCGTTGCAGTAGCAGGCGCGTGTTCGGAAGGCTTGATCACAGCGCAGTTGCCGGCTGCGATCGCTGCCACCAGTGGAGCGATCGTGAGATAGACAGGATAATTCCACGGTCCGATGACCAGGGTGACGCCCAATGGCTCGTACTCGTACCACGCCCGGCCGGGGAACTGGGAGAGCGGCAGACCTACGCGGCGAGGCTTGACCCACTGGTGCAGGTGTTTCCGGGCGAACGCGGCCTCGGCGACGGTGGGGGCGATGTCTCCGAGGAACGTGTCGTTCGCAGGGCGGCCGAGGTCCTCGGCGAGCGCTGCGGCGATCGCAGACTCGCCCTCGGTCAACATGGTCTCGATCGCGCGCAGCTGATCGAGGCGCCACCGCAGGGGTTTGGTCCGCCCTGTCGCGAAGGTTGCCCGTAGCCGTCTCACCTCCTCTGCCGGGCTGGGTCCGTCGGCGACGTCGGCTGCGGATTCGGTTGTGGCAGTGTCGTTCATGTGAGTCTCTCGATTGCTTTGGAGGATCACGACTCGGTGATGCGGCGGGTATAAGCGGCGCGCGCGTCCGGGTCGAAGTCGAGGAAGGTGTTGTAGGCACCGAGCTTGCGATTGACGATGTCGCGCAGGCGACGTCCCATCAGCGGCTGCGGACGAAGTAGCGTCCCTACGAGCTTGGGCACGTATACGTCGGCCTTGGGTTTGCCGATCGCGCCTGCGATTGCGCGAGCGACATCCGATGGCTCGGCGATCGGCACGAGCTTCGTCGCCGTCGTCCCGGCGATGAGCTCGGTGTTGGTGAAACTCGGCATGACACAGGTGAATTCGACGCCGCTACCGGAGAATTCGACGCGAGCTGTTTCCGTGAGCGCGATGACGGCCGATTTCGTACCGCAGTAGGTGAGGCCGCCGGGCACCGGCGACTTTCCAGCCGCCGAGGCGATGTTGATGATGTGTCCCGAACCGCGTTCGATCATTGCGGGCAGGGCGAGGTGCATGCCGTAGATGCAACCCATGACGTTGACTTCGACGGCACGGCGATGAACCTCGGCGGATTGGTCGAGGAAGTGCCCAATCGGCATGATGCCTGCGTTGTTGATGAGGACGTCGATCGGCGCGTCCGCAGCGGCTTGCTTGATGAACGCAGCGAACGACTCGTGGTCGGAGACGTCCAGAGCGAACGCCTCGACGTCCGATCCGAGCGTCGCAGCAGCTGAGGCGGCGGCGCTCGCGTCCAGATCGCCGATGACGACAGTGGCCCCACGCTGGCGGAGCTCCTTGGCCGTGGCGAGGCCGATGCCGCGACCGGCGCCGGTGATGGCGATACGCAGGCCGCGCAGCGGTGTGGTGGTCATGCGACTGACCCTGTGCCTTCGCGCGTGCCGGGGGTGAACGTGACCGGCATCGAGGTGAGTTCGTTCGAGAAGTTCGACGTCAATCGGGTGATCGGTCCTGCGAACTGCATGTCGGGTACGCGCCGCATCAGTTCTTCGAAGAGCACTCGCAGTTCGAGTTTCGCGAGGGCGTTGCCCAGGCAGAAGTGCGGTCCGCCGCCACCGAATGCCTGATGCATCGGCTTCTGACGCGACACATCGAACCGTTGGGGGTCGGCATTCATCTGCGGGTCCCGCGATCCGGCCGGGTACCACATGACAACCCGTTCGCCTTCACGAATCGGGTGTCCACCGACTTCGGTGTCGCACTGCGCGGTCCGGGAGAAGTAGAGGACGGGTGTAACCCAGCGCAGCATTTCCTCGACCGCGTTCGGTATCGCGGCGGGATTGCCGACCAACTTCTGTCGTTCAGCATCGTTCTCGATCAACGCCCGCAAGCCGCCCGAGGCGGTGTTTCGGGTGGTGTCGTTCCCGGCGAACATCAAGATGCCGAAGAAGAAGGTGATTTCCTGCTCCGAGAGACTCTCGCCGTCGACTTCCGCGGTGATCAACCGCGAGATCAGGTCGTCGGCAGGGTTGGCCTTTCGTTCGGCCGTGATGCCCGTGAGGTAGCCGCCGATCTCCATGAGAGCGCCGAGCCCCTCCTCGGGATCCGACGTTGCGGCTGCATGTGACAGCTTGTTCGTCCACTCGAAGAGCTGCCGACGATCGTCCTGGGGGACGCCGAGCATGCCGGCGATCACGCGAAGTGGCAGTTCGACAGCAATGTCTTTGACGAAGTCGCATTCGCCCTTTTCGATCACGTCGTCGATGAGCGTCGTCACGATGGCGCGGATGTCGTTTTCCTTCTGTCGCATCAGTTTCGGTGTGAACACGACCTGCATGATGTTGCGCTGCGCGGTGTGGCGCGGCGGATCCATGCCGAGGATTACCTCACGCAGTACTTCGACGGGAGTTGCTCCACGGGTGGTGAGGAAGACTCCGGCGCGCGCCGACGAGAAGGTGGCAGGATCCTTGCTGATGGCTTGGATGTCGGCGAATTTCGTGAACGACCAGAATCCGGGTTCGTCGCCGGTCAGGGCGTTCCAATGCGGGCTTGCCTCTTCGCGCATTCGGGCGAAGATTTCGTGCGGGGGACCGTCCTCGAAGTAGGAAAGGTCGGTCAGGTCGAGCGTGTCGAGGTCGATGTCGGTGAAATTCTTTGTGCTGGTCATCGGAGTTCCTTTCAGGAGAATTGTTTGTTGTCAGAGCTTTTCGTTCTCAGCAGCCCGGGACGCACGGTGGAGCGACCGGCCTCTTTGGCGAGCATCACCGCGACTATGCGTCGAGCGCGTAACGCGGCAGCATCGGCTTGGAACTCCACGCCTGATCGCCAGCCGTCGTAGCCGACCCGGGCTGCGGCCATCTCGAGGACAGCCGAGTCGCGGCGCACGAGTTCGGCGGCGAAGGACTGCAATACCGTTGTCACAGTCTCGCTTTGCTGCGCGTAGTTGCGCGACGCCTGCATGAACACGTGTGTCGAGGTCGCTGTCTCGGGAGTTATCGCGTGCGTCCTGACGTGCGCGTAGGTGTCGGCACCGTCGTCGATCTCCCATCGTTGGATGTGCATCGCAGGCGAGACGAAGGTGCCGCGTTCTCGACGGGAGTAGCTGCGCGAGGGATCGAGGTCGGTTGCGTCGGCTTCCCATTGGGCGAGCGGTGCCTCCGGGAGCCGGCGTATGTAGGACACGGTTGTCTCGGTGACCTCGACCTCGTCGAAGCCCGGAAGACGGTCCATGCCCGGCGGTACGTCTGCGCTGTGAAGTACTGGCGCGTAGGAGAAGTCGAGATAGTGCTCGTGCAGCATCAGATAGTTCGCCTGCACGAGCCAGCTGTCGGTAAACGTGGACCAACTGGCATCGCTCAGCCACGGCGTGCGAGGCGGTCGGCTGCTCGATGCCGCAGCCGGCGGTCCGAGCCAGATCCAGATGAAGGGGGACTGCTCCAGGATTGGATAGGCCCGGACTCTCATGCCTGGTGGTACGTGATCCTGCGTCGGAACGCGAACGCAACGACCGTCGGGTCCGTAGGTGCAGCCGTGGTACCCGCAGACGAGGTGGTCGCCGTCGGACCTGCCGTCCGACAGGGGGAATCCGCGATGTGCACAGCGGTCGTCGAGTGCGACGGCCTGTCCGTTGTCGGAGCGCCATAGGACGATGTCGTGTCCGAGTAGCCGGCGCCCCAATGGGGCATCGCCGAGTTCCGTGGAGGTAGCGGCCACGTACCAGCACTTCTCGGGATAGTTCGCGTTCATAGGTCCAGCACCAGCCTCTCGGTGCGCGAACGAGACACGCACGTCAGAATCACGTTTCCGGACGCCCGTTCGGCGTCGGTGAGCATGGAGTCCTGATGATCGGGAGTGCCTTCCAGGACTGTAGCTTCGCACGTGCCGCAGATACCTTGCAGACATGACGACATAATCGGTATATCGGCGTCTTCGAGCGCTTCGAGGATCGTCTCGCCTGCGGACACGTCGACTGTGGTTCCCGAGCGCTGACACACCACCTGGAACGCGTCCAGTGCCGTCGGTTCGGCTTCGACGACAGGCGCCTTGGCTGCAAATCGTTCGATGTGGAGACTGCCGTCCGGCCAGTGGCCGCAATGCTGTTCGACTGCTGAAAGCAGCGGCTCGGGTCCGCAGCAGTAGACAAGAGTGCCATCCGCGGGATGCTCGAGCGCCGCGGCCAAATCGAACAAGCCCTTCTCGTCGTTCGGCCACAGGTCGACGCGGTCGCCGTAGACATCCGACAGTTCCTCGGCAAACGCCATCGTCGTGCGCTGCCGGCCGAGGTAGACGAGCTTCCACTCGCTTCCAGCACGGGCTGCGGAATCGATCATCGGCATCATCGGAGTGATCCCGATTCCACCTGCGATGAACAGGTATCGTGGCGAGTCGACGAGCGGAAAGTGGTTGCGAGGGCCGCGAACTCGAATCGTCGTGCCTTCGGTGAGGTTCTCGTGGACGTGACGGGAGCCGCCGCGGCTGTTTGGGTCGAGCAGCACTGCAACGCGCCAGGTGTCCGGGTCGCGCGAGTCGCCGCAGAGGGAGTACTGCCGCACCAGTTTGTCGTCGAGCATCAGGTCGACATGTGCTCCTGGTTCCCAAGCCGGCAATGCGTCGCCTTCGGGGTCGACGAGCTCGAGTGCTGCAACGCCGTCCGCGGCGGCGTGACGCCGTCGGACGAGTAGATCCTTCGTGAATTCGCGGATCTTCGGTCCGGGTACTGCGGACACTGTCAGTGCAGTGGACATCAGACAGCGAAGCGTGGGGAGCGCTGTGCGCCCGATGGCGCCTTTATGCGGAGGAGTTCGACGACCGTCCTGACCGCGTTGCAGACGGGTGGAATCACCATCGGCGCAAAGACGAACGCGTAAATCGAGAGATAGATGAAGAGGGCCATCGCGTTCTTCCTTCGACGTAGCGGCGGGGTTGATTAAACATAAGGTAAGCTATATTTGGATTGAAAACAAGCCTTGGTTTCGGATTGTCCAACCTGTAACATAAGTTAGCTTATATTTGTTACCGCCCTCACGACGACCTATGGAGACCTCCATGTATCCCGGAACCCACGCTCGTACGACGCCGCTGAAGCCAGCCGTGATCATGAGTGGTTCGCAGCGCGAGATGAGCTACCGCGAACTCGACGACAGCTCCCGCCAACTTGCCGTCGCACTCGCCGACCTCGGGCTACGGAGGGGGGATGTCGTGGCGATGTTCAGCGACAACGCGGTCGAATGCTTCACGATCTATTGGGCAGCGCTTCGCTCGGGGCTGTACCTGACGGCGATCAATTTCCACCTCACCGCCGAAGAGGCCGCCTACATCGTGCGAGATTGCGACGCAAAGGTTCTCATCGCATCCGGTCGTCTGGAGACACTGGCAGAGGACGTGCGAAGGCTCGCGCCCGAGATCGAACACGCCTTCAGCTTCGAGGGCGAACTGGCAGGCTTCGGCTCCTATGCCGACCTGCTCGTGAGCGGGGGAGATCGCGAACTGGCCGAGCAACCCCGTGGTAGTGACATGCTCTACTCGTCGGGGACGACCGGGCGACCCAAAGGAATCAAACCGCCGTTGCTTCCGATCGCGGTGGACGAACCCGGCGACGCGTTGACTGCACTGGCCGGGCAGATGTTCGGCATCAACGCCGCGGACGTCTACCTGTCGCCTGCGCCGATCTATCACGCGGCCCCTTTGCGCTGGTGCGGGGCTGTTCATGCGTACGGCGGGACGGTGGTGGTGATGGAACGTTTCCGGGCCGAAGACGCCTTGGCCGCCATCGAAAAGCACGGTGTGACGGTCGCTCAATTGGTGCCAACGATGTTCGTGCGAATGCTGCAGCTCGACGCGGGCGTCCGCAACTCCTACGACGTCTCCAGCCTGCGAATTGCGATGCACGCTGCGGCTCCATGCCCGAAGGACGTCAAGCTGGCGATGATCGAGTGGTTGGGCCCGATTCTGATCGAGTACTACGGCTCGACCGAAGGCGCAGGTATCACGGTCATCAATTCTCAGGAGTGGGCGACCAAGCAAGGATCTGTCGGTCGCAGCATGCTCGGTCCTGTCCACGTGTGCAACGAGGACGGCGACGAGTTGCCGGCGGGAGAGCCGGGCCTCGTGTATTTCGAGCGCGCCGAAAGGCCGTTCGAATATCACAAGGATCTCGCGAAGACCAAGCAGGCCGAGCATCCCGCGCACGCCAACTGGACCACGGTCGGGGATATCGGCTACGTCGATTCGGACGGCTATCTCTACCTCACCGACCGGCAATCGTTCATGATCATTTCCGGTGGAGTGAACATCTATCCCCAGGAAGTCGAGGACGTACTGACACTGCATCCTGCAGTGTTCGACGTCGCCGTCATCGGGGTCCCTGATCCAGCGATGGGGGAGCAGGTCAAGGCCGTTGTCCAACTCCGCGACGGAATAGTTCCGTCCGACGAGCTTGCCGACGAGCTGATCGCTCATGCTCGCACGAAAGTAGCGGCGTACAAGGCGCCCAAGTCCCTCGACTTCGTCTCCTCGTTGCCTCGCACGGAGACCGGAAAGATGATGAAACGGCTTCTGGTAGCGCGATATACCGCTCAGCCTGCCGTCGGCGGATAGCGCCCGTGCACCGCGTCGTCACCGTCGGAGACTACTTCGATGCTGCGCTGAAAATCCTCGTGACAGCGGGACCGCGCAGCATCAAGGTTGGTTCGTTATGTGCGGCGCTCGACGTCACCAGCGGGTCGTTCTACGGCTATTTCCGCAGCCTCGATGACTTCGTCGCGGAACTCCTCCGAATGCAGTTGTCACGGCAGAATCATCGACTCTTGGCGCTGATCGAGGCAGGACCCGAGCCTGAGGTGATCCTTCCTCGGCTTCGCGAAATGGCCCGGACGGTCCCGCACGAGACCGAGGCCGCCATCCGGACCTTGGCGCGAAGCCACGCCGGCGCGATGGATCTGCAGCGCCTGCTCGACCAGGAGAGGGTCGCGGCACTCGCGGAGATCCTCCGCCCGATCGTGTCGACAACGGATGACGCCCGGCACGCCGCGGTGATCGGGATGGCGCTCCTCGTGGGGTGGCAGCACCTGTGCTCGAGCCGCACGGATCAGGACTTCAACGACATGTTCGACGAGTTCGAAGCCGCGGTGATCTCAGCGGCCACGCAAGGCGAAATTGACGGATAGCCGGCTCAAATGTAAACATCATTATGTATATATCCGCGGCCCACGGAGGAGTTGAGCAATGCGTCTGCTGGTGACTCGCGAAGACTACTTCGACGCGGCGATGACGTTGCTGGCAAAAGAGGGCGAAGGCAAACTCAAGATCTCGTCACTCTGCAAGGCGCTCAACGTAACCACTGGATCCTTCTACGGATACTTCGGTAGCCTCGACGGTTTCGTGGACGAGTTTCTCGTCTACTGGGAGCAGTCGCAGACTGACCGAATTGTCGAGTTATCCAATGCGCCGGCAGATCCGGTGCAACGCGTGCATCTCATGAAGAATCTTGCCGCGCAAATACCGCACAACGCGGAGGCCGCTATCCGCTCCTGGGCTCACACGAATGTCCGGGTCGCGGAGGCGCAGAAGCGCGTCGATACGCGGCGTCAGCGTGCTCTGAGCGACATCCTGCTCCCCGGCGTCCGCACGCGACGCCAGGCCAACAGGCTGGCCTTCATGGGCATCACGCTGCTTGTCGGCCTGCAGCAGTGGCGTGCGCCGGTCACCAAGAAGGACTTCGACATGCTGTTCGACGAGTACGAGAGCGTGATCTTGAGTCGGATGGCAGGGGACGCGGCCGCGTCCTGAGGCATCGAGTTCCGGCGAGAGGCAGCGCTTCTCGATTACAGATTCCGAACTCCAACAGCAGCTTCGAGTTCGTCGAGTGCCTCGCCGGTATAGACCGCCAGCTTCTGCATACTAGGAATGGAGTCGCGGCAACCGGTGTAGCTGATGTTCGCCCGTCCGGCGTAGCTGAACATCGTGATGTTGAGTGCCTGGCCGTGAAACAGCACGGACGGCCCGTACATTTCCTCGATGCCGGCGCCGTTGAAGTACAGGGGAACCGATGGTCCGGCCACGTTGGAGATAACGAGATTGGCTGCGGGGGATACCCGCCCGCCGAGCCCGAGAATCGTTTGGGCGATGTACGGACCTGATAGCAGCATCGTGAACGGTGCCACCGATTCGGCCGGCAGGGATTCGTGTAGCGCCTTGCCTGCCGCCACCGACGAATGGACTGCGGCGAGTCGGTCGATCGGATCCTCGATGTCGGTGCGCAGCCGTGCGTATACGAAAGCGATCTGATTGCCGACGCCCGCTTGGCCGCTCGGTCGCACGTTGACCGGGACCTGTCCCGTGACGGACCGCTCGGGGAGCGCATCGAATTCTGAGAGATATCGGCGCATAGCACCACCCGTGATCGACAGGAAGACGTCGTTCACAGTGACGTTGGCGGCCTTGGCAACTCGCTTGAAGCGGGCCAGATCGTACTGCTGGGTAGCGAAGCGACGCTGCGCACTGATGCGGCCGTTGAAGATCGTATTCGGCGCTTGGAAAGGTCCGGTCAGTTCCGCTTCGCTGCCGGATCGGAGTTTGGCGGTCATCTGGATCAGTGCTTTCGTCGCTCCCGCGAAACCGCTGATCGACTTTCGGAAGCCGGCACCCTCGCGGGGAGTAGTGTTCTGCTGCTTCACTTCTCGGTCACCATTGCCATAGACGCCCACAGCCCACGGCGGCAACATGCCGCGCGCAGACGAATCGGGAGTAAGAAATCCTTCGAAGAGTCGAGCGGTTGCGACGCCATCGAGTTGGCCGTGATGAAACTTCATATAAATGGCGAACCGGCCACCCTCGAGCCCTTCGATGACATGGCACTCCCATAGCGGGCGCTTCATTTCGAGCGGGTGCGAATGAAGGCGGGAGATCATGATGCCGAGCTCACGCTCGCCCCCGGGCGCTGGCAAGGCGAGGTGTCGAAGGTGGTAGTCGAGGTCGATCTCGTCGTCCGGCAGAACCTCCCACGCTGGAATCGGGTTGCGCTTCAAGCGATAGTTGAACGGCGGTGCGAACGTCTTGTGCTGGCGCCATTGTTCGACGAAGCCGCTGATGAAGTTGTCGGGCGCGTCGGCTGGTGGCGTCAGTATGAGGAGCGGGCCGACGTTAGCTGGAGTTTCGGCCTTCTCGACGTAGAACCACGCCGCGTCGAAAGGTTTGAGGAATGTCGAAGTCATGAGACGTAATATAACCTATATTAGGTATCAATTCCAGACGTAGTCAGTGTGATCCGTTGCGCTGCGAGATTTATGCCGGCGCTTGGCGATTGGCGCGAATCGTGCCCACGGCTGCACCGATCATCGCGGCGACGAATACCAGCAACAACGACCATGCCGCTCCGGCTGTGAGTTCGAACAGTAGCGAGTTGCCGCTCTGTCCGAGCAGCCACGCCAAAGCCGCTGTCGCGAAACCTGCGAACGCACCACCCGCGAGCCAGATCATCGTCAGATCGGGGCCTCGTTCAGGGCGATCGGGATACTGCAAGCGCTTACGTCGACCGTCGGCAAACCCCCAGGTCGCAGCCATGCTGATCACGCACGAGAGTCCGATGTAGCGAAGCGCGACGTCGTGAGCAGGCCACTGTTCCATCGTCACATCGAGCGCAAGGCGGGCGAGAGTCAGCACACCTGTCATAGCGAGACCGCGTACCAGCCATGTGTTCATCGACGTACCTTCGACCTTCTGTGGCGCGTTTGAGATCTAGAAGTTGTGAGTGACATCAAGGATAAAGTAGGTTATCTTAGCTTTCAACTCAAAGGCTACCGAAGGAGCGCTACAGGTGTTGCGTACCTCATGGATCATGAATCACGTTGTTGGACAACGTGATCGGTTTCGCTCGCAATCTCCTGCTGCCGCGGAGTCGGAGGATCGGCGATGACGAAAGTCCTCTTGCGCCCACTGGGATCGCTCGGCGAGTTCTTCGCGCTGTCCGCCGACGCCTTCCGGGGGATGGTGGTGTGGCCGTTCCAATGGCGCGAGTTCATCGATCAGTGCTGGTTCATCGTGCGCGTTTCCCTCGTCCCGACTTTGCTTGTGGCGCTGCCGTTCACGGCACTGATCAGCTTCACGTTCAACATCTTGGCCGCCGAGTTCGGGGCCTCCGATATCGCCGGCGCTGGCGCGACGTTGGGTGCTGTCACCCAAGTAGGGCCGGTGGTGACGGTGTTGGTCGTTGCCGGAGCGGGCGCTACCGCGATTTGCGCCGACCTCGGTTCGCGCACGATTCGCGAGGAGATCGATGCGATGGAGGTACTCGGAATCGATCCGGTCGTGCGATTGGTTTCTCCGCGTGTGCTGGCATCCATGCTGGTCGCGGTCCTGCTCAACTCGCTCGTCTGTGCGATCGGCATAGCCGGTAGTTTCGTGTTTTCGGTGTTCTTTCAGAACGTCACCCCTGGTGCGTTCGTCGACGGGATCCCGCTGTTGACCGGGTTACCGGAGCTCGTGATCTCGCAGGTCAAGGCGGGTGCGTTCGGACTTATCGCAGCCCTTATCGCGTGTTACCGCGGACTCACCGTCAGGGGCGGGCCCAAGAGTGTCGGTCAAGCCGTCAACGAGACGGTCGTCTATGCATTCATGGCGTTGTTTCTCGTGAACGTCGTGATGACCGCCATTGGAATCAAGATGACAGCAGGTAAATGATGACAATCGCGATTCGACGTCAGGGTCACCTAGACCGATTCCGAACGAAAAGCGTTGCACGGGTCAAGGGTTCGAAGCGCTCGCTCGACGAGATCGGAAAACAGGCGCTGTTCTACCGGAACGCGATCTTCGAAATCCCCATCGCACTCAAGCACTATCGTCGCGAGACATTGCGTTTGGTCGCCGAAGTCGCACTCGGGTCTGGGGCGTTGGCGCTCATCGGCGGCACAGTCGTGATCTGCGGTTTCTTGACGATGTCGGCTGGCGCTGTTGTTGCGCTACAGGGCTACAGCTCGCTCGGCGACATCGGCGTGGAAGCACTGACGGGGTTCTTCGCGGCATATGTCAACGTCCGAATCGCGGCGCCGGTAATCGCCGGAGTTGGCCTTGCGGCGACGATCGGGGCTGGTGCGACGGCGCAACTGGGCGCAATGCGGATCTCGGAGGAGATCGATGCGCTCGAGGTGATGGGTGTTCGGTCGGTGCCGTATCTGGCATCGACGCGCATCGTTGCGGGGATGGTGGCGATCGTTCCGATCTACGGTGTTGCGGTCATCGCATCGTTTTTGGCCAGCCGGACGATCACGATCGTCGTCTACGGCCAATCCGGTGGTGTCTACGACCACTACTTCACTTCGTTTCTCAATCCGACAGATCTGTTGTGGTCGTTCTTGCAGGTGATTCTGATGGGACTCGTTGTGATGCTGATCCATTCGTACTTCGGCTACAACGCGTCCGGTGGGCCCGCCGGTGTCGGTGAGGCCGTTGGCCGTGCGGTCCGTGCGTCGTTGGCCGCGGTCGTGTTCGTCACTCTTGCTGTCTCCCTGGCCGTCTACGGCGTGTCGGGCAACTTCAACTTCGCCGGATGAGCGCGGCAACACGGCGGCGAGGGCGCCCGACCCAGCACTACACGACTGCAGGCGCCGTCTTCGTCACCATGATCGTCGCGGTGGCGATCTTCGTCGGCGCTCAGTTTCGTGGTGCCTTCGTCACGAGCGTCGAAGTCGCGCTGTTGACGCCACGTTCGGGCCTGATCCTTGAACCAGGTGCACGCGTGAAGCTTCTCGACGTTCAGGTGGGCCGCGTGGGCAAGGTCGAAGAGAAGGACGGCTACGCCGTGATCGAACTCGACTTGTTCCCCGAGCAGGCCGGTGCCATTCCCGCGAATGTGGCTGCGTCGATCGACTCGACGACCGTCTTCGGCTCCAAATACGTCAACCTCACATTGCCCGAACAGCCGGTGACGGAGGCTATCTCGGGCGGTGACACGATCGATACCCGCGCAATCACACCCGAACTCAACACGCTGTTCGAGCGGCTGACGACCGTGCTGAAGGCCGTCTCGCCCGAGGACCTGAACGCGACACTGACTGCGATCTCGGATGCGTTTCGTAACCGCGGCAAGCAGTTCGGGCACACGTTGGACCAAGCGAACTCATACCTGAACTCGCTGCGGCCGAGTCTGGACAATCTGCAACGCGACTTGGTCGCGACCGGAGACGTCGCGAATCTCTATGCCGACGTTGCGCCGAGTGTCTTGGCCAGTGTGGATGCACTCACGACCACCGGCTCGACGGTCGTGGAAAAGGTCGATGACTTGGATCGATTCTTCGTGGCAGCGGCTGGTTTCGGTACTACAGGCCATGACCTGCTCGGTCAGAACGAGCAGTCGATCGAGCTGCTGATGCGACAGTTGCGCCCGACAACCGAACTGCTCGAGGAGTATTCGTCCGAATTCGCGTGCTTCTTCCAAGGTCTGGACAACGCTCGCGCCGATGTCGAGAAGGTCATCGGCGGCACGGTGCCCGGCTTCAACATCAGCGCTACGGTCTTGGCGGGCGACATGCCCTACCGGTTCCCTCGGGACCTGCCGAAGGTCGGTGCGAGCGGCGGACCTCGTTGTGGCGAGCTGCCTAGCCTGAACATCGCCAACGGACCGGCGCACTATCTCGTGACTGATACCGGCGTCAATCCTTACGCACAGACCGACAGGCCGGCACAGCTGAATGTCCTCGATTTCATGTTGTTCGGTGTACCGGGAGGTATGCGGTGACCAAGAACGTCGTCAAATTCGGAGCATTTGCGCTCGCGATGCTTCTCGTACTCGGAATGTTGATTCTGGTGCTCGGTCAGATACGGCTCGACAGCAGGACCGGATACCAAGCCGACTTCGCCGACGCGTCCGGGTTGAAAGCCGGCCAGATCGTGCGCCTCGCCGGCGTCGATGTCGGACGAGTCCAGTCAGTGGAGTTGGATCATCGCATAGCGCGCGTGAAATTCGATGTAGCGCAAAGTATTCGGCTGACACAGGACGCGACGTTGCAGGTGCGGTATTCGAACCTCATCGGCGACCGCTATCTCGAAGTCGTCAACGGCGCCAACATCGCCGAACCAATGTCAGAAGGCGCCACATTCGGCACGGGCCAGACCAAGCCCGCTCTCGACATCGACGCGTTGCTCGGCGGGCTCGCGCCTTTGACCAGATCGTTGCAGCCAGAGCAGGTCGACCGGCTCTCCGGCGAACTCCTTCGGGTACTGCAGGGGCAAGGCGGAACGATCACAGGGATTCTGCAGCAGGTCGCCGCGCTGACCAGCCGGCTCGCCGACCGTGATGAGCTGATCGGCTCCGTGATCACCAACCTCGGCACCGTGTTGCAGACCGTCGGCGACGACAGCGCCGCACTGTCAAACATCATCGACCAACTGCAGCAGCTCGTCGGCACACTCTCGCAACGGAGTTCTCCGATTTCGGACGCACTGGTGCGAATCAACGACGGTGCAGCAACAGTGTCGGACCTACTCCTCGACAACCGCCCGGCAATCAGGGCGGACGTCAACGAATTGAACCGCACAGCAACGGTTCTCGACGACGGTAGCGCGCAGCTCGAGGCCGTGTTGACGCAGCTACCCGACGCGTATCAGCGGTTGAGTCAGCTGGGTTCCTACGGCAGTTTCTTCAACTTCTATTTGTGCGCTGTGACGCTCAAGATCGACGGCCCAGGTGGGCAGCCGATCATCACCAAGCTCGTCCAGCAGAAACAGGGCAGGTGTGTGACGCCGCAATGAGACGCTTCGAGAACCGAAACACCATTCGTACCGGGGTCGTCGGAATCGCATTGATTCTTGCGACGGTCGCAGCGGTATCCAATTACGATCAACTGCCGTTTCTCGACTCGCGGCACGAGATCCGCGCAATCTTCGCCGACGCGGGCGGTATCAAGACCGGTGACAAGGTCGAATTCGTGGGAGTCGACGTCGGCTCGGTGCGCGACATCGAGCTGCGCGGTACCGACGTCGCGATCACGATGTCGGTCCGCAACAACCTCGACCTCGGGGAGAACCCGAGCGCGCAGATGCGCACACGATCGGTACTCGGCGCCAAGGCCATCGTGTTGGTTCCGAGCAACGACGAAGGTCGGTTCGATGCCGACACCGCGATTCCGCTCGAACGCACCCGCACGCCGTACGACCTGCCGACCGAACTCGGAAAGCTCGCCGCCAACGTCGAAGACATCGACACCGAGCAACTGTCGGACGCACTCCACGCGACAGCGGGCGTGCTCGACGACACTTCGCCGGAATTACGCACGGCCCTCGACGGTGTTGCGCGACTGTCTGATTCGCTCGGCTCGCGAGACGAGTTGCTGAAGAAGCTGTTCAGCAACGGCTCGGCGGTCACGGGAGTGCTGGCCGAACGGAGCCATCAGATCGACGCATTGCTCGTCGACGGCAACACGCTGTTCGCCGCACTGGACGCGCGGCGTTCGGCGATCGCCGAACTCACGAGCAACTTGTCGTTCGTGTCTGCGCAGATCAGCGGACTCATCGCCGACAACCGTGAGCAACTCGGTCCGACGCTCGAACGGGTCAATCGGGTCCTCGAGATGCTCGAGCGGAACAAGGCATCGCTCGAAGCCGCGCTACCAGGTCTGGCGCGCTATGCGCGCACGCTCAACGACGCAGTCGGGAGCGGACCGTTCTTCAATGCCTACGTCGGCAACCTCATTCCCGGCCAAGTCATTCAGCCATTCATCGACGCCGCACTCGGCGACGGCCGCGTTCCGTCCCCACCGGCCCATACGGACGGACCGAGATGAGCATGAACCGCAAGACCATCACCGCTGTAGCGACCGCGAGCATTCTCGCTGTGCTCGCGGTCCTCGCTTACGTCGTTGTGCCGAAGTTGACCTCGCGCAGAGTGATTGCCTATTTTCCTGCAGCAGTCGGACTGTTCCCGGGTGACGACATTCGGATTCTCGGTGTCGATGTCGGCTCGGTCGACAAAATCGAACCCGAAGGCACTCGGGTCGCCGTCCACATGAGAATCGACAAGAAGTGGGAGCTGCCTGCTGACGTCCAAGCGGTCCTCATCGCGCCGACGCTGGTGACGACGCGGTTCGTGCAGCTCACTCCTGCCTACACAGGCGGGCCGACCCTGGCCGACGGCGGCACCATTTCCGAAGACCACACGGCGATGCCGGTCGAATGGGACAAGATCAAGGAACAGCTCGCGCGACTGACGAAAACACTAGGGCCACAAGCGGACAGCGGCGTCATCGAAACCGGCAGCCTGGGCGAGTTCGTCACCGATGCTGCGGACAATGCGCGCGGTAACGGGGCGACTCTGCGCGAGACTCTGGCCAATCTCGCACGCGCAACAACCACGCTGTCGGACGGCCGAACCGATCTGTTCGCCATGGTGCGTAACTTGTCGGTGCTGGTCGATGCGTTGTCACAGAGTCACCAGCAGATCGTGGCCTTCAACGATCACCTCGCCTCGGTCACCGAATTGTTCGCTCAGAGCGAGACGTCCTTGGGCGCTGCCGTCGCCGACCTCGATCAAGCGGTTATCGACATCCACCAGTTCGTGGTCGACAACAAAGACGGAATCGACACTGCCGTAGCCAAACTCGGATCTGCTACCCAGGCGCTGGTGGACAAACGGCGCGACCTCGAACAAGTCCTGCACGTCGCGCCCACGGGGTTGGTGAACCTGAGCAACATCTATCAACCCGCCCAGAATTCGCTCACCGGAGCACCGTCGCTGGCGAACTTCTCGAATCCTGTCCAGTTCATCTGCTCGGCCATCGCTGCGGCTGGAGAGCAGGGTGCTCAGGAGGCCACCAATCTGTGCATCCAGTATCTTGGCCCGCTCCTGAAAACCATTGCATTCAACTATGTTCCGCTCGGTGCAGTGATCGGAAACTCGATCGGGGCCACACCGGATCAGATCGACTACAGCGAGCCGGGACTGGAAGGCCCTGTGCCGACTGCCGGAGATTCCCAGCTGCGGATTCCGCCGCCGGCCCCCGTCGTTCCCGGCTTGCCGGGTCTGTTGTTGCCCGGACTCCCGGAAGTGGGTGCACGATGAGCGTTCTCGCGCGCAGATCAGCAATCGTATTGTGCGGCCTGATAATTGGGTCCACTCTGACCGGCTGCGGTTGGACCGGACTGAACCAGCTGGCTCTACCTGGGACGGTGGGTACCGGCGAAGGTTCGTGGACCGTCGATATCGAGATGCCCGACGTGTCGACACTTACCGAGAATGCCCGCGTTCGAGTCAATGACGTCAACGTAGGAACGGTGCGCCGAATCCGGGTCGAAAACGACCATGCGTTGGTGTCGGTCTCGCTTGAACCTGACGTCGAACTGCCCGCGAACACGTCTGCAAAGGTTGGCGTGACGAGCTTGCTGGGTTCGGCGCATTTGGAGCTCATCGCGCCGACCGAGCATGGGGCAGGGAAACTGCACGACGGCGATCGAATCCCGCTGGAACGGGCGGGGGAGTACCCGACAACCGAGCAGACGTTGTCGACGCTGTCTGTCCTGCTGACCGGCGGCGGGGTCGGCAAGCTCGAGGAGATCAACCGCGAGGTGGGCGAGGCGCTTGGCGGTCGTGAAGACGTCGTCCGCAATCTGCTCACGAACGTCGAAGATTTCACGCGCCGCCTCAACGATCAACGCGACGACATCATCCGCGCGCTCGAAGGGATCGATCGATTCGCGAAAGTCGTTGCCGACGACCGCGTCATCGTCGACAACGGATTGCGTACGCTCGATCCCGCCCTCGCCACCCTGAACAAGCAGCGCGACGACTTGACCAACGCCATCACTGCGATCGGCGACTTCGCCGGTGCTGCGGACCGCGTGATCAGCGGCAGTCGAGCAGATCTCGATGTGAATCTGCGAGCCCTGGAACCTGCCCTGCGCGGTCTCGCGGACGCCGGCCCGGCGCTGCCGTCGTCGGCTTCGCTGCTGGCCACTGTGCCGTTTCCGCTCAACACCTATCGCAACGCCGTTCAAGGCGACTTCGCCAATCTCTTCCTGAACCTGGATCTGACGACCAAGCGGCTCGACACCGCGCTGCTCACCGGCACGCCCGCCATCGGCCAGTTGGCATCGCTCGGTGGTCTCATCGGGCAGCTGCCCCCGATACCACCGATCCAAGGCAATCCGCTGATCACACCGTTGAACATTCCCGGGCAAGGCGGTAACTGATGCTTCTCTCGAAATTCGTTCGCTACCAACTGATCGCGTTCTCGATCATCACCGTTGTCTCGGTCGGCTGGATCGTCGGTCAATACCTACGGGTGCCGGCGATGGTGGGGCTCGGCCGCAGCACGGTCGAGCTGGTGCTGCCGTCTGGTGCAGGTCTGTACGAGAAGTCGAACGTCACGTACCGCGGCGTCCACGTCGGCGTCGTCGATCACCTGCGAATCAAGGGCGATTCGGTGGTCGTCACGATGTATCTGGACGACAGCGTCGACATCCCGAAGACCGATCTCGCAGCCGAGGTGCACAGTCGGTCGGCGATCGGTGAGCAGTACATCGAACTGCTGCCGCAATCGGACTCGGGCCCGTACCTGCGGGATGGCGATACCATCGTCAGCACATCGATTCCGACCTCCACAAGCGAACTGGTCTCCACGCTCGACACCGCATTGCAAGACGTGTCCCGTCCCGATCTGCAAACCTTGATCGACGAGAGCGGCATAGCTTTCCGTAACTCCGGCAATGACATTCAGAAGATTCTCGATGGACTGAACAACTTCCTCGACGAGGGGCAGAAGAATCTCGCGCCGACGCTGTCGTTGATCGACAATGCCGGTCCGCTACTGGATACCCAGGTCGCGTCAGCCGGAAGCATTCATGCGTGGAGTGGTTACCTCCAGTCGATAACGACGTCGGTCGCTGCGAACGACGCAGGGCTGCGCGGTCTGATCGACCATGGCACGCCTGCCGCCATCGAGACGACCGACTTGTTCCGTCGCATCGCTCCGACGCTGCCAACCACCCTGGCGAACGTGAACTCGGTCGCAGATGTGCTGCGGATCTACAACCTGAGCTTGGAACAGATATTGGTCATCTACCCGCGCATGGCGGCAGCGATCCAGAGCGTCGTCAGGGGGTCGGAGCCGAACATGGGCAACCTCGACTTCAACCTGGGTGTCAACGCGCCGCCGCCGTGCACCACGGGCTACATTCCGCCCGATCAGCGTCGTTCGGGCGCCGACTACCTTCCGGTCGGCATCGATGCACCGGGGTATTGTGCAGTGCCCCAGGATGATCCAAGCGTGGCCCGTGGCGCCCGCAACTTTCCGTGTATGGAGGTGCCCGGTCGCCGGGCCCCAGACGTCGACGCCTGTCGCGACCCTTCCGGATACGTGCCGCTCGGCACGAATCCGCCGCTGGGAGCAGGGGAGAACTGACGCCACCCGCTGCGTACGCTTACGTTTGCGGGTCGGCTGGGTCGGTGTCGTGACCTTTAAGATGTGGACACTGGAAACATCCCGGCAGACCACGAGGTTCACGAGAGAGGCAGAAGCACGTGCATCTGACTGTGACGCGTGACGACTACTTCGAGGGCGCGATGAAGATTCTTGCGACGGAGGGTCATCACGCGCTGAAGATGTCGACGCTGTGCAAGATGCTCGGGGTCACGACCGGTTCGTTCTACAACTACTTCGGTAGCTGGGCGGAGTTCACGCCGCAGCTGCTGACCAACTGGGAAAAAGAGCAAACCCTTCGCATCGAGGAAGTCTCGAACGAGCAGGACGACCCGTTGAGTCGCATCGTCACGATGAAGGAGCTCTCTACGACACTTCCGCACGAGTCGGAGGCCGCGATTCGCGCCTGGAGCAACGGCGACCCCCTTGTCGCCGAGTTTCAGCGCCGCGTCGATGACGAGCGCGTAGCAGCGCTACGCGCAGTCGTGAAGACTCTTGTTCCCGACGACGCGAAGGCGGAACTACTGTCGCTGATGGGCGTCAGCCTGCTGATAGGAGCGCAGTCCTTGCGCAATCCGGTCGACCGCGACGAGTTGCATCGACTGTTCGACGAGTTCGAACGAACCGTTCGCTCGTATTCGCAGGTTCCGGAAGATGCTCGCAGATCAGAGTCACGATCACGCCGGCGGTAGCTGTCCGCGGAAGAGCAAGAATGCGATTGCTTTGACGATGTACTGAATTGGGTCGACCAGATCGATGATCATGAAGTAACCGTCTCTCGGTGATCAGGCGGGGTCGAATTTCGACACGAGCCACTTGCTGCTGTGCCGTTCGACCTCGATGCGGATTGTCGTTGTCGTGGTGGTCGGTTGGGTGACCTCGGCGGTGGTCGTCGATTGATTCACGAACACGAGCACAACCGCTTTGTCCTCACTGAAGTCCGAGATCGCTTTGCCGACAACGGTTGCCGACGTGCTGATCTTCTTCTCCTTGGCGGCGGGGGAGACTACGTCGCGAGTGAAGGTCCGGTAGTAATCGCCGAACGTGCCGGTGACCAAGCTGTTCGCCGCGTCGAGGTCGGCGTCGACGGTGTCGGATTTGTAGCTCAGTATCGCCGTGGCAGCGGACGCGGCTGAATCTACTGCAGCCTGCTGGCTTGCCTGATCGATCGCGTCATCTGCGGGCCTGGTGACGAAGAACAGGTACGCCCAGGCGCTGGCGGCCGCGACTGCGAGAAACACACTCAGTGCGAGGGCATTTCGCGCCCTGTTCCGTCGCGGCTTGCTCGGTGCGGATTCCTCTGCTGCCGTTTCGGGGATTTCCTGCGAAAGTTCCTCGATAGCTTGAACATTCATGCCACGAACTCCACATTCGACATTTTGTACTGCCCCTCGTCGTCGGACATTGTGACCCGCAGCCGCCAGCTCCGTGATTCGTTGTTGGCACCTGCGGCGTTGGTTACCGACGAGGTCGCCGTGACGAGCACGGTCGCCGACCCATCGCCGCGTGACTCGATACCTTGGGCCACGACGTCGCCTTGGGTTACCACCTTTGCTTGCTGGACGATGCCGATGAAGGCTTGTGACCGTGCCTCGAAGTCCTTTTTGAAGATGCCCGTCGATTGGTCGAGGACCTTCTGCACATCGTCGGCAGCGGACGTGTCGCGAACCGAGATCATGGCCGTCACGCCCGATCGGGCAGCGCTGAGAATCGCGGCGTCTCCGGCGCGCTGGTCTTCGCTGGTGTGATGACTCTTCAGGAGCGCAACAGACAACACCGTGAAAAGCACCGCTATGGCGACGAGCAGACACGACGCCGCATTGGTCTTGGTGAGCTTGCGCCGTGCGTCCGCGAGGGCGGGGAGTTTCATGGCTATCCGATCCGTCGGTCGTTCCGAGCGAAATATAAGATAACCTATGTTTGTTTTGATTGCAAGGAGCCCCTCACGGGCGCGGGATCCGGTTGGGGTGTGAACGGAAATGCGGGGGAGCGCCGGAGTTTCAGTTGGTGTCGCGGTGTGCGGCGTGCCCGCCGATTGCGACCGGTTCCTGTTCGCGATCCCTGTCGTGCGCGCTGGCGGGGAGTGGGACGTGGCCTCGGCCGGGGGTCCAGGGCGCGAGAACGATCGCGCTGACGACAATGATGATGGTCAGCACAAGCGAAGCCTGAGCGGTGCCATGGACGAAGGCGGCTTTGGCGAAGTCGGCCATCTGTTGCCCGGGCGGACCGGCCTGGTCGGCGACCTGCAGGGCAGCGGCGAGCGAGTGGGACACGGGTTCACGCGCTTGCTCGGGCAGTCGCGGCAGAACCGGATCGATTCGATTGCTGTAGCCGGCGGCGAGAACGCTTCCGGCGACGGCGATCCCGATTGCCGCGCCGATTTCTCGGGCGGCGTCGTTGACCGCCGCGGCTACCCCGTGCTTCTCCGGCGGTGTTTCCGCCACGATCGCCGCGGTGGCAGGTGCAGTGCACAGCCCCATCCCGACGCTCAAGATGAGCAGCGGCCACAGGATGTCGGCATACTCGGCGTCGGCATTCAGGCGGCTGATCAGGAACAACCCGGCCCCGATGAGCAGGAGGCCGGAGACGGTCACGATGCGTAAGCCGACGCGGTCGGCGAGCCAGGGCGCGATCAACGAAATCGATATCAGCGGCACCATGATCGGGGCGATCGCCAACGCCGACTGCAGGGGCCGGTACCCGAAAATCAGTTGGAGGAACTGCACCAGGAGCAAGAACACCCCGAACATGACGACGAACTGCAGGGTGATCGACATCGTGGCACTGGCGAATCCGCGTTGGGTGAACAACCGCAACTGCAGCAGTGGATGCTCGACGCGCAACTCGATGATGACGAAAACTGTTGCAGTAGCCAATCCGGCGCCGAGCAGGCCGAGGACGCCGATATCGTCCCAGCCGCGTAGTGGTGCCTCGGTCAAGGCGATGACAATGAGGCCGATCGCGACCGCAATGCTCACCGAACCGGCGGGATCGATCGCCGGGCGTTGTCGTTCAACCGATTCGGGAATGGTGAACGCCAAGATCACCAGTATCACGCCGGTGACGGTGGTCCCCGCGAAGATCGACGCCCACGACCACACTTCCAGCAGAACTCCCGAGCCGAGAGTGCCGAGCACGGCACCGGATCCGGCCACGCCTGCCCAGATCCCGACCGCCCGTCCACGTTGGTGCGCAGGAAGATCCGCGGTCAGGATCGACAGCGTGGAAGGCATCACGAATGCGGCACCGGCGCCGGCTACCGAACGCGCGGCGATCAGCGAAATCGGATCTTGCAAGAACAGCGGTACCGACGATGCGGCCGAAAACACCGTCAATCCGGCAATCAGGACCGCTCGGCGACCGTAGCGGTCACCTAAGGCACCCGCCGGCAGCACCAGGCAGGCGAGGGTGAGGGTATAGCCGTCGACAATCCACGTGAGCTGGCCCTGGGTTGCTCCGGTCGCGATTGCGATGTCGGTGAGCCCTGCATACAGCGCTGCCATCGACCCGATAACCAACGCCACGGACAGGCACGACACCACCAGCGTCCAATGGTGGGCGCGCGACAAACGCACACTCGCGGGGGAGGGCGAATCGATCGAATCCATCGAGCCTCCGATTTGTCGATACTAACGGTATCACTACGATACTATCGGTATCATAAATGCGGCCTGAACTCTAAATGCTGCCGACGAGACAAGGCGATCGACGTCGCACTTCGGTTTACCCTTCGAGGGTGGGTACAGAGATGAACGCCAATTCCCGGCGCTCAGCCGATGACGACGAGATCGATCCGCGTCGGCTGCGTTCGCGTGCGCGGTTGCTGGAGGCGGCAACGAGTTTGCTGAGCACCGGTGGGATCGAGGCAGTCACCATCGAGGCGGTGACGAAGGTGTCCAAGGTTGCCCGCACTACGTTGTATCGGCATTTCAGCAGCTCGACGCAGCTTCTTGCCGCTACCTTCGAACGTTTGTTACCGCACGTGGAGCCACCGCCCGCGGACGGGCCGCTGCGCGAACGATTGATCGAGCTCCTGAGCAGGCAGGCCGTGTTGATCGAGGAAGCGCCGATTCAACTGACCACGTTGGCATGGCTCGCACTTGGACCTGACGAGTCCGACGGCGATTCCGACGATCCGCACGAGGCAAGATCGCTGGGCGCCTTACGGAATCGCGTCGCAAATCAATATCGTGGACCGTTCGATCAGATTCTCGACAGCCCGCAAGCGAGATCCGCACTCGGCGATTTCGACCCGACCATCGCGTTGTCGCAACTCGTGGGGCCGATCGTCTTCGCTCGACTGACCGGGATTCATACTTTCGGCCACGAGGACTGTGTCCGTCTCGTCGACGACTTCCTCGCGGCCCGCCTTGCCCCGCTCGGCCCGGCAGATGCCGACGCGCTTCGCATCACGGCCGAAGCGGGGGAGGACACCTCCGCAGCCGCCCTGTAGCTACACCCTGCGCAACCGTCCGTGCTCGTAGGCGGCGCTTCGGTGCAGATAGAACGATACCAACAGTAGCGTAACGATACCAGAAGTGCTTGTATTGAACCGTGGGCCCGAAACCCCGAACTCTCACGCAATCCAGCTGAGCCACATGCCTTGGAGGATGAATGTCTGCATACCGCACGATCATCGTCGGCACCGACGGATCGGAATCGTCATTGAGAGCTGTGGATCGGGCCGGCGCGATTGCCGGAGATGCCAACGCACAGTTGGTGTTGGCCTGCGCGTACCACCCGGCTGGGCCGGCGGAGACCAGTGGCGCCGAGGATCTCCTCAAACATGACGGATGGGAAGTACACGGCGGTGCACCTGTTTTCAGCATGCTGCACGAAGCACGCGATCGCGCGACCGCGGCCGGGGCTCGAAACGTCGATGAACGTGCCGTCATCGGATCGCCGAGTGCAGGATTACTCTCCCTGGCCAAAGAGATGGCGGCGGACCTGCTGGTGGTAGGAAATCGTGGTCTCAACAGCGTCTCCGGACGATTTCTCGGGTCGCTCCCCGCAGAAGTAGCCCGCAAGTCTGTCTGCGACGTGCTGGTCGTTCACACGATCGCCTGAGGCGCGCGATTCCGCCGAAGCGTTGGTGCTGTCGCCTTCGGCTGACGGGCGGTGAGGTGGTTATCGAATCGGTCACGATCCGTCTGACGCGCTAACGGCATCTGCATGTGATCGATGTAGCAGTCGTCCGGTCGGGGTTGAAGAGTGATTTGGGGGCCGGAGATGGCGTCCGGTATCGAGACGTCGGAGTGGCGTGATCGCAAACGCTGGTTGTGGACGTTGGGTTTGATCGCCCCTGGATGCAGCGTGGTTCCGTCACAGTTGGTGCTGTGGACCGGTGTCGAGGTGTTCTGGTGGATCGGACCGATCATCGTATTCGTCATGATCCCGCTCATCGACGCTGTCGTCGGCGATGACGGGGTGAATCCGCCCGATGAGGTGTACGAGCGCCTCTCCAACGACCGGTATTACCGGTGGTGTACGTATGCGTTTCTGCCGGTTCAGGTGGTTGCGTTGTTCATTGCCGGCTACCTGTGGTCGCAGAATGCGCTCAGCGTCGTCGATAAGATCGGTATGGCTGTGACGGTCGGGGTGGGTTGTGGCATCGGCATCAACGCCGCCCACGAGCTCGGGCATCGTTGCCAGCGACACGAACGTTGGCTGGCGAAAGTTGCACTCGCGCAATCGGGTTACGGCCATTTCTACGTCGAGCACAACAAGGGTCATCACGCTCGGGTCGCTACACCCGAGGACCCGGCGAGTGCTCGGTTCGGCGAAAGTTTGTGGCAGTTCCTACCGCGAAGCATCGTCGGTGGTCTGCGGTCGGCCCTCGGTCTCGAACGAAGTCGCTTGCGCCGCAACGGCAAGCACTGGTTCAGCGTGCACAACAATCTATTGCAGGCGTGGGCGATGACCGTGGTGCTGTACGGCATTTTGCTCGGCGTGTTCGGGTGGCAGATCGCGCCTTACCTGGTTGTGCAGGCAGTGGTGGGATTCTGCCTCCTCGAGACCGTCAACTATGTCGAGCACTACGGATTGTTGCGCCGGCGATTGCCGAACGGTAGTTACGAGCAGTGCTCGCCGCGGCACAGTTGGAACAGCGATCGACTGGTGACCAATGTGTTCCTGTTTCATCTGCAGCGGCACAGCGACCATCACGCCAATCCGGGACGGCGATATCAGACGTTGCGGACCGTCGAGGAGGCGCCGCAACTTCCTGCCGGCTACGCCAGCATGGTTGTCCTGGCGACGATTCCACCGCTGTGGCGGCATGTGATGGATCGGCGAGTGCTCGCGCACTACGACGGCGACGTCTCTCGGACCAACATCCTGCCCAGCAAACGCGCACGAATCCTCGCCCACAACATGTCGGCTCGCAAGGTATAGAACCGGCACCGTTGGTACCGACGACTTGTGCACTGGGTTTGAGAATGTGCCGAGCGGGTACCGCGACAACCGTGCAGGGTGATGAGCGCCGTCGCGGTCGATCCGATGCGCCCGGTGCGCTGGTGTCAATCCTGTTGATCGCGGACCCGGGCGAGCCGGCCGCTGTCGCGGAGCGAATGTCGCAGAGTTTGCCGCGACGCCTGGGTGACCGGGACCTCGTCGAGCGGCGGTGGTCGGCGTGTGTACGTGCGGAGCCCTACCTGCCCGACGAACATGCCGATTTCGCGGATGTCATCGACACGGTCGATCCGTCCTCCGAGAAGGAGGACATCGTGGTCTATCTGACCGATCTACCGCGTCGCGAGGAGACACTGCCCGTGGTCGGTGAGGTCAGTTCCGTCCACCAGTTCGCGCTCGTTTCCGTTGCCGCCGTGGGCGGATTCCGTATCGAGGCTCGGGTCCGCATCGTCACCGAACTCGCCATCGCCCATATTCTCGCTGCGCCGGAACTCGCGCCCGGAGGTGGGCGACGGTTCCGGTCGGCGCCCAGTGAGGACGGTGTCCGGTTCTTCGCGCCCTCGGGACTGCGGCGCCTGCGACTGCTGGCAGGAATGGTGCGGGCCAACCGACCGTGGAGACTGGTCACTGGGCTGTCGAAGGTGCTGGTCGGCGCGTTCGCGACGGGTGCTATCGCATTGGCGACGAGCACGATCTGGCAGTTCTCCGACACGATGGGCCCGTGGCGGATGGGGGCGGCGACGGTGCTGTCGATCGCTGCGTTGATTTTGTGGCTGATCCTCGAGCACGAACTGTGGGAGCGGCCGCAGTCTGCGGCGGAGCGCGGTCGCTCGGTGCTGTACAACACCGCGACAGTCGTCACGTTGGTCATCGGGGTTGTCGTGCTGCATGTGGCATTGTTCTGTTTGCTGCTCTTCACTGCCGGCTTGACGCTGCCTCCGAAGCTGCTCTCGAACAGTCTCGGGCACGGGGTGCATGTGTCCGATTACCTCACCCTTGCATGGCTGTTGGCGTCCATCGCGACCATCGGTGGGGCGCTGGGGTCGGGACTCGAGGACGATGCCGCGGTCAAGGAGGCGGCCTACGGAGTTCGGCAGCGGCAGCGGATCGAGCAGACACGGAGTCGGGCTGACGAGACGGCGTGATCGTTGCCGAGCACAAACGCTGGTGACGCCGCGGGGCCACGATCGGACAAGCGATCGGAATTCAGTGGAGGTGGCTGCCGCCGTTGATGTCGAGGGTTGTGCCGGTGAGGTACGCGGCGTCGTCGGATGACAGATAGGTGATGGCGGAAGCAACTTCGCGGGTGGTGGCGACCCGGCCGAGCGGCACGTCGCGGCAGATAGCGGCCTCTTGTTCGTCGGTGCTGCCGGTGCGGATGTTGGTGTCGACGGCGCCTGGGGTGACGGCGTTGACGGTGACGCCGGTATGGCCGAGTTCGCGGGCTAAAGCCTTGGTGAACCCGAGGACGGCGGCTTTGGATGCCGAGTAGGGGACTTTGCCGAACACGCCGCCACCGCGTTGGGCGGATACCGAGGACATGTTGACGATGCGGCCGAAGTTGTTGGCGATCATGTCGGGGACGAAAGCTTTTGTGACGAGGTAGGTTCCAGTCGCGTTGACGGCCATGACCTTGTTCCACACGTCGAGCGTGGTGTCGAGGAACGGTACGGGTGAGGTGATGCCGGCGATGTTGGCGAGCGCGCCCACTGGGGGAAGATTGTGCGCGGCGACCTCTGCGGCGACGGCTTGGTAGGCACGCTGGACGGACGGTTCGTCAGCGACGTCGATGTCGTGACCGAAGGCGGGCACGCTGAATTCGCTGCCGATCTCTGCGGCGACTTTCGCTGATTTCTCGGCGTCGAGATCGAGAACGACTATGGCCCAGCCATCTTCGGCATATCGGCGTGCGGTGGCGAGTCCGATTCCGCGCGGCGAGGTCGCGCCGGTGATGACTGCAGTGCGTTGGGTCGGGGACATGAGCTGACTCCTGTTTCGGGCGTATGGTCCGCCAATTCGGTGAGTGATAGGGACCACACTAGATCTGTCTACTGTTAACAGTCAACTACCAACTGTTGAGCGTTGACATTGCGAGTGGGCTGGCTCACACTAGGCGTACTGTTGACAGTCAACAGGGCGGTCTCTGGAGAGCCGCAGCTCGAAGGAGAAGGTCGTATGAGTACCGAAACCCTCAGAATGCGAGGACCGGTTCACGGGACGAAGGACGCGAAGCGTGTCGCGGTCGGTTCCTCGGTCGGGGCGGTGATCGAGACCTACGACTTCATCGGTTTCGGTACTGCCGCAGCGTTGTACTTCGGTGACGCGTTCTTCCCGGGCCAGAGTTCGGTCGCAGGCACATTGGCTGCGTTCGCCACATTGGGAGTCGGCTTCGCCGCCCGCCCACTCGGTGGCGTGATCGGCGGCCACCTCGGTGACCGACTGGGCCGCAAACCAGTGCTCGTCGCGTCGCTGATCCTTATGGGCATCGCGACCTTTGCGATCGGTCTTCTGCCCACCTATGCGCAGGTCGGCGTGATCGCGCCAATCCTCCTGGTCGTGGTGCGCATCGTCCAAGGTCTGGCGTTCGGCGCGGAATGGGGCGGCGCAATTTTGATGAGCTACGAGCACGCGCCTTGGCGATCGAAAGGCAAGTACACCGGCATTGTGCAGGCTGGATTCCCGGTCGGGCTGCTGCTGGCCAACCTCGTGTTTCTCGGCAGCGTGCACCTCGGTGGCAGCTGGGCGTGGCGCGTCCCGTTCCTGGCCAGCATCGTGTTGGTAATCGTCGGTCTGATCATTCGTTCCAAGGTGCCCGAGTCGCCGGTGTTCGAGGACGTCAAAAACCAGGGCGGGGTCGTCGCCTCTCCGGTCCGTGCCGCGATCACGCAGGACTGGCGCAATATCCTGCGCGGAATCGGTCTGCGGGTGGCGGAGACGGCGGGCTATGCCGTGTCGATCACGTACATGATCTCGTATCTCCACAACGAAGGTCTGGCCGGCAAAACACAGACGTTGACAGCGTTGTGCGTCGCCGCTGGTATCGGCATCTTCGCCACCGCCGGCTGGGCCAGACTCACCGACCACATCGGTAGGCGGCCGGTGTATCTGGTCACCTGTTCGTTCGCCGCGCTGTTCGGCATTCCCATGTTCCTGCTGGTGAACACCGGTGTCTTCCTGCTGATCGTGGCCACGATCGTCATCGCCTACGCGGTCTGCCAGAACTCGCTTGCGGGCGCCCAGGGTGCGTGGTTCCCGGAACTGTTCGACGCCTCGCACCGAGCGTCTGGTGCCTCGCTCGCCTACCAGATCTCGGCGATGGTCTCCGGGTTCACGCCGTTCGTGACGACGCTGTTGTTCGTGTCGTTCGGTTGGGTCGGACCCGCGTTGCTGTTCACCATCTACTCCTTGATCGGACTGTGGGCAGCAGTGCTCACCAAGGAAACCTGGGGCCGCACCGAACGCCGCCTCGCGGCCGAGGCGGAGGCCGCCGCCGTCTCCGACGAGCCGACACCAGACCTGTATCACTCCATCCCGTCCACGAATGGGCAGTACGTCCCGCGCAAGCAAAAGGAACTTCTGTGAGCACCGCAACCATGCGCAACGACAGCACAACAACCCGCTCCACCCGTATCGCACACGTCACCGAATTCGCGTACCGCATGCGCCACCACGTCCTGAACATGGGCGAAGAGCAGGGACAGGGCTACGTCGGCCAAGCACTCGGTGCCGCCGACATCCTCGCCACCGTCTACGGTGACCAACTCCGCTACCGTGCCGCAGATCCGGATTGGGACGGCCGTGACCGCTTCCTGCTCTCGACCGGGCACTACGCGATCGGGCTCTACGCCGCGCTCGGCCAAGCCGGAATCGTCGCGATCGACGAGTTGCTGACGTACGGATCGGACGACTCGAGGTTGCCGATGTCGAGCATGTCTACCTACACCCCGGGCATGGAGATCTCCGGCGGTTCGCTGGGGCACGGGTTGACGATCGCGGTGGGAATGGCGTTGGGACTGCGGCACCGTCGGTCGACGGCACGCGTGTTCAACTTTCTCTCCGACGGCGAACTCGACGAAGGCTCCACGTGGGAAGCGGTGCTGGGCGCACACCATCACGGGTTGTCCAACCTGACTGCGATGGTCGACATCAACGCGCTACAAGCCGACGGCGCAACGGCCGGAATCCTCGACATCGAACCGGTCCACGACAAATGGTCGGCATGCGGTTGGTATGTCCAACGCGTCGACGGCAACGACGTTGGAGCGTTAGTAGAGGCATTCGATAACGCCGCAGCCGAGTCCGTCGCACAGGGTCGACCGTCGGTCATCTTGTGCGACACCCGAATCGGCAACGGTGTCACCATGCTCGAAAACCGGGAGAAGGCGCATTTCATGCGTATCGACGAACCCGAATGGCAGATCTGCCGAGACCAACTCACCGCTACACATCACGCGAAAGATGCCTGAAATGACCACTGCTGCAACGCCGAAGCTGAAAACCTCGGCCATGATCGCCTCGTTCGTCGACCCGGGCCAAAAGACCGTGTCCGCACCGTTCGGCCACGCACTCGTCAAGGCGGCCAGTGCCGATGATCGGATCGTCGGTCTGTCCGCCGATCTTTCCAAGTACACGGACATGCATATCTTCGCCAAGCAGTTCCCCGAGCGCTTCTTCCAGATGGGTATGGCCGAGCAGTTGCTGTTCGGGGCCGCAGCGGGCATGGCGCAAACCGGGCTGATTCCTTTTGCCTCAACATATTCGGTCTTCGCCGCACGACGTGCGTACGACTTCTTATGCCTCGATGTCGCCGAACCCAACCTCAACGTCAATATCGTCGGCGGACTCCCCGGACTCACCACCGGATACGGACCCAGCCACCAGGCCACCGAAGACATCGCCATTTTCCGCGGGATGCCCAACCTCGCCATCGTCGACCCGTGCGACTCCGTCGACATCGAGCAAGCGGTGCCACAACTCGCCGCAAGCGAGGGTCCGACCTATCTGCGGCTGCTGCGCGGCCAGGTCGCCACCGTGCTCGACGAATATGACTACACCTTCGAACTCGGCAAGGCCAAAGAACTCCGTGCAGGCAACGACGTCGTCTTCATCACCAGCGGGCTGATGACGATGCGAGCCCTGCAAGCGGCCGATCGCCTCGCCGCTCACCACGTCGACGTAGGTGTGGTTCATACCCCGACCATCAAACCCTTCGACGCGGAAACGGTTCTGGCGCAAGTGAATACCCCACGGCTTGCGGTGACTCTGGAGAACCACACCGTGATCGGTGGCTTGTTCGAGACCGTCGCTGCTGCGATGGCGCGTACGGGAATCGGCAAGCGGGTGGTGCCGATCGCGCTACCGGACGAATTCCTGCACGCCGGAGCGTTGCCAACCCTGCACCAGAGATACGGACTGTCCACCGACCGGATCGTGGAACGCGTCTTGGAGGAACTCGGCTGACCGACGACGTACGATGACTGTCGACAGACCATTCGTCGACTGTCAACGGACAACGACTCTCAGGAGGCATCGATGGCACAACCTGCCGCACTGTTGGGACTGGAAAAAACCAGCCTGCGCCAGCAAGCCGTCGATGCGCTGCGCCGAGCCATCACCAGCGGTCAGCTTGCGCCGCGTTCGCCGCTGGTCGAGACCGAACTGTCCGAGATGCTCCAGATCAGCCGCGGCACACTGCGGGAAGCGATGCGGCAGTTGCAGCAAGAAGGGCTGATCACGGTCGGTGCGCGCGGTCGACTGATCGTGCGGCACCTCGACGACAAGGAAATCCGCGATATCTTCGCCGTCCGCGCCGCGCTCGAATCGCTCGCCGCGCGGGAACTCGCGCAGCTACCCGACCGCGCTCCCGCGATCGCCACCTTGCGAGCCACCCTCGACGCCATGGCACGTGCCGGGAACGAAAACCTCGAGGGCCGCATCGAAGCCGACCTCGAATTTCACCGCACGCTGTGCCGACTGACTGGAAACGAAACACTTCTGCACTCATGGATTTCGTTGGAAGGCTCGATCCGAATGTCGATCATGTTCGCCGGGCTCGGCAAAGCGGTCGGCAACATGGACGTCGACCGGCACAACGAAATCGTCGACGCCATCGACACCGGCGACGCGGACCACGCAATACAGGCCGTCCACACCCACATGGCATGGGCAGCAGCGAACCTCGTCGCTTGAGTCCACGGTTGCCGAAGTCTTGCCGCGTTCACACTGGCAGGGAAGAAGGCGAGCCCATATCCGACCCGGCCGGACGCGGGAGTGTCAAGGCAGGAGGGTCTGTCGAGATTGTCCACGCCAACGTCACTCGGGTTCCGGTCGCGGAGGCGTCGATTTCGGCATGGTGGGTGAGCGCATGGATGAGTGGGATTCCACGGCCGCGCACCGACAAGGGGTCTGGCGCGGCCACTCGCCAGCGGCCCTGGTCGGAGACGATGACGGTCAACTCGTCGTCGGTGGGGTCGTAGACCGCGTGCAGCGCGATCGAGTCGTCGGCACGGCGGTTGGGGTAGGCGTGTTCGGCGGAGTTGGCCAGTGCCTCATTGGTGGCCAACAAGATGTCGCCGAGCAGGTCGGGATCGAGACTGAAATGCCGTTGCAGCCAAGTGTCTACGGCGGTGCGCAGAATCCGGACACCGAGGGCGTCGGCGAGGCTCGCGAGTACCAATTGGATCGGGCCGGAGTCGCCGGAGCGGTGGTCCTCGGTGGGGTTGACTCTCATAGTGTGTCGCGGGTACCCGCGAAGGTGGTGTTTCACCCAGTCATAGGGTGCGGGTGAACCCCCAGGTGCTGGCTAGTGGCGGCGCCGAGGTCTGGGGCGACTGTACGAACATCCCGCGGCAGCGACATCGCGAGCGCAGGTGAACGGATGTGCGTGAGACCGCCCAGGCTGCAACGCTGCCATAAACAGACAGGTCTGTTTATGGCTGACGCCCTCGCAAAGCGGGTGTCGGTGCTGGACACAGCGCACCCTCTTCAGGTTTCTGTCAGCCATCAGGATTCAGGAAGCGCCACGCCCGTGTCGCGGCGTGCAGGTTGAACCGTGTGTCGACGTTGCGGAGGTCGTGTCCGGTGAGTTCGGCGATGCGCGCCAGCCGGTAACGAAGCGTGCTGCGATGGATGTGCAGTGCAGCCGCGGATTCGTCATAGTTTCCACCGCACTCCAGGTAATCGCTCAGGGTCATCACCAGGTCGGCCTTCTTGCTGTCGTTGTAATCCAGCAGTACGCCTAGCCATTCGCGCACGAAGCTTTCGACCTCTCCGCCGCCGTGAGCGGCGTCGATGAGGCGATAGAAGCCAAGTTCGTCGAACGCGGCTGCGCCTTGCGGACTGACTGAGCGCAGGCGGATGCTCATGGCCCGACGGGCGTCCATGAAAGACTGCGGAAAGTCCTCGGGTACCGAGCATCGGGAGCCGATACCTACGACGCTGCAGGTCTCGCCAAGCAATTCACTGATCGTGCGGTGCAGCGCCTGTGGGTCGGGGCGGCCGTCGGTGAGCAGCACGACCAGACCGGCATGGCGCCCTTGTAGATAGTTCAGTTGTAATGCGGTTGCGGCGCGCCCGGCGACGGCGTTCAGCGAGTTCTCGGAGCGACCGATACTTTTCATGACCACTACGTAATGCGGGCACCGCAGGTCGTGGTTCAGTGCGTCTGCGCGAGCGTAGGCCCCATCCCGGTCGGTGCCTGCCAGCAAGTCGTCGACGAGATCGCGGCGCAGGTTCAGTTCGATCTCAGCGACGGTTCGCCGGTGCGAAAGTTCCAGTGCCAGAACGATGGCACCGTAGCGCAGAGCGAACCAGTCGTCTTCGGTCATCGTATCGTCGGGGTCGTTCAGGGCGAGGAGACCGAGGATCTCTGCCAGGGGTTGGATGAGTACGAGTACCCGCCGTCCGAGTCGTGCTCGACCGTGCTGTGCGGCCAACTCGTGCAGTACGAGCTCGCGCTGGCGCGCCTCATGTTTGGGGTAGGGGTGTGGTAGTCCGGGTCCAGCCCAGCAATGGAGGTTGCCGAACCGGTCCTCGATCGCCACCGCACGCCCTGTCAGGTCATACAGGGCATCGGCGATTCCTTGGGAGCCCGTCCCCGCGGCGAGCGCCCTGCTCAATGCTTCGTGCACCTTGGTTTGCCGCTGTAATCGCGCCACTGTTGCAGCGAGTTCACGGTTCGCTTCCTTCAGGTCGGCGTGCGTGTTCTTCGACTGCGCAACGCCCCAGTCTCCGCCCTGCGTAGCGGCATGTGCCAGGGCAGCGCCGGTCCGCTGGGCCAGAATGGTCAGCAGCTGGGTTTGATCCTTCGTCGGTGCGCCGGCGGCGCTCACCACCAGGCACCCGTTGACCGCTCGTCGGTAACGCAGCGGGAACGCCCACCCCCACCGGCCGTCTTCTACGTCGATCTGGCCATCCCAGTTGGACTGACGGTGCCGTTCGGTCTCGGGGTGTTCTGGCTGAGACGGTGGAAACCGGATGAATTCGCCGTTGACCGATCGGTAACTGGCCTCGACCCGGCAGGGCCCGAGTCCACCCACCGCGGCGGTGGCCGCTCGGAAGATTTCACCGGCATCGGAGTTGTCGAAAGCGACCCGCGACAGGGCCGCCAAACCAGCTGAGAATGCCTGTTCGATCGGGGAGCTGCGCTGTTTCGGGCCGTGCGATTCGCCGTTCATCTTAAGGTGGCCACACTCAGGCGCCCTTTCTCGAGCGAATCGTGGCCGGACGGTCCGTTAACGCATCACCGTGAAGGGATATCCGAAGCGGCGTTCGCTAGCGCCCTTCCGGTCCGAAGTCCGAAGTTCACCGAACATCCGCTGACCGAACTCTACTCCGCTGTAGTGCAGGTCGAAGGCGATCTTTGCTTCTGCTTGCGCTCGTCCGGCGCGTGCGGGTGATCGGTGATAGGGCACGACGGCATACTCCCTGTCTGCTGGCAGGCCCTGACTGGCTGGGGTGAATTGCTACCCGCACCTTCACCCTGCCGGGACCAGGAAATCGGCGGTCCAAACGCAGATCCTTGGGTGGTAGGCAGCGCATGACGCTTCAGGCATAAGGCGCGATTCTCGACTGTTCCGATCATCCATTCCAAAAGAGAGAGATCAACCATGGCCACAAAGGCGTTGCTGGTACGGCTCGAGGCCAAGCCCGGCAAAGAAAGCGCAGTCGAAGAATTCCTTCTGTCCGCGTTGCCGCTAGTCGAGCAGGAACCCGGCACGAAACCATGGTTCGCGGTCAAGTTCGGTCCGTCCACGTTCGGCATCATCGACGCATTCCCGGACGATGCTGCACGCGAGACGCATCTCGGCGGCCCCGTTGGGAAGGCTCTCATGGAAAAAGCCGACGAGCTCTTTGCCTCGCCACCCGACATCAGCTATCTCGACGTTCTCGCCAACAAGCTCTGATGTTCACCTGTCTTCGCCGTCCTATCATTGGAAGCAGGCGCCACACTATCGATTCGCCAGGATCCGCTGCGCGGTAACGACATCCGATGGTCCACCAGGTCGGCGAATTGGACCGCGAGCGGGTGACGGAACGGTCCAGGTTGGCCAGCGCGTTGCTTCCCATCGCGGCCAACTTGGAGCGGGCGATCGCCCATACGACTGGACAGTCGGGCGTGATTCTCGAGGGCCCTGCGAAGCATTCTCGATCGGCGTTCCAGGTGCTTGCGCAGCTTAGTCGCTGCGCGGACCGCTTCGACCGGAGGCCGCCCCGCCAGTCGGCGGCCGTCCATCGGTGATTGTTCGGGTGGCTATGCGGCCGTATTCGGATTTGTGCGGTGCGATTCACGGTCGACGAAGGTGGAGGCAATCGCAGCCGCTTCGCGTTCGTGAAAACCCATCTTGATCAGGGCTTGTTTGAGCGATTCGCATTCTTCGGTGCTGTAGTGGCGCATCGCGTCTCCCGTTGGTTATCGGTTGGACGAGAGCGCCGGTGCCCCGCTTGTCTACTTGTGATTCGTCTGACAATCAGTCTCTGTTACCGGTGATAGCACACATCGACTCATCGGCGCATCGGTGACCGCGCTCAACCTCGTTTGCTCGAGTCAGGGAGCCTGCAGAAGTTTCACCAGACGTGCCATGACGGGACCGGCATTCCGCAGTGTTTCGCGCTCGGCGGCAGTGAGATGCTGCATGGCAGCGCCCAGTACGTGGTCGACCTGCGTGTCGTAAGCGGCGAGCAAAGTCAACGCTTTCGACGAAGCCGTCACCGTCACGAGCCGTCGGTCGTCGCTGGTGCGCAGCAGGTCGACGAGGTCGGCACGCTGCATCGCGCCGAGCAGATTACTCATCGTGGACCGAGCGAGTTGCATCCTTGCGGCCAGTTCGCTGGTGGTGGAGAACTCCTGCTCCTCGAGGATTCGGAGCACCTCTATCTGAGCATCCGGAATGTCGGGCAGCTGTGCGGCGGTTCGTGCCGCCCGGGTGAGCGTGCGCTTGAGGGATCCGAGCTGTTTGCCGAACTCTGTCATCGCTTACCTTCCATTAACGATTGACAACAAACAGTGTTTGCATACAAACTTACCTGGCAAATCTACCACCAAGACGTAGGGGCGAGTCCGTGTCAACCAAAGCGCCATTGATGTTGCTGCACGGCGTGACGATGTCCGCCTCGGCCTGGGACGACGTTGCGCCGCTACTGGCCGACGATTTCGATCTCATCGTGCCAACTGCCGTGGGGCATCGCGGCGGTCCGCCGAGGAGCGGCCACACGACGATCGAGCGGCTCGTCGACGTAACCGAGCAACTCCTGGACGAGCGCGGATTGAGTAGCGTCCACGTCGCTGGAAACTCGCTGGGCGGGTGGATGGCCATCGAGCTCGCGCGCCGCGGACGCGCCCGTTCGGTATGTGCGTTGTCGCCGGCAGGTTTCTGGACTCCTGGAACGCACGACAACACCGGCGCGACCAACGTGTTGATACGTACAAAGCGCCTTGCTGAGCTCTCCCGAGTGCTCGCACCGATAGTGACCTGGCCGGCGTTTGCCAGGAAGCTGATGCTGCGTGATATCGCCGTGCATGGCGATCGACTGAGCCAGTCGCAGACGCTGGCGATCGTTCAGGATGTCGTTGAGTGCTCGGCCGCAGCAGATCTTCTAGGGACCACGGAAAGTGTGGCGCGAATGGACATACTCCCGTGCCCGATCACCCTGGTGTGGGCGGAGAAGGATCGACTATTTCCGCCGTCGGTCAATGGAGTGATCGCTCAACAGCGCATTCCCGGCGCCCAGTACGTCGTGCTGCCCGGCGTCGGGCATGTGCCAATGATCGACGATCCCGCTCGATGCGCAGAAGTCATCCGCTCCACCGTCGATATGGCTGCCTAGGCGCACGGCGTCACCGTCGACGAACGGCCGAACACGCTGTACGGACCGGATTCACAGCCCATCAGTCATATCGGCAGTCGCATTGGCCGGAGTTGTCCTCGAGATCGAAGGTGTCGCCACAGTACGGGCACTGCCACATTCCTGAGCGTGCCTCGATTGCCGCGCGAACGGGCTCGACGCCTGACTCTTCGGCTGACGTAACAGGCTGTTCGTCCTCTTTGTCGACCACTCGGCTGGGTAGTGGCGCGTTCACGAAATGACCGCGTCGACGACTTTCTTGACTGCTGAGGGTTGGGCGGGCGAACGTGGGGCTTTCTTTTCTAGCTCGAGCATTTCCGCGCCAATTTTCTGCAGCTGTGTTCGCGACAGTTGCTTGCGAACCTTCGGGAACCAGTCCTCTTCCTCTTCTTGAATGTGGTGTTCGACGTTCTCGATCAATACAGTGGTTTTCGCGTCGAACCGCTCCGCGCTCGGCGCCATCGACACCAGCTCCATGACCAGTACATCGGCGACGTGATGCTCTTCGTAGGATTCGAGGATGTCGTCTTCGAGATCCGGAAGTAGTTCTCGCACTTGCGGATACATGCACTCGTTCTCCAGATAGGTGTGCACGGTCAATAGTTCGATGATCTTCTTTACGAGACGACCTTTTTCGGCATCGGCATTCGGTCCGGCATTCTTGAAGTCACGAAATACTCGTTTGATCTCTTTGTGGTCGTTTTTGAGCATGACGATTGCATCGGTCGACATCGGGATCTCCTCGGAAAGTCTTTGGCCGGCTCATCATCTACAAGCCGTGCTCTGGAGTAATTCCCAATTCGAGCGGATGTGAAACCGCGCTGGCAGCACGGGAATCGGAGGCTGAAATATCCGTCCGACCTGGCATGATCTAGATCATTCGGGGCTTTGCTCAGCACCAGACGGACGTCGCGGCTCGATCGTCTTCTCGAACAGGAAGGCACACGTATGCACAACGCCAAGTTCTTCGAGTTGGCGACGGATTCGTTCGAACTGCTCGGCGTTCTGTCGATGGTCCTCGGGTTCGTGTTTGCGTTCGGCCTTGCCGCGGTGAGATGGAGACGCACCAGCGATGGCGCGCTGGCGTTCAAGACGTTACGAAATTCATTGGGCGGCGCAATTTTGCTCGGTCTCGAATTGCTTGTGGCGGCAGATATCGTCAAGACCGTCACCTCAGCGCCGTCGCTGCAAGATGCCGCCATTCTCGGACTGATCGTGCTTATTCGGACGGTGCTGAGTTTGTCCATCGAAGTTGAAATCGAAGGTGTCCCACCTTGGAAGAGGGCACTGACCACGGGTCCGGAGGTCCTGGTACGCGCAGCTAGGAACGCCTAGATCCCGGTCAACGCCTGATTCCTCCGATGAATGTCAGTTGTGGACGCACATCCATTCGGTGCCGTAGTGGGCGGCATTCCCGCCGTCGAGGTGCACCCAGTGACCGTCGGGTTCGCAGGGCGCGCCTTCGGTTGGAACGGGCCCAGGGGGAGGGGTAGCTATGACGCCGGGAAGACCCCGAAAAAGCCCGTCTGGCAGCGGAATCGAGATGCCTGGGAACGGCTGCCACACGTCAGCCTGTGCGGTGCCGGTTACCAATAGTGGCGATGCGAGTGCGGCCGTCACTGCGGCGGTCAGTATTGCTGCACGATGCTTCATGCGGTCCTCCATGGGACGGGTCGGCACTGCTCTGGGACAGCGACCTTATCGGCAGCTGAGCGAAAATGCTAGCGAAGCGGACGCCTATCCGCCGGAGCGCGTCGCAGCCTTCACTGCATCGATGGCAACCGCATCATGGCTCGGGACGCTCGATAACTTGCGTCATCTTCGAACGATGAGACGCCTAATCGGGATCGAGCACCAGGGCGTCGTCGACGACCACCGCGTTGCGGCCGTTGTGCTTGGCCCGGTACATAGCCCGGTCGGCGCGAGCGAGGAGGGCATCGAGTTCTCGAGTCTGCGGTAACGCCGTGCGCAGCCATTCTGCCGCGGGCGCGGCGGCCACGCCGAGGCTGGCTGTGACGTGTGCGCGGTTCGCCGGGGCGGCGATCGCCACCCGAATTCGTTCTGCCAAGTCTCGGACAGCGGATAGCGGAACAATGTCGACGACGACGAATTCCTCGCCGCCCAGACGGGCGACCACTGCGCTACCGCGAACAACGGACTTGATCCGGTGCCCGGTCCGGATGAGTACTTCGTCGCCGACCACATGACCGAGTGTGTCGTTGACGTCTTTGAACCGATCGAGGTCGATGGCGATCATCACAAGCTGGGCATCGTCGGCCGCCGAGTCCGCGGTAACGATGTTGCGTGCGGACCGTTGCAGTCCGCGCCGGTTCAACAGTCCCGTCAGCGGATCGTTGAGCGAGTCGACTGCGTCAGCACGGAGCACCCAGAATCCGATATGCAGGAACGGCGGGATGAAGACCACAACGAAATACGCCACCAGACCCGTGACAACGGCAAGTGGAAGATCCCCTTCTCGACCGGAAGCCAGGAGCACACCGAGCAGCAGTATCGATATCAATGCACAGCTCAGATGCACTGCGAGTGCTCTCGCTCCATGGAAGAATGTCGCGTAGGCACCAACCAGCACGAGTGTCATAAGCCCGAACATGCCGACCAGGTGATTGCTGGTTTGCAGGCACACCACGGTTACACCGATGTCGGCACAGACGACGAACGACGTCGACACCACTGGTGACGGCCACGGACCGAACCACCAGAAGAGCAGCCAGCCGATCGCGACCGCCGAGACCAGCAGATTGACTGTTCGGCTTGCGGCGCTCATCGGTCCCGCAGGCGAATCGAGTATTGCCGCAGGTATCACGCCCATCGCGGCGACTCCAGCGCCGATCAGGATCTTGACGGGGCGGAGAATTCCACGTGACTCGAGGTAGTCGAGAATCCATCGATACTCGGATGGCGCATTCCACCATGCTTGCAGTAGTGCGAACGCACCCGTCACCGTCAGCCCTCCGTCCGAGTGTCGGGATTGTCGGTGACCCTCAGCGGAACGTTACTCGGCTACTGCGCGGCTACCTGCCTCCCAGTGCTGGATCTTACTGTCGGAGGGCCTGCGACCGCCTGCTCGACGGCCGCATCACACCGGAGAGAACTTCACCCTGTGCGTGGCGGCTCTGGATGCGACGGTTGCCATCACGCCAACCTTGCGAGCTGGCCGGGCTTCTTGACGAGCCGGTCGCCGACGTTGAGTTCCTTCCACAGGGCCCGCTCGACCCTGACCTTCTCCGTGCCGCCGGCGTCGGTCTCGACGGTGACCCTTCGGTAGAGGTTCGAGCCGTCCAACAGTGCGCGCGACTTCTTGACCACTGTGCCGCTCCAGGCGTCTTCGTTTGCCACGTCGTCCCCTTTCGTCGCCACCAAGACTATCAACGATAACCTTGGCCGCAAATGACGATATCCTCGATCCATGCCGTACCCGTCGCGCACTGACCGGCGGTCGATCGTGGCGGCCGCGATCACGCTGCTGGACGAGCGAGGGCTGGACGACGTTTCGCTCCGTGCAATCGCGACGCAACTCGGCATCCGCCAACCGGGTCTGTATCACCACTTCTCCAGCAAAGCTGCGCTGCTGGACGCGGTCGCAGACGAGATTCTCGATCGCTGGCACACCGACCGGCTGCCGGCAGACGGTGAGCAATGGGAGGAGTTCGTCACTAGGAACGCTCGCAGCCTGCGCCGGGCGATGCTCAGCGTCCGCGACGGCGCCCGGCTGATCGCGGCAGCAGGCTCCCGCAGCCCGCGGCTCGATAACGCGATCGCACAGGTTTCCCTGCTGGAAGATGCGGGCTTCAGTGCAACGGACGCTGTGCTCGCGCTGATCGCTTTGTCGCGTTACACGATTGGCTCCGCGATCGAACAGCAGACGACTCGCGACAATGGGGACATCGTCATCGACACGGACCGGAACGACGACGCAGCGGCTCACATCATCGCCGTGACGAGACAAGTCGTCGCTCTCGGCCAGGATCACGAATTCGAGACCGGCCTTGCGGCCCTCGTCCGAGGCCTCGCGCCAGTTCGTGAGTAGCTTCGTCAGTATGGAGAACGAACCCAGCCGGACAGCCCTCACGACTGCGTACGCCCGTGCCTATCACCAAATTGCCGACCGGCCAACGATTCTGACCGATCCGCTCGCGGCGCGCTTACTGGGCGTAACGGCGGATGAGCTGGCCGAATTGGGCCAGCCGACGGGGGATAATCCCGGCGCGGGCCTGGGAGTTCTGCAGGTGGGTGTCACTGATCGGCCGCGCCGCTTGTTCTTTGCTGCACGTTCCCGCTTCGCCGAGGACCGGGTGGCCGAGGCCGCCGCTGCCGGAGCGCGACAGGTCGTAATCCTCGGCGCGGGCCTGGATACCTTCGCGTTCCGCAATCCGCATGCTGGCCTGCGGGTATTCGAGGTCGACCATCCCGCGACCCAAGCGTGGAAGCGTGAACGCCTCACCGTGTCCGGGATCGACCAGCCCGAGGGGTTGACCTTCGTGCCGGTCGACTTCGAAACCGACACATTGGCAACACAATTGGAGACTGCCGGATTCAGCCGGACCGAGGCGGCAGTATTCGTGTGGCTCGGTGTCGTCTTCTATCTGACGCCGGACGCGGCCCGCGCAACCCTCGAATACGTTGCTGGCCAACCGGGTCCGGTCGAGGTGATCTTCGATTACCTGCAGTCGGCGAACACCGACCAGGATCGTGCACAGATGCAGGTTCGCGAAAATCGAGCGGCTGCTGTCGGTGAACCCTGGTTCAGCTATTTCACTCCCGACGGCATCGCCGCACAGTTGCGCGCGCTCGGCTTCGCCGATATCGAAGACCACTCAGCGACGGACCTCATTGCTGGGTACCTCGATGGCTCCGCGGAATTCGAGGGCGAACCGCAGGCGCTACGCCCGGTCCGCATAGTGCGGGCGAGCCGCGGACAAGCTGCGCCCTCGTGAGTCTTTTCGGAGTCTATAGACTCCGAAAAGACTCACATGGGTGTGCGCGGACTCATAACCAACGGCTATCAACAAGCGAATTCACCCCTGTTTGCGCCCGGCCGCGCCGACGTGGCGTACGCCCCCACCCTGCGTATACGGACAGCAGACCTAGCCACCGCAGAAAACCTGTTGGCGACGACGGTGGCCGCTGCTAGCCTTCCGGAGTCCGTGCGAGAGATAGAGGAGGTGGTACCCGTGAATGCAGTAACGACATGGGTGCTCCCTTCGCGGGTCACGGTCGGGCGATAGGTCGTCCGGGAGCGCCATTTCTGAGCACTCCCGAAAGGCACGACCATGCACTTCACTGCTGAACAGCACCTCGACGACGGCGTCGTCGAACGAAAATTCACCCTTGGCGAGATCCCCGGCATTCTCTGGACGCCCGCAACCGAATCAGCACCAGCACCGCTGATTTTGATCGGCCATCCCGGCGGACTGAACATGATGTACCCCCGACTGGTTGCTCGGGCACGGCATGCCGCGGCGCAGGGATACGCCTCGGCGACCATCGAACTACCCGGGAGCGGTGATCGGCCCCGTTCCGCCGCCGCCGACCAGGCCCGCGCCGACCTGCGCGGGGCGCTGGCCGCTGGTGAGCCGGTGAGCGATGACATCGTCGACCGGCTCGTCCTTCCACTGGTCGAGAAGGCGGTCCCAGAATGGCAAGCCGTCTTGGACGCCCTGCTTGCGCTGCCCGAGATCAGGGGCCCGATCGGATACTCCGGAGGGGTGATCGCCATCGGCGTCCGGCTGGCCGTGGTCGAGCCGCGCATTTGCGCCGCCGTGCTGTTCGCGGGGAGCTATGTGCCCCGCACCATCTTCGAGGAAGCCCGGCGGGTCACGATTCCGCTGCATGTCCTGCTGCAGTGGGACGACGAAGGAAACGACCGGCAGATGGCGCTGGACTTGTTCGACGCGTTCGGATCCGAGGAGAAGTCGCTGTACGCAAATATGGGCGGCCACACCGGCGTCCCACAGTTCGCGGGGGAGGAGGCGAACCGGTTCCTCGGCCGCCACCTGACCTGACAACGGGTCGAACCACTAAGCGAAATCCGTTGACAAGATCGCGTCGGCAGGCATAGTGAACGTGTCGCTTCGCGTGCAGGCGGCACGAGAGGTGCTGATGCTGCGTTCACGGCGGGTCGCCCGAGGAACTGCAGCGTGCTGCGCGAGCGTCCTACTTGTATTCGGTGGCGGCGCAACGGCCGTCGGCGATCCGCCGCCGCCACCGGTTGCAAATACACCGACGACTGCGGTGAATGTCGACCCGCTGTACATGCTGTTCAACGCATTGATGCTGCTCGAGGGCTATCAACGCACCTTGAGTCCTGCCTCGCTGCAGTTCTGGGCCGATCACATCCTGAGTTTTCCTGGCCGCGTGGGCGAAAGCCTGCAGAACATGCTCGACCCAGCGCAGTACCAGACGCCGGAAGGTCAGGTGCGGCTGCGTGACAACGTGCAGAAATTGCTCGACGACGCCAGCCACCTCAATCCGAACCTCGGTGGCGCATCGGCGATCCCTGCCAACCCCGACTATCTGCCGAACTGGGGCAACAACGGCCGCTTCGGAACAGCGTTGGACAGCGCACTCGACAGCGACCGCCTCGACGTCGCGCACGCAGGCAATGTGGGACTGACTGCGAAGTTCCGTTACCCGTGTACCGCGGCGGACGGCGCGGTGACCTACGAAATCCGCAGCGGTGCTTGCGTTCCCGGCGATACGCCCGGTGCCGATTTCAAACAGGGCGAGGCTCGCAAGATCCAGATCGTCAACTCGCGCGGGATGCGTCTTGCCGCGACGCTGTGGCTGCCGGAAGCGGCGCTGGACCCTGCAAACACCGAGAAGTTCCCGATGACCGTTTTCACCAACGGTGTCGGTTCGATCCAATCGTCGTTCTACCTCTACACAATGAGTGCGGCGCGCCGCGGCTACATCGGACTCACCTTCGACGAGGCAGGCCAGGGCGGCAGCGACGGGACGGCTGTCGACCTCGTCGTTCCATACAACACGCCGCATTGCTTCGCGTCCGGACCGTGCCGGGACATCGAAGACGTCATGCACTGGGTGGTCGGCGACGACGTGCTGCCGTCCGTGAACCTGTACAACGAACTTCCTGACGTATCGAGCTTTTCCGCGCTCTGGAATACCTTGCGGTTCCCACGGATCGGCGAGCGCTACAACCCTGCCTATGCGCCGGCAGGCATCAATATCCGCAACCCGGTCCGTGATCTGATCGACGTGGACCGCATCGGCGTCTGGGGCCAGTCGATGGGATCGGTCGCGACGAGTCACTACCTCTGGGACGTCGGGCGAGGGCAGGGCATGGACGGTCGTCCGCTGCCGAAACCCGCAGCGGCAGTGCTGATGTCCGGGCTCGAACCAACCAAGGGCGACGTGCCAACCCTGGCAATCACCGCGGACCTCGACATCCCGGGCTTGACGGCAGGCAGCGTGTTCCCGATCAACGACATCTACGACCCGACCGACGGACCGCTCGGCATGAAGTCCTGGTACGACTGGGTTCGCGACCATTCGAAGAGCACTGCGCCACTGGAAATTCTCACGATCAAAGGCGGCAGTCACTTCGACACGGAGAACCTCAACTTCATCTATCCGCAGACCGCCGGAGCGCGCAAGACGACGTCGGATTACGCCGTCGACTGGTTCGACTGCAATATCCGGCGCGACGCAGCGGCCTGCGTTCGCGTGGTCACGCCGACAGCAGGATTGTCCCAATCAGTCGCGACCGAAATCTCGCCGACCGGACCCGCCGGACCCAGCTACTGCGTGACCGTCCCGACCGAGCAGAGTTTCGGGACCATCTTCGCGCCGATCAGAAATGCGCTCGATTGGCTGTACAACGAACCCCAGCCGCACCCGTGCGTAGCCGGTCAGCCCATTCCGATTCCATACGGCTGAAGGCTATTCCGGCGCGCTGCCAGGTCCACGAGCGGCTGCGAGTTCGGCGCGCGACCGGATGCCCAGCTTCGCGTAGACCCGCGTCAGGTGGAACTGCACAGTTTTGACGGAGAGAAACAGCTCGGACGCGACCTCGCGGTTCGTCATTCCCGTTGCCACCAAGCCCGCGACCGCGTCCTCCTGGGGAGTGAGATCGTCGTGAGCGCGGTCTTTCAGCACGGCGTGCAGTCCACCGGCTTTGAGTTCGCGATCACAGCGACGCACATAGGTCGTCGCGCCGATCGAGAGGTAGCCGTCGCGTGCCGCGGAGATCACGCTGTCTGCTTCGCGCCGTTTTCCGGCTCTACGCAATGTCTGTCCGTACGCGAAGTTCACCCGAGCGCGGTCGTAGACCAGCGGCAGCGGCGTGAGCAGCGCAAGCGCAGCGTCGAATGCCGCACGTGCAGCATCGATGTCGCCGCGAGCACCGAGTAGGCGACCGCGGGCGCACCCGAGGCGAGCTTGGGCGGAGCGATGACCTCGGACCGCAACGCGCGCTTCGTGCTTAGTGAGAAAACTGTCGGCATCGGCGAGCCGTCCCTCTTGGACGAGTGCGTTCGCATAGACATCGGGCCATGGCCAGAATCCGGGTTCGGCGATGTCGTTGCCCGCCCAGGGCTCGGTCAGCGGCGCAAGCGCTCTGATGACAGCGGCGTAGTCCGCGCGCGCCTCGGCGATCGCGGCGTGCGCCAAAGCCGATGGCACGCGCATGATCTCGTAGTCCCGGGCGCCTGCGTTGCCGAGCCGGGCGCTGTCCGCCGCAGCATCCCAATCGCCCCGCAAGGCGTGAATTTGCGTCGCCGTCCATTGGAGCAAGGGGCGGATCAACGCGGCTCCGGACCGCTCGACCAGGTCGGCGCCCTCCGCTACCAGGCGAAGGGCGTCGTTCCATTCGCCGGTGACGAAGTAGGTCCGGGCCAACCAGGCACGCGCCCAGAGGGATATTCGCGTCGACCCGCCCAGAAAGTCTGTAGGCAACGCCGATTCGAGCTCGGCACGAGCCAGTTCGACGTCGTCGGTTGCGAGATGAAGCCAGCCCGCGCCCATCTGTACGCGCTGCCCAACCGCACCCGTGCTCGCGTGGCCCCACAGGTCGCGATAGCTGGCCAAAGCCTCGGTGACGCGTCCCGTTCCGCCGAGTCCCAACCCGCGAATTGCTTGCGCTTCTACGGCAGTCGCGTTGTCGGCACCGACCAGCTCGACCGCCCGGTCCGCCCAGCGCACAAGGTTTTCACCGTCACAGCGGGCGAGGTTGTGCAGTACTTGACGATGGCAGATCACCGCAGCGACATCGGGCTCGTGCCTGGCCCGCACCAACTGCCACGCGCGCTCCAGACGCGCATTCGCCTCCTGCGGACGCCCGCGCAGTATTGCCAGATATCCCAAGACGGCGTTGCGCATCGGAGTCTCACGCAGGCTTTCGATTTCGGCCACATGACCGGCCGCCGTACGAACATCGCCCGCACCGATCATGGCGTCGACAGCGCGGATCATCATGTCTTGACGCTGATGTGGCTCGATGGCCGACCGACTCGAAAGCTCGAACAGTCTTGCAGCAGTAGCCCATTCGCCATGCGCGGCCCGCTCACCTGCCAGGGTGGCCAGCCTGCCGGACAGGGCGGAGTCAGGTAGCGGCTCCGCGTCTGCGATGTGCGCCAACACGTCGGCAGGATCCTCGAGAACCGCTGCCGCGTCCCGATGCAACTGCGCGCGGTCCGACCGGCTCATGGTCGCCAGGACGGCAGCCCGAGCCATCGGATCAGGTGTGTCGAGTACGGTTGCCGACGATTGCCGTTGCACCACAACAAGACCGAGTTGCTCGACGATGTCGACGACCGGCCACGGATCCCGGATGTCGGCAATCGCACAGACGATCGGGAGCGCGCAGGCACTGCCGAGCACAGCGACGGTGCACACAAGTCTGCGGGCGTCGTCGTCGCAGTTCGCGAGCGTGGCGCGGACAGCCGCGTCGACGAAAGCCGGTGCAGGCAGGTCCGGACGCACGCCTTTCCACGTATCACGTGGCAGCTCGTCGAGGAGGGCGAGGACATGCCGAGGCAGTCCGCCGGTGTGGCGGGTCAGTTCTCCCGCTGCCGACGGCGACAACACGACTCCACGACCGGCCGCCAGTTCGGCGACCTCGGTGATGGTCAGCGGACCGATGTGGACCGTTCGGTCGGCAGCGCGATCGAGGACCTCGTGAGCGCGGACGTCACCGTCGGGCCGGGGACGGCGTGCACAGACCACTGCCACGTCGTCGCTGCGATGATGGCGAATCAGCGAGGCGAGGGCCTTCAACGATTGCGCGTCGACGTCGTGGGCGTCGTCGAGAAGAATCACCGTACTTTGCTCGGTCTGCCGTAGCGCTCCGGCGATCGCGGCCGCGAGGGTCTCGTAATCCTGTTCTGCATCAACGGTATTCACTGTCGGCAGCAACTGCCGAAGCGCACCGAACGGCACCGACGATTCCCACGGAACTCCGGAAGCGTGCTGAATTCGTATGTCCGGGTTGACATCCTGCAATCGAAGCGCCAACTGCTCGAGCGTCGACGTTCGCCCAACTCCGGGCACACCGTCGACGACGACGAAGCTTGCCGCCACGCCGCTGACGGCGCCGACCAGTTCGGCCAGCACCGAAGCGCGACCGACCGGCGGAAGAACGTTCGTCACACCATCACGGTAGCGGTCCGCTAGCCCGTGTCGCCGCCGGCGACCGGAAGGATCGTGCCGGTGATGTAGGACGCCTCGTCGGAGGCTAGGAAGCAGATCGCCGCGGCCTGTTCGTCGAGCGTGCCGTACCGCTTGAGCAGGGACGACTCGACGGTCTGGTCGACGATGGCCTGGTACCAGTCTTTCTCCTGGTCCGTGGCGGGCGCGGGTCCACGAGCGACGCGACGAGGCGGGGCGTCCGTCCCGCCCGGTGCGGTCGCCACAACGCGGATTCCGTGGGGCGCGGCTTCCAACGCCAACGCCGAGGTGATCGCGTTGACACCGCCTTTGGCTGCGGCGTAAGGGACGCGGTGGACTCCGCGAGTCGCGACCGACGAGACATTGACGATGGTGCCGCCGCCGTTCTCGATCATGTGGGGGAGTACCGCCCGGCACGACCAGAGGGTCGGGAACAACGATCGCGAGATCTCCTTCTCGATCTGATCCGGTGGGTATTCGGCGAACGGTTTGGCCCAGATGGTGCCGCCGACAACGTGGATCGAGACGTCGATCCGGCCGTGGGCTGCCATTGCGGTTTCGACGGCGGCCGACGCGCCCTCCCAGGTCTCGAGGTCCGCCAACACACTGGTCGTGCTGACGGTGTCGTTGCCGAGTTCCTCTGCCAGTGAGTCGACGAGTTCCGAACGGTCGGCCAGGATCAGGCTGCCGCCCTCGGCGGCGATCCGGCGAGCGACACATTCGCCGATGCCTTGTGCTGCACCGGTGATCAGGACGGACTTGCCGGCGAACCGACCTGGACTGACGAACTTCGGGCGCTTGCTCGCAACCGTCTCCTGCATTGCCCGTTTCATCGTGATCTTCGACCGCTCCGCGTGGTCGGCGATGAGCGTCCTCGCTCGCTCCCGGTCCTGTGCCTCGAATGCGTCGACGATGTCCAGATGATCTTGCGCGCAACGAGGTTCGCACCACGTTGCGTTGCGCAACGCGTCGGCCATCGCTGCTTTGACGCCGAGTGCTTGATACGCGCGCAGCAGATGCTCGTTGCCGGTCTGGCTGAACAGGTAGTCGTGAAACGCTGCGTTCGTCTCGGTGTAGGCGGCTGCATCGACAAACCGGTCGCCCTCGACGTACCGCGTTGTCGCCTCGGCGAGTAACCGGTAGCCGGCGATCTGGCGTGAGGACAACCGGCCGATGACCAATTCCAATGCGCCCAGTTCGAGTGCTCGGCGCGCCTCGAAGACGGCGTCGGATTCGTGCACGGACGGATGCTCTTCGCCGATCTCGTAGCCATCGGAGGTCGACACTGCCTGCGCAACAACCTCGGCGCGGGGTGCGATCAGCGGCGCGATCTCTCGTTCGGTCCAGATGCATTGCCCGGCAACGGCTCGAGCATCGGGCGCTTCGACGACCCCGGCACCACGATCGAGCGGGGTCGCTTCGGCATCCGAACCGGGCTTGGCGACGCGTTGCCCGGCGATGGCTCGCATCGACGCCAATTCCTCGGTACGCGAAGCAGGTGCGCCAACGCCAGCGAGGCCGGCATAGTCGCGCCGGTCGAAGATCACGCGTCCGAACAGCGTGCGTTTCTCTGCGGAAACTGTTGTAGCGATGGGTGATTCGACGGTAGCTGGTTCGACAGTCTCGACGGCCTCTGGTGCCGCTTCCGGCTCCTCGACCTCGGTGATCGCCGCAACGGTGGTTGCTGCGGCAGGCGCGAATTTCTCGTAGTAGAAGCCGGTCGGCTCGACGCCCTGGTCGGCGAAGTAGGTGCGGACGGACTCCACCATCGGAGGCGGACCGCACAGATACACGGCCACGTCGCCGCCGTTGAGATGTTCTGGGCGAACAAGACTCGTGACGTAACCCTTGTTGGACGCCGAGGACGCGGGATCGGAAACGCAGTAGTCCCACGTGAAGGAGTCGAGAGTTTTGGCGAGGCCGGCGATGGTGTCGAGTTCGACAACGTCGTCGTCGGTACTTACGCCGTACACGAGATGGACCGGTCGAGTGCTCGAATCCTGTTCCAGCTTGCGAAGTATCGACAGGATCGGCGCCAGTCCCGTACCGCCCGCCAGTAGTAGCGCGGGACGTTCGGCCTCGCGCAGGAAGAAGCTGCCGTGCGGCCCGGTGAAGGTGACAGCCGAGCCGACCTTCGCGTGCTCGGACAAGTAGGTGGACATCAGGCCACCTGGCGTCAGCTTGATCAGGAAGTCCAGCTCGTCCGATCCCGGCGCACTGCTGAACGAATACGACCGAGTCTGGTCGCCGCCGGGGATGGTGATGTTGACGTATTGGCCTGGCAGGAACGTCAGCCCGTCCGACGGCGCCTTCACCGCGAGGCGCATCGTCGTCGGCGACAGCGTTTCGACAGCGGTCACAGTTGTCGTGTGCGACGCAGCTTTGGTCTTCGCCACTGCGGACGTACTCGCGATCTGCAACACCAGGTCCGAGCGCGGAGTCATGCTGCACGGCAGGCAATATCCGCTCGCGGCTTCATTCGCGGTGAGTGCGTCGTCGATGTAGTTTCCACCGTCGAAGTCTCCCGATTCGCACATCGCTTTGCAGGTTCCGCACGCGCCGTCGCGGCAGTCGAGCGGAATATTGATGCGTGACCGGTACGCCGCATCGGCGACGGTCTGGCCGTCGTTGCAGTCGATGAAACGAGTGACGCCGTCTTCGAAGGACAGTGCTACGCGGTGAGTCATGGGAGCTCCTCTCTCGGTGACGGCGAGGCGGTCAGAAGTGATAGATGTCGACGACATGGTGGATGTAGTCGTTCTTGAGCACGACGGTCTTGCGGCGAATCAGCGGGGTCTGCCCGGAGAAGTCGATCGTGTAGAACGAGGTGCCGTAGTACGGGTCGATCGTCTTGTATCGGAAATACATTGTGTGCCAGTTGAAACGGACATCGACGATATCGCCGCGGCGCTCGATGACCTCGACGTTGTTGATGTTGTGGCTTGTCCGAGGTTCCGGAATCGATGTGGCGCTGGACCGTTCGGTCCGGATTCGGAACACCCGGTCCTCCAGGCCACCCTTGTTCTCGTAGTAGATCAGCGAGATGTCGGTTTGTGGGTCTTCGGTGAGCAGATCGTCGTCGCCCCAGCTCGGCATCCAGTACTCGACGTCGTCGGCGTAGCAGGTCAGCCACATCTCGAACTCGCGGTCGTCGAGGTAGCGGGCCTCGCGGTAGAGGAACTGCTCGATCGTCGTCTGATCTATTACGGCCGAACGCTTTTCGGCGGTGCTCGCGGTCATCGGACAACCTCTTTCGAGTTCACGTTGTTCGTCTCCGCGGTGCGCTGCCGTTCCACGGCGTCGAGAAGTGTTCTGCGCCAATACCCGTGCTGAACGGTGAACAGCCCTTCGTCCTCGTTCTTGACGCCAGCGGAGATCACCTTGTGCATGTCGAGAGCCTCTGCAACGGGGTCGGGTCCGGTGAGCCAGTGCTCGGCGCCGCGGCTCATGTCGTTCCACGGTGCGTTGGTCGCCTGGAACGTGAGCTGGCACGAGCGGAACTCTTCGAGGTCGTCCGGCGTCGCCATACCTGATGCGTTGAAGAAGTCCTCGTACTGCCGGATCCGGTGCGAGCGTGCCGCTTTGCTCTCACCTTTCGGCGCGATGCAGTAGATGGTGACTTCGGTCTTGTTCGGCGCGATCGGGCGGAAATGCCTTATCTGTGTGCTGAATTGGTCCATCAGATACACGTTCGGATAGATGCACAGGTTGCGGGAGCCCTTGACCATGAACTCGCCTTTGGCGTCGCCGAACTTCTCTTTCAGCGCGTCCATCTGATCCCACAGCGGGCGGTCCTGCGGATTAGCCGCCCAGGTCCAGAGGCACAGGTGTCCGTTGGGGTAGGACCAGTAGCCGCCGCCGGACTTGCCCCAGCCGCCGGCGTCGAGCGCCTTGGTTGTGTTCTTCGACTGCCCGTCGTTGCGACGCGACGTCGTCGCCGCGTAGTTCCAGTGGGTTGCGGTGACGTGGTACCCGTCCGCGCCGTTCTCGGCTTGGACCTTCCAGTTGCCGTCGAAGGTGTACGAGGAGGCGCCGCGTAGAACTTCCAAACCGTCTGGCGACTGGTCGACCAGCATGTCGATGACCTTGGTGGAGTCGCCGAGATGATCCTCGAGTGACGACACATCCGGGTTCAAGCTGCCGAAGAGGAAGCCGCGGTAGCTCTCGAAGCGCGGCACCTTGGTCAGGTTGTGCGATCCTTCGACATCGAAGGTCTCCGGGTAGCCTGCGCCGTCGGGGTCCTTCACCTTGAGCAGAGTGCCGTCGTTGCGGAAAGTCCACCCATGGAACGGGCAGGTGAGGGTGGTCCGATTGTCGGTCTTTCGGCGGCAGATCATCGCGCCCCGGTGTGCACAGGCGTTGATCAGGCAGTGCAGGTCACCGTCCTTGTCGCGAGTGATCACGACAGGCTGACGACCCATGTAGACGGTGAAATAGTCGCCGGGATTGGCAAGCTGACTCTCGTGCGCGAGGTAGATCCAGTTGCCCTCGAAGATGTGCTTCATCTCGAGTTCGAAGACCTCTTCGTCCGTGAAGATGCTTCTGTTCGCACGGTAGATACCAGCGTCGGCATCCTCGATGACGGCGTTGTCGAGGGTGGCTTGTACGTGATCCAAGGTTCCGGTCATCAGGTCCTCCACAGGGGCTGTATTGCTCTTCGAACCAGCCTTACAGCCAGTGGCGACCATCACACCAGGTGTATCGCTAGGCCTTACCTAGGTCTTTATTGATTGCTGCTGCTTATCAATAGATAGGCACTACATCATTGTCAGTGATGTAACTGGCGCATACTGTGAAGCGTCATGGAACTGCGACACCTCGAGCATTTCGTCGCCGTCGCCGAAGAACTGCACTTCGGGCGGGCTGCGGCGAGACTGCGCTTGGCTCAGCCGGCATTGTCGCAATCGGTCCGCCAGCTCGAAGCAGAACTCGGCGTCACGCTCCTCGCGCGAACCACCCGCCAGGTCAGCCTGACGCCCTCTGGCGAATTCTTCTACCGCGAAACGGTCCGCAACCTGGAGAGCCTCGAGTCGAGCGCACGCGCAGTCCGCCGCATCTCCGACGGCCGAGCCGGGCTGATTCGGATCGGCTTCACCGGCACCGCATCCTTCGACCGGCTGCCGATCATCGCCCGCGCGACGAAACAACGTCTTCCTGGTGTTGCCCTCGAAATACACGGCGACCTTTTGACGCCGGGTCTGGTCGAGGGATTGCGTACGAACCACCTGGACCTCGCTGTCCTGCGACCACCTGTCGCCGGCGACGACATCGTCGTCCGGAACATTGCGACGGAGAAGCTCGTTCTGGCACTGCCGATCGACCACCGACTCAGCACGGAACCAGCCCTCGAGGTCAGCGACCTCGCCTACGACGATTTCGTCATGTACTCCGATACTCATTCCGCAGTCAACGATGTGGTGACAAGGAGTTGCCGCGCAGCGGGTTTCACTCCGCGCCGCGAGCACGAAGCCCCCGGCACGTCGGTACTGCTGGCACTGGTCGCAGCAGGGCTCGGTATCGCGCTGGTCCCTGAATCGGTGCGGGCACTGACCTTGGCCGGCGTTGTGTTCCGCGATATCAGCGGGGCCGAGACGATCGATTTGGCCTTGGCGTGGAACCGAAACCAACCGTCGACGTTGGTCGAAACACTGCTCGGTGCACTGGACGAGGCAAATGTGTTCCCGTTCTGATCGCTCGGACCAGATTTCGTGACGATGCGGCATCAAAAGCGCAGGAAAGTGTTGGAATAGGTGGGTGACGGATCCCAGTGCAACAGGAACGATCGAGATAGCCGGGCCCGCCGCGGCGGTCTACGCGGTGGTGAGTGACCCGGCGCAACTGGTCAGCGTCGCCGAAGAGACGACCAAGATCGTCCATCGGCGCGCCAAGGTTGGGCAGGTCGGCGCGCGCTTCATGGGCATCAACCGTCGGGGCTGGCATGTGTGGCCCACGTTGAGCAAGGTCACCGATGCCGACCCAGGTACCCGGTTCGCGTTCGAGGTGGGGGAGTTCGGGATCCCGGTCTCTCGATGGCAGTTCGACATCGAGCCGACTGCCACCGGGTGCCGGGTCACCGAAAGTACGTGGGATCGACGGCCGAACTGGTTCAAACCGGTCACCGCGCCGTTCACCGGGGTCAAGGATCGCCCCTCCGTGAACGAGGAGAACATCGCGAAGACCCTCGAGAGACTGAAGGCTCGGGTCGAGTCTCGAGCCTAGGCAGATGGCAAGTGCCACAACACCTGCCAGCTATTCAGCCCCGGAGTTCCTGGGCGGCGCGCAGTTCTTCGAGTTGTTTTTCCACTTCGACGAGCCGGCGGTACAGGGCCTGAATGCTGGCGATGCACACGCCGTTTGCGTCGACGGCTGAAATGGTCTTCGTCGACGAACCGAGGCCGAACGCTTCCGCGAAGTCTTGTGCCATCGGGCCTAGATGCCTGACCGACTGATGTTCGAAGCCGTATGTCCACGCGCTGACCGGTAGTTCGGCAAGGCGTTCCAAGACCTCGTTGGCGCCCGTCGGTACGGGCCTGGCGTCCGGAGCTTGGCGTCTGAGAACTCGCGATTTCGCCCACGCTGCCGGGTGCAGAAGTGTTGCCCGAATGCGTACTCGCTTGCGGTCGGGTAGTCCGTCGACGCGAGACATGAACTCAGCTCATTCAGTGAGTTCGACGATGTCGTGTTTCACCGACCTGTCACTGATCAGCAACCCGAGACCTGTCGCGAACGCGCCGATTCCCAATCCGACGATGGTGCCTGCGAAACCGATTCCGAGCCCGATAATTGTTCCGATCATGGTTTTCTCCGAGTGATTATTTGACGACTATCGGAAGCCACCCCGGCATAACTTCCGATCAATAGGACTGTTCCAGCGTCCTCCTCGCACAGCGGAGCCACAACCCTTACCCGAGGTGCAATTTCGAGAAGGTCAGCCTTCGCGGGGCCAGGGGTTGTTCTCGAGGGATTCGATCGACTGGTTGAACTTCGCGATCATGTCGTGCAGAAGGGAGACGTCGGCGTCGGACCATTCGTGCACGACGGTGCCAACGTTCTGCCTGCCGCGATCGCGGTCGTCGCGGACCATCTGCCGGCCATGCTCGGTCGCGCGGATTTTGCGAGCCACGCCACCGTCGGGGTCGGGGACACGCTCGACCAATCCGGTCCGCCGCATTGCCGCGACCTGACGGTTCAGCGTCGATACGTCGAGTCGGAACGCTTCCGCCAGTTCCTTCAAGCTCAGCGCATCGTTCTCGCCGAGGCGAATCAGGATGAGGTAGGCCGAGCGGTCCAGCTGTTGCCCGCTGCGGTGTGCGAGCGCGGAAAGGTAGTGGCGGGACAGCAGCGTCAGCTCGTGTTCGAGCCCGGCGAGCTGGTCGGTGACTGTGGTCTGCGTCGCTTTCATCGCCCACCATTATGCATGATGCACATCATGTGTATCGTACACATCGTGACTTCAGTCGACACTCACGACCAACCCGACCTGACGGTGACCGCTCGGCCTGCCGCGGTGCTCGTCGCCGTTCTGGCCGGGTGCGGCATCGTCGTCTCGCTCATGCAGACGCTGGTCATCCCGATCATCCCGTCGCTGCCGTCGTTCCTGAATACCTCGGCCGGGAATGCGTCGTGGGTGATCACGGCGACGCTGCTCGCCGGTGCCGTCGCAACCCCGATCAGTGGACGACTGGGCGACATGTTCGGCAAGCGCCGGATCCTGCTCGCAAGCTTGGCGGCCCTCGTTCTGGGTTCGCTTGTCTGCGCGATGTTTTCATCGCTGGTGCCGATGATTGTCGGACGTGCGCTGCAGGGTCTTGCGGTCGGCGCGATTCCGCTCGGCATCAGCATCCTGCGCGACGAATTGCCGCCCGAGCGCGTCGGATCCGCCATCGCGATGATGAGCGCAACTCTCGGTGTCGGCGGTGCGGTCGGCCTTCCGTTCGCCGCGGTGATCGCGCAGAACGCCGACTGGCACGTCCTCTTCTGGACCTCGGCGGGTCTCGGCGCGGTCCTTGCGGCCGTCGTCTTCGGGCTCGTGCCCGAATCTCCGGTCCGGACGCCGGGCCGATTCGATTTCCTCGGCGCCATCGGCCTGTCGATTGCTTTGACGTCGTTGTTGCTCGCGATCAGCAAGGGCACCGATTGGGGCTGGTCCAGCCCGTCGATCCTCGGCCTGTTTGCCACGGCGGTCGTGGTGCTTCTCGTCTGGGGTGCGTGGGAGCTGCGAACACGGTCGCCGTTGGTCGATCTCGCTGTCTCGTCCCGGCCGCGCGTGCTGCTCACCAATATCGCGTCCATCGCGGTCGGTTTCGCGATGTACGGCATGTCCCTTGTGGTGCCGCAGCTACTGCAAGCGCCGGAAGCGACCGGTTACGGACTCGGCCAGTCGATGGTCGCGGCGGGCCTCATCCTCGCGCCCGGCGGCTTGATGATGATGCTGCTCTCGCCGGTGTCGGCGCGGCTCACCGCAGCGCGCGGACCGAAGGTGACGCTGATCGTCGGTTGCGTCGTCATCGCAGCGGGCTACGTCACGGCGTTCCTGCTGATGAACAACCGCTGGGAAGTGATGATCGCGTCGATGATCATCGCCGGCGGAATCGGCATCGCCTACGCGGCCATGCCCGCTCTGATCATGGGTGGTGTCCCGCTGAGCGAGACCGCGGCCGCCAACGGGCTCAACGCATTGATGCGCTCGATCGGCACGTCCACGTCTGCCGCGGTCATGAGCGTGGTGCTCGCCCACATGACCATGTCACTCGATGGCCACCAACTGCCCACGCGCGACGCCTTTCACACGGCATTCGGCATCTCGATCGTCGCCGCGTTGGTCGCCATCGGCGTGACCGCATGCATCCCTATGCGGGCGAGAGAGTCTCGCGTCTAAATGGCGGGAGTGAATTCCACCAGCAAGCGCCCTCGTGAGTCTTTTTGGAGTCCCTGGACTCCAAAAAGACTCACGAGTCAGTGGCAAGATGAATTGATGGCTGGCCCGACGATTCGAGGACGCGGACGACCGCCGGGTTCGCAGGTCCAGCCCGAGCAGCGCCGCGACGAACTACTCGATGCTGCCGAGCGCAGCTTGCGTGCGCGTGGTCCGAAGTTGTCGCTCGTCGAGGTCGCGCGCGAGGCGGGTTTGACGCGGTCGGCGGTCTATGCCGCATTTCCGGACAAGGATGCGCTGGTAGCTGCGCTTGCTCGGCGGCAGACGCGTCGCATCATCGACGACGTCGCGAAAGTCGTCGGCTCTGAGGGCGACCCCCGAGCTCAGACCCGCGCGGCGGTCGATTGCCTGTGCCGGTGGGTGGACGACGAGCCGAATGTGTCCGCAGCACTTGCCTCGAGCATGCGATCAGGAGCGGTCGTCGACGATTTGGCGAACTGGCTCGAAATCGTGCTGACTGTCGGGTTCGACCAATTGGGCGGTAACCCGCGGGCGGCCGGGCCGTGGGCGCGAGCGGTGCTGGGCGCGATATCGACCGCTGTCTTCTGGTGGGCGCGGGAACGAACAATGTCTCGCGACGAGTTGGTCGACCACTTGACCGCGTTGATCTGGTCCGGCTTCGCGGGGGCGGGCGGGGCGAGCCTTGCGATGCCGATCGACGCCCCGCCGCCGGAGTAGTTGACGCGTCGCCAATAAATAGACAGACTGTCTATTATGAGCTCCGTTGAAGACTGGCCGCGTCCGCCGGAGCATTCCGGTGCGACCAACTGGGCAGAGGTTCGTCGGCACAATCCGGCTGTGGTCGACCGGTTGGCCATCAACATGTATCGCAGCGACGACGCAGCCGACCGCGCTGCCGCAGATCTGCTGGCCATCCCAGGTGGTTGGCGGCTCCTCGACCACGTGCTGAGCGATGTGCACAAGAATTGGTCCGAGGCGCCGGAATCGTTGCAGCAGTTGCTCGCTCCGCTGATCGACCCGCCGTCGTGGTATGCGCCCGAGGTCGTCGATTCAGGCGCTAGAGCATGGTGGCGGTTCGGCTCCGTGCAGGCGATCACGCTGTACCAGTCGTTGCTGTACGGCTATCAGTCGCCGGGTCTGAGCAGGCCGCTTGCGTTGACCGGGCGCCTGACCTCGGGAACCAGCGACCGGCTCGCAGAAACCGGACGCTGGATCGTCAGCGCAACCTCGCCCGGCGGCATGGCTCCTGGCGCGCGCGGTTGGGCGGCGAGCGTCCGAATCAGGATGGTGCACGCGCTCGTTCGCCGACATCTGCTGACCGCTGAGGGCTGGGACCAGCAAAGCTGGGGCGTTCCGATCAATCAGAGCTACAGCGCACTGACGATCAGCGGCGGCTTCCTCGTCCTGCCGCTTGTCGTCGCCGCAGATCTCGGGATTTCGTACTCCTCGGCGGAACTCGAAGCGATCGCCCATCAATGGCGGTGGATCGGATTCGTCATGGGTGTGCCCGATGAGCTACTCCCGCACAACTACCGCGAGGCGCAGGAGATGTTCGACATCGCTGGCCGCCTCGAGATCGCCTCCGACAGCAACTCACACGCTTTGACCGATGCTCTACTGCGCGAGGGCTATTCGTTCGATGCTCTGCCGGGTCCCGCTGCGCGCATCCTGAAAGCGATTGCCACGCCGGTACTCGCGTCGTTATTCGCGAGTGTATCGACGCGCTGGGTGCCGCCGAATGCCGCAAAGGGACTGGGGCTACGGCGAACTCCTGCGCATCATCTTGTCGTTCTCGCGCGACAAGTAGTCCGACTCCGCGAGGCCACGCGAACACTCGGCATCTTGGGTTCGGAAGACCGGCTGGCGGACCGAGAGTTGCGGTTCGTCGTCGCAAGTCTGGGCAGGTTCAGCACGAAACAGGCGCCACTTTCTCCGGAAGCTGCAGCCTGATGGGCGATTCGATCGTGCTGCGCCAGCGAGTCGCAGCGCCGCCCGCAGTGGTGTGGGAATTGCTGACCGACCCGGGCCGCATGAACGAGTGGTCGACGGCACGGATCGAGCTGATCGACGCCGGGGACGGCGGTCGTCCTGACGGCGTCGGTACCTTGCGTCGCGTGCACCTGCCTGGGCCCGGTTCGACCCGGTTGACCGAGGTGGTCCACGAATCCGAGCCGCCACATCGATTCGGATACACAGTCTTTCGTGGCGCGGCAGTCTTACGCGAACACCGAGGGGACATCACCATCGCAGCTGTTGACGGCGGTGCCGCGTCGGAAATCCGGTGGGAAGTGTTGATGCGCTTCGCAATTCCCGGAGTTGGGATAGCAGCTCGTCAATTGATCGGGGTGGAATTGGCACGGTCGTTGAAGCGGCTGGCCGACATTGCGGGAGGCTGTCGCGAGGCAGATCTGCCCGTGCCCCGGCGTATCGATGCTGTGGACCTTGCCCCTCTGCGTGCTGAGGCGGCGGCGATTCTCGCGGAGCAACGGGCAATCGCAGACCGGCTTGCCGACGCCGACGATCCGAAGCAATGGTTCGCGCGGGTGTATCAGTTCGTCACCGAAGAGCAACTCGCACACCTGGAATCGGGGCGCGTGAGCAATCCGGAGTGGGTGTTGCGCCTTATACCTCGCTTTCATGAGCTCTATGCCAAGAGTCTGTTCACCTTCGAAGCCGGGGAACCCACCGCGCCGCCGTGGCACAAGGCGTGGAGTACGGCCGAAGCCGGCGGTGCTCAGCGGTCCGCGCAGCTGATCATGAAAGCGCTGCTGCAAGGCGTCGCGGCGCATATCGAAGTGGATTTGCCTCGCGCGCTGGCGGATACGTATCTCCGCGACTTCCAAGGTCGTTGCGATTACGCCTACTTCCGTGCCGACTACATCCGCATGGCAAACATCTTCCGAACAGCCTCCGACCGGCTGATGGCGCAAATGCCGAACCAGTACCAGCCGGCGTGGTTGCGCATTGCACGCGGCGCCCTGCCGCCAGAGCTGAGCGATCAACTGATGAACCGCTACTACGACGTCGCGCGCCGCAGACTCGAGGCCTTCGAGAAGGGCGGCAAGCTGGTGCGGACGGAACTCGAGGTCAGCGAGCCGTAGGCGCGAGTTTCGTACGAAAGCGGCGGTCGGGGGTGCAGGATCGGGGCATGGCTGACATTCTGTTCGCGACGTACGACGGGGGTGGGAACCTTCCGCCCGCGTTGGGGATCGCCAGGGTGTTGCAGTCGCGGGGCCATCGGGTCCGCCTTCTGGGGCAGGAGAGCCAACGAGAGCAGTTGGCGGACTTCGAATTTCGCGCCTACGACCATGCACCCGCGTGGTCGCCCGTTGTCGCACCTGGGGTGCGTTCGACGATCGCCTTGTTGGGAGTGTTGACCAGTACCGGCATGGGTCGCGATCTACTCGCGATGCTCGACGAAGACCCCGCCGACGTGGTGGTGATCGACGTTGCGTTGCTGGGTGTGCTGGCCGCGGTCCGACAGGCAGGCGTGCGGTACATCGCCCTCGTCCATGCGTTCTTTGCCTGGTTCGACGGCGCGTTTGCGCGCGGACCGATCGGGACGCTCGCCCGTCTCCGTGGCCTCAACGCTCGAACATTATGGAACGCAGCGGATTTGGTGGTCGTGTGCAGTGACCGAGAACTCGACCCGGCGGGGGAGCGTGAAGTACCCGCGAACGTCGTCTGGTCGGGCGCGGTGTCCGACGCGCCGACCGACCGCGCAGACCGTGCAGACCTCGCACCGAGCAGGCGCGTGCTGGTCAGCTTCAGCACTCTTGCTTTCGCCGGCCAACGGAGGATCCTGCAGAAGGTACTCGACGCGGTCGCCGGGTTGGACATCGAAGTTGTAGTGACCACGGGACCTTCGCTCGACCCTGCCGACCTCGACGCACCGGACAATGCGACCGTTCACCGCTACCTCCCGCACAACGAACTGATGCCGGGTTGCGCTGCGGTGATCGGGCACGGCGGACATGCCACCACCTTCCGGGCACTGGCCTACGACCTGCCGGTCTTGGTGATCCCCATCAATCCGCTGGCGGACCAAGCCATGGTAGGCAATGCAATCGCCAAAGCGGGTGCGGGCCTGCTACTTTCGAGGAGCGCCCGACGCCGGCGAATCCGCGGAGCACTGACCGAACTTCTCGACGTGCCCAGCCATCGCCAGGCTGCGGCGAGCATCGGTGCGCGGGTCCGGGAAACCGACGGTGCCGTGCGCGGCGCGGACCGAATACTCGAGGCGGCCGAAGAGGCTTAGCGGTCAGGTCCGCAGCGTGTGACTCGGCGGACAGCCGTAGACCTTGCGGTACTCGATCGCGAACCGACCGGGTTTCGCAAATCCCCACCGCAGTGCAATCGCAGCGACCGTGTCACCTCGTGTCTGGTCGCCTGCCTGCAAGTCGAGGTGGGCGCGTTCGAGGCGGACCTGCCGTAACCGACCCATCGGCGTGATGCCGAGGTGTTGCCGGAAGCCGTACTGCAAGGCACGAGACGTGACGCCGGCATGGGCGGCGATCTCACCGATCGTGAGGCTTTGATCGGCGTTGGCTTCGATGAACGCGTCTGCACGTCGCAACACGGCGGGCGGGACGTAACCGGGGCCCGATTGGTAGTCGCGAGTCATCGTCGAGTTCGCGAACGCAGACAGCACCGTCGCCGCAGCCAGCCTCGACATCTGGTCGGCCACGAGTGGGCTGCTCATCGCCGACTCTGGTTGCAGCAGTTCGCGACCGACGAAGCCGAGGATGCGGCGCATGGACGCGTTGCTCGCTGCGGAGAGCGGTTGCATCGCCTCGAAACGCAGGTCGGCGCCGTCGATGCCCGTGAGCTCCGCAGCCACTGCACCGATCCGGGCCAGCGGGAAACGGAGTGCACAAATCTCGGGGTCGTGCCAGCGGATGGTCAGGGGAATACCCGGCGGAAAGAGATACGTGTCGCCCGGTCGTGCACGGACCCGATCGGCACGGTCCTCCACATCGACCTGGCCCTTGGTCTGCATCAGGACAAGTAGATAGTCGAAGGACTCGATGTCGATCCCGAAGTTCATCGTGGCGCGCATGTTGTCGACGGCGATAGCCGGAGTTGCGGCCGACCGAATCGCGAACTCGGTGTTTCGCACATCGACGGCGAACCGTGGCTGGTTGTCCACATAGACCCTGCGCAGGAAATCTACTGCAGTGTCGCTATCGCGAGTAGAAAACTCGTTGCGCTCGATGACCAAAGAACTTGTTTCCATCTACCACCTTCAGCCAGAGAAATGTGCGGGGTCCCGGCCGTTGCGCAGAAGATACGCCACTTTGGCCGGAATCGGAACAGACCTGCCCCGAAAACGAAGACGCTCGGCGCGGCCTGTTGATTGCGGGTCCGCAACCTGGTTTCCTACGCGCACAGCCCGGACAAGGAGGCGCAGATGACCACGATGAAGTGGCTCCCGCTGCACAGGACCACGCGGGTCCGCCGACCAGAAAAGAGCGCATCACCCCGCGTCGAGGTCACCGAGAATCGGGCACCATTGTGCGCTGCCGATCTGATGAGCTGTTCCATTCCCTTGGTGAAAGTCGGGATCCAGTTGGACGCGGCCGCACGTGTGCTGGCCAACTCGGGCGCGACGACGATTGCCGTCGTCGACGAGGCCGGTTTCCTTGTCAACGTCATCACCGCCGATTCGGTGGCGAGGACTCAGAAAGCGGTGTCGTGGGCGCTCACCGATGCCGATCACAGTGTTCTGCCCGCCGAATTGACGTCGTCGGTTCTCAACTTCGCCCTCCCGCCCTTCTGCGTCGGGCTCCGGACGCCGCTGCCGGAAATCCTGGAAACGATGCTGCAATCGGGGCTGCGTTCGATTCCCGTCGTCTACTACGGCCATCCGATCGGCATCGTCAGTTGGCCGGAGTGCTCACGCCCGAGCGGACTGGCGGGGAAGCCACGCGTCGAGTTCTTCGGCCGGTAGCGGCGGACTGTGGAAGTAGCCCTGCGTGATGTCACATCCGTAGCGGCGCAACGCTTCCAAGGTGGCTTCGTCCTCGACGCCTTCTGCGACGAGTGATGCACCGAGGCTGTGCGCGAGCGCGACGGTCGAGCGCACGATCGCGATCGAGCGGGGATCCTCGCTGAGGTGTGCGACGAACACCTGGTCTAGTTTGAGCTCGTCGACGTCCATGTCCTGCAGACGCGCCAACGACGACCAGCCGGTGCCGTAGTCGTCGATCGACAGGCCGATCCCGAGCCGTCGCAGCCCTTCGACGACGCTGTGCGACCGCAGCGAATCGGTGGACAGCACGCTTTCGGTGATCTCGAGGATGAGCGTGCTGGCGGGCATCCGATGGATGCGCAACAGGCGGTTGATGTCGGTGACCAGGTCGACGTCGAGCAAGTTCGTCACCGAAAGATTGACCGCGACCGACAGGTCGTTGCCCTGGTCGTGCCAGCTCCGCGCCTGGCTCAGCGCGAGGTCGAGGACCGTCGTTGCCAACGGACGCATCAAGCCACCCTGCTCGGCCAGGGCGAGGAACTGGTCCGGAACGAGTAATCCGCGGACCGGATGGTTCCACCGGACCAAGGCCTCGACGCCGTGCACCTGCCCGTCGGCGGCGCTGACCTTGGGTTGGTAGTGGCAGGTGAGTTCGCCTTCGGCGATGGCGGTGCGGAGTTCCTCTATGGTCTGTCTGTCGTCGGTCGGGTCGTCAGCCGAGTCGTAGACCGCAATCCGGGTCGGGCTGCGCTTCGCGAGATACATCGCCGCATCCGCACGTTGCAGCAGGTCCTCGGGGTGCGGGCAGTGCTGTGGGCACAGGGCGATTCCGATGCTCGCCTCGACCTGCACGGCCATCTCGTCGAGCTCGAACGGTCGCTGCAGGGCGGCGATGAGTCGATCGGCTTGCGTGCGGGCGGCGGGGAGGTCGGCGCCGGCAGGCAGCAGGACCGCGAACTCGTCCCCGCCCAATCGAGCAAGCAGATGCGACGGTCGTACCGACTGCGAAAGGCGGTCGGCAACTTGGCACAGCAGTTGATCGGCGACGTGATGTCCGAGTGCGTCGTTGATGTCCTTGAAACGATCCAGATCGATCAACAGCAGTCCCGGACCCGACCGCTCGTCGCCTGCATCTTTTGCCGAGTATTCGAATGCTGCGGCGGTCAACGCTGTTGCCATCGCGCGTCGGTTGGCGAGGGTGGTGAGGTCGTCGGTCATGGCCTGGCGGTGACTGTCGGCAAGCGCGGTGACTTCGCGGAACGTCACTGCAAATCGGGCGGTGACGGCGATGAGGGTGAGCGCGGCAAGGACGACAGCGAGCCGCGGTAGCGGCGAATCATGGTCGAGGACAAGCAGTGTCACCGCGGTAGCCGTGCACAACATCGGCGGTGCCCAGATCGCCAGCTCGGACCTCGACCGTGCTGGGCGTCGCGTGGTGGCACGCCAGGCGGCGACTGCGACGAGCAACGATGCGACCGGCCACAGCGTGTCGATCGTGCTGCCCTCGGTGTATCTGCCTCCCGCGGTCGCAAAGAGGTAAGCGGTGTCTGCAGCCGCATACGAAATGAACCCGGCGACCAACAGGCCCCACCGCTGCTCTGCGCGCCAGCCCAATACCGCCAGTGCGCCGACCGCGAGGGCCAGCAACAGCAGGTCGCCCATCGAATAGGCGAGCCCGACGACCACCGTGAGGGGGGTCCCGATCGTCGCCGCGTGAATCGGTCCATATGCGATTGCGGCGGCCACCGCGGCGAGCGTCAGACCAGCCGTGACGCTGTCCAGCCAGATTGCCATCGGCAGACGGCGTAGCCGCGAACGCAGCAGCAACGCCAACCCGGCGTAGACGACCGGGTAGAACGCCAGGTAGAACGGATCAGCGATCGACGGCGACTGACCTTCAGGAACAAACACCGCCAAGACGACGTCGCCGAGAGCCGAACTCGCCATTCCTGCGGAGACGAGCGACCACGCTGCGCGTTCGCTCGATACCAACCAGGCTCGCGCAGCGACGAGCGCCGCCGCGCCAAGCATCAGTCCGTCGAAGAGCCAACTGTCGAACAATGCAAGGCGGCCCGCATGGTCGCGAATCTGCGTCGAGCCGCCATAGATCAGCACGCCGATCAGCAAGAGCCCCAACATGATCGGCACACTTCGCGCGGACGGAACAGTCGAGGACAACCAATGCGCCCGGACCGAGCGAAGCGACTCCGACGCCGCCGAGGGCAACGGGTCCTGACCTGTCGCGGCGGTGGTGGCCGGCATCGCCATTCGTGCAGCGAGGGGCGGCGGTGAGCCAGGGACATGGCTGCGCAGGCAACCGCCGCCGGCGTTCTTGGCTGCGATGAGAGCAACGTCAGCCTGCGAGAGCAGGCCCTCGGTTGTCGTATCGACGGCTGCGGCGCTCGCCACGGTCACACCGATGCTCGGGCGAATGCTCAGCGCGGCACCATCGAAGACGAATGTGCGGGTGAACGACTCGAGCACTCGATCTGCGGCGACCAGAGCGTCCTCGACGGGTCCCTCGATCAGCGCGGCGAATTCGCCGCCCTGGAAACGAGCCAGGGAGTCGGTGCTGGTCAAGCAGCCGGTGAGCCGTTCGGCGACGCGGATCAGCACCTCTTCTCCGGCGGCGTGCCCCAGTCGGCTGGTGACAGCCTCGAAATCGTCGAGGTCCAAGCGCAATACCGTCAGCGGCGTCAGTTCCATCCGCTGGCGTTGCACCGCCTGCTCGAGTCGGTCGAGGAACAAGGTCCTGCTGGCGAGTCCGGTGAGCCGGTCCCGCAAGGTCTGCCGTGAGACGGTCACCGTGAGGCGCCGGTTCTCGGCCAGCACGACGAACTGCCGGACCAAAACGGCGACCAACAGGATCACCGCGACGGCACGGAGCGGACCGGAATGCACGCTGTGCCACATCGCTCCGACCCCGATGCCCGCGGCCAACAGCAACGGCACGTAGGGCAACCACAGACGAGCGTGCACCGGAACCGTGCGCGGTGATGCCGATGCGGGCTCGCCACCGCTCGAGAGCGCAGCTATTCCCAGCACTCCGAAAGCAACGATGCAGCCGAGATCGATCCAGCCATCGAGCTGCTGTTCGCCTCGAGCGCTGGCGAAGGCAATTGCGCTGTCCGCCAACGCCATCAACATGATTCCGGCCGACAGTAGGCCGAGGGTACGGAGCGGCGCGTTGCCGGCGCGGACCCAGACCATGATCGCGGTTGTCGCAATCAGGACGTCGGCGACGGGGGAGGCAACAGCCAATGTGTAGGCCAGGCGAGTGTCCGCGTCTGTGCGGTAGACGCTCCCGAGCACGCTGACCCACGACACCACGAACAGTGACCCGGCAACAATCGTCGCGTCGAGCAGCAGTTGCGCGCGCGGCGTCGGGTCCGGACTGACCGGGAAACACAACAAAGCTGCACCGGCGCCGACAGCGAAGAGCAGAAGCGCGGTGTGGGGAGGCAAGGATTCGTAATAGGTCGAGACGACCGTGCCGACCGTCCAGGCTCCCAGACCGCAGGCCAACGCCAACCAGGTGCGGCGTCGAGAGTTGCCGTCGCGAAGCCAAGCCCAGACGGCCGACGCGGTTGCAAAGCCGGCGAATACCAGCACCGCCAGATCGTCGAGCAACGCGCGCTACCTCCGCCCCTCAAATATGTCCGGTCGCTCAAAGCCGTAGTAAACCTACTTGTAGTTTGTTTACCACCGGGCGGTATTAGGGGATTTGGTCGCGGTTTTGCTAGGGGATCGCGCTGTTTTTACTAGGCGCTCGGGTCGAGCACGATCTTGACCGCGCCATCGGTCTTCTCTTGGAACATCTTGTACGCCTCGGGTGCCGAAGCCAGCGGAAGCCGATGCGTAGCAAAGGAATCGACGCCAAGCGGATCGTCATCGGTGAGCAGCGGCAAGATGTCGTCGACCCAGTGCTTGACGTTCGCCTGACCCATCCGCAGCTGGATTTGCTTGTCGAACAGGATCCGCATCGGCATCGGATCGACCATCCCGCCGTACACCCCGATCAGCGAGATCGTGCCGCCGCGACGAACGATGTCGATGGCGCTGAGCAGCGCACCCATTCGATCGATTGCAGCCGCGTCGAACACCTTCACAGCGACAGGATCGGGGAGAAGGCCGCCAGCCTTCTGGGCAACCGCGCCGATCGGCGAACCGTGCGCTTCCATGCCGACCGCGTCGATCACCGAATCGGTGCCGCGCCCGTCGGTCATGTCGCGGATCGTGTCGGCAAGGCCGTCGCCCACCTGATCCATGTTGATCGTCTCGATCCCGCGTGCGGCTGCTCGCGCAAGTCGCTCCGGTACGCGGTCGACGCCGATGACGCGGTACCCCTGGTGCGCAGCCACCCGGCACGCCATGTCGCCGATCGGACCCAAGCCGAGGACGGTCAGCGAACCGCCGTTGGGAACTCCTGCATAAGCGACGGCTTGCCACGCTGTGGGGAGCACGTCGGAGAGATAGAGGAAGCGCCCGTCGTCTGGGCCCTCGGGCACCTTGATATGTGTGAAATCCGCGTACGGGACGCGCAAATACTGTGCCTGACCGCCCGGGACCTGACCGTACATCTTGGAGTACCCGAACAACGCAGCGCCGCTGCCTTGGTCCCGGACTTGCGTTGTCTCACACTGGGTTGTCAGTCCGCGTTTGCACATGAAGCACGTCCCGCAGCTGATCTGGAACGGAATGACGACGCGATCGCCGGCGCGGATGTTGGACACCTCGCTGCCGACCTCTTCGACGATGCCGATCGTTTCGTGGCCGAGAATGTCGCCAGTGCTCATGTACGGACCGAGCACTTCGTAAAGGTGGAGGTCGGACCCGCATATACCGGTCGACGTCACGCGAATGACGGCGTCGGACGGTTGCTCGATGACGGGGTCGGGGACCGTATCGACGGAGACTTTTCGGCGGCCCTGCCACGTAACAGCTTTCATCGCACGTCCCTCGATTTCGATTGGTATCAGTTCGATCAATGCGAAAACCATTGAATTGCTTCGCATTGGAACTACCCGTTCGGGCCATGCGGAAAACGTCTTCGGACGCTACCTCTTACTGAGCCTCGCGCTTGTCGGATTCGTCGCCTTCGATTTCCTCGGGCTGCGCGGTCGAGTGGCCTGGCTTGTATCGCTGTAAGAGGTCGACCGACAGCCGTTCCGGAATCAGGTCCTCATACCCGGACCTGACGGCTTTCAGGTACAGATGTGCGCGATTCAGATCGCGCGTCAGCCTCGTCTTGACCGAGCCCTCGACCTCGTCGATTACCCGCTGCAGTCGATGCTCGATTTCTCCTACGATCCATTTCAGGTCGTCGGTTCCCACCATGATGTGATTGTGCACCTTCAGCCACTACGCGAGTACCCGTAGTGGCTGATTTGATCGCGTCGCGACCGAATTCAGGCTTCGGCGACGGCGAATCGTGGAAGGGCGCGTTCTCCGGAAGCCGCAGGAATGCGCGAGACCTGCGTGCTGAGGAACCGTGCGACGGCTACAACTGCCGAAACCACCGGTGGAACGAGCATCGGTGCGAAGACGAATGCGTAGATGGTGAGGTAGATGTACAGTTGCATGAGATTCCTATCGTATTCGGTTGCGGCACTTCATTTCCGAAGTCTTTGTGCTGCTGACTACGTTAGGGAGATCGACGCGCAGGTCCCATGTACGCCCGCTATGAAGTTCGCGCCGGCCTTTGTGCTCGCGCTACGAGAATCAGCTTTCGCGCAGAACCGCGGGGCCGAGAAGTTGACACAGCATCAGCGCTACTTCGACGTCCAGTCGGTCGTCGTCGATCGCGCGGCCGCGTCGCTCGACCGCCCGACCCACGCGATAGCGGACAGTATTGAAATGCAGATGTAGCTCGGTCGCCGCGGCCGTGAAGCTCGATCCGCTACGCAAGAACAGGCGGAGCGTGTCACGCAATCGTTCGTCGTTCTCCGTCGCGTTCGCGAGCGGGCCGAGCACTTCGCCGACCCATCGGCGTGCTGAGTCGATGTTCTCCTCGAGCAAACCCGCGAGCAGTATGCCCGGCTCGCTCGCTTCGATGACGCGGTCGGCGCGGGTATTGTCGCTGAGTGCAACCCGGCGAGCCTCCAGCGCCTGCTGGTGTGAGCGACGGAATCCGGCCACACCGGGTAGTGGGCGGCCGATGGCAACGAACGGTGAATCATCGCTTCCCGCAACGATTTCACGGATCCTCGCCATGCTGGTCGGCGGGTTGTCAGGTGGAAAAGGAATCCATGCCCACGCAGTCAATCGATCATCGGGAATGTAGAGGCACGCCTCGCCTGCACCGATCGCCTTCGCCAGCCGCTGAATGAACTGCTCGAGCAGAACGGTCTCGTTGCCTCTGGATGACTCGCGACACCAGGCGACGAGCGCGAGATGGATCCGCTGCAGCGGGTAACGGATCGCCATCGTCGCCGCATCGATATCGACATCGCCGTCGGCTAACAAGTCTCGAACATGCGATGCGCGAACGTAGTTGCGGCTCTCGTTCCAACGGTCTCGTTCGTCCTGATAGGTCGTGATGACGCGTTGCGAGATCCAATCGATGTATTCGAACGTTCCGGACGTCATTCTGACTGTCGCATCGAGGGCGGCTTCTGCGTCCAGCTCGCAGGTCCGGAGCTCGGTGAGCATGGTTTCGAGGATTGCTTGATGCCCGATTCGGTAGGCCCGCACCAGTACGTTCGACGTCACGTCGCGTTGTGCGAGGCGGCGCGCGTATTCGAGCGCCATCGCGGGCGGCTCGATCTGTTTCAGCGGAATATCGTTGCGCATCGCGGCGAAGACGGTCTCGACATTCGCCGTTACGGTGTCGCCGAGGAGCTCCAATAGCTTTGGGTCCGTGCGAAGTTCGGTGATCTCGCCGACAAGGATCCGTTGCGTGTGTCGCGTCAACTCGGGCATTCGGCCTTGGAGCCGACCGATGATATCTGCGACCGTAGTTGCGACAACAGTGTCGCGGTCGGAATCGCTTTCCGCCATCCTCGAAAGACTAGTCGTAAACCGACCGATGGGTTCCAGGAATCACAAGGATTTGCCGTTCTACGTAACAGAATGCCTCGATACGCGCCTGAAGTTTGTAGCGGGGATACAACAGCTCATCGAAACTTGGTAGGTCGCGTACATCGCCGCTGGTAGGGCTGGGTCAGTAGCGTCATTCGCGGGTCAGAACCGAAATGCGTTCAGATGCAGGATATTCCAACGAGAGGGTCGATACGCGATGTCGCTAGTCGCTAGCAGAGAGGTCCGGCCGATGATCACTGACTGGACGGTCCTGATCGATTCGTTGATCGAGGAGCGCGACGCCATTGTCGAGCGGGTTCGCAACGCTCTGCGAGTCGAGCATTCCGCGAACCGCGCTCTGCGGTCCGAAGCGCTGCACAGCCAGATGGCACGCGACGTCGTGCGAATCCTGTCGGCATCGCGCGAGGGTGGTGGGGAGTCGAGCGGTGACGACGTCGCCGATCTCGCGGCCGCCGGTGAAGCGTGGGCTCGCCAAGGCGTACCTGTCGACGAGATGCTGCGTGCCTGGCAGATCGGGGTCGAGATCGTTGTCGGCTACGTTCGGCAGGTAGGACGCCGACGTGGTGTCGAAGACGCCGACCTGCTCGAGTTCGTTCAGTCCGCTTTGGCGTGGTCGGACATCGCAGTCGTGAGCGCTGCCAAGGGTCATCGCAGCGCCGAGATCGCTCGCGCGATCGCAGAAGAGGAACGGCGCACTGCATTCGTGCGCGGTGTGCTGTTCGGGACGGTGCCGTCTTCCGACCTCCGAATCACCGCGGAGGCGCACGGAATCGACCCGACCGGTGACTACGTCGCGGTGCGGGCTCGGCTCGGCGACGGCGTCGAACAGCGAAAGCTGGAGCAGGCAATGGGATTTCACGATTCCTCCCAACGCAGGCGGGGACTGTGCGCAGTGGTCGACGGCGCAATCGCCGGCTTCCTGAGCGAGCCACCAGCCAAAATCGGCGACGGTCTCGTCGGGGTCGGCGCGCCGAGGCCGTTGAAATACGTTGCGGAATCGTACCGTCAGGCGACCCGCGCCCTGATGACCTTGCAGGCGTGCGGTCTGCGCGGTGCACACGATTTGGAATCCCTCGGTCTGCGCGCGGCGGTAGCGATGGACAGCGACGTCAGCGACATCATTCGTGCGCGCTACCTCGATCCGTTGTCTGGCGACTCGGCCCGCGAGCTGATCGCCACACTGCGGGCATACCTCGCGTGCGACATGCACGTGGAGCGGACCGCGACGCGACTTTTCGTTCACCAGAACACCGTGCGATACCGCATTGCACGCTTCGAGGAATTGACCGGTGCCAACTTGCGCGAGACGCGGGTGGTCGTCGAAGTGTGGTGGGCACTTGCGCTTTCGGAAATGAGTTTGTGAGTCGTCGCTGATCGGCCTGGACGGTAGGGAGAAGTCGGTGAGCAACGTGTCGCTCGAACTGATCGAGACCGCCCGCAGGCAACCGGACGACATTGCACTTCGCTTGGAAGACGCCGAAGTGTCGTTCGCAAACCTGGATGCGGCGAGTGCTCGCCTCGCCGGCCTGCTGGTCGCGCGCGGTCTCCGTCCGGGCGACAGGGTCGCCATCATGCTTCCGAATGTCCCGTATTTTGCGATCGTGTACTACGGCGCACTGCGAGCCGGCGGTGTCGCGGTGCCCTTGAACGTGTTGTTCGACAGCCGCGAGACGGCAGTTCATCTCGCGGCTTCGGCCGCCTCGTTCGTCTTCGTTTCGCCGGCGTTCGCGCTGGCTGCGCGTTCCGGCGCCGATGCGGCCGGCGCGGCGTTCGTGCTCGTCACGCCAGGGGACTTCGAGGAGCTGCTGGCGGAGTCGGATGCTCTTGACGAACCTGTGGCACGTGCCGACACTGAGACTGCCGTGATCATATACGCGCCAGGCAGCACCGAAGCACCGGAAGGTGCCGAACTAACCCACGCGACGTTGCGCGGGAATGTCGCTGTGGTCGTCGACAGGTTGGGACTCACTGCGTCGGACGTCATCTTGGGTGCACTGCCCCTCTTTTACGCAATCGGTCAGACCGCGGAACTCAACGCCGCCGTCGCTGCAGGCAGTTGCCTCACCTTGATTCCCCGGTTCACACCGGAGACAGCGCTCGAGATCATCGAGCGCGACGGGGTCACCGTATTCGAGGGTGTCCCGGCGATGTTCGCTGCGCTGCTGCGCAGCAGCGCGCGCAATTCGGGAACGTCGCTGCGGCGCTGCGTGTCTGGCGGCGCCACGTTGGCGATCGACGTCATGCGCGAGTTCGAGGAAGCGTTCGGATGTGCGGTCCTCGAGCGCGATGAAATTCGCTGAATCTCAACCGAAAGAGAGAACGATGAGCAGGAATCTGCAGAATCTCGACACCGTCGATTGTGCCGATCAGCGCGGAACCAGGAGGTCCTCGTCATGACCCAGTCAACCAAGGCTGTCTATCGCGAGGTCGAGGTCGACCTCGTGGTGCGGCGACGCGAGGTGGTTGCCGACGGCGTAGTGACCCTGACGCTCGCCGATCCTGGTGGTGCGGACCTGCCCGAATGGGCGCCGGGAGCCCACATCGACCTGATGCTCGAATCGTCGCTCGTGCGCCAGTATTCGCTGTGCGGCAAGACTGCGGATCGGTCCGAGTGGCAGGTCGGCATCTTGCGCGATCCCGAGAGCCGCGGCGGATCGCAGTACGTCCACGACAAGCTCCACGAGGGCGACAAGGTGCGAGTCCGCGGGCCGCGCAACCACTTTCCCTTGGTGGGCGCGAGACGCTACGTCTTCATCGCGGGTGGGATCGGCATCACCCCGATCAAAGCGATGATCGATGCTGCTGTCGCCAAAGGCGCTGATTGGCACCTGTATTACGGCGGGCGGTCTCGCGCGACGATGGCATTCCTCGACGAACTCGAGCAGCACGGCGAACGGGTGTCGATTTTCCCGCACGACGTGACCGGCAGGTTCGATCTCGGCGAGATTCTCAGCGGCCCCGACCCCGAAACAGCCGTGTACTGCTGCGGTCCGGGAGGCCTGCTCACCGCTGTCGAGGACGCGTGCCAGAGCTGGCCGGACGGGAGCCTGCACATCGAGCGGTTCGCGGCGAAGGAAGTCGAAACCGGACCTGACGGCGACACCGAATTCGTCGTCGAGTGCCAGAGCTCCGGCGTGGATGTCACTGTGCCAGCGGATAAAACGATCTTCGACGCGCTCGAAGAAGCGGGAATCGATGTCCTCGGATCCTGCATGGAAGGCATTTGCGGCACCTGCGAGTGCGACATTTTGTCGGGTCTCGGCGACCACCGTGACTCCGTATTGAACGACACCGAAAAGGCGGCGAACCAATCGATCATGATCTGCGTTTCGCGGTCCCGTTCAGAAAGGTTGGTGCTGGACATATGAGGGCCAACTATCCATTCAATTGTTGGTACGTCGCGGCGACCAGTGACGAGGTCTCCGACGGTCTCTTCACTCGACGTCTGCTGGGCAAGCACGTCCTGCTCTACCGGCGTGCGTCCGGCGAGCTCGTCGCCATGGAGGACCGTTGTGTCCACCGGCCGCACCCGCTCTCGACGGGCAGGCGCGACGGCGACCGCGTCTCATGCGGCTACCACGGCTTCACCTACGACCCGGACGGAACGCTGGTCGTCGTACCGTCGCAAGAAAACGTTCCGCCGGGTGCGCGAGTGCGGACCTACCCCGTTCGCGAGCAGGCTCCCTTCATCTGGGTCTGGTTGGGCGAGCCGGGAGCCGCGGACTTGCGGCAGCCACCGAAGCTGCCGTGGCTGGGCACGGGAGACTGGGCGAGCTCGATACACAAGGCCGAGATCAAGGCCAACTATCTGCTGCTTCACGAGCACTACCTCGACCTGACCAATGTGTTCCACATGCACCCGGAGGCGGTCCCGCCGGACCTGCACAGGCTGCCTGCTCTCGACGAGGTCGAGGTGTCCGAGCGATCGGTCTCCTACTCCCGGTTGACGATTGCCACGCGGCCCGCCGCCTGGGAGAAGGACGCGAGCGGCGTGGCAGCCGACGCGGAGTCGCCTCGCCTCGAAGAAGGGGTGTTCGTCTCGCCGGGCCTCCACGTCCAGCGATATGTCATCGATCCGCACGGCGAGCGGCCACTATCGATGCTGCGGATACAGGGGTTCACACCCGAATCCGAAGGCGTGACACACGCTTTCGTCCGGATCGCGCGCGACTATGCCACCGACAATCCCGACATCACCGAGTACTTGCGCGCGATGTTCTCCGAGATGACGGTGCGTGATGCCGCCGCGTTGGAGGCGATGCAGGTCCGGATCGACGAAGAAACCGAGCCGCGACGCAATATCAACGTCAAGGCAGATCGCGCCGCATTGCGAGCTCGTCGAATCGCGCGCGACATGGTCGACGAAGAATCCGGGTACCGAACCTGGGCGTAATCGCTCCAGCTGCACTGTGAGCTTTCAGGAGTCTTTGGACTCCTGAAAGCTCACAGTGCTTTTTTGTGTGGAAATGCGCGTTGGAGCGCACTCCAATGCATGTCCGAAATGTTCGGGGAAGGCTCCGTTGCTCCGCACCTGAACCGGCGGAAGACTCCTCAGTAACAACCTCCGATTGCCCCGATTCACGAATCTCGTGTCGGCTCTTGCAGTTTCAAGAACGGGAGTTACGTCCACGATGTCATCACCACGCATCGACGCCCGGTCGTGGGTGATCCGCGGGCTGGTTCTGGGTGGCGTATTCGTCGTCGCGCGGGCCGTCGTCGGCGACACCACCAAGGCGTGGCCGACGCATGGCACCGCGTTGCGGATGCTCGGTCTGGTCGTCGTCCTCGCGGTCGCGGCCGCATGGGGTTTCGTGGACGGAAGGCGTGATCGCACACAGCATCCCGACCCTGAACTCGGCGGCGAGGATCTGACCGTTCGGTGGCTGGCGGCTGCCGCTCTCGCGGGGTTCGCCGGCGGTCTGGTGGCGTGGCTCAGCGGGAAGGTCGGGTTGGAGCTGGGGGATAAGTCGTTGCTCTTCGAACTGACGTCAGGCGCGGCATGGACCGTCTTGCTCGTGTTCATCGCCGCGCTTGCGGGCAAGGCCCTCGGCGCGACGCTCGCGACGCGCTCCTCCGCGCCGGCCGAAAGGTAGACGAATGCCTGCTGTGACAAAGACACTTCTCAAGCCGCTGGGATCCATAGGCGAGTTCTTCGCCATGTCGGCGGAGGCGTTTCGCGGAATGCTGGTCTGGCCGTTCCAGTGGCGCGAGTTCATCGATCAATGCTGGTTCATCGTCCGGGTCTCTCTTGTCCCCACTTTGCTTGTTGCACTGCCCTTTACAGCCCTGATCAGCTTCACCTTCAACATCTTGGCCGCAGAGTTCGGCGCGTCCGATATCGCGGGTGCGGGCGCGACGTTGGGTGCGGTGACCCAGATCGGCCCGGTGGTGACGGTGCTGGTGGTCGCCGGTGCGGGGGCGACCGCGATCTGTGCGGACCTGGGGTCGCGCACGATTCGCGAAGAGATCGACGCGATGGAGGTCCTCGGTATCGATCCGATCGTGCGGTTGGTGTCGCCGCGGATCCTGGCGTCGACGCTGGTCGCGTTCCTACTCAACGCCATGGTGTGCGCGATCGGCATCGTCGGCAGTTTCGTGTTCTCGGTGTTCTTCCAGAACGTCACCCCCGGTGCGTTCGTCGACGGCATTCCCTTGTTGACCGGGTTGCCCGAGTTGGTGATCTCCGAGGTGAAGGCGGGCGCGTTCGGCCTGATCGCGGCATTGATCGCGTGTTACCGCGGGCTGACTGTGAAGGGCGGGCCGAAGAGTGTCGGGCAAGCAGTCAACGAGACGGTTGTGTACGCCTTTATGGCGTTGTTCGTGGTCAACGTCGTGATGACGGCCATCGGAATCAGAATGACAGCAGGTAAATGATGACTATTGCCAGTCGTCGCTCAGGCGCAATGGACCGAATCCGGTTGAAAACGGCTGCGCGGGCCAAGAGTTCGAAGAAGTCGCTCGACGAAATCGGCCGTCAGGCGATCTTCTATCGCGACGCGATGCTCGACATCCCGATCGCCATCAAGCATTTTCCGCGCGAGACGTTGCGGTGCGTTGCCGAGGTCGCACTGGGGTCCGGAGCGTTGGCGCTGATCGGTGGCACGGTCGTGATCTGCGGGTTCTTGACGCTGTCGGCAGGCGCGGTTGTCGCGCTACAGGGCTACGCCACGCTCGGCGATATCGGTGTCGAAGCGTTGACCGGATTCTTCGCGGCGTACGTCAATGTGCGCATCGCAGCGCCGGTGATCGCCGGCGTCGGGTTGGCAGCGACGATCGGCGCCGGTGCGACAGCGCAACTTGGCGCAATGCGGATTTCCGAGGAGATCGATGCGCTGGAAGTCATCGGCGTGCGGTCGGTCCCGTATTTGGCGTCGACGCGAATCGTGGCGGGGATGATCGCGATCATCCCGGTCTACGGCGTCGCAGTCGTGGCGTCGTTCATCGCCAGCCGCACGATCACGATCGTGGTGTGGGGGCAGTCGGGCGGTGTCTACGACCATTACTTCACCTCGTTCCTCAACCCGACCGACCTGTTGTGGTCGTTCCTGCAGGCGATTCTCATGGGCCTTGTCGTCATGCTGATTCACACCTACTTCGGGTACAACGCCTCCGGTGGACCCGCCGGTGTGGGTGAAGCCGTCGGACGTGCGGTCCGGGCGTCGCTGGCCGCGGTCGTGTTCGTCACTCTTGCCGTCTCCCTGGCCGTCTACGGCGTGTCGGGCAACTTCAACTTCGCAGGATGAGCGGCCGGTCGTCGGGGCGAAGTGCGCCCCACTACACATTCGACGGGGTCTTGTTCATTTTGTCGTTGGTGCTGGTCGCGGCGTTCGTCGCGCTGCAGTTTCGCGGCAAGTTGACGCCGAGCGTCGACGTCGACCTGCTTGCGCAACGGTCGGGGCTCAATCTCGAACCCGGAACGCGGGTGAAGCTGCTCGACGTGCAGGTCGGCCGGATCGCGAAGGTCGAGGAGGTCGACGGCTTTGCGAAGATCGCGCTGGACCTGTTTCCCGACCAAGTCGGATCGATCCCGGCCAATGTCGATGCGACGATCGACTCGACGACGGTGTTCGGTGCCAAGTACGTCAACTTGCACTTGCCGAAAGACCCCTCGAACAAGTCGATCTCCGCTGGCGACACGATCGATGCTCGCCACGTCACGCCGGAGTTGAACTCGTTGTTCGAGCGGTTGACCACTGTGCTGAAAGCGATCTCGCCCGAAGACTTGAACGCCACCTTGACCGCGGTATCCGACGCGTTCCGCGGGCGGGGTGAGCAGGTCGGCAACACGCTGGTCAATGCCGATGCGTATCTGAATGCGTTGCGGCCCAGCCTCGACAATCTGCAGCGCGACGTCCGTGCGACCGCGGATGTCACCAACATCTACGCGGACGCTGCGCCGAGCTTGCTGGGCAGTATCCAATCGCTGACGACGACGGGCAGCACGATCGTCGAGAAGTCCGGCGATCTGGACCGGTTCTTGCTGGCGGCAATCGATTTCGGCAACTCGGGCAGCCAGGTCCTTACCGACAACGAGAAGGTGATCGCGGATCTGATGCGCAACTTGGTGCCGACGACGGAGCTGCTCGACGAATACTCGCCGGTGTTTCCCTGCTTCTTCCAAGGGTTGGACGAAGCACGCGCCGGGGTGGAGAAGGCGGTCGGTGGCACTGTTCCCGGCTTCAACATCAGCGGCACTTTGCTCGCCGGCGATATGCCGTACCGCTACCCACGCGACGTCCCGGTCGTCGCTGCCAGTGGTGGGCCACGCTGTGGTCGGTTGCCATCGCTCGACATGGCGGACGGTCCGGCGCCGTACCTGGTGACGAATACCGGGGTCAATCCGTTCGCGCCGACCGGGCGGCCCGCGCAGCTCAACGTCCTCGATTTCATGCTGTACGGCGTGCCGGGAGGCCTGCGATGAGCAAGTCTGCGGTCAAGTTCGCTGTGTTCGGCGTGGCGATGCTGTGCGTGTTGGTGTTGCTGATTCTGGTTCTCGGGCAGTTGCGCCTGGACAGCCGAACCGAATACAACGCGGTGTTCGCCGATGCGTCCGGACTTGGCGCGGGGCAACCGGTCCGTATCGCCGGCGTCGACGTCGGGCGTGTGCAAGCGGTCGAATTGGACGGTCGCACAGCGAATGTGACGTTCGACGTAATGGATGACGTCCACGTCACTCCGGACGCCACACTCCAGGTGCGGTACCAGAACTTGCTCGGCGACCGGTACCTGGAAGTCACCAACGGGGCGAACATCGCCGATCCGTTGGGCAAAGGGGGCACGATCCCGATCACCCAAACGAAACCGGCGCTGGATATCGATGCGCTGCTCGGCGGTTTGGCGCCGTTGACTCGGTCACTGGACCCCGCACAGATCGACCGTCTCTCCGGTGAGTTGCTGAGCGTCTTGCAAGGCCAGGGCGGCACCGTGACCGGGATCCTGCAGCAGGTTGCCGCGCTCACGAGTCGCCTCGCCGATCGTGACGCGTTGATCGGTGCGGTGATCACCAACCTCGGGTCCGTGTTGACGACGGTGGGGGACGAGAGCGGCGCGTTGAAAAACATCATCGACCAGCTCCAGGGGCTGGTGTCGCATCTGTCGGAGCAAAGCACGCCGATCACCAACGCGTTGGTGTCGATCAACACCGGGTCGGCGACGTTGTCGGACCTGCTGCTCGACAACCGTCCGGTGGTCAATCGCGATATCTCCGAATTGAACCGAACCGCAACGGTTCTCGATGACGGAAGCGCGCAGATCGAAGCCGTGCTGACCGAGCTTCCCGAAGCCTACAAACGATTGAGTCGGCTCGGCTCCTACGGCAGCTTCTTCAACTTCTACCTCTGCGCGGTCACCCTCGAGGTGGACGGACCCGGTGGAGCCCCGATCATCGCCAAACTCGTGCAGCAGCAACAGGGCAGGTGTGTGACGCCGCAATGATCAGCTTCAAGAAGACGAACACCATCCGGTCCGGCGCGATCGGCATGGCATTGATCGCGGCCACGGTCGCCGCCGTATTCAATTACGACACTCTGCCATTCGTGGATGCCAAGCACGAGATCAAGGCCATCTTCGCCGACGCGAGCGGAGTCAAGACCGGCGACAAGGTCGAGTTCATCGGGGTGAACGTCGGCAACGTCAGCGACATCGAATTGCGTGGCACCGATGTCGAGATCACGATGTCGGTTCGGGGTGATCTCGACCTGGGCGAGGCGCCGAGTGCGCAGATGAAGACCCGGGCGGTGCTCGGTGAGAAGGCTGTCGTGCTGGTCCCGAGCAACGACGACGGCACCTACGATTCCGATGTTCCCATCCCGCTCGAACGCACGCGGGCTGCCTACGACCTGCCGAAAGAACTCGGCAAGCTCGCCGCCAACGTCGAAGACATCAATACCGATCAGTTGTCGGACGCTTTGCATGCCACCTCCGACGTGCTGAAGGAGACGGCCCCGGATGTGCACACGGCACTCGATGGAGTGGCGCGGCTGTCGGACACGCTCGGCTCCCGCGACGAAGCGTTGCGCAAGCTGCTCCACGACGGTGCAGGTGTGAGCGGCGTGCTGGCCGAGCGCAGCAGCCAGATCAACGCGCTGCTCGTCGACGGTAATGCGCTGTTCGCTGCGATCGACGCCCGCCGGTCGGCATTGGAATCGTTGACGACGAATTTGGCCTTGGTTGCCCAGCAGATCAGTGGATTCATTGCCGACAACCGCCAGCAGCTTGCGCCGACTCTGGAACGAGTGAACCGGGTACTGGCGCTGTTGGAGCGCAACAAGGCCAATCTCGACGAGGCGATCCCCGGTTTGGCCAACTACGCGCGCACCCTCAATGAGGCACTGGGCAGTGGCCCGTTCTTCCAGGCCTACGTCGCGAATCTCGTTCCCGGCCAATTTATTCAGCCGTTCATCGACGCCGCGCTCGGTGACGGCAGGGTGCCTTCCCCGCCCGCCGCCCCAGCCCCGATAGCCACGGACGGACCACGATGAACAAGAAGACGATCTCGATTGCTGCCGGCGTCGCGCTGCTGGCCCTCCTAGCCGTGTTGTCCTACGTCATCTACCCGAAGCTGACGAGCAACAAGGTCACCGCGTACTTCCCGGCCGCGGTCGCACTGTTCCCCGGTGACGTGGTCCGCATTCTGGGAGTGGATGTGGGTTCGGTGGAGAAGGTCACGCCGGAAGGCACCCGGGTCGCTGTGGAGATGCGGGTCGACAAGAAGTGGGACCTGCCCGAGGACGTGCAGGCAGTGATCCTCGCGCCGACTCTCGTGACGACCAGGTCGATACAGCTCACTCCCGCTTACACCGGCGGGCCGACGCTCGGCGACGGCGGGACGATCCCAGAAGATCGCACGGCGATGCCAGTCGAATGGGATGTCATCAAGGAGCAGCTCACCCGATTGACGAAACGCCTTGGACCCCAAGGTGCCAACCACGACCAGACCGGCACGTTGAGCGAGTTCGTCACCGACGCGGCGGCAAATGCCCGCGGCAACGGCGGGACCATGCACGACGCCCTCGACAAGCTGGCGCGAACCACGACGGCGTTGTCGGACGGTCGCGACGACCTGTTCGCGACCGTCCGCAACCTGTCGATGCTCGTCGACGCGCTCTCGGCGAGTCACGAGCAGATCGTGCAGTTCAACGGGCACCTGGCGTCGGTGACCCAATTGCTCGGCGACAGCGAGACCGCGTTGGGTGACTCGGTCGCCGATCTGGATCAAGCGGTCATCGACATCGCGTCGTTCGTTCGGGAGAACAAGGACGGCATCGGGACCGCGGTCGACAAACTCGGCGCCGCGACGCAGGCCCTGGTGGACAAACGCCATGACCTCGAGCAGGTGATGCACATTGCGCCGACGACGCTGGTCAATCTCGGCAACATCTACCAGCCCGCGCAGAACTCTTTGACCGCCGCTCCTGTGCTGTCCAACACCGCCAATCCAGTGCAGTTCATCTGTGGTGCGATCGCCGGTGCAGGGGAGAAGGGCGCGGAGGAAGCGACGAACCTATGCATCCAATACCTCGGTCCGCTGCTGAAGACGTTGGCGTTCAACTACATTCCGCTGGGGACAGTGATCGGCAACTCCGTCGGCGCGTTGCCCAACCAAATCGAGTACAGCGAGCCGGGGTTGGAGGGTCCGGTCAACAGCGGCGCGGATTCACAGCTTCGGATTCCGCCGTCGCTGCCCACCCTGCCCGCGATGTCGGGGCTGCCGGGCTTGCTACTGCCGAATCTGCCGTCGCTGCCGGGGGTGGCTCCACGATGAGACGAACCGCAATTGCTTTGTGCACCTTCGTACTTGCCGGTTCGTTGACCGGTTGCGGTTGGACCGGCCTGAACCAGTTCGCCTTGCCGGGTGCCGCAGGCGAGGGTGAAGGTGCGTGGACGGTGAATGTCGAGATGCCCGACGTGTCGACGCTGACCGAGAACGCCCGCGTGCGCGTCGACGACGTCAACGTGGGGACCGTCCGCAAGATCGAAGTGGAAAACGACCACGCCTTGGTGACGGTGACGTTGGAGAAGGAAGTGACGCTGCCTGCGAATACGACCGCGAAGGTGGGGTCGACCAGCCTGCTCGGTTCCGCGCACCTGGAATTGTTGCGGCCCACCGACGCGAAGGGTGAACTGCACAACGGCGACCGGATTCCGCTGGATCGTGGCGGCGCCTACCCGACCACCGAGCAGACGTTGTCGACGTTGTCGTTTTTGCTCAACGGCGGTGGTGCAGGCAAACTCGACGAGATCAACCGCGAAGTCAACCAGGCCTTGGCCGGACGCGAAAATGTGGTCCGAAATCTGTTGAGCAACATCGAAGATTTCACCAGTCGCCTCAACGATCAACGCGACGACATCATCCGCGCTCTCGAGGGACTGGACCGGTTTTCCAAGATCGTCTCCGACGACCGTGCCGTGGTGGAGGCCGGGTTGAAGACCCTGGATCCGGCGCTGACCACGCTCAACGCGCAGCGGGCCGACCTGACCAGTGCGTTGAACGCGATCGGCGATTTCGCCGGCGCGGCCGACCGGGTGATCACGGGTAGTAGGACGGAACTGGATACCAATCTGCGTGCGCTGGAGCCGACTCTGCGCGGGTTGGCTGATGCCGGCCCGGCGTTGCCGTCGTCGCTGTCGTTCCTGGCGACGATCCCGTTCCCGCTCAACACCTACAAGAACGCGATGCAGGGCGACTACGCGAATCTGTTCTTGAACCTCGACCTGACCACGAAGCGAGTCGACACCGCGTTGCTCACCGGCACGCCTGCCGCAGGCATGTTGGCCAACCTCGGGGGGTTGATCGGGCAACTGCCGCCGATCCCGCCGATCACCGGCAACCCGCTGATCACTCCGCTGAACGTCCCGGGCCCAGGGGGCAACTGATGCTATTGACCAAATTCGTTCGCTACCAACTGTGTGCGTTCGCGGTCATCGCCGTGGTGTTCATCGCCTGGATCGCGATCTCGTACATGCGCGTGCCGTCGATGCTCGGACTCGGGCGCAACACCGTCGAACTCGTGCTGCCCTCCGGTGCCGGTCTCTACCCGAAGTCGAACGTCACCTACCGGGGTGTGCACGCCGGGACCGTGCACGATCTGCGCATCGAGGGCGACAAGGTCGTCGTCACGATGTATCTGGACAACAGCCTGCACATCCCGACCGACCTGGCCGCCGAAGTGCACAGCCGCTCGGCCATCGGGGAGCAGTACATCGAGTTGCTGCCGAGAACCGATTCGGGTCCGTATCTGGCCGATGGTGACCGGATCGACAGCACACTGGTCCCGACCTCGACCGCCGACATGGTGGACTCGGTCGAACTGGCGTTGAAAGACGTGTCGCGAGACGATCTGCACCTGTTGATCAACGAGAGCGGCACCGCATTCCGCAACTCCGGCAACAACTTGCAGCAAATCCTCGACGGGCTGGACAAGTTCCTCGCCGAGGGGCAGAAGAACTTAGCGCCCACGCTGAACTTGATCGACAACGCCGGTCCGCTGCTGGACACCCAAATTCAGTCCGCGGGCAGCATCCGCGAATGGACCCACTACCTCGACCTGGTCACCTCCTCGGTGGCCAGCAACGACGCGGCGGTGCGGGGACTGCTGGACAACGGTCCTGACGCGGGCGCCGAAGGTACGGACCTGTTCAACCGAATTGCGCCGACTTTGCCGACCGCCCTTGGGAATCTGAACTCGGTCGCCGACGTGCTGCGGATCTATCACATGAGCCTCGAACAGATCCTCGTCGTTTATCCGCCGTTGGTCGCCGGCGCACAAAGCGTGGTCAAGGGTGCGAAGCCTGGCATGGTCAATCTCGACTTCAACCTCGACATCAATGCGCCTCCGCCGTGCCTGACCGGGTTCGTTCCGGCCGACCAGCGCCGCTCGCCCGCCGATCCCACGATCGTCGACAGCCAGACACCGAACTACTGCGCTGTCGCCGACGGCGACCCCTTCGTCGTTCGCGGCGCGCGCAACTTTCCGTGCGCTGAAATCCCGGGCGTCAGCGCGGCCGATGTTGCCGATTGCCGCAAAGGCGGTTCTTTCCCGCTCGGCACGAACCCACCCATCGGAGGCAATTGATCATGAAGCTGTTACCCACCCCTCGTGAGTCTTTTCGGAGTCTCTGGACTCCTAAAAGACTCACGAGCGTTGTCTTGATCATCGTGGCGGCCACATTCACCGCATTCGCAGGTGTATTGCTGCGCGATCACCACGACGCGTCGGATCAACGCGGCCAAGACGCGGCAATACTGAGCGCCGCCAATTCCGGTGTCACCGCCATGATCTCGGTTCGCGACAGTTCCGCCGCCGACGATGTCAACAAGGTGCTGGACCTGTCCACGGGCACGTTCAAGAAGGACTTCGAGGCTCGATCGCGATCGTTCATCGGGATCGTGCAACAGGCAAAGGTTGTCACGCAAGGGCAGGTCGTCGCTGAAGGTATCGAGAGCCGCGATGGCGATTCGGCGACGGTCCTGGTGTCGGCAACATCGTCGGTGTCGAATGCGGCCGGCGCGAACAACGAGAGCCGAAGTTGGCGATTGCGGGTCACCATGACCGACGACGGCGGCCAGTACAAGATGTCGAAGGTGGATTTCGTCGCATGAAAACCCAAGAGCTGGAACCAGAAACGATCGTTATCGACGAGATCATCGACGAAGAGCCGCCGCCGCGTCGAAACTGGGAGAGCGTGCGGTCGCTGCTCGTCCTACTGCTCGCGGCAGCGTCGGTCGCCGGATGGGCGTACCTGTTCTTGGTCGTGCGCCCCGACGACCAGGCACTGGCACCGGACCGACAGCAAGCCGCTGTCGACGCGGCCGCCGACGCCGCGGTCGCGATCTTGAGCTACAAGTCCGACACCGTCGACACCGACCTCGCCGCTGCGAACAGCCGGGTGACCGGCACGTTCGGTGACTACTACAAGACGTTCACCCGCGACGTCGTCGCCCCGGCGGCGAAAGAGAAGAAGATCAGCACGTCGGCAACCGTTGTCGGCAAGTCGATTTCGGAATTCAGTGCCGACCGAGCGTCGGTTGTCGTGTTCCTGAACCAGTCGACGTCCACCGCCGATATCGCCCAGCCGACGGTCACCTCCACCACCCTTCGGATCGAAGTCGAGCGCCACGGCGATACCTGGCTCGTCTCGAAGTTCGACCCGGCGTAAGGACGACTCAGCCATGATCATCGACCTCGTCGGACCGATCGAATACATCGTGAAAGCGATTGCGTACCTATTGTTCCGCGGACAACTACCCCCGCCGTAATGCGTACCGACGATCCCCGCCACGGAACAATCAACGGCTATATCAACCTCGGCTGCCGGTGCCCACGTTGTCGGGATGCCAACCGTATCCAGCACGCGCACTACATCATTCGCCTGCGCTCGGAGGGCAGGACGATTGGGCGACACGGCAGCAGCGCGGCCTACGAAAGTGGTTGCCGCTGCGCGATATGCACCCGAGCCAACACTGTCAAAGCACGAACGCGTCGAAGAAGGTAGTCGAATCAATGGGAGTCGAAGTCAGGACCGAGAACGTCTCGAAATCATTCGGCAGGCAGAACATCTGGCAGAACGTGACGCTGACCCTTCCGCCGGGTGAGGTCAGCCTCATGGTCGGTCCGTCCGGCACGGGTAAGTCGGTGTTTCTGAAGACGTTGATCGGGCTGTTGAAGCCGGAAGAGGGCCATATCTACATCGATGGCACCGATATCACGACGTGCTCGAACAAAGAGCTCTACGAGATCCGCAAGCTGTTCGGTGTGCTGTTCCAGGACGGCGCGCTGTTCGGCTCGATGGACTTGTTCGACAACGTCGCGTTCCCGCTTCGTGAGCACACGAAGCGCAACGAGTCCGAGATCAAGCGCATCGTGATGGAGAAGCTCGAGCTGGTGGGCCTTCTCGGTGCCGAGAACAAGCTGCCGGGCGAAATCTCCGGTGGTATGCGCAAGCGCGCCGGACTCGCCCGCGCCCTCGTGCTCGATCCGGAAATCATCCTCGTCGACGAGCCCGACTCCGGTCTGGATCCGGTTCGTACGACCTACATCAGCCAGTTGTTCCTCGACATCAACGCGCAGATCGATGCGACGTTCCTGATCGTGTCGCACAACATCAACCTCGCCCGTACGGTGCCCGACAACATCGGCATGCTGTTCCGTCGCAACCTGGTCATGTTCGGACCGCGTGAGGTGCTGCTGACCAGCGATGAGCCGGTGGTGCGGCAGTTCCTCAACGGTCGGATGATCGGCCCGATCGGTATGTCGGAAGAAAAAGACGAAGCGCAGATGGCGCAAGAGCAGGCGATGGTCGACGCGGGACACCATGCAGGCGGCGTCGAAGAGGTCGAGGGCATTGTTCCGCAGATGGTCGCGACTCCCGGCATGCCCGAGCGCATGGCGATAGGGCGGCGGCAGGCCCGCGTGCGCGAAATTCTGCATACGCTTCCGCACAATGCTCAGGTCGCGATTCAGGAGGACATGGCAGCGACAAATCCATTGCCTCAGCACGCAATTCGATGAAATTCCAGCAGCCGGTGATCGAGAGATCGCCGTGCGCGCCAAGGATGAATGTCTTCTAGGGAGTACCCGAATGGCACAAGATCGGGATTCGAAAACGGCAGGCGAGTCGTTCCGCCAGGCAGTGCACGAATTCGGCACAGCAGCCGACGCTGTCGGCGAAAAAGTCAGGCCGGTTGCATCACTCGGGGTCGATACAGTCGAGGGAATCGTCAACGCAGTCGAATCTGCAAATTCAGCCAGAAGACGCCTATGGACGGCGCTGACCAACTTCAGCGAGCGAGCGCGGGAGGACGAAGAGTCGGCCACCCGGACCGTAAAGTCGCTGGGCTCCAACGAACTCGCTGGCGCTGCATCCGATGTCGTTGCGTCGGCGGCATCGGCAAAGGTCGCTGCGAGCGGTATTTGGAAGACGCTGACCGACATCGCACCATCGAGCGCGGGTAACGACGGCGAACGACGGTCCGCATTGGATCCACGTCGCTGGGTGTCGGAGTCGCCGGGCGTGGTGAAGAACGTCGCCGGCTCTGTGGGCGGACTCCTTCCGGGCAAGGAAGATTCAGATGATGCACTGCGCTCGCGCGGTGAGAAACTCATCGCGCGGTCGCAAATCCCCGACTACACATTCGGCGGTAGGCATCCGGCGTTCTCATACATCCTCGAGCAGATGAACCCCGACGAAGCCCGGATCGTGCGGTTTCTCTACAAGGCCGGTGTGCAACCCGCGATCGATATCCGCACGAAGACGCTGTTTCAGATCGGCTCGGAACGGATTCTCGGTGGTGTGAACCTCATTGCGCTGCAGGCGAGTTGTCGATGGCCGAAGGCAGGTCGGGAATACCTCGCGAATCTCAATCGGCTGGGGCTGGTTCGCTTCTCGGCGGAGCCTGTCGCGGACATCCGCCGGTATTCGGTGCTCGAGGTACAAGACGAGGCGATGGACGCTATCGAGTCGGTGAAATCTGCTATCTGCATTTACCGCAGCATCTACCTGTCTCAATTCGGTCGGCAATTCGCTGAGATCTGCTTCGACATGACCAGCTACAACGCCGGTGGCTGGGATACCGACGGTCGCCACGACAAGATCCTTGGTTCTGGACCGCCGAAGCCGAAGCACAAGCACTGATGTCGGCTTCCAGTACCCACCATCAACAGATGCGAGAATGACATGTCCACTTTGGCCGCGGGGGTGTTCCTCGACTGGGAAGAATTGACCGGTCAGTCGAAATTTGTCGTCGACCTCATCAGTATTCCTATCTTCAGCGCATTCGCCGGCCTGATCACCAACTGGACCGGCGTGATCATGCTGCTCGCGCCGATCCATTTCACCGGCTTCTATCTGCCGGGGGTGAAACGGATATTCCCGTTCTTGCCGCGCAAGCTCCAGATTCTTCCGTGCTGGGCACCGGACGGCATCATCGGATTTCAGGGCTTCATCCCATGCCGCGCCGAGAAAATGGCGAGCATCATCGTCGACAAGGCGATCTATCGGATCGGCGGAATTTCCGACTTCTACAAAGAACTCGACCCTGACGCCCTTGCTGACTCCATCGCCGAGAAGGCACGCCCAGATGTCCGGCGGCTGGCGACCGATGTGATCGAGAAAGAACACAAAGCGCTCTGGAATACGCTGCCTGGTCCGGTGAAGAATCAGGTCATGGATGTCGTCGACGCCGAGCTGCCCGCGGTGTCTCGCCGGGCGTTCAAGAAGATCGGCGAGAATATCGATGAGCTCCTCGACGTCAAATTGATGACAATCCAATACCTACGTTCCAACCCTGACATTCTGGTGTCGATCATCAAGAACATGGCGGTGCCGGAGCTGCGGTTCATGGTCCGGATCGGCATGCTCGGCGCGCCGTTCGGCGTGATTCTCGCGCTGTGGCTGTCGTTCCTGCATTACAGCGGGGAGCACGCGAAGCACGCACACGAGCTCGATCCCAGTGCCGCCTACATCGCCTTGCCGGGGTTCCTGGACTCTGCTCTGCACTTCTTCCCGGCTTGGCTGTGGGTGCTGCTCGGCGGTGCAATGATCGGAATCATCGTCAACATCATTGCGATCAAGGTGGTATTCGAACCAGGTGATCCCCAGCCGCGGTACAAATACCTTTGGAAACAGGGCCTTTTCGCGCGTCGCCAGCACGAAGCCGCAGCCGAGACCGCGCAGCAGCTTTCCGTCGAGGTCCTCACGGTTTCCAACTTCACGAACGAAATGCTCAACGGGTCCGGTGCGGACAAGACGCGGGCGTACGTCGAGGCCGCGGTCGCCGAGGAAGCGAATCGGATCCTCGGACCCTTTATGACGATGGCAAAGAATTCATTCGGCTTCGTCGATGTCGACGAACTGGAGCGAGGTGCTGGCGTCGCCGTCATCGATTTCGCGCCGTCGGTTCTGTACAGCGACGAGCTGAACAAAGAGAAATCGAAAGCCATCGAAACCTTTGCCACCGAGAAGTTCCGCGCGTTGAAACCGGACGACTTCGGCGAAATGTTGTACTCCGCAATCGAACAGGACGCGTGGCTCCTCTACGCACACGGCGGCCTCCTCGGCATCATCGTGGGCGCGATACACATCCTGATCTTCGGAGCCTGATGCGATCGATACCGAGCGAGAGGAACCACAATGACCAGCTACGCGAGGATCGTCGTCGGCTCGGACGGTTCGGAGGCTGCACGGGACGCGATCGCGGTCGCAGGTGCTGTCGCCGCCCGCCTGGCGGTCCCGGTCACGGCCGCCACAGTGTGGAAGCAGAGCATCGAAGTGCCCGGCGCGCGCGACGAGACGTGGGCACAGCGCACGACCACCGGAGCCGACGTCGACCTCTACGCCCAGGGCGTGCGCGACGTCGTCCGGATCGCGGTCGAGGGGGACCCGAGTGACGCGCTGATCGAGATCGCCTCGCAGGTCCCCGACACCCTCATCGTCGTCGGGGCGCATGGGCTCGGTAGCGCGACGAGTCGTATGACGGGCAGCGCGTCGAATCAGTTGTCGCACTCCAGTCCGGTCGATGTGCTGTTCGTTCGCAATCGGGTGCCCAAGGTCGAATCGGTGGCACTGGCGACCGACGGATCCGAGACGGCGCTACTCGCCGTACGCCGAGGGTTCGAATTCGCGTCCGCGCTGGGAGCGCGAGTCTCGTTGATCACCGTCGCGGACTCGCTCAGCGCAGGTGAGCAGATACTCGAAAACGTTGAGCAGCAACTTGTTACCGAGTATCCCGACGCGGTCGTCGAACGACGACCCACGACCGGCGACGTGGCGGATGTTCTCGCGAGCGACGCAGGTCGATATGACGTGCTCGTGATCGGTAACCGGGGGATGAGTGGGTTCGCGCGCGTCCTCGGCTCGACCGCAAACACGGTCACCCACAAAGCGTCCTCGAACCTGCTGCTGGTCAACACGACTCGCACACCACCGGTTGCCGAATCGAGTAACTAATCCGCCGATTGGCAACTTCTCGTGACAGTCGATTGCGTCGAGCATGGATTGCACACGACAACGAAGGAGCTGGCAGATGGTGATTCCACTTCGCATCACGCGTGGCCTCATCCGTGCTGCGGTCCGCCCGACACTCGGCCCGACCGTGCCAGTCCGAAAGCAGCGCCGGATCCTCGACGTGCTCGCGCGAATCGCCGTGCTCCCGCGCGGGGTGCGCAGCAGCGAAGTCAGGTTGGGCGGCCGGAGCGCCGAGCGGATCGATGTACCGGGTTCGGATTCGGCGCGCGCAGTGCTGTTCCTGCACGGTGGCGGTTACACAGTCGGATCGGCGGCCACGCACCGCGCCCTTGCCGCGCATTTGGCCGCCGCGGCCGGTGCGCCGGTGTACATACTCGACTACCGACTCGCGCCTGAAGACCCGTTTCCAGCAGCCTTGGACGATGCCGTCGATGCGTACGACGCCCTCGTGGCCAGCGGCGTACCGCCGCAGCGACTTTCGATTGCTGGTGACTCGGCCGGTGGTGGGCTCGCCGTCGCGTTGGCCGTGCGCATTCGTGACACGCGCCGCACATTGCCTGCCGCAATCGCCTTGGTCTCGCCGTGGACGGACCTGACGCTTGCCAACGTCGTAGACGATCGCCGCGATCCGATGCTGACGGTCGGCTGGCTCCGGGCCTGTGCGATTCGGTACGCCGGCGCCGACCTCGCTGCCGCGGAGGTTTCCCCATTGAACGCGGACCTGAGCGGACTGCCTCCGCTGATCGTGCACGGTAGCGCCGACGAAATCCTCCTTCCCGATATCGAACGATTCGTCGTACGAGCGAGGGCCGCTGGGGTCGACGTCCGGTATCGCCGATTGGAGCGCATGTGGCATGTCGCGCACCTGCAGGCGGGATTGACGACAGCAGCAACGTCCGCGGTCACTGAACTCGGTGCCTTCCTTCGAGAAACTATGGAGAAAATCTATGTCTAGCAACGTAATTGGGATAAGTCGGCCAAGTCTGCCTACCTCGCTCACCGCCGCCCATGTGCGTCGGCTCACCGCTGGTGTCGTCGCTGCTGATCGTGAAACCACGGTCACTGGTCGTGCCCCGTACACAGGCGACCCCATGGCAGACCTCCCCGTGTCGTCGCCCGGAGACGTCTCGGCTGCGTTCGTCGCTGCCCGTCGGGCGCAAAAGCACTGGGCTGCAACGCCGGTCCGCGAGCGCGCACGGATCATGCTGCGCTTCCACGATCTGGTACTGGCGCGCCAAAATGAAGCACTAGACCTCATTCAGCTGGAGAACGGCAAGACACGTCGCGACGCGTTCCTCGAAGTTGTCGACATTGCGATGACCGCTCGCTACTACGCACGAACCGCGCGGAAGCTGCTCGGAGCGAAGCGGCGTGCGGGAGCGGTTCCGATACTGACCCGCACCAGGGAACTCCGGCATCCGAAGGGCGTCGTGGCGGTGATCTCGCCATGGAACTACCCGCTCAGTATGGCTGCGGGGGATACCATTCCAGCTCTGCTGGCCGGCAACGCAGTCGTGCAGAAACCCGACACCCAGACTGCGCTCACCGCGCTGTGGGCGCACTCGCTGCTGCGCGAGGCGGGATTGCCTGACGACGTCTGGCAGATCGTCATCGGATCGGGCGGCAGCATCGGAAAGCCCCTGATGGACAACGCAAACTTTGTGATGTTCACCGGTTCGACCAGCAGCGGACGACGAATCGCCAGTGCTGCAGGCGAGCGACTCATCGGCGCTTCGCTGGAACTCGGTGGCAAGAACGCGATGCTGGTGCTGGCAGACGCCGACCTCGACCGCGCAGCAGCCGGGGCAATCGATGCCTGCTTCCCATCCACCGGCCAATTGTGCGTCTCGATGGAGCGCATCTACGTGGACAAGTCCGTGCGCGACGAGTTCGTCGCGAAGTTCATTTCCCGGGTCGAGAACCTGAAGCTCGGTGCGGGCTACGACTACGGCTACGACGTCGGTTCATTGACCAACGAGGCCCAACTATCCACTGTTGCAACACATGTGCAGGACGCCGTCGAGCGTGGCGCGACCGTGCTTGCCGGCGGGCGTGCCCGTCCCGACCTCGGTCCGTTCTTCTACGAGCCGACCGTTCTCACCGACGTCACGCCGGATATGACCGTGTATCGAACGGAAACGTTCGGTCCCGTCGTCTCGGTCTACACCGTCGGCTCGGACGACGAAGCCGTCGCGATCGCAAACGACACCGTGTACGGACTGAACGCCAGTGTGTGGAGTCGCAGCCGGCGGGGCGACGCCGTCGCCAAGCGATTGCACGCGGGCACCGTCAACATCAACGAAGCATTCGCCGCGGCCTGGGGGAGTCTCGACTCGCCTATGGGCGGAATGGGCGACTCCGGCCTCGGCCGCCGCCACGGTGCCGACGGCCTCCTCAAATACACCGAAGCGCAGACCGTCGCGCGGCAACGTGTGCTCGGCTTCACCCCGCCTCGCGCAATCGCTTACCCGGTCTGGGCCAAAGGATTGACCGTGGCGCTCAAGGTACTGAAAGGAGTTGGGCACAAATGAGTTACGACTATGACGTGTTGGTCATCGGGTCCGGATTCGGAGGCTCGGTCTCGGCCCTGCGGCTGACCGAGAAAGGCTACAAGGTCGGTGTGCTCGAAGCCGGGCGCCGTTTCGAACCGGACAGCTATCCCAAGACGTCGTGGAACATACGTCGCTTCCTGTGGGCGCCGGCACTCGGCTGCTACGGCATTCAGCGGATCAACCTGCTCGACGACGCGGTCATCCTGTCCGCGGCGGGTGTCGGTGGCGGGTCGCTGGTGTACGCCAACACCTTGTACGAGCCGCTCGCACCGTTCTACGACGACCCCCAGTGGTCGCACATTGCGGACTGGCGCGCCGAACTCGCCCCCTACTACGACCAAGCTAAACGGATGCTCGGTGTCACCGAAAACCCCGTCGTGACACCGTCGGACGAAGTGATCATGGAAGTCGCCGAGGAAATGGGCGTCGGCGACACCTACCATCCGACACCGGTCGGCGTGTTCTTCGGCGGTCCGGACGTAGCGCCCGGTGCGAAGGTCGCGGACCCCTTCTTCGGTGGTGTAGGACCAGATCGCAACGCCTGCACCAACTGTGGATCGTGCATGACCGGCTGCCGCTTCAACGCGAAGAACACCCTGGACAAGAACTACCTCTACCTCGCCGAACAGGCTGGGGCCGAGGTGCATCCGCTGACGACCGTCACCGCCGTCCGGCCCCTGCCAGACGGCGGCTACGCGATCGATACCGTCCGCACCGGAAAGTCGGCGCAGCGCAAGAAGAATCGACGGATGTTCACCGCGCAGCAGGTGGTCTTCTCTGCAGGCACGTACCAAACCCAGAAGTTGTTGCACCGCATGCGCGACAGCGGCGACCTGCCGAACGTGTCCGAGCGGCTCGGGCTGCTGACGCGCACCAACTCCGAGTCGATCCTCGGTGCGAAATCGCGAAACCGCAAGTCGGACTACACCAAAGGTGTGGCGATCACGTCGTCGTTCCATCCAGACGAGCACACGCACATCGAGCCTGTCCGTTACGGCAAAGGCAGCAACGCGATGGGACTGCTGCAGACCTGGCTCACCGACGGTGACAAGAAGTATCCGCGCTGGGTCGGCTGGGTGCTCGAACTACTCAGGGATCCGCGCAACCTCACCTGGCTGTCGGTTCGACGCTGGTCGGAGAAGACGGTCATTTTGCTGGTCATGCAGACGCTCGACAACTCGATCACCGTGTCCGGCAGAAAGACCCGGTTCGGTCGATACAAGCTCGAGTCCAAGCAAGGGCACGGCGCGCCGAACCCGACCTGGATACCCTCGGGCAACGACGCCGCGCGGCGGATCGCGAAGCGCATCGACGGCCGAGCAGGCGGGACAGTCGGCGAGATCGCCAACATTCCGATGACAGCTCATTTCATCGGCGGCTGCGCGATCGGCGACAGCCCCGAAACGGGTGTCATCGATCCATGGCAGCGCGTCTTCGGCCACGAGGGCCTCCATATCGCCGACGGCTCGACCATCTCGGCCAACCTCGGCGTGAACCCGTCGCTGACGATCACCGCCCAAGCGGAGCGAGCGATGTCGTTCTGGCCGAACAAGGGATCCGACGATGAACGCCCGGCGCTCGGGTCGAAGTACCGACCCGTGAAGGCGGTTTCGCCGACGCGGCCGGCGGTGCCCGTCCACGCCTCCGCAGCGTTGCGGTTGCCCTTGTTTGTCTTGCATGAATCAGCGAAAGAACTTGTCTAGTAATGAATATCATCGAAGTTGTTCGGTCCGCGCGCGGTGTGCTCGGCGGACTCGCGCAGCAGATTCCCGTGGTGGGTGCCGCGGCACAGCGTGATCGCATCGACCTGGATGGCAAGGTCGTCTTCATCACCGGCGCCGCCCGTGGCATCGGTGCCGAAATCGCGCGACAGGCATATGCAAAGGGTGCCTACGTCAGCCTCGTCGGACGGACGATGGCACCGCTGGAAGAATTGGCAGCGCAATTGGGCAGCCGCGCAGCGGCATTCAATGCCGACGTGTCGGATTTCGAAGCGTTGGAGAAAGCAGCCGCGGCGACAATTGCGCAGTTCGGCGGAATCGACGTGGTGGTAGCGAATGCCGGGATTGCGCCCCCTCCCGACACGTTGCTCACGATCGATCCGAAAGAGTTCGAACGTGGCATCGACATCGACCTGATGGGCCAATGGCGCACCATTCGCGCGACATTGCCCGCAGTAGTCGAGAACCACGGCCACGTCGTCGTTGTCTCGTCGATCTACGCCTTCTTCAACGGCGCCCTCAATTCGCCTTATGCCGCAAGCAAAGCCGCAATCGAACAACTCACGAGAGCATTGCGGGTCGAACTTGCCCCGCACGGCGCGACCGCGGGCGTCGCCTATCCCGGATTCGTCAAAACCGACATGGCTGATTCGACGTTTGCGATCGATCACGTCGACGAGGCACGAAAGGCGTTGCCAGGCTTCGTCACCGATCCCATCCCGGTCGAGCAGATCGGCTCCGCAATCATCGGTGGCATCGAACGCCGATCGGCCAAGGTTGCCTCACCCTGGTGGGTTCTCCCGATGCTGCAAGCGCGCGGGGTCGTCACCACGGTCATGGACGAGTTCATGATCCACAACGCAGGTTTGTCCAAAGCGATTCTGCGTGCCGAAGCCACACATCGGGACCCGTCATGACCGGAAAGAAGTCGATGTCGATCGCTGACGCGTTCTGGACCTGGGTCGACTCTCCCGACACTCCGATGCAGGTCGCTTCGCTGATGATTTTTCGCCCGGCGGAACCCGCAGTCGAGTTCGCCCGCAGGCTCGTCGCGGCATGGAGTGCCTATCCTGCGACCAGTCGGCCGTTCAACTACCTGACCCATCCGCGGCCGGTGCCGCTGCCGGGGACACGCGAGGTCATCACTGATGTCGACATCGACTATCACCTTCGCCACTCCGCGCTGCACAGTCCGGGCGGTCAACGCGAACTCGGCGTCCTCGTCTCGCGCTTGCACTCGGCGCCGCTGGACCCACGTCGGCCGCTGTGGGAGATGCATGTCATCGAAGGGCTGGAAGACAATCGAATCGCGGTGTACCTGAAGGCACACCATTCCTTGTTCGATGGCGTCGCAGGCATTCGGCTGCTGGCCGAAACCTTTACCACCGCACCGACCGCAGAGTTTCCGCCGCCGCCATGGGCGCGCGAGCTACCGAAGCGGTCGCCGCGGCGAACTGTCGGTCGAAGCCTCGGCCAACGGGTGATCGACGCGGTCAAAGTGCCACGAGCGTTGAGCACGTTCGCACTCGGCGCAGTTCGACGCAACGATCCGCTGGTCGGACCCTTCCAGGCGCCGCCGTCGGCGTTGAACGCTGCAATCGGACCCCAACGCCGCATCTCGACCGCGGTGCTGGACCTCGGGGAAATCCGCGCATTGGCCAGGAGCAGCGCCACTACTGTCAACGACATCGTGCTCGCCTTGTGCTCGACCGCGTTACGCCGATATCTGGCTGACCTCGGAGAACTGCCCGATGTGCCGTTGACTGCGATGTGCCCGGTGTCGGTCCGCGCGGCGGGCGACGACGACGGCAACGCGGTCAGTCTCATCCTCGCCGATCTCGCGACGAACGAGCAGGATCCGCTCGAGCGGCTCGCCGCAATCAGTGCCTCGACGACGGCCGGCAAGAATCACCTGCAGTCGTTGGACGCAGGCGTGCTGAGCGACTACGCGATCCTGGCCGGCGCACCTTGGCTGGCGAAGCAGATCGTGCCGGGGGCCTCGGCGGTCCGCCCGATGTTCAACCTGGTGATCTCGAACGTCCCAGGTCCACGGACCGCGCTGTATGCGGGCGACGCTCGGATGGAGGAGTTCTACCCGATGTCGTTGCTGTCCAAGAACGAGGCACTGAATATCACCATTCTGTCCTACGACGGGAAATTGAACTTCGGCTTCACCGCCTGCCGCGACGTACTCCCGCACGTCCAGGATGTCGCCGTCTACACCGTCGAAGCGCTCGACGAACTGGCCGAAGCGATCGGTGAAGGAGCCCTGACATGAGTTCTACGCGGTTCAGTGTCGACGTGGTGGCACCGCTCGTCGAGCGTCACGAAAAGACGCTCACCGCAGACGATTTGACGCGTGTGATGGATGAAGCCGGTCACATCGGATTGCTGGCGAGCGACACGGGCGACGGGTTGTGGGGGTCGTCCGGCTCGTTCGAATCCACGGTAGACACGCTCCGATCGGTGGCCGCTGTCAACGGGGGAGTGGCGTTCGGGCTTCATCGGCAGGCGCTCGGGACCTGGTTGCGGGCGCGGCTCGGGCTGGCGGATACGAACGTGGCGACCGCGGTATCGCTGCTCGGCCACTACGGGATGGGCAGACATGCGCTACCCAGACTGCTCGGCGGTCGCGAGTTGGACGACACCGATTCGGCATTGTTGACCGATTACTTCGATCTCGCTGCGCATTCACGCGTTGTGGTGGGCAGCGTCTGGAAGTCGTTGTTGGCGGCGGGATTCGACGGCGAGAACATCGTGTGGCACGTCGTCGATCGCCATGATTGCACTGTCGAGACACGCCGACACAGCCATGGTTTCGACGAGTTGGAGACCGCGACGGTGAGTTGCGCGGGCGCGGCGGTTGCAGCGACCGACACGGCGGCGTATGTCGAGGCTCTCTACCTCGATCATCTCGGAATGACTGCGATCGCAGCGGGACTGGTCGATCACAGCCTCTCGCTTGCGCGCGCGTATGCGCGTGTTCGCCGCCAAGGCGGAAAGACGATCGAGGAGTTTCCCGCCGTCGCGCAGATGTTGGGGAACATCTCGTCCACGGCGCGGTCGGCCCGTCACTATCTCGCCGGCTTCGCAGCGAAAAGGCCAGGGGCAGAGCCGTTCGCAGAGTTGTGCGGCGTGCGTTCGACGTTTCACCTTGCCTGCTGCGTAGCGACGAACAACGGCATGCAAGTGCTGGGTGGTCGCGGTTATATGCAGGACGAAGGACTGGAGAAATTGGTGCGAGACGCCAATGCGCTGCGGCTGCTCGGGGGTACGCCGGTGGAGTTGTCGATGTTCGTTGCGGAATGGGAGCGTGCGTGATGAGTGCCGGAATTGCATTGGACGGTTTCGTTGCGCCCTCGGACCCGTTGTCGCCGCGGACAGCGTTCGCCGGGCTGAACCCAGTGTCACGACGGATCGTCGGCTATGACCCGAAGACGCTGTGGGAGCGCGACACCGCCAGGTTGCCGCGGTCGCTCGCGTCGTTGCGAGAGCGTGCGCGTGAGTTCGCCGATCTCGTACTGGTGCCGGTGTCCCTCGAGTTGGACGTCACTCCGCAACCGCCGCTCACGCAATGGAATCCGCTCTTGCGCCAGGCCATCGTCGCGGCCGGGCGAGAGGGGTTCATGACCGACATGGTCTTGCCGCGACCGTTCGGCACCGCCATTGTGTCGGCCGGGCATCATCCCGTCTGGGCGCTTGCGGTGAAAGTCGAGGAGTTCGCCCGCGGGTGCGGCGGGCTCATGTTGAGCCTGATGGTGCCCGCGCTCGGGCAGTGTCCCTTGCTGTTCTCCGGTGATCCCATGGCAATCCGGCGGTTCATTCTTCCTGCGTTCCGTGAGATCAAATCCGGTGAGCCGCATCCATTCTCGTTTGCGATCACCGAACCGACCGCCGGGTCGGACGTCGAAGAGGGTCATGGCGCCGAACAGTACGAGCCGGGAATGGTCGCGTCGCGCGTCCCCGGCGGCTGGCGGCTCAACGGTCGCAAGCGGTTCATCGGCGGCGGCGATCTGTCGAAGACGATTTGTGTGTTCGCCGCATTGGAGGGCGAGGGAATGGCGTCGTGGACCTGCTTTGTCGTCCAACCGCCCACGCCGGGGTTCACGCCCCTGCGAAAAGAGCACAAGATGGGCATGCGCGCCTCGGGCACTGCCGAATTCGAGCTCGATAATGTGTTCGTTCCCGAAGCCAACGTTGTCGGCGGACTCCGTCAGGGTTGGGCACTCAACCGGGCCACCTTGAACGTATCGCGCATTCCAGTTGCCGCCATGGGCGTCGGCTTTGCGCGAGCGGCGATGGAGGCCGCGCTCGAGTTCGCCTGCAGCACCACTCTGGCAGGTAAGCCTTTGGTGAACTACCAAGAAGTTCAGTTGCAACTCGCCGACATGGTCGCTGAGACGGCCGCGATTCGCGGCATGGTGTGGGACCAGGCGCGGACCTTCATACCCACGCAGGCGGCCGCTTCGATGACGAAGCTGTACTGCACCGACCGTGCGCTGAATGTGTGCAACACAGCAATGGATCTGATCGGCAATCACAGCCTGCTGCACGCGAATCGTGCCGAGAAAGCATTCCGCGACGCACGGCTACCCATAATTTTCGAAGGAACGAACCAGATCAACCGCCTCGCGGTGATCGAGGATATTCAGGAAGAGGTATTGGCGAAATGTCGACCATAGTCCCCGCTCGCTATGCGACCGAACCGTTTTTCGCGGTACCGACCAAGACAGTGCAGACATCGGCAGGCGATGTCGACCTGCCGATTCTGTACTACGACAACTCGAACGTCTTCGCGCTCTTCGCCGCTGACCCAAGCGCCGTGGCGGACAAGCTCGCCGGGACCGGCATGCGGCCTGCACTTCATGTCGGCAAGAAGCCCGTCGTCGCTGTCGCGCTCTACGAGTACCGGGAAACGTCGATCGGTCCGTACAACGAAGTCGGCGTCGGGATACTCGTCTACCCGGAGGGGACGAAGAAGCGGCCACCGCTCCTCGGTTGGACGCAACTGCTGCGAAGCCCAGATCGGCGTGAACAAGGGGCGTACATTCTCGATCTGCCGGTTACCACCGAGGCGGCGTTCGCCGCCGGATCCGAGATCTGGGGATATCCGAAGTTTGTTGCGCCGATCAGTTTCGATCTCGGCGGTGGACGGTTCTCGAGCATCACCGAGGATCCGAGCGACGGCTCGACGATCATGGAGCTTTCGGGGCGAGCGCGACCGGTCTTCCCGACTCCGCCCATGCCGCTGGTGCTGTATTCACAGCACCACGGGAATGTGCTCAGGACCAATGTCGACCTTCGAAACGGCATGTCAGCCCACCTGCCGGGTGGGCTGACGCTGCGGGTCGGTGAGTCTCGCCATCGTATGGCGAACAACCTGCGTGACCTCGGGCTGGACGGTGCGCGGCCGGTTGCCGTCGCGTCGACGAATCAGTTCCAGTCCCGGTTGAACGCAGGCGTTCCGTTCCGCGCTGCGTCGGCGTAACGGTCAGCGGCGCGCGGGTAATCGGGCGTTTCGGTAGGCACGGGGTCCCATGCCGTTCCAGCGGCGAAACGCCTGGGAGAAGCTGGACAGTTCGACGTAGCCGAGCCGCTGGGCGGTTTCGGCGACGGTCAGCCTGCCGGAGACGAGCATCTCTTCGGCCAGCCGCTGCCGAACCTCGTCGAGAAGGTCGCGAAACGAGGTCCCTTCGGCCCCGAGCCGGTGCCGCAACGTCCGGGAGCTCATGTTCAACTCGTGGGCGACTTGCTCGGCGCTCGGCGGCGCGGCAGGGTTCGCGAGTAGGAGGTCGCGGACCCGCCCGGCCAGGCCCGCACGTTCGTTTCGCTGCTGCAGCATGTCGCGGCATTGCGCTTGTGCCAATGCCGCTGTGTGCTCGTTTGCTTGCGGTAGCGGCAGATCCAACAGGGCTGGCGGCAACGCGAGGATGTTCTCCTGTGCGCCGAATTCCGGTGTGACACCGAATGTTTCGATATACGGACCGACGTCGTCGGGCGCTGGATAGATGAAGCTGGCCCGCTCGACGGGGGTCGGTGCGGCGAACAGTTCCCGCTCGAGTAACCGAATCGCGGACGCATCGCGTTCGACGGCGAACCGCTGCAGCGGGACGGGAATGCCCGGCGTATCGAGGACGAACTGAAACTCGCCGTTCTGTTCACGGGTGTGGATGTGCGTGAATGCAAAGGTGAGGTCGAGGTAGCGAAGCCCGACGTCGATCGCGCTGCGCAACGTGGGGGAGCTGATCAGTGCGAATCCCCAGATTCCGTACGTCGTGAGGTGATACCGGTTGCCTGCTTCGACGCCGAGCCCGGCTCGGTTCCCGAGGGCATCGAGCAGGTTCGCAATGACCAGTTGTTCGTCGCGTCCAGTGACCTCCGCGTTGGGTTGCTGGAGTCGGTCCGCGCGAATCCCGGTCCCGCGCAGGCACACCTGGGCGGGCACGTCGTGATCGGCGGCGAGGCGGAGAAGCACCAAAATGCTCGTCGGCGTTCGCGGAAGGTCCCAGTCCACGGTCATCAGCCTAGAAGCGAGCGACCAATGTCGTTGCCGAATCTAGTAACTCTTCGGCCGCGAACCATGGCTGGTCGGCCGGTCGCCGCGCGGATCATTAAGTCCACACCACAAACACGGAAAGGGCGAGAACATGGCACACACCCCATCGGTTGCAATCATCGGAACGGGCTTCGGTGGCCTCGGCATGGCGATCCACCTGAAGAAGGCCGGCTACACCGACATCACGATCTTCGAGAAGGCCGGCGATGTCGGTGGCTGCTGGCGGGACAACACCTACCCCGGCGCGGCGTGTGACGTGCCCTCGCACGTGTATTCGTTCTCGTTCGAGGAGAAGACCGACTGGTCACGGCGGTTCGCGCCGCAGCCGGAGATCCTGCAGTACTTGCGCGACACGGCAACCAAATACGACGTCCGCCGCCACATTCGGTTCAACACCGAGGTGGTGGAGGCAGCATTCGACGAGGGTGCAGGCAGCTGGCACATCACGCTGGCGGACGGCAGCACGCACGACGCCGATGTGCTCGTCGCAGCGACTGGACAGCTGAATCGTCCTGCCTACCCACGCATTCCGGGAATGGACACCTTTGCAGGCGAATTGTTCCACTCGGCCCGCTGGAACCACGACTACGACCTTCGCGGCAAGCGCGTCGCGGTCATCGGCACTGGTGCGTCCGCGATCCAGTTCGTACCGCAGATCGCCAAGAACGTGGCAAGTCTCGAGCTGTTCCAGCGCGACGCGGCCCATGTGATCCCGAAGCCGGACTACGCCTATCACCCGATCGCACGCAAAGCGTTTGCCGCTGTGCCCGGGCTGCAACGCCTTTCACGCTGGGCGACCTACTGCCAGCTGGAACCGCGCGCGGCGGGGTTCACCACGTTCCCGCAGCTGATGGCACCGTACGCGGCACGATTCCGGCGTTACCTGCGCGACGAAGTCACCGACGTCACCCTGCGCGAGAAGCTCACGCCGAAGGATCCGATGGGCTGCAAGCGAATTCTGATCTCGAACGACTACTACCGTGCCATGGTCCGCGACAATGTCGATGTGGTCACGTCAGGCATCACGGAGGTTCGAGCTAACGGCATCGTCACCGCCGATGGCGCGTTCCACGAGGTCGACGCGATCATTCTCGGCACAGGCTTCCAGGCCACCGAGTTGCTGGCTCCGATGCACATCACCGGTCGCGACGGTGTCGTCTTGCGCGACGAGTGGCGCGAGGGCGCGCAAGCGTACCTGGGCATGAGTGTTGCGAAGTTCCCGAATCTGTTCGTGCTCTACGGTCCGAACACCAACCTCAGCCACAGCTCGATCGTGTTCATGCTCGAGTCGCAGATTGGCTACGTCATCCAGGCCGTGCGGCGCCTTGCGAAGGGTGACGTGTCCTGGATCGACGTCCGTGAGGGTGTCCAGGACGCATTCAATACCAAGCTGCAGGAACGCATCCGAGCATCGGTATGGAGTCAGGGCTGCAGCAGCTGGTACAAGACCGCGTCCGGCACGAACCCGATCAGCTGGCCCGGCTTCACGTTCGAGTACCGCCAGCGGACACGGAAGCTCGACGAGTCCGACTACCACCTCGCACCCGCGCGCGTGCCTGTCACAGTCGTCTGAACATTCGAAAATCACCGAAAGCGAGTCGTGATGCAGTCGTTTCCCGTCGCCGGAAAATCCGTTCTTGTCACCGGCGCAGCACGCGGAATAGGTGCAGAAATCGCGCGCCGGCTTCATTCTGAGGGCGCCAGAGTGAGTCTCGTCGGGCTAGAGCCGGAACTCCTGGCGGCCTTGGCCGACGAACTCGGCGAGCGGGCACGATTCTCGACAGCAGACGTCACCGACGCAGCGGCGCTCGAAGCTGCCGTTCGCGACACGGTCGAGGAGTTCGGGGGCATCGACATCGTGATCGCGAACGCAGGAATCGCGCCACCGACCACGTCTGTATCGACCATCGCCGTCGCCGACTTCGAGCGGACCGTCGACGTCAATCTCTACGGCGTCTGGCGCACAGTGAAATTCGCGCTGCCCCACGTCATCGAGTCTCGGGGACACATCGTGCTGGTGTCCTCGATCTACAGCTTCTTCAACGGTGCGCTCAACGCGTCTTACGCGGTGAGCAAGGCAGGCGTAGAGCAGCTCGGGCGCGCAATGCGAGTCGAATTGGCACAGCACGGGGTCACCGTCGGAGTTGCGTATTTCGGCTTCATCGGCACCGACATGGTCGAGACCGCATTTGCCAGGCCGAGTGCTGCATTGTTGCGCAAGGCATTTCCCGCCTTTCTCACCCGACCGGCCCCGCTCGGCACAGCGACGGCGGCGCTCCTGCGCGGAATAGAACATCGCTCGCCGCGGATCATCACACCGGGCTGGGTCAGGCTCGCACTCGTACTGCGCGGGCCGCTCGGTGGGCTGGACAGAATCTTGGCCGCGGACCGTCGTGTGCGCGCGGCGGTGGAAGTGGCGGAGTCGGCGTAGCGGCTCACCGATACCAGGCAGGCAGGGGAGTGGGACGCAGGTCGGTTGGATCGCCCGGTCGGGTGAGAGTGAGGACCGCTCGCTCGATTTCCGGCCGCTCGTGGACGGCATTGGCGATGGCGGCGAGGCGCGCGGCCACGTCGGACTCCGGCGCATCCCCGACCAGGTCGACCGCAGCGACCAGGAAGATCCTGTCGGCGCCGACCCACTCCATGTGCAGAAAGCTGACCCGTTCGATCTCATGGTGGTCGAGGAGTGCGGCAAGGACGACGTTGCGCGCGAGCGGAGTGACCGCCTCGCCGGTGAGGAAGTCCATGTTGCGTCTGATGAGGAACACCGCGACACAGCCGAGCAGCAGACCGACAACGATCGAACCGACCGCGTCCCACGCAGCATTTCCCGTGAGTTGGTGCGCCAGGATGCAGGACGCCGCGACGCCGATGCCGATGAGCGCGGACAGGTCCTCCGCGAAGACCGCGCGCAACATCGGATTCGAGGTCACCCGGACGTAGCGCAGTGGGTGGATTCGCCGCTTCACCGCGCCGGACCGTGCCTCCCGCAAAGCTTGCAGGAACGAAGTGCCCTCCAGCACAAAGGAAACCGCGAGCACGGCGTACGCCCACCCGTACGACGACCCTTCTTCGCTACCGTCGGCCAGCGACTGGATTCCATGCCAGATCGAGACCGCCGCGCCGACCGTGAACAGCCCGAAGGCAGCGAACATCGACCAGATGTAGCCCACGCGTCCGTAGCCGAGTCGGTGTTCGGTGTCGGCAGGCTGCGCGGCCTTCCTGGTGCCGATGAGCAGGAACACCTCGTTGCCCGTGTCCGCCCAGGAGTGCGCGGACTCGGCAGTCATCGACGCGGACCCGGTGACGACAGCCGCGACGGTCTTCGCGACGGCGATCAGAAGGTTCGCGCTGAACGCGAGGATGACGGTCAGGCGGCTCTCGTCATTCGAGGACGATGTATTTTCCGGAGACGTGCTCATGTGAGAAAGCTAGTCTGCCTGCACACATTACAGTCGTAACGATGACGACCATGCTGCCGAGATCGGCGATCGCACGCCTCGCCGGTGCGGTGATCGGGGGAGCAGCGACCGGCGTAGGAGTCGGCTCGTGGACGAATGCCATCGTGGGAGCCCTCGCCGGCATCGCCACGGCCGGAGGGATTTTCGTCGTCGCCGGATGGCTTGTGTTGTGGCCGATGGATGCCGAGAGCACTCGCCGCAACGCCGGGCGAGAGGATTTCAAGCCTCGTGTCGACGAATTGGTGGTTGTCGTCGCGGCTTTGGGCGGACTCATCGGTGTCGTCCTGTTGCTGCTGTCGGGCAAAAACGGAGACAGTCGCGCCGCGGCCGGTATTGCGGTCGCCGCAGTGGCGTTGTCGTGGGCCGGCGTGCATCTGATGTACGCCGCGCGATACGCCTATCTCTACTACTCGGACACTCCTGGCGGAATCGACTTCAACTCCAGCGATCCACCGGCCTACCGTGACTTCTTCTACTTCAGCTACAACCTCGGCATGACCTATCAGGTGTCGGATACGTCCGTCTCGAACACGATGATCCGCTCGGTCGCGTTACGGCATTGCCTACTGTCCTACGCCTTCGGCACCGTCATCCTTGCCACCACGCTCAACCTGGTCGTCGGCATCGTGACCGGTTGAGACCGGGAGCCGGTTACCGGTGCTGTTCGATGAGCGTTCGGCCCATTGCTTGGGCGCGCTTGGCGGCATCGAGATCGCCCGCGGTCGCCGAAATGATCGACCCCTTCATCAGGATGTGCCACGACTGCGCGAACTCTTCGGTGTGGCGTAGGCCTGCCTGAACAGCTAGCTCGCGCACCATGTTTCGAATGTTTTCCAAGTGAGCGATGCTTGCCCGGCCTGCCGGGTGGTCTGCGCCCATCTCCAACAGAACGTTGATGAAGGAGCAGCCTTCGAAATTGTCGGAGTAGCGAAACCACTCGTCGAAGACGTCGAAGATGGCCAGCAGTTGCGCCTCGGGCTCGTCTGCCAGTTCCTGGGACCGGGCATTGATCAGTCCGTAGGTCCACAGCTGTTCGCGGCGCTCGAGAAACGCAACGACAAGATCGTCTTTGCTGCGGAAGTGGCGATACAGCGTGGCCTTGGCGACGCCGGCGACAGCGATGATCTCGTCCGTCCCGACGTCGCGGATTCCGCGCCGGGAGAACAAATCGTAGGCACAGGAGAGGATCCGCTCGCGAGCCGTCGGTTGTGCAGGCGCTTGCACCACAGCTGCCTCCATGTGCAAGATCGTATACTAGACAGACCGGTCTGGCTAGGATATCCTTGACGCGGAGCCGCAGGCCTACTGCTTTCGCAGTGTGGCGTGAGCCCGGTGATTTATTGAGTGATCGCCGTTATGGAGTAATCACTCGCGCCCGGAGGTTCACTGTGTCCTCAGATTTCCGCCAGCCCGACAACACCGTCGAGACCTCTTTGATGATGGTCGACGGGGTGACCGTACTCGCGGTTGCCGGCTCGCTGGATCTACTCACCATGGCAGAGTTTCAAGACGCGGTCGATTCGGCACTCGACACCGAACCCGTAGCGCTGATCATCGACCTGACCGAGGTGGAGTTCCTGGCGTCGGCAGGGATGTCCGTATTGATCTCCGCTAGTCGCGGGGCAGCCCACATCCCATTCGCCGTTGTCGCGGACGGTCCGGCGACCAGCCGCCCGATTCGGTTGACGGCACTCGACACCGTCTTCTCGCTGACCGCCACGCGCGAGGAGGCAGTGCGCAACTGCACGCCCCGCCCGAGCGACATCGCGGCCGTCGATCCAGCCCAGGTCCATCAGTGACCACGTTTGGTGGCAACCGCCGGCGGGTACCTGTTGCACATGCCTGACGACCCGATAATTTGGCCCGAGCCCAGCTCGTTGCACGACTGGTGGGCGCGAATTATGTTCGACGGCAACGACGTCGAGACCGCAGACGACGCGGAGCGGCAGCCGAGCCGCTAGCTCGCCTCTTGTCGAGTACCGGTTGAACGATCTCAGCCGAGGCGTCGATCCCAGGCGCAGTAATCGAATCGTATTCATCTGCAGTTTGATTCACCGGGGTCGAGCCGCGCTTCAAGCTACGCTCAGGAGGGCTAGAAAGAGCGGCAAAGAAAGGCCTCCGCAATGACGCGTGACGGTGAATCCAAGTCGGTTCGGGGATCGCTGGGCAACGTGGCTCGTGCAGGTGTCTGGAAGGCGATCGACCTGCTCGGCGACCGACCGTCGACCGAAAAGTCGGCCGAGTCGAAAGGGGAATCGACCCCGGTCGAAGACAAACACGACGCAGACCTTCGCGCTTACGGCGCCAGGCTTATCGCAATGTCACAAAAGCCGGATTACGAAGCGGGCGGACGGCATCCCGCGTTCACACATATCCTCGACCAGTTGCATCCGGACGAGGCTCGAATCGTGCGCTTCCTTGGCAAGGCCGGCGTGCAACCGGCCATCGATATTCGGACCAAGACGCTGTTCCAGATCGGCTCCGAGCGCCTTGCCGCAGGCATCAACCTGATCGCGGAGATGTCCAGTTGCCGCTGGCCGGACCGCGATCAGCACTACCTCGTCAATCTCGAACGGCTCGGAATCGTCAGGTTCTCGACCGAGCCGGTCGAGGATTTCCGAAGGTACTCGCTACTCGAGGTACAGCCGCGCGCGATGGCGGCGATCGAGAGCGTGAAGTCCGCCATCAGCATCTATCGCAGCATCGAATTGTCGGAGTTCGGCAGGCAGTTCTGCGACGCGTGTTTCGACATGACCGGATACACGGCGGGCGGGTGGGACAAACACGAACGCGGCGACAGGACGATCGGGTCCGGACCTCCGAAGCCGAAGTTGCACAAGCACTGATCTCTGTCCGAGCATCCACCGATGAGAGATATCGAGAATTGACATGGCCACTATTGCTGCCGGGCTGTTCCTCAATTGGGAAGAATTGACGGGGCAGTCGAAATTCGTCGTCGACCTCGTCAGCATCCCGATTTTCAGTGCTTTCGCGGGTCTCATCACCAACTGGACCGGCGTGATCATGTTGTTCGCTCCCGTTCATTTCACCGGGTTCTACGTCCCCGGTCTGAAAAGGATATTTCCTTTCCTGCCAAGGAAATTGCAGATCCTTCCGACGTTCGCACCGAATGGAATTCTCGGATTCCAGGGATTCATTCCCTGTCGTGCCGAGAAGATGTCGAGTCTGATCGTCGACAAATCGATCTATCGCATCGGCGGGATCGGAGATTTCTACAACGAGCTCGACCCGGACAGTCTCGCCGAAACCATCGCCAACGCCGCCCGTCCCGATATCCGTCGGTTGACCACCGAGGTCATCGAAAAGCAGCACCCGCAGTTGTGGAGCACGCTGCCGTATCCGGTCAAGGAACAGGTGATGCGGACGGTCGACGACGATCTGCCAGCGCTGTCGAAACGCGCATTCAAGAAGATCGGCGAGAACATCGATCAGCTCCTGGATGTGAAGTTGATGACCGTCAACTACCTACGCAAGCGGCCCGACGTCCTCGTCTCGATCATCAAGGGCATGGCCGTTCCCGAGCTTCGGTTCATGGTCCGCATCGGGTTGCTCGGCGCGCCGCTCGGCGTCATCCTCGCGCTGTGGCTGTCGTTGCTGCACTACAGCAGCGACCACGTCAAGCACGCTCACGAACTCGATCCGAGCGCGGCGTACATCGAATTGCCCGGCATCCTGAATTCGATTCTCCACTTCCTACCCAGCTGGTTATGGGTGCTTGTCGGCGCCGCGATCATCGGCATCATCGTCAACATCATCGCGATCAAGGTGGTGTTCGAACCTGGCGAACCACAGCCGCGCTACAAGTATTTGTGGAAGCAAGGGTTGTTCGCGCAACGGCAGCACGAGGCGTCCGCAGAACTTGCGCAGATGCTGTCCGTCGAGGTGTTGACGGTCACGAATTTCACCGACGAACTGCTGAACGGCGCGGGCGCGGACAAGACGCGGGCCTACGTCGAGGAAGCGGTCGCCGAGGAGGCTGAGCGGATACTCGGGCCGTTCATGGTGATGGCACGCAATTCCTTCGGTTTCGTCGATGTCGAGGGCCTGGAGCGGGGTGCCGGGTTGGCAGTCGTCGATTTCGCTCCAGCGGTGCTGTACAGCCCAGAGTTGAATGCGGACAAGGCGAAAGCCATCGATACCTTCGCCACCGCGAAATTCCGTGAACTGCCGCCCGACGACTTCGGTGAAATGCTCTTCTCGGCGATCGAACAGGACGCCTGGCTGCTCTATGCCCACGGTGGCTTACTCGGAATCCTCGTTGGCGCAGTGCACATCTTGATCTTCGGAGCGTGAACCAACCCTCGTGAGTCTTTTAGGAGTCCCTGGACTCCTAAAAGACTCACGAGGGTCGGTGGTGGTGGTGCAAGGTTTCGACCTTGTCCAGTTCGGGTATTTACCGGTGATGACGGCTTTATCTCATGCGGACTTCGCGGCGAACCTGCTTGCCGCCGCAGCGTCGGCAGACCGTGTGGCGCAGGTGATTACACGGTTCGTGGACGAACCCATCGAGATAGGGCCGATTGCTATCGGTCCAGGTGGCGTCTGCACTGCGTCTGCGGTCGGCACCCCGTCGAAGGTGGTCGTCGCGCCGTTCAACGACGCAGGCTGGGATTACCTCGTCGCGGCGCCCGTCGCAATGGAGGTCTCGGTTCGAATCGCGGGCAGAGAGTTGGCATACGCCATAGACATCGTCGTGCATGCGCGCATCCGGCTGGTGCTCGAAGCGCCGTGCACAGTCCTCGTCGACGTCGATGGCGTCGAGTCATCGGACGTCACCGTGAACATCGATCCACGCGGGGTCTCGTCGCGATTGCTCGGTTGGCTCGGCAATGTCGGGTCCGTCGTGGAAGATCGCGTCGTCGCCTACTTGAACGATCTGTTCGAGAGCCCGGCGATGCACGCAGTTCGGCGAATCGACGTGGCGGAAATGATCGATCGCGCGTGGCTGAACGGCGCAGTGTTCGCGGCAGAAAGTCGCGACCCCGCACAGCTGGCCGATGTTGTGGCACGAGCAGGATGACTGGAGAGGTTTTCGAATGGATACGTTGAAGGGACGTCGTGTTGCGATTCTCGCGACCGACGGCGTCGAGCAAGTGGAGCTCACCGACCCTCGCTCCGCTGTCGAGGACGCCGGGGCCACAACGCAACTCGTCTCTCTCGAAGCCGGCGAGATTCAGGCGATGAACCATGATGTCGAGATCGCAGACAAGTTCACAGTCGATCGAGTTGTCAGTGACGTATCGGTCGCCGATTTCGACGCGCTCATTCTCCCCGGCGGAACAACCAACCCTGACAAGCTGCGGCAAGACAGCGCGGCGGTCCAGTTCGTCAAGGACTTCGTGAACGCTGGGAAGCCGGTCGGCGTCATCTGCCATGGCCCATGGACCCTCGTCGAGGCCGACGTCGTCCGCGGGCGCACCTTGACGTCGTACCCGAGCGTGCGAACCGACATCCGCAATGCCGGCGGAACGGTCGTCGACGAAGAGGTGGTGACGGACAACGGTCTCGTGTCGAGCCGCAACCCCCGCGACCTCCCCGCGTTCTGCAAGAAGATCGTCGAGGAGTTCGCCGAGAAGCAGTGATCAGATCAGCTCGCGCCTGAGAATCTTCCCTGACGGGTTGCGGGGGATCTCCGACACCACGTGGATGTCTCGAGGCTGTTCGAAACGAGAGACGTTCGCCTTCAAGTAGGTTCGGAGAGTGTCGACGTTGCCGCCGCGGAGTACGACGAACGCTGCGAGTCGCTGCCCGTACTGCTCATCGGGTACGCCGACCACCGCGTTGTCGGCAACATCAGGATGGCGAGCCAGCGCGTTCTCCACGGCTTGGGGGTAGACGTTCTCGCCGCCGGAAATGATCATGTCGTCCTCGCGGCCGACGATGAAGAGCCGCCCCGCATGGTCCAGATAGCCCATGTCGCCGGTGCTCATCAGGTTCGCGACGATCGCCTTCGCGCCACCGGTGGTGTAGCCGTCGAAGGTCATGCCACCGCCGACGAAGATGCGCCCCACGACGTTTGCGGCAACCGGACGGCCCGCAGTATCGAGAATCCGAACCGGCGCTCCCGCAACAGGTTTGCCGACAGTACCCGGTGCGGCACGCAGATCGGCAGGGACCGCGAAGGTGCCGATTCCGACTTCCGACGACCCGTAGCCGTTGTAGAGAATGTCGCCGAACGCGTCCATGAAGTCGCGCGCCAGAGTGGGGTCGAGCGGCGCGGCGCCGGAGATCACCACACGCAGTGACCGCACCGGGTTGCGGGCACGGACGTCCTCGGGCAGGTCGAGGATGCGGCGCAGCATGATCGGAACGACCGCGACCGCGTCGGCCCGCTGGATCGACGCCTGGGCGAGCGCTGCCTCGGCATCGAACCGTCGGCGAAGTATCAGCGTGGCGCCCAGGGTCGCTCCGAGCATGACGATCGCGAAGCCGAAGGCATGAAACAGCGGAACCGCGATCACGATGCGCCCGCCTGCTCGCAGCCGGGTCCGTTCGAGGATCGACCCGGCGATACCCAAGATCGGGCTCACTTTTGGCGACCTGGGCACGCCTTTCGGTGTGCCGGTCGTTCCCGACGTCAGCACGATGATTCGGCCGGCGTGGGACGGGTGGTTGCGGGGCCGGCGTCGGGTGACTCGCTGATCGCCGACCGGCGTCGCACCGGCGGCGCGCAGGGTCTCGTCGTACTCGTCGTCGCAGACGATGATCCTGATCCGATGTGCGGCAATAGTTTTCGCCAGCACGTCGGCGCTGAAATCGGTGTTCAGGAGCACGACGTCCGCGCCTATCGCGCTGGCCGCGAATACACCGTGCAGGAAGCGTCGTCCGTTGCGGCACAGCACACCGACGGCGTCGCCCGGTCCGAGGCCGTAGTCGACGGACAAGGTGGCAGCGAGGGATTCGGTGCTCGTGTAAAGCTCGCCGTAGGTGGCGGCTCCCTCGTCGTCGATCACTGCCGTGCGGTTCGGCCACCGTGCCGCGGCGATGCCGAGAACGGTCGCGGGGTTGGAACCGTGGCGCCGCAGTGTTTTCGCGACGCGGTACATCGCACGTGGGGCAACCGGCTTCAGCAGCCCGGTCCGGGCGAGTGCAGGCACCGTGGTCGCGGCGACATCGAGGGCGATCATCGGCCGGCTCCTGTCGCGCTGGCGGTGTCCGTCGAGAACTGGTACATCAGGCGCATCGCAACTTCGAGCGGTCCGCGGGCGACAGCGGAACCGACCTCGGCCGGCCACACCCACCACGGTTCGACGTCGCGCGGGCGTTCGACGATTGCTTTGACCACGATGTCGGCCGCGTCGTCCGGATGCAGGCCGGGCAGCTTGCGCATGATGGGAGTCGGCGCGCTCATCCGTGTGTAGATCAGTGCCATATACAACGAGCTGACAGCGATGCCGTCTGTGCGCAATTCCGGACTCACGCTGCGCAACCACGTGTCGAATGCACCCTTCGACGCCTGGTAGGCACCCCAACGCGGACCTGGGGCAATTCGCACGCCGACAGTCGATACATTGATGATGTGGCCGCCGCCGTTGTCACGCATCGGCGGAATCAGGGCTAGCAGCAACCGAATCGGTCCGAGGTAGTTGATATCGATCGTCCGCTGGAAATCCTGTGGGCGGTCGTACTGCAGCTCGAGCGAGCGGCGAATCGACTTGCCCGCGTTGTTCACGATGATGTCGAGCGCACCGTGTTCCTCCGTGATCAGCTTCGCCAACTCGGCGACGGCGACCTCGTCCGTCAGGTCCGCCGCGTAGGTCATGGCGTGTCCGCCTGCAGCGTTGATCGACGCGGCAACGTCGTCGAGTTTCGATGCGGTCCGCGCAACCAGGAGGACGGTTGCGCCTGCCGCGCCGAGCTTACGTGCGGTCGATTCGCCGAGGCCGAACGATGCGCCGGTCACGAGCACGGTTTTGCCGCTGACGGCGCGGCGTAGCGCGTCGGGGTCCGACAATCGTGGTGGGTTGACGACGCGATCGAGTAGTCGGTTGGCGAGATTCATTCTGATTTCCCTTCGGGTGCGAGACCCCGCGCGAAAGTCCGTGCGGTGAATCGGACGGCTTCGTCCCAGGTATGTTGGTGCAGTTGGTGCCGGACGCCGGTGAAGTGGTCGCAGAGTCCGACGATGGACGACCACATGACGGTCAATGCGAGGTCGGCCTCCGCAACGCCGGTTCGTTCGACGATCACGCGGAACGCGGCGAGCAGCCTGCCTGCGGACTGCACGAGACGGTCACGAACCGAGGTGTCGAGCTCGTTGTTCCCTAGCATCGCGACGAGGTCGACGTCTTTGCCGAACTCGGTGTAGACCTCGCGGTACGCCGAGGCCACGTGGACGAAGAGGTCTTCGGCGTTCGTTGTGGTGTCCAGTGCCGGGGCGAGTTCGCTCAGCATGGCGTCGAGCCGGTCGGCGTACATCGCAGCGAACAAAGCCTCCTTGTTCGGAAAGTACGTGTAGACGGTGCCGAGCGCGATGCCGGCGCCGCGGGCGACTTCTCGCATCTGAAGCGCCGCAAGGCCTTTGGAGAGCAACAGGGTCCGTCCGGCGCGCAGGATATCGTGTCGGCGGGTTTCGCGGTCGCCCCAACGGGTTCGCGTCGTCGTCATCGCCGCCCGGCCTGTACGAGATGGCGTGCCAGGAAGGCGAACGCAGCGGGAGCAAACGAGATTCCGCCCGTGATGTGTTCACGGATCGGCATTGTTCGCAGGTGCACATCAGCGCCGCCATCCCGCCACTCGCGGAACAGGTTTCGGGCCTGCGAGTAGGGGATGACCTGGTCGTGAGTCCCGGCCCCGATCAGCACCGGCGCCTTCGGCGCGATCGATCCGAGCCGGTTGTCCTGCAGGCGTGCGAGTACCTCCGGGATTTCGTAGGGCGACTGCGTGACGTGGTCCAAGAGCCGTTTCGAGGACATGGCTGCGCCGAGTGGGACTGCCCGAGAAATGTGAGTTCTGCCGAATCGTGCGACGGCTCGATGCCCGCGGCGGTTGAGGTATTGATAGACGTCGATCTCGGGGTAGGCGGCGTTGAGTCCGAAGATGCCGTAGATGAGTAGGAACGCGAACAGCGAACCGTCGAGTGCCGAAATCATGGCTTCGAGGTCCGCGGGCGCCGCGCCGACGGCGCCGGCCACGATCGGAAGGTCCGGCGCATAGGTCGGCTGCAGTTGCAGGGCCCAGCCTGCAGCGTTGCCGCCTTCCGAGTAGCCGAAGATCGCCAGCGGTCCGTCGGGGTCGAGTTGGGCTTCGGTGAGTTGCCTGGCTGCGCGCATGCAGTCCAGCACCGCCGGGCCCAGTGCCCGGCCGATGACGTATGGATGGTCACCTGGTGTGCCGAGGCCGGGATAGTCGGTCAGCGCGATGGCCCAGCCTCGTCGCAGCGCACTCGCGATGACGCTGGCCTCGTATTCGATCCCCAGCGCGATTTGCCGGGAGGGCGCGCTGTATTTCGACAGTCCCTGAGTGCCGATGCCGTATCCGATCAGGGGGCGGGGGCCCGCATATGGGGTCGGTGGCACGAGAACCATGCCGGTGACTGTCGTCGGTCGCCCAGTCGCCGTCGTGGACGAGTAGCGAATCTTCCACGCGCGGGCGGGCATTCGGACCCGGGGGACCAGGTATGCCTTCATCCGTTCGGCCGTGATCAGGTGGCCGGGTCGATGGGCGCCCGACGTCGGTGCATACGACTCGGCGGTCATCCCTGCACCACGGTGTGCAATATGAACATGGTTCAGAATGTACACGAGGGCAGCACGGCCGTCGAGTGTCGGTGGCGTGACCACCCGCCCTCGTGAGTCTTTTTGGAGTCCCTGGACTCCAAAAAGACTCACGACCGAGGTGTATTAGCGTGAGCAGCGTGGAGGCCGACTACTTGGTCGTTGGGGCGGGCGCCGCCGGGATGGCGTTCACGGATGCGTTGACAGCCAACGCGGATGTCACAGTCGCGGTCGTCGATCGTCGCCACGACGTGGGCGGGCATTGGCTGGACGCGTATTCCTTCGTCCGTCTTCACCAAGCCTCGGTGTTCTACGGGGTGGCATCGACGCCGATGGGTGCCGGTGAAATCCAAACTCGCGGACCCGAAGTCGGTCTACACAAAAGGGCGACCGCCCCCGAGATCTGTGCCTATTACGCGGATGTCCGCGATCGGCTGCACGCGACAGGAAGGGTCACCTTCTACCCGAACTGCGACTACCTCGGCGACCGACAATTCGTCTCACGCCTGTCGGGCAAGCGGCACACAGTTCCCGCCACCTGTCGCATCGTCAACGCGCACTACCTCTCGCCGCAGATACCGGCGAACACTCGCGCGCCGTTCGACGTAGCCGAAGGAACCTCGCTCGTCACCGTCAACGACCTGGTGAAGATCGGCGGAGCGCCCTCGCAGTACGTCATCGTCGGCGCGGGCAAGACATCCACCGACGCGTGTATCTGGTTGCTGGGCAACGGAGTCGATCCCGACGCGATCTGCTGGGTCCGCCCGCGCGACCCCTGGATGCTCAACCGCGCCACAGTGCAGCCCGACCCTGCCGTCATCTTCGGAATGGCTGCAGACACCGTCGAGGCCGCCAGCGCAGCGTCATCCGCGGACGACTTGTTCCTGCGTTTGGAGGAAGCGGGCGTGATGCTCCGCGTCGATCGGTCGGTGACGCCAACGATGGCGAAGACCCCGACCCTCGCTCAATGGGAACTCGACCACCTGCGCAGCATCGAGAATGTCGTCCGACTCGGTCATATCCGCCACGCCGAGCCAGGAAAGCTGACGCTCGACAAGGGCGAAGCCACGATCGTGCGCGACGCCGTCATCGTCCACTGCGCCGCATCCGGGCTACAGCAACGACCGCTCGTCCCCATCTGGCAAGACGACGCAATTACGTTGCAGCCCATCAGGACTGGCTTTCCCTGTTTCGGCGCGGCATTGGCAGGCTACGTCGAGGCGACGCGCGAAGACGACGCTGAGAAGAACCGACTCTGCCCGCCGTCGCCGTTCTCGAACACGCCGACCGACTGGGCGCTGATGCAGGTGCTGGGATACCGCGCGGCGACGTCGTTCAGCGCAGCGCCTGACATCAAGGCGTGGGCCGACGGGGTCGCGCTCAACCCGTCTCGCATGCCACCGAATACACCCGCCACGCCGGACCTGACCGCTGCCCTCGATCGCTACCGCGCACAGGTAGTACCTGGCATGGCAAGGCTGGCGGAGCTTGCCGGACTGACCTAGCGGTCCGGCAGTGTGCGTTCCTCATGGTCGAGTTCGCGACGCAGGATCCGCAGGCTGGAGTCTGGAAGCCGCCCCGCATCGCGCCAACGCAACAGCTCGCGCTGCTGGGCGTCGATGATCGCTCGGCGTGCGGCGAGTGAGGTTTCGTAGCCAGGCGATCGCTTGATCTCGCCATCGTCGGACACCGCCAGCGTCTCGATACGTGCGCGATACCGCTTGGCGCGTGCATGCAGGCTTGCCCGCAACGCGTCGGCCAACGGCGGACCGATCTCCTTCTGAGCAAGTAGGTCGTCCACGGTCGCCAGTCCGGCTTTGACGGTCGCCAGCCGCGCCTCGTCACGAAGTTGTTCTGCCTCCGCGGCATTCGCGCGCAGCCCGAGCTTGCGCAGCAGGGGAGCGAACGTCAGCCCTTGGCCGACGAGCGTTACGAGCACCACCATGTAGGTGCAGAACACCAGCAGGTCGCGGTGCGGGAACGGCTCGCCGCTGTCGACGGTGAGCGGAACCGCAGACACCGCCGCAAGCGAGATGACCCCACGAGTTCCGGCCCAGCTCAGCGCAATCAGCTCGCGTCCGCCGAGACGCTCGCTCGGTCCGGATCCCAACCGCGCGTGCAGCCACGACGGCACCCACTGCGTGAACAACAACCACAGCGGGCGGATCACCAACACCGCCCCGACCGTCACCGCAGCTGCCGCGGCGACGCTGGCGGTGTCGTGATCCTGCAGACCGCGTAGCACGTCCGGCAGCTGCTGACCGATCAGCAAGAAGACGAACCCTTCGAGCAGAAATGCAACGAGCTGCCACACTGCGCCGGTTTGCAGTCGCGACGCACCCGTCTCGCCTCGCCCGGCGTCGTGGCCGACGAGCAGTCCAGCGATCACCACCGCCAGCACCCCGGAAGAATGAATCTCCTCCGCAAGCAGATACGCGACGAACGGAGCCGCCAGGGACACCGCGTTACCGATCAGCGGGTCGGTGAGCACTGGACGCGCGGTACGGATCGTCAACGCCACCACGGTGCCAACTGCGACGCCGCCGACCACGGCGAGCGCGAATCGTCCGGACGCGTCTGCCCACGAGAACGTGCCACCCACCGCGGCAGCAACGGCGACCTGGTAGGTCGTCAGCGCCGAGGCATCGTTGAGCAGTCCCTCGCCGGCAATGAGTGTGCTCAAACGCGGGGGCATCCCCGCGCGGCGCCCGACCGACAACGCGGCGACCGGGTCCGGTGGCGCGACCGCGGCGCCCAACACCATCCCCACCGCCAACGGCATTCCCGGCACGACGAGAGACACCAAGGCGCCGACCGCGAAGGACGTCAGCAACACGAGCACAACCGACAGACTCACGATCGGGCGCATATTGGCCCGGATCGCCAGCAGGCTCGAACTGCGCGCCGTGCTGTACAACAGCGGGGGCAATACCAGGACCAGCACGATCTCCGGGTCGAGCTGCATCGTCGGACCTGGAAGAAAGCCGATCACGAGACCCGCCAGCGTCAGCAGGATCGAGAACGGCACACCGGTCCGGTCGCCGACTCCGCGCGCTGCGGCGACAACCCCCAGCATCACGAGCACGAACCATAGTTGCGTGATCACGGAGAGTCAGTGTCCACGATCGGAGGCATGGTCGAATAGGGCGTGCTGTTTCGCCAGCTCGAATACTTCGTTGCGCTCGCCCGTGAGCGCCATTTCGCGCGCGCTGCGAACGCCTGCTACGTGTCGCAACCGGCATTGTCGGAGGCCATCCGGAAGCTGGAACACGAGCTGAAGGTCCCGTTGGTCCGGCGTGGGCGCACCTTCGAAGGCCTCACACCCGAAGGCGAGCGCCTGGTGCTGTGGGCGCGTCGCATTCTCGCCGACCGCGACGCTCTCGAACAAGAGGTCGCCGCGCTGCAGACCGGTCTCACCGGTGACCTCAGGCTCGGCGTTGTTCCCGCTGCGTCCACGACGATTGCCCTGCTCACCGATCCGTTTTGCGCCGAACATCCACTGGTCCGGGTGCAGCTCGAGACGAGTCTGCGGTCGTCGACCATCATCGATCGGATCCGCAGGTTCGAATTGGATGCTGGTGTGATCTACCTGGACGGTCAGGACACCTCGGACCTCCAGGTCACACCGCTGTACGACGAGCGGCACGTGGTCATCGCGAGCAACGATTTGCTGACCGGCTATACCGACTCCATCAGCTGGTCCGATGCTCTCGAGCTGCCGATGTGCTTGCTGAACAACGGAATGCGCGGACGGCAGCTCATCGACGACGCGTTGGCCGTGCACGGCCTCGCGGCGTCACCGCAGATCGAAACGGACTCGATCGTCGCGCTCCTCGCTCACGTAGGGACCGGCAGGTGGGCGAGCATCGTCCCGCAGACCTGGATCGCGACCTTGCCTGCGCCTACGGGTGCGCGCGTGCTCCGGCTGGCCGACCCCACAGTCACGGCTCGGATCGCTCTTGTCACCAGCTCCTCCGAGCCCGGCTCGGTCCTGACCCGTGCCTTGGTCCACACCGCGCGGAGCGCAGGAATCGGCATTGCTTTGGACGGTGACCCAGCGGCGTCGGGCGCGTAAGTTACCAGGGGGAGGCGCAGCGATGAGCGAACGACTGTTCAACTTCTTCGACGAGGTCATGCAACGCCACTTTGGCCTCGGGTCCGAGTCGTATCCACGGGCGCGGCGAGCCGATGTCGAGAAGTTGCTTTCCGACGACACTCGAAGACGCGTCGCGGAAGCCCGGACCGCGGCACTGGAATGGGCCAACACCGAAAAGATCAGCGGCAACGCCGCAATCACGTCGGATCGGCTGATGATCACGCCGTACGGACTGTTGTATGCCGCCGGGTTGAGCGGGTCGAGCGCTCGGCAGACCTTGTTCTATCTCGCGGCGCCGCCCGAGCTTTTCGAGTCGATCGTCGAGCTGACCGATGCGACCCTTCTGCCGCAAGGGTCCGCGGCGGTGGCGGTCGACGACCGCTTCGGTCACGAACTCACCTTCCCTTGGCCGCTCGACGCACCACTGCGCCGGTTGCTCGACGAGCATCAGGTGCTGTGCCTGGATCTCTCCGAAGAGGGCCACGCCGCGCACCCCTCATAGGCGGCGCCTATCAACTGGTCGAAACCACGTCTTGGACGTCTTCGTCGTATCCCGCGAGACTGAAATTGCTTCAGGGAACAACGAATTCAGCGGCCGGACGGCCGCGCTCACGTCAGGAGTGACCATGGCCAAAATCTTGTGTGTCCTGTACCCGGATCCAGTCACGGGGTACCCGCCCGTGTACGCCCGCGATTCGATCCCTTCGCTGGGCAACTATCCGGATGGACAGACGCTTCCGACGCCGTCGGCGATCGACTTCACGCCTGGCCACCTGCTGGGCTGCGTCTCGGGTGAGCTGGGCCTGCGCACGTTCCTCGAAGCCGAGGGGCACGAGCTGATCGTCACCTCCGACAAGGACGGTCCGGATTCGGTGTTCGAGCGCGAACTGCCGGACGCCGATGTAGTCATTTCCCAGCCGTTCTGGCCCGCGTATCTGACGGCTGAGCGAATTGCCAAGGCGCCCAAGCTGAAACTGGCGCTGACTGCCGGTATCGGCTCCGATCACACCGATCTCGATGCCGCGATCAATGCTGGAATCACCGTCGCCGAGGTCACCTATTGCAACAGCATCAGCGTTGCCGAGCATGCGGTCATGCAGATTCTGGCGCTCGTGCGCAACTTCCTTCCCTCCCACGAGTGGGTTGCCAGCGGTGGCTGGAACATCGCCGATTCCGTGGAGCGCGCCTACGACCTGGAGGGAATGGACGTCGGCGTGATCGCCGCCGGCCGCATCGGTCAAGCGGTACTGCGGCGACTGGCGCCGTTCGGCGTTCGGCTGCATTACTTCGACACGCGCCGCCTGCCGATCGACATCGAGAACGAGCTGGGGTTGACCTTCCATCCCGATGTCGAATCGCTCGTCAGGTCGGTCGACATCGTCGATATCCACGCTCCGCTGCATCCGCAGACCTACCACATGTTCGACGCGGACCTGATCAACTCGATGCGCCGGGGCTCCTACATCGTGAACACGGCGCGCGCCGAAATCGTCGTGCGCGATGAGATCGTAAAGGCGCTGCAGTCAGGTCAGCTGGCGGGATATGCAGGCGACGTGTGGTACCCGCAGCCGCCGGCCGTCGACCACCCGTGGCGGACCATGCCGCACGAGGCCATGACCCCGCACGTGTCTGGCACGACGCTCTCCGCACAGGCGCGCTACGCTGCCGGAACGCGCGAAATTCTCGAGGACTTCTTCGCGGGCAACGACATTCGCGACGAGTACCTGATCGTCCGGGGCGGTGAGTTGGCAGGCACCGGTGCGAAGTCCTACACCGCTGGCGGTGCCGCCAGTCCCGGCAGCGCGTAGTCCGACCCCCCACCCCTCGTGAGTCTTTTAGGAGTCCCTGGACTCCTAAAAGACTCACGACCCCTCGTGTAGATCGGAGAAGCACATTGCGCGCGGTCCACCCGGCGAACGATCACCTGCACGCGGGACGAGTTGCCGTCGGACTGGTTCTGCCCGGGGTCGCGCTGCTCATCGCCGGTCGGCCGGACCTGCTCATGTACGCCGTATTCGGATCGTTCACGGGCATGTACGGGCGGGCCGAATGCCACCGGCAACGTCTGAGGCATCAGGTGCAGGCGACCGGAGTGCTGCTGACCGGCGTCGCGATCGGACTGTTGCTGTCCGATCGCGACGCCCGTCCGTGGGTTCTCGTGCTGGTCGAGGTCGGTTTCGCCGCGGTCGGGTCATTGGTGACGGACAAGTTCGGTCTCAGGCCCGAGGGCCCGTTCTTCGGCATCTTCGCCCTCGGCGCGATCGCGATCGTTCCCGCTGGTCACGTCGCGTCCTGGGTCGCATTCTCGATCTGTGCTGCAACAGCAGTGCTCAGCATCGTGGTCGGTCAATTCGGTTCTCGAAGTGGTGAATCCGGCACGACGCGGGACGAACTGCGGTTGTCGGATGCGGTGTATCAGGCAACGCGCTACGGGCTCGCGTTGTCCATCGCCGGCTCGGCGGGATTGGTGCTCGGCATCGGTCACATCAACTGGGCCTTGGCCGGCGCGGCGGTGCCGTTGGCCGCCACCGACTCGCGTAGCCGGGTGTATCGCGGCATCCACCGCGTGCTCGGCACGGTAGCGGGGCTCGGCGTCACCGCGGCGCTGCTCCTGCCCGATCTCCCGCCGAACGTGCTGGCTGTCTTTGCGATTGCCCTGCTGTTCCCGACCGAGTTGTTCATGACGCGCAACTACGGATTGGCGATCGGCTTCTTCACGCCGCTGATCATGCTGATGACCGAACTCGCTGACCCGACCGAGCCGTTCACGCTCCTCACCGACCGAGTAATCGGCACTCTCGTCGGGGTCGCTGCGGGGATTATTGTCGCAGTCCTCACCCATCAGCCTCGAGGAGTGTATGCGCGATGACCTTGCGCCCAGATTTGTCGGCCGAGTTCGACGTGGAAGTCGGCGACGCCGACACAGCACTCGCATTGGGTAGCGGCAATCTCGAGGTTCTCGGTACCCCACGTGTCGTCGCGCTGATGGAGCAGGCGACGGTCCGTGCAGTCGCGGGGGACCTTCCGGCTGGACAGACCACAGTCGGCGTCGAAGTCGTTGTGCGGCACAGACGGCCGAGTCTGCTGGGCGCGCGCATTCGTGTCGTCGCGCGTCTTGGGGAGGTCGCTGACAAGAGACTCCGGTTCGACGTCGCGGCTTACGAAGGCGACGCGCTCATTGCAGACGGTACGGTCCGGCGGGTGATCGTCGACCGCGAGAAGTTCATGAACCGATCGGTTATCGGGGGCCGAACAGGCTGAGCAGGATATCCAGCAACGTGCTGATGGCGAAGAACTTGACTTCGCTATTCGCGGTATTCGAGCGGCTCATGGCATCCGGCTTTCTCTCGTTGGGCGGTGTGAGATAACTGTGCGCGTGTGCCCTTTACGCACGCTTACCGAACGCTGAGGTGGCGCCGCCTGGGTCTTGACTCGTACGTATGTTCTACGTAAAATGGGAGCATGGGGTTGGGGGAGGTTCTCGAAGCGATCGGCATGCTCGACACGGTCGAGCCGTGGCGCTACTCCACGACCGAACTCATGGCCGTCCTGCCCACGTTGTCGGGGGCGATCCATTCGTTGGAGGCGTTGCGGGTCGCGTTGGTCGCCGAACTGGACAAGCACGGTGTGCCCGGTGGGCTCGGCGCCACCTCGACCGCGACGTGGTTGGCCAACCGCACCTCGCTCTCGCCCGGGGAGTCGAACCGGATCCTCAGACTCGGGGTCGCGTTGGACGGCCATCCCGATATCGCGGCGGCGTATCAGGCGAAGTTGATCAATGCCGACGCGGCGCGGTTGATCGTGGCGTTTCTGGAGAAACCGCCACCGGGGATGCCGGTGGAAGCGGTGGACTCGGTGCGGGCGTTTCTGCTCGACGCCGCCAAAGGCGGGGATCTGCGGGAGTTGCGGGTGCATATTTCGCGGTTGCGGGAAACGTTCGAGGCCGACGAGACCCCGGCCAGTGAGGACACCGACCGCAACGAGTTCTACGCCTCCACCACGTTGAACGGGCGGATGGCGGTCAAAGGGGACTTCGATGCCGAAACCGGGGAAATGCTGCTCGCAGCGTTGTCACCACTGTCGACACCACGCCCCACCGACGAAGCGGGTCCAGACAACCGGACCCCGGCGCAACGCCGGGCGGACGGGTTCACCGAGATCCTGCGTCGCTACCTCGACTCCGGTGAAAGCCCCGACGACGGCGGCGAACGACCACACCTGCATCTGCACATCCAGGTCGATGACCTCGCAGCGGTGGAGAAAATCGAGACGGAGTCAACCGGCCCGGACAATGCGTATTTCTTCGATCTGTTCGGCAAGACCGGTGTGGGTCGGATGCCGTGGATGGGTGCGATGAGCATCGAAGGAGCGCGGCGAATTGCCTGCGATTCTGTGGTGCACCCGATCGTGATGGATGAGAACGGATCGCCATTGAATCTGGGCCGGAGTGTGCGGACGGCGAATCGGAAACTCCGCCGCGCCCTCGGTGCTCGCGATGGTGGGTGTGCGTTCCGGGGCTGCGGGCGCCCGGCGGCGTGGTGCGACGCGCACCATATTCAGCATTGGATCGATGGCGGGGCAACGGATCTGGACAACCTGGTGCTGCTGTGCCGGTTCCACCACCGACTGATCCACCACAGCGAATGGGAGGTGGTGATGGGTCGAGACCGGCACCCGTGGTTCATCCCACCCGCCAGGATCGATCCGTTGCGAAGACCGGTCGCGGCGCACGGCCGCGCGAATCCGCAAGCGGCGTAACACAACTACATAACCACAGGCTCTGCATCGGACCACCAACCGATGCAGAGCCTTCGTGCGTTGGGGTCAGGACGCTGAGATCGTCACGGGTACAGCGGTTTCGAGTGTGTGCCCGACCGGCGAGGTGGCTGCCACCTTGCGGTGCAGCTCGGCGATCGCGTCGGCGTCGGCATCGGAGTCGAGATCCACGGTTGCGCGGATCGACGAGAAGCCGGCGTGGCCGTCCGCGAGGCCGAGGAATACGTGCAGATCGAGGTCGCCTTCCAAACCGATTGTCAGCGACTTGATTTCGATCCCTGCCACCGATGCGTTGGCGGCGTATCCGACGGCAAGGCAGCTGCCGAATGCACTGAGAAGCAGTTCGACGGGGTTGGGCGCGGTGTCGCTGCCACCCAGCGTCGGTGGCTCGTCGGAGGGGACTGGTTCGAACGCGCGAATCTTGGCCTCGGACTGGAATGCTCCAGACCAGCTGACCTCGGACGACCAGGTGGTCTGAGCCTTCTCCGGATGCGCGGAAATCGCGTTGACGAGCCCCGTCACGGCGCCGAGGTCGACACGGTTGAGCTGCAGTGTTGTCGTCATGACGACTCCAGAATCTGTTGTGGGCGTTGAGAGTTCGCCTCAGACGCTATGTAGCGGCCCTGGCGGCCGCAACAATTCTGCTCAGCGCGATTCCAGGTCCCGCAGCTCGCGCGGACTGGATCCGAACCGCTCGTGGAACGCCGCACCGAAGTTGCTGAGGGACGAAAAGCCCGACGCGAAAGCAATGTCGGAAATGCTGAGATGCCGCAAGCTCGAATCGAGCAGTCGCCGTCGAGCTTGGCGAAGGCGCGTTTCGCGGATCAGTTCGCGTGGCGTCGTTCCAGCACGCTGCAGCGCCAGCTGGACTTGACGCAGTGACCAACCCAAGTCGCGCGCGATTGCGGCGCCGTTGATGCTCGGCTGATCGGAGTTGAGCCGCACATAGCGCCGGACCGAGGCTTCGACAGCGGAGAGACCGGTCTCGGCCGTGCGATCCCGACCGGTGAGCGCGGACGTCAGTTCGACGGCCTGTTCGCAGGCGGTCTCGAAGTCGCTCGCCGTGAAATGTTCGCGCTCATTTGCGAGCGTGCGAACCATCGAGTCCAGCACGACGCCAAGACCTTTGCTTAGGTCGAATGTCGTTGCGGTAGTATCGAATCCGTGGGCCCGTGCGGCGGGAATCGTCAGCACGATGGCGTGCACACCGCCGCCGTGGAGAAGCTCGAACGGCGATCGAATGGAAATCAACCCGCCCATTCCTGGTCCCAGGGTGACGGATCGGTCGTCTTCGATGATCGAGAGTTCGCCTCGATGGGGGATCACCAATTTGTAGTCGTCGAGGGGATCGCGGCGAATCTCGTTGCTCGACCGCACGTAGTCGATGCCGTCGGACCAGAACTCGACCAACTGGAAACCCCGTGCGCGTTGTACCTGCGTCGCGCCGTGGAAGTCGCTGCCACCGGGGTAGCGGTAGTCGAAGAGGCACTGGTTCTCGCGGACATGGTCGGCCCAGAAATCGGCGCGCTCGCGTGGATCGAGATCGAGCGTCGTCGTCCGATTGTGGGTGTATTGATCTGTGTTCATGGTGCCGCCTCACTCACCGACCACAGTAAGCGAACCGGCCTTGCGCATGCGAGTGTGTTGTCTGCGCGTTCGAGGAAGTCTCCGCTGGCATCTCCCGCCTACCGTCACACACACAACGACAACTGCGACAGGAGATCCGCCATGGCGACTATCGAGGTGAACGGGACGACGTTGGCTTACGACGAGGCTGGACCCAAGGATGCGCCCGCCATCGTGTTCAGCCACTCACTGTTCTTCAACCGGCGCATGTTCGACTACTACCTCGAGAACTTCTCGTCGGACTATCGGGTCATCACCTACGACCACCGAGGCCAAGGCGAGAGTGCGCAGGCGCCGCTAGAACAGCTCGATATGGATACGTTGACCGACGATGCCGCTGCGTTGATCGAGGCGCTCGACCTCGGACCGTGTCACTTCGTCGGCAACTCGATGGGCGGCTTCATTGCGCTGCGGCTCGCGGCGCGCAGACCCGATCTGTTGCGTTCGGCGGTCGCGCTCAATTCGTCGGCCGAGGAAGAGCACCAGTTGGCCGCATTCGAGCCGCTGGTCGAAGCGGCCAAGGCAAAGGGAACGGCTGAGCTGATCGACGTGCTGATGTACATCATGTTCGGCGATACGTCCATCGCGGAGGAGACGCCTGCGGCGAAACAGTGGCGCCTGCACATGCTGTCGCTGCCGAATTCGATCGGCAATTCTGCGCATCAGGTCATCCATCGGCGCTCGATCGTCGACGAGCTGTCGTCGACCACCGTGCCGGTGCTGGCCATCGCCGGTTCCGAGGATCGCCTACCCGCCGCCGATCTCGTCGGAGAACATCGCCACTGCTACCGGCGGTCGGCACGTCACGATCGCGGCTGCCGGACACTCGGTGAGCGCGGAGCAACCGGAGGTCGTCGCACAGCATCTACGAGAGCATTTCGCGCTCGTCGACGCGCGCTGACCGTTCTACTGTCTCGCGGCCAACCGCGATTGACAGGCAGCGACAGCCTCGGTGCGGGTGGCGTAGACCGACAGCACAGTGTCCAGTGCGGTCAATCGGATCGGGCGAGCAGTTGCCCGAGCCCCCGCGACGACGGCGAAGGGTATGTCCTTGCCAGTCTCGTGGCTGGTCGTGACCAGGACTTGCATACCCGCTGATGCGAGGAACTCCACGCCGCTCAGATCGATGACCAGCGCGTCCGGCTGGCTATCGAGAACGCCTCGAACGGCCTCCCGCAACGTGGGAGCGGTGAGCAAGTCGACGTTCCCCGCGACGTGCAACACCGTGGTGTCGTCGACCTTGCTGATCGTGGTCGACATGTCGTCGACCGGCTGCAACTGAGTGGTTATTTCCGCTGGATCTGCGCACATTACGAACCTCCTGGTCATCGTCAGTCGGCTCAACCAGAGAAGTTTTTATCACGACCGGACGGGTCTGTACAGCACCTCTTCTGGACCCCTTTTGTCATAGGTTCCACGCACCGCATTGTGGGTACTCCGAAGTCATCGGACGACGTCAGGAGAAACCCGATGGCAGATAGCAATTTCAACTCGACCACTACCGACGCAGGAATCCCGGTGGGCAGCGACGAACATTCGCTGACTGTCGGCCCTGGCGGGCCGATCCTGCTGCAGGACCACTATTTGATCGAGCAGATGGCGCAATTCAATCGGGAGCGAATTCCGGAGCGTCAGCCGCATGCGAAAGGTAGTGGTGCATTCGGTCATTTCGAAGTGACCCAAGACGTCAGTGCGTATACCCGCGCGGCGCTCTTTCAGCCCGGTGTCGCCACTGATCTCGTGGTCAGATTTTCGACGGTTGCGGGGGAGCGAGGGAGCCCGGATACCTGGCGCGATCCGCGAGGCTTCGCGATCAAGTTCTATACCACCGAAGGCGTGTACGACATGGTGGGCAACAACACGCCGGTCTTCTTCATCAAGGACCCGTTGAAGTTCCAGCATTTCATTCGCTCGCAGAAACGGCGCGCGGACAACAACTTACGTGACCACGATATGCAATGGGACTTTTGGACGTTGTCTCCCGAGTCCGCGCATCAGGTCACGTGGTTGATGGGCGATCGTGGCATTCCGCGGACGTGGCGGCATATGAACGGCTACACGTCGCACACCTACATGTGGGTCAATGCCAGCGGCGAACGGTTCTGGGTGAAGTACCACTTCAAGACCGATCAGGGAGTCGAATTCTTCACGCAGGACGAAGCCGATCAAATGGCATCTGCGGACACCGATTACCACACGCGCGACCTGTTCGAATCGATTGCCCGTGGTGATCATCCGAGTTGGACGCTGTTCGTCCAGCTGATGCCGTTCGACGAGGCTGCCGACTACCGATTCAACCCGTTCGATCTCACCAAGGTGTGGCCGCACAGTGACTATCCACTGCACGAGGTCGGCCGCATGACGCTGGACCGCAATCCGACGGACCATCACACCGAGATCGAGCAGGCGGCGTTCGAACCGAACAATCTGGTTCCCGGCATCGGTCCGAGTCCCGATCGCATGCTGCTCGCGCGGATGTTCTCGTATTCCGATGCGCATCGCCATCGCATCGGTGCCAACTACAGGCAGCTGCCCGTGAACGCGTCGAAATCCCCCGTGAACAGCTACAGCAAGGACGGGGCGATGCGGTACGAGAAGGTGTCCGACCCCGTCTACGCGCCCAATTCGAAGGGTGGGCCGAGTGCCGATACCGAGAACTTCCGCGACCCTGGCTGGTACTCCGAAGGTGAGATCGCGCGCAGCGCGTACGTTTCGCACCGCGAAGACGACGATTGGGGCCAGCCCGGCACGCTGGTCCGCGACGTGCTCGACGACGCTGCTCGGGAACGGTTGGTGGACAACATCGTTGGTCATCTGCTGAATGGTGTGTCCGAACCGGTGCTCTTCCGCGCGTTCGATTACTGGCGCAAGGTCGACAAGTCGCTCGGCGACAAGATCGAGCAGGGAGTGCGCGCGAAAGCGGATCAGCCGGATCCGAAGGTCGATGAGCAGGGCAATCCCGCACGAACGAGCATGCAGGAGAAGGCTTGATCGATCAGCCGACTGCGGGATAGCCCGCAGCTAGCCCGCGAGGGTGGGAGTGTCCTCCTCGGGCGACGTCGAATCGGAATCGGAGCCTCGCCGCGAAATGATCGTGGCGAGGCTTCGTGGCGTTGCTCGGCGAGCGGTCTCGAATCCGTCGTCGAGCACGCGGCCCCATTGCTGATATGCCGCTGCGACCGGCGCACACATCGTGGCTACGGAGCGCTGAGCGTCCGCCGCCAGTTCGAGCAACCCCCGAGCGAGCTGAACAGGGCTCAGGTGGTGTCGCATTGCCGCATCGAGGAGTGTGTCGAACGCTTGGTCCGGGCGCATCCGATACAGCCGCCCAAGCAGCGCGCTGGCAGATGAGAGTACGTCCGCGTCGTCGGACTCTGAACCATGCGGCGACGTCATAGGCGCTCCAGTCGAAGGAAAGCAACGATCTACCTTGAGAAGGCCGCGCTGCTGGACCGGATAGCTAGAACTCAGTCTACCGGACCTTCGTTGGTTCGACGGCAGCCGCCACTGCTGCAGCGCGGGCGAATCGACGCGAATACCGCGACGGCGGAACGCCTTATGTCTGTACAGTCCACACTGGCTATGCTAGAAAATACCCCGGTTGAGCCCACAGCCGTACCTCGCAGCAGCGTGCGCCCGGTAAATGTGCGTGACACCGACGAGCCGATGCTGCGATCGACATCGATCACGACGGGAGGTTCGTAGTGTCTACCCCAGGCAATTCCTCGAACGATCGCGCCGCGCGTCAGCGCATACCGGCTGACGACCTCACGACGTCGACGATCGTGATCGACGAGACCACTATCTTGGCGGTTGCCGGGATCCTCGACTTGCTGACTGCAGCCGCGTTTCAGGATGCAGTCGATTCCGCCCTCGATACCCGACCGGCAGCGTTGATCATCGACATGTCCGATGTCGAATTTCTTGCATCCGCGGGGATGGCGGTGTTGGTGAACGCGAGTCGGAGGGCCACCGACATCCCATTCGCGGTTGTGGCCAACGGTCGGGCGACCAGTCGTCCGATCCAACTGACCGGGCTCGATACCGTCTTCGAACTGTGCGGCAGTCGCGAAGACGCCCTGCGGATCTGCAAAGACCGCCTCGCCAACCCATGACCGCTACTCGACCAGACCTTCGGCTGTCGCAACCGAGGTCGCCTTGTCGCCGGCGGTGAAGACGTCGATCAGCATGTCCTCGTCGGAGTACGCGCTCACCTTCGTCAGGCCGCACGCAACTCGCACGATCGCATGGACCGCGTCACCGGACAGTGGATAGTCGGCCACTTCGTGGCGCCAATGGACGCAGATCAGGGTGCCGCCCGGTTCGAGCTGCTTTACGACGTCTTCGATTGCGCGGCAAAGAGCTTGCGCATCGAGGTAATAGCAGACCTCACTGAGGACGATGAGGTCGAAGCGTCCCAGGGTCCATTTCGAGCCCAAGGCCCACGAGCGAACATCGACCTCGCCGTCGGCATCGGACGCGTGAATCCGCTCGCGGGTTCGGTTCAAAGCTGAGTGGACGACATCGGTCGCGACGACCTCGTCGCAGCGACGGGCTAGGTGTTCGGTGAGAACTCCGATCGAGCATCCCGGCTCGAGTCCGCGCTGGTAGCGGCGTTGCGGCAACGCGGCGAGCGTCAGCGCGTACTTTCGTTGCTCGTACCAGCGCGTCTCAAAGCTCCATGGGTCGTCGTGGTCGGCGTACAACCGATCGAAATATTCCGCGGGGAGCGAGCGTCGACTCATACGAAAACCGTCTCCGTCGAACGGAGCAGGCGGGCGAGAACATGCGGAGGCAGGATCGTATCGTCGTCCGGCGGCGCATCGATCTGGCTCCGAAAGCGGCTGACAGCCAAGGCTTTCGCGTGCCGAATCGGCGGCGGCAGCCGGACCGTCCGTGCTGTCGACCACGGCACGGCGGCATCACCCGGGTCGGCCCAATGCCACATCCACACGGGGTACTCGATGAAACGCGTACGGGTCTGTCGACACGCGCGTTCGCACGCTCTTCCGGTCGCGTCGTGGTCGGGGTGACCGTCGTCGCGCCACGGTCCGGCGCACCAGGTTCCGGTTGGTTTTGCGGCCAGTTCGCCTGTCAGCAACGTCTGGAGTTCGGATTCCTTGGCGGTGACGCCGCCGTCGGGTATGCCCAGCCGGGCGATGGGCGGCGAGAGGCCCAATTCGACTAGCGCGCAGCGTAATTCGTCTGGGCGTAGCGCAGCCAGCGTGTGTGCGGGCAACAGGTCGGAGTCCGGATATGCCGCCTCGCCGTCGGTGACCGCGATGATGCTGACCGGAATACGCGCGGCCGCAGCCAGCGCCATGAGTCCGCCGACGCCGAGTATTTCGTCATCGGGGTGTGGTGCCACCACCACGAGATGGTTGCAGCCGAGCAGTGAAAAGGTGGGAAACGACAGTCCCCATCGCTGCCACGCGGCTTCCGGTGTGCCCGGCATGCCGATCGGAGTCTGCGCGAACCGTAGGTTCACCACGGCTGCTCCAACGCGGCGAGATCGTGCCCGAGGGCGGCGAGGTCGCGCTCGGCGTGGCTTTGCCGCAGATAGACCGTTAGGTCCGCGACCCGATGCGCATGAACTGCGTTGCTGCACAACGGCGCCGGCCCCAACGCACGTCCCACGCGGTCGAGCACTTCGGCCGCCGATCGTTCGACGGTCGCCCGCACCGACCTGGCCCGAATCCGTGCATATCCATACTCGTCCGTCGGGTCGGCGTCGATAGCCGCTGCTGCTGCTTTGAGAGTGTCGCGCGCAGTATGCAGAGCCGCGGCGACCGCGCCGAGATGCGCCGCGGTGTGCTCGTCACCGCCGCCGCGCCGCGCGTGCCTGTGCAGTTCGTCGGCAACCGAGCACGCTCCGCCGTACCAGCAGGCGGCGACGCCGATTGCGCCATGCCAGAACCCGGACCTGGTCAGATAGGCGCCGGGGGCGCCGATCGGTGTTGCGTCCGCGTCAGCGAATTCGACAGCACCGGAATCGCTTTCCGCCATCCCGACTGCATGCCAGGTATCGGGAACTGCGGTGGCCCACGGCTTTCTGAGGTCGACGGCGAACAATCGTCGTCCCTCCGGGACGCGCGCCGTCACGAGGGCGTGCGTGCAGATCGATGCGCCCGAGCACCACGGTTTCGTGCCGTTGAGCACCCAGCCGTCCCCTTCTCTGGTGGCTTCGAGGACAGGGGAGGGCGGCTCGGCGGCCCACACGCCCCACAGTTCGCCGGGTAGAGGCGTGGATTCGTCGAACTCCGCGAGGATTGCGAGTGCATCGCAATGGGCCTCGGCGAGCCTGCCGAGTACCACGTTGCGTCGCGTGATGTCAGCCAATTGCTGCCAGCGCGACCACGTCTCGCCGGAGCCCGGCAACGGCAGCCGCAGGGCGCCGCGTAGTTCGAGGTCGGCCAGTTGGTCAGCGATCGCACTCATGATGCGGCGTCCAGGTGAAGCTTGCGCAGATGATCAGCGAAGCCGCCGTGCGCCCGGCCGTGCAGTCGCGCCGATGTGCTCACTGGCAAATTCGACGCCCAGGTGATCGGAACTCCGGCTCGCCCAAGGCGATCGACCAGGTCCACGTCCTCCCTTGTAGGTAGCGCATTGAATCCGCCGATCGACCAGTAATCACGCGCCGCGACACCGAGATTTGCGCCGTGGATGTGGTGATGTTGGCGGCCTGACCGGCGTGCATACCCTGCCTCGTATCGTCTTCGAACCCGCTCGCCGAGGTGTGTCCAATCATCGACCTGCACGGTCCCACAGACGACGCGTGCGCCTTGCCGCGCGTGATCCCAATGGCCGCGTAACCACTCGCGCCCGACGGTGCAGTCGGCATCCGTTGTCGCGAACCAGGTTTCGGGCGACGTATTGCGACTGGAAGCGAACCCGACCGAGCGTGCCATCCCTACGTTTCGATCGTCGATCGCGACGACGGTGTCCGCGAGGTCGAGTCCGTCACGCGATCCGTCGGTGCACGCATCGAGTACAACGATCACCTCGACCGGCACTGGAGCCGCATGCCGCGCACGATCGATGCTCGCCAGACACTGGGGGAGTCGGCTCGCCTCATTGTGAGCAGGTACGACAACGACTATTCGGTCCATGCGGCTCGTATACCCGCAAGTGCTCGTTGCGTAACCCAGCTACGGGTGGTCCGCCATAAATCCACGGCGTACGGTCCGTCGGCTAGCCGGCCTCGACGGCCAAGAGGCCGGGTCCGGGAGTGGGTGTGACGTCGCGGGCAGTGATTTCGCTTCCGCACGAATCACATTCGAGCCGTACATGCGCTTCCCCCGTGCCGTGCGGGCAGCTGCGGTGCAGGTAGTGCACCGGCGGTCCGTCGGGTGCCATGTAGGTGTCGCCCCAGTCCCGGATAGCCATGAGAATCGGGTAGATGTCGTGACCTTTGGCGGTGAGCCGGTACTCCTCGTAGGCGCCGTCGTCCGGCTTCTGTTTGATCAGGATCTCGTGCTCGACCAATCGGTCCAGGCGGTCCTGGAGGCGGCTACGGGAAATGCCGAGCGTGTTCTGAAAGGCGTTGAAGCGTCGGATTCCGGAGAACGAGTACTTGAGGATGAGCAGCGTCCAACGGTCGCCGAGGATCACGAGCGGACGCGTGATCGAACACGGTTGGTCGGCGAGTTCTTCGTAGCGCATGGGTCCTATCCTACCGGCTGGTTTCAAAATGAGACCAGTCTGCTAGTCTCGAAATGAGACCAACTTCGAAGGAGCTCCGATGGACCATTACGCCGCCCTGAGTGCAATCCTCGACGACCGATCGTCGTGCAGGCAGTTTCTGCCGGACCAAGTACCTCGCGACATGATCGAGCAGCTCTTACAGCTCGGGCAGCGAACGCCTTCCTGGTGCAACACGCAGCCCTGGCAGGTCGTCGTCACGGAAGGTCCAGCGACGGACCGATTCCGCAAAGCCCTCGTCGAACATGTCCAATCTGGCGTCGCGCCTTCGCCTGATTTCGCGTTTCCGGGCCAGTACACGGGCGCTTTCCGGCAGCGTCGTAAAGACTGCGGCTTGCAGTTGTACGACAGTGTCGGCATCGCCAAAGGTGATCACGATGCAACGATGCGCCAGGCCCTCCGCAACTTCGAACTCTTCGATGCGCCGCACGTCGCGATCGTCACTACCGAAGCCGATCTCGGTGTCTACGGTGCGGTCGATTGCGGTCTGTACATCAACACGTTCCTGCTCGGAGCCCAGAGCCTGGGCCTTGCGGCGGCGCCACAAGCCGCTCTCGCCTCGTATTCGCCTTTCCTTCGCGAGTACTTCGAGCTGCCGGACAACCGTCAGGTCGTAGTCGGCATCGCCTTCGGCTACGCGGACCGCGACCATCCGATCAACCAATTCCGCACTGCCCGAGAAACTCTCGACAATGTGGTGACCTGGCACACCGACTGACGCACAGCGCAATCGTTACGCAGTCAGACCGGTTGACTGGTCGAAGTGTTGCAGGAGGTCGTAGGCGGCGCGTTCCACCTCTTTGTGGCGCCACTCGGCGGCACGGTAAATGCAGGCGATGAGCCCTGAGCGGTGGATGCGCCGAAAATCGCCGAAGACGAATGCGTGCCGGGCTTTGGTCTCGGGATTGGCACCCACAGTCAACCCGAGGAACCAGCTGCCGTACTCGTCCCAGGAATGCTTCGCCAGGTATGCGTTCTCGTCTTCCGCACTGGGTTGGGAATCACCCCAGTTGCTGTCGAGCACGTACTGGCGACTGTCGATCAGTTTGCGTGCGTGCTCCACCGCTGCGGGATTGACTGTGTAGGCCGCCATGGGTCACAACCTCCCGATCGGGCTGTCGTCGAGCTGCTCCAGTAATTGTGCGGGATCATCGAAGACCGCGGCTGCACCAGCATCGAGCAACTTCTGCGCCGGACTGCCACCGGTGCGCAGCCCGACGAATGTCACTCCCGCTCGCGCGCACGCTTTGGCATCCCATTTGGTGTCGCCGACGAAAACGGCGTGCTTGGCGGAGACGCCGGCCCTTTTCAGTGCGATGCCGACGATGTCAGGATTCGGCTTCGCGGTGTCGACGTCCTCGGCCGAGGTCACGGCCGACACGATGTCGTCTACTCCGAGGACTTTGCGGAGAATCGACAGCTCGGCGTCCGACGCTGAGGTCGCTAGGACTATCTGCAGGTGACGGGCCGCAATCGCCTCCAATAGTTCGTGCGTTCCGGACAGCGGCCGCAACAACGACGCGGACTCCTCGTAGTAGCGGGTGTGCAGCTCTTTCGCGCGCCCTTTGGTGTCGTCGGTCGCGTTCGGCAGCAACGCGTCGAGCAGTAGTCCACCGTCCAAGCCGATGGAGTCGTGAATTCGCCAGGAATCGACTGCTTCGCCCACCTCGTCGAATGCTCGCGACCAGGTGGTGACGTGCAGATAGTTGGAGTCGACGAGGGTTCCGTCGATATCGAACAGTACTGCGGGCTCGGATCCAGTTTCGCTCACCTGACAGGGGTACCCGATGAGCGCAGGCGCAACCTCGGTTTGTTTTTCATTACTCCCGGGTATTCGGAGAAGGAGATCGTTGCCTTGGTGTTCCGCCAGGTTCGGTCTACCCGAACCCGACGACGCGAACAGGTGGACCGCGATGGTGAAACGATGGACTAGAGCAGAACGCGGCATCGATCCCGCGTTCCCCGATACAGCCGGCGCGTGGGTCGGATACGTTGTCATGATTGCCGCCGTGGCGATTGCGTCGATCGCCTTGGTGGCGTTCGCGTACGGCTTCGCAGGGTTGGGAGTGGTGGCTGTGATCGGTTCGATCGCAAGTTTCGGGCTAGCAGCCCTGTTGTTGACACGGGCCGGCAGGGTCAATGTCAACCGCTACCTCGATCCTGATCGGCTCGCATGACCACCGCGCCCGAGCGGTCCGATGCGACGCTGGAGACCGACAATGCACCCGCGACCCTGCCACGAGTATTCGTGCCTCCGGGTGTCTATCAGCCGCAAGAGGATTCGTGGCTGATCGCCCAAGCTATTCGCGACATAGCAATATCGGCTGGTACGGCCGTGCTGGATTTCTGCACCGGCAGCGGTGTTTTGGCGCTCAGCGCGGCCGAACGTGGCGCGACTGTTGTTGCGCTTGATATTTCACGAACTGCCGTGCTCACCGCGCGGGTCAATGCGCGCCTGCGACGGTTGCCGCTGACTGTGCGTCGCGGGAATCTGCACCGCGCCAAGGCGTTCGGACCCTTCGACGTCGTCATCTCCAATCCGCCGTACGTCCCCGCCCTCGCGACGGACTCGGCCGCACCCTTTGCTGAGCGTTGGGACGCCGGACCGGACGGGCGGGCGGTTCTCGACCCGCTCTGCGAGGCGGCGTGGGATCTTGTTCGCCCTGGCGGGTCCATCCTCATCGTGCACTCGGCCTTCAGCAGCGCGGAGCAGACATTGGATCGATTGCGAGCCAATGGATTCGACGCTGCGGTCGTGCGCCGCGCGATGATTCCGTTCGGATCGGTGCTGCGGAGCCGACGGACGTACCTGCAGTCAGTAGGCTTGTGCGACCCGGGCTGCGACGAAGAAGAGTTGGTGGTGATCCGTGGCGACAAGCCAGAGTGACGAAGCCGATACTCGGCGGGTCCAGATTGTGCGCGGCGGTCCGATGCTGATCGAGGGCCCCGTCGATATGGTGCTCGACGACGGCTCCCACGTGTGCTCTGATCGTTTTCTCGTTGCAGTGTGCATGTGCAAACGCAGCAAGATCTATCCACTCTGCGATACCAGCCATCGCAGGCGAAAGCCCACGCAATGAAACCCTTTGGAACGAGCATGTCCCCACATCTGCCCCGACCGCGTGGCCCCATCTCGCGCGCCGTAATCCGTGCTCTCGCAACACGTAAACCGGGCGATGTCACATTCGCCACCCCACCCGAACACATCGACCCGTTCAGCGCGGATGTGCAGGTTGCACTCACCGCGTGCTACGAGTTGCACTATCGCGGTTTCGAAGGCGTAGACGCCGATTGGGAGTGGGATCCTCAGCTCATCGGACTTCGCAGCGCGCTGGAGAAGCCTTTCCTCGCCCGCCTGCGCGCTGAGGTCGGGCCACGCGACGACATCGACGCCACGCTCGATTCGCTGTGTATCGAACCGGCGGACGGCGAAGGCTTCTCGTACTACCTCCGCGACGTCGGCACGTGGGAAAACTTCCGCGAATACTTCGTCCACCGGTCGATGTATCACCTCAAGGAAGCCGACCCACACGCTTGGGTGATTCCGAGGCTCACCGGCCGGGCCAAGGCCGGGATCGTCGCTGTCGAGTTCGACGAGTTCGGCGGCGGCCGAGCGGACCGCATCCATTCCCAGCTGTTTGCCGACCTGATGCGAGCCGCGGACCTCGAACCCGCCTACCTCGCGTACGTCGACTCCGCGTCGGCCGAAGCCCTTGCAGTCGTGAACTTCATGTCGATGTGCGGCTTGCGCCGGGGGTTGCGCGGCGCGATCGTCGGGATCTTGGCTGCGGCTGAAATCACGTCGTCACCGGGCTCGCGCCGGACTGTCGAAGCGCTCGAACGCCTGGGCGCACCGCAGGCGTGCATTCACTTCTACGCCGAGCACATCGAGGCCGACGCCGTGCACGAGCAAGTGATGCGCAGAGAGGTCGTGGCCGGTCTCCTCGAGCAGGAGCCTGGTCTCGCCGCCGATGTCGTATTCGGCGTCGTCGCGTCCGACATCCTCGAAACACGTTTGACAACAGCCGTTCTCGATGCGTGGCGGAGCGGCCGCAGTTCGTTGGAGCCGATCAACGACCACTCGGCGTTGGGCGTAGGTTGAGCGGGCCGAGCAATGGGTAACTCCCTCGATATGACTACGTACGAGTCTGGCGGCGCCACCCCATGACCACAATTCTCGTCACCGGCGCCACCGGCTTCATCGGCAAGCGCCTTGTGCCAGTTCTACTCGAGCAGTCGATGACGGTCCGCGCCATGACGCGGCATCCGGAGACCTACAGCGGACCAGGTGACCCGGTCTTCGCCGACGTCCACGACCCGAAGACGCTCACCGAACCGCTTGCCGGTGTCGACGTCGCGGTCTATCTCGTCCACTCGCTCGACGACCCTGACTTCGAGCGCAAAGATGCCGATGCCGCGCGCGCGTTCGGCGCCGCAGCCGCCGCAGCGGGTGTGAAGCAGATCGTGTACATGGGCGGGCTCGGCGACGACCACGACACTCTGTCGGCCCACCTGCGGTCTCGGCGTGAGGTGGAAGGCCTCCTCGGGGAAGCGGGTGTCCCGGTCACCGTCCTCCGGGCGGCGATCGTCGTCGGTGCCGGCGGTATTTCGTGGGAGCTGACCCGTCAGTTGGTGAAGAATCTGCCTGCCATGGTGGTGCCCAAGTGGGTGTCGACCCGGACGCAACCGATCGCTATCGACGACGTAATCCGTTATCTCGCAGGAGTTATCGGGCGCACCGAGGCTTTCGGGAGGGTATTCGAGATCGGGGGACCGGACTCGATGACGTATCTCGAGATGCTGCAGGTCGCGGCCAAGATCGCCAACGGGCGGAGCATCCCGATCTTGAAGGTCCCGGTGCTGACGCCGACCCTGTCGTCGTATTGGCTGGCGCTTGTCACCGACGTCGATGTGACGACCGGGCGGAACTTGATCGACTCGATGGGCATCGAGGTCGTCGTCACCGACCGTGCGATCGAGGAATTGGTGCCCGGCGCGCCGATCTCGTACGAGGAGTCGGTCCGTCTGGCTCTCGCAGACGCGTGACCGCCTAGCCGAAGAACAGCGGCAAGAGGAACAGCATCAACGTCGACCAGGTCACGTGGGTGAGAATCGGCGCAAGGATGCCCCCGGTCGCGCGGCGCTGCAGCCCGACGACCACCCCCAACAACAGCGCCGCGAACGACAACGCCACATTCCCGGTCGCGAGGGTGGCGATCGCATAAGCCACGGTCGTGACCGGAACCGGGTACCGCGTTGCCGCGGCGTAGACGGCACCGCGGAAGAACAACTCCTCGGCAATTCCGGAGACGACGGTGATGGCCACCAAGATCGGTCCGGCGCCTTGATCAGCGTGGTCGAGCACCGACTGCACTTGGCCGTAGACGAATGGAATCTGGCGCACGACAAGCGCTCCCACGATGAACACTGCTGCCAGCGCTGCACCGATCACGATCGGCGTGACAATTGGCCGCCGTGTCCCCGACGCGTATGCAATGCGGCCAAGATGCAGCGGACCGGACGCGAACGCACCGACTGCCCAGACCAAAGCCAGTCCGGAAGTCGCCGGGTAGAACCAGACACTGCCGGGGTCGAGTCGGAGGGAAAAGCCGAGCACCACGCCCCCGATGATCAGGAACACCACGGTCACGATCTGCCGCCGTCGCAAGGCTTGCGGCGTCATCCGTTGATCGCGCGGCACCACGTCCCACAGGGCGCTTCGGAGCCATCCTCCGATCGACGTCGTCATTCTTACGGATTCGCGCGAGTCAGGACGAAAACGGGAATGAGGCGCTCGGTTCGGGTCTTGTACAGGTCGAAGTTGGGCCACACGGAGACCAGCACGTTCCACAGTTCATCTCGCTCGGGGCCTTCGACTTCGCGCCAGGTCACCTCGATGTCTTCCTGGTCGAACGCGATTGTGGCGCGCTCGGATGCGCGAAGGTTGTGCACCCACACCGGCATTCGCTCGTCACCGAAGTACGAACCAGCTACCAGCCATTGACCTTGGTAAGGCACGCATAGCAGGGGAGTGGTTCGGATGACACCACTCTTGCGACCGGGAACACTGAGCATCAGGTTGGGCAGTCCGGCAACGTCGAGCAGGCTCAAGCGCCCACCGCTGAACCGTTGGAGGCGGCTGTCGCTCTTCTCGATCAGCGGTAGTGCTTTCGGCATCCAGGAGATAGCGCCGATCTTGACGGCGAGCGGAGTCAGTAGTCCCATGCGGTCAAACCTATCGGTGGTCGGGTGTTGGCTCGTCGCGCTGGTCCGGCACCTGGTAGTCGTAGGTGTCCGGATCGGCGGCGTTCCACAGCGCACGACCGAGTTCGCTGAGGGTGATCGATCGCTTGATGTGCTTCTCCGACTTCATCTTCAGCTTCCCGATGATCGAGTCCGCGGTCGCCGATTTGTCGGCAGCTTCGATCTCTTCATAGGTCTCGAGGATCTCGTATTGCTCTCGCAGCGAATCGTCCTCTGGTCCGATGTCGACGAGGCCGAGGGTCTCGAGATGTTGGACGTAACTGGTGACGGCACGGGGCAGCCGGATACCCGCGTCGGTTCCGATGGTGGTGGCGTAGTTCAACAGCCGCCGGTCGACCGAACCGGGCGAGCCGATGCCGACGTGGATGATCGGTCGGGGGCGGCCGTCGGCAAGGGCATTGATGATGCGTACTTCGTCGGGGACGAGGGCGAGAAGCAGCCGCTTGTAGTTGGCAGTTTCGGCTTGCGCGGGGCTTTGCCGGACAGAGCGTTCGAGCATCTCCTGCACCATCGACCGCACCGAGGTCCGTGGGTCCGGTGGGGCGGTGAACGATTCGTCGACGTGTTCGGTTGCGCCAGGATAGATATCGAACTTCGGGCGTTCGCTGTCCTCGCGGATGAGCTGGCGAAGGATCGATTCGGTCAGCGCAAGCGGCCGACGCAATGCGGAACCGACGAGTCCGAGTAGTCCGTCGGCCACCGCTATGACGGGTAGTCGGCGTAGCTCGTGGGGTCCTGACTTTTCCGTCATCGGGCGGTCCTCATTTCGCGAACATGATGATGATGCCGTCCTGCAGGAAGCCGGCGACCGTGCCGAGAATGGCGCCGGTGGAAATCAACGTCCATTCGTCCTGTTGAAAGGCTGGGCGCAGGACGCCTTCGAATTCTTCGGGCGGAAGCTCCTTGAGGCGGTCGGCGAGAACGTGCCTGATGTCGAGCGTGTCTTCGAGGTAACCCTCTGCGTGCGACATTGTTTTGGGGAGCTCGGCCATCACCTTCTCCGCCATGATCGTCTTCACTTTGGCGAGATTGTCGGTACCGACAGCCACCCGAACGAGCGGCTTCGCGAAGCCGAGTTCGTCGTCGATCATCGCCCCGATGTGCTGCTGCAGGATGAGGAAGAAGCGGTCCGACTGCGGACCGCGAAGCAATGTGTCGATGACCGCGTGCGGGGTAAGCACTTTCGCGGCGATGAGGTCGGCGAGTTCCTCGGAAACCTCGTCCTGGTACTTCAGGAACAGGCCCTGCCAGGTGAAGATGCCGAGGTACTTCTTCGGTCGCTTGGGGTGAAACAGCAGACCCTTGATGCAGAACCAGTCCGTTGCGAAGCCGTTGACCGCACCCATCACCGGATTGACGATCGGCGAATGCAGGATCAGGTAGAACGTGAGCTGGAGCAGGCCGATCGCGAAGCCGGCGACAAGGCCGAACCGCCTGATGAACGCCCACTCGCGCTTGCCTGCCTGCCTGAACACACGTTGCAGAATGGTCTTGTCGTACACCAGAGTTCGGGTTGCAAGGGACTTCAGGTCGAGGACTTCCTCGACGTTCTGCCCAACGTCGAACATGATGCCTTCGATTGCGGCCGGAGCACGTTCCCGGAGGCGGCGTCTGATGTCGTCTTTCACGAAACCAGGCATGTTGCCCCAGACCTCGGGCTGGGTCGACGCCGCGACCTGCTGAATGACCGCGTCCATCGATTTCATCAGCGGCTCACGGATTTCCGACGCGAAGCGGTCCGGATCGATGCTGGCCCAGACATCTTTGGGCGTGATCAGGTCGCCGATGATTTTGTTGGTCGCAACACTGGCCATGTGCGCAGCGCGGAGCGGAATGATTCCTTGCCAGCCGAGCGGAATCTTGCCCAGCCGAACGCCTTTGAAATCGATGGGCTTGAACATCATTTCGATGGCAACGACTTTGGTGACATAGCCGATCAGGGCGGCCAACAGCACCACTGAGCTGTAAGGCAGCCAGTGCTCGCTGAATTCGGTCACAATGTCGGACAACACATGAGCGGGTTCCCCTATTCGTAGCGGAACTAAACTCTCGTCGCACCTACGCTGGGCGTATGGCCGAGTCGATCGACACACGCTTTGCACCGTCGGTGCAGGTGGTGCGTGCTGGGGGTCCGGTGCGTTCCGGCAGCGAGTCGGTCCGGGATGGGTCGCGCCTGAGTGTCGGACGGTGCCTGGAGCTTTTCGACGCGCAGCTCGGCAGCAGGCACCTCGACTTGGTCGCGCGCGAGCTTCGCGCCCGTGGTGCCGGCTTCTACACGATCGGCTCGTCCGGGCACGAGGGGAACGCGGCGGTCGCGGCAGCGCTGCGACCCACCGATCCGGCGTTGTTGCACTATCGATCCGGGGCATTCTTTCTGGAGCGAGCGCGTCAGGTCGGCGGCAGTAATCCGTTGCGCGACGTGCTCTTGGGCATCGTTGCGTCTAGCGAGGAACCGATCTCGGGTGGGCGGCACAAGGTGTTCGGTCGCTACGACCTCGCCGTCATCCCACAGACGTCCACCGTCGCGTCACATCTGCCGCGCGCAATGGGTGTGGCGTTCGCGACTGAGCGGGCCGGGAAGCTGGGAGTTGCTTCGGCCTGGCCACGCGATTCCGTGACCGTCTGCAGCTTCGGCGACGCGTCAGCGAATCACTCGACCGCGGTGGGGGCGATCAACACCGCCGTGTTTGCCGCGTACCAGGAGCTACCCATTCCGTTGTTGTTCGTCTGCGAGGACAACGGAATCGGGATCAGCGTGACGACGCCGAAAGGCTGGATTGCCAGCAATTTCTCCCATCGCGCAGGGCTCGAGTACTTCGCGGCTGACGGGTGTGACTTGGCAGCAGCGTTCGATGCCGCTGCGGCGGCGGTGTCGTGGGTCCGCGCGCATCGTCGTCCCGCATTCCTTCATCTGCGGACGGTCCGGCTCATGGGACATGCCGGCTCAGATCTGGAATCGGCGTACCGCACGCCTGCTGCCATCGCCGATGACGAGGCTCGCGACCCTCTGCTCGGCACCGCGCGGTTGTTGGTCGAGGCGGGGCGGCTTTCGCCGGGTGAGGTCGTAGAGCGATACGAAGCGAAGCGGTCCGAGGTGCGGGCCTTGGCTGCGGAGGTGGCTGCTCGGCCTCGGCTCGACAGTGCAGCCGCGATAATGGCGCCGTTGAAGCTGGTCGCCGTTGAGTCGATTTCGTCGCGTGCTGGCTCCGACGGTCCGCTCACGGTGGCACAGGCGATCAATGGAGCGCTGGCCGAGGTTCTGGTCGAGTACCCGCAGGCGCTGCTCTTCGGCGAGGACGTCGCGCGCAAGGGTGGCGTCTACGGCGTCACCCGTGGGCTGATGAAGAAGGCCGGTCCGGCGCGGGTGTTCGACACCGTGCTCGACGAGCAGTCGATACTCGGACTTGCTCTGGGCGCAGGGATTTCGGGTTTGCTGCCGATTCCGGAGATCCAGTACCTCGCCTACCTGCACAACGCAGCCGATCAGATCCGTGGTGAGGCAGCAACTCTCGCGTTCTTCTCCAACGGTCAGTACCGCAACCCGATGGTCGTCCGCGTTGCGGGGTACGGCTACCAGAAAGGGTTCGGCGGGCATTTCCACAACGACAATGCGGTCGCCGCGTTGCGCGATATCCCAGGCATCGTTGTCGCCTCGCCGTCGCGGCCCGACGACGCGGCCGCGATGTTGCGGACCTGTGTCGCAGCGGCACATTCTCGCGGCGCGGTGTGCGTCTTCCTGGAACCTATTGCCCTGTATCACGTTCGGGATTTGCACGAGGAGGGTGATGGATTGTGGCTCGCACAGGATGACGGCGCCCACGTCCCGATTGGATCGGCCCGCACCTATGGTTCCGGTACGGACCTCACCATCGTCACCTTCGCCAACGGGTTGTTCATGAGTCTGCGCGTGGCGGCGAGGCTGCGGCGGTCCGGTCTCGATGCGCGGGTCGTCGACCTACGTTGGCTCGTTCCCCTGCCGGTCGAGGATCTGCTGCGCGAGGCGCGGGCGACCGGGCGAGTGCTGGTGGTCGATGAGACCCGCCGGTCCGGGGGAGTGTCGGAGGGCGTTGTTACGGCACTGCTCGACGCAGGGTTCGATGGTCGAATCGCCAGGGTAACAAGCGAAGACAGCTTCATTCCCCTCGGCGACGCCGCGGACAATGTGTTGCTCTCCGAAGAGACGATCGAGGCCGCGGCGGTGCGGCTCATTCGCTAGCGGCGGACCGCGTCGCGTGGAACAATCCGGACACACTCGACATCGATCGGCGAACGAAGGACCCTTCCGATGCGACGGTTCAGCGGGTAATTGTCAGCCTCGTGATCGTTTCGGCGTGCTTGAGTGGCACGTCGACGACGACAGGCAGGACTCCCGTTCGGGGCCGCTCGAGGACGAGACGTTCACACCCCCTGATCGTCTCGACTTTGAACCCCGACCCGATCCCCGTCAAAGGCAGCGACGGCAAGGTTCACGTGAGTTACGAACTCGCCGTTCTCAACACGGCGCCACGGGATGCGACGATCACGCTTGTCGAGACGTTGGCCGACGGCGCGGACGGCAAAGTCGTTGCGACGATCGACCGCGATGAAGTCGTCGCGCGATCCGTAATCGTCGGTGACTACAAGTTGCCGCCGATCCCAGCGGCCACTTTGCCTGCGGGACGCACAATGCTGCTCGTCATCGACGACGCGTACGCCGAGCGGTCCGATGTCCCGGCGAAGTTCGTGAATCGCCTCGCCTCGACTCGCGCCATTGCCGCCCGACGCAGGGGAGCGGTACGCCATCGACTGGTTCAAGGCGGACCTCGCTGTCAAGCCTATGTACGACGACGACGGTGGGCTCGGCACGTTCCGTGGCGACCGCACTCGCAACGAGAGCTTCCTGGCCTTCGATCAGCCGCTGCTTGTCGTGGCGGATGGAACGGTGGTTACCGCTGTGAACGACGTCGTCGATGGTCCGCCTCTGGTGATTCCCGGCGCATTGACGGTCGCCGAGCTCGGCGGGATCACGTGGTGATCGACATCGGCGACGGTCGTTATGCGTTCTACGCGCATATCAAAGGGGGGTCGGTGAAGGTCAAGCCCGGCGACAAAGTCACGAAGGGCCAAGAGATCGCTCGCCTCGGCAACACGGGAAGCGCAACGGAAGCGCACCTGCATTTTCAGGTCATGGCGGGCACCCAGCCACTCACTGCAATGAATCAGCCCTCCCAGTTCGAGAAGTTCACCCTGCAGGGCACCGCTGAATCGGACGGCTTCGTTCCCGCCACCGACGCCGGTCCGCGCACGGACGAACTGCTCCTCATAAGAAGCGTCATCAGCTTCCCGTAGACCCTTCATCAGAAGGGTGCCGGTTCGTCCGGCTCGTTAGTTGGTGGGGCCGGGAGTTCGGGGTTCCGGGTGACGGTGAGTTTCGGTTTGAGGCGTGCCGGTGGGACTGCGGTGAGTCCGCCGCCCGGTGTGGTGATGAAGTGTTCGCCGTGGCTGCTGGTCCAGCGGATTCGGCTGCCGGGCAGTGCTTCCGCGCGCCACAGTTTCAATGTTTTGAGGGTGTGGTGGAGTTGGCAGAGGCATTGCAGGTTTTCCGGGAGGGTGAGTCCGCCGTCGGGTGGGTTGGTTTGGTCGAATTCTTCGATGTGGTCGAGTTGGCACTTGGCTGCGGGCACATTGCAGCCGGGGAAGCGGCAGTGCTGGTCGCGGGCGCGGACCAACGCTGTTGTTTCGGCGTTGGGTCGGTAGATGAACGCCGTTTTCGGTAGTCGCAGGCTGGTCGGTCCTTGGACGCGGCCGACGGGGACTGGGATGTGTCGCTGGACCGTCGGTGGTGGGGCTGCTGCTGGCTCGACCGGATCTGGTTGCACCGCTGCGGGTTCGGGGATGACACCGGCGTTGTGTCGTCCGCCGCGGGCGATGAATTGGGTGGTGGGTTCGCGGTCGATGAGGCCGTGTTCTTCGGCGAGGTGCAGGCATTCGGTGAGCATCACTTGCCAGGTGCCGTCGTCGGCGAGGGTGCGAGCGAGGTCGGGGTCGATCGGTCCGTAACCGTCGAGGTAGGCGGGGTTGGAGAGCAGTCCGAGCAGGGTGGCGATATCCACGGTCACTTGGACGAGGGGTGTGCGGCGTTTGTCGTTGGGGGTGTGTGTGGCGGTGCAGTCGTCGCGTCCGCAGGAGCAGTCGAGGTGGGTTTCGCCGTGCATGAGGGCCATGAACGCGTCGGCCATGCGGTAGTCGCGTCCGCGTGTGTCGTGTGTGCAGACGGTGTCGGCGATTTCGGTGAGCCGTTGCATCACGGCTTCGGCTTCGTCGGGGTTGACGTGGGCTTCGATGACCGAGAGGGCGTCGCCTCGACGGCGGCGCACCCGACGGAACTGTTGTTGTTCTTTGCGGAGGGCGGCGTATTCGTCGGGGCTGGTCCGGATCAAGGTTTTGTCGATGGCGCGGGCGAGCGGACCGGGTGAGAGCCGCAACGCCGAAGAGAGGATCTCTTCTTCGGCTTTGTCGAGGGTGTCGTGGGTGAATCCGGTGGTGGCGCGGCAGATCCGGGCGACGCGGGGGTAGTCGAGTTCACCGGCGGCGAAGGCGGCATTCACCCGAGGGAGTCGCAACCGCAAATCCATGCCGACGCCGGCGAAGGTTTCGGCGGTGGTTTTGGAGACGCCGAGGCGGACGGCCATTTCGGCGAGGGCGTTGTTGCCGCAATCGATGATGTCGCCGGTGGCGAGTTCGGCGTCGCGTTCGATCCAGTCCGACCAGAAGTGCCCGGCGGCGGTGATCTTGGCGTGGGCGGCTTTGTTCTCCGCCACAGACGCGGTGGCCATGTGGTCGAGCAGTGAAATGGACTGTGCAAGAAACGATCCCCCGATATCGAACATATGTTCAGTGTACCGGAGGGGTCCGACAGAGACCAGGAATTTGTTGGCTCATCGAGTGAACTGCGGTCGGGCGCTCGGCAGAGAGTTCGCCGGTGGCGAGTTCGGCGTCGCGTTCGATCCAGTCCGACCAGAAGTGCCCGGCTGCGGTGATCTTGGCGTGGGCGGCTTTGTTCTCCGCCACAGACGCGGTGGCCATGTGGTCGAGCAGTGAAATGGACTGTGGAAGAAACGATCCCCCGATATCGAACATATGTTCAGTGTACCGAAGCGGTCCGACAGAAACCAGGATTTTGTTGGCGCTGAATGGATGGCGTAGCAGACCCCTTTGGTCAGGAGGGGGAGATGGCATCCCGCTGATTTCAAATCTCGTGTGATTGGTCGGGTTCGGCGAAGATTCGGACCAATCAACCAGATGAGGAGTCAGATGTCGGCCGATATCACCAGTGTGTCGATTCCCAGGATCGAGACACCGCGATCGGCGCCGTTCTACCGTCGTTCGGGGTTTCTGCGCGCCTTGGTGCCGGTGGGGCTGTTGGTTGCGTGGCAGTTGATAAGCCAGAGCGGGCTGATCTCGGAGCGCAAGCTTCCTGCGCCGTCCGTGGTGTTCGAGGCTGGGCTCGAGGTATATCGGTCGGGTGCACTGGGCGATGCGCTGTTCGTCTCGGGTCAGCGGGCCGTACTGGGGTTCGCGATAGGTGCGGTGCTCGGGATCGGACTCGGAATCATCGCAGGCACAAGCCGACTGGGCGAATACAGTGTCGACCCGCCGCTGCAGATGTTGCGCACGATCCCGCTGTTCGGGCTGATTCCGTTGTTCATCATCTGGTTCGGGATCGGCGAGGAGCCGAAGGTGTATCTGATTGCGCTGGGCGTGCTGTTCCCGCTCTACCTGAACACGTATGCAGGGGTCAGGCACCTCGACCCGAAATTGCTCGAACTCGGATATGCATTGCGCCTGGGCCGAATCGAACGGCTCTGGACTCTCGTGATCCCCGGTGCGCTCCCGCAAATCCTCGTCGGCGTCCGGCAGAGCCTGGGCATCGCATGGCTGTCGCTCGTCGTCGCCGAGCAGATCAACGCCAGCGCGGGACTTGGGTTCATCGTCAACAATGCACGCGAGTTCTTGCGGACCGACATCGTCATCTTCGGCTTACTGCTGTATAGCCTGCTCGGCCTCATCACGGATTCCATTGTGCGCGTTGCAGAAGAGCGTGCACTTCGCTGGCAACCGAAAGCTCGAGAAAACCTATGACGACCACACTTCCGTCGGCAAAGAACAGCACCTCGGCCGCTGCGGCTCGAATCACCGGATTGGGCAAGAGCTTCGGTGACCGCGTCGTCCTCGACGGCATCGACCTGAACATCGAACGCGGCGAAGTCGTCGCTCTCGTCGGTCGCAGCGGATCGGGCAAGTCGACGCTGCTGCGAATTCTCGCCGGACTCGCGAAAGCGGACAGCGGACGGGCCGCCGTCGACGGACATCCGACGCTCGCTTTCCAGGAACCGAGGCTGGTGCCGTGGCTGTCGGTGGTCCGCAACGTGGCACTCGGCAGTCCTGGCCGGCGCAATCGCGCTGCAGCCGAGGCGAAGGCACGGGCCGTGCTGGCAGAGGTCGGACTCGAGGACCGCGCAGACAGCTGGCCGCTCACTCTGTCGGGTGGCGAAGCTCAACGGACCGCGTTGGCGCGAGCCCTCATTGCGGAACCGACGTTGTTGCTGCTCGACGAGCCGTTCGGCGCGTTGGACGCACTGACTCGGCTTTCGATGCACGACCTGCTCCTGCGGCTGTTCGCCGAGCGTGGTTTCGGTGTGTTGCTGGTGACCCACGACGTCGCCGAGGCGGTGACCCTGGCCGACCGAGTACTGGTGCTCGACGCCGGCCGCATCGTCGAAGACGTCGTCATCGACCTCCCGCGGCCACGCGCCCATTCGTCCCCCGACGGCGCCGTGTACGCGGCGAGGCTGCTGCGCCTGCTGGGCGTGGCCGAGCCGACAACCCAACAGTCAACCGAGAGAAAGCAATTCCCGTGAAACTAAGATCGACACGATCGAGGCTCGGCCTCGCAGTCCTTGCCGTCAGCACCCTCGTCCTAGCCGCGTGCGGGGACGACGGCAAGACCGAGGCTGCCCCGTCGGGCCCAGTCGACCTGTCGACCGTCACGCTGAAGGTCGGCGATCAGAAGGCGATCTCGATCGAGGTGCTGCTGAAGGCGTCGGGTCAGCTCGACAATCTCCCCTACAAGGTGGAGTTCTCGACGTTCACCGCTGGACCGCCCCTGATCGAGGCCGCGAGTGCCAACGGCATCGACTTGGCCCAAACCGGGAACACGCCCGTCATCTTCGGCGCAGCCTCCAATGCCGATATCAAGATCATCGGAGCACTCGAAGCGACTGGCAAGGGCGACGCTGTGCTGGTGTCGAAGGACTCGCCGATCAAGTCCGTCGCCGACCTGAAGGGTAAGAAGGTCGCGGTAACCAAAGGCAGCTCTGCAAACGCGAATCTCCTTCTCCAACTGAAGAAGGCGCGGCTCTCGCTGGGTGACATCGAACCCATTTACCTCGCCCCTGCCGACGGCTACGCGTCGTTCCGAAGTGGCGACGTCGACGCCTTGTCGATCTGGGATCCGTACACCGCGATCGCCGAACAGGAAGTCGGCGCACGTTCGATCGCGAGCGCGGAAACAGCGGCGAACGGCTACAACTTCTGGGCAGCGTCGGCCAAGGCCGTCGGCGACGCGGGCAAGGCCGCGGCCATCAAGGACTTCCTGACCCGCTATGCCGCGGCGACCAAATGGTCGTCGGAAAATCTCGACGTCTGGTCGGCCAAATACGCCGAACTGACTGCCATCAGCCCTGACGCGTCGAAGGTCACCTGGACGCGGTCGATCAAGTATCCGACTGCACTGACCGACAAGATCGTCGCCTCCGAGCAGGAGATTGCCGACGCCTTCACCGATGCGAAGGCCATCCCAGGCAAGGTCGACTTCGCGAAATTCGTCGACAAGAACTTCTCCGACTGACCCGTCGCCACCGGGCCATGGTTGCCCGGCGACGACCACGCCGAATTGACGCCGCGCCCAACGCGCTCGTCCACCTGTCGTTCGTGACGTAAAATGCGGACAACGTTTTGCACGGTGACACTCGGCCGAGAGTTTGGGGAAACATTTGGATCGCGACGAGGCGATGCGTCGCGCTAAGTCCTGGTGGTCGGCCGTTTCGGATTTGGGAAACGTGCCGCTGTCGACTCGGGACGCGCAGGTGGTACTGGCCGACCTGATCGGCGAGTTGTCCGCTGCTCTGGACGCCGAGAACTTCGACCCCACGATCGCCGAGCGCGCCGGAGCGACCTTCGTCGGCATGCGGCTGTCCAATCCGAAGGTGCTTGCACGGTCTGCCAACGTCTTCGCCGGGCTCGACCGTAAGGTCCAGAGCCTGATTCCCGATGGCGTGAGCAACCGGTCGGCCGCGCTGTTCGGCTCCTTCGGCCACGGCTACGCGGCAGCGCTGCGATCGAGCATTCTCGCCGACCAACATGCGCTACACCACGCGATGTCCGTCGCCCGCAGGCAGACGCAGGATGCGTTGCGGCTCAGCGATACTCGCTTCCGTGCGGTGTTCGAACATGCGGCGGTTGCTATCGCGATCGCAGATACCGACGGCGTGCTGATCGACGTCAATCCGGCGCTGTCGACCATCTTCGCGACCCGCGCCGAGAAGCTGCGTGGGACGAAGCTCTCGGATCATCTGCACCCTGATGATCGAGGTCGGTTCGACGAGGTGTGCGCCGAGCTCGTCGCCACAGGCGAAGGCACTGTTCGCGTCGAAACCCGGTTTCCGCGCAAGGGCAAAAACGATGGCTGGGCACTGTTTGCGATCACCTTGATCAAAGGCGTCGACGGGCACGACGATTACGTCCTGGCCAGTGGCGAAGACGTGACGGACCGCCGCGCGTTGCAGGCCGAGCTCTACGACCAGGCGCGGCGCGACCCACTCACGGGCCTGCCGAACCGGCTGTTGTTGCGGGAGGCCCTCGATACCGCTATCTCCAGCGCCGCACCCACCGATCGAATCGGCTTGTGCTTCCTCGACCTCGACGGATTCAAAACGATCAACGATCGGTACGGCCACGGCGCAGGCGATCGCCTGCTCGCCGCAGTCGCGTCGAGGCTTGGCAAGCAAGCCGCCGAGAACGGTTACATCGTCGCGCGGCTCGGTGGTGACGAGTTCATTGCCCTCATACCGGTTCCTGCGGAACCCGCGACCGTGCTCGCGGCAGCGCAAGGGATGATCGCCGCGCTGGACGAGCCCTTCGAAGTCGAAGACCATAAAACGACCGTGTCGGTAAGCATCGGGGTGCTGGTGCCTTCGGTCGCTGGCGCGGACCCCGACAAGTTGCTCGATTCTGCAGATGCAGCGTTGTACCGCGCGAAAGCCGACGGCGGCGGAGTGCTGTTCATACACGACCCCGGCAACCCGTAGATGGCTGCCGCGACAGTCGTCACCATCTTTCATCGCACTCGAGACCGAGCGGCCTTCCTCGACTGGGCGGACGAGATTGTCCGCGCTGCAAAGAAATTCAGCGGCTTCAGGGATGCTCAGACTGTCGCGCCCGAATCGGTCGACCTCGATTGGGCGACCGCCGTCAGATTCGACGACGAAACCGCGCTGCACGCGTGGCTCGACTCCGCGGCCAAGCGAGAGGTGTTCGCGGACGGAGCGACGCGGGGGTTTCTCGGTGCAAACGCCGATCTGATCTTGGTACCCGGGTGCCTGCCGCCGGGGACCGCGGTGTTCAGTCATGCGGTCGCGCCCGGCCGGGAACAGCATTTCGAAGACGTCCAGTCGCGGCTTGCGGCACAGATTGCGGCCTTCTCCGGCGCCGAGGGCGTCGCACTGCTCGGTCCGCGCGATGACGGTCGATGGTTCGCGGTGCTGCGGTTCCGTACCGATCGCCAGCTCGCAGACTGGCTGGGCTCGCGGGAACGGTCCGAAGCCCTGCCCGAGCTCAGATCGGAACTGACCGAAGACTTCAAGGTCGTCGTCAGCAGCACGCCGTTCGGCTCGATCCTGCGGTTCGCGAACGGTAAGGCGCAGGTCACGCCGCGGTGGAAAACCGGCATGCTGATCCTGCTCGTGCTCTACCCGACCGTCATGACGCTGTCGAGGTTTCTGAATCCGGTGCTGATCGACCATGGCGCGCCGCTCTGGCTCTCCACATGGCTCAGCGAGATCGTGAGCGTCGGGCTGTTGACGGGGGTGCTGATGCCGTTCGCCACCCGGCGGTTTCGCCACTGGCTGGACCCGGTCGACGGCTCCGGGCTCAAAGTCACCGCCATCGGCATCGCGATCGTCGTCGTCGCATACGCCGCGACACTGACCCTCTTCGCATCCGTCCGCTGGTTGCAGTTCTGGGACTATCCGCGCTGAGCAACCGCTAACTCGGCGCGTAGCTGCATGAAGCGGAAGAAGCCCGGCTTGCCGACCACTGCCTCGTAGCGCGATACGACCGCGTCGACGAAGGCGGGAACGTCGGCCGGGTCGATGCGTGCGGTCCAGTCGGCGAATCCGACTGTGCACCATTGCGCGAACGCTTCGCGCGAGCCGAAATCCCATTCGCGATCGACGACGTCGGACGAGGTGACGGTCAAGCCGGCGGACCCGACGATGGTCGCTAGGGCAGTGGGTTCGATGTGCACGAACGGGGGAGTGAAATCGGTGAATGCGCCGGACCACCGCGGATCGGCGCTGACGTCCATCGCGACCTGCTCGACGCTGGGTCGTTCACTCGCACAGACGAATTGGACCAACACTCGACCGGTCGGGACCAACGCGTTCGCGATATTGCGGTACGCGGTCTCCTGCGCGCGGACCCAATGCAGGGCGTTGAACGAGACGACGAGATCGAACTCGTCGGCATAGGTCATCGTCGTCACGTCACCGACCGCGAAATCAACGTTAGGGGGTTCGCTCGCCTGCACCGCAGTCTCGATCATGCGCGGCGAGGGGTCGACGCCGAGTACGGACCCACGAGGTAGCCGACCGGCGATGGACCGTGTGATGTAACCGTCGCCGCACCCGACGTCGAGCACTCGCTCGTCGCCACGAACCTGCACGGCGGCAAGCGAATACTCCGCCATGGTTCGCTGGAGTGCACTGATGTGGGCATAACCTGCACCGTCCCAGTCAGCCATCGTTGCTCCGGTTCATGTTGCGGGCGGGATTGCTTACGCAAATCATTCCAGATCGATTCGATCACGTAGGCCACTCCATACGACGTCGAACACGTATTGCGCTGCGCGTTCGGGAGTGACGTCCGGCTTGCTTTCGCGCCAACGCGCGATCTGGTCGCACGCGCCGATGATGACCAACGCGAAGGCTTCGGGTTCGCGCTCGTCACGCGGGTGGCCGTATTCCTGCATCATCGCCGCGGTGAAATCCGCCTGCTGTCGGCGCAATGCGTCGACTTCGTCGGCTACGACGCCGCTGCCGAGGGTGGCGGCATGGTTCATCAACGACCAGGCGTCTCGGTGCAGATCGGTGTATTCGAAGAATGCCTGCAATGACCGGCGAAGCGCGTCTTCGGGTCCGCTCGAACCCGCCACAGCGGCCTGCGTCGCCTCGAAGAGTCCAGTTCTGGCCTGGGCGAGCACTGCGGACAACACACCGTCTTTCGAGCCGAAGTACTCGTAGATGACGGGTTTGGTGACGCCGACGCGGGCCGACAGTTCGTCCATGGTCGCCTTGCGGAAGCCCCGTTCGGCGAACAACGTTTCGGCGAGATCGAGAATCTGTGCCTCGCGATCGGGTCTCGGCATGCGCCGCCTCGTCCCGTGGCGTTTCGTCGTGTGGCGTCTCGTCATGTGACCGATCCTACTTCAAGTAGCCTACCGGGAGTAACCTACTTCTGGTAAGTTATGGGTTCATGAGCATCATCCAAGATCTGGTTGCCACAACCCCGCTCGGCGTCCGAGTGCCGGTGCCGTTTCGGCTAGGGGAAGTCACCACTCGCGGCGTCGAGACTCCGCCCGAAGACTTGGACTTGTCGCCGAGGGCGGTCAATCGGGTCTGGACCGCAGTCGAGGGGCTCTACCGAACGGGACTGCATCCGGGAATGAGCCTTGTCGTTCGCCATCGCGGCCAGGTCGTACTCGACCGCGCGATCGGGCATCGACGCCTCGATTCCGACGAGCTGATGACGACGGACACGCCTGCGTGCTTGTTCTCGTGCTCGAAGGTGGTCACGGCGCTGATCATTCACAAACTCGTCGAGCAGAACGCGCTCGCACTCGACGACACCGTCGCACAACACATTCCGGAGTTCGCGCAGAACGGGAAGCAGGACGTGACCGTGCGTGCGCTGCTGACCCACCGCGCCGGAATCGCCAAGTTGCCGGCCGAAATTGCCAACGCGGAAAGCCTGTTCGACAACGATCGCGTGCTGGCCGCGCTGTGTGCGGCGCCGCTGTCGAACGCCGACCGGCAGGGCTATCACGCGTCGACCGCCGGCTACGTCCTCGGCGAGGTGGCGCGACGAGCGTCCGGCCGTGACCTCCACGAACTTCTGCGATCGACGATCACCGAACCGCTTGGTACGCCGAATGTCACCTACGGTGTTCCCGTCGATCGGCGCGACGACGTCGCGTTCAGCTACTCGACCGGCCCGAAGCGGCTGCCGATCATCACCCCGATGCTGACCCGCTTGCTCGGCGGACCGCCGGAAGAGATTGCGCCTGCGATGAATTCGCCGCAGGGCATGGATGCGGTTATTCCAGCGGCAGGTGTCTTCGCAAGCGCTCGCGACGCGAACCGCATCTTCCAGATGCTCGTCGACGGCGGAACGTGGAACGGTCAGAAGATCTTGTCGCGCAACACGATCGACATAGCGACCACCGCAGCCGGACCGCTCGTCTTCGACGATTCGCTGCCAGCGCCGATCCGGTTTTCGCCGGGCTTCATGCTCGGCGAGCGGGTCGCCAGTTTGTACGGATTCGGCACACCCGATGCGTTCGGCCACCTCGGTTTCACGAACATCGTCTGCTGGGCCGATCCATCACGTCAGCTGTCGGCGGCGTTCATCAACACCGGTAAGGCCGCATCGCCTGAGGCGTTCATCGGCATGGCCGCCGTCACTGCAGCTATCAGCGCAGCCGTCCCCGTGCAGGTCAGCTAGGCGTTGTCGGCACGCCGTGCTTCGCTGCGGCGGCCGCCAGATAGTCGCCGAGTTCGTCCTTCAGCGTCTTGTCGAGCGCGATAGCCAAGCGGTTCTGGACGGATGCGACGCCCAGTTCGCGAAGATCGTTGAGCATCGCTGTCAACGCGGCGATATCGTCGTCGGTCTCCGGCAACCAGCCGACGCCGTGTTGCCGGGTGATCTGCGTTTTCGCCTCGGTGATCATCATCTTGGCGATGTCTTCGACATGTTCGGTGATACCGGCGAACAGGTCGATGATCCGACGCAACTCGAAGCCGTAGCCGTGCAGATCGCCGAACGTATCCAGCAACTTCGGTTCGGTGAACACGACATTGTCGCCGTGGAGGCGCACAAGTCCCATCTCGGCCAGTCGCTGGAGAAGTTCGGTATCGCCGCTGCCCAGGAAGTTTTCGACGAGCTCGCGCGGAACCTCGAATGGTTCGGTCGGCTCGCTGTTTCCCCAGGTAGCGGTGACCGCATGCTGCAGTCCGAGGATTTCGGTGAGGTTCTTGCCGGTCTCCCAGCTGGTGATGAAATCGGCGATGTGCGCCGTAGTGAAGCCGCGCTGGAGCAACGCGTCGATGATCTTGAGCCGCTCCAGATGGCTGTCGTCGTAAATGAGAGCGCGGCCGTCCTTCTTCGTTGACGGAGGAAGGAGGCCGCGTTCCACATATGCACGGACGTTGCGAGTTGTCGTTCCGGCGGCGCGCGCCAGTTCGTCGATGCGGTATTCCACCATCTCGACCAACCCCTTGAACGCGCGTGCCGGAAGGACCGACATTAGCCGAGCGCTGGGGCAGCGCGTTGTACCGGCGTCGTTCGCGGCTTGTCGACCTGTGTGACGACGTAGTCGCGCAAGTCGAACTTCGCCAGCTGATTCGCGAACTGGGTGCCGAAGCCCGGGAACATCGACGGGTTGAACCCGTCCTCGGTCAGGTACCAACTCTTGCAGCCGGAGTTCCAGGTTGTGCTCGATAGGCGCTTCTGGAGCCGCTCGTTGTAGCTGTCCTGCAGATCCCGACGGACGTCGATTGCGCCGAGGTCTTGGCCGACGATGGTGCTGATCGCGTTCGTCAGGTAGTCGATCTGCGCTTCCATGTACACGAGTGCCGAGTTGTGCCCCGGACCCGAGTTCGGCCCGAACGTGAAAAACAGATTCGGATAGCCGGACACAGCCACGCTCTTGTATGCGTATGCCCCGCCCCGCCATTCGTCGGCGAGCACGCGACCGTGGCGACCGACGACCGGGATCGGCGTTCCCGTCTTCGAGACGTCGAAGCCGGTTGCGAAGACGATGCAATCGAATTGGTGCTCGATGCCTTCGGCGGTGCGAATGCCTTTCTCCGAGATCCGGGCGATCGGCCACGTCACCAAGGTGCAGTTGTCGCGCGTCAAGGCGGGGTAGTAGTCACTCGACATCAGCAGCCGCTTGCAGCCGGCGCGGAAGTCCGGGGTCAATTGCCGTCGCAACCACGGATCCTTGACCTGAGCGCGCAGGTGCGCTTTGCCTGCGAGCTCGACTACCCGGGTCAGCGGCGTATTCCACACAACGCCGAGTGCCACCGACTCGTGACCCCAGAACCACGCTTGTCTGGCAAGCGATTCGGTCTTCGGGACGTCCTTGTACAGCCGCTTCGTGATGGCATTGGTGCGGCGGTTGACCCGCGGTAGGACCCAGCCGGGCGTGCGCTGGAAGACCTTCACCGACGCGGCCTGTTCGACCAGTTCGGGAATGATCTGGACCGCGCTGGCACCGGTGCCGACCACGGCGACCTTCTTGCCGGTGAAGTCGTAGGAGTGGTCCCAGCGTGCGCTGTGGATCTTGTGGCCCTCGTAGTCCTCGATGCCGCGGATCGCCGGAAAACTGGCGTTCGCCAGGGGACCGGAGGCGAGCACGACGGTCCGTGCGCGGACCTTGCCCTTGCGGCCCTCGACGCCTATGTTCCACAGCCCGGCTTTGTCGTCGAACTCGATGCCGGTGATGTTGTGCGAAAACCGGAGATAGGACGCCAGGCCGAAGTTCTCGACCATGTGGTCGATGTAGCCGAGGATCTCCGCACTTCGCGAATACGTATGCGACCAGCCGGGATTCGGCGCGAAACTGTACGAGTACAGGCGTGACGGGATGTCGCACGCCGCGCCCGGGTAGGTGTTGTCGCGCCAGGTTCCACCGACTCGAGCATCGCGCTCGAAGATCGCGAAGTTGGTGATTCCCTTCTGTTTCAAGCGAATAGCGGTGCCGATGCCGGCGAAGCCGCCACCGATGATTGCCACGTCCAATGGCTTCGCGGTACTCATGCTGCCGGCTCGTAGGTCAGTTCCTTCGACCACGTGGGCTGTGCGCCCAGGAGTCGCTCCGGAATGTGCGCGGTCAGTTTGACGAGCGCATCGGCAAGCAAGTGGTACGGGTGATTGCGGTTGATGACCATGCTGCCGTGGTACTTCACGATCTGATACATCGGCAGTCGGCGGGCGAAGGCGCTGCGCTCACCGACATTCTTGTATTTCCGCATTGCGCCGTACAGTTTCTCCTCGTCGACGCCCATCTCGACGATGTTGTCGCGCATCTTGTTGAGAAGCGGTACGTAGCTGAAGATTCCGATCATCAGGGTCGGGTTGAGCCAGCCGCCGACCAGATCGATCGCCAGTTTCCGAATGCGTGCATGACCGAGCAGATCCATCACGGCGTAGTCGGTCGCGAGGTGGCGCGACTCGTCGGAGTTGATCTTCCGGAACACATCTTGCGCAACCGGGTCGGGGACCTCGTCGGTGATGAACTTGATCAAGGCACCGTCGAGCGCGACCTCCAGCATCGGAATCACCGTGCCCAGGAAGGACATCGACATTCCATCGGCGTACTTGTCGAGGAAATCGATGACCAGCTTGACGTTGATATTGGGTTCGGGAATCTTGTCCCCGTCGAGCATGCCCCACCGCTTCATCAGTGCGAGTTCGGCGTTGGCGTGCTTCTGCTCTTCCGCATGGAAGTGGCGGTAGATGTCTTTGAGGGTTTCGGTCGGGGCCTTCTTGGCCATCGCGGCGAATCCGCGGGCACCCACGTTCTCGATCCACATCAGGTCTGCCATGAATGGCTTCAACTTGGCGTGCAGTTCGGGGGAGATCGTCTCGGCGCCGGGTTCGTCCCAGTCGATGTCGGCCAACGCCCACTGGCGATCCTTGATCTTTGCCAGCATGTCGTCGAAATCGAACGTCGTTGTCGTCATGTCAGACTCCTGTCTTCTCTTGGGGAACAACCTGATTCAGTAAGCCGAGCGCGTACGTGTACTGCGCGGGCAAGTGGCGCTTGAGGTGCCAGACCACGTTCGCGTCCACTTGTGGAAGGACGTAGAGGCGGCCCTTGTCGTTGGCGTCCAACGTGGTTCGTGCGACGCGTTCGGGGGAGAAGCCGGTCCAGCGCATCAGCCGGTCCGCGAGTTGCGACGACTGTGCGGTGATCCGTCCGTCGCGAGCGACGTTGGTCTTGACGAACGTCGGGCACAACACCGTCACCTTGACGCCGCTCCCGTGCAGCTCGGCGGCCATCGTCTCCGACAGCGACATCACGGCGGCCTTCGACACGTTGTACGGACCCATCAGCGGCGCGGCCGCGAAGCCTGCGGCGGAGGCGACGTTGATGATGCCGCCGCGGCCGGCCTTGCGCAGCTGCGGTGCGAAGAGTTCGCAGCCGTGTACGACGCCCCAGAGGTTGATGCCGAGTGCCCATTGCCAGTCGTCGAGGCCGATGTCGCCGACCGGCTTGCCGCCGATTCCGACGCCTGCGTTGTTGATCACCAACGACACCGAACCGGCGAAGGTCATCTCGGCATGCAGGGCAAGGTTCTCCATGTCGTCTCGGTTGGAGACGTCACAGAAGTATGCGTGCGCAGGGCGGCCGTGGGCCTTCTCGATCATGCGCACGGTTTCTTCCGCGCGTTCGAGATCGATGTCGGCGCAGATGACTTCGCCGCCACGGGCTGCAAGTTCGAGTGCGAAGGCACGTCCGATGCCGCTTCCGGCTCCGGTGACGACCGCCTTGGCGTTTCGCGACGGACCGTTGTTCGAGCCAAGTCCGAACATGGTCAGCTCACTTCCTGGATTGATGTGCTCGTTGCAAGTGCATTGGTGAGGAATGCCGCGGTCCGGCGCAGGGCTTGCGACGCTTCGGGGATGAGAAGGGGGAGTGCTTGAAACACGTGCATCTGCCCGGGCCAGATCTCTAGCTCGCAGTCGCTGCCCGCCGCTCGGAGCATTCGTTGCAGTTGCCGAGCGTCAGCACTGAGCATCTCGGCACCGCCGGCTTGGACGAAGATCGGCGGCAGCGAAATGCCGCGCGGGATAGTCAGTTGCAGCCGCGGATGATCGTCGCGTTGGCCGAAGGTGTAGTGGCTCAGCAGCGTTCGGGCCGCACGGGCGCTGATCATGGGGTCCTTGCGTCGACGCTCCTGAACGGCAGCGGTCCCGAAGGTGAGATCGACCAGCGGTGAGAACATGGCGACCGCGGCGGGCTGTGCTGCGCCGGTCCGGGCGTTCTCGAGGAGTAGATCCAACGCGAGATGGCCACCGGCGGAATCGCCGCCGATCACGATGTCCGACGCGGCGTAGCCCGCGTCGAGCAGCCAGCGATACCCGGCAGCGACGTCGTCAGCGGCGGCGGGGAACCGATGTTCGGGCGCCAGGCGGTAGTCCGAAACGAACACGGGTAATCCGGTCGCGGCCGACAATCGTGAGGCAAGGCCGCGATGGGTCCGTGCAGAACAGATCACATATCCGCTGCCGTGGATGTAGTACATGGCAGCGCGTCCCGCGCTTACCCCAGGGGCACGAACCCACTCGCCGACAACCTGGTCGGTACGCACCTTTGTGACCTTGGTTCCCGGCAATGGCGGTCCGAGCGCGGTCATGAAGGTCGACACGATCTGTCGTCCGGCCCAGACGCCTGCTCGGTTTGCCGGTAGCGCCACGTTGATCGGGCGCAATCCCAATCGTGTTGTTGCTAAGGCGATTTGCGAAAGAAGGGATGCCGACGTCGGAACAGCTGGAACGTCGTCGATCCTCGGTAGGGTCTCCGTTGACCCGGATCTCGTCATACGAATGAGCATGCACCGACAATGTGCCAGTTGTCAATGGCACATTGAGCGACGATCATAAAAACGGGCGCTACGGTGCAACAATCGCACCATGAGTAATCACGTGTACCGCGTCATCGAAGTTGTCGGTTCATCCACCGAGGGAAGCGATGCGGCTGTTGCCAACGCCGTCGCCCGTGCGGCCGAGACGGTCCGCAACCTCGAATGGTTCGAGGTGGTCGAGACGCGCGGTCACATCGTCGACGGTGCGATCTCGCATACCCAGGTCACCGTGAAAATCGGCTTCCGCGTCGAGCCGGGTGATCTACAGCTGTAGAAGTGTCGGCGCGGACACACTTGGTGAGTCGGCGCCGTGACGGACGGATTCCTTTCCAGGTCCAAAAATGGTTTCAGAACGAAAAACCAACCCTGGAAAGGAAATTCAGATGCGCGGAATGAAGAAGTTCGGAATGTCGCTGGTGATCGCGGCGGGTATCGGCGGTGGACTGCTGTCTGCACCGGTTGCCAACGCGGCGCCGAGCAACACGGGCACGGACCTGTCGCAGGGCTCGGGGTGCTTCGTCTACAGCCAGTGGTACGACATCTGCCCGTCGAATCACGACAACGACGACCGTGACCGTGAGCGCCGTCGCAACCGTGACCGTCGCGACGATCACCACGTCGAGCACCACAACTAGGCGTCCGCGACGCGGTCGGGCTATCGGCTCAGACGAGCCCGCTCGGCCGTCGGCGTGTGCCACTCTCCTGGCGCGGCATGATCTGCTCGATCGGAACCTGTGGAGCAGGCAGCCCCGACTGTGCGTGAGCTTCCTGTAGCAAGGGCGCAGTGTCCGGTAACTGGGGGATCGACAGGTTAACGCCACCGGCAAGGTTGAGTGCGCCGGTCAAGTCACCGCAGGTCTGGCGGCGCCAGGCGGTGAGATTCGGTACTTCGACGCCGAATCGCGTTTCGAGGAAACGCAAGATGGATGTGTGGTCGAAAGTTTCGCTACACACGTAGCCGCCGCGGGTGAACGGCGAAATCAGCAACGTCGGCACCCGTGGACCCAACCCGATCGGACCAGCCAGTCCAGTCGCTTCGGGTCTCGTCACCAATGCGAGGTCGCTCAGGTATTCACCTTGCGTACCGGGGGGTGCCATCGGTGGCGGAACGTGATCGAAGAAGCCGCCGTTCTCGTCATAGGTGAGAATCAGCAACGTCTTGCGCCACACCGCGGGATTCGAGGTCAGTGCCTCGAGGATCTGCTGCGTGTACAACGCCCCGCCCGCCGGTAGCTCCGCGGCATGCTCGGTGGTCCACTGCGGTCCGCAGATCCAGGACACCTGCGCGAGGTTGCCGCTCTCGACATCGCGACGCAGCTGGGCAGGCAACTGGCCGTCGGGAATCGTGGACCGACCACGCCGGAACAGCTCGGACCGCTCGTCTTGATACGCGACGAACTTGTCGAGCATGTTGTCGCCGAAATCGTCGCGCTCGCGATACAAATACCAATCGACCCCGGCGGCCTGCAGGCGTTCAGGGTAGGTCGTCCACGTGAATCCATCTCGGAGGTTCGCGACGTCCGGTCCGCCGTGTGTGCCCTCGGGGTCGATCGTGGCGGACATCAGATAAAGCCGGTTCGGATTCGTCGGACCGATGACCGAGCAGAAATAGCGATCGCAAATCGTGAAGGCGTCTGCGAGCCCGTAGTGGAACGGCAGGTCGTCGCGGGTGAAGTAACTCATCACTCGGGCGCCGCCGTTGCGGACAGCGTCCGGATGGCTGCCGATTGCCGCCGAACCGACGTCGACCGGAATGTGGCTGAAGACGAAATTATTGTTCGCGCCATTGGCAACAGAGCTGTGCTGCGTCTGCCACGAGTGATCGACGTCCGTGAGATTTTGCGCGGACGACGATCGCACGCCGAGTCGCCACGGCAGCAGGATCCCGCCGGCACCGTCGGGTGCGAAAGGGTCGAACTGCTCGAACGCGGACCGCCCGGTATTCGGGTCGCGCGGAACGTTCGGATCGTCGAAACCTATTACGCCGGAGAGTGTTCCGAAGTAGTGGTCGAACGATCGGTTTTCCTGCATGAAGATCACGACGTGCTCGATGTCGTTCAAGCGCGACCCCGATGGCGCCGGTTCGGCGAGTGCCATCCTGGCTGCGGGGGAGAGCGCAGCGAACGCCGCCGCTCCGCCGATCAACCCACCACCTCGCTGCAGGAACTGGCGGCGCGACAAAGTCGACATCGACCCTCCAATGGCTCGCGAAGTGGTACTGCATTGAAACATGACAGCCCTATCGGCGTCGGGAATTGCCTCGCTCAGCTACTGGTGTCGGTCGCCACGCCGGATCGGATTGAACTTCTTTCCGGCGTCCTGTAGACGTATGCGTGGGCAACGGCGCCGGACCACGCAGACCTCCGAGCGGTCGGCTCGAAATACTCGTCGCAAAGAATGGTAGATGGCACGAATTCTTGTTGATGGAAGCAGCACTGCCTACGGTTTGTGGGGAGGCGAATCCGGTGGTTGGGCGGACCGGCTGAAAATGTCGATCATGTGTGCTGCCGATCGCCGTCAATTTGCGTCGGTCGTGAATTTGGCCGCGCCGTTGCGAACGGTCGTCGAAATCGCCGACGAATTGCCATTGAATGCTCGGACGTATGGCGGGAACAATCCCGCGAAGGTCGGCTTGTTCATGCTCGGGATGAGCGAATCTCGTCGGCTGGCGTCCGGATTGGTGGTTCCGCCAAGAGAATTCGCGCAGGCGGTCGAGCGGATCGGGTCCAGCTGTCGTGCGGCGGACTTCGCCCCGATCTTCGTCGGGATGCCGCCGGTCGACGAGTCGCGGACCTTCGATTTCGGCAAAGAACGAGCGTGTTATACCAATGACGAACGCGCGCGCTACGACGGAATTGTCAAAGACTATGCCGCTGCCAACGGATTCACTTATGTCGACATTGCGGCAGAATTAGCTTCGCAATTTCCTGACCCGTCGTCGTTGTTCGACGAGGATGGTCTCCACATGAACAGCCTCGGTCATGCGGTAATTCATGATGCCGTGCTACCGATCGTCGTTGTGCGGCTGCACGATCTCAAACACACGCCGATGGTGCTGGTGTAATCAGCTACCTCGACGGACGCCGTCGATGACCTTCCCGTCGTGAATCTCCTGCTCGCCGGCGTAAAGGCGGTTGGCAACCGGCTTGCGCAGTTCCGGGACCTCGACGAAGTGATCGAATTCGCGGAGTGTGCGGGGCTTCATCGATGACGCGAAGGTCACCATCACCGAGCCGCCGGTCTCTTCGCGTGAGGCATTGAAGGTCCGGGCGATGTCACGAGTGTCGTTGCCTACCACCACACTTCCGCTGTGCAGGAAGTAGACGAAGCTGCCGTTGCTCATGCCGACCGTGCCTGCCACCTCGGTGCCGAGGTTCGGATCGATCGGGATGACGGTCGCCTTCTCGGTCCCGCCCGTCGCGTGGACCGGCCGACCGGGGTGCAGCTCGACGAACTGCCCGAGCGCCGTGTGCCGATCGAGGTTTCCGACTTCCCACAGATGCGCGGTAGACCACACCTTGACTCGCCCGTCCTCGAAAACTGTTACCCGGGCATCACGGCCGTTGCTGAAAAGGTGTCGTGCATCGTTTCTGGCCATAGGTCGAGCCTATCCCGCCGCCATGGTCGTGAGTCTTTTCGGAGTCCCTGGACTCCGAAAAGACTCACGAGGGTGGGGTTGCGGGTGCTAGGGGCGCGGGGCGGCGCAGTACTTTGCCGTCGCGGGTAGCCAGGCAAGGATGAGGGTGGCGATGGGGAAGATGAGGAACACCAAGCCGACGAAGCCGAAGTCGGTCCCTGCGGGCATGTTGGAAGAGGACTTGACGGAATTCTCGATCGCCTGGCCTGCCACGAAGCCGGCGATGCCGAAGACGAGGACGATGACGCAGCCGAGTCCGATCCAGATGCGGCCGCTGATCTTCCTGGTCAACAGCATGATTGCACCGGTCAGCAAGGAGACGCCTGCAACGAGGCTGACGACTCCGGCGACCAGGAAGTAGGAAGTCGTCCAGCCTGGGAGGTCGTCGAACTCTCTGAGGTCTTTGAACGCTGTGATGGCGATCAGCGAGCCGACCCCGCCCAGGAGCTGACCGATCGATCCGATAATCGCGAGGACCGCCGACGTGATGGCGGTGGCGCCGCTCGGTTGTGGGGTGACGAAGCCTTGGCTCGGATAGGGCGTGTATCCGCCTGGGTACGGTTGGTACGACATCGTGCGATCCTGCCTCTCAGGTGTTCCTACCCCTACCGATCCCATTTGCCAGCACTGGCGTTAACCAGCGGACTCTTCGAAGCGCCGAATGAGCTCGCCGACACTGCGCAACCACCCCCGGACCTGCTGGCCCCACTCCGGTTCACCCAACAAAATTACTGCTTCGCCGCCCAAGAAAGCCAGGCCGATGAGGCCCGCGAAATCGGCTGCGGCGAAGGGGCCGAGCGAGCCGAATCGCGTTTCCGCTTCGTCGGCCACATCGCGGAGAACGTCGAACCACGACCGCAGCATTGCCAGCACCTGGTTTGCGAGGTCGGTGTCGGACCAGCCTGCCGCGATCATCTCCTGCAGCACTCGGACGTAGCCCGATGACAGGTCTTCTTCGAGCAGGTCACAGGCCTGTTCGTAGCGTTTCCACAGCGGTGCATCGGCGCTGTACAGCTGGCGTTGGCGGTCGACGCGTCGGCGGTTCTCGTAATCGAGCAGCGACAGCACGAGTCCCTGTTTCCCGCCGAAGTGATAGTGGATTTGGCTCAGCGGCACACCCGCGATGTCGGCGACCTTGCGCGTCGACAACGCGGCGTAGCCATCGGCCAACAGGCAGGACCGTGCGGCCTCAAGTAAGCGGGTCCGGGTATCGCCACTCATCAGAATCTCCCTTGTTCGGTCGATCGACCGATGATAATCTAGCATAACTTCGGTCGATCGACCGAATATCCGGACGGAGGCGCACATGCTGGCCAGAACTGCAGACTTCGACGGCTTCGTCGAGCACAACGGAGTGAAAATTCACTACGAGATCCATGGCTCGGGAGGTCCGACGATTCTCCTCTTGCCGTCGTGGACGATCATTCACAAGCGCTTCTGGAAGATGCAGCTCTCCTACCTCGCGCGCCACTATCGCGTCGTCACCTACGACGGACCAGGCAACGGGCAATCGGATCGCCCACTCGACGCCGATGCGTACGCCCAGGCCGCCCAAGTCGCTTATGCCCTAGCCGTTTTGAACGACACTGGGACGGAGCAAGCCGTTGTGGTCGGGCTGTCGAGAGCGGGCAACTGGGCCCTCGAACTCGCAGCCGAGCACCCAACGCGGGTGCTGGGAACGATTCTCATCGGCCCGGCAATCGGGCGCGGCAAGACCGAGGTGGCAATCCTGGAGGCTCCGGCGCCGACCACCGTCGACCCATCCGTCGTACCGGCGAACCAGGCCGACCCGCTGGAACACTGGGCGAAATACAATCGCGAATACTGGGAAAGCAACTACGAGGATTTCCTCTGGTTCTTCTTCGGCCAGTGCTTCACGGAGCGGCATTCGACGAAGCTGATCGACGACGCGGTCGGCTGGGGCCTGGAGACGACGGGCGCGGTTCTTGTCGCCGAAAGCATGCCGGAGCGGCCGAGCAGAGCGACAGTGGAAGACTGGTGCGCACGGATCGCCAGTCCGCTCTTGGTGATTCACGGCGATGACGACCATGTCGTGCCGATCGAGCGCAGCAAGCGCCTCGTCGCCGACGCAGGCGGCGACCTCGTCGCGATCGAGGGTGGTGGCCACATTCCACTCGGACGCGATCCGGTGCGCGTGAACCTACTGATCAGCGACTTCGTCGACCGCATTCGCCCGACCACACCGCGAATCAAGACCTGGGGTCGTTGGGACAAGCGGCGTAAGAAGGTCCTCTACCTGAGCTCGCCTATCGGCCTCGGGCACGCTCGGCGCGACCTCGCCGTCGCGCGCGAGCTCCGTAACCATCATCCGGACGTGCAAATCGATTGGCTGACACAACATCCCGTTACCCAGATGCTCGACGACGCTGGGGAGCGGGTCCATCCGGCGAGCCGATGGCTGGCAAACGAGTCGTCGCACATCGAGAGCGAATCAGGCGAGCACGACCTGCATTGCTTCCAGGCGCTGCGCAACATGGACGAGATTCTGGTCTCGAACTTCATGGTGTTTCACGACGTGGTGACCGAAGAGCAATACGACCTCGTCATCGGCGACGAGGCGTGGGACGTCGACCACTTCCTGCACGAGAACCCCGAACTGAAGCGGTTCGCCTACGCTTGGATGACGGACTTCGTTGGCTACCTGCCATTTTCGGACGGTGGTGAGCGCGAAGCCTTGGTCGCCGCAGATTACAACGCCGAGATGATCGATCACATCGCTCGTTTCCCACGACTGCGCGACCGCGCGATCTTCGTCGGCGATCCGGACGACATCGTCGACGAGCGCTTCGGGCGCGACCTGCCGCTGATCAAGGACTGGACGCAGGCGCACTACGACTTCGCTGGGTACGTCACCGGTTTCGACCCGAAACCACTCGCCGATCGCGAGGCCCTGCGCGGCGAACTCGGCTACCACCCCGACGAGCAGGTCTGCGTTGTGACGGTCGGCGGATCCGGCGTGGGCGAGGACCTCTTGCGTCGCGTGGTTGCGGCCTACCCCGAGGCGGCGCGTCGAGTTGCAGGCCTGCGCATGATCGTCGTCGCAGGGCCGCGCATCGACCCGTCGTCGTTGCCGCGCCATCCAGGCTTGGAAGTCCGCGCCTACGTGCCGCAGCTGTATCGCCACCTCGCTGCGTGCGACCTCGCCATCGTGCAAGGCGGTTTGACCACCTGCATGGAACTGACGGCATCTGCCCGACCGTTCATCTACGTTCCGCTGCGCCATCATTTCGAGCAGAACTTCCACGTTGCGCACCGTTTGCGGCGGCACGGGGCAGGCAGGCGGATGGATTTCGACGAGATCTCGCCCGATTCCCTCGCCGAGGCGATCGCGGCGGAGATCGGTCGCGATGTCGCGTACCGCCCGGTCGACACGGACGGGGCTGCCCGAGCAGCGAAACTTCTCGCCGGCCTGATCTAGCACGGTTGTGAACTATTGCTGATCGGGTGACGTTGTCTATGGCATTCTGGCTTCACCGTAGTCAAAGGCCGCCTGGCTCCGAGAACCCGCAGGTGATGACATGCAACCCATTCAGATCGTCGCGGCTGGCCGGACGTGGACTTTCGACCAGCCACGTGTCCTGACGATCGGACGATCGCCCGATGTCGACATCATGCTGGCCAGTCCGAGCATTTCGCGTCGCCATGCCGAGCTGCGCCCGACCGACACGGGCTGGGAACTCGTCGACCTCGGTGCCGAAAATGGCACGTGGTTTCACGACGAGCGGATAACGCAACGCACGCTCGACGGGCCGACGGTCGTGCGGTTCGGCCACGCCTCCGATGGCATCGTCGCCAGGATCGCTCCCGCGCAGCCGGCTGGGCCGGTCGAGGGTCCGACGCAGTCGGCATCGCCGAATCTCGATGCGACACTGATCCATTCGCGCGCGGCGCTGCAGGCCGCGAATGCCGACCCGCAGGTCCGGCAAGGACCCGGCCTGCTCGTCAGGTCGAGGGCGGGCGACAAGCGCTACACGGCGCAGAGCCCGATTCGGATCGGCCGTGAACCCCACCTCGAGATCGTCGCCGACGATCCTGCGGTGTCACGGCAGCACGCCGTCCTCGAACCGCGCCGAGACGGCTGGTGGTACGTCGACCGCTCGAATTCGGGCTCCTACATCGACGGCGCCAAGATCACGTCGAGGAAGATTTCGGAACCGACGGAGGTCCACCTCGGGCATCCGACGGCCGGCTTCGAGTTGGAGCTCGTGCCGATCGTGGCGACCGACGTCGCACAGAAGAGCATCGCCAAGAAGCGGCGTCGTAGGCGCGTGCTCGTCGGTTCGGCGATCGTCGCGGTCCTTGCGTTGGTGGCAGGCGGCATTGCTGCGGCGGTCCTGCTGACCGGTGAGGACAAATCGTCGACGGAGGCCGCGGGCTTGACCGCCGCGGAGTTGTCGCGCGCCAAGAAGGCGAGCGTTCAGATCATCGCGATCGACGCCAAGGGCAACCCCTACGAGCGGGGGTCGGGCTCGATCATCAGTGACAACGGGCTGATCCTGAGCAACGCGCACGTTGCCGATCCCGACGCACCCGGACTGTCACCGGCAGGAAAGGACGCGGCCTACTACCTCGTGGCGCTGCCCAAGGCCGACGACAGTCCGTCCGAGCCGGCGTATCGGGCGAAAACCATTGTGTCCGACGGCTATTTGGACCTGGCGATCATTCAGATCTTCGCAACGGCGGATGGCAAAGACATCGACCCCGCCAACCTCGACCTTCCCGAGCCGATGCCGATCGGCGACAGCAAGAAGTTGCAGACTGGTGACGAGATCACTGCACTGGGCTATCCGTCGTTGAGCAACCCGAGCGAGACGTCGAACGAGGGCCCGCTGACGATCACGCGTGGACTTGTATCGAGCTTCCAGTCCGACCCCGTCACCTCGACCCCACGGTTCTTCATCGACAGCGATCTGCGACTCGGTTCCGGCAACTCGGGCGGTGCATCGATCAATGACGCGGGCGAACTGATCGGCATCAACTCGGCGGTCGTCACAGCCGAGACGTCGAAGGGGGAGCGCGGCAGCTTCACGTCGGGTTCGTCTCTGATCCGGCCCATCGAGTTCGCCGCCGACATCATCAAGATCGCCAAGGACGGCGGCGACCCGTCGTACACCTCGCCCTACATCGACAAGATCCCCAAACTCGATCCGGCCGTCGAAGCGAAGGTCAAGCTCGAGTCGGCCGGCTGGTCCCGCGAGGCAGACAAGTCCTGCAAAGGTGCGAGCACAACCAAAGCGCCGCAAACAATTACGGGGTTGAAGAAGGGCGACACTGTGTACGCCTTGTTCAAGGTCAGCGGCGTCCCCAACGACACGTCGTTCGCGATCATCACTGCCAACCTCGACGAAGAGGAGACGGTGATCAACCGGCAACGCGGCAAGTGGGTCGATGGCGAAAGTGAGCTGTGCGCACCGATCAAGGTGTCGGTGCCCGGCGACGTCCCGGGAGTCGAGGCAGTCTTCGTCATCGGCCCACAAAGTGAGATAACGGTGGTCAATCCGCTGCTCTTCGGCAGCTAGGTTGCGCTCTACGCGTCTGGTCCCGGTTGCGCTCGTCAACCTTGCCTCGGCGCTATCGGCAACGGGCAACGGAATCACCATCGTTGCCCTGCCGTGGCTCGTTCTCGCCCAGACCGGACGGGCAACCGACGCAGGAATTGTGGCGGGTGCAGCGACGCTGCCGCTGCTCTTGTCGAGCCTGTTCTCGGGGACGGTGATCGACCGATTCGGCCGTCGTCGCATCTCGCTGGTCTCGGACGCCTTGTCGGCCACCTCGGTGGCAGCGATTCCGATCGCTGCTGCAACAGTGGGACTTTCGGTGCCGCTCATCGCCGTACTTGCTGCCCTCGGTGCGGTGTTCGATCCCGCAGGCATCGGCGCGCGCGAGTCGATGCTGCCCGCCGCGGCAAAGCACGCGGGGTGGACGCTCGACCGTTCCAACAGTGTGTACGAGGCGAGCTACAACTTGGCCTACCTCGTCGGTCCGGGCGTGGGTGGTCTACTCATTGCGACCGTCGGCGCAGTGAACACACTCTGGTTCACCACGGGATGCTTCGCCTTGTCGATCGTGACGATCGGTGCGCTTCGCCTCGAAGGATCGGGCACACCGGACGCGGCCAGCCGCCCGGCATCGATGTGGGCGGGGACCCTCGAAGGTTTGAAGTTCGTGTGGCACAACCGATTGCTGCGGACGATCGCGTGGGTCGACATGATTCTCGTGGCGTTGTACATGCCGGTGGAGGGAGTGCTGTATCCGGCGTACTTCACCGAACTCGGTCAGCCCGCGCAGCTCGGCTGGGTGCTTGCGGCGATGAGCGTCGGAGGGGCGATCGGTGCGCTCGCGTACGGCGCACTCGCTGCACGGGTGAGTCGCTATGCACTGTTTTTGATCGCGGTCGCAGGGCTCGGCGCATGCATGGTCGGCATGGCCTTCCTGCCGCCGCTGTACGTCACCATGACCCTGGCATTTCTGATCGGGCTCGTCTTCGGTCCGGTAGGGCCGATTGCCAACTACGCCATGCAGACCCTCAGCCCGGAACACATGCGTGGCCGCGTCGTCGGTGTGATGACATCGTCGGCCTACGCCGCGGGTCCGCTCGGCTACTTGTTCGCTGGTCCGCTGATCGACTCTTTCGGAATTCGAACGACGTTCTTCGCGTTGGCCATTCCGGTCGTCGTGCTGTCGCTCATCTGTTTCGCGCTGCCGGCACTGCGGCAGTTGGACGCGTGAGTCAGGACCGCTTGCCCGCCAGCCATTCGCGCCCGACACCTTCGTCGATCTTGAACCCTTCGGCAGTCAGTTCGCCCGCCAGCTTTTCGATCTTGCCGCCGATCAGCGGCACCGATGCCTTCACGTCGAAGTCGTAGGTCAGGGTCGTCCGGCCATCGGCTTCCGCGAGAATCGCAGTTCCTTTGATGGCCGTTGGTGCGCCAGGGGTTTCGACCTCGAAACTGGAGCGGGTGCCGTCGGTCCAGCGCTCGCGCACGATGGCACGGGTCGTTTCGCCGGTGAACCGCTTCGCGAACGACGGGACGCCCTTCGTCCGCTGAATCATGTCGACGACGACGACGCCATCGTCGATCGAGACGGTATTCGAGATGACGTCGTTCGCTGCGCATTGTCTGTCCCGGAAGGCGGGATCCATGAGCATCGCGTACACGTCGGCGACCGAGGCGTCGTAAGAATTGACATGGTGGAATTTCATACCGCCATCTTCGCCGATCAACTGCGGCTGGGGCATGATCTCGGCGAAACCGTTGCGTCCCTTCGCGCAGACGGAGTTCCGCAGCTTTTGACTTGTTCACGCTGCGGCGGGAAAGGATAAGTCGTGCAACTGATTTCGAATCAGCTCAGCGAACTCGCAGAAGTCGGGTTAAATCTCGAAGAAGTTGAGAAGAGTTCTCCGCATTCGGAGTTGCTCGCACGCGCAGCCGCGCTAAGTTAGTTCGATGAGGACGCTCTTTCTCCTTGGCGCGGCGACTGCGGCGATGTTGCTCGCGACGCCGGTCTCTTCAGCCGAGGTCATTCGCATCGACATACTGCCCGGGTTGAGCGGCGGCGGCGCCACTCCCTACGGCACCAATTGCTCTTACACCGTGACCGCGGTCGTTCCGAACCCTGCGTCGAGCCAACAGGTGACCTTCGTCGATTCGGCAGGAGGGTTCTTTCGGCCGACGAATCCGATGACCCCGACAGGCATGGCGGCGACGGTGTCGTGGACGCCGACCGCACCCGGTTGGCACACCATCAGCGCGTCTCAATCCGGCACTGCGCCGGTGTCCATCGACATCTTGGTCGGTAACGGGCTCCCCGTCGGTAGCAGCTGCAACGTGCTGCCCTAGCGCGGACTACGCCTACAGGGTCTCGTAGATGATGCTCGAGATCTCGCCCTCGTCCTCGAACACGGCACCCACATCGGCAGCGATGTCTTGCACCGGTCCGGCGTCGTTGACCATGAGCGCGTAGGCCACTTTCCGGCCGCTCTTCGTTTCGATATAGCCAGCGAGGTTCTGCGCCTTCAGTTCGAGCGTCTGCCCGTCGTCGCCTGCCGTGATCGTCGTGCCAGGCTTGGCGAAGACGTGGCCCTTGCCGGGAAACGTCGTGCCGGTATGCGCCAACGATCCGTCGGTCCCCATGATCGGCAGGCAGGCTTGAAAATCTTTCGCCACTTCGGTTTTGGACATCGCGGTCAGCAAAGCGACCAGCGCTCGCGGTGCGGCCTTGCTGTCGGGCGTGCCGCTGCCGTTCGTCGGAAAGTCGAACTGATCGCCGTTGACCCCGAATTCCGAGATCAACGCCTGGCGTTCGGCAGCCAGCGCGGTGTCGATCGTCGTCGCGCCCTTCTCGACACCGAACAGGCTGAGGGCCAAGTTTGCTCCGAGGTTGAGACTGACCTTGAGTACCAGGCGCGCGTCCTGTTCGAACGGAGGCGATTCGAAGGACGCGACGGCGGTGGCATCCGTCAGCGCGGACCGCTCGGGCAGCAGCGCGGCGGGATTCGGTGCGACCGCGCCAGCAGTGACCGTGACGCCGTTTCGCTGCAGCGCCTCGATGAACGCTGTCCGTGCGAACGCATCGGGATCTTCGATGCGAAACGTGCCGACGAAGGTCGCGCTGTTCGTCAGCGGTGCCTGGTACCCCTGCGGCAGGGTGCCAGAGATGGTGGCCGAACAGTCCGACGAGCCGATGCAGTCGACGAGGCCCCGGTTCGACAACGTGATCTCTTCCGGCGCGCCGGCCGCGGACGTGTCGACAGTGCCGCCGACCCGCAGTGCCGCCGTCCTGGGCCTGTAGTCGACGCTCGCGGGCTGACCGGGTTGGGTTGGTGAGACAGTGACGTCGACTTGATTCTCGTTCACCAGCGTCGGTGTGATGAGCAAATTGCCGTTGGGCACGCGATATGGCGTGAACAGCCGCGAATCGACGACCACGTCGGTCACGGTGGTGATCCCGGACTTGCGGACTTGTTCGGCGAGCTGATTCACCGCATACAACGGATCCTGAGGCGTGAGGATCGCCGTACCGAGGGAGTTGGCATCGTTGTGGTCGAAGTCGGTGAACTGCACGGTGTTCGCGTCGATGCGCCGACCCCCGAAGGTCAGATCGCCCGCGCCCACGAGGACGAGATCGTCGCCGGCGCGGTGGACCCGAGTCGTGACACGGTGTTGCGCGCCAAGGGTTTTCAATGCCGTGCCGACGGAGAACAGCTTTCGGGTCGATCCGGTGAGAGCCATCTTGTCCGGATTGAGCTCGTAGAACGTCTCGCCGGTCTCCACGTCGCCGACCAACAGACTCCAGGTTGCCTTCGCGTACCTCGGCTTGGCGAGAATCGCCTTGATGCTGTCCGGCAGTTCCTTCGACGACACCGTGGCGGTGGTGTCGTCACCGCACGACGCCACAGCGAGCGACACCCCGACGATCGTCAGGAACGTGCGCCGCTTCATTTCGACAATGCCTGCTGAAAGGCCGCTGCCACCCCGGCGACGTCCTCTCCCGCGTCCTCGAGTCCGGTCAGCACGTCGGAATAGGTCCCGCCGCTCATCGACAGACCGAAGACGAGCTTCCGTCCCTTGTCGGTGGTCATGTAGCCGGACAGGCTCTGCACGTTGAACAACGCGCGCTCGGTCACGGGGTCGACAGCCGCGCTCGTTCCGGTCTTGGCGGCGATCTTGCCCTTGGCTGGTCCGTCTGCACCTACCGACGCGAGCGAGCCGGTCTCGCCGAGTTTGGGTTGTCCTGCGACGAAATCCGCGCCCCAGGACTGCGCGGCTGCCCAGGTCACCCAACCGGAGAGCTGGCGTGGCGTCGACGACGCGGGATCGGCGCCTTGACCGTCGACGAGGATGACCTGGTCCGACGTGATGCCCGATTTGTCGATCGCCGACCGGATCGACTTCAACCCGTCGGTGCAGTCCTTCGAGCCGGACTTCGCCGCGAGCAGGCACAGCATCGCATTCGCGCCGGTGTTGTAGCTCGTCTCCAGGACCATCGTCCCGAACGCCTTCATCGGCGGCGATTCCAAGGACGCGACCTTCCGATCCGACGGGAAGCTGCCCGGCAGGCCTGCCTCGATGTTCGGTGCGAGTGCCGGCGCGGTGACTGTCACGCCCGCCCGTCCGAGAGCCTCGATGAAGAGGGTTCGCGCCCACTCCGCGGCGTTGGGCACCCGGAAGATCGTGAGCTGTGATTTGCCTTTCTCGACGGTGCCGCTGACAACGATGTTGCGCGGGTTCGCCGGGTCCAGTGCGGCGGTGAGTGCACCCGAATCCCCAGCCGTCACTTTCGATTGAACCGTGAAAGCACTTGTGGCAGGGGTCGTTTTGACCTCGCCGCTGGAGGAGACCTCGATATCGAGGATGTTGTCGTTGACGAAGATCGGCGGGACCGGACCCTCTTGGCCCTGGTAGGCGTCCCAGATTCTGGTGTCGATGACGACGTCACCCTCGACGTGCTTGATGCCTTTGGCAGCGACCTGCTTCGCCAGGTCGTCGAGACCGGCCAACGGGTCGTCGTCGACCTTCTTCGCGTTGGGCGCGATGTTGCCGTACACGTGGTCGATGCTGTCGGCATCGAAGCTGTGATCGACACGGCCTTGGGTCGCGCCGCGGCCACCCAGAGCAAAATCTCCCGACGCCACCAGCACCAGGTTTCCGCGCAGTACATCGTTTTCCGGCGGGACAGTGCTGTAGACGGGGGTGGTCAGCTTGGTGTCGGGTCCGATGGCGTCGTACACCGTCCCGACGGTGAATTCCTTCGCGGTCGAGCCGGTGAACACGAGCTCGTTGGGCCGATTGGCCAGCAGTACCTCACCGGTCTCCTGATCGGCAACGTAGTAGAGCCACCGCGCGGTTTCGTACGCAGGTTTGTTCATGATCTTGCGCGCTGCGTCGGGCAACGTGCCCACCGATCCCGGCTCCGCATAACGCCCTTCGTCACTCGAATCTGTACATGCGACAAGACATGCGAGGGGCAAAAGAGCTGCCATGACAAGACGGAGTGCGGTTCGGATGCTCACGCGGCCATTGTGGCCCGTCCGGGCGTCGGATGCCTAGGAGTTGGCGCGATCGAGTAGCCGCCGCACTTGCGCGGCATCTTCGGCGGCGAGGCACTGGGCGGCGACCGTTGCCCCGAGTGCCGAGTCCGTCGCGCGTACCGCGTCTTTGATTCCGCCGATCGCCCGCGGAGCGACGCTCAGTTCCCGAATTCCGAAGCCGCACAGCACAGCGGTGGCAAGGGGGTCGGTCGCAAGTTCGCCGCACACACCGACGGTCACGCGATCGCCCGCGGTGCGGCACACGTAGTCCACGAGACGAAGAACCGACGGGTCGAACGGGTCCGCAATGGCTGCGACACCGTGGTTTCCCCGTTCTGCAGCCAGCGTGTACTGCGTGAGGTCGTTCGTGCCGATGCTGAAGAAATCCACGTAGGACGCGAGCACGCCGGACTTGAGCGCAGCGCCGGGGACCTCGATCATGATCCCGACCTCGAGCCCGGTGGGCACGCCGTCGCCGGTCGCCTTGATCGCGTCGTCGAGCATTCCGCGTGCCTCGACGACCTCGGCGACCGTCGTCACCATAGGGAACATCACGCTGACCGGCAGGTCACGCGCAACCCGAACGATCGCGAGTAACTGATCACGCAACAAGCCGGGATTGACGAGCGAATGTCGGATGCCGCGAACCCCGAGAAACGGGTTGGGCTCGGCGGAGTGCGGCAGGTAGCCCAGCGGCTTGTCGCCACCGGCGTCCAACGTGCGCAACGTGATTCGTCTTCCACCGAAGGCATCGGCGAGCTGCCGATACAGCGCTTCCTGTTCGTCGACGTCCGGCGGTTCGGTGCGGCCGGAGAACAGGAATTCGGTGCGGACCAGCCCGGCCAGGTCTGCGCCGTAGCGCGCCCCGAGCACAGCGTCCTCCAGCGAACCCACGTTGGAGCCGACGGTGACGGTCACGCCGTCGCGAGTCACGGCCGGTGCCGTGGCGCGGCGGTTCGACTGGTCCAGTGTGTCGGCCTGGTGCGCAGCCCGGGCTCGGAACTCGTCGAGGACCTCGTCCGAGGGCGCGATCACGACCTCGCCGGTCGAGCCGTCGAAGGCGATCGGGGTGCCTTCCGGGACCTCGAGGATCGACGTCCCGAGGTCGACCACGGCTGGAATGCCTTGTGCTTTCGTAAGAATCGCCCCATGTGCGGTCGGACTGCTGAACGCGAGCAGAACGCCCGTCACTCGTTCGCGGTCCAGCATCGCGGCCTCGGCCGGCGTGAGGTCGGGGGCGATCAAGATGCCGCTCCCGTCGAGCGCCGGACCCGCGACGTTCAGCAGCACCCGCAGCACCTGATCGCCCACCGCATGAACGTCGGCCGACCGCGCGCGCAGATACGAGTCGGTCAGCGCGCCGAAATCGCCTGCGATTCTCGTGATCGCCGCCGACCACGACGGTGCGGCAGCCGCTCCATCCACGATGCGTGCCCGTACGTCGTCGAGCAGGTCGGGATCATCCAGGAGCAGCAGGTGCGTGTCGAAGATGGCGGCCTCGGCAGCGGTCGCAGTGGCCGAACGGGCGCGTTGCAGGTCTTGGCGGACGACGGCCAACGCGTCGAGCAGCGCGGTCCATTCGGTGTGGCTGTCGCGTGCTGGAACGTCGGGAATCTCGATCCGTGCGCTGTGCGCCGACCATGCCGCGCCGATGCCGATTCCAGGGGAGGCGGGCCGCGGCAACGCACCTGTCGCAGTGCTGGTGGTGACGTTCTCGTCGAATGCGCGCGCGGCCAAAGTGAGGACGCGATCGATCGCCTCGCGCGCCTGCGCCCCGTCCGCTCGGATTTCGAGTTCGTTGCCGGTGACAGCGTCAAGCGTCGCGACGCGGGACAGACTGGAGGCGGGCACCCACGACGATCCCGTGCTGGCATTCCTGATCTCGACTTTGGCGTCGAAGGCACGAACCTGTGCGACCAGTCTCGCGGCCGGACGAGCATGCAGCCCATGCACATTGGTCACGGTGAACACGCCGGTGTGTTCGGCGGTGACGGTCGGCGTCGCCAAAGGCGTGGTGTCGAAATGCGATTGCTTGCCCGCCAGCGCGGCCGCAGCCTCCGCCGCGATCTCGTCTCGGCCCGCTCCGGTCGCCGCCGCGACGGCGGCGACGACAAGCCCCTCGACCAGCGGTGCCGGGCAGAGCACCACGCGCTCGCGAATGTCGTCGTCGAGCAGTTCGAGCGCGAGCTCGGCCGAGAGGACCGCGCTGCCGAGATCCATCAGTACGACGACGCCGCCGCCGTCGTCGTCCGCCGCGCGAATAGCGTCGACGATCTGCGTCGCGTCGGTGCCGAAGGTCGTGGCATCGAGACCCGCCGCGATCTCGATTCGAACGCGCCGACCGTGAATCATTTCCTCGGCAAGGGCGACAGCGCCCTCAGCGAGAGCGTGACTGTGAGAGACGACGACGATTCCAACCATGACGAACGGTCAGCCCTGCGCGAGGGTGGTCGCCGCTGCTCTGATGAGCAGCGCCATGGAGGTTGCGCCAGGATCTTGATGGCCGATGCTGCGTTCGCCGAGGTAGCTGGCTCGGCCTTTCAGACCGATCATCGGGGTCGTCGCGTCGCGGCCCTTCTCGGCGGCCGCCGCTGCCGCGTCGAGCGCCGCGCCCAACTCCGCCCCGGACGCGAGCGCCTCGTCGAGCGCGCTGACCGCTGGAGCGAGCGCGTCGTACATGGTCTTGTCGCCTGCTTGCGTCTTGCCTCGCATCGCCAGGCCGTCCATGCCGGCTCGCAAAGCCGCCGAAAATTCTTTCGGATCAATGGATTCGACGTTGCCCGTCGTGCTGGCCATGCGCAGGAACAGCGTGCCGTACAACGGTCCGCTCGCGCCGCCCGCGCTGCTGACCACCTCGAGCGCGACCTGCTTGCACAATGCCGCGACATCCGGGGGTGGTTCGTTCTCCAGCGCGGCGACCGTGACACCGAGGGCGCGGTCCATGTTGATGCCGTGGTCGGCGTCCCCGATGGCGGAATCGAGTTCTGTGAGCAGATCGCGATTCGCGGCGACGAGTTGGGCGAATTCCTTTATCCAGGAGATGAATCCATCGACATAGATTAGTTCACCCATCAGATTCCCCACCGTAGGGCGGGCGTGCGCACCGGCGCATCCCACAGGCCGAGCAGATCGTCGTCGAGGGCAAGCAGCGTGACCGAACAGCCCGCCATGTCCAGGCTCGTGATGTACGGACCGACCAGCGAGCGCGCCACCCGCACGCCTGCGTCGTCGAGAATCGTCACGACCTCGTTGTACATGAGATAGAGCTCGAGCAGGGGAGTGCCGCCCATTCCGTTGACGAACGCAATGACCCCGTCCCTGCCGGTGAAGTCGAGATCGGCGAGAATTGGATCGACGAGCAGATGGGCAATCTCGCGTGCCGATGCCAGCGGCAATCGCCGTCGACCTGGCTCGCCGTGGATCCCGATGCCGATCTCCATTTCGGTATCGGAGAGGGCGAAAGTGGGCCTTCCGACAGCGGGCACAGTGCAGGAGGTGAGCGCCATTCCCATGCTCCGACCGCGTGCATTGACGCGACGCGCAACCTCGGCGACCTCGGCCAGATTTCGGCCTTGCTCGGCTGCGGCGCCTGCGATCTTCTCCAGCAGAACGGTCACGCCGACGCCGCGACGGCCCGCGGTGTAGGTGCTGTCCTGCACGGCGACGTCATCGTTGGTCACGACCGACACGATCTCCGATCCCGTCTCGGCCGCGGCGAACTCGGCAGCCATCTCGAAGTTCATGACGTCGCCGGTGTAGTTCTTGACGATGTGCAGCACGCCCGCGCCGCCGTCGACCGCCGTGGTCGCGGCCGAAATTTGTTCGGGCACTGGAGATGTGAAGACCTCGCCGGCGCACGCGGCGTCGAGCATGCCCAACCCGACGAAGCCGCCATGCAGCGGCTCGTGGCCCGACCCGCCGCCCGACACCAGCCCTACTTTTCCCTCGACCGGCGCATCGCCGCGCACGACGATCTTGTGGCGATGGTCGACCCGAAGCTCGGGATGGGCTGCCGCGATTCCGCGAAGGCTTTCCGACACAACGTCCGCCGGATCGTTGATCAGCTTCTTCATCCCATGAATCTACGACGAGGTACGTCCAGGTTGTACGGCTTTTTGGAGTCCGGGAACACCGAACGCGCAGCACAACCCTCGAATCCTGTTATCGTCGTTGGCGGTTGGCATTCCATTGTGAGAGGTACGACCATGAGGGCTCCAGGGGATCGTTCGGCGACCGCTCGGCGGTCGTGCGGGTGGACGTTTCTCGTGATCTCGTTGTTGACCGCATTTCTGACGAGTCTCTTCATCGGAGCAGGCACTGCTGATGCGAGTCTCGCGATCCTCGGGCCGCCACCGCCGGCGGCAATCGATACCCAATACGACTTCCAGTACGGTGCCGTGGACGACGACAACATGAGCTACTCGGTCGTCGGTGGCCAGCTGCCTCCCGGATTGCGCCTCACTCCGTCAGGTCGGCTGAGCGGGATGCCGTACGCCGAGGGGACTTACAGCTTCACCGTCCGCGCGGTCTCGTGGTCCGGCCAGTCGGCGCAGCGCGATTACGCGATCCCGGTTTTCGGGAGCGATCGTCTGCCGCAACTGGTTCCGCCCCGTGCTCCGTCCTGTGACTTCGGTTCATCGCCGGGGTGCTGAAGCGACACGTCCGTCGGCTGATCCTGGCCATCGGAGTTATCTCATCGACCTCGTTCGTTGCCGTACCGACCGTGTCGGCCGATTCCGTCGCGGCACGGCAGGTCGACATGACCGTGTACTCCGCGGCGATGAATCGCCACATTCCGCTGCGTGTGCTGCGTCCGGCCGACGATTCGGTGCCGCGACCGACGTTCTACCTGCTCGCTGGCGTCGATGGCGGGGAAGATGGTGGCGGTTGGCTCAGCCGGACCGACGTCGTGTCCTTCTTCGCTGACAAGAACGTCAATGTTGTTCTGCCACTTGCCGGCGAGGCCAGCGAATACACCGACTGGCAGCGCGACGATCCGGTACTCGGGCGCAACAAGTGGGCGACCTTCCTGACCGCTGAGCTGCCGAGCGTCATCGACGCAACGTTCCATACGTCGGGACGTAATGCGATCGCCGGACTGTCGATGTCGGCGACGGCGGTCCTGAACCTCGCGATCGGCGCGCCAGGGATGTATCAGGCCGTGGGGTCCTACAGCGGCTGCGCGCGAACGAGCGACCTTGCCGGTCGAGGGTTGGTGTGGCAGCAGGTCACGGGATCGCACGGCAATCCCATCAACATGTGGGGGCAGTGGGACGATCCGGACTGGGTAGCGCACGATCCGTTCCTTCGCGCAGCCGAACTGCGGGGAACGACGCTCTACATCTCGGCAGGCACAGGTGTGCCTGGACCGCACGAGGTGCTGAACTCACGCGGCGTCGACGGCAGCCCCGCGCTGCTGGTCGACCGCATCTCGGTCGGCGGCGTGTTCGAAGCGCACGTCAACGACTGCACGCGCGAATTCGCGAGTCGGCTTTCGTCGTTGGGCATTCCGGCAACGGTCGACCTGCAGCCGGTCGGCACGCATTCGTGGCCGTACTGGCAAGACGCGCTACACCGGTCGTGGCCGGTGCTGGCCCGCGCCATCTGCGCCTAGGTCGTGAGTCTTTTAGGAGTCCATAGACTCCTAAAAGACTCACGAGGGTTGGGCGCTACGGGGAGATGAGCACCGCCGAGATCAACTCGACGATGGTGTCGGCGATTTCGTCGAGGCGATCGATCCGCTCGTAGTCCACTGCTTGGACGATGAGTTCGCCGATACCGCCGACCAGCGCGGTCGCCATGAACGACGACGGCACCTTGACACTCGGGTCGGTGAGGCGTGCTCGCTCCGCGAGCCGCTGCAGTTGGCGGGCTAAACCGGTCTGCACGTCGCGGCGCGCTCGTCGGGCCGTCGGGCCTGCGGCCTGGATCGCGACGTAATGCGTGTGCGTGAGTTCGGGGTTTTCCGTCAGTAGATCGATGAGGGCGCGGACCGAGTTGGTGATCCGGTCGATCAACGGGGCCTCGACCGCGAAGCCGACCGTCATCGCGTCGAGAATGCGGTCGCCGAGGATCGTGTGGCACACCAGCAGGCACGCCTCTTTGTCGGCGAAGTGCTCGTAGAACGTTCGTCGGGATACTCGTGCGCGTGCGACAACGTCGGCGATAGTCGTTGCCGGATAGCCTTTCTCGGCTATCACGGCACTCATTGCGGTGACGAGACGTAGCCGGGCGTCGCCGCTGTTCTCGGTGTCTTCCCGGTCGATCGCTGTACTCATCCGCAGGTCCTCCGTGAGATCCGTGCCACAAACTCTTGCCCTTGGTACGTCAGCGTACCATCATTGTTTTCAGGCGGTACGTCACAGTACCGACGCAGATGTGACCCAGACCTCATCCGCCAGATCGACACCCCTTGGAGCCACCGCCATGAACCTGCAATCCATCACCGACTTCTCGATCGACACCGTCACCGCACCCGTACGCTGGCTCGTCGGTCAGTCCGACGAGAAGGCACTGGCCGACCGCCGCGTCGTCATCACCGGCGGATCGTCGGGCATCGGCGCCGCAGCCGCCATCGCTGTGGCCGAGGCCGGCGGCACACCGATCCTCGTCGCCCGCAGCCTCGACAAGCTCGAAGAGGTCAAGGCTCAGGTCGAGGCGGCAGGCGGCACCGCGTTCGTCTACGCCTGCGACATCACCGATGCCGAGTCGGTCACCGAGCTCGTCGCGACGCTGGTCAAAGAGCACGACTCGATCGACATGCTCGTCAACAACGCAGGCCGGTCCATCCGCCGCTCGCTGAACCTGAGCCAGGATCGGTTCCACGACTTCGAGCGCACGATGGCGCTCAACTACTTCGGTGCGGTCCGGCTGATCATGGAACTGCTGCCGCACATGAAGGAGAACGGGTTCGGCCACATCGTCAACGTCTCGTCGATCGGCGTCCAGACCAACACGCCGCGCTTCGCCGCCTACGTTGCCTCCAAGTCCGCGCTCGATGCCTTCAGCCGCGTCGCCGCCAGCGAGACCTACGGCGACGGCGTCACCTTCACCACGATCCACATGCCGCTGGTCCGTACGCCGATGATCGCCCCGACGTCGATGTACGACGCGTTCCCCACGCTCTCGCCGGAAGAGGCGGCAGACATGGTGCTGCGCGCACTCGTCAAGCGGCCCAAGGAAATCGGTACGCCGATCGGCACCCTCGGCGAACTCGGCTACACCCTGGCCCCGAACGTCGTCGACATGATCCTGCACCGCGCCTACAAGGTCTTCCCGGATTCCCACGCAGCCAAGGGCGTCACGCCGATCGCCGGCGACACTGCCAAGAAGGAACTCGGCGTGAGCAGCCGCGCCATCTCCCTCGCCTCGAGCGCCATGCAGGACCAGCCGCTCTCCCGTGCCGCCAAGCGCATGGTCCGCGTGCTGCCCGGCATCCACTGGTAAATCAACCCACCCACTTCGGCAAAACCAACAAACACACCACCAACTGTGCGCGATTTTCACCCCTCGCGGGGTGAGACGCGCGCACGGACCAAGGAGACAGACATCATGAAAAACATTGCAGGCAAGACGATTCTGATCACCGGCGCAGCGATGGGCATGGGCAAGATGTACGCCCAACTCGCAGTGCAGGAGAAAGCGGGCGCCATCGTCCTGTGGGACATCAACGAAGATGCGCTGACCGAGACCGCGGCCGGACTGACGGCTGCGGGCGGCAACGTGAGCACCTACGTCGTTGACGTCGCCGATCGTCAGCAGATCGAGAAGGCGGCCGCCCAGGTCCGCGCCGACGTCGGCAATCCGGACATCGTCTTCAACAACGCAGGCGTCGTTCGCGGCAACAGCTACTTCTGGGAGACCGACAACGCCCGCGACACCGAGTTCACGATGAAGATCAACTCGCTCGCGCCGATGTTCATCGCCCGCGAATTCCTGCCGGGAATGATCGAGTCCGGCAACGAGTCACGCCTCATCAACGTTGCCTCCGCAGCCGGATTGACCGCGAACCCGCGCATGGCCGCCTACGCCGGGTCGAAGTGGGCGGCAATCGGTTGGTCGGATTCGGTCCGGCTCGAACTGGAGCAGGCCGGCCACGACAAGGTCAAGGTGACGACCGTGTGTCCGTACTACATCAGCACCGGAATGTTCGAAGGCGCGAAATCTGCTCCGCTGCTTCCGATCCTGAAGCCGGAGGACGTCGTCAACGAGGTATGGAAGGAAATGAAGAAGGGCTCGCCTTTCGTCATCATGCCGAAGACCGTGTTGCTCGGCGAAGCGATGAAGGGCATCGTGCCGACCAGCATCCGGGACTTCCTCGCTGGTCGCGTGCTCGGTGTCTACAAGACGATGGAAGATTTCACAGGTCGTAAGTAGCTGTCGACACACCTTGGGGGTGCGAACATCGCACCCCCAAGAACGCGGGAACGCTTCTATGCTGAGAGTCCGACCTCACCATGGGAGCGCGATGACTGACGATCCACTGAACCTGTCCAAAGGCGGCCAGCCGCAAGATCCGGGCCAGCAGTACCCGCCGCCCCCGCCTGCCTACGGCCAGGCACCGCAATACGGCCAGCAACCCCAATACGGTCAGCCGCCGCAGTACGGGCAACCGCCGCAGCAGTACGGCCAGCCTGCATACGGGCAGCAGGGTCCGGGCTACCCGTCCGGTCCGCCGCTCTCACCCAGCGACGCCAAGATGTGGTCCTTGTTCTGTCACCTCGGCGGAATCTTCTTCGGATTCATCCCGCCGCTGGTGATCTTCTTGATGTACAAGGACCGCGATCCGTTCGTGCGCGGCCACGCGACACAGGCGCTGAACTTCCAGATCCTGCTGGCGATCGTGTACTTCGTGTCCGCGATTCTGTTCATCGTTCTGATCGGGTTCCTCACGTTCCTCGCGGCGTGGGTCTGCGCGATCATCTTCGGGATCATGGGGTCGATCGCTGCCAACAGGGGCGAGCCGTACAAGTACCCGATCAACGTCAACTGGGTCAGCTAAGTACTGAGTTGTGTCCGAGGGTCGCGAGCTAGCCGACTGGTGTCGGCTAGCTCGGCCTCCTCGGCAAGTTTTGCCAACCGCCAGAGATCGGAAGCGAGCGCTGCACTGCGATCCTGTTGGGCGGGAATGAGATTCCAGATCGTCCGGTCGCAACACTTCGGCATACACGGAAGCGAACCCCGACGCCCCCGCGCGTCGCGCCGTCGAGCCAGCGGACCCTCCGGCATTCGTGACTCCATTCGTGCACCCGCGTGACGTCGGTGAGAATGCGCCACACCACATCCGGTGCAGCGGCAGTCGCCAGCTTCGCATGAATGGGTCATTGCCTCACTCTGACTGAGACGATGGGCCATCCATGCAGTGTTGTCTGCCACTGTCGCCGCATGAATGGCGCATTGATGCGGTTGGTGAAGTGGCGCGAGCCCGCCACCGCATGAAAAAACGGACCTCCCGAACCATGGTTCGGTGAGGCCCGTTCAATCTGGCGGTCAGCCCTTCTTGGGGTGCACTGCCTTCTCGATGCCGGTCTGCTCGGCAGATTTTCCGCGCTTGTCCGCGCGCTTCTCTTTCAGCGATTTGCCAGATTTCTTCGACATGGAGTTACGGGGAGATTTGTCGGCCACTGTAGGTCCCTAGCTTGGAGAACCTGAATGGTCCCGTTAACCATGACCGTACGCCTAACTGGGGTGCGCTCATTCGATCGTGAGATCGTCACCCACCTGGCGGACGTATCCGCGATCGAGCGGGAAGGCGCGGGTAAGTAGTTTGACTGCCGAGTCCAGCTTCGGAATCTTTGCGAAGATGCCCTGTGGACCCCGCACCATCCGTCCGGTTTTCACGTCGTACTTCGCGCCGTGCCAAGGGCAGACCAGGCAGCCGTCTGGGTCGATGCTGCCGCCCGCGAGATCGGCGCGCAGGTGCCGGCATTTGCGTCCGACCGCGAAGTACTCACCGTTGTTTCCTACGGCGTACTCGCCGACGCCGATAACCGATCCGGGTGGCACCTCGGAGGCACGAACAGTTCTGCGCATGTGGCCGCCTTTCTCGCCAGACAAACGGTACGCGTGGCTACTCGAGCAGTGGGAAGGTTCCGCGGAGATCGTGTACTCGCCGAGGCTAAGGTCGAAGGCATGCGGCCTGTCGAGAATGTGTGGGACTACCCACGACCGCCGTCGATCGAGCACAGCGACGAGCGTCTCGTCATCGAGTTGGGCGGCGAACGCATCGCCGAGACGTCGTCGTCGTACCGCATCTGCGAGACCAGCCACCCGCCGACGTACTACCTGCCGATCGGTTCCTTCGCCGACGGCGTCTTGGTGCCGGTGCCGGGCCGCACGATGTGCGAGTGGAAGGGCTTGGCGTCCTACTTCGACCTCGTGACTGCCGACCGGACCGTCCGCGCCGGTGCCTGGACCTATCCCGCGCCCGAGCCCCGCTTCGCCGCGCTGCTCGGCCACGTGGCGATCTACCCCGGCAAGGTCGATCGCTGCCTCGTCGACGGCGAGCAGGTGCAGGCCCAGGAGGGTGACTTCTATGGTGGATGGATCACGTCGCGGGTCACCGGTCCGTTCAAGGGAGCCCCGGGGACACTGGGTTGGTGAAGCTCTAAACCGCGCGGTGTGATTCGGCTCAACTCGGCAGCCGGAACTGGTCGACCCAGGTGAAAGCCTTGTGCGAGTGAGTAACCGAGATCGGCGAGCACCGCGGCCTGGTATGCAGTCTCGACACCCTCGACGACGACCGGCATGTTCAACGCGGCACACAGCGAGGCGATGCCCGCGAGGAGCCGTGGTCGTCCGGACTCCTCGGTGATAGACCGCACGAAGGAGCCGTCGAGTTTCACCATGTCGACCGGCATGGTCTCCAATCGGCTCAGCGACGAATAGCCCGTTCCGAAGTCGTCGATCGCAATGCGACTGCCTGCCTTGCGAATTCGACATATGTTCTCGAACGCCGACGGTGTTTCGGCGTCGAGGGCGGTCTCGGTGACTTCCAGTACCAACCGATCTGCTGGCCAGCCTGTGGCGGCGAGAATATCGGCGACGACTTCGGAATAGGTGGAGTCGGCGAGTACCAAACCCGACACGTTGACATGCAGGAACCGCACCGACGTGTCGGGGGACTGGTCCAGAGCAACGGCGTCGGTGCACGCGTGGCGAAGCACGAACATGTCGATCCCGCGAATCAAATCGCTTTGTTCGGCGACTCGGATCGCCTCGTCGAGCGTCGTGTCGGGCTGGCTCGACGTCGGAAAGCGTACGAGCGCTTCGATTCCCACGATCCTGCTGGGCGCAGGAATCGAGAAGATCGGCTGATAGTGGACGTCGAGCAGGTCCTGCGCCAACGCGGCGCGCAGTTCGTCTGCGAGGACGGAGGGATTCTTCGATTCGAGCATGGTCCGATTGCGACCAGCCTGTTTGGCCCGATAGAGAGCGACGTCGGCACGGCCGACCAGAACGGAGGTCGTGTCGCCCGGATGCCACGCCGCGACGCCGGCCGTGCATCCCAACGAGATGGCGGCTCGTAGGCGCGCGGTCAGTTCGACGGCATCGCGCTCGGTGGCATTCGGCATCAGCAACGCGAATTCGTCGCCGCCGTACCGCGCGAGGAGGTCGTCTCTGCCGACCTGAACCTTCCACGCCTCGGCGACTTGCCGCAGCATGTCGTCCCCAGCGCGGTGGCCGTACTCGTCGTTGATCGCTTTGAATCGGTCGAGGTCGAGGAAGGCGATGACTGGTGGGACGCCACTGCGCACACCTCGTGCGATTGCAATGTTCAGACCGCGGCGAAACCCACGCCGGTTCGCGAGCCCGGTCAAGGGATCGATATCGGCGTCCGACGCCATTCGGCCCAGCACTCCGACAGTCCCCCCGACGATGAACATGGACGACGTCGCAGCCAGCCCGATCCACCAGGGCAGGTCGTCGCGTAAGCCGAGGATCGCCATGCTCGCCACGCCTTGCACCACCATCAGCACGATCGCGTGCAGCCAGGGGAAGAAGAAGGCCGCATTGAGGGCGATCAGGCAGGAGAATGCCGACATCGACTGCGCGATCGTGCTTGTCGGGCTCCAGCCGATGGCACCCGACAGCATTGCGGTCCCCACAAGGCTGAGTAGCTCGAAGTGCACCAGGCGCAGGTGCCTGCCCCAGAGCACGAGGGCAATGCCGATCAGGATGCAGCCGAAAGCGACCGGGTACAGCTTGGCAACCTCCGGCGAGTCTTGCGGCAGCAGCGCGGTGATCGTCGCGCCGAGCGCTCCGGACAGCGCGAACAGCCCGCCCGTTGTTCGGGCCATTAGGTAAGGCGCCGAAAGAGCCGACCGCGTCTTCAGCCACGGGAAACGTAGCTGCCTGACGCTGTGAACCCGCACAGGTTTCAGCCTAAGTGGCAGAACCCTCTTTTCGTGTCGCTACTTCGCCCTACACGGGTTCGAAGTACTCGGTCGATGCGGTCCGGCCACGAAGCACCGTGCTTCCGCACGGCTGCCAATGATCGGCTTCGGATCGATCGGCTTCATCGACAGCGACTTGCGCGGCCAGCACCCGACCGTCCCGCGACTTGGCGAGATCGGTCAGCCGCGCGGCCTCGTTGACCGGATCACCGATGACGGTGTATTCGTAACGATTCTCCGCGCCGATGTTTCCAGCGAAGACTTTTCCGGCGGACACTCCGATTCCGAAGTCGACGCCGTGCAGCACCCGCAGGTCTTTCTGCAGCCGGCGCGCGGTCGAGAGCGCGGCGCCCGCCGAGTCGTCTACCGCAAGTGGCGCACCGAATATCGCGAGCGCGGCGTCGCCTTCGAACTTGTTGATAAGACCGTGGTGATCGTCGACTGCCGCGACCACGATCCGGAAGAAGTCGTTGAGCACCGCGGCAACCGCGTCGGGTGGCTGTGTCGCTGCGAGCGAGGTGGATCCGACGAGATCGATGAACAGCACAGCGGCGTTGCGGACGTCGCCGGACAACAGTGCGTCCTGCTCGATAGCGCGCCGTGCGACGTCATGGCCGACATGCCTTCCGAACAAGTCGCGTAACCGCTCACGTTCGGCGAGACCCGCCACCATTTTGTTGAAACCCGTTTGTAGACGGCCGATTTCAGACGAGTCGTACACGTCGACCCTCGTATCGATGCGCCCGGTCTCCACCGCCCCCATCGCCGCTCCGACCTCGACGACGGGATCGGACACCGACCGCGATACGAGCCGTGTCGCGCGGAAGCCTGCGATCAATGACACAGCAGTGAGCAGGACTATCGGCACTTCCGTCTGCGCCGTCGACGGGATGATGAATCCTGCGAACTTCGCGATGACGATAAACGCAATCGCCGACGTCGGCAGAGCCGAACACAGGAGCCAGGTGATCATCAGTCGGGAGTGAACGCCGGGCGTCGGACTGCACGTGAGGTCCGGGCTCATCGCGGCCGCGATCACGGGCCGAAGGGTCCGCTCGGTGACGAGGTAGCCCATGCACGCGGTGGCGGAACCGCCGAACAGGACAGCGAGGGCGATCATCGTGATCACATTCGGACCGGCGTCCAGATTCGCGATGATGAACAGCACTCCGCCGGTGGTCCAGATGAAGATGTGCACGCCGGTCTCCCGGACCGACATCAGTAACGCCGCACGTCGTTGCGCCGGGGTCGGTGGTTCACCGGTCGCGTACCAGCGCAGTGGCCGGAAGACGATCCAGCCGCCGAGAGCCGAGCCGCCGATGGCGCCGCCGACAATGATGAGTGAGAGAACGACGATGTTCTTGGTGGTCAACAGGTCGGTCTCGTCCGAGCCGCGATAGAGCAAGACGAGTACCACGGCAGTATCGATTGCTGCGAGAGTGTTGGAGAGTGCCAACCCAGCCATGTAGCGCACCCACAGGTGCCGAGTCGCGCGCGCGCGATCAGCGCGAACCTCGGCTCCGGTCATGGATACGGTGTACCACGCGACACCTTCCCGTCGATGTTCATTCATGTCGGCTAGATTGAATGGTCGATCTGCTGCCGGTGCGCTACCTCGCCGGCAAAATTTCGAAGGGGAGAGATGGACAGACGACACTTTTTGACGATGCTGGCGGCGGGGACCGCTGCGGCGCTCGGTGGTGTCGCTATCGGCGAGGGCGCAGCTGGTGGCGTGCCGATCCTCCCCGGCGTCGATGTACCGCTACCGCCGCTGCCGATGAATCCGATCGGGCCGCAAACACTGAAGTGGCTCCCCGGGCCTGATGGCGCGATGGCGCTGACCGTCGACGACGGTCGCGACGCTGGGGTGGTCGCATCGTGGATTCAGTTCGCCCGAGATACCGGCCTCCGCTTCACGTTTTTTGTGACTGCCTCCTACCCGTCGTGGTCGATCCACCGAGATGCCTTGCGGCCCTTGGTCGATTCCGGTCAGATTCAGCTCGCCAATCACACGTGGGATCACCCCGATCTGGTCAAGCTGCCTGCGGGCGCGATCGCGGACCAACTGAACAGAACCTCGGACTTCCTGCGTAACAATTACGGCGTCGACGGTCGGCCGTACTACCGCGCGCCCTACGGCAATCAGAACCCCCTCGTCGACCAGGTCGCCAGCGATCTGGGTTACAAGATTGCGTTGAACTGGTCGGGGCAGCTCGAGGAGTACCCCCAGAACAGATTCGACGAGAAGGCCATCGTCGAGCTGGCTCGCACACACTTCAAGAACCGGGGGATCGTGCTCTGCCACGCCAACGCCCCGGCTATCACGCACGTATACGGCCAGTTGGTCGACATCATCAAGGAGCGCAGCTTGCGTTTGGTCACGCTCAACGACGTGCTACTCCCACTCGTATGAGCGACAGCGACGATTCATCGGGCCCCTGGCAGCAGCGTCGGGCCAAGATCGCCGAGAACCCGAAGAACGACATGATCTATCGCATCGTCATCGGTGTCGTGGGTGTCGTCGTCCTCATCATCGGCATCATCTGCATCCCGTTCGTGGGTCCTGGTTGGCTGATCGTTTTCGCGGGGCTCGGGATTCTGGCATCGGAGTTCGAGTGGGCGCAGCGGCTGCTCGGCTGGGTGAAAGATCGCTACGACAAGACCATGGAGTGGTACGGCAGGCAGTCGTTCATCGTGAAAGGTGTGAGTGCGCTGCTCACCTTCGCCATCACGATTGCCGCGCTGTGGCTGCTCAACACGTTCGCGATGGTCGGCGGGTGGTTCGGGCTCGACTGGCCATGGTTGCAGAGCCCCCTATTCTGATCGCGGGAACCGCACTCGCAGAACGTGATTGGGTCGCCGCGCGGCTCGCTGAACTCGGTCGCAGCTGGGCGGGCGACGATGTTCGCGTCGTCGGAACGGTCTGGTGGTACATGGCGAGTTCGACCCTGCTCGGACCTCCTCTTCGCATGCTGAGCGATACCGGTGTGGCTCCTGACCTCGCATTGTCGAGCGTGACGTGCGCGGTCCGGCCCGACGGTGGCCTCGCCTCGGTCCAGATCGGTGCGACTGTCGGCGGCCCCGAGGAGTTCGCGGCATCCGTGCGCGCAACAGTCACATCGATCGTCGATACGGTCGCCGCCGTCAGCGGTGCCGGTGCACCTGCGCTGTGGGCTATCGCTGCTGATGCGCTGGGCAATTGTGCACTCGACGCCGATCGCGCTGCCGGTCCTGCACTTGCCCTGCGCATCGCCGAAGCGGTCGGCGATGTGATGCCGACACCCCGATTTGTGGAGGTCGACGGCCGGACCTTCGTACACCGAACGTCGTGCTGCCTGATCTACGAGACGGCTGGTGCAGGCAAATGCATCAGCTGTCCACGCCGTCTACCAGATGAACGGGCGGGGCTGCTGACTGAATTCGTTCGCCGCGGCCGATAGCATGAGTGCGCCGGAAGACTGTCGTTCGGCAATACACCCAACTTTCAGGAGTACCCCGCCGTGAGCATCCCAGCCCAGCCAACGTCAGCCGCCCTTCTTCGGGTGCCGGCTGGGACGACGGCGGCTGCAGCAGTGCGGGAGGCAGGTCTGCCCAGCAAGGGCCCCGACGCGATCGTCGTCGTGCGCGATGCCGAGGGCCAGCTCAAGGACCTTGCGTGGACCCCCGAGGTCGACGCCGAGGTGGAGCCGGTTGCGGCCGATACCGACGACGGTCGCAGTGTCATCCGGCACTCGGCGGCCCACGTCCTCGCCCAAGCGGTCCAGCAGGAGTTTCCCGAGGCGAAGCTCGGTATCGGTCCGCCGATCAAAGACGGCTTCTATTACGACTTCCGGGTCGATCGGCCGTTCACACCGGAGGATCTCGCCAAGCTCGAGACCCGCATGCGCAAGATCGTCAAAGGTTCGCAGCGGTTTTCGCGGCGCGTGACCGACGTGGAATCGGCGCAGGTCGAGCTTGCAGGCGAGCCGTTCAAGCTCGAGCTCATCACCGACAAGAGCGGTGTCGACGATCCCGAGGTGATGGAGGTCGGCGGCAATGACCTCGACAAGAATGAGTTGACGATTTACGACAACCTCGATCCGCGTACCGGCGAGCTGGTCTGGAAAGACCTCTGCCGCGGCCCGCACCTGCCGACCACCAAGCACATTCCGGCATTCAAGCTGACCCGCAGCTCGGCGGCGTATTGGCGTGGCGATCAGAGCCGGGAAGACTTGCAGCGGATCTACGGGACCGCATGGGAGTCGACGGAAGCGCTCGAAGAGCACATGCGGCTGCTCGAGGAAGCCGAGAAGCGCGATCACCGCAAGCTCGGGCTCGAGCTCGACCTGTTCAGCTTCCCCGACGAGCTGGGCTCCGGGCTGCCGGTCTTCCACCCGAAGGGCGGCATCATCCGCAAGGAGTTGGAGGACTACTCGCGCAGCAGGCACGTCGCCGCCGGCTACGAATTCGTAAGCACTCCGCACATCACCAAGGCCAATCTGTTCGAGGTCTCGGGTCACCTCGAGTGGTACAAGGAGGGCATGTTCCCGGCGATGCACCTCGACGCGGAACACAACGACGACGGAACTATCCGCAAGCCGGGGCAGGACTACTACGTCAAGCCGATGAACTGCCCGATGCACAACTTGATCTTCCGGTCACGTGGGCGGTCGTATCGCGAACTGCCGTTGCGAATGTTCGAATTCGGGTCGGTCTACCGGTACGAGAAGTCCGGCGTGATTCACGGGTTGACCCGAGTGCGCGGCATGACCCAGGACGACTCGCACATCTACTGCACGCGCGATCAGATGCGCGACGAGCTGACCACGATCCTGAACTTCGTCCTCGATCTGCTCAAGGACTACGGACTCGACGATTTCTACCTCGAGCTGTCGACCAAGGACCCGAAGAAGTTCGTCGGTTCGGACGAGACGTGGGAAGAAGCGACTGCGGTGCTCGAGGAGGTGGGTCGAGCATCAGGGCTGGAGCTTGTCCCGGATCCAGGTGGCGCCGCGTTCTACGGTCCCAAGATTTCGGTGCAGACGAGAGACGCGCTGGGCCGCAACTGGCAGATGTCGACAATCCAGCTCGATTTCAACCAGCCCGAGCGGTTCGAGCTCGAATACACCGCCTCCGACGGCTCCAAGCAACGTCCAGTGATGATCCACCGCGCGCTGTTCGGCTCGATCGAGCGCTTCTTCGGCGTACTGACCGAGCACTATGCCGGCGCGTTCCCCGCATGGTTGTCGCCGGTGCAGGTGGTGGGGATTCCGGTCGCCGAGCCGTTCGTCGAACACCTGCGTGGCGTATCGGAGTTGTTGCACAAGAAGGGCATTCGTAATCTGGTCGACACCACCGACGACCGGATGCAGAAGAAGATCTTCAACCACACCGCGCAGAAGGTTCCGTTCATGCTGCTGGCAGGCGAGCGCGATGTCGCGGCCGGTGCGGTGAGCTTCCGCTTCCGCGACGGCACCCAGGTCAACGGCGTGCCGGTCGCCGACGCGGTCGCCACCATTGCCGACTGGATCGACCGGCGCGAGAATGCCTCGCCCACCGCCGCAGCCTTCGAGGTGGCACCGTCATGACCGACGACGCGTTGATCGACCGTGGCGCAGGCGACCCGGACCGCCTGGAGCGCATCTGGACGCCGCATCGGATGTCCTATATCGCCGAGGCGGTCAAGCCTGCTAATGCGACGGGCGAGCCGTTCCTCGACATTCCGACGATGTCGGACGAGGACGGGTTGATCATCGCCCGAGGCGAGCACGTCTACGGCGTCCTCAACCTGTACCCGTACAACCCCGGCCACATGATGATCGTCCCGTATCGCAAGGTTGCCGAACTCGAAGATCTCACCCTCGAGGAGAGCGCCGAATTGATGGCGTTCACGCAGCAGGCGATCAAAGTGATGAAGTCGGTTTCGCGACCGCACGGGTTCAATGTCGGTCTCAATCTGGGCGGAGTGGCAGGCGGATCGTTGGCCGATCACCTGCACCTTCACGTCGTACCGCGGTGGGGTGGCGACGCGAACTTCATCACAATCGTCGGGGGAGTGAAGACGATGCCGCAGCTGCTCCGCGAAACTCGGGAGCTACTTGCCAAGGCATGGACCGCCCAAACCGCTTAGATTGATCGCGAACAGAACGGGAGAAAAATAGGTGCTGAGCTTCTTTGGGCGCGCTGCGGTCTCCAAGGCGACCGCTCCGCTGGGGAAAGCGCTGAACAGCACCGGTTTGACGCCTGACGCTGTCACCGTCATCGGCACCGTGTGCTCCATCGCCGCCGCAGTCACGCTCTTTCCCAGCGGCCACCTCTTCTGGGGTGCGATGGCGATCTGGATGTTTGTGATGTTCGACATGCTCGACGGCGCGATGGCACGTGCTCGCGGTGGCGGCACGAAATACGGGGCGGTCCTCGACGCCACGTGTGACCGCGTCGCAGACGGCGCTATCTTCGCGGGCCTGGCGTGGTGGGTCGTCTACCACGAGCACAGCAAGCAACTGCTGGTAGCGACGCTGATCTGCCTGGTCACCTCGCAGGTGATCTCGTACGCAAAGGCACGTGCCGAGGCGAGCGGACTGTCCGCGGACGGTGGGTTGATCGAGCGGCCGGACCGGCTGATCATTGTCCTGGTCGGCGCCGGATTCACCGGAATCGGCGGCTACTTGAAGATCGGCTGGCTCGAATGGTCGATTCATGTCGCGATGTGGCTGCTTGCTGTTGCCAGCGTGATCACTGTGTTTCAGCGGCTGCTCGAGGTGCGCAGTTCGCCGGGCGCTCGCGTAATCATTCCGATCGTCGTTCCCGCCGCAGCCGACGAAACTCCTGAGCCATGAAGTTCTCCGAGCGTGCCAGCGATCTCGGCTACGCAGCCGGTTGGCGAGTGGTGCGCGCACTGCCCGAGAAGTTCGCGGCCAAGCAGTTCGATCGCGGCGCCGATTTCGCGTCCCGCCGCAATGGCGGTCCGGATCAGTTGCGGCGCAACCTCGCTCGTGTGCTCGGGGTGGCGCCGAGCGAGGTGCCGGACGATCTGATCAAGGCGAGTGTGCGGTCGTATGCGCGCTACTGGCGTGAGGCCTTCCGGTTGCCGTCGATGGATCCGGTGGAGCTTGCCGCCACGGTCCAGGCTGCGATCACCGGCGACGAGCAGGTCGACTCCGCCGTGGATTCGGGACGAGGCGCGATCCTGGCCCTTCCGCACAGCGGAAACTGGGATCTCGCAGGAGTTTTCGCGGTCCAGCGGTGGGGTACGTTCGCCACCGTCGCCGAACGGTTGAAGCCCGAGTCGTTGTTCTGGCGGTTCGTCAAGTACCGCGAGAGCCTGGGATTCGAGATCGTTCCGCTCAGCGGTGGCGAGGCCCCGCCGTTCGAACTGTTGTCGACACGGCTGCGTGAAGGCAAGGTCGTGTGCTTGATGGGGGAGCGCGACCTCACCAATCGTGGTGTGCCCGTGACGTTTTTCGGCGAACCGACGCGCATGCCTGCCGGTCCGGCGAAGTTGGCGATCGAGACCGGTGCGCCGCTGTTTCCCGTGCATTGCTGGTTCACACCCGGCGGATGGGGGTTCTCCGTGGGCACCCCGATCGACGTGTCCGGCGGCGTCGAGCAGGCGACCCAGTTACTCGCCGATCAGTTCGCCGCCAATATCGCCGCGCACCCCGCCGATTGGCACATGCTGCAGCCGTTGTGGCTCGACGACTTGTCGGAATCTCGGCTTGCCCGCATGCGGGGTGACGGCGCATGAAGATCGGCATGGTCTGCCCGTACTCGTTCGATGTGCCTGGCGGGGTCCAGGCACATGTTGTCGAGTTGGCCGAAGTCTTCATCGAGCGTGGTCACCGGGTCAGTGTCCTCGCGCCTGCGTCGGAAGACACCGTGCTGCCGGACTTTGTGGTCTCTGCTGGCCGGGCGGTCGCGATTCCGTACAACGGATCGGTCGCACGGCTGTCGTTCGGACCGTTGTCGTACGCGCGGATCCGGCGCTGGATCAACGAGAACGACTTCGACGTACTGCATATTCACGAGCCGAACGCGCCCAGTCTGTCGATGCTGGCGTTGCGCATCGCCGAAGGACCTATCGTCGCGACCTTCCACACGTCGACGACGAAATCCTTGGTGCTCAGCACATTTCAAGGTGTGCTGCGTCCATTGCACGAGAAGATCAGCGGCCGAATCGCGGTCTCCGAACTGGCGAGGCGCTGGCAAGTCGAAGCGTTGGGGTCCGACGCGGTCGAGATTCCTAATGGGGTCGACGTCCACGCGTTCGCAGGAGCGAGCCCTCTGCCGGGCTACCCGCGCGAAGGTGGCACGGTCTTGTTCCTCGGTCGCTACGACGAGCCGCGAAAAGGGATGGCGGTCCTACTTGGCGCACTGCCGACGTTGGTCGCCCACCACCCGGACCTCGAGGTGTTGGTGGTCGGACGCGGCGACGAGGAACGGTTACTGCGCGAGGCAGGCCCGCACGCGAATCACCTGAAGCTGCTCGGTCAGGTCACCGACGAAGAGAAGGCATCCGCACTGCGCAGCGCGGATGTCTACTGTGCTCCGAACCTCGGCGGCGAGAGTTTCGGCATCGTGCTCGTCGAAGCCATGGCGGCACGCACACCTGTCGTCGCGAGCGAGCTCGACGCATTCCGGCGCGTGCTGCGCGATGGCACCGCAGGCATCCTCGTACCGATCGGTGACTCCGAACGACTCGCGGCGGCACTCGATTCCGTGCTCACCGATGCTCCGCTCCGCACCGCTCTCGTCCGCGCTGCGACGACCGCTGTGGCGGACTACGACTGGCCGGTCGTCGCCGAACAGATCCTGCGGGTGTACGAAACCGTCACGGTCGGCGACGCTCGCGTTCGGGCGGCAGGCTGATGACGCTCTCGGCGTTGACGATTCTGGTCGTCGCCCTCGTCGCAGCAGTTGTCCTGGCCATCGGATTCTGGGCGTACTCGACGGCCAATCGGCTCGACAGGCTCCACGTGCGGTCCGACCTGTCGTGGCAAGCACTCGATGCCGCACTGGCACGTCGGGCGGTGGTCGCTCGTGCCGTCGCCCTCGCGACGCTGACGTCGCACTCGGAGCAAAGCAAGCAGCTGACCAGCTTCGCCGATCACGCCGAGCGCGCTAATCGCGATCAGCGGGAGGGCGCAGAAAACGAGCTGTCGGGCGCCCTGTCCAGGGTCGACATCGAGACGTTGCGGCCTCAGTTGGTCGCCGAACTCGCCGACGCCGAGGCTCGAGTACTGATTGCCCGCCGATTCCACAACGATGCGGTCCGCGACACGTTGTCGCTGCGCACCCGCCCGCTCGTCTCGCTTCTGCACCTCGGTGGTCGAGCGCCGTTGCCCACCTACTTCGAGATCACCGAACGAGCGAAGCCGTCCGCCGCGACGGGTCTGGTCGTGGACGACAACCGGACATCGGCTCGGGTGGTCATGATCGACGAACAGGGCCGCGTTCTGCTGCTGCAAGGTCACGATCCGACCGTGCCGGACGTCTCGTTCTGGTTCACGATCGGTGGCGGAGTGAAGGCAGGCGAGACGCTGCGTGACGCCGCTGTCAGGGAAATCAACGAAGAGACCGGCAAGAAGGTCGCGGCCGAAGACCTCCGCGGTCCGATCTGGCGGCGCGTTGCCGTCTTTCCGTTCAACGGCGAGCTGATCAGGTCCGAGGAGTTGTTCTTCGTCCTCGAAGTGCCGTGGTACGAGCCACATTCGGGCGGCTTCACCGAGTTGGAGAAGCGCTCGATCACGGGCCACCAGTGGTGCACGGCCGACGATATCGCCAAGCTGAACGAGGCGGGCGAGACCGTGTATCCCTACGAGCTGGCGACGTTGCTGCCGGAGGCCCGAACAGCTGCCGCATTGGCAGCCGAGCCGCATGTCCGCTCGATTCGCTAGCCCCACCCTCGTGAGTCTTTTTGGAGTCTATGGACTCCTAAAAGACTCACGAGGGTCGGTGCCGGCTGACTGATGTGGGCTTTTGTAGGGCTCGGCGCGGTGTTCGTCGTGGTGACGGGGCTGCTGCCAGGAGCTGATGCCTGGAACGTCGCCGTCGACCGTGGTCTGCCTGTTTTGGGGTTCCTCCTCGCGATCACGATCCTCGCCGAGTTGGCCGACCGTGCCGGCGTGTTCGACGTCGCGGCGACCGCGTGTGCTCGCGCCGCCAGAGGGTCCGTGCTGCGGTTGTATCTGCTGGTCGCGGTGCTGACGACCGTGACGACCGTCGTCATGAGCCTGGACACTACCGCCGTGCTGCTGACGCCGGTCGTGCTGGCGCTCGCCGACCGCGTCGGTATCAGACCGATGCCGTTCGCCATGCTCGTCGTGTGGTTGGCGAATACCGCGAGTCTCCTGTTGCCGGTATCCAATCTGACGAATCTGCTTGCAGTACAACGAGAGTATTTGTCGTCGCTGGAATTCGCTCGACACATGGCGCTCCCGGAACTGGCCGCCGTCGTCGTCACCGTCGGCTATCTGTGGGTGCTGTTTCGCCGCGATCTGTCGGGGCGGTTCGACGTTCCGGTAGACGTCGAAATCTCCGACCGTTGGACCTTTCGAATCTGCGCGATTGCATGTGTCTCGTTGGTGCCCGCGGTCGTTGCCGGCGTTGCCCCCTGGGCTGCGGCGACGATCGCCGCGGCCGTGGCGATCGCCGTGTTCGCAGTCCGTGACCGCGCCGGACTTGGCTGGCAGCTGATCCCGTGGCGGCTGGCCATCTTCACGGTCGGGCTGTTCCTGTCTGTGATGGCCATTGCCGAACACGGACTGACCGATGCGCTCAGTGCTGCGTTGGGGTCGGAGCCGATCACGAATGCACTGGTCTCCGGGGCGGCGAGCAACGTCGTCAACAACCTGCCTGCGTACTTGGCGATCGAGCCTGCGATCCCGGTCGGCGACACGACCAGGCTGTTCGCCGTGCTGCTCGGTACCAACGCCGGACCGCTCATTCTGTTATGGGGTTCGCTGGCGACGCTGCTGTGGCGTGAGCGCTGCAAGGCTCGGGGAGTACACATCTCGGCAATTCGCTTCGCTGCGATCGGACTCGGGGGAGTGCCGCTGGTGCTGCTCGCCTCGACGGCAGCGCTCATCCTCAGCTCATGATGCAGGCCAGTTTGTCCCGGGTGGATATGAAGGCGCGGCCGCTCGACGCCTAGAATCGAGGATCCGCATGCACTTTCGACACAGGAGTTCGCCGTGAGTACCCCCGAGACCAGCACATCCATCGGTACAGCGCGCGTCAAGCGCGGAATGGCCGAGATGCTCAAAGGCGGGGTCATCATGGACGTCGTCACCCCCGACCAGGCGAAGATCGCCGAAGACGCCGGCGCCGTCGCGGTGATGGCCCTCGAGCGCGTTCCTGCAGACATCCGTGCACAGGGTGGCGTTTCTCGGATGAGCGACCCGGACATGATCGACGGCATCATCGAGGCCGTGTCGATCCCGGTGATGGCAAAGGCCCGCATCGGTCACTTTGTCGAAGCGCAGATCCTGCAGAGCCTGGGTGTCGATTACATCGACGAGTCCGAGGTGCTGACTCCCGCCGACTACGCCAACCACATCGACAAGTGGAACTTCACCGTCCCGTTCGTCTGCGGCGCGACCAACCTTGGCGAGGCGCTGCGGCGAATCACCGAGGGCGCGGCCATGATTCGCTCCAAGGGCGAAGCAGGCACCGGTGACGTGTCCAACGCGACCACGCACATGCGCAAGATTCGCGACGAGATCCGCCGCCTGACGTCGCTGCCCGAGGACGAGCTCTACGTCGCCGCCAAGGAACTCCAGGCGCCGTACGACCTGGTCCGTGAGGTCGCCGAAGCGGGCAAGCTCCCCGTCGTCCTGTTCACCGCAGGCGGCATTGCCACACCGGCCGACGCAGCGATGATGATGCAACTCGGCGCCGAAGGCGTCTTCGTCGGATCGGGCATCTTCAAGGCAGGCAACCCGGCCGAGCGCGCAGCCGCGATCGTCAAGGCGACGACGTTCCACGACGACCCCGATGTGCTCGCCAAGATCTCGCGTGGCCTCGGCGAAGCCATGGTCGGCATCAACGTCGAAGAACTGCCCGTCGATCACAGGCTCGCTCAACGCGGCTGGTAGGTCAGCCGATAGCCTGAGCCCCAGCGAAAGGGGACAGGCGCAGATGGCGACAATCGAGGAAGCGCTCGAGATCGAGCAGCTGGAGCGGGACATCTTCCGTGGCAGCTCGACCGAGACGCAGTTGATCCGCACGTTCGGCGGGCAGGTCGCCGGGCAGGCATTGGTTGCTGCGGTGCGTACCGTCGATCCCGTTTATCAGGTGCATTCGCTGCACGGCTACTTCCTGCGGCCGGGCAATCCGGTCAAGCCGACGATCTATCTCGTCGACCGAGTACGAGACGGCCGGTCGTTCTGCACGCGACGGGTGTCGGGCATTCAGGACGGCAAAGCGATCTTCACGATGTCGGCGTCGTTCCAGATTGCCGAGGAGGGCATCGAGCATCAGGATCAGATGCCCGATGTGCCTCGTCCGGAGGACTTGCCGGATCCCAGCGAGGCCATGAGCCCCGAGCGAATCTGGTTGCTGCGGGAATGGGAACACTGGGATATCCGGGTGCTGCCGGACGATCAGGTCGTTCGCAAACCGGGCTCGGCGTCGCAGCAGCAGGTGTGGTTCAGGTACAAGAACGCTCTGCCGGACAATCCGCTCTTCCACGTTTGCACTCTCGCCTACATGAGCGACATGACGCTGCTCGGTTCGGCGAAGGTGATTCATCCCGACGAGCCGACGATGAACGCATCGCTCGACCACGCGCTGTGGTTCCTGCGACCGTTCCGCGCCGACGAGTGGTTGCTCTACGACCAGACGTCGCCGTCGGCGGCATTCGGACGAGCGCTCACGCAGGGGCGGATCTTCGATCACGCGGGCCATCTCGTGGCTGCCGTTGTGCAGGAAGGGCTTACCCGGACTTTGCGCGAGCAGTAGGCGCCAGCAGCGCGAAGATTCGGTCGCATCGGGCGGCAATGTCGTCGGCGGACGTGTCGGGGTGGTCGTTCCACCATTGGACTGCTGCGGTCACGGTGCCGAACCAGATTCGGGTCAACAACGAGCGGTCGTCAGCGTCGGTGTTGCCTGCGGCGGCCAGCACTCCGGCCGCGCCGTCGGCGCCCATTTCATTGAGGGCTTTGCGGTAGGAGTGGGCAAGGACGCCGGCGGGCGCGTCGCCGGGCAACGTCGGATCGTAGAGAACAGCCCAGCCGTATCGTCGCTGTTCGAGCACGCCGAAGATCGCCCGCAACGTTCGCGCTGCACGGAGGTGGGCGGGTCCGTCGATTTGTGCGGCGGCGACGGCCGCGACAAGCGGGTCACCGGCGCGGCGCACGCATGCTTCGTGGAGCTGGTCACGTGAGCCGAAGTAGCTGTAGATCAACGGCTTCGACACGTCGGCACGTTTCGCGATCTCGGCGATCGATGCGGCGCCGTAGCCGCGCGTACCGAATTCCTCGCCCGCGATATCGAGAATCTGTTCCTCGCGATCTGCGCGGGGAACTCCCTTCGTGCCGACGTGACCAGCCATCGCCGTCAGATCTCTTTCGCGTCCACGTGCTGCGCGCTCAGGTGCTGGTAGACGGCACTGTTGAGCTTGATGCGGTCGAGCTCGGCCTGGCCGAGTTCGCGGCGCACCTTGCCGGGGACTCCGGCGACCAGCGACCCCGGCGGCACCTGCATGCCCTCCGGAATCAGCGCGTTGGCTGCGATGAGTGATCCCGCACCGATCGATGCGCCGTTGAGCACGGTCGCGCCCATACCGACCAGGACGTCGTCGCCGACGGTGCAACCATGCAGAATTGCGTTGTGTCCGACCGACACTCCGGACCCGACCGTCAACGGGAAACCGGGGTCGGAATGCAGCACGCAGCCATCCTGGATGTTCGTGCCTGCCCCGATCGCGATCGTCTCGCAGTCGCCGCGCAGGACGGCGTTGTACCAAATGCTGACGTCACTACCGAGAGTCACCTGACCGATCACGGTGGCGTTCGCGGCAATCCACGCGGACTCGTGGACGTCGGGAGCGTGGTCGCCGAGCTGCATTTTCATAGGAGTACTCCAGGGTTGAGGATGCCTGCGGGGTCGAGCGCCGACTTGGCGGCACGCAGTGCGGCCGCGAACGGATCGGGCCGTTGTCTGTCGTACCACGGCCGATGATCTCGACCGACCGCATGGTGGTGGGTGATCGTTCCGCCTGCGTTCGCCAACGCCTCCGACACCGCGACTTTGATGTCGTCCCACTGGCTCAGCGTGGCGCCCCAGCGACCGGCGGCGTAGATGCCGAAATACGGCGCCGGACCGTCCGGGTAGACGTGGGTGAACCGGCACGTGACGACACCGGTGACCCCTACGGTCCGCATCGCATCGTTGGCTGCGGCGGTGACGGCTGCCTTCAATTCGTCGAATCTATTCCAGGTGCAAGCGGTTTCGAAGGTCTCGGCGATCATCGACTGGGTTGCCAGCGCATCCCGCTGGTAGGGCATCCGCAGGAACGACGATCGCCAGTTCTCCGACGCTTTCGTCTGCTCTTGGACGGCTCCGCTGTGATCGCGGCACAACTCGAGCGCTCGCGCGAGCCAGGCGTCGACCGGATGGTCCGCCGATTCAAAGGCGAGGACGAGAACGCCACCGGCCGAGGATGTTCCAGCGTTGATGAATGCTTCGACGGGGTCCAGCAGCCGGCAGTTCGTCGGATACAGCCCGGACTGTGCGATTGCGCGCGTGCAGTTGACTGCGGCGGCGTAGTCGTCGAAATGAACGGATGCGTTCGCGCGCCACTTCGGGCGGTCCTGCAACCGCATCCACGCTTGCGTGATGACGCCGAGCGTGCCCTCGGAGCCGAGGAACATCCGGTCGGGCGACGGGCCTGCGCCGGACCCGGGCAGTCGTCGCGACTCGCTGATTCCCGACGGCGTGACAACACGCATCGACTCGACCAGGTCGTCGATGTGGGTGTACAGCGTGGCGAAATGCCCGCCGGCTCTGGTGGCGAGCCACCCGCCGAGTGAAGAGAACTCGAACGATTGCGGGAAGTGGCGCAACGTCAGATCATGTTCGCGCAGTTGGTCTTCCAGCGCCGGACCGAGGACGCCGGCCTGGATGCGTGCCGCGCGGCTGGTTCGGTCGATCTCCAGTACTTGGTCGAGCTTGCCGAGGTCCAGGCTGACCGCCGGACCATCGAACCTCGGTTCGATACCGCCGACGACGGAGGAGCCGCCGCCGAAGGGGATGACCGCGATGTTTGCTTTGGTGGCCCAGTCGAGGACGTCGACGACGTCGGCTTCGGTTCGCGGGTGGACGACGAGATCGGGCGGATTCCGAACCTCACCGAGCAGGTTTCGCACCACATCCCGAAACGCCTTTCCGTGCGCATGGGCGGCGCGGTCGGTGCGATCGGCAGAGCACAGGTCCGCCAGCGCCTGCGGGGGAGTGACGCGCGGGTCCGGCAGGTCGAGGTCGCTGACCTCCGGAGGTTCGTGCACCGTCAGGTCCGCACTGGGCATCAATGTGCCGATGCGCTTGGTCAGGGCGGCTCGTTCGTCGCCGGTCACGGCGTTTTCGACGTTGCCCCAACCCCACCATGATCGCGTCATCGGCACTCCTTCGTTGAATTGACTATTGGGTAACTTACCACATGGTCAATCCGATTCGGAGTGGCAGAATGGGGCGGATGAAGCCGTCGTTCGTCGAGGTGGAAGGACTGCGGCTCGCCTATCGACGATGCGGCGATGGCGAGCCTCTGGTCCTGCTGCACGGCGGGTTCAGCGATGGTCGGGAGATGCGCAACCAGCTCGAAGGACTGTCGGACTCCTACGACGTCGTCGCGTGGGATTGCCTCGGCAGCGGCGAATCCTCCGACCCGCCAGCTGGATTCGGCTTGCGAGATTATGCGACGGTGCTCGCGGGTGGCATCGCGGAACTTGGGCTGGAGCGGCCGCATGTGCTCGGGCTTTCGTTCGGGTCGATGTACGCGCTCGTGCTCTATCGCTACTTCGCACAGTTGCCGCGGACGCTGATCTTGGCGTCCGCATACGCGGGGTGGGGCGGCTCGCTGCCGCCCGGCGAGGTACAGGCGCGGGTGGACTCTGTCGTGGCAGCTCTCGAAGTTCCTCCTGCGGAGTGGGGGAGAGATTTCTTGTCGACGGTGTATTCGGCGGAGGTTTCGGACTCCGTGGTGGACGAAGCCATGGGGATCATGGCCGGCGTGCGGGCGTCGGGCACCCGCGAGCAGTTGCGTGCCTTTGCTTTTTGTGACCTTCGGGACGTGCTCCCGTTGATCGAGGTGCCGACGCTCCTGCTGTACGGCGAACTCGACCAGCGCTCGCCATTGGCAGTGGCGGAGGATTTGCACGTGGCGATCACGGGATCGCGGCTGGTCGTGCTGCCTGGTGTCGGGCATGGAGCCAATATGGAGGCGCCCGATGCTTTCAACGACGCGGTCCGGCGATTCTTGGCAGACCACTGACCTCTCGTATGCTCGGCCACGTGAATCAGCCGACTATCGGGGTCCTCGCACTGCAGGGTGATGTACGCGAACATTTCGCCGCACTCGCCGAATGTGGGGCTCGACCGGTCGGTGTGCGCAGGGTTTCGGAATTCGACAACATCGATGGCTTGGTCATCCCCGGCGGGGAATCGACCACGATCAGCCGTCTGCTGACCGTGTTCGACCTGCTGGAGCCGCTGCGGAAGAAGTTGCGCGACGGGCTGCCCGCTTTCGGTTCGTGCGCGGGGATGATCATGCTCGCGTCCGAGGTCCTGGATACGCGTCCCGACGCCGAGCATCTGAATGCCATCGATATGACCGTGCGCCGCAACGCATTCGGACGGCAGGTCGATTCGTTCGAAACCGACCTCGACTTCGCTGGCGTGTCCGGCGGTCCGATGCGTGCGGTGTTCATCCGCGCGCCGTGGGTCGAGCGCGCGGGCGACGACGTCGAGGTGTTGGCTCGGGTGCCGCACGGTCCGGCGGCGGGACGCATCGTCGCCGTACGGCAAGGGTCGGTCGTCGCGACGTCGTTTCACCCCGAGGTGACCGGCGATCTACGGGTGCATGAGCTGTTCACTGGCATCGTGAAAAAACTCGGCGGGTAAAGTGGAGTAGTTGTCAGCCGGGGAATCGATTCTGTGAGGACGTAACGCATGAGCGGCCACTCCAAATGGGCCACCACCAAGCACAAGAAGGCTGTAGTCGACGCGCGTCGCGGCAAGGCCTTTGCGAAGCTGGTCAAGAACATCGAGGTGGCGGCCCGAACTGGTGGTGGCGATCCAGCTGGTAACCCGACGCTGTACGACGCGATCCAGAAGGCCAAGAAGACGTCGGTCCCGAACGACAACATCGAGCGCGCCCGCAAACGTGGCGCTGGTGAAGAAGCCGGCGGCGCCGACTGGCAGACGATCATGTACGAGGGCTACGGCCCGAACGGTGTCGCCGTGCTGATCGAGTGCCTCACCGACAACCGCAACCGCGCGGCAGGCGAGGTCCGGGTGGCGATGACCCGCAACGGCGGAAACATGGCCGACCCCGGCTCGGTCGCATATCTCTTCGCACGCAAAGGCGTTGTGCTGCTGGAGAAGAACGGGCTCAGCGAGGACGACATCCTCGATGCCGTCCTCGAAGCAGGCGCCGAAGACGTCAACGACTTGGGCGACTCCTTCGAAATCGTGAGCGAGCCGACTGACCTGATAGGCGTCCGCTCCGCGCTGCAAGAAGCAGGAATCGACTACGACTCCGCAGAAGCCAGCTTCCAAGCATCGGTTTCCGTACCCGTCGACGTCGAAGGCGCACGCAAGGTCTTCAAGCTCATCGACGCCCTCGAAGACTGCGACGACGTGCAGAACGTCTTCTCCAACGTCGACATCTCCGACGAGGTCATGGCCGAGCTGGACGCGTAGCCCCATCGAAGGTGCAATCAGTGCCGAAATCGGGCACTGATTTGAGCACTGGCGGCACACTCGCCGCGAGTTTCGGGTGGGGATGCGGCTGTTTCGCGGAGGCACTCGGCGCGAACAGCCGCCTACCGTGGCACCGGGTCCTACCGGCCGTCGCGCATCGAGCGCATAGGAATGGTCGCTCGGCGGCAAGGATTTGCCGCCATTTCTATGCGCTCGGCGCGGGCGGCCGAATGTGCTTTCACTGCGGAAATCCGGCCCTGCTTTGAGCACTGACGGCACACTCGGCTGGCAAGTCTCGTAACTGTGCGTGAGTTTTACCCCTCCAGGGGCCAAACTCACGCACAGTTGGAGTGGGGTCGATACCCGTATCTAGCTGCACAAATAACCCTTGACTCGCACATACGTGCTACGTAAAATAAGAGCATGGGGTTGGGGGAGGTTCTCGAAGCGATCGACACGCTCGACACAGTCGAACCGTGGCGCTACACCACCACCCAGTTGATGGATGTGCTCCCGGAACTGTCCGGAGCAATCCACACGTTGGAAGCGATGCGGGTCGCGTTGGTCGCCGAACTCGACAAACACGGTGTCCCCGGAGGGCTCGGAGCCACCTCGACGGCGACCTGGTTGGCCAACCGCACCTCACTCTCGCCCGGGGAGTCGAACCGGATCCTCACACTCGGGGTCGCGTTGGATGCCCACCCCGACATCGCCGCGGCGTATCAGGCGAAGCTGATCAACGCCGACGCGGCGCGGTTGATCGTGGCGTTCCTGGAAAAACCGCCACCCGGGATGCCGGTGGAAGCGGTGGACTCGGTGCGGGCGTTTCTGCTCGACGCCGCCAAACCTGGTGATCTGCGGGAGTTGCGGGTGCATATTTCGCGGTTGCGGGAAACGTTCGAGGCCGACGACACCCCGGCCAGTGAGGACACCGACCGCAACGAGTTCTACGCCTCCACCACACTCAACGGGCGGATGGCGGTCAAAGGGGACTTCGACGCCGAAACCGGGGAAATGCTGTTGGCGGCGTTGTCACCGTTGTCGACACCACGACCGTCGGATGCGGCAGGTCCGGACGACCGGACCGCGGCGCAGCGGCGGGCGGACGGGTTCACCGAGATTTTGCGTCGCTACCTCGACTCCGGCGCTAGTCCCGACGACGGTGGCGAACGACCACACCTGCATCTGCACATCCAGGCCAATGATTTAGCTGGTCAAGAACCCGCGACGGTGTCCGATGAGCCGGACAATGCGTATTTCTTCGACTTGTTCGGCAAGACCGGTGTGGGGCGGATGCCGTGGATGGGTGCGACGAGCATCGAAGGAGCGCGGCGAATTGCCTGCGATTCTGTGGTGCATCCGATCGTGATGGATGAAAATGGCTCCCCGCTGAATCTGGGGCGCAGTGTGCGGACGGCGAACCGGAAACTCCGCCGCGCTCTCGCCTCCCGCGACGGTGGGTGCGCGTTCCGGGGCTGCGGACGCCCGGCGGCGTGGTGCGACGCGCACCATATTCAGCATTGGGTCGACGGCGGCCCAACGGATCTGGACAACCTGGTGCTGCTGTGCCGGTTCCACCACCGCCTGATCCACCACAGTGAATGGGAGGTCGTGATGGGCCGAGACCGGCACCCCTGGTTCATCCCACCCGCCAGGATCGATCCGTTGCGAAGACCCATCGCGGCACACGGCCGCGCGAATCCGCAAGCGGCGTAACACAACTACATAACCACAGGCTCTGCATCGGACCACCAACCGATGCAGAGCCTGCGTGCGTTCAGCGGGTTGAGCCACTCAGGAAGTGGCACCGATCCGCGAGCGCAGGCTCTGAGCGAATGTGCGTGCTGCGTCGAGGTCGGCGGCATCCGGGTGTCCTTTCCGAATGCCCCCGACGACCTTCAAAGGAAACCAGGTGTCGAAGCCGCGGCACGAGAAGGTGTCGAGCACGTCGAAGCCCTTGGTCTCGAGTTGCCGGGTGAACGAGCGGAGGTAGCGCCGGAATCGTGGTTCGGGAAATCCGCTCGTGTTGAACACGAATGCGTTGCCCCGTTGCTCTCGGGGCAGCGCATCGGCGAAGGCGCGCAACCGGGGATGCAACGCCATGTTGAAGACGCCTGAGCCGAAGCCGACGAGGTCGAAGCCGACAAGATCTGCGGGGTCGATCTCGTCGGGGTCGACGACTCGCGCATCGAGTACCCGGCCGATGACGTCGGCGACGCGCCTCGTGTTCCCGTGCGATACGGACGTGCAGACGATGATGGCTTTCATGGGGTTCCCCTTCGCTTGTCGATCCGGACAGCTCCAAGACACCGCTCGCGGGAAAATCGTGACACCGCTCGACAGGCGCCGGTTGCCCGACGTGTCGCTTCGGCATTTTGTCGGCCCTGACCGCTAAGCTCTCGAACAGCTGTTCGTAATGGTTGAGGGGAGTTCGCGTGCGGGTAATGGGTGTCGACCCAGGGCTCACGAGGTGCGGGCTCAGCCTGATCGAGACGGGCAAAGGCCGCACGGTCACGGCGCTGGATGTCGATGTCGTCCGCACGCCGGCAGACATGGAATTGGCGCAACGGTTGCTCATGATTGCCGATGCCGCGGAATATTGGATGGACACCCATAAGCCGAACGCGGTCGCGATCGAGCGCGTGTTTTCCCAGCTCAACGTGCGCACGGCGATGGGAACTGCTCAAGCGGGCGGTGTGGTTGCGCTGGCGGCTGCGCGGCGGGGGATCCCAGTCGCGTTTCATACGCCGAGCCAGGTCAAGTCAGCAGTGACCGGCAACGGCGCCGCAGACAAGAACCAGGTGACGACGATGGTCACTCGCATCCTTGGTTTGCAGGTCAAGCCAACCCCTGCCGACGCTGCGGACGCACTTGCCTTGGCGATCTGCCATTGCTGGCGTGCCCCGATGTTGGAGCGCATGGCGCAAGCGGAAGCTGCTGCGCTGGAACAGAAGAAGCGTTACGAAGCCAAGGTGGCTCAGGTTCGAAAGGAGGCGCGGGTCAGGTGATTGCATCCGTCCGAGGTGAAGTGCTCGAAATTGCTCTCGATCATGTGGTGATCGAGGCTTCTGGCGTCGGCTACCGACTCAACGCGACTCCGTCGACCCTCGCGACCTTGCGTCGCGGCGAAGAGGCCCGGCTCGTGACGGCGATGATCGTTCGCGAAGACTCGATGACGCTGTTCGGGTTCGCCGACACCGAATCGCGCGACCTGTTCGGCCTCCTGCAGACCGTGTCGGGCGTCGGCCCGAGGCTGGCGATGGCAGTGCTTGCGGTTCTCGAACCGGAGGCCTTGCGGAAGGCGCTCGCGGAGGGCAATCACACTGCGCTCATGCGCGTGCCGGGCATCGGCAAGCGCGGCGCAGAGCGGTTGGTCGTCGAACTGCGCGACAAGGTCGAAGCTGTCCCTGTGCATGCCGGACCCGCGGGTTCGGTTGCGCCGGTGGCGACAGGTCCGGTTCGCGACCATATTGTCGAAGCGCTCACCGGGCTCGGGTTCCCCGCGAAACAGGCTGAGCAGGCAACGGATTCGGTGCTGGCTGCCGATCCCGACGCGACCACAGCTTCAGCGCTCAGGTCTGCGCTGTCGCTGCTAGGTAGGAATCGATGACTGTGACCGACGATGAATCGCAGGTCACGCCAAGCTATTTGACGTCCGATGGCGATGTCGATGCCAGCTTGCGGCCGAAGTCGTTGCACGACTTCATCGGTCAGCCAAGGGTTCGTGAACAGCTTCAACTGGTTCTCCATGGAGCGAAGGGGCGGGGGAGCACGCCCGACCACATTCTGCTGTCCGGGCCGCCAGGCCTCGGCAAGACCAGCATGGCAATGATCATCGCGGCCGAACTCGGGACCGCACTTCGACTCACCTCCGGCCCCGCGCTCGAACGTGCGGGCGACCTCGCCGCCATGCTGAGCAACTTGGTCGAAGGCGACGTCCTATTCATCGACGAAATTCATCGAATCGCTCGTCCTGCCGAGGAGATGCTCTATCTCGCGATGGAGGATTTCCGGGTCGACGTCGTGGTCGGCAAGGGGCCGGGGGCAACGTCGATTCCGTTGGAGGTTGCTCCGTTTACCCTCGTAGGGGCGACGACGCGGTCTGGTGCGTTGACCGGTCCGCTGCGCGACCGTTTCGGCTTCACCGCACATATGGACTTCTACGATCGCGGCGAACTGCAGCAGATCCTTGCGCGGTCGGCCCGAATTCTCGGTGCGAGGCTGGGGGAGGACGCGGCGAAGGAGATCGCGGGGCGCTCACGAGGTACGCCGCGTATCGCGAACCGCTTGCTGCGACGAGTGCGCGACTATGCCGAGGTCCGCGAAGACGGAGTCATCACCAAGGCGGTCGCACAGGCTGCGTTGGCGGTCTACGACGTCGACAGGCTCGGTCTGGACCGGCTGGACCGCTCGGTGTTGAGCGCGCTCGTCCGCAGCTTCGGTGGCGGCCCTGTCGGTGTCTCGACCCTTGCGGTGGCGGTCGGTGAGGAACCGGCGACCGTCGAAGAGGTGTGCGAGCCCTTCCTGGTCCGCGCGGGAATGATCGCGCGGACGCCGCGTGGTCGGGTCGCGACGGCGGCGGCCTGGGAGCACCTGGGCCTGGTACCACCGCCCGACCTCGCGATCGGCGGTATAGAGGTCCGGGCGAACGAGCCGCAAATGGGCTTGTTCGAATAGAATTTCGTTGTGGTGAACGACGAGGCCGAGGGCGCTCCTGACGTGCGGGCGAAGTGGCGCAAGCTACCCGACGAACCCGCGTATCTCGTCGAAGAAACGGTGCGCGAGCATGGTTATTCGACCAATTCGATGCCCGGGACCGACGCTGAAGCAGAGTGGATTCTCAAGTACGGCCTCGGCGGCTGAGGGTCATCGAGCTCGCTCATGGCAGACTGGGGTACTGCCCTGGCTTAGAGCTGGGGTAAAGCCATGTTCCCAAACGCCTGAGGACTGACATCCGCGATGGAATACCTATTTCCACTGTTGCTCGTTGCTTTGTTGGTTCCGATGTTCCTCGCAATGCGTCGGCAGAAGCGCGAGATGCAAAGCACAGCCGAGATGCAGGCCCTGTTGACTGTGGGCAACCGCGTGCTGATGACCTGTGGAGTGCAGGGAATCATCGTCGAGGTTGACGCTGACACGGTTGACGTCGAAATTGCAGTCGACGTTGTGACCACCTGGTCGCGTGCCGCGGTCAAAGAGGTCATCGAGGAAGACGCCTACGGCGACGAGTCGAGCGACACCGCCGCAACAGAGGCGACTGACACCGTTGTGAAGGACGCCGCGGACGCCACCGATCAAGACACATCAGCCGGATCCGAACCGCGGCTCAACAAGGACTGACTGCCGTCGCGCGGGCTGCACGCTCGGCGCTAGGCATCGTTCGTCGCGGCAACACGCTATCGAGGAGATAAACCGACTGTGGCTTCTTCCCAGGGATCGGCGCGTCCTGGACCTGCGCTAATGATCTTCGCAGCGATGGTTGCGCTGGTCTACTTGCTCATCTTCTTCACTGGAAGCAAATCGGCGACGCCGAAGCTCGGCATCGATCTGCAGGGCGGCACCAGGGTCACCCTGACCGCCCGGACCCCCGATGGCAGCAAGCCGAGCCAGGATTCGCTGAAACAGGCGCAGGAGATCATCGAGGATCGCGTCAACGGCCTCGGTGTCGCGGGGTCCGAGGTGCTCATCGATGGCGACAACCTGGTGATCACTGTTCCGGGTAAGGACAGCTCGCAGGCGCGCACCCTCGGCCAGACCGCGCGGCTCTACATTCGGCCGGTCCTTCCGACGCCGAGCGCAAGCCCCGATCTTTCGTCCATTCCGGGTTTGACGCCGCCAGCCGCACAGAATCGGCCGTTCCCGGCGCAAGATCCTCCGACTCCGACGCCGGCGCCGCCCAACACCGAGACGCCTGCACCGAATCAGCAGCCGACTCCGACGCCACAGCCGAACCCCAATCTGAGCCCCGCCGAGAAGGCGAGGCAGGAGATCGAGGCCGCCATCGCGTTGCGCCAGAGTTCGGACCCGGCGATCCAAGCGAAGGCGATGGCCGAGCTCGATTGCAACAAACCCGACCCGCTGGCAGGCAACGACAAGCCAGAACTACCGCTCGTCACCTGCGGTGAAGGCGGCGAGAAGCTGCTGCTGGACAAAACGCTCATCGACGGTCAGGAAATCAACGACGCGCAGTTCGCTTTCGACACGAACTCGTCGCAGAACGTCGTCAACATCACGTTCAAGTCGGGCGGTAGCGAGACCTGGGCGAAGTTCACCAGGGAGAACATCGGCAAGCGCGCGGCCTTCACCCTCGACACCCGCGTCGTCAGTGCGCCGACGATTCGGGGCGCCACGCCTGCGGGCAGCACGACGCAGGTCACCGGAAACTTCACGGCCACCGCCGCGAAGGCGCTGGCGAACACGCTGAAATACGGCTCGCTGCCGCTGTCGTTCTCGCAGTCGGAGGCCGAAACAGTCTCGGCGACACTGGGACTCGCGTCGCTACGGTCCGGTCTGCTCGCGGGCGCGATCGGCCTGATCGTCGTGTTGCTCTACTGCCTCATCTACTACCGAATGCTCGGCATTCTCACCGCTTTGTCGTTGGTGCTGTCCGGCGTCATGGTGTACGGGATCCTGGTGCTGCTCGGGCGCTATATCAACTTCACTCTCGACCTTGCAGGCATCGCTGGTTTGATCATCGGTATCGGTATGACTGCCGACTCGTTCGTGGTGTTCTTCGAACGAATTAAGGACGAAATGCGAGAAGGGCGAAGTTTCCGCTCTGCCGTACCGAGAGGGTGGGTGCGGGCGCGGCGGACAATTCTGTCCGGCAACGCGGTGAGCTTGATTTCGTCTGTTGTGCTGTACATCCTCGCCGTCGGGCAGGTCAAAGGCTTCGCGTTCACCCTCGGTCTGACGACACTGCTCGATATCGCAGTCGTCTTCCTGGTGACCTGGCCGCTGGTGTCTTTGGCGTCACGGTCGGCGTTCTGGTCCAAGCCCTCGGTCAACGGTCTCGGCGCCGTTCAACAGGTCGCCAAGGAGCGCAGGGCTGTGGCCGGCGCGACTGCGAAGGGAATCTGACATGGCCGACAACGCAATCGACGACTCGGTCGTCGACCAGACTTCACTTCCCAAGCACGGGTTTCTCTCCAGGCTGTACACCGGTACTGGGGCCTTCGAGATCGTCGGTCGCCGCAAGTTCTACTACGCACTCACCGGCGCCATCGTCCTGATCTCGTTGCTCAGCATCGTTTTCCGCGGCTTCACCCTCGGCATCGACTTCGAGGGCGGCTCGAAAATCCAACTGCCAGCAGTCGACGGCGTGAGTACGACCCAGGTCGAGGATGTCTACGCGGAAACGATCGGCACTGATCCCGTTTCCGTCCAGACCGTCGGGTCGGGCGCGGCGAAATCGTTCGAGATCCGCTCGGAAGCGCTGGACAGCGAGCAGGTCAACAAACTGACCGACGCGCTGTTCGCCAAGTTCCAGCCGAAGGACAAAGACGGCAACCCGAGCCGCAACGAGATCAGCAACTCCGATGTGAGCGAGACCTGGGGTAGCCAGATCACCAAGAAGGCGCTGATTGCCCTTGGGGTGTTCCTGGTCCTTGTGACGCTGTACATCGCGATCCGCTTCGAGCGAGACATGGCCCTCGCGGCCCTTGCGGCGCTGTTCTTCGATATGAGCGTGACCGCTGGGGTGTATTCGATCGTCGGCTTCGAAATGACGCCGGCGACGATCATCGGCTTGCTGACGATCCTCGGTTTCTCGCTGTACGACTCCGTCGTCGTGTTCGACAAGGTCGAGGAGAACACGCGCGGTGTGCTGCATCTGACGAAGCGGACCTATGCCGAGCAAGCGAACCTCGCGATCAACCAGACCCTGATGCGATCGATCAATACGACTCTCATCGGCGTGCTGCCGGTTATCGGATTGATCGTGATTGCGGTGTGGCTTCTCGGTGTCGGCACGTTGAAGGATCTAGCCTTGGTCCAACTCGTCGGCATGATCGTCGGCGCGTATTCGTCGATCTTCTTCGCGACGCCGTTGCTGGTGTCGATTAAGGAGCGCTGGGGTCCAGTGGCTGCACACACCAAGAAGGTGCTCGCTCGTCGGGAGACCGGCGGGACGACGACGCGGACTCCCGCGGTCGCATCGGGCGTCGTGTCGACGGTGAAGGCAACACCCGTAGCGCCGCACACGCCGAAACCGGGGGCCAGACCTACGGGAAAGCGGCAAAAGAAGAGGCACTGACATGCGCATTCCGGTAGTCGGTGCGGTGGTCGTCGGTGTGCTCGCAGCGGGTGCACTGACGAGTTGTTCCAGCAACACTCAGGTTCCGTCGATCGGCTACGCGGTCGACAACCCCATCACCACCTACAACGGGAACACCTCGCAAGGTGCGTACAGTGCTGCGCCGCAAGCGTTTCCGCGAGTACTGACCGGAATGACGTATACGGCGCCCTTCGGGCAGTCGGTGGCGGACACCGATTTCGGCACCGCCAGCGTGGTGCCGGGCGAGACGTTGACGATCCAGTATCGGCTCAACAGTGCGGGTGTCTACTCCGACGGCGTGCCGACCACATGCGAGGATCTCGCGCTGACGTGGGCTGCGCGCAGTGGAAAGTTCACGCGTAACGACGACCGTGGCAACACGGTCCCGCTCTTCGATGCCGCAGACACGGCTGGCTACGCCGATATCGAGCGGGTCGATTGCCAGCCTGGGTCGAAGGACGCGACGGTCGTGTTTCGGCCGGGCCGCGGTTTCGCCAATTGGAAGACGCTCTTTTCAGCGACCGAAGTGATGCCGTCCCACGTTGCTGCCCGCGTGGCGAATGTTCCGAACATCGAGTCGGTGCTGCAGTCGGGCGATGCCGAAGCCCTCGCCAGAATCGCTGACTTCTGGAACAACGGGTGGAAGCTCGCTCCCGGCGACCTCGACCTCTCGCTGTTCCCGTCCTCAGGGCCGTACCGCATCGAATCCTTCAGCGAGGACGACGGTTTGGTGTTGGTCGCCAACGAACGGTGGTGGGGCGAAAAGCCTGCGACGCCGCGGATTGCGATCTTCGGCAAGCGCGCCGACATGAAGGACAAGATCGATTCCGGTGCGGTCGAGGTGGTCGATCTGGGCGCCAAGTCGGTGCAGGACCTGCAGTTGTCGGGATTCACCGCCGTCAACGATCCGTCCCGCAGTGTCGAGCAACTGGTGCTCTCGACCCAGGGCGTTTTCGCATCCGTCGACGCCCGGCGAGCATTCGCGTCGTGCGTGCCACGGCAGAAGCTGTTCGACGAGGTCGGGCATCCGGATTACAACCGCTCGCAGGGTCCAGGGTCCGGGGTGTCGAACTCGCGCATCGTCCAGTCCGACACGCTGATCTACCCGACGGTCGCTGCGACCGAGGCGGGCAAGTACCCGGGCGGCGACGTCCCAGCCGCGCAGGCAGCACTGACCGCGTCCGGCGTGACCGCGCCGACGATTCGGATCGGCTACATCGCTCCCGACGAGCGAAGGGCGCAGACCGTGCGGCTGATCACCGAGGCGTGCGCGCCCGCTGGGATCACGGTGCAGGACGTCTCGTCGCCGGACTTCAATGCAACGGCGTTGCGGGACGATCAGGTCGACGCAGTTCTCGCAGGCATCGGTTCTGTGAGCGGTCCGGCGGGGTCGGCGCTCAACACCGACGCACTGATCGCGTTGCGCGGCGGTTCCGGCACGAACTACGGCCGGTTCGACAATCCGCGCTTCAACCAGATCGTGGACAACCTGCTGTCCGACGGCAACGACAACACTCAGTTGCGGCTGTCGGTCGACGGGGAGTCGTTGCTGTGGAGTGAAATGCCATCGATCCCGCTCTTCGATCAGCCTCGCACGACCGCCTTCGCCGACGGTCTGGGTGGGGGCATCAAGAATCTCTCGAAGGCTGGGGCGGGCTGGAACATGGACCGTTGGGTCCTGCGGAAATGACGGAATCGCCTGCAGCGTCGGCCGCCGCGGCTGCGGTGAGCCGCCTTACTCGGTGGGCTGACGACTTCCCGGTTGCCGGGGTCAGATTCGCCGACCTCACTCCGGTTTTCGCCGAAGCAACAGGGTTCGCCGCGGTTGTCGATGCCCTCGCCGAAATCGGTCCCGATGCCGACGTTATTGCCGGAATCGACGCCAGAGGCTTTCTGTTGGGCGGGGGAGTGGCGAACGCACGAGGTTGCGGGCTGCTTGCTGTACGTAAGGGCGGCAAATTGCCGCCGCCGGTCCTGTCGCGCGAATACGATCTCGAATACGGCACCGCGCGCCTCGAACTCCCTGCAGACGGTCTGGATCTTCGCGGCCGACGGGTGCTGATAATCGACGACGTTCTGGCGACCGGTGGCACCCTCGCTGCCGCTGCCGAGCTCGTGATTGCCGCAGGCGCCACCGTCGTCGCCACGGCGGTCGTGCTGGAGCTGAGCTTCCTCGGCGGGCGCGGCAAAGTTGCAGAGGCGTCCGGAATGGCACCGCTGACGGCGCTGTTGCAACTCTGAGGATTAGAGTTGAACAAACGGTGTCTACACCGTGGTGGATGAGGAGGTGACTTCCGTGACTCAGCATCTCGACAATGCGCAAGTCGAAGGCTCGAAACTCGAGGCGGACGCCGCTGCCGCGCCAGTTCCCGCCGCCGAGCCGGTCGCGCCTGCGCCCGTTCCTACTTCGGCGTCGCGACGGGTTCGTGCTCGTCTCGCGCGTCGCATCACCGCGCAGCGGCACACCGCGGTCACCCCGGAGCTCGAACCGCTCGTCGCCGTCCACAAGGAGCTGTACCCGAAGGCGAATCTTTCGCTGTTGCAGCGTGCCTACGATGTTGCTGCTGAACGGCACGCGGACCAGATGCGCAAGTCCGGCGATCCGTACATCACGCACCCGCTCGCTGTGGCGTCCATCCTGGCCGAGCTCGGTATGGATACGACCACGTTGGTCGCAGCGTTGCTGCACGACACGGTCGAAGACACCGGATACTCGCTCGCCCAGCTGACAGACGATTTCGGCGACGAGGTCGCCCATCTGGTCGACGGTGTCACCAAGCTGGACAAGGTCAACCTGGGCAACGCGGCCGAGGCCGAGACGATTCGCAAGATGATCATCGCAATGGCGCGTGATCCTCGAGTGCTCGTCATCAAGGTTGCCGACCGGTTGCACAATATGCGAACCATGCGGTTCCTCTCGCCCGAGAAGCAGGCAAAGAAGGCGAAGGAAACCCTCGAAGTCATTGCGCCGCTTGCCCATCGGCTCGGAATGGCGACCGTCAAGTGGGAGCTCGAGGATCTGTCGTTCGCGATCCTGCACCCCAAGAAGTACGAAGAGATCGTGCGCCTCGTCGCCGACCGCGCACCGTCGCGCGACATCTACCTCGCGGCCGTTCGCACCGAGATCAACGCAACGCTCGCCGCGTCGCGGATCAATGCGGTGGTGGAGGGCAGGCCCAAGCACTACTGGTCGATCTATCAGAAGATGATCGTCAAAGGCCGCGACTTCGACGACATACATGACCTGGTCGGCGTGCGGATCCTGTGCGACGAGATCCGCGACTGCTATGCGGCCGTCGGCGTCGTGCACTCGCTGTGGCAGCCGATGGCGCAGCGGTTCAAGGATTACATTGCGCAGCCTCGCTACGGCGTCTACCAGTCGTTGCACACCACGGTCGTCGGGCCCGAGGGTAAGCCGCTCGAGGTCCAGATCCGGACCACCGACATGCACCGGACCGCCGAGTTCGGCATCGCCGCGCACTGGCGGTACAAGGAGCTGCGTGGCAAGGATGCTGCCAAGCACGCTGATATCGCCGAAGTCGACGACATGGCGTGGATGCGGCAGCTGCTCGACTGGCAGCGGGAGGCCGCCGATCCGGGTGAGTTCCTCGAGTCGTTGCGCTACGACCTCGCGGTCAAGGAAATCTTCGTGTTCACCCCGAAGGGCGATGTCATCACGCTGCCCGCGGGGTCGACGCCCGTCGATTTCGCCTACGCGGTCCACACCGAGGTGGGGCACCGATGTATCGGTGCCCGGGTGAACGGTCGATTGGTCGCACTCGAACGTGAGCTGGAGAACGGCGAAGCAGTCGAGGTGTTCACCTCGAAGGCAGCCAATGCAGGCCCGAGCCGGGACTGGCAGACGTTCGTCGTCTCGCCGCGGGCAAAGGCCAAGATTCGGCAGTGGTTCGCGAAGGAACGCCGCGAAGAAGCACTCGAGGCAGGCAAGGATGCGATCGGCAAGGAGGTCCGCCGCGTCGGACTTCCGCTGCAGCGCTTGATGAATGCCGAATCCATGGCTGCCATCGCGCACGAACTTCGCTATGCCGACGTCTCGGCTCTCTACACCGCGATCGGCGAGCGCAACGTCTCCGCCCAGCATGTTGTCCAGCGGCTCGTCGCCCAGCTCGGCGGCGAGGGTGACGTCGAGGAAGAGCTTGCCGAGCGGTCGACGCCGTCGAATCCGCCTGTTCGTTCACGTCCCACCGGTGACGCGGGCATCCTGATCCCCGGAGCGCCTGGCACAGTCGCGAAACTCGCGAAGTGTTGTACGCCCGTCCCCGGCGACGAAATTCTCGGCTTCGTCACTCGCGGCGGCGCGGTCAGCGTGCACCGCACAGACTGTACGAACGCGGGCTCGCTTCGTGAACAGGAAGAACGGATCATCGAGGTCGAGTGGGCGCCGTCGCCGTCCTCGGTATTCCTCGTTGCCATCCAGATCGAAGCGCTCGATCGGCATAGGTTGCTGTCCGACGTCACCAAGGTCCTCGCCGACGAGCGCGTCAACATCCTGTCGGCGTCGGTGACGACGTCAGGTGATCGAGTCGCCATCTCCAAGTTCACCTTCGAGATGGGCGACCCGAAACACCTCGGTCACGTGCTGAACGTCGTCCGCAACGTCGAAGGCGTCTACGACGTCTACCGCGTGACCTCCGCTGCTTAGGCGATCGTTACGGTCTTGATCTCGACGCCTGACTTGGGCTTGCCGTCGGTCGGACCGCGCTGGCCGGCAACGATTCCTTCAGCCGCGATCTTGTCGAGCGTTTGCAGGCCTTCGTCGTCGATGGTGCCGAAGATCGTGTAGTCCGGCGGCAACGTCGAATTGGCGTACACGAGGAAGAACTGGCTTCCGTTGGTGTCGGGTCCGGCGTTGGCCATCGCCAGGGTGCCGCGCTTGTAGTTGGCGGTGACGGTTGCCGTCGGGTCCTTCGGGATCGGGTATTCGTCGCCGAACGAGTAGCCCGGACCGCCGCTACCGGTGCCCGACGGATCGCCGCACTGCAGGACCGAGAGAGACTCGGCCGCGGTTAGGCGGTGGCACGGCGTCGAGTTGTAGTAGCCCTGTTTTGCGAGGCTGATGAAGCTGTGGACCGTGCAAGGCGCCTTGGCAGCGTCGAAGGTGAGGCCGATGTTGCCTTGGCTCGTCTCGATCGTCGCGGTCGCGGTCTTTTCGCTCGCATCAGGGTTGGCCGACGGCGGTTGCACCGGCTTCGACGCCTTTTCGGAATCTGCCGGGTACTCGCATTCGCCCTTTTCAGCGGCGGCGCTGGTGGTGGCGCTCGTCGGGGCCTTCGTGGACGTCTTGTCGGCGACGCTGGACGACTTGTCGTCGTCGCCGCAGGCCGCGGTGGCGAGCACGCCGAGACACGCCAGTGCAATCACAAGTTTGCGCATCAGTTCTTCACCACGGTCTTCACGTCCACCGGCAGCACAGGCTTGCCGTCTTCTGGTCCACGGTCACCGGGAGTGATGCCGCCTGCTGCGATCTTGTCCAAGGTCTGCAAGCCCGCTTCGTCGATGGTGCCGAATTTCGTGTAGTCCGGCGGCAGATCGGTATCGCCGAAGACGAGGAAGAACTGGCTCCCATTCGTGTCGGGACCGGCGTTCGCCATCGCGAGGGTGCCGCGCTTGTAGTCACCGACAACCATCGCGGTCGGATCCTTCGAGATCGGGTATTCGTCCGCGAAGCTGTAGCCGGGGCCGCCTGCGCCGGTGCCGCTCGGATCGCCGCATTGCAGGACCTTCAATTGCGCGGAGTTGGTCAGGCGGTGGCACGTCGTGCCGTCGAAGTAGTTCTGCTTCACCAAGCTGAGGAAGCTGTTCACCGTGCAGGGCGACTTGGAGTTGTCCAGGACGAGGCCGATGGGCCCTTGACTGGTATCCATCGTCACGTCATAGGTGTCGTCACTCTTCTTCACACCATCGGTGCTGGGCGGGTCGACCTTCTTCGCGGCGGGCTGGCTGGGCGGGCTCGCGGGGTATTCACACTTGACCGCGACACTGCCATCGCTCTTGGTCAACACGTACACGAGGGCGCCACCGGCTACGACAGCGACGACCGCCAGAATCGAACCTGCAATCGTGAGCTGCTTCCGCTTACGCGCTCGTTGGGCGCGTCGCGTGAGCTGGCGCTCCAACTTGCGCTTCGCCGCTTCACGTCGCTGTTCATTCGTGGGCACTCTTGTTGTCCTCCAATGCGCAGAATATGTCCAGACCGAGGTTAGAGTCTGCCATCCGTACCTGAGACGAGGCTTACTGGCTGCTCGCCGTACCCTGTCAACGTGAACAAGCCGAGCACCTTTGCGGCCCCGAAGGGGGTACCCGACTACGTGCCACCGGCGTCGGCGGAGTTCGTCGCAGTCCGGGACGGCCTGACGAAGGCCGCGCGGCTCGCCGGTTACTCGCACATCGAACTGCCCGTCTTCGAGGACACATCGCTGTTCGCGCGCGGCGTCGGCGAATCGACGGACGTGGTCAGCAAGGAGATGTACACCTTCGCCGACCGTGGCGATCGCAGCGTCACGTTGCGCCCCGAAGGCACCGCCGGTGTGATGCGCGCGGTCATCGAGCACGGTCTCGACCGCGGTCAGCTTCCGGTGAAGTTGAGCTACTCGGGTCCGTTCTTTCGCTACGAGCGGCCGCAGGCCGGGCGTTACCGGCAGTTGCAGCAGGTGGGTGTCGAGGCCATCGGCGTCGACGATCCGGCGCTGGACGCCGAGGTCATCGCGGTGGCCGACGCCGGATTTCGCGGGCTCGGACTCGACGGATTCCGGCTGGAAATCACCTCCCTCGGCGACGACACGTGTCGTCCGCAGTATCGGGAGTTGTTGCAGGAGTTTCTGTTCGGACTGCCGTTGGACGACGAAACGAGGCGCCGCGCGGAGATCAATCCGTTGCGTGTTCTCGACGACAAGCGTCCCGAGGTCAAGGCGCTGACCGCCGATGCGCCGCTGATGATCGACCACCTGTCCGAGTCGGCGAAGGCGCACTTCGACGAGGTACTCGGGCACCTGGACGCGCTTGGCGTCGCCTACACGGTCAATCCTCGGATGGTCCGTGGCCTCGACTACTACACGAAGACCACGTTCGAATTCGTCCACGACGGTCTGGGTGCACAGTCGGGAATCGGCGGCGGCGGCCGCTACGACGGTCTGATGGCTCAGCTTGGCGGGCAGCCCCTTTCGGGCATCGGGTTCGGCCTCGGCATCGACCGAACGATTCTGGCGCTGACCGCGGAAGGCAAGACAGCCGGGGAAGTTGCCCGGTGCGAGGTATTCGGTGTGCCGTTGGGCGATCAGGCGAAGGCCAAGCTCTTCGTCGTCATTTCGCAATTGCGCGCCAAGGGAATTCGAGCCGACATTTCCTACGGCGGTCGCGGGGTGAAGGGTGCGATGAAGGCTGCCGATCGCTCGGGCGCGCGGATCGCGTTGGTGCTCGGCGAACGCGACCTCGCCGACGGCACGATCGGGCTGAAAGATCTCGGCACCGGAGAGCAGCAACAAGTTTCGCTGGACACGATCGTCGAGACCGTAGGAGCCCTCGTTGGCAAGCGCTGACACGATCCCGCTGAATCTGCTTTCACCAGCTCAAATAGCGCCGCGGCTGCTCCGGACCGCGGCGCTGTTCGCGCTCGGTGGTGTCGTTGCCGGATTCGTGGCGTATCTGTTCGTACCGGCAATGATCGCGATCATCATCGGTCTGGTGGTCGGCCTGCCCGTCGTCATCGTGATCCTGCTCACGCTGCGTGCTCGAATAATGTTGTCCGGAACTGTGATTCATGAGCGCCGGGCCTTCTTCTCGCACAAGGTCGACGTCGCCGAGGCCGTCACCGTCGAACTGTCGGTCCGTGCGGCACGAGTGAATCTGGTCATTCTCCGGATCGGTGACGGTCGCAACTTCGTGACGATCCCGCTCGCCATGTATCTCGACGACGCGGGTCGCGAGCTGCCGGTTCGGGCGCTGCGCGGCGTGGCCGACGCGCTCGATGCCAGCGAACTGGTCCCTGCCGCGGCGATGGCTTCCGTTCTGGTGCAACAGCTTCGTGCCGAGGCTCGGGACGCGGTACTGGGGGAGCGTCCGCTCTATCGCGCCATGCGTCTCGCCCTCGACGCCGCCCGCAGCTCTGAGACGACGCTCACCGACGCCGAGGTTGCCGGGCTGGTCGACTGACTCGACCGTCTGTGCTGTCAAGGGTTTCACTCGTGCAACGCGCATGGGTTGGGTGATTCGCTTCCGGTCGCGAGACTCGTCGACTATGAGTACCGAACGCATCGCAGACGAGATCAAGTTCGCCTACTGGGTGCCGAATGTCAGTGGCGGCCTCGTCACGTCGACCATCGAGCAGCGCACCAGCTGGGATTACGAATACAACAAGAAGCTCGCGCAGACGGCCGAGAACAACGGCTTCGAGTACGCGCTGAGCCAGGTCCGCTACGAGGCGAGCTACGGCGCCGAGTACCAGCACGAATCGACGAGCTTCAGCCTTGCTCTGCTGCTCGCGACAGAGCGGCTCAAGGTCATCGCCGCCGTACACCCCGGCCTGTGGCAGCCGGCCGTCCTCGCGAAGCTCGGTGCGACCGCAGATCACCTGTCCAACGGGCGATTTGCCGTGAACGTCGTCAGCGGCTGGTTCAAGGACGAGTTCACCCACCTCGGCGAGCCGTGGCTCGAGCACGACGAGCGCTACCGGCGCAGCGCCGAGTTCTTGCAGGTCCTGCGCAAGATCTGGACCGAGGACGAGGTCGACTTCCGTGGCGATTTCTACCGAATCCACGACTTCACCTTGAAGCCGAAGCCGCTCAACACACCTGAGCGACCGAATCCGGAACTGTTCCAGGGCGGCAACTCTGCGGCCGCCCGCCAGAATGCGGGCAAGTACTCGGACTGGTACTTCAGCAACGGCAAGGACTTCGACGGCGTCACCGAGCAACTCATCGACGTGCGGGATGTCGCTCGCGCGCACAAGCGTGAAGTGAAATTCGGGCTCAACGGCTTCATCATCGCTCGCGACACCGAGGCCGAGGCGCGTGACACGTTGCGCGAGATCATCGAGAAGGCGAACAAGCCTGCGGTGGAGGGCTTCCGCGGAGCCGTGCAGCAAGCAGGCGCATCGACGGCCGACAAGAAGGGGATGTGGGCCGACTCCACGTTCGAAGATCTCGTCCAATACAACGACGGATTCCGTAGTCAGCTCATCGGCACGCCCGAGCAGATCGCCGAGCGCATCGTCGAATACCGCCGTCGTGGCGTCGACCTGATCCTCGGCGGGTTCCTGCACTTCCAGGAGGAGATCGAGTACTTCGGTGCGCGAGTGCTGCCGTTGGTTCGTGAACTGGAAGCCGACCAAGAGCGCGAGCTGGAGCCGTTGCTCGCATGACCGCATTCCTCGACGCCGCACTGGTTTCCAGTGCGGCAGAGGCGGTCTCGGTTGCGCGGACGCTTGCGCAACGGTTCGCGATAGACGCTGCGGACCGGGATCGAGAGCGTCGACTGCCTGCGGCCGAGATCGACGAACTGTCACGGTCCGGGATTTACGGCGCCACCGTGCCTGCCGAGTTCGGCGGCGCGGATATTTCGCCGTCGGCGCTTGCCGAGGTGCTGCGGACTCTGGCGACGGCAGACCCGAACATTGCGCAGATCCCGCAGAGTCACTTCGTGTACGTCCAGCTGTTGAAGGTCGCGGCGACCACGGAACAGCAGCGTTTCTTCTTTGCGGAAGTTCTGCGCGGCAGGCGGTTTGCCAATGCGCAATCCGAGCGTGGCGGCAAGACGCTCACCGACATCGCCACGACGTTCACGCCGGACGGGTCGGGCGGATTTCGGCTCGATGGCGAGAAGTATTACTGCACTGGAACGCTGTTCGCGCATTGGATTCCGGTGTTGGCGCGGTTGCACGATCCGCGACGCCTCTCTGCTCTACCGGCAGGGGACTACATCCTCTACGTCCCGGCAGACGCTGCCGGCCTCACCGTGGTCGACGACTGGAACGGGCTCGGTCAGCGACTGACCGGCAGCGGGACGGTGACGTTGAACGATGTTGCGGTGCAACCGGAATGGGTCGTTCGACGCTCGCCGGCATTCGACGGTCCGACAAGTTACGGTGCGTTCGCTCAATTGCTGCACACGGCAATCGATGTCGGCATCGCGCGCGCAGCGCTCGACGACGCCGCCGAGTTTGCGCGGACGAAAAGCCGACCGTGGTTCGAGGCGAAAGTCGATCGGGCCATCGAGGACCCACTGCTGGTCCAGCGATTCGGCGAATTGGCCGTCGCAGTTGCCAGCGCGGAGGCGACACTCGAGACCGCCGGTCGCGCGGTCGATCTCGCGTTCGCTGAACCGGACGAGCAGCACGCCTCAGCTGCGTCGGTCGCTGTGGCAGTGGCGAAGATCGTCGCCGAGAAGAGCGCCATGGTGGTGTCGGCGGCGTTGTTCGAGGTCTCCGGTACCCGTTCGGCCGCGGCGGATCTCGATCTGGATCGGCACTGGCGCAATGCCCGCACGCACACCTTGCACGACCCGGTGCGCTGGAAGTACCAGCACATCGGCCGGGTCGTGCTCCACAACGAGCCGCCGCCTCGGCACGGCTTGATCTGACAGGACTGAACAGACATGTGTTGTACCAACATTGGAGTGCTCCGATGACCCTGAAGTTTCACTGGTTCCTGCCGACCTACGGCGATTCACGCAACCTCGTTGCCGGCGGGCACGGGACGTCGATGTCGGGCGACCGAATTGCGGACCTGCGTTACCTGAACCAAATCGGTTCTGCCGCAGAAGACAACGGTTTCGAGGCCGTGCTGACGCCTACCGGCGCATGGTGCGAAGACGCGTGGCTCACCACGGCGATGATGGTCGAGACGACCGAGACGCTGAAGTTTCTCGTAGCATTCCGGCCTGGTTTGCTCAGTCCGACGCTGGCCGCGCAGATGGCGACGACCTTCCAGTGGCAGTCACGCGGGCGGTTGCTGCTCAACGTCGTCACCGGCGGCGAGAAGCACGAGCAGGAGGCCTACGGCGACTTCCTGAGCAAGGACGAGCGCTACGAACGTTGCGGCGAGTTCCTCGATGTCGTGCGCCAGTTGTGGACATCGCCGACACCGGTCACGTTCAAGGGCAACCACATCCACATCGAGCAAGCCGCACTCGGCAGGCAACCCGATCCGGTGCCGCCGGTGTTCTTCGGTGGGTCCTCGGGGCCGGCAGGTCCGGTCGCGGCGCGCTACGCCGACACCTACCTGACGTGGGGCGAACCGCCCGCCGCGGTGGCGAAGAAACTCGAATGGATTCGCGGGCTCGCCGTCGACCACGGTCGAATGCTGGACTACGGCTTGCGAATTCATGTGATCAGCCGCGATACGTCCGAGCAGGCGTGGGCCGAGGCGGACCGACTGCTTGCCGCGATCGACCCCGCAGCAGTCGAACGGGTGCAAGCAAGTCTCGCTCGGAGCGAATCCGAGGGTCAGCGGCGGATGCGCGAGTTGCACGGCGGCAGCACGGACCGGCTCGAGATCGGCCCGAACCTCTGGGCAGGCGTCGGACTGGTCCGCGGTGGCGCGGGAACGGCGTTGGTCGGCTCGCACGAGGAGGTTGCGGACCGCCTCGCCGAGTACGCGAGCCTCGGCATCTCACATTTCATCCTGTCCGGGTACCCGCACCTGGAGGAGGCGTACTGGTTCGGCGAGGGAGTGCTCCCGATTCTCGAGCGACGCGGCCTGTGGCGGCACCCGACTCGACCGGCGCAGGTCTCCCACTCGTCGGTCCCGTTTGCGGCGGCGTCGACGAGCTGAGAGCACTCTCACAGGCAATCTGGCTGCCAGACTGGTCGGCCGACTTAATACAGTTGGGGGAGTCGGCTAGCAGGGAGGGCATCGCTGTGGGTACTACGCCAGTCACCGTGACCGTTACCGGAGCATCCGGTCAGATTGCGTACGGGCTCCTGTTTCGGATCGCGGGTGGGGCGATGCTCGGTCGGGATGCACCGATTCGGCTGCGGCTCCTCGAGATTCCGGCTGCCGTCGCGTCGCTCGAAGGTGTGGCCATGGAGCTCGAAGACGGGGCGTATCCACTACTTTCGTCGATCGACATCACCGACGACCCCAAGGTTGCCTTCGAAGGCGCGAACATCGCGCTCCTCGTTGGCGCACGTCCGCGAACGAAGGGCATGGAGCGGTCGGACCTGCTTGCGGCGAACGGTGCCATCTTCACCGACCACGGTTCGGCGATCAACGCGGTCTCCGACGACGACGTCAAGGTTCTCGTCGTCGGCAACCCCGCCAACACGAACGCGCTCATCGCGATGAACAACGCTCCCGATGTGCCACGGTCCAGGTTCACTGCGCTCACTCGGCTCGACCACAACCGTGCGATCGCGCAGCTGGCGAAGAAGACCGGCGCCGCAGCGGCCGACATCGAACGGGTCGCGATCTGGGGCAACCACTCGAACACCCAGTACCCGGACCTGTTTCACGCCACGGTCGCTGGGCGGCCGGCGTTGGAGGTCGTGGACGACCCGGACTGGCTCGAGCACGATTTCATCCCGACCGTGCAGGAACGTGGCACCGCGATCATCAAGGCCCGCGGTGCGTCGTCCGCCGCAAGTGCGGCCAACGGCGCGATCAATCACGTCCGTGATTGGGTCCGGGGAACGGACGGCTCAAACTGGGTGTCGATGGCTGTCTGCTCCGACGGTTCCTACTCGGTGCCGGAGGGCTTGATCTCGTCGTTCCCTGTGACGTGTACCGACGGCGAATACACGATCGTTCCGGGCCTCGACATCGCTGAGTTCTCCCAACAACGCATCTCCGCGTCGGTCGCCGAACTCGAACACGAGCGGGCGGCAGTCGAAGAGTTGGGCTTCGTCAAGCCTCGGTGACGCCGTTGTTCTCCTCGGAGATGTCGGCTCCGATGACGGGGGAGACGACCGTGCCGAGATCACCGACCACGTCGGTCCGGTTGACGGCGTCGACGAAATAGCTCTGGTTCGATCGGTGCTCGTCGTTGCCTGCGCGCGCGCCGGCCATCGGCATCATGCCTGCGCCGGTGCCGAGTCCAGTCGAGCTGACGTTCGGCGCGGCCGCCGTGGAGGCATGCGTGTTGGCAACCGACGCGGCGTGCGTTTCCGTGGTTCCCGGCTGACTGATCGTTCCCGGCTGCAGATTTTTCTGCGTAGTGGCTGACGGGTCGGATGATTTTAGGCTCGACGAGTTCTGGGTCGGACTGACACCGGCTTGAACCGTCGTCGCCAGCTGAGGGGCGGTGGTGGTCGCCTTGGACAGGTCGGCCGTCGCCTTGGACGGGTCCGTAGTGGTGGATTTGTTCGCCCCCGGGACGAAATCGAGCACCACCTTGGAACCGGCATTCGCAGTCGTGATCAGTGGCTTTCCGACGTTCGTCAGAATCGACTTGACCAGCGTGAAGGGCGTTCTGGTCGATGACGCCGCGTTCGTGGGCGTTCCGTTGGTCGCGACCGGCGCTGGAGTCTCGACCTTTTGACCGGCTTCTGTCATCTGCGCTGTCTGTGTCGTCATGCTGGCACGAGTGCCCTGCACGACTTCCAGTGCTGCGGAGATGTGTTCGGCCGCGGCGGCCATGATCATCGCCTGGCCGGGAGGAGTCCAGATCACCGGCGCGGCGGCGGCCGCAGTCGCGACGAACGACTCGGCGATGGTTGCGAGATTGGCATTGCCCGCGGCAACGGTCGCCGTCGCATTCGTCGTCAATCCCGAGATCTGGGTGGCCTGCGCGTTCACCTTGTCGCCTGACGCGACCGCCGTCTTCGAGGTTTCTGTCGCGTTGGTCCCCGCATTGCTCGACCATTCGGAATCGAGCACGGTTGTTGCGCCGGTTGCCAATTCGAGCGCGGCGTTCATGAATGCGGTCGAGTCGGTCAGAATCGTGGACGGATTCAGGTTCGCGAGATACCCGGTGCCGAAGCTGCTCCACGCGTCGTTTATCGGCTTCAACAGCTGATCGACAGTAGGGATTGTCGGCAACGGGAAGCCCAGGAGATTCTCGAGCTGCTGCTGAGGAGTCAGCGCCGGCGTGGTTGGAGCTGTGACAGTGGATGCCGTCGATGCATTGCCCTGGGTGCTCATGCCGTCACCGTGCCCTGCGCAGCAGAGTTGAGTGCAGCCGTCGTGGCATCGTCGGTGCCTTGGTAATTCGCGGCCGTCTCGTACGCCGCTACCGCGGTAGAGCTGAAGTGGGTCGCGAGCTCGGCTACCGACTGGGCGTGATTGGTCTGGGCTTGGGCGAAGGCGGCCAGAAAGTCGGCGCCTATCAGTCCGAGTGCGGGCGTCAAGGCCGCAACGTTGGCGGCCAGGTCGTACGCACCCGCGGTAGCGACCTGGGCGGCTGCCTTCGCCGCCGAGTCGCCGAATTGCTGAATACCGGCTAGGTGCACGGTCAGATCTGTCATTTGTGTTGCCCCCCAATTTTCGTCAGCGCGACGACAATCCGCCCCGCATATGTGCTTGACGCCCCCGCGCCCCCTCGGGTCAATATAGCGGACGGCGCAGTGATGATGGTGATGAACTGCACTTCGGCGGCGTCGCCTTGACACAGGATAGAACGCATGTTCGACTTTAGCCATGCGGTGGCAAGGCCAGCTCTTGGGTGCGGACGAGGGTGCGTTGCCCGGTCTGGAGCGGTCCGGCCTCGTCCGTAGTGTGCAAACGCCAGAGTTCGAGGGGATCACGTTTCATGAGGTGCTGTGCAAGAGCGCCCTCAACAAGATGCCCGTCGAGTCGGAGCTGCCGTTCGGTTGGACGATAAATCCGATGCGAGGCTGCTCGCACGCGTGCCGGTACTGCTTTGCCAGACCGACGCACGAGTATTTGGAGCTCGATTCCGGTCGCGATTTCGATACACAGCTAGTGGTGAAGACCAACATCGCGGCGGTGCTTCGCCGCGAACTCGCCCGCCGATCCTGGCGTCAGGAAACGGTCGCGCTCGGTACGAACACCGATCCGTACCAACGCGCCGAGGGGCGATATCGGTTGATGCCGGGCATCATTCGTGCGCTCACTGAATCGCGGACGCCCTTCTCGATCCTCACCAAAGGCACCTTGTTGCGGCGCGACCTGCCGCTGCTCACGTTGGCGGCGCAGCATGTCGACGTACGTATCGGCGTCTCGTTGGCCATTCACGACCACGCGTTGCAGAAGGAGATAGAGCCGGGTACGCCGTCGCCGAAGGCACGGCTGGAGCTCATCCGGTCGGTGACCGACGCGGGGTTCGCTGTCAACGTCATGGTCGCACCGGTAATTCCGTACCTGACCGACTCGACAAGTCACCTCGACGGATTGCTCGCCGCGATCGCCGATTCGGGCGCGGTCCGCGTGACGGCATTTCCGATGCACCTGCGCGGCAGCACGCGCGGATGGTTCATGTCATGGCTGGGTGCCGAGCACCCTGCTTTGGTGCGAAAGTACCGCCAGCTCTACGACCGTGGCGCGTACGTCACACCCGAATACCGGACGTGGCTGGCCGCTCGCCTCGAACCGCTGTTACGCAAACACGGTCTCGCCGAACGGTCTTCGAGTGCCTCGATGCCTGCGCCCGACATCGTCGTTGCGAAGCCCGACCCGGCCTTGACCCTGTTCTGAGTGTTCGGCGGTGTTGCTTGGCAGCGTGTGTCGACCGTCACGTAGCGTGGATTCAAGTGGGTTGATTCCCGAAAGGCGGAAAGCCGATGACCCTGGAGGTCGGCGCTACGAAGCTGGAGCGGGTCGTCATCAGGTTCGCAGGCGACTCGGGCGATGGCATGCAGCTCACGGGCGACCGTTTCACGCACGAAGCTGCCGCATTCGGCAACGACCTGGCGACGCAGCCGAACTTTCCGGCCGAGATCCGCGCACCGCAAGGGACGTTGCCGGGTGTCTCGTCGTTCCAGATCCAGATCGCCGACTACGACATCCTGACCGCGGGCGACCGCCCCGATGTTCTTGTCGCCATGAATCCGGCGGCGCTGAAAGCCAACATCGGTGATCTGCCTCGCGGAGCGACGATCGTCGTCAACATCGACGAGTTCACCAAGCGGAATCTCACCAAGGTCGGCTATGGGACGAATCCCCTCGACGACGGATCGCTGGACGAGTACGTGCTGCACAAGGTCTCGATGACCACTCTCACCCTCGGCGCCGTCGAGGCTGCGGGCTTGAGCAAGAAAGACGGGCAGCGCGCGAAGAACATGTTTGCGCTCGGTCTGCTCTCGTGGATGTATCACCGTCCGATCGGTGGGACCGAGCGGTTCATGCGCGAGAAATTCGCCTCGAAGCCCGACATCGCCGAAGGCAACATCCTCGCTTTCAAAGCCGGCTGGAACTACGGCGAGACCACCGAGAGCTTTGCCACCACATACGAAATCGCTCCCGCGGCATTGCCGACCGGCACCTACCGGCAGGTCACAGGCAACACTGCGCTGGCGTACGGAGTCATCACCGCCGGCCAGCTCTCCGGGCTGCCGGTTTTCGTCGGCACCTACCCGATCACTCCCGCGTCGGACATCCTGCACGAACTGAGCAAGCACAAGAACTTCGATGTCACGACGTTTCAGGCCGAGGACGAGATCGCGGGAATCGGTGCGGCACTGGGTGCTTCGCTCGGCGGCGCGCTCGGTGTGACGAGCACGTCCGGTCCGGGGTTAGCGCTGAAGAGCGAGACGATCGGCCTCGCGGTGATGACGGAGCTGCCGCTGCTGATCATCGATGTGCAGCGCGGCGGACCGTCGACGGGCCTCCCGACGAAGACCGAACAGGCGGACCTGCTGCAAGCGCTGTTCGGGCGCAACGGCGAGTCACCGGTCGCTGTTCTGGCCCCGCGGTCGCCGGCGGACTGCTTCGACGTCGCTGTAGAAGCCGCGCGAATCGCGCTGGTCTACCGCACACCGGTGCTCCTGTTGTCCGATGGTGCGATTGCAAACGGCTCCGAGCCGTGGGCAATCCCGTCGACCGCTGACCTGGCACCGATCGACCCCGGGTTCGAGCCGGCCCCGGATGCAGACTCGGCGCCGTTCGAGCCCTACGCACGCGATCCCGAGACCTTGGCTCGGCCGCTCGCGGTGCCGGGGACGAAGGGTCTGGAGCATCGGATCGGTGGATTGGAGAAGGCGGACGGCAGCGGCAACATCTCCTACGATCCAGCGAACCACGAGCTCATGACGCGCCTGCGGCAAGCGAAGGTCGACGGGATTGCGGTGCCGGACGTGGTTGTCGACGATCCGAACGCTGACGCAGACCTGCTCGTCGTCGGGTGGGGGAGCAGCTACGGACCGATCGGCGAAGCATGTAGGCGGATCCGACGTACGGGCCGTTCGGTCGCACATGTGCACCTGCGGCACCTCAACCCGTTCCCGGCGAACCTCGGCGAGGTACTCCGCAACTACCCGAAAGTGATTGCGCCCGAGATGAACTTGGGCCAACTCACCTTGTTGTTGCGAGCGCGCTACCTCGTCGACGTGCAACCGTGGACGAAGGTGGCCGGCCTGGCGTTCTCGGCAGAAGAGCTGACCGAAGTGATCGACGCAGCGCTCGACGGGTCGCTGGGCGATCTCGAGGCCGCCAAGTCCAGGTCCACGCGAGCGCACGCGACCTATCGCAATGGAGCTGCACAGGGATGACGACGAGTGATCTGGAGCTGACGTCCTACACCGGAGTACCGACGACGGACCTTCCGCTCAAGGCGAAAGACTTCACGTCCGACCAGGAGGTCCGTTGGTGCCCGGGCTGCGGCGACTACGTCATCCTGGCGACGGTCCGTAGTTTCCTGCCCGAACTCGGCTTGCGCCGCGAGAACCTGATGTTCGTCTCCGGGATCGGGTGCGCGGCCCGCTTCCCGTATTACCTCGACGCCTACGGCCTCCACTCGATTCACGGTCGCGCACCGGCCATCGCGACCGGACTTGCGGTGACGCGCCCGGACCTGTCGGTCTGGGTGGTGACCGGCGACGGCGATGCGTTGTCGATCGGCGGCAACCACCTGATCCACGCTCTGCGGCGCAACATCAACGTGACGATCCTGCTGTTCAACAACCGCATCTACGGCCTGACGAAAGGTCAATATTCCCCGACGTCGGAGGTCGGCAAGGTCACCAAGTCGACGCCGATGGGCTCAGTGGACCACCCGTTCAACACGCTGTCGCTCGCGTTGGGTGCCGAGGCGACGTTCGCCGCCCGAGCATTGGACTCCGATCGCAAGGGCCTGACCGAGGTGCTGCGCGCGGCAGCGGCACACCGCGGTGCATCGTTCGTCGAGATTCTGCAGGACTGCCCTATCTTCAACGACGGCTCGTTCGACTTATTGCGCAAAGAAGGTGCGGAGCAGCGGCTGATCCACCTGGTCCACGGTCAGCCCATCATTTTCGGCAATGATGGCCAATTCTGTGTTGTGCGAAAAGGTTTCGGGCTCGCGATCGCCGCGACAGCCGACGTCGCGGCGGACGACATCGTGGTCCACGACGCCTACACCGACGATCCCGAATACGCCTACGCGCTCTCGCGGTTGTCGGATCAGGACCTCAACCACGTCGTCAGCGGCATCTTCCGCAGCGTCAACCGCACCACCTACGACGATGCGGTCCGCGCCCAACTTGACCTCGCCCGCGAACGCAAACCCGTTGGGCCGGATTCGTTGCAGCAGTTGCTCAACGGCCGCGAAACCTGGACCGTCGGGCCCTGACCCTAGGGGTTGTTCAGATCCCGTGCGTCGTAGGTGTTGCAGGCGGCGACGTCACCAGTTTTGTAGCCCGAGAGGAACCACGCTTGGCGCTGGTTCGATGCGCCGTGCGTCCATTTCTCCGGATTGACTCGACCGGTAGCGGCCTTCTGAATGCGGTCGTCACCGACCGCGGAGGCGGCGGAGAGTGCGGCGTTGATGTCCTCGTTCGTGAGCTTCTTCAAGAACGGCTTGTCCTTGCCCGGCGCGTTCATCGTATCGGCGAAATGTGCCCAGATGCCGGCATAGCAGTCGGCCTGCAGTTCCGTGCGGACCGCGCCGGACTGTGGACCCCGGGGGTCGTCCTGGGCGCGGCCGATGTCACCGAGCAGGTTCTGGATGTGGTGGCCGATCTCGTGCGCGAGCACGTACTCCTGTGCGAGCGGACCGCCGCTGGAACCGAACTGTGTAACCAGCACGTCGAAGAAGCTCGTGTCGATATACGCGACCGAGTCGGCCGGGCAATAGAACGGGCCGACCTCGCTGGTCGCCTGGCCGCAACCGGTGTTGACCGCGCCGGAAAACAGCTCGACCTGCGGCTTCACATATTTCGTCCCAGTTTGCTTCGGCAATTCGACTGCCCAGATTGCATTCAGGCTGTCGCGTGTGAACAGCATGCGGCAGCCGACGTCGCGGTTGGCGTCGGCGCCGGTCTGGCACGTGGGGTCACTGGTCGAGCCGTTGTCGCTCGAGCTACTGGAATCGGTGCCGAGCAGCGCTCCTGGATCGCCGCCCAGAAGGAGCGTCACCACAAGGATCAGCAGGCCGCCGACACCACCGCCCAACGCGATCTTCGGGCCCCGTCCACGGCCTCCTGTGGAGTTCGACTGACTCGAGTCGATCTGCATGTCCTCGTTGAAGGTCATCGTCTTTACTCCCTGCAAACAGCCCGGTCTGTGAGCGTAGCGAGCCATGTCATCGTCGCTGCCGCGCTACAGCTTTGCATGTCCGGACCGATATCGGTTTCGGGTCGGGGCAATTGGCTCCGTAGGATCTTCTTCGCCGAAGAGAATCCCTGGCCGTCGGAAGGAAGATCGTGCTGCGCACCCACCTGGCAGGCTCGCTACGCACCGAGCACGCAGGACAGACCGTCACCCTCACTGGTTGGGTGGCCCGTCGGCGCGACCACGGCGGCGTGATCTTCATCGATCTCCGCGACGCGTCCGGCGTTTCGCAGGCAGTGTTCCGTGAGGGCGAGCCTGCGACGCAGGCCCATCGCCTGCGCGCCGAGTACTGCGTCCGCGTGACCGGCGTCGTCGAAAACCGTCCGGCAGGCAACGAGAACACCGAGATCCCGACCGGCGCGATCGAGGTCAACGTGACCGAGCTCGAAGTACTCAACGAGAGCGCGCCGTTGCCGTTCCAGTTGGACGAGCACCCAGGCGACGAGGCTCGGCTCAAATACCGCTACCTGGACCTGCGCCGCGAAGGACCAGGCAGCGCGATCCGACTGCGGTCGAAGGTGAACGCGGCCGCGCGGTCGGTGTTGGCCGAACACGAGTTCGTCGAGGTCGAGACGCCGACGCTGACGCGGTCCACGCCGGAAGGCGCACGCGACTTCCTGGTGCCCGCGCGTTTGCAGCCTGGCACGTTCTACGCGTTGCCGCAGAGCCCGCAGCTGTTCAAGCAGCTGCTGATGGTCGGCGGGATCGAGCGGTACTACCAGATCGCCCGGTGCTACCGCGACGAAGACTTCCGCGCCGACCGTCAGCCCGAGTTCACTCAGCTCGACATCGAGATGAGCTTCGTGACCGAGGACGACGTCATCCTCCTCGCCGAGGAGATTCTCGCTGCGCTGTGGAAGCTCGTCGGCCACACGATCGACACTCCGATCGCCCGCATGACGTATGCGGAGGCCATGCGGCGCTTCGGCAGCGACAAGCCGGACCTACGTTTCGGCGTCGAAATCGTCGAGTGCACGGACTATTTCAAAGACACCCCGTTCCGCGTGTTCCAGGCGCCGTACGTCGGCGCGGTCGTCATGCCGGGCGGCGCGAGCCAGCCGCGGCGCCAGCTCGATGCCTGGCAGGAGTGGGCAAAGCAACGTGGCGCGCGTGGTCTGGCGTACGTGCTGGTTGCCGAGGACGGGACCCTCGGCGGACCCGTGGCGAAGAACCTGTCCGATGCCGAACGTGACGGCCTCGCCGAGCACGTCGGCGCACAGCCCGGCGACTGCGTCTTCTTCGCAGCCGGACCGGTCAAGGCGCAGCGGGCGTTGCTCGGCGCGGCGCGCGGCGAGATTGCACGCAAGCAGGGACTGATCGACGAAAAGGCGTGGTCGTTCGTCTGGATCGTCGATGCGCCGATGTTCGAGCCCACGTCGGAGGCGGTCGCCGGTGGCGACGTCGCACTCGGACACAGCGCCTGGACCGCCGTGCACCACGCTTTCACCTCGCCGAAGCCGGACTCGTTGGAGACGTTCGACACCGATCCTGGTTCGGCACTGGCGTACGCGTACGACATCGTCTGCAACGGCAACGAGATCGGCGGCGGCAGCATTCGTATCCATCGTCGTGACATTCAGGAACGCGTCTTCAAGGTCATGGGGATCAGCCACGACGAGGCGCAGGAAAAGTTCGGCTTCCTGCTCGACGCGTTCGCCTACGGCGCACCACCGCACGGCGGCATCGCGTTCGGCTGGGACCGCGTCACGGCGCTGCTGGCAGGGGTGGAGTCGATCCGCGAGGTCATCGCGTTCCCGAAATCCGGCGGCGGCGTCGACCCACTGACCGATGCGCCCGCAGCGATCACCCCGCAGCAGCGCAAGGAATCCGGCATCGATTTCAAGCCCGAGCCGCGCACCTGAGCTGCGGAGATCGCCATGCTGCACTTGCGAGTTATAACTCCGACCCGGCACACGGATGCGGTACTGAAGATCCTGCTGGACCACTGCGGCGTCACGCATGTCGTGATCTCTCGCGGGGCGGCACTCGAACCCGAGGGCGATTCGGTGACCGCCGATGTGGCGCGAGAATCCGCCAACGAGATCCTGGACCAGATCGAAGCGATCGGCATCAAAGAGTTCGGCGGAATCACCTTGCATCCGCTTGAAACGGTGCTGTCCGACGCTGCCTTTCGCGCCGAGGAAGAGGCTCCAGGGGATCCGGGCGACGCTGTCGTGTGGGAGGAGTTGCTCTCGCGAACGCGCCAGGACTCCACGCTGACGCTGACGTTTCTCGCGTTCCTGACGATTGCGTGTCTGCTTGCCGCGGTCGGCGTTGTGACCGACTCGCCCGTCACGGTCGTCGGCGCGATGGTGGTCGGTCCCGAGTTCGGACCGCTCGCCGCGTTGGCCGTCGCACTGTTTCGTCGCAAGTTCAGCTTGGCGAGGCGATCGTTGATCGCTTTGCTCGTCGCTTTTCCTGTTGCGATGGCAGTCACGGCCGCAGGCGCATGGATCTGCGAATGGATCGGCTGGATAACGTTGGATTCCATCAAGAACGTCCAGCAGGTCGATTTCATTTACGACGTCGGCCCGTTTTCGTTCGTGGTGGCATTGTTGGCCGGTGCAGCGGGAATGCTATCGGTGGTCACGTCGAAATCTGCTGCACTGGTCGGCGTATTCATCTCTGTGACAACAGTTCCCGCAGCGGGATTTGCGGTCGTAGCTGCGACGGTGGGTGAGTGGCGCCTCGCCGCTGAGTCGTCGTTTCAGCTCGCCGTCAATCTCGTGGGCATCGTGATCGCCGGCGTGTTCGTCCTCATGCTGCGACCCGCGCAGGGCGACGAAGAACCCGTGTATCGCAGACTGTTTCGCCACCCGCTGAAGTAGCGACACGCGCCCGTTAGGGGGCAGTCAATTTGCTGCGCGAGAAGGTCAGGATTGCGTCAAGGAACCGGCCGGCGGCATCCGGGCGTTCGAGACTGGCCATGTGACACTTCTCGAAATTCTTCCTTCGCTGCGCGGGGCAACGACGCCGCGGCTCGATCCGGCCGTATGGCCGGCGACGACGCATTGTCGGCACGGACGCATCACCGTCGGCGGCATTTCGCTGGACGAAATCGCGGATCGTTTCGGTTCGCCGACCTACGTCATCGACGAATGGAGCCTGCGCGCCGCGCGAACACTGCGTGGCGGCCCTCGCGACGCAGAGGTCCTCCGTAGCACCAGTTCGCTGCTGTCGACCACCGCCGCGCGCTTGGTGGCACGGCACGGACTGTCGCTCGTGGTGCACTCGGCGCACGAATCCGCGGTCGCACGCAGAGCAGGCGTGGACCCCGCCCGACTGGTCCTCGTTGCCGATTCCGCGGACTGTGTATCCGCCGGACCGGTCGGCCGCATTGTCGTGGAAGCCACCATGTCGCTGGAAGCCATCGCTGTAGTCGCAACGACGCTCGATGTAGTCGGGGTGCGCTGCGATGCCTGGCCGGTTCCGGACGACATCTACGAACAGGTGCTGACGGCGGTCGCAGTGATGTGCGACGCGCAACGCGAACACCAGGTCCAGATGGCGGAACTACATGTCGGCATCGCTACCCGGGGAGTTCCGCCCGGCGCCGACCTCGGGATTGCGCTGGAGAACGCGATCGATGATGCGTGTATTCGCAACCGCATTGGGCGACCACACATTTCGGTGGATTTCGGCGAATCGATGACGGCACGAGCCGCGGTCACGGTGAGTCGTGTGCACTCCGTCGGCCGCGGCATCGACGGTCGCCCGGCGGTCGTCCTCGCGGGCAGTGCTGAGATGCTGCCCCGACCCGTAAGAGGTGAGTTGGCGGCTGCGGCAGTCGTCAATCGGCACCCGCTCGGCATGACCGATACCTTCTCGATCATCGGTGTCAACGGCGCAACTGAGTTCTCCGAAGTCGCTCTGCCGCAGAATATTCGGCCTGGTGATGTGCTCGCGCTGGTCAGCCGCGACGGAAGCGACCTACTTGCATCGTCGAACGCGGTCGCCGTCAACGGCGGTGACGTGCGGCGAATGCATCGTTAGACGTCGATTTGCGATCCCATGATCACGGTGCGTTCGCGTGGCAGGCCGAAGTACTCGGCGGCGTCCGCCGTGATGTAGGACGTGGCGATGAACAGATGCTTGCGCCATGCCGCCATCGTCGGTTCCGGCCCCATCTTCAGTTCGATCTTCGACAGGAAGTACGAGGCATCGTCGATCGAGATCGCGCCTTCGGTTTGGGCGGGGTCGAGTAGTCGCAGCGCGGCGGGGATGTTCGGAGTCTCCATGTAGCCGTACCTCGCCGCCACATGGATGATCCCGTCGTGCACATAGCCGAGGCTGTCGACGTTGGTTCGGTCCGCGTCGAGAACACGAGGCACCGGCTGCGTCTCGATCGACAGGATCACGACGTGTTCGTGCCTGACGCGGTTGTGCTCGACATTGGCCCGCATTGCCAGTGGCGCTGTTTGATCCCCACGGTTGAGGAACACCGCAGTGCCCGGGATTCGCAACAGCGGCGGCTCGTACGAGTTGACGTCGTCGATGAATTCGCGCAGCGATCCCTCGGCGTTCTCCCGTGCGCGAGTGACGATGTCGCGACCACGACGCCACGTCGTCATCACCGTGAACGCGGTGAGACCGATCAGCAGCGGCAGCCATGCCCCGTGAACCAGCTTCGTCATGTTCGCGGCGAGGAACATCAAGTCGACGGTCAGCAAGAAGCCGCCGCCGATGACGATCAGCCACAGCGATGTGTGCCACTTGGTTCGAGCGAAGTAGAGAAACAGCAGTGTTGTGATGGTGATCGTGCCGGTCACGGCCATACCGAACGCGAACGCCAAGGCCGCCGAGCTGCGGAACGCGAAAACCAGGGTCAGCACCGACACCATGAGCACCCAGTTGATCCACGGCACGTAGATCTGGCCGATCGTAGATTCCGACGTGTGTGCGATCCGCAGCCTCGGCAGATAGCCGAGTTGAGCAGCCTGCGACGCAACCGAGAATGCGCCCGTGATGACGGCCTGTGAGGCGATGACGGTGGCAGCGGTCGCCAGCAGAACCATCGGCCAGCGTGCCCACTCCGGGGTGAGCAGGAAGAACGGCGCGCTCACTTTGCTTTCATCGCCGAGCACGAGCGCCCCTTGACCGAGGTAGCTCAATACGCACGCGGGCAGAACCAACCCCAGCCAGCCATAGGTGATCGCCTTACGACCGAAATGGCCCATGTCGGCATACAGCGCCTCGGCGCCGGTCACCGACAATACGATCGCCGCCAGCGCGAAGAAGGCGATGCCCAGGTGCCCGAACATGAAGGTCAGCGCGTAGGTCGGGGAGAGTGCTTTCAGGATTTCCGGGTGATCGACGATGCCGCGAACCCCGCACGCGCCGATGGCAAGGAACCAGGTAATCATCACAGGTCCGAACAGGCGACCGACCGCTGCAGTACCGCGCCGCTGGACCGTGAAGAGCACCACGATGATGACGACGGTGATCGGGATGATCAGCTCTTCCAGCCCAGGCTCGACCACCTTCAGCCCTTCGACCGCGGACAGCACGGAAATAGCGGGCGTGATCATGCTGTCGCCGAAAAACAATGCGGCGCCAAAGATTCCGAGGCCGGCCAAAAAGGCTGTCGCGCGCCGCCCACGTGTTCCACCGAGCCGTCGTAGCAGCGTGATCAGAGCCATGATCCCGCCCTCGCCGTCGTTGTCGGCGCGCATCACCAGCGACACATAGGTGAACGTGACGATCGTCATCACCGACCAGAAGATCAGTGACACGACGCCGTATACGTTGTCGGCGTTGATCGGCACCGGGTGCGGGTCGGAGGGGCTGAACACCGTCTGGATCGTGTAGATCGGGCTGGTACCGATGTCGCCGAAGACGACGCCGAGCGCGCCGACAACGACCGCGGCACGTACCGCTTCTCGTCTACCGCCTGCTTCCACTATGGCTCCTTGTTCGGGGTCGCGAACCATCGTGCCGCGCCATCGACTGCGTCGACGGTTCTTTACGCGATCCTTATGGGTGCTGCTTGTCAGGCCGGCGATACCGGCCCACGCACGAGCACGCGGTAGGCGTACGTGGAAGCAATCAGCGTGACCGGCGCGGTCACGAGCAAGCCGAGGAGACACGGGATTGCGGCCAGAAGGTTGATCCCGATGCAGGTCAGTGCGAGCAGCAGCAGCTGGCCGACGTTGCGCGACGTGAGCTGGTAGCTCGATTTGATTGCGGTGACCGCATCTTGGTCACGGTCGATGACGAACTGCAGCGTGAAGTAGGTGAGAAAACTGATGACGATCCCCGGGATGATGCACAGCACGAGGCCGATGACGATCACGACACCGACGATGATGGCGGCGAGCACGACGATCCCGAGGTTGCGGACCATCAGGAACGAGGCGAAATCGGGTTTGCGGCCGTCGACCTCGTTGATCGAGCCCTGCACGAACGCTGCCTGAAGCAAGACCCCGAGCAGGAAGCTGACCAGGGTGGTCACCGCGCTGAGTAACAGCGATGGCCTTGTCGGTCCCACCGAGGCGTCGACGAAGTCGAGGTAGGGGTTCAATCCGCCGGTCGGGAGTTGAATCGCGATGTTGACGATGATCGCGCCGAGTGTCACCGCAATCCAGAGGCCGGCATTGTTCTTGAACTTGTTCCAGCCGTACCTGAGAGCATCACCAACAGCGAAGGTCGGCGCCGGCGCTACGTATCCGCTGTAGTCGGACATGCAGGTCCTTAACACTCGGGATCGGTTGCGCCGATCGTTCGTAACTCACATCGGCGGCCGATGTCGTTCGTTAACGTTGCGCCTGCTCTGGCGGAATTCGACTTGAAGGGTGTTCTCTGCGAACGGCCATAGTGAACCGGTGCAGGTAGGTTGGACGGTGATGAGCGCACTAGTGGCAGATCGCGTCGCAGCGGTCGTAGCGGCAGCGCAGACCTTGCTTGCCAAAAGAATGGGCGGCCGGGTCAAGCTGGTCGATCCCGTGGAATTGGGCGGCAGCGGGCGCACCACCGTCTTACGGGTTCGCGTTGCAGACAATTCGTACTCGCTGCCTCGCACACTGATCGTCAAGCAATCGCGGATATCGGCAGGTGAACAGTCCGCCGCCGGTTCCGAGCCAGGTGTAGCCAGCATCGATTCCGCATTCCTGCGCGAGGCAGTGTCCTACCAGTTCGCCACCGCGCTTGCCCGCGATCACCGCCCAGGTCCGGACCTGTTGGCCCACGATCTGGATGAACGACTGCTGATTCTCACCGACCTCGGTGCAGGTGTCCGCATGACCTCGGTCCTTCGCGGCAACGACGAATCGATTGCCGAGAATTCGTTGATGGCATTTGCGCAGGCACTGGGCCGAATGCATGCTGCGACGGTCGGTCGTGAATCGGATTTCGTCGCGCTGCTTCGGCGCGCCGAGCTTGCCCATCACACCGACGCCGTCGCCGCTCAGGCGAAGGTGGCGGTCGCGCGCGTGCCGAAGCTGCTGGAGCAGAACCTCGGCATTGCGGTGCCGGACGAGGTATTGGAGGCGTCGCGGCGCTGCGAGTTGCTGTTCACGAATGGGCGGCTGCGCGCGTTCAGTCCGTCGGATCTGTGCCCTGACAACGTGATCGTCAACGACGACGGGGTGCGCTTCCTCGACTACGAGTGGGGTGGGTTCCGTGATGCTTCGCTCGACATCGCCTATGCCCTCGTGTCGTTCCCCGGCTGCCTGTGCCACGTGGAGCTGCCGGCCGATCGCGCTCAAGCGATGATCGAGGCGTGGCGGTCCGAAGTTGTGGGTGTGTGGCCATTCCTTGCCGACGATGCGACCCTGCAGCGCAAGATGCTCAATGCCCAACTGGCGTGGGTGTGGCTCACAACCGATTGGTTTCTGCCTGACGACCACGCCCGGATCGCGGCGGTGCGCGAGCACGGAATGTCGGTTCCACGTTCGGTCGCGCTGCTGTCGAGGTGGGCGGCCCTCGCCGAAACAGCTGCAGCTGCGGAGAATTCCGCGATCGCGGACTTCGCCGAGAGTGTCACCTCCGCGCTGGAGACGAGGTGGTCACTCAGCTAGTGATTCCAGTTTGGTGAGCAGAAACTGGCGCTCGACCTCGTTCTCGGTGAGCAGGAGTGCGGACTCGTACGCGTCGTAGGCTTCCGAGGTCCGACCGAGCTCGCTCAAAAAATGCGCGCGGGACGCCTCGAAATACCCGTAGGCGGCGAGAGCAGGTTCGCCTGCGAGCGCGTCGAGCAACGCGAGTCCCTTGGCGGGCCCGTCCGCAAGTCCCGCCGCTACAGCGTGATTGAGGTACACAACCGGCGTCGGCCAGATGCGCAGCAAGTTGTTGTACATCGCGGTGATCGCACGCCAATCGGTCTGTTCATAACTCGGCGCGTTGGCATGCATCGCGGCGATCGCGGCCTGCAGGGTGTAGCGGTCGGCGCAGACGACGCCCCGCAACAGCGCAGTGCCTTCAGCGATCGCCGCACTGTCCCACAACGAGCGGTCCTGTTCTTCGAGGGTCAACATCCGGCCGTCCGGAGCGGTCCGCGTGGCGCGACGGGAATCGGTGAGCAGTATCAGCGACAGCAGGCCCGTGACCTTCGAATCGGACGGCACCAGCACATGCATCATCCGAGCCAACTGCACCGAGCGGTCGACGAGGTCGTCGCGCACCAACGCCGAACCCGACGGCGCGGTGTGTCCGGTCGTGAACAGCAGATGGATAACGGCGCAGATGGCGTCGAGACGTTCCGGTAGTTCCTGCGCGGACGGCACGCGGTACGGAATTCGTGCGATCGCAATCTTTTTCTTGGCGCGGGTGATTCGGGCCGCCATCGTCGACTCGCTGGTCAGAAATGCCCGAGCGACTTCCGCTGTCGTCACGCCGCACATCAGCCGCAGCGTCAGCGCGACCTGCGCATCTTTCGACAACGCGGGGTGACAGCACGTACAGATGAGCCGGAGGCGGTCGTCGGGAATGGCGTGCGCGGCATCGAGTCCGGCCAAGGCCAGGTCAGCGGTGTCGGCGGGCGAATCGTCGTCGACCAGCAGCGGCAGCCTTCGCTGCAAGGCCGTCTCGCGGCGAAGCAGATCGAGGCCGCGCCGGTGCGCGACCGTCGTCAACCACGCACTCGGGTTGTCGGGAATGCCCTGTTTCGCCCAGTCGATCAGGGCGCGTGCGTAGGCGTCCTGCACGCATTCTTCGGCGAGGTCCAGGATGCGCGTGAGACGCACCGTCGCGGCGAGCACGAATGCCCACTCACGACGATGCGCCTCCGCGACAGCCGCCGCGACGTCCGGTCGACTCGGCACCGACGTTCGGCTATTCGAAGACCATGATCGGTCGAACTTCGACGCCGCCGAACCGAGCCGGTACCTGCTTGGCAAGTGCGATCGCGGCATCGAGATCGGGCGCTTCGAGCAGGTAGTAGCCGCCCAAGGCTTCCTTGGCCTCGGCGAAGGGTGCGTCTGTTACTTCGATATCGCCTGAGCTGTTCTTCCGGATCGACGTCGCGGTTGCCGTTGGCTGGAGCGCGTTGCCGCCCACGATCGCCGCGCCCGCGTTTTCGGCGAAGATGGTGTGCTCTTTGCCGATCTCTGCCCAGATATCCGCGCCGCCGTTCGCGTAGCCGGACTCGTCTTCGTAAATGAGAACCAGGTATTGCGCCATGTCGAGCTCCTTGGTCTTGTGAATCTGATTCGGGTGAATTCGATCGCGTGGTTCCAGATATCGGGCCTCGCTACCAATCCCGACGAACGAGGTTGCGCGGGATCGACAGGCGACGGAAATAATCTTTCCAGTTCTTCAGGCGTGTGTTCCCAGCTCGGCGGGAACCGCTCTGCGGAGCGCCGCGGTGACAGTGGATACGGCGGGGTGCGCATCGGCTCCAGCGCGGTACGCGATCATGGTGCGCCGCCGAATCTGTAACCGAGTGAGCACCACGTCGGCAGGCGGATCCACCGCGCCGAGCTGGGGAATCAGTGCAACACCCTGCCCTGCGGCGACCATCGCCAGGACGGTCGCGAACTCGTCGATGTGGTGGCGTTCTCGGGGTGTGAAGCCGTTGGCCTGACAGGCCCGGACCGTCATGGCATGGCACGCGGTGCCGACGATCGACGTGATCCAGGGGAGGTCCTTGCATTCGCTGATGGCTTCTTTGCCGGAAGTGCTTGCCAGATAAACGGACTCGCTGCACAGCGGCAGGGTCGTCAGTCCCGGCTCGGTCGGCAGCGGTACGAAGTCGTAGTCGTGAATGAGCGCAAGGTCGAGGTCGCCGGCCCGCAGCGCATCTGCGACATCGGCGGGGTCGATCTCCGACACCATCGGTTCGAGACCGGGATGCTCGCGGCCGAGCGTCAGCAACGCGGTCGGAAGAATTGCGCGTGCCGCGGTCGGGAACGTGCCGATTCGTAGCGAACCTGCAAGGCCCTGGCGGGCGTCGATCAGCTCGCCCGCCGCCTGCTCGAGCCGTTGCAGCACCACCTCGGCATGTCCGGCAAGGTTGCGGCCCGCGGGGGTGAGGCGCACTCGTCGCCCGGTCCGTTCCAGTAGCGGCACTCCGGCTTCGCGTTCGAGGACGGCCAATTGCTGGGACACAGCGGACGGGCTGAAAGACAGGGCTTCGGCGACCGACGCGATGGTGCCACGGAGGGCGAGTTCACGGAGAAGCCGAAGACGGCGAACGTCGAGCATCGGATTAGCTTACGCTTTAGTGCATAAATGCGAACTAGACCTGCATGATCGTCCAAGGCAGGCTAGGAGCCATGAGCGCCTTGCATGGAATTTTCGTTCCCCTGATCACGCCGTTCGCCACTGACGGATCGGTCGCGTTTGACGCGTTGGAGCAGCTCGCGCGCGACGTGCTGGCCGACGGTGCGACCGGGATCGTCGCCCTCGGGACGACGGCAGAGTCTGCCGCGCTCGATAATGACGAGCGGCGAGCGGTCGTCGACGTGTGCACTCGGGTGTGTCGCGAGCATCGTTCGACGTTGATTGTCGGCGCCGGTGCCAATGACACTCGGGGGAGCGCGGCTGCGCTGGCCGCTCTCGGTCCTGAAGTGAGCGCCGCGATGGTTCCGGTGCCCTATTTCACGAGGCCGACACCTGCCGGTGTGGTCGCGCATTTCAGTGCCTTGGCCGCGGTCAGTCCGGTGCCACTGATCGTCTACCACGTTCCCTACCGGACCGGCCTGGACCTCGACGCGGACTGTCTGCGGGCCTTGGGTGGACTGCCCGGCGTTGTCGGAGTGAAGTACTCGGCCGGCGGCATCGACGGGGACGCAATCGATTTGCTGAGCGACCCGCCACGCGACTTTGCGGTGTTGGCCGGCGACGACGCATTCGTGTCGCCATTCCTGGCGCTCGGCGCGTCCGGCGGCATCCTCGCCTCAGCGGTTCTCGCTACCAGGCAGTTCGTCGAGTTGGCCGACGCGTGGTCCGCCGGTGACGTCGCCCGCGCCCGCGAGCTCGGTCACCGCTTGACCCCACTCTCCGCCGCGGCCTTCGCCGAACCCAATCCCACGGTGATCAAGGGCGTTCTGCACGCGCAAGGCCGCATTCCCACCCCCGACGTTCGGCTGCCTCTTCTGCCTGCTCGGCAAGCCAGCGTCGACGCTGCCCTAATGCTGCTCCCGCGATTGGCGGGCGCGGTCCAGTAGGAACGCTCGTTCGCGTTCGTTGCGGGTCAGCTCGGCCGCCTTTTCGAACTCGGTGCAGGCGTCGTCGTAGCGGCCAAGCTTGAAGAGCAGATCACCGCGGACGCTCGGCAGCAGGTGGTAGCTCTTCATCGACGGCAGGTCGACCAGCTGGTCCACGACCGCGAGCCCCGCAGCCGGACCGTGCGCCATCGACAGCGCGACCGCGCGGTTCAGCTCGATGATCGGAGATGGTTCGAGGGCGGCGAGCTCTTCGTAAAGGCCGGCGATGCGCTCCCAGTCCGTGTCGTCCGCCGTCCGGGCGCGGGCGTGGCAGGCCGCGAGCGCCGCTTGCAGCGTGTATTTCCGGCGTGGTCCGAACGACTCGGCACGGTCCAGCGCGGTGAGCCCGCGTCTGATCAGAATGTGGTCCCACTGCGCGCGGTTCTGTTCGAGCAACAGCACGGGTTCGCCTGCCGCGTTCGTTCGGGCAGCGGTCCGCGAGGCCTGGATTTCCATCAACGCGACCAAGCCGTGGACTTCCGATTCGTCGGGCATCAATCCCGCAAGAATGCGACCGAGTCGCAAGGCCTCGGCACACAGCTCGGGACGCATCCAGTCGTCGCCGGCGGTCGCGGAGTAACCCTCGTTGAAGACGAGGTAGATCGCTTCGAGGACCGAATCGAGCCTGGCAGGCAGTTCGGCGCGTTCGGGCACTTCGAAAGGCACTTTCGCGTCGGCGAGCGCGCGTTTCGCCCGGACGATGCGCTGAGCGACGGTCGCTTCCGAGATCAGGAATGCTCGCGCGATCTCACCGGTCTTCAGTCCGCCGAGCAGCTTGAGGGTCAGCGCTACACGCGCTTCCGTCGAGAGAACCGGATGGCACGAGATGAACATCAACCGCAGCAGGTCGTCCTCGATGTGATCCTCGAGAGCCGCATCGAATTCGGTTGCACTCGGCTGCGTTTCGAGGTCACGAGCGATTTCGGTGTGCTTGCGTTCCAGCACCTCTTGCCTGCGGAAGCGGTCGATCGCGCGTCGCTTGGAGATCGCCATCAACCATGCCCCGGGGTTGCGCGGAACGCCGGACTCGGGCCACTGCTCCAACGCGGCGACGAGCGCATCCTGCGCCAATTCCTCCGCGAGCCCGACGTCGTGCACCATCCGCGTCAGGCCGGCGATCAGTCTGGCGGATTCGATCCGCCAGACCGCGTCGATCGACCGATGTGTCTCGTCAACGGTTGCCGTCACCCCATGCAGGTTAGGCGAAGTCGGACGCCTCCGTGACTGGCCGGACCTCTACTTCGATCTCGTCGAAGCAGGCGCCGAAGCGGTGCGACCATTCGAGCGCTTCGTCCATGGACCGCACATCGAGCATGACGAACCCGGCAATGACCTCTTTGGCCTCGGCGTACGGTCCGTCGGTGACGGTCCGTCCGCCGTCTTTGTAGACGACCTTGACCCCATGCTTCGGGTGGCGCAGACCCTCACCGGCCAGTAGCACTCCGGCGTTGTTCATCTCCGTCAGCAAGCCATCCATCTTCGCCATGAACTCGGGCGGCGGCGGGTTGGTCTTGTCGTAGTAGTTGTCGGTCTTGTGCACGATCATGAATCGCATCGGATTCTCCTGTCTCGGTTGGGTCCTTCACCGAAGCGTCGAACAAGCACCGACGATATCGACACGTGGTGAGCCGTTTGTCGGGCGCGCGGTAGCGTCGAACCTGTGCGCGAAGAGGCTGGGCTGTTCGACGAGCCGTCCGAACCTGCCGACGACCTGTATCGAGCCCAACCGGGCGCGCCCCTTGCTGTCCGGATGCGGCCGGCGAGCTTGGACGAGGTGGTCGGGCAGGAACACCTGCTCGGCGAGGGAAGTCCGTTGCGACGCCTCGTCGAAGGGTCCGGCGCGGCGTCGGTCTTGCTCTACGGACCGCCCGGCACCGGCAAAACCACTCTTGCGTCGCTGATTTCGCAGACCACCGGTCGAAGGTTCGAAGCGTTGTCCGCGTTGTCGGCCGGGGTGAAGGAGGTCCGGGCGGTCATCGACCTTGCCCGACGACGCCTGACCGCCGGCGAGCAGACCGTTCTGTTCATCGACGAGGTCCATCGGTTCTCGAAGACGCAGCAGGATGCGCTGCTCGCGGCGGTCGAGAATCGGATCGTGCTGCTGGTCGGTGCGACGACGGAGAACCCGTCGTTCTCGGTGGTGTCGCCGCTGTTGTCACGGTCGCTGGTGCTGCAGCTCCAACCGCTGACGGAAGCAAATCTGCGCACCCTGCTCGATCGCGCCGTCGCGGATCCGCGGGGTTTCGGTGGCTCGGTGACGGTGTCCGACGATGCAGCCGAGCACCTGCTGCGCGTGGCTGCCGGTGACGCGCGCCGACTGCTGACCGCGCTGGAAGCAGCTGCGGAGGCAGCCCCGAACGGTGCGATCACGCTCGAGCTCGTCGAAGCCAGCGTCGACAAGGCTGCGGTCCGCTACGACCGTGCCGGCGACCAGCACTACGACGTGATCAGCGCGTTCATCAAGTCGATGCGCGGGTCCGATGTGGACAGCGCGTTGCATTACCTGGCGCGCATGTTGACCGCGGGGGAGGACCCACGGTTCATCGCCCGGCGGTTGGTGATCCTCGCCAGCGAGGACATCGGCATGGCCGACCCGACGGCGCTGCAGACGGCGGTCGCTGCGGCGCAGGTCGTCGCGTTGATCGGCATGCCCGAGGGGCAACTTACGTTGGCGCACGCCACGATTCACCTTGCGACGGCACCCAAGTCGAACGCAGTGACCACTGCGCTCGGCGCTGCGATGGCCGACGTCTCCGCAGGCAAAGCCGGCTCGGTCCCGCCGCATTTGCGCGACGGTCACTATGCGGGAGCAGCGAAGCTCGGCAACGCCGTCGGCTACCGATACCCACACGACGACCCGGACGGTGTTCTGGCGCAGCAGTATCCGCCCAACGAGATCGTCGGTGTCGACTATTACAAGCCCACCGACCACGGCCTCGAACGCGAAATCGGCCGGCGGGTCGAGAAGCTGCGACGGATCATCCGCGGCTGACACTCCATAACCGTGCGCGAGTTTCACCCCTGGGAGGGTGAGACTCGCGCACGGGGTTCAGGCTTTGAAGAAGCTCACCAATGTCTCAGTCATCGGCTTCGGCTTGATCATGTGCGTCTGCTTCGGAACTTCGATCACGACAGAGCCGGGAATGACGGCAGCCGTTCCGCGCACGGCCTTTTTGAGCTTGGCGGGACTCGCGCCGCCGCCGATGACCGCACACGGCATCGTGATCGACTTTCCGGCATCGGCGGGCGCCTTCCACGCGGACCGCTCGGCGAACGAAATGTCGTATGGCAGCGTGTGCGCAACCGTGCGAGTGCTGTTCCAGCCTTTGCGCATCACCGTCTTCATCAAAAGCATGAAGATGGATGGCACGCCGATCAGGTCGACCATGAAATACCGCACCATGTCGCCGCGACGGTCCTGGGCTAGCAGTTCCTGCAAATGCGCGACCGCGTCGGCGGGCGGCTTCGCGTCGGTATCGTCGACGACGGTCAGCGGCGCTTCGAACAACGCGACCTTCGCTGGGCGCAGCCCGTTCTGGATGGCGTACATGATCACGATTGCGCCCGAGGAGAATCCGCAGATGTAGGGCGACCCACCGGCCGCTTCGACGACGGCTTCGAGATCCTCGAGCTCGCGCTCGTTGGCGTAGGGCTGGGTGTCGGTGCTCTCGCCGCGACCGCGGCGGTCGTAGGCGTAGACCGTGAAATGTTTCGCTAGCTCGGGCAGCAGCGTTGGCGTGACGCCGGCCGCGCGCCAGCAGAGGGCGCCGTCGACGAGCACGAGTGCGGGGCCGCTACCGGCCGATTCATAGGCAATGGTGGTGCCGTCCTTGGACGTGACTGTCGGCATTGTGGCTCCTGTAGCTGATCGGTATCGGATTCACCTACGCGTCGACCGAGACAGCGCGGTTTCGACAGTCGGTCAGAACTTTGTTGGCCGGGTCAGTGCGTCGACGCCGCCGTCGATCATGAATTGCGCTCCGTGCACGAAACCCGCCTGCGGACCGAGCAGGTACAGAATCAGGCTGGCGATCTCGTCGGGCGTGCCTCGACGGGGGATCGGGGCCGTGAAGTTGCGGATCGCTTCGCCGAAGCGTGGATCGTCCAGACCGCCTTGTAGCAGCGGCGTGTCGATGGAGCCTGGCGCGACGGTGTTGAGGCGAACTCCTGCTCCGGCCCACTCCGCCGCCCGCTTGCGGACGTTTACTGTCACCGCATTCTTCGACCACGCATACGCGAGCGCACCGCCGTACTCGCCGGCTGCTGCGAGCGCGGCGTCCTCACCGCCGGCCGCAATCGGGTTTTCGTCCCAGGTCACGTGCGTAGATGCCACCGAAGAGACCACTACTGCAGCCGGGTTCGCGCCCTTTTGCAATGCCGGGAAGAGCCCGTCGAGCAGCGCGACGGTGCCGTGATAGTTCACTGCGATGATCAGACGTGGGTCGGGGACGTGCGGTCCGAGGCCGGCGCACAACACCACTCCATCGAGCACGCCGCCACAACGGTCCAACACCGCGTCGACCGCGCTCTGTGCACCTTCGCTCGAGCTCAGATCGGCGATTATGTCGGCGTCACGTAAGTCGACGCCGACGACCTCACTTCCGGCTGCTCGCAACGCGTTCGATGTGGCCGCGCCGATCCCCGACGCAGATCCCGTAACGACAACAGTCATTCGTCCTTCGTAGCAGGGCTCGATCATCCGACTCACGAGGGCCCGTCGACGAGGACGCAGCGAGTTCCCGAATAGATCGTCGGCATGCATTTGTTGCAGTGCGTGCAGAGGGACAGCCGATCGGGTTCGGCTTGGATCCGATGCAGCAGGTCCGGCTCCCGGAGGAGTGCGCGAGCCATCGCGACGAAGTCGAAGCCCTCGGCCATCGCGAGCTGCATGGTCTCCAATTTGGTGATACCGCCGAGCAGGATGAGCGGCAGGTCGACGGCCGCTCGAAATTGCTTGGCCTTGTCGAGCAGGTATGCCTCGCGATACGGATAGCTGCGCATGAATGCAGGTCCGCCGACGCGAAGCCCCCAGCGGAGTGGGCGTGGGAAAGCGTTCGCGAACTCCTTGACCGGCGCATCGCCGGTGAAGATGTACATCGGGTTGAGCAGCGAGCTACCGGCCGTCAGCTCGAGTGCATCGACCGTGCCGTCAGCTTCCAACCACTGACCGACCTGGATCGCCTCGTCCAACTTGAAGCCGCCGGGCACGCCGTCGTCCATGCTGAGTTTCGCGGTGATCGCAATCCGGTCGCCGACTTCGTCGCGGACCGCCCGGGCGATGTCCAACGCCAGGCGGGCGCGGTAGCGCAGCGAGCCGCCGTAATTGTCCTTGCGTCGGTTGAGCCGCGGGCTTAGGAACGCACTGACCAGGTAGTTGTGACCGAAGTGGAGTTCGACGGCATCGAATCCGGAGGACTCGGCGATCCGGGCAGCCGAGGCATGCGCGGCGACCACGCGGGTCAGGTCGGCCGGTCTGGCTTTGCGCGTGACGCGGAAGCCGAGCGGATTCGGAAAATGCCCAGGGGCGAGCGCGGCCGCGCCGTTCGATGCAGCGTTCGCGACCGGTCCGGCGTGACCGAGTTGCGCGCTCACAGCGGCGCCTTCTGCATGGACCGCATCGGTCAGACGGCGAAGTCCGGGACGAGCGTCGTCGCGCATCCAGATCTGGTGTCGATCGGTGCGGCCTTCGGGGGAGACCGCGCAGAACGCGACAGTCGTCATGCCGACACCGCCTTGGGCGTAGCCGCGATGGAAATCGATCAACTTGTCGGTGACCAGCGCGTCGGGAACCGCACCCTCGAAGGTCGCCGACTTGATCACTCGGTTGCGCAACGTGACCGGACCGAGCCGGGCGGGACCGAATACGTCGGTCATGAGCTCAGCCCAGCTACAAGGAAGGTCCGCAATACCTCGACCGGCATTCTGGGGGGCGACGGCCGATCCGAGTAGGGATCTCCGAAGAATTGCAAGACGAGCGTGAAGGCCAATGTCCAGCGCTCGGCGGCAGCCGTGCGCGACAGTTCCGGCCGAGCCGTGCGCAGTAGGTCGACCCACGGATCGATGCGGAACCACTGCCCGGTGAACTGCATTTCCTGATGGCACAACACCATTCGTGCGAGCAAGTTGAGCCGTAGTTGGCCGACCGGATCGTGCGTCAGCTCGGCGAGTGGACCCACGACGATGTCGACGAGCTCCTCGACAGTGGGATTCGCATCGATGCTCGCCAATTGTGCCTGCCAAATCGGCGCCAGGCGTTCCTCGAGCAGTGCCCCAACAAGCCCCTCTTTGGATCCGAAGTGATAGTGAACGGCCGCGGGATTCATTCCGGCCGCACTGTTGATCGCGCGCACCGACACCGCGTCGTAGCCGGATCCGAGCAGCAGCGTCTCGGCGACGGTGAGGAGTCGGTCTCGGGTCGTCTGGTCGTCGGTTTGCTTCGTCACCACATCAGTAGACACCAGTTCAATCATCGAATCAATCACTGATTGAAAACCCGGTCGAAATCGGACATACCAGCGCGGTAACCTGATCTCTTGTGCAGACTCATGAGATCAGGCGCCGTTTCCTGGAGCATTTCGTTCGGGCGGGTCATACCGAGGTGCCGAGCGCCTCGCTGATTCTCAACGACCCCAACCTGCTGTTCGTGAACGCGGGCATGGTCCAGTTCGTGCCGTACTTCCTGGGTCAGCAGACGCCGCCGTTTGCGCGCGCCACCAGTGTGCAGAAATGCGTCCGCACGCTCGACATCGAGAACGTCGGCATCACAACTCGCCACAACACATTTTTCCAAATGGCGGGCAACTTCTCGTTCGGCGATTACTTCAAGCGCGAAGCGATCGAGTTCGCATGGACGCTGCTCACCAACAGCATCGAAGACGGCGGCTACGGGTTCGACCCCGAAAGGCTGTGGGCGACGGCGTATCTCGACGACGACGAGGCGATCGCGCTGTGGAAGGAAGTCGCTGGGATGCCCGACGGGCGCATCCAGCGTCGCGGCATGGCCGACAACTACTGGTCGATGGGCATACCTGGACCATGCGGTCCGTGTTCGGAGATCTACTACGACCGCGGACCTGAGTACGGCGCCGAAGGTGGTCCGGAGGCCGACGAAGACCGCTATATCGAGATCTGGAATCTCGTCTTCATGCAGAACGAGCGCGGCCAGGGGACCGGTAAGGACAACTTCGAAATCCTCGGACCGCTCCCGAAGCAGAACATCGACACCGGCATGGGCGTCGAGCGAGTCGCGTTCCTGCTGCAAGGTGTCGACAACGTCTACGAAACCGATCTCGTCCGGCCGGTGATCACGAAGGCCGAGGAGGTGACTGGGCGGTCATACGGCGTGTCGCACGAAGACGACATCCGCTTCCGCGTCATCGCAGACCACGCACGGACCGCGGCGATGTTGATTGCCGACGGCGTCAACCCGGGCAACGACGGTCGCGGCTATGTGCTGCGACGGTTGCTGCGCCGCATCGTCCGGTCGGCGAAATTGCTCGGCGCGGACCAGCCGACGATGGCCGACTTCATGGCGGTCGTCCGTGATGAGATGTCGCCGTCGTACCCGAACCTCGGGACGGACTTCAAACGCATCGAGACCGTTGCAGTCGGTGAAGAGGTTGCGTTCCGCAAGACGCTCACATCGGGCACGAAGTTGTTCACAGATGCCGTCGACACCGTGAAGAACAAGGGCGGCAAGACGATCGGCGGGACCGAAGCTTTCGCGCTGCACGACACCTACGGCTTCCCGATCGATCTGACCCTGGAGATGGCGGCGGAGGCTGGCCTGTCCGTCGACGAAGACGGCTTCCGGTCGCTCATGGCCGAGCAGCGCAAGCGAGCCAAGGACGACGCGCAGGCACGCAAGCACGCCCACGCCGACCTCACGGTCTACAAGGAACTTGTCGACCGCGGCCCGACGGAGTTCACCGGGTTCACCGAACTGACGTCCGAGGCGCAGGTCCTCGCTCTCATCTCGGGCGGCGTCCGTACGCCGACCGCGGTCACGGGCGACACGGTCGAGGTGATCCTCAACCGCAGCCCGCTCTATGCGGAGTCAGGCGGCCAGATCGCGGACAAGGGCATGATCACGGCCACCGGCGTTCGCGCGCGCGTGGATGACGTCCAGAAGATCGCGAAGAAACTCTGGGTCCACAAGGTGACGGTCGAGGAAGGTCAGCTCACCGAGGGCGACATCGTGCTCGCGTCGGCCGACCCGCTGTGGCGAAAAGGTTCGACGCAGGGCCACTCCGGCACGCACATGGTGCACGCTGCGCTTCGTCAGGTGCTCGGACCGAACGCGGTCCAGGCAGGCTCGCTGAACAAGCCGGGCTACCTGCGATTCGACTTCAACTGGCAAGGGGCCTTGTCGGAAAATCAGCGCGACCAGATCGAAGCGGTCACCAACGACGCGGTGAGTGCCGACTATGCGGTCAACACCTTCGTCACCGATCTGCCGAAGGCCAAAGAGATGGGTGCCCTCGCGCTGTTCGGGGAGAACTATGGCGACGAGGTCCGCGTTGTCGAGATCGGCGGACCGTTCTCCATGGAACTGTGCGGCGGAACGCACGTGGAGCATTCGTCGCAGATCGGGCCGGTCACGTTGTTGGGTGAGTCGTCGGTCGGGTCCGGGGTGCGGCGAGTCGAAGCATTCGTCGGGCTCGACTCGTACAAGTACCTGGCCAAAGAACGGGCGTTGCTCGCCGGCGTCGCTGCGTCGTTGAAGGTGCCCTCGGACGAGGTACCCGCGCGCGTCGAGCAGCTCGTCGAGCGGCTGCGCGTCGCCGAAAAGGAATTGGAAAAGACGAAGGCGGCGGCCGTGCTGTCGAACGCTGGCGCCTTCGTCGAGAAGGCCGAGCGCGTCGGCGGTTTGTTGCTCGTGGCCGAAGCCGCACCGGAGGGTGTCGGAGGCAACGACCTACGGACCCTTGCGATGGACATCCGCGGCAGGTTGGGTGCGCTCGCGGGTGTCGTCGTGCTGCTGGGCAACGCCGACGGCAAGGTCCCGTTCGTCGTCTCGGTCAACAAGCCAGCGCAAGAGCTCGGCCTGAAAGCGGGCGAGCTGGTCGCGAGCTTCGGCCCCGCCATCGCGGGACGCGGCGGTGGCAAGGCCGATATGGCGCAAGGTGCGGGGTCGGACGCGTCGGGAATCCCCGCAGGACTGGCTGCCGTGCGGGCTCGAGTCGCGGAGTTGGCAGGCAATTGAGGGTCGACCCGGACCGCCCCGGAACCGACGATCCCGGCCGCGGGCGACGGATCGGAATCGATGTCGGGAGCGTCCGGATCGGCGTCGCGTCGTGCGATCCTGACGGCATTCTCGCCACTCCAGTGGAAACAGTTCAGCGTTCCAAGGACGAGACCGGAAATGCCCCCGATCTGCGCCGTATCGAAGCGATCGTTTGCGAGTATGAGGCCGTCGAGGTAGTCGTCGGTTTGCCACGAACACTTCGGGGCGCGCATGGTGCCGCGGCCGAAACGGCGGTGCAGTTCGCCGAACGGCTTCGCGAGCGGTTGGCACCGATACCGGTGCGACTGACCGATGAACGGTTGACTACGGTGTCTGCAGCGCGCGCCCTGCGCGAGAGCGGAGTGCGCTCGAAGGGCCAGCGGCACGTCATCGATCAGGCTGCCGCGGTGTCGATTTTGCAAGGTTGGCTCGACGAACGGAGCAATGTGAAGGCACAGGATTCCGGGGGCGACAAGTGAGCTATCCGCCATCTACATCGAGGCCTGGACCGACGCGCATCCATGCGCGCGCCGCGCAGGACGCCGAAAAACGGCGCAAACGCGGCCGCATCGTCCTCGCGCTGTCAGCGATCATCGTGTTGGTTCTCGGTGCGGGTTTCGTCGCGAAACTGCTCGACCTGCCGCCGTTCTTCGACAAGCAGGCCGTGGCGGCCGACTACCCGGGTCCGGGCGGAAAACTCGTCATCGTGCAGGTGCATCCCGGTGATACGGCCGAGAAGATCGCCCAGACGATGGCTGCCAAGGATGTCGTGGCGAGCTGGGAGGCCTTCTACGAGGCCGCAGTGCAGAGCCCGGCGATGAGTGTCATCGAGCCCGGCTTCTACTCGTTGAAAGAAAAGATGTCTGCCGACGAGGCGGTCACGACCATGGTCGACCCCACCTCGCGGGTCGGCAAGTTGGTGATCTCCGAGGGCCGTCAGCTGCACGATTCGCGCGACGTGAACACCGACGCCATCAAAGAAGGCATTTACACCAAGATCGCGAAGGCGAGCTGCTACGGCACGCAACCGCAGAAATGCGTCAACTATCAAGATCTCGATGCGGCGGGGTCCAGCTCGGATCTAGCCGCTCTCGGCGTCCCGGATTGGGCCCTGGCCAGCGTGAAATCGGTGCCGGATCCGAAACGCCAGCTCGAAGGACTCATCGCCGCGGGTAGCTGGGATTTCGACCCGACCGCGTCGCCTATCGACATTCTGAAATACCTCGTGAGCCAGAGCGCCGAGCTCTACGACGAGACCGGAATCAAGACCGCCGGTAAGAACTCCGGCCTCGACCCGTACCAGATGCTCATCGCGGCGTCGTTGACCGAACGTGAATCGCTGCCGGCCGACTTCCCGAAGGTGGCGCGAGTGATCGTCAACCGCCTCAAGGTGAATCAGCCGCTGCAGTTCGACTCGACGGTCAACTACTCGCTGGACACGACGGAAGTCGCGACGACCGACGCCGACCGCGAACGCAAGACGCCGTGGAACACCTACGCAATGGCGGGCTTGCCGGCGACGCCGATCGCCTCGCCGAGCGTCGAGGCTTTGAAGGCGGTGGAGAGTCCGGCGCCAGGCGATTGGCTGTACTTCGTGACGATCGACAAGCAGGGAACCACCTTGTTCACCGCCGACTACAACGAGCACCTGCGCAACATCCAGAAGGCGCTGGATAGCGGGATCCTCGACAGCGGTCGTTAGCGTGGGGCGAAAGGCGGCTGTTCTCGGAAGTCCGATTTCGCATTCGCGATCACCGGACCTGCACCTGGCCGCGTACCGCGCGCTCGGACTCGACGACTGGACCTACGAGCGCATCGAATGCCCAGCGGGTTCGTTGCCTCTGGTCGTGACTGGGTTGAGCGACGACTATGTGGGCCTGTCGGTCACGATGCCCGGCAAGGTCGAAGCGTTGGAGTTCGCCATCGAGCGGACCGAACGTGCCGTGCTCGTCGGGTCTGCGAACACGTTGGTGCGGATCGACGGCGGCTGGCGGGCGGACTGCACCGACGTCGACGGCGTTCGCGGCGCATTGCTCGACGGTGGTGTACCGGATTTGCAGGATGCCTCGGTCGTCGTGATCGGTGCGGGCGGGACTGCGCGCCCTGCGTTGCTGGCTCTTGCCGAACTCGGTGCAACGCGCGTGACGATCGTCGCCCGTGACGCCGAGCGCGCCAAAGGTGCATTGGCGCTGGCAGGCGCGTTGAAGATGACCGGCAACGTCATCGATTTCGCACCCGATCTGCTTGCCGACGCGTGCGCCGACGCCCGTTGCGTGGTGAGTACCGTGCCGTCCGCTGCCGTCGAGAAAGTAGTCGAGTCGGTCGCCACGGCACGGTTCGTGCTCGACGCTATCTACAACCCGTGGCCGACGCCCCTGGCCACCAGCGTGTGTGCCGCCGGCGGCACGGTCGTGAGCGGGTTGTCGATGTTGCTGAACCAGGCATACGGCCAGGTCGAGCAGTTCACCGGCCAGCCCGCCCCACGCGAGGCGATGGCCGCGGCGTTGCCCACTCTCTGATCGCCGAAAGTTATCCACAGACTGATTTTCGCCGCAGATTTGTGCTCGCCGATCCGGCAGGCTGACAACCATGATTTCGTGGCTCGCGATCATGGCGCTGTGTGCGTGGTGTGCCGCTCTGTCGTTCGTCGACATTGCCGAGCGCCGATTACCGAATGTGCTCACTGTCTGCGGCGGTATCGCGGTGTTGGGTTACGGCTTCGCAGTGGGACGAGGGGGCGTCGCGCTCATCGGCGGTCTGCTGCTGGCGCTGCTCTACTTGGCGGTCCACGTGATCGCGCCGACCGCGATGGGAGCTGGGGACGTCAAGCTCGCCCTGGGTCTCGGCGCTGCCGCGGCACTCGGCGGACCCGAAGTGTGGGTCTGGGCGGCATTGCTCGCGCCGCTGGGCACCGCGTTGGCTGGCGTGTTCCTGATGATGCGGCGGGGGACTGTGGGCCGCACGGTCGTTCCGCACGGACCGTTCATGTGCGCTTCGACCTTGATCGCGCTCGCCGCAAGGTAAACCTGCGCGCCCGCTTCAGTTCGCCACGTGCGGCGAGCCAGCCTGCGAAGGCGGCAGCGTCGTCTCGCCACCGCTGGCCGGTGATTCGGGGGAACGCGGCTGCATATTCGTCGAAGAGTGCGTTGTAGCGATCGCCCATCGCCTCGCGGACATCGGGCCGCAGCTGCGCGATGACGCGTCTTCGCTTGGACAGCAGGGCTTTTGCCTCGATCGCGACCTTGTCGGCGTCGAACCCTGGCGGCACCTCACCGCCGGCGAGCACGGCACGCAGCAGGTCGGCTTGTTGCGCAGCGAGTTCTTCGCGCGTTCTCACAAGCGCTCCCGAATGGCCGTGAGTTCTGCGGCGAGTTCGGCGTCGGTCGGATAGTTGTCGTCACGTTCCAGCAGAACTCCGGGCGGATCGAGACGACGGCGCAATTCGCTGAGCAGGTCGAGCACGGCTGGGCGAATCGGATGCGCATGGGTGTCGTGGTAGGTCCCGTTGCGCTCGACACCACCCGCCACGTGCACGTACGCGATCTGTTCGAGGGGGATCTCGTCGAGAAAGCTCTGCGGATCGGTGCCGATGTTGTGGGCGTTCGCGTACAGATTCGCGACGTCGATTATGAGCAGGCAGCCGGTCCGATCGACCAGTTCGACGAGGAACTGCGCCTCGGACAGTTCGGCGTCCGGCCATTCGATCAGGGCCGCAATGTTTTCCAGCGCAAATGGCACGCCGACGATCGACTGCGTCACGCGAACGTTGTCGGCCAGGACGTCGAGCGCGTCCCGAGTGCGGGGCAGTGGCATCAGGTGACCGGAGTCGAGCCCGCCCGCGCGCACGAAGCAGATGTGGTCGCTGCACAGGGGCGCGTCGAATGCTGCGGTCAGCTCGGCGAGCGATTCGATCCGAGTCGTATCCAGGGGCTCGGCGCCACCCAACGAGAGCGAAACTGCATGGGGGAGAACAGGAATGCCTCGTTCGCGCAATTCCAGCAGGGCTGGCGGTAAATGCGCGGCGTGCAGGTTCTCGGCGACCACTTCGACCCACTCGACGCCTGGCAAGCGCGCGACTGTGGCGTCGATCTCCGGCCGCCACCCGATGCCGAGGCCCAATCGGTCAACCACAGCCATCGGCCCACGATACCCAGAAACGCCGATCGAACCGATCGCGGCGTCCATCCGTATCGCAGGGCATGGAAGGATATTGATCGTGTTGCGCTGGATAACTGCAGGAGAATCGCACGGCCCCGCTCTGGTCGCCATGCTGGATGGGATGGTGGCCGGAGTCGCGGTCACGTCCGACGACATCGCCACCGAGCTGGCCCGCCGCCGGCTCGGCTACGGCCGTGGCGCCCGGATGAAGTTCGAGGCCGACAAGGTCACGATCATCGGTGGCGTACGGCACGGCAGGACGATGGGCGGTCCGATCGCCATCGAGGTCGGCAACACCGAATGGCCCAAATGGCAGACCGTCATGTCGGCGGACCCGGTCGACGAGGCCGAACTCGCCGACCTCGCCCGCAACGCGCCGCTCACCCGGCCACGGCCTGGGCATGCCGACTACTCCGGCATGCTGAAATACGGCTTCGACGACGCCCGCAACGTGTTGGAGCGGGCGAGCGCACGTGAAACGGCGGCACGGGTTGCCGCGGGAACCGTCGCGCGCGCGTTCCTGCGGCAGGCGTTCGGTGCCGAGGTGATCTCGCACGTCGTGTCTATCGGCAGTGCGAAGGCGCCCGACGGCGTCGTCCCGGCACCTTCAGACCTCGCCGCGATCGACGCCAGCCCGGTTCGCGCGTTCGACAAAGACGCCGAAGCGGCGATGATCGCCGAGATCGAAGCAGCGAAGAAGGACGGCGACACGCTCGGCGGCATCGTCGAGGTCGTCGTCGAAGGCTTGCCGGTCGGCCTGGGCTCGTTCACCAGCGGCGAGAACCGGCTCGACTCGAAGCTTGCCGCTGCGCTGATGGGCATCCAGGCGATCAAAGGCGTCGAGGTCGGCGACGGCTTCGAAACGGCCCGCCGCCGCGGTAGCGCCGCGCACGACGAGATGCGGCCCGGTCCGGACGGAGTGCTGCGTTCGACGAACCGCGCGGGCGGACTCGAAGGCGGCATGACCAACGGTGAGCCTTTGCGCGTACGCGCGGCGATGAAGCCGATTTCGACTGTGCCGCGCGCACTTGCGACCGTCGACATGACGACCGGCGAGGAAGCGGTCGCCATCCATCAGCGCTCCGATGTCTGTGCCGTGCCTGCAGCAGGCGTTGTCGCCGAGACCATGGTCGCGCTCGTCGTCGCCCAGGCAGCACTGGAGAAGTTCGGCGGAGACTCGCTGGTCGAAACGACGGCGAACATCAAGACCTATCTCGAGCGCGTCGCTTCCCGCATTCCCCGGTGATACGCGGTTCGATGTTCCCGGCCGCGCGAAGCAACCGACCGGTGTCGAAGACGCCGCGAGCGGTGCTGGTCGGGCCGCCGGGCGCGGGGAAGTCGACGATCGGTCGGCGTCTTGCACGAGCCCTCGACGTCCCGATGTTCGATACCGACGTCGCGATCGAGCTGGAAACCGGTCGGACAATCGCCGAGATCTTTGCGACCGACGGCGAACCCGAGTTCCGAAAGATCGAAGAGGCGGTCGTGCGTCGGGCGGTCCTGGAGCAGCAGGGGATCGTCTCTCTGGGTGGCGGGGCAATCCTGTCGCGAGCGACGCGACGGCTGCTGAAAGGCCGGACCGTCGTCTACCTGGAAATCAGTGTCGCCGAAGGGCTTCGGCGAACCGGTGCGAACAAGTCGCGACCACTGCTCAACGGCCCGGATCCCGGTGCGAAGTACCGGGAATTGATGCGCCGCCGTCGGCCGCTCTACCGCGAGGTCGCGACGATTCGGGTGCGTACCGACGGACGCAGCCCGGGCCGAGTCGTCAAGCAAATCCTCGCCAAGATGAACGTTCCCGATAATTCGGATCCGCACACAGAATCGGAGCAGAACACGTGACCGAACCCGTACGCGTAGAGGTCCGCACCGCAAGTCCGTACCCGGTCGTCATCGGCCGCGGCTTGCTCGGCGACATCGTCGACGAGCTGAGCAAGGTACGGACCGTCGCCATCTTTCACCAACCGACACTCGTCGAGACAGCCGAAGTGGTGCGGGCTGCGTTGGCCGAGAAGGGAATCGATGCCCATCGGATCGAAATCCCGGACGCTGAATCGGGAAAGGATCTTGCGGTCGCAGGGTTCTGCTGGGAAGTTCTCGGACGCATCGGCCTGACTCGAAGCGACGCGATCATGAGCCTCGGTGGGGGAGCAGCGACCGATCTGACCGGCTTTGTCGCTGCGACCTGGATGCGCGGGGTCAAGGTCGTGCACGTCCCGACCACCTTGCTCGCGATGGTCGACGCAGCGGTTGGTGGCAAGACCGGCATCAACACCGAGGCAGGCAAGAACCTGGTCGGCTCGTTCCACGAGCCGACGGCGGTCTTCGTCGATCTCGCGACTCTGGAGACGTTGCCGCGCAACGAGATCGTCGCTGGGATGGCGGAGATCATCAAGACCGGATTCATCGCCGACCCGGTCATTCTCGAACTGATCGAACGTGATCCGGAAGCTGCTCTCGACCCGACCGGCGAGGTCCTTCCCGAGCTGATCCGACGTTCGATCGAGGTCAAGGCCAAGGTCGTTGCCGCAGATCTCAAGGAGTCGAACCTCCGCGAGATCCTGAACTACGGCCACACTCTCGCGCACGCGATCGAGCGCCGCGAGTTGTATCGCTGGCGCCACGGCGCAGCGGTGTCGGTCGGGCTGGTGTTCGCCGCCGAGCTGGGTCGCCTGGCAGGGCGCCTCGACGATGCCACGGCGGATCGGCACCGCGCAGTCCTCGAAAGTGTCGGCTTGCCAACGACATACGACGAGGGTGCGCTGTCACAGCTCATCGAATCGATGTACGGCGACAAGAAAACCCGCGCAGGCGTCCTACGGTTCGTGGTGCTGGACGGACTCGCCAAGCCTGGTCGTCTGGAAGGTCCCGACCCATCGCTGCTCGCCGCTGCGTACTCGACAATCGCGCGGGCCGCGAGCCCCGGTGGCTCGGCGGTGTTGTTGTAGTCAGGACTTGCGGTCCGGGCCTTTGAGATCGCGGACCAAGTCGACAAGCATCTGTGCAGCCGCGTGGATCTGACCATCTGACAAATGCTCGTCGAATCTCGCGCCGGGCTTGTGTGGGAGTTTGAGCTTCAGTTCAGCGGTCCAGGTTGTGCCGGTGGTGACGAAGAACGGGCTCCATTCGTAGCTGGAGAGCCACACGGTGTCGTCCCCAACTTTGACGGCGGTCGAATCGGTGGCGTCGGCCGCGTCCGAGCCGAGTCCTCCGATTGCCACACGCGCCCAGAAGGAGTCGGGCCCGCGAAGAAAGCACGACGCGTAGCTGTCGATTTCTCGGTCGGGACTGGTCGTAAATGGTTCTGTGTAAAAGTCGCCAACTACAGCCAGATCGTTCCGGAAGAAATTCTGCGGATAGTCGCATAATTCCTCGATCGTGTGATCGGAGCGGATTGGCGTTGCATGCGAACCGAACGGATGCGTGACAGCACACGATGTGAGAACAATGGTTGACAGGGCAAGTACTACAACGGTGAAGAGTTGTCTCACGCTGGTACCGCCCAATCCGATTCGTCGCCGTCTTTCACCGACGCATCGGCGTACTGCGAGGTCGTCGCCTTCGGCCAGCGATTTCCCTTCAAGCCGACCGGTGAATCGATGGAATTCTCGATCTCGTTGGCGAACACCAGTTGCTTCGTGATCACGAGCGCCGTCGCGGTGAACAATTCCGTGAACAACGGGACCGCAAGGACGATCTGCTTGATCGCGTCCGCGGCTCCCCAAGGCGCCAACACTCCCGTCGAGATATCTACCAAGGCGGCACCGAATGGTGCGAGCCAACCGGCAATGAGGTTCGCGCACTTGAAGTAGAAAGTCTGTCCGGTGTCCGATAGCGCGAGAAGATTTGCGTGCATGTCGTCGCACAGCTTGTCGGCTGCACCGAATGCTCTGTCTTGCTTCCCTTTTGCTGCTGAGTATTTGTCTGCGGCAACGCCTTCCCAGTGGCCTTCGAGTCCGGTTCCATCGAGCACTTCGTTTCGTGCAGCGCGCACTCTGCCGCCCACGTCCTGCCAGTCGGCTGCGCGATCGATGAAGTAGAAGGGGGCAAGAATGCCCTCGGCAGCTTCCTGGATTTTCTCGAGAAGCACGTCCAACTTTTGTTGAATCATCGTCTCGGCAGCGTTCATCGCATGGCGGAGTGCCGGATCGCTCGCAGTGAGTGCTCGCAGCGCAACGCTGTCGAAAGCGTCACGGACTTTGTCCTGCTGGCCGAGCGCTTCCTCTTGTCTTCTTGTGAACTCGTCGATCACGTCCTGAATGGATTGCATTGTGGGCGCCATCTCACCGTTCCCCTGCGTCGATGTGTGTGAAGTCGTGGGCGCCTTCTTGGTCTTCGCGTTCGTAGTTCGACGCCGCGAGGAATAGCGCAAACGAAATGTTCGCGGTTTCGGTGACACCTTCTTGAAGTCGATCGGAGATGTAGTTCGTGGCCTTCACGTAGTCGTCACACGCCAACTGAAAGATGCCCGCCTGCAGGCCGGACAATTGGAGCGGCGCAGTTTTGTTCACGGCGTCGACCAGGTAGTGCGATGCCTGCGTCCAGCCCTTCGATGCAGACCGCATCTCCTCGATCGACGCCACGACGCGTTGCGGATTGGTCATCGAATTCGGCTCCTGGACAAGAGGTTCGCGAAATGGTCCAGTGACAGTTCCTGAATTTCGGCGTCGGACATCCCTGGATAGGGGTCGTACGTCGTTCCCTTCGGCCATTGCCTGCGAATTTGATCGGCGCAGTCGAGAATGTCGTATTCCAGCGTGGATGGATTCGCCGCTGCTGCCCACTCCGCGGCGATCGTGACACCTGTGATCAGTGAGCGGTCCGCCGTCATGGTCAGCGCCGGTCCGTCGTCTCGATCCAGCCCGCGACCGAAAGCTCGATACTCCACGGCTCCAATGAGTGACCGTCGAACATCTCGATACTCGTCGAGGGTGAGTGTGGTGAGCAGTCGGACGGCGATCTCGCGAGCGGACGGACGCGACTGCAACGCGTCGAAATCGGCTGCTTCGATGGCTGGTCGATCGTGCTCCCACACGGCCTCGCGGTAGCTGCCCATGATCGCGTCGCCGAAGTCCGATGGCAGCAGTAAGTCGTGGATCCGAGCATCGATCCGCACTTCGATCGGTAGACGCGCGTCATCGAGTCGCATTCGCACCAGACTGGTCGCCAGGCCAAATCTCATCTCGCTCAACCATTCCCCCCGGAATCTCGAAACGTTCCCTATTGCCTGGTTTGACGCCGCGGAGCGCCGATCGGTTCCATCGGAGTTGAATGCGCTGTCGGACTCGGCCCATAGACTCCCGCTCGTGTTTCTCACCACGCTGCACGTCGCCCACGTCGACTCGAACACCTGGAAGCTCACCTCGCCTTTGGTGTGGCAGGGCAAGGTCGACTACTTCGTCATCCGCAAAGACTTCTTGACCGACTTCGCGTCGATCCCGAAGCCGATCCGTTGGCTGCTCGACAGCGCGGGTGGCAACTCGGAGGCAGCCGTGCTGCACGACGCGGTCTGGCGTGAATCGAAGAAGAAGTCAGACCGTCGTGTCGATCCCTGGGATGCCGACGGCATGTTCCGTCGCGCATTGCGAGAAACAGGCACCCCGGCGCTTACCCGCGGAATCATGTGGTTCGGCGTGCGCGTCGGTGCAGTGTTCGGCGGGCGGTTCGGCGTCAGCGGCCCACCGATCGCAGTGAAGCTGCTGCAGCTGATCGGGATGTTTGTGGTGGGGATCGTCGCCGTGCTCGCGCCGACCTTGGTCGCTGCCCTTGGACTTGTCGTCTACTGGGTGATCAACTGGCTGATCAGCGCAATCTGGATCGTCTACGAGCGTCGACGCCATTTCCCGACGAATCTGCCGTGGCCGTTGGGCAGTCCACGGACGGGCAGAAACAAGTCGACGCACGACGAGCCGCCGCACGAATACCTCAACATCGTCGATGTCGCAGATCCGCGCGCGCAGGGGCTACTCGACCTCATCACCGTTGGCAACGGCGTCATCGACGACACAGACGTCGAACACCTGCTCGGTATCGTGACGCCACCGCCATCGGCTGAGTCCGCCGATCGACCGTGGGACTTGGGCTGAGCGAGTTGTTACTTCTCCAGGCTGACGGTGTCGCGGGCGGGCTCGGAGGCACTCTCGGCCTTCCGCCGCCGCCGTCCGACGACGTACCAACCGATGGCAATGCCGATCATTGCAGGCACGAAGATCAGCAGGGTTGTCCAGGCGGCGCCGGACGTCAGCTCGAAGAAGATGCCTTGATCACCGAGATCGAAGTGCGGCAACTTGCCGACCACCCATGCGACCGCGCCCGCGACGACTGCACCGAGCAGCCCAGCCTTCAGCCACAACATGGTCAGGTCGTCGCCGTCGTCCGGGTCCGGGTGGGCTTCGCGGTCGGAGCGGCCGTCGACGAAACCCCACGCGAGGGCGGCGATGACGACAAGAAGGAACATGCCCCACCGGAGGAACGAGCCCTGCAGCGGCCACTGCGCAATGGCGAAGCCGAGCAGCGTGCGGATAACTACATGCACCGCGGCCAGGACGAGGCCACGCAGCACCCATGCATTCATAAACACAGCGTAGTCATGACCTGGTGACGGTAGTTGTAAGTTGGCGTTCATGAGCAGCAACCATGGTGCGCGACGGCAATCGCTACGAGGCCGAATGGCGGCGAGCGGTGTCGAAGCGCTGCTGGTGACCGACCTGATCAACATCCGCTACCTCACGGGTTTCACCGGGTCGAACGCCGCGCTGCTCGTCCACGCAGACGAGGCCCACACCGTCGTCTGCACGGACGGTCGCTATCTCACCCAAGTCGCGAAACAGGTGCCCGACCTGCGCGCGGAGATCGCCAGGTCGAGCGGGCGGCGACTGATCGAGCTCGCACACGAAACAGGCGTTGGCCGCATCGGTTACGAAAGCCACGTCGTCACCGTCGACGAACATCGGGCGTGGCTCGAGTTGTCGCCTGCACTCGAACTGGTTCGGACGCCGGGACTCGTCGAAAAGCTGCGCCAGGTTAAAGACGATGGCGAGGTCGAGCTCCTTCGATCTGCTTGTGCTGCAGCAGATTCCGCTCTGGCCGAACTGATCGCGCGCGGCGGTCTCAGCGTCGGGCGCACGGAGCGGCAAGTAGCCCGGCAGCTGGAGTTCCTGATGTTCGAGCATGGTGCCGAGGGCATCGCATTCGAAACGATCGTTGCGGCCGGACCCAATTCGGCCGTACCGCATCACCGTCCTACCGAAGCGGTTTTGGCGTCGGGAGATTTCGTCAAGATCGACTTCGGTGCGATCGTGGGCGGCTATCACTCGGACATGACGCGCACCTTCGCGCTGCGGAGCGTCGCGGGGTGGCAATTGGACCTCTACGACCTGGTTGCGCGCGCACAGGCTGCGGGCCGGGAAGCGCTTGTGCCCGGTACGCCGGTCGCCGATGTCGACGCCGCATCACGGAAAGTCATCGAAGATGCAGGCTATGGGGAGCTGTTCCTGCACGGACTCGGCCACGGCGTGGGGCTGCAGATCCACGAAGCGCCGGGAATCGGCAAAGCAGGCACCGGTACACTATTGTCCGGCGAGGCAGTGACAGTCGAACCAGGGGTTTACTTCTCCGGTCGCGGGGGCGTCCGGATCGAGGACACGCTCGTGGTGCGTGACGACCGTCCGGAGCTGCTCACCCTCACCACCAAAGACCTGACAGTTGTATAGGAGAGACGCGAGTGGCTTCGACAAGTGATTTCAAGAACGGCCTTGTGCTGCAGATCGACAACCAGCTGTGGACGATCATCGAGTTCCAGCACGTCAAGCCGGGCAAGGGTCCCGCGTTCGTGCGGACGAAACTGAAGAACGTGCTGTCCGGCAAGGTCGTCGACAAGACGTTCAACGCGGGCGTCAAGGTCGAAACCGCCACCGTCGACCGTCGCGACATGACCTACCTGTACCACGACGGTAGCGACTACATATTCATGGACGGCGACACCTACGACCAGATCTCCATCACCGCGGAGACGATCGGCGACGGCGCGCGCTTCCTGCTCGAGAACATGAGCGTGCAGGTCGCGACACACGAAGGCGCACCGCTTTTCGTCGAACTTCCCGTCACAGTCGAGCTCGTCGTGCAGCACACCGATCCGGGCCTGCAGGGCGACCGGTCCACCGGCGGGACGAAGCCGGCCACGCTCGAAACCGGTGCCGAAGTGAACGTCCCGCTGTTCATCAACACGGGCGACAAGCTGAAGATCGATTCGCGTGACGGCAACTACCTCGGGCGTGTGAACAGCTAAGTGTCTTCCGACAGGCCAGCGCCCAAAAAGCTTGGCGCCCGGCACAAAGCCCGTCGCCGGGCCGTCGACCTGCTCTTCGAGGCCGAAGCGCGCGACCTCGATCCCGTAGACCTCGCAGCGGAGCGGTCGGAGTTGGCGATTGCCGACGACCAGGTCGCGCCCGTGCATGCCTACACGATCGAGATCGTGCGCGGCGTGGCCGAGAATCTCGACCGCGTCGACGAAACGGTTGCTTCCTACCTGCAGGAATGGACCCTCGACCGCCTACCAGCAGTCGACCGCGCCATCCTCCGCATCGCGGTCTGGGAATTGTTCTACGCCCCTGACGTCCCGCCTGTCGTCGTGGTCGACGAGGCGGTCGAGTTGGCGAAGCAACTGTCCACCGACGATTCGCCAGGCTTCATCAACGGCGTCCTCGGCCAGGTCGTGGTCGTCGCCCCGCAGGTCCGCGCCGCCGCGGCTGCCCAGCTTCAGCCCCCGAGCGCATAGTTTTGGTGGCAAATTCGGCCCGATCTGCCACCATTTCTATGCGCTCGAGGCGGCCGTCCGCCGAGAGTGCAGTTGTTCAGCCTGTTTCGGCCGATTTGTCCTGAATAAGTGCACGCTCGATGAGGTTTACGCCGGTTTAGCCACCCACCCAGCGACGATGGCGAGACCGCTGGGGCGGTGGACGGCGATGAAGCCGAAGGGTCGGTCGAGGGTTATCCGCACAACTCGGGCCCGGTGGCGCAGTAGCGGCGCGCTCGCGCGGGCGAAGCCGAACGCCGTGACCGCCGCGGCTTCGAAGCCTTCGGCAGAGAATGTGGCGAGCACCGCTTGTGTGCCGCTGGATAGCACGAGGTCGTCCGGGCTGAGGCCTGGAAACTGTGCCGAGGAACTTGTTGCCGACCGTAGACCGAACAGCTCGGCGTGCTGCAGCAAATCGTGGGAGCTGTGAATGTCGAAGGGCGGCACGGCAAGCCGTAGCTGATCGTCCGATGAGCCGGCACGCTCTTCAGCTACGACGAGACCCGGCGCGGTAGCGCCAACGGGCAGTTCGCTCGCCGGCAGCACGGTCGAGCCCGACAAAGCAGCCAAGCCGGCGGCAATCACGGCACCCGGACCGCCGTCGCCCACGACGAGGTGCACATCGACGTCGTCGCGACCTTCCACGATCACCCGAGTGACGCCGTCGACGATTCCGGCGATGCCGAGGTCGGCTGATGTTCGATAGAGCATCGACCCACTCGGGTTGAACTTGTGCCGCCACAACGTCTTTGCCGCGAGGGCGGTCGCGAGAATCAAGACGTCCTCAGGTCTGACGGTAAGCGGAAACCGTTCGATCAGGCCTATGGTGTGCTTCGAAGCCCAGGCATCCAACGCCGCCTGACCGCTCAACCGCGCGACCGTGCCAGCGGGCAGACCCCGGACCCATGCGTCGTTGAGCGGCACCCCGTCTCGGACCCACAGACCCAACGCGGCAGAGGCCGCATCAGCACTGTGCAGAGCCCCCAGCACCTCGAGAGCGTCGCGTTGCGAATCCGTCCCCGCGGCTGCCGCGAGTTCGTCCCGAGTCGGCCCAGCTGCCGCGGAGGCGAGAAGGGCGAGCAACGGCCAGAGCCCCGCGCCGGACAGGACGAAATCGTCGTCTCCGGCTGCCGCGCACCAACGGCCCGTCAGACCGTTGGCCGCGTCGATCGCCGGGGCGATGTTCACGCGGTCGGTTCCTCCGCCACCGGATCCGGGACTGCGACGAGATCGGGCTCGGTGTCGTTTCGGCCAAGGCTGTTCAGAATCCCGGTGATGTCGACGCCCGAGTTCTCCAGCGTCGCAATGACACTCGCGATCACCTGCGGGGAGACTCCGAGGATCGATCCGATCGATCCGGATGCGCCGTCCGAGCCGCCGACGATCGAGATTCGGTCGATATTGCCGACCGGCGCAGCCGCAGCGGTGGTTGCCTCGACCAAGGTGCGCAAGATATCGGGCAGCGTCTGCAATCGCGCTGCCTGAGCGCCGAATGCGTTGAGCGCTTCGGCGACCTGCTTCTTACCGGCTGCTTCGGCTTCGAGTCGCGCACGCAGACCGTCGGCCTCGGCTTGACGCTCGGCGCGGAGCGCTTCGGCGGCGAACTTGCGGGCGTCGGCTTCGGCGGCGCCGGTCTGCCGTGAGGTCTCGGCGGCGGCCTCGGCGCGCAGAATCGAGGCGCGCCGCTCGCCTTCGGCTCGTGCGATCGCGGCTTGACGTTCTGCTTCGGCCGGTGCGATGACGTCGGCTTGCAGCGCGGCCTGTGCCTGCTGGGCTCGCTTCTGCTCCACGATCGTGCGGGCCTCGACGCGTGCCGCCTCGGATTGCTCGCGGGCGATGCCGACTGCCTTCTCGGCGGTGGCCTGGGCGAGCGGTCCGGCCTGGTCGGCCTCTGCGTTCTCGGCTTCGGTCCGCGCACGCAGCCGCGCCAGCTCGACGTCTCGTTGCTGATTTGCCGTGGCGATCGCTGTATCGGCGACTGCCTGGGCGACCGAACCAGCCTGCCGAGCCTTGGCGGATTGAATTTGTGCGTCGCGTTCCGCTTCGGCGGTACCGACGATGGCGTCGCGTCTGACCTCGGCGATTCGGCGCTCACCGAGCGACTCGAGGTAGCCGTTCTTGTCGGAGATCCCCGCGATCTTGAGGACGTCGACCTCCATGCCGATGCGTGCGAGGTCGCTGCCCGCCTCCTCGACGACGCTGCGCGCGAGGGTGTCGCGGTTGGAGTTGAGGTCTTCGACGGTCATCTGTGCGGTGATGCCGCGCAGGCTGCCGGACAGGATCTCGTTGATCTGGCGTTGTAGTTCGTGCAGGTCAGCGGTCAAGAAGCGCTGGACCGCGGTCTGCACTGCCTCGTCGTTGGACCCGATCCGGACCAGCCCGACGGCCTCGACACTGACCGGGACCCCGTTGTTCGACAACGCATTCTGCAGGTTGATGTTGACGTTGAACGGTTCGAGCGACATTTTGTCGACGCGTTCGATGCCGGGAATCCGGAATCTGGCCCCACCTCGGACCACCTTGGGGGTGCCACGGCCGGTGAACACCGCGACTTCGTTCGGCGGCACCTTGATGTAGTTCTTGACGTAGATCAGTGGCAGCGCGATGAACACGATAAGCGCAGCTAGGGCGGCCACGATGATGGTCACCAGCATGTCGTTGTGCTCCTTGCTTCTTAATCGAGCTCGGGTACGGCGATCACGTGCACGAACTCGTCGTCGACGTCTGTGATGTAGATCTGGCTGGCGGCCGGAAGCGCAACAGGTTCGGCGCTTTTCGCTTTGGCGCGCACTCTGCTGCCGCCTGGGTCGGTGAACACGATCTCGCCCCAGCCGTCCAGCGGAATCGCCAGTTCCACGCGACCGAGCAGACCGACGAACGATCGACGGCTGAAGTGCGAATTCGCTTGCTGGCGAAGCAAGTAGGGGAGCAGGAGCCCACGGAAGATCAACATCAACGCGACTGCCGTCACCGCACCCGCGATCACCGGACCAGGTTCGTCGAGACCTAGCAGGTCCGTGCCCCAGCCACCTGCGCCGAAGCCGAAGATTCCGGTGGCGATCGTGGTCAGGCTCAGAATGGGCACGCCGTCGCCGGTGTGTCCGCCGACGCCACCGTGATGGTCGGCACCACCGAATTCGCCGAGCACGGCGCTTCCGACCAGCGCAACGACGCCGATGGTGAAGCACACGACGTAGATCGCGGTCATCGGCCCCCCTTTGTCCGTAATTTGCGTGCTCACCGCAAGAATATCGACGGTCGACCGATTGCGCCGCGAGAATTCTTTCCCCGAGGCCCCGCGCTGCTAGGCTAGCTGCCGATAAGACATCCTTTAACGATCCGTCCAGAGAGGCGGAGAAGGAGGTCGGAGGTATGCGCATGCCCGACAAACGGGTCTCCGAGCACGCTGGCGCTGTCGATTCTTCGACACGACACAGTCCTGAATGGGCCGCTTCGGCACGAGAGTTGCTGTCGTCGGCGGACGTTGCTCGAACTATCGCCAGAATCGCGCACCAAATCATCGAGAAGACCGCCCTGGATGCCGACGACGTGGCGGCCCCGCGGGTCGTGCTGATCGGAATCCCCACGCGCGGTACGACTCTCGCGCATCGGCTGGCCGACAAGATCGAAGAGTTCGCCGGGATCAGGCCCGCAGTCGGCTCACTCGACATCACCCTCTACCGCGACGACTTACGGACCAAACCGCATCGACCGCTGGAACGGACCTCCGTCCCCGACGGCGGGATCGAAGATGCGTTGGTTGTGCTGGTGGACGACGTTCTCTTCTCGGGCCGCACGGTCCGCTCGGCGCTCGATGCGCTGCGCGATCTCGGTCGGGCAAGGTCGGTGCAGCTGGCGGTCCTGGTCGATCGTGGTCACCGCGAACTCCCGCTGCGCGCCGACTATGTCGGAAAGAACGTCCCGACCTCCCGAGCAGAAGACGTATCGGTGCTGCTCGTCGAGCACGATGGACGCGACGCCGTCCTGCTCCACGCTGCCGCCGCGAAAAGCAGTGGCGTCGAATCCAGTGGCGTCGAATGAAGCACCTGCTTACCGTCGCCGATCTCACCCGAGAGAGCGCGACGTCGTTGTTGGACGACGCAGAGCGGTTCGAGCAGGCGCTGCTGGGTCGTGAAGTCAAGAAGCTCCCGACGTTGCGTGGTCGCACCGTGATGACCGTGTTCTACGAGAACTCGACGCGGACGCGAGTGTCGTTCGAGGTCGCAGGCAAATGGATGAGCGCCGACGTCATCAACGTGAGTGCCAGCAGTTCGTCGGTGTCGAAGGGCGAATCGCTCCGCGACACGGCGATGACGTTGCGCGCTGCCGGCGCCGACGCGCTGATCGTTCGCCATCCTGCCTCGGGCGCGGCTCATCAGATCGCAGCGTGGACGAGCAACCAAGGCGACGGACCTGCCGTCATCAACGCCGGCGACGGTACCCACGAGCACCCGACCCAGGCGTTGCTGGATGCGCTGACGATCCGCCAGCGCCTCGGCGGCATCGAGGAGAAGCGCATCGTGATCGTCGGCGACATTCTCCACAGCCGCGTCGCGCGCTCCAACGCGTTGCTGCTGGCGAAGCTCGGCGCCGAAGTGGTGCTGGTCGCGCCGCGCACGCTGTTGCCGTTCGGTGTGGAGACCTGGCCGGTGACCGTGTCGCACTCGATCGACGCCGAGTTGCCGGGTGCCGATGCCGTGCTGCTGCTGCGCGTGCAGGCCGAACGCATGAACGGTGGCTTCTTCCCGTCGGCGCGTGAGTATTCGGTGGCCTACGGACTGTCGGAGAAGCGGCTCGGCATGCTGGCCGACCACGCGACCGTGCTGCACCCCGGACCGATGCTGCGCGGCATGGAAATCGCGCACTCGGTCGCCGATTCATCGAAAACCGCTGTACTGCAACAGGTGACGAACGGAGTGCACATGCGGATGGCAGTGCTGTTTCGGCTGCTGGTCGGCACGGACGAGGCGGTTGCATGAGCGAGCGCAGCGAGCGAACAATCAGCACGAATGCGGCGCCCGAGCGCAGCGAGGTAGCCGCATGACCGTCCTCATCAAGGGAGCACGCCCCTACGGCGAGGGTGAGCCTGTCGACATCAGGCTCGGCGACGGTGAGATTCTCGAAATCGGCACGGGCCTGGCCGACGACGGTGCCCAGGTCATCGATGCGAGCGGTCAGGTATTGCTGCCCGGCTTCGTCGACCTGCACACCCACCTGCGCGAACCGGGCCGTGAAGACACAGAGACGATCGAGTCCGGCTCGGCCGCTGCCGCTCTCGGCGGGTACACAGCCGTGTTCGCGATGGCGAACACCAACCCGGTCGCCGACTCCGTCGTCATCACCGACCATGTGTTTCGCCGTGGCCAGGAGGTCGGGCTGGTCGATGTGCACCCGGTGGGCGCGGTGACGGTTGGGCTCGAAGGCAAGCAATTGGCCGAAATGGGCACGATGGCGGCAGGAACCGCCGGAGTGCGGATGTTCTCCGACGACGGCAAATGCGTGCACGATCCGCTGCTGATGCGGCGCGCACTGGAGTACGCGAGTTCGCTGGGTGTGCTGATCGCCCAGCATGCGGAGGAACCACGCTTGACCGAAGGTGCAGTGGCGCACGAAGGTGCCACGGCGGCGCGGCTCGGACTTGCCGGCTGGCCGCGTGCCGCCGAAGAGTCCATCGTCGCGCGGGACGCACTCCTCGCCCGAGACGCGAATACGCGAGTGCACATCTGCCACGCTTCGACGGCGGGCACGGTCGCCCTGATCGAATGGGCGAAGGCGCAGAACATTTCGATCACCGCCGAGGTCACTCCGCACCATCTGCTGCTGGACGACTCGCGGCTGGAGACCTACGACGCGGTCAACAAGGTGAACCCGCCGCTGCGCGAAGCCTCCGATGTTGCAGCACTGCGAAAAGGCTTGGCGGACGGCACGATCGACTGTGTCGCCACCGACCACGCCCCGCATGCCGAACAGGAGAAGTGCTGCGAATTCTCCGTCGCGCGTCCCGGCATGCTCGGACTGGAGACTGCGCTGTCGATCGTTGTGGAAACGATGGTGCGTCCTGGGCTGCTCGACTGGCGCGGGGTTGCCCGAGTCATGAGCGAACGGCCCGCGGAAATCGTTGGGCTCGACGATCACGGACGTCCGATCGACGTGGGCGAACCGGCGAACCTGGTGCTCGTCGACCCGGATGCGAGCTGGACGGTCCGGGGCCCGGAGTTGGCGAGTTTGTCGAAGAACACGCCGTACGAATCGATGACGATGCAAGGGCGGGTGACCGCGACGTTTTTGCGCGGCCGCGTAACCGCGCTCGGTGGCCAAGTGACAAAGAGGGGCTGACATGGAAAGAGCGTTGTGGGTACTCATAGTCGTCGCGGTCTGGGTGCTTCTCGTGTGGCTGATGTACCGCGGCTGGCAGCGGCGCGGGCGTCGGCAAGCTCCCGCCATCGGTGAGCTGCCTGCGGTGCCCAATGATTTCGGCGCGCAAGTCGTCGAACCGACCGCCGGCCTCTACGTCGGTTCGACGACGACGGAGACGTGGCAGGACCGTATTGCGGTGGGCGATCTCGGCTTCCGCGCCAGCGCCGAACTGACGCGGTTCGAGCGGGGAATCCTGCTCGAACGCACCGGAGCGAGCGCGATCTGGATCCCGAATGTGTCTATTCGCAACATCCGAACTCAACGCGGGTTGGCAGGCAAGGTGATGACGGCGGACGGACTGCTGGTCATCCGCTGGCTGCTGCCGACCGGTACCGAGATCGACACCGGGTTCCGCGCCAACGACAAATCTGTGTACTCGACGTGGACCCAACCGGTTGCGACGGAAGAACGGTCGCACGACCCTTTCGTGCTGAACGGAGAACTCGAATGACCCCGACACCCGCGGTGCTGGTGCTCGAAGACGGCCGCGCCTTTCCGGGATCCAGCTTCGGAGCGGTAGGTGAAACGCTCGGCGAAGCTGTCTTCTGTACGGCGATGACCGGCTACCAGGAAACGCTGACCGATCCCAGCTACCACCGCCAGATCGTCGTCGCGACCGCGCCACAAATTGGCAACACCGGGTGGAACGACGAAGACGACGAGGGCGCGCGAATCTGGGTCGCGGGATATGCGGTCCGTGACCCTTCGCGGCGGACGTCGAATTGGCGAGCCACCGGATCGCTGCAGGACGAGTTGGTCCGGCAGAACGTCGTCGGGATTGCGGGAATCGACACCCGAGCGGTGGTGCGGCACTTGCGCACTCGCGGGTCGATGCGCGCGGGAATCTTCTCCGGCGACGCGTTCACCTCGATCGAGAATGCACTCGAGCGCGTGCAAGCGCAGCCTTCGATGCTCGGTGCGGACCTCGCCAGCGAGGTCAGCACGACGAAGTCGTACACGATCGAGCCGGTCGGTGATGTGCGGTACACGGTCGCCGCTGTCGACCTCGGCATCAAGACGAACACGCCGCGCATGTTTGCGCAGCGAGGGGTTCGGGTGCACGTCGTCTCGGCGAACACCACGATCGACCAGATCCTGGCGCTGAAGCCGGATGGGGTGTTCCTGTCGAACGGGCCTGGTGACCCGGCTACTGCCGGAGGAGCGGTCGCGTTGACGCAGGCAGTGCTCGAACGCGGACTGCCGTTGTTCGGCATCTGCTTCGGCAACCAGATTCTGGGTCGGGCGCTGGGCCGCAACACGTACAAGATGAAGTTCGGTCATCGCGGAATCAACATTCCAGTCGTCGAACTCGAGACCGGCCGGATTTCGATCACCGCGCAGAACCACGGCTTCGCGCTGGAAGGTGAGGCCGGGGAGGAGTTCGACACTCCGTTCGGCCGGGCGGTCGTGAGCCACACCTGCGCGAACGACGGTGTGGTCGAAGGGGTTCGGTTGCTCGACGGTCGCGCCTTCTCGGTCCAGTACCACCCAGAGGCCGCGGCAGGACCGCATGATGCGGCGTATCTTTTCGACCGTTTTGTCAACACGATGGGCGGCAATAACTGATGCCGAAGCGCACAGATCTCCACCACATCTTGGTGATCGGCTCAGGTCCGATCGTGATCGGCCAGGCGTGTGAGTTCGACTATTCGGGCACCCAGGCGTGTCGCGTCCTGCGGGACGAAGGCCTGCGGGTGTCGTTGGTGAACTCGAACCCGGCGACGATCATGACGGACCCGGAGTTCGCCGATTCCACCTACGTCGAGCCGATCACGTGGGAGTTCGTCGAGAAGGTCATCGAAATCGAGCGCCCGGATGCGATTCTCGCGACGCTTGGCGGCCAGACCGCACTGAACACCGCTGTCGCACTGCATGAGCGCGGCATTCTCGCCAAGTACAACGTCGAGCTGATCGGTGCGGACTTCGAGGCCATCCAGCGCGGTGAGGACCGGCAGAAGTTCAAGGACATCGTCGCGAAAGTCGGTGGCGAATCGGCGAAGTCGCGGGTTTGCTACACGATGGCCGAAGTGCACGAGACGGTCGCCGAACTCGGCTTCCCTGTCGTCGTCCGGCCCAGCTTCACCATGGGTGGGCTCGGTTCCGGCATGGCGTACAACGACGAGGACCTGGACCGCATCGCGGGTGGCGGCTTGGCGGCGTCGCCGTCGGCGAACGTGTTGATCGAGGAGTCGATCCTCGGGTGGAAGGAATTCGAGCTCGAGCTGATGCGCGACCGCCGCGACAACGTGGTGATCGTCTGCTCGATCGAGAACGTCGACCCGATGGGCGTCCATACCGGCGACTCGGTGACGGTGGCGCCCGCGCTCACCCTGACCGACCGCGAGTACCAGAAGATGCGCGACCTCGGCATCGACATCTTGCGTGAGGTCGGCGTCGACACCGGCGGCTGCAACATCCAGTTCGCGATCGACCCGAGCGACGGCCGGTTGATCGTGATCGAGATGAACCCGCGCGTATCGCGGTCTTCGGCGTTGGCATCGAAGGCGACGGGCTTCCCGATCGCCAAGATCGCCGCCAAGCTCGCGGTGGGCTACACATTGGACGAGATCGTCAACGACATCACCAAGGAAACGCCGGCGTGTTTCGAGCCGACCTTGGACTACATCGTCGTCAAAGCACCGCGGTTCGCGTTCGAGAAGTTTCCCGGCGCTGACCCGACCCTGACGACCACGATGAAGTCGGTCGGCGAGGCGATGAGCTTGGGCCGCAACTTCGCAGAGGCGCTCGGCAAGGTGCTCCGGTCGCTGGAGACGAAGGCGACCGGCTTCTGGACACTCGACGACGGCAAGTGGACCGATCCCGAACAGATTCTCGAGGATCTTCGGACGCCGACCGAAGGCCGGATTTACCAGGTCGAGCGTGCGCTCCGATTCGGTGCCTCCGTCGAAGACGTGGCGAAGGCATCCGGCATCGACCCGTGGTTCGTCGAAGAGGTCAACGGGCTGGTCCAGCTGCGGCAGCAACTGCTCGACGCGCCGGTGCTCGACGCGCTGTTGCTGCGGCAGTGCAAGCACGCAGGACTGTCGGATCGGCAGATCGCCATGTTGCGCCCCGAACTCGCGGGGGAGGGCGGCGTACGGACCCTCCGTCACCGGCTCGGCGTTCGGCCCGTCTACAAAACTGTCGACACGTGTGCAGCCGAGTTCGAGGCCAAGACGCCGTATCACTATTCGACTTACGAGCTCGATCCCGATGCAGAGTCCGAGGTCGCGCCGCAGACCGAGCGGGGCAAGGTCATCATCTTGGGATCCGGGCCGAACCGGATCGGGCAGGGCATCGAGTTCGACTACTCGTGTGTGCATGCCGCGCAAACGCTTTCACAAGCCGGCTACGAGACCGTCATGGTCAACTGCAACCCCGAGACCGTCTCCACCGACTACGACACCGCGGACCGTCTCTACTTCGAGCCGCTGACGTTCGAGGACGTCCTCGAGGTTTACAACGCCGAATCCCAGTCTGGGACCGTCGTCGGCGTCATCGTCCAACTGGGCGGCCAGACGCCGCTCGGGTTGGCGCAGCGGCTGGAAGACGCCGGCGTGCCGATCGTCGGAACAAGTCCGGCCGCAATCGATCTGGCCGAGGACCGCGGTGAGTTCGGCGACGTGCTGACCGCCGCAGGCCTGCCTGCGCCGAAGTTCGGCACGGCCACGACCTTCCCGCAAGCCAAGAAGATCGCCGCGGAGATCGGCTATCCGGTGCTCGTACGGCCGTCCTACGTGCTCGGTGGGCGCGGGATGGAGATCGTGTACGACGAGCCGTCGCTGGAGGATTACATCTCTCGCGCGACCGAGATCACCCCTGAGCACCCGGTTTTGGTGGACCGCTTCCTGGAGGATGCGATCGAGATCGACGTCGACGCGCTCTGCGACGGCGTCGAGGTCTACCTCGGTGGCGTGATGGAGCACATCGAGGAAGCCGGTATCCACTCCGGCGACTCGGCGTGCGCATTGCCGCCGATCACGTTGGGGCGCAGCGATATCGATGCAGTCCGGCGCTCGACGGAGGCGCTGGCGAAGGGCATCGGCGTCAAGGGGCTGATGAACGTGCAGTACGCGTTGAAGGACGACGTGCTCTACGTCCTCGAAGCCAATCCGCGCGCGAGTCGGACCGTGCCGTTCGTCTCCAAGGCGACGGCGGTTCCGCTGGCGAAGGCGGCAGCGCGAATCATGCTGGGCGCCACCATCGCCGAACTACGGGCGAGTGGGATGCTCCCCGCGGAGGGCGACGGCGGCCATTCCCCGACGGATTCGCCGGTGGCGGTCAAGGAAGCGGTGCTGCCGTTCAACAGGTTCCGGCGTGCCGACGGCAGCAACGTCGATTCGCTGCTCAGCCCGGAGATGAAATCCACCGGCGAAGTGATGGGTATCGACTCCGATTTCGGTCGCGCTTTCGCCAAGTCGCAGGCTGCCGCGTACGGGTCGCTCCCGACCGAAGGAACGATCTTCGTATCCATCGCGAACCGGGACAAGCGGTCGATGGTGTTTCCCGTGAAACGATTGGCGGACTTGGGATTTCGTATCCTCGCAACCGAGGGTACGGCGGAAATGTTACGACGAAACGGCATTCCCTGCGAAGTTGTTCGCAAGGTGTCCGATCCGCTACCGGACGGTGAGCCCAACATCGTCGACCAGATCAAGGACGGCGAGGTCGACATGGTGTTCAACACACCGTTCGGAAACTCCGGTCCCCGCGTCGACGGCTACGAGATCCGCAGTGCCGCCGTCATGGTGAACATCCCCTGCATCACGACCGTGCAGGGCGCGGCAGCCGCGGTCCAGGGGATCGAGGCGAGTATCCGGGGCGACATAGGCGTGCGGTCACTGCAGGAACGGCACGCGGCGTTGCGGCCACAGTCGTGACGAAGTCGTTCGGCGCGAGGCTCTCGGCAGCGGTTGCCCACCACGGTCCGGTGTGTGTGGGAATCGATCCGCACCGCGAGCTGCTCGCCGCGTGGGAGTTGCCCGAAACTCCCGAAGGGCTCGAACAATTCGCGGAGATCTGCGTCGAAGCGTTCGATGGTCTCGTGGCCATCGTGAAGCCGCAGGTTGCGTTCTTCGAATCGTTCGGCTCGGCCGGGATCGCAGTCCTGGAGCGCACTGTCAGCGTGCTCCGGGCGTCCGGGACCCTCGTGCTCGCAGACGCCAAACGCGGCGACATCGGTACAACGATGGCCGCGTACGCACGCACCTGGCTCCACGACGAATCGCCACTGTGCTCGGACGCCGTCACCGTGTCGCCGTACCTGGGCTTCGGGTCGCTGGAGCCGGCCCTGCAGCTTGCCCAGGACAATCACCACGGAGTCTTCGTTCTTGCGGCCACGTCGAATCCAGAAGGCCCGCAAGTGCAGAACGCGATCAACCCCGACGGTCGGACCGTGAGTCAAACGATCGTCGACGAGGTCGCGGCGCGCAACGCAGGCTCGGACCACTTGGGTTCGGTCGGCGTCGTCGTGGGGTCCACGCTCGTCAGTGCGCCCGACTTGACGAAGCTGAACGGTCCGATCCTGATGCCGGGGATCGGCGCCCAAGGCGGCGGACCGGACGATGTGCGTCGCCTGGTCGGTGACGCATTGCACGGCGTGTTGCCGAGCGTGTCACGCGAGGTCCTGCGCGAAGGTCCGTCGGTGTCTGCGCTGCGGGCAGCGTTGACGAAGTCCCAGGAGAGCTTCGCCTTCCTGAATAGCTAGACCAGGGTCGCAGCCAGGTCGAGGGTTCGTTCGCGTTCGAAATAGGGGACGACGACGAACTCCGTGACGCCTGCGTCGGCGAACTCGGCGATCCGAGCCTTTACCGTCGCCTCGTCGCCCACGATCGCGACGTCGGCCGGCCCGCCAGCGCCTTCGCGGTCGAGCATCGCGCGGTACGACGGCAAATGGTTGTATACCGAGAACGCCTTCGCCGCGACTTTGCGCGCGGTCTCCTCGTCGTCGGTGACCGCAACGGGGAGCGAGGCGACGACCTGTGGGTCCGGCCGCCCAGCCGCGGTCGCACCGGCGCGGATGGACGGCACGACGTAGCTCGACAAAGTGTCGAGACCGGTCATCCAGGTCACGGTGCCGTCGGTGGTCCGGCCCGCGAGATCGAGCAGTTTCGGACCCAGCGCGGCCACGAGTACCGGGACGGGGTCTGCGGCGATGTCGAGCTCCAGGCGGCCGGTGAGAGTGTCGCCCGCGAAGTCCGCCTTCTCGCCGTGCAGAAGCGGCATGAGGATCGCCAGGTATTCGCGGAGGTGGCGAACTTCGCCCCACTTCATGCCGAGCATTCCCTCGATGACCACGCGGTGCGAGAGGCCGATGCCCAGGCTCAGGCGCCCGCCGGCGGTTTGCTGGGTCGTGAGCGCCTGCTGAGCGAGCGCAAACGGGTGCCGAGGGTAAGTGGGAACCACAGCGGTCCCCAAGCCGATCTCGGGGACCTCACGGGCGGCGACCGCGATCGCTGTCAGTGCGTCGAGCTGGAAAATCTGCGGCAACCACGCCCGGGCAAACCCGCGGTCGTGAGCGTCGCGAACACGCTCGACAATTTTGTCGACAGTCGCTTCCTGCGTAAAAACGCCGATTTTCATGCCTCGAATCCTGTCAGAACGTTGCCGGATACGGGGCTCCCACCTGGGATTTCTCTTGCTGCGCCGATTTGGGGAATCGGGTGCAAAACCGACTTTCGGTATGAAATCCTGGCGGATGCGGCCAGCGACGCGCCGGTCCAACACACCGGAAATGTGGCCTGACCAGGGGGGTGGGTTCGCAATCGATGATCAGCGTGGGTACGGTCGCAAAGGCTGCTGGCGAAATCACTCGACTTCGCCGGCGCAAACAAATTGCAAAACGATGAGACGGAGGAACCGTGGCCCTTCCCCAGTTGACTGCTGAGCAGCGCGCCGCTGCTTTGGAGAAGGCGGCTGCCGCTCGTCGCGCCAGGGCTGAGCTCAAGGAGCGCCTGAAGCGCGGTGGCACCGACCTGAAGCAGGTGCTCACCGACGCAGAAAAGGACGAGATTCTCGGCAAGATGAAAGTCTCCGCCCTGCTGGAAGCTTTGCCGAAGGTTGGCAAAGTCAAGGCGCAGGAAATCATGACCGAGCTGGAGATCGCTCCGACTCGTCGGCTGCGTGGACTCGGCGATCGTCAGCGCAAGGCGCTGCTCGCCAGGTTCGATTTCGACTGACGCGCAACGGGGTCGACTCATCGTCTTGGTCGGCCCCTCTGCGGTCGGGAAGACGACTGTCGTCCGTTGCGTCCGTGCGAAGCTGAGCAACCTGCTGTTCAGCGTTTCGGCGACCACACGCTCGCCCAGACCGGGCGAGGTGGACGGCGAGGACTACCACTTCGTGAGTCATGCCGAGTTCGACCGCATGATCACCGCAGGTGAGCTGCTCGAATGGGCAGACATTCATGGGGGTTTGCACCGATCCGGCACCCCTGCGGTGCCGGTCCGGCATGCCCTCGAAAAGGGACAACCGGTGCTGGTCGAAGTCGACCTCGCCGGTGCCCGGGCCGTCCACGAATCCATGCCTGAAGCGATCCGCGTGTTTCTCGCGCCGCCGAGCTGGGACGAATTGGTGGCTCGGCTGACGTCGCGCGGCACCGAATCCGAGGCCGTCATCGCGCGGCGACTCGAAACGGCGCGCATCGAATTGGCGGCCACCGGTGAGTTCGACAAGGTGATCGTCAACGCCGATGTCCAGCATGCGTGCGACGAGTTGGTATCCTTGTTGGTTGGACCGTCATTACGGTCCGATGAGCTGACGACCCCAGGAGTTTCCGAGTGAGTAGCCCCCTAGCAGCAGATTCCGAAATCAACGCGGTTCTGCCTGCCTACGACACCCCGCTCGGCATCACGAATCCGCCGATCGACGAGCTGCTCGCGCGCACGTCGTCGAAGTATGCGCTTGTGATCTACGCGGCAAAGCGTGCTCGCCAGATCAACGATTACTACAACCAGCTCGGTGACGGCATCCTCGAATACGTCGGCCCGCTCGTCGAGCCGGGCTTGCAGGAGAAGCCGCTCTCGATCGCGCTGCGCGAGATTCACGCCGATCTGCTCGAGCACACCGAAGGCGAATAACTGTGTCTAATGGCCTCGCTCCGCTCGGCGGGTTTGCGGGCCATGTAGGCACGGTCTTCCCTCGTCGCACTCAGTCGCTGCGCTCCCTCGCGCTCCTCAGTCCAGAGCGTGCCGGCCCGCAAACGAAGCAGGTTCCATGGCTCAGGTAGTGGTCGGTGTCGGCGGAGGGATCGCTGCGTACAAATCGTGTTCGCTGATCCGCGACTTCACCGAGGCCGGGCATCACGTGACCGTGATCCCGACCCGCTCGGCGCTGGAGTTCATCGGGCGCGCCACGTTCGAGGCGCTGTCGGGTAATCCCGTGCATACCGGCGTGTTCGAAGATGTTCCGCAGGTTCCGCACGTCCGCATCGGCCAACAGGCCGACCTCGTCGTGATTGCGCCTGCGACCGCCGATCTGATCGCGCGAGCCGTCCACGGACGAGCCGACGATCTGTTGACCGCGACCTTGCTGACAGCACGGTGCCCCGTGATGTTCGCGCCTGCGATGCACACCGAAATGTGGGAACACCCCGCGACCGTTGCCAATGTCGCGGCCCTTCGTGCGCGCGGCACCGTCGTCGTCGAGCCCGCAGTCGGTCGGCTGACCGGCAAAGACACTGGATCGGGGCGACTGCCTGAGCCGGGCGAACTGTTCGCCCTGGCCTCCCTGCTGCTGGAACGCGCCGACGCGCTGCCGCGTGACCTCGAAGGCCGTCGGGTCGTCGTGTCCGCAGGCGGCACGCGTGAGCCGCTGGATCCGGTGCGCTTTCTCGGAAACCGAAGCTCAGGCAAACAGGGCTACGCGATCGCACGCCTTGCCGTGCAACGCGGCGCCACTGTCACCTTGATTTCCGGCAATACCGCGGGCCTGGATGCGCCCGCCGCCGTCGAGATGGTGCACGTGCAGACTGCCGAACAGATGCGCGAGGCCGTCGACAAGCACGCGGTCAACGCCGAAGCGGTCATCATGTCTGCCGCGGTCGCCGATTTTCGACCGACGACGGTCGCGACGGCCAAGATCAAGAAGGGCGCAGACGAGCCCGACGTCATTCCGCTCACCCGCAACGAAGACATCCTGGCCGGACTGGTCGAAGCGCGTCGCGATGGTGCGCTTCCGCCGACCACGGCGATCGTCGGATTTGCCGCAGAAACGGGTGATGCTAATGGTGACGTTCTCACCCATGCTCGTGCGAAGCTGGTCCGCAAGGGTTGCGACCTGCTGGTCGTCAATCCGGTCGGCGAGGGAAAAGCTTTCGAAGTCGACAACAACGATGGGTGGCTGCTCACCGCTGACGGCCAGGAAATCGCTCTGGACCACGGCTCGAAATCGTTGATGGCGAGCCGCGTGCTGGACGCGTTGGCACGGTTGCTGGACCGCCCACCGAACGCTTGAACGCATCGGCGCTTACGCTGATATGAGGACACCTGTACCAGACGAGAGGGAGATCTGTGAGCAAGTACGGTCGTCGCCTATTCACCAGTGAGTCCGTGACCGAAGGGCACCCGGACAAGATCTGTGACGCGATCAGCGATTCCGTTCTCGACGCGCTCCTTGCCGAGGATCCCCGGAGCCGCGTTGCTGTCGAGACTCTGGTCACGACCGGTCAGGTGCACGTTGCAGGCGAAGTCACGACGACCGCCTACGTCGACATCCCCAGGATCGTCCGCGAAAAGGTTCTCGAAATCGGCTACGACTCGTCTGCCAAGGGTTTCGACGGCAATTCGTGCGGTGTGAACGTGGCAATCGGTGCGCAGTCACCGGAAATCGCTCAGGGCGTCGATCATTCGCACGAAGCACGAGTCGACGGCGTCCTCGACGACGAGATCGAGCGTCAAGGCGCTGGCGACCAGGGCCTGATGTTCGGGTACGCCACGATCGAAACCCCAGAACTGATGCCGCTGCCGATCGCACTGGCTCATCGCCTGGCCCGCCGGCTGACCGAGGTCCGCAAGTCGGGCGTGCTGCCGTACCTGCGCCCGGACGGCAAGACTCAGGTCACCATCGAATACGACGGCGACAACGCGATTCGCCTCGATACGGTCGTCGTCTCGACGCAGCACGCGGCCGATATCGACCTCGACAACCTGCTGACGCCCGACATTCGCGAAAAGGTATTGGGCTCGGTGCTCGCCGACCTCGAGCTGCCTTCGCTCGACACGTCCGACGTGCGGCTGCTCGTCAACCCGACAGGTCGTTTCGTCCTCGGCGGTCCGATGGGTGACGCCGGCTTGACGGGTCGAAAGATCATCGTTGACACGTACGGCGGTATGGCGCGCCACGGTGGCGGCGCGTTCTCGGGCAAGGATCCGTCGAAGGTGGACCGCTCAGCTGCCTATGCGATGCGCTGGGTTGCGAAGAACGCAGTGGCTGCCGGTCTCGCGCGTCGCATCGAGGTCCAGGTTGCGTACGCGATCGGCAAGGCAGCGCCTGTCGGCCTGTTCGTCGAGACGTTCGGCACCGAGGCGATCGATCCGGCGAAGATCCAGGCCGCGATCAGCGAGGTCTTCGACTTGCGTCCGGGCGCCATCATCCGCGACCTCGACCTGCTGCGCCCGATCTACGCACCGACCGCGGCATACGGCCACTTCGGCCGGACCGACATCGACTTGCCGTGGGAGCACACGGACCGCGCCGACAAGCTGCGTGCCGCCGCCGGCCTTTGACGCATGAATGTCACATTTAGTCGGTCACACTGAATCGATGTGACATTCATGCGGTCTGAGATCGCTAGAGTGCTGCCGCTTCTCTCGCTTGCGCATCTGGATCGGGAGTTCGACTATCTAGTTCCGCCTGAGCTGGATGACGTTGCGCAGCCTGGAGTGCGGGTTCGCGTCAGGTTCGCGGGGCGGCTCGTCGACGGGTTGTTGCTGGAGCGGGTGGCGGAGAGCGATCACCCGGGCAAGCTCGGCAAGTTGGACCGCGTTGTGTCCCCGGAGCGGGTGCTGACTCCCGAGATCGCGAGCCTGCTCGAGGCGGTCGCGTCGCGTTATGCGGGGACACGCGCCGATGTTGCGCGGTTGGCGGTGCCGCCGCGGCATGCTCGGGTCGAAGCAGAGCCGGTGCCCGAGGTCGTGCCGATGCCCGCGCCGAATGTCGACGTGACTGCGTGGCAACGATATTCGCACGGCGATGCGTTCGTGAACGCCCTCGGCGAAGGCCGCGCTCCGCGGGCGGCCTGGCAGGTGTTGCCGGGGGAGGACTGGCCGCGTCGGCTGGGCGAATTGGCTGCGACGGTGGCTGCGCGCGGACAAAGCGCGCTCATCGTGGTGCCGGATCAGCGTGATCTCGATCGAGTTCATGCGGCGTGTGTCGAGTTGGTCGGCTCGTCGGGCGCGGTCGCGTTGGCGGCCGGACTGGGTCCGGCTGCGCGGTACCGGCGTTGGTTGGCGGCGCTGCGCGGAACCGCGAAAGTTGTAGTCGGGATGCGAAGTTCGATCTTCGCGCCTGTGCCGGAGCTGGGGCTGATCGCGCTGTGGGACGACGGCGACGACAACCACGCCGAGCCACGTGCTCCTTATCCGCATGCGCGCGAGGTTGCGCTGTTGCGCGCACACGAGGCCGGCTGTGCGTTCGTCGCCGCCGGTTACGCCCGGACCGCCGAAGTGCAGTCACTGGTGCAGTCCGGCTGGGCGCACGACTTGGTGGCGCCACGCCAAATCTTGCGGGAAAGTGCGCCGAAGGTGACGGTCCCCGGCGACAGCGACCACGCGTTGGAACGTGACCCGTCGGCGCGCAGTGCTCGGTTGCCCGCCGTCGCGTTTGCGGCAGCGCGAGCGGCGCTCGATGCGGGTTCGCCCGTCTTGGTGCAGGTTCCGCGTCGCGGTTACGCACCGTCGTTGGCGTGCGGCAAATGTCGATCGCCCGCGCGGTGTCGTCGGTGCAACGGTCCGTTGGCGTTGCCGAGCGGGGAGGGTGCCTCAGCTCCCACGTGCAATTGGTGCGGCGTGGCCGATACGGCCTACCGCTGCGGGACCTGCGGGTCGCCGTCATTGCGGGCGGTCGTGGTCGGTGCAGGTAGGACCGCGGAGGAACTCGGGCGGGCGTTCGCGGGCGTTGCCGTCGTCAGCTCCGGTGGATCCGATGTGCTGCCCGAAGTACCTGCCGGTCCGAAACTGGTGGTGGCGACCATAGGCGCCGAGCCGATCGTTGCGGGTGGTTATGGCGCGGCCCTGCTGCTCGATGGGTGGGCGTTGTTGGGTCGGGCGGACCTGCGGGCAGCCGAAGAAGCGTTGCGGCGCTGGATGGGTGCGGCGGCGTTGGTGCGACCAGCCGCCGCGGGTGGGCAGGTGATCGTCGTCGCCGATCCTGGGATTCCGACGGTCCAGGCGTTGGTTCGTTGGGATCCGGTCGGGCACGCGGAAGCGCAGTTGGCCGAGCGTTCCGAGGTTCGGTTTCCACCTGCGATTCGGCTGGCCGCGGTCGATGGCAGCGGCGCGGCGATCGCGTCCCTGCTCGAATCTGCCGAGTTGCCAACGGAAGTCGAGGTGCTCGGTCCGGTGCCGTTGCCCGACGGTGCGCGCAAGCCGTTCGCGGGCGACAACCCCGAGCCGGTCGAGGTCGAGCGCATGCTGCTCCGCGTGCCACGGGCGGCGGGATCAGCGCTCGCCCGTGCGCTTGCCGCAGCGCAGGCTGCCCGTAGTGCGCGCAAGGCCGACGCGCCCGTGCGCGTACAGATCGACCCTGTAGATATTGGCTAGTTGCGGCAGGTCCGCACCATAGCGATCCGTGGCCATTCGTCGAGGCCGAGTTCGGTTTCGTGCGCCCGAATCGCCACCAATTCGTCTGGTGCGTCGGTCATTTCGTGAAATCCTAGGCGTTCGTAATACGGACCGTTCCAGGGCACATCGCGGAAGGTTGTGAGCGTGAGGGCCGTCAGACCGTGGTCTTTCGCCCACTGGTCGAGGTGTTCGATCAGCGCGGCACCGACGCCACGCCGACCGTAGTCGGGGTGCACCGACACCTGTTCGATGTGCGCGAACCCATCGATGCGGTCGGCGAGCAGGTAGGCGGCGACGACCCCGTCGACGGTCGATACCCACGCGCAATGCCGCTCGATGTACCCGGTGAGATTCTGCGTGGACGGGGGATCGTCATCGGCGATGCGGTCCATACCGATCGCACGAAATGGCTGACCAGCCGCTATCTCGATGTCCTGGAGCCGTTCGATGTCGGTGGTCAGTGCCGGACGAATCATGGCAGCAGTTTCGCACATGCTTGACGACGATCGATTGACGATATATCGTCGATACTGTCATTCCGACAAACTCAGCCTGAGGAGGCAATCACATGGAAGACACACAAAAAGAACACGGAATTTGGGGCAAGCGAGAACGCGGCCACAGGTTCGAACACCATCGTCGCGGCCCCCGCGGCGGCGCGTTCGGTGGCGGCGGCGGATTCGGTCCAGGATTCGGCGGATTCGGTCCGGAAGCGCACTTCGGTCGCGGCCGCGGTCGTGGCGGACGAGGCAGGCGCGGCGACGTGCGGGCGGCGATTCTGCTGCTGCTCGAGAACGAGTCGATGCACGGGTACGAACTGATCCAGCGGATCAAGGACCGCAGCGACGGCGTATGGAAGCCGAGCCCCGGTTCGATCTACCCCGCACTGGCGCAGCTCGAAGACGAAGGTCTGCTCATCATCGAGAAGGTCGCGGGTCGCAAGACCGCAAAGCTCACCGACGCTGGCAAGGAATACGTCGAGGCCAACCGTGCGGACCTGGGTGATCCCTGGGCCGATGTCAATGCCGAGGTGGGCGATCAGACGCTCGACCTTCGCAGCATCGTGGGCCAGTTGATGGGCGCAGTCCATCAGGTCGGCACCGCAGGCACCCCCGCGCAGGCCAAGCAGGCGAGCGAGGTACTCGTCGAGGCACGCCGGGCCCTGTACCGGATTCTCGCTGACGAAGGCGTCACCGAGACTGCGACGGATACTGAAAAGTAGACGCGTCGCAAGTTTTCACCGATTTGGTGGAACTAACCTCAGGCAGCCGTAATGATTGGTTATGGGCTGCTTGAAACGGGGGAGGTCCGCGCACGTTCGGACCTGGATGCTCGCGCCGCTGGTCGGCATCGTCATGGCGATGGGAACCTCATCGCCGGCGCTCGCCGATCCGGCCGGCAGCATCTGGACAATCCCGACGCAACCCGGCCCGGTGCAATCGGTGCACGGCTTCGCGATCACCTACGAAAAGCAAAATCAGGACGCCGCGCCATTGGGCGCGAACGACTTCGGCTGCGTGCCGAGCGAGGATCATCCCCGGCCGGTCGTTCTCGTCCACGGGACCGATTCCAGCGCCTATTCCGACTATGCGGCGCTCTCACCGCAGCTGGCGGACGCCGGGTTCTGCGTATTCGCGCTCAACTTCGGCCGTGATCCCGCCAAAACGACGTACGGCACCGAGGATTTGCGCACCAGCGCAGCACAACTCGGTCAGTTCGTCGAGCTGGTGCTCGACAGTACGGGAGCCCCGAACATCGACATCGTTGGCTATTCGCAAGGCGCCACAGTTGCCCGCTACTTCATCAACAAACTCGGTGGCGCGGACGTCGTCAACCGCTGGGTCGGCATCGCGTCGCCGAGCCACGGCGGCAACTTCTACGGCCTCGGCAGCGCGGCCGCAGCCATACCTGGCGCGGTCGATATGTTGACGCCGGTCCTGACGCCGGCGGTCGTCCAGCAAATCCAAGGCTCGGAGTTCCTGGCGGACCTGAACAGCGGCGGCGACACGGTGCCAGGTGTGGACTACGTGACAATCGGCTCACGGATCGACGAGATGATTCAGCCTGTCGCGGGAATCGCTCTGAGCGGTCCGAATACGACGAATCTGTTCATCCAGGACCTGTGCCCGGTGAACTTCACCGGTCATTTCCAACTGCCGTACGATCCGTTCACTCTTGCGCTGGTCATCACCGCGCTCGACCCCGCGGCCGCACAGACACCGAGCTGCGTTCCAGTTGCGCCGGGGACCGGAATTCCGGAAGTTATTGCGGCATCACACTGAACAAAGCGCAACGTCGGCGGCGGCCGGGCGGGGGACTCTCGACACCCCGCCCGGCCGCCACCTTTGTTTCTACCTGGCTTACAGGCTCACCGACCGCTATTCGGCCAGTTTTGCGACCGCTTGTGCCCAAAGGAAGTACTTGTTCGTGCCCAGATCCTTGACTGTCTTGACTCCCAGCGCGGCGAGTAGCTGCTCGGCCTTCGCGTCGCTGATGCCCTGAAGCGCCGCGACCGGCGCATTGGCGAGCTCTTCGATGGACTTGGTTTCGTATGCCTTGTCGAACTTCGTCTCAATGCCTGCCATGTGATCCTCCGTGTTGATAGGTCAGTACAACCACTGGACAGTTAATACGCCGACGCTGGCCCTGTACACGGTTTCCCGCTGAGAGTTCCCTGTTGTTAGTTGCTGGGAGTGCCCCTCCCTAGACTGGACCGGTGACAGTACAGCCAGTCCGACTCTTCGGCGACCCCATCCTGCGAGCCAAGGCCGCGCCGGTCGTCGACTTCGACCGCGAGTTGCACAAGCTCGTCGCCGACCTCACCGACACCATGCACGACCTGGGCGGGGCAGGCCTTGCCGCGCCTCAACTCGGTGTGGGGCTGCGCGTATTCACCTACGACGTCGGCGATTTCAGTGGCCATCTGGTCAATCCGACGTTCGATGTCGTCGGCGATGCCGAGCAGTTCGGTCCGGAGGGTTGCCTGTCGATCCCCGAATTGCGGGCGGAATGCCTACGCGCCATGTCGGTGATCGCGCGCGGCTTCAACATGCACGGTGAGCCGATCACGATCGAGGGGAGCGACCTGCTCGCCCGCTGCATTCAGCACGAGACCGATCACCTCGACGGCGTTCTGTTCATCGATCGCCTCGACAAGGCTGCGCGCAAAGAAGCCATGCGGTTCATTCGAGAATCCGAATGGTTCGGAGCCAACGAGGCGCCGCCGATCATGAAAGCCAACCCGCTCGGACTGCATGGGACGGGTCGCTGACGTGCGCGTCGTCTTCGCAGGCACTCCCGCACCAGCCGTGCCGTCGTTGCAGCGCTTGATCGCATCGGAGCGCCACGAGGTGATCGCGGTACTGACGCGGCCTGACGCCGTCGCCGGTCGGGGTCGTAAGGTGTCGCGGTCACCGGTCGGGCTGGTCGCCGACGAGGCCGGTATTCCGGTGCTGACGCCGCGCAAGATGTCGGAGCCCGATTTCGTCGAGCAGCTGACGGCGCTCGCTCCCGATTGTTGCCCCGTCGTCGCATACGGTGCACTGATTCCCAAGTCGCAGTTGGCGTTACCGAAATACGGCTGGATCAACCTGCACTTCTCCTTGCTGCCCGCGTGGCGTGGGGCCGCACCTGTGCAGGCGGCGATCAACGCGGGCGACGAATTCACCGGCGCAACGACTTTCATTATCGAAGAAGGGCTCGACACCGGCCCGGTGCTCGGTGTCATGACCGAGCGAATCGGTGCTGACGACACGGCAGGAGCGCTCCTCGACCGGCTCGCCGTGAGCGGTGCGGCACTCCTGGAATCGACGTTGGACGCAGTCGAAGCCGGTGTGATGCAACCTGTTCCGCAGCCGGTCGCCGATGTCTCGTATGCACCGAAGATCAGCGTGGAGGGGGCTCGAATTCGCTGGGACCAGTCGGCACTTGCGGTCCATCGCCACATCCGCTCGGTCACGCCGGCGCCAGGTGCCTGGACGACGATCGGGGGAGTCCGGGTGAAAGTCGGTCCGGTGTCGATAGCGGACGAATCGCTACCGATCCGCGAAGTACTCGTTCGCAAGGACGGTGTCTACATCGGCACCGCGACGTCGGCGGTCCGGCTCGATCACGTTCAACCGCAAGGGAAAAAGATGATGAGTGCACTCGACTGGTCACGCGGGGCGCGGCTCGATGCAACGACGGTAGTGGAGTGAAGCGCGACGAGCCACGCATCGTTGCCCGCGATGTCCTGCGCGCGGTTCGTGAGCGGGACGCGTATGCGAATCTCGTTCTGCCTGGCCTGCTTCGCGACCGCAAGCTGAGCGGTCGCGATGCTGCCTTCGCGACGGAGCTCGCCTATGGCGCCTGCCGAGCGCAAGGTTTGCTCGACGCGGTGATCGAGCGGTGTGCAAAGCGGCCCATAGCCGAGATCGACGGTCCGGTGCTGGATGTGCTCCGACTCGGGGTGTACCAACTGCTGCGGACGCGAACCGGTGCACACGCGGCGGTCTCGACATCGGTGGATCTGGTCCGCGCCGAATCCGGCGGCGGCAAAGCCGGTTTCGCCAACGCAGTGCTGCGCAGGGCGAGTGAGAAGACTCCCGAGCAATGGGTCGAGACGCTGTCGCCGACCGACCCCGTCGGTCGGCTCGCCTTCGAGTTCGCGCATCCGAAGTGGATCGCGCAGGCATTCTCCGACGCGCTCGGGGTGCGGGCGAGCGAGCTTCGGGATGCGTTGGCCGCCGACGACGCGCGTCCCGCGGTGCATCTGGTCGCGCGCCCGGGCGAGATCACCGCGGAAGAACTGGCCGTGATCACCGGTGGTGAGCAGGGCAAATATTCGCCGTATGCGGTGTACCTGGATGGCGGCGATCCTGGCCAGCTCGAACCGGTCCGCGACGGACTTGCGGGCGTGCAAGACGAAGGTAGCCAATTGGTCGCGCGCGCACTGACTCTCGCGCCGCTCGACGGTCCCGACAATGGGCGCTGGCTCGACCTGTGCGCCGGGCCAGGCGGCAAGGCGGCGCTGCTCGGCGGGCTCGCCGACATCGACGGCTGGCGACTGGATGCCGTCGAGCCTTCACCGCACCGGGCGGAACTGGTCCGTAAAACGACCCGCAATCTGCCCGTCGACGTGCACGTCGTCGACGGCAGAACGTCAGGGCTGACGCCGGGCTACGACCGCGTGCTTGTCGACGCGCCGTGCACCGGCCTCGGCGCACTACGTCGGCGGCCAGAAGCGCGTTGGCGCAGAAAACCTTCCGACGTAGCCGAGTTGGTGACGCTGCAGCGCGAATTGCTCGCTGCGGCCGTCGATCTCGTGCGACCTGGGGGAGTGGTGCTGTATTCGACGTGTTCACCGCATCTTTCCGAGACTGTCGGTGTGGTGGCTGACGCGGTCCGGCGGTTCGGGTTAGAGCAGTTGGATACTCGTGCACTTGTGCCTGGTGTGCCCGATGTCGGTGACGGTCCGGGCGTGCAGTTGTGGCCGCACCGCCACGGCACGGACGCGATGTTCCTGGCAGCGCTGCGGCGGCCCTGATGAGCGATTCGCTGACTGCGTGGCTGCTCGACTCCGACCCGGCGTTGCGCTGGCAGGTCGAGCGCGACCTGGTCGGCGAATCGCCCGAGGTGTGGGAAGCGACCCGAGCATCGATCGCCACCGAAGGCTTCGGCGCACGTCTGCTCGCGTTGCAGGAGCCGGATGGTCAGTGGGCGGGCGGGGCGTTCTTTCCGGCGGGCTTCGACGGCACCGAGGAAGGTCAGCCGTGGATCGCCACCACGTGGTCGCTCAACTCGCTGCGGGAGTGGGGTCTGGATTCGACCGTCCTACGCGGAACGGCTGCAAAGCTCGCGGAGAACTCGCGTTGGGAATACGAGAACCTGCCGTACTGGGGCGGCGAGGTCGATGTCTGCATCAACTCCTGGACCTTGTCGAACGGTTTGTGGCTCGGCGCCGACGTCCAGGGAATCGTCGACTGGTTTGTCGAGCATCGACTGCCCGACGGCGGGTGGAACTGCGAGTGGGTCGAGGGCTCGACGCGGTCGTCCTTTCATTCGACGCTCAACGCGCTCAAGGGACTGCTCGACTACGACAACGCGACCGGCGGCACCGACGCCACGCGCGAGGCCCGGCGGTCGGGCGAAGAATATCTGTTGGAGCGCAACCTGTTTCGTCGGCTGTCGACCGGAGACCCGGTGGCACCGTGGGCGGTCCGGTTCAGCTATCCGTTCCGTTGGTTCTATGACGTGCTCAACGCTGCCGAGTACTTCCGACTTGCGGGAGCGATGCCCGACCCACGCATGACCGAAGCAATCGAACTCGTTCGAGCAGCCCGGCAGCCTGACGGGACGTGGCTGCAAGGGCGTAGGCACCCTGGGCGGGTGTGGTTCGAGGTCGACGTGCCTGCGGGAGAGCCGTCGAAATGGGTGACCGTCTACGCGACGCGCGTCCTCAACTGGTGGGACGGTCTTTGAGATGTTCGGCGGCGAGGGCGGGCGGCGCATATACGAGCCAGCCGTCGAGCAGCAGTTCGCGCAACTCGTCTTCGTGCGTGTTCGGCAGATCGATGAGAACGGCGGCGTATCCGTTGAAATGCGGTATCGAGAAACATGATTTGGGATGGGCGGCCAGAATGGCCGCTTTCTCGTTGAGGTCCGCCGTCCGGACCGCCAGGATCGGACCTGCGGGCGGAGTCTGATCGCCGAAGCGTTTGATGTCCGCCTTGCTGAACGGCCGCTCCCACGCGAAGACCTTGCCCGCGACTGCCCACGATCGATTGCCGTAACGCTCGCCCTCGACAACCTCGGGAAGTGCCCTCACGAACTCCTCGGCTGATTTCACGCTCGCCATTCGCCCAAGCTAGCTGACGACGGTCTGCTGTGGCCCATTGGCTAAACTGCGACGCGTGCCAGCGCCGATGATCGCACCGTCCATCCTGTCCGCCGACTTTGCACGGCTCGCCGATGAATTGGCGGCAATCAAGGGCTCCGAATGGGTCCATGTCGATGTCATGGATGCACACTTCGTCCCGAACCTCACGTTGGGCCTGCCGATCGTGCAGAGCTTGCTCAAGGTGACCGACATTCCGATCGACTGCCACCTCATGATCGAGAATCCGGGCCGATGGGCGCCGCCGTACGCCGAAGCAGGCGCACACAACGTGACGATTCACGCCGAGGCGACCGACGATCCAATCGCAGTGGCGCGCGATATCCGCGCTGCTGGTGCAAAAGCCGGTCTGTCGATCAAGCCGAACACACCGATCGAGCCGTATCTGGAGATCCTCAAAGAGTTCGACACGCTGCTGGTCATGAGTGTCGAGCCGGGCTTCGGTGGGCAGTCGTTCATCCCGCAGGTACTCGACAAAGCCCGAATCGTCCGTCGCCTGGTCGATTCGGGGGAGCTGAAGCTGTTGGTGGAAATCGACGGCGGGATCAACGACGACACGATCGAGCAGGCCGCCGAGGCAGGCGTCGATTGCTTCGTTGCAGGCTCCGCGGTCTACGGCGCAGCCGATCCTGCCGAGGCGATTCGGGCACTGCGCGCGAAGGCGGCCAGCGCGGCCCCGCGCCTTCGGTAAGCGAGTTATCCGCGCTCGCCGAGGATTTCGCGTGATTTGTCGGTGAGGTGTCCACCGGCTCGACCCTTGACCATCGTCAACAGCTCGCGTTTGCGCGCTTCCTTGAGGTGGATCTTGATCGTCTCGGGTTTCTTGTCGACGAGTTCGGCGAGCCGGGCCGTCACCGAACGTTCACCCTCGGACACAAGTGCCACATAGGTTTTCGCCAGCCACGCGAGGTATTCGTCGGTGATACCGACAGCAACGAGTTTCTGAAGTCGTTGCGCGCGCTTGGTATCCACGCGTTCGGACCGGGTGTCTGTCTGCTTCCGCTGCTTTCGCCATTCCTTCGCGGCCTGCTGGAAGTCGAGTTGGCGAGCTATCGTCGACGAAATTCCACCCGCGAGGTCGGTTGGCGTGGCGCCCGTGGCCGGACGGATCGTCACGGTCCACGGACCGCCCTGTTCGGCCGCCGCAGGCCACAGGTACTCGACCTCCCACGGGCCGATCTGCTCGGTTATCCCCACCGTTTCGTTCTCGTCGTCGTGCGCGGGCGGCGAGTTTCTCACCGCAGAACCGTAGCATGACCCCCCGGTTTGATAACCGGGGTTGACATACCTGGGTGTGTCAGAGCTACAGTGGAGCGGCGCCGGGACCAGGCTCGGGGCGTGAGACGGGAGGCCTAGAACATGACGTTCCGACCCGTGGTGAACAAACCGAGGTACCTGCGGTGCAATGTCCAAGACGGTCTGCTCCGGGTATTCCGCTCGCCGGTGGTGCGCGATTCCGACGAGATCTATCAGGGTGTTGCGAAGATTCTTGGCACTCACAAACACGAGGTCGTATTCGATTTCACCGAGCCTGATCCCAGCATGGTGAGCGGGTCGGTTCACGTCACGATCTATCGATTGGCCGCGGGTCAGGCAAGCTGACCCGAACCGGTCGGGGGTGCGCCACTACGCTTCAACCGTGCCGATAACCACACCCGAGGCTGCGATGCGGCTCGCGATCGAGGCAGCCGAGGGAGTGCGAGGGACGACGAGCCCGAATCCGCCGGTCGGGGCGGTGATCCTGGACGCCGCGGGCGAGCTGGCGGGCATCGGCGCGACGCAACCCGCCGGCGGACCGCACGCCGAGGTCGTCGCGCTCCGACTGGCCGGCGAGCTCGCTAGAGGCGGCACCGCAGTCGTCACGTTGGAACCGTGCAACCACCACGGTCGCACCCCGCCTTGCACAGATGCGTTGCTCGCAGCCGGCATCGAAACCGTGTACTTCGCCGTCTCGGATCCGAACCCGGTTGCCGCGGGCGGCACAGCAATGCTCGAAACCGCAGGCGTCTCGGTCCATGCCGGACTGCTCGCCGACGATGTTGCCGCCGGACCGCTTCGTGCCTGGTTGCACTGGCAACGAACCGGCCGTTCTCACGTCACGTGGAAGTTCGCCGCGAGCTTGGACGGCCGGAGTGCAGCGTCCGACGGCACCAGTCAGTGGATCACCGGACCGCAAGCTCGGGCGCGCGTTCATGCCGGTCGCGCGAAACTCGACGCGATCGTCATCGGCACCGGGACGGTAATCCAGGACGATCCGTGGCTGACCGCCCGAACGCCCGACGGGAACCTCGCGCCACACCAGCCGTTGCGCGTCGTCGTCGGTACTCGCGACATCCCGAAAACCGCGAGGGTTCTCGACGATGCCGCGCCCACACTCGTCTTGAAGACCCGCGACGTAGCGGAGGTCATCGATGCGATGGCCGACTATCCCGACGTGCTGCTCGAAGGTGGTCCGACGCTGGCGGGTGCGTTCCTGGCAGTGCAACGAATCGACCGCATCCTCGCCTACATTGCCCCGGTGCTGCTCGGGACGGGTGCGGCGGCCGTAGAGAATGCTGGGGTTGGGAATATTGCGCAGGCTCTGCGCTTTCGACGTGAGTACGTGGAGACGATCGGGCCGGACGTGTTGCTGAGCCTTGTGCCGGCTATGGAGGAGTGAGGAATGTTCACAGGGATCGTCGAAGAGCTGGGCGAGATCGTCGCCAAGGCCGAGTTGGGTGACGCGGCGCGTTTCACCGTGCGCGGACCGCTCGTGACATCCGATGCAGGCCACGGCGATTCGATCGCCGTCAACGGGGTGTGCCTGACCGTCGTCGAGGTGGTGGACGGCAGTTCGTTCACTGCGGATGTGATGAAGGAAACGCTGGATCGGTCGAGTCTCGGCGCGCTGCACGTCGGAAGCACCGTCAACCTCGAGCGTGCAGCGGCCCTCAACAGCCGCCTCGGTGGCCATCTCGTGCAGGGTCACGTCGACGGCACCGGTGCTGTTATCAGCCGGTCCCCGTCGGAGCACTGGGAGGTCGTGCGAATCTCGTTGCCCGACAGCATTGCTCGCTACGTCGTCGAAAAGGGCTCGATCACCGTCGACGGGATTTCGTTGACCGTGTCGGCTCTCGGCATCGACGAGCAAGGCGACTATTTCGAGGTTTCGCTCATTCCCACGACCCTCGCATTGACCACGTTGGGCAGTGCCGCAGTGGGCACGCCGGTCAATCTGGAGGTCGATGTGATCGCCAAGTACGTCGAGCGGCTACAAGCGCGGGGATGACCAGCCGTACCCTGAAGTAACAAACATATGACCAAGGAGCCCGGACGTGACCAGGTTCGACAGCATCGAACGTGCAGTCGCCGACATCGCCGCAGGTAAAGCGGTCGTTGTCGTCGACGACGAAGATCGCGAGAACGAGGGCGACCTCATTTTCGCCGCGGAGAAAGCCACACCGGAACTGGTCGCTTTCATGGTCCGCTACACCTCCGGCTACTTGTGTGTGCCGCTCGCAGGTGAGGATTGCGATCGGTTGGGCCTCCCACCGATGTACGCGACCAATCAGGACAAGCACGGCACTGCGTACACCGTGACGGTCGACGCGCGTGAAGGCATCGGCACCGGCATCTCCGCCTCGGACCGCGCGGCGACCATGCGCAAGCTTGCCGACCCGAACACGCATGCCAGCGACTTCACTCGCCCGGGCCACGTGGTCCCGCTGCGGGCGAAAGAGGGCGGCGTCATGCACCGGCCCGGCCACACCGAGGCCGCGGTGGACCTGGCACGCATGGCAGATCTGCGGCCAGCGGGCGTCATCTGCGAAATCGTCAGTCAGAAGGACGTCGGCGCGATGGCGCAGACCGAAGAGCTGCGGGTCTTCGCCGACGAACACGGTCTGGCGATGATCTCCATCGCGGACATGATCGCGTGGCGCCGCAAGCACGAAAAGCACGTCATCCGGATCGCGGAAGCACGGATCCCGACCCGGCACGGCACGTTCCGCGCAGTCGGTTACCAGAGCATCTACGACGACGTCGAGCATGTCGCGCTGGTGCGCGGCAACATCCCGGGCGAAGACGGCAACGGCGAAGACGTGCTCGTCCGCGTGCACTCGGAGTGCCTTACCGGCGACGTGTTCGGGTCGTTGCGCTGCGATTGCGGTCCGCAGCTGGACGCCGCACTCGACCTGGTCGCACAGGAAGGCCGCGGCGTCGTGCTCTACATGCGCGGTCACGAGGGGCGCGGCATCGGACTGCTGCACAAGCTGCAGGCCTACCAGCTGCAGGATTCGGGCCACGACACCGTGGACGCGAACTTGGAGCTCGGGCTGCCCGCCGACGCCCGCGATTACGGGACCGGCGCTCAGATCTTGGTCGACCTCGGCATCAGCTCGATGCGGCTGTTGACGAACAATCCAGCCAAGCGGGTCGGGCTCGACGGTTACGGTCTGCATATCACCGAGCGGGTTCCTATGCCGGTCCGAGCGAACTCTGAGAACCTGACGTATCTGCGCACCAAGCGCGACCGCATGGGGCACGACCTCATCGGCCTCGACGACTTCGATCGTGACGGGATTGCACCATGAGTGGCTCTGGGGTTCCTTTTCTCGAACTTGCCAACGCGAAAGACATCAAACTCGGCATCGTCGCGTCGCGGTGGCATTCGGTGATTTGCGATGCGCTGCTCGAGGGTGCGACGCGCGAGGCCGAGAAGGTCGGCATCACCGATGTCACGGTGGTGCGTGTCGCCGGGGCGGGTGAATTGCCAGTGATCGCACAGGCTTTGGCGCGCGACAACGACGCCGTCGTGGCGTTGGGTGTCGTGATCCGTGGCGGTACGCCGCATTTCGAGTACGTGTGCGATGCGGTCACTGCCGGGTTGACTCGGGTGTCGCTGGACGAGGGCACTCCGATCGGCAACGGCGTCCTCACCACCAACAACGAGCAGGAGGCCCTGGCCCGTGCGGGGCTCCCGCATTCGGATGAGGACAAGGGTGCTCAGGCGGTAGAGGCGGCAGTCGATGCGGCCCTGACGCTGCGTGGGTTGCGTAAGTGAGCTGGGAACTCGAGGTGCGGCCGCGTAAATCGACGCGGTACGCGATCGGTTCCGCGCTGTTTCTGGTCGTTTCGTTCGTCACTGTCGCCATCCTGCTGCGGCACTCCGACACCGGTGTGTATTTCCGGCCCGCGGACCAAGCGGCCATGATCCTGCTCGGATGTGCCCTGGCAGGCGGAGCCCTGCTACTCGCGCGTCCCCGGCTTCGGGTCAGTGCCAAAGGCGTGTGGGTTCGCAACGTCTTCGGCGAAAAGTTCGTCGATTGGGACCTTGCGAAAGGTTTGTCGTTCCCCGACGGATCGGCCTGGGCACGAATCGAATTGCCGGACGACGAATACATTCCGGTGATGGCGATTCAGGCAAACGACCGTGCGTACGCCGTCGATTCGATCCGGCGGTTCCGCGCTCTGGGTCAGAAGTACGCGACCTCGGCCGAGCCGACTGCAGAGCAGGCGAACGACGTCACGGCGTCCACCGATCTCCCGTAACGACGCCTTCGCGTCGGGGGTCTGCGCCACCGATCCAGCCGCCGTCTTTGCGTAGCAGCACGCTGAGACCGCTCGACCGTGGTGCTACCGAAACTTGATGGCCCATCCCACGCAGAGCCATGACCAGGGGATCGAGCGCACCGTCGTCGGTGACGTTCACCGAAGGATGCTCGCCGCCTATGCCGGTGATCGGTGAGTTCGCGGCACCGAACGAAATTGCCGAGATGGCTTGTTGCGGGTTCAGCCCCCAATCCAGCACGCCGACCAGGGTTTCCACCACGAATTGGATGATCACGGAGCCGCCCGGCGACCCGGTGACCAGCGCGAAATTGCCGCGCGTGCCGTCGGTGCCACGGTCGAAGACCAGGGTCGGCGACATCGAACTGCGTGGGCGTTTGCCGGGTTCGACGCGGTTCGCGAGCACGGCGCCGTCCGGACCGGTCGGGGTTGCCGAGAAGTCGGTGAGCTGGTTGTTGAGGATGAAGCCGTCGACCATGTGGAACGACCCGAATGCGGACTCGACCGTGGTGGTCATCGAGGCGACGTTGCCGTATTTGTCGGCGATCGATATGTGGCTCGTCCCATGCTCGCGGTCGGGAACCGAACCTGCCGGACCGAAGTCGCCAGCCTTGGCGGTGCCCATGCTGTGCTCGGGATTGATCAGGCCGGCACGTTGCTTCAGGTACTCCTTGTTCAGGAGCGTGTCCGTCGAATTTCCTGGTAGCGGCACGAAATCGGTGTCGGCGACGTACTTGTCGCGGTCGGCGTAGGCCAGCCGCTCGGCTTCGGTGATGAGGTGGACGGCCTTCGCATTCGGGATGCCGCCGTCCTTGTCGATCGACGACGGTCCCAGCGCGCCGAGGTCGAAGTTTTCGACAATGCCCAGTGTCGCGGCGACCGCGGTGCCGCCTGAAGAGGGGCTCGGCATGCCGCATATCTCGTGGTTGCGGTAAGTCGTGCAGAGCGCGGTTCGCTTCTTCGCCTGGTATCCCGCCAGGTCATCGAGGGTGAGCTGGCCCGGGGTTCTGCCACCGGCGGTCGAGGCCGATGCGTCGACGATCGCCTCTGCGATCGCGCCGGTATAGAAAGCGTTCGCCCCGTCGGTCGCAATTGCGTTGAGGGTCTTCGACATGGCGGGGTTGGTGATCTTGGTGTTCGCGGGCTTCGGCGACCTATCCGAATTCAAGAAGTACGCTCGCGCGTCGTCGTCGACAGCGAGGTCTGCGGCGGAAGCGGCGATCTGCTCCGCGAACCGCGGACTGATCGTCACGCCGCTGTCGGCCAGGGCGATCGCCGGACCGAACAAGTCGCGCCATGGCGTCTTGCCGTGTTCGTTGTGTGCGAGCTCGAGCATCCGCAGCACGCCCGGCACGCCGATGGACCGGCCACTGGCACGGACATTCGGTCGCGGTTCGGTCTGGTCGGCGTCGCTGATCCAGCGCAGATAGTTCTCGGTGGCCGCCTTCGGCGCGGTCTCACGGCCGTCGTATGCCTCGACGGTCTTCTTCGCAGCGTCGTAATAAAGCAGGAATGCGCCGCCACCGATTCCGGTGGCCTGCGGCTCGACCAATCCGAGCACCGTTTGGGCGACGATCAGGGCGTCCGCCGCGGTGCCGCCGTCCCTGAGCACCTCACAGGCAGCGATGGTGGACACTGGATTTGCCGTCGACACGGCGTAGGTCCGGGTGTCGACCGGAACCATCCCTTTGCGGTAACCGGTCGCGACTTCCGGGTTGGTCGACAGGTTCTGGCTGGTGGGGCCGTCGGGTTTCGGCGGCGACGAGGACACGATGACACCGTTTGCCGGGGTGGCGCACGGTTCGTCGCTCTTGGCGGATCGGTCTTCGTCGGACGAACAGGCCGTCAGCGCACCGAATGCCAGTACGGCGACCAGAGCCGCCCGGAATCCGGTTGCGATCCTCGTCGCGGGGGTCATCATCCGACGCTAACAGTGTCGGGGCTCCCGACTAACCTGATTAAGTGCCCGACCCTTCGACCTACCGGCCAGCCCCGGGTTCGATTCCGGTGGAGCCCGGTGTCTACCGCTTCCGGGATTCACATCGCCGGGTCATCTACGTGGGCAAGGCGAAAAGCCTGCGCAGCCGCCTGAACTCGTACTTTGCCGACATTTCGTCGTTGCATCCGCGCACGCGGCAGATGGTGACGGCGGCGGCGAGCGTCGAGTGGACTGTCGTGTCTACCGAGGTCGAGGCACTGCAGCTCGAATACAACTGGATCAAGGAGTTCGACCCACGTTTCAACGTCCGCTACCGGGACGACAAGTCGTATCCGGTGCTCGCGGTCACGTTGAACGAGGAGTACCCGCGGCTGTTCGTGTATCGGGGTGCGCGGCGCAAAGGTGTCCGATATTTCGGTCCGTACTCGCACGCCTGGGCGATTCGCGAGACGCTCGACCTGTTGTTGCGCGTCTTTCCTGCGCGTACGTGTTCGGCCGGAGTGTTCAAGCGGCACAACCAGATCGGGCGGCCCTGCCTGCTCGGTTACATCGACAAGTGTTCGGCTCCTTGCATCGGTCGCGTCGATGCCGCCGAGCACCGCCGCATCGTCGAAGACTTCTGTGACTTCTTGGCCGGGCGCACGGACAAGCTGGTCCGCGATCTCGAACATCGGATGCAGGAGGCAGCCGAGCAGCTCGATTTCGAAACGGCGGCGCGGCTCCGTGACGACGTCGGCGCCCTGCGTCGCGCGCTGGAGAAGCAGGCCGTCGTCCTCGGCAGCGGAACCGATGCGGACGTCGTCGCGTTCGCAACCGACGAGCTGGAGGCCGCCGTTCAGGTCTTCCACGTCCGTGGTGGCCGCGTGCGTGGTCAGCGCGGCTGGGTGGTCGAAAAGGCGGGTGAGGCAGTCGAATCCGGCGTCGCCGACGAGGGCGACCTCCCCATTCTGGTCGAGCAGTTCCTCACCCAGTTCTACGGCGAGCAGGTCGCCCTGGTCGACGGCGTGGACGAGTTGGACCAGCCTGCTGCTGTGGTGCCGAAAGAAGTCCTGGTCCCGGCGCTGCCACCCAACGCGGATGAGGTGCAGCAGTGGTTGTCCGACCTGCGCGGATCCGCCGTGCAGTTGCGGGTGCCGCAGCGGGGTGACAAAAAGGCGCTCGCCGAGACCGTGCAGCGCAATGCCATGGAGGCGCTTGCGCAGCACAAACTCAAGCGCGCGAGCGATTTCACGTCGAGATCGGCCGCATTGCAGGGGATTCAAGACGCACTCGACCTCGACACTGCGCCCTTACGCATCGAATGTATCGACATCAGCCATGTGCAGGGCACCGACGTGGTCGCCTCGTTGGTCGTCTTCGAAGACGGGCTGCCGCGAAAATCCGACTACCGTCATTACGCCATCAAGGAGGCTGCCGGAGACGGGCGTTCCGACGACGTCGCCAGTATCGCCGAGGTCACTCGCCGTCGTTTCCTGCGCATGCGGGCAGACGAGCCGGCCGCCGACGCGCCCCTCGATCCGCAGACCGGCAGACCGAAGAAGTTCGCGTATCCGCCCAACTTGTTCGTGGTCGATGGCGGCGCACCACAGGTCGCCGCGGCCGCCGAAGTGCTGGACGATCTCGGCATCACCGACGTGTCGGTGATCGGCTTGGCCAAGCGGCTCGAGGAGGTATGGGTACCGGGGGAGGCAGATCCCGTGATCCTGCCGCGGACGAGCGAATCCTTGTACTTGTTGCAGCGGGTCCGCGACGAGGCGCACCGCTTCGCGATCACCTTCCACCGCAGCAAACGGTCTCGCCGAATGACGGCCTCGGCGCTGGATTCGGTGCGCGGCCTGGGGGAGACACGCCGTACCGCGTTGGTCCTGCATTTCGGCTCGGTCGCGCGGTTGAAGAAGGCGACTGTCGAGGAAATCACCGAAGTGCCAGGCATCGGGGTGGCTACGGCCAAAGCCGTACTCGCCGCATTGGGAGCCGACGGAAACGAGTAGTCGGCTACGCGGTCGTGGGGTTGCCTCGCATGGAATTCTGAGATGAAGAGTTCTAGGAGTGGAGTACGTCATGCCCGTCCAAACCCCACCCACGATGCCCGGATCGCGGACGCTCGGATCGTTGCCGGACTTCATGAAGAGTCCGCTCGAACTCGTACTTCGCGCCAACACACAACTCGGTGACGTCGTCCATTTCGTGCTCGGTCCGCCTGGGTTGCGCCAGGAAATCTACGGCGTCTACCACCCGGACGGCGCCGAACACGTGCTCGCGGCGCGGTCCGCGACGAACTACCGCAAGGACCAAGTCTTCTATCAGGAGATGCGAAACCTGTTCGGCGACGGACTTGTGACCAGTCAAGACGAGACATGGCTTCGGCAGAAGCGATTCATCCAGCCGCTTTTCACGGTCAAGCGGGTCGACGGTTATGCGGCGACGATGGCAGAGGAAATCGAGCGTTTCACCGTCGGCTGGCGCAGCAGGTCGACCGGCGTGGTCGATCTGTGGACCGAAATGACGAGCCTGACTCTGCCGCTGGCGGTGCGAATCCTGTTCGGCGACGACGCGCACACGATGGTGCCCATTCTGCAGAGCGCCTTTCCGGTGTTGAACACAGCAGTTCGCAAGCGTGGGATCGCACCGGTCAAGGCTCCGCTGCACTGGCCGACGCCGGCGAACCGCCGGATCCGGGCCGCTCAGGAGCAGATCTACGGGGTGTGCGACGAGATCATCGCGCACCGTCGCGCGAATGGCGTCCACTCCGATGATCTGGTGGGCCGACTCGTGTCCGCTCGGGACAGCGGCGAAGGTCTGACGGACGAGGAGGTCCGCGATCAGGTGATGATCTTCCTTCTGGCCGGCCAGGAGACGACGTCGATCGCCCTGACCTTTGCGTTGTGGCTGCTCGGGCGACACCCTGACGTCCAGGCGCGGGTCCGCGAGGAGGCGGATCGAGTGCTCACCGATTCGCCGACAGCAGCGGAAATCAAGTCGCTGACCTTCACTGAGATGGTTGTGAAGGAGGCAACGCGTCTCTTTCCCCCGGTCCCGTTCATCGCCCGCAACAGCGCCGAGGACGCCACCGTGTGCGGGTACGCCCTCCCAGCCGGCGCGCAGATCGCGCTTTCGCCGTGGGCGATTCATCGTCGGCCCGACATCTTTGCCAACCCCCACCGATTCGAGCCTGAACGATTCAGCGCTGAACGTGAGAAGTCACTGCACCGCTACGCCTGGTTTCCGTTCGGGCACGGACCACGGGGGTGTATCGGCCAGCATTTCGCAATGCTGGAGGCAACTCTCGCGCTCGCTTACCTGGTTCGCGAATTCGAGCTCGTCACTCCGTCCGGCGTTCCGAATCTGAATGTCGGTATCACTTTGCTCGCACCGGACGGTGTGCCTTGTTATGTGCGCCGACGCGAGTAGCGTTGTCTGCCTGCGAATGTCGGGCGCATCGGCCCGACGCGGTCGACGCGGTCGCCCCGCGTAGGGAATGATGGCCTTCGACCGGGTTGCCTCGAGGTAACCAGAGCGGAAACGACGAACAGGCGGTACGCGTGGACGAGCCAGCACGCGACGACTCGACTTCCGGCAAGGCCGACGTCGACGTCGTCCTCGTGACCGGTCTGTCAGGCGCGGGGCGCGGCACGGCTGCGCGTGTGTTGGAGGACCTCGGTTGGTACGTCGCCGACAACCTTCCGCCCGAACTGATTTCGCAGATGATCGACCTCGGAATTGCGTCGGAGCCGAGTATTCAGCGGCTGGCTGTCGTGATGGATGTGCGGAACAGATTCTTCACCGACGACTTGAGCAGCGTGATCGAAGAATTGGAGTCGCACTCGGTCCGTACGCGGGTGCTCTTCCTCGAAGCGTCCGACGAGGTATTGGTACGGCGGTTCGGTTTTGCTCGCAGGCGGCACCCGTTGCAGGGCGACAGTGCCGACGGCACGCTCTCCGAAGGCATCGCCTTGGAACGGCGTCGGCTGCAGCGGGTCAAGACTGCGGCGCATCTGGTGATCGATACGACGGCGTTATCGGTGCATCAGTTGCATCGCAAGATCGAAGAAGAGTTCGGCGGCGACGCGGGCGGGACGCTGCAGATCACCGTGCAATCGTTCGGCTTCAAGTACGGGGTTCCCATCGACGCAGATGTGGTGTTGGATTTGCGTTTTCTCCCCAATCCGCACTGGGTTCCGGAGCTGAGGGAACACACTGGACAGGAGGCCGCGGTGCGCGACTACGTACTCTCCCGCAACGGTGCCGCCGAGTATCTCGAGACCGCGCATCGTCTCGTCGAATTGACGTCTGCGGGCTACCGTCAGGAAGGCAAGCGGTACATGACGATTGCCGTCGGCTGCACGGGCGGAAAACACCGAAGTGTGGCGATCTCGATGGCACTGGCGGACTTGATCAGTAACGACGAGGGCCTCGCGGTCAGGGTTGTACATCGGGACTTGGGGCGTGAATGAGCTTTCCTTCCACGGGTGAGCCGGGCGAGGGGACTCGATCCGACCGTCCGGCGATCGTCGCGCTCGGCGGCGGACACGGGCTGTACGCGACGCTCAGCGCGGCGCGACGGCTCACGACCGCCGTCACAGCCATCGTGACCGTTGCCGACGACGGCGGATCCTCCGGGCGGCTACGGTCCGAGCTGGGCGTCATCCCGCCAGGTGATCTTCGGATGGCGCTCGCAGCGCTCGCCGGTACCGACGTCGGCGCCGAGGTGTGGCGAAACACCGTTCAGCACCGGTTCCGCGGGACCGGGGCGTTGGCCGGTCACTCGGTCGGGAATTTGATCCTCGCGGGCCTGACCGAGGTGCTCGGCGATCCTGTTGCCGCGCTCGACGAACTCGGGCGTGTCATGAAGGTCGACGGCCGGGTGCTCCCGATGGCGCCGATCGCGCTCGCCATCGAGGCCGACGTTGCTGGTCTCGAAGCAGACCCGCGGGTGAACAGGTGCATTCGTGGCCAGGTTGCAGTCGCCACGACGCCCGGTCAGGTCCGACGTGTCCGGTTGATTCCGTCCGATCCGCCGGCGTGTCCCGAAGCGCTCGACGCGATCGATCACGCCGACATGGTCGTGCTCGGGCCGGGCTCGTGGTTCTCCAGCGTGATCCCGCACGTCTTGGTCCCGGAGTTGCTCGACGCTTTGATCACCACCCGCGCGCGCAAGGTCCTCGTGCTCAATCTGGCCGCGCAGCCGGGGGAGACCGCGGGATTCTCCGCGGAGCGGCACCTACACGTATTGTCGCAACACGCACCGGGTTTCAAGGTCCATGACGTTGTGGTCGATGCGGAATCGGTTCCGGAGGGACGGGAACGCGACCACCTGCGTCGGGCCGCCCGCAAACTCGGTGCGCAGGTTCGGTTTGCCGATGTGTCGGAGCCGGGAACGCCGAAGCATCACGCGGGGAAGCTCGCCGGAGTGCTGGCGCAGATTGCTCGTGACCGCGAAGGCGGGGCCGACGACACGACGACGGACGATGTGCGGACGAGTTATGACGGCTGGCAACTGGGTGTGCGCCCGGGCATTGGCGGAAAGGAGAGCGCCTCGTGGCGATGACCGCTGAAGTGAAGGACGAGCTGAGCAGGCTCGTGATCACGGCGCAGAGCTCACGACGTGCCGAGCTTGCAGCCCTGCTGCGATTCGCAGGAGGATTGCACATCGTGGGCGGCCGCGTCGTCGTCGAAGCGGAGGTCGACCTGGGGTCGATTGCTCGCCGATTGCGTCGTGAGATCTTCGAGCTGTACGGCTACGGCTCCGACGTGCACGTGATCAGCGCGGGCGGGCTTCGGAAGAGCTCGCGTTACGTGGTCCGGGTTGCCAAGGAGGGCGAGGCGTTGGCCCGCCAAACCGGTCTGCTCGATGTGCGTGGCCGACCAGTCCGTGGCTTGCCTGCCCAGGTGGTCGGCGGCAGCGTAGGCGACGCCGAAGCGGCATGGCGCGGAGCATTTCTCGCGCACGGATCGCTCACCGAACCCGGCAGGTCTTCGGCCTTGGAAGTCAGTTGTCCCGGACCCGAAGCCGCGTTGGCGCTGGTGGGGGCGGCGCGTCGGCTGGGCATCGCAGCGAAGGCGAGGGAAGTGCGCGGCACCGACCGCGTCGTCGTGCGGGACGGCGAGGCAATCGGCGCGTTGCTGACGCGCATGGGCGCCCAGGACACCAGGCTGACGTGGGAAGAGCGGCGCATGCGTCGCGAGGTCCGTGCGACGGCCAACCGGCTCGCCAATTTCGACGACGCGAACCTGCGCCGATCGGCGCGCGCGGCGGTCGCTGCCGCTGCTCGCGTGGAGCGCGCGCTGCAGATTCTCGGCGACGACGTCCCCGACCATCTCGCGGCTGCCGGGCAACTCCGCGTTGCGCACCGGCAGGCGTCGTTGGAAGAACTCGGCCAGCTCGCCGACCCGCCGATGACGAAAGACGCTGTGGCCGGTCGAATTCGGCGACTGCTGTCGATGGCGGACCGCCGGGCGAAGGAGACGGGGATCCCGGACACCGAATCTGTGGTGACCGCGGATCTACTGGACGAAGCGTGACGGAAAACATAGCTGACCGTTGGGTGTTAACCCTGGCGCACTAAGGTAATGCTGAATACCGCTGACATCTCAAAAGGAGCGAATTGTGACGGTACGGGTAGGCGTGAACGGCTTCGGCCGAATCGGACGAAACTTCTTCAGAGCTGTGGAGGCGCAGAAGGCGCTCGGCACCACCGACATCGAGATCGTCGCGGTCAACGACCTCACCGACAACGCACACCTCGCGCACCTGCTGAAGTACGACTCGATCCTCGGCCGACTGCCGCAGGATGTCAGCTTGGACGGCGAAGACACGATCATCGTCGGCGACCAGCGCATCACGGCGCTCGCTCACCGCGGTCCACTGAGTGAGCTTCCGTGGGGTGATCTCGGTGTCGACGTCGTCGTCGAATCGACCGGCATCTTCACCGACGCCGCAAAGGCCAAGGGCCACTTGGAAGCCGGTGCCAAGAAGGTCATCATCTCCGCGCCCGCCAAGGGTGAGGACGTCACCATCGTGATGGGCGTCAACGACGACAAGTACGACGGCAGCCAGAACATCATCTCGAACGCCTCGTGCACCACGAACTGTCTCGGACCGCTCGCGAAGGTTCTCGACGACGAATTCGGCATCGTCAAGGGACTCATGACCACGGTCCACGCCTACACCCAGGATCAGAACCTGCAGGACGGCCCGCACAGCGACCTGCGTCGTGCCCGTGCCGCCGCGCTCAACGTGGTGCCCACCGGCACCGGTGCCGCCAAGGCGATCGGCCTCGTGCTTCCGCAGCTGCTCGGCAAGCTCGACGGCTACGCGCTTCGCGTCCCGATCCCGACCGGTTCGTGCACCGACCTGACCGTGCAACTTCGCACGGCCGCAACGGTTGCCGAGATCAACGCCGCGATGAAGGCTGCCGCAGAAGGCACCCTCAAGGGCATTCTCAAGTACACCGAAGACCCGATCGTGTCGTCGGACATCGTGACGGACCCGCACAGCTCGATCTTCGACGCCGGCCTCACCAAGGTCATCGAGGATCAGGCGAAGGTCGTCTCGTGGTACGACAACGAGTGGGGCTACTCGAACCGCCTCGCAGACCTCATCGGTCTCGTCGCGAAGTCCCTGTAAACGATGGTCAAAACGCTCAAGGACCTGCTCGACGACGGTGTCGAAGGTCGTAGCGTCCTCGTACGCTCCGACCTGAACGTCCCGTTGGAGAACGGTGAGATCACCGATCCAGGCCGCATCATTGCTTCTGTCCCGACCCTGAAGGCACTGGTCGACGCCGGTGCCAAGGTCATCGTCACAGCGCATCTCGGTCGCCCGAAGGGCGCGCCGGACCCAGCGTTGTCGTTGGCACCGGTAGCCGCGAAGCTCGCCGAACTGCTGGGTCGCAACGTGCAGCTCGCCGGGGATGTCGTCGGCCAGGACGCGCTCGCTCGCGCCGAAGGGCTCACCGACGGCGACGTCCTGATGCTGGAGAACATTCGGTTCGATCCGCGTGAGACCAGCAAGGACGACGCCGAGCGCGCGAAACTTGCACGGGCTCTCGTGGACCTGCTCGATCCGGGCGGCGCATTCGTCTCCGACGGTTTCGGCGTCGTGCACCGCAAGCAGGCTTCGGTATTCGACGTGGCCGAGTTGCTCCCGTCGTACGCCGGAAACCTGGTCGCTGCCGAGGTCGAGGTGCTCGCGAAGCTCACGACCGAGCCGGAACAGCCGTATGCGGTCGTCCTCGGCGGGTCGAAGGTCTCCGACAAGCTCGCCGTGATCGAGGCACTCGCACCGCAGGTCGACACCTTGGTGATCGGCGGCGGAATGTGCTTCACCTTCTTTGCGGCACAGGGTTACTCGGTCGGCGACTCGCTCTGCCAGACCGAGATGATCGATACCTGTAAAGATCTGCTCGATCGGTTCGCCGACGTGATCCATTTGCCGCGCGACGTCGTTGTCGCAGACAAATTTGCGGCGGACGCCGAATTCAAGACGGTCGGTGCGCACGAGATCCCGGACGGTTGGATGGGCCTCGACATCGGTCCGGAGTCGACGAAGCGGTTCGCTGCAGTGCTCGGCGCCGCGAAGACGATCTTCTGGAACGGCCCGATGGGTGTGTTCGAGTTCGAGAACTTCGCAACCGGCACGAGGGGCGTCGCGGAAGCGATCGTCGGCGCGACGGCCAAGGGTGCGTTCAGCGTGGTCGGCGGTGGCGACTCAGCCGCCGCGGTCCGGAGTTTCGGTCTGCCCGAAGACGCGTTCTCGCACATTTCGACCGGCGGCGGGGCGTCATTGGAATACCTGGAGGGCAAGGAGCTCCCAGGCATCGCTGTGCTCGAGAAGGAATAGTCGTTGTCACGTAAACCCCTCATCGCCGGCAACTGGAAGATGAACCTCAACCATCTCGAGGCCATCGCGCTGGTGCAGAAGATCGCATTCTCGTTGCCTGCGAAGTACTTCGAGAAGGTCGACGTCACAGTGCTGCCGCCCTTCACCGACATCCGCAGCGTGCAGACGTTGGTCGAAGGCGACAAGTTGCTGGTCACGCACGGCGCCCAGGACATCTCGAAGTTCGATTCCGGTGCTTACACCGGCGAGATCAGCGGTTCGATGCTGGCCAAGCTGGGCTGCAGGTTCGTCACCGTCGGGCACTCCGAGCGCCGGGCTATGCACGGTGAAGACGACGCGAGCGTGCTGGAGAAGGCGAAGGCAGCACTACGCCACGGCCTGACGCCGATCGTCTGCGTAGGGGAGGGCATCGACGTTCGCCAGGCAGGCAAGCACGTCGAGTACAACACCGAAAGCCTGCGCGGCTCTCTTGCGGGACTGTCCGCGGACGAGGTCTCGAAGGTCGTCATCGCCTACGAGCCGGTCTGGGCAATCGGCACCGGTCAAGTCGCGACGCCTCCCGATGCGCAAGAGGTGTGCGCAGCACTCCGCGCCGAAGTGGCGTCGCTGGCATCGGCCGAGGTCGCTGCCGGTATTCGCATCCTCTACGGCGGATCGGTGAACGCCAAGAACGTCGGCGATCTGATTGCTCAGACCGACATCGACGGCGCACTGGTCGGTGGTGCATCGCTCAAGGGCGACGAGTTCGCAACCTTGGCCGCCATCGCGGCGGGTGGACCGTTCGTTTGATCGCCTCAGGTATCGTGTACGAGGCCGACGAACTGGAGAGATGACACTGTGGAACTGTTCCTGAAAATTGTGCTGGTTATCAGCAGCTTGCTGCTGATGCTGCTGGTGCTGTTGCACCGCGCCAAGGGCGGCGGCCTTTCCAGCCTCTTCGGTGGCGGCGTCCAGTCCAGCCTGTCGGGTTCGACGGTCGTGGAGAAGAACCTCGACCGCATCACGGTGTTCGTCTGCGTCGTCTGGGTCATCTGCATTCTCGGTATGGGCCTGGAGATCAAGTTCACCAACTGATCTCTCGGCGTTGATGCCCGTGGGCCCGCCTCCCACTTCGCATGAATGTCACATTCAATCGATCTGTCGAATTGAATGTGACATTCATGCTGTCGGGAGATGGGGTCAAGTCACCCGCGCGTAACGGCGAGCGGCAATACTCGGGGCTATGACTGAGCCCGATGGTCGCACCGCGACCGAGCCCGATACCGGCCGCGCCGCCAACGAACCACTGCGCGAAGACGTTCGACTGCTGGGCGCAATGCTTGGGCAGATCGTCCGTGAACAAGACGGCGAAGACGTATTCGAGTTGGTCGAGAAGGCCAGGGTCGAATCGTTTCGGCTGCGACGGTCCGAGATCGACCGTGCCGAGTTGGCCGAATTGTTCGACGGCATCACCATCGGCAAAGCGATTCCGGTAATTCGCGCATTCAGCCATTTCTCGCTGCTCGCGAATCTCGCGGAGGATCTGCATCGGGAACGCCGTCGGGCGGTGCATGTTCGCGCAGGCGAACCGCCGCAGGACAGCAGCCTTGCTGCCACGTACGCGAAGCTCGACGCAGCCGAGATCGACTCGGCCACCGCGGAAGACCTGCTCCGAGATGCGCTCGTCTCGCCCGTCATCACTGCCCATCCGACCGAGACCCGTCGCCGGACCATCTTCGAAGCTCAGACCCGCATCACCGACCTGATGAGACGGCGACATCACGCCGAAGCCGACCAAGACGACATCGACGTCCAGCTGCGCAGGCAGATCATCACGCTGTGGCAGACCGCGCTGATTCGGTTGTCGCGGCTGCGGATTCAAGACGAGATCGAGGTCGGTCTTCGCTACTACGACATGTCGCTGCTCGATGTGATCCCGCGGATCAATGCCGAGCTGCGGGACGAGCTGCGGAGGCGGTGGCCTGACGCACAGCTGTTGGCCGAACCGATGTTGCGGCCTGGATCGTGGATCGGCGGCGACCGCGACGGCAATCCATTCGTCGACGCCAACGTCGTCAATACGGCGACCCAACGCGCGGCGTCGGTGGCGATCGAGCACCACCTCGGTGAGCTGTCGTTGCTCGAGCAGGAACTGTCCATGTCCGCGCGGTTGGTGACGGTCAGCTACGCGCTGCAGGAGCTGGCCGATTCGAGTGGCGATTCCGGTTCCAATCGGGCAGACGAACCGTATCGCCGGGCACTGCGCAATATCCGTGGGCGCCTGACGGCCACCGCCGAACGCATCCTCGACGAGCTGCCAGCGAACGGTCTGTCAGCAGGCTTGGAACCCTACGAGTCGCCGAGGCAGGCGCTCGACGACTTGGACATCGTCGACGCATCGTTGCGCAGCCACGGCGATGCGATTCTTGCCGACGACAGGCTGGCACTGCTGCGCAGTTCGATCGAGACGTTCGGCTTCCACCTGTCCGGGCTGGATCTGCGGCAGAACTCGGAGGTTCACGAGGAGGTCGTCGCGGAATTGTTCGCGTGGTCGGGCGTGCATCCCGACTACGCCTCGCTGTCCGAGGATGAGCGGGTCGCAATTCTGTCGGACGAGCTGACTACCCGACGGCCGTTGACGACGCCTGACGCCGAGCTCAGCGAGCTCACGACCAAGGAGCTGGCAATCACCCGGGCGGCAGGCCATGCGGTCCGTACGTTGGGCGCGGGGGCGGTGCCGAACTACATCATCAGCATGTGCACCTCGGTCAGCGACATGCTGGAGGCTGCGTTGCTGCTCAAGGAAGCAGGCATCCTCGATCCAGGCGGCGGCCACCCGACCTCGCCGATCGGTGTGGTCCCGTTGTTCGAAACCATCGGTGATCTGCAGCAAGGCGCGGCAACTCTGCTGGCAACCCTCGATGTTCCCGTCTATCGCGCGCTGGTGCGGTCGCGTGGCGACAACCAGGAAGTGATGCTCGGCTATTCCGATTCGAACAAGGACGGCGGGTACCTCGCCGCGAACTGGGCGCTCTATCGCGCCGAGTTGGACCTGGTCGAGGCGGCACGCAAAGCCCGAATTCGATTGCGGCTGTTCCACGGTCGAGGCGGAACGGTCGGGCGCGGTGGCGGTCCGAGCTACGACGCGATCCTTGCGCAGCCGGTCGGCGCGGTCACCGGGTCGTTGCGCATCACCGAGCAGGGCGAGGTCATCGGCGCGAAGTACGCCAACCCGAAGCTCGCTCGCCGCAATTTGGAATCGCTACTCGCAGCGACGATCGAATCGACGCTGCTCGACGTCGAAGGCCTCGGCGACGCCGCCGAGCCGGCGTACGCGATTCTCGACGACCTCGCCGCACGGGCACAGGCCGCGTACGGCGCTCTGGTCCACGAGACACCGGGTTTTGTCGAGTACTTCCGCATGTCGACGCCGGTAGCAGAGATCGGGGAGCTCAACATCGGGAGTCGGCCTGCATCGCGGAAGCCCACCAATTCGGTCTACGACCTGCGCGCGATCCCGTGGGTGATGTCCTGGAGCCAGTCGCGGGTGATGCTGCCCGGTTGGTACGGCGTCGGCACCGCGTTCGAGGAGTGGGTGGACGGTAGTGACGAGAAGCTCGCCAGGTTGTCGGATCTGTACGAGCAATGGCCGTTCTTTCGGTCCGTGCTGTCGAACATGGCAATGGTGATGTCGAAGTCGGACCTCGGTCTGGCGGCCAGGTATGCCGAGCTCGTTCCCGATGTGGAATTGCGGGACAAGGTGTTCGGAATGATCAGCGACGAATACAACCGCACGATCAAGATGTATCAGGCTGTAACCGGTCACGAGAATCTGCTGGCAGACAACCCCGCGATGGCGCGCGCGACGATCAACCGCTTCCCGTATCTGGAGCCGCTGAACCACCTGCAAGTGGAACTCCTGCGCCAATACCGCGCCGGCGACGACCGTGAACTGGTCAAGCGGGGGATCCTGCTGACCATGAACGGTCTCGCCACGGCCCTGCGCAACAGCGGCTAACACTCACGAGGGGTTACTCCTCGGTGAGCTCCTCGAGGATGTCGGCGGCGTCGGAATTCCCGGCATCGGCGAAGCGCCTCAGTTCGTCGAGGTCTTCCCGGCTGCCCGCGAGTTCGACAAGGATGTCGGTCGCGTCGCTGCTTCCCGCGGCGGACAGACGCCTGAGTTCGTCGAGATCTTCGCTCTCTTGGGCCAGTTCGACCTGTTCGTCGATGGACAGTTCGGAATCAGTCATTGTGTGCACTCTTTCGTCGAAGTTCGTCTCGGTGGGCATGCCATTCGTCGCGTAGCGCTGGGAGTCGTTCGCTGAGGAACTCGGCGAGGGCGACCATCTCCTCGAGCGGTGCGCGGCGCTCGGCAGGCGCGTCGGCCAGCAACGCCAACCCCTTGCGGAACAGGGCGGCATGCTCGACGTGGATTGCGGAATCGAAATTCTGCGGTTGCTGACTTGCTGGGTCGATGCTCACGCGATCCACCCGTTCACCCGCGACGCGCGTGCGGCGGGCAATCTTGTAGCTCTCGAGCAATTTCACCGCGCCGGTGATTGCACTGCGGCTGGCCAGCAGTGCCTCGCCCAGTTCGTCGATCGTCTGCTCCGGTGGATCGCATACGAACAGATAGCCCAGCAGCCGTCCCGCCATCGGCGGGAACGCGTACTGACGCGCGTAGAACCGGCCGACGTGGTCGGCAAAGATCAATTGCGCGTCGTGCGGCATGCCATGAACATAGCAGGGATGACTGAAATAACACATATATGTGTTATTTGTATGCACCCCACCCTCGTGAGTCTTTTAGGAGTCCAGAGACTCCAAAAAGACTCACGAGGGTGGGGTGGAACCAAACCGGACACAGCGGCGTCCAACTTCATATGGACCAATGCATCGGCTGCTACACGGCGTGGCGAAAAGGAATCGGCAGGCATCCGCGCCCGGTGTTCCGTCGTGGTCCTGCCGGGGAACCAACCCAGAAGAATCCACCGACCCCGCGTACGAGGCCGACCGAACACGACGACGCCTAGAGCTTGCTCGCTGCCGCTTCGTCGACGAGCCAGACCGTTGCCTCGGTGCCGCGCGCACCCGCCGATGGCCAGTCGTCGGAATCGGCGCCGCCGACAGCCGCAGCTACCGCCTCAGCCTTGTTATCGCCGGACACGATCAACCACACCTGCCGCGCTCGCTGGACCGCGGGCAACGTCAGCGTGACTCGAACCGGGGGAGGCTTCGGCGAATCGGTCACTGCCACAACGGTTGCGACCTTCTCGCGGACCGCGTCGGTATGCGGAAACAGCGAATTGATGTGGCCCTCGCCGCCCATGCCGAGAAGGTGAACGTCGAACTGTGCGCCCTCGATGACGTCGGCGTACGCCGCTGCGGCAGCGGCGGGGTCGTTGCCGAATTCACCGTCGGACGCCGCCATCGGATGCACGCGCGCGGCGTCGATGTCGACGTGATCGAGCAAGGCTTCGCGAGCCTGCAACTCGTTGCGCTCGGGATCGTCGTAGGGAACGAATCGATCGTCGCCCCAATAGATGTCGATCGCCGACCAGTCGATGGCTCCCGGATCGGCCCGGACCGCCGCCAGCAGACCGATGCCGGTGCCGCCACCGGTCAGGACCACCGACGCCGAACCTCGATCGGCCTGCGCGCTGACGACCGCTGCGACGAAACGACGAGCTGCCGCGGCAACGAGAGCATCGGTATCGGCGTAGCGTTCGACGATCAGCTCACTCATACTCGACCCTTTCGAGACCCTCTAGTGCCGATTCGTAGATCTGGTCCGCGTCGAGCCTGCGCAGATCTTCCGCGAGGCAGTCGCGAGTCTTCCTGCGCGCCAAGGCCAGCCGTTTGTCGGGCTGACCGGTTCGGCTCAGGGTCGCGGTTCTGCCGAGCTGTGGCCGAGCGATCACCACCGACGAGTTCTCGCGGTCCAGTTCGACGCGCAGTTCGCCGCCGAGCCGCTTCACCGGGCAGTTCAACCGAATCGCGAGCCAACCTGCGAGGACGTCCAGAGCCGGCTCGTCCAACAAGCCGGACACCGTTGCCGATGTGATCGGCTCGAACGGCGGTTCGTCGAGAGCCGCAGTCAGCAGAGCGCGCCAGTGCGTGATCCGCGCCCACGCGAGGTCGGAGTCGCCGGAGGCATACGTTGCCCCCCGCGTCTTGATCGTCGCCATCGGATTCGGCGCGAAGGTCGCATCTGTGATTCGTCGAACTGCCAAGCGGCCCACCGGATCTTGTGACGGCGCTGCCGGTGCAATTTTGGGCCACCAGGCGACGACCGGGGTATCGGGCAGCAGGAACGGCGTGATGACGCTGGCTTCGTGATTCGCCAGCTCACCGTGCAGGTTCAGCACCAGCACCTCGGATGCGCCTTCGGCGCCACCGAGCCGGATCTGGGCATCGAGGCGGTTGTCCGCGTCCGCGTCGCCGCGGACGAGAACGATGATGCGGCACGGATGTTCCTTGCCCGCTTCGCTCGCTGATTCGATCGCGTCTTCCACGTCGGCCGCGTCGGAAAGGCACACGACCAGCGTGAGCACGCGACCGAGCGTGACCATTCCCGTGCTCTCGCGCAGCTCGACCAGCTTCTTGTTGATGGACGCGGTGCTGGTTTCGGGGACGTCGACTCTCATGGCCGCCGCCATTCGCGACCGGTGCGGCCGAGCATCTCGTCAGCCGAGTGCGGACCCCACGTACCCGATTCGTAGGGCTCGGGTTTGCCGCCCGCCGCCCAGTGGTCGAGGACGGGGTCGAGTATCCGCCAAGACAATTCGACCTCCGCGTTCACGGGGAACAGTGACGGCACGCCGAGCAGGACGTCCAGGATCAACCGCTCGTACGCTTCGGGGGAGGACTCGGTGAACGCTTCGCCGTAGCTGAAATCCATGTTGACGTCGCGAACTTCCATGCCCGACCCAGGGACCTTCGACCCGAACCGGATGGTCACGCCTTCGTCGGGCTGAACCCTGATGACGAGTGCGTTCTGCCCGAGTTCCTCGGTCATGGTCTGGTCGAACGGCAGGTGCGGAGCCCGTTTGAAGACGACGGCGATCTCGGTGACCCTGCGGCCCAGCCGTTTCCCGGTCCGCAGATACCACGGCACCCCAGCCCACCGGCGCGTGTCGACTTCGAGTGTGATCGCCGCGTAGGTCTCGGTGCGGGAATCCTTAGAGAAGCCCTCTTCGTCGAGCAGCCCGACGACCGGCTCGCTGCCTTGCCAACCGGCGGCGTATTGCCCGCGTGCGGTCGTCTCGTCGAGCGGTTCGACGAGTTTCGTCGCGGACAGCACCTTGATCTTCTCGGTCTGTAGCTCGGAAGGATTGAAGCTGACTGGTTCTTCCATGGCGATGAACGCGAGCAGCTGCAGCAAATGGTTCTGAATGACATCGCGTGCAGCGCCGATGCCGTCGTAGTAACCCGCGCGGCCACCGAGACCGATGTCTTCGGCCATCGTGATCTGTACGTGGTCGACGTAGTGCGCGTTCCAGATCGGATCGAATAGCTGGTTCGCGAAGCGCAGCGCCAAGATGTTCTGGACGGTTTCTTTGCCCAGGTAGTGATCGATCCGAAAAACGGTCTCTTCCGGGAAGACTCGATTGACGACCGCGTTGAGTTCCTTCGCGCTCGCCAGGTCGTGACCGAACGGTTTCTCGATGACGACCCGCCGCCACTGTCCTTCTTCGCGCTTGGCCAGCCCGGACTTCGAAAGCTGTTCCAGCACAACCGGAAACGCTCCCGGCGGAATGGACAAGTAGAAAGCGTGATTGCCGCCGGTGCTGCGTTCGACATCGAGGTCCGCGAGCGTCTCCGCCAGCTTGACGAAGGCATCGTCGTCGTCGAACGCGCCTCTGACGAAACGAATTCCTTCGGCGACGCGTTCCCAGATCTCGTCGCGAAACCCGATTCGGGAATGCGCCTTGACCGCTTCGAGCACGACCTGCGCGAAATCCTCGTGATCCCAGTCGCGACGCGCGAAACCGACGAGGGAGAACCCGGGCGGGAGCAAGCCACGACTTGCGAGGTCGTAAATCGCCGGCATCAGCTTCTTACGTGCCAGGTCGCCGGTGACACCGAAAATCACCAGAGCGCAAGGTCCTGCGATATGCGGGACGCGCTTGTCCCGCTCGTCGCGGAGTGGATTGACCCACTCCGCGACGCCATCCGCTGGGTCCGCCACGGTCAGCTGTTTTCCGCGGCTGCCTTCATGGTCTCGGCAGTCGCATCGAGCAGCTCCTGCCAGGACTTCATGAACTTGTCGACACCCTCGGATTCGAGGATCGCGAACACGTCGTTGAGGTCAACGCCCGCCGCGCTGACCGCGTCGAAGGTCGCCTGCGCAGCATCGGCCTGCCCGGTGACCGCGTCGCCGTGGATCTCGCCGTGGTCGGCGACAGCCTGCAGCGTCTTCTCCGGCATCGTGTTGACCGTGTTCGGGGCAGCGAGCTCCGTGACGTACATCGTGTCGGAGTATTCCGGGTTCTTCACGCCCGTCGATGCCCACAGCGGACGCTGGAGGTTCGCGCCTGCTGCCGACAGCTCGGCGAAATCGGTTCCGGGCTCGAAGACGTTCTGGTACGCCGCATATGCCAGGACCGCGTTCGCAACGCCTGCCTTGCCGCGCAACGCGAGTGCCTCGTCGGTCCCGATCGCTTCGAGCCGCTTGTCGATCTCGGAATCGACGCGCGAGACGAAGAACGACGCGACCGAGTGGATCTTCGAGAGGTCGCGGCCGGCTTCCTTCGCGATCTTGAGGCCCGCGATGTAGGCCTCCATAACGGCGACGTGGCGCTCGACCGAGAAGATCAGGGTGACGTTGACGCTGATGCCCTCACCGATCGCCTGGGTGATCGCAGGCAAGCCCGGCAGCGTGGCAGGAATCTTGATCAGTACGTTCGGCCGGTCGACGATCTTCCACAGCTCGATTGCCTGCGCGACCGTCTTGTCGGTGTCGAACGCGAGGAACGGGTCGACCTCGATCGAAACCCGACCGTCCTTACCGCCGCTCGACTCGTAGATCGGCGCGAAAACATCGCACGCCGAGCGAACGTCGTCGGTGGTGATGGTCCGGATCAGCTCGTCGACGGACGCGCCGCGGGACGCGAGATTTTGCACCTCGGTGTCGTAGGTTTCGCCCTTCGACAATGCCGCCTGGAAAATCGACGGGTTCGTGGTGACGCCGACGACGCTGCGGGTCTCGATCAGTTCGGTCAGGTTGCCGGACTGAATCCGCTCCCGTGACAGGTCGTCCAGCCACACGGAGACGCCGACATCGGAGAGCGCGACGAGATTGGGGTTCTGAGTCATTGGTCTATCCCTTCACATTGGAGATTGCTCGTTGTGCGGCCGCGACGACTGCTTCTGGGGTGAAGCCGAATTCGCGGAACAAAGTCTCGGCATCGGCGGACTCGCCGTAGTGCTCCAGCGACACGATCTCGCCGAAGCCACCGACGAGCGGGTACCACGGCATTGCGATGCCCGCTTCGACCGAGACGCGTGCCTTCACCGTGGGGGGCAGCACCTGGTCGCGGTAATTCTGGTCCTGGCTCATGAACCATTCGACACACGGCATCGAGACCACACGAGTGCCGATTCCCTGTGCCTCCAAGGTTTCTCGCGCGGCGACGGCGAGTTGCAGTTCCGAGCCGGTCGCGATGATGACGACGTCCGGCGCGGCGCCGGAGGCGTCGGCCAGGATGTAGCCGCCCTTCGCGACGCCCTCGGCGTTCGTACCTTCGAGAATCGGCAGGTTCTGCCGAGTAAGGGCCAGGCCGACCGGTCCCGAGCTGCTCGACTTGGCGAGCGTCGCCCGCCATGCGTACGCGGTCTCGTTCGCATCACCCGGTCGGACGAAGCTCAGGTTCGGGATCGCCCGCAACGCCGCGTAGTGCTCGACCGGCTGGTGGGTCGGACCGTCCTCACCGAGGCCGATCGAGTCGTGCGTCCACACGTAGATCGGATCGATGTCCATGAGTGCAGCAAGCCGGACCGCTGGGCGCATGTAGTCGCTGAACTGCAGGAACGTGCCGCCGTAGGCGCGGGTCGGTCCGTGCAGGACGATGCCGGAGAGGATCGAGCCCATGGCGTGCTCGCGGACGCCGAAGTGCAGGGTCCGGCCGTACGGTTCGGCGTTCCAGTCGTCGGTCGAGATGGTGACCGGACCGAACGACTTCTCGCCCTTCATCGTGGTGTTGTTGCTGCCCGCCAAGTCGGCGGAACCGCCCCACAATTCGGGCAGGACCGGTGCGAGAGCGTTGAGCACCTCACCCGAGGCCGACCGCGTCGCGACGGCTTTGCCGCCGGGCTCCCACGAGGGAAGCGCATCGGACCAGCCGTCGGGCAATTTGTCGGCGGAGAGGCGGTCGAGCAGCTTCTTGCGTTCGGGCTCGCGGGCGGCCCACGCGTCGAAGTCGGCGTTCCAGGCCTCGTGTGCCTTGCGTCCGCGCTCCTGGAGCTCACGGGTGTGACCGATGACCTCGTCGGAGACCTCGAAGGACTTCTCCGGATCGAAACCGAGAATCTTCTTGACCGCGGCGACCTCGTCGGCGCCGAGCGCCGAGCCGTGCACGCCGCCGGTGTTCATCTTGTTCGGCGCCGGGTAGCCGATGATCGTGCGAAGCTGAATGAACGACGGCTTGTCGGTGACCGCCTTGGCCGCCGCAATGGCTTCCTCGATGCCGACGACGTTCTCGCCACCGTCGACGGTCTGCACGTGCCAGCCGTACGCCTCGTAGCGCTTGGCAGTGTCTTCGCTCAACGCGATCGCGGTGTCGTGCTCGATGGAGATCTTGTTGTCGTCGTAGAACACGATGAGGTTTCCGAGCTGCTGCGTGCCTGCCAGCGACGACGCCTCCGACGTCACACCCTCTTCGATGTCACCGTCAGAGGCGATCACGTAGATGAAGTGGTCGAACGGGCTTTCGCCGAGCGCGGGCTCCGGGTCGAACAAGCCGCGCTCGCGACGGGCGGCCATCGCCATCCCGACCGAGGACGCGAGGCCCTGACCGAGCGGTCCGGTCGTGATCTCGACGCCCTTTGTGTGGCGGAACTCGGGGTGCCCCGGCGTCTTCGACTTGAACGTGCGGAGCGCTTCGATGTCGGCCAGTTCCAAGCCGAACCCGCCCAAGTACAGCTGCAGGTAGATCGTCAGGCTCGAGTGCCCGCACGAGAGGACGAAGCGGTCGCGGCCGAGCCAGTGCTGGTCGTTCGGATCGTGCCGCATCGTGCGCTGGAACAGCGTGTAGGCGAGCGGCGCGAGGCTCATTGCCGTGCCGGGGTGGCCGTTGCCGACCTTTTGGACAGCATCTGCGGCGAGCACGCGCACTGTATCGACCGATCGAGAGTCGAGGTCTGTCCAGTCAGAGGGGTGATTGGGCTGAGTGAGAGCGTGGACGTCGGCTTTTGTCGACACGAGCAGATGTCTCCTGATGTATTGATTACAACGACGATTTTCCGGGACGGGATTTAGGCGCGTAACGAGCGTCACTGCTATCCCACCACACTAGTTCGCGCGCGCGATCGAAGTCGGCGCATCGGGGGATCCATCCATTCGAATCGGGTAAACGTCAGGAATCGCCGGTTCGAGGGGTTCGACAATGTGATGCTGGGTCCAGCGTCTACCATCTTGCGTAGTAGTCAGCCGGGTTAGGCGTGAACGAGGCGCCGTTGCGAGGAGTGAGAGTGCGGATAGGGCAGCAGCGCCACGGCCATGGCCATGGCGTTTCGTCATCCGTGGCTGTCGAACAAGAACCGACCGCGCCACAACGGCGCGCGATCTCGCTACCGCTGGCGTACCTGGCGTTGACGAAGCCGCGCGTCATCGAATTGCTGCTCGTCGCAACGATTCCCACGATGCTGTTGGCATCGCGTGGCACGGTCGACATCGGCTTGATCGCGGCCACGTTGTTCGGCGGCTGGCTCGGTGCGGCCAGCGCCAACACCCTGAACTGTGTTGCCGACGCCGACATCGACAAGCTGATGAAGCGCACGGCTCGACGGCCATTGGCACGCGAAGCCGTGCCAACGTCGCATGCGTTCGTCTTCGGCGTCGTGCTTGGTCTCGGGTCGTTCGCGTGGCTCTGGTGGCAGGCAAACCTGCTCAGCGGCCTGCTCGTCGTCGGGACGATTCTTTTCTATGTTTTCGTCTACACCCTCGGCCTGAAGCGGCGGACCTCGCAGAACGTGATCTGGGGCGGCGCAGCAGGCTGCATGCCGGTGCTCGTCGGGTGGGCCGCCGTAACAGGGTCCATCGGCTGGCAGGCGATCGTGCTGTTCTCGGTCATCTTCTTCTGGACGCCGCCGCATACGTGGGCGTTGGCGATGCGCTACAAGGAGGACTACCGCGCTGCCGGGGTCCCGATGCTTCCGGTCGTGGCGACCGAAGAGAAGGTCACCAAGCAGATCGTCGTCTACACCTGGTTGACCGTCTTTGCGACGCTCGCGCTCGTCCCTGCGACGGGTGCCATCTACGCCGCCGTCGCGCTGGTTGCCGGCGCGTGGTTCCTGTTGATGGCTCACCAGCTGTATTCAGGGGTCAAGCGCGGCGAATCGGTGAAGCCGCTGCGGTTGTTCCTGCAGTCGAACAACTACCTCGCGGTCGTGTTCTGCGGCCTCGCGATCGACTCGGTACTCGGCTGGAGCACGGTAGGGGATTTCCTCAGCTAACTGCTCGTGAGTCTTTTAGGAGTCCAGGGACTCCAAAAAGACTCACGAGTCGGGTATGCCCTGTCAGGATTGTCGGCGAGTGTGACCGACAACCCAAGGAACCGCGATGACGGCAGTAGTTGCACGACCAGACATCGATTCGCTGAGCGTAAACACCATTCGCACCCTCTGTATCGACGCCGTCCAGGCTGCGAACTCGGGGCATCCGGGCACACCGATGGCGATGGCGCCGGTGGTGTACGAGCTGTGGCAGAACATCCTTCGATTCGATCCGTCGGACCCGATCTGGCCCAATCGCGACCGCTTCGTACTGTCGGCCGGTCACGCCTCGACGCTGCTCTATTCGATCCTGCATCTCACCGGCGTGCAGGCGGTCGATACGAAATACGAGACGGTCGGCAAACCGTCGGTCGAACTCGACGACCTCAAGAAGTTCCGGCAGCTCGATTCGAAGTGCCCCGGCCACCCTGAGTACCGCTGGACCTCCGGCATCGAATGCACCACCGGACCGCTCGGCACCGGCTACGCGACCAGCGTCGGCATGGCGATCGCGAGCGGCTGGTTGGCAGCGAATTACAACCGGCCAGGTCACGACCTGTTCGGCTTCAACGTCTACGCACTGGGCGGCGATGGCTGCATGATGGAAGGCGTCGCGTCGGAGGCGGCTTCGCTCGCAGCGCATCTGAAGCTGTCGAACCTGTGCTGGATCTACGACAACAACAAGATCACCATCGAGGGTTCGACCGACATCGCGTTCACCGAAGACGTGGCGACCCGATTCATCGGCTACGGCTGGAACGTCACCCGGGTCGGCGATGCCAACGACCTCGAGATGCTGGGTCGCGCGTTCGCGACCTTCGCCAACGAGACCAGCCGCCCGACGTTGATCATCGTCGACAGCCACATTGCGTACGGTGCCCCGACCAAGGAGGGGACCGCGTCGGCGCACGGCGAACCGCTCGGCGTCGACGAGGTCGCGGCGACGAAGGAGTTCTACGGATTCCCCCCGGACCAGCAGTTCTATGTTCCCGAAGGCGTCTACGAGAATTTCGCCGACGGCATCGGTGCCCGCGGCAAGGCACTCCGTGAGAGCTGGGAATCGGCGTTCGAGCGCTACCGGGCCGAATTCCCGGACCTGGCAGATGAATTGGACCGGATGCAGCGTCGTGAGCTGCCCGAAGGCTGGGATGCCGACATTCCAGAATTTCCCGCGGACCCGGCAGGGATCGCATCGCGGGCGTCGTCGGGCAAGGTGCTCAATGCGCTGGCCAAGAACTACCCGTGGTTGATCGGCGGCGCGGCGGACCTCGCACCGTCCACCAAGACGCTGCTCACGTTCGACGGCGCCGGCGATCTGCAGGCCGACAACCGCGGTGGTCGGAACCTGCATTTCGGGGTCCGTGAGTTTGCCGCGGCGACCATCGCAAACGGCCTGGCGGTCACCAAGATTCGGCCGTATTGGTCGGGTTTCATGATCTTCTCCGACTTCGCTCGCGGCGCGATCCGGCTGTCGGCGATCATGGAGATCCCGACGATCCACATCTTCACCCACGACTCGATCGGCGTCGGCGAAGACGGTCCGACGCATCAGCCGGTCGAGCAGCTGCTGTCCTTGCGGGCGATTCCAGGTCTGCTGGCGATCCGTCCCGGCGACGCCAACGAGGTCGCCGAGGCGTGGCGATTCATCGCCCAGCTCAAACACGAGCCGGTGGCGCTGATCCTGTCGCGGCAGAACCTCCCCACGTTGGACCGCACGGTCTACGCGCCTGCGTCCGGACTGGCGAAGGGTGCGTACGTCCTCGCGTCGGCAGACGATCCTGAAGTGATCCTGATGGCGACCGGCAGCGAGGTGGACCTCGTCGTGAAGGCCTACGAGCAGCTCACTGCCGAAGGAGTCCGTGCGCGAGTCGTCAGCATGCCGTGCCTCGACCTGTTCGAGCAGCAGGATCAGGAGTACCGCGACAGCGTGCTGCCGCCCACGGTCCGGGCGCGGGTCGCGGTGGAGCAGGCCTCGACGCTGGGCTGGCATCGCTATGTCGGGCTCGACGGCGTCGTGATCGGCATGGAGACGTTCGGTGCGTCGGCGCCGCTGAAGGAGCTGCTCACGAAGTTCGGCTTCACCCCGGACCGAGTTCTCGAAGCCGCCCGACAGACCATCGCGGCGACTTCCTGATCAAACGTCGATACCCAGGGTTTACACAGCAAATCCTGGGTATTCGACGTTCATGGCGATAGAAGCGGGACCTGAAAAGTCGGGAGTCGTTCTCAGTCTCATACCGGCGCGCATCGACCGATTGCCCTGGTCGAAGTTTCATACGCGCATGGTCGTCGCTCTGGGCGTCGCGTGGGTCCTCGACGGTCTCGAGATCACCATCGCGAGCGCGGTGTCCGATGTCCTGACCAAACCGGAGACGCTCAACCTCTCGTCCGCTCAGGTCGGGCTGATCGCGTCTGTCTATCTCGCTGGCGAAGTCGTCGGGGCGCTGTTCTTCGGCAGCTTGTCCGACAAGCTCGGCAGGCGAAACCTCTTCATGATCACTCTCGGCGTCTACCTGTTCGGCAGCGGCCTCACCGCATTCACGCTGGGCAACGGCACAGGCTGGATCGTCTTCCTGTACTTCACCCGGTTCATCGCGGGCATGGGCATCGGTGGCGAATACGCGGCCATCAATTCGGCGATCGACGAGCTGATACCCGCGAAGTACCGCGGCCGCGTCGACATCGCCGTCAACGGAACATATTGGGCGGGAGCCATTATCGGCACCCTCGGCACCTACGTGCTGCTCAACCACGTTGATCTCTCGCTCGGCTGGCGCATCGGATTCCTGATCGGTCCGGTGCTGGGTCTCGTCGTTCTCGTGGTCCGCCGCAACCTGCCGGAAAGTCCGCGGTGGCAGGTGATGCACGGTCAGGAGGAAGCGGCGGAGCAGTCGATTGCCGAGATCGAGCGCGAGGTCACGGCGACCGGGGTGACGCTGCCGCCGATCGACGAGAGCAAGGCGATCGAACTGAAGCCGACGGACCAGATCGGCTATTTCGCGCTGACCCGCGTCCTGTTCAAGGAGTATCCGAGCAGGGCAATCCTCGGCGCCACGCTCATGATCAGTCAGTCCTTCCTGTTCAACGCGATCTTCTTCACCTACACCCTCGTGCTCGGGAAGTTCTATGGCGTCTCGTCGGAGGCGACTCCGCTCTATCTGATCGCGTTCGCTGTCGGCGCGTTCTCCGGGCCGATGACGATCGGGCGGTTGTTCGACACAATCGGACGGCGTCGAATGATCGCGGGCACTTATTTGATTTCCGGTGTCCTGCTTGCGATCAGCGCCTGGCTCTTCTACGCCGGCGTGCTGAATGCGGTCACCCAGACGATCGCCTGGACCGTGATCTTCTTCTTCGCCTCCGCTGGCGCGTGTGCCGCCTACCTGACGGTGAGCGAGATCTTCCCGCTCGAAGTGCGGGCCAAGGCGATCGCGGTGTTCTTCGCCATCGCGCAGTGTTTCGGCGCGCTGGGCCCGGTCATCTACGGCGCGCTCATCGGCGAGGGCGACGAGCCAGTGAAGCTGTTCTACGGCTTCCTGCTCGGCGCGGCGGTCATGATCGTCGGCGGATTGGTGGCGCACTTCATGGCCGTCGACGCGGAGGGCCAGTCCTTGGAGGACGTGGCCCTGCCGCTCTCGGCAACCCGCCGGACCGGCATCGTCCGCGCCGAGGGCGCAGGTTCTCCGTTCGGCACCTAAGCAATCAGGGTCGCAAGACGATCGAACCGCTGGTCGCGCGGGCCTCCAGATCCGTGTGCGCACGCGTGGCCTCGGTGAGGGCGTACTGCGCGCCCACGCGGATGCGCAGCGACCCGTCGACGATGGCTGCGAACACTTCCCCTGCACGCCAGAGCAATTCGCTGCGGTCGCGGGTGTAGTGCACGAGCGTCGGCCGGGTCAGGAAGAGTGAGCCAGCTTGGTTGAGCCGTTGTGGATCGAACGGTGGCACCTTCCCGCTCGATGCACCGAACAGCGCAAGTGTGCCGCGTATGCGGAGCGAGGCGAGGCTGGCTTCGAAGGTCGCAGCGCCGACGCCGTCGTACACCGCGGACACGCCTTCGCCGTCTGTGAGTGCCCGGACTTGTTCGGCGAGGTCGTCGCCGTAGCGCAGGACTTCGGCGGCACCTGCAGCGCGCGACAGTGCTTCTTTCTCATCGGTCGACACCGTCGTGATGACCCGAATACCGTGCGCCACCGCGATCTGGGTGAGTATCAGCCCGACGCCGCCCGCACCCGCATGGACCAGGATCGATTCACCCTGCTGCGGCCGATATACCGAGTTGAGCAGATAGTGCGCGGTCATTCCTTGCAGCAAGGCCGACGCTGCGACCGGCACCTCGACGCCTTCGGGAACCGGAACTATTTTGTCCGCGTCGACGGCAACCTTGGTGGCGTAGCTGCCTTCTGCGTTCGCCCACGCGACGCGATCGCCGACGCTGATGCCCGTGATATTGCTGCCGATCTCGTCGACCAGGCCCGTGCCTTCCGAGCCAGGGATGAACGGCAGTTCGCGCGGATACGCGCCGGAGCGGAAATAGGTGTCGATGAAATTGACGCCGATCGCGTCGACCGCGACCCGGACTTGGTCGGGCCCGATTGTGGGGTCGGGTAATTCGACAATTTCGAGAACTTCGGGGCCACCGTGCCGTGACACTTGTATTGCGCGCATGTGGTCCGTTCTACACGTGTGCACCACCGCCCTCGGGAGGCACCTGCGCCTCGCGCACAGTATTGTTTTTTCCCATGACGACCGAAGCCGGACGCTCCGCGGTGACAGTGCCCGCAGACGTGGCGAAGTCGGTCGAAGAGTTTCTCGCTGGGCACGGCGAAACGGCGAGCGCCGTTCTGCAACCGGCCGGTCGCGAGGGTATCCGGATCACTCTGGTCGGCGCGGACGAAGTAACGGCCGACTACGTGGTGGATGACGTCGACACCGCTCGGGCGGTCGTGGATCAGTTCGACGCGATAGCAGTGTCGGAGTGGGACAACTCCTTGCTATCTGTCGTGATTCGCCGGTTCGGCGCGGTCGAGAAGGCCGCTGGCTGGGCCGTCGGCCAGATCCCATTCCTCAAGCTCGGCCGGGATTCCTGACGCGATTTCCCGGGTCCGGCCGCTCGCCCACAGCGCGGCCGTCGCGGCGGTGCAGGCTGCCGCACCACCCACATGGACCGCGACCAAGGCTGCGGGGACGTGCGTGAAGTACTGCACGACGCCGACCAGCCCTTGCGCGGCGACGAGGACCAGCAGCACTCGCACCCGCGTCAACACCGGTCGCGCCGCCCGGACCGCGTAGAGCCCGAAGGCGAGACCGACCACCAGCGCCAGGTAACCGACGACCAGCTGCGCGTGCGCGTGGACGAGCGTGACGATCTCGATTTCGAGGCGGGGAACCGTGCGGTCCAGGCTCTTGTCGCCGGCGTGCGGTCCGGCGCCGGTGACGAGGGTGCCGGCGACGAGGACGCCGGACAGCGCGACGGCAGACAATGCGGTCAACCAGCGCAACGGTCCGGGGATGCGGACGACCTCGACGCCGTCGTCGGGTTCGGCGATCTTGGCGTAGAGCAGCACCGACAGCCAGACCATCAACATCGACGCGATCAAATGCACGGCCACGGTCCACCAGAGCAGACCGGTCCGGACGGTGATGCCGCCGATGACCGCCTGCAGCACGGTCCCGCCCGGCATCAGCCACGCGAACAGGATCACCTCGCGGCGCCGATGCGCCCTGGTCACCGCCAAAACGACTGCGGCTGCGAAGAGTACGACGACCGAGGTCAGCATGCGGTTGCCGAATTCCACCGCCTGATGGATGACTGCGACCTCGGACACGCCGACCGGGGTGAAGCTGCCGGGAAAGCACTGCGGCCAGGTCGGGCAACCAAGGCCCGACGCGGTCACACGGACGATGGCGCCGGTGACTGCAATGCCTGCCTGGGTGAGGATCACGCCGAGCGCAATCCACCGCTGCCATCGCAACGACGGAAGCGGCAGTCGATCGACCAAGCTGAGGTAGCCGCGATAAAGCACGGCTCGATGGTAGAACGTCGTCAACTACACGGCGTCGTTGACCCAGCAGACTGTGCGTGAATTTCACCCCTGGAAGGGTGAGACGCGCGCACGGGGTCAGGTGAAGCGGAACAACCTCGAGGCCGCCCAGCCAGATGCCGCGGCCCACACCGCAAGGACGGCAACGCCGAACCAATCGATGGACAGGTCCAGCGCCTCACGCAGCGTGTGGGCCAGCGCGCCGGACGGAATCAGTCGGGCGGCGAACCGAAGTGCGTCGGGAAGTTGGTCGGAGGCGAAGACGATGCTGCCGATGCCGAGCATGACGAACCACAGAATGTTGGCCAGGGCGAGCACGATCTCGGCTTTGAGCGTGCCGCCGAGCAGCAACCCCATCGCAGCGAAGGTGACGGTGCCGATCGCGATGGCGACTGCGCCGAGCGCAAGGCCTGCCAATTCGGGCCGCCAGCCGAGCGCGATGCCGATCGTGCCGAGGATCAGCGCCTGAATGGCGACCACGATCACGACTGCGGCGCTCTTGCCCGCGATGATTCCCCACTTCGGGAGCGCAGTCGCGCCGATGCGTTTCAGTGCGCCGTAGCGCCGGTCGAAGCCGACCGCGATCGCTTGACCGGTGAATGCCGTCGACATGACCGCAACCATCATCACGGCAGGGACCACGTTGTCGATGCGATGTTCGCCGAGGCCGTCGAGCGGCAGCAGGCACAAGCCGACCAGCAGCGTGATCGGGATGAACATCGTGAGCAGGAGTTGTTCGCCGTTGCGTAGGAGCAGCAGCAATTCCAGCCGGGTCTGCGCCCACAGCATGAGATGCGGTGCGTTCGGGCGCGGATCCGGTGTGAACGTCCCCGCGGGGAATCGAGTGGTCACCCGCGTAGCTCTTTTCCGGTCAGTTCGAGGAACACGTCTTCGAGCCGTCGTTGGTCGACGCGCAGGTCGGTCGCGAGGACGCCGATGCGGGCGCACCATGCGGTGACGGTCGCCATCACCTGCGGATCGATCTTGCCTTGGATCAGATAGGAACCGGGCGAAGTCTCTTGCGGCTCATAGCCTTCGGGCAGTGCCGACGCGAGCAATGCCAGGTCCAGTTTCGGGGGAGCGGAGAATCGCAGCTGACCCTCGGCGCCGCGGGTCGTGAGCTCCGACGGCGTGCCCGACGCGACGATTTTGCCGCGGTCGATGATCACGAGGTCGTCGGCGAGTTGTTCGGCTTCGTCCATCATGTGGGTCGTCATGAGCACCGAGACGCCGTCCCGGCGCAGCGAATCGATGAGCTCCCACACCATCAGCCGTGCCTGGGCGTCCATGCCCGAGGTCGGCTCGTCGAGAAACACCAGTTCCGGTCGGCCGACGACGGCGCAGGCGAGAGCGAGCCTTTGCTGCTGACCACCGGATAGGCGGCGGTACGGCGTCTTCGCTGCATCCTGCAAACCGACGGTCCGCAGCAACCACTCCGGATCGAGCGGATCGGCCGAGTATGCGGCGACGAGCGAAAGCATTTCCGCCGCACGAGAACCCGGGTAGGCGCCGCCGCCTTGCAACATCACGCCGATACGGGACCGCACGGCTCCCGAATCGCGAACCGGGTCGAGACCGAGCACCTGCACCGATCCCTCATCAGGGGTGACGAAGCCTTCGCACATCTCGACGGTCGTGGTCTTTCCTGCGCCGTTCGGACCGAGCAGCGCGAGGATCCTGCCGCGTTCGAGGACGAGATCCAGCCCGTCTACCGCGGCGACAGATCCGTACCGTTTCACGACGCGCTCCAGGCGTACGGCAGGCGCTGCCGATCCGGACGTTCGTGAGGTCACGAGGGTCCAGAGTATGCGGTGGGGGCGGGTGCCGGCTCTGGTGCCCCGGACTCGGCCCGCCACGGCAACAGGTTGCGGGTGGCGAGAATCAGGGCGCCGCACACGATGACCGTGGCAATCGCGGCCTGGATGATGACGTAGGGCACCTCGTCCTTGCCGCTCGGCATCAGAATCACGCAGACCACCGTCGACAGCGCGACCGCGGGGAAGCGGAACAACGGTCGGGTCGCCCACGCGGCGAGCGGAACGACGGCCCACAGCAGGTACCACGGCTGGACGACCGGGGACAGCAGCACAATTGCACCCACCGCAACACCGAGTGCTCCAACCGCCTGCAATCGTCCGGCGTAGACGGCGACCATCATGCGGATCGCGATGAACGCGGCGACCGCAGCCGCAATCGGCCGCGTCAGGCTGAGCAACGCGGTCGTGTGGTCGCCGAGGCCGAGCAGAACGCCGCCGAATCCGGTGACGACGCCGATTGCTGTCGGCAACGACATCCAGCTACGGACCGCATTAGCGGTGCCCAGGGTGTGGATCCAGCCGAAGCCGAGGCCACTCACGACGCTGACCAGCAACGTCACCGCCGCGGCAATCGCGAACAAGAACGCCGCCGACGCCACAAGGCTGCGCCAGTTCGCACCCCAGCGCCGCGCGAGGGCCATGCCGACGAATCCGAGGGCGATCAACGCAGGAATCTTGATCGTGGACGCGAGGGCGATGATCGCGCATCCGCCGACGAAAATGGCGAGACTCTTCCCCCGCATAGGTTCGGAACTTTCCAGCGATCGCATCGTCAGCTCGATACCGGCCAGCATCAGCCCGATCATCAACGCTTCGTTGTGTACGCCCGAGACCAGGTGAAACAAGAGCAGCGGGTTGGCTGCGCCGAGCCACAATGCGCTCACCGCAGCGACGCCGCAGCGGCGGGCGACGCGGGGGAGTGCCCACACGATCAGTGCAACGCCGCCGAGTGCGAGCAGGCGATGCAGGAAGATCCCGGCGACGATGTTGTCGCCGGTCACGGCCCAAATTCCTTTGCCGATCCAGAGGGAGAACGGTCCGTAGGGGGCTGGGGTGTCGCGCCAGATCGTTGGCACGGTCCGGGTGAGCACGTGGTCCAAGCCGAGCGCCTGGTTCGGCCCCAGTTCGTAGGGATTGAAGCCTCGAGCTGTGATCTCGCTCTGCGCGAGGTAGGAGTAGACGTCGCGGCTGAACATCGGCGGACCGACCGACAGCGGCAAGATCCAGAGCAGCAGGGTGCGGTCGAGTTGGGACCGGCTCAAGCGGCGCGCAGGTTCGTTCTGATGTGCGCGGCCGATCGCGAACCGTCCCAGCAGCAGCCAGGCGAGCACGACCATGACGGTTCCGGTCATTGCGATCGTCAACGACGTCGTGGGCATGCGAGCAGGAACGCCGAGCAGCCGAACACCTTGGGTCGGGTTCTGCAGCACGGGCTGGGCACCTGCGCCGAGCGCGCCGATCGCCATGAGCACGGCCCCGGTCGCTCCGAACAACCGGATGTGTCGCAGCTGCAGGGTTTCGCGCGCGTTGAGTCCGGGAACCTCGGGTTCATCGGTATGCAACGCGGCGACCGTGTGGTCGGGCGCGACGTCCAATCCGAGGACGCGACGGCTGAGATTGCGAACGCGACGGAGCGCGGGACTCTTGTCGGTCTCCTGCGTCACCGTCGCGGCTGTCACACGCGCAGCCTAGCTGTCAAGGCACCGAAGGTGTGTAACTAAGCGCACCCTTCCTAGACCCGGCCTCCGAATTCCGTCACACTAGTGTTGTGAAAACGTTTCAGCAGGCCACGGAGACAGAACGGGCAGGTCAGCAGGCCATGTCCGGTTCTGGCAATCCGGTAGCTCCGCTGTCCGTTTCCCATGATGGTCACACGCGTGCGGCCATCGTGCAGTTGTTGCTCGAGCACGGGCCGATCACCGCAACGTCGATCAGCTCCGAATTGGGCTTGACTGCGGCGGGTGTGCGCCGCCACCTCGATGCGTTGATCGATGCAGGTGAGGCGCGTGCAGCGTCGTCGGCAAGCTGGCAACAGCGCGGTCGCGGACGCCCGGCGAAGCAGTACCAACTCACCGCAGCAGGTCGGGGCAAACTAGCTCACGCCTACGACGACCTTGCCGGTGCGGCTATGCGCCAATTGCGCGAAATCGGTGGCGAGGGAGCGATCAAGGAATTCGCCCGTAAGAGGGTTGCGTCGATTGTGGCCAACGTCTCGTCCACCACAGGTCAGGACCCGAAGGCGACGGCAGAAAAGGCAGACGAGATCGCCGAGGCGTTCACCTCGGCAGGTTTCGCGGCATCGACTCGCAAGGTCGGCACGGGCGTCCAGATCTGCCAGCACCACTGCCCGGTGTCACATGTCGCCGAAGAGTTCCCCGAGTTGTGTGACGCGGAATTGAACGCGTTCCGCGACTTGCTCGGCACGCACGTCCAGCGGTTGGCGACCATCGCGAACGGCGATTGCGCCTGCACCACACACGTTCCGCTGATTCAGATTTCGAACCTCGCCGGAGCACAGCCCGCTCCAGCAATCCGGAAGGAAGCCGAATGACGCTCACCAGCGATCAGACCGAGCCACTGACCCAGGAAGAGACGATTGCGTCGCTGGGTAAGTACGGCTACGGCTGGTCCGATTCCGATGTTGCGGGCGCAAGCGCGCAGCGCGGCCTGTCCGAGGCGGTTGTCCGCGATATCTCGGCCAAGAAGAGCGAGCCCGAGTGGATGCTCGAGGCACGCCTCAAGGCCCTGCGTATCTTCGATCGCAAGCCCATGCCCAACTGGGGTTCGGATCTGAGCGGCATCGACTTCGACAACATCAAGTACTTTGTGCGCTCCAGTGAGAAGCAGGCCGCGACCTGGGACGATCTGCCCGCCGACATCAAGAACACCTACGACAAGCTCGGCATCCCGGAGGCGGAGAAGCAGCGCCTCGTCTCGGGTGTCGCGGCTCAGTACGAGTCGGAGGTCGTCTACCACTCGATCCGTGAGGACCTCGAGAAGCAGGGCGTCCTCTTTCTGGACACCGACACCGCGCTGAAGGAGCAGCCAGAGCTGTTCCGGCAGTATTTCGGCACGGTCATCCCAGCCGGTGACAACAAGTTCTCCGCGCTGAACACGTCGGTGTGGTCGGGTGGCTCCTTCATCTACGTGCCGCCGGGCGTGCACGTCGATATCCCGCTGCAGGCTTACTTCCGGATCAACACCGAGAACATGGGCCAGTTCGAGCGCACGCTGATCATCGTCGACGAGGGTGCCTACGTGCACTACGTCGAGGGCTGTACTGCGCCGATCTACAAGTCGGATTCGCTGCACTCGGCGGTCGTCGAGATCATCGTGAAGAAGGGTGGCCGCTGCCGGTACACCACGATTCAGAACTGGTCGAACAACGTCTACAACCTGGTCACCAAGCGAGCCAAGGCCGAAGCCGGCGCGACCATGGAGTGGATCGACGGCAACATCGGTTCCAAGGTCACCATGAAGTACCCGGCCGTCTGGATGACCGGTGAGCACGCGCACGGCGAGGTTCTCTCGGTGGCGTTCGCAGGCGAAGGTCAGCACCAGGACACGGGTGCGAAGATGCTGCACCTCGCGCCGCACACCTCGTCGACGATCATCAGCAAGTCGGTCGCGCGTGGCGGTGGCCGCGCGTCCTACCGCGGTCTGGTCCAGGTCAACAAGGGTGCCTACGGCTCGAAGTCGACCGTGAAGTGCGATGCGCTGCTGGTCGATCAGATCAGTCGCTCCGACACCTACCCGTACGTCGACATCCGCGAGGACGACGTGACGATGGGTCACGAGGCAACGGTCTCGAAGGTCAGCGATGATCAGCTGTTCTACCTGATGAGTCGCGGCCTCACCGAGGACGAGGCAATGGCCATGGTGGTGCGCGGGTTCGTCGAGCCCATCGCCAAGGAACTGCCGATGGAGTACGCGCTCGAATTGAACCGGCTCATCGAGCTCCAGATGGAAGGGTCCGTCGGCTGATGGGGGCTGTCGAAAACGTGGTCGAAGCCGCAGAAGGCAGACCAGTACAAAACCCGGGCGCCGGAGCGGCGACCAACAAGGGCGAGGTCTTCACCTCGTTCGACGTCAATCAATTCGAGGTGCCGTCGGGCCGTGACGAGGCGTGGCGGTTCACCCCGATGCGTCGGCTGCGCGGACTGCACGACGGGACTGCGATCGCGGACGGCGTTGCAAGCGTTGACGTTCGGGCCGGTCACGACGTGTCCGTCGAAACTGTCGGACGCGACGACGCCCGCCTCGGTCAGGCAGGCAAGCCTGCCGATCGCGTTGCGGCGCAGGCGTACTCGTCCTTCGAGTCCGCGACGGTCATCACCGTCGCCAAGGAGGCCGAAGTTGCCGACGCAGTCGTCGTCTCGGTCACCGGTCCGGGCGAAGGAAAGACGGCATTCGGTCACCTGCAGATTCGGCTGGAGCAGTTCGCCAAGGCGACAGTCGTCATCGACCAGCAGGGCAGCGGAACGTTCGCGGAGAACGTCGAATTCGTCATCGGTGATGGCGCGGCTTTGACGGTCGTCGCGGTCCAGGACTGGGCCGACGACGCGGTCCATACGGTTGCGCACCACGCCAAGCTCGGTCGCGACGCAGTGCTTCGGCATACCGCGGTCACGCTCGGTGGCGACCTCGTTCGCTTCACCGCGACAGTGAATTACGCCGGCCCTGGCGGCGACGCCGAGTTGCTCGGTCTGTACTTCGCCGACGCCGGCCAGCATTTCGAGCAGCGTTTGCTGGTCGACCATTCGCAGCCGCATTGCAAGTCCCGCGTGACGTACAAGGGAGCGCTGCAGGGTGATCCGAACTCAGGCAAGCCGGACGCGCACACGGTCTGGGTCGGCGACGTGCTCATTCGCGCGGCAGCCGAAGGCACCGACACGTTCGAATTGAACCGCAACCTCGTCCTCACCGACGGCGCGCGTGCCGACTCGGTCCCGAACCTCGAAATCGAGACCGGCGAGATCCAGGGCGCCGGGCACGCCAGTGCGACGGGAAGATTCGACGATGAACAGCTGTTCTACCTACGTGCGCGCGGTATTCCGGAAGATCAGGCGCGACGGCTGGTGGTACGCGGCTTCTTCCACGAAATCATCAACAAGATCGCTGTCACCGAAATTCGCGACCGACTCGAAGCGGCAATCGAAACCGAGCTCGCCGCCGTCGGTGTTTGAGCCCAATCCCTAAGGAACACACATTGACTACCCTCGAAATCCGCGACCTGCACGTCGAAGTTGCGAACCCCGACGGCAACGGCGATCCGATCAGCATCCTCAAGGGTGTGAATCTCACGATCAGCTCGGGTGAAACCCACGCGATCATGGGCCCCAACGGATCTGGCAAGTCGACCCTGTCGTACGCGATCGCCGGCCACCCGAAGTACACGGTTACGTCCGGCACCATCACCCTCGACGGTGAAGACGTGCTCGCCATGTCGGTCGACGAGCGCGCCCGCGCAGGCCTCTTCCTCGCGATGCAGTACCCGGTCGAGGTGCCCGGCGTCTCGATGTCGAACTTCCTGCGCACGGCCGCCACCGCGGTCCGCGGCGAGGCGCCGAAGCTGCGCCACTGGGTCAAGGAAGCCAAGACTGCTCTCGGCGAGCTCGAGATCGAGCCGTCGTTCCTGGAGCGCTCGGTCAACGAGGGGTTCTCCGGCGGCGAGAAGAAGCGTCACGAGATCCTGCAGCTCGGGCTGCTCAAGCCGAAGATTGCGATCCTCGACGAGACCGACTCGGGCCTCGACGTCGACGCGCTGCGCATCGTCAGCGAAGGTGTCAACCGCTACAAAGAGCGTGAGAACGGCGGCGTGCTGCTGATCACGCACTACACGCGGATTCTTCGCTACATCAAGCCTGACTTCGTGCACGTGTTCATCGGTGGCCGCATCGTCGAAGAAGGCGGCAGCGAGCTGGCCGACGAACTCGACGCCAACGGCTACGTCAAGTTCACGCAGGCCGTCGCAGGAGCCTGAATGACCAGCGTCCAGGTTCTCGACGTCACCAAGATCAGGGCGGACTTCCCGATCCTGCACCGGACCGTGCGGGACGGGAAACCGTTGGTGTACTTGGATTCCGGTGCGACGTCGCAACGTCCGGTCCAGGTTCTCGACGCTGAGCGCGACTTCCTGACGACGAGCAACGCCGCCGTTCACCGCGGCGCGCATCAGCTCGCCGAGGAAGCGACCGACGCGTACGAGGGCGCGCGTGAGGACATCGCGCGGTTCGTCGGCGTCGACGTCGGCGAGATCGTGTTCACGAAGAACGCAACCGAGTCGCTCAACGTCGTCACCTACGGTTTCTCTGACGATCGCTTCCCGTTTGCGCTCGGTCCCGGCGACGAAATCGTCATCACCGAGCTCGAACACCATGCCAATCTCGTTCCCTGGCAGGAGCTTGCACGCCGAACCGGTGCGACGCTGAAGTGGTACGGCGTGACCGACGACGGTCGGATCGACCTCGACTCGCTCGAGCTGACCGACGCTGTCAAGGTTGTTGCGTTCAGCCACCAATCCAACGTGACGGGCGCAGTCGCTCCGGTCGCTGAACTGGTCCGGCGCGCTCGCGCTGTCGGCGCGTTGGTCGTGCTCGATGCGTGCCAATCGGTCCCGCATGCGCCGGTGAACTTCCGGGAGCTGGACGTCGACTTCGCTGCGTTCTCCGGCCACAAGATGCTCGGTCCGTCCGGTGTCGGTGTGCTCTACGGCAAGCGCGCGTTGCTCGACCAATTGCCACCGTTCCTGACCGGCGGCTCGATGATCGAAACCGTCACGATGGAGGCGACTACGTTCGCGCCGCCGCCGCAGCGTTTCGAAGCGGGCGTGCCGATGACCTCGCAGGTGGTCGGGCTCGGTGCCGCAGTTCGGTACCTCGAAGCAATCGGCATGGATACCGTTGCGGCGCATGAGCATCAGCTCGTGTCCGCCGCGCTCGAAGGTCTCGGCGCGATTGAAGGCGTCCGCATCGTCGGACCGACCGAGAATGTCGATCGCGGGGGAGCCGTGGCGTTCGTCGTCGACGGAATCCACGCCCACGACCTCGGCCAGATTCTGGACGACGAGGGTGTCGCGATCCGCGTCGGTCACCATTGCGCCTGGCCGCTACACCGTCGTTTCGGCGTCGCCGCAACCGCACGTGCATCGTTCGCGGTCTACAACACGCTCGACGAGGTCGACGCGCTGGTCGCTGCGGTCCGGAAGGCTCAGAAGTTCTTTGGGACGGCCTGACCCATGCGTGTGAGTGAGCCCAACCCTCGTGAGTCTTTTAGGAGTCCAGGGACTCCAAAAAGACTCACGACGGTGGCCGAGCGGAGCGAGGCAAAATGAGAATGGAGCAGATGTATCAGGAAGTGATCCTGGATCACTACAAGCACCCGCATGCGCGGGGGCTGCGCGAGCCGTTCGGCGCAGAGGTACATCACGTGAACCCGACGTGCGGTGACGAGGTCACCCTGCGAGTGCATTTGGATGAGAACATCGTCAAAGATGTCTCGTACGACGGTCAGGGTTGCTCGATCAGTCAGGCGTCGACGTCGGTGCTCACCGACCAGGTGATCGGATTGCCGCTGGTCGATGCGCTGAAGGTCGTCGACTCTTTCAACGAAATGATCAGCAGTCGCGGTACCGTCGAAGGTGATGAGGACGTGATCGGCGACGGCATCGCCTTCGCGGGTGTGTCGAAGTATCCGGCTCGTGTGAAGTGCGCGTTGTTGGGCTGGCTTGCGTTCAAGGACGCGATTGTTCAGATAGACGAGAGGCGAGCATCATGACCGAGGCAACACCCGAGACAGAGACCGACGTTCAATTGCTGGACGATCTCGAAGAGGCGATGCGCGATGTCGTCGACCCCGAACTCGGCATCAACGTTGTCGACCTCGGCTTGGTGTACGGCATCGCCGTGGAGAACGACATCGCTTTGCTCGACATGACACTCACGTCGGCGGCCTGCCCGCTGACCGACGTGATCGAAGATCAGTCGCGAAATGCCTTGGTGCGCAGCGGCCTTGTCGAAGATATCAAGATCAACTGGGTCTGGGTACCGCCGTGGGGCCCGGACAAGATCACCGACGACGGCCGCGAACAGCTGCGCGCCCTCGGGTTCACCGTCTAGGGGTGAGCAGCGCTCTGCGCGGACGTGTCGGTGTTGTCACCGGAGCGGGCCGCGGGATCGGTCGTGAGATCGCGAGCACTCTTGCTGCCGAAGGAATGTCGCTGCTGCTGCTTGCTCGGAGCGGCAGCGAGGTCCGGGCGTTGGCCGACGAACTGACCGAACGTCATTCGGTCCGTTGCTTTCCCGCAGCAATCGATGTCACCGACGCTGCGGCGATCGACCGCGTGATCCTGCACGTCGAACAGCATCTCGGCCCTGTCGATCTGCTCGTCAACAATGCCGGAACCATCGAGTCGTCGGAACGGCCGTTCGCCGATGCCGACACCGACGAGATGTGGCGGGTGGTCGAGACGAATCTGCGTGGTCCGATGCTGCTGACCCGCGCATTGCTGCCAGCCATGATCGCGCGCGGTCGCGGTCACGTCGTGAACATCACGAGCCTTGCGCGCGCCGCAGCCAAGACTGGCACGTACACCGGCTACGCCGTCTCGAAGCGGGCGTTGTCGATCTTCACCGAGTCGATCGCGCCGTCACTCGCCGGTACCGGAGTCGTGGTGGTCGACGTGTTACCGGGGTTGGTCAAAACCCCGATGACCGAAGCGATGCCGATATGGGCAGATGTGACGGACTGGGATTCGGCCGCTGCCACCGCGACGCTCGTGGTCGACATCGCGCGAGGCAACTACGACGCACAAGCCGGCACCATCATCGACGCCACCCACCCCTCGTGAGTCTTTTAGGAGTCCAGGGACTCCAAAAAGACTCACGAGGGGCGCGCACCATCATCGACGCGGTGACTTCTCGACAACGTTCTTGATGCGATTGAGCGTGGTCAACATGTTCTCGCGGTTGGTCTTTCCGCGCGTCCAACCGGCCAGCAACCAGTAGATCCGTACCGGCAACGCACCGGCGAGTTCGAACGACTCGGTGACATCGGTTCCGTCGCCGCTGGGTTCCAGCTGGTAGCGCCACGTGTTGACGTCCATGCCGCCCGGACCCAGGACGGTGAATGCCAGTTCGCGACCAGGTTCGCACGTGATGATCCGGCAGACGGTCCAGTAGATCGGCCCGATGCCGTTGCGCTTGACGTGACCGCGGAACTTCACCCCGACGGCGGGTGCGGTTGCGCCTTTGAGCCATTCGGCTTCGAAGGTTTCGGGGCTGAACTCGCCGATCCGCGTGACGTCGCTGACCAGCTCCCAGACGACGTCGGGTGGGGCATCGATATGGACAGTTACGGAATTGGACATGTCACCCACGCTACTGCAGGCCTCGGGCCAGGTCGGCTGCCCCCGAATCGAACTCGGTCGTCGCAGCAACCATGGCTCGCAACTGACCGAGTAGCCAGTCCTCCAACTCGTGCCTGGGCAGCGCGCGTTCTTCGACTCGGTCGGTCAACCAGGTCAAGACTGTGCCTTCCAGCAACCCGATCCACGACCGTACTGTCAGCAGCAGGTACGGCGTCGGCGCCGCACGTGCTCGCGCGAGGATGGCGTCGATCGTGTCGGTTCGCACCTTTTCGACCAACTCGTACGCTCCGGGCGTCGACACCCCTGGACCGCGCCTGACGAGCGCGATGTACGGCGTCGGATATGCCCTGGCGAAGCTGAAGAGCTCGTGGATCGCGTGGCGCACCTGACCGACCAGCGGCTCGTCTTCGGGCGGCAGGAGTTGCGCGGTGAGACCTTCGGTCACTTTCTCCAGTGCGGCGATGTTCAGCTCGTCCATGCTGGAGAAGTAGCGGTAGAACAGCGCCCGCGAAACTCCGGCTTCGGCAACGATGTCCGCCGGGGTGACCTTGTGGTGGGGTTTGCGGCCGAACAGTGAGAGCGTGGCCGCAATGAGGTCGTCCCGACGTTCGGACGGCAGCATGCGGCGAGGCTTGACGTCCCCCGCCGCAGCTGCCGTATCGGTCATCGTCAGGGGTTCATCTCGTACGAGCCGGCGACCGCGCGCGCAAGGGTGACGACCCGGTCGAAACGGCCCTCGTCGGCGAGCGGACGGCGAATCAGGTTGAGCCCCTGAGTTTGCTGCGCCTTCGTCGCGTTCGGCTTGCCGTTCAACGTCACGGCATGCCCTGAGAAGTCGCGGACCAGGACGTCGAAGATCTGGTCGAGGACATCGGTCCGTGTGCCTGCGATCTGCGCCTGTTCCAACACCAGCTGAGCGTACGGAATCAGCGTGAACATCTCGCCGATTGCGAACAGGAAGTCGACGTCTTTCTGTTGGTCGGCCGTGGGGGTCGCCGATGCCAACAGCGTTTGCAGACCCTCGGCCTGCTCGAGGAAGACTGCGACGTTCGGCACGTGCGAGAACGCTTCGAAGATCGGGCGCCAGTCGTGGAACCGGACCTTGCTCAGGCCGCGGCTCGGTCCCTGACGGAACAGGAACTCGTCGTCGGCGGTATCGCGCCGCGTCGGGACGGGCTCGAACGTCGCTCGTGACAGCTCCGAACGCAGTTGGGCGACACCGCGACTCAGCACGGGGGTGGCGGCGCGGCTCGACTTGCGCAGCACCTTCGACAAGGTCGGGTTGCCAGGCAAGTAGCGCAGAAGTGCGAGGCCGGCGTCGGCGGGATTGAACATGTAGTTCTGCATGAACTTCAGCGCGAGCGCCATGTTGACGTGGACTGTACCTTCGAGCCGCGGCAGACCGCTGACGCCGAGGATCGCCATCGGGAAGTACATGTCGTTCTCGAAGGCGCGCGCGGCAATCGTGTCCCAGAGGCCGATCATCACCGATTCGCCCTGGCGGGTCACCGTCATCTTCTCGATCGAGTTGAACAGCAGGTAGCGACGGTCTTCCGGTGAGGCGGAACGCATGTAGTCGATGGCGCGCTCGCTGTAGAGCTTCATCGCGATGAGGCGAGCGTAGGCGTCGGCGAGCATTCGCCGGACCTGCGGGAACTCGGTTACGCGCTGCCCGAACAGGATTCGGTTCTCGGCGTGCGTGACGGCCTCGTGGTAGGAGTGCTCGCACGCGCCGATCGCACCGAATCCGAGATTGAACTTGCCGACGTTGACCGTGTTGATCGCTGCGTGGAACGCGGACTTTCCGGTGTGCAGAATGTCGTCGGCCTTGACCGGGTAGTCCTCGAGATCGAATGCGGCGACGTACATCTGGGCGTCGACGACGTTGCGGCCCAGTTTGTAGGCGGGGTGCTGGCTGTCTGCAGCAAAGAAGACGTAGCCGTCGAACTCGTCCTCATTGGCGTGCCGTTCGAAATCGGCGCTGTCGAGAATCGGCTTGTCGGCGCGGCGGCCGAAGATCGACACCATGCGGGCGAGGTTGCCGTTGCCGATGTAATGCTTGCCGCCGGTCGCGGTGAAGTCGCCGTCGCCCGCCGGCGTGAGCACCATGTCCGTCGAGTAGACGTCGGCGCCGTGGTCCTTCTCCGACAGGCCGAACGCGAAGATTTCGCCGTTTTCCAGCTGTTCGGCAGCACGCTTCTTGGCGGCGACGTTGCTGCTCTGCCAGATGGGTCCGAGGCCGAGGATCGTGACCTGCCAGACGTACCAGTACGCCATGCCGTAGAAGCCGAGGATCTTGCTCAGCATCGCGTTGCGGCCGGTGTCCCAGCGCTTGTTCGGATCGCCGTCCGCCAGGGCCGCAGGGGTCAGGAAGGTTGCGAAGATTCGCTCGGTCTTGACGACCTCGAGGAAGTCCGAGTACCAGATCAGGTCGCGGTCTTGCTCCTTGAGCACCTTCTTGCCGCGGGTCTCGAAGAAGTCGACGACCACCTTGAAAAGCCGTTGGGTCTCGGGATCGAACTCGGTAAACGTGGCGGTCTTGGGGTTGAAAAGCGCTTCCGACGGTGTCGCGGGGGCCGGCGCGGCCGTGCGCAGTGCAGTGACAGTCATGAGACCGATAGTAGACAAAGTGTCAATAACGGCACAACTGTTGGACTAAGTGTCAGTAGTAGGTCGTTTGTCCAACGCCAACCCTCGTGAGTCTTTTAGGAGTCCAGGGACTCCTAAAAGACTCACGAGTCAGAGGCCGGCGCGCGCCTCGATGGCGTCGGCAACGCGAGCGGCAGCGGTCTCCGATGGCCGGAGCCGATGGGCGAACTCACTTGCCCGCTGGACCGTTTTCGGGTCGAGCAGGACGCGGAGGCCGGCGGCCAGGGTGTCGGCGTCGACCTTCGGAAAGGGCACGTGCGCGCCGAGCTTCAGCTTTTCGATCTGCGCGCCCCAGAACGGTTGATCGAACGAGACCGAACACACGAGAGTGGGCAGTCCGGCTCGTAGGCTCTCGAACGTCGTCCCGATGCCGCCGTGGTGAATGGCGGCGGCGCAATGCGGCAGGACGACGTCGTGGGCGAGGGCGCCGACGACCTTGACGTGGTCGGCGGTCTCGGCGTCGGTGGTCGTGAGATCACTCCACCCGGCGCTGATCAGCGCGCGCTGGCCGGCGTCTGCGCAGACCTGCTCGACGAGCTTCGTCACCGCGTGGGTATCGCGAATGGGCATGCTGCCGAAGCCGAAATAGATCGGGCGCGGACCGGATTCGGCCCACTCGACGATGTCGGTATGTGACTGAGCGAGTTCACCGACGGCCTCACGTGCCTCCCGCGATAGCGGGATGAAGCCGATGAAAGGGCGCGCGTCGCCCCATTCCTCAGCGAGTCCCGGCACCAGCGCGTGACTGTAGATCTGGAGCTCCGGCACGCCTTCGCTCGCGAGGATGCCCTCGATGCCTTTGCGTGTCGTCGGTAGATTCAGCCGCTTGCGGAGGCGATTGATGTACTTGCCGAAGCCGACGCGGCGGAGATTCTCGGCGACCCGCCAAGTGGTCTCGTTGACGAACGGGGGAAGTTCCTTTTTGTGCGACACCGACCCGGGAAACGGATAAGTCCGGTTCCGGCGTGACGGGAACGTGTGCATCGTCAACATCGGGATGCCTGCGGCTTCGGCGATGGACTGGCTGCGGTCCTCGGTCATCTGCGTCGAGACGATGATGTCTGCGCCCTCGGACAGAGCGATGAGTTCGCTGTCCATCTGGTAGGCGTACTCCGACATCTGCTTGGCGACCATCGGCATCAGCTTGAATGTGCTGCCTGCAGCCAGCGCTTTCTGGCCGCGGTCCGACGAGTACAGCTTCTGGACGTCAGGTCCGAACGTGTGGGCAGTAAGCCCGGCGCGAGTCGCGAAGTCGACGAGGTTCGGAGGCACCCCCAGCACGACGTCGTGACCACGTGACTGTAATTCCAGGCCGAGGGCCACGGCGGGTTGAACATCGCCGCGGGTGCCAGCTAACGGGAGTACGACTCTCATCGCGGCTAACCTAACAGAGGTGCGCGTGTCGACCGAGAGCATTCGTCCGGTGTTGGTCGCCGTTGTCGTCGCAGGCGTGCTTACTGCGGTCCTCGTCCAGCTGCGTGGCGTCCCGCTCTGGATGGCCGATTTCGACGTGTACCTGGCCGCTGGAAACGCTGCGCGGCAGGGTCATTCGCTCTACGACCTCAGGATCGACACTGCAGCGTTCAGTGACATGAAGTACACGTATCCGCCCTTCGCCGCCGTGTTGTTCGAGCCGTTGACTTTCCTGAGTGGCATTGTTGTTCAATCGCTTTCGGTGTTCGCCAATGCGCTCGCGATGGGCGGGGTCTTGTGGTTGGCGCTCGGCATGGCAGGCGTCACCGATCGTCGCAGAAAGGCGTCGTTCATGGCTGCGGGCATCGTCGCGACCATGTTGCTCACGCCGGTCCTCGCGAACACCGCGCTGGGGCAGGTGAATGTTCTCGTGATGCTCGCGGTGCTCGTCGACTTCTCACCCGCCATGCCGAAGCGGTGGCGCGGCGTGGCGACGGGGTTCGTGGTCGGGGTAAAGCTGCTGCCCGTGCTTTTTGTTGCGTATTTCGTGTGCACGGGTAGCTGGAAACCCGCGGCGCGGGCGATCGTCACCTTCCTCGGGACTGTTGTTGTCGGTTTCCTCGTCCTGCCAGCGGACTCGCGCGAATATTGGCTGCGGGGCGTGGTTTTCGAGGCGAATCGCGTCGCAGACCTCGCCGATGTGCAGAACCAATCCGTGCCCGGACTGATTGCGCGGGCGTCCTACGGGCTGAGCAACAGTGTCTGGTGGCTGCCCGTGTCCGCGCTCGTTGCCGCCGCCGGACTGTTCGGCGCAACCTGGGCGTACCGGCGCGGTGAGGAGTTGCTGGCGCTGACGGTCGTCGCTTTCACGGGAATCCTCGCGTCACCGGTGACCTGGCCTCATCACGTCGTCTGGATCGTGCCGGTGCTGGTCTGGCTTTGGTACGCGCGGTGGAATGCCGATTCCCGATTGCCGCGAATCGTTTTCGGGCTGCTCGTGCTGTGGTTCGTCGTACCGACCTTCGTACTGGCGGTTCCGGAGAGTTGGCGAGATCATCAGCTGACGGTCGCACAACAGGTCGTGGTCGCGGTGTCTGGCTATTTCGTCATCACTGTCGTCGCGCTGGCGTTGCTACCGGTCTGGTCCCGACGGTTACGGACGGTGGAAGTGACGTGAACACGATCGACGATGTACCGACCGCGCCCGGTCGGCTCCCGCTGGTCGGGCATGGAATTTCCGTGTTGCGGCGGCCGCTGGACTTCGTCACCATGCTGCCCCCGTATGGTCCGATCGTCCGTATCTTCCTGGGGCCTAGGACTGCATATGTGCTGACGACCCCGGACTTGATCCGTCAGGTCGGGCTCGGCGAGGCAGGCAGCTTTCATCGCGACGAGCTGCGCGACGCGATCAAGGAACTCTCGACCGGCGCCGTCAACGTCCTCAGCGGGCAGGCACATGAGTTGCGGCGCAGGATGATCGCGCCGTCGTTCAAACAGGGCAGGCTGGCTGAATACGGGGTCGTCGCCGCCCGGCTCGGCAACGAATGGGCGCAGTCGTTCCACGACGGCGAGATGGTGAATGTCGTCGAATCAGCGCACGACCTTGTGCTACGGACGATTTCGTCGACGCTGTTCACCGCAGACTTCAGCTCGAATGCCCACGACGACATCCAATCGTCGATTCCATGGCTGCTCAACGAGGTGATCCGCCGCGCGTCGCTGCCGCCTGGAGTCCGGCCGGTCCGGGTGCTCGCGAATCGCAAGTTCGTCAAGCGCTCCCGGCAACTCCGAGCATCGATCGGCGATGTGGTGTCGGAGTACCGCAAGTCGGGTGCCGACTACAACGACATGCTCTCCGCCTTCATCGCCCACGTCGATCCGGAGACCGGTACACGGTTGAGCGACAACGACATCGTCGACGAACTCATCCTGATTCTCGGCGCCGGAGTCGGTTCCGAGGCTTCGATGTTCGCGTGGTTGGTTCACGAGGTCGTCACGCACCCCGAGGTAGCCCAGCGCCTGTATGCCGAGCTCGATACCGTGGTGCCGGACAAGACGATTGGACCTGAGCACGTCGGACAGTTGGTCTATTTTCGCCAGGTGCTACAGGAGACTTTGCGGTTCTGGGCACCGTGGGTCAGCATGCTTACTGCTGCGGGTGATGTGACGGTCGGGGGTCTGACGCTGCCCGACGGCGCGATAATCGTGTTCAGTCCGTACATGATTCAGCACGACGAGCGGTACTTTCCGAACGCGGCGAGCTTCGACCCGGACCGTTGGGGTCCCGACCGGGTGAGCGAGATCGACAAACGCCACTCGCTGCCGTTCGGTGTGGGGGAGCGGCGTTGCCCCGGCAACCACTTCGCGATGTTGGCGATCACGCTGCAGGCCGGAGCATTCCTCGCCCGCTGGCGTCCCGTTCCGGACCCGGACTATCGGGTGAAACCGACGAACCGCGATTTCACAGCATCGCCGTCGAAGCTGCCGGTCCGGCTGCACGCGAGGTGAACTCACGCGAGCGTTGCTTGCGCAATCAGAACGGCGTAGAGCGCGAGCACGAACACCACCGGTGGTCCCAGCGGAAAGGTCTCGCGATCGGTGCGAAGAAACTTCGCTAACCCGACCGCGGGAAGGGCGAGCAGCACCGGGGGCAGCCAGCCGAACACCGCTGCCGCACCGTCCAATTGCCATGGGCGTGCGAGCAGCACTTCGGCGCCGACCGCCACCACCGCGAAGACCGCTATCGCGGTGGCACTTCCGGTTGCGCCGAGTGCGTTCGAATACAGGTGTTCGCTCGGCGCATGCACTTTGGACGTCTTGCGCGCAAACTCGAACTGCAGGAATGCACCGGCGAAGACGGCGACGACAGCGACGGCCTGCCACCGCGATCCCACTTCGCCGGTGTCGACCGCCGACACGAGAACGTATGCGGTGACGAGCAATTGGACCGGGTAGGTCACAGCGAGGTTGAGCATGATGTCGTCGCGGACCCGAGGGAGCGCGGCTTCCGCAGCCCAGAGGAACAGTCCATACAGCAAGGTCAGGCACATGACCACAACCGAGCCGACCGACAAGAACGCGCTTGCCGCAACGGATATCGCGGCCAGCACGGCCATCGACGCGCGCAATTCGGTCGCGCTGACCGCTCCGGTGACGAGCGGGCGATCGGGATTGTGGACGCGGTCGTACTCGAGATCCTTCTGCTCGTCGACCATGCGCAGATAGAGCAAGACGAGCAAAACGACGACGATGCGGATCACGGTGTCGCGGCCGGGCCGGTACGGCAACGGTCCAGCGGTCGCGACGGCCGCGGTGCCTTCGAGGGCGAGCACCCACAACACGCCGTAGACCATGTAGTGCGGCTTGTACATGACGACGATGAAGTGGGCGACGCGTTGGAGCGACGAGATCACAGCACGAATCCTGCGACGAACTGCGCAGCAGGACGGCCGAACTGGCGAATGCTGCACGAGACGACGGCACGGTCGTCGGTCACCTCGGCTATCTCGGAGATGACGACGCTCGGGCGATCGAGCTCGAGGAACGCGTCGAAGGTGCTCTTCACGCAGTCCAGGCCGGGTGTTGCGTCCGGGAACCGGGATCGCAGTGCCGCAACACCGATCTGCCGGCATGCCTCGATCTGCAGCGAGCCTGGCATGTGGTCGACCGGATGATCGAAAAGCGTTGCGTGACCGGTGTCCACGACCAACATCGACTTGGCTGTATTGCCGTACAGCTTCGGCGGGCTGATCACGACATTTCTGTTCAGGTGCCTGCCGACCGACGCTGCGGCAACGGGTACGCAGTGCGGAATCGGCTCGACCACATCGGGCAATCCTGCTTTGGAGCGGATGTCACGGCGCAGACTTATCCACTGCGGTTTGGGAATCCAGGAGAATTTGCTGTCGACCACCATCATCGGCATCCCGGACCGCTTGATGTCGACCGTCACGCTCATCCCCGTGAGCGCGTCGTGCTGATGGACCAGCCTGGTCACCTGCGTGACCATCGTCAGCTCCGCAGGCTTGGCATCGATGTCCCACGCGCGCCCGTCGATCGCCCGTCCGTTGAAGGTGCGGAGAAGGAAGGCCATGGTGAACGGAACGTCGAAATGCTCGTGCACCACCACCATTCCGCTCTGCCGGGCAGCTTCCATGACCATCATCGGGTCGTAGGCGTTCTCGAGCGTGCCGGTGTGGTCGCCGAAGAACGCGTGGGATCGAGGCAGCTGCGCGGTCGTGACGAACTGGTCGTCGCGGCGCTTCGTCAACGATGTGACGAACACTTCGGCGATCTGGGCGCGATGCACGAGCTCCCGCGAGATGGCGTGCGTGTGTGGGGTAGTCACGACTGCCCTCCCATTCGCGCACGCCAGTCCGCGGGGTCGGCGGCCCCGAGGATCTGTGTGCCAGTAGCGGTCCGCATCGGCAGGACAGCCGAGCCCACAACCAGGACCGGCCACGGGTCGAGCGGCCAGTCGACATCCCATGCAGTGGTGAGCAGTTCGGCCCACGCAGCGTTAGGCACTGTGTCACCTTCGAGGACCAGCCGCGCCTTTTCTTGAAGTCGTTGCGGCAGTTCCTCGCCCGACCGCAACCGCTTCTTCAGCGCGGCCTCGGCGTCGGACCGTTCGAAACTGCCTGCTTCGACGGTCTCGTACAGTTGCTGTCCCAAATGCTTCGCCACAGCACTGCGGTCGATGCCCGTCAAAGCTTCACCGATCACGACGCGTCGCTCGTGCTCGGTGAAGTAGATTCCGAGTTCCCGCACCACATCTGCTGGATCATCAGGCGTATGAACCATATTCAGCAGATAGGTGCCGCCGCCGAGGAGGTGGCGCAGATGACCCGGCTGCCGTTTCGACGGCGCGGTCGGACCCTTGCGCTCGGTCAGTCGCACCGACGTCGGCAACTCGTCGGCAGCGTCGGTGACCACGAGCAGCAGCGACGACGACACGTTGAGGAGCAGGTCGGCAAGTGTGCGTCGCTCGGCCGACGCGATGTTCCACTGGAAGTACCACAGCGAGCGCACGAAATGACCGTTCGCGGCCACTGTTCGCGCGGAGACGACGCGAAACCCGTTGTCTGCCAGCCACTGCAGCGTCGGCTCGACAGCGCGTGCCACGATAGCGTCCGGCTTGAGGAACAGCAGACCATGCCGGAGCGCGAACGATTCGACATCGGCGCCGAGCCGGGAAAGCTGTTCGACACTTTCCAGAAAATAGGTATCGGTGACGTAGGCCGCGACCTTCTCGGGCATCGTCGTGAGCGAACGCGCAACGTCCTCGGTCATGTTGTCGCTCCAATTCTTCGAAGGACGTCATCGATCGACGGCAGCGGAATTCCTAGATACCCGGTATCGAGGCAATGATCGAGAAGTGTTCGGAGGTAGTCCTTTCCGGTTGCGGGCGGCGGGGCGCCCAGTAGTTCACGAGTGTTGGTGGTGTCGAAGCTCGGACGCCGATCGAAGTAGCTCTCGTACAGCACGCCGATGCGCCGGTAGTACTCGCGCTCATTGCGATCCAGATTGTCGACCGAGAACGTCGAGGGCGGAACATATTTCGCGACCTCGAACGAGGGGTACTCCGCCAGGACATCGGAAATCTCACGCAGCGAGATCGTTTCGTTCCCGGCGGCGTGGAACGTCTTCCCGGCGGCGCGATCGAGGTCGACGACGGCACCCACGATGACATCGGCGACGTAATCGACCGGCACCAGCGACAGCGTCGCGTCATAGCGACCCGGCAAGGATCGGAGCTTGCCTTCGACGATGAGCTTCACAACCGTGTAGAGATTTTTGTGCTCGCGTATCGCGCCGTCGGTCGCGCGACCGGTCACGATGCCGGGGCGCACGATGCAGGTGCGCAGACCAGCGGCTGCGGCTGCGCCGACCAGCTGCTCGGCCCGGAACTTGCTGGCCTCGTAGGCATTTCCGAACGTCTGCCCTGTGTCGAGGTCGCTTTCGAGAATCGTTCCGTTGCGGGTGCCGCAAACGTACGCGGTGCTCACGTAGATCAGTGGAACGGTCCATTCGCGGGCGAGCGCGATGGCGTGCTCGGTACCGGCAACGTTCAGCTCGTCGTATTCGGTTTGGCGAGCACCGAAGTCGGTGGTCGCGGCGCAGTGAACGATGGCGGTCACCGACATGCCGAGTGCGGCGCGCTCGTCGTCCGACAGTCCGAAGGATGGTGCCCGCACGTTGCCGTGTACGACTGCGGCACCGGGCACCGCACGGCCGTCGTTGGCAACGAAAGTCGAGTTCCGGTGTACGACCGCCGACACTGCGTCGCCGCGACCGACCAACTGCGACAACACCTCTACGCCGACCAATCCGCTGGCGCCGGTGAGCAATACATGAGTCACGATGTCGCCCCCTCGATCAGTTGGACGACGGCACCGACCGTGAGTACCCCGGCGAGATCCTCGGGCTTGTACGGCGGCAGATCGAAGGCCCGCTCGAGAACGACGGTCAGCTCCATCAGTCGCAAGGAATCATAGAAGAGGTCGTCGATCAGCCGCTGATCATCGGACACCGCCGCTGGCAGTTCGGGCGCCATCGACTTGACGATCTCGCGCACTTGCTCGGCGGTGCTCATCGTTCCCCCTCGGCATCGGAGCGCGCGTGCGGCTGAACCCCACCGGACGTCAACAGGTCTCGGGCCTCGTCGAGCGGCAACTTCGCGTTGAGGTACCCGGCTAGCCGCAGCCAGTCGTAACTGATGTCGAGCGTATGCCGCCATTGTTCGCGGGATGCGAAGGAATCCGGGAACGCGGAACCGTTGGCGATTTCACGAACAGCCTCGGCATAAGCGTCCAGTTCGGCGGGGTTTCGATCCGATTGCGGGTCGTCGAACCGCACGTGTTGTGCACGTGCGAGCTTCGCGAGCAATTCCGCCTTGCCTGGCGTGCTCGCCGGAATCAATCGGCGGAGCGCTGCCTGTGGCGCGACGTCGGCAGGAAGCGGATGAATGCCGAACGCGGACAGCAGCACTCGCGTCGACATGGCGATCAGCCGGTGTGCGGCGATGTCTGCAACTTGCCACTGTGAATTCTTCAGCGCACCACGGCAATCCTCGCGGGCGTTCTCCAACACGATGTTCGACCAGATCAGGGTCGTGGCGCATTCGGCGAAGCGGTCGGCTGCCAGCGGCGACAGCGTGACCGCGGCGTTCGGGTCCTGGGCGGCACCCCCGACGCCGAGCGTAGGTACCACTGTCCCGGGCGGCGGTGAATACGCGCCGGCCACCTCGCACATTGCCAATGCCGGCCGCAGCGGTTCGGCGTGCCAGCGCAGCCCGACGAAGCCGAGACGAACGAATTCTGCCAGCTCCGAGCCGATCCCGAAACGCGTCGACACCGTCGCCACGGATTGTCCGAAAACGACGGATCGCCAGGCTTGCCCGGTTGCCTCGGACAGGACGAACACGTCTCGTCGATTGCGCACGACGTGCAGCCGCCCGCCGATCGGCCAGGTCGTGACGTCCGGAACCCGTTGCAGGCGGACCGCATCTGGCGTGTTGTCGACTGCGGGGATCCCGGTGAGCGCTGCGGCGGCCAACACGTCGTCGAGCGAAGCGCCGGACTCGACCGAACGGTATCGCGCCGCCACCTCGTGAGGGCCGATCCGATCCAGTTGCCGTGGTAGCCATTTGGATTCGAGATACGTCTCGCCGAGGCTCGCGGCCCACGCCTTCATCGCCTGTGCGAGGCCGTCACGTGCCCAGCCATCGGCTTCCTCGTCGGCGCCCATGGCCGCGAGCGCAACGGAGTAACGCAGCGCCTGCACGGCTCGCGCGGACCACCACGTCTGCATCACGCGAGCAAACTCGTCGTACGGCACAACTGCGCGCAACCCCGCGATATCGGGATTGCCCTCGCGAACCACGTGTGCGCGAAGAAAGCGCTGGACCCGGTTCAGGGTGTCTTCGTCCGCCTCGCCGCTGGTGACGCGGTCGAGCTGTTGCCGCAGTTGCGCTTCCGAGCGGGTCCGGACCTCGACGCGGCGGCCGTCGACGAACAGCACCGTCGGCATCGTCGGCATCGGCTCGCTGCCCTTCGACACCACAAGGAAGTCGATGTCGGAGCCGTCGTTGCCGAAGCCCTCCGCGATCGAGCCTTCGAGCAGAACAGCGCAGTCGTCGGGAACGGTGCTGAGCTGGGTGGTCTCGTCGAGCAGCGTGCGAATGTAGTCGGCGGACAGGATGAGTTCGGGTGCCGTCATGTAGCACCCGCGTCGTGATCCACCGCGCCGTGCAATGCGCCTTCCTGCAACAACTGCCACATGACGCGTCTGCGGGGCTTCCCGCTCGAGGTGCGCCTGATCAGCCCCCGCGGACCGCTCACCACCCGGACCGACTTGGTCGACCCGACGACGGCAGCCGCCGCGCGACGGGCACCGTCGACCCACTCGCCACCGTCACGTTCAACGAATACCGCGACCATCGGCTCGCTCGCATTGGGGATCGCAACGCCCGCGACTTTGCCTGGTGCAATACCGATTTCGGCCGCGACTCGCGCCTCGACGTCTTCCATGAAGACAGACCGCCCACGGACCTTCAGGCTCGTTCCCATCCGGCCGAGGACGAAAAGCTCGCCGTCGTACAGGAACCCGGCGTCGCCGGAGAAAATCTTGCCGTCGACGATCCGGGTGCTCGAGTTCGAATAGTCGCCTTGGTAACCCCGTGCGACGGATTCGCCAGTTACCACGACCTCGCCGATCGTGCCGTCCGGCAACTCGGTGCCGTCGTCGTCGATGATCGCAACCTGCGACGTCTCGGTGGATCGTCCGAGGCCACTGGTCCAGCCGTCGCCGGAAATCTCTACGCCCGCAACTAGTTCACGCCGGTCGAGCACGTCGACCGGTTTGCCGAACCGCAACGCCGCGTAGTCCACGCGCAGCGCTACGACCGGCGATGTGCGCGCGGACGTGGTGATGTGCAGGGTGTTCTCCGCCATGCCGTACGCGATGGTCAGCGCCGACATATCGAATCCGTTGCCCGCGAGGAAGTTCGAGAACTCTACGACATCGCCGGGCGGCACCGGCTCGGACCCGAGCGCAAGCGTGCGCCAATTGGAGAAGTCCAGACCCTCCAGCTCCTGCGGACGGACGCGGCGCGCAACGTATTTCAGCGTGAAGGCGGGGGAGGGGCAATGCTTGCAGTGCGTCATCGCCCGCAACCACCGGGCGGGGTCGCGCACGAACTGGTCCGGGCGCAGCAAGTACAGATCACCTTGCACGGTGATGGTCATGAACAGCGCGCCGATGAGGCCCATATCGTGGTAGAGCGGCAGCCACGACGCCGTCGAATCGCCGTCCTGCCATTGCACAACACCTGCGATCCGAATGACGTTGTCTGCCAGGTTGCCCCACGTGATCTCCACGCCGCGCGGCGAACCCGTCGAGCCGGAGGTGAATTGCAGCAGGCACAGCTCACCAGGCTCTACCAATTCCGCGATCGGTGCGGTTGCTGCGAGAACGGCGTCGTCGATGATGAGTGGCTCGTCCGTGCGACCCGACGCGGCGATCGCACCCCGCACCAAGTCGGCGAAATCGCGCGAAGTGACAATCAGCGCAGGATCGGCGACGTCGAGGATCCCGCTCATGTGCTTGGTGTAGGTGTCGAGGTCTTCGAACATCGGCGGAGTGATCGGGGTGAACAACCCGCCCGCGGCCCAGGATGCATAGAACGCCGCGACGCAGTCGATGGTGGTCGGCATGACGACGCAGACGTTTTCGCCGGTCCGCAGACCGCGTTCGTGCAGCAGCGTGGCGATGCGCCGAGCGCGATCGGCAAGGTCGACGTAGGAGTAGAAATTCCAGCCGTCCGCTTCGTCACCGAAATAGACGCCAGTGCCTGCAGCGGGGTTGGTCAGCCAGTCACGGAGGTGCGCAACGGGAGTGGTCTGATCTGTCATCGTCTCAGTTCTCCTCGGACAGAATCGTCACGGTGCCGCTGGCGCCGTCTACTTCGATGTTCATTCCCGTGCGGACCAGCTTTGTCACGTCTTTGATCTGGACGACAGTCGGCACGCCGAGTTCGCGGGCAACGATTGCGACGTGCGTCAACGGGCTACCGCGTTCGATCACCAGTGCCGATGCCGACGGCAGTGCGGCAACCCAGCCTGGATCGGTTCGATACGCGACAAGAATTCCGCCCGCCACGTCCTGCGGCTCGGTCACCACGACCGCGCGACCCCGTACGACGCCGGATGCGGACGGAGTACCGCGCAATACGGTTCCGGCGGTGGCAGATTCGGTGGCGCTGATCGGTACCCAGCCTTGCGCGGCCAATTCGTCGTTGTGGAACGCCCGTCCTCTGGTGACGAACCGCGCCGGCGCGACCAACTCGGCATCCAAGGCGCGCTGCGCCTTTCGTGCCGCAACCAGACCTGCCAGCGCAGCCGTGTCAGTCGTTCCCTCGTAGCAGCCGTGCAATTCATCGAGGCGCAGGTAGAACACGTCGGTGAACTCGTCCAGAATGCCCTGGCGTGCCAGGTCGCGACCCATTGCGCGGATCGTCCGCTTGACCATGCCGAACGCCCGAGTTCGGCAGAACCGCAATCGTTCCCGGTTTCCGAGGGCTCGGCTTGTCTTGCCGCGGAGCTTCTCGTAGATCTTGCGGCGGACGCCGTGCAGGCGCGAGTCGAGATAGTCGTCGGCGTCCGCGCGCTTGGACAGTGGCGCATCGGGAAGAGCGCTGCGCAGCATGACGAACAAGCTGGCCGGATCCTCGCGTAGGTCAGGTGTTTCGAGCTTCAGTTCGTCGAGGCTGCGATAGCCATACTTGGCGATGTACTCGTCGACCTGCCCGGCGAACTCCTGCCAGTCCGATGCTTGCACAGCGGCGTATGCCTTTTCGGGTGGCGTGGTGTTGATGAAACGCGCCAGCTCCGGGTCCGCCCGGACGAACTTCGCCATATCCTGCATCGCCCGTGCAGGTTCGGCAGATTCGACGTCGGAACCTGGACTGACGACCGCGTATTGGAACCATTCGGGAGTGTCTTTCAGGAACAGCTTCGTCAACAGGAAGAGCAGGCCCGACGACGTCAACAGAATCGCGTCGAGCACCATCATCGGACCCCAGCGGTCCACGAGATCGCGCTCCAACTTTCGGTAGCGGCGATACACCTCCTCGCCGGGCAGCGTGTTGTAGTCGACGGCGTCGTATTCGTCGTAGACCTTGTAGAACTCCGTCATGAACGACTCTGTCTTGCTGTCGATCTCGGCGAAGCGTTTGATGTAGGTGGCGGTAGTGACTGCGCGAGAGAAGCCCTTGTGCGCGATCGTCTTGAAAGTGAACGGTCGCAACGTCTTTGCGAGGTCGTTTTCGATGGATTCGTCGACGCCGAGGGCGACCTCCAGCACCCGCCAGTTCAGCGGATAGCCAGGCGCGATGTGCACCATCCGGTACCAGTGCAGCAGGTTGTAGTAGACTCGGCCGTGGAAGTAGCCGAGCATCGCCGGGGTCCACACCTCCATCTGCCGCAGCTGCGCTTCCGGAACACGTAGTGACCGTGCGTAACTGCGGTAGACGCGGCCGTAGACGTCCGCGGCGGTGGTGAGGGTCAGCGGTGAACTGATGCCGCTGAAACTCTCGATGATGTTGGAGTTGTCCCAAATTCGCATCTCGTCGTCGGTGACGGCTTCGGTGGCGCCGAGAATGACGCCCTTCGACGGATCGACGGCGTCGGGCAGTGCAGTGATCGGCCGGACCTGAAGGACCCAGAAGTTTTCGCCGTCGCCGACCCACTCGATGTCCTGCGGTCCGTCGTGGAGCGACTCGATGGCGATCCCGAGTTCGGCCAGTTGCGCGAGTTCGTCGTCGCTGAGCGTCGGTTGGTTGCGTAGCTGCTCGGGCACAGGGGTGGGCGCGCACCCCGCGGCGCCGGTAGGGACGAATTGCTCGGACTTCTCGCCGACGACGCGGTCGTCGACGGCGCCTGTCGACTTGTCGATCACTACGTAATCGGCATCGACCGCGCCGGAGACCAAGCCCTCGCCCAAGCCGTAGACCGAACTGATCGCGATCTGGTTGCGTGCGCCGGTGATCGGATTGGCGGTGAAGATGACCCCGCTCGACTTGGCGTCCACCAGCCGCTGAACGACGACGGCGATGCCGCCTTTCGACACGCCGGTCCCGTGCTCGAACAGGTAGCGGACCGATCGATCCGAAAAACCGGACGCCCAGCATCGGCGCACTGCGTCGAGGACGTCGTCGAGCGTGGTGACGTTGAGGAAGGAATCGAATTGCCCGGCGAGCGAGCGGTCCACGCCGTCCTCGTCGGCGCCGGACGAGCGCACGGCAACCCGTCCCGAGCCGACCGATTCGTAGGCGAGCGCCACCATATCGCGCACTGGTTCCGGGATCGGGGAGCCGAGAATGGCGGTCCGTACGGTGGCCGCGCGGTCCAGCGCGGTGGCGAGGTCTGTTGCCGAAGTCAGCTCTGCGAGTAGCGAATTCACGTCATTGGCGGCAATGAACGCAGCGAAGGCGTCGACCCCGATCGCCGCCCACTCGGGGACCTTGAAACCGTGACAGGTCAGGGAGTGCAGCCCGCGTGCTTTACCGCCGGCAAGTTCTCGAATTGCCGTGCTGGGGGTGCTTGCTCCCAGAATCTGCACGCATTCCCCTTTGCGGTCGGTCGGTGGAAACGAACCCGAAACCATTCGTACAGTAATCGGCAAGCAATACGAAACCGCAACATATAGGGGCAGCCCCACCCCCGTGCGCGCGTCTAACCCCCAGAAGGGCGAAATTCACGCACAGTTCTACGCCCTCTACTGTGCGTGATTTTTACCCCTGGAGGGGTGAGACGCGCGCACGGGGTGGGTCAGCTGTGTTCCTGCAGCCAGGCGATGACGTCGGCGATGACCGCTTCTTTTTCCGGCTCGTTGAAGACCTCGTGGTACAGACCGTCGTAGATCTTGAGCGTCTTGTCGGTCGAACCTGCTCCTTCGACGACGATCTCGGCGCCCTCGGGCTTCACGAGCTTGTCGGCGGATCCGGCGATCACCAGAATCGGCTGCGTCACCTTTGCGAGCCCCGCCGTCACTCGATCGACCGCGTCGATGAATTCGGCACCGGTGCGAGCGCGGATCTTGCCCTTGACCATCAACGGATTGGTTCGGTGGTACTCGACGATTGCCGGGTCCCGGCTCACCGTCTCCGAATCCAGTTCGACCGTGGGCGCATTCGGCGCAACGACGGATAGCACCTTGGCGACCTTCAATAGCAACGGCGACGCGACGTCCTGCACCAGCGGCGGTGCCGACAGCACGACCCCGCGCAGTTCCTGCGGGTTGCCGACCAAGTAGTCCAGGGTGATCAGCGAACCCATGCTGTGCGCAACGATGAACGGCGCGAAACCGGGATGACGGCCTGCGGCCAGCGCAAGAAGCGCATCGACACCCGCGACGACCTCGGACATACGTCCGATCTGACCCCGCGGACCCTCCGACCGGCCGTGCCCGGCGTGGTCGATGGCGTACACCGCGAAGCCTGCCTCGGCGAGTCTCGTGCCGACCCACTCGTACCGACCGCTGTGTTCGTGGAGGCCGTGCACCAGCACGATGACGCCTCGACTTGTGTCCGGTCCGATCCAGCTCTGCCAGTGCAGCTTTCGCTCACCGGCTCCTGCGAGCTTGCCATCGGCGTGCTCGGTCATCTAGTCCTCCGTTGCTGTGTCGGATCCCTCGTCGCCCCGGCCCAGGGCAAGAACCTCTTCCAAGCCTTCTTTCATACACTGCACCAGCAACGCGACGTCGGGCACGGCGGTTCCGTCGCAGTTGAGTCCGAAGCAGCAAGTACCTGCGTGCGACACCATCGCCGCCATGATCGCCACTCCGGGCAGCGGTCCGAAAGGGTACGCCCGTTCGATCCGTGCGCCTGCCATATAGACGGGGTAGGGGATGCCTGGAACGTTCGACGCGGAGATATCGGCGGCCGACCCGAGTCGCATGGCGGCAGCCCCCAGCGCCGACGGCAACCGATTGACCACCGGTGCGGCGAATTCCATGCTGCCCAGCGCAGGCTCCACGCGCAGCGACAGGACCGTTCCGCGAATGATGGCGATTCGCTCGGCGGGGTCGACCACGCCGATGGGTGCGGCGAACATCGCACCCGCAAACTTGTTGCCGCCCATGGGGTCGTCGGCCTTGCGCAAACTCAACGGCATGGCCATCGGGATTTCGTCCAAGCTGTAGCCGAACATCTCGTGGTAATGCCGCAGGCCGCCCAGCAGTACCGCGACGTACGCGTCGTTGAGTGAGCCACTGGCGGCTTTCGCGGCGGCCTTGAGATCCTTCAATTCGCACTCGAAAACGCCGAAACGCCACGACTTTCCGGTCCTGATGCGGAACAGGGGCGACCCGGCGACCGGCGGTGGAGCAATCGTGCGTCGCGCCGAGGCTGCCAGGCGAAGGGCCTCGTCGGCGGCGGCGCCCGGGCGCAGCAACGCGCGAGCGCCCGCCGAGAGCAGCCCACGCGCGGCCGACGGAATTCGGCGAATGGTTTCGTTCAGCTCGTCGACTGCGAGCGATTGTGCGTCGGGATCGTCGGGACTCGGAACTGGCTCAGGGAGGGGATCTTTCGGTGTGTGCTCGGACGTCCGGCTCTGAATGAGCGACAGCATCTGAACACTGCCGACGCCGTCGGTGAGCGAATGGTGCAACTTGAGCAAGTACGCAGCCTTGCCACCGGGCAAGCCTTCGATCAGGGTGCCTTCCCACAACGGCCTGGTGCGGTCGAACGGCGCCATTGCCGCCGATTGGGCGAACGCGAGTAGCTCCGGCATTCGCGCGGGTGCGGGCAGTTGGGTTCGACGCAGGTGATAGTCGAGATCGAACGAGGGATCGACCGTCCATGCAGGCGGGCCGACCGGGACCAACGGTTCCAGCACCCGCTCCCGCAGGCGATGGATCATCTTGGTCGCCCAATCATGTGCCGCGCGAAGGCGATCCCACTCGGGAACGCTATCGAGCAACATGAGCGTGCAGATCGTCGACGACCCGCGTGGATGCCGCTCGCTGCGCCACATGAGCGTTTCCAGCTCGTTCATCCGATGGTCGGCACCCCACTGGGAGGCCATCGACCACGCACGGCGGTTGGCTTCGACCAGGTCGTGATTCTTGTCATCGATCGTCATCGCGCCAGCACCTTATCTTTCCGGCCACTTGTCCAGCGTGTCGGCGAAAAGTTGTCGCACTTCCGCCACCCTCTGATCGAGCGTCTCGACGGTCCACTCGTCGGTCGGGATCGGGTCCAGCACACAGACTTCGACGGTCCCTGGGTTTACTACCGCCGATTGACGCCACATCAGTTCCCCAGCGTTGCGCAGCACGATCGGAACGATCGGCACACCTGCCTGCATCGCCATGTGGAACGCGCCCTTCTTGAACGGCGCAAGTACCGGCGTCGGAGTCCGTGTCCCCTCCGGGAAGATCACGATCGAGGTACCGTCCTTCACCCGTTCGACAACTTTGTCCAAGGCGGCACGAGCCTGTGCCGTGTTGCCTCGGTCGACGAATGCGGGCGCGAGAAGGGTGTTGAAAAGTATTGTCCGCGGGTCGTTCTTGGCCTCGATCTTGCCGACAGCGGTGATGTCGCGGCGCAGGAGCGCGAACACGATGACGGGGTCGAGCGCGCTGGTGTGGTTGCCGATGAAGATCGCCGGACGCGCCTTGGTCAAGTTGTGCTCGCCGATGACGTCGAGTGAGATGCCGGCGAGTTTCAGCCCGATGTCGGTACCGACCGAGATCGCCGCGTTCGCGCCACGCTGGCGATCGCGGTTGAGGAGTCCGACAGCGGCACCGACCCCGAACCCCGCGTTCAGTCCGACCAGCATGCCGACCGTACCGAGGTAGGACCGCAGCCCGGGGGAGCGCGGTTCGCGCAGATTGAGGACAGGCCAGCCGTAGTCTGCGGCGGCCTGGCGCAATGCCGGATGCGGATTCAGCGCGTTGGGATGGCCGACCGATGCGAGGAAGGCGATGTCTTCCTGGCCGTTGGCGTACGCGTGGCTGGCCCGGAGGTCGAGTTGCTTGGTGCGCGCGTACTTTCGGACCGCACTTGCCTTCCCCTCACCCCAGAGAATCCCAGTAGGCGATTCGCCGGTGAAGATGCCGTTCGCGACGCCGAGCTCGGTACACAAGACCTCGCTTATGCCCAGATCCCTTGCCAGCGGCTCGATCTGGGCACGCGTCGCGGCCGAGGCAACGGCAACCGTGTGGCCCTTGCGCAGATGCGCTCGGACCAGTTGTCTAGCCTCCGGGCGAATCGTGCCCGCGATCTTCTGGACGAACAGCCGCTCACCCATTTCGATCTGCTCGTCGGCGTTGCGCCCCTTCAACGCTGACAGCGCGCCACCGGTGATCTTCTTCGGATCGCCGCCGAGGGCGCTACCGTCGATCGCGGAAATAAGCATCTTCGCGAGATCGCCCGGTGCGAGCTGACCGCGTCGCACCCATTCGGAGTAGAAGGTGCCTGCCGTGTAGCCCTGGACCAGCGTGCCGTCCAGGTCGAAAAAAGCACCGATCCGCGGACCCGACGGTCCAGCCTCGACCGCCTTGATCACCTCGTCGACTGTTGTCATGACCGTCCAGTGTGTGCTTGCGACATCGCGGCGACCTGATTGACCTGCCGCACGGTCTCGGCCAGTTCGCTCGCGAATTCCGTTCTGCGCTTTGCTAGTTCGGGTGCAGTGGACTCGACCAAACCACGATGGCGGGCCAGCCGCAGCGCCGGTTTGAACAATTCGAGCGAGACGGATTCCTCGCTGGCGATCCGCTTCTGCATCGCCCATTGCTTGCCGACGCGAAGGCATTCGTCGAGGAATTGCTTCTCGTCGAATTCATCGTCGTCCTCCAGCGCGGCAAGTCGATCGGCAACGACGTGATACGCGTCGAGATACGGCCGAAGGACCAGATGCGCGATGAGCGGTTTGCCCTTCTCCAGCCAGATGCGCGCCTCCTCGGCATCGAATTTGTCGATGCGGGCGGCGGCATCGGCATCGATCGTCGCGAGTTCGGTCCGCATCTCCTCGGCGAAATCGGGTCGCGAGGAGAAGAAGAAGTCGAACTTCAGGAGGTCGCGCAACCGAAGCGTCTCGTCGAGTGCTGCTCGCGCGCCGTTGTCGCTTTCGGTCGCGGCGACCAAGGCCAGCTCGCCGATCGACCGGTCGACGAGGATGTGCACTGCCGTATTGCGGTAGAACGCGGCCACGAGGTGTTTCTGCGGGCCGATGTCCCAAATCGTCTCTGTGCCACCCTCGTAACTGGTGAGCACGCCGGACGACACCAGCTCCTGGAGGGTTCGCCGGACGGTCGCGCGGTCGGTCAGATTCAGTGCACCGGCGACCTGCCACTGCCGTCGCTCGATGTAGCGCGCCAGCGGCGAGACCGTGCCCAGCACCTCGTCGAGGCTGAGTGCACGGTCGGCGGCGAGCATCGCGACGCAGACGATTGCCGTCGCGGTGACGGGTGTGGCGCGATTGATGCGATGGCAGGTATCGAGCGCAATTCGTTCGACGATGTGGGCACCGTCGGGGTCTTCACCACGCAACTCGGCCAGTCGTTCGCGGACGGGAATCGGCGTACCGAAATCCAGGTAGGCGCGCCCGAGGTGCTCGCCTTGCGATCGCGCAAAATTCACCAGCCAGCGCAGGTCTTCGGGGCGCTTATTCCCACCGCGAGCTTCGGAGGTCATCATGCTGACCTCGTGCAATTGTTCGTAAACGAACGAGACCGGAACGATGAGCGCGTCCGGACCCGTCGACGCTTCGACCGCGTCGGCAACGTAGCGCAGGATGCCGTAGACCGGTGGGCGAAGTTTGCCGGTCCGCGTGCGGCCGCCCTCGATCGACCAACACAGATTCTGGCGATTGCGGATCAGCTGACCGATGTAGGACCGCAACGCCAGCCGATACACCGGAAGATCGGAAGTGGAACGACGGATGAAGACGACCCCGGTGCGGCTGGCGATGGCACCGAATGGGAAGAAGTTGAGGTTGGCGCCACCCATCGTGAACGGCGCCGAAATGCCGTGCGCCGCAAGGGTGACGGGCAGGATGAACCCATCCAGATATGACCGGTGCGAGAACAGGAAGAGCAGCGAATGCTTCTTGCTCAGTCCGCGCAACCGACGCGCTTCCTCCTCGTCGACGACGATGTCGTGCGCACGATTCAGCCAGCCGCCGAACCGTTCCCACATCTTGCCTGCGCGGTCGGAATGAACCGCCGACATCTCGCGCAAATACGCCGCGGCATCGGCCTTGACGTCGTCGAGCTCGAGGTTGTACTTACGTGCAAGGGCCTCGAGACCGGCGGCGAAGGTGTCGTCGGCGAGCAATTCGGCGACTTCGGGTCGATCAGTTGGTAGGGCTGAAGTCGCTTCGCCGAAAATGCCGACGCGTTGCAGCGCTTTGCGCGCGTGAACGCGGTCGAGATTGTCGGCAATAGCCAACCGTTCACCAAGACTCATTGCCTTCGCCCCTCGCCTATGAGGTAGATCACTCGCTCGCCAGTCTCCATTGGGCAGCTTAGGGGGTCAAGCACCCGGGATCTGCTGTAACGCCGAAGCCTTCGCGATGCACTGTGCAAAGTGCGTCGCAAAAGGATTCACTGCGCAAACTTCGTCGAGCTGGTCACCGACCACCTCGAGGGAGCGCTGTCGTCGCGCGACCGAAATGCATTCGAGGAGCACCTTCGCGTGTGCCCACCCTGCGCGAATTATCTGGACCAAATGCGGCGGACGGTCGCGACGCTGGCGACGTTGTTCAGGCGCGCGCAATGACCGCCGACAATGATTACGCAGTCGTGACGTTTCCCGTCGATGGGGCCGCAAGTGAGTAGCGTTATCTGCGGGGCGAGACGAGCGGAGTTGCGGATGGATATGGCTGCGGGCCAACCCGAGCAGCAATTGATCGACCGTTTGCGCGCCGGCGACGAGTCAGCATTCGCCGAATTGGTCGAGGTGCATACTCCGATGATGTTGCGTGTCGCGCGTGGTTATGTGGCCAGTCACGAAGTGGCCGAAGACGTCGTCCAAGAAACGTGGATTGCGCTCGTGAAAGGAATTGATCGCTTCGAAGGGCGGTCGACATTGCGGACCTGGTTGTTCAAGGTCCTCGTCAACATCGCCAAGAGTCGTGGCATTCGCGATCAGCGTGACCAGGCACCGTATCCCGGTGGGGCGACGGTTGATCCGTCCCGATTCCGTCCTGGCACGGATCCTGAGTGGCCTGGTCATTGGGAGACCCCGCCGACACCGTGGCCGGAGACTCCCGAGGGTTCTGTCCTGGGTTCGGAAGTGCTGGAATTGACCCGTCGCGAGCTGGATCGGTTGCCCGAAAAGCAACGCGTGGTCGTGGCTTTGCGGGATGTTCTCGGCCTCGATTCGGACGAAGTCTGTGCGCTGTTGTCGCTGACTGCAGCGAATCAGCGCGTACTTCTACATCGCGGTCGGGCGCGTATCCGAGAGTCGCTCGCGGAATATCTCGAGGTGCGCGTGTGACTGCACGGGATATGGATTGCGTCGATGTCGTCGAATTGGTGACCGCGTATCTCGAGGATGCGCTCGACCCACAGACGAAGGAGGACTTCGAAGCGCACCTGACGGTGTGTGAAGGGTGCGCGAATTACCTGGAACAAGTTCGACGGACCACCGGCTCGCTCGCAGAACTGCGGTCGGAAACGCTCGACCCGGTATTTCGCGCGCGATTGCTCAGCGCTTTCAACGATTGGCAAGGTCGATGACGGTGACGGCTCCGTCACCACCATTTGTCGCATAGGCGACCTGCGTCCCGGGATCGATCGCGAGATCCAAGATGCCCTTGCCGATGGCAATCGTTTGGGTGATCTCTCGCTTTTCGAGATCGATGATCATGACAGTCTTGTCTTCATCGTTGGCGACGAGCAATGTGTTCGACTTTGCATCCAGCGCAGTGGATTTGGGTTCGTTGCCGACCCGGATGAGCCCTGTCAGCGTGCGCGTCTTCGTGTCTATGACCGCGACGGCGCCTTGAAAGGTCGCTGCGTAGACCGCGTGGTTGTGCGAGTCGATCGTGATAGATTGCGGCTGCTCGTTGGAGCCGAGAACAACGGTCGCCGTTGCAGTGCGAGCAGCCACGTCGACCGCCACCACTGCGTTGTCGCCACCGTTGGCGAGGTAGATCGTGTGGGTGTCGGCATCGACAGTCAGGTGTTGGAACTGTGTTTTGTCCCCGAGGGCGATGGTGTCGGTGACCTTCGCCGTCTCGGGATCGATCACGATGATCGACCCGCCGCTGACGACGTACACCGTGTGGGTCGCCGCATCGACGGCGACGTCGACGGGATAGCCGTCGACCGGGATCGTCGCCGTGACCTTCTTCGACGCGATGTCGACGACCGAGACCGTGGAGCCACCCTGGTTGGCGGTGTACAAGGTGTGCCGTTCAGGGTCGATCGCGATCTCGACCGGCGTCTGACCGACCGAGATGGTGTCGGTGACCTTGTGCGATTCGGGGTCGATGACGTAGATGAGGTCACCGAGTACGCCTGTTGCGTATGCGATGTGGGTATCCGGGTCCACGGCGACGGCGTAGACGGAATCCTTGATGTCGATCGTCGCGGTTACCGTCGGCCCGGCCTTCGGTTTCGCTTTGTCATCCGCCGGCTTGTCGGTGCCACAGCCTGCGGACAACGCCGCGGCGAGCACCGTAGCGGCCACGATCACCAACGCCTTGGGCTGCATGGCGCGCCTCTCGTCGAACAGCAGTGATAGATCAACATTATCCAGTCTGTTGGGCTTGTAGTGGGATTTGATTTGCGCTCTGATTAAGGTTGTCCATGGTCGACGAGGTAGGGCCGATATGCGTTCTAACGCGTTTGCAGCCGTCGTACTGATGGCCTCGACTCTCGCGCTCAACGGCTGCGCAGAGGACAAAGCCACGTCGAACTCTCAGGTGGAGCTTCCGTTCGGACTCATCGGTGAGTCGCGCGGTATTGCCGTCGACGGCGACGGGGTGGTTTACGTCGCGGCCGCCGATCGCCCCGAGAACAGTTCCTCTTGGACGCACGTCACGACTTTGGCGAAAGATGCCGCCAAGCCGAGCGAGTTGGTTGCGGTGCCTGCTTCGTTCACGGACGTGGTGCGTGGTGGTGACGGCACGTTCTACGGTCTCGTCTATCCGAAGGTCGCGTCGCTGGAGAAGGGGGCATTGGCTCCGACGGACGTGCCGATCGAGTTCGCGGAGGACGATAGCTTTCTGGTCGACCTCGCTGTCAATGAAGACGGAGATGTCTACATCGCGTCGTCGAAGCGGATTCTCCTGGTGCGGAAGGGTTCTGCGAAGCCCGAGCCGCTGCCGTTCCCCGCGATCAAAGGTCGCGTCGCAATTGCGCTCGGCCCTGAGGGTGACCTGTATGTACTGAGCCAGGAATACAAAGATGCCAAGTCGGGCGACAAGACACCGCAACTATGGCGGTTGGCGAAGGGCGCCTCCGAACCGACCAAGTTGGACGCGCCTGACTTCGCCGGTTTCGAATCGTTCGCGGTAGGTGGCAATGGCGACCTCTACGTCACGGGTTCCGAGACCACCGATGGCGGTGATCCGGAGGTGCTCGTCTTCATCCCGGGGGAGAAGTCGCTCACGAAGATTCCGTTCGATGGGACGGTGAACGGCCGGCACGACATCGCGGTCGGTCCGGACGGTGACATCTACGTCACCGACGACAACCGAGTCTTCGAAGTGCCGAGGAATTGAGTCGATCATGCGAGTGAAGACGGGAGCCGTGCTGGTCGCGGGCGTGCTGTTCACGATGACGGGATGCAGCGATGACGACAAAGGATCGGCGGGCGGTTACAAGCAAACGGAACTTCCGCTGACCGCTTACAGCACGGTCTCGGGTATTGCGGTCGACGGTGACGGCGACCTGTACGTCGCTGATATCGGCTCAGGCGCATATCTTCGCCGCGGTACCTACAGCGGGTCGTATGACAAGAAGGGCCGCATCCTGGCGCTGAAGGAGGGTGCCGATACCCAGACCGAACTGTTCGCTGACCTGGGCACGATCTCCGCGATGACGCTCGCCCCGAACGGCGACATCATTGCCGGCGAATTGAGCAAACCGGCGGTGCTTCGGCTGAAGGATGGAGCGTCGACGCCGGAGGTCCTGCCGTTCGACCTCTCGACCTTCGACAACGCCGACCACCTGGCCGTCAACGCCAACGGTGACGTGTTCGCGTTCTACGACGATGGCATCAAGGTGGTCCGGGCCGGCGCATCGAAACCCGAGTCGGTCGACAACCCGAGTGTGTTCGACGACTACCTCGTCGGGCAGGCGCCGAACGGCGACATCTACGTCCTCTACCGGTCCTTCGACGAACTGACCATCACGAAGCTCGAAGGTGATAAAACGTCGCGGACGAAACTATCCGGCCTGTCCGACCCTGTCGCAATGACGTTCCGCGACAACGGGGAAATGTATGTCGTCGACCTCGGACACAGCGACCGAGGCGGACTGCGAGTGGCAAAGTTCGACAAAGATGCGACCTCGCCGAGCGAGCTCATACCGTTCACCGGAACGCTCAACGGCGTCCACGACATCGCCGTCTCCTCGTCAGGCGACATCTACGTGACCGACGACAATCGAGTCTTCGAACTGTCGGCCCGCTGAAACGCTCGTGAGTCTTTTTGGAGTCCAGGGACTCCAAAAAGACTCACGAGGGGTGGTTGGTCAGGCTCCCTTGCGGGTGCGGGAGGCGGCCTTCTTGGCAGGTGCCTTGGCGGCCGGTTTCTTCGATGACGAGTCGCTCGACGACTTCTTGCCAGCCGCGGCGGCGTCGACGCTGCGTTGCAGAGCGGCGACGAGATCCACGACCTCGGCGTCCTCTTCTTGCTCCTCCGCCTCGGCGGCGGGGATCACGGCCTTGCCGCCGGCTTCGACGGCGTCTTCGAGCATCTTCTTGAGCTCGATCTGGTAGTCGTCGGTGTATTCGGACGGGTCGAAGTCGCCCGACATGCTTTCGACGAGCGTCTCGGCCATCTTGAGTTCCGCGGGCTTCGGCTCGGCGACCCCGTCGAGCGAAGAGAATTCGGCTGCCCTGACCTCGTCCGGCCATAGCAACGTCTGCAGGACCAGCACGCCGTCGCGCACGCGCAACGCCGCGAGACGCGTCTTTTGGCGCAAGGTGAAGTGGACGAGTGCTGTCTGGTCGATGGATTCGAGCGTCTTCGCCAGCAGCACATAGGCCTTCGGCGTCGCCGAATCTGGTTCGAGGTAATAACTCTTGTCGAGCAGGATCGGATCGAGTTGCTCGTTGGGAACGAACTGCAGCACCGGAATCTCGTGCTTCTCGGCGGCGGGGAGCTTCGAGAAGTCGGTGTCGGTCAAGATCACCCTGTCACCGTCGGGCGACTCCCACGCCTTGTCGATGTCGGCGAACTGCACCGATTTACCGCAGACCTGGCATACGCGGTCGTATTTGATCCGACCGCCGTCCTTGGCATGCACCTGATGGAACTTGATGTCGTGGTCCTCGGTGGCGGTGTAAACCTTGACCGGGACATTGACCAGCCCGAAGGCGATGGAGCCCTTCCAGATCGACCTCATTCCCCCATGATGGTGGAATTGCTTCGAAAGTGCGAGCGAACTCCCGGCACGGATGCGGATTTGGCGGTCACGATTTGCAATTCGCGGGGGAGACGAGCGAACTGCGTCAGCATGGCGCGCATCGTGCCCCGCAGGTCGGACCGGTCCGACAGGTATGCCCGCTGCAGCGGCGTCGGCAGGTCGAAGAAGGCCTCGAAGAACGGCGAAACCTGGTCCGGCGCAAGGTTCAGCAACGTTCGTAAGCCAGCGCGTCGCAGGATGTCGACCGACACTGCCTGCGCCGGCCACAGGGCGCGGTTCGGCCGGTCCAGCGAATGTGCAAGAACGTCAGCAAGACTCAACGACGTCGCGACGCTGTAACCGGTGCCAGGATGCATCGTCGCACCGCGGGCGCCAAATGCGACCGGCTGTCTCGACAACGGTCGGCGCCGCCGCCCGTCGACCGGAAATCGAACGCGTTCGATCCGCTCATTCCCGCTCAGATCGACGCCACGAGAACGCAACCGCGCATCCAAGCGGGATTGCAGGACGCGTTGGCTCAGGCCCGGCCGCCCGACCAGGCAGGTCTCTTCGACAAGAAATTCGTTGCGCGACAGCGGGACCGCGTAGAGAAACGACGGCGAATCGTGCCGTGTCGTCCCATTGTCGGTGCGCCAGTCCATGAACCACGCGTCGGCACCATCCAGCACGGACCGTGCGGCCTCGGCCCCGACGACGTAACCGAAGGCGGTCTGCTCGGCCGTGCGGGGTCCCCGAACGGCGCCGCGCGCATCGATGACGGTCTGGGCGTGCAACATCGTCCCGTCGGCTAACACGACCCGGTCACGCATGGCCTCGACCACGGTTCCCTCGATCACCGCACCTGGATCTATCGTCAGGGCTGCCTGCAGCGCTGCGGTATCCAGCACCGCATACGGCCGACCGATGAGTTGTCGTTTCGTCGTCCACGCCTCTGGGCGGTCGACGACAGCACCGATCACCGAATCCGGCAGCCAGCCAGGTAGCTCGTCGCGCCAGGCCGCATACGTCGGCGTCCATGTGCGGCGAGGGTGTGGATCGACGGCGCGCACGTCGATACTGTGCACCGACAGTCGGTGTGTCAGCGCTCGCCCCGCTGGTCCGAGGCCGAGCACGAGAACCTCTGCGGTCAAAGCCCGCCGGTCGAAAGCAACCCGCCGTCGACGCGGACCGTTTCGCCCGTGATCCACGACGATTCGTCGGACACGAGGAAGCCGACGAGCTTCGCGACGTCCTCGGGTGAGCCGAACCGCTTCAGTGGATAGGCCGAGGCCGATTCGTCGGCAGCGACGAGCGCTGCGGCGAACTTCGTCTTCACGACACCAGGCGCGACCGCATTGACCCGGATGTTCGGTCCCAGCTGCCAAGCGAGTTCCTCGGTCAGCCGGATCAGCGCAGCCTTGGAGGCGCCGTAGGCCGCGATGACGCCGGTCGAGCGCAAGCCTGCAACGCTGGCCACGTTCACGACGGCGCCGCCGTGGTCCTTCATCCATGCCTTGTATGCCAGCTGGATGTAGGCGAGAGCAGCGACAACGTTGACGTCGAAGATCTTCTTCACAGCGTCGAGGTCGGCATCCATGAGGAACCCGTAGACCGGGTTGATTCCGGTGTTGTTGATCAGAATGTCGAGCGAGCCGAACTCGCTGACCGCCGCTGCCACAGCTTCGGCGCGCGACTCTTGATCGCCGGAGTTTCCGGCAAGCGCGACGACCTTGCCGTCATGGCCCAGGGCGCGCAGGTCCACAGCGGCCTCTTCCAACGGCTCCGGCTTTCGTGCGGTGATCAGCACGTTGGCGCCGCGACCGAGCAATTCCGCCGCGATCGCCTTGCCGATGCCCCTGCTTGCGCCTGTGACCAGCGCACTTCTGCCCTGCAAATCCTTGACGTCGCTCATGGCTTCAGACGTTAGCGGAGTCACCGTGAGGGTGGTCCGGGGAGTGCGGCCGAGCGGGTAAAATGGGTGGTTCTTGTGCCTTCTACCAGCCCATTTCGTGCACCGACCGCAAGGAGACCAGTGTGATCACCGCCACCGACCTCGAGGTCCGTGCCGGCGTGCGCACCCTCCTGACCGCACCCGGCCCTGCGCTTCGCGTGCAAGGCGGCGACCGTATCGGTCTCGTCGGCCGAAACGGTGCCGGAAAGACGACGACGCTGCGGATCCTCGCAGGCGAGAGCGATCCTTATGCCGGCTCGATCATCCGGTCCGGCGATGTCGGCTACCTGCCGCAGGACCCGCGCGAAGGCGATCTCGACGTGCTCGCCAAGGATCGCGTGCTGTCGGCCCGCGGACTCGACACGCTGATCAAACAGCTCGAGAAGCAGCAGTTGCTGATGGCAGAGGTCGTCGACGAGGCCGAGCGCGACCGTGCCGTCACGAAGTACGGCCAGTTGGAGGAGCGATTCAGCTCGCTCGGCGGCTATGTCGCCGAAAGTGAAGCAGCTCGGATCTGCAACAGTCTCGGCCTGCCCGATCGGGTGCTCGCGCAGTCGCTTCGCACACTGTCTGGCGGTCAGCGTCGACGAATCGAACTGGCGCGCATCCTTTTTGCCGCATCGGACGGCAGCGGTGGCCGTTCCGAAACGACGCTGCTGCTCGACGAGCCCACCAACCACCTCGACGCCGACTCGATCACGTGGCTGCGCGGATTCCTGCAGAGCCACGACGGCGGGCTGATCGTGATCAGTCACGACGTCGAACTGCTCGCCGACGTCGTCAACCGCGTGTGGTTCCTCGACGCGGTCCGCGGTGAGGCCGATGTCTACAACATGGGCTGGCAGAAGTACCTGGACGCGCGGTCCACCGACGAGCAGCGTCGTCGTCGCGAACGCGCGAATGCCGAGAAGAAGGCCGGGGCGCTCAAGATGCAGGCCGCCAAGCTCGGCGCCAAGGCGACGAAGGCCGTCGCGGCGCAGAACATGGTGAAGCGCGCCGAGAAGATGATGGCCGAGTTGGACGCCGTCCGAGTATCCGACAAGGTGGCGCACATCCGTTTCCCGGAGCCTGCATCGTGCGGAAAAACTCCGTTGATGGCCGAGAACCTCACCAAGATGTACGGCTCGCTCGAAATCTTTACCGGCGTGGACCTGGCGATCGACCGCGGCAGCCGCGTCGTCGTTCTCGGGCTCAACGGTGCCGGTAAGACGACGTTGCTCCGCATCCTCGCTGGCGTCGAAACTCCGGAGGCCGGCAGCATCGTTCCTGGTCACGGCCTGAAGATCGGCTACTTCGCCCAGGAGCACGACACCCTCGACGACCACGCCTCGGTGTGGGACAACATTCGCCATGCCGCACCGGACGCGGGGGAGCAGGACCTGCGGTCGCTGCTCGGCGCGTTCATGTTCACCGGCCCGCAGCTCGAGCAGCCGGCCGGAACGCTGTCCGGTGGTGAGAAGACTCGTCTCGCATTGGCCGGGCTCGTGTCGTCTGCCGCCAACGTGCTGTTGCTCGACGAACCGACCAACAACCTCGACCCGATTTCGCGCGAGCAGGTTCTCGACGCGTTGCGGAGTTACAAGGGTGCGGTCGTGCTCGTCACGCACGACCCGGGCGCTGCCGACGCACTGTCACCGGAACGCGTGATTTTGTTGCCGGACGGCACCGAAGATCACTGGTCTGCCGACTATTTGGAACTCATCCAGCTCGCGTAGTTGATCAGCAACGGGCGAGTGTCTAGCCTTGAATCTACGCTGGTTGGCTGACTGGAGGACGCCATGGGCGATAGTGCTGGTCTCCCCAAAGGCGCCCGCGTAACGGGCAAACCACGAGACAAGTTGCAGGCTCAACTCAAGAAGCAATACGAAGCAGGCGCGAGCATTCGCTCCCTTGCCGAAGCGACCGGACGGTCGTACGGGTTCATTCACAATGTTCTCGTCGAATCGAACACGCAACTCCGCAGTCGCGGTGGAGCGAACCGGCGCAAAGCAAGTTAGCGACGGCCTGCGGTCCGCTCGCTCCACCACTCGGGCGCGTCGACGAAGTGGTTGTCGAAGCGGTCCTGGGATGCAGCGAGGTCGGCCAAAGTCGCCTCGCCGGATTGAATGCGGCCGAGCAGCCTGAAGTAATCGAAGCGCTCGACTCCTGGGGTGAGCGTGATGAGTAGTCGCGCGCTGCTGTCCGGCGAGGCGCCGAACGCGTGCGGCATCAGCTTCGGCACCACAACGGACCCGCCGGCGCCGACGGTGACTATGCGGTCGCCCGCCATGATCTGGACCTCACCTTCGATCACGTAGAACAGTTCCGACGACAGCGTGTGGAAGTGCGGTGCCGCTCCGTCGGCGCCGACGCTCATCCGCACTTCGAGTGCGCTGAGCGCGCCGCCTGCGCTGGACGAATCGATGAGCAGGTGGGTGGAGATGACGTCGTTGCCAATGGCTTCGACGTCCTGCGGGTAGACGAGCGCTGCTTCTTGGGTCAGGTTCCTGGTCATGACGGCTCCATATGATTCGCTGGAATATAATTCGCTACCGAACTATAAATCAGCGAATAGAATCTGTCCATGGACAAGCCGGATCCGGTCGACACGATCGTCGAGCAATGGCAACGCGAACGCCCCGACCTACGGACTGAGGCAATGGGGATATTCGGCCGGTTCGGCCGACTGGTGCTGGCAGTCGAGGAGGCAATCAACTCCACGTTCGTGCGGCACGGACTGCAGCGCGGCGAGTTCGATGTGCTTGCGGCGCTGCGACGTTCAGGTTCGCCCTTCGAGCTGAACCCTTCGGTCCTCGCCGATACGCTGATGCTGTCGCGCGCGGGAATGACCGGCCGCCTCGACCGCCTCGAATCGGCGGGATTGGTCCGGCGGATCGCCGATGCCGACGACCGTCGAAGCGTTCGTGTTGCCCTGACCGAACGGGGCCGCGAACTCATCGACGTCGTCGTCACCGAGCACATCGACAACGAGGAACGCCTACTCGGCGTCCTGCCCGCCGCCGATCGCAAGCACCTCGACCGCATCGTTCGGCGAATGCTGGGCAGCTTCGACGCCGGTTAGACCTACTTGCGCCGGACCGACTCCTCGACCAGATCCAGGACGCCGGACAGGTTGTCGCTCGCATGACCGGACGCAATGCGTGCGATCAAGCCGTCGAGCACCAGGTCCAGGTAGCCGAGCAACACGTCGGTGGGGACGTCGTCGCGCAGCCTGCCCTCGGCCTTGCGGCGTTCGAGGCGGGCCAGTGTTGCGGCGGTCAATTCCTCGGACCGCTGTTCCCAGCCGTCGCGAAATTCAGGATCGGTGCGCAGCCGTCTGGCAATCTCCAAACGCGTACCGAGCCAATCGAATTCCTCCGGCCGCGCCAGCATGTCGCGCATGACCTGCACGAGACCCTGATTCGCGGCGACCTCCGCCATCCGCCCGGCGTCCTCGTGTGCGAGCGCGAGAAACAGGGCATCCTTGTCGCGGAAGTGATGGAAGATCGCGCCGCGTGACAGCCCCGTCGTTTCTTCGAGGAGTCGAACGGTCGCACCTTCGTACCCGTACTCGGCGAAGCACCGACGGGCGCCGTCGAGTATCTGGCTCCGCCGCGCTGCGAGGTGGTCCTCACTCACTTTCGGCACGAGTAGGCCCTCCCTTCGGGCGAAACCTGTGCGCGATTCTTACCCCCGGAGGGGTAAGAATCGCGCACAGGAGCGAAGCGGCTAGGCGTTGACCATGTTCCGAAGGACGTACTGCAGGATGCCGCCGTTGCGGTAGTAATCCGCCTCGCCGGGGGTGTCGATGCGGACGACCGCGTCGAACTCGATCTTGTCGCCGTCCTCCTTGGTCGCAGTCACGTGGACCGTCTTCGGCGTCTTGCCGTCGTTCAGTGCCGTGATGCCCGAGATGTCGAACGTCTCGGTGCCCGTGAGGCCGAGCGACTTGGCCGACTCACCTTCCGGGAACTGCAGCGGGATGACGCCCATGCCGATCAGGTTCGACCGGTGGATGCGCTCGAACGACTCGACGATGACGGCGCGCACACCCAACAGGCTGGTGCCCTTGGCCGCCCAGTCGCGCGAGGACCCGGAGCCGTACTCCTTGCCGCCGAGCACGACGAGCGGGATGCCCGCCTTCTGGTAGTTCTGTGACGCGTCGTAGATGAACGACTGCGGTCCGCCGTCCTGGGTGAAGTCGCGAGTGTAACCACCCGAAACATCGTCGAGGAGCTGGTTCTTCAGGCGGATGTTCGCGAACGTGCCACGAATCATGACCTCGTGGTTACCGCGACGCGAGCCGAGCGAGTTGTAATCCTTGCGCTCGACGCCGTGTGAATCGAGGTACTGCGCGGCAGGCGTACCCGGCTTGATCGGACCGGCCGGGCTGATGTGGTCGGTGGTGACCGAATCGCCGAGCAGCGCAAGCACGCGGGCGCCTTCGATGTCGGTGACCGGCGATGTTTCCATCGTCATGCCGTCGAAGTACGGCGCCTTGCGGACGTAGGTCGAGTTCTCGTCCCACGCGAAGGTATCGCCCTCCGGGGTGTTCAGCCCCTGCCAACGGTGGTCGCCGTCGAAGATGGTGGCGTAGGACGACGCGAACATCTCTTTGTTGATCGACGACGCGATGGTCTCCTCGATCTCCTGCGGGGACGGCCAGATGTCTTTCAGGAACACGTCGTTGCCGTCGGTGTCCTGGCCGAGCGGGTCGGTCTCGAAGTCGAAGTCCATGGTGCCCGCAAGTCCGTATGCGATGACCAGCGGCGGCGATGCCAGGTAGTTCATCTTCACGTCGGGGGAGATACGACCCTCGAAGTTGCGGTTACCCGACAGCACTGCGGTGACGGTGAGGTCGTTGTCGTTGATCGCCTTGGAGATCGGCTCCAGCAGCGGACCGGTGTTACCGATGCAGGTGGTGCAGCCGTATCCGCCGAGGAAGTAGCCCAGCTTCTCGAGGTAGGGCCACAGGCCGGCCTTGTTGTAGTAGTCGTTGACGACCTGCGAGCCGGGAGCCATGTTGGTCTTGACCCACGGCTTCGTCGACAGGCCCTTCTCGACCGCATTACGGGCCAGCAGAGCGGCGCCGAGCATGACCGACGGGTTGGACGTGTTGGTGCAGGACGTGATGCCTGCGACCACGACAGCGCCGTGGTCGAGGATGAAGTCGCCGCCTTCGTCCGTACGGACCTTGATCGGCTTGCTCGGGCGTCCCTCGGCTCCGTTGGCTGCGGAGACGACGTCGATCGCGCCGTCGTCGGCGAACGAAAGGGTTGCCGGATCGCTGGCCGGGAACGATTCTTCGACGGCCTCGTCGAGCTGGGTGTGCGGCGTGTCCGCGCCGGCATGGCCCTCGGCATCGCTGGTGTAGTTGTGAATGTCCTTGCGGAAGGCCACCTTCGACTCGCTCAGCAGGATGCGGTCCTGCGGGCGCTTCGGTCCGGCGATCGAGGGCACCACCGTGGACAGGTCGAGCTCGAGGTACTCGGAGTAGACGGGCTCCTTGTCGGCGTCGTGCCACATGCCCTGTTCCTTGGCATAGGCCTCGACGAGCGCAAGCTGCTGATCGCTGCGGCCGGTCAGGCGCAGGTAGTTGATCGTCTCCTCGTCGATCGGGAAAATGGCTGCGGTGGAACCGAACTCGGGGCTCATGTTGCCCAGCGTCGCGCGGTTCGCCAGCGGAACTTCTGCCACACCCTTGCCGTAGAACTCGACGAACTTGCCGACAACGCCGTGCTTGCGCAGCATGTCGGTGACTGTGAGGACGACGTCGGTCGCGGTGACGCCTGGCTTGATCTCGCCTGACAGCTTGAAGCCGACGACGCGGGGGATGAGCATCGAAACGGGCTGGCCCAGCATGGCCGCCTCGGCCTCGATACCGCCGACGCCCCAACCCAATACGCCGAGTCCGTTGACCATGGTGGTGTGCGAGTCGGTTCCCACACAGGTGTCGGGGTAAGCCTGGCCGTTGCGGACCATGACCGTCGGTGCGAGGTATTCGATGTTGACCTGGTGGACGATGCCCATGCCTGGGGGGACGACCTTGAAGTCGTCGAACGCGCCCTGGCCCCAGCGCAGGAACTGGTAGCGCTCGCCGTTGCGCTCGTACTCGAGGTCGACGTTGCGCTCCAGCGCATCCGCACGACCGAACACGTCGAGGATCACCGAGTGGTCGATGACCATGTCGGCGGGGGAGAGTGGGTTGACCTTGCTCGGGTCGCCGCCGAGGGTGGTGACCGCTTCACGCATGGTCGCGAGGTCGACGATGCAGGGGACGCCGGTGAAGTCCTGCATGATCACGCGGGCGGGGGTGAACTGAATCTCGATGTCTGGCTGCGCCGACGGGTCCCAGTTCGCGATCGCGCGGACGTGGTCGGCGGTGATGTTGGCGCCATCCTCGGTACGGAGGAGGTTCTCGGCAAGGACTTTGAGGGCGTAGGGAAGTTTCTCGGTGCCGGGCACGGCGGCGAGGCGGAAGATCTCGTAGGACTGGTCTCCGACCTCGAGAGTGCCCTTGGCGCCGAACGAATCAATACTTGTCGTCACGTCAGCTCCACTCGAAAGGGTCGCCGTCGACGGGGCTGTCGTCGGCTTGTATGCAGTTGCGATTCTAACAGTACGCTTGTCCTGTGAAGCAGCGGGGTCGAATCGCAATGTAGATTTCGGCCGGTCCTTGCCGTGATCTCGGATGACGATCCGATACTGTGCTCTCGATGTCTCCGCGCCTCGTTTTCGTGCCTGCCCGGGCAGAGCTGCCTCCGCACCTGAACATCGACGCTATTGTCGCCGATGTCGCGGACGACCATGTCTCGGCACCGAGCAAAGACGTCGACGGTTTACGGCAAATCGTCGCAAAAGCGCAGGACAAAGGCGTAGACCTGTCGATCGTCGTAATCGACAAGAACCCTGACGCCGAAGCCCGGCTCCGTGATCTCGCCACCGAGGTTGGCAAGCACGAGCACGGCACGGTGGTCGTACTCAGCCCCGATTGGCTGGGGACCTACAGCGACACGCTCAGCCGTGTCCAGCTCGAGGCCGCCGAGGATCCCGCGAAATACACCGGCGGCGATTCCGTACTCGCCGCGCGCAAGTTCGTCGACGGATTGAACCCGTCTTCTGATCCGTGGACGCCGATCACCTGCGTCCTCGTGGGCGCGACCGTGATCGCCATCACGGGTCTCTACGCGGTAAAGGCGCGCCGCGCGCGGACCGCACAGGCGGCAGCCGAATCGGCTGACTCCACCCCGCGCGTCTGACCTTCTGACGCATATCCGCAGGTAGAACGCATAAATTACTCTCTTGTAATTTGTGACTAAAGTTTCCCTTCGTGTGAAAAGTGTCGTACGGTGCCATTGACACTGCTGGGGAAGGAGTGTCGCAACGAGCACTGAGGGGTCCGAGGTGCTGTGGTTGTCGGTGCAAGGGAGAGAGCTGTGAAGCTAAGGTCGTGCAGCCGCGAAAAGCGGCAGGCGCAGACCGCGGTACGGGCATTGATCGGTCTCGTGATTGCGACTGCGTTAGCTGTCGCTACTCCCGGGCAAACGTTCGCCGTACCGCCGCCGCCACCTAATCCGAGCGACAACGACATCGCCAACGCCGGCGAGAACGTCAACTCGCAACTCGGTGCTGTCGGTGACCTGATCAACCAGATCGCGAACGCGGACGAGCAGCTACGCAAACTCGACGACGCGGTCGCAGCCAAGCGCGAAGAAGTCAACAAAGCGCTGGTAGACCTGCAAAACGCACGCTCAGCACAAGACGTTGCCGCTGCGGCGATCGGTGCGACAGCGCAGGCGCTCACCGACGCAGGCGCGCAGATCGAAGCGGCGCAGAAGAAGTTCGACGGTTACGCCGCGAAGTCGTACACACAGGGCAATGCGAGTGCCACCTCGGTGGCCTCCTACCTCGGTTCGACGTCGCCGGAAGAGGCGCTGGCCAGGGCACAAACGCTGCAGCTCGTCTCGTCGAGCCAACAGTCCGTGCTCGACGGATTGCAGCGCGCTCGGACCGAACAGGCCAACAAAGCCTCCTCGGCCAAGAAGGCCAAGCAGGATGCCGACGCCGCAGCGCAGGAAGCCGTCGCCAAGAAGGGCGAAGCCGAGCAAGCTATTACCGTCGCGCAGTCGGCACTAGCTCAGCAAGCGGCCCGCAAGTCGTCCATCGAGCAGCAGAAGTCGGCAGCGGAGGCACAGCTCGCCGCCGCGAGGACCAATGTCGCCGGGCTGCAAGGGCAACGCGACGCCTACGCGAGCTGGGACGCGCAGAAGACTGCCGAGCAGCAGGCCATCATGGCCGCCACGTCCGTCGCGCAGCAGCTGGCACTCGAGGCTGCCGCCCGTGTGGCTGCAAACCAAGCTGCGCGTGATCGCGCTGCCGAATTGGCTTCCGGCACAAGGTCGCACACCGCGCTGGACGACGACGATGCTGCCGTGACGGTCAAACCACGCACGAAGACCAAGCCCAAGACCAAGCCGAGGCCTGCGGTCACGGGCGACGATGCTGTCGAGACGGTCGTCGACCGTGCGATGTCGCAGCTGGGCGTCGAGTACGCGTGGGGCGGCGGGGACGAAGACGGACCAACGCTCGGCATCAGGGACGGTGGTGTCGCCGATTCCTACGGTGACTACAAGAAGACCGGCTTCGATTGCTCCGGGCTGATGATCTATGCCTTCGCCGGTATCGGGATCTCGCTGCCGCACTACAGCGGCTACCAGTACACCTCCGGCGAACAGGTTCCGGTGGCGGACATGCAACGCGGGGACATGCTGTTCTGGGGTCCCAACGGCAGCCAGCACGTCGCGCTGTACATCGGCGACGGGCAGATGATCGAGGCGCCGGAGTCCGGTGACGTCGTCAAAATCTCCGACGTTCGTGAAGACGGCATGATGCCGTACGCAGTCCGGCTGACCGATTAGTGCGTGTCTGCCTGAGAATCGGCCGATAAGGGTGGGGCAGTAGCGGCGGAAACTCGCAACACCTGGAATAGTTGTGACGGGTAGCTGATTCGAGCACGACTCCTAGGTTGAAAGCGGTGGATTCTTGGTGACCTCATCGGACGGCGCAACTGTGACGCTTGCCAGCGACGTGCAGACGCTCGAGAAGGCGATTTACGAGGTCAAACGCGTCATCGTCGGTCAGGACCGCCTGGTTGAGCGGTTGCTCGTCGGCGTGTTGGCTCGCGGTCACGTTCTGCTCGAAGGTGTGCCCGGCGTTGCCAAGACCCTTGCGGTCGAGACGTTCGCGAAGGTCGTCGGTGGCTCGTTCTCTCGTGTGCAGTTCACGCCCGACCTCGTCCCGACCGACCTCGTCGGAACCCGGATCTACCGGCAGGGTCGCGAGGAATTCGACACCGAGCTCGGTCCCGTTGTCGCGAACTTCGTTCTCGCCGACGAGATCAACCGCGCGCCTGCCAAGGTGCAGTCGGCATTGCTCGAGGTCATGGCCGAGCGCCACGTCACCATCGGTGGCAAGACCTACCCGATGCCTGATCCGTTCCTCGTCATGGCGACGCAGAACCCCATCGAGAACGAGGGCGTGTACCCGCTGCCGGAAGCACAGCGCGACCGCTTCCTGTTCAAAGTGCTCGTCGACTACCCGTCGATCGAAGAAGAGCGCGAAATCGTCTACCGCATGGGTGTCATTCCGCCCGAGGCGAAGCCGATTCTCGACCCTGCTGAACTGGTCCGGCTCCAGAAGGTCGCCAGCACTGTCTTCGTGCACCACGCGCTGGTCGACTATGTCGTCCGCGTGATCGCCGCGACCCGCAATCCCGGGGCTCTCGGTCTCACCGACGTCGCGGGCTGGATCGCCTACGGTGCCTCACCGCGTGCAAGCCTCGGCATCATCGCGGCATCGCGTGCGCTGGCGCTCATCCGCGGCCGCGACTACGTCGTTCCGCAGGACGTGCTGGAGATCGTCCCGGACGTGCTTCGCCACCGCTTGGTGTTGTCCTACGACGCGCTGGCCGACGAGGTTTCGCCGGAAGACATCATCACGAAGATCCTGCAGACGGTCGGGTTGCCACAGGTCGCCGCACAGTCCGTAGCGCCGCAGGGGCACCAGGTGCACAGTTCGATTCCGAGCCCCGGCGCGCCGCAGATCCCGCAACCCCCACAAGGTCCGGCCGGTCCGCCGCAGCAACCGGCGCCCCAGTACGCGCCCCCCGCGCCGTCGGGCCAGGGCGGTAACGCCGCGCCGACGTCCCTGACCAAGTCGCAGTGACGGCGCACGCCCCGCCGTCGTTTCGATCGGGTCTACTCGACGACCCGAAGCTGTCCGCAGCGCTGAAGACTCTCGAGCTGACGGTCCGTCGTCGGCTCGACGGAGTTCTGCACGGCGACCATCTCGGCCTCATCCCCGGTCCGGGATCGGAGCCGGGCGACGCGCGGCTGTACCAGCCTGGCGACGACGTCCGCCAGATGGACTGGTCCGTCACGGCCCGCACGACGCATCCGCACGTCCGGATGACAGTGGCAGACCGCGAACTCGAGACGTGGATCGTCGCCGACCTGTCGGCAAGTCTCGATTTCGGCACCGCGCTGTGCGAGAAGCGTGACCTCGTTGTCGCTGCGTCGGCTGCGATCGCTCACCTGACCAGCGGCGGCGGTAACCGGATCGGCGCGGTCGTGACGACGGGAGACCGGCTGACGCGCATTCCGGCCCGCAGTGGGCGTGCCCACGCGAGGTCGATGCTGAGCAAGATCGCGACCACCCCGCATTCGGAGGACGGCGTCCGCGGCGACCTCCGTGCAGGCATCGAGTCGCTGCGTCGCCCGCAGCGCAAACGTGGACTAGCCGTAGTGATCAGCGACTTCCTCGGACCCATCGACTGGCAGCGGGCGCTGCGCTCGATTTCGGCACGCCACGACCTGCTGGCCGTCGAGGTCCTCGACCCGCGCGACATCGAATTGCCCGATGTCGGCGACATCGTCCTGCACGATCCGGAGAGTGGCCGGACCCGCGAGTTCCGTGTCAACGCGAACTTGCGTGCCGATTTCGCCGAGGCAGCGCAAGCACATCGAGACGACGTAGAACAAGCGCTGCGAAGTTGCGGCGCACCCGTCATGACGCTGCGGACCGACCGCGACTGGATCAGCGACGTCGTTCAGTTCGTCGCCACCCGCCGCCACAGTTTCGGCGCACCCGCGAACAAGGCGCCCCGCCAGTGAGTCTTTCCGGTTTCACAGCCCCCATCTGGCTCCTGTTCCTCATCGTCGTAGCAGCGCTCGCCATCGGTTACGTCTTCGCACAGCGGTGGAAGAAGCGCCACACCATGCGCTTCACCAACATGGATTTGTTGGAGAAAGTCGCGCCGACGCGGCCAGGCGTAGCGCGGCACGTGCCGATCGTGTTGTTGCTGGTCGGGCTACTGACTTTCACGATCGCGGCCGCTGCTCCGACGCAGGACAAGCGAGTGCCTCGCAACCGCGCGACGGTCATTCTGGTGCTCGACGTGTCGCTGTCGATGGAAGCGACCGACGTCAAGCCGAGCAGGCTCGCCGTCGCTCAGGAAGCAGCGAAAGACTTCGCCGACGGCTTGACCCCCGGCATCAACTTGGGCTTGGTCGCGTTCGCCGGAACTGCGTCGGTGCTCGTCTCGCCGACAACGGACCGGGCAGCGACGAAAGCAGCGATCGACCACATCAAGCTCAGCGAGCGCACAGCGACCGGTGAAGGCATCTACTCCGGTTTGCAGTCGATCGAAACGCTGGGTCAGGTCATCGGCGGCGCCGAGGCACCACCACCTGCTCGCATCGTGTTGATGTCGGACGGAAAGCAGACCGTTCCCGACGACAAGGACACGTCCAACCCGCGGCACGCGTTCGTCGCAGCCCGCGAGGCGAAAGCCAAAGGCGTGCCCATTTCGACGATCTCGTTCGGTACCAGCTACGGAACCGTCGAGATCCCGAACGACTCCGGTGGTACCGACACGGTCAAGGTGCCTGTTGACGACGATTCGCTACGGGAGATCGCGAAATTGTCGGGCGGCGAGTTCTACACGGCGTCGAGCCTCGAAGAGCTCACTGCGGTCTACGACACCCTCGAACAACAGATCGGCTTCGAAATCACGAGAGGCGATGCGAGCCGATTGTGGTTCCTGTTGAGTGGGCTTTTCACCGCGGCAGGCCTTGCGGTCGCGCTGCTGGTGCGCCAACGCCTTCCCTAGATTTGTTTCTGACCCGCACACGCTCGCCGAATGCGAGCAGATTAGGTTGTTCACCATGGCGAACCCCACCCCCTCGCGTTCGGTCCTGGTCACCGGCGGTAATCGCGGCATCGGATTGGCTGTCGCACAACGGCTTGCAGCCGACGGCCACAAGGTTGCGGTCACGCACCGCGGTTCGGGTGTTCCCGAAGGCTTGTTCGGTGTGCAGTGCGACGTCACCGACACCGACGCTGTGGACCGCGCTTTCAAAGAGGTCGAAGAGCACCAGGGTGCCGTCGAGGTGCTTGTTGCCAATGCCGGTATCACCGACGACACGCTGTTGATGCGGATGAGCGAAGACCAGTTCACCCGCGTCATCGACGCAAACCTGACCGGCGCGTTCCGCCTCGCCAAACGAGCGAATCGCGCGATGCTGCGGGCGCGGTGGGGGCGACTGATCTTCCTCGGCTCGGTCGTCGGGATGAGCGGTCAGGCAGGCCAGATCAACTACGCGGCGTCGAAGGCCGGTGTCGTGGGTCTTGCGCGTTCGGTAACGCGCGAGCTCGGCTCCCGGTCGATCACTGCCAACGTCGTCGCGCCAGGTTTCATCGAAACGGATATGACCAAAGATCTGCCTGACGACATCCGCGACATGGCGAAGAAGTTCATTCCGCTGCAACGGTTGGGCAAGCCCGAAGACGTTGCCGCTGTCGTCAGCTTCCTCGCATCAGAAGATTCCGCCTATGTCTCCGGTGCCGTCATCCCGGTCGACGGCGGCATGGGCATGGGCCACTAAATCCCTCGAACTGCAGGAGACACATACCAATGAGCGGACTGCTCGAAGGCAAGACCATCCTGGTCACCGGGATCATCACCGACGCGTCGATCGCGTTCCACATCGCGAAGGTGGCGCAGGAAGCCGGCGCAAAGGTCATCATCACCGGGTTCGACCGGCTGCGACTCATCGACCGTATCGCTCAGCGTTTGCCACAGCCGGTGCCGCCGGCGCTCGAGCTGGACGCGACGAACGAGGAGCATCTCGCCACGCTGGCCGACCGCATCCGTGAAATCGCACCCGAGGGCGTCGATGGTGTCGTGCACTCGATCGCGCAGGCGCCGAAGACCTTGATGGGTCCCGATGCGTTGCCGTTCCTGGAGGGTCCCGGTCCGGATGCTGCGCGGGCATTCACAGTGTCTGCGTGGACCTACGCGAGTCTCGCGCGCGCTGTTCTCCCAGTCATGAACGAAGGCGGTTCGATCGTCGGCCTCGACTTCGATCCGCGTACGGCCTACCCGTTCTACAACTGGATGGGTGTCGCGAAAGCGGCGCTGGAATCGGTGAACCGCTACGTGGCGCGCGAGGTCGGCGAGGCGAAGAAGATCCGCTCGAATCTCGTTGCCGCAGGCCCGATCAAGACCCTCGCCGCGAAGGCCATCGCCGGCACCGCCACGGGCGACGCGATGGGGATCAACCAGCTCAACACCTACTGGGATGGCGCGTCGCCGATCGGCTGGAACGTCGACGATCCGACTCCGGTCGCCAAGTCGGTCTGTGCGTTGCTCTCGGATTGGCTGCCGGGTACGACGGGCTCGATCGTCTACGTCGACGGCGGCGCGAGCCACAACACCTGGTTCCCGGAGGGCTTCGGCAGCTAGATGAGCGCCGATGGGCTTCTGTTCCTCTCGTTCGGTGGTCCCGAGCACCCCGACCACGTGTTGCCGTTCCTCGAGAACGTGACGCGTGGCAGGGGAGTGCCTCGTGAGCGACTGCTGGAGGTCGCCAAGCACTACGACCACTTCGGTGGCGTATCGCCGATCAACGAATGCAATCGTCGGATCATCGACGCGGTCGAGGCTGAACTTGCTTCTGCGGGTATCGATTTGCCGGTCTACTTCGGTAACCGCAACTGGGATCCGATGGTCGAGGACACCGTCGGCCGCATGCGCGACGACGGTGTGCGGTCGGCGTTGGTGTTCCCCACCTCCGCTTGGGGTGGCTACTCGGGGTGCTTGCAGTATCACGAGGACATCGCTCGTGCGCGTTCGGCAGTGACCGACGCGCCAGAGTTGACCAAACTTCGGCAGTACTACGACCACCCCTTGTTGGTGGCCGCCTTCGCCGACGCGATCCGAGCAGCCGTCGCGGAGTTACCAACCGAGCGGCGCGCCGGTGCGCGGTTGGTGTTCACGGCACATTCGATTCCGATCGCTGCCGACCGCGCCGCTGGACCACCGGCCCGTGGGGGTGCGCTGTACAGCCGTCAGGTAGCAGAGGCGGCGCGATTGGCCGCTGCCGCAGCGGGTTTCGACGATCACGACCTCGTCTGGCAGTCCCGCTCCGGACCGCCGCAGGTCCCGTGGTTGGCTCCCGACATCGTCGACCACGTGGATGCGTTGGCGGACAAGGGCATCGACGCGATGGTCGTGTGCCCGGTGGGCTTCGTGTCCGACCACCTCGAAGTCATCTGGGACTTGGACAACGAGGCTCGCGAACGCGCTGCGGAGTTGGGCGTGGCTTTCGCCCGCGCCGCGACGCCGGGCACCGACCCACGTTTCGCGCAGCTGGTCGTCGAACTGGTCCGAGAGGTGACGGAGGGAATTCCCCCGCGCCGCTTGGGAAATGAGCCCAGCTACGGCGCAACGGTCGATGGCTCACCGTGTGCGATCGGATGTTGCGGGAGCAAGTAAGCATGGCATGAATGTCACACACAGTCGGTCTGAGCGGTTGAATGTGACATCGATGCAGTGTGGGAACTGGGCTAGCGACCGTTGACGGCCCCAGCGACCGCGGCGAGGCGAGCGGTCCGGACTGCCGACCACAGGGGCCGCAGGGTTTCGTCTCGCGTGTAGGCGGCTGCGGCGGTCGTGGGCAAGGACACCGATTCCCGTTGCGCGACAGCAAGTATGGCGGCGACGTGGTCGGCGGTCTGGAGAATTCGGCGGGCCTGCACGGACATCGAGTCAGGGTAGGTGTGCCGTGCGTAGTCGGCCATCTGCTCCTCGATGTGTTTACGGGCATCGAATTCGTGGCGGTCGACCTCGACTCGTTGGACCGCGGTCAACGCGTCGGCGGCATCTCGGACCGTCTGGCGCATCATGTATTCGGCCTCGCCGAGACCCACCTCGACGGCAGGCACGGCGGGAATCGGGGCGCTGAATGCGGTCCATTGCAGGACGTCCTGCCCGACCCGAATCGGCACCAATCCGTTGCCGGGCCGACCGGGCACACCGATCAAGATGCCCTCGCCTGCGGTGATTGCCGACCGTTCGAATTCGGTGCCCGGTGGCAACCCGCGGACGTCGCCGGGGACCGGCAGGACGAGCCGCAACTCGCCACCGGTATTGCCTGTGCCTTCGCGAATCACCTTGAGCAGGAGTGTGACTCCGGTGTCTTCCGGATCGGGCCATGGCAAACCGGTGCGGATGGCTGTCTCGGCGTCGCTCGCCCCGACGAGGTGCATCGGGGCCCACTCGCCTAGCGCATCGAGGACGTCGTCGGGCGCGGCGCGGCCTGCGAGCCAGGCGCTGGCCCACACGGCGAGAGTGGCGCTCGGGGAACACATAAGAATCGAGCATAGGACGGCGTGGCAACCCGCGCCCGCCGACCCACTTCGCCTAGCGTGGTCGGGCGTGACGACGCGCAATAGCTACGGCGACATCTACTCCGGCCATACCAGGGCCCGCAAACCGGTGATCCCGACGGTGCCCGCCGATCGCGACTTGGTGGTGGAAGATGCCGCCACCGGATTCTGTGGTGCGGTCGTCGGATTCGAGAAGACCTACGACGGCGATTTCGTGCGCCTGGAGGACGGTCGGCGCCGCACGCGGCTGTTCGCGATGCGCGAAGCGGCGTTCCTGCTGGACGGCAAGCCGGTCACGTTGGTCAAGCCGAAGCCGAAACCAGCCACCGCCGGACCGGCTCGCTCGGCCTCGGGGTCGACCAAGGTCGAGGGTTTGCGTGCGCGGGTGGCGCTCGGCAGCCGGATCTGGGTCGAGGGTGTGCACGATGCGGCGCTCGTCGAGCGCGTGTGGGGTCACGACCTGCGGGTCGAAGGCGTCGTCGTCGAGCAGTTGGAAGGGCTCGACAACCTCGGTCCGCGCCTTGCCGAGTTCGGCCCGGGCAAGGGGCACAAGGTCGGCGTCCTCGTGGACCACCTCGTTGCAGGCTCGAAGGAGACCAACCTGACGACGGGTCTGGGGGAGTTCGTGTTGGTCACCGGGCACCCGTACATCGATGTGTGGCAGGCGGTCCGGCCTGCAGCGGTCGGCATCAAGGAGTGGCCGAACGTGCCGCGCGGCGAGGACTGGAAGACCGGCATCTGCCGTCGGCTCGGCTGGGGAACGCCGCAGGAGGGCTGGCGCCGCGTCTACAACGCGGTGAACACGTTCCGCGACTTGGAACCGCCGCTCATCGGCGCGGTGGAGCGACTCGTCGACTTCGTGACCGTGGGCGACTAAGCCCACATGTTGGTCAGGAACTGGAAGCTCGGCGTGTCGTCCAGCGACTGCATCGACTCGTAGATCCGGTTGTACGACGTGGCGGCGATGCGCCAGCGTCCGTCCGCGTCGCGGCGATAGCTGTCGTTGTAGTAGCCGGCGCCTTTGATGACGATGCGGTGCTCCGTCGCGATCACAGTGTCTTCGAACAGCCACGACCCTGTAGCCGCGTCGCCGTCGACGTCGATCTGAGGATGGTTCGCGACGTGAACGGTCGTGATGGCTGGGCCGAGTGCGTCGCGCATGAACGTTGTGACGGCCTCTCGCCCATCGAACGACAGGGGTTCACCCATTGCGTGGGTGCCGTAGCGCCCGACAATGTCGTCGGCGAGTGTGTCGGCGAACTCGTCCCATTGTTTGAGGTCGAGTGCCCGAAAATAGCGGTACTTGAGCTGACGGATTTCTTCTAATGCAACGAGGTCCACGGTCCAAGCATCGCATTTTCTGCCAGCTCGGTATCCTTATAGGCAACTTGCCAACGAGAGGACTTCATGACTGACGCCGACGTGTCGCGCCGACGCAGGTTGGAGCCCGACGCGCGACGTGAGGAAATCCTCGAATGCGCGATCACCATGTTCGGTCAACGACCGTACGCCGCGGTCTCCACCTCCGAACTCGCACAAGAAGCGGGTGTCGCTCGTGGGCTGATCAACCACTATTTCGGGACCAAGCGCGACCTCTACCTCGAAGTTGTGAAGCGAATGGTCGGCATCCCCGCCGTCGATTCGGTGGAGCCGTACCGGGGGTCACTCCGTGAGCGGGTCGAGCAGGGTGTCGACTGGTTGTTGGATTCCATCGAGGCGCACGGCGCGACCTGGGTTGCAGTGACGGGCTCCGAAGGCATCGGCGACGACCCCGAGGTACAGCACATCCTCGACGCCGCAGACACCGACGCTGCTGAACGTGTGCTGATGATTCTCGGCATGAATTCGGGGGAGCGGACCGAGCACACCCGAGCGATGGTCCGCGCGTACGGAGGCATGGTGAAAGCCGCCGGGCGAGAGTGGATTCAGCGTGGCACGCTTACCCGCCCGCAGGTCGCGGCGCTGCTCACCGACTGCCTGGTGACGTTGGCGCAGGAGACTTTTCCGAGGATCGCCGCGATCTGAGGTCGTGGCTACAGTGGAACTGTGGCCGCGCTGATTTGGCTGGTGGCCGGTGTATTGCTTGCTTCGGCAGAGGCGCTGACCGGCGATTTCTTCCTGCTCATGCTGGCGGGCGGAGCGCTCGCGACTGCAGGGGTCAGTGCGTTGACCGACTTTCCACTCTGGCTCGACGCCGTCGTCTTCGGCGTGTTGTCCGTGGCGTTACTAGCCGTGGTCCGGCCAGTTCTGTTGCGCCGCTTCGCCTCCGCAGCCCCTGTTGCGACCAACGCTGCGGCGTTGAGCGGCAAGCATGCCCTGGTGCTGGAGCTGGTCGGTGAACACGGCGGGCGGGTGAAGCTCGACGGCGAGATCTGGACGGCGCGTCCGCTCGACGCCGCGGATGTCTACGAGCCCGGCACGACGGTGACCGTGTTGGAGATCGACGGCGCAACCGCCGTTGTGTGGAAGGGGCTGTGATGGAGGCGCTTATCGCGTTGGGTGTGATCGTCTTGTTCGTCTGTGTCGTGGTCTTCAAGTCGATCGCGCTTGTGCCACAGGCGGAAGCGGCCGTGATCGAGCGGCTCGGCAGGTACGCGCGGACCGCGTCGGGGCAACTGACCTTTCTTATTCCGTTCGCCGATCGGATCCGCGCGAAGGTCGATCTGCGCGAGCGTGTCGTGTCCTTTCCGCCGCAACCCGTGATCACTCAGGACAACCTGACCCTGCACATCGATACCGTCGTGTACTTCCAGGTCACGAACCCGAAGGCTGCGGTGTACGAGATCAGCGACTACATCGCCGCCGTCGAGCAGCTGACCGTGACGACCTTGCGCAACGTCGTCGGCGGCATGACGTTGGAGGAGACGTTGACGTCGCGTGATTCGATCAACGGCCAGCTGCGCGGGGTCTTGGACGAGGCCACGGGACGGTGGGGTCTGCGGGTGGCTCGTGTCGAGTTGAAGAGTATCGATCCGCCTCATTCCATCCAGGAATCGATGGAGAAGCAGATGAAGGCGGACCGGGAGAAGCGTGCCGTGATCCTCAACTCCGAGGGCGTTCGCGAGGCGTCGATCAAGACCGCGGAAGGAAATAAGCAGAGCCAGATCCTAGCCGCGGAGGGTGCCAAACAGGCCGCGATCCTGTCCGCCGAAGGTGAGCGTCAGTCCGCGATTCTGCGTGCGCAAGGCGAACGTGCCGCGCGGTACCTCGAGGCGCAGGGTGAGGCGAAAGCTATCGAAAAGGTTTTCGCCGCAATCAAAGCCGGCAAGCCGACGCCGGAACTGCTCGCCTATCAATACCTGCAGACCTTGCCGACGATGGCCCAGGGTGACGCGAACAAGGTGTGGCTGGTGCCCAGCGATTTCGGTGATGCACTCAAGGGGTTCGCCAAGACCCTGGGCAAACAGGGCGACGACGGGATTTTCCGTTACGAGTCCAGCCGCACCGACGAGGACGTGCCGAAGGTCGACGACGACGAGGTTGCGGACTGGTTCAACACGCGGACCGACCCCGACATCGCCCAAGCGGTCCGGGAGGCGGAAGCGGCGGCGAGGAAGCCGGTGGAACCGAGCCCTGTCACGAACACGCACGAGGTCGGCTGGGCGCCGCACGGGGAGTTGACCGAATAGTCGTCCCATCGCGGTGATCACGGACATAAGTACCGAAAACCGGCCGATTTTGGGTACTTTTCCCCGTGATCAACAAGGTGGGGGGTCAGCGGGGGTCAGCTGAACATCCCCCGACCGATACCGGCGGCGGCGCAGGCCCAGAGGACGCTGGCGAAGGTGCCGATGATGAATTGCTCGGAGGCCGTGGGTTCGCGGAGTTCGGGGTAGCGGGCGAGGCCTTTGACCGCCATGACGATGGCGATGCCTTCGGGACCTTTGGCGGTCAGGATGGCTGCGGCGACTGCGGCGCGTTCGAGGATGCCGATGATGAGGCCACCGCGCAGCGGGCCGCTACCGACCGGGCCAGAGGTGGATCCCGCCGTTCCTTGGCGCCGCGCGATCCGGAAAGCCAATGGGGGAATGGATATTCCACCGGTTGCCGCAGCGCCGACAGCAAGGACCGCTGTGGCGGCCACGCCGAACCCCTTCACCGGTTGGCCGGCTGCTGCGAAGACGGCTGCGGCGGCGAGAGCGGTGATGGCAACGGCGGGCGCCAGCCATTGCGGAAGCTTTTTCCAACTCAACGCGGGCGGCACGATCGCGGCTATTCCGAGAAACACCAATGCGGCAACGCTCATTCTTCGTCTGCCTCACCCAAGAGTCGTGCAGCGAGCGCCCTTGCGGGACCCTCTGCCTGCCAGCCGGCTGCGGAGAGCCGTTGTGACACGGCCTGTTTGCTGATTCCGAGCTTATCGGCAGCCTCCGACTGACTCAGTCCTTGCCGGACTTGCGCGACCGCGGCGTGTCCTTCGCGGGAGCGGCGCGCGACGAGCATGGCGAGCAGCGTCATTATCGCCTCGGCATCAGCAGCCGCCTGCTCGTCGACGCCGTCGACCGCGATGCCCGCAGGCGTGTTCTTGGCTCGCGTCACCGCAGTGCGGGCCGCCTCGAATGCCGGGCCCCGGCCTGCGCGGGTGGTTTCCGGTAGCGGCTCGTCGACCGGCCCGATGCCGATGCCGACGCTCCAATGACCGTCGCGGACGAGTTCCAATGCGATGTCGACGACCACGCTGGGGTCGTCGGCGACGCCCTGGATCTCGTCGCCTGCGGTCCGCTCGAACCGGCGGACGAGGGGGTGCTGCGCGAGGTCGGCAATCAGTCCGTCGACACGATCGACATCGCGTCGACTGTGTCGCTGATCGACCGTCATGACGTACATCAGTCAAGGTTAAAGAATTGACTCTTAAGAATCAAGTGCTCAAGCTTGTCTAGCCGTTATCAAGTTCTATCGCTTGACGCGACTGGCATGCGTGCATCGAGTACCAAACCGATGATGCCGAGGGTGACACCAACTCCGGACACGATGAGCAATGCGGGGTTCGTTTGCCCCGTCAGCGCATCGCCGAGGATCACGACGGAGACTGTGCCCGGAATCACACCGACGACTGTGGCCAGGGTGTACGGGAGCGTCCGAACGGCCGAAATCCCACTGCAGTAGTTGATGACGGAGAAGGGCAACGGCGCGATCAGGCGCAGCGAGCCGACCGCCAGCCACCCGCGCCGTTCGAGCCTGGCATCGATCGATCGAACCGCCGGGTGGGTCATTCGCTCTGCGAACCATTCACGGCCGATCGCGCGGACCGCCAGAAACGCGAGCACCGCACTGACCGTCGTAGCGGAAATCGCAATAACGATGCCGGTCAGAGACCCGAAAAGCACGCCGCAACTCAACGTGAAGAAGGTCCTCGGGATGGGAAAGACGGTAATCAGCGCATACGCCAGAAAGAACAAGAATGGGAACGTCGGTCCCACCGAGTCGGCCCAGGCGCGGACCTGATCGATGCTCGGCAGCGGCAGCAACGTTGCGGCGACGAAAATGGCGACACATGCGAGACCGACGGCGAGCAATCGTGGATCTCGAAGGCGCCTGCTCACAAGGTCAAAGGCTACCCGCCAGTAGCCCGTTCCGCGGTCAAGGCCGTCCGCGACGGCAGTTAGCATCATGTCAACAGTGACCGGCTCGATCATCGATTTGCTCGAGCGAAAGAGGACGTCAGACGTGTCGAATACAGCAGAAACCGGCTACACCGAGTGGCAGCGCGGGGTCGCGGGTGTGTTGGCCAAGGCCCGGCGAGTTGATCCGAGCGAGCTCCCTGCCAACCCTGAGACCTTGCTCGGTGCCGCGACCTACGACGGGATCACCATCTCGCCGTTGTACAGCAGTCGTGACGATCTGCCTGAGTCGACGTTGCCCGGCGAATTTCCGTTCGTCCGTGGTCGCGATGCGGGTCGAGACGTCAACAGAGGCTGGCTCGTCAGCGGGCGGTTCGGTGGCACCGATGCGGCGCAGACGAATGCGTCGATCCTCGACGGGCTCGAGAACGGCGTCGGCGCGATTTGGCTGACGGTCGGTACGAGTGGCGTCGCAGCGGCCGCGATCCCGGCCGCGCTCGATGGCGTCCTACTCGATCTCGCGCCATTGACCCTCGATGCTGGCACGGACGTCGTCGCTGCCGCCGACGAACTGTTCTCGATCCTCGACGCACGTCCCGCAGACAGTCCTGACGTCACGATCAACCTGGGCGCCGCTGCGCTCACGAGCCGCTTTTCGGGCAAGGCCGATCTCGACTTGGCCGGAACGGTCGAACTCGCCGGACGCGCGGTCCAGCGCGCGGAGACCGTGCGGGCCATCACCGTCGACGGGACCGCGTTTCACAACGCTGGTGCGAGCGATTCCGAGGAACTCGGTGCGGCGGTCGCAGCCGGACTGGAGTACCTCCGCGCCTTGACCGGTGCGGGTGTGGCGATTACCGCGGCGCTGCGGCAGATCGAGTTCAGGTTCGCTGCCACCGACGACCAGTTCCAGACGATCGCGAAGTTCCGTGCAGCACGCACCGTCTGGGCGCGCGTCGCGCAGGTATGCGGCGCATCGGAATTCGGTGGCGCACCACAACACGCGGTCACGTCGGAAGCCATGCTCGCGCAACGTGATCCATGGGTGAACATGCTCCGCACCACGTTGGCAGCCTTCGGCGCAGGTGTCGGTGGAGCCGATTACGTGACGGTCCTGCCGTTCGACGCATCACTGCCTGCCGACGCCGTCGAGGCTTCCCCGGCCTTCAAGGCACGCATGGCGCGGAACACGCAGTTGCTGCTGCTGGAGGAATCGCACCTCGGTCGAGTCCTCGATCCTGGCGCGGGCTCCTGGTACATCGAAAACCTCACTGCCGCAATCGCGGAGAAGGCATGGGAGTTCTTCCAGAAGATCGAGGCGGACGGCGGCTACGTCGCCGCGCTGGAGGCAGGTTCGATCGCAGACGCTATCGCTGCAACGAAGGCGCAGCGCGATTCCGATGTGGCGCATCGACGTAAGTCGATCACCGGCGTGAACGAATTCCCGAACCTGGCGGAGAAGCCGTTGAACACGGTGGGCAGCAACGACGTTGCACGGTACGGCGCCGCGTTCGAGGCGCTGCGCGATCGTTCCGATGCCTACCTCGCAGCGAAGGGTGTGCGGCCGCGGGTGCTGATCGCCGCGCTCGGTCCGGTTGCCGAGCACAACGTTCGCACGACGTTCGCGTCGAACCTGTTGGCGTCGGGCGGAATCGAGACGGTCGTCGACGATTCGGACGCCACTGTCGCCATCTTGTGCGGTACCGACGCTCGCTACACAAGCGAAGGCGAAGCAAAGGTCACCGAATTGCGAGCGGCCGGCATCACGACTGTCCTCGCTGCCGGACCCGAGAAGGCATTCACCGGCGAAACACGGCCGGACCACTACTTCACTGCACGAATCGACGCCGTTGCGGCGTTGTCGCAGTTGCTCGAGACATTGGGAGCGTGACGTGACCACTGACGGCATCAAACACGTGATCGGCAGTTTCGCCGACGTACCGCTGGTCGATTCCAGTTATGCGACGCCGCCGCCGCCGAGCGAAGAGCAGGTGCGCAAACACGTCGAAGCTGGTGCGGCAGCGAACAATTACGCACCGGACCAGGTTGTGTGGCATACGCCGGAGGGCATCGATGTTCGCCCCGTCTACACCGGTGCCGATCGCGCGGAGGTCGTGAAAGAGGGCTACCCCCTCGATTCGTTCCCCGGCGCGGCGCCGTTCGTTCGCGGACCGTACCCGACAATGTACGTCAACCAGCCGTGGACGATTCGTCAGTACGCCGGGTTCTCGACCGCAGCGGATTCGAACGCCTTCTACCGCCGAAACCTGGCCGGTGGGCAGAAGGGTCTGTCGGTCGCATTCGACCTCGCCACCCACCGCGGTTACGACTCCGACCACCCCCGCGTGCAGGGTGACGTCGGAATGGCCGGTGTAGCAATCGATTCCATCCTCGACATGCGCCAGCTGTTCGACCACATTCCGCTCGACCAGGTCAGTGTGTCGATGACGATGAACGGCGCCGTACTGCCGATTCTCGCGCTGTACGTCGTCGCGGCCGAGGAGCAGGGCGTACCGCCGGAAAAGCTGGCGGGGACCATTCAGAACGACATTCTCAAAGAGTTCATGGTCCGCAACACCTACATCTATCCGCCGAAGCCGTCGATGCGCATCATCTCCGACATCTTCGCCTTCACCAGCGCGAAAATGCCCAAGTTCAACTCGATTTCGATCTCGGGCTACCACATCCAGGAAGCCGGAGCGACAGCCGACCTCGAGCTGGCGTACACCCTCGCCGACGGCGTCGAATATCTTCGCGCGGGCATCGAGGCCGGCATGGAGGTCGACAAATTCGCCCCGCGACTGTCCTTCTTCTGGGCGATCGGGATGAACTTCTTCATGGAGGTCGCCAAGCTGCGTGCGGGTCGGTTGTTGTGGGCCGAGCTGGTGGCCAAGTTCGAGCCGAAGAGCGCCAAGTCGCTGTCGCTGCGTACCCATTCGCAGACCTCGGGATGGTCACTCACCGCGCAGGACGCGTTCAACAACGTCGCGCGCACCTGCATCGAGGCGATGGCAGCAACACAGGGTCACACCCAGTCGTTGCACACCAACGCACTCGACGAGGCGCTCGCCCTGCCGACGGACTTCTCCGCCCGCATCGCGCGCAACACCCAGCTGCTGCTGCAGCAGGAGTCGAACACCACGAGGCCGATCGATCCATGGGGCGGTTCGTACTACGTCGAATGGCTGACCCATCAGCTGGCGAATCGGGCGCGCGCGCACATTGCCGAGGTCGAAGAAGCCGGTGGTATGGCTCAAGCCATCGGTGAGGGTATTCCGAAGCTGCGCATCGAGGAGGCCGCGGCGCGGACGCAGGCCCGAATCGACTCGGGCAGGCAGCCGGTCATCGGCGTCAACAAGTATCAGGTCGCCGAGGATCACGAGATCGAGGTCCTCAAGGTCGAGAATTCGCGGGTGCGCAAAGAGCAGATCGACAAGCTCGTGCAGCTGCGCGCGGACCGTGATCCTGCCGCGGTGGAGGGTGCGCTCGCCGAGTTGACCAGGGCCGCAGCGTCATCCGACGGCGGGATGGAAAACAACCTGCTCGCCCTCGCGATCGACGCCGCCCGCGCGAAGGCTACGGTCGGGGAAATTTCCGATGCCCTGGAGAAGGTGTACGGCCGGCACAAGGCCGAGATCCGTACTCTTGCAGGCGTGTACCGGGACGAGGCAGGTGACGTGAGGAATATCAAATCTGCGTCGGAGTTGGTCGAGAAGTTCGCCGAGGACGAGGGTCGTCGCCCCCGCGTCTTGGTCGCGAAGATGGGCCAGGACGGTCACGACCGCGGCCAGAAGGTGATCGCAACGGCGTTCGCCGACATCGGCTTCGACGTCGACGTCGGCCCGCTCTTCCAGACGCCCGAGGAGGTCGCCCAGCAGGCGGCGGACAACGACGTGCACGTCGTCGGTGTGTCCTCGCTGGCGGCGGGTCACCTCACGTTGGTGCCGGCCTTGCGGCAGGCGCTGGCCGATGCCGGCAGGCCCGACATCATGGTGATCGTCGGTGGCGTGATCCCGCCCGGTGACTTCGACGAGTTGTACGCGGCCGGTGCTGCGGCAATCTTCCCGCCGGGCACCGTGATTGCCGATGCTGCGATCGACTTGCTCGGCAAGCTCAGTGCACAGCTGGGCCATGACCGCACCTGACGTCGGAGCCCTCGCGGAGTCGATTCGTCGTAACGAGCGCGCGGCACTCGCGCGCGCCATCACATTGGTCGAGTCGACGCGAGCCGATCACCGCGATGCGGCGCAGCAGTTGCTGCTCGACCTGTTGCCCGATGCGGGCGGCTCGCACCGTGTCGGTATCACCGGCGTTCCGGGCGTGGGGAAGTCGACGTTCATCGATTCGCTCGGGATGCGGCTGATCGATCAGGGGCATCGGGTCGCGGTTCTGGCGGTCGATCCGTCGTCCACGCGGACCGGCGGCTCGATTCTCGGTGACAAGACGCGAATGTCTCGTCTCGCCGTCGAACCCAACGCCTACATTCGGCCGTCTCCGACGTCGGGAACCCTTGGGGGAGTGGCGAAAGCGACACGGGAGACGATCGTGCTCCTGGAAGCTGCGGGCTACGACGTGATCCTCGTCGAGACCGTCGGTGTCGGGCAGTCCGAAGTGACCGTGGCGAACATGGTCGACTGCTTCTGCTTCCTGACTCTGGCACGGACCGGAGATCAGTTGCAGGGCATCAAGAAAGGTGTGCTCGAGCTCGCCGACGTCGTCGCCGTGAACAAGGCCGACGGCAAGCACCTGACCGAGGCCCGCAGTGCGGCAAGGGAACTCCAGGGTGCGTTGCGGCTGATCTATCCGCACGACGCGCTGTGGAAGCCGACAGTGCTGACGATGAGCGGCCTGGAGGAGTCGGGTCTCGACGAGTTCTGGGACACGGTCCTGCGGCACCAGAAGGTGCTCACCGAGGCGGGTGAGTTCGAGGAGAAGCGGCGTCGTCAGCAGATCGACTGGATGTGGACGATGGTCAACGACCAACTGCTGCGCCGACTCGCCGCCAACCCAGAGGTCAAATCGATCCGAAAGTCCGTCGAACAGCAGGTCCGGGAGGGTTCGCTGACTGCCGCCCTTGCGGCGGAACAGATTTTGAAGGCCTTCGACTCCTAGAACTGTGCGCGAGTTTCACCCCTGGCGGGGTAAGACGCGCGCACGGGCGTTGTTGTACAGCACACCGCGCAGCCAGTCGTCACCCAGGTCGAGGCGCGTAAGCGATTCCAGCGCATGGAGATAGCGATGGGGGATGTTCGGGAAGTCGCTACCGAAGACGATGCGGTCACCCAATGCGCGCAGCCGCGGCAACTCGGACCGAGGGAACGGCGTCTTTTCCTCGGTGAAGTCGGTGAACGCCATGGTGGTGTCGAGGCTGATGCCGTCGAATTCTTCGGCGAGGTCGAGGAATTCGGAGTACTCGGGCATGCCCATGTGCGCGACGATCAGCGGCAGTCGCGGGTACCGCAGCAAAACCTCACGGACCGGCCCCGGACCGGTATAGGTTCCCGGCGCCGGTCCGGATCCACAGTGGATGACGGTGGGGATGCCGGAATCCTCCAACATGCCCCAGACCGGATGCAGCAGTGGATCGTTCGGGTGGTAGTCACCGACCTGAATATGTGCCTTGAAGATCTGCGCACCCGATTGGATCGCTTGATCGACGTAGCTGTCCACGAACTCTTCAGGGTAGAACGTGGCTGTGTGCAGGCAATCCGGTGTGCGCGAGGCGAAATCGGCCGCCCACTCGTTCAGCCACGCCGCCATGTCCGGCTTGTGTGGATACACGAGCGACGTGAACGCGCGAACACCGAAGGCGCGCAATTGGTCCAGCCGGGTCTGCTCGTCGGCTCGATACTCGATCGGCCACGCCCGGCCGAGCAGCGGACCGGCGGAATCGAAGTAGTCCCACACTTTGTCCATGACGCGCTTCGGCATGAAATGCGTATGGACGTCGATGATTCCAGGCAGCCCGAGTTCGCGCCAGAACCCTGTGACCTCGTCGGCTTCAGCGCTCACTGCGCGTCGGCCGGGTAGGTATTGCGGGCAAACGTTCCGACGCGCTCGATGAGCCGGTCGAAGAAAACGGCTGGCTCGGTCGTCGTCGCGATCTCGACATTCGGTGGCCTGCCCCACATTCCGGTGAGATCGGCGACTGTCATGCCGCGCGTGAGCGTCCCTGCCAATTCGACGTCGACGGTCGCGGGTCGCGTCGTCACCAGCGACGGGTCGAGCGCCACCGCGGCCGCGAACGGATCGTGCATGTGCGCGATGTAGCCCTGGTTGTGGTCGCGGTGAAATTCCATGTAGAAGCGGATCGCGTCGGATAGATAGCCCACCAACGGATTCGACGCACCACCAGCAATTTCGGCAAGCCGGTCGACGTGCGCGGGGTGCATTTCGATCGTTTCGGTGATGTCGAGTGCGCACACGATCGGTCGGCGATCGGGTGGCGCCGCGGAGAAGGCGTCGAACACGACCTTGGCTGCTTCGGGGTCGACCGAGACGTTCCACTCCGCGGTCGGGGTGGTGTTTCCGGCGTAGTTGAACGCACCGCCCATGATGACCAGACGCTGAAGTAGTTGGGGAAGTGCAGGTTCGCGACGCAACGCGAGAGCGAGGTTGGTCAGGGGCGCGGTACAGAGGCCGATCACCTCGCCGGGGAACTCACGCACGAGGTCGACCCACATGTCACTCGCGGGCCGGACGGACAGTTCGCGCGCCGACTCGGGTAGCACGGCATACCCGATGCCTTGCGGTCCGTGCGTGTCCTCGGTCGTGCGCAACGGAATGACAAGGGGCGCTTCCGATCCCAGCGAGACCTCGATCGGACCTGCCTTGCACACGTCGAGCCAGGCAAGGTTGTTGGCCGCGACCTGCGGCGCAGGCACGTTGCCCGCCGTGCTCGCGATGCCCACAATCTCTGCCTCGGGGCTCGCCAGTAGGTAGAGGAGGGCGAGCGAGTCGTCGATACCGGTATCGACGTCCATGATCAACCGTTGCCGCATGCCACCATCCAACCAGGCTCGTCGCGGCCCCATGGTCGGGCAGGGAACGAGTAGTCGTCGTAGTCGGCCAATGCCGGTCGGGCGGTGACGAGGGTGCCGCGCGTGACGGCGCAGTCGGGTCCGGGTTGGGTGAGTGCGGCGTGGTCCGGGGTGCGTCCGGGCGCCGACAACAACCATGCAGCCGTCCGGGCAAGCGACGCGGTGACCGTGGTGCCGAACCGGTCCGCGACGCGTGCGGCGAGTGCCTCGACAATGCCTGCCGCGAGGTAGTAGCCCGTCGCGTGGTCGAGGGCTTGCGCAGGCAACGCTCCCGGTGTTGCCCCGCCCTCGATGAGCGAGATCCCCGACGCGGCTTGGACGATGCTGTCGAAACCGCGCCGCTTCGCCCACGGACCGCGTTCGCTCCACGCACAGACGCGCGCCCAGACGATGCCCGCAGGCAGTGCGTCGACGTCGATGAACCGCTCCACGGCGCCCGGCCGGTAGCCGCTGACCAATACATCGGCCTTGCTCAGCAGCCCGCGAAAAGCCTCGCTGTCGGTCCGCAGATCCAGCAGCGCGGACCGTTTGCCCTGACCGTTCTCGACGTGCTGCGCCTCGATCTCGGGTAGGTGCGGCGGGTCGATTCGCAGCACGTCGGCGCCGAGCAAGCCCAACGCGCGCGTTGCCGTCGGACCTGCGATGACGCGGGTGAGGTCGAGTACCCGAACGCCGGTCAACGGCCGCGTGCTCGTGGCATCGGCATCCGGCGCCGCCCGGACCCAGTCGCTGCGAACATCGAAACCCACGATCGGACCATCGGCCGCCGCGATTCCTTGCGCGCTCGTCGACCACTCGGATTCGGTCCGTACGCGGACCGCGATGGCGCCGACGTCGTTCGCCCGCTCTTCCACATCCGCGGCGGCGAGCGAACGCATTCGTGCCACGACGGCGTCGCGGTCGGCTGACTCGGGTAGTTCCAACGCCCCCAGCAACCGCTCCCGATGATGGGGATAGTTGCCATGCGTACGGACCCAGCCATCGGCAGCCTCGAAAAACCCTGACAGCTCGGCGAATCCGGAGATCGGCTGCCCATCGATCCGCAGGATCCGGTCACCGGTGAACGAGGCGGCGATCCTGCCGGGGCGCAGTGCCACAGCCTTTTCGGCCAACCCGACCTCGTACCGATACCGGTTGGCTGCCGACGCAAACCGGCCGACCGAATCCTCGGCGAGCGACATGACCGGCAACGTCGCGGCGAGGTAGGTCATGCGGCGACGCGGTTGGCCGACCTACGCGTGACGATTACGCCATAACCAACCCACGAGACGACGACAGCCACCGCGACCAGCAGCCGGACCAGCCCGACTGCGTTTTCGGGGTAGATGACACCGGTCAGGTAGTGGTCGATGAAACCGCTCGACGGCAGCCCTTGCTCACCCGCGCGCAGCCGCGCCCAGTTTTCCAAATGCGTGAGCGGGCATTCGATTCCGACGAGGACTGCGCTGAAACCCCAGGCGACGGCGGCTAGGTGCAGCACGATCGTTTTGCGCCATCGCCACGCGATGTAGCCGCCAACGACGACATACGCGACGAACAGCAGATGCACCACGACGGTGACGTCGGCCAAGATCCGGTATTGCACGCCTTCCATCGTAGGCGCGATTCACCAGGTCCAGGTGTGTGCGGGTTCGCCCTCGTGCATGCGCGTCAGGTAGTCGGCCAACATGCCGGCCAGAGCTTGTTCACGGTCCTCGCCCGCCTTCTCCCGCGCGACGACGGCTTCGCGTTGCCAGCCCGCGCCGGACCGTCGGCTCAGGCAACGACCTTCGATGACACCGAGGTAGCGATCGCGGACGTCGGATTCGACGCCGTACGCGGCCAGGCCTGCGTCGGCAAGCGGGAGAAGCCGGCGCAGCACCAACTCCTGTGGGCTGACCCAGCCGACCTCTGGCCAATACAGATGGGATTCGAAACCGTTGCGCGCGGCAGCGTGCAGGTTCTCTTCGGCGGCGTCGAACGACATCTGCGTCCAGACTGGACGATCAGCATCGACGAACGCCCGGACGACGCCGTAGTAGAACGCTGAATCCGCGAGTATGTCGATGATCGTCGGACCCGCGGGGAGCACGCGATTTTCCAGCCGTAGGTGGTAGCGACCGTCCGCGATGTCATAGATCGGTCGGTTCCAGCGATACACGGTCCCGTTGTGCAGCTTCAGCTCCGACAACGACGGCGCCTCGCCGCGGGCGAGCATCGCGTGCGGATCTTCGTCCGAGCACACCGGAAGCAGCGACGGGAAATACCGCGAGTTCTCTTCGAACAGATCGAAGATCGACGTGATCCACCGTTCGCCGAACCAGACTCGCGGACGCACGCCCTGGTTCTTCAGCTCCAGCGGTCGAGTATCGGTTGCCTGCTCGAACATCGGAATGCGAGTCTCGTGCCACAACGCGCGGCCGGCGAAGAACGGCGAGTTCGCCGCGAGCGCGACCTGCACGCCTGCCAACGCTTGCGCCGCATTCCAATGCGCCGCAAACGCTTCCGGCGCAATTTGGAGATGGAGCTGAACCGACGTGCACGCGGCCTCGGGCAGAATCGTGTCGCAGATGGTATTCAAGTCGTCGCGAGTGTCGTACCCGGGCAACGGCACACCGGAAATCTGTAACTCGATGTCCTCGCCGCGCGCGGCGAAAATCTGCTGGCTGAGCAGGTCGTAACGAGGGTTGGCAGAGATCCATTTCTGTTCGAATTGCTGCTCGGTCAGTGTCGGCAGCATCCCGATCATCGCGAGGCGGCTACCGACCGAGCGTGCCCGTTCGTCTGCCGAATCGAGAGACGCTCGTAGATCTGTTTCGAGTTCGCGAATGTGCCTGCCGCGCAACGGTCGTGGCGCAACGTTGATCTCGATGTTGAACTGGCCCAGCTCGGTCTGGAAGTCCGGATCTGCAATCGCTTCCAGCACTTCCGCATTGGCCATCGCCGGCTGCATCGCCCCGTCGACGAGATTGAGCTCGACTTCCATGCCGATCTTGGGCTCGGAAACCTCGAACTGACCGCCCGCCAACATCTCGGCGAGGGCGTCGAGACAAGCGTGGACTTTCGCGCGGAACCGCTGGCGGTCCTGGCGAGTGAACTTACGTTCCTCGACGTCCTGTCCCATATGTCGACGTTACTGCAACGGCGGCGTCTCGTCCGTAGCGCGTCGGCCGCGTCCGATCCACCGGATCCAGCTGGGCCGAACCCGCTTCTTGATCGAGAACGGCAGCTTCTTCTCGGGTTTGCGGGGTCCGAACTCGTAGGCCAGCAGATACACCCAGATCGCGAACCCGACTGGGATCACGATCCACCAGAACTTCAGGATGAATCCGGTGACGCGAAAGAACTCGAAGATGCCGGCGAGGATCGCGGCGGCTGCGAGTGCGGCGAGAGCGACCATCAGCGAACCCTTCGGTCGAGAAACGGGATACCGGAACGTTACTTGATGTCACAGGTACACCGGATGGGTATCACCAAGGTGACGGCGCGAAATCCTTGAGGAAGCAGCCGTACAGGTCGGTGCCGCGTTCGCCCTGGACGATCGGGTCGTAGACCCGGGCAGCGCCGTCGACGAGGTCGAGCGGAGCATGGAATCCTTCGTCGGCCAAGCGAAGTTTCGTCGGATGGGGGCGCTCGTCGGTGATCCACCCGGTATCGACGGCGGTCATGAGGATGCCATCGGACTCGAGCATCTCCTTCGCGCTGGTTCGGGTCAGCATGTTCAACGCTGCCTTCGCCATGTTGGTGTGCGGATGGCCCGGCCCCTTGTAGGCGCGGCTGAACTGGCCTTCCATCGCCGATACGTTGACGATGTACTTACGATGCGCCTGAGCGGCAGCCATCGTCGGCCGCAATCGGGAGACGAGGATGAACGGCGCGACCGAGTTGCAGAGCTGCACCTCGAGCAATTCGATCGGGTCGACCTCGCCGACCGTCTGGACCCAGCTGTTCGTCTCGGCGAGGTCGGGGACCAGGCCACCGGCGTCGATGGCGATTCCTTGCGAGATACGTTGTGGCGTCGCCGATCCCGCGACGAGTGCCAGGTCGGTGACATCGAGAACAGAAGACAGCGAGCCGGTCAACGAGGTGGGGTGGGCCGCCATCGTCTTGCCGAAGGTCAGCACGTCCGGCAGCGCGCCGATCGGCAGCGGACCGCTCTCGGCGTCGACGAGCGCGCTGTAGGAACCCGCCGACCGCTTCACCGTCTGCGCGGCATTGTTGATCAAGATATCCAGCGGTCCGTGTGCGGCAACAGAATCGGCGAGTGCGACGACCTGTGCTGGATCACGGAGATCGATGCCGACGATGTGGAGCCGGTGAATCCACTCGTCGCTATCGTCCATCGCCTTGAACCGGCGGACCGCGTCGTTCGGGAACCGGGTCGTGATCGTCGTGTGCGCACCGTCGCGCAACAGGCGCAATGCGATGTACATGCCGATTTTCGCGCGACCACCGGTGAGCAACGCTCGACGGCCCGTCAGGTCGGTGCGGGCGTCGCGCTTGTCGTGGCTCTTGGCTGCACAGTCCGGGCAGAGCTGGTGATAGAAGGCGTCGACGTGGGTGTACTTGTTCTTGCAGATGTAGCAAGGCCGGGGGCGGAGCAGTTTCCCCGCGATCGCGCCCGCCGCGTTCGACGACAACGGAATGCCGACGGTTTCGTCGTCTATGCGGTCCGGCGAGCCCGTCGCCGTCGCCGCGACGACCGCGCGGTCCGCAGCGGAGATCGCATCGCGAGCCGCGATTCGGCGACTCCTTTTCAACTTTTTGAACATGTGCCCGACGGCGCGCTGGACGACCTTGGAATCGGGATCGTCAGCGTCGAGTTGACCTGCTTCCTCCAGCACTTTGATGCATATGGCGAGGTCGTCGGGGTCGATAGGCACCCACTAGTTTCTCACGAGCTGCTTGTCGATCAGTGCGGCGACCTCGGGGAGGTGGTCGTCGAGATAAAAATGACCGCCGGTGAACGTGGCCGTGTCGAAACCGCCCGACGTGAACTCGCTCCACTCGGCGGCTTGTTCGGCGCTGACTGTCGGGTCCGCGTCGGAGTACATCGCGACGATCGGCGACTTCAACTCGTGGCCAGGCTGATGGCGATAAGTTTCCACCGCCTTGTAGTCGCTACGGACGAACGGCAGCACCATCTCGGCGAGATCGGGATTCTCGACCAGCATGTCGATCGTCTTCGAATCGGGCCCGCCGAGCAGGCGCATGTCTGCCAGCAATGCCTGATCGTCCTCCAGATGCAGCGTCTTGGGTTCGATGAACGACGGAGACGGTCTGCCCGACACGAACAATGCCGCCACCTCGGTGCCGCGTTGTTCCAATCGCCGAGCCGTCTCATACGCCACCGTTGCGCCCATGCTGTGGCCGAAGACGCCGATTCGGCGAGCGCCAGTAGGCGGGAGACTGGCCGCCACTGCATCCGCGATCGCGGTCATGACGTCGATCATCGGATCGCCGAAGCGGTCCTGCCTGCCTGGGTACTGGACGGCCAGCACCTCGACGCGCGGTGCAAGCACCTCGGACAACGCCTTGTAGGCGGTCGCGGTGCCGCCTGCGTGCGGCAAGCACACCAGGGTGGCCTTTGCAGACGGCGCGGAGTGGAAACGTCGAAGCCACGGCGAGACACGGGTAGGAGCGGTCATGGCTCGAAAGTACCGTTCGAATATGCCGATCATCGATCTCACCCACACCCTGCACCCCGGGTTTCCTCGCTGGCCGGGTGACGAGCCGTTCAGGATGGTCGCGGTCGAGAGGGTCGCCGCCGATGGATTCGCCATCAACGAGCTCCGGTACTGGGAGCACGTCGGCACACACATCGACGCGCCGGCGCACAAGGTGGACGGCGGCGTGACCGTCGAGTTGTTGGATGTCGACGATCTCGTCGCACCGTTGGTCGTGATCGACATAAGAACGCGAGCCGCCCTGACGGTCGATGACATCGCTGCTTGGGAGCAGGTGAACGGCCGGATTCCCGAGCGTGCTTTCGTGGCCATGCTGTCGGGGTCCGAGCAGCGGCTCGGCGAGCCGGATGCTCCGGGATTCGACAGGGGCGCGGTGCAATTCCTCGTCGGCGAACGCAACATCGTCGGAATCGGCGTCGACACGCTCAGCGTGGATCCGGCCGCCAGCACCGACTACGCGGCGCACACGGCGTTGCTCGAGGCAGGGCGTTACGGCGTCGAGGCGCTGGCCAATCTGGGTGCAGTGCCGCCCGCCGGCGCGACGGTCTTCGTGGGCGCACCCAAGCATCGCGGCGGTTCTGGCGGTCCGTGCCGGGTGCTGGCAATCGTGTAGCGCAAGATTGATTCATGTGTTTAGTGCTGACGGCCTGGAAGGCCCACCCCGAGTACGTCCTTGTGGTGGCTGCGAATCGGGACGAGTTCTACAAGCGCGAGTCGTCGCCGATCGGTTGGTGGGCCGACAAACCGGAAATCCTGGCGGGGCGCGACGTGTCGCCGCAGGGTGGCGGCACCTGGCTGGGCGTGTCGATGCAGGGCCGTTTCGCCGCGGTCACCAACGTTCGCGAGCCTGGCAAGGTAATCGAAGGTGCGCGGTCACGTGGTGAGTTGCCCGTGAACTTCGTCGCGGGTGCCGAATCTCCGAGCGAGTACCTTCGGGGTGTCAGCGCACTCGCCGACCGCTACAACGGCTTCAACGTGCTGGTGTCCGACCTGAACGAATTATGGTGGTACAGCAACAGAGCCGGTGAACCCAGTGCGCTCGACCCCGGGCTGCACGGGCTGTCGAACGCGTCGGTCGATACGCAGTGGCCGAAGGTCAGCAACGGAGTCGACGGCCTCGGCAAGCTGTTGGAGGCCGATGCCGACGTCGAGAGCTATCTCGAGTTGCTGGCCGACACCACCCAAGCGCCGGATGAGCTTCTCCCGGCCACCGGGCTGCCCATCGAAATGGAACGGATCGCGTCGGCGGCGTTCTGTGTTTCGCCGGAGTACGGCACTACCGCATCGACGGTGCTGCGGATCAGGCGCGACGGCTCCTTCGACATGACCGAGCGTCGATTCGACGCCGATGGTTCTATCGGAACGACTGAATTACACGGCCAATTCGCTCGATAGGCGCTGGATCGGTCAGGTTCGGGAGACGGACGATCGCCTCGGCGGCGCCGGCGTCGGCGAGTTCGCGAAACCGGCCGATGTGGTCGTCCACCGTGCCGGCGTTCACCGAGGCGGCATAGCGACCGGTCGACCACCTGCGAGGGCGCATTCGCTCGACGATGTCGGTCAAATCGGCGTGGTTGTCGGCGATCAGCGCTGTCGAAAGATGGGTCAGTTCGACGGTGTCGGAGTGTCTGCGCAGGAATTCCGCTTTCGCGCGGACGTTCGCGGCATCGCCGAAGACGTTCGCAGCGTCTGCGTACTTGGCGGCAAGGCGGAGAGTTCGTTCGCCCGACCCGCCGACGATGATCGGCACGTGGTCCTGGAGCGGACGTGGGTAGCACGAGGTGTCGGGCAGGTTCAGCCGCTGGCCGACGAATGGTTTCGCTCCAGGTCCCCAGAGCCGCGGCAAGGTCTGCAGCGCGTCCTCTAGCAGTGCATATCGGTCGCTGACCGGCGGAAAGTCCCACCCGTACGCGTCGTGCTCTTCCTTCCACCACCCGAGCCCGAGCCCGCAGACCGCCCGTCCGCCGCTGAGCACGTCCAAGGTCGCGACGATCTTGCCCAGATGGCCGACGTTGCGATAGGTAATTCCGGTGACCAGTGCGCCGAGCCGTACTCGTTCGGTGTGCGCAGCGAGGTACGCCAGCGTCGTGTAGCTCTCGAGGAAGTCTTCCCACGGCCTCCCGATGAGCGGAATCTGGCGGAAATGGTCCATGACGTAGATCGCGTCGAAACCCGCGGTCTCCGCCGCGCGCGCGATGTCGCGAATGCTTGCGGCGGCGTTCGACGTTGGGAATGTGAACTCGGTCAGGTGCAGTCCGAATCGCAGGCCGGTGGGGTCGGCGCGCTGCCGCTGGGCTGATGAGACGGCGTTGACGAACTGCTTGGCGACAACCCTGACCGGTTCGGGCTCGAGGACTGCGTCGAACCCTTCACCGGCGAGTGCATCGCGGACCGACCGCCAACTGCGCAGCTGCGCGGTCAAGGCTTCCGCGGGGATCCGTTTGTCACGTTCGCGATTGCGGTGGCGCGCCTCGTCGGCGTTGATGTCGAACGCGACTGCGACGCATGGTAATCCGGCTTTGCGCGCGGCTTCACGCCAGATTCTGCGACGGTCCGCGTCGAGCCCGAGGGTGTCGATCACGGTCGTGAGTCGACGCTTGATTCTTTGTGCGACAACGGTATCCAACAGCGCGAACGCATCCGCGCTGGCCGTGATGTCGTCTTGGCCCGCGCCGACGAGGGCGCGTAGTTGATCGCTGGAAACGATCGTGGCAGCCGGGAAATGCGTGGCCGCCCAGGTCGACTTACCTGCGGCTCCGGGCCCGACGAGGACGATGACGCACGGATCTGGCAGGTTTATGGCCTCCATCACCGGATCTTGGCACTAATTCCGGCTCCACACCCGTGATCTCGGCGACCAAGTGCTTCTCGACGTGGCGAATGGCGACCGCGACCGCCGGGTCGATGATCGCCTTGAGCATCTTGCCCGCGATCCCTGGCGGCAAAACGTAATCGACGTCGACGGAAATCGCCGTCGTCTCGTCGTCGATTGCGTCGAAACGCCAGGTCATCGTGCCTTCGACCCCTTGGATCGACTTCATCGAAATCTGCTCGTCCTCGACCCAGTCGGTGATCAAGGAGCGCAGGTAGATGGTCTTGGGTCCGAGGTTGACGGCGACATCGAAGGTCGCACCGACACCCTGGTCCAATTCGCCGATCGGGTCGAACTGGGTGACTCCCCACATCCAGCTGGGAACGTTGCGATGATCGGCAACATAGGCGAACGAATTACCAACGGATGCTTCGCATTTCGTGACATGTGCGATCCGACCGTCAGTCATTCGAGCGCACCTCCAACTTTTTCGACCGATTTGAGTATGAAGTTTCCGATTCTACAGGCGAGTCGGCCTCGACGCCGACTTGGAAACTGTGATTACGCATACGATGGACGCATGCCGACGCTGGGGCCCTTGGGGAAGTTCGTCGTCGTTTTCGCGGTGGTTTCGGCTCTGACCAGCGGTTGCGCAGACACAACGACAACGCCGACAACTACGACCACGGCGGCCACGACCACCGCCGAAGCATTGCCGGATACCCCGGCCGGGACGCAGTTGACCTGGGCACTGCAGCACGGGGGCACCGCCACCGATGACGAACTGCGGCAACACTTTTCTGCCGACGCCCTCGCGGCAATTGCACCGGACAAACTTCGCGAAGTGTTGCAGGGTGGGCCGGACACCACGATCGTGAAGGTCACCAAGTCCGAAGACACCAGCCTCGACGCCATCGTGAAAACCAAGGACGAGACCCAGTTCCGGGTGAGCATCACGGTCGACCCGACGTCGCATCTGATCACCGGGCTTCTGTTCCGTCCAGCCGAGCTGCCTGCCTCGCCGACGACGTGGGACGAGGTCGACCAACGTTTGGCGGAGCTTGCACCGACGACTGCGTTCCTCGCGGCAGAGGTCGGGGCGGACAAGCCGGTGCGGTCGAGCAATGCCGGCGATGCAGGACCCTTGGGGTCGGCTTTCAAGCTGTATGTGCTCGGCGCTGTGGCGAAGGCGGTCCGGGATGGCACGCTCTCGTGGACCGACACGCTCACCATTCGGCCCGATCTGAAGAGTCTGCCGTCGGGGGAGCTGCAGGAACGGGCCGACAATTCGACCGTGACCGTGACTGAGGCGGCGGAGAAGATGATCTCCATCTCCGACAACACCGCCACCGACATACTCATCGATCGCGTCGGCAAGCCTGCTGTCGAAGCCATGTTCACGGAAATGGGGATGTCGCCGAGTTCGCAACAACGCACCTTGCCGCTGCTGACGACTCGTGAGCTCTTCATTCTGAAATGGGGAGTCCCTGCGTCGGTTCGTGACGAGTACGCCACCGGTTCGGTCGATCGGCGCCGCGAACTGCTGGCCGAACACCGCAATGATCCGTTGCCGGACATATCGGCGGTCGACCCGAAGGTTCCTGTCGCGCCCGAGACCGTGGAGTGGTTCGCATCGCCCGAGGAGTTGGCGAAAGCGCATGAATCGCTGGATCCGTTGCAGCTCACGAACATTCTCGGCATCAACCCCGGCATCCCGCTCGACAAAGAGACCTGGCCGTCGGTCAGCTTCAAGGGTGGCAGCGAGCCGGGTGTGTTGACGTTGAGCTGGCTCGCGCATCGCAAGGACGGGCGCGTATTCGTTGTCGTCGTGATGGCTGAAGACGGCGACCACCCACTGGACGAGCTTGACGCAGCGTCGATCGGCAAGGGAATCTTCGCCCTCCTGGCCAACTGATGCTCGCCCTCGTGAGTCTTTTTGGAGTCCAGGGACTCCAAAAAGACTCACGAGCATCAGGTTTTCTTCGCCCGACTGGGGGCGACGCGGGGAGGTTCGTTAGGCATTTTGGGGTACACGGGCGGCCAGGGGGCGTCCATCATGCCGTTGGCCATGTCGCGTTCCGACATCTCCAGAAGCTTTGCGATCGACTGGGGGTTGTCGGCGATACCGGCCCAGGGGTCGCCCAGCTTGGCGACGCGGTCGGGGACTGTGGTGATAGTAAGTTCCTCGGGCACGACGTCTGCTAGTTCGTCCCAACTGATCGGCATCGAGACTTGGGGGTTGACCTTCGGCCGGACGCACCACGCGCCGAAAACCGTTTTGTGCGGAGCGTTCTGGTTGAAGTCGACGAACACCCGTGAGCCGCGCTCTTCCTTCCACCAGGCGGCGGTCATTTTCGTCGGATGCCGACGTTCGAGTTCGCGCGCCAGTGCGACCGCCGCAGCCCGGACCTCGAAGCCATCCCAATTCGGTTGCAGCGTCGCGTAAATGTGCAGACCGCGCGAACCCGACGTCTTGATGTGACTCTGAATGCCCAGCTCGTCCAACAGTTCCCGCGTCAGGACCGCACCCTCGCGGAGTTGTTCGAAGTCGATGCCGGGGGAGGGGTCGAGGTCGATGCGGAGTTCGTCGACGAACTCCGGCGTTTTTGCGTGGTAGGGCCACACGTGAAAACCGATGCAGCCCTGGTTGACTCCCCACACGATGTGGGCGAGATCGGCAGCGACCAACGCGTCGCTGGTGGTGCCATTGGGCGTCTCGACCACAGTCGTTTCGAGCCACGACGGAGCCGTCTTCGGCACCCGTTTCTGAAAGAACGACTTACCGCCTGCCCCTTCGGGGTAGCGCTCGAGCAGTAACGGCCTGCCACCCAGCGCCGCAAGCAGCGGTTCGGCCACGGACTCGTAGTACCGGACCACGTCGAGCTTCGTGTGACCGGTCTTGGGGAAGAAGATCTTGTCCGGACTGGTGACCGTGACGGAATTGCCGCCATCTTCGATGACGACCGGCTCGGTCATTTCGCTTCCTCGAAGATGGTCGCCAACTCGGCGGGCGCGACCTCTTCCAGCTGGCCGTAGGTACACGAATCCGGCTGCCGATCGGGGCGGAAACGTACGAGCCGGCCGCCGTGGCGGAACCGCCCGGACTGCACATGCTCGTACCGAACTTCGGCGACCAACTCCGCTCGAAGTGCTTCCCACGAAAGGTCTTTGGTGCCAGTCCAGCGGCTGACGCCACCGGGCATCTTGCCCTCGGACTTCGCTTGGGCAGCCGCGTCGGCCCATTCTCGCCATGGGTGATTCGCCAAGGCGTTCTCGCGCAGCGGCGCCAGTTCGGTGACCAGTGACTTGCGTTTCGCCGCCGTGAAACTGCTCGCGACACCGACGTGGTGCAGGTTGCCTTCGTCGTCGAACAGCCCGAGCAGCAGGGACCCGACGCCCTCGCCGTCCTTGTGCCAGCGAAAGCCGGCGACGACGCAGTCTGCGGTGCGCTCGTGCTTCACCTTGAGCATCACCCGTTTGTCCTGCATGTAGGCCAAATCGGACGGCTTCACCATCACGCCGTCGAAACCGGCACCCTCGAAGCGCGTGAACCAATCCACGGCGACGTCGGGGTCGTCGGTGACGGGCGTGAGATGAACGCGAGCGAGCTTGGTGTCGACGATCGTCTCCAGCACGCGTCTGCGTTCGCTGAACGGCTCAGGGGTGAGATCGCGATCGCCAAGCGCAAGCAGGTCGAACGCAACGAAGCTGGCGGGAGTCTCTTTGGCCAGCTTGCGAACTCGCGAATCCGCCGGGTGAAGGCGCTGCTGCAAGGTGTCGAAATCGAGGCCGTTGTCGGTGACGATCACGATCTCGCCGTCGACGACACAACGCTCCGGCAGCGCCTCCCGCAGCAGCTCGACGAGCTCCGGAAAGTACCGCGTCAATGGGCGATCGTTGCGCGAGCCGAGCTCGATCTCGTCCCCGTCGCGGAACACGATGCAACGGAAGCCGTCCCACTTCGGCTCGTAACTGAAGCCCGGACCGCGCGGCACTTCAGGGCTGGCTTTGGCGAGCATCGGCTTGACAGGGGGCATCACGGGGAGGTCCACAAGATCGATCGTAGGTCAGTGGTCCGACACTCGGGGGAACCTAGCTTTTCGCTTTCGTCGGCTGGTCGGGCACTGTCAATCCGCGTTCGGCCATCCCGCGCTCCATCGCCTCGACGACCGAGTCGATGACTTTCACTCTCGCCCAACGTTTGTCGTCGGCCTCGACCAGGACCCACGGACCTGCGGGGTGGTCGGTGCGTTCCAGCATCTCTTCGACAGCGGCGTCGTACAGGTCGCGCTTCTCGCGGTTTCGCCAATCCTCGGCGGTCAGTTTCCAGTTCTTCAACGGATCGGCCTCACGCGCCTTGAATCGCTTCAACTGCTCGTCCGGTGAGACATTGAGCCAGAACTTGACGATGATCATGCCTTCGGCCGCCAAGGTCTGTTCGAATTCGACGATCTCGTTGTATGCGCGTTGCCACTGCTCGTCGGTAGCGAAACCTTCGACCCGTTCGACGAGAACACGGCCGTACCAAGACCTGTCGAACACCGCCATCCCGCCCCACCCGGGGAGCCACCGCCAGAATCGCCACAGGAAGTGGTGCCGCTTCTCGTCGTGGGTCGGCGCCGCAAACTGCACGACGCGCACGTGGCGAGCATCGAGTGGGGCGACCAGGCGTTTGATCGCGCCGCCCTTGCCTGCGGCGTCGCTGCCCTCCAGCACAACGCACAGCGGCGGTCCGAGCGTGCCGTCCGGATCCAGTTGACCACCCAGTGCGAGTCGAAGATGGAGGAGGCGGGCCTGCCCGGCTTTGAGGCGCTTCTTCTCTTCCGATTTCGACAGTTTCAACGTCAGGTCGAGGTTGTCGAGTCGGGTGTTCGGCTTCGTCTCGGTCATGCATAACCGCCTTCGGTTCCAGGAACGAGCTACGTCACACCGCGATCGGTCGCATCGCAGTATCAGCTTCAGTTTGGACCCGCAGCACATCCGCCGAGTCCGGAACGGATCGATGTGCCGCTGCGAGAACTCCTTGGATCTGCTCGGCGACACACGCGCGCCGGTCGTCGGTGGTGACGAGTGTGCCGAGGTTTCGCAGCATTCCAGCCAAGGCGCTCAGGACGACGGGTTCGTTGGCGCCGCGGCGGCGAATCTGCCCGACCGCCAGATCGACGTAATCCTCGAACCGTTTGGCAGGAACGACCACCCGGACCGTCCCCTCGGCGTCGGCGTAGGTCTCGGTTCCGAGCGGCTTCGTGCCCAGTTTCGCCAGAATGACCGCCAATTCATTCGTCGACTGGACCGCCGTATGGAAGTCGAAGTTGTGCATCGAGAGCAATGCGATGTCGACGATCTGCTCCATGCCGACTGCGACGTCCTGCCGCATTGTCCGCTCGAATCCGACGCTCACGGCTCGATGAATAGTCGACGACAGCAACTCGGCGTCGACCGCCCGACCCGCCTCGTTCGACCACGCCCACGCCAGTGGCAGCCCGGACACGAGGTGGTCGCCTGCTGCCACCGCGACGCGAATGGTGAGGTTCTGGGCCGTTGCCACCGGCAGGATCAGTTCGGGGTGCACGAACTGCACGTACCCGCAGGCCAGTGCATCGATTTGCACTGCGCTCTCCGGGGGAGTTTCCAGCGACGGCTCGATCGGTTCGCCGGAATTCCCGCCGATTCCGGGCGGCTCCATGGCGATCGTGCGGGTCGTGATGGAGCCGATCTTCCTGAGGACGGTGTCGATCTGGATCGAGTGGACCATGTGGTCGACGTAGTAGATCAACGCCCCGATGCATGCGAACAGCGACGCGAGGCCGGCAGTCACCGCGAGCCGCTGATACTCGCCCGGTTCGATCCCGACGGTGTACAGCCCCGCGGCGTTGTAGGTGAAGCCGCCGACGAAGACGCCGAGCACGAATTGCGTTGGCCGGTCACGCAAGAAGTTGCGCAGCAACCGAGGGGAGTAGCGGTTCGTCGCCATTTGCAGGGCCACCATCGTCAGGCCCACGACCAGCGCGAAGATCCCGACGATGGAGGTCGCGACCGTGAGCAGGAGGCGCCGAGCCTCGTCCGGCGAGCCTTTGAACAACACCGGCGAAAGCCACGAATCGGGCGGTATTTTCACGAGCGAGAACACCGTGCCGCTGACCAGCGCGATGACCATGAAACTCACCGGGAAAACCCAGAGGGCGCCACCAAGATGCTCGCGCCGTTTCTCCCACTGCGCGGCCCGCTTTTGAGCCGAGTCGACTGACAACACACCAACCGTTCATCCGGCATTCATCCGATGTACAGATTGTGCATCGCCGTGGTGACAGTTGCTCGAAGAAGCGACAGATTTACCTCAGCCGCGCGAATCCGAGCGCGCGGTCGAACCTGGCGCGGATGCGGGTGCCCGATTTCGCGAAGCCGAGGACCGCCATGAACTCGCGGTAGAGATCGTCGTCGTCGGGCAGCCTGCGATCGGCCGTCATCCATTGCAACAACGCCACCAACTCGCCGTCGCGGTACTCGGTGATCGGGCGGCCCGGCTCGACCGGGATCGCACTCGGATCGACTGCGATTGCGCGGTAGTACGCAGCCTGGGCTCTGGCAATGCAGCCTGCGGAATCGTTGAACCAGTCGGTCGCCCAAATTCGGTGAAACGACCACCCGAGTCGCCCGAGTTGCTCTTGCCGCAGCCGGTCGCGGTCGCGGGCGGTGGGGGCGGAGTGATAGCTCGGACCGTCGACTTCGATCGCCAGCACCATGCGCGTGAGATCGTCGGGATGGGACGCCGCGAAATCGATCCAGTGCCCGGCGACGCCGTATTTCGCGACGACCGGAATACCCGCGGCGACCAGACGATCACGGACCGAAATGTCGAACGGGGTGAGCGCCGGCCTGCCGACGGCTTCGCCGAGGACCTCGCCACGGCTTGCCGCGTAGTGCAGATAGGCGCGCAACATCGCGACGCCGGGCGCAGTCGACCGCTCGGGATCCATGTCACGATGGCTGAAGGAGCTGACGATCGTCATTCGGCTGCGCGCTCGTGTGATTGCGACATTGAGGCGACGATGGCCGCCCTCTTGGTTGAGCGGTCCGAAGTTGTGACTCAACGTTCCGTCGGGACGTTTGGCGTAGCCGATCGACAGGATGATCGAGTCGCGCTCGTCCCCCTGCACGCGTTCGAGGTTCTTGACGAAAAAGGGTTCGCCCGTAGTCGATTCGTCGAAGAATTCGCGCAGTCGAGGCTTGGCGCGCAGCCGTTCACGCAGCCGGCGGTCGATCCGCTCCATGTGATTGATGCCCATGGTGATGACGCCCAACGACTCGCCAGGCCGATTCGCTGCGTGGTCGAGCACCTTCGCGACGACGCGGTCCACCTCGGCATTCGTGCTTTCTTCCTCCGCCGACTGGTTCCGTGGTTGCCGAACCAGGTCCAGGGACAGGCAATTTCCGCCTGCGACACCAGGAAATGTCGTGAGTGAGTTGTCGTACACCCACGCATTGGAGAAGGCGATCAACCGTTCGTCGCGGCTGCGGTAATGCCACGTCAGCGACCGCGTTCGGTCGCTGCGCAACGCCGCTGTCAGGACGTCGAGGATCGATTCGAAACCGGTGGTGAGCGCGAGGTTTATGCTGCCGTCGTCGTTGACGACGTGCTCGCCCTTGTCGTCGGCATCGACGGCAAAGAATTGCGTGGGCGGCAACTGTTTACGGTCGCCCGCGACGATGACGCGGCGTGCCCGGGAGATGGCCGCAATCGCGTCGGCGGGCACGATCTGGCTGGCCTCGTCGAACACGACGACGTCGAAATAGGGCCGGTCGCCGGGCAGAATGTGGCTCACCACCAGCGGGCTCATCGCCCAGCACGGTTTGAGCGCCGTCATCAGATCCGGTGCGACGGAAAACAATTGGCGCAAGGGCAGGTGGCCGCGTTTGCGCGCAGCTTGTGCGGCGACGATGCGGCTCTGCTCGGGATTCGCTGCGCCGACCGCGGTGAGCCGGTCCGCGACGGCGCTCAGCACACGATCGCGGGTGCGTCGAATGTGTTCGGCGTCGACCGAACGGAATTCTTCGGTGTGACCGTCGTGGAGTACGCCGTCGAAGTTGGCGATCACCGGGTCGTCGAACGCGATCCGGTCCAGCACCGAGCGGTACCAACAGGTTTCGAACATCGCGGCGGCGAGCTCGGGATCGACTCTACGGGATCGCATTTCGGTCAGCAGCGGATCGAGGCCCAAGCGGGCGAAGGTCGCCGCAAGTTCGTTGATGCGGGGGAGTTTGCGCAGGCCGCGCTCGTCGCGCGCGAGCGCTTCCAGTGTTTGCAGCAACTGCGGTCGCGGCATGGCGGCGAAGTCGATCCAGGGCAGTTGGGCGCCGAGCGCAGTGAGGTCAGCGGTCAACCGTTGCAGGCGCGCGCTGATACCTGGCAGGCTCGCCGGTACCCGCGGTGCACCGCCGTCGACGGCGGACTCGGTCCAGGCTTCGCGGACTTCGAGTGCCTTGCGTAACACGGCATTCAGCTGCTTGAGCTTCGGTTTCTCGGTGCCGATCCACAGTTTCCGCGCGGCGGTGCGGGTTTCGCTGCGTAACGTCCGGGGAGCGGTCGCTGCGATCAGATTCTCCAACGGAGCGTCGAACACCGACGGGTCGAGCTTGCTCGCAACATCGCCGACCGCCTCGAGCAGCGACAGCCGGACCGCCCACCCCGCAAGGGTTTTCGGGCCGACCAGGCCGGTCTGCGCACCGATTTCGTCGAGCGCGCGCCACGTCTCCGGTGCTGCCTTGGTGTGCAGCCGCGCCGCGATGATCAGTGCTTCTTCCGCCTGGGGTGCGGTCGTGATGACCGCGCCGACCCACGGGCTGTCGGAGAAGCTCGACGTGAGACCGCCGAGCCCTGCGTATTCGGTGAGCTCTTCGCGCACTCGTCGCATCGTCGCCGCGTCGAGTGCGGCAACTTCCGCGCCGCCGAGACGCACCGAACTCTCTGCCGCCGTGCCGAATCGCGCCGTCAGACCCAGCAGCGCGCTCTGCACCTGAAACACACTCAACGACCAGGGTTCGCGGGATCGGTTCATCGCGGCGTCGTGGGCGTTGAGCTGATCCCGACGGACTGCCAGGCGTTCGAGCAGGACCGTGTCGTCCGGACCGCGCGCGTCGGGGTCGGCCCGAAGTCCGCTGGTCAGCGTCTGGATCAGCGCTGCTCGAGAACCGCCGCCGTCGTGAACGTCGAAGACGAGGTCGCCAAGTCCGAGCTTGGTGAGCCGGTCGAGCACAGCCGAGATGGCCGCGCGCTTCTCCGCGACGAACAAGACGCTTTCGCCCCGCGCCACGAGTGTCGTGATCATGTTCGCGATCGTTTGGCTCTTGCCCGTACCGGGCGGTCCCGAAATGACCATCGACTGGCCTGCCGCAGCTGCGTTGATCGCATAACTCTGCGACGAATCCGCATCCAGCACAAGAAATTCGTCACTCGGGGGGTGCAGGTCCGGATCGGTCATCGCCACGTCGGCACCCGCTGTGGCGAGTGCGAGAGCGGCAGGCTGATGCCCCGCGATAGCAGCGACGACGTCGTGACGCGTCAGAGCCTCGACGTTCGCTGCAAGGTCTTCGACCATGGGCAGCTTCGTGTACGAGAACGTGCCGAGAACCCGACGGTTGGCGATCGAGAACCCTGGAATGGCAGCACATTTGGCAGTCAGACGGTCGTAGACGGTTTGCGGGTCGACGACGGTGCCCTCCATCGACGACACCAACTCGTCACCGTCGACATCGACTCTGAACTGCTCCGCCAGCAGGTGCAACAACGCTGGGTTCACCACTGAATCGCCGGTGAGGGACAGCTCGAAATCGTCTTCGGCGGCGCCGGTCGCATCGATGACAGCTTCGTGCAGCAGGACCGGCGCGGCGGGTGTCGCAGCACCCTGGGCGTTGCGCCACGTGCAGATGCCGAGCGCGACAAAGCAAATGGCGATACCACGCTCTTCGGATGCCTCGCGCGCCTTGTTCCGGATGGCGCGGACGCGTTTCATCCGATCAGGAAGCAGGGTCTTTCGATACAACCGCGACAGCCGGACCGCCCGTTTGGCGAACAGCGCCTCGACCGCAAGGTAGTCGGCGTCGGCGAAATCGAGGGTGCCGAAGCGCAGGTCACGGTAGAAGAGCAGCTGGTTTCGCCAGCTGAGGTCGATGAGTTGTCCGCGCCACGTGTCGACCGCACTCTTGACCTGGCGTGAACGTTGGACTGCCACATCGGCATCACTCGCCACCCGATTACCGTACGGTGCGTCGATGGCCTAGGCGATCGATTCAGCTGTGACGGGGTGTTCGCGGGCAGGTTCAGCCACGGTCGCAGGCTCTTGCCGTTCGGCTTTGGCGGCGAAGAAATCGCCACCTTTCGTCAGCGGATTGTCGGTGCCCCACGCCCGTTGGCGCGGCGCAGGGACCATCCGCGGAATGTGCTTGCGGCAGTGAATGTATGCCTCTTCGACATGCACGAGCACCCAGCGTTCCGGCGTGCGACCGACTGGGCTGTCACCCGCAGTGTTCCCGACGATCTCGGCGGTTCCGTTGATGTGCAGACCGATGAGATCGGACACGAAGTCGATCAACAGAATCGCGACGTGAGGATTCTCACTGATGTTGCCGAGGCTGGCGAGGACGCCGTTGCCGCGGTACTCGGGATAGGCCACCGTGCGCTCGTCGATGACCTGAATGAACCCTGGCGTTCCCGCGCGAAAGGTGGAATCGCACTCGCCTGCGGCATCGGCGGTGGCAATGAACGCCATGTCCTGGCGGCCGACGAACTCGATCATTCGGTCGTTGAGGTGGTCGAGCAACTGGTCGGCGTAGAAGCGGTCTGCGCGCTCGGTGGTCCCGAAGCTGTTTTGGAGGTGATGCTCGCCGGCGCTGCCGGGGCGTAGGTCTGCCGTGGGGGACGATCGCTCGGTCATTTCGCGCTTGCGGTGTGCGATCCGGTTTCGTTCGCCGCGGTAGCGCCGATCATCTGCGCCGACGACGTCTGTGCTCAACCTCTTCCACCACGCCATGACAAATCCTCGAATTTCGGTCCATCGCGAATGGCTGCGCCTGCAGAGTAGTGTGACACGCCCGTGATTGCAATGTGATCAAACCGAGACATATCGCGCGGTGGTAGATTTTCCCACTGGGGACGAACGCGGGATGGAACCGATACGTGCGCTGGGGCGTCCAAGCATTCGAGGGCGAGCGCAGTTTCGAAGAGCGAGCACAGCAGGGGGAATTCGATGACCGGTGCAATCGATGTGACGGCGCTTGCACAGCCGATCGTGCAACTACTGAACAGTTTCGGGGACGGCACGTTTCCGACGGACGGTCCGGCAGCCGTGCTGAAGGCAACCTCTGCGACGCTCGAGTCGGTGCATGCACTCGGGAAAACCGGCCTCGGTGTGCTGGAAAGCGCATGGAGCGGTCGAACTGCCGACAACGCGACGAATGTTGCGGTCGAGGCACAGAACTCGACTGCCAACATCTCCGATCGGGGCAACTCCATTGCCGACGTCGTCACCACCGCCGCTGCTGACGTCACCGCCGGAATGGCGGAAATCGAGGGGATCTTGCAGTCGTTCGTCTCGATAGCCGTTGCCTCGGCACCGACGCTGACCACTCCGACAGGGGTGGCGATGATCGTCGAGGTCGCGACCGAGCACCTGGGGCGCGCGCTCGCGGTGGTGGCCAAGGTGCGGGCCCAGCTCACGACCCATGCGACGCAGATGGCCGAACTCACCCCGCAGGTCAGCGTGCCGACCGCCCTCGCGTCGGCGGTCACCGCGCCGGCCATGTCGAACATTGCCGACACGACCACCACCCAGCCGGCGAAGATTTCGACCGAAAATCCGGTGAGTAGCGCGGTTCCCATCACCACCAGCCGTCCCACGACGAGCAGCCGTCCGCACATTCAAAACGCCGTCAGCGCGAGTCACGGCACCACCAACTCGGCGCCGAGCGGTCCGGCGCCGACGGGTGAGGTTGCCGACTGGATTCAGCAAGCACTCGCGGTGTTGCGCGAGAACGGTGTCGACACGAGTCAGATCGACCCGAGTCACCTCGCAGCCATCATCGCGCACGAATCTGCCGGTGATCCGCACGCGATCAACCTGTGGGATTCGAACTGCGAGGCCGGCCACCCGTCGAAGGGCATCATGCAGACCATCGACAGCACGTTCAACGCGTACTCGGTCGCTGGTCACGGCGATATCTGGAACCCGGTCGACAACATCGTCGCCGCTACCCGGTATGCGATCGATACCTACGGTTCGGTCGCCAATGTGCCGGGCATTCAGGGAGTGCAAAGCGGAACGGGATACGTCGGATACTGAGTGAACTCGACCTTCCTCGGCGACGTATCCCCATGTATGACTGATTTCATGCCGCTTGCTGTCGGAGTAACGCCACTCGAGACACGGCGCGACGTGATAGTTCACGTCGCGACCAGGGCCGAGGAACTGGGCTATTCGTCGTTCTCCGCGGCGGAGGGTTGGGGCCACGATGTGACGGTTCTGCTCGCCGAAGTGGCATTGAAGACCAGTCGAATCCGGATCGGCACCGGCGTGCTGAATGTGTGGGGGAGAAGCGCAGGCACCATCGCGATGGCGGCGACGAGCCTTGCCGAGTTGTCGAACGGTCGATTCTCCCTCGGACTCGGTGCAGGTAGCCCCTCCCTTGCGGAAGGCTTGCACGACAAGGCATTCCGTGATCCGATCGCCCAGCTCGGCGCTATCACCCGTCAGGTCCGCGGCCTGCTCGCAGGTGAGCGCATGACGCCGTCGGAGCCGTTCGAGACTCGCCCGCTCAAGTTGGCCGTTCGGCCGGCCGCGCCGGTGCCGATCAATATCGCCGGGCTCGGTCCGCGATCGATCCGGTTGACCGGTGAGCTCGCCGACGCCTGGTACCCATTCCTCATGCCGCGGTCAGGCCTTACCGACGGCGTCCTTCTGCTGAAAGAGGGTGCCGGGCGGGTGCCGGGTGGTCGGTCGCTGCCGACCATCAGCCCAGGAATTCCGGTCGGGATCAGCCCGGACCCGGCCGTGGCCCGGACGGTCGCGGCGTGGTGGGTGTCGTTCTATTTGACGAGCATGGGGCCGCTGTACGCCGGCGAGTTGCGCAAGCGCGGGTTCGGTGCCGCGGTCGACGACGTACTCGCCGCGAATCCAGGCCGCGGGACCGCCGAGGTCCCCGCATCGGCGCAGGTGTTGATCGACGAGCTCACGCTGTGCGGCGACGCCGAGACCGCCCGGGCCGGCCTCGACAGCTGGTACGCCGCTGGCGCGGACGAGCCGACCCTCGTGCTGCCGCCGAATCGGCCGGTCGAAGAACTCGACTACATCTTGGAAGGCATGCGACCGACGGCTCGATAGGCGACGATATCGCGGTGACGTCGTCGAAAGATCACCTATCCGCAGAGCATTCGCGTCTGGCGGAATCGCCGAAGCCAGGCAGTCCGTGGCGGCGGTGGGGTCCGTACGTGTCCTCGCGGCAATGGGGAACCGTCCGCGAGGACTACTCCGCGACCGGCGATGCGTGGTCGTACCTGCCGTTCGAGCAATCGCACCTGCGCGCATACCGCTGGGGTGAAGACGGAATCGGCGGCGTGTGCGACCGGTACGGGTTTCTCAACCTGGCCGTCGCGGTGTGGAACGGCAAGGACCCGATCATCAAGGAACGCCTCTTCGGCCTGGCCAACGAACAAGGCAACCATGGTGAGGATGCCAAAGAGTATTGGTGGGCATTGGATTCCACGCCGACGCACGCTTGGATGCAATTGCTCTACCGCTATCCGCAGGGCGAGTTTCCCTACGCCAAGTTGCGCGAGGAGAACGCGCGCCGCGGCAAAGACGAGCGGGAATACGAGCTCGCCGACACCGGAATCTTCGACGAGGACCGGTTCTTCGACGTCACGGTGAGTTACGCCAAGGCCGGGCCAGACGACCTCTGCATGATCATCGAGGCGACCAACCACGGTCCGGAGGCTGCGCCGCTGCATCTGTTGCCGCAGGTCTGGTTTCGCAACACCTGGACCTGGGGCCGGGACCCGCGCAAGCCGACCTTGCGCTGCTTGGATCCGACCGAACTGCAGTCCACGAATCTGCGCGCCGTCGAGTGCGTGCACGACTACCTCGGCAGGCTCTACGTTTCAGCCGAAGGTGTCGCCTACCGCCCGCCCGAAGTATTGGTGTGCGAGAACGAATCCAACGCCGCAGTCCTCTGGAACGCCGAGAACAAGACGGCCACAACGAAAGACGGCATCAATGCGCGCGTCGTGCACGGTGACGAATCGGCGGTGGCCAGCGATGGTGCGGGAACCAAGGCAGCGTTTTGGTATTCGTTCGACTCCGTTGCGCCGGGGGAGACGGTCCGGGTGCGGCTCCGTATGTCGACCCATGTACCGGACGAGACGACCTTCGACACCGGTTACGACGCGGTCCTCGCCGACCGTCGCGCGGAGGCGGACGAGTTCTATGCGCAGGTCATTCCGCCACGGCTCGACGACGAGGACCGTCTCATCGCCCGTCGTGCGTTCGCAGGTCTGTTGTGGGGCAAGCAGATCTACCGCTACAGCATCGAAAGCTGGATCGGTGGCGACCCCGACGAGCCGCTGCCGCCTGCCGAGCGCGCCGACCGGCACGCGCGAAACGCGACGTGGCGGCACCTCTCGCTCGCCGACGTCATCTCGATGCCCGACGACTGGGAGTACCCCTGGTTCGCCGCCTGGGACTTGGCCTTTCACTGCGTTGCGCTCGCGCACGTCGACCCGGACTTCGCGAAAGAACAGCTGTTGCTGCTGTGTCGGGAATGGGCGATGCACCCCAATGGTCAACTGCCCGCATACGAATGGTCGTTCGGCGATGCGAACCCGCCGGTCCATGCGTGGGCGGCGTGGCAGGTCTACGTCATCGACGGGCTACGCGACCGCGACTTCCTCATCCGAATTTTCACCAAGCTGCTCCTCAATTTCGGCTGGTGGGTCAACCGGAAAGACCTCGACGGGTCCTCGGTATTCGAGGGCGGTTTCCTCGGGATGGACAACGTCGGACTATTCGACCGGTCCGCACCGCTGCCCGTCGGCTTCCGGCTCGAACAATCGGACGCGACGAGTTGGATGGCGTTCTATTGCCTGCAGATGCTGAAGATTTCGGTTGCATTGGCGATCGAAGTCAAGGCGTGGGACGAGTGCGCGACCAAATTCCTGGAACATTTCCTGTCCATCGCGCAGGCGATGCGCCGGTTCGGCAGCAACGACGTCGTGCTGTGGGACGAGGAGGACGGCTTCTTCTACGACGTTCTGTTGCGGCCCGACGGTTCATACCAACGGCTGCGGGTGCGGTCGATGGTCGGGCTACTGCCGCTGCTGGCGGTCGCCCATGCCCCGGCGTGGACGGCCGACCATCTTCCCGACTTCACCGCGAGGCTGCGCTGGCTGCAGTCGCGTCGGCCCGACCTCGTCGAAGGACTGCTGGACCGGGATACCGAGGATGGCAACCATGCCTTGCTCTCGCTCATGGATCCCGCGCGTGTGACGCGGGTGCTGTCGCGGATGTTCGATGAGGACGAGTTTCTGTCCCCGAACGGAATTCGCTCGCTGTCGGCCTCCTACCGCGAGCCGTACGCGACCGAAATCGACGGGCAATGGATGGAAATCGACTATGAGCCGGGCGAATCACACAGCGGACTGTTCGGCGGAAACTCCAACTGGCGTGGGCCGATCTGGTTCCCCGTCAACGTCCTGCTCGCCGACTCGCTTCGCATCTATGCCGACTACCTCGGCGCCACAACGACGTTCGAGGTGCCGACCGGCTCGGGCAATTCCATGACCGCCGCCGAGGCCGCCGACGACATCGACCGCCGACTGATCGACCTCTTCCGCAAAGGTCCCGACGGCAAGCGACCCAGCGACGGCGATCGCATCGAATCCACCGGCGCTCCGCATTGGGACCACATCACCTTTTCCGAATACTTCGACGGCGACACCGGCGAGGGGCTCGGCGCAACTCACCAAACCGGCTGGACCGCCCTGGTCGCCCACCTCCTCTGCCGTCGCAGGTCGGGTGACCCTTCCCGCCACCCGCCGCGGGTGTGAACGGCTCGCTCCGCTCGCGGGCGGCCGCATGAATGTCACATTCAGCCGCTTAGATCGGTTGAATGTCGCATTGATGTGGGACTGAGCGGCGGATTCACCGTATGGCACCCTTGGTCCGTGAACCTCGTGTACGACCTTTTCGTGATTGCGCATCTGCTCGGCATGGCTGCGATTGTCGGCGGCTATGGTGCCGTCTACTTCGGGAGCGGTGAGGCGCGAGTGTCAGAGGTGATGGTGTGGGGCGCCCGCGCCCAGATCATCACCGGCATCATTCTCGTCGGGATGGCCGAGTCGATCGATTCGCTCGGCAAGGATCCCGACCACGCCAAGCTTGGCGTCAAACTCGTTGTCGCCCTTGCGGTTGCGGCGGCGGCCGAGATAGGGCGCGGAAAAGCGAAGCGTGGCGAATTCGTCCCCGCGCTGACTCATGTCGCGGGCTTGCTCGCCATCCTCAACGTCGTCGTCGCAGCGGCCTGGAACTGACCGCGACTACCACGTCACGACGACGGGGTCGCCGTAGTGGGAGTTGTTGAAGTACCACTGCGCGTTGCTCGGGCTGAGATTGATGCAGCCGTGGCTGACGTTCTCGTAGCCCTGCGAGTCGACGGACCACGGTGCGGAGTGCACGAAGATGCCACCGATAATCCGCTGCGCCCAATCGACATTGAGCTTGTAGCCCTCCGGCGAATTGACCGGCACACCATAGGTGGACGAATCCATCACGATGGTGCGGTATTTGTCGATGATCGAGAACTGCCCGGTCGGTGTCTCGTGGCCGGGTTTGCCCATCGAGGCAGGCATTTCGCGGACCAGGTCGCCGTTGATGCTGACGTTGAACACATGCGCCGACAAATCTGCGACCGCGTACAACGCTGCGCCGACCTTGAAGTCCGTCTTCAGTCCGCCAGCCACGACCATCACGTCCGTATAGGCCGGCCAGTAGCCGTCCGGACTCCAGCGGACTTCGGTGTCGTTCGTCCACGTGAAGTGTCCGCTCACCGGGCGTGACGGAACTATCGCGATCGTCCGTTCGGCCAGTGCGCGGTCGACCACCGGCGTGGCGAAACCGATTGTGATCGGCGCCGCGACGCCAACGACGTCGCCGCCTGCCGGACCGACCGAGCGAACGGCCGCCGAGCTCACCGATGGACTCGCGGCGCCCGCGGCGGCAACGCTGCACAGACCGAGGCCGGGCAACACCGCCATAATGGAAACGAGCACGAAACGTGCTGATAGCTGGGCGTTCCGCATGACGTGCCCCCTTTGGGAAGACGCGGATAGCTATCTCAAGTGAAGCACTACAAGATCACTTGGGCCAGTGGAAATGGGAAAAATTACGGCTCGATCAGCCCTGCGCGGATGGCGTATCGGGTGAGGTCGAGACGATCACGCAAACCGAGCTTCTGCAGCAGGTTTGCACGATGGCGCTCAACGGTTTTCGGGCTGATGACGAGTAGGTCCGCGATCTCCTTCGTCGAATTGCCCTCGGCGACGAGTTTGAGGATTTCTTCTTCGCGATCGGTGATGGCTTTCGCGGGTAGGTCCTCGCCTTGTTTGGCGCGATCGAGGTAGTTGCGGATCAACGCGGTCACGGCGCCCGGGTAGAGAAACGGCTCGTCGCGCATCGCTGCGTGACATGCTTCGACGAGGTCGCGATCGGCGACGGACTTCAGGACATAGCCGCACGCACCCGCCCGAAGGGCTTCGAAGAAGAACTGCTCGTTGTCGTACATCGTCAAGATCAGGATCCGCATGTCCGGGTGCTGGCGCGACAGTTCCCGCGCAGCCTGCAGCCCGGTCAGTCGCGGCATTGCGATGTCGAGAATCGCGAGGTCGGGAAGGTGTGCCTTCGCGAGTTCCAAGGCTTCGGCGCCGTCGCCCGCCTCGGCGACGACCGTGAGGTCCGGTTCGTTGTCGAGGATGTATCGCACGCCGCGCCGGACGAGTTGGTGATCGTCCGCGAGCAGAATTCGCGTCACGGCCGGCTCCCCAGCGGCGGCACCGAGAGCGACAGCTCGGTTCCGCCTTCCTGCACAGTCCGCAGGGTCAGTTTGGCGCCGACGAGCAGAGCACGTTCACGCATCCCACGGATTCCGGCACCTTCTGCTGCGCCGTTCACGCCAACGCCGTCGTCGCGAATCAACAGGTCGATCCCTCCATCGTGTGCCGCCCGGACCGTGACGTCGACGTTGTGCGCCGACGCGTGCCGGGCGACGTTGGTAAGCCCTTCTTGCGCAACCCGATACAGCACGAGTTCGCCGTCGTGCCCGATGTCGGGGAGTGCGGGATCGAACGTGCGCCGAACCGCGAAGCCGGCATGCGCCGACACCTCCGACGCCAACGCCTTCAGCGCGCTGACCAGTCCCAATTCCTCGAGCACGCCTGGGCGCAGCCGGCGCGCAATCCGCCGAATCTCGTCGAGGCTGCCGCGCGTGATCTCCTGCACTTGGCGTACGTCGGCGCGCAACGGCTCAGGTACCTGGTCGCCGACCCGTTTCAGTTCCAGCAGCACAGCCGTGAGCGTCTGACCGACCTCGTCGTGCAGCTCCTGCGCAATCCGGTGGCGCTCGGACTCTTGGGCCGACAACGCTCGCGCATTGCTCGTCGCACGCTCGGTCTCCAGCCGATCGAGCATGGTGTTGAACGCGGTGAACAGGTCCGCGATTCCGGCATGACCTGCGACTTCAGGTCGGGGCTCCGGTCGAAGAAGGTCGATGGTCGTCATCGCGCGAGTCAGTCGGTGCAGCGGCGCGAGGCCCACACGCAGCAGGATCGCGTTCGCGACCAGCATTGCGACCAACCCAGCCGACAGAATCATCGCCTCGGTGAGGACCACCGGCGTCGACACCGTCACCGGACCGACCAGCAGCAAGACCGTCGCGGCAATGAGTACGGCCGCGTTCAACACGAAAATCCGCCAGAACAGGGACACCTGGCTATCGCCTCCTAGAAGTAGCGCAGCCACACGTAGCACCATGCGAGGACCGAACTGGCGAACGTGACGACGATTCCGTACTTCGTGAACTGCCAGAACGATATCGGGTGCCCGTTTCGCCGGGCGATGTCGATTGCGACGACGTTGGCGCTCGCGGCCACTGCGGTGCCGTTGCCGCCGAAGTCTGCGCCGAATGCGAAGGCCCACCACAGCGATTGCCCGGTCTGCGGATCGGGGATTTCGGCGACCATCCCTTCGACGACAGGAGTCATCGTCGCGACGTAGGGGATGTTGTCGACGAACGCGCCGATCACTGCCGACCCGAACAACAGCGCTGTTGCCGCCATGAAGTAGTCGGACCCGAAGACCCCGATCGACCAGTTTCCGATCGCCTCGATGACGCCGGTGTGGCCCAGCCCGGCGACCATGACGAACAAGCCCATGAAGAACGCCAACGTGGCCCACTCGACTTCTTGCAGGACTTCACCGACGTCGAGGCCGGACACGAGAACCATGACGCCCGCACCGACCAGCGCGACGATCGATGGTGCGACGTGCACGATGGAATGGATGGCGAACCCGGTGATCACGCACGCCAGCACACTCAGCGATCGGACCAGCAGCTTCGGATCGGTAATCGCGCGCCGTTCGTTGAGCGCCATCACCGCTTCGACATGGTCCGGGTTGTAGTGCAACGCCTTGCGAAACAGGAACCGGGCGAACAGCACGAAGAGGATGAAGATCACGATGACGGCGGGCGCCATGTGCACGAGGAAGTCGTTGAACGACAGGCCGGCTCGCAAGCCGATGATGATGTTCGGCGGATCGCCGATCAGCGTCGCCGCGCCACCGATGTTGGACGCGAGGATCTCGGCGATCAAGTACGGCTGAGCCCCAATACGGAGCCGATTGCAGACGACGACAGTGACCGGCGCGACCAACATGATGGTCGTGACATTGTCGAGCACAGGCGACGCGACCGCGGTGATCAGCATCAGCATCACCATCAACCGATACGGTCGGCCCGCCGACTTCTTGGCTGCCCAAATGGCAAGGAAGTCGAACAGCCCGGTCTGCTTGACGATCCCAACGATGATCATCATCCCGAGCAACAGGAAGATGACGTTCCAGTCGATGCCGTCATGCTCGGAGTAAAAGACCTCGTCGCCCGGCGCCAGGCCGAGTACCACCATGGCACCGGCAGCGATCAAGACGGTCTTGACCTTGTCTGCGCGCTCGGTGGCGATGAAGAAGAACGCCACGGCAAAGATGACAAGCGCAGCAAACGGTTTCATCGAAATTGCGAACCCGAGTGCGGTATCCATCGCCGACCCCATCGGCTCAGCCGCCCAGTCCGGAGACGGCGAGGCTGGTCAGCAGACGTTCGAGCGTGATGCCGCCGATCAGTTCGCCCGCGCGATCGACGACGGCAACCAGCGGACTGTGATGGCGGGCCATGAGGGTGGCTATGTCGAGTAACGTCGCTTGCGGCAGCACGGTCAGCGGTTTGGCAACCGGCGTAGGCAGGCAATCGCCGACGGTCAAGCTGCGGAGTTCCTGCCAGAACTGATCGGCATGGACCTCGTCGATCGTCCGCGCGAGAGCCGGATCCGACTGGTAGGACTGCGGAATCGCCAGCCGGAGCACCTGGGTCCCGGGCAGTACGGCGACCGGCTTCGATCGATCGTCCACGACGATCAACCCTGGTAGGCGGCGTACAACCATCAGCTGGACTGCCTGCGCGACCGGGTCGCGCATGGTGACGGTCGGCAGAGTCGCCGCGATATCACGCGCTCGCATGGCCACCTCGGCAGCGGCAGTGCAGCATCTCGGCAAGTTGGTCCGCTTCGTCCGGGTCAAGCACGATCACCCGAAGCGGCACGTCATGATCGTCGCCGTCGTAAACAAAGAGCTGACGACGCCCGGAGTTGTCGGCAAGCACACCGAGTTCGATACCGGAACGAGGGCAACAGAGGTGTAGCACCCCCGTGCCGGGAACTGTCGTGCGCTCGATCTCCATGGTGCACAAGTCTGTTCAACGAACGGCGCCACGACTATCCGGCGGCACACCCATCTTCGGGTGGTAGTGGCACCCATCCGTTCGGTTGAATGTTGCCTCGCGGACATCCGGGATTGGCAGGCTCGCGTCGTGGCGGTGGACGAGGACGTGACGCGGGCGAGCTTCGTCGACCGGTTCGCAGCCTTCTGTTCGGCGGTCGTTCGTGTGCTGCCGTTCGGGCTGAATCGCATCGTCGCGCCGACACTGTTGGGGTTCGCGATCATCAACGGGTTCACGTTCGCTGTCGATCTCGCGCTGCTGACCGTCTTCCACGGGTGGCTGAATTGGCCGGTGCCAGTGGCTGTTACGACGGCCTACGTGCTGGCCTTCGGCCTCAGCTTCGTGCTGAACCGCACCTTCAATTTCCGCTCCCACGCGCCGGTCGGTCGGCAGGCAGAGCTCTACGCGGTGGTGGTCGCGATCAACTACGCGGCATTCATTCTTGGGATCGGCAGCGGACTCGCGGCAGTGGGTGTCGAGTACCACGTCGCCCGACTGATCGCAGGCGCATGCGAGGCGGTGTTCATGTACTCGGCGATGCGGTGGGTGGTGTTTCGGGTGCGCAGCACCGCCGAGCGAGGGTGACTACTTCTTCCGACGCTTGCGCTCGGGTTCCGGTGCGGGTTCAGGGCGCGCGCTGGCAATGAGCTTTTTGAACTGCCCGGTGTTGGGGGTGGCGAAGCTGTTGCCGAGGTCGAGGACATTGCGCATGCCGCCTTCGATCTGGGCGGCGCGCTCGTCGATTCGCTTGTCGTCGTTACGCACGCCACTGGAGGCGAGCAGGAAGTCGATATGCCGAATCACCGCCGCCGACACGACGGAATCCAATCGTGCATTACCCACGATCATCCGTCTGATGCCCGCGATGAACGCGGCTTGATCCAGACCATCGTCCCCGACGATGAAAACGCTTCCTTGACTGCTGCTCACGGCAGACCACCTTCCCAACCCGTTCGAGGCTACCCCCGCTACTGCGGGTTGCGCCGCGTGTCGCTGCTCTCATTGCGCACCAAAGCGTTCAATTAGTCAGTGACGCTATGTGTTTCATCACGGCCTCGAGGCGCGGCACATTAGTGAGCCAGAGTGGCTTGCCATGGCACCATAATGGTGCCATGATGGTGCCATGGAATTGAGAGATTACGTCGACACGCTCCAGCACGAACTTGCAGTAGCTGCCCAAGCGGGCGGCGACGAAGCCCGTGAACTGGCCGAGCGATTGGCGACACCCCTCGAGTCGGCCGTCCGGCTCGTCCTGCTCGAAGCGTTGTCCGCCGCTGCAGCAGAGATCACCCGTGATCTCGCTCCAGGGTCGGTCGACGTACGGCTGCGTGGCCGCGAGCCGAGCTTTGTGGTCACGTTGCCCCAGCTCTCGCCCCCGGCAGCGCCGCCCGTGACGGAAATTGCCGTTCGCCCGGCACCGGAAGCCGACGAGGGTGCGATGGCCCGAATCAATCTGCGCCTCAGCGAGGACCTCAAAGGTCGAGTCGAGGAGGCGGCACGCCAGGCGGGACTGTCGGTCAACGCCTGGCTGGTGCGGTCGGCTGCGGCAGCGCTGGAGCCGGACGGTCACGGTCAATCGGCGGGTAGGGGAGTCGCGCGCGGCGGCGAGCATTTCACCGGGTGGGTCCGCTAGCGCAGCGCCCCGCAGCACACACAAAACACGAGTAACGACACGAAGGGATTTGCCATGCCCAATTTCAAGACACCAGAACCGATTTCGGCCACCATCGAGATCGCGTGGGGCGAGGTCACCGTACGAGCCAGCGACCGCGACGACACCGTTGTGACCGTCACGCCCAGCGATGCCACAAACGATGTCGACGTCCGCGCCGCCGAGCAGACGCGCGCTGAGTACGCATCAGGACGGCTGTTGGTGAAGGGGCCCAAGCCGCGCGGCTTCGGCATCTTCTCCAAGCCAGGATCGATCGACGTGGCGATCGAACTCCCGGAAGGGTCGCACGTGCAGGGTGATCTTGGTGCGGGGGCGTTCCGGTCCGCGGGTCGGCTGGGCGATTGCCGAGTCAAGACCGGCGCCGGTGACATCGAATTCGATCAGGCGAAGTCCGCGGACCTCACGACCGGCGCCGGCCGAATCGTCGTCGACCTCGTTCAAGGCAACGCCGAAATCACGACCGGCTCAGGGAAGCTGCGGGTCCGCGAGATCGACGGCAATGCGGTGATCAAGAACTCCAATGGCGACATCTGGGTTGGCGGTGTGACCGGAAGTCTGCGGGTCAACACGGCCAATGGCGATATCACCGTCGATCACGCGGCCGGCGATATCACCGGCAACACCGCGAACGGTGACATTCGAATCGGCGCGGCGGTCCGCGGATCGGCAACGGTCAAGACCGGTTTCGGCCAGATCGAGGTCGGTATTCGTTCCGGCACAGCCGCTCGGCTCGACGTCCACACCGGGTTCGGTCGGGTGCACAACTACATGGACGCATCCCAGGCCCCGGCCGCCACGGAGGAGACGGTCGAGGTCCACGCAAACACCAGCTACGGCGACATCCTGATCCGCCGTTCGTGAATCCAGTCAGCAACCGTGCGTGAATTTCACCCCTCTGAGGGTGAGACGCGCGCACAGAACCAAGGAGGAGCAATGCACGCAACGACAACCCAACGCATCGCCATTTCGACGTCCGGATTGCGAAAGTCCTACGGCGACAAAGTCGTGCTCGACGGCATCGACCTCGAAGTGGCCGAAGGAACGATCTTCGCGCTGCTCGGTCCGAACGGCGCGGGCAAGACGACGATCGTGCAGATCCTGTCGACGCTCATCGCAGCCGACTCCGGCGACGGTGTCGTCGGCGGCCACGACGTCGCTCGTGACGGCGACGCTGTTCGACGGACCATCGGCGTGACGGGACAGTTCTCGGCTGTCGACGATCTGCTGACCGGTCTCGAGAACCTCAACCTCATGGCCGACCTCAACCACCTTGGGCGCGCCGAGGGTAAGCGTCGCGTCGCGGAGCTGATCGAGCAGTTCGACCTGGTCGGCGCCGCAAAGAAGCCCGCATCGACCTACTCGGGAGGCATGCGCCGCCGGCTGGACCTGGCGATGACTCTCGTCGGCAGTCCTCGCGTCATCTTCCTCGACGAACCCACGACCGGCCTCGATCCGCGCAGCCGTCGGACCATGTGGCAGATCATCCGCAAACTCGTCGGCGACGGCGTCACGATCTTCCTCACCACGCAGTACCTGGAGGAGGCCGACCAACTCGCCGACCGAATCGCGGTGCTCGACCACGGCCGACTGGTCGCACAGGGGACCGCCGCAGAACTGAAACGGCGCATTCCCGGCGGGCACATCAAGCTGCAGTTCACCGACGCCACCGAACTCGACGCCGCAGCTCACGCGCTGGCGGGGTCGTCGCGCGACGATGCGGAGCTGACTTTGCAGGTCCCGAGCGACGGCGGTGTGCAGTCCTTGCGCACGCTGCTCGACCGCTTGGACAGCGAATCGATCACGGTCGAAGAACTGTCCGTTCACACACCCGATCTCGACGACGTATTCCTGGCGCTCACCGGCCAGGTCGACAACACAAGGAGCGCAGTGCGATGACCGCCACCCTTACTCTGCCCACCCCTTCGAAGTCGTATGTCCTGGCCGATTCGGTCACGATGCTGCGGCGCAGTATTCGGCGCATCATTCGATATCCGTCGATGACACTGTTGCTCGTCGGGATGCCCGTCGTCTTCCTGTTGCTCTTCGTCTACGTCTTCGGCGGGACGCTCGGTGCGGGAATCGGGGGAGCATCCGGCGGCCGCGCGGAGTACGTCAACTATGTCGCGCCAGGCATCATCTTGATGACCGTTGCCAGCTCTGCCCAGGGGACCGCGATCTCGGTTGCCATGGACATGACGGCGGGAATCATCGCCCGCTTCCGCACGATGGCGATTGCCCGGTCAGCGGTCCTGACCGGCCATGTCATCGGCAGTCTGCTACAGACGATGTTCTCCATCGTCCTCGTCATCGGCGTCGCGGTTGCTGTCGGCTTTCGGCCGAACGCCGGACCGCTCGAATGGTTGGCCGCCTTCGGCATCCTGGCCTTCATCACCTTGGCGTTGACGTGGCTGTCTGTTGCGATGGGACTGGTCAGCAAAAGTGTCGAAACGGCGAGCAACACGCCGATGATCTTGATGCTCCTGCCGTTCGTCGGCAGTGCCTTCGTCCCGACCGACTCGTTGCCGACGGCACTGCGCTGGTTCGCCGAGTATCAACCGTTCACCCCGGTCACCGAGACCCTGCGCGGACTGCTCCTCGGTGGTCCGATCGGCAACAATGCCGTCATCGCGGTGGCATGGTGTGTGGCACTCACCCTGGTGGGCTACTTCTGGGCGATGAGTTTGTTCAATCGCCGTGCGTCACACTGAGTTCGAGCCGGCGATGGCGCCGAACGAGAATGCTCGGTAGCCATTGCGCCGAATGGAACTCGAAGCGGGTCGTGTTGTCCAGCAGAGTCTGGATCGCGGCCCGCGCTTCCATGCGCGCAAGCGCTGCGCCGACGCAGAAGTGCGTCCCCTTTCCGAAGGCAAGATGGGTTTTGAGGTTCGGACGGTCCAGCCGGACCTGGTCGGGGTCGTCGAAGACCGCTGGATCACGGTTCGCAGCACCCCACGACAGCAGCAGATGGCTACCAGCGGGCAGCTCGACACCGCCAAGTGTCGTATCGGCGACGACGTGGCGGTGGTGTGCCCGAAATGGCGACTCCAACCGGAGCGACTCCTCGAGCAATGGAACGAGAAGGTTGCGGTCGGCGCGGACCTGCTCCTGTAAGACTGCATTTTCGGCCAGCAGTCGCGCCGCGTTGCCGATCAACCCAGCGGTGGACTCGCCGCCGGCGCCGACGAGTTGCACCAACATCAGGACCGCCACATCGCGGTCGAGTTCGCCCGCGACGCAGGCACGTACGAGGTCGCCGAGAAGGTCGTCGCCGGGCGAGGCGCTGGCACGCTCGAACCGGTCGTACAAATACCCGGCAAGCGCGACCGCAGCCGCGACCGTGTCGCCGACATTGTCGACAGTCACGACGCCGCCCAGCATTTCGGTGCTGCCGTAGCCCCAGGCGACCAACTGCTCGGCGTCCTCGGCAGGCAGCCCGATCAGGCGAGCCACCATCGTCATCGGCAATCGATCGGCCATCGCCGCCATCCACTCGATTCGATCGTCACGCGCGTGCGTCTGCCACATCGCTCGCGTTGCGACCTGGACCTGCGGTTCCAGCGCCCGGATCCGCCGCGCCACCAGGGTTGGCAGGACCAGCTTCCGGTGCCGCAGATGGACCGGATCGTCTGCGGTCGCCAGTACATGCACAGCGTGCCCGCCGCCATCCATGTCGAAAATCGTCGGCCGACCAGCGGCGTCTTGGATCAGGGCCGAAGTGAGGTGCGACGAGAAATCCTCGACTCTGCGCGTCGCCTCCAGGACGAGTTCCCAACTCGAGACGATGTAGAAATCGGTGCCAGCGATGCGATGGACCGGTTCGATCCGCCGAAGCCGGTCGTAGCCGGGGTAAGGATCGTCGAGGGTGGCCGGATCGAAGACGTCGAACTCGCGCACTGAAACCTGCTCCATCGCTTAAGTTTTCGTCTGTTCGCCGGGGCCGGTCAAGCGAATCCGGAAATTGAGAATCCGCGCAGCGCGCTGTGCGCAGCGGATGTCTCGCTCGACGCGCGCGACCTGGCAGTACGCCGTAGAATCCCATTTCAGACGTCTCACAGTGAGACAAATTTGTTAGGTCGTATCTACGCGAAACGGACACGCGATGGCACAGGCCGATTGGCTCACAGGAGGGAACCGCCGGGCGCTCGCCGTGGAGCGGATCTACTCGGTGACCGCGGACCTCGTTTCGCGCGCTGGTTTCGACGCAGTCAGCATCGACGATGTCGCCGAACGGGCCGGGTGCTCACGCGCCACCGTGTACCGCTACGTCGGCGGCAAATCAGGACTCCGCACCGGCGTGCTCACACGGTCGTCGGCGCGCATCGCGGAAGCGGTCCAACGCGAGATCGGCGAACTCCAAGGTTCCGAACGCGTAGTCGCCGCGATCACCGAGTCCCTTCGTGCGGTCCGGGCGGATGCCGTGGCGAGCAAGTTTCTCGCCGAGGCGGCGCCCGACGAGATTCGGCGATTCCTGGCTGGCTCACCCCAACTAGCGCAGACCGCAACAGTGTTGACCGGGTTGGACACGGCGCAGCCGCTTGCGGCGCAGTGGACGGTTCGGGTCGTGCTCTCGCTGCTGATTTGGCCGGCAGACAGTCCAGCGACCGAGCGTCAGCTCATCGAGCAGTTCGTGGCACCCGCATTTGCCAGCGGGGAAAGGTAGGCGTCATGTGGGTTGTCGGTGATGCATACGAGGCGTTCATGGGTCGGTGGAGCCGCCCTGTCGCAGAGGTGTTCGTCGGCGGATTGGCGGTACCTGTTCGGCGCCGGTGGCTCGACGTCGGTTGCGGCACAGGGGCGCTCACCGATGCGGTCCTCGCGGCCGCGGATCCCACCGAGGTCACCGGTGTCGACCCGTCCGGGACTTTCGTGGTCCGCGCTGCGACAACTGTCACCGATCCGCGTGCCCGTTTCGAGCGTGCCGAGGCGTCGTCGTTGCCGTACACCGATGGGCGCTTCGATGCTGCCGTCAGTGGACTCGTACTCAACTTCGTCCCTGAACCCGAGAAAGCGATCCGGGAACTGGTCCGCGTAACCGTTCCCGGCGGCACTGTCGCCGGCTACGTGTGGGACTACCCGAACATGGCAATGCTCCGATATTTCTGGGAAGCCGCGACCAGCCTCGACACCGACGCCGCGGGTCTGAACGAAATGTCGAAATACCCGCTGTGTGCCGCCGATCAGCTAGCCAAGCTGTGGACGGTCGGTGGGCTCGCCGACGTGACTGTCGAACCGATCGAGATCCTGACCGTCTTTCGCAGTTTCGACGACTACTGGACGCCGTTTCTGGGTGGGCAGGGACCGGGACCGGCGTACGTCGCGACGCTGGCCGACGGCCAACGCAGTGCCCTACGCGACCTGCTGCATGCGCGCCTACCCTGCCAGCCCGACGGCACGATTGGACTCACCGCCCGTGCGTGGACCGTGCGAGGGCAGCGGCGTGCGAACATCTGAACTGTGACCATCGCTGTTCGCCTCGCCCGCATCGGCTTTGCCCTGCTCGGCGCAGTTGCGCTCGTGTGGATTCCGGCCAGGAATCTCGATGTCGATTCGTTCTCGATCGCGAACTACTTCAGCTACTTCACCATTCTCAGCAACGTGCTCAGCGTGATCGTGCTGCTCGTCGGCGGCCTGCTGGATCCGCAGGACCCGCGATGGCAGAACCTCCGCGGCGCAGTGACCGTCTACATGGTGATCACCTGCGTCGTCTACGCGGTCCTGCTCGCCGATGTCGACGTGACCTTGAACGACAAGTGGATCAACGACACGATGCACCGGCTGATTCCTATTGTGGTGCTGGCGGATTGGCTCATATCGCCGCCTCGCACACGCATCGACGACAAGCAATGCCTGACGTGGCTGGCGTTTCCGGCCGTGTACGCGGTCTATTCGCTGATCCGCGGTCCGATCGTCGATTGGTACCCATACCCGTTCATCGATCCACGACAGCAGGGCTACCTCGAGCTTGCCTTCAGCGCCGTCGTATTGACGGTCGCGATGGTGCTACTCGCGCTCGCCGTCGGGGCGGTAGGCCGACTCGCGGCGCGGTGGCGATACCGCTAGCTCAGATGTGAGTCGATGTCGAAATTGACGTTGTCGCCATCGACCTTCGTGATCTTCATGTTCACCGTGTACGGCTTGCCTTCGGGTCCGGTGAAATGGCAATCGAATTCGACGCCTTCCTTCGCGTCGACGTCCGATGGGCACTTCACGTCGGTCGGCTTGAATCCAGTCTTCGAGGAGACGAAATCGGCGATCGTCTTCTCGGCTCCGTCCGCTTTGATCTTGGAGCCACAGCCGGTGAGCGACACAGCGAGGGCGCAGGCAATCGCAGCTGCGGCAATGCTCTTTTTGATCACCGGCGAATACTAACCCTCTACAAACGCTGCACGGCCGACGTTGGCCTCGTCGACGATGTGTTCGACGAACAATTGCGCGGTCGGGGTCGGCGTCTTCGTCGTGATCGCGTGCCACGGACGGTCCAGGGGAGTGCCTCGGACCTTCAATACCTCCAGCAGTCCGCCCGCGAGGTCGCGCTCGACGGCGTCGTTATGGGTCAGCGTCACCCCGAGTCCTTCGCGGGCGCCTGCGACAACGGCACCGTGCGCGCCGAGCGTGAGCGTCGGCGGGCTGATCTGTAGCTGATCCAGCAGGCTCAAGGTGGTGTCACGCGTGCCCGAGCCTGGACCGCGCAGCAGCCAGGTTGCGGTCATCGGATTCATCGGGTGCGCGGGAGAGCCGATCACGACCAGGCTGCTCGGTCGACGCGCTCGGACGACCAGACCCGCGCCGCGGGGTGGCCGTCCGGCGATGACGAGGTCGGTTTCGTGGTGGCGCAATTCGAGAAACAGTTCGTCGCGCGGATGTATGGAGAGACTGAGGTCGACGTCGGGGTAGCGCTCCCGAAACGATGCGAGCAAGGCAAGGACGACGCTTTCGCCCGCGGTTGCCACGACTCCGACTCGTAACCGCCCTTTTTCCGCCTTCTGTACCGCAGTTTTGGCCTCGTCCATGAGGCCGAGGATGGTCCGGCAGTACTCGGCATAGACGTGGCCGGCGTCGGTCAATTCGATGCCTCTGCCCGACTTTGCGATGAGGTCCGCGCCGAGTTGCTTCTCGATGTAAGTGATGGCGGCCGACACAGCCGCTTCGGTGATATGAAGCTGGGCAGCGGCGCGCCGCACACTGCTCTGACCTGCGACGACGAGAAATGTCTCCATCCGCGTCGAGCTGATGCTGCCCATGTCGCGACCCTACCAAACCCAACTTTTCGATTAAGCAAGACTATAAACATTTAAATTGTGCGTAGAGGTTCGCCAGGACATGCTCTCTTCCATGACCGAAGATGCTGTGAAAGACCGCTGGGATCCAGGCGTCCAATCGTATGCAGGGATGGGCTACTACGCCCCGGACTACATTCCCAAAGACACCGACGTCCTCGCAGTATTCCGGGTAACGCCGCAGGACGGCGTGGATCCGATCGAGGCAGCAGCCGCCGTTGCAGGCGAATCGTCCACCGCCACGTGGACCGTGGTGTGGACCGACCGCCTCACCGCGAACTCCCACTACCAGGCCAAGGCCTACCGGGTGGATCCCGTTCCCGGCCGCGAGGGCGAGTACTTCGCCTACATCGCGTATGACATCGACCTCTTCGAAGAGGGTTCGATCGCGAACCTGACGTCGTCGATCATCGGCAACGTCTTCGGCTTCAAGCCGCTCAAGGCGCTGCGCCTGGAAGACATGCGCATCCCCGTCGCCTACGTGAAGACGTTCCAGGGTCCGGCGCACGGCATCGTGATGGAGCGCGAGTACCTCAACAAGTACGGCCGCCCGTTGCTCGGCGCGACGATCAAGCCGAAGCTCGGACTGTCCGCCCGCAACTACGGCCGCGTTGTCTACGAGGCTTGCAAGGGCGGTCTCGACTTCACCAAGGACGACGAGAACATCAACAGCCAGCCGTTCATGCGCTGGCGCGATCGCTTCCTGTTCGGCATGGAAGGCGTCAACAAGGCGATGGCGGAGACCGGCGAGATCAAGGGCCACTACCTGAACGTCACCGCCGGCAGCATGGAGCAAATGTACGAGCGTGCCGATTTCGCCAAGGAAATCGGCAGCACGATCGTGATGATCGACCTCACTATCGGGTACACGGCCATGCAGTCGATGGCGACCTGGGCACGAAAGAACGGTGTGCTGCTGCACCTGCACCGCGCCGGACACTCGACGTTTACTCGCCAGAAGACGCACGGCGTCAGCTTCCGCGTTCTCGCCAAGTGGTGCCGCCTGATCGGTGTGGACCACGTGCACGCAGGCACCGTCGTCGGCAAGCTCGAAGGCGACCCGGCCACCACCGCGGGGTACTACGACACGCTGCGGGACGACTTCATCCCGACCAACCCAGCGAACGGCATCTTCTTCGACCAGAGCTGGGCGAGCATGCCCGGCGTGATGCCGGTGGCCTCGGGCGGCATTCACGCCGGCCAGATGCACCAGCTCGTCGACCTGTTCGGCGACGACGTCATCTTGCAATTCGGTGGCGGAACGATCGGCCACCCGCTCGGCATCTCGGCAGGTGCCGAGTCGAACCGTGTTGCGCTCGAAGCGATCATCAAGGCTCGAAACGAGGGCAAGGACTTGCTTCGCGAGGGCCCCGACGTGCTGCGCAAGGCTGCCGAGACGTGCCGTCCGCTCGAGGTAGCTCTCGCGACCTGGGGCGATGTCACCTTCGACTACACCTCGACCGACGCCCCCGACGCCGTTCCCACGGCAAGCATCTAAGGAGAGATCACCATGGTTTTGCGTCACGGAGCCTTCTCCTACCTGCCGGACCTGACCGACGAAGAAATCGCCGCGCAAGTCAGGTATGCCCTGCTCAACAACTGGCCGGTGTCGATCGAGTACACCGACGACCCGCACCCGCGCAACGTCTACTGGGAGATGTGGGGCCTGCCGCTCTTCGACCTCGATGAGCCGGACGGCGTACTCGTCGAGATCAACGAGTGCCGCGCGACGTTCCCGAATCACTACGTGCGCGTTCTCGCATACGACGCGCGCCTCGGACGGCAGACCACAGCACTGAGCTTCCTCGTTCAGCGGCCTGCCGAAGAGCCGGGCTTCCTGCTCACTCGCACCGAAGGATCGGACCGCAGGCAGACCTACGGCATCAAGTCCTATGCGACCAACGCGCCGTCCGGCAACCGATACGGCGCCGAGCACCGATGACGTCGTCCGGTTTCAAGTTGCACAGGCCGGGCACTGCAGCTGCGAAAACCGCGACGGAACCCGAAGTCGTCGAGCTCGAGATTCTCGACGACAACGCCGAACTAGATCTGTCGCACGATTCTGCGCGGATCGATGTCGAGGACACACTCGCCAAGCTCGATTCCGAGCTTGTCGGCCTCGCCAATGTGAAGCGTCGGGTCCGCGAAATCGCCGCGTTGCTCCTTATCGATCGGGCGCGCAGCCAGTTCGGTCTGGCGTCGTCGCGTCCGACGATGCACATGAGCTTTACCGGCGGTCCAGGCACAGGCAAGACAACTGTCGCGTTGCGGATGGCCGAGATGCTGCATGCGCTCGGCTACATCCGGAAGCCGAAGGTGCATACGGTCACGCGCGACGACCTGGTCGGTCAGTTCATCGGGCACACCGCGCCGAAGACCAAGGAGGCGCTCGCCAAGGCCGCGGGCGGCGTGCTGTTCATCGACGAGGCGTACTACCTGTTCCGTCCCGAGAACGAGCGGGACTACGGGCAGGAGGTCATCGAGATTCTGCTGACCGAGATGGAAAGTGAGCGGTCCAGCTTGGTGGTGATCTTCGCTGGGTATGCCGACCGGATGGACACGTTCTTCTCGGCCAATCCTGGTCTGTCGTCACGCGTCGCGCATCACGTCGAATTCGAGGACTACACCCGCGACGAGCTGCTCGAGATCTCCGAGCTGATGGTCGCGAAGGAGAACTTCGCCTTCGACGCCGCGGCAAAGAAAGCGTTCGGGGAGTATCTCGAAATTCGAATGCAGCGTCCGCGGTTCTCGAATGCGCGTAGCGTGCGTAACGCTGTGGAGCGATGCCGGCTGCGACAAGCTAATCGGCTCGTCGAACTCGACCGTCCGCTGACCAAGCAGGACTTGATGACGCTCACCGATGCGGACGTGTACGGGAGCAGTATGTTCGCAGACCAGCAAGAGGAAACTGACCCTGCGTGACGGAGAACGAGACGCCATGCCCACCCGCCTGAAAACCCTGACCCGCTACACCATCGAGGAGGAGCATCGGCATCCCGGTTCGACGGGCGACTTCTCGGCATTGGTGAACGTCCTCGCGACGGCGGCGAAGTACATCGCGAACCACGTAACCCGTGGCGCGATCATCGGGTTGGTCGACGGGGTGGACGCGTCGCGCGAGGTCCAGCACAAACTGGATTCGATCAGCAACGACGTCATGCTGGAGGAGATGCACGCCGGTCATCTGACGGCGATGCTGTCGCAGCAGATGGACAGCTTCTACCCGATTCCGCGTGAGTATCGGCGTGGCAAGTATTTGCTGGCTTTCGATGCGCTCGACGGGTCGAGCAACATCGACGTCAACCTGCCGCTCGGCAGCGTGTTCAGTGTGTTGCGTGCCCCCGAGGGGAATCCGGAGCCGTCCGCCGAGGACTTTCTGCAACCCGGAGTGCGGCAGGTATGTGCAGGCTTCGCCATGTACGGTCCGGCGACGATGCTCGTCCTCACGACAGGCAATGGTGTCGATGGGTTCACCCTCGACCGTGACATCGGCGCTTTCGTGTTGACCCACCCCCAGATGCGGATCCCGGAGAATACGTCGGGATTCGCCATCAATGCTGCAAACGAACGGTTCTGGGAGCAGCCGGTCCGGCGTTATGTGCAGGACTGTCTCGACGGTGCCGCCGGCCCGCGCGGCAAGGACTACAACATGCGCTGGGTCGCGTCGCTGGTGGCGGAAACGTTCCACATCCTGACCCGCGGCGGTCTCTACCTGTATCCACGTGACACCAAAGACCCGGCACGGCAAGGCCGGGTCGCATTGCTGTACGGGGCGAACCCGATTGCATTCATCGTGGAGCAGGCCGGTGGACTGGCGAGCACTGGTCGCGAACGGATCATGGACATCGTTCCGGACAGCCTCCATCAGCGCGTGCCGTTGATCTGCGGCTCACGCAACGAGGTGATGCGGCTCGAGAACTACCACCTGGATCCGGCCGCGGAGACGATCGGCTTCAACACGTCCTTGTTTTCCACGCGTTCGCTATTTCGGTAGTACGAAGAGGAGCCATGTCGGTCAAGCACCCTGTCGTCGCCATTACCGGTTCTTCCGGTGCCGGCACGACCTCTGTCACGAAGACTTTCCAGCACATCTTTCGACGCGAAGGAATTACTCCGGCGATCGTCGAAGGCGATTCGTTTCACCGGTACGACCGCGAAGAAATGAAGCTGGCGTCGGCGAAGGCCGAGGGCGGCGTCTCGCACTTCGGTGAGGAGGCGAATCTGCTGAAGGAACTCGAGACGCTGTTCCGCGACTACGGCAACTCGGGCGTCGGTTCGGTGCGCAAGTACTTGCACGACGAAGACGAGGCGAAACCATACGGGCAGAAGCCGGGAACGTTCACGCCGTGGGTGGACCTCGCGCCCGGCACGGACCTGCTCTACTACGAGGGCCTACACGGCGCGGCGGTGACGCCCACGGTCAACATTGCCAAGTACGCAGACCTCGTCGTCGGCGTGGTGCCGATCGTGAACCTCGAGTGGATTCAGAAGGTCCATCGCGACAAGACGACGCGCGGCTATTCGGACGAGGCGATCATCGATACGATCCTGCGTCGAATGCCCGATTACGTCACCTACATCTGTCCGCAGTTCTCGCGCACCTACATCAACTTCCAACGGGTTCCGACCGTCGACACTTCGAATCCCTTTGCGGCACGGACTATTCCGACTGCCGACGAAAGTTTCGTTATCATTAAGTTCTCCGACCCGAAGGGCATCGACTTTCCGTATCTGCTGTCGATGTTGCACGACTCCTTCATGTCGCGGGCCAACAGCATCGTCGTCCCCGGCGGGAAGATGGAGCTGGCAATGCAATTGATTTTCACCCCGCTCATCCTGCGATTGATGGACAAGCGGCCACGGCGGACGCGGTGACCGAGAATGGAGTCGGCCTTATGCACACGGATTCGCACGGCAATCGAATCGACCCGAACACCACAGGATGGCGCTCCGATCTAGGTCGGCTCATCGACGACATGGAGCAGCGCGCCTCGGCCGAACTCGACGCCGAGGGCGAAGCGGTCCACCGTTATCGCGACCGGTCCGGCGGGTAGTTCTTCCGCTTGAGCACCCACCCAGGTACCCAATGGGTGACGGTGTCCTTCTTCGACCCGTGCACGATGTCGTAGGTGACGCGTCCGTACCAGCCGCCTTGCTCGCACAGTGCCCACCAGGTCAATCGGCCTTCGACGACCTTGTGCATCTGCAGCCCGTTCGGGGTGTAGCGCCCGGTTCGGTGCGGCTGGTTCGGAAACAGGGTGGTCAGGTCGATCAGCACGATGATCGGCGGATCGACTCGTCGAAACGGATCCCGGGACGGTTGCCCGTTGTAGCCGATCGACTGGAGTGCCACCTATCGATCATACGTTCGATAGGTGGCCTATCCTATGGCGCGCGTTGTTAGGAGTTGCTCAGAGCGACGGCGGCCTCTGCGGTGTGGACGAGGAACGTAAAGGTCTGCTGGAAATACAGCTCGACACTGGTCGCGTCGTGGGAGAGGTACCCGATCGAAAGGTCTTGTCCAAGCTGGAGATCGAAGTCGCCGCCGCGTGTGGTCAGCACGAATGCGCCGTCGATCGCGGGGGCCCAGATGATGTCGCCCTCGATGAGCCGCTTGATCTGCTCGCGGACCGGGTAGCCATGGTCGGAAGTCTCACTGACCAGCGTGTACAGGTCGGCGCTCAGCAACACCGAGTACGGACCGTCGACGCCGGCAAGGCGCAATTGGCTCAGTGCCTGCGCGATGGCCTCGGGCACGAGCTTCACATCTGCCGGAATCGCCACGGCGCCATTGGATGACGCGGCACGGATGCCGGTGATTCCGGCGGCTGCGTAGCTCTCGAAAATGGCGCGATCCTCGGCGAACGCGATCTTCTTCGCCGCATCCTTGACTGGGTCCAAGTCGGCGTCCTGAGCGCCGCGCTCGACGTTGTCGAGTTCGGCACGCGACAACGTGAACGGCACGCGCAGTTCGACCAACGGTGCAACGATGCGCTGGCTCGCGGAGACGCCGTCGCCGGGGGAGTCGATGACGGTGGTGCGGCCGAGGCCGACAGCGGAGAAGTCGACGCCGTGTGGTCCGGCGACGTCAACGACCCGTCGACCGGCGATGTGGCGCTTGAAGGTTCGCGTCGCTTCCTCCTCGATCGCCTGCCATGCGGCCGAGGTGATGGGCGCGAGTTCCTTGTGCAGATTGTTCATGATCGGACCCTAAGGTTGTTGGTGTCTGGGGTTGGTGCCCTGGATGCCCAGGGCGGTGGGGTGTAGCTGATGATCGGATGCCGCTTTTGTGGCTCGAAAGGAGTGGCTGCCCCGCCGTGCTGGACGCTCC